>NZ_CP036274.1 GCF_007747655.1 Anatilimnocola aggregata
TTGAGCCCCTCTGCGGCTGCTTTTTTCGGGCCGTTTTTGGCCTGCACGGACGGTTTGGTGATCAGCGGCACTTTCACTCTCGCCTCGCAATCGGCTACTGGAACAGCATCTTCAGCTGCTGGTACCGCCTCGCGCGCTCGTGCGAGTGGGACGGCTGCCGAACCGCTGTTATTTGGTCCCGAGAACGGGATTGTTCGCCGGCTAGAAACGCTCGTTCACGAACCGCAGCCCGCGTTCAATCCGCTGGTGTTTTGCGGCAGCAGTGGCACCGGCAAGACGAGCCTGGCAATGCTGCTCGTCGACCTGCGGGCTCAGCATCTGCAAACGACGAACGTTTTTCGCACGACAGGTGCCGACTTTGCCCGGGCTGCCAGTCATGCGCTCGAAACCGATTCAGTGGCCGAATATCGCAGTCGGATGGGCCGGGCCGATATTGTGCTGATTGACGAACTGCAACGCCTGGCCAATCGGGCTGCACCATTGGAAGAATTGCAGAATCGGCTGGACGGATGGTTGCGGCGTGGTTCGCTCGTGGTGGTCACGATGAAGACCTTGCCCGTCGAAACAGCTGGTCTTTCGCCCGGCGTGATCAGTCGCCTCTCGGCCGGCTTGTGTGTGCCACTGTTGCCTCCCGAACAGGCCACCCGCGCCGCACTGCTCGCTCATTATGCAGAACGTGAACAGCTGACGTTATCGACCGATGCCCGCGAACGTTTGGTGCAACGGACCAACTCCACGCCCGCGTTTTTGACTGCGGCTTCGCTCCGGCATGCACTCTTGCAGCTGGCTCATCTCTCGTCGACGAACAAGCGACCGATTGATGAAGCGCTGGTCGACGAACTGCTGGCCGATCATCTGCCTGACGAGAAAGCTACCTTGCGTCAGATTGTGACGACCGTGGCCAAGCACTTTGAGATCTCGCTCAGTGCCCTCAAGGGCGATTGCCGTCAGCGGAACCTGGTGATGGCTCGCGGCGTAGTGGTGCACCTGGCTCGGCAACTTACTTCGGCCAGCTTCGCCACAATTGGCGAACTGCTCGGCAAACGCGATCACACGACCATCCTCCATTCAGCCCGCAAAATCGTCGAACTCATCGACCTCGATCCTGAACTTCGTCAGCACGTCGAACATCTGCGGCAGCAATTGACCGCGACCGAGGTGCATCGATGAACTTCGTAGTTCAAGCTAGCTGCACGATTTTTCCTCCTGAGCCGGAAACGTTAGCGCCCAGAGTTCGTTCTGTTCTCGCTGGGCGAAATCTCCGGGCGCTGACGTTTCTGGCTCATGCATTGCAAAACCTGTCGATGGTTGTCGACAGCTGTGGTCGCGCTTGTTGCGCTGGGATAACACAATTTTTGTCATCGGCAACTCATCGACAGGCTCGAGCAGCTACCCACAATTGGCCGACAGTCGAGCGACGGGTTTTCAACGGCATGCTTTGGTTGCCTTTAGCGGCTCAAGTCGCGGCTGAGTCTGTTGTTACACATGTAGGCAGTCAAGTTATCGACTGCCGCGCGGCTCGCTTTTCTACTACTACCAGATACTTAAATCTTTAAATACAAGAACCAAGAAACCAGACATGGTCAGCAGTGAAGCTGCTTCGACCGGAGACGTTGAAAGGACAGCCAGTGAAGATTCGTTGTAACCGCGAGAAGTTACTCAGCTCGTTTCAAACCGCAGCTTTGTTTGCTCCTGCTCGCAGCCCGAAGGAAATTCTGCAGAACGTCAAGCTCGATGTGGATGCCGCGGGAGTGACCTTCTCGGCGACCGACATGGAAGTAGGCGTGCGGGTGGCAGTCGAAGGTGTGGAAGTGGAAACTCCTGGGAGCATCGTGTTGCCGGTCGGTCACGTCGGCGCGCTCTTGCGAGAGAATAGCGACGAGTTTCTGGCGATAGAATCGACCTCGCGCGGGACGATCGTCCGCGGTGAACGGAGCGAGTTCAAACTTCCGAGCAACGATCCGGAAGAGTTTCCGGAAGTTGCTAAGTTTACGGAAGAGAAATATCACGTCATCGCGGCACCATTGTTCCGCCAGATCATCTCGCGCACTGAGTTCGCAACCGATCTGGAAAGCAGCCGGTATGCGTTGGGCGGCGTGCTGGTCGAACTCGACGAGAATAAAATCATCGCCGTGGGGACTGACGGTCGCCGGTTGTCGCGCATGGAAGGCCCAGCGTCTTCGGTCGGTGGTCATAAGACCGGTGATACGATGACGATCATCCGGACGCAGTCGATGCGGCTCTTCAATCGCTCGGTGCAAGACTCCGATGGCGAAGTCCACCTGGCAGCCCGTGGCAACGATGTGCTGCTGCGTACACCGCGCGCGACGTTCTATTCGCGGCTGGTTGAAGGGCGCTTTCCACGCTGGCGCGATGTGTTTCCTAATCGTCGCGACATGCAGCGGATTCCGCTCACGGTCGGTCCGTTGCACGCCTGCTTGCGTCAGGCCGCGGTGGTGACCAACAACGATAGCCGCGGCATCGACTTCAGCTTTCAGCCCGGCACGCTCACGCTGTTATCGTCAACGGCGGATATCGGCCAGGCTCAAGTCGAACTGCCGATCGCTTACGACGGACCGCCAATCGTCGTCACGCTCGATCACCGTTTTGTCTCCGACTTTTTGAAGGTTTTGAGTCCCGAAACGAACATCACGCTCGAGATCGAAAACAGCGAGACCGCTGCGGTCTTCCTGGCTGACGACGACCGTTACGGGTATGTCGTGATGCCCCTCTCGCGCGATCGCTAAAGAATCAATCTGTGCCCGTTCTGACACGCGCATTCATGGATGAATGAATGAAAAAACCAACCGAAGAAGAACGTTATCTGCAGGACGACTACAAGCGGCGGCGGGTCCCTGTTGCCGCTGCGAAAAAGATGGGGGATGTCGTCGGGCAACTCCTCGTCAAGCGCGGCTATGCCAACGTGCAGCAAGCTGCTTCGCTCGATGCCGTTTGGAATCAAGCTGTCGGTGAGCGATTCAGTTCGCAAACCAAAGCAGGGCAGGTGAAGCGGGGTGTCCTGGAGGTGTTCGTCGGCAACTCGGCGATTCTGCAAGAGTTGACGTTCGTCAAAGCCAAGCTGGTGAAGTCGCTCGCTCAAGCCGCCGCGACCAGCCAGATGCAAGAGAAGATTCGTGATATCAAGTTCCGTGTAGGTCCAGTGAAGTAGTCAGTAATCACCGCTTCGGCGGTTTGGGAAGTGCAACAAATACCATGTCTGAAGCCAATCAAGATCCGAATCCCGCTGGAAAAGACGATTACGATTCCGAGTCGATTCAGCACTTGTCCGACGTCGATCACGTGCGCCTACGGCCCGGAATGTACGTCGGCAATATCGATGAGCAAGGGCTGCATCATCTGGTTTATGAGCTCGTCGATAATTCCATCGACGAAGTAATGGCCGGTCATGCCAAGAACGTCCTCGTCACGATTCGCAACGACGGTTCTTGCAGCGTCGAGGATGACGGCCGCGGTATTCCCGTCGATCGTCATGAAGAAGAATCGGTCAAGCAGGGCCGGGAAGTCACCGCGCTCGAAGTGGTAATGACGAACCTGAAGGCGGGCGGCAAGTTCGATAAAAAGAGCTATAAGACTTCGGGTGGGTTGCACGGCATCGGCATCAAGGCGGTGAACTTTCTCTCGCAATGGTGCGAGGTGCAGGTCTTTCGCAACGGCCACATGTATCAGCAGGAGTTTGAGCGAGGCGTGCCGCAGGGCGAAGCTCGCCGCATGGGTGCGACCAGCAAGCGTGGCACCAAGGTGAGCTTCAAGCCGGACGGTACGATCTTCACCACCACCAAGTTCCAGTTCGACAAGTTGCAGAAGCGCCTGCGAGATTTGGCGTTCCTCAACAACGGCGTGCGCATCAAGTTTCATGACGAGCGGAATGGTCAGACCGAAGAGTTCCATTACGAGCGGGGCATTGTCGAATACGTCGAGTACTTGAATCGCGCCACCGAGGCCATTCACAACGAACCGGTGTATGTCAGCGGCGAAAGCGAAGGCGTGCAGTTCGAAATTGCCCTGCAGTACGTCAACGAGTACACCGAAAACCTGCATGCTTACGTCAACAACATTCACACTCCGGACGGTGGCACGCACGTGGTCGGTTTCCGGACAGCACTCACCAGGACGTTGAATGCGTACGGCAAAAAAGAAGACATGTTCAAGGATGTCACCGTCAGCGGCGAAGATTTTCGCGAAGGGTTGACGGTCGTGATTGCGGTGCGCGTGCCGCATCCGCAGTTTCAATCGCAAACCAAGAACCGCCTGCTCAATGCCGAAGTCGAAGGGATCATCAATGCGTCGTTCGGCGAGTATTTCAGCAAGTTTCTAGAAGAGAACCCGAAGGTCGCCAAAACGATTCTGAAGAAGGCGACCCTCGCTGCGGAAGCGCGCGAAGCAGCTCGTAAGGCGAAAGAAGCGATCCGCGTCCGCAAGAATGCGCTCTCGGGCGGCGGCTTGCCGGGCAAGTTGCGCGACTGCCTCAGTAAGAAGATGGAAGAGTGCGAGTTGTACTTGGTCGAAGGTGATTCGGCCGGTGGCTCGGCCGAAGGTGGCCGCCTGCGAGATTTCCAGGCGATCTTGCCGCTGCGAGGTAAGATCATCAACGCATACAAATCGCGTGAAGACAAAGTGCTTGCCAACGAAGAAGTGCAGAGCATGATTCAGGCCATCGGGGCTGGCATCGGCATGGAGCAGGATCTGTCTCGCCGGCGGTACAACAAGGTCATCATCATGACCGATGCCGACGTCGATGGCTCGCACATTCGCACGTTGCTCCTCTGCTTCTTCTACCGCCAGATGTATCAACTCATTACCGGCGGCCACGTCTACGTTGCCCAGCCTCCGCTCTTCCGCGTGAAGAGCAAGAAGGACACGTACTACGTTCAGACCGAAGAAGAGATGAAGTCCCAACTGCTCAACAAGGGGCTCTCGGACTGCGAACTCGACCTTCGCGATGGCAAGATCATCAGCGGGGCCGACATGACCAAGCTCTGCACCACGCTGGCCGACATGGACGAAGCCATCATCGCGCTCGAACGTCGCGGCATCAGCTTGCGGGCGCATGCCCAGCGGAAAGACTCCGAAGGGCGGTTACCCTACTATCACGTTTTTCTTGGCGTCCACGACAAGTGGTTCGTCAGCGCGAGTGAACTCGATCAGTTCAAATCGGAACAAGAGAAAGTCGCCGGCAAGGAACTGGCTGTCGATGAATCGGCTGTTGTCGAAGCTGGCAACGGCAAACCCAGTTCGCAGTTGCACATCACCGAGTTGCACGAAGTGCGCACGATCAACTCGGGGCTCGCAGAACTCAAACGGGCTTTTGGCTTCGAGATCGACGTGCTTATTCCGCAAGAGCGAACAGGCAGCGACGAAGCCCGCTACGTACTCAGGCGAGGCGATCATGAGACGGACCTGCAAGACTTACGCACGCTAGTTGGTGCGGTGCGAGACCTGGGCCAAAAGGGGCTCACGGTCACGCGGTTTAAGGGTCTGGGCGAAATGAACGCGGAAGAACTCCGCGAGACCACGCTTGATCCTGCCAACCGCACGCTGCTCAAAGTCAGCATGCGTGACGCTGGTTCGGCCGACGACATGTTCCGCGTCCTCATGGGCGAGAAGGTCGAACCCCGCCGTGAGTTCATCGAACGCCACGCGCTGGAAGTGCGAAACCTGGACGTGTAAGATTACAGAATGGTGTCGGACATAAAGTTTGTCAAAACGGACACAAAGTTTGTCACGTTGAGACATAAAGTTTGTCAAGGAAATCATCTGGCGCTCGGCTCGCGCCGTTGATTCACGCCAATTTCCCGACCTCACTCGCCGTAAGTCTCTGATAGCTAAAGAAAAATCAACCCTCCCCGCGCCCGGGACACCGGGCGCGGGGAGGAGTTTCTTATCTTGCTTCGGCGGTTCGAATGATCAGCGGCGGCGTCGCGAGCGACCGACGTGGTAGCCTTTGACGCTCCCGATGTGCTTGCCTTTGGTGTAACACCAGACGCCGAGCCAGCCGAGAATACCCAGTACGATCAGAGTATCCATGGGAAATGTGGTCTCCTGTAAGTGAAAGTTGGGGATCCCGCGTTCAGGCGGCTGCGCGGGTCAGCGCCGGATCGGCTGGAACGGGCGGGACGATGGCGCTCGCCGCCAGCGGCATCCAGATATAGGAACGCTGTTCGTCACGGGCATGGAGAACCGCATTACGCCCGAACAGGTGGAGTTCACCGAGCCCGAGTTTACCGACCCGCTCCAGATAACGACGATTCACGGCCACGCGGAGCGGTTCGCCCTGAGGCTGATGCCCGGTGAGCGTCACTTCGACCGGTGTTGCGAAGCGAGGCGATCGGGCCCGAACGGCAAAATGCCCGTTGAGATCGATGGTCACCGGCGAATCTTGCTCGTCGTCGCTCGGCAACAACGTTAACGAACGCACCAAGCGCCGGCCGTCGGCGGGCGAGATCCGGCAACTGGCGACCGATCGTAGGACGGGCGGAATAATGTCGTCGACGCGCGGGAAGCGCCCTTCGGACTCGACCTTGATCTGCACCGTCCAATTCCCGGCTCTCAGCGTGAACCAGCCGTCGTGCAATCCCACGGCGACGTGGTCGGCGGCGAGTAACTCGCTCGCCTGAAAGACGTGGTGGCGGCCGATCAAGAGGTCGTCTTCGAACGGGAACTCAAATCCGCGCTGCAGCAGCAACTGCCGCCCGTCGGTTGCGGCAATCTCACCTCGCTTGCCGCGGATCTGTATACAGCCCAGCGCGTAGCGCAAGGACGTCGCATCCGTGGTCTCCGCGGCATCTCGCAAGGCGGTCATCAGGCGCGGCGGATTTTTTGTCAGTTGCTCGGGCAGTGACGGGAAATCCGTCGACTTCGGCAAAGGCCGTTGTTCGACGACGAGCAATTGCTGAACGCCGTCGTCGTCCCATCGCGCGATGAGCGCATTGGATTCGGCGGGGGTAAGTTGGACGAGGTCGGTGCGACTCCCGGCGCAATCGTCGAAGAAGCTCAGCGGCACGGCCAGTTCGGCCGGCGCAAAGCGTCCGGCTTCTTCGTAAGCCACGGCGATGCGGGCGTTGCGGGCGGTGAAGCGAAAGGTGCGGGGCGTGGCGACGATCGCCACCGAGGGAGAAGTCTCCCTCGGCGACGGTCGCAACGCGCGGCGAAACACGGCTCGTACGCGACGAGCCAAGCGGCGCGAGAAGGTAATCAAGCAGACTCTCCTGGGGTAATTGAGGATCGGTCACCTGCGGCCGTTCAGGCTGCCCGTTCGGCCGGGCGTTGCTCGAAGAACGAGGTGCAACGCTCGGCGTCGAGCCGATCCCAGTCGACGACGAGCGGTTCTCGTTCGACCGGGACGGGGGTCAGCAGTACGAAACCGCGACGAGCGATCTCGCGAATCGATTCGCCGGTCGCACGGGCGACGGCTCGGTTCAGTTCAGCCTGGGTCATGGCATTTCTTTCCGTTGGGGAAGACAAAGCGCAACAAAAAAGGCCCCCGCACCGCGCGGAGGCCTGACAACAGACATTCAAAAGTTCGTTCAGCGTTCGATCGTTACTTCGACGGCTCCGACCGAATCAACCAGTACTCCTGCAACCAGGCAACTTCGGCTTCGAGGGCCTCACTCCGTTTGACGAACGGTCCGAGTCGGGGACCGTCGACCGGCCCGAGATCGACGAGCCAATTGCCCGCTGTATCCGGTTCAACGTACGATCCGCGGCGGATCACGGTCGGTCCCAGACTGCGGAGGTCGACCGTTTCGGCATAGATGAAGCGGAGGTCGCCGTCGGCGGTCACGACAAGTTGCATCAGGCGGCCTCCTGCAAAGCCGGGGCGCGACGCACGATATTGCGCCGCGGCCGATCGACGAGCAGCGTATCGAGCGAGGTTCGTAAGTCGGCCAACTCGCCGGCGACCGTTTGCCGGAGGATGCGATTCTCGCGCAAGGCTTGCGGCTGGAGTCCTTGGACGATTTGCTGGGCCTGCGAGACCAGTTCATCCAACTGCTCGTTGGAACGGACGTTGAGATTGCGAAACCGGGCAAAGAACTCGACCAGGTTGGTCACGGCCGAATCGCGAAAGACTTTCGGCTTGCCGTCCGTCACGCCGCTGAGACGGTCGTTTAAGTGGACGATGAGCTGGCTCAATTCGTCGCAAAACGCCTGCTCGGTCAATTGCAGTGCTTCATCGAATCGTGCGGCCACCCGACGGCATTCTTGCTCGTAGAGTTCCGGATTGACTTGCTGCAAGTAACTCGGCGGCTCGACCGAGGGATAATCCCAGTCGACGGCGAACAGGTTTCGTAGCGACGGCGGATAGTCTTGGGCGTTGAATAAGCGACCGAGTCGAGTGCGGGCGGCGGACTGCAGTTCGGCGTAATGCCGATCGAGTTGTTCGACCGCTTCCTCCAGTTCGTCGCGCAGTTCACTCAGACGCCGGTTGAAGGCGTCGATCTGATCGAGGCGGATCAAGCGCACGCCCGGTTCGGGATAAGGGAGCGTCATTCCCTTCCAATACTGAATGATCCGGCCCCGGACGCCGGTCACGGCGCGAAAGGCCGGATGCTTGGTATCGAGCAGTTTCTTGCTGGCGGCCAGGAACTGACCGCTGGCGTCAAAGGGATCGGCGGCCTCGGACTTTTGTTCCGGGGTCAGCGTCTTGTGGGTTCCCAAACCGCTGAGGCTAACGCGGACCGCAGCCATCGAGTTACGCAGGCGGGCGGCGGGATCGACGGTGCGCCGCGCGGCGGGACGATCCTGAGTCGTCGAGATCATGAGGTTTCTCCGGAGAATGAGGAGGAGGGTCGGGTGGAATGACCGTGACCGATTGCGGCACCAGGCCGTGGTCGGCCAGCAGTAAACTCAATTGGTCACAGACGTCGGCGCCGTCCCACGACTTGTCGGGATTCCAGACTTTTTGGTTCCGGTCAGCGAAGTCGAGATACAGCGCCTGCTGCAGCGAGTTAACGATCGCCGCGAGTTCGGCCGGCGACAGTTCGGTAGCGAGTCGCATCGAGCTACTCCATAACTAGTTGCGGGACGGATCGCGTGTGACGCGGCGCGCGGTCTTGCCGACTTTCGGCGTGGCCCGTTGGTAGACTCCGCTGTGCGTCGCATCAAGACAGCGTCCGGCAGCCCAGTTGCGCAAACGCTCAACCGATTCGGCGGCCGTTACGGCCACGGGGACGATGTTCTTGGCCGATTCGACGAGCGGCAGATCCAACAGCGCGGCCAAACGGCAACAGGCGCGAATCTCCGCGCCGGTCCAGGATTCGTCAGTCGGCAGTCGCTGCTCGGGATCGAGCGCAAAGAGTTGCCGATAGAGGTTCCAGATCGCTTGCTTCTCGACGGCGCTCGGCAGGTCCAGGAAGTACACCGCGTCGAACCGTTCACTTCGTGAGAACTCCGGCGGCAGTTTCGAGATGTCGTTGCAGGTGGCGATCACGAACACGTCGCTGGTGTGGTCGTTGAGCCAGGTTAAGAAGGTCGAGAAGAGTCGGGCCGATACGCCGCTGTCGGTTTGGCCCGAACTCGCGACTCCGCTCAGGCCTTTTTCCACTTCATCCAGAAAGAGAACGCAGGGAGCCATGGCATCGGCGATTTGCAGCGCCTGGCGAATGTTGCTCTCGGTCTGTCCGACGATGCCACCCATGAGCGTGCCGACGTCGAGCGTCAGCGTGGGACGGCCGGTTTCATTGCCGAGCGCTTTGGCCAACGCCGATTTACCGGTACCGGGAATGCCCAAGAGCAGAATCCCGCGCGGCCGGACGTTGGCCGGACGCATGCCGGGGCGCAACGCCCGCCGGCAGAAGGCTTTGATCGCCTCCAGTCCGCCGAGTTGCTCGAACGTTTCGCCGCCCCGATGGAGTTGCAGCAGGCCGCTCTGCTTGAGCAGGCTGCTCTTGATCTGCCACAACGCATCGGGCAGCAATCGACCGTGCCGCACGAGCGAAAGACTATAGGCCGCTTCCGCCTCATAACGGGTCAAGCCGCCTGCCGCATCGAGGAGCGCATCGAGTTGGGGACCGGTGGGCATTTCGCTTGGTTCGGTTGCCACGCCACGGGCCAGTTCGTGAAGTTGCTCACGACTCGGCAACTCGTGTTCCACCACGAGGATGAGTTTTTCCAGTTCCACCGGGATCTGTACGACCGGCGACAAGATGATCACGAACGTCCGGGACTGTTTACCGGCGATCAACTGCTGAACGAGCGTTTGCACGATCTCGGCACTGTTGAGAAACCGGTGAAAGTTCTTCAGCACGAGCACCGCCGTCGTTTCGGGTGCGGCCAGCGCAGGTAACGCCCGGAGGGCCGCCAAGGGATCTTGCCCGGCGGAAGTGCCGGTCGTCGCTTCGGTGCCAGTGAGCTGGAGGCCGCTACTGACATCCCACTGGGCGAGTCGCCAGCCTTGCTCGCGACAGAGACGGGCGATCTCGGCCAGGGCATCTTCATGTTCGTGCGACTGCAACCAGAGGCCGGTGAAGCAGGCGTCGATCAGTTCGCGCAGACGTTGAGTTAAGGTCATGCCAAAAGTTCCTGAGGGTTGTATGGATCGTTTGAAAAGTTGAAGTCACCACGCAGTCGCTCACCACGCAGCCTGTTCAGCCGTATTGATGGCCGCGGCGACTTGTGTTCCCTGCAGCGCGTCGAGCGCTTGCACGGCGAGCGGTGCGACATAAGCGAGTTGTGGGCGACGATCGTCCGCGGGGACGTGCACGATGGATGGATGCTCGGCATCCGCCGGCTCGACGTCCCAGTCGACGAGCAGGACTTCGATCTCGGGGTCCGAACAAAAGACTTCCTGCACGAGGCCGCCGTAAACGTTGATCACCAGTTGCAACGAGGGCATTGGCTCACACTCCTTCCTGCCGTTCGAGGACGGCGGTCGTTGGTGTAGCTTCGTAGAAGGCCGAAGTGCGCTGTTCGCTGAGCCGCGCCCCGAGCGCCTGCTCGAGAAAGCGACTCGCTTCCTGACAGGCGGCACCGGTAAAACCGTGCGTCACGACGGTCGTGGCCCCGGTCGGGCTGACGATGATTTCAATCGTCTTAAATCCGGGTGACGTCATGCGGCACCTCCGACTTGCAGCGTGAGCTTGACGGCGCCGTCTGGGAGCGGCTGCTCGATGACGTGGTGGCCCTGCTTTCTCGCTTCGAGCCGGGTTTTTTCAATTGAGTAGGCTTGGAGGAAACGGTCGAGTTCGACCGGTTCGCCCCAAGCCCCTTGGTAGTTGTCGTAAGCGAGTTGCCCGGTTTCGGTCTGACAGACGAGCGGATAGCGCCAACGGCGTAGCGGCACGAGCCAGCCGGTGGCTTCGCTCGAAAACAAGCGGGCCGTCCCATGCACGGGATCCGCCAAATTCAAACGACCGCAGGCCAACCGGATCGCCGCCGGATCACGGACTTCGGTTTTGATCGTCACGATGTGCGACACTGAACGTCTCCTGAGGGGTTGGTGGTGAGAGAAGCGGAGGACGCGACGTCGTCCGTAGCCGTGAGTGCCGCTACGGGGCCGGATACAGCCGATGGCAGTGGGGGAAACAACATCGACTCGCTGCAAAGCTCCATGAGTAACGTCTCTTCCAGTTCGACGGCCCCGTCGTCGCTCTGCGCCCGCGTAAGCAGATAACCGGTCACGCCGAGCGCGAGGATTCCCAGCAGTACGGCACTGGTTCCCTGGAGTGCAACGGCGAGCAGCGGTACCCGTTCCCGGGCCGTGGCTACCGCCTGCCGATCTTGCTCCAACACGTTGCGTTGGTTCTGAAGATCTTGTTCCAGCTCGAGAAACTGCTTTCGGCTTTCGGCGTCCGCGGCAACCAGGGCATTCGTCGTGGCGGCATTTTCTTGGGCGTGTCGTTGGATCTGCGTTACCTGTTCTTGTTGCCAAATGCGCAGTTGTTGCTCCCGGTCGTCACAGCCGACCGACAGGGTCAGGAGCAGTAGCAGAGGGAACCGGACGATGGGCGGCATAACGGGTTCTCCAAAGGTTGAGTAAGCGCGCTAGTAAACGACGCAAGGCGCGTTGCAGACGGATCTGCCGCACGAGCACCAACAGCGTCGTCACGAGCGCGATGAGTAACAGCGCAATCACGATCCAGAGTTCCATGCGAACTCCTTGTCAGAAGAGGCAAAGAAAACGACCGCAGGCTACGCAGCCGTGCGGTCGAGCAGCCGCGATAAATCGGCGCGGCGAAAGAGAGAAGCTCCGGCCGCACGGTGCGTCCGTTTACCGTAGACGGGAGCAATTCGCCCGTCGCGCTCCCAGCGAGCGAGTGTGGAGCGACTGATGCCGAGGATCCGGCAAGCTTCTTGGGCCAGGCAGTACGTCGTTCGGAAGCGGGCGACCTCCTCGTCTACGATACACCACTGCTTGGCCTGCCGCTTACCGCGGAGCAACCCGGCCCCCATCCATTTTCGTAAGACGACGTCCTTGAGGGGCTGCTCCGGAAAGAGCAACTTGGCTAGGCGGTTTAGCGTCCAGCCGGCGGTTACCGAGTGCTGAGCAGTTGCTTCTTCAGTGCATGAACGCAGGTCGGACAATTGCAGGTACACGCCCCGGAGGCTGGTCTCATTCGGCTCGCGCCGTGCCGATAACCGGCCCGCGCAAAGCAGACGAACGATACGCGCCAGATTGAGATGGCCGGCGCCGAACCGCCGCGTGGCCTCTCGCAGCGAAAGCCATTCGGAAGTGCGATCCAGTAACGGCGGCAGCTGAGCCACGGTCGCCGACAGATGTTCGACCGCTGCCGCCGGAATCCGCCAACGGCGGGCGATGCGCACGACGCCCGCCAAGACTTCCTCCTGAATCAACTCCAGCACTCGGTGTCGATCGACGCCCAAACGCTGCGCGGCCTGCGTGACCGTGAATCCCGTCGACAGCCGTCGCTGTAAATCGACGACTGCCGCGCGAGACACGAGCCCGACCGTCCGTCCTTGCTTACCCGCCGGATGCACGCGGCCCGCTAAGACCTGCTGCCGAACCAACCGGGCGAGCGTCGGCACACAGATTCCAAGTTGCCGCGCGGCGGCTGTTTGGGGGATCCACTCTCGAGCGCGAAGTTGCCGCCGCCGGCTCGCCTCGCGAAACAAGGTCGTTTTGCCGCTCAGGTGGCCGTGCGTGTAGCGCCCTAGTAAATACTGTCTCAAGGCGTCGGCTGGACCCGAGTAACCCAGGCTTTCCAGCCGTTCGGCGTCGCGCAACAGATGTCCGAACGCCCGATTGACGCCGGTCGACGTCGAACGGTGTTTGGCGATCCCTTGATAGACGTCGAGAAACTCCGCCAAGCGAGCAGGACCGACTTCCAAAAACTCCGCCGCCCCCAGCCATGCCACCGATTCGGCGGAAAGTGAACCCGGTAATTGGAACGTTTCGCGGGTCCGCTCGATCCACGACGGCGTCCGAGCGACGGCGGAGCGCAATCGATCGAGCCAAGCCAAAGCGGCCGCCGGGGATAAATCGAGCGCTGCGAACGGTTCGCCCCGCAAACAGGTTTGAATCAGCGCGGCGCTGGAGAAAGCGCCCGATCCAATCATGATCGCAGCAGTCTCGGTCAGTCGAAAACCACAACGGCAGATTTCGAGGTCAAGACGTGCCGGTCGTGCATGCCGACCACAGGCCGGACAACGGTCGAGAAGCGTCACGCCATGCTCAAGGCAGATCGGCAGCGGTCGGAATGACCAGAGCAGTCGTTCATAGGTCGTGCCTTCTCTGAGGCACTCGGGACATACCCGAGGATGAGCCGGATCAAAAAATCGCAGCAGGGTTTTTGAATCGCACAGCGTGGCCGGCGGTGCGCCCTGTGGTTGCAGGACTAAAGATTCTGCAAATCGATGCACTGTCAGATCAGCCAACAACGAAGACGGGCGACCGAGCAGGCCCGACAAAGCGCCAAGCGGTGGACCGCGGCCCAGATGGTCGAGGTGGGACGGTAGTTCGACCTCGTCGACCAGCGACAACAATCGCACCATCGATTCATAACCCATCCCCACGACATGCCGCCGCACGAAACTGGTGAGCGATTCACCCGGCAGTGGCGACTCCCGCACCGGCAGTGAACGGAGATGCATTTAGGAACCTCCCAAGAGTTGGTTCGCGGTTAGTGATCGCTGTTTGGCCCGAGTGGCCCGCGGTGTCAGGCCGATGCCCGGGCCTCGGGCGATATCGGCCGGTTGCACTCGATCGAGCGCTCCGGCATCGAGCGGGCCGATAAACGGGTTGGCTTGCTCGGCCAAGACGCGCTGCAGGGCCAGTTTTTGCGCAAAGACGCGGGCGAGATCCGCCACTTCGATTCGTTCCTGACCCCGGCCGAGCGTCTCGGCTACTCCGCTCCGCATGAGCGTCATCAAGTAATCCGAGACGCCGCGACAGGCCAGAAACAGTCGGCCCGCCATGTCCGGCTCCGCCAGTCCCGAGGATTCGGCTAACGGCAGAACGCCGTCAAGTCGCTTGAGCATCCCGCAGAACTCTTGACGTCCGGCGGGCGTGCGCCAGTTGAAGCAGCGGAGCGTCAGGCGTTCTTTGAAGCGGCGTTCGGTATGCTCGGCCCGCAAGACATGCTCGGCTTCCGGCATCCCGCAAACTACGACCGGGATCCGCGTGTTGACGATCAACACCTTGAGCCACTGGGCCGCTTTGGTCATCACCTTGGCGCGGTCGATATCGAACAGGTGATGGAATTCGTCGAAGACGATCAGTTCGACGCCGCAGCGGTGGAGCAATTTGACAGCCCGATTGGTTAGCGTCTGCACCGTGCCGCTCGACCAAGCCGGATCGCCCAATGCGAGCAACAGATCGGCGGCAATCCCCTTGGGTCGGGCTTCCGGTTGGAGCGTGACCTTCAGTACCGGCCGCCGCAGGCCCGTTTCGGTTTCACCGCCGGGATGGAGTTTCGAATAATGGTCGACGACGCTCGTCTTGCCGACGCCTGAGGTGCCGAGCAGAGCGCCGCAGGCCGGTTCGTTCGGTTGACCAAACGAGCGATGACAACGTTCCAGAAGTCCGACCGCATCGCGAAACCGTGGGTGCAGCACGATCAACTTCTGCGCCAACGTGATCCGTTCAGCAATCGGCACGGATCGCCATCGCGCGCGATCTTCATCGGACGGCGGACCTGTGGAGGAAGTCATTTAAGGATCTCCTTGGCAGTGAGGGTGAGGGTTAGCCGGCGACATCCCAGTCGTCGACGTTGAGTTCGGCCAGGTTGATCTCGATCGTTTCCTCCGCAGTGACTTGCGGTTCCTCGGGAATCGAGGACACGGTATGATCCGCAGCTGATTCAGGAGGATTGTCCGCAGGTTGCTCGGGCCCGTTTTGATAAGCACCGGCGAAACGCGCCGCGCGCGTCCGACGTCGTCGCGAAGGTTTGGTGACGGCCGCATCGACCACATCGCGAATCGCATTACGTGCGGCTGCCAGCGACAAGAGACGATCGGGATCATCAAACCGCTCGCGTACGACCCGACGTAATACGCGCCACTGGTACTCGGTCAGACCCTGCATGGCGGCGTCGACGGCCACGGCCGGGAGATAGTGGCGGTTGACGGGATTCAACACCCAGATCGCCCCGAGATCCCAAGGGTTGTAGCGCACGGTCAATTTGTCGGCCGGTAGATTGTTGGCCGCCAGTTCGGCCCGCAGCGCGAACAGTTCATCCCCGGCGTAAAACATTCCGTTGAGCTCGATGCCCCGCACCGACAACGTTCGTTCCACCGTCTTCGACAAGAGCACCACCAAATCATCCGGCGAGGACGGCAACGCCGGAGGGAATTCGGCAACGCTTTCTTGCCACATTTCCAGCCGCGTCTTAGCGGCCGTCGGATGTTTTTCTTGCGCATAGACGTCGATCAAGTGCCGATGAATGATCTCGACCAGGGCTTCGTAAGGGAGCAGCGGACCGTCGTCCGGTTGATAATCGGCTCGTTTTTCCCAACTACGAAACGTTCGTCCGGGCAAGGCCGACAGTAATTGATCGTTGAGCGTATCGAAGAACGATTCGACGGTCCCTTTCAAATGGGGCGTCCGGGGCGGCATGAAGTCGAGCTCCAGGCCGAGTTGAAACGCCGCCTGCTCCAGATCGTTACTGGTGAAATCCGACCCCCGATCGCAGATCAGTTTTTCGGGAACGCCGTAACAGGGCCAATCGTGCACGATCTGCGGATACTTGGTGCGCAGATAGGTCTTGGGCAGGATCGCTTGTCGCAGTGCTTCCATGATCACGGCGTACGACGGCGGTTCGAAGCCGATACAGAATCCGACGATCAGGCGGCTGTAGTAATCGATCAACACGGTCAGCCAGGGTTGGCCGATCGGACCGGCTTGAGTTCCCACGACGACCTTGAGCGGCGAGTGATCGATCTCTACCCGTTCGAGAACGCGCGTCGCCAACTGTTGGCGCGTCGTCGCTTGATGCCGTTGGTCGGCGATTCGATGGCCCCAACGGGCCCGGTCGATTTCATAAGGATCGAGTTGGTTCACCCGCCGAGCGATAGTCCGAGCCAGCGAACCTTGCTTCGGCACGGGGAGCGCCTGGGCGGCGCTCGTTCGGGAATTGTGCCGCTGCAGATCTTCCAAGACCCGCCGTACGACGGCCGACATCGGCCGCCGAGCGGTGGTAAGATACACTTCTCGGATCGCCCGATCGACCAGTTCGCGCAGCAATGGAAATCGTCGCAGCCATCCCTGACTGCGGGATTTTCCGCGGCCGCCGCAATTTCGAAAGCGGGCCGATAAATTCAGCCGATCATAGCCCGCCCGCTTCCAGCGGGTGAACCACCGCCGCAAAGTCCTCGCCGAGCAACACTTGCCTGCGGTCGTCAATTCGGCTTGTCGAGCTAAAAAATCACTTTCGGTTGGCGGCCGATCGAGTTTTGTGAGCGGCTCGATTGCCAGCCAGCGGTCAGCCACTTTCTTGAATTCAGCATGCGCGATCACGACCATCGTTGCCGGTCGGTCGGTTGATGCGGCGGTCTCCGACTCCGGCGTGTTGGGGACGAAACGCAACCGGCCCCGTGCGTACTGGTCCAATAATTCTTGTTCCGAGAACGAGCGTTCGAGGCGATACTTCAAGTCTTCGGCAATGAATTCGTGGGGGCCGAGTTGGCGGACGATCCGGAAGGACCGACCGTCGAGGAGCCACTCGGTACCCACACCGAGTCGAATGGATCCCATGCAATGGTTCCTCCGGGGTAAAGAAGCGTGGCGTCCGTGATCGGTGCGCCACGCGGATCGATGTCGAGTTGCCCCGTAGCCGCCAAGTGCAGGAGCCAGGTTTTTGCGATGGCGATCGGGGCATGTGCAGAGAGCTTCTGCGCCATGTCCAGCCAACGTCGGGGTTGCCCGGCGACAAGTTCTTGAATGTGGCGAGCCATTTCCACAGATACCGATACGCACCGAAACCGATTCAGTAATCGGACATTGTTCAGGAGCGGTCCCACTCTTAATTCGCGCTCGGTGACGACATGAAACGTCCAGCCTTGTCGCTCGGCAAACTGCCGGGCGACGGACAGCTTCCGCTGGACGTCGGGTCGAGCCAGCTTGGCGGAGGGTTTGACTTCGATGAGGTGTTGCGCACCGCTGTGGAACTGGACCAAGAAGTCCGGCACGATGTACGAAGCGCGCCGTGGGAGCGGAGGTTTACGGAGCGGCGGTCCGGCGAGTAGCTCGATGCCGCCGACGTCGTCCCAGGCGTACCAAATGGTCAAAGGCTGTTCTTCAAGGCTACGAACTACCGGCGAGGCGACGAGGATCTGGGCAGCGGCAGCCTCCAATTGCCCCTGACAGCGAATTGAGCGACCTTGTTTGGCAAAGGGGACGAGAACAAAGGTGCCGGGAGTCCGTTTACGAAAGCGAAACGTGGAGAGTCCGTCGCCCGAACGAGGGTTAGTGATGTGAGTTTCTCCTGGGTTAAGCGGCCCGTGCAGTCAGGGTGGGATTCGGCTTCTTGCGGGATTTCGCCGTAGTGGTCGCAGTACTCACTGCGCGGGCCGCAATCTTCGCGCGTACCAACTCGGTCAGCCGCGGCTCGTAGTCGTCTTGATACTCGTCCCAGGCAAAACTCTTACGCAGCAGCAGGGTTTCTTTCTCGAGCTGACGCAGACGCTGTGGATCTACCGGCGTTCGATCGAAGGCGGGGCAAGCGCGCCTGGCTTGCGGCCACTGCAAGACGAACGCAGTGAGCACGTCTTGCACGACATGCAACCCGATCAACTGGCTTCGATCATGGAGCACCGCTCGGCCGACGCCCCACAGATTGTGCTTCGCCAACAACGAACAGACGACGCCGTATTCGGGCGCCGCAGCCGCGTGTGCCGGAATGAGAAACAAAGTCCGGCCGCTCGTTAGTGAGAGGTCAAAGCCGGGCGACGTCAGCAGGTGTTCGATACGAAGCTGATCATCGTCTTGCGGCTTGAGCGAATCGAGGTCGGCGGGCGAGAGCACCACGTCGTCTCCCGGCGCAAACCGGAATACCTTGGCGATGTCGTCGGTGGTGACCGGGCCGTGCGTGGGGCACGTGCGCGGCTGAGCGATCGGCTGCCCGCAGTCACGGTGAATCAAATGCAAGGTGGAGTTACTCGGCGATGCAATCGCCGCATAGGCCTTGACGGGAACTGTGACCGAGCCGACGACGATCTGACCCGACCAGGAGGAGCGCGCAGAAACAGGACTGGTTGTCGAAGCACCGGGCATCGACAAACGGGGACGAGAAATCATGGGAGAACTCCATGACGAGAAGAGAGTCCGTCACGAGCGATTCGTGACGGCGCCGCAGCCATGGTCCGACTCGCGCAGAGAGGCGAGAGTTAAGCTACCGGCATCATGTATATATGACCCTTTTTTGCCGTTTATTTAGGCATTTGGTGATATCGAGCGACAGCGGATCCTGATCGACGAACCTCAGCCCGGCATCGAGCCTAGAAACGCTTTCCCGGGATGCCGGAGCGAAGAATCGAGCCCCGAGCTGATATCAAGGACGACTCTCTACTCCAGGGCAATGACCAAGCCGTTTCGCTAGGTTCGGTTCAGCATGGCAAACGTTTGCGGCGTCCGGCTGAGCATTCGCATAGAATAGTTTTTCCGATGATGCAGATTGGAAGGTTGAATTCCGTACCGATTGTTTGAGACTCTTGTCGAACGAAAGGCTGGTGATGATGCGTTGCGCAATGGTTCTTCTAATCGCGGCCACTATGGCGGCCGAGCCGCTTACCGCTGCCGACAAGCCCGTGAAGGTGTTCATTCTCGCCGGGCAATCGAACATGGAGGGGAAAGCGCCGAATACCTTGCTGGACTACCAGGCCACCGATCCAAAAACCAAGGATCAATTTGCGCATCTGAGAAAAAACGATCAGTGGATCGTGCGCGATGACGTGTTCATCAAGTTTCTCGATCGCAAAGGACCGCTGACAGTTGGTTACGGCTCTCCCGGTCGCACGGGCGCCGAGTTGGAATTCGGCACCGCAATGGGGAACCACTTCGAGGAACCGGTTCTCCTGATCAAAACCGCCTGGGGCGGACACTCGCTCTACAAACTCTTCCGCTCGCCTTCGGCCGGTTATCCCGCCGAGGAAGTGCTCCAAAAGGAACTTGACCAAGCGCAGGCAAAGATCCGGAAGAACAACGAGAAGAATAAGAAGAACGATCCGTTGCCGACGATGGAAGAAATGAAAAAGGAATATGGATCGTCGTACCGCAACATGTTGGCGGAAGTAAAAGACGTGGGGGATAGCTATGCGACGATGTTTCCCGAACTGCAGGGCAAGCCGTTGGAACTCGCGGGCTTCGTCTGGTTCCAGGGTTGGAACGACCAGTACGGGGCGGAGAACGAGTACGCCTCGAACATGAAGCATTTCATCCAAGACGTACGTATGGATCTCAACGCGCCGAAGTTGCCGTTTGTGATCGCCGCGATGGGTCAGAACGGATCGAAGCCGGCCGCCGGTGCGATGTTGACGATCCGAGATGCGCAGCTCTCCATGAACGATGTGCCGGAGTTTCGCGGTAACGTCAAAGCCTTCCGTACCGACTTGCTGGTCGATAAGGCCGCAGAGGAACTCTATCCCACGTGGCAAAAGAACTTCGAGCAGTGGAAACTGGTGGGAGGAGACCGCGCTTACCACTACCTCGGCAGCGCGATCTGGTTCAACCGGATCGGCAAAGCCATGGGTGAAGCGATGCTGGAGCTTGTCCCGCCCCGACAGTAAACAACGAATTTCCCACTGATCCCGGAATGCATACTCATGAAGCGATTCCCGTCCGTAGTTCTGCTCGCGTTATCGATCGCCTGTTCATCCGCCTTCGCGGCCAAGCCGAAAGCAAACGACGCCGTTGCGACCGATTCGACGCTTCCCAACGTACTGATCCTCGGCGATTCGATTTCGATCGGATATACGCCCGTCGTGCGCGACGCGCTGAAGAGCAAAGCGAATGTGATTCGCCCCAGCGCTAATTGTGGTGAGACGCGGATGGGGCTCGCGGGAATCGACGATTGGCTCGGCGACGGCAAGTGGGACGTCATCCACTTCAACTGGGGCCTGTGGGATTTGTGCTATCGCAATCCTGATTCGAAAACGCAGGGGAACCGCGACAAGGTAAACGGTAAGCAAGCGATTCCTCTCGCTGAGTACGAGGCGAATCTCGAACGACTCGTCGAACGCTTGAAGCAGACCGGGGCCGTGCTCGTCTGGGCCAGCACGACCGTCGTGCCCGAAGGAGAAGCGGGAAGAGTCGTCGGCGACGAGCTTAAGTACAATGCTGCGGCCGAACGAGTGATGAAAAAACACGGAGTCCGGATCGACGATCTGCACTCACTGACGAAGAGGTTCGAGCCCGAGCTATTCACGAAGCCGGGCGACGTGCACTATACGCCCGCGGGTTACGGCAAGATCGGTTCACAAGCGGCAGCGGCGATCGAGGCCGCTTTGAAGAAGTAGCTTCTGTTCGAGGCCCAACAAAGCCCTGTGTGCTAGTCCACCGATTTACGTGCAGGAAGGCCGATTTGACCTGAGTCGACCATGCCTTGGGCAGAGGAATCTGCGTAATCGTGTTCGGCCTCGGCATGAGCAATTCCCAGGAAACGCGGTTCTTCGTCTTCCTGAAAAGTTAGCCTAAACTCCCTGTTCGAGACGGGTTACGACCCAAAAGCCGACGGCACGAAGATCGGTGGACCAGCGCACCAGTCAAATGAATGGACAACGAACATGAAACTTACTCTCACACTCTTCACCGCCCTGCCGGTGGCGCTGCTGATTGGGCTGCCTGCTGCCGAATCCGCCAGCGCTGATGAGCTGCCGCTGTCTTTCATTAAGAACCATTGCTGGGAGTGCCATGACGAAACCACCAAGGAGGGCGGTTTCCGGGCGGACTTGTTGGGCAAGAATCTTGGGAACGCGGCAAGTCGCAAAGCATGGAGCCGCGTGTTGGCGCGAGTGCAAAGCGGCGAGATGCCCCCTCCCGAGGAAACTGAACGACCGGCGGAATCGGCGGTCATCGCGAGTCTCGAAGCACTGAAGGCGGCGTTTCATGAGGAAACCCAGGCTCGGCACGTTGAAGCAGGCCGCGTTCGCGTACGCCGTCTCAATCGACTCGAGTACGAAAACACCGTCCGCGATCTGCTCGGCATCGACACGTCGCTGCGGGATCTTTTGCCGGAGGACGATCTGCGAGACGGCTTCAGCAATCAAACGGCCGCATTGAGCATCTCGCCGGTTCACATCCAGCAATACATGGCGGCAGCGGATCGCGCGTTAGAGGCGGCGAGTGTCCGACAGTCCCGGCCTGAAACCAAGACACACCGTTTTGCCTTCAATCACGAGGTGGAAAAGCCCTGGTCCGCCTATCCCCACAACCGGCTTCAGTGCAATCTGCACGGAGAAGACTTGCACTTCTTTCTCGACACGCACATCGAAGTGCCGGTGGCATTGCGGCAGTTCGAAGCGGTGACCCGCGAGGCACCGGGCAGGTATCGCATCCGCATTATGACCGAATCACGCGACACGACCGACGGCGAGGATCTCATCTACAGCGTCTGGGTCGCCGCCGGCGGCAAGCGAAAGGAGCTGATCGGCCACTTCGACGCGCTCCATCGCAAAGAAAGCGTCATTGAGCTGACGCGATCCTTTGATCGCGGAGAAACGATCATCATCGCACCCTATCGCATGGCCAAAGTGCGGATCGACGCAGGTTACAGTGTCTATGCGCCCGACAAGGCAGAGAAGATTCCCAAGGGCTGGCATTTTCTCAACAATCCCAATCCACCCATCGCCACCGTGGGACCTGCCATCGTGGTGAAGCCCGTGGAGATCACCGGCCCACTCATCGAGACTTGGCCGCCATCGGGTCACCAGTTGCTTTATGGCGACGTGGCGGAGTTGGTCCCGGCTGCGGAGATCGCGAAAACAGCGCGGGTGCCGGATTCAATCCTCCGTCCGGTGCGGGCGTATCGGCCGCTAACGGACCCGCTGACCGTCCGACTGCCTGCCGACAAAACGGAAGAGGCCATGCGTGAGGCGCTCACCCAATTCATCAGCCGTGCCTTTCGCCGTCCTGCAACGGCCGAAGAAGTCGAGCTTTATCGAGCGATGGCGCGTGATCGCCTTGCGAAGGGCGAATGCCTCGAAGTCGCGCTCAATGCCGCACACCGTGCCGTGCTCTGCTCGCCGGAGTTTCTCTTCCTCGTCGAGAAGGGGCCGAAGTTGAACAGCCACGAGCTGGCGGCGCGCCTCTCCTATTTCCTGTGGCGAACCACTCCCGACGACGGACTGCGGAAGCTGGCCGACAAGGGCGAACTGACCAAGCCCGCAGTCCTGCGCCAGGAAACGGCGCGCATGATCGCCTCGCCGCGATTCAGCGTCTTCGTACGCGATTTTCTCTCGCAATGGCTGAACCTGCGCGAGATCGACGCGACCACGCCGGACCGCGATCTGTTCCCCGAGTACTTCGAGAACATCCACGACGGCCGACAGGACGTGCTGCTGCATGATTCGCTCGTCGGTGAAACGCGCGCCTTTTTCGGCGATCTGGTGGAACGCGATCTCGGGGTCACGACGCTCGTTTCCGCACCCCACGCCTATCTCAATCAACGCCTGGCCGAGCACTACGATTTGCCGCCAGTGGCGGGTGCTGGATTACGCCGGGTCGATTTGCCCGCCGATTGTGTGCGCGGCGGATTGCTCACACAAGCGAGCATCCTGAAGGTCACTGCCAATGGTGCCAATACCTCGCCTGTGCTGCGCGGCGTCTGGCTGCTGGAGCGCATCGTCGGCACGCCCGCGCCGCCTCCGCCGCCAAATGCCGGCTCGATCGAGCCCGACACGCGCGGCTCGACCACCATCCGCGAGCAGCTTGCCAAGCACCAGTCCGTCAAAACCTGTGCCGGTTGCCATCAGAAGATCGATCCGCCGGGTTTTGTGCTGGAAGCCTTTGATCCCATCGGCCGCTATCGCGATTACTACCGCACCACCGAGACTGGCCAGAAAATTGAGATCAAGGATGCCCGTGCCTTTTTCGGTGGCAACTACGGCCATGTGAAATACCTCAAAGGTGCCACGGTGGACACCAAGAGTCGCCTTCCTGGAGGCGTTGAAATCGCCGATGTCCGCGCCTACAAAGCCGCCCTTGCCGCCCGGCCCGAACTCCTCGCCCGCAGCCTTGCCCGCAAGCTCGTCACCTTCGCCACCGGTGTCAGTGTCGAGGTTGGCGACGAACTGGTCGTCGATACCATTTTGGAAAAATCCCAAGCGTCCGATTTCGGCCTGCGCACTCTGATTCATGAAGTCGTGCAGAGCGAACTGTTTATTCGGAAATAGCACGGTTACACAAACGTCTATATCTACCTTTCATCAAGCAACGCACTTATATGAAACCCATTCCTCGCCGCCTCTTCCTGAAAAACGCAGGCATCGCGATCGGCTTACCGCTACTGGACTCCATGCTGCCAACGGGATGTCTTGGTGCCGCACCGGCCGCTTCGCCACGTCGCATCGTCTGTATCGGAGTTCCGTTCGGCTTCGATCCCACCGCGTTCGTGCCGGTCGCCGCCGGTCGAGACTATGTCTTGCCGTCGCACCTTGCTCATCTGGCCGCCTATCGCGACGACTTCACGGTGATCAGCGGCTTGAGCCATCCGAACACCGGTGGGGGCGGGCACAAAGCCGAGGCCGTCATGCTCACTGGCGCGCCGTATCCCGACTACTCGCACAATCTGAAAAACACCATCTCGGTGGACCAGGCATTTGCCGCCAAGCTTCGCGGTGAGACACGCTACGAGAGCTTCGCTCTGACCACGCAGGGCCAGTCGCTTTCCGTCACCGCCAATGGCGTCTCCATTCCCGCCATTGGATCGCCCTCAGCGGTTTTCAAGAAGCTCTTCCTCGCCGCCACGCCCGCCGAGATGGACGCCGAACTGCGCCGCATCGACGAAGGCCGCAGCATGCTCGATTTCGTCAGCGACCGCGCGAAGAATCTGAATCGCCAGATCAGCGGCGCCGATCGTCAGCGGGTCGACGAATACTTTGAATCAGTTCGCGACGTGGAACGCCAACTGAAAATGACGCGCGAGTGGGTGAATCGCCCCAAGCCTCCAGCGATCGGCGGCGAGCCGAAAGACATCGGCGACAACCAGCAGCAGCAGGCGAAGTTCCGGTTGATGATCGACATGATCCATCTGGCGCTTGTCACCGATTCCACTCGAGCTATCAGCCTCATGACCTTCGGCATGCATCACGATCTGTCTCATCACGGTAAAGAGCCGAAAAAGCTCGCCGCCTGCCGCCAGGTCGAGGTTGAACTGATGCTGGCCTTCGGCGGCCTGCTCGGCAAGCTCAAGAACGCGAAGGAAGGTGGATCAACGCTGCTTGATTCCACCATGGTGATGATGACCAGCAACCTGCGAGACGGAAACACGCACTGGACTTACAACCTTCCTGTGATCCTCGCGGGCGGCGGCTTCCGACACGGCCAGCACCTCGCCTTCAACCGTTCTTATCTGGACGAGGTGAGTCAGGAACTCAAGCCAGCACCGGAAACGAAGATCAAATCCGAAAAGAAGATCCCGTTGATGGGCCAGGATCAGCAACCGCTTTGCAATCTTTACACGTCCATGTTGCAAAGAGGCGGCGTGGAGATCGAGCGTTTCAGTTCCGCCACCGGCTCCCTCAATGGGCTCGTGTGACGGACGGATTATTGATCGTCAGCAAATGAAGTGTCAGGACGACCAACGGGAGTCCGTAAATACCGGTTCCGCGTTGCTCCGCCGTGCTGACAACCCGTAAGGTCAAAATACTCGGCCGACGTGCAACGACCAAGTAGAATGGCACTTAGTTCGAGTTTCGCGGTTTTAGGCGGCGAGAGAAGCGACGCGTAGTAAGGTTTTTCTGAGTTTTCGACTACCCGGTCCGGTGCGCTGATCCACCAACTTTTCGCTTGACGCCTGTTCAACGGTTTTGCGGTGGATTCCGGGAAAACGGCGGCGTTTCCGTGGCGTTCGGCTGAGCGAACACCGTGGTTCTTTGGAAATTGAATGCCGTGTGCGGCTGGAACTGCTGCTCCGCGCGCAGTCGGAGCGTCGTCCCGCTGAGTCATCGCGTTGGCGCGGCGAACGCCGGTCACGCGGCGCGACGGAGCTTCACGATCGGCAAGTGCTTTCGTTCCGCATGAAACGCGACCTGCAAGTCGACCTTTCCGCCCGGCCGTCCCTTGACCAAGGACGACGGCTTGGCGCACGGCGCGCCTCTGGGCCAGTTCGACCGCGGCTCGAATCGGAGCCGACGGTTCTCCGGAAAACAGCGGTGGTAAACCTCGTTCGGCGTGCAGCCTTGCAAGGTCGTATGCGGCCGATGTTCGTTGTACCAATCGAAGAACGAAGTGAGTTCTCGGCGAAACTCCTGTCGTCGCCCCGGCATGATCGTCGACCAACCGAGGAGATAGGTCTTATTCGTTGCCGGCGGCGGCTTTGGCGGCGGAGTTGTTAGCGTCGGCGGCGGCTGTAGATCTGCGGAAGCTGAAGAAGCATCCGCGCGGCGTGAATAAGCCGCTGCTGATGCTTCGCACTGCTACGCTTCGGCAGCGGCGTGAATAAGCCGCTGCCGAAGCGTAGCAGTGCGAAGCATCAGCCGCACGTTTCCACGGACCGCGTGTTAGCCGACGCAAAGCGGAAAAAGCAACTTGCGGCCGGCAAGACGAAATCTCGCGCGACGTGGTGACCTACAGAGGGCTGGTGACCGTGGTGCAAATGATCTCATCGCCTGTCCGAATCCCAATCGCGAAAAAACCGCTGTAGATCGACTCGTACCTTCGCTTACGCATCCGAGCTGCGATCTAAACTTCCCGTTGATCTTCAATCAGCATCGTCTCCAGCCCTGCAATCTTGGGCAGTGAAGCGCCGATGATGCCTTGCAAATCGCCATATAAGCTGGTCGTATTCATAATCGCCCGCTCTAGCTGCTTTTCACGCTTCGACCATTGCTTCTTGAAAGCGCGTTTTTCGCTCTCCAAATCGGTTTGCATCGTGGCGAACGCTTCCGCAATTCCACCAACTCGATGTGCGAACTCGCTGCTAGCGAGATAATTGTAAACGAGCTCTTGTTTTGCGTGTTGTCCTACCAACGCGACCCGAGCCTTACCCACTTCGATCAAGCCGTGACGGAGCGCCGTGGCGAGCGACTTTGCTGCCGCCCAGCCGCAGACCCAGACGCCTTCAACGGGTGCAAACCCTTGGATGCCATCGGGCAGCGTTTCCGAAACGATCACGACAACGTCGGCTCGTGATGCGCGAGCATCATCTCGTGCCTTCGCCAGCCAATCGCCGCCCCACCTTTTTGTCCGTTTTGATTCCCACAGGATGCGGCCACATGCAGTGCCGGAACCGTTGATGGCCACTTGCATGCAGTCGCCACCCAAAACACCCTTACTGACCGGCGCAATCTCGTCTGTCGGAAATGTATCCGCCAACATTCGCTCCAGGGCAAGCTCTTGGACCTCGCCTTGCAGTTGCTGCGAGCCTTGCTCGATCTTCCGCTGCATCTCACGTAGCTTGACCGTCATGTCAGCGATCGTCTTGTCTTTCTCGGCTTGCTTGAACGCATGCTCTACATCGAACTGGGCCTTGGCTTCCGTGATCAATTGCGATCGTTGAGCGTCCAACTGACGTTGTACTTCCAATTTCAACGAATCCTTTTCGGACTGCAATTGTCGCTGCATTTTTCGCAGATCCAACTCCTGCATGCGAGCCGAGTCCAGAGACGTCGACAACTCCTTGAGTCGTTCGTCGCGGTCGGCAATTTCGACAGCAACCGCATCCTCGGCGCGCTTCTTTGCCTCAGTCAGCAATACCGTTCGTTGCTGCTCGACCTGAGTGCGAATTTGCTCTGCAACTGCTTCTCGGTCTTTATCCAATTGCAGCTTTTGGCGCGCAACTTCCTCACGTTGCTTGTCGAGCTCCCGCTGACGTGTTGCAGCATGGGCGTCGAGTTCACCACGGATCTGTGATGCGACTTGAGTCCGCATCAGTTCAGTGAGTTCAATTTCGTGATTGCAGTTGGGGCATGAGAGGGTGTTGTTCAAGCGTTGTGTTCCGTTTTGGCGAGGATTCGTGTTCATGTCTGTTGATAACGGACGCTGCATAACTCTGTCCGAGAAAAACATCCGAAATCGAAAAGCCAATTCCCAAGGAACACCCGGCGATTGAGGTAGCAACCGTCTGCCCGGCGATCGCTTCGCCAACACAGTTGTCTGGCGAGTTGACCATGCCTTCGATAAATCAGTAGGCGACGATTTTTGCAGCGTCCACTAGCTGCTGGGGCGTGGGTGTGCAGGCCAGCAGCTGCTCCCACTTGCTTGCGACTGCGGCAATCTTGGGCTGTGATGCCCCAGAGTCTCTGGCGATCTTTTTTAGCAGCTCGGTCGCCGCAGGATCATTTTTGCTTCCGCCCAGAATCCGCATCATCTGATCTCGATTGCGACGGCCAGCGAGCCCAGACGATTGCAGGACGGCCGCAACCTCGATCAATCCGAATAACGTCGTCGGATTTGCCTTGACGACAGATCGAAGTGAACGCAAAGTCTCGATCAACTTCGCGTCGTCGCCGAGTGCGGAATAGACGCACGCCATGCGACGTAGAATTCCATGCGCCGGATAGGTCAAGGCGAGCTTTTTAACGAAAGCATCAAGCCCAGTTGTTCGCCAAGCGTCGGCAAAACTCTCAAACTCAACTTGATCGGACGCAACTGCGGCCATGCCACCAATTCGAGTCCAGTGCAACAAGGGAAACGGACGGGCGCTTTCGGGCACCGAGGCAATGAAACGCCCGATCGACTGGTGATCCGTACTGTCGCAGCCAATCCCTTTTGCCAAGAACTCGCGAGCCAAATCCCAGTTGCCGTCGATCGCCTCGATCTCACTGCGGAACTGATACTGCCGCTGCCGGTCACGCTCATCGGAAAATTGCTCAATCGCCTTCTCGCTCGTTTCGCGTACCTCATCCGCTGCGCGATCACCCGCGAGCAACAGAAATATCTCCGATTGAACCTGAGTTCCCAAAGCTTCGCCACATACCTTGCTGCGTACTGCTTCGGGAAAAACGCTTCCATACACTTCGCGGAATAAACCACCGAGCGTTTGGTAGTATTCTGCAACTAAGCTCATCTTTTCGCAGACGCTTTGATGATCAAAGCAATCATTCAAGTGGACCGATTGCACTACAATCGCTCGCATCAGATCTGAAGCGTACTCCCAACGACCAGAGATGTGAGGAATAAGCGAGTCGATTGATTCGAATCGTTTTCGGCCCTCGAACAAGTCGCCGCTATGATTGCATGCGGTTAGCCGGATATTCGGAACACAACCAACAACACCCGTAGGAGCGCCGTCAGCTTCTGAATACGTCTGCGTAGCTGCAATATTTCCCGCTGCAGCTGAGACACGTCCGTGTCGACGGCATCGACGGTCACAACGGGGGCGTCCGGTTTCGTCAGCCAGCCACGGGCCGTCGAACGGGGGACGCCTCGTTGAAGGGCGCAGTGGATGTCCCGCGTGGTGCGGACCAGATTCCGGAGACGGTGATCGTAACGACGTAGCGTGCGAGTTGCGGTGGCCATCACCCGATCATGATTGCCCCCACCGGCAGAGCAACCGGGCGGATGGCAATCAACGGCCCGGATCGGCTAAAATGGCGAGAACTCGCGCACAAAAGTGCTAAAGGTCGTGACACGCAGCAGGGCGTAATGTTGCTGGTCGCCGCGCCGGCGCGAAACGTCATCGAGGGCTCGGCCGAGCGTGCCTCCGAAGATAAACATAGCAGCGTCGCGACGACCAGAAGAGAAAGTGATCGAGAGGGCATGATATTTGTCCGTGAGAAAATGGTATCGCGAGTTATAGGTCGAGGTGAGAGTGTTCACGGGCTGCCCTGCGGTTTTCGGCGCTTTCATGGTTTCTTTTCGGGCGACTCGGCTTTCGTTAGCTCCTGAATCTTCTTCGCGCTCTCGACAACGATCTTCGCACCGGCATCGGCGGCAAGGAAGCTGCACTCCGTCGCGCCGTATCCTCCTTCGCGCACTGCCTGCTCGGTCGGAATATAGACGACGAACGGCGAGCCGCGACCGGAGTATGCGACACCGAGAATGAACGTGTTCGGCAGCGGCGAGAGCTGCGTGAGATCGAGCTGATGTTGGATAAACGGCTCGCCGGGGATCGCCGTCAGCGCGAGGTTCTTGTCGACGACGACGGTCAACAGTCCGACGTCGGTCGTACCGCTGCCGTTGCGATTCGGGATCGTGAGCAGGCTCTCGGCAACGTCGATCGTCGCCCGCGCGCTCTCGGGCTTCGTCTTCAAATCAGCCGAGATATTCAGAGCCCGCTTGCCGAGCGAGATGCCGGCCTGCTTGGGAATGTTGAATCGATTCTCGCCGCGCAGATTGTGCAAGTCATACGGATCGAGGTCCCCCTGTGCTCCTTGCAGATAGAGCGCCAAGCAATCGGGCCCAAGCTGCTCTTCGACGTAGTCGACCATCCCGCCGGGAAAATCTCGCGATACGGAGCCGGCACCCATCGTCGCCACCGGATGACACGCGTACTGCACCGCCAGCGCGCGCGGCTTGCCCGAGAGGTCTTCGATCCGGACGACGCCGATCGTCGGATCAATCGGACTCGTCGGCCTGCGATCAGGGTTCTCCCAGAAAGGCGATGCGAGGCCGTTCTTTACGAGCCTGCGGTTGTGTGCCATGTACGCACTTTCGAACGTTCCTTTGCCGGAGACGATTCGCGCGAGGAACATCGACTTCGTCGCTCGGCCGATCGCTTCGACCACCTTCGCTTCCGTTGCCGCGTACCACGGATCGGCCGACAGCGCCGGCCAGTCAATCACGTCGGCCGGAGCACGCGGCAGTCGGGTCCAGTCGGGCTGCGCCGGTGGTTTGATGAGCAGGCCGCGCGGGTTCATGCCGGCGTGGGTATGCGTGGCGCTGAGGATCACTTGATCGACACCGAACTTGGCCTTCGCCTCATCCACGACCTTCCGTGACGCGAACACGATCAGATCGAGCGACACGATCGCGACCGAGGTGTCGCCGTTTCGGAGTACGAGCACGCGCGCGTAGAGCGAATCGCGCGGTTCGAGCGGAATGCCTGCGATGTTCACCGCGGTGTGGGGCTCCGGCGTAATCTCGACCTTCGCCGTGCCCGCCATGAGCCGGCCGGCCGGCGGCGTAGCGCCGCGCGAGGCGTTCGTCTCGCCGGCGAGAATCAGGATCGCGATTAGGGAAACGACGAACGTTTTCATGCGGTTATTTCTTGATTGGATCGGTACTTGCGGCGGGTAAGCGGCCGCGGATCGTTTACGCGACCTGTTGCGGCTGAAGCTTGGTGCCTTCGGCGGTGTAATGCGCCGCCGTCCCAAGACTTCGTCGGATGTTTCGCGACGCGCGCGTAAAGATCGTCCATCGGAAATGCCGGACTTCGCGATGTACGGTACGGCGACAACGAGATTCGATCTTAAGATGTTCATGGCGAGTCTATTTCGCGTTTTCGAGTTCGAGGGCTTCGCGGAACTTGGCGAGTGATTCCGCTTCGTTGCCTTGAGCGGCGTACGCGTGGCCGAACATGCGCAGGATCTTCACGCGCCAGACCGGCGCCACCGTCACTCCGTCGAATTGCTTGAGAGTCTCAAGAGCTTGCTCTGGCTTCGCGCGATCGATCGCTTCGCGGGCGATGGCGAGCGTGGCGTGCAGCGGCATCCAGCCTGCGTTCTTGCCGCTGAGTTCGATCACCTTCCGATACGTGGCGACCGCCTGCGCGCCATCGCCGACGACGTTCAAATAGTTGTCCGCCAGGCCGATCCAAGCACTCAGATCTTTCGGGTCGAGCGTGAGCGCGGCCTTGTAGTCGGCCTCGGCGTGCGTCCCCTTTTTGACGACGGAATACGCGGCCGCTCGCAACCGGAGCGCCTCGCTCTTCTCGGCCGCGAACTCCGCCGGCCACGCTCTGAAATCGACGCCCGCATATCGATCGACCAGCGAGCCAGACTTGTAGCTTTGCAGCAGCGACTTCATCACCAGAACGGCCGCCTTGGGATCGGCCGTGTACGCGAGATACTGCTCGGCGACACCGCCGGAGTTCGGGTCGCCGTGGTGAAAAAAGAAGCGATGCCGCAGCGTGAGGCTGCCGCCTGCGGAAATTTCATAGTCCCCTGAGTGCGAAGCGCAGGCCGGGCAGTTCGCCCCTTTTGACGGCGCGCAGATCAGCGTCCGATGGTCGCCGTAGTTTCCTTTGAAGTGATCGGTGCCGAACCGGTTGGCCGTCATCAACCCATAGGTTCGGGCATGCCAATGAGTAGGAAAGCGAAGATTCGTCGGATGGTCGAACATCGCAATACCGACGGTCTTCCCCGAGGCGTCGGGCCCGAAGTAATCGGTCCACTCGGCGCGCTTCCCCCAAGCGTCGGCGTTCTTGTCGCCCTGGCTGTTCACGATGGAGCCGGCGAACTTGTTCCCCTTCTCGTCTTCGGCCTTCATCGTTCCGGCGACGCGTACCAAGAGGCCGCCGTCGCGCTTGTCGCCGAACTTCAACGGGCTGTCCGAGGCATGTAGCTCGGTGTCGTAGTCGAGCAACGTCTCGCCGCGCGGGAGCGGCGTAACCGCGAGGCGGACTCGTTCGCGCAGCAATCGCTTGCCGTCGCCGAGCCACTCGTTCCAAAAAATCGCTTCGCCTGTCGCTCCGGACGTGAGCCGCTCGATCTTCTCCAGCTTGATCTCGGCCGTATGGCCGGCGAGCTTCTTGCCGGGAGCCCACCAGAAGTTGAAGCCGTTCACGTCGCTGTGCGAGAAGCGGATCGAGCGGTGCCAGGGATGATCTTGCTCTTCGCCGGGCATGCCCGCCTTCATCGGGTAGTGGCGAGTGACGCTCTCGCCGTTCGGCCCGACGATCGGATAAAGAAACGGCGCAACCCAGTCCTTGGTTCGCCACTCGGTGAAGAGCTTGCCATCGACCTCAAAGCGAATCGCTTCGGCCGACTCAGTAACTTTCACTTCGGCGCGCGCAAAGTTCGACGAGAGCACGAGCGAGCAGCACGCGGCGGTGAGCAATATGCGACGAAGCGAACGTTGGAGCGGCATAACGTGTCCGTTGAAGGTTTCTACTTGCTGTTTCTCTTGGGTGGCGACGACGGCCTTTGTCAGCGCGACGCGGTAAACGGGGATCGTCATCTTCGCTTCGTCGATCCGCTGGATCTCCGCCTGCGCCTCGGCGACCTTCCCTTGCTCCAGCAAGTTCGTGGATTGCGCGATCGCTGCCGACGACGGTTTGAATTCGTTGTTCGTATCCTACACACGGGTTCGAGGTTGATGCGTTAGCATGCGATGGGTGGTTATTACATTCGTTGGATCGTTTCTTTTTAGTCGCCCAGCTTGTTATTGAAATGCTACACGACGACCACACGATCCGTGGCTCGTTGCAGTGCCGAGGCAATTTCGCGCTCGATCACCGGCAATGGATTGAGCGGGCTCAGCGGGTCATCGACCGGGGTCACTCGATTCGTGCGAGGATCCCAATGCACCGGCCCAAATCGCGCGGGAGCCGCTCGACCGCTCAGGATATTCCCCAGCGCGTCGCCTTGATTGAAATGCCAAAACTCGAAAGGAAAATGCACAAAGCCGCGCGCTTCGAGCATGGCGGTGATTTCCAGCCGATTTCGGAGCGAGTCCTCGTCGACAAACGGCGATCGCATCGGCGTTTGCTCGCTCATCTCCAGATACGGTCTCCCGCGCCACACCTCGCTGCCTTCGTCGCGTCGAAAGACCGAAACATCAATGGCTGAGCCCGACATGTGTGTGCCAATCTTCGGGATGTTCGCAATGAGCACGATCGCTCGGCGAAAAACAAATTCGGCCGACGGGATCTCGCCACCGATTTCCCAGATGCACTTTTTTAGAATGCTGTCGAACAGTTCGGGCTTGCGCACCAACGAGCCTTGCATTTCTAACGATCGATAGCCGTCCTCGATCTTCAATATCCAGCCACGTTGGTTCATGTCGCGGCCGACGTCCATCACGGCCTGAACGAGACTCTCGCGCATGAAGAACACGCGATCGAGTTCTCCGGCGATCTTCGTGTCTGAAAAGAGCATCTCGATGCCTGCTGTTTCCGCAGCGTCGCGCAGCGATGCAAAGCCTTCGCCGCACTCCGCGACCTCGAAGGGGAGAATCTGCTGCACCAGTTCGTAACCGAGTTGCATCTGTTCGGCCCAGTACGCGCGTCGCGCCACTTCGTCAGTACAAGTCGTCATGGTGTTATTGGCTTGCATTGTGTTGGTTGCGGGAGTATTGAACCGTGTGCTATTTGGATGTGGGTTTAATCGACTCAAAGATATCGGCGAGCGCTTTGTCGGCGAGTCGTCCCAATTCTTTGAGAATCAACGGCTCGGCCTCGGGAAGTAACTTGGACGATTCCGGCTCGTAGCCGCCGTACTCATGTGACTTGGCGGTGCAGATGTAACCGAGGTTGCCATTTGCGTAGCCGATCACAATGGGGATGGCCCGATCGGCAATCGCTTTCTCAATCTGGAAACCATATTCGACCATGGGTTCGCCGGGGATGGTGAGCAGCAGGTAATCGCCGATACGCATCGCCTGCATCTCACAGGCGAGTGGCTCTTTCTTGCCAGGAAGTTCAATCACGCTGCTGGCGCACTTGAGTGGATAGATCGTCTTGCGTTTGGCGAGCTCCTCACGGACGACACTGCGGTCGGCGGCGCGCACGACAGCACAACCGAGGCTGCGGCCGGTCCATTTGATGTCCGCCTCGTCGCCGCAGCGATAAGGGACCCCGGGCAGGTTGGGCCGAATGTCTCCCGCGCAGCCTTGCAGGAACAGTGTCTGTGTCTTTGGGCCGTAAACAGTTTCGACGAACGTTTGTGCCTCGCCGGGGAAATCAGCACTGATCTTGGGAAAACCCTGTGGAAATGGCGGCGTGAGCTTGTCGCCCCAGGTGAATACGCACGGATGACAGACCGCGTGCATGAGTATGCTCATCGGTTCGAGCGTCCGCCCATCATCGAAGCGGAGCACCTTCACACGATGATCGCACGGGCCATCGGGATTAAGTCGAAAGAGAGCACGTCCATCGATCACTTTGCGGCGGTTGATGTTGAAGTCAATCCGGTCCTCCCCATAGCCGATAGTCACAGGCCGCATGGTTTTAGCTGCCTCGCCAGCGGCAGCGCCGAGTTTCGCGACCATCTCGCGGCTCCAGGCTGACTCACGTGACCAGCCAGGACCGGAGTGGTTGTGCGACGTTGCGACCATAATATTCTCGCGCGGTATTTCCGTTTTCAGAGCGATCACATCGCGCAATGCGGCCACCATCTCGCCGGACGCGCTGATCAAGTCGAGCGTGACAATCGCGGCCCGGGTCTGTTCATTCGCCAACAACAGAACTCCGGCGCGAATCGGATCGCGCACGCCATTCGTCGGACGAACATGCCCGACGACAGGTGTATCAGCCGGCGGAGTGATGTCGATTTTCACGACGCTCGCACGCAGATTCGATTCGACTCGAAAGTGAGAGCTATCCTCCGCAAGCGAGTAACTCGCGAAAACGATCAAAACGCTACAGGTCCATAAAAATGTCCAATGCCAAGCGGGTTTCATTTCGAATTGTCCTATTGTTCATCGAAAAGCTGAGGTCGAGTATTCGAGATTGTCGGCGGTAAATTAACCTCCAAACCGAAGGTGAACGAAGTGGATATGTCGGGAGGTTCAACGGCGAGGAATAACGGGTAGGACGATATGCGAGGCGTGGTCTCGATCGTGATAGACCGTTTGTTTTGCGACAACCGAGTCTGTCTCTAGTCCAACATTGTCCGCGCCGGTATTGAGGTTGCGTAAGTAATACGGAAAGAAGCTGCTGGAGATTTCGATGCGGAGGCGGTGCCCCTTCGCAAAGGCATTTCCGGTCGCCCGCCAAAACTCGATCGTATATGGGTAGATAGTGTTCGGCTCAATGGTGCTAAGTCGGCTGGGGTTGTAAGCACCTTCGTTCTCGGGGTCGCGATGACGAGCACGCATCACACCTTCACAAAGGAACGCTGCTGTACCGTCTGGGTGAACGTCGATCAGGCGAATCATCCAGTCGGTATCGCGGGCACTGGTGGCCGCGAATAACTTCGCGGTGATCGGGCCAACGAGTTCCACTTCTTCTTCCAAGACGGGAGTCGTGTAAATCAGCACGTCAGATCGCGTCTCGGCCCGTCGCACGTCGCGCGGGCCGGCGATATGCCCATTGACGAAGTGCGGCGACGGCATCGGGTCGGTCGGATCATAGGTGTAACCATCCGGTGGTTCGTCGGCCGGTGCGTTGATGCTCAGAGTCCCATCGCCGCCAGAGCCATTCGCCTTGCCGGCGCTGTGCAAAAAGTACTTCGTCCACTGCGTTTCGGGGAGCGGCCAATCGCTCGCGGTGCGCCATTCGTTTCGCCCCATAATGAAGACGTGGACCGGCGGATCTTTAAGCACACCGTTGTCAATCTGCTTCAGATGATAGTCAAACCAGCGACACACATAGCCATCCCAGTCGATGACCGAACTGGCTCCGAAGTCGGCATAATCCACTTTGGGACTGAGATTGATCTGGTGATTCCAGGGACCGATGACCATGCGTGCCTGCCGTGCTTCGGGCGTGCCCCCGTGCTGTTTCATCGCCAGGTAGTTAGAGGGCGTGCCGGAGAAGTTGGCATCAAACCATCCCGAAATGCCCAGTGATGGGACTTGGACGCGGGCTGATTGCTCAGGGGTCTGATAGGCGATCGCCCGCCAGTAGTCGCCATCAGCCGTGTTCTGTCTGATCCAGGTTTCAAACCACTTTGCGTGACCAACTCCCCGATGCTTTGCCAGGTCGATGTATGGTAGGCGGCGGTAATCGACGTCGCGAGTTTCGGCAAAGCCACCATAGGCACCTTTGCCAACAACGTTCATCGTGCGATTCGCCATCAGAGCCGCCCAATCCATGGCCCAGCCCACGAGAACACCATTTTGATACGGGCCATTGAAAAACTGATCCGGAGGCGCGACTTCGGGAACAATACACTTCAACGACGGCGGTGCCTGCGTGGCTGTCCACCATTGCGTCCAGCCCAAATAGGACTGCCCGTAAGTCCCCACTCGGCCATTGCACCAAGGTTGTTTCGCGACCCATTCAACCAAGTCGTAGCCGTCGGATTTGTGCAGCGGCGAAAAGGGATCCCACTCGCCTTCGGAACCAAAGCGACCACGCACGTCCGAGTTGATTACCACATAACCGCGTTGAGCGAACCATCGTGCTCGCACCGCCATCGTCCCTTTGCCGTAAGGCGTCTGGCAAAGGATCGCAGGAAAACGCCCGTCGCCTGCGGGCCTATAGATGTCGAGCGCAATCGACATACCATCGCGCATCGAGACCTTCTGGTTGTGTAACTCCACGACCTTGTGATCCGCGGCAGAGATCCGCCCGGGATTAGGTGCCTGAGCCAACAAGCTCGCGGGCGAGAAGGTGATGAGGGTCAGCACGAACAAGAAATACTTCATCACGTTGGACCCGACTGATTGGCTTGGACTGCTGGATGGCACGAAGTTGACGATCACAAAGTTGACGATTGTTGCTGGGGATTTGCTAATGCGCTCGCCACGCTGTTGACGAGTGCAACTGCCGCTTCTCTTTCACCAGACGGGCTGTGAGGGGGCTGGACTCAATGGCCGTTTTCAGATTCACGGCTTCTCCGTTCCCGTTGGTGTGCCGTCCAGTGCCAACAATTGCTTGATTGCCGTCACCCCCGTATTCACCATCCGTTCGCCTGCGTCACCGGAGACGAAGCTGCACCGGTTCACGTCCGCCCCATAGCCGCCCTCTTTGACGGCTTGGACCGTCGGCACATAAATAAGAAAAGGCGAGCCAGCACCACAATAGGCATAACCAAGGAGAAACGTGCTGGCGAGTGGAGATTTTGCAGTCAGATCGAGTTGGTGCTGAATGAAGGGTTCCCCGGGAATGGTCACCAGCGCCAGATCGTCGTTGATCACCGCGGTCATGACACACGCCTCCGTAACCTTGTCACCGTTCCGGTGTGGCAGCTTCACCAGGTTCTCTTTCACCTTGATAGACGAACTCCTCGCGTCTTGCCGTGATTTCATGGTTCTTGCGACTCGCAGGGCACCCTTCCCGAGGGAGATTCCGGCTTGCCGCATCAAATTGAAACCATGTTCGCCATGCAGACGCATGTCGTAAGGATCCAGATCGCCTGCCGCCCCCTGAAGAAACATGGCCATGCAATCGCTGCCCAGTTTCTGCTCCACATAGTCAACCATGGCGCCGGGAAAATCCCGAGAAAGAACCCCTGACCCCATCAGCCCAACGGGATGACAGGCGTAGTGGACCAGGAACGCCCGTGGGTTGCCCGAGCGATCGTTGACCTGCATGACCCCCACCGTCGGGTCAATTGGTTTGGTCGGTAGTCGCTTCGGGTTATCCCACATATCGGTGACTTTTCCATCCGCGCCGACAAGTCGCCGGTTGTGCGCCATATACGCGCTCTCAAAAGGCCCGCGCCCGGCCACAACCTGCGCCGGAAAGAGATTTGTGCTGGCCTCACCGATCGCGGCGACGATCTTCGCCTCTGTCGCGGCATACCATGGATCCTCCGACAAACCTGGCCAATCCACGGTCACTCCGGGGTCGTCCTGGACATAGTCCCAACCCCAAGATCGTACGGCGCCGGTCGGGCACAGTCCCCTGGGTATCATCGACGTGTGTGTATGCGAGGAGCTGAGGATCACATGGTCAACCTTCCACTTTGCCTTGGCCTCTGTAATCACTTTCTTTGAAGAAAAGAGAATCAGATCCAGGGAGACGATCGCCAAGGAAGTCTCGGCGTTCTTGAGCACCAGCACCCGCGCGAAGATGGGATCATGGATGTTGGCGGGGGGCGTCTTCTTTCCACCGGCAACCGCCGGTGGATCCGGCAAGCGCCAAGACTCACCTTTAGCAGATATGAACGCCTCGTCCGGAGTAATATCCACTTTGGCAATGCCTGCCGAAAGCGAACCTGCATGATCTGCGCTGCAAACACTGCCTCCCATTCCAACAGTCATAAAAATGACAGAAATGACTGCGAGGAAATTGTTGTCGCGACCGCCGCAACGGAAAGTGTTGGAACGCGGACGGGCGTCGGGGAGTGAGGGAGTCTGGGGGGAGCATGTCATATATATGTGGAATCTTATTCAGATAGGAAGTTCGCATTTACTTCGCTGCGGGCGCAACAGGCAACAAGGGCGTGATGGCTTGCGCGACCTGTTTGGACTGAATCGCGGTTCCTTCCGCCGTGTAATGCACGCCGCCACCGTCCCATAGCTTCGTCGGATGCTTGGCTACTAGCGTGTAAAGGTCATCCACGACGATGCCTGCTTCGGCGATGGGCTCGGCGGCGACTCGGTTCTTTTCGATGACATCCGTGTCTGGTGCGTCGTCCTTTTTCTGGCAGGGCGTGGTCGTGGCCCAGATGAGTTTGGCGTTGGGTGCATGACGCTTAAGCGTGGCGATCACCACGGGCAAGCCGGTTCGCAAATCTCCGGCGCTTCCGTGCAGTCCGAAATTGAAGTGGATGACGGAGTAAGCATTCTGCCGCAGCACGAGTTTTATCTCGTCGAGCAAAGCAGGATCGTCCGCGGCCTTGGAGGAGCCGAGGACGGAGACGTATGCCTTGTCCTTGAGTGCCGTGCCGACTTCGGCCGCGTAACGAACGGTAATCGAATCGCCGATGAGCAGCACCAGCGGCAGGTCGGGGCCGTTGGCCGTCTTGGTCTTGAGCGAGATCGTCGTCCAGTTCTGCGACTCGCGCGGCTTCTTATAGTTGTACGGATCTTCGGCCCAAGCATGGGTCATGGCCGTGGCGGTAAACAACAGGGTTGCAGTGATGTTGAGCGATTTGTGGTTCATTGGTTGAGTTGCCTTGGAGTGACGTAAGTTATCGTTGGCCGGTGGCCTTGTTGATCAGTTGGCGTAGCTTCGTGGCAGGTCCTGGTTTGCCAGCAATGATGTCGGCTTCGTTGGTGGTAGCCAACAGGATTTCTCGATCTGATGAGCGGCCTCGATCATAGATAAAGTAAAGCTTGCCTTCAGAAGTCTCGACGGCGTCGGGATACGACACCTGGCTGCGATCGTCGAGCAGCATGCGGTGCGGCCAGGTTTTGCCTTCGTCGTCCGAGAGCATGGCCGTCAAATGACTGCGTTGGGCGAGCAACGATCCTTCTCGCAAGAAACCAACGTGGTTGATCATGAGGATGCGCCCGGAGCGCAGACGGCGGATGTGAAAGCGCGAGCCAGGTCCGTTGATAGCGGAGCGAACAGGCGGACTCCAGGTGCCTCCGCCGTCCTTCGAGGTAGTCTCCGCAATGCCGTCCTTGATGCGCATCGGCATCCACAGGGTGCTATCGTTGCGCTCGATGATCATGTGTTCCATGCCGCCGCCACTGGCATTGCCAATCCACTCGGCATTGCGGCCTGGAGCACCACCGATCCATGTGAAGCTCTTGCCTTCGTCGCGCGACCGCACGATTCCAGCACCGTGGGCTCGATCGTTCCAGTGAGCCACGGGCAGCAACCATGTGCCATCTCGCAGCACGGTCGGCTTGTTCAGCATGATGCCGTCAGCGATTCGCACCGGTGTTGTCCATGACGAATCGGCACGCCCAGGATGTTCGCAGATCGTGAACCACACACCCCAGCGACCATCGTGCAACTGCTTTGGCGCGTTGTTCTGACAGTAAAACAGCATCAAACGCCCATCTGGCGTGGTCCAGAAACAGGGATCAAAGGTACGCACGGTGTTGGGAGGATCGATCGCCAACACCGGCTCAGTCCATGTGGCACCGTCATCACCACTCGTGACCACGACGACGTAGTTCTCTTTCGACTCCTCGCGTCCACCCGAATACCAAGCCGCCCACAGCCGACCTGACTTGGCATCACGCTCAATGGTCGGCACACCTTGGTAAAGCCGAGCCGCCGATTGATACTCGGGACCTGGTTGGGTGTTGAGCGCTGTTACGGCGAGAGCTTCGTCTTTGATGGCTTCGTCAGCTTTTGCCGTGATCGATATCAGAAGCAACAGGGTGGCAGTGAGCGTTCGGCTGGGTGCAGTCATGTCTGGGCTTCTCAGTTTTAGGATCGCAAGTAGTTCAAGCTTCGGCGAATGCTCGCCAGGGGATCGCGCGAGAGGTCCTGCTCGACGTGGCAATACTGAACACCCGCCTCCTTCGCCGCCTCGATGATCGGGTTCACGGGAATGATGCCATCACCCAACGATGCGAACGCCTCGACGGGCAGGCTCCACCAGCCATCGATTTTCTCAGGCAACTTTACACCGCCCGTGAGATCTTTGAGATGCACCTGCGTCACGCGACCTTTCAGTGAGCGGATCAGTTTTGCCGGATCGCGTTTGCCGAGCTGAACCCAGAACGCATCGACCTCGAACAGCATGTCGGCGCTGAACTCTTCCATCAAAACGTCGTAGCCCGCCTTTCCCCCTTCCATGGGATCGAACTCGAAGGTGTGATTGTGATACGCAAGCTGGATGCCCGCCGCCTTTGCTTGAGCGGCAGCGCGGTTGCACTTTTCGGCAGCGCGCTTGTAGCCATCCAGGTTCGGCCGGTCCCTGAGTTCGATCGTGGGGATCACCAAATGCTTAATCTTCGCCGCCTGCGCTTCTTCGAGCACTTCGGCAAAGGGAGGCACGGTCTTGTCTTCGGGATGAAAGACCGAGTTCCAAGTGATATGCGTGGAATGCACATCAAGACCAATGTCCCTCGCGACCTCAATGGGCTTTCTGAAGTTGGGGAACTCATAGGACTCGACCTGCTTGTAGCCCATTTCCTTCACGGCCTTGATCGTGCCAACCACGTCGTCTTTCAACTGATGACGCAAGGTGTAAAGCTGCAAGCCGATCGTGTCGAGATACGCATTGTTGATCTGTTGCGCAAGTAGGAACTGAAATGGCGCGGCGAACAAAGACGCAGCGATGGTTTGGATGAAATTGCGCCGGTTCATGGTAGGGTTACTTTGATCCATTGGAGGAAAGTGTTTCAATCACATGCACCGGACGCCAGATGCCACCAGCTCCGGCCCGATTGTGCACGCGCACATGCAGCACGTTGGGCGATTTGGCCTGCAGTTGATTGGCCGGTACCTCGACGATGAACGGCTCATCATACAAGGCGGTGTAGGCTTTCTTCTCCGACTTCTCGGAGTGCTCGCCGATGAGCTTGCCATTGAGATAGACCCAGGCCTGCTCATCGACACCCGCGAACATGAGCTGCAACGTTTTACCTTGCGAAGCGGCGGGCATGTTGAAGGTGACTCGATACCAGCCGTCGCCCAGGAGTTTGCCAATCGCCTCCGTCTCCTCCCAGAAGGTGGGCACCTGGATGGGAAGCCAATCGGACTCCAAATTGTTCGCTGGCTTGAACCATTCGTCCTTCGTTCCCACTTCTGTCGGATCGGCGCGAAACTTCCAACCGTTCAAGGCAAGCGTCGGGCCCTTGGCGATCTGTTCTTTCCATTCGGCGGGCGTTTCAAATGTCTCCCGGTAGATCTTCTCGCGTTCGGCCTTAAGCGGATGGTTGGCTGTCGCTGTACCGTCGCTGTTGAAGGAAAGCTCGCCATTGCTGCGAGGATCTTCGATGCCAGCCGCTCCTGGAATCAACGACCAAGCACTGGTTCCAGCTGGACTGACGCGCTGGAAGTTGACGAACCAGTTCTGGTCCGACTTCACGGCTGCCGGCGGTATAGAACGCAGGGGGATGGTCATCATCACCGTCAGCCGATTGGCTTTAGCATCATGCATGGCAGCATGAGTCCATTCCGCTTTCCACAAAGGATCGAACTTGTCGTAGCCGAGGTTCATCAAGTCCTCGATCAATCCGCGGGCTGCCTGAGTGCGCGAGGCCTGTTTGAGTCCAGCACTGAACTTGAAGGTTACTCGCGAGCCTGATGCTGGCATCAGATAAGCTTCGACACGTTCTTTCTCGATCGCTTCTGCCGTTGCATCCGGTGGCACTTCGCAGTCAAAGCGGAGATAGAGACGAGTGTCGTCATACATCGCGCGGACATTTGTGGTTGTCGAGGATGAAGCGAGTAACTGAGGCGGGATCTTGTCCCACTGAGGAGCGTCCAACGTCAAGGTGTCTTTCGTTAGGCCCGCAATCATGCGCTTCGCATTGGGCAGAGGAGCGTTGCGTTTGGCGGCGGTGTCCCAGTTGAGAAACGAGCTCTTGTAAGGCTCCTGGTAGCCGTCGTGCTTAAGCTTCAGCGTATCAGCGCTATGACCGGAAGGCGGGAAAAGCGTGAAGGGCCAGCCCTTGAGCCCATTCCCCTTGGCAAAGAGTTGATCGACAGCGCTGCGTCGGGCATCGATCGCGCTCAGCAGTCGATCGAGCGAGGCGGCGTCGGGCGAGATTTGGTAGGCATTGTAAAGATGCACCGCGTTGACCACGCCTTTAAGGTACTCGAACTCAGCACGCACAAGCGCGAGGCGGGTCTGCGCCTTGGGACTAAGCTCGGCCTTCTCTGCCAGAGCCAATTGCTTTTCCATTCCTTGAATGAGCTCTACGGGATATAGGAAGGCGATGATCGACTCCGGACTGGAAAGGTGCTTATGTCCGCGACCATACATGTCTTTAAAGGCCCAACCATCCTCGCGCGTGGCCATGTAGCGGGCGTAGATTTCCAGGGAGTTGTAGAGCTGATCGTAGAACCCCATTATCGCAGGAGCCGCCTTGCCGAAGGCAGCGCTGACATACTCGATGACGAGGTCCTTCGCCGTGTGTGTGCCGGGGCCATCGAACATTCGGCCCATCGTGTAATAGGTCGGGCCCTCCAGCCCATAGGCGATGCCGCCGTTGCCGTCGCGCGCGATGGAATGGACCTGGGCCGCCATGAGTCGCTTCGCGGCGTTCTCCACATACAGAGGCGTGCGCATCGGGAAGTACCGGGGCATCATGTTCGGGCACCAGTAGTAGAGATAAGTCGAGAATCCCTGGGGCGCACCAAAGTTCCGCCAAGTGGCCAGTTCGTGATCGCGTGTGCCACTCATCGCTAGCCGCACGTTGGGAGGGAATTGGTTGAAGGTCTTGGGCAACTTCTCAGTGATCGCATAAACGACCAGGGCAACGGTGCGGTCAGGGAATGCTTTGTGAGCGCGTTCGGCGAGGTTGCGATGGAGAATCCAGACCTTCTCGCTCCAGTCGGAACCGGTGCCGTAAAGCTTGGTGCAGGCTTCGCACTCACAGCCACGAAAGCCGTCAGGCTGTCCAAGGTCCACGATTTGGAAGCCTTGCTTGAAGTGCTTTTCGAGATCTTGGTAGAGCAGTTCCTGCACTTCGGGATTGGAAATGCAGAACTGAATCTGGGCTTCACTGCCGGTCATGGTTCTCTTGCCACCGAGCAGTGCGAAACGCTCGGGATGGGCGGCGAAGTCGGCTTCGGTCGAAGGGACCGCACGGTGCCAAGTGTGCCCTCCGAAGGTGGCGTCGATCGTCGGAAAACGATTCTGCGCGAGATGATAGAAGCTGACCGTCGGGGGCCACGTGATATCGAAGTCCAGCGAGGGTGTTTTCTTCACGTCGAGATCCGGAGGCACCGCGATCCTCGATGTGGGCAGATACTCAATCGTGGGCGTGGTGAGCAGATTCACTTTGGAGACGTTGCTCAACGGGAGAAAGCCACCTTGCTCCGGGAAGAGGAAACGCGTGCCCACGTACTTCTGCAAGAAGTCCGTCACGGCCTTGGCGGAGCCGATTCGGTTAAAGCCAGGCCCCTTGGAGGTGTTCGGACCTCTACCGGGCGCGGGCTCATCGCAGCCGGCGATGATGAGGTCGCGTCCAACGGTCTTGTGGACAAAGCTCCAACCTTTGCACTCAACGCCATGACTGCGCGCGAAAGCGGTGGCGCCCAGATAGATGGCCGGTTTGGTCTTGTCACGGGCGGCTTCGGCCACAACGGTTAACTCCGCTCCATTGGCTTTGAAAGCGGTTTGGAGCAAGCGCGCCACTTGCTGCATGTCGGCTGCGATGGCGGGCGTAGGATAGCTGTCAGGCTGCACGATTTGGTAATCGCTCCGGCCCTTGTCGGCGATCACCAGCCGCGATGAGCCGAGTTTCTCCTCGATCGCCTCATTCAACGTCCGCATCTTGTCGCCCCACACGGGAGCTATTTGCACCAGATCGGAGCTGTCGTAGCGCTCCATGATCTTCCGTGCTTCCTGCGGCTTGCCTTGCTTGAGGAGAACCGAGGCTTGATTGATCGTGGCACTGATCGGCAGCCAACCTAAAGACTTGCCTGAATACGCAAAGGCTTTGTCATAAGCTGCGAGAGCGAGCGCCTCATTTGCCAAGAGACCGCGATAGAGATCGCCCAACTCGTGCCAGCGTTCACCACTTTTCGGAGTGCGCTCGACGGCAAGCTTGAGATCCTTCTCAGCACTCACTCCGTCCTTGATCGCGATGTAGGCTTTCCCACGCAGAGCAGCTGCCTCGGCGGATCTATCCGGCACATCTTTCCACGCCGCGATGTCCTCGTTCTTGAACTGCGCAATTAGTTCGCTCCACTTGCGATCCTTGGTCAGCCCACGCATCGTGGCGAGCTTAGGTTCTACCCTCGCCTCAGCATCGGGATTGCCGGCATCAGCCGTGGCAAGCATGAGCGCGGCGAGGAAAATCGTGAGCAATGGTTTCATGTAGTTGTGCATTGGATTGGAGAAGTCCGCGGTTGCGATTCAAGCCGCAAAGCAGATCATAAAAGTCGTTCAAGGCATGGCTTGCCAACGGCGGGGCGAATTCGCTAAAGGGCGAACATTGCGCATGGGCTGGATGATCAGGCGATCACAGGCTTGGTTCGTGACCGTGCTGTGTGTCATGACCTTCTGGACTTTTCTGCGCGAGTTCTCGCCATTCTAGCTCATCCGGGTGGGCGATTGCCATCTGCCAGTTTGCCATCCCGCACGGCCCAGCCGACTCCTCGCGGAGAGCCGGTTGAGGGTCCCACGCCCTCACCGCCAGGACTTGGCGTCGAGCGGTTCGAGCGGCGTGACGGCCCCTGTGGTTGCATTGAAGCCGTATTGCAGCAGCGCGAGGTTGCCCTTCACGTAGGGAACGTAGAGGAACTTGTTGTCGGGCGATGTCAGTATGCAATGGGCCTCTTTTTTCCCCTCGTCCACGGTTGCCACGGCCTTCCCCGGCACTCCGTTTTCATCCAGCCGATAGACATTGAGCCGACCGTTTCCGTAGCTCACACCCATGAGAAAAGTATGGCTACGATCGAGGCTGAGGTAGGCCGCATCGTCATTGAATGCAATCGTTTGATGTTTCACGTAGCTGCCGTTTTCCGACAAAGTGACAACAGCTCCCGGCACCTTACCCCGCTCGCCGCCGAAACTCGATATGTAGAGAAGCGGCTTTTTCGGATGTGCGGCAATGACGCCGCCGTTAATGCCCAGTTCCGGCTTTTCGGCCAGTTTCAAGTCCAGACCACGGTCGGCCTTGGGTACGGCGTCGACTACCCAAAGCGTCTGCGTCCTGCTCCCGGGCGCGTAAACACGAAAAGCTTCTTCAGCTTGAGACGAGCCAACCATCGTCACGCCAAGAAGGCAACAGATCGCAGTCGCGACGGCGAGAGAAATGTATGGCGCATTTGGCCGAGTATGGCTGTCGAAAGAAAATGACCGGAAGTAGCTTCGGGACTTCATGTTTTTTCTCATCACTGGCATTTGCGTTTGAAATTCTAGGTGGATTCCACGGTTCTCGCTTGCCGCTGTGTCTATTCAAGGCTCCACGGCGAGGTCGTCCAGACCGTGCCGATGACTTTTTTGCCATCTGCTTCGAGACCGAGTCTGCGCAGTGGGCTAAGGCGATATAAGTTTTCGGTCTTTCCGGTCCGAATTCACTCAGCCGGATCGAGCACGAGCAAATGCACGCCGCGCACGTAGTCCTTGACGTTGACACGATACGCTTGCATGTGCGGCGCGACTGAGTGCGCCTTGAGCGCGGCGACATCGGCCCACTTCTCGATGACTATAACCTTGTCGGGACCGACTTTGGCTTGATTGGATAAGTCGGTCGATGCGTCGATGGCGGGGCCATATTCGATGCAGCCTTGCTCTGCGCGAACGTCGTCGATGATTTTGCGGAACTCTGTCAGGTAAACTTCACGCGAGTTCGGCGCGAGTTCGATGGTGGCTATGACGTGGATCATTCGTCCTATTCTCGAAGGGCTGATTTATGAAATCTGGTCCATTGGGTTAATCGCGCCGACCCTATCGACGTTCCACAACCCAGATGTTGCGGTACAGCACGCGGCGTCCGAAGGCTTCGAACCAGATGGGGCCATCGGGCGTCTCTGGACCTTTGAAACCGTGTGGCGTGGGGCCGTTTACTTCCAACTTGTCCACGGTCTGGTGCCCATTCAGCTTCACCGAGATCACCGCTTTCGATGTCTTCTTCCCGTTGTCATCGAAACGGGGCGCCGTGAATTCGATGTCTAGGGTCTGCCACACCAGCGGAGGCAGACACGAGTTCGGCACCTTACTTTGATAGGTGAAAACACTGCCGCAAACACGCGGCGCACTACTTTGCTTCGCCTCTGGAAACTTTGACGACGTTTTCTTGTCGCTGACCAACTGGGGTCGATTTGGACTTGTAGCGCCCGACAGATCGAAATCGAATCCAAAACTATCGCCGATCGCCACCTCATAACGGGCGAGCATGTATATGCCCGCATCAGCTCGGCGCCACGGAATGTTTTGCGGCTCCCAGCCCGTCATGAATTCCACGTGCAACATGTAGTCTCGGAAACGACGTTTCGTCACCGCCCCCGCCATCATGTTTCCCTCGAACATCAAAGGCGAGGTCTGCCCCTCGATGTCTTTGCGTTCCTCGAACGCGTCCACGTTCGGTTTCATACCGCCGAAGAGAACGATCGCACCCGCAGGAGGCTGCAGCCCCAAGGTTTCGCTCTTACGATCCACACGTTTCAATAGCGCCTTCCGGTCACCGCGTTTCAGCGTTAGACCGTTCTCGTCAAGAACGGCGCCCCAGCCTTCGTCGTTCGGCGAACGGAACTCTGCTCGCCCTTCCGATATCGGGCCGCTTTCCAAGAGACCGTAACGGCCGCCATCCCAACCGTCTCCCGGCAATCCTCCTTCCAGGACTAGCGCATGAAACGCCTTGTCGCCCCGTGCTACCACCTGAACACCGACCGGCTTGTCTCCGTCCTGGCCGACGTATTCCCCCTGCATCTTCAGTTCGATTCCGATCGACTGCCTATCGAACAGCTTTTTCGCGGCTGCCTCGGCGGCTTTGTCTAGCGTCTGAGCCAAAGATTCTCCGGGCATTACTACGAGCAAGCACAGCATCAAACCGGTGAACAAGCTTCTCATCTTTTTCCTCGCTACATGTAACGTGCAATTGGTCTTTGAGAATCTCTTTTGCTTGTGGATTCGTGACCGAGTTGCCTCGTAACTCAGCTCGGCGTCGCGGATCATGGAAGTTTCCTGAGTTGGGTTCGCATCGGATAGTTGTGTTGGTCGGGCACGGCGAAAGTCGGCACGGGTATCCGCTTAGAATACAGCTGCGATAAGAAAGTCGTCGATTTCAGGAGGCTCTCGGCGTCAATCAGACTTCTTCCAGCCGAGTCCTAGCGTCGCCGAAGGTCTTCAGGCGGACGTTGAATTGGTCCATCATCGAGAGGAACAAGCGGCTGAGTTGGCGGTCGGATTTGCCGGTGTAGTCGAGGACTCGGCCGCCTTTCAATTGGCCCCCGGCGCCGCCTAGTAGGATGACAGGCAGTTGGTCGTTGTTGTGCAACGCTCCGGCCATCATGCTCGAACAGTGCATCAGCATCGTGTTGTCCAGGAGCGTGCGTGGGCCTTCTTGGATGGCGTCTAGCTTCCACGCCATGTAGGCGAGTTGCTCCATGAAGAACTGATTCACCTTCAACCAGTCCGTCTTGTCAGAATGCGAGAGCAGATGGTGAATCATGTAGTCGATGCCGTGGCCCGGTTGTTCGACGCTGGCCAAGTTGGGAAATCGCAACGCACTGTGATCGTTGTTGAGCTTGAGCGTCGCAACGCGCGTGGTATCGGTTTGAAAGCCCAGCACCAGGATGTCGATCATCAACCGCATGTGTTCGGCGATGTCCTGAGGAATTCCGTCGGCGGGCCGCGCCATGTTGGGTTTGTCAAGCGTCGGCCGCCAGCCTTGTAGCTCGCCGCGCTTACCGGCGTTGGCGATACGGGTCTCGATCTCACGCACGCTGTCGAGATACTCATCCAGCTTCTGCTTGTCCCCCGTGCTGATTTTTCGCCGCAGATCTTGGGCATCCGCCAGCACCGCATCGAGCACGCTCTTGTCTTCCGGTGACGATGCGTCCTTGAAGAGTCGGTCGAATGCCAGCGCGGGATAGAGTTCCAGAGGTGTGGGAGTCGTCGGGGAACTCCACGAGATGTGCGAGCTGTAAAGCATGCTGTAGTTCTTGTGAACCGACGGGTTCGATGTCTCGCAGGCCAGGACCATACTCGGGACTTTGGTGCTGCGGCCATAGGTCTGAGCGATGACCTGATCGAAGCTGGTCCCTGAGCGAATCTCGCCGCCGCTGGCGATCGGAGCGCCCGAGAGCATGTTGCCGGTCTGCGAACTGTGAATGTTCCCTTTGCGTGCTTCTTCGTGGTACAAGCCGCGCACAAAGACCAACTTCTCTCGGAAATCGGCCAGCGGCTGAAGGACCTGCCCGAGTTCCATATTGCGGCCTTCCCCTTTGGCCCACCATTCCTTCGAATGAAAGCCATTGCCGGAGAAGGTCACGCACAACCGGATCGGTGCTTGGCTGGCGACCTTGGATGAGTTAGTCTCGTCTCCCCAGACACGCAGCGACTCCATCCAGGGGAGCGCCATCGAAACGCCAAGTCCGTGCAGGAATGTTCGCCGTGAGAAGTGATGCTGGTTCATGTTTGCTCCGATGAAGGGGGATTCGTTTAACGGCTAGCCGCAGGCGACTGCGCACTGTGTGTCGTATTCACCGACGCCTACGGCTTGCCGCTAAACGAAGGTGGGTTGCTGGAAATAGAGTCTCGCCCGCGAATCTCGCGGAACTGAGGACTGCGAACAATCTGCTCGATCATCTTGCCGACATGGCCTCCCTCCGTTTTGGAGAGGTTGTCGATCAGCGGTTGGTCGGACAGTTGCGCGCTTCGCCCCAGTGAGTAGCCGAGCAGTTTGCGACTGAACTGCCGGAGGAAATCGGCTCGACGCTGGTTGGCCAGATAATCCCGCAAACCGGCCAAGCCTTCCACAGCCGTGCCGTCGAAGGTCACGGACTTCGTGTCGGCCGCCCGCGTTCGACCGATCGCATCGAAGCCTTCGAGCGCGAAACCGAAGGGGTCGATTCGTTTGTGGCAGCCTGCGCAGCGCACGTCGCTGCTGTGGCGTTCGATCAACTGGCGTTCGCTGAGTCCTTCCGGGGCCTCTTCCGGCAACGTCGGAACTCCTTTGGGCGGATTGGGAATCTTGTCGCCGAGCAGCACTTCGCTGACCCACATGCCACGCAGGATGGCACTCGTCCTTGATGCTCCGGAATGCTTCGCGAGCGTGGCCGAGAAGCCCAGTGCGCCCCCGCGGCCATACTTCTTGATACCTTCTACTCGCTGCCAATCGCTTCCTTCGAACGGGATGCCATAGTGATCAGCCAGCGGCTTGTTGAGGAACGTGTAATCCGCATCCAGCAGCAAGAGCGAGCTGCGATCATTCTGGAAGAGGTCGATATAGAAGCGAGTCACTTCTTCCTGCATCGCTTCACGGAGCGGCTTGAAGGCAGGGAAGTGGCGTTCGCTCTTCTCATCGAGCGTGGCCACATCGCGAACATGCAGGTGCTGGCACCCAAACTCCGTGGCCAGGCGGCGAATGCGATCGTCCTTCAACATGCGGCGAGCTTGGGCCGCCAGGACATCAGGATCGCGCAGCCGTCCCGCAGCGGCGACACCGCGCAACTCGTCATCGGGAACTGAAGACCACAGGAAGTAACTCAGCCGCGTCGCGAGTTCCCAGTCATTCACCGGGCCGGTTTGAGTCGCGGGCGTTTCGCTGCGATACAGGTACGCCGGAGATGTGAGGATTCGCACGAGCATCAAGCGGGGCTCGAACTTCCTCAAACCGGTGGTCTCCGACTCGGTGAGTGGCCGTCGCCAGGCTTTCTCGGCCAAGGCGAGCACGGCGGCCTTTTGAGGTTCGATGGCCGCTTTCTTCTGTTCTTTGAACTTTGCCGCAGCAGCCATGATCGGCTCGCGCAGGGGTTCCAATCGTTTATCTCCGTTGGGAGCGTTGGGGCCGTCCTGCGTCGAAAACTGCCAGATTTGCTCGTAAGCATCCACCAACGTGAGAGCGTCTTCGCTGACGAAATGCAGTTCGTCCCACAAGCGGTCCAACTCGGCGATTTGATCATCGTTGAGCATCAGTCGCCGTAGTGGTTCGTCTTCGCGATGGAACAGCGTCAGTGTCACGACCTCATCCACGGGCACGATCTTCGTGTAGCACAGCGCTGCGGGGAACAGGGCGCGGAAGTCATCAAAGGCCGTCTCGAACCGGCGACGCGCGTCGCTGCCTTCCGCCACCAAGATCGGCGCGTCAAACATCATCGGCGGTTTGCTGCTGTTCCACGCGCCGGCTTCTTTGGTTAAGGTCGCGCTCGTGGCTCGCAGGCCGGAAGCAGCAGCGAGTTTGGTGGTGTGAATCTGCATTTGCACGCTGGCTTCGCTGCCGCTGGCGGGATGCAGGCGGCCTGTGGCGACCAATTCAACGCCAGTGAGCAGCGATGCGGGGAGTCGCACTTCGATGATCGATGGGGCCTGCACGCAGAGGCTCGTTGCGGCGACCTCGCCGCCCCTGGGATGCTTGCCGAACACCGCAGGGTCGAGTCCGTAAGGCGACGCAGAGGCATCTCCGGCCTGCGCTTTCACCGAGCGCCATGCGTCGGCGAGGAGAGGACCATCGAGAGAGAGGAGTTGCTGCCTCAGAGCACGATCTGCCGGACTCGCCTTCGCTGCTGCATCGTCCTGCTGGAGCAACTGTTGCACTTGCGCGGCGACTTGCGCTCGCTCGGCTGTGTCCTTTACCTTCCTCCATTTCAAGAGCAGTGAAGCCGAGTCGACCGCAGCGGTGGGCGATGCGGCGCCACTGGCCGGCTGGCTGAGGAAGTGCCACACAGCGCTGTTGCCGTGTCGGTCAGCGTGTGGATTGCTGGCGAGAATGTCGGGGGAAACATCCTTGACGAGGTCCCACTCCAACTTGCCATCGCTGAGAGTCAGATTCACCGGCGTGTGATCGCAGGCGTGTTCGCCATTTCGCGGATCAATCACAAGTGCGACCACATCGCCCTGCATCACACTCACGCCTTGAAGCGGCCCCAGCGAAATCACGGACGAGCCCTTGCTCTCGCCGGTCGCCAGTACTTCGCGTGTCTGCCCGCGTCGCAGCTCCAATGAGTATAGGATGCCATTACCGCAGGCTGTGTCTCCGTCCTGCACGCTACCGCTGATACGCAAGGTGCCGCCGACCGGACTGCGCCATGCGATGACCGAAGCGAGTTTCGGCGAAGGATGCGTGGCGATGCTGTGCGGCTTCATCTCGCCTGGGATGCGCGCCGTGGCGTCAGATGAGTTCGCCATCACACTCAACGCGTTGTCTCCGGCCCAGCCTTTGATAAAATCGTAGTTTGCCACGCTCTGCGTCTTCTTCACGAGCAGCGGCTCCAGCTTCAATCCACCTGCGCCGCCAATGCCGAGATGAGTCAGCCAGCCGGCGAGCACCTTGGCATCTACGTTGTGCTTCTGCGCCAATGCGGCGAGATCGGGCTTGCCCTCAGCGCTCTCGGCTTCATGGGCAGCGGCGAGGCAACGCACAGCGCTCTCGCCGACGGCAGCACGATGCCGCTCCATCTGCAACAACACCGAGCGCACATCGCGCAAGAGCAGTTCGCCACGTCCGGGCGTGATGAGGCGGGCATTGTCCCAGAGGGCGACATCGGTGACATCGCCATCACCGGCATCGCTGGTAGAGAAGTATAGCGTGAGATCGCTTCCGTCCGGTGGGGGCTGCAATTTCATCCGCAACTCATGCTGGGTCGCGAGCGGTGTCACCGGTTCCAGCCAGGACTTCGGGCCACCGACCTTTCCGAGATGTCCCACATTGGAGAATCGCCACAGCGCCTTCTGCCACGGCTCAATGTCGGCTGCCGCAAGATTTCCTTCACGCCACTTCACACGCAGCGAATCGAGAACGAGCGAGGGTTTCTGCTCCTGCTTCTGCTCTTGCAGCATGGTCCACAGCAGTCCGAGGTATTTGGCGCTCAGGCCGCGCTCGCGAGCCACATCGGCGATCTTCTTCGAACCATTGGCCAGGGCGACACGCTCCTGGGTAGCGGCGGCTAGGTACTTATTGAGGGGCAGCATCCCGCCTTTGGAACTGACTTTCCCCGTGCCGCCGACTTCGACTGACTGCTCCCCAGTGTCACTGGACCGCGCGTAAAAATCGCGAATTCTCGCCAGGGTCTCGTTCGTCGCGTCGCGTGACGATGTCCCGGCAGAGAAGCGAATGCCTGTGGGGGTCAGCACCATGTGACTCGCCACATCCTTTGCGGCTTCGAGGTACTTCGACAGCAGCGCCGGCGACATGACCAGCGCCGAGCCGACGTTCGTGAAGCCTTCGCCCGCCGCGCCGTCAACCGGGAACTCGCGGGCCGGATCGAGTGACGGCACTCCGGTCAAATCGCGGAGCGAGTAGGTGTATTCGTAATTGGACAACCGGCGGAGAACGACCGGACCCGGATCGCCCGAATTGGCCAGCGCGATCTCGTTGAGCGTACTACGAACCCATCCGGCCAGGAGCCGCCTCTGTTCCGCCGAAAGCTGTTTGGCATCCTTCGGCGGCATTTCGCCCATAGCCATTTGTTCCTGAACCCGCTCCCAAACTTCAGCGTGCCGCTTGACCTGCTCCAATGATATGAATCGCTCCAGGTCAAGCTCGCCTTCCTGCTTCTCGGTGGAATGGCAAGTGACGCAATAGTCGCGCAACAGCGGCCGAATCGACTGGTCGAAAGAATCCGCAGCGAAGCCGTTCGAAGACGAAGAGGACGCTGCCAGCACCGCAATCACACACACAGCAGAAAACATTTTCATGACAGAATCTCGTTCACAAGTCATAGAGAGCCCGATCAAATGCCCGTCAACCGCTCTGTCGAATCGCCAAAGCGGTCGAGTTCCAAGCCGCCCCACTCCATCAGGCTGAGGAACAGGCTGCACATGCGCCGGTTGGGCGAATTGAGGTAGTCGAGTACGCGGCCGCCGCGGAGTTTGCCGCCTGCGCCGCCGAGCAGGACGATCGGCAACTGCTTCGCGTCATGGTTGCCGTGCAACATGCTCGAACAGTGCGCGATTGCAGTATTGTCGAGTAATGTGCGGTCCCCTTCCTTGACCTCCGACATTCGCTCGCAGAGGTAGGCCAACTGGGACATGAAGAACTGGTTGAGTGGGATGAGTTCCGGCGGCTGGGTGTGGGCCATCTGGTGATGCTGATCTTTTGCGCCGCAGTGAGTGTGGGTTTCGGCGGAGCCATCGTTGCAATACTTGAGGGTCGCGATCCGGGTGGTGTCGGTGCGAAAGGCGAGCAGCACGATGTCGTTCATCAGCTTCCAATACTCCGGAATGTCGGCGGGAATCCCGTCGGCGGGTCGCGGGCGATCGGGGGCGGCCAAAGTTGGCTTCCAGCCGTTGGCATCGCGTTGCTTGTCGGCTCGTTTGATACGACCTTCGATCTCGTGAACGCTGCCCAGGTACTCCTCAAACCTCTGACGGTCCGAGAGGGAGAGCCGCTGACGAAGCGACCGGGCGTCTTCGAGCACGGCATCAACGACGCGGCGGTCGCCACGATTGCGGTCGGTGCGGAAGAGTTGGTCGAACGCCAGCGCGGGCCGCGTCTCGGTCCAGGTTGGCGACACCGCCGTGCTCCAGGAAATGTGCGAGCTGTAGAGCAAGGGAAGCCCGTCCTGGAGTCCCGGGATCGGTCCTTCACAGCCTAGCACCAGCGAAGGGATTCGCGTGCGGTCGCCAATCCGCTGAGCCATCACTTGATCAAAACTGACGCCCGTGCGGACTTCGGCCCCCGACAACGGCGCGCCGCTGAGCATGTTCCCTGTCTGCATGCAGTGGATGGCGCCCTTGTTGGCCTGCTCGTTCCACAGGCCGCGAAGGAAGACCAGCCGCTCCTTCCACGGCTCGAGCGGTTTCAGACACGGCCCGAGTTCCATGCCCGCTCCCTCGCCCTTGGCCCACCAGTGCTGCGAGTGAAAGCCCATGCCCGTAAATGTGACCAGCGTGCGAATGGGCGGCTGATCGGCGGAGTTGGTTTTTTCGCCCGCTGCGAACGAGAGCGATTCGAGCCACGGCAGAGCCATAGATACACCGATCCCGCGCAAAAGTGTCCGTCGCGAGATGGTCGAAGCGGATGTGATGGACATGGGAGGTATCCTTTTGGTAGCGTGTTGTTTCAGTCGGAGCCAAGGGGTGTATGTTGAACGATGGGCAGATCTTTGTACGACTGACTTCCAGTCCGTCGATCGGCGCAACGGACTAGAAGTCCGTCGTACCTGTTGCCGCTTTAGGGGGGCGTGGCGGCATCGGCACTTGTCGGTCGAATGCAGCGAAACTGCTCGCTGCGAACAATGACGAGCAGGGCATCCGACCAGCGGCCGCCGCTGGTCATGGTCTTGGTCACTTCGTCTACGAGCTTGCGGTCCGACGTCATCACGGCTCGGCCCAGCGCGTAGCCCGTCAGCTTGCGGGCGAGTGTCCGCAACAGGTCCTCGCGGCGCGGTCCGGCGAAGTAGTTCCGCAGACCGACGATGTCCTCGATCTCGGTGCCGTCGCGGAGCGTTCCTTTGGTGTCGCCCGGCTTCAGCTCGCTGGCGGGCCGCAGTCGGCCGATGGCGTCGAAACGCTCCAGCGTCATGCCGTAGGGATCGATGCGGACGTGGCAACCGGCACATTTCGGGTCCGCACGATGACGCTCGGTGATCTCGCGCACGCTAAGGCCAGCGGGGGGCGTCTCTGGCAGTGGCGGCACGTCGGGCGGGACTTTGGGCAGCCGCTCGCCGAGCACTTGCACCAGCCACGCCCCACGCTTGATCGGGCTCGTACGCGCGGCCGCCGATTGCTTGGCGATCACCGCGCCGAAACCGAGAAATCCACCACGCCCGTAGGCGGAAACTTTCTCGACACGCCTCCACTCCGAACCAGTCACACCGGGAATGCCATAGTGCCTAGCAAGGACATCGTTGATAACCACCGCGTCGGCGGCGATCACGTCGGCGACCGGGCGGTCGTTCACCAACAGATCCTCGAAGAACCGCACCGGCTCCTCGGCCAACGCGTCTCGCAACATCGGAGTGAACTCGGGGAAATGCTTCAGGCTTCGGCCGTGATTGGTGACGAAGTCCCGCACACCCAGCCAACGGGCACCGAACTCTTCGGCCATGCCGCGCACGCGAACGTTCTTCAACATGCGGCGGAGTTGCTCCTCCATGACCGCAGGCTCGTGGAGTTTCGCGGCCTTCGCCCTCAGCTCGTCGTCGGGGATCGAATCCCAGAGGAGGAAGCTCAGCCGCGTCGCCAGTTCATCGCCCGAGACCGGCTGCCAGTGCGACCCCGGCGCAGGCTGTTCCACCCGATACAGAAACCACGGCGACGAGAGGACCCGGGCCAGAGCGGCACGGAACGCTGGATCATGTTTGGCACCCTGGGCACGGTCGGCGCGGTAGGACGCGAGAATCGCCTCGCGTTCGTCGTCGGCTAGCGGCCGGCGCCAGGCGCGCGCGGCGAAGGCGAGCAGTGCCTCAAGGTGCCTCGATTCCGCGGCGACCTGAGTCGCGAGAAAGGCTTTCTCCTCCCGTTTGATCTGTTCCTCGAACAGCTGGATGTAGAAGAACATGATCCGCGCGCCGTCGTTCGGCTTGCGGTAGTACTGCACGAGTCCCGCATATGCGATCGGAGTGGCGAGCGCTTGCTCGCTCACAAACTCCAGTTCGCTCCACAGTCGGTCGAGCTCAGCCCGGCCCGCCTCGTCGAGCAGGAGCCGACGCAACGGCTCGTCTTCGCGGCGGTACAAGAACACGCTCCCCTGGGCGTCTCGCGGGATAATCGGTTGAAACAGGACCGCCCGCGGAAAGAGGGCGCGAAACTCCGCAGCCGGTCGAGCCCGTTCGGCGGCCACACGCGGATGCACGATCTGCGCGGCATGCGGGTCGCCCACTTCAGCTTTGGCGACCGGCTCAGCCAATCTTCCGCCACCGCCCGTAGCAGCGATCAGGAATGCCTGAACGGCCGACGTCTCCGGGCTGGCTTCATCTAAGCTCACATCGGCGCGGAGAAACCGAGGCAGCGTCAGTGCCTTCTGCAACTCGTCTGGCAATTTTTTCAGATCGATGACGACCTCGGCGCCGGCAGCCGTGACCAGAGCGGACTTTGGCACCGGTCGCCCCTGCGGGTGCTGACCGAATTTGAGTCCGGAGGCCTGCTCAATGGCCGCGCCCAATTCGGGATGCTCCGCAAACACCAGCGGCGGACCGTCACCACCTTCCAGTCGCAGCCGGTCCCAGATCACGAAGGTGTCGGGTTGAGCTGGCAATGCGACCATGCGAAAGAGCGGCTCACGGGCGGCGCCTTGGACCCGCTCGCGAGCGACCACGCGACGCAGATCCTCCCAGGCGGGAAAGCCATTGCCGACCGCGAGGGCCGCATTCTTCCCGTAGTTGCCTTGAAACAACTGGTCCTGCATGGCCTTGATCGCCGCCAAGACCGGTGCTGGATCGGTGGTAGCCTCTCGCCACTTTTCCCGGACAAGGGCGAGCATGTCGGGAGGCAGACCGGCGTCCGGCTGACTCGTGGGCACGCTGCCCAGATCAGCCAGTGCCTGCCCCAAGTCCGGAGCCGCGACATGCGACAGCTCGAACGAGACCCCATCACCACCGCTCGGGTGAGCATCGGCGACGCGACCCGCGACCGACAACTCACCAGCAATCGGACTCGTCCAGGCGATCGCCACGGGTCGTTTCTGTCCGGGATGCACGAAGACCGATCGTGCGGGCAATGTCGTCCATACTTTAATTGGTTCCGCAGCCGAGTTCACGAAGACCGAGGGTTCGGAACCGATGCTCCACGATTTCAGTTCGGGCCGTCCCGCGCTGCTGTCGCGCCGTTCGGTGAGGAACACCGGAGTGGACGTCGTTTCCAGAAAGCTCCAACGGGCCTCGTGCTTGTCCGACCACGGGTTCCCCTTCAGTAGATTGGGCACCAGATCGGCAATGCTCCAGGTTCGCTGATCGCCAGTGGTTTCGCGGATCGTCCATTCGACGAGCGTGCTGTCGGCCCCGTGATTTTCGTTCGGAAGCACGGTAAGGAGCAGCAGTTCGCCGCGTTGAACCGAGACCTTGCGCTCGAGAAGAACTGAGCCCGCTTCCGCGACTTTCGACTCCGCGAGGACACGTTTCGACGAGGCCCAGCGAGCCTCGATTGCCTTCTTGGCCGATTGGAAAGCCATCTGCCGCCGTTGCTTCTCGGCTTCCGCCTGGGCCGTTTTCTCGTACCACTGCTTCGACTGGGCAATGACTTCCGCAGGCGAGGCCGACTTGCCGTTGAGTCCCGCCCAAAGTGCCGCCAGATATGTGGCGTTGAGCTTTTCCTCGGCGGCCACCGCAGCGATGTCGGCGGCCCCCCCACGGGTGAGCCTATCGCGGTGCTTCAAGGTCGCCGCGAGATGCGCCGGTAGCGGCGGCTCTCCATTGGGTCCGGCATAGCGAGCGTGGAAACTGCGGAGCGGCTTGAGAGCCTCCTCAGTCCAATCCGGGCGTTCGGTGGAAGGGGAAAAGCGAAAACCGCCGGGCAGTAGCACTACTCGCGCGGCAACGTCACGAGCGGTCTGGTGATAGCGTTCTACCAGCTCGGGAGTGACCGGCATCGCGTCGCCGACGTTCGCAAACCCCTCTCCGCCAACACTGTCGGTGGGGAACTCACGAGCCCGCGTTGGCCATATGTCGACGCTGGTGAGATCGCGGATCGCATTGTCGTACTCGGAGTTGCTCAGCCGTCGCAGCGTCACCGGTCCAGGATCACCAGCCCGCGCGGCCGCTTCCGCATCGAGCGCCGCCGTGATCCAGCCCAGCAGTTGGTTCCGCTCGGCCGGGGTCGGCTGCGGCGCGTCCTTCGGCGGCATGTCGCCCAGACGCAAACGCTCGGCGACATCGCTCAGCACCTTGGGCTTGGCGACGATCGCCTGAGCCGAACCGAAGCTCGTGAGATCAAGGTCGTTGTCCGTGGGCATTTTCCCATGACACTTCTCGCAGGTCTTCACGAGCAGTGGCTGAATCTGCTTGGCAAACGATTGCGCAAGGTCGTCCGCACCGTGGGCCGATGCCGCGAAGAGCGTGAGACCCGCAAAGAGCGACATGACAGAAGGGTATTTACCGAGCCGTCGTACTCGAAAATCTCCACTGGCGGTTCGCGTGAGAAACATCAGACGTGCTCCAGATCGTGCTCGATGACTTCACATTCCCAATGGAATCTTGGCGGGTGGGTTAGTACTTCGGGAAGATGTCAGGGCTGGGGAATCGCTCCTCGAGGCTTTCTCTGAGGTATTCTTCACGAGACAGGTTGACCAGGGGCCAGCTCGTGGGTCGGACACGGACGACGCGCCCGGGGCGGATGCCTTCGATGATCTGGTCTGTCTCGAAACGAATCTGAATGCCGCTGCTGCCTAAGGGGGCGTCTCCAGGAAGCCGGGTGACATCCAGGATCGCTCCGCCAGAGGCCATGTGTGCGGGGCTGTAGTCGCCGTGGGTGTGCTTCAAGGTGTTCTCGACCGAGTTCATCTGCGCGGAGCTGCCAGCCTTGAAGTCTGCGTAGAGCGAGTTGTCCATGCCGCCAAACAATGTCGCGGTCACCTTCGCTCGGCCGAACTTGCCGTACTCGACGGCATCCACCCAGGCAGGCATCCAGCGGCTGCGGATCAGCGCTTTGTGTGCCTCGGTTTGATTCTTGGTGGCTCGTTGCAGAGCGGCATCGTCCAGCCAGATGTCCGAAACGTGATACCGCAGGAACACTCCGTTGGGCGTCGGCTCCCAAGTCAGCCCGAGCAGAACCGCCTGACCGTCCAGTGACTTCTTTCCGTTTGCAGGCCAGACGCCTTCTGTGATCAGGTCGTCGAGACTGAGACATTCGCGGCCGCGCCAGAATCGCGTTGCGGCGTTGAAGGTCAGCTTTTCCACGTTGGCTTTGCCGTCGCCACCGGCTTTGGGCTCACGAGTGGCCGCGATCAGCCCTTGATTCGCTTGAACCTCAACCTCCTTCAGCTTCCAAACCATGCCTTCTCGCAGGCAGAAACTGGGCTCGTCTTCGAGGAGCATGACGTGATTCTCCGCGGGCCGGTCGGGGTTCCCTTTCTGGAGAACCGGCACGGAAGAAACCTTCGGATCGGGGGGGAGGAATGCTCGCACATGCATGACGGTGCTGAGCGGGATGTCTCGAAGATCCGCCGGCGCTCCGTGATATCGCACGATGCCGTAAGGAAGCATCGCGAACGGATGCGGAGCATTGCGGAAGAACTCGCCGGGCGTTTCCACGCGAAGACTGCCACGCCGATTCGCATGGTCCACGAACGCCAGCACGCCTCGGTAAGAGAGTGCCTTTTCTAGCGCGGGAAATTTTCCAGGCTCGGGGCGGTATGGTTGTTCTTGGTTCTTGGTTCCTGATTCTTCGCTTCGAGCGATCGCCTGAAGCATCAACGAACCGACCAGCACCATCAACGAGCAACAAATCAAGAACCTCAAACGAGGAACCAAGAACCAAGAACCAGAAGCGAAGAGTTGTCTCATGTGTGGATCAGTATTTCGGGAAGATAGCTGGAGTGGGAAAACGCTCGTCGATGCTGGCGCCGTCGAACAGGTACTCCTCTCGGGGGACTTGCATCTTGGGCCAGCTTTCGGGGCGGACACGCACGACTCGTCCGGGGCGGATTCCCTCGATGATCAACTCCGTCTCGAACTGGATTTGGATGCCGCTGCTGCCGACGGGGGCTTCTCCGCTTGCCTGAGTGACATCGACGATCTTGCCATTGGCAGCGATGTGAGAGGGACCGTAGTGGCCGGCCGTGTGCTTCAACGTGTTCTCGGCTCCGTTCATTTGGGCTCCGGCGCCTTTCTGGAAGTCGGTATAGAGGGAAGGATCCATGCCTCCGAAAAGCGTCGCGGTGACAGTGGCGCGGCCGAACTTGCCATACTCAACCGCATCCACCCAGGCCGGCATCCAGCGACTGCGGATGAAGACTTTGTGCGTCTCGGTCTGGAATAGCGCTGCGTTTTGAATGGCAGCGTCGTCCAGCCAAATATCCGAGATGTGAAATTGGGTGAAAGCACCACTCAAACCATCCCCCGGCGCGGGCTTCCAGGTGATTCCGAGTTGGACTGCCTGCCCATCAAGGGATTTCTTACCACTGACGGGCCATGCTTTTTCTGCAACCAAATCCGCGACTCGAATTCGCTCGCGTCCACGCCAAATGCGAGTGGCGGCATCGAACGTCAATTCTTCTTCTTTAGAGTCGCCCGCTTCGGCAGACCTTTGCTTGCGACTCGCGATGATCTTTCCCGCGTTGTTCTTAAGAGTCACCTCGTTGAGCTTCCAAACCTTGCCCTCGCGCAGGCAGTGACTGGGCTCGTCCTCAAGGAGTAGCACATGGTTTTCGGCGGGGGCGGTGCCGGTGCCACGATAATGCCCCACATCTTTCTCCTTGTTGTTCACCGGCAGCACCGGCACAGCGGAGGTCTTTGGGTCCGGTGGAAGGAAATCGCGGACGTGCATCACAGTGCCGAGCGGAATGTCTCGCAGATCCGCCGGCGCTCCCTGATAACGCACGACGCCATAGGGCAGCATGGCAAAAGGTTGCGGATCGTTGCGGTAGAACTTCCCTGTCCCTTCGACACGAATACTGCCACGGCGGTTGGCATGGTCCACGAAGACGAGTTCGCCCCGATAGGCGTGCGATTTTTCGAATGGGGGAAACTTCCCCGCTTCGGGGCGGAGCGGCTGGGTTTCTGGCTCTTTGTTCTTGGTTCCTCGTTCCTGGCTAAAGGCGGGCGTCGTAACGAAGGACCAACACGCAAGCACCAAGAGCGAGGAGCGAACGAAGAACGACGAGCGAGAAACGAAGTCCCAAGAACTAAGAACTAAGAATTCGCTCATAATTCGATGACCTTGTTGCTATCGCCAAAGTTGTCGGTCTCGACTCCCATGCACTGAGCCATCAAGAGCAGCAAGTTGCTCATATGAGCATTCGGATTCGCGGGGCGGCTGCAGAGCGAGTAGTGCTCGCCGGGCTTGTCGAGCTGATAGCCCTTGAAATGACCTTGATTGAGGTCGAGATGGCTGCCGTGCTTCAGGCCGAGGTCGGAACCGCCGGCGAGGACCAACGGAAGATTGGCGTTGCCGTGGCTGTGGCCGTAGGACATGCCGCTGCCGAAGAGCGCCATCGTTGTCCCCAAGAGTGGCTTACCGTTGAGGTCTTTCGTCTCGGCGAGTCGCGTGAGGAAGTAGCTGTATTGCTCGATGGCGAACGTGTCGTAGTTCGTGAGCTTCTCCATATAGCCCGCATCGCCGCCGTGATGGCTGAGTTGATGGCGCGACTCGGTGATGCCGATCTCGGGAATCGCAAACGCATCCCCTTCGCCGCCGAGACTGAACGTGGCGACGCGCGTCAGGTCGGTCTGAAACGCGAGCACAATCAAGTCATAGACGGTGCGGAAGTAGTCGCCCGCTTGCGTGTGGGGGATGTCGCGATTGGTCCGTTTGCGATCGTCGTCGGCGATGGTCGGCAGCGGAGTATCAAGCCACGCATCGGCTCGTCGCGTGCGAACTTCGGCTTCTCGAACGGAAGTCAGATATTGATCGAGCCGACCTTTATCCGCCGCTCCCATCGTTTGTTCGAGCTTCCGCACTTCCGCGAGGTTGGCATCGAGCACGCTCCCTTTGCGGCGCAGTGTTCGTCGCTGGGCCGTCTTGCCGCCTTTCGGTTCTTCAAACAGCGACGCGAAGATCTCGCTGCAGCGACGCATCGAAGGCAACCGGACGCCATCCGCCGTCCAGCCAAGCGAATCTCCCGTGAGGGCGATCTCCATCGAGGAATAGCGAGTGTGCTTCGCGGTGATCTCGGCCATCTTCTGATCGACCGAGATCGTGTTCTTATCCGAAGGCCCGAGCTTCCCGCCGGTCAGCCACACCGAAATGCAATTGTGGTGGTGACTGAGAGCACCGGGATGATGCAGCCCGCTGATCGGCGTGATCACTTCCCGGTGCTTTTCCAACGGCTTAAGCGACCGCGAAAACTGGTAATCGCGTCCCGGTGTGGTGATCTGGTAGTTGAGCGAATGCACGCCGTTCGCCAGGTAGATGAAGGCACTGCGCTTCGGCGTTGCCACCTGTTGTTCCGCCGCTCGCAATGGAACCATGCACTCCAGGAACGGGAGCGAGATGCAGGTCCCCATCGCACGCAGCGCGTGCCGGCGGTCGATCAACCAGGACTGTGAAAGAAAGTGACTCATAAGTTTTTCCTTGAAAGGGATTGGTGTGATTCAGCGTTTGCGGAGTAAGTCGGACATCGCGACGGCGCGGATGATGTCTTTGACTCGGTACTGATTTTTCTTGGCTTCGGCTTCGATCAGCTTCAGGTCGTCTTGATCGTCGACGGTCAGCACTCGGCGCAGAGCGTAGGTGCAGAGGTGCTCGATGAAGGCTCGGGCGATTTGGGCTCGGTCTTGGATTAAGAGTTGTTTGAACTGCACGGAGTCTTTGAACGAGCGGCCGTCAGGCATCACACCGGAGGCATCCACGACGGGATTTTCACCGACGCCTGTGGGAACCAACTCGCGGGTTCGCCATTGGCCAACGGCGTCGTACTGGTCGAACGCCAGTCCCAGCGGGTCGATGTTGCGATGGCACGCAGCACAACTCGCGTTCTTGGCATGTGTTTCAATTCTCTGGCGGATGGTGATCTTGGTTCCCGTGGGCGGGATCGGTTCGATCGGATCGACGTTGGCTGGCGGCGGCGGCGGGGTCTTGTTGAAGATCGCTTCGCTGAGCCACACGCCGCGATGCACCGGTCGATGGCGTGTGCCATCCGACGTCAGGCCGAGCACCGCGCCCATCGTCAGCAGTCCGCCGCGATGATCTTCGGGCTTCAGCGCGACTCGTTGAAAGCCGCCGGTCTTCGGTTCGAGCAGTCCGTAGAAATCACAGAGCCGCGCGTTCGCCATCGTCCAGTCAGAATCAATGAAGCTGTCGACGGGCATGTTCTTGGCGAACATCTCGCGGAAGAACTCGACAGGCTCAACTCGCAGGCTGGTTTCGAGCCATGCGTCGTAAGTCGGATACAGCTTCTTGTCCGGCGGGAACATCCCGAGCCGATGCAGTTGCAGCCACTGCCGCACGAAGTCATTGATGAAGCGATTCGTCTTACCGTCGGCGAGCAACCGGTCGACTTCTTTCTTCAGCCCCTCGCCTTGCAGCGCTCCACTTCGCGCTGCCGCGAACAGCCCATCGTCGGGCATCGAACTCCAGAGGAAGTACGACAGCCGCGAGGCGAGTTCCGCATCGTTGAGCCGTTCGCGCGCGACCGGGTCGCCTTCCACGAGATAGATGAAGTGCCGCGATGTCAGCACGCCCTGCATCGCGACTCGATAAGCATCGGCAGGCTTCTCACCCGCGTCGCGCTCCGAACGATAAGCCTGTAAGTAATCTGACAGCTCATCCTTCTTGACTGGTCGCCGCCAAGCTCGTTCGGCAAAGCGATGCAGGTGCTCGGCGACGACTTCGATCGTCGGGTCATCGGGCGGCAGCAGACCGTTGCGTCGCGACTTCTCGGCGTCGGTTTCGAGCGGTCCTGCCCACTCGATCCAATCGAGCAGCACGGTCGAGAAGAGTCCGTTCCCCTTGCCATCGAACATCTGCGGAGCGTTCGGGGTCAGCAGTCTCGTCTCGCTGCTGTGCGTGAAGATGTAGCTGTTGCCGTTGAGTGCGTTGCGGAAGGCGGCACCGGCGCGGCGATCGACCACATCCGTCGAGACGACGCAGAAGTCGAGCGACATTGGCATCTCCAGAAACACTTCGAACTCATGCACCTGCGGGCTGTCTTCGGGAGCCGTGATGTCAAACTCGATGAGGCCATCGACGGTCTCTTCACCAGTTCGCTTGCCGATGCTGAGGTGCGCCGTCTGGCCGCCGATCGGACGAATCCCGCTCGCCTGAATGCGGACCTTGTAAAGCCCGCTGTGCTCCGGCCCGACCTTGCCAAACCAGTTCGCCGAGAGTGCGTTGTGAACGCTGCCGGGATAGAGCAGATAACGCAGCGGTCGCTTGATGCCGAATCGGTCCAGCGTTTCTTGCTGATTCTTGCCGCCGTTGTAACGCAGCTCTGCAGCCGTCTTGCGAATCTTGCGGGCATCGCCCGAAGTCACCGGAAAGGCACGGTCCAGCACGAGCCCCGCCGCTCGGTAGTAGCGATCGACATGCGACGGCGAGAGCGACAACTCCGAGCCAATCCGCTCGAACCCGTGCCACAGCGTGTCTTCATTCAACTCGCCGGGCTTCGTCGGGTCGTACCGCACGCCGAGCAGGTCGTAGACGGTGTTCTGATACTCCTTCCGACTCAGCCGGTAATGGGCCACAGCTGGGCGTGCCGCCATCCGCGCCGCTCGCCCTTCCTTCAGCCGCGCGTCGAGACTCGTCACGAACTCGGAGATCTCCGCCTGTGTCGGCTGCGGCTCTTTCTTCGGAGGCATCTCGCCGCTATTGATCTTGTCGAGGGCCTCCGCCCAGTGATGCGTATGCGCGCCCGACTTGAAATCGCGCGACAACCGATCGAGTCGGATGTCACCCTCTTCCTTCTGTGGTCCATGACATCGAAGGCAGTGCTTCTCCAGAAAGGCTTCAAACGGCTCGGCCGCGCTGACGGCGCTGCCGAACCCAAGGCAGGCGGCAAAAATCATCAATGTTCGGACAAGCATCAGATTTGGTTCCTTGCAGCTTTAGGTGAGGCCCAGCTTCAGGGCTGTTCGGGCACTCGATATTCGATGGTGGCAATCACGTGAATCATGGCAATCGCTCCTTGTGACTCTCGATGTGCTTCCGCAACTCGGCCGTCGCAGCAGCGACATGGCCTTTCGCCAGCTCATCCACAATGCGTTGGTGACTTTCGACGCCCCTCTGCCACTCGGCCTTCTTCACGCTCTCGCGGAAGCGTTGAAAGAAAACATGCAGTAGGTCGCCGAACGCGACGAGCGGTTGCAGTCCGCTTGCGTTCAGCAACGAACGATGAAAAAGGATATCCAACTCGATCCAAGTCTTCAGATCGCGCGCCGACCGAAACTGCTCGACGAGCTCCCGCAGTCGCGCCTCAATCGCCGGGTCATCCTTCATCCGTCGCGCGACATGCGGCAGCACTCCGGTTTCCAGAATCACGCGGCTGTCAATGAGCTGCTGCGGATCGGCCTCCAGCAAGCCGGCATGAAAGCTCAAATGCTCCGTGAGCCGTTCCATGTCGATGCGTCCGACCGTCAGCCCGACGCCGGTTTTCGATTCCACGATCCCGAGAAACTCGAGCGACTTGGTGGCTTCACGCAGGCTCAGCCGACTGATGCCAAACGTCTCCGCAAGCTGAGTCTCCGTCGGCAGTCGATCACCCGGCCCAAGCTTCTGGTCGACGATGTATTGCTGAATTTGACCAGCAACCTGATCGCGGACTTTGGGGCGACGAAGCGTTTGCATGAATTTCCTCCGGTACGATTGCGAGCCGCGAGCCTGGACGATAGATTATCAGACAATCAGATGCCGTGCAAGCCTCCCCCAGACCATTTCAGCCCCGAGGAGCAAGTTCGCCATGCCGACGGTCGCCATCACCGATTACTCGTTCCCCGATCTTGAACTCGAGCGGGCGATCCTGTCCGCCGCCGGATTCGAGTTACAAAGCGGAAACGACAAGCAGACTTCCGCCCTGAAATCGATCGTCGCTGAGGCCGATGCGGTCATCACGCAGTTCGCCCCGATCAACTCGGACGTCATCGGAGCCATGCAGCGGGCGAAGGTCATCGTTCGCTACGGCATCGGTTACGACAGTGTCGATGTGCAGGCGGCGCGCGAGCGCGGCATTCCCGTCTGCAACATTCCCGACTACTGCATCGATGAAGTTGCCGACCACACGCTGGCGTTCATTCTTGGCGTCACACGGCAGGTCGTTCCCAACACGTTGCACGTGCGCGACGGCAAGTGGGGACTGGCAACGCCGCTTGATCAACTGCGAACTCTGCGCGATCAAACCGTGGGGATCGTCGGCTTCGGTCGCATCGGGCGTGAAGTCGCAGCGCGACTTGCTCCGTTCAAGAGTCGCCGGCTGGTGTTCGACGCCTTCGTTCCGACCGAAGTCGTGCGAAACGCCGGTTGCGAACCGGTGTCGCTGGATGACCTGCTCGGTCAGTCCGACATCGTGACGCTGCACTGTCCTTCGACTCCCCAGACGAAAAAGCTGCTCAACGCGACTTCCATCGCGAGGATGAAGCCCGGATCTGTGGTCATCAATTTGGCTCGGGGCGATCTCGTCGACACGGCGGCCCTCGTCGCTGCGCTGCAATCCGGACATCTGGCCGGGGCGGCGATTGATGTCTGCGACCCGGAGCCGATTCCGACCGACGGTCCCCTACGTTCGCTTCCCAATGTCATCGTCGCTTCGCACATTGCGTCCGCGAGTCCAAAGGCCGTGCGGACGTTGCGCGAAACAGCGGCCCACATCGCGGTCATGGCATTGCGAGGCGAACCGCTGCCGAACGTGGTCAATGGAGTCAAACCGTGAGTCATTCGGTTCTTGTGACGGGCGGGAGCGGCTTTATCGGCACGTGGGTGCTGCGCGAGCTGCTGGAATCGGGAGCGCGCGCCGTCGCACTCGACGTTCGCCCGGCGACGGAGCGTTGGAATCGCGTGCTTGGCGACCGGGCAAAGGACGTCATCTTTTCCGACGTGTCGCTCACCGATCGCGACGGGCTGGCCGCACTGATGAAACAACACGACGTGTCGCATGTGATTCACCTGGCGGCGCTGCTCACCCCCGATTGTCAGCAAGATCCCTTTTGCGGCTGCCAAGTGAACGTGCTCGGCAGCACGGCCGTCTTTGATGCGGCCCGTCGCGTTGGTTCTGTTCAGGCGATTGCGTTGGCCAGTTCGTACGCGGTCTACGGCGATGGCGGGGCAGACGCATCTCAGCCGCCGATGTTTTACGGCGCGTTCAAGCAGTCGGTCGATCTGATTGCGGCTCAGTATTGGAGGCATTTCGGCCTGCGTTCGCTAGCCATTCGCCCACACGTTGTCTACGGGCCCGAGCGTGAAGCGGGGCTGACCGCGGGGCCTTCGCTGGCCTGTCGCGCCGCCGTGCGGGGAGCGCAATACGAGATTGGCTACAGTGGAACGGCCGGATACGACTACGTTGAAGATGTTGCCCGGGCCTTTGTGCGCGGCGCACTGGAATGCCCTCCGGGCGCCACGATCGCGGACCTGCCGAGCGAACCGGCAACCACCCAAGAGGTCGTGCAATGGATCGAGCGTTCGGCCCCAGAGTCGCGCGGCCGGATCACTGTTTTCGGCCCCCCTATTCCTTCGAACGTCCCATCGGAACCGCGAGACATACGTCAGGTTCTGCCTGGCTGGCAGCCGACTCGGCTCGCGGAAGGCATCGCGAAGACGATTGCTTTCTATCGAAACGCAGGGGGGACGGCATGACAAATCCAGTCGAGATTGGAAAGCTCGTTCATTTCGCCCGCTCGTGTTTCCAATTCGTTGGAATGAACGAATTGAATGCGAGCGAAGCCGCCGAGGCGCTGGTCGTCACCGACGCGATGGGTGTCTTCACGCACGGAACGAAGCTGTTGGCGGGATACCTCAAAAAACTTCAAGGGGGGGGCTACAACCCGACTGCTAAACCACGCATCGAGCGCGAAGGTCCGGGCTGGGCGATCATCGACGGGCAATCGGCGCTCGGCCAGGTTGGCAGCCTGTTTGCCCTGCGCACGGCTATTCAAAAAGCGCGACAGGTCGGAATCGCCTATGTCGGCCTGAGAAACACCGGACATATCGGAGCCGCAGGATACTACGCGGCACTCGCAGCGCGCGAGGGGATGATCGCGATGGCGACAGGAAACGACATTCCGAGCGTCGCGGCTCCCGGATCTCGCACCGCGGTCCTTGGCAGCAATCCGTTAGCGTATGCGATTCCCGTGGGCGACGGCGATCCGATTCTGCTCGACATCGCGACCGCAGCCGTCGCCGGGGGGAAAGTCTACGCGGCGATTCAACGCGGCGAGCCGATTCCAAACACCTGGCTCATCGGTCCCGAGGGACAGCCCACGACCGACGGCTCGCTTTATCCGAAAGACGCCGCGCTTGCGCCAATGGCCGGGCATAAGGGGTATGGTTTAGGGCTGTGGTGCGAAATCCTCTCGGCGATTCTCCCTGGCGGAAACATCACCTGGCAGGTTGGCAGTTGGATCTTCGACGAGCCTGGACGTCCCTCCTGGCACAACGCCTCGTTCACGGTGATCGACGTGGCCGCGATGTCGCCCATGGGCGAGTTTCAACAGCGAATGCGGCGTTTGATCGATGAGTTGCACGGCGCGCCCACGGCGAACGGCGTCGAGCGCGTGTTGCTGCCAGGCGAACGGGAGTGGAATAGCTATCGTCTCGCGCAAACGCAGGGCATCACCTTGCCGCCCGACGTTCAAGAAAAACTGAAGCAGGCGTCCGAGATGACCGGCGTTGCGCTTGGAGATTTCGTCATCACTCGATAGCCGTGGATCCTCACTATGAAAATCGTTCGATACCAAACCTCGACCGGCCAGATCGCAGACGGGCGACTTCACGCCGACGGACGCACCACGCGACTTGCCGGGGAGATTCTCGGCGAGCTGACCGACACGGGCGAACCGGCAGCCGTCGCGAAGATGCTGGCTCCGCTGGAGCCGCGAGACATCATCTGCATCGGCTTGAACTATCGAAAACACGCTGCTGAGGGTAACCAGCCGATTCCGGAATGGCCCGTTGTTTTCATGAAGAACAGCGGCACGCTCCAGCATCCGGGCGACCCGATCATCCTGCCGCGACGGCTCAAGAGCGACGCCGTCGACTACGAATGCGAACTGGCCGTGGTGATCGGCAAGGAGTGTCACAACGTTTCTAAGGCTGACGCCCTGCAGTATGTGCTCGGCTACACTTGTGCCAACGACGTCAGCGCTCGCGACTGGCAGATGAAGTACGGCGGCAGCCAATGGTGCCGCGGCAAAACGTTCGCCACGTTTTGCCCCCTTGGCCCGTGCCTCGTCACCCGCGACGAGATCCCGAATCCGAACGCACTCGGGATTCGGACGATCCTGAACGGCCAGACGATGCAGGACTGGAACACCAACGACATGATCTTCGATGTGCCGACTCTCATCGAATTCCTCAGCGGCAGTACGCGACTGGCTGCGGGGACCGTGATCTTGACGGGAACGCCGCACGGAGTCGGCGGCGCTAGAAAACCTCCCGTGTTCCTGCAACCCGGAGACAGCGTGACCATCGAGATCGAAGGCATCGGCTCATTGACGAATCCGGTTATCGCAGAAGGAGAATCAGCATGAGTTCAACGTTACCCCGGCTGTCCGCATCTCACTGGAACTGGTCCGTGCTGGTCGCCGTCGTCTTCGTGTTGAGTCACGGTGTCAACGCGTGGAGTGAGGAGCCGCGATTCATTGACCATTCGCTGCTGATCGCTCCGGAGTATCCCTGTACATGGCCGAGTCACCCATTTCCTCGCTTTGCCTTGATCCATCAGCGAACGATCGGACCCGAGTCGGCCTATAACATCGATACGCTGCTGATCGACGGCAACACGGGAACGCAGCTCGATGTGCCGCCGCACTCGGTCGCCCGGCCGGACCTGAAGCGAGAGAAGTCGGGGCCGCTCGGGCTGGCTTACACGGACAAGATCGAACCGTGGCAATTCGGCGGCGAAGCCTGTGTGGTCGATGTGCGCGATCTCCTGGATCAGGCGCCTAAGGGTGTCAGCCCGTTGGTCAAGCCGGCGCACATCGAGCGGTTCGAGAAACAGCATCGACAAGTTCGCTTCGGCGACGTCGTCTTGTTTCGCAGCGGCTATTCGGACAAGTACTACCGACCGCTGCCCGAAGGTCGCCGCTTCATCGCTGAAATTCTCGATCGCAAGGCACCCGGCTATCCCGATCCCGATCCGGAATGCATGGAGCTGCTTGGGAAACGAGGTGTGCTCACGCTCGGAACCGACAGCGCCAGTATGGGACCGCTGCCGGATCTTGCTGAACCCACACACTACGCGGGGCTCAAGTACGGAATGATCTGGACGGAGGGGGCGTCGAATCTGGGAGCGTTGCCCGCAACTGGCGCGTTCTATTGTCTGCTCGGTCCGAAACATAAAGATGGCCCTTATAGCGAAGGCCGTGCCTTTTCGATTGTCGGAGGCGACCTGCCGATGCGGCTCATCAACTCGTGTCGCAACAAGCGAGCCGTCGATCTGTCGCCGACACTCGCGCCCCAACGGCCACTCACGCATCCGGGCATCGGCACCGGCGATCATCGTCAGGTCTACTTGAAGATCGACTTCCTGTACTCCGAGTATCTCGACATGTGGCATCACGGCCATCTCATGGATGCCATGACCGGAACCCATCTGGTACCTCCCAGTTTCGCCCTGCCTGCTGCGGAGCTGCCGATTCCCTACGCCCCTGAGATTCGTGGTTGGCTGCAAGAGTACGAAAAGAAATACGGCCGACGCGGGACCAGTTCGCTGACAACCGAGCAGGTACCTCTCGACTGGACTTGTGGCGAGACACGAGTCATTGACGTCCGGTCGCTAGTGGGTTCGACCCAATCGACGAACTGGCCCGCATCGCCCGAGATTACCGTTGCACACGTAGAGGCTTACGAACGAACGACAAACCCATTGCGGCCCGGTGACGTCGTCATTTTTCGTACGGGACATAATGACCGAAATCTTCTGCCGCCGATGGACAATTCCGGAATGTGGATTGATCCGCTCCGCGGCAAAACCGAAGGCTGGCCCGCTCCAGGTCCCGACGTGATCGTTTACCTCAAGGAAAAGGGCATTCGCTGCGTAGCGAGCGATGCGCCCGACCTCGGTGGCGTCGACCCACGGCGGGCGCTGATGACGTATTGGGCACTGGGCAGCCGTGAGATGGTCGGCGTCGAGTTCCTGGTGAATGTCGACAAGATTCCCGCGAAGGGCGCCTACTTTCTATTTGTCGCAGTCAAGGTCCGCGATTGTCATGGCGGCCCGGGCCGCGCCATCGTGTTGTATTAGGTCTGCCTGTGGTCGAGTCGCCGAGCGACTCAGCCACATCGGTTGGTGACGCCCGAGATCAGAGAACCTCATGAACCAAGACCTCGAACAATCGACATTGCGGAGAGTGGCCTGGAGGATAGTGCCCTTCATCTGCCTGTTGTATGTGCTGAACATACTGGATCGCGCCAACGTCGGCTTTGCGCGGCTGGCCATGCAGGATGATCTGGGACTGACGAAGGCCATGTTCGATCTTGGCTATGGAATGTTCTACGTAGGCTACATTCTGTTCGAAGTGCCCAGCAATCTGCTGATGCGCCGCTTCGGTGCGCGCAAATGGATTGCTCGGATCATGATCACCTGGGGGCTCGTCTCAGCGGCCACCATGTTCGCCCAGGACGTTTGGACTTTCTACGGGCTGCGCATCCTGCTGGGCGTCGCCGAAGCGGGCTTTTTCCCGGGAATCATTCTGTACCTCAGCGATTGGTTTCCGGATCGTCAACGAGCTCGGATGACCGCCTTCTTCATGCTGGCGATTGGTCTGTCCAACGTGCTCGGCAATCCGCTGTCGGGCTGGATCATGGACCACTTCGACGGCATGAGCGGCTTGCATGGCTGGCAATGGTTGTTCCTTCTCGAAGGACTGCCGACGGCCGTCGTGGGCATTGCCGTGCTGTTCTACCTGGACGACTCGCCGCGCAGCGCTCGTTGGCTTTCCGACACACAGCGCGACTGGCTGATGAAACATATGGCCGAGGAAGACCGAGTCCGCCGACAGCAGCATGGCCCTGACAAATGGCATGCGATGTTGCAGCCACGCGTTTGGCTCTTGATCGCCATCTATTTCACCGTCGCGGTCGGTTCCAATGCAGGCGGCGCTTATTTTCCGACGATCATTAAGGAGCAATACACGCAGACGTCGAACTTTCAGATCGGATTGCTCACCGCACTGCCGCACCTGTGTGCGATCGTCGCCATGTCACTGGTCGGCATCAGTTCGGACCGGACAGGCGAGCGCCGATGGCACCTGGCCGGCTCGGCACTGATGGCGGCGATTGGTTGGAGCCTGGTGGCGTGGGGGCCGACGCCGTTAATCGCACTGGCCGGTTTGTGCGTGGCTCAGGCCGGCATGATGAGCATGCTGCCGGTGTTTTGGACGATTCCCAGCACGTTTCTTTCTGGAACCGCAGCCGCAGGAGGAATCGCACTGATTAACTCCGTTGCTAACATCGGTGGCTTTTTCGGAGCCACCATTTTGGGACAACTGGGTCTCTGGTCGATGGCAGGTATTCTGCTGGCTGGCGGCCTGATGACGGCAGCGACGATCCGTAATCCCATGCGTGTACGAGTGCCAATTCAAGGAGAAGCTTTCAATGAACGATGACCTCTTTTCACTCGCCGGCCGAGTTGCAGTCGTCTCCGGCGCAGCACAGGGACTAGGGCAAGCCACCGCGCTCGCGCTGGCTCAGCATGGCGCCGACCTAGTACTCTTGGATCGCAATCTTGCCGGAGCGGAGGCGACGGGCGAGAGAATTCGCGCGATCGGTCGGAGAACGCTCGTCGCTGGCACGGATGTCTCCGACCCGCTCGCCATTGCAGAACTGTTTCGGCAAGTCGACACTGCATTCGGACGTATCGATTTCCTGGGAAACATCGCCGGCGACGGGCATCTTTCCAAACCCGAAGACCTGACGATCGCCGACCTTCACCGCGTCTTACAAAACCTCGTCGTCGGACGGTTCGCGATGTGCCAGGAGGCGGGAAAGAGAATGCTGGCTCAGGGGCGCGGCTCGATCATGAATATCGGCTCGCTCGCCAGCTCGACGGCGCTGGGACGCGGACATATCGCCTACAGCATGGCGATGGGCGCGGTCCTTCAGATGACCCGCGAACTCAGCACGGAATGGAGCTACCGAGGCGTTCGCGTGAACTGTGTCACTCCGGCGCAAGTGGTCAACCCGAGCCTCGAAGCCCGCATGGCCACCGATCCGACTCTAGAAGGCCGGTTCCTGAAAGGGATCCCCGCCGGACGACTCGGCCAGCCGAAAGACATCATGGGCCTCGCGGTGTTCCTGGCTTCTGACAGTTCGGAATGGATCACCGGAGCCATCATCCCCATGGACGGCGGCAACATGGCCATGAACGCGGGTGGGACACCAGGTCATGAACAGCGTACCGTCCAGTCGTTTCGCGCGGAGAGCAAGTAGGAAACTATGAACCAGAACCAGCCCCTGTCTGACGAGCAGATCCTCGCCCTCTATCGGACGATGCAGACTATCCGTCTGACCGAAGAAGAACTCGCACGCTGTCACCAGCGCGGGCTTATCCACGGTGCCTGCCATACCTATGTCGGTCAGGAAGCGATTGCGACGGGCGTTTGTGCACATCTTACCAGCAACGATTGCGTCTTCAGTACGCATCGCGGTCATGGCCATGCCTTGGCGAAAGGGATGCCGCCTCGCGAACTCATCGCCGAGTTGTTCGGCCGCGCGACCGGTTGTTCGCGCGGACGCGGCGGCAGCATGCATCTCTTCTCACCAGAGATCGGCATGATGGGAACCAGCGGCATCGTAGGCCCCTGCATTCTACAAGCCTGTGGCGGCGGATACAGTTCGAAGATCCTTAAGAACGGAACGGTTGGAGTTGCCTTCTTTGGAGATGGTGCTGTCAATAACGGTGCGTTCCATGAGGGGATCAACATGGCCAGCATCTGGAAACTGCCGGTGCTGTTCATCTGCGAGAACAATCAATACGCGACGGAAGTCCCGTTCTCCTATTCCAGCGGGATCCCCGATGTCGGACGGCGGGCAGCGAACTACGGAATCCCCGGTTTCGAGGTGGACGGCAACGATGTCGTCGAAGTGCATCGAGTGCTCGGTGAAGCGATCGACCGCGCTCGCCAGGGCGGCGGTCCGACACTGATCGAATGCAAGACCTATCGCACGCGTGCCCATGCCGAGGGAATGGGCGACTTTACTTATCGCACGCGTGAAGAGGTTGCCGACTGGAAAGAGAAATGCCCCATCGCGCGGCTGCGGACCGCGTTTCCTGATCTGGTCACCGAATTCGATCGGATCGATCAAGAGGTCGCCACGCTCGTGCAAGAGTCTCGCGACTTCGCAGAAGCAAGCCCCGCCCCCGATTCATCGACCGCGACCGACTACGTCTATTCCATTCCCCCTTTTTCTCCCCCGCCCCCGCCCCCGCCTCCGCCTGCCGATTGCCCACTGCCCTCTTCTCGCACCATTTCCTTCGTCGCCGCCACGCGTGAAGCGCTCGACCAGGCAATGGCCGCCAACCCAACCATCTTCGTGATGGGGCAAGGGATCGGCGTCCGCGGCGGCAATTTCACCACCACGCTCGGCCTGCACGCCAAGTATGGAGCGGAGCGGCTGTGCGATGTGCCGATCTGTGAACGCGGGTTCGTCGGTCTTGCGTGCGGGGCGGCCATGTCCGGGACTCGGCCCGTCGTCGACTTCATGTTCATCGACTTCATCAATGATTCGTTCGGCGAACTCGTCAACCAGATCACTAAGATGCAGTTCATGAGCAGCGGACGGCTCAAGATGCCAGTGCTGCTGCGAGGCTGCGGAGGCGTCGGTCACTCGGCGGCCACTCACCATTCGGGCATGTATCATTCGATCTATTCGCATATTCCGGGATTGCGAGTCGTGATTCCGTCGAATCCGTTTGATGCCAAGGGGCTAATGGCCCACGCATTGCGTAGCGACGATCCTGTTTTGTTTCTTGAACATCGCGAGCTGATGCAGAGTAAGGGGCCCGTCCCCGAAAACCATTATGAGATTCCGTTCGGCCAGGCTCGCGTCGCCCGTGCTGGTAGCGATGTCACGATTGTCGCGCTATCATTCATGGTGACACACGCCCTCTCCGCCGCTGAGCAACTTGCATCCGAGGGCATCTCGGTGGAAATTATCGATCCTCGCACCGTGTCGCCGTTGGACTTGGACAGCATCCTGAGGTCGGTTGCCAAGACGGGACGGCTATTGGTTGTGGACGAAGCGTTTGGTCCCTGCGGTATCGCTTCCGAGATCGCAGCACAGGTGGCCGACGCCGGCTTTAATGACCTGGACGCGCCTATTAAGCGATTACACGGAGCATTCGCGCCGACACCTTATGCCCCGTCGCTCGAAGAAGTGGTCGTGCCGAACGTCGCTCGGATAGTCCAGGCCATTCGTGATTTGTTGGAGGAATAGAGATGGCCCAGGAAATCACCATTCCGCGCCTTGGCTGGTCTATGGAGGAAGGAATCTTCGTCAAGTGGCTAAAGGCGCCCGGCGAATTCATCCGCACCGGCGAGATGGTCTTCTTGCTCGAAGGAGAAAAGGCGGCCCACGAGATTGAGTCTTTGGATTCGGGTTACCTGAGTGTGCCCGATGATGCGCCGCGCCCCGGCGCCACCGTCAAAGTCGGACAAGTGATCGGCTTTCTCCTGGCCGAAGGCGAAGCCCCGCCAGCGTCCGTGGGGAAACCGCCGGCCAGCACTTCCCCGGCCAGCAGCTTTCCCGCGTTCGCGAGGGCCACGTCTTTGTCGCTGCCCGCAGTGGCGCCGCCTTCCGTGAAGATGCCGCTCGCGCCTGCAGTGCTGGCTGCCACTGGAACAATGCCACGCGCCGCCGGTCCGGCCGCTCGAAGACTCGCCCGGCAATTGGGGATCGACCTCAACGCGGTCTTCACACCCGACCCGACAGACCGGGTCCTCTGCGAGGATATTCAACGAGCTGCCAAGACCCAGTGGCACTCCGACCAGCCCGCGGGGCCGGCACAAATCGCTACGCCGCGCGCCCGTCGTCGGGCGAGAGAACTCGGCGTGGACTGGACGCAGCTCCCTGGAACCGGACGCAACGGGCGCATTCGCGAGCGCGATGTCATTTCGCAATCGATGGCGACAGCAGGAAGCCAGACCCACTCGCCCGAACCCGCGCCGGTAACTCTTGGCAAACACACTCCTGCTTCCAAACTGCGCCGCATCCTGGCACAGCGCATACTCGCCGGAGTGACACAAGCCGCGCCGGTCACCTTGACCACCAAAGTCGATGCCGCCCCGCTCGTGGCCTATCGTGCCAACCTCAAGAACCTCGCTCCGCAAGGCCAGGCGCCCAGTTTCAACGACATCCTGATCGGGCTGGCCGCACAAACCCTGCGAGCCCTGCCGGAACTCAACGCCTGTTGGCATCGGGACGGAATCCACGCCTACGAGGCCATTCACATCGCCACCGCAGTCGACACCCCTGCGGGTTTGTTGGCCCCGGTCATTCGTCATGCGGACCAATTGAGCGTCGCGCAAATCGCCGAACAGACTCGTCAACTGATCGCGCAGGCGCGGGCCGGTCGGCTGAATCAAACGTATCTCGAAGGTGGAACGTTCACGGTGACCAACCTGGGAATGTTCGGCATCGACACGTTCACGCCGATCCTCAACCTGCCTCAAGCCGGGATTCTCGGAATCGGTCGGATTGTGGAAGAACCGGTCGTGAGAGCCGGCCGCCTGGAGATCGGACACACCCTCTCCCTCAGTCTCACATTCGATCATCGCGTCGTCGACGGCGCCCCTGCCGCCCGCTGGTTACAGCGCCTTTGCGAACACATACAAACACCCGAGAACCAACCCGGCTCTTGACCAGATGATCGGATTCATTGACACCTCCACGATGAGAGTCACGCACTCGGAAAACATCGAGCCAACAGAGAGTCGTTCCGAAGAGCGTTTGGTCCGGTGTACTATTTCACTTTCTCGAACGCCGAGTGACACGGCAGTTAGCTCTGAGGGTGAAATCCTTGGTTTTCACGGGCCGCCACTTATCCGCAAGTGGCAAAAGAGTTTGCGAAGATTGCCGTCATGGCGATGCGCTCTCGGTTTTTCCGTGTAGAGCGCTGCGGGCGAGGGTTGCTTCCGTCCCGCCGAGATTTGGCCCGCGAACTCTCGCGCTCTCGATTGAGAAACCCCTTGCTTCTTAGCAACCTGGTTGCGTTCGAGGGGCGAAGCCAACTTACCGCCAACTGGTTTCAACCTCGCCGAGTCTCTGCCGCAATGCCGCCGCTGCTTGCGCCAATCGAGTGTTCTGGCGATCGGCCGGATGTCGGCTTCCTTTTCGGCCACGCTCGTTACGCGGAAGAAACAGAATCTGTTCCTGCAGGTCGGGGGCCAAGTTGAGCAGCGACATAATTTGCGTCATGCGGGACGTGGTGATCTGGCGGAAGCGGGCCAGTTCGGATTGATCGGTCATAACGCCGTCGCGAATCAGTCGCTCGCAACGAAGCGCCAAGGCCATGAGCCGAGCGATTCGGGGAACGCGACCGACCGGTACATCGGGAGCCATACCGTCACGGAACTGTTTGCGGCCATGGTGCCTGCGGTTAATGTGAAATTCACGCGTAATGGTGAGCTGTTGGTTCATGCGATGTGCTCCTGGTGATGGGCGATTTCCTGAGTAAGCGATTGAATGCCGGTCGGCTGAAGCGTGAGTGACACCTTGCCGCGCTGACCGTCGTGGTCGACGCGAGCCACCAGCAATTCCAACACGCGGGCTTGCTCACGAGGCGCGAGGGCTTCCCAAAGTTGGTCGAACTCCGCCAGTGCGGCGGCGACCACGCTTTCATCGAGGGTTTGGTCGCGCAACGCGATCAGTTCGTTGTCGATCTCCGTCAGGCGGCGTTCGGCGGTGCGAATGTGATCCTGAAGATCGGCCAAACCGGAGACGCGATCCAGGTGATTCGTCGCTTGCAGGCGGGCGTAGTCATCGCACAGTTGCTGCTGCAAGGCGGTACGTTCGTGGTTCAATTGCTCGGTGCCACATCCGATCGGTCACAGATGCGAGTATCCACCACGATGAGCATGATCCTCGGATTGCGTGGTGTGTGGGCAAACGGATCTACCTGGGCGACGACAGCCAGATCAGCCGCTTGTTTTGGCTGCTGGCTTCACCCATTGGTCGAGCCTGCAAGCTGGCCGAGGTGCAACGAGCGGTGGATGGGTTAGAAACAACCCGCGACATGGACCCGACTGGGGAAGAATACAAGAAGGCCAGTCAACGGGTCCGCAAGGCGATTTCCAAGTTGCGGGCAGCGATCGAGGAAGGAGGGGCTGCGGACCATTTGCTCATCGTCCGCGGCGGCAATGCTAAGTACCCCGAATACACAATGGTGTTGCGGCTTGGTCGTTCCTAACGAAACTTGGAACAGCCCGAGGTTTGTTTTACGCATTGCTCCCTGCTAAGATGTCTGACATCAGGACATTCGGTAAATGGGGAAACATAGATGCAACTTGAAGCCATTGATCGGCATACCACGGCGGATTTGATCGTCGAGCGAATCGCCGGTGTGATTAAAGATCGCAAACTGGCGGCGGGAGAGCGTTTGCCGGGCGAGCATGAACTCGTGGCACAACTCAAGGTGAGTCGGCCGATTTTGCGAGAAGCGCTCGCGCGGCTGCAAAGCATGGGGCTGGTAGATATCCAGCGTGGTCGCGGAACGTTCGTCGGTAATGCGACGAGTCTCGCGAACTGCGTGCGGCTGCTGCGATCGGCAGTCACGATATCGCCTCAGGAATTGATTTCGTATGCCGAGTTGCGATCGGCGATCGAAGTCCAAGCGGCGCGTCAGGCGGCGGAGAATGCCACGGATGAAGATGTCGCCGCATTGACGGCCATTCTGAAAAAGCTCGACGACGATGACCTGCCTTACCCGGAAGCCCTGGAACTCGATTTCCAGTTTCATCGCAAATTGCTCGACATCGCCGGCAATCCGTTGATGCGGAATCTGATGGAAGTGATTTATGAATTCGTGCTAACACAGATGGCACGCACCACTCCCTCGCAGCGAGACAATCAAGTAGGACGACGACTTCACAAGGCGATTCTACGGGCGGTTCGGGAACGAAACCCCGATGCGGCCGCCGAGGCTATGCAACGGCACATGCAAGCGGTACGTGATCGCTTGTGCATGGTCATGTGATTAAGGAGAACTTGGCATGAGTATGCGAATGCTCCCGCTCATCTGCATTGGTATTTTCACTTTGATCGCCACGGTGGCTGCGGAGGATCGAGCCGTACCGACACCAGAGCAACTCACGTTCTTTGAAACGAAGATTCGTCCGGTGTTGGTAACGCATTGCTATGAATGCCATGCGGCAGGTGCGAAGATTATTCAAGGTGGATTGCGGCTCGATCATCGCGCCGGATTGCTTAAAGGAGGCGACACCGGCGCAGCGATTGTGACGGGCAAAGCAGAGCAGAGCCTGCTCATCAAGGCGATGAAATATGACGGCCTCGAAATGCCGCCGAAGAAAAAGCTGCCGGACGCGGTGATCAAAGATTTCGAAGCCTGGATTGCCATGGGAGCAGCCGATCCCCGCGAAAGCGACGATCTTCCGGCCGCCATACGCACCATTGATCTCGAAGCCGGACGAAAGTTCTGGGCGTTTCAATCGGTCACCGATCCTGTCGTGCCGAAGGTGAAGGACGAGTCCTGGCCGATCGATGCCCTCGATCGTTTTATCTTGGCTCGATTGGAGCCGGCAAACCTAGGTCCGGCCGTTGATGCCGATCGATACACATGGCTGCGGCGAGTGAGTCTCGATCTGACCGGTCTGCCACCGACGCCCGGCGAGATTGACGCCTTCATCCGCGACAATTCACCGCGTGCTTGCGAGACGGTCGTCGACCGCCTGCTGAGTTCTCGCGCCTATGGCGAGCGCTGGGCCAGGCATTGGCTCGATCTCACCGGCTATGCCGACATGATGGGAACTTCGAATAACGTCTTTGCCGAGCATGCGTGGCGCTATCGTGACTATTTGATCGAAGCGTTTCATAAGGACAAGCCATTCGATCGCTTCGTGCGCGAACAGATCGCAGGTGACTTGCTTCCCGCCGCATCACCGCCGGAACGAGCGGAGAACATTACGGCCACCGGTTTTCTCATGGTCGGCGATGTCGAGATCGTCGAGCCCGACAAAGCGAAAATGGAAGCCGATCACATCGACACACAGGTGGCCAAGATCGGCACGGCATTTCTCAGCATGACGCTCGGCTGTGTGCGTTGCCACGATCACAAGTTCGATCCCATTGCACTGCCTGATTATTACGGCATCGCGGGAATCTTACGCAGTTCGCCTTCCACGCACAAAATTCCTTTTGGTGTGTGGAGTTTGCTCAACTCAACCGACTTACCCGAGACACCTGATCAACTCGCCGCGCGGCAACAACTCGAAGCAGAACACGCGGAGAAAATCGCGGCGATGAAGGCCGAACGCGACCGACTGGAAGCTGAAAAGAAAACGATCATGGAAGAACTCGCGCTATTGGAGAAAGCCGAGAAAGAGATCAAGAAAGAAGGCGAAACGCCGCCGCCAGCGGAGCAAGTTGCAGCGCATGAAGACAAAAAGCAAACGCTCACGAAGCGGCGCGATGAACTCAATGAGCAAACACGAAAACTCGGACCGGCCGTCCAACACGCGGAGTTCTTCTCATCGAAGACGCCCCAAGCGTTCGCCATGCACGACGGCGATCAACCTGCCGACATGCCGATTTATATTCGCGGGAATCCTTATTCTCCAGGTGCTGTTGTTCCGCGTGGCGTGATACAGGTTGCTTCCTGGGATAAACTTCCCGCGATTCCATCCGGTCAAAGCGGTCGTTTGCAACTCGCCGACTGGCTCGCCGACAAACGCAATCCACTCACGCCGCGCGTCACGGTCAATCGCATCTGGCAGAAGCTGTTCGGGGAAGGACTGGTCCGTAGCGTCGATTATTTCGGCACACGCGGAGAATTGCCTTCGCACCCGGAATTGCTCGATCATCTCGCGACCCGATTCATGCAACACGGCTGGTCGCAGAAGCGTTTGATTCGTTCGATCGTGCTCAGCCGGACTTATCGCATGAGCAGTACGAACGATGCGGCGGCCATGAAAGTCGATCCCGACAATCGTTTGTTGTGGCGGATGAATCGTCAACGACTCGATGCCGAAGCGTTGCGTGATCAACTGCTGGCGGTGAGTGGTGAACTCAAGCCGAGCGCAGGCGGACCAGCCTTGGTTCTGGAAGAACCTGAGAATTGTGGTGAACTGCGGAAGTCGGGAGTGAATCCACCCAACTACTCGCATCGCAAACCGCGTGCGGGTGAAGAGTACATCCGCACGATTTACCTTCCCGTGATGCGCACCAACACCGCGACGCATGATCGCCTGCGATCGTTCTTCGACTTCGTGAATCCCGCGCAGATCGCAGGACAACGGAGTCAAACCGTCGTGCCGACCCAATCGCTGTTCCTGTTGAACAACGACCTATTCCGCAAACGCGCGAAGTCATTAGCCGATCAACTCATCGCCGAATTACCACAGCCTGAAATGCGACTGAATCAACTCTGGCTACGAGTCTTCAATCGCCCCATCACCTCCGCCGAGCGCGACGATGCCCTGGCCTTCCTCACGCAACTCGAAACAACTCTTGAAACCAAGGACGCCGCTGCGCGCGAGTCGCTCCGCTGGCAAGAACTTTGTCACACGCTGTTGGCATCGAATGAATTCCTGTTTCGAATTTAGCACGACTTATACTCATGAAACCCACCCTCACTCTGCTCACTGCCCTGCTGCTCGCAATGCGTGCCGTAGAACCCGCCGGCGCTGGTGAATTGCCGCTCGTGTTTATCAAAAAGCATTGTGTGGAGTGTCACGACAACTCGACCACCGAGGGCGGCTTCCGGGCCGATCTTCTCGGAAAGGAACTTGCCGACTCGGCGAATCACAAGGCTTGGAGTCGCGTGCTGGCGCGGGTGCAAAGCGGCGAGATGCCTCCCAAGGACGCGGCACGCCTTCCGGAAACGGAGATCGGCGCGGCGCTCACGGCGTTGAAGACTGCGTTTCATGAGGACGCGCAGATTCGTCACCGCGTAGCCGGACGTGTGCGGGTGCGTCGGCTGACACGGCTCGAGTACGAGAACACGGTTCGCGATCTGCTCGACATCGACACGCCGCTGCGCGATCTGTTGCCTGAGGATGATCTGCGCGATGGGTTCGGCAATCAGACGGAAGCGTTGAGCATCTCACCCGTTCACATTCAGCAGTACATGGCGGCGGCGGATCGAGCGATCGAAGCGGCGAGCGCGCGGCAGGCGCGGCCGGAAACGAAAACGCATCGCTTCGCTTTCAATCACGAGGCGGAAAAGCCGTGGTCCGCCTACGCCCACAATCGTCTGCAATGCAACCTACACGGCGAGGACTTGCACTTCTTCCTCGACACGCACATCGAAGTGCCCGTTGCTCTGCGACAGTTTGAAGCGGTAACACGCGAGACACCGGGGCGATATCGTATTCGCGTCGCGACGGAATCGCGCGACACGACCGACGGCGAGGATCTCATTTTCAGCGTTTGGGTCGCTGCCGGCGGAAAGCGGAAGGAACTGCTCGGGCACTTCGACGCGAAGCATCGCCAAGAGAGCGTTGTTGAGCTGACTCGTCCGTTTGAGCGCGGCGAGACGATCATCATCGCGCCTTATCGAATGGCGAAAGTGCGGATCGACTCGGGCTACAGCGTGTATTTGCCCGACAAGCCGGAGAAGATTCCGAAAGGTTGGCACTTTATCAACAACCCCAATCCGCCCATTGCCACGGTTGGTCCTGCAATCGTGGTGAAGCCCATTGAGATCACCGGACCGCTGCTGGAGAGCTGGCCGCCGGCGGGGCATCGGCTGCTTTACGGGAATGAAGCCGAGTCGGCTCCGGCTGTCGAGATCGCGAAAGCCGCGCGAGTGCCCGATGTGATTCTGCGTCCGGTGCGAGCGGGCCGAGCGCTTAAAGATCCGCTCACCGTGCGATTGCCGACAGAGAAGGCCGAAGCCGCCTTGAGCGAGGCGCTCACGCGTTTCATGAGCCGCGCCTTTCGTCGGCCCGCGACCGTCGACGAGGTCGAGTTCTATCACGCGATGGCTCGCGCGCGACTGGCGAAAGGCGAGTGTCTCGAAGTCGCGATGAATGCCGCGCATCGAGCCGTGCTCTGTTCGCCCGACTTTCTGTTTCTGGTCGAGCGCGAGCCGAAGTTAAAGAGCCATGAGTTAGCCTCGCGACTCTCATACTTTCTGTGGCGTACGGCTCCCGATGACCGGTTGCGCGTCCTCGCAGACAAGGGCGAACTCTCCAAACCCGATGTGTTGCGTAACGAAGTCGCTCGCATGCTCGCCTCGCCGCGCTTTGAGAATTTCGTTCGTGACTTTCCGGCTCATTGGCTCAACCTGCGCGAGATCGACGCAACGACGCCGGACCGCGATCTCTTTCCCGAATACTTCGAGGCCATTCACGACGGACGGCAAGACGTGCTACTACACGATTCGATCGTGGGCGAAACGCGCGCTTTCTTCCGGGATCTCGTGGAGCGTGATCTCGGAGCGGCAACGCTCGTCTCGGCGCGGCATGCGTTTCTCAATCAACGCTTGGCCGAACACTACGACCTACCGGGAGTGAAAGGTGCCGGCCTGCGTCGAGTGGACTTGCCTGAAGAGAGCGTTCGCGGCGGATTGCTCACGCAGGCGAGTATTCTCAAAGTGACCGCCAATGGAGCGAACACATCGCCGGTCCTGCGCGGCGTGTGGCTCTTGGAGCGAATCGTCGGCACGCCCGCTCCGCCTCCGCCGCCGAATGCCGGAGGCATCGAACCCGATACGCGCGGATCAACCACCATCCGCGAGCAACTCGCCAAGCACCAATCGGTGAAGAGCTGCGCCGGCTGTCATCAGAAGATCGATCCGCCCGGCTTCGTGCTTGAGGCATTCGATCCGATCGGGCGTTACCGCGACTACTACCGCACGACGGAAACCGGCCAAAAATTGCCGAACGAGCGAGTCTTCTTCGGCGGTCATTACGGCGGCGTGAAATATCTTAAAGGCCATTCGGTTGACACGCGGAGCCGGCTTCCCGACGGCACGGAGGTCGTCGATGTACGAGCCTACAAAGCCGCCCTCGCTGCGCGACCCGATATGCTCGCTCGCAACCTCGTCCGCAAGCTCGCAACCTTCGCCACCGGAGCGAGTGTGGAGGTCGGCGACGAACTAATCGTCGATACCATTCTGAAGAAAGCCGAATCGTCGCAATTCGGCCTTCGCACTCTCATTCATGAAGTCGTGCAGAGCGAACTCGTCACTCGGAAATAGCTCACGAACTCTCCCGCCAAACAGACCCGAACTCCAGGAAATCAATCGTGATATCACTTCCACGCCGTCACTTTCTGAAGAACGCAGGCATTGCCATAGGCTTGCCGTTGCTTGATTCCATGCTCCCCTCGAAAAGCTTCGGCGATGCGCCGACCTCTCCGCTGCGACGCATGGTCTGCATTGGCGTCCCCTTCGGCTTTGATCCGACGGCGTTCGTGCCTGTTGCGACAGGCAGCGATTACGTCTTGCCCTCGCACCTTACTCATCTCGAAGACTATCGCAACGACTTCACGGTGATCAGCGGTTTGAGTCATCCCAACACCGGCGGCGGCGGACACAAGGCCGAGGCCGTCATGCTCACCGGTGCGCCTTATCCCGACTATTCTTACAATCTCAAAAACACGATCTCGGTCGACCAAGCATTCGCCGCGCGATTTCGTGGTGAGACTCGCTACGAGAGCTTCGTGCTCACTACGCAAGGCCAATCGCTTTCGGTGACCTCCAACGGCGTGGCGATTCCCGCGATGGACCGCCCCTCGGCGGTATTCAAGAAACTGTTCCTCGCCGCCACTCCCGCGGAGATGGAAGCCGAACTGCACCGCATCGATGAAGGGCGCAGCATGCTCGACTTAGTCGGCGACCGGGCGAAGAACCTCAATCGTCAGCTCGGCACCGCCGACCGACAACGCGTCGAAGAGTACTTCGAATCGGTTCGCGATGTGGAACGCCAGCTCAAGATGACGCGTGAATGGGTGAATCGCCCCAAGCCCCAGGCCGTCGGCGGCGAACCGAAAGACATTAGCGACAATCAACTGCAGAAGGCGAAGTTCCAATTGATGATCGACATGATCCATCTCGCGCTGGTCACGGACTCCACCCGTGCAGTCAGCCTGATGACCTTCGGCATGCATCACGATCTGTCTCATCACGGCAAGGAGCCGAAGAAGCTCGCCGCCTGCCGGCAGGTTGAAGTGGAATTAATTCAGGCGTTCGGCGGTCTACTCGCCAAGCTTAAAAACTCCAAAGAGGGAGGCTCCACGTTGCTCGATTCCACCATGGTGTTGATGACCAGCAATCTGCGCGACGGCAATACCCATTGGACCTACAATCTGCCCGCCATTCTCGCCGGCGGCGGTTTCAAACACGGCCGGCATCTTGCCTTCAACCAGCCTTATCTCCAAGAAGTCAAGCAGGAACTCAACGCCGCGCCGGACTCGAAGTTCAACCCCGAGAAAAAGATTCCGCTCATGGGCCAGGATCAACAGCCGCTCTGTAATCTCTACACTTCGATGCTGCGAAATGGAGGCGTCGAGGTCGAGCGTTTCGGCTCCGCCACCGGTCCGCTCGAAGGGCTTGTGTAAGCGATGGCCCATCTGTTGAAACGAATGATGCGACTTCCAGAAAGCACGACAGGAACAGGTAACCACATGTCACATGCACTCCACCTCTCACGTCGACGAATGCTACAAAGTTCCGCCTGCGGGTTCGGCTCGTTGGCTCTGGCCGATATTCTTCATGCCGCTGCAATCACCAATGCGCGCATTCCGGGAATGACACCCAAAGCGAAACGCGTCATCTTTCTGTTCATGGCGGGCGGGCCTTCACAGATGGATCTGTTCGACCCCAAGGATTTCATCCGCGAGCGACATGGTCAAAAGATCGATTCGCCGTTGCGGAAGGAAGTGATTCAAGTTGGCACGGAGAAGTATCTGGCCCTCGGAGCAATGGCACCCGTCAAGCCGCGAGGTGAGTCGGGAATGATGATCTCCGATCTCATGCCGCAGCTGTCGAGTGTCGCCGATGACATCTGCCTGCTGCGCGGCATGAACGCCGACAACCCGCAACATGCCAGTGCGACGAACCAGTTTCACACCGGTGTCTTCACCGAAGTGCGGCCTTCGATGGGCGCGTGGATTAGTTATGGACTCGGAACCGAAAATCAAAACCTGCCGAGCTTCGTCAGCATTCACGCACCCGGCTTGCGAACATACACATCTGGGTTTCTCCCCGCGGAACATCAAGGCACACCGCTGACAGTGCCGCTCAACGACAAGACATTGCCGATCGAGAACCTGCGGAATGCATCGAGTAGCGAGGCCGTTCAGCGGCAACGCATCGATTTGACAAAGCGTCTGAATCAGAGGCTGATCGACGATTTGCACGGCGACGCCAACATGGAAGGGATGATCCAAAACATGGAACTCGCCTTCCGTATGCAGACCACCACGCCGCAGCTGGTCGACCTCTCGAAAGAATCGAAAGAAACACTCGAACGGTACGGAATCGGCGGCAAGGATTCCGACAAGCACGGCCGTGCTTGCCTGTTAGCTCGCAAGCTGAGCGAGTCGGGCGTCCGCTTCGTCCAGGTAACGATGGATGGCTGGGACCATCACGGCGACATTCGCGGAAACCTGCCGAGACTCTGCAATCAGACGGATCAACCGGTTGCCGGGCTGCTGAAGGACTTGAAGCAGCGAGGCTTGCTCAACGACACGCTGGTCCTCTGGAGCGGCGAATTCGGCCGCACGCCGTGGAGCCAGGATCTCAGTGGCACCGCTCCGATCGACAAGCACGGACGTGAACATCAGCCCGAGAGTTTCTGTGCCTGGATGGCCGGCGGCGGCGTGAAAGGGGGCTTCACATTCGGCGAGACCGACGAGATGGGCTATCGCGTCATCAACGGCAAGATCCACATCCACGACCTGCACGCGACGATGCTGCACCTGCTCGGCATCGACCACACTCGCCTCACCTGGAACCACGTCGGCCGTGACTTCCGCCTGACCGACGTGCATGGCTCGGTGGTGAAGGAGATCCTGGCGTGAATCGACTGGTCCTTGGCGGCGTGTTCTTCATTCCGCTTTTTGCCTGCGCTAGTGAGCCCCCTCCATCAGCTTCGTTGTTGCTCAAGCATTCGTGCTTTGGATGTCACGATAAAGAGACAACCGAAGGCGGGCTGGATCTCACGGTGTTGTCGTTTGAGCTGAGTAATCGAGCGGTGCGCGATCGTTGGGTGCGCATTCACGATCGCATTGGGAAAGGCGAGATGCCTCCCAACGCTGATGACCTGCCAAAGGACTCGCGGGCGGTGTTGGTGAAGTCGCTCAAGGTAGCGATTCATGATGCAGACCTAGCCGACATCAAGGCGCACGGTCGCGGGCCAATGCGGCGGCTGAATCGGGATGAGTACGAGCAGAACCTGCGCGATGTTCTCAAGCTGCCGCAGTTGGATATTCGGGACATGCTTCCCGAAGACCGCGAAGGGCATCGTTTCAACAAGACTTCGGAAACGCTCGACATGTCGCGCGTGCAGTTGGCCGCCTATCTCGATGCCGCCGATGCCGCGTTGCGACAAGCGATGGCCAACGGTCCCAAGCCGCCGCCGGTAACGAAGTTTCGCGCGGTCGCGACGGGCCTCTTTCCAGAACGATCCACCTTCGGCGAACGCGAGGCGATGTTCTTCACCAAGGACTACAAGGCCGTCGACGGCAAGCAACTGGATGAGTTGAAGGACGATCCGGCGGTGGAACTCGCGCTGTTTCGGTCGGCGCACTGGCCGTACTACGGCTACCCGCGCGGCTTTATCGTCAAGCTACCGGGCGAGTACCGCGTTCGCTTTTCGGCTCGTGCGGTGTTGCAGGTGAAGGGTTACGAACTCAAGCCCGCATCGCAGCCCGTGCCGATGACCTTTCGAGCCCGCAAGCCATCCGGTCCTGATGTCTCCGGCGACGTCCGCGCGACAGGTGGCATCATCGATATTCAGCCAACGGTCGCGACCTACGAGACCACGATCCGGCTGCGCGAACGCGAGACCTTCGAATACAGCCTGCTGGGGCTGCCCGTGCCTCTAGCCCGCAACGTCGACGGCGGCCCGCCGACCTATCGCTATCCGCCGTTCCCCGCAGAAGGTCAGCCGGGTGTCGCGTTTCAGTGGCTGGAAGTGGAAGGCCCGATCTCCTCCGACGAATGGCCGCCCGCGTCTCATCGCGTGCTGCTTGATGAACAGAGCGGGATAGGCTTGCCTCTTGTCAACAAACCAGGGGCAGAAGTGCCAACGGCAGACAGTCTGAACGCGGATCGTGTCGCAGCCAGTCGCCTGCTCCGACGCTTTGTGAACTTTGCGGCGCGCGAACCCGTGCCGGAAGACGCGATTCAGAAATTCGAGAGGCTGATCCAAGCACGACTCGAGTCGCGGGAGCCTTTCACCGACGCCGTGCTGGCGGGCTACAAGGCCTTCTTGTGCTCGAGCCACTTTTTATACCTGCGCGAACCCGAGCGGTCCGACGATCACTACGCCATCGCTTCGCGGTTGTCGCACTTCCTCATCAACTCGCGCCCCGATACCGAGTTGCTGGAGCTGGCTCGAACGCAGCGACTTCGCAACGCGGAAATCCTTTGCGGCGAGGCCGACCGCTTGATCGCCAGCGCCGGCTTCGAGCGGTTCATCCGCAGTTTCACCGACTACTGGCTGAGTCTCCGGCATATCCGACGCGATGAGCCCGACATCCGGCTCTATCCCGAGTACCGCTTCGACGATTATCTCGTCGAGTCGATGGAAATGGAGACGCGAGCCTTTGTCACGGCCATGATCCGCGAGAATCTGCCTTCGCGAGTGCTCGTCGATGCCGACTTCGCGTTCGTCAACGATCGACTCGCCCGGCACTACGGACTGCCGGACGCAACGAACATCACCGGCTCAGCGATGCGCAAGATCGCGCTCCCCCCGGACAGTCCGTTCGGCGGCCTGTTGACTCAGGCGGCCATCCTGAAAGTCACGGCGAACGGGACATCCACTTCACCCGTCGTTCGCGGCGCCTGGATCATGGAACGCCTGATCGGCGAGCCGCCGCCACCGCCGCCGCCCAGTGTGCCAGCCGTCGAACCCGACATCCGCGGCGCGAAGACGATTCGCGATCTACTGGCTCTGCATACGAAATCCGAGAGCTGCGCGGGATGTCACGCCAGGTTCGATCCGGTCGGTCTTGCCTTGGAGAATTTCGACATCTTCGGAGGTTGGCGGACGCGGTATCGGGGTGTCGAGCAGGGTGAACGCATTACGGGCATCGACCGCGCGGGACACGACTTCGTCTACACGCTCGCCGAACCCGTTGATGCGGCAGGGCAACTGCGGGATGGCCGCCGTTTTCAGAACATCCGCGAACTGAAAGCCATCCTCGCCTCCAACCCGCGACACCTTGCTCGCAATCTGTTGCATCAGTTCACGCTGTACGCAACCGGCACCCCCGTGCGATTCGCCGACCGCGTCGAAATCGATGCGATGCTCGATGGTTGTGCCGCCGACGGCTACCGCGTGCGCGATCTGTTGCATGCATTTGTGCAGAGCAGGATTTTCCTCGGATCGGAGCGGCCTCGTGACTGACCAGCGCCTCCATCGTCGCCGCTTTCTGCGCAGTGCGGGTGTGATGCTCGCCCTGCCGTTACTCGATTCATTGTCGCCGAAATCACTTCGAGCTGCGGAGTCGGCAAGTCCCCGACGCATGTTGCTCATCTCGAACAATCTCGGCGTGCTGCCGAAACCATTCTTTCCGCAAACAAATGGGCGCGACTACGAGGTTTCTCCATACCTCGTGCCACTGGCTGAGTTCCGCAACGACTTCACGATTTTCAGCGGCCTCTCGCATCCCGGTGTCGTTGGCGGGCACAGCACCGAGAACTGTTTCCTCACAGCGGCGCGTGGACCGACCAAGAGCGGCTTTCGCAATCAGATTTCGCTCGATCAGTTCGCCGCCGAAAAGCTCGGTCCGGTCACGCGTTTTCCCACACTTAATCTTGGTGTGAACATCGACAAGGCGAATCGCAGCCTGGCCTGGACACGCGACGGAGTGCTACTGCCAGCGGAAGACAAAGCCTCCGCTCTGTTCCAGAAGATGTTTGTGCAAGGGGATGCCGCCGCGGTTCAGACGCAACTCAAGAAGCTGGAAGAGCGCGGCAGCATCCTCGACACGTTGCTCGATGACACGAAGCAGGTCCGCGAAAGACTTGGCCGCGACGATCAATCACGGCTCGATCAGTACCTGACCTCCGTCCGCGAGATCGAACAGCGACTTTACACGGCACGCGAGTGGGAACTGCGGCCCAAGCCGACTACGACGCAATTGCCCCCAGCGGACATTCAGGATCAGAAGCTGTTCTTCGAGAAGTTCGACCTGATGCTTACAATGGCCCGGCTCGCGCTGGAGTCGGATTCCACTCGCATTGTGACGCTGATGGTCGATGCCTTCGCGACGCCATCCTTCAAACTGGGCGATAAAGAGCATTCGACGACCGGTTACCACGATCTGAGCCATCACGGACAGGCCGCAGACAAGGTGAGGCAGCTTGAAGAGGCTGACCGCCGACAGATGACGCTGTTGAAGAAGCTACTGCAAAGCCTCGCCGACAAGCGAGACGGTGACGCACGACTGCTCGACCGCACGATGGTTCTGTTCGGCAGCAACATGGGCGACTCCAACACGCACGACAACACAAACCTGCCGATCCTGCTCGCGGGCGGCGGCTTCCGGAACGGTCAGCATCTGGCCTTCAAGCGCGACAACAACACGCCCCTGTGCAACCTGTTTGTGACCATGCTGCAACGTCTGGGGGTCGAAACCGATGCCTTTGGTTCGAGCACCGGCACCCTAAACGAAATCAACACATGAGATCCTCGATGAAAGCCAACCTCGCCATTCTTATGACTCTGGTGCTCTGCAGTTCGGTGCAGGCAGAGGTCAAAACGGAAACGCTCAACGTGGTGATGCGCGACGGCGTCAAGCTCGCCACCGATGTTTATCGCGACGACGCTGTGAAGCAGGCTCCCGTCGTGCTCATTCGCACTCCTTATGATCGTACGAAACAGAAGGGAATCGCCGAGCGTTGGGTGAAGGCGGGCTATGTGTTCGTGGCTCAAGACTGTCGTGGCACGCGGGCATCAGAAGGGGTGCTGGCTCCGTACAACAACGAAGGACAGGATGGTTACGACTCGATCGAATGGCTAACACGTCAGCCGTGGTGTAATGGGCGTGTCGGTATGGTGGGCGGTTCGTATGTCGGCGCGGTACAATGGCAGGCGGCTGTCGAGAATCCACCAGGGCTGGCGGTTATCGCTCCACAAGCAACGTGGAGCAGTTTTTACAAGAACCTCTATCTGGGCGGCGCGGTGCGGTTGTCGCTCATCTCAAACTGGATTGCAGGCAACACGCCGAAGCCCGAGGGACTGAAGCCACGCGATATGAACGACGCCTTGATGCGTCTGCCTCTTAGCGATGTCGACGAGGCAATCGGCTGGCCGATGCCTTGGCTCGATGCATATCTCACCCACCCCGAGCCGAATGGTTTTTGGACGCGGCTCGATCTGACGTCACGGTTGCCCGAACTGCAACTCCCGGCGTTGCATGTCGTGGGCTACTACGACTTTTTCTCGCGCGAGTCCGTCGACAATTTCGTGATCATGCAGACTCAGGCACGAGATCCGACGACGCGGCAAAACCAGCGACTCGTGCTCGGTCCGTGGGATCATGGCACGATCGGGAAGTCACAGGTGGCGGAAGTCGACTTTGGCCCCGAGGCGGCGCTCGACATCTCCGCGATTCAGTTCGATTGGTTTGATCGTCATCTGAAGCAAGATCCTGCTGCACAGGCGAAGTCGTTCCCACCAGTGCGTTATTTCTCGATGGGAGACAATGTGTGGCGCGATGCGCAGCAGTGGCCGCCGGAAGGTGTCACCCCGACATCGTTCTTCCTACACTCCGATGGCAAAGCCAACACTCGCAAAGGAACCGGTCGGATTTCGCGGGAAGCTCCGACGAAGGAGCAACCCGCCGATACCTTCCGCGCCGATCCCGCAATTCCAGTGCCTGCTTGCCCGGTCACGGCGACGCGACCGATCAAAGCCGCCGTGTGGGGACCGGTCGATCAGTCGGCGTTGGAAGACCGCGATGACATGCTCGTCTACAGTACGACTCCTCTTACAGAGCCGCTGACGTTCGCTGGCAATCTCGAAGCGAAACTCTTCGTCAGCACCGACACGCCGGACGCCGACTGGGTCGTGAAGATCGTCGATGTTCGGCCCGACGGCGCGGCGATCAATCTCGCGACCGGCATTTTGCGCGGCCGCTATCGAAAGTCGTTGCTCAAGCCCGAACTGATGAAGCCGGGCGAGGTTTACGAAATCAGGGTCGACCTCGGACCTTGCGCCGCGACAATCGCTCAAGGCCATCAACTTCGTGTCGATGTTTGTGGCTCGCTGTTTCCGCTGTTCGATCGGAATCCGAACACAGCCGAGGGGATCTTCAGCGACAAGACAGCCATGGCCACGGAGCAATTGCATCATCGCCCCGCCGCACTATCGCGAATTATCCTTCCCATTTCTTCGACCAAGTAAGAAAGGCCGAATGTGAGCAAGCTGCCCCGAGTCGTCGTGACCGATTTGATCCCCGAACCTCTGGAGTGCGAGCGTCGCGTGCTGAATGGCCACGCGGACGTGATCGCTCTGGACATCAAACATCAAGCGGAGCTCGACGGTCAACTTGACAATGCCGACGCGGTGATGATTTATCACTATCTGCGTTTGGGCCGCGAGCAGATCGAGCGGCTCCGCCAGTGCAAGGTGATCGTGCGGCCTGGAGTCGGCTACGACAACATCGATATCGTCGCCGCTCGGGAACGCGGCATTCCCGTTTGCAACGTGCCCGATTACGGCACCGAGGAAGTCGCCGATTCAGCTTTGGGAATGGCGCTCACCTTGGCGCGCGGCACGCATTTTCTCAATAGTCGACTGCGGCGCGGCGTCGGTGCGTGGAACGTGGATCAGGCCACACCGATTCAGCGGCTGCGGGGCCGAGTGTTCGGCCTCGTCGGTTGCGGACGAATTGGAGCGGCTGCGGCATTGCGGGCTAAAGCGTTCGGGTTTGACGTGGTGATCTACGATCCGCCGCTGCGTGACGGTGTGGAAAAGACGCTCGGCGTGCGCCGCGTCGATTCACTCGAAGCACTCCTGCGTCAGAGTCACATTCTCAGCCTGCATTGTCCGCTCACGCCCCAAACGCGTAACATGATCGGCGCCGCGGAACTCGCCCTGTTGCCCGCCGGTGCGATCATCGTCAACACGGCGCGCGGAGGCGTTGTCGACACGGACGCCGTGGTCGCGTCATTAGCTAATGGGCATCTGACCGGAGCCGGAATCGACGTGCTCGAACAAGAACCGCCGCCGGAAGATTCGCCTGTGCTCCGCGCCTGGCGCGATCCGGCCCACCCGGCCCACGACCGCCTGCTGCTCAATCCGCACACCGCGTTCTATTGCGAGCAAGGTTGCGACGAATTCCGCACCAAAGGTGCGCTGGAGGTGTTGCGCGCGTTGCAAGGCCGGCCGCTGCGGAACCAGGTGAGCTAAGCGATGCCCACCTACGAGTATCACCGGGCCGAGGATTACGGGCAGAACACTTTGGCTAGGCAATAAGGCAGCCAAAGTGCCATCAGCGACGGGAGGTGTCGTCGGTTTGAACGTGCTCCCGGTTCATCGCGCCGTCCATCCCCCGTCGACGGCCAGCATACATCCCGTGGTGTAGCTCGAAGCGTTTGAGGCCAGGTACAGCGCCGCACCTTGAATCTCGTGCAACTCGCCCCAACGTCCGAGAGATGTCGAACCAAGGATAAATTGCTTGAATTGTGGATCGTCTTTCACCGGCACGTTCATCTCAGTGAGAAACGGCCCGGGCAGAATCGCATTCACCGTAATGTTGAACGGTGCCAACTCGGCAGCCAGTGCTCGAGTCATCTGTACGACCGCCCCTTTGCTCGTGCAGTACGGTGTGCGATCGGGCATGCCCACCGCTCCAAGGGCACTGGCAAGATTGATAATTCGTCCCGATTTGTTCGACTTCATGTGAGGAATGACCGCCTTGCACGTAAGCCACACGCCTTCGACGTTTACCTGCTGAACTTGGCGGAACTGATCGAGCGTTAAGGAGTCGATCGAACCGCGGATGTTGATGCCCGCATTGTTAATCAGAATGTCGATGCGGCCGAACTCTTGCGTCACTCGGTCAGCCAAAGCTTTGGTATCTGCTTCGACCGCAACGTCTGCCTGTACGCCGATCGCACGATGACCGAACTGTGTCGCCAGTTGCTCGGCAACCGCTTTTGCTTCAGCCTCGTGACGGCTGACGATCACGATCTCGGCGCCGGCCGACGCTAAGCCGGTGGCCATCGACAATCCCAATCCCTTCGAGCCGCCCGCAACGCGCCCCGACAAGTCAAATTGCTTCAAACCTATCATAATCGCAGACCCCATAAAATGTTGTAATCGAATCGCCCCAAAAAAGCCAATCGACCGTCGTATCTACTTCACAAAGCGACTGTGAGCGAGAGTCGTTACGAAGAGAGTTGCTTTCGGTGTACTATTTCACTTTCGCTAACGCAGCGTGAGACGGCAGTCAGCTCTGAGGGTGTGTTTGGTCCGAATTTCGGCGACGATGAAATCTGCCAATGTGTTACATATGCTCGCCGTGACCTCGGTGTCCGCCATAATTGGAAGGCTTGGCCGAAGTGCAACGAGCGGTTGATGGGTTAGAAACAACCCGCGACATGGACCCGACTGGGGAAGAATATGCGAAAGCGGGCCATCGTCTCCGCAAAGCCATCTCGAAATTACGGGCGGCGTTTCTGGAAGCCAAGGTCGATGATCACCTCCTCATCGTCCGTGGCGGGAATGCCAAATTCCCCGAGTACACGATGATGCTGCGGTTTCCTGGATGATGCTGCGGTTGCGGGCGGGCGATGCTGAACAACCTCGTCGCTATGCACCGAGCGGGGAGAAATCCGAAAATTTCAACGCGGGATTTGAGGAGTTTCGGCTAAATGAGGATGGGGAGTGGCCCGACTGGTTTTGAACCTGCTGCGTCTCCGTGTGCAGGGATCTGCAGAAACTCCCTACTGCGAAACGCTTTGCGACATTGAAGACTCATGACAGCATCCGCTGAATTTGTGACACAGATCACCCGCGTCCAGCGGCAGTTGCACGCGTTCATCCTGTCGATGGTCTGGAATGCGACGGAAGCGGATGACGTTTTACAGCAGACCAACTTGGTGCTGTGGGAGAAATCGGCAGAGTTTGATGCAAGTCGCCCGTTTCTTCCGTGGGCGATGCAGTTCGCTCAATGGCAGGCGCTGGCGTGGCTCAAGCAGCGCCAACGACAGCGGCTCGTGTTTGATGACGATCTTGCCAAGTTGCTTGCGGACGAGGCGGTGGCCGATGAACGGGCGTTTGAGGCTCGGCGGAACGCGCTGGCGTCATGTCTGCAGAAGCTAGGACCCGAGCAACGCGAACTGATCGCTCGGCGCTACGAACCGGAGGCATCGGTAAATGCTCTAGCCGCGGCCGGCGGAGTGACTGCCAAGGCGCTTTCGGACCGACTCAGGCGCATCCGCCACGCGTTGTTGGAGTGCATTCAGAGGACAATCGCCGAGGAGGCATTCTCATGAATTCGATCGACGCGGACCTCGAATCCCTGTTCAATCGCCTCGTGGATGGCATCGCTTCGGAAGCGGACGAGCAACAACTGAGCGAGCTGTTACGTTCCGGTCCCCAAGCGCGGCGGGCGTATCGGGAATTTATGAGTTTACATTCGGCGCTGCATTGGGATTTCGTGGCCGCGTTATCGCCGGAAGTGGCAGGCGACAATTCGCCGAAGTCGCCGCCTTCCGTTTCGCTTCCAGCGTCACGGTTTGGCTGGATGCTGGCCTTCGCGGCGGGAACGATTGTCGCCAGCGTGGTTGCTTTTTTCTGGCCGAGTACGAATGTTGATCGTGCTCCGAATGAAATCGTTGCGACACACCAACCGCGAGAAACTACGAATGCCGCCCCCGCGACCGACTCCATTGCAGCACTCATGGTAGATCAAGCGGGAGCGGAATTCGCCGCGGGGCGAGCGCCCGATGGGGTTCGCATTGGTCCGGGCGAGTACGAGTTGCTCAAGGGAATTGTACATTTGCGATTTGCGCAGGGAGCCGACGTTGTCATCGCCAGTCCGGCGCGGCTGGATGTCCGCGACGCGCAACATACTCGGCTCGTATACGGCAACGTGCGCGTCACTGCGCCGCCAACCGCGCGGGGATTCACGATTGCCACCGACGCGGCGGACTACGTGGATCTGGGAACGGAGTTTGGTCTGCGCGTCGATCCGCGTAGCGGCGCGAGCGATCTGTACGTGTTCGACGGGCAGGTGAACGTCGCGGATCCTCGGACGGGAAAGGTGTTATCTGAAGTCGTGGAGGGTGAGTCGTCGCGCTATGTGGACGGCACCGTCGGGGCGGTACCAGAAATTAACAAGGATGCGTTCCCAACTCCCGGAGCGATTGGATTTCAGCGTTGGCAGCAATACGAACGCGAGATGCGCGGGAATGATCGGCTGTTGGCGTTTTATCCGTTTCTCCGCACGGCCGATGAGAACGTGCTGGTCAATGCGCTCCACGACGATGGAAAGGCCGACGGTCAGATCGAGGGAGCTCGCTGGACGACCGGACGTTGGCCCGGCAAAGAGGCGCTACTTTTTGATCGGGACACGGACTTCGTGCAGCTCGACATTCCCGGCGAACATCAGGAGTTGACGATCGCCGCGTGGCTGAAGCTGGATCGGTTGGACTTCGTGTTCAACGCGATTCTGAACTCCGATGGATACGACCTGGGCCACGTCCACTTACAGTTGACGAGGCAGGGGCATCCGCGCGGTGGTGTGGCGGTCGCGGGTCAGTACGAGGACCGGATCGCGGGGAATCCGGTTCCTCTGGGGCTCTGGACTCATGTCGCCTCCGTTCTGTCGATGCGAACTCATTCGCATCGTGTATACGTGAATGGCGTCCTGGCTCTCGAGCGTCACTGGCAGAGCGAACAAGTCCTACGTCCCGGATCGTGCCGGCTCGGGAATTGGTTGTCGGTCGCGAATGTGGGTCCCGAGCATCGCGCGTTGCGTGGTCGGGTGGACGAGCTTGCGATCTGGAGCCGCGTCTTGTCGGTAGATGAGATCAAGAACCTCGTGGAAGTGGGACGCCCGGGAATGCTGGGGAGTGCCGAGTAACCGGACGAAGAGCTTGAATAATTGAGGAAGTGAAGTCTTAGGAGCACAGCGAATGAACTTGACACCTTGTAACGGACCATTCTCACGGCGGTCGTTTTTGCAAATGGGCGCCCTGGGGGTCGGCGGACTGGGCCTCAGCGACGTGATGCGGGCACGGGCAGCGGCGGGACAAGTGACGGCGGCTCCGGATACGTCGGTGATCTTCATCTGGCTGGCCGGTGGGCCTTCGCACCTGGAGACCTACGACATGAAGCCGGACGCCCCGGAAGAATACCGGGGGCAGTTCTCGCCGATTTCAACCAACGTGCCGGGAATGGACGTGTGCGAATTGCTACCGCTGCATGCCAAGTGCGCAGACAAGTACACGCTGATTCGCAGTATCTGCCACACGTTCAACGATCACGGCGGCGGGAGTAAGCGTGTGATGACCGGACGCATTCCCGCCACGCCCACGGAAACAGTGAACGACGCGCCGTCCGTCACGTCCATCGTCGCGAAGATGCGGGAGAAGATCGAAATCGGCTTGCCCAACTGCATTGCTGGCGCGGATGGCGGGCGAGACAGAGTGGATACCTACGCGATGGGCTCGGCGTATCTGGGACCCAAGTACGTACCGTTCATTTTTGGTGGCGACCCCAGCAGTGCGAAGTTCGAGGTCAAGAACCTGTCCATCAACGCCGAAGTCGCGGAACGGCTCGATGATCGCATGCAATTGCTCCAAGGGTTTGACCGCCTGCGTCGCGATGTCGATTCCAACAAAGTGTTCTCCTCGATGGACAGCTTTAACCAACAGGCGATCAGCCTCATGACCAGCCCGAAGGCTCGCGAGGCGTTCGACCTGTCGCGAGAACCGCAGGCGCTGCGCGATCGGTACGGCAAGCACGCGTGGGGCCAGCGGGCGTTGCTCGCGCGGCGGCTGGTCGAGGCCGGGTGCAGCTTCGTGACGATGGTCTTCGAGAACCCGAACATCAACGGTTGCTTCTACAACTGGGATACGCACGCCGTGAACCACGACCACTTCAAGGACGCGGTCAAACGCAGCCCGGTGTACGACCAGGCTGTGACGGCGCTGATCGAGGACCTGCACGAGCGGTCGCTGACAAAGAAGGTGTTGCTTGTCGTCACCGGCGAGTTCGGCCGTTCGCCACGGATCAGCAAGTCGAGCGATGGGCCGAAGGGGATGCGGTACGGCCGCGAACACTGGCCCCAAGCGATGTCGGTGCTCGTCTGCGGTGGCGGCATGCGGCACGGCCAAGTGGTCGGCGCGACGAACGACAAAGGCGAACATCCCGTCGACCGCCCGCTGACGCCGAACGATCTCTGGGCAACCGTGTACCGCCACCTCGGCATCAACCAGCACGACGCCATTCTCGACTACACCGGCCGCCCGCAGCACATCTTGCCGTTTGGAGAGCCTATTCGTGAATTGCTGTGACGCCCATGCTGCAACGCATTCGATGAAAGTCATCATCACTATCACCGTCGCTTTCGTGCTCGCGTTGCTTGTTCCTGTCTGCGCAGACGCCCAGGAGCCAACCGACGCGAAGTTCGTCGAAGTCTTTCTGCAGACTCACTGCGTCCGTTGCCACAACGCAGACAAGAACAAAGGCGAGTTGAATCTTGACGATCTTGGAACGAATCTGGCTGCGGGGCGTGCCAGTTTCGCGGCTGCGTTGGAGCGGTTGGAAGCGGGAGATATGCCGCCCAAGGACGAACCCCGGCCCGACCCGACCGCTGTCCGTCGCGTGACAAAGTGGTTGCAACAAGGACTTGACGCATTGCCGGCCGCGCCGGTTGATAAGGATAAGGCAGCAGTCCGGCCTGACGAAGGAAACCATCTTCCGCACGCCCAGTTGTTCGGCGGCAAGCCCGGCCCGAGCGTGCCGCCGCCGCCGCGACTGTGGCGGCTTTCGCCCACAGGTTATTCGGCGGGATTCCTCCGGTCCCTGCGGGTTAAAGCTGGCAACATCTCCCAACCGTTTGCGCTGCGTTCCGACCCCGGCATCAAAGACTATTCGGCTTTGTATTGGCTCGACGAGGGTAGCACCGACTTGCTTATCCGGAACGCCGAGAAAATCGTGGGCGCGATCACCAGCCACAAATTGTCTACAAACGGAGGCTCGGTTCGGGCTTCGATGGCCAGATCTGGAGGCCAGGCCCAGGCCTTCGAGGAGTTCGCTCCACTGCTGCATCCGACGGTCGCTCCGAAGAGGGAACAACTCGAAACCGCCATCCGCGTGCTCTATCGGAATGCCCTGGTGCGTGAGCCATCGGCCGATGAAACCGAGTCGCTGATTCAGCTTTACCACGAGGCTTCCAAGTCGCCCGGGGACCCGGTCTCCGCCAGCAAAACGATGCTCATGGCACCGCTCCTCTCGCCAGAGGTACTGCACCGCTTCGAGATCGGTCGCGGAGCCGAGGTGCGGCCGGGCGTTCGCATGCTTTCGCCGGACGAACTTGCCTTCGCGCTCAGTCTGGCTTTCTCGGGCGAGCGCGAGCCGAGGCTTTTCGCGGCCGCCGCGTCTGGCGGACTCAAGACGCGCGAAGACGTCGAGAAACATGTTCGACGCATCCTCGATGACCCTGAAGTTTACAAGCCGCGCATTCTCGGGTTCTTCCAGGAATACTTCGGCTACGACCGAGCCCCCGAGGTCTGCAAGGACGCCCAGCCCGACTACGTCCACAACGCCGATCAGTTGGTCCTCGATACGAACATGCTTGTGTTGAGCATCCTGGAGAAAGACCAGAACGTGCTCAAGGAACTGCTTACCACGCCCAAGTCGTTTGTGAATGGTGTCAAGATGACAAGAGATGGCGCAAGCGTGGGACTTGGGGGTGACACGAGCTTAACTAAAGTACTATCCCAGAGTATGGCCTCGAAGATTGGGTACTCCGCAACGGACAAACTGGCAACGTCCAAACGCCCGAAAGACAAGAGCAAAGATGGCGTCGAGGCCGCCTACGGGCTGAAGGAATGGCCGGCCAGTCAGCCGGTCGACCTGCCAGGCGACCGCATCGGCATCCTGATGCAACCGAGTTGGCAGGTCGCCTGGTCGTCGAACTTCTTCAATGACCCCGTGCGCCGCGGACTCTGGATTCGGGAACATCTGCTGGGCCACTCCGTGCCGCAAGTTCCGGTCGGCGTCGTCATTGTGCTGCCCGACGATCCAACACAGACTCTGCGTCAGCGAATGCAGATCACCAAAGATCAGAAGTGCTGGAGTTGTCATCAGAAGATTGATGACTTGGGATTCCCATTCGAGGCTTTCGACCACTTCGGCCGCCCTCGTGACGTCGAGAAGCTGGCCGACGACGCGGCGATTGCCAAGAACAAAGCCAACGCCAGCCGGCAGTATGTCAAAGGCGAGAAGAGGCCCGAGAAGATTCCCGAGTATCGCGAGTTGCCGTTCGACAGCACGGGAATAATCTACGCCAGCGGCGATCCGAAGCTCGATGGCCCCGTTAAGAACGCCCAGGAATTGATCCGCCGACTGGCTGAGTCAGACCGTGCGCGGCAGGTCTTCATCCGCTACGTCTTCCGCTATTTCATGGGCCGCAACGAGACGGTCGGCGACGGTGCCACACTGCAAGAGGCTGACAAGGCCTACGTCGAAAGCGGCGGCAGCTTCAAGGGACTGGTCGTGTCGCTGTTGACTTCAGAAGCATTCCTCTATCGAACCTTACCTGTCCAACCAAACAAGCAAGCCGCCAACTCCCCAGCAAAACCCGCACGCTAACAGGAGCATTCCATGAACATCATCGACCGCAGATCATTGCTCAAAGGCGTCACCCTCGGCGCCGGAGCTTTTGTCCTGCAGCCTGTGCTTCGAAGCCTTGCGGCCGAGGCCGCCGGCAAAGCAGCGCCACGGCGAATCGTCTTCTTCATTGAAGGCAACGGCATGAACCCCGACCACATCCAGCCGCTGGGACTGGAACGCCCAGAGAAGGGGAGCGACAAGCTGATCGACGATTCCCTGGCGAAGTACAAATTGCCCGATCCGATCATTGCCCTGTCTCCCTTCAAGGACCGCATGACGATCATTCAGGGACTTTCGCACAAGATCGCTTCGGGGCGCGGTCACTCGCCGGAGTATGGATCTCTGGGTTGCTACAGCGGCGCGGCCGGTCCGATCGAGCAGACGATCGACGCGGCGCTGGCAGCCAAATTGCCGAGCGTTGTGCCGCATCTTGGTTTGGCTCTGACTCCCGGTGCCGACCAGATTGTCGATTATTCCTGTTCGGTCACGTCCAAAGGAAAGCCGCTTCCGTTCCATTGCCAGCCGGAACTCGCCTTCCAGTCGCTGTTCGGCAGCGCAGCCGGCGGAGAGGCTGCCAAGATTCCGTTCCTGCGGAAGAAGCTGATGGATTACATGAGCGGGGATATTAAGCGAGTCCAGTCGCGGTTGGCTGGACCGGAGCGTGAGAGCCTCGATCGGTATCTCGAAGCCTACGAGTCCATGCTGGACCGTCAGCAAGGCATCGCCGGCATGAAGGACGCTCTGAGGGCGAACATGCCGAATACCGACAAGTTCAAAAGCACGGCCGAGACCGACCGTCTCGAAGCGCAGTGCGACATGGCCGTCAGTTCGCTGCTGTCGGGCCTGACCAATGTGGTCACGATCGCTGCCTGTACGGGGAACAAGTACATGCAGTGGAACAGCCTAGGCATGGCGCTGCGCACCAACGCCATCGGTCACGGTGGGGGCGAGAATGGAAAGACATCAGATGAACTGCTGAGAATCATTCGATCGTTCCATGCCGAGCGGATCGCCGCCTTGGCGAAGAAACTGGACGCCGTCAAAGAAGGCGACGGCACGGTGCTCGACAACACGCTGATCGTCTACATGAGCGATTACGGCGACCGGCATCACCCGTCGTACACGCAATGGCCGGTCGTTCTTATCGGCAACCTGGGGGGCCAGCTGAAAGCCAACGGACGCTACCTGGAGTATCCTCGCTATGGTGTCACAGGGCATCGAACCCTGGGCACGTTGTATCAAGGGCTGCTCCACGCGGTGGGAGACAAGCGCGAGCAGTTCAACAACGTCGATCTGGCGCTCGACAAGAACGCCACGCAGGGACCTTTGTCTGACATTTTGGCATAGAAGGATAAGTCATGATCTCCCGACAAGATCTACATCGCGCCGCCGCCCTGGCGGCCTTCGTGCTGCTTGGCGGGCACCACTCGGCTCACGCGCAGGAACCGAAGCCGATGTCGCTCACGGTCGAGCAGGCGAAGGAAATCGTTGCCGGCAAAAACGTCGAATTGCTCCAAAGCGTTACCGAACTGAGCGTGGACGTGGCGCAGGTCCTCAGTCAGTACGGCAAGGGTGATCTCCGTCTCCATCGCGTGCAGACGATCACACCGGAGGTTGCCAGGGTGTTAGCTCCCGAGAAAAAAGGAGTTACGCTCTGGCTCGGTCTGACGACCGTCACGCCGGAAGTTGCCACAGCGCTGGCCGCGCACTCCCGCGGGATGCTCGCCCTTAACGCCTTGGACAAGATATCCGTGGAAGTGGCCAGGGAACTCTCCCAGTTCCGAGGCAAGCTCACGCTCAATGGGCTTCGCACCCTTTCGCGAGAAGTCGCCATCGAACTGGCGAAGCACCGCAGTAAATTCACGCTCTTTGGCCTGACGGAGATTTCCGACGAAGCCGCCGAAGCGCTATCCCACCACCGCTCGACGATGCTTCTCAACGGACTGACGAAATTGACCTCCGTACCGTTGACTACCACGATGCTGAAATCGAACGATGGCTTTCTCAACCTGTCCAAAGTCCAGACCCTCGGCGACGAAGTGATGCAGGTATTCGCGGAATACCGCGGAACGAAACCGATTCGACTTACCGGATTAACCGAGCTTTCCGCGGCGAATGCAGTTGGCCTCCGGGCGAATGACAAAATCGTCCTCCCATCGATATTTCAACAGGCTGAACAACAGTGATCGCTCCGGAGTTTCATTCCAAACTACATAAATGAGTCAAGAAATGAATGGCCTTATCCGCCTCACCGGGAGTGTCAGTTTCCTCACGTTGGTCATCTGGGTGAATACTCTCCACGCCGCACCGTCGACGAATGTGGTCGTCGAAGTGATCGACGGGGACACAATAAAGATAAGGCATAAGGACGACGGTGGCGGTAAGGCCGGTAAGGAGGCGATTCACTGCCTCCGCGGAGCGGCGGCCCCCCGCCTCGAACAACCGTTTGGAAAGCAGGCGCGGGATCGACTCAAGGAACTCGCCGTTGCGGGAAAAGAAATTACCCATAGCGGTCCAGTAGGGCGGCCATACAAGAAGCATAGCGCGGTTCGCTTCAAAAACGAGAAGGGAAACCTCGCGGTCACGATGGTCTCGGAAGGACTCGCCTGGGTTATCGAGAGCGAACTCGAGGATAAGCATGCCAAGCCCGGCAGTTCGAAAAAGTTGATTGATGAAGCCGACGCGATGCTCAAGGCCCAGGAGGAAGCACGCAAGGCAAAGCGTGGCCTGTGGTCAGATGAGAAACCCATCGCTCCTTGGGAATGGCGAGGGCGGGAAAAGGCCGGGAAATGAATCTAACCGTCATGTCGGCGCTCGTGCTTTGGCGTCCTTCAAACGTAAAGGTAAATTGAACATGCACAATCCACTGAAAATGATCACGCCCACCCAACTTGAACGGCGGTCCGTTCTCAAGGGCATCACACTCGGGGCCGGGGCCGTCGTGTTGGAGCCGTTCCTGCAACGGCTCGCGGCCGAGCAAGCCGGGCAGGCACCGCCGAAGCGGGTCGTGTTCTTCCTGGAAAGCAACGGCCTATATCCTCGCCACGTTCAGCCCAATGGAGTGGACCCGAAATCGTCCGGGAAGCTCGTCGACCTGCCGCTCGCCGATCTGGAATTGAATGAGGCGATCGAGCCGCTGACGCCGTTCAAGAATCGCCTGGGGCTGATCCAAAAGCTCTCGCACAAGATTTCCGGCGGCGGCGATCACGGCAAAGGCTACGGCGGGCTGGGCTGCTTCCACTGGCGACGAGGGATCGCCGGCCAAACCATCGACCACGCGCTCGCCTCGGCCCAACCGAACATCATTCCGGTGCTCGGGCTGGGCGTGCCACCTTCCGCAGACGCAGCGTTCGTCAACTCGGTCTCGGCCAGTGGTCCCCGCCGGCCGACCCCCATGATCTGTCAACCGGATCTCGCCTTCCGGATGCTGTTCGGCAGCGTCGCGGAAGGGGACGCGAGGCGTCAGTTTCAGGCGCGGAACAAGCTGCTGGACTGGTGCCGTTCCGACATCAAGCGCGTCCAGAACGAGTTGCCCGCGATGGACCGCGAGAAGCTCGATGTCTACCTGGACACCTTCGAGCAGATGCGTACCCGCCAAGACCGCATCAATGACAACCGCGATCTGCTCCAGGCCAATCTGCCGGCGATCAACAAGTTCGAGACCCAACGGACGACGCAGCGGTTCGAGGCACAATGTGCGATCGCCACGGCTTCTCTCGCGTCGGGGCTCACGAATGTGGTGACGATCGATGCGGCGGGCGGCATCGGCCAGTATCACACCTGGAAGGAACTCGGCGTCACCAAGGACGGCCATGCGATCGGCCACTCGGCCGATGCACCCGACAGCGTGAAGTTCGCCATTGCGATTCGCCGCTTCCATGCAGAGCGTGTCGCCGACCTGGCCCGCCGCCTGGATGCGGTGAAAGAAGGCAACGGAACGATGCTCGACAACACGCTGATTGTCTGGATGAGCGACTCGGGCGAGGGACATCACGGCTTCTGTGGCGAATGGCCGTTGATCTTGGTCGGCGGTCTGGGAGATCGGCTGAAGACGTCCGGCCGGTTCCTGCAATTCCCCGGATATCAGGAGGACGCGAAGGAAACGGCAAACCGGACCATTCGCAACTTTTACCTCTCTCTGCTCCACGCCGTGGGTGACAAGCGCGAGCAGTTCGGCGAACTGGATTCGAAAATGCCCGCCGCCGCTCAAGCCGGCCCGCTGGCGGAGATCTTGGCATGATCCATTACACGGGCGAACAATATATGCTTCTAAAGCGAATCTTGGTCGGGTTATTCGTCGCGTTGGCAGGGCTGACCCCCGAGTCGGTGCGAGCCGAAAATATCAGTCTGCGCGACGTGATCGATCGCGAAGTCAAAGCAAGCTGGGAAAAGGAAAAACTCGCGCCGCCCGCGCGTTCGTCCGATGTCGTGTTCCTGCGGCGCATCTACCTCGATCTCATCGGCATGATCCCGAGCTACGAGGAAACGACGACGTTTCTCAACGACAGCGATCCGCAGAAACGCGAAAAACTGATCGACTTGTTGTTGGCCGATGCGCGTTACGCTCGCCAGCAGGCCCAGGTGTGGGACCTCGCCATGCTGACCCGCAATCAAAAAGTGGTCGAAGGGCAGGTTGGTTATCGCAATCGCGGCAGGTTCCGCCAGTGGCTGGCCCAGCAGTTCGAGACCAACGAACCCTACGACCGCATCGCCGCCAAAATTCTCCAGGCAGAGGAAGAAGGTTCGCAGCTCTATTTCGCCGTGTACAACGGCACGGACGAGATGGTCAACGCGGTCTCGCGATTCTTCCTCGCCACGCAAATTCAGTGTGCCAAGTGCCACAACCATCCGTACGAGTCCTGGACGCAGAAGGACTACCACGGCTTGGCCGGCTTCTTCGTCCGCACCATGTCCGTGGAAGTTCCGGGGAAGCCTGAGATCACCAATCAAAAGGGCAAACAGTACCTGGTTGGCGAGAAGACGGTCGGCGAAGCACTGTTTTCGCTCGAAGAAATCGACCCCAAAACCAAGAAGAAGCAAACGATCCCCATCAAGCCGAAGTTTCTCACCGGCGATGAGCTGACGGAACCAGAACCGCCCAAGGATTACGTCGAACCGAAACTGAAGCCGGGTGAACTGCCGCCGAAGCCGTCGTTTTCGCGGCGCGAGAAGTTCATTGAATGGATGACGGCAAAGGACAATCCATTCTTCGCGAAGGCACTGGCGAATCGCGTGTGGGCTCAGTTCATGGGACGCGGCTTCGTGCATCCGGTCGACGATTTCAACTCGTCCAACACGCCGAGCCATCCCGAGTTGCTCAGGGCGGTCGAGACCGAGTTGGTGGCCCACAAGTTCGACTTGAAGTGGCTGATTCGCGAAATCGTCAACAGCGAGTCCTATCAGGCGGCTGACGTCGGCGAGGTGACCGATGCGATGCCGAAGTTCTACGAGCGCGCCAGGATTCGTCCGCTGACCGTCGAAGAGCTGACGTCGTCGCTGCACATTGCCATGGGGCTTGGAGTCGAATCCGCCCTCAAGACCGAACCGAGCAAGGATCTGTTGCAATACCTAGGCGAACCAACCGATGGCCAGGGGAGATTCCAAGGGAGCCTGTCGGAGCATTTGTTCCTGCACAACGGCGACGTTTTCCGCGGCCTGTGCCGGCCCAACAAAGGGAACTTGTCCGAGAAGCTGGTCACAGGCACCGAGGATTGGAATGAAAAGGTCGAGCGCATGTTCCTATCCGTCCTAAGCCGGCCAGCCACAAGCGAGGAGCGCGAGCGATTCGTCCAGTACCTGAGCGTGGAGGAGAAGGACCCGAAGCTGAAGGGGCAACGCATGGAAGACGCGCTGTGGGTGTTGGTTTCAGGTTCTGAGTTTCGGTTTAATCGATAGCATCACCAAGGGGAAGTCGATGATTACAAACTTTCAAGCGGGCATGTGTAACACGGGCCACCACCTGAACCGTCGTTCGCTGATGAAGGGGCTGCTCACCACGGCTGGTGGAATGGCCGTCGCGAACTGGGGCGCGCTGACCCATTCACAATCGATCGCCGCGGAGGCGAAGCGCTCCGGCAAACGCTGCATCATGCTCTACATGGGTGGCGGCGTGAGCCAAATCGATACCTTCGACATGAAGCCGGGGCGGCCGACCGGCGGTGAGTTCCGCCCAGTCCAGACCAAGGTGCCCGGCATTCACGTCTGCGAATTCCTGCCGAACATCGCCCGCCACGCCGACAAGCTCGGCATCATTCGCAGCATGCGGACGAAAACGCCCGATCACGGCCCCGGCGGCTATTACATGCACACGGGCTATCATCCGAACGAAAAATTTCCGCATCCTGAAGTCGGCGCGATGGTCGCCAAGTACTGCGAAAACCCGGAGAGTGATCTGCCAAGCTTCGTCAAGATCGGTAGCGGTAGCGGCGTGTACGGCGCCGGGTATCTTGGTCCGCAGTACGAACCGTTCGTGGTGGCGGAAGATGGCAAGGTTCCCTCCTTCGTCAACCCGAGCTTGTCGCCAGAGATTCAGGGCCGGCGCGGTGAGTTGCTGAGCTTTATGGAACAGCGCTTTGCCGAGCAGCGTCCCGGCGAACCGTTCGCCGCTCATCGCTCGGCGGAGCTACGCACGATTCGCCTGATGCGAGCCCGCCAGACGTTCGACGTCGGCGCCGAATGGGAGAAAGCCAAGGACCGCTACGGCGACAGCAAGTTCGGTCGCGGTTGTTTCACGGCGATGAAGCTCGTCGAGGCCGGCGTATCGTTCGTGGAGGTTGGGCATGATGGGCACGACACCCACATGGACAACTTTCCAATCTCCAAGGCGCTTTATTCGACCTTGGATCCTGCCTGGGGTTCGCTGCTGGAAGATCTGACGCAGCGTGGCCTGCTACAAGACACGTTGGTCGTGTGGACAAGTGAGTTCGGCCGCACGCCGGCGATCAACGTCCGAGCCGGCCGCGATCACTTTGGCCGAGCGTGGACGGTCGTTTTGGCTGGCGGCGGCATCAAAGGGGGCCAGCACTACGGTTCCAGCGACCGCGATGGTTTCGAGGTCGCGGAGAATCCGGTCAGCGAAGCGGACTACTTGGCGACCATCTACAAGACTATGGGTGTTGACCATCGCGCCCAGCACTTCCTTGGCGCCCGCCCGATCTGGGCCACACCGGAAGGCTCCAAGCCAATTATGGAATTGATTGGGTAGTTGGAAGGCGCCACTTTCGTTGAACGCCGAGGTTCGAGAGGAGAACGATCATGAATGACTTCGCGACTTCCAAACTCCTGTTCACGCTGTCCTGGAACAGCGACGTGGTTTTCGCCGTCACGTTCATCGGCAGCGACAAAGTCGCGGCCGCCAACCGACGCGGCGACATCCTGATCTGGGACCTCCCAGCGTCCGGCGACAAGAGCCCCGATCCGGTTCGACGGCTGGTCGGACACACCAGCGCGGTCAATCGCCTTCGGCTAAGTCCCGACGGCAAGACGCTGATTTCCGCGAGCACCGATCGCACCGTGAAATTCTGGGACGCACTCCAGAGCGACGGCGAACCCGGCACGATCGTGATGAACGACGGCTACTCGTTCGTGGGCGTCACGGAGAAGGTCGACAAGCTTCCGGCTCCGCCGCCACCGATTACCGTGAAGGTCGTCGAGCAGAAGCCGATCCGTGAATTTACGGGCCATAAGGATTGGATCTGGGGGCTAGGCATTTCCGCAGACGGCAAATCGTTGGCCACCGGCGACGACTCGAAATGGGTCGTACTCTCGGACCCACAGACGGGCACCGAACAGCGCCGTTGGCAGGTGAACCAATGGATTCGCTCGCTCGACATCTCGCCCGACGGCCAGGTCGTGGTAACGGCGGAGCACTTCCCGCATACGAACAACAACTTTGTCGAGGCCGGCCTGCGCGGCTGGGACGCCCAGACGGGCAAGATGAAGTTTGATGCCAGCAAATTGCTGAAGAGTGGTGTGAACTCAGTTCGGTTCTCCGAGGACGGAAAACATCTGGCAGTCGGTGTAGGCCACATTGACCGCGACGGAGACAACGGCAAGGTGTTTCTGCTCAACCCCACGACCGGCGAGAAAGTTCGCGAACTGACTCCGTCGCATCTACGAGGGGCCACCGATTTGGCCTTCCACCCGGACGGCGAGCACCTCTTCACTTGCGGCCGCGATCGAATGGTAAAGATCTGGCGCCTCAGCGATGGCGGGCAGGTACATGAAATCAACCAATCGCTCCAGGACAAGGCTAAACAGGGCCCATTCACTCCCACGCTCCACGCGATTTCGATCTCTCCTGACGGGAAACTGTTGGCCGTTGCCGATGCCGAAAGAAAAGTTGTGATCTATTCGCTGACATCCACGTAATGACCTCCACAGAGAGTGACTCATGATCCTGCGGGCCTGTGTTTTCAGTTGGTTCTGTTTTTGTGTCTTCTGTGTTGGCTCGCTCGATGCGAATGACACGCAGCAGCTTCAACAACTCACGGTCGAAGAGTCCCAAAGGCTGACGCAAGACAAGTCGGGGCGGCTGTTGCTCGACGGACTGAAGACGCTGTCGCCCAAGGTGGCGAACGAACTGGCGAAGCACGAAGGTTGGCTGTCGCTCAACGGGCTGACGGAAATTTCGAACGAGGCCGCCGCGGCGCTCGGACAGCACAAGGGTTGTCTGCATTTGAATGGGTTGACCAAGGTTTCCGATGAGGCGTCCAAGTCGATCGCTGGCCATCGGGGCGAGTTGTCGCTCAACGGGCTGACTTCGATCTCGGACGAAGCGGCAAAGGCACTCGCCAAACACTCCGGCGGGCGGTTGATGTTGAAAGGGCTGACGACGCTTACGGGCGAAGCGGGCAAGGCGTTCGCACAGCGCAAAGGGGGCGGGCCGATGAATCAGATCACCCTCGATGGCCTGACCTCCATGACGCCCGAGGCGGCTGCGGCGCTGGCGGAAACCCATGGTCACAACTGGCGGGGAGAACTGCCCGCATTCAAATCGATTTCGGTCGAAGTGGCCCAGGCGTTGGCGAAGCGGCAAGGAGGGCTGTCGATGCCGGAGCTGACCACGCTCTCGGACGACGCAGCCAAGGCACTGCAAGGAAAACTGGGAGGCAATCTGCCGCGATTGACGTCACTCACCGTCGAGAGTGCGAAGGCGATCGCTGGACCCATCCCAGGACAATTCCATCGCACGCTCAATCTTGATGGCCTCACGTCGCTGCCCGACGAGATTGCCCTGGCCATCGGTGGCAAAGACAGCCGCGGCAACCTGTACCTTAATGGCCTTAAGTCCCTCACTCCGCTCGCGGCGAAAGCGATCTGCCAGCGCGAAGGCGATCTGTATCTCAACGGGCTGACCACGATCTCCGATGAAACGCTCAAGGCGCTGGCCGAGCATAAGGCTCCAGGCTATGCCCGGCCCATCGTTCATCTCCACGGTTTGACCAGTCTCTCCGACGACAGCGCCATGATCTTGGCGGCGTGGCCCAAGTGGAGCGGCGAACTTCCTAAGCTGCCGACGCTCTCGGAGAAGACCGCCGTGGCACTGGCAGCCTCGCGGAAATGGGATGGAAAACTGCCGGCGGTGAAGTCGATCTCGGGCGAATCGGCCCAGGCGATCGCGCAGCGAAACGGCAACCTCGCGCTCGATGGGCTGACGACGCTCACCGAAGACGTTGCGGCGGCGCTGGCGAAACACCAGGGCGGCACGCTGTCGCTCAACGGACTGAAGGAACTGTCGGACAAAGCCGCGGCAGCGTTGGCTGAGCATGAGGGGAGACTCTCGCTCCGTGGACTGACAACGCTTTCCAGCGGCGCGGCCCAGGCACTCGCCGGGTACAAGGGGGACTGGCTGATTCTGGACGGTTTGCAGACGCTCGACGACCCGGCGGCGAAGTCGCTCGCACAGCGCAAAGGAGTGGTCTCCTTGGCTGGTCTGAATACCATTTCCGCAGAGGGGACCAAGGCGCTAACCGCCAACCCCAAAGTGGTGATTCCTGCAAAGTTCCACGCGCTGGCCGTCCGCCAAGGCGTCGTCGCCGATGAAAAAGTCGTGCGGTCGTTTCTCTCGTCGCACTGTGCCGACTGCCACGATGGCGGCGAGCAGGAAGGCGAATTCGCGCTCGACAGGTTGGCGAACGACAATGTCGTTGGCCGGGTAGCATTCGCCTTGATCTTCGAGCGGCTCCGCGCAGGCGACATGCCGCCGCCGTCCGAAGCGCGACCGAAGGCCGACGATGTGGACAAGGTCGTTTCCTGGATCCAAGCAAGACTCGACTCGCCGCTCAGCACGCCGCCCGTTCCGTATGCTGTCAAGGAAAAACCGATCGACGGCAACCGGCTCCCGAACGCGATTCTCTTCGGCGGACCGCGCGGACCGAGCGTGCCGCCGCCGCCGCGACTCTGGCGGCTTTCCCCTTCGGCCTACAACAAGTGGACTGGCGAGTTCAACTCCCAGACCAACGGGCTGCAGCAGCCGTTCGGCGTGATTCAGGAGGCCGGCTTCAAGGATTTCTCCGCCCTCTACTCGCCCGATGAAGGGGCCTCCGGCCTGCTGCTCACGAATGCCGAGTTGATAGTGGCGGGCCAGACTCGCGTGCATACACTGGTGAACGTCAACGACCCGGCATTTGCGAAGGAAACCCTCTGGCCGAATGAGGCGCGGGCGAAAGCGGCCACCGCCGCCGAACAAGAGGCGCTCAAGTCGGGCGTGCGTGTGCGTCAGGGCAATGGCGTTTTCGCCCCGCTGCTGCACCCGCAGGTGAAGGCGACTCGCGAGGAATTGGAAAAGGCGATTCGGCAGCAATACCAGACCGCTGTGGCCCGCCTGCCCAGCGAGCAAGAATTGGCGAGCGTGGTCGCACTCTACGACGCCATCGCCGCCGACGGGGATTGCTCGATTGCCGGCAAGACGGCACTGATGGCCCCGCTGATGACGCCGGAGGCGATTTTGCGGTTCGAAGTCGGATTGGGGCCTGAGGTGCTTCCGGGCGTTCGCTCGCTCTCGCCGCGCGAGACGGCGATGGCGATCAGCCTGGCTTTGTCGACGAAGCGCGACCCCGGCCTGTTGTCGGCCGCCGCCGAAGGCAAGCTGACGACGCGCGAGGAGGTCGCGGCGAGCGTCCGTCGCATCCTCGACGATCCAAAACTCAGCAAGCCGCTGGTGCTTGGATTCTTCCGCGAGTACTTCGATTACTACCGTGCTCCCGAGGTCTTCAAAGACCCACTCCCCGATTACCTGGGGCGACGCGGCATCAGTCACAACCCCAAGTCCTACGTCGAAGATACCGATGTAATGGTGCTGAGCATTCTGTCTCGCGACCAAGACGTGCTGAAGGAACTTCTCACCACGCCCGAGTCGTATCGCACGCACGAGCTGTTTGGCGTGAACGGTACGCTCGACGGACTCCGCAACGGCGAGTCCCTGTTTCGCGCGTTCGGCCCGGTGGCGGTGGAACACCGCCGTCCGCAAAGTGATCGCATCGGCATCCTGATGCAGCCGAGTTGGCATGTGGCCTGGTCGACCAATTTTCATAACGACATCGTCCGCCGCGGCCGCTGGGTGCGCGAGCATCTGCTGGGAGGTCGCGTTCCCGATCTGCCGATCAACGTGGCGGCGATGGTCCCCGATGATCCGCACCGCACGCTGCGCCAGCGACAGATGGTCACGCGCGCCGGTGAGTGCTGGAAGTGCCACAACAAGATGGACGAACTCGGCCTGCCGTTCGAAGACCTCGACCACTACTCCTTGCCCCGTCGTGGTGAAGAGGTGCTCGACCTCGAAGCAATGGAACAGACCAAGGACAAGAACCAGAAGATCTACCGCGAGGCGCCGCTCGATACGACCGGCACGATCGCCTACAGCGGCGACCCCGCGATTGACGGTCCGGTCCGTGACGCGCCCGAGATGCTCCGCCGCCTCGCCGAGTCCGACCGTGTGCGACAGATCTTCATCCGCCACGTCTTCCGTTTTTTCCTTGGCCGCAACGAAACGCCCGGCGACGCCGCCAGTCTGCAAGAAGCTGAAAAAGCCTATCTCGATAACGGCGGCAGCTTCAAGGCACTGCTCGTGTCGCTGTTGTCATCCGAGTCCTTTCTATACCGAACAGTCCCTACCCAAGGAAGCCAACCATGACCGCCAAGAAAGAGAGCCACTTGTGGGACGGTTTCCACCGGCGAACGATTCTCCAAATCGGCGCCGTCGGCGTTTGTGGATTGACTTTGGCGGATTTCTTGCGAGCCGACACTCGCTCGGCGCTAGATTCTTCGTATCGCAAGCGATCGATCGTGAACGTCTGGCTGGCCGGCGGCGCGTCGCACCTGGACACGTTCGATATGAAGCCGGATGCCCCGGCGGAATTTCGTGGGGAATTCGAGTCGATCGCCACCCGGATTCCGGGCGTGCGGATTTGCGAGCATCTGCCGCGCATCGCCGAGAGACTGGACCGCATGGCCCTCATTCGCTCGCTCACCGGTATGGTCGACTCGCATGACGGCGCGATGAACGCCACGGGCTGGCCGCCGGGCAACATGAAAAACCTCGGCGGACGCCCGAACATCGGCTCCGTCGTGTCCAAACTGCAGGGGCCCACGAACGGCAATGTGCCCACGGCCGTGGCCATGATCTCCGGGTACAACCCCAGCGAGCAGGCGTATTTTCGCTCGGCCGGGTTTCTGGGCCCGGCCTTCGACTGCTACACACCGGACAGCGAAGATGGGCGGGCCAACCTGACTGCGCGTCTCATCACACAGGACCGCCTGAGTCTTTTGACGAGATTGGACACATTGCGTCGAGACTTGGATGCCCGCGGCAATATTCAAGCGATGGATGCTTACACCGAGCGGGCCGTGCAGTTCGTGACTTCCCGCGAGTTCGCGGATGCGCTCGACATTACCCGCGAACCGCCGGCCGTGCGGCAACGCTATGGCATCGGCGTCGATTACCGGAGTCGCGGTGCACCATTAGCGAAATCGAATCTTGGCCAGCAAAACGCCCGGTTTCTTATGGCTCGCCGGTTGATCGAATGCGGAGCACGCTGCGTCAATGTGACTTGGGAAGAGGGCGCTGCGCGGCGGTGGGACACTCACCAAGACAACTTCAATGCCCTGCGCAATGAACTGTTGCCCCCGTTCGACATCGGCCTCAGCGCCTTTTTCGACGATCTCGAATCCCGCGGCATGTTGGAAGATGTCCTCGTGCTGGTGTGGGGCGAGTTCGGTCGTACACCGCGAATCAACAAGGATGCTGGACGCGACCACTATGCGCCCGCCGCCTCAGCGCTCCTGTTCGGCGGCGGACTCAAGGTAGGCCAGGTGATCGGTAGCACGACCCGCAACGGCGATCTGCCAGCCGATCGACCGATCCAATTCCAGCAGATGTTCGCCACGCTTTATCGACACCTCGGTATCGATCCGGTGCAAGCCACGCTGGTGGATACAAACAACCGGCCGCAGTACCTGATTACACATACCGATTCGATCCGTGAACTGACTGGGTAAGGCCCGCGCGAAGCCGCTTTGATTTCTTCCATCACTAGGTGGGATCGACTGGACCGAACAATTGGGACGGTCGCCGAAACAAGGAAACTATGATGTTTACAATCCGGCCGAGCTACTCCGCTAACTGTTCGCGGCGTGCGTTTCTGCGCGTCGGCGCGGCCGGGTTGGGCGCGGTCGGTCTAACCCGACTCCTCCGTGGCGGCGAGCCGGCGGATAAGCCGTGGTTGCGAGACAAGTCGGTCGTGTGGCTGTGGCTTGGCGGTGGTCCGCCACAGGCCGAAACGTGGGATCCGAAGCCCGACGCGCCGGAATCCGTGCGCACGATGTTCGGGGAAATTCAGACTTCGCTCCCCGGAGTCGCTTTCGGCAGCCACCTTCCGAAGCTGGCGGAGCGAGCGAACCGGCTCGCGATCATTCGCTCGTTCCAAACGCCGTGCAAGGACCATCAGGACAACTGGGTCCGGGCGATGCTCACCGGCAGCGAGGCGAAGATGTCGCCGCCCAGCGCCGGGTCAGTGTATGCGTACCTGCGAGGCACGAACAATCCGCACACGGGCGTGCCCAGCTACATCGTGCTCGACAGCGGCAACAACCAGGAGTTTCTGCAGGAGCACTTTCTCCGCGGCAATACCCACGGCGACCTTTCTGTAGCGTATGCCCCGTTCAATCCGGCCGGCGTCATCACAAGGTCGCCGGAGCCGACCGGCCCGCGGCGGAAGCCGGACGGTGACGTCACCTTCTCGCCTCTGGTCCAGAACATGGAGCTGCGGATCCCGGCCGACCGCGCCGCGAACCGCCGCGAGCTCCTCCGCGGGCTCGATGCCGCGACTCGCAGGCTGGAATCGGACCCAATGTGCGCGGCCCACGACGCTTACACCGAGCAGGCGTACAAGGTGCTCCAGGGGAGCGTCGCGGAGGCGTTCCGGCTCGACCGCGAGGACCCGCGGACGGTGGAGCGGTACGACACGAGTCACATCACGCTGACGTGCCCGAACTTTCTCAAGCTGCCCGATTTCCCGCGGCGCCCGTCGCTGCTCGGCCGGCAAATGCTGATGGCCCGGCGGCTATGTGAGGCCGGTGCTGGGCTGGTGATGGTCGAGAATTGCGGGTGGGACTTCCACGGCGGCGACGGGCTTAATCCCAATGTGAAGGACGGGCTGGAGGGTTTCGGGCCGCAGCTCGACCACGCGGTGTCGGCGTTCCTCGACGACGTCCGCGACCGCGGCCTCAAGGACCGCATCCTGCTCGTCGTATGTGGTGAGATGGGTCGCACGCCGAAGATCAACCCAAAGGGTGGTCGCGACCACTGGCCGAGCCTTGCCCCGCTCCTCCTCGCAGGCGGTGGGTTCAAAATGGGCCAGGTCATAGGCGAATCGGACTCGCAGGCCGGTCGCCCGGTGACGACGCCCGTGACCCCCGCCGACCTGATCTCGACCGTGCTACGAACCTTGCTCGATCCGACGAAGCTGCGACTGTTCCCGAATATCCGTCCCGACCTGCTCCGGCGCGTCGAGGGAGTTCCGATTCCCGGCCTGTCCTGATATGCGATTCGGAGAGCGACCAAAGCTAACCTGCAAGAATCCGAGAAATCCCATGAACAGCGACATACCGTTCACCGAGTTGACTTCCGATCAACTCGAACGACGCTCGGTGCTCAAGGGCATCACGCTCGGTGCCGGTGGACCCCTGCTCGCCCCGCTGCTGCAGAAGATCGTCGCGGCCGCCGAGGTCAACGTCACGCCGCCAGAGCCCTGCGAGTATTTGCGATTCCTGCCGAAACTGATCCTGGCGTTTGCGCTGGCGGCATGCTGCTGCTCCCAGGGGATCGTTGCCCAGGAGGCCCCGTTCGAACCGTCCAAGGCGCCGAAGGAGAATCAGAAGGAGGCGGCCGACTCCCAGCACCTGCGCTCATTCCTCGATACCTATTGTGTTCGCTGCCACAATGCGAAGAAGCAATCGGGCAAGGTAACTCTCGATCAATGGCCTGACGTCCAGCTTTGGCAGCAGGTGTTCGCGGTGGTGGACGGGGGCGAAATGCCGCCCGAAGATGCAAAGCAGCCTCCACCAGTGGAACGCGCGGTCGCCCTCCGCTGGATGCGGCAAGTACTTAAGAGCATGGGGGTCGCACTCGACGAGAGCGCAACCGTTGCGGCAAATCGCGGGAATAGTGTCGATCACGATGCCCTGTTCGGCACGGGGGTAGGTAAGGCGGGTACTCCCGCTCCTAGTACCCGGGCTCGTCTTTGGCGACTGACTCCCAAGGCCTACGAAAACTTTCTAGACGAGAAGATACAGCAGTTCCAGCTCGACTTGCCGCTCTGTTCCCAGAAACCGAAAGAATACGGGTTCGGGATGCCACACTTGCCGCAGGGTCAATTGAAGGCGCCGTGGTCCTTCACTCCACAATGGGATTTCACCAACTATGCTCAGACCTTGCGCGTCGGCGAATCGGAAATTGAGATCCAGTTGCGCAATGCCAAAGCGATGGCCGATGCCATACTCCTGAAATTCGCAGGGAAATTGCGTAATGGCAAGCCGATCAGCCCAAGCAAGATCAAGGAAGGGGACCGGATCGCGCAACTCGACGCCATGATGAAGGCTGGCAAGGCGACGACATCTGATCAGGTCAGGTCGGCCGTCTCGGAAACCTTCAGCAAGATCCTGGGGCGGGAACCCGATGCCGATGAATTGGCTCGGTACTCTGCCGTGATCCAAAAGGAGCTGGAAGCAAACGGCACCGAAGACGCGGCGCGGCAGTTGCTGATTGCAGTGCTATGTACCCCGCGATTGGTTTATCGGGTCGAGACGACCGGAGACGGCAGGAGGATACTGGCTCCGCATGACCTCGCCCGAGCAATCGCCTTCACCCTCACCGACAGCGAACCTGACGCCACGTTGCTTCAGGCGGCCAAGGAAAACAGACTCACCACCGTGGAGCAGGTTCGTGAACAGGTCGTCCGCATTCTCGACGACAAGACCATCGAGAAACCACGACTCCTGCAGTTTTTCCGTGAATACTTCGGCCACCACGCCGCCAAGGAGGTGTTCAAGGATGAGCAAACGTTGCGACGGCTGCTTCCCAATTTCGGCGGTCGGCTCGTTCTGAATAGTGACCCGACTTTCAACGCGGAGTTCTTCGTCAACGACACCGACCAATTGATTCGGTGGGTGATAAAGGAAGATAAAGATGTCCTCCACCAGCTTCTGACCACCAACAAGATCTTTGTGCTTGCGTACAATCCGGACCTCCCCAGCCGACAATCCGATCGCAGGGCGAATCTCGTGAATGTTCCTGCCGACATGCCGATGGACGTCAAGCTGGCGGCCTATGAACGACATGCGCCGAATCTCTACGAAATCGGCGATTACGATCCCAAGACATTCACGCTCACTGGTTGGACGCCGGAACGTATCTACGACATGCCGGCCGAACATCGCATGGGGATTCTTACCCATCCCAGTTGGTTAATGGCGCAGTCGAGCAATACCGACAATCATCCCATTCACCGGGGCAAATGGATTCGCGAGAAGCTGCTCGGCCAGCGCATTCCCGACGTGCCGATCACCGTCGACGCCAAGCTCCCTGACGAACCGCACAACACGTTGCGGACGCGGATGCAGGTGACCCGGGAGGAATATTGCTGGAAGTGCCACAAGCAGATGGACCCGCTAGGTCTGCCCTTCGAGCAGTTCAACCATGTTGGCCGTTTTCGGACTACTGAAGAGGTGGTCGACAACGAAAAAACCAACGACAAGAAGAACCTCGGCAAGGACGGCAAGCCCATGGGGACGAGGTACACCACGGCGCCGCTCGATACGACGGGCGTCCTGGACGGCACCGGCGATCCCAAGCTGGACGGCGAGGTGAAGGATCCCTTCGACCTAATCCGCCGATTGGCGGCTTCGCAACGAGTGGAACAGGTCTTCGTGCGGCATGTGTTCCGGTTCTTCATGGGTCGCAACGAGACAGTCGAAGACGGACCCGTGCTGGTCGCCGCTCATCAGGCCTACCGGGACAGCGGCGGCAGCTTGAACGCTCTGCTGGCATCACTATTGACATCCGATTCGTTCCTGAGCCGAACCAAGGAGTAATACCATGACGATTAATCGTCGCACACTGTTGCAGCAGTTTTCCGTTGGCGCCGGCGGCATGCTGCTCACCCCCTTTCTCCAGAAACTGGAGGCCCAGGAACGCGGAACCTACCGGACTCCCAAACGCGTCGTATTCGTGCTGTTCGGCAATGGCTTTCCCGAATTTGGCTCGGTTCCCACGGGCGTGTCGCTCGAAGTCCAGGAGACCCAGCAGATTCCGCTCGACCAGCACGAGTTGCCGTTCGACATCGAACCGTTCAAGCCCTACAAGGATCGGTTGGCCATTCTGCACGGCCTGCGCGGCGGGCGCGTGATGCCCTATCACGGCGGCGGTTTTGGCGCCCTTTCCGGCCTCTTCAACGGGGCAGGTACAGAACGCTTTACCAAGGTCGCTGGCGAATCGATCGACGCCGCCATTGCCCGGAAGCTGCCTGGAATCTTTCCGATTCTGAATCTGGGCATTGATCCGGGATCGGCTTCGACCCAGGCGCATTACTGCTCCTCAGCCTGGGGACCGGGGCGGCCCATCGCCTCGCAGTGCCGTCCGGAACTCGCTTACCAATCGCTCTTCGGAAGCATCGGCGCTACGAAGAACGATTTTGCGTCGCGTCGGAATCTGCTCGACTTGATGTCCGGTGACATCAAAAAGCTGGAAGCAAATCTGACGGGAATAGAGCGAGAACAGCTCGATCATCACATCGCCGCGCTCGAAGCGCTGTCGAAGCGTGAATCGAATCTATCTAACAAGTTCGAAGCAGGCACGCTGGCCGAGTCGGCGCCTCAGCTCCCCTCTCCTTTTCCCGTCACCTGGAAAGACACGGTCACCGCGCAGTTTGACATTGCCGCCTCTGCTTTGGCGGTGGGTCTGACCAACGTGGTGACGATCACTTCGGAACTCTGCGCAATTCGCGGCAAATACTCCGGCATCTCCGACGTCACCACGCACCAGTTGGGCCACGACGACCCGGACAAGGAATTGAACCTGCAGGGCTTCAAGGTTCTGGCGCTGACACGACGGCACATGGCCGAACGGACAGCCGCGCTGCTCGAGAAACTGAAGAGCACACCCGAGGATTCCGGCACGATGCTCGACAATACGCTCGTCGTATTCATGAGCGACAGTGCCGAGACCCAGCACAGCGCGGCGAACAACTGGCCGTTTGTGCTGCTGGGCAATCTCGGCGGCCGCATCCGCACCAACCAGCTCGTGCTTTACCCGATGCGCGAACATAGGCTAGGCGACCAGAGACCTGGTGAAGTAATGAAAGGGTTCGGCGGCAAAGGCCTTTCGTCGAATCCAACGATCAACACGCTGTACAACACGCTCTTGCACGCCGTGGGCGACCCGCGGCCGCATTTTAATCTGATCGGCGCAGACAGAGAGAATCCTGCGCTCGCCGGACCTCTCAAGGAGTTGCTGGTCGCGTGATTTCGGTAGGCTCTCCCGTTCGGAGTAAAGGCAAGCAGTTCAGATATCAGCCAACACGGTAGAACCAGCCAAACCAAAGGCTTCCAATGAACTTGAGTCTTATGCAAGGTGAATTGAACATGCACAACCCACTGAAAATGATCACCCCCGACCAACTCGACCGCCGCTGTGTACTCAAGGGCATCACGCTCGGCGCCGGGGCGGTCGTGCTTCAGCCGTTTCTCAACGCTCTGGCGGCCGAGGCCGCAGGCGAGGCGCCGCCGCCACGGATCGTGTTCGTGATCGAGAGCAACGGGCTCTGGCCGTACCATCTCCGGCCGAAGAGCTTGGATGTGAAGAAACGGGACCAATGGCTGGAAGCTTCGCTCGCCGATCATGAGCTTCCCTCGCCGATCTCACCGCTCGCTCCTTTCAAGGACCGAATGACGATCATTCAAAACCTTTCGTGCAAACATGCCTTTCCGAATCATGGGTCCGGGTACGGCGCGCTGGGCTGTTACAACGCTCGTGCGAGCCAGGCCAACGGCGGGTTCAATGATCCTTTGGCTCAGACGGTCGATCATGCTCTGGCCGGATCGCTCCCCGGCATTATTCCAGTTGTCGGCTTGGGCGTGCATATGAATCCGGAGACCGCGTTTGCCAACACCGTGTCTGTCGTCGCCCGTAAGCGGCCGCTCCCCATCATCTGCCAGCCCGACATCGCCTTTGGTTCGCTCTTCGGCAGCGTCGCCGAGGGTAATGCAGCCAAGGTCTTCAAGTCGCGAAACAAACTGCTGGACTGGATTCAGTCCGACATCAAACGGGTTCAAAACGAGTTGCCGGCAATGGATCGCGAGAAGCTCGATATCTACCTCGACACGTTCGAGCAGATGCGCTCCCGCCAGGAAAAAGTCGCGACGATCAAGGACCGCCTCAAGGCCAACCTGCCCACGATCGATAAGTTCAACAGCAAGCTCCAGACCGATCGCTTCGAGGCGCAGTGTGTCGTAGCCGTCGCGGCGCTCGCGTCGCGTTTGACGAACGTGGCGGTCATCGATGCCTCCTGCGGCCCGCACGGCTACAAAACGTGGAAGGAACTGGGCGTGAACATCGACGAGCACGGGATCGGTCACACGCACCCGGACAGTCCCGAGCGCGACAAGAACGCCGTGCCGATCCGCCAGTTCCACGCTACGCGGGTCGCCGACCTGGCGAAGCGGCTCGCGGCCATCCCGGAAGGCAATGGCACCATGCTCGACAGCACGCTCATCATCTGGATGAGCGACTCGGCCGAGGAGCATCACGGCCAGGGTGAACAGTGGCCCCTGGTTCTCGTCGGCAACTTGGGCGGAAAGCTCAAGACCGCCGGGCGATACCTGCAGTTCCCAAAGTACGGCGAAAAGGGACACCGCACGCTGGGCAACTTCTATCTCTCCCTACTGCACGCCGTCGGCGACAAGCGCGAGAAGTTCGGCGATTCCGATCTCGCGCTCAAGGACATCGACACCGCCGGTCCGCTGATGGAGATCTTGACGTAACCGAGAAGTTAAAATCCGACACAAACCAACAGGAGAACGCCATGAAAAACCGAAAGACAAAAGCTCGGCCTGCCGTTTCGCGGCGTGATTTTCTGGCCGGTTCGGCGGCTGCGGCCGCGTTCACGATCGTGCCCCGGCACGTGCTCGGTGGTGAAGGTCAGACGCCGCCCAGCGAGCAGATCCGCGCGGGGCTAATCGGCTGTGGAGGCAGAAGCTCCGGGACGTTTAGTCTGCTTGGCAAGAATGCGGTGAAGGTGGCCGAGTGTGATGTCAAGTTCAAGGACAAGGCCGACAACAAGACGGTCTACACCGATTTTCGCCGAGTGCTCGAACGAGACGACATCGATGTGATTGCGATCGCCACGCATCCCGGCTGGCACGCGTTGATCTCGATTGCCGCCATGGAGGCCGGCAAAGACGTGCTTTGCGAGAAGCCGCTCTGCCGATTCATTTCCGAGGGCCGCGCGATTGCCGACGCGGAAAAGAGGACCGGCCGTATCTTCCAGATCGAAAGCAAGGGCGCCCCAGGAAAGTCGAAGCTCCGCAAGATTCTCTACCACGGGCTTGTGGGCAACAAGTTCGACCGCACCGCGATTGTTCGCGGCGGCTTCAAGCTCGATCAGTGGTATGGGCAGTTGGAATACGGCGTGGGTGCTGGCAAAGGTCTGGATTGGGATATGTACTGCGGGCCAGCGCCGCTGCGGCCTCTCAATGGGCATCGGGTCGGGGGTTCGCATCGTGGCTACTGGGATTATGACGGCGGCGGTTTGGGGGACATGGCGACGCATCATTTGTGGGGGCCCGCCTGTGCAACGGGACGAGACCTTTCCTGCCCGGTGGAGGTCATTCCCTATGCGCCACCGCAGCATCCCGAGGCAGCAGGCATGTGGGGCTGGTGCGAGGTGAAATTTGCGGATGGCTTCAAGATGGTTCTTGAAAGCACTGAATGGGGGAAGCCTTATGTGCAGCCCGAGAAGCCTGCGGATAGCGATGAAAAGTACCTGCTGGGCCTTCTCAGTCCCGAAGATCTTAAGAAGTTGGACACCTTGCCAGACGGCCCGGGAGGCGAGCCCGGCTTTTTGGAGGCGATCCGCACACGGAAGCAGGCCGGAGGCCACGCCGAGCGGGCACACAAGGTGACCATGATCTTCCACATAGCCAACGTGGCGTTTCGCTGCGGACGAACTGTGCGCATGGACCCTGTCACCGAGCAGATCATCGGCGACGAAGAAGCCAACCGCCTGGTCAATCAGCCGATGCGAGCTCCCTGGCGGCTGTAATCAGAGATTCCGGCTTACCATCCGACAAGAACCAAAACAGGACACATTCACCATGGCTATCACCGAACAGTTGAAAACGCTCGTCGAGCAGATGCCGAATTCAGCAATGCAGAAGAAAGAAGATCGAATCGGCAAAGACGAGATCAAGGAGTCGATCGAAAAGACGGTGGCCGCGATTGCCGCCGGGGGAAGGGAAAACGTCCTCGGTCTGATCGAGATGCTCGCGGAACCCGGCAGCATGGAGGACTGTAGACCGCACTTCGCCCTGCACTGTGTGGTCAACTATCCGCTCGTGACCCGCGACGAGAAGATGCGGAGCGAGACCTGCGAGACATTGGCCTCGCAACTGGGCAATGGCAAGCTCAGCGCCTACAACCGCAGTTACCTCTGCCAGGAATTGCAGTGGGCTGGCCGCGACGAGGCCTGTACCGCGCTCGGCAAGGCGGTTCTGGACGAGGGCACATCCGACGCCGCCGCGATGGCCCTGGTGGCCATCGGCGGCGAGCGGGCGGCGGCGCCCTTGCGCGCCGCGGCGGAAACGGCCAAGGGGAAAGTGCGGCTCAATGTCATCGACGCCCTGGCAAAGCTGGCCGACTCCAAGTCGGAGGCGGCCTTTACCGCGGCTCTCAGCGACCCCGATGAAGAAGTCCGTCTCGCCGCGGCCGCCGGACTATCGAAGGCGGGTTTGCCGACGGCGGCCAAGCCGTTGCTCACTGCGGCGGAAGCAGCCAAAGGGTGGCAGCGGATCCAGCTTACGAAGTCCTGCCTAGTACTGGCCGAGAAACTAGCTGCCGCCGGAAAGAAGCCGGAGGCCAGGCAAATCTACAAACAGCTAAAAACGACTCGGACAGCCGACAACGAACGGCATGTTCGCGAGTTTGCGGAGATTGGGCTTAAGGCAATCGCTTGAGAATCCTCGCCGATTATCCGGTCAGATGACTGCACGCGGTCGGCGACCGGCGTGAGAAGTTCGGCGAACCCGACCGCGACCTCGCGGACATCGACACCGCCGGGCCGCTGACGGAGATCTTGGCGTGACGCGATCTTTCCTAATGCACCTTCAATCACTTTCCACCGGCAGGCCAAAAGGCCTAACCAAATGAGTTCCCATGCGAACCCTATCCGTCTTGTGTTGCCAGTTTACTTCGTTGATTGTCGGTGTCTACCTCATCGCGGTCACGGCCTCGGGTGCCGAACCCGGTTCAGATCGGGGGAGCGTCCAGGAAATCAAAAATAGCGTGGGGATGAAACTCCTGTTCATCCCGCCGGGAAAGTTCTTGATGGGCTCGCCGGAAAGCGAACCCGGTCGCGAGGCTCAAGAGGTCCAGCACGAGGTGGAACTGACGAAGGGGTTTTACCTGGGAACGCATGAAGTCACATTCGGCCAGTTCAAGCAATTCGTCGCCGACACGAATTACCAGACCGAAGGCGAGCGCGACGGCAAGGGGGCCTACGGCGCCAACGAGGCGGGCAAGATCGAAGAGATGCACGCCCGGTTCACCTGGAAAACCCCTGGGTTCGAGCAGACCGACGAACATCCGGTGGTCGATGTGTCGTGGCAGGATGCCAAAGCGTTTTGTAATTGGCTGAGCGAAAAGGAGAAGAAGACCTATCGCTTGGCGACCGAAGCCGAATGGGAATATGCGTGTCGCGCCGGCACGAAGACGGCGTACGTGCATGGCGACGATCCCGAAGGCTTGGCGACCGTGGGCAACGGAGCCGACGCTACGGCGCGAGCCAAGTTTCCCGGCTGGTCCATCGGCATCCAGGGGAAGGACGGGCACCTCTTCACGGCCCCGGTGGGCCAATTCAAAGCGAACGCCTTCAGCCTGTATGACATGCACGGCAATGTGTGGGAGTGGTGCGAAGACTGGTACGTGCCGAACAGCCATCCCCAAGAAAAGCAGATCGATCCGACTGGGCCAGCGACAGGCAAAGCCAAAGTGCAACGCGGCGGCGGTTGGTCGAGCGACTCAAAGCGCCTGCGATCCGCAGCTCGCGTTGGTCGCGATCAATCGGCCTATCGCGGCTGCTACCTCGGCTTTCGCGTGGTCCTGGAGCAATCGCCGGCCGAGGCTCCCAAGGAATCGGGAACTGCTGCGGAAAAACCCGCCGGAGGGCGCGTGGCCTACATGCTGCTCGTCAACGGCGCGGTGACCGATGCCGTCGTCAAGGCCGCAAATATCGAAGGACATAGGTCCGTCGTTGCTCCTTACATCGGAACCTGGCACGACATCAAGGGCATGGAACGCATTCAGTCCGGTCGCCTCGACCGCCTCGAGCGGGGAGAGATCGACACGCTGCTGATTGGAACGTTGCACTGCTACCCTCACGCGGAGACGTGGAATAATCACGTTGGCCTGGACTCCACTCCGGCGGGCCTGGCCGCGCTCGGCGTCAAAAACAACCCGACGTTTCACATCGTTTGGCAGACGTACGTTTGGCCCGTGGGTCAGATGCCAAAGGACGGCAAGAAAACGCTCGACGTGGCCGCCATGAAGAAGCGCGCCGCGTCGGAACCGCTGAAAGAGCTGGAGAAATTGGTCGACGCCATCAACGAGAAACACGGTCGGAAAGTCGTGCTCATCTCGCCGGTCGGAGTGGCCACGATCAAGCTGGTGGAAATGGTCGCCGAAGGAAAATTCCCCGGCATCACCGATCCGGCTGACCTGTGGACCGAATTCAACATGCACTCCAACCGCCACGTGCTGGCGCTGACCGCCTACTGTAACGTCGCCACGATGTACGGCGTCTCGCCGATCGGGCTGAAGCCGGACTTCTCGCAGGTCACCTATGGCGGCGGTGGCAAAGGCCCCGGCATCCAGTCGATGGAGGGCATCACCGAAGAACAGCGGGTGATCCTGCAGAACATCGCCTGGGAGGCGGTGTCGAAATATCCGCATGCGGGATTCGCGACCACCAAGTAGGACGACTACCTGATCGGACAATCAATCATGAAGCGATTATTCAAATTTTCGTTGCTGTTCCTCGGCGGCCTGCTGATGCTGCTAGGCCGTGGAATCGAGGCCCAAGGTGACGAACCGGCGAAACCCAAGAAATGGCCGAATGCCTGGGTGCCGGAAGGCAAGCCGCTCCGGGGCATCTTGCATTTCGACGGCAGGCAAGCGGGAAACCCCAAGCCTTGGCAGCCCTTCTGCGAGCGTCACGGACTGGTGTGGTTTCCCTTCGGGCGCGATGGTGACGTCGCTGTACTGGATGAGAAATTTCGCGAGGAAGTCGCCGCAGAGTTGAATCATCCGGAACTCGTCAACGCCCCGGTGATCCGAGTGGGACTCTCGTCGAACGGCGGCTTCACGATGCTGCTTGCTCAACAGCACCCGGATCGCATGTTGGCGTGTGTGGCCCATCAGCCGTTGCCTCCCTGGGCCAAGGGAAATGAGAACTTCAACTTCAACCGGATGACCGAAACCAATTCCTCGCTCGTCGGCAAGCCACACGACATTTCGCAATCGTTTCGTGTGCCGTGCATCCAGCAAACAGGCGAAAACGATCCGGTTTGCGGCACCATCATGGCGTACGGCCTCGACCGTTACGCTCGCAGCCAGCAGGCGCCGTGGACCTATTTCTGCCTGCCCCGTGGCGGACACGGCAACGTCGTGCCGAACGAGTTGTTGATGCCGTGGCTCGACGGCGTCATCGCTCAGCGATTTCCCGCCGATGTCGATCTTTCCAAGGGACTGCCCAAGCTCAACGAAATCCGGATCGAGTACGGTTGGCTGGCCAATCCGCACACGCTGGAAATCGCTGAATACGCGAAATTCGCTGGCGATAAGTCCAAAGCCACCTGGTTGCCGAATGAAGCGAGTGCCCTGGCATGGAAGAAACTGGGCGTAGCCATGCCTTTCGAACTCCCCGAGCAATCGGTGCGGATGCCTTCCGGGTTGATCGACAAATTGGTGATCCACGATCCCAAATCGAATCGGGTCGTGCCGTCGGACTCGGTCTATTGCGAGCCGTGGAAGGTCGTCGCGAATCTGAAACCGGGGGACGTGGGTTGGAAGGTGTTTCCCAGCGCTGGCCCGGTGGCCGTGATCGGCAAGGTGCCCGAACTCGTTCGCGGCTGCGACTGGATCAAGCCCGATAACGCCTCCCTGGCCTTTGCGGGCGAGGTGCTGATGGAATTCACCGTGACCGACAAGGCAACGGTCTACGTGGCCCACGACGAGAAACTCGCGAAGAAGCCGGCTTGGTTGGCGGACTGGAAGGACACGGGAGAGTCGTTGCAGGGCGGATATCTGGGGAATGAACGCAGCTTCCGGCTCTTCGCGAAGGAATTTCCCAAAGGGGCCGCAGTCAAACTAGGCCCGAACGGCACGAGTGTCGAGAAACAAGAAAAGCCACAGTTGCTATCGTGGATCTATCTGACGATCGTAAAGCACCAGAAAATACAGTAACTACAAGTATCTGACTCGAGAATTTATCATGCTGCGACTAATCACATTCCTATCGATTGGAGTCGTTTGCGGATTCTTCGCTTGGTCGTCCAACGCCAACGCCCAGGACCCGAATCAACCGGTTGCTGCGGAAAAGCCCGCTGGCCTGCGAGTGATGAGCGGCGGACACAGTTGGTCGACTGAAAACTCCGAGCCGTTGTGCCAGGCCGCTGGTATCACCGGGCACAAGAGAATCAAGATCACAGGCATCAACAGCAACCGCATCGAGGACGTGACACCGCTGCTCGAAAAAGGCGAGATCGACGTCTACGTTTGGCAGCACAACTCGGTGGGACCAGAGTTCCCCAAATTCTTGCCGACGCTTGTGGAACTCGGCCCCAAGCACAATCCAAACTTCCGTGTTTTGATGCAGATGCCTTGGCTGACGAATGACGGACGGCAAGGCGTCAAGTCGCCCGAGGAGTATGAAACTACGGACCTCGCGGAATATCAAACCAAGATGGAAGCGTTGCGCAAACGGCAGGAAACCTATGTGGACGAAGTCAACGCCAAGGCCGGCAAGCGAATTGTCTTCCTGGTACCGCTCGGCGACGGGATGCTAGAGGTGCGGAAGATGATCGTGGCCGGAAAGTTCCCCGGCATAACAAAACAGAATTACAGAGATAAGCCGGGCGATCGCGGTTCCGTGCTTGGGGGCGATCACATGCCGCACCAGGGACTTCTTGGAATGCGACTGGGATCGTATATGCACTTCGCGGCCCTTTACCGCATGACGCCGGAAGGGCTGAAATTTCCGGGCAAGGAAGGTGACGGCCTGACCGACGAGCAGCGACCAATCTTGCAGAAACTCGCCTGGGACATTGTTTCCAAATACCCCTACGCCGGTATTGCGAAGTTCGAGGCTCCCCAGCCCTTGAAGCAGGGCGAGAAAACCGCCCCGGTTTCCGCCGCGCGCGCGACCGTCGTACCCGAAGCCTTGAAGGGTTGGAAAGAGACTCAGGATCTGCCCGCGGATACGGTGGTCACCAATTACAACGCCTACATCGAGAAGTTGCCGAAAGCCGAGCGGCCCGGCGTTTCCGATGTGAAGTACTACGTCGATGACATGGGACGCAGTGCAGTGGCGGTCCTTGTCAACGTCGGCGGCACACAATCGACGCACTTGCTCATCTACGATAAACAGAACAAGCGAACTGGCTTGACAAAGTTCAGTATGGGCAATTGAACTGCGCGTATCGAATGATAACAAAGGTGTTTGGCATGTCTCGATTCACACTATGTCCTCGCGTTTGGCCCTCTTCTGCGGATTACCCGAGAGAGTCGCCGCTCAACTCGCGCCTTCGGCACAGAAATGCTATTTATGAAGACAACCATTTTTCTGACTGCGGTGGTTACGGCCGCTTTGTTTGGTATTTCCAGCGAGTCCCAGACATGTGCTGATGGGCCCAATCCACGTCTGGCAAACACAAGAGATGCCAAGCTAGACAAGGAATTTGAGTATCTCATTTTTGATCTCGGCAAGGGAATCTACCTGAAACTCGTGAAAGTGTCAGCCAAAGGGAAGTCGTTCATCATCGGTTCTTCCAAATCAGAACAGGAAGCGGTGGTGAAGAAACATTTTGACGGCAAACGGCCGGACTGGATCGATTTTGAAGCCGACCATTCGGTCACCTTGACGGACGATTACTTCATCGGCCAGCGCGAGGTCACCCGCGGTCAGTTCCGACGTTTCGTGGAAGACGCCGGCTACACGACCGATGCCGAGCAGAGCGAAGGGGGATACGGCTGGAATGAAGAGTTGAAAAAGTTCGAGGGCCGCGACAAGAAATACAGTTGGAAGAACACCGGCGCCCCCGGGCAGTCGGAAGAACACCCGGTAACGAACGTCAGCCGAGCTGATGCGAGGAAGTTTTGCGAGTGGCTGGCGAAGAAAGCCGACGGCAAGGTTAGACTGCGCGAAGTTCGATTGCCTGGCGAAGCGGAGTGGGAGTTCGCCTGCCGGGCCGGCAGCACCGGACGTTTCTGCTTCGGTGACGACGAAGAGAAACTGGCGGAGTATGCCAACGTTGCCGACGCGACGTGGAACGAGAAGTTTCCGAATCCCAAGGCGATCAAGGCGAAAGACGGCCATGTCTTCGCGGCACCTGTGGGACAGTTCAAGCCGAACGAATTCGGCCTCTACGATATGCATGGCAATGTGTGGGAATGGTGCGAGGATTTCTTCGGCAAATACTCGGCGCTGCCGAAGGATCGCAACGGTATTCAGAAGAAGAACCAAGGGCAACTGCGTCCGGTGCTGCGTGGCGGCGCGTGGTATCTCAACCCGGGTTCCTGCCGCAGCGCGAACCGTTACATCGTGGGCGTCGGTTCGAGCCGTTACGGTGCCGCCGGCTTCCGCGTCGTTGCCGTGCCATAAGCGAGGACGCGCGACCGTTAATCGCATTCGCCAGATTGTGAGCGCCCAGAATGGCGAAGGCAAGGTTGGAGGCGGGACAGGTCGATGTCTTTACCTACACGCATTCAAACTGGCAAGTGACCGACATCACCTTCAAGTTGTTGTGGCAAGCCGGCTGGAACGTGCATGACGCTAGAGATTGGGCCTCGTTGCACTCGCAGCGTCGCTCGTTGCAACCAGTTGCACTCTGGCGGCCTTAAGAATGATAAGTACACCCAAGAACGCCAGCGTGACGCCATCCATCGGCGTGCACCGGGCCAATGAATCAGTACCGATAAAGCCGCCGAGAACTTTTTGCCACGGGGACTTATCGTAGCTTGCCTCGCGCGGGAGTCGCCGACTGAATGGGGCCCAGGCGGCTGTGAAATTCGTATTGGTCGCCGCGGTAGAGCGTGCGCTCCCACCAGAGTGGTGAGTCGTCTTCAAGATAGCCGACGGAGACGACTTCCAACGCTGGAGACTTTGCGGCGGTATGAAGGTGCTTCGCTTCGCTCGCCGACAACAGCCCAGCCCGGATCACTTCATTCGCCCCGCCGATCCTTAAGCCGTGCGTCTCGGTCCAGGTGCGATACAGCGAGCCCTCGGCCTGCGACTTGGTCAGCTTTGGGCAGTGTTGATGCACAACATAGCGATGCTCCCAAATCACGGGAATGCCGTCGGCGAGCCGTAAACGTTCCATTTCCCAGAGGAGCGCGTCACCGGTCAGCGCCAAGGCGGCTGCGATCTCCGAGTTGACTTCGGCCGCTGAAAGTTTGCCGAACGTAACCAGCTCTGTGCTCGGTTTCTTCCCGGCAGCTCGGGCCTTCTCGGTAAAGCTGACCAGCGAGCGGACGTCGTAGTCGATCACATCGCGGCGCACGAACGTGCCCAAGCCCTTGCGAAATTCGAGGAAGCCCTCGGAAACGAGGCTGGCCAGCGATTTGTTGGCGGTCGCGCGGCTGACCTGAAACTTTTCGGCGACTTCGCGTTCGGTTAGGAATTGATCACCCGAGCGATACTCCGTCGCAAGCGCGCTACGCAATCGCTGATTGAGCTGCTGATAGACCGGGCTGCGAACGAGTGACGTATCCATGCTGACGAGGCTTCTAAAAAGGGTTGACGCTGTGGCTTAGCCACTGTATCATCGTTTCGTCGAAATGGCAAGACCAGCGTTTCACCTGCAGCCAAAGCGGGAACAGCATCCTGCGGGTGATCGATGTCTGTCCGTGTGAACAATTCTGACAGGCTGAAAGCCTGATTCGCATGTCTTTGGAGCGACTCATGAACACACGTCTTTGGTTTGCATTCATCGTGATCCTAGGCGTGCAGCAGACAGCGCTGGCCTTGGAGATTCCGTTACATCCCGCCGAGGCGCGGATCGTCGAGCAGATCATCGCGGTCGAGGGGCACACGGTAGAAGTGGCCGAGATTCCCGGCTGGGCAAAAGGAGGCGTCATCAACCGTCTCAAAGAATTGGGGATCGACACTGCCAACCTGACGTCCTGGGGAGTGCGCGACACGAAGAGGAATGCGATATCGCTCAGTTGCATTTACGACTCGAACGGTCGCGTGCTGGCGCTCACCGGCAACGGTCCCTGGCTTCGAGACGAAAGTCTCCGCGCTTTGAAAGGGATGTCGGAACTGAAAATCATCCGTTTCGATCACAACGGCTTTCTGAGAAATCACCCGCTGGCCCCTCTCTACAGTGGCACCGGATTTGATGCCTTGTCGGATTCCAAACTCGTGGAGATCAAGTTGACCCTGGGCATCAACGATGCAGGCATGGAGCAAGCCGCCAAGATCAAGGGGCTCAAGTTCTTCGCCGTGGTGCATTCGCAAGTGAGCGAAGCCGGCGTGAAGTTCTTTGCAGGCCACCCATCGCTGGAATCCTTCACGGTGGCCGAGATGGGAAAGGTCTCGCAGACTGCTCTGGCATCCATCGCGAAGATGCCGAAGGTGACGCATGTCGGTTTTCAGGAAGCGTTCATTACCTATGAGGACGGATTCAAGCATCTGCTGGCGATGAAAGATCGGCTGCAAGAGTTGAACCTGTCCATGAGTGTGGTCAACGATGCCGACCTGAAACGATTGCAGGCCGATCATCCCAGTGTCAAAATTACAACGATTCCACCCGCGGAGATTGTGAAACGGCACAGCGGTGTCGCGAATAATCTCGCCCGCATCGCCACGGGCGAAGCTGCCGAAGCCCTGAAGAAGGCCATCGCGGAACACCAAGCCGACAAGAAGTAGTCGTGGAACAGACTCATGCAAGATGACTCCAACAAGTCGAAGAACACCATTTCAAGGTATGCGATGAAAGATTTCGTGCGCTGGGCCTTCTGTGCTCTGGGTTGCGCGCTGTGTTCGCAAATGTACGTGCTCGCCGCTAGCCCCGATTTCGAACGCGACGTCCTGCCGTTCCTTAAGCGGCACTGCTACACCTGCCATGATGCGAAGCAGGCGAAGGCCGGCTTCCGCATCGACCAGCTCGGCACGGATTTCCTCAGTGGCACGACTGCGGATGATTGGCACGAAGTCATCAACCAGATTAACAGTGGCGAAATGCCGCCAGAGGATGAGGCTCGACCGGATGCAAAAGCGGCCTTTGCGGTTGTCGAATGGGTGGGTGCGAAACTCAAGGAAGCCGAGAAATTAGCCCGCATGAGCGGTGGACGCATCCTGATGCGGCGGCTGAACCGGCAGGAATACGCAAACACGTTGGGTGACCTGTTCCAGCTCGATCCGCATTTTGTCGAGAAGTTGAAACGCGAACTACCTGCGGATGGCAAGGCGGAAGGCTTCGACCGCATCGGGAGTGCGTTGTTTTTCGACCAGACGCAGATGCTCGGTTATCTCGACTGGGCCGATCAGATTGCCCACGAAGCGGTGCAGAGCGCGCCGCCGCAGACGGAGACCTATGTCTATGAAGCGGAAAAGCACCTGAACCGGAACGAAAGCCCGACCGTCGAAGTGGCGCAAGCTATCGACCATAAGATTCCTCTCGGCCCCACTTTTTACGCCAAGCAGGCCACCGGCATCGAGATGTGGGCCGGCCATGGTGGCAAACCCGATGAAGACAAAACGTGGGCGATGGTGCCGCATGGACCGCGTCCGGACCTGACGAAGCTGGTCAAGCGGGATGGCTATTACCGCGTGCGCGTTCATGCCGGGGCCTCGCCCGGCGCGAGGGGCACGCCAGTGGTGATGCGCCTCACCTACGCCACCGGCACGCCGCTGGAGAGCGTCCACGATATTCCCATCCAGGGAACTCTGGAGAAGCCGGGCGTGGCGGAGTCGCTGCTGTTCTTGCGGGCCGGGCAGCCGGACCAGCAGAAGGGTTTGATGCCAACTTGGAACGGTATCAACAACCTGCGCATCAACAATCCCGAATGGAACGCACTGCACCTGCGTTGGCTCCAGTCGCAGGGTAAAATTTCAAAAGCTGTGGCCGCACGGGACGATGCCGAAGTCACGCGACTAAAGGCCGAGCGCGAGCAGGTACTCAAGGATTTGAATGCCTTCACCGGGCCGCGCTGGATTCCGCACCCGACACAGGACCCGGCCACTGCCCCCCGGCTCTTCTTGGACAAAATCGAAGTGGAAGGTCCGCTGCCAAAGGAATGGCCGCCGGCGAGCCATGTCGTGCTCGGGCTCGATGAGAAGACACCGCAGGATGAGAACGGATTGCGATTGGTGTTCGCTCGGCTGCTGCCGCGAGCGTATCGTCGCCCGGTTGAATCAAAGGAGGTCGATAAGCTCGTGAGCCTCGCCGCCGGTGCCATGCAACGCGAGAAGCTGTCCTTTCCAGATGCACTGCGGCTGGGCCTGCAAACGATGCTCTGCTCGCCGGGCTTTGTTTTCATCCAGGAGCCGCAACCGCGCGCCGCTGACCCCGCCAAGGGGACGCGCCCTTTGAATGACTTCGAACTCGCGAGCCGCCTCTCCTATTTCCTCTGGAGCAGCTTGCCGGACGAGGAGCTGCTCGCGCTCGCGGCGAAAGGCGCACTCCGGCAACCCGCAATGCAACGCGCGCAGGTCACACGCATGTTGGCCGATGCGAAGAGCCGGCGTTTCGTCGAGAACTTCGCCGGTCAGTGGCTCGATGTGGAGCAATTCGGCAGCGTGGAGCCGGCAAAGGAATACAAAGACTATGACAACGCGCTGAAACTCGCCAGCCGCGAGGAGCCGCGGGCGTTTTTTCAACAGGTGCTCACGGAGAATCTGCCGGTCGCGAACTTCCTCGACTCCGAATTCCTCGTCATCAACGAACGGCTCGCACGGCATTACGGCATTGAAGGTGTGAGCGGTGAGGCGTTTCAAAAAGTCGCGCTCACGCCGGAGCATCATCGCGGCGGCGTGCTCGGCATGGCAGGACTGCTGACCTTGCTGGCCGATGGCACCCGCACCTTGCCCGTGCGTCGTGGCGCGTGGGTCTTGGAAAAGCTGCTCAACGACCCGTCACCGCCTCCGCCGCCGAACGCGGGCGACATTCAGCCAAACACCGCTGGGAAGAACCTCAGCGTGCGCGAGCGTCTCCAATTGCACCGCAGCGAGCCGAACTGCGCGAGCTGCCATGCCAAGCTTGACTCCTATGGCCTCGCACTGGAAAACTACGACGCGGTCGGTGCCTGGCGCGAGCGGCAGAATGGCGAGGGCATCCAAGGACCGAGAGCGCCCGTCATCGACGCCAGCGGCGCGCTCAAATCCGGACGCGCGTTCCAAGATCTCTCCGGCTACAAAGCCGCCTTGATGGCCGAGCAGGACAAATTCAATCGCGCCTTTACAGAAAAACTGCTCACCTACGCGCTCGGCCGCCCCGTGGGCTATGTCGACCACGCCACCATTGAAACCATCCTGAAATCCGAGCCACGCCTGCAGTCGCTCGTGCAAGCGGTCGTCGCCTCCGAACCCTTTCAAACCAAATAACTACCATGAAAATCTTCAAACACTGCCCCATTGACCGCCGCACTTTCCTACGCGGCGCCGGCGTCGCACTCGCGCTGCCTTGGCTTGAATCTATGTCTTCGCTGTCGCGGGCGGCTTCGACGGCGGGCGGCATCACGGAGAGCGAGCGGCCGAAACGCGCCCTCTTTACCATGTGGGGCCTCGGCATGAACGGCCGCGATTTCACGCCCGCGAATACGGGCCACGATTGGAGCGTCACGCCCATCCTCAAGCCCGTGGCACACCTGCGCGATGAGTTCACTCTCATCAGTGGCCTGAAGCTCACGCACTCCGGCGGCCACGGTGGTGACCGCACCTTTTTGACGGGCACCGCCACGCATAAAGCCGACGCGAAGCTCCGCATCTCCGCCGACCAGGAACTCGCCGAAGCCATCGGCAAGGCCACCCGTTTTCCCTCGCTCGTGCTCGGCGTACATCGCGGCACCGGCTTCGGCAGCGGCACCATAGACAAGACGCTCGCCTGGACCCGTGGCGGCACGCCCATCCCGGCAGAAAACCGTCCGCACATTCTCTTCGATAAGCTCTTCCGCGCGGAAAGCCCTGACGAAGTCGCTGCCCGCAAGGTCGGCGCCGACCGCACCGGCAGCGTGCTCGACGCCGTGCGTGACGAAGCCAAGCGCCTGCAAAACCGCCTCGGCAAAGAAGACCTGGCCAAGCTCGATGAATACTTCAACTCCATCCGCGACGTGGAGCAGAGCATCGCCACCGACCTCGCGTGGCTCGATAAGCCGAAGCCCGAGGTCGCTCCGATCGACTTCGGCCAAAACGTGCAGGCGCTCGATCCCGAACTGCAAGCCAAAGGGAATTTCGATTACCGCCGCTACCAGCGCCTGATGTTCGACGTCATCACGCTCGCGCTGCAGACCGATAGCACTCGCGTCATCAACTACTATGCCCGTCGCGATCTCAACGATGGCACGCACTGTTACGCCTACAAAGGCTGTCCCTACGGTTATCATGAAATGACGCACCACGGCGAAGAGCCCGACAAGCTCAAGTGGCTGACCACTGTCGACACTTGGTACATGGAGGACTGGGCCTACTTCATCGAGAAGCTCAAGAGCGTGAAGGAAGGGGACGGCAGCCTGCTCGACCACACCATGCTCGTCTGGGGTAGCAGCGGCGGCACTGTGAACGCGCACAACAACACCGAACTGCCCACCATGCTCGTCGGCGGCCACAAGCTCGGCATCAAGCACCAAGGTCACTTGCTAAAGAAGCACGTTCGCCTCGGCAACCTCTGGCAGACCATGTTCGGCGTGATGGGCGTCGCGGTACCGAAAGATTTTCAAGGTGGCGAGGCCGACGGCGTCATCAAGGAACTCATATGAATCCGACTTGTACCGCATCGTTCTATTGCCGAGGCATGAGCTTGCTCGCGTTCGCCCTGCTGAACGTGCCATCGGTCGCTGCTGCTGATGATGCCGCCGTGGCTCCGTCTGTCACTGCATTTTTTCAGACGTACTGCATCGACTGCCATGGCCCCACGAAGCCAAAGGGCGACTTTCGCGTGGATGCGTTGAAGATTGCCGTGAACGCCGCTGACGCGGAGAACTGGCAGCTTGTGCTCGATAACCTGCAACTCGGCGAGATGCCGCCGAAGGACGCCAAGCAGCCGAAGCAAGCCGAGGTGGAGAAAGTCACAACTTGGATTCAAAACGAGCTGTCGCGTGCCGCGGCGGAACTCAAGGGGACCGGCGGCGAGGTAGTGTTGCGGCGGCTCAACCGTGTGGAATATCACAACACGATCGCTGACCTCTTCGACGTGCATGGAGACTTCACGGCGGGCTTTCCCGAGGACCTGCGCGAGCACGGCTTCGACAACAACGGCGCGGCGCTCATGCTCTCGTCGGCGCAGATGCAGGAATACATGAAGGCCGCCGACTTCATCTTGGCTCGTGCCATCGCGCCTACCACTCGCCCCGAGACGAAGAGCAAGACCTTCACGCTACATGACGGTAATCGCAAAGCGATTGATGCTGCCGCGAAGAATCTCGCGATGCGACTGGCGAAGTTCGACAGCCTGACACCGCAGGAAAAGGTTAACACACGCAAAATGGAAGAGTCGGTGAAGGCGAATCCCGATTCGTACGGCTATCGCTTCCCGGTGTGGGAGAACGGCACGCTACGACCGCCCAAACCAACGGACGGACCGCATCTCGATGCCGTGATGACCGTGCAGCAGTATTTCAGCGGAGAGCCCCAACTCGGCCTTCCCGCCGGGCGCGGCTGGTATCGAGTGAAAGCGGTCGCCTATGCGCTAAAGAACGATGGTAAGCCCGCGCGGCTTAAGTTCACCGTCGAAGAGGGTTATTCAGGCAAGCTGCCGAAAGCGGTGAGCGTCTTCGCCTTCACCGACGAGCAACCGCGCGAGGTCGAGGCCCGCTATTACATGGAGCCGGGCGACCGCGTGGTGTTCACGATCATGGATGGCGCACCGCACAGTCAGGGCCGTACAATGATTGACCAGCCGGGGCCGTTCATCGCCATCCGTTCCTTCAGCATTGAGGGACCGGTGTATGAAAGCTGGCCGCCGAAGGGGCATCGCACTTTGTTTGGCGACATCGATCCGACGCAGCCCACGCCGGAGAAAGCCGCCGCCATCGCGGCGAATCTCGCGCCGAAGCTCTTTCGCCGACCCGTGGATGATGCCTCTGTGGCGAAGTACCGAGCGCTGTATGAGAAGTTCGCGAAGACAATGACGCACGACGAAGCGCTCCGTGGCATGCTGACCACGATGCTCGTCTCACCTCGATTTCTCTATCACGAAGAACCGCCAAACGGTCCCGACGCCTACGCCATTGCATCGAGGATGTCGTACTTCCTGTGGCGCTCCACGCCGGATGACGAATTGCTGAAGGCTGCGGCGGATGGCAGCTTGCTCGATGTCACGAAACGGCGCACGCAGGCCGAACGCATGTTGGCCGATGCTCGCTCTGCCCGCTTTGTGAATGACTTCACCGGCCAATGGCTGCGAGTGCGCGAAGTGGGCGTGATGAAGGCGAACGCCGACCTCTATCCCGAATACGATGCCGAACTCGAAGCCGCCATGCGCGGCGAGACAGAGCATTTCATATCGGAGATGTTTCGAAGCGATCTGCCGCTCGCCAATCTCATCGACTCCGATTGGGCCATGCTCAATCAGCGGCTCGCGAAACATTACGGCATCGAGGGCGTGGTCGGTCCTGATTTCCGTCGCGTGAGTTTGGACAAGTCAAAGACGGTGCGCGGCGGCTTGCTCACTCATGCGAGCATTCACGCGGTCACATCCAACGGCAGCACGACTTCACCGGTGATTCGCGGCACCTGGATGCTGGAAAAATTCCTCGGCACACCTGCGTCGCCACCACCACCGGATGTGCCCGCGATCGAACCGGACATTCGCGGTGCCACCACCATCAAAGAGCAACTGGCGAAACATCGCGACATCGCCAGTTGCAATTCGTGTCACCGCAAGATCGACCCGCTCGGCTTCGCGCTGGAGAGCTTCGACGTCATCGGTGGCTGGAGGAATAACTACCGCGCCCTCGTTGAGCCGAGGCCCGGTGCTCGCGCCAAACTCTCCGACGGTCCACCCGTCGATTCTGCGGATGAATGGGCGGGCGTAGGGCGTTTCAACAGCTTCCAGGAGTTCCGCGAGTTGGTAAAGAAGCGGGAAGACCTCGTTGTACAAAACCTGACGCACCAACTCGCCACGTTCGCCCTTGGCCGTGCGCCAGGGTTTCCCGACCGCCAACCGCTGAAAGTCATCGCGACTCAAGTTCGCGAGAAGAAGAGCGGCCTGAAGTCGCTCGTGCTTGAACTCGTCTCCAGCCCCGTTTTCACCAATCCATAAGGCCAACCAAGGCACACCCATGAATACTCAACCGGCCCTCGCCTCCCGCCGCAGCTTCCTTCGCGGAGCTGGCGTCGCTCTCGGTTTGCCGTGGCTCGAATCGCTCGGCGGTATCGCCCATGCCGCGGCGGCTGGAAAAGAGCCACGCCGCCTGTTGCTGATCTGTCTGCCACTTGGCATCTACCGGGATTCGCTCATTCCGAAGCAATCCGGAGCTGGGTATGAACTGCCGGAGTATCTCGCCCCGTTGGCCGATCTCCGTGATCGATTCACCATCGTCTCCGGTCTCGAACATCCGGGCGTCAGCGGTGGTCATGCCGCCCAGCCGCGCATCTTCACCGGCGTGCCTTCGGTCGAGCGGAACCGTCGCTCGCTCGATCAGCATGTCGCCACCGCGCTCGGCCAGCACACTCGCTTTGACTCTCTCGCATTGAGTGCCGGGGCCAATGACTTTGGCTGGACCGACGGCGGTAGTATGGTTCCGGCTGAGAAAAATGTCGGCGATGCTTTCGCCAGGCTGTTTGCCGAGGACGGCGCAGCCAACAAAACCAAAGTTCTCCGCGAGATCGGTCGCGGTAAGAGCATTCTCGACCACGTGCTGGATGAAGCGCGCGAACTGCAGTCACGGCTCTCCAAACGCGACCAGGAAAAACTCGCTGAGTATTTCGAGTCCGTTCGCGCCACCGAGAAACGCCTCGTCAAGTCCGAGGAATGGATGCATCAGCCTAAGCCCAGCGTGAACTCCAAACCGCCGGCGCCCTTCGCCCCGGACGAGATCATCACCAACCTGCGCGGCGTCTGCGACCTGACCCATCTCGCCTTCAAGACTGACAGCACCCGCGTCATCACCTTTGGTTACTTCCGTCAGGACACTGTTGCTGTGCCCGGAGTAAACGTCGGCTATCACAACCTTTCTCATCATGGCCAGGACGAAGGGAACATCGCCCAACTGAAACGAGTCGAACGGGCCTTCTTCGACGAGTTGAAGACACTGCTCACGAACCTGAAGAACACGAAGGAAGGCGATGCGAGTTTGCTGGACCGCACCACCATCCTCGTCACTTCCAATCTCGGTAGCGGCAACAGCCACAGCAATAAGGACTTGCCCGTGCTGCTCGCTGGAGGCCGCTTCAAACACGGACAGCATCTATCCTTCGCGCCCGGCGCGGTGCCATTGAGCAATCTGTACGTCAGCGTGCTGAACCAGCTTGGCTTTGATGACCAATCGTTCGGCACCTCGACCGGCGCACTGAAGGGGCTGACGGTCGCGTGACGTCCAATTTGAACTCCGCCACAACCACAAGCATTCCACGACATTCCCATGAAATCACATACGCTCACGCTCGCCCTGATCCTCGTTGCTGCTACCGCCTTCGCCGCGGAAGACTCTCCCGAAGGGGCAAAGATTCGTGACTCCATTCCACTCGGCGGTGACTTCCAGCCGAGCCCGAGAGTGGGTGCGTTTGTCGTGGCGGGGCACGGAGCACGCATCATTGTGTCGAAGGATGATGGCCAGACGTGGAAGCAGGCCTTCTTCGCGGCACCGGGCGCCGACCACGGCCCGTGGGCCACGAGTTCCGTCGCCTACACCAGCGGCGTCTTCGCCGTGCCGGTGGCCTGGGGCGGGCCGACGATCTATCTGGCTTCCGATGATGTTGTGAACTGGCGGCACCTCACCAGCGGGGCAACGAAGCTGCCAGAAGGCAAAGGCGACCCGCGTTTGATGACCGGCTTCACCTGGGGGCTCGCCGGCGGCAACGGCGTCTTCGTTTCCAGCGGCTACATGACCTTCAGCGCCACGGCGGACCTGGGCAAGTCATTCACCTCCTTCGCCCTATGGGGCAAGTTCAAAGACGATCCTCGCGGCAAGTTGAACACGCATCACATCGGCACGGTGTATTGCGGCGACGCCAGCGGGCGTTTTCTCGCGCTCGGCGACAATCGCGGCGACACCGGACCCAAGTTCGGTCATCTCTTCGCCAGTGACGATCAAGGCAAGACCTGGAAATGGCTCGCGCCGAAAGGTCTCGACGCTTCGATCGGTCGCGGCAAGATGAAGTCCAACGGCAAGCTGCTCGTTATGACCGACCCGATGGCTGCGAACACGTGGACAAGCGCCGATGCCGGCGAGACGTGGGACGGCCCTCACGCCACGGGCACGCAGCGAGCCACGCTCAGCGTCGTGAACGGCGAGTTTTGGCTCTGTGGCAAGAAGTCTCGCGCCAGTGCCGATGGCAAGACCTGGCGCGATCTCCCCGCCGCCGTTCCCGAAGGCCAAGTGATTGCCAGCGATAAGGGAACGCTCATCAGCATCCACCCGCAGCGATTCAACATCCTGCGCAGCACCGACGCCGGCCAGACTTGGCAAGAGGTTCACTCCTTTGTGCCCGCCGACATCAAGGGCGGCGCACAAGGCCTGCGTGATGGCGCATTCGGCCTTGTAGCGCCATGAACGAGCCCAAAAGCCGCGTTCCCAATCAAAAAGTCTACCGATCCATCAAACGTAACTTCACCAAATGATTGGCACCGAGCGATGAACCGTCTTCAACTCTCACGTCTCACCTTGCTGTGCGGAATTGGGCTGCTGCTTGCTTGCACCAGTGCGGTAGCCGACGAGCGGCCCAACATCCTGCTCGTGATGGTCGACGACATGGGCTACTCGGACCTTGGCTGTTATGGCGGCGAGGTCCGTACGCCAACACTCGATGCGCTGGCGAATGATGGCGCGCGGTTCGCACGATTCTTCAATTGTGCGCAGTGTTGTCCGACGCGAGCGTCCCTGATGACCGGGCTTTATCCGCATCAGGCCGGCGTCGGCGACATGAACGAAGAAGGGGCGAACAACGAGTTCTGGAAACGAGTCGGCTCGCCCGCATATCTGGGATTGAAGTCGCGCGGCATTGTCACCTTGCCCGAAGTGCTGCGTGCGGCTGGCTATCAGACCTTCATGGCGGGCAAGTGGCATCTTGGGAAGGCTCCCGAGTGCTGGCCTAACTCACGAGGTTTCGAACGTAGCTTCGCGCTGATCGGCGGCGCCTGCGAGCAGTTCACGGGGTATCGGTCATGGCAGCAGAAAGGGCCAATCTCGCTCTTCGTCGAGAACGGGCAGAAGGTCGAAAAGCTGCCGAGCGACTTTTACTCGACCGACACGTTCACCGATTACGCGCTGCGATTCATCGACGCCGCTGAGCCGGGGAAGCCGTGGTTCGGATACCTGGCATTCACCGCTCCACACTGGCCGATCCAGGCGCATGAAGCCGATGTCGCCAAATACGCCGAGACTTATGCGGATGGCCCTGCTGCTACTCGGCTGCGACGTTTTGAACGGCTCAAGCAGCTCGGTCTCATGCCTGAAATCGCGCGGCTGCCGCAGTTGGATGACACGGTCACGCCCGAAGCTCAACAAGCGAAGAAGGAAACTCGCGACCGTTGGATGCGGACCTATGCGGCGATGATTGATCGAGTGGATCAGAACCTCGCGCGGATCGTGAAGAGGTTGCGCGAACGCGGGCAATTCGACAACACGCTGATCCTGTTCCTCAGCGACAACGGCTCGGACACTGTACGCGGGCCGTTGTGGGGGCAGGTGAGCAACACGCCGTTTCGTCGATTCAAAGTGTCGGTCAACGACGGCGGGATCGCCTCGCCGCTCATCGCGCATTGGCCGAACGGAATCTCGCGCGAGCAACGCGGCCGGATCATCCGCGACATCGGGCACGTCATCGACATTCACGCGACATGCCTCGACGCCGCTCGCACGCAGCAACCGCAATCGTTCCGCGATCACAACGTACTACCGCCCGAAGGACTGAGCCTGCTGCCCGCGCTCAGCGGCAATGGCTCGCTGCCTTCAGACCGAGTGCTCTGCTGGGAACGCATGGGCAACGAGGCGGTGCGACAAGGCGGTTGGAAACTCGTGCGTGCTTACGGCGCGGGGACCGAAGAAGGCAACATCACATCGACCGGCCCGCGCACCGGACAGTGGGAACTCTACGACACGTCGAACGATCCCGGTGAGACAACGAACCTTGCTGCTCAGCAGCCAGAACGAGTGCAGTCGATGACTCGATTGTTCGAGTCATGGGCCACTCGCGTCGGCGTTGTCCCGCGCGAAGAGATCGTGAAACTGATGCAGGCGAAATGAGCGTGATCCAGCGAGCAAAGGAGTACGTTAAGGACGTGCTCCACGACTCTTGTCGCCAACGTCAAACATGGCAGAAAGTCAGGATGTAATGACCAGGTTCACGAGTCACGCAGTAACCGAACCGCACCTTACAACTGCTTCCGGGGGAGTCATCACAGCCGAGTACGGAAATCCCGGCGAGGCGACCTATCGCCGAGTGATCGTCAATCTGTCGGCGGGCACAGTCACATTCTTTCGATGCCACACGCCGAGTCGATTCATGGCGACCGGTCCCGACGCAGAATGCTCCTGTCGGCTTGATGAAGTCCGAGGGATCTGTTCGACTTGGGTCCGCCCTCGCGATGTCGGTCCAGTACTCGAAGTGGTCACATCGACCGGGCGAGCTCGGCTGCCTCATTCGATGAGTGGATTCAAGACCGTCTGCGAGGTCATCGAGCAATCTGTCGCAAAGTCGGGCAGCCGACTCAGGTGGTTCGAAGCTGCGGCAGCTCAAGAGGTATTAGTTCTTATCTGTGGAGCGGCATTGGCGGCAGGCGTGATTTGGGCTTTGCCTGAAATGTCCCGCGTGGCCATTGCTGCAACTGTCGGGACGATGGTGCTAGTGCTGCTCGCCGTCTGCGGCTTGTACTGGCGGAGCAAACGCACGTGGTGGTAGGGCCGTTTCGCGACTCATCACACGAAGCGTCACAAGACAACGGCAACGGAGATGAGACGTAATTGCTTACCCTGTCACAAGTTGATCAGAACGATCGGACTCGTGCGAACTCCCGCACATGCGGCCTACTCAATCGATTTAGCGAGGTGATGTCATGAAAGTTGACAGGCTGGAAGCCTATCCCACGTTGACGAGACGCTCGGCATTGGGAGCGATCGCTGCGGCAACGATGGCCTCAGTAGGTTTTGCTACAGAGAAGCCGCAACGCACGGGGTTGGGATTAGTGGCCTATAACTGCGGGATCCGTCGCAAGTGGATGCAGCAGCGAGATTCGAAGCTCGACCTGTTCGATCCACTGACGTTTCTCAAGCACTGTCACAGCGTCGGAGCGGGTGGAATGCAGACCTCGCTGGGCGTGCTCGACGCGGCGAGTGTGAAGGCACTCAGAGATTCTGCCGATGAGCACAAGCTTTTCATCGACGGCATCGTTAATCCACCCAAAGATGAAGTCGACCTTGCCCGGTTTGAGGCCGAGATTCGCACCGCTTCGGAAGTTGGAGTGCAGGCCGTTCGCACGGTCGTGATGCCGGGGCGGCGGTACGAGCAATTCAAATCTCTGGCCGAAGTTCGCGAATCCGAAGCGACGGCGTTGAGGATGCTCGAACTCGCCGCGCCCATCGTGACGAAGCACCGCGTGAGACTGGCGATCGAGAACCACAAAGATCAGCGAATTGACGAGCGACTGGCGCTCTACAAGCATCTCAGTTGCGAGTTCATCGGCGCGACGGTTGATACCGGCAACAGCTTCGCGTTGCTCGATGATCCATATGGAGCGATCGCGGCATTGGCTCCGTACGCCTTCACGGTCCACTTCAAGGATCAAGCCCTGCGCGAGTACGAACACGGCTTCTTGCTTGCCGACATTCCGTTGGGACAAGGCAGCTTCGACATGAAGCGAATCGCCGGAATCCTCAAACGAGCGAAGCCTGACATACGCATGATGCTGGAACTCATCACCCGCGACCCGCTCAAAGTGCCGTGTCTCACCGAAAAGTTCTGGTCAACGATGCCGCAGGTCTCCGGCAACGACCTCGCGCGAACGCTCCGTTTCGTGCGCGAACATCCGGCAAAGTCGGTGCAAGAAGTCGGCTCGCTTTCACTGGAGAGGCAGGTCGATCTCGAAGACGCGAACATCGCCGCCAGTCTAAAATACGCGAGTGAGGAGTTGTCACTATGAACCTGTCGCGCCGCAAGTTTCTGATTAGCGCAAGCGTCACTACACTCTGTTCCGTTACCGCAACCGCGGAGCCAGCAAGATCGGCGAACAACATCGTGCGCGTGGGAGTCATTGGCACGGGTGTGCGAGGAAAGTATTTGATCGGGAACCTGCCGACATCGGCTCAAGTCACGGCGATCTGCGATTGCTCGCAGTCTCGAATGGCCAGCACCCTGGAGCCGCAGGGAGCGTTTTCGTCGGTGCTGCAATCGTTTCGCGACAACGCCGCGGCCAAGTGCACGACGCATCAAGACTACCGCCGGATGTTCGACCGGGAGAAGCTTGACGCGGTCATCGTCGCGACCCCCGATCACCATCACACGCTGGCCGCAATGCTGGCGTTGCAAGCGGGCCTCGATGTTTATCTCGAAAAGCCGCTGACCGTCTGCGTGCGTGAAGGCCGGTTGCTGGTTGATGCAGTCAAAAAGTCGGGCAGAGTCCTGCAAGTAGGCAGCCAGCAACGAACGATGGAAGTGAATCGCTTCGCCTGCGAGTTCATCCGCAACGGTGGCTTGGGGAAAATCACGAAAGTCGAACTGCCTTGTTATCCCGGCCCCATCAGCGACTGTAGCTTTCCGGCAGAAACAACGCCCGCTGGTTTGAACTGGGATATGTTCTGCGGGCCGACACCGGTGCGGCCGCACAATCGCCAAGTTTGGATGAAGGAAGACTTCAAAGTCGGAGATTTGCTTTGGCGCGGCTGGGATCTCTTTCGAGACTACTCCGGCCACTTGATGACAAACTGGGGCGCGCACTCGGTCGATATGGTTCAGCTCGCCCTGGGACGCGACGACTCGGGACCGGTCGAGGTGCGAACCGTCAAGCCGGAGTCCGTCCAGGCGCTTGCGAAGCTGTGGAAAGACAAGACGCCGTACAAACCCACTGGAGTCTCTGAGTCGAGTTCGCAACGATCCGGCGCGGAGCGCCAACTTACGGACGAGCGGCGCTACTGGCCCGTCGTGATGAGTTATGCCGACGGCGTTGAACTGCACTTCATTCACGGCCCGGATTTCATCCGCTTCTATGGCGAACGTGGCACTTTGAAGATGCGCCGCAACTACTTCGAAACCGATCCGCCGGCGCTCATCAAGAACGGCCCGCACGCGGACGTCGACGCGAAATGGAGAGGGGCCGGGCACGTCGCTCGACCGCATCTGGAAAACTGGCTGGCCGCGATACGTACTGAAACTTCCCTCAATGCGCCTGTAGAGGTCGGCCATCGTACGGCCACGATTTGCCACCTGGCGAACCTTGCCCGTGAACTAAATCGCCCGCTGCGTTGGAATCCGGAAACGGAGCAGTTCGTCGCCGATGCAGAGGCCAACCATCTGCTCGACCGTCCGCGCCGCAAAGGCTTCGAATTGCCTATGTGATCAGAAGGTCGTTTAATGCGACGCATGTGGTGATGGCGAAACAGCGAGCGAGCCAGCGCAACGCCAATACAGCCCAATGGATAACAACTCAGTGTCAGCGTCGAGTGCTCGGTTCGTGCAGCTGCCCCCGTTTTCGGCTAACCGTTATTTCCAGTCCCACAGCAGCCCGCCAGAGTCCTTGGTCTTGTAACGCCAAGACCTCGGACGTGCGATCTTTTCGAGCTGGTCGGCCTTGACCGGCGATTCTTCAGTAAGTCATTCTCACGGAATGACTTATATCTTGCCGAATGAGGCGGCGGAATTTTCTCTGCTAAGTTTTAGCTGCCTCGAATCAATAGCTACTGATGTCACACCATTCTCCACCCAATCAGTCACTCCATACGCTGTTTCTGCAGCATGCGGCGACAGTACGAGGCTTTGTGTTTGGGCTGGTGGCCGATCGGGCGGCGGCGGATGACGTCTTTCAGGAAGTTTTTCTGACTGTTGTTCAGCGGAGCAGCGATTTCCGTCCTGATGGGAATTTCCTCGCCTGGGTTCGTGGCATCGCACGTAACAAAGTCTTGGAATATTACCGGCGGCAACGCCTCCGAGCGTTGCCGTTTGATGACGAGTTGTTGGACTTGCTCGTCGAGGCAGTGGATGAACGGGAACCGCAATCGGAACGACGGCGCGAAGCGCTGGCGCGGTGCCTGGAACGGCTGGCGCCGAGGGCCCGTGAGATCGTCGATTTGAGATATGCAGAACAGCCTTTGAGCCCACCCGAGATCGCCGAGCGACTCGCTTGGACGACCAATGCGGTTCATGTGGCCTTGGCGCGGGCCAGGGCCTTTTTGCGCGAGTGCACACAGCAAGTACTGTTGACGACTGAGGCATCATGAGCGACGAGCGGCTGCATCATTTGATCGACAGTCTGTTGGATGGCCAGTTGGCGGAGTCTGACCAGACGGAGTTCGTCGAAGAACTTCGCAGTTCGGCAGAAGCGCGGCGAGTCTATTGGGAACTGATCGAGCAAGACTCCCTTCTGCAGGAAGTAGTGCGGGAGTCGACTGGTCGCGACCTGGCTCGTTTGGCCTCCGATGATTTGTCGATCGCGAGGTTGTCACAAACGTCGCCATCCCTGAGGGAAACGCCATCTAGGTTTAAGATCCGGTACTCGCTTACTGCTGGTGCGGTTTTACTGTCGGCAGTCATCGGTGTCGTATTTGCTGGCTCTTTCTGGTGGCAGAATTCCCTGCCGACGACACCCGCTCCCTCCCAAGGATCTGTGGCGTTGCTCCACTCGCTGACGGGCGACGTGTGGCTCTCGGATCCTCAGCAGCGAGCGGAAAAGGTGACCTCCGGCCAACAGTTCTTGGCCGGGGACAAATTGCAAGTTGGCGAAGAAGGGGAGGCTGAAGTCTTGCTCGCGGATGGATCTCGCCTGATCTTGGGCGCCGACTCCGTGTTGCAGTTTCCCTCCGCCGAAGGCGACGGCGAAAGGCGGGTACACTTGGAGCGTGGCGCCGCCGAGGTGGAAGCAGCAGTTCAATTGCCGGACGATCCCTTGATCTTGAGCACGGAGCAAGCGCGGCTCGTGGTCCTTGGCACGCGCTTCCGCTTGTATGCGGGCGACGGTGACTCGCGCGTTGAGTTGGAAGAGGGAAAGGTTCAATTCGAGCGCAGCAGCGACCGCAAATCGGTGGAAGTAACAGCGGGACAGTATGCAGTTGTTGTGGCGGAGCAGGAATCTACTTCGCCACTCATCGCCCAGCCGCTCGACGCAAACTGGCGTCTGCGGCAAACATTGCTGCGCGCAGGACGTCAGATTGCTTTCTCTCATCAAGGTTCCCGCCTAGCCACCGCCGATCACGCCCGGATTAAGGTCTGGGACGTTTCCACAGGTGAACTGCAGCACATTTTGAGGACTTCCGCCTGGAGCGATCGTCTTGCGTTTACACCCTCCGACGATGCGATCGTGGCACTGAGTGAAAGTGGCCAGGCTCTGCTTTGGAGCGTCGGCGAACCAGCCGCGATATTATCGGAGTTGAAGTGCGAGCATGGGCAGTTGCGGCGCTGCGATGTGTCACGCAGCGGCAGTTGGTTGGTGCAGTCATCGAGCGTTGACTCGGGTTATTTGCCGGTCTGGAAGATCGAGCCTGCAGGCACGATTTCACTCGTGCGGTCGCTGACGATGAAGGCAGGAAGCGTGGCCCTGGCGGAAGGCGAGGCTGGGAGCGACACTCCGCTCATTGTCGTAGCCAGTCAATGGAACGGCACGACAGTCAAATGGGACGCTTCCTCTGGCAAGGAACTCGCCCGCTACCGATTTGGATCCGAATTACACCGCACAGCCCTGTCGCTCGATGGGCGGTTGTTGGCCGGGTTTGGCAATGCCGACGGCTTGCTGCTGGTCGACACCGAAACGGGCGAAACGCGCAAGCTGTGGCCTCCGGGAAGCGTGCGCGTGAATCGCCTGCGTTTTTCCGCGGATGGACGCGCGGTATTCGCGGCTATGAACGATGGCGTAGCTCGCGCTTGGTCGACGCACGATGGCCAATCGCTTTTGGTGTTGTCAACCGGCGACTCGCATCTCCTGTCGCTCGACGTTTCCACCGATGGCGTCTGGGTGGCAACTTCCGGCGATGACGGAGCTGTCAAAATCTGGCAACGCGAATCCCCAACCGCACCGGAAACCAAATGATGGACAGGCTTTCCCCAACTTGCTGCCCCCGTAGCGAACATGCACTGTCGCGGCGGGCATTGTTGCACGGTGCGCTCGCCGGAGGCGTCGCCTTTGGTGGCTTTGGTCGCTTATTTGCGGACGATCATGCTGCGGCCGCAAAGAAGAATGAAAAACGGGTGATCCTCGTTTTCATGAGTGGCGGACCGAGTCAATTTGAAACTTGGGATCCCAAACCCGGGCAGCCGACTGGCGGGCCGCACATTTCGATTCCGACGTCGATCCCCGGAGTGCATTTTGACGAGTACATGCCGAACTTGTCGCGGCTCGCAAACCGCATGGCCACCGTTCGCAGCATGACCAGCCGCAATGGCGATCACGACCAAGGCGGCTATATCGCTCAAACCGCCTACAACCCGAGTGCCGTGGTCGTGCCCGCGCCTCATTGGCTTTCGGTCTGCGCTCATGAGAAGCCCGTGAACGAACCAGGACTGCCGTCGTATGTGATGCTCGGCCGGGACAACTTCGGCACGATGCACGTGCCAGGAGCCGGCTACCTCGGCGCAAGATACCAGGCCCTGCACTGTGCCGGGGGTGGGGCCGGTCCGCAGGATCTACCGAAAGCGAGCGAAGAGGCCATTGCGGCCTTCGCGCGACGGGAGAAGCTGCGAAGTTCCTTCAGCGAGTCCTTTGCGGCGGGTCGCGACAAGCGGTTCATCGAATCGCATGAGGGCGCGTTCGCGCAGGTTGGTAACCTGCTGCGTTCCGGCGACTTGTTCGATATCCAGCAGGAACCGCAGCGCGATTTCGACCGCTACGGCAGTAGTCAACTCGGGCGGGATTGCCTGCTCGCCCGACGGTTGGTCGAGCGCGGCGTGCCGTTTGTGCGTGTCCAACACCAAAGCGGCCTCGCGTGGGACAAGCATCGCCGCGCGTTTCAAAGCCAACGGTGGATCACCAGTGAGTTTGATACGGCGGTTGGTGCCTTGATTGACGACCTCGTCGACCGAGGTCTGTGGTCGAATACGCTGCTGGTCCTGATGGGCGAATTCGGGCGCACGCCGGAAATCTCCGGCCAGGGGCAGCCAGGACGCAACCACTGGACCAAATGCTGGTCGCTGTCCTTCGGCGGTTGCGGCCTGAAGGAGGGGCTGGTCATCGGCTCGACGAACGAAAACGGCACAGACCTCAAGGACCGACCTGTGACGATTCACGATCTGTTCTGCACGTTCTACAAGACGCTCGACATCAATCCGCACAAGGAACTGCAGTTCGAAAACCGTCCCATTCCCTTTGTGGAAGACAAACTCGGCAAGCCAATCGCGGAAGTGTTTTAGACGTCAAAGCAACGACATGTCATTTATCATGCCCGGCAAGCTCACCAAAACCGAAAAGACGTACTTCGTCGATGACGGCGCTAAACGTGGTCCGCTGACGATGTTTCGCGTGCGGTTTCATCCGACGGGAGACAAACTACTGGCGCTGTGCGTGGACCGCCGCGTCGCCTGTTGGGATTTGAACGGCGAGTTACAAGCCGTCAAAAACAAAAAGGAAAAGTGCGTTGTCGGTGAGCTTCTTTGTCCGCACGAGATTGGTTGGATTCGCGGTTTCGATATTCATCCGCGCGGCGAGTTTGTGGCGACGGGCGGGTCTGACCGTACGTTGCGGCTCTGGAAGTGGACCGATGGCCGGCCTGGCGAGAAGCCTTTGCATCAGACTGCGGCCCACGATGGCTGGGTAGAAGCGGTGGCGTTCTCGCCGGATGGCAACACCCTGGCCACAGCCGGCGCGGATCGTATCGTGAAAATCTGGAGTGCCAGAGAACTCCAACCACAGCACTCGCTGACCGGGCACACCCGATATGCGGCTGACCTGGTATTCACGCCGGACGGTCGGTTCCTCATCAGCGGCGGTGAAGATGGCAAGTTGATCGTCTGGGACACGCAATCTTGGCAAATAGTGCGAACGATTGATTTCGGCGGAGCGAACGATCAATACGGACAGATTCCTCGGCACAGCGGCGTCCATCGCCTGGCCGCTAGTCACGATAGCCGTTGGCTCGCGGCAGCCGGCGGCGAAAAGCTCGATGTGTTCGATCTCGCATCTGCGGAGCTCGTGGCCAGCGAACGGGTCAGCATGGATGTTGCCTTTCAGCCGACCGGCAATGTCCTGATCGGCGGCGAAAGCGAAGTTAAGTCCTGGTCGTATCAGGCCGAGAAGTTCGCTCCGCCTGAGAAGGACAAGAACGGCAAGCCTCAAGCCGCGAAGAGTATTCCTGGTGAATCGTTGGCGGCGATCAAACGCGGTGATTGGTCGCTCGGGATGCAATTCTCCTCCGACGGAAAGCGTCTGGCGCTGGGCAAGGCGGACGGCACTGTGGACTTATACGAACTGACCTAGGGCGGAAGCATGTGTGCAGGAATGTCGCAACGAGACTGAAGACCAAGCGAACAATGCGAAGAATCTCAAAAACACTCGGCGCAGCCATCATCGGCGGAATGTGTTGGTTCGCAAGCCTGGCCGCATCCGCCGCCAATCCCGCCAGCGGCTTGATCGATACCGAAATTCAAGCAGCCCTGTCCGCAAAAGAGCTGACCCCCGCGCCGCGGGCGGAAGACTCCGAGCTGCTGCGCCGGATTTATCTCGACGTGCTGGGACGGATCCCGACCTCCTCCGAAGCCGCACAATACCTGGCCGATTCCAGCGCTGACAAACATCATCGCCTCATCGACGCACTCCTCGCCCATGACGAGATGCCCGCCTATTGGCGCACGGTTTTCGACGAGTGGTTCAATAGCGCAGTCGGGGAACGCGACTTCGGCCGCGACGGATTCTTGGTTTACCTGGAAGAGGCAATCAAGACGAACAAGCCGTGGGACCGCCTCGCCCACGAGATGCTGGTTCCGGATTTGAAAGACGAAAAACAGCGGCCTGCTGCTTACTTCTTGGCGATCCGCGTGCGCGGGGGCGATAACGACGCCAAGGTCGACGCCCTGACTAGCGGCGTGGCCAGCGTCTTCTTTGGTGTTCAGTTGCAGTGCGCGAAATGTCACGACCATCCCTTCGTCGATCAATGGAAGCAGGACCACTACTACGGTCTGGCTGCCTTTCTGGGCCGCACCCAAGAAGCCCGAATTGAGAACACGCCGATCGTCAAGGAAAGGGCAGAGGGGGAAGTCAAGTTCGTAACGACAGCCCAAGAAGAGAAGACTGCGAGGCTCATGTTCCTGGATAGTCGCATCCTTGACGAACCCCCGCCCCCAGCAGATCGTGGCCAGTGGTACTCAAAAGCGAATGGTGGCTTGCCAGATGCGCCCTACTTCAGCCGACGCGCGACTCTGGCGGAATATGCCTTGAAGGCCGACTCACCGTTTTTCAAGCGCGCCATTGTGAACCGGATGTGGAAGCAATTGATGGGGCGAGGACTGGTCGAACCGGTCGATCAAATGCACGTAGCCAATCCAGCGTCCCACCCCGTGCTGCTCGATCATTTAGCCGATGACTTCGCAACGAGTGGCTTTGACCTGCGCCGGCTCATGGCCGAAATTCTGCACAGCGAGGCATATTTCCGCAGTAGTCGCTGGACATCCACCGCAGAGCGGCCCCGGGACAGCGACTACGCAACCGCAATCCTGAAGCCGCTCACTCCCGACCAACTCGCCGTGAGTGTTGGTCTCGCCACGGGGCACTTTGAGCAATCGCGCGCCAAGTTCGAACGTGAAAAAAAGAATCGCAAGATCGAGGAGATCACACCGGCCATTTCCCGCGCCATGTACTGGCGAGAGCGTGACGTTCAGGACTTTGCTGCTCGCTTTCGTACCGGCGGCGAGAGCTTCGAGGCCAACGCGGCTCAGGCGCTATTTTTGTCGTACAACAGCCTCATCGAAAAGCAATTGCAGCCGTCCGCAGGCAATCTCATCGATCGGCTTGCCAAACAAGCGGACAACGATGCGGCGGTGAGCGAGGCGTTCCTTACTATCTTGTCACGTGCACCTCGCGACGATGAACGCAGCCGAGCAGTCGAGTTCCTGACCAGCGGCGATTCGTCTCGACCAGCCAAGTGTAGGGATCTTGTGTGGGCGGTGATCTGCAGCAGCGAATTCCGTTTTAATCATTAGATGGCGAGTTCGGCATGGATTCTCTAAGACATGGCGCGCGGTTGACAGCGATCCTGCTTACGTTAGGGATCTCGTCACTCGTGTCCGCTCAGGACCGGACAGCGCTGGTCATCGCTAATTTCGACTATGGCGAGCATCAACTAACGCAGGTCAAAACAGATGCGGCAACGGTCGCCGAGGCGTTGCGAAAGGAAGGCTTTCGCGTGACGGTGGCCGAGAACATTTCCGGCAAGGAACTGAAAAACACCGTCGAGAAGTTTGCCCGCAGCACGGTGACTCGCGGTATGGCGATACTTTATTTTGCCGGTCTTGGCGGGCAGTATCAGACAAGCAACTCGGAAGGCGCTTTACGGAACCACCTTCAAGGTGCGGGCAAGCCGCAGGACTCCCGTAACCCGGAACGGGAGTTCATTCCCCTTCCGGATATCGTCAAGTTGCTTAGTGATCACTCTGCGTGTACCTGCAACCTAGTGATCTTGGATGCGGCAGGGACGAATCCGTTTTTTGCTGGCCGAACGAATCAGCCCTCTGGTTTGGCGGCAGTCCAAGCGACTGACCTGCCCAGCGATACTGCCGTGCTGCTGGCAGCCACGCCAAACGTAACGCTGGAGCAGCCTTCCCAGCTCGGGGCAGCATTCGCCAAGCACCTGCCGCGTGGACGCGATTCAGTCGACAAGGTGCTTACCGCGATAATTGACGAAGTGAGACAGAAGAGCGGTGAGAAGCAAGTACCAACCGCTACGAAGAGCAAGCTGGTTGCAACCGCCTCGTGGGAACTCGGGGCAAATGAACTTTTTCTGGAAACCCCGTTGGCTCGCGACGGGGAGCGTCCCGGACAACATTGGATCAACTCGGCGGGGATGGTGTTCTGTTGGTGTCCGCCGGGACAATTCTTGATGGGAAAAGCGGCGCAAGATGGTCAGGCCGACTTTGAAGACGCCAAACCGGTCGAGGTCACGCTGACGAGCGGTTTTTGGATCGGCAAATACGAGATTACGCAACTGGAAGCGGAACGACTGAAGGTCGGCGCGGGACGTTATCCGTTCCCCGGCAAGCATTATCCCTTGCATATGATTCAGCAGGGTCAGGCGTCCAAATTGATATCGGCCTTGAACGACCAGGAGCGGAAGGCGGGACGATTGCCCGATGGTTGGGAATACGCGCTGCCCACGGAAGCCGAGTGGGAATACGCCTGCCGAGCCGGAACGACAACGCGTTACGCCTTCGGCGACGATGAGAGCCAGTTGTGCCGCCATGCGAACTACGCCGACAGAAGTCTGCTGGAAAGCGATGGGGCGATGCAGTTTGCAGACGCGCGGTTCGACGACGGCTTTGCCAAAGCGCTGGCTCCCATCGGCAGCTATCAGCCGAATATGTGGGGATTGCATGACATGCATGGCAACGTCGCTGAGTGGTGCTTAGACCGGTATCTGCCGCAGTTGCCCGGCGGAGAAAATCCGCGGATCGACGAGAAGAACAAAGCGGCTGCTCCAGCCGGGATCATCCGCGGCGGCAGTTGGTGCAGTACGGCCGAGTACTGCGAATCGGCGTTTCGGAACTCAGAGTTCTCCGGCGGAAACGCAAAAGGCCGGGATTACATCGGATTCCGGCTTGTACTGAGGAAGAAGTAGAACATGAAAACAGTTGCTTGCAAAACGATGTTGCTACTTGCCCTGTCGCTGAGTTCGGTGACGGCGGTCGAACTTAAGTTCGCAACCCTGGACGAAAGTCGGGCCGAGTTCGATCGTTCCGTGAAGCCCGTTCTTGCCAAGTTCTGTGCGAAGTGCCACGGATCCGATGTTGAGGAGAAAGATCTCAACCTCCAAACCCTGGCGACGGACATGAAAGGATCGACGAGCGCCGCGCGATGGGCCGTCGTGTTGTCGCAATTGTCATTGGGCAAGATGCCGCCCAAAGGGGAAGCACAGCCGACGAGCGAAAGCGTCAAGGCGATCGTCGACTGGGTTCAAGCTGAGATGAAACGATCCGGAAAGCATGTCGCAATGCGGGTGGAAGTGCAAAATGGAAACGAAGTGCCGCATGCTTTATTGTTTGGCGGAAAGCCCAAGTCAGGTATTGATGTGGTGACTCGGGTCCGGCCGCTCAGCCCAGATATTTACGAATCATTTGTCAAGGAAGTCGGCAAGGGGGCGAGCGCCGGACAGCCGTTTTCGCCCAATCCAGCGACCACGTTCAAGGATATGGGGGCATCGCGACTCGACGAGCCGACGACCAGCCAGTTGCTCGGCAACGCCTTGCTGATGGTCGAACAACTCACGCTGCATAAGCTCGAAGGGGGCGTGGCAAAGTCGGAACGCGGTGCGCCGAATCCGTTGGTGCGGCTGTTCGATGAGAAAAACCCAGCCACTGAAGCTGAGATCGAAACGGCGATCAAATTCATGTTCGACCATGCGCTACGCCGGTCGCCGACACCGGACGAACTGACAAGTTTTTCCACGCTCCTGCAACGCAATATCAAGGATGCCGGCCGCAAGTCGGGTGTACGTTATTCGTTGGCGGCGGTGCTGTTGCTTCCCGAAGCCGTACTCCGCTCGGAACGCGGCCAAGGAAAGCCCGACGATGCAGGGCGTGTGCGACTCGCGCCGCGTGAGATTGCGTTTGCGCTCGCGTATGCTCTGGGCGATCGCCGGCCGGAAACCTGGCTGCTGGCGGACGCCGACGCCGGCAAACTCGACACCGCCGAAGGTGTTCAGGCTGCCGTGCGCAAGATGCTTGATGATCCCAAGTTCGCCAAACCTCGCATCATGCGGTTCTTCCGCGAGTATTTTGGCTACGCCAAGGCAACGGAAGTCTTCAAGGGGGAAGATGCAGCGGAGCACTACCCGAGGGATTTAGTCGCCGACACCGATCGCCTGATCGAGTGGATTCTCGAGCAGGATCGCGATGTCTTCCGCGAGTTGCTTTCGACAAACAGGTCGTTTGTGAATTACCGCTGGGATGCAAACAAGCGGCAGGGAACGCGCGCCAACAACAATGCCGTGCATCTGGCTTATGGCCTGCCTCCCGATTGGAAATGGACCGACAAACAGCCGATCGAACTGCCGGCCATTCAGCGAGCCGGAATTCTCACGCAACCCGCTTGGCTCGTTGCCTTCTCGAAGAATGACGACAACGACGCCATCCATCGCGGCATCTGGGTTCGGGAGCGACTGCTCGGCGGTGTAGTTCCGAACATCCCCATCACAGTCGATGCCCAGCTTCCAATCGCGCCGGAACGCACGCTCCGCGACCGCATGCAGGTGACCCACGAGACGTATTGTTGGCAGTGCCACAAGTTGATCAATCGCACGGCGTATCCCTTAGAAATCTACGACCATTTCGGCCGTTTCCGGACGCAGGAGTTGGTCCACGATCTGGAAGCCACAGCCAAGAATGTTGACCCCAAAGGGAAGCCTTTGGGCATCGTTAAGAAGGGTGTGCCCGTGGATTCGTCGGGCAGTTTCGACCTGGTCGAAGGGGACATGCTCGCGGGCAATGCGACGAATGCGATCGATTTCGTCCGCAAGTTGGCCGAGTCCCGATTCGCCGAACAGGTTTTCGTGCGTCACGCTTTCCGCTATTGGATGGGTAGGAACGAAACCCCAGGCGATGCCGGATCGCTCCAGGCGGCCCATCAGGCGTACAAGGACAACGGTGGGAGCATGAAAGCGCTCCTTGCTGGATTGTTATCGAGCGATTCGTTCTTGTACCGAGTAAGGCCAAGTGAACCTATGTCGGTAGACCAGCCCTAAGCTACCTCAAACCAATCATCGTGTCAGAAAACGCCGAATTACTTTTTCCAACCTACACACGCCCAAAGCCTTCTACCTTAAGGACACAGAATATGACCATTCATCGACGTGACGCACTCAAAGGAATTTCGCTCGGCGCAGGTTCACTGGTGCTTTCTCAAGTCTTGTCCCGCCTTGAAGCCCACGCGGCTGGAACTTCGTCGCAGCCCAAGAGATTTGTCTTCGTGGTTGAGAGCAACGGTGTGCGGCCGGAGCAGATTTCGCCAGTGGGGCTAAAACGGGACTCGCGACAGGAGCGTCCGGGCGCGCCGGGTGACTACGTGGATGTGTCGCTCGCCGATCGCGAATTGCAATTCTCGCTCGAACCGCTCAAGCCATGGAAAGATAAGCTGACGATCGTCCAGGGGTTGTCGGGGCGCGTGTGCGGTGGTGGGCATTCGAACAATTTTCAAGCACTCGGAGCATTCGGCGGCGGTCGCGCTAATGGCGGCGAAAGCATGGCCGTGCTCGGCGAAACGATCGACGGCGCGCTGGCCAAAACTATCCCCGGCATCTTCCCGCACATCGGCCTGGGAATGTCGAAGCGAGTGGAAAACAACGTGATCTACAACATCTCGGCCCTGGAAAAGGACCGCCCGCTGCCGACGATGTGCAAGCCCGATCAGGCCTACGCGGCCCTGTTCGGCAGCGTCGCCAATGGAGCCGCCAAGGAGGAATTTGCGGCGAAGAACAACCTGCTCGACTTCCTCCGCCGCGACATCAAGAAGGTGCAGGGCGAGTTGGTCGGACAGGAACGCGAGCAATTCGACGCCTATCTCGAATCTTTCGAGACTCTCCGCAACCGTCAAAGCCGCCTCAACGAGATCGAGCACACGCTCCGTGAGAAAGGTCCGGCGCCGACCGACAAGTACACATCCGCGGTCGAAACGGACCGGCTGGATGCCCAGTTCGATATCGGCGCCGCGTCCCTTATCTGCGGCTTGACCAATGTGCTCACTCTTTCATCGGCCGCCGGCATCCGCGATTTCGACGTCACTTTCAAAGGCTTGGGCATCAACTTGGACAAGCACTCTATTGGCCACGGTGGCACCTATGAGGGCAAGAAGTGGGACGAACTATACAACATCATCCGCCGCTACCACATGGATCTGATCGCCGGCCTGGTCAAGAAGCTGGAGGCGGTTCCGGAAGGGGACGGCACGATGATGGACAACACAGTCATCCTCTACCTCAGTGACGGCGCCGAAGCCCATCACAGCCGCTGCTGGGAATGGCCGATGGTCATGATCGGCAATATGAACGGCAAGCTGAAGACAGGCCGCTACGTCGATTACCCAGGCTACGGCCACAAGGGGCACCGCACCACGGCCAACATGTACGTCACGTTGCTGCAACTCGCCGGCTCGCAGCGGACCAGCTTCGGCATGGCTGATCCCAACCTCAAGGATCTCGACCAGCACGGCCCGTTGGAAGAGCTACTGGTGTAGCTGCGCCGATCGGGCCGGCGATTGCCATGCGTCGTCCGCATGGCTGCTCGCCGTCGTTACCGTCACTTTGGAAGTGGTATCTGCGCAAAGGGAGCGGTCATGCTCAGCGTCGTCGAGCGATCACGGCGGGATTTTCTGCGAATCGGAACCCTCGGCATCGGCGGCGTGACGCTGGCCGATGTGCTCGGGCAGACAACTCGCGCCGGCGAAACGAAGTCGTCGTTCGTCCGTGACAAGTCGATCGTCCTTTTGTTCCTGGCGGGAGGACCCAGCCAGCACGAAACATTCGATCCGAAACCGGACGGTTTTGACAGTTTTACGAGTGTTGCAGGTCACATCCCGACCGCACTGCCGGGCGTGCGGTTCGCCTCGTACTTCCCGAAGCTCGCCGAACGGGCCGACCGGCTCACGATCGTGCGGTCGCTCGTCGCCAAGACGGCCAACCATGCCAAGGCTTCGAAAAACATGCTGACCGGCGGCATCGAGGACCCGATTAACAGCACGGAAGGGGGCGCGGTCATCAACCCCAGCATTGGCTCGCTCCTCGCTCAGGTTCGCGGGGCCAACGATCCGCGAAGCGGCATGCCGAGCTACGCATTCATTCCGCCGGTATTCAAGGCGGTCAATGGTCTCAAGATTTCGGGCGTTAACCCCGGCGTGGAATCGGCCGTTCTGGGCAGTGGTCCTGGACAACTCGGCGCGGCCTTCGCTCCGTTCAATCCGCTCGGTTCCAACGGCAAGAAAGGGGAGCCCGATGGCGGATGGGTCGAGTTGCTGAAGCCGCGACTACCGACAGACAGGCTTGATTCGCGGCGCGGCTTACTCAGCGAATTCGACCGCCTGCGGAGGCAACTGGACGGCAACTCATCGTTCCGCGATCTCGATTCGATGCAGCAACAGGCGTACGAGGTACTGCTGGGCGGAGCGATTCGCCAGGCCCTCGATCTGTCGCAGGAAGACCGGCGCGTCATCGCGGCCTATGACACCAGCCACTGTCCGATTTACGGCTGGGGGAAGGACAATCGCTGGGAGACGGAAGGACCTTCGACGGGCTTTCCTCTTGGTGAGCAGATGCTGCTGGCACGACGGCTGTGCGAAGCGGGGAGCAGGTTCGTGACCGTCGTGCATTCCAACTGGGACATGCATGGCGGCGAAGCGATCTGGGGTCTCAAGACGGGAATGGACATCTTGGCGCCGCCGGTGGACCACGCGGTCGCCGCCTTCTTGGACGACACCGCACAACGCGGCCAGTCGGATGAGATTCTACTGGTGGTCGTCGGCGAGTTTGGCCGCACGCCGAGCATCAACAAGAACGCCGGTCGCGATCACAACCCGAACGCGGGCGTGATCTTGTTCGCTGGTGGCGGCCTGAAACACGGCCAGGTGATCGGCGAAACCGACACTCGCGGCGGCCGCGTCGAATGCGATCCCGTTGGAGTCGACGACCTGACCGCAACTTTGATGCACTACCTATTCGATCTGGGCCAGCTCCGCATCAGTCGCGAAGTCTCACCGGCCTTGAAACGAATCGCGCTCGACCATGGTACGCCGATTCGAGCGTTGATATCGTGACCGGGGTCTTATGAAATGCGGGTCCAACATATGAGACGTCTAGGTCGGGTGTTCCTAATTTTGTGCTTGGCAGTGGGTGCCCGTTGGGCTCGGGGGCAAGAATTGCCCCCGCCGAAAGTGCTGGCGACTTCGGGTGAGTATCAGATCGCGACGCTGAAGCTCGAAGGAGGCGGCGAAGGGGGAACTGACCTGCCGCTGTTCCTGAGTTTCCGCAACGGCCAAGGAGCCGCGGTTTGGTTTGCCGCTTCGCAACGCAAGGACGCCCATCGCATCTGGATTGAAACGAATTCGCTGCAGCTAAGCGGCGACAAGTTGCAAGGCGACTTGAATGGCCGGTTGGTCAAGGTGTGGGCTCCAATCGCGGATACGGGAACGTTGAGCCTGACGCTCTCCGCCACCGTCGAACGCGGGCAGGTCGCCGGTACGTTCAACGGGAAGATCGGAGCGGCGAATGTCTTCGGGAAGCTGGCCGGCTCGGTGCTGACGGCCGCGCAACTGCGGGAACGGAATTCGGTCGCGCGGGAGGCGGGCTGGCCGACCTACTTCGCGGCTCCGGGCGGAGCGACGAACGCCGGTCCGTTGGCCGACGATCTGGCGAAGGCTCGGCCGCAGTGGAAGGCCGAGGAGTCGCTGCCGTGCATGTGGGGCAAGGGGCCGGAGGATCGCTATCCGCATCGCGCTTGCATGACCGGGTGTGCGGGTGGAGCATCCAGTCCCGTCATCGCCGACGGTCGCGTTTTCGTCTACTTCTACCGCCCCTCCGGGACGATCGGCGCGGCGCCGCTGCCATATGGCGCCGGCGCTCCGAAAGTCGCGTCGGAAGCGGACGTGCTCGAATTCGCGAAGAAGCACACGCCGAGCCCGCACGGTCACCGCGCGATGATCGACTGGTATCGCCCGTTCGCGGACGACATCGTGGTGGCGTTCGACGCCGCGACCGGTCAGACGCTGTGGCGCACCGAGTTGCCTGATCGGTCCGGCAACATGCAGGCTCACAAGTGGCGCGGCCTGAACCCGACGCCGACGGTCGCACATGGCAAAGTGTTCGCGCAGGGCTACGGAGGCTACGTCTATGCGCTGGACGCCGCGACCGGCAAGCTCGCCTGGGAATACGGTGCGGCCGCGACGAAGCTGATCGGCAAAGGGGGCGGGCCGAGCGGCACGGGTCCGCTGGTGTCGGGCAACGTCGTGGTCGTCGCGATCGGCGGTTCGACAATCGGGCTTGATGCGACCTCCGGCCGCGAGGTTTGGAAGTCCCCCGGCCAGCACGCGCTGCTGTGGCGCTCCGCTGGCGGCGAACAGTTGATCGTCTTCGCGGCCGACAAGCTGCCGTTCGAGAAAGTCGAGTGCCTCGAACCGGCCACCGGGAAACGCCTCTGGTCGCAGCCAATCCGATTCTTCTCCGGGATGGGGTATTCGCCGACGGGCGCGATGGCCCAGATCGCCGGCGACTTGCTGATCGGTTTCGCTCCGCCGTCCGACCCGCAAGCGAAGCCAAGCGGCGGCGTGCCTCAAGCGTGGAAGCTGTCGGCGATCGGCGCGGAAAAAGCGTGGCAAGGTGAGTTCCTGCCGAACGACGAAAACATGCCGGTGACGCTCGGCAAGGACCGGGCCTACGTGATGGGGCGCGAGGAGATTCGCGCGTACGAACTGTCTTCTGGCAAGCTGCTCGGCTCTCTGCAGGGAAAGGACGCGTTCCCCGGTCTGCACGGTCCCGGCAGCAATCCGTGGTTGGCGGTGGTCGGCAACCGGCTGTTGCTGAACCCCGAAGGCCAGCACGGCGGCCAAGCTTTTATGCTGCTCGATCTGGACCTAAAGCCGCTGAGCGCCTGGCACCCGCCGCATCCGTCGGACAGTGCCTACGCCTGCATGGCAGCCATCTCGCCAGTCGTCGACGGCCGCATCTTCGTGCGTGGTCACGACGGTCTGTATTGCTACGACCTGCGGTAGGAGCATGGGCCCATGACCAAGTCGAATAGTGTGGTGCCGATGCTCTCTTGGCTGTGTATCAGCCTGTGGCTTGCTTCCGTCCAGGCAGAGTCGCCGGCATTCGACCGCACTATCCAGCCGTTGCTGGCGAAGCACTGCGTCGAATGTCACGGGGCGGAAAAGCCGAAGGCCGACATCCGGCTCGACGGGCCGGTTCCGAACTTGGTCGATGCCAAGACGCGGGAGCGGTGGGAAAAGGTCTACGCGATGCTCGTCCGCGGCGAGATGCCGCCGAGCGAAAAGCCGAAACTCACCACGGACGAGTTGGAAACGCTGACAAAGTGGATTCGCCAAGAGGTCGAACGCGGCGTGCTCGCCGATCGCGGCGGCGCGGGGCGGACTACCATGCGGCGGCTGACGCGAGTCGAATACGCGCGGCTGCTCCAGGATGTGCTCGGGTTGCATTTCGCCAACGTGCCACTCCAACTGCATGAGAAGCTGCCGAACGACCCGCAGAATCCGACGCCCGTTAACGACGGCGATCTGCTCACGTTTCAAAGCCTGCATTTGAAGACGTACGTCGAACTGGCCGAGCGGGCCGTCACGGCGACGCTCGCCACGGAGGAGCGACCGCGGCCGTTTGAATATCGGATCGAGGCTCGGGGACTCACCCCGTCGACCATTTACGCGACCCACCGGGGATTCCTCAGCAAGTTCCCGCCGCTGGACAACAACAAGACGCGGCTCGCGCCAGTTACGATCGGTTCGGCCGATTGCACGCCGGACGGCGCGGTGCGGCTGCCGCCGATCTTTCGCGTCGACAACTATCTGGGGCGCGACAAGATCAACGTCGGCTCGTGGTATATCTCGCTGCCGTACTTCGAGCCGCATGGCGTGCTGCACCTCCGCATTCGGGCCGGCGCGGTGTTTCCTTCGGGCGAAGGAGCCCCGATCCTCCGCGTGTCGCTTTACAACAACGTCGACAACGAACGGTTCGGCAAGCAGGTCGCGTCGTTCCCGGTCACGAACCCGGCCGACTCGCTGCGCGATTTCGACGTGGAGATTCCGTTCGACCTGATCGACTTTCCCTACGTGTTGTTTCAGCGTTCGAAGCACGTTTCGGTGCGGATCACGAACGACTACATGCCGATCGCAGACCGCGGCCCGCCTCCGTCCGGCGAAAAGGGAAAGCCCGCGCCGCCGTGGCCGTGGGACGAGCCGCAGCTTGTCATCGACCACGTCGAAGTCACGGGGTCGGGAGCCGGCGACTGGCCTCCGCGTCGGCATCGCGAGTTGCTCGCGGCCGGCGATGGCATAGAAAACGAACGAGATCGCGCGGGGGCGATTCTGGCGAGCGTGGCGGCGAAAGCGTGGCGGCGGCGAGTGGAAAAGGACGAACTCGCGCCGTTCGTTGCGCTCTACGAGAAACGTCGTATCGCCGGCGACAATCGCGATGCGGCGCTGCAGCAACCGCTGACGGCTGTGCTCACATCGCCGTTTGCGCTCTACGCCGTCGAACGCAAGTCCGAGCAGATCACGCCGCTCAGCGGGATCGAGCTGGCGAATCGGCTGTCGTTGTTCCTCTGGGGAACCGGGCCGGATCGCGAGTTGCTGGAACTAGCTAACGACAGTCGAGGTACGCTTCGCGATAAACAAATCCTCGCCGCGCAGGTCGAACGAATGCTCAACGACCCGCGCAGCCATGTGTTCACCGAGGACTTCGTCCGACGCTTGCTCTCGCTGGATCGTGTCGAAACCGATCCAATCGAATTCAACCTCGTCCAGAAAACATTCCACAGCCACCAAGTAGCCGCACTCCGCGAAGAACGACTGAAAAACGATCTTGCGCTCGAGCCAGTTCGGTTCTTCGAGCACCTATTGAAGGAAAACCGCTCGCTCTACGAGCTGATTGGCAGCGAGCAGCTTGTCGTGAATGACCGGCTAGCCCGCTACTACGGCATCGACGAGCCGGCTGGCGCCGACTTCCGCCCGGTCGCCGCGCCGCCCGATCGCTGCGCGGGCTGGCTGACGATGGCGGGCGTACTGGCCGCCGCGTCGCGGGGAAACAAGGAGTCGACGATCCTCCGCGGCGTCTATCTGCTCGACCGCATCCTGGGCGAATCATCCGGCACGCCGCCGGGCAACGTCGAACCGCTCGAAGTTCAAGCCAAGGCCGACGCGAAGCGCCGCCAATTAACGATACGCGAACAGGTGAAGCTGCACACGTCCCTCAACACCTGTCAGCTTTGCCATCGCAAGATCGACCCGCTCGGTTTCGTCTGGACGGACTTCGATTACCTCGGCCAGAAGATCGTGCCCAAGCCCGATAAGCCCTTGGACCTGAATTGCTCCGGCACATTTCCCGACGGTCGCTCGTTCGCGAATCTCGACGAATTCGCGTCACTGCTGCGCGGCAAATCAACGACCGATCGCTACCAGTTCGGCGAAGTGCTGATCCGCAGCCTCACCCGTTACGCCCTCGGCCGGCAATTGACGTTGCATGACGACCCACTGATCGCCGACCTTGTTGCCGCCGCTCGTCGTGACGGCTGGCGGTTACGGAATGTGATTATTTCGATTGTGCTCAGTAAGTCTTTTAACCAGGGATAACAAAGGCACCACCCATGCTCAGTCGCCGTAATCTCCTCAAAGCTGCCGGAGTCTGCCTGCCGCTGCCGTGGCTCGAATCGTTCGCCGCCGAAAAGGCGGCCAATGCGCCACCCGGTCGCGCCGTGTTTTTCATGGTACCCAGCGGCGTGAATATGTGGCGCTGGCATCCGAAAGACTTCGGTCGCGATTACACGCTGAGCAGCACGCTGGACGCGCTCGGACCGTTTCGCGATGAACTGACGATCTTCTCCGGCCTGGAGCACGCCAAGGGCGCCGGCGGCGGGCACTACGAAGTCGGCGTCTGGCTGACCGGCAACGAGAAGTACAAGAGCAAAGATGGCCCGGTCGAACCGAACACGATTTCCATCGACCAACACGTCGCTCGCGCCATTGGCGGGCGGGCGCGAATTCAAAGCCTCGTGCTGAGTGCTCCCGGCGGCACGGTAACTACGTCGTTCGATGCGAAGGGAGCCCCCGTCAGCGCCGAGAATAACCTGCGGCGATTGTTTGGAGAATTGTTTGGTTCCCCCGATGTTCTCGCGCGGCTCGAACGCCGGTCGAGCGTCCTCGATCTCGTCGGCCAGCAGGCGAAGGGGCTCGCGAAGCAGCTCGGCAAGAACGATCGCGAGCGGTTCGACGACTACCTGCAAAGCGTCCGCGACGTCGAGAGCCGGCTGCAGGCCGACCGCGGCTACTTTGCGTCGCGTCCGCTGCCGATCTCCGAGAGCGAATTGAAACTCGACGTCGATCCGCAAATGCAACGGCAGGATTATTTCGATTCGATGCTCTCGCTGGTCGCGTTGGCGCTGCAGAGCGACCAGTCGCGGATCGTCTCGCTGTTGGCGTGCGGTTCCGGTCACGAATTCTTCGGCAAGTGGCCCGAGTTCGGCAACGACCTGCATCACCGCGCTTCGCACGCCACGAACTTCGACACGGAAGAGCAGAAGCCGAAGGATTACTCCTTCCTGGAAAGCGTCGACAAGTGGTTCATCGCTCGGCTCGCCCGGTTCCTGCAACGGCTGTCGGAGACTAAGGAAGGGGACTCGACGCTACTCGCCAACACGATGGTCCTCTACGGCGGCGGCATGAGTTGGACGCACAATCCGTCGAACCTGCCGATGCTGCTCGCCGGCGGCAGCCACCTGGGCATCAAGCACGGCAGCCACTTGCGGTTCAACCCGCACAAGGACGCGACGGGCAAGACGGACAAGTCGATCAAGCCGGCCGAGACGACCGTGTGCGACGTGCTGCGGACTATGTCCGAGCGTCTGGGCGTTTCGGCGGAGGGCTTCGGCGACAGCCGGCGGGTAGTGAGCGAGCTGTTGCTCGGATGACGAGCCGCCAAGCAATCCGCTCGTCGAACCGCCAGCATCGGATGCGTTACTCAAACCGAATTCCCCCTGAGAGCGGAAGATCACGGTTCAAACGAAAAAGAAAGTCACATGACAAAGACACTTTGGATAATCACTCTGTTTCTCGTCTTCGTGTTTGCCGACCTGGCCAGCGCCCAGTCCCTGCCGCCACTGAAATCGGGCGAAGAGCTGAAGCCGCTTGAAGGGAAGTGGCATGTGTTGCTTGCGCAGCGGAACCACAAAAATCTGGCTGAGCGCGAACCGACGATGCACGGCTCCAAGGTGACGATTGGCGCGAAGGAGTTGGAATGGGGACCGAATCCCGACGGCAAGCCATGGTTGGTCGCCGAGTGCAAGCTCGCGCCGCTGCCCGAGGCCGACGCGAAGAAGACGCCGCGCGATCCCAACGAACTGCTGTGCGTCACAACCGGCAGTGAAAGCCCCAATGACGGTGTCGAGCGATTCGCACGCTGGAAGCAGACCGATTACGGCGTCGTGTTTTTCTGTATCCACATCGCCGACCAGAACTGGCCCACCCCGAATCATAAGAACGGCTATCACGGCTGGGGAGCGGGGACGATGCTGCTGGTTCTCACACGCGACGCCGTCCCGCTGCATCAGCCCGCAGACCCGGCCAAGGACGCAAAGCGGATGCCCGACAAGTGGCAACTGCTGACGGAACTCGACGATTCGCAGGCGAATCGCACGGCACCGGGCGGCCTCGTGGAAATCAACGCCGACCGCGTGTTGAAGATCGACGGTCGCGGCAAGCCACAGATGTCTGGTCCGTATCAATTGCGAGCCGCTGCCGGGCAGCCCGGGCGAATGGACATCACGTTGAGCGAACACGGCATGTCGTTCGGTCGCTGCCCGAGCCTCTATAGCTTCTGCGGCGACGACTTGCTGTTCATCGTCTATCCTGAGAGCGGCTGGAAGCGGGACCTCCCCGAAGCCGATCGCCAGCCACCATCCGCGCTGCAATCGGATGGCGACCGTAACATGTGGATATTGCGAAGATCGTCAAGTAAGTAGGGATGTGTTGGACACTTGCCGTAGCAGATGTGAATTCTCATTGCCGCGTGACGAAACTTGACGGACCTACCCATGGCCATACGAATCATCCGCTCATTCTTGTTCGCGTCGATAATCTGCATCGGGCATGTGCCATTATTTGCCGCCGAACCGGCTGCGGCAGACGTCGAGTTCTTTGAGCAGCGCATTCGTCCGGTGTTGGTCGAACATTGTTACTCGTGTCATTCGACGGACGCCAAGCAGCAGAAGAAATTGAAGGGGGGGCTGTTGCTCGACACGCGCGACGGCAGCCGTACCGGGGGTGAAACGGGCCCCGCCGTGGTGCCGAACGACGTCGGTCGCAGCCTGCTGGTTGCGGCGCTGCGGCATCAAGGTGGCCTGGAAATGCCGCCTTCGGGAAAGTTGCCGGACACGGTGATCGCGGATTTTGTGAAGTGGATCGAATTGGGCGCCGCCGATCCCCGCGACAGCTCAACCGCGAAATCCGCCGCGATCAACTGGGAAGCCGCCAAACGTCACTGGGCGTTTCAACCGCCGCAGCGACATGCTGCGCCGGCTGTGAAAAATAAGGCCTGGCCGAAAACAGAGATCGACTATTTCGTGCTCGCGGCGCTCGAAGCGAAGGGGCTGCGCCCGACGCCTCCCGCCGCGAAACGAACCTGGTTGCGGCGAGTGACGTTCGACTTGATCGGCCTGCCACCTACTGCCGAGGAACGGAGCGATTTCGAGCACGACAACTCGCCACAGGCGACGGCGAAAGCGATCGATCGGCTGCTCGCATCGCCGCATTACGGCGAACGCTGGGCGCGGCACTGGCTCGACGTTGCGCGTTACGCGGACGACAAAGCGCTCGCCTTCGTGAACCCTTGGCCGCATTCGTATCGATATCGTGATTGGGTCGTCCGCGCGTTGGCGGAGGATCTGCCGTACGATGAATTCCTGCGGTTGCAATTGGCGGGCGATCTGCTCCCCGGTCCTGTGGACGATTACACGCGGCGGCTCGCCGGTCTGGGCTTCCAAGGATTGGGGGCCGTTTATCACAAAGGCAATGTGGGCGAGCAGGTGAAAGCGGACGAGATCGACGACCGAGTCGACACGCTCACTCGCGGGTTGCTCGGTCTGACCGTCGCTTGTGCTCGCTGCCACGATCACAAGTACGACCCCATCCCGACGCGCGATTACTATTCGCTTGCCTCCGCGTACAACGGCGCCGGCTGGGACGAAGTGCAACTCGCCTCGCACGACGACATCGCGCGCTATCAATCGTGGGACAAAGCGGCGAAAGAAAAGCAAGCACAACTGAACCAGTGGTTGGAAGCTCGTGGCCGCGACATTGGCCGCGTCGCATTGAAAGACGCGGAACGGCTGCTGTTGGTGGCGTGGCAAATGCGAATCCTGCAGCTCCACAAAGTTTCGTTCGACGAAACGAAACTCGCCGACCAAGAACAGTTGCCGCCGTTGTTCTTAAGCCGCTGCCGCAAGTTTGTCGAAACGATCAGTAGCGGCAAACCACCCGCGCCGTTCGCGGAATGGGCAGGCGTGATCGCCGAGGAGTCGAAGCAGCCTATGATCGAGGGAACCAACGCGTTCATCTCCGATCGTCTGCGCGAAGCCACCGCCAAACTAGTTCGCGAAATCAACGAGGCGCTGGCGGTTCGCGACAAATCAGAAAAGCTCAACACGGCTCAAGACGCACTGCTGAAAGCCAGTTGGCTCGACGGCAAGGCGCCGTTTGCGGTGAGCGCGAAGGAGGCGGCCGATTTGCTTTCGCCGGAACAGAAGCAGGACCACGTTTCCCAGCAAGCGGCGATCGCCGCCCACGCGAAGCTCGCGCCGCCGCAGCCTCCCCGAGCGCATGGCGTGACCGGCGGCGGCGGACCGATGAAAGTTTTCATTCGCGGCAATGTGCTGCGGCCCGGCGACGTGGCTCCGCCCGGCTTCTTGCAAATCCTCAGTTCCGCCTCGGACACGCCCCGTTCGCCGGAAAAATTCACGCGGCTCGATTTGGCGCACGCGATCGCTTCCCGTGACAACCCACTGACAGCACGCGTGATCGTCAACCGGGTGTGGCAGCAACATTTCGGCCGTGGGCTCGTCGCCACTCCCAGCAACTTCGGACATCTCGGCGAACGGCCAACGCACCCTGAACTGCTCGATACGCTGGCCGTGCACTTCATGGACGCGGGTTGGTCGTTGAAGTGGTTGCACCGCGAGATTCTCAATTCCTCGACATACCAACTGGCGGCCGATTACGACGGCCAATCCGCCGCCGTCGATCCGGACAACCGCTGGCTGTGGCGCTTCTCGCCGCGGCGATTGGAGATCGAAGGTTGGCGCGACGCCGTGTTGGCAACTTCCGGGCGGCTCGACCGGACGCTCGACGGGCCTTCGACGAGCCTCGCCGAACCGGCTCATGTGCGCCGCACGTTGTATGGCAAGATCAGCCGCTTGGAACCGGACAAGCTGCTAGTGGCGTTCGACTTTCCGGACGCGAATGTGTCGAGCGAACAGCGGCACACCACCATCGTTCCGCAGCAGCAGTTGTTTGTGTTGAACAGCGAGTTCATGGCGACCAGCGCCCGCGAATTCGCAGCCCGGATCGAACGCTCCAGCCCGGACGAGGCGAGTCGCATTGCGTGGAGTTACCGCGAAGCGTTTGGCCGATCCCCCACAGCGGATGAAGCTGCGGCAGCGCTGACGTTTGTCCGCTCGACCTTGGCTGATGATAAACAGAGCGCTTGGCAACAATTGGCCCACGCCTTGTTAGCGGCGAATGAGTTCACTTGGATTGAATGACTGTTTTCATGTGGTGACCTGCGCGGCGACGCTGCCGCTCGTCCAACCCTACACGGAGCTTCCAATGTTTTTCACGCGACGCGAAGCCTTGCAACGCATGGGAACGGGCCTTGGCGTCCTCGGACTCGCTGGCCTGTGCGGTGACCGTGAATCGATTGCGGCCAATCCGCTGACGCTCAAGCAGCCGCATTTTCGGCCGCGAGCGAAACACATCATTCACCTCTACATGAACGGCGGCCCGTCGCAGGTGGACACGTTCGATCCCAAGCCCGCGCTCACGACTCATGCGGGCCAGCGACCGGCGAGCACCGCCGAATTGAAAACGGAGAACGGCACCGGCGGGTTGCGACCGTCGCCCTTCAAATTTCCGAAACGTGGCCAATCCGGTTTGGAGATTAGCGAATTGTACGCCGAAACCGGCCGCTTCGCCGACGATCTCTGTGTTATCCGTTCGATGTACACTGATATTCCCAACCACGAACCGTCCATGTTCATGATGAATAGCGGCCATGTGCAGGCGATTCGCCCGTCATATGGTTCGTGGCTGCTATATGGCTTGGGCACGGAGAATGAAAGCCTCCCCGGCTACGTAGTGCTCAGCCCCGGTCTGCCGGTGAACGGCGCGGCGAATTGGAGCAATCGGTTTTTGCCCGGCGTGTATCAAGGTTGCCATCTGAATTTGCCGGTCGACTTTCGTCCGCAGCAAGTGCTGCCGCATTTGGAAAATGGCCAGCTCTCGGCCACTTCGCAACGACGTCAACTCGACTTCATCCAACAAATGAACGCCCAACATCGCACCACACGCGAGAAGGAAGACCCGCTCGACGCCCGCATCGCTTCGTTTGAACTCGCGTTTCGGATGCAGGCCGCTGCGCCGGAAGCATTCGCGTGGCGGACGGAACCCGAGTCCGTGCAAAGACTCTATCACGGTACGGACGGAAAGATGAACGGTTTCGGCGCAAGCTGCCTGCTGGCCCGGCGGCTGGTCGAACGCGGAGTACGAGTCGTGCAAATTTACTCCGGCGCGGGGCAACCGTGGGATACGCATGGCAACAACGACGGCCAGCACAAGCAGTTGGCCGCGGCGTCTGATCGTTCGATCGCTGGGCTGCTGGCCGATCTGAAACAGCGCGGCCTGCTAGAAGAAACGCTGGTTCTGTGGGGCGGCGAATTCGGCCGCACTCCGGCGTCGCAAGGCAATGACGGCCGCGATCACAACCATTGGGGTTTTTCCGTGTGGCTCGCCGGCGGGGGCGTGCGCGGCGGCTTGGCTTACGGCGCGACCGACGAGTTCGGTTTCAAGGCGGTGGAAAAACGAGTTCACCCCCACGACCTGCACGCCACCATGCTGCACCTCATGGGCCTCGATCACGAACGTCTCACCTACCGCTACGGCGGCCGCGATTTCCGTTTGACTGATGTTTCGGGGACGGTGATCCAAGAGATTTTGGCCTGAACGAAACTGCGTCCCATTCATCGAAACTATAAGGGTGAGGCGAGAATACTGACTTGAGACATGTCAAAACCCGCAGGGTCACGCACTTATTCAAGCTAGGGAGCCTGTTTCTTCATAAGCCTGAAGCGCGAGCGAAGGAACCACGTCCATTCCTTCGCTTGCGCTTCAGGCTTGTAAAAAGCCCAGACCGCAAATTGAACAATTGCGCAGCCCTGTCAAAACCCGTCCCAAAGTTGAAACACGTAACGTGTTGTACGAAAATGAATGAGATTGCATTCAATTTAGGCTCGCCCTCAAGGTGGCCCACTTTCCTAGCGTGTATTCTAATCCTGGGGTCTGCCGCGAACCAAGCCATGGCGGATCCACAAGACGTCCGGCAGCTGCTGAGCAAGAATTGTGTGGGCTGCCATGGCGACAAGGAACAAAACGCCCAGGTTCGCCTCGATCGGGTCGCAGGATTCGATGAGGAGAGCCAGCCATTGTGGACGAAGGTTTACGAAGCGCTGATCAGCGGCGAGATGCCGCCAAAAGGTGAACCGCAGCCGACCGCGGCAGAGCGGCAGCAGATCTTGAAGTGGATCAGCGACCAGACAGCACAGCAAATCGCGATTACGGGCGGAACGCAGCGGCGGCTGAATCGCCGGGAGTTTTCGGCCGCACTGCAAGACCTTACTGGACTGCCGATTGACTTTGCCGCAGGACTGCCAGAGGACGCCAAAGTTGATGGCTTCGATACCGGCGCGGTCGCGCTGCAAGATGCAGCCGATTCGGTCGCCCAGTTGCTCGAAGTAACGCAGCGGGCAGTCGAGAGCATCCGCTTTCTGGAGCCGGCCCGCGACCGCAAAATCAACCTGGATTTCCGCGAATTGGAATTCACCGATTTTTACAAGTTCATCGAATCAAACTGGAAGGACCACGGAATCTTCACCCGATCCAAAGGGTTGCCGAGCAAGAAGGGAATCGGGCTGTATCTGCCGACGCAGTGGACGGGCGATAATGGCAATTCATTTCTCGCCTTGCCGGCACCGCCGGACAAGCGCGCGGCGCTCAAGATGACGCTCCGCGTGAAAACGCGGCGGCCAATGCCTGGGCTGCCCATTCCAATCCTGTGGGTCAAGGTCGGCGGCAACTACATCGATTATCGTCCCATCGGCGAGGAGCCGCAAACGCTGACGTATGCCGTGCGCATGGAAGATTGTTTGATCGAAGGTGACGCGATCAAAATCATGCTGCAGTCTTTCGTCGAAGTTCCCTATGCAGTCGACGGGTTCCCGAATGACGACTCCAGCAAGCCGGAGGACAATATCCCAGGCGGAATCGGTGTCTACCGCCCCAAGTTTGATCGCAAGGTACTGCGCGCACCTGATGAGCAGCCCGTGCCTTCCATTGTGATCGAGTCGATCGAAGTCGATTACGATCACCTCGCCGCGTGGCCTCCCGCTGCCTGGCAGGCAGAAATCGGCGACCTCAAAGATGACGAGGCGATTGCAGGAAAGCTGCTTCGTCTCTGGATCGAGCGCGCTTGGCGCCGGCCGGCGACCGACGAGGAACAAGTGAAGTTCTTCGCGCTCTACCGGCAGATTCGCAAAGAAGAGCTTTCGTTTGACGAGGCATTGCGGGCAGCTTTCCAAGCGGTGCTGATGGGCGGGCCGTTCCGCTATCTGGCTTCCCCGTCTGACAAAGACTCGCTCGTCGCTCAGCACGCGATCGCTGCGCGGCTGAGCTTCATGCTCGTTGGCGCCCCTCCAGACCAAGAATTACGAAAACTAGCTACTGCTGGCAAACTCCGTGACCCGCAAGTGCTTGACGCGCAAGTCGACCGCCTGCTGGGCGACCCGCGCAGCGACGCCTTTTTCCGTCCGTTTGTGACGCAATGGCTCAATCTCAACCAGCCGATCACTCAGACGATGACTCATTTCAGGAAACAGGATTTCCGATTCGGACGGCACCTGAAAGATTCGATGAGAGAGGAAACCATTCAATATGTCGCGCAACTTTTCAGGGACAACCGCCCGGCGAAAGAGTTGATTTCCAGTGACTGGACGATGATGAACGATATCCTGGCGGTTCATTACGGTCACCCTGGTATCGAGGGTGGCACGTTGCGGAAGGTTGCGGTGCGACCTCGTGAGGACGATCCGCGTGGGGGCGGCGTGCTGGGCCACGCCGGAATTCAGTCGATGCTCTGTTGGATGGGAGACAACTGGGTGATATACCGGGGATCATGGACCTTGAACCACATCCTGGATGATCCACCACCTCCGCCTCCGCTGGAAGTTCCCGAACTGCTGCCGTTCGACAAGGGGAACCAGGGCAAGAGTTTTCGGGAGTTGCTCATCCAGCACCAGGCGGACAGCAAATGCTCGGTTTGCCACAAGAAGATGGACCCGCTAGGTTTCGCCTTCCAAAATTTCGACCTGAGCGGTCGTTGGCGAAATGTCGAACACGAACGCTATCACCGTGCCGAATTGGATGGCAAAATCGAATGGCGCGGTGAAGGCAAGACCCGGCCCGTCGATGCTGTGGGAACCTTGCCCCGCGGAGAAGAATTTACCAGCTTCGAGGAGTGCAAGGAATTACTCGCCAGGCACTACCGCGACGATATCGTCCGGGGATTGCTCAAGAAGCTCACGCTCTACGGAACCGGGCGCATGCCGCATGCCCTTGATCTCATCACGATTCGGGAAATCATGAACGAGCATGCAGGCACAAGCTACGCGATGCGCGACTTGCTTAAGTCCTTGATTCGCTCTCAAGTGTTTCTGGAAAGTACCTCCAACCCCACAGGTCCTTTGCAATGAACGCCAAAGCTAACTCGATTTCCCGTCGTACGATTCTGCGAGGCTTGGGCGCCAGCATTGCGATCCCTTGGCTGGAGATCATGTCTGGCAAGACGCTTGCCGCCGCTCGAGGAAAATCCGATCCTGGGCGGCTCGCCTGCTTTTATGTTCCCGGCTGCATCAACCACTACAACTGGTTCCCCGTAGATACAGGCTTCCAGTATGCCATTTCGCCGACGCATGAGCCGCTCGCTCGCCATCGCGAGCGGTTCAGCGTGCTGACCAGCCTATCTCACATCGAAGGGCGGATCAGCGGCCATCCTCACCCGTACAATTTTCTCACCGGGCACAACATCAACATCACGCCCGGCGTACTGAGCAATTCCGTGTCGATGGATCAGGTGGCGGCGAAGTACATCGGACCAACTTACCTGCCGTCGCTGGTGCTGTCGTGGACTTCAGGCGTGGGCGCGGCGACGCTCTCGCGCAATGCTTTGGGGGTCGACATTCCGGCGACGAGTGACTATCGGTCAATATTCGAGAACCTTTTTCCACCCGCCGATGCTTCCCACCTAAAGCAGGCCAAAGCCCGGCTTGTGCTCAATCGCAGTATCCTCGACACGGCTGTTGGCGACGTGAAAGACCTGCAGCGGAGGCTGGGTCGCGCGGATCAACAACGCATGGAGCAATACCTGACTTCCATCCGCGAAGTCGAGAAGCGGCTTGACGATCGCGAGGCCATTCTTAAAAAGGGGCGACCGTCGTTCGACGAAACGAGTGTACAAACCGAACCCAAGAGCAAGTCGAGCATGCGGGACCACATCGAGCTCATGATAGACCTGATCGTGCTTGCCTTTCAAACAGATATGACGCGTGTGGTGACCCAAACCCTGGGCGGCGAAGCCGGGCCCAGCTATGACGAGTACAAGGAGTGGGCGAAAACGACTGGAGCGCCCACACGCGGCGTTCACGACTATCATCACAAGGGTTCCGGAAACCGCGGCGTGGACAACTCTGATACGAAACTGATCGGACTGCGCGATCGGATGTACTGCGAATGTCTGGCACGACTGATGGACAAACTGGCGGCCATCGAAGCCAGCGACGGCACGTTGCTCGACCACACTGTCCTGCTCTTGGGTGGGTCGCAGATCAGCAGCCATTCGGGCAGCAACTTCCCTCTGCTGTTAGCTGGCGGCAATAAGCTCGGCTTCCGGCACGGCCAGCATCTGAAGTGGAAGGGGAACGAGCGTTCGGCTTCGGATCTATACCTGACGATCTTGCAGCAACTGCGTTGTCCTGTGGAATCGTTTAAGGAGAGCAAGGGCCCGATCACGGAATTACTGGTATGAGGATCGCCGACAGACGCAACCTGCGGCGGTTGAACTTGCGTTCGCGCATTGCCACCTCCGTAATGCGATTGATGCTTTGCCTGGTGACTTGGTGGTTGGGGATTGCCGCGATGAAGGTGATTGCGCACGCCGATGAGGCGGCTCCGCAATCCCGCGAGCTTACCGTGCTGCGGGGCCATGATCGCTGGGTGTTGTCGGTGGCGATCAGCCCCGACAGCGCTTGGCTTGTGTCCGGCGGCGACGATCAAACGCTCAGGCTGTGGGATCTGAAGGCCGGCGGCCCAGTCCGGATGCTACGCCGCTACGCCAGCCCTGTGACCGCTGTCGCGTTCCATAACGATGGCAAGCGAATCGCTGTGGGAACGTACGACGGCAAACTTGAAATTTGCGATGCTCAGACCGGCAAGCAGGTGAGGCAATTTGACGGGCATGAGGACTCGATCACGGTGGTCCGCTTCGATCCGTCCGGCAAATACCTAGCCTCCGGCAGCGCCGACGATTCGCTGGTTGTTTGGGACACAAGCGACGGCACAGAGCTGCTCACTTTCGAGCAAGGCAATGAATACGATGTAACCACGGCGGCGTTCAGCCCCAATGGCAAGCAGATCGTAACCGGTGACGGCGAGAACGAGCTGAAAATCTGGGACACGTTAAGCGGCGAGGAAGTCCGGACGCTCCGCGGTCACACGGAAACCGTGACGTCGGTCGCCTTCAGTCCCTCGGGCAAACATATCGTCTCTGCAAGTTGGGACGACTCGCTACGTCTATGGAACGCGGAAACCGGCGACGTGGTGCAGACCTTTCGCGGTCACACAGGCGACGTCACGTCGGTCCTGTTCTCGTCTGACGGCTTGCGCCTTGTGTCGGCAGGCGAAGACAAAACCATTCGAATCTGGGACATCCGCTCCGGCAAGCAGGTGGCAACCCTCGCGGGGCACGTCGAAACTGTAATGTGTCTCGCGATCAGCGCCGACGGCCGGAACCTTGTTTCCGGCAGCAAAGACGAAATTTGCGTCTGGAAATCAGATTGATCCGCCAACCTTGAACGTCCTTATGAATGAAGCAAAGGTCGCATGGCTGCTAGGTCGGGTCTTCTAGGTATCTGTGAGCGCACGTCGATGTTCTAGTGTTACTTACCGGCGCGGGCGATCTAATTGGCCGCCTGCGGTTTAGGGTGTCATTTGAATTTTCGGGGGGACATTGTTGCCAATCGATTGGACAGTCCAAATGAGCGATAAATCCGACCTCGTAAGTCACCCGGTGCGGACAACACGCGACTGGGGTACAGCCGTCGCTATTCGCAAGTGCTCATATGGTTGGCGGGTGCCGACGCACGAGCCGCGGGGCAGGGTTCAGTTTTGTAGGTGAAGGGTTGGTTCGCTAGCGGCCCAGTAGTGGTTCCATTGGCTGGGATGGCTGAGGAGCAGGGCGCGGAGGTGGCACATGGTGTTCGTGCCGCGTTCTTTCCAGCGCATGCCGGCGCCTTTGAGGCGTTGCGTGACGAGGCGTTTGCAGCCGGACTCGACAGGTCCCGAGCCGATCTGCCAGCCGTTGGCGATATAGCGCGGATAATCCATGCGATGCTGATGGTTGCGGAAGTATTGGGTCTGTTCGCGATAGACCTCACTCCGCCAACCGCGCCAGCGCTGAGCATCGAGTTGTTCCCACTTGGCCAAGAGTGCCGCGCCCCCTTCGTGTTTCAACTCGACTGCGGATTGTAGATGATTCCCACCGCGGCCATGCGACTCTCGGCCTTGCGCGGGATCTCCTTGATCGATTACTGGAAGTCGCGGCCGAGTTGGAACTCACCGAGATGCAAGTAGGCGTTGACGAACACCTGTTGCAGCATCTCGCGCGAACGATCGAAATCTTGCAACATGGCCGCGACGACCCACCAGACGGGCTGCTCAAAACGACGGATCACTTCGGCGATACTTTTGGTTTCACCGCCGCGGACGCGTCGGATTAGGGGATCGATTCCGCCGGCCGTCATATGAGCGCTATTCCGCAGACGGGCGGAGCTGACATGAAGAATCGTCCCCCGTAGGAAAACATCTCGATTCGTCCAGGTTGGGGGCACCCGTTCTCTGGACGTCCCAAGTGTCCCGCTCGCGACGTCGGCGCTATCGCATCGTCATAAACGCTTGATAGAAAAAAACTTATCGCGACGCGCCCACGCCGCATGCTGGTCCTGTGGTTCTTTTTGCCTTCGGACGACTGGCGACGACTATTAACTCGTTAACGCGGCGTCCGATTATCGAACGTCTGCACAGTGCTAGCTCAAAACAGGATTAGACAGAGAGTTCCATGAAGAAGAAATCGAGCCATCGTCGAGCCGCCAAGCCGCCCGTTGCAACGAATGCGTCCAATGAGTTGGCCCAACGGGTCATTCACGCGCTGACCAAGCGACTGTCGTGTGAGCCCTCGCCATCGGTATCTCGTCAAAATCGCCAAGCGACGGGTGATCGAGACCTAGTACGAGCGGCGTTGGCCGTCCTCTTGAAAATCCCCAAGTCGCAGGTGACGAATGCCCTCCTGAACAAGCATATTCGGCAAATCCAAGCCGACGCACGCAAGGATGCAGAGCTTGTCGGTGCCTATCTAGATCAGTTGATTTTGCAGCTAGAGAGGCTCGGCTGTACCAGTCAAGTAGCAATCGAACAGTATCTCGATGCCGAAGATCAAGTGCTATCCAAACTGTATGCCGAATTAGGACGCCCGCATCCGAGTCCAACCAAGCTTTTGCAACTGAGCGTTCAATACGCGCTGGATGCTCGGAAGATCGTCGACGCCCCGGCTCAACAGATTGACGTTCGTCCCGGTAAGACGGGCTATGAAGTCGCCGTTATTCCGCGCGGGCAAGTGAGGATCCGATCGCTGCCTTATCCAGGGCAAGTCGTCGGCAACCCGTTCGCAACTCAGCTGCTAGCGCTCGTGCAGCAGAAGCCGCCCGCCTACTCGGAGATCTTGGAACTGATCGAGACGTTGTTGCGACGCGTGCCGACGCATTCAAGCGGCGCTGAGCAACCGAAGACGCCGGCGCCCTTGATTGAGGTTGATCTGGAGGAGTCGATCGTGATTGTCGCAGGTCGTCCCTATCCCGTCGATTATGAAGGGGTGCGCTTGGTCAACTTGCTGATTAGCGAGCCAAACGTCTGGTTCGGACCGAGAGATTACGCGCAGGATGAAGTCCTCAAGCTTATCGACCGGGTTGATCGGGTCTACAAGAAGCTTCCGGCTCCTATCAAATCGCTCATCGAAGCCAAAACTGGCGCCGGCTATCGTCTCTCGAAGGCGCGATTGGCGGAGCTACGCCAAAAGACGTCCGTAGTTACGCCAAGCAAGGCGGCCGACAATTATCGGTGATGGCGTGTAACGGCTTCTCGAGACACGATTACGGAGATCAGCTATGGAACAGGTTGGGAATTTATGCGTCGGATGGAGGCGCGTGGAGCTGGGCGCCGATTGGCGTAAGCACTTGGCCGAAGACTATGCTGCCCGCGATAAAGTGCGGATGCCCGGCGAGTTTGACGTGGCGACGCGACAAGCGGCGGAGTTCTACCGACTGCAATCGCAGGGTGAGCCCGGGCAAGCTGCGGCCGGCAAGAAATACCCAGATATCGCGACGGCAGTTGCGGCTTGGGGCCAGCCGGAACTGCGAGTGGCCGTCCAGATACTCGTCTTGGCCAATGTTCCCGCCGCCGAGATTTGCGAACTGTTGCAGGTACAGGAGGCCATACTGCAGGTCATCGAGAACCTGTACTTCGACGTTCGTCCGATGCTGACCGCTGCGCCCTGGATCGTCGCCAAAGTAATCAATCCCGAGGCAGACGCCGGCCGCGATGACGTAGCCGCTCGGTTGCGGGCGGCCTATTCCTACGGTCCTTATGTCGCCAAGAAGTTGATCGAAGCCAAGCTTCGCTTGCCGACTGAGCCGGCTGAGCAATTCGCCGACGCCGCAATGTTGTTGCACGCCAAGATTGTGCAAGCCACCGAGATGCCCCTCACCTCGGAACAGTCGATCGAGTTCATGAAGTTAGCTGTCGAGATTCGTCGCGACGAGAAATTCCTCCAACTGGAACGTGAGAAACTCGCATTTCGCATGCAGCGGTGGGCACAACGTCTCGAACTCGCCCAGATTCAACGCTCGGCATCGCCGCAGAATAACGAACGAGCTGATGAAGATCGGACGGCCGCTTCGGCGGCAGCAAATTAACCGAATGACAACCTGCAGACGCCGTCGGCGTCTGCACCACCCAGTTTACGGAGAAACACAATGAATTCCTGCTTTGATTCCTATTTAGAACTATGCCGACCGTTTGCGTTCCCGGCTCCTTGGAATTGCTGCGAAGCGGATAAGCACTCCCTGTTAGGACCGACGGACCCGGCGGCGGCTTTGGCCTCGTTGATGGAGCGTCATTCTGAGCAGAGTTTGGTGAGAAGCGGCATAGTGAAGAAGGATGCCGACGGTCGGCTCGCCCTGCGCCCGATGCTCGCGGCTCCCGACGTCGCCTTCGTCGTGCTGATCGATACGACCACAGGCCGGGTTCGCAATCTGATGACCGAAGCCGGCTGCGTGTTGGGGGACAAAGCCCCGATTTTCGAGGTGTTGGGCGACAAACACACGTTCGACGCTCTCGATATGGACGAGCAGGCCGTGTTCCTGACGGACACGATCAACGACACCATTCTGTTGCGGTCATTCGGGCTGGTAGCCGCTCCGATCGCCGGCCTCAATCGTCTGAATCAGCAAGGGATCGATCTGTTGTGCCAGTACTACGGTGTTACGCAACGGCTGAGCGAACGGCAGCACGAGGAACAATTTGAAAGTCAAAGCCAGCAAGATGATCACGGGTTGGAATCGGCCCCCGACCCGAATGATCCACTTTATCGATCTGGCCTTCGTAGGGCGACGCCGAACGTCGGGTCGGCGGGTATGCCGGGCATGCCGCCCTACATCCTTCCTAGCTCCGGTTATGTCGGAAAGGATGAGCCCCCCATCCGGCTGACTCTTGTGCGATGGCGTCTGTGCTTGATGTCGAAAACGGACCCGGTTTCCATGCAAGCCGCCGTCGACGAACTGAAGGTGATGGCGCGTTATCGCCATATCGACATCGGCGAGCTCAGCCAGTGGACTCCGTCTGAACGCGATTTCGAGGCGATTCGCTTCGCTCTGTCCCGTGGCGAATCTGTTTGGATTAAGGACGCTTTACTCGACGGCATCTACTCGGGCGTCGGCAAGTTGGATCACCTCAAGACCAAGCCGGCTATGGTCACGCCGCCGACCGACTTGGCCGGTGCCGTTGAGCATCTTCACGAGACCATGCTCGTCACGACGGACGAAAAGAGCCGTCAGCGACGTAAGGAAGCTTTGCACAATTACCACCGCGTCGTGGCTCGCCAGGTCACCGGGCCGATGTTGCGTCAAGCCGAGGCGGCCGTCGACCCGCTTGACCGCGCCTTGCAACTTCAATTCGTACAACTGAACGCCCTCTTTCTGGAGAAGGCGCCCACGGTCCGCGAGCAAATGTTGCAGGGCCTTTCGCCGCAACGCGAAGAGTCGTTGAAGGGCACGGACAAATCGGTGTCGGAGTTGCTGGCCATCAGCGGCCAGATGGTGTCGCTTGCTAAGGAGATGACGAAATGGAAGCCACGCCCGACGTCAATGCCGTCGAGAACGCCGACGACGAAACTAAATCTTTCCCGGCGCTTCGCCGACTCGGACTTGGTCTCTCAGAATTAGAAGCTCTACGCCAAAAGGGATACCTAACTCAAGATGATCGCGGCCACGGACATGAAGGTTATTGGCGACTAAGGTTTCGGCTGGGGGGCCGCGCTCGGGCCGTTTACGTGGGGCGTGACGAAGAACTTGTTCAACGCGTACGCCAAGAACTACTTGAGCTACATCATGAACATCACCAGAACCGACAAGTCGCCAAATTGGCCGCGGAAGGCAACAAGGCCTTGCGAACGGCCAAGCGACGGCTTGAGCCCGTATTACTGCAACTCGGATTTCACTATCACGGAGACACGTTACGGAAGAGTCGCGGCGACAAGAACGTCGTCCGCTAGTAGTTCGTTTCTTTTTCACCATGGAGGACTGAAGGATGACTGACACAGAAGAAATTACCGACGAGGTCGTTGCCCAGTCGGAGGAATCCATCGAGGCGCTGAATCCCATCGACGAGTCGCCGGCGACGGTGCCGTTCGATCCGGCCTACGATAGTCGTCGGCAGCGGATTTACGATCATCGCGTCGAGGCCCAAGCGGAGCCCAACACCATGATCGCCTGCTTGGCCGGAGTGAATTCGGACTTGTTTGACACCGAGCTCATCGTGGCCGAGACGCTTCGCCAAGGTTTGGCGGCCAGCGGCGGTTCGCTCGAGACGATCGAACGATACGGCCCGCTCATCGAATTGACCTTGCGGCTTTCCAAGCAAATCACGCAGGTCACCCAGTTGGAACAACGTGCCCGCAAAGACAATGGGGAGGGCACATCGTCGAAGCCTCGCTAACGGCAAGCGAAGAAATCGCGATCTGCGCCCCAACTCGACCGGGGGGTGGCTCGGGCGGGTTGGGGCCGATTGCGGCAACATCGTGATGCACAAAGATGGTTTAACAATGTGAATACAATGTAGTACCATTGGAGTAAGTGAAGTGGACTTCGCAGGAGTGATCGAGATGATCAAGAAGCTGAGTAAACACGGCAATAGTTTGGCGCTGGTGATCGACCGTTCGATCCTCGATCTGCTCGGGATCGACGAGCAGACGGCGCTGGAGGTCTCGACCGACAGTGCAGCGTTGAATTACGGCGATCGTGGTACAAGCCTGCGCGCTCGATGATCGGTCGGCAAATCAACTGGACATCGCTTGCGCCACGTGCCAAACTTTGTGTCTTAAAGCGGTCCACAGGCCAGACTTTCTGTCTCAACTCGGACAAGGTTTGTGTCCCACGGTGACGTAAGTCCTTATTTCATGGTGCGCGGCGTGACAAGGTTTATGTCCGCCTCCAAGAATGCCGCAACCACTGGATAAACTCGAAGACGGATTGGGAGTTCGTATTGCGCCGTCGATTCTGGAGCATCTCGGAATCGATGAATCGACCAAAGTCGAAGTAGCCGAGATGGCCGGTGCCATTGTTGTCCTGCCCTGGTTGTTCGATGAGCAGAAGCGCGCCAATCTTAAAGAATTGCTAGAACTCCTGCGGCTGGCGATCGAGACACAGGAATCGAGCAGCGAACGCCGAACGCGATTCGTGAACGCGCTGGCCGCCACGAATCAGCAATACGCGAAGACGTTCCGTCGACTGGCGGAGTAACTTCGCGTGGCTGTGGAGTTTCTGACTGTTGAGGAAGTGATGGAGATTCATCACAGTCAATTGGCCCTCTTTGGTGGGATGCGATTCCACAGCAAACCTTCCTAGGTAGCTATTTACACACCGATCTTTTTGAAATGGCGGCGGCCTACTTGTTTCACCTGGTGCAAAACCATCCGTTCTTGGATGGGAACAAGAGAGTGGGTGCCGCAACTGCCACCGTCTTTTTGCGATTGAATGGCATGATGCTAACAGCGTCTGAGGACGAATTTGCAGAGCACGTCCAGGGAGTGGCCTCAGGTGCGATTGGCAAGCCTCAGGTCACGGAATTTATCCGCCGGAACACGGCCGATCTGGACGACTAGCTTCACCTGAATGCGTCGAGTCGCCGATGATCGCTCAATGTTGCATTCGAAACCGGTTCAGCTATTTTAGAGTGGAAAGAATCGTTGCCTGTGGTCGGTTCTTCCCACCAGCTTGCTTCCTCCTCTCAATGGTCATGCCATGCAACGGTATTTCTTCGCGCTCACGCTTCTCGCGTTCTCTTGCCCGACGATAACCGCTGACGATAGCTCGGCTAGACAGTCGCTCACCAAAGAGGAAGCCGCCGCAGGTTGGAAGTTGTTGTTCGACGGCGAATCGCTCAAGCACTGGCGTGGGCTGGGCATGGACGAAGTGCCCGATTGCTGGGTTGCCCAAGAGGGTTGCCTCAAGTGCGTTGCTAGTGGCAAAAAGCGCAACGATCTGACGACCGACCAGGAGTTTGAAAATTTCGAGTTCACTTTCGAATGGCGTTTTCCCAACTCCAAAGGGAACAGCGGCGTGAAGTATCGCGTGCAAGAGACCAAAGGAAATGGCTACGCGTTTGGCCCCGAGTATCAATGCCTGACAGACTCCAAGGGGAACGATAAGTTCTCAACCGCGTCGCTCTATGGACTGTTTGCGCCGGAAGGAAAGGAACTCGCGCCCGCGGGTGAATTCAATCAATCCAAAATCGTCGTCGACGGCAATCATTGGGAGCATTGGCTGAATGGCCGCAAGGTGGTCGAAGTCGAATTCGGCAGCGAAGCCATGAACGCAGCAGTGGAGAAGAGTAAGTTCCGCGGGAAGGGTTGGGCTGAACATCCCCGCGGACGCCTCGTGCTGCAAAACCACAACACCGGCGTCGACTTCCGCAATCTCAAGATTCGCGAGCTTCCCGCCACCAAGCCGGCGGTGAAGGAAGCCAAAGCCGACGAAGAGAAGCCCCCAAAAGCAGAGCCAAAAAAGGCAGGGCCAAAAAAACCGAAGAGCAAGCCAAAATCAAAAAAGCCCGAGCCCCAGCAGCCAACTCCAGCAGACGAAAAGGCAACGCCATCGCCGACCGACGATTCTGTAAAGAAGTCTGAGTAAGCCTCTCGATATGCCATCGCAAATTCTCTCACCACAAAAACTCCTCCCCTGCCGAGACCACTCCCATGACAGATAACATCTCACGATCCCAGAGTCGTCGTACGTTTCTGCAGAACTCCGCCCGGGCTGCCGGTGGACTTTCCGCCGCGGCGTTGCTGGCCGGGCCGACTTCGGTTTATGCGGCGGAAGCGAAGGAGAAGGTCAATTGCGTGGTGATTGGCTGTGGCGGGCGCGGTCAGTCGCACATCGGCACTTCGCTCAGCCAGAATCTGGTCGCCATCGTCGATGCGGACGAGAAGCAACTCGATTCGACGCGCAACTCGATCAAGAACAAGAACGCCGCTCTGGCCGACAAGGTGCAAACCTTCACCGACTATCGGACGATGTTCGATAAGCTCGGCAAGCAGATTGATGCGGTCTTCATCGCCACACCGAATCACCAGCACGCATTGCCGTCGTTGATGGCCATGCAACTTGGCATTGGCGTCTACTGCGAAAAGCCCCTCTGTCACACGGTGGACGAAGCGCGACAGATGTCCGCGTTTGCTGCCAAATACAAAGTGCCAACGCAGATGGGCAACCAAGGGCACTGCGACGAAGGCTATCGCCGATTGTGCGAATATGTCTGGGCCGGCGCGATCGGCAAGATCACTGAAACCCATAGCTGGTCCAATCGGGCGAACGGTGGCATCGGCGCACGACCGCCAGCGCTGACGGTGCCGACTGGCCTCAACTGGGACAGTTGGATTGGCCCTGCTCCGTTTCGCGACTACCACGTCGATCTGCACAAGCACGAGTGGCACGGCTGGTACGACTTCGGCAACGGTTCGCTCGGCAATATGGGTTGCCATGTGCTCGACGGCGTCTATTGGGCACTCAAGTTGGAACATCCCACGACGGTCGAAGTGGAGCAGATGTCGGGAGGTACCAAAGAACGGCTGCCTACTGGCACGCGCATTCGCTGGGATTTTCCTGCCCGTGGCGACATGCCAGCGCTCAAAGCCTATTGGTATGACGGCCGCATCGGCGTTGGCGATACCGGCGACGCGAATACGGCAGCGCCCAAGGGTACGCGTGGCAAATCCAATGTTCCGCCACTGTTGACCGAACTGGTAGCCAAGTATCCGGAGCAGAAATTCGATTCGAACGGCACCATCTATGTCGGCGAGAAGGGCATGCTCTACACGGGTACATACGGCGGCAGCATGCGAATCGTTTCGCCCGAACAGATGAAAGCAACACCAGCTCCCGCTAAGACGCTGCCGCGCCCCTCCAGCGTGGGGAGCGATTTCCTTCGCGCTGTGCGCGAAGGCAAAAACGACACTGCCTCGCACTTCGACTATTCAGCTAAGCTTACCGAATTCACACTGCTCGGCAATCTTGCCCAGCGCGCGGGGGTTGGCAATCCCGTTCAATGGGATGGCCCCAACATGCGAGTCACGAACCTCACCGACCTCAACCAATGGGTGAAGATCGAGAACCGCGAAGGTTGGCGCGTGTGACGTAACGAAAATGGCCGGCGTGATTGACATCGCACCGGCCATTTCAATTTCGTTTACATCGAGAGAAAGTTACTTCTTCTCAACGATCCAGATATTGCGGAAGACCACGGGGTTGCCGTGGTCTTGCAGGAAGATGCCGAGTGGTTCGGGGCCCTCTTTGGCTTTGCCCGGAGTGCCGTTCTTGAGGTCGAGGTTTTCGTGAATCACGACGCCGTTGTGCTTGATCGTGGCGCGGGCGTTCTCGATCTTCTTGCCGTTGTCGTATTTGGCGGCGGTGAAGTCGATGTCGTAGGTTTGCCAGGCCAGGGGGGGCAGGCACATGTTGACGATCGGCTCGGCGACAGTGTAGATGCCGCCGCATTCGTTGTTCTTGCCGTCGAGGCCGAACGAATCGAGCACTTGCAGCTCATAGCGGCTCTGCATATAGACGCCGCTGTTACCGCGACCTTGGCCCCGTGATGCGGGCATGAACGGGGTGCGGAACTCGATGTGCAGCGTATGGTCGCCAAATTTGGCGTTCGTTTCGCAGTTGGTCGCGCCGAGCAGGTTCCCTTCGACCAGCTTGCCGTTCTTAAAGTTGTCGGCCGTGGTGCCATCGAACAGGACCGTCGCGCCAGTCGGTGCCTTCGCGCCCAGCGTCGGGCTCTTTCGTTCGGTCTTCTTGATCTCGGCGACTTGCTTGCCATCGTGCGAGACGGTCATCGTGCCAGCCTTGATAGTGGCAGTCCAATCGTCGCCTTTCACGTTGACGGTGCCGTCGGTGGTTTCGCCTTTGCCGCGCTTGGTTGCGTCGCCGCGCTTCCAGCCATCGCCAGGCAATCCGCCGGGATAGCCGACCACATCGAACTTGCCGTCACCGAGGGCGATCACCTGCACGCCCCACTTATGCCCTTCAACGTCGGTCCCGGCATACTCGCCTTGCACGGCGAAGTCCGGTCCAGCCTCTTTTTCGTTGGTGTAAGCCGCTTTGCCATCTGCCGCCTGAGCCAGGCCGGCCACCGCCAGCAGCAGACCAAACGACCAAGCCATCAATCGCCCGTTACGCATGTACGTCACTCCCCAAGGATTTGAATTCGCGAGAAAGTTCGCTAGAAGTCGTCCGCTATTTTGCAGCGTGACGGAATCGCAATCAAGCTGAGGGGAGCGACCGCGGCCGCTGCAGTCCAACGGTTCTTAAGTGGAGGATCGCAGAAGGACGCCGGTAGCAATCTGCAGGGTCTGCAGGCACAATCAACAAGTAACGCTTGGAATTGCAGACAGACCGCGGATGGTTTGACACGCTCTCGGGGAACGCGCATGCGGTGGAAGAATTTTTTGCAATGCTTAGCCTGCTGGTTCGCCGCTCTCTGCGCGCTGCCGGTCTTCGCCCAGGAAGAAGAAGGTGAAGAAGAGCCCTATTTGCCCGGGCTGATCGCCGAACATGGTGACAACCAAGTGAAGTTCAGGAAGCTGGAACCCACCGTCAACCGCGGCGCAAGGGTAGCCGATGAGCGACTGGATTCCGCTGGCCACACGCAGCACAACAGCGTGTGGCGCGGTGTGCTGCTAGTACCTGAAGATGGCCAGTACACCTTTTACTTACACACGGCGGGACGCGGCACTCATCTGGTGCTGGACGGCAAGCCGATTATCGACACTGGCAAAAATCTTGTTTCGCAAGGTTGGCTGGAATCCCCCCCGCAAAAGCTTTCGTATGGCGCAGTGCCGATCGAGATTTACTTCGCTCCGCACAACTCGGGCGAGAGCATTTCGCTCCACTGGTCCAGCGAGCGCTTTGCGCTCGAACCCATTCCAGCCCGCAATCTAGCTCATGATCGCAGGCTGACGTTGCGGGTCGATTTCGAACGGGGCGCTGTCCTCACGCGGGCGCTCCGCTGCGAAGCGTGCCATTCCGGCGAGGCAGCTGCGAAGACTTCACCGGTTCCCGCCCCAGCCCTCGATCAATTGGCTGGCAACTTGCAGCGACCTTGGCTGGTGAACTGGTTGATGGCGAAACACGCGGTGCCTGCTTCGGAAAAGGAAGAGCCCCGAATTGAACGGCGGATGCCCTATCTGGGAATGGACCCATCCGAGGCGGAAGTCCTCGCCGATTGGCTCCTCACCAGCCACAGCCCGCAGCAACCCAAGCAAAAACCAGCGTCCCAGCCGAAAGAGGCTCCGCCGAAAGAGAGCAACTCCAAACAGAAGAAAGAAAAGCGTGCGCCGCCTTCTGCTGCCGAGGGTGAGCGGTTGTTCTTCACGCAGGGGTGTCTTGCCTGTCATCAACGGGGCGAGTTTGGCGAGAGTGGTCTCTTCGGCGGCGGCGATCTGACTCACGTCGCAGCCAAGCGTCCCGCCGAGTACTTTGCTCGCTGGCTCGAACAGCCCGAGTCGCTCAATCGCGATCATCGGATGCCCGTGTTCGCGCTCACAGCCGATCAGCGGCAGTCGCTGGCGCTTTATCTGGGCAAGGAGACGGGGGACGAGGGACGAGAGTCGGGAACCAAGGCGAACGGAGCCAAGGCCCGCGAGATCGCGCGAAAGTACCGCTGCGATCAATGCCATCGCCTGCCGGAGGCCACTGAAGTAACCAAGCTAAGTGCGCCTGCCGTGGTGCCGTTGTTGCGTCGCGAGAGCAAGTGGGACCAGAGTTGTGCGTCAGCTGGTCAGGTGATTGGCAGGTCGCAGCCCAAGTTTGCGGTGGCCAAGAGCGATGCAGCCGCGCTCCAAAAGTACTTCACCGAGCGCCGCAGCTCGCTGGTGCGATCGTCAGTTGTGGATGGTGCTCAATTGCTGATCGAAAACAACTGCCTGGCCTGTCATGCCCGCGAGCCTGCGCCGGCCGGTGTCGTGCCTCGGCGCCTGGCCGAGAAACTCGCCAAGCTGGTCGAAGCCCACGAAGAACTCGCGCCGCAAATTCCGGCGATGACGCCGCCGTCGCTCAACAGCGTGGGGGATAAGCTCACCGATGCCGCGCTGGTCCAGTCGATCACGCGCGCCGGTCCCGCGCATCGCCCTTACCTGCTGGTGCAGATGCCCAAGTTCCGCTTGGACGACGAGCAAACACGACGACTGACGGAGTACTTCGTCGAGGCCGATCGAATTCCGGTAGACCGTCTCGCTGGCAGAGAAATCTTTACTCCCGCACAGCTTGAAGCGCGCGCGCTGGCGGGTCGTCGACTCGTCGGCACCGATGGCTTTGGATGCACCAGCTGTCATCAAGTGGGGAGCGTGCAGCCGGTCAAAGCTCCACCTGCCGCGCGCGGGCCCACGCTATCGATGCCGCAAGAGCGGCTGCGTAAAGAGTGGTTCGACCGCTGGGTGCGCAATCCGGCCCGCATCGTTCCCCGCATGGAAATGCCTTCGGTCCAAATCCCCGTGCGCGGCGTGCTGCAAGACAACCTCAAGGAGCAATTAGCTGCCGTGTGGGATGTTCTCAGTCAGCCCGGCTTCGAACCGCCCCTGCCCGAGCCCGTTCGCGTTGCTCGGTTCTACTCCAGCGAGAACAATGAAGACCAACAGCCCCTCGTCATCAGCGACCTGATCGAACACGAGGGCCAAACGCTGGAACGCGCCCTGCTCATCGGCCTGCCGAACCGGCACAATCTGCTGTTTGATCTGGCCACCCATCGACTGCTGAATTGGTCGCAAGGCGATCTCGCGCGGCAACGAACCAAAGGGAAGAATTGGTATTGGGAACCGGCGGGCGCGACGCTGCTTGATCCGCAGTTGGCAGAGTCAGAACTCTCACTTCAGTGGCGTGGCAAGACTTATCAGCCCACCACTACCGGTCAGTGGTTAGCCGATCCAGTAAGCACTTTGTTGGCGAAGGAGCGAATCAGTTTTGATTACAAGTTGCAGTTCGATGTCGACGGAGAAGACCAGCCACTGAAGTTGCTCGTCCAACAGATCGTCCGGCCTGTTCCTACGAAAGAGGGCGTGTCTGGTCTGGATCGTACCTATCACGTGACGGGCCTGCCGGCAGACGCCAAACTCGTCTGGCAATTGCTTTCACCCGCGAAGAACGCAGCCGCGAAATGGGATGCCGAGGCTGGCGAGTGGCAACTCGGCACGCGTGGCCGCATCCAGCCTCTTGCTCATGAAGCGAAGCTCGTTCGCGATGAGAGTGGCGTCATCAAGATTGAAGCACTGAAACGCGATGCGACGCTCATTTCCTTCGGCGCGAGATATACGTCACAGTTGCCCCCTGACGAATATCACGCTCCACGTTTTCCTCCGTTCCCGATTGAACAACCGCCGGTCGTGATTGCTCCTGGGTTCACCGGCCAGCGATTGACTCTACCGCCAGAGATCATGCCCACGGCTTTGGCCTGGAGACCAAATGGCGATCTTGTCGTCGCGTCGCTGAAGGGACAAGTGTTGGCATTTGCGAAGGAGTCGCTTTCTCAGCCCATGCCGCAAGGTGAGCTGCTGGTCGATGGTTTGGCCGCGCCTTATGGCATCAATGCGGGGGCTGACTATGTCGATGTCGCTGTGAAGTATGGATTGCTGCGTGTGAGTCGGTCGAGCGCACGGAGCGGGACCGAGATTCGTACACTCGCTTCCGGCTGGGGTTACACCAGTGACTATCACGATTGGGCCGTTGGTTTGCCGCAGGATACCGCGGGAAACTACTACCTGGCACTCCCCTGCTTTCAGGACAATCGCCCTGCTGTGGCCGGCAAGTTGAAAGGCTCGGTCCTCAAACTTACGCCGCGCCAACCCACTCCCACGGATCCGCAATGGTTTGCCAAGGAGGTCCTCACCCACGGTCATCGCTTTCCCATGGGGATGGCACTGAATGCGAACGACGAGCTGTTCGTCACCGACAACCAAGGGAACTACAACCCGTACAACGAATTGAATTTTGTGCAGCCCGGCAAGCACTTTGGCTTTGTAAACAAGGGAGCCGAAAAGCCGAGCAAGCTCACGCCTCCTGCGATCGATATTCCGCATCCGTGGACTCGCAGCGTGAATGGCATCTGCTTCCTGACCACACCCAAGCAGTTACAAGCGGCCGGCAAGGCCAACCACTTCGGCCCGCTCGAAGGGCACCTAGTGGGCTGCGAATACGACACCCGCCGCTTGATTCGGATGAGCTTGCAGAAAGTCAACGGCGACTATCAGGGCTGCTGCTATCCGCTCACCGTCGCCACGACGGCAGAGGAATCACCACTCGGGCCCATCTGCTGTGAGGTTTCACCGACTGGCGAACTCGTCGTCGGTAGCATTCGCGATAGTGGTTGGGGCGCTGGCAACAACATCGGCGAAGTCATTCGGATCAAACTCGATCCAGCCGGCCTCGGTCACGGCCTGGCTGAAATGCGGGCGACCAGCGGCGGCTTCGAGCTCGACTTTCTTCAGCCCGTCGACGAGAAGTTGGCCACCGATGTGAGCAACTACTCCCTCAGCAGTTGCCGCCGCGAATCGACACCCGCTTACGGCGGCAACGACATCGACCGGCGAACCGAAAAAGTCGCGAAGGCTGAACTGAGCAAGGACAAGAAGCGCGTCACCCTCTCACTTCCGGAACTGCGTGCCGGGCACCTCTACGAACTGCGACTTAAGTCGCTGGCTGCTGACGGCGCTCCATTTCATCCGGCCGAAGCCTATTACACGCTGCGCACGCTGGTGAAGTAGCGAATTCGGCAGGCAATGTTACGCGTTTTTTGAGAGCGAGCGACTAACGCGCTCAATCAGCTGCAGCAGTTTCTGGCAGTGCGTGGAGCATGTGATCGCTCAGGGCATCGTACTTAGGCGGGAACAGCAACTCTCGCAGTGAAGCAAGCAGGTTGGCGCATTCGGCCGGCGCGTAGACTTCGTCGAGCCAGGCAGCGAAATCATCGAGTTGGCGACGCCCTTCGGGCCAGCGCACGACCATCACGCGGTTGCACTCTTCGAGCAGTTGATAAACCCGGGCGCGAGTCACCCCCAGTTTGCGAGCTTGCACGCGAACGCTGACTCCTTCGTTGCCGATCCCAAGACGATCGCGAGCAATCGCCGCGACGGTATCGCCACAGTCGAGTTCCAATTGAGCCAGGAGCGGCTCGATCAAATTCTTCTCGAGCTGAATTCGAGTTGGAGGTGTGCCATGAGAGCGGATTGCGGCCAACCGGTTTTCGAGGTCGATCACGAACTTGGGCTGCAATCGCACGGCCAGGCCCCCCAGCGAATGCGTGGTGGTGAGCATGTTGTGTACGGCATGAAACACTTCGAGCACCACGCGGACCCGCTTTTCGCCGTGAGTCTTCAGGGCGCGAATATCGGCAAGCGTGTAATTCAAGTAAAAGCCGAGCTGCGTGTTCCAAATGACCGTAGGGACATCGCGCAGCGCGGGGCACAGCCGGCCAACTTTTTCATAAGCGAGGCCGTGAACTTGCACCTGCTCGCGCCACTGAGCCCAGACCAGTTCCGACACCAGGTCGGGGTTGAATTGTCCGTTATCGGCCGCGCCAGCGGCAGGACGGCTCTTCCGTTCGCCGGGAAAGGCCGAGAGAGCGTTGGGGTCGGTCTTGAGAGCGCGGCCTAGCAGCTTGACCAGCGATAGCATCTTCTTCTTGCCGATGCCCGACGCGGCCGCCAGTTCGTCGAACGACGACTGCAGCAGCTCGTTCAATGGACGCGGCAAAAAGGCGAGGGGCAAGCGGCGATCGGCCGGCAATACCCAGAAGGCGAGCGGCTTTTCCAAGCGATCTTGAAAATCACCTTCAAGCAGTACGGCCCGCACGTTGTCGTAGGCTGCGCGGAGCTTGACTTCGTCGGCGGTGGGAGTTTTGGACATCGAAATTCATCTCCTCGATGGGCGGCAGGATGCTGCTTTGACCGGTGCAGCGAACAGACGATTGCCCAGCGACGCTGCGGGCAAACGTTGGGTTCGACTGGCTAGGCGTGAACGCTAGGGCGTCCAGCTTGGCTGGCGGTGGAACAGCAATCGTCACGTTTGCCCCTGAACGACGTCACTAGAAAATGGGTTTTCTGGCAAGCAGCGTTACGGGAAAACGATCCGACTCTGACATGTACATTCGCAGGTAGGACGCCTGAGCTTTCCCTGTCTACGATTTTTTTACGAAATCGTTACCAGAATTCAGCCAAGACTGGCGGAAGTTGGCTTCGGTCTCATTCGTAAGACGACTGAGGCGTGGATGGTGGGGCGCGAAGGGTGAAAAAACTTTCACTTTCCGCTAACTTGAAATTCTCAACCCTCACAGCCGTTTCGTCAAGCGACAAACAGTGGCGACTTCTTAAGAATTTAATCACCAGCGCCGCTAATGCGGTGAAATCTAGATTAAGGGAAGATTAACTTCCGTCTGACTCGGCTGCGGAGAGCCGCAACGGCAACTTAAGTTACGCTATCATTGCTGGTTATCGAGGTCGCTGCGGCTGACGCATAAATGCCAATGGTAAGCCATTTTGAGCCTGGATGACTGCGGTTTCCCGCAGCGTAAGTCGATAAGCTGCCGGAAGTTACTCGACCTTATTCGGCTTATAATCGTGGTTCCGTTTTCGCAAAACTTCCGCCTTGACAATCTTGTCCGGCTGAGGGGGAGTTGGTGCTTGCGGATCACGCCGCTGCAGCTTTGCCAGCACGTCGAATCCTTCCACAACACGCCCAAAGGCTGTGTGTCGCTTGTTGAGGTGAGTTGTGGGGCGGAAGGTCAAGAAGAATTGCGAACCGCCGGTGTCTTTTCCCGCGTGGGCCATGCTCATTGTGCCGCGAAAGTGCATCCGGGCATCTGGCCTTTCGCACTCGCAATAGATCTCGTAACCGGGGCCGCCACTGCCATCGCCTGTTGGGTCGCCACCCTGGGCCATGAAGTTGGGGAGTACTCGGTGGAACGTCAGGCCATCGTAGAACTTCTTCTCGACCAGGTTAATGAAGTTCCCCACGGCACCGGGCGCTTCGTTTTCGAATAGTTCGATGACGACCGGACCCTTAGAGGTTTCCAACTTCACGCGCGGCAGGTCGTCGGCCTTGGCCTCTTTTTCGCGAATCAGTTTCTCCGCTTCCCAGGCCTTCTTTTGAGTCGGCAGTTCGGCCAGGTATTCGCGCCCATCGGCATCGATCCGACCGGCATCGCTGGCCAGCTTCAAGTACTTTTCAGCTGTGTCGTAGTCATCCAGACGATAGGCGGCGACACCTGCAAACGAATAGAGAGCCGGTTCTTCGCATTTCTTGTCGATCATCAACTTGGCCAACTTCAGGGCATTCTCGTTTTCATCGCGACGCACATCGAAGGCCACCATGCCGATTAAGGTGCGAGTGACATCGGCAATCTTATTGGGTTCGGCTGCGAAAGCTGCCTCAGCGGCGGCGCGAAGTTCTGGCAGGATTGTTTCGCTCTCGGCCACCAGCTTGATGTACTCCGCCTTCATTTCCGCCTTCTTCGCGGGGTCGGTCTGTTGGCCATAAGCGGCAGCTAATTCGCCCAGTTGTTTATCGACGGCATTCCAGCGGGCTTGCGATGCTTTAAACTTGCCGGCCGGGGAATTGTCCGCTGGTGCTTCGGCCGGTTTTTCCGGCTTTGTTCCCGCTGGTTTATCTTCCGTCTTCTTATCTTCGACCTTGGCGGCCTCACCTTTAGGCTCCGCAGCAGGTTGGCCAAAAAGTGCGCAACCGGTGCTCAGGACGATGAAGAGAGACAGGAAAGGAATCGAACGGGCAGCAGCGGAGAGGTAGTACTTCATGTCAATTCAACCTGGTTCTAGCGTGGGGCAGGCATCTTGCCTGTCATGAATAAGAGGAACCATCGGCGGGAATGCACGGGCGAGCAACGAGGCCGAATTTACTCGACCTTCTTAGGAACATAAGCGTGGTCGCGCTTCCGTTCGACCGTGGCAGTCACAATCTTATCTGGTTCGACTTTCGTCGGGGCTGATGGATCGCGGCGCTGCAGATTCTCCAGCACGTCCATGCCCGAGATGACGCGGCCAAAGCAGGTGTGCCGGCCGTTCAGGTGCGGAGTCGCGCGGAAAGTGAGAAAGAACTGCGAGCCACCGGTATCTTTGCCCGCATGGGCCATGCTCAAACTGCCGGCAAAGTGTTTGCGGAAGTTGGGCTTATCGAGTTCGCAATAGATCTGATAACCCGGTCCGCCTGTGCCGTCACCCTTGGGATCGCCACCCTGGGCCATAAAGCCCTTGAGCACGCGATGGAAGGGAGTACCGTCGTAGGCCTTCTTTTCGACCAGGCTGATGAAGTTGCCAACCGTGTCGGGAGCTTCGTTTTCGAACAATTCGAGGACAATCTCACCCTTGGTCGTTTGGATCTTCACGCGCGGCAGGTCGTTGGCCGCAGCTTCGGCTTCACGCAGCTTTTGTTCTTGCTCCCAAAAGCCTTTGTAGGCAGCCGTTTCGCCGGAGTACTCGTCGCCGGGAGGCGAAAGAGCACCACCCTCCTGGGCCACTTTGAAGTATTCTTCGGCCTTGGTGAAATCGTTCAGGCAGAACGCGGCAATCGCAGCCGTGTTATAGATTTGCTTCTCACCACAGTCGTTCTTAATGAGGACTTCGGCCAGGTCGAAAGCTGACTTGTAGTGATCGTTGGCGGCATCATCGGCGGCCATTTTCACCAGAAAACGGGTCAGCTGCGGGTCTTGATTGGGGGCCGCTTCGTAGGCCTTCTTGCCGGCAGCTTGCAGCTCGGGGACCAGTTTATTTCCCTCGGCAATCAGTTCTTCCCACTGCTTGTCGAGCGCTTCCCGCTCACCTGCCTGAGCCACGGCATACTTGAGCTTGAGTTTACGCAGATCGTCGATCACCGTCTTCCAGCGATTCAACAGGGCGTTGTAATCCCCTTCCCCAGCGGCAGGCTTCGCTTCGGCCTCCTTGGTCTCGGCAGCGGGCTGTTTTGTTTCAGCCTTCTTCGGTGATTCTGTGCCGGGCTGAGCAACGGCCATGTTCCCCAGCAACAGCGACAAGGTGGATAACGTCAGGCAAAAGGACCAGGGAGCCAATCGGAACTTGGTGAGCATTATGGTTTTCCCTCGGGCATGCAGGAGATTTGTGTGCGGAGATATTCTGTCAATACGTGCCGTGCCAGTAGACGGATCGCAACGACTGGGCAACTTTGTCCATTTTTACTCTGCCGCACGGCCACTTGGCAGCCGTCGGCGGGCCGGGGTAAAGCTTGTACCATACACGATTTCCGCCAAGTTGATAATCCGGCGAAGGTGCGACGCAAGACGCTCGGCTCCAGCCAACCAGCAGGGAGGTGCAACTGGCGGACGAAAGCCCGTTGTGACATACTGGACGAGCAACGTGGGAATGGATCGCTGGTGGATGGATTGCCGGGGAATGCGGTCCGGGTCTCGCCCTCTAACCAGGCGCTGTTTTGAAGAACACAGTTCTCCCAAAATCTGCCGCCCCAATTCATCTGCATTATGGCTATCGGCACTGTTGCTGCACCCAAAGCTCGCCGCGCGGCGGGCACCAATCTTCCCGCCTACGTGTTTGAATCGGGCAGCGATCTTGCCCGGCATGTAGCACACATCGTCGCGGGAATCATCCGCGAACGAAACGCCCTCGGGCAAAATGCGGTCCTCGGTCTGCCGACTGGCAGCACACCGGTGGGCGTCTATCGCGAACTGGCCCGCATGCACCAGGAAGAAGGGCTCGACCTGTCGGGAGTCATCACCTTCAACCTCGACGAGTACTACGGCCTCACGCCCGATCAGCTGCAGAGCTATCACCGCTGGATGCACGAGCAGTTCTTCTCGAAGGTAAATGTGCGCAAAGAGAATATTTACATTCCCCGCGGCGATGTTCCGCTCTCCAGAATTGATGCGTATTGCCGTGAGTACGAAGGTGAGATTGAGCGGGCCGGTGGCATCGACCTGATGATTCTCGGCATCGGCGGCAATGGTCACATCGGCTTCAACGAACCCTTTAGCGTGCGCAATAGTCGCACGCGTTTGTGTACGCTCGACCCTGTCACTCGCCGCGCCGCGGCCAGCGATTTCTTTGGCGAATGGAACGTACCGACGCAAGCCATCACGCTGGGGCTGGGTACCATCTTCGATGCGCGCAAGATCCTCCTGCTCGCGCTGGGCGAACACAAAGCGGGCATTATCAAGGAATTGACCGAAGGAGCCATCACGCCCCGCGTCCCTGCTTCTTACTTGCAGGAACATGGCGATGCAGCAGTGCTTGTTGACGCTGCCGCGGCCAGCAAACTGACGAGTAGCGAAACACCCTGGGCTCTCGGCAACGTCGAATTCACCGACGCGCTCATCAAGCGGGCGATGATTTGGCTCTGCGACAAAACGGGCAAGAGCCTGCTCAAGCTGACCGACGATGATCTGCGCCAGCATGGCCTGCATCAACTGCTGCGGCATCACGGTCCCGCACCCAAGATCGCGCACAACGTCTTCTCGCATTTGATGCAGACCATCGAATATCACCCGGCGGGCAAGGATGAAAAGAAGCGGGTCATCTGCTTCAGCCCGCATCCCGATGACGACGTCATTAGTATGGGTGGCACGCTCATTCGGCTGGTCGAAGATGGCCACGAAGTCCACATTGCCTACATGACGAGCGGCAACATCGCGGTGTTCGATCACGATGCCCAACGCATCGCCGATCTGGTGACTGAATACAACCGCATGTTCGGCATCGATACCGAGCGTAGCCAACTGGTCGAGAGCACCGTGCACGAGGCGCTCGACCGTAAAGCACCAGGGACTTGCGACATCGACGCCGTGCAGAAGATCAAGGGACTCATTCGCTGGGGTGAAGCGAAGGCTGGCGCGTTCAAAGTGGGCGCTAAAGAAGAGCACCTGCACAATCTCGACTTGCCCTTCTACCGCACCGGCACGATCGCCAAGAAACCGATCAGCGACGAGGACGTCCAGATCATCAAGCGACTGATTGAAGAGGTGAAGCCGCATCAGGTCTACGTGGCCGGCGACCTTTCCGATCCGCACGGCACGCACCGCGTTTGTGCGCAAGCCATCTTTCGCGCGCTGCTGCAGATCGAGCAGGAGCAAGGCTCGCGGCCCGAAGCGTTGCTTTATCGCGGCGCGTGGCAGGAATACGAACTGCACGAAATCGAGATCACGGTGCCACTAAGCCCGGGCGATATCCTGCAAAAGCGCAAGGCGATCTTCATGCACCAAAGCCAGAAGGACGAAGCACTCTTCCCTGGCAGCGACCCACGGGAATTCTGGCAGCGGGCAGAAGACCGCAACACCGGCACCGCCGCCCGCTACAACCAGGTCGGCTTGCCCGAGTACTTCGCCATGGAAGCCTTTGTGCGTTGGAATGGAGTGCCGATCTAGGGGCTGGGCATTTGTATTACTCCCTCGCCTCGGTACTCCGGGGAGAGGGTTGGGGTGAGGCGCCGACGCGAATTCTAACGTTGTGCTCTGCAGCAATGTCACTCGTTCGAAATCGCCAAATCTCATACATGGCCAACGGCACCAGCCAGCTAAGCCACGCATTCAGCACATAGGTAGTTTCGGATTCTGTACCGGTCACAATCAGTGCGCCGGAGACGACGCGCAAGATCAACGGCGAGATGAGCAGCACGTAGCAACGACTGGCCCACACTTGATGCAGCAGAATTCTCTTGGTGCAGGCGTAGTACACAGCCAGCGCCGCACAGAATGCAGTGGCGAGCGTTAGTGCGGCAAAGCCCCAGCCGGCCATTGGTCCGGTGAACGCTTGTGTCGCCATCATCAGGCCACTGGGCAAGAGTGCGGCGAAGATCAGCACCATTTGGACGCGTCCCGCCCAGCGATGCCACAGGCGAAACCGACCAGCACCCTGGCTCCAGACCAAAAACGTGCCGAGCACAATGGTCGGCGGGCCGCTGATGATATGCGTATAAAACGCGATGGCATACGCGCGGGTAAAGGTCTCTTCGCGACCCGTGAGAAATGCCGACTCGACAAAGTTGGCGGGAAAGTACCAGCGATACTCGAGCAGGATTCCGACCAGCACTCTCAATCCCAGCACTGCGGACAGCAGCGTGAGGAGAGGCTTGTAGCGGCCGAAGCCGTGCAAACTAAGAAAGCCATTCCCCATAGCGCTCCCAGCCCCAGTGAAACCGGCGAAGAGAAGAATCAGCAGCGGGTGGCACACTTATTCTAACTGCCAGCTGGGGCTGCGGCCCAACTCACGTCGAACGAAACCCCAATCTCTAGTACGATTGCGGCATGAACGAAACGAAACCGACGCCGCGCAAGTCCTTCCCCAACGAAGATCGCCCTGTGACTCGCCGCGAGCTCACGGCCTGGGCCCTGTGCGATTGGGCGAACAGTGCCTACTCGACGCTGTCGATTACCCTCCTTGTCGCCTACATCACCAAGATCGCTTTTCCGGCTCCGTTCGAGCTGGGGGGAATCGAGATCACTGGCCAGCGCGTCTGGGGCTGGGGACTCGGCATCTCGATGTTCTGTGCCGCCTGGCTTTCGCCGGTGCTGGGCGCAATGGCCGATGCCCGGGGCGCGAAATGGAAATGGCTGATCGGCACTTCTTTGCTCGGAGCAACACTAGCCACTTCGATCCCGTTTGCGCCCCTCTCTCAGCCGCTGCTCATCATCGCCCTGTTCTTTTTCACCAGCCTCTGTTTTGAACTGTCGTTCGGTTTCTACAACGGCTTCTTACCCGAATTGGCCGACGACGAATCGATGAATCGGATCTCGGGGCTGGGCTTCGCAGCCGGTTATCTCGGTGGCGGACTGGCGCTCGTGGTTGTGCTCGTGCTGTTTGCCGTGGGGCCTTCGATTGGCTTGCCCGACAAAATTACGCAAGCCCGCGCGGGCCTGGTGGTCATGGGTCTGTGGTGGGGCCTTTTCATGATTCCTGCCGCCCTTTGGCTGCGCGATCGCGCCGCACCGCGCAACGTCGATCGCGGGCTGGGGAGCACGGCCGTGGCTGCCATTCAATCGGTGTTTCATACCTTGCAAAACGTCCGCGCGTTCAGCGTGTTGTCGCTCTTCTTGCTGGGCTATTTGATTTACAACGAAGGCATTCAGACGGTCATGAGCCAGGCGGGCGTATTCGGCGAAAGCGTCCTCTCGATGGAAGCGTCGGAACTCATGCTGCTGGTGCTGATGATTCAGCTCGTCGCCGCACCGGCTGCTTTGGCCGTCGGTTGGATTTCCGATCGCATTGGTGCCAAGACCACGCTGCTTGTTTGCCTATCCATTTGGTGCGGTCTGCTCGTCGCCGCTTACTTCGTGAACACCAAGCCGCAGTTCTGGGTGATGGGCGCTGTCGTCGCGCTCGTGATGGGTGGCACGCAGGCCGTTGGCCGGTCGATCATGGGATCGATGACACCCGAATCGAAGACCGCCGAGTTCATGGGCTTCTTCAATCTCTCGGCCCGCGCCACCAGCATGGTTGGACCGATCTTGTTCACCGAAGTGATGAAGCACACGGGGAGCGCCAACGCGGCGATCCTGAGCTTGCTCGTCTTCATCGTGATCGGTGCGGTAATCGTCTCGTTCGTGAACCTGCAGCGCGGCATCGCCCAAGCCAAGGCCGAAGACGCGAAAGCGTAGCCTCCGGCGGATCCTATTCGTTGAAAAATCCCCTGGGATTTTTCAACACTACCTAGTGCCAAACACGTGCGCCAGGCGAATAGGTGTTGCTAAACTCCCGCCATTTATCAACACCCCATTTCGCGGTTTAGCCGTTTGAGGCATTACTTCAGCAGCTTGCTGAGACTCGCTTGCGTCGAGTCGAGATAGAGCTCTTTTTTGCCGAAGCCGAGAAGGGCACCGGCGGCGACAGCCTGCTCTTGATACTGCGCATAGTTGGTGATGAGCATCACCGGGACAGCGGCCAGTTGGGGGTCGGCTTTCATGGCCTGAATGATTTCGAGGCCGTCGCTGTAATCTTGATCGAGCTTGCGATTGACGAGTACCAGGTCGAATGAAGACTGCTTGAGCAGGGCGAGTGAGTCATCGGGCCCATGCGTTTGCTCGACCTCGGCATTGAACTGCTTCACGAGCATGCCGCGGATCGCGCCATGATCCACCGAGCAGTTACCGATATCCAGCACGCGTTTGGGCATTTTTCGTGTCTTCACGCCCCTGGGGCTGCCCCGGGGGTTTAACGGCTTCTGCACTAGTAGCTGAATTATCGATGGATGTCGGGTTGCCAAGCTTGGTTAACCGGGCCGCTTGCCGCCGTTGAACTGGTGGTTCGCTTGTCTTGAGGTTCACCCGCGCAAGCGCGTGGGTTAACCAGATGACATTGATCGCTAGTCGGACTACTAGAGTGTGCAGTGCGATTGAACCCCCGCCGCAGGGGCGGGGGCAATTGAACAACAGAACAACAAGACGGACCTTACTTCTCTTCGCCGCCAGCTGATTCTTGGATCGCGAAGACGTGATCCTTGTTGGCGATGTACATCACACCGTTGGCAATGATGGGCGTGCTGTAGACCGAGTTCAGCATGTTGATTTCGGCAATGGGATTGTCGGGAACTTCCTTGCTTAGATTGAAGACGATGATATCGCCGTCTTCGTCACCAACCATCACCTTGTCGCCGGCGATCATGGCCGAGCCCCAAGCAGCGGCCAGCATGTCGTAGGTCCAATAGACCTTGCCCGTCTTGGCGTCGATGCAGTGAAACAGTCCGCTGAAGTCCGGCAGGAACACCAGGTCGTTCTTAATCACCGGCGTGCTGATGCTGCGATGGAATTTCTCCATGAAGTCGTCGATCTCGCCGTTGCCGTCCCAGTCGTACTCGGTGTACTTCCAAACGACGCCCGAGTTCGGATTGTCTTCGATGACATCCCCTTCTTCTTCGACTGCTGCCTGAATGCGTTTGCGCGGCATGGGGTTCTTCTTTTCGTCGCGATTCTTCACCAGCTTCTCGCTGATGTCGCCGCGCTTGGTCGGGTCGATGCACCAGAAGATGCCCGAGCCTTCGCCGTGTTCCGGATCTTGTCCGGTCGCGAAGTAGACCTTGTTGTCGTACACCACGGGCGTGCTGATGATGTCGTTCCGCGTGCCGCGGCCCCCCAGTTCCAGAATGCTATCTTTCGGATTGCAGTCGAACTTCCAGAGCAATTCCGGCTGGCCGTCTTTACCCTTGTTGGCCTTGAAGCTGTACAGCCAGGCATCGCCGCCACCGAACAGCACCTGAGCTTCGCCGCCCAGAATCGCGACCGTGGGTGACGACCATTGGCCGTGCAGAATCAAATCTTTCGGGCTGTTGTCGGTCCAGTAAACTTCGCCCGTGTTCTTGTCCATGCAAATGAAGCTGGGAGCATCGGGAGCGGGCACGACCAGGTGCGATTCATCGACACCGTTGCTGGTGTTGACGAATAACAGGTCGCCCCAGGCGGTGACCGAGCAACTGCACATGTTGTGCTGCGAAGTGCCCAGTTGCTTCATCATGTCATACGACCAGATGACGTCGGCCTCTTCTTTGTCATCGGGAGTGGTGATGCGGAAGATGCTCAAACGCGGACCCGCGAGCGTAGCGTAGAAGTCACGCTTCACACCATTCGACATGGCCGAGAAGTTCCACTTTTTGACCGGGCCCTTCACTTTTTCATCGGCCTTCAGTTCGATGTCGCCAGCAGCAAGCGGAGCACCAGCAGCTTCGAAGCGCGACTTCAGTTCGTCGCTGAGCTTGCCTTTTTCGAGGTCGGCCACGATCGCGCCCAGCTTGTCGTTGGCAGCGTCATCGGCGCGAACCACATCGAACAAGCGAGCCGGTTCCTTGGTTACAGCGCCATCGTCTTTGCCGTCGTAATAGCCCTCGGTATCGAGGCACTTCACTTCACCTCGGCTGGTGACGAACCACAGCCGGTTCCCTTCGATCAGCGGCGAGCAGCAGACGCCTTGCAGCGGCCAATCGTGTACGCGACCGGTGTGCAGCTTTTCGCTGCTGTGTTGCCAAAGGAACTTGCCATCTTTTTCGTCGAAGCAGACCAGGCAACCCAGGTCGGTATCGCCGGGATAGCGCTTGATGTAGCCGTTGCTGTTGTTGGTGCCGAGGAGGACTTTGCCCGAACCGACCACGGTATTGCCGTACGTCTGGCTGCCGAGCGTGGCGACCCATTTGATGTTCTTGGCCTTCGCCTTGAGCCATTCGCCGGTCTTGCGATCGAATTGACCGGGAGCAAATTCCAGCGGAACTTCGCCCTCGATCACGGGGACGTTATTGCGCATCGAAGTACCGCCCCATTGGCCCCAGTCACCTTTCTTGACGACGGGGTTCTCGGTCACACTCTTGGTGCCCGGCTTCTCGGGCGCGAGAGCAACCTGGTCTGGAGCCTTCTCGGTTGGCTTGGCTTCGGCATCGCCGCGAGCCTTCAGGTCAGCTGCTTTCAGTTCGGCCGCTTTATCTGCCGCAGCTTTCACTTCGTCGGCTTTGACGCCCGCTTGGGGCGGCATCGGCTCGCCCAGTGTGGGCTTCGGCGGAGGAGCATCCGCAGGGGCTTCGGGCTTGGGTTCGCCGGGAGTGGGAACTTCAACAGGGGCCGGTGCAGGAGGAGTGGCAGCAGGTGTCTCCTCCGGCTTGACTGGATCGGTTTCGGCCGGCATGTCGATGCTCGGCGGATCGGTGGGCTTGGCGTCACCGTCGCTCGTCAGGGACGAACCCGTGGGATTGTTCGGCTGACAGCCCGGCAAAAACGTCGAAACCGTCATGCCCAGCATAAGGCTGGAAAAGATCGCCAAGTAAGTCTTGGTCCGTTGCATAAAAACCGCTCTCCCTACAAAGTTCATTCGCCCGCTAACGACTGGTATTACGAGCGGGACGAAGAAATAGTTGTTTCAACAAGTATCTGCCGGTTCACCCGGCAGAGTCAAGGGTAAAAACTGCGAGTCACGCGCTGAAATAGCGTGGGCTTTAGCCCCGCCACACTTCAAAGTCACGTGGGCTAAAGCCCACGCTACAGGACTACAACAACAGGACTACGAATTGGGCGTTACGGTCAAGTTGTCGATATGAACTTCCGCATTGGTAGCATTACCGAACAAGCCCGGAGCCCCTTCCTTATTGGGCTGCGGGTCGACTAGCTCAAGCGTCCAATCCGCAGGCTCTTTGTCTTCCTTCTTCCAAACCTTGGCCTTCACCACTGCCGTGCCATCGACGTTGGCGGCCTGCAATTTAAGCGTGTACCACTTGCCCCCTTCGATCTTGAAGGGCTTGGTGGCGAAGTACCGTTTGTCGTGCGAAATCCAACTCCCGATTTGCACCAGGTTCCGCTCGCCGGACACTTCAAACGTATAGCCTTGAGCGATCACACCCATGTCGGGCTGCTTGCCATCGGCTTCGAACGGCAGCATATCGGCCTGAATGGTGTAGTCGTGCAGATCGGACTGACCGAGCGATGCGCGGCTTCGCGTTCCCTTAGGAATCGTAGTAATTTTCGCAAGGAGACTGTTGCCGTCAACCTTGCGAAGTTGATGCCGGTAGCGAGCACCAATCCAAGTGATGGGCGCGTCGGTGAGTCCTTCAAAGTCGAACTTCCACGGTAGCGGCGGCACAATGCGAATGCGAGCGCGGGCCTTGAGGTCGCCGACGGTGGCCGTCACAAACGCGGCCACATGCGCGCCGTCGGCTGCCGCGGTGAATTCACCTTTCTCGGTGATCTGGCCGTTGGCATCGACTTCGAACTTCGCGTCGCTGGTCTTCAGGAACTGACCGCGCGAGTTGTAAAGCTTGACCGTGAACGATTGCTTCTCACCGGGCCGCATCAAAACTTCGGCAGGAACAATCAAAGCCTGCGCTGGAGTTTGATCTTCCGCGACGGGAGTTTCTTCCGGCTGCTTGGGCTGCGGAGTCGAGCCTTTCGTCTTGGCTTTATCTTCGAAGCAGTAGAGCGCGCCAGTGGTCAAAATGTAGAGCCGACCGTGACTGACGACCGGCGAAGCCCAGCATTCATCGCCGGTGGGAAAATTGCCCAGCGTCTTGCCGCGCGCGGGGCGTTCGACACCTTCGTCAGAAGGCTTGAGGATGTACCAACGGCCGTTCTTTTCGCAGTGATAGATCTTCCCATCGGCATAAACCGGAGCACCGAAGTTGATCGTACCGAGGCTGACCTTCTTGCAAACTTCCTGGCCGGTCTTGGCATCCAGGATGAACAACTTGCCCGCATCGTCGGGGCAATACAACCGATCGCCAACTTTCAAAATCGAGCTCTTGCCGTCGGCGATTTCCACCGACTTCCAGATCTCCGCTTTCTCGGTAACGTTACCTTCCTGCGTGCCATCCAGGGCGACCACAGCGCCGACCATGCGACCGAGCGCCGGATCTTTTTCGCTCTTGCGATTCTCTTCGCTGTGACCCATATAGATCACGTCGCCATCGACGGTCGGAGTGAGATTCAAACCGCGGCGCGAGAATTCATATTCCCACACCTTCTTGCCTGTGCGGGGCTGAAAGGCATATACGTAGCCATCGCCCGAGCCAGTGATGAGAAGCTTTTGACCTTTGATGGTCGCGATGGTGGGGTTGTTGTAAATGGTGTCTTCGGGGCGAAGACGCGTGCTGATGAACCACACGACCTGGCCATTGCTCTTATCGAAGGCCAGGATGCGGTGCGCGGGGACCGCCATCTCGCCCCAGCCAATGATGACCGAACCGAGAATGACGAGGTCCTCGAAGATCACCGGGCTGTTCGTACGACCGCCGTAGGTTGTCAGCACGCCGAATTGCTCGTGCAGCGGAATTTGCCAGATGGTCTTCCCGGTCTCACCATCGAGACATTGAAACAGGCCGTTGGCCCCCATCGAGAACACATTGCCAGTGGCCGGATCGCCGACGACGCTCGACCAGCCCACGCGGGTATCGGGAACATCGCTCGACCAGACGTTGTGAATGCTTTCCCAAATGGTCGCGCCGGTCTCGGCATTCAAGCAGACGACCTTTTCGCATTCCTTGGGAGTGGCCGGGTTGTGTCGTGCCAGGTAGTAGATCTTGCCGCGCAGGACAATCGGCGTGCTGCGCGCACCCAGGTCATCGCGCTTCCAGGCCAGGTTGCTTCCTTCGCCGCCGCCAGGATTAATCGTATCGGGGAGGCCTGTCTCGCGCGAGATGCTGTTCCCTTCGGGGCCGCGCCAGTAGGGCCAATCGAGCGGATCGACCTTTGCGCCTTGGGCGGCAACTGCACTAACAAGACCCAGGCTGGCCAATAGCCAACCAGCAAACATCCAAACGAAACCAGCACGTTTCATGATTGACTCACGTTGAGTGGAGAGGCGGGAAGGGAACCTGGTGGGCTGTTCACTTTTTTAACAAGCTCATTTCAGGATAGCGCAGCCCGCAGCCTGCCGCAACCGCCTGAGTTCCGAACCGAGATTACGAAACGTTGGGTGCGACAGAATGACTCGCGCGAGGTCTTCGCTTCAGGGAGTTACGTACTGGGTTGTTGCCAGCCGGCAACGTGCAGTTGGCGTGGCAGCAAAATGATGCTTTGGCCGATGTCAAACTTTGCTGCCGCAATTCCCGACGACAATCGCACAAAAATCAAGCAGCCAGGTGGCAAACTTCGCAGGATTGAGCGCGCAGGATAGGAGTCGTCTTGACGCAGGTTCAAGAATCTGGCGAAATGCGCGCAGAAAGTGGTTAACCAAGACCGCCGGCGTGCCGTTCTAAAAAGAGACGGCAGTTGTCGCAAGTTGGGAACACTGGGCATCACCGTCAAGTCGGTCCTGGCGGCCGCAAACATGCTCCAACATGGCTGTGGTGATCGGCTTACAGCAATTTTTACGGAATATGGAATTTTTTGGCACCGCAATTGCATTAAGGGGAGAGCAGATTCGGCTGCTGCCGAAAATAACTCTCCTGCTGCTCGAAGGAGCATCGCCATGTTCAAGCCCACTTCGAAGACCAACGCTGCTCCTCAAAAAGCTGCTGACCGCGCCGCGATCGCCGTCCAGGTGACGGAAGTCGAATATGATACGACCAACCCGGCCTGGGTGACCTTCGATCAACAGATGTCGGCCCAGTTGTTCGACATGGAAGTTCGCCATGCCGGTCTGGCCACGCCCCTGTCGCTGGCCAAGAAGCTTGCCGATAAAAGCAGCCGGTAACGACGGCTCAAGTTCATCGACTCGCGATTGAATTTTGGTTGCGAGCAACGGGGGACAGCATTTGCTGTCCCTTTTTTGTTTCTTGTTCCCGGGCGCGATTTTGCTTCTCCTCGCTGCGAAGGATAAAATTCCAGCATGATTCACGACCCCCGAAATATTCAATTGACGCCGGAACAGCAGCAACAAATAGCTGACCTTGCCGAGCGCACTGGGCAATCCTGGCAGGACTACCTCGCCACCGCACTCGACAGGCAGGCAGCGCTAACTCGCGTAAAAACTTCGACTCACCAGCCACGACCGGGCGAGAGTTTCTTGCAAGTTGCCACGAGGCTCGGACTCGTTGGCTGTCTCGATAGTGAGATTGGCGACCTAAGCACAAACCCGAAGCATATGGAAGGCTTCGGAGAATAGACCAAGCGGCTACATCTTGCTGAGCAACTGAATAGTTGCACCAATTTCGCTCCCCGCCCTGCCCCTTCCCCTCGTTTCCGCCGCACGGGATAATTCCTGCTCTTCACTTCTGCATTCTCCCTTCTTACTTCTGCATTCAAGAGTTTTCGCCATGCCTGTTGTTGGCACCTTCCCCACCATCCGTTCCGAAATCGCCGGCGTTTCTGTGCTCGAACTGGCCAAGCAGTTTGGCACCCCCAGCTACATTTATGACGCGGCATCGATCGTCGAACGCATCAACGACCTGAAGCAGTTCGACGTCATTCGCTTCGCCCAGAAGGCCTGCTCGAACATTGCGATCCTCGACCTCTGCCGCCAGAACGGCGTAGTGGTCGACGCCGTCAGCGGCGGCGAAATTCACCGGGCTATGAAGGCGGGCTTCAAGCCCGGCAATGTCGAACACCCCGAAATCGTTTACACCGCCGACATCTTCGACCGCGAAGCGCTCGAGATGGTCGTCAAGCTTGGCATTCCGGTGAACTGTGGTTCGCCCGATATGATCGACCAACTGGGCGAGAAGGCTCCGGGCAGCAACATCACCCTGCGCATCAATCCGGGCTTCGGTCACGGCCACAGTCAGAAGACGAACACCGGCGGCGAGCAATCGAAGCACGGCATCTGGCACGAGCAGCTCGACGACTGTTTGCAGCGGGCCGATCGGGGCAACATCGCGGTCACTGGCATTCACATGCACATTGGCAGCGGTACCGACTTGCATCACCTGTCGCAAGTTTGCGGGGCCATGGAGAAGGTCGTCGAAACCGTCGGCCGCAGCGTGAAGACGATCAGTGCTGGTGGCGGCTTGCCGATTCCGTATAACACCAAGCAGTCGTACGTCGATCTCGACCAGTACTATCAGTTGTGGGATGCCTCGCGCAAAAAGCTGGAAGCGAAACTCGGCCACAAGCTGACGCTCGAAATCGAACCCGGCCGCTACCTGGTCGCCGAGAGCGGTTATCTCCTCAGCGAAATCCGCGCGGTCAAGCAGATGGGCAACAACACGTTCTATCTGCTCGACGCCGGCTTCAACAATCTCGCGCGGCCCATTCTCTACGGCTCGTATCATCCCATGTCGATCGCGCCGGCCAATGGCTCCACCAGCCGGCCCGAAGTCGACGTCGTCGTCGGTGGTCCACTCTGCGAATCGGGCGACATCTTCACACAGGAAGAAGGTGGATTCGTCTGCACTCGCAAACTGCCCCAAGCCAACATTGGCGACTATCTGATTCTGGAACGTGCCGGTGCCTACGGCTTCGTCATGGCCTCGAACTACAACAGCAAGCCGCTCGCTGCGGAAGTGCTGATTAAGAACGGCAAGCCCCACCTGGTTCGTGCCCGTCAATCGCACGAAGACATTACCCGCGGTGAAGTGATCCCGGCGTAATTGCTGCAGGCAGCGAGCAGCCACTGACCTGGCAGTTGGCATCCTTGCGGCTTTCTTAGCGACCTCTTTGACCTGCTGACGGAGCGGTAGGGTTGAGATCTCGCGCCACGCGGAAGCCCGTTGCGTAAGAGCGGCTGATAGGGCCGGAGCCGTAACGGTTGGTGCTGTAGTTTTGGTAGGGGACTTGCATCCAGCTACCGCCGCGTTGGGCGTAAGCACTGCCGGATTCCGGACCCTTGGGATCCGTGGCCGGGTAGCTTCGTTCGGCATAGGTGGTCAGTCGGAAGAAGTCGCTGCATAACTCCGCTAAGTTCCCGTGCATATCGAACAGCCCAAACGGGTTTGGCAACTTCGTCCCCACCGGCCGGGGACCGCTCCCGGCAATCGCGTGATACCAGCCGTATTTGGAATGCTGAGTTAAGTCGTCGCCGAAGGAAAAGACCGTAGTCGTTCCCGCGCGACAGGCGAACTCCCATTCCGATTCGGTTGGCAGCCGGTAAGTCGCCTGCTCCTGCTGAGACAGCCACTTACAAAATGCAACGGCGTCGTTCCATGAGACCTGCGACACTGGCTGGTCCTCGTGGATTGCATAACCGGGGTCGAGCCACGATTTGCCCTTGTTCGACGCTGGATCTTGGGGCTGCGGCTCCTTGTACCCCGAGTTGCCGAATCCGTAAACTTCGGCATCTGTGCGATGGCCCGTCGCTTCGACGAATCGGCGGAATTGGGCGACCGTAACTTCCGTGGCACCGATGGCGAAGGGCTTTGTCAAAATGACGGGATGATCCGGGTGCATTGATTTTCGCGCGAATTCGGGAAGGTATTGCCTGTTTTTGTCGCCGCTCTCAGCGACGATCTTGGTCAGCGTGGTTAGTTGTTCTTCCGTCAGACCCATCATGAACTCACCCGGCGGAATGAGCACCATCTTCGCGCCCAGGGTGTTGGTCGTTTCAACTTCGGTACCCAGATAACTGGCCCAGGCCGCTTGGTGAGCTTTCGCTTCGGCCGCGGTGAAGGGAGCTTTGGCTGGTGAAGGCTGTGATTCCGCTCGTTGAACTTGGGGAATGTCTGCATGGGCCGACGAACCGTCCAGGCTCCGCACCACGCGGAAGCCGATGCCGTGATAACGATTCCTTGCGCCCGAACCATATCGCATTGAACTGCTGGGTTCGAAAGGGGCATGCAGCCAGGAGCCGCCACGTTCGACGTAAGAACCGCCTGAAGTCGGGCCTTGCGGATCGATCGCCGGATAGCCTCGCTCGGCATAAGCGGTCGATGAATAGAAGTCGCTACAAAGTTCCTCCAGGTTCCCGTGCATATCGAACAGCCCGAACGCGTTGGGCAACTTCGTCGCCACCGCTTTCGGCCCGCCACCGGCAATCGCGTGATACCAACCATACTTGGCCAGCTCCGCTTCGTCGTCGCCGAAGGAGAACACCGTCGTCGTTCCCGCGCGACAGGCGAACTCCCATTCCGACTCGGTTGGCAACCGGTAGGTTGCCTTTTCTTGCTGCGAAAGCCACTTACAAAAGGCGACTGCGTCATTCCAAGACACTTGGGACACCGGCTGTTCGTCTTTGAGCGGATAACCGGGATTGAGCCACGATTTGCCCTTGTTATCTGGAGTTTCCCGATCGCTGAAGGTCGTGTACCCGGAGTTGCCAAAGCCATATTGCTCGGCCTCGGTGCGATAGCTGCTTGCTTTGACGAATTCGCGGAATTGCGCGACGGTGACTTCCGTGGCCCCCATAGCGAAGGGCTTGGTCAAAATCACTCGATGTTGTGGGCTTCGAGTCTTGCGCGAGTGTTCGACAAGCCATTGTTTGTTGCCGCCGCCCCGCTCAACAACAATCTTGGCCAGCGCGGTCAGTTGCTCTTCTGTCATGCCCATCATGAACTCACCCGGTGGAATGAGCACCATCTTTGCGCCGACACTGTTGATCGTTTCAACCTTCGTTCCCAGATACTCGGCCCAGGCCGCTTGGTGAGCCTTCGCTTCGGCCGCGGTGAAGGGAGCTTTGGCTGGGGGCGGAGCGGTGCCGCTCGACGTCGGTGGTTCTTGCCAAGGCACGCCCAATTTTCGTTTTGGAAGATTGATAGCAACGAACAAGTCGCTATCCTTGACGGCGGGATTCGTATCTCGCGAGAGCACCAGCGTCCCACGCTGAGGGTTGTAGCGGGGGCTGCGACCGCGCAACTGCGCGCCGTCGATGGTCAGCGTTCGATAGGCACCGAAAGGTTCCTCGAGCGTTTTACGTTCGGCAATATACACCTCGGGATTGCGGTCCCCGCCGTGGCAGAAACTGAGCGACAGTCCGTCCTCGCTGAGGAATGGCCACGTCAAAGCTTCCGTTAGAGTTGCCTCAGCTTTCAGGGGAACAAGTTGAGGTTCCGACCAGGGCTTGTCGCGCGCGGTACGGCGGCAGATGACGAACTCCGTATCTTTCCCTGGGTAGCTTTCTGCAGTCCTCGCCCGCTGGAAGACCAGCGATAAACCATCGCCGCTTAGTGCCGGACTCTTCATTCCCTTTTGGGTTGCTAAAACGTCGATGAGGCGCGGTTTGCTCCAGGCGTCACTGCTGGTGGGGCGCGACATCTCGTATAGTTGCGAGGCTGGATCGTACTTTCCTGGGAGTAGTACGGCATAGGTATCGTCGAAGGTCGGCATAAAGTGCCGCCCGGCAATGACCGGCTGTTCCGAGTAGAGATAATCGAGGCCCGGCTTGGTTGCTCGAATGGTCTGCGCGTTCTCCCCTGGCACTTCGCGGGTGAAGTAGAGTGTCAAGCCGTCCGGGCTTTCCCAAGGCGCAGCTTCGTCCGAGCCGGCAGTGCTCACGCTTCGGAGCAGCTGCAGTTCTGGTTTTTGTACCCAAGGAAGGGGAACATAACGTTGTGGCGGTGGGATAGGAGTGGGGATATTGCCCAGCGTCCTGACCACGCGCAAGCCAATCATGTTTGTCGCTTGTATTGGATTGCCCTGAACCCGAGCCGCCGATCGCGCAGCCAATTCATGGTAGTACCAGCAGCCGCCACGCATAGCAGGCACGGGACCAGCGTCGACGTTTAGCGGGTTCTGCGTCGGCGCAGTGCGATACCAGTCATAACTGCACAAGTCGGCGCACCACTCGAACAGATTGCCGTGCATGTCGAACAGTCCGAACGGATTGGCGAGCTTGCTGGCCACCGGCAACACCTGCGCTTTGTTGCCAGCGACGCTACCATGCTGATCTATGTCGCGCGAATTATCACCAAAGGAAAAGAGCGTGGTGGTTCCGGCTCGGCAAGCATATTCCCATTCCGCTTCCGTCGGCAGCCGATAGCCATTTGCGGCAGGCTGAATCGACCAAGACGCGACATCACGTATCATGCCTCCGCTGGACTTTTCATACGCGGGCGTCAGTCCTTCTTGTGTACTCAGCCAATTGCAGAACGCCATAGCGTCGAACCAATCGACGCTCGACACCGGGTAGTCTGGTCCGGAGGGGCTTTCTTCCCGCCAGGTTTGGTTCGTGGTCCAATTCCGCTTCTCCTTGGCCGCTGGATCCTTCGCAAACAACTTCTCATCAGCAGTTTGATATTTGGCTGCATCGGCAAACTGGCGGAACTGCTCGTAGGTAACCTCCGTGGCACCGATGGCGAAGGGCCGCGAGATGCTGACCCGACGTTGCGGCAGCTCATTCAAATAATCGTTTGACAAGTCTCGCTGCTGGCGAAGTCCTGCTTGCACCGCCGCTTCCACTTGCTCGGGCGTACTCCCCATCAGGAACTCGCCCGGCGGAATGAGCACCATCTTTGCGCCCAAGGTGTTGGTCGTTTCAACTTTCGTTCCCAGATACTCGGCCCACGCAGCTTGATGAGCTTTGGCTTCCGATACGTTGAAAGGAGCCTTGGCGGGGGGCGGTGCCAACTTGCTTGTTTTTTGAATTGACGGAGCGGGCGAAATATCAGGCGGCTTGGTATCTGCCAAATTCTTTAAGGCTACCGAGCCGTTGTCTGGAACCTTTGTCCGGAGAATTTCTTCTCCTTTTTCGTTGTAGATAATCACCCACACGCCAAGAGCTGCGAGGAGAACTGCACCGAAGCCAGCGGCGATCAGGGCGACGTGCAGGGGAATGCGCGGTGGCTTTTGGTTCTTCTCGGGGTTGCTCGTCGCGGGTGTCGAGGTTGCACCGCCTGGCGCGGTGCGGAGTTGAATCGTCACCTCGCCTAGCAGACTGTCGGTATCGTGGGTGAGCGCGTCCCGCGTCGCTTCGCCGGAGTTGATGGTGCGGAGTGTCGACTTATCGCCGCCGAGCCCCAACTTCGCGAGCGCAGTTTCCACCTCCTTCATGGACTGGAAACGATCCTCCGGTTTCTTCGCGACCATCCGCTCGAAGATGTTCACCAGCGCGGGTGGCGCATCCGGGCGGCGCGATGAAAGTGAAGGAATCGGCTTTTGTTGGTGCGCCATGAGCTTTTGCACCAGCGTCTCCCCTTCGTACATATTTTCCGCAGTCAGCAGGCGATAAAGCGTGCAGCCCAAACTGTAGATATCGGCCCGGGGATCCGCGTTGCGCGTATCGAGCGCCTGCTCGGGGGCCATGAAGTCGACCGTTCCCATCACTTCGCCCGATTGAGTCACTGCTGCGCGGGTGGGATCTTCGATGCGGGCCAGCCCCATATCGAGAATCTTGACGGTCCCCTCTTTATTGAGCAGCAGGTTCGCCGGCTTGATATCGCGATGGACGATCCCCTTCGAATGTGCGTAAGCGAGGCCATTCGCCGTCTGGCGCACGCAGTCCACAGCATGCGCCAGCGTAAGACAACCTTCTTGCGCGACAAATGTCGCCAGGTCGCGGCCTTCGACATACTCCATCACCAGAAACAATGTTTGCCCAGAGACATCGGCGTCGTAAGCGTGGGCAATGTTGGGATGCGTGAGCTTGGCTGCAGCTTTCACTTCCTGCTGAAAGCGCCGCACCACTTCCGGAGTTTTGGTGATTGCTGGCGAGAGTACCTTGAGCGCTACGATCCGCTCCATGCTGCGGTGCTCGGCTTTGTAAACAGCACCCATGCCCCCTTGGCCCAACTTTTCGAGCACCGTGTAGTTCCCTAGCACGAACAACTCGGCGGGTCGTTCGTTGCTGGCTCGACTGGCGATGACAGAGGAAATGACTGCGGCGAACTCGGGTGCCACAGACAGATAGTCGCTTGCCGCGGGCGATTCGCCCCGCTCGCTGCGATAGTCGCAGTCGAGGGCCACAAGTTCGCTCAGGAGCGCACTCTGTTCGGCCGCAGCAACCCGGGCCAGGTAGGCCCTGAGGTCGGGGCGCGAATCCGCTCGCCACTGCTGTTCGAATTCGTCGCAAAGCGAGTCAATTCGTTGCTGCGTGGCCAGGGCGATTTTATCTTGCTGCTGTTCGGGCATGACTGGGTCTCTTTGCTCAACCTCAACAACCGCGGCACTTACCCGACAGCTAATTAGGAAAGAATCGATTTAGCGTCGGGTTTTTCGAATTGCCCCCACAGATCGCGGATCAAGCTCAACTTGCGCTCGATCGTCCGCGTGCGGACGCCGAGCTGGGCGGCAATTTCGTCGTTCGTATAGCCCTCCAGTTTTGCCAGCGCTATTCGCCGCAGCGTTTCGTCGTTCAAGCTGGCCAGCAATTGGTCGAATTCTTCCCCGACCTGCTGGGCGAATTCGGGGGTCGGTTCACCTCCCACCACTTGATCGATACCGGCGACCGGTTCGTCGCTCGTGCCGCTGAACACCGACTCGCCCCGCGTAAGTCCTCCGCCCCGTTTTTGCCGCTGATCGTGCTTGGCCTGATTGATCGCTTTGCGGGCAGTGAGCATGACCAGCACCTGCCATAAATCGTCACGGTCGTCGAGTCGCGGGAAGCGACCCCCATTCACGCCGCGGCAAAAGCTGTCGAAGGCATTGAGAACCACATCTTCTTCGTCGGCCACGCGCCGCGGTGCCGTGCGCAGCTTGTGAGCCGCCAGGCGAACCAGTCGTTCGTAATACCGCTGCCAGATGCGCCCCGCAGCGACAGCTTCGCCTGCCTGCAGGTCTTGCAACCACATGGTCACGCTATTGTTGTTCGGCTCACCGCTAGTCATCGTGAGAAGTTGGCCCCCTGGGCAAGACGCTGTCCGGCCGTAGTACAGGTCGAATACTCCCGCGAATTGTAGTCTGAGTGAGGGGGTAGCTCCAACAATGAAACGGTTGTTCGAAGATGCTGACCAGCGGGCCAACCATCGATCAATTTCGATCTAAAGTCCGTTCGTCCTTAGTAGATTGTTCGCGGGTATACTGGTGAATCCTTCAATGAATAAGTCGTTAGTACTTCAATTCCTACTCGATTTGCCATCCACATGCTCAAACTTTTTTGCCACGCTTCGATCTTGTTCGTATTGGTAGTTGCCAGCGGGGTTCGCGCAGATGAACCGGAGCCGCAAACACAACGCGGGGTGCCGGTCAGTTATCAACTCCCCGCAGATGGTCCGCTGCCGAAGACTTGGCGCGTGACGCTGGCGATTGTGGAAGCCAAGAATCCAGGTTGGATCATCAGTCAGTTTGCTGCTGGCGTGGTTCGAACGGTGACTGCTGACAACGGTGGCAAATTCACTGAAACCTGGAACGGCCTCGACGATAACTACATGCCCGTGCCGCCTGGCGAGTATGGCGTGAAGGGGATCTACATGCCGGCTGCGGAGTGGCACGTTGATGGTGAGTGGCACTCGATGACACCGAAGTTCGTCGGCGGAGCTTCCTCGTGGATGCCGCCGGCCAAGGATTGGCAGACTCCGATGCCGTTCAACGGGGATCCGGTCGATTCGCCGATGGGGGATGTGGCGGTCGGTCCGAATGGCGTTGCCGTTTTTTACTATCGATATCTGGAGAACGGCAAGAACAACCCGATGTTCGATCTGCATCGGCCCGTTGGCTACAACCAGTTTCTGCGGGCCTTTATTTCCGGCGGTGCAGGAGGTGGCAACGCCACGGCAACCGATGGGGAAACCGTTTGGAGTTACTCCGATGAAGGTGGCCCGAAGTATGTGTATCGCGCCGACCAAAAGCCGTTCGGCAGCAGCTATGGAGCACATCGGACGAACTGCTACTTGCCCGCCGGCAAAGTCACCTCGCTGGCTGCGTGGACCCACGCCGGCAAACCCTATCTGGCGGTCGCTCAGCGGGGAAAGATGGTGCCCCGGCAAGACGCTCGGCATGTCAGTTATCAAGAAGATCCCAACGAACCGGTCAACAAGATCACGCTCCACGACGGCGAGAACGGCAAGATCCTGGGCGAGTTGCCATCAACGGCTCCGCAAAGTCTGACCGTGAAGAACGGCGTGCTCTATGCGCTGCACAAGCAAGGAATGGGCTGGGGGGTGAGTGCGGTTCGCGTGGAGGCCGGCACCGCGAGTGGCGAGTGGAAACAAGTTTGCCTGGTGCCAAGCGAGATCACTCCGGCCGATATGGAAGTCGATAGCCGGGGGCGAATCTATCTGAGTGACGAGCAGGCCAATCACGTCTTTCAACTTGATGCCGCCGGTAAGGTGCTGCTCAAGTTCGGACGACTCGCGGCGCAGCAGCCTGGAACGTACGATCCCCACACCTTCATGGCTCCCGGCAAGCTTGCCACTTGGGTCGATGCCGATGGCAAGGATCGTCTCCTCGTTGTGGAGAATGCGGGACCAAACCGGGTGAGCGAGTGGAGTGCCGATGGCAAACTGCTTCGCGAATTTCAGTCGCTGCAAACCAAGGCCAACAACGGCTGGGCCATCGATCCCCAGCGCTCCGAGCACGCTTATGTGCCGGGGCATCAAGGCTGGCTGACGCGATTTCTCGTCGACTACGAATCAGGGAAATGGACCGTCGATGCCGTGTGGCCCCTGCGTGATGATCCGCGCGCTCGCGATCTGCGTAAGCCCCGCGTCATTCATGCGCAGGGCCGAGTCTATCTGGTGGGAACTGCTGGTTCGCGTCAGAACGCGTTCACCGTTTACCGCTTGGACAAAGCCGGTTGGAAGCTATCGGCGGCCATTCTACGAATCGAAAAGGACGCCAAGACTCGCACCATGGATCACTTCCTCTGGCACGATGCGAACGATAACGGCCGCGTCGACGACGAGGAGTTGACGGCCACTCAGCCTCCGGTGGGCACGTTCACTTATCACGGGCAGAACTGGAGCGCGGACTTTGCTTTTTTAGCGGTCTCGATGGGAACTCCCGATGTCTGGCGCCTCGCACCGAGCGGCTTCGATGCTCACGGCAACCCCATTTTCAAAGAGTGGACCAAGCTGCTCACCGATCCGATCTTCACTGCCCGAGCGAATAAGACAGCGGATGCTGTTCATGGTGGCAACGAGCTCGACGAAAAATTCTCCAGCGATTGGTGTCAGGCCGATGGCTCGCTGAGTGAAGGCTACTACGTGCAAGCTCGTGGCGGCAAAAGCTTCAGCGCGAACGAAGGCCCCCAGCACAAGATTTCCCGCTACGTGCCCGATGGAGCAGGTGGCTTCCGATTGATGTGGCGTACCGGTCGCACAACTCTCAAGGGTGTTGCCAAGCCTGAGGAAGTCTATGGCGCGATGCGCGTTCACAAGGCTGTGAACGGCCTGCTGAGTGTGGTCGATCAGTCGCGCTGTGGGATTCTGCTCTACACGGAAGATGGGTTATACGTCGACACATTGTTTCCCGATGGTCGCGTCTCCAAGCAGCCAATGGGCATGTACCCGCAGCCCGGTGAGTTCTTCGCCGGCTCGATTTATCCCAACCAAACCAACGGCAAGATCTATCTCGGCATGGGCAAGTACACGCCTGTTCTGTTCGAAGTCGAAGGCTGGTCACTGCGCGAGAATCCCGTTCGTCCGCTGACGACCGTTCAGCGCACGGTGAACATTTCCGCAGCGCAAATTGCTTCGCCACCCGAGATCGCGCTCACGCTCCGTGGCGGCGCTGGCTCGGCGAAGTTTGCCCGCTTCTCGCCAGCTATCGGCGGGGCCGTGCTGGATGGCTCGCTCAGCGGTTGGGAATCGTGTGAGCCGGTGAAGTTCAGCGCAACGAAGGAGCAGGCGGTCGAAGTCCGCTGCCTGTACGATCCCGAACATCTTTATCTCCGCTGGCACACGCGGCTGGCAGCCAAATTCGAAGCGAAACCCCTACCGCCACTCGAACGAATCTTTACGCACGACCAAGGTGCCGACACGCTCAGCTTTTATGTGCAGAGCGATGTGAATGCCAAGCCTGCCAGTAAACCCGAAGGGCGGCCAGGCGATGTGCGCGTCGTGTTTGGTGTCTTCCAAAAAGGTGACAAGGTTGAGCCGGTCGCAGTCGGTATGTATCCGCATTGGGAGAAAGCCGGTGCATCGCCGCAAGTCTATCGCACTCCCGTCGGCAGTGCCTCGTTTGCGCACGTTGGGCCGATTGAGGGCGCGAAGCTATTTCAGCGATTGGATGAGGACGGCAAGGGATTTGTCGTCGTCTCTGCTTTGCCCCGCGCGGCGTTTCCGCAAATGAAAGAACCCTTTGCCGGCGGCTTGCGCACGCTCGCGAACTTCGAAGCGACCTTGGGTGGGCATAACAAGTTCTGGTGGGCTGATAGCGATGGCTCTGCCAGTCGCGAAACCTACGACGAACCGACCGAAGCTCGGCTTTATCCCGGTTCTTGGGCACCGATCGAATTCACGGGACTTGGCGAGGGCGTGATCGTTCGCAATTGGCTTGTCTGCGGCCCATTTGGCGGTCCCGGAGCGGAACAATTCAACTGGGATCCCAACGGCAAGATGCCCAACTCGACGAAAGACAAAAAGGTTGCCGTGCGTGAACTGCTGGAGGCGGCCAAGTATCCGCCTGAAGATGGACGGGTTGACCTCACCGCTCGTTACACGGGCGAGATCATCAAGGGCTGGTGGAACGATCCGCGCGTCGTCACTTGGAAGCCAGCCAAGGTTGCCGACCTCGATACGCGACTTGCTGTCGGTCAAGCTGCAGCCGTTTGGTTTGGTTCAACGTGGGTGCATGTGCCCGAGGCTACGGAACTCAAATTTCAGTTTCAAACCCATCCGCAAACTTACTTGCGGTGGTCACTCAACAACGAATTGGTTCCCATTAAAGACACTGCGTACAAAGATGCAGCTTTTCCAGGAGGACCGCTGCGTCTTCGCACCCATGAACAGACATTGACCTTGAAGCAGGGCTGGAACCAAGTTGGCTTTCGTGGTTACTGCACGGGCTATTCGCACGTGTATGCGGGACTCACCTTCCAAGGGGACGCCGACAAACTGTGGACTCTCAAGCTCGCAGCACTTCCTCCGGAAGCGTCCTCCACGAGCGGGCCGCTTCCAGCCAAATAGTTGCCAGTGAATGATCGAGTGCAATTGGCCGCCACATGGTCGGTACCTGGGGGGAGCGTATTTCAGCTTGACGATTCGCCGGGATTGCCCGGAGCAGAATAGCAGCGAAAAATACGCGACAGTTGCTTGACAGTGTTTCATTAAGTCGTCATAACATAAGCGACTGTTTTGGCAGCCGGGTGGAAGGCGCTGCGCTGCGGGAGCAGTTCGCCTCGTTGTGCTGAGAACTGGCGCGGCACTGAGTCCTTGGCATTTTGGAGAATGCGAAGCAGCGGCGAGGTAAGTCGCAGAGGCTTATCAGGCGGGTTCACCAGCAGGGTTTATCAACAAACAGGATGATTTTGGAGTTTGCAAATTGGGCGCAATTCGTTGGTGCGAAACGGCTTGATTGCGATGCTCGCAAAAGGGGGGTGTTGATAAACCTCATCACAAGGCGACGCCATTTGGAAGCTGGCAACCAGCGATTGGCAACCGCTGAACGTTTAGGTCGTAATCGCTGAAGCAAAAGTCGGAGCTTGACGATGGACGGCAAGAATGCTGCCAAAGGTGAAATGGAGCAAACAGAGTCGCTCGCTCAAATTGCCACCCAGTGGAGTCTGCTGCGACTGGCACACGAAGATGCTGTGGCCGGTAGCCAGGCAGCGCGGCAAGCGCTCTTGCTGCGCTATAGCCGTGCGGTTCGCCGGTTTGTGGGCCTGCTGATTAAGGATTCGACTGCGGCCGACGATGTGGCCCAGGATGCGATGGTGCGCCTGATGCGCGGCGATTTCGCCAAGGCCGATGCCGAGCGAGGACGTTTTCGAGATCTGCTGCGGCATGCCATTCGGAATATGGTTCGCAATTATTGGTCCCGCGAAAATCGACGGGCCGGTGTCGATCTCGACGAGCAGCAATTGGCTGCCGAAGAGGCCACGCAGAACGAACTGTGGGAACAACAGTGGACGAGCGTCTTGCTCGACTCCGCCTGGCGGGGACTCGAAGATTATCAACGACGGAACTCCACGAGCATGGCCTATACCGTGTTGCGCTTGCGGGCAGACCATCCGGACGATGATTCCGAGCAACTTTCCGGAAAGCTTTCTTGCCAGCTGGGTCGGCCGGTGAACGCGGCGGCAACTCGCCAGCAACTGCGCCGCGCGCGACTGAGGTTTGCGCAGTTGCTCGTTGAGGAAACGGCCCGCGGACTCGCGCTGCCAACGCCAGCTGCCGTCGAAGAAGAACTAATGAGCTTGGGGTTGATGGAGTATGTACGTGACTTTCTGCCAGCCGATTGGCAGACGCAGGGACAACTGCGGGCTGACGAAGAGTAGTTGCCAGCGTCAAGCTCTATTTGCTCTGGGTCTTTGCTGCCTCGGCACCGAGTAGCTTTTGGAATTGTGGGTCATTACGCAGCGGTTTGAAGTCGGGAAGTTTCGCGATGGTTTGCGGCGAATGTTGGCCGTGGTCCAGCGCCTGGCCGAGGAGCTGCAAGCAGCGCTGGCGGCAGAAGTCCTCGGCCGTTTGGCCGTCGATTTTCGCCTGTCCTTTGATCACAGCTGCGAGGGGGAGGCATTGTGCGAAAAGTTGGGCGGCTAGTAACTCGCTGTCGGCCTGCTGCGGAAATAGCGTAGCCATTTGCTCAATGGCGAGCGCGGCTGCCGTCGGCTCGCCCTGCTCGATGAGGAGTCTGGACAGAGACTGCAAGTGGTCGCGCAAGCGCAGTCGATAGGCCAAGGCCTCGGCATTGGGCGCGAGTGCCCGCTGCTGGGACTTAACCGCCTGCTCGAAATACTTGCGAGCATCGGCGTCCGCGCCGCGTGCGGCCAAGAGCTTTCCGGCAGCATGTTCAATCAAACCAAGTTGGCTAAAGACATCTGGCCGTTCCGGAAACAGCTGAGTGAGCGCAAGCTGAAGTTGCAGAGCTTGCTTCAAGGTCAGCTCGGCCGCGGTCTGCTCGCCGTGCTCGGACTGATGGGAAGCCAACTGCAGCAAGGCCTTGGTTGTGCCGTGACGAAAGTGCGGCGTCTCGGGTTGTTCACTGGCCAGGTTTCGAAACGCAGCCGTCGCTTGTTCCAGCAGCGACTGCGCTTCCGTCTCGTTGGAATTGCCGACGCAGAGTGCGAGATTCAACTGCGTGGTGGCGAGTTGCTCGCGATAGGCTGGTACCGTGGGATAATCGCGGACGAGCACTTGAAAAATTGCGATCGCGCGATTGTAAGCCTCGGTTGCAAGCAGGCTCTCGTTGCGAGCGGAGGATGCGGTCGCCAGGTTGTTTTCGACCGCCGCGAGCGTGGCCAAGGTCTCAGCGTTCTCGGGATCAAGTTCGCGAAGTTTGGTTAGCTCCGCTCGAGAATCGTGAAGCAGCTGCAGCGCCAACTCAAGTCGTCCCTCACCGAGTTCTAGACTTGCGAGGTTGCTTGTGCTCACGGCCAAGGCCTGACGGAGTTGTGCATCAGTTGGCCGCTGGGGGAGCAGAGCACGTTGCAGCTCGACCGCTTGCCGCAGGTCTTGCTGGGCTTGCTGCGATTGACCTAGCTGGGCGAGCAGCAGGCCACGATTCGACAAGGTCGCTGCCTGGAGTTGTTGAAACTCGGTTCGTTGCGGAAACTGCTTCGCGGCGCGCTCCCCAAGATCGAGCGCGTGGCGATAGTCTTGTTCTGCTGCGGCAGTGCGACCTTGTTGTTCGCGCAGCAATCCAGAATTGTTATGAGCGGCTGCCAGTTCGCGCAGTCCCAGCGCATCTTCTGGTTGGGCAACCACGAAGCGATCTAGTTCACGAATGGCTCGCTGGTAACCTTGGTCCGCTTCGGCCAGTCGACCAAGCAATCGCTGGATATCAGCCGCCTGGCGTTCGGCTCGCGCGGACTGAAGTTCAAGACTGGGATTATCAGGGTTCTGCACTCGCAACTCCTGACACAAGTTCATTGCCCATTCCAGTAATTGGCGACGGACAGGAGACGAACGCGGCAGGGAGGCTAAGCGGCCCGCGGTTAAGTCAGTAAGCAAGTTGTCGACTGCCGCCTGTGTCTCCTGCAAATTGGCTTCGGCCCGATCGCGTTGCTGCGCCGTCTTGGCAAGCTCTTGCGAGATTCGCCAGTTATGGCCGATGAGGCCAGCAACGGTGAGCAATGGTAAGAGCAGTGCAATTGCCAGTGCGAGCGCTGCTGCTGGATGTCGCCGCGTCCATTTATAGGTTTGCTCGATGGGCCCAGCAGGGCGCGTGTGAATGGTCTCGCCATTCAGGTATCGCTGAAGTTCGTCAGCGAGCGTTGCGGCCGACAGATAGCGCTGGCGGGGAGATTTCTCCAAACACTTGAGGCAGATCGTTTCCAGATCGCGCGGAATGCGAGCGTCGAGGCGGCGCAATGGGACTGGATCGCTGCTGGCAACCAGTCGCATCGTCTCCATGACATCGGCCCCGCGAAACGGCTGCCGCCCGGTAAGCATTTCGTAGAGGATGACACCCAGCGCGTGGATATCGGCGGCGGGACCGATATTGCGAGTAACTCCCGTTGCTTGCTCTGGTGCCATGTAGGTTGGTGTACCGAGAATATCCCCCGTTCGCGTTTGTTGGCCGTCGTCGTCCAGACGCTTGGCCAGCCCGAAATCGGTGATGCGAGGTTGCACGTCCGCAAGTTGGATCGTGCCATCCTCCGCGCGAAATCCATCGGCTACCTGCAGCAAGATGTTGGCTGGTTTCAGGTCGCGGTGGACGATGCCTCGTTGATGGGCAAAGTGAATTGCTCGCGCGATTGTGGCGACCAGCTCCGCACTCGATCGTGCCGGCTGCGGTTGCCCCTGCAAACGCATGGCGAGATTGCCCCCGTCGACAAATTCCAGTGCTAGGTAGCTTAACCTACCGACTTCACCCACTTCGTACATTCGCACGATGTGCGGATGTTCGAGTTGGGCCACCGCCTCTGCCTCGCTGCGAAAGCGCGAGATCCAAGCCGTATCGCCATTGTGGGGATGATGCAGAATCTTCAGCGCAACCACTCGTTGAGGCTTCAGCTGTTTGGCCTTGTAAACCACCGCCATACCGCCCCGACCGAGTTCATCGAGCAGTTCGTAACCCGGAACTTCCGGTGGCGCCGCGGGAGTGCCGGATATGGAGATCGAAACGGCCTCACCAGGACCAGACGAACAGGCTGCCCCGCAAGTTGGACAGCTGGGGGCTGGCAACGAGGTGCGCGTATTGTCGGTCGAGCTATCCGCCTGCTGTTGCCAGCGGTGACCTTGCGGGCACGTTAGGAGCAAAGCGGTTTCGTGATGAGCAACCATATACGACCGAACGTGGGGCGGATGGGTGTACTCGGGCCTACTTGCCCGCATGGAATTTGTCCGCGTCCAGGTAGCGAATGTGAACAACGCTGATCAGGTCTCCCGCCCTAGTGTCGCGCCGTTCGGTGAGAACTTCGGGAGTTTCCCAGGGTTGTACGGTGGTTCCGCCGCGTACCGCGGTTGGCGTGTAGAAGGCAGCAGTGATCATTCCCATGCTCTCGGTAAAGTTCTTTTGAGCGGCCAGCGACTGAGCGGGATCGGTGACGACAAAGCGGCGTAACTTGCCAGCAGCTCCGGTTTCTGTCACAAACCCCCGGATTGCCCAGACCCGTTGTGGATTCTGGGTAACATCCATCATCCACTCGCGGGCTTCATCTAGTTTTGCGATCGGCGCGACTTCGACGGTGCTAATACCTTTCTCAGCGCGCAACTTTTGCGGCAGGGTGTTCAGGCCATCGACCAGTACCTTCACGCAGCAACTTTCGTTGTTCAGGATTCGGACCCAGATCTCGTAGACCTCGCCGTTCCGCAGCGGGATGACATACTCGTTGCCTCGAAATTCGCCGACCCGTTCTTTACCGTTCACCATGATCGCAACTCGATAGGGGAACTTCGGATCGCGCATGGGATGGGGGGCAGTCGCCTTTTCGTCAAGCTTCTGAATTAGCTCGCCGGAGTTATCGGAGTTGCCGGGTACCGGTGGCGGCCGATCTTCCGGCTTGATTGCCACGCTGTGGCCGAGCATTGCCCACTCGTTTTCGTTGAGCAGGGCCGATCCCCCCGCTGCGCCCACGAGCGATTCGGTCTCAATGTTTTGCAGTTTGCACTGCAGGGTGATGGTCTTGTTCTGGCGATGTCGCAGAGTGCCCATGACAATCGCGGGCATTCCGCCTAGTTCTTTGGAAAGCTGCTGGAGCGCTTCGGGCGAACCCAACTGATCGACGGTGAACTTCTGCTTCTTCAGAGCGGCGATCAGTCGCGTACTGTCGATTACTTCGCAAGTGCCCGACTGCAGGAGCGTTTTTTCGAGTTCAGCGGTGCACCAGCGCCCGAGCGAGCCGAACCCGCCGCCCAGAGCTTCACCCAGCGGAGTGTCGGTAGTGAATTGCAATACTCCGACCTTCTTGAGTCCCCGCTCCTGCATCGACCAGGCCATTTGCTGCGCCATGTCGTTGATCAAATACTTGAGCTTGGTCGGCACAAGTTCGAGCACTACCGGGGTTCCGCTGCCGCCGCGAATGATGCGAACTGGCGTTTGGGGCCGGTGCAGCTGACTCTTAGCCGTGTGTGTCACATTCTTGTGGACGTACTTGTTCAGCTCGTCGATGTCGACTTCGGCATCACCATTTTCATCTGCATGGCCGGCGAGGCCTTGATTGAGCCAGTAGGTAAAAAGTGACTGCCGCTTCTCGACCCAGATTTGACTTTTCTCATCACCGGTCGAACTGGCCAAAGTCACAACGCCTTCCAGATCGCGGAACGGCTCTCCCAAGTCCTTGGCGCTGGCTCCTTTAATCAGCTCCTCACCTTTTTCGGTCCCTGCATGACACGAGTCGAGCACTAGCAATTTGAATTGGGCCGGACACGCGGCAATTTGATCTTTCAGCCAAGAGACCGAGATGCCCGTGGCAGCGGGATTCGTTGGATCGCAATCGATCGGCGCGAGAAACAAGTTGCCGTCCTGCGAACGAAAGCCGTGACCACTGAAATAGACAATTAGCCGATCCTTGGCCTTCGGCTTGCGCAGGTAACGTGGGAGTTGTTCGATCAAGCTGGCTTTGAGTGGTTGAAAGCGCGAATCGGGTGCAGTCTCGACAAATTTAATCACCCGTTCACTCGGCACGCCACCACGATCTCGCAACGTGGCGGCCAGCTGATCGACGTCGTTCATTGTATAGGTCAGCGGCGTCGCTTTTTGATAGTTCTCAACGCCAATTAAAATCGCCCATTGCTGGCCGGCGGTTTCGTCGCCATCACCAAAGGCCAAGTCCTGGGCTACTAACGAGGGCAGTTGGCATGGCAAAGCCAATAACGCCAGCGCGAGGATACCGAAACTGGCATGCACAAAAGCGGGGGCGTGCATCGAACGAACTCCTGTATATCTCAGTGCAAGGGGCGACGAGTTTTGGCAAACAGCCCGAATAGTCTGATTGCAACTGCTTTCGCCTTCGCAGTTGGTCAATATACAGACGAGTTTGCCAGGTGTGACACTCAAAAATCATGGTGGCTGACCATTTATAGAACGCTCACATTTATTTTCTGACGCGACTGTCACAAGCTCGTTTCTGGCTGGTACGGATCATAGACTAGGAACTAATTCGCTCACGCCCGGCGTTCAACCGGCTGAGTGCTGGTTCGACATTTTGCTGGAACTTGCCCATGAGCCGTCTATCTATTTGCCGTTGCTCCTTGGTGTTACTGGCCGCGGTAATGGCCGCTTCACTGCAGCTGTTGGCCGCCGATCCGGTGCCTCCCAAGCCCACCGGGATCAACGATCAGATCTTCAATGACAGGCCGTCTTTCTTGGTCGGCGCTCAGGTCAATCGAGCGAATCGCGAGTATCGCGAAGGAGACTCGCTGACCGTGAATGTAACCTCGGAGGAAGACGCTTATCTCTACGTGCTCTACCAACAGGCTGACGGCCAGGTGTTTCAGGTCTTTCCCAACCAGATCCAAACCGATAACCGCGTTAAAGCCCGGCAAGCCGTGCGAGTGCCTGCCGAGACCGACCTTTTCCGTTGGGTTGTTGGCAAGCCGTTTGGCAAAGAGATCATCAAAGTCCTGGCAACCAAAGAACCTGTCGATGTCCTTTCGCAACCCGAGCTGCTGAAAGGCCGCTTCAACCCGGTCAGCAAGCAGGCCTTGAAAGGTGTGGAACTCGAACTGGGCGCGGATAAGCCCATTCGCTGGGGCGAGACCGATGTCGAGATTCACACCTACGCCAACACCCAGCCCCCCGAAGCTGCCGTGGCGCGGCGCTACGGCGTCTTCTTCGGCGTCTCGCAACATCGCTACAACAAGTATGTCGTTGCCGCCAAAGGAAAAGATGCCTCGAACGATTTATTCGCAGCCCATCGCGATGCCCAAGAGCTGGCCGAGACCATGCGGACTGCTGGCCGGCTGGATGGAATCAAGCTCTACACGAACGACCAGGCCACCAAGGCGAATATGCAAACGGCCATCACGCAGTGGCTGCCATCGGTCTCGAAGCCGGGCGATACCGTCGTCATCTATTTTTCGGGACACACCGGACAAATGCCCGATACCAGCGGCGACGAAAGCGATGGCAAAGACGAGTACCTGGTGCCGCACGACATGCTGGGCCCAAGGGAATTCATCGCCATGGCCGAACTGCACAAAGCGAACAAGCTTTCGGCGGAAGACGCTCGGGAATTCGAACAACTCCGTACCGAAGTTCAGAACTTGGGACCAGAACCGGAAGTGAAGCTGATCGCAGCAACCGGAGTCACCGACGACCAAATGGCTCGTTGGGTTCAGCGGCTCGACGGGCGACAAGTGATTTTCATTAGCGATTCCTGTCATAGCGGCGGGTTTGCCCAAGACGAGACCAACTTCAAAGGTTTGCCCGAGGAAACTAAATTCGACTTCCTGCAAGGCGAAGCTGGTCGACTCAAAAACCTGGGGCAAAGCGATCATGCGGTGTTGTGCGCTGCCCACGCTAACGAACTCGCACTGGAACGTCCCACGAAAGACATGAGTGTGTTGACCTACTGCCTGGTGGATTTTTTGAATCGACCCACGGGCGCTCAACGACTCGAAGACTGCTTCAAATTCTGCGATGGCGAAATGCAGCAGTACTTTGCGGACTGGAACAAAGCCCTCGAGGCAGCGGGTCGAACCGAACGAGTAACCGCCAGTCATCCATTCCTGCTGAATCACTGCACCAAGCCGGTGTTCATTAAACCCTAGGGTGCAAGTCCTCACTTCCAAGTTTCGTCGCCGGAGAACTCAGTCATGATTTCCCGAAAAAATAGGCTCGTTTTCGCTTGTAGCTTGCTATTTACCTTGGGCCTGCCGTTGCTTATCGCTGTGGCCCAGCAGCCCGCGCCACCGATGCCACCAACCGAACAGCCAGCAGCGGTACCGCCGTCGCCCGGCGATTCTCTGGTGCCCACGCGACCTGCCTTCCTGATGAACGTTGCCGTCAATCGGGCCGATCCCCGCTACAGCCACGGCGAGCGGCTGGCAGTTCGCTTCAAAGCAGAAACCGATTGCCACGTCTATTTGCTCTACCATCAGGCCGACGGCAGCACCGTAATGCTCTTCCCCAACAAAGCTCAGCCAGATACCGCGGTCAAAGCCAATGTCGAAGTCTCAATTCCCAAGGCCGGTGACGACTTCCGCTTTCGGATCGCTGCCCCGTATGGCAAAGAAGCGATGCAAGTTATCGCCAGCAAGAAACGGATAGAGTTGCTCGACAAACTCGATGCCAGCGCCGGCCGTGCCGTGGCAGTTTCGCAAGCAACTCAGGACGAACTAGCGAAATTGATCAAGGCTTCGGCCGACCAGTTTGCCGAACATCGCGTGGTCCTGCAGACGCAGGCCGCCGGTGGTGCCTTGCCAGCTTCTCGTCCGCCACTGCGGGCGGGGCTGTTTGTGGGCGTGAACAAATTGAAAGCGACAAAACATGGCGACGAAGCACCTCAGGCCCGAGGCTCTGCCGAATTGATGCATAAGTCGATGACGACGCTCGGTGGTGTCGCTCCCGAACATGCGCGAGTGCTGACCGATACCGGAGCCACGACAGCCTCCTTCGAAGAGGCGATGACAAAATGGCTCCCGTCGATCACACAGCCAGGCGATACCGTGTTTTTGTTCTACTGCGGTCATGGTGGTCCGGAGCCAACCGACGATCCAGCCGAAATTGACGGCATGGACGAGGTCATTACCACTTACGACAAGTTTGTCGTCGACGATCAACTGGGGCGCTGGTTGCAGGAACTTCCCGGCCGTCAAATTGTCATGTTAATGGAAACTTGCCACGGTGGTGGCCTGGTCGATGCCCGCAGTCTGACCGGCTCGATTCACGACGTTGCTCGGCGCGTTCACGACATTTCGCAGCTGAACACCATCGTCGTCACAGCCTGCCTGCCGGACGAATTCTCCTCGTTTTCGAAGGATCTTCCGGCAGCCTTCATGCCCATCTATTTTGACGAAGCGATGCGGACCCTACCGCGCCCCGTCTCCGTTCAAGCCGCATTTCAACACTACCGACGTAAACTGCGTGCCACCATCGGTGCTGATCAGGAACCTGTTCTGCTCGATAACATCCTGCTCCCCGTTCCCTTGGTCCTGGCCGGTGCCGCTGCGAAACCCGCTCCCCAGAACACAGCTCCCCAACCGCAGCGGTAACTTTTGGTTCAACCAGTTTGCGTCCAAAAACGTGTGAGGTTTATCAACACCCCCCTTTTGCGTGCATCACAATCAAGTCGTTCTGCGGCAACGAATTGCGCCGAATTTGCCAATTCCGAAATCATCCTATTTGTTGATAAACCTCGGTCTCGCGTCTCTCGCTGCCGCGGGTAAATCTCCCGGAATGCCACGAAACTTTCCCGCGCAACGCGCAACCGGTTCCTGCCGTGCAGGCGCGCTCTTTCCACCAGGTTGCCAAACAGCCGCTCCAATTATCACAATGTAGTTTCTAGTTGTCAATAATGTATCAATGAGTTTTTCGTAACTGTTTGGTCCGGCCGCTCCTGCCCTATCGCTACGTGGCAAATGACGCACGGTGCGCCCCAGGGAATTTTTTTAGAAGCGGCTGTCACAGCAGGGAATCTCGCTGTTACTGCTCCTGAACCCGGAGTTCGCCAGGCGAAACCGGACGCTCTTAATCAGCCCTTCAGGAGACTCGCCGATGACTGTTTGCCACCGAAACTCGCTCCGTCCTCTTGCTCCCAAACGCCTGCAATTCGAACGACTGCAAAGTCGCGACCTGATGGCCGCCGACGTCATTTGGGAGAACAACGCCCCGCCGCCGGGCTTCTCGGCAAAAATCGAAAACGGGAGCCTCGTCTTTAGCGGCAGCGAAAGCAACGACGGCGTCCTGGTCAGCGACATCGTGGCCCGGAAGAACCAGAAGCAACTGGTAACTGGTGCCAAGTACATCGAAATTTCGCACTCCGACGCCAAGAACCGGTTGCGCAAAGGTTGGGTCAAGCAGGACGACTCGCTCGACTTTGTGTTCTACGGCAAAGCTGGCAACGACAAGTTTCAGTACATCGACACTTCGGCCGATCCGGGTCCCCGTCGCGATCGAATGATTACCGCTTATGGCGGCGCAGGCGACGATCAAATCCATGGCCACACGCAGAACGACATTCTGTTCGGCGATGACGGAGTCGACTATCTCTGGGGTGAACTGGGCAACGATCTGGTTGTCGGTGGTGCCGGCAACGATCGCTTGTGGGGCGACGGCGTGACGAACGTCAACCGTAGCCAGACGGCTGATGCGGACTATCTGGAAGGAGGTCTCGGTGTCGACCAGCTCTACGGTTGGCAGGGTGGCGACATTCTGAATGGCGGCAACTATTGGCAAGTGAATGACGGCTCGGTCGATGAACTATCGGGCGGATCGGAAGCGGACTGCTTCTACATCGAAAAATTTAGCGACGCCCGCAAGAAGGAAGCCAAGGATCTATCGGTCGCGCAAGGGGATCGACCGGATGCCTTTACGGAACCTGTCCAACCCCCCACGTATGACAATTGGCTGGGGCAATATTATTTCGGCGGACCAGCCCGGCCGCTGAACACCACGGCGTTTCAGAATGAGCGGAGCATTCTGGCCAGCTCGCCTGGTAGCTTTCCGAATCTGGGTGTGAATTACGAAGTGCTGGGCCCTTCGACACCCACTTACAATTGCATCGCGGCCTCGGTGGGTGTGTATACGCACGATGTCTGGAATACCACGCCGACTTTGGAGTGGGCCAATAGCGTGTATCAATCACGGGGCTTTAGTGGGCCGATTGCCTTCAATAGTGCGGCCGGTTCTGCCTTGCTTGCGAATCCGAATGTGGAAGTAGTAGTGGTCTATGGCTTCTCGGGTGGAACGGGGCCCTATCTGCCCAGTGGCTCGATCATCACCCATGCGGCCGCGCGGTCGGCAGACGGCACTTGGGTCAGCAAAATGGGCGACCTGGCCCTCATTCGGCATCAAACGCCGCAATCGATCGCCGGCGGCATGTATGGCCAGCCGTTGTATCTCTACTCGCGGCCCCGCCTGGCTTGTGGTTGCAACTAAGTCGTTAGCGACTCAAATTTGACGGGCATGTTGAATTGCCCCCCATTATAAATAAATGCCAGAAGTGAATCGCAGTTCAGCCCCTCTCCCCGATATACCGAGGAGAGGGAAAAAAATGCGAAAATAAAAAGTAAAAAGTAATAAGGCTCTATGGGCCTTCAGGAGTTCGCTGCCATGAACGATCGAGCTTGTTCATCGACGTTCGCCGTCGTGCTGTTGCTCAGCGTTTGCTCGGTTTCGCTACACGGCCAAACGCAAGAAGACTTGGAAACTTCAGCCTATTATTCGCGCACCTACGTTCAGCTTTCGCGCTCGGGCAAAATAAACGAGGCGGTGGCCACGGCCGAGCGTTACGCTGAATTTTTGCTGCAGCGATTTCCGAAGCGCGACCACTGGAAGGCTTCGTTGTACCTGGGCGAAGCCTACGGTTTTCAAGCACGCTACAAGGAAGCGATGGAGCAATGGCACCTGACGATCGAGCGGATAAAAGACGCCGCGCCGCAAACGGAATTGGAGCGGCAAGCAATCGTCGTCATGAGCGGCGACGCGCTGAAGTCCATCGGCTTTTGCTTGGAAAACTTGGGACGAGCCGCGGAGGCAGTTCCTTACTTTGAAGCTGGCGTTGACTACTGGTCCAAAGCGCGGCATCCCAATGCTCGAAGGTATTACGCCAACGCTCAGACGGCGCTCGCCGATGCGCATATCATTCTCGGCAATTCCGAGAAGGCCAGGTCTTTGCTCAACGCAGCCACGGCGACGCTAGAGCCGCTTGCTCGCGCCGATACCAATGTGGGGCATTCGTCACCCAGTTACGACCTGTCGCTGACTCTGCACATGAGCGGCGAACTCGATGCCAAAGAAGATCGCTATGACCTGGCCGAAGTGAAACTTCGGCGAGCATTGCAACTCCGCGCCACCGCCAATGGCTGGCATCACTTGGACACCGCGAAAGTGCTCGATTCACTGGTGCGACTCTATGGCAGCCAAGGTCGCTGGCAGGAAGCAGAAATGTACTGCCGCGCTGAACTGGAAGCCTATGAACAAAGTGTGGGTCAGGATCACGTGGAAATCACGACGGCCCAGATTCGCATGGCCGCGGTGCTCAACGCCCAGGATCGACATGCCGAGGCCGAGCCCATCCTTCGCCGGGCCGCGGCGCAGTTGACCGCAGCTTTCGGTGCCGACAACACGCGCACGACCACTGCCACCTTTGAACTGGCCAAGACGCTCTGGAATCTGGAAAAGTACGACGAAGCCGAGACCGTCATGCTGAAAAATCTGGAGATTGGCAAAAAACTCCACGGCCCGGCGAGCGCACTATTATCCGACGACCTGAACTTGCTCGCGAGTCTGAAGTTCAGTCAAGGCAAGCCTGCCGAATCGCTGCAAGTGCTCGATGAACTCCTCAAGATTCATCAGGTCAGCCCACTGACGCCGCAAGATCTGGAGAGCTTGTACATCAACCGCTCAAGCGCGCTGTGGTACACGGGAAAGCGTGAAGAGGCGGTGCTGGAATTGGATAAGTGCCTCGATCAAGTGGAACTGCTACGGAGTTTTTCATCGGGAGCTGAACGAGAACGGGCCGAAATGTTTCAGGAGGTGTCCGCCAGTTTTGTCACCGCAATCGCCTGGCAGGCGGAGCTCAAAAACGCGGAGAAACTCTTCGCGGCCGTCGAGCGAGTGAAAGCCCGCTCGTTTCTCGACGAACTGAAACTGAAGAACGCCGATCTGCTGGCCGGTTTGTCGGCCGAGGAACGGGCGGAGTTGACACGCACCGAGAATCAATTGCGGCAAGAATTGCTGGCGGCCGAGAATCGATATTACGCGTTGCCTGAACTCGGCCCTCAACCCGCGGCTGAAGCAATCGAGCAACGAAAGAAACTTGCCAGCGAAGTGATGAGTGCCCGAGATCGGCTGTATCGTCACCTGGCCGACATTCGCTCGGCCAGTCCGATCTATCGAGAATTAATCGTCAATAAGACCGCCGCACCCACTGTCGCCCAGGTGCAGCAACTACTCGGCGACGACGAAATCTTGCTGTCGTATTCGGTTGGTGCGTACCACTCCTATGTGATTGCGGTGCGGCGAGACTCAGTTCAATTCACTGAACTCACTTTGGACGAAGCAACCGCAACCAAGTTGGGCGTCGAGGCTGGGTCGTTGACTGCAGCCATGGTCAGCCAGGTATTACAGGATAAGAAAACCGGCTTACTCACGATTGTCTCATCTCCCCACCGGCGCGATGAAAAGGTCGGGGGTGTGTTGTCGAGCTTGTGGAAGGCTCTGATTCCCGCAACGGAACGCGACCTGCTCACCAGCGGCAAATTGAAGTTGCTCACGATTCTGCCCGATGGGCCGTTGGCGTTGCTCCCGTTCGAAACGCTCGTCACGAGCGACGACGAAGAACATCCTGAATATCTGCTCGACGTCGGCCCGCCGATTGCTTATGCACCCTCGGCCGCCGTGCTGCTGAACCTCGCCAGTCGCACACCGAGCGATGCCGCCGCAGCGCAAAAGCTGTTGACGCTGGGCGATCCAAGTTATGCCGCGCCCACAGCCACGACCGACGCAGTCGATCGCAAAGTGGGTGTGCAACGTTCGATCGACCGCTTTCGCGCGTCACTCTCGCGTCTGCCTTTCACGGGCAAGGAATCGAACTGGGTGCAACAGAATCTCGAGAAGATCGGCTTCACGACCGTCAAAGTTACTGGCCCTGCGGCCACCGAAGCAGCCATTCGCCAACATGCACCCGGCCGGCAGATCATTCACCTGGCCTGCCACGGCATGGCCGATCAAAACTATGGCAACTTTTTCGGTGCCCTCGCGATTGCACCTGGCCGAGCGGGCGATCCTCGCGATGACGGCTATTTGTCCATGTCGGAAATCTACGAGCTCAATCTCGATGGCTGCGAGCTGGCGATCTTGAGTGCCTGCGAAACCAACTACGGCCCGCAACAGCAGGGCGAAGGAGTGTGGGCCTTGTCGCGTGGCTTTCTGGTTGCCGGCAGCCGCCGCGTAGTAGCCAGCAACTGGGTCGTCGACGATGCAGCTGGCGCGACGCTCGTCAGCTACTTCGCCGGCTACCTGACTCTTGCCGGAAAGGATCCGACGGCCCGCAATTACGCATCGGCCCTGCACAACGCCAAGAAGCAAGTCCGCAAACAAGAGCAATGGAAGCACCCGTTTTACTGGAGCAGCCTGGTGCTGGTGGGACCAAAATAGGTCGAGCCTTGTCACAAATGAGGCCGTCAGTTGTAGAGAACGCAGGCAGCCTCATCACAAACCCAGAACCTCAAACCGAGCTTGAGCATGAATACCTGGCGTCGATTCAATAAAATCTGTGTGCTGAGCTTACTCATTCTCTGGTCACTCAGCGTGACAAGCTCGGCGCAAGAGCCCAATGGCGACGATTGGCAGGCGTACTTGCAACTGCAGTTCGATACGATCGAACTTGCCGACGCGGGCAAGGTGCAGGAATCTGCTGCCAGCGCCGAGCGACTGAACGCTCATTTGCAAAACCGCTTTCCCAAGCGGTTGCATTTTCTCGCCAAGTTCCCGCAAGGGCGAACTGCGGAAGTGCAAGCGAAGTACGAAGAAGCGCTCGCCAGTTATCAGGAATTTCTGAGCGACTCCAAGGGTTTTCAGCCGCGGATCGAAACCGAGCGGCTGCTGGTCAACTCGTTTATCGGCGACTCGCTGCATTGCACCAGTTACTGCCTCAGCCAATTAGCCCGCTACGACGAAGCTGTCCCCTTCGCTCAAGCGGCCGTCGATTGGAAGCGGAAGTACAATGCGGACCAGCCGCTGGTGGCGGCGGAGTCGGAGAAGCAGATGGCGCTGCTGTTTCGTGACATGCGGGATTTAGAGCGAGCGGAAAAACACTTCCGGCAGGCGGCGGCTGTTTTCGAACGGGCCTATCAGCGAGAACAACAGCCAATTGCCGGTTTCCCGCATCTGCTCGCAGGTTGGGCTTCGATTTATGAACATCGCGGCCGCTACGATTTGGCAGAGCCTCTTTATCGCCGAGCGTTAAGCATGCAGCTGGCAATATCCGGTTGGCAGCACAACCACTCGGCCGAATGCGCCAACAACCTGGCCACGGTTTACATGGCCTTAGGACGTCATGCCGAGGCCCGCCAATATGCCGAAGCGTCACTCGTCGTGTGGGAAAAATTGGCGGGCAAGACGCATATCGTTACCATGCAGGGCGTGCAGCGGATGGCCATGATCGATATCGTCCAAGGCCGTGAAGAGGAGGCCATTCCGTTGATGCGCCGTGTCGCCAGCGTCTATGAAGAAAAATTCGGGGCTGCACATCCCTTCGCGGCTCAAGCCCTGGTTGACTTGGGGCAGACTTTGATGCTGGCCAGAAAGTACGACGAAGCAGATTTATCGATTCAGAAGGGCCTCGACGCACTCACTACCAAATTCGGCGCGGGCGACGCGCGCACGGCCAGCGGGCTGTATGGGTTGGCCATCATCAAGTTGAAGCAGGGCAATCCTCAGAAAGCCCTGACCTATCTCGACCAAATTGATAGCGTGTACGCGCTTCATCCGCCTGATCTCAAGGCGGCCGCCTCGGTGCATCGCTTTCGAGCGGAAGCCCTTTGGGAACTAAAAGACCAGGCCGCGGCCGTGAAGGAACTGCAGCGGGCTCTTGACCTGCTGGAATTGCAGCGCGGCAATGCCGTCGGCGCGGAGCGGGAGCGCGCCACGTACATGGCCGAGTTTGCCCCGGAATTTGAGAGCATGATTCAGTGGCAGGCCGAACTGGGTAACATGCCTGCGCTATTCGTCGCGATCGAACAGATGAAAGCACGATCCTTTCTGGATGAACTCCGGCTGAAAGGAGCAGACCTGCTCGAAGGATCTTCTGCGGCGGAGCGCCAGCAACTGGCGAAACGCGAGAATGAACTGCGTGTGTCTCTGGCGAGTGCGGAGAGGGAGTTTGAAGCTGTCGCGCACGTTCATCCCGAAACGCAGCCGGAGCTTGCCGAGAAGCGCTCGGCTGCGTTAACTCAGCTGCTCCACGCGCGAGATGCGTTGTATCGCCACATTGCCGATGCGAGGTCCTCCAGCCCGGTCGTTCGCAAGCTAGTCACGGATAATTCGCAGGCGATTACCTTGTCGGACGTGCAAGCGCAGTTGCGCGAGGATGAAGTATTGCTCGCATACTCGATCGGCACCTTTCGCACGTCGCAAGTCATGGTGATCCGCCGCACTACAGCAACTAGCAAACAGCTTGCCGTCGATGCTGCCGCCGCGGCAAAGCTGGGCATCGAGGCTGGTCCGATCGCCGCTCACGAGTTGACAACAATCCTGCAGGATAAAGACGAGGGAGTGTTGCCCGCGCTTTCGTCGCCAGAGAGCAAGATCAACGTCGACGTAAAATTGGCCACGCTCTGGCAAGTCCTCGTCCCAGAGAGCGTGAGGCAGGAGTTGACCAGCGGAAACGTAAAGCTCTTAACGATCATTCCCGACGGTCCATTAGCCTTGCTCCCCTTCGAAGCACTGATCGTGTCGTCGGTGCCCGGCGAAGACGAACCGCAGTACTTGCTCGATGTTGGACCGCCGATCAGCTATGCACCATCTGCGGCCGTGATGCTCAATCTGGCGAAACGCGAGCCCGCCACTCAGCGCGCAAGTCAGCCGTTGTTCACGTTGGGTGACCCCACCTATCCGCAGGTCACGCAAAGCTCTGCCGAGCGAGCGAAACTTGCCGTCGATGAGCAGTTTCGGGCTGGCCTGTCACGGTTGCCCTATACCGGTTCGGAGTCGATTTGGGTGCAGCAGTGGTTTGAAAAGGCTGGATTAGCGGGACTTCGAATAACCGGTACAGCGGCGACCGAGGGCGCAATTCGTGAGCATGTGGCCGGTCGCGAAATCGTGCATTTAGCCTGTCACGGAATGGCCGACCGGAGTTACGGCAATTTTTATGGAGCGCTCGCAATCGTGCCGGGCAAACCAGGCGATCCGCGCGATGACGGCCTCCTGTCGATGTCGGAAATCTATGAATTGAACCTCACTGGTTGCGAACTAGCGATCTTGAGCGCCTGCGAAACGAACTACGGCCCTCAACAGCAGGGCGAAGGGGTCTGGGCTTTGTCGCGCAGCTTTCTCGTCGCAGGCAGCAAGCGCGTGGTGGCCAGCAACTGGGTCGTCGACGATGCGGCGGGCGCCACGCTCGTCAGCTATTTCGCCAACTATTTGGCGCGCGATGGAAAAGATCCAATCGCCCGCAATTACGCATCTGCCCTGCACAACGCCAAGAAGCACGTCCGCAAAGAAGAGAAATGGAAGCACCCGTTTTACTGGAGCAGCCTGGTGCTGGTGGGGCCAAAATGAGCGGAACGTTGTCACAAAGCGGCAATTCGGCGGTACTGTCGGAAGTACATCACGTTCCGTCGCTGGCTGAATAACTCAGGTGCAGGAAACACGCCATGTCGTACTGCCGACCTTTCCTTCTCATGCTAAGCCTCGTCGTCTTGGCCGACCTCCTGCACGCTTCACCCGCAGTCGCCCAGACGAGCGATGCAATCATCGATCAATTCTGGGAACAATACAGAGCGGGGCAGTTCGACAAGGCTGAGCAAGCGGCCCTTCAGCTCCGGCGACTTCACGAGCAAAACAATCGTCCTGCGGGAGTCGGCGTCGCGCGGTTCTTACTAGGTCGAGCCGCAGAAAGTCAGGAACGCTACGACGATGCTGAGCAACATTACCGGGCAGCTCTCAAGATACTTCCCGATGCTGACTCCGCACCGCTGACAACCGAGGTGCAGCACGTTCTGGCCTTGCTGCTGAAGAATCAGAATCAATTTGCCGAGGCAGAGCAATTCTATCGTAGCGTCGTGACGCGACTCACTGCGAAGGAAGGAGCCAATTCACCAAAGCTGATCGCTCCGCTGACCGAACTCGCAGATTCACACATGCAGCAGTTGCAATTTGCCGAGTCCGAACCGCTGTTAATTCGGGCTCGCAACATCGCCGAGAAACAGACGCCGCCGCTCGACTATCAATTGGCGGCCATCGTTCGCACGTTCGGCCTGCTGCGCGGCCGCCAACATCGATTGAGTGAAGCCGAGTCATTGCTTCGCGACGCCTTGCACCGCTTTGAGCAGCTGCAAAACGCCAATGGCATTGCCGTCTTGAATGAAGACCTGGCGCTGCTACTGATTCGGCAGGCCCGCTATCGTTCGGCCGAAGACTATGCCCAGCGAGCGCTGCAGTTGCGGCTGCAGCAATTCGGTGCCGAGAATTCGAGCGTTGCAAATGTGCAAAATACGTTGGGGCGAGTCTATGCAAAGCAGGGCCGACTGCGGGAAGCCGAAGCTCTCCTGCAACGAGCGCTTGGCACACGTCTTCGAACTCTCGGACCCGGGCACGCCAAAGTGGCGACGTCGCTCGTCGATTTGGCCGACGTCTATGCCGCTCAAGCGCGGTTTGCCAATGCAGCGCAGTTGCTGCATCGCGCGCTGGCGATCGACGAGAAAGTTTGGGGCTCCGATCACAGGAACTTGCTGACGACCCTCGCGTCGCTGGGGTATGTCGTCTTGCAACTGGGCCAGCACGACGAAGCCGTGAAGCTTGCGCAGCAAAGTCTGCAGATTCTCGGTTCAGACTCTTCGGCTGCCGGCCCCGGTCACGCGGCGCTTGCGCAGATCTCTTTGAATCGCAAAGATTATGCGGCGGCCGAACGCGAGTATCTGCGGGCGATTGAATTGAACGAAAAATTCATAGCGGAGACCGGCAATCCTTTCCATCGCATCTCTGCTCCCGCGCTGCGCGGCTTGGCGCGGGTTTATCAGGCCACGGCGCGGCATGAACTGGCCGACGCCAAGTTCAACGAGGCCATCGCCGCACTCGAATTGGATGGCGGCAGTTCAGGCGAACTGTGTGCCGCTTATTGGGAACGGGGCCGCAGTAACTGGGCGCTGGGCAAACACCCGTCTGCTGCCGCCGACTTCACGAAGGCGATGCAACTTGCCGAACAGCAACGTAGCCAGTTCTCGGGCTCCGATTCAGATCGTTCTCAGTCGTTCGCCAATTCCACGGTAGTGTTCGAAGATATGGTTCGCTTGCAGGCGGAGATCGGCGATGTGAATGCGGCGCTGAATGCGATTGAACGTGGGCGCAATCAGTCGCTGCTGGATCAACTGGCAATGCAGGGGATCGATCTGCTGGATACCTTGCCAGCCCCGCAGCGGGCTGATTTCGAACAACGACTGGCCACGGTCCAAACGCGCGTCGCCACCGCCGAACAGCAACTGCAGGATGTCCTCAGTGTTTCGACGCTGGCGATCGACGAGCGCCGGCGACGGAGCATTCCGCTGCACCGAGAATTAACTTCGGCCCGCAGCGAGTATGTCTCCCTCGGAGCGGCGATTCGTAACGCCAGTCCCGCTTATCGGTTGGCAGTCAGCGAACGGCACGAACCTGTAGTGCTAAGCAAGTTGCAGGAGTACGTCGCAAGTCAGAAGGGGCTGCTGCTACGGTACATCGTGGGCGATGGAACCTCGTTTGTGCTGATTGTGCCCGCTCAAGGGACGCCACGGCTGATCGAATTGACGGTCGACTCGCACCAGGCCCGGACGCTTGAGATTGAGGCGGGAAAGCTGGACGAACGCAAACTGGCCATTGCTTTGCAGAACGATCAAAAGACCGGCATCCTCCAACTGCTCCGCCAATCGGAGTACGTAGCGAACGAACGCCCAACCACAGACAAGCTGTTCGCGCTTTGGCAAATCCTCATTCCGCCGACCGAGCGCGCGCTCCTGATGCAAGGCGACGTGCAGCGCTTGTTGATCGTTCCTGATGGCGATCTGACGATGCTGCCGTGGGAGGCCCTGGTGGTGGAGGCAGGTCAAGTGCCACAGTATCTGCTCGATGTGGGCCCCCCGATCTTGTATTGCCCGAGTGCCACGATTCTCTGCAACCTGGCTCGCCGCGCAGCCACTCCACATAGCGCGGGCCAGCTGAATGTGCTGACGGTTGGCGATCCTGTGTATGGCGCTGTCGCGGAAGATAGGGGACGGGGCGGTAGCACTTCGAAACAGCGGGGGGTGGTCGGACAGCTTTCGCGGTTGCCTTATTCGGGCCTTGAGTCGGGTTGGGTCGAGCAAATCATGACCAAGGCGGGAATGAAGGTCAGCAAGTTGACCGGCTCGGCGGCGAGCGAAGCCGAGATTCGCCAGCGTCTGTCGGGCCAGCATTTCATTCATTTCGCCTGTCACGGCCTGGTCGATCCAAGTTACGGCAACCTGTTTGGCGCGCTGGCGGTTACAGCCGGCAACAGCCGTGCGGTCAACGAATCAGAAGATGGCTTTCTGACTCTGGCCGAAATCTACAAGCTCGATCTGCGGAGTGCGGAACTAACAATTCTCAGCGCCTGCGACACCAATGCCGGCCCTACGCAAAGTGGCGAAGGCGTCTGGTCACTGTCACGCGGTTTCCTCGTTGCCGGAAGTCGCCGCGTGGTAGCCAGCAACTGGGTTGTCGACGATCAGGCCGGTGCCACTCTCATCAGTTACTACAGCCGCAATCTAACGAAAGAAGGCAAACTTTCGGCAACGCCAGATTACGCTCAGGCTCTCCACAGTGCGAAAAGAAGCATCCGCAAAGAAGAGAAGTGGCGCAATCCGTTTTACTGGAGCAGCCTCGTGCTGGTGGGACCAAACTAAAGGATCGTTCGTGGGCAACACAGCAGAGTTGGCTTTTTCACCATTCAAGCTCTGCAGCCGGCATGTGAACGATCTGCAAGGACCACGTTGCCGAAGAGAGTCTCCGAACAGCAGCAGTCACGAGCGTTCGGTTTGTTGGGTCTGCTCGATGGCCTCTCGCTCGCCTCTTGGTTGACCTCGCGTTTGCCCGCCGTGATACTGACGCCGTTCGGCAAATCCTTGGCAATGAGCCTGTTTGCCGCTGACAATGCCCGCCCGCTACTCTCTCAGCGAAGTTCTATGCGTCTACTACACAAGTTAGCTTTCCTGCTCATCGCGACCGTGGCGACAAGCACCGCAAGTCGCTCACTATTCTCTGCGGAAACAGCCACTGCAGGCCGTCCACCCAACATTCTGCTAATTATGGCCGATGACTTGGGTTACTCGGACCTTGGCTGTTATGGAGCGGAGATTGAAACGCCGAATCTCGATGGGCTGGCGAAGGGTGGGCTGCGGTTCACGCAGTTCTATAACACGGCCCGCTGTTGGCCGACGCGGTCGGCACTCCTCACCGGCCACTATGCCCAGGCTATTCGTCGCGATGCGATTCCTGGAGTGCGCAGCGGCGGGCAAGGAACGCGGCCCGCTTGGGCTTCGCTTTTGCCGACAATGCTACGGCAAAAGAACTATCGGAACTATCACAGCGGCAAGTGGCACATCGATGGCAAGCCGCTGCAAAACGGCTTCGATCATTCGTACGACTTGGGTGGAGTCAGCCAGAGCAACTTCTTCAAAGTGCAAAGTGTGACTGAGGACGAAAAGCCCGTTCCGCCGCAGGAAAACTTCTACTCGACCACGGCGATTGCCGATCATGCCGTCCGCTGTTTGCAGGAACATGGCGAGCAGTTTGCTGATCGTCCGTTCTTTCATTATCTCTGCTTCACCGCGCCGCACTTTCCGCTGCATGCGTTGCCGGAAGACATTGCCAAGTATCGCGACAAATACAAAGCGGGCTGGAATGTAGTTCAGCAAGCTCGTTACGAACGAATGAAGGCCATGCAAATTGTCAACTGCGAGCTCGCCCCGATGGAGCGCGAAGTGGGCCCGCCGTATGCGTTCCCCGAGGCGCTTGCCAAGTTGGGGCCCGGTGAAGTGAATCGCCCATTGCCGTGGAGCGAGTTGACCCCCGAGCAGCAGGCGTTTCAGGCCGAGAAGATGGCCATCCATGCAGCTATGGTCGATCGGATGGATCGCGAGATCGGCAAGGTCCTCGCTCAGATCAAGGCGATGAAGCAGTTCGAGAATACGCTCGTCTTGTTTCTATCCGATAATGGCGCTAGTGCCGAAATGATGGTCCGTGGCGATGGTCACGACCCCACGGCGCCACTTGGTTCGGCGGCGACTTTCCCTTGCCTCGGGCCGGGCTGGTCGAGTTCGTCGAACACGCCCTTTCGTCGCCATAAAACCTGGGTGCATGAAGGAGGGATCTCCACGCCACTGATTGCGCACTGGCCACAAGGCATTCAGTCGTCAGGCGAGCTGCGTCAGCAGGCAGGACATGTGGTCGATATTGTCCCTACGCTGCTCGAAGTTGCCGGCGCTAAGGCCCCAGCACCCGCGAATAACGAGGCGGTGCCCGCGATGGCTGGCAAGAGTCTGGTCCCCGCTTGGGCGAAAGGGGCTACTCCCGCGCCCGTTGAACTTTGGTGGCTGCACGAAGGAAACCGCGCACTCCGCTCCGGCGATTGGAAGTTGGTCGCGGCGAAAGATCAGCCCTGGGAGTTGTACGATCTGTCGAAGGACCGCGGTGAACTGAACAATCTCGCTGCCCAGCAGCCCGACAAAGTGAAAGAACTGGAGAGCCACTGGCAGCAACGGTTCGAGGAGTACCGCGCCCTCGCTTTGAAGAATGCCACGGCAGAAGACTTGCGCAACACCCCGAAGAAAAAAGGAAAGAAGCAATGAAGTCCCTCTCCGGGCTAGTGATGGGGCTGCTGTTACTCCTTTCTGCCGGTGCCTTCGCCGCCGATGAGACCACGCCGCGCAAGCCGAACATCATCTACATCCTTTGCGACGATCTGGGCTATGGCGACGTGAAGTGCCTCAACCCGGACTGCAAGATTGCTACTCCGCATGTCGACGCGCTCGCCAAGTCGGGGATGACCTTCACCGATGCTCACAGCGGCTCGGCTGTCTGCACGCCGACGCGTTACGGGGTGATGACGGGGCGGTATGCCTGGCGGACGAAGTTGCAGCGGGGCGTGCTTGGCGGGCTCAGTCCCTCGCTAATCGATCCCGCGCGGATGACAGTGGCCAGCCTGCTGAAGAAGGAGGGCTATCGCACCGCCTGCGTCGGCAAGTGGCACTTGGGGCTCGATTGGATCAAGCAACCCGGCAAGCAGGTAAACGAGTTGAACATTGAAAGTGCGCAGCAAGTGAACAACGTCGATTACTCGAAGCCCTTCGGCGGCGGACCGCTCGGCGCAGGTTTCGACGAGTACTTCGGCATCAGCGCTTCGCTCGATATGGTGCCCTACACTTTCCTGAAGAACGATCGCGTCGCTGTGCTTCCCACTGCCGAAAAGACGTTTCCTATGATGCTCGGTCTCCTGGGTGGCCAAACGCGCAAGGGGCCGGCTGCGCCCGACTTCGAAGCTGCCGACGTGCTTCCCGCGCTCACGAAAGAAGCGATCGCGTTTATCAACCGGCAAGCGCCGGATGCACACGCGGGCAAACCGTTCTTCTTGTATCTTCCCTTGGCCTCGCCCCATACGCCGATTGTTCCCACGAGCGAATGGCAGGGAAAAAGCGGGCTCAATCCGTATGCCGATTTTGTGATGCAAACCGATGACGCCGTCGGTCAATTGATGCGGACGCTCGACGAACAAAAACTGGCAGAAAACACGCTCGTCATTTTCACCAGCGACAACGGCTGTTCGCCGCAAGCGAACTTTGGCGAACTGAAAGAAAAGGGACACAACCCCAGCTATGTCTTCCGCGGCACCAAGGCCGACATCTTCGAGGGTGGGCATCGCGTCCCGTTCATTGTCCGCTGGCCCGCGCAAGTTCCGGCGGGCAAGACCTCGGACCAGCTCACTTGTCTTACCGATTTCTTTGCGACGGCAGCGGCCGTTGCAGGTGCCGATGTTCCCGCCAATGCAGCCGAAGATAGTGTGAACATGTTGCCGGCGATCACGGGGAAGGCGCACGAGCCGATTCGCGAAGCGGTCGTGCATCACTCCATCAACGGCTCGTTTGCCATTCGCCGCGGCAACTACAAGCTGGAGTTCTGCCCAGGCTCAGGTGGCTGGAGCGAGCCAAAGCCGGGAACCAAGTTGGCCAAGGAACTCCCCGAGGTTCAGCTGTACGATCTGGAGAGCGACATCGGGGAGCAGAAGAACTTGCACGATGCCGAACCCAATGTGGTGCGTGAACTGACCAGGTTGTTGAATCGCTACTTCACTATCGGCCGGAGTACGCCCGGTGTGCCGCAGAAGAACGACGTCGAGATTCCGCTGGTCGGCAATCCGTAGCGCTAGTTCCTGAACATCGGCATCAGCACATTAACTCGTTTTTCCCAGCTTCGATAATTCCTTCTCGCTGGGAAAATCGCTGACGAGATAGCGCGGCGGGTAGCAGTCTTGCGCTTGCAGCAAGTGGCCGACGACTTGCTGCACCCGGTCCCAGGGAGCTTGGGCGAGTAATTGCGGCTGCTTCGGATCGCCCCCCATGAAGTAGACCTGCTCTGTCTCGGGGAGCAACGTCGGCACGTCGCGCGGCCAGATGCAGTAGCTTGACGTGTTGCCCGTCTGGCTGTCTTGCACGCCGCTGAAAGATGAGACGAACACGTCTTCGCCGCGCGCGGAGTGCAACTGTTCGAGCAGGTCTTTCTGGTCGTTGTACTCGCCGCCAATGCTTCGCAGCTTGAGTTCGTGCAGGCGGTTATACGCGGGAGACGAAGGCTCTGGCAGCCACGATTGCCATTCGTCATCGACCAGCGTGAGCATCACGCCCGAAATGGGGCGCGGCTTTTGATAGGCCTCTTCCGCCAGTGTGGCGAGCAGTTGCAGCCCTTCGTGATCGTCCTGCCCGGCGACCAGCAGCGTGTCCCGATTGGGAACAATCGCCACCGGCAAGCCGCGCACGGGGAAGGTGCGAATCACATCGACGAGTAACAGGCGCGAAGCATCGTAGTTATCGCCCGTGGCCGTTGCAAAGACGCGATCGTCGAGCGAGGCCACCGAGATGTTGTTCATCTGTTCGAGATTGTGCCGGGCCGCTTCTACTGCCTCATAAAACGTGACGTTCCAGTCGTCGAGATCCTGCTGGCCAATCGATCGCATCGCGTGCGGCAAGTCATACACCAGCGACAGGGCCAGGTGATCGCCGATCAACTGCTGGGGAATGTTGACCTTGTCGCTCCCCTTGAGCCGCGCTTGCAGGCGCACCGCTTCAATCTGAAAGCGCGAGCGAATCACGGGGAGCAAGTCGGGATGAACGTCTTCAAAATCTTCGGGCAACTCGAAGGTCTTGCTGGCCAGCGAGCCGCGAATGAACCGCTGCATGATGGCCGCCCGCTCGCCTCGCGACACCTGGCAATATTCCTGATAGACGTTGGCCAGATTGATGAAGCCGCCATCCTTACGCAACAGCAGAAACTGACCAGCATCGTAAGTGAGCGGCCCTTCGAGCTTGCTCTTGGCAATCTCGGCCAGCATGAGGCGAGCGAACTTGTCTTTGCTCGGCGGACGGAAGAAATAGTCGAACCAGCCCACGGCCTCATACTCCTGCACGCCACGAATGCCTTAGTCGCACTGTACTACGTTGGCGAGTGGGAAGAAAGAAGTGAGAACGGAGAAGGGAGCAGTCAAAGATCTATTTACAGGCCATGTTCTTCGCGCGCATGTCGAACGGCTGCGGGCCTCGCGGGCGATTCGGGCGGATGATCAGAGCTACTTGCACGGCCAGCCACCAGGCCAGCGGAATGAGCGTTAAACCCGCCACCCAAAACCAAACGGGACTAGGTATCGAGATCAAATTGACCAGCGCGGCGAACCATAAGAAGGCGGCGATAATGCCCGCCAGTACCATCCGCCTGCTTGCGCAGGTCAGCGCGGCAACCAGCGATCCGCCGAACGAACCCACGGTCCAAGCGGCCAGGACGAACGCGAACGAAGCGGGAGTCAACTCTGCGAAAGCTGCCTGTTGCTTCACTTTGTCGACTGACATGATGCCCTCCGGTGGCGGCACGATGGTCATGCCTACGAGTTCGATCACCAGGACCAAACCCATCGCCACCATCAGGCCCAGCACGACGCCAGCGATGTTGCGGAACATAAAAGGGGCTCAGTTCAAAATTGGGATAGGCATCCTGCCTGTCAGAGTCTTTCTACGAAATTCACAGGCTGGAAGCCTATGCCACGGAATTCACAAGCTAAAAGTCTGTGCCACGATTAACCATACTGCAGGCGGGGCTGCGTCGTGCGCGATATCGGTACGTCGATTAGCAGTGGTCGGTTTCCTTGCCAGGCTTGCTGAATCGTATCACACAGTTCGTCGGGCTCGCTGATTCTTTTTGCCTGCACGCCGAAGCCTTCGGCCACCTTCACAAAGTCAACTTCCGGCCCGACCAGATCGAGTCCTTCAAACTCATCGGCCAGTGCGTGCGGCAGTTGTAGCCCCTTCGCGCCAATCTTCAGAATTTGGTATTGGGCGTTGTTACAAATGACGAACACGACCGGCAACTGATACCGGGCAGCGGACCATAACCCTTGAATGCCATAGCTGGCCGCTCCTTCGCCGAGCAGCGCAAGGACCGGCCGCTCGGGCCAGGCAAGCTTCACACCAATCGAGACGCCGAGTCCCCAGCCCAGCGCCCAGCCGCGATGACCAAAGTAGCCCGTGGTGTTCTTCAGCGCGCCGAGTCGTTCGAACGTGGTGTTGGTCGTCGTCACCGCTTCTTCAATCACAGCCACATTGTCGGGCAGAGTCCGCGCCAGTGAACCCATCAGCGCGCGGGGCGTAAGCGGCCTTAACTCACGATCGCCGGCGATGTCTTTTTCGAGTCGATTGCGCGCGGCCTGATGCGCGGCGATATGCCGCAGCGTGCGCGTCCGAATCAGTTCCCGTTGCTCGGGCGCTAGTTGCGGCTCGCACAGTCTGAGCATCGTGCCGAGATCGGCGAGCCCTGCCTTGGTGTCGCCAAGAATGCCGACATCGAGCGGATAATTCTTGTTCAGCTGCCAGGGATCTTCGTCGAGTTGAACCAGCTTGATCTGCTCCGGCAACGGGCGGTCGGGCTCGTGGTGCATGTAGAGGCGAAGCAGATCCATGCCGACGACAAGCAGCGCGTCATACTCTTTCAAGCGCTCGCGAATCTCGGGCGACCACAGCGGCAGTCCTTGGCCGTACAGCGGATGTTCGCAGGGGAACGCCAGCCGGCCATGCGTGGTCCCCGGTTCAGAAATGACCGGAGCGCCCAGTCGTTCGGCAACCGCGACCAGTTCTTGTACCGCGTCCCGCTCGGTGACTCGACTGCCGGCGAGAATCGCAGGGTTCTTCGCCGAGAGCAACACTTCCACGGCTCGCTGCAGTGCTTCCAGGGGCGGACGAACGCGCGTGCTGGGCAACCGCGGTGGCGTCAGGTCGAGCCCCTCGGCCAGCTCCATTTGCACATCGACGGGCAAGGACAAAAAAACCGGCCCGGTCGGCGGTGTGAGGGCGGCTTGCACGGCGCGGCGAATGGCGTTGGGAACATCTTCGACCCGATTCACCTCGGCCGACCACTTCGTCCACGGGCGAGCGACCGCCACCATATCTCCGGCCAGAATCGGATCCTCAAATCGCAACTTGCGACTCGTTTGCCCCGCCGTGACCAGGAGCGGAGTCCCCTCGCGAAAGGCGTTGTACAGAATGCCCATCGCGTGCCCCAGCCCGCAGCTGATGTGCAGATTGACCACCGCCAGGCCCCCCGAGGCCATCGCGTAGCCGTCGGCCATTGCCATCACCGGCACTTCCTGCAGCCCCAAGATGTACTGAAAGCGGCGGTCGGAAACCAAGGCTTCGTTCAGTGGCAACTCGGTCGTTCCCGGGTTGCCAAAAATGTGCCGCACACCAGCGCCGTGCAGCAGTTCGAGCGCCGCCTGAATGCCTGAAGTTTTCATGCAGAAATTGTACCCGTGAGACAGACTTTCTGCCTGTTGTTGAGTTTGAGTTCAGGGCAGAGCGACACGGAGTGCCACGAACTGCCGGCCACGAATCAGGAAATTTCCGTTATTTTCAAATATCGCGCAAATTGCTGGTGTCTCACAAAGGCTTGCGCGGTAAGCAATTATGCTCCGCGGGCTCGCCGTAAGTCCTTGCCGCATGCGGAAACTCGCGAAAATCAATTTCCAGAATTTCCATAATGAGTGCGCGGCAACTACTCAGCAATGTTGCGACATAAACGACACAAATTTCACGCAGTTACTACCAGATTGTCAATGAGCGCGCCAATAAGTTTCGATGCGCAGTTGTTGACTAGTCTGGTCCGCTGCAAAAAATTTACCGATTCACGCTGGCGAACAATCTGCCCGGGGTCGGGAGGCTTTTCGGGCAAGTTGACCGTGTCTTCAGCCGCTTGGCGACGGCCCGAAAATCCTCCAGAACCCAAACGTCCGAATCCCACAATCAGGGGTTAGGTTGGTGTTTCGGGCCAAGGGTCGACAGCAAACGGGCTGGCCGAACTCGCCCGATAACCAACGCCGACCCCGGTCATGCTGACTTGGCGATCGCTTCCTTGGCGACGGCGAGGCATTCTTTCATCTCGCTGATCGGGTCCTTGGGGTTGGCTTCGTATTCGAGGCAGAGGGAACCGTCGGCGGGGAACTTGATGGTGCGCAGGGCTTTGAAGAGGCCGACGACATCGAGGTGCCCCTTGCCGATGATGACGTTGCTCGACTTGGGGGTGTTCGCTTCCTTCTCGTCCTTGATGTGGGCGCCGAACACGCGTGGGCCGAGTTCCAGCACACACTTCACCGGGTCTTCGCCGCTGCGGATGAAGTGGCCGCAGTCGACGCAAGCACCGAAGTTCTTATGCCGCCCCTCGACGGCTTTCTTCACGCTGTCGAGCTTATCGAACAGGGCGTTCGGGCCGTGGTTATGAATGGCGATGCGAATGTCGTATTCGGCGACCAGTTTATCCAAGCTGTCGAACGAATCGGGGGTGGGGTTGGCGGTGATGACGCGAACGCCGATCTTCTTGGCAAAGTCGAACAGTTTGCGATTGGCCTCGTGGTCTTTGCCAAAACCATGCACGCCGTGACCGGAGAGTTTGATGTCGGCGTCTTTGAGCAACTTCTGGGTCTCGGCGATTTGCTCGTCGGTCGCCTTGGCATCCAGATGCTTGTTGTAGAACTCCGCATAGTGCAGCCCCATCCCCTGCAAGTGGCGAACGGCCTCCTGCGTGTTGAAGTTCCGCAGCGAATAGCTCTGGGCACCCAGCGGAAAACCACCCCAAGGATCGTCGGCCAGCAAGTTCGCCTTGGCCAGAACCTGCGGCACATCGAACCAGGTGGCTCCAGCGGCCGCAGCAGCGGCAATAGCGACGAAACGACGACGGGAGAAGTTGGAGTTCATGAGAGCCTCGGAGAGAAGGAGTCAGAAGGCAGAGGACAGAAGACTATTGAACCGGCATTATGTAGGCGGAAGTGGGCAGTCTCAACCGGCAGGGGGCGATTGATTGGCGAAATTGGGGTGACTTAGCAAGACAGGGAAACTGCCTTGAGCTTGCGACTTCGAGAAAAACTGTCGGTTGTAGCGGAAGTTCTGATTTTAACCGTTCTGACGTGTCGATAGGAGCTTTCGAGCCGAGATTGCGCGGGGCGATGCCGTTTCCGCAAAGTCTGACGGCTAGATGCAAGTCAAGAACACTCGACGACGCGGGCTAGCACAACGTAGCCCGGCCTGTGGTCAGGCGCTAGGAAGATCCTATGAGCCGCGGAGACTCGCCGATGAACTGTCGCTGGGCGTGGATGTTGCCCCTGCTATCGATTGTCACCTTGATGCTGGGCGATCAAAGCGTGCAGGCCCAAGGACCTCCCGGAATGATGGGGCCCGGTGGGCCTCCTCCCGGCATGATGGGCGGACCGCCCGGCATGATGGGCGGACCGCCCGGCATGATGGGACCTGGTGGACCTCCGGGCATGATGGGTGGACCTCCGCCCGGCATGTACGATCCCGATTCCATGAACGGCGCGGGAATCATGGGCCCCGGTGGCCCTCCCGGCAGCATGATGGGCCCCAGTGGCGACATGATGGGGGGCTGCCCGCCAGAGGGTGGCGGTTACGGCCATCGTCACAACGGCCTGCTGGGCGATGTGCTCGGCATCATCGCTCCCTATAGCGATGGCGGCTGTGCTGCCCCTCGTTGGTTCGACTTCGATGTCGGCGTTATGAGCATTCGCCGCGACGATGTCGGCAACAGCAGAGTCTTCACCGTGCAAGACGACGGCGTGAATCCTCCCGTCACCGTCCTGCAGACGAGCGATCTCGATTTCGATAGTTCCACCAGCTTCAAGTTCTCGGCCATGATGCAATGTGGCCCCGGCAGCAACTTGGAATTCACCTACTTCGGTCTGTTCGGCTGGACCAGCACTGCCCAGGCTCTGGGGAACAACGATCTGTTCTCGGTCTACAGCCAGTTCGGTACCGACCCGGCGGGTGGCTTTCCCGAAACCGATGCTTCCGATATCCAACGCATCACTTACTTCTCCACATTCGATAACTTCGAAGTCAACTTCCGCCAACGTTGGCAGTCGCCCAATTGCCGCTACCAAGGGTCGTGGCTCTACGGTGTTCGTTACTTCAAGTTAGATGAAGACTTCAACTACAACACCTTGGGCGTGCATACCGATTTGGGGCCGCCGATCGTTGTCACCACCGACACGTCGCGGACGAACGTAAACACCAACAACTCGCTCACCGGTCTGCAGATTGGTGGCGACATGTGGGTCTGCTTGATCCCCGGCTTGCGAGTCGGCGGTGAAGGCAAGTTCGGTGTGTACGGCAATCACCAGAACATCGATACCACAATTACCACGAGCACCGGGCTCAACTTCCAGGAAGAACTGCGAGTCGGCGACGTGGCCTTCATCGGCGACCTGGCTGCTTACGCCACCTATCGCATTAACTACAACTGGACTTTCAAGGCCGGCTATCAAGCCTTGTATGTCGAAGGGGTCGCTTTGGCCTCGGAGAACTTCAATCCGGTTCCGCCGAACGTGTTCGTCGGTGGCTCGCAAACGCGTGTCCCCACTGCGTTTCGCAACGGCAACGTCTTCTATCACGGTTATACCGCCAGTTTCGAATACCTCTGGTAATCGCCTGACGACAACCCGATCGACCACCTCTGCCCCGCCGAGCATTGCTTCGCGGGGCAGGTTTGTTTCTTGAGGTGGATGTTACGGAAATGAAGATCGTTAGATTGTCAGCACCCGATCGCGGGCGATGACGTCCCAGGTTTCGGTGACGTGGCCGCCAGCAACGACGTAGACCGATTTGTGCAACGCAGAAGTCGGGCAGACGTGCCGAGGAATGGCCAATAGTGCATCGCCCGGTTGAAACTCCGCAGCCCGCGAAGTTTCGAGCACCAGGTGCTCTTCGTTTTGCAGCACGGCCACTGCATCGGGCAGGTCGGGAAAGAAGAGCCGCTTGCCAGCTGGGGGATCGGAGGCGACTGCCTTGTAGCCGAGGTCGAGCGTGACTCGATTGGGGGTTGGCCGGCTGATGACGCGGGTGAAAAGTAGGGCCGCGGGAGTGAACTTCAGATCCGGGAACAGTTCGCGATAGTTGGCATCGTGAAAGATGATTGTCCCGGGGCTGAGTTCAATGACCGGGTCATTCAGCGCAGCAAAAATCGGGAACGAACCCGTGCCGCCGCAAAGAATGCGCGGCACTTTCAAGCCCGCGGCGACCAGTTCATCGCGCAGCTTGGCTGCTGGCTCCCAGACGGCCATGACGGCTTCGCGCCGGGCAGCGGCATCGGTCTGGTGATTCTGTCCATCGTACAAATGGAAGCCACCGGGGACGAGTCCAGCTGTCTGGGCAATCCGTTCGTACAGTTCGCGCGCTTGCGGACCAGCGGGGAGGCCAGTGCGATGTTGCCCGCTGTCGATATCGAGCAGCACGTCAATCTGCACCTTGGCTGCGACCGCTGCTTGACCCAACTGCGCGACGGGCTGCGGATGATCGGCTGTCACAGCCAGCTTCACCTGCGGGAACTGCTGCTTGAAGCGAATCACGCGGCCGATGTTTGGCCCGACCGGGTTATACGCGAGCACAATGTCTGGCACGCCAGCTGTCGCCAGCATTTCGGCTTCAGCCAGCGTCGCGCACTTGTGCTTGGTGATGCCCGCTTGCAATTCAAGTTTGACAATGGCCGGCATCTTGTGCGTTTTGCAATGCGGCCGCAGGCGTGCGGGGTCGCCGGCAATGCGGAGCATTTCGCGCAGGTTGCTTTCGACCAGTTCGCGAAACACGACCATTGCGGGGGAAACAATTTCGCTGGTCTCGGCGATTGCGTAGCAGGAGTCCATAGCGGCAGAGTGGGTGTGAGGGGGAGTGGGTGAGCGGAAGAAAGACCTTTATATCCTGAATTCTACGGCGGTCACACTCGCCTATATAGCTCAGGCGAGTCATGGAATGACTCGACTACGGCGTGAGCCTGTAGCCTTCTAGCGGCTCGAACACGTCAGCGGGTGGTGGGCCGACCTCAACCTGCCGGAACTCTATAGACAGCACCGGATCGCCCAACTTATTGAATGTCTGAGTTTTTAGCCGAATCCCCGTTTTCGGATCAACAAAGACCCAATTTGCAACGCGATCAGGTTGCGTCAATCGCCCTGCGAACTTTGTGCACAAGACACCATTCACAGTTTCTTGGCCAATCTCCGCCCAGGAATAATCCTCAGTTGGATCAAACTGCTGCGTGTTCAGAATCGGTGGAAAGTGCGCAATGCTGTACGTTTTGGTAGCCGGAATAAAGGTGTAGCCTCTGCCTAGATCACCGAGGGTGATCGAGATCGAGCGGCACACTTCGCCCTGGTAGTTGTCTATCCGGACTCTGTTGAGGCCGCCGTGATAAATTCGATACCAAAGACCGTCCGAGCGAACAACGTTCGCAATAAATGCTGCGGGAAGCGGGGGGAGCTTAGCAGAGGTACTCATATCTTGTGGAGTGAGACTTTATCCAAGGTGCCGCGCGTCATGGAATGACTCGACTACGTAGCTCAGTCACTCCGTGACTGAGAAGTGCCGGGTGCGATGTTTGTGGGAAGAGTGGCACGAGTCAGGGAATGACTCGACTACGGTTAGGCCATCAATTCGCGGATGGGCTCTGCACCTTCGACGCCGATGAGCTTCTGGTCGAGCCCGCCGTAGAAGTAGGTGAGACGATCGGGATCGAGCCCCATCAATTCGAGAATCGTTGCGTGCAGGTGTTTGACGTGGAACGGCTTCTCAACGGCAGCAGCGCCGATTTCATCTGTCTTGCCGACGCTGATGCCACCTTTCACGCCGCCGCCGGCCATCCACATGGTGAAGCCATAGGCATTGTGATCGCGGCCCGTTCCCTTGGGATATTCGGCCGTCGGCTGACGACCAAATTCGCCGCCCCACACGATGAGCGTACTATCGAGCAGCCCGCGCTGACGCAGGTCCGCGATGAGCCCCGCGATGGGTTTGTCGGTTTCGCCGGCATGCAAGTTGTGGTTGTGAGCCAGGTCGCCGTGCGCGTCCCAGTTGTCGTCGTTGTGCGCGCCGCCGGAATAGAGTTGCACGAAACGAACGCCCCGCTCGACCAGCCGCCGAGCCATCAAGCATTGACGACCGAAGGTCGAAGTCTTCTTGTCGTTAAGACCATACAACTCCTGTGTCTGTTCGGACTCGTTTGAGAGGTCGGTCGCTTCGGGTGCTGACGACTGCATCTTGAACGCCAATTCGTAACTGGCAATGCGAGCCGCGAGTGCTTGATGATCGGCATGAGCCGCCTTGTGATCTTCGTTGTAACTGCGGAGCGTATCGAGCAGGCGGCGCTGTTCGGCTTCGGTCATGCCCCCTTGCCGCGCCAGGTCGAGAATGGGTGTCCCTTGCGAGCGGAACATCGTCCCTTCGTACTGGGCCGGCATGTAGCCGCTGCTCCAGTTTTTCGCCCCGCTGATGGGACCGCCGCGTGGGTCGAGCATCACCACATAGCCCGGCAGGTTTTCGTTCTCGCTGCCGAGACCATAGTTCAGCCAAGAGCCGATGCTGGGCGCGCCGCTGAGAATCTTGCCCGTATTCATCTGAATCATCGCCGAACCATGAATGGGCGAGTCGGCAGTCATCGAGTGAAGAAACGCGATGTCGTCGACATTCTTCGCCAGGTTCGGAAACAGGTCGCTGACCCATTTGCCGCATTCGCCGTACTGGTTGAACTTCCAGCGCGGCTCGACGATTCGCCCTTGGTTCTTGTGCCCGCCGCGGCCGAACGTTTTGACTTGGATCGTCTCGTTGTCGCGGCCGATCATCGCCGGCTTGTAATCGAACGTGTCCATGTGGCTGGGGCCGCCATACATGTACAAAAAGATCACGCTCTTGGCCTTGGCCGCTTTGTGCGGCTTTTTCGGCGCCAGCGGGTTGGCGAACGCTGGCTTGCTCTCGGCCGCGTTGGCGCCCGGAATCAGTTCGTTGCCAAACAGGCCAGCCATTGCCAGGCCCGTGAAGCCCGCGCCGGTTTCCCAAATGAATTCTCGTCGCGTGCGGCCGCAAAAGTTTTGCATGATGGTCTTCCTTCAGTTGGAGTCCCGGCTTCAGCCGGTCCTAGGATTTCAGCGCTTATCACCGGCTAAAGCCGGAACTCCAGCGATCAATCCAAAAACACAAACTCATTCAGGTTCAATGTCAGCAGGCAGAAGCGTTGCAGGGCAAGATCGGCAGTGAGCTTGTCTTGCGCTTGGGCATCGCGAAGGAACTGCAGCCCGCGGCTGATTTCTTTTTCGACCGGTTCGCGTTGCAGAGCGCGCCGCAGGGCGAGGCGAATCTGCTCGGCCGGCTTCGCGCTTTGCGATTGAAGCTGCTTGGCAAACTCGGCTGCCTGCGATTGCATGAACTGGCCGTTAATCATGCCGAGCGCTTGCGTGGGCTGCGTGGTGGTGAAGCGAACCGGGCAGGGGGAATCGGGATCGGGGGCATCGAACACAGTGAGAATCGGCAGCCCGAGCGAGCGCTTGATATGCACATACACGCTGCGGCCCGCGGCATCTTCGGGGGACGATTTGTCCCAGCCCTTGCCAGGCTGCGATTGGCCGGCCAACACCTCGGCGGGAATGAACGGATAAATGCTCGGGCCTTCACTCTTCTTCAAATTCAAGTTGCCACTGACCGCCAAGACAGAGTCGCGAATCTCTTCGGCCGTGAGGCGGCGGAGATCGAAGTGCGAATAAAGATCGTTCTCGGGATCCTTCAAGTTTGCAGCCGGCGTCGTGTCGGTCGACATCCGGAACGTGTTGGAAGTGAGAAGCAGTCGATGGAGCGATTTCAACTTCATGCCGCCAGCGACGAACTCACTGGCGAGATAATCGAGCAGTTCGGGATGCGTCGGCGGTGTGCCCATGTAGCCAAAATTGCTCGACGAGCGAACCAGCCCGCGGCCGAAGTGATATTGCCAGACGCGATTCACCAGCACGCGCGGCGTGAGTTGATTCTGCGGACTGGCGATCCAATCGGCCAGAACGCGGCGACGACCGGAAGTGTTCGAACCACTGGGAGTGATTTCGGGAGTGGGAGGCATCTCGGCGGGAAACAGGACTGAGGGAAAGCCAGGTTCGACTTTGTCTCCCGGGCTCGTCGGATTGCCGCGCAGCAGCACAAACGTATCCTTGGCCTTCGGGCCGTTCTCAGTCACCACCAGCGCCATTTCGCCCGACTTGGGTGGATTGCGACGCAACTGATCGCGTTCTTTGAATCGACTGCGGTACTTTTCAAACACCTCGTAGGGAATTGGGTCGGGCGCATACCGCTTGAACAATTCCACCTTGCGCGCGTCGTGCTTAAAGTCGTCGATCTCGCCACCCTTGAGGTGCGGCTTCAGGATTTCGTCCATCTCGGCGATCAGTTTGTCGAATTCGCGAAGCTTCGCGTTGTGGGCTTCGATCTGACCGCGATGCTGCTGCTGCACTTCTTCCGAGGCGATCGTGCGGAGCGAGTTGCCGCCGTTGTCGTAGTGCTTCACGCCGTGAAAGAAGGCCATCAGGCGGTAATAGTCGCGCTGCGGAATGGGATCGATCTTGTGATCGTGGCAGCGGCAACAGTTCACCGTTAGCCCGAGGAAGGTCTGGCTCGTGGTGGCGACGAGATCATCGAGCCCGTCGTAATAGGCGAGCAGTCGGTCGGCCGGTTCGTCGTCCCACAGACCGAGGCGGTAGTAACCAGTGGCAATCAAAGTTTCGGACGTCACTTCGTCGAGTTCGTCGCCGGCCAATTGCTCGCGAATGAACTGGTCGTAGGGCTTGTCGACGTTGAACGAGCGGATGACGTAATCGCGATAGCGCCAGACAAACGGCTTGGGATTGTCGCGCTCAAAGCTGTTCGTCTCGGCATAACGGACCAGGTCGAGCCAATGGCGGCCCCAATGCTCGCCGTAGTGCCGCGACTCAAGCAGGCGATCGACGACTTTCTCGTACGCGTTTGGTGATTCATCTTGCAAGAAGGCGGCAACTTCTGCCGGCGATGGAGGCAAACCAGTCACGCTGTAATAAGCTCGGCGCAGCAGACTGGCCTTATCCGCGGGCTTAGCCGGGGTGAAGCCTTTGCTCTCCAGCTTAGACAAGATGAATGCGTCGACCGGATTGCTGGCCCAAGCCTGATTCTTCACCGCGGGAACTGCGGGACGCACGACGGCACGGAACGCCCAGAAGTTGCGGGCCTCTTCGTCGACGACTGGCGCGCCGTGCCGCTTGAGCGTGGCAGCGACCAGTTTGTCGGAATAGGGCAGCCCCATTTTCACCCAGCGAGTGAGGATTTCAATTTGCGACTGCGGCAGTTTGCCCTTGGGGGGCATCTCGAGCCCGCCGTAGTTAATGGCGTCGATCAAGCTGCTCGCTTCGGGCTTGCCAGGTGTCGCACCCGCTTCGCCACTTTCGCCCCCCTTCAAAATCGCATCGCGGCTGGTGAGTTTGAATTCACCTTGCACCTTCGGTTCGCCACCGTGGCAGGCCAGGCAGTTGGCCCGCAGAATGGGAAAGACTTCTTTCTCGAAGAAGGTTACATCGGCAGCAGAGAAGGGGTCTTTCGCCGGTTCTTCGGCAGCCGACACAGTTGCGGCCAGCAGCGCAGCGACGAATATTGCGTAATGCGTGTAGCCAGCGGGCAAACGAGACAGCAACATGAGAGAGCACCTGGCGGGAATGGGTCGGAAAGGAGGACTGCCCATTTACTTTCGTTCAGTCTGAAAATAATATAACGAGAGGGGGACTGACTGGCAACTATTTTCCGTCTTCCTCATTTGAGACACAGCGCCCACGGTCTCCATTCCACACCCGTCAATCCAACTTCGGTCATCCCATATTCTATGGTACCGCCTCGTTCGTCCGGCAGTTCGATCTTTGCGAATGGCGGCAAGCCGAAAGAGGCTCGCAACAGCGGCGCGCAGTCGTCGTTATTGCGCCAGCTGAACACGCGCGAAGTGCTGACGGCATTGCAACGGCACGGTCCATTGTCGCGAGCAGAGATTGCGCGACATACAGGCATCAGCGGGCCGACGATCACGCGGACGGTGCTCGACTTGCTCGCTGGGCAGTTGGTCGAAGAAGCGGAGCTGTCGCCAGGTGTCGTGAATCGACCGGCGCTTGGTCGCCCTGGCAAAGTGTTGCGATTAGCTAGCGCGTCGGTCTCGGTCCAAGGACTTGTGATCGGCGTGCAGCAGTGCGAACTGACGACGGCGGGCCTCGATGGCTCTTGGCAAGCGGAACCGCGCACCTTTGCCACGCCCAAGCGCTACAACGACCTGGTGCGCAAAGTGGTCGAACAACTGCAGCGCTCGCGCGAACAAAGCAAAACGAGCGTGCTGGGGGTCGGCATTAGCATTCCCGGTTTGCTCAGGCGGCAAGATAAGCGGACACTCGTCTCGCCGAACTTGCATCAAACCGACGGCCAGCAATTGGGGGTCGATGTGGCTGAGCGACTGCAGTCGCTGGGGCTCGGCAACGAAGTGGTGCTGCTGCAAGAAACGCAGGCCCTTTGTCTGGGCGAGCGGATGTATGGAGCCGCGCGAGATATTCCTGACTTCGCGATGGTCGATATTACCGACGGTCTCGGTCTCGGCGTGGTACAGGGCGGGCAGTTCGTCGAAGGAAGCACGGGTCTGGCCGGTGAACTCGGGCATATTACCGTCGATCTGCACGGACGACTCTGCGGCTGCGGCAATCATGGTTGCCTGGAAACCGTTGCCACCGATGCCGCGCTCGCAGCCGCCATCTCCGCGCGACAAGGGCGGCAACTCACGCTGGCCGAATGGCTGCCGCTGATTCAAACGGGCCAAGTGCGCGTTGAGCAAGATCTGAACGAATGGCTCGATTACCTGTCGGTCGGGCTGGCAGCAGTCATCAACATCTTCAACCCCAGCCGGCTGTTCGTGCATGGTCACGCGCTCGATGCCGCGCCAGATCTGTTCGATCGCCTGATCGAGCGCACCGCCAGGCGAGCCCTCGCGCCGTCGCTGGCCGATTGCCGGATCATTCGCGCCCAAGGAAGCAAGCGGCACGGTGCTGTCGCTGCCATCATTCAGCAACTAACCGCCGGGCGGTAGGCTTCTTCGGGTTACCTGGGGAAGGGCTGGGCGATTCGCGAGAATCTGTCTTCACCTGACGACGATGCCCTGCTATTGTTCGCGCGTCGTTACGGACCAGAGGGCTCGTTGCGCGCGGGACAGGCTGCGCTCGGACCGCTGCTAATCTTGATTACCTGCTGGATAACCTGTCATGAAGACGGCTCAACTCGATGCGCTCGTTCGGCAAGCATGGCGGCTACCGCTCTGTGCTGGCCTGGTGCTGCTCGTGGGGATCGTACTGGCTGGCGAATCGAACGGACAAGATCCTGTACCCCAGCAGATCAACATGGATGGTCCGTTTCGGCTGCCACTGCCGCCGTACGCGCTCGATCCCAGCGTGCCTGCGGAATTCTTGCCCACTCAAACTGCACCGGCAGCCCCGCCCGTTCAGCAAGTGAATGGCCCCCTCTTTGCGCCGTTTGTTCCTGCGCCGAGCGGGCCGATTCAGTCCCCCTATCAGAACCTGCCGTCGCAGCCATCACCCTTTCAGCCTGCTCCGTTTCAGCCAGCGCCTGCACCGCCGTATGCTGCGCCGCAATTCAACGCGCCGCAGAATGGTGTGCCACAGTACCCGCCGCAGTATCAACCTTTGCCCAATCCGCCCCTCGACTATCAGCCGGGTTTTCAGCAGCCCGGCAATCAGCAGCCGGTCGCGCCGCAGTTGCCAGCCCCCGCGCCCGAAACTCCCTCCTCAACTCCACCGCCGGAAGTTGTGCCACCTCCGCCACCGGCCGAAAAATCGACCGCGCCCCTGTTGGTTGAAGAATCGGGCTGGGGTTGGTGGACGCCCAAAATGCTCGATCCCTGGGAAGGAAATGTCGAGCTCGGCATGAACGGCACGGATGGCAATAGCCAGACATTCAACATTCGCTTCGGCGTGACGGCGAAGCACAAAACAGAAACGTTCGTGCAGTCCTTGCAGTTGACGTCGATTCAGAAATCGGCCAACGGCAACACGACGGCCAATACCGCGCTGCTAGACGGCCGACTGGAATGGCCGATGCCCAACTCGCGGTTCAATTACTTTATTCACGGCCTGGCCGAATACGACGAATTCAAAGCGTTCGACGTGCGGTTGTCGGGCGATACCGGTTTCGGTTACGAGTTCATCCAAAACGACATGACCACGCTCATGGGCCGGTCGGGTCTCGCGTTTTCGCGCGAAATCGGCGGCCCCGATACGACGGTCCATCCCGAATTGCTGTTCGGCGGCGAATACAAACACAAGTTCAGTCCGACCCACTCGATCAGCATGAAGGTCGACTACTTTCCCGACGTCACCGACTTCAGCGACTTCCGCGTCAACAGCCAGGCCTCGTGGGAAATCGCGCTCTCGCAAGCCTGGGGCATGAGCCTCAAGTTCAGCGTGATCGACCGCTACGACAGCACGCCGCAAGGTGCCAAGCCCAACGATCTCGACTACAGCACGCTGCTGCTGTGGACGTTCTAGGAAGGGGCGAGAGACGAGGGGCGAGAGCAACTCCTACTTAGCCCGACGCGTTAGCGAGGGAGCTACTTCGCTAACGCCATCCGCTTGTTTCTAGTTAAACACTCTCAAACCACGTGCCCTGGCAACTGCGCTGCATACTCGCGCACGCGATCGCAGTGCGTGTAGCGATACACTTCCACACGGCCGACAATTTTGTCCGCTCTGGTCGATTCCAACTTCAGTGCGAACCAGCCGCCGCACTGCGGGCAAATCCGGCAGACATCGGGACGCGGCGGCTCAGGCAGAATGGGAACTTTCATCTGCATCACGATAACGCCACCGGTTGAGTACAATCAACGTTCGTTTTCCCGCCTCCCCGCTCTCGCCTCTTTTCGTTTGAAGCTACCGATGCCAACTCCTGCTGCGCTCATTTCGCTCGAAGATCTGCTCGCTGTGCCCAGCGGGCAAATGGAAACGATTCAAACCCATGCAGCTGGTCCGCAGGGTGAGTTGCCGCTCAGCGATACCATGCTGCGCGAGTGGTCGAGTGGCGACCTGTTTGGACTGACGCAGAATGCGGGCATGGGGTGGTCGCCGCAAGAGTTGCTCGGCCCGCAGTATTTGATTCTCAGCACGCAAGGCGGAGTGCGCGCGCCCGATGGCACGCCGATTGCGCTCGGCTATCACACTGGTCACTGGGAAGTAGGCCTGCTCGTGCAAGCGGCGGCCCGCGAGATCAAGTCGCTTGGCGGTGTGCCGTTCGCCGGGCATGTATCGGACCCTTGCGATGGCCGCACGCAGGGGACGGTCGGCATGTTCGATAGCTTGCCGTATCGCAATGACGCAGCTGTGGTGCTGCGGCGGCTGATTCGCTCGCTTCCGCAGCGGCAGGGCATTGTTGGCGTCGCGACCTGCGACAAAGGCTTGCCCGCGATGATGCTCGCCCTGGCTGGCACGTCGCAATTTCCCAGCGTGATTGTTCCCGGCGGTGTGACGTTGCCACCGAGCGAAGGCGAAGATGCCGGCAAAGTCCAGACCATTGGCGCGCGCTACGTGCAGGGTGAAATGTCGCTGCACGACGCTGCGGTCGCGGGCTGTGCCGCCTGTGCGACACCCGGTGGCGGTTGCCAATTCCTCGGTACGGCAGCCACCTCGCAAGTCATTGCCGAAGCGCTCGGCATGGCGCTACCACACTCGGCACTCGCACCGAGCGGCCAACCAATCTGGCTCGACCTGGCCACCCGCAGCGCTCGCGCGGTTCATCAACTGGCCACGCGCAAGCTGGCGCTCAAAGACATTCTCACCGAGAAGAGCCTGCATAATGCGATGGTCGTGCATGCGGCCTGCGGTGGCTCGACGAACCTGCTGCTGCACGTGCCAGCGATCGCCCATGCCGCGGGCCTGCGACGGCCAACGTCAGCTGACTGGAGCGATATCAATCGTCGCGTTCCTCGCTTCGTTTCGGTCCTGCCGAATGGTCCTGTCGCGCATCCCACCGTGCGCATGTTCCTCGCCGGCGGCGTACCCGAGATCATGCTGCATCTTCGCAATTTGAAGTTGCTCGAACTCGATGCGCTGACCGTCACCGGTCACACCTGGGGCGATGTGCTGGACTGGTGGGAACGCTCGTCGCGCCGGCAGATGGTTCGGCAAGTGCTGCAAGAGCGCGACCGCGTTCAGCCCGACGATGTCATCATTCCGCCGGCCGAAGCCAAGCACCGCGGGCTCACCAGCACCGTCTGTTTTCCGCACGGCAACATTTGTCCCGAGGGTTCGGTCATCAAGGCTACGTCCATCGATCCGGTCGTCGTGGATGCTGACGGTGTGTATCGCAAAACGGGGCCAGCCCGCGTCTTCACCAGTGAGCGCGATGCCATCAAAGCGGTGAAGGGGCAAACGCCGCAGCCCATCAAGCCGGGCGATATTCTCGTCCTCATCGGTCGCGGGCCGATGGGTTCGGGCATGGAAGAGACGTATCAGATCACGTCGGCCCTCAAGTTTTTGAAGTGGGGCCGCGAAGTGGCCGTCGTCACCGATGCCCGCTTCTCCGGCGTCAGCACCGGCGCATGCATTGGCCACGTCGGCCCCGAAGCACTCGCTGGCGGCCCGATCGGCAAAGTGCAAGACGGCGACATCATTCAGATCATCGTCGACCGCAATAACCTCGAAGGGACTGTCAACTGGATCGGTGATGGAGTGAACACGTACACTCCGGAGCAAGGGGCACTGGTCCTCGCTGCTCGCCTGCCGCGGGCTGACCTCTTTCCCGATAAAGACCTGCCCGCCGATACACGCCTGTGGGCCGCGCTCCAGCGTGTCGGCGGCGGCACCTGGGGAGGCTGCGTCTACGACGTCGACAAGATCATCGCCACCCTCGCCGCCGGCGAAGCCGCTCTCGCTAAACCGTAGGCCGGTTACTTCGTTATGGATATCTCGGAAGCTGCGTTTTTTCCTCGACACACGGTCGAGCCATTGTGTGGTGTCGCCTACTAGGGCCCTAGATTGGCAGGCTGAAAGTCGGGGAGCTGTGGCGGGTCATACCAAGTCTCCGGCCTTAAGGTTCGGTCGATTCGCTCAAGCGACCAAAAGATCTGTGCTGAGTGATTGCGACCAAACCTGTAATGGGTAAAAAAAGGGCCTGAACCTACGAGGGGAAGGTGATTGCCATGCGGGTCCACCAACGCCAAGTAACAGATCACGTAAATCACAGGTAAGAGAAGTAGCACAATCGCAATGATAAGTGGGCCGCGGTTTGTCATTGGTTCTCCGCATGAACAACACGCCACCTTGAAAAGCCACGCTGTAGTCGTTTTCGTTGTCATCTAGGATTCTAAGCTTCTTGCTTCATCGCCGCCCGAAAGTCGGCGACCCATTCTTTACTCCAGTGGCTGCCACTAACGACGAAGCGGGTGCGCGACCTCCACTTGGCTCGCCGCGAATAACATTGGAGCAACCCGCCGGCGGGAACGTCGGGGCCGAGCGCATGGCGACAGAGTTCGCAAGTCGAGCGGTTGCGATACAAGGCGGCGGCCAGTTCGACGCGGTCTAAGTGCCAATTGAAGAAGAGGCGGACGCGAAAATCCTTCGTCGAGTTTAGCCACGAGTCTTTCAAGCAGCCCGCAAATACGAAATTGCGGTCGACGATAGTGCGATACGCGGCCTCAAACGGCTTGGTGGGCCAAACCGAGTGCCGGGCGATCCAGAGATTGGCTGCTTGGAAGGCATCCAGAATCAATTGTTGCTTGGCGAGCGGAGTAGCCGCGGCATGAAAGGCAGCGAAGTCGAAGGGCCAGCGATATCGGCAGACGCCGGGCACGTGCGGCGGAAGTTCGGAAATCTCGTCACTGAATTCCCAAACGAGCTTAGCCGTTTTGACTGTGCGAACCTGCTCGTGGAGAGCCGCCAGGTAAGGTTCAACGACTGAAGTCGACTCACGATGAAACCGTTGCACGAAGCCACCCTGATAGCGGTCAACAATCGCTTCGTCGGCGTGGATTGAGAAATCGCGGAGGAACATGGTTCGCGGCCGGCCAAGTTAGAGTTGCTATCACCTTTCGCAGGGTGCCCGTTATCTTGCCGTGGAGGGCGGGAAATTCAATGAAAAATCCTGGGGAGCGTTTGACCAGACTTGCCACGCGCGGGTGTTTTCTTGAAGCAGGCAAGCTCTTCTGCACTTTAGACGCACCTGAACCTAAATTGCTACCTACGTCCTGACTGCCCTTGGCTTGGGTACAAGACACAGCCGGCCTTCCGGCATTTTCTGCTTTTCAAGCAGCCTGGTGTCGACTAGAATCCGGGGGCATAAACCCTTCCTAAGAAGTATTTGATGGCTACCCGGTCGCTGCCATGAACACCAGTTGCTCATCGATTCGCCTGGTGGCCGCGCTGGCAATCTTGCTGCTGCCGGTGGCCTATGTTGAGTGCTACGTGATTCTGGTGCATCCCGGGCGCGCCTCGCACGGCACCGATTTTCGAATCATTTCGAACTATGCCAGCGACAGTGACTGGGACGACTACGTCTTCTGGCCATTGGAACAGGTGCACCGCAGACTGTTGCCCGCGCAGTGGGACGGCGTAGAACCGAGCAAGTACGTTCGCCCCCCCAACTTGCCCCTCAAGCGTGGCAAAGCATCGCCCTAGTGCTTAGCCGGGGAACGCGCCAACCAACATGCTTGGGGAGTGCGAAAAAAAGAAAGCCCTGGCAGCGGTCGCGGGTGCAACGCACTGCCAGGGATTTTGGACTGATCTTCCGAATCGCTGCGGGTGTGAGCGTCGCCACAGGTCACCCGGGCGGCATCCGGCTGAAGATCGGGCCAGCGCCACCCATGATGCGCGTCCCCCCGTTGGTAGTCAATTATCTCCAGCGAATTGGCAGAAAAAGGCCAGCAGTGCGAGTTTATTTGCCACGAATCAGGCCCCGCTGAAATCAAGAGTTTTTCGCTGTGATGCCAGTCATGCTAGTCCATCAGCCAAGCCGCTAGCAGCAGTTTTTTTCTGCCCTACGTGCACAGTAGCGAAAAAAGTAATGTCAAATAGGCGAAATGCGAGATAATCACTACAGTGGGGAGCAGCCTCCCTGCCTGGGACAGGCTCGCCCGCAAAGTCTTCCCAGCTTGATGGTCTACCCTGATTTACTATCCCACCAAAACGGGTAAAATCCGTTCGAGGCTGACCCCTCTCCAGGTCAGATGGCCGAAAACGTTCGACTGAAATCCACTTTCTCATCTCCCCTGAAGTGGAAGTTGGTCATCCTTCCTGCCGTTCACCCCGCCCAAACGCACATCATGCTTCTAGCCCCGCTAGCCAACCTGCTGATTTTGCGCCCCAGTCGTCACGTGATCCCGACTCCCGACAAGGAGCGACGGTTGATTCCGTTTCGAGGGGGGCACTTAGAGATTTTCGTCACGCGCACGGGCGACCCCGACGTCGATCCGCAATACTTCACGCTGGCCTTTCCCGGAACCGAAGGTCGAGCCGAGAAGTACCCGACCGATCCGCTCGATCAGTGGAGCGACATCCCCGGCGAAATCTGGACGGTGAACCCGCCCGGTTACGGTAAGAGCACCGGCTGGGCGAAGTTGTCGAAGCTGGCCAAAGCAGCCGATACGGTCTATCGGGCTTTCGAACGGGAGGCGAGCGGGCGACCGATGCTCCTCTCGGCCTTCAGCATGGGAACGTTGTCCGCCTTGCACCTGGCCGCGAATCAGTCCGTGAATGGACTGATCTTGCGAAATGCCCTGCCGCTCAAGTCGGTGATTATGGAACACCACGGCTGGAAGGGTCTCTGGCTGGGAACCTACTTTCTGACGTGGGAAGTGCCACGCGCCTTGGATGCCCTAAGGAATGCCCGCCGCTGCAACGTGCCGGCGGTCTTCCTGGTCTCAGGCAAGGATGAAGTCGTCTATCCGCACTTGCAACAGCGCGTCATCGATCGCTACTCGGGACCGAAGCAAGTTCTGCAATTGCCGCGGGCCGGGCACAACACCGGGCTGACGAAGCGCGAGCGCGAGACCTATGGCCAGCTATTGCAATGGCTGAGGATGCGAGTGTTGCCACCTTATGCGTGCGCACTGAACGACCGCTCGGCATATGTGCCGCAAGCGATACCGCAGGATTGCGAAAACGGCGTGTGGGTCGCATAGCCGCTCTGACGCTTTTAGAGTGCCTCCGCGGCCTGTATTGTCGCGGCGAATGCGCCGAGCAACTCGCTGGCTTGCGCGGCAGTCAAAATGCAACGATCGTAGTGCAGGCCAATGTGCAGCTTGGCGGCATACGTCACGATTGAAAACGCCACTTGTGTGAAGGGCCTGAGCGGCGGAATCAGCTCGATCGCCGCGAGGGTAACATCACCGGCCTGCAAGTGGCCGGTTTCATCGCGCGGCAACGGCACCTGGCTGTAAGGATCGCCGAGATTCGTCAGGACTGTCGTGGCTCGACAGCGCTGGTCGTCAGTCATCGAGCCTAATCGCCCCAGGGAACGGAGCAGGCCGAGCATCAGCGGAAAGATGAGCCCCAGGCGATGCCGCTTGATGCGATTCATCTGCTGCTGAATGCTCGCCAGGAGTGGCGCGGGCTGCTGCAAGAGCGGGTCGCGACGATCGATAAAGACCATGCTCACGACATTCGCCGCGGTGAGCTTCGCTTCGCTGGCTAACCGCAGGTTCACAGGCACGCTGATGCGGAGCCAATCGCGTTGCGAGTTTTCGCCCTGCGACCGTTGCCAACGATCGAGCGTCAGAAGCAAGTCGCGAATGAGCAAATCATTGAGCGAAGTGCCCAGTTTTTTGGCGCGCTGCCGGAGTGCTGCGGTTTCCTCCGGCGCAAGCGTGTGCGTTAACCAACCGGGCGAATAACTCTGCCCTGCTTCGCCCTGCACCGGCAAAGCCGAAGTGAGTGGCGCGGCACGATGCAGATTGAAGCGAATTGTGTTCGGCAAACCGAGGAGCAACCGCGGCACGCGCGCCAGCAGACCGAGCGAGGAAAACCAAAACTCACCGCGGCCCGGCAGCCGGTGAACATCGCGCGGCGCGGGCCTGCTCGTGGCGTCACTGGCAATTAAGGCATGGTAGTGCTGCAGCCAATCGCTGACAAAGCCAAACAGCCCCAGGCCATCGACGGCAGCATGATGTGCACAAAGCACCAGGTCGACTTGCTCGCCCTGCGCGCTGGCCAAAACTTGCAGCGCTGCCTGGTGATCCAAATCGAGAGCGGCAGTTGTGACCTCTGTGAGAGGTTCTGTCGACCAACTCAGCGGCAAGGCCGAACCTGCCGGGAGTTCGCGCCACTGCGGCCGCGCGGGGTTGGTGCGATCGAGTCGCGCAGCCAGCAGCGGATGCATGGCCAGCGTTTCGCGCAGCGACGTTTCCAGGGCCGTTCGATTCACCTGACCGCGCAACCGCAGTCGACACCAGATGTGCATCGGGTACGCCGGCCGATCGTCGAGCACCATGTATTCTTCAAACGGCGCGAGTCGGTGCGAGAGGGGTGCGGCCACTGGGCAAGTTCTCTTCCTCGAAAGCTCAAATATTCACGGCGACGGAACCGGCAACGACTATAACGCAAACCCGCCCGTCCTGCGCACTTTTCACTCTGACGCGAGGCTGGCACCGCAGCTACAACTAGGATTCTTCGCCAGTTTCTGGCCGCAAGAGAATCCACCAAGCCGACCATCGGCTCGAACAAAAGCGTGAAGCAACATGGCTGGTGAGCTGCAGAGTCGTCGAGCTTGGATCTTTGAACATCACGATGCTCTCGTGGCCGCCGTGGCGATCGCCGGACTGGTGACGCACGTGATGATGGCCTATGGACTGCGCACCAGTGAGTTCGCCGCGAACGTGCCACTCTGGGCGGCGCTAGTGCTGGGCGGCATCCCCGTGCTATTGGAACTTGCCTACAACGCCAGCCAGGGAAAGTTTGGTGCCGATTGGCTGGCAGGCATTTCGATCATTACCGCAATCCTGCTTGGGCAATATCTGGCCGGGGTGCTAGTGGTGCTGATGCTCTCGGGGGGCGAGGCCATCGAAGCATATGCCCTGGCCTCAGCCTCTTCAGTGTTATCTGCCTTGGCCAAGCGCGTGCCGCTCGTGGCCCATCGCCGCAGCGACGGGCAGCTGAACGACATTCCGTTGGATCAGGTGAACGTGGGAGATGTTCTCACGCTCTTTCCGCACGACATTTGTCCCGTCGATGGCGAAGTGATCGAAGGGCACGGCTCGATGGACGAGTCGTTCTTGACCGGCGAACCGTACAACATGTCGAAGGCGCCGGGCTCGCTGGTGATCTCGGGTGCGCTCAATGGCAACGTGGTCCTAATCATTCGCGCCACCAAGCGCGCGATCGATTCGCGCTATGCTCAAATCATGAAGGTGATGGAACAAGGCGAACAATATCGCCCGCGCATGCGCCGCCTGGGGGATCAACTGGGCGCGTGGTACACGCCCCTGGCCTTGGTGATTGCCGGCATCGCCTGGGCCATCAGTGGCGAAGCCACACGCTTCCTGGCGGTGCTGGTGGTGGCGACTCCCTGCCCGCTGCTGATTGCCATTCCCGTGGCGATCATCGGTGCGATCTCGCTCGCTGCCCGGCACGGTATCATCGTGAAGAAGCCGACGGTTCTGGAACAAATCGGCGGTTGCCGGACAATCATCTTCGATAAAACGGGCACGCTCACCTATGGCCGCCCGAGCCTGACCGAGCAACTAGCGCCGGCCGGCGTGCAGGTTCGCGACATGCTTCAACTGGCGGCCAGCTTAGAGCGTTACTCAAAGCATCCGCTGTCGCAGGCGATTGTCGATCAGGCCGAGCGCGAAGGAATCGCCCTGCTCGATGCCAGCGAAATCCAAGAGCCTCCCGGCCAAGGGGTGCGCGGCAAGGTGCATGGGCGCGAAGTTCAAATCACCGGCCGCAATAAGCTGGCCGTCAGCAATCCCACCGCTGCCCGCGATTTGCCCCCGGTCGACGCTGGCCTCGAATGTATTCTGCTCGTCGATGGCAACTACGCCGCCACCTATCGTTTTCGCGATGAGCCGCGGCTCGATGGGCGGTCGTTCATCCACCACTTGGGTCCGCAGCATCACATCGACCGCGTGATGATCGTCTCGGGCGATCGCGAGTCGGAAGTGAAATACCTGGCGGCCCGCGTCGGCATCACCGATGTTCGCGCCGAGCAAAGCCCGGAGCAGAAGGTCGAGATCGTCCGCGCAGAAACAGCCCGCGCGCCGACCATTTTCGTGGGCGACGGCATCAACGACGCTCCCGCGCTGCAGATTGCCACGGTTGGCATCGCCTTCGGTCAGGCCAGCGACATCACCAGCGAAGCGGCCGGCGCGGTCATCATGGACAGCTCGCTCAAGCGGGTCGACATGCTGCTGCACATTGGTCATCGCATGCGCAGCATCGCCCTGCAGAGCGCCGTGGGTGGCATCGTTCTCAGCTTGGGGGGCATGCTCCTCGCCGCCAGCGGGCACTTGTCGCCGGTGGCCGGGGCGGTGCTGCAAGAAGTGATCGACGTCGTCGCGGTCCTTAACGCGGCCCGCGTCGCATGGTCGACGCAGCCGCTGAACGACTACTAGCAGCAGGAACGACGAGCCAAGCCAATGCGCTTACTGCACCGCGTTGGCATCGTCGCGGCCAGCAGCCCATTTGACGACGCTCTTATCGCCGGTCTCATAGAAGAATCGCACGGAGCCATCGCAGTAGGCAAAAAAGGCTCCCCCAGGATGACGGCTGCTGAAGGCTTGCGGCGCGGGGCCGTTCACGTTGGCGCTCACGTCGTCGACCGACCACATGACGTCGCTGGTCCACACCGACGAAGCCATTTCGCCCGGCAGTGTGCGCATGCCGGTCATGCCCGCCCACAGGGCTGCTCGCTTGCCGGTCTTCTCGTCCAGAATGCACTCGCCAATCGCCAGCGTGTTCGAGGTGCCGTCGGTCACGCGGGCCAGCGGCGTGCGACTGTTTTGATACATCACGCCGCCATAGTCATAGTCGATATAGAACCGCATCATGTCGACCGGACCAGCCACGCAGCGATAGTTCGATGTGCCGTGAAACAACCGGGCCGGATTCTTGGCCGGCGAAGGATCGGACGGGCAGCGATAAAGGTTCAGCTGCAACTCGGTGTGGGTGGTGGGAAGTGCCGGAATCGCTCCGTCGCCGAACGTGGGCGTTTGATTGCGGGCCGCTTCGAACAAGCTCTTGTGCTCGATATAAGGCAAAATCGCACTACCCCAGCCCCAGCCGGGGTCAGTCCCGCTGGCCTCATAGGCCGAAGGGAAATAGCCGTAGCACCCTTCGTGATTGTGCAGACCAATCACAAGTTGGCGCAGGTGATTCTCGCACTGGGCTCGCCGGCCCGCTTCGCGCGCCGACTGCACCGCGGGCAACAGCAGCGCCACCAGCACACCGATGATGGCAATGGTCACCAGCAACTCAATCAGCGTGAACGCCGGTCGAACAGAGCGACGACGACGCGCAGCATCCTCTCTTCGACAAAGTTCGGCCATGACGGCAGCCCCCGGTGGTGAGCGATTCCACAGTCATGCCTCCCGCTTTCGCGAACCGCCCCCCTGAGAAGTTATCGAGCCCCCCAGCCACCGTCAACCAGAATCGCTGGTTTCTCGCGGGCGTTTTGAGGCATTGGGGAGCACGTCCGGCCAAATTTGACGCTCCCCCTCAAGCAAGGTATTGTGAGGGATCCTCTCGATTCGCACCCCAGACGCTGGCCCACCATTCCTCATGCAAGCCTATACCAAGTTCGAGCAGCAGGTCGTGGCGATCCTGACGAACAAAAAATACACCGGCAATATCAAGTTCACACTGTTGAACCGCAAAGTCGAACCGTCGATGTTTCAAGACGTCGCCGCCGCCATCAAGCAGAATCGCATTCAGGTCCGCTGGGTCGATAAGAACTCCAAAGTCCCAGGCGACGGCCTGTACGACGCCGCCCGCAACACGTTCTATATCCGCGATACCACGTCCGATATTGGCGATCTCTACTCGCTCATCGTCCACGAGTCGGTTCACGCCTATTCCGATCTCGTCAAAACACCGCGCGACACGTTGCCCGAAGAATTCATCGCCTATGTTGCGGGGAGCGTTTGCCTGCACAACCTGGGCAAAGCGAAAGACCCTGTCATTTATGACCTGGCCATGCTCGGCCTCGGCAGCAAGCTCAAGTATCACAAAAAGAAGCAAGACCTGATCAACGGTGTCTCGACCTATATCGCCACGCTCAAAGACAGCAGCGGGCACAACGTCTACAACCTCAAGGCCCAGTACCAGTTCGACGGCGTCCCCAAATAGTAGGCCACCCGCTCGAGTAATGGGGCTACACGGCTTGAGTGGCTGCGGTTCTACCCCGGGGCTTTCCTTGGTCTTCAGAGGTAAGGCTCCTCGTCAAGCGTGTAGGACAATCAAGTTTTCTTCTGAGGGGCCTCGATTCTGCAGCATTCGTGGCCTGTGCTAGTGACTCTCTTTTGACCGCGTTGGTCAGCAAACGATCCGTAAACCGACGAGCGGCGTGTCGTGGTTCGCCCTGTCGATTGCGTGTCGTAAATGGGCCATGCGCTGCCAAAGTGCTGGCACAAGGCCAGTGCGCCCTGAGCGATACGCTCGCAATTCAACGCAATTGTCCGGCGGAAGCCAAGCTTCATTCGGCCAACCTCAGGACTGTTTAAGGGGCGCAATCTTTATCGTCACTACGGCATAGGGTTCGCATGCTGCGGGTACAACCCAACCCGGACGGCGGCAGAGTTGGCTTCCTTTGATCATCACACAAAAGACGTCCACAGAGCCGGGTTCTTTCGACGGGATAGTTATCTCGTCAGCCCGGCTGAATAAACGCGTTGGAGTACCTGGAAATGTTTCGAGTTCATGGATTGAATCTGGCCTTGTCTGCCACCTTGCTTGCCGGTGGCTTGTTCGCCACCGACACCGCTCAAGCTGGGAGACGGCATCAGCGGGGCTGCGCTTCAGCCTGCAACGAAGGTTGCGCGACTGCCGAGTGTGCTGTCGACGCATCCGCGCCACAGCCGGAGACTGTCACGAGAACGATCATGGTCCCGCAGACCACTTATGAGACCATGACGGTGCCGGTCACGGTCTACAAGCCGGTGACCAAAACCAAGATGGTCACGGTCTATCGCATGGTCCCGCAGACTCGCGAGGTCAAGCGAATGATGACTGAGTACGTCAATGTGCCCCAGACCCGCACCGAGACGTATGTCTCGGTCACGCCCACTTGGAAAGAAGTGCAGAAGGACGTAACCGTCATGGTGCCGACCACCGAATCGCGAGAAGCGGTTCGCAGGGTCTGCAAGCCGGTAATGTCTACCGAGACTCGCACCGTTAGTCGCGATCAGGGTGCCTACGAAACTCGCACGCACACCGACTGCTGCGGCTGCATACGCACCTGCAAGGTCTGGGTGCCGAATGTTGTGCAGGAAGAAGTCGAAGTCCCCGTCTGCAGGCATCAGGTTTCGGAAGAGGCCTACACCTATAACGTCACCGTTTGCAAACCAGAAACTCAAACCAAGACCTTCAAGGTTTGTGAAATGGTCCGCGAAGACAAAACTCGAGAAGTGCAATTTGTCGAAACCCAGGCCAAGCAAGTTGAAAAGACCTTCACCGAGTCGTTCTACGAGCGCGTGGCCGAAGAGAAAGAAGTGAGCTACGTCGAGCGCGAAGCGGTCACGGAACAGCGCGAAGTTCAAGTCGCCAAGTGCGTCATGGTGCCGAAAGAAGTGACCTACACCCACTCTCCCCATGGTAGCTGCCGTAGCTGTCGATAAGCGTCTGCCGTCCGGTGGACTAAACCAGAGAGCCAGATAGCGAGGACCAGGCTGCAATCGCTGCCGCCTGGTCCTCGCTTGTTTCTTGGCAACTGCAGCGGACTCCGACCGTCAATGAGGTTCCCGACCGGGAGCGCTTGGATCAGCGAGACCAGCTGAAGAGCAGGCTAACGGCGGGGCCTGGTTCGATGTCTAGGACATCGTGCCGCGCGTCGGAGAAGGACTCGGCTTGAAAGATGCGCCGGTCGAACAAATAGGCTGCCGCAAGATCGAGCTTGAAGCCAAACGCCAATTCTCGCTCCAGGCCAATTCCCACCCGTTGATCGAACAGGTAGAGCCGGTCTTGGGTGTTCACTCGTTCGGAAAGCCAATACGTTTCGTTCACGATCTGATAGCTGGCATACAAATTCCAATAGTCTCCCAGCCTTTGACTCCCTCGCAGCGCAACATTCGTCAGTGGCAGATAGCTGGCGGTGAAGGTGAATGTCTCGGTGGGTTGATAGCGCAGCGAAAACGGGATGCCGATATTCGCGGTGAACTGATCGCTGGGCCGCCAGACGTAGGCCACCCCCGGAATGGGAAACGGCAACTGTGACGTCGGTGAATAAAACAGACTGAAGCTCCAAGCATCGCGCTCGCCGCTCGGAACGTTGAGAAACCCGAGCGTCGTCAGGGTCATGTCGCGAATACCGGCAAAGGGCCGATCGCTGGCAGAACCAACGTTGAACATGAAGCCGGCGCGCCAGCCGTTGTCGAACTCACGGCTGTGCAACGTGCCGATGCTAAGTTTCCAGAGATCGGCCGGCAGAGGCGTTCCCGAGTCGGGCAGTATCGCGTTGCCGCCAATTTCCAAATGCTCTAGGTTCGTCATGGCCAGCCAGATCGAGCGGCCCGTCGGCTCGATATAAAGCGGAAAAGCCAGGCTGGCCTGCAACCCGGTAAACGACAATTCGCTTCCCTGCCCCCGCACGTTCTGCGAGGGAACCCACAGCGCGCCCAACCTTAGTGGAGAACGGTCCTGGCCAGGTGGTCCGGCCGTTTCGCGGGGCTGAAATTCTGCGGGGTAAGTTCCCTCGCGCGGGGCAAACAGCAGAGCTTCTTCATCGACAAATAGAGGGTCTACCTCTGGCCACTGTTCGATTAACTGCGGAGAGGTCTGAGTTGGCCAGGCAATCTCGTCTTGGCACCGCGCATCGGCAACCATCCCCAGCAGCAGCCAGATCATGACCAATCCATTGGTTCCGCCCAGGCCGCGCCAGCAATGCATGCAACACCGACTCCGTTCGCTGTTTCCAAAAGCCAGCGCAGTATAGAAGGTAGTCAAGAGCGCTAATAGGCCATTTGAAAGAGCGCAAGTCGCATCGCACCATATGCTTATGAATAATCGTTCCGGCGATTAAATGGTCGATGGGGGCTCTTTTTCGAGCCGCAAGTTCGGAATCTCGAAAATTCTTGCCAGACCGTGTCGGGTTCTGACCATTGCCGTTGAGTTTCAAGTTGTAACGCCAACTTTCAACTCCCTGCCAAGGACCCAAACGATGAAGACCGCCACGACCCGCTGCCAACTGAAATGCGAAAAGCTCGAACAACGCGACCTGATGGCTGGCATCAGCATGAGCAACGGGATTGTCACCATCAGCGGCACCAACACCCGCGATATTGCCGTTGTCTCGCAGAACGGCAGCACCATCAACGTCAGCCTGGCGGGTGGCCACTCGCAGTTGAAGGCCTTCCCCGCCTCGCAGGTTCGGCAGGTGGTCTTCAATGCTTATGGTGGCAACGACGAATTCTACAACGACACGAAGGTCCCCTCGGTCGCTTGGGGCGGTGACGGAAATGACTTTCTTCGCGGTGGCGACGGGGTCGACTTTTTGTACGGCGACAACGGCAACGATCGCGTGCTCGGACTCGGCGGCAACGATCAACTGTTCGGCTGGTATGGGAACGACCTGCTCGAAGGTGGCAACGGCGACGATATTCTTCGCGGCGAACAAGGGGACGACGATATGTGGGGACATGCCGGCAACGACCAGTTGTTCGGCGACATCGGCAACGACACGCTCCAAGGTGGCACTGGAAACGACTTTCTCGCTGGCTGGTATGGCGACGACCGCATCATTGGCGATGACGGTGACGATCACATCCGCGGCGAATTTGGCAACGACAAGCTCTGGGGCAATAACGGCAACGACCACATCTATGGCCACGATGGCAACGATGAATTGTGGGGCGGAGCCGGCAACGACATGCTGGCTGGTATGAACGGTGCCGACGTCTTAAACGGAGAAGACGGCAACGACTACATGGACGGCGGCGGCTTGGACGGTGCCCAAGACAAACTCAGTGGCGGCCGTGGCTACGACCTCTACGTCATCGAGACTTACCTCAGCGGTGGCACACGGAAGCGGCGCGATACGTTGATCGGTCTGGAAGCTGTCGATGGCGTCTCGGAAGTTCGCTAGAGCTTTACGGGCACTCAAGTTGCCAGTGTGGCTGCTGCCGATTCCAACAGCAATTTTCTCAGCGGAGCGTTATGATTGCGACTCAGCAACCGTGCGACGAATCTCCGCTGAGGAAAACATCATGCGTCACCTGGCTCGTTGGTCATCCCGGGCAATCGCCTGTGCCTGTGTCTTGGCGACTTCGCTGCTCGCCTCCGCTCAAGAGCCGGCCACTCCCACCAAGGGAAGCTTTCGCCAGCCCGATGCGAAGGGGCATCCCGACCTGTTCGTCTGGACCGACACCTGCAACGTGTATGTGCTGAAACAGGGCGATTCTGCGCTCCTGATCGATTTAGGCAGCGGGAGTGTGTTGAAACACCTGGGCGAGATCGGGGTGAAGAAGGTCGAGTGGATTCTCTTCACCCATCATCATCGCGAGCAATGCCAGGGGATCGAACTTGTCGATCGCACCAAAACGAAAATTGCCGCACCAAAGTTGGAACAAGACCTGTTCGAGAAGCCGACCGAGTTTCGTAAGTGGCATCCCACGCTGGGCGATGCTTACACCGTTTATGGTGCCAGCTATGCCAGGCCACCACGCCGCGCCATACCGCTCGATAAAGCGCTCGAGCCCGGCGAGAAGTTTGCTTGGCGCGGGATCGAACTCGCCTGCCTCAGCACTCCCGGCCATTCGCCGGGGAGCATGACTTATATCCTGCAGAGCAATGACAAGTCGCTCGCCTTCAGTGGCGACGTCATGCACGACGGTGCGAAGCTAACAACCTGGTTCGATACCGAATGGGATTACGGTTTTGCGAAAGGAATCGACACCCTGATTGCGTCGGTCGAAGGACTTCAAGCCACGCCACTCGATCTGGCCCTCACTTCGCATGGACCGACCATTGAGAAACCACAGAAGCAGTTGGCAACGTATCTAGGCAAATTAAAAACGTTCCGGCAAAGTTATATCCGCGGCTATCCGGTCTTCGAAATCAAGCCGCCCGAGTCCGATCCCATCTCCAAACCGACCGCAGTGCCGCTCATCAATCAAGTGACACCGCATCTCTATAAGTTGAGTCACAAACTGCCGGGAAAGAACTTCGCGATCATTATTTCCGACAAAGGACGCGGTCTGATTCTCGATGCCGGGCTGTTTCCAGAAGCACAGCTCGACGAGATCGTCGTCGGCCTGCGCGAGCACATGGGACTCAAGCAAATCGACGCCTTCTGGATTTCGCACATGCACGGCGATCACTTCCTGCTCGGGCCAACGCTCAAGCGAAAGTACGGCGCGCAGGCGTGGACTCTCGATCGAATTGCCGACCGCTGCGAGCACCCGCGGCGCTACGATTACTCCGCACTGGTTTCAGCTTATAAGGATGGCTTTGATGGCATGAAGATCGACAAGCCCTTTCGCGATGGCGAATCGGTCGAGTGGGAAGGTTACAAGATTCAAGTCGATTGGATGCCCGGCCAAACGGAATTCGGCTGCTGTCTGTGGCTCGATATCGACGGCAAGCGGATCGCCTTCACCGGCGACAATCTGTTTGGCAACTCGGCCGACAAAAAGCAAAACGGCCACGAGGCGGTCGTCGCCCGCAACAGCGCGATTTTCGAAGAAGGGTACATTCTGGGAAGTCGCTACTTGAAAAACCTCAAGCCCGACATCGTGATGGGAAGCCATTCGTATGTCATGCCCGAGCCTGCTGACTTTCTCGCCCGCTATCACGACTGGTCGCTGCAGATTCGCGACCTGTATCGCGAACTGTTGCCCGATCGGGACTACGAATATTTGTTCGATCCTTACTGGGTTTCGGCCTATCCCTATCGCGTCGACTTCAGCGCGGCCGAAACGCAAACCGTGGCCATCACCGTCCGAAACTTCCGCGACAAGCCGCAGCAACACCACATCGAATTGAAGTTGCCGGCCGGCATCACTGCTGAACCCGCGACGCTCTCAGGTACCGTCGCGGCGGAGAGCCGGCAAACCTATCCGGTGAAGCTGACCGTCAATCGCGCGGCAGTCCCCGCTGGCCTGCAGATCGTCCCATTCGATATTACGCTCGATGGCCGGCACTATGGTGAACTGTTCGACTTCATCTTGCGCACCAAGGAATAACCGTGGGACAGGCATCCTGCCTGTCATCTGCTTCTCCCTCTTACTTCAACTCCACGGGAAACAGCGGCCGACGCTTGCGATACGTGAGGGTGCCGAACTGATGACTATGGAGCGCCGGGGCATCGACCAGGTGAATCGAACCAGCGATCTGCTCGAACCCGCTGCGAAAATGGGCCGCACTCTTCACGGCGATGTACTTCAGTTGGCTGCAGTCGATTCCCAGGGACCGAGCAAAGGCCGGATCGAGAGGCTGCTCGCGCTTCGAGACGACGACGACCGAAACTCCGCCGCAGCGGAGCCAGGCGCTCGGGCCCATGTTGCCCGTGAGCCCGGCGTACATCGGTCCGTCGTAGCGAAACGCGCCATCGGAGAGCGCCACAACTTCGACAGTCACTTCGAGGGGCGGTCCTTGCGACGGATGCGAACTGCCACCAAGTGGCAGCGTGAGTTGCGCGCCGACACCCGCCTGATGCGCTGCGGCGACCGCATTCAGGTCGACCAGGTACAGCAGTAATGCGTCGGGCAAATTCATGTCGATCATCGTCCGCAGCAACGCAGTGGAATCGCCGGGAGCGCCGCCGCCGGTGTTGTCGTTGTAATCGCCGAGCAGGATCGGATACTTCCCCAGCGCCTGGCCCGCAGCAATTCCGTCCCGCACACTTTGCGGCGCTTGATACCAGCGCGAGCGCTCGGCCCAGATCCAATCGCCCAGTTCCTTCGCAGCTTGCTGGGCCAGCGGTTCGTCTCCATCGGCGACCACGAAGACCGACGAGCATAACTGCGGCACGTCCGCCCAGGGAAAGCCGGTCGAAATACTAGCGGCGAGAATACCGGGGCGGCGTTCCAGTTCATGTAGCCGCGCGAGGACTTCATTCATCGGCGCGTGCCCGGTCACTTGTCGCTGGGAACTCCAAAACAGCGGCAACTGATGCAGCGCGGTAACGGGACGGACTTCGCCGCGAATCGTCCGGGCAATCAGTTCCCCCGCTTCGCGGCCGCGCTCCCCCATATCGACGTGCGGATAAGTGTCGTAGCCGATGCTCGCGTTCGCAGCCCGCATTCGCTCGGGCGTATGATTGCCGTGCAAGTCATACGTCACCACGATCGGCCGCTCGTTGCCAATCGCCGCGCGCACGGAAGTTACGAAATCCCCATCACCGTCGTCGAGCCCTTCCACCACCATCGCGCCGTGCAGATCGAGCAGCACGCCATCGAGTCGCTGCTGCTTGTCGGCGGCCAGGAGTCGTTCGAGGAACTCGCTCTTCAACTGTTCATAGTCGGCCCGCGCGATGACGCCGCTGGGATAGGCAAAGCCCCAGAGGAGCGGAATCGCTTCGAAGCCGGCCGACTTGGCAGCGTCGAAGAAGCCGCCGATGCACATGTTCGCGCCGCTGAAACGCTGGCGCACTTCTTCGCCGCGATACAGCCCAAAGCCTGCCGAGAAATCGGCGACCGTCGTCGGTTGGGGCAAGAACGTACTCGTCTCGTGCAAGACGCCACCCATCGCAATTCGCATCACGGGCTCCCTCAGCATGCGGGTACAACTGTTCGAAGTCTCGCCGATTGTAGCTGGTGGCAAGCACGAGAATTCGCGGGCAAATGTTTCACCCCACAGGTGCCACGCCAGCCCGCAGCAATTATCCTGTTAAGCTCCCCCGACCAGCCTTCCTTTCTGGAGTTGCCCATGAAGCGGCCCATCCTCAGTTCGCTCACGTTCGCTGCCGCCACGCTGTTCATCATCTCTTGCGCTCCCGCGCATGGTGCCGACACCACCGATGGCAAGCATTTCACGCAGAAGCCCGAACTGGCCGCTGCGGTGGGTCAGCCTGCGGTGGAACCAGCGCCGGCCGCGACTTCGGCCGTTCCCAAGAACTGGGTCAGCGAAGGGCCGGCACCCACTTGGATCTGGGGAGCGGATCCCAAGAAGAACTACGTCGCCCGCAAGACGTTCATGGGGGGCACGAAAGGGGCCCGCCTGAAGACCTCGTGCGATAACGTTGTCGCCATTCGGATCAATGGCCAACTCGTACTGCAGTCGAGCGAGTGGCAAACGGCCTCCGAAGCCGACGTGCAAAAGTTCATTAAGCCCGGCGAGAATGTTCTCGAAGCTGAGATCACCAACGAAGGGGGCAGTGCGGCCTTCGTGCTGAAGATGATGCTCACCGCCGCCGATGGCAAAACCAGCTACCTCGTCAGCGACGATTCGTGGGAAGTCGCCAATCTGCGCAATCCCAAGGATTGGGCCAAGCCAAAGGTCGTGGCCAAGTATGGCGACGCTCCGTGGGGCCAGGTGCTGACGGGCGGCGCAGTCGCCTCGAATACGCCGCGCGATACGTTCAACCTGTTGCCGGGCTTTCAGGTCGAACGCTTGTTCACCGTGCCGAAGGACAAGCTCGGCTCGTGGGTCTGCCTGGCCGTCGATGGCAAGGGTCGCTTGCTGGCCAGCGATCAAGGTGGCATCGGTCTCTGCCGCATCACGCCCCCGAAAATCGGTAGTACTGAAGAAACCAAGGTCGAACTGCTCGATATCAAAATCGATGGCAAACAAGTCTCCGGCGCGCAAGGCCTGCTCTGGGCTTTTGACTCGCTCTATATCTGCTGCAACGGTGGTCCCGGCAGCGGACTGTATCGCGCTCGCGATACCAATGGCGATGATCAGTTCGACGAATGCGTCAAGCTGAAGGACTTGCGTGGCGGCGGCGAACATGGCCCGCACGCGCTCCGGCTTTCGCCCGACGGCAAGTCGATCTATGTCGACTGCGGCAACCATACGCAGCCTCCTTTCGATCGCAAGTTGAATGCGCCGGTGCAAACGATGGGTGGCGTGCGTGCCGAGCAGTTGCATGCCGAATTGCCGGCGGGGATGACCAGCCGGATCGCGCCGAACTGGGACGAAGACTTGTTACTCCCTCGCCAATGGGACGGCAATGGTCACGCGACGGGAATTCTGGCTCCGGGTGGCTGGATCGCGAAGACCGATCCGGATGGCAAGACCTGGGAAATGATTTCCATTGGCTATCGCAATCAATACGACTTTGCTTTGAACGGCGACGGCGAAATTTTTGTCTACGACGCCGACATGGAATGGGACATGGGTTCACCCTGGTATCGCCCCACGCGCGTGGTGCATGCCACGAGCGGCAGCGAATTTGGCTGGCGCAGCGGCACCGGCAAATGGCCTCCCTACTACGTCGACAGCTTGCCGCAACTGGTCGATATCGGCCCGGGTTCGCCAGTGGGTGTTGAGTTCGGCTACGGCACGAAGTTCCCCGCGAAGTACCAGAAGGCGCTGTTCATTTGCGACTGGACCTTCGCGACGATGTACGCCATTCACATGGAACCGAGTGGTGCGAGCTATAAGGCCGTGAAAGAAGAATTCGTCTCGCGCACGCCGCTGCCGCTGACCGATGTGGTGGTGGGAGCTGATGGGGCACTCTATTTTTCGATCGGTGGCCGCGGTGCTCAGAGTGAATTATTCCGCGTGACGTATGTCGGTAAGGAATCGACCGCGCCAGCCGAACGCAAAGATGCCAAAGATGCCGACCTGCGTGCGCTGCGGCGCGAGATTGAAACGTATCACGTGGCCGATCATGCTGCCCCGGCGAAAGCAGCGGCCTTTCTCGTTCCTCATTTGGCGCACAGCGATCGGCACATTCGTTATGCGGCGCGCGTGGCGCTGGAGCGCTTGCCCGTCGCCACCTGGCAAGATCAGGTGCTTGGTTCGACCGATATCGAAACGGTGATTACCGGCGTCGTTGGCCTGGCTCGTCAGGCTGATGCCCCGCTGCAGTCCAAGCTGCTCGCCGCGCTGGAAAAGCTGAATTACTCGTCGCTGACCGAGAATCAACAACTCGAATTGCTACGGGCCTATCAGCTTGTCTTCCTCCGCTTGGGTCTGCCGGCCGATGCTGACAAAATCAAGCTCGGCAGCAAGTTCGACTCGCTCTTTCCGACCGCGTCGAACAGCCACAATCAAGAACTGGCGATTCTGATGGTCGGTCTCAGTTCGCCCCAAGCGGCCAGCAAGATCGTGCCGATGTTGACCAAGGAACGAGTTGCCACGCAGACCGTTGCGGAACAACTGCTGGCCCGCAATCGTGGCTACGGCGGCAATATCGCGACCATGCTCGCTAATCAGCCTGACTTGCAGCAGTATCAATTCGCTTTCACGCTTCGCAACCTGAAGTCGGGCTGGACTATCGATCAGCGGAAGACGTACTTCGGTTGGTTCGAGAAGGCCCGCACCTGGAGCGGCGGCAATAGCTACCAGAAGTTCCTCACCAACATTAACAACGATGCGTTTGCCAACTCGACCGACATCGAACGGCTGGCGATCGAATCGGCAGGAATTCGTAAGCCTTACGTCGCTCCGGAATTGCCGAAGCCCAAAGGTCCAGGCCGCGAGTACACCGTGGCCGATGTGGTGAACCTCGCGACCGACAAACTCAAGGGGCGCGACTTCAAGAACGGACAAAAGATGTTCGCCGCCGCCCGCTGCATTGTCTGCCATCGTTACAGTGGCGACGGCGGTGCCACCGGCCCCGACCTGACGCAACTCGCCGGGCGGTTCAACCTGAAGGATCTCACCGATTCCATTGTCGAGCCCAGCAAAGTCATCTCCGATCAGTACAAGGCAACCGTCGTGCTGACGGACGACGGCAAGATTCGGACGGGCCGTGTGGTGAACGATACGGCGGAAGAATTAACGATGGTGATCGATCCGGAAAATGCCGCGAAGATCGAGGTCATCAAAAAATCGGGCATCGAAGAAAGCAAGCCCTCGGCCGTTTCGCTGATGCCCAAGGACCTGCTCAAGCAGTTGAACGAAAACGAAGTTCTCGACCTGATGGCCTACCTACTCTCGCGCGGCAACCCGCGAGACGCGATGTTTCAGAAGTAGGGCGGGCTGAATGTAGGAGATTGGTTAGCCCGCGTTTGCGGGCTAACCAAATCTTTCGACAGCAAGCATTGAAATGCAATTCGGCAAGGTCACAATACCGGCCCGCGGTGGCGCTTCCGAACAATGCACTTGCTAAAGAGCGGCCAGATATATCTGGACATCTTGATCAATTGTCTCGGCAAGAGTTTGTAGAAATTTTGCGCCGGCCGCTAAGTCAGCCCGGCCGATAGCGAGTGCATTTGCTGAGTGTGCAACTCGATGGCGTCTTTGCACAATTTCTTCAAGTTTATCAACAAGAAAGCTTGCCGCTTCCGGTTGGGCCCATTTTAAGTCAAATGTTGGCCGAAGGTAAGCGAACGGATCTGGGATCCCCAATCCTTTGAGCAATCTCTTTACTGTGGCAGGACTCGGATTACTTTTTGTTTGACTTAAAGCAGCTGGATCAACCAACCCGCTCGAAATCTTGCTTACCGCTGCATCAATATCTGGCAGTCTTTGTTCCTTTGTAGTTGTCTGGCCATGTCGAGGGCCGTACATAGCAAGTTCTAGCGATTCATACACAGATGCTGTTTGCAGCTTCTTGGGCAAAGTATTCAACAGTTTTGCCGGCGGACCAAGCAAAGGATACACTAATTCCGCAATGCCACTACTCAAATATCCTTCGAATGCAGCAACCATCAACACTGCCGCCCCTCCTCTCAATCCACGTGCGCGCGCTTCATCTGCAGGTGGAGCAGGGTCTGGTAGCACAGCCTCGATCTGCATTAATTCGTTGGCTAGTGCCAAGGAGGCTCTGAAGTTGGTTAGTGCTGCGGTGTCGGGCATACTCTATTTTCCAAGAGCCTCTTTTAGCAGTGTTTCAACTGCGCTTACACGGTATTTCAAGTAGCTCGGTGTGTTTGTGGCAGCATCGACTGACTTTCGAAACTCATCGCTATCGAAAAGCTTCTTAAATTCAGCAATTATTGTCGACTTTGCCGCGTTTAGATCTTTCTTGCGGAATGACCGCATGGCGAGCATTTCCGCGTCAAACAGCGACGCAAGGACTTGCTTTCGCCATGCGCTACGATCGGTTTGCCATCGCTGGAATGCATTTGGACCAAAAACCTTCGATACCGCCTCAAGTGTATCTAGGAATTCCTTTTCTAGACTCTTTAGCTCAGTTTCAGTTGGCGCAGGCTTAATCGCCATGAACCTGTCCATTTGTCGCATGACTCCGCCTGTAAAAGTATTCCATTTTGTTCGGAAGGCGAAATATCGCAGAACCAATTCAGCGTCGCGCATTTCTTGATGCATACGCGATTTGTGTTTCGCCTTAATTCCAAGTGCTGCGTGAAACCGTGGATCTTCTGAAAGCTTCAAGATCAGGTCATTTAACGGTCCAGGGTAGGTGCTATTGCGAATTTCCTGGGCGTTCAGTTTAACTCCGCCAGTATTCAGCCGTTTAAAGACCTCGAATTTCACATCACTATCGGATTGTCGTAGTATAATGACGGCGCGAATAGTGGGGGGTACTCTAAGAACCGTCTTCAATTCTTCTGGTAGTTCATCAAATGTCTTGCCGTTAATGTCCGAAAATACTTCGAGGCCAGAAAGTCGCAGTTTGTCAAGAAACAGGGATGATATAGCCTGAAGTCGCTGCTTTCCGTCGATCACACTATATTTGCCGTATTCATCTTCGTTCAGAAAAATCGGGGGCACTGGGACGTTCATCAAAAAAATGATTCTATCAATTTTGATTGTCGCTTATCGTCCCACCGAAATCGCCGTTGATACTTTGGCGAGAGATCGATTGTCTTGAGCCGCACCAAGTCCGAAAGTGTTCCCAGATTGTAGTCGACAACACTAGTGATTACCTCTCGCTGCTTTTGCTCCCAAAAATTGACGGGATCGCCGTCTTGCATTGCGCTCTCGAGAAGGTTGTCATCTTCATCTGGGATCTCGATGTCGTCCTCAACATCCGCGTGTGAAGTTTTCTTGCCCATTGACTGTCCTCGTTTGAGCTTATCAGCATCGAACATCCCACAAAGTGGGCTTTAGGCCAAATAGTGTAGCAGTAAAGGCAAAGGAGGGCATTTGCCAGCAAGCGGTAAAAACCCGATGTTCCAGAAGAAGGGCCGCGTGATGCAAGTCGCTGCTAGTTAGTTCGGGGGGCGTCCATTTATCGCCCCAATTGTTGGACACCAACTGCAGAATTCCTCGGGAACGGCGCGAGTTCGTGTCCAAATAGGGGCTCGAAGTTGGACAAGTTGGTGGAGTTTTGATTCACGCGCACGAAGTTACGTTTGGGACTGCGAGTGACCAGCAGGTGGACTACACCAGTTCACTAATGAGTCCGTCGGCTTCGCCACCTTGAAAATTCTTCGGCGCGGGAACTTGCATCCGGTCGAACATGGTGGCCCAGAGGTTGCCGAGTCGCACGTCGTCTTTGACGATGTGCCCTTGGTGTTTGATGCCCAGCTTGGCCCCACCGGCGAGCATGGTGGGGAGGTGGTGATTGTGATGGGCGTTGATCGCACCGCCGCTGCTGCCGTAGGCGACTAGCGTGTGATCGAGCAGCGAGCCGTCCCCTTCTTTGATCCCCTTCAGCTTGCTCAGGAAGTACGACCATTCTTCCATGTACCAAATGTCGGCCTGCGTGAACCACTTGAGCTTGTCGGGGTCTTCGCCGTGGTGGGTCATCTCGTGGTAGTTGTAGGGATTGCCCATGTCGCGGTACGAGCCGGTGCCATCTTGCCCATCCATGCGTGCCAGGTAGGAGACGACGCGGGTGCTGTCGGTTTGTAGTGCGAGGGCGATGGTATCGAACATCAGCCGTTGATAGCGGCGATACTCGAGGCCGGCCTTGTCGGGGTCGAGGCCTTGTTCTTTGCCGAAGTCGAGCGAGGCGACATTGGGCTTGGGGCGGCGGAGCCACTCTTTCTCGTCCTGCATGCGGCGTTCGAGGTCGCGAATGCCGGTGAGGTATTCTTCGAGCTTATGTTGATCGTCGCTACCGAGCGTGGTGCTCAGGCGGCGCGCCTCTTCGCGCAGCGAATCGAGCACGCTGGTGCGGCGAATGAACTCGGCTTCGCGCTGGGCAATGGTATCGGCCGTGTCGGGGCGGAAGAGTTGATCGAAGAGAATGTGCGGCCGGTTCTCGCACGGCAGCGGTGTGCCCGCTGAGGTCCAGGAGAGCGTTTGATCTTGATTGCCGCCGAAGCCGGTGCCGCGGCGAATGCCGAGGATGAGCGAAGGAAAGCGCGTCTCGCGCCCGACAGCTTCAGCCAGTTCCTGATCGCACGAGACGCGGAACTTGGCACCGGCGCTGCGGGTGTTGGTGCCGGTGAGAAACGTGCGATCGCCCGTGTGGCCGCCCGAATGCGTGAGCTTGAGCCCCGAGATGACGGTGAAGTCCTGCTTGTGAGCCGCCAGCGGTTTAAGGATGGGGGTCAGTTCGTAATCGCGTCCCGTTTGGGCGGGAGTGAAGTCGCGGCCATTGATACCCAGGCCAAAGAAGCAAAATACCGAGCGCTTCGGCCGTTCGTTCTCGGCGATGGTGCCGGCGTGCGTGAGCGAACTGGAGGTGCGGCTCATGATATCGAGCCACGGGAGTGCCAGCGTGATGCCGGCACCTTGCAGGAAAGTGCGGCGCGGCAGCGACGGTCGCTGAAGTTTGATATGCACGGGAAATACTCCAGGGAGTGTCGGATTATTTGGTGAGGAAGGGCTCGCTGCGGACAATCTCTTGCAGCAGCCGATGAATGCGGTAGTCGTCTTGTTTGAGCGCGGCCGTCAGTGAATCAACCACTTCGTGATCGGTATAACCGACCGGCCGCCCCAGGGCATAGGTCAACATCTTCACGGTGAAGGCGCGGGCAAAGCGATCTTGTTGTTGCAGCAAGATTGCCTTGTATTCTTCGAGTGTTGTAAATTTGGCTCCACTGACCAGTTCACCGCTGACATCCAAGAGCGGAGCATCGCGCCCGCGAAAGCCTTCGCCGTTGAAGCGCTCGCGCCACTTGCCGATTGCGTCGTAGTTCTCGAGCGCCAGGCCATAAGGATCGAGCTTGGCATGGCACGAAGCGCAGACGGCATCGGTCCGGTGCAAGTCGAGCCGTTGGCGGACGGTCAAATTCTTGCCGGCGGTGTTGGGTTGAATCTCACCCGCATTCGGCGGTGGGCTGTTGGGCGGGTCGTTGAACAACTCGCGCAGCACCCACGAACCGCGCCGCATGGGGAGCGTGCGGGTGCCATCGGCCAGATAGGTCATCAGCCCCGCCATGCCGAGCACGCCGCCGCGGTGATGCTCGGGCTTGATCGCTACACGACGGAACTCGGAACCGGCGACGTCGTCAATGCCGTAGTGCCTGGCGAGTCGGTCGTTGATTACCAGAAAGTCGCTGTCGATGAAGTTGGTGATCGGCAGATTGTGGGCAAGAACCTCGGCAAAGAAGGCCAGTGGTTCCTGCTCGGCGGCCGACTTGAGCGGGCTGTCGTAATCTCGATATTCGGCTGCCGGCTGGACCGATCCATACTCGCGAACCGATAGCCATTGGCCGCCGAAGTTCCGCACGAACTGCTCTGCCTTCGGATCGGCCAGCAGCCGCTGCAATTGAGCCTGAACCACTGCTGGTTCGCGCAATTTGCCTTGGGCAGCTAACGCCAATAACGGCTCGTCGGGCATCGAACTCCAGACGAAGTAAGACAACCGCGAGGCCAGTTCGTAATCGTTCAAAGGGCGGCGCGTGGTTTCGCCAGCCGACGGTTCGTGAATGAACAGGAAACTGGGCGAGCAGAGGACGCGCTGCAGGCCCACGCGCATCGCTGCGGCGAAGGGCAACTTGCTGGTTGACTGAGCATCTTCGACCACGTCGACCACGGCTTCAACTTCCGCGGCTGTCACCGGCCGGCGATAAGCCCGAGGCAGAAAGCGAGTAAAGATCTCGCGGGCATACGCGGCATCTTGTCGCTCGTCCCCCGCAAAGAACAGTTGCTTGTGGCTGGCCGGGGGCCACTCTTTTTGCACGGGGCCGGTGATTTCGATCGACTCGAGCAGCAGGCGCGGCAGTTTGTCGATGTCCATTTCCGGGTTGTAGATGTTGGCCGGCCCGGTCCAGGCATTCAGTTTTTGTTCGAGTTCGCTGCGCTGTTGCTTGAGTTCATCGAGTTCGCTCTGCGGCGCGCGACGAGCGGCTGCCTGTTCGGTTTTGCCGCGCAGGCCGGTCCATTGCGACACCAGCTTCATGTAGTTCGGCTCGCGAATGACCGCCTTATCGTTATGGTTCCAGAGCAAGCGAAAGACCTGCGGTCCCTTCACTTCGCCATTCACGGGCCCGCGCAAGAACAGCACGACCTCGGTTACTCCGGAGGGATCGACCGGCACTTCCTTCTCGACAAAGATGGGGGAATCGGTCGCGTAAAGCAGGCGAAATTTGTTCTGCTCGGTTCGGCCGCGGTTGTCCATCTTGGCGTTGATGCGAAACCGATAGTAGCCGTCCTGCGTTACCACTTTGCTGATGGCGAAATGCTCAATTGCGCCCCAGCCGTCGTATTCGCGCTTGTAGGTTGGGCCGCCCTGTATGATCTCGATGTGATCGGCATGTACGAAGCGATCCTTGGCTCCGCGTGGAATAGTGTGCGCGAAGGCGGGAAAGACTTCGACCATCTCGGGCGGTGGTCGCTTGTGTTCGAACTCGAACCGGTTGACCAGACTGTTTTCTTTGGGGGGAGCAGTCACGATCGCCCGCGCGACGATCTTTTCGGCGACGCCTAGGCTGCGTTCGATTTGGGTCTGGTCGAAGAAGAGGGCTACGCCTAAGCGGTCGAAGCCTTCGGCCTGACCATCGCTGGGAAGGTCTTCGATGAGCGGGCGGACAATTTTATCGTCGAGCAACAGCAGGTCGCGCACGGTGTTGGCATATTCATCGCGATTGAGTCGCCGCAGCGGAATGCGCCCCCCCGCTTTCTTCGCCGCCAGGTCGACTTGCCGCAGTTGCTCGTTCACCCAAGTCACAAACGCGGCTGTTTCCTGCGCGCTGGGCTGCGGGCTCTCTTTGGGTGGCATTTCGCCGACGTTCACCCGGTCGATCAGTTCCTTCCAATGATCAGCCACCGAAGCAGCCGAAAAATCGGTCCCGATGAGATCGATCCGGTAGCCAGCCTTGGCCGCGGTGCCGTGACAGTTCAGGCAGTACTGCTTGATGAAAGGCTGAGCGACGTCGTCGTATCCCCGGGGCGCGGCGACGGCCTGTTTTGCTGAGGGTTGTTGGGCAGCGGCAATATCCACTGCAGCCAAACAGAGGCTTAGCCAGCAGCAGACGGACAATGCCCGGATCGAGAGAGGCATGGTAGACAGCTCGTTACAGGTGATAAAACCGCTCTGTCGCTCAATTTAGCTCACATGGGCCGGCTTTGATATCAAAAACCCATTGCTGGCGGCTTCCCGAAATGGCAAATGGATTGGAACGGAGTTTGCGTTAGGAGGTGCTTGGCGCGAGAATCTGTCATTCTCGACGCACTTGTCTCCCGCTCCTGCCTTCTCTCTTCAAAAAACTATATGCCCTTCCGCTTCGACAAACTGACCATCAAAGCCCAAGAAGCCGTCGCTGGTGCCCAAAACCTGGCGGCTGAACGGGGCAACCCGGAAATCGACTCTCTCCACTTACTAAGCACCATGCTGACTGAGCGCGAGGGGCTCGTGCGCCCGCTGCTGGAGAAGATTGGCGTCAATTTGGGGCAGCTATCGAAGCAAGTGAATAACGAGCTCGACCGCCTGCCGAAGGCCCAAGGTGGCTCACAACCGAACCCAAACCGCGCGCTGGGGCAAATTCTGGAAGGGGCAGCCAAAGAAGCCCAGCAAATGCAGGACGAGTTCGTTTCAGTCGAGCATCTGCTGCTCTCGCTGACGAAGAACGACTCGACCGCCCGTAACCTGCTGCAGGTCAATGGCGTGCGCGATAAGGACGTGCTGAGCGCGCTGAAAGATGTGCGTGGCAGTGGCCGCGTGACCGATCAGCACCCCGAAGATAAATTCCAGGCGCTGAAAAAGTACGGTATCGACCTGGTCGAGAAAGCCCAGGCGGGCAAGCTCGACCCGGTGATTGGTCGCGACAACGAAATCCGCCGCGTGATTCAAGTTCTCTCGCGCCGCAGCAAGAACAACCCTGTGCTCATTGGGGAACCGGGCGTGGGCAAGACCGCCATTGCCGAAGGTCTGGCGCAGCGCATCGTGCAGGGGGATGTGCCACAAAGTTTGAAGAATCGCCGGGTTATCGCCCTCGATCTGGGCCAACTGATTGCCGGGGCCAAGTTCCGCGGCGAATTCGAAGAACGGCTGAAAGCGGTTCTGCGCGAAGTGCAGGAGAGCGCCGGCCAGGTGATTCTGTTTATCGACGAACTCCATACCGTCATCGGTGCCGGCGCTGCTGAAGGTGCTGCCGACGCAGCGAACCTGCTCAAGCCGGCGCTCGCGCGCGGCGAGCTGCGCTGCATTGGCGCGACGACACTCGACGAATATCGCAAGCACGTAGAAAAAGACGCGGCGCTCGAGCGGCGCTTTCAGCCGGTGTATATCGGCGAGCCATCGGTCGAAGACACCATCAGCATTCTCCGCGGGCTGAAGCCGCGATATGAGGCGCATCACGGCGTGAAGATCAAAGACGGCGCGCTCATCGCCGCTGCGAAGCTGTCGCAGCGCTACATCACCGAGCGGTTCTTGCCCGACAAGGCCATCGACCTGATCGACGAAGCGGCGAGCAAGTTGGCCATTGAGCTCGACAGCGTGCCGACCGAAATCGACGAAGTGCAGCGCCGCCAACGGCAGTTGGAGATGGCCTCGCGCCAATTGGCCGAAGAGAACGAAGATGCTGCGCAAGAACAACGGGCCGAAATCGAAGCTGAGATGACGGAAGTCAAACGGAAGCTTGCCAGCCTGCGCGAACAGTGGGAAGCCGAGAAGCTGAGCGTGTCGGACGTGCAAAACGTCCGCAAAGAGCTGGAGAAAGCGCAATTTGAATACAGCCAGCTCGAAACGGCCATTAAAGAAAAACAGTCGGCCGGCGTCGTTCCCAGCGAAAGCGATTTCCAGAAGCTGATGCAGTTGCATAAGCAGCGGGAAGTGCTGAGCAAGCAGGTCGAAGCCAAGGATGAGCGCGACGAAGCCCAAGCGGCTGAAGCGCCCGAGAAAACCGGCAAGAAGGCCGATCGCCGCCTGCTGCGCCGCGAAGTGACCGAGGACGAAATCGCCGAGGTCGTGAGCGCGTGGACGGGCATTCCGGTCAGCCGCATGCTCGAAACGGAGCGGGCCAAGTTGCTCGTCATGGAAGAGCGCCTGCATCAACGGGTCATTGGCCAGGAAGAGGCTGTGATCGCCGTCTCGAATGCCGTGCGTCGCAGTCGCAGTGGGCTGCAGGATCCGAATCGCCCCATCGGCTCGTTCATTTTCCTCGGGCCCACGGGGGTCGGCAAAACCGAGCTCTGCAAAGCACTCGCCGAAGTGATGTTCGACGACGAGAGCGCGCTCGTGCGCGTCGATATGAGCGAGTTCACCGAGAAGCATAACGTCAGCCGCTTGATCGGCGCTCCGCCCGGATACGTCGGTTACGAAGAAGGGGGCAAACTGACGGAGTCGGTTCGTCGCCGCCCTTATTGCGTGGTGCTGCTCGACGAAATCGAAAAGGCCCACCGCGACGTGTTTAACGTGCTGCTGCAAGTGCTCGACGATGGCCGCCTGACCGATGGCCAGGGGCAGACCGTGGACTTTACGAACACGATCATCGTGATGACCAGCAATATCGGCAGCCAGCTGATACAAGAGATCGCCCGTGAGCATGGTTCGCTCGACGAAATGAAAGATGCGGTGAAGGAAGCGTTGCAAGCGAAGTTTGCGCCGGAGTTTCTCAACCGCATCGACGAAACGATTGTGTTCCACCCGCTCACGCGCGAGGATCTGACTCGGATCGTCGATATTCAACTCGACCGGCTGCGAAAGCAACTGGCTGCCCAGGAGATTACGCTCGAAATCACCGACGCTGCGAAAGAAGAACTGGCCCGCGAAGGCTTCGATCCTGTTTATGGCGCGCGCCCCTTGAAGCGAGCCATTCAACAGCGATTGCAGAACTCGCTCGCCACCGAATTGCTGCGCGGCAACATTCCCGAGAAGACCGGCGTGCGGATTGATTTTCGCGGAGATGAGTTTGTGTTTGAGCCGATACGCTAGGCAAGTTGGTCGTATCGCAGCCCGATGCCTTGCTTCGGGCCACATAGAGACGTGCTCATGCGAACCCGACCGAGCCTTTGAATAAGTTTCCGCTTAGTGGTTAGGACGGCAAGCGGCAGCTTATACTGAAGCGAGAATGGGGATCGCTATGAAGACCGCTGAAGTGATCGAGTTACAGGGGATGCAGGCCGTCAAGTTGCCCGAGGAATTTCGTTTTGACGGATCGAGCGTATCGATTCGCAGGGCGGGAGAAGCGGTAATTCTCGAGCCGATGAAGCCTGCAACTTGGCCTGCCAATTTTTTGGAATCCATTCATGTTGACGATCCGGCATTCGTCCGTCCTGAGCAAGGACAGACACCACCAGCCCCCAACTTGAGTTGACTTCGATCCCGTGCAGTATTTGCTCGACACCAATACGTGCATTGCGGCCATGCGGAATCATCCGCTGGTGGCGAGACGATTGCTGGCCCTGAACCCTGGCGACTGCGGGATATCGACCATCACTGCATATGAGTTATTCACTGGCGTCGAAAAGTGTGCGGATCCAACACAAGAGCGTCGTAAGGTAGAGCTATTTTTGCAGATGGTGAGCTTACTCCCATTTGACTCAATTGCGGCGGTAGAGGCAGCCCGAATCCGAGCAGCGCTTGAGAAGCTTGGACATACCATTGGACCTTACGATCTGTTGCTCGCAGGACACGCCTTGTCGTTGCGACTTATCCTGGCCACTAACAACACCGGGGAGTTTTTACGAGTCAGAGGATTGACTGTGGAAGATTGGCAATGCCCGGCACCTTAGCTCGCCCAATACTTTTCCACTAACTTCTCCTACGGCTTTAGCATCTTGGCGAGCGCCGCGCGTTGTTCGTCGGTCATTGGCTTGACGTCGATCTTCACGTTGGGGAGTTCTTTCTTCAGCTGTTCGACTTCGGCGTCAGCGATGTCAACGCGCTCGAGCGTGAGGAGCTTTAAGTTGGGGAGCCCTTTCAACTGAGCGAGCGCGGTACCCGACAGGCGTGCTTCGTCGAGCCAGAGACTCTCGAGTGAAGTGAGCTGTGCAATCACTTGGATGGTGTCGTCGGTCAAGCTCGGCGGGTTCGGTTGGCCGTTGTATTGCCGCAACCGCTGACCCAGTCGCAGCTCTTTCAGGTTTGTGAGCTTCAGCAGGTGCTGATTGCCCGCTTCGGTTTGAAACGTGTGCCAGGTGCGAAAGGCCTTCAGTTGCGTCAGTTTGCCGACCGCGGCCATCCCTTGATCGTTGAAGGGCGTACCAGCGATGGTCAACTTTTCGAGATTGGGCAACCCCGCCAACTGCACGAGTCCCGTGCCGACGAATTCCTTGCTCCCCCACGAAGGATGAAAGAAGCTCAGCGACTTCAGGCTCTTCATTTCTGCGAGCGGGCCGAAGCCAGCGTCGGTCACTTGCATGCCGTCGGTGCTCACGTCTTCCAGCTTGGTGAGCTTCTTCAAGAGCGGGAGGGTCTCGTTGTTCAAGCCTTTGCAGCTGCCATAGAGGGTGAGCTTTTTCAGCTCAGGTTGATTGGCAATAAGTTCAAACTCCGCAGCACCTAGCTTGGAGCAGTCTTTGAAGCTGATCTGCGATATCTGATCGCCAGCCTTCGTCACTTGGGCACCGAGGGCGGTCAGTTGTTGTTCGGCAGCTTCGTCGGCACCACACTCCGGCTTGGGGTCTGCTTTCGCGAAGACGTGTTCCACCGCAGCGAGCAGGTCGAGACGGCGGAAGGTGAGCTTCGTCGCCGGATCGTCCACTTCTTTGCCCGTCCGCTGCAGGATGGCGAGCATGGCAGCAGGCAGATTCTCACCGTCTGGCTTCCAGTCGTACTTAGCCTTCTCGATCGCTTCGCGGAGGATCATCACACTGCCGCAGCAGATTGCGTTCGAGGAACTGGTGGCCGCGGCGGGGACAACAAGATCGACCTTGGCATGACGATCTAAGTAAACTTTGTCTTCGGCCACGCGAACCGCACCGATGGCGAAGCAGTTGGGCTGCGAAGCGGGCCACGAGATGCCGTTGGTGAAGTTATGGTTGCCGGTCGGAGCACTCACCCAAACGCCAGCCGCACGGAGTTTGGCCAGCTTGTCGTCGATGTCGGTGGCGACTGGTTCGGCATGGGCCAGGTCATCGACGGGGGCGAGATTCACCGTGGTGATGTTGTACTTGGCATGATTTTCGAGCACCCATTGCAGCGCCTTGGCCAGCGATGCGCCGTCGGCCACTTTGCAATGGCAGCATTCCAGCCCACGAATGACAGCCAGTTGATTGTTAAATGCCACGCCACGCTTACCGTCGTAGTTTACCGACGACGGAATGCCAATCGTCGAGCCGTGATAGCCGCGCCCTTCGTGCTGCGGGTTGTCGTCGCCGTCGACACTGTCGTAAGTGACCAGCACCTTGGGCACTCCATCGGTCTTGGCTTGCCACTGCGGCATCGCCAGTTTGCAGCCGTCATCGACCAGAGCCAAAGTCTGTCCCTTGCCGAACGTCAGCTGGCCATCGTATTTCTGCCAGACGTCGAGAATTCGCGTGGTCGCGAACTCCTTCGGGTTCGTCGGTTCAGCTGCGAACATAGACAGCGGCAGCAGCATGCAGGCCGAAACGGCGAAGCCACGAGAGACAGACCACCAGGCAGTGCGCATCAGAAAATTCCCGCGAGTGTGCTATCCGAACGGATGAAGCAGTTCGCAGGTAGTTTCACTCACCCGAGTGCGCTCGGCAAGTTGGTGGCTCAGAAGAGTGGAGCGTTTCGCTAGGCTGATTTTCGCAGCAAGCTATGCATGGGCTGACCGATGGCAAGCGCTACGGGCTGCTCGTCGGTGGTGATTACCTGGCGGCCGAGGCGACGGTCGAGATTCACGACCAGCGGCGCTTTCAGATTCACCGTCAGTGACGGCCCGTCTTTGCTGACAATCGACAGCACAAACGCCTGGTCGAACTGCGCCAGTTCCAGCGGCTGCAGTTGGGTGCGAGCGACCCGCACTTGATAGCCGGCCACAAACCGTCGCGGACTGACCACGGGCAGGGCCACTTCGGTGCGCGAGACACACTGCAACCAACCGAGCGAGTCGTTCTCGCCGTCGCTCAGCAGCACCCAGTGCCGGCAGTCCTCAAAGGCAATCAGCCCGTGAGGAAACAGCAGAATATCGTCTGCCTCGAGGTGTACCGTACCGAAGCGAGTCGTCTGGATTTGCATGGCAGCTACGCGCCTGTACAGGCCCATCGAGAAAAGAACCAGCTATCACAGCCATGACATCTGTGCTGGCAGTGCGAGCCTAGTGTCATCCTTCGTATCATCGGCAGAAAGCAATCTTCAAAGCCAGAAAAATCGGTAGTTCTGGCGGCGGATGATGCGAGCGAACAGAGTTTTAGAAGAAAGCTACCTCGTCAGATTCGCAACTAATGCCGTGAGGCAGAAAAATGCCGTACACCTTTTTTTGCCCGTTTACAGTTACGACCAACTGGGCTTTGCTAGGAGCTGTGTTCTGCGGAGATTGTAGAACAAGAGTAGTGCGGCTAATTTGCCCTATCTGAAACCTCTGCCCATTCACAATTAGCTTGCCAGCAATATTGAGCTGAGGAACGTTCAAGTCCGAGCACTCCATGATCCGCCTTGATTTGCAACGACGAGCTTATTTATACGCTAGACGCACCAAAATTTCAATTCCTGATCCGTTCCCGTTCGACGGAGGCGATGACGGTTCTGTCTGGTACTCGAATCGCAAAAGCATCGTTAAGTCGTTTCTTCGGGCAGACAATTATGCTCACGAGAAGGAGTGTTATCAGCGCATAAATGAATCGGGTTTCGGGAAGAAGATCTTGGAATTCAACGTGCCCGAGTTCTTGGGACATAGCGACCAACTCCGCGTAATCGAGATGGGAGTCGTTTTTCCGCCGTACCTTCTCGACTTCGGCAAGGCATACCTTAACGACCCTGAATGGCCGGAGCATGTCCTGCAAGAGTGGCACGAGCGAATGGAGGACTGGTGGGGAGAGGACGTAAGACGAGTGCGGTTGGCGTTAGCGGCACTTCGGAAATGCGGCATCTGGTACTACGACGCAAAACCCGGGAACATCATGCTCTCCGATTGGGATCCGCAGATCGATGATTGAGTGCCTCTCTCGTAACAACCGCGTCACGAAGATTGCATTCCGCTGGGAATGCGTGAAACTGAGGGTGGGGTTCGTTCGTCTAGTTCGTAGGGCCACTGTCGTTGGCAAGCGAACGTGCGCAAGCCGCTAAAGGGGGGTGTTGATAAATGGGCCGGGTTTATCAACAGCAAAACGCGTGGCGCACGGGTTTAGCGCTAGGTAGTGTTGATGAATTGCGGTGATTTATCAACAAAGAGGATCTTTGTGACGGCGGAGTCGAGTTGGGCAAAGACACAGCAGTCGATTGAAGGGCCAGCGGCTCGGCAGGAGCCTCGCCCTCCCAAATTGGATGGAGCAGGATTATGAAACGGGCGTTGTCAGCAGCGGGTTGGATGTTCTTTCTGGCGGTCATTGCCGCTTACTCCACAGCTTGGGGCCCGGCGGCCTCAGCCCAAGGGGTGCTGATCATCATCGATCATCCTCACCCGGTGCCGCTGCCACGACCGATTCCGCCCTGGCCTCATCCCCGCCCCACTCCGCCGACACCAGCCATTTCGTACAAGATCAAAGAGCTGTCGTACCAGGCCAAGATCAAGGACCAGATTGCCCAGGTGCAGGTCTCGCAGACTTTCGTGAACACTGGCAGCCAGATCGCTCAGGTGCAGTTCGTCTTTCCGCTGCCGTACGAAGGGGCCATCGACCGGATGACCTTCATGGTCGACGGCAAAGAGTACGACGCTAAGTTGCTCGAAGCGAAGAAGGCCCGCGAAATCTACGAGGGCTACGTGCGGCGCAATCAAGACCCAGCTCTGCTGGAGTGGGTTGGCACCGGCATGTTCCAGACGAGTGTCTTTCCGGTACCTCCCGGGGCAGAACGGAAGGTCACACTCAAGTTCAGTCAGTTGCTGCGGAAAGATCATCAGCTAACCGACTTCTTGTTGCCCCTTTCGACAGCCAAGTACACCAGCAGTCCGGTGGAGAAGGTCTCGATCGAAGCGAGCATCGAAACAACCGCAGAGATCAAGAGCGTCTATAGCCCAACTTATCCCATCGAAGTAAAACGGCCGGATAGCAAGCACGCGATTGTTAAGTACGAAGCGACGAACGTCGTTCCCGCGACCGACTTCCGTCTGTTCTTCGATACCAACGATGGCAAATTGGGCGCGAGCCTGATTAGCTATCGTCCCGAGTCGAGCGAGGAGGGCTTCTTTCTGATGCTCGCCAGTCCGGAGATCAAGGCTGACAATGCCGACCGGCCAGCGAAGACGGTGATCATCGTCGCCGATCGCTCGGGGAGCATGAGCGGTAAGAAGATCGAGCAGGCGAAGGAAGCAATCAAGTTCGTCCTCAACAATCTGCGCAAGGGGGACACGTTCAACATCGTCGCTTACGACTCTGCCGTCGAATCGTTCAAACCCGAGCTGCAAAAGTTCGATGATGAAACGCGGAAGCAAGCGCTGGGATTTGTCGAGGGCTTGTATGCTGGCGGCAGCACGAATATCGATGGCGCGCTGACCACGGCGCTCGGCATGATTAAGGACGACACGCGTCCCAACTATGTCCTCTTCCTTACCGATGGTCTGCCGACCGCGGGTGAAACGAACGAAGGGAAGATTGTTGCCAACGCCAAGAACAACAACAAGATTCGGACCCGCATGATTAACTTTGGCGTGGGGTACGACGTGAACAGCCGGCTCCTCGATCGCCTGAGCCGCGATAACTTCGGCCAGAGCGAGTACGTGCGGCCGAACGAAGACATCGAAGCGCACGTCAGCCGGCTGTACAGCAAAATGAGCTCGCCCATGCTGACAGGCGTGAAGGTGAAGATTGAAGTTGATGCCGCTTCCGTTGAATCGGGCCCGGCGATCAATCGCGTTTATCCCAAAGAAGTTTATGACCTCTTTGCTGGCGAACAGCTGGTGATGGTTGGCCGTTACAAGAAGCCGGGCGAAGCTAAGGTCGCCATCAGCGGCAAGATTGGCGGCGACGAGAAGAAGTACGACTTCCCCGCGACACTCGTGGAAAAGAGCAATGACCAGACTTACGCGTTTGTCGAAAAGTTGTGGGCTTTGCGGCGCGTTGGCGAGATTATCGATGAGATCGATCTGAAGGGAAAGAACGACGAACTGGTAAAAGAGCTGATCTCGCTCGCCACCAAACACGGCATTCTCACACCTTACACTTCGTTCCTAGCTGACGACCTGGCTCGGCCGGGTCAACTGTCCGACGCCCGCGAGAATCTGGAACAGACGCGCCGCCTGGTCGATCGCCTGGGCGAAGCCGAAGGGCTCTCGGGCGTTGCCCAACGTGCCGAGAAGAAGTCGTTGCAAGAAGCGAAAACCGCTGGCAATACCACGCGCTCGTATGCGATGTCGCCGCGCGGCGAAGCTGCCTCTGGACCTGCTGCACCATTGGTTACCGGCCGCCCTGCAGCCGCAAAGCAAGATTACGCAGGGGGTGGTGCTGGCGCAGGCTTTGGCAATGCGGCTCCGCAGGCAGGCCTGGCCCAGAACAAATTCCGCGACATCGATAGCGATAAGGAAATTGCCGCCGACGCCGTGCAGAATGTCGGCAGCCAAACGCTCTATCGCCGCGGCAAGTTGTGGATTGCCGCCAATGCCCAAACGGTCGATCCCGAGAAGGACCAAGCCAAGATCAAGAAGATCAAACGCTTCAGCGACGAGTACTTCGCCCTGGTGAAGGCCAACACCGCGGACGAGAACGCCGTCCTGGCGACCCAACAAAACGACGAGCAACTCCTGGTCACCTTGCGCGGCCAGACGTATCAAATCGAGTAGCCAGAGACGGGCAGTAACTGCTTGCCCTGGCCATTTGATGCAAACACGAAAAAACCCCGGATGTTGGTCCGGGGTTAGGTCAACCTCAGTGTTAGCGAGGCAGTTCGTTGGGCGTTAGGGGTTTTGATCGTTGGCGTTGGGGTTGGTCGACCGCAAGATGACCTGATTGTCGATCACAGTTCCATTTCGGCCATTTTGAATGCGGCGAACATTTGTGGTGGAGTGAGGCCGACCGAAACTGGTCCAGCTGGTGACCGTCGTTTCCATTTGATTGCCGAAGGCATCGCGGCTGATCGACGAGCTGCGGCGAAGGCTGCCAGGATCAACCTGGTTGCGGTTGGGGTCCATCGCACTGCGGTGAATGGTGTGGCCGTTGGTGTTCACAATCCAGCGGCCGGTGCGAGGATCAATTCGCATCGACCCGCCGTCGAAGCCTTGGTCGATGACTGGGTTGCGTTGGCGACCTCCAGGAACGAATCCACCAGGATTGAAACCGCGGTTCGAACCGATGTTGAAGTCGCCGATGCGGATGAACCAATCGGGCGATTGGGCCTGGGCTTCGACAGCGACCAGCGACAGAGCGAGCAGGGCAGCAGCGGCGAGCGAGAAAGTAACAGTCTTCATGGCATGAGTCCTTCAAAGCTGAGGTTTTTTGGTGTGTCAGAGCGACAACCGCTGTGACACCCTTAGCCCGCAAACTTCCCCGTTTGCCCGCCACACTTACCCACAAGATTCCCAAAAAATCTTGGCGAGCCGCCTTCCGTCCCTTCCGTCAGCCCTCAACGACCACCAGCTCGCAGCGGTTTCTGCATTGCATTGCTGGGCGATCTAAGTTAATTACCCGACCCTCGTCGCCGCACTCCTTGCCCTGGCAAGTTGCGGGCAGCTGAAGCCGGGCTAATCGCTTCCGCTGTTGGAAATCTCCTCCAATGTGAGTCCTCGTATGCAATCGCGTCAGCGCCAGCAGTTTCGTTCGAACTTCCGTTCTCTTCTCGCCGTCGAAGCCCTCGAACAGCGTGCGATGATGGCTGGCAACGTGACAGCCACCGTTGCCAAGGGAGTGCTCGTCATTCGCGGTGATGATGCAGCCAACGAGATCATCGTTGGCAAAGGGCCGACAGCGAACAGCTTCACGATCACGCCGGCCGCCGGCACGACGATCAACTCACTCACCCCGGCCCTTACGTTGACCGGCATCACCAAGCTCGATATTCGCCTCAACGGCGGCAACGATCGGCTGGGCATTGGCAATGACGTCGAGTTCGTGGCCGACATGTTGGCAGCGGTTGATTCCTACGGCGAAGAAGAGGAGCCCGAAGGCGGCCTGTTCGACTGGCTAGCGGGGGACGAAGAGGAATCGAGCTTCGATATCGAAGATCCAGATTTTAGTAGCGACGACTTAATCAACTTGCCCACGCGAATGACCGGCCGCACGTACATCGAACTGGGAGATGGCGACGACACGCTGGTGATGACGATGCGCACCGTCGACACCATTCAAATCGAGGGTGGCAAAGGAAACGACTTCATCCTGAGCGTGCTCACCAATGCGACTCACCTGGTCATCAACACCGATCCTCGCAAGGGAGCAGGAATGGGTGACGATATCGCCGCCGTCGTGCTCAACACAGTGCGCGGCGATTTGGCAATTACCACCGGCGCTGAAGACGACGGCGTCGTCGTGCTGGGGACCACGGTCGGCAATCTGGGAGTGGGGACCGGAGGCGTGATCTCGGGCGAAATCACCGACAACGACTTTGTCATGTTCGCCGACGTTTCTGCAACCGATAACATCGGCATTCTCACCGAAGCAGGCGACGACGGCGTGCTCGTCCAATTTATCACCGGCGATAATCTCCGCATCAACACCGGATCTGGCGACGACCAGGTCGAAATCACCGGCGCGGCCCTTGTCGCGCTGGCCATCGATACTGCGGCTGGCGAAGACTCGGTCTCGCTCAACAGTGGTGAAGATGGCCTGGCGTCGTTTGTGGTCCGTCGCAACTTGCAACTCTATACGGGTGCCGATGACGACGAAGTCGAAATCGATGGTGGCCTGCTGAATCTGCTCGTGGGCGGGGTGCTCGATATTCGCACTGGCCAAGGCGACGATCTGCTGACGCTGTATCGAGTGGTGGCCCGCACCGCCTCATTCGATGGTGATACTGGGAGTGACGAGTTCGATATCGATAGCCTGGATGTGGCCAATAACCTGACGATTGGCATGGGTGCCGGCAACGACATTCTCGCCGTGCGGAACCTGAGCGCTCGCAATGCTGTGATCTCGGGCGGGACTGGCAACGACGTGCTGCACGACCTGGGCTTGCACGACATCGCCTTCACTCCGAAATTGTTCGAAACGATCGACGACGGCGATATCTAGTCGAACTTCGCCGCTGCCTGTTCGAAAAGATGCTTCGCAGCACGCCCGCTGATGGTCGTGCTGCGCAGGAGTTCATCGGCAATGAGCTTGGTCGCCAACCAAACGGCCGGATCGTCGAGCAGATGCTCGACCTTGTCGAGCATTCGCCGCTCCAGCCGTTCGATTTGCTTTTGACTGCCGGCACGTTGCGTCGTCAGCGAGCGGACGTAGCGCAGATCCTGCTGCGCACCACCCCAGGCATAGGTGCCGGTAAAGCGTGCTTCTGCCGCCACGCCACCCAAGAAGATGAGAATCTCGGTTTCGACCGGGTCGTGCGTTTGCTTCGCCTTCCCTTTCTTCAATTCGCACGCGCCCAAACGTAGTTGATTGGGCAAGATGCTCACCCGCTGCACCAATCGGCCGAGCGCGAGGGCAATCACCGCATGCCCCGCTTCGTGATAGGCGGTCGCCAGGCTGGGCGCGGGAAGTTCTGGCTTGGCTGGTTCGGTCATGAATGAAACCGCGTTGGACGGAGAAACGCTATTTCAGTTCTTCATCGCCGAACAAATCGATCGAATCAACTTCAGTTAAGAGCGTGATTGGAACTTGCTCCGCTTCGAGCAGTTGCGGACCCTGCGGAAGCAGCCTTAGGAACTCACGATGTTTTTGAAAGATCTCTTCCTGTTCGGCCAGGCTCTTGCCGGTGCAGTCGCGGGCAGTCTCTTGGACTTCCCGAATCGCTTTTAGCACCAGCTGTTGAGCTTCTGCGACCTTCCCTTGCCGGAGCCAAATCGAGGCCAACATATCGGTGGCGTCGCTCCAACTGGCGCGATCGTTGGCGTGCAACTTGAGCAACAGCGACTCCGCCAGCGCGAGATCGCCACCTGCTTGGGCCGCAGCACCTAAGCTGCTATAGCCCAAGTTGTGCGGCCAATGCGGCTCGAACGTGCGCACGACTTCCAGCAACTCGTTGCGGCGTCCCAACTCTTTAAGTGCCGCGATCGCGAGGAGCGCTGCCTCGCCGAGGGGAGAAAAAGTATCGAACATCTCGCTCTGCATTTCTGCGGGCAGACGTTGAACTGCGGCGAGCAATTGTTGATACGCGGCGAGAGTAACCTCCGGCTTGTCGCGCGCGGTCGTCTCGACGATCGCTTCGACATACCGTTCGAACTTCCCCTTCAGCAGGCTATTGCCACCGAGCAACTTCTCCGCCTCCGCGAGATTAGCCGCTTGCTGCAAATAGCCTTCATAGGTGGCGATGAAGTCCGCCGCACTCGGTTTGTTACTCTCCGGCCGTAAGTACGCGCTACGATCGACAGCCTCGCGAAAGCCAAGCAGTTCGCGTCCGACGTGGACTTTCAACACCTGCCCCGTTCGTTCTCCCGCTGGCATTTCGGCCGCTGCGTAAAAGCGACTCCGCGGGCCATCGAGCACTACCCAGCCCGGTTCACCCGCGCGCTGGGCCGTCGCAATGCCCACGAGCGCCTGCGGATAGTTCAAGCTGGATGCCGGTTCGACAACCGTTTCGAGCACCACTTCACTTAAGTCGCTCCCCGCGTACTGCCGCAGCAGGTGATCGTACTCGTGTGAATTCGGCGGCAGCTCTAGTTCCGAGATCAACTCTTGCGTCGTCAACTCCCAGTAACAATGAATTGCGTAGCAGTCCTCGGGCGACCGCTGATTCAGCTGATAGGTGAAGAGGCAAAACGTCACACTGCCGACCATTCCCACGTCGACATGGTCTTCTGCGAGGCCCGTTCGATCGAGCTTGCGAAAGCGAAATAGCCAGACTGGACAGATATCGCGAGCCGGCGGCCAGGCTAATTCACGATGGTCGACCAGTTCGAGTTCGTCCGGTGCTTCACCCAATTCGCAAGGATGAGCCAGCCAGCGCGCGAACTCTGCTTGCGCGCGAAAGGTCGGATCCTGGCACTCCGGCGGAATTGCATCTTCGCGATCAAGTTCCTTCAAGTAGTGGCAGGCGACATCGGAGTGGTTGATATCAAGGCAATAACGGGCCAACTGTTGAATGCCCGCTTCGCGCCCCACCTTCGCCGCAACCCACGCTCCTTCTAGCTGCACATTGTCGCTGGCATGATCGAGCGCTAGAGCTAGCAGGCCGTCGCGATCCGAGTGATCGAGAAAAGGCAGTGCAGCAGCCGCGCTCACCGCGTAACTGGCATGCTCAGGATCAGGGTCCGTCAGCCAGCCCTCCAGCCGAGAAATGCCAGCCGGCGAATCGAAGGGATGGATAAAATCTCCACCACTTAACCGTGCGCTGTTGGCCGCATCGAGCAGCGAGACCGCTAGAAACTTCGTGGGCAGCGGATCGGCCAGGGCTGCGAACAGCCGCTCGGCCTGTGGATGCCCTTCGCGACCATAGTTGCCGAGAATGACCGACCACATGTAGTCGTCAGCATCAAGCTCCTGCAGCGCGGCACGAATGACGGTGTCGGTCCCTTCATCGGTGCCGTACATGGCCAGAATCTTGAGAGCGAAGAGCAGATCGTCGCGCTCGAAGAGTTGCCGATCAGCTAGACCAGCTTCTACCACCGAGATTAGCGCCGGCAAGGCCGACTCCATGATTGGCGGGAAGGCTGCGCACTCGGCATCTTCCACGTCTTGCAGCAGGCCGGTCAGAGGCCGCAACCAGGCTGCATGAGTGCGCGGCGACTCGTCAAGCAGCGCGAGCGCCGCTGCGATCGCTTCGCCATCCCCCTGCGCAGAGACTGTGTATTCGCCCAGCTTGTCAATCTCATCAGCCAGTTTGCCATCGGGTTTCTGGCCCCGTTCGAGTGCGAGTTGCAGTGGCGTCTTGCGCGCAAACCAATCTTTCAGCCCCATGGCTCGTAGCTACCTCAACAAAAGCAAGTGGCGAACAACAATGCAGGTGCGGCTCAAGAGAAGGACGATCTTACTCGGTTTTGGGTTCGGCTTTCTTGTCCTCTTCCTTGGGTTCATCGTCGCCTTTGCCGGGCAGAAGTCGCTTCTTCGGTTCGCCGAGCGGTTTGGAACCAGTCACCGCGATCTGCGAAGCCAGACCCTGGCCAGCGGCCTTCTGCCCCATGGGATAGCGAGCGCGAATCTCGACCTTATCGCCAATCTGGGCATATTGCAGATGATTGACGTCGATGGCGACCTTGGCTTCTTTGTCGAGATCGGCCTTGATGGTCGTCCCGGCGCAGTTGATGGTCATTTCGCCCGTACGGCTGAGTTTGGTCACCTGCCCAGCGACCAGATACGTAGCGTCTTCGGTCACCTTACGCGGCGTCTTTTTTTCTTCTGGCTTGTTTTCGGTGAAGAGTTCGGCTTCTCCCTTCGAGAGACCTCCTTCGGGAATCACCCCCACACCGCGACCTTCGCGCACGGTGATCACCGTCAAGCTGGTAACTGGGTCAGCTGCCTGCCCCTTTTTGTTGACCTTGGCCTTGAATTCGACGAGCATGCCCGGCTTCACAAAGCTGGGATCGGCGGCGCCTTGAAAGACGATATCTTGCGGCCGCGCTTCGACCTGCACGATCCACTGTTCGCCACCTTCGGCGGCAACTTGCACCAGCCCGCCTTGCATCCCCTTGATCAAGCCGGACAGCTGGGCATTTTCCCACTGAATATTCGGCTGCTGGCCTTGTTGACGAAGCCGCTGCAGCTGTTGTTGCCACTGCTGTGGTGTTTGACTGAAAGTCGCGCCGCTTACCAAACCAACGATTACTAACGACCAACTCATCGCCCGTATCATGCGCCAACCCTTATGCTAAGCCCACTGTCCCGGAGAGCTTCACAATAACGCCCGCCGTTGGATTTCGCTAGAGAAACCCCCGGAATGCGCTGGTAGAGTTGGAGTTTGCGAACGGACAATCCGTCAATAATTGCGGCTTCTAGGCCATCTCAACCGGTCGAAATCTTTCTCTTGGAGGTGAAACGGATGAATCGCTGCTGGCTCCTCTCTGGTTTGCTCGTGCTCCTTGTTGGTAATTCGTTTGCCCACGCCGCTGACGCCAAGCGGCCGAACATTCTCTTCGCCTTTGCCGATGACTGGGGTCGCTATGCCAGCGCCTATGCCGCTGTCGATGGCCCCGGCACGCCCAACGACGTGGTGCGCACTCCGAACTTCGATCGCCTGGCGCGCGAAGGTGTCCTGTTTCGCCGGGCGTTTGTTTCTGCTCCCAGCTGCACGCCCTGTCGTAGCGCGCTCCTCTCGGGACAACACTTCTGGCGAACCGGGCGAGCTTCGATCTTGCGCGGCGCAATCTGGGACGGTTCGCAGCCCGCGTTTCCGCTCCTCTTGGGCGATGCTGGTTATCACCTGGGCGAAACCTACAAAGTTTGGAGCCCCGGCTCGCCCAATGATGCTCCCTATGGCAGTGGCAAGTTCGCCTACGAAAAGGCAGGGGGCCGCGTCAATCAGTTTTCGCAGAACGTGACCAAGATGGTCGCCAACGGCATGGCGCTCGAAGACGCCAAGCATGCGCTTTATGACGAAGTGACCAACAACTTCGATGCCTTCCTCGCCGCCCGCAAGCCCGACCAACCCTTCTGCTATTGGTTCGGCCCGACGAACGTTCATCGCAAATGGATCAAGGGCTCGGGCAAAAAACTTTGGGGAATCGAGCCCGAGTCACTCCAAGGCAAGTTGCCCGCCTTCCTGCCCGACGTTCCCGAAGTGCGCGAAGACTTTGCCGATTACCTGGGCGAAGCGCAGGCCTTCGATGCTTCGCTGGGTGCGCTGCTGAAGAAACTGGAAGCCACGGGCGAGCTCGACAATACCATCATCGTGATGAGTGGCGACCATGGTCCACCGGGCTTTCCGCATGGCAAGTGCAACCTCTACGATTTCGGTTCCAGTGTCTCGCTGGCCATCCGCTGGGGGAACGCCAAGTCGGGCCGCGTGGTCGACGACCTCGTCAGTCTCACCGATCTGGCGCCAACCTTCCTCGAAGCAGCTGGTCTGCCGATTCCCGAGCGGATGACGGGCCGCAGCTTGGTGAAGTTGCTGAAGTCGGAAAAATCTGGGCAAGTCGAACCTGAGCGAACGGCCGTTTTTATCGGTCGCGAGCGACACGTGGAAAGTGCCCGAGCCGATTACATGCCTTATCCACAACGGGCCATTCGCACGCCTGACTTCCTTTACATCATCAACTTCAAACCCGGTCGCTGGCCGCTGGGTGATCCCTATCGCCTCGATGGCGACAACGTTCCCACAGCGAGCGCGATTACCGAAGAGACTCGCGTCACTCTGCCCGATGAAGATGCGGGGCCCACCAAGGCCTGGCTCGTGGGGGTGCGTAACGAGCCTAAGTGGAAGGCCCACTACGAATGGGTTTATGGCAAACGCCCGCGCGAAGAGTTGTACGACCTGCGTCAAGATCCGCAACAGTTGAAGAACGTCGCAGCCGAAGCAGCCTATGCTTCGTCGCGAGCCAAGCTGGAGGAACAGCTGATGGGTGAACTTCAGCGCACGGGTGATCCGCGTTTGATCGACGATGGCAAGTTTTACGAAACGCCACCAATGGCGGGCCCGGTGAACGATCAGCCCACGGGCGGAAAAAAGAAGAACAAGAAATCTTAAACGGTTGCCGGCTTCGCCTCAAACTTCGGTTCTGGCTGCGGTGGATTACCCATCGTGGCCAGCACGCGAATTGCTTCGAACAGCATGATCGCGGCGAGAATCATCAGCACCACACCGGCCCAAGGAACTGGGTCGGTCGGCACGCTCCATTTGCCTTCGCTGTAGAACTTGGGAAGCGTCAGGACGATCAAGGCCCAAGTGCTCATGACATACATCCACACGGTCGGAATGCCGGTGACGATCCACACCCACCACGCGCGGCGTGTTCGCCACAACCAAACGGTAACGCCGAGCAGCGTGAGGGCGGCGAGTAACTGATTGCTTGCCCCGAACAGGTTCCAGAAGATTCGCCAGACGGGAATCGCGGCGTCGCTAGGATGCCGCAGCAAAAAGAAGAGTGGCGTTCCGGCGGTGAGCGCGGTGCCGATGAACATGCCGATTTTGTTGTGCATGCCCGTCAACTCTTGCAGAATGTAGCGCCCCAGCCGCGTGCAAACGTCGAGCGTGTCGTAGACGAACGTGGTGAACGCCATCAGCCCGAACGAAATGGCAAAGGTCACAAAGCCGGGATTCGTGCTGATGACTTGCATGAACTTGCCGATGCCGTGGGCATAGATCATGTTCGGCCCATTCTTCAGATTCAACTCCGGCGCACCTTGGGCAAACATCATCACGCAGCAGAGCGAAATGATGGCGACCATCGCTTCCATCAGCATGGCACCGTAGCCAATCGACTTGGCATCGGATTCGGTCTTCAACTGCTTGGAAGTAGTGCCCGAGGCGATGAGTGAATGAAACCCGCTGCAAGCTCCGCAAGCGATCATGATGAACAGCGCGGGAAAGAGCGTCGTGATTCCACTGCCGTTATCGACAGTAAAGCCGCGAAACGCCGGATACTGCGCGGTGGCTCCGCCAAAGCAGACGCCAATCGCACCGGCACCCAGCGCGGCATACAAAAAGTAACCACCCAAGTGGCCGCGCGGTTGCAGCAGCATCCACACCGGTACCATGCCGGCAATCAGGCAATACGCCAACAGCAACACGTCCCAAGCTTTGCGGGCGTCACCTTCGCTCAGGCTGAATTGCTTCCCTAAATCGAATGGCGCGAACTGACCGACCCAAATCGCTACGCCCACGAGCGGCACGAAGATCACCGTCGCCAGCCACATTGGCATCTTCAGGAACTTAACTAGTAGCCCCATGACGATGGGCAGAATCAGGTACAGCAGAGACGACGTAGCAATCGCCCCGCCACTCACACCACCCGCTTCGGCATTGGCCGCCGCAATGAACGACCCCGAAGTCACGTCGGTAAAGGCGACAATGATGTAGACCAGCGCGATCCAGATGAATGTCAAAAAGAGCGTGTACGAAAGTCCGCTCATGTGCTCTTTCACCACCATGGCGATGGACGTGGCCCGGTGACGAATCGAAGCCACCAGCGCCGCCATATCATGCACGCCGCCAATGAAGATCGATCCGATCAAAATCCAGATCAACGCCGGCAACCAGCCGAACGTCAGGCCGGCAACAATCGGCCCCACAATCGGGCCCGCAGCGGCAATCGCCGAAAAATGTTGCGGCAGCAGCGAACTGGCCGGCAGCGGTTCGAAGTCCAAGCCGTCATTCAATTCTTCGGCCGGCGTGATTCGCTTGGGATCCAGCTTGAATAGCCGCACCAGCAGCGAGCCGTACGTAAAGTACGCAATCGTCAGAATCACCGCCGAAGGAAGAACGATCCACAACAAATTCATGCCGCACCTACCGCCCGAAAAACGTCATAAGTCCCACCTTACAGGATAGAAGAGTGCGGCGTTTGAGGCTAGGGAGAAAGGGCAGGTAAGGTGAACTGGCTAACTGGCGTCCCAACTTCGCGGAGCTAGCTGGCTATCAGGGGCGACAGCTGCATTGCTCTTGCTGCCAGCGGACACTTTCTGTAATTCCACCACGAAAATAGCCTCACTCTGCCGCCGCTCCGTCGACCGATATCATGCCGAGCCCGCTTATCAGCTCGAACGTCGCCCAGCCAGCTAGCCGCTGCCTTGTCGTCGGCGCTATCTTGCTGGTCACCGCACTCGCTGGTTGTAAGAACGGACCAGCGGCCGCCAATGGCACCGCACCGCTGGAACTCCCCACCATTACCACCGCGTCGAACGATCGGAACTGGATCATCGAGCACCGCGTGCTGGCCGATGCCAAGATGGCCGGCGATCAGATCACCATTCACAACGTTCGCGATGCCGAGTTCTTCACTTACCGCGATTGCGTCGTCGACTACTACGACAAAACATTCAAGCTGGGCGACGTGCAGAACGTCGACTATCTGGTCGTCCCTTTCAACGAGCAGCGGGCACTCGCCCATACGATGCTCAGCTTTGGCCTGGCCGATGGTGATCGGGTTGGTGTCTCGGTCGAAGTACGACTCGAACAAGGCGAAGAGTATCATCCGGCCACGGGTCTGCTCGGGCAGTTCGAGCTGATCTATGTCGTTGCCAGCGAGCGGGATTTGATTCGCGTCCGCACCGAGCATCGCAAGTGCGATGTCTATGCCTATCGCGGCAACTCCACTCCCGAACAAACGCAGGCACTGTTGGTCGATATCCTCCGCCGCGTGAATCAGCTCCGTACCAAGCCCGAACTGTACGACTCGATCAGCAACAACTGCACGACGAACATCGTCCAGCACATCAACAAGTTGGCCCCGGGCAAGATTCCGCAGGACTATCGCGTGCTCCTCCCCGGCTTCTCCGATCAACTGGCCTACGAATTAAAACTGATCGACACCACATTGCCCTTCGAAGAGACGAAGCGTCGAGCCCGTGTGAACGACCTGGCTCTCAAGTATCGCGACGACCCCAACTTCTCAGCCCGCATTCGCGGCGAGCGAATCGCCCGCTAGTTATCTCTGGTTAACCGGGCTGCTTGCGGCCGTCGAACTAGTAGTTTGCTTGATTTGCAGTTCGCCCGCGCAAGCGCGTGGGTTCACCAAATGACAATGATCGCTAGTCGAGTTACGCGTGTCGCGCCCGGTTTATCAACACCCCCTTTTGCGTGCATCACCTGCAAGCCGTTGCGTGGCAATGAATTGCGGCCAATTTGGTAACTCTGAAAACATCCTATTTGTTGATAAACGTCCGCGGTGCATCTCGCTGCGACTGCAAGCTGGCCAGCAAAGCCAAGAAACAGTTCCTCGCGCCGCGCACGAACGGTTCCCGTCGCAATCTCCTTCCACCAAAATGCAAAAACAATCAATTTATTTATGAATAGTTCGTGAATACTTGTCAAGTATCTGTGCCGTAATTTTCTCGCTATCGCGCCGGGCGATGTGGAGCAGATTGGACGAAGTACCGATCACTCGAAGCGCTGTTGCCTAGAGGCCACTCGTCACTTCTCGCGCAGCGGAAGTTGAACGCTGGTGCGAGATCCACATCGTCACCCAGCCACCAATGCCAGCGACGAGCAGAGAGAACATCACGGGAAGTGAGCTGCGAATCGCTTCGAACTGCAAGTAGTAGTCAGAAGAGTAATACGGCGTCGCCATGGGGGGCGGCGGAAAGTTAGATGGTGGCATGGCGAAGGATGGCGCGCTGTTTGGTGCCGTGGTAGTAGGCACAGGCTGGGGTGGAGTTAAGGTTGGCTCGTAAACTTCCTCGGTCAGGTATTCGGTCACAGGCGGCTTGAAGGATGACGAGGGAATGATGCGAGTACGAGGGTAGCTGACTGCCGGACCACCCGGCTGTGGTTGCCCCATCAGCAGCGTCGACAGTTCGCTGGTCGATTGCTGATAGGCGTTGAAGTAACTCGCCAGCACAACGTTGCCGAATCCCAGCACGAAGAATCCGGTCCAGAATGCGCGGCGCAAAGGCTCACGGTCCCAAATCGCCAGGGCCAAAGTGAGGCAAATCCCCAGTAGCACCAGGTTAGTCGCCAGTTCCATCACGAGCGGTGACTTCGAAACAATCGCCCCGAGCAACACCGCCACGATCGACACCGCGATCAACCCAGTGCGAATTGAAAAGTTCATACTCACTCCTTTGAGTTCAGTCGATTGCGAACTAGATCGTAATCACCTGCGAACTCGTGCCGTTATAGAACGTCAGCGATTGAATCTTCACGCCCCCTGAAGCTGCAGCCAGAACCGCTTCGTAAGGTTGACCATCCGCACGTTGGCCGTTGATGTTGAACTGATTGGTGACCCAAATCGGATTGGCCGCTGCTGCGAGCAGGCGTTGCAGGTCGAACTGCGCGGCGAGCAGTGAAGTGGCCTGATTGCGGCTGATGATATCGGCCACGACTTGCACCGTCTTGGAGTGGTCGCTGTTGCGCACGACGAACGACTCGTCCGCAGTGGCCGAAGTCTTCGCACTGCCGTAAATGTCTTTGGCACTTTCGTAGAAGGCCCACGAGTAGCGACTGTTGCGAGCGAAGTTGACCTCGGGCACGCCGCTGGACGTCCCTTCGGGGTTATAGCTGCCACCGGGAAAGTCAGTGGCCGGATCGAGCGCCATGATCGTATTCACTTCGGTCAGCACTTCGCCCATCTCGGCACCGATGTACGCGCCCCAGCTATGACCGACCACGTTGATTTCATCCGCGGTGATGCCGTAGCCCACCAGCACGCTCGCGGCCCAAGCAGCGACGGGCTTGATAAAGTTTTCGCCACTGCCGCCAATCAGACCGCTGGCTGCGGCCGCCGTCCAATCGAGGACAAGGACCTGATCGTCGGTGTATTCCGCCTCAATCGCAGCGGCAATTTGCGCGACGCCCGTCGTGGCGGGACTGCTGTTGCGGCCGTGAATCACAATCCAGGTATTGCGATCGTTGTACAACTCGGCGCTGGGGTTGAGGGGGCGAAGGGCCACAGCCTTGGTCGTGCTGCTGTACTTCACCGTGCCGGTCAGTGAATTAACAAACAGCGTGCTGGCGGTAGCATCGCCGAGCGTGTTGTTCGTTTCAATGTTCTCGCGAATCCGATTGAGCGGATCGACGACGACGCCAATCGTGTAATTGCCGGCGGCGAGATTCGCGGGAATGGTGAGCGTCTGAACCCACTGCGAATCTCTGGCGGCCGCAATCGTGCTGCGCGTGACCGACGCCAAGAGCAGATCGGTGCGCGTAATCGTCGCATCGGTGCTGAGGCGAAATTCAACGACGTAGCTCCCCGAGGAAACGTTTCCCCGATTGTCGATATCGACGTTGACCTGCACCGTGGAACCAACCGCCACACGGTCAACCATGTTGACGAGTGCCGGCACCAGATCGGCAGCAGGGGTCCACCGTTCTTCCAGTTGTTCGCACCCTAAGCGAACGCGGCGGCGGCGCTGTTCGGGTTGACGTTGGCTCGAACGTTTTTTCTGACTAAAGATCCACATCGCAGCACTCCCACTAAAGAAGGAGGGTGAATCCTACTGCCGCGGCGGGGAAGTGGTCAATTGAGACTGCATTTTACGCAGCGAAATCGGCCGATTCTCTCACTCTTGTTGCTTGCCGCGTACTGAATGCAGCGTTACAACAGCGGGAATTGGGACGCACAGGCAACTCACCGATCAGGCCCCGGAGATTTTCAGATGGCTCGTGTAACTCGCCGCAGGTTCTTATCGGCATCGGCTGCTGCCTCCAGCGCGCTGGCGCTCGGCGCTTGGGTGAATGTAGCCCCGGCGCAGGAGTCGAAATCGCCGAACGAAAAGTTGAACTTAGCCGGAGTGGGAACGACCGGCCGCGCGGGAGCCAATCTGAACGAACTGGCGTACGAGAATCTCGTCTGCATGGCCGATGTCGATAGCGACAAGCTCGACCAGGCTGCGGTCAAGTTTTCGGAGACGCGCAAGTATCGCGACTTCCGCGACATGCTCGAAAAAGAAGGGGACAAGATCGATGCGGTCGTGGTCGGCACGCCCGATCACACGCACGCGCCAGCTGCTGCCATGGCGCTGCGGATGGGCAAGCACGTCTACTGCGAAAAGCCGCTGACGCATACCGTGGTCGAAGCCCGCACGCTCTCGACCCTGGCGAAGGAAAAGAAGCTCGTCACGCAAATGGGCAATCAGATTCACGCCGGCGACAACTACCGCCGTGTGGTCGAGGCCATTCAAGGGGGTTCCATCGGCGAGGTGGACGAAGTGCATGTGTGGGCCGGCGCGATTTATACCGGTGCGACGTTCACCACGAATACCACAGCACCGAAGAATCTCGACTGGAATCTCTGGCTCGGGCCAGCTGCCGAACGGCCTTACAGCGAAGGAGTTCATCCATTCACCTGGCGCAAATACTGGGACTACGGCACTGGCTCGCTGGGCGACTTTGGTTGCCATTACATGGACCTGCCGCATTGGGCCCTCGAACTGCGCGGGCCGTCGTCGGTCGAAGCGAGCGGCACCCCTTATGACCCGGTGAGTTGCCCCGGCTATTGCCTGGCCAAGTACGAATACCCAGCCCGCGGCAAGTTCCCGGCCTGCAAGCTGTTCTGGTACGACAGCGGCAAACAGCCCGAATTGTTAACCACGCTCAAGCACAGCCGCGTGAAACCCGAGACCTGGAAATCGGGCGTGCTGTTTGTCGGCAGCAAGGGAATGTTGCTCTCCAGCTATGGAGATCACTTCTTATTTCCCGAAGAGAAATTCACCGCTTACAAAGCGCCGCCGCAAACGATTGCCAAGTCGCTCGGTCATCATCGCGAATGGACCACCGCCATTCGGACCGGCAGCCCCACGCTATCGAACTTTGACTATGCCGGCGCGCTGACCGAAGCAGTGCTGCTGGGAACTGTCGCTTATCGCCACGGCAGCAAGATCGAGTGGGATAGCGAGAATCTGAAGATCACCAATGCCCCAGCAGCGCAGAAATGGCTGCACAAGGAATATCGCAAGGGCTGGACGCTGTGAGGAAGAGGGGAAGAGTGGGAGAGAGGGCGAGTGGGAGAAAAGCAGGACTTCTCTTCCCCACGCCACCGCCCCTGCGGCGGTGGTTCATTGGCTTGTGCACTACGTTTGCAGAGCAGAGATTTTCGGCTCAGACGGCAGCAAAGGCAGCTTGAACCAGCGCGCGAACGGCAAGCAAAAACAGGGCGAGAAATAGGGCTGCGAAGCCAGCATGCCAGCGCGTGACTGGCCGCCCGGCAAGTGCCGCAGCGAAGCCCATCACAAAGATGGCGCTGAGATCAACCGCGGTAAGAAACGACAGAGTTTGCGCCGGGTGAATCGACGCGTTTCGCCAGAGATAGCCCGGCAGCGTGAGCGTCGTAATCGCCAACAGAGTAGCGATCGTCCACAGACAATAGATGGGCCAAGAGCCCGAAAGCGCAGCGAGCGGCGGCGATGAACTCCCAGGTTCAAGCACCTTGTCACCCCCTCACCTTGTCACTTCTTCCTACGGTTGCCACAAAGCGGGAACCGGATGATCCGGGCTGCGGCCGAGAACGGCATCGTTGATATCGAGGCCGGCAGCGACCTGACCGAGGCGATTGTGGAAGGGATCGTCGAGGGCCGAATCTTGCTGGGTGTTGTTGGCCAGTTTGACGAACTTCACGCGGCCATCTTCATACAGCACGTTTTGACCGCGGCCGGCATGGTTGGCACTGCTGCGGCCCGGTTGCAGGTCGTTCGGTGCATCGGCCAGCAGAGCATATTCAGCGCGGCGGCTGTTGCGCGGCGGCAACACGTTGGCATCGCGCGAGTAGCCCATGTTGTAACCAAAGCTGCCACCCATCCGGTTCTGCAAACTGGTCAGAATTGACTTGGGCGCGGCATCGATTTCGTCCAGCGTGGGAATGAGCTGATGTTCCGGGGCCACATCGCCGCTGCCAGGGCAGAAGAAGTTTTTGCTATCAGGTACCAGCTTGTTGCTCACCAGCGTCGGAGCATAGACGCCGGCGACACTGCGCGGACCGCTCAAAGGAACGTGAGGAAAAGCACCGTCCTGTTGCAGGCCACTGTACTCGTGCAAGGCTGTGCCCAACTGGCGAAGCTGATGCTGACAAAGGTCAACGTTGGCTTGAAAGCGACTGGTATAGAGGGCCGGAAAACTGAGGGCTGAAGCGACCAGCACAATCGCGGAGGCGACGATTACGTCGAGCTTGCGGAGCGTTGGGCCACCGGCTTCGCTGCGCGAAACGGGTGAGAGCGTGACTTTGGGCCGGGCATTGCTTGCGGAAGCGCTGGGCGAACTAACCTGTTCTGCCGCGGCGATAGAACTGGCGGTGATCGCTTTCAGGATGACGGTTTCAGCGCTGTAGGATTCGGCTTTCTGTTCGACAAATTCGCAAGTTCGCGCGGCCAGGCAGAGGGGCGGCTCTTCGAGTTCGGGTTCTTCGAGCAACCCGAGCGTATCGAGCGAGCGACGCATCTTTTCCAATTCGGCGGTCATCTCGGGACACTGAGCCAAAGCTTGTTCGACGTCTACGCATTCCTTGCGGTCGAGTGCTCCCAGCAAGTATCCGAGCAAGTGCTCGCGAGTAAGGCGGGTCATAGCTGCTCTGTTAGGTATTAGTCGACGATTTGATTCTCGGCGACGGCGGTGTCGGCGAGGGTCTCACCCGGAAAGCGTTCGTTCCAGGCCTCGGTCAGTTTCAGCACTGCGGAGTGGACTCGGCTCTTGACCGTGCCGACTGGCACGCCCAACATCTCGGCCGCTTCGCGATACTTCAAATCCTGAAAATACACCAGCTCCAGTGCTTCGCGAAAACCGACCGGCATGGCGGCAATGGTTTCGCTCAGCCACAGGCGACGCTGCTCAGCACCAAACTGCACGGCTGGATTCGGCTCATTCGAGGCGAGCAGGTCGAGCAGTTTGCCATCGGCTGAGTCTCCATCGGCAGTGGATTGCCGATCGAGGCTGAGCATGCGATGCCGCTTGTTGCGGCGTTGCAGGTCGATGGCCTGATGGGTGGCAAGGGTGTACAGCCAGGGGCGAAAGGTCCGCCCTGCTTCGAACTGGTCTCGCTTCAGATGGACTTGCAGGAACGTGGCCTGGAAGGCATCGTCAGCTTGTTCGGCATCTCCCAAGTAACGGCGGAGGTAGTTGAACAACTCGCGCTCGTAACGGTGCACCAATTCGGCGAACCATTCCCGGCGGAGGTGTTCGGACTGCTCCTCGTTGCGATACCCCAGCAGGAGTTGTTCGTCCGACTTGGACGCCAGCAGCGGCTGTGCTTCGCACGACAGGTTCAGGTAATCAGGAGATGTAGCGAGGGTGGCTTTCATGTTTATCTACGAACCAAGTAAGAAGAGAGTTCGTTCGTTTTCGCCGCTAGCACCCTGTCGGCACGCGAGATTAACCCGAGTGGGGTAATCGAGGCCAACGCATCAATCGCGACGCATTCCGTTTGTAACTGTAGCAAACTCGAATCGGCTGAGAAGATTCTTTTCCGCGGTTTGCAACGAATGCGGCGATTACTGCGAGCTGGCTGTGAATCAGGAGAACTCCTGGTTACACTGCCAACTCAGGGCGGTTTACTATCACGGCACACCCAATTTGCAATCGCTATGCCAGAACCCCCTGTAAAGACCGCAACGCCCTATTTGTGGGCGGCCCCGGGCGACGTTAACGCCTTCTTTGGCTTGATGTTAGACAATGTCGCCGGATTGCTATTGACAGTCGGGCTGCTACACGTCGTTTTTGAATTTCCTACAAGTTTTGCCCTGCGTTACATGATTCCCGGCACCGCCATTGGGGTGCTAGTTGGCGATTTGCTTTTTTTCTGGCTGGCCTTCAAGTTAGCGGCCCGTACAGGCCGACAGACCGTCACCGCCATGCCCTTGGGGCTCGATACGCCCAGCACCTTTGGCATGGTTCTCTTCGTGCTGGGACCTGCCTTTATCGCTGCCAAAAAGGCAGGTCTGGACGAACAGGCAGCCGCCCTCAAGACCTGGCACATTGGCATTTGTGCCATCTTTATTAGCGGCATTTTCAAGTTTTTCTGCGCTATCGGGTCCAACCAGTTGCGCAAACTGATTCCCCGCGCGGGCTTGCTCGGTTCGCTAACCGCCGTCGCGCTGGTTCTCATCAGCTTTCTGCCGCTGATCGAAATCCTGCACGCACCGATGGTCGGCCTCGTCGCGCTGGCGATCATCCTGGTCACGTTGATCGCCCGCATCCCGCTACCGTTTCGCACTCCTGGGGCGCTCGGGGCGCTCTTGGTCGCGGGCACTCTTTACTACGTGCTGCAGGGGCTCGAAAGTTCGCAACTGTTGCCGGAGATGTTCCGCCCCGAGAAATTGGCCGACACCATCACGCACGAAACGGCCGTCTCGGCCCTGCTGCCCACCGAGTGGCTCACGGTCTTTCGCTTCGAGTGGTTGGGGGCGATGCCGGACACGGTTCAGTATCTGCCGATCATCATTCCCTTCGCGCTCGGCACGGTGGTGGGCGGCATCGACTGCACCGAGAGTGCTGCAGCTGCGGGGGATGAATACGATACGGCCACGGTCATCGGCATCGAAGCGGGGGCGACATTGCTCGCCAGCGTATGCGGCGGCGTGATTCAAACGACACCTTACATCGGCCATCCCGCTTACAAGGCGATGGGGGGCCGGGCGGCCTATACGCTCGCCACGGCGATCTTCATTGGTACGGCCGGCGTGCTCGGGTATTTCGCGTTTCTCTATCAATGGATTCCGAAGCCCACCGTCTTTCCGATTCTGATTTTCATCGGCCTCGAAATTACCGCGCAAAGTTTTTACGCCACGCCGAAAAAGCATTACACGGCTGTTGCGCTCGCCTGCATTCCCGCCTTGGCCGCCCTGGCGATGATCTATGTGAACAAGTTGCTGGGCGATCCGGACATGGCTGCTGTCTTAGCGCAGAAGCCCTATCTTCTTGCCGAGCAAGGGACGCTGCGGATGCTCTCGAACGGGTTCATCGTCACGAGCTTGCTCTGGTCGTCCGCGCTCGCCGCTGCGATCGACCGGCAGCTGTTTCGCAGCGGTGCGTTCTTTGCCATCGCCGCCCTCTGCACGCTCTTTGGCGTGATCCACTCGCCGCTCGTCAGCGGTGCCATGTACTGGCCGTGGGATCTAGCGGCCGAACACTTGAAGCAGGTGGCGCAGTACACCGCCGGCTATACGCTGATCGCCATTTTGCTCGTCGCATGGGGTGGGCACCTTTGGTATCACGGCGACCCCGGGGCGATGCACGCAGCTGAAGAAGTGCACTAACGTAGTCGAGTCATTTCATGACTCGGACAACGCAGTCACGGAGTGACTGAGCTAATGTTATTACTTGCCGAGTTCGGCGGAACGTTTTGTGGCCGCATCGACGGCGGCAATGAGGGCGCCGCGAACGCCGCGATCTTCGAGTGTGGCCAGACCCGCGATGGTCGTGCCGCCGGGGCTCGCGACAGCGTCTTTCAAGACCCCCGGATGTTCGCCACGAGCCAGGACCATCTCTGCAGCACCGAGCACTGTTTGCGCAGCGAGAGCGGTACTGAGATTGCGCGGCAGTCCGGCTTTCACGCCACCATCGCTGAGCGCTTCGATGATGAGATAGACATACGCGGGACCGGAGCCTGAGAGGCCCGTTACCGCGTCGAGCAGTTTTTCGTCGACCTGGTGTGCGGTCCCCACTGCAGCGAGCAACTTGCCGACGAGCGCTCCATCTTCGGCCGTTGCGCCCGCAGCGAGCGCGTAGGCACTGGCCCCTTTGCCGACAAGTGCTGGCGTGTTCGGCATGACGCGCACGACGCGCTGCGTCTTCAATCCTTCGCACAATTTGGCGAGCGATATGCCCGCAGCAATCGAGACGACTAACTTACCCGCCAGCTTGCCGCCCAGTTCTTGATAGACGGCGGACATCGCTTGCGGCTTGACGGCCAGCACGACCACATCGCAACTGCTGGCGATGGCGACGTTGCTCGCAGCCACTTTCAGCCCGGGGAGCTCGCTCGCCAATTTTTCTGCTGCCGCAGGCACGGGGTCGGCAGCGGTCAGCGAACTCGCGTCGAGCAGTTTCGCACTGACAAAACCATGAGCCAAAGCGCGCGCCATTTGTCCAGCGCCGATGAATCCAAGCGTCGTACCTGCCATGAACCGTGCCTGCGTGAAAGGAGCTTCTGGGCTGCGACCGATAATCGTTCTACTTTAACATGCGGTTGGCGGGGTACATCGGGCCGGGAAGGTTTTCGTCCAACAGGACAGGCGCTGGCTGAGCGAGGTTGGCCCGAAACACTTTCCTGACCCATTTCGCGCGGTGGCAGACGCCTCGCCGACTTCTGTCGTTCCAGCCCTTGGGCTCTGGAGGATGTTCCGGGTCGGCGATTGACGGCTGAAGGCAGGGCGTTGCTGCCCGGAAAACCTCCCGACCCCTATTTTTCCACATCACTCAGCGCTGCCAGAGTTCCGGCAGAAGTTTGAAATCGTACGAGCCAGTGCGCCGGACAGCAGCGGCGGGAAGTTGCAGGAAGAGGGTTTCGCTGCCGGTCGCTTTGGCGGGGGGAATGGCAAAGATCAGCACGTCGCGCACCGACTCGCCCGGGTCGAGCGTCGCCTCGGGCAAATGCCCCGCAATGTCCTGCACGCCCGTGAATCGCTGCGGAGGATAACGACGCCCCGTGTCATCGGCCAGTTCGGCCGCAATCGTTCGGTTGCCATCGCGAAAGTGATTCGCATACCAGCTGATGTAGGGCACCTTTACCTTCAACCGGTTGGTGATCTGCAAATGAATCTGCAGGAACTCGCCTGGCCCGGCGGGGACGGGCAAATTGCCACTATCGCGGGCCATTACATCGGCAAATTCACAGCGCAGCACCCGCACATGAATGCCCGCGCGCAGCCCGGCACTGCGACTGGCGTCGATCCACTTCACCGGCCCGCCGTCTGCGGGCCGCAAGTCGATAATCTCCACCACATCCGCAGCTGCCACCTCTGCCGGCTCACTCGCAACCTTTGGTTCCTTCAGCTTGTTTACCAGCCGCGGCAACATGGCGACAATCGCAGCCGCACTGATGAGGATCGTGACTAGCGCCAAGCGCATCACCAGTCCTTTGGTGCGCGATGGTCGAGGTGCTTCTTCCGCGGCTTCGCTTCTGGTGTCATTTCCGGCGAGTGGAACGGGAATGACTTGTCGCTGCAAATGCGGCGGGATCACTTGCGGCGCAATGGTGGGAGGTGCCATCCGCGGCGAGGTGATTTGCGGTGGGACAGGCCCGGCCAGATTGGCCCGGGGCTGCACCGTGGGTGGCGACAGCGTGAAGACGTGCCCACAGAGTGCGCACCGCTGCGGAAGATGGGCAGCTTCGCCGGCGACGAACTGCCCACTCTGACAACGCGGACAGCGAACCGAAATGGCAGGTAGCGGCATGCGAGCAAGCGGTGTCGATTCTGGAAATTAGGTCTTGGGGGGAGGGGCCGTGTTCGGTACTTCTTCGGGCTTCTTGGGACCATCTGCAGGCTTGGCGGGCTCATCGGAGAGTCCGGGAATCGGAATCTTTCCTGAGGAATCAGGCACCGGCTTTTTCATTTCCGGCTCATCCGACAAACCTGGAATCGGAATCTTTCCCGAGGAATCGGGAACTGGCTTCTTCATCTCTGGCTCGGGTGTGAGCCCCGGCGCAGCGACCGGAGGAACAGCAGCCGGGGGTGGCAGCGGTTTAGGTTCTTCTTCTAAGCCAGGAATCGGAATCGACGTGGAAGAGCGCGTTGCCCCGGGGCCGGCCATACCACCTGGATTCTGCGCAAGGCCCGTTCCAGAGTTCGCGGCCAGCGCTGCGGGCGAGATTGCGATGCCAAAACTTCCTTTCGCCAACTTCGAGAGTGCCTTCTGCGGCAGCACCAGGCGGAAGTCGTTGTCTTGGGGTTCGTTCATGGTAAAGACCAGCGTATCGGGCGTTGATTCGCCCGGCTGGATTTCGGTCGCTGACTTGCGGGCGGCGGTCGGTGTGGCTGCAATGGGCGCCAGAGGCAACGGCAGACCTTCGTCGTCGACGAGTAGCGCCGCCGTGGCTTCGCTGTTCCAGCCCGAGTATTGCTGCGGCCTGGCACTCGCATTCTTGATCTGCAATTCGACGAAGACAAACTTCGGCAGTTCAATTGCGAATGCCTGACTGCCAGGAACCAGGTCGCCCAGGGTGGGTGCTGTGCTGGGTGCCACAATTTCTGGAGCGGCACCGGGTACGGGCGTTGTATTGGCAGCGACAGGAGGTGTCGCAACTGGCGGCACCTTGGCCGCCAGGGCCAGCGCATTGGGATCGACTCGCTTACCCGCAGCATCGACTGCCAGCCAGACGGTAACCTTGTCGACAACCAGGCCATCGCGAATGCCAAGCCGGCTGAACTTCTCGATCTGTGACCATTTTTTAACCGCTTTTACCAAAGTGTCTGCTTCAGCCTTGGCAGCGGCCGCTCTCGGCGCTGCGGTGTCGGTTTTGGCAGCGGTCGCGGTTGTCTTGGTTGCAGGCTTAGCCGGTGCTGTGGCGCCTCGTTCGCTGCTCAAGCCCGGATCAGTTTCTTCCGTCGCAATAACAACTCCCTTGGCAGCGACCGGCTCCGCTGCGGGGGGAGCGTTCATTTTCCAAATGATGGCGATCGCGCCGAGGAGGCCAATGGCTAGAATCGCGCCGCCGAGCGCTAGGACCATCGTCTTCGATTTGTCGGGCTTGGTGCCGGTCAGATCTTCGTCGTCGGTTCTGGCTGCCGCTTTATTCATGGCCGGTGCTGCGCCAGTGTTCACCACAGGAGACCAGGCTGCCGGACCAGCCGCGGCAACCGGCGGCGCTGCTGGTGCCGAAACAACTCGCCCGCGTGGCACTCCCTGTGGCAGGCTGGCCGCAGCAGGTTGAACTCCCTGTTGCTGAACAATGGGGACCCCCTTCGCCACGGGTCTGCCAGCGGGAATCGCCTTCATCGCGCCGCTGGCCGAAGGTGCCGCAACCGGGTGCGCGGCAGTCTTGGGTGTTGCGACGGGCGCGCTGGCCGTGGCAAACAGGCCGGGAACATGCTCGGCCAGGTACCACTGACTGTCGAAGTTTCGCCGTACGTGCGTGGCCGGCACAACGTTGCCCGCCGCAGCCATCTGCACGAGTTGCGTCCACGTGTAGGGGCCATACTCTTGACCGTTGACGTAGCACAGCCATTCAGGATTCATGCAGGCAATCTCCACGACATGCGACGCTTCGCCACACAAATCCGGCAGGGAGGGTGTAAGCCATTCGTAGGCGAAGGAAGTTCCCGTAATTTACTCAGCTGACTTGCGAAACACCAGCGCGAAGGCGAGAAGCCTTATCCGATTGGGGGATTGCTAGTGAAAAAGTAACACTGGCGCGGCGTCATCAGGCTCGTGGTTTGCCGCCCGCGACAAAATCGACGGCAACAACGATTGCCCCTACCACCACGACCCCCAGCGACCAGTAGCCCTCTTCGGTCCCCTCGGTCCAGGCGTATTTAATCCCCGCGTAACACATATAGACACAGGCCAGGACAAAGAGAATTGGCGGTAACGGGTAGAGGGGCACGCGATAGCGGTCGGCACTCAGCTGGCCCCGTTGCCGCAGCACGGCCAAGGCGATAATCACCAGGCAGATGAAGCCCCAATAGAAGGGTCCGGTGAAGACCACCAGCCGGTCGAAGGCCTGAGCATTCGCGCCGAAAATCATCACCAGGGCGATTGTCGCCACGGCTTGAGCCAGCAGAGAATTGAGTGGCACAGCGCGGTGGGCGTCCCAGGCACCAAGCCACCGAAACAGCCAATGCTCGGAGCCCAGTTTGTAAAACACACGCGCGCCGGTGAAGAGCATGCCGTGAATGGTTCCCAGGCAGGAGACCACCACGAGCAGACTGATGGCGCGGTCGCCGATCGGACCCCAGGCAGAATGCAGCACATCGCTGGCGATGGATTTCGATTCATAGACCCCAGCCAGCCCCAACCCGTGGACAAAGCCGAGGTTCAGTAGGAGATAGATCACCGTGACAGCCGTCGTGCCAAGGAGCAGGGCGCGGGTAATGTTCTTTTGCGGATTGGCGACCTCCGCGGCCACGTACGACATATCGCTCCAGCCGCCGTAAGCAAACATCACAAAGATGATTCCCAGCGGCAGCAGGAAGTTCGGCGGTTGCGGAGCAGAAATTGCGACGGGGGGCACCAGAAAGCACCAGGCCGTGAGCGCGACGAACAGCAGTCCCAGCACCTTCGCGGCGGTGAGGACGTTCTGCGTCCAGCGCTCCATTTGAATGCCGAGAATATTGATGACAGTCAGGAGCGCGATGGCAGCCACGGCGAGTATCGTTTCGCCGCGCGCGCCAAGCGCTGTCCGCCAAGAATCGGGCAATAGTTGCAGCGCGAAGGTTGCCATCACGAAAGCGATCGCGCCGATGTTGCCCGGGCGAACAATCCAGAACTCTGCCCAGGCGAAGGCAAAACCCGTGGGACGACCGAAGGCCGTCGTGAGAAAGACGTAGTTGCCACCCTCGTGCGGCAGCGCGGTCGCGAGTTCCGCATAGCAGAGCGCGCCGAGGAGCGCGATCACGCCGCCGATCAACCAGATCAGGGCAATTCCCAGGTATTGCGCTTGCATCAGGCCGTTAGTATCGTCTGGCCCGGGCCAGCCGAGCGTTTGTTGCAGCGCCCAGGTCATCCAGCCAGCGGCGCTCGCGGAGATCAACGGCGAGCTTTTGAAGATCGTCGAGCCGATGATGATGCCCACGATGATCGACGTGGTATCCAGCAGCGTCAAGCGCCGCTGAGGTTGATTCCCCAGCGCGGGTTCGGTTCGTTCAGGCGTAGCAGGCATGCGGCCCAATATACCGGCTCAGGGCGAGCGAGAGGACGCGGCGGTGGTGGGTGATTCCTACTGCTGGGGTACTTCGAACGAAGTTTCGACTTGCAGTTCGCCTTGGCGATATAGCTGCGGTTCGTCGATGCCGTCGCCGTTGAAGTCGCCGACAACCGGCAGGTCGCCGTTGCCCCCCAGTTCGAAGACGCGATCGGCTGCATCGATCTCGCGATTGCCGTTCATATCGACAATCCACTTACCGTTGCGGAAGATGCCGATCTCTTCGATGCCGTCGCCGTTGAAGTCGCCGACAACCGGCAGGTCACCCTTCTCACCGAAGCGGGCCGTTTCGTCACCCTTCGACCAGCGACCATCGCCGTCCATATCGAAGTGCCACTTGCCATCGCGATAGACGCCGATCGAGCGAATACCGTCGCCGTTCCAGTCGCCAGCGATCGGAATGTCGGTCGCCACACCGAACTGGAAGACGTGGTCGATGAGATCGGCCCGCTCCTTGCCGTGCTTCGACAATTGCAGCAAGCGATCGCCTTCGGTCGCCTCTTCGGGCTTCGGCGGAACGTTCTTCTGGCGTTCGCGGGGAATGTTATGTGGGTCGGGCAAACCAGGCTCGTGCTTGATATGCCGCGGATCCATCGGCCACTCGGGGCCAAAGATGCCGATGTCGTCCTTACCGTCGCCGTCCCAATCGCCGACGACCGGTTTGTCAGCTTCGGTTCCCAGCTTGGCCCACAGGTCACCTTCGTCCCAAACACCGTTGCCGTTGACGTCGAGGAACCATTCACCTTTGTAGTAGATGCCGAGCTCGCTCTTGCCGTCGCCGTTCCAGTCGCCGACGACCGGAATGCCATCGGGAATGCCAAACGCGTAGACCCTCGTCTGGCCAGCTTCCCCTTCGACGGCTTCGTTATGGATGGTCCAGATGCCCTTGCGCAGGCGTTCCGAATCCCACTGAATCTGGTCGACGAACAGAGCCGGGCGGAAGACCTTGTCGCTGATGCGCGTGCTGCGCTCCGAGATACGGGGTGAACCCGCATCGATGATGCTCAAGTGCCACGTCCAGCCGGCATCGCCGCCGGTGATCGATTGCTCGGCAACCGGTGGTGGAATGAACAACAGCGGTGCAGGGTCGAGCGGTGGTGGGGGCAATACGAACGGAGGTTCCGGTGGCGGTACGGGTGGCGGCGGCGGTGGTGGTGGAATGATGGTCGGAGTGATCTTCACTTCGCTGAAGTTGTTAAACAGCGATTCCTGACCTGCGGCCAATGGAATTCGTAAGATCGCATCGAACTGGAAGTTCACGCCGGCCGCTTCGAAGATGAAGATCGTCAGCGGATCGACGGTCGTATTCACGTTCACTGCCAAACCGGTCGTCGTGCCCGCAGTGTCTCGGCTATCAAAGTAGCCACTGGGGTGAACTTCGATCACGGTGTAGTTGCCGCCGCGGAGGCCATCGAACTTGTAGAAGCCGTCGCTGTCGGTCGCGAGACGATAAGCGCCACTGCCGCCGTGCAAGGTTTCCGACATGTCGACAACTTCACCGGTCAGCGTATGACGCAGTTCGAGAATTACTCCCGAGATTCGCTGATCGTCGGGCGTCAGTTGGCCGTCGCGAATGTCGTACAGGTTCGCAGGTGGCGTGCTTCCGTTAGTGGGAATAGCGGGTCCATCCTGGAACACATAACCCGACAAGCTGGCGGGCGGAACTTCGCAGAAGTCGTAGCGAGTCGCGTTATCGCCGCTCTCGAGAGTGACGTCGGCAATCACGTCTTGCGACAGATCGTCGCCACCTTCACTGCCCGCCATCTGGCCGCCTTGGAAGTAGCCGGTGGGCTGAGTTTCCTTGACGGTGTACTGACCGGGCTTGAGGTTGAGGAACTCGTAGTAGCCCTGCGAGTTGGTGTGCGTCGTCGCGACGATGGCACCGAACTCGTCGTACAGATTGATCGTCACGCCCGAGAGTGGTTGCTCTTCAGGCTGGAAGATGCAGTCGGGCAGGGTATCGACCCAGACATAACCGCTGAGCCGCGCGGGCAGTACTTCGCAGAAGTTGTAATTGACGGCGTTGTCGCCCGATTCGAGCGTGATCTGGCTAAGTTCATCGGGCGCACTTTCGACACCGCCATGCGAGCCGATTTCCTGGCCGCCATGGAAATAGCCCGCCGGTTGCGTCTGCCGCACGGTGTAAGTGCCAGGCGGCAACTTATCGAACTTGTAGTAGCCGTTCTGATCGGTATAGGTCGTGGCGAGCACGTTATTGCTCACATCGTACAGAGTGATCTTCACGCCCGAGATCGGCTTCTCGCCAGGATCGAAGATGCAGTTGCGAATCGGATCTTCGTGAACGTAGCCATCGATGCTGACGGGCAGGATTTCGCAGAAGTTGTAGTCGGTCGCGTTCTGGCCCGAAGGAATCGCGATCTGGCTCAACTCGTCTTTCGATTCGAGCCCGCCGAGATTGCCCGGTTCCTGCCCGCCGTGGATGTAATCGACGGGTTGCGTCTCGCGTACCATGTACGTGCCGGGAGCCAGATTATCGAACTTGTAGAAGCCGTTTTGATCGGTGATGGTAGTAGCTAGTTGCACGCCGTTGGCATCGTAGAGCGTGATGGTTACGCCGCTGATCGGCTTCTCGCCAGGATCGAAGATGCAGTTGCGAATCGGGTCTTCGTGCACATAACCCGACAAGCTTACCGTCTTGAGTTCGCCGAAGTTGTACTCGATGCCGTTGTCGCCATTGAGCAGCACGACATTGTTCTGCTTATCGTTGGTGGCCGTGCCAACGGTGACGCCACCGATCGTTCCGGGGGTGTCTTTACCGTCGCTCCAGCCCGTGGGCTGAACTTCGACAATCATGTATGTTCCGGCACCGAGGCCCGTGAACTTGTAGAAACCGTTCTGGTCGGTCACTTGCGTGGCGATCTGTGTGCCGCCGGCATCGAGCAGGATGATTGTCGTGCCGGGAATGGTTTCTTCGCCCTGCTCACGAATGCCGTCGTTATCACGATCGTGATAGACGTAACCCGAAACCATCGCGGGTTCTTTTTCGCAGAAGTCGTAGTTGATGCCGTCGTCGCCACCGCGAAGTGAAACGTCGATCGTATCGTTCTCAACGACCGTGCCCGTCTTCACACCGTCGACCGTACCCACATGATCGCCGCCGTCAATCAAACCGGGCGGCGTGATTTCGACAATCGTATACTCGCCCGGCCGCAGACCGGTGAATTCATACTTGCCTTGAGCATTGGTGAGCGTTTGCTTGATAATGTTGCCCTGCTTGTCTTTGAGCAGGACCGTGGCCCCTTCAATCGGGCGCGTGGCTACACCGGCCGCTTCGCAATTGCCGAACTTGTCGGTCAAGCGCACGAGACCGCTGATCGAAGCTGGCAAGGTTTCGGCGAAGTCGTAGCGAATACCGTGAGTATCGCCGAGCGGCATTGCGATTTCGGTGAGTTGATCGGGATCGCCGCCGACGAGGTTACCGGTCTTCACTCCTTGGACCAAACCGACGATCGCACCGACGCTGAAGTATTCATCAGGCTGCTGTTCGCGCACCTGGTAAGTGCCAGTTTCGAGTTTCAGGTCGAGACCGAATTCGTATTCACCCTGGGCATTGGTTTTGGTCGTGTGGCCGGTGAAGACGTAGTTGTTGCCAACCTTTTTCCACAGCGACATGGTGACGTTGCCGATGCCGGTATCACCGGCGTCTTGCGTCAGGTCCGCGTCGTAATCGAGAAACACCTTACCGGCGATGGTGATTGGCTTTTCGATCTGCTGCAGCGGAACCATCACGCCGGTCGAGCGGTCGCGCTTCCCTTCGAAGTCGTCCTGGGGCAGGCCATTGGCATTGCCGGACGACTTGAGAAGATTCGTGCCTGCGAACTGCGTGTCGTAAACGTTGCGGAATTCGCGCGCGCCTTCGACATCGAAATAGTGCGGCGCTTTGAAGGTGGCCGTCGAAATCGAACCTTGGAACTCGACGCCCGAGGTGATCGGGTCGACGCTTTCGTTGTGGATATTGATGTTCGTTTCGCTCGGGTCGTAGTCCTGCACTTCGTCCACGTCGATGCTGAACCGCAGTTTCTCGCCGGCGTTGAAGCCTTTGAAGTTCAGCACCAGGCGCGTGCCGCCGTCTTCGACGGTCCAGGTCACTTCTTGAATGCCCGTTTGCGAAACGATCTGCATGGGGAATGCTTCATCAGCGCCCCAGCCACCCTTGATCGTGTCGAAGAACAAATCGCCGACGCTGCGGCCAACCGGGCCATGGTCGGTATCGATCACCAAGCGAGTGAGTTCCGTTCCGGCAGCACCCCCTTCGAACATCAGTTCGAACGTATCGCCGTGCAAGTCCGAACCACTATCTTCTTCGATGTAGACGACACCCAGCTTGATGGGATCGGCATCCATCATCTGCCGATCTTCCATCGTCTCGAAGCGGCACCGGCGCGAGGCTTCGTCGACGCGGATGGTGCGGCCGCCACTCTTGCGAATCGTGGTGCCGGTGTGCTGCGCGGCTTCCGAGAGACGAGCCGACCAAAGCGAGCGACGACAGATCGAGAGCAGATTCCACAATCCCACAAGTCACCTCCATGTGCTCGGTTCTTCGCGAACGACAAACATCCTTGTTTGCCGTTCAGTCTCGTCTTCTTCTCTCAGGTAGCCCGCAGCGTTAGCGAGGGTGAATCGCTAACAGCGTCGTGCTTCGCTTCACCCTCGCTGACGCGTCGGGCTACTTTCCAACCAACCTAACGTGTGTTCACCGGTGGCAAGCCGAAGCTTGGCAAGCTGGGGGCCGTGCCAACTCGCGGCGTACCAGCGGCAGCCGGTGCCCCGGCAATGTTTTCGGTAATCGTCCATAGGCGCAAGGTCGTGTCGTAGCCAGCCGAGGCCAGCATGGTCCCCTTGGCACCCAGCGCGGCCACGCTGCCGGTGTGTCCGGTCAGCAGGCCCACCTCTTCGTGCTTGATGACATCCCACAGCCGCACCAGGTTGTCGCTGCCACCGACGGCCAATTTGCCCGGAGCATAAAAAGTCGCGGAGAGGACCTTCACTGGCCGCTGCGGCAAATTCTTGCCGACGGCGCCGTCGCTTAACGGCTGAATGTGAATCGTGCGGTCTTCGCCGACAGACGCGAGAAAGCTGCCGTCGGGCGAGAACTCCAGCGCTCGCACGCGTTGCTTGTGGGCGACGAAGTCGCGAATCACGCGGCCATCGGCCACACTCAGCAGGCGAATGCTGCCGCAGCGACCAGCAACTGCGACCGACTTTTGATCGGGAGCAAAGACCACGGTCCGCAAATCGTTGCAGGGGCCGGCCGCTTGCCAGAGTAACTCGCCATCGCTGACGCGATACAGTCGAACAGCTTGTTCGAAACCGACCACGGCCAGCTTGGTTGCATCATCGCTAAATTTGACCGAGGCAATTGCCTGTTCGTGAACCACGAATTGCCGCGGCTTTGGGTCGGCTGTCGTTGGCCACAACAGCACGCGGCGATCGTTCCCCGCCGAAGCGAGGAGCGAACCATCGAGGCTGTAGTCAATCGTGCGGACCCAGTCGGCGTGCGCTTCCAACCGTTGCACCTGGCTCCCATCGTTCAGGCTGTAGATGCGCACGATGTGATCGTCCCCCGCAGTCGCAATCACTTGCCCTTCGCGATGAATCTCGAGGGCCGTGATTACTGGCGGCGTGAGTTCATCGGGATCGGCCTTGAGTTGCACAACGCGGGCCGGCCAATCGAGCCGGGCCGAAATATCGGTTATGCCCGGCGCTTGAGCCTGGGCAGATGACAGCGGCAACAACCACGGCGACGACAGCGTGGCAGCAGCGGCGAGCAGGAATCGGCGACGATGAATGGATGGCATGGTGGTGATTTGCCAGCGTGGGTTTCGCAGCAGACAGGAAGCCGAGTGAGGCAACGCAGCGGCGCGGAAGTCCGCTCGCGCGGCGCTGCTGTTCGTTTTGTATCGGTTGCAAAAGCAGCTGCGCCCCAGCAGAAAGATGCGGCAAAGAAAGTCGCCTGGTAAGCTTTGCGGCCTAGGGAAGCCGTGCCGGGCAAACTGGTGGGGGTGCTAGTGCCGATGCCAGGCGAATTCCACTTAAGCTTCTCCCCGGAGTGAGTTGCGCGGCGGCAGAGCGTAGGATGTCTGCCAGCGATCTGACCGACAACTCTCCCCTCGTGCGAAAGATATGACTCCATGAAATCGAAGTTTCTCTCTGCTTGCGCATGTCATTGTTTATCCGTGGTACTGGCGCTGAACCTGCTCAACTCGGCGATGGCGGCCGAGAACGAGGCGACAAAAGCCAGCAGCGATGGCAATGGCAACGTCGTCATTGGGCCCGACTACAAAATTGATCCCGATCTGACGGATAAGAAGAATCCCAAGGGGAAGTCGTTTGAGTTCTCGCTGAAGTTGGCCGACAGCAAAATATTTCGCGGCGACGATTCGACGCTCGACCCGAAGAAGGCCGTGCGCGAATCGCGCAAGATTTTTGTCTATATTCCCGCTGCTTACAAAGATGGCACGAAGGCCCCACTGCTGGTCACGCTCGACGGCCCGAGTCGCTTGAACCTGGTGCGCAACGCGCTCGACAACTTGACGATTTCCAAAGACCCAAACCGCAAGTTGCCGGCCTTCATCGCGATTGCCGTCGAGAATGGTGGCAACGATGGCAAGGGGAGCCAGCGCGGGCTGGAATACGACACCATGTCCGACCGCTTTGCCCGCTTCATCAACGACGAAGTGTTGCCGGCGGTACTCAACAACCAGGAAATTCGGGCCGCATATCCCAAGCTGGCCTTCACCGAAGATCCGTGGGGCAAAGCGGCCATGGGTTGCAGTTCGGGTGGGGCAGCGGCCTTGACCATGGGTTGGTTTCGCCCCGATCTGTTTCGCCGGTTAATCACTTACTCGGGGACGTTTGTCGATCAGCAGGATGACGATGCGCCCGAAGAGGCCAAGTATCCGCTCGGTGCTTGGGACTATCACTCCGGCTTGAAGTTGATCGAGAACAGCGAGAAGAAGCCGCTGCGCATCTTCACGCACGTCGCCGAGAACGACAACCGCGCGAACGATGCCGAGGCCACCTATCACAACTGGGTGATGGCCAACGAGCGGACAGCTGCGGCGCTGAAGGCCAAGGGTTATGACTATCGCTATGTGTTCAGCAAAGCCTCGCGCCATTGCGACGGCCGAGTGTTCGACCACACGCTGGCCGATACGCTGGTGTGGATGTGGCGCGACTACGAGCCGAAGTAAGGGGCTGCGAAGATAGCGCTACGAAAAGTATCCGCGGACGAGCAACTTAAGCTTTGTCCATTTGCTGACGACGGGGCGACGCGTCCAGACGTCGAACCGCTGGTCGCGAATTGCCTGGGCGATGGCGAGGCCGCCATCGATGAACAGGCGAATAGGCAAGCGTAAGTCGGCGCCGGCTTGCTTCACCAGCGGTTCGCCAGCGCGCAAGAGTTGCTCAGCGCGCTCGACTTGCTCCCGCAGCATGTGGCGAAAAGAATCATCTGGCACTATTTGGCTGGCGGCCTGCGCCGCAAAGCGCTCGTCGGTCCAGCCGAAGGTCTCGCGCTGGTCGCGCGGCAGATAGATGCGCCCCTTCGCGTAGTCGCGGGCCACATCCTGGCAGAAATTGATGTGCTGCAAGCCGGTGCAGATGGAATCGGAGAGGGCAATGTTCGCCGGCGATGCGCTTTGCCCCAGATGCAAAACGAGCCGGCCCACGGGATTGGCCGAGTGCTCGCAATAGCGCGCAAGGTCGGCCCAAGCTTCGTAACGCGTTTGCACCTGTTCCTGGCGAAAAGCACAGAGCAAGTCGCGAAAAGGCTGCTGCGGGATCTGTTTCTGCCCGATCGTCTGCGCGAGCGCAACGAACACCGGATGGCGCGACTCGCTGCCGAGGTCCAACTGCGCTTCCCACCAACTGAGTAATTCGCTGGCTTGCGCGGGGTTGGCGGCCTCATCGGCCAGGTCGTCAGCCCAGCGGCAATAGGCATAAACATTGCAAAGATGCTGATGGAGATGCCGCGGAAAGAGCCAACTGACTACCGAAAAGTTTTCGTAGTGCGAAGTGGCCAGCCCGCGGCAATAGGCCTCTGCTTCTGCCAAGGACGGGCGCGCGTGACTGCTCGTTGGTCCCCAGCGTGCGAGTTGTTCGGCAAGATTCAAGCGAGAGACTTTCGGCGACAGCCTGTTGGAAAGTTAGAATCCCATCACGAGCGAGATAATCAGTGGCATAGCCGCAATCAGCAAGTGGAAAGCTATTCTGACAAAAACCCCAACCGCGTGCAGATTGTCCCGCTGCCGACGATTGCGCAGATCGTCCACCACGGCCAGCGCGACCAGGCCTAGCACTAGCCAGTTGGCCCACCACTCGATGCGGTAGGTAATGAAATGGGTGCTGATTTCCCAAAACTCCAAGACAACCGATATCAACAGCACGAGGCCGATTAATCCGCCCACTGCAAAGGTTGCCCGCCAACATCCAGTGAACCTGCGCATCGGAATAATGTAGAGGACTAACGCCACACCGAGCGTCACGATTCGCAAAATTGCATAAGTGGGAACTGCGAGGCCCAACGTGTTCATGCCTGACAAGACGACGAATCGCAGGAACATCGCTGTCGTGCTGGTGATTCCAAAGATCACCAGCAACCAGTGCCCGGGCTGCGATGGAAAAGTTGGTCCGCCCGTCGCAAATCGCCAGAGCATCAACAACACTGCAACAGCGCCAGCACCCCACAGCGGTGAGAAGACAAAGGCGATTCCCTGAAAAAGCAAACCGTATTGGCCATGCCAATTGTCGTTCGTCGCCCGATCTATCGCCAACAGCACCGCGCTCATGGTGGTCCAAAGCATTAGCAGCGCAATGCTGATCCGCTCGGGCTTGATCTCAAGTTTGGTACACACGAAAGATTCCCGAGCAGCCAGGATTTTGTTTTCTGCCGAGCCCTAGATAACAAGCAAGGTAATTTTGAGGACCAGGCTGATGACCGTCAGCACCAGAGGAATGGCAACGCCCAGCCAATGCAAGGAATCGCGCTGCTTGCCTTTAAGCACGTCTTGCAGGGCAGCCATGATGAGGCAGATCGCCATGAGGCTCTGCAGAAAATTGGTGATGGAATAGGGAATCCAATGATTGGGGTCTTCCACCCACTGCGTGCTGGCGGCGATGTACCACATGTTCAGCACCAACACCCAAGCGTAGCGTTGCCACAAGCGCTCGCCGCGCGAATACCAAATGGCAAGCAGTGGTACCACGCTGCCGAGCAAGATCATCAGGATGTTGATCGCTGCCAGATTATCGCCGACGAAATTGCCCACCGGACCCTGATCGGTCTGGCTCAGCCGTTGACGTAACTCACTACGAAAACTGTAAAGGTCCAGCAATGCGTAGACATGGCGGCCAAGCCAACCGAAGCCTTGGATCAGCAAAATCCAGTGGCCAAAGAAGACCGGAAACGTCGGCGGTCCCACGCGCTTTCGCCAGATCGCCAACAGAATGGCGGCGACCAAGACGGTGCCGTACAGGGCATCGACGATATGAAACAGACCTTCGAACGACAGCAAGCCGAGCAGGTTGTGACGCAGCCTGGGCATGAGCGCAATCACGATCAGTGCCGCCACTCCGCACAGCTTCCAGTGCAGCGGCCCAATCTGCTCGCCCACAACGGGACTGTCATCTGCCGCGGGCACAGCAACATCATCGGGATCTTCGTCAAACGATCCGACTCCCGGCGACTCATACGGATTGTGCATCAAGGCAACTCCACCGCTTCGCGATAGTGCGGCACGTGGACGTTCAAGCGAAGCTGCTTTTCGGCATGGTCGGCAAAGGCGAGGGCCACATCTTCTTCGCCATGCGTGAAAAAGACCCGCTTGGGATTGGGGCTGAAGTGGGTCAGCCATTTGAGCAGGCCGGTGCGGTCGGCATGGCCCGAGAGGCCGTAGACCTGCGCGACTTGCGCTTCGACGCGGAACTGCTGGCCGTGAATCCGGACGAACTTGGCTCCTTTGACAATTTCGTGCCCGAGCGTCCCTTGCGATTGGTGACCGACGAACAGAATCGTGGCAGCGGGGCGACCGATGTTGTTCCGCAGATGATGTTTGATGCGCCCCGCGTTGCACATTCCCGCGCTGGACATAATGACGCAGGGCTCGTAACTTTCGTTGATCTTTTTCGAGTCCTCGGCCGTGCGGACCATCGTCAGCCCGGGGAAACGGAGCGGCGCATCGGAGCTGCCAATCAGCTGCTTCATTTCTTCGTCGTAGTATTCGCGATAGCGCTCGAAGACCGCCGTTACATCGACGGCCATCGGACTATCCATATAGACCTTCACCCGTGGAATCCGTTGGGCCCGCACGAGGCGAGCGAGGTGATACATCAGTTCTTGCGCACGCTCGAGCGCGAACGTGGGAATGACCACGTTGCCGCTGCGGCCAATAGTGGTGTTGATGACCTCGGCCAATTGCGTTTCGACATCGCCGGCGTCCGGATGGTTCCGGTCGCCGTAGGTCGTTTCCATCACTACATAATCGGCTTTCACGAGCAGCGAGGGGTCGCGAATGATCGGTTTGTTCCATTGGCCGATATCGCCCGAGAAGACCAGCCGTTTCATTCTGCCCGCTTCGGTCACTTCCAGTTCGATCATCGCCGAGCCGAGGATGTGCCCCGCATCGTGAAAGATCGCCTTCACGTTCGGCAGCACTTGCACGGGCTGGTTGTAATGCACCTCGCGAAACAGCGGCAGGCAACGATCGACGTCTTCGTCCCGATACAACGGTGCCGGCTCATGCGCGCCGCGGCGATTCTCGCGCGCGTGCCGCTTCTGTTTGTACTCGGCATCTTCGGTTTGAATTTTGGCTGAATCGCGGAGCATGATCTCGACGAGTGCCGACGTGGGGCGCGTGCAGTGAATGGGCCCGGTGAAGCCTTCTTTCACGAACCGCGGAATCAGCCCGCTGTGGTCGATGTGCACGTGCGTCAGCAACATCGCATCGATCTTAGCTGCGGGAATCGGGCAGGGGTCCCAGTTCCGATTTTGAAACTGCCGCTCTTGAAACAGGCCACAGTCGATGAGCAATTCGCGCCCGTCGGTTTCCAGGCAATAGCGGCTGCCGGTCACTTGCCGGTTGGCACCCAAAAAATGCAATTTCATACGAACTCGATCAAGCAAAGTTCCAGGGGAGAGACCCAGGCGATTAGACACGCGCTGCAACCCGTGGGATAGGTTGCCGCCGGTGAAAGCTCCGCGCGTGGCTTAGGCTTCCAGCCTGAGAAAAGAAGACCAAATGCTGACAGGCAGGATGCCTATCCCACGAGCCGACTTTTCTCTACGGCAAAAACAGTTGACACCTACGGCGAAACCAGTAGAATGCGTCGCATGGCTAGACCAAAGGAAGAACATCCGACCGCCGGCGAGCTGGAAGTGCTTAAGGTGCTGTGGCAACGCGGCCCGAGTACCGTGCGTGACGTGCTGGAAGTACTGAACGAGTCGCGACCGCGGGCTTATACGTCGGTGATGAGCTTGATGAATGTCATGGCTGACAAGGGGCAACTTGTTCGCCGCGAACAGGGCCGGGCGTTTCTTTACGAGCCGGCTTTCGAGCGTGAAGAGACGCTGGGTGGTATGGTGGCTGATCTGCTGGGCAGGGCCTTCGAAGGTTCCGCCAGTCAGTTGGTCGCCCATCTGCTCGACCAAACCCGCCCCAACTCGGGCGAGCTCGATGAGATTCGTAAAGCGATTCAACAATACAAACAGGCCAAGCCAGACAAGTCTGACAAGTAGAGGCGCGTATGACTGCCATCGACCTGCTGACTCATCCCTTCGCGCAGCGATTGACCTGGACGCTGGCGCACTTTCTGTGGCAAGGCGCGCTGATCGCGGCCCTGCTGGTGGCAATCGTCGAAGCTTTTCGCATTCGCAACTTGAACACGCGTTATGCATTGTCGCTGGCAGCGCTCGTTGCCATGCTGCTCGCCGTGCCCGCTACCTGGCTGCTATTGGGCGAAATGCCGGTGGTAGAAATCGCTCCGTTGGCGATCCGGACGAACACGAGTGGAGTTGTGGCCACAGCCTTTGCTCAAAACTCGGCCGCCGCAACGAACGCACCGGCCTACCTGATTTGGTGCCAACGACTGCAGCCCGTTTTATTCACCGTGTGGCTGGCGGGCTGCTTGCTCTTGAATTTGCGCCTCGTGGTCAGTTGGCTGGCGATGCACGCGCTGTTGCGTTCGCGCCTGCGGTTGCCGCGGGAAGTTACCGCGAATTTGGCGCGACTCGGCTGGCGCTTGAAGACTTCCATCCCGCACGTTGTTTACGCCAGCGAGCGCGTCACCGAAGCCCTCGCTGTCGGCTTCTTTCGCCCGGTGGTATTGCTCCCCGCAGCCTGGCTGCTCGAGCTGCCGCCGAATCTGCTGGAGGCCGTCGTGGCCCATGAGTTGGCCCATCTGCGGCGGTGCGACCTGTGGGTGAACTTGCTGCAGCGTTTGGCTGAGGCAGTTCTCTTTTATCATCCGGCCGTGTGGTGGCTCTCGTCGCGCTTGCGGCGCGAGCGCGAACTGTGTTGCGATCAACTGGCTGTCGCCGCGACTGGCGAACGGCTGGATTATGCCGAAGCATTGGAATTGACAGCCCGCTGGGCGATGGTCGACGGGCGACCGGCGCTGGCAGCAGGTTTTTTCGGAGAAGGCCAAATGAATCTGCTCCATCGTGTCCGCTGTGTGCTGGGAATTTCCAGCGAACGTCCTGCCTCGTTGTGGCCAGCTGGCCTGGTGCTGGGCGGGCTCTCCCTGGCCCTGCTCGCCGCCATCTATGGCGCCAGCGGCTCCGCTGCTGTTGCGCAGGAAGGTGCCAAGCCGGCCGAAGTCAAGCGCGAAGGGGATGCCCCACGTCGCGAAGGTGAAGTGCGTCGTGAAGGTGACCGCCCGCGCGAAGGTGAAGTCCGCCGCGATGGTGATCGTCCTCGACCAGAAGGTACGCGGGACGGTGATCGTCCTCGCCCAGAAGGTGCTCGCGAAGGTGATCGCCCACGACCGGAAGGTGCTCGCGAAGGAGACCGTCCCCGCCCTGAAGGTGCGCGGGAAGGGGATCGTCGTCCAGCCAATCCTGCATCGCCTGGCGAGCAAAACGAGATGATGCAAATCATCCGTCAACTCCGCGCTGAAGTGACCGAACTGCGGGCCGAAGTGGCTCGCCTCCGAGGTGGCCGTGGTCCTGATGTCCGTCGCCCGGGTAGCGAAGGTGACATTCGGATCGAACCACGTCGCGATGGCGACCGTCCGCGCGTGGAAGGTGAACGCCGCGACGGCGATCGTCCGCGTCCGGAAGGAAGTCGCCCAGACGCCCCGCGTCCTGAAGGAACGCGTCCACCAGCAACTCGCGAAGGTGGCGATCGTCCCAAGGTGGAAGGGGAACGACGTGAAGGTGCAGATCGTCCGAAGACCGAAGGGGAACGTCGCTAGTGAACCGTGTGGTACGCCGGGTTACCCCGTGCGAACCACCTGAACGAATGTTGATAAAACTCAACCGGCGGCCAGTCTCAACCTCTCCGAGATTGGCCGCATTTTTGCGCGCTCATGTTTTCGGCACACTCGCGCCGCGGGCTGCGCTATAATCGAACGTTGGCAGGGGCGCTGTCTTGGCAGAATGGGCGTGGCATGTTTGAACAGAATTATCACCGGAGCTTTCGTACGCTGGCCCTATTCGCCCTGGCACTCTGCAGTCTGGGCTGGCTGGCCAGTTGCGGCCCAATGCCAGCTCCTGCGGTGAAGAAGAAACCAGCCCCAAAAAAGGTCGCGCAAAAGCCCGCTGCGAAGCCAGCCCAAGCTTCTCCGAAGACCGCCAATAACAACGCGAACGATGAGCCACCCAGCCGCCCCTTTCTGCCGCAAGTTCCCGAGAGCGACGCCCCGATCAAGCCGCGGAAAGCGGGCACGCTATCGGACCTGGTGAAACGCGGCGAAGCCACTCAAAACGACTTGCCCGAACTCGATGACGGTAAGATTGCCGCGGCAGGCATCCGCAAACTGACCGGCAAGCATTTGATTCTCTACACCGACGTTCCGGCGACGGTGGAAGAAGTGCAAAAGCTGCCGCAGATCTTCGATTTGGCCGTGCCCGAACTCTGCAAGTACTTTGGAGTCGATCCCTCCAAGCTCGAGCAGTGGAAACTGGTGGGCTGCTTGATCGAAGACAAGCCGCGATTTCAAGGCTGCGGGCTGTACAACGGCGACGTCCCCGATTTTCCCAACGGTTTTCATAAGGGTTCGCAGTTCTGGCTTTATAACCAGCCTAGCGACTATTACCGCCGGCACTTGATGATTCACGAAGGGGTGCATGCCTTCATGAGTCATTGGCTGGGGGGCGCGGGGCCACCGTGGTACTCGGAGGGAATGGCCGAACTGCTGGGGACGCATGAGTGGGACGGCCAGCAGTTGAAGTTGGGCTTCAACCCGCCCGACAAAACGCAGGTGCCGTATTGGGGGCGCGTGAAGATTGTTCGCGACGAATACGCAGCCCAGCGCGGCATGACCCTGCTCGATATTTTTCGCTACGATGGGCAGGCCCATCTCAAAAACGAAGCTTACGGCTGGTGTTGGGCGGCGACTTCGTTTCTCAATCAACACCCGCAAACGCGCGAAGCGTTTCTCGCCTTAAAGACCGACACCCAGGACCGCTCGATTGAATTCTCGCGCCGGCTGCACGAGAAACTGAAACCGCAGTGGCCCGAGATTGCCGAAGATTGGCAGCTGTACGTGATGCAACTCGAATATGGCTACGATGTGGCCCGCGCGGCCACCGTGCGCAAGGAATCGGTTCCCCTGCCGGCAGCTGGTGCCACGGTGAATGTGGCCGCCGATCGCGCCTGGCAATCGACAGGATTCGAAGTGACCGCCGGCAAGACGTACGAGATTTCGGCGAGCGGGCGCTATCAACTGGCGCGCGAGCCGAAGCCTTGGATGGCCGAACCCAACGGCATTACCATCGAGTATCACCAGGGTCAGCCCCTCGGCATCTTGCTCGCCGCGGTCACCAGCCCCGCGGCCGCCGTGAACGCCATCTCGCCGCTTGCCACGCCCGACATCATTGGCACCAGCGGCCGCCTCACACCCCGCCACAACGGCACGCTCTATCTCAGTTTGAACGACAGCCCTTCCAAACTGGCCGACAACAGCGGCGCATGCACCGTGCAGATTCGGGAAGTAATGCCGTAGCCCTGTGTGAGCAATACACGTGTAGCCGCGAAAATCGCAGTGAAACTCGCTGGATCAGGCGTGATTTCGTACCGGTCGACAATCGGCGGTGCCTTCGAATACGTGGGGAACTCGCAGCCTACGCAATGCCGCGCTTGCGCAGTTCGCCGACGACGTTTTGCACAATGCGGGCGACGTGATCGGCATCGACGGTGGGAGGAACTTTGCAGCCAGCTGCGGGCTCTTTGGTGAAGCCTTCGGCGGCGAGCAGGCACTGAAGCTGATCGCTGAGTTGGCGAAGTTGATCGACTTGCACGGCCGATTTTGGTTGGCGACTGGGGCCGGGTTCGATGCCGCGGAGCTTAAGTGCCGCGCGAAAGCCGTCGGGGAATTCGGCCGAGTAGAGCATCGTGTCGAAGAGCGGCAGCAGGCGATACTGCAGATCGCGAGCTTCGTCGATCTTGCCGGCCATCGTCAGTTCGTACAGCTTCTTGGTGATCTCGGGGGCCACACCACTGGTGGCGTTAGTGCCGCCATCGCAACCGATCAGCAGCATCGGCATCAGCGCGGCATCCCAGCCCGTCATAAAGCCGAAATCGGGGCGCAGTTTGCGCACCGCAGCAATCATCCGCATCATGTGCGGCAAGTCGCCCGAGCTGTCTTTAATGGCGATCACGCGCGGGCATTCTTCGGCCAGGCGCTGCACCGTCGGCACATCGATGGGCGAAGCGAACATCGGAATGTTGTAGAGCGTGATATCGATCGGGCTGTTGTCAGCGATCTCTTTGAAATAGGCATACACGCCGGCCGGCGACAGCTTGTAGTAGAAAGGCGAAACAATCGCCACTGCGCGGCAGCCCAGCGTGTGATAATACTCGCAAGCCTTGATCGTTTCGCGGGCGTTGGCTTCGGCGGCACCTGCCAGAATTGGCACACGGCCGCGCGTCTGGTCGGCCATGATCTCGATGATTCGCCGCCGCTCTTCGACGGTGAAGCGGGTGAATTCGCCGGTGCTGCCGTTGGGATAGAGCCCATGCACGCCGTGGTCGATGAGCCAATCGACATACCGCCGCAACTCGGGCTCGTTGATCTCGGCGTCGCTGGTGAGCGGCACGATGTTCGGGGTGAAGATGCCGCGCAGGCGGTTTTCGGCGGTGGCTGCCATGTTGTTGATGCGTGGTGGTCGCGAGGAGGGAATAAGTCGGAATGGAAACGCGGAATCAGGTGGGTTGCGCGCAAGGCGTCCGCTACAACGTAATTCGGCTCAAACTTTCCGCAAGTTTCCGCCGCAACAAGCTGTGCGGTATGTTTCGATTATCCGGCCTAGCCGCTACAAAAGCATAGCCCCCCAGTTTACTGAGCCGGAAGCGTCAGCGCCCGGAGATTTCACCGCAGCAGGGGTCGATACTCTCCGGGCTCTGACGCTTCCGGCTCACAGACGACCAAACCAAAGAAGGATTCGGTGAATGCCGAAACCGCGACAACCCAAACGGCGGACCCTCAGCGACCAACCGGGCGCAACAGCCCCGCTCGACGGCGAAGATTTGATCCAACGCATCGGCCTGCGCTGGTCGGCCTTGGCGGCAGCCATTGCCACCGCACTATTCTTTTGGCTTTGGCAGTTTCTCGATTACTCACTGGTGCGCAGCGAAGTGCTGATGCTGGTCTTCAGCCCCGAAATCTGGATCGGGGAGTGGTTCGGCAGCAACGATCCCTCGGCAACGGTCTCGCTGTTGGATCGGGGGCCAATTCTGCTCACGGCATTGCTCATCGTCGTCGCCAGCCTCGGCCCCGGTTCGCTACTGGTCACACTGCTGACAAAGAAAGGCTCGCTCGACAAACTCGAACACATCACGCTCTCAATCGGCGCTGGGCTGAATCTGGCGTCGCTCTACGTCCTGGCGGTTGGCCTGATCCCCGGCTCGCTTCACCAGCCATGGTGGATCTGGCTGGGAGTTCTCTTCGGACTGCTCACTTTACCGGCCATGATTTATCAGTTGATTCGCCCCGGCGAAGCTCCGCCAGCGACTGGTGAAGACGATCAACCGCCGGCAGCAAAAGCTGCATGGTCCGAGCGCTCTGCGGGCTGGATCATTGGCCTGCTGAGCTTGCCTTATTTGTTCGGTGGCATGTTGCCTCCGTGGGACTTCGATGTGCGCGAGTATCACCTGCAAGCGCCCAAGGAATGGTTGCAGCGCGGGCAGATCGATTTTCTGCCGCACAACATTTATGCCAACATGCCGCTGGGTGCTGAAGTGCAGGCCATCACCGCGACGACCATTCTCGGCGGGGGTGATGGTGCCTGGTGGCTCGGCGGACTGACCGCCAAAACGTTGATGTCACTATTCGCGCCACTGACGGCCGTGTTGCTCTGGTGCATCGGTCGCCGTAGTCAGTTGCCGAAGGTCGGACTTGTTGCGGCAGTCTGCTATCTTTCGCTGCCGTGGGTCGCGCACGTTTCGCTCAGCGGCTTGAACGATGCCGCGCTTGGTTATTATTTGCTGGCAACCTGGTGGGTCTGGCACAAGAGTGAAACCGGCGATTGGCGGGCACTGATACTTTCTGGCTTCTTTGCCGGCGCAGCTTCGGCAATCAAATATCCCGCGCTGATTTTTGTCGTGCTGCCGCTGTTTGTCGAAACCTTGATGCGCAAACTCGGACTCCGCGGTACAAACCGAACGAGCACGTTCCGGCTCAATCGGTTTGGTCATGCGGCGATGGGGCTGCTGTTGCTGCTGATTGGTCTGTTTGCCGGCGGTTCGCTCTGGTATGTGAAAAACAAAGTGCAAACCGGCAATCCGTTTTATCCGCTCCTCGCGAAGTCGTTGGGGGGAGAAACGCGCACGCCAGAAAAAGACGCGCGCTGGGTCAAAGCGCACGCAGTCCCGCAGGATGAGCAAGGCCGGCGTTTTACGCTGGCGCAGCTTTATGGCGGGCTCAGTCAATTCATGTTTCGCGGAGCCAATGCGAGTCCGCTTTTGCTGCCGCTGTTGCTGCTGGGCTGCTGGTCGATTGTGAGGCAGTGGCTATGGCACGCTCCGGAGCAAGGTCCCTCGCTTCGTTTCCCCTTGCTGGCGATTGGTGTGTTCTCGTTTGCGCTCGCTGCCTGGTTCTTGGTGACCCATCGGCTCGAGCGATTCTTGGTCCCTACGTTGCCCCTCGCTGCACTCCTGGCGGGATATGGCTATGCCTATGCGAAGGAGCAAGCTGGCCCGCTGATCGCGCGGAGTTTTCTGTTCGTCGGTTTGGTGTACAGCCTGATATTCACCTTGGGCACATGGGGTGTTGCCGACCCGCGCTGGTTCGTCGCGCTGCAACATTTGCGCAGCGACCCGTTACACACGGACGAGCGAAATCCGCAACCACAGCGGCTTTCGCCGGCCGAGCGCTGGATCAACGATTACGTCGCCATCGATGAAGGAGTGCTCCTTGTCGGCGGTGCGCGCGTTTGGGATTTGCCCGGTCAGCCGCAGCGGACGAACATCTTTTACAACACGTGTTTCGACGATTGCCTGTTCACCAATTGGACGGCAGATAAACAGCCCGAGGAACAACGGGCTGCGTTTGAAGAACGGGGCGTCCGCTATGTGAGCGTCGATTGGAGCGAACTGCGGCGCTATCTGAGTCCGGGCAACTATGGCTACGACCCGCGCTTTTCGGCAAAGCAGATCGACAAGTTAGTGGCCGACCGCGTGCTGAAAGAAGAAGTTCGCCTCGGCCCCGACACTCAGTGGAAGGACAAAAAGCGACCGCGACCACCGCAGCAAATCTATCGCGTCTTAACATCGGCCGAGGCCACGGCCGCCGCTGCAGCAGCCCGCGCGGGCCAAAAGGCCGCCACTAAAAACATCAAACCGACTCCCACCGCAGCGCCCCCCACATCGGCTAACCAATCGAAGAAATCGGGATAGCGATAGGGAACAAATCCCTGCGTGATTTCATCGATGGCACCATAGGCGGCAATGGCGATGAAGACCCAGATGTAGCCCAACGTATCGTGCGGCCGCCAAGCGCCATAGGCTGAACAAAGTAACACGGCCAGACCAAAGAACGCGCTGCCGTGCTGCAACTTATCGAGCGAACCCACGGGTCCGGGAAATGACAGCGGCACGTGCGTCAGCGTGAAGATCAGTGCCCAATAGGCAGCGGCCATCACCGACAGAAGAAGCAGCCGCGTTTTGAAAGCTAAGGGCACTCGAACAACTCGTTAGTTTTGCGTGGCTAAGGGCGGGGGGCGAGCAACTCAGCCTGGCCGGCGCACCAGCGAAGGTAATGCGCCAGCGTCGATTGCCAGCACTTCGATTCCCGCACCAGCGGCATCCATCCAGTATATCATTGAGTCGACGGTTCGCTTTTTGAAGAACAGGCACAGGGCAGGTTATGACGGTTCTCGTGACGGGTGGGGCAGGTTTCATCGGCAGTCACCTTTGCCGCGCGCTGGCTGCTGCCGGTTACGAACGAATTGTCGCGCTCGACAACTTCAATTCTTATTACGACCCTCCATTGAAGCGAGCCAGCGCCGCCGAGTTAGCGGTTCTTCCCCAGGTTAAAATTATCGAAGCCGATTTCTGCGATGCCCCGGCGATGGCCCGGCTGTTCGCGACCGAACGGTTCCGCCACGTGATTCATCTGGGCGGTTCGCCCGGCGTGCCCTATAGCGTGCGCCAGCCAGCCGAGGTGTTGCACAACAACGTGCAAGGCACGCTCTCGCTGCTCGAAGCGGCCCGGGCGAATCCGGTCGAGCGGTTTCTCTTCAGCAGTTCGTCGACCGTGTATGGTCAGGGAGTCGCCGCGCCGTTCGTCGAGGATGCGCCCCTGGGCGTTCCAGCGAGTCCTTACGGCGTGAGCAAGCGGGCTGCGGAACTTCTCGGGCTGAATTATTTCCGCCTGCACCAGGTGCCGTTCGTTGCGCTGCGCTTGTTCAATGTTTATGGCCCGCGGTTGCGACCGGAGTTATCGCTGGCTACGTTCGCCCGCAAAATACTCGCGGGCGAACCGCTTCCCCTCTTTGGCGATGGGAGTGTGCTCCGCGATTTCACGCACGTTAGCGATATTTGCCGCGGCATTCTCAGTGCGCTCACCGCGCCGCACGTCGCCGGCGAATGCCTCAACCTGGGGCACGACCAACCGATTGCGATGCGACACCTCATCAACCTCATCGAGCAGGCTGCTGGCCGCCGCGCACAAATCGAATACCTGCCCCCGCGCGGCGAAGACCTGCCGCTCACGCATGCCGATCTCACCAAGTCGCGCCGCCTGCTCGGCTACTCGCCCCGCGTCGCAATCGCCGAGGGCGTTCACGAATACATCTCGTGGCTGCAAACTCTTCCCCGTAGCTCCGTCACTCCGTGACGGAGAAATCCCCGCCCTATTTTTTCTTCAACCATTCCAGCAACAACTCGGGCCACTTAGCAGGAGCAAAGCCGTTCTTTACTCGCTGGGGAATCAAGTTGCCGACGCCGTGAGCACCTTCATCGAAGACGGCAAAATGGACCGGGACTTTGAGCCTGGTGAGGTCGGCTTCAATTTCGCGAGGAAGTTCGATCGGAGCACCGCCACCGTTGATGCCGTCGTTAGTGGCATGCACCAAAAAGACCGGTGGAGAGTCAGCACGGAACGTGAACGGCGATTCCTTTTGCCGCCAATGCCACGTGGCCAGACCGACTGCAAAATCGGGCCGACAACTGATTCGTTCAATCGGATCGGCTGATTCGGGATCGCCGGCGTCGAAGTTGGCAGCTGCATTCATCGCCAGGTTGGCACCTGCTGAGTAACCGGCGATGCCGATCTGCTGGGGATCGAGCCCCCACTCTTTCGCCCGCGAGCGGACGAGTCTGATTGCCCGCTGAGCATCGAGCAACGTCAACTGTTGAATCCCGGCATTGTCGACCTTGTGCGGCGGCCGCAGACGGTACTTCAGCCCGATGATTGCGACCCCTTTGGGCACAAACACATCGGCTGCATAAACAACGTGCGTCCGCCAATCGAGCCCGCCGTACCCGCCCCCCGCACAAACAACAATCGCTTGCCCCGTCCGCTTCTCTGCTGGCGGCAAATAGACGCTGATGGTTGGCACCGTTACCAACTTGATTCGCCCATGATCGTCCACTTCCTCAGCTGGACCATCCTTCAAAAACTTCGGCGGCTCTCCCTCCCACAGCCGAATCGGCTCCGGCGTTCCCGCGCCCAAGATCTTCTTCAGCAGCGCTTCGCTGGCAGGGCGTGAGGCCGTGGGCGCATCTTGAGCATTTGCCATAACGCCGCAAAGCATCAGCATGAGGCAGCCACAGGTTCGGTGCATGGTCTGATCCGCCAAAGAGGAAGGTAAAATCAAAATTCAATTTGTTGTAGAGTACCACTGGCGTGGCCAGTGCCCAGTCTGCGTGGGTGAGTGGATGGATCGCTGAAAGTGAGAGATTTTACCTTTTGCCAACGCGTTGCCCTGTGCGAAAAGGCGAGATGTCAAGTTTCGGCTGCACATCGATCTTTGTGTCGCAAGTCAGCACTGGCAAAACCAGTGGCACCCGACGATGGTTCCCGTGACACTACTGCAGCATCGCTCGACGCTGCCAATTGAGAGAGATACCTATTTTCTTCGAGAAACTTCCGTCCCAATTCGATTTGAAACCATGCTTGCGGAGGCAATCGCAAACTTCCCTGGCGATGTCGAGAGCATTCGCTTCGTAGACATCCGGCGCAACGCTAGATTCCTCTTGCGATAGCCAACCATACCCGAGGTAGACAGAAATATTAGTGTCTTCCGCGAGCATGTCGGCCATATTCTGATCGATAAAAAAGGTGTAACCACACACCTTATTCCGGAAACCGGGATATCGCCGTTCTAGCTCATGAATCCGATCAGGAAGTTCGCCACCCGTACAAGTGTCGCAGCAAGGCGATGCTTGCCACAGAAGAATGCCGCGATCTCGCAAGGCCGCTTCGACCTGATCGAGGCGGTCGCAATCTGTCTCGGGCGGCCATGTAGCCTGTGCCGCCGCATGTGCGGCTTCAGCCTTCTTTAGTTCGTCTGACGCGAAGCGAACAAACGACTCCCATTCATCCTCTGGACACTCGTCCTCAATATAGACCTCACGGCAGGACTGGATGATGTCATCGTGGCCAGATTTTGACAAACGAACCTCGCCTACAACGCAATTCTGAAGAGTCTCACGGAGGTCACTTCGTGCTGTGTCGTTCCAGCTGGATTTTTCGGTCATGGTTTTCGGAGGTGATGGTGTTTGCGATGTCGGCAATTCTTGACTACTGCAACCAGCAATCAGGAAAACCACAGTGATGGGAAGCCACTTCATGACGATCTTCATTGCTCGCCGAACGTTTCCGTTCACCGGGCGGCGGTGAATGATTTTGATTTTCCAATTGAACGTTGCCTGTGCTCCGGTGCAACGGATTGTTCTGATGGAGGGTTGTTTTGATTACACCTAGTTTCGATTTGGCCTGCCTTCAAAATATCGCTTTAGCTCGACGATCTTCCGAAGAAATTCCGATTTTGATTCAGCGGTGATCGTGCCACGTTCTGCGACGTCGAATGAGACCGCGAAATCGTCAAGACTTGAGGTTCCGAATGCGGCGGCGAGATACGCGTCTAGAAACTGAACAAGTTGATCAACTGTCATTGAGGACGTATTAAAGTCGGCAAACAATCCTGCATCCCACAAACCAGCGTCTGCTTTCTCGTTGTGTGGGAAGTTCCGTTCTGCAATTAGGTCAGTTGGAGATTGGCAAAACGGATAGGACAGATTGATCTGTTCCGGAAGTAGCTGCGCCCATTTGCTGTCGTCGGAGTGATGGGTCAACGTGATCATCGCATCAGGCTCACCCTCGGCAGCGGCTCTGACTGCAGTGATGAGGTCGTGAAGCGATGGCATCTGCGCAGTTCTCGACAGAACTAGTTATTCTCTTGTGCAGCAATAGCGATAGCGTAAGCCTGTGCTTCTTGCCGGTCAATGTTCGAAGCCGTTGCGGCAGAGCGGTTTCGCTCCCGTTGGCGGCTTGATAATCGTTCGGGCAATCTTTGCGCCGGGTGCCACTCAACGCCGTGAACCCTTTTTGGCGAGAGTGAAAAAGTCTTGATGCGATTGAGGTTAGTGGCGATGCTTTCGTTTCTCACCGCGAAAGGATCGTTCACCGCTCACCCGAAAGGATTCGGGAATGTCGCATCAAGACCCTAGTCGAAGTCAGCAAGGTCGAAGTCAGGTTGTCGTTGCCGAGTTCCAAGCGGATCAGCTCAAGCAGTCACTGGAGCGATTGCTCGGCGAGGGGGACTGGGGTGCGATTCGGTTTCGTGACGACTGCACGTGGGGCCCACGGCAATTGGCGGCCACGGCGTTGCTCTGGGCTTGGTCGGATGAACTCACGCTGGGGGACCGCTTCTTTGCTGCCCGCAGATTAGCTCAATTTCTGTTTGCGCCGCAACAGGAGTTTGCCAGTTCGGTGCAAGCCTTCATGAAGTTGCTGCTGCGTTGGACGGTGCTGCTGGTCGGCGTATTGCAGGTGACGTTTCGACGGCAGATGCAGCGTGCATTACCCACCCTTTGGCGAGTTCATGGCCTGGTCCTCTTCGGCATTGATGGCAGCCGAGTCGACGTGCCGCGAAGCAAGTCACACGAGGCGGCACATGCTCCGGTTCGCGATGGTAAGGGACGAAAACTCAAACGCAATCGTCGCCAGAAACCGCGCACCGCGATTCACTCGCGCAAGGCAAGCGTCCCGCAAATGTGGTTGACCCTGCTGTTTCACGTCGGCACAGGACTGCCTTGGTCGTGGCGAATCGGTCCGACCGGCAGTAGCGAGCGCGAGCATTGGTTGGCGATGCTCGACGAACTTCCGAGCAATGCCCTGATCACCGCCGATGCTGGCTTCGTGGGTTACGATTGTCTGCGCGCCGTTGTTAACAGTGGTCGCCATTTCCTGGTGCGAGTCGGTTCGAATGTGCGTCTGCTGTACAAGCTGGGCTTCTCCCGCGAAGTCGTTGGCACGGTGTATCTCTGGCCCGATCGTGCTGCCCGTCGCAGTCAGCCGCCGCTCGTGTTACGCCTCGTCGTGGCCACTGGTGGAAAGTATCCGGTCTACTTGCTCACCAGCGTCGGAGAAGAAGAATTATCGCGCGGACAAGTCCTCGACGTTTACCGTCGTCGCTGGGGCGTGGAACTCTTCTTTCGCCACTTGAAGCAAACGTATCAGCGCCGCAAACTTCGCAGCACCAATGCCGCGCATGCGCGTTTGGAGTTGGAGTGGTCGCTGCTGGGACTATGGAGCATGGCGCTCGATGCTCAGGTCCAAGCGACGCGCGTACAACTAGATCCTACTCAACTCAGCCTAGCGGGCGTCTGGCGCACGTATCGGCGGCTGATGCGCGACTATCGACATCCGCTGGCTCGGCAACAATCGCTCCCCCACCAACTCCCTCAAGCAGTGCGCGACACCTACGAGCGAGCCAACAAATCCAGCCGCAACTATCCTCGCAAAAAACGTCCCGACCCGCCCGCTGGCTCTCCCGAGTTCCTACTCGCTACCAAGTCCCAAATCCATCGCGCCCGCTACCTCACGACCGCTGCCTAAAAAGGGTTCACGGCGTTGGGTGCCACTGGCTCAGCCAGAGCCTGGTCTGTGCGGGCGAGTGGATGGATCGCTGAAAGTGGGAGATTGTACCTTTTGCCAACGCGTTGCCCTGTGCGAAAAGGCGAGATGTCAAGTTTCGGCCGCACATCGATCTTTGTGTCGCAAGTCAGCACTGGCAAAGCCAGTGGCACCCGGCGTGTAGCAGATGACGGCGGCTCCCGCGATCTTTGACGGCACCGGACTCACGAGTTGCTCCTGCCGACTAACGACCGCAATCACCCGGCCGCGACGAGAGATTGTCCACTTGAAAACGCCCGACTTCGCGGCTCGGGTGCATTGCTTGGTTATGCGTATTCTGTGACACCGATATGACGATCAAAGTCTAGCTTTTCGGCGTCAGACATACGAGCACGATTGTACCGCAAGGAGAAACCACCAGTGAGGCGGCCGTTCTCGTTGACCATCCAGTCCATCAATTCTTCGAGTATCACGACGTGTCGAATGCCGGTTGTGTAGTTCGGAAGAGTGTCCGGAACTTCGAACAGTTCTGCAGTGAAGTTGTCGCCTTCAGTAGCGGTGTTGTTGAGCCACATGAATGCGCTGTTATCGCCATCCACAAGTTTTGTCTTGATGAGAGCGTCGGGCCGTGGCGTACCGTCCGATGGAAGCATTGCGCGAAACCGCTCGATCGATTCTTGGGCGTCCAAAATTGTTTGCTGATATGCCGGGTCACCTGATCGGACATGGTCGAAGCGTGGACCGGGATCAATGTCCGGTTTGCGGCCCATGTCGCGGCGAGCCATTTGCCAATCATGCCAGCAGTTTTCCGGATCGATGTCACGGTATCCGCGGCTATCGTCCATTTTGCGGGCATCATCGGCTTCCATCATGATGCAGGCCCCGCTGTCGCGAATCGCGTGAACTTCGTCCCGTGTCAAAGGCGTGCCTTTCTTGTCTTCCGCGTGGACAAGAAGAACCACAAGCGCTGGCATGAAGACGGGCACAAGATCGTCGGTGTCAGAATTCACGCTAATTCTCTACGCATAACTAGTTATTCTCTTGCGCAGCAAAAGTGGTAGCGTAAGCCGGTGCTTCTTGCCGGTCAATGTTCGAAGCTGCTGCAGCAGAGCGGTTTCGCTCCAGTTGAAGGTTTGATGATTGACCGGGCAATCAGTCCAACGAGCGTTCAGTCTCAACTGGTCAACCGCGCTTGCGCGGGTGAACTGCGAAGTTGCCGGAGCAGCAGTTCAGCGGCCGCAAGCGGCTCGGTTAACCGCGCTTGGGTCGCGTCCGAAAAACCTCCCGACCCCCGACATCGTGCTGGCGTGAACGCAACCCAAATAGAGCCGAGGGTATCGACGTAAGTTGCGAATAGTTCTTTCGGGTGGTGTTCAAGAATTGGCTTACTGAGGAGTTGTTTCCCTCGGGAAATGCGCTGGTTGACCACCCGAAAGAATGGCCGATAGTTGGACAAGTTGGTGGAGATTTCAATGGCTCGCGCGAAGTTACGTCGCGAGCGGGGTTGGTTGGCCTGCACTAAAATCGCTCGGTTCAGATTTGCGCGAGGAAGTTACTTCCGTTCGGCCCACACTTGCACGAGCTCGCTGCAGACTTCGGTGGCGGCGACCATTTCTTCGAGGCAGGTCCATTCGAGGGGCGAGTGTGGGTTGTGTTCGCCGGTCGAGAGGTTGGGGGTGGGAAGGCCGCGCTCGGTTAGCTGCGAGCCGTCGGTGCCGCCGCGAATGATGGTCAGCTTGGCTTCGCGGCCGAGGCGGGTGTGAGCTAGGTCGGCATAAGCGGCCGCGCGGGGCTCCTTGGCAAGGCCATCGCCCAGGTTGCGATATTGCTTCTTGATGTGGACGTTCACCTTGCAGCCCGGATGTTCTTGCTCGACTTCGCTGGCCAACTTCTGCAGCAGTTCGGCCTTGGTGGTGAGGCCGGCAGTATCGAAGTCGCGCAGCAGGACTTTCAAACTGGCTTCGGCTACACCGCCGGTCAGATCATAGGGATGCAGGAAGCCTTCACGGCCAGCAGTCGTTTCGGGCGAATGACCGGCGCGGGGCAAACGATCGAGAAACGTGCCGACCGCGCGGAGGGCGTTGACCATGCGACCCTTGCCAATCGACGGATGAATGTTGATGCCAGTCACGCGGACGGTAGCCAGGTCGGCGGAGAATGTTTCGACGTCGATTTCGTTGGCTCCGCTCCCATCGAGCGTGTAGCAGACGGTGGCATTCAGTTTGTGCAGGTCGACGTGGTCGATGCCGTGGCCGATTTCTTCGTCGCAGGTGAACAGAATTCGGACCGGGCCATGCTCCAATTCGGGCTGCTCGAGCAAGTGCTGGGCCATCTCCATGATGACGGCGATTCCCGACTTATCGTCGGCACCAAGGAGCGTGGTGCCGTCGGTGGTAACGAGGGTCTTCCCCTTCAGGTGCTCGAGTTCCGGATTCTCCTTGAGCGTGATCACGCGGGTTTGATCAGCGGGGAGGCGAATGTCGCCACCGGCGTACTTACGAATGACCTGCGGGCGGACATTCTTGCCTGTCGTCTCGGGAGAGGTATCGACGTGGGCGTTGAAGGCGACGACGGGCGCGGCGACGGTCCCCGCAGCATCGAGCGTGCTCGGGACGGTCGCATAGACGAGCCCTTCGGTGGTGAACTCAACGTCGGCGAGTCCCATTTCCTTGAGTTCGATCGAGAGCATTCGCCCCAGCACCAACTGGCCGGGCGAACTGGGATAGGTGCCGCCTGGCTCACCGGCGGTGGTATCGAGTTGCACATACCGGAGAAACCGCTGCAGCAGGCGTTCGGGCTGGATCATGGGGAGGCTCGTGGGTTTAGCAGGTTGTGGGAATTGAAAAGCATCATAGCCGCGCCGGGCGACCAGGTGACAAGGTGAGAGGGGGCAGGAATTTGGCCCCCCAAGCCGCGTGATAGCTACATTCGGCACTTCCCTTGACGCCCGAGCGGGATAACTTAGACTAGAACTTCGGCACGCGGTCGTGGCGGAATTGGCAGACGCACCAGCTTGAGGGGCTGGCGCCAGCAATGGCGTGGAGGTTCAAACCCTCTCGACCGCACTTTAAGAAGCCCGTAGTTCTGCTGCGGGCTCTTTTTATGCGCGTGGGGTTTTTTCCGTGGGATAGGCTTCCAGCCTGTCGAGATTACGGCGAAGTGCATGACAGGCAAGATGCCTGTCCCACGGGCGGGGCCACGCGCTCAAGGATCTCGAGCAGCACTTCGGCGGCGACGCGGTTGGTCCGCCGCTCGAGCACGGCGATTTGTCCCCGTTCGCGCAACTGCTGGTGCAGTTCGGGATTGGTCAGCATTTCGTGCAAGCGCTCGGCCAGATGATGGGCGTCTTCGGGGCGGTGCAACAGTCCGCCGCCCAGCTCCGTTAGCATTTCGGGAAATGCCCCATGCGCGGGCTGAACGACGGGCACACCAGCGGCCAGCGCTTCGAGCACGAAGAGCCCTTTGGGTTCCTGATAGGTCGTGGGGACCGAGAGGACGTCAATCGAACGGAGTAGATGCAGCTTGCCGGCCCGGTCGACTTCTCCCAGGTATTCGTACTCGTCACGCAGACCCACTTTATCGAACTGCTGAAAAATAGAATGCGCGTAGTCGTGATTCTGCGCTCCCATCCAGCCGGCAATTTTCAGCTGGGCGTTTTCGGTCCCTGGCATCTTCCGCAACCGGAGCCACGCTTCGGCCAGGATGTGCAGCCCTTTCTCAGGTGCCAGACGGGCGAGATAGCCGACGGTAGGCGGTCGAGACGTTGTTCCCGCAGTCGTGGGATCAACGGTCACGTCCGGCACGAGATCGCTGCCATGCACACCGAGCGGCAGGAGGTAAATCTTAGCGCGATCGATGCCCAGGAATTCGCTCATGGCATCGGCGTAGTACCTGCTGTGGGCGAGAAACCCATCGACGTGGTCGCTCAGGCGGCGAATCTCGGCCAGTGCCTGCTGGAGATCGGCGGGCTTCAATTCGCGGAGAAAGATATCGTCTCCTTGCAGCAGCACGAGGACTTTGGCAGGGAGGCGGCGTTTGAGTTCCGGCACACAGCCCGCGGTGAGGATGTTGCTGAAGATGACAATCTCGGGCTGGGCTTCGCCAGCCAGCCAATCGACCAGGCGATGGACTTCTTTGCTTTGAAAACCCTGTTCGCCCCGCAACATCGAGACGGCGAGCCCGCCCAGTTTTTGATAGTCGAGCTTGCCGCCGAACCGCGTCGCGAGGTCGATGATCCAGGGGCGGTCGATCCAGCGATCGAGCCAGCTTGGCAACCAGCGAAAGAGGGATGTCTGCTGCTGCAGATAGACATTGATCCCGCCGAAGAAGACCTGGTCGAGACTCACATCCTGGTCGTCGGTGCGGATCGGCGTATAGAGCGGGACCAGTTGCACATCGTGACCGAGGGCCAACAGCTCGCGAGCCACGGCGTTGTCGTTGAGGCAACTGCCGCAGAACATGCCGGCCGCCCCCGACGTCAGATAGGCGATTTTCCGCAGCGTCATGCTTCGCACTCCGCATTGCCGGACGGCAAAGGCTCTTTGCCGGTAGTAGTCCGTTGAAACTTCTGGCTGGTTGCCAGGTCTCGCCACTGCTTCCAAACAAACAGAACCAGCAGCGGCAGCATGGCGGTGACGACCACGATCCCGACAGGTCGAGTGGGCCCAGATTCAAACACAATGGCCCCGTTGAAGGCAATAAAAAACAGAAACAAGTAAACCGCTGCTACAACCCAACCTGGCCGGCGAATGGCCAGCCAAAGGCAGGCGACGTCGGCGACCCACAGCAGCAAGAAGATATAGCTGAAGTAAATGCCGTCGCCGAAGGCCACACCCAACATCCGTTTGGTTTCGGCCGCCGTATGTTCCCAGGCGTGCGTGTGGCTCCAGTGATGCGTGAACTGAAACGCGCACACGACATGGGCAATGAATAATAGGCAGCCTGCCGTCCAAATCCAGCGCAGCCAGCGAAAGGCCCGGTTGCGATTCGCAGTGAACTTAGCCCGCGGTTCTGCTGTCTGGTCAATGCTCGCACAACGGGCAAGACCTAGCAGGTTTCCTGCCAAATAGGCAGCAAAACAGGCCAGCGCCAGGCGGATTGTCCACTGGGTAAGAAGCGAACCGAGCATTGCAAAACCAGCGTGCCGGTTGAGTTGGGGAGGGCAGAAAGGCGAGTGATGGCTCGCATTCTACCCTGACGCCGTTGCCACGACGAACGGTTTTGTGACGAGAAACGAGCTGTTTTTGGTGACCACGGCGCTTAACCGCAATCGGGGGGTTTGTCCATAGCCGGGCGAACCGACGGCGCTAACATATCGTAGTTGCTGATGACGGCAGCGATGGTCCGGAGGATTCGGCACCTGAAATGCAAGGAGGTAGAAGACTGGAGCAACCTTTTAGGTGCAGGCAGTCGAGGGCGATGAGCCTGTACCAGGGAGAAGAGATAAGATGAAACGCAGTGACTTTGTTCGAATGATGCAGCAACGATTGACTCAGCGTCGACAGGAACTGCGCCGGTACCTGGCTGGCGAAGTCAACGAACTGCGTGATAGCGTGCAATCGGGCGTGGGCGATGAGATCGACGTGAGCGTCGATAGCGAACACGCGGCCATGCGTTCGCAATTGGCCGACTTCGAAAGCCGCGAACTGAAGCAGATCGATGCCGCGCTCGAGCGCGTCGAAATCGGCCGCTACGGCAAGTGCGACACGTGCGATAGTTCGATCGGCACCGAACGCCTGCGGGCAGTTCCTTACGTGGCCGATTGCATCGAGTGCGCACGCAAGGCCGAACGGGTTTCGAATCGCAGCCGCGGCAGCGCGTGGGATCGGTACGGTATGCCGACGGATGAAGAATCGCGACCGAAGGCGAATTACATGAGCGAGATGTAAGCTCGTCAGGTCGCGTCCACATCAAAAACTAGAGGCACCGGCGGTGAGTATTCATCGCCGGTTTTTTTGCGCGCTCGGCGAGCATACAATGGCGGCCTTCATTCGGATCATCCAACCTCACTTTTCACTCGCGAGCATCGCCATGACTCCCACCGAAAAAGCACAATCCGTCGGCATCACCTTTGTTGAACAGCCCGCCGGTTATCTGAACATGTGCGTAAAGACCGGTAACTTGCTGATTACGTCCGGCCACGTCAGCGATACCAAGGGCGTGCTCGGCACGGGACTGACGATTGACGAAGGGTACAAAGCGGCCCGCGAGTGCGCGGTGAAGATCCTCCGCTCGGTGCATCAGGCCCATGGCACACTCAACGGCCTCAAGGTGCTCAAGGTGCTGGGCTGTGTCTATTCGGCCCCCAGCTTTACCGAGCAACATTTGGTCATCAATGGCTGTTCTGACCTGTTCCACGAAATCTTCGGCAAGACCACCGACGGCTTTCATGCCCGCTCGGCCCTCGGCTTCGCCGCGCTCCCCACCGGTGCCGCAGTGGAAGTGGAAGCGATTTTTGAGATCAAGTCGTAAAAGACCGACCTGTCAGAAAATCAAATTTACCGATACGGCGGCTTGAGCAAGCCCTCGCGCAGGCCGGCGAAGAGGGCGGCGGCGAGTAGGTCGGCAGTGGTGCCGGGATTGCGCTCGTGGCCATCGCTGCGGAGCCAGAAGTCGAGATCGGCCAGGGCTTCGTGATAGTGGTCGTCGCCGGGTTGGCCAGCGTTGAGGACTTGGGCCGCATAAGCGCACGTGCGGGCGGCGATTTCGGGGCCGCACTTGCGGACGATGAGACTATCGGGATGTTCGCTGAGCAGCCGGACATGCTCGCGAATCAGATTGTCTTGCAGCGACCAGCCGTACTCTTGCCCACGGAGCAAGCTAGGGAGGATCTCGCCCAGGACTAACTCGAAATTCGTCGCATATTGCTTGGCGACCAGGTCACGCTCGGCTGCCAGGTGCATCGCCGCGAGCAAGTTTTCCGGCGCTGGGCCGGCGAGGTCCATTTCCTTTGTTTCGCCCAAGCCGCCGGGCTGGGCGAGGCGAATCGCCTCGTAGACAAGTTCACTGTCGCGCGGCGTGAGGCTTTGCAGAATGGCTGAGATGCCACTGACTAAGGGCTCACCGGCTGGAACCGCAGCCAGCGGCGCGATGAGCAGGACCATGCCCAAATTGGTGTTTGTCGGCACCAGCGTGCGCGTGGCTGTAATCGCTTGCAGCACTGCCGCGCCGACGCCAACCTCGCGAGCCCGCTGCATGGCTGGGCCAATCGCCACAGCGCTCACCACAAAATCGGCAAACGTCAACTCGTCGAAATCCGCCCCCCGGTGCACATTGCCCACCTTGGGAGCCGTCGCTTCCAGCAGGCAGGCGAGGGTAGCGCATTGGCTGAGAGACAGGGGCACGTTTTGAGTTCTAAGTTCTGAGTTTTGAGACCGGAAGGACTCCGACATACTTTCCTCGTGTCTCTGAACTCAAAACTCTAAGGTTTCTTACAGTCCCAACACGTCGTACATGTTGTACATGCCGGGCTTTTGCTGGGCAGCAAACTTGGCGGCCTGCAGCGCGCCGAGAGCGTAGCAATCGCGGTTCGAAGCTTTGACGTTGATCTCCAGCGTTTCGCCGAGCAGGCCGAAGATGATGGTGTGCTCGCCCGGGTTGTCGCCGGTGCGCACCGCGTGATAACCGATTTCGTTGAGTGGTCGCTTGCCGACGGCGCCATCGCGGCCGTGGCGATGCTCGGTCTGTCCCATCGTGGCGGCGACAATCTCGCCGAACTTAAGAGCCGTCCCGCTGGGCGAGTCTTCCTTGAAGCGGTGATGCCGCTCGATGATTTCGACATCGACGCCGCTGCTAGTGTTCTTCAGTACCATGCCGGCGGTAGCGACGAGTTTCATGGCCAGATTTACTGTAGTGCTCATGCTCGGCGACCAGACGATAGGAATTTCGTTCGACGCGGCATTCAGCCGGGCTTTGATGTCGTTCGCCAGTCCGGTCGTCGCCATCACCAGCGGAACCTTGCGGCTAAGGCAGGCATCGATGATGTTGCTCGCCCCTTCGGGGACCGAGAAGTCGATCACAGCCTGCACGTCGCCGTGCAAGGAGCCAGTCAGAGGAACGCCCAGCGCATTCACGCCGGCGAGCAAACCCGCGTCTTTACCCATCTCAGGATGCTGGGGATACTCCACCGCGGCGACGATTCTTAGTTCGGGATCGACGCTGCCGAGCGCGACGAGCCTGCGTCCCATGCGACCTGCGGCACCGTGAATGGCAATGTTGGTAATCATTGGAAGAGAGGGGCTAGGGACTAGGAGCTAGGAACTGGGGGTAAAGAAGTGCGCTCTTGGCCCAGAACTCAAAACGAAAGAGGTAACGCTAACTATACAGTTGAATCGCTTTGATGATTTCGCCGAGGTCATTGGGTACTGCGACAGCTCGGTTGGCGAACGAGGCCCGTTTGACGCCGCGGCTGCCGAGCACTTTGTTGAACTGTTCTTGATCGGTCGTGTGATAGGCGACGGTGGCCGTCGGGTCTTTCAGCTGATGGCCGGTGAGAATGCAGACGACCCGTTCGTCGCTGCCGATAATTCCTTGGTCACGCAGCAAACGAGCACCGGCCACACTCGCGGCACTCGCCGGTTCGCAACCGAAGCCGCCGGCACCAACCTTCGCCTTGGCATCGAGCATTTCTTGATCGGTGACTTGCCGCACGACTCCATCGCAGAATTCCAGCGCACGGAGGCACTTGCGCAGGTTGACGGGGCGATTGATTTCGATGGCGCTGGCGATGGTCGACGCCTTGCGCCCCAGTTGATCGAGTTCTTGATAGTAATGATCGACAATGCTCATGTTCGCGCGGCCGCCATTCCACCGCAGTCCGCGATGCTCGAAGAGTTCGAACAGCGTATCGGCGCCGGAGGCGTTAATCACTGCCAGGCGTGGCACGCGGTCGATCAGTCCGAGTTCCTTCAACTCCATGAAGGCTTTGCCGAAGGCGCTGCTGTTGCCGAGATTGCCACCAGGAACGACGATCCAATCGGGCACTTCCCAGCGCAGCGCTTCGAGCACGCGGAACATGATCGACTTCTGACCTTCGAGGCGGAAGGGATTCACGCTGTTAACCAGGTAGATGCCCAGGTCGCGCGAAATCTCTTGCACGCGGGCCATCGCGTCGTCGAAGTCGCCGGCGATTTGCACGGTGAGTGCGCCATAGTCGAGCGCTTGCGAAAGCTTGCCGTACGAGATCTTGCCGCTACCGATGAAGATGACCGCTTTCATCAGGCGCGTCGCAGCACAGTACATGGCCAGCGATGCGCTCGTGTTGCCCGTCGATGCACAGGCGGCCCGCTTCGCACCAATGGCATGCGCATGCGTGAAGGCGGCGCTCATGCCGTTGTCTTTAAAGCTGCCCGAAGGATTCATCCCTTCGTACTGCAAGTACAAGCGCCCCGGTTTCATGCCGACATAGGTGCCGACGAAATCGCTTTGTTGCAACAGGGTTTGCCCTTCGCCGACGGTGACGACCGTCTCGGGTTTGGCAAATGGCAGCAGTTCATGAAAGCGATAGATGCCACTGAACCGCAAGGGCTCATTGCGGCGCGACCACATCTCTTCGAAGTACTTCAGCGACGATGGTGGCTTCGAGCGATTCCAGTCGTACAGCACGTCGAGCAGGTCGCCACACTTGGGGCACGCGGTGCGGGCCTCTTCGGGTCCGCAGGTGTAGCCGCACTGGTGGTTCAAGCACCGCTGATAGGCAAAATCGTTGAGAGGCACGGCTGTGATTGCTTATAGCTGTAATTGCTTGTCGTAACGGGAGTTCAGACGCAGTTGCTAGTCTAAGGGGCGGGGGAGAAATGCGGAATGGGGAATTGTGGCTCCCCGTTGGGTTGGCCGGTTCTTGCTCCAACTTGACACTCTCACGCTACACCGATATCTTTTTGAGTGACTCGGAGGCGAAAGCTACTGGCACGTTGGCCGGAGGCTTTCAAGCTGGCAGGTTTTCGTTTTCGCGTCGTGATGGTATAATAGTTCGAGCGTTTTTACCGGCGCGAGCTGCTCGACAGGGTAGGTCGCGTTTTTTTGTCGATTGAGGCAAACAGTACAGGTGATCCGCGGCGAATGGCCAGCTTGCAACTCCTTGGCGTGACAAAGGTTTTCGCGAATCGCGAGACCACTGGAAGTGTCGGGGGAGTGCAGGCGGTACAACAGGTCGATTGGGAAGTTGGCGATGGCGAGTTGCTGGTTTTGTTCGGCCCCAGCGGGTCGGGCAAGACGACACTCCTGCGAATGATTGCAGGGCTGGAGCAACCCTCTGCCGGGCGGGTTTTGATGGACGGCGTCGATGTGACGCATTCATCGCCGCGCGAGCGGAACGTCGCGCTGGTTTTCCAGACCGGCAGCTTGTATGGCCATCTCACTGTCGCGCAGAACCTGGCCTTCGGCCTGGAGCGGCAAAACGGCGGTTGGTTGAGCGGTTGGACAGGTAAGTCGAGTTGTGGTTCGGAGTCAGCACTTTCGAGCGAGCAGATCGCCGAGCGAGTGCGGGACGTGGCGGAACGGGTGGGCATTGCACCTTGGTTGCAGCGTAGACCGGCCGAGTTATCGGGTGGTCAGCAGCAGCGAGTGGCTTTGGCTCGGGCCCTGATTCGTCGGCCGAAGCTACTGTTGCTCGATGAACCACTGGCCAGTCTCGATGGGCCGATTCGGTTGGCGCTGGCGAGAGAGTTGAAGCAGCAGCTGCGCGAGCAGGGTTTGACGGCGATACACGTGACACACGACCTGACCGAGGCCTTGACCTTGGCAGATCGAGTGGCGGTGCTCATCGACGGTCAGTTGCGGCAACTGGCTTCGCCCCGCGAGGTGTACGATCGGCCGGCAGACAGGCAGGTGGCGGAACTATTTTCGCCGCGCGGCTTGAATGCTTGGGTCGGACACTTGTCGGTGAACGAGCGAGGTTGGCAGTTCGCAGCGGACGATGGTTCATTGCAAGCAGCGCGCCTTGAGTTGGTAGCTGAGTTAGCGATAACGAAAGAGGCTTCGCGGCGGGTGGTCATGGCCCTTCGTCCCGAAGATTGCGATATAGCTAGTGCGAGTGCGACCCAGATAGAGCGAGCGGACTGCACGCTGGAAGTAGTTCCAGCTGCCGGTTCGCAAGTCGTCGCAGAGTGGTTGGGTAGCGATTGCTTCGGCAGTCTGTTACTAGAACCGCGAAGTGCCGGGCGCTTGGTATTTCGCTGGAACGAAGCGTTGCTAGGAGCGATTCAGCCCGAGTCGCGACTGCGGGTGCTAGGCCGGCGAGTGCTGTGGTTCGAGGAAACAGGCAAGCGAACAACTTTAGAACAATTGACTGGAAGGCAGGACGAACATGAATCCCGCTGACATGCTGCGGATCGTCGATTCGATCCACCGTGAAAAGAACATCGAAAAAGACGTCGTCTTCCAGGCGATCGAGTCTGCGCTCGTCAGCGCGGCCAAGAAGAGCTTCGGCGAATTGGCCGAGATTACCCTGCACATCGATCGTGCCACGGGCGCGCTCTCTGGCACGCACAACGGCGAGGTGATGGACCCTGATGAAATCAGCGGTCGCATTGGCGCTCAAACTGCCAAGCAAGTCATCATTCAAAAGATTCGCGAAGCCGAGCGTGACTCGCTGCTTGGCGAATTTGGCACGCAGATTGGCCAGATGGTCAACGGCACCGTCACGCGCATCGAAGGTGGTGCTACGATAGTTGCCCTCAGCAACAATGTGGAAGCGATTCTGCCCCGCTCCGAACAAATCCCTGGCGAGTCGCACCAGACCAACGAACGGGTCCGCGCGATCATCTTCGAAGTGAAGCCACAAGGAAGCCGCGTGAAAGTGGTGCTTAGCCGCACCCGCCCGCAACTCGTGCAGCGACTGTTCGAACAAGAAATTCCTGAAGTCTCGGAAGGTGTAATCACCATCAACGCGATTGCGCGCGAACCGGCTCACCGCAGCAAGGTGGCCGTCAGCAGCACCGATCAACGTGTGGATTGCGTCGGCGCTTGCGTTGGAATTCGCGGCAATCGGATCAAGAACATCGTCGACGAATTGTCGGGCGAGCGGATCGATATCATCCGCTGGAGCGACGATCCCGAAACGCTGATTCGCGAAGCACTCAAGCCTTCGGAAGTCGACCAGGTTCTGCTCTGCGATATGATCGGCCGCGCCATCGTGCTGGTTCGCGAAGATCAGCTGTCGCTGGCCATTGGCCGTAAGGGTCAGAACGTTCGTCTCGCCAGCAAGCTGTGCGGCTGGGACATCGAAATCATGACCAACGACGAACTCGAGCAGCAGATCGATCGCGCGGTCGCCGGGTTCATGCAGATCGAAGGGATGAACGAAGAGTTGGCCCAGCGGTTGGTCGAACAGGGCTACCTGTCGTACGACGATCTCTCGGTGATCGAACCCGATGCCCTCATGGAAATGGGGAGCATGACGGAAGAACAGGTCGAGAAGATCGTCGAGCAAGCGGAAACGCTCGCGCTGGAAGCTGAAAAGGTTGCCGACGCCGAGAAGCAGCGCAAGCGGATCGAAGACAACGAAGCGGCTGCTGCTGGCAAGCCCGTTGTGAAGGGCAAGTCTGCCAACCGTGGTCCAGCGAAGGCTCCGCCACCGGCTGAAGCCCCTGCCGCCGAAGCTGCGCCAGCAGTTGAAGAAACGCCGGCATCACCCGCTGAAGCTGCTCCTGCTGCGGAAGCGCCACCCGCAGAATAATCATGCGGGGTCGGGAAGTTTTTAGGGCTCGAGTATCGCTTTCGGCGAGATCGGGCCTGACCCAAACGGCTCAGGGTAATCACGATCACCGTGCCCGAGAACTGTTACTCCGCGCGTTTGCTCGCAGCCAGCGTGGGAAACGCCGAAAACAGGTAATAAGCTCGCGGCGTCGACATTTCGAGCAGGCCCGTGAGCGCCGAAATGTTCGCGCTTCCTTGTTGGGCTTTCGCCATGGCACCGATGTCGAAGAGTGATGCGGGTCGCTTGTACTTCACGACGCGGACGCTGTCTTTCTCCAGCTTGGCCAGTTCCAGCGCGCGAGCCACGGCATCTTCGAGAAAGCCGATTTTGTCGACGAGCCCATGCTTCACCGCCTGGTCGGCCGAGAAGATCTCGCCGGTGGCGAGTTGGTCGAGAGCGGATTCGTCCTTCTGAAAGATCGGGCGACCCGACTTCACGATGTTCTTGAAGCGGCCGAAGCTTTCGTCGACATAGGCCTGAATCAGTTCGCGATGCTCGGGCGAAATGTGTTTCGTCATGCTCAGCATTTGCTTCCGCTCGTGGCTGGCGATCGAATCGTCTTTTACATCGAGCTTGTCCAGCAAACCGGTCAGGTCGTAGTGCGGAATGATGACACCAATGGATCCGGTTGTCGTCGTCGGCTCGGCAAAAATGACGTTCTCTTGATCGTCGACGGCCATCGACACATAGTAACCGCCGCTGGCAGCCATGCTCCCCATGCTGACGACGAGCGGGATCTTTCCCTTGTCTTCGCGCAGCCGCTTCAGGTGGTGATAGATGTAGTCGCTGCCGGTGACCGTGCCGCCGGGAGAGTCGACGCGAACGATAATCGCCTTCACGTCTTTGTCTTCGCGCACGCGGTCGATCTGTTGCTTGACGAAGCCGTCCCCTTCCATGATGACGCCTTCGATGGAGATCACGGCAATCTTGTCGGACGAGAACTTGCCGCCGCTGACGTACTTTTCTTCCAGCCCATTCGTCACGTCGAAGTATTCGGCCAGTGCCGACCATTGACCGATGACGATCAGCCCGGCGATGAAGAGCCCAACCCAACCGAAGACCGCAGCGAGCTTCCAAAAACCCGCTCCACTTTGATAGATGACAATGGGCTGCGGCGGATAATTCGGGGATGCTTGGGACATGAGCGTGAGCTCCTCGGGCGTGCGAGCGGACAAAACATATCAATAACTTACGTTATTTTAGGGCATTTGGTTGGGGCGACCAGGGGAACCGATCGCCCAGCAATGGCCGCAAAAACCACGAAAGCTAAAACAACTGCCCCTGTCCACCCGGCAAGCGCGGGGGGCGAAAGCGACTGCAATCGAGCGCTGGCGAAGGTTGATCGAGACCCAGTTTGCGGCAGAACGCTTGAAAGGTGGTTCGCACACTATCGGCGTACGGGCCGGTTCCGGTCATGCGCTGGCCGAACTCTGCATCGTAGAGTTTGCCGCCCCGCACTTCGCGCAGCAGCGACTCTACTTTGTCGGCCTGCAACGGGCGATGTTCGAGCAGCCAAGCGCTAAAGATGGGAGCGACGGCCCAGGGCAACCGGAGCATGACATAGCCGGCGTTGTGCGCACCAGCTGCTTTCGCCGCGGCCAGAATCGCCGGCACTTCGTGATCGTTCAAGCCTGGAATGATCGGCGCGACCATCACCCGCACAGATACACCAGCTGAGGTCAATTCGCGAATCGCCCGCAACTTGGCCGCGGGCGTGGCGGTTCGCGGTTCCATGGTCCGAGCCAGGTCTGCATCGAGCGTGGTGATGCTAATGCCCACACCGACCAGCTTGCGCTCGGCCAAAGGTCGCAACAGGTCGAGATCGCGGAGAATGAGCGAGTTCTTGGTAATCATCGTCAGCGGATGTTCCGCTTCGAGCAGCACCTCCAAAATGCCCCGCGTTAGTCGGAAGCGTCGTTCCGCAGGCTGGTAGCAGTCGGTTACGCCCGAGATCATGATTGGCTCGGGCTGCCACTTCTTCTTGTTCAGCTCGCGACGGAGGATTCGCGCCGCATCGAACTTCACCAGCACGCGCGTTTCGAAATCGAGCCCCGCATTCATTCCCAATGTTTCGTGCCCGGGCCGGGCGTAACAATAAACGCAGCCATGTTCGCAGCCGCGATAGGCATTGAGGCTGAAGCGAAACGAAACATCCGGGCTGTCGTTCTCGCGAATCAACGTTTCTGCCCGGTCGGGCAAGAATTCCGTCTCGACCTTCCTTCGCTCGCCTGGCAGTTGTTCATCTTCAGCAAACCCATGCTCATGATCGGCCTCTTGCCGCGAATGCTCGAAGCGATTCGGCGGATTCACGGTCGCCGCGCGGGCAACATAGCGGTGGGGAGTTTCGTCAGGCATAACAGAACCCTGCAGAGGAGGATTTTGATTAGTGTACACTTGAACACACTTCGCGTGAACGGCATTCGTGCTATTTTCACTCCATCTCTCCTCGAACCCCCGCCCGATTTGCCTGAGCCCACCATCATGCGCCACGAATCGCCCCAATCTGTCTGCCGCTTCGGCATTGCTCGCGGCGATATCACGCCGCCGGTTGGCATCTATCACCGCATGTGGGGTGCGGCCACGCACGAGAGAGCAGCGGGCGTGCATCGCCCGCTCGTGGCTTCGGCGGTTGTGATTGCGCCCCTCAGCAGTGCAGCGACCGATAACCGGGCGCTCATTACGCTCGATCATTGTTTACTCGGCGAGACAGAAATCGAGCTGCTGAAATCGACGATTGAAGAAATTGCCGGCACGCGTGCGAAACAGTTATTGATCACATTCACGCATACGCACGGTGCTGGGCTGATGAGCCTGGACCGCAAGAACTTGCCGGGGGGTGAGCTGATTGGTCCCTATCTGCGCGAGGTGGCCAGCCGCTGCGGCCAATTGGTCCTGCAGGCCAACGAGCAACTCGCAGAAGCCACGATCACCTATGGCATGGGCCACTGTTCGCTGGCGACGAATCGCGACTTTTGGGATGCAGATCGCAAGCAGTTCGTGTGCGGCTTCAATCCCTCACTACCCGCGGACGACACAGTCGTCGTCGCGCGCGTGACGAACGAAGCGGGGAAAATTCTCGCCACCTTTGTCAACTACGCCTGCCACCCCACCACACTTGCTTGGGAAAATCAGCTGATTAGTCCCGACTTCATCGGCGCGCTGCGCGAAACGGTCGAACGCGAAACGGGCTCTGCGCCGTGCATCTTTCTGCAAGGCGCTTCGGCCGAGATTGGCCCCCGCGAAGGTTTCGTCGGTGATGTGGCAGTCGCCGATCGCAACGGCAGACAGTTGGCCTATGCAGTGCTCGAAGCTCTTACTGCACTTCCCCCAGCGGGCACGACCTATGTCTATCAAGGACCGACCATCTCCGGTGCCACGCTGGGTACTTGGAAGGACGAACCGTGGAGCGAGGCCCGCCGCGCACAGGCAAGCACCCTCGCCTGGCAGAATACCGAACTCGCTCTTTCTTATCGGCAAGATCGCCCCAGCCGCGCCGAGGTCGAAGCGACATTGGAAAAGCAGCAGCAAGTGGAACTGGAAGCCCTGGCTGCTGGCGATCAAGCCGAGGCCCGCGATGCTCACGCGCTGGTCGAACGGCAAACGCGGATGCTGCGCCGCCTGGATGAGTTGCCGCCGGATCAATATCCGTACGTCATTCAAGCCTGGCGGTTGGGCGATGCGATTTGGCTCGGGGTACGCGGAGAGTTGTACAGCGGTCTGCAAACGGCAGTGCGCCGCGCGCATCCGGAAACGCCAATCATTGTGATGACACTCGTCGATGGCTGGGGCCCATCGTATATTGTGCCTCGCGAGAGTTATGGCCGCGGTTTGTATCAAGAGTCGGTGGCGGTCCTCGCCCCGGGCACGTTTGAGCAGGTGGTCGCCGCGGCAACCCAACTCGTGAATCAATTAATCGGTTCCTAAGGTCCGCTGTGCGTTTGTTTGTTGATTCGCGCTACTACTAATCGTGAACTGGTCATGGTCCGCACAGCGGACCCTACTGAAAAAACTGCACCATGAAAATTACGCGCATTGAGCCCCTCGTTTGCCACGCCCGCATGCGGAATTGGATCTTCGTCAAAGTTCACACCGATCAGCCTGGGCTGTTTGGCTGGGGCGAAGCGACGCTCGAATGGCACACGCGGGCTGTCGTCGGCGCGATCGAAGATTTATCGCAGTTAGTAGTCGGCGAAGATCCCACGCGCATCGAACACTTGTGGCAGATGATGCACCGCCAGCACTTCTGGCACGGCAACGGCATCGTGCGTTCGACCGCGATTGCCGGCATCGATATCGCGCTCTGGGATATTCTCGGCAAAGTCGCCAACATGCCTTGCAGCAAGCTGTGGGGCGGACCGGTTCGCGATCATGTGCGGACGTATTGCCATCTTGGCGGCGGGCGGATGGAAGATTTTTACGAAACGCCCGTCGACAATGCCAAGCGGTTTGCAGAACTCGCGCAGCAGGCAGTTGCCGATGGTTACACTGCCTTCAAGAGTATGGCGGTCCCTTCGACCTTGCCGCTGGAGGGAATGAAGCCAGTTCGCGCAGCTGAAGCAGCCGTTCGCGCCATGCGTGAAGCTGTAGGGGAAGAGATCGACATCATGGTCGATTGCCACGCGCGGCCGTCACCGGCGATGGGCCTGCAGTTTGGCAAGGCGCTCGAGCCTTATCATCTGTACTTCTTCGAAGAACCTTGCTGGCCGGAGAGCATCGAAGGTCTGGCGATGATTAACCGCGAGCTCGTAGCTCCAGTAGCAACCGGCGAGCGGCTGACGCATCTGGCTCAGTTTCGCGACTTGTTCGCCGCTCGGGGCTGCGAAGTTTGCCAGCTCGATATTACTCACTGCGGCGGTTTGTCCGAAGCGCGTCGCATCGCCGCGCTGGCCGAAGCTCATCGCATTGCGCTTGCGCCGCACAATCCGCAGGGGCCAGTCAGCACGGCCGCGTCGTTGGAGTTTGGCTTTGCCCAGCCCAGCTACATCATCTGCGAGACGGTCCACAACGATGTGCCGTGGCGAGCAGATGTGGTGCAAGAAGGATTTACGATTGACCCGAAGGGGCGCATCGTGCGGCCGAATCAGCGGCCGGGTCTCGGCATCGAAATCGACGAGGCCGAAGTGAAGAAGCACCCCTTCGAACAAGAGGTGCTGCAGCGAGTCTTTCTCAGCGATGGCAGCGTGGGCGATTGGTAGTCGCCGCGCGGTCTGAGCTTAGTTCGTAAAGGTCTTGATTTTGACAACGCCGCGAAGCGTATTGCCCCCTTCTTGAATCAGGCGGGCCTTTTCGCGGCCGCCATCAATCAAGCCGAGCTTACGGACTCGGGTGTTGCCGATGGTGATGCGATCGACGCCGCCCCCCGATTCGATGTACATCCGTTCGAAGATCGAATCGCGAACCGCAATCGTATCGACGGCGTTACCGGTGCTGATTCGCAGCGTACCAGCTTGGACGTTGTCGATGAGGATGTCATTGGCACTTCCACCCGTCTTTTGCAACTTGAGTTCGCCCCCCACCACAGTATCGACCAGGTCGAAGTTCAGGTTGGCTCCCAAGTCTTGGACGAACATTCCGCCCCGAGCACGAAGGTTTGCTCCGTTGAACGTGTCGGCTCCGCCGCCGAGCAGAACCGTTGTCTTCTTGCCAACCGTCACCGGGAAGGCAGTGAGCTCACCGCCGCTGGGTGTGAAGGTCGTCGGGAAGCGAACGGTGTCGTTGCCGTCCGTGGCCGTGTTCAAAGGATTGTTGACGTCGGCATGAATGGTGAGATCGCGGGCGATCGAAGCATTCGTAATATCGAGCGTGTCGTTACCCGAACCGAGCTTAATGGCCATTGTGGTGCCAACTTCGAATTCGTTGGCGATGGGGGCTGCCCCACCCGCTGCGTTGCCATTGCGTCCGATGGTCACCGTGTCGTTGCCATTCCCCATTTGAATGTCGACAAAGCCATCGACGACAAACGAAGTGGAAGTGGCAGCGCCGAACACCAAGAGGTCGTTGCCGTTATTCGCAATGACGCGAATTCCCTTGGTAACGTTGTTGAAGATCTGCGCGTTCGCCGGCACCGAAGTATCCAGGCCGTTGATCGTCGTGGCAGTGCTGCCGGTCGGGGTCGTCCCGATCACCGAATAGGCATCGGTGGTTTGGTTGTAGTCGATGGTGATGCCGTTGTCCGCGGTATCGCCGGTGACCACGAGGACGCCGTTGGTAACCACGGCGGTCACGTTACCGGCCATGAGCGAACGATCTTCTAACTTCTCCATCGCCAGACGTTGGAAACCACGACCGCTAGGATGCTTGCGCGCTTGACGCATACAGACCTTTCTGTTGACCGCTCGGGACCATTGATGACTGCCCTACCAACCGCAAAAGGCAAGCTGGCGAGAATCTATCAATTGCAACGACACAGTTCCTTATAGATAGACTTTGCATCGGCAGCAACGAAACGGAATCTTCGGCCCGAGCGTGGGTTTGGGAGGTTTTTTCCGATTTTGCCGGCCAGCCCGTCGAACTGACTTGCTAGCAAGCACTTAGCTGATGCAACAGAACCGCGTGTGCCTGAGTGGTAATACGCGGCAACCAGGCAGAGTGTTCGGGCGGAATACTTGTGCACCAATTCAGGTACAGCCGCTTATTGGTACGAACGATAGTACTGCGACCGGTCGTTGCGGTCGTAAGTCGGATAGTAGCCATCGAGCCAAGGCTGGGCATAGTTTTTCTGCTGCCCACCCCAAGCTCCGGGGCCATTCCATCCACCACCACCATTCCAACCGCCTCCGTTCCAGCCACCGGGCCCCATATTGCCGGGCCCCATATTGCCGGGGCCCATATTTCCCGGTCCCATGTTGCCGGGACCGTTGGGGCCATTAGGCCCGTTTGGACCAATGGGCCCATTGGGAGGGAAGCCGCCACCACCGTTCCAACCGCCGCCGTTCCAACCGCCACCCCAGCCACCATTGTTGATGACCGTGGTTCCCAGTCCGCCGAACGGAGGGCCCCATTGATCGTAGGGGACCGAGAACGGACGAAACGGGAATCGCCATTCTTCGTACGGCCGCACAGCCCGGCCGTATTCTTCGACAATGTGCATATTGTCTGCACTGCCGCCCGCCTGAATCGTGCTCCGATAGTTTCGATAGCCGCTGCGCATGAAGTCGGCCCGGTGATAATAGTAAAATGGTCCGATCTGCGAGTACTGCGTTACCGGTGCGCCCGAGAGCGGATCGTTCGTGTAGTACGAAGGGGCAGTCAGCCAATCGGCACCCACGGCGGGCGCTGCACTTGCGATGAGCAACAGGGCCGGCGCAATCAGGGCCGGCGCAAGTAGAGTCGAGCGGAGCGAAGACGCAAATGATGGACGCATGGCAGCACACCCAGAACAGGCGATGAGAAGAGCTACCTTCCAGCCTAATTGGGTCGCGACCGATTTCTAGCGAGTGTACTATCAGGCCGCTGAACTGCCGGCGAATCGGGAGAGAATGTGCCGATAACGACGAATCGCCCGGGCGCGTTGGCGCAGTTGTATCGATCGCGCGAGCTATGCCGGCGCAGGTATTGCCGGAGTCGCTTCTTTTGAGAACTCCGACCGATAGACGGGCAACTCATGCAGACGCATGCGGCGCTCGAAGTGCGTGCGATAGTCGAGGTTGTGTTCGGCTGGCGATTCAGGCACTGCGAGTGGCCCGAGGAGTTTGCCGGCGGGATGCGGCGGCAACTGTGCAATCAGTTCCAGCGACGTTTGAAAATACTCTTCGACATCGGTCCAAAAGTGGAGCTTGCCGCCGGGAATCAGCGTCCGAATCACGTCGTGCAAGAATGCTTCGTTCATCACGCGCCGGCGACGATGTTTCTTCTTCCACCACGGATCGGGAAAGTAAACGTGCACCGCGTGCAACGAACTGTCGGTGACCCACTCGCGAAAGAAGGCGAGCGCGTCGCCTTGCGCCATCAGCGCGTTGGTGCGGCCCGCGCGCGCTAGGCGTGACGCTGCGAAGCGGGCATATTTCATCGCCACTTCGACGCCAAAAAAATCGTGTTCGGGCCGCTCGCCCGAAGCGCTCAGCAGGAATAGTCCCTTGCCACTACCGACTTCGACTTCGACCGGTGAGGAATGGCCAAAGAGTGTTGCGGGCGCGAACGGCTTGGGAAGTTCGCTCGCCGTGAGGAGGTGCCGGCTGAGATCCAGCTGCGGATCGATTTTGGGAAGAGCACGTCGGCCCACGGAGCTACCCTACTTAGGCTTTAGCGCCGCGTGTTTTCTGATACTCTTGCAAGGCCGAGACCGGAATCGGCACGCCTTTGAGCGTTCCCTCGATGCACAGTCGATCGTTCACCGCGCCCTGAAAGGTGCAGACAATCATCCGGCCGCGACGAACTTTTTCCAGCTTGCACATGACGAGGAAGCGATCGCCGGGAAACACCGGATCGCGAAATCGCACTTCTTCTAGGCCGCCGAAGCCGACGATTTCACTGCCGAGCAGGTCGTACTTTTGCGTTACGAAGCTGCACAGCTGGGCGATCGATTCGAGCATGACCACGCCGGGCATGATGGCCAAAGCGGGGAAGTGGCCGCGGACCCAGAAATCGTCGACCGACGTGTCTTTGTAGCCAACGCTCAGATAGCTCGTCTCATCGACGTGGACAACGGCCGTCAACTGCTCCATTTCGAAGCGTTGCGGGTTGAATTTACGAATTTCCTCCAGCGTCGCCATGGGGCGGCTGAAATCGATCGTCGACAAGTCAACCAAAAAGTCTTGCTGGGCCACAGCATCATCCCTTCCCGGACGCGGACAAACCACAGACCTGCTCAGTAAACGGTCGTGAAGCAAATCGGCTGGCTGGTTGGCGGGGTTGGCGAAAAACCAATGGAAGTCTTAGGTACGGACCAATTTGCGTTTGGCACGCTTGGCCTTGCCGTTGGCCGGGCGCTTGCCATGATTGGCTTTCTTTGTGGCACGATGGGGCTTCGCCATGAAATCACCTGAAAAATCGACGCAACTCCGCCGCCTCAGCCGGGTTACCAACCGTGGGTAACTCGATTCCGCGCGAGCTGGCGGCGTCTGCGATGCAAATTTGAATCCATCAAGCTACCACGGCTAGACCCCGGGCGAAAGACCAAACCCAAAGCGGGAGAGTCGCCGTTTCCTTGGCTCGTGGCGACGGCCAAGAGTTTCCGGAAAGCGAACTCGACTCCAGAAGTTGCCAATCTGCTGTAACGGATAAAATCTCCAGCACTTAGGACTTCCGAGGTCGACGTAACTCCTTACCGTAATAAGGAAACTGCGAGTTTCGATTTCCAATTGCCGTCGACTCTTATCATGAATGTGAAGACTTCGATCAAGTTCAGTGCTTGAGTTCGCAATGCCAGCAGGATAGTTTCACGCTGCCAAGTGCTGGCTACCTCTCGCCATTGCCCAGGAGCATCTTCGATGTTCAATTCGCTGGCCCTCGTTCTGCTCACCCTTGCCGGTGGTGAGGAAGGCTTCACGGAGCCGCTGGCCGATGAGAAATCCCCGGCCGAGTATGGCTATGGTCTGAGCAAAGAGGAGGCGCTTACCGGTTGGATTGCCCTGTTCGACGGAAAGACGACGTTTGGTTGGCAAGACGCCAAACTAGAGATGAACCAGAACAAGGCCGGCTCGTCGCGCGTGCTAACCGCGGGAACCACGACGAGCCCGTTTCACTGTTATGAACTGCGCCTGAATGTCGTGACGGCTGGAACATTGCAGGCGGGGACTGCTTTCTCGCTTCCTCTCAAGCCTGGGTGGCAACGCGTCAAGTGTGCTCATCGATTGGGACAACTGCAATTGAAAGACGGTCTGGCGGTCGGTGAGTTCTCGCTGCGGCCCACTCAGGCAGTTCCCCTCTTCAACGGCAAAGACTTGAGTGGCTGGCGGGTGCTCGCCTACCCCAAATCTCGCCCCGACAAGACGGTGAGTTGGAAAGTTCAAGACGGGCACATTCACGCTCTCGGTGGTCCCGGCGCGCTGGAGTATCATGGTGCGGCAAAGGCCAACGGCGACGTTGGCACTGCTCCGCCGCTGCTGCAAGATTTTCTGTTGCAGGCCGATGTACGGACAGCGGAAGCCCACACCAACGGTGGCATCTTTCTGCGCAATCCGCCCGGCACAGTGATGATGGGCTACGAGACTCAGTTGCACAATCGCGTTTACGATACGCGCAACGGCCAAGGGGGCTGCTGCACGGGTTCGGTCGACGATCGCCAGCATGCGCGCAAATTGGTCTGCCGCGATTGTGAACTCTTTCGTTTGACGACGGTCATTGCTGGCCCGCACATTTCCATCTGGGTGAATGGCCATCAAACCTGCGACTGGACCGATATGCGCGAGCCGAACGAGAACCCGCGCCGCGGGCTGCGACTTGCCGGCGGCACACTGCAACTGCAAGCCCATGATCCGGAAACGAATCTGGAGTTTCATCAACTCCTGCTCGATCGCTACGAGACGCCGAAGTGACTACTTCAACTGCGAGCCGAGCAGATCGTAGCCAATGAGAAAGATCACGGCATCGGCGCACGCATGGGCCAGCCACGGGGCATAGATTGATCGGCTCCGCACATAAAGCCAGCCGAAGATCGCGCCGCCGCTGCCAACGCAGAGCGACAGGATATATGTCCATGGCGAATCCCAGCGAAAATAGCCCGCGAGCACTAGCACGTGATGGGCCATGAAGGCCACGCTGGAAATTGCGATCGCCCGCCAGGTCGCTGCGGATATCGTCGCGCTGCTCGTGGCATCAGAAAGTTCTTCGCGCGGTCGCAGTTCATTCAGCACGAACCAGCGCCAGTAGTATTCTTCGAGCCACGAATGAACCAGCGAGTAGCCAATCGCTAGCGCCACAAATCCCGCGCGCCAGTCCAGCCCAAAGCCCCTCAGCTTGGCCAACATCTCTTGCACGGGCGCAGTGAAGACACCGCTCGACTTGAGCCAGAAGTAATAGACTGCCAGCCCGGCGATCAGTTGTGCGATTCCAATTAGCAGCGCTAAACCTAGCCCGCGCGTTGGGAGCTGCGGCAACGCTAGTGGACGTCGTTGGATACAAAACACCCAGACTGCGGGAAAGGCGAATTGAATCACTTTGCCAATGCCGAACGCCGCTTGCTGCCACGTGCTGGGTGAATCTTTGAGCAACGTGAAATAGACCCACGTGAGTAACGTGGGGTAAGTCATCGCGAATAAAACGGCGATGAGATTCGCGCGGTGAGGCAGTGCAGGCATCGCTTGATTATGCCAGCTGGGCTCCTGCAATGCTTGCCCCAAGGGCCGCACTGCGATAGGCTCAGCGCGGCAAAAAGATATCGTGGCATAGGCTTCCAGCCTGTGAACTCGGCAGCAGGAGATTGGTGACAGGCAGGATGCCTATCCCACTTTGAGGACTTCGCTTATGAATCGCCGTCATTTCCTCTCAGCCACCGCGGCCGCCCTCGTTGCCGCCAGTCACTATCACCTCCAGGCGGAAGACAAAAAATTCCCCACGGGCGACTACGTCGACATGCACACGCACTTGGGGCAAACGTGGAACACCACGCAGCCGTTAAGCGCGGAAGAATTGCTCCGCTGGATGGACGCTCATAAGATCGCGCAAGCCGTGGTGCTGCCGCTCGTGTCGCCCGAGTCTTCGAGCTATTTGCTGACGAGTGATTTCGTGCTGCAACAGACCAGCCCGTTTCGCGACCGGCTGATTCCCTTCTGCTGCGTCGATCCTCGCACCAGTTACAACGGCGGCGCGAAGGGCTTACTCACCATGCTCGAAAAATATCGCGAGGCGGGTGCCAAGGGTTTTGGCGAGCACAAGCCCGGTGTGGCCATCGACGACCCCCGCAACATGGCGTTGTATGCTGCCTGCCACGAACTGAAATGGCCGCTCTTGTTTCATCTCGACAATCAACGCAATCTCGATAAGCCCGGGCTTCCCGGACTGGCCAAAGCGCTCGAAGCACATCCCGACTGCAAGTTCATCGGTCATGGGCCGGGTTGGTGGGCGTCGATTAGCGGCGATACTTCGCAGGTCGATCTCGGCGGTTATCCCAAGGGAAAAGTCGCCCCTGGTGGTGCGATGGACGCGCTCATGGAAAAATATCCGAACCTGTTTGCCGATCTGTCCGCCGGCAGTGGTGCCGGGGCCATTAGTCGCGACCTGGAATTTGGCGAACAATTTTTAATTCGTCGACAAGACCGCGTGATGTTCGGCACCGACTTTCTAGCACCAGCCCAAGCGGTCCCGCAGTTCGATCTGTTCGAACAAAAGCTGCAGCTGCCGGCCGAAGTGGCGCAGAAGATTTATCGCGGTAATGCCCGCCGGATTCTGGGACTCTCGTAATGGATTTCTGGCCACTGGTGCTCCTCGTCCTTCACTGGGCTGTTCTTGTTCTCGCGATCTTCACGGCAGTCTTTTCCGTTCTGATGGTCCTGCTGCTGGCCTATAGCGACCGCTGCGTCCGTCGCCTGGCCGAAGTGCCACTCCCAGCTGACTCCGCGCAGCCGCTGCCGCGCATTTCGCTCATCGCGGGTGCCAAGGACGAAGAGCGGAACATCGAAGAGGCCGTTCGCTCGCTGGTGGCCATCGATTATCCGAACCTGCAGATCACGCTCGTCAACGATCGCTCGCGCGATCAGACGGGAGCGATCCTCTCGCGCCTGGCCGCCGAGTATCCGCAGCTGAACGTCGTGCACGTGACGGAACTGCCCGCCGGTTGGCTCGGCAAGAATCATGCGCTGCAACTCGGGGCCGATCACTCGGACGGCCAGTGGTTACTCTTCACCGATGCCGACATCGTGTTCGAACGAACCGCACTCCGCCGCGCCATTAGCTACGCCGTCACAAATCAGGTCGACCATCTCGCCGCGACCCCCGACGTCAACATGAACTCCTGGCTGCTGCAGGCGTTCGTGGTTACCTTTTCGATCTTCTTCACGATCTTCGTCAAGCCGTGGCTGATTCGTAATCCAAACAGCTCCGCGCACGTCGGCATCGGCGCGTTCAACCTGATTCGCGCCAGCGTTTATCAACAGATTGGGAGACACGAACCGATCCGCATGCGCCCCGATGACGACATGAAACTCGGCAAAATTGTGAAGCAGAGCGGGCACAAGCAAGACCTGGTGCATGGGATGGGGATGATCGCCGTCGAGTGGTACAGTTCGCTGAACGAGATCATCGTCGGCCTCGAGAAGAACGCCTTCTCCGGCGTCGACTATCGAATCTGGCACACGGTCCTTTCTTCCCTCTTCCTCCTCACCATGCATGTCTGGCCGTTCCTCGCGGTTTGGATTGTTCCCGGTCCAGCGCGGTGGTTCTATGTGGCCGCGGTGGTCGTTCAATTGTTCATGGTTGCCCGCTTTGCTCGCACGATGAGCATTCCCCTGAGCACCGCTTTCGGTTTCCCGCTCACGGTGGCGATCTTCACCTACATTCAATGGCGGGCGATGATTCTCACCTTCGTACGCGGCGGCATCCGCTGGCGCGATACGCATTACTCGCTGGCAGAACTGCGCGCGAATCGAGTGTGAGTGGGTGGGGGCTAGAGGCTGGGGACTAGAGAAGAGAAAACGTAGGCACGTCTTACTAGCCCCCAGCCCCTAGTTCCTAGCCCATTCTCATCACCCATTCACAATTTCGCCGCCGTTGGGATGCAAAATCTGCCCGGTGATGTACGAGGAATCTTCAGCAGCGAGAAACACGAAGCAGGGAGCCACTTCGGCCGGTTCGCCGGCGCGGGCCATCGGCACATCGGAGCCGAACTTCTTCACTTTGTCCGCTGCAAACGTAGAAGGAATAAGTGGCGTCCAGATTGGTCCCGGCGCAACGCCATTCACGCGGATTCCCTTGTCGACCAACTGCATCGCCAGCGAGCGCGTGAACGTGACAATCGCCCCTTTCGTCGCCGAGTAATCGAGCAACTCGGGACTGCCGCGATAGGCCGTGACTGAAGTCGTGTTGATGATCCGCGCGCCGGGATCCAAGCGCGGTAGGGCCGCTTTGGTCAGATAGAAGAACGAAAAGATGTTCGTTCGAAAGGTTCGTTCCAGTTGTTCGGCGGTGATGTCGGCAAGCGACTTCTGCGGGTGTTGTTCGGCCGCATTATTCACCAGAATGTCGAGCCGGCCAAACTTCTTCAGCGTTTGTGTCACCACCTTCTGGCATACAGCTTCGCGGCCAATGTCGCCGGGAATCAGCAGGCACTCGCGGCCATGCTCGCGCACTTGCTGTTCGGTTTCGCGGGCATCGTCGTGCTCGTTCAGATATACAATCGCGACGTGCGCTCCTTCCTTGGCAAAGGCGACGGCCACGGCGCGGCCGATGCCGCTATCGCCCCCCGTAATGATCGCCACCTGATCTTGCAGCTTGCCGCTGCCGGCATGTGAGGACCGGGTCACTTCCGGCAATGGCTTCATCTTCGCTTCGAGACCGGGACGGCGGTTCTGCTTTTGTTCGGGACGGATTTGGCGTTTGGGCTGAGTCTTGGCGGGCATGGTCAAACCTTGTCGTTCGGAAATGTTCAGGGACAAGCTGGACGAAACGATGCGTACGAAGGTGGGCAAAGAGTATGCCGCGCCGGGAACAGCGATCCTGAAACCTTGAACTGAACGACTACTGACCAACCTGACAGGTTGCGGCACAAGAATTGGCAAATGTTGAGTTGCGGCCAATGCCGTTTGTGAACGTTGTGGACGAAAGAGTGGCCAATTTGCGGCAGTCGAAAGCGTGGCATCAAACGTGCTTTGATTTGTCGGCACACCATTCGTCATTGATTGAAAGTAAGTAGCAGGAGCCACCCATGAAGAGACTAGCCATTACCTCAGCCATCCTGTGCGGCGTTACGCTGGCCGGTGGTTTTGCCTTCCGCGCGGTGGGACAACCGGGGGCTGTACCGCTGCCAGCGTCGCGTCGCGATGCCGTGCAGGAAGCTCAGGCTCCTGCTCGCCCGGTACAACAGCGAGTGGAGCAGTTGAAAACCGAACACGACCTGGCCATTGCAACGTCTGCCAAGGATCCCGCGCCCATCACGCGCGATTTGCAGAAGCAGCCCAACCAGGGACAAACCTTGGGGTTCGATTTCGGCCGCGATGGCAATGGCTCCGCACGGCCGATGCAGCCCTTCGAAGAAATCATGACGAAGGAATCGCGGGCCAAAGCAGACGTGATGGCCGCGCAGAAGTCTTACCTGGCCGGTCGCTTTAATATGCGGCCACGGCTCGATCCGAAAGCCACCATGTCGCGCGGCAAACCACTCGCAGTGGGACCGACGGCCATCCTGCCGGAAGGTATGCGCTGGGAAGACTTCGCCAGCATGACGCCTGCGGAGATTCGCGAGAAAGGAGCCTTTCCTTACACGGCGCTGCCTCATCCGCTGCAGACGAATGGTGGGCAAGTCTTCCCGCAGATGCAGGTCCAGATGTTTCCGAGGCTGCAACGGTTCGATGTCGATTTCGATCTGCCGGAAGAGTTTCTGCCCGAGTTTCCGCCCGCGATCTTCTTGAATAATCGTCCGGAACTCGGTGACGTTTCGCAGGGCGAAGTCGTCACGATCAACAACTATTATCGCCTCTTCAAAGGTCTGCTCACGCCGGTGCAACTCGACGGTCTGCGAATGCTGGTGACTCCATTTCCGCAGGAAGAATTCAATCCAACCGATGATCGGAAAACTCTCGAGCCCAGTTTGGGAGTGACCTGTTTCGATTGTCACGTGAACGGACATACGACGGCCCAGTTCCACTTGAATCCAGACACGCGGCCGCAAGAGCGCCGGATGCGACTCGATACGACTAGCTTGCGTGGCGTCTTTAATCAGCAGATTCACGGCTCGAAGCGCAGCTTGCGATCGATTGAAGATTTCACCGAGTTCGAACAACGGACTGCCTACTTCAATGGCGATCAATCGCATGCGGCGAAGAAGGGGATGAACATCATCGACCGCGTGCTGGTCAGCAACATGGCTCAAATGCAGAACATGCTCGATTTTCCACCGGCACCTAAGTTGGACGTGGCCACAGGGCGACTCAATCCCGACAAAGCCAGCGACGCCGAACTGCGGGGCGAAGCCATCTTCTTCGGCAAGGGAAAATGTGCGAGTTGCCACAGCGGAGCGTTCTATCTCGACGACAAGATGCACGACCTGCATCTGGAGCGGTTCATGTATGACGAACCAGGGGACGGTCCGATTAAGACCTTCACGCTGCGGGGCATCAAAGATAGTCCTCCCTACCTGCACGATGGTCGCTGCTTGACGCTGGAAGATACGGTCGAGTTCTTCAACATCGTGCTCGAACTCAAGCTGACCAAAGACGAGAAGGTCGATCTCGTAGCGTTCATGCGGGCGCTATAACAGGCGAGCTTAGCCCTGCGGATATTGCCGGCAGTACTCGTACATGGCGAGTGCTGCCGAAGTGGCCACGTTGTAGCTGAACGGCAGGCCATAGACGGGAATCTCGACGCAGGCATCCATCCACTGGAGCTGCTCTTCGGTCAGCCCGAGTCGTTCGTTGCCGAGTACGAGCGCCGCTTTGCGCGGGAACTGATACGTGTGCAAGTTGTGGGCACCGGTGGTCTGTTCTAAGCCGATAAGTGGATAGCCCTCTTCCTTTAACTGCTTGAGGACCGGAAGCAACGTGCGATGCACTTCCAGTTCGACTTGTTCGCCGCCATCGCGGGCAATCGATTTGTGAATGCTGGGATTGCCGCACGCTACGACCCGCGTGATGCCGCAGCAGCCCGCGGTGCGGAGCATGTTCGACAGGTTCACATTGCTGCGTAGCGGCGCGCAGACAATGATCAACTCGCGCGGTCGCTCCAGAGCCGTCGGCGGCTTGTGGCGCAGATGTTCGAACGGTTCGGACATGGGGGAGGAGCTGGGAATTGGGAGCTGGAAATTGGAGATTGGGGACAAGAACGAGACGATACGGAGCCGCGTTGATGATAGCTGGGGAGCGCGGTTTTGGCGATTCGGGAAGAAGTGGGATGGCCCGTCGAGTGGAATAGAAATGACAGGCTGGAAGCCTGTCCCACTAGAGGAGGCCGTCGATGGGTTCGGCCGTTTCGCCCAGCTTGGCGACGTCGCGGGGGATGTTGGTTTGCAGGCGGAGGAGCCCCATGTCGAACAGGACGTTCATCAGCGTGATGAGGAGGTTCTGCGGGCGATAGGACTTGCCCGCCGCGCGAGCTGCCTGGCCGTCTGACTGGCCGATGACTTGCCCCATCTTCAGCCCGCCGCCGAAGAGTAACAGCGGAGTCAGATCGCCGTAGTGATCGCGACCGCCGTTGTTATTGATGCGCGGGGTGCGCCCCATTTCGCCGGTGACAACGAGCAGGATCTTCTCTTGCAGGCCGCGCTCGCGCACGTCGTCGATGAACGCACTGACAGCGTGATCGACCTGGTGACCCAGCGGTTGCATGCCACCGAGGAACTTCGGGCTGTTGCCGTTGCTGTGCATGTCCCAGCCACAATCGCTGACGGTGACGAACCCGCAACCCGCTTCGCACAAGCGGCGAGCGAGGAGCATCTGCCGGCCGAGCAAGTTGGTGCTGCGGCGCATATCGCCCCAGCGCTGCACATCTTCGTTGCGGAAGACTTTCGACGTGTCGTAGCGCTCGAGCGTGGCCTGGCTTTCCTGCTTGAGATCGAAAGCTTGCGCGACGCCGCGAGTGATGACATCGAGCGCCTGTTGTTGGAATTCGTCGGCACCTTTGACGGCGATTTCGCGCTCGGCGTCGCGCTTCATCCGGTCGAGACCGGCCAGCAGGTTGCGCCGATCGAGCAGACGCTCGGCGGGAATCTTCAGTTCCAGGTTATCTTTGAGTTGACCGCCCCCAGCTGGATTGAAGGCATTGAACGACGGGCCCAAATCGCCGGGCTGCGTGAGTGTGGGGAGTGCGCCGGTTTCGAAATTGCTGCCCAGCTTCAACCCTTCCTTCACTGCTTCGGGGAGCAGGAGGATGTTGTTCGGGATGCCGGTCTGAGGATGATTCACGCCGGCGACGCGGGCGTAAATGGCACCGAGGGCCGACTTGAGCGTGTTGCCGCCGGTGGTGACCGATTCGTAAGAGTGCCCTGAGTTGCCCGAACCGTAGGAGCGGACAACGGTGAACTTGTCGGCCCGTTCGGCCAACTGGGGAAAGGTGCCGCCGAAGGTGATGCCGGGATGCTTGGTCTGCAGTTCGCCCGTCACGCTGCGAATCTCAGCGGGGGCCGACATCTTGGGATCGAAGAACTCGATGTGGGACGGCCCGCCCGACAAGAACAGCAGGACCACCGACTTATCGCGCACCAGGGGCGAACCGGCAGCCTTGGCAGCCAACAGTTGCGGCAACGTGAGGAGCCCGCCGAAACCCATCGAGCCGAGCGCACCGATCTTGAGGAAGTCACGACGAGCCAGCCCTTGGCAGTTCCGGCTGGGCCGCGGATCGGCGATGGTGAGCATGGCAAAGTCCTCGTGACTGGGCGGGAGCGAGGCGGAGGGGCGGGGAATCAACAGCTATTGATCTATGGCCCAGTCTAACCGTTCGTTTCACCTGTGCCAAATTTCTGCCGGCTCTGGTGTGAATTCCACGCGACGAAAATTGGACACCACCCATGATAGGGGTATCCGTTCGTAAGGCTGCTTGCGGATAGCGTGTACTGCGAAACTTCGCCGCATAGCACGTGGATTTGTACACTCAAGAGGTCGCACCATGGCCGCGATCGACAATGGCATCTCGTTCGCAGAGCACTATCAACACTTTTGAGCAATGCATGGACTGCCGCCGAGCACGATATGAAGCGTCACGTGAACGTTCGCGCTTGAGCGCGCAGTTACAAAGTCAGGATCTTCGACTGATTCGCGGTACGATCTCCTCAGTGCGCCGCGAGTCGGCATAACGCATTTCACGCTGCATTCTCGCACTCGCGACGACAAAAGATTTCGAATGCTCCTCGTCATCGTCGGCAACGAGGTCTGATCTGCATCCGCGGCCCAGGCCAGTCGCCAATTTCAAGTGAGGATTTGGCGTGATATAGTCCGACTGTCAGGGCTGGAGCACCAGACCTGACCTACGCAGCTTGGAATTGCAAACAATATTTATCTCATTGGTCCATGGCTCTATGGCTGGATTCTATGCCGACAGAACTTTACCAAGTACTGGATGCTGAACGGCGAGTTCAGCAGGTTCGCGCAGAGTGTGAATCACGCGGTGCATTCCACGTGATGCGAATTGACATAGATCGTTTTGATTCCGAAATTGCTCACCAGGAAAAATTGCGCGCAGAGCGATTCGGTAGCAGCGCAACCCGCTGGCTATGGTGGCTACCGTTGCTAATCTATTCCGGCCGTATATTCTGCGGTCAAGCAGTGAGCCTTAGCGGAATTCCTTTGTTTGCAGTGTCACTACTTGTTGCTGTTTTGTTTTTAGGGATTGGCTTGATCCTCGGCATCGGTTTGGGCCTTTCTCAACAAATCACAATCTTGACGGGCGCAGTTCTCTCCGCTACCTCGGGCATTGGGTTCGCCGTGTCCTTAGTTGCAATCAACGAGGAAAATGCCAAGCAGAGTTGTTTAGAAATCATTCGGTGGAAGGAAGACCTCGCTAGGGAAAACTCGAAGATTCAACAACTACGTCGCGAACGGAACTCCGTAGATGAATTGTTGAGAATCCGGACGTCTCTTGAAGCACTGGTCCTTCATGCGGAGACACTTCGGCAGGAATTTGAGAGTATTCCAAACAAGCTTGCGATCGAGAATTGGCGCGCGATGCGGAGTATCGAGTTTGAAGATTTCCTTGCCACTGTGTTGCGGCATCATGGGTTCGATGTTTCGACAACTAGAAGAACTGGTGATCAAGGGATTGATCTCATTGCAGTATCGCAAACAATGCGCCTGGGTATTCAAGTGAAGGGATATGAGAACAGTGTCGGTAACGATGCTGTTCAACAGGCTCACGCCGGAAAGGCACACTACAAATGCACGCACTCGGTCGTTATCACAAACAGTGTGTTTACTCGAAGTGCCAAGGAACTGGCAAAAAGCGTAGAGTGTCTGCTTATCGATGAGTCACAAATGCTCGATTTAATCGCAGGCCGAGTCTTGTCGGCACACCGTCCCGTTGAGCGAACGGGGTGTATTCACGAAACTTCTTAACGCCGGTTTGGCGCTCGGGCTTCGAGCCGTTCTGAGGTGAGGCTGTGAGGCAACTCATGATGAAAGTGAGTCGAAGTCCGCCAGGAGTGGTTAGGTGCCTTACCTCATAAGTCCAGGGAACGCACGGGTAAGTACGACCCGTTCACGTTTACCTAATTTCTGCCGGGCATTTCCAGAGACTTACGTCGATGAAAAACGCAAACCACCATTTTGGGTGGTGTTCAACAATTCGAGCCATTTTGAGCACGGAATGTGCGCCAAACCCAAGAGTTGTGCCAGGTGAGGGGGTCGTGGTACTGGTCTTAGTTGGACAAGTTGGTGGTGGTGGAGCGCTCGGCCGCAGCGAGGCCGTCGACGTAAGTCGCGCAGTCATAACGTCCGCGCGCAAAAAATCAGCCGCCAGGGAAGTGGCGGCTGAGAGAGGTTTAAGCGAGTTTGGTCGGGCCGAGCTTCAGTTAGGCAAAGCCTAGTAGTTCGAACCGGCTCCACCGCTGACGTTGCCAACCATGTGGAAGTGGTTGTGATCGATGTACAGCACTTCCTGGGCGTCTTCATCCACGGTGGTATACGGGATGGGCCAGCCGACGCGAGTGACTTCCGAGTAGTAGACGGTGCATTTGTAGTGAGCGTGATGCAACTGCACGGGACCGAGGAGCGGTACGACGCGCGGCGGATCGATGTAGTCGGCGATCTTCTCTTTTTGAATGCGAACGTTGTTTCGTTGGCGTTCGTGCAGGAACGGCAAGCCACCCTGGATGGGGTTGGCTTTTTCCCAAGCCTGAACGACTTCGTCATCGCTGGGTGGATCGAGAGCCACGGTGGGACCACCGGGCTGCAGCGGCGGCAGGATCGGTGCCCGCTCGTAACGCTCGTGGTTCCAGAAGGCATCTTCCTGCTTCTTCTGGTAGTACGGGCTGACGGGGATTGGGATGCCCCAGAGGCCCATGTTCGTACCGAGTGCCATTCCCACGCAGCCGGTGCTGGTGAGTGACGTCAGCGCCATCACGGTGCAAAGTGCTGCGAGTGCCATCCTGTGCGACATGGTTCATCCTCGATGCGAATCAGTCAATTGGCCCGTTGCGAGCTTCGTGAGAAGTTCGCGAATTGGCCGGCTTGTGTCGGTTGCCTAACGCCTGAGCTAAGAGCCCAACCGTTCCAGAGCTATTTATCGTGTGAAGCTGTAACGAACTTGCAGGATTTTCCGGTAAGGCGGGATTTTCTGAGAAATCGGGCGAGGGATCGGTGAGGGGGCTAGGAACTGGGGGCTAGGGGCTGGGGAAATACGGGGAAGACTGTGCTAGCAACCGGCGCATGGTGAACCCAACTATGAGATGTCACCACTGCGGGGCATTTCTTGTTCTTGTATTTTCCCCAGCCCCCAGCCCCCAAGAAACGAAAAAACCTTCGCGGCCCAAGACCGCGAAGGCTTCATGCTGTCGTTACGTTTTGCTATCAGCGGGCTGACTAGCGATAGCGGCGATTCTTGAAATCGAGGAACCACCAACCGTCGTCCCATTCCATGGTGACCTTACGCCAACCCAGCGGAACTTGCGGGTAGGGATAGAAAGGTCCGATGTAGGGCCAGGCGGTGGGCGAGTATTGCTTGGGATAGGTCACGGCGGCGTAGTTCGGGTAAGCCGCGTAGCTCGGCCAGGCGTGGCCGGGCATCGATGGGTGATCGTAGCGGGCTGGGGCGATGCCCATGCCGCCGCCGGTGTGCATTGGTACTGGCTGGCCGTAGCCTTCGCCAGCGTACTGGCTGGGCATGCCTTCTTGGTGATTTACATAACGGGCCGGGGCATAAGCCATTGGCACTTGCGACTGATGAGCCGGAGCTCCAGCGTAGGGCTGCATGGCTGGCGACTGCGGAGCAATCGCTTGGATACCGGTCGGAACCGGGCTGCTCGAAGCAACCACGCCCGAGCCAACTTCACCGCGGGGCGAGAGGGCCGGTGTCGGTGTGGCAGGAGTCGGGTCGACGGGCAAGTTCATGCTGGCCAGCATGTTCTTCGATTGCGAAGGGCTGTCTTCGCTCGAGAACTTGTTGTTGGCTGGGGCAGATTCAGTGATGGTGATGTCGTTCACCACTTGCTTCACGCCCTGCACGCGGCGGGCGATATCAAGCGCCCGGGCCTGTTGTTCGGGTGTCGAAACGCGGCCCGAGAGCCAGACCGTTCCTTCTTGAACTTGCAGTTCAAGATTAAAGCCCTTCAAGCTGCCGGTCTTTTTCTCGGCTTGCAGTTTCTGCACGATGGTCTGAGCGATTTGATTGTCGTCGCCCATTGCCACAACTGGCACCAGCGTCATGCCGGCCAGCAAGGCAAATTGAAACACGTAACGTCGCATGGTTTCCCCCTCCTGAGGATGAATCTTCGCATGGGTGCCCGGCGTTTTCGCGGCTGCCGAATCTCTTGTGTCAGTGGTCGTCACGCTTCTTGGGTCGCGTGACGTTCAGGCATAAGTGACAACCGCCAACCGGGCTGCTTCAGGTCGAAATCGACCTGTGCCAAGATGAGCGCCTCATTGGAACGAACGTTCCCCCCTGAGACCTGACCTGGACAAGGCGTCAGCGCAAATCGAGTGATTCGACTGAGTACCCGCTAGTAATTGTCGGTAAGGGACCGTGCCGGAAGGTAGGTTTTTTTCGATTTTGCCGGTCGGTCTATGGCTCAATCAGCCCCGAAAAGGCAGGAATCGGGGCTGCTAGCGAGAAACTTTAACGACTGCGAAGAGTCTGCCGTGCGGCAGCCAAGCTACCTGGGTTCGGTGGCCTTTTCCGTTTTGGTCTCAGCGGGCTTTTCGTCGGCGCGGGTAATGGTGCCGAATAGATGCCCCTTCACAGCTCCATGTTGCCAAGTGCCACTGTACATACCGTCGTAAATGACGACCCGCGTGCTGAAAGTGCCGAGGCCTGGGACCGCCATGTCGGTCATGGTGATGACCGGAGTATCGCCAGCCCACTGAATTTCGAGTGGGATCGGCAGTGTCTTGTCGGTGGTCCCATATTTAACGCGGGCCTTCAGCAACCAAATGTCGCCATCGGGAATTTTTTGGGCAGAGACAATGGTGTATTCCTCGGGGGTGGGTGCCTTCTCTTCCTTTCCAAGCACGGTAAAAGTGCCAGTCATTCGCGCGCCGGTTAAGGTTTTTTCGAGCTTCGCAATCAGTTCGTCTTTGGTCGCCGGTTTTGCTGCCGGCTTCGCTGGGTCTTGTGCGGCGGCCATGGGAAGCGACGCCAGCCCGAGAGCAACAAGAAAGCATGCTGGCAGGAAAAACTGTCCCGCGAAATAGCCAAACGAGCGTTTCATCGTGCCAGCTCCCTGATTTTGAGGCGGAAGGAATCAACCTCAGCAGTATCTCGCCCTGGCCAGCAAGTTGCAATCGGCAACGACTCACTCTGCTATCGAAGCCAGCTTCGCGCCAGCAGACTGCGAAGATTTTCTCAAAGGATCGATTATGCCAGACCGATGAGATTTAAGGATCGTAGCGGTTAATCCGGCGGGTCAAGGTATGCGTACAACGCACCGCACCCAGCTTCACTACCAACCACCCGATTTTTACACCCGCGTCGCTGACTGGATCCTCCAGAGGCAACCTGACCGAACTCTCGGAGGGAATGAAATGCCTCGGACCACTTACCACCTGACAGCTTGGCCCCTTACAGTGGCCGCACTGCTGACGGTGCCTTGGCCGGGGCAAGCCCAGTCACCCCCCGCGTCCGCCGCCTGGCCAGTACCGGCCATGCAGATGCCCGTGCCGCCGGGTTCTCAGATTCAGCCCTTTCCCATTGCTGAACAATACGGGCCGCTCAACGTGGTGCAGCCGCAACAGCTACCAGTGCCGCAGCACTTGCCGTCTCCGCAATTCGCTCCGCAGCAGCTGCCGCTTGCTCCCCAACCATATTACGTGCAACCGGCCACCGCGACCGAAGCCGACGAAGCACTCGTGCCGCTTCCCCTCACCGATGCTGAACGTCTCGCCGATTTGGAAGCGAAGTTCGACGACATCGCCCAGAAGTTGAAGGCCTCTGTCGAAAAGGAAAAGCCAGCACCGAAGAAAGAAGATTTTCCCACCTTTAGGACGACCGGCTTTTTGCAACTCGATTCCGCCCTGTATGCTCAGACGCCCGAAAACATTGCGACCGTGGGCGATGCACAGGACGGCACTGGTTTTCGTCGCGCTCGACTTGCGGTGCAGGGGAAAGTTGCCGAGTTCACTGCCTATCAAATTGAAATGGACTTTGCGACCGCCGGGCGGCCGAGCTTTTTCGACTGTTATGTCGAGCAGTCGAACATTCCGTTTCTCGGTGCAGTGAGGATCGGTCATTTCTGCCAACCCTTCAGCGTCGACTCGCTCACCGGCTTCCGCAATCTGACGTTTCTCGAACGCTCGTTGCCGTTTCTCGCGCTGGTTCCCTTCCGCAAGACGGGCATCTCTGCAGCGAACCAAAGCGAAGATCAAATGACACAGTGGACCTATAGCCTGTATCGCACGGGCGGGTTCAACAATGCGCCTCTGGGTGATACGCGGTCAGCGACCGACATTGGCGACATTGGCGGATACTCATTCGCGACGCGGGCCACACACTTGCTGCATTACGACGATCTGGTTCCCGATCGGTATTTGTGGCACATCGGCGGCGGTTACACCTTCGCCATGCTGGGTGCCAACGACGCTGTAGGCAGCGGTGCGTCGGGCAACATCGGCAGTCCGCGCCCCTTCTATCAAGCACGAACCACGCCGGAATTCGGCCCGCTCGGCTTCTCGGAGTTTCCTAGCAGCTTCGGCTCCGCTGTGAACGGAACGCCGATCTTTGTGGATACGGGGCGCTACGAGGCCACGAATTTCAATATGTTTGGACTCGAATCGGTGACCCAATGGGGCCCGTGGGGCGTTACTGCGGAGTACATCGGCACGCAGGTAAATACACCGTGGGGCAGCGTTTACTATCAAGGTGGTTACGCACAGGCCGCTTATCGACTGACGGGTGAGAACCGCGTCTATGACAAGAAGACCGGAACCCTGGGCAAACTTGTTCCTTATACCGACTTCATCCCGCTCAAGCGTGACGGCATTTGTGGCTGGGGCGCGTGGGAAGTGGCGGCCCGCTGGTCGGTCATCGATTTGCGGAATCCCGACTCCTTCGACGGCCATTATTATGTCGCCGCGACGAACTCCTACACCGGTACGAGCAAAGCTGGCAACGGAGTGCTAAACGACACCACGCACGGCATCACCTGGTTCCTGAATACGCACACAAAGATCCAGGCCAACTGGATTCACGCCATGCTCGACAACACTGCCGGCGGTCCCAGCACCGCTGACTTGTTCGTCAGCCGCGTGCAGGTGGACTACTAGTCAGTTCCTTCTACAAATCATCAGCCAACACATCCGCAGGGAACTCAGCCATGCGAATCATGCCCTATCTGTTTGCCGCGGCCATCGTCGCGATCTCGACCGCTTTGACCATCGCGCAGGAATGCTGCGTCACCTGCGGATGCAATGTTTGCATCCGCAAGGTGTGCCACGTGAAGTGCGAGATAAAGAAAGTCCCGAAGATCGAATACTCGTGCGAATGCGAGGACTTCTGCGTCCCCGGGCCGAGCAAGAAGTGCGGCTATGAATGCACTCCTGGCTGCGATGGTTGCAGCCAGTGCAAGGTGAATTGGGTTCCCCAGTGCGCTGAAGTTCACACCAGGCACAAGCTGAAGAAGACGACTGTCGACAAAGAAGAAAAGACTTACAAGTGGGTCGTCGAGACTTTCTGCGAGCAATGTGCGACCCGCTGTGTGACGTCCGAAAAAGACTTACACAAACTGCAAGTTGCCTCGGCAGAAGAACCGGTGACCGACGTTCGCAGCAACAACAGTCCCGTTCAACAAGCTTCGTTCGAGCAACCAGTGCGTGCCGAAAGTGCGACCAAGAGTCCGGCAACAGCTATACCAGCGGCCAAGAGCTGGTTCCGCTGGCCTTGGCAGAAGTAGTGACCGGCGAAGCTTAGTTCGCAGCCGAGTCGACACCAAAGCGACGCAATTTGGCGCGGGCCCGATACAACGTGGGCCCGACGCTGTTGCTCGGAATTCCGAGCGTGCTGCTGATCTCGTCGTAGCTCTTGCCTTCGATGTGATACAGCTGCACGATCTTGGCTTCCTCGCCGCCGAGTTCTTCCATCAGCTTTTGCACTTCTTCGCGATTGCTGAGGCGATCTTCGACCGGCTGATGCTGGTCGACTACTTCGTCAGCTTCGGCTGCATCTGCTGGCGGGGCATTCAGTTTGCGTCGCAGCATCTCGCGCACGACAACGCGGCGAGCGACCACAGTCAGGTAAGTGGCAAGGCTGCTCAGCCCTTTGAAGCGCCGCATCACGGCATAATCGTCGGCCACAAAGGCCAAGAAGACATCGGCGGTGAGATCTTCAAGGTCCTGAGTAGTGATGCTCAGCCCCCTCGAATCGGCGGTGTGATTCACGACGTGAATCACGAGCCCCAAAAAGCGGTCGACAAAGGCTTCCCATGCCCGAGGTTCATGCTCCAAACAGAGTTGGAGCAGTTGGCGATCTTCGTCGGTGAGAGGCACGGGGAGCGTTCCTTGGGCGGACAGCTAAAGGCAAATCGTGTTGCGAACTCCAAGCTTCCTGAGAAGTGATCGGCAACTTCACTGGCCAGCGGGTTGCGATTCATTTTAAGTCGCGCCCCGCACGCGGGCAAGCGAAACCATGGACTGCAGCAGACACATTCACCCTTTTTGGACGCAACCGCGACTTTGCCGTTTGGGCATTCTGCGGCGATGAACGCATCTAAGTGTCCACGGACTCACCTACCTACTGAAACCCCGGGTGGCGGACGAAGTATCGAAACTGTCAGTACTTAGGCGCCCAGAAAATCCCACCGTCGTTCCCTACGCTGACTGTTACCACCCCACGGGCCGCCGTACAATGCTCGGGAAATAGGCGTATTTTCGCCGCGGGGCAGATGGCTCGTCGTCGTTGCCACTTTTCTACTTCTCCTTCGGCAGGTCACTGCGGTTCGCATGGAAAAAGTTCAAATCATTGGTATTGGTGACGACGGACTCGAAGGGCTGACCGCCGCAGCGCGGCAGCGCCTGCAGCAAGCAGTGTTGATCCTTGGCGCGCGGCAGGCATTGGCGGCAGTCGAATCGCTGCCGGCCCAAAAGCTTGATATCGGTGGCGACCTAGAACAGATTGTGCGCCGCATCGATGCCGCCCAAGGCAAGTTGATCGCCGTGCTGGCCAGTGGCGATCCACTTTTTTACGGCACCGCGCGCTTCCTGTGCGATCGCTTGGGTAAAGACCGTTTTGAAGTCACGCCCCACGTCAGCAGCATGCAGCTCGCGTTTGCACGGGTAAAAGAAAGTTGGGACGATGCTTACCTGACCAGCCTCGCGACCCAGCCTTTGGATTTAGTGGCCGAAAAGGCGCGGACTGCAACCAAGGTCGGGCTCTTCACAACCGATGCCGCTCCGCCGGCAGCCGTGGCTCAAGCGCTGCTGGATCGGGGCATCGACTACTTCACTGTGTATGTGTGCGAGAACCTCGGCGCGCCCGATGAATGCGTAACGCAGGGAGAGCTTGAAGAAGTTGCAACGCAGCAGTTCAGCGCGCTGAATGTGATGATCCTCGTTCGCAAGCCCGGCGTGCCCGATCGGCCCGCGAGCATGGTGGGTCGCCGCTTGTTTGGCAATCCGGACGATGCGTTCCTGCAATCGCAACCCAAACGGGGTTTGCTCACGCCCGCTGAGGTTCGCGCGATCGCACTGGCCGAACTCGATATCGGTCGCAGCAGCGTCGTATGGGATGTCGGCGCGGGGAGCGGCAGTGTGTCCATTGAGGCGGCTCAAGTGGCCGCAGCTGGCTCGGTCTATGCAATTGAAATGGACCCCGAAGATTACGCGCTCATCGCCGCGAACTCGGAACGCTTTGGGGTGACGAATTTGATTCCCGTGTTGGGACAAGCCCCTGATGCCTGGCAGGGACTTCCCGACCCCGATGCAATTTTTGTCGGCGGCACCGGCCGGCATATTCGCGGGCTGGTCGAACAAGCGTTCGAAAAACTCAAGCCCGGGGGTCGCCTCGTTGCCAATGTCGGTAGCATCGATAACCTGGCTGACGTCCGCAAAGTGCTGCACAAAGCGGCTGGCGACACCAAAGTGCTGATGGTGAATATTTCGCGCGGCAACGATCAACTCGACCGGCTGCGCTTCGAAGCGTTGAATCCGACCTTTTTGATTATCGCCGTCCGTGGGAAGTGAAGCAGCGGAAGACGTGTTGATGTAGTTACTGAAATTTGAGGGTGAAATGAAATTGCGCGTTACTTCGTGGGCATGGGCACTCTTCTGCAGCGGTGCATTTCTCTTTCCCTCGCTGGCACAGGAAACGCCGAAGACCGCGCCGCCAATGCCTCCCGCGGGTGTGCTCTATCAACCCGATCTCGAATATGGGACCGGTGCCGGCGAGAAGCTGAAGCTCGATCTGGCTCGGCCTGAAAAACTCGATAAGGCCGCTCCCTGCGTGGTCGTTATTCATGGTGGGGCGTGGCGCGCTGGCGACAAACGACAGCACACGAACATCATTTTTCAGTTAGCCCAGCAGGGTTACGTCGCTGCGACCATTCAGTATCGCTTAGTTCCCAAGCATCGCTTTCCTGCGCAGGTGGAAGATGTGAAGTGTGCCGTCCGCTATCTGCGGGCTAGTGCGGCTGAGCATAAACTCAATCCTGAAATGATTGGCGCGATCGGTTTCTCGGCCGGTGCGCATCTCTCGATGATGCTCGGAACCATGAGCAAAGATGACGGCCTTGAAGGGGATGGAGGCCACGCCGATCAATCGAGCCGCGTGCAATGTGTGGTGGCATTCTTCGGCCCCACCGACATGGAGCGCAAAGATCTTCCCGCTGTCAGCGTAGGCCTGCTGAGTGATTTTGTGGGAACAACACCCGAGGAAGATAAGGGAGAACGAAAACGAGCTTCTCCGATTACTTATCTCGATCAAGGGGATGCGCCAATCCTCATTTTTCAAGGGACAAAAGACAAGCTGATTCCCACTTCGCAAGCGCTCGTGATGGCCGATGCCATGACGAAGGCTGGCGTGCCCGGCCGTGTCGAATTGCTGATTGGTGCTGACCATGGCTGGGGTGGCGAAGAACTTATTCGCACCTGGAACGAAAGTTTGCTCTTCTTCAGTCAACATTTAAAACCAAAGCCAGTCAGGTAATACTACCTAGTGATACTGCGTGTGTTCGTTTGCAACGATCACGCACGAATCACTCCCACCACTCATTCCTGCCCGCCGAGGAGGTATTGATGTCGCTACGAGGATTGGCCCCTTTGCTGATGGCTGTCGTGCTGACACCAGCCTGTTTTGCCGAGGTTACTCGCTGGGAGATCAAATCTCGCGAGCCGTACCTGGCTGGCAAATCACTTGGCGAAGTTGGCAAGTATGAGCGACTGGTGGGCAAAGTTTACTTTGCCATCGATCCTAAAAACGAAGCCAACAAAACAATCGTCGATTTGCCGCTGGCACCCCACAATGCAAAGCAGCAGGTTGAATTTTCAGCCGATTTTGAAATGCTGGTTCCCGTCGAGCGGAGCAAAGCGAATGGTGCCGTCTTTTACGAAGTGAATAATCGCGGCAAGAACACGGCGGCCAATCTGATCGACGGTGGTGGCGACGATTTTCTTTGCCGCCAGGGCTTTGTGGTTCTCTGGTCGGGTTGGATTGCCGAAGTTCAGCCCGGCAACAATCGCTGGATTCTACAAGCTCCGCCGGCGACCGAAAATGAAAAGCCTCTGCGTGGCCTGGTGCGGAATGAGTTCGTTCTCGAACAGGCCGCCGAGCGCGCTGCGGTCGCGCATCGCGCGAATCTTGGCAGCTATCGGCCCGCCCTCGATGCTCAGCGAAACGCCATTCTTTCGTTCCGCGAACGAGAAACCGATTCGCGTCGCGTGGTTCCGCGCGCCGATTGGAAGTTTGTCGTCAGCGATGTTGTCGAGGGGGGCGTGAAAGGGCAACTGCCGCTGGTGGAAGTGGAACTGGTCGGTGGGTTGCAGCCGGGGTTGATCTACGAAGTCGTGTACGAAGCCGAGGGGGCCATCGTGCAAGGCGTTGGCATGGCCGGAATTCGAGACATTATCTCGGCACTGAAATACGCCAAGTCAGGGGAACAAAATCCGCTGATCGATGGCACGGGTAAGTCGCTGGTGAATCGAGCGATCGGCTTTGGTACATCGCAAAGTGGTCGGCTGCTCCGGCACTATCTGTGGGAAGGCTTCAATCTCGATGAGCAAGGTCGCCTGACGTTTGATGGTGTGATCTCGCACGTTGCCGGAGGTGGTCTCGGCTCGTTCAATCATCGGTTTGCTTCGCCCACGCGAACCAATGGCCAGCACGACGAGCATTTGTTCCCAGCTGACTATTTTCCCTTCACCTATGGCGACGAGAAAGATCCTCACACCGGTAAAGAGGACGGCATTCTTCGCAGGAGCCGGCTGGCGAAGTCGTCCCCGCTTGTCTTTCACACGCAGTCGTCCAGCGAGTATTGGCACCGCAGCGGTTCGTTGGTGCATACCGATCCGCTGGCCAAACGAGATGCCGAGTTGCCGAGCAACGTGCGCATCTACTCGTTTGGCGGCACGCAGCATGGTAGTGGTGCCGGATATCCTGGCGCGAAAGGTGGTGGACAACTCCCAGCCAGTCCAGCCGATTATCGCCCACTGATGCGCGCGCTCGTGGTTGCCATGGATGCTGCGCTGAAAGACGGCACCGAACCGCCAGCCAGTGTTTATCCCAAGCTCAGCGACCGGACGCTGGCGAATTGGCCGGCCAACGAAAGTGGCTGGCCAGGCATTCCCGGCGTGAACTATCCGCAGGTGATTCAGCGGCCGTCGCTCGTCGACCGCGGTCCGTGGTGGGAGAAAGACGGCATCGCTTCCCTCGAGCCCCCTGTGGTCAAGCAAGCCTATGAAGTCCGTGTCCCCGCCATTGGTCCCGATGGCAACGAAGTTGGCACTCTAAATCTGCCAGCGATCACGGTTCCTGTTGGCACCTACACCAGTTGGAACATGCGCGATACTTCGATTGGGGCTGCGGGCGAGCTCCTATCGTTGCAGGGTGGCTTCATTCCCTTTGCCAAGACCAAGGAAGAGCGACTGGCCAAGAAAGATCCGCGTCCCTCGCTGGCCGAACTCTATCAGGGCTACGACGACTACGAAGCCAAGTATCTGACTGCAGCTGAAAAACTAGTCGCGCAGAAGTATCTGCTCGCTGAAGACCTGCCGCGATTGAAAGCGCTTTGCGAAAAGTTCAAGCCGTGGTTCGATTCGCCTGCCGTTGGATCGCGCTAGTAATGAGGGAGTTGAGGCGATAATGCGTGACGCGCTCCTGATCGTACTAGCGGCCGGAATGTTCTGCACTTGCAGTGGCTTTTGCGCTGCCGAAAGTGACGCCTCCGACATCGAGCGCGGTACAGCCAAATATCAGCCGGCAGAGATGTCCGCTGAGTTGAAGGTGGGTGAGCGCTTTCGCTTGCCCGAGCACACGTTCAACTACGAAATGAAGCGGCTGGATGTCGAACTATCGAATCACGACATTTGGGACGTTACGTTTCCCTCGCCGGTAACGACTCCTCACGAAGTCAACAACACGATCCACTGCGAGTACTATCGCCCGCGCGGCGCGGGCAAAAAGCCCGCCGTGATTGTGCTTCACATCCTGGGCGGCGATTTTGCTCTCTCGCGACTCTTTGCTGGTTCGCTCGCCCAACGCGGCACGGCAGCCCTATTCGTGAAAATGCCCTACTATGGTCCACGACGACCACCGGGCAGCGAACGGCGAATGATTAGCGCGAATCCGGAGGAAACCGTTGCCGGGATGACGCAGGCAGTGCTCGACATTCGTCAGGCCACGGGCTGGCTAATGAGCAGACCCGAAATCGATCCCGAGCAACTCGGCATCTTCGGCATTAGTTTGGGGGGCATCACGGGCACCTTAGCTGCGTCGTCGGAACCGCGCTTGAAAAGTGTTTGTGTCTTGCTTGCCGGCGGCGACTTGGGGCGCATTGCGTGGGAAGCGCGGGAGTTTCATCGCCAGCGCGAGAAACTGATTGCCGCCGGTCACACGCTGGCCGATTTTCGCCAAGCGGTCGAGCCGATCGAGGTTCTCAACCATGCCGCCAATTGCCGCGGCCGCAGAATCTTGATGCTCAACGCCGAGAGCGACGAAGTGATTCCGAAGCCCTGTACGGAGGCCCTGTGGGAAGCCTTCGATAAGCCGGAAATTGTTTGGTACTCCGGCGGACACTATTCAGTACTGCAGCACTTTCTAAACGCCCGCGGGCGGGTGCAGGATTTCTTCCAACCGAAGAAGTGAGCCATGCCTACGCGGGCTTTTGGCTGGCGAGGTCGCAGGCCCGCCACAAGTACCACGCCGCGGCCGAGCGAAACGGCCGCCAGCGCTCGCCGTGTCTGGCAATCGCTTCCAGGGCCGGGAGTTCTTCCCGCTGATCTTTTTTAAGGTAGGTCAGTCCGAAACCTTTGCGAATGCCCAGGTCGGCGACGGGGAGTACGTCGAGACGACCGAGCGTGAACATGAGAATCATCTCGGCCGTCCAACGACCAACGCCGCGAACTTCTGTCAGCAGTTCGATGATCTCTTCGTCGGTCTTCTTCGCTAGCGCCTTTCGCTCTGGAACAAGCCCCGCTGTACTGCGCGCCGCCAGATCGCGAATCGAAAGAAGCTTGTTGCGAGACAGTCCTGCGCCGCGCAAGACCTCGTCTGAAAGAGCGGCAATTGCCGTGGCGTGTTCGCTGGGTTCGGCAGGGAGCAGTGCAAGCACGCGGCCGTGAATCGTTCCGGCAGCTTTGCCCGAGAGTTGCTGATAGACGATCGACTTCATCAATCCAGAAAAGATCGTCCCCTTTTGCGCGCTCAGCAGCAATGGACCAGCTGCCTGAATGAGCCGGCCCATTTTTTTGTCGACAGCCGACAGGTGTGCGATGATTTCGTCCGACCTTGGGTGAGGCATGGGGGTTGCAGATTGATGATTTGTGATGGCAGATTTCAACTGTTCGGCTATCAGTCGACCAGGGTGCCTTAGTTAGGGAAAGGGGGTTCCGGAGTTTGCCGCGGGAGTACCGCGTAGGACCTCAAAAACAGGCTTAAATCCATAACGGGTTAGGCTGAGAATTTACAAAATTTCGCGCGGGCTGCGTTCCAGTCTCGATTCCCTGCTGACGATGACCACGAGCCCGTACACGCCGGTGGCGATCGCAAATCGTCAATCCTTCCATTCGGCACAATCGCTCCAGCCCTACCCGAGTAACTTCCGCAACTCCTCATTCGCGCAGCTTGCCGTGAGATAGAGTTGACCAGCTGAAATGTGGTCATTTCGGTTTCCTGGGGGCAGGCATGCAACTCTCCGGCACACTTCGCAGCACCATGCTGCAGCGCGATTCTTCGCGCTGCGAGCAGACGCCTGTGCGCACGAAGAAGCCTGCCAAGCGAAGTCGCCGCCGCGCCTTCACGCTGATCGAAGTGCTAATGGTGGTAACAACACTGGCGATTATCGCGGGCGTGGTGATTCCGCAGGTCGGCTCGGTGATCGACGACGCTCGACACGCGACGATGCTCGCCCAGTTGAGCGAGCTGACGCTGGCCGTCGAGCGCTATCAGATCGACCACGAAGGGCGAGCGCCCGACCTGATGACCGATCGTTCGCTTCCCCAGCTGATCAATCACACGAACATCCAAGGCGCCGTGGGAACCACCAGCAGCTATCCGCTCGGTCCCTATGTGCGCAATCGGATGCCGGTCAACCCGCTGAATGGCACCAGCGACGTGTTTCGCAGCAACAGTGCTCCACCAACAAATCTCACCAGTCGCGTGGGCTGGGTCTATCATCCCGAGACAGGGCAGATCTGGGCCGGGTTGTATCAAGGCGTTGTGCCCAACGGGGCAACTTCGCTACCCGGGAATTAATCCGCAGAAAGACAATTCATGAAGGCTGACAAAATTACGCGCGTGTTGGTCGTCGACGATTCGCCCTTGATGCGGGCTTTGATTTGCGACGCCATAGCCACCGCCAGCGATATGCAGGTGGTTGGTCAGGCTGAAGACGGCATCGAAGCACTCAAGCAGTTCGAAGCTTTGCAGCCCGATGTGGTCACGCTCGATATTCAAATGCCGCGGCGGAACGGGCTCGAAACCTTGCAAGACTTGCTCGCGCGGCGGCCCGTCCCCGTGCTGATGTGCAGTTCGCTGACAACCCTCGGTGCCGAGATCACGCTCACGGCGCTTGAACAAGGGGCCCTCGACTACGTCGCGAAGCCCGAAAGTGGTCGCCTCGGTAACGAACTGCTGCGCGATGAGCTGCTCCGCAAGATTCGGCTTCTGTCTGGCGCCGATGTCGCCCGGATTCTCGAAATTCGCCGCAAGCGGCAAGCGCAACGCCCCGCGCGCAATCCCGCCACCGCGCTGAGCAGCACGCTCTCGGCCCAAAAGGCCCTGAACGATCAAGCGGGCAAAGTAATTGCCCTTGGTATTTCCACCGGTGGTCCTCCGGCGCTGCATTCGCTGTTCGAAACGTTCCGCGCTCCCCTGCCGCCGCTGGTGATTGTCCAGCACATGCCACAGCACTTCACCAAGTCACTGGCTGGGCGGCTCGATCGACTTGGTCCCATTCGTTGCAAAGAAGCGGAGACCGGAGATGTGCTGCAGTCCAATCACGCCTATTTGGCAGCGGGGGGAATGCACTTGAAGTTGGAACGGGGCCCGAGCGGCGTTCGCTGCGTGGTCTATAACGGCGATCTCGTAACCGGACATCGACCAAGCATCGATGTGATGATGACTTCAGCCGCTGACCTGTTCCGCGCCAAATGCCTGGGCGTGATTATGACCGGCATGGGGCGGGACGGTGCCGACGGCTGCCGCGCGATTCGCAAGGCTGGCGGATTTGTCCTTGGCCAGGATGAAGCGTCGTCCGATGTTTATGGCATGAACCGCGCCGCGATGCTCGAAGGCCAGGTCGACGAGCAATTCGCGCTCGAAGATGGCGCACTGGCCATCATGACCCACGCCTTGCAGCTGGGAATGTCTGTCGCGCGCTAGAATTGCACGCTGGGCTCGCGCACAAAAGGAACGTGTCCAACAACCAGGACGATTGCTGGACAGAAGTTCTACGGGCAAATCGCGATCGTTAGCGATTCAGTTTTTCGAGCGGGCGGCGGGCGATGCCCGATTTACCGGTCCGCTGCATGTAGGCCATCAGGTCGGCAATCTCTTCCGGCGTCAGAGTTTCGAGCAGACCGGCGGGCATGGCGCTAACCTTGCTCGGCTTCGTCTCTTCGATTTCGCCCGCGGGGACCGAGATCCGTTCGCCAGTCTGAGTGAGGATCACCGTTTCGCCGCCACCACCCGGCGCAACGAGCCCCGTGAGGGTGCGACCATCGGTCGTCTGCACCGTCTTGGCTTGATACTGCGACGAGATGACCATCGACGGATAGTAGATCGACTCGAGCAGCTCGCGCTTAGTGAAGCGATTGGCAACTGTCGTCAGGTCCGGACCCATCGATTCGCCTCGGTCGCCGAAGCGATGACACTTGGCGCATTGGGCTTTCACGAAGACTTCGGCACCGCGGGTGGCGGTCGCCTTCTCCGCTTCTTCGCCGTTCAAGTACGACAGGAGTGCGTCGAAGGTGTACTTGGCATCGGGCGCGGCGGGGATTACCGCGTCGGGCATTTCGGGATAGGTTTGCGTGAACCACTTTTGCCAGGAGGCGAGCTTGGTCGCAGTATCGGCATCGGCGCTTAGTTCTTCGCCGGTCCAGAATTGCAGCAGTTCGATGGCGGGTTCCGAACCCTTCTCTTTCATTTTCAGGCCGAGGAGAATCACGTTGCGATAGGGATCGGGTTCTTCCGGTGCCTGCGGCACCGTAGCCAACTTACCGAGTACTTCGCGGGCAGCAGCCGGTTCGAGCGAAGGCAAGCTGCGAACCAGATAGGGCCAATTGTCCCCGTCGGGCTTTTGCGACAACCCAACGGCAATCGCCTGGCGGCGATCGGGATCGCGCTCCCAGATTTTGCGGAGGTAAGCCAGCGAAGCCTCGTCGCCACTGCGTGAGAGGACGGCGACAATGCCGACCTTCAGCCGCTGGAACGAATCGCCTTGACGATCGGCTAGGCGACCATCGAGATCGACCAACGATTGCAGCGTGGTGTCGTCGATTTGTTCGGGCAAGGTGTAGAGCGCACCGAGAGCCGCGTTGGGCATGTCGGTTCCTTGAGCCAGCACCAGTCGCGATTCTTGTTCGCTCATGGTTTTGGCAAAGTCGCGCGTCGCGGCAATGATGTAGCGGGCATAGCTGCCGCCACCCTTTTTATTGTTGGCCGCTTCATAAAAGGTGAGGAGTTCCAACCGCTGTTCGGCAGTCCAGCCGGCCTCGACAAACCGCAGGTGCATGGCCATGTGCAGCTTGTCTGCGTCGGTCACTCCGGATTTCAAATATTCGAGATAGCGGGGTGTGATGCTCGTTTCTTGCATCGCCGTGAGGAGGCGAATCAGTTCGCGATTCATCGTCGGCTCGCCGGAAGGGAATTCTTCGGCCAGCAAGGTTCGCAGCGCCGGGACTTCTTCTGGTGGCACTTCTCCCTGATGCAGGGCAACTTGGGTGAGCCGCAACAGGTCGATGAAGTCGCCATCGCTGACGAACTGCTGCATATGCTTTTGCACTTTCTGCAGCACTTCCAGACCATGCTCCTTGCTCGGGTGAGCAATCATCAGCGCCAGACCACCCTGAATCAGCAGGCGATGACCTTCGCCATCGAGAACCCGCTTCTTCCAGGCGACGACCGGCATTCGTTCGAGCAGGCGTCGAGCCGACCAGGCTTCAAACCTGTCGTCCGAGGCCAGCATCTTTAGCAACTTATCGACCGGCGGAGCTTGATCGGCCCGCGACAGCGCTTCGCACGCACTGCGGCGCACAAAGCGATCGGAATCGTCGAGCATTTCAATCAGACGGACGTGACCGTCTTCGCTCGGGTGCAGGCCCATCAACTGGGCCGCTTTGGCACGCACAATTTCGTTCTTCTCTTGCGAGAGTTGCAACAAGAGTTCCGGAGTCGGCTCTGGTCCATACAGTTGCATCAGGTCCAGCGCCTGCAGCCGGTAATTCACCGGGTTGGCAGCTGACTGAGCGACGCCGATCAGGCTCGGGTTCCAAGTATCGCCCATTTGCTTTTTGAGCGCAGCGATGTTCTGCCGGGCAAACGCGCTGGTGATTTGAGGCTGGCGAATGACGGCGGTGAGGCCGGTACCAACGTTCGAGATTTGCTCGGGAACAGTTCCCTTCCACATCACGCGATAAACGCCGCCTGCTGTACCGCGACCACCGGTCACGAAATAAAGCCAGCCATCGGGGCCAACGTCGAGGTCCGTCACGTTCAGCGGATTGCCACTCAAAAACACTTCCGGAGTCGCTTTGTAAGTTGCTCCGTTCCGTTGCATTTTCACCGCGGTGATCGTCCCCTTCGACCAGTCGGCCGTGAAGATCGCGCCGTGATAGCGAAGCGGGAACATGAAGTGGTTGTAAGCGACGATGCCAGTCGGCGAACCCTTGCCTGTATCGAGCGTGGCCGGCAGCGAGTCGACAAAATACTCGGGCCACTTCGACCAGCCACTGCGCCAGCCATATTCGCCACCTGGCAGAATGTGAGCGAGTCGCGTGGGGCGATACCAGGGCAAGCCTTCGTCCGACTCCATGTCGGCATCGTGAATGAACATTTCCCCTTCGCGATTGAAGCACAGGTCGTAAGGATTGCGCAAACCACCGGCCACAATCTGCACGCCGCTGCCTGTGGGATCGGTTCGAACGACAACGCCACCCGGAGCAGTTACGCCCGCTGCGTGACCAGTGGGATCTTCATACTTCGGGCCGACGATGTCCCCTTCGTAGTAATCGCGATGCGGGCTGCCGACATCCGGCGCGACTTCCATCTTCACGTGGTTGCCGAGCATGACGTAGATCAAGCCATCGGGCCCGAGCACCACGCCGTGACCGCCATGTTCGGAGTTCTCGGTGGGAAGTTTCAAGACAGTGCGCACGTCTTCCAAGGTCCCGTTGCGATCTTTATCGGCCAGGCGATAGAGAGCTGGTCCATCAGGACCGTCGGCAGTCACGAAGACTTCGCCATTGAGGGCGAGAATCCCTTGGCAACTTTTTACCTTGTCGCAATAGACCCGCGACTTATCGAGCTGACGATCGTTGTCGCTATCGAAGACCATCAGCAGTGGGCCACCCTCTTTCGAGCAGAGCAAGTTGCCGAACTCGTTAAACGTGCAGGCAATCAGCGAGCCCACTTCGTCCCCCTTCAGCAATTGCTGGACTTCGAATTCGGGGGAAATATCGAACCGTTCGTTACGGTGCGTCTCGGCGACGGGAACTTCCTCGCGACGATCCCAGGGGGCGGTGCTGCCCAGTGGACCGAAGGCGACTGCGCCATCCCAGCCACGATCGGAGTAAAGAACGGTGTTCCAGAGCGGGAAGGGACGAAGGGTCGTCTTCCAACTGGTGTCGCTCGAAAACGACTTCCAACCGGTTTCTTTTTCCTGGACTGTCAGCCGCACCACGAGCGCTGCCGAACCGGCCGTTTGATTAGTAACTTTGACGGCGATCACATTTGGACCACGCACGAGCGATTTCGTCACATCGTATTCATCGAGCTTTTTGGTCGATTCGCCGATGCCGATGCGCCGCCCATTGATGTACAGCTCGTATTCGTCATCGGCCGCGATAGCCAAATGCGCTGCAGTGGGCTCTTTCAACGCGAAGGTCTTGCGAAAGTGGCACTCGGCCTTTGCCGGCACGGCGTCCTTGGGATGGGCCGAGGTCCAGATCCACTGCGCCTCGAGGGCGGGATCTTGAGCCAATAGCGCTCCTGCCCACGAGCCCAATTGGCTCGCGATGGTTAACGCCAAACTACAACAAGCGATCTGTGACCAGCTTTGCAGTTGAGCCACGGCTGCACGGTTCCGTCCGTTCATGGCAAACTCGCCGTCTCGCGACGACGCCTATTTTAAGGCCGCTGGCAAGCGCAGCCGACATCCCTGTCTGCCCCCAGTTGGGAGCTCACCGCGGCACCTTAACAAAACATGTCACCGCGCGACAATGGCGAAATTGGACCATTAACGCGAAAGTGCCCCCCCAGCAGCGGTGCTAGCGGGGGCACGAAAGGCTTGCTTTGCCCAGCTTTCCCGACGAAACTAAAGGATCGCGTGTGGCACGCCGCACGCAACCGTCCCATCCTGGCCCTGCTGGCTTGTCCTTTCCTCTCCGCACGCTTGGAAACAGTCCGCATGATGTCGTTTCGCGATTTCGCTACCTTTCGCATCAGCAGCTTTGTTTCGTTGCTGATTTGCCTGGTAGCCGCCCACGCCTTGCCCGCCGCCGAAGATCACGCCTTGCCCGCTACTGAAGATGCAGTGTTTCGCGACAAAGTGCTGCCGGTGTTGGCCAAGCACTGCCTCGATTGCCACGGTGCCGAAGAACCAGAAGCCAACCTGAACCTGACGACGCGCGAAGCACTATTGGTCGGTGCTCGCAGCGGTTACATCATCACGCCGGGCAAAGCCTCGGCCAGCCTGGTGTCGCAGTTGCTCGTCAAAGGTTCGAAGCCGCACATGCCGCCGGAAGGGCAACTGAGCGACGAAGAAATTGAAGTCGTCACCAGTTGGATCGACAGCTTGGAAAATGTCCCCCTCCCCCCCCGTCCGTCGCTCGCCAAGGGACTCGACCACTGGGCCTTTCAATCGCCCAAGCACGAGCCGCTGCCCACCGTGAAAAGCGCAGCGCTTACCGAGAACGCCATCGACAGCTTCGTGCTCGCCAGGCTAGAGGACTCTCAACTGTCTCTCTCAGCGCCGGCCCAGCGCGAAGTTCTGCTGCGGCGCGCGGCCATCGATTTGATTGGCTTGCCGCCGTCGCCAGAAGAAGTGCAAGCCTTCGCCGCCGACAGTTCACCCGATGCCTACGAACGAAAGCTGGATCAGTACCTCGCTTCGCCCGCTTATGGCGAACGTTGGGGCCGCCATTGGCTCGACCTGGCTCGGTATGCCGATAGCGGCGGCTTTCACGACGATCTCGATCGTCCGCATGCCTGGCGCTATCGCGACTATGTGATTCGCAGTTTGAATGCCGACAAATCGTACGCCGAATTTATTCGCGAGCAGTTAGCCGGCGATGAGCTCGCCCCGGCGAATCCTCAAGCGCTGGCTGCGACCGCCTTCTGTCGCAATGGGCCGACCAACGACGACAACATGGGGAACAACGCCTTCGATCGCGAGAAGTATAGGCTCGATCTGCTCGACGATGTGATCTCGACGACATCCGCTGTGTACCTGGGCCTGACCGTCGGTTGTGCTCGCTGCCACGATCACAAGTTCGATCCCATTCCGCAGACCGATTACTACCAACTGCTGGCCGTCTTCAACAACATCACGCGTAAGGATGTTCCCTTTGGTGAAAGTGGCGAGCCGGAATTGGCCGGCAAATGGACCAAAGGACAGGCCGGCATTATGGCCATCACCGATGTGGGACGGCAGCCCCGCGAGACCTTCGTCCTCTATCGCGGCGACTTGAATAACAAAGGCCCCAAGGTGGAAGCCAATGTGCCGCGGCTGTTTCAATCGGCCGCGAACTTCAAACCTGCAGCACTCGAGAAGAGTTCGGGTCAGCGTTTGGCGCTGGCCAATTGGATTGCCGCGGAAGAGAATCCCCTTAGTTGGCGTGTGATGGCCAATCGCTTGTGGCAACATCATTTTTCACGTGGCATTGTCTCGACGCCGAGCAACTTTGGTTTGACCGGCGCCCCGCCGTCACATCCCGAACTGCTCGATTGGCTGGCGACAGAACTCTCGGCACGTGGTAGTTGGAAAAAACTTCACCGGCTGATGATGACGTCGGCCACGTATCGGCAATCGTCGCAAGGTTCCAAGTCAGCTGAGAGTGTCGATCCCGAGAATCTGCTGCTGTGGCGGATGAACAAACGCCGTCTGGAAGCCGAAGCCATTCGCGACAGCGTGCTGCAAGTCGCAGGAACGCTCAATCATCGGGTGGGTGGCCCTGGCGTGAAGCCCCGCATTCCCACCGAACTGCTCGAAGCGAGCCAGCGGAACAAGTGGCCCGTCGTCAAAACCGAAGGGCCCGAGCATTGGCGCCGCAGCGTTTACATTTACGTCAAACGCCAGATGGCGTTCCCGCTGCTCGAACTGTTCGACATTCCCAGCACCGCGCACACGTGCGATTGCCGCCAAGACAGCACCATCCCCACGCAGGCTCTGGTGTTGATGAACGATCAGTTCACGGCCGACCAGGCTGCCCGGTTCGCCAAGCGCGTGCAGGTTGAAGTGGGCCCAGACGCTCGCGAATCAGCCCGCCGCGCCCTGTGGCTCGCCTTGGGACGCGAACCGACCCCCTCGCGCTGCAGCGAAGCCGAAGAGTTCTTGCGGGCGCAAGCAGAATTTCATCAGTCAGCCAAAAAGCCAGCCGATGAATCAGCAACGCTGGCGCTCGTCGACTTGTGTCACGTGTTATTGAATAGCAACGAGTTCCTGTACGTCGATTAGTAGCCCAGCTAGCGCGGGCTTCAGTCCGCCATCCGAAGGACCAGAACATGTCAGGATTGAACCGACGCGAAATGCTCGCCAGCTTGGGTGGCGGTTTCGGTACCCTCGCGCTGCGCGGCCTGCTCGAAAAAGATGGCGCGCTGTCTGCCGAAAAATCAGCGGCGGAAAAATCGAAGGCTCAAGTTCGCACGAACAAGAATCCGCTTGCGCCACGTCCGCCGCAATTCGCGGCCAAGGCCAAGTCGGTCATTTTTCTGTTCATGTACGGCGGGCCGAGTCACATCGACCTGTTCGATCCAAAGCCGGCCCTGACGAAGTGGGAGGGCCAGCCCATCCCCGTCTTCAATCAGAACGACGTCTTCCGCAAGGGAAGCAAGAACGCGGCGCTGCCCAGCCCCTACTCGTTTGCCAAGCATGGCGAATCGGGAATGGAGATCTCCGAGAAGTTCCCGCATCTCGCCAAACTGAGCGACGAGTTGTGCGTGATCCGCTCGATGCATGCAGAGAGCAACAACCATGCGCCGGCCCTGTTTCAAATTCAAACCGGCGACCGACTCTCCGGCCGCCCTTGCATCGGCTCGTGGGTGAACTATGGGCTGGGGAGCGAGAACGAGAATCTTCCCGGCTTCGTCGTGCTGATGGACCGCGATGGCGCTCCCGTCAATGGCGCGCTCAATTGGTCGAATGGTTTCATGCCAGCGGCCTATCAAGGGGTGCCGTTTCGGCCGACCGGCGATCCGATTGCCTATCTCAGTCCCCCCGCAGGCGTCTCGCGCGAGCAGCAACGGGCTCGGCTCGATCTGCTCGGCAAGTGGAACGAACAACATCGCGCGCAGAACCCGAACGAGAGCGAACTGGCCGCCCGGATCGCTTCGTACGAACTGGCTTATCGCATGCAATCGCACGCCGCGGAGGCAGTCGCCATCGAACAAGAGCCCGAATCGATTCGCCAGATGTACGGGCTCGATAACAAGCTCACTGCTCACTTTGGTCGCAACTGCCTCCTCGCCCGGCGAATGGTCGAACGCGGCGTACGATTCGTCCAGATTTACAGTGGCGGTAATGAGGGGCCGAAGGCTTGGGACGCGCACGACGACATTAAGAAGAACCACGACTTGCACTGCGGCGAAACTGACCTACCCATTGCCGGGCTGATTCAGGACCTGAAGCGTCGCGGGTTGCTCGATTCGACCCTCATCATTTGGGGTGGCGAGTTCGGCCGCACTCCGTTTGCGGAAGATGGCAAGGGGCGCGATCATCATGCCAAGGCCTTTACCATGTGGCTGGCTGGCGGTGGCATCAAGGGTGGCACCACGTACGGCGAGACCGACGAGTTCGGCTACAACGTCGTCAAGGACGCAGTTTCCGTCCCCGACCTGCACGCCACCTGCTTGCACCTGCTCGGGCTCGATCACACGCGCCTGACTTACAACGTCATGGGTCGTGACTTCCGCCTGACCGATGTCAGCGGCAATGTGCTGACGAACCTCATTGCCTAAGCAGCAACTCAGATTGTGCCTTCGGGATCAGAAATTCTTGTGAGGCTCTCCATGAAACGGTGGATGGCTCTGGTTGCGCTGTTGGTTGTTGCTTGCCAGGCATCTGCTGTCTGTGGTCAAGCGTTCAATCCTGGAGCCCAACAGGCGATCGCCGAGATCGAAGCGCTGGGCGGGAAGGTTTATCCCTTACCGAACGGTGACGCAGATATCGTCGCCATGACCGGCCGAAAGTTTGGCGACGAACACTTAGATTTGCTGCTGGCGATTTCCACGGTTCGCAGGCTTAACCTGGATGGCTCGCGCGTGTCGGACGCCGGGCTGGAGAAGCTGTTGAAGTTGCCCAAGTTGGAAGAAGTTTCGCTGCTCCGCACCGCAGTCACGCAGGGAGCAGCTGATGCGCTGAAGGATCAACATCCGGGTGTGTACTCAGTTGCTCTGTCAGCAGGGACTCGCCCCGCCATGTTTGGCGTGGCGGCCGCCCTGCTGATTCCGTTCGGTTTTGGGCTGTGGCTCATTTCGCTCACGCGCAAAAAGCGAGCCGTGTTGGCACCGGCCCTTTACCTGCGCGGCATGCTCTGGGGGTTTGCCGTGATGGCAATCTGCACGCTCATGATCGTTGTGGCCTTGCTGCAGGCGATGGGCATTGAGTTCCGGCTGGCTGATCTGTTCGGCTGACAACAGTGCCGAAGAGGAAGCCAACGCGCGCAATAAGTACCTGATCAATTATTGACAACATAACACACAAGTACTAATCTAGTTGGCAGTGTTTTGAGGGCCTGGTGGCGGCGCTGCGCGCGTGGAGTGCGCTGCAAATTCACTGAGGTGGGGAGTGCGAATTCTCAACCACGACGCGCTCATTTGACGTAAGTTGTGGCGCACCTATTTGGGGGGTGTTGATTTACTCGGTCGATTTTGGTCCGTAAGAACTGTTCACAAGGTATTCAAATTTGGCGTAAGTCTTTGGGTGTCAACCGGTTACCGCTAACTGCCAAAACGGAGTCGATTCGCGGAGCCCGAGAGAAAATCAACAATCAGGATGAATTCAAAACTGCGCAAGCAAAGTTACGGCGAGAGATAGGGAGTGCTCATCCAGAAACGTTGCAATCGAAGGCTGGGTTCTCAATACTGAGTCGAGCGAGGTTTCCGGGCGTTGAGACCGAATGCGAGCGAGGTATTTGTGAGTAAGTTCCCTGCAGAACGACTGAACCGCGGTTGGAGTTCAGCAGCTTGCTGGGCAGTGGCGATCGCAACTGTGCTGCCCGGTTCATTCACGATGAGTCTCACCGCGCAAGAGCCTGCGGTGACCGCGCCTGCCGCTCGGTTGCCAATTCCCGGGGAGGCCGAACAACGGGAAGCGACGAAGTTCGTGCGCGATTTGTTTGCCGACGAGTTCGCGGCTGCCAAAAAACCACTCGAAAAGAACACGCTGGCGAACTCCCTGCTCAAGCAGGCGAACGATCCGACCAATAGCAGTGTGAATCAGTTCGTGCTCTATCAACTGGCCCGAGATTTAGCCGTGAGCGCCCCAGCAGTCGAACTTGCTTGCCAGATTATTGTCGAGCAAGGAAAGAAATTCGCCATCGATGACGATGCGGAAATTGCCGCGGTGCTCGACAAGGTCGCAGCCAGCGATGCGCCGGCCAACGTGCAGGTCGAAGCAATCGGTCAGGCCACTAGTAGGGCAGAAATCGCGGTGAGGGAAGAGAAGTTCGACCATGCCCTGCGGCTGCTGCGCGGCGCCTTGACGGCCGCTCGCAAAACGCGAGAGCCCGAGGTACTGAAGGAAATTATCGAACGAGGACGGAAGGTCACGGCCCAGTCCAAGGAGTTTACAGGGCCAAACTGGGGCGAGAAACGCTGGCCACATCGCCCGATGATCCAGCCGCGAATCTGGCCGTCGGTCGCTACCTGTGGTTAATTCAACAGCATGATGCCCAGGCGATGCCCTATCTGGCCAAAGGGAGTGACGAAGCTTTGAAGCGAGTCGCGCAGACGGAAGTTGACCATGCGGCCAAGCCGCTTGACGAGCGAGGAATCGAAGCACTGGCCGACCAATGGTGGAACCTGGCGGCAGCCAAAGGGAAGCCGCCCGAAAGCACTCCGTACTTGAAACGGGCCGGATATTGGTACCAGGCGGTGGTCGGCAAGGCGAGCGGGCTGGCGAAAGCCAAAATCAACCTGCGGATCGAAGAGATCAACGGCACGCTCAAGGTGGCGAGCGTGAGTCCTGTTCGGCCCGACCCGTTTGCACCCGGTCCCTCGGCAACGATTCCAACTCCCATGCCCATGCCGAAACCTAAACCGGTTCCCCTGCCACCAGAACCAAAAACCAAGACGGCGAAGAATCGCATTCCCACACCGCTCGAAATGGAAACCGGCACGGTCTGCGAGTTGCTGCAAGGCAAACGCATGCCCGACGGGCTGTGGAAATCGGCAATTCCCTTCAATGCGCCGGTGGGAGACGGTCGCAAAGGTGCGAACGGCTTTGCGATCATGGCGGGGGATCGCTGGAAGAAAGAGGGAACGACCTGGAAGTTTCAATACACCTGGTCCGGCTCGGCCCAAGGCGTTGAGATTGCGCATCCATTTCAGCTGGGGCAAGTCCTGATTCGTCTTGTACCTGGCAAGAATGGGGTGGGCATCACCGCTGGTGGCAACTGGGGTGAGATTGGCTGGGGGATGACCGGCAAGCGCAAGGTTCCGGTCGAGTTCTCACTCGAAAGCCAAACGGTGTTTCCGCTGGAGAAAGACGTTACGTATGACGTGGTTAGTCAACTGCTGGTCGATGGTCGCTATGGGCTCTTCATCAACAAGCAACTCATGGCCTATTCGGTCATTCCCGCAGCAATTCCGCTCGATCTAAAACTTCCCGATGGAATGGCCGCGCCGCAGTCCCGCGCGGGTTCGGTATTCACTGGCGACAACATGCCCCGCGCCCTGAAAGCGGGCGAAGCGTGCTTGATCGTTGGTCCGCTCGACAATGGCCTCAATAAGGCTTCAGCAATCGAGTTCGGCCCGCAGCCGGAGGAGTAGATTGAATTGATGATTGCTGCTGTTAGAGCGGCAAGCGATAATCACGGCTCGTCGTACTCACACTCAAATGGCGAAGAATTTTGATTTGGCTCCTCTCCGGAATGGTTCGATGAATTTGCGATCTTGGCTGGGCGGTCTGTTGGTGTTGGGATGCGCGTGCGCGGTGCTGGCCGAGGACTTCATTCCTCGTCGGCAGGATAAGTTGCCCGGCCCTGCACTCACGCCAGCCGAAGCGATTAAGAAGATGACCGTGCTGCCGGGATTTACAGTGGAACTAGTGGCCAGTGAGCCCGACATTGTGAACCCAGTCGCCATGACGTTCGACGAGCGGGGCCGCGCGTGGATCACCGAGAGTTTTGAATACCCGCGCCGTGAGCCCGGACCGGGACGCGACCGGGTCAAGGTCATCGAAGATACCGACGGCGACGGCAAGGCCGACAAGTTCACGGTGTTCGCCGAAGGGCTGAACATTCCCAGCGGAGTTGCCGTGGGGCACGGCGGCGTGTGGGTCGCGAACGCGCCGGACATTCTCTTCCTGCAAGATACCGACGGCGATGGCAAAGCTGACAAGCAGGAAGTGATCGTCACCGGTTTCGGTCGCGACGATACGCACGAGTTGCCGAACTCACTGACCTGGGGACCCGATGGTTACCTGTATGGCCTGAACGGTGTGTTTAACTATTGCCATGTCAAGTATCCGAAGACGTCAAAGCACTATCGCGAAGATCAGCCAGGCTGGAAGTTCACCTGCGCGCTGTTTCGGATTCATCCGATTACAAAACAATTCGAAGTCTTTTGCGAAGGGACGAGCAATCCCTGGGGCGTGGCCTTTGATGGCGAAGGTTCGGCGTTCATCAGTGCGTGCGTGATCGATCACCTGTGGCATCTCACGCGCACCGGTTATTACCATCGCCAAGGCGGGCCTTACCCGCCGCACACCTGGAAGCTGGAGAGCATCGTCAAGCACAAGCATCAGGCGGCCGCTTACTGCGGCATCCATTACTTCGATAGCGACGCTTATCCGGCCGAGTATCGCAACAAGTTGTACATGGGGAACATTCATGGCGGCTGCATCAACGTCGACAAGTTACGGCGTGATGGGAGCAGCTATTTTGCCACTGGCGAAGCGGACTTTCTGACTGCGAACGACGTCTGGTTCATGCCCGTCGTGCAAAAGACCGGCCCCGATGGCTGCTTGTACGTGCTCGATTGGTACGACCGTTATCACTGCTATCAGGACGCGAACCGCGATCCCAAGGGGATCGACCGCGCCAACGGACGACTCTATCGCGTACGTTACAAAGACACGCCCCGCGCTGCAGCGGTCGATTTTGCGAAGCTCAGCGACGATGAACTCATCAAGCTGCTGCACAAAGAGAACGACTACGCGCGAAGTACGGCGCAGCGCGTGTTGACAGAGCGAATAGCAAGTTGGGAAGCGCCCGTACGACCGACCGGAAAACAACAGACGTATCGATTGAAGGATGGCAGTACTCGCGTGCTCGAATTCCCCACATTCGCCGACGGCGAAGTCCCCGAAGTGGTTTCGCCCCTCGAATTGGAACTGCAGCAACTGGCATTGAACGATAAAGCTCCTCGCAAAGCTCGCATGCACGCGCTGTGGACAACACTTTCGTTGAAACAACCAAACGAAGCCTATTCGCTGCGACTACTGTCGGACAAGGATCCCGCGCTGCGCGCCTGGGCGGTTCGCACCGTCGGCAATTTCGGCGGCAGTGAAGCCGCGTGGAAGCAAGTTCGGCTTCTGGCGACTGATGCGTCCGTTGATGTGCAACTGCAAGTCGCCATCACCGCCGCCACGAAGAACGACGAGCACACCATTCCCACGCTGCTGAACGTGCTGGAAAATTGCGGCGACGACATGCTCATCCCGCACATCGTGTGGCAGAACCTGCATCCGCTCTTGGAGAAGCAAGGTGAGCAGTTCGTGAAGCTGCTCGAGCAGCCCAATTTGGCCAGCTCGAAGAACGTGATGGCGCTGATGCCGAGAATCACCGATCGAGTTCTGTCGAGCAAGGATGTGCGGACGGAAGTTCTGGCCGCCATGCTCAAAACGGTGATGATGAAGAAAAGTGACCAGACCGCGGCGACAGCCCTTTTACAAACCCTCTCACAGAGAATTCAATCACGCGAATTGGAAGGTAAGAAACTTGATTCGGTAAAGGCCGTGCTGTCGGACCGCGTCGATGAGATTATCCAGACTCCCGGCAGTCCGCTTTATATGGATGCGATCCTTGTCGCCGGGACTTGGAAGAATGAAAAGGCGATTAGTGAATTGCTGGAATTCGCCACCAAAGTAAAAGCCGACGAAGTCCGTCGTGAGCAAGCCATCAACGTTCTCGCCGCAGCGCAAGAACCACGCTTGCTGGACATCGCGGGAACGATCCTTCGTCAGCCCGATCTGAATTCCTTGAAAATTCGCTCCGCGATGATGGCGGCACTCGGCAAGTTGGAATCGCCCGAAGTTGCGCACGAGACCATCAAACGTTACGACGTGCTTGGCGAAGAACTGCAACCCCGCGCGATCGAACTCCTCACGCAGCGCGCCAGTTGGGGCAAGACGCTGCTTGGTGCTGTGGCCGAGAAGAAGATTGCGGCGACGGCGATCAACGTGAACCAGGCCCAAAAGCTGATGTCGCTCGGGGATAAGGAGTTGAGTGAACTCGTCACCAAACATTGGGGCGTGGTGCGCACGGGCCGCGATCCGGCACGAGTGAAAATTATTGAGGAAATGCGAGCGCATCTGAACAAGACACCCGGCGATCCGACGCGCGGGCTGGCGGTCTTTAACAAGGTCTGTGGCCAGTGCCATAAGATGCACGGCAATGGGCAGGAGGTTGGTCCCGATATCACAGTGAACGGTCGGTCGAACTTCGAGCAGCTGCTGTCGAATGTGTTTGATCCCAGCCTGGTGATTGGCGCGTCGTATCAGGCTCGCACGGTGCTCACGGCCGATGGACGCGTTCTCACCGGGCTGCTGGCCGAAGATAACGAGCAGCGTGTGGTACTGAAAGTGCAGGGAGGAAAGCTCGAAACGATTGCCCGGGGAGATATTGAGGAAATGAAGATCAGCGAGTTGTCGCTGATGCCCGAGCAGTTGGAAAAGCAATTGAAGCCTGAAGAAATCGCCGATCTGTTCTCGCTCCTCGCACTCGACAAGCCACCCAGTGACCCGAATGCCAAGCTGATTCCCGGAGCACCCGTGAAGAAGCAATAGCAGAGAGTTAACAACCCAGAGACAAAATGCTCAGCACCCTTGAACTGATCGTCCGATTGTCACTCGCCGCTCTGTTTGGAGCGGTCTTGGGCTGGGAGCGGGAAGCACAACAGAAGCCAGCGGGACTGCGAACTCACATCCTTGTTTCGCTTGGCTCTGCCGCATTCATGCTGGCCGGGCTAGAGCTGAAAAACGAGTTAGTTGAGAAAAATCAGGCCAACTCGGCTGACATCCTGAAAGTGCTGGGCGGCATTGTGGGCGGCATCGGCTTTCTTGGCGCAGGGTCGATCATACAGAAACGGCGCGGGGTAAGTGGCCTGACGACCGCCGCAACCATTTGGCTGACCGCGGCGGTCGGCATTGCCAGCGGTCTCGGGTATTATCGCCTGGCAATTATTAGTGTGATCCTGGCTCTGGTTGTGCTGCTGGCACTCGGCATTGTGCAGCACGGAAAGCAATACCTGCATAACGACGACTCGCCGAGTGACCCTCCCAAAGACGACGCACGCAACGAAAAGCCAGCTCGCGGTTAAGGCCTGAATTGGCGGGTGATTGACCGCTGCGCAAGCTTCTTGGCTGAAATCTGTCCGGCGAAACAGCCGTGGGTTCCATCACTTTCTTGTTTGAACCAGGATTTTGACGGCTTTGCGCCGTTGGCATAGTCGTTGCATTGCTTGGTTTCAACGAGACGAATCACTCACGGATGCAAGCAGCTGACTAGTTGTCGCTGCTTGCAAAACCAGCGGATCGAACAACCAAAACGAAGGAGCAAATCATGGCCAATGCACAAATGCTGCAAGGGAATTGGAACGAAATCAAAGGCAAGTTACGGATAAAGTGGGGTCAACTCACCAACGACGACATCGGCATGTTCAATGGCAACGTCGATCAACTGGTCGGCACCATTCAGCGCAAGACTGGCGAAGCTCGGCAATCAATCGAGCAGTTCCTCGATTCACTAACGTCTGGTAGCTCGTCGACAGTCGGTCAAGCCGCCGAAACAGCGCGTGAATATGCGACGCAAGCGACCAACCGTATTTCTGAATATGCAAACCAGGCCGGCGAGTACGCCACTGACTTTGCTCAACATGCGGGCGAACGCATGCAGCAAGGAACCGATCAAGCTGGCCGCGCTATGAAGCAAGGTTACAAGCAGGCCGAAAGCGTTGTGAGGCACAACCCAGCTGAATCCGTTGCCGTCTGCTTCGGAGCCGGCGTATTGGTTGGTCTCATGGTCGGGATGATGATCAACAACCGGTAGAACCAGTCCGGAATTGAGACGTCGTCCATTCTTTGCAGACGCTTTTGGTCAGCAAGTGCCACGCTCGGTAGTCACGCAGATTGAACCGCTTACTCGATTGCAGAATTGAGCAACCGACTCGATCTAAGGATTGCTGAGCGTGGTTTTTATTGCGCACCGTCGAGAGTTAGGTCCTGCCATGTCGACGCAAATTGCGAAGCGAGGCTCAAGCGCCAAGCAGCAGTCTCTTCCCGACTATGCTGCGAATCTGCAGGCCTTCCATGTCGAGTTTGCTAACGAGTTGCGGGCGATGTTGCAGCAGCTGCCGATCGCGCCGGGTATGCAAGTGCTGGAAGTTGCGGCTGGCGATGGTCAATTTGCGATTTGGCTAAACGAATTGGTCGGCACAGAGGGGAAGGTGACCGCAGTTGATATTTCCCGGGCGTGGCTCAAAGAAGCGACAGTTAAGTTGGAGGACCAGCAGGCAGACGGTGTCGAATTGCAGCAGGCCGATGCCACGCAACTGCCGTTTGACGATGCTTCGTTCGACTTTGTCTGGTGTGCTCAGAGTCTATACAGCTTGCCGAGAATTGGCGATTGCCTTGCCGAGATGCGCCGCGTCTTGCGGCCCGGTGGAACCTTGGCGATTCTCGAAAACGACTCACTGCATCATCTGCTGCTCCCCTGGCCTGTCGATCTCGAACTACAAATTCACACCGCGCAGCTACGTGCCTTTCGAGCTCAATCGAGACAGCCGGCGAGGTTCTATGCCGGGCGGTGGCTTTCGCGTTTGCTGCGCAAGGCCGGTTTGCAGCGGCCACAAGAACGCTGCTTCGCTTCGACGCGGCAACAGCCCCTCAGCAACATGGCCGAGCGGTATTTCAGCACCTATGTGCAAGGTGTGCGCGAGCGCGTCGAACCGTGGCTCTCGAAACGTGCTCTGCGGCGATTGGATCAATTGATCGATCCGGACCACAGCCGTTGTTTGTGGAAGCAGTCGGATTTTGTTGCCGTGTGCATCGACCGGGTCGTATGGGCGCAGCGGAGTCGGCGGGCAAAGTAGCAGCTATTCGCCTGGCGTGGCGAGCGGCAACGTAGAGAGTTCCGGTGCGAAGAGATCATCGTGCTGAGTGTGAGCCACTCGGACGAACAAGATCGACCGCGAAGTTGTCCCGCCGACCGACTCGACAAAGAAATGTTCGCCAAGTCCTTTGGCGTCTTCACCTGCCGAGACAATGAGCGTTTGTCCGGGAGACAGGGTCAGTGAAGTACGCAGGTTTTCGAAGGTCCGCTTGTCGCGGCCGATCCGCTGCATGAGCGTCCCTTCGCCGGCGACAAATTGCTGCCTGACTTCGCCATGTTCCACTTCGGGAATGAGATCGATGCGTACTCGGCCGTCCGACTCTGGATAAGGTTTGAGACCGAACAGGCATTGTGCCTTATGCAGTTGTTGCCCGCGCACGGCACCATTGTCGCGCGTCAAAAGCGAGAGCTCGTCGTAGGTTTTCGAGCAGAGAATCTTGGCGCGACGGCCAGCCCGGCATTGCAGGCGACGAACCTGACGATCGACTTCGACTTCGCCAACGTCCAAGTCTTCGCTCCGCTGCTGGGCGAGGTCGATCTTCTGCGACATCAGCTGGCGAACCTTTTCTGGCACACGCTGGCCGAGAATTCCGCACCGCAAACCGTTGCGGGCGAGTTCTTGCCGCAGTTCGAGCGACAGCGATTGCTCGTCGGCCTGCTGCCAGACTTCGTCGTACCCGCTTCTGTCAGTCAGGGGCATTTGCGCCTGGCCGATTTCCAGAATCACACTGTCGGGCGATAGCCGAGGAGCGGGGAGCGCGCGACCAGAAGTTGGTATCTCGTCGGGAACGCGAAATGGCGCGCAGCCGACCAGGCTCGCGAGTCCCCAGATGAGGATCGCCAGTCTGAACTGTCGTCGTGAATTTGCAGAACAGGCCACAAGCAAAGTTCCGGAGGGCTCATGCGCGGGACAACGTGGTCGGCGCGCAGTCGTAGCTATCGCGCAGGAAGAATAGTGACCGCCCACGACCCACGCAACGCCAATCGCGTGGAAAGTGGCTGGCGCGGCAGGTATGCTAAGGGGCCTTCCTACCCTGCTTGCCACATTCCCTCCTTTCGCGGGTTCTTTGCATGCACCGTCAGCATCTGTTCTTCACATTGGCCATTGGTCTCGTCTGTTTCGTCGGTCAGGTTGCTTTGGCAGCGGATGCCGCGCCCAAGGTTACCGGCTTTCAGCCCGCGGCCAACGATTGGCCTTGGTGGCGAGGGCCCAATAACAACGGCATCGCGGCAGCCGATCAGGACCCGCCTGTGACGTGGAGCGAGACTGAGAATGTCGTTTGGAAAACGCCGATTGCCGGCCGTGGTCACAGCAGTGCGACGGTCGTCGGCGACCAGGTCTTTGTGACCACCGCCGAAGAAGATCGCGAATTGCTGGCAGTGATCTGCCTCGAGCGAAAGACTGGCGCGGTGCGCTGGCGGACCGATGTACACACTGGCGGTATGGACAAGAAGGGGAACAAAAAGACCTCACAAGCGTCTTCAACGGTCGCCTGTGACGGCGAGCGGCTGTATGTCAATTTTCTCAATCATGGTAGCGTCGTCACGACGGCACTCGATCGGCAGGGGAAGCAGGTCTGGCAAACCAAAGTCGCCGATTTCGCCACGCATCAGGGCTTTGGCTCCTCACCGGCCCTGTTCGGCTCGCTGGTCTACGTGACGGCCGATAGCAAGACAGGGGGCGCAGTCGCAGCCCTTTCACGCGAGAAGGGCGAGATCGTTTGGCAGCAGTTGCGACCCGAAAAGGCCAACTACGCTTCACCGATTGTGCTGCGCGTGGCCGGCAAAGAACAGCTGCTTGTTTCCGGTTGCGACCTGGCCAGCGGGTTTCACCCCGTCACGGGCAGTAAGTTCTGGGAGATTGAAGGGGCCACGACCGAGTGCGTAACGACGATGGTTACCGATGGCGAGCGAGTATTCGTCAGTGGTGGTTACCCGCGCAAGCACGTGCAGGCAATTGTCGCCGATGGTACAGGCAAGACTGCCTGGCAGAATAATGTGCAAGTATATGTGCCTTCGATGATTGCCCACGATGGCTACCTGTATGCCACGCAAGATGGTGGCGTTGCCTCGTGCTGGAAGAGTGACACTGGCGAAGAAATGTGGAAAGAACGCCTTGGTGGCACCTTCAGCGGCTCGCTCACGCTTGTTGGCGACAAACTTTACACCACCAACGAAAGTGGTACGACATTTGTCTTCAAGGCGAACCCGAAGCAGTTCGAAAAGCTGGCCGAGAACATGCTGACCGGCGAAGCCTTCGCCACTCCCACCATCTGCGGCAGCCAGATTTTCCTGCGCGTCGCTGAATTCAAAGACGGCAAACGGCAGGAAATGGTTTATTGCATAGGTAAGAAGTAATTACACGACGTCATCCGGCGCTAAGCGGCAGGGATGATCGGCGTCGCCCAGTTCGAATTGAATCGTCGTGTGTTCGATGCCGAATTGATCGTGAAGCTCGCGATTGATCCGGGCGAGCAACTGATCATCGAGCGTGGCATCGGGTTTCACCAGGTGTACCGTGAGGGCTGTTTCGGTCGTACTCATTCCCCAGATGTGCAGGTCGTGTACGGCCACGACCCCGGGTAACTGTTGCAGATAGGCGATGACCTTCTCGGGATGAATGTTCGCGGGGACGGCATCGAGAGCCAGATCAAGAGACTCGCGCAGCAGTCCCCAAGTACCGAAGGTGATCACCACAACTATCGCGAGGCTGGTGGCCGGATCGAGCCACAACCAGCCCGTGAGTTGCATGGCCAGGGCCGCGAATACGACACCCAGCGAGACTGCGGCGTCAGCTGCCATGTGCAGAAATGCGCCGCGAATGTTCAAGTCGTTGTGCCCGGACATGAACAGCCAGGCGGTAAACCCATTCACCAGAAAGCCGATTCCAGCAACCACCATCACGGTGCCACCGGCGACAGGCTCCGGATGAATCAACCGCTGCACCGCTTCCCAAGCAATGCCGCCGACGGCGAGTAGCAGGATGATCGCGTTGAGAAGCGCAGCGAGAATCGATGATCGCCGCAAGCCATAGGTGCGGCGCTGCGTGGGCAGGCGAGCGGCGAGCACACTTGCGCCCCAAGCCAATAGCAGGCCCAGCACGTCGCTCAGGTTATGTCCCGCGTCGGCCAGCAATGAGAGGGAATGCGACCAGGCCCCAAAGCCAGCTTCGACAATCACAAATCCCAGGTTGAGCGCCACTCCGATTGCAAACGCGCGACCGTAGTTGGCCGGCGCATGGCTGTGGCCATGAGCGTGGGAGTGATTACCATGCGCGTGAAGGTGTGGCATTGAGCAAGGGATCGGCCAAATGAAGCGGGATGGATCTCCCTATTCTAGCTCGGGCCGTCTTTCCTGCGCTGGCTGAACCACAAGGAGGCAAGGTGACGAGCACTCACCAGGGCAATTCGAGTTGCCCGACGATCTGATCGGCAAGGCGGAACATGGCCTCTTGATGAGATGTGGCCAGCGACTGTCCACCTTCAGCGACGAAGTTGGTCGCCTGGCTGACATTAACGAGCAGCGGTTGAATGGGGATGTCGGTGTGGCTCATGATCAGGTCGCCACGACGATCGACCCAGCGAACCTGGACGAAAAAGTCGGTTTCAACATCGCGCGCCTCGTCGAGTCCGTTCTCGGCCAGCACTCGTTTGCTTTCACTGACGATGCGAGCGGTGAGGATGCTGTCGGCCGCATCAGCATCAGCCAGCTTGTACGGTGTCTTCAGTTCGATCTGTTTGCAGATCTGTTCGGTCAGTCGTTCGCCCAGATTACGACGGAAACTATCGGATTGCACGATCGGCACATGCACCGTGCGAATATCCGCGCGATAAAGCGAGCGGTTACCAAACTGGTATGTGGCGCAGCCCGCTGAGGAAGCAAGGCAGAGCAGTGCGACGGCAAGGGCGGCGATTGTTCGAAAATGGTTCAATTCGCCCGCCCCTTATTGCTGGAATCCAGCTTGCTGAACAGGAGACTGGGCTTCAGGTGTCGGATTTGCCTTTTCGTAAGCGTCGACGGCATCCTGCACGCGAGAGATCTTGTCCCGCTTGGGAAACAGGTCGACGAGCCAGGGAACGTACTGCTCAGGCTTGCCGGGCTTGTCGCTGATCTCGGCAATGCGGTTCGCGGCCTTCTCGGCGAACGGTGTGTCGTCGAATTCACGCACGATCCGTTGATAGTATTGACCTGCCGCGCGATACTCGGCCCGGAAGTCAAAGTACTCGGCCAGCTTGTAAACCTTCTCGGCCTTCTTGTAGCGAATTTCGGCCGACGCGCGATCGAGGTAGTCTTGCTCGGCTGCATATTCTTTGGGGAACTGACGCTTAATCTGTTTAATCAGCTTCTCGGCTTCGTCGAGCGCGCCGGCCCCGTAATCGGGGCCCATGTAACTCATCAGCTTGGCCTTGAGACCAAGGTAGTGCGCGTTGAACTGATGCTCGCTCGTGGGATAGGCCTGGCGCAGGTCGCTATAATAGTCGTCGGCCTTTTGGAACCTGCCGCTGGCGAAGTTTTCGTTACCTGCAGCAAGGGTGGCGTCGTCGGCCAGTCGTCCCGTTGGGTCATCCACGCGAATCTTGTCGAACACGCGTAACGCATAGCCGCGCGTGTCGCGCCAGGGGCGTTCCTGGTCGAATAGGTTGAAGGCGTACCAGCTTTCCGGTTCTTTACGATTCTTGTCGAGCCAGTAGCGAGCGACCGCGAAGCGGCGCTGGTCGATGGTGTCGAGATAGCGATTATTGGGAAACGCTTTGATTACCTGCTCGTACTGGTCGTTGGCTTTGGGGTAGTAGTCGGCAAAGTAATAACTTTCGCCCGACATGAACAATGCGTCTTGCTGGAGTGCCGAGCCAGGCCAACGGTCGGCTGCTTCCGCATACTTTTCGGCAGCTGCTACGAACAGTTCTTGCCGCTGGTTTTCGGGTTTGGCAGCCGCTTCGCGATAGATCCCTTCGGCCTCGCGATAGAGTTCGCGAGCCACTTTGCGATTGGGGCCGTTGCCGGTGACCTTCTTGACTGCTCTGGTCAGATTCTTGGGCTGAAAGTCGTCCCAGGTCAGCGCTTCCAACGCGGCGTCTGACGCAGCATCGGCTGCTACCTGCTCGGGGCTGTCATCCGCCGAGTCAAACATGTTATTGGCTTGGGTAACTTCGCTCGGGCTCTTGCTGCGGGGCACCAATGATTGGCAACCGAGACAGAGCGTGAGGAGGGCGATGCCGAGGATCGTCCAAGCGCAGCGGCCCACCGCGGGCGAAAGCGCCTCGCACATCGTCGCCCGCAATATGGTTGGTGCGGACGAAGCGGCAGTTTTCGGCATGACCATCCTTGGCATTACCGTCCCCGGAAGTTTACTCGGTGTTGTTCGCTCTGTGCCATTCAGCGGCCGCGATCTGCTGCCGTGAGTCCATTCAAATAGCTTTGCAGTCGCGAACGATGTCCCATCAAGTGGTTCAAATAGTTATTCAGCAAACCGCGCAACTCGCCTCGTTGATCGACCGGAATCACCAGCTCGCGCCAGTCCATAGTCGCATCGAGAAATCGTTGCATGGTTCCAATTATTTCGGCCCGCACGCTGACGACTTGACGTTGACCGCTGCGACACGCAGCACACAACAGCCCGCCGGCGAGCAATCCGAACGGCACGCGATCGACAACTTCTACTTCGCGACTGCAGGCTGCGCACACATCGAGTGTGGGCAGATGGCCGAGGCGAGACAGGGCTGTCAATTCGAGCCACAAAACGGCCGTGGCCGGCGAAATCTGACCATCGAGAGCCAGTAGCGACTGATCCGCTGCGTCGAACAGTTCGGGATGCGGGTCATGCGTGTCGGTTAGCTCGGCAAGGAGCTCAGCCACGTAAAAGCCGGCATACAAACGGTTCAAATCGCGAGCGCCCGCTCGAAAGCGGCGGTCGAGTTTGGCTTCGGTCAGCAAGTCGAGGACATCGGACGATTTGCGCAGGAACACTATGCGAACCAAGGCCAACAGGTCAAGAGCAGACTCGAAGGGCCCTTTGGGACGCCGCGCTCCTTTGGCCAGCGCGCTGATCTTGCCAAACTCCCGCGTAAATAGAGTGACAATCAGGCTGGTTTCGCTGAATTCGACGGTGCGCAGCACAATCGCCGGGGTTTTTTCGCTGGGCATACATCCCTGATAGCAACAAGCGGCAGCGGTGCTCCGAGAGGCACAATCGCGCGGTTACGACTTCTTCTTTTCTTCCTTCTTTTCCGCCGGCTTCTCCTCATCCACTGCTGGTAGCGGGGTGCTGGTGAGCGACCAGGCGGGGAGCCACGTCAGTTCCGTTCGCTGCATGCCAAAGTCGTCGGCCAGCTTTTTTTCCATATCCGGCAGGTGAGCTGCTCCGTAAAAGACGCCAATCTTCTTCTTTCCCGCGGCAAGTTCCTTGGCCAGAACTTCAAAGGCTTTGCGATTGCGCTCGGTCAGAATAGTGGAGCCATCGGGACCATCGAAGATGATCGTCTGCGAATCGAGGTCTTCGAACTGAGAAGACATTGCCAGCCGCAGCTTTTGCGCTCGGTTGTTCGAGAAGAGGGCTGCGAGCATTTCGAGATCGCCACTCTGTTTGCCGGTTGCCTGCTGAGCCATGCCAGCACCCATGGCGCGAAAAATCATCTGGGCAAAGCTTTCACCCTTATCCTTCATCGACTTGGCGAATTCATCGGGTGACATGTCGGCGTGGACGAAGTTGGCCTTCGTATAGTCCACGCACTCCAGCTGATGCTCAAGGCCAAGCATCGACTTCATTCCCGTTTGCATCGCCGCGATGGGATGGCCGGACGAACCCTTGGCACCCTTAGGAATGCGTGTATTCGGCGGAGCCACCAATTCATAAAGCAGGACATCGTAGTCTTCGAACTTCTTATTGAGCGCGTCGTAATACGACTTCTCGCCAATGTGGACCGCTCCAATCAGGTCGACGATCGCACCCTTATTCTTGCCAGCGGCCGCTTGATAACGGGCAATTCCGGTATCCATCGTCAGGGGCGTACCCTTATCGTTGCGATGGATGCGGATGAAGTTCTCTTGCGCGGCAGGCTCTTGATTGTCTGCTGCCTCTTTCGCCGCCGTGGCTTTGGCCTCGGCGTTCGCGGCCGGTTTTCCCTCCTGGGCAACTGCTGGCAGTAGAGAAACGAGCCAACCGCAGGCAAATCCCACGAACGTTAAGAGCCCAACAGCGAGCGTGCGCATGACAGCGGTCCTCAGATCAAAGCAAAAGCGATAGCAGCGCTGCTGCCAGCAAGTGAAACGCTTAGGCAGCCAAAATGCCGGTTGAACTTCCGTTCGTTTAACACGGGCATCAATGCCAAAGTATACGCCTGCTTAGTACTTGCGGCAATTCACGACGGCTGATGCACGGGCGATTGCCGCGGGTTGTTCGCGCCTACAGAGGGGTACGTCAAGATCAAGGTGACTGCCGCAGAATCGGAATTCTCGGAATCCTTTACCACTCTTACTCAATCTCTGCGTCGGGCAAATCCGATACTACCGTCACGAGCGGAAAAAAGGTTTCCGCGTGGAGCGTCCTGTCCCCCGGACGAGAGCCAACGGAACGCAACTCCGAAGGTGCACAAACTATGTCGCTGAAACGTTCGAAACTGTGGTTCACTGTCATCCTGGCTGCGATGTCGTTCGCGACCAGTTTGCGGGGAGAGCACCCCACACTGCCATCCTCTGGGCCAACGGTTCAGTTGGAGCGGTGGTCGCCGTTCATTGAACCCGAGAGTTTCGGGGACGATTACCAATACTTCGCCCCAGCCGATGTTAGCGGCTATGGTGGTGGTGATCCGCCGAATATCGGCTTCTTCCTCACCTATGACCGGATGAACCTGGCGGTTCAGCGGCCACAGATGAGGCCGATCTTGCGGGTAGGCGTCGAAGGCAACTTCGGCGAGAATCTGAACATTGACCTGTTCGACGACAATGGCCAGGCCATGATGGGTTTCACGGGCAATCGTGAAACCGGCTACGACAGCGACTTTACCTGGGGTAATCGCTACGACTTCGGTTTCATGACCGAAGACGAACATGGCTGGTACGCTTCGGCCTGGCACATCGACGGGCCCTATGAAGGCCTGCGGTTGCGACAGGAGCGGATTAACCGTATCAACACCAGCGATACGCAGGACAATCCCGATCCGATTCTCGCGGATCGCAACCCGCGAGCTTATGATCTGCAAGCTTCGATCAACCATGCGACCTTCTCTTCGTTCGAATTGAACAAGGTGTGGCGTCGCAAGGAGTTCCACAACGGTGGCGTGCTCGAATCGTTCCTGGGTGGTCGATACATGCAGTTCAAAGATCGCTACCGCCAGGATGGCTACGGTCGGTATGCTCTTGATCCAGACGATTTCCCAGACTTGAGCAATGCGAACCCGCTCGGTCCCGTGGAAGTGCTAGTTGTCGACCGGGCTCACTTCGAGAACAACATGGTCGGTGGCCAATTGGGTGCCCGTTACTTCTATGAGAAGGCCCACTGGACCATCTCGACAGAAATGCGGATGTTCGCCTGCCATAACTTCCAGTACCTGACCCGCTACCAAGACCAGGAGGTTACCAACTATGGTGCTGCTGCCGCGACGACTCCCGTCTATATACTGCGAAATCGTGCCCGGTCGTTTGACCGCAGCGACGAATTCGTATGGGGTGGCGAATTGCGAGCTCAGGCTCAGTACGCTCTGACCCGCGATATTTCCTTCCGCTTCGGTCTCACCTTGTTCGACCTCGGTCAAGGCATCGGCCGCGGCAATGACATCCGCGACAATACCGAAGACGTGTTCATGGCTGGTTACACGTTTGGCTTCACGGTCAATCGCTAACTCAGACAAGTCGACGCACAACGCAAATAGTGCTGCCCAGGGGCGATCCACAGCGGATCGCCCCTTTTTTGATTCTTGGGCTGGAAGTTACTGGTGAGGCGCAAAGGTTGTGGGCTGTGGCGTGGCAGCGGTGATTACTTTCCAGCTGGCGCCCGTCTCGCGCATGTTGGCAAAGTCAGCCGTTGGGTAGGCAAACTGCAATTCGGGTGTGTCGATGACCTTGCCCCCTGCCTGGTGCGAGCGCATGGCTGCTTCGAGAAGTCCGCTGGCAATTAACGTTCGCTCGACCGGGTAAGGAGACCTTCCCGATTTGAAGAAAGTGGCGATTGCGTGGCTGAGCGCGCTGAATAAGTTGAAATTGCCCCACGGGCCGTTGATGAGTGCCGTAGCCCGCTGCTGTTCTTCGCCAGCTAGTCGGCAAGCAAAGTTCCAGCGGTTGGACGAACTGCCATGCTTAACTACCGTGGCCCGCAAGCCATCGACATAGTCGATGAAGAGGGCGTGGTCGCCATGATCGGGATGGGGCTTGCCTGTGGAGGCAATCGGCCGCTGTTGTCGCTCCGTCGTGGCTTGCTCTTCAGCCTGCTGCGCCGCTGCGTACAGTTCGGCAGGCCAATCCTTTTGCTTCGTGGCAGTTGTGAAGGCGTCGCCCGAAACCAAACGGACACTACGGATGCCGGTCTCGCCACCTTTACGAAATTCGAGAAATGACTGCAGCACTTCGAAAGCGTGAAAGTCATACACTTCCATGCCGCCGCCATGCACGCTCACGGCTGACTCGACACGCGCGTCATTGGGCATTTCCCACATTGGCCGCCGCTCGGCCAGCGGCACGCTGCTGCCCGCCATCAAGGGAATCTTCAACTCGCGAGCCTGATCGTACATCTCCTTGGCCCAATCCCAGCGATACGACAGGTGCTTGTCGTTGAACACCGGCACATACCGCTCGCTGCGGCGCATGGTCCGCACGACCTGGTCGAAAAACTGCTTACGCGGGTACATTCGCTGTCCGAGCTTGTTGTCGGGGTAGTCGCCATGCTCGCCAATCAGCAGGACAGCGTCGCACTTCAGTTCTTTCCCACCGACGCAAAGTGCTTCGTCGATAGTGCTATACAGCGGCACACGAAAGCGCTGTGAAACTTCGCGGGTCATATCGTTCGCCGGAAACTGATCGGCATAGAACGAGACCACCTCCATTCCCAGGTCCTGCCATTGGCCGCGAAACATGCAGCGGCCCATGAAGTTCATCAGAATGTTGTAGGCGTGCGAGCGATGACGCAACTCGGTAAAGATAGCAGCCACACGCATTCGCCGCGGCGTATCGGCACCACGAACGGGCGTCAGACTCGCCAGCGACGAAAACGGACCGATCGCAACTGCCGTGGCCCCGAGCGATGTCGCTTGCAGAAACCGCCGGCGAGAAGTGCATACGTGGGTCATGGTCAGACAACTCCCTGCTGCCGAGGTTCATCACAGGTGGGACGTGCAGGCCCAATCATATCGCCTGGCAAATCATTCTGCAGCTTCCCCTGCAACCTCCTCCCGTAGCCTTCCCGTAAGCTCAGTCCCTCCGCGACCGAGTACCGTACACATTCTCCTCCGCGCAGCAAAAAGGCCAGCTACTTTACAGCAACTGGCCTTCGCGTTCGTGCTCGCAACCGACGTTGCGAGCTGAATGAATTTTCGCTCTCGACTAGCGCGAAGCAAACTGACCAATCAGGCCCCGACCATGCAGATTGATCACTTCATCGACGTACTTCTTGTCGGTGGTGCTCAAACGGCGATTGGGAACCGTGGTGGTGCGTCCGTTGTCTTTTAGCAAACGGACGTGCCCATCGAGGATCGCAATCAACCGACCGCGAACTTCGAACGTGCCCGTGTTATCCGTCCAGCTCCGCATCGGCAAATGACCTTCGGCCGAGATCTTGAACGGATCGGCAAACGGATCATCGCCGGCCGGTTTGGCCGGAGCTGGCGTAGCTGCCTTAACAGGAGCCGGAGCAAACGGATCATCAGCCGCTGGGGCGGGAGTCGCAGGGGCCGGAGCTGCGGGGGCAAACGGATCTGCCGCAGCTGGAGCGGCCGGTGCCGCAGGAGCAAACGGATCATCAGCGGCTGGTGCCGGAGCGGGTGCAGCAGGCGCTGGTGCAGCCGGTTTGGGAGCGAACAGATCATCGACTGGATCAGCCTTAATCGGTTCGGTTGTGGCAGGCGCTGGTGCTGGAGCGGGAACTGCCGGGGCAAACGGATCGTCCGTTGCCGGAGCAGCTGGCTTGGTCATTGGAGTGGGCGCAGGAGCCGGAGCGAATGGGTCATCCGATGCTGGGTCGGCTGGTTTTGGCATGGGTGCCGGAACAGCTGGGGCGAACGGATCGTCAGCAGCTGGAACAGCGGGCTTAGGCATCGGGGCTGGCATCGGAGCTGGATCGGCCGGTTTCGGCGCTGGAGCAAAGGGGTCGTCCTCGGCAGGAACAACCGGCTTCGGCGCAGGCATCGGAGCCGGGTCAGCTGGCTTGGGCGCTGGAGCAAAGGGGTCTTCCTCGGCAGGAACCACTGGCTTCGGCGCGGGCATTGGTGCCGGGTCAGCTGGTTTCGGATCTACCGGCTTCGGCGCAGGAGCAAAGGGATCTTCTTCAGCTGGGACTACAGGCTTTGGCATTGGCGCAGGCATCGGAGCCGGATCAGCTGGCTTCGGTGGCGCGGGATCAACCGGTTTGGGTTCAGCGGGAGCTGGTTCAACGGGCTTCGGTTCCGCTGGTGCTGGTTCGACAGGTTTTGGCGGTGCTGGTTCCACCGGCTTCGGAGCTGGTTCAACAGGCTTGGGCGCTGGTTCAACGGGCTTCGGTTCCGCTGGCGCTGGTTCGACAGGTTTTGGCGGTGCTGGTTCCACCGGCTTGGGCTCAGCAGGAACAGGTTCAGCGGGAACTGGCTCCACAGGCTTGGCCGGAACAACTGGTTTCGGCTTTGTCGGCTTTGGCTTCGCCGGCATGGGTGGCGGTGGCATCGGTGGTGGTTCCACGGGTGCCATCACTGGCGGCAACGACGGCTTTTGATCGGCTGGAGTTTCCAATTCTGGGCGTTGCACGGTCGTGCCCGGAGGCATGCTGTCCGAAGGACTTGCACCCATCGGAGCACCGTCAACTGGAGCACCGCACGCGGGTGGCGGGCAGCAAGGTTGGCAACGGCGGCGCGACCAGCGGCAAGCGAGCGCTGTGTCGAGACACATCGTCAGAATCACTACCCAAACCAACACTGGTTTGATCAGTTTGCGAAACAGCTTTCGCATGGAAATAGTCTCCAAAAACGCGTCAAGAATGGTGTGTTCAGGCAGGAAATCGGGCAGCAGTCGCTGCGGGTCAGCCGGCTATCGTGGGCTGGTATCCAAAGGCGCAGCAAGCACCGGCGGGCGGATCCGATCTCGTAGCTATGCTACCCCGCGAAAATGGGCCCCGCAACCATTTTTAAGAACTTGCGACTCGGGATCGAAAGTCCTCCAGCCAGCTGACAATTGCCATAAGTCGATTTCCGGTAAGCACTTCCCTTATGCCTGGTTGTTCAGCGGCAGCCATATGCGAAACAGCGCGCCGTGCCCCCCAGTGACCGTTGGCTGCGGGTTCGACTCCGCCGAAATTCGCCCCTGATGGGCTTCGATGGTGCTCCGGCAGATGGCCAAACCCATGCCGGTGCCACTTTCTTTCGTGGTGAAGTAAGGCTCGAAGACCTTCTCTGCCATTTCGGGTCGCATCCCGGGACCAGTATCACTGACCGATAAACCAACGCCTCCCGCTTCCAAATACGTCCGGATTTCGATCTGTCGCTGGCCAGCAGGTACATCTTCCATGGCCTCGGCTGCGTTCCGCACCAAATTGACAATCACTTGTTCGATGAGCAGACGATCCGCTTGAATCGCCGGCATCGGTTCCGTCAGTTTATAGCTGATGGTCGCTTCGTGGCCGCGCGCGGCCACTTCCAACAAGGGCTCCAAGGTGCGGACACATTCGCTCAAGCTGAAGGGAGAAGGGTCGAGTTCACCCTTGCGCACAAACAAGTTGATGCGGCGAATCACATCCGCCGCGCGGCGCGATTGCCGGGCAATCTCCCCCAGCCAATTGCGCGCCTTGTCGATTCCCTCGACCGCCTGCTCGCCATTTTGCCCCAGCGCGCCGAGTGAGGCCGAGGAGAAATTGGCAATGGCATATAAGGGCTGATTCAGTTCGTGCGCCAATTCTGCCGCCATCTGTCCCATCGTGCTCATGCGATCCGCATGCGCCAGATCGGCTTCGCGCTGGCGCAACTTGCGGGCAGCGTCGACGCGATCGGTGGCATCGCGCACCGTAATCAGCACTTCGGTAGCTTCGACGTCTTGCTCGCTGCCGCCGATCAAATCGCGCACTGCCTTGGCCTGTAGATCGAGCGATCGATACTCTCCCGCTGAATGGCGAAACCGCGCGGTGATCGATACTGGTTTTCCCTTCCACAAGAAGGCCTCGCGCATCGCAGCTAACCGCGGCCGATCATCGGGATGCACCAGTTCGTCGAAGATCTGACCATTCTTGATTTCCACCGGCTCCAGCCCCAGCAACAGCCGGCTGGCTGGCGAAGCATACAGGCATTCGCCCGCGCGATTCAGCCGCATGATCAAGTCCGAAGAGTTTTCGGCCAGCAGGCGGTATCGCTCTTCGCTTTCGCGCAAAATCACTTCAGCCCGCTTCTGGTCGGTGATATCCCGCACGATTCCGCTAATGCGGTACAACTGGCCCGCTGCGTTGAAAATTTTTGCCCCGTGATCCTGCACCCAACGCCGCTGGCCATTCGGCCGCTCGATCTGATACTCCACGTCGTAACTCTTGCGCTCGCCAGCCAACCATTCGTCCAAAGCGCGTTCCACCCGTTCGCGATCCTCGTCGATCACTTGCTTAAAGCCAACTCGCACTCCGGCATACAAGGCTTCCTGACTGACGCCCCAAATATGCGAAAAAGCCGGATTCACATATAGCAGCCGTTCGGGCATCAAATCGACAAGCCAAAAACCTTGGTCGGTCGCCTCGGCCAGTTGGCGAAAGCGTTCGTCGTGGTCGAGAAGTTCCTGCTGCATCTGCTTGCGCCGCGTGATATCGCGGGCAATCATAATGCACGAGTCGATCCGGTCCCCGTCCTTGATCGGCGCCAAATGCACCGACCACCAGCGCGGCCCCACAGGCTCGTTGGAAGACAACGTTTCGTAGTTGCACTCCTGCCCGCTGGAAAACACCAGCTCGAAGCTGTTCTCGACTACGCGGCGATAATCGCTGGCGACCCAGTCGATGCATTTGGAGCCGATAATCTGCTCCATCGTCGCCGGTGCAATTGCCCGGTTGGTATAGACAATGGTGGTATCGCGCTTGGCTTGCATGATCAGATCCGGCGCGAATTGCATGAGCGTGCGATAGCGCAGTTCCGATTGTTGCAGCGCCTTTTCAACACGCCGCTGCGCGGTCACATCGATATCGCAACCCAGCACTCCCACAATCGAATTGTCCAGCCGCACCGGCGCGATCAAGCATTGGTCGACCCGCTGTTCCCCCAGGAAGTCGTGCGCTACCTCCGCGTTCACCACTTCCCCAGCGAGCGCTCGCTGGATGAATACCATGTGCTGCTCGGCAATGTCTGCCGGCATCTGCATGTCTCCCACCTTCGTGCCGACCACATCGCCAAACTGCTGCCGCGACACCGGGTTCTGCAACACCACCCGCGCATCGCGATCGGCTGCCCACAAGCGAAACGGCAAGCTCTTCATCACCGCATCGAGCAATGCATCGGTCGAACTCTTCGCCTGTTCGGCTTTCTTTCGCCGCGTGACGTCGACCATGTATCCGCGCAATCGAACCGGTACGCCGTTCACGCGAAAGATGCTGACGAAGTCATGAATCCAGACGTTCTCGCCCGACTTAGTTGGAATGCGATACTCTGTTTCGAAGTGGTCGCTCTCTTTCAAATGAACGTAGTATTCGGCCAGCAATGCCTCGCGTTCGTCGGGATGCACCAGCTTGTGCCAGAAGCCGGGGACATACCATTCCTCCATTGGATAGCCAAAAATCTCTTCCGCCTGCGGGCCAACATACGTATAGCGGTCGGTGTTCAACTCGGCTTCCCAGGGCACCAGCCGCGCTTTCTCGGCCAGTTCGCGGAATCGCGATTCGCTGCGCACCAGCGAGTCGATTCGTCGCCGGTTCTCCATCGCCAGCGCCGCCAGGTTCGTGGCCAGCCCCAACAGTTCGATCTCATCGTCGCTGGGCGAATGGACCTGCAACCGATAGATGGCCATCGTCCCGATCACTTCGCCGCGCTCGCCGCTGATCGGTTGCGACCAGACGCTCCGAATGCCCGTTTCTTTGGCCAATTCTTCAAAGCCACTCATCCGGGAGTCGGCATGGACGTCGGCAATGACAACTCGCTGTCCTGTGGCTGCTGCCGAACCGCAAGCGCCCACTTGGGGACCAATCGGCAAGCCATGAATCCTGGCCGCAATATGCTTCGGCAAACTGGGAGCAGCCAAATGCTCGAGCCGCTGACGATCGGCCGAGACCCCGAGAATCGAGACCGCCGCGCCGTAGTAGTTGGCCTCCACTCCCTGGGCCAGTTCACTTAGTACGGTGGGTAATGATTCGTTCGCTGCCAACTGCTGGACGATGCGGCTTTGCAGGGCCAGCAGTTGTTCGGCCCGCTTTTGCCGCGTGATCTCGTTCGACCACAGATGCAATTTTGGCGGCTCCGCTAACTCGAGATGCACGCGCATTTTGAACCAGCGCCACTCGTTGGACTCGCTGCGAGCACGATACTCGCAATCCACATGCTGCGCCGTCCCGCGCAACAACGGTTGCAAGCAATCGTGCAGACCCGCTTCGTCCTGTGGATGAATCACCTGGCCGTGCGACCAGTCGACCGGCAACGCCCACTTCGTCTCGCCGTGCTTCGCCACGGCCCGGGGCACAAGTGTGGCTTGCCAGTAGCGGGCATCGGTCGTCGACAGCAACACCGCCAGCGGATCGCTAATAGGAGATTTCATCGTGCGCTTGGCCAACAGCTTGTCGGAGGAGAAGAAGTGCGGGAGCGGCCGCTCCTGTCTATCGTAACGCTCCGCGCACAAGGTTCGTAATCCCAGGCCTGAGATTGCCGCCGAAGATGCCGACAAAGAAACCGCCCCGCTGCATCGAACCGGGGGGAAGGAGGCAGCGGGGCGGGACGCAAAACACTCGAAAACCGCAAGCGGCTTTTTAGGAGAAATCTTTCCAGGCGTGTTTTGGCAACCACGCTGGACGAGTGCCTGTGCTGCCAGCAACCTGAGTTGCGCCAGACACAGTGACCCTCGCGAACGCTTGGCCCGAGGTGGCGAAGGATGAAGCCGGATCGGCAATGGTTGATGATTGCCGGCCGACGCATCGACGCGATGCCCGGGCGATTCATGCGGGGAACAGAGAAATAGACTGCAGTCCTGCAGAAAGGTTCACCGTCCAGCCGCTCGCTGGCTGATTTCCGAATCAGGAAATTTCCATAATTCACACGAGTTTGCAAAGTCTCCATTGTCTCGTAACTTGTTGTTTGGCAACAGTTTCGATCCGGTGAACTTGTCCTAAGTCCTGAAAGCCCGTCAGAAGGTTCCGAATTCAATTTCCAGAATCCCCTTCATTCAGGAAACCCGCCTGGTGAGCGAGTAGTGCCACACCTTCCTCCGCAGCAAAAGCGGAAATTTCCGTAATCCAACGCAACTTCAAAAGTTTCCGCTATCGCGCAACGTTCTTCCCGCTCACCACTTGCGAGCTTTTGGTGCGACCTAAGTCGTTATCCGCTGATGAAAATTGCCAGATTCAATTTCCATTAATGTGACGACCAACGGATTCAGATGTCGTGAGTACCTTCACGCAACAACGCGCGCAATATGCACGCATTTACTACCGTATTGTCAAAGAGCGCCAACAAATTCGATGCGCAGTCGTTGACTAGTCTGGTCCGCCGCAATTTCTTTTTTTGAACATCTCGCCAGCAAAACTCAATCATCGATCTGCACGTACTTCAGTCGGCCGGAAGCTCCGCTCTTGATGGTGACGTCGGCCTTGCGCACTCGAAAGTGGGCAGCGACGACGCGAATCAGTTCCTCGTTGGCTTTGCCATCGACGGGTGGTGCCTTGAGCCGCGCGAGCCAGGTGCCGTCGGCCTGCTCGGTCAGTTCCGAGGTCCGGGCATTCGGTTTCACTTTGATGGGAATGGTACGCATCGCGCGCTCGGTCGTGTTACGATGTTCGCCCAAGTAGTTTTTAAGTAGCCCGACGCGTCAGCGAGGGGAACTTCATGATCTCGTCCGCGACAACAGGGCCTCATTCTAGGAAGTCTCCCTCGCTGACGCGTCGTGATATGTGGGTCGGAATAATTGAACACAGGCAGAGTACCACCAATGAGCAGCAAAGTTGCGATCGTCACGGGAGCAGGGTCGGGCATTGGTCGCGCGGTCGCGCTGGCACTGCTGCGCGAAGGTTACACTGTGGCCCTTGCTGGTCGCCGAGTCGAGGCGCTGCAGCAAACGGTGGAGCAAGCTGGTGAACACGCAATGCGGGCGCTGGCAGTGCCAACCGATGTGGCCGACCCCGCCTCGGTGCGCAGTCTGTTCGATCAGGTCGTGGCGAAGTTCCAGCGGGTCGATCTGCTGTTCAACAACGCGGGGATGGGTGCGCCGGCCATTCCTATCGACGAACTCAAGGTCGAAAAGTGGCTGCAACTCATCAGCATCAATCTGACCGGCGCGTTTCTGTGCACGCGCGAAGCGTTCCGGGTGATGAAGGCGCAGCAACCCCGCGGCGGACGAATCATTAACAACGGCTCGATCTCGGCGACCACGCCGCGCCCCAACTCGGCTCCTTACACTGCCTCGAAGCACGCCATCACCGGGCTGACGAAGTCGTGCGCGCTCGATGGCCGCGCGTTCGATATCGCCTGCGGGCAAATCGACATTGGCAACGCCGGGACCGACCTGACCGCGCGCATGGCCGCAGGTGTTCCGCAGGCCAATGGCACCCTCGCCGCGGAACCTACCATGGACGTGAATCATGTGGCCAGCGCCGTCGTCTATATGGCCAGCTTACCACTGGATGCCAACGTCCTATTTTTGACGGTGATGGCGACTCAAATGCCATTCGTTGGAAGGGGTTAAGTGCCGCCAGCAAGCACTCTGCGCGTTAGGCGGGCTAGGAGGGCTGGGAAGAAAGCGTTAAATTCGAGCGCAGAAGAATGACGTCGCCGGGCCAAGATGGCGGGAATGAGCTACGTGACTGCGGCTCGCTCTGGCAGACTCCTTGGAATCATCGCAACTGTTTGCTGCCGAATTACTTAAGCTTGGCAGTCGCAGTTTCACAACCGCTCCGCGCAGCATTCCAATCCGCGGGCAAACCGGCAGCTGTCGAGAACGTGTGTTCGGGGGCTGCTGAATATGACGAAGATAAGGTAGTCCAAGGCTTTTTGATTTTCCGTTTGTGTTCGTGATTTGTTAAGGTGCAGCCTTGGTCGAGGCGACCGGTAACGGCCGGCGGCCATTTCACTGGGTTGGGAGGTACTCGTGGACCTGGAACGTTTTTTTAAGCCGTACAATCCACCGACCACATCGCTGATCGACGCCCTGCAATATTGGACGGAAAAACAACCTGACGACACAGCTTACATCTTCACCGACGGCGAGTCGGAAGAAACCAAGCTGACGTTTGCGCAGTTCAACGACCGAGTGCGCTCCATCGCGCGCCGCCTGGTCGACGAAAAGCTGAGCGGCGAGCGCGTGCTGCTCCTCTATCCGCCGGGCCTGGAATATGTCGCCGCCTATTTCGCCTGCCTGGCAGCTGGCGCGGTCGCAGTCCCGGCATATCCCCCGCGGCGCAACCGCAACATGCTGCGGATCCAAGCCATTGCCGACGATGCCCAAGCCAAGGCTGCGCTGATCACCGGCGATATTGCCGACCGCAGTGGCGACATGCTCGATGAGACGCCCAACCTCAAGCGGCTCCTCTGGCTGGCCACCGACGAAATCCCCAGCAACTCGCATGGCGGCTGGCAGCCCGGCACGCTCAGCCCCAAGCGACTGGCGATGCTGCAATACACCAGCGGTTCGACCGGCACGCCCAAGGGGGTGATGCTGACGCACGGCAACTTGATGACCAACTTGCAGATCATTACCTACGGCTTCGAACCGACCCGCAGTGGCGTGGGGTTGTCGTGGCTGCCGACCTATCACGACATGGGCCTGGTGGGTGGCGTACTGACGTCGTTTTTCATCGGGCGCCCGAGCGTACTCATGTCGCCGATGACGTTCCTGCAAAAGCCGATTCGCTGGCTGCGCGGCATCAGCAAGTATCGCGTGACGATCAGCGGCGGCCCGAACTTCGCCTACGACCTCTGCACCAGCAAGATCACCGACGAACAACTGACCGGCATCGATCTCAGTACTTGGGAACTCGCCTTCAACGGCGCCGAACCCGTCCGGGCCGATACGCTGCACAAGTTTGCCGAACGGTTTGGTCCGTACGGCTTTCAGCCCAAGTCGTTCTATCCTTGCTATGGCATGGCCGAGACGACCCTCATTGTTACCGGTGGCTTCAAAGATAAGTCGCCGTTGCTGCGCACCTTCGACGGCAAGCTCATCGATCAGCGGCGCGTGCAACCCTGCGATGCCAAGAGCGACAACGCTCGCGAACTGACTGGTTGCGGTCGCGTGTTGCCCGAAGAACGTGTGGCGATTGTCGATGCCGACATGCTGCACGAATTGCCCCCGGGGCGCATCGGCGAAATTTGGGTGCAAGGTGGCAGCGTCGCGCAAGGCTATTGGAACAAGCCCGAAGCGACGCAGGCCAACTTCCACGCTTACATGGCCGGCAGTAACGAAGGCCCCTTCTTGCGCACAGGCGATCTCGGCTTCTTCCACGAGGGAGAACTGTTCGTCACCGGTCGTTTGAAAGACCTGATCATCGTTCGCGGTGTGAATCGCTATCCGCAAGACATTGAACAGACGGTCGAGCGCGCCAGCCCGCGGATTAACTCGGGCGAAGTCGCAGCGTTTGCCGTCGACCTGCATGGTCGCGAGCGATTGATTGTCGTCGCCGAAGTCGAACGGACCCGCCGCAGCGATTGGGGTGATGTGATCGCCGCGATTCGCCGCGATGTCACTCGCGAACACGAGTTGCCACCCGATGCGGTTGTGCTCGTCCGCTTCGGCTCGATTCCGAAGACCTCCAGCGGCAAGATCCAACGCCATGCCTGCCGCGAAGATTTCCTCGGCAATCAACTGCAGATCACCGAGCAATGGCTCAGCTGGGAACAAAAAGAAACCGATGCCATCGTGCCGCCGGATATCGCGATTAGCGACGATGTCGATACGGCCATGGTTGCCGGCGACCCTGCGAAGGATCCAAACCCAGCCGTGGTGCAGGTGGTGATCGAGCACGTGAAGGCCATTGCCAAAGAACGGGCCAAGGTCATCACGCTCGAGAGCAATATCGTCACCGACTTGGGTCTCGATTCGCTTGAACGACTGCAGATTGCCAACACACTGGAAGAGACATTTGGCGGTCGCTTTCCCGAAGCAGTGCTGGCCGAGATTGAAACCGTTCGCCAGGTGGCGGATGCAATCGAACAGTACATCGGTACGCAACCGCTTGTGCAGCGGCAGTCGACGGCAGCCGTTTCGACGGTGAAGAAGACGATCGACGATATCGGCCCCGAGTGTTACGACTTCAGCAAAACGCCCGAGTATTTGCGCCTGCGACAGACCATCGACATGCTCGAGGGTCTGGGCGTCGGCAATCCGTACTTCTGCGTGCACGAAGGGATCACTCGCGATACGGCCCGCATCGGCGGTCGCGATTACATCAGCTATACGACCTACAACTACATTGGCATGTCGGGCGATCCGGTCGTTGCTGCAGCAGCGAAAGCGGCCATCGACAAGTACGGCACCAGCGTCTCGGCCAGCCGCCTGGTCTCGGGCGAAAAGCCCGTCCATCGCGAACTGGAAATGGAAATTGCCGACTTCGTGGGACAGGAAGATTCGATCTGCTTCGTCGGTGGTCACTCGACCAACGAAACGACGATTGGTCACCTGTTTGGACCCGGCGATCTCATCCTGCACGATTCGCTCGATCACAACAGCATTGTGCAAGGGTCGATCATGTCGGGCGCTCGGCGCCGGCCGTTCCCGCACAACGATTGGCAAGCAGCCGACGATATCCTTAGCGAGATTCGGACCGAGTATCGCAAAGTGCTGCTGGTTATCGAAGGAACGTACAGCATGGACGGAGATTTTCCCGACCTGCCGCGGTTCATCGAAGTAAAGAAGAAACACAAAGCGCTGCTGATGATTGACGAAGCCCATTCGAGCGGCGTGCTCGGCGCTACAGGCCGTGGCGTGGTCGAGCACTTTGGCTGCAACCCGCGCGATGTCGATCTATCGATGGCGACGCTGAGCAAGTCGTTCGGCAGTTGCGGTGGCTACATCGCGGGCAGCAAGGAACTGATCGAGTACATGAAGTACACAACGCCGGGCTTCGTCTTCAGCTGTGGGTTGCCTCCCGGGGCAGCGGCCGGTTCGCTCGCCGCGCTGCGACTGTTGAAGAAAGAACCCGAACGCGTCTACAAGCTGCGGGCCAATGCGGACCTGTTTCTGAAGCTGGCGAAGGAAAAAGGAATCAACACGGGCTATGCGGGAGGCACGGGCGTCGTTCCGGTTATCACTGGCAACTCGCCCCATGCCCTGATGCTCTCGCGTGCCCTCTTCGAACGCGGCATCAACGTGCAGCCCATTCTGCATCCTGCTGTGGAAGAAGAAAAAGCGCGGCTCCGCTTCTTCATCAACTGCATGCACAACGAAGAGCAGATTCGCTACACGGTCGAATGCGTGGCCGAAGAGCTCACCAAGCTCGACCCCAAGTACCTGCAGATGACCAAGCTCCGCGGCCCCCACATCAAGAGCCTGCGGACGCCGAGTGCGACGAGCTAGGCAGCAGTCGCCCTTGCCACGAATCTGTTTTGCTTCTGCCGCTGGCAACTCTATATTCCTCATGCGTCGGCAACCTCCCCTGCCACACATGACGGAGTTAAGTCCATGCGGAAAGCGATCACTGCCCTGCTCATCGTGCTGCTGCTGGTTGGTCCCACGTATGCGTGGAACGACCTGGGCCACAAAATTGTCGCCGCAGTGGCCTGGCGACAGTTAAATAACAACGAGCGCGATCGAGTAATCGCTCTGCTGAAAAATCACCCGCGATTCGCCGAGGACTTCAAGGCGAAGATGCCCGCTGCGGTTGCGAATGGCACGTTGGCGGCCCACAACGAATGGCTGATTCAACAGGCGGCCATCTGGCCCGATATTGCCCGCGGCATCTTGCCCGAGACGGTGCGCGAGAACTTTCATCGGCCCACCTGGCACTACATCAATAAGCCGCTGTTCCTCGTTCCTGCCGATGAAGCCACGCTGCACGGCGACGATGAGTTGAATCTCAAGCTCGATCCACCCGCTGTCGAACGTCGCGATATGAATGTCGTCCAGACGATTCGCCTCGCGCGCCGGACTCTCGGCAGCATGGAAGCCGCGAAACAAAAGGCCCTGATGCTCTCGTGGCTGACGCATTCTGTTGGCGACCTGCACCAGCCCATGCACTCGACGGCCTTCTTCACGAAAAATTTGTTTCCCGCCGGTGATCGTGGCGGCAACTTGATTCGGACCGAGCAGCGGTTCAATCTTCACTCGCTCTGGGATTCGTTTCCTGGCAGTGGCGGCCCCGGCGCGACTACTTTTCGTGAAGCGCGCAATTTTTCCTTCGTCATGACCAACGACGACGAATTCAAAACCCTTGGCACTGCCGCAGCTGGCGACCTGAACGAAGAAACGTGGCTCGCCGAAAGTTTTGAACTGGCCAAGAACGTGGCCTATGGACCGGAGATTCTCGGCCCGCTGCGGATCTTCGAAGCCGACAACGATCCAGAATATCCGCCGATCAAACTCAGTGAAGACTACCTCGAAGCTGGCGGCAGTGCCGTCGACCGCCGCTTGATCCAGGCCGGTTATCGCTTGGGCGCGATTTTGAAGAAGGTAGCGGTGGATAATCCGTAAAAGCTGTTGCCGGCTATTCTTGCGGCCTTCTGGGACCACTCAAAAAACAGGCAACGGCAATTCACTCCGGCGCTGGCAAGCTCACCACTTCGCCGCCGGCGACGGTGGCCATCGCTTCAATTTCGGAGGAAGGGGTGGTGTCGTAGAGAAAGTAGACTTCGCCATCGGCCATCAGCACGTTTGCGCCGTTGTGATGATTGCCGCCGAGGTCGCCGCCGATTTGAAAGTCGATCGTCCAGGGCAGATCAACGGGCTCCAACCAACTTTTGCCGTTCGCTTTTACTTCCACCACGAGCAGCGTGTTTTCCGGGCCGTCGGTGATTTCACTTTTCTTTCGCGCGCTGGGCGTGCGCACCAGCTTCGCGTCGACATCTTCGGGAAAGGTTGACTTCGCGCCAACGATCACCAGGTAATTGCTCTCTTGCGAAGTGAGGGCATTCGGATCGAGAGGCGAGGCAAAGACCGCCGGCATGCGCTTGGCCACCAGCGCATTGCGCGGATCGTCCCAGGCAACTTTCAGATCGAGCTGCTGATAGAGGGCCATCTCGCTTGGCCCCAGATAAGGCAGGATCAGCGCTCGCCAGCTATGCAGTGGCTTGCCACTGGCGTCGGTCGTGTAAGCTGGCGGGAACGAACCGTTCTGAGCTTCGTAGGCCAGCAATGCCTGGCCGAGCTTGCGCAGGTTGTTCGCGCAGGTGCGCTTGGCCGAAGCTTGCTGCGCGGCGACGATCGCGGGCTTGCCAATGGCCTGATAAAAGGCATACAGCGCAACGCCCAGACCGAGGAAGAAAATGGCGAGGACCAGCGCCCCTTGCCAGTTGCTTCGCTGCACACCCTTCATGGCCGTGCGCAACGAGTAGCGCGGCGCGCCCGACGGGACGGTGACCAATTTGCCGCAGTTCACGCACGGGCCCGTGTGGCCGGCGAGTGGATCGTCGACCAGCGTCGTTTCGCCGCAAAAGGGGCACGAGAAGGGAATGGGCATAGAGAACGCTGATTCGAAATGAACTACCTGGACCGATGCTTCAGCAAGTGAGAAGTACGAGTGAGCCTGATTCCATCGTAACGCGTGGCGGCAAGCGTTGGCAAAGTTAGCATCACTACTTCTTCACAATCGCCAGGTTGTCTCGGTGAATCACTTCCTCATAGGGCCGATGGCCGAGAACCTGCGCGATTTTGGCCGACTTCAAACCTTTGATACGTTCGACTTCTTCGGAAGAGTAGTTCGACAGCCCGCGCGCGACTACCTGGCCTTCGCCATCGCACAGGGCCACGACGTCCCCCTTTTTGAAATCCCCTTGCGTGCCGGTGATTCCCGCGGCGAGCAGGCTCCGCCCTTGTTCGACAATCGCGCGGCGAGCGCCCGCATCGAGTTGCACGCGCCCGCGCGTTTGCGCGGTGAAGCCCAGCCAACGTTTGAACGGCGTGATTCCCTTCCCTTGAGCCTGAAACAGCGTGCCGAGTGGCTCGCCGGCCGAGAGTTGCGTCAGCACGTCCATTCGCCGGCCACTGGCGATGATCACGTTCTCGCCAGCTGTGGTGACGATTCGCGCGGCTTCCAGCTTGCTCGCCATGCCACCTTTACTCAGGCCAGTCTTCTTGTCGCGCACGTAGGCATACACACTTTGGTCGATGACGGGCACCGTGTTAATCAACTGCGAACCAGCCAGGCTGGGGTCGCCGTTATACAGCCCTTCGATATCGCTGAGGATGATGAGGAGCGGGGCGCGAATCAGGTTGGTAACCATTGCCGCCAGGCGATCGTTATCGCCGAACGTCGTCTGCAGTTCCTCGACGCTGACCGTGTCGTTCTCGTTGATGACCGGTACCGCGCCAAATTCGAGAATCGATAGCAGCGTATTGCGCACGTTCAAGTACCGCACGCGATCGTCGACATCTTCGGCCGTCAGCAGCACCTGGGCCGCCTGGCTCCCATGCTGGCTGAAGGTTCGGTCATAAGCTTGGATGAGCGGCACTTGCCCCACTGCCGCCACCGCTTGCAGCTTGGCCAGGTCGGTCGGCCGGCCGGGCAATTTCAATCGGCTCATGCCGGCCCCCACCGCGCCGCTGCTCACCAGCACCATCCGCCGGCCTTGTTGCCGCAACGCCAGCAACTCCTCGGACAGGCGGTCGATCCGCTCGTGATTGAGCGTACCATCGGGGGAAGTGAGAACGCGGGTTCCCACTTTAACGACAATTGTCTTGGCAGCAGCAAACAACTGCTCGCGGATCGGATCGGGCATGAAGAGCGGGGCCTCTCAAGAAGCAATGCACACATTCGGGCTGCGGCAATCTACCGAAAACCCCCGCTTTCAACAATTCTGCTCAAGGAGATTTCTGCCTGACGAAGCCCCTCAAGGCCTGAAAAATCCGCAAGAAATGCCGCTGCTGGACGGGAAGTTATCCCTTGCCATTGCCGCGAACCAGGTGATAGCCAGCCAACCGCACAATCACCAGCGCACCGAAAACTAGCAGCGAAGTGAATAGCATGAGGAAGAACGCAAACACGGCGGACTGGTAGTCCTGGTAGTCACCGGTGAAATTGACGAAGGCAAACGTCGTCGCCAGCACCACACCGAATATGCCGAGGATCACCAGTGCGGGACGTTGGCGAGTGAGCATCAGGTAGCCTACCCCCAGGGGAATAACCGCCAAGATGCCGCTAACGACCATATCCAGCAGCAATTCCTCCTGTTCAATCTGCACATAGCGGAGAATGCCCAGCAGCAGCGCCGCACAAGTCGTGGTGGCGAACAAGTTGGCCACACTGAACTGCCAAGGTGGCTGGCGAGTCTGCTGTTGCTCGTGAGCCAGCACCAGTCGCCAGCCGCGCAGTTGCAGGAGCCAGGTTCCTGTGAGCACCAAGATGCCATAAAAAAACAACATCACCATCAAAGTACCCATGCGGGATTCCTCCCCGCCTCGGCTCAAATAAAACCCGGTAATTGCCGCCGTGCAGACGAACATCCAGGCGCGCAGCGCCAGGTGTTGTCGCCCAAGTCCGCACGCGAGTGCGACCAAACCCGTTTGCGCAAAACTCAGGGCGATCATCAGAATCCAGCCGGGCTGCGGCCATTCCCGACCGCCGACGCGCACCCAAGTCAGCGTGACGATGTTCAGTTCGGCAGCAGCAGTGACGAACAGCACCGCGAGCGTCCAGGCAATGATGGCGGCATTGCGGGCGCGCGGTTCCACGCGAACAGTGGGAGCAGCGGTAGTTGTTTCCGCGAGAGTGGTCACGTCTGCAATCGTCACGCAGCAGGAATAAAGTCGGTTTCGAGCGGCCGATTTTCTGATATCGTTGTCCCTTCTATCTTAACCCTTCGAGCCCGTTTCCCATGCCTGCTTTTCCCTCCACTTCGCCCCCGATCGTGGGCCGGCTAGCGCCGTCGCCAACGGGTGCGCAGCATGTAGGGAATGCGCGGACGTTTCTGCTCGCCTGGCTCTCTGCCCGCTCGCAACAGGGCAAGCTGATTTTGCGGATGGAAGACATCGATTCGCCACGAATCAAGCCCGGTGCGGCCCAGCAGGCAATCGACGATTTGCGCTGGCTAGGCCTCGAATGGGATGAGGGGCCGGATGTTGGCGGGCCTCAGTTTTCTTATGTGCAAACGGAGCGACTCCCGCTATATGAGCAGGCCCTTGCGCAGTTGAAACAGGCCGAGCGGATCTATCCCTGCACGTGTACTCGCAGCGAAGTTGCCGCTGCTGCCAGCGCGCCGCATGCCGGGCAAGAAGGCCCGCGCTATCCGGGCACTTGTGCGGCCAACACCGCAGCGCTGGCCAGCCGCTTCGTGCCCGGCAGTTTCGCCTGGCGCTTTCGCACCACTGACGAGCGGCTGACAATTCACGATGGCCTGGCCGGTGAAGTGAGTTGTAGCGTAAATCAAGAGCTAGGCGATTTTGTCATTGCCAAAGCAGATGGCACGCCGGCGTATCAATTGGCGGTCGTCGTCGACGATCACGCGATGGGCATTACCGAAGTCGTGCGCGGCGACGATCTCTTGCCGAGCGCCTTTCGCCAACAACAGCTTTACGACTTCTTCGGCTGGCAGCCACCGCGTTTCATTCACGTCCCGCTCGTCATTGGCGAAGATGGTCGTCGCCTGGCCAAGCGCCACGGCGATACGCGCCTCGCCACCTTTCGCGCCGCAGGCATTGCGCCCGAGCGCATCATCGGGCTTCTCGCCTGGTCCTGCGGACTTCGTCCGACCGCAGCACCAATCCACGCCCGCGAATTGCTCGCTGATTTTTCCTGGCAACGAATCGCTAAGATACCGTTCGTCTTCACCGAACAAATGCATTTTACTTAGCCCGACGCGTCAGCGAGGGGAAACCAGGATGGATCGTCCGCAGCAACAGAACGTTGATTCAGAAAATTCCCTCGCTCACGCGTCGGGCTAAGTAAGACAAATAAAAAGAAGAAGAAACCGAACGCATGGCCATTGATACACCGGCGAAGTTGGCGATGGTGGGAGCGGGGCCGATTGGGCTCGAAGCGGCTCTGTACGCGCGGTTCTTGGGCTATGACGTGGTGATCTTCGAGCAAGGACGCGTTTGCGAGCACGTGCAACAACAGTCGCATGTTCGCAGCTTTGTTCCCTTTCGCTGGTGTTGCTCGCCCCTTGGCCTGGCTGCGATTACCGCGCACGACGAAAACTATCAACCGCCAACTGACGACGCGCGCTTAACCGGCAGCGAATGGCTGGAGCAGTACTTGTTGCCGCTCGCCGCGACCGATTTGCTCAGCGATCACTTGCAGCTGCACACGCGAGTGCTTGGCATTGGCAAAGAGCAGGTGCGAAAAACCGATCGCGCGGCAGACCTGCCCGCCGGGGACGAGCGCGGCGATTGGTCGTTTCGACTGCTCGTACAAGACGCTGCCGGCAATGAGCGAATCGAAGAAGCCGATGCGGTTCTCGATTGTTCCGGCGTGCTGTCTCAACCTAACTACTGCGGGCACGGCGGGCTGCCCGCAATCGGTGAACGAGCCCTGCGCGGGCAGATCGACTATCGACTTCCCGATCTGCTGGGCGATGAACGCGACCGGTTTTCCGGCAAGCGGACCTTGCTCATCGGACATGGGCACTCGGCGGCCACTGCGGCTGTTCAACTGGCCGAGATCCAGCAGCAAGATCCGGCGACTTCCTTCACCTGGATCACGCGACACGAACATCAGCCCGCAACTGGGCCGGTTCGGCGAGTATCAAACGATCCATTTCCCTCCCGCGCTGAACTGGCCGCACAGGCCAATGCCATTGCTCAGCAAGCAAACAGCTGGCACTGGGCATCGCAGGTTGAAAAAATAGTGCGCGAACCTGGTGGTCCCTTTGTCGTGTCGTTATCCGTACCGATTGCCGGAGATCATTCCTACGACAACATCCTGGCGCTCGTTGGCTATCAGCCCGACTTATCGCTGCTCGCCGAGTTGCAAGTTGAACCCGACTTCGCGACGGGGGGCTTGCGAGACCCAGGCACGAAGTTGATCCAGCCCGAAGACAATTTTTACCTACTAGGAGCCAAATCGTTCGGCCGCCAAACGGGCTTTCTGTTCCGCGACGGCCTGGCCCAGATTCAACAGCTGTTTGCCATCCTCGGCGACCGCCCCACCCTGGACCTGTACGCCGCCGGTCAGCCCAAGTTGGAGTAACCGTCGTCGCAGTCGTCCCCGGGAGCATTCCGGGGCTTGTTACGCAGCACTTTCTTGATATTCTGGACTGTCTTGTTTGGGCGGGCATTCTCTGGCCGAAAAGCCGCAGATTGCTAGCCCCAGCAAACCCTTGGCGGGGTAGCTCAGTTGGTTAGAGCAACGGCTTCATAAGCCGTGTGTCGGCGGTTCAAGTCCGCTCCCCGCTACTTTGAATGAATGCGACGAGAGCCTCGTGTTGACGAGGCTTTTGTCGTTTCTTGTCTTGGGAGTGCCGAGAAACTTAGCGCAGTTCGGCGAAGACGGGCCAATGGTCGGATGGGGTGCGGCCTTCGCGCTTGGAGATATCGATCGAGGCGTGTTTGATTTTCCAGGACCGACCAGCTCCGATCCAGTCGATGCGGGCACCGTTGGCGGGCTTGGGATTGAAACCGGAGAATGTTCCCCTCTGACTATCGGGATATTGCGTGCCGAAGGTATCTACGATGGGACTTGGCTCCCCTTCCACTTCGCCAAACAGCGCCTGATGCGGCGCGCTGGCCGGACCAGCATTGAAGTCGCCAGTTACGACAATCGCCGAATCTTTGGCAACGGCGACGAGCCTGGTTCGTAACAGCTGGGCTGATTTCAAGCGAGCCTCTTGGCCTTTGTGGTCGAAGTGGGTGTTGAAGAAGGTAATCGGCTGGGCAGTCGGCGACTGGCGATCGCGGAGCTTAACCCAAGTGACCATGCGTGGTAGTGAAGAATCCCAACTCTTGCTGCCGGGCTTGTCGGGCGTTTCGCTCAGCCAGAAATGGCCGCCATCGAGCTTCTCGAAGCGCTCGCGTCGATAGAAAAGGGCGACCGTTTCGCCAGAGTCCCTGCCATCATCGCGACCCGCTGCCAGCGAATCGTATAGCGGCAAGTTCTCGGCGAGATAGTCCCGCTGAAAAGGAAGCGTCTCTTGCGTGCCGAGCAGGTCGAGTCGATAGGCCTTGATTGTATCGACGACGTGGGCCTTTCGCTTGTCCCAATGGTTCTCGCCATCTTTCGCGGTGCCGTAGCGAATGTTGAAACTCATCACGCGGAGCGAGGGAGCTTCTTCCGCCACGACGTTGCGACAGGCAATGGCCGCAATTGCAATCAATAAACAAGAAGCGGCAAATCGCAAGCTGGGGCAGGGCATGGCGACGGTTTTCGCTAAGTGATGAAGGCCTCGCGCGAAGCGTGACGAGTACAGTTTAGGCTAGCAGTTTGGTCATGATGTTGCCGTGGACATCGGTCAGGCGGAAGTCGCGACCTTGGAAGCGGAACGTCAGCTGTTTGTGATCGATGCCGAGCAAGTGCAAGATTGTCGCATGCAAGTCGTGCACGTGCGCTGGATCTTCAGCGGCATTGAAGCCCAGCTCATCGGACTTGCCGTACGTCTGCCCCGGTTTGATGCCGCCCCCTGCGAACCACATGCTGAAGGCATCGATATGGTGATTGCGGCCGGTCTTTTCGCGATTCTCGCCCATCGGCGTGCGGCCGAACTCGCCACCCCAAATCACCAGCGTGTCCTTGAGCAGATCGCGCTGCTTAAGATCCATCACCAGAGCTGCGCAGGCCTGGTCTACATCTTTAACCACCTTGGGAAAATCGTCTTCCAGCGTTTCGCCGCTGCCGCCGTGGCTATCCCAGTTGGTGTGGTACAGCTGCACGAAGCGCGTGCCGCGTTCGACGAGACGCCGCGCGAGCAGACAGTTACGAGCGAACGAAGCCTTCTGCGGACTCACGCCGTACAGATCGAGCGTGGCCTGCGTTTCGCCGCTGATGTCGATCAATTCCGGCGCGCTCGATTGCATGCGATAGGCCATTTCGTAAGCATTGATACGGGTCGAGATTTCGTCGTCCCCCGTTTGCTTCAGCCTGATCTGATTCATCGCGCGCACGGCATCGATGGCGGCGCGCTGCTTGGCCGTATCGATGCCTGCGGGATTGGTGAGATTCAGAATCGGCTCGCCTTGACCGCGCAATGGCACGCCCTGATAGGTGGTCGGCAAGAAGCCGCTCCCCCAGTTCACAGCGCCGCCGCGTGGCCCGCGCGGACCACTTTGCAGCACAACAAAGCCCGGCAGGTCTTGCGATTCGCTGCCGATGCCGTACGTCACCCACGAACCCATCGAGGGACGACCAAACTGCCCGCTGCCGGTGTTCATGAACAGTTTGGCCGGAGCGTGATTGAACAGGCTCGTCTGGCAGGTATTCACGACGCTGATGTCGTCGACAATCTTCGCCGTGTGAGGCAGCATGTCGCTGACCCAGGTGCCGCATTGGCCATGCTGGGCGAACTTGCGCTTGGTGCCGAGCAGTTTCACACCGTGACTGCTGTTCATGAAGGCAAACCGCTTGCCTTCGATATAGCTTTGTGGAATGGGCTGGCCGGTGAGTTCGACCAGTTTGGGTTTATAGTCCCACAGTTCGAGTTGCGACGGGCCGCCGGCCATGAACAGATAGATGACGTTCTTGGCCTTCGCCGGAAAGCGCCCCCCCTTGGCAATGGCCGGCGCAGCGGACGCTTGTTCGCCCCCGAGCAACGAAGTGAGAGCCAGCGCGCCGAGCCCCATCGAGCAATCTTGAAAGAAATGCCGGCGAGTGACTTCGCGGAGAATATTGTCTTGAGCTGGAGTCATGAGTGGAGAGACGCTTATTCGCGAGTAATGGTTTCGTCGAGATTCAGCAGCACGCGGGCAAGAGTGAGGGAATCTAGCTTGCCGAGGAGTTCGAGTTCGTCCTTTGTTGGTTGGCGGGCGACACAGCGCTCGAACGCAGCGGGGAGGCCATCGCGCTCGATAATCGCCTGCAGCGATTTGGCAAACTCAAAATGGCTGGCATCGTTCAAGAGCGTGAGCGCTTGCAGCGGAGTGTTGCTGCGAATGCGCCGCGTGCATGTGCTGAAACCTTCGGGTGCGTCGAACACGCTCAGCGATGGGGGTGGAGTCGAACGAAAGACAAACGTGTACATGCCACGACGATAGCGATCTTCCCCCTTGCTGAGTGGCCAAGGTCGTTTCACCTGACCGAGCCCCAGCACGCCATCGGGAATGGGTGGATAAACCGGCGGGCCCCCCATTTTTTCCGAGAGGAGGCCGCTCACGGCGAGCGAAACATCGCGGACCACTTCGGCATCGAGCCGTAGTCGCGATTGCCGCCACAGCAAATAGTTTTTGGCATCTTTCTGCAGGGCGGGATGATTGGGGGCGACACTACTACTTTGCTGATAGGTGGCGGAAGTGACAATTCGCTTGTGCAGCTTCTTCAGACTCCAGCCGTTATCCATGAAGTCGATGGCCAGCCAGTCGAGCAATTCAGGATGCGTCGGAGCGGCCCCCATCGTGCCGAAGTCGTTTTCGGTTTCGACCAGCCCGCGGCCGAAGTATTGTTGCCAGACCCGATTCACGATCACCCGCGCGGTAAGCGGATTCTCGCGACTCACCAGCCACTTGGCGAGGTCGAGGCGGTTGGGTCGTGCGTCGGCTTTCAGCTTCGGTAAGACTGCAGGAACGCCTTCGGTCACTTCGGCTGCGGGGCGAGTGAAATCACCTTTGATGAACACATTCGTCTTGCGCGGCGCGGGCATTTCTTGCATGACGAGAGTGCTGACGCCGCTGGCAAGAAGGGCAACGAGTTCCTGATACCGCTCGTTGAGCGCCCGATAGTCTTGATCCGCAGCACCGGGGCCCATCGCAAAGAGTTGGCGCTTTTGATCGAAGGTCCGCTTCGCTGCGGGAATGGTGAGGGCTTTGATGTTCTCCTTGGAGAGGAGTTTTTTCGACATCTCGCCGAGTTCGCGCTCCCAGGTGGCAAACTCTTCCTTCTGCTCAGTGAAGTAACCGTTGATCTTTTTTTCAATCTCTTTCTGCTCCGCGGCGATTTCGCGCGGGTCGACGTTGCTATCGACCACCTTCAGCGTCGGTTCGCTTTGGTTGTTGAAGAAGGCGAAAAACTGGTAATACTCGGCGTGCGAGATGGGGTCGAATTTATGGTCGTGACACTGGGCACAAGCGATGGTCAGGCCGAGCCAAACGGTGCCGGTCGTTCCCACGCGGTCGACGACGCTTTCGATGCGGAACTGCTCGACGTCGATGCCCCCCTCTTGATTGATTTGCGTGTTGCGATGAAAGCCCGTGGCGATTTTCTGCGGCTCGGTGGCATCGGCAAGCATGTCGCCCGCCAACTGCTCGACGCTGAACTGATCGAAGGGCATGTCGCCATTGATGGCGTCGACGACCCAATCGCGATACTTCCAGATTTGCCGGGGAGCATCGATGCTGTAGCCGTTCGAGTCGGCATAGCGAGCCTGATCGAGCCACCAGCGGCCCCAGCGTTCGCCGTAATGGGGAGATTCCAATATCTGATCGACCAGGTTCTCGAACGAACGTTCGTCTTTGTCCTTGATGAACGCCTCGACTTGGGCAGGAGTTGGCGGCAAGCCAAGCAGATCGAGATAGACGCGGCGTACGAGCGTGGTCCTATCCGCAGGCTGCGAAGGGGCGAGAGCTTCTTTCTTTAACCGGGCGCGGACGAAGGCATCGATGGGCTGCGTGTTTACGTCGTCGGTCTTGGGGATGGCTGGCTTCACCGGTGCGATGAACGCCCAGTGACGATCGTCGCTGGGCTTTTCATCGGTGGGCGCTGTGGCCCCTTCATCGATCCAGCGCTTTAAGAGTGCAACCTGGGCGGCATCGAGGGGCGGCCGCTTGTAGGGCATTTTGGGAATGTAATCGTGATTGCCCTCGATCGACTGAATCAGCAGGCTTTCGCTGGCCTTGCCGGGCACAACCGATGGACCGCTCACGCCACCCTTCATGGCCCCAGCTGCGGTATCGAGCTTGAGATCGCTCTTCTGCGTGCCGGCGCCGTGGCACTTCACGCAGGTTGCTTGCAACAGCGGTTTTACTTCGCGGGTGTAATCGACAGGGGCTGCTGGCGAAGGAGTGGGCACCAGGAACAGGCCCAGCAAAAGCGCGGCGATGGCTGACGGAGAAAGTTTCATGGGCGAGAGGGCTGGCTGAAGGCGGGCAGGCAAACAAAGCTGAAGCCTACACCCTAAGCCAATTCGCCCTGCCAACGCAAGCTTTTCAGCTCGAGTGCGGCCGGTTTTGGCGAGTTGGAAGAGACGGGCTGGACCGGCATCGCGATGGTTCACTCCACATCAATTCGACGATCAGATATGCTGACTTGTCCACCACGGTGAACTTGTCCCCAGGGAGACATTCGCTTCGGTAGTGAGTTGGGTTCGAGCCGCAAAATGGGTGGGGTGTTTAACAATCCGGCCAATTGTTGAACAGCAACACACATAACTCTCGGGTTTCCGAGCAATTCGTGTTCAACAATTACACACCAAGTTGAACACTTAGGATGAGATTAGAATTCAAAAGTGCCCGATGGATGATCGCGTGATTTCGCGCTGCTGACACTCGCTTGCTACAATTATTTTCCTTCGCATCAGCCCTCTCCGGATATGTATTGAACATGACTTCACAACCGTCCATTCTCTTTGCCGCTGCGATTGTTTGCGCCTCCGTCAGCAACTTGGCTGCGGCTGAGAACTGGCCGCAGTGGCGCGGGCCAAACGGAACGGGAGTCTCGAGCGAGCGCGACCTGGCAATTGTCTGGCACGAAGATCGTGGACTGTTTTGGAAGACGCCGCTGCCGGAGTGGGGAACGAGCACACCTGCCGTCTGGGGTGAGTCAATTTTTCTCACTAGTCATACGGGCGACGGAAAGTTGCTGCTGCTGAAGTTGAACAAGAAGGACGGCAAGATTGTCTGGCAGCAAGACGTGGGAACCGGCGAGGCCGTGCGCGAAGCGCCCAAACGGCTGACGCAGAAGTTCCATCAGCTTCACAATTTGGCCACACCATCGCCGGTGACCGATGGCACGACGGTCGTCGCCCATTTCGGCAATGGCGATCTCGCCGCCTACGACTACGACGGCAAACAACTTTGGAAGCGTAACCTGCAGGAAGAATTCGGCGGCTATACGATCTGGTGGGGACACGCCAACAGTCCGGTGATATTCAAGGACATGGTCATTTCGGTCTGCATGCAGGACTCGCTGGCCGATCTGCAAGACCAACCCGTGCAGAGCTACCTCGTCGCGCACGATCTGCTCACCGGCAAGCAGCGCTGGAAGACGCCCCGGATGACGCGAGCCGATTCCGAACAGAGCGATTCATATACCACGCCACTGCTGACGACTTATCAAAAGCAACTTCAACTGATCGTGATGGGTGGCAATCAACTCGATGGCTACGATCCAGCCAATGGCAAGCAACTTTGGTTTCTGCCTGGCCTTGTCGGGGGCCGCACAGTCACCGGCCCAACCGTGGCAGGCGATTTCATCTACACAACTCGCGGCCAGCGCGGGCCGCTCCTCGCCGTGCAACCTCGCAAGGCGGGCGAGAACGACTTCAAGAGCATTGAGTGGGATTACAAAGAAGGAACGCCCGACTCGTGTACGCCCGTGGTCTGGAACGAACTTCTCTTCACAGTAGCTGACGACGGGATCGCCCGCTGCATTCACGCCCCTTCGGGCAACCTGCGCTGGAAAGAACGGCTAAAGGGCAAATACAAGGCATCGCCGGTTGCCGTCGATGGCCGTGTCTTGTTCCTCAATACCGAAGGGCTGTGCACGGTCGTTTCAGCCCAGCCGCGATTCGACAAACTGGTCGAGAATCAACTGAACGACGAAACGATCGCTTCACCCGCCATCAGCGACGGCCGCATCTACCTCCGCGGCAAGCAGTTCTTGTATTGCATCGGAAAGAGGTAAGTTTGCTTGGAGCAGACATTTCCCTGCGATTACTTGAGGAGCAACCATGACCGACCAACTTACCCCGCAGCAAATTCCCCCGGCGTCGTTCACCGTGTTGGTCTCGACCGTCGCCACCCAGGCCAGCGTCGCGCTCGGCATGATCGCCGACCCGCGCACCAACAAGCCGGAAGTGAATCTCGACCTGGCCAAACACTTTGTCGATACGCTGGTGCTGCTGGAGCAGAAGACCAAGGGGAATCTCACCCCCGACGAATCCGCCCTGCTGGCTGCTGCGACGAGCCAATTGCAGATGGCGTATGTGACGATGAAGAATAAGAAGTAGTCAGGAGTCGGGGGGGCGCGAGAACGAGTGGAGAGGGCAGTCGTGCTCGAAATCAAATCGCTCGAGATTCTCTATCTGTCGCGGCATGGCCACGACATCGCTTATGGGCTAACGGAAGAAGACTTGTTTGCCGTAGCACCCTCGTTGCGGCATGCCAAAGACAAACTAATCGTCGCGAAGCCGGCGCGAGTTGGTATTGTTGTCGGAATCGTGTACGACTGAAACGAGCGGCAGAGCACCGCTTTTCGTCCCAAGGTTCATTGGGATTGTCCCGCTTGTGGCCAGCACGGGTTTGACGACTGTGGGGAGTCGCAACCGTTATTCACCGAACCGTTTTGTAACTGCGTGGACTGGTGGCTGGTGAGTTGGGATGCAACGCAAGCGAGAGCTGAATTGACAGTTCGCGAATAGTTCGCAATTTGCCCAAATGCGCACGGCGTACGTCGCGTTGAGGAAAAAAAAGTAGATGCGGGAGACGATGGCAGTAGAATTCGTGAATGGCCAAGTCCAGCCTCAGATCGTCGCAATTCTCACTGAGCTTACTGCTGCTTTTCATGAGCCTGATCTCAGTAGCAGTTTATGGCTGCAAGCTGCTTAGTTCCTACATCCATGTGCAAGATGTGCCGGTTGCAGTGGCGAACGACAAACTCCGAATGATTGGCACCCCCTTTTCCATACCGGATACAGCCACTCACTGCTCTGTCAGCGGTAGATTTTACAGCTATTTCCAGGCGACATATCAAATCGATCAAGTTGCGTTCTTGAAATCGACTGCCGATCGCTTTCCCGACATAAGGCGACCGGAGCCGATTCCGTTCGATGTCCGCACGTCCCTTGCTTACAACTTCAAGCCTCTGGGCCACGGCGACATCCAGCAGAATGCTCACGGTTACGTGCTAAACACGATGACAATGAGAGGTGGGTGGCGGATAGTGTATGACGCAACCGAGCAGCGCGCATACGTTGAGTATTCGCCGCGATGATCTCGATCCGAGAGTGCTTGCCCACGTGCAATGTGCGAGTCATGGAATGACTCGACTACGAGAGGAGTTCACATTCTCTTTCGGCAATTCCTCATACAACTGCCGGTGCCAGCGTTGGGCGTCGGTCAGGTTCATATCGAGGGCTTCGAGCAAGCCCTGGCCGATGCGGAGGAGTTCGGTCGGGCAGCCGGTCGAGAGTTCGTCGGTGATGCCGTCAGCGTCATAGCTGAACGGGTAGAGCCGGCAGATGAGAGGCCGCGTTTCCAGTGGCAGAATGCAGCCTGCGTTGCCTAGGAAGGTGCAGTCGCCGTTGGCTTGTTTTTTGAGAACGCGACGGGTGCCATCGGGGCGGAAGACATTGTCGCGCCAGATCGGGTCGTCGTCCTGATCGGCGTAGTCGGGAATCGCTGGCCCGCGAAACTCGGTGAAGCCGGTTTGCCCGGTGTACGCTTCGATTCGCCCGACATCGCCAAGTGTGGTGTAAATGTCACACGTCTGGCAGCAGGTTTTCATGTGCCGCGAGCAGCGGATGCAGAGAAATTCTTCTGGGGACGTTTCCATGTACTTACGCTGAGGTAGCTGGATAAGCGGTTTGCACACTGGCGATATGCAGATAGGCCACGATCGAAATCCGGTCAGAATCGGGGTATCCCACTACCATTCCGTTTTTGGAAAGAATCACAAACTCCGGATGTGGGACGTGAACTACTTCCCCGCTCGACAAAGTCATATCGAATGGAACAAAAGGCTGTCGTTTGATCAGGTCGCGAATCGCTTGCGAGTTCATTGCCGAATCCTCTATTTTGTTTTGGCAGGCTCTCGTGGCACCCCTAATTATATGCCACGAGACTGAACCAGCAAAATACGAGGCTGAATCAGGGGTTACCCCACCGGATCCGGATAACGATAGACCTGTCCTTCGTAGTTTCGCAGCAGCAGATCGTCCCCCTCGCGGCCGACGATGTAGTTCGGCTGCAGCGGGATCTTGCCGCCGCCGCCGGGAGCATCGATCACGTACTGGGGAACCGCGTAGCCGGTGGTATGACCGCGCAGCCCTTCGATGATCTCCAGCCCCTTGCTGACGCTAGTACGAAAGTGAGCCGAACCGCTGATCGGGTCGCATTGATAGATATAGTACGGCCGGACGCGCATCATCAGCAGGCGATGAAACAGGTCCTTCATCGTGCCGATACTATCGTTCACACCCTTCAGCAGCACCGTCTGCGCACCGAGCGGAATGCCGCTGTCGGCCAGCCTGGCACAAGCCTGGTAAGCTTCGGGCGTGCATTCATCGCCGTGCAGAAAGTGAATGCTCATCCACAGGGGATGATGCTTCTTCAGCACGCGGCAGAGCGACGGAGTGATCCGCTGCGGCAGCACGGCCGGCATCTTGGTCCCAATGCGAACAAACTCCAGGTGGGGAATCTCCCGCAGCTTGCCGAGCATCCAGTCGAGCTTTTCGTCGCTTAGGGCGAGCGGGTCGCCACCCGAGATAAGGCAGTCCCGAATCGTCGGCGTGTTGCGAATGTAGTCGAAAGCCTGTTCCAGTCGCTTCTCGTTCGGCATGATCTCGCCGTGACCCACCACGCGCGAGCGGGTGCAGTAGCGGCAATAGGTCGAGCAGAAGTCGAGGGCGAGCAGCAGCACGCGATCGGGATAGCGATGAACTAGCCCCGGCACCGGGCTGTGGCCATCTTCGCCCAGCGGGTCGTCGGCTTCGCCCGGCGTGCGGATGAATTCATCCTTCACCGGGACAACCGTTTTGCGCAGTGGCTGCTGCGAATCTTCCCGGTCGAGCAGGCTCATGTAATAGGGGGTGACTCCGACGGGGAGCAAGTTGCCACCCTTCGACAGACCCTCTTGTTCTGCGTCCGATAGTTCGAGCATTTGCGCGAACTTCTCGGCCGTGCGAATTCGATGGCGCGACTGCCAGCGCCAATCGTTCCAGTCTTTGTCGGCGACCTCGGGGAAGAATCGCTTGCGAAATGCCTTGGTCCGCGAGGTCGTCTTCGCGCGGCGATTGAACGCAGCGGGTGCCGGCGCTTGATCCGCGTGAGGCGGGTCAATTCTCGTCGTTGCGGCAGGACGAGCCGGCGGCGGAGCTAAGTTCAGGGTGAAAGAAGTGACGTGGTAGGTACTACTCGGAGGTTCCTCCAGAGCGACACTCGTCAATGTTTGCTCGCATTCGGAGCTGTTCATACCGTGGGATATCCCCAGGAGCCAGGTGAAGTGCGTCCGGAACGGTCTCCTTGCCGTCCAACGCCGAATCGCAAACGCCGCGATTCGCGGCCAGAGAATCCGAGCATTCGACGCGAAAGCAGCATCCGCTCACCGCGGTTTCGGTCGCTTGATTGCTCGAACTGGCCTGTAAAGAAACCATCGCTGGGCTCGGTGGTCTTCACCGAGCCATCCCAACAACGAATTGGCACCCGTCAAAGCTGGTTATCCGTGACCAGCATCCATGACAGCGACATTTCGTCGTAGCGCGGAATTAAAGGGGGCTACGGCGAAACTGTCAATGGACTTTCTGTCTTATTGACAAAAGAATCGGAAAAAAGTCCGGGAGTTACGAAGCGACCCGCGACGGAAGGCCGTTGCCTAGCGTAGTTGGCCGACAATCACGCAGGCATTGTGCCCGCCGAAGCCGAAACTGTTGCTCAGCGCGGCATTGATCTTGCGTTCGCGCGGCTGATTGGGTGTGTAATCGAGATCGCAGGCCGGGTCGGGAGTGTCCAGGTTAATCGTTGGGGCAATCACGGCGTCGCAAATCGACTTGACTGTGGCAATCAGCTCCAGGCCACCGCTGGCCCCCAGTGTATGCCCCAGTTGGCTCTTGGTGCTCGACACGCTCAGTTGCTTGGCGTGTTCGCCAAACACCCGCTTGATGGCGGCCGTCTCGGCCTTGTCTCCCAGTGGAGTGCTGGTGCCGTGGGCGTTGATGTATTGAATTTGGCTCGGGTTCAATTCGGCATTACGGAGGGCATCGCTCATGGCGCGGGCGGCACCGGTGCCGTTTTCGTCGGGGGCGGTGATGTGCCCGGCATCGGCACTGGCTCCAAAGCCCAGCAATTCGGCGTAAATCTTCGCCCCGCGAGCTTTGGCGTGTTCGAGTTCTTCGATGACGAGCAACCCGGCTCCTTCGCTGAGCACGAAGCCATCGCGATCGGCGTCGAACGGTCGGCTGGCCAACGTGGGCTGATCGTTGCGCGAGGAAAGCGCCTTCATGTTTTGGAACGAAGCCAGGCTCATCGGCGTGATGGCTGCTTCCGACCCGCCGGTGATCATCACATCGGCATCGCCGTATTGAATCGTTTTGAAGGCGTCGCCAATCGCGTTGTTCGAACTGGCGCAGGCCGTAGCGACCGAGTAATTAATGCCCCGCAGGCCGTAGCGAATCGAAATGTTCCCCCCCGCTGCGTTGAGCATCATCTTGGGGACCGTGAACGGGCTGACCCGGTCTGGTCCCTTCTCGATCATCTTCGAGACTTGCTCTTCAATTTCGTGCAGCCCGCCGATGCCGCTCCCCAGGATCACGCCGCAGCGGAAGGGCTCTTCTTTGGTGAAATCGAGCCCCGATTCGACAATCGCTTCGTGACAGGCCACTTGGGCAAACTGCGAGAAGCGGTCGAGTCGCTTGATCTCTTTGCGGTCGAGAAAGGCGTCGGTGAACGACTCGGGATTCCAGTCGTGGACATCGCCGCCAAAGCGGATTTTGAACCGCGTGACGTCGAACGCCCGTAGTTCGTGAATGCCGCTCTCGCCCTTGAGCAGCTTTTGCCACAACTCGTTGACCTGGCACGCGAGCGAGGTTACGACACCCATCCCGGTAATGACAACTCGCCGCTTCATATCAACAGCCCGCAATCACAGAAACGCGCAACCGCTGGCCTGCAATCGCCGGCCGGCAAACTCACCTGCGTACATCCAAACACAAAAACCCAGTTCCTGGAAGGGAGACTGGGCCTTAATGATGATCAGAATCCACCGACATTCAACCTAGTCCCTCAGGGGGAACTAGCTCTTTTGAGCTTCGTCGATGAACTTGATGGCCTGCCCGACGGTTTGGATCTTCTCCGCCGCGTCGTCGGGAATGTTAATATCGAACTCTTCTTCAAGTTCCATGACCAGTTCGACCGTATCGAGCGAGTCAGCGCCCAGATCATTGACGAACGAGGTTTCTGGCGTGATCTTCTCTTTGTCGACGCCCAATTGCTCGGCGACGATATCAATAACGCGTTCAGCGACGGATGCCACTTTCACCGTCCTCCATACACCAAGGAAGTGCGGCCCTACACTTCGGCCAAGCACGAACAAGCAACAACAGTCCCCTTTGGACGAAACCCCGTCCGCAGGGATGAAACAGCATAAGATAGAGGAGATTCGCAAGACGGGTCAAGACTGGATAGCCCCCCGCAGCACGAATCACCCACCTATTCTCGACTTGCGGCAATCCCGGGCGTCGCTGAACTTCGAAATTGGGCCATCTATCCCACATAAGGCCAGCTGCCGTTGCGTTACCGCAGGCTGCAGATCTGGCCCCAGTGTCGCTAACCGAGAACTGCTTTCGCAAAAGCCCATGAACCACCGCCCCGGGTCAAGAAACCCGCGGCGGTGGCCTGAAGGGCGGTTTGGGCGGGGTGCTACTTCCCCTTCACCAATTTGAAGATTCCCTGGCCGGTGGCGCTGGTGCCCATCAGGTAGAGTTCGCCAGCTTCGTCTTCGCCGAACGACATCACGGCGACGGGAGCTTTGGGAAGTTCGCGGTTGGCCACGACCCGTCCCTTTTCTTCGTCGTACTTCAGAGCCCAGAAGCGACTGCTGACGTAGTCGGCATAAACGTAGTGACCTTCGAGGGCGGGAACGGCCTTGCCCCGATACACGTCGCCGCCAGTGATCGACTTGCCGATGTCGTGGTGATACTCCCAAATCGGTTCGATCATGTCTTTCTGCACGCCCACGCCCTTAGCGCCGAACGGGTGCAGCGATTCACGCAGGCTCCAGCCGAAGTTGCCACCCTTGGTGACGCGGACGATTTCTTCGAACAGGTTCTGTCCGACTTCGCCGGCCCACAGCTGGCCGGTCTTTTCGTCGAAGGCAAACCGCCAAATGTTGCGGAAGCCATAAGCGTAAATCTCGGGCTTGGCTCCCTCTTGCTTCACGAACGGGTTGTCCGCAGGAATGCCGTAGGGTTTCCCCGCCGAGGGCTTGTCGACATCGATCCGCAGAATCTTGCCGAGCAGGGTCGACATCTTCTGGCCGTTTTCGTGCGGGTCGCCACCGGCGCCGCCATCACCATGGGTGATGTAGAGGTAGCCATCGGGGCCGAACGCAATCGTGCCACCATCGTGATTCCAAAACGGCTTTTCGAAGCGAATCAGTTCGACTTCGGAAGCCGGATCGCCGGCGTTCTTATTGCCAGCCTTGGTCTTGAACTTCGACACGACGTTGACCAGGTTGGTCTTCTTTTCGGTGTAGAAAATGAAGAACTCGCCGTTTTCTTTGAACTTGGGGTGGAAGGCCAGCCCGAGAAAACCTTCCTCGTTCTGCTTGTCCGAGTATTTCACCCGATCTTGCAGGTCGAGGAAGATCTTGCCTTCGGTGGGATTCTTGGGATCGATGACGTAGATCACGCCGTGCTGTTCGCCGACGACGATCCGGCCGGAGCCGTCGCCAAAGTGCGTGAGCAGAATCGGGCGAAAGGGAACCGCTTTGCCACTTTCGCTGCCGTCGTCCCAGCCTTCCCACTTGATGCCGGGGAACGCGGGCTTGGCTTCGATGGCCAGGGGCGATTCGTCGACTTCCCAGCCGGGAATGGTGGTCGAAAGGGTGATTAGCTTGCCCGACTTCATATCCGGAATAAGCAGTTGCGTGCCACTGGCATCGACGCAGCTATCGGCGGCATTCTGTTCGAGTTTGCCCAGGAACACCGGCTTTTCGCCGGGGCGAGGAATGCCAAAGGCTTTGCCGGTCGTCCACGAAGTGATGAAGAGTCGGCCGTTATAGTCCCAGGCCAACCCATCGGCACCTTCGAGTCCATCGGCAATCTTCTCGGCGCTCTTGTCGCTAAGCCGAACGCGGTGAAGTTCACCCTTGCCCATGTCGGCCACAATGAACGAACCGCCGCCGTCGAACGTGACCCCGTTCGGCTTGTTCAGCCCGGGGATGTTTTCTTCGCTGGCGACGACGTCGATCTTGTCTTGGCGGATATCGAGGCGAAACACCGCGCCACCCTTGCCATCAGCACCCGAGTCGCTGATGAGAATGATGCCGTTCGGGCCGTCGATGGCGATGTCGTTCAAAAAGATCGGCGCGACGGGAAACTTGTCTGCCGCAGCCAGGACCGACTTTTTGCCACTGGCATCAATCTTCACCACTTTGGTTTTGTCAGTCAGGTAGAATGAATCTTTAAAGAAGACGATTCCCTTGGGGTCGTCGAGACCGTCGACAAAGGTGGTCGCTTTGCCATCTTCGATGATGCTGACCTTGCCATCGCCATCTTTGCCGAACTCGCCGATCTCGGTCACGTACCACTTGCCGGCAGGGCCAACGCAGACCGATTCGGGCATCTTCAGCCCTTCGATTGCGGTCTTGGGTTCGGCAGCAGTCGCGAACAGCGAGCCGGTGAGCAGCAGCCCAGCGGAGAATAACCAATGCTTCTTCATCGTCTACCTCGGTGAATCGAGTATCAAGTTGCAGCAGGCCAGGTGCGGCGAGCCGAGACCAGAAATCATCGATTCCGCTGCGCGCAGCCGCAAGTGGGGCAATGACGGGACTCACGCAGGCCGACGAGCATTGTTGCGATACTGTTCCCTGCTGAAACCTGCTAAGAGGAGTGGTCTGGCGAGGCCGTAAGTCGAGAAGCGTTGGCTTGTGGCGTGGCTGCAAACCGAATAAAACTGCCGTTTCGCCCGTTGTTGCCGCACTTCGCGTTGCGGCCCTGCTTAGCCTTTCCCCGTGGAGTCGCTCGCACCCATGATTCAGCCGAATGTTGTGAAAAAGGATAGCATCAGCAAAGTTCTCGACCGCGCCTTGGATAAGGGAGAAGGGCTGCTGCGACTAACCCCGACCTGGGTTCCCCGCAGCTTTTTGCATCCGGGCCGCCGGATCAAGCTCCATCCGCAAGATTTGTACGCTTACGGCGCGAACCGCGGCGGCATCGACGAACGCTGGTTCAGCAGCACGACCGAAGCGGCCAACGAAGGTCGCGTCTGGCACGAAGGTCTCAGCTTCGCCAGTTTCGAAGGAAAGCAGTTCCTGCTGCGTGATGCAGTGGAAGAAGCCGGTACCCGGCTCATCGGCAAGACGATGTACAAGAAGTACAACCGCTGGCCGGTCTATTCAAAATTCTTCGATAACATGGGCCCGATCCCGCATCACATGCACCAAAGTGCTGCCAATGCCAAGCTGGTCGGGCAAGAAGGAAAGCCCGAGAGCTATTACTTTCCGCCTCAGTACAACAATGTCGACAACAACTTCTGCTACACCTTCATGGGGCTCGAACCAGGGACCACGAAGGACGACCTGAAACGCTGCTTGCAGAACTGGGACAAGGGAGAAAATGGAATCCTCGATTTGTCGCGCGCCTATCGCCTCAAGCGCGGCACGGGCTGGTTGATTCCGCCCGGCGTGCTGCACGCTCCCGGTTCGCTCTGCACGTACGAACCGCAATGGGGCAGCGACGTCTTCGGCATGTTCCAGAACATTGTCGAAGGGCGCTATGTGCCGTGGTCACTCTTGGTGAAAGACATGCCCGTCGATAAGCATCAAGATCTCGACTTCATCATCGGCCAACTCGACTGGGAGAAGAACGTCGATACCCACTTCAAGAACAGCAATTACCTGGAGCCCATCGTCGACAAGAAGTCGAGCGGTCCGGGCTACACCGACAAGTGGATCGTCTACGGCCACGTGGACGGCGAACAACTCTTCAGTGCCAAGGAGCTGACGATCGATCCCGGCGTGAAGTGCACGCTCAAAGATCCCGCCTCCAGCGGTTGGATCACCGTGCAAGGGAAGGGCCGCATCGGCAAGCTGGCGTTACAAACGCCGGCCATGATTCGCTTCGGCCAAGAAACCGAAGACGAAGTCTTCATCAGCTATGAAGCAGCCACGCGCGGTGTCGAAATCGAAAACACCGGCAGCGAGCCCCTCGTCGGCCTCCGTTACTTCGGCCCTGACGTCCACAAGAAGGTGCCGATGATCGGGGATGCAAACAAGTAATTGCAGTTCGCAGTTCCCATCCAGATGACTCTGGCGGTGTAGAATTCAGGCAGGTCCGAAACGCAATTAGTCCCGGAAACAGCGGGAAACGGCGAATAAGGCAGGTTTGAATATGAGTACGGTCACCGCCGAGTCTGAGTATGTAGTTCTTTATGGAATCCCTTGGGAGATGTACGAGGGGATCACTAGCGCGCTGAGCGAGTGTCATTTGCGGCACACCTATGTCGCCGGCACGCTGGAGATACGGCGATGTCTCGTTGGTGTTGATTGGAAAGCGTACCAAGCGTTCTTACGAGCACTAGGCGATCGAGGTGTCCGGCACACTTTTCACGAGGGTACGCTTGAAATCATGTCCCCACTGAAGGATCACGATTGGATCAAGCGATTGATTGGTCGAATGATCGAAGCCATTACGCTGGAGCTGGATCTGGACATTCAAAGCATCGGTTCGACAACCATTACCGGTGAAAAGATTGAGTGGGGACTGCAGCCCGATGAGGCCTATTACGTCGGCAATGAGAAAAAAGTGCGGGGCAAGCGTCGGTATGATCCCAAAAAGGATCCCCCGCCAGACTTAGTGGTGGAAGTCGATGTCACCAATAGTTGTGTTCAGCGACTTCCTGGCTTCGCCGCGATTCGTGTACCAGAAATTTGGCGGCATGATGGCAAGACGTTGCAATTTTTGAAAAGAGACCACCAAGGGAAATATCGCGAAGTAAAACACAATGTTGCCTTCCCCTTTCTTTCGCCAGGCGATCTCCAAGCTTCCCTCGATCAAATCGAGCATGTGCGAGAAACCGAACTAATTCGGAACTTCGTCAAGCTGGCCCTGCAGCGGTATCGTGATTTCATGCGGATTAACTAAAACTTTTGCCCTGGACATCACGACTGATCGGTATGATACGCACCAAAGGTGCTAACACTGCTTTCCAATCCTAAAGATCACCTCCCAACGAATTGAGTCAACAATGCCCAATGCCTTTCCGAAACTTCACAATGCCATGTGGCCGGGTCTCGTGGGCAAGGAGCCGGGGACCGATCATCCGCCGATCAGCCTCGATCACATGCTCGAACTGACCGCGGCGGCGGAAGTGAACGGGCAGAAATTCGAAGGGGTCGATCTCTTTCTGTTTCACCCGCACACCGATCCCGATGCCAGCGACGACGATATTCGCGCGATGGCCGATAAAATCGCCAGCTATGGTCTGAACGTCGGTTCGGTCGTAGCACCGGTTTGGCCCGGCACCGTTGGCGGTTCGGCGATGGGGAACGAACTGGAACGCGATAACTTTGTGCTGGCAGTGCAGAAGGCCTGCCGCATTGCCAAGATTCTCAACGAGCATGGCGTGCGGAAGTATGGCGTGATTCGGATCGACTCGGCCGATTCCCCGACTCATTGGGCCGATGATCCGATTGGCAACACTCGCAAGATCGCCCAGACGTTCAAGGAAGCGGCGAAGATCGCCAAGGATCACGGCGAGCGACTGGCCATGGAAGGAGAAATCTGCTGGGCCGGCATGCACTCGTGGCAAGCTGCCTTGAAGCTGCTCGAAGAAGTGAAGATGCCGGGCACGGTTGGCTTCCAAGCCGACCAGGCTCATACCTATCTCTATCTGCTCGGTTACAACGCTCCCGAAGCGGCCCTCCTGCAGCCCGGCTATGACGAAACGCAGTTCGTCACTGCTTACACCAAGATGACTGACGCTCTGCGCCCTTGGACGATCGACTTCCACGTTGCCCAGAACGACGGCAGCGTGCATGGCACCGGTTCGCACGATAAGACCGGCCGCCACTGCCCCGCCGACGATCCGAACGGCAAGATCGACATCGTCAAAACGGCCGGCTACTGGCTGAAGGGTGCCAAGGAACGCGGCATTCAGCACATCTGCTGGGACGGCTGCATGTTCCCGAACGGGATGCTCGAAGATCCCAAGACCTGGAACACGATCCTCGCCAAGATGATCCAAGTGCGCGACGCGCACGGCTGGAATGAGTAGGTAGTAGGTGGCCCGACGCGTCAGCGAGGGTGCAGCAGATCGTGACGTCGATTCGAACATCACCCTCGCTGACGCGTCGGGCTACGTAAGGAAAACTCGATGCCCACCGTCTTCATTCCGGCCCAACTGCGCGGCCTGACGAGTGGGCAAGCTCAAGTCGAAGTCGCGGCGACAACCGTTGCCGAAGCAATCGCGCAGCTCGACGAGCAGTTTCCTGGCATTCGCGCTCGTCTCTGCCAAGGCGAAAACTTAATTCCAGGCTTACAAGTCTCGGTCGATGATCGCTTTACGCGGCAAGGTCTCTCGGCCCGTTTGCAAGCCGCCAGCGAAGTCCACTTTCTTCCCGTCATTGGCGGCGGCTAGTCCCCGCCAGCTAGAATGGGCTCTCTCTCCCAGCGTGCTCTTCCGCGCTGAGCCATTACGCAGCCGAACAACATTCTTTCGGAAGCGTTATTTAACTCGCGCGTTCGTCGGCGATCTCGGTAAACCGCTGAACGCGATGTTTCCTTCGCAAACTGCCGTGCGGATTGAGCTTCTGTATATCTAAACAAGTTGTAATGAGATCGCTTCTATTCATTGATCCGAAATAGAAGTACAAGCAATAGATCACCCCGCTGAAGAGGTCTTACGGTGCCTGTCACGATGCAGCGACCTGCCGACGACGTCCGAGAGGACGAAGTCAAACCTTCCCCGCCTGCCGACCTGGAACTGCTGAAGCAGCGGATTGTCCTGATCGGCGATCTGCTGCCGACTCAAGGGCCCATCACGGCCTTCGTGTTTCTCAACACGTTGCAAGCGCTTGAAGACCTGCCGTTCGAGCAAGGCGTCAAGGAAGGGGCTCGGCTGTTTCATTGTCAGCCCTACTTGAGCGAAGAGAAATATCGCGAACGTTTGACCCAGGGGCGCATTCGCCTGATCGATTTGCAGTACATCGTGCGCGAGGACCTGGCGGACCGAGCGGACGAAATCGTCTTTGGCGATACCACGCGGTTCGATCTGCGGCTGGCAATGTTGCAGCATCCCTTGCGAACCGGCCCCGCCGAAGAGCTTCGCTGGTTCATCGCCGAGACCGACGCTCTGCAGCACTTGCGGCCGGAAGCTTCGAGCGGCATTCGCGAAAAGTTCCTGCGCGAGAGCAAGCACTGGATCATGCGCGATGCCCGGACGGCGGGCGATTCTGAAAACTATCAGCCCGATGAATCCGATCAACGGACGCAATCGCTGCTGGCCGATCTGCTCAAGCGCTATGGCCAGTCGTCGATGGAGCATTGGAACGACCGCACCTGGGAAGCCTGTTCGTTGCAAGCCTTGTGGCGAGTTTGCCGTGCTGGTGTGCAAGGTTTGCCTGCGCCGATTCGCGAAGAACTGCCGACGTTGCGCCATCGCGATTTGTTGCTGGCGGCAACCGGCGAAGATAGTGATGCCCTCGTTCACGAAGTGTTGATTCGCTTTTGTGCGGCCTTTGCCGATCAGGGTTTTGCCGATTGGCTGTTGCCCGACCGCGAACTGGGTATCTTTCGCGCATTTTCGAATCTTTACTGCCAGTCAGCAGGCCCTCCCGATCGCTGGCTCGCCGCGTTGCCGGCGGAATTGAAACGCATCGAGCAAGCGGGGCTCTCGCCACTCGAATCGATTCGCGAATCGCTCACCCTGCTTGGTGTGAGTGCCGAAGACGAACGCGAATACCTGACCGCTTCGATTCTCGCTTTGCAAGGTTGGGCCGGGCTGATCTGGCAGATGGAAGTTCGCAGCGACCGCGTCGCCGTCCCTGCTCCCGTGGGCAGCCTGGTTGAATTCGTCGCTGTTCGCTTGATCCTCGAACGAATTGCTTTGGCGCACGTCGCCCGCACTGCGCTCCGCTGCGAATGTGGTTTTCAAGAATTGCCCGCCAAGCTGCAAAGCCTGCACAAGCGCGCGGTCGATAACGTCGAACAGCGGGCCTTCCTGGCGTTTCAGTTGGCTCAGGTGCTCGGCTGGAATACCTACCAACTGCTGAATCTGAGCAAGGACCAGTGGGGTAAGTTGATCGCCGAAATCGAGTCGTTTTACAGCTTCGAACGACGGCGCATATTCCACCTGGCCTTCGAGCGGCAATATCGCATTCAAGCGCTCGACGCCATTTCGGCCCACGCCGCCAAGCCGGCTCGACGGGTCGATAAGCCCCGGTTTCAGGCCGTGTTCTGCATCGATGCCCGCGAAGAATCGTTTCGCCGGCATCTGGAAGAGTTTGCACCGGAAGTCGAAACATTCTCCGTCGCCGGCTTCTTCGGCGTGGCCATGTACTATCGCGGCGTGGCTGACGCTCATTACGCCACCCTCTGCCCGATCGTCGTGCGCCCCAAGCACTGGGTGATTGAAGAGGTCGTGCTGCCATTCGAAGAAACCAATCGACGTCGCGCCCAAACGCGAAGGGCGATTGGAGCGACGTCGCTGGGCATGCATCGCGGCAGCCGCAACTTGGCCAGTGGTGCTTTGCTCACCGCGAGTCTCGGTGTGCTGGCTTCGATTCCACTCGTCGCCCGCGTTCTATTTCCGCGCTGGACGGCGCTGGTGAGCCGCACTGCCAACAGCCTGGTTGCACCGCCGCAGATCACGCGCTTACGGCTCGAACGGCAAACGCCCGAGCCGGGTATGGAAGATGCGCAGATCGGCTTCTCGGTCGATGAAATGGCCAACATCGGCGAACGGATGCTCCGCGACATGGGGCTGATCGAGAACTTCGCCCGGCTGGTGATGTTCTTGGGCCATGGTTCGCACTGCTTGAACAATCCGCACAAGTCGGCCTACGACTGTGGTGCTTGCTCGGGTAGCCCCGGTGGTCCCAATGCTCGCGCGCTGGCTTCATTTTTGAACGATCCTCGCGTGCGCGACATTCTGAAGTCGCGTGGACTTACCATCCCGCGCGAGACGGTGTTCGTCGGCGGTTTGCACAACACGGCCGCCGATACGATCACTTGCTCCGATCTCGATCTGCTCCCGAAGACGCATCATCGCGACTTCGAACAAGCGATGGAGACCCTCCGCAGCGTATGTCAGCGGAATGCCCACGAACGTTGCCGCCGGTTTTATTCTGCCCCGCTCGATATCACGCCCCTCGAAGCGCGCGAGCATGCCGAAGGGCGCAGCGAAGACCTGGCGCAGACGCGGCCCGAATTTGGCAACGCGTCGAATGCCATGTGCTTCGTCGGTCGCCGCAGTCGTGTGCGCGGATTGTACATGGATCGCCGCAGCTTCATGCACTCGTACGACATTACCGTCGATGACGCCAACAGCACCATCCTCGGCCGCATCCTGGCCCCCGTCGTTCCGGTCTGTCAGGGAATTAACTTGATGTACTTCTTCTCCGCCGTCGATTCGACCGGTTGGGGCGCCGGCACCAAGTTGCCGCACAACATCACGGCACTGCTGGGCGTGATGGACGGTTACTCCAGCGATTTGCGACCGGGGTTGCCCCATCAGGGCGTCGAAATTCACGAACCGCTGCGGCTCCTGTTCGTCATCGAATCGACTCCCGAACGGATGCTGGCGATTATGGCCCGCGATCAAACAGTCGGCCGCATTCTGCGGAATGGTTGGGCGCAACTGGCCGTGCTCGATCCCGACAGCAACGACTTGCAGGTTTATCGCCACGGCATCTTCGAACCCTATACGCCGGAAGTTCGCGGCTTGCCACAGGCCACGTCGTCGGTCGACTGGTATCGAGGCTGGCGCGAGCACTTAGGCTTCGCCTCGATTCGAACGCCGCCGCAGCCTCAGTAATTGCTCGTTGATCTTTCCCGCCCAAAGCTAAAACGCCATGTTCGATCACGATACTATTTTCCGCGTGCTGGGGATGATTGTCGTCTGCGCGCCTCTGCTGCTGACGATCGTGCTCGGCGTGATGACGCTGGCCAGCGCGCCCCTCTCCGAACGGACGACGAGCCTGCTGGTGCAAATCAGCACCGCCGTCGGGCTCTGTGCTTCACTTTGCATTCTGGTGCTCATGCTCATTTGGGGCCCGCGGTTTGTCCCCATCGATGTGGGCGATTGGGTCGACGTGCGGGATTATCAATTCTCGGTCAAGTTTGTCTTCGATCGGCTCTCGGTTCCCTTCGCGGTCCTCACGTTTGTGCTGTGTGGTGTAATTGGCGCGTTTGCTAGTCGATATATGCACCGCGAACCCGGCTACAACCGGTTCTTTGTGATGTACTCGCTGTTTGTGCTTGGCATGGTCATTACGTCGCTGGCCGGCACCATCGAAACCTTGTTCACCGGTTGGGAACTGGTCGGTCTGTCGTCCGCCCTGCTCGTCGCCTTCTTTCACGAACGGGCCGCGCCGGTGCGGAATGGTTTGCGAGTCTGGACCGTCTATCGCATTTCCGATGCAGCCCTGCTGATCGCCTCGGTGGTCATGCATCACCTGCACGGGCATGGCGATTTCGAAAAGCTCCTCGGCACCGGCACACTGGCCACCGCCTGGCCCGGCGGACATGTCGATATTCCCACGCAGAGCCTGCTGCTGGTTGGATTCTTATTAATTCTGGCTGCTGCGGGCAAGAGCGCGCTAGTTCCCTTCTCGGGCTGGTTGCCCCGCGCGATGGAAGGCCCCACTCCGTCGAGCGCCGTCTTTTACGGCGCTTTGTCGGTTCACTTGGGCGCGTTCCTTTTACTCCGCATCAGCCCGATTCTGGCTGCTTCGCTCCTGCTGTCGTCAGCTGTGATTGCCCTCGGTCTGATCACCGCCATGTTCGCTTCGTTTGCTGGCCGCGTGCAAACCGACATCAAGTCGGCCCTCTCGTTCGCTTCGCTCACGCAGGTGGGCATCATTGTGATGGAGATCGGCCTCGCCTACTTCTGGCCACCGATGCAGTACGTGGCCCTCGTCCACATCCTGGGTCATGCCTGCTTCCGCACGTTGCAATTCCTGCGCGCTCCCACGCTGCTATATGACTATGGCACGATGGAAAACGCCCTGGGCAATCGCTTGCCGCGGCTCACAGGGCCCGGCGCAGGTTGGCTACCAGAATCAACTCGCACCTGGCTCTATCGTTTGGCCTTGGAGAAGGGATATCTCGATTCTTGGATGATGCGCTGGCTCGTCGAGCCCTTTTTGAAATTGCTGCGCGGCTGCGACGCGCTCGAACGTCGCTGGGCAGATTTGTTTGACGGCGGTGGACCTGAATTGAATGGCATCGGTGCTGCTGCTCATCCCACGCACACGTCCGCGCTGACCGGTTCGCCGGAGGAATCTCTGTGACCGAGTTACATTTACCCTGGCTCGAAATCTGCGTCGTGCTGCCGCTCGTCGGGGCCCTTTGGGTCGGGCGCATCAAGGACTCGAATCTTGCCCGGCTCCACTGCCTGTTCTTCATGCTGCTGACGTTTACCTTCGCGCTAGGGACCTGGCTCGACTTTGTCGCCATGCGCGCCAGTGAAGCGCAGGATCGCTTTCACCTGACATCGCGGTTATTCGACCGCGAGATTTTTCAGATCGACGAACTGAGCGCGCCGCTGTTGCCGCTGACGGCGCTTTTGTTCGCACTGACCACCATCGCCACAGTCCGTGCGAAAGCCCGCCGGTTTTCGTTCTCGTGGACGCTCCTCTCCGCAGCGATCACGCTGGCTACCTTCAGTTGCAAAGAGCCCTGGCTCATCATCGTGCTCCTGAGCCTCGCCACGATTCCGCCGTTTCTCGAACTGCGAGCGCGGGGACGTTCGGCCGGCATGTACGTCGCGCACATGGGTCTGTTCATCGCGCTGATGGTGATTGGCTGGGGAGTGGTCCAGTCCGAAGGGACCGACCTGAAAGTCCACTCGCTGTGGGCGGTGTTGCCCTTGCTGGGCGCTGTCTTCATTCGCTGCGGGATCGCTCCCTTTCACTGTTGGGTTACCGACCTGTTCGAGAAAGCGACCTTTGGCACGGCGATTCTCTACGTCACTCCGCTGGCCGGCGTCTATGCGGCCGCGCGCTTGGTGCTGCCGATTGCTCCCGCCGAAGTGATGCGCACGATGGGACTCATTTCGCTCTTTACGGCCGTCTATGCGGGGGCAATGGCACTGGTGCAAACCGATGCCCGCCGCCTGTTCTGCTATTTGTTCCTCAGCCATGCCGCGGTGATTCTCGTCGGGCTGGAGATGGTGACCGTGCAAGGCTTGACCGGCGCGCTCTGCGTCTGGATCTCGGTCGGACTGTCACTCACCGGCCTTGGTTTGACAATGCGAGCCATCGAAGCCCGCCACGGTCGGTTGCAGCTTAATCAATATCACGGCCTGTACGAGCATATGCCGATGCTGGCGGTTTGCTTCATGCTGATGGGGCTCTCGAGCGTTGGCTTTCCAGGCACGATGGGTTACGTCGGGGCCGAACTGCTCGTCGATGGCGCGGTCGAAACGTATCCCTTCGTCGGTGTGGCCGTGGTCTTGGCGGCGGCACTCAACGGCATCGCCATCGTGCATGCTTACTTTCTGCTCTTCACCGGCAAGCGGCACATCACGAGTGTTTCGCTCCGCATGGGCCGGCGCGAAAAGGTCGCGCTGCTGACATTGGTCACGCTCTTGCTCGCCGGCGGGATTGCGCCGCAGTTGAACATCGGCGCGCGGCATCACGCGGCCGAAGAACTCCTTAAACAGCGCGGCCCGCTGATCGAAACGGAACACGACCACGCTAATTCTCCCTGGTGGGCGCCCCGCTTGATTGCACCGCAAACGGCCAGCGAACATCCCCTGCCGATGCCTGTGAGTAACGAGCAAGATTGAAATCGCTGCGGACTGACTTCCCTGTAGCGCCGGCCCGACTGATTCCGCAGTCCGATTTTTAAAAGCAATCGTCGCACTGCACCATCGGTTCTTGAGTTTCTGTTGACAGACAGTCGCCGGCTGGCTTTCTGGGTAACTTCTTTGGGGCTTCCTAAGCCCTGTTCTGCAAAGGGGTTGTGTCGTGTTGGCCGCACAGACTTGAAGCCTGAAGAATCTTTCGGCAGATTCCACGCAACTTTCGCCGGGCCGCTTCGAGAATAGTGGTGTAAAGAGCCTCACACGGAAAACAAAACACGGGTTCGGGGCGAATCGAATTCACACTTTTTCAGGTTTAAGTTAAGGGAGACTGAGCGATGGCTGTTGACATGTTTCTGAAGTTGGAAGGTATCAAGGGCGAATCGAAGGACGACAAGCACAAGGACGAAATCCACATCGAGTCGTTCAGCTGGGGCTTGACTCAACAGGGTGGTTTCAACGTCGGTGGTGGTGGTGGTGCCGGCAAAGTGAACGTGCACGACATCTCGATTTCGAAGTACCTCGACAAGTCCTCGGCCCTGCTGATGTCGCACTGTGCGACTGGCAAGCACATTCCTAGCGGTTTGGTGACCTTCCGCAAGGCTGGCGATAAGCCGCTCGAATACCTCAAGATCAAGCTGACCGACATTCTGGTTTCCAGCGTGCAGCACTCGGGTTCGGGCCACGGCGACGTGCTCAGCGAAAACCTGAGCTTGAACTTCGCCAAGTTCGAAGTTGAATACTACGAACAGAAGCCAGACGGCAGCGGCACGAAGGCCGGTGCGATGAACTACGACATCAAGATGAACAAGGGTGGCTAGTCCGGCCGGTCGGTTGCGAGCAATCGCGGCCGACATCGCTGGCTAAAGTGCGGGGGGCATGATTGCCCCCTGCTTTCGTTTGTGCGAACATTTTCCCGGCGATCCCAGTTTATTCCTAATCTTTGCGAGCCCCGATTCATGGATGCCAAACAAGCCTTTGATGCCGGAAAACTGCGGGAAGCCATCGACGCCCAGGTGCAAAAAGTGAAGGGTGCGCCTGGCGATACGCGGGCCAGAACCTTCCTCTTCGAACTTCTCTGTTTTGCCGGCGAATGGGACCGGGCGAACAAGCAACTCGATGCCCTGTCGGTACAAGAAGCGGGGGCCGCTTGGGGAGTTTCGGTCTATCAGAATCTGCTCGCCGCCGAGAAGACTCGCCAAAAGGTCTTTAGCGAAGGTGTCAAACCCGAGACCTTTATCGAACAACCCCCTTTTCTCAGTTTGCATCTCGACGCCATCAGCAGGTTGCGCGAAGGAAACGGTGCCGCTGCGACGGCACTGCTCGAACAATCGGCCGCCCTACAGACACCGGTCAAGGGAGAATTGAACGGCCAGGGGGTCAGCGGACTGCGCAATGCCGACGATCTGCTCGCGCCGATTCTGGAAGTGATGGTGATGCGGGACTATGTCTGGGTGCCGTGGCAGCAGGTGCAATCCCTCACGGTGATGATCCCGCAACGCCCCCGCGACCTGATTTGGGCGGCCGCGAAACTCACACTCACCGACGGCATTCAGCGCAGCTGCTATTTGCCAGCCCTCTATACCGGCTCCAGCGCCGCCGACAACGACGAGGCCAAACTGGGACGGCTGACGGAATGGGTAGGTCTCGAAGGTGGTCCGGCTCGCGGGCTTGGCCAGCACCTGCTAATGGTGGGTGATGGTGACATCGGCCTGCTCGAAGTCCGCACCTTCACTGCAGGCAGTTAAGCGGCAGGCCGGGCGCAACTGTTCCTGAAATCGAAAAAAGTACTTAGTACATTTGACCAGACTAGTCACAAGTTCGGTCTCTAATTTTGAGGCAGGTGTCACGGCAGAAGGGGCTCGCTGCGCGCCGGAAGGGGCTGGTTGAACCGGCAGCGACAAGTTTCGCTGCGGGAAATTCAGGAAATTGAAAATGGACATTTCCTCATCGTGGAAAACAGGAAACGGTTGACTGTCCCCCCTTCGCAAAGAGAGCGACTTGCCAGTAGCCCACGGGCGGATAATGGAAAGTCGGGAAATCGAAACTAACGAGCGGTTGATCGATAGGTTGTGAGGATTGTCGCTAGTGTTTGGTAACAAATGCCTTGCAGTTACGCCTAAGTCCGTTGGCTTGTTTGAAGAAACGTAGATTCCGGAAATTTCTCGGTCAGCGGGCTGGGAAGATGGCGGCGAATTTGACTATGGCGAAGGGTGAACTTGTTCCCCTTGGGTTTTGGCGATGCAAATTGGAATTCCGGAAATTTCTGGGGTTAACTGGAACGGAGATCAGTCATGTCCAATGCGAACATTCCTGCAGGTGTCGAAAGTGTGACGGCTGATATCTCGATGCGCATCGCCGGCCATCAGCTGAAGACAAAGGTGACCGTCCCGACCGCGCGAATGGGGCTGAAGCAACTGTTGCCGGTGGTGCAGCAATTGTCGAGTTCGATCGTGCAGATTGGCGAAGAGAACGTCGAGCGGCAGGGGTTGAAGATCTCGTGCCAGAAAGGGTGCGGAGCCTGTTGCCGGCAATTGGTGCCGATTGCGCCGGTCGAAACCCACGGCATTCGCGATCTGGTCGAGAAAATGCCCGAGCCACGGAAAACGGAAATCCTCCGCCGGTTCGCCGAGGCCAAGGAGAAAATGACCGCTGCCGGAATGTGGCAAAAACTGACTGAGCGGGCTAACTGGCCGCATGACGAAGTGCTGCAGAATGGACTCGACTATTTCAAGCTGGGCGTGGCTTGTCCTTTTTTAGAGGACGAGTCGTGTTCGATCCATCTTGACCGGCCCATGGCTTGCCGCGAGTACCTGGTCACTTCGCCAGCTGCCAACTGTGCCAATCCCACGCCCGAGGGTGTGGAGTGGGTACCGATTCCCGCGAAGGTTTGGCCGGTCGTCGCGCGCATGGAAGAAGCCGGCGCGCCGCAGACCTATGTGCCGTGGACACCACTCATTCAGGCCCTCGATTACGCCGCCACTCATGACGAAGGACCGGAGCGACCGGGACCGGAATGGGTGAGTGAAGTTTTCTCGCGTTTGGCTAAGTCGTCCTCCGTGCCGGCAGCCAACATGAACCCCAACATTCCCGCGGCCGGTTGAGCCCAGGTGCAACACCGATGAACAACAGCAGCTACGACGAAATTCAATACGAAAGCAAACCGCATTACCCGATGCATGCCGATTGTCTGGGCACGCTCGGACATTTGTTCGGCATGCGGACCGCGCCGGCTGGAAAGTGTCGCGTGCTGGAGTTGGGCTGTGCGACGGCGATGAACATCATCTGCATGGCCGATGGTTTGCCCGAGAGCGAATTCGTCGGCATCGATCTTTCGCCTTCGCAAATCGAGGCAGGACAGCAGTTGGTCGATGCTGCTGGATTGAAGAACGTCCGCCTGCATACGGCCAGCATTATGGACCTCGATGAATCGTGGGGAGAGTTCGATTACATCCTGGCACATGGCGTTTTCTCGTGGGTGCCGGATTTTGTGCAGGAAGGAGTGTTCGCGCTGTGCCGCCGGTTGCTCAAGCCACACGGTATTGCCTACATCAGTTACAACACTTACCCCGGTTGGCATCAGCGGGCGGTTGCGCGCGAGCTGATGCAGTATCACTGTACGGGAATCGACGACCCGCAATTGAAGACGCAGCAAGCGCGGGCGATTCTATCGTTCATGGTCAAGTCGGCACCGTTTCCCAATAGTCCCCACGCGCGGGTGTTGGCCGAGGAAGCAGATACCTTAGAGCGCGCTCCCGATAGCTACGTCTTTCACGAGCATCTGGAAGACTCGAATACGCCTCTCTACTTTCATCAGTTCATGCAGCGGGCCGGCGAACATGAACTGCAATACCTGGGCGAAGCCTGGCAGCACATGCAGCTGGATGATTTGCCGGCGGAAGTCAGCGAATCGTTGCAGGGGATTTCGCACGACTTGATTCAACTCGAACAGTATGCCGACTTCCTGACCAATCGCATATTCCGCCGTACGCTACTCTGCCGCGACGACGTCGAACTCGATCGTTCACCTTCGGCCGATGTTATCGGTTCGCTGTTGGCTTCGGCGCTCGGTCAGCCTGCTTCGCCGGAGCCCGATGTCCGCACTGCCAAGGAGGAGAAGTTTAAATTGCACGATGGTGTCGTCGTCCATCTGACGTTTCCCATCGTCAAAGCGGCGCTCGTCCATTTGTTCAAGTGCTGGCCGCAGATGGTGCCGTTCGATGAGCTATTCGCCGTCTCACTGGCTGCTATCGAAGATCCAGCGGCCGACCGCGAGCAACAGCGGGCTCTGCTTGCGGCCATGTTATTGCGCGGGCATCTGACGCACTTCGTGGCGCTGCACCGTCAGCCATTTGCTTTCTCGCTGGAAGTCAGCGAGCGGCCGAAGACATCGCAGTTGGTGCGCGTGCTAGCGGCCCAATGGGCGATGGTTCCCAGCCGGCGACATAAGTTGGTTCCAGTTCCGCTGGCCGAACGTTTACTACTTACCCTGCTGGACGGCACACGCGACTTGCCGACACTTGCGCGCGACTTTGCCGCCGCGCGAGCTGACAACGTTTCTGCTAGCGGCGATGCTGATAGCAGAGTTGCTGACTTATTAGTCGATAGCGATGAATTGCCAGCGTGGATTGAAACAACCTTAAAGCAATTTGCATGGCAGGCGTTATTAATTGCTTGATAGCAAGTAGTAGAAGTGTCACTCATAATCTAATCGCTCAATCGTATTAGTCCCTGCTAGCGTTGCTATCAACAATTCTAGTAATTTGTGTGCATCTCGTACTTCGGGCAGACAAGGCAGAATTGGTAAAGCTTAGGGCGAAGGGGAATTTGATTTGCGATAGCGTGACGCCCTGCCGATTGTCCAAGGTAGGGTTTCCTCCAGACGGAGGGAGTCCTATGTAGGTGGGAAGCCTGCTGGCCACGGATTGGCCAAATTAACAAACGGATTTGCTCGGGGACTGTTTCTATGTCACTCTCAAAAGTGATGTGCCTCCTTAGCGTGGTGCTGGTCGGGGCAATGCTGCCCGGACGCGCGCAAGCCCAAGCGCCAGTGCCGGTTCAGCCGCGAGCCACACTCTGGAGTTTTTTAGGCATTCCGCAGACCTATACCTCGGTGCGCGACAACTGGTCGAACCGCAACGGTAACCGCCCCAATGCCGAGCGCAAACCAAACCTGAAGCGATTGGCCGATCCGAAGAACTTGGAATCGGAAAACCCAGCCATCAAGCGGGCTGCTGAAATCAAGAAGGAAGAGGATCTCGCTAAGCAGAAGATCAAGGCAGTGAAGTATCTGACCAAGATCGGCTGCGGCTGCTACAACCGCGATGGCAGCATTACCGATGCCCTGCTGAAGGCGCTCGACGATTGCACCGAAGACGTCCGCTATGAAACCGTGAAGGCGATCACCGAAGCGGCCAATGGCGAAGCGTGCGTCAACTGCAAGAACAAGAGCTGCTGCAGCGAAGAGCTGTCGAACAAGCTGTATGAAATGGCTTACGAACGAGATGACAGCGGCTGCTACCTCGAACCTTCGGAACGCGTTCGCTTAGCGGCAGCAGAAGCCCTGCGAGCTTGCTGCCCAGGTGGCGGCGGCGGACCTGACTACATCGTCGAAGAAGGTGGCACCGGAGCCGAGACGATCGATGGTGGTGGTGGCGAACGGCCAGACATGGCTCCGCCCGGTGGTGGTGAACGCCCCGAACTGCCCCCTGCTCCGCCACAACCTGTACCAGGGATCGGTCCGACGCCTCTGCCGCCACCTGTACCGACGCCAGCTGTCGATCCAGCTCCCACGTCGTTCGAAGATCAAACGGGCGAGGCTCCCGCGCCCGCTCAGAAGTCGAGCCGCCGGACGGCTAACCTCTACAACGGTCGACCCACGATCGCTCAAGCCTCTGGCACCACCAGCGGAACACCTGCCTCGGCAGTGGCCTTCGCCAGCGAAGCGCAACCATCCAGCCGGTTGACGCAGAACGTCGCTCCGGTGGCAACGCCGGGTGAAGTGGCTTCGCCCTTTATGCCCGCTGCTGCTCCGCAGGCCTATGTCGCCGCCCCACCTGCTCAGCAGTTTGCGGCTCAGCCCGCTCGGCCACGGCCAACGTTCGAAAACTTTGGCCCAGCTGTGGCGACCGCCGTCGATCATAAGAACAACGAAGCGACCGTTAGCTTTCCTGGTGGCGAGACAGCTCCGGTCGGCTCCATCCTGCGGGGCTATCACAACTATGCACTGACCGGCAAGCACGCGGTTGGCGACTTCGTCGTGATTCAAAGCGACCCCGGCATCGCCATCGTTCGCCCCCGTGGTCAAACCCGGCTCGGCAAACTGATGTCCGGCGACGAACTGATCCTGCTGCAGTAAGCGTTCTTAGTCCATGCCCGGCAGCCAGAGTTTACCCTTGCTCGCCTCGGCCGGAGCCGCGGCGGGTTGGCCAGGTGTCCACAGTCCGCCGCTGCTGGGTGCAGCAGCTGGCATTGCGGTGGGAGCGCCGGGCATTCCGCCCGGGCCGGCACCTGGAGCGCCGCCCTGCGGACGAATGAGACCCAGCTGGGCGAGCATCATGTACAAGCCTTGAGCAATGCCCGGCTCGTTCATGTGCTTGGCGCGAAGTGTTTCCATGATGCGAGTGAATTCGGCCTGTTCGCCACGCATGAGGCGAAGGGGAATCTCTTGCAGCATGAAGCGAGCAGGCGAGCGACCGCGGTCCTTGGCCCAATCTTGCGCTTTGGTCAGCAGTTCGAGCGTTTCGGTCGGGTCGTTCGACTGCCGCGACAGAATCTCGAACACGTCTTCCTTATTCGCGACCTTGTCGAGCGATGGCCGGGCTACCACCTCGCGACCCATCTTCAGTACCAGGCGACGACAGCTCACCAGTGTGCCGCGAGTGAAGGCTTGCATCAGATCTTCATCGTTGAGCTTGGTGGCTTCTACGCGTGTGAGCTGGGCGAGCGAGAGGGCTTGAATCTTACGGCCTGCGGGGTCGAGTTCATCGATAGTCGGCAACCCGAGCGAACGACGGACTTCGTTGAACACCGGCTCTTCTTGCGGCTGAGCCAGGTCCATTAGCAGGATTGTGGCGAGCGCCTTGTTCTGCAATTGCGGATTGGCCGCCGCTTGTCGCAACGTGGCCCCATCGAGCCCGGCTTGCACCGAATCGGGGAGCACATTCAGCAGCAAGTGCCGCCGCTGTTCGAGAATCAACGTCTTGCGATGTTCCTGCGGAGTGTCATCGGGAAAACGCCAATTCACGGCCAGAATCGCGGCATTACGATTGGCTAGACCAACAGCCTCTTCGGTCGGATCACCCTGCAGATGCGAACCGATCAGCGTTTTCACCTTCTGAATCCGGTCGTTCCAATCTTCAAGCTGAGGCGCGGTGAATTCCACGCGGGCGGCCCGATCGGTTTGGCGACCGTAGAACAACAACTCGCCCAGCACGCGCGGGATTGCGTCGCGAGCGATGTCCACGCCGGTTGACGGAATCTCGCGATCGAGAATGAAGAAGGCACTTTGCGGTGGTGGTTCACCTTCGGCCAGATCCATGTCTTCGGGCCGCAGAGTGATGGCCTGCAATTGCTTGTTCGAGATCCAGGCTTCGCGCAAAGCCGGTGCATCGTCGATGGTGAAGGTCGCGGTCACTTCGGGAACTTGATACTCTTCGCCATTCATCGCCAGGAATTGGGCCAGCGCTTCGGCTTCGATGGCTTCGTCGCGCGGCACGGCGGCAAACGCGGCATACTTCTGGAAAATGGCCGCAGCGATATCATCTTCGGCCAGCGTGACGAGCAGCGTTCCCAGGTTGCGCCAAATGGTTGGTTCGTTCGGTTCGCTGGCAGCCAGCGCTTCGAACTTCTTGGCCGCCGCTTGAAAGCAGCCGTAGTTGGCGTCTTTCAGTGCGGCTTGAAATTCGGCCAGGCCAGCAGCAGAGAGGGAACTCTCGGCCGGGGGTGGAACAAGATCGGCAAACGTGTGGGCGACGAGGGGCACCTGCCCGCTGCTATCGAGGTCCATCATCGCGCTGAAGGCCGTTTCGTCTTTCCCTTGCGAAACACGCACTTGATAGGTGAGGTGCCCGCGCGCGGCGAGAACTTCGCCGGTGGCGAACAGGGCCCGGCCCAGCGTGCCGATGGCCTGATAGACGAGGTGATGAATCTTGCCCGGGTGCTGCTCGAGTGCCTGCTGCACGCGGCTGATCGCGGCGAGCACGTTGCCATCCTGGCAATCGAGAATCGCGGCCAGCGCCAGGCCGGGCGGATTGGTCGGGGCCACTTCCAGCAGCTTCGCCGTCGATTGCCGGGCTTGTTCGACTTCGCTCAGGCTGAGTTCGACGAGTGCCTTATACATCAGGGCCGAAGGAATCTTGGGATGCGTCGACAGCAGCTTGTTGATGTGGTCGAGCGCGGCCAGCCGCTGCTCGCCTTCCATCGCCAGTTGAATCTTCTCCAACTCGTGGCTGACATCGGCCCCACAGCAGAACTTGAGCTTCTTCTCACTGCCACAGGGGCACGGTTGATATGGATCGAGAGACATCGTCCTGGCACTTTCTGGCAACAACCAGCCGGAAACCGGTCACCGCAGGGGACATGCATCCCAGGGACTCGGGTCTCAAACGGCCAGCCGACCATGCAAATTCGTGGTGAATTGGTTCAGCCGCAAGCCCTGCAATGTAGCAAAACGGGGGCAAAGGCGGGAGAAGGGACAGACCGCCGGGCTGAGTTGCTAGTGCCCCAGCTACCAGGGCCAGACTCGGGTCAAGAATCTGGCTGGCTCTCGTGGTCCCCAGTTGCAGCATCTCAGCAACTCTGACTTCACCGAGAAACGGACCCCGTACGATTTAGCACTTAGCCGCGAAAACTCCACTTCAGTTTCACCCTAAATGTCCAACTAGCAGCCCCATAGTTGAACACCAATCGCTCGGAAACCCGAGAGTTACGCACTCCCCTGTTCAATTAACAACTCCTTAATTGAACACCCCTCCTTTGCGGCTTGGCGTCGTAACTTTACTTGCAGCTGGGTGGTAATGGCATTGCCTGCATCCGGCCACCTAGCGAGTTGGCAGCGACTCTTGGACTTGCTGAATCTTGGTCGGGATGTCGGTGCAGGCAACATCAACGCCCAGACCAACGGCCAGGTAGTAGTCTTGCACGGTGTGGCCGGGCCAGCAGTTGATTTTGTAGCCCTGCTTTTGCGCTTCCCGAACCATCGCCCGCGACGTGCCGTTCAACTGACACGCGATGTGCTGAGCCTTGAGACCCTTGGCTCGTTCGATGAACTCAGCCGAGAGAGGCTTGCCCGCGATAATGGAGATGGGGGCGGCTTCGTCGAGCGCGCGAATGGCCCTCAGCGGACGCTCGTCGAACGACGTGAACAGGTAGTACGACTCTTGGGGCATCTTGGCCTGGGCCTGTTGGTAAAGCCTGGCACAATACTCGGCAATCCGCTCGTCGGGATAGAGTTTCTGGTTGCTGGTTTTCATTTCCAGCTCAATGCAAACGCCGGGCTTATCGGCAAAATAGTCGAGCAACTCTTCAAGGAACAAGAACTTCTGTCCCTTCTTGGTGGTGACCTTCCGCAACTCGTCGGCTGTCTGCGCTTCGATCGGACCCTTGCCGTTGTGTGTCCGCTCAAGGCTGTCGTCGTGCAGAACCACCAGCACGCCATCGCGCGTCATCCGCACGTCGGTCTCGAACCCCCGAATCCCGCGCTCGTAGCAGGCCCGGAAGCCCGCCATGGTATTTTCTTCGAATTCGTGAGCCCCACCCCGGTGCGCCAGAATCAGCGGAGTCTTTGCCGCTGTCTTGGTGGCAGCAACCTTTTCCTCGGCAGTCGCGCGCTTCACGCACCACAACGTCGGGCAACACAGCAGTCCAATCATCGCCAGCCGGCCTAGCATCGCAGCAGATCCTCGTGAACAAGTCGAACTATCGAGAGGCAATAGAGAATCCGAGCGCCCTACCACTTTGACTACGATTATAGCCCAGCGAACCAAGTCTAGCTGCGATGGCAATCAGTAGGTCGGGGCTGGCACTCCGGCGCCCTGACAAAGGGAATTCGAAGTACAGCGGATGAAGTTTGGAAAGACTGACGCCGGCCAGTATATTGACTTGAGCTTGCGGATGGCGTTCCACCGCCGCAACTCCGCTGGAAACCTGCCTTCGCTGCCTACCGGAGATTCGCCGATGACTCGCGATACCGCTCCCACGAATCTCTCGCGCCGTTCGTTCGGCGTGATGGCCGGTTCGTTGGCGGCAGCAGCATCGCCAATCACGGCGCTAAGCAAGGCTGCTGCAGAGCGGCCGCTGGGGCAGAGTCACTTTGGTCGCGCGAAGCGGGTAATGCTGCTGTATCTGTATGGAGCAGCAGCCCAGCATGAGACTTGGGATCCCAAGCCTGATGCGCCGGCGGAGATTCGCGGCAAATTCAATCCGACCAGCACTTCGGTGCCGGGCCTGCAGATTTGCGAGCACTTGCCCCGCGTGGCGAAAATTGCGGACAAGTTGACCCTCGTGCGGTCGATGTCGCATCCGTATAACATTCATTCGGCGGCGTACACAATGTCGGGCATCGACAAGGTCGATATCCCGATGGAATTGAACCCGTTCGATGCGCGGCACTGGCCCAGCTTTGGAAGTGTCCTAGATTACCTGGCGACGAAGGAGCAGCCGACCGCGCCGCCACCAGCGATTCCGCGCAATATCTGTCTGCCGTTTCGCTTCAGCAGTCGCGCAGGCGAGTTCACGCGCGGCGGGCCTTACGGTGGCTTTCTCGGCCGCGGTTACGATCCCGTTTGCACCGAATTCGCAGGAAAGATCACCGGCAAGGTCGGACGCTGGCGCGGCAATGCGATGCAAGACGTCGACGAACCTTACCTGGGCATCGATCCAGCTGGCCGCTTCGTCGTGTCGCAAGCCAAGGGGGATACGGCCATGTCGCTCGATCAACTCAGTAGCCGCTGGTCGCTCCTGGCCAAGTTGCAGCACGAACAACTCGACTATCAAACCGCAGCAGCGCCGCGCGGGCACGATCGCTTTCGCGAAATGGCCTACTCGCTCCTGACTTCCGATCGCATCAAGGCAGCCCTCGATATCGGCCAAGAAAAGGAGTCGCTGCGCGAGCAGTATGGCTACACTCTCTTTGGCCAGGCTACGCTCGCCGGCCGCCGGTTGCTTGAAGCAGGGGCGAAGCTGGTCACGGTGCTATGGGATGAAATCAAGACCGCCAATTCCGCCTGGGACACGCACTTCCATCACTACGAGCGACTGCAGGACGAACTGCTGCCGGGCCTCGATCGCGCGCTAAGTGCCCTAATTGCCGATCTCGACGAGCGGGGCATGCTCGACGATACGCTGGTCCTGTGCATTACCGAGCATGGCCGCACGCCCCGCGTTCACGACAAGGGAGCCAACGGCGCGGGACGCGAACACTGGTCCGACGTCTATAGCAACGCCTTCGCCGGTGCCGGCATCCGCCGCGGCAGCGTCGTCGGCAGCAGCGACAAGCACGGCAGCTTCGTCCAAGAGAATCCCATCAGCCCCAAAGACATTCTCTGCACCATCTACCACCTGCTCGGCATTGATGCTCACACCATGATCCCCGACCGCCTCGGCCGCCCCTTGCCCCTCGTCACCGGCGGGCGAGTCGTGCATGAGATGTTGAGTTAGTGTTCCCCACCCCTCACTCACACCGTCGCAATAGTTCTTGAAATTGAACTTCCCAGCCACTGCCGGCGAGACCAGGGGGAGCTTCGAGGGTGTAGCGTAGCAGTTGGGCGGCAGCGGGCTTAGCGCCAAGTTTGAATTGGGCGAGGGCTACACTGTACTTAGCTTTGTACCAGCGCGGGGTGCGGGGCTTGGTGCGCGCGGCAATTAGTCGCCAGCGATCGAGAGCCTGCTGTAGCGTTGGTTTATCGGTAGCTGCCAAAAGGACGTCGGCCCAACCTTCTTGAATGGCGGCGCTGTCCTGGTTTTCTTTCGCCAAGCGGGCATACAGGGTGAATGCTTCGTTCCGCTGGCCAGCAAGCAGCAGCGCTTCGGCTTTCACGCGGTCGAGCGTCACGCGCTCGGCGGGCTGGAGTTGATTGCGGCGCTGGTCGAGCAGCGCGATGGTTTGCAGTTGCAGGCGGGCGACAACCGTGCGCAGCGAGGCGGGTGAGGTCTCGGCGATCTTGGACAAGCGCTCGACACTGACGAGCAATTGTTCAGGCGAGGCACCAGCCGCTTGTTCAATGGCAGCCTGCGCTTCTCGTTCGCGACCCGGCAACACGGCCAAGGCAAGAATGCGCTGCAATCCGGCCGCTTGTTGCCAGGCAGCTGGTGGGTCGCTGGTACTTTGTAGAGCGGCATTGAGCAGCGATTCGACTTCGGCAGCCGAGTTGGGTTCGTAAGCGAGTCGCAGTTCAGCCACCGCGAGTGCTGCATCGCGATGAGCCTGCGTCCAGCGCTCGGGCAGGCGATCGTTTTCGCCGACGAGGACTTGCTGAAAAAACGCCAACGCGGCGGGCAACTCCGTCGACGGCGATTTACCCGCTGCGACCGTTTGCGCGAGCCACAGTTTGGCGGCGTTACTCGCCGCGGGAACAGCTTCGACCAGTTTCGCCGAGTCGCGCGGCACCAAGGCATACGCGGCCAGAGCTTCACGCCATTGTTGCTTCGCCGCCTGCCACTGCCCGAGCCAGATGGCCGCTTGCGCGGTCGAAGGATCGGCGGGCCAGGCTTTCAGATGCTCCTGCAACAGGTCGACATAGTTGGCTGCAGTGGTGGGATCCAGTCGGACATCTTGCGCGGCATTCCAAGCAGCTTGCAGGTGGGCAGCACCAGCCTGCGGATGAGCTACTTCGCGCAGGCTGGCGGCGCGCAGCCGGCGAGTGGCATCGGCAAACAGCTTGCGATTCTGCTGCACCAGCGCGCCTTTGTAGGCCAGGTCGAATGCGGTGTTGCTATCTCCCGCCGCGAAGGCCTGCTCGGCAGCCTTTTCATAGGTGGCAGCTGCCTGGTCGAGTTCGCCTTTCACGTAGAAATTATCGGCCGTGCGCGCCAGGACTGCCGCACCCGCGCCGGTGTTGCTGCCGCCGAGCGCATGCACGAGCAACTGATCGCCGCGGCGGCCCCAATAGGTGCCGTGCGTTTGCTGCAGGAACTTGGCCATGGCAGCCGCTTTGTCTTGCCACCCTTGCGACTCGGTGGCGTTTTGTTGCTGCTGGTATTGCTGCCAGACGGCGATGTAAGTCTCGAGCCACGCAAGATCGAGCTCCGGTGAATCTTGCCCGCCGAGTGTGCGGCCTTGATTGAGTAGCTGCAGCGCGGCAGTGTTATTGCGGGCTTCGAGAGCGGCCCGAATCTGTTCCGCGCGCGCGGTGAGTCGCAGCGCCGCGGGCTTGGGGTCGCGATCGAGCAGAGCGAGCAATTCCGTGGCCTGCGCTACGTTGCCTAGCAGGCGCTCGCTGATGGCCAGTTCGAGTCGCACTTGATCGGCGAGGGGATCCTCGGGAACGAGTTGGGTGAGCGGAGTCTTGAGAATCTCTTGTGTCTGCTGAGCGAGCGAGACACGATCGGGCGATTGCGGCGGATACAACTGACCGCGCAGGCGACAGACTCGCGCCCATTGATACAGCACATGCTGCTGCAGCGAGAAGAGTTCATCGGCCGAAAGTTCACCGGGGGCCAACGTGCGGCGGCGAAGAAGAGGTATCTCGCGAGTCAGTTGCTTATCGAGATTCTCGAGAGCGCTAGCCGCGGTGCGGAGGGGCTGCAAGGCGCGATCGAGTTCCGCGGCCGGTAGTGCGCCGGCCCGATATTCAGCCGCCGCGAGTTCTCCCTCAGCTAGCCAGGTGAGGGCGTCTTGCAATTGCACGAGCATGCCCCGAACGTGCTTCGCGCGAGCATACTCGGCAGCGAGTGCGTGGGAGCGCTGGAACCACTGAGCCCGCGTGGCAGGGGGTTCGTTCATGGCATGCAAGGCATAAGTGCGTTGCAGCTCGACGGTGAGTTCGGTGAAGGCTGCTTCGTCAGCAATGGTCGCAGCCAGGCGCTGCTGGCAATAGGCTTCGGCCAGTTCGAACAAGCGGCGTTGTTGCAAACCGGCGACCAGGCGAGCATCGCGCGAGTCGGCCGCGACAGTCGTCGCAGCAACCAGCAGCAGCGCGAGGCAGAAGGTTCGCACGAAGAGGACTCGAACTTTAGTCAAGCGTGTAGGCATAACGCTAAGGGAAGTCGAGTTGCCGGGCCCCCTCGCTGACGCGTCGGGCTAAATAGCGGGGATTTGCAGCGGCTGTGGGCCAAGGGAGACGACGGTGAGATTCTTGGGTGGATGGGCGGCGAGCCAGTTGTTGATGGAGTTGCAGGTCAGGCCGTCGATCAGCTTTTGAATCTCTTCTTTCGTCCGTACGTGCTGCAGGTAATACCAGTCGAGTGCGATGTTGCCAGCCCGCGCGGGGCTCGATTCTTGTTGAATGATCAGCGAGCGCTTGATGCGCCCTTTCAGCCGGTCGAGCTCTGCTTGCTCAATGCCGGAGTACATCCGCGCGAGCTCGCCCCAGGTGACATCGAACGTGTCCTGACCGTGTTCGGGAGTGGTACCGGCGAAAGCGATGACACTGCCCCGATCGCGGAGTGAATGGCACATCGCATACACGCTGTAGACATAGCCACGCTTCTCGCGCACTTCGGTGAAGAGCCGCGAACTCATGCCGTCGCTAAGTGCGCCAATCGCGCCGCGCAGTTGGAAGTAGTCGTCGTTGGCGTATGAGATGCCATCGATGGCAATGCCAACCAGCGTTTGATTCGATTCGACTTGAATGTGCTCGTAGCCGCGTTCGCCGGGCGTTTCGATCAGCTGCTCGTTGAGTCCGGGTCGCCAATCGCCGAACAAGTTCTCGACCTGATCGCGCAATTGCGGCCAGTTGATTTTGCCCGCGATGCTCAGGATCCCCTTGTTCGGCAGCATTCGCTCGGTGACGAACTCGCGCACGTCTTTGTGCTGCAAAGATTCCAACGTTTCGACGCGGCCCTGCGAACTGCGGCCCAGTGGGTCGCCATAGTAACGGCGGCGTAGTTCCTGCATCACGCGCTGCGAAAGGTCGTCTTCTACGGCCCGAACTTCTTGCAAGCACGAGAGGCGTGCATCTTCGAGCTGATCTTCGGGCAGTAACGGGCGCAGAAGGAGGTCGGCGTACATCTCCAGGACTGCGGGCAGGCTTTCTTGCGGCATCGAGCCGCCGAAGCTGGTGTGCGTCACGCTGACCGACGAACTGCAATCGGCACCCAGGTTCTCCAGGTCCGAGACGAATTGCCGGCTGTCGCGCTCGCCAGCCCCGCGTTGCAGCATTTCGCTGGTGAGGGCGGCGAGTCCTGCTTGCTGCGGCTTTTCATGCGCGCATCCGCCGGGCAGCAGAAAGGCGAAGGCGGCCGATTCGAGCCAGTCCATTTCTTCCGCAACGAGTGTGAGTCCGTTCGAGAGCGGGTGGATATGTATTTTTTGAGAGGCAGTAGCTGGCATTGCGAATCCTGGTTGCAGATTGAAGATGTTCCCTGGCAGATGGAAAGACTGCGAGGTTTTGACCGATTGGCCGTGGAATCTGCAATCTTCAAGCTCAAATCTTCAATCCTGTGAGCCTATCCCTACGGCTACGCGTACGCAACCTCACTAGCCTTATAGACGGTCTTCACCTTGCGAAAACCAAGTCGCTGGTAAAGACGAACCGCACCCGTGTTTTGGGCGGTTACTTCGAGAAACACCTTCTTCTGGCCGGCCAGGCGAAAGCCATTGAGCGAGTACCAAACCAGGGCGGCACCCAGCCCACGGCCACGATGCTCGGGAATTACCCCCACGTTCTGAATCGCGCCGATTCCCTCCCCTTCGCACACGCCTTGAATGGTAGCGCAAACATCGGGACGACGGGAACCCGCCGGCCAGTATTGAATGAGCCACGTGGCCGTCGGCAAGAAGCCGTTGCGGTCGGCGATTTCGGTCATCAACCGGCGACAGCCAGCCTTGGTCCCCAGGCAGGGGAACACGCTGGCATCCATCTCGTCGCTGAAGCAACGGAACTTGACCTCGGCGTGCAGGGGGATCAACTTCTCGGACCAAGCGAGCAGCGCATAGTCGGCGGGCAACTGCGGCGGAGTCACCGGAAGCAAGGAGAGGTCAATCTCCATGCGGTAACGCTTGAAATAGGTGACGCCCATAGCGTGAACCGCAACAGAACCTGGCTGAAGACACCCTGGCAGATTTTGCCTCGGGGGGAAATTGAATCGTAGGTCGACGCGCCGGTGGCGTCAACATTTCAGCGCGCCGGGCTGCGAAGGTTATCGGTGCCGCAACCACGGCAGGCTTGTTATAGCCGCTACAAGCGGTGCGGCTTATCGATCAAGTACTCAGGCTGCAACGCTAGCTGTTCGGAACTTCCACCACTGGCGGTTCGATGGCAGAAGTGGCCGCAGCAGCTGGCTTGGTCTCTGTTTTTTCGGGCAAGCGGATTTCAGCCATCAGCGACTTCTGGTCTTGATAAAACACCCAGACGTCTCCCTTGCCGCTTCGTTCGGACAATAGCAACTGCTTGGCCAGTTCCGGCGAGCGACTTTTGTTGACGACCAGGTAGCGGCTCTTCGCTGCTTGCAGGTGGGTGAGCCACGAGGGATCGCCCGTGTAGATTTTCACGTACGAGTCCCAGGTTTCCTTGTTGGTCAAATGAACGTGCGAGTAGACCAGCGGGCGGAGCTGGCCGTTCGTTTCCCAAATCAGATAGTCGGACCAATCCATCGGGGCAGTGATGTTGCCGTCGAGGTTCCGGCGCAGCACTTCGTCGGCAATGTAGATCGGCGTGTCGGTGACCAGGCACTCGGCTGGTCCGCGCACACGGCCGGTCAACATGCTGTAAGTCGAAGGTGAAATGATCAGGACGGTAAAGGCGAAGCCCACCGCAATGAGCGTAGCCATGGAAGTTGGTTCATCGGCCGGTTCGGCAGGCAAGTCGCTCTTCTGGCGATGAGCGGCCCAATAAGCGGCGAAGTGCGGCACAATGACCCACGGGCACACGAGTGCCCACCACGCCAGCATGCGAATTGCGTTGAGAGTGAGCAAGGCAAAAAAGACGAGCAGCAAGTACTCGTACGCTTGCCATTTGCGCGGGCTGTGCTTGATGAGCAGGCCGGCCGCAATCGACGACACGATCATCAGCACCCCGGTCAAACTCTTCGGCGAGAGGGCCCGCCACTCTGAAATGTATTGCAAGGCTGCATGTTCGCCGAAGAAAATCGTGCGCGTCAGCAGCGCCGGACCATGCGGATTCACACAGCTGGCCGCGACCGACACGATCACCGCCAACCAGGCGCGCGACAGGCGACCGTCTTTCACCGCTTTGCCAAAGTTCCAGTCTGCTTCGCGCAGCACTTCGTAGGTCATGCCCAAAGCGAACAGACCGAGAATGGCCAAACCCATGAGCACGCTGCCGTGCAAGTTGGCCCAGAGAATCATTACCACCGGCAACCAAAACAATGGCTGGCGTTTGGTGATCAGGTCGCTACAGGCGAGCAAAGTTAGTGCTGCGCCGAGCATGCCGAACAGCTGCGGACGAATCGTGCCCAGGACGGGCAAACCGAGCACAAACACGAGCGTTCCCGCCGTCCAGACCAGCGATGGACTCGTACCGCGACGATAAACGGCCAGCATCAAGACAACGCTCAGCAGTGTTACCAGCAGCGCGTGCCCGAAGGCGAGACCTTCGTTGCCGAAGTTGTGTTGCACCTCGTAACCGATGAGTTGCGACAGCCACGCGGAGTGGAGCATCGGCTGATTCACGGGAGTCGCAGCGAACGGATCGCTGGTCGGCAGCGAACCATGCTCGGCGATCCAGCGGCCGAAGTTCAGGTGCCCCCACAGGTCAGTGTGATTCAGCCGATGAAAGCTGGTGAGGCCGAACACGATGCCGGCGGTCACAATCGCCAACAAGAGCGCTCGGCTGGTGTTGGGAAACCAGGGAGACGTCAAGCGATCGCGGGTAATGCAGGCTGGCACTTCGGATGGACTGGTCATATTCGGGCCTTGGTAGCTGCGTGATTTATGTTTGGTGATTCTCTCGTCGCTTCACCCTCGCTAACGCGTCGGGCTACTTGAAACTCGGCGCTAGCCGCCGTTGGCTTTGCTTGGTGTCTGGCCAGCTTGCCAGGCGACATACGGCTCTACGCCTCGCCACAGGCAGAGAGCGCGAGCGGCATGAGTGTAAGGACCGTAGGCGGAAAGAAGCTCCTTCTCGTCCATTTCGGTCAGCGTGCGGACCAGCCATTGGCTGCCGCGAACGATAGTTTCGCGCGGGGGCTGAACATCGTCGGGGGCATAAGCGAGCCATTCGAGTTGATGGCCGGTCACCAGCAGCTTGTCGTGCAGCGAAGCTGACTTATCTTCTAGTGCAGCGGCACCTGCTGGCCAGCTACGCGACCACGAACCATCGGGAGCCTGAGCCGCGACCAGCAAATCGCTGACGCGCTTCATATATTGCAGCATGGCGCGCTTGGTTCGCGGCTGCAGCGCGTGGACTTCTTCATCGATGCGATAGAGCACAGCTAGCGCTTCCAAACGATGCAAACCGTTGCAAGGGCCCGCATCGAGTGGAGCGGCGACAAGTTCCTTCACGAGTTCGTTCACATCGATTCGACCGCCGTACTTGTTCTTCCACTGCCGCAAGGGAAACACATAGCGGGCGAAGACAATGGCCGTCCATTCGTATTCCAAACGCTCCAAGTGAAATCGCATCAACGAGTCGTTCAGTAGTTCGCCAATCGTCGCTTCGTCGTTGCGCATGACGATGGGTGTCGTTAGCGGCAGGCCCGATTCGGCAAAGGTCGCCAACAAGTCGTCAGTGTGATAACTGGACGAGTCTCGATGCTTCAGCTGTTCGTCGAAAGAGCGGACTTCGAGACCATCGCGGCCGCGATAGAACAACGGAGCCGCTTTTTCGCCGGCAAATTTGCGGAAGACCTGATCGTCGAGAAAGTACTGCTGCAGGTCGTGCCCGCTGACAACTTTCTCATCGTGAAAATCAGCTTTCGGCCCCCACAATCGCAGAGCATGGACGAAGTTGTTTGTCATCGCTTCCTTGGCCATCGGCGGCTTCACCCGATTGAGGACCGCGACGAGTTGCTCGTCAGTAGCGACCCGCGGTTCGGCAAAGCGCGGCGTGATCATCCAGGGATCGTTCTTGGCCGGCTCGACGCGCGCGACCTGCGGTTTGATGATGACTAAGCGATAGGCACCGAGCATCAAAGCCAACAGAAACAGAGGCAGAATCACGCGCGAAATACGGTGCGCGATGGTTAGTGGCGCGTGAGAGGGCGTTTCGTGCTCTGGAGAAGCTGAATCAGGAGACGCTGTCATGGCAACCACCGACCTTGCGGACAAAGTGAATGAAGGAGCGCAGCGGTAGCCCACGCGCGCGAGGGTTCGCTGCTCTTGTTCAACCCTAGTTCATGGGGGAAGAAAGGCGATAGGCGGGGGCGCAAGACCGGCACAAGATGCTCAGGCACCGTCCGCAAAACTAGTGCGATCGGAATAGGTGGCACGTGAGTGCCGCCGGTTTCTCTGAGTTCACACGACGTTCCGCAAATTCCTTAATGCCCAGCCGCCTTCGGCTCGGTTGTCTTTTCAGCCTCTTCAGCAGCAGCCCGTTCGGCTGCGGTGCCATTCAGATCCTGGGCAAATTCGCTGAGCATGAGAATTTCGACGCGGTCATTGGGGTCGTACTTCTGCTCTTCTTTCACTGCCGTGGTATAGGGCTCGAACACGCCCCCTTGGCTCAAACGCATGCGATCGGGCGCGACGTCCCCTTCTTCCAGGTATTTCATCGTGGCCATCGCGCGGGCATACGAGAGTTGCCAAGCATCGTCGAATTCGCTGGCCGCAGGTAAGGGACGCCGCGAGGCGTGCCCGCGCACTTCCACCTTCTGCGGTTTGCCGGCAAGGCGCGGCAGCAGCAAGTTCAGGCGCTCTTGCGCTTCGTCGTTCAGTTCGGTCGAGCCGTGCTTAAAGAAGATGATTGTGCCAATGCCGGTTCGTTGGCCTTCGCGAATCGTCAGCATGCGAGGCTTGCGCGCTTCGGGATCGGTTGGACTCTTCGTCAGCGACATGCGATGGGCAAACCCGGTTTGCCGTTTGCCTTGCTTGCCGGAACGGGGTCCACCAGCACCGCTCGCATCGTCGTCGGGCTCTTCGGGAAAAGCTTCGAACGGATGATTGAAATGGTGCGCAACGGCCTCTTTCAGGTCTTCCTTCTGGCCGACGAGCCACATCACCATGAAGAACGCCATCATCGCGGTCACAAAGTCCGCGTAGGCCACTTTCCATGCACCACCGCCACCACCAGCCATTGTTCGTCTCCTGCGTCAACTCGTTGCCGTTGGAATCAGCTGTGGGTATTAGCCGTTGGTTTCGACTGCCTTGAGAAGCGCTTCCATTTGTTCGGGCGTGGGACGAACTTCGGCACCCAAGCCGCGACGGGCCATTTCGATGCAAACCTTCGGCGGCAGATCACTGACAAACCCTTGAATCAGTGCCGCGATGGTTTTGAAGTAAGCCATCTCTTCGTGACCCATGAATTCGAGCTTGGTTACGAGTGGTGCGAAGAAGCCGTACGAGAGCAAAATCCCGAGGAACGTACCGACGAGCGCCGCACCCACCTTGTGACCGATTTCTTCGACCGGGCCGTTGATGTGACCCATCGTGATCACGATCCCGAGCACCGCCGCCACGATTCCGAACCCCGGTAAGCCGTCCGCCGTTTTCGACAGCACGCTGATCGGATGGTGGTGTTCGTCAGCCATTGTCTTCAGCTGCATTTCCATCATCTGCCCCAAGCGCTCGGGCGTAGCACTGCCGTCCATCACGGGCGCAAAGGCCCCGACGATGAACTCGCTGACGTGATGGTTGTGCGAGATGGTGTGATACTTGCCGAAAATGCTGCTGGCGTGCAGATCGGCCAGGTGCGATTCGAGCGTGAGCAAACCGTTACGGCGTACGAGGCGAAAGACCTCGTACATCGATTGAAATAGTTCCTCGTAGGCCTTCTTGCCGAAGGGCGATCCCTTGAGCGTAGCAATCAAGCCTTTCATCAGGTCGATGAGGACCTTCTTCGGCGACATCACAATAAGGGCACCGAGGGCTGCCCCACCGATGGTCACGATTTCGGAAGGGTGCCACAGTGCGCCGACGTGACCGCCGGCCATGGAGAAACCTCCCAGCACGCAGCCGATCACGACGATAAATCCGACGATGACGATCATGTCAACAGTTCCACATCGTGGCCTTGGGGCGCACTCACTCGCGGCGCGCCTCTCGGGCGGTGATGCCGAACTCTAGGTCAAGGTTGAGAAAACGCAACAAAGGGAGACGAGCGGATGGGAACTGGGGGCTAGGAACTGGGAACTGGGAACTGGGAACTGGGGACTCGGGAGGGAGTGGCCAGGTATAGTTGCGTGCTAACTACTTCGCGTTTTGGCAGTGGTCAACTGCTCTCCTTCAAGGATTGTAGGGACGCGCGAACTTAGGTTGAAATTGCCGCGAACTCCAACCGATTGGAAACTGTAACGATCAAGGAAGCTGGACGGCCTGCGGCAGGATTGCTGTGGGGGCGCGATCGTGACTTGTGGTTTGCATGGAGGGTCCTTTCGCTGGCCACTTTCCCCCTCGCATTTCCGTGGCTCAACAACCGCACCCTGCCCTCCGTCTCCATTTCGAAGAACCACCAACTGCGGCTCCGTTGCCCGTCGGTGAACTCTCGCTGCAATTCATTAGCGAAGCCTTTGCCCGCGCCACAGGCTGGCAATTGCAATATCAGCTTGGCAGTTCTGCCGACAACAGTCAGCGCTGGAGCGCGCCGGTCGACGGCGCTACTCCCGACGCCGACGGTCGCTTGTCGCTGGTGCCGAGCTCGCCTTCGTCGACGCAAATCGATCTCGAAGCTGCTCGCCCGTTGGCCCTGGCAATTGCCAATCTGTTGAGCGAATCGAATCGACTCAAGTATGGCCTTTGGCAGCGCGAGGCAGAGTTGGCTGCTGGTGTGCCAGTGGCGGTTCGCCCCAACGAGCAACAGCATCTGGCCGAACGGTTGCAATGCGTGCTGCAGGGTGGTGCCGAAGCCATTCACTGCGAAGCGGCAGCCCTCTATCTGCTCGACGAAACAACTTCGTCGCTCAAACTGCGCGCGATGTGGGGTTTGCCACAAACGAAATTGCTCGAGCCTGCACGTCCGCTGCGCGGTGCCGTGGCCGATCTGGAAGCGCTTGTCGGCCATGCTGTGGTGCTCGAAGATACTTCGCTGTTGCCGCATTGGCGCTGTCCCGAAGGTGAGTTTGGCGCTGCGGTGTGCGTGCCCGTTTCGACGTCATCGACCCCCCTAGGCACACTTTGGATCTTCAGCCGCACGCAGCGTGAGTTTACTTCGTCGCAAACGAATCTTGCCGAAATTATCGCCGGCCGGCTCGCTGCCGATCTCGAACGCGAAATGCTGCTCACCGTCGGTGCTTCGGCAAAACAGGGCGATAAGCAAATCGAAACTGCTGCTCGCTGGCAACAAGATCGCTTGCCCAGCGTGGTGCCGCTGCTGACCGAATTCGAAGTCTCGGGCTGGACACAACAAGCCAGGAGCGTCGGCGGAGATTTTCACGATTGGACCGTCCTGCCCGATGGCCGTCTGGCCCTCGCTGTCGGGGATGCCCAAGGTGCTCCGTTGCAAGCCGGGCTAAATGCTGCCGCCGTGCAAGCGGCGATGCGAGCGCACACGGGCTATCGGCACAGTGCCAAGGAACTAGTCACGCGGTTGAACGATACGCTCTGGCAAGGTTCGGCCGGCGATCAGTTCGCTTCGTTCGGCTATGTCATCATCAATCCCGAGACAGGCGAAGCCGACCTCGCGCTCGCGGGCAAGGTGGCTGCGCTGCTCATTCGCGAAGACTCCCGAGAAATCTTCGCCGCCGATGGTGCTCCGCTCGGCACCGGTGTCGAACCGCCACTAAAAACGGCCAAGCTGATTCTCGATCCGGGCGAGTGCCTGGTACTGCTGAGCGAAGGTGTCCGAGCTGCCACCGATCAAGCTGGCCTGCGAATTGGCGAGGCCGTGATGGCCGCCACGTTACGTCGGCATTGCAGCGAACCGGCCGAATCGCTGGCCGGTTGGCTCCGCCGCTTGCTCGAACGAGCCGGTTCGAGCGAAGCCGAAGACGACCGCACCGTCCTCGTCTGCAAACGTCGCGGCAACTTCGGCAATTCGAAGAAGTCGAAGCGCAAGCGGAGCTAAGGCGAACCTCTAACGCGGCCCATTAGAAATGACTCATCAAGAAATGCAGAAGCCGCTGCACGTCTAGGGGGGAGAGACATGCAGCGGCTTCTTACTCGGGCTGTTAACCCTGTCGCGGCGAACTCTCAAACAGATAAGCTGAGCTTTCGCGGCAGGACTGCAGTGAGAGAATTCTCACCGCAGGTTGATTAGACGATTCAGTCACCAGGTCGACTATTCTTCAAAGTCGATGCCCAGCTTCTCTTCTTCTTCTTCCTGAATGATGATGCGTGGTGTCACCATCATCATCAAGCTTTGAGCATCGCGGCCGATACCGACGTTGGTGAACAGACGGCTGACGTACGGAATTTTGCTCACAAGGGGCAAGCCACGTTCGACGCGACCTTCACGCAACCGCTTGATACCACCGAGCAGCACTGTACCACCGTCCGGCACGCTGACCGTCGTGGTGACCGTCGTGGTGGCCAGCGTTGGCAGCTGAACGGTCGTACCTTCGACAGTTCGCGTTTGACCGTTGGTGACGGTCTGATCGGGATTGGCCGGGTCTTGCACCACCGTACCACTGTCGGTCGTAACCTTGCCGTTGAAGGTGAAGGTTTCGACGTCGCCGATCTGGCTGAAGAACGGCACCAGGGTGAGGCGGACGAAGCGGCGATCGGACGAGACCACAGCTTGGACGCTCATCATCGTACCTTCGCTCAGCACCACAATCACAGGCTGGTGAGCCGCGGCAAAGTCGCCGACGACGGGCACCACGCTGGTGACGAAGGGACGGAACGAGCTGTCGATGATGGTCGCTTGTTGACCGTTGAACAACGTGACCTTCGGAGCTTGCAGCACGTTCGTGCGGTCGTCGCCCTGAGCGGCTTGCAGCAGGAAGAAGACCTCGATGTCGCTGAGGATCGCGAAGCCGAAGTTCGCAGCCGAACCGGCATCGAACCCACCGAAGGTCGGCGTGCTCGCACCGAAGCTGCCGTTACCAAAGCGGAAGTCGAGATCCGCCGTCGGGCCGTTCGGCGTCAAGCCAACCGCAAAGCTGCGGCCGTCGTCGTCGAAGGGGCTGGTTGGCACCGCCACCTGGCTCGTCGGAATCTGATCCGCAAAGCTGTTGAGGTGCGTGTTGTCGTCGATGTTGAAGTCGAAGTCGATACCGATCCGCTCGAAGAAGCGATCGCTGACCGTGATGAATCGGACTTCGATCGTCACCTGCAAGTCTTGCAAGCGGCGAAGCTGTTCGAGCAAGTCCGCGATTCGTTCGTGGATATCTTGTCGTTGGCTAACGACGAGGCTCAAGTTGGTATCGAAGCCCGAGACCGAACCAGGACCACCGACGTCTTGCCACGAGTCAGGCTCGATGGTCGACGTGATGAGTTCAATCAGCGGATCGAAGTCAGCTTGCACACCACCGCCCATGCCACCGGGACCAGAACCCAACGAGCCACCCTGGCGAGCGCTCGAAGTGGGGAACAGACCGTTGGCACTGTTCTGTTGTTGCTGAGCCATGACCACTGGATTCATCGAAGCAGGTGGCTGAGTGGTATCGGCAGCCATCGTCAGCGGAGCGCGATTGAGCGGACCTGAACCACCACCGTAGCCGAGCGAAGCCAGGCTTTCTTTCAAGGCACCAGCGATGCCCATGTTATAGGTGGGGGTGAAGTTCGGAATCGGCACGACCAGGTCGGCCACGTAGTAGACCTTGGCATACACATTCGAATCGCGAGTTTGTTGGCTCGTGATGCGGAGCACTTCGTTCTGAATGACGTAGGACAGATTCAGCGGTTCGAGGAGCAGCGTCAACGCACTCTTGAGCGAGATCGGTTGGCTCAAGTCGAGCGTCACCGGAGCATCGCTGGTCAAACCTTCGGCCCGCATACCTTGCGGATCGAGATAGATGTTCACACCGGTCATTTGACCGAGCAACGTCATCACTTCCGACAGCGGCCGTTCGGTGAACTTCACCTCCACCGGCTTGCCGAGCGACTTCTGAATTTCCATCTCCGCAGGAGACAGACGATTCTGCATTTCTGCCCGACTGCGGCGACGGCGAGTCAGTTCGCCCCAACGCCGAACGTTGAAGACGATTGGTTCGCGATCGTCGAAGGCAATGGCCGATTCATCTACCGATTCCAATGCACCCTGGAACCCGCCAGTCTGGCGTTCCTTAATCGATTGCGAAGCAGCGATGTTGCGAGCGAGCGCGGCCTTCTCCACCATGGCAGTCGTGATGACGCTATTGGGCTCGATTTCGCGAGCCTGCTTCGCAATCACTTCAGCTTCCGGGTAACGCTGTTCGTCCATCAACTTGTTGAATTGCTCAACGAGTTGAGCCATCTTGTTCTGCATTTCGCTGGTCAACTCGGCCGAGCGAGCGCGGTCGGCGAGCAGGTCGCGATTGCGTTCGGCATTGTCGATGGTCGACTTGTTCTGATCGATGTAGGTCTGCAGTTCGGCAGCCTTGCGATCGACACCGGTCAACAGGTTCTTACGAGCCGTGGTATCGATCTCGGCCGCACTAACGCGTTCGCGGAAGGCCTTGATCTTGGCAAGCGCGCCCCGCGGATCGGTCTGAGCCAGAGCTTGAGCAGCACTAGCTTCGGCGAGGAACTCGCGAACCAACCGCTGACGCGACAGTTCTTGCTGCGAGTTCACTTGTTCGAGCGGCGAGATCGGAGCACCAGGTCCCTCGGGACGAGGCAACGGCTGAGCCGGTGCAGTATTGGCCCGCAGGAAAGTGAGCTTGTCCCCCAGCTGGCGTTGCATCTCGGGATCGAGTTGATCCTTCTGCTTCCAGGCTTCTTGGAACAACTTGATCGCGGTGTCACGGTCCTGAGCTTCGAGCGCTTTCACACCCGCTTCGTACATCTTGGCCGGATGCGAAGCACCGATCGAATCGGGAGCTTGTCGCAACATGGCAGCCGATGTCGATGCTTGTTGCAGGCGCGAGTTGTCGGCCGCGGGGTTGTAGACACCGGGCGAAACGGGATACTTCGGGCCATCGTTGGCAACGGGTTCCGTGGCGCTGGCGGTTTGCATTCCCTGGCGACGATAGATGGCCTTGTCGACTTCGAGCACGATCTGCCACGGGCGAGTTTCACCCGGAGCAAACGCGTCATCAGGCACTCGCAGACCATCGGCCTGTTTGGCCAATTGGCCGGCAGTGTTCAAGTCGCCCTTATCGAGCGCCATGCGAGCCTGCGCGATGAGTCGCAGAGCTTCGGGTTTGTTAGGAACAGCTGCCTGGGCATTGCTGGGTTGCCCCGGCGGCGCGTAAGGCAGGGCAGGCAACCGTTGCGGTGGTTCGTCTGGGCGGCCCGGTTCGCGAGGCGCTGGCAGATTCAGATCGGCCAATTGCTCAGGAGTCGCTTGACGGCCAGTAGCTGGCGGCAGTCCCGACTGGGCCAATGGATTGGTCTCCATGGGCAACGCATAGGGATTGATTTGCGGTGCGACGTTCACGCCTCCTGGAGGAGCCTGCATGCCAGGCAGTAAGTTCGGCAGGTTCTGATCTTTCTCACTCATGCCGGCCGTGTTCATGATGAACGGGCTGGTGGGGTTGAAAGCAGCGGGAGCCACCCGGGAGACATCGAGGCCGGCGGCGGTAATCGCAGCAGCCACTTTCTCCGGCGAGTCCTCGTCGGGGCCGAATTGAACCCGCAGCCCCGCAGCCTTTTGATAGGCCGAAAGGGCGGCGAACTTATCGCCCTTAGCGAGCTGGGCCCGAGCTTCGTTGAGCAGTGAAGCCGCTTGAGCTTTCGCCCCATCGGTCATCTGGTTCAACGCTTGCTCTTGCGACTGCCGCTGAGCGAACGGATCTTGGGGAGGCGAAGGAGCAGCTGCTGGCTGTTGGCCAGGCTGATTCCACAGGGCCGGGAACAGAGAGCTCGGTTTGCGAGCACCACCTGTCCGGGCGCGTTCCTCGGCGGCCAGCTTGCGCAGGCTCGTCGGAGTATCGCCATACTTGGCTTGATAGGCGTCGTAGGTGACGCCCGTCTTCTCGGCCTGCACGATCAAAGCTTCCGCTTGATCGAACTGACCTTCTTTGACGGCTTTGCGAGCCTGCCGCAGCAGGTCATCGGCTTGCCGACGGGCTTCGCTGGCCTGATTAGAAATCTGGCCGGCGGTTTCCGCCGCGGTGATCCAAGCCACTGCCGTGGGCGTGGCCGCCTGACTCGACGCAAAGAGCATGGTCGATGCAACGACGATGCCCGGCAACACGACGCTCGCTTTCAAAGCGCTTCTCCTGTTTCGAGAAAACCCGCACGCGCCAAGCTGCGGCCGGCGACCCATCGCACGAACCGCGGTGACCTGTCCGCTGGAGTCCGTAGCCCACAATCGAACGACGATTGCTAGCTCCCGCACTCGAACGGACCGTATCGGCTTGTCGCCAGGGATCCCTGACGAGACTTACCTGGGTAGACGAGAGGCGGGTAATTACTCGCCAGCGGCAGTTGGCGTCAAGAGACGTTTGTCGAGAATTTTCTGTTCGCGACAGGTTGGCGGCGTCGTCAGCTGGGCCGTTTTCTTACTCCCTCTCCTCGCCCCGTTTTTGAAAATACGGCCGGGGAGAGGGGCTGATCCGCAAACCCACTTCCCCTCGCAAATAGTCGGACTTAACAAACCGCTTTCGTCCTTCCCCCACCGCGCTAAGTAACCGCGAGAGAGTCCCAACATCGTGCTGCCAGGTCAAGCTGAGCCGCAAGAGCGATTGCCCCGCTGGCACACTGGGCGGGCGAATACCCGGCACGAAGAAGCCCTGGTCGCGGAGCCAGGCAGCAAATCGCATCGTTGGTTCAGCATCGCCGATGCGCAGCGGAATAATCTGGCTGCCAACATCCGGTAGCGGCCAGCCTTGCGCGCGAAGCTGCTCGCGCAGTTGGCTGGCACGCGCGAGTAACTCGATTCGCCGCTGCGGCTGTTCCTGCACAATGCTCAGGGCGGCAAGACCCGCTGCCGCAACCGCTTCAGGACATGCCGTCGAAAAGAAGTAAGTCCGCGCGCGATTGGTGAGCCAATCAATGAGCCGCTGCTGGCCAGCCACAAAGCCACCCATCGACCCCAGCGCTTTGCTGAGCGTGCCAACGCGAATATGCACGGCGTCTTCCACACCCAGGTGTTCACTCACACCGCGTCCATTAGCACCAAAGACGCCGGTCGCATGCGCTTCGTCGACCATGAGCATGGCGCGATGTTGCTCGGCTAGTTCTGTCAGGTAAACAAGTGGCGCAAGATCGCCATCCATACTGAACAGGCTATCGGTGACGATTAGTTTCTTCTTCGCAGCGGGTGCCGCAGCGAGCAGTTCGCGCAGATGGGCTACATCGCAGTGCCGATAAACGACCACCTGAGCGCCAGACAGGCGACAGCCATCGATGAGGCTCGCATGGTTCAGCGCGTCACTAAAGACCACATCGCCCGGACCAACCAGGGCCGCGATGGTCCCGGCATTCGCTGCAAAACCAGTGGGAAAGAGGAGCGCCGCTGCGGTACCCTCAAATTTCGCGAGTGCTGCTTCAAGCCGCGCATGAAACTCGCCGCGGCCGATAATCAGCGGACTCGCTCCCGCGCCCCAACCTGCCTGGCGAACGGCGTCGTCAATATTTCCTTGCGACAGCGACGCGGCAATTCCCAAGTAATCGTTCGAACCAAAATTGGCTAGCGACTCCCCGTTCAATATCACCTGCAGGCCACTCTGCGGTCCCGACCGAACTGCCAGTTTGCGCAGCAGTCCACCCGCAGCGAGTCGCGCTAGTTCGTCGTCAAGCCAATTCAGCGGATCGTGCATCGCCCCATCTTACTTCGATAGCGCCCCAGTGCTGTCGGCACCGAATCAGCTGCCGACATCGCCGCCGGCAATCAGTTTTGTCAGATCGCTGAAGAAATGCGGATAGGTCTTGGCCGTGCAACCGGGATCGTGAATGACAACCCCAGGCAGATTCAAACCGGTCAGCGCCAGACTCATGGCCATGCGATGGTCGTTGTAAGTGGCAATCGCAGCACCGTGAAAATTGGCGTACGAAGTTGGCGGAGTGATCCGCATTCCATCGTCGAATTCATCGACTTGCGCGCCAAACTTACGCAGCTCGCGGGCCAGGTCGCCGATGCGATCGGTTTCCTTATGCCGCACGTGGGCGATGCCGCGAATGGTGGTTGCTCCTTTCGCAAACAGCGCTACGACACCCAGCGTTTGCGCGGTATCGCTGATGGCGTTCATGTCGACCTCAATCCCCCGCAGCGGTTTGCCGACGACGGTGATCGAATCTTCCTGCGCGCACACTTCGCAGCCCATTTTTTCAAGGCAATCGACGAAGTCGACATCTCCCTGCAAAGCAGCGCGGCCGAGTCCGCGAACGGTGACTTCGCCCCCCGTCACTGCTGCCGCGCCCCAAAAATAGCTGGCGGCCGAAGCATCAGGCTCGATAGCGTACTCGCGCGGTTGATACTGCTGAGCGCCGGGAATGGTGAACTGCGACAAATCGCCCGGATCAACGTTCACACCGAACGCGCGCATCAACCCCAGGGTCATGTGTACATAAGGCTGCGAAACGAGCACGCCGTCGACATGCACCCGCACGGCTTCGCGCGCGTAGGGAGCAGCCATGAGAAGCGCGCTGAGGAATTGACTCGAAACGTCGCCCCGAATGTTGGCCCGGCCGCCGGTCAAGCCTCGGGCTCGAATCAACACCGGGGGACAACCGGTCTTCTGTTCGCTGGTGGCGTCACTGCCGAGGGCATTGAGCGTGTTGAGCAAATCGGCAATCGGCCGCTCGCGCATCCGCGCGATACCGTCGAGCCGAAACGTCCCTTGGCAGGCTGCCAGCATTGCCGTGAGAAAGCGGACCGTCGTGCCACTGTTACCCACGAACAAGTCGGCTTGCCGTTGCGGAATGTTGCCGCCACTGCCATGAATCACGAGTGTCGTGCCAGCTTGCGATTCCTCAACGCCGATACCCAGGCGCGCCAGGCTTTCGATCATCACCTGCGTGTCTTCGCTGGCCAGCGCGCCGGTAAGAGTTGACTTTCCCGCAGCCAGCGCTGCGATGATCAGCGCGCGGTTAGTGATGCTCTTGCTACCCGGCGGACGAATGCTGCCGTGAATAGGTCCGCAAGTCTGAATGGCGATCGAATCGGGCGAAGACATTAGCAACAGCGTCTTGAGAGGAGGAAACTATTTAGCAGCGATTTTCCACAAGTTCTGACCAGTCCGAATAAACAAGCCATCACTGCTGACGGCTGGAGAACCCAGCACTTGCTCGCCCAGTTCGCTGGTCGGCGGGTCCTCGGGCTTCTCCGCACCCAGCTTCACGGCAAAACATTTGCCATCTTGATTGATACAGTACAAGTGCTCGCCAGCCACTACGGGGGTTGCCCAGAACGTACCGGCCAATCGCTGTTGCCACAGGATTTCACCCGTCTTGCAATCGCCGCAGGCGAGCACGCCGGCCTTCGACAAGATGTAAACGTGGTCGCCCACAATCACCGGGCTCGAATTACCCGGGGCGAGGCGATTCGATTCCCAGGCGACCGTCGGGCTGGTCGTCGTGGCTGTCGCTTCGAGCAGAGTCAGTCCTTTGGCCGGCAGAAAAACGCGATCCTGCGCAGCGGTGGCGGAAGGAATGATCGAGCACTGCGCATCGTATTTCCACACCTGCTTGCCCGAGCGTGGCTCATGCGCGGTAAGGACTCCTGGTGATTGCAGCAGAACCACTTCCTTGCCGGTAGCATCGCGCAGCAATGCGGGCGAAGCCCAGTTGGCAGATGCCTTGCGAGTTTCTCGCCAGAGCGTTTCACCGGTCAACGTATCTAGCCCTGCAGCGAACGAATCGCCTTGATTTTCAATTTGTACAACGACTGCTCCGCCAGCGACGACGGGCGAGCTCGACATCCCCACATCGTTGCCCGCTTTGGGAAAGTCGTAACCGAGACCGCGATACCACTGCAAGTTGCCATCGAGATCGAGGCAGATCAAATCGTTCGAAGAGAAGAACGCGAAGACCCGCTCGCCATCGCTGGCTGGTGTCGGCGCGGCATTAGCACTCGTGGGATGATGAAAGCAGCGACCGGTGGCCCAGAATTGACGGTGCCACAATTGCTTGCCGCTGTCGGTATCGAAGCACAGCACGTGCAGCCGATCTTGCACGACGGGACCCGAGCTGGCAGTAACGAAAACCTTCTTCCCCACGACGATCGGCCCGGAAACTCCCTTGCCAACCAGCGGCGACTTCCAGGCGACGTTCTTTTCGGCAGTGAAATCGACCGGCACTTTGGCCGACGCAGCTACGCTGCTGTTATCGCTGCCGCGAAACTGCAACCAGTCGGCAGCGAAGGTGGTCGTGGCAAATAGACTCAGTACACAGCCGAGCAGGAACACTTGTTTCGTTGGCATATTGGTTTCTCGAAATGAATGTGCGGAATTTAGTGGCCGGCAGGCACAGCAGGTAGCTATTTGAGCAACGTCGATCCCGGCAAGGCCGAGGTGCGTACGGTAGGTCGATCGGTCGAAAGAATCGCGGTGCCGATGGCATCGCAAACCCGCAGTTGAAACTTCCAGTCCTGGGCCCACATTTCTTTCTGCTCGTTCTGGCAGACCTTGATCAGAATCGTGTTCTTGCCGGCCTTCAGTTCACCTTTGGAGTTGTACTGATCGACCTGAATCCCTGCGTGATAAACGTGGTTCGCGGTCAGTTCTTTGCCATTCACCCAGAGCTTGTTCGCGTTAATGCTCCCCAAGCGAAAGTCAGCGGGCTGATCTTTGTCACTTAGAAACTCGGTGTACGCATAAGCCACGGCACCCTTATGTTTGTCGAGAGCCTTCGTCAGGTCGACAATGCCGAATTCGTCGGTCGAAGTATGCGAGATCCAACCGATCTCCTCTTTCTGCCCGGCATATTTCGCCGTCAGATCGACCCCCTTCTCGGGTGGATAGGCCACGTCCCAACCGGCGTCGTCAACGTTGTCGAATGGGCCGACAATGTGCCAGGTGGTGATGAAACCCATGTGTGTCGGCACATTGGCCTTCTCGCCAAGATCCTTCAACTTGGCGCTGGCGGCCTTGATCTGATCGAGATCGCGGGCCGCGGTCAGCGCGTTCTGATACATCTTCACGGCCGTGGGCTGGGCGGAAATTTTGGCCGCATCGTCCAGGGCTTTGGCCACAGCTTCGCGGCGAAGCTCCAAGCTCGGATCGTTGAGCAGCGTGGGAATCAGCCGCTCAGGAGCTGTCTTATCTTGCTGGGCGATCAGTTCAAAAGCCAACCGCCGGCCGCGCGGTGAATGCCGCGTATCTTTGAGAAACAGTTCCAACTGAGCAACCGGAAGCGGCTTGCCCGCATCGACTTGCTTTTGCGCGACAGCTTCGGCGGCGGCGCGAATCCAGTTCTCCACGAGTGGCTCAGCACCGTCCATGGCGGCAATGATGATTGGTAGCGCGGCGGCATCGGCCTGCGAGACCTTCTTCATCGCCAGCGAAGCATCGCGATTCCCTTCCCCCTTGGCCTGGACCGCGCGAATTTTGGCTAACTCGGGAGACAGATCGTGCGCGGGGTCCGCAGCACTGGCCACTGACCACAACAAAGCGGCACCACTGGCGGCAAAACAAACGATCCGCGCTGCGAAGAATTGGAGACGTTGCATGAACTCGTTCCTGCTACAAAGCCAGACAAACTTCCGGGCCCTGCATTGTACAGGAAGAATTGAGTTCGGGTGCTAAGGGTGAGGAAGGCCGCGCTCAACCTACTCTGCTGCTGCCCGCTCCGCGAGATAAGTGCGAATGAACTCAGCACGGTGGCGCACTTCAGGATTCGAATGCGCTTCCATCGTCGACAACAGTTCGGCACAGGCGGCGGGCTCGGCCTGCCTGGACCAGAGCAATTGATCGACGATGCCAGCCGCCCAAACTTGCACACCCAGGTCGGCATCTTGCATGAATTCGGCTGCCCAGGCGAGACCTCGGGCATCGGCCACCACGCGGAGGAGTTCGACGGCAATGCTGCGCGTATCGCTATCGCCTTGGCTGCGCGCTAGTTCCACGCAGCGCTCCATGGCGACTGCAGGCTGCAACTGCCACAGCACCGAGCGGGCCAGTTCACTCCCCGGTTTGCCCGCCACGTAATGATCAACCGCGGCCCGCAACGCTTCTTCGCCCAAGAGTTGCACGATCGCCCTGCGTGCGAGATCCGAACCGCCACTCTCACCCTTCTCGGTGAGTGCACCCACTTCACGGGCCAGTGCTGGCCAATCGATCGAAGGCTCATCTTGGTTGAAGTGACTCATTGATTTAGCCGTTTCCAAAAAATTCAAACCGTCAGCTAATACAGGTGGTTCGCTTAGGGGGCAAAGTTATTAACAACGGGGTGGACAAAAGGTGCGCTGCGACTTGTTGTCCTGTTCTGAGCTACGGACAGCCGCAAATCGGGCAGCTATCGCCAGTCCTCATACGAACTTAACCGACCGCGACAGGCTGTTTCATATTCTGTTTCTAAGCTGACGCAGTGATGCGAGGTTACTAACATTTCACTTAGAGAATTTGAAATGAAGTTGCGAGACATGAATCAATACCGGCGAGGTTTCACGCTCGTCGAATTGCTGGTGGTGATTGCAATCATCGGCGTGCTGGTCGCCCTTCTTTTGCCAGCCGTGCAAGCCGCCCGCGAGGCTGCCCGCCGAATGCAGTGCAGCAACAATCAAAAGCAACTCGCGCTGGCCATGCACAACTATCACGACACCTACGGCAAGCTGCCGTGGGCCATGTCTCAGGGATTCGGGTTCACCTATCACGCTCACGTCTATCCATTTATGGAGCAGACGCCACTTTACAACATCATCCAGTTTCAAGAGTCGGGATCGGGGCACGACAACACGCCCAACAGTTCCTTCTCAGTGCTTGCAAAAACCGTCGTCAAAACGCTGAAGTGCCCCTCCGAAAAGATTGGCTACACTTGGGCCCCGCCCATCAATGGCCTGTCGAATCGCGCAGTCGGCAGCTATGTCGGCTGCGTGGGTTCGGACGTCACCAAAGATGTGACTCAGGCTCAAGGAACAATCGACGTTCGTAGTGGCAATGGCATGTTGCTGGTTTACCACATGGCTTCGGACGTCAACAAGAATGGCCCCTTCCGCTTTGCCGAAATTAGCGATGGCTTGTCCAACACTTTCATGGGCGGTGAGTCTCCTTTCTCGGTGACGGGAGTCTGTACCATCTGCGATCGCATGTATGGCTACAGCTATGACGGGGACGCCGCCAACGCCGCGTCTGGTAACAACGATTTTTCGGAAGTCGTCTGCTCGACCTACTATCGCATGAACCAGTCGATGAAGCGTGGATCGATAAGTGGCGACGAACGAGAGCTGTCGTTCGGCAGTTACCATCCGGGCGGCTGTGTGATGCAAATGGGGGACGGCTCCATTCGGTTTGTGGCAGAGAACATCGACCTGCCCACCTGGCAAGCTGCCGGCTCGCGTAACGGGGGCGAAACGCTGCAAGTCCCTTAGTCTGCTGCCAACTGCTGTTTGCGTCATTCCTGAGACAGGCCTCTTCCCTGTCATAACGCTCTGTTGCTCTTGAACCCTGGAATATCGCCGACCATGCTCGCCCATCTCCGACTCCCCGTTATCTCCCTCCTCCTGCTCACCTTTGCCGCCACATTGACTGGCTGCAGCCAACCACAACCCGCGCAGCCCGGACCTGTCGAAGCAGTTCCTGCTGACGCGCCGGTCGACGAGCCACCGTCGACCGATGAGAGATAATGGTTAGGTCGCTAGGTTGCTTGTTAGCGATGTTCCATTAATCTCCAACCAAGCCAGATCAACGCGGGCAACAAAATCATCGCCCCGAGCAAGAAGCCCAGAGTAAAGGCGAAGTGCGTGGCAATCTGGCTGGAGTCGCGCGCGATGGGCAGAACTCGATACGCCTCGCCTCCCACGTCACCGACATCGGTTCGCGTCAAAACGATGCAGGTCGATAGCGGAATCAGCGGGCAGGAGATCACGCACCACCACAGCACCGACTGGTAAGCGACCGGTTCGAAGCCCGCCTCCATCGCAGTCTGAGCCACGCTGCCGGTTAGCTTGCAAGAATGCTTACGGCCGTACAGCAGTACATCCGACACATCCTCAATCAGCACTTCCCGCGTCTCCTCACCGGCAATCATGCGCACGATCAAGGCGTCTGTGATGGGCGATTCCGCTGGTGCTTCGCTAGCGGACACCGGTGACTCATACGGATTGGTCATTTAACTCAGGCCCCTCGTCATCGCGAAGGACTAGCACCCCATGCACAACCCTCTTCGAACTAGTTCTCTGTTCTCGCTCGCTGTTAACTAAACCAGCCTTTAGTTTGACTGAAGTGTTTTTACTGCAAATCTCACACGAGTTGTGGGTCGACCGTACGAAATCCGTCCATTGATCAAATTGACGTAAGTTTCAGAGAGCCTGCGGTGTCCAAAATAGAATGTTTCCCATCATTCGCTTTGGTGATGTTGCGAGCGTTCTTTCTTGGATTCGCATTTGGAGTGACAGGGGCAACAGGGTGCCGAGAGGGGTCTGTCCCGCTCGCAGGAACTCCCGCCGCGAAGTCGCCGACGGAAAGCACGTAAAAATGTCGTAGACGCGGGCGATACCGACCCTGGAGGTAACGATGCTCAAAACGCGTGTTATTTTGCGTTGTAGGTCACGTCGAGCCTTGCGATATAAATCGAACACTTGCCAGACTCACTCGAGTAATAGCTCGTCCACAGCTCTTTGCCAAAGAGATGGAGGCCCGGGTAACCGGTTTCGTGCTGCGATGGCAACGTGAGGGCGGGGCTAAGATTCGGAGGATCGATCGAAAGCCACGCTAACGCAGTTTTGGCAGAGCCTGCACCGATTGGCTTCGCGCGCCCCCCGACCAGAAGCCGCCCATCAGAAAATTGAATCAACGCCGGGCCGTTAAAGCGGTCGTTCAACTCCTGCCAGGTCCAATCCTTGTATGGAGGTCGCGAAAGTCCCAGACGATTCTGGCCTCCTTCACGCCTCAGCAGGACGACACACCGACTATCAGGCTGAAAGGCGAATGCCGCTTCGTTCACGTACCCACCACCAGCCTCCGTCTGCACGATGCGTTCCCACTCCAGGCCGTCACGGCTGCGATAAAAAACCAAAAAGGTCTCGCCGCCCAAGCCTTTCGGACGTTGGCAATAACCGAAACTGTAAACGTAATCGCCATGCGTCACGAATCGCCACATCCAGACCTGCGGATCACCCACGATTCGCTTATCCCACCGTTCGCCGTCCGCTGTGACCGAGACTCGCGTGACCGTCCGCCAGTTAAGCGGGTTTTTAGTGTCTTGCGTGCGGTCGCCCATTCCCACCAGCAATCGGCCATCCGGTAGTACGCAGAGCTTCGGATCGCGAAGATCGTGTCCTTCTTCAGTGAACTGCACGAGACTTTCCCAAGTCTTGCCGTCCTCGCTACGAAGGATTCGCACCTTTCCGTCGTACGAAGCATGAGCAATTCCTTCACGGAATGAGCAGTACCAGCGATCCTTCCAACGAATGAGGTCGGTGAACGCATTATGGGGAGCAGCGTCCCAGATCAGCTTCGAGTTCAGGACGCGAATCCGTGGTAGCGACGCCATCTCGCTCTGCGGCGTTTCAGCGAAGCAGGTCGCATGGATTGATAGCAGAATGGCAGCCGTTGTAGCCGCAACCGAGCCGTGGCAAAAAGTCATTCAATACCCCGTGGTTGTAAATCGTTCAATCGAACGCGCGTTAAATAAGAATGTCTTTCACGACATTGCCATGCACGTCAGTCAGGCGAAAATCACGGCCGCTGTATCGATAGGTCAACTTTTCATGATCGAGACCGAGCTGATGCAAGATCGTGGCGTGAAGATCGTGAATGTGGACCCTTCCTTCCAGTCCTTCGCCACCGTAATGGTCGCTGACGCCGTGTCGATGCCCAGGCTTGGTGCCGCCACCGGCGAGCCAAACCGTGAAAGCTCGGTTATTGTGGTCGCGACCGTTGTCGAATTGTGCGAAGGGCGTGCGACCGAACTCTCCTGCAAAAACTATCAGCGTATCTTTCAGCATGTCCCGCTGTTTTAGGTCGGCCAGGAGTGCAGCGATCGGTCCATCGACTGCGGCTGCACTTTGCTCCATCTCGTCCTTCAAATCCTTGTGATGATCCCAGCCGCCAGTGCCGATCTCGATGAATCTCACCCCCGCCTCGGCAAACTTCCGGGCATAGAGACATTGGCGACCGAATGAATCCGTGTTGCCGGCTCCGATTCCGTACGACTTCAGCGTGTCAGCGGTTTCGCGACTCAGATCCATAAGTTCCGGCACTGCGGATTGCATCTTGAATCCCATTTCGTAGCTACCGATAAAGGCTTCGAGATCGTGATTCGTTTCATCTTTTAGCAATCGGCGCTCGTTCAAACGCTGAAGATAGGCGAGCTGAAGCCGCTGTTGCTCGGAGTTAAGATGAGCAGGCCTTAAATTGGCGACCGGCTCGCCTCCCGCTTTCCCTCCGGGCCGAACAAAGGTGGCCTGGTACGATGCGGGTAGAAACGCACTGCCTTGGTTGTTCCCTCCAAAGCGATTCAGCGAATTCATGGCAATGAATCCAGGCAGATTCTCGGTCTCTGCGCCAAGTCCATAGAGCACCCATGCACCCAACGAGGGTCGAGCTTGCAGCGCGTTGCCTGTGTGAAACATCGGCACGGCCGTTTCATGCGCCTGAGCTTCGGTGTGCATCGCGGTTAGAACGCACAGATCGTCGGCGGAGCGCGCAAGCCTGGGGAACAACTCGCTGATCCACTGACCGCTCTCGCCGTGCTGCTTAAACTTCCATGGACTCGCCAACAGCTTGGCGGCTTTTCCAGTCGCCATTGCTTTGCCGTGGTCGGCTTGCAGTTGCGGCTTGTAGTCGAACGTGTCGACATGCGACACGCCCCCTTGCATGTAGAGCAGAATGACACGCTGGGCCTTGGCCGGAAAATGAGGCACTCGCGGCGCAGCTTGAGCGGTTAAGCCGGCAAGGGCCGTGTAGCCGAATCCACCCAGGGTCAAACGGAGCATGTCGCGGCGGCTGAGAACGCTATAAGACATGGTGACGTGCACTTATTGCTAAAGATTCAGTGAAGGTAAACGAACTCTGCAGAGGCGAAAAGCGATTGGCAAAGCGCCGCCACCGCTGACTGCTTATCAGCGTCAGCTGCGCGGAACTCGATTAAGAAAGCCTTCGCATCCTTGATCTCGTCTTCGCCAGGCGAGCGATTCAGAATCCTCAAGTACGCGCTGCGAATGATAGCCGCATCGTCGCCGCCCTCTTGGATGACAATTGCGGCCGTTTGTTTTGCGTGAGTGGCGATGAACGGGCTGTTCATCAGATGGAGCGATTGCGTGGGGACCGTCGTGACGCTGCGAATTCCGGTTACGAGTTCTGGATCCGGAAAGTCGAAGAGTTTCCAGTCCTCGGGAATATGATCGCGAAGAACCGGTTGATAAATCGTTCGATGACGCGCCGTCGGTAGGAACCACTCCTTCAGATCCATCGACTTCACTCGATCGTCATCCGGCATCGGCGGAATCACGGGTTCCGGTCGTGTTAGCACAAGATCATTGCTGATCTGTCGAATGGCATCGAAGAGGGCGTCTGAGTCCAACCGACGGCGATTCGATCGCCACAACAGTCGATTGTTAGGGTCGAGCTCGAAGCTCTTGGCGTCGTATGTCGTATTAAGCTGATAGGCCCGACTTTGCATGATTTCGGCAATCAACGTTTTGAGGCTCCAGCCGTGCGTAATGAAACGATGGGCCAGATAATCAAGCAGTTCGGGGTTGGACGGAGGCTGGCCGGTGTAGCCGAAATCGTCGGGCGTTTCCACGAGGCCAATTCCAAACAGCTGCTGCCAGGTCCGATTCACCATTACTCGCGCAGTGAGCGGATGGTTCGGGTCAGCCATCCACTGAGCAAGTTGCAAACGGCCGCTTTGATCGACGGGTAGTTGAGCCTGCTTACCGCGAACCAGTACTTGAGGAAAGCCACGCGGAACAACTGGCCCCAGTTGGGTATCTTCACCACGGATGTGAATTGCGCAGTCGGTAGGGGTGCTTTCGCGCATCCCCATAATTGTGTGAGGAAGCGCGGCTGTATAACGTCGGCGCAGTTCTTCGAGCCGCTCTTCTAGGAGCTTCAACTCCGCGCGTAGTTTTTGTATTGCCGGTTGCGATTCAAGAAGCGAAGAGTACTTTTGGATGTCCTTCTTGAACCCTTTGGCATCGAGAATGCGCCATTGTTCATCGCGAATCGCTAATCGTTTGTATGTGGCGTCAACACGAGTCTGGAGAAGTTTCGCTAGATCATCGTCGCTGAATGTCGCCGCCGCATCGGCTTGAGTAAGCAGGCCGGCAGCGAACGCGTTTCGTTGACGGTTGCGACGCGCACCCAACATCGGCTCGCTGCTGGTAAAAATGCCCGCCAATGCGTAGTAATCGGCGGTCGGAATTGGGTCGAACTTGTGATCGTGACATTTGGCGCACGCGAGCGTGAGCCCGAGGAACGCGCGGCCTACGGCATCGATTTGCTCGTCTGCCATAGCCATGCGGAAGCGATGCGTGTTGTTCTCACGGAGATCTTTCATGCCGACGACGAGAAAACCAGTTGCCGCGAGTTGTTCGTTACGCTGGCCCGCATCCCGAGCAGGAAGTAGGTCACCGGCGATCTGCTCACGAATAAACCGATCGTACGGCTTGTCCGCATTCAGCGAGTCTATAACCCAGTCGCGATAGCGATAGGCAAGTGGGAAGAGTACGTTGTGTCCGCCGCCGGTAGACTCCGCATACCGTGCCACGTCTAGCCAGTGCCGCCCCCAGCGTTCGCCAAACCGCGGCGAAGCAAGCAGCCTTTCGACGACCGCTGCAAATGCCTCACCTTCTTTCGATTGCTTTTCGACGGCGAGCACAAATGCTCCGACTTCGTCCGACGTCGGCGGCAAGCCAGTCAGGTCAAACGTCGCGCGACGAAGTAGATCGGCAGGCAGCGCGTCGGCGGCTGGTCGCAGACCTTTCGCTTCGAGACCTGCGAGAAGAAAACGGTCGATGTCATTGCGAGCCCGGGCGTCAAGTGTTGGCCGCGGTGCGGCAGCGACACGGAGCGGCTGAAAAGACCAGAACTTCCGGCCTGCTTCGATGTCCACCGTAGGGGTTACTTCTGATGCGATTCCATCGCGAGGGTCTGGCGCACCGGAGGCGATCCACGCCTCAAACCGTTTCACCACGTCTTCAGGCAGCCGATTACTAGGTGGCATTTCGAAACCGTCGTAACGCAGTGCGTCGAGCAACAGACTTTCGTCCGGCTTGCCAGGCACCACCGCCGGGCCGGAATCGCCTCCCCGGCGAATGCCTTCGCGTGTGTCGAGTAGCAAGCCTCCCTTTACCTTCTTAGCTTTTGCAGAATGGCATGCGTAGCATTGCTCAACGAGAACGGGACGAATGTGTTTCTCGAAGTCTTGGAAGTCTTTCGACTCCGCAGCGCGAGCACCGCGTTCATTTAAGCCTGCCTCAAAGACAAAGCAAAATGTCGCAAGCAATACTGCGAGGCTGGGATTGATTCGATACTTCACGGCGAGGAACCCTCCTGCGAAACCGACCACCAGGTTGTACCGATGCGAAGATCATCAAGGCCACGCGCCGCTGGGCCGTGTGACGACAAGAAGACGACTTGCAGCCGAGCAGCCAACTGCACGCCGCGCGTCGTTACGTCCCAAATCGGCGGTTCGATCTCGTAGTTCTCCTGTTCGTCTAAAAAGATCAGAGAGAGTTCGTCCTCGCCTTGCGTGCGCGTAAGCACCTTTCCGATCAGTCGCATACTCGTAGCAGTCGACACTTTGGTTCGACCGACGAAGCTACGACCTGCGGAAGTCTCGATGATCGGTCGTTTTGTATTATTCGTGCCGAAAGAGATCATCCCGGCGTCCATGGTGGACGGATCAGATCGAAACGAGAGGCGAACGGACCGCCCTTGTTTATCGAATGGACCGGCAGCCTCGGTTTGTTTCTCTGCATGAATTGTCAGCCCGATATACAAAACTCCGTCGGCAGCGAGATTGATCGGCTCAGCGAGGGACCGAGCACGAAAGCTTTTACCCGCGGGAGTTTCCCAAACGCGGTTGCCGTCAGAATTCCCGGTGATCTGCATGAAACGCTGTGTCCCTGGGTAACTGGGTGTACCATCTTGCTGGAGCGGCAGCTGCCATGGGCCCCGCCAACCGTGTCCGCGGTTCAGGAGATCTGGTTTGTGCATGCCGATTGGATAGTCAAAGGACTCGTCGACCAACACCGCTTTTTCTGTTTTTTGCCGTCGAATCCGCTGCAGTAACGCAGCCACTGGCTCGCCATCGTAGGGAATCGCTTTTGCCAGCGCTGATTCCTGATCGATACGCACTGCTTGCTGCGTGACAACTACCTCAGTTCGCTTTTCGGTCGCTCCCTCCCGCTCCAGGCGTACGGAGCCCTCAACGACATGAACCTCCGTTCCACCCAGCGCGTCGACACGTAGCGCGAACTCGGTACCCTGGTCGACCACTGTGGCACGCGGAGTATGAACCACAAATCCCGTCGCGTCGTCGGCGGACCGGACGCCAATCTCTCCTCGACGCAAATTGACTCCACCGTCACGACGAAGCTGCAAATCGCAATCGCCACGTAAAACAATTAGCGTACCGCCGTCTAAGCGGATAATCGCGTTGCCGGCGAGCAACCGGAGGCTTCCAGCAGGTACTCTCTGCCCCTCATAGTATTTCTGTTCGCTCCAGCGACATTGTTCCACGGCAACCAGCGTGGCCTGCGTCGGTTTAGCCAGCTCGGATGCAGAACTGACTTCGACTATGCCGGGATTGGATGATCTTGAAATTACCCATCCCAACAACATTGCTGCCGCAAAGACCGCCGCAAAGGCCAGCCGACGGCTAATTCGCCTCGACCCCGATGTAATCGCCAAAGGCCTCACATCAATGGCACCTGCCGCCCAATCCTCGAGTGCCGAATCAAGATTCATGTACTCGATGAAGTCGCGCAGCGACCGTGGATCGCGCTCCATCGCCTGCTCGAGACGTTCCATATCCGCGGCCGTGGCATCACCCGCTGCAATCCTCGGAAAGCTCTCGCGTAGTTTATCCTGTTCCGTCATCGCAAATCTCCAGCGCCAGCATTGCGCCGCACGCAATCCAGGAGGCGGGCTCTTATCCGCTGCAGATTCTTATACAGCGACTGTACTGTCTTTCCCGTCTCCTTCGACAACCAATCGAGCTTCACACCCGGCGCATAGGCGGCCCGCAACAGTGAGCGCTGCTCCTCCTGAAGTTTGCCAATGCACGTCTCCAACGCGGATCGTTGCAGTTCCAGTTGAGCAGCGTCTTCCGTCATCTGCTGCGCGATCGATTCGACGGCGCTTTCGCTAAGTACGAGTCGATCACGGGCTTTGTCACGACGCCACGCCAACACCTGGAACCGTGCAACTCCGAACGCCCACCGCCGAAAGTCCTCGTGGCCCTGGTACTCGTCGAACTTGCGCCAGAGCACGAGCGAGATTTCCTGCATGATCTCCGCTGCATCATCGCGTGTGGGAACCAGCACCCGCACGTAGGCGCGCAACGCCGCGTCACTCGCCGTAAAGAGTTTCAGGAAGGCCTCATGTCGCTCGGGACCGCTATCCATACCTAAACACTCCGTGAAAGTCACAAAGTGGACAGTATATTTTGAATGGAACCGTCTTTTCCCGATTGGCCAAAACGAGACGAAGCTTTCGGCAAGCTTGAAGTCTGTTTGCTGGGACGGTTAGCGGCACTCTTTAGTAATGAGGACCGTGAGGTTTTTCTGTCTCGCCGGTAAGAACGGCTGCCAATCCGTGCAGCGATTCAAACTGATCACAAGTGAGCTTGATGACTGCGAGCAAGGGAGCGGCCATCAGGCCACCCGCGATCCCCCACATCCAGCCCCAGAATAAGATGGCGATGATGATCGCCAACGGGGACAACTGTAACGATCGACTGAGCACGTAAGGGGTGATGAAGTAACTTTCAAGTGATGTCAGGACCGCAAACATGCCAGCAATCGTCAATCCATAGGCTAATGATTCATGTGTGACAGCGCCAACCAGAAACAAGATCCCCATGCAGAAGAAGGCACCGACATGCGGCACGTAATTCAACATGGTGACCATAACTCCCCACAGAACTGGATTTGGAATTTCCAACATCCATAGCATCAGGCCTGCCACAACGCCCAGGCCACAATTGATTAAGGTGATCGTAAGTAAGTAACGCGACACCCCGTCTTCCACATTTCGCAAAAGCTGCACAATCGTCCGCTTGTCGTTGTAGGAATCACGGCTTTCCACGGCTTGGTTGAGCAATGTTGAGTGAAACGCCAGCAAGAAAAAGGTGAGAACAAATACGATGATCGCCGCCGCGATGAAATGAGTACTTACGCCGAGCGCCGCAAACATCGTGTCGTGAGAAGCAACTTCCACTTGTAGTGGTGGTGCTTCGTCATCCGATCGCGTCATATCCTGCATGGCCTTGGATGCGGCTTTGAGGTGCTTAAACGGGCCGATCTCCGTCGGCACCAGTTGGCTCGCGCGGCTGAGTATTTTCGGCGCATCAACCACCCAGCGTTGAGCTTCACTGGCTAAAGTAAGCACTCCGATTCCGAACAAAACAACGATCGTTGCAACCAGAACAAACGCCGACACGGAATCCGGCACACGCCAAGTTCGAAGCCTTCGCACAATTGGCATGAGGAGCAGTGCAAGCAGCAACGAAAGCACGATCGGAACCAACAGATCGCGCGCGAAATAAAGTGCTGCCAAGGTTCCGAGCCAGGCAAGCACTGTCACAGGCATGTTTGCAGCTGGGAATTTCGCTTCAGCGCTCATGCCGGTGTCCCCTTGAGAAGCGACCTTAGCCCTTACTTCGCCGAACGACTTGCAGAATTGCGTTAGATTTATTCGGCGACTACTTGCGAATCCCGAATCACGGCTGGCGAAGCGGTGAACAACTGCGTCGCAAACTCTCCGATTGCTTCGCTCACTCTTGCAGATTGTTCCCAGTGTCCCAGATGCCCGCCGTCAACGGAGAAGGGCCGATCATTGGGAAGCAGGTTTTGCAGATGTTCGCTGGCCGAATGAAGTGTCATGCGGTCCTGAATGCCACCGATAACCAAGACTGGAATTTCAACCTGCGGCAACGTCGCTTCCTCATTGAACTTCAGCATCCCAAGATTGCCCCGTGCAACCGCTGCGGGCCATGCCTCCGCCGCAAGTCGGGCACCATGTTCAACCTGCTCGCGAGTCTGTTTTCCGGAAAAGCTGGCAAACCGAGTGAAGACATGGAGCGAGCCGTTAAAATAGCTTTGCCAGTTCGACAGCCAAGCGACTGGCGCGAGATAAATGGTCACGTAATTCAGCGGGACGATTACCGCCGACTCCACCGCAGTTGTAAACGTGGCGGCCAAGTTCGTGCGCAACGGGTTGGTGTAGGTGGTGTGCAACAGCACGATTCCCTGTACCCAACTACCGAGTTGCTTAGCGTAGATTCGACAGAACGTCTGGGAAACCATGCCACCAATGCTATGACCCACAAGTATTACCGGACTTCCCGCGCAGGTTGCTTGAAGAACCGCCTCTAGGTCTCGCGCCATCTTGTCCAGGCTGAAGTCATGATTCGTTGGTCCGCGAGACCTGCCCATGCCGGCGAGTTCCCACACGACTAACCGGTGGTTTCTGGCTAGATCGGTTTTCACATAGTCCCAGGCTGTGCCGTCGAGCGACCAACCGTGGGTCAGCAGCAGCGTCGGCCCCTTGGTTTGTCCATAGATCTCGACGTGCAGTTGTGATCCGTCAGGACGATCAACCATGAACGACGAATCCGTCGATAACTCAGCTGCCGATTTCGACATCGGCTTACCCAGGAAAAAGCGGATCGGCAAGTAACCGCCGACTGAGATCGCAATGCAAACAGCGCATCCGCCGAGAAATGCCCACTTCTTCCAATTCTGCGGCAACGGTTGGCGCTCTCTAAGCACCTCACGGTTTATTTCCGACTGGATTGCGAGATCACTCTTGGGCTCAACAGCAATTGCCACTGGCCGCGAGAATTCGCGATAGGTCTCATAGCCTAAATAAACGCCCAGGCCGAGCAGCGCCCAGCCGAGAACGCCTAATCCCCAAACCCGCAAGACGCTAAATGGCATCACGGTGCTGTTCCTTGCTGAGATATAGAGCCGGAAAAAGTGTGGTCAATTGCGTTAGCCGGCCATCCACTGACTGCTTAAGGACCACGCTGATGGAACCAAGGTCACTAAACGGACTCGGCGGCTACAGATGCGGCCGAGCATTTACGTTCTGTGACGTTCTACCGCCGGACGGTTGAACGGTCGTAGCCGCCGTATTGGGTCAGGACGCTTTGAGCTTGACCTGCGGGCGGACCGCCATGCACTGTTACGATCGTGCGACCCGATTTGAACTCACCTTCATAGTACTTAGCGTCGTCATCCGAAATTCCCAGACCCGCCAGAGCGCCACCAATCCCGGCCGCTGCTGCGCCCGCCGCGGCGCTCGACAGGATCACGCCGAGGGTGCCACCGAAGATCGCTGGGCCGATTCCTGGCAACACGTTCGACAAAATACCCAGTCCCCACAGCGCGCCGATCCCAGCCCCTGTGGCCAACCCTGTTGCGGCACCTTCTCCAATCTTGGTGCCGGAATCCGTGTTCGCGACCTCACGATTCTGCGACACAACACCGATCTGGTCTTCGGTGTAACCTGCCCGCCGCAATTCAGCGATCGCCTGCTGAGCCTGCCGTTGATCTTCAAAAACGCCGATTACTGCGCCAGTCACTGTTGACGAAGCCATTTGAACCTCCAGAAGTAAGATGTGAGTTGATTGAGCCCGTTGCTCTGCTCGCCCTAGTCGCAACATCCAGGCCATCCGACGAACCCACATGAACTTTGCCGAATTTCGGATTTTCGTGACCCCTTACGATGTGGTTGCTAGCGTCTGTAATGGAGCGAACTGCGTACTGTTTTCGACCGCCACTTCGTCTGCAACAAGAAGAGATCGTCTCGCTACGATCAGCCGCAACACGGATGCAAAGCGGAATAATAGTTGCCCACTCCAAACGTTTCGAGAAAGCGCAACTTGCCTGGCGGTAGGTATCGATGCAAAGTTCTGTGGCAAACTCTTCGACTGACATCCCGCACATCGGCGTTGCCGGCTGGAACATACCAGCTCAATTTGCCAGTCACTTCGCGTCGTCCGGCACACATCTCGAAAAGTACGCGTCACAATTCTCCGCCGTTGAAATCAACAGCTCTTTTTATCGCTTGCATCGTTCGCAAACTTATTCCCGTTGGGCTGCAAGTGTGCCAGACGACTTTCGCTTTAGCGTGAAAGTTCCCAAGCAGATCACACACGAGCTTCGCCTGCGGAACTCGGAGCACGCCACGGACGTGTTTCTTGCCACGGTCGCTGGCCTCGGTCCCAAGCTAGGATGTCTGCTCGTGCAACTGCCACCCAGTCTGCGATTCGACGCCGAGGTTGCGGAACATTTCTTTAGACATCTGCGGCAACGCTGTCCTGCCTCTGTCGCTTGCGAACCTCGCAACCCTAGCTGGTTTCACACCGAAGCAGAGGAGCTATTTCAATCCGCGAATGTGGGCAGGGTCGCAGCCGATCCAGCGATCACGTCTGGTGCCGCACTCCCTGCGGGGAGTGCGGAAGTTACGTACTACCGGTTGCATGGCAGTCCCCGAGTTTATTATTCGCAATACAGCGCAGACTTCTTGCAGTCGTTATCGGGAGCACTCGTCGCGAGGCGTAATACCTGGTGTATCTTTGACAACACTGCTGAGGGCTGGGCAACGTGGAACGCCCTGGAACTGCAGCTACTACTGCAACCGCAAATCTGAAGCAGCGGTTCGAGAATTGCACAGATAGAACATCTTTACCGCTGCGAAAGGTGTTCTATGTTTGCTTTCTATTCGAATCGCCTGGGATGCCTTGGGTCAATCATCGTATCGGTGATTGCTTCGATCGCGCTTGTCGCATTGCTCCGAGGGTGCAACAGCTAATCTTTCATCGGTGGTGAGGCGCCCCTGGCCGTTAACTATTGAAGATGGCGGCTAAGAGTAGTCCAGTTCCCGTCAATGCCAGTATTCCATGGCCGGCAATCAGGAACAGCGGCAGCGGCCGGCCGCGCAAATGGAAGCCACCGAATAGGGTCGCACCGCCCAGAGCGGCTAGTGCGAGCAGTACGAGAGCCCACATCGCTGAAGTGGGAAGCGTTGCCTGAGAGTAGGCAAAGCCAAGCGACGCGAGTCCGCTAATTGCAACGATTCCGTGCCCGATGGCCAACCAAATGGGTGGACGACCATGCCCGAGAAGTCGCATGGCCAGCATGGTGACGCCGCCGAGGGCGGCGACGACGAATAAAACGGCTGCGGTGTTCATGATGAGTCTGTTCCGAGTCTTGGGTAGTCTTGATTTGTAGTAGCTGATAGGGCGGAGGGTTCGAAGAGGTATCCCGTGAGTCGGCCTGCGACTTAGTTGCTGACAATATCCGCCAATGGAATCTCATGCTGTTCGCTGCAATGCGCCAAATGCCTTTTGCCTGCGTCCGACCTCGGACAACCCTTCGGGCGTAGCGTTAAGTTTTTCAATCGCAGCTTGCAGATACCAAATTGGTATCCCTCAACTCCTCAAGTAGCACCAAGTCAGCTTATGCGCCTTTTGCAAAATTGTCGCGCTAATTTAAGCCGAGTTGCGCGATATGGTGCCGCTAGAGGGCACTTTGACATTCCAGGCAAGGTGCAATACCTCGAGCAGCCGAATTACCCAATAGCTGACATCGATCTGCCACCAGCGAAGGCCATGGCGAGCAGACGTGGGGAACGCGTGATGTGTATTGTGCCAGCCTTCACCAAGTCCGAAGATCCCGAAAAATGCGTTGTTCCGACTTTCGTCATTGCTTCGATAGGGCTGCTGCCCCCAGATGTGGCAAACAGAGTTAATGCTCCAGGTAACGTGATGCACAAACAGGATTCGCACGAGTCCGCCCCAGATGAACCCGTTCCAGGCACCGCCAATTGATCCCACCAGTAGCCAACCAAGCGCGGCTGGGATGAGCAAACCCACGGCAACCCACAACGGAAACAGGCTGCTCACCGCTCGCAGCACCTTGATTTGGTTCAAGTCTTTCACGTAATGGCGAAGGTTGGCCGGTTTCGGCTGAAACATCCAGCCAAGGTGAGCATGCCATAATCCACGCAGCATCCCTAATACGCCGCTGCCTTGGTGATGCGGAGAATGCGGGTCTTCTGATTCATCGCTGTGCTGATGATGGCGACGATGGAGAGCAACCCATTGCAAGAGTGGTCCCTGTACTGCCATCGACCCCAGAATGGCAAAGGTAACTTGAACTGCTCGGTTCGTCTCAAACGCACGATGAGTAAACAAGCGGTGAAAGCCGACCGTGATTCCTAACACGGTCAACATGTACATCGAGAGGAGCAGGATCAAGTCTGTCCAGCGAAAGCCCCATCCCCAAAGCGAGGCGATAGCCGCAACTAAGCCAAGGAATGGTGCAATCACAGCCACCAGTAGAACTACACGTGCTCGTAACGATATTTTGTCGGTCACCGCAGCCGCACAGTTTGAAAGTGCATTGACAGATTTAAACCCTTCATCTCGGCTTTTCAATTGGTTCATGGCTCTGCCTCAATTGCACATCTGGTGGATTCAGAGTCACTCACAGCAATCGCTGCGCCCTCCATCGAGCGAAAGACTATTTCTGCGAAGGATTACATTGCTTTTACAAGGCGAAGTCATTCCGGCGATTTGCAGTCGCACTATCATCCGTGCGTCGCTGACAAAACTACGGCATTTCTAGGATTTCACTTTCGTCGCGGGTGGCGATCGCTCGCCAAGTGGAAAGTGCAACGCTTTCGCCGAGATAGCGAACACTGCCATCGCAAAACAGAACGGCGACAACACCGGGGTGGTAGCTGCGAGCAGTCATCAGAGCTTTTTGTTGGGTGGCATTCATGCAGTCCCAGTTGGCGGAGTTCGGCGCTTGGAAATGGTTGTAAAGAGTATTGCCGTAGTTTCCGAGAATCCATTTTGCTCCGCGTTCGTGATTCCAGGTGCCGCTGCTGCTGGCTCCACACTCCGATGAAGTCGGAGTTGCCGATCCGGAGACTTCCCGCACCGCCCGGTTCGGCATTGTCATTTGACTGATATCTTCGCCACTGCCTAACGTTCGCTCGCTGAAGGCAACGGTTTGCGAGGTACCGTCCGTAATGTCTCTGAATCCAATGGTGGAACCGAGGAAGAAAACACCATCGGCAGTAGCCAAATTGCCACCGTCGCGGCCGCTGCCAGCGTTCGCGACGTAATTCGTGGCCCCGAACAAGAGCCCTGGAACTCGTCCGACAGCGACGTCCGACGGGCACGTAAAGAGTTTTACTATGGTGTTGGCAGCGACTTGATTGCGGGTGCCATCGTAAAGCGTACTCGGAGGAACCGTGAACGTGGTGGGAGGAGCATTCAGGTCGAGTGAGGTACTCAGACTCTGTTGCTCAGCGTAGCGAAGCAGATGAGCATGCGGAGAGAACACGAGAGGTGTAGGCGCGCCGCGACCGGAGGGAAATCGCGCCAGAGCATCGTGATGATTGTGAAGCGCGATGCCGATTTGCCGGAGGTGGTTGCTGCAAGTCACCCTTGCCGCCGCCGCGCGAGCGGCCTGAACGGCAGGCAGCAGAAGCATAATGAGCACTCCAATCACGGAGATTACAACCAGCAGTTCGACGATAGTAAAGGCACGCCGCGACATCATTCGACTTTCGAGCGAGGTGCTATTTCGCCGACACGCGCCATACGACGTTGCCAGGCTCATCACAAACGAGCAGTGAGCCGTCCTTGGCTACGGCCACACCAACGGGTCGGCCGTATACCTCTTCATCGTTGGCGATGAAGCCGGCCAGAAAGTCCTCCGGTGGGCCCGCAGGCTTACCGCCAGCAAATGGAACGAACGCCACTCGATAGCCCACAAACTTCGAGCGATTCCAAGAACCTCGCTGGCCGATGAAAGCGCCACCCTGATACTTTGACGGAAAGGTCTTGCCGGTATAGAACGCCAGGCCGAGCGAGGCGGTGTGGGAACCTAAGCCGAGATCGGGAACCACCGCCTTCTTCACCAAGTCGGGACGCTCATCTTTACGTCGCGGATCTTCATGCTGACCGAAATAGCTGTAGGGCCAGCCGTAGAATGCTCCCTCGCGAACGGACGTGATGTAGTCTGGCACCAAATCATCGCCAAGCTCGTCCCGTTCGTTCACCGCTGTCCATAGACTTCCTGTTTTTGGTTCCCAACTCATGCCAACAGGATTGCGCAAACCTGCGGCAAACACACGGAGGTTGGTCCCATCCAGATCGACCTCCAGAATATTTGCACGTAGCGTTTCTTCAGCTGAGCCATGTTCGCCAACATTGCTGGCCGAGCCGACAGAGACATATAGCTTCGTGCCGCGCGGATTAGCCACCACATTGCGAGTCCAATGGTTGTTGTAGCCACCTGCGGGAAGGTCAAGAATCTTCATTCCCTTTGCCGTAATCTTCGAGTCACCCTCCTTGTACGGATAGACACGTAGCGCGTCGGTTTCTGCGACGAACAGTTGATCCTCGACCAGCGCCATACCGAATGGCTGACGCAGATCGCTGAGGAAAGTCTCCACCAGCTCAGGTTGCCCATCGTTGTTTGCGTCGCGAAGCAGCGTAATCTTATTCGGCGAGGATCCGGTGACGGTCTTCGCTTGCTTAGCCCCCTCCTCCTGTTTCTTCTCCTTTTCAGTTTTCTCGGAGTCGTCTTTTTCCTCGTCGGCCGGCTTGGGCAACGTCCGCGACTGGGCAATCAGAACATCACCATTGGGTAACACATAGATCCAACGAGGATTTTCCAGCTCACGTGTGAAAGCATCGACCCGGAAGCCTACCGGCACGCTTGGTGACTTGTCTTTAGGCCAGCCGATGACCTTCGGATGCTTGATTGTCGACTTGGTTGCAAATGGCTCGGGGAGTTGGGTGGAAGCCTTCGCGCCTGCGTCTCGGTTTTGGCCGTAGGCAAGCTTGGTGCAGGAATTGAGGACTAGCGAAAGCAGGATGAGCGACATGGAAAAGCGGTTCATGTACAGCTCTCGAGCGAGGGGATTGCAAATCAAAAAAGTTGACAACGTCCGGAGAGCAAATCCTGGTCCGGTAGTTCCAGAACTTCTGGGAGAGGCGTGGTTGAGCAGCGAAACACGCGGACGTGTTCAAAAGTTGCTTTTGCCGATAATGTATTCACTTGCAACTTCCATTCGCGTGCGCAACCAACTGGTCCCGGATTGACCAACTTGATTTGGCACTGAACCGTCAATTCTGCAGCTCGATCATTTCGGTTTTGAGGCACGCTTACGTTTGGCGGTTTGCTCTGACGCGGTTTGCTCTGACTGGGCCGCATTTGCCCGCTTCTTCTTGGCGGGTTTGACCTTTTCCAAAGGTGTCTCGGCCGGCCCCGCCAGCACTTCGCCGGTTGGCTTGAAGCGCGAGCCGTGGCAGGGGCAGTCCCAAGTTAGTTCGGCGCTATTCCAACGCACGAGACAACCCATGTGCGTGCAAACGGCTGACACCATGCAGAGCTTACCGTCGTTATCCCGCGAGCATGCGACACGTTCGCCGCTCAGCGACAAGATTTTCCCTTCCCCACGTTTTACGTCACGCGTACCTGAGCCTTCGGCTGGAACCAGGCGATCTTTGGCGTAGTAGTACGGGTAGTCCATGTTCTCAGACAGTGATTCCCAAAGGCCTGTAATCGATTGCCGGTTCACCGAGAATAGATCCTGCCAGGAATTCTTTTTCTTCAACATTGCGTCGCGGGCCATCAGGGCGGCGAGGGTGCTGAAGGTCATTCCATTGCCACTGAAGCCAGTCGCGACAAACTGCCGTTCGGCCGTTTCACCAATGAAAGGAAGCCCGTCACTCGTTTCGATAACCTGACCCGACCACTGCCGGTCGGGCTGGGCTTCGGGAATGATCGTAGTCAATACCTTCTGCAGTTCCGCGAACGTTTGCTCACTATCGGCTTGTCCCGTCTTGTGATCTTTGCCACCGAAAATGGCGTAGTCCGTTGCCTTACCTGCTTCGACTCGCAAGTAGTAATATGGTTCGCTGGTATCCCAGAACGAGGCAACCGGAATTACGCCACGCGGGATCTTGGCACCAATCACATAGGAAGAATACGGGAACAACTTGGCTTGAAATAGAGTGGCATTAAGGATGCCAGTTTTGCCCATCAGCGGAACGTGAGTGGCGATAACGATGTACTCGGCCCGCAGCTGATGCTTGTCGACCATCACTGCCTGCGGGTCATTCTGGATCTCCGTGACTTCAGCTTCCTCGAAAACGTGGCTTCCCTGCCCGTTGATTGCCGCGGCGAGTCCGGCGATGTATTTGAGAGGATGAAACTTTGCTTGGTTCGCGAACTTCACTCCCGGACGATTGAAGTAGGGCACATGTTCCGCAAACTCAGCTTCAAACCCGAGTTCGCTGGCGAGAGAGGCATCTTCGCGAAGTGACGGGGTTTCATCCTGTTTGGCAGTAATCGATTCGTGCAGGTAGCCATCGCAGCGGTGAAAATCGCAGTCGATTTGAAGGTGCGCCGCGGTCTCCTCGATCGTATCGATCGCATGCGCGCCGGCTTGCCAAACGAGCTGGGCTGCCTTTTCACCGAAGCGTTTAACCATCGAAGGTAAACGCAGGTCCGTGACATACGTTAGATGTGCCGTGGTGAGCCCTGTATCTACGAAGCCGATGCGGTGCCGCTCGACCACGGCGACCTTTTTACCGGCCCGTTTCAACAGATAAGCGGCAGTCAAACCCGTGATTCCACCACCGATGACAACAGCGTCGTACTCGGCGGATTTCGTGACGTTCTTGAACGTCGGACGCTTGGCTGCCTGCCAGATTGATTCGGAATTGAGCTTGATCGCGAGCATGGTTGCACCTGAGCGGGCGTGTGAAGTGAGATTCGCACGTTGGTGCAATTTTCGATCCAACGCCATTCGACTGCTGTTTCGAAAATTACCGCGGACGGATTACGAGTACAGGCACAGGACTTGCTATCCATGCCAGCCAAACCGACCGTAGCACTCACTTGCGGTAGACCCGATCGCCGCTTTCGCGCAGCTCGTGTTCCGCTGCTGATTTCCGTGAAAGGGGCATGCCACCAGACGGCTCCCCTTCAGAATTGAAACTTGGTGAGAGCAGGGCAGCAACTCCGACGCAATTGTCACGGAGAGCTGATTGTTGTGCGACGAATTCCACTCTCCAATATTCGCTGTGGCAGAAGTGCCTTCATCAGCGAAATTCCCCAGGACTGCATTCCGACAGGATACCGAGGCATTATCCTCTCGTCGCGAATCGCATGAAGGATCGCATCAGCGACGTGCTCTGGCGGCATGCCATCGCGAATCGCCTGCACAAACTGCTCAGCTGACGAAGCTCGCTTTGAAGAGTACGCGTCAAGCGGACGATCTGGTTTGATCGCCTTATCACCGGCGTCAGTACTCACCGTTCCAGGTGCAATCAGCGCCGCTTGGATTCCGAACTCTTCGACTTCCAGTCGAAGTGACTCCACGTAGGCCTCGAGCGCGTGCTTTGTTGCGCAGTAATAGCCAGCGTAGGGAACCGAAACGACACCTCCAGCAGAACTCAAGAACAAGACTCGTCCACCGTGCTGGTCGCGCATGCTGGGCAGAACTGCGTTCGTCATGCGGATTGCCCCAAACAAATTGATATCGAAAAGCTTTTGAACTTGCTCGATCGAGCACTCTTCAGTTGCAGCTAAAATTCCTGTGCCGACGTTGTTCACTAGCACGTCCAAGCGGCCTGCTGTCTGCGAATAGACCTCTGCCAAACAAGCTGCGACCGAGTCGTTGCATGTAACCTCGAGTTGTATCATTTCGATACCCGGCGGCGCGTCAGCGGGGTGACGGCTGGTGCCGAATACCCGGTAGCCAGCCGTAGCTAAGTGAATGGCGGTGGCCCGCCCAATTCCTGAGGACGCTCCCGTAATCAAGACGACTTGATCTGTTGGTTGATCAGCCTTAGTCATGGGAGTAATCCCGTCATGCAATGAAAAGTGCCAAACCAGATTGGCTTCGGCCATTTCCGGCTCGTAATTAACCGTTTGGTAATGTCAGGCTTTCGCGCTCCCAGTTTCGATGGTTGCTTATCGCTTCGACAAAGGCAGAAGCCATTTGCTTCGGTGAGCTATGTCCCAGGACGACCGCGACGTCACCAGCTTCGATCGACGCCTGCACTCGCGTTGAGGCCAAGAAGGCTTCCGCTGTACCGCTGCATGCAATGGCTTTACAGTGCTTATTAGCCTCTTCCACAAACTCGACTGCTCTGGTCTCGCCCTGCAATACCGCAACGCACGATTCACCTCCAGCGACGTATACCGCGTCGAACACGACAGAGCAGACAGTGGGCAAACTGAAGTCGACCTTCAATTCCGTCCCTTTATCCCCTGTCGCCATGCCGCCGCGGGGAGCAATGATCTTTGCCTCACCGCCAGCGGCGCTGATCGCTTGAGAGACCGCCTTTACACCAGCTTCATCAAATCCATCCGCCAACAGCACTGCGATTTTGGCTGTCTGCATGCCTGGCTTCGCTGAACGCATAATGCTCAAGGCTGGTGAATCGTGGGACTTACCGGTGAACTTCTTCGGTTGCACCGTTTTTGGATCTGCGTCGGCTCCAAAGTTCTGATTCAGATAGCCTTCGATTTTCTTCGGAACCAAGACTCCCAGCCCATCGGCGACTCCTTTTGCCAACGCATCGTCAATCTGCGACAGAAGGTAAAGGACTCGCTCTCGAACCGACTGCTGCGCACATTTGCCTAATTCAAATCGTAGCGCATTAATGATGTGCCGTTGTTCCACTGCGGACTGACTGTGGAAGAACATTGCCGCTTGCGAGAAGTGATCGCTGAAACTTGGACTACGCGCTCGGACCTTTGCCGCATCAAGTCGTTCGGCGTGAGATGCAAACCCGCCCTGGGCAATCTTCGCTTGACGAGGATCGCCCCCGCCGAGAGTATTGGGATCGTATGACGTCACTCCGCGATTGATCATTTGACGCATGAAGCCATCGCGCTGATTGTTGTGCAGTGGTGCAACTGGGCGATTGATCGGGATTTCGTGGAAGTTTGGTCCGCCCAGTCGGATCAGTTGCGTGTCCGTGTAGGAGAAGAGGCGCCCTTGGAGAAGCGGATCGTTGGTAAAGTCCATGCCCGGAACAATATGTCCCGTGTGAAAAGCGACCTGTTCAACTTCCGCGAAGAAGTTGTCGGGATTGCGATCCAGGACCAGTCGGCCAATCGGTGTAACGGGCACCAGTTCTTCGGGAACGATCTTGGTTGGGTCCAAGAGATCGAAGGCGAACTTGTGTTCGTCAGCTTCCGGAATCAACTGCACACCGACTTGCCATTCCGGAAAGTTTCCGGAATCGATCGCTTCCCAGAGATCACGCCGGTGAAAATCGGGATCGCAACCGGAGATGCGCTGCGCTTCATCCCACAGCACAGATTTCATTCCGAGCGTGGGCTTCAAGTGCCATTTGATAAACGTCGATTCACCCTTCGCATTTAGGAAGCGAAATGTGTGAACCCCGAACCCCTCCATCATCCGGAAGCTGCGTGGAATCGCTCTGTCGGACATCACCCACATGATCATGTGAGCCGACTCGGGGGTCAGCGAAATAAAATCCCAAAACGTGTCATGTGCGCTCGCCGCTTGGGGGATCTCGTTATGCGGTTCCGGTTTGACAGCATGAATTAGATCGGGGAACTTGATCGCGTCTTGGATGAAGAACACTGGCATATTGTTCCCAACCAAATCAAAGTTGCCTTCTTCGGTATAAAACTTGATAGCAAACCCGCGTACATCGCGGGCCAGATCTGTAGAACCGCGGGAACCAGCAACGGTAGAGAATCGGACGAAGACAGGTGTCCGACTGCCAGTCGTCTGGAGAAACGCGGCCCGTGTGTATTTCGTCAGCGAGTGGTCCAATTCGAAATAACCATGGGCACCGCTCCCACGCGCATGAACGACCCGCTCTGGAATACGCTCGTGGTCAAAATGCGTGATCTTCTCGCGCAGCAGAAAATCTTCAAGCAAACTCGGTCCGCGATCTCCGGCCTTGAGCGAATTATGGTCGTCGTTAACCGGCACCCCCTGATTGCTGGTCAACAGGGCACCAGCACTTTCTTCTATGTTCGCTTCTAAATCGGCCGTTTTGGCACTATCGGTCCGCTTGGTTTTGGCAGTAGGGCGGGCTGACGAGCGCTTAGCCATGAACATTTTCCTTTGGATACGAGAACTGCGGTGAGCTGGCATTGAAGTGGCGATAGCCAGCACGGACACCGCGACGAAGCACAATTTGTGCCACTCCGTTCCGGCCCAGGCTCGGATCAACCGCCTCCGGTTAAGGCGTGATTTGTAGCATCGCAGGGTGAAGACAGCCTTCGCTAACAACCGCTAGGCGGGTAAAGTTGCCTCAACCGTACAAAACGCACTCACACTGACTCATGAGCGTCCAAGTCGGGCCCGCCTTTTTTATGAGCTAATCAAAGCTTGGTGCGATTACTCGCGCCTGCAAGAGTTGACGAACGGTCGAGGCCCTGACCGAGTCATTGACGCAGTCGGCTGCGAGGCTCACGCTGCCAGCACTTGGGGTAACCGACGCGCGCTGGTGAGACAGCTGTCAGCGAAGTAGCCGACGATGACGTCTACGGGTTCGCCCTGAGCAGCCGAAGTGCATTTTTCGAGTTGCCGGAGGTTGATCCCCGGCTTCTCTCACGAATGCGGTGATAGTTCGCTTCTTTTAGATCATGCGGAATCGTGCTGTGTACTTCATAGGCTTCCGCCCTGATGATGGCACCCAGTACAATTCTTCGCGATCCACCGGAGGGGAACCAGAATGGCAGATGAGGACCTCAACCCGAAAGAAGTCGAGCGCGAGCCGGCCGAAGTGTTGCGCGAGCAGGACGAGCTGTTTCGCGCGCTGACACAGCACGCCAACGACCTCCTTTGCCTGAATGAACTGGATGGGCGAAGCGTTTATGCAAGTCCGTCGGTCGAGCGTCTGTACGGTCGAAAGCCGACCAAGATGTTCGAGTTCGCGTATCCAGAAGACGTGGAGCACTGTCAGCGATGGTGGAGAGGGGCGGTGGCTGGAGGAACGGAGCGTCTGCACTGGCGGGCCCGTGACAATGACGGACAGTGGCGCTGGTTAGAGACATCGGCCGCGCGGGTTCAGTATCACAATAAGCCGCAGATTCTGACCGTCTGCCGTGACGTGACCGAGCGCAGGCTCACCGAACAAGAATTGGGGCGGACAACGACGCTGCTTCGAGCGGTCATCGACGGAACGACCGATGCTGTGTTCGTGAAGGACCGGGGAGGCCGTTATCTGCTGTGCAACGCGGCCGCTGCCCAGTTTTTGGGCCGCACGGTCTCTGAAGTTCTGGAAAACGATGACAGCGTCTTCTTCGACCCGGTAAGTGCGAAAGTGGTAAAGGACCACGACGAGCGCGTAATGAAGTCGGGAGTGGCCAACACTGAGGAGGAGGAATTGACGGTCGGTGCAATCACTCGCATTGTTCAAGTGACCAAAAGGCACCCTATCGGGACGGTAGCGGAAATGTCATCGGCGTAATTGGTATCGCCCGCGACATCACTGAGCGTAAGCGGACGGAGATTGCACTGCGCGCCGCCGAAGAACGATTGCAGCACGTGGTTCAGTCTAGTCCAGCCGTGCTCTTCACCCTGCACGCGGAGAATGGACAATTCGGCGGGATCAACTGGATCAGCCCGAACATTGAGACTTTGCTGGGCTACCGGGCCGGTGAGGTGCTCGGGGGAGACTGGTTTCTGGGCAACATCCATCCAGAAGACCGCGAAGCGGTGGTAAATCCGTTTTTCACTGAGATTGTCCGCAACAACTACTTTTCCGCCGAATACCGCTTCCGTCACAAGGACGGCAGCCATCGCTGGATTCGAGGCGAGATCCGACTACTTCGCAATGCAGCCGGCCAGCCAGCCGAGGCCATCGGCTCATTGGCCGATATCACTCAGCGCAAACAGCTTGAGGATCAGTTCCGCCAGGCGCAGAAGATGGAGGTTGTCGGACATCTGGCCGGCGGCATAGCGCACGACTTCAACAACGTACTAGCCGTAATTCTTGGCTGCTGTCAGTTCCTGGAGAACGATGTGGCTGTGGGCGGTGAAAGTCGCGAACTTGTAGAAGAGATCTACAAGGCCGCGAATCGCGCGGCGTCTCTAACCAAGCAATTGCTTGCCTTTAGCCGGCAGCAGATCTTGCGGCCTATGCTCTTGAATCTTAACGAAGTTGTCACGGAGGCCGTGGCGATGCTTGATCGTTTGATCGGTGAAGACATCACGGTTAAAACCAGTTTGCAGTCGCGGCTTTGGCCGGTGAAGGTCGATGGGGGCCAGATGAACCAGGTAATCATGAACCTGGCAGTGAACGCCCGCGATGCGATGCCCCAGGGAGGAACGCTGACCATCGAGACTTCCAACGTCGAACTTGACGAAACCTATGCGCAGAGCCATCGGGAAGTGACTGCCGGATCGTACGTGATGCTGGTCGTGAGCGATACCGGTTCCGGGATGGATGAGCAAACCAAGTCTCGCATCTTTGAACCTTTCTTCACCACGAAGGAAACGGGCAAAGGGACCGGGTTGGGTTTGGCTACCGTATTTGGAATCGTGAAACAGAGTGAGGGGCACGTGACGGTCGATAGCGAGTTGGGAACAGGAACCACGTTTAAGGTCTACCTACCTAGACATGAAACAGCAGCAACCAGTGAGGACGCGACGAAAGTTTCGACGTCGGCCCCGCGCGGTACTGAGACGATCCTGGTAGCAGAAGATGAAGAGATGCTGCTTAAGCTGGCCAGTCGCATTTTGTCGTCGCAGGGTTACGCGGTGTTGCAGGCCGGCGACGGTGAGGAAGCGCTTCAAATGTATCGCGCACATGCAGGACCAATTCACCTACTGCTCGCCGATGTGGTAATGCCAAAAATGAGCGGTAGGCAACTCTACGATCAGCTCAGCGCGATCCAGCCCGGGTTAAAAGTGCTCTTCATGTCGGGTTATACCGACGACGCGGTCCTTCGGCACGGAGTTCTCGAATCCACGACGAACTTCCTCGAGAAGCCGTTCACTTACGCCGCGTTGTCAACCTGCGTACGCCGTGCGCTGGATGCGATGTGAAGCTGTTGGGTTACGCCGAAACCCAGCTAAAGACCCTTTGGAGAAGCGACCACCCACGCCCGAACTCGCGAGCGTCAACAGGTCTTGCCTCGCTGGACCTGAGCGGCACGGAGACTTCAGGCATCTCGGCTTGCGATGTGGAGGACAACTCATCTTCGGCGTTTGTCGACTCCGTAGTTGTTGAATCGTTTGCCGTAGACCTAGGCTCCGCCGCTTCAGGCATCACGTATTCCCTGAACATCGCAGAACGCCGTTTCACCAACGCTTTTACTTTCGCAGCGAGTACCGAGAAATCGGTTGGCTTGAAAAGAATGTCGTCCACTCCTCGGACAATCAGATCCTTAGCGAGTTTGGGCTCCATTACGCCGGTATGAATAATTACTACAGGACGGCGTTGTGCGGCAAGCAGATGGGTCGCCAGCGCATGACCGTGTTGATTGGGCATTCTCAAGTCGGTTACCACGGCATCGTATTTGCTTGCGGCCAACATCTGCAGGGCCTCATTGCCATCGTTCGCAAGATTGCAAGCAAAGCCATCTTGGCTCAGAGCGCGATGCAATAGCCTGCGCATCATCACCTCATCGTCGACCACTAGCGGCATTAATTGGGCACATTTGGCCATTCCGCGAAGCCTCTGCTTGCCATTCAATTCGATCAAGAAACGCGAAAACACGCGAGAAATCGCGTGTTTTCTTGAGCACCCCCAGCAGGATTCGAACCTGCGACCTGCCGCTTAGAAGGCGGCTGCTCTATCCAGCTGAGCTATAGGGGCGAATGGGCGGACTAAAGAAACGCGGCTGTTACGGCGCAGGGCAGGCATGCATTATTGGGGCGATGGGTAGACACGTAAAGCCGACTGCGAGTTCGGTAGTGGGGCAATTTGGTTGTCCAGCCTGGCCACGAGGTGGCTTGCGGGCGAACGAGTCAAGCATCCCAGGCAACCGTTGCCACCGAGAGAAATGTGCTCAGCACTGGGCACCTCTTCGTCTCGTGATCTCCCAACTAAATTCATCGTACATGTTCAACATTCACCCCGATTGTTGAACACCGATCGCTCGGAAACCCGAGAGTTGCGCAGGTCCCTGTTCAACAATTGACCCGATTGTTGAACACCCCCTTCTGCGATGACTGCTCGTTCTCGAGGTCGTGAGAATCAGCCCGGCACAAAAGACTGGCTGTCGCGACTGCACAGAAAAAAACTGCAACGGCGCATAAAAAAACCCTGGTCGGAGAGGGTGACCAGGGTCTGGAATGATTTGGAAACCGGGGGCTACTGGGCGACCGGCGGTGAGAACTTAATCTTCTCGACCAGTTTGACGATTTGCCCGTCGCGCATTTCGCCCGAGACAGCAGTGATCGCTTCGATTACGTGCTCGTAGTGCAGGTTGTAATCGCAAACGAGTTCAACTTCGGCCGAGGAGGCCAAGCTGCCGTCTCCAACGATGCCGGCGACGTGATTGTGCAATCGCGTCCACCGGTCGCCACCGCTGAACTCCGAGTCGTTCATTACGACGCGGGCGCATTTGCCGGCCGAATCAGCCTTCAGGAAGAGCTTCATCGGCGGCAATTGGTTAGGATCGGGTGGACCTGCGCGCGGAGCGGCCAGCGGCATGCGAATGTTGAAATCGCCCTCGGCAGTAGCGATCTTCAACGTCATTACGAAGAACGTCAGCAATTGGAACACGATATCGATCATGGGTGTCATGTCGATCGCGATCTTGCTGTTCCCCTGCTTTTTGATTTTAACTGCCATAGTTCAACTTTGAGTCAGATTGAATTAGTAGCCGATTTCTTCATTTGCCCGGAGCGTGAACTTTTCAAAGCCCACTTCCTGACAGACTTTGATCAGATCCTGGACATCGCCTGTTTTGCAGTCTTTATGTGCCCGGATGATGATCGTGGCATTGGCGGCCGACGAATTCTGAGTCTGCAGAACGTAAACCTCATTCTTCAACTTGGGGATGAGCGCCTTGCGATCTGCATATACTTCTGCCGCCAACAACGGATTGCCGTCCTTGGTCATTTGAATCGTGATTGGCGTTTCGAAGGGGGCTTCGGGGGGCTTCGCTAGTTGACTGGACGGCAGGACGACGCGGGAGTCCTGCTCGGCAGCTTCGAAATTGATGAGAATCATGAAGAAGGCGATCAGCTGAAACGTCATGTCGATCATCGGCGTCATGTCGATTTCGTACTGCTCGACTTCTTTTCGCTTTAGCTTGAAACCCATGAAATCACTTGTCCAACCAACGCGGAACTACAAACCCCGACGCGAAACGATGTCGTACGTCAATTACTTCTTACCCATCGATTCGAAGCGACCCATCAAGCGACCGGCAGCGTGGCCAGCTTCCATGGTGAGACGGGAGATTCGATTCTTAAACAAGTTGAAGGCGAGAATCGCGGGAATGGCGAGCACGAGACCGACGAGGGTCGTAATGAGAGCCATCGAAATACCTTCCGCCAAATCGGAGGCCTTGGGCGTGGCACCGCTAATCGCGATCACCTGGAACGATGCCACCATTCCGTCCACCGTGCCGAGCAAACCGACGAGTGGGCTGATGCTGGCGATGAGCGAGATATAGCTGAGACGATGCTCAATCTTCATCCCTTCGTCTTCGGCGGTTTCGGCCATGGCTTCCATCGCCTTGTCGTAGCCGGCTTGCAAGTTGGCCATGCCCGAAGAGAGCATTTGCCCTAGGAACGATTCATCGTTCTTCGCCAGATCAAAGGCTTCTTGGAAGCGCTTTTCGTTGAGGTGAGCTTCGAAGGCATCGATCAAGTGGCGGGGGACGAAGGAATCGCGGCGGCAGACCAGGAAGTTCATCACCAAAATAGCCACGAAGCTAAACGACAGAGCCAGGAAGGCGATGGTGTAACGAATACCAAGCGCTTTGAAGAACCAGGCGAGGTAGCTTTGCTGAGGCTTGCCAGCGGGCTCTTCGGCGGCAGCGGGCTCTTCGGCAGGCTCGTCCTGCGCAACGGCTACGGGGCCGGTGACGATGCCGAGCGAACGGCCAGCCTCAACGCTTAGACCAAGCGCAAGCAGCAGGACTACAACCAAACCCCACGGCTTTGAAACTTCAAGCCACCGCATGACTGCCTCCCCAAATCCCGAGTAAACCCGATGTAAAGATTGTTTCCAAGAATAGTTGCCTAAACAGATTCTTTCCAGCGCTGCGAATTTATTCCCTGCAGGTATTTTGCGGTCACCAGGTTCATCCTGGCGGCACAACTATTCCAAATGGAGAAATCTCGCGAGAGACCCGTGGGCAGGGCAGTGAAGGAAGCGATCTGCAGATGCGAGGGTGCCGTAGGCAAACCATCGCCAGCTCGAATGAGCCGGCACCCCGATGTGGACTGGACATTCTAATTACCGAGGCGGGGCATAGTAAAGCAGCAACCCGCGTTTTTGGCACTGAAAAGCTATTCTTTCGCATTCCAGATGCTACCAGCGTAACGTTCGCGCAACGTTGCCCGGGCAGCGGTCGCCCGGTCGGCCTTGTTCAGGTCACCCCACAGCTTGACCAGGTTGTAGAGGGCTTCGGCATGGGCGTCGCTATCGGCGTAGAACAAAACATCGGTATGCAGATAGGCGAGTAAAGCGTCCTTCGGGCGGCCGGCCTTCAGGTGGCAGGCACCGAGAGCGTTGTAAGCGCGGGCAAAGAGCTTGGCGTCTTGCGGGTCATTCTTGGCAATGATCCCTTCGGCCATGGCAACGCCTTCATCGGCCTTGCCGGTTTCGCCCAGGCACTGGGCCTTGCCGACCGAGGCCAGCATTTTCTGCTGGGTGGCTTCCACGGTGCTGAGATTGCCGGCGAGCACGGCTTCGAACCCGGCGAGGGCGGCGGGGAAGTTCTTTTGAGCGACTTGGGCCCGCGCGACGGCGTTGTTGGCCCGCATTTGATAATCTTCGAACGGAGCCTTGGAGATTGGCGTGTAGTAGCGGACCGCGTTCTCGTACTTGCCCGAAGAGGCAGCCAGGTCGCCGAGCAGTTCGGCCGCTTCGTAGAAGTGATAGCTATCGGGAGCGGAGCGGAGGAAGGCCAGCATGTCGGCTTCGGCCTTCGTCTTGTCCCCACCTTCGCTCATGGCCAAGCGCAGTTCAGACAGTGCTTTGTAATAGGCCGCATCGTGCCGCATGAACTCGCGCGTGAGGGCCGCTGGGTCGACTTTCTTCAGTTCTTCAACGGCTGCGTTGTAGTTCTTCGCCACAACCGAGTTGCGGGCATTAGTTAGTTCGTTCGGTTCGTCGGCGAAGATCACGCGAGTGATTTCGTTGACGGGAAAAGATCGGGGCACGCCGGCCATATCGAGCGCGATCTCGTTCTTGGTGATCGTGGTAACGGTCCCCTTGCTCGGCACACCACCCTTGGTGGAATAGATCGTATCGAGCGACTGGGCCTGAGCGGCCAACGTGCAGCAACTGCCGAGAATGGCAGCAGCAACTGCGATCGTGGACTGACGGAACTGCATGACAAAATCTCCGGTTCGATAAGGTCGCCGCGAAGCAAGGCGGCGCTGAAATGTTGGAACGAATGTCGACTTGGAGGCGAATGAGCAAGCGGATGACACGGAACTATTTGGCAGAAGTGGCACTTCCAGCTGCCTTGGTGGTTGTTGTCGGAGCGGTCGTCGTCCCAGCCTTGGTAGGCGTCGTGCTATTCGCAGCTGGAGGTTCTGGCTGCCGCAGAGCGGCCAGGCCTAGTGGGCGTTCACCCAGGGCTTGTTGAACATTTTTGAGCAACGAGTCGTACTGGGCCCGCCACTTGTCGCCCCCCAGGTCGGGATAGAAGCCATACATGATGGCAACGTCCTTCTTGGCGTAGGCCAGTTGTTCCTTCTTCTTTACGTCGGTCTTCTGAGCCATCGCGTAGTTGTAGCGGCAGAGGGCCAGGTTGAACCGTGCTTCGTGGAAGATGTCTTTGTACTGAGCATTGGATGCGACAATTCTCGCAACTTGCGCCCAGCCCCAAACGTTGTTCTTGTCTTGCTTGGTCTTCGGATCTTTCATGGGGCGGGCACCGAAAATCGCCCGCTGATAGTTGTCTTCCATCTTCTCTCCCTTGAGCGCGCCCCAATCCTGATAGGTGCGGGCAGCTTCGATCTGCACAGGGAGAAGCATGTTCTGAGCCTTCAAGATCTCGTCGAAGAGGTCCATGGCTTCTTTGAATTTGCCCATCGAGCGGTTCGTGCGGGCCACCGACAGGCGGAGCGAAGTGGCCATGGCAGGCTGCAAGTAAGTCGGGTCCTTCTTGCCAGTATCGAGAATGCGTTGATAGGTGGCATTGGCTTCGGCAAAGTAGCGGGCCGCTTCGGGATTGATCCCCTTCGAAGCTGGACCGAAGCTTTCACCCATGCCGCGATACGTTTCCGCGACCCAGTTAAGAACCTTCAAATCCTTCGATTCCTTGGCCATCTGACCCAGGAACGCTTCGAAGCCCTTGCCGAGCGCCACCTTGGAAGCCGGTTCGGCAAGTTCCATTTGCTTTTGCAGATCGCGAGCGAGGCTGACGTAAATGCCAATCAGCTTGGACTGCCCCTTTTCGTCGGCACTGACCAATTGATTGAGCGATTCCATCACCCCCTTGGCCTTGGTCACTGTTTCGTCGGCATTGCCGCCAGCCGTACCAAGCGACGAGATGTAACTGCGCAGGGCAGTCTTGTAAGTTTCTTCGGGAAAGCCTTCACGCTGAGTCGTGGGATCGTTCTTGCGAACGAGCACCAGCGTGCCAACCTTGGGATCTTCGAGCAGGGCAGCCGCTTTGGCGGGCTCGTTGGTATCGACATAAATCTGGGCCAGCGAAAGGACCGCGGTGACGACAATCGGATTCACTTCGCCGCTGGCTTGCATGCGCGCCACACCATCGATGAGCGTGGTTTTGGCTTTGCTCTTCAGGCTATCGAGTTCCGTCTTCTTGGCAGCCAGATCGACACCTTCGGGCTTGATTTCGGTGCCGTTTTCCCAGTCGCGTAGTTGCTTAGAGCCTTCCAGATAGGCGGCCCACAAGGCCTGACCCATCTTCAACTCGGCCGCTCCGCGGGAAGCGTGGTCGGCGGGAATTTGGTCAAGGTACGTTTGCGCTTCGGCAAGTCGCTTCTCCTTGATCATGAATGGAATCAGGGTATTGAGCGCCTCGGCCGCCTCCGTGGAATCGGGCCATTTCTGCGTGATGTATTTGCAGATGCTGACGATCTGCTGAGCTTCGAAGTCCTTCTTTTCATCGGGATTCTGAGGGTCCTTCTCGCCGTACAGCTTGATGTACGACGCCATGGTGATCTTGGCGCATTGGCGCGCACCCTGAGCATCGGGATAGCGGCGAGAAATGAAATCGCCCACCACCGCCGCTTCCAGGTATTCGGCCTTCGTATAGGCCAGGTAGCAGAGGAGGTAGCGAACCAGATTCACTTCCTCGACGGGAGTCGCAGGTTCGACATAGCCCATCGCTAGTTTCAGATAACGGACAGCATCGTCGGTCGCCTGCGCAGCTTGCTTGGTCGCATCTTCGAGTTGCTTCTGCGTTTCCGTACGCTCGGCGGGATCCTTGAGCGTCTTGAGGCGATCGGGCAGGCTCTTCACCAAGGTGTTGGCGGCCTGCATTTCATCGATCGATTCTTTGCCGACCTTGCGGGCATCGGCGAAGTTCTTTGGTTCGGGCTTGTCAGTAACTTCGCCCCCATCGCCGCCGAAGTCGCCAATCATGTTGCGCGCCCGCTCTTGGAACGGCCCCGGAAACTTCATGACGTACCGAACCAACTTGCCGCCGTCGACCAACAGTTTGCGGGCATTGGGGTCTTTGGCATCCTTGGCTTTGAGTTCATCAGCGTAAAGCTTCATCGCCCTGGCAATATCGACTCGAATCGACATGAACTCTTCGCTGCGATCTTCGGCTGGGCGGGCGGAGTCGACCAGTTGGACCGGCCGCTTTTCTTTGTTCTTGTCGATGATTTCGAGATACAGTTTTTGATCGATCCACGAGGCCATGGCCAGTTCGGTGACTTTCACCCGCATCACGCGGAAGGGTTCCGGATTATCGGGATTGGCCAGCAGTTCGTTGAAGTAGCCGAGGGCGTCTTTGTGTTTGCCAAGCTTCTGCAAGCAGCGGGCCTGATACATGCGGGCATACAAGCCGGCTAGGCGGGTGCGATACTTCGAGTAGATCTCGCCGTACTCTTTGGCCGCCGTTTCGAGCGCCGTGGTCCGATCCTTCGCGCCAGCTTCGTAAGTTTCGGCCATTTCTTCGCGAGTGGCAGCCTGCAGAAGTTGCGATTGGAGATAGTCCTTGCGGAACTGCTCGCGTTCTTCGAACTTCTTGGCTTCTTTCTTTTCATCCAGCGCCGCGGGATACGCCTTCAGCTTTTCGCCGATTTCGGTCGTCAGATCTTCGAAGACTTTGAGCGCTTCCGTGTAGAACGTGCGGGCTTCGGTCAAGAACGCTGATTTTTGTGCGGGGAGAGCCTTCTCCGATTTCTTCATGCGAGCCCGAGCGCGCTCGACCACCACGTTGCCCAAGTGACTGCGGGCAGCAATCACCAGAATGTGCGACGAGTTGCTGCCGATGAACTTTTGGAGCGCCTGCTGACCTTCGTCGAGTTGCTTTTCTCGCAGTGCCGGGTCGCGCTGGGCCTTGGCCCCATCGACGAGGGTTACACCCCGTTCGTATTGCAGCGTCGTTTTGAATTCAGCCGGCACGGCGGGATTTTTGGCAGCAACATCGAGGTAGTCGATGGCCACATCGTAATAGCCGCGTTCGCGCAGGCCTTCGAGAAACGCACGCGCCGGTTCAATAGCCTGGGCCGATTCGGTGAACCCGGCAAGACCAACGAGCGCACCGGCAAAGAGCCAAGCCGCTAATTTTGCGCGTGAACCTAATCGAAGTGAACCGAACTCGAGCGAAGATCGCCTGGTCATGACGTGAATCCTTAATCTGCCTGCTGAGTGCGTGTACTGTTGAACGTTCGCGGGGCAACGAGTCATTTATTGCCGCCACAGCGAACGGTGAGCGAATCGTCGGGAAATAATAGTCGATAGCGAAAGTGGCTACTTGGGGAACGGATGCCGACAACGGAGCACGCCGAGAAGCGAGCCAATGTCAGACGAAAGAACAACGGGGGAACGAACTTCAGACAAGGGGAATGCGCAGAGTGCCAATTGGTAAATTATAGTCATCAGGACCTGACTTCAACCGTTTTAGTCTCAAACTGGCCCTCCAGGCGACATTTTCTCCATCCTTGACCGACTTGACGCCAAATCGTCATTCGACGGCGGCAATTTGCCTCGCTTGTTGCCAACGTTTGTTGCGGGGTTTGCCGTTAGCGGCCGCGAATCTTCTCCATTCGATCGAGCAAGGTGAGCAGGCGATTCAAATCGGGCTCTTGCCGCAGCGTCAGGCTCCACGGCCGTATGGTTGTACGGATCGTAGCGGCTGTATTGCGCTGCTGCGTCGGGAGCAGATTCTCTCTCCGCAAGGCTTCGCGCGAGCCGCGCAGTTGTTCCGCAATCTCGGCGGCCACGGCCGCCGTTTGCAGCGAAGCAGGTGTTTCGCCAAACGACGAAGCGATGTGATTGCGCGTGAGCGGCAACTTTTTCTGCTGACGCTGACTCGTTTGCGGGTCTTTCCAAGTGATGATGGCTTCGCCCAGATTGGTGCTGCTATGGCCGGTTAGCCAAAGTTCAAGCAAAGCTCCCGCAGCTTCTTCCGGCAGCAATTGAGCATCGACGGCAGCGGGAACAACCGCGGCGAGCAGGTTCGGCTCGTGACCGAGCAGACGATACGCGCCCACGGTTTGCGGATTGAAACGAATGCGAAGTTGCGCTTCGAGCGCGACCGCTGGACTATGCCCTGCCAGGCTTTCGACCAGCGAAGCATACAACTGCTGCCGCGAACTAATCGCCCGATAAGTCCCTGCCAGTTCTTGCGTCAATTGGCTCAAGAGTGGGTCGGGCTCGGAACGGCCGGAGACATCGAGCACATCAAAGCCAACCCCTTCCGCGCCGATGAGCGTCATCACTTCCGTGATCTTTTCGGCCGTATCGTCCGGCATCGCTGCCCGGCTGTCGGTAATCAAGACCAGCCGTTGACGATAAGAACCTACATTCATCAGCGGTGGTTCGGTCAAGGCAACCGAAGCTGCGGTTTGCAAACCGGCCGCCAGGTTGGTGCCGCCACGAGGATTCAATTCGAGGAGCTGCTGCCGCAACTCTTCCCCCTGGCTAGCGGTCAAATGCTCGGTGCGGCAGACGATGTCTTCTTCAAAGGCGACAATCGAGAGCGCGTCGCGCCCCGTCATCTGCCCCTGCATTTGATTGAGGGCGTGGCGCACCATTTCCAGCCGATTGCCTCGGGCCATGCTGGCCGAGATATCGATCGCCACTACCAGGTGCGTGGGCTGCTTCGATTGGCGTTTCAACTTGCCCGCCTGCACGCCAATGTGCAGCAACTTGGCATCGGGCGGGCCGAAGGGGGACGGACTGCCGTTAATAACGAGGTCTAGCCTGCCGCGTGGAGCGGGTGGAAGTCGCGATTCGAGCGCGGCCACAAACTGTTCCACGCGAATTTCGTCGGCGTTGGGGAGTTTGCCGTTCGCGAGCGCTGCTTCGGCCAGTTCGACCGACGAATTTGCGGTGCTGAGTGGAATCTCCAGCTGTTGCAGTTTGGGATTGCGGCCGGGGCTAACGGGCGGAAAGATCCCTTCGCGCAGCAGAAAGCGACGATCGAATTCGCGAACCAGCGGCGGTTCGATGCCGGAACGGGCCGGCAGTTGCACGCGGATTAATTCGGGAAGTTCATCTTCGGAATACTGCGGCGCACCGAGCAGGCCGTACTTCATGAGCACAACATCGTCCCAGGGACGCATGCCGCTGCGCAGGAGCGACTGCAACTGACCCACCGGGCCGCTGCTGGTCAGGAACAGACTCGGATCGACTTCGCCCATCAGCGTGGTGTCGCTCTCGGCAGGTTCGACCGTCATCGCCATCGACGGTAGCGATTCCTGGTGTGGCAGCCAGGTAACCCCCTCGTCAGATTCGTCCGGGGCGGGAATCAGCGAGCCGTCCCAAGTACCCGGAGCCTGAGCGAGCACGACCCATTGCGGTTCGACAGCGGGTGGATAGATCGACGTCAGGTATGCGGCCCCGGAAGTGAACAGCGTTGCCGAGACGGCCAAAAACAGCGCGGCGGCCACTGTCAAGCGAGCGGCCCAGCGCTGCACGTTGCGCCAGCGATCGGCCGGTGTTGGCAGTTGCAATTGGCCGCGCAGCGTAAGGGGCGCGTCCACTTCCTGCAACTCTTCATCGAGCAGGTCGTCTTCGGGAATTGCATGCAGCCGCAGCGACAGTTCTTCGGGAACAGCCAACCCGCATACCAGTTGATCGAGTTCATCGTCCGTGGGAATCGCGATTTCCTTCAGCCGCGCAGCGAGTTCTTGCGGCACCGCGATATCGCGGAGCAAGTCGTCGAGGCGGGAATCGTCGGGAACGTGATCCATGGAACGAGAGCGCTAGTTACTTCAAGCTGTTCGATTGAGGCGGTGGGTGGGGTATGTCATGTACGGGCTGCAATCAGCACTTCGCGTAATCGCCGGCGCGCCCGGCTGACCCGCGATAACACGGTGCCCAGCGGAACTTCCAGCAAATCGGCGACTTCCTGATGGGTTAACTCGCCCACGACGACCAGCAGTAATGTCTCGCGCAACTCGGTCGGAAGTTGCGACAGGGCGAACTGCATCTCGTCGGTGTAGTCACTAGCCAGCGGATCGATCGGCTGCACGCCAACATCCAAAGGTTGTTCGCCAGCCAAGGTGGGAGGGGGGGCCTTGCGCCGCCAACGATCCACAATTCGCCGGCGCAGGATTGACGCTAACCACGCGCGGTCCCCGATCCCTTCGCAGAAAGCCTCACGGCTTTTCCACGCTGAGCGGAAGGTCTCTTGAACCATATCCTCAGCTTCGTGCCGGTCCCCCATCATGCGATAGGCAATGCGGTACAAAGCAGACGTGTGTTCATCGACCAGCGCGTTGAACTGCGTCAACGACAACGCCAACGTCCGGTCTCCGTTGCGGAAAATCGCCGCTTCAATCAGCAGCAAGTTGTTTCGAGAGAGGAACTTGCGGCAATTTGCAGCAGCGAGACTAAGTTGACTCGCTAATAGGGGTTCGCCCCGTCCCCTTAAGTTTATTCCCGCTAGCTATCGCGGGGATAGCTTTCCGTTGCCAAAAAAATGCCGCGGGGAGTGGGCTTAGCAGGCAATCTGTCTATACGAGCCAGCGGAGAATTAAGTTTTCGTGACTGAAAGGAGTTGAGCGAGGGTGACAGCCAGGCCTTCCAGAGCGCTGCGGTCGGGGAGGGTGATCGTCAGCCGCTGCTTGCCGGCGGGATCTACTTCGACGCACTGTGAAAGTTCCGAGGTGATTTCGCTGACGAGTTGCGGCTGAGCAGGGGTCGCTGCTCCTTGCGAGGCGACCAGTTCGCCCAAAACCCAGTCCGGTGCCGCGCAAGGCAACGCGAAACGTCTTGCCGGTGAGCATGCTGGTGACGGTGTAATGGGTCCAGGGCTGCTCGGGCACAGCCGCGGCGATCTTCATTTTTTCGGTGCGGGCGCGTTCGGCCCGGTCACTGAGCGCCCGCAGGTACAATTCTTCTTCCGGCAAACTTTCGAGCGGCTTACCGGGCTCGGTTGGAGCAACCGCCAGGCCCAGAAGAGTCTTCTCCTCCAGCAGCAGAGAGAAGGCTGCTCCGAGATGCTCACAGGGACCTTCGCAGCCAGTGCAGTTCCATAGTAATCGGCTGCGGGAATCGGCCCTTGGCGTGATGCTGGCGACAACAGGCAGCCCCTGCTTCGTCGTCTCAAAAAAGCGGACGCGGAATAGATCGTTCCCGAGATAGACCTGCTGTTCGGGATTGATTTCCCACTTGCCGCCCTGCTGAATCAGTTTTTTCCTGCGGGGCCGAGCAGTTTGCAGGCATCAAGAAAGTTGAGTTGCGACAGACGATCGCGAAAGGTGAGCTTGTTCGCAGGCTTTGATTCGACCACCGGAGCCTTGGTGTTTGCCGCATCCTTCGTCGTCATGACGCACCCTTGAAGAAGAGTTGCCGCGATTAGTGCGGTGAACGAGTCATTCCTAAATCAGACCCCTGCAACAGGCACCGATCTTAATGAACCGCCCACCCCGATTGAATCACCCCGTGCGACCAATTTACTTGAGCGCGTCGAGTGGATTTTGAAAGATCTCGGCGAGCTTTAGTTCGAAACCGGGCAGCAGGGAGGTCGAGACCATGGCTGTTCCTTGCCAGACCAGCGGGGACTGGGGGCTGGTGAACTGGTGCAACTCACGCGTCTTGGGATAGACGTACCAAACTTCTTCACTCCCCGTAGAGAAATACTCCTTCAACTTCTCATCCATTTCCTTGCGGCTGTTCGAATCGCTAATGACTTCGACGGCTAGGGTGGGTGCGACAGGAATGAGATTTTCTTGAATTCCTGCAAAAAACTGCTGGGCGCGATCTGCTGCTAAGTACGCCGTATTCGGGCGGCGAATGAGTCCTGTGCGCAATCTGTATGCTGCACTGCCCCCCAGCACGATTCCACCTGAATGCAGACCTACATACGATGCAAGTGAACTACAAATCCGGCTGCCGATGAAGGAATGGAATGTCCATGTCGCTTTGTCGATCAAAATTCCGTCGACTAGTTCGCACAAGCGGTCTTCGTGCTCGGCGAGATAAACCACGGCTTCTTCCGTGGCCTGACCCGGAAGAGGCCTCATGGCGATACGTGCCACGGGAATCTCGCCAAAACGCTCAGCAAGTTGAACTAGCATGAACTGCGGCAAGTCCAAGTCAATTGGACCATTCATTGGCGACCAAGTGCTCATAAACGCCAGTTTAGGCAGACTGCTGACCCTTTACGAGTGTCTTCCCCTGGTTTGTGCTTCCGCTGCCTTTCCTTGCCAGCACCGGCAATTCAGCCACTTTCCGTCCCTTCGCGCCCCTCGGCTACCCGGCTAAAATCGCGGTTTCCCGTTTTACCCGGCTTTTGCCGGTTACAAACCAGACGTAACTCTCCACGAGCACCGCTCAATCAGCACGAAATCATGAGCAAGAAGAAAAACCTGGTCGTTGCCCAAAGCGGCGGCCCGAGTCCGGTGATCAACAACACGCTGCGCGGCCTGATCGAAGCGGCTCGCAACTACGACAACATCGGCACCGTCTACGGCGCATTTCACGGCATCGAAGGGGTGCTGAAAGAAGAGTTGCTCGACCTCTCGGGGCAATGCCGCGACGAGATCTCGCTCCTTCGTTACACGCCGGCCGCCGGTTCGATTGGCACTTGCCGTTACAAGCTCAAGGCGAATCAAAACGAAGACTTCGATCGCGTGCTGGAGGTATTTAAGGCTCACGATGTCGGCTACTTCTGCTACATCGGTGGCAACGACTCGATGGACACCGCCAACAAAGTGGCTCAGCTTGCGCAGCAGCGAGGCTTGGACCTGATTGGCATCGGCGGGCCCAAGACAATCGACAACGACGTCGGCGATTCCGAATTCAAGCTCATCGACCATACACCTGGTTACGGCAGCACCGCCAAGTACTGGATGCACGCGGTTCAAAATGCCAACGAAGAAAACGAAGGCTCGTGCCCCGCAGACCCTGTGCTGGTCATGCAAGCCATGGGTCGCAAGATCGGCTTCATTCCTGCCGCGGCTCGGCTGGCCGATCCGAATCGCGAGATGCCGTTGCAGATCTATCTGGCCGAAAGCCCTTGCTCGCTCGAGCAATTGGCTGATAACGTCAACGATCAACTGGTGAAAGACGGTCGCTGCATTGTCGTCATCAGCGAAGGCTTTAACGTCGGCAGCTTGGGCGAGCGTAAAGACTCGTTCGGCCACACGCAGTTCAGCAGCAGCGAAACGACGGTGGCTCAGCTGGTCGTGAACTACCTCAACAAGATCGGCTTGAAGGCCAAGGGAAGTGCTCGCGGCAATGTGCCCGGCACCGACCAGCGTCACTCGATGGCTTATGCCTCGACAGTCGATTTGGACGAAGCCTATCGCGCCGGCGAGAACTGCGCCGTCATCGCCGCCAAGGGTGAGAGCGGCTACATGTCGACCATCCTGCGTAACCCAGGTGCCGTCTACAGTGTGACCTACGACAAGGTTCCTTTGACCGAAGTCGCCAACAGCGAGCGGACCTTCCCCAAGAAGTGGATCACCGCTGCGGGCAACGACGTCACCGACGACTTCCTCAGGTACGCCAAGCCCCTCGTCGGCGAAGGGATGGTCAGCTTGCCTATCGTTGATGGTCGTCAACGGATGACGCGGCTTAAGAAGACGTTCGCCGCGCAAAAGTTGCCGAAGTATGTGCCGCAAGCGGATCGGGCAAAGTAGTAGGGAGGAAGCGAGGAAGGGATAAAGGGTTGAAGAGAGGGAAAGCCAAGGCGGGAGGTTGTGATGAGGAATTATCGCGACCTCTAGGTTTGGCAAGCTGCCTTGCGACTCGCAGTTGATATTTGTCGTGCCCTGGAATCGTTTCCTAAGCACGAGCAGTACGGCATTTGCAGTCAGATTCGCAGGAGTGCAGTTTCTATTCCCTCAAATATTGCCGAAGGACATCAACGCGACTCCACCAAGGAGTTCCTTCAATTCCTTTCCATTGCCCGCGGTTCATTGGCTGAAGTTGAAACACAAATCATCATTTCTCAAGAACTCGGATATTTCAAGAAAGAGTATGCAGAAGCATTCCTAGCACGAACTAGCGAGTTGCTTCGCATGCTCCAAGGACTTCAAGCGGCCCTGCGAAGGCGATTGGCCAAGTAAATTCCTGCTGCTCTATCTCTTCATCGCTTCGTCCCTTTCCCCCTTCAACCCTAACCTCTAACCAACAGCCTCACCCATGTATGAGATAGCTCCCAAACACGCTTTCCTCGTCGGCATCGATAGCGATGGCTGCACGTTCGACACCATGGAACTGAAGCACAAAGAGTGCTTCATTCCGAACATCATCAACTACTACGGCCTGCAAGCCGTAAGCAAGTACGCTCGCGAATGTGCCGAGTTTGTGAACCTGTACAGCAAGAGCCGCGGCATCAATCGCTTCCCGGCGCTCATCGAAGCGCTCGAGTGGCTGCAGAAGCGGCCCGAGGTGATCGCTCGCGGCGTGAAGATCGAAATTCCTGATGCACTGCGCAAGTGGGTCAAGGAAGAAACCAAGCTGGGCAATCCAGCGCTCGAAGCCAAGGTGAAGGCCAGCGGCGACAAGGCCCTAACCGAATGCCTCGCGTGGTCGAAGGCCGTGAACAAGACCGTCGACGATATGGTTCGTCACGTGCCGCCATTCCCGTATGTCTTCGACAGCTTGAAAAAGCTGCAAGGCAAGGCCGACATGATCGTCTGCTCGGCCACGCCGAACGACGCGCTGAAGAAGGAATGGAGCGAGCATGGTATCGATCAGTTCGTGACCGCGATCTGCGGCCAGGAAGTCGGCACGAAGAAGGAAGTCCTCACGAACTCGCAGAAGTACGCCCCCAGCCATACGCTGATGATTGGCGATGCTCCTGGCGACTATGCCGCTGCCAAGGCCAACAACTGCCTCTTCTATCCGATCAATCCCGGCAATGAAGACGCCAGTTGGAAGCGGTTTCATGATGAAGCCATCGATCGCTTTTTGAATGAGACGTTTGCGGGTGAATATCAAAAGATGTTGCTCGCCGAGTTCGATAGCTACTTGCCTGAGAAGCCAAGTTGGAAGGGTGTTAGCTAGGAGGGGGCTAGGGACCGGGAACTGGGAGCTGGGGAAAGAAGGCAATGGCCGCTATTCGCAGCTACCGCGACTTAATCGTTTGGCAAGAGGCGATTTCGCTGGCGAAGAGTGTCTACAAACTTTCCGCGAACTTTCCCCGCCGAGAAGTTTATGGATTGACCAGTCAAATTCGCCGCGCGAGCATTTCCATTCCTTCGAATATCGCCGAAGGCCTCGCTCGAAACTCAACTCGTGAATATCTTCGGTTTGTTTCGATCGCTTTGGGCTCGCTGGCTGAATTAGAAACGCAACTTTGTCTTTCAGTCGAATTGGAATTCTGCACACAACAACAAGTGGATCCAGTTTTGAAAATAGCCGAGATACTCGGTCGTCGAATACACGCACTACAAAGCTCCCTCAACGCAAAGGTCGAATAGATGTCTCCTTCCCCAGCCCCCAGTTCCCAGTCCCAAGCCCCTGCAGCCGACTTTGGTTTGATCGGTCTCGCCGTCATGGGCGAAAATCTGGCTTTGAATGTAGAGAGCCGCGGCTACAGCGTCGCTGTATTCAATCGAACCACTTCGGTGACCGACGCATTCATTTCCGGCCGCGCCAAGGGGAAAAAGTTCACCGGCTGTCATTCGCTGGAAGAACTTGTTGCGGCGGTGAAGACTCCACGCAAGATCATGATGATGGTGAAGGCCGGTCCTGCCGTTGACGATCTGATCGAAAAGCTGATCCCGCTTTGCTCGCCCGGCGATGTGATCATCGACGGCGGTAACGAGCACTACACCAACACCGAACGCCGTACGCAGTATGTCGAGAGCAAGGGTTTGCTCTACATCGGCACCGGCGTTTCCGGCGGTGAAGAAGGCGCCCTCAAGGGCCCGAGCATGATGCCCGGCGGCAGCGAAAAAGGTTGGCCGCTCGTAAAGCCGATCTTCCAAGCAATCGCCGCCAAGGTCGGTCCGAAAGAAGACATCCCTTGCTGCGAATGGGTTGGGCCGCGTGGTGCTGGTCATTACGTGAAGATGGTTCACAACGGCATCGAGTACGGCGACATGCAGCTGATCTGCGAAGCCTACCTGATGCTCAAGGAAGCAGCCGGCCTGACAAACGACGAACTGTACGACGTGTTCGATTCATGGAACCGCAGCGAGCTGCAAAGCTACCTCATCGAGATCAGCCGTGACATCTTTAGTGTGAAGGATGACCAAGGTGGCGACGGCTACCTCGTCGACAAGATCCTCGACGCCGCCGGCGCCAAGGGCACGGGCAAGTGGATGAGCCAATTGGCCCTCGACCTTGGTGTGCCCAGCACGATGGTGACGGAAGCCGTGTATGCTCGCTCGCTGTCGTCGTTCAAAGATGCTCGCGTCCGGGCCTCGAAGATTCTAGCTGGTCCTTCGCCAGCATCGTCTGGAGTAAACATCGGCGACAAGAAGCAATTCATCGAAGACGTGAAGCAAGCGCTCTACGCTTCGAAAATCTGCAGTTACGCTCAAGGTTATGTGCAGCTGCAAGCTGCCGCCAAGGAGCACAACTGGCCGCTCAACTATGGCGACATCGCCCTGCTGTGGCGCGGTGGCTGCATCATCCGCGCTCAGTTCCTCGAGCGGATCAAGGAAGCCTTCGACGCGCAGCCTAATCTTGAGAACCTGCTCCTCTTCCCGTTCTTCACCGAAGCTTTGAAGAAGGCCCAGGACTCGTGGCGCAAGGTCGTTGTGACAGCGACGCAGATGGGCCTGCCGGTCATCGAGTTCAGCAACGCCCTGGCTTACTACGACAGCTATCGCCGCGAGCGCTTGCCCGCCAACTTGCTGCAAGCCCAGCGCGACTACTTCGGCGCTCACACCTATCAGCGCACCGACAAGCCACTCGATAAGAAATTCCATAGCGAGTGGATTCAGCTGCGCAAGACGCCAAAGGCGTAACGTCGACTACTCCAAAAGATCAACCGTCATGCCACTGGATTCAATGCCAGTGGCATTTTTATGGCATCTTACGCCGTGACTAATCTTCCTCTCGCGGCCCTGCCACCAGATCTTCAATTCCTTCGGAATCCGACCGCTGAGGCTTCTTCGGCACTGCAAGCCACTTGAGCCATACAGGGGCGATAAAAGTGGTTACCATCACCATGAGGGCGACGGCACTGAACAGCCCGCGATCGAAAATTCCGCTGCTAAGTCCCATGCCGGCGAAAATCAGGCCGACTTCGCCACGCGGGATCATTCCCACCCCAATGATCGCTTTGTTTCCTTTGAACCAGAACGGCGCAAAGCCCGCGGCAAACTTGCCAATAATAGCCGCCACCACGAGCAGACCGCCGAGCAGCAGAATTGGATGAGCTGCGGGATCGAGTGGATTGAACGTCCGCACATCCACTGCGGCACCAACGGCCACAAAGAAGATCGGCACGAAGAAATGCCCGAGACTGGCGACTCCTTTTTCGATCTCTTCGTGCATCGGTAGTTCTCGTTGGAACAGGCCAGCAGCGAAGGCACCAATGATGAGTGCCGAGCCAACCTGATCTGCCAGCCAGGCGAGCCCCAGGGCAACAACGAGCGCAATGATGGTGGGAGAGCCAGGCATTCTGAAGACTTGCAGAATGCGGTCCAGCCAAGGCACGATCCAAAGCCCTAGCAGCAACGTGACCACAAGGAAACCAAAAGCGATGCCCGTCGTTTGCGCAACCCCCAGTGCCGTGACTTCCGCCCCGCCAGCCATTCCTGTGACGACGGCCAAGATGACGAGGCCAATAACGTCATCCAGAATGGCAGCACCGAGAATTACTTGTCCCTCGGGATCTTGCAGACGTCCCAAATCGGACAACACACGAGCCGTGATCCCGACACTAGTGGCCGTCAGTGCCGCTCCAACAAACAGCGAGACAAGGTAATCAAGCTCCATCGCCCAGCAGACGGCATAGCCGAGCGAGAACGGCAGAATGACTCCAGCGAGCGCCACAGCAACGGATGCGCCACCGACTTTTAGCAACTTCTTCAGGTCAGTTTCGAGCCCGATCTCGAAGAGCAGGATAATGACGCCCACTTCCTTAAGCAGCGTAATGATCTCGTCCTTTGCATCGACCAAGCCTAGGAGTGAAGAGCCAAGAACAACGCCAGCGAGCAATTCGCCCAAGACGGCAGGTTGGCCAATTCGTTGTGCCAAAGCGCCGCCAATCTTGGCACCTACCAGGATGATGGCCAGCAAGCCCAAGAAGTGTACGAGGTGATGATGATCCACGGTTGCACAATCGCCCTTCGAAAAAGAAGCAAGGCTTCAGTAATAGATGTCGCAGGCCTACATTCGCACCCAAACGTTTGCCGCGATGAGTGCGACGAGTCCAATCCCGAGAGAAAAAATGGTGTACTTCCAGAAGTGTTGCCAGGTTGCCGGCTGACCATCGGCTGTGATGGCGTTGCCCGTCCGAATTTCCAACCAGCGCGACAGCGGCAAGCCCGCCAGACCGACAAGATAAGCAACACTGAAGCCCAGTTGCCGGCCATCCTCATCGTTAAGGATGCCGAGCAACATCAGAACCAGGAACATCGGGCCGATGAAAAACCAGTACAACCGCTGCGTGATCAGAGCAAACAAGGAGTCGTAGCGGGGTTCGGTCGGTTGTGCGTCAGACATGGCAGCGATCCATCCAGTTAGTAGGTTGTTGGCAAGACAAGAACTGCGCGCAGACGCTCTTCGACTTCACGGCGAGGTCACAAAACGTAAGCCCGCGCGAAGTAATGTCCGCGGTAGCGATCGAGAGTTCGGCGCGAGAGAGTTCGGCGCGAGCGAACTGAGCGCTCAGGACGGTGCCCTGATCTCACTCAATCGCAAGTGGTGTGCCGATCGGTCGCGCAAGATGCGCAAAAATTGCTAGAGCCCGCCGCCGCAGGTGATGAAGAGCTTGAGATAGAGCTCATGCTCGCTTGCCGGATGTGTTTCGAACAACTGCATGTCGGCCTTCCATAAAGTGATTCCTGCACCCTAACACCAAACGCGCTGAATCGCAACCGCAGTGAAACGCTTATCGCTCGACGCAATTCAGCGCTTCTTCGAGGTTCCCGGAAATCGCATGGTCGCGGCGAGGATGCTGCAAAGGATGAAGCCGAGCAAGAGCCCGAGCGCGACAACGCCGAGGAAGGCAAACGGGGGCGGGATGATGCTCTCGATGCCGTGATTGAGCGAGACACCGAAGATCGAACAGAGCGTGACGATGGGAAAGAAGAAAGCGGCGAGCAGATTGAGCCGATGCGAGGCGAGCGCCATTTGATGGGAAGCCGCGGTTTGCTCTTCGGTTTTTTTGGCGAGCGCGAAGTCGAGCGCGGTCTGGACTTCGCCCAGCAACAACTCAGCTGCCCGTTCAATTTCATAAGCCCGGTCGCGAAAGTTGATCAGGTCGCGATCGCTGGAAATCAGCGTACGAGCTTCCTGTAATGCAGCGTGCAGATTGCGAGTCGTGCGATGGAGTGGTCCCATGGCCTCGATGATGCGAAACATCTCGTCGACAGTGCTCGCGTTATCTTCCAAGCGGTCGAACTTATCGACCAGATCACTGAACTCACTCAAATGCTTTGCGAGCGCCGCCGCCCCTGGCCCAAGATCGCTCGACAGCCAGTTGCCATCGGGTTTGCGCCAGAAGAATCGACCTTGTCGTTCGCTTTCGTTCGCCTTGGGCAACTTGTGCAAGACGAGCAACAAGTGTCCGTCGGCCATCATCGCCCGCTGTCGTCCGACCTTATCGCCCAAGCGCTCGCGGATTCCAGCAGGAATGTCCCAGGTGGGAGGCAAGATGTTCTTTACAACGGGCATCGAGTGTTCTCTGGGTCAGGGAAATGCAGAATGTAGAACGCAGAATGCAGAATCAGGAAAGAACCGAATGGCATTTCATTCTGCATTCTGACTTCTTCCTTCTGCATTTAAGGACTGTGCCAGCCGCCTTGCTCATGAAAGGCAATCACCGCGTCGACCAGTTCGTCGGGGCCATCTCGCAGCACGTCGCAGGCGGGCAGGCCAAACTCGGCTTTCACGCGAGCTCGTTCTGCTGCTGCGGCAGCGGCGTCGACCCGGCGACTGTTGATCGCAATGCCGATCACCTGGCAGCTCTGATGGATATTCGCCATCAGCTCGAACATCTTTTTAATTTCCGCAAGTGGTGGAATCTTCACGCTTTCCACGCCGGTGACCGTGTCGCGGCCGATCTCGTAACACAAAATTAACGCTTGCGGCGCACAGCCATGCAGCAAGCTGAGCGTGACACCGGAATAGGAAGGATGGACGAGGCTCCCCTGTCCTTCGACGAGCAGAATCTGATGATGCTGATGTTCGAGCACCATTTTCTCGGCAGCACCCGAGACAAAGTCGGCGACGATGCAATCGATGGGGAGGCCGTCCCCTTCGATCATAATGCCCGTCTGACCGGTGGCGATGAACTTGGCATCCCAGCCCTTCTTCTTCAGGCCGTTGGTGACTTCGACCGAGACTACCATCTTGCCAATGCTGCAATCGTGACCGACCGTATGGACGCGCAGACAATCGGGTCTCAATCCCTTGCGGCGAGCGATCGACTTCTCACTATTAGAGCGAACATCGACCAGCTTCACGCCAGCCGCGGTCGCGGCCTGCTTGAACTCGGCATCGTTGTTCAGAAAGTCGTGCAGTCCGGAGACGACATCCATCTTGCGGCCTATGGCCTGCAAAATGATCTTGCGCCAACTGGCGGGAATCTTGCCACCCGGCGGCGCAATGCCGAGGAGCAGCGTGTTGGCAGAGGGCGCTTCGTCGAGGTTCGCAATGACCGGCACAGGTTCGCCGGTGGTCACCGCGAACAGATCGCGCGAGTTCTTGCCGACCTGCGTGCTATCGAGCATGGCAACCACTTCTTCGCGGCGGTAGCGAATGACATTGGCTGCCGTTTTTCCTGCATGGGGTTCCGAGTGACCTTCGGTGAGGCAAACAATTTTGCGAGACGTCATGGATGGGCTAACCGCAAATGACAGGGTGGAAATTGCGCGGGCTAGCGCGGCTGGATGCAGACGCGCTTCCGCTGAAAGAACTTTCAGCGGATTGTACTGCAAGGAGCGAGAAGTTGCTCCTTGCCAGGCGCGAAGATACGCCGGCGGAATGAATCCACCAGCGCAGCAAAAAGGGCGGGTCCATCGATCCTGATGAAGCCCGCCCAACACGGGAGTGAGAAAGCCTGTGTTTCGACGCAGCAGCGGGTGCGAACTGCGTACACTCAACTCTATGTCTGACCGGGGCCCTGTCAATTCAAAGCATGAGGGGAAAACTTCTGGCCGGTGGAAAAAGTTCAATCGCGGGCCGGTTGTGCAGACTTTGCTCGACTTGCGGCAGCCCCGCGAACCATCGGCAATCGATATACTTCGGAGAGTGTTCTGTCTGTAACGCTTGCCAAGAAAAAACTGCCATGAATCCCGAGCTGAGCACCGCCCTGAATCGCTGGCCGGAACTCGACGTCATCGCCGTGGGGGCCCATCCCGACGATGTGGAGATTGCCTGCGGCGGCACGCTCGCCAAACTGGTGAAGCAAGGGTATCGCGTTGGCATTATCGACCTGACCGATGGCGAGCCGACGCCGCGCTCGCCGGGGCCGGAAGTGCGCCTGGCCGAAGCGCGCAAGGCAGCGGAGAAACTGGGTGTGCAAGTGCGCGTGACGCTCGACCTGCCCAATCGCCGGTTGTTCGATAGTTTTGAAGCACGCGTGGCGCTAGCGAAGGAGTTTCGGAAGTATCGACCACGGGTCGTCATCGGTTTTGGCGATAAGACTCCGCTCGCCTCGCCCGATCATTGGCAAGCGATGCAAATTACCGATGCAGCTGTCTTCTACGCGCGGCTGACAAAGTGGGATCACCACTTCGAAGACTTGCCGGTGCATGTGATTGCCTCGCAGCTTTACTTTCGCCTGGCGTTCGAGCCCGCGAACTTGCAAGGCTTTCCCAGCCACTTCACCGTCGATATTACCGAAACGCTGGAAGCGAAATTGGCTTCCGTCGCCTGTTACGAAACGCAGTTCCCCAAGGAGAAGGCGTACGTCTTCGACCGAGTGAAGGGAGCCGCGCTCATTGCTGGTGCAGCCAGTGGCTTTCACGCCGGCGAAACTTTCGTCAGTGTCCGTCCGCTCGGTGCGATCGATCTGGTAAAGACCGCGCTCGGACAAGTGTAGGTTCCGCTTCTCGAAAAGCCGATCACCGGAGAAGCGCCGTGAGATTGGTGTAGTCATCGGTCCAGAGCGGAATGTTGCGCGGGTGACGGAGGTAGTCGGGTAGATCGTCGATCTGGTCGCGGGTTTGCGCAAGGAACGTTTCGTCCTTGGAGAGAAGCATGTAGTAGTTGCGATAAAGCAGGCGGTCGAGATCGCCCTGTTGATAGATGCGGCGATAACCAAAACCCGCCTGGTCGGCCAGTTTGCTGACGACGGGAAAGAGGTCGAGGTGGGTGTTGGTGATGTGTACGACAAGCAGACCGCCCGGGGCCAGGTGTTGCTGATAGACGTCGAACGCTTCCCGCGTGAGCAGGTGCGTGGGAATGGAGTCGCCGGAAAAAGCGTCGACAACGAGCAGGTCGAACTTCTGGCTGCCGCCAGCTTTGAGCTCCCGTTCGAGTTGCAGCCGAGCATCGCCCAGGACGAGTTCGGGTTTACAGCGACAATCGCTCAGAAAGTGAAACCAGCGCTGGTCCTGAGCAATGTCGATGACTTTGGGATTGATCTCGTAGAGCCTGATCGAGTCGGTAGAGCGGGCGTAAGTTGCGATGGTCCCCACGCCGAGGCCGATCACCCCGATTCGACATTGCTCGGAGCGAGCCTGAGCGAACTTGATAGCCACTTCGCACCCCGAGCCGGCACCGTAATAAGTAAGCGGAATCGCGCGACGGGTTGGTTCGGCCAGCTGTTTGCCGTGCTGAATGGTGCCGCTGTAGAAAGTGTAATTCTCGTCCACATCGCCGATGGCGCGGTGCATGACTTCGACAATGCCATAGAAACTGCGCGAGACATGGACCGTTTTGTTGTGCGTGCTGGTCGAAGGTGCGCTGTCGAGCAACAGGCCGACGATCGACGTCGCCCCGAGCGCAACTGCGCCACCGACTGCGGGCCAGCGCAGCTTCGAGGTGGAACTCCCCGCCCAGATCAGCACGATTGCAACCAGAGCAGCTGTCATGAGGGCGAGAGGAAACTCGAAGAACGTGTTGAACAGAAATGGTGCCGCGAGATTAACCAGCAGCCCGCCCAGTGCGCCACCGAACGACATCATCAAGTAATAGCTGGTGAGATATTGCGGCGCGGGACGCGCGCGGGCCAGTTCGCCGTGGCACATCAGAGCGATCGCAAACATGGTGAGAAAATAGATGCTGGCCTGCAGCCACCAGAGGCCGCCCAGTTCTATACTGTCGTCTGCAGTGGATCCCAGAAGTGAGTTGGCGACCTGGTCGACCGTTTCGAGCGTGGTGTCGTAATAGATCACGAAAGCCAACAGGACGAGCGTACTCCAGGCAACGATTTGCCGCGGGTACCAGCGGGGATGGTCGAAGGCGATAATGAAGGTGACGAGATACAGCGAGAGCGGAATGACCCACATCAACGGAACCGAGGCGACGTTCTGACAGACTTCGTTGGTCGTCGCCAGGAACATGACCGAGGCCAATGTCGGCAGTCCAAGCCAGATTGCTTTGTCACGGAGCGAAGCCACCGCGGGAGTGATCTTTTCGGGAATCGGAATTGATTTGTCAACGCTTGCAGCCTGTTCATTGGCTACCCGAGTCGCCGGCTTGCTCAGCTGCCAGGTGCGAATCGCACAGCAGGCACAAATGACGACGAACAGGACATAACCCACCGACCAGATGCTCGCCTGGGCCACCACGCCCCACTGAACTTCGAAAAAGAATGGGTAGCTGAGGAGTGCGAGCAGCGAGCCGAGATTGGAGAGCGCAAACAGGCGATAGGGGGAGACGCCGGGCAGGCTATCGTGCAGCCAGCGCTGCAGGAGGGGCCCCGTTGCCGAGAGAGAAAAGTAAGGGATGCCGACAGTGACTGTGAGCAGCAGCAGCAGCTGAATGAGCGGGATTTCGCCGGCCTCGCCTTGGGGGCGGAGCGATTCGGGCGGGATAAGTCGACCCCAGGCGACGTTCGCGGCGGCGAGTGCCAGCACTGACAGGTGGACAGTGAGCCGCTGGTGAATGGTGCACCACTTGCTTAACAAGTGAGCATAAAAGTAACCGCCGAACAGCACAAGTTGGAAGAAGAGCATGGCTCCGGTCCAGACCGCCGGAGTGCCGCCGAACCAGGGGAGAATGAATTTGCTCACCAACGGCTGAATCTGAAACAGCAGAAACGCGCTGAGGAAAATAGTACCGGCGAATACCACGAAGGTCGCCGTCGCGGATCGCATTCGTGCAGGAATTGCCTCGGCGGCGGAGTCTAACTTTGCTACTACGGAGTTCATATTGATCCTTGGAGAACCAACCAGACCCACCGGCGGACGAGGCTTCAGCCTTGGTCAGGCACTGAACAGCACGTCCGGCAATTCTGGACGCGTGCGGCCCGATTTGGGTGCAAATGACGTTCCGCCAGCTTGCTGCCGTCCACTAACCAATGGTGGCAGTAACCAAAGCTGTTCGCCGGCATCCAATTCGAGAGGATTGCCAGTGGTCGGCGACTCTCAGAAAATGATGTGTCATAGGAGCAGGGCTTTACCCATGCGGACAGTTTTCACTACGTTCGTTGTCGTCGCCTTTGCTTCACTGCTGTCGGGACTCACTGCGCGCGGCGCGGATCCATTTGCCGGTGCCGATCCTTCCTGGGCTTTGCTGCACGAGCCGGCCGTGGTCGCAGAACTCAAGCTGAGTTCAACCCAGCGCGTGGCCTATCAGGAGTTGATGGATAGCGTCGATCTGCGCTTCTTTCCGCTGCGGAACAAGTCGCGCGAAGTGGTTGTCGCCGTAGTCGACGAGATCATGGGAGAGTGCCAGCAGAAACTCAACACTTTGCTCCTGCCTGCGCAAAGCAAGCGGTTCCGCGAAATCCTCATGAGAAAGCTGGGGACAGCTGCCCTGGTGCGGGACGATCTCGATTTGCAAATGGACTATACCGACGAACAGTTGAAGCAACTCAAGACGATCGTCGACAAGGCTGCAGCGGCAGTCACTGCGCTTGAGAAAGAGGCCAGCGAAGGGAAGCCGCGCCAGCCGCTCGAAGAGAAATTCAAAGATGTCAAGCTGAAGGAGCAACAGGAAATCCTCGCATTGCTCAAACCGGCTCAGCGGACCAAATGGCAACAGGCGGTTGGCGCGCCGTTCGATCTTTCGCGGCTGGGACAAACCGCCTATCGCGCTCCAGAGATCGTCGATACCAAGGACTGGATCAACTCACCCGCCATGAAACTCGCCGACCAACGTGGCAAGGTTGTCGTACTCCATTTCTACGCCTTCGGCTGCAGCAACTGCATTCACAACTATCCGTGGTATCGCGAATGGCACGACAAGTTTCAGGGAAAGGACGTTGTCTTGATCGGCGTGCACACACCCGAGACTGCTGGCGAGCGCGAGGCGGCCAATGTCCGCAGTTCTGCCACCAAGGAAAAATTTGCCTTCCCGGTGGTGATTGACGGCAAGAGTGAGAACTGGAACGCCTGGGGAAACTCGATGTGGCCTTCGGTGTACCTTATCGACAAGCGCGGCTACCTGCGGCACTTCTGGCCCGGCGAGTTGAAATGGCAAGGCCTCGACGGCGAGAAGTACATGCGCGAGCGGATTGAACAGCTGCTGACAGAGACGGACGCGAAGTCATAGGATCCTGTCATCGATGGACTAAAGCTTTTTCGTTTCGTACAGCACGACTTCGCTGCCGGCGCTTGCTCCGCTGATCTCGCGCACAACTCCTGATGGAAAGCGAACCCGAACGTCGACCGTCTTGAATTCACCCAAGCCGATGTGCAACCGCGGCACAAGTACCGTCGAACGGCCGGCGCTTCGCTCCATGAATCCCTGGCGATAGTGAACCAGGGACTTGGCGTCGCCCAATTTGCCGGGTTGATAAACCCAGAGCTTAGCGCCCAGGTGAACGTCGCCAGCAGCTTTGGGGACCAACTTCACATGCAGTCCGCTTGCCGCGGTCTGGTTGCGATGCAGGGTGAGTTGCTTGCCATCGAAGGTGGCCATGTCGAGTCGTCCGTAGTTGTCGACATCGCCAAACTTGCGGTTGCGGCGGCCACCCAGGATGCCGTCGACTTCCACAAAACGACCGCCACCCAGGTTGAGAAACGCCCCATGTTGAGTGCCATGATCGCTGGCGGTGACCAGGTCGCGATAGCCGTTGTTATCGAGATCGAGCCATTGCAGTTCGTTGTCGGTCGTCCAGGGATGACCACGACGATTCGGCAGCCCGCGCTTTTCGGGATCAAACACAAGCTGCTCCTGCTGGGCAAACTTGCCGCGACCATCGTTGGCGTGCCACCTGCCAGAATGCAGGTCGACCAGGTCCAGGTCGCCATCGACATCTAAATCTTCAGGAAACAGCCAGGCGGTGGCGCTTGCCGGCAGGCCGAAAGCAGCGGTCGCGTCTTGCCAGCTTGAACCATCTTTCGACTCTTTGCGCACCAGTATCCAAGTGAAGAGTTGCGAGCTGTAAAAACCTTCGCCGCGGAAGTGCACGATTAATTCATTGCGCTCGTCCCCATCCAGATCAACCGCGTAGGCATCTCGATAGCCGGGGCGACCGGGGCCGCGGCCATGTTCGATGCCTGCGGGCCAACCCACCAGCGACTCGGATTCCCACAACGTTTCGCTCTTCAGCTTGGCATCTGCGGCGGTGGGCCATTGGTCGGGCGAGGGAGTCAAGCGAAGTGCCGCGCCGGCGCCACTCATGTACGCTTCGCGATGCAGACCATCGCCGTCGAGATCGGCCAGCTGAAAATCGCCATAGCCGGCTTGCGGCAGTTGTTGAGCTGACTTGCGATAGTTGCCCGCACCGTCATTTAAAAAGAAGTAACCAGAGATGTTGCTCCCCTCAGTGCCAATAGCATGCGGCGCGTTGCCACCAGCCCACCAGACCGGATCGCGGGCACCAAAGAGCCAGCGACGAGCATAGGGCCCCTCGTCGAGCACGAACTTCGCGTTGCCACGACCGAGCCAGATCGCCGCGCCACCCCCATGATGACCATAGACAATCAAGTCGAGCTGGCCATCACCGTCGAAGTCGATTGGCGGCGACATCCAGGGATAGTCGAGCTTCCCGCGCTCCGGCTCGCTGTTAATCACATGCGTCAGGCCAGACTCCTCGGGAGCCACCTTGACCAGCGGCAAGCGAACAGGCTCCGCCGTCGGCTCGGCAGCCACAACCGCGCATGCCGACAAACTACCGAACAAGAGCGCCACGAATGATTGCACGATGTAATTGTTCATAAGTCGCCATTTATGGTCTCCGCAAGCGGCGATGTCAAACAAATGCAGGCAAGGGGGTAGCATCGGGCGAAGAGTATCGGCGGAGACATTGCTCGATAAGTTTTATGCAGAGGCATCGAGCCAGGCGCGGGCCTCAGTTTGGGTGGCAAAGATGTTGCTGTCCAATCCCCGATTGCCGGCGACGAGTACACCGAACTTTTGCGGATCGATCATTTCTTGCTGAGCTACCATCGCCAGCCGCAGTCGTCGATTCGCTGATTCTGCCCACTTCACGACTGCTGCATATCGTTGAATGGTGGAGGGGGAATGGAACCCGGTTAGACCTGTGGTATCGACCAATAACTCCTCGACCTGCTGCGCGCACGCTGCAGTTATGGCCGCGCTAACTAGGGCAACGACTTCGTCGAACGAAACGGTGCCAACCGGGCAATAGATCCCGCGATTCCGTTCGATGCTGAATCCCTCTGGCGCGTCCAAATCACATCGTCTCCATAGATAGCAATGTGTAGCTAGCAAATAGACCAACGTTCCACGGCGGGCAGAGTGCCGACCGGCCCGGATTTTAGCAGAACAGCCAGAAACCCGCAGTCTGCACACATAGAGACGATGGGGCGCGCGTCACGCAACATAACGAAACGGTTTCGCGTGGCCGCAGCAAAATTACGCTGTTGAACGGCACACCCTTAGCCGACGGCCCCCCCAAGAAACGAAAACAGCCGACTAGCATTTGCTGCTAAATCGGCTGGTTTTCTGAGAGGCGCTGGTCGGAGTTGAACCGACGATGGCGGAATTGCAATCCGCATAAGCGTCGATCGTAATCGCTTTGCTTGTTTCGCTTTGCGTCGTTCGTTAATCGCTGGCCGCACAGTATTTGCACGGATCGTAGCGTATTCGGCACACCTACGTCCAGCGAAGGCTTGGCGGAAATGTCCCACCAAATTTCGGTGGCGCAAAGAGGTCTCTCCCTCGCCTAGGAACAAACCACGCATTAGGGCGGATGCGACGGTCAGTGCTTTATAGCGGACGAAAGAATTTGCTAGGAAGCGTGCCAGGAATCCGATAGTGCGAAACGTAGTAGCCACCTGTTGGTAAATCTACAAAATCACCTTCCGGCTGAACCAACGCCAGATAACTCCCAACGTACAGCACCTGCAGGAGCAGCAAGACGATGGCGACAAATATCGGTGCGACAGAAGTATGAGGCTTATCCATCTCCGCATTCTACCCGCCCACGAAAACGTATTGCCAGATCGTTTGGCCAGCGTAATCGCTGACTGGTACGTGCTATTTTGAATGACTAGGTCAAGGACGACGTTTTGGATTCCGGTGCTGGTTGTAGAACATCCAGATTCGGCATGATACCCAAGCCACGGTTAGCGCAACAAAGACGCCAATTAGTCCGGCTTTTTGCACTCCGTCCAAAACTGGGAACTTGCTGTACGTGTAGAATCCAACCATAACGCTGACGATGAAACTTAAGACAGCGGTGATGTTCACGATGATGTACATCGCCGCATTCTACCCGCCCACGAAAACGACTTGCCAGATCGTTTGGCCAGCGTATTCGCTGTCGCCAGAATTAAGACGGTCATTCGCTGCGAGAGGTATCGCTTAGGGGACAAACGGGACGCAAGGGTGTGAACCGTAGCGTCAGTTCGGAATCGTTGGTTTGCAGGGAAAACCATGCAAATCGAAACAAGAAACGAAAAACGCCAATCGCAGTGAAGCGATTGGCGTTGTCGTAAAGCGTTGAACGCTCAGCGATTATTCGAGAGGCGCTGGTCGGAGTTGAACCGACGATGGCGGATTTGCAATCCGCTGCCTTAGCCACTTGGCTACAGCGCCTGATGGGTGCGCGCGACACGACTCGTGTCACATCTGTGAGCGTAGGGAAACCTTGCGGGTCGGTCAAGAGGCGCAGGTTGTGCCTCAGGTGATCGCTCGGACTACGCTTACCGATTGCTAGGTTTGTATCGGCCTAAAGCGGGTGCTGGTTTAATCATCCCAACGATTTCGGTCGCTAGCAGGGGGAATATCTTCGCAGCAAACAAGTTCGCCAAGCGGTCCAAACCGGCGCGACTGCAGCTGGCATCAAGAAGCTGCAGCCAGGAATTCGATTCCCTGTATACGCGAGATGCCCTGGCATCCGCAATCTGCGCTTCTTAACGCGATTGCTGCTGCTCGTGCATTCGTGCCTGGCCGTCGTGGCGATCGTCGCTCGGCCGCCTGGAACTCCCCCCACGCTTGGAAGGATAGTGGTTATGGGTCTTGCACAATGGATGGCCGATTGGCTGGTTACCGATAAAGTGGCTCAGCTGGCCGAACGCATTGCCGGCCGCAGTCGCTTGGCAACCTATCAACGCGTTTGCGAACGTCTCTACTCGCTCGAAGCTCACGAAGCTCGCGGTTATGTTCGCACTCGTGCGGCGACAATCGTCACGGCTGAGGCTGACAAGTTGATTGCTCAGGAAGGGGTCTCGGCAGGAAAGCTGCGAGATAAGTTAATCGCCTCGGCCATGGACTCGCTCGTCTCGGCCATTCTGCTGCAAGCCGAACAAGCTCGCCGCGCGAAGCCGACGACTCGTCGCTTGGCTGCGTAGTTGGTGAATGAAGTTGACAGGCGAGTGGAGGAGGAAGTTGCAGTTCTCCCTCGCTGACGCGTCGGGCTATGTAGGAGCGCGTCGGGCTACTAAAGAGAGTACACCTATGAATTTGCCGTCACCGGGCGATCTTGCCAAAACGAACCAGCGGCTCGCCAGCAACAATGCGCGCGTCACGGCGCTGCTGAATTCGTTGCCCCTCCTGCTCGACCATTTGATCGCCGCTGCCGACCGGCGCGATTGGCTGGAAGTGGTGCGGCAAAGTGAATCGCTGGCCGAAATGGGGCGGGCGATGAAATGCGATACGCTGGCGATTCCCGCCGGTGAATTGGCGGCCGTTACGGAAGCCCGCAGCAGCGAACTTGAGATCAAGCGGCATTTGCTGCGCGTGATCGGAGCTGCTGGCCGGGCTCGCAAAACGTCGTTTCTGGCCGGCAGATAGCCCCACTGAAGCGACCGCCCGCGTTGACCGTTCTGCCCTGCCGGGCCTATAACCAAGCTGGTGTCGTGTCGTGGCATTTGAGATTGCATCGCTTGGGGATTGGGCATGAGCATTGGCGAGGGAATGGATACCGGCTATGTCACCGCCCGTGGCAAGGGCTTCCCCACCATTCGGCAGTTCACCGTGTTTCTGGAAAACCGGGTCGGACAGCTGATGGAAGTGATTCGCCGCTTCGAAGGAAGCAAGGTGCGAATCGTGGCTCTTTCGATCAACGATGCCACCGAATGCGCGTTTGTCCGGTTTCTGCTCAGTCATCCGGAGCAGGGGCGTGAGATTCTCGAACGGGCCGGGCTGGCGATTATCGAGAGCGAACTGATCGGCGTCGAGTTGCCGCAGACCAACCAACCACTGCTGGAAGTTTGCACGGCTCTTCTGCAGGCTGAGGTGAACATTGTCCAGGCGTATCCGCTGCTGATTCGTCCGCACGGTCAGCCAGCCGTCGCCCTGATGGTCGACAACCTCGACATGGCCATGTCGACCCTGAATGCCAAGGGTTTCTCGATGATTCACGAAGCCGACCTGGCCGACGAAGACTAGAACCTGAATGTTCGATGGAAGTCAGGTTGCCAAACCTGGTTAACCGGGCCGCTTGCGGCCGTTGAACCTTTAGGCCGGCGATTTTGCAGTTCACCCGCGCAAGCGCGAGGGTTAACCGGACCGCTTGCGGCCGTTGAACTGTTAGCCAAGTGAATTCGCAGTTCGCCCGCGCAAGCGCGTGGGTTAACCAGCTGACACGAAGCTAGTTGGACTAGTGGCCGGGCAAAGGAGTCGCTTCCCTTTCTCGCCAAAATAGTACAAAAAGTACGCATCAAGTTATTGACAAGAAGTCAGTACTTTGTCAGAATCGAAACGGCTAGATTGGCAACCTGGTGGAAGAACTGCGCGCCGCGGGGTGGGTGCAATTCTCACCGCTGCGAAGGACTGCTGCATGGCTGGCCCAGCGATGAATCAATCGCGGCAAGTTGGGCCACGGAAGTTCAGCAACGGTGGTTCATTAGCCAGGGGTTTATCAACAGATAGGATGTTTTCAGGTTGAGAAAATTAGCCACAATTCGTTGTCGCAAAATGGCTTAAGTGTGATGCACGCAAAAGGGGGGTATTGAAAAACTCCGGGGTGCGTGGTGCGGTCAGGCGACTGATGGAGTCTGGTGGCTGTGGCAACTCGCAGGCGGAATGACGTCGGCATGAGAATCCTTTTGCCTTGCTGCGATAGAAATTGACACGCACACTTCGGCCGCGGAAAAGGGAAAACTTGGAGCTTTCGCGAGCCCAGTGCGGAAGGTACGATTTTGACTCTGCCCCTGCGAACGTTTTACAAACCCGATTTTTCTGCTTGCCAAAACCTATTGGAGCCCGTTCATGAGTCGCGCGTCTGATCCCCTGAAGTCTCCCGCGCATGCCGGTCCCAGCGGAACGGGGATCAAGCTCTTCTTCATGATGGTGCTCGAGTTCTTTATCTGGGGCGCGTGGCTGCCGCTGATTTTCGGCTATCTTCCGGCCATGGGGCTCACCGAGAACGAACAGAAGTTGATTCTCAGCGCGTTTCCGGTTGCGGCCATCATTGGCATGTTTTTCAGCAATCAGTTTGCCGATCGTAATTTCTCGGCCGAGCGCTTCATGGCGTTCAGTCACCTGGTTGGCGGCCTGGCAATGGCCGGGCTGGCTTGGGTGAGGTTCGATCGCCTGCCGCTGGAAGCGGGCGAAGTGATTAAGCCCTACGATACGCCGTTTTGGATCTTCTTCGGCCTGATGTCCGTCCACTGCCTGTTGTATGTGCCAACGATTTCGATTGCCAATTCGATCGCCTTCAGCCACATGAAGAACTCGGAGAAGGAGTTCGGCATTGTGCGGATGGGTGGCACCATCGGCTGGATTCTCGCAGCCTGGCCGATTGCCTTCATTCTGTATGGCAAGCCCGAAGCCGAAGTGCTGAAGGCGACGAGTGCGATCTTTATTGTCTCGGGCGGGGCTTCGCTGCTGCTGGCGGCGTTTAGCTTGATATTGCCACACACGCCGCCGAATAAGGCGACCGGAGCGGAAAGCTTCGCGCTGTTGCGGGCTCTCAAATTGCTGGCAACACCCGCGATTTTGGTGCTGTTCATTGCCACGTTCATCGACTCGACGATTCACAACGGCTATTTCGTAATGACGGGCAATTTCCTAGCTCGCGCCGGGATTGAGCCAGCTTGGATCATGGTGGTGATGAGCCTGGGCCAGGTTGCCGAAATTCTGACCATGATGTTCCTCGGCCTCGTACTCTCGAAGTTGGGCTGGCGCTGGACGATGATCATTGGCATCTTGGGGCATGCCGCTCGGTTCTCCGTCTTCGCCCTGTTCCCGGAGAGTACGACGCTGCTGGTGGCGGTCCAGTTCCTGCACGGCATTTGCTATGCGTTCTTCTTTGCGACGGTTTACATCTATATCGATAAGGTCTTTCCGAAGGACATTCGCACCAGTGCTCAGGGGTTGTTCAATTTTTTGATCCTCGGCGTCGGCGACCTCGCGGCCAAGTGGCTCTTTATTCCGTTGCAGACCCATTTTGTCGGGCCCACGGGTCTGACCGGCTATCGCGAACTGTTCATGATTCCCACCGCAATGGCCATTGGTGCCGCGCTGCTATTGCTCTTCTTCTTCCATCCCCCGCGCGATGCCGAAGAACCTGTTGCCATTAAAGCGCCGTCGCATTAAGCGTTTTGAATCATCACAGGTAGGGTGGGCCGAGTGAAACGAGGCCCACCAGGATCGACTATATCTATCGAAGAATGGCAACCAAAGGGCGACTGCCATGCCGAACTATCGCAGGAACTACGTGCCGGGAGGTACCTATTTCTTTACGGTGGTTACCTACAAGCGACGACCGCTCTTTCACGATGAAGTAATCAGAGGGCTCTTTCGCGAGGCCATTCAACACGTCCAAGCGAAGCTGCCTTTTGAAATGTTTGCTTCGGTTCTGTTGCCCGAGCATTTCCACTGCATCTGGACGTTGCCGCACGAGGACGCGAACTATTCACGCCGGTGGCGACAGATCAAGGAAAAGTTCACCTACCTGTTTCTTCGATCTGGCCACCGAGGCTTGGAACGGTCGGCGTCTCAGAAAAGGCATCGGGAACAGGCAATTTGGCAACGTCGTTTTTGGGAACATACGGTTCGAGATGTTGACGATCTCGAGCGATGCACGAACTACATCCACTGGAATCCGGTGAAGCACAACCTGGCTCAACGCGTGAAAGATTGGCAGTGGTCATCCTTTCATCGCTTTGTGCAAGCAGGTGACTATCCGTTGGATTGGGGAAGTGCAGATCCTTGTCCCGGTTATCATTCGCCCGAGTGGGAGTAGTTTCTCGTGGGGACGCGTGCAATGCTTTCCTGCGTCAAACTTGGTGGGCCTCGTTTCACTCGGCCCACCCTACGTTGGCAAGTCAATACCGCCATGCATTGTGGCCGTTGTGAACAGTGGAGGTCAAAGTTAGAGTGAACGATTCGTGTTTTTAGGATCGTTCTTGCTTCGGCCTTGTTATTCCCCATGAACCAACGTTCGGCTGCCGATTCGGGTTTTCCCACTACACGCATGCGGCGCTTGCGCTACAACGCGGGCGTGCGCGCACTGATTCGCGAGACGACCCTTGCGCCAGCGAACCTGATTTTGCCGCTGTTTGTGCGGCCGGGAAAAAACATCAAGCAGCCAATTGGTTCGATGCCAGGGCAGTTTCAACTGTCGCTCGATCAACTGGCGAAGGAAGCGAAAGAAGCGGAGCAGCTCGGCATCGCCGGCGTGATTCTGTTCGGCATTCCAGCCGAAAAAGATCTGCAGGGAAGCGACTCGTATTGCGATCAAGGGATTGTGCAGCAGGCGGTGCGGACGGTGAAGGAAGCAGCACCCAAGTTGCTGGTGCTGACTGATGTTTGCTTTTGTGAATACACGAGTCACGGTCACTGTGGTTTGCTCGAAGAGCGGAATGGGCAGCAGGATGTTGCCAACGATCCGACGCTGGCGCTGCTAGGCAAGCAAGCGGTCAGTCACGCCCAAGCCGGAGCCGACATGGTCGCACCCAGTGGCATGATGGACGGCATGGTCGGTGCTATTCGTTATGCGCTCGATCATGCGGGCTTCAGTCACTTGCCGCTGATGAGTTACGCCGCTAAATATTCCAGTGCTTTCTATGGTCCGTTTCGCGATGCAGCTGAAAGCGCCCCGCAGTTTGGCGATCGGCGGACCTATCAAATGGACCCCGCGGCTGCCGCGGGCCAGGCCCTGCGCGAAGTCGAACTCGACCTGCGCGAAGGGGCCGACATGATCATGGTCAAGCCGGCGCTTGCCTATCTCGATATCATTCGCGACGTGCGCGAGAACTTTCCCGGCGTGCCGCTTGCGGCATACAACGTGTCAGGCGAGTACAGTCTGGTGAAGGCTGCAGCTGCCAATGGCTGGGTCGACGAACGAACGCTTGCGCTCGAAATGTTGACCGCAATCAAGCGGGCCGGCGCGAGCATCATTCTCACTTACTGGGCCAAAGACGTCGCCCGCTGGCTGAGTTAGCAATCGCACACGGTTAGAGATCGATCATGGCCAAGGAATATCGTCAGCTAACGTGGGATGCCGATGTCGAGCACGACTGCCGCCAGCTCGTGCGGCTGGCGATTCTCGAAGACCTGGAGCGCGGCCACGATTGGACGACCGTCGCTCTCGCCAGCGAGGAAGCGCGATCGGTGGCGAATCTCGTGGCCCGCCAAAGTGGAGTGATTGCTGGCATTGAAGCTGCCCGCATCACGCTCGAAGAAATGGAGATCGCCGCTTCGTGGGAGCCGCAAGTTGCGGATGGCGCGAAGGTCGAGCGAGGTGCACTCGTTGCCCGTCTGCGCGGACCAGCCCGCGGCCTCCTTACTGCCGAGCGAACATTGCTGAACCTGATGGGACGCATGTCGGGCATTGCGACGTTAACCAGTGAATATGTCGCTGCTGTTGCTGGCACCGGAGCTCGCGTTTATGACACGCGCAAGACAACTCCCGGTTGGCGCAGGCTGGAGAAATATTCCGTCCGCTGCGGCGGTGGACATAACCATCGGCTCGGCCTCTTCGATGGCGTGCTCATCAAAGACAATCACCTGGCACTCGGTCGCGAAGGGTCAGCTGCTACCCGCTATACGCCGGCTCAAGCAGTGCAACGGGCGAAGGCCTTCTTGTACGAACATGGGGCCGGCCAAGAGCGCTTTGCCGAGATGATGGTCGAAGTGGAAGTTGATTCCCTGGCTCAGCTACGCGAGGTTCTACCCGCGGGGCCCGATATCGTCCTGCTCGATAACATGCCGCCCGACGTGCTTCGCCAAGCCGTGGCCATTCGCAACGAACTGGCCCCACACATTGAACTTGAAGCTTCCGGCGGCATCACGCTGAAGACGATTCGCAGCGTGGCCGAGACAGGCGTCGAGCGAATCAGCTCCGGAGCTCTCACCCATTCCGCGATCGTGCTCGACGTCGCGCTCGATTGGCAGGAATGAAATAGCTCTCGGTTCCAAGCCGTCTTACTATAGGCGGTAGTACTTCACCGCGTTCTCGCTGAAGAGCTTTTTCTGCTCTGCTTCGGATCGGGCGGCGACGATTTGCCGCAGCGCTTCGGTCCAGGCTTTAAGTGGGGCACCGAGGAGGCAGACGGGCCAATCGCTGCCGAAGATGACGCGGTCGGGACCGAAGCTATCGAGGCAGTGATTGACGATGGGTGCTAGGTCGTCAGCTGACCACTCCTTCGTGACGCGGGCAATGATGCCGCTGATCTTGCAAAGGGTGTTCTTGCGCTTGGCAATTTCTGCGATCTCTTTTTTCCAGGGCTCCACGGTATGGTCTGGTTTTTGATCACCGCGACGGGTGGCCGAGAGCCAGGCCTTGGGATCGGCGTTGCCGCAGTGGTCGAGAATCAGTCGTGTGTCCGGGCACTTGTCGGCCAGCTGCGAAGCATCGGCCAGATCTCCAGGGCGCAGGCAAAGGTCGAAGCTCAGCCCCATTTCGCCTAGCAATTGCACACTCTTCACATACGCGGGCGAAAGGCAGAAGCCGGCCGGGGTGCTATCGCCATGGAGCACTTGCCGCACACCTTTGATTTGCGGCGAGTCTTTGAACTGGGCGATGTACTTCTTAAATGCGGCTTCATCACCGGGGCGGCCAGAGATAACGGCACCCACTGTGGGCGCGGTGCCAGACTTGCAGATTGCGATCAAGTGCTCGGCCTCGGCAGTCTGTTGTTCCGGCGCGACATCGACCTCCATATAAACCGAGCGGTCGATGCCGGTTCCCACGATGGCCTGGCGGTAGTCGTCCAGCACGTAGCTGCGGGCGAGCACTCCGCTGGCGGGAAGCCAAGGCAACTTGAACTTGGTGACATCCCACAAGTGCTGATGACAATCGATGAGCGGAAGCATTGGTTTTTCCTCGCGAGCGGTGGCCGTTGTTGCCAACAGACCAGCTGCGGCAGAACCGATGACCCAGTCACGTCGGGAGATTTCGCGTCGAGAGAGAGGCATGGCCGGAACTCGATAAAAGTGGGTGAGGCAGGATTGTGTTTTGTTGCGACTGAGGAACCTACGAACGCTGGATTGTAGTCACTTCGGCGCGACACCGAAATTATCCTGGGCGAAACCAGTTCACTAAAACAGCAGGCCATACAGGGCCCACAGGAGCCAATCGAGCATAACAAACAGCAACAGCCCCACGGTCACATAGATCCACCAGGGCTTGCGAGTGGGAGGCGAGTCTTCGTCGGAGATGTAGCGTTCGCAATACGGGCAGCGCTGGGAGTCTTCGTGAATCTCGCGCCGGCAATAGGGGCAATCGATAGTTGGTTCGTCGTCGCTATTGTCGAACTCTTCGTCGTCCCAATCGTCGTCGTTTTGATTATGTCGTTTCATCGCGAATTAGATCTTTCCCTGACTGCCAAGAGGCCCAGCCGATGCCTGGAACCGCGGGACTTTTGACTTGTGACCGCCCCTTCGCTATGCCAGACTAGAGGCTCCCAGCAGCTACCAGTCTGCATCTTTCCCACCTGCAAGGTCGTGCGCGATGAGCCTAGTTTCTTCGACCGTTTTGCACCGTAGTGGTGCCCAAGTCAGCGGTCTGCTGGTCGGTTTGATTCTACTGGCAACATGCCCTGCCGCAGAGCCTGCAGCGCCCAAACTAGCCACGCAACTGAGGCGGCCAATTGCTCTGGCCAATGATGCCCAAGGGGAATGGCTGTATGTGGCCAATCGCGAGAGTGGCAGCATTACCTCGCTGACCGCAGCTGGCAAAGTCACCAGCGAAACAGCGGTCGGCAAACAACTGTCTGACTTCATTCCGGTGCCCGGCAGCGATCTGTTTCTAGCTACCGACGAGCAAGCTCATCAACTGTTGGTCTTGCGAATGAAGGGTGACCAGATCACCGTTCTGCAACGGTTGGCAGTGAGTCCCTATCCGGTCGGTGTGACCGTGTGGGACGACGGCAAGCAAGCGGCGGTCACTTCCCTTTGGTCGCGCCGCGTATCATTCCTCGCACTGAACCGTAACGGTGATAAGAAACAGGAAATCGCACGCATCACGAAGGTGCTCGACCTTCCCTTCGCGCCGCGCAAACTCATCATGCTGCCGCAGCAGCAAAAGTTGATCGTCGCCGATTCGTTCAGCGGCAAGCTGGCGGTGATTGACCCGAAGAAGCAAACGCTGGAAGCTGTTCGTCAATTCCCAGGGCACAACATCCGCGGGTTGGGGATCAGCCCGAATGGCGAAATGTTGCTCGTCTCGCACCAAATGCTCAACGAACTGGCCCATACCATTCGAAACGACGTTCACTGGGGCCTGCTGATGTCGAACGACCTGCGCTGGCTGAAGATCGAGTCGGTGCTGGCTGGCGGCAAGGAAACTTACTTCGGTTCGCACATGCACCCGCTGGGGGAAGCGGGCCAAGGTGGCGGCGATCCGGCGGGCTTCGATATCGCGACCGATGGAACGGTGGCGGTGACGATGTCTGGCGCGGGACAGATTGCCGTCGGCAAGGAAGAAGATTTTTCGCTCCAGCGGATCGAGGTCGGTCAGCGGCCCGTGGCGGTGAAGATCGCCGCCGATGGCAAAACGGCGCTGGTCGTCGATCAATATGCCGACTGCCTGGTGCGAGTCGACCTGGCGCTGCAAGAGGTGACCGAGCGGATTTCGCTGGGCCCCACGCCCGAGCTAACCGAAGCACAGAAGGGAGAGGTTCTGTTTCACGACTCGCGGCTAGCTCACGACCGCTGGATGAGTTGCCATAGTTGTCACGCCGATGGTCATGCCAACGGCCAGATGAACGACAACTTCAGCGACAAGTCGTTCGGCGCGCCGAAGCGAGTTCTGTCGCTCCTCTCGCAGAAAGATACTGCCCCTTACGGCTGGAATGCCAAGGCCGAAGACCTGCTCGTGCAGATTCGCAACTCGCTAGAGAACACGATGCAGCGAGAGGATGAAATTCCCGCTGACGACGTGAAGGCCATCGCCGCTTACGTGAGCACGCTCGAACTGCCGCCGCCGCTCGATGTGCTGCGCGGCACAACTGACTCAGCTGCCATCGCCCGCGGCAAACTCGTGTTCGAGAATCACGACTGTGCCCGCTGCCACGCCGGACCCAACTTCACCACGCCCAAAGCTTACGACGTGGGTCTGACCGACAAGCAAGGGAACAAAGAGTTCAACCCACCCAGCCTCCGCGGACTCAGTCATCGCGGCCCCTTCTTCCACGACAACACCGCGGCGACGCTCGAAGACGTTTTTCTTAAGCACCAGCATCCGGCCAAGGCAGTATATAGTGCGGAAGAGATCAAAGACCTCGTGCATTACTTGCGGAGTTTGTAAATCGAAGATTGAAGTTCAAGGTTGGGAAGCAGTAGCCTCCTCACGTAACTTCGTCCTGACTTCCATCAGTATCAGCCCCAGCATGTTCTTCCCACTGCCGCCGCCATCGCCCCAGTAGTTGTCGTTGGTGGTGTGCTCGACGATCGGGGCATCGCCGGTGCTGAGGAGGATTTCGCGCAGGTTGGCATGCTGCGTGAACTTGGCGAGGACCGCCTCGCGCATGATCGAGTCTTTCACTGCTTCCCAATCGGTGCGGAAGGGGCGCTGGCGATCGCGGCCCATCCGGGCGGCGAGCAGCGGTGAGCTTGCCCGACGTATCTCTTCTTTATCCGGCTGGCCGGCAAACTTCTGCGCTTGAAAATAATGCTCCGACGTTGGCCAGGTCTTCCCTTTTAACTCGATCGGGTAAGCCGCGAAATTTGAGAATTCGCCGTACGCATCGGCTGTGGAATAAAACTGAATCGGCTCGGTCATCGTAAATCCCGCCTGCCCACCACGAAAGAAAACGCTAAATTAACAGTTCTCGGCTCGGCAGGATGCTCGCCCTCCCTCAATCGCTCCTGCCCTTCATCGCTTTATTCCTGCAACCCTTCCTCCCTTCCCCATGCACGACCACAACCGACGCGCGTGGGACGAAATGGTTCGCGATAAGCAGCGGTTCACGCGGCCGGCGCGCGACGAGGACTTTGTCGATCCGCTGAAGACGGTCGATGCCCTGGGTTGGCTGGGGGGCGATATTCGCGGCCAGCGCGTCTTGTGCTTGGGTGCAGGGGGTGGCAAGCATGGCCCGCTCTATGCCGCAGCTGGTGCGCGGGTGACGGTGGTCGATATCAGTGCCGCGCAGCTGGAACTCGATCGCGAAGTGGCCGCCGAGCGCCGGCTGGAAGTGCACACCGTCGAAGCATCGATGGACAACCTGCAGTGCTTCCAGGCTAGCGAGTTCGATCTCGTCGTGCAGCCCGTCAGCACTTGTTACGTGCCGCAGATTGGACCCGTGTATGCGGAGGTCGCGCGGATCACGCGCCCGGGCGGTCTATATGTCAGTCAGCACAAGACGCCGCAAAGCTTGCAGGCCGACGTGCAGGCGAGTGCCAAGGGATACGAATTGACAGAGCCGTACTATCGAACCGGGCCGCTGCCACCTGTGGTTGGCAGTCGGCATCGCGAAGAAGGTACACACGAGTATTTGCATCGCTGGGACGAAATCCTCGGGCTGATGTGCCGTAGCGGGTTTGTGATTGAAGACCTCGTCGAGCCGCTGCATACCAAGCCCGACGCCATCCCCGGCAGCTGGGAACATCGCAGTAAGTTCGTGGCACCCTATGTGCGAATCAAAGCGCGGCGGACCGGCGAGAAAGCTGCTGCTTCGACGGCGACGTCGCGCCTGTGGCTGCCGAGTTAACGAACAGGATTGGTATCACATAGCCCGACGCGTCAGCGAGGGAATGGCTCGAAGCGACTTTCATCTCCATTGAGTTCAGCCAAATCACCGTATCGGCAGTAAACCGTTGCGAAATCGCAGCCGTTGTTGAAGTGGCTCCCTTGCTCACGCGTCGGGCTACATGGGAGAAAAATGGGCGGAAAACAGTGGGCAAGAAGCGTGTAAGGTTCGCCTCGCTGGGCGGTAGATCAGGTGTCCACACTCACCAATGTTCTCACCAAGCTTCTCCGGAGGTCCCGCCATGTTTGCCGTTCGCAAAGCAGCTGATCGAGGTCACGCAGACCACGGCTGGCTGAACACTTATCACACCTTTTCGTTTTCCAGCTATCGCGATCCCCGGCACATGAATTTTCGTGCCCTGCGGGTGATGAACGAGGACTGGGTCGCAGCGGGTCAAGGGTTTGGCACCCATCCGCATCGCGATATGGAGATCGTTACCTACGTGCTTGAGGGAGCGCTGGAACATAAAGATTCGATGGGAAACGGCGAAGTGCTGCGGCCTGGTGAATTCCAACGGATGACGGCTGGGACCGGCATCACGCATAGCGAATTCAATCCGTCCACCAGCGAACCCGTGCACCTATATCAGATCTGGTTGTTCCCGGAAGCCAACGGACTGACGCCCAGTTACGAGCAGAAGCGGTTCGCCGACGAAGAGCGGCACAATCGGTTGCGGCTCGTCGCTTCGCGAGATGCTGCCGAAGGCTCGCTGTTGATTCATCAAGATGCCAAGATCTACTTGGCTTCCCTTGATCAAGGGCAGAGCGTGACGCACTCGCTCGCAAGTGGCCGGCATGCCTGGCTACAGGTGCTGCGCGGCAGTGTGACGTTGAATGGTCAGGCCCTCGCCACCAGCGACGGCGCAGCCATCAGCGACGAAACCTCGCTCACGATCGAGGCCACCAACAATGCCGAAGTGATGCTGTTCGACCTGGCCTAATAGTTTTCCGGTCTTTGGTAGCCCGACGCATCAGCGAGGGTGGTGCTGCAAACGACGCAAATTGGCGGTTCACGCTCGCTGACGCGTCGGGCTACTTTCTTTTTGAGTCTTACTCCTCCGTTCCCAACCCTAGCTTTTAAGGAGACTTCCTCATGGCCAACATTCTTCCGCACACCGATGGTGGCTTAATCACTGCCGACAACAGCGTGCTTGTTTTTATCGATCATCAACCACAGATGTCGTTCGGCGTCGGCAGCGGCATTGATCGTCAGTTGCTCATGAACAACGTGCTGATGCTGGCCCGCGGCGCGAAGGAATTCAAAGTTCCCACCATTCTTACCACGGTCGAAACCGAATCATTCAGCGGCCAGATGTGGCCGCAACTGCTTGATATTTTTCCAGATCAACAGCCCATCGAACGCACAGGCATGAATTCTTGGGATACCCCGGCGTTTCGCGAAGCGATCAAGCAAACCGGGCGGAAGAATATCCTGCTCTCCGGGCTGTGGACCGAAGTCTGTATCACTTGGCCCGCGTTAAACATGCTCGCGGAAGGCTATAACGTGTATGTCGTCGAAGATGCCTCCGCAGGCACCTCGCCGGCGGCTCACGAAGCGGCTCTCTCCCGCATGGTGCAGGCCGGCGCGGTTCGTATGACCAGCGTCGCCACCGTCCTCGAATTTCAGCGAGACTGGGCTCATCGCGATCATTACGACGCGTTGATGAATATCTTTCGCGAGCATGGTGGCGCGTACGGCGTGGGCATTGAATACGCCTACACGATGGTTCACAAAGCACCTGCCGCGCGGAAGGTGCTCCAGTAAAATCGAATCTCGTCAATGCTCCACTCCCGGCGCTAGCGCCGGGAGACAAGGAACGGAAACCATGAATCCTGACATCATTCTCTATCATGGCAAAATCACGACACTCAATCCGGCGCAGCCTGAAGTCACGGCGATCGCGATCTCCGGAGGAGTAATCACAGCGCTCGGATCCGATGACGAGATCCTGAAACTGGCAGCAACGCAAACGAAGACCATCGACTTGCACAAGCGGCGCGTGATACCCGGCCTGAATGACTCTCACCTGCACGTGATTCGCGCGGGGCTTTTTTATAACCTGGAGCTGCGCTGGGATGGCGTACCCACACTGGGACTCGCGCTCGAACAACTCAAGCAGCAGGCCGAACGGACCCCGCCGCCGCAATGGGTTCGCGTCATCGGCGGTTGGAACGAATTTCAATTCGCCGAAGGGCGCATGCCGACGCTCGCCGAGCTTAACGAAGCAGCACCGCACACGCCCGTGTTCCTGCTGCACTTGTACGACTCGGCACTGCTCAATCGTGCGGCCCTGGCAGCACTTGGTTTTGACAAGAGTACGCCAAATCCGCCCGGCGGTCTCATCGCCCGCGATACCAAAGGGAATCCCACCGGTCTGCTGACCGCCGAGCCCAGCGCACTCATTCTCTACTCCACGATTGCCAATGCTCCCAAGCTGTCGTTCGACGATCAACTGAACAGCACGCGACACTATCTGCGCGAGCTGAACCGCTTTGGGGTCACCAGCGTGGCTGATGCTGGCGGTGGCGGGCAGAACTATCCCGACGACTACGCCGTGGCGAAGAAGCTCGACCAGGATGGTCACCTGACGGTGCGCGTCGCTTACAGCCTGTTCGCGCAAAAGAGTGGCGAAGAGCAGGCCGACTACGCTCGCTGGCTGAAGATGACGCGCCCTGGCGAAGGGAGCGATCTGCTGCGCGTGAATGGTGCCGGTGAGAATCTTGTTTGGAGTGCTGCCGACTTCGAGAATTTTTTGCAGCCGCGACCGGATCTGAAGCCGACGATGGAGAGCGAACTCGAGCCAATTGTGCGGATGCTGGCCGAAGCGAAGTGGCCCTGGCGAATTCACGCGACTTATGACGAATCGATCGGTCGTTTTCTGGACATTTTCGAGCGGGTGCATCGCGATGTTCCCATCGATAAGCTGCGTTGGTTCATCGATCATGCCGAGACGATTTCCGATAAGAATCTCGAGCGGATTCAAAAGCTCGGCGGCGGCATCGCCATTCAACATCGGATGGCCTATCAGGGCGAATACTACATTCGCCGCTTCGGGCTCGAATCGGCCAAGCGCAAACCGCCGCTGAAGAAGATGCTCGCCATGGGCTTGCCGATTGGCGCCGGCAGCGACGGCACGCGCGTGGCCAGTTATCATCCGTGGACCTGCCTCTGGTGGATGGTCACTTCGAAGACTGTCGGCGGCACCGTCCTCCACGAAGAGTCCGAGCGGCTCTCGCGCGAGCAAGCACTCCGGCTCTATACTCACGGCAGCGCCTGGTTCAGCAGCGAAGATGATTGGAAGGGAACACTGGCCGTCGGTCGGTTCGCCGATCTCGCGGTGCTAAGTGACGATTACTTTGCCATCGAAGACGATGCCATTCGCGGGCTCGAAAGTGTGCTCACGCTCGTGGGCGGCCGCATCGTGCACGGGGCCAGCGAGTTCGCCTCACATGCGCCGCCCCTGCCGCCAGTCAGTCCCGATTGGTCGCCGGTGAAGCATGTGGGTGGCTACAACAATTCACTGCCTAGCCCGCCGATTCACCAGCACACACCCATCATGGCCGCTGATGGTCGCGTCTGGACTGCGGGCTGTGGTTGCAATCTGTAGCTGGACTGCCGTGAGTTTTAGCCGCACGTTTCTTCGCACGGCTCGGCGGCATCGTGCGGCTGAAAGAGTTGCGGGTTGTCTTGCTTAGGAAAATGATTAGCGACGACGGCGAGAAATTCAAAGCGCGTGTTCACGTTCCCCACTGCGCCGCGAAAGTGCCTGGCCCCCGCTTTGCCCTGGGCATAGTTGCAGGCGAACTTCCGCATGAGCAGCGTGCCGCGCTCTTCGCCAAACCGTTCGCAGACGAGTTCGTAGTGCCGCAGCATCCAGTCGCGTTGTTCGTCGAGCGTCGGTTCGGGGGGAATCGGGTCGCCGCGCAGCGCTGCCGCACATTGAGCAAACAGCCAAGGGCGACCAAGCGACGCCCGGGCAATCATCACGCCGTCAACGTGATAACGTCGAAACGCTTCGACGACTTTCGCAGCTGAATCGAGATCGCCGTTGCCAATCAGCGGGATGTGCTTCAAGTGCTGTTTGATTTCGGAGATTTTCTCCCAATCGGCACTGCCGCGGAAAAAGTCCGAAGCGACGCGGCCATGTACGGTCAGGGCAGCCGCACCCGCGGCTTCGACAACGCGGGCAATCTCGCAGGCATTGATTGACGCGTGCGAACATCCGAGGCGAATCTTGGCAGTCACCGGCGTCGGCGCGCAGGCTTTGACCACCCGCTCGATGATCGCGCCGACCCGATCGGGAAACTTTAGGAGGTACGAGCCGCTGTGCGCCTTTTCGGTGAGGTCTTTCACCGGGCAGCCGAAATTGAGATCGACGACGCTTACCTGATATTCATTGGCCAGTCGTTCGCCAACGCGGGCGAGCGTATCGGGATCGTTGTCCCACATTTGCACGGCCAGCGGGCGGGCTTCTTCTTTCACGCCCCACAGTCGTTCGGGGGATTCCGCTTCGTGCTCTGCGAGCCAGACAAAACTCCGCGCGCTGACCATTTCGGTGGCAAGCAAACCGGAGCCGCCAAACTGGCGCACGATCTGGCGATAAGCAAAGTTAGTGAAGCCCGCCATTGGCGCTTGGAGAATCGGGGGATCGACCTTCACGTTGCCGATGTAGAGCGGCTTCACCTGAGGCAGCGCCTGATCGGCGGCGGGTGGCAGCGAGCCAGTTTGCGGAGCGGTATTTGGTAAAGTATCGAGCGTGGTCATCTCTGCAGTTTGCCTTCTGCAGGCGTTTCGCGCCAAGGGCAAGCAGTCAGAAAGATAGAAAGGGTCGAATGCCCCCCAGCGAGATTTCACCCAAGCAGCGATTTCGCCAGCAGGCCCGCGCGAGGCGCGCCGCCATCGATCGGCGCGCCGAAAGAAGCGCCGCGATCGCTGCACGATTGATGGCAATTCCGTTATGGGCTGCGGCTCAAGTGGTCTCGATCTACGTCAGTTTTCGGGATGAAGTCGAAACGCAGCTGCTCATCGAAGCAGCCCGCGCGAGCGGCAAACAAGTAGCAATTCCGCTCTGTTTGCCCGATAAGACGCTGGCGATGATCTCGCTGCTTCCTGGCGACGAATTAGTCCCCGGCAGCTTTGGGATTCTCGAACCGGCGCGCGCTGCTGGCACGAACGAGCGGCGGGTGACGGCGAGCCAGGCGCTCGATATCATCGTCATTCCCGGGCTGGCCTTCGATCGATCTTGCCAGCGAATGGGCTACGGCATGGGGCACTACGACCGCTACCTGCCGCTGCTACGAGGGGACTGTGTGAAGGTTGGGCTGGCCTACGACGCCCAGATGGTCGACCAACTGCCGACCGAACCGCACGACTCCCCCATGGATGTGGTGGTAACGGAAAGTGAGCTCATTCGTTCGTCCCTTTTCGACGGTTTGGCTGGTGATTCGCCGGGGAATGCGATAGGATGAACGAGGTCTGACGGGCTAAGCCGTGAGGCACTTGTCATTCCGTTCAGGGGCGATTCTTAGGCGATTTCTCAGGCAGGCCTTCACAGGCAAAGGGACAGTACGATGGCGATGAAACGATTTCGTGGCCGAGCGACTTGGTTGCTGGCCGGTTTAGCGATGGGGTTGCTGTTCGGCCTGGGGACCACTGCCGGTCTGCTCTGGTCTACGCAGACAACCGCGAATCAAGCTTCGGCAAATGCGATTCCCAGCCATCCCGCCTGGCCCAAGGGGTTGCCGCTGAATGCTTCGACCGCTTCAACGAGCGAGACGTTGGCGTTGTGTACCGGCCGCGTCGACGATCAAGTGGAAGGAATTTTCACGCTCGACTTCATTACAGGCGATTTGCAATGCTTTGTGATGAATCCCCGCGTGGGAAAGTTCGTGGGCTGGTTCAAGACTAACGTCACCACTCAGTTGCCCGTCGAAAAAGGGAAGAAGCCTTCGTACGTAATGACGACCGGCGCTTGGGAGCCAGTTGGCGCTTCGACGAATGCCCGCCCTGCTGGTTGCGTGGTGTATGTGGCCGACGCCAACACGGGCATGTTCGCCGCCTATACTTTCCCCTGGGTGCGCGGTGCTGCTTCGTCGGGCGTGCTGCAATCGACGCCGATGACTCCGCTCGATGGGAACAAAGCCCGCAATATTGTGCTCCGTTCCGAGTAAATCCATTTCAAGACGCTTCTTTCGCCGATTGCTGCTGTGAATATTGTGCTTAATGGAAAGGTGGAGCAACTGCCCGGCCCGTTGACGGTCGCGCAGTTGCTGGCCAGCCTGAAGATGCCGCAGCGTGGTGTGGCGGTCGAAGTGAATCACGAGATTGTCCCTCGCTCGCTGCACGAAAAACACGAGTTGCAGGAAGGCGATCGGCTAGAAGTCGTGTCGCTAGTTGGGGGCGGGTAAGCTGATGAGCCTCGCTCCTCCCGTCTCGTTGCCCGCCGAACAGACCGGCGATGAATCGCTGGTCATCGGCACGCACACGCTGCGCAGCCGCCTGATTGTTGGCACGGGCAAATACGAAACGTTTCCGCAGATGCAGCAGGCCCTCGATCTGTCGGGTGCCGACTGCCTGACGGTTGCCGTCCGCCGCGAACGCTTGTACGACGGCCAAGGGCAGAACATTCTCGACTTCATCGATCTTGCGCGCTACACGCTGCTGCCTAATACGGCCGGCTGTTACAACGCCGACGATGCCGTGCGCGTGGCGCGGATGGGGCGCGAGATTCTCCGCTCGCTCGAAAATGCCGGTGCCGATTGGGTGAAGCTCGAATGCCTGGGGGATCCCAAAACGCTCCTCCCCGATCCAATTGAAACGCTCCAGGCGACCGAGCGCCTGGTTGCCGACGGCTTTCAAGTTCTCGTGTACACCAGCGACGATCCAGTTCTCGCGCGTAAGCTCAAAGCTGCCGGCGCGACCGCGGTGATGCCCGCCGGCAGTCCCATCGGTTCGGGGCAAGGAGTGCTGAATGCCAATAACATTCGCATCATTCTTGAATATCTCAAAGCGGACGACCCGACCTACCCGGTAATCATCGACGCTGGTGTGGGTACCGCCAGCGACGTCGCGTTTGCCATGGAACTTGGTGTCGATGGGGTGCTACTCAATACGGCCATCGCGCACGCCCGCGATCCGCTAGGGATGGCCCGCGCCATGCGAGCAGCCTGTGATGCCGGCCGCTGGGCCTTTCAAGCGGGGCGGATTCCCCGCCGGCTCTATGCTCAGGCCAGCAGCCCCGAAGAAGGGGTCATCAGCTTACGGCCGTACTCGTCGTAACGATTATTCCTGCCCGGCACGCAACTGGACCGCGAGTTGACCATTCGCAGCCTGAGGTAAGCTCACATTCCACTCCATTTTGCCCGCTAAGGCTGGAAAACAACGCCGCCGCTGCGCACGATAGTGATTCTGCGCAACTGGTTCATTCGCAATCGAAGTAATCCTCTCGTTGTCACGCGCCTGATTCACTCATGCCTGTCGAAGCCGCTTGCCCTAGTTGCGACGGAAAATTTCGCCTGCCCGATACCGCGGCCGGGAAGAAAATCCGTTGCCCCAAGTGCAAAGGTCCGCTCGAAGTGCCACCGCTTTCCGCAGCTGAAGATGCTGCTGCGCCCACCTCGATCGAAACCAAGCCCGAGCCAGCCGCCCCTCAGCCCGCCGCGCTGGAACCAACGCCACCCGCAGCCTCCACCCCCGCGGGCAAGACCGTCGAAGCGAACTGCCCCAGTTGCTCCGGAAAGTTTCGCTTGCCCGAAGCTGCTGCGGGCAAGAAGATTCGCTGCCCCAAGTGCAAAGGTCCGCTCGAAGTTCCCCCGCTCGGCGCAACGTCATCCCCAACCGCGCCGGCCAGCACCGAAGGGCTGAAGTCTGCGTGGCGCGCCGCTTCGCAAGAACCGGCACCGACCGAGATGCTCAAGGCGGCATCAACCAAGCCAGCGGCAGAACTTCCGGCGATTGAGAAACCACTCCCCGAAAAACCACCGGCGGAAAAAGTTCCGGCGGAAAAAACACAACCCACCAAAGTGCCAGTTGTCGAAAAGCCCGTTGCCGAGAAAGAGAAAGTCGTCAGCAAGAAGCCCGTGGCGGAAAAGCCGCGAGCTGAAAAGCCTCAGCCGGAGAAAGCTCCACCGGCGAAGAAGCCCGCGCAGCCAACTGCCGAAGTGGTGACTACTGCTCCCGCCTCGAACAAACTCAAATTCATCGCCCCCGAGCCCACCGTACCGCAGTGGTTCTTTCGCGGCGAAGATGGCGAGGCCTTCGGCCCCGTCGATCGCCCGACGCTCGATGCCTGGAAAGAAGAAGGGCGAATCTCTGTCGATTGCCAGGTGCTGCAACAAGGGAGCGAGCAGTGGCAGTGGGCCAGCGATCTCTATCCCGAACTGGAAGAGGCCGAAGAGGAACCTGCGCCCAGCAGTCCAGCTGACAATTCCGAGGCTGACGAATCAGCTGACCTCGACGAAGAAGCGGCTTCGGCCGACACCAGTTTCGTCAGCAAGTCGAAGTCGCGCAGCGAAGTTGCGACCACTCGCCGCGCTGTTGACGAAGAGAGCGAACCCAACGAAGAGCGTCTCAGTCCGCACAGCAAACCGGTTGCCTTCCTGCTGGCGCTCACGCTCGGCTGGCTCGGCATTCACCGCTTTTACTTGGGGCACGTCAGCATCGGCCTGGCGATGCTCTTCACCTGCGGCGGCCTCTTCATTTGGAGCATCACTGATGCCCTCCGCATCCTCTTCGGCCATGTGACCGACTCCGAGGGGCTCAAGCTCCGCGATTGAGGTTTTTCACGTTAAGTGGAGCTAAACTGCCGTTATACCTGCTACCCCGTCATCAGCACTCCACCATCGATGTTGATGGCCTGGCCGGTCATGCCGCTGGAACCGGCGCTGGCGAGATAGACAGCCAGGGGAGCAATTTCGTCAGGCTCAAGTCGGCGGCCCATCGGCGTGGTACCTGCGACGATCTGCTCAACGCTGACGCCACGACGGGCCGCGTCGTAAGCGATTCGCTTGTCGTTCATCGCTGTGTGAACTGGGCCGGGGCAGATGGCGTTGACGGTGATGCCTTCCTGCACCACTTCCATCGCGAGAGTTCGCATCAATCCGAGGACACCATGCTTACTGGCGGTATAGGCGGCACCGTGCAGCGCCCCGATCTTGCCATTGATCGAAGCGACCATGATGATCCGCCCCGCGCGGGCCCGCTGCATCTCGGGCAAAACCTGTTTACACAGGAGATAGGGTGCCGTGAGATTTATCCGCAGCGTCCGCTCCCAAAAGGCATCGTCAAAGCTGACCACGGGCTGCGGATCGGCACTGCTGCCGATCCCAGCGTTATTCACCAACACTTGCACCGGTCCCCAAGCCGCGCGTACTTGTTGCACGATCTTGGCTGGCGCGGTGGCGTCTTCCAAATCAGCGGTGATACTAAGCGCGCTCGCGCCGAGCGACTTGATCTCCGCAGCGGTCTCGGCCAGTTCACCCGCCGAGCGCGCCGTGATGGCAACCTTCGCACCCTCACGCGCAAACGACACCGCAATCGAGCGGCCAATTCCACGTCCCGCACCAGTCACGAGACAAACTTGATCTTTGAGCAGCATGCAGCAGTCGCCTTGGATACCGTTGAAGTGAGGGCTTGATGGATGACGAGTAACACAAATCAGTCGAGCAACGCCAGCGACTTCAGGAACTGCTCCGTTCGCGAGAGGGTGTCGCGATAGAGCGTTTCTTCGAACATGAGGTAACCGTGCTTGCCATCTTTGGCGACCACCAGTTCGCTTCGATTGCCGGCCTTGCGCATGGCAGCGTCAAAGGCCAGAGCGCCGGCGAAAGGAGTAACGGTGTCGCTGGTGCCGTGAAAGGTGATTGTCGGCGGCAGATCTTTGCGAACTTGATGAACGGGTGAAATGGTTTCCCACTTCTCGCCGCACTTTGTGTTGCCATAGCCCGCTTTGGAAGTATCGATAACGGGATAGAGCAGGACGAGCGCGGCGGGAGTCGACGTGACGTTCGCGTCGTCGGACGATTCGTCGATGCCGGTGAACAGGGCTGTTGCTGCGGCCACGTGTCCACCTGCTGAGCCACCGCTGACGATGATCTTGTTCGGATCGATGCCAAGCTCCGCGGCGTGCGACTTCAAATAGCGAACCGCTGAGCGGCCATCTTTCACGCACTCGAACGGAGTGTTGCCGGCCTGCTTGTTGATCAGGCGATACTCAAGGCTGACGCCCACCATCCCAAGCTTGGCGAAATGATCTGCGAAGGGGTACATCCGGCGCGGTTCACCACCGGCCCAACCGCCACCGTGAATCGTCAGGAAGCAGGGCCGCTTGTCACTGGCCTTCCAACCGGCTGGTTCGAAGACGTGCATCGACAATTTGCGATCGCCGACAGTCTTATAAACCAGCTTCTTGCTGGGCTCGAGGGTGGCCGCGATCTTGGCAACCGGATCAGGCGTTTTGGCTTTCGCCTCCGGCGCTTTTGTCGCGGGCGCTTGGGCGAAAGCCAGGGGTGCCATAAGCAACAGCGTTAGGCAGGCAAGCTGTGGTCGGGAAAGTTTCATTGGCGGACCTTTCCAATTCTGAGCGGCGGGAGGTTGGAGATGGGTGGAATCGCCGTAGCTTAAACCAGGCTGCCGGAGTTCGCGAGAGTTGCAACCCACGCTGGGGTATGCAACAGTCACAGTTGATGTGATTCGCCGAGCCACCAGCGAAGGGCCGTGATGAGAAAACTCCATTACCCGCCGGCCACTTGGGCCAGTCTGCTATTGCTGCTGATGACGCTAAGTCGCGGCGTGGCCGACGATGCCGGGCTGCATCTATTCGAAACCAGCGTGCGGCCCGTCCTGGTCGAGAAATGCCTCGAGTGCCACGGCCCGAAAGCACAGGAATCGAACCTGCGGCTCGACTCGCGCGAAGCAGCGCTGCGGGGCGGTGAATCGGGCCCAGCCATCGCGCTCGACAAGCCCGAGCAAAGCCTGCTGCTGAAGGCCATTCGCCACTCGGGCCAGTTGAAGATGCCTCCCGAAGCAAAGCTGAAGGACGCGCAAATCGCGGCCATTGAGCGGTGGATCAAGCTCGGCGCGCCGTGGCCGAAAGTCGACCTCGCGGTCAATCCGCGGGCAGAAATTGCCCGCCAACATTGGGCATTCCAACCCGTGCGCGATCCACCGGTCCCCACGCAGTTCCCCGCCGCGAATCCTATCGACTCGTTCGTCCACGAGAAATTGTCCGCTGCCAAGTTGGTCGCTTCCCCACGTGCTGATCGCCGCACGCTCATTCGCCGCGCCACGTTCGATCTGCTCGGCATGCCCCCCACAGCCGACGAAGTTGATGCCTTCGTCTGCGACGACGATCCAAGCGCCTATGCCAGGCTCATCGAACGGCTCCTCGCCTCGCCCCACTACGGCGAACAATGGGGCCGACATTGGCTCGACGTCGCCCGCTATTCAGACACCAAGGGCTATGTCTACGCACGCGAAAACCGGACCTGGGTGCATGCCTGGGCCTATCGCGATTGGGTGACCAAGTCCCTCAATGACGACCTCCCTTACGATAAGTTTCTCCTTTATCAAATCGCCGCCGATCAGGCCGCTGGAGATGAAAAGCGTCACTTGGCCGCGATGGGGTTCCTCACGCTCGGCCGCCGCTTTCTGGGCGTGACGCACGACATCATTGACGACCGAATTGATGTCCTCACCCGCGGCACAATGGGTCTCACAGTCGCTTGCGCCCGCTGTCACGATCACAAGTACGACCCGATTCCCGCTGCCGACTATTACTCGCTCTACGGTGTGTTTCAAAACTGCATCGAACGCTCGGTGCCTGCGGGTGAACCTCAGGAGCGCGATGCCGCTTATCAGGCCTTTGAACAAGAGTGGCAGAAGCGGCAAAAGAAGCTCGACGATCTATTGCTGCAGCGGCGCAATGAGTCCGCAGCTAGAGTGCGCGAACGTGTGGGCGACTATCTCATGGCCCAACTGGAATTGCACAAGTATCCCGAAGAAGGCTTCGATCAACTGCTGACGAAGACCGATATCATCCCGGAGTTCGTCCGCCATTGGCAGAACTATCTGCGCGAAGCGGCGAAGAACGACGACCGCATTTTCAACACCTGGCTCGCCTTGGCAGCGGTTCCCGCAGAAGGATTCAAGGAACAGGCAGTCGCAGTGCTGGAAGCATTGCAGCGAAGATCGAATTGCGAAGTTCATCCCTTGGTAAAGGAACGTTTTCGCACACCCGTTCATTCCCACCTCGATGTGGCCACCCGTTACGGCCAGCTCTTCATCGAAATTGAAACCGAATGGCAAGCGGCCCGAGCAAAGGCAGCAGAAAACAATGAGCCCTTGCCCACGATGCTCGCGGACAAACCCCGCGAGCAATTGCGGCAAGTCCTGTATGGCGAGAATTCACCTTGCGAAACGCCGAATGCGGGGATCGTGAACATTGAGGGCTTTTTCGATAACGGTACTGTGACCGAATTGTGGAAAGCCCAGGGCGAAGTCGATGCCTGGCTGATTCAGTCTCCGCTCGCGCCGCCGCAAGGATTGATTTTGGAAGATCGCCCCATACCGCTGCCGGCTTATGTCTTCAAACGCGGCAAGGCCGCCAACAAAGGGGCGGAAGCGCCGCGGCAGTTCCTCGCGCACTTCGCCGGCCCCAATCGCAAGCCGTTCGAGCTGGGAAGTGGCCGGCTGGAACTCGCCAAAGCGATCATCGATCCCAACAATCCACTCACGCCGCGCGTGTTGGTGAATCGAGTTTGGTTACACCATTTTGGGGCCGGGCTCGTACGGACGCCCAGCGATTTTGGGACGCGCGCGGAGCAGCCCAGTCATCCGGAATTGCTCGATTGGCTGACGAGCCGCTTTCTCGCCGAAGGCTGGAGCCTGAAGCAGTTGCACCGTCGCATCATGCTCAGCGGAACGTATCAGCAGACTTCGCACGGACCGGAGAAAAAGGAACCACTGGCGACCGCACTGCAAATCGATCCCGAGAATCGGCTGCTGTGGCGGATGAATCAGCGACGGCTGACATTTGAAGAACTGCGCGATGCAATGTTCGCCGCCACGAGCGAATTGAAACTCGAAATTGGTGGCAAGCCTGCTGATCTGTTTAATGCTGGTTTCAAACGGCGGTCGCTGTATGGTCAGATCGACCGGCAGTTCCTGCCCGGCACGTTGCGCGCCTTCGATTTCGCCAATCCTGATCTGCACATTCCGCAGCGAACCGAGACCACAGTCCCGCAGCAGGCTCTTTTCTTTCTCAATCATCAGTTGGTCCTGAGCCGCGCGCAATCACTGGCCAAGACCGTTCCTGCGACGCTCGCGCCAACCGAGCGTGTACAGCAGATGTTCCGGCATGTTTATCAGCGCGCCGCATCGCCCGAGCAAGTGACCGCAGCACTCGCGCTCGTTGCCGCGAAGAGCGATGAATCGGAGAACACGGCTCCGGCAACCGCCGTCGATTGGCAATACGGCTTCGCCGAGTTCGATGAACAGGCCCAGCGAAACAAAGCATTCACCAAGCTGCCGCTCTTCAACGGCACTGCCTGGCAAGGTGGCCCTGCGTGGCCCGATCCAAAGCTGGGCTGGGTGCAATTGACCGCTGACGGCGGGCATGCGGGAAACGACGTGCCGCACGCCGCCGTGCGCCGTTGGACAGCGCCGCGCGACATGCTGGTCAATATTTCGTCGGTCATTGTTCACGATACGGCCGCCGGCGATGGCGTGCGGGCACGCATCATCAGCAGTCGCCACGGCCTGCTTAAGGAAGCCCGTGTCCATAACAATCAGGCCGAAATGAAGGGAGAACAAGTCGAATTGAAAGCCGGTGATACCCTCGACTTCGCCGTCGACATCGGCGGTACGCTCAACAACGACCAGTTCACTTGGGAAGTTCGGATTACTCCTGCCGTCGCCACCACGGACATGCCGGTCGTTGCCTGGAACTCACGCACCGACTTCACCGGTCCCATTACCTCCCAGCTCGATTCCTGGGAACAACTGGCCCAAGTGTTGTTCTCGACGAATGAGTTCATGTTCATCGACTAGTCGTAGGGTGGGTCGAAGCTGTACTCAGCGAGGCCTACCAAATTCAACCGCTGCGAGCCCTCCCGTGAATCAAATCCTTCCCTGCTCACGCCGCGAACTGCTCCAACGGAGCGGCCTCGGTCTCGGCGCACTCGGACTGGCCAGTCTGCTGGGCGAAAGTGGCCACCAGGTGCAGGCCAAGGAAATCGCGGGGCCTCTTGCGCCGCGCGCGCCTCATTTTGCCGGCAAGGCCAAGCGGGTGATTCATTTCTTTCTGAACGGCGGCCCCTCGCACGTCGATACGTTCGATCCTAAGCCAGCGTTAGAAAAATATGCGGGGCAAACATTACCCCAGACCTTGCTCACCGAGCGCAAGACGGGCGCTGCTTTCCCCTCGCCATTCAAGTTCAAGAAGTACGGTCAGAGCGGCTTGGAAATCAGCGAGCTCTTTGCGCAAACGGCCCAACATGCGGATGACATCGCGGTCATTCGGTCGATGTATGCGCAGGTTCCCAACCACGAACCTTCGCTGATGCTGATGAACTGCGGCGACTCCGTGCAACCGCGGCCCAGTGTCGGAGCGTGGGTGCTGTACGGCTTGGGAACCGAGAATCAGAATCTGCCTGGCTTCTTGGCGATGTGCCCGGGCGGCCTGCCAATCAAGGACACTGAAAACTGGCAGTCGGCATTTCTGCCGGGCGCGTTCCAAGGAACCTTCATCGATTCCAAGCATCAGCAACTGGCCAAGCTGATTGAGAACATCGCGCACCCGCACGCTTCGACCGCCACTCAGCGGCGGCAACTCGACCTGCTCGCGCAGTTGAATGCCGAGCATCGAGCTGCGCGGATCGATACGAGACTCGATGCCCGAATCCAAACGTTCGAACTCGCCTTCCGCATGCAGACGGAAGCCGCGGACGCGTTCGACCTGGCTCGAGAGACGAAAGAAGTGCGCGAGGCCTATGGCGACGGCGTTCACGGGCGGCAAACTCTGATTGCGCGGCGACTTCTCGAACGCGGCGTTCGTTACGTGCAACTGTGGCACGGTGCCGGCCAACCTTGGGACAACCACGACAATATCGCGGGGGCTCACAGAAAGTTGGCTGGTGAGATCGATCGGCCCATTGCAGCCCTGATCGCCGATCTGAAACGGCTGGGGATGTTCGAAGACACACTCGTCGTCTGGGGAGGTGAGTTTGGTCGAACGCCAACGGTGGAACTTGGCGGCGATGGCAAAGCGAAGCTTGGCCGCGACCACAATCATTACGGCTTCAGCGTGTGGCTGGCCGGCGGCGGCATCAAGGGTGGCCAGGCGTATGGAGCCACCGACGAGTTCGGCTTCAAGGCCGTCGAGAACCCAACCAGCGCGCACGACTTGCACGCGACGATTCTGCATCTGCTCGGTTTCGATCACGAGAGACTTACGTACCGCTATGCCGGCCGCGATTTCCGCCTGACCGATGTGGCCGGGCGTGTGATCAAAGAAATCGTCGCCTAGTTCAGTATTTCAGTCACCCCGCGACTGAGTCATTCCAGCCTGCGAATTAGAGAATGACTCGCCTACGGCTACTTTTTGCCCAAGCGGCGCTGGGCCTGAAAGAACCGCGTGAGAATTTCGCCGCAGGGCCCCGCGTGTACGCCCGGGACAATCTGGCAACGGTGATTGAGTCGATTATCGTTCAACAAATGAAAGAGAGTGTTCACGGCCCCTGCCTTGGGATCGGTGGCGCCATACACGACGATCGGCACGCGCGCCTGCAAGATCGCCCCGCTGCACATGATGCAGGGCTCCAGCGTCACGTATAGTGTACAACCTTCCAGCCGCCAGTCTCCGAGCGATTCCGCTGCCTGGGTAATGGCAATCATCTCTGCGTGCGCGGTCGGATCCTTCAGTTGTTCGCGCTGATTGTGCGCCGACGCAATCACCCGCGAGCCCTGCACAATTACCGCGCCGACCGGCACTTCTTCTTCTTCCAGGGCCTGCTGCGCTTCGGCCAGCGCCATGCGCATGAACCGCTCATGGCTGATCGGCAAATCCGGCAGTCCTTCGCCCTCTTCGTCGTAATCCGGTAGGTGAATCATGCCATCCAAGGTAGCCCGAAGCGAGGCGCACAGGTAGTCCCGTTTTGATGACGGCAAATGACGCGATAGTTCTCGCGAATGCATAATGAACCAAAGCGATGGAAACTTGTCTTTGTTTAGCAGACAATTGCGAAAAACCTGTAGGCAGGAGCCCGCGGTTGAATCGAGCGACCCGATTTGAACGACTTATCAAGCTTTTACGCGGTGACTCTCCCGCATCGACCATCGTCTATGCGCGAAGGTTCCTGGCTCGCTATCCACATCATGGCCCGGGCTGGATGACTTTCGGAATCGCACTCATCGAAACCGCGCATTATGCAGAGGCGAGAGCCGCTCTGGAGACAGCCCTCAAATTCTGTCCGCCCGCAAAACAACACCGAATTTTTTGCCAATTCGGACATCTGTGTCGGAGTGAAGGAGACTTGCACCAGGCTGCGGGATGGTTTCGCCGAGCCGTGAAACTATACCCACACGAAGCTGATACATACATTTTTCTCGGAGGTACGTTGGCACGGTTGGGCTATTTGCGATCAGCGGAGCTTATACATCGGCGGGGAACAGAGTGTGCCGAAGGCTGTGTCGATGAGGCTTACCTCAACCTGGGCCTCGTTCTTCGCGCTCAGGGTCGATACGCCGAAGCGGCCGAATGCTGCTATCAAGCAATTCGCATCGACCCTAACTATTGTGCAGCGAAGCAACTGCTCCGCGATGTGCAGCGTGCGGAGCGCTGGACCAGACCGAAGGATTGAAGACGAAGGCTACTTCTTCTCTTCCACCTTCTCGGCTTCTTTCACCGTGCGCCACTTGATGTCGCGAATGCCCGCCTTGGTGCGGTAGGCCGAGACGCCGAGGGGGCGGGTGATGTCGACTTCGAAGCGGGTGGAGATTTTGTGGTCGGCGATTTTGACGTCGGCAAAGTTCTCTTTGTCGATGAAGGCTTGTAACTGTCCGCCGGCGACGCGCACGCGAATGCGGTACCACTTATTGCTCTCAAATTTTTTGTAACCCGTGGTGGTGTTTTCCGAAGCGTCCATGCCGTCGAGGCTGGAGATGCCCACTAGCCCGCCACCCCAACCGCCGCAGATGAAGCTGGCGTGCGAATCGCCAACGGGAAACGTCAGCCCGCAGAAGAAGTCATCTCCCTCAAGCCGGTTGGCTTCGAGCGTAATCTCGTAATTGTCCTTGGGGAGCCCTTCGGCTTTTTCGATCACGATGCCGGTGAGGGGGTCGCCGGTGCCGAGAATGATTGAACCTTTTTCAACGGTGATTTCGCCTTCGCCGCCAAAGTTGATGCTCTTCCAACCTTTGATCGACTTGCCGTCGAATAGCGGCTTCCATTCGACGGCAGCTGCGACTTTGGGGTCGACAGGTTTTTCTTGTCCCATGAGCGACGAAGTGGAGAACAAGATGCCGAACAGGAGAGCAATGCGAATGCTGTGAGTCATGGTGTATTCCCTGGTTAAACCTACGCGGCAGCGCGGAAGTGAGCAATTCTTCAATAGCTAGGGCGGTGAGCAGTTCAGCCCCTCACCCCATCCCTCTCCCCGGAGTACCGAGGAGAGGGAGTGAGCTTTTCGTAATCATACCCCGGTCTCTCGCCTCTCGCACCTCGCCTCCTTCTCAAGTCCCCGGCCCCTTCCTCTTACTCCTCTTCCTCTTCGTGCATGGTCGCCTTGCTCACCACTTCCTGCTGCACGCTGGTGGGCATGATGTCGTAGTGGCTGAACTCCATCGTGAAACTCCCCTGGCCGCCGGTCATGCTGGAGAGGGTGCGGGCGTAGGTGGTTACTTCGCGCAAGGGAACTTCCGCAAAGATCGTTTGATAGCCGCCGCCAGCTGCGTCGGTTCCTTGCACGCGACCGCCGCGGCCAGACATATCGCTATAAAGGTCCCCGACGTGCGATTCAGGCACGGTGATTTCCATTCGCACGATCGGTTCGAGCAGCGCGGGCTTGGCTTGCTGAAAGACGTTGCGAAACGCCATTGAGCCAGCGATTTTGAAGGCCGCTTCGCTTGAGTCCACATCGTGATGCTTGCCGTAGTGAACTTCGACAGCCACATCTTGCACCGTGTGCCCGGCAATCACACCTTTCTCGATTCGCTCTTTGAAGCCCTTCTCAATCGCCGGCAGAAAGTTGCCGGGAATCGAACCGCCCACCACGCTGTTGACCCACAAGAAACGGTGCGTGGGGTCGAAGTGAAAATCCTTCATCTGCGGGAACCGGTCTTTGGTGCAAAACCCCTCGGGAGTGATGTTGCGCGGCAAGGGATACATGCGAATGTGGACTTCGCCAAACTGCCCGCGGCCGCCCGATTGCTTCTTGTGGCGATAGCTCCCTTCGGCACTGGCCATAATCGTTTCGCGAAAGGGAATCTTCGGCGGCCGAGTATCGACATCGAGCTTATCGCGCCGGTGCAGCCGCTCACGCAGAATCTGCAAGTGCAGATCGCTCATGCCGGTCATCACCAGCTCTTTGGTCTGCGGGTCGCGATCGAGCTTAAGCGTTGAGTCTTCTTCCAGAATCTTGTGCAGCGATACCGAGAGTTTGGCTTCGTCGTTGTGACTCTTCGGCTTGACCGCCAGGCCAACCATAGGAACGGGAAACGGAATGCGGGGCATTTCGAATTCGCCGAGCGTGCTGCCCGTGTGCAGGTCTTCCATCTTGGCGATGGCGATGATCTCACCGGCCGAAGCACTTTCGATGGGTTTCGTTTCGGCACCCTGCACATCGAGCAGTGGGCCGAGCTTCGCCCCCTTGCGCGAACCGCATACATGAACCTGATCATCCTTTTTCAGCGTGCCTGAATAAATCCGCAGATAGGTGAGCTTTTGCACGAAGGGATCGATGCGGGTTTTAAAAACCTGGGCTACGAGCGGAGCACCCGGATCGGACTTCAGTTTGATCTCGTCTCCTTCCTCCCCTTCCTTATGCCCCTCTTTGTAGGCCAATCGCTGAATGTGCCCAGGCGGCAGCGCCTCGTGAGCGAGGACGGTCAGCAGATCTTTCAAGCCCACACCGGTTTTCGCCGAGCAGCAGACGATCGGAATCAGGGTGCCGCGAGCGATGGCTTGCTCGGTCAGTTCTTCGATCTTTTCGGGCGACGGCTCTTCCCCTTCAAAATATTTTTCCATTAGCGCTTCGTCGACTTCAACAATCGACTCGATCAACTGCGTATGGACATCGGCCACAGGGAGCAGCGTCCCTTTCGCGCCGTGGTCTTTCTCCAGCGTGGTCACCACACCTTTGAAGTCGGGCCCAGTTCCAACCGGAATATTAAGCAGCGCGCAGGCATTGCCAAAGGTGTCGCGCAGCTGCTCGATGAGCTTGGGGAAGTCGATGTTCGGCTCATCCATGCGGTTGATGACGATCATCCGCCCGACACCCGCCTTACCCGCCTCTTGAAACACACGGCGCGTATTCACTTCGATACCGCTGTGGGCGTTGACAACAATGACCGCGGTTTCAACGGCACGCAGGGCACCGATGGTCTGGCCGATGAAGTCGGCATAGCCGGGCGTATCGATGGCGTTGATCCGTTTGCCATCGTGCATGAAATGAACGATGCTCGACTCGATTGTCCGTTTGTGAGCTTTTTCTTCCGGGTCGAAATCACAGATGCTGCTGCCGTTGTCGACGCTCGGTTCGCCAGAGACGGCACCGGTCAGGACCAGAAGTTTATCCAGCAGCGTCGTCTTGCCGCTGTTGCCGTGGCCGCAAAAAGCCACGTTACGAAGATCCGCCACATTGACCTTAGCCATACCCGTTTCCTTCACAAAGAGATGGAGAGACGAGGGAGAGAGGCTCCGCGGTGCTAGTGCATCGGTGTTTGGTTTTCAGGTAGCCGGCGCCCTTAACTCCCTCTCCGCGGATACCCGTGGTACTCCACAAGATTGCAGGGAGAGGGTTGAGGTGAGGGGTTGAGGCTTCCAGAGACTACGATCCGAGTCTTCCGTCACCTCTTCCTCGCTAACGCGTCGGGCTACTTCATTCTTATCTGTGCGATTCCTTATTGTTTCGCTGCCATCAGTGCTGTTGGCAGTGTGAGCGTTTCTTCATAGAAGGCTGCGCCGATGATGGCCCCGGCCATCGGAACTTTGGCGAGCGCGACGACATCGTCAGCTGTCGTTACGCCGCCGGAAGCGATGACGGGAATGGTCATGGCATTTTTCATTTCGGCCATTGCGGGCAGGTTCGGTCCCTGTAGCATGCCGTCGCGGGCAATATCGGTATAGATGATGGCGCCGACCGCATCAGCGGAGAATTGCTTCGCGAAATCGATCGCGAGCGCGCTGCTCGTTTCGAGCCAGCCATCGGTGGCGACCTTGCCGTTGCGCGCATCAATGCCGAGCGCCAGCTTATGCGGATACTTCGCGCACATCTGCTTGAACCAGGCTGGCTCCTTCAGCGCTTTGGTGCCGACGACAAGCCGAGAGACTCCGAGCCCGAGCAACCGTTCGATGGTGGCTTCATCGCGAATGCCGCCACCCAGTTGGCAGGGAATTTTGACTGCAGCCAGGATAGCGATAATTGCCGCCTGGTTAGCGCCAATGCCGTCGCGCGCTCCGTCCAGGTCCACCAGGTGCAGGCATGACGCGCCTTGCCGCACCCAGTGCCGAGCCATCTCCGCGGGATCTTCTCCGTAGACAGTTTCCCGCTGATAGTCGCCCTGCTTCAGGCGGACGCACTTGCCCCCGCGCAGGTCGATCGCCGGCCAAATTTGCATCACAAAACCTAACTTTTCCTGACGTTTCTTCGAGTGTAATACCTCGCGCAATATGGCATAGCAGTGAACGGCATGCAAGCCGCGGAAAAGAGGGAGATTGCGAGTGTTTGATACCTAACGGCGGGGAGTTACAATTCAGCAATGACTCCTCAATACCAAAAACTGCTCGACGAAGCGAAGCAACTCTCCGCAGAAGAGCGAATTGCCATCGTGGGTGAACTGCTGGAGATTACAAGCAGTGACCCCGCAGACGACAAGGTCGACGATGAGTTCGAATACTCAAGCCCCTTGGCTACCGAGATTCAGCGTCGAGAGTCGGAACTCGATTCTGGCAAGGAGCAAGCAATTCCTCATGCGGAGGCAATGAGGCTGATGTTCGGAAGCTCTGATGGCTAATACTCAGCTTGAGTATCATCGGCTGGCGATTCAGGAAGCGCGAAACGCAAAGCAATGGTATGACCGAGCCAGTGAATCTGCCGGCCGTCGCTTTGAACAATCAGTCAGGCAAGCCCTCGATCAAATCGCCGAGGCACCTGAGCGATGGCCCGCGAATCCAGATGGTACTCAGTTTCGTCGATTACCGCATTTTCCGTATTTGATCATCTATCGGCGGCTTGAAAATGACCGAGTGCGGGTCATTGCCATTTCCCATTCAAGAAGACGCCCAGGGTATTGGTCTCGCCGAAAATGAAGGTCGCCTCACTCCAAAGTATCTAAGGCCACTTCAACTCCAGCAAGTTCACAACTCGGTCAGTCAAACCTTTCTCGTTGTCGCCGCCAAGGACGACTTTCAGCTGGCCAGCCGAGGCAATCTTTTCGAGCAGTAGCGATCATGGGAACTTTCTGACTTTACCCTTGTCGCCACTCCTGCGATAATCGTTGAGTAGTGACGGGCCAGGGCTAATGGGGCTAGCCGGGGCCGTGGAAAATTCTAATGGTCCGCATCATCTTCGCGGTCGCGTGTTGCCTCATTCTTGGTGGTTGCGGTCGTTCGCCGGCAAAAAAGCTTACTCCTCGCGCTCGACTCCCGGCCCCAGCGCAAGCTCAGCAGGCGGAGAGTATGCCGCCGCGTATGGCTAACAAGAAGAAGCCAGTCCAGGAGGAAGTGCCAACGCCGTTTCTTTCACCAAGTCAGTTGCAAGCCATCGAAGCTATGTGGGTCAATCATGCGTCGGAAGCAGGCGACGCTGATGAATTGACCATTGTCGAAGAAACGGATGACGAACGCCTGTTGCGCATGCATCGCGAGGAAATGGAAGCCGCAAAGGCTGCGCGTGATTACCCGGAAGATGTTGAGGATGTGATGGAGGCTGTGCTGCGGCATCGCTTCAAGCAGGAATTTGCGGGCGGGCAACCTTGCACCGAAGGTCTCAGTATTCTGGACCGCTGCCCGAGTGAGAAGTTTCTCAAACGCTTTGCCGGTGAAGCAGTAGCATTTCAGTTCGGCTATCTCAAAGATCGCCGTATGTCCTACGAGATATATCAGTGGAAAATGACGCCGCCAGACCGTGCCGTTTGTTGGCTCGCTCAACACGACTCCGGAAGCATGTGCATTGACGCCTATGTGCTCAGTCGTAAGGAAGAACATTGGCACGTGGCAACAGTCCAAACCGTTTTATACGCATGTGGAGTCGTGGTAGATGTTCCTCAAATCAACCCGAATTCGAAATTAAGGCCGGCGCTGCGGCTGCTACTACGAGAGTAAAAACAGCCCCGGACCTTTCGATCCGGGGCTGCGTGTTGGTTACAGCAAGTTCACGACTCGGTTCGCGAGTCCTTTCTCGCTGTCGCCGCCAAGGACGATCTTCAACTGGCCAGCCGAGGCGATCTTTTCGAGCACCTCGAGCTCGCGCAGCCGCATGAGCGTCGGCTGATCGGCGAGCAGCTTGGCCGTGTTGGCCTGGCTGCGGATTGCGGCCGTTTCTTCACGGCGAGCAATCAGGTTCGCTTCGGCAGCCTTCTTGGCTTCCGTTACGCGGTTCATCAGATCCTTCATTTCGCCCGGCAGGATTACATCGCGAATACCGACTGCGATGACCTCGATGCCGAGTTCCGCCGCGCGAACGCGGATCGCAGCGCTCAGTTCCTGAGCAACTTCGTCCTTGCCCGCGAGGAACGCGTCGAGTTCACGGCCGCCGATGATCGCCCGCAGAGCCAACTGTGCCTCGCGGTACAGCGCCTGCCGCGCGTCGTCGGCTGCGCTAACTGCCCGGCGAGCATCGACAATGCGATACGTCACTAGCGCGTTCACACGCAACGTCACCTTGTCAGCCGTCATGATTTCCTGACCGCTGATGTCGGCTGCCGTTTCGCGCATGTCGACTTCCACCACGCGGGCCTCGGCCGCACCCTTCCAGAATGCGTACTGTCCCGGCGCCAGCGTTTCGATGTAGCGACCGTCGATGAACAGCACGCCCACTCGGTCGCGCTGAACCTCGCAAATGTCGAGCAACACCTTGGCCGCAGCCGTGCGAGCAATGACCTTCAGGTCTTTATGCTCGAACCGCGCCTGGCGGATATCGATCATCTCGACGTTCACTCGCTTCTGACCGAGCCAATAGGCATACAGGCCCGCACCCAGAATCTGGCTGAAGCGACCTTCGATCCACACGAGCGCGCGCTGCTGGTCCTGCACATCGAGCACTTCAGCCTGTCCGGCGAGCAGACCAGACTTCACGATCAAGTCGAGCTTCTCGTGGGCAAGCCACGGTTCTCGGCGCGAAACGATCGTCACGCGCGACTGGCTCCAGGGATCAAACCGCCAGTGCGTACCTTCGCCGAGCAAGCCGACAAACTCACGGTCGCGGAAGACGAGACCCATCTCGTAACTAAGAATTTTGATGCGGTGGAACATGCGGAAACACCTCCGTAGGTCGCATCCGCTAGATGCGACCAAGCGATCAGGACGATACAAATCGGCAGTTGAATGTGTTGGTTACGAATCGGAGATTCCAAGGTCACATCCGGCGGATGTGACCTACTGAACTCGGGCAATTCAAAAAAAGGCCGCGGGGAGACGCGTCATCACGAAATCACAACGAGTAGTCGCGGAATGACGCTTGAGCTTGCCTCTGCTGGTCGGCAGCAGCGGATGGTGCAAAAGGGATGATGACAGGGGCAGGCCCGTGTCGCGCATCACACTTTCTTTCTCGTCCGAGATGGCCGAAAGCAGGAGCAGGCCGCGGCGCACTACAGAGCGGTACTCGATTGCTGCCCCGATTGCCGAAGTGAACTAAGTTCTAGCAATCGCAGTGGACAAGCCACCGCAATCGCTGCTGCACTTCATTTCGGGCCAATCGAGGCCGATTTCCTGGTTGCCACGTCTCCCGTTGGCTACTTGGCGAAAATGCTTCCGCATTTCCATGTTGTTGGTTTTTAGCCAACATGCGTTGGACGGGAGTCGAACCCGCTACCCACAGATTGAGTATCTGTTGCTCTACCCAGTGAGCTACCAAATCGATGACGGAGGTTCAGAATCCAGTAAGGAACACCAAGCTATGCGGATCACTCCGACGCTCGCTTGCCCCTGGCCTGCCGGCATCAACGCTTGCCTGGTCCTGCGTTTGTATTGTTCGAAACAGTTCACTCTTTTTCTCCTGTCTCAGAACTCAAAACCTAGAACACTGAACTTCTTCGAAGCACGAGTGCGAGGATTTGAACCCCGTGCCGCAGTTTTGGAGGCTGCTTGCTCTCCCAGGAGCACGCTCGTGTATGGTGAACTACTTGGATAAAGACGTTTGTCGGCACTGGAGGTTCGAGGTTGTGTTGGTAAATCTCCAACAATCCCCTCTCCGTTGCCAAAGCATTTGTAAATCCACTTCAACGTTGGTTTCGGCATTCCCAGTCGTTTACACTGCCGGCACTTCAGCGACCTGCTTAATTCCTGGCAAGACACCGAAATGAAGATCTTTAGCGATCTTAAGGCTTACCGCCTCTTAGTCACAAGTGTTTGCCTGGCAAGTTGCTTCCTGTTGGCAGTCGACGTGCAGGCAGCAACGCCGCATGCGAACGACCCCGATATTTCGCGTCAACTGAAGGAACTAAAGCCCGGTGAATCGCTGCTTCTTCCGAAGGTCAAACACATGGCCGACGGCAAACCGATCGACGGCACGGGGCGGAACGGTCCGTACTCGCGCGACTACACGAACAAAATGGTTTACGCTCCCGAGCGGCAAACCGCGTTGTATGCCGGCGGCAATCACGGTGCGGGAAGAATGAACGACGTCTGGGAATATCACCTCGGCAGCAACACCTGGCATCGTCTGCACATTGCCGATGGCGGGGACCATGCCCGGTTCAAGTTCGCGCTGATGTTTTATCCGCGGATGATTCTAAAAAACCCCAATCCCGAACTGAACGACAAGCAGCAGGCGGAGATAGCAACCTGTCAGCCCTGGTGGAATGAGAACGTCGTGCTGCGGGACGGTAACTTCGTCATGCGCAATACCGGCGCGCCGCTCCTTGTCGGCCATACCTGGGACACACTCATGTATGACCCAATCAACAAGCGGCTTGTGCATGGGACCGGAGCACACTGCGCGAATCTTCCTTGGCTCGAACATCGCTTTCGTGGCACACCCCTGGCGGAGGTCGAAGCGGCCCATGGCAAGCGAGCCGATGGCACTCCGTGGCGACGTCCGTGGACGTTTGATCCAGCCACCGGCAAATGGAGCCCCTACGCGCACTCCAGCCCGATTCCAGAACTGGATGGGATGGCTGGGTCGCTGCTTTACATTCCCGATCGGCAGCAAGCCGTTTGGTACTACGCCGCTCAGAACACACCAGGCGCGCCGCACGTCATGGCACTGTGGGATCTGAAAAACGATACTTGGACTGACCTCAAACCCAACGACGGAGTCTCACTCGGCAAACTGAGCACGCAGTTGAAGGTTGCCCCGATCAGCGAGCAGCAAATGGTGTATTACCCGCCGCGACAGCAGATAATTGCCGTGCTTGGCCAGTCGACATTCGGATACGACTTCGCCAGCAATGCCTGGTCGAAACTGAATGACTCCGTTCCGTTCGATGCCCATGATGCAAAAACGGTGTTTGTTTACGACGAGCAGGCCCAAGTTTGCCTGCTCTGTGCTCCCAACAAGAATCAGGTAGCAGCTTTCGATCCCCACAAGAACGAATGGCGCGGCATAGAGCCCGACGGTCCTGGCATCCCCAAACCGGCCTATAACGTGGGAAAGGGTTATTACGATCCAACGCACCGGGTGTTCGTCGTCCACGCAGCAAACATGGACCGTATCTGGGTTTATCGTCATCCGCGCGCGGCATAGTAGCGCCCACAGCAGTGCTCGATAACACACCCTTCGGTTCCTTCGTAAGACTTAGATCGCGCTAGACTCCGCCCGAAGCGTATGTTGTAATAGAAGGTGCTATTGGGACTGCCGATCCTCACCGACCGAGCTGGCTTGTCATGCCTACCCGCCTTCCTCCCACCTGCGGGACATTTCCATGCTCAAATCCATCCCGTGGATTTGTTTCGTTGCGACCGTTTTCGGCTTAACGCTGAGTGCCGTGAACCCGGCCAGGAGTGCCGATCCGCCTGTCGATTTCAACCGCGACATCCGGCCGATCATTTCCAACACTTGCTACAAGTGCCACGGCTTCGACGAGGCCAAGCGCGAGGCAGGCCTGCGACTCGATACGCATGAAGGTGCGATCGCTAAGCTCGACTCCGGTGCCGCGGCCGTTGTGCCGGGCAAATCAGCCGACAGCGAAATGCTGAAACGGCTCCTCTCGACCGATGCCAGCGAGCGAATGCCGCCGCCAGAATCGGGCAAGACGGTAACTCCCGAACAGATTGAATTGATTAAGCGCTGGATCGACCAAGGGGCCAAGTATCAAGGCCACTGGTCGTTCGTTACGCCAGTTCGCCCGGCGTTGCCGGAGGTGAAAGCCAAGGATCGCGTGCGCAACCCGATCGACAACTTCATTCTCGCCCGCTTGGAGAAAGAAGGGGTCGCCCCCTCGAACGCCACGGACAAGATCACCCTCATTCGCCGCGTTACGTTCGACCTGACTGGTTTGCCGCCCACAATTGCCGAAATTGAGGCGTTTGTGGCGGACCAATCACCGCAAGCTTACGAAGTGCTGGTCGATCGTTTGCTCAAGTCGCCTCGCTACGGCGAACACATGGCCCGCTATTGGCTCGACGCTGCCCGCTACGGCGATACGCACGGACTGCACTTCGATAACGAGCGGTCGCTGTGGCCCTATCGCGATTGGGTGATCAAGTCGTTCAACGACAACTTGCCCTACGACAAGTTCACCACCTGGCAAATTGCTGGCGACTTGTTGCCTCAGGCCACACTAGATCAGAAGGTCGCGTCGGGCTTTAACCGCTGCAACATCACCACCAGCGAAGGTGGCTCCATCGCCGACGAAGTGCTGGCCCGTTATGCCGTCGATCGGACCGAAACGATGTCGACCATCTTCCTTGGCCTGACGATGGGCTGTGCCGTTTGCCACGATCACAAGTTTGATCCCGTTTCGCAAAAAGAGTTCTATCAACTCTATGCCTACTTCAACTCCGCTGCCGATGCGGCCATGGACGGCAACGCGCTGTTGCCCGCTCCCATCGCCAAGGTCGCTCAGCCTGAGCAACTCGCCAAACTGGCGGAACTCGAAGCCAAGACTGCCGAGTTGAAGAAGCAGATGGACGAGATGATCACGAAGATCGAATACACCGACCCCACTCCTGCTGGCGATGCGGCGAAACCGCTCGAGCCTGCCGAATTCGTGTGGATCGACGACGCCGCGCCCAAGGGTGCCAAATTGCAGGGGGATACGCCCTGGAAATTCGTTGGCAAAGACAACGGTGTCGTGAACAGCGGCGAAAAGGCCACCACGCGCAAAGCCGTTGCCGTCAGCCAGCATTATTTCACCGAAGCGAAGCCCGGGTTGATCATTGGCGAAGGGGACAAACTGTTCGCCTATGTCTATCTCGACCCGCTCGATCCTCCCAAGACAGTCATGCTGCAGTTCAACGACGGCGCGTGGGAGCATCGTGCATTCTGGGGTGAAGATCTCATCCCGTTCGGAGCTGGCGACCAGCCTGGCCATCGCCGCATTGGTGATCTACCAGCGATTGGCGAATGGGTCCGCCTGGAAGTCGAGGCCGACCGCGTCGGTCTCAAGCCCGGCGCTATTCTTAACGGCTGGGCATTCAGCCAGTTTGGCGGCACGGTCCATTGGGATACTGCGGGCATCGTCACTCGCACGCCGCAAAATGGACAAGGCTTCGAATCGCTCGCAGCCTGGCAGGCGTATGAAAAGACGCAGAAGAAATCGACGGTGCCGAAAGAAGTTCAGGATGCGCTGAAGTTGGCAGAAGACAAACGCAACAACGGGCATAAGAAGACGATTCGTGACTACTTCCTGCGCAACGTCTACTCCAAGACGAAGGACATCCTCGCGCCGCTGCAAAACGAGTTGAACAAGGCTGAAGCCGATCAAAAGGCTGTGGATACAGCAATTCCTGCCTCGCTGGTGATGGCCGATATGCCGAAGCCGCGCGACACGTTCATCCTCATTCGCGGTGCTTATGATAAGAAGGGGGAAAAGGTCACCCCGGGAACTCCCGCGGTTCTTCCTCCGCTACCGAAAGACGCACCCGCCAATCGTTTGGGCCTCGCTCAATGGTTGACCGACCCGCAGCATCCGCTGGTGGCGCGAGTCACCGTCAATCGCTTCTGGCAGCAGTATTTTGGCACGGGCCTGGTCAAGACATCGGAAGACTTCGGTTCGCAAGGGAATCTTCCTTCGCACCCCGAGTTGCTCGACTGGCTATCGCGAGAATTCATCGAAAGTGGCTGGGATGTGAAAAAGCTGCAAAAGCTGATTGTCATGTCGGGCACTTATCAGCAGTCATCGAAGATCACGCCGGAACTCCTCAAGCGTGATGGCGCGAATGAACTGCTGGCCCGCGGACCTCGCTTCCGTCTCGATGCCGAAGTGATTCGCGACTCAGCGGTCTTCTCCGCTGGTCTGCTCACCGAAAAGGCAGGTGGCCGCGGCGTGAAGACTTATCAGCCTGAAGGAATTTGGGAAGCCATTTCGTTCAAAGGGAGCAATACAGGAACGTACAAACAGGATGACGGGGACGCGCTCTATCGCCGGAGCATCTACATGTTCTGGAAGCGGACCGCCCCGCCATCCGCGCTGCAAACGCTCGATGCTCCCTCGCGCGAATCGTGCGTCGTGCGACGCACCCGCACGAATACCCCGCTGCAAGCGCTGCTGCTGATGAACGACCAGCAATACATCGAAGCCGCGCGCAAGCTGGCCGAACGGGCGATCAAAGAAGCTGGCGATAAGCCTGCTGACCGCCTTGGCTACATCTTCCGCATCGCGACCGGTCGCACTGCAGCCGCAGACGAACTAGCAGTGCTCTCGCGCATCTTCGACAAGCACTTGGAAGTCTACTCAGCCGACAAATCGGCTGCAGAAAAGCTACTCGGCAACGGCGCTGCCCCACGCGACAAAGAACTTCCTGTGGAGCAAGTCGCTGCCTACACCATGGCCTGCAACTTAATCCTGAACCTCGACGAAACGATGACGAAAGAATAATCCTCGTTCCCTACTCCTTCTTCTCGGTAATCCGGGGAGGGGGTTGGGGTGAGGGGCCGTCCCTCGATCGACTTTAAGCAAATAGAGCCAAACTCGGAGCTGATCAAGCGTGGTTGACCTGGGCGAATTTTCCCTCGACCGAATGGTGCGTGCTGTGGAAAAAGTACGTGAAAGGTTGCTGCGCGCGACGGCAGCTTTGAATTCTCATCAAATACCCTACGCCGTCGTTGAGGGGAATGCAGTGGCCGCTTGGGTTTCACGTGTCGATGAAGCGGCCGTGAGAAATACACAAGATGTTGACATTCTGATTCGTCGCGAAGACTTGCCAAGAGCGGAGGCGGCGCTCGCGACCGCAGGATTCTATTACAGGCATGCTGCCGGCATCGACATGTTTTTAGATGGCGAGAATGCCAAAGCCCGCGATGCAGTTCACGTCGTGTTTGCAACCGAACGAATTCGTCCTGAGTACTATTTGGACTCGCCAGATGTGAGCGAGAACGACACAAGTGGCGCCTACTCAGTGCTAAAGCTGGAATCGTTGGTCAAGATGAAGTTGAATTCCTTTCGCGATAAAGATCGGACCCACTTACGAGATTTCATCGAAGTCGGGCTCATCGATCAACCTTGGGTCAATCGAGTTCCTTCTGAACTCGCGCCCCGTTTGCAACAATTGCTTGATACACCTCACGGTTAACGAGATCCCACCATGTCCCCTTTCGAACAACACGCCCTGCAAGAAACTCGCCGCTACTTCTTCGGACGCATGGCTGCCGGAGTCGGCACCGCTGCCCTGGCGTCGGTCATGACCCCGCAACTCTTTGCGGCCGATGCCTCGAAGGCGACCGACCCGATGGACAGCTTGGGGGAACTGAAAAAGCTCCATCATGCGCCCAAGGCCAAGCGGGTAATCTGGTTATTCATGGCCGACGGCCCTTCGCAACTCGACTTATGGGATCCCAAGCCCAAGCTGTCGGAATACTTCGATAAGGATCTGCCCGAGAGCGTGCGGAATGGCCAACGCATCACCACCATGACCAGCGGCCAATCGCGGTTTCCCTGCGCGCCTTCGATGTTCAAGTTCGCGCAGCATGGCAAGCACGGCGCCTGGGTCAGCGAACTGCTGCCGAACCTGGCCAGCGTGGTTGACGACATGGCCATCATCAAAACGATGAACACCGAGGCCATCAATCACGACCCAGCCATCACCTACATTCAAACGGGCAGCCAGATCCCCGGCCGTCCCAGCATGGGCGCGTGGGCCAGCTATGGCATCGGCAGCGTCAACGAAGACCTGCCCGCTTACGTGGTGCTGCATTCCCGCATCGCGGCCGGCTCGCAGACGCAGGCTCTCTTCTCGCGCTTGTGGGGTTCGGGCTTTTTGCAAACGAAGCATGCCGGCGTCGCACTCCGCAGCAGCGGCGACCCAGTGCTGTATCTGTCGAATCCGCCCGGCGTCTCGGCCGATACGCGGCGCACGATGCTCGATGGCCTCGCGGAACTGAATCAGAAAAAGCAGGCGCAGGTCGGCGATCCCGAAATCGCCAGCCGAATTGCCCAGTACGAAATGGCGTTCCGCATGCAGTCGAGTGTGCCGGAACTAGCCGATATCTCGAAGGAATCGGCCGACACACTGGCCATGTATGGCGACGAAGTGAAGACCCCAGGAACTTTTGCCTACAACTGCTTGCTCGCCCGCCGTCTCGCCGAGCGCGGTGTCCGCTTCACGCAGGTCTTCCTCCGCGGCTGGGACCACCACGGCAACTTGCCCAAGCAAATTCCCAACTTGTCGAAAGCCATGGACCAACCTGCTGCCGCTCTCATCAAAGACCTCAAGCAGCGCGGCATGCTCGACGACACGCTCGTCGTCTGGGGCGGCGAATTCGGCCGCACGGTCTACAGTCAGGGCACCCTCACCAAGGAAAACTACGGCCGCGACCATCATCCCCGCTGCTTCACCATGTGGCTCGCTGGCGGTGGCACCAAGCCGGGCATCGTCCACGGCGAAACCGACGACTTCAGCTATAACGTCACCGAGAAGCCAGTCCACATTCACGACCTGAACGCCACCATCCTCCATTGCCTCGGCATCAACCACGAACGGCTCACCTACCGCTTTCAAGGCCGCGACTTCCGCCTCACCGACGTCGAAGGCCACGTCGTGAAGGAGATTTTGGCGTAGTTGTGTAGTCATCTCGCTCCGCCGAGATGGCAGCAAGCCGGTACAGTACTCCGGCCGTGGGCCGCATGGGGGAGAATCTCGCAGCGCCTCATTCGGCTTTGTATACTCAAGGAGTGCCGCTTCGGGAGCTTACCAATGGCAATGAATTCCACCTCCAATCTAACTAACGAGTTGCGAGATTTTCATTCATTCGTCGGCGCACAACTAGCTGCCAATCGCGACCAGTTAACTCCCGAAGAAATCGTTGAACTGTGGCGCGATCAACATCCAACGGATGGAGAAACGGCGGCGACCGTTGCTGCTGTGCAATCCGCGCTCGCCGATATGGCCGCTGGTGACACCGGCATTTCTCTCGCCGAGCATGATCGGCAATTTCGGGCGAAGCATGGACTGCCGCCGTCCGCATGAAACGTCATGTCACCCTTCTCGCTCGAGCGCGCAGTGACGCAGACAAGATCTTCGACTGGATCGCCACAAGATCTCTGCTCGGTGCCTTGAGTTGGCATGAAGCATTTCTAGCTGCAGCAGCGACGTTAAGCGAAGACGCCCAGCGTCATCCAATTGCCCCCGAACTGCGAGAGCTTGCCGAAGAAGTGCGTGAGCTGCATTTTCGCACGCGATACGGAAAACGCAATCGAATACTGTTCATGATCGTCGGCAATGAAGTCCGCATTCTCTGCATCCGCGGCCCAGGCCAGTCGCCAGTGACAAGTACGGATTTGGCGTGATATAGTCCGATCGTCAGGCCGGAGTACCGGAACTGATCTATTTACTTTTGAAGTTGAGTCGGCGTATGAACATCGCGGGGAAATCAGGATTGTTGGTCCTTTGCTGTTTCGCTTGCACCTTCGGATGCGGGAAGCAAGATACGCCGCCAACTCAACCTAATAGTGCTTCCCAGCAGCCAGTTAGTCCAACCACCGAGCGAATCTGCCAAATCGTGGCGGAGCAGATGGGCGTTAATCGCGCCAACTTGAACAGTCAGACGACACTGGGCGACCTCCGCGCGGATGACTTGGATTTCGTTGAACTGGTGATGGAGTTGGAAGAGGAATTCGATATCAGCATTTCGGATGAGGCTGCGGAGCGGATGCTGAGTTCGAAAAACTGGAAACAAGGAATGAATAACGTGACACTCGCAAAGCTCTCGTCGTTGGTCGACGAGCAGTGTAAGTTGCCGCGAGCGAAAAACGCTGACCTGCAACCGCCCTCAGTGGATTCGGAGTTGCCGCAAGTGAAGGTGTACCTTAATCCCTTGCACACGGTACTGATTGCTGCAGAACAGAACAAAGGACAACCCTTAACGCAAGATGAGGTCCTGGACATTCGCGACAAGGCAGCGTTTGCCATGCTTTCGCCGGAGCAGGCAGAGAGATTTAATGCGGCCCTGGATTCTCAGGTTCGTGTCCCTAAGTTGGACCCGCAACGTATTTGGGAAGACTGGCAGGAAATTCGCGGTCGGCCGTCACTAATGAAGCCCGTGAAGTGACGCTTGCGCTAATGCCATAGTCAGGTTGTTCATGAAAAGCACCAACTACTACGATACGTTCATCGAGGTCGCTGAGGATTGCCCGGTTGAGGCTGCGGAGGCGCCGGCGCAGTGTGGCGAGGGGAAGTCGGTGCCGCAGTTGCAGTACGAGATGATCTTCAAGCATCCGTATCAGTACACGCAGGACGACGTGCTGTTCGCAGTGCATGCCGAACGAAACGGCATCCGCAAAAACGATGCGCAGGAGCGAGAGAAGTTCTTCTGGAAGGGGCAGCCCTGCCTGCGTTGCTCGTCACTCGGCAAGCGTTACGGCTGGGGCATTCACAGCGACAGCAATGGCAAAGTGGCCCTCTATCCGGTCGAGTCGAAAGAGTACAAGAAGCTGGCCAGCGATAAAAAGCTGAAGCGTGTGAAAGAAATGCGGACCAAGAAATGACGCTGCTTGTAAGACCTCTGCGCATGACAAGATCTCGTCGCCAGCGATAATCGCTACCAGTCGTTGCTCAAAGCGTTGCCATCGTTTGGCTGCAGGGCGTTGTCCCAAGTCGTTTGGCTGATCTCGCGAAAAACCGACCGGACGCTGCCGTCGGCCAGGGCAGCATTCATGGCGATATGCGGTGTTTGAGCGCGCCAGTTGTCGCAGCACTCGCGCCCCGGCGGGCACTGCAACTTGGTCTTGGCCGGTGGCGCGGTTTGAAACATCGTGGTGTTGGGCGTCTGATACCAGTCGAGGCCGAAGTTGTGGTAGTACCACGAATGCAGAGCAATTCGCGGAAATCCGTCGCAGTAGGCATAGCCTTCGGCGAACAGCAGGGTGTTCGACAGGCCGTCGGTGATTTGGCTGAAGCGGGAGGGGTTCGTCCACAGGGGCTGGTTAGCGGGAATTCGGACACCACTGTCGAAGGCGTTGTAATTGGCTAGGTAACTGGTGATTCCCCAGTTCGAAATCACCCCCTTTTGCGCCGTCGGGTCTGACGGGCAGCGGAGCAGCGCGAAAGGCGTCGTCCGGACAGACATCACCCAGATGCCGTGTTCTTCATACGTGCCCGGAGAGTCGCAGGAAGTGTAGCTGCGAGTATGGTTGCCGTTGTAATCACGGTCTGCCACCGTCCGGCAACCCGTCGGAGCCGACAGGGTGATCCGGGCATTGCGCGGGACGACTCGCACCTCGTCGGCGACGTTTTGGTGGAGGTTGTTCTGCTCGACGTACGGCAGGAGGTGCAGGAACCAGCCGCCGTAGGGGGCAGCCAAATTGCAGCCCGAGCGCACGCCGCAGTTACCCACAGGTGGGTAGATGCCGAAAAACGTGGGCAGGCTGCCGTTCGCCTCGTGGAATTCGTGTGTGCCCAAGGCCAGTTGCTTGAGGTTGTTCTGGCACTTCATCCGCCGTGCCGCTTCGCGGGCCGCCTGCACAGCCGGCAACAGCAGTGCCACGAGAACGCCAATAATCGCGATGGCAACCAGCAGTTCGACCAGTGTAAAACCAGCCGGGGTTCTGCGGAACTTGGCCCGAAGCACGTTCATGACAGTTGCTCCTCAAAGGTGCGAGCAAAACTCGCAAAGAGCGCTCAGCGAACCGCTTTTAGAAGCCGCGATTCAGAATCGCCAGGCCCTTGATTCTGTCGAAGCAGCACGGTGTGTCAAGTATTTTTGCCACCATTTTGTAGGGGTGCAAAAATGGTCGCGTGCTCGTTCTGTTTTGCGACGCAAGCACAGGTGTTCGTTCCATGCATTACCGGATCGAGATTGTCTCTTCGCCGCGATGCCACTGTTTTGGTCTTGCGACACCAATGTTTGTTGTGTGCGGCGTGGCACGCGCGCAAGGAGAGTTACGTCGCGAAACCGCAAAAGGGGGGTGTCCAACAATGAGGTCGATAGTTGGACAGTGGTGTGCGTAACTCTCGGGTTTGGCTGGGGATTGGTGTTCAACAATTGGGTGCATTGTTGAACGTTTAGGATGGAAACAGAGGTACGGTTTCTTGCGTAAGTGCTTGTCTTTTAATCCGGTCATCAAGACGGTGCAGTTGCTCGGCGCGCCTGATCAGCAAATCTCCAACAGCTGACATTGACGCTTTTTAATCGTCCTTCTACGATCCCTGCCGGTAGATGGGCGGGGGGTGAAGGCCTCCGCCTGACGGGGCGGATTGCGCGGCAAACTTGCGGCAATTCGCGCTGCCGGTACCGGTTTGACTGGACTTTGCCGATCAGCAGGACCGAAATAATTATACGGATGATAGCAGCGGCCTCCCTCTCATGGATGATGACAGGCCGCTCACAACATACAAGTTCACACATCCCGGGTTCATGTTGCGGACCGGGCCGCTTGCGGGCTGAGAAAGGATTCTCCTCCCATGCGTAGGACGCGTTTTAGCGGTTTGAAAGTAGTCACCTGCCTCGTTGTAGGTTCGGCGCTCATCATGAGCACCGGTTGCAAGACAGCCAGCTGGGGCAGTGCGAGCAGCTACGTTTGGAATCCCATGAAGGCGTGGGGTTGGGGCAAAAGCGAAGCTCCGGCGGCCTCGTCGCTGGCTGCGTCGAGCAAGCCCAGCACCCAGATTCCAACGCCCAGCCCGACCAGCAGCGTGGCAGCCAAGAGCTCGGCAACTCCGGCGAGCAGCAGCTGGCCTAACAGCAGCGCCACGGCTTATAGCTCGCCAGCTGTCCCCGCGGTTTCGACCGGCGGTTACGGCGGCACGACGACGCCGGGCAATGCCTACGCCGCGAACAGCTATCCAGCCACGCCTAACGCCAACGGCTATCCGACTCAACCGGCTGCCGCGTATGGCACACCAGGCCAACCGGGTCAGGTCGCTCCGACCGCTGGCTATTCGGCCGGTCCTTACGGTGCCACGGCGACTCCAGCTGGTGGTGCCGCCGGATATCAACCGACTTACACCGCTGCTGCTCCTGCACCTGCTGCAGGGGGCTATCAGCCCCAGAACTATCAAACGAGCCCGTACCAAACTCCAGGCGCTGCCGGCTATCAAGCAGCTCCGACGTACGGGGCACCCACGTACAACCAGCCCGCGGCCCCAGCCGGTGCCTACAGCCCAGCTGCCCCTGCGGCCGGTGGTTATCAGGCTGCTCCGACGTACAGCGCTCCCCCGGCTCAGCCGGCGGGGAGCTTCAACACGAATGGCTACATGCAAGGTGGTTACAACACCAGCAGCAGCAACCAGACGCCTGCACCGAATTGGCAAATGCCAGAATCGTCGGCTGCACCAGCCAGCAATGGCTACGCAGCTGCACCTGCTGTCCAGTACGAGGCGGCCCCGGTGTCGGCCACGTATGAGAACCAACCGGCTCCGCAGCCATACGTCGAAGTATCGAGCGTGAGCACCGCCAGCCCGCCTGCTGGCCCAGCGTTACCCGCTTCGTTGTCGGCTCCCGCGGGCTATCGCCCCGGTAGCACCGGCGTGCAGAACGCCGCCTATCAGCAACCAAGCACGGGTTACAGCAGCAGCGGCGGCACAATGTATCGCTAGTTGCTACTGACTTGAAGAATGAAATACTAGAACCCTCTTTCGCTTACGGAAGAGGGTTTTTTTATGCGCAGAGAGGGCGGCTGCGAGACGGCTAGCCTTACGGTTGCCGAGGGACATCGATATTGATTACGGTGTCCGCTTCTGGTAGCTCCTTGGGAATGAGGGCACCTGCAAACAACGCTTTGCCCATCGCCAATTCCGGTTGCGGAATCCCATCGTTGCCGTAAATACGCAGCACGCACTTACCACCGACAGGTCCCAAGCCGTTTTCTTTGCGAGTATCGAACGTGCCATCTTTGATTATGGCGAAACCCTGCGGACCTGCACCACCGGAGGCGATATCCGGGTCAAAGTAAATGATGCCCGCAGGAATGGGCATGCCTTGGTATGTGATCTTGCCCGATACCTCGTACCGCTTAGGTCCTTTTTTCTCGCAGCCGGAAAACGTCAACAAACCAACGAGTGACAACAACACCAAGATTCCGCTGCGCAGCATTCACGATTCCTTACTTCCTCAACGCTAAGAACTTGACTCGAGTTCGTAGTTAGTCGACAGTCTTTGGCTCGCCGCCACCGCGGCTGGATGTGGACTTGTAGACACCTAAATCAATGTTCTCAGAAACCGAGCGGATCGAGCCATCGCACATGCCGAAGTTGGTAACGCCCGGATGGTGGCTCGCCATGGCGATACTGTTGAACTGCGTGGAAACCGCGGGAGTGGGAACGTTAATGCCGTTCACGTAATTACGGCAGCCGCACACTTCGTCGTTCAAAGTCGCACAGCCACGCACCCAACTGCGAAAACGCGAGCCGTACTTTTGATCGTGCCGCGAGTTTTCGCCCAGCATGAACGTGAACGCAGTTCCATCTTGAATATCGCGCAGCTTGTAGGGCGGAATGGTACTGTCGCTGGAGGCACAGACGCCTTCTTTACTGATATAGCCATGTGTGGCAGTTCCCCGCTGTTCGTAAGTGCCACCGCCAACGCTCGCTCCCAGCGGCCCCATGTTGCCGAAATAGTGAATCGTATGGGGCGGATAATCTCCGGCCGGATAACCAGCAGGATTCGTAATCATGTCCGACGGGTTCACATTATTCGGGCTGCCGAGCATCATCTTTTGGGCGACCGAACTGGGACACAGGTAAAAGGCGACCTTGTTCATCGCCAAATGGTTTTTGGTGGCACTTGGGGAGTTGTAGTCGCCGGCACTAAAGGTGAACTTCTCGTAGAGCGGCTTCTGTTCCACAAAGGGCAGAATAAACACTGCCCAACTCAAGCCATTCCCGTGCAAACAGCCCGGCGGCAGGGTCTGAAAGGTGTCGTGATAATTATGCCAGGCCAGCGAAATCTGCTTGAGGTTGTTCTGGCACTTCATCCGCCGGGCGGCTTCTCGGGCTGCCTGAACCGCGGGGAGGAGCAAGGCGACGAGCACGCCAATGATGGCGATAACCACGAGCAGTTCGACGAGCGTGAATGCCCGCTGTTGATTAGCCCGGTGAAGGAAATGCGCCGAACGGCGATGTTCCCGGAGAGGGAGAAACATCGGCAGCCTCCGAAAAATAGAACTTAACCTGTGAACCGCGAATTTTACCTTGACACATCCAACCGGGCCAGGGTTTCGTTGTTCCGTTAATGGGAGGATTGCGGCTAATACAGGCAAATAGTCCGCCCTTCCGGGCGGGTTCGGTTGCAAGGTGGGGCGATTTGTCGCCCCACCCCATCCATTTGCTGAGATCGCCCCACAGCTTACTAAGTGTAGAGCTTCTGGGGCTGCTGCTGACCGAACTGCGGCTGGGTGGGCAGTTGGCCGGACATCATCAGGTAGGCAGTGGCCCAGAGCATAGAGAGCAGCGGCGCTGCAAACAACACCCCGATACCGCACGCCAGACAGCCCAGCATGATAATGCCGACGCCGAGCAGCCAAACCAAAAACGTCGTCAGGCGATTCCCCTCGGTAATGGTACCCGCCATTCCAAACGACTCTATCACGCCGGCTTTTTCTTCAACAATGAGATAGTAAGCCGGCCAGTAGAACAGCAGCAGAATGATGCCTGGGACCACGAGTAAGGCAAATCCCAAGAACAAGGCAAAGAACGCTATTACCATTACTCCCAGCATCGGCAGGAAGCGATCGCCCCCTTTGAACAGGTCGCCGAACTCGGCCGGTTGATAGCGGGCTAGTTGTAAGCAAATACGCGCTTGGCCAATGCCCAGGAAAATTTGCACAACGTTCTGCAAAATGAAAAAGACAACCGCGACACCAACCGATGCCTCTGGCATTTCGTTCGCTTGCAAGGCCACCTGAACTCCCTGGCCAATCCAGTTCACCGCGTTGGTGAGAATACCGGCTACAAACGTCGTTCCCACCAGCAGCCCCATGTTTTTCTGCCAAATCTCCAACGAGTGGTTCATGATCGGGCCGATGTCGACGATCTGATGGCTCACCCCTTGCGAATTGATCGGCCGGGGTGGCTCGGTAAATCCTGTCGGCGAGGCATACGGATTGGGCGAGCCACTCGGCCCCTTGGGATCGGTCGCGAAAGGATTCGACCCGCCGCCACCGAACGGATTGCCGCCGCCTGGCGCACTGCCGAATGGTGAACCAGGTGGCGTACTGCCGAACGGCGAACTTGGCGGTGCGGCACCAAACGGACTGCTGGGGGGAGGGGGGCCAAATGCGCCGCCCAACGGGGGCGTACCGAATGACGCTGACGCGGGCTGGGATTCTGGCGGGTTGCCAAACGAGAAAGCGCCAGGACTGGCGGGTGTCGATGCCGGTGGAGACAGTGGCGAGATTGCGCCTGTCTCGGAAGTGGCCGGAACCGCCAGGACCGATGCACATTTGGGACACTTGGCATTCTTGCCCGCAGCTGTATCCGGAACACGCAACTGCTGGTCGCAACTGGGGCAACGGAACTCAATCGGCATCGGAGCGATTCCTTCGAAGGTTGAACTAGGCTGATTCGCTGGCACGAATCGCAACAAAATCGTAATCGAAACGTCCGGAATATCCCACTCAGATTGTCAGTTAATCCGCTTCGCTGCCGGTCCTATTCGCCGGCCAGAGTAATCCCTTGGCTCGAATTGCTTGTTTCTAATCGACGCGCGCCCCATACTAGCGGCTTGCGACTCACCTTTGCCTCTCTCCGCAATCACACTGTCTGGAGTCCTCGGCCATGCAGCACTGCTTTCGCTTCTTCTCGCTCCTCTCGCTGTTGATTGCTCCCGCCGTTGTGCTGGCAGCGGACGATTGGTCGACGTCGGTCACGTTCCCCGCCAGCGAGAAGCCGGTCCCGCTCTTTAATGGCAAAGACCTGACCGGCTGGCATGGCAATACTGGTGCCGATGGAACGAAGGAATACTTTAAGGTGAAAGACGGCGTGATCGTTGCTCGCAACGAGAAAGACGCTGCCCCCAAGGTGAGTAACTATCTTCTCACCGACAAGAACTATCGCAATTTCCGCCTGATCTTTGAAGGGAAACTGGCCGAGTCGGGCATGCACTCCGGCATTGCCATCTGGGGCAAGCAGTTCACGAAAGATGCCGAGAAGAATTCCTATCAGGGGCACCTGGTCATGTTTCCTTCGGGCTGGGGCTTTTACGATTTGTTCCGCCGCAACTCGATCTATAAGGACGATGGCCGTGCGAAAAAGGCCGACAACAAGGATTGGAACCAGATGGAAATTCTGGCCATCGGCGATCGCATTCGCCTGGCCGTCAACGGCCAGGAAGTGGCCGATTGGCGCGACCCCAAACCCGAACTGTGCGAAGCAGGTCCGCTTGGCCTGCAGTTGCACAGTAACACCGTCGCGCAGGAAGTTCGCTTCCGCGGCCTAATCTTGTCCGAGAATCCTGAGGATCGACTCATCACGCTCAAGAGCGAATAGCTTGTCGCGTGCTGCCTAGTTTTCACGTTGTTGCCGCTTCTCTCCCAGGTGAGTTATGTCACAGCGAAATTCAGCCCCCGGGTTATTCGTCCTCAGTTTGATCGCCTTAACGATCACCACTTCTGCAGCGCTGGCTCAGATGCCGCCACTCCCACCCGACCCGTCGGTGTGGGTGAATGGTGGCCCCATCACTGCCGAAATGCTGAAAGGGAAAGCTGCGTTTCTGTATTACTACGAAGAGGGCTGTCCTCGGTGCCGAGAGAGATGGCCGGGCCTGCTCGAAGTCGCCAAGAAGTTCGAGGACAAGCCGATTGTCTTCATCGCCGTCAACTCGGGAAATCAGCGCGACGATGTCGCTTCCTATGCCCGCGAAGTGAATCTCAGCTGGCCCGTTATTGTCGATGCGAACCGCCAGTTCGAAAAAGCGTCCGGCGTCCCCGAGATCAGTCTGCAGAACATCTACCAGGCGCGAATCATTACTGCTGACGGCAAATTGGCGATGGCTAGCACCGCCAATCCCGAAGAGTCAGCGAACCGGGCCTTGCAAGGGGCCAAGTGGAACATCGATCCCACCGGCCTGCCCGCGGTGCTCGTCCCGCTTTGGCGATCGCTCGAGTTCGGCATTGCTTCGCCGGCCAACGGGCCAGCTCTCAAGTCGGCCCTGGTATCGAAAGATCCCAGCGTCAAAGCAGGGGCTGAAAAGTTGAATTCCGTTGTGCAGGAGAAAGTTGCCACCGAATTGAAAGCAGCCAAGGAACTATACGGAGCAGGCGAAAAATGGAAGTCGTACAAAATGGTCGATGCTCTGACCGTGCAATACGTCGGCCTCGATTTGCCAGAAGGAGTCGCCAAAGCCAAGACCGCGCTGGCCGCCGATGAAGAAGTGAAGAAGCAATTGCAAGCGCACAAAGAACTCGACCTGCTGAAGAAGCGGGCGGCCAAGGCCTCGCCAGCTGCCATGCGAGGGCTAATCTTCAAGTTAAAGGAACTCGTCGAGAAGCATGCCGGAACCGAAGCTGCCACCGAAGCCCAGCAGTTGCTCGGTAGCACTCCATCCAACTAACCGGTAGCAATCATTCTCCGTCCTTGTCGCCCCTCGTGGAGAGTTAGGGTTTCGGCTTCTTCTCGATGGCGGGGACATCGCCGATTTTGGCAAACGCGACGAACTGCTCGTTGATTCGGTCAGCTGTGGGGGTGCCGCCGTGGACCCAATAGCCATAGCGGAGCTTGAGCGAGTCGCCAACGGCGATGGTGCGGGGGGCTTCGTAGCTAAGGCAGGCCCCCATCCAGCCGTCGTCGCGAACGTGAAAGTGAGAAGGATGGCTGGGGTTCATGGGATGGTCGAAAAGGGTGACGCCGCCTGATTCGGTCTTGGTGAGAGGCCCGCTATAGTCGACCCAGCGAGCCTGTTTCCAAAAGACGCCGGCTTCGTTCACTCCCCCTTCGCTATTGAGAATGCGGCCGCCGCCATCGTGCACGCCGATCGTCTTGGCCAGGCGAATGCCAGTAATGCCGAAGGGAGTTTTGCCGAAGGTGACTCCCTCTTTGGCATCGGCACCGGGGGTGAGATTGAGGTCGATGACGAGAAGCCATTCACCGGGAGTAGCCGAGGGGATGAAACGCATGGCGCGCGTTTCTTCGAGCAGCTTTTTGCCCGCTTCGTCGACCCAAGTATTTTCGACTTCGATGAGGGCTTCGGAATCGGCGTCTTCATAGCGACTGACGCGTTTGTGAACGATGCGGCCCTTGGTCTGATCGTTCCAGAAGCCGACGCCGTTTACATCGTGGTGGCTGATCCAGAGGCTGTTGTGGTGGCTATGCCCGTTGGGATCGCGCGGGTGACCCATGCGGGTGTGCGACTTGCCGCTGGGGCCGATGAGAGGATAGACGAACGTGCGGCGATTGCCCGGGCCGAAGTAGTAGCGACTGATTTCGCGGCCATCGTGCTCGACCGCAGCTTGGCTATCGGGGAGCGGGAAGACCTGTACTGCCGGGACGGGCTTGGGAGCCGGAATGACTTTCTCGGCGGCTTTGGTTTCGGCAGTGACTTGGCCGAGTAAACTTGTGAGCAGGAAAACTTGAGTCAGCATGATGGGCACCAGTCGGCAGGATGAAAGGGCTCGATCAAGGAACGCTTCGGGCGCAAAACTCAAAAAACCAAAGGACAAAACAAACAAAGCCGGCTTCAGAACGTTTAGCGTTAATCGGCATCGAGAAAACTGAAATCGATCTTGACGATTTCGAGTTCGTACGAGCCCTTGGGGGCGGGAATCTCGGCAGTCTCGCCAATCTTCTTGCCGAGCAAACCTTGGCCAAGCGGACTGGTGACGAGAATCTTGCCGGTGTCGTAGTCTTCTTCGCCAGAGCCGACGAGGGTGTAGACCTCTTCTTCATCCATGTCGACATCACGAACGGTGATGGTGGCACCAAAGCAGACCTGGTCGCGCGGCAAGGTGTTCGGGTCGATGATCTGCGCCCGGGAGAGTTCCCCCTTGATCTGGTTGATCTTGGCTTGCAAGAGACCCTGCGCCTCTCGCTGGGCGTGGTACTCGGCATTTTCTTTAAGATCGCCTTCGGCCCGGGCAGCAGCGATCTTTTCGGCGATCAGCGGCATTTCAACATTGTCGAGCCGATCCAATTCAGCCTTCTTCTTGTTGAAGCCTTTTTTGGTCATCGGGACGTATTCGACCATGGGAGCAGTCTCGGTATCAGCAAGCGACAAGGGACAAAAAAATCGCGACCTTCAGTGAAGGCCGCGTGGCAGTAAACGATTTGGCTGAAAGGTATTGTGTGCCGCGCAGCAGCGTCTGTAAAGGCGAAAGAGGGGCCGTGCAGGCTGGTGAGGCGATTCGCGACCAGTGAGGCCGAGGACTAAGTCTCGCGCGGTTCGAGCTTCAGATCCAAATGACAGCAGCCGAAATCGATCTTGGCAACATCGGTCGTGGGGAGTTCGGCGGGGATCACTTCGGGGTGAATGGAGTACTGGATAAATCGCCCCTGCCGCGTGGGCAGGACGATCTTACCGCGCCGAAGTATCGACAAGTGGTGAGAAACCTTGACAATATCCTCCGAGAGTCGCTCCGCGATTTCACCGACGGTACAGGGCCCGCCAAACAGCACTTGCAAGATGCGCAATCGTTCAGGATCGGCTAACGCTTTTAATCGTTCGGCGCAAGCTTGAAATTCAGCTTGATCTTTCATGCTCAATCTCTGGCAAATTAGCCGACAAAAGCAGTTAATGGTTGCTCCTAAATTGCACGGTCTTTAGAATGTAAGACCGATTCGCGAAGCAAGTTTTACAAGTCTAACCCACCGTGATGTTTCCCTCTAGAGCGCGATATATAGCTCGGACCCTGCTAGTCGGCTGGGACGTTTCGATCATTGCGCACGTAGCAGTGGCGGCAGCAATTGGTGGAACGATGCTAGCATTTCCCTCGGTGCTAGAGTTTCAAGTTCGCCGCGGCGAAGCGATCTTGATTCACGCCCAGATGTCAGCGGTCGCGGCGACCCAGCCCGACCATACCCAGGAAGTGGAAGTGTCGGTCGAAGCGGTGTCGCTCGAACCGCCGCCGCAGGTAGCGGTCGAAAATGCCCCCATTCGCGATACGCTGGAACCGACCCCGGCGGTGCTGCCGGTGGTCAGGTCGGGCGATTACGAACCGACGAATGTAATGCCTACGGATAAGCCGCCAGCAACTTCGGTGTCGATCGATGCACCGGCGAAAGTGCCACCCAGAGAGAAGGCGAAAGAATCACCGCAGCAGAAAGTGGAAACAGCCGCCAAGCCACTCGACCGGCAAATTGCTGATCAGCTGCGGACTTCGCCCGGCAAAGTGAACGTCGCTGCCATTCGCCCTTCGGTCGCGGGCGCCAAGGTAGACGAGCTGCCTCGCAAATTGCCAGACAACCGCGAGCCACTGTACCCGCGCGATGCCCTGCTGGCGGGAGTGGAAGGGAAAGTAATGCTACGCGTGCAGATATCGGCTGCCGGTCGAGTACTGCGAGCGAGCGTCGAAAGGTCCAGCGGTATGACGAGCTTTGACGAATCGGCACTTGATGCCGTCCGTGATTGGCGGTTCACACCGGCCAAGCGGCAAGGCTTCGCCGTAGCACACGAGGTGTTCATCCCGATCCGGTTTATGATTCGGCGGGGATAGCTAATCCCATTACGCGACTTGCAGTTTAGACGGCGAAGAGTTGCCTGCTTGCGAGTGCCTACCTCGCGCCAGCTTTCTGAAACTGCCGTCGTGGGGGCGGACGATCTGCAGATGGCTTGGGAGGATTCTTCAGCAGCCGAAGGTGACCGGGACCAAGTAAGTCGTGCAAGCGAGCTTCCAGTTCTTTAGTGATGTTTAGCCGAGCCTTGGCCACTTTCAATTCAACGATGGTGCGGTCTTCGGTGACGATCTGCATTTTCAATTGACCGGGTTTCTCACCTGTCGCTGGATAGCCACGAACGATCTCGTACGCCTTTTTGATCGTCTCGGGACCGTGCTGCCGTTCGTCGAAACGAATCTCGATCCCGGAAGTGCTCCGCTCGTCGATATCGGCGAGCGTGCTTAGTTCGTTGACGATCAGGTTCGCTTCTTCGCCGCCGCGGCGATCGATACTGCCGCGAACCATCAGGATCGCGTCGGCTTGCACTAGATGACCGTAGTCGACAAAGCCATCGGGCCACAGGATGCAACGGATGTTGTTCGACTCGTCATCTTCGAGGTCGAACATTACATAGCGCGAAGGCTTACCGGGCTGCGGGTTCTTCGTGCTGCTGAACTTCAGGGCACCGAGCATGCCGCCCAAGATCACTTCCTGCCGTTCGGGCACGCTCTTCGCCCCGGTAACGGAATGTGAACGATACATGGCCAGTTTGTGCTTGTATTCGTCGAGCGGATGCGAAGATAAATAAAACCCGAGCACTTCTTTTTCGGCCTGAGCCATCTCCTTCGGCTGCTGCTCCGGCAGATCGGGCATGGTGACAACGGGCTTCGAGTCAGACTCTTCAGCGAATGCGCCGAACAGCGACTTCTGCCCGCTCTTGCGATCTGAGGCAACGCTCTGTCCCGCTTGAATCGCCCGCTCAATAATCGCATACAACTGTGAGCGCTTCACCTTAAAGCCATCGAAGGCACCAGCCTTGATCAGAGTTTCGATCACTCCCTTGCTTGAACCGGAAGAGTCGACTCGTTCGCAAAAATCGAACAAATCGCGGAATGGACCGCCTTTCTTGCGCGCGGTAACAATCGCTTCACCCGCACTACCGCCGCAACCCCGGATTGCAGAAAGCCCAAAGTGAATCTTGTCGCCAGAAACAGCGAAATCGACGTCGCTGTGATTGACGCACGGAGGCACCACCTCAATATTCATCCGCGCGCAATCTTCCAAGTGTTCGACGAGCGCGTCCTTCGTTTTAAAGTTACGCCCTTCGATATCACCACTGAGAAGTGCTGCCATGAACTCGACCGGATAGTGCGCCTTGAGATACGCCGTCATGTAGGCGATCAGCGCGTAAGCGGTCGAGTGGCTCTTATTGAAGCCGTAGCCCGCGAACTTGATGATCATGTTCCAGAAGTCTTCGGCCTCGTTTTTCGAGAGGCCCTTCTCACCGCAGCCGATGAGGAACTGGTCTTTGTTCTTGGCAATCAGCTCTTCCTTCTTTTTGCTGATCGCCTTGATGCACGTGTACGAACTGGCGAGTTCAATGCCGCCCAGTTCGCTCAGGATCCGCATCACCTGCTCTTGATACACCATCACGCCGTGCGTTTCCGAGAGGATCTTCTCGCACACGGGATGGATGTAACTGGCAGCCTGACGGCCGTTCTTCACTTCGACGTAGTCGCGGACCATGCCCCCTTCGAGCGGACCAGGACGATAGAGCGCGTTCGTGGCGATGATGTCGCGGAAGTGATCGGGTTTCATCTTCTGCAGCAGGTCGCGAATACCGCCCGATTCCAGCTGGAAAATGCCCTTCGTTTCGCCGCGTTGCAGCAGGGCGAAGGTTTTCTTATCGTCGAGCGGAAACTTGTACGGGTTAATTCGCTTGCCCGTCGTCTGCAGAATGATGTCTTCCGCTTTGCTGAGGATCGTCAAGTTGCGGAGGCCGAGAAAGTCCATCTTCAGCAGGCCAGCAGCTTCGACATCGCCCATCGACCACTGCGTGATGATGTCGTTCTTACCGCTCACCTTACCGAGCGGCACGTACTCGGTCAGCGGCTTGTCGGCGATCACGACTGCGGCCGCATGCGTGCCGATGTTCCGCGCGAGCCCTTCGATCTTGCGAGCCAAGTTCAACACTTCGCGAATTTCAGCATCGGTTTGATAGAGATGCTTCAGTTCTTCGGCCTGCTCAATCGCTTCGTCCAGCGAAATGTGCAATTGATCGGGTACGAGACTCGTGAGTTTATTCACGCGCTCGACCGGAATTCCCAGTACGCGGCCCACGTCCTTGATCGCCGCACGAGCTTGGAGCGTACCGAAGGTGCCGATTTGTGCGACGTTCGCCTCGCCGTACTTTTCCTTCACATAGTTGATGATGAGCCCGCGACGTTCCTTGCAGAAGTCGATGTCGATATCGGGCGCTTCCTTGCGATTCAGGTCGAGGAACCGCTCGAACAGCAGGTCATATTTGATCGGGCAAACGTGGCTCAAGTAGAGCGCGAAGCAGACGAGCGCGCCGACACCGCTACCTCTCGCCGTCGCGGGAATTCCCTTGTCGCGAGCTTCGCGTACGAAGTCCCAAACGATGAGAAAGTAGTTGGGAAAGCCCAGCTTGTTGATCACATCGAGTTCACGATCGAGCCGCGCGATCACCACGTCGGCCAGCACATCGTCCTTGAGCATCTCCGGATCGTCGGAGTAACGATCTTTGAGGCCGGTGATGCACAGCTCGCGCAAATATTCAGATGTCGAGCGACCTTCGGGCAAGGCATACACGGGGAAGTGCCGCTTGCCGAGTTCCAGGTCGATGCAAACCGAATTCGCAATCTCCTGGCTCCGTGCCACCGCATCTTCGAGCCCAGGAAAATGCTGGTACATCTCTTCCGGCGAACGGAGGTAGAACGAATCGTTCTCCATCTTCATCCGGTTAGTGTCGGTACGGAACCGACCGGTGTTCACGCACAGCATCACGTCTTGCGCTTCGGCATCTTCGCGATCGACGTAGTGCGCATCACTCGTGGCGACAAGCGGCAAGCCCATTCGCTTGGCAATGTCGACGGCCCCTTCCAGCTGAATGCGTTGGATGTCGACGCCGTTGTTCATGATCTCGATGAAGTAGCGATCGCCAAACAGCTTGCTGAACCAGGCAGCGGTTTCCATGGCGGCTTTGAAGGCATCGTCGCCGTCGCCACCGCGCAAGATCGCGTTGCTGAACTCGCTGGAAACACATCCGCTGAGGCAGATGATCCCTTCGCTATGTGCAGCGAGGATTTCTTTGTCGATGCGTGGCTTGTAATAAAAGCCTTCGAGCATCGCGGCCGAGGCAAGCTTGATCAGATTCTTGAAGCCGACTCGATTCTGCGCGAGCAGCGTCAGGTGATAACTGGCTTCCTTGCTGTTCGAAGCGTCCTTCTTATCGAAGCGACTGCCCGGCGCAATATAGGCTTCGTAACCGAGGATCGGGTTGATCCCCTTGGCCTTCGCCTTGTTATAAAACTCCAACGCGCCGTGCAGATTGCCGTGATCGGTCAGCGCCAGGGAGTTCATCCCATGGTCCTTCGCCCGCTGAATCAGCTTGGGAATGGGCGAGGCACCATCGAGCAAGCTGTAATGCGAGTGGCAATGCAAATGCACGAAAGAACGAGACATACGGGACTTCCTTGCGGACGGAATGCAGCGAAGACTTTGGCGCGATTAGCAGCCGACGTTCATTCTAAGAAATCGGGGCCGAGAGGCGAGAGGCGAGATATGGGAGGCAGGCGAATACAGAGGACAGAATTCGGTAAGTGTCGAGGGACGTTGCAGTTGGAGCCGAGAGAATTATTTCTTCCCCTCGTCTCCCGCCTCTCGTCTCTCTCCCCCGGCCTTCTCTCGCTCCTTGATCGCCTTGGTAAGCCACCGATCAAGCGTGTTAGCGAAAGCTTGCCGATCGTTCGCGTTGTAACCCCGCGGGCCGCGGATCACGTCGCCGCTGCCGCGCATCTGGTCGAGCATGTTCCGCACGGCAAGTCGCTCGCCGATGGAAGCCTCCGTATGAAGTTGCCCGCGCGGGTCAAGCGCTTCGCCACCTTTGGCGATGACATCGGCGGCCAGCGGAATATCGGCGGTCACCACCAGATCGCCGGGAGTCAGTAGTTCCACGATCTTGCGGTCGGCGATATTCGCGCCGTCAGTGACCAGTAGCGACGAGATGTAATCGGATCGCGGAATGCGAATCGACTGATTCGCGACCACGGTCATCTTCACTTGCCGCCGGTCTGCCGTGCGAAACAGCAGTTCCTTCACATCGACCGGGCAAGCATCGCCATCAATCCAAATTTGCATACCAGCTATTTTATCACCTCTGCTGCTGCCTTGTTGAGTGCAGTCCGCAGTGGGCAGGTGTCAGGATTGACGGGGAAGTCGGAGCGATATTGGTTGAGTAGCTTGCGTGACTGCTCAGCCAGTTCGCGGCGGACTTCGCGGCGCTCTCCTTTGATGCGGGCGATCTTCATTTCGTCGTAAGCGGTGGTTTGATGCCGCAGCCAGGCAATCACGGCTGCTTCGGCCCGCTGTTCGATCGGAATTCGCTCGGTGCGGGCAACGGTGCCACTCCCTACAGGCGTCGCATGGGCAGTGACGGCAGTCGCTAACTTTTCTGCAAGCGCGGAGTAGTAAGAAGAGAAGCCTAAGAACTGTAGCACCGCGCCGCGGAAGTCTTCGACGTACTCGCCATGCTTCTTCTCGCGCCGCGCAGCATCCGCTGCTTTCTTTTTGGCATGCGCCGGATCAGCCCGCTCAGCCGCCAGATCGGCGCGAATCTGCTCCACGGTGGCAGCAGGGCACCACATGCCGCGGGAGAATATTTTGCGGCCCCTTTTCTCTTGCACGCTCCATGTTGGACCAGCCAACTTCACCCGTCGCGTAAGGGCTGCATCGCCAGGCGGCAGGAGTATCCAATCGGCAGGTGCAGTCAGTATTTTTCCTTCGGCGGTGACGACGGTCCGCTCACTAGGACCGACGGCGACGGTGAGATTTTGATTGGGCATGAAGTGGCTGAAATGAATTCGGGTGAAGTGAATTTCCGGCGCAACAACCTGATTACAGCGGAAAGCCCGCGCGTCGGCTAGACTGTGGAACTTGCCCACACCTCTCGGGGAGAAATCAGATGCTGGTTCGCTGCAGTCGTTTGTTCTGTCTCGTTCTGCTGCTGGCTGCGGCCTTGCCCGTTCGCGGCGAAGAGCTGATCAAGCATTCGTTCTTTACTGCCGGCCCCACCTTCACGGGAATCATCGGCGAAGACGATGCCGAAGTCTGGAACGCCGGACGACCAGCTGCCCGCGATGGCTACGTCCTCGAGAACGGGAACGTGCTCGTCGCCTGGGCCGATGAAGTGGTCGAGTTCACCCGCGACAAGAAGGAAGTTGTCTTCCGTTACAAGCGGGCCGCCGAGAACAAAGAGATTGGCACTGCTGAACGACTGGCCGATGGCAAGACACTGATCACCGAGCTGGGTCCTAAGCCGCGGTTGCTGGAAGTTGATGGCGACGGCAAGATCAAGCTCGAGTTTCCCTTGCAGCCTGAAACCGACAACGCCCACATGCAAACGCGCATGGCTCGCAAGTTACCGAGCGGCAATTATCTGGTGCCGCATCTGCTCGCGTTCAAGGTGAAGGAATACACGCCGGAAGGAAAGATCGTCCGCGAACTGAAGACCGATCTCGATTCGCTCGGCGGCCGCGCGGCGAAAAACTGGCCCTTCACGGCGATTCAACTCGACAGCGGCAAGCTACTCGTCAATCTCACCAACGGCAACAAGACGGTCGAGCTCGACACCGAGGGGAACGTCGTCTGGCAGATCAGCAACGCCGACTTCCCGAAAGAACAGCCTTTTGCTGACCCTTGCGGCGGCCAGCGCTTGCCCAACGGCAACACCATCATCGCCAGCTACGGCTCCAAGGGCCCGATCAAAGCGTTCGAAGTCACTCCCAGCAAGAAGCTCGTCTGGACCTACACCGGCAAACATCGGATTCACGAGTTGCAGATTCTCACCACCAATGGCAAACCCATCGAAGGAAAACCGCTGAAGTAGCTTTCTTGTGTCGCCAGGGAACCAGCGCGAGTTTGATCGATGTCAGTAGTTGGCGAAACCTCTGAGTCCAGCAAAGTCGCCGGAAAACCTTTGCGACTTCGATTTTCGCTTCGCGCTTTGCTGGTGGCCACCACGCTATTTGCCTTCGCCCTGGGTTGGTTCGTGCGTGAGTATCGCCGATACGAGCGAGAGCGAGTGGCCGCGGCATTCTTTGCTGGCCACCCCAGCGTCAGCTTGTTTAATAGTCTGAGCCCACTTGGCGAGACTAATAATCAGCCGGTGATTGCGATTGGAGAAGTCCGTCACGGAAGAATCTATCGACCGATTGAGACGTTGTTTTGCGAAGGGAGAATCGAAGAAGAGTTCTCCAGCCATATGCAGCTTTTCACGAACCTCAAGAACATAGAGATTTATCAAGGGGAGTTCAGTTCCGAGAGCAACACCTTCGATCACCTTCCGGCGCTGCGGGAACTCTCGATCAAGCACAGCGACCTTCGCGACCGTCACCTCGGAAGCATTGCGACATTACCGAGCCTACGGAGTCTGCAGCTTCTGAAGTGTTCAATCTCGCCAGAAGGTGCGGAGAAACTCTCAACTCTTCAGAATCTCCACAACCTGATCCTCACGGATGCTCCAATTTCTGATGTTGCAATGGAGCGACTTTCAACATTTGCTCGGCTGGAAACTTTGGATCTACGGAACTGTACCTTTACTAGCGACTCAGCCGTGCATTTGGGGAAACTCTCGCGACTAAAGGTATTGGTGCTCAATTCGACGACGGCCGACGACCGCCTTCTCGAGTCGGCAGACTTTTCGCGTTTGGAGGTGCTCTCCCTCAATGACTGTCAAATCTCAGATCGCGGCCTCAAACAAGTAATCGCCGGCAGTCTTCGGCTGAAGTATCTCCTGTTGCGAAACACACGAGTTACTGATGAAGGTGTGGAGCAACTTCTGGATCTACCATGGTTGACGCACCTCGATCTGCGAGGAACAAGGATAACTCGGCAAGCACTTGCTACAGTAGAATCCCTCAAAGGCCGGGGCGTAGTTACTCTTGCCAACGTATTTCAAGTCCCGCCATAGCGCAACGATTCATGTCCATCATCAAGTGATCCCCATGAAACACCTCTCCGCGACATTAGTCCTCTTTCTCTCGATTACCTGCGCACCAATTGCCGCCGTCCCCGCGGCCGACGACCTCGCGCTACAGCCGCCATTGATCAATAAGTCCCCCGGCGCGGAGTACTCGCACGAGCAGCGAGACTATGCGATGACGATTGGCATCGAGCGGACGCCGAAGGGGCGGCTGTGGTCGTGCTGGGTTGCAGGGGGCGATAGTCACCTGGGTTACTTTGTGCTCGCGACGAGCGACGATAGCGGCAAGACTTGGACGCAGCCTCGCCTGGTGATCGACCCGACTGATGCGCCGAATGGTACGCCGCGGCGGACGCTGGTTGGCAACTTGTGGACCGATCCGACCGGCAAGTTGTGGTTGTTTTTTGATCAATCACTTGGGTATTACGACGGCCGCGCGGGAGCCTGGGCCATCACATGCGACAATCCCGATGCCGATCAGCCGACCTGGTCGGAACCGCGCCGCATCTGGCACGGCTGCACACTCAACAAGCCCACGGTGCTGAAGGACGGCACCTGGCTGATGCCCATTTCGCTCTGGCAACGGAGCCGGATCAGAACGCCCATCGCGGCGCTCAAGGGTGAAGCCGATCCGCAGGCGTTTGTGAAGACATTCACGGACGGTTTTCATGAACTGGACGAAGATCGCAAGGCTTGGCTCTTTGCTTCGAACGACGAAGGCAAGACCTGGACCAAGCGCGGCGGCACCGTGTTTCCCAAGTTCGATTTCGACGAACACATGACCGTCGAACTCAAGGACGGCAAGCTGTGGATGCTCGCGCGGACCGTCGATGGCATCGCTGAAACCTACTCCAGCGATCAGGGGCGAACCTGGACTGAACCCAAGGTGCGGTTTCCCAATATCAACGCCCGATTCTTTCTCCGACGGCTTTCGTCTGGAAATCTCCTGCTGGTGAAGCACGGCAACATGGATGAACGGACCGCCAAGCGGTCGCACTTACGGGCTTTCATCTCGAAAGACGATGGCCAGTCGTGGCAGGGTGGCCTTCTGCTCGAAGAGCGGACAGGCGTTTCCTATCCCGATGGCTTTCAAGCACCCGATGGCCGCATCTTTATTCAATACGATCGCGAGCGGGCCAAGGAGCGCGAGATCCTCTTTGCCGACTTCACCGAAGCCGATGTGCTCGCAGGCAAGCTGGTGAATGACAAGTCGCGGCTGCAGCGAATGGTCAGCAAGGCGACGGGCAATCTCAAAAAGGAAGAGCCGAAAGCACCAGCCAAGACTGAAGCAAAGCCCGAGACCAAACCGGCCGCGCCATCTTCGACCTTCGTACCGCCGCGCGGCACAGAAGGAAGTTCGGACAAGTGGGCGAAGCAAGCAGCGGAAGACGCCAAGCAGGATCGCAGTTCGATTCCCTACGACGGCATCACGCCGAACAAAATGGTCTGCGACACCACGCTGCGGCAACTGCCGGATGGCTCGTGGATTCTGTTCTTCCTCGCCGGCGGCGATACCGAACCATCGCCCAAGAACTACACCGCGATCAGTCGCAGCAATGACCAAGGGAAGACCTGGACCAAGGCCGAAGCGTTCGACACCACCTTCCCCCGCGAAGGAAAGACGATTGGCCAGGGCCCAACGGAACTGATGATTCGCGGCAACGAATGCACGCTCTTCTTTTCCACGCATTCCAAGCACTGGAACAGCGACTGGCAAAGCTGGATCATGCGCAGCAGCGATAACTGCAAAACCTGGACAAAGCCCGAAGCGGTGCCCGGTCGACTCGCCAAGCGGACCTTCATTCGCAACCACATCGTCGCCCGCGATGGCCGCATCATTGCCCCGTTTCAGCACTACATCGGCCCGAACGATCAGCAGGAGATGCCAATCCACGAACGCAAGTTCACCAATCCGCGCAACGGTGTGATCATTAGCAATGACGGCGGCCAGACGTGGAGCGAGCACGGCAACGTGGCTCTCACCGACAACGATCAATACTTTGGCTGGGCCGAAGCAAACATCGCGGAACTGAGCGATGGCCGGATCGCGATGATCATTCGCGCCGACAAGCTAGGCGGGGTGCTCTACTACGCCGAGTCGACCGATGGTGGCAAGACCTGGCCGACAATGGCCCGCAAGACCGACATTCCCAATCCGGGCTCGAAGGCCACGCTCTATCCGCTCGGTGGCGATAAGGTCGCCATGCTGCACAACCCGAATCCCGGCCACCGCAGCCCGCTGTCGCTCTGGATCACGTTCGACGGTTTGAAGACCTGGCCCTATCGCCGCGTGCTGGTGCCCGAATCGAGCGACGGGCCCAAGGGGCGGATTAACTACCCCGACGGCTTTGTTTCCGCCGACGAAGAGTGGCTCCACTTTGCCTACGACGACAACCGGCATCGCGCAGTCCATTACAGTGCGAAGTTGCCGCGGTAGGAGAGGGGGCGGGAGACGAGGGGCGAGGGCCGGGAGATTAGGAAAAGGTATCCGGACCTGAGGACTGGGGTCTTGCGCAATAAATCTGTATCTAGATTCTTCTGCCTTCTGCCTTCTGCCTTCTGCCTTCTGCGCCTCGTCTCCCGCCCCTTCCGGTTGCAGCATGCGAAGACTGTGTTAATATGCTACTCGTGCCAGGGGGCGGCATTGGTTTCGCCCCTTGCTCAGTTCATTCATGAACTGGCAACTGGTGCGGAGCTTGCTTCGGCCTGAAGGCGAAGTGGGCAGGCGTTTTGACGTTCGTAATCGATTTTGCACGCCGTGGGGCGATGGATAGCCACGCGGATTGATGGTGCGTTGCCTTGTGATCTTGCGGGTGGCGTTCTGCTGCTCGACTGTATTTCACGAGCAGAATTTCATGAGCTTCGGTTCATGGAACGGGATGAGTGGTATGGAGTTTCTCGCAATCGTGTGGTACTGGCTATGCGCTGCCTGCCGCTTGCTGAAGAGCAAGTCTGCGGCAGAGCGCGCTCGTCGCCACATCTCGACTGGCAATCGTGCCGCCGACGTTCGCCCGGTGCGAACGGGTTCGCTAGGCGGTGCCGTCGGCCGATTGGAGTGGTCAGAAATTCGGATCGCACTTCATCGTTGGCTTTCCCCGCCATTGGTCCCCTCGCTTGCGGCTCGTGCCTTGGCACAGGTTGCCACGCGAATCGCTGACCCTGCTCGTGTGCTCGATCGAAGTTGGTAGCAAACTCGTCAAGTTGGTTCTCGTCAAACACGTTTGTTCGTTCGCCGTCAGAGTTGACGCCGCGCGGGTAGTGCTCATCACTTCCCCGTGACGCGTTAACATGCGAAGCAGGTCCGCACTCTCGCTGCCAGAAAATAGCGGAGGCGTTGTGGACAATCCTGTAGTAGTCGGTGCGATTGCGGCAGCAGTTGCAGCCGTGTTGACGTTTGGCGTAGTAAAGTTTCTCGATCGACTGCGCAAGGTCGATGCCGAAAACCAGGCCAAAGAAATTCTCGACCGCGCCGCGCGCGATGCTGCTTCCAAGGTGAAGGAAGCTGAGCTGGCCATTAAAGAGCGGGAGTTAGCTTCCAAGGCTGAAACCGAGAAGCAGTTGACCAAGAGCCGCGACGAATTGCGCGAACGCGAACGGGCCGTTGAAAAGCGATCCGAGCAAGTGCAGCAATCGAGTGACGACCTCCGCAAGCAAGAGCGGATTGTCGAGACCACCCAGCGCCGCCTGGCCGAACGACTGGAAGACTCCAGCCGTCGCAACGAAGAACTGGCAAAACTGATCGAAGCTCAACGCACCACGCTCCACAACCTCAGCGGACTTTCGCCCGGCGAGGCTTCCAAGCGACTCCTCGATACGCTCGAACAAGAGTTGCAGCAAGAGATGGGTTCCATCATCCTGCGGCACGAACGCCGCGTGCAGGAGCAGGTCGAGCAGAAGTCGCGAGACATCCTGCTCACCGCAATTCAGCGCTATGCTTCTGCCCACACCGCAGAAAGCACGACGAGCACGGTCGACATCCCCAACGACGAAATGAAGGGACGCATCATCGGTCGCGAAGGTCGCAATATTCGCGCGTTCGAAAAGGCGACCGGAGTCGACGTGATTATCGACGATACTCCCGGCGTCGTCATCGTCAGCGGGTTCGATCCAGTCCGCCGCGAAGTGGCCCGCCAATCGCTGGCCAAGCTGATTGCCGATGGTCGTATTCATCCTTCGCGAATCGAAGAGATTGCGGCGGAAACGACCAAGGAGATCGAAGGCTTCATTCAAAAGAAGGGTGAAGAAGCTGCCGAAGAAGTTGGCGCGCATGGCCTGCATCCGCGCGTCATCTACATGCTCGGTCGGCTTCACTTCCGCACCAGCTATAGCCAGAACGTGCTGCGGCATAGTGTCGAAGTGGCTTTCCTCTCGGGCCTGCTGGCGGAAATGGTGGGCCTCGATGGCACGCTCGCTCGCCGCGCGGGATTGCTGCACGATATTGGCAAAGCGGCCGATCACGAGCTCGAAGGTGGTCACCCCAAGATCGGTGCCGACCTGCTCAAGCGGCACAACGAGAAGGTCGAAGTGGTTCACGCGGCGTTTGGTCATCACGACGAAATAGTCACCGAGTATCCTTACACCATGCTCGTCGCCACTGCCGATGCCTGCAGTGCTTCGCGACCTGGTGCTCGCCGCGAATCGCTCGAGCGCTACATCAAGCGAATGGAAGAACTCGAGTCGATCGCCTGCGGATTTCCCGGCGTCGAACAAGCGTTCGCGATTCAAGCCGGTCGCGAACTGCGCGTCCTCGCTAGCTCGCGCGATACTGACGATGCCAAGGCAGCAAAACTCTGCCGCGATATCGCCATGGCCTTCGAAGAACAGTTGACCTACCCCGGCGAGATCAAAGTTACCGTGGTGCGTGAATCGCGATTCATTGAAGTGGCGAGGTAATGCATTTAAACACCCTCTCCCTAGTACTCTGGGGAGAGGGATCGCGTTTTTTTGAGAGGCACCTCTGTGCGCATTCTGCTGATTGGCGACATCGTCGGCAAACCGGGGCAGCGGATTGTCATGCAGGCGCTCAAACCGCTGCGCACGCGCGAGCAAATCGACTTCGTCATTGCCAATGCCGAGAACGCCCTCGATGGCAGCGGCCTCAGCCCGACGATCTATAAAAAGCTGGTTGCCGCCGGCGTCGATTGCATCACGCTGGGCGATCATATTTATCGCCGCAACGAGATCAGCGCGACCCTCAACAGCGAGGGGAACATCGTCAAGCCGGCGAACTATCCCGCCAAAGCTCCGGGCAAAAACTGGGCGGTGGTGAAAGCCACGAATGGTGAATCGGTCGGGGTCTTCTCGCTCCTGGGCCGCGTCTTTATGAAGCCCGTCGATTGTCCCTTTCAAGCTGCCGAACGAGTGCTGGCCGAGTTGCCCGCCGAGGTCAAAATCCGCGTCCTCGATTTTCATGCCGAGGCCACCAGCGACAAACAACTGATGGGGCGCATGTTGGACGGCCGCGTGAGTGCCGTGCTGGGCACGCATACGCATGTGTCGACCGCCGACGAACAAATCTTTCCTGGCGGCACGGCCTTTCAATGCGATGTCGGCATGACCGGCCCGCACGAGAGCATCCTTGGCCGTAGAATCGACCGCGTCCTGGAGACTACAATCACTTTTCAGCCGACGCAGTTCGATGTGGCGACCGGCGACGTGCAACTGCACGGCACGCTGGTCGACGTCGATCCCGCTACCGGCCACGCCACCGCCATTCGCCGCCTGGTTCTTAAGCAGGCCGAAGCTGACTCGCTCGCCGCGCCGTCGGCTGACCCATCGTAGTTGCCCACTTTCGGAATTTGCCTCATGACGACTCGCTCCTGGACTCTCCTGCATCAAGCCGATAACACCCGCACCGACCACACCGTCATCACGCCGCAAGACCTCGGCGTCGATGGTGCCTGGAAGATCGAAAAACGGACCCTGCACGGCGGCCTCAGCGAAGGGGTCGATGAGATCCGCGTCAACAACGGCAAGCTCACGTTTTCCATTCTGCCCACGCGTGGCATGGGCCTGTGGAAGGCCTGGCTCGGCGATCTCGAAATCGGTTGGAAGTCCCCTGTGCATGGGCCGGTCAATCCGGCCTTCGTGAATGTCGGCGAACCTAGCGGTCTCGGCTGGCTCGATGGCTTCGACGAACTGCTGGTCCGCTGCGGGCTCGAAAGCAACGGCGCCCCCGAGTTCGACAAAGAGACCGGCCGGCTGAAGTATCCCGTCCACGGCCGCATCGCCAATCGCCCGGCCACTCACGTCTCGGTCACCGTCGACACCACCACACAAGAGATCACCGTGCGGGGCATTGTCGAAGAGACTCGCTTCCATTTTCTGAAGCTCCGCATGGTCACGCAGTTCAGCACCCGGTTCAACGACAGCAGTCTGACCATTCACGACGAGATCGAGAACTTCTCGGCCGGCCCTGCCGAAATGCAGATGCTCTATCACGCCAACTTCGGGCTCCCGCTGCTCGACGGTGGCTCGCGGGTCGTCTGTCCGGCGAAAACCGTCGTCCCTCGCAACGACCGCGCGGCCAGCGGCATCCGCACCTGGGATAGCTTCCCCGCACCCGAAGCGGGCTACGAAGAAATGGTCTACTTCCTCGAACTCTATGCAGCCGACGACGGCTGGACCCGCACGGTGCTCAAGAACGCCCACAGCACCCAGGGCATCAGCCTGGTCTTCAACAAACGGCAACTCCCCTGCTTCTCGTTGTGGAAAAACACGACGGCCGAAAACGATGGCTACGTGACCGGCCTCGAACCAGGCACCAACTTCCCCAACCCCCGCAGCTACGAAGGGGAACAGGGCCGAGTGGTGAAGATCGACGGCGGCAAACGAGCTGCCTTTCTATTGACTCTCGAAATTCATCCCACCTCCAAAGACGTTGCCGATGCTGAAGCGGCCGTCCACAAAATCCGCGCAGGGCGCGATGCCCAAGTCTGGGATAAACCCCAGCCCGGCTGGTGTTCCTAAGTTTCCTCCCTTGCCGTCGCCTTAACGAAATCTCGAAACCGGAAATTTCCGTTATTTTCACTCGCGTGCAAAATTTCCCTCATCGCCCAAATCCCCAGCGGCCAAACAGTTACGCCGTTCTCGATCGTCATAACTCCTTACGAGACGATTAAAACGTCCAAACTCAATTTCCATTATTTCCACTTTCCCAGGTAACCCGAAGTGTCAACGAGGAGTGTGCTCGCGGGCCCTATGCGGCGCTAACTCCGCTGGAACATTCGTCCCACCGCCGTAGCGATCGCACTCTCGAACCACGCGCTACCCAGCACTTCCGAAACCGGAAATTTCCGTTATTTTCACTCGCGCGAGAAATTTCCCTCATCGCCCAAATCCCCAGCGGCCAAACAGTTACGCCGTTCTCGATCGTCATAACTCCTTACGACACGATGAAAACGTCCAAATTCAATTTCCATTATTTCCACTTTCCCAGGTAACCCGAAGTGTCAACGAGGAGTGTGCTCGCAGGCCCTATGCGACGCTCTCTCCACCGGAACATTCGCTCGACCGCCGTAGCGATCGCGCTCACAAACCACGAACTACCCAGCACTTCCGAAACCGGAAATTTCCGTTATTCTCACTCGCACGCGAAATTTCCCTCAGCGCACAAATCTCCAGCGGCCAAACAGTTACGCCGTTCTCCATCGCCATAACTCCTTACGAACCGCTGGAAACGTCCAAATTCAATTTCCATTATTTCCACAAACAACTGAATCACACAAACTGACCATTTGCGAATAACATACCGCGTACCTTGTAGTTACTTCCACCCGCATTGCCAGAGCAATCGCCAACAATTTAGATGCGCAGTCGTTGACTAGTCTGGTCCACCTCAAAATTATTTTGCACCCATCTACGCTGGCAATGATTAGGTAACCCGAAGAGTCAGCGAGGAGAGCGAGCGGAAGGCAGGGAAGCGAATTTCCTTCGTGCCCCGTTGGGAGGACTCTGTTGGTGGCGTGGAGTATGTCCAAGCGAATGCCCCGCCTTTCGCTTGCTTTCAGCCGGAGAACCGGTTGTAATCTCCTTCGCTCTCTTGGCCGCTGTCGCCTGCACCTGTTTCCCTTTGCAGAAAAGGATGAACATGACTTACCAAGCCAATTCGGTTCGCTGGAATCGCTCGCGCAACGTGGCACTCGCGCTGGCCGCCGCCTTGTTGCTGGCCGGCTGTGGTTCCAGCGACAAGGGCAAGGTCAGCGGAACGGTGACTTCTGACGGCCAACCGGTCTCGGGCGGTTCGGTCAGCTTCGTCCCTGTGGCTGAGCCCGGTTCTTCGCCAGAAGCACCTGCAGCTGCCGCGTCTGGGCGAGTCGCCACGGGGGCTGTCCTCAGCAGTGGCTCGTTCTCGTTGAGTACCGATGCCGACGAAGACGGCGCGCTCATCGGCCGGCACGAGGTCGTGTATACGCCCCCCTCGGTCGGCGGCGAATCTGCCGACCCCGCTCTCAAATCGCCTTACCACGGGCTGGTCCCGCGCGAGCGCCAGGTCGAAGTGAAGGCGGGCGTCAATACGTTCGCCATCGAACTCGTCCCGGAGCAGCCGTTGCCGTAAGTCCCGACTCCCGACTTCAATTCACGGGCTCGCCGTCGTTCAGAACGCACGCCCGCATAAAGTTGGTGGCATCGACGTTGAAGGCAATCGTCCGCACCGAGCCATCGCAATAGACGAACTGCGCGCCACTGGGATGCGCGGAGCCAAACCGGAAAAAAAGTTGATTGTGCGGAGGTGTGGCTAGTTTGGTGTCGGCAATCGGCGTATACCACAGGCTCCCCACCGGCAAACTGCCGCGCATGACGTCGCCGTCGGGATAGCCCGGACCGGCCCAGGTTTCGTTATCGCTCCAGTCGTCGGGCGAGCTGGAACCACCCATGGTTGGCCGATTGACCAATTTCTCGCCCAGCAACACGACATTCGCGGTTCCGTCGGTGACTTCCCCCAGACGAACCTTGCCACTCTTGAATGCGGAGCTCAGCGCGTCGCACTTGGCGACAGGCCCCGTGGCCCCATCCGAATCCGCCCGCGTGGCACCATTGCCGGCATAGTCAGACCGCGACGTGCCGTTGAACAGCTTGGGCTGGCGTCGCGTCGGACAGACGTACGATTTCAGAACCGTCGAGCGCACGAGAGTGTCATTGGAATTTTCGAACAGCGGCCGCTGCTCAATGTATGGCAACACTTCATAGCCCCAGCCCCACTCCCGCCGGTCCGTGGGAGGATTTCCAGTGCTGTTGCCACCCGCAGACGGCAAGCGGCCATAGGTATCGTGATGGTTTTGGAACGACAGCCCAAACTGCTTGAGGTTATTGGCGCACTGCGTCCGCCGCGCCGATTCGCGCGCAGCTTGAACCGCCGGCAGCAAGAGCGCCACCAGAACGCCGATAATGGCAATCACCACCAACAACTCGACGAGTGTGAAACCCGAGTTTAAAGCCGGGAATATCCGGTTCTTTACCGGGAGCACCCGGCGGGTAAAACCACGCCTGCCATTCACGCAACCCATGGAGAGGCCTCGACTGCGGAAAGACGACCGAGAAAAGAAATCTAAGAAAAGCATCAGTTTTTTCTGACTCGATCAAGCAACCTATCTTCGCGCCCCCCATTTGTCAAACGTTCGGGTGGCAGCAGGCCAATCGTGCCATCCACAGCGATCGAACGAAAACCAAAGTACGTCGGCAACCGTCTCGTTTGGTTATGGGCCTTTCCCTTCACCTTGAGGTTGTGACATGAAATCCTGGGTACTGACGCGACGTCGCTGGATTGGTTGCCTGTTGTGCGGGCTGGCCCTATCGCTGACGGCATTGTCGTTGCCGGCAACGGCCGCCGAGCCCCCGCCTCAGGAAGCAGCGGGCATCGATCGTGGAGATGAGAAGCGGTTCATTTTCGTCGCCCGAGACAAGGCGACTTGGGAAGCTGTCAAAAAAGCCGTCGATCGGCCGCAAATGCTCCCCATCGGTTTTGCCAAGGGAACCGAGCTACAGACGCTCGACAAAACGGATTTCGAGAAGCAGATGATCGTCGCCGTGTTTTGGGGCGAGATGACTTTTTCCGGACAAGGAGAGAAGTGTTGGATCGAAAGTGTGCAGACCGGAGACAAGGAAGTTACAGTCGATTGCCGCGCCCTGCTCTGGGGCGGCAGAGCCTCTGCTGCCTACCGTGCCTGGCCCTACCACGCGAAAGTGGTCGCGCGCAGCGAAGTCCCGGTCAAGTTCACGCAGACCACCGAATGGAAAGCGCTGCCCGACCGCAGCGAAAAAGACAAACTCTTGGGGACCATCCAACCCGGCGAATGGCAACTAGAAATCAAGCCCGGCAAATAAATAGGCTCCGTGCGGTACTCCGTCGGATGGCTCCGTTTGGCACCGCGCGAAAACACAGCCTCTACGCCGCCCTCGTTACTCGCCCGCCATCAAACTCTGGGTGGCACGGGTTCTACCCGTGTCTTCCCTGGTCTTATGCGGTAAGGCTCCTCGCCAAGTCTCGCGGACGTCAACTCAACTTCGCCATGAACTGCCTCGCTGCCTTACCTCAGAACGGCTCGAAGTCCACCAGACGAAGTCACTCTCCCTCGAACGAGAATGGGCCTCTGGGGTGGCACGCAACGCCGTGAACCCTTTTTGGCGAGAGTGAAAAAGTCTTGATGCGATTGAGGTTAGTGGCGATGCTTTCGTTTCTCACCGCGAAAGGATCGTTCACCGCTCACCCGAAAGGATTCGGGAATGTCGCATCAAGACCCTAGTCGAAGTCAGCAAGGTCGAAGTCAGGTTGTCGTTGCCGAGTTCCAAGCGGATCAGCTCAAGCAGTCACTGGAGCGATTGCTCGGCGAGGGGGACTGGGGTGCGATTCGGTTTCGTGACGACTGCACGTGGGGCCCACGGCAATTGGCGGCCACGGCGTTGCTCTGGGCTTGGTCGGATGAACTCACGCTGGGGGACCGCTTCTTTGCTGCCCGCAGATTAGCTCAATTTCTGTTTGCGCCGCAACAGGAGTTTGCCAGTTCGGTGCAAGCCTTCATGAAGTTGCTGCTGCGTTGGACGGTGCTGCTGGTCGGCGTATTGCAGGTGACGTTTCGACGGCAGATGCAGCGTGCATTACCCACCCTTTGGCGAGTTCATGGCCTGGTCCTCTTCGGCATTGATGGCAGCCGAGTCGACGTGCCGCGAAGCAAGTCACACGAGGCGGCACATGCTCCGGTTCGCGATGGTAAGGGACGAAAACTCAAACGCAATCGTCGCCAGAAACCGCGCACCGCGATTCACTCGCGCAAGGCAAGCGTCCCGCAAATGTGGTTGACCCTGCTGTTTCACGTCGGCACAGGACTGCCTTGGTCGTGGCGAATCGGTCCGACCGGCAGTAGCGAGCGCGAGCATTGGTTGGCGATGCTCGACGAACTTCCGAGCAATGCCCTGATCACCGCCGATGCTGGCTTCGTGGGTTACGATTGTCTGCGCGCCGTTGTTAACAGTGGTCGCCATTTCCTGGTGCGAGTCGGTTCGAATGTGCGTCTGCTGTACAAGCTGGGCTTCTCCCGCGAAGTCGTTGGCACGGTGTATCTCTGGCCCGATCGTGCTGCCCGTCGCAGTCAGCCGCCGCTCGTGTTACGCCTCGTCGTGGCCACTGGTGGAAAGTATCCGGTCTACTTGCTCACCAGCGTCGGAGAAGAAGAATTATCGCGCGGGCAAGTCCTCGACGTTTACCGTCGTCGCTGGGGCGTGGAACTCTTCTTTCGCCACTTGAAGCAAACGTATCAGCGCCGCAAACTTCGCAGCACCAATGCCGCGCATGCGCGTTTGGAGTTGGAGTGGTCGCTGCTGGGACTATGGAGCATGGCGCTCGATGCTCAGGTCCAAGCGACGCGCGTACAACTAGATCCTACTCAACTCAGCCTAGCGGGCGTCTGGCGCACGTATCGGCGGCTGATGCGCGACTATCGACATCCGCTGGCTCGGCAACAATCGCTCCCCCACCAACTCCCTCAAGCAGTGCGCGACACCTACGAGCGAGCCAACAAATCCAGCCGCAACTATCCTCGCAAAAAACGTCCCGACCCGCCCGCTGGCTCTCCCGAGTTCCTACTCGCCACCAAGTCCCAAATCCATCGCGCCCGCTACCTCACGACCGCTGCCTAAAAAGGGTTCACGGCGTTGGGTGGCACGGGTTCTACCCGTGTCTTCCCTGGGTCTTATGAGGTAAGGCTCCTTGCGAAGCCAGTAGGAAATCAATTCGAGTTCGCCTCAACTTGCAGCACTACGCTACCTCAGAACGGCTTGAGGTTCACTCAACGCTGCCCAATTGCCTCGCACGAAAATGGCCAGCAAACACGGGTGGAACCCGTGCCGCCCAGGAAAAATGCAGCCAAATCAGGCGTGCAAACTCGCCGCTTATTCACAAAGTTTGTCCAAGCCTTCCTTCAGTCTTCGATTTTGAGCATTGCGTATTAAGTCTGGAAATTTGTTAACCATCACCTCAATCGGATAAAAGTTGTGCCGAGAAATCTTCAGCGTGGCGAGTTTGCGATCGCGAGTAAATTTCGGGTGGTTAATCGCAGTTACCCAGCGAATGAATCTACAAAACTCATCAAGCGTATCATCAAGTATGCGAACTAAGTCATCAGGATTCGCATCGGTCTTACGTTCCTGGTGCCGCAATTCCATATGGTCCAGGAATCTGGGAATAGCGCTATCCGTCAGCACACGACAAAACGAATCACGAACTTTGTCAAGTTCCGCGTCAGAAGCATTAGCTTTATAAACACTCACCAGTGCGTCGAGGCATTTGCCACACTCGACGTATGCACTATTCGACTCTTTCCGCGCTCGCGCGAGATTGCTGATTAGCTCAGACTCGTTTTTGATGATGTCAGCACGAAGCTTGGTGGCTTCTGTGGACAGCTTCGCAGTTTCCGCGGTTAACTTCGCGATTTCCGTCGCGGTCCTCCATTGACTTAAAAACCAACCAATGACCATTCCAAGTACCGCCCCCCCTCCGACGGCACCTAAACCCGTAGCGTCCATTATTTCCTCTTTAGTCGTTTAGTAAGCCTTCGAGGTCGCGAATTTTTCGATCAACGTCATCAGATGCGGACGCTCGCTTTTCAATTTGGTCGTCGGTGAGTCCAGTACCAGTCTTCATCGCCTTTCGCGATTTTTGGCGATGCGTCCCGCTGGTCCTGTTATACTCATCGATGACCGAATCCAGTTCATTCTGGGTAAGGGTTTGGCCTTTGAGCGCCTCAGCTGCTCTTTTTAGCGCGTCGATGATCTGCGAATTTGTAGGCATTGCGAATTCCTGAGTAAGAGGCAGGGATTGTCTGCGATCCGCGGATTCTAGCATCAGCAAATAAGCTTTCAAGTTGCAGGACAGGCTAAGCCCCTATCAAAATGCAGCCTGCTCCCGATTGTATATCGAGACTATCTCCGGTATCGGCGGAGGCTACCCAACATGTGTTTGAATTTTGATGCAACCCCAAACTCAACCGTGCTTTTCCGTAACGTGAAGTGATATGCCAACTAATGAAGACCTAATCGATAAATACATGAATGCACGCGGTGGCAGACTCGTTCCGGGTAATGATGAGCTTGCACGGACGGTTGCTTACCTAAAATGGCGAGCCAACGGAAACATCGACGTCGTCCGACAGACATTCCCAAAGTTACCACACATCCATTTTGACATCTTTGATTCATGGGATGCAAATGCTATTGCATTCAAGTACGGCCAAGTTTATTTCATTGGCGTTTCTCGTGGAATCGTTGGATTGTTGGGCGTGATGTTCGACAGAATAATGGGAGACAAATCGTTGCTCGATTTCCTCGGCGACTCTTCGAAAGAACGAGAAAGCATGCCGAATATTCCGCTCGGTCCTGACTTTGTCAATTCAATGAAAGAGGTGGAGATCTTCGGTCAACCCATAGATCCTATGCGTCACGCCGTGGCGCAGCGAATGAAGGACTTGGCTTTTGATTTTGTCTTTGCACATGAGTTTGCCCACATTGCAAACGGCCATCTTGATTATTGGAGCGACAGATATGGATATTCAGAGATTCAGGAACTAAGCGAGTCGTCCAAAATCGCTAACGTGAACCAGAACTGGGTTCGCCAAGTGATCGAGTTGGATGCTGATCGAACGGGGGTCTTTATGACTTTGTCTAGTGAACTGGGCAAAGTCCTCGGACACTCTTCTCGGCCCGCAGAGCCCGTCGCAGGTCTTTACGACCTGCCCTCAATTATACTGCAACTTTGGTGTATTTCAGTTGCTTCTGTTGCCCGTTTATTCGGGGATGACTTGTTGGAGGCTGAAGGAAGCCCAATTCCTCTCTATCCTTCCTGGCGCCTAAGGTCAATTGGAATGCAGAGAATGGCGCACCGAATCGTTAGGGCTGGCGATTTTCCCACTCGCCTAAAATGGGAGGACCTCAACATTCCGGACAGCATACTTTCCTCGACGTACCACTACGTCGAGGAGATTTTTTCCAAGATTTCCGGTATGCCGCCCGTAACTCGCGGGTTACTTGATGCAACAAGCGAACGTGGATGGAAGCGAACTTCACAATTGGATGAGATCTGGACGAAGTTGCGCCCAGACTTAGAAAGATTTGCTTATGTGGCTCTTCATGAATAATTACAAAGCTTGAGCACGCGACTGTATTTCCGCTAAGTTCCCGCATTCAGCGTCAACAACTTCTCGTCAATTTCCGGCTTGACCGTGAACTCACCAGCCACTGCCATCTTGCGGATGTCTTCCGTGAGCTTCATGGAGCAGTACTTGGGGCCGCACATACTGCAGAAGTGACCGGACTTGAAGGTGTCTTGGGGGAGCGTCTTGTTGTGGTAGTCACGGGCCGTCTCGGGGCCGAATCTAGTGACGGGAGTAGTTTACCAACTTTCAACCGTCAATCCATTCACTTTCTGAAAGTGCTGGTCGCGAGTAGCGACAATTAGGTCGTGCTGGCGTGCGATAGCAGCGATCCAAACGTCGTTTTCCGGGATAGGAAAACCTTGGGCTTTCAATTCGTTTTTGATTTGTCCGTAAATCTCCGCAGTTACGAGATCGCAACCTAACACCTGCGATTGGGTTGCGAAGGCTTGAACCTCTTGCATGTTCCGTTGCACTTGCGCGGAGTGTTGTGCCCCATAGTAGAGTTCGCCGATGGCGATGAGGGGAACGAAGGCTTCGGTGGCAGTGGCGAGACGCTGAAGTACGTTCGCGTCTCGTTTGAAGATCGCAATGATGATGTTGGTATCGAGCAGGTGCTTACCAGCCATCGGTGTCGATCCTCTCGCAACCATCCTCGATGGCTGACGACATCGAATTCAAATCAGCCTCGTCGATCTTGCCTGCAAACACGAGCAACGCAGAGCCGGGGACGCCAACGATGGGCTTTGCGCGGAGGTTAAGTGCAAACTCTAAGACTTGGCGTTGCTGAGCAACGGCCAAGTCATCAAGACAAGCAACTAACTGGCTTTGGATCGACCGATCTACCATTCGCGAGTCTCCGCGTGGCGCGAAGCAATACCTAAAATCCAATTCTACGATCCCGCGTTCAGCGTCAGCAGGCTGTCCTTCGGCGTTTCTTCCTTCACGCTTAGGTCACCCGCCACTGCCATCTTGCGGATGTCTTCGGTGATCTTCATGGAGCAGTACTTGGGGCCGCACATGCTGCAGAAATGAGCAGACTTGAAGGTGTCTTGGGGGAGCGTTTCGTCGTGATAGGCGCGGGCAGTCTCGGGGTCGAGCGAGAGGCGGAATTGCTCGTTCCAGTCGAAGCCAAAGCGGGCGCGGCTGAGGGCGTCGTCGCGGTCGCGAGCACCGGGGCGCTGGCGAGCGACGTCGGCGGCGTGAGCGGCGATCTTGTAGGCGATCACACCTTGCTTGACGTCTTCCTTGTTCGGCAGGCCCAGGTGTTCTTTGGGCGTGACGTAGCAGAGCATCGCCGCGCCGCTCCAGCCTGCAAGGGCGGCGCCGATGGCTGACGTGATGTGGTCGTAGCCGGGGGCGATGTCGGTGACGAGTGGTCCCAGGACGTAGAACGGCGCACCTTGGCAGATTTCGATCTGCTTCTTGATGTTCATGTCGATCTGGTCCATCGGCACGTGGCCGGGGCCTTCGACCATGACTTGCGTTCCCTTGTCCCAGCCCATTTGCGTGCAGCGGCCGAGGACTTCGAGCTCGGCGAATTGAGCCTTGTCGCTGGCGTCGGCCAGGCTGCCGGGGCGAAGACCGTCGCCGAGGCTCCAGGTCACATCGTACTCGCGCATGATGTCGCACAGGTCGCCAAAGTGTTCGTACAGGGGGTTCTGTTTGCGGTGGGCCATCATCCACTTGGCAATCAAGCTGCCGCCGCGGCTGACGATGCCCGTGACGCGACCCATCGTGAGGGGCAGGTGTTCCATGAGCACGCCGCAGTGGACGGTCATGTAGTCGACCCCCTGCTTGGCCTGATGTTCGACCATGTCCAGGAAGTGCTGCGGGCGCATATCCTCGATATTGCCGCCGAGTTCTTCCAGCATCTGGTAAATCGGCACGGTGCCGATCGGCACGGGCGAATTCTTGATGATCTCGGCGCGGATGTTGTCGATGTCTTTGCCGGTCGACAGGTCCATGACCGTATCGGCACCGAAGTGAACGGCGGTGTGCAGCTTATCGAGTTCGTCCTGCACCTTGCTGGTGACGGCACTGTTGCCGATGTTGGCGTTGATCTTGCAGCGGGCAGCGATGCCGATGGCCATGGGCTCTAAGCGGCCGGCGAGGTGGACCTTGTTAGCGGGAATGACCATGCGGCCAATTGCCACTTCCTCGCGGACCTTCTCAGCGGTCAGGCTTTCGCGCTGGGCAACGAATTCCATTTCGGGAGTGATTTCACCGGCACGGGCAGCAAGGATTTGAGTGGTCATGATTCTCGTCGGGCTGAAGAATTTTCGATGGAGGGCCAGCTGGGCCATTCGATTAGCCCGTGCATTATAGCGCATTCGCCCCGCCGTGGCAGTGCCGGGGTCTGGATAACCCGACTTCGTTATCCCACGAATGGGGCCGGGCCAATCAAGCGGAAGACCGGGGAAACCACGGCACAAACGGGCTCGTGGTCCGCTGATAGTCGCGGTAGTCGTCGCCGCGACTGACGATGCCTTGGGCTTCGGTCGGCGGAATGCCGGTCACAAACAGCAGGAAATAGAGGAGCACCAGCGGAGTCCCCGCCGCCAGCCAGAACCAGGGCCCACCCCAGGCGAGCAGTAAGAAGGTCCACCAATGGACCCATTCAAAAAAATAGTTCGGATGCCGCGAGTAACGCCACAAACCATCGCGACACGTCGTCCCCTTGAGTCCTCGCTGGGCAGCTGTCGCCTTGAAACGCGTCAGTTGCCAATCGGCCAGCGACACTCCGCTCACGCCCACCAGCCAAATGACGAGGGCCAGTCCATCGGTGACCTGAAACAGCGGCGCGGGATTGGCGGCCGCCAAGGCCACCGACCACACGAACAGCGGCACGCTCAGCGCTTGATACTGATAAAAGGCGAGCATTCGCAAGTTCGTCGCCGGTCCCCAGGCTTTGCGCATCGCTTGATAGCGCCCCTCTTCGGGCTCGCCCCAGAAGCGGGCAATCAGGTGAGCATCGAGCCGCAGGGCCCAGAGGGCGATCAATACTGCCGTCAACTGCCGACGGGCGATGTCTCCACTGGCGAAGTAGCAAGCGGCCAGGCCACCCGCACCAACCAGGAACGTCCAGGCGATATCGACAATCGCGGCATTCTTGGTGCGCAGTTGAATCAGCCACATCAGCAGCATAAAAACTGCCGAAGCAAGCCAAATCCAAAACAAATGCCCAGCCAAAGTGTTCACGCGCCGCTTTCAAAGGAGGAGTGGTGCCGTACTCCACTTTCTAGGCAGGCAGGGCGAAAAGACAAGTTCCTTCCCCGTGGGACAGGTATCTTGCCTGTTAGCATTTCTGCCTCCATTCACAGGCTGGAAGCCGATGCCACACCTGCTTATTGAAACGCCCGGCTCGGGAAGAACTGCGACGGCGAACCGGGAGGAGGAACCGCGCCGCTCGGTGGCATGCTGCCCGCTGGTTGCTGCTGACCGAAATTGGAACTCGGCAGCGGCGGAGCAAAGGTGGGGGGCGCAAGGGACTGCGGCGCCAGCGAACCAGGAGCCAATGAACCAGGAGCCAGCGACTGCGGACCGAGTGTCGATGCCGGCGGGCCCAGCGGCGTGGCGGCCGGGTTCGTCAGGGGCGATGAACTGGGGGTGGGGAGTGATTGATAAGGAATGGGCTGGCCGCCGGGCAAGCCTTCGCCGGGGACGCCGATCTTGGGGAGCACACCGCCGGGAGGTACATCGGGCAGCGGGGTGACGATGCCCAAGCGGGCACCGGAGCGCATGTTGTTGGCCCGCTCGAGCAGTTTTTCGGGCGAGACATTTTCTTGCGGCGCAAGCGTAACATCGACGATGCGCTCGTCGCGGATTTCACGCGGGTTCAGGTTCTCGTTGATGAAGTCGAGCGGCACGTACTGATACCAGGGGACCGTGAATTCGTGGTACAGCGTTTCGGTCTTGTAGCCATCCTTCACCAACATGATCTTCCGCGTGGCGTAATAAGTAAACGCCGTGGAGCAAGGAGTGGTGCCGATTTCCTGATCGTCGACAAACACCTGCGCGCCCGCAGGAAAGCTGCGAATGGTCATGCGCCGCCGCACGCAGCCTGCATTCGCCAGGCAAACGAACACGAACACCACGCAGCAACAACTGCGAAGCGCCTGTGAAGCGAAGCTAAGCCCGGAATTATGGCGCATCCGTGCGACGGGTCCTGGCCCTGAGGAAATTGAAAAGAACCGGCAGCACGAATCTGCCGGCAGAGACCGGGCGGGATATTACTCAGCTATGCCCTGTTCGACCAGACCGGAATTACGTCGCTCAATGAAGTCATCGCTAGCAGACTCACAGGCGAAAAGAGGGCGTTCGCTCCATCCTTGACTGGCTGAATAGGGCAAAGCTGCGGGAAAATTTGACGCGCGATATATCGCCGTGCTATACATAGCTGCGCGATACTTAAGCCTGCAAGCGCAAATGCCCCAGTGCTGGATGCCACGGCCATGATCGATAAGTTTGAGCGCGACCTGCTCCGCGGCAGTTTGGACCTGATGATTCTCTCGGTCCTCGCGGGTGGCAAAAAATATGGCTATCTGCTGCAAAAGCAGGTGCGCGATGCCAGTGCCGGACGCATCGATCTTCCTGCCGGCACCCTCTATCCGCTGCTGCACCGCCTGGAAGAAGACAAACTCATCCGCAGTTCGTGGGACGACGAGTCGGGGCGCAAGCGAAAGTGGTACGAGTTGACGGCGGCGGGGCAAAAGCGGCTGAAGTCGCAGGCCCAGCAGTGGTTCGACTATGCTCAATGCGTGCGCGAACTTCTGCAGTCGGCAGCGATCATTCCCAAGCCGGCGTAGCCGAGGGGGTAGCAAGTCATGTCGAAAGACGAGTTCGATAACTACCTGACATTGCTGGCCAGCTTGCTGCAATTGCGCGGCCAGCAGCGGGAAGCAATTGCCGGTGAGTTGCGGGCCCACCTGGAAGATCGGCTCGACGACTTGCTGGCGCAGGGTTACGACCGCGACGCAGCGGTCAAATTGGCGCTCGAAGAATTCGGCGATGCGGCCGGTCTGGCCGCCAACTTTTCTCTTTCCATTCGGAACAGGCGTAGGAGGTGGATTGTGAAGATGACGTCTTACTCAACAGCGGTGTTGGTTCTGTTAGCGGTCGGGCTAATGGCAATTTGGCCCGAGCATCGACCGGGGCCCGCCCCGCGCGCGGCCATCGGGCAAAACCCAGCGCAGAACTCTGAGCAAAAGTCGGAAAATGTTGGTCCCAAGAACCAGGCCGATCTTCAGCCCGCACTTGCCAAGCCACAACCGGGAGTCGTGATCGGCGGCGACAACTCGCTGGATGACAAGCTCTCGAAGCGAATCGCGGTGGAGTTCTTAGATACACCCCTCAGCGAAGTGCTGACCTTTTTGTCCGATTTGGCCGACGTCCAAATGTTCGTGAACCAGCGGGCGCTCGAGAATGAAGGCCTGGCTGTCGATACTCCGGTGACGATTAGCTTGAAGAGTGTGCGCGTCGACATGCTGCTCGACCTGGTGCTGGAACAAGCCACCACTGGCTCCGCGACTTATGTAGAACGCGACGGCATCTTGATCATCTCGACGTTGGCGAATCTTGAAGGGGCCAGCGAAGTCCGCGTTTATAACTGCCGCGATTTGCTCGCCATGGACGCGCCCAGCAAGCCCAGCGAAAAACCGGCCGCGGCGGTCGCACCCGCAACTGTGGGAGCAGGAGGTGCCGCCGCAGCACCAGCAGGAGTTTTTGATGGCAACAACCCGTTTGCCGGTCTGGAAACGGTCGCTTGCCAGGCTCCGCTCAGTGAAGAAGCCCAGCGCGCTACGGCCTTGAAAAGGCTGATTTGCACCGCAGTCAAACCCGATAGCTGGCAAGACTCGGGTGGCTTCGGCACGATCTCGGACTACAACGGCCTGCTAGTCGTGACTCAAAACAGCAAGACCCACAAACAGATCGAGAACGTGCTGAAAATGCTGCGCGAAGCTTCGGGTTTGGATGCAACCAAGGCCCACAAAGTCATCAGCAAGCGCTAGCTGTGAAGCGACCCCTGGCTGCCGACTTAACCCCACAACTCTCCCTGCAGATTTTGCAGGGGGAGCACGCGCACGGCGCCCGCATGCGGCAACGCATAGACGGCCGTTACCCCGAGTGAACTCAATTGCTGGAGCGCGCTCTCGCGCAACCACCAGGTTGCCGCGGGAACCATTTGTTTGGTCCCGTCGCGAGCAGGCAAGACCACGCAGGGGAGGCCCGAGACGTCGCTCGCGCCATCGACTTCGCGCAGCAATTGATCGACGCCCAAATAGGCTCCATTTCCCCAGAGCAATGTCTGCTGCGGGTCGCAACCGGCCAACTCTTCCAACTCCAACGATTCGACTTCGCTGGTCTTCTTGCCATACGGCTGTCGAAGCAAGAATCCCGGCCAGATCGCGGCGGCGCAGGTTGCTTCGGGCAATTGCTGCAGAGCGCTCCAGGCGCTTGCAGTCCCCTTTAGTTCAGCAGGGACAAATGGTTCGCTGGCCTCGTTGCATCCCACGGCAGCATCCGTCAGGCCCACTACCAGCCGCGCGCCGGCATCGGCGGCCAACTGACAGAGGCGCCCGAGCAGTTCGATATCTGCGCGCGTGGCGCTGAGTTGCAGATCGAGCACGATCAATTGCCAGCCTGTCTCGCCCGGCTTCAGTTTTGGCCGCGTGACGAGCAGTTCGTAGAGCGCCCCTTCAGTCAAATCATCCGGGGCCAGATCGGTCCGCAGCTCCTGCTCGTTGATATCGATGACCGCCAGTTTCACGGCGATGTCCGATTCAATTCGCCTCGTCAGCCAATCGACGGCTCGCCACCGCGCCTCCAATTGGCGAAAGGTCGGATGCTGCAACAGTTGACGCACTGCAAAGGACGTTGCCTGATCGGCCGCTTCGAGCCAGGCATCTTGCCGCGGATCGTCGGCAGGGACGATATAGTTGGCCATCAGCGCCTGCGCATAACGCTCGACCTCGCTCACCTTGCGCGGCTGGGCCTGAATATTCTCCTCGGTCGCCGCCAGCATCTGGTCGAGCAGGCTGGCGCTCGTTTCCTCGCCGGCAGTTTGTGGCGCACTCACCGCGACCGGCTTGGCAACGGGTTTTTCTTCCGCAGCAGTCGGCGGCTGCAACAGCCCGGTGGCTTCTGCGCGCGCGGCGTCGAAAGTATCTCGATTCGCCAACCGCTTGCGCAACTCCCGCAGGGCCTTGAAACCGCTCACACGCTGCAACAATGCATCGGGATGAAAATCGTCGAGCGAGCCAATCGCTACTGCGCCTGGCTTGCCATTCGGTTCGACCGGCACCTGCTCGATTTGGACATTTAAGTGCTGCAGCACTTGCTCGAAATTGTCGCGATCGATGAGCAGCGGGCGATACGAGCCCAGGCTTCGCTTCGGCGCCGCAGGCCGGCTGCCCCGACCGCTAAAGTCGCCGAGCACGGCAATCTTCAGCGGCTGATCGGGCCGGGCTTCATCACCGTCTGCGGCTTCCATCCCCAGATTCACGCCACCGAATTGCCACGACTTGCTCATGCGGTTGCTCCCGCTGCCGAAGATTGCTGCTGACGATCAATCATTGCTTGAATGATAGCCAATGATGCAGCGAGCAACATGCCCGCCAGCCAGGCTGCTGTCGAGATGCCGCCGGCTTTGCGCACGGGAGGCTAAAATTCCAGCCCGAGATACTCGGCAGGCAGTTCTTGCAGCACTTCCTCGGTCGAGGTGATGCCTTGGGCAACTTTTAGCATCGCTCCCCGGCGGAACTCGATCATTCCACTGGCGATGGCCGCTCGTTGAATATCGTCGGCTCCCGAGCCATCGAGAATCATGCGACGCAACTGCCGATTCATCGTCATGATCTCAAAAACACCCACCCGGCCACGATAACCTTGTTGCCCGCACTCTTCGCAGCCGCGGGGCCCGTAGATATAGCTGCCTTGACCGGCCTGCAAAAACGAGGCAATTTCAGCGAACGTCTCCGGCGAATCGCTGACGTCGTAGGCGGTGCGGCACGTCAGGCACAGGGTCCGCAGCAAGCGCTGCGCGACGACACCCAACAAGGAACTGGAAAGAAAGAATGGGTTTGCCCCGAGCGCGAGCATGCTTTGCACCGCACCCGCGGCAACCGGAGCATGCAACGTGGCTAATACCAGGTGGCCACTGTTGGCCGCGCGCACGGCAGTGTGGGCAGTCTCTTCGTCGCGAACTTCGCCGATCATGATGACGTCGGGCGCTTGTCGCAGAATGTTGCGCAGCAGTTCCGGAAAGTCGACACCCAGCTTCGGATTCGCCTGCGATTGGCGAATGCCGGAAATCGCATACTCGACGGGGTCTTCGAGCGTATTGATCTTGCGACTGCCATTATCCAAGTGCTGAATGCAAGCATAGAGCGTGGTAGTTTTGCCAGTGCCCGTTGGACCTGTCACCAGGATCAAGCCGGAGGGACTTGTCAGCAGCGAGCTAAGTTTGGCGAATTCACCATCACTGAGCCCCAGGTTGTCCAGGGTCTTCAAGCCAACTTTGCGATCGAGCAGCCGGGCAGTCAAGTCTTCCCCAAACAGCGTAGGAATGATGTTGATCCGCAAGTCGATGCGCCCTTCATCCCGCTCGATGATCCAGCGTCCTTCCAGCGGTCGGCGTCGCTCGGCGATATCAATGCCGGCCTCGGCCTTGATGTAGTTGATGAGGAAGCGACCTTGTTCTTTCGAAACCACAGCCACCGGCTCCAGCTGCCCATGCAGGCGGACGGCGACGGTCAACGATCCTTCTTCAGTCAGCAAGAATAGATCGCTGGCATGAGTATCGGCCGCCAGATCGATGATTCGCTGCACTGCCTGTTGAGGGTTGCACTCGCCAAGTTTTAAATCTGGCAGGCGTCGCTCGCGAAAGGTGATGGATTGACTGTCTGCAGTGAGTTGGTTCATGGCGCGACTCCTCGCACGACCTCTTCGGCATCGCGCCGCGTACCCGCCAGGTGCAGGAGCTTCTCCATCTTGAGCAACTTCAACGTATTGGCGACTGCTGGCGAGATGGAATGCACGATGAGCTTGCCACCCCGTTCGCGAAACCGTTTGTGCATCAAAATTAACCAGCCGACGCCACTCGAATCGAGAAAGGGGGTTCGGCTCAGATCCAGCAGAACCTGCCGTTGATACGCCTCGGCACCCAACAAATCGCTGAGCAGGTCTCCCACTGGAGAAAGCTGGCGTTGAGTCAGATCCCCCTCGATGCGTAAGTGCGCGAGGTGGCCATTGTCTTCGGCAACAAGCAGCTGCATGTAACATCCGATTCTAGAGGGAGGCTCTTACCGACTGATGCCAACTTCGCTATTTGGCGGCTCAATCTAGACCGCTACGATGAAGGGATGTTGAAGATTTCACGCAGGACGTGAATATGCCGAGAGCCCCGGCTAGCAGTGGGAATGGGCGCGCCCACTTCCCCGCCGGATAGATAGATCGAATAATGAACCGTTCAGGATTCGTAGAGGCCAAGTGCAAGGGCAATCCGGAAGCTCGCCCAGTGAATAGCATGCAGAAATTTCGCCAAATCCTGGGAACGGCTTTCATCTTTCTGACAGTCGGCCTGATGTCTGTCGCCTGCGGACAGGCCCCTTCAGAGTCTCCCACACTGCCGTTCGCCGTTCCCACCTTCACGCCGCCGAATCTCCCCTCGATTACTCTGGGGGGAGAGCAGTTCTGGAGTGACGAAGTCGTGCGCCACGGCTGGCGGGTGCAAATCAACGCACTGACGGGGCATCATCGGCTGCTCGATCAAAAAGAAGTGCGTCGCGCGTGGGGTGACCATGCTACGTGCGTGGCCGCCTTAAACGAAACGGCCCTGCGCGAAGCGTGGCCACCGCCGAAGAAGAAGGCGGTCATCACGATGCACGGACTGATTCGCAGTCGCGACACAATGGAAGGGATCGGTGCCTACCTGGCCAAGGAAGGTGATTACGAGTGGGTGAACATCGGCTATGCGAGCACGCGCCGCACCGTCGACCAGCATGCCGAGTCGCTGGCAAAGATTATTGCCGGGCTCGATGGTGTCGAAGAAATCAACTTCGTCTGCCACAGCTTAGGGAATATCGTCGTGCGGCGTTATCTGGGCGAAGCTTCTGCTGCTGAACCAAAGTGGAAGCCCGACCCGCGCATTAAGCGTCTCGTCATGCTCGGCCCGCCCAACAACGGAGCCGAACTGGCCAAGCGCTTCAAAGGGAACAAACTGGTCGCCATGGTCCTTGGCTCTAGTGGCAAACTGCTGGCGGGAGAATGGGATGTTGTTTCGACCAGGCTGGCAGTTCCCAAATGCGAGTTCGGCATCATTGCTGGTGGCAACGGTACCGACGCCGGCGCTCATGGATTGATCGCGGGAGATGACGACGCTGTCGTTGCCGTAGCCGAGACCCGCCTGCCCGGGGCCTGCGATTTTCGCGTCGTTAACTTGCTTCACGGCCAGTTGATGAACGATCCGCAAGTTCGCAACTATACGCTGAACTTCTTGCAGAAGGGCTGCTTCGAGGCACCTGAACTGCGTCAGCCCATTACGGTTCCCGACATGCCTAAGACGAGGCCGGAACAAGGTACTCCGCAGTTCCGGCAAATGCCCTAGTGCTCCTCGCGACTCAGGTCGAACTTCGCAACATTTGAGATCAGTGACGTGCTGATTGCGAAGCTAATCGAATGAATAGCCCGCGAAACAAATCTCATCTGGCTCGCCATTGCGGTAAAGAATGATATAGACACCCAGGCCTCGATCGACGTCTTCAAGAAAACTCATTTCGTTTTCGACCATTGCTCTGGTTGGTTGAGCGGTTCCATAAAGCTCTTCGAGATGCTCGCCTGGCAGTGGAGAAACCGCACAAAACTCGGGCTCTTCAGCGACGTGATCCATGTCGAGAATCGAGCGAGTGCCATCTTCGGCTGCGTCCTCGCGCGCAGCGTCGATTGAATCGTGACCTGCACCCGGCGCGGGCGAATTTGCAGTCACCGGGTAATCGGGAAATAGAATCACGGGATTATATCGGCCAGCCAGGAACTCGCGCTGTCGAAGCGTTTGCAGTGCTTCGTCAATATCTGGGTTGTATTTTTCGAAATACCAGTAGGGCGAACTTCCCATGCGACCGGCTCTCTAAATAGCAGTTTGTGTAACGACTCTATTCGAGCACGAGTATGCGATATTGATTTGGAGTTCTCAATAGTCGCTGCAGCATTTATTAGTTGATGTTAGATCGGCTCGTTAATCACCGAATACAACTGGCCAATATAAAACATGGCCATGCGTGCAATGGCGAGTACTATCACCAGCGTGACGACGAGAAACGTGACCGCCGTCGCAGCCATCGTCAGCATTCGCATCGCTCCTTGTGCCTTCTCTTCGTATTGCTTCGTCAGTCGCAGAAGCGATTCGTTGGTGGTGCCGGCGATCTCGGCCGTTTCGAGCGCGAAGAGAAAGTCGTCGGGAAAGGCCTTGGTTTGCGCGAAGGCTTCATGAAACGTCTGGCCTCGGCCAATGGCTGCCGTCACTGCCGCGGAATGTTGCTCGTAGTGCTTGTTTTGCGTCGCTGCGATGGCCAGTTCCACCACGCGTCGCGCGTCCATGCCACTTTCGAGGCCGAGCGCAAACGACCAGGTGAGCCGGGCGAGCGCGAACGCTTCCAAACAGTTGCCAATGATGGGCAGTCGCATCGCCATCTGAATCGGTGCGGGACCGAACCAGCCTCGTAGCAAGCCGTTGATCGCCAGCACGATGCCGGCGATGACGGTGGCCACGGAAGCAATGAAGATTAAAGCGCCAGATGCGCCGGAAAGACCCAGCCCGAGGATATCGAGCTTCACGCCATCGACGAGTGTGTTGACGAAGCCGTTGATCCAGATGACCAGCGCAATGACGAACGTCGCGCCGAACAACTGAATCATCGGCCACGCGATGCCGAAGTAAAACATGCGGCGCATGGCCGCCTGCTGCTCGTAGTAATGAGCCAGTTTAAGGAGGACTTCGTCGAGTTGGCCGGTTTTCTCGCCAATTTCGACCATCTGGCAAGTGAGGGGCGGGATATAACCGTGGCATCCGCGCATGGCATCGGCGACGGTATCGCCGGCCGAAACGCGGCGAAAGATCTGCTCCATGTGACGGCGATGCGATTCTTTGCCGCGCGACGCCTCCGATTGCCAGATGCGGCGAATATCGACACCCGCTTTGATCGAAGTGCCGACACGCTGGCAAAGGCCAATCAATTCGCCCGCGGAGATCGTCCACGTCAGTCCAGTTTTGCCCGGCTCAATCTGGGGCGCGCGTTCGCTGCCGCGAGCAACGCGGCCCTCACGATCGACGGCACTGGCGGCGTCAGTGGGGACAATCGGTCGTGCTTGCTCATAAGAAGTCATCGCACACCCCAAGCTTTTAGTGGCCAAGTTTCCTACCCTAGCCCCCAGTTCCTAGTTCCCAGACCCGTCGCCTACTTCCCTCCCACCAATTGTACCTTGGCAGCCGAGTCAGCTGCGTCGATCACTTGCAACTTGAGCGAACTTGTCTGCACGTTGCGATCGACAGCCAGCGTGACGTTGTGTATGCCGGTGACCAAATTCACCGTCAACTGCTTGTCCTTCAGCGCTTGCGGCTTGCCATCGATCCACAATTGCACACCTGCGACTTCGTCGAGGGCGAGTGCGACTTTGCCCGGCGTGCTCACATCGAGTTGTGCCCGCAGGAATGTGGTGGGGGGCAACTGCTTGTGAGGCTTGAAGGTCGGCAGACCTTCCAGCGGCAATTCGCCGGCCACGCGGCTGTAAGCACTGTTCCAGGTGAAGGCTTCGTCGTCGGTTGCGGCTGCATCGAAACTGGTGCGATTCAGCTTGGTGTTCGCAGCTGGGGAATGTTGCAGTACTTGCCAGCGCCGAACGGGCCGCGTCTGACCGACTGTATACTTGCCACCGACTTTGCCCAGCTCGCTCAAAAACCGCAGCAGATCGGCCAGTTCCGTTTTGGTGAGCGTGTCGACGGCACCGTCGGGCATTAGCGAACGGCTGTCCTTGATGCCTTCGATATCGCTCTTGGCCAGCGTAACGAGCTTGTCTTCGGCGGTCCGCAAGATCAACTGATCTTTCGAGTCGCGCACAATCAGCCCGGTATAAACTTGTCCGCTCGCTTCGAGCACCAGTTTGGCGTGATAGCCTTCTTTCACTTTGCTTGCGGGAGTGATGAGGGACTCGAGCAGATAATCGGGCTGCGCACTCGCACCGATGCTGACCAGATCGGGACCGACCACTCCACCCGCGCCGCCGATGGCGTGACATTTGAGGCACGCCAGTTGAGTGGAGCGATAGATGGCTTCTCCTTTTTCTGGGTTACCCTGGTCGCGGGCCAGCGAAACGATTTCGTTGATGAATTCGGGGGACAACTTCCAGCCCGCGACATCCAAGCCCCCCGCCTTCTGCGCGCTGGCGATGAGTTCTTCGGAAGGCTGCGGAGCGCTGCGGGCCGCGCGAATCACCAGCTTCGCCACGTCGGCCGATAAGTTTTGATTGGCTAGCGCGCTGGTCAAGGCAGCGGCACCACCCTTTCGAGCCAGCAGGGGTTGAATCACGGCGGCGGGGTCTACGCCATCTGCCCCTTCGTTCAGCAGTAGCACCGTGCCAAACGCGGTTGCCTGCAAGTCGGCCGAGGCCAGGGCTGCAAGCGCATGCTGACGATCGACGATCGGACGACCTTTGCTCGCCAGCGCAGCCAACTTCAACTGATTTTCTGCTCCCCCCGCTAGACCCAGCGCTTCGATGGCAGCCTGTCGCACGCTGGCGGGCTGATCCTCGCTCATTGCCAGCACTGCCACTGCGTCATTGGCCCCCGGTAACTTCCACTGTCCGGCCGCCAGCGCCGCCGCGGCGCGGAGGCGGGAGTCGCTGGCATCGAACAACTTCGTCAAGCGAGTTAGATCGCTGCTGGGTTGCACTTTGCGCAGGCGGCTCGTCTCGCGAAGGGCATCGAGCAGTGCTGCCCGCTTCGCGACATGCAGGCTAGTGTCGTTCCCCACGACCATTTCGAACACCGCGCCCAGTTCTTTCGGCCCGCCCAAGCTGGCCACAATAGCGAGTACACCTTCGACGCGTTCCGCGGGAATCTTGTCTTGCTGAATGAGCTTCAATAGCGGAGCCACCACCTCGGGCGAGTCGACCGCCTTGAGTGCGAAGGTAAGTTGATTCACATCGCTGACGTTGAACTTTCCTTCGTGCAACGCGGGGAGCCAACTGGCGCTCAGATCGCGCATGGTCGTCCACAGGGCGAAGTCGAGAAAACGATCCATGGGACGATTCAGCACGACGAGCGCGGCTTCGGCTGCCCGCGGATTGTCGATTTCCGCGAGGGCGCGGACCGCTTCCAGTCGCACGCGGGGATGCTCGTGATCAGCAGCTGCCGCTGCGAACTCCAGAAAATCTGCGGCGGGAATTTTCTTTCGCCAATGAACTGCCGTGCGAACGGCGGCCGCGCGAACGCGATGGTCTTCGGATCGCGTCAATTCACCGAGCACAAATGGCCTCGGTTGATCGAGCGCTTCGTAGACCCAGAGCGCTTCGAGCTTTTGTTGATCACGGTTCGTGGCCGTGGCTGGAATGGCCGCGACCCAGGCATCGACAGCCGCGGGAACCGTCGATTGCTTCAGGTCACTCCAATGCCGATTCTTCAGGATCGTTTTCGCGTGCTGCCGGACCCATTCTTCGGGCTGTTTTAAAAGATCGAGAAGCTTTTCAGTCGAAGTATCCGCAGCAATTTCGGTTCGTAGCAACGGCCGCCCCTTCGCCGTCACGCGCCAGATGCGGCCGTGGGTGTGATCGCGGCGCTCATCGCGAAAATCGACTTCGCCGTGCTGAATGATCGGGTTGTACCAGTCGGCAATGTAGATCGCGCCATCAGGGCCCATCTTCACATCGATGGGACGAAACGCCACGTGGGGCGTCTTGATCAGTTCGGTTTCCTGCTTCGACGCATACCCGCTGCCATCTTCGGTCACCGTGAAGCGGCAAACGCGATGCGCGCGAAAGTCGTTCGTTATCATCGAGCCGTCCCATTCGGGAGGCAGATGCCGGCCGCCGATAATCTCCAGCCCGCAATGCTTGGGGCTGCCGGGGTTCAGTCCGGTCATCAGCCGCTTCGCACCCGGGGCGGAAACAAACACCGAACCGGGGAAGACGTAGTTAATCCCTTCGCCATACGCACCGTCGGTGGCGAATGACTGGCCCCAGCGATCGATGTGATGACCCCACGTATTCACAAAGCCATAGGCGAGCACTTCCAGCTCGAGCGTTTCCGGCCGAAAGCGCCAGATGCCGCCGCCGTTCAAACGCTTCACGCCATACGGCGTTTCGATGTGCGAGTGAATGTAGATCGACTGATTCATGTAGAGACAACCATCGGGCCCCCAACGCAATGTGTGGAGCAGATGGTGCGTATCTTCGGTGCCAAAGCCGGAGAGAATCACCTTCGACGAATCCGATTTGAGATCGCCGTTCGTATCGGCCAAGTAGAGAAGTTCCGTGCTATTCGCGACGTAGCAGCCACCCTTGTTGTCCGGAATCACTCCGGTAGGAATCAGAAGTCCATCGGCAAAGACGTTGGTCTTGTCAGCTGTGCCGTCGCGATTGGTGTCTTCAATCACCAGAATCTTGTCGGTCGCTGTCTGCCCCGGCTTGATCTGGGGATAGACCTCGCTCGAAGCGATCCACAATCGGCCCTGAGCATCGAAGTTCATCTGAATCGGCTTGGCCAGCAGCGGGTCCGCGGCGTACAGACTTACTTCAAAACCTTCCGGCACCACGAACGTCTTACGTTCCTCTTCTGGATCGGTGCTCGGGATGTTCTTCAGGTCTCGCTGAGCGAACAATGTGCTGGCGACTGCCGTTGTGATGAGCAGGGCGAGTAGCTGGGTAAATCGTTTCATTGGATATGGGAGTGTTGTGAGGAGGCTGAAGGATGCGGTCGCGGAACTTTGCTGGAAATGCCAGGTTCGGCCATTACGGAGCGAGTTTGACCTCAAAGCGATGTGGCTGTGGCTGGCGGAGTTCCGCGATTTCTTTTTCTTTCTCGGCAATTAACGGATCGAATTGCGGAATCTCGACCGCATTGTTCCCCTGCTCATGCTTACGGAAGAGGAAGAGATAGGTTTCGTTTTGGGGGCGATGGCGATTAAAGAAGAGCGTGTTCTTCTCGTTGATTTTGCGTTGCAGTTCGACACTCCGCTGGAGCGTCAGCGGCACGGCGAAACGCTCGTTCCAAGCATTGGGCGCTTGCTGCGGTTCGCCATCGATGAACAAGTGATAACCGGCCCCAGTCAGGCCCTGCAGGTGCAGCATGCGGTTGGCATTCAGTGGCGCGGGGAGTGGCAAATCAATCCCTCGCCAGATGGCGGAGAACGAAACACCACTCGCATCGACCTTCAAATCCGTAACTTGAGCGCCCACGGCGTCGAGCGAATTCTGTTTCAAGTCAATCGCTACATTCCAATCAGCCTTCGGGACGCCCAGTTGTGGCAATAACTCGCGAGCCAGCAGATACTCGCCCGCTGGTGTGAGATGCACGCCGTTTTCCGAGACGACCTTGGCGCCGATTTCGCCCGAAGGAACAGAGTTATAAAGGTCGACGAAGGCATGCTCGCGAGCTTTCGCCGTTTCGGCAATCACATCGCGATAGAGCTTCAAGCTCGCGTTGTATTCCTTCTGATCGGGGAGCGGATAACCGAGCGACTCATGTTGCCGCGGACTAAGTAACAAAAGTCGCGCGCCAGTCGCTTCGAGCGAATCGAGCAGTTTATTCAGGCCGTCGCGAAAGCCATCAATGCCGCTTTCGCCTTCGTAGGCTTCGTTTTCGCCGTAGCAGACAATGATGACCGTTGGATTGCAGAGGTTCACATCGCTAAGCAATCGTTTGAATCCATCGGCACGCGTGCCGAACACCGCTCGGGCGTCACCCCAAACGGTGTCACCGCTCCAGCCCAGGTTACGGAACGTGATGTTCTTATCGGGCAGCCCCGCTGTAATCATCGTTTCGAGATAGTTGTACTTCTGCATCCGTTCGATGAAGGCACTGCCGAGAAAGACCACGCGGTCGCCGTCGCGAAAATCGAAAAAGCCCTTCTCGGTCGCGCGCGGCTTGCTCGTCACAACTGCGGCTTGGGGCGTTTTCACTTCACCAGCTTTGCCCCACGGCGCGAGCTTGCCATATTCGCCCAGCACGACGGCGCTGGTCCAGTTGCGGTCGTCAAATTCCAAGCGGGCCCAATTGCCGAACTGCTTCGCGGTGAATTTCCACTCGGCATCGGTGACAAATTCAATCGCAGGCTTGTTGTCTTTTTGCTGAATAGCGACCTTGGCAACAAGTCCTGCCGGATCGGTGCCGTCGTTGGTGGCCATCACGGCCAGGACGTTGCGTCCCGGAATTAACAGCGGACCAAGGTCGTAGCGCGTGCGCGTCTGCCAGACCGCGCCCGAACCAACATTGTGGCCATTGAGAAACAACTCGTAGCGATTGTCGACAGTGATTTCGACGGTGCCGGACCGCGGCGCATCGACATCGAAGCCACGGCGGAAATAAATATTTCCCGCTGGTGCTTTAACGTTGGCGTCCTTCTCCGACCAGATCCAACTGGGCTCAGCGGCGGGGGCGAGCGAGGCGAAGGCGAGCACGAGGGAACTCAAGACGTGCGCAGAAAGGAGTTTCATAAGTCGACGGAATAGCAAGCGGGTTATGGTAAGGCCAGCGGAATTCGAAGCTTCCTGGCTGGCGCTGCAGGTTTGCTGCGGAAGCCGTTCATTCTATTCCAAACGGCGGATGGTCGTGTAATAAGCACCCCGACTTCCACCATCGGCTTGTGTCAGCCAGGTCTGCAGCATGGCGTGCGGGGTGGGCTTCAGGTCGAGTTCGATGGTGAAGCTTTTGGCTCCGGCTGGAATTTTGGCAGACCCTTCCACATCGCCAATTTTCACTTTGGCATCTCCGGCGGGAATCTCGTGTTCGGTTCCTTCCGGACGCATCCGCAGGATGAATTGATATTTCCCCGCGCGCGCCACGCTTACAGCCCAGAGACCATTCACGAGTGGATTGCCGGCGACACCACCTTGGCCGCTTTGGTTCCAAGGAGTGGCCGGGCTGCCCGGATGCCAGTCGTGGCAGCAAAGTTCCTGCGACGGAGCAGCTTCAGCTCCTAAAGGAATGTCGCTGTACTCGCCAAAGCGGGGCGAGACATGTTTCCACCAGCGCTCGTATTCGCCGCGCAGTTGGGCCACGACCGGCGCATGATCCGCAGCGATATCTGCCTTCTGCGCAGGATCCGCAACGATGTCGTATAGCTCTTGGCCATCGACCAGTCGATGCTGCTGGGTCAGCACCGCGCACTTGCGCCACATCTCGGGATGTTCCACTCGCTGCGAATGGACGACGAGGGTGCGCGGTTGCCAGGGCTTCGCATTTTCGCCCGCCAACAATGGGGCGAGCGAACGGCCATCGAGTTGCTCGCTGGCGAGTGTTCGCTGGGCGGGGAACTGGCAAATGTCTCGCAGCGTGGGGAGTAAATCGAAATGGGCGGTGAGTTCGCTAACTTCTGATCCCGGCTTGAGCGATTTCAGAAACGGCGCGCGAATGAAACAAGGGACGCGATGACCGCCGTCATACTGCGAGCCCTTTTGCGCTCGCATGCCAGCTGCAAAGCCGTTCCACTGGCCATCGTTCTGTGGGGCAACTTTCTTCTTGGCGTTCTTGCCGCCACCCATTCGACCGCCGCCCACACCGGCAGCCGTGCCATTGTCGGTCATGTAGATGACCACGGTGTTCTCACTCAACTTCCACTCGTCGAGCTTCTTCAGCAACGAGCCGATGTTTTCATCGATGTTCTCGATCATGCCGTAGAAGTTGGCCATCGGCTGCGGCACTCCGCGCTCGACATAAGGCTTCGAGTATTTCGGGTCAACGTTGTACGGCCCGTGCGGGGCATTCGTGGCGATGTAACAAAAGAAGGGATTGTTTTTGTTCTTCTCGATAAATGCCGACGCGTTATGGAACCACACATCGGTGCAATAGCCGGTCTGCTTCTCCGGCGTGCCGTTGCGCGAAAACGTGTCGTCGAAGTAGTCGTTCCCCCAGGCATCGGGCGATTGACCAACCCCGCCGCCACCGCTGAAGAGGGCTTCGTGAAAGCCGCGATCATGCGGCCGATAGGGCCAGTTATCGCCCAAGTGCCATTTGCCGAAGTGGCCCGTGCGATAGCCAGCCTCCGCAAAATACTGCGGCAGGATCTTTTCGTCCTGACGCAAGATCGATCGCCCCATGATCGTGTGCCACACACCGACTCGACAGCTGTACTTGCCGGTCATCAGCGCGGAACGTGTTTCGGCACATGTGGGATCGACATGAAAATTCGTCAACCGCACGCTCTGCTTGGCCAGCGTGTCCAAATGGGGCGTGCGAATCATCGTGTTGCCATGCACGCCTAAATCGCCATAGCCTTGATCGTCCGTAATGATCAGCACGACGTTCGGCGCGCGACCAGCCGCAGCACCCTCTGCCAAAAACGCCGGGCAAGCCACGGCGCCAATCGCCGCAGCCAGAAGTACGAGTGAGGTTAAAGTGTGAGACATACGCATAAAATGTCCGCCGCCAGGAAGAGGCTCGATTGAAACTGCCACGATCTCAGCAGTGAAAAGTGAAACCGGGAGGGCCCGAGTTTTGGCCCCGGATTTCTTCAAGCGTAACAAATCGCTCGCCAGTTTCCCATTCCGAGCGCACGGACGACTCGGCGAGCAGGCCGCTGAACTTGGCGACTTTACGGGCAACTTCGATTACCACCTTCGCTATTCCTGGGACGACGCCTCATCTGCAAGTACTTTGCGAATAGGAATATCTTTCAGCTCTGGACCTAACAGCCAGCAGTCGAGATGCGATGGAATGGATTCGTACTCCAGTTTAAGGATTTGGCGGTTGGACTCCGTTGGATCATGAAGGAACTGTTGGAATGCTTGGCGACGCATGTCGCTGCTAGTTGGCAATCCATTGAGCATCCGCTGAATGTCCTTGACTTCCTTAAGAAATTCTATCTATTCTACAATCGGCATCACGTCACTAATATTGAATCCGATCAAATCCGGTATGGAAATCCTCGCCAAATCTGGTACTCGTGTGCAAATCTGTCCAGAATCAATCGCAGCTATTAGTTGAGCTTCAATCAGAAAGTCGTTGTCAAGCTGAAACCTCCCATCTTGCAAAATTTTTAGCTCGGTCAATTTAAAGCTGCTAAATCTCCGCATGAATACACGATATGGCACAAACTCTACCAATCCCTGGTCCGTCTGCACAAATACTCGATTCGACTGGCTACTTGATCTTTTTTCCATCAATTACCGCCTTAAGAATCGCATCAAATGGAATTTCGTTTGTAGCAAGACCATGCACTTGCTGCTCTATATACCGCGCCTTCTTCCCCATTTCTTTCATAAGTGCCTTATCTCTAAGAGGCTGTCTGAAAATCAAGCTTTTGCCTTCCTTTTGCCTGCTCTGCGGAGCATGAGTCGGATCATGCTGACGTAGATCATGGCTTCGCTGGTCTCTGGCAATTCTTCGTAGTCGCGGCTGTGGCGGCGATATTGGCTCAGCCAGGCGAACGTGCGTCCGACGATCCAGTGTTTGGGGAGAAGTTGAAAGCCCGCCGTGGCGGTTCGCTTGACGATTTCCAAGTTCCAACGGACCGAGTCCCAAAACCAGTCGACCAACTGGCCGGCGTAGCCACCGTCGGCGAACACGGTTCGCAAGCGAGGGAGTGTGCATTTCATTTGCTCGATCAGCAGCTTCGCGCCGTCGCGATCTTGAATGTCGGCTGGATGCACGAGAGCGGTAAGCACCAAACCCTGCGTGTCGACCATCAAATGCCGCTTGCGACCGCAGATCTTCTTGCCAGCATCATAGCCGCGAGGCCCTTTTTTGCGGTCGTTTTCGCCGACTGGCTATCCATGATGCCGACCGAAGGCTCGGCCTTGCGACCCTGCGATTTTCGCTCCAGGCGACGCAATGCATCGTTCACCCGCTGCCAGGTGCCATCGATGCGCCAGAGGCGAAAGTAGTGATAGAACGATTGCCACTTGCCAAATTCCTTCGGTAAAGCTCGCCACTGACAACCTTCTTTGTTCACGTAGAAGATGCCGTCCAGGATTCGCCGCCAACCGATCTCCAGCTTGCGGCCGCGCGGCTTTGGAGCTGGCAGCAACCGCTCAATCACCTGCCATTCCGCATCACTCAATTCACTCGGATAGACGGCTTCCATGCCTCGCGCTCCTCCATAAAACTGTTCAAGATCAATCCGTATCATTCCTCTCCAACAACTGAACTGGCCATAGAATAACCTCTCACGCTATGCTACGAAAATAGCATTTTCAGACAGCCGCTAAGGAGCAGAATCAATCAGCGGCCTGTTCGCCGGGATTGATTGGTAGCTCGGTTCAGCCACTAATGCGGAAGCGCTCGGGATAGATCGAGAGACCACGTTCGATGGAAACGTTAGTATCTTCCCACATCCGCACGCCGCCAAAGTAAGCGTTGTGATTGCCGCCACGGCGACAGCCTTCGGGCATCTCTTCGATCTTCTTGGCATTGCCGCCACCCAGCATGACGTAGTCGGCGAGAAACGCCTGCTTCCAAATCGAAGCCGCTTCGGCCACTGCTCGCCGCCAGCGCTTGGCACCGTTGAGTTCCAGTCCTTTGCGGCAGAGAAGTTCGTTGAACGTTTCGCCGCCGGTAAATTTCAAGTGGCCGAGCGCGAGAGGAATGACTTTGCCGTCGCTCACGAACGACGTTCCCAGATTCGTGCCAAAGCCCAGATAGAGCATGCGGCCGCCATCGTAACTGCCGAGGGCCTGCATACAGGCATCGTTCATCAGTCGCGTGGGGCAACCGAAGGCGCTGGCGTAGTCGAAGCCGACCCAACCTTTTCCCAGTGCCCAGGGGTCGTTGGCGGGATGACCGTTAATCACTTCGCCGGGATAACCAATCGAGACGCGCTCGAATTTCCACTCTTTGGTCAGTTCGCGGACCTTCTCGACCATCGCTGCAGGAGTGAGGTCTTTGCCGGACGGGATTTTTTGCTTGTCCCCTTCGCCAGTCGTCCAGACTTTGACGTTTGTACCACCGATATCCAACACCAGAATATTCATGGGAGCGATCCTCTGCAGAAGAGTGAGGTCGGAAACGGCGGACGAACGAATGACCATTCAGCAATATCGCGAGCACCTTCAGCGAAAGCAAACCTCGTGCCGCGAAAGTGCAGTAGAGTGAACCGAGGAGCGCAAATGCTCAGCCATTGCGGGAGCTTGGGCCTTGAAATAGCATGGCTTACGTATTGATTCGCTGTCGAAATACCGGCAGCGGCCAAACTCGCCGCGGGCGACGCAGCGGGGCCAATGGTAGACGACTAGCCAGGCAAGTGCCGAGCGGGTCGCATGTTTCGGGTGTTGTGAATGTCGGACGTGACTGCCGAAAAACTGGGCCAGCGGATCACCGACTCTGGCTTAATGGATTCTCACCAGCTCGAATCGGTCTGGAGTGAGCTGGGTACTCGCGACATCACGCTCGAACAATTCACCAGCATGCTCTTGCGCCGCGAGTTTCTTACCAACTATCAGCTCGATCGTTTGCTGAAGGGTGAAAAAGGGGGCTTTTTTTACGGCGATTACAAGGTTTTGTACCTGGTGGGTACGGGCACTTTCGCGCGCGTGTATCGCGCGGTGAATATCAAAACGGCCAAGGTGGTGGCCCTGAAAGCCCTCCGCAAGCGGTTCCGCGCGGAGCCGGGCATGACCGAACAGTTCATTCGCGAAGGTCAGATCGGCGCCAAATTGCGGCACCCGAACATCGTTCCCATCTATGAGGTGAGCGAGAAGCCGAGCCCATATATGACGATGGAGTTTGTCGAGGGCCGAAACTTGCGCGAGTTCCTCAAAGTGCGGAAGTCGCTTCCCCCAATTGATTCGCTGCGGCTGGGCGTCGACATTTTTGCGGGCCTGGCATATGCGTTTGAACACGGCATGACGCACCGGGACCTGAAGACGTCGAACGTGCTGGTGACGAGCCGGGGCCGGGCAAAACTCGTGGATTTTGGCTTGGCCGGACTGCAAAAAGAGAACTCGCTGAAAGAGGACGACCTGAACAATCCACGGACGATCGATTATGCAGGCCTGGAGCGGGCTTCGGGCGTGCGTAACAACGACCCCCGCAGCGACCTCTTTTTTGCTGGCTGCATTCTGTACAACATGATCGGTGGCGAACCGCCCCTCTCGGAGACCAAGGATCGGATGTCGCGCCTGAGCGTACAGCGATACCAGAACATCCGCCCCCTGCATCAGCTGGTCCCAGACATTCCGAATCGTTTGCTCGCGTTCGTGAATCGCGCGCTGGAGATGAATCCCGATCGCCGCTTCGGCAGCGCCGCCGAAATGCACGAGGAAGGGAAGCGGGTTCTCGCGCGGCTCGAATCTGGCGATTTAAGCGAGTCTGAGCAAGCAGCCGAGGTCACGGCGCCCAAGAGCGGCGCGCCGCTGACGATTGCGTCCGACCAGGAAGGATCGGGCAAGACCGTGATGCTGGTCGAGAGCCGAATTGACATTCAGGACCAGGTTCGCGAACGATTGAAAAAGCACGGCTACAAAGTGCTCGTCTTCAGCGATCCGGTACGAGCGCTGGGGCGGTTCACGGAATATGAGCCAGCCGCCGCTGACTGCGTGTTATTCTCGACCGTGGGGCTGGGGGATGATGCGCTCGAAGCGTTCAATCGGTTCGGCACCGCCGAGCACACCAAGAATCTGCCTGCCATTCTATTTGTCGATTCGCGGCAAGCTGGCATTGTGAAGAGCGCGCAGCTCTCTCCTAAGCGACGCATGTTACAGATTCAGGGCGCGCTCAAGGTTCGCGAAATTCGGGACGCACTCCTCGCGCTGCTACGCCCCGGTTACATTCGCGCCTCCGCAGCTGCTGCGGACGAGTCTTAACCACGTTGGCGAGTCATTTCTTTGACTCGCCCTCAGGTATGGAGTGGCTGAGCTACAAGGGTTCAGTCAGCTTCAAGCCGATGATGCCGCCGAGGATCAGCAGGATGCAGCCGATTCGTACGGCATTGACTGGTTCGTGAAACATCACAATGCCGGCGATCACTGCTCCAATCGCGCCGATGCCGGTCCAGACGGTATAGGCTGTTCCCAGGGGCAACGTGCGCATGGAGTAACCCAGCAGCAACATGCTAAGAGCGAGCGTCACGATCGTGAACACACTCGGCCAAAAGAGTTTGAAACCGTCACTGGCCTTGAGCCCGGTCGACCAACAGACTTCGAATAAACCCGCCACCACCAAAATGAGCCAAGCCATGCTTGCACCTCTTCGAGCGGCAGGGTCGTCCCTGCAGATGCCAAGCCCGCCAATTTCGGGGGAGCATAACCAAGTTTCAGCCCTCGGTTTGCTCGGGTCGTCCCGCCAGCCACTGCGGAAAGTTTAGGCAGCTGGCCGCGGACGTCAACCGACGTAGTGCCGGTCTGTGCTCCCAGTGCTTGGCAGATCCTCTCACTCCATACGCGAATTGCTTTTGGCACGCCACTTGCTTTTATGGTGGCATTCCCAACGAGGACCGGAACTCTTCGGTGGGAACGATTCCTGATGCGGGCCGGAACAGAGAAGTGGCATCCACAAGATGCTAGGGGCCGGCGAAAAGAGGCTAACTGACGCAGATTCCTGCGATGGTTAGAGAGAAAAGACAGACGAGAGGCAATCAGGAAACGAGTTTGAGGCAGCTGAGGGCGTCTGGACAGCGCACTCGGCAATGCATCACAGGCGAGCTGATTCGACAAGTCGAGTCAGCTCGCCTGCTGCATTTTGATAGAGCAATTTTGCAACACAGTGTTTAGAAATTAGACACTCTCTGCTTCGGCTGAAGCGATGCCAGTAAACGATTTGACGGATTGCGGCCAGCCGCAGGCGTCTCTTGTCGGTGTGACGATTGATCGCCGGCTAACCCGAGTCTTGCATCCTGCACAGGCGTTCTGCACAGGATTGCCGCCAGGAAGCCGCTAACTGCCAGCACTTTTTGATTGAATTCCAGCGTAATGAGCGATAGACTCACTCATTCTGAGACCGCCGAGGGACAGAAATAACAAAAAAGCGGAGTACTTTTCCGCCGCAGTGTCGTTTATCGGTTGTCGGGGAACACTTTCGGACGATGCGAGACACCTGCCGATGGTGCCCTAAGTCCTGATGGCAAGACCGCGAAAGAGATCTCAGCGAGTTCGCTCCTGGTTCACTCTTGGTGTGCCTCAGGACTTTCCAGGATGGTTGTTACAGGCGATGGTTTTGACGGCGACAGGGTAGGCTTCCCGACTTATCGTTCACAGGCAGTGAGGGAATTATGTCACGTATTGTAGGTGGTTTGTTGTTGGTGGCCCTGATGGGTGGAGTCGTGTTCCAGGTGAATGCGCAAACTCCGAAAGCTGGTGCTACGTCGACAGCCGCAGACTACAACATTCCTCAAGTCAAATACATCAACGAGCAGATTCGTCAAGTTTGGACCGACAACGGCATGGTTCCGTCGCCGCCGGCTACGGAAGGCGAATGGTGCCGTCGCGTTTATCTCGATGTCATCGGTCGTGTCCCCTCGGTCACCGAACTGAAAGAGTTTCAAGCCGATAAGACTCCCGAGCGCAAGCTGAAACTGGTCAACAAACTGCTCAACGACGAAATCTATCTCGAAGACTACGCTCGCAACTGGACGACGATTTGGACGAACATCCTCATCGGTCGCACTGGCGGTACTGAGCAGCGCACGCTGACCAGTCGCGAAGGGATGCAGAAGTATCTCCGCGATTCGTTTGCCCAAGACAAGCCTTATGACCGGATGGTGTACGAACTGGTCTCGGCCACCGGCACAACTTCGCCCGGTGGCAAGGGCTTCAATGGCGCTGCCAACTATCTGGTGATGAAGTTGGAAGAGAAGGCCGCTCAAGCCACGGCCATGACTGCGAAGAACTTCCTCGGCCTGCAAGTGCAATGCACGCAGTGCCACAACCATCCGTTCAACGATTGGAAGCAGCAGAAGTTCTGGGAGTTCAACGCGTTCTTTCAACAGACTCGCGCTCTCCGCACGTTCATTCCTGGCACTCGCGATGTGCAGTCGGCCGAACTGGTTAATCAAGACTTCGCCGGTGAAGGTGGTGGTGGCGATGCTTCGGAAGCCATCATTTTCTACGAACTTCGCAACGGCCTGATGGCCAGTGCTTATCCCGTATTTGTCGATGGCAAAGAAGCTCCTCGCAGCGGTTATGTGTCGGACGTGAATCGTCGCGAAGTCCTCGCCAAGATGATTGTTGCCTCCGATTACATGGACAAGATGATTGCCAATCGCATATGGCACCACTTCCTCGGTTATGGCTTCACCAAGCCGATCGACGATATGGGCCCGCACAACACGCCGACTCACCCCGAACTGCTCGATTACTTGGGCAAAGAAGTTCGTAAGAACAGCTTTAACCTCAAAGAATTGATCAAGTGGGTGGCTCTGAGCGAAGCTTATTCGCTGTCGAGCAAGATCACCCCCAGCAACAAGGCCGATGACCCGCTGATGGGCGAAACGCCGAAGTTCACTCACTTCTACCTGCGGAATATGCGGGCTGAAGAATTGTACGAATCGCTGATCGTGGCGACCGAAGCTCAAAAGACCAAGGGCGATTACGCCGAACAGGAAAAGCTGAAGACGCAGTGGCTCTCGCAGTTCAATCAAACGTTCGGTACCGACGAAGGTGACGAGCAGACGACCTTCAACGGCACGATTCCCCAACAGCTGATGATGATGAACGGCGATCTGGTGAAAAAAGCCGTCAGCACCGAACAGGGAAGCTTTTTGCAGAAGGTGGCGACCAGCAAGCTGTCGCCAGCCCAAAAGATCGATTACTTGTTTCAGTCTGCTCTCTCGCGTGCACCGACGCAGAGCGAAGTCGACATTGCCAACAAGTTGCTTACGGCCCGTGGTGGCGACTCGGTCGCTGCCTTGCAGGATGTGTTCTGGGCGGCACTCAATGCCAACGAGTTCATCCTGCAACACTAAGGAGCCATTTCGCCTCAACCATTTCGCTCAACACCCTCATTAACTCAGCAGACTCCCTGGTGGAGTTTGCGATAACGAAGATAAGTCAGCTAACTACTAAACCATCGTCGATCATTTCTCGGAGATTCTAGCATGATGAATTCAATTCCCTCGGACATGTCTCGCAGGCACTTCATGTCGCACCTGGCCGGTGCCTCGGCCATGACGATTCCCGCCCTTACGTTCGGCCACAGCTTGCGAACGCACGCTGCCGAACTGAAGAAGAATCATAAGTCAGCGATTCTGTTGTGGATGAGTGGTGGTCCGAGCACGATGGACATCTGGGATCTCAAGCCAGGTGCCCCAACCGGTGGTCCGTTCCGCACCATTCGCACCAAGGGGGACGTCGAGATTTGCGAACACATGCCCCTCACGGCCAACGTGATGGACAAGCTGTCGATCATCCGCTCGATGAGCACTCGCGAAGCCGACCACATGCGTGGTCGCTATTACATGCACACTGGCTATGTGCCGAACCCAAACATCGAACATCCCAGCTACGGAGCTGTGTTGTCGCACGAGCTGATCGATCAACGGGCCAACCTCGAAATTCCTCCCTTCGTTTCCGTCGGTGGCGGTAGCGTTGGTCCGGGCTTCCTGGGCATGGCATGGGCTCCTTTCGTGGTCAGCAGCAATGGCCAGGTCCGTAACTTGGACATGGGCATCGAAGACAAGCGTCTGATGCAGCGGATGGCCGCCCTGGACATGATCGAGAAGAACTTCATCAGCCAGAATCGTGGTTCGGCTTCGGAGGATCACATGAAGATCCTCAAGAAGACCCTGAACCTGATGACCAGCGAACAGATGGAAGCCTTCAAGGTCACCAAGGAACCGAAGGAAGTTCAAGACCGTTACGGCAACGATGGCTTCGGCCGCGGCTGCTTGATGGCTCGCCGTCTGGTTGAAGCTGGTGTACCGTTCGTCGAAGTCGACCTCGGTGGCTGGGACAACCACGCCAACATCTTCACCACGCTCGGCACTGGCATGAACCCCAAGCTGGGCATCCTCGATCGCTCGATGAGCGCTCTGGTCGAAGATTTGGAAACTCGCGGTTTGCTTCAAGACACCGCCATCATTTGGATGGGCGAATTCAGCCGTACCCCACGCATCAACGGCACGACCGGTCGCGATCACTGGGCCCGCTCTTGGAGCGTGGTCGTCGGTGGCGCCGGCATGAAGGGTGGCATCGCGGTTGGTAAGACCAGTGCCGATGGCACCGCAGTTGAAACCGAACCCTACACCTCGCAAGATGTGATGGCCTCGGTTTGCAAGGCTCTCGGCATCTCGCTCGAAACGACCTTCACCAGCAAGAGTGGTCGTCCGATGAAGATCGCCAACGGCGGCAAGGTCATCAAGGAACTGTTTGCCTAAGGCAACGCAGCTCTGCAGTTGAATTAACTCAGCCGGCCGGAAGTCCTACGATTTCCGGCCGGCTTTTTTATTGGCCGAGAAAACCGCGGAGAAGCGTCAAGCCCCGTTGCGACCCCCCCGGGCCATGAGGCAACATTCGAACTGGCAACTCGTGTAGCTCCAAACTGAAATGATCCTAGTATGCCCGTGGCGAGTCTATCCCTCAACGATCGAGCCTGGCAACGTGCCGACCTCCTGGCGGCTGAGCCGTTGCGCTACAATTTGCATGTCGCCCGGCTTCCTGGTGGAGCGCGGCTGATCGACTGCGGCGTACAGGTCGCTGGGGGCTTGGAAGCAGGTCGTCAACTCGCAGAAATTTGCCTGTCGGGGCTGGGGACCGTCAGCATTGTTCCCGGCGAGCGACAGTTGTGGGCAGGGCCAGCGGTGACAGTTCATACCGATCAGCCCGTGGCCGCGTGCCTGGCTTCGCAATATGCGGGCTGGCAAGTGACGTGCGAAAAGTACTTTGCGATGGGTTCGGGGCCCATGCGGGCGGCGGCCAATCGCGAGCCGCTGTTCAAGGACATTGGCAACACCGAAGCGCCGCAGCAAGTGGTCGGCATCCTCGAAACCAATCAACTGCCGACTGCAGCCATCACCGGTCAGATTGCCGAAGCCTGCCGGGTCGCGCCCGACAAAGTGACGCTACTCTGCGCTCCAACCGCGAGCCTCGCGGGCACCATGCAAGTTGTCGCCCGGTCGCTCGAAACGGCCCTGCACAAATTGCACGAGCTCAAGTTCGATCTCACCAAGATTGTCAGTGGGTTTGGTGTTGCTCCCTTGCCGCCAATCGCCAAGGACGACCTGGACGCGATCGGACGCACGAACGATGCGATTCTTTATGGCGGCGAAGTGACGATTTGGGTCCGCGCAAGCGACGACGAATTGGCCACCCTTGGCCCGCAGGTTCCCAGTAGCTCTTCACGCGATTTTGGCGAGCCGTTCGGCAAGATTTTCGAGCGTTATAGCGGCGACTTCTATAAAATCGATCCGTTTCTGTTCAGTCCAGCCGTGATTAACTTCGTCAATTTGACGAGCGGCAAGTTGCATCGCTTCGGCCAGTTTCGCCCGGACGTGCTGCAGCAGTGGCTGACTTAATCTCGCCTTAAACATCCCATGCGAATCGCCGTGCTGGCTGCTCCCGATAGTTGGTACGCGCGCGACCTGCAGCGGGCTGCCGGCGATCGTTGCGAAGTTTCGATTGCGGCATTCAGCGAAATGAAGGCCAGCATTCCCCGCAGCGGTGCGATCCAAATCTCGAGCGGCGAGTGCAATCTGTCGGCCTGCGAGGCCATCCTTGTTCGCACCATGCCCCCGGGCAGTTTGGAGCAAGTTGTTTTTCGCATGGATTGCCTGGCTCGGTACGAAGCGGCCGGTGGCATCGCGATCAATCCGACCCGCGCGGTCGAAGCGGCCGTCGATAAATTTCTCACTTCCGCCAAGCTGCAATCGGCGGGGCTTCTAACTCCGCGGACGATTGTCTGCCAATCGTTCGAAGCAGGCATGCAAGCCTTTGAAGAGCTTGGTGGCGATGTAGTCGTGAAACCGCTCTTCGGCAGTGAAGGGCGCGGGCTGATTCGCCTGCAAGATAGCAACCTGGCGTTGCGGGCTTTTAAGATGCTCGCGCAGTTGAATGCGGTGCTCTATGTGCAGGAGTTTATTCCGCACGAAGGTGAAGATTGGCGGCTGCTGGTGCTGGGCGAGCAAGTGTTTGGCATGCGGCGGCGCAATCCGCACGACTGGCGGACGAACGTCAGCCGCGGCGCGAGCACAGCGCCGCTAGAAGTTACACCCGAACTGCGAGACTTAGCTCTCCGCGCTGCTGCAGCTGTCCAGGCGCCGATTGCTGGCGTCGATCTGCTTCCCGCGCGCGATGGTCAGCTGTATGTGCTGGAGGTGAATGCCGTACCCGGGTGGAAGGCGCTGGCGCGCACGCTCGATGTCGACATTGCCCGGCATGTAATCGACTTCACCGCGGCTGCCATTCGCAGCCGCGATTAGACACTTTCGTAATGTGGGCTTTAGCCCACATTTGCTCGAGCGGTTCGTGGGCTAAAGCCCACGCTACATGTGAACCTGCTCGAAGCTTTACTTCGCAGCCGCTTCGGGCTTCACTTCGCCGTTCTTCAGCACGAGCGTGCAGTAGTGCTTTTCGGCCTTGTACTCTTTGTCCCCCTTTTTGCCAGCAACCGCGTTGGTGTGGCGAGCGCGGACTTGCCACAACCCCTTTTGATTGGCCTTGAACTTCACCTTGCCGTCGGCATCGGTGAAATTCTCGGTTTCCTTCTCGTACTTGTCTGGGGTCCAGATGATGACCTGGGCATTCGCGGCAGGCTTGCCGTCGAACAGCACTTGCAGTTCCCCTTCTTCACCCTGGAACGAAGGAACGATGTCCAGCTTGAGGTTCTCCGTGCGGGCAAAACTTTTGAGCGCGGCCGGATCGGTCGCGTCGATATGCTTGGCGTGATAGACAAGCAACGAAGGCTCGGCTCCGCCGCGCGAAGTCACACCATATTCGCAATTGGCAGTGAAGGCCCGGCCGACAACGTCGGTCGCCCCCATCCAGGTGCCATTCTCGCCCATGATCTCTTTTTCCAACTTCACTTCGACCGGCGGCTTGCCTGCTTCATGCGCCCAGACCTTGGTGTGGGCCACGTTGTCCAGGAACTTCGCTTCGCTGGCGATCGAATCATCGCCGAAGAGAATATGGACGGCTGGCTTACCGGCCGCATTGGGCCGCGTAGCAATAAAAATGAAGTGAGCCCAGGCGGGCAAGGCGACCAGGCAAACAAGCACGGGCGCAAGGAACGAAGCAACTTTCATCGAGGCACTCCAACAGTTACCAGGAGCGGGACACACTGCCGCGCAGCCGGTGAAGAAACAAAATCGTGGGCGCTCTCCACGTGTGGTGGCTGGCAGGCAAAAGCTGGCGTGACGCAAAAGAGTTGAGAACCAATCTCAAATGAGAGGATAGCTGGTCGCGGAGAGCGTGGTCAAGCGGGCGGGCTGACCGGAGGCTTTGGTTCGCTGAGCAATTTCTCTTGCAGCTTGGTCAATCGAAGGCGCTGGACGGGCGAGCTTTCGGCAGCGAGCAGCTCGCGCCAAAGGTCAGCTTCGAGGAAGAAGCGAGCGGGGTCGCTGATCTTGAGCTTGCGAGCGCAGGAGGAGATGAGTTGCCGGTCGAACCAGCTCAGATGATGAAGTCGGCAGAGTGCGCGGAGCAGTTGCTTCGGCGAGTTTTGTCGCCGTTTCAGCCTTGCGCCACGCCAGCGGAAGACCAGCCAGGTGACGATCGTCGACGTGAGCATCGTCAGTACGATCCAGGCGAGTACCCACGGATGATGAATCACGCCGGGATCGGGGGGCGATGTGATGACGGGAGTCGTGAGAGCTTTTTCAGCCAGCAGCCACATGGTTATGCTCCTGCCGCGGAAGGTGCGAGCGTGTCCGTGGGCATGTCGTCTTCGCTGTGCCTGACTTTTCCTGTTAGCAACTCAGGCGGAGCAGGCGACCGCTCGGCGAACCGCGCGAGGGCTTCTTCTGCAGCTTGAGCTACGAGAGGCGAATGATCGAGAAGCATCCGCCGCAGCGCTTGTTGTGATTCATGGAGGTCGCAATTGGCCAGCGTGCGCACGGCATCGAGCCGGGTGTAATGGTCTTCGTCGTTGAGCAGCAGCTTGATGGCGTCGAACAACTCGGGAACCAATTGCAGCGTGACGGCAATTTGCAGCGCGCGAGTGCGGCGGGCTCGCACCGGAGCCTGCAGTTCCGCGGTCAATTGCGCGGTGGCGGTCGTATCGACCTTCATCACCAGCCAACCGGTCGCCAGGCGCGCTTCGGGGGCCATCGTATCGAAGCTTTGCAGGTAGCGTTCAAAGTTATAGTCGTGCAAGCACTGGGCAGCAGCTTCGCGTTCGGATTGATGCGGACTATCAAGCATTTCGAGCAAGCGCGGGATTGCAGTCGGCGTGGCGCTCGTCCCCATGCGCGCCACCGCTTGCGCGCGGACGAGAGGATCTTCGTCGTCGAGCGCTTGCCAGGCGATTTCGTCGGCTTCGTTTCCTTGAAACTTCGCCAACCCCGCGGCTGCCATGCGCCGGCCGGCCGCACAACCATCTTGCAACGCGAGCGACAACAGCTGCAGCGCTTGCGAGGCTGGCAGATTGGCTTCGGTCACCAGGTTGATCGCAGCGGGCTGTTCGGTGGCAGAGAGGGCGGCGAACACCGCGCCGCTATCCGCGAGCCAAGGCAGGTCGTCGATGCGATGGAGATTGTTGCGCACGACCTGGACTGGTTGATTACCGATTTTGCGGAGCAATTGCCGAATGAATTGCAGGTCGCGCCGCCGGGCGAGAATCTCGAGCGCCGAGCGCGGCGCATGAGGATCGTCCAGATAGCTCAGCAGCAGGCGAATGACGCCGGTGCGCGAGCTCCGCTGCAGCACCTTCGCGACGAAGGGAAAGCTGGGATCGCGCGGGCTTTGCAAAATGCGTTTGACGGTTGCCGTGTCGCGCTCGGCCAGCAACAGCAGCGCTTCGATGAGGGGCAACTTCTGGTGACGATCGACGGAGTCAGCAGTCCGTTCGAGGGCCGGCATCAAGTTGGCACGTTGCAGTTGCGGATCGCGGCGGACGCGATAGTCGCGCGGTGCATGTAGTTCGTCAAACAGCATCTCGGCCAGCAGCAGCGCTACTTCGGCCGCCCGGCGATTGCAGACGTTCTTGGCATCGATGGCTGCCGCCGCCAGCGAAGGAATTTGATCGTAATCGCGCGTAGCGAGCGCCGCCTCACAGGCGTTGCGCACCAGTTGATCGGTCTGACTATTTAGTCCTTGGTGGATAACACCGGACAACCAGCCCGGCTTCTCGGCCACGAGCGAGCGCATCCGGTCGCTCAGTTCGTGCCAACGCGTAAGAACTTCCAGTTCGGCAGCGACGCTTGTGCGGTGCAACAAGGTCCGCAAGCTGCGCTCTTGCAAATGCCGTTGAGGAGCGCGCAGCGCGGCCAGGAGCACGGGAACGGCGGCTTCGTTCTCGGTCTCTGCCAGATAATTCAACGTGGAAACTATGCCCGCCATGCCCGGCACCGCGACACCCCGCCAACTTGAGGAAGCTAACAAACAGGCCGCTAAACTCTACGTCGCCAGAAGTTCGGCGCTGCCGATCCAGGCCGGCAATGGGTCGCGGCTTCGCGTATTCCGCTCTGGTTCTCGCCGCGCGTCGCGCCGCAGATTAGCTACAGCCGTCATAATCGGGCGCTGGCCGCATCGCGAGCCGCGGCGGCAGCGATTATGATTAACGGCCGTTGATGCATGCTGGTGAAGTGCTGCAGCAATTCAGAATCAAGTTGGGAGTGCGAGCGATGCGAAGTTGGCTGCGAAATGTGGTGACGCTATTGATTCTCGGTTCCTGCACCGCGGCCTTGGCCGGCGAAAACTGGCCCTGCTGGCGCGGTCCGCGCGGCGATGGGACCAGTGCTGAGACCAGCTTGCCCGTGAAGTGGGACGGCGTCAGCGGGACCAACATCGTGTGGAAGGTTCCCGTCAGCGGCAGTGGCCACGCGTCACCCATCGTGTGGGACGACCGCATTTTCTTAACGGCCTGCCTCGATGCGACCAAAGAGCGCGTCCTGCAATGCCTCGATCGCGCGACGGGCAAAACGCTCTGGCAAAAGACGGTCTTCACTGGCCCGCTCGAAACGAAACACTCGCTCAACAGTTTTGCCTCGAGCACTCCGGCCACCGACGGCAAGTTGGTGTTCGTCTCGTTCCTGGAAGTGGACGGCAGTACAATCCCCGCGCCGAACGTGGGGGCTCCGCGCCCGATCACGCCGGGCAAGATGGTCGTCGCCGCTTACGATTTTGCCGGCAACCAAAAGTGGCTTGTTCGGCCCGGTGAATTCATCAGCGCGCATGGTTACTGCTCGAGCCCCGTGCTGTTTGAAGATCGGGTGATTGTGAACGGCGATCACGACGGCAAGTCATATATCGTTGCGTTACAGCGCGAGACAGGTGAAGTTGCCTGGAAGGTGCCGCGGGCTAACGGCATTCGCAGTTATGTGACCCCGATCATTCGCGAGATCGATGGCCGCACGCAAATGATCTTCTCGGGGAGCAAGCACATCATCAGCTTGAACCCGCGCGACGGCAGTGAGAACTGGAAGATCGAAGGGCCGACCGAACAATTCGTGGCCTCGATGGTCTTCGATGGCAAGCTATTGTTCATGGCGGCCGGTTTTCCCACGTATCACGTCATGGGAATCAAACCCGATGGCCGGGGTGATGTGACCGATACGCATGTCGCCTGGCATGCAACCAATGCCAAGTGCTACGTCCCTTCTCCCGTTGTGGTTGGTGAACACTTGCTGGTGGCCGATGATCGCGGCACGGCCAATTGCTTTGTCGCTGCGACCGGCGATCGCCTGTGGCAGGAGCGGTTGGGAAATCACTTCAGCAATTCGCTCGTAACGGCTAATGGGCTGGGCTATCTCGTGGCAGACGATGGCCTGACCAAAGTCGTTCGTCCCGGTGCCACGCTCGATGTGGTCGCCGAGAACCCGCTCGGCGAACGCTGCTATTCGTCACCTGCCATCGCGCACGAGCAGTTCTTCATTCGGGGCGAAAAGCACCTCTTCTGCATCGGCGAGCCGCAGGTGACTCAGGGCAAATAGCCCGCGGCGAGCATCTCGAAGGCTTCGACTTCGTCGCGCTGCCAGTTGGCATCGCGATTGAGTTCGCTGGCAAGGAGTTCGGCCACCCGCGGTGCCATGGACATTGCCGCGCGAGCATTCAGGAAGAGGGCGCGGGTTCGCCGGGCAAGCACATCTTCGACGGTGCGGGCCATTTCGTTTCGCGCGGCCCAAACGACCTCGGCGGCGATCGATGGCAAGTCGGGGTGTAACAGTTCGGCCAGCACGGAATGTGAATCGGCCAAGGCTCGAATGGCTGGAGCATCTGCGCCATACATGGCCAGGTTGCCAAATTGCTCCGCGTTCGCTTGATGGCCATGAATGGGTAGCTCGCGCGTGGTGCAGGGACGCTTGGCCAGTTCGGCCCGCTCCGCGGCCTGATTCACGCAGTCTTCTGCCATGTTGCGATAGGTGGTCCATTTGCCACCGGTTATCGTGATTAGCCCGCTGCTGTCGACGTGAATCGTATGATCGCGCGAGAGAGCGGCGGTGCTCTTCTGATTCGCCGCCTTCACCAGCGGGCGAATTCCGGCGAACATACTCAGCACATTGGCCCGCGTAGGCTGGCGCTCGAAATAGCGGCCGGCCGTTTCGAGAATGAAATCGATTTCAGTCTCCGTGGCGAGCGGTTCCAACGGCGTATCTTGAATCGGAACGTCCGTGGTGCCCACCAGGGTGTGACCGTGCCAGGGTATCGCGAACATCACCCGGCCATCGGCAGTGCGCGGGACCATAATCGCATGATTGCCCGGCAGAAACGAGCGTGCGAAGACCAGATGAATCCCCTGGCTCGGGCTGATCATGTTCGTCGAACTGGGGTCGGCCAGTTTGCGGAGGTCGTCGCAAAAGGGCCCGGTCGCATTGATCACCGCGCGGGCTGTGACCGCGATCGACTCACCCGTCTCGCGGTCTTCGATTTCGACGCCACTGGCATGCCCCGCAGCTGATTTGTGGATGGCTGTCACCCGCGCATAGTTCAGCAGCGTCGCCCCTTGCTCCGCAGCGGTCGTGACCATGTTGATGAGGAGGCGAGCATCGTCGAACTGGCCATCGGAATAAACCACGCCACCGCGCAGTCCCGCGCGCTTGATCGTGGGAATGCGGCGCACGACTTCGGCCTGTGAGAGAAACTGCGTGGGACCAAACCGTAATTTGCCGGCGAGCAGACTGTACGCCTTGAGACCGAGGCCGTAGTACGGTGCTTCCCACCATCGATAGCTGGGTACGACGAACGCAAGGTCGTGCACCAGATGCGGCGCGTTCTGCCGCAGCAGCCCGCGCTCGCGCAGCGCTTCGGTGACGAGCGAGATGTTCCCCTGGGCCAGATAGCGGACGCCGCCGTGAACCAGCTTGGTGCTGCGGCTGGAGGTTCCTTTGCCGAAGTCGTGTTGCTCGGCGAGGAGCGTGCGATAGCCGCGGGCAGCGGCGTCGATGGCGATTCCCACGCCAGTGGCACCGCCGCCGATGATCACCAGGTCCCAGGTTGCGTGCGCGGTGAACGCTTGCGCCCGCATGTTGTCGCGGTTCATCACCGGCTGCCACCTTCCCACAGTTTGCAACGTTCCACGGCCCGTTGCCACTCGCCGCGCAGAGCGTCGACTTTGCTGCGTGGCATCTTGGGTTCGTAACGGCGGTCGATCTGTTGCAGGTGTACGAGCTCGTCGGTACCTTGCCAAAATCCGACGGCAAGGCCGGCGAGATAAGCGGCTCCGAGCGCCGTTGTTTCGATTTCTTTCGGCCGCACGAGGGGCACGCCGAGCAGATCGGCTTGAAACTGCATGAGCAGATCGTCCTTCGATGCGCCTCCATCGACGCGCATCTCGGTGAGGTCGTTTTCCGAATCGGCCTGCATGGCAGACAGCAAGTCGGCCACCTGAAAGGCAATCGATTCGACGGCGGCCCGGGCAATATGTGCTTTCGTTGTGCCGCGCGTCAGGCCAATCATCAGTCCGCGGGCAGCGGGGTCCCAATGTGGCGCGCCCAGGCCGGCGAAGGCAGGGACGAGAAACACGCCGCCGTTGTCGGGCACACTCGCCGCCAGCTGCGAGACCTCGCTCGACTTGCGAATAATTTCCAGGCCATCGCGCAGCCACTGCACCACGGCACCGCCAATGAACACACTCCCTTCGAGTGCGTAGGTTGTTTGATTGTTGCGCCGACAAGCGATCGTCGAGAGGAGCCGATTCTTCGAGATGAGGGGCTTGGTGCCCGTGCTCTTGAGCATGAAGCAGCCGGTACCGTACGTCGTCTTGGTCTGGCCGGGCTCAAGGCAAAGTTGGCCGAACAGGGCCGCCTGCTGATCGCCGGCAATCCCTGCGATGGGAATGCCCCGCGCGTTCAGCAGCCCGCCGGTTGTTTCGCCATAGATTTCGCTCGACGAACGAACTTCGGGGAGCAAGCTGCGGGGAATGTTGAACAGTTTGAGCAGCTCTTCGTCCCACTCGCCAGTGTGAATGTTCAGCAGCATTGTGCGCGAGGCGTTGGTGATATCGGTAATGTGCTGCGCGCCGCCGGTCAAGTTCCAGACGAGCCAGGTGTCGATGGTACCGAAGGCCAGCTTGCCTGCTTCGGCCTTGGCTCGCGCGCCGGGTACGTTATCGAGAAGCCAGGCGATTTTTGTCGCCGAGAAATAGGCATCGAGCAACAGCCCGGTTCGCTCTTGAATCAAATCGGCATTGCCAGCTGCCTGGAGTTGATCGCAGAGGGGAGCTGTGCGGCGATCTTGCCAGACGATGGCATGATGAATGGGGTGGCCAGTTTCACGATCCCAGAGGACGGTGGTTTCGCGCTGGTTGGTGATGCCAATGGCGACGATATCACTGGGTCGCAAGCTGGCCCGCGCAACGACCTCCGTAGCGACACCGATTTGTGTCGACCAGATTTCGTGGGCATCGTGCTCGACCCAGCCCGGCTTGGGAAAGTGCTGTTCAAACTCTTGCTGAGCGACGGCCTGGATTTCGCCCGCGTGGTTGAAAACGATCGCGCGGCAGCTGGTTGTCCCTTGATCGAGGGCCAGAATGTGAGGCATGGGGAGCAATCCTTGGAGAGAGGCTCACGAGTCAGCCTTCACTTTGGCAGGATCGCAGCCCGCTGCCAATTACGGGAGACGAATCGGGTGGGTCCGTGGTCTTCGTTTCACTCCCCAGGAGGGCGGATCGCATTATCGCGGGGCAGGCGACAAGGGCGGAATGGAAGCCTGCGATCGGCTAGGCGATGCAGCTTGTATGCCAAACATATTGTAAGTAATTATTTTGCAACTGTCAATAATATAACGAGCATGCGCATCTAACCTGTTGGCGAATTGTTGGTCGATTTTGGCGTAAGTGAGGGAAGAGTGTGCAACTCGTCACGCAGGGAATTGCCAATGGGGGGACTGAAGTTGCGGAAGATTCTGGAAAGCGATTTCCGGAGTTTCCTGCATGCGGTAACGACTTGGGGCCAAGGCGAGTCGCAACTGCTGAGCAAGACACTCATTACGACAATCAGGCAACGTCGCACAAGAGCTGGGATAATGGAAATTGAATTTGGACCTTTCCTCTAATTCTTAAGGACTTAGGAAGACCCGGAAACGCACAAACGACAGCCGGAGAAGGGTTTACGAGATAGCGGAAATTTTGCGTGTAACTGTGAATAGTGGAAATTTCCTCAACTGCTGGCAAGGGGCGGGCCTAGCTGGGCGCTGCGTACTCGGCGCGGGCGACCGTGTCGGCAAAGAGCACCTTGGCACAGCCGTCAGTATCGAAATTGAACATCGCCCGCGTGGCGAGGTCGATGTCGATATCGGCAAACAGCACCATTTCCTTTTTCAATTCAGCTTGCGCTTGAATGCGGCCGTCGGGCATAACGATCATCGAGGCGCAGTTCTGGTGCTCGGGGTGGCAGATGTTACACGAGGCGAACCAGACCGTGTTCTCGGCGGCGCGGGTGACGATCATCGCGTGATGAATCGGGATCTTCCAGTCGTTAGGGCGCGTGGTGTTGTTCTGGGGATGAAAGATCAGTTGAGCACCCTGGCGGACGCACTCGCGGGTGGTCTCGGCAAAGCGAAAGCCTTCGAAGCAGATCACAATGCCCACCCGCACGCCGAACAGGTCGAAGGTTTCGAAGGTGCTGCCGGGAGAATAAGCCACGGCATCGAGGGGCGTGAGTTTGTTTTTGTGATGGACGCCGAGGATCTCTCCAGCGGGAGAGAACACCAAGGCGGAGTTATAGGGCTTGCCGCCGGTCGGGTTCGAGGGGATTGGAGTCTCGGTCCCCAGAATGCAAGCGATCGATCGTTCGCGACAAAGTTGAGCGACGCGCTCGTGCAGCTCGGCCAATCGCTGGGGTTGAATGGGCGTATCGGGCGTGGAGATATCGACGCGATAACCCACGGTCTGTGTTTCTGGAAAGCAGACGATCTGCACGCCCAAATCGGCGGCCAGTTGGATGAACTGCAAGATCTTGGCTTCGTTCTCATCGATGTCGGCGGACTGTTTGACTTGCGCAAGCCCAATGCGGATGTTCGTCATCGCAGCAACCCTGTTGGCGAGGAAGACTCAGAAATACAGCAGCAATGTAAACGACGACACTGCGATCAACAGCATCTTTTTCCCAGGCGGCCCGTTTTCGGCAAGTTCGCTGACGAAAGTGCATCCAGCCAATTTCGCAACGGCTACAATGCAACTCTTCTCTCAGCGAGCAATATCATGCTGGCGACTCTCCTTTGCCGTGGGTCTCGTGCAAGTTGGTGCGCGGCGATGTGCTGCGCACTGCTGCCAATCAACGCAAGCGCAGCCGAGCCAGCTGCCGATTCGACTTGGCCTGGTTGGCGTGGACCAACGCATGACGGCGTCGCGACGGGAGCGGAGTTGATCGACAAATTTCCTGCGGAAGGTCCGCCGGTTTTATGGGTGCGAGAGTTGGGACAAGGCTACGCAGGTTTTGCGGCCAGCAAGTCTCGGTTGTTCACGATGTCGCAGTCACTGTACGAACAGTCCCTCGTTTGCTTGAATGCCGATTCGGGCGAAACCATCTGGTCGACGAAACTTGGTTGGCCTTACGACGGTGCTGGCTTGTACCCTGGCCCGCGCTCGACCCCGGTGATTGCCGATGAAAGAGTGTTTTACGTCACTCCGCAAGGCGTCGTGGGATGCGCGGCTGCCCAGACCGGCGAGTTGCTCTGGTCGCTGAACTTTAATGAGAAGTTCCAAGGCCGCGGTACCGAGTTTGGCTATTCGAGTTCACCGCTCGTCATCGACGGATTGGTGATCCTGCCAGTCGGTGGCGAATCGGCAAGCGTGATCGCCCTGCGGGCCTCCGATGGAAGCCTGGCGTGGAAGTCGGGTACCAAACCCGCCAGTTATGCGACACCGCTGCCGATCGAGTGGCAGGGGCATCCGCTGGTGGTCGTGCTTATGCAGAACTCCTTGGCCTGTTATCACCGCCAGACCGGAGAGCGCTGGTGGGAATTGCCGTTGTCCAATGGTTACGACGAACATGCGGCGTCTCCCATCTATCGGGAACCGCGATTGCTGATTGCCGCGCCGTTCAAAGCAGGAGCCGAGCAGTTCCAGCTTGTCGCAAGCGAAGATGGCCGTCGCTGCGAACCAGCACGTGTGTGGGATAGTTTGCAGCTTTCAAACGATGTGGCTTCCAGTGTGCTCGTGGAGGAAACGCTGTTTGGCTTCGATTTGCGCGAAGCACAGTCCCGGCTACATCGACCCTCACGAGGAGAGTTTCGCGCGCTCGATTGGCTGACGGGCGAAGTGCGTTGGTCGTCCCAGGAGCCAGGGCAAGCCCAGCTGATTGCTGCCGATGGAAAATTGGTTGGCCTGAACGACCGGGGTGAAGTGCTGCTATTTCGCGCTCATCCCGATCGGTACGAAGAGCTGGGGCGCGTGAGGATATTTCCCGATGAAGTCTGCTGGACTCCGCCGGCACTGGCGAACAATCGCTTGTACTTGCGAACACAAACTCGCGCCGCCGCGATCTACCTCGGACGCCAGCCCCTGCAAACTGCTGCATCTGTTCTCGTCGCCAGCGAAGTGGTCCGGCAAGAAAGGTTTGATCCGGGAAGCCTGCTCGGAGCCGAGCGGGACTATCCAGCGACGCCGCCTGCCGCCGTTGAGCTTCGCCACTGGTATTGGTTCAGCTGTGCACTAATCGTCATGGCGGTGGCCATCTCCGGCCTGACTGACATCTTCGTGCGTACGCGCGTCAGCATGAAACCGCAGGCGGGAAGTCCGTTTGCCAGTTCAGCACCAAGCAACCTCGCGCACGTTGTTTGCTGGACGTTGATTTTTCTCGGCGGTTGCCTGGGAAGTTGGATCGTGCATCACTGGACAACGCTCTACGTTTTTAGCTGGCCACTCGCGTTGTGGGCTGCGTATCAACTGGCGATCTTTTTTAGCGTGACCGGTAGTCGTGCAAACTTTCGAAGTCGTGCGCGTTTGAATTCTTATCTTGCCGGCGCAGGATTGGTCGTGCTGGCGGCAGTCTACTTTCATCTATGCCGCTGGCTGGGGCTCGCACTCGAGTGGTGCTACCTCACGGGCTTTGTCCTCTCGTTTCCGTTGGCCGTGCCACTGGCGTGGTACTTGATGCAAGTGAAGCAATTCGTGTGGTTCAGCAGTGGTATCGCGTACCTTGTTTCGTTCAGTGCGTACTACTGGACCAGCGTCTACTTCATGGAGTGGTGGCTGAGGTAAGGGTCGCAACTGATTAACTCCACTGGCGGACAAGGTCATGAGTTATTTCATCAATGATCGGATTGGAAACACGCATGCCGTTCGCTAGGTTGTACAGGGTGCAGACGTTGCTCCTGTGGATTTGCGAAGTACCTCAAGCTCAACACAACTGCCGTCTTTGCCAAGATCAATTCAACGCTGCAAATAGCTCCGGCTTGCAATGCGTTTACTCTAGAAACAATGTGATATCCTTCTCTTCTGAGCGGCGAAAGCTAATGGGTTCAAAATACAAATTGACGATACTGATCATCGCTGCTGCAATCCTTGCAGCCGCACTCCGACCGGCAACTGCCGATGAAACTACAGTTTCTGGCCGTGCCCCTAATGTATTGCTGATCATTACCGACGATCATGGCTATGGCGATGTTTCGACGTATCACGAGTCGGATGTGCAGACGCCGAACATCGACCGGCTTGCGGCGGGTGGCATGTTATTCACTGGCATGCGGGCGAATTGCACGGTTTGTTCGCCGTCGCGCGCGGCGCTACTCACAGGCCGCTATGCCGATCGTGTTGGTGTGCCGGGTGTGATTCGCACGCAGCCCGAGAATTCGTGGGGCTATTTCGACCCGCGGGTGCCGACGCTGGCCAATGAATTGAAAGCTGCCGGCTATCACACGGGCATCGTCGGCAAGTGGCATCTAGGACTCGAATCGCCCAACACGCCGAACGAGCGGGGCTTCGATACATTTCGCGGCTTTCTCGGCGACATGATGGACAGCTACGCCACGCACGCACGCCACGGGAATAACTACCTGCGGCATAACTCCGAAGTCATCACGGCGAAGGGACACGCAACCGACTTATTCACCGATTGGGCCATCGACCACTTGCGCGAACGGGCCAAGCAACCGGCGCAGCCGTTCTTTCTTTACCTGGCGTACAACGCGCCGCATTTTCCTATCGAGCCGCCAGCCGAGTGGCTCGCAAAAGTAAAACAGCGAGCGCCGCAGTTGAGTGACAAGCGAGCCAGCAACGTTGCGTTCGTCGAGCATCTGGATGATCGGATTGGACGCGTCCTAACGGCGCTAAAGGAAGCGGGATTGGAGGGAAATACGGTCGTGGTCTTTACGGCGGACAATGGAGGCTCGCTGCCGCATGGACAAAACAATGCTCCGTGGCGCGATGGAAAGCAAAGCCACTACGACGGCGGCCTGCGTGTGCCCTTCATGGTCCGCTGGCCGGGGCGAATTCAAGCGGGCTCACGCAGCAATTACGCGGGCTTAAATTTCGACTTATTTCCAACGTTTTTGGAACTCGCAGGACGCCAGCCAGCTGCCGATCTCGATGCCGTCAGTCTGGTTTCAGTGCTGCGTGGCGAAACGATCAACGCGCCGCGCGATTTGTATTTCGTCCGCCGTGAAGGTGGAGCCGCGTATGGAGGCAAAAGTTACGAAGCGCTCATTCGGGGCGAATGGAAACTGTTGCAGAACGATCCGTTCAGTCCGCTGGAGCTCTATAACCTGAAGGCGGACCCCCAAGAGACGAATAATCTGGCTAAGGTAAACATCAAGATGGTTCAAGAACTATCGGCTGCTTTGCGCAAGCACATTCAACGCGGCGGCAGCACCCCGTGGCAAGCTCCAGTGATAGCGCCGCAAAGCGCTCAGGACTCAACCAAATGAAATCGCCTCTTGCCACCATTATTACTTTGTTATTCTTGTCGACCGCGCTGGCAACTGCTGAGGAGCCGAAGAAACCAAATATCATCTTTGTGATGGCCGACGACATGGGCTGGGGAGAGACCGGCTATCGCAACCATCCGGCTCTGAAAACTCCTCACCTCGACGCGATGGCCGCGGGCGGTTTACGGTTCGAGCGGTTCTATGCGGGCTGCCCCGTCTGTTCGCCAACACGAGCGAGCGTGCTCACAGGGCGGTCCAACGATCGTACGGGAGTGCTGAGTCACGGCTATGCCCTGCGTCTGCAAGAGAAGACGATTGCCCAGGCGCTGCAGCAGATCGGCTACGTGACGGGGCATTTCGGCAAGTGGCATCTGAATGGAATGCGCGGCCCCGGTGCTCCGGTATTGGGAACCGATCCGCGTCATCCTGGGGTGTTTGGCTTCGACCAATGGGTCTCGGTCACCAACTTTTACGATCTGAATCCGCTCATGTCGCGAGCTGGCCAGATTGAAGAGTTTACCGGCGATTCGTCGGAGATTGCCGTGGCCGAAGCGGTCAAGTTCATCGACGCGTATCGTCGCGGCGACAAGCCACTGTTCGCGGTCATTTGGTTCGGCTCGCCCCATAGTCCGTTCCGCGCGCTGCCCGAGGACAAGGCGCAGTTTCCGAAGCTCAACGATACGTCGGCCAATCATTACGGTGAGTTGGTCGCGCTCGATCGTAGTGTGGGAACGTTGCGGCAGAAGCTCCGCGACACTGGCCTCGCCGATAACACCTTGCTGGTATTCTGCAGCGACAATGGCGGTTTATCGGGAGTGTTTCCCGAAACTGTCGGCGGCCTGCGCGGCCACAAAGGAACTGTGTTCGAAGGTGGTCTGCGTGTGCCGGGAATTATCGAATGGCCTGCGGTGATCAAACCGCGCGTTACAAACTATCCGGCCTGTACGATGGACCTGTTTCCCACGGTGAGCGACATTTTGAAGCTCCCTGCAAGTACGCGAGTCGAGCCGGTAGACGGCCTCAGTTTGCAGCCACTCTTCGCCGGTGAGATTGGCCCACGCAGCAAGCCGATTCCGTTCCGCTTTCAAGGTCAGGCCGCGTGGATCGACAATCGCTACAAGTTGCTGACTTCCAAGCTGAGCGAAGGTGAGTTTCAACTGTTCGATCTGGAAGAGGATGGCCCAGAGTCGCGCGATTTAACCGCCGAACAACCCGCGGTTGCTGCCCGCCTGAAGAAGGACCTTCTGGCCTGGAACGAAAGCGTGGAAGCCAGCTTCATGGGGAAGGATTATCCCGAAGGGAAGTTGAATCCGCCCGACTTGCGGTCGAAGTTGTGGACGAACGAACCCGAGTATCAGGAGTATCTACCTAAGTGGCAGAAGCGCCCCGAGTATCGCGCGGCCGGCAAGGGCACGAAGAAATAATCGAAGTCCCCTGTAATATGTGACGCTGCGATTTGTCGCTTGCCGAGGAGCAAGAGTTACACTCACCGGAGGGGGCGACAGACTGGCACGAGGCTGATCAGGCTACTTTTCTTGAACCAGTACATTGGATCATGCACTATAGCCGCGCGAAGATTCAGCTATAATTTCGTCAGCTGCTGAGTTCCTGCGCCACTGACCAGCACGCTACTCGTGTTGTTCGCCTTATCATCATCCTCACTCTCCCGGAGGATTCTCATGGCACGCGTAGTTGCCGTTTCACGCCGGTCTGGCTTTACGCTCGTCGAATTGCTGGTTGTGATTGCCATTATCGGCGTGCTCGTCGCGCTCTTGTTGCCGGCCGTGCAAGCCGCCCGCGAAGCGGCCCGCCGCGCGCAGTGCATGAACAACATGCGGCAGTGGGGCCTCGCTCTGCATAACTACATGGACACCTTCGGCGCGATGCCAGCTGGCTCGGGTGGAACCCAAGGCACAGGAGGCAACAGTCGGCGGATCAGTGCCTACGTTGGCCTGTTGATGTTCATCGAAGGTCGATCGCTGTACGAGAAAATGAGTTCGGAGCAGAACTTCGGTGGCACGACATATCCACCGTTCGGGCCCGTTCCTTGGGATCAGAACTACGATCTATGGGGCAAGGCCTTCCAAGTGAAGAGCATGCATTGTCCGTCCGATGTGCCGGTGGGTGACCCGCGCGGCGGCCGCACTGTCGCCATGGCGTCCACCAGTTATTCCTTCTGCGTCGGTGATCACGTGACCGGTACCGGCAATCAGCAGGCCTATCAGGGGCGCGGGTTGTTTGGCACCTACAGCTATGCCAGTTTCAAAAATATTTCCGATGGCACCAGCAATACGATCGCGATCTCGGAAAGGTGTTTCCCCAAGGACGCTCGGAGCGTTTCCGGCCGCGCGGTGGAGAATCTGACGGGCGTCAATACCAACCCCTCGTTGTGCCTGGCACAAGTGAGCCCAGGTACGAATCGGTTTCTCTCCTCTGCCGCGGTGTCGGGTTATCGCTTTGGCGGTACTCGCGCGTACGACGGCATGCCCATCTATACCGGTTTCAATTGCATCCTCCCGCCGAATGGTCCTTCGTGCCAAACCGGTGATGCCAACTCCGTCGGCGTGATCTCGGCTCAGAGCTGGCACCCAGGCGGTGTGCTGGCGTGTTTCGCCGACGGCTCGACACGGTTTATTACTCAGACCATCAATGCCGGTAACCCGGGCTCGGCGGAGTCGCTCGGCGGGGCAAGCCCCTATGGTGTGTGGGGCGCTTTAGGAACGATCAACGGCGGCGAAGTGGCGTTTGTTCCTTAACGGTTGTTCAATTGATCGTGAACGGATGAATGCGAAGCGACGAGAGTCACCTATGTGCGAAAGCTGGATTTCTCAATCACGAATTGCTGCGAGCGTTATCGGCCTGACGCTGCTGACCTTAAGCGGCTGCGCCGATCCCGGGGCTGGCAGCAATCTTCCCCCGCTCACCAAGGTGACGGGAACGGTTCGCTTCCAAGGCCAGAGCGTGGAAGGGGCCGATGTCACTTTCAACAATGTCTCGGCGGGTTACTCGGCGAACGCCAAGACCGACTCGGCGGGACGGTTTGTGCTAACAACCAGTGGTAAGGAAGGGGCAGTTCCCGGTCAGCAACTGGTGAGCATTCGTCGCGTCGATGTGATCGACAACACGCCCCCGGGTGTCGATCCAACCGCGGGGGGCATCGCACCTCCGCCGACCATCAACTGGATCGTCCCTCAGAAATACTCAGAACTGGCGACTTCTGGCCTGACCGCCGAAGTGACCGACAGCGGCCCGAACGATTTTCAGTTCGATTTGAAATGAAAGCCCATTGGTCGACACGAATTAACTCATTCGTGTTCCTCCCTGCCGATGAATCTCCGCGATCGCACTCAGTTCGCTTCGCCGCGGGCCGGGGGTTTATCAACACCCCCATTTTGCGTGCATCGTATGCAAGCCGTTTCGCGGCACCGCATTGCGCCCGATTTGCAAACTCCGAAATCATCCTATTTGTTGATAAACCTCTGCGTCGCAGTTTGCTGCGGTGACGACATTGCGAACAAAACCCAGAACAATTACCTGAACGATCGTTGGATGTCCGTTGCCAAACCTGGTTAACCGGGCCGCTTGCGGCCGTTGAACTGGCGGTTCGTTTGTTTTGCAGTGTACCCGCGCAAGCGCGTGGGTTAACCAACTGACCTGGTGCACTAGTTACACTACTAGCTCCACGCAGCGGCGCGGACAGCTCGCGCGGCGCAATCGCTCTCATTCCACCAGGTTTTCAAACAGCTGCTTAATTTATGACGATGTCGTGATTACTTGTCAAGTAACTGACAGCGACATTTTCATTGCTTGCCAGCCTGATTCACTGACGACAATCTGGTCTGCCAAAAGACACGGGTGGAGTACCTCCCGAGCCACCCGACGGTCTAGCGGAAGACCTGGATGTGGTTGAGATTGCCTACTGCGTTCCAATTGCGGAAGGCGAGCATGTCAAAAAATACTGGGAGGACACATATGCGAAACTGCCTAACATGAAGTACTGCGTTCCGGGCACACATTGCACGAGTACGGCTGCACACGAGGGCACCGGCGAACCAATCGCCAATCATTTCTTTCTCGCACCGGATATCTTTTTGAGTCAATTGTAGTTAAGCAGAAGCACACCTGCGGAAAGAACAAGGGTAAGCTTGCCGAGTTCAAAATACTTAACAAGGCACCATATCATGACAAAATTAAGCAGTGAATCTATCGATCGCAGGTTCCAGTATCATTGCAATCAGCTGCTGACAATTGCTGTTTGTGTTGCTTGGAGTTATGGCGCCAGCGTGTTTGCCGACGAGTTGGGCGCCCTAGGTAAGCGCATCAGCGTAGTGGGCACACGCCAATACAAAAAACAAACATCGGCACTGCAGGTTTCGCCCGCTGCGGCTCGAAAAAAAATGGACGATCAGTTGTTGAGTGAAGGCGCGTCTATTAGGTACGATCTTGTATGCTTGTTCGACGATGCATATGTTTTCTCTGTACCTGTGGAAAAGATGGGCGTGCGCCTTTTCGGCTACCTAGTTGACGGCAAAACTGGAAAGATTACCGCAACGAAGCGTGGCCAAATTGACGACATGCTTGGCTCGGCTGTAGACAGCGGCGTGATGCCTCATGCGACTTTTAGATCGATCAAAGATCTAAATGATCGACCGTGAACTGCATTGGTCGATGACGGAGTTTGTTTAATGGTAATGTTCGGGTGTATTGTTGCATTCGGTGCCCTTCGCGATCGGCTTAACTGAAAAATACCTGCTTCCACAAAAGTGACCACTTCTCGAGTTCCATCCTCCCGGCAACGATATACCGAATCGGCACGAATTGACTTGGGCTTATCGAGCGCTAATCGCATCGCTCCGCTGATAATTGAAATAAGTTCAACTGCCTTCGCGCGAACTGTATTTGCGTTGTCAGATGGGGCAAAGGTATCCGACTTCAGCACATACTCGTTGCGATCAAACGTTATTTCAGCCGTGGGACCGACCAACGACTTTGCGAGGATGGAGAGATCAGTTGAATCGCCTATAAGTTGCACAAGCCACATCAATCGTTCCATTCAATTCAGCGATCATTAATCTCGCTTGAAAATGCCGCTACTCCACCAACTTCCGTTCCGCCAAATCAAACTTCTGTCCGGACTTGAGTGAGAGATAGTCTTTCTCGCCGCTGGGTTCGCCGCTTCGATAGTCGTAAAAGTGGACTTCGCTGTTGCCGAGAACTTCGGCGGTGCTGCCGCGGACGACGAGGGCGGTGGCTTCGTCGATGCCGATGCCGAGCAATTGCGGTTGGAACTTCATCAGCTGGGTCATATCGCCGAACCGCTTGCGCTGGGCAAAGTGCTGGTCGATGGCGACGCCCGGCAGGTAGCCGAGGCCGCGCTCGTAACCCTCAGCCATCATTTCGAGATTGCCGAGCGGGCTGCCGCGGCAAAGGTAGTCACCTTGAATCGTCGCCCCTGCACTGCTGCCCCCGATGACACCGCCACGGGCAATCACTTCGCGCAGCAGCGGTTCGACTTTGGTTCCGGCATAGGCATCGATAAATTTCCATTGCCGACCACCACCGAACCAGACCCCCTTGGCCGTGGAGAGAGCCTCGATGACGGCCGCCGATTCCACTTCGTCCCGCTTGGTCTGCGGCAGGACGATGATGTTCTTCGCGCCGAGTCGCTTGAGAAACGCCCCTTCTAATTCGGGCTTTACCGGTTCTTGCGCGGTGGGCAAGACGACAATCGGCGCGTCAAGGCCGCCGGCCAGTTCCAAAAACTTTTCGGCAACGGGTTTCGGCATTCCACCGCCGCCGACAATCACCAGTGAACCTTGCTTCACTTCGGGCGTGGGCCATTTGGTGGGCAAGTAAGCTTCCGTCGCGCGCGCTAAGGCAGCGCGGCGGAGTGAGACCAGGTCGTGAGTATCGCCGGCCTTCAACACCACTTCGCGCAGCGGCCGGCCAGTTCCAGCTGGCAACAGCACGGTCGCCGTCGACTCGCCGATGACTTCCAACTTGCGTCCGCGGACGACGACCGCTGTCTTTTCATCGATCCCGACACCCCACAGCCCGGGCTTCTGCTCGAGCGCTTTCAGCAATCGTGGCATCCGTTTGCGGGCGACGAAGTGTTGATCGACGATGGCCCCGGGAAGCAGGTCGAAGCCTGTGGCCATCTCGGGTACGACCTTGCCGCCGCCGATCATCACGCGACTTTGAATCGCCGCGCCGGCACTGGCTCCGCCGATCAGACCGCCGCGTTTCAGCAGGTTGTACAGTTCCGTTTCGACTTTTGTGTTCAGGTACGAAGCGGCATGCAGATTCTGATTGGAGCCGAAGAACCAGACAGCGGTGGCTTCTTGCAGCGGCTTCACAAATTCGTCGCTGTTGGCTTCGGCCGCTTCGCGGGTGTGAAAGATTGTCAGGCTTTTGGGCTCGTACTTGCGCCACGGTTCGATGTATTTCAGTTCGAACTCCGGCGTGTCTTTCTCAAACTCATAGCGCGGGCGCGAGGTGGGAATGATCACCAGCCTGGCGTTTTTGCCGCCGGCGATTTGCATGAACCGCGCGCGAATCCCGTCGTCCGCAGGTACTCCGCCGCCACTCACAATGAGTGTGCCCGGAATGCCCGCGGGATCGACCAGCGAGAGGCTGTTCAGCGGCGAGATCGGCAGATTCTCGGCTGCCAGAGCAAGCGTGGCAGTCGAGAGCAGGCCGATGAACAGCAGCGAAGCGGAGAAGCGTGAAGACATTGTATTCACCTGTAGCGTGGGCTTTAGCCCACGTTGTGTTTGATGCCAGGTGCGTGGGCTGAAGCCCACACTACTAAACTAGCGGATGGCCATGACTTCGGGGGTGAGGCAAACGATGGGGATGATCAGTGATGCCCAGCCCAGGATGATGCGGGGCCAGCCGAGTGGCACTGTGTCGTCGCTGGTTGGCGGGTGGTCCGTTCCCATCAGCATCACCAGTAAGGCCATCAAGATCAACATTGTGTTGCCGGTGTAAGCAAAATACGCGAACGTAAGGACCATTAACCCGCGGGCGAGCCAATGGGCACGGCGGCCGAGCAGGCAATAGGTAATGTGGCCGCCGTCGAGTTGACCGACAGGGAACATGTTCAGGCCGGTGAAGAAGAGGCCCGTCCAACCTGCCATGAGGTAGGGATTCAACTGGCCGAGCCAAGCGCCTGATTTCCAACTGCCGGGATGGGCGGCCTGCAGCCACCAATCCATTAGCAGCGGCGGTTTGACTGAGACGATGCCGTAAGCGGCCTCTTGCAGATCGAGTTGTGTGATGCCGAGCCAAAGCACGGGAATCGCCACGATGAGGCCGGCGAGTGGACCGGCGATGCCGATATCGAAAATCTCACGACGGTTGGCCTTCCCGCCTTCCATGACGATCACGGCACCCATGGTGCCGATGGGAGATAGAGGGAATGGAATCACCAGCGGCAAGGTGGCTCGCACGCGATAGATCATGGTCATCACGAAATGTCCCATTTCGTGCGCGAGCAGAATGCCGAGCAAACTGCACATGAAAGCCAGCCCCGTGGGCCACTCCGCCAGAATGCTCCGCCGCAAAGGCGTCAGGTTTAGCTGGTTAAGACAGGCGGTGAGGACATCCTGCGGCCACCAGTGACTACAGCCAGCAATAAAGATGCTCACGCAACTGAGCAGGAATAAAATCAGGGGCAAACGCACGGCATAGTAAATGGTGCGAGGACCAGCTGCGGCGCGATCGTCCCCCGTGATGTCGGTGACGGCACTCGGTTCGTAACGGACGGTTCCGTCGTCGCTCACTTGAGGCTGCGCGGCATCATGCACGTCGGTGGTACTCGCCAGCAGGGGCGTCGAGGCTGGCGCAGGCGAATCGGTAGGCTTAACGGGGTCCATCATTCCAGAATAGCCGAAGACCCGCGCGGTCACCATGCGGGCGCGGGCTCGGCCTGATCCAGCTCGACGCGATAGCGAGGGTGATGCGCAATCGACCGTTCGCAGCTCGAACGATGCGACCTCCGGAACCTGAGATTTGACGGTGAATATCTGCTCATTTAGCTCCCTCGCTGACGCGTCGGGCTAAATAGGAACGGACTATCGTCCGATGAACTGCCGCAAGTAGATGGCACTCTGCCGCAGCGAGCGTTGGCGGGCTTGCAACGAGTCTTCATAGGCCCGGTCTTCGACTTCGACACAGACCGGCCCACGGTAGCCAACCTCACTGAGCACCGAGAAAAAGCGACCCCAGTTCACATCGCCCAGGCCCGGCAATTTAGGGGTGTGATATTCGTTGGGATGAGCGAGGATGCCGACGTCGTTCAACTTGTGCTGGTCGATCCGGACGTCCTTGGCATGCACGTGAAAGAGTTGGTCCTTGAACTCGCGCAGCGGCTGCAGGTAATCCATCTGCTGCCAGATCATGTGCGACGGATCGTAATTAAGTCCGAGGTGTTCGCTGCCCAAATCGTTGAACAAGCGCCGCCAGATCTTAGGCGAAGTGGCGATGTTCTTGCCACCGGGCCATTCATCTTTCGTAAACGACATCGGGCAATTCTCGATGCCGATCTTCACGCCCCGCTCTTTCGCCAAGGCGACGATCGGCTGCCACGTTTCGATGAGGCGAGGCCAGTTGTCGTCGACCGATTTCGTCCAGTCGCGGCCAATGAAGGTGTTTACCCGCGAGAGGCCGAGTAACGGCGCAGCAACGATTACTTTCTTGAGATGTTCCACGCATTTCGCCGCTTCGGCAGCATCCGGCGAAAGGGGGTTCGGATAATACCCGAGCCCGCTGATCTCGACCCGCGCGGTCGTCAGCACTTTGTGCACCTCGCTCGCTTTTGCCGGCGTCATATCCGTGACATCGATGTGCGTCACACCGGCGTAACGTCGTTCGGCCTTACTTACGGGCCAGCACATCACTTCGATACATTCGAAATCATTCTCGGAGGCAAACGCAGCTACTTCGGTGAGCGAGAGATCGGCGAGAATGGCGGTGACAAAACCGAGCTTCATTTTTTCTGACTCCCAATGCGATCAACGATGAACGAGTTCTGAGTTCTCAGGCAAGCGCTTGCGAAGTTCTGGTCTCAGAACCTAGAACGCAGATCCATCCCACTTAGACCTCAACCCAACCCCTTGACGCATGACTCCTCAGAATCGCTTCGCAGAGCAGAATCTCGCGATGCCCTTCCGCCAGGGTGGGATATGGTTGCGCCGCGCTAGTGGCCGGCTTATCGAGACTGCCGTAGAAGGAGCGAAATAGTTGCTTGAAGGAATCGGAAAAGCCTTCGTTGTGTCCGCCAGGGTAGGCTGCGATCCCGCGCGCTAGCGGAGACAATAGTGCTGGATCGCGCACGAGCAGTTCGCTGGCTCGGTCGCGCTGACCGATCCAAAGTTCGTTCGGGCGTTCGCTGTTCCAGGCTAACGATTCACTTCTTCCGGCCAATTCGTAACGAATGCAGTTCTTGCGGCCGGCCGTTGTTTGCGAAACGTGTAGATTTCCTTTCGCGCCGCTGGCGAATTGCAGCAGGATATTGCCGGCATCTTCGGTATCGATGGAGACTTCTTCGTCGTGCACGGGGGTCGCGCGGTCCGCTTGAAAGGTTTCGACACTCGTCATGCCCCGCGGTCGCTTGCGAATCGGATGGACCGTTTGCAGGTCGGCACACACACTCGTGACTTCTTCGGCCATGATGAATTGAATCAGGTCGAGCCAATGCGTGCCGATATCGGCAATTGCTCGCAGCGGACCACCTTCGCTGGCCAGTACGCGCCAGTTGAAGTCGGTTTCGTGCAGCAGCCAATCTTGCACGTACGAGCCGGTGACGTGCAGCAACTTGCCAGCTTCGCCCGCTAGCACTCGCGCACGCGCTTCGTGACAGAGCGGATAGAAGCGAACGTTGTAACAGACCCCGGCATGCAACCCGGTCTCAGCTGCCAACTTCACCAGGTCGGCAGATTCCTGCGACGTCATGGCTAGCGGTTTTTCGCAGAGCACGTGCTTGCCCGCTCGCAGGGCCGCAGCTGTTTGCTCGGCGTGATAGCGATTGGGGGAAGTGACGTGAACCGCCTGCACCCGGGGATCGTACAGCAGTTCGTCCAGCGACGCATAGCCCCGCGGAATGCCATATTTCTCGGCCGCAGACTGCGAGCGCGCCGGCGACGAACCGAGAATTCCCACCACCTGCTGGCCCGCGCGGCGGAGTGCTTCGAGATGGATGGGCCCGATAAAGCCCGTGCCGATCAGGGCGACGCCAAACGACATTGACACCAAGCCTCCGTTTGTTGCAGGCTACTGTAGCGTTTTACTTGCGACAGACTACTCGCACGCAGCCTAGCAATCACTGGCACCAGCGACAAGCAAGCTCACCACGGATGATTCGAGCATGAACTCTCTCCACTTCTTTTGCTCGTTGCTGGGTTACGTTGCGCTCTGTTGCCTATTCCCTTGCTCCATCCTGGCCGCGGAAGTAGAGCCCGAGTCTGCATTCACACCGTCAGAAGGATTTCAGACCTGGGTGACCGAGATCGTCCGCGATCAACTTCCCGAAGATTATGAGAAGAGCAAGAACTGGGGAAACACGACCCGCACCTTCGCTGGCTGGAAGGTCGAGCGCGATGGCCTGAAGATCGAAACTCGCCGTCGCTGGAAAGAAGCGAACGACGGCACGTGGACTCGCTATCGCGTTACGCCTCTCAATCCCGATAAGCACTTCGCGGTTCGCGTGGAGAAACTCGAACAGCTTGAAGGGAATAGAATTCGCCTGCAACTCACAGCGATCTCGAAGCTAAGGCTCTTCGGGCGGATGTCTCAATGGGAGCATGGCGTGCAACTGCTGAGCACAAGTGCCGAAGCTGATGCCAAAGTCCGCGTACGCGGCACTGTCGAGATCGCGCTCAAACTCGATCCGACCAAGTTCCCGCCAGATGTTTTCATCGTTCCAGAAGTCACCGACGCCGATTTCGCGATCACCGAATTCGAACTGCGCCGCCTCGGACAGTTCGATGGCCCGCTGGTTCGTTCACTCAGCGATGATACCCGTGCCATGCTCGCCGACGAACTGGCTGCGCGCCGTCCCAAACTCGTCGCCAGCTTGAACAAGAAACTTGCCAAGCAGCAGGACAAGTTGAAGTTCTCGTTCAGCGACTTGCTCAAATCGGAATGGGGCAAGTTCGTCCCCGCCGATTTGTCTGCCGACGAAAGTGAAAAATAGAAACTGCTGCGAGGCTAAGCGGCCATGCGCAGTTTGTTGCTGCGGCCACTCTTGATCTTGGCCGTGTCGGCGGTCGCATCCTCACTCACGGCACGTCGTACCGTCGGCAAACGACAGACCACAATCACGGCGACGAGCCCGCCGAGTAGTGACACGCCCAGCGGAATGCTGAGCTGCGGATTGAGCGTGAACGTGATGACCGGGGTGGCGAGCGCCAGACAGAGCGCCGCGAACTTGGCAGCGGGGCGCATGCCGCGATGTTGTTCCCAGTCGCGAAGCACAGTCCCGAGCAGCGGTAGGCGACGCAGGCGGCGCAAGGCCCGATTGCTGCTGCGGGCAAAGCAGGCCGCAGCCAGCAGCACGAAGGGAGTGCACGGCAACACCGGCAGCACTGCTCCGGCCAAGGCCAAGAGCACGCAGCAACCGCCGGCGATCATCAAGATGGCGCGCATCATCGGTTTGCCCCTCAGTCATCGCCGGCCCGATCTGCCCAATCGTGCGCGATCACTCTTTCAGAATATCGGCAAGCGGGCAAGTGAAACTAGATGGGGAAAATCCCGAGACTGGGACGGTCGTAGCGATTTTGCCGCGATTTTTGCCTACCCGGCACGACAGCTGGCAACCTCACGGGTAGGATAACAACCTTCGCTCGTCTGTCCCTGGTCGCCAAACCCTATGCCCGCCACGCTTGCCGTCGTCGATCGCGATTCGGCTCTGGAATTTCTCTTCGGTCGCATCAATTACGAGCGGACGACGCAAATCCCCTATCGCACCGGCGGGCTCAAGCTCGAGCGGATGCAGCAGCTGCTGCAAATTGTCGGCGACCCTCACATCGGCATGCCCGTCGTGCATGTGGCGGGAACCAAGGGGAAGGGCTCGACGGCGACCATGGTCGCCCGCATCCTGCAAACTGCCGGCTATCGCACCGGGCTTTATACTTCGCCCCATCTCGAACGGCTCGAAGAGCGGTTCGTCATCAACGGGCTGACGTGCAGCGAACCGGAGTTCGTTCGCCTGGCGGCCGACCTGCAAGCCGCCACTTATCAACTCGAAGCGCGCGACCCGCTCAATCGCACGCCAACTTTTTTCGAAATCACCACGACGATGGGGCTGCTCCACTTTGCCCGCTCGCGGGCCGACGTTGTCGTGCTAGAAGTGGGACTCGGTGGTCGGCTCGATTCGACCAACATCTGCCGCCCTACGGTGTGCGCAATCACGAGCATCAGCTTCGATCACGTTCGGCAGTTGGGTAACTCACTGGCCGCGATCGCGCGCGAGAAGGCCGGCATTATCAAGCCCGGCATACCAGTTGTTTCGAGCGTCTGCGAAGCCGAACCGCGTGAGGTAATCGAGCGTATTGCTGCGGAACAGAACTCCCCGTTGATTCAGCGGGACGTTGATTTCACCAGCTCGATTCTTACGGATCAACAGTCAGCTGCCACGCAGTTGCTTTATCGCGAACCTGGCGGACCCGCTGCTGCCAGTTATCAACTGGGGCCACTTCCGATCGGCATGATTGGCGAACATCAGGCCCTCAATGCCGCGACGGCAATCGCTACTGTCCGGCAACTGCCGCACCAGCGGTTTACGATCCACGATGCCGCCATTCGCCAGGCCCTGTGGGAAGCGAAGTGTCCCGCGCGCGTCGAAGTCCTGCAGCAGCGGCCGACAGTGATTGTCGATGTCGCTCATAATGTGGCTTCGATCGCGGCATTGATCGAGGCACTCACGCAGCGTTTCATCGCGCGGCGGCGGATCCTGGTGTTTGCGAGCAGTCGCGACAAAGACACCAGCGGCATGTTGAAACTATTGCTCCCGAAGTTCGATCACGTGGTGCTGACGAAGTTCGTCAACAATCCACGCGCGGTCGAGCCCGAAGAGTTGCGTGTGTGGGCCCAGCAGGCGCTCCTTGGCAGCGGTCACTCGCCGCAGCTTGAATTGACTGCTGAACCCCAAGCCGCATGGCAACGCGCTCGGGCACTGGCCCAAGCCGATGATCTCGTTTGTATCACCGGCTCGTTCTTTCTTGCCGCGGAATTGCTCCCCACACTGCATCAGGCCTCCCCATAACGATTTCAATCGTTCTTGATCGTCCAGAAAGCATGCTGAACGCGTGCGAAGCACGCCAGCGGGCCTTGTTCGCAAAAATGCCGGCAAAACAAGCGTATTTCAATTTGTTTTCGCTTGTGGCGCGCAGCTTGCATAACTACGAATTCGTGACGGGAACCCAACAGCCGTCAGCGAGGCCTGTGACAAGAAACATTCGTTGCCAGCGCCTGCCTCGATGCTGCAACAGTCGATTAGGAGTTTCCATCATGAAACAGTTCACTTTTGGTTTGATTGCCGCGCTCGGTTTGGCCTTCGTCGGTTGCACACAGAGTGTGCCGGATGCAGCCCGCGATGTACGCGAGGCCGAAAAGGCAACCCAGGAAAATGTGAAAGAAGAAGTTCGCGACGTCCAAGATGCAGCCATCGAAGGCAAGAAGAATGAGTTGGAAGAGAAACGCGACCTGGAAGATGCCAAGAAGGCTGAGATCGACAAGGTTAACGACTCAGTCCCCGCTCCGGTCAATCCGTAGTTCGGCGTTAAATACATAGGTGAGTTCGGCGTACTCCCAAAAGAGGGACGCTGGCTCATCAACCAAGTTCTGCCCTATGATTGGCAAGTTCGCTTGTTAATTGTGGGGCAGTTCTTTTTTGCGCATCAGCTTGCTTACGATTCGCAGCAGGAGTGCTACCATGCCCCGCGGTGATAAATCCAAATACACCGATAAGCAGAAGCGGCAAGCTGAGCACATTGCCGACAGCTACGAAGATCGCGGCACTCCGAAGAAAACCGCCAAGGCCCGCGCTTGGGCTACTGTCAATGCCATGACTGGCGGCGGCAAGAAGTCTGGCTCGGGTGTGGGCAAAAAGGTAAACAAAGCCCCGGCGAAAAAGGGTGGCAAGAAAGGTGGCGCGGCCGCCGCTGCTCGTCCCAAAGCGGCCCGGGTAAAGTCTGCCAAGAAGGCAGCAGCCACGCGCGCGAGACGAAAGAAGACGTAGTCCATAAAATCGCGCCGCTTGTGCGTAGCCTTTGGTCAGCAGCCGATTAAAATGCTGCCCATGGAATTTGACTATGTCACCCTCGTTGTCATTGGCGCTATCTTCCTGGCATTCGTGCTCCTTGTGCCGATCAGTTTGTTTTTTACGCAGCGGTTCTCCCTTCGTCCCCAAGCCGAAGTGTTTGTTCCCGCGCCGGAGACAATGCCGCCGGTCCTCTTTACTCACTTTGCGAATTCTTATCTCGCATTGCAGCGGGTTGGTTTCGAACTGCTGCTATGTGTGAAGGCGCAGGGCATGAAGAATGTCGTAAGCCACGTCGCCTCACTCGTAAATCGACAAACCCTCGATTCAGCGGTCATTACTGCACTCACAGTTGTCGGCACGCCCCATGTGTTCCTGTATGTAGAGATCTTCCGCCGCTATCGAAACGGGGAGGTTGTGCAAACGAACAATTCCCCTGTGCTGATGGGATTACCCGAACCGGCATATTGCACTTTCTATCAGTTGCCACAGATTTCAGATCCTTCTCAGCTGTTTCAGATTCATCAACTGCTAATCGAGCGCGCCGCGCCGCAAGCAGAGGCGTATTTGCGACTCGATGAAGAGTTCGGCGACAATCCCATTGCCTGCATGCAAACAATCTTCGAGGAAGCCGTACAGGATGAAATTCGGCGTGGCCTATTCTATCAACCGGCTGGTACTGACTACGCGCGATTTACAGTCTATGGTTCGCTGCGGGCCGGTTGGTCGTTGATCTTTCCCGTCAGTCTGGTTCGGCGGATACTGCGTGATCGCCGGGCACAGCAGTTGGTTCAGGAAGTAACCGCCAACATTCCCGTTGCCGAATTGAAGTAACCCCAATATGGCTCGCAACGAATCAGATCGCGAAGACTTGCTGCGCGAAGCGACCGCCCTCGTCGAGCGCGCGGAGTACCTTCTGCCCGGTGAAGAAGAGCCTGTGGTGGCGGGCTTTCGCCGCGATGGCAGTTTCAGCCTGTTCTTTGGCGGCGAGCGGGTAGTGCAATTCAATTCAGCCGGGCAATTGCGCCGCGGTTACTTTCACGGCCGTTTGCTGAAAGCGGACCAAGGGAAACTCGTCTGGATGACGCGCGAGCGAACCGCCGACGCGGTGATTCTGCTGTCGCAACCTGTTGTCAGCGCTGAGGCAGGTGACTTATTGCGTCAGGCTACCGAACTGGTCGAGCGTTTGAGTTCGCATTTGCAGCAGGGAAGGTTTACCCTCGTTGGTCAGGTTCCTGCCGAAGGAAAGATTGTCGAGCGGATCATTGCCTGGTCAGCAAACATGCCGCGTCCGTTGCAGGTTGCCGCAGCGCCGAACGCGCGCTAAGTGCCCGTTCATCGACCGCACGAACTGACAGCGTTAGAACGTCCATTGCACTTGCGTTTGCAGGCCGACCCCTTGGTTGTTCGGCAGGCCGACGTAGTCGGTTTCGCGATACGTCACTTCGAAGCCGACGCGGAATTGATGGGTGACGTCCCAAATCAGGTTGCCGAAGACCGTCTGGTTGTAGGTGATCTGAGCTACGTTCAGGTCGGCATCGAGTGGGTCGTCGAAGCCCGCGCCAACGTGCGTGTGCAGGCAAGGGGTAAGGTAGTGATAGATTTCGCCCCAGGCCCCGCGGGTGCGAATGCTGTTGAACGTCATGGTGTTGGTGCTTTGCAGCACTCCGGCATTCAAGAAGCCGAGCCCTTGGCCGACGAAACCTTCGCCCACAATGCCCCAACGTTCGTTGATTCTCCAGCGGAGATCGACGCCCAGGCCGTAGGTATTGGCCACGACGTTGGGGTTGAGTGGGATGGCGGTGCGCAGTTGCCCACCCACTGCCGAGACGCCAATTTCGAAGGCACGCTTGGGTTCGAGCCCTTCCTGTTTGAGCTCGCCCGTCGCGTAGGCGATGCGCCCTTCGATGTTTGGCCAACCGTTGTCTTCGCTGATGCGCAGCGGTGGTGCGCCGGTGATGATCTGTGAGATGGGTGTTTGGGAAACAACGCCCGTGGCAATTGGATCGGAGAGCGCTGCCTGAATGGTCCACTGCGAATTGCTGTCGGGATGCAAATAGCGCTCAACGCGGAATTGTCCCGGAAAGTTATTCCCTGCATTGCCCGAAGCAATCAGCGACGAGAAGGTCAGCATGGTCGGCAAATTGGGAGAGAAAACGTTGAACTGCAAGCCCGCCGCGATGCGCCAGTCTTCGTTGCGGAGTTCTCCGAACGCCTGCAATGGCAGAAACCCATAGCGATCGACGATCAGCGCATCGTTGTAGAACATGGCGAGCATTAACCCGCCCGCTTTGAAGTTGCCCACATCGGGACCAGTGAAAAGCGCGCCCAGGCTACTCGATCGCGCGAAGATATCGACCGTGTTCTCGGGCTGAACTGCGCCCGGCGCCAGAAACATGGGAATGCCCGGCGCAACGGCGCGGGCCGTGTTGTACATCATGTTGGCTTGCAGCGTGCCGAAGATGTTGACGTTCCAGAATGGCTGCAATGTCGAGACGTGCGGGCAGGGCTGACAGGGAGCCGGCTTCACCGGACATTCACAAGTCGCACAGCGACAAGTGGGGCATACGCAATCGGGACAGGGTGGCGCGATTTCGGCGAGGCTATCGGCCACCGAGTGCGAAACGACCGCAGCAGGGAATTCGGCATCAAGCTCTTGGCCAGCCGTCGATCGAAGCACGCCAATTCCTGCGCACAGCACGACTGCCAGCAGTTTCATTCCCAAATTTCGAACACGTTGCATAGCTCCCCCCCGAGAGTTGTCAGATAACTCTTCGACGGTGAATCTGGGGCGGCTTTAACGATTTTGCCGGTCGTAGCGGCAGCCGGCGGGTTCAAAGCGGTTCGCAGTATTGTCCAAGAACGAAAAAAGGCCACTGAGAGCGGGAATTCTCAGTGGCCTTCAGGCGGGATTGATTTTTTGAATGAGCGACAGTTGATTCGTCGCCAGGCAGTTCTACCCAGATGCCCGGGGAGGTCGCTCCGTTCTCGTCGAGTGGGTCATCACCGGTCGTTCTTCCGGCGATGGAAGTGCTGCATGCGTCTTTCCTCCATGTTAAGACTGGGGACTCACGGTTATCAGCCGGCCGGCTGGCCACCACAAGCCTGTTCGTTCCATCGTTTCCCCTGCGCCGGGGCGTCTTCGATGGAACAAACTTATTGCACGCTGCGTGCCAGAACGGCCTTGACTTCTCGAAAACGGGTGCGGGGAGACTTGGATTTGACGGCGAACTTGTCTGCCCATCGCCCCAAACTCTTGAAGCGGCGAGGTTTAGCAGCGAACCGAGAATTTGTGCCAAGCTTCCATCGATCCCCCCGCTAGCTGGATCGCCAACCCGCAGTTGTAAAAACGTCTCTTGACCGATTGGCAATTTTACAATTTCACTTTGAACTTTCTTCCGCTAGCGGGCGTACTGCGTGCAGGTGCAAGTAGTGCCGCCCGCCGTTTTTGCTGGCTAGAATTTGATAAACTTGTCGGCTTGCCTCGCACTTCAGGCGGGGCCACTCATTTTTGCAGTTGTTTTCCATCATCCCGCTCTGCTTCTCTTTGGCCTCTTTGCTATGACTGCTGCTACTACGCTGCCGGCATCGCCGGTTCGCCCCGCCACTACCGATGAAGTGGTGATCGAAACCCGCACCCTCACCAAGGTTTACAAAGACTTTTGGGGCCGGGCCAAAGTGCGAGCCTTAAATGCCTTGGACCTGGAAATTCGCCGTGGCGAAATCTTTGGTCTCCTCGGGCCGAACGGTTCCGGCAAGTCGACCACCATCAAGCTCGTCCTTGGGCTTCTTTTTCCGACCAATGGCCGGGCTTTGGTCTTTGGCAAAGAGGCGACCGAAGTCACCAAGAACGAGCGGATCGGCTATCTGCCCGAAGAGTCGTATCTCTACAAGTTTTTGAACGCCGAAGAGACGCTCGACTTTTACGGTCGGCTGTTCAACATGCCGTCGCAGGTCCGCAAGGACCGCATCAACGAATTGATCAACATGGTGGGGCTCAACTGGGCCCGGCGCCGTCAGCTGCGGGAATATTCGAAGGGTATGACCCGCCGCATCGGTCTGGCCCAAGCGCTGATTAACGATCCTGAGCTGCTTCTGCTCGACGAACCGACCTCCGGTCTCGATCCCATCGGCACGCGCGAGATGAAGGACTTGATTCTCAAGCTTCGCGATCAAGGCAAGACGATCGTCATGAGCAGCCACTTGCTGCCCGATGTGCAGGATGTCTGCGATCGAATCGCGATTTTGCATCAAGGCGAATTGAAAGAGCTTGGCCGTGTCGATGAACTCCTCACCGTGCAGGACGTGATGCAGTTGCGGGCCCGGAATGTCACGCCCGAGTGCGAAGCGGAACTGCGGGCGGTTCTCGCCCGGCACAATACCGAGCTGCTGGCCGTCGAGCGGCCGACGCTGTCGCTCGAAGAGTTGTTCCTCAATATCGTGCGCGAAAGCGAAGCCCGACCGGGCAAGCGAGCCCCGAACTCGTAAGTGCGCTCTTCGTGTGCACCAGCGACAACCTGGTTGCAGCCGCCCGTGAATCAGCCGCCTTTTGAATAAATCAGTGCCATGCTTTCCTTCGAAAACAGACTAATCACCTATTACGAATGGTTGTGGGGAAGTGCCTACAACTGGCAACAGCCCGACAAGTGGGGCTTTGCCATCGGCGCGGTGATCATCATCTTTGCCCTCGCGCTGCTGGTGCCGTTTTTCTGGTTCGTGATTGCCTCGTTCTCGCGCGGGCCCAGCGAAGCCTTTTACCTGGTTTCGCGCTCGATCCTCTCGGTCTTTACCGAAGATGCGCCGGGCTTCTCGCTCCGGCGCACGTTGGCGATTGCCAAGTTGTCGCTGCAAGAGGCGGTTCGCAATCGCGTGCTAATTGCCTTCGGTTTGTTCCTGGTGGTGCTGCTCGTCGCCGGCTTGTTCCTGGATGTAAAAAACAGCAACCCCGCGCGCCTCTACCTGAGCTTCGTCATTTCAACGACGAACTATCTGCTGTTGTTGATGACGGTCTTTCTCAGCACCTTCAGCATTCCGAACGATATCAAAAACCGTACCATTTACACCGTCGTCACCAAGCCGGTGCGGGCGAGTGAGATGGTACTGGGCCGCATCATGGGCTTCATGGGCATTGGTTCGCTGATGCTCCTCGCCATGTGCGCCGTGAGTTACGTCTTCATCTTGCGCGGCCTCACGCATTCGCACGAAGTAGTCACCGACAGCTTTCAAGCCGTCGTCGATGAGACCGGTGCCCCGACCACGATGGAAAAAGGTGAGACAACCAACAACTATCACCACCAGCACGAAATTGTGATCGACGAGAACGGCAAAGCCACCGCTAGTACGGTGATGGGGCATACACACGAAGTGACAGTGACCGGAACCGGCAAAGATCGCAAGCTCACGCTTGGTCCGCCACTTGGCATGCTGCAAGCCAAGGCACCCATTTATGGCCGGCTTCAAGTTATCGACTCCAGCGGCAACTCGAGCGTCACGGGGGGTATTAGCGTCGGCGACGAATGGAGCTATCGCGGCTATATCGAGGGTGGTTACAACACCAAGGCAGCCGCCATTTGGACGTTTGACGGAATCACGAAAGAGCGCTATCCCAACGGGCTGCCGTTGGAAATCAACCTGCAGGTGTTTCGCACCTATAAGGGGAACATCGAACGTGGCGTGCTCGGCGAAATTATTCTGCGCAACCCCGATGAAACTGCCCGCGTACGACAAAGCGGCCCAATCGTATTCGAATCGCGAGAATTCGTTTCGGACTACAAGTTGATTAACAAAGAGAATCCCAAGTATCAAATCGATCCGTTCGACTATGTAAGCGACGATGGCAGAATTCAAGTCATCATTAAGTGCGCGGAGCCCTCGCAGTACTTCGGCATAGCGCAGGCCGACGTCTACCTCCGTCCGTCCGATGGCATCTTCGAATTGAACTTTATCAAGGCCTACTTCAGCATCTGGCTGCAGATGTTGCTGGTGACTTGCTTCGGTGTGATGTTCAGCACTTTCCTCAGTGGGCCGATTGCCCTGCTGGCGACGAACGCGGGTGTGGTGTTGGGACTGTTCGGCGAATTCGCTCGCAATGTCGCAACGGGCGCCGAACAGGGTGGCGGGCCGATCGAGTCGATCATTCGGCTGGTCACTCAGCAGAATCAAACGACCGATATGGAAATGAACGCCATTGCCATGAACATCATCAAAGGGTTCGATAGCACGCTGATGTATTTCATGTACGGACTCACCTATATCCTGCCGGATCTAACGCAGTTCGACTCGTCTCAGTTCGTGGCGAATGGTATCGATATTTATCCGGCAGTCGTACTGCGGCAATTGACGATGGCTCTCGTTTATGCCGCTTGTGCGACGTTTGCTGGTTACTTCTTCCTTAAGTCGCGGGAGATCGCCGCGTGAACAAGAACCAATCTCTTACTCGCAAAGTTGTTTACATCACTGCGATTGCGCTGCTGATGATTCCTCTCTCGCGTTTGAGCGAGCCCGCTACACTCACGCGCACGAAGGACGAGAGTGGCCAGGTGCGCGAAGTCGGTACTCCCGGCGGCACCTTGGCCCGCATGCGCGCCGAACATGGCCTGGCGCAAGCCCAATTGGGAGAGATCGATCCAGCCAGCGCCACAATGAAACTCGCCACGCTCGGCATGCGTCCGGTGGCGGTCAGTGTGCTGTGGCAATACGCCAATCATTACAAAAAGGTCAAAGACTGGGATAAGTTGGAAGCGACGGTCGAGCAGATCATTCGCTTGCAGCCCAACGATCTGGAAGTGTGGGACTTCCAGGCACATAATCTGTCGTACAACGTCTCGGTCGAGTTCGACGACTATCGCTACCGTTACCAATGGGTGAAGAACGGTATCGCGTTTTTGATTCAAGGGACCGAATACAACCGCGACGAACCGGGCCTGCTCAATCAGGTCGGCTGGTTCACTGGGCAAAAGATCGGCCGCTCGGACGAAGCCAAGCAGTTCCGCCGCTTGTTCCGCGACGACAAGGAATTCCACAAGCTGTTCCTTGATGCGGGGGTCGATGTCGATCAATACGCGGCCAAGGGTTACGACGGCAAGCCCGATAACTGGCTCGTCGCGAAACTTTGGTACGATCGCGCGATGGACGCCGCCCTGAACTCGGGCCGGCCGATTCGCGGCAAGACTCCGCTGCTGTTCTATAGCGGTGCGCCGATGTCGCTCATCAATGGTGCCGCAGCAATCGAGAAGGATGGCCACTTTGGCGATCGTGCCAAGGTCGCCTGGGAAAGTGCCTCCGAAATGTGGTACGGCGGTGACGACAAATCTGGGCCCAAGGAAGTGAAGCAGGTCTACGGCAACCGACTCATTCCCACCTCGGCGGGATTCGACATCCGCTTGAATGACCTGGAAGAGGTCGAACAGCGGATGAAGACTGCCGCCGCAGAACTCGATAAACTGGCTCCCGGTGTGCGCGAAAAACTGAGTGCCGAAAAGAAAGCAGCGCTGCCGGAAGATGTGCGCGCCCTGCTCGATAAGCCAATTGAAACGCTAACGTCCGAGCAATATCAAAAGCTTGGCTCGGCTCCGCAGCAAATCATTCCGCGGAATGAAGAGGTGGCCAGCCAGGTGACCGGTCCTGGCCGCGTGCGTGCTCTGCAACTGGCCGACCAGTTGGAAGCGGAAGCCAAGCTGGCACAGTACATCAAGATTTATCGCGGTATCGTCAATTTCGAATACTGGCGCGATCGCTGCCGGGCAGAGAGCAAGCCGCGGATGCTCGCCGCACGGGCCAAGGTGTTTGAAGCCGACCGCAAGCTGGAACTGGGACAAGGCTTCAGCGATGTGCAGAAACTGTACGAAGACTCGTTTCAGGCCTTCGCCGAAATCTACGCCGACTTCCCCGACCTGATGGCCAATCCCGAAGCGGAGGAGCTTGTCGAGTCGGTCGAACGTTATCGCGACTTGCTTTCGCAACTCGACAAGCCGTTCCCTGCCGATTTTGTGCTGAACGAGATGCTCGACAAGCATCAGCGCGGCCGCAAAATTCGCGACCTGGCTAAACTCGTCAGCGATGCTGCCACCGATTCGAACTTGCCCAAGAAGTCGGACGATAAGAAGGAAGAAGAATCGAAGAAGGAAGAACCAAAAAAAGAAGAGTCAAAGCCTGCCGACGAGAAGAAGCCTGAAGAGAAGAAGCCCGAAGAGAAGCCGGCTGCCGACGAGAAGCCCAAGGACGATGCTCAGAAGGTTGAGAACAAACCAGCCGAAAAGCAAGCAGACGAGAAGCCCGTAGAGAAAAAGGCCGAAGAGAAAAAGGCCGAAGAGAAAAAGGCCGAAGAGCAGCCAGCGGAAAAGAAATAGCCGCTCCTCATGCGAATTGTCTCGCTGCTATCGAGCGCTACGGAAATGCTCTTCGCACTTGGGCTGGGGGAGCAAGTGCTGGCCGTCAGTCACGAATGCGATTGGCCAGTCGGTGCCCGGCATCTGCCGCGGGCCACGCACTCCCGCATCGATAGCAGTCAACCCAGCGACGCCATCGATGCGCAGGTGAAACAGCTTGTCGCTGGTGGCGAGCAACTCTACGAACTGAATGAACCACTCCTGCGCCAGCTGCAGCCCGACTTGATCGTCACGCAAGCGCAGTGCGATGTGTGCGCAATTCGTCTGGCCGATGTCTTGAAGCTGCGTGACGATTGCCCAGAACTGCGCGCCACGCGCGTTTTGCCGCTCAATCCCTTGTCGCTCGCCGATGTCCTTGCCGACATTGCGCGCGTTGGTGAAGCCACGGGAGTGCCGTCCCGGGCGGCAGATTTGGTCGCTGGCTATCGCGCTCGAATTGATTCCATCGCCAGCCGCACGAACAGTCTCGCTGCCCGTCAACGACCGCGCGTCTTGTGTATCGAGTGGGTCGCACCTTTGATGCCAGCTGGCAATTGGACGCCGGAACTGATTCACCTGGCCGGTGGCGACAGTGGCCTCGCTATCGCTGGCCAGCACAGCCGCTATGCAACATGGGCAGAAGTGGCAGCATTCGATCCGCAGGTGATTCTCGTCGCCCCGTGCGGCTTCAATTTGCCACGCACCCTGATTGAAGCCGAACAACTACACCAGGTACCCGGTTGGCAGAACTTCACCGCCCTTCGCACGGGACGGGTCTTTGCCATCGATGGCAACGGGCTCCTCAATCGCAGCGGGCCGCGGCTGATTGAATCGCTCGAACTCCTCGCGCAATTGCTGCAGCCCGAGATGTTCGCCGACTTCGGGCTGCGGTCGTATTGGCAACCGCTCGTGTCTGCGCCGTAATTCTACGGCTTGATGACCACTTCTGAACTGACGCTCAGAATGCTGGCCAGGTCTTGCGCATCTTGCGGGCTGAAGCTAATGCAGCCCAAGGCAGGACCACCGGCGGTCGCGGGGCTCCCGTGCAGCGAGACGTTGTTTCCCAAATCGAGCCACCAGCCTCCGTAAGGATTAGCCGGATCGTTGGCGGCCAATTGGCGGCCATCGCGACCGACATACAACTTCTCTCGGCTCTTCTCGCGCACTTGATAAGTACCGGCTGGCGGTTGTTCATCACCAACAGTGAAGGAGAATCGTCCGGCATAGAGCGGGCCCAGGAAGAGAGTCAATTCGCCAGCAGCAACGCTGAGCTCCGCACGAAACGGACCGGGAATCACTTTCAATTCGGTTCCCGGCACGAGCACTGCAGAATCGCGCACGACGGCCGAGTTGATGTTCATCAATAGCTGCGCGTCGACTTTGTACATGCTCGATACTTCGTACAGCGTTTGCGTTTTACCAACCACGCGGTGGGGTTCGCCGAAGTGATGTTCGTTGCTGTAGATCACCTTGCCCGCCAGCGCATCGAGCCAGGTCAGAACTTGTTGCCGCTCAGCTGGGGTCAGGTAGGTGTTATTGGCAAACGGCGAAAGTTCCGCGAGGGCGTCGCGAAACTTGTTGTCCTGCACGTGCCGCTCGACCAGCAGCCAGGCTTGCTTCAGCTTGTGGGCTTCGAGCGCGGGTGTGGTTGCTGCGGTCGTTGGAGTGGCAGGCGCAGTCTGAGGTTGCGATGGCTCGATTGGCTGCGAATAAGTTGGTTGAGTGTAGGTAGACGACCCGGCATTGGGATCAGACGGTTCAGTAGCGAACGGAGCAGGTCCACTCGGCTGAGTTTCTGGAATCGTTGCTTCTACGGGTTCAACCAGCGGCGGAACACTGCGCTCGGGAGCCGGGTAGTAGGCGGGAATGTCTCTCGTTGGCGCGATTCCTTGCTGATCGACGACGGGAATCGTCGAGGCTGCAGGTGGCGAATCGATTAGCGGCGGCAACGACGGTTGTCCATTGGCCGCGCCTTGACCAAAGTCAATTGCGGGGGGCTGCATCTCGGTCAGCTGTTGCTGCGAGAGAGAGCTCGAGGGGGACTTTTCAGGCCCATTGAGAGTGACGTAGACCCCGTACAGCACGCCGGCCAGCACGAGGATCACGCAAGTCGATTTGAGTGAGTTCACATCCGTCCTCCCTGACAAACTGCAGGCTCAACACGTCGCATCATGCCAGCTGGCCAACCTTGCACATCGTCGCGCAAAGGGAGCCCGCCCGGCTAAGCCTGACACACCATGCGCACGATAGCGAACTTGCAAAAATCGGCAAATAGCAAGTTCCAAGAATGCCAAAACCTGTCAGCTGTCACTCGTGGGATAGGCTTCCAGCCTGTCAACTTGACCCCTTAGCACTATTCCGCGTTCGCTTCCGCCACCTTCTGCTGCCAGAAGTCGCGGGCCTGCCGGTGGAATTGCATCACGGCTTGTCTTTGCTCGGGGTCGGTGAGCGTGATCCGGCGGGCTCGCTCCGTCAGCCAATCGAGCATGAACTGGGCCGACTTTTTGCTCACCGTTCGCTCGTAGCCAATCTCAACATAATAGGGGGCAGTCATCGCAAAGCGATATGTCTTCGCCGCGTTGGTCACCGCGCGAATCATCAGCCAACCGCTGCGGTCGAACTTGACGGTCGGCAGCCGCCCGCCTGCTTTGGCCCATTCATCCAACCGAGTTTCGTGGACAACTTTGCCGTTCTGAATCACTTCCAAATATTCGATCTTCTCGCGCGTCGCCAGGTTGAGCGCGATGCTGAGTTCAACGGTCTGCCCTTTCTCTGCTTGAAAGACATGTCCCGGAGGCTGTTCGTTCACGAGCGGACGAAGGAGTGGACCATTCGTAATGACCACGCGACCTTGCTTCAAACCGTCCCACCAGGCTTCGGGCGAGAACTCTTCGCAGTAAACATAAACGCGGTTATAGCCTGCTGGATTGGTGGTGAGCCCACTGCCACTGGCAGCCGCGGGAGCGATGCGCAGTCCGCAATTGAGCAGATGAAAGTAAGCTTCCTGCGACCAACGTCCTGCGCCGGTCGTGCCCGGATAGAGCGCGCCGTCTTTGGGTTTCTCCCACGCGGCTGGTGCTTGGATTTCGTCTCGCTGCAGTGACTCACTGGCAACGACGAGGGAATCCAATTGCCCGGCGGCTACCAGCGCGGGCAAATCCCAAAGCGTGGCACTGCGGGCGGCGATATGTGCTGCTGCTTGTTCGCGCGCTTGGCCCACGATGGCGAAGGGGCTGGGGAACTCCTGACCTGCTGCTCCGAGCGCGAAGGGTTTCGTCAAATTCAGCAGCAGGAGTGAAGCTCCGGCCCGCTCGTCGCGGCCGCCGAGAATTTGTGCGAAGCGTCCATCGCTGGATCGCAGCAGTGGGTCGGTCGGCAACGGCCTCTTGTCCCACAGGCTCTTGTTATTCCACCAGGTGACATCGGCCACGATATCCAACTCTTCCGCCCGCATCAGCAGTTCGACTTCGGCCGGATCGCGCGCCAGGTGTAAATCGCCGGCGTACCACTTTTCCTTGCGCATGTTCACGACGCGATGCAGGTCGACGACCTTCGTATCCTCAGCACCTCGTTCGATTTCGAAGTTGCCATAGCGAGTCTTGTACTCGGGCCCGTGTTCCATTTCGAACGTGTAACTGCCCGGCGCGAGATCGAGCGTGATCGTGCCATCGAACGTAAAGTGATCGTGCCAAAAGGGAGTCTTGGTTGGCGGACGAATCGCTTTGCCGCGGACGTCGCGCAGGATCATCCGCACGGCCAGCGGCTTGCCGGTGTCTTTATCGACCGCCTCGATCGTGAGTTCGCCGCGGCCGTTGGCAGCACTGGCGGCCGGCAATTGACAACCGATCAGCACGATCAAGGCAACCGAGCAAATTTCCAGGTATCGCATGCAACGAGACTTCCGCGCAAGACCTCTGTGACGATTCGACCAGCGCCCGCAATGCGCGCGCAGCGTGCCGCACAAACATAGGTCACGGATTCTGGCCCAAACTCTTCCATCAATAAACTTGAATTGATCGCTCCCGGTACGCTATTCTGCAGGCACCGCTCCCCGGCAGCCCACCTCTCTCCGTTGAGACTCGCGATGGCCACTTCAACCGCAGTCACGCGTTTGCTGAATCAATCCTCACGCCGTTCGTTCTTGCGAGCTGCGGGCGTAACTCTCGCGCTGCCGATGCTCGACGCGCTGCAACCCAAGTTGCGCGCGGGTGAGAAAAAGGTTGTGCCACGGCGAATGGTCTGCATTTGCACACCGCTGAGCGTGAATCCGAATTACTTCTTTCCCACCGATACGGGTCGCGACTACACACTCTCGCCCTATCTCGAACCGCTCGCCGAACTGCGGAACGATTTCTCCGTCATCTCGGGCTTGTCCCATCCCGATGTTGGTTCGAGCCACGATTCAATCTTCAGTTTTCTGACTGCCGCACCACATCCCGAGATTCGTGCGGGCTTTCGGAACTCGATTTCGCTCGATCAATTTGCCGCGGAGCATTTGGGAGGCCAAACGCGCTTTCCGAGTTTGTCTTTATCGGCCGAAGGCTTTGGGTTGTCGTGGACGCGCAGCGGAGCGCTCGTGCCGCCGGACCTTTATCCCGCCAGTGTCTTTGCCAAGATGTTTCTCGATGGCAGGCCCGACGAAGTCGAATCCCAAAAGCGCAGGCTGCGGAATGGTAAGAGCATCCTCGATACGCTGCACGCCCAGGCGAAGCAATTGAATCCGGCCATCGGCACGCGCGACCGGGAAAAGCTGGACGAGTACTTCACCAGCGTGCGTGAACTCGAACAGCGGATGGTGGTGCAGCAGGAGTGGGCGAATCGACCCAAGCCGAAAGTCGATGCCAAGCAGCCCGCGAACAACATGAACTCGGCCGATCTTATCGGCAAGAACCGCCTGATGTTCGATTTGATTCACCTGGCCATTCAAACCGACTCGACGCGGCTGATCACCATGCTGCTGCTCGGCACCAGCAATGTGCCGCCGATTCAAGGGATCTCAGCGGGGCACCACGACCTGTCGCATCACGGGCAGGATCCGAAGAAGATCGAGCAGCTGAAGATTCTTGAGCTCGAGAAGATGAAGACCGTGCAGGAGTTGCTCTCCAAGCTAAAGAACACGCAGGAAGAGGGGGAGTCGCTGCTCGACCGGACGATGGTCTACTTCAGCAGCAATTTGGGGAACGCCAGCAATCACTCGACCAAGAACTTGCCGATTCTGTTTGCCGGCGGCGGCTTCAATCATGGCCAGCATCTGGCCTTCGATCCTAAATCGCCACCGCCACTGAGCAATCTTTATCTTTCAATGCTTCATCGCTTGGGCATTCCCAGCGACAAGTTTGGCTCCAGTAGCGGCACTCTCACCGGGCTGGCAGCGAAAGCGTAGCGCGCAATCAGCAACCAACGCATGCGATATTCCACCGGGCGAGTTCGCTGTTGGAGTGCGAACTCGCTGCGCTTGTTGATGCCGCAAGTTTTCTGGAGAACTACACCGGCAGCACAATCTCGCGACCTTCGACATCGCGAAGATCGATTTCCAGGTGTTCGGGGAACACCGTCGCCGAGCTGAGAATCTGCACGCTCATGTTGCAGTCATCTTCCAGCCGGGTGATCTCGCGTCGCTTCTTGTTGTTCAAGTAAGCGCCAACGGGCTCCGAAACCTTGACCGTAGCCCGGGCAATCTTCGGCTGTTGGCTGGCGAGCATCAGCAGGCGAACGACTTCAATCGCCATGCTTTCGGCAGTCTTCACCACACCACGGCCCGTGCAGCAGGGGCAGTCGCTATAAACAGCCGTCTTCAAGCTGGGGCGAATCCGCTGGCGAGTCATTTCGATCAAACCGAAGGGACTCGTTCGCAGAATCTTGGTGCGGGCGCGGTCGCGGCGCATCGCGTCGCGCAGGGCCCGTTCGACACCGCGGCGATGCTTCTCACGACGCATGTCGATGAAGTCGTTCACTACGACACCGCCCAGATCGCGCAGCCGCAATTGGCGGGCAATTTCCTTCGCCGCCGAGATGTTCAGCTTGAAGGCACTCGTTTCGGCATCGTCGCCGGTGCGGAAGTTACCGCTATTCACGTCGATGGCGACGAGCGCTTCGGTTTGATCGATGACAATCGAACCACCCCCGCGGAGCGGCACCTTGCGCTTGTGAATACCAGCGATTTCCTGATCCAACTTGTATTTGTGGAACAGTGGCTCGCGGCCGTCGTAATGATGCAACCGGTTCACGTGCCGCGGCATCACCAGCTGCAAGAATTCTTTGGCCCGTTCATAGGCATCGGCCTGGTCGATGTAGATGGCATCGATCTCGGCGGTGAAGATGTCGCGAATGGTCCGGATGATCATGTCGCTTTCTTCGTAAATCACGCCTGGTCCAGTGGTCTTTCGCAAGCGGCGAACGATCACCTTCCACAGTCGCAGCAGATAGGCCATGTCGCGCGAAAGTTCCTTCTTCGCCCGATCCTGACCAGCAGTCCGCACGATGAAGCCCAGCCCCTTCGGCGGATTAAGTTCCAGCAGCGTGTCTCGCAGGGTGCGGCGCAGTTGATCGTCTTCGATCTTGCGCGAGACACCAACGCGGCCGAGCGCGGGCATCAACACCAAGTAGCGGCCGGGAATGCTGATGTAGGTCGACAGGGTTGGACCCTTGGTCCCAATCCCTTCTTTAATGACTTGCACCAGCACTTCGTCGCCACGGCGAAAAATCTCTTGAATCGGCGGCTTGATGCGTGGGCGGCCACCACGGGGCGGACGCCGCTGGCGCTGTTGGCGTTGCGGCGGACGGTCACCTTCTTCGCCACCCTCTTCGTCGCTGTCGCCGTTGTCGTCTTCACCGGTATCGATATCAGCATTGCGGCCGCCCATCATCGCTTCGGCCGGGTCGAAACCACCTTGGCGGAAGTATTGCGACTCGACATCGCTGATGTGCAGAAAGCCGTTGCGGCCGACGCCGAAGTCGACGAACGCAGCCTGAATGCTTGGCTCCAGGTTTACGATCCGCCCACGATAGATATTGCCGACGTAATTGTCCGCACTCGCGCGCTCGATGTACAGCTCTTCCAGCAGGCCATCCTCAATGATGGCAATTCGGCACTCCTCGGGCTGCGAGACATTCACCAACATTTCGCTTTTCATGGACTCGTTTTCTCTCGTGATTTGAAGGCCCGCCCTGGCACCTATCCTCCGGCGCAGCTGGTCGTAACCAGCCGTCATGTCCGCCGGCCAGTGTTGGTTCGGCCACCGTCGATAACGACGCGCAACTCGCAGACCAACGAACCAATGCTGGGCGAAAGCCAGCCGCGCAGCGCGGGAGAGTGGCCCGGCGAGGCGCGTGATTCGCGCTCTCGCAGTTTGATGTGGGCCGCCAAGGGCGCTGCCGCCAGCAGCTTTCGCTCGAGCTGGCTGGCTCGCGACGATAGCCGTCAGGGCAAAAAACAGACGTATACGCAACGTGTACGAAAGCCCGCGAACGGGCGCTAGCAGCCACTTGGGCTTCAGCCGATGAGTCCAGTTGATAGCAACGGGCGAGCCGTGTCGAACGAGTCGACTCGCCTGGCGCTAATCGCGCAATTCTGTGCGCGGTTGTACCTTGCCCCGGGAGGGCCGGCCACAAGGACCGGGCATCGAGCGTGAATGGCAAGGTTGGCAACATCGTGAGTGAGGAACAGAGTAGCTGCGAGCTCTCCGGCCTGATGGCACCCCCCATGCTGACAGCCAGCAAACGAGCGCATCACGCCGAGACTATGGGCGATTATTATGCCGGAAACCAGCCCGCTTCGCGACACCAAACCCCGTTCGGGCCAGAGTTTCTGGCGAATTCTTGGGGCGGCGGCAGTTTAGTAGCCATTTTTTCGCACACCCCGCTTGAGCGAGTCCCAAGTTCCAGCCCCCCTCGCCCTCGATTGTTGCTTGTTCCGCCCTCGTTTAGTCGGCGTCGCCCCGGCGCTCCGAGTCTTCATCGTCGTCGTCGTCATCATCGGCGTCGCTGTTGTAGACTTCGAGCGGGACAACCACGACGAGGATCTCTTCGACGTTCACGATGCCGCCGGGAGCCGGGTACTTGCTCAGGCGATGGGCGACCTCGGCCACGACAAGAATCTCGGCGGTGATGGCCATCACCTGCTCACCTTCGCGCGGCACGTGATCGGTGCGGACGAGAAAGTTCTGATAGTCGTCGATATTGACCTCGTTCATCGCGAGGTTGAGGTCGGGCATATAGACGAAGCGAATCGGCGTCCGTCTGCTGGCGGTGCTCCCGGGAAATTTCCGGGGCGGACCTCCTCGGGGGCGCTTCGTCATGCAACTGCTTTCCGATGTCGGGAGTCGGGCGTGGGCAGAGACCGCTGCGGCGGTACTCATCTACTCTAATCGAAACTTGCAGCTGGCAAGGCTCGTCGCGGTGCCCGCCGCACTATAGGCTTCCGCACCACAGGATTCTCGGCCTCCGCCCACCTCAAAGCGTAACACTATATCGCGATTAGCGCGATTCTGAGAGGCGTCTTTTGCGGTAAGTGCCGATTATGCCGGGGCGGCAGGCAGCCCTCACCTCGCATTGCCCAGAAAGCAGCAAAGGTCGTAGTCCAACTGGCACTCAATGTCATCTGGTTAACCCACTCGCTTGCGAGGGTGAACTGTAAAATCGCAGAACTAGCAGTTCAGCGGCCGCAAGCGGCTCGGTTAACCAGGTTTGGCAACCTGACATCCATCGAGGATTAAGCGACTACGCCCTTTGCTCACCGCTCCAAAGATATTCCCTCGCTTGATCGGTTGCGGCAAGCCAGCGGCCACCGTCGGTTTCCATGGGGTTCCAGTCCGAACCAGCGACGACTCGTCCCAATGAATACTCGACGCGAAAGCGAACTCGATCTGCCAGAATTTCCTGAATCCAATTGATCGCATGTTCGGCGGCTTCACGCTGCCGGTCCTCTTTCCGCTCGGCTCGCGATGGAGAACATTCGAAGTGGCGATGACTGATCTTTCCCACCGCTACAGTGAGTTCGTCACCATCGTTGTGGACGACGAGATCACCGACCTCGGGCGCCCTTGCTGGAACGCGGAGAATCTTTGTCGCGTCAGCAGTCCGGTGCAGTTGCAGAACATCGGGCAAAAGCCCGAAGAACACGTTCGCGAGCTTGGGTGACGGTGCGGACATAAGTCTGACGGCTAATTGCCTATACTCTTGCACGGCAGTCAAGTTAATCTGCTCTGCGACCAAGGGAAAGAACTCGAATTGTCTCAAGCAGCAAACGTGGGTCGGGCACCCCGTCCCTTACGAAGGGGCATTCCATTTTTGGTTGCGCACCGCCCTGCACGACGATCCGATACGCTTCGAGCATTGCCTCGCTGAACCGCTCTGGTTCGTTAGGGACGTGGTCTTTGGCCTACCCATTACCCACTATCGGCTGCAGCTGCTCAATTCATCTTTTTGGCAGCGATGAAGACATACTCGAGGCCCGAGTAGATGGTGATCGCGATGGAACCCCAGACGGCGATGGGCAGCACGACTCCCAACCAATCGGGCAGCGGGGTGCCTGCTCCGTACTGGGCAAAGTGACGGAGGGCAACGAGGCTGGCAACGACCGCGAGGCATTGCACGACCATCTTCACCTTGCCGGCCCACTTGGCCGAAAAATCGCCGCCGCTTCCCTCAATCACCGAGCGGAGCGCGGTGACGAGCAATTCGCGCCCCATCACGACGGTGGCCATCCAGGCGGCGATGCCTGAGTTCACTTCGGCCGCAAGAAAGATGTAGGTGCCGCAAATGATGATCTTATCGACGAACGGATCGAGTACGCGCCCCAGCTTGGTCACCTGGCCATACTTGCGGGCCCAGTAGCCATCCATCCAATCGGTGCTGGCGGCGATCACGAACACAATCAGCGCGGCCGTGAATTGGTGCAGGGGAATGAGCACGAACACGGCGATCGCCAAGACGAGCCGCACCATTGTGATGATGTTGGGCACATTCCAGATATCGTTCTCGGTGCCGCGCGCGGTAATTGCGTTGAGCTGAGCTGTGGCGTGCTTTTTCTTTTTGGTGGTCATGTGTATGTAGCGAGGGTTGAGATTCGCGGCCCACCATTCGATTTGATGATGTGCGAACCTAGGGCGACTCGGATGTCGGCGGATTCACCGCAACTCGTTTGCCCGTGTAATAGCTTTCGCGGGCGGCGATGACGACCGACAGTGCGCGGTAGGCATCTTCCAGGTCGTTCACTTTGCGCACCAGGCTCGTCACGCCCCGATAGAACTGCATGAGTAGATGTTCGCCGACGGGACGCTCGCTGTCGAGCGATTCCAAGTGCCGGCCCGCTTCGTCGAACCAGGTGAGGGACGACGGCAGGTCGATGAAGGCCATCCCCCGCTCGCAGCAAACTTGCAAAGCAGCTGGTGGGCGAAAGGAGACCGCTTCGGGCCAGGACGACGGCATATAGCGGCCGCAACTGATTTGCGCGACCGGGCCAACGCCAATTTCGCCAGGAGGGGAAAAATCGAGGCTCATCATTTGATAATCGTCGCCATCGGGCTGGCCGGTGAGGCTGTGGCGAATGCCCATGACCGAAGTTGGCTCCAGGCCGGCGACATAGCGGCACCAATCGACCTGCTCGATCATTTCGCGCTGCATGGTCGGGCAATTGCGGGTCGGGCGGCGACCGTGGCCAGCAGGTTCGACGGACGAGCGGCGATGGCAGAAGAGGAGTCGCGGCTTGCCCAGACGCGTCGCAATCAGTTCCTTCATGCGAATGGTCGCGGGAGCTAAACGGCGGGGAAATTCCGCCATGAAGGCAATGCCTGCCTCTTCGACCCTCTTCTTCAACATGGCCGCTTCGGCGGGAGTGTCGATATCGAGGGCCGCGCCGCAATAAACGCTCTTGCCATAGTCGCAGGCCGCGATGATCGGCAGCGGGCCGTACCACTGGGGTGAGAGAATCAAGACTACATCGATATCGCTACGAGCACAGAGGGCCCGAAAGCCGTCCATTTCTTCCGCGCGAAAGTCCTTGGCCGCTTGTTCGGCCAGATGGGCCACTTCACAGCAGATGGCTTTGATTTCAAAGCGATCGGAGAGGGCCCGCAGGGCGTGCCGATGCCGACTTTCCCAGGCGTCTCCCAAACCCACGATCCCGGCTCGCAGTTTCATGCTCGATCGTCAGCCTGGTTTTACCTCGGTTGTGTCCCTGCGCGGCCGCCTGCGGCAGTCGAGTTGCGCAGCGAATAGTATAGTGCGAGAAAGATCGTTTGTCTTGGCAGTTTCGAAGGAAGTCTGCGGTGCGAGTGATTCCGGTCATCGATCTGAAAGAAGGACTCGTCGTGCGCGGCGTGGGGGGGCGGCGCGACGAATACCGCCCCATCGTCAGCGAACTCGTCCATTCGTCCCATCCCGGGGCAGTCGCGACCGCGCTCAAAATCGCCTTCGAATTCAACGAAATCTACGTGGCCGATCTCGATGCGATCATGCTGGGCATTCCCGACATCGAATCCTGGCAAGCGATCGCCGAAACCGGTTTTTCGCTCCTCCTCGATGCGGGTGTTAGCACGGCTGACGAAGCGGCGACAACCTGGCAACGGCTAACGAGGTTGCCGACCGAGAATTCTCGCCTGGTACTGGGGCTTGAGTCGTGGAGTGGTCCAGACGAACTGCAGCAACTGGCCGCCGCGGGTCTGATTCCGCTCGAACGAGTTGTCTTCAGTCTCGATTTGCAAGAAGGCCGACCGATTACGACCGACGCGGCTTGGAAAAAAATGACTGCGGCCGAGATCGCCGCAGCAGTGCTGCGCTGTGGCATTCGCAGTCTGATCGTGCTCGATCTGGCCGCTGTGGGGAGCGGTCGGGGCATCTCGACGCTCCCGCTCGTGCGAATGCTAAGGGGGGCTTATCCGCAGTTAGAGATCATCGCGGGGGGAGGAGTTCGCGCAAAGCAGGACTTGAGCGATCTTTCGCAAGCCGGTGGGTCGGCCGTGCTCGTTGCTTCGGCCCTGCACGACGGTCGACTCTCGCCCGGCGATCTGCGCTGAGGTGACAAATAGTCGTAGATGACAAATTCTTCAGACCGTGTGCAAATGACCTGAAAACCGCTGCAGATCGTCCCTTTCCGTCGGTTTTTCGGCAAGTTACGATAGGGCCTCTCTCCTTGTCGCCGGCTTCCTTTGGCCGCTAGTTCAGCCCTTCAGCTAACGATACGAACTTCGATGATGAACCCGCCAGTGAAGAGCGCCCTCCTGTGCGCTGCCATGATCTTGTCCGGTGTTTGGTGTGCGACGGAATTCCCCGCCGCGGCCCACGCGCAAGAGCCCGCGACTCCGGCCACAACTCCTGCCGAGGCAGAGGCCAAAACAGCGGATCAAGCTGCTCAAGGAACACCCGCAGCGACGCCGGACGACCACGCTCATGCCGCCGGCCACGAAGGCGAGCACGACGCCGCGCATGCCGCGCATAGCAATATGGGATTGGAACTGCCGCTAGTATCTGTGCTGCCATTCGTGTTGCTGCTGCTGTGCATCGCGATCTTCCCTCTGGTCAGTCCCCACTGGTGGGAACACAACACCAACAAGGGAATCATCGTTGCCCTCCTTTCAGTACCGCTGGCTGCGTATCTGGTCTACGCCTTTGGTACTGCCGGCGTACACGAGATTGCCGAAAAACTGCACGAATACGTTTCGTTCATGATTCTGCTGGCCGCGCTCTATGTCATCAGCGGCGGCATCTATATCAAAGGTTCGCTCAACGGCACACCGCTGGCCAATACGATGCTCTTGCTCATTGGCGCCTTGCTCGCCAGCTTCATCGGCACGACCGGTGCTTCGGTGCTCCTCATTCGTCCGCTGTTGCGAGCCAACCGCACCCGCAAACAGGTGGCTCACATCGTCGTGTTCTTCATCTTCATCGTGTCGAATTGCGCCGGGCTGCTCACGCCACTGGGCGATCCACCATTGTTCATGGGCTTTTTGAAGGGCGTCCCCTTCGAATGGACCCTCATTCACCTTTGGCCCCATTGGCTGCTGGTGAACATCATGCTGCTGGTGATTTTCAATATCTGGGATCAGGTCGTGTTTGCGAAAGAAGAAAAGGAACGCGCCGGATCACAGTTGGAAGCAGTGATGAAGCACGAGCCGCTTGGCGTCGAAGGGGGGCTCAATCTGCTATTCCTGCTGGGTGTCGTCGCGACCATTTATGCCTCGGGCAATTTTGCCTTCTTCGGGCAAAAGCCTTGGCCGATTGGAGTGGCCGAAGGAATGATGGCCGGTCTGGCGATCGCCGGGTATCTGACCACCAGCAAGCAGAACCGCCTCAACAACAAGTTCACGTTTGGTCCGATCATCGAAGTGGCGGTGCTGTTCATCGGCATCTTCATCACCATGGCCCCCGCCCTGCAAATTCTCAATGCCTGGGGTCGACCGATTGGTGGGCGCGAAATCATGGGCGTTAAGTTCGCCATGAGCGAAACCTGGCAGTTCTTCTGGGTGACCGGAATTCTCTCCAGCGTTCTCGACAATGCACCTACGTACATGACCATCGCTGCAACCGCTTGCGGGTTGAATGGTGTAGAAGTGGTCGGCCCGATCTATCTCAAGACCTTCCTCGAGAAGGGCGGACCCGATGCGGTGAGACTGCTGGCTGCCATTTCGTGCGGGGCCGTGTTCATGGGCGCGAATACCTACATCGGCAACGGCCCGAACTTCATGGTCAAAGCCATTGCGGAAGAAAATCAGGTCCGGATGCCGAGCTTCTTCGGCTACATGCTCTACAGCGGCGCGGTACTGATTCCGATCTTTATCATCGTGACGCTCGTCTTTTTCCGGACGTAGTCGCTGAACGATCGATGGATACCAGGTTGCCAAACCAGGTTCACCGGGCCGCTGGCGGCCGTTTGAACGGGTGGTTCGCTTGTTTTGCAGTTCACCCGCGCAAGCGCGTGGGTCAACGAGATGACATGGAGCGCTAGTTGGACTAGTCGTCGCCTGTTTTTGTGAAGGGGGCGAAGTCCGATTCGGTAGCTGAACGATGGCCCATTCAGCTACTTTGCGCTGGCGCGCAAGGGGTTCCAACTGAGCCGTTTATTCCTACGCGGTACGTGCCGGCGGCCAATTACGGGCTGAAACGGCACCGGCAGGGCCTGCAAATTCCCTCTCTGCCGAACTGTTTGCCACACTTGTCACGCTGGCTGGCAAGAACGACGATTCTCTAACGAATAGTTTTCCGCCCAATCAGGGTGGCAAATCAAACCGGAGAGTCTCGCATGTCAAACGATTCCTTTTCTGTGACCAGCAGTTCGTCGTGGGGCTCGCGGATTACGAGCGCTCTCTTCGGCCTGCTCATTGCACCGGTCGCCATGTTTGCTGGCAGCGGACTCCTGTTCTGGAACGAAGGGAACAGCGTCAAGACGGCCAAGAGTCTCGACGAAGGCGAGAAGCAAGTCATCTCGGTTCCGGCCGACCAGATCGATCCAGCCAATAACGGCAAGCTCGTCTATGTCACGGGCGAGACGGCCGTCGAGGGAGCGCTCCGCGACGAGAAGCTGGGCGTTAGCGAGCCAGCCATCAAGCTGCGGCGCGTCGTCGAGATGTATCAGTGGACGGAAAAGAAAGAGACGAAAAGGCGGAACAACAAGACAGTCACCACCTACGACTACACGCGCAAGTGGGTCGAAGGCACGGAAAGCTCAAGCGGTTTTCATAAGCGAAGCGGGCATGAAAACCCCGGTTACATGCCGCTGCACTCGCATGAAGAAGTGGCCGACAAGGTCACGCTGGGCGCGTTCACACTCGATACCAATCAAATTGCCCAAACCGATCACGCTGGCAATCGCAAGCCTCGCGTGATCTCTGCCGAAGAGTTCGCTGCGATGCCGGAAGAAGTGCGGCGCGATGCGGTTCTGCGTGGCGACGAACTGTACATGCCGGTGAGCAAGTGGTTCCCTCATGCTCCGAAAGATCAAATCAACAGCGAGTTTGCCGAGGAATTCAGGGGGGGCGGAGAAGGGGACACGCAGGTGGGCGACGTTCGCATTAAGTTCGTCGTGGTAAAGCCCGGGCCGACGACCATCGTCGCCGAACAAACAGGGACAGGCTTCGAACCGTTCACGACCAAAGCTGGCAAGCCGATCAGCATGTTGCGCACGAAGACGCTGCCGCCGCATGAGATGTTCGAACTGGCCCGCAGCGATAACACCTTCTGGACCTGGGTGCTGCGCGGTGGCGGGGTGCTGGTTATTTTCTTCGGCTTTATGTTTTTGATGGGACCGATCACTGCCGTCAGCGATTGGATTCCCATCCTCGGCAATCTGGTTAGCGGCGGTGTCTTTGTTATTGCCATCGCCGGCACGCTCATGCTGGGCTCGCTGGTGATCGCCTCGGCCTGGCTCTTCTATCGCCCGGTCTTCGCGATCATTGTCTTTTTAGGAGCATTGATGCTCGCAGTTGGGATCTATTACCTCTTCCGCCGCAAGCCCAAACCGATTCAGCACGACAGTGGTTTGGAAATTGTGGGCTAGGCGTTAGCGACCAGTGCGTTTTAACGGTCGAGATAGACGCGGGTGCTTTCTTCGCGGGTGACCGGATTCGGCCACTCGTTGCTGCTGATCTGAACGCGGATGATGAAATCGCCCGCCTTCTGAGCGTTGGCTTGAATGCGAAAGACGGCTTCCTCCTGCGGATTGAGCCGGGCGAGCGGCTCGAAAATAACGCGCGAGCCGTCGTTGGCCGCGCGCGTCGGTCCTTCGCCGGAGAGGGCTTTCAGTTCGGGTGGGAGCATTGCCGAGATGCGAATGTTGGTCGCCGACTTGGTGCCGATGTTCGTCACCTTCACTTCGTAGGTCGTATCGCTCCCCACTTCGATCGGGTCCGACAGATCGGCAATCGTGTGAATCAATTCCGCAGCAGCGTCGACGCTGACCACCTGCTCGAAGGCGGTGTTAAGGCCGAGGTCGGCGCGCCCTTCGATCCGCAATTTTTGATCGCCCACTTCCTGCGGCATGGCGGTCAACTTTACATTGCCAGCCTTAGTGGCGGGAAGTTCCTGTAAGCTCCAGAAGACCGCATGTTGCTGCGGGTCGTAGGTGCCTTGCGAATCGGTTTCGACGAACTTCATGCCGCGCGGCAAATAGGCGACGAGTTCGACATCGCGAGCTGCTGCGGTGCCGGGGTTGCTAACCGAGACGGTGTAAGTGGCTGGACGTTCGAGGAACCGCTTCTTCGGTCCCACGACGCCGACTTGCAACTGCGGGGCGATGACTTCGATGTTGATTTCGTGCTGGGCAGCCAGATTGGCATCGCCACGGACAACGATCGTGTTCTTGATGATGCCGGCCTTATCGGCGCGCAGGGTGAGTTCCATTCGCTTGGATTCGCCGGGCCGCAGCGTGCCGATTTCATATTCAAGCTCGTTGCCCGATTGATGCGACAGCCCTTGCGGCACGTCTTCTTCGACCACAACGCCTGTCGCGGCACCAGTGCCGGGATTGCTGACCGTGATCGTCATATTGAGCGTTTCGCCGATCAACAATTTTTCCGGCGCGCTATGCTCAATGGTGAGGAGTGGCCGAGTGCTGATGGAGCGGGCAGTGGCAGTCGCCGCGAAGGTAACTTGCGCGACACTGCCAATTTCGCCTTCGGCCTGCGGCATCACTTGCAATTGAATGACTTTCTCATCGCCGGGCTGCATGGTGCCGAGCGGCCAGACGAGCGTGCCATCGGCAGCCCGTTGAAATTGCGGCTTGGCTTCGACAAGTTGCGTTCCACGTGGGATCTGGTCAGTCACTTGGACTTGTTGGGCCGGAATCTGGCCGACATTCTTCACATGCAGTTCGAACGTGGCGAGTTTGCCCACTTGGATTTCAGCGGGGGCTACTTTTTCGAGCGTGAGTGCTGGGGTCTGGGCACCTTCGAAGTGACGTTCGCCCGGCGTTCCCTGGCCGGTGGCTTCTGAACGAGCACCGGCATCGCGGGGGGATGCAGCAGCACTGCTGCTGTAACCACCGAGAGCGCGCGGCGCGGGTTCAGCCAGGTCAGTCGCGGCCACTTGCGGAGCATACGAATTGGGCGAAGCTGTTTCCGGGGCCAGGCTCAGAGGTGCCGAACGGAGCGGCATCGGATTGTAGGCGGTAGGAATGGGCTCGGTCGGCGCGCTGTCGTAACCGGGCGGAGCATACGCGTTGGGCTGCATCGCTTCGGTGGGAGTTGGTTCGGTGGCAGGATCATCACTTAGCGAGGCACTACCGCGGATGGGATTGGCAGGAGGATCGCCCGGTGCAGCTGCAAAGCTATTGAATGGCGCAGGCTGGCCATCGGGCGGGGCGCTTGGCAAAGGTGCCTCTTCGGCAGGGGGCTGCGCGGGATCAGCGGCATAGGCTGCGTTGTCTCCAGCAACCACAGGTTGATAGGGAGCCAGTTGCGCTGGCGCTCCGGTATCGGCGGAGTAGGCCGGCGGCGTGCTGTCGGCAGGCGGCGTAGTCGCCGGAGTTCCATAAGCATTCGAGTTGAAAGCAAACGGCGGCGGTTGCGTTGGAGCTCCCACCGGCGCGTGCGGATCATAGACCGGTGCTTCGGCAGCTGCAGGGGTTGCAAACTCAGCAGGGTCACCAGGAATCGGCGCGCCGCCACCGGTGACGACCTTCTTCGGTTCGGGCAAGGCTTGCTTGCCGCTGATCCGCCGGTATCCGATGTAGCCCATGGACAGACCGGTCCCCATCACCAGCACCACAAGGGCCAGCTTGATGTTCATCTTCTCACGAACCCAACGGAGCATTCCCCACACGCGGTTCATGGCAATCGCCTCGCCGAAAATGCCGCTTCGCGAAAATCAGCACCGCGCGACACAATTGCGCGCGGGGCATGCAGAAGCCTGGCAGCTGGCGGTAATTAGCAAAACAAGCAGGGAGGCGAAAGAGCAATCCCCGGCAGTTGAGCGGAGAAACTGAAGAGAAAATCGCAAGATTTGCGCGCGATAGCAGCGCCCCTGAACCTGCAGTGAAGCAGCCCTGCTAGCGGCCCCGTTATTCCGGCCCAATGTAGAACACATCGTCATCCTTCCCCTTGGCACCGCGCTGCTTGCGCCCAGGTGAATTGGGTACCGGTGTATTCTCGTCAATGAAAAGGACTTCGCCCGTGGCTGCGGGAGAGGTCCACCGAACACCTTCGCCCGCGCGATGCGAATAGCTGACGATATTCGACGTGCTCACACTGCCAGCCGAACGCAGAGGACGACTGTCGACCGGAAGTTGATGCTTGCATTCGTCCTCGTACCAATTCTTGGCCGAGTAGTTGGTTGCGCGGTCGAGATTCAAATAGGCACTGCGAGCCATGTCCCACAAACGCTCGCAGATTACGTCGAGCCCCACGTCGGGCATCCATGGCAAACCCATTTCGTTCAGGTTGACGAACCCGCTGAACGAAATGTTGGGGTGAAGAATGGGAGTGAGCCAGCGAATATCGGGCGGGCTGGTGGGATAGGCATAGGGCAAGCGCACTTCGACCTGGTGAAGTTCGACAATCGAGATCTCGCCGGTCTGGGTCACATCGCGGGCCAGTCCTTTGCCGCGAAACGTAAAGACATACCGATCGGCTGGTTCCCCAAACGATTCGACTTTCAAAATGCTGCTGCCGGCACTCAGCTTCTGCAACAGCGCGTGGTCGGCGAGCAGACGTTCGGTGCGTTGCTTGGGATCCATGAATCTATCCTACGTTCTTGCCTGAGTTCTTTTCCGGGCTCGCGGTTTCGGTGGCCGGACTGTCGACTGCGGATGGCGGTGACTCTACCAGTGATTCGTCCACCGGAGCGTGCGCTTGGTTACGAAACCAATAACCGGCGAAACCGAAGGCCGCCAGTACGATGATGCCGCCTCCTAAATACCACCAGGTGCGGCCGTTTGGCGGCCAGGCGAAGGGACTGGTGCTGACCTCGTCGGCGGCGGGCTGCAATTGCTTTTCGAGCGCGGCAATTTGTCCGTCGCGCAGCTTCAGGTCGTCCGCCAGCTTCGTGTTCTCGGCATGGAGCTTCTCGTTTTTCGCTTCCCAGGTCTCAATCACAGCGGCCTGGTCAAGATTACTGCGCTCGAGTTTTTTGAGGCTGGCTTCGAACTCCGCGAACTTGTGCTCCTGCACTGCCTGACTATTGCGCAGCGCCAGTTCCAGATCTTTCCGTTTGTTCATCTCCTCGCGATAGTGCTCGACCAGCCCGCGATCGGTTCCCTTCACTTCTTGCAGCACGCGATCCATCACCAGCAAGTCGCGCTGGCTCTGATGGGCCAATTGTTCAGCCTCGGCGCGGGCCGCCAGTTCTTTTTCCAAGCTAAGTTTGGCAACCGCAGAATCGCCGCCATCGGGCGTGGCGAGCAGTTTCCAGGCAATCAGCGAGAGCAGGCAGAACTGCAGCGCGAGCATGCCCATCATCGCCATTCCTTCCCACGCGGGCTTCGGTGGCGGTGGTGGCGACTGCACGTAAATATTCGGCGAACCCGCGGAACCAGGTGTATAGCTGGGCATTGCTTGTTTTCCTTCTAACGCCTGCACGGTCTGTTCGAGTTCGGCCTGTCGAAAACGGGACGCGGTGACAAAGAACCCGCCCGTTCGCCTGATCCGTTCTTTGGGTTTGCCGGTCCACATGAAGAACGCCCGATCGAGCCGGCAGGGATCGATCACGTACGCCACGTCGAGCGGCTTGTTGAAAAAGTTATCGCAGATGAACATGTCCATGCCCGACAAGAACACACCCCAATCGGGATGCGTGTGATACCAGCCGGCCATTTGCATCTCGGCAGGAAACTCGTCCCGCTGGCGCGAGATCTTCTCCCACGTATCGTGCGTGAACTTGAAGCTTCCCTTCGTGCTTTCGTAATGCTCGGCCCGCAGCGAATCGGAAATGACGACGAAGGGCTGGCCTTCCGCATCTTCATAATGCCCGCCCAACATCACGCCGCCCAGTTCGACCGTCTTATCGCTTGCCGCGTGAGCTTCCATATCCAAGAGCACATCGAGGTCGACAAAAATCGGCAGATCACGCTCGACGGGCTGGCCATAAGCGACCACAGCAAAATGGCGATTGCGGTCGGGTCGCAGGTTCTGCTGCGGCTGCGACTCCTCGACTTCGCCAAATTGCATGTCGTCGGACATAGGGGAAGGGGCTGGGGGTTAGGAACTAGGGGCTAGGGGAAGGCAAGGCACTGATGAGGTTAGGCCTTGAATACTTCTTTCTCATCAGCGGCCAGCAGAAAGGTTTGATACTCACCGCCGCCGGTAACGCGAACAATATCGTAAGCAGGAATGCCGAGGGCAGCGAGTTTTTCACTGGCGAGCGGATGATCTTGAGCGATGGAGTGAATCATCTCGGGCTGGGCCGCCTGACTGCAACTGGGACACAAAGCTTCATCGGCGGCGACCAGTTGCTGCGGCCGCATGACGCTGCGCGTATTGCCACAACCACAGTGCAGCGCGAGGACCAGGTCCCGATCGAGTTCGAGCGTTAGCTTGGTACCTGCGGCGAAATGCGAGCGGGCCGCCCCGAATAGATCCTGCGCGGTAAACGATGCCGCGGAGGCGTCAAGCGAGATCGGCTCGGGGTAAGTCTCGTGGCTGAGGCAATCTTCTCGCCGCTGATAATGGGTCGTATAGAAGTTGTTGGCGATCCCATTGAAAACCATCGCCGCGCCGGCTTGCACAGGCAGACCGTGCAGCAGTTTGAGCGCTTCCTGGGTCTGCAGCCCAGCGATCATCGAACCAATCGTCGGGGCAGTCGGCACTTTGCCTGCGAGCAAGTCCTCTCGCTTCAGCAGCGGGCAACTATAGCGCAAACTGATGAGGCGATAATCGTTCTCGGTCATCGCGCATTCATAGCAAGCGCTGCCCGGCGGCACAAAGACTTTGGCCACGCCACTGATCTCTTGAATCCCACCATCCACCCACGGTGTGCCGACTTTCCAGCAGCAGCGATTGACCCACAGTCGAGCTTCGCGATTGTCGAGGCAGCCGATCACCACGTCGACATCGCGAAATACACCTAGCCCGATGTCGGTCATCACGTTGCCGTGAATCGGCACCACGTGCGTATCGGGATTAATCTCGTGCAGCATCTTCGCTGCGGCGATCGCTTTGCTCTGGCCGCGGTCACTCGCGCGAAACAGAACCGAGCGCGTCAGGTTCGAGTCTTCGATCTCGTCGAGATCGATCACCAGTACCTTGCCCACACCCAGCAACGAGAGATTCTTCAGCACCTCATTGCCCAGCGCTCCGGCACCCACGACCAAAATCTTCGCCGCGCGCAGTTTGTCCTGATCCCACCAGCTAATAAGCCGGAGGCGCGAGTAGCGGTCATCATCGTCGATGATAAAGTCGGACATGGAAGGAGGGGCCAGAGGTTAGGGGCCAGGGACCAGGATAAACGCTCAGATTTGGAGTTTGCAGTCCATGATTATTGATTGCAGCAGTTTTGAGAACCTTGCCTTTCCCTGATCCCTGGCCCCTAACCTCTGGCCGCTACCCGCCGAGGCACACAAACCCACAGTCGAGGACTTCGTCGGCGCGCCAGTGGAAGAAGCCGAGTTCCTGGCGACGGGGGTCGACGACCATGGCGATTTGCCAGGGGAGCGAAAAAAAGTTGCGGTGAATGAACAGGTCATAAGCGGAGAGGAAAACGCCAAAACCTGGATGCGTATGTTGCCAGCCGACAACGACCGCACCAGGAAAGCGAAGTTCCGCCTGCCGGTGCAAGTCAGACCAGGTCTCATGCGTGAAGGTTAGGGACGCGGCCCGCGAAGTGGCTTGCACGGCGGGATGAAAATGCCGCACGATCACGCAATTGGGCTCTTCTTGATGAATCTCGCCCAGCAAGAAACCTCCCACTTCGCGCACCAGGTCGTGACTTGAGTACGACAGAATCTCGTCGAGCACGGGCTCTTCGATCACGACCACTGCGCCGCTCCGATAGAGCGTCCCCAGTTGCCGCGCATCGCGCAGCCGGTCGAGGTCAAAAGGTTCTTTGGCCCGAGCTGAGGTCATAGCAATGGAATGGTATCAATACGAAATGTTCGCGATTGCCTGAGCCAGAAGCGTCAGCGGCGCGGAGAATTCACTGCCGAAGCAAGTACTCTCCGGGCGCTAACGCTACCGGCTCAGAAATGGACTATTGAATAAACATGATGTCGGAATCGCTGGCAGCGGGACGAACGATCTCGGCTTCAATGGCGTCATCCAAAAACATCACGCCACTTTCTTCCGCTTCGTTAGCGCGCCGCGCAATAGTCGCGGCGGGACGAACGGGGGGACGAATGACAGGCGGAATTGCGGCGCGAACGGGGACCGGCACCGCGGCGACTGGTGTGCGCACGGGGCGATCGAGCTTGGCCGGCGTCGGCTTTATGCCCATGCTTTCCATTTCTGCCGCCCGGGCAAGTCGGTCGCGTAGCGGGCGAGCATCGAGCGGCAACTTGTGCGACGACTGGGTCTTGGCCCACAGGGCCGCTTCGCGATTGTAGGGGCTCGTCACGTCGTAGTTTTCGTAACGAATCATGTCCCACAGCATGTGGCACAATTCGTCGAGCGTAAGGCTCGGCACCCAATACGTACCATAGCCGCCGAGGCAGACCGAGCCGTTGCCCGAAATGTTCGGATGGAAGATCGGCGACTTCCAGCGAATCTCTGGCATCATGCGCGGATAGCCCGCGCCGAGCCGAATGGTCACTTCGTGACGTTCCTGAAGTTCGATCGGTCCGCTGTTCTCGCCGCGCATCAGGCCGCGGCCGAGAAAACGAATCTGATACGCCTCGGGCAGGTCGCCATCGGCAGTGAAATGCAGGATCGAACTTTCGGCCTGCAGCTGTTGCATCGCTCTCAGGTCGCTATGCAGCCGGCGCAGGCGGGGAGATGTAGCGCTCATGCGAATGTTTGAGCCAGAAGAGAAGAAAAGACTTAGAACTCGGCAGACCAGGAGGTCTGCCGCCACGAGCTTAACCGGCCACGATCTCGGGATAGACGATCAAGTGATGACCGTCGAATACCGAGGCGTCGATCAGGGTTTGTTCTTCGCGCAGCCGCTTGCCACCCTCTTTATGATCGAGGCTATAGCTCATCGGCTGCCCGTCGGGACCCATCACGGGTAAGTTCATTTTGGTGATGATGTTGGGCAGAATTCGCTTCACGGTGACCGTATCGGCAATCACCGCTTCGACGCTCTTGGCGCCGGTCTGATCGAGAAACGTAACCCGCGTTCCCTTACGCTCCTCGTTCGAGGACGCTGCATTCGAGGGGACAGACATGACCTTATCACTCCTGGCGACGAAATGTCGGCTTGGCAAGGTATTCGCTCGTCAGCCGTCGATCTTACGGCATGCCGTAACGATTTCCTACCGTCTGCGCTAAAAGGAAGACAAAGTAGACCACTGACAGTTCGCGCAAGTCATTACAAAGATAAAAGTTAAAGCCATCGATAAGCGTTGCTCTATGGCAACCGTAAGTTCTTAGCATTGCAAGTGCTAACAGCCAGTTGGTCGGCTTAGGGAATTGGTTAAAGGGGGCGAGGTGTCAGTCGCGGAGTGACTGACGAACGGGTGCTTCGCCAGTGAATAACGAGATTCGCCCGTCGACGCCGACGCCCCAGGCAGGAGCGCCGTGGGGAATGGCGCCGATATCGGGTTCGGCTTGATCGGCGTCGCGCAGGGGATCGGGCCAGGCAGCAGGGACTTTCAGACCGGAGTTCAGAGCGGGGCTGTCGGGTTGCAAGTGCAGGTCAGCAGTTGCTGGTGAATCGACCGAGTAAGCAACAAACTTGGGATCGGCGACTTTATCGTGCGTGGTGAGCCCCGGTTCATAATACTTGCGACTGGCGATGAACAGTGGCGAGGCACGGAACTTGGCAAATGGTTCGCGGGCCAGTTCGGGCCCTTCTTTCAAGCCCCATAGCAGGTTGCCACCGGCGCGCACGTTACCTGGCTCTTTAATGCCGGCGAAGCCCGCGCCGGGAACTTGCTCGGCCTGCACAAAAATGTTGTTGAGGACATCGCGCTCGGTATTCCGCAGCCCTTGAGCACCTAGCCCAAAGAGAAAGTAGTCGCGAAAGACAGGAGTCTTGCGCAGCGTGGTGTTGTGATAGAAGCGGAGCACGGGCCAGGTGGGTCCACCGTGATCGCCGACCAGATGACCTTCTTCGTGCAGATAGCTGCCGGTGGCGTCGGCCTCTTTAGGAGGCGATTTGTAGGTGCCGCGGCGGAGGTCGATCACATTGCGATAGACGAACACGCCGGTTTCGGGAGTGTGATCGACGGGAGATTCGTCCTTGTCAATCTCGTGCTGCGAGAACGGTATCAGGCACGCACCAATCCGGTTCTGCGAAATGAAGAGGGTGTGTGCGCGGAGCTTAGGGCCAGACTCGAGGCCATCGTCGTTAAAGTTGTCGACCAGGTTGTGATGGAAGCGGAGGTTGGTCGCGCAGCGAAGATAAGCGAAGTCGTGATCGTCGGTGAATTCGCACCAGGCGAGTTCGATGTCGTCATTCAGCGGTTGATTGTTCTGCAGCACGATCTGATACGAGGCGGTCCCTCGATACTTCATGTGCGCGCGGGAAGTCCAGGGAGCAGCCAAACCGCGAAAGGCGCTGTTCGTGACGCGAAGGCTCTTCGTCGCATTGACGAGTAGAGCTGGAAAGCCGCCATAGACGGTCAGATGATCGAGTTCGATATTCTCCGAGCCGTAGACGTGGATCAGAGGACTGCCCGTCGCGCCGCGCAGGACGAGGCCTTGAATCGTCACGTGCTTGATGCCGGTCAAGCGGAGAACGTTCGCGCCAAAGCCGAGGGCCACGATGAGAGGCACGCGGCGCGGATCGGTTTCGCCGCGATACGCCTGCTTGCCAAGCCCCGCCAATTGGTTGTGGGCGAGGCGAATGTGAACTCGCCCCGTCTGCCGGTTGAACCACATCCCCGGCCCACCATAGAGACCGATCGTTGCAATTTCCTGTTTGTTCCCGAGCCAGTATTCGTTCGGTGAACGAAGATCCTTGAGCGTGCGATAGCCATGGAGCGGCACGAGTGAATCGGCAAAGTTGCCGAGTGCCAAGGGCCGCTCGTCTTCGATGCCCCACATGGGTTCCCAGGCACCCGGCAGGAACTGATGCGGCGGCAAGCGCGTGTCGGCATCAAAGTAAGATTTCGCGGAGATGTATTCTCCTTCGGCACCATCGGGAAGTGGTCGCCAACTGCCAGCTGGGTCTTCGGCAAACTCCCTCAGTCCGCCGTCGAGGATGGCGAGTTCGCCCGGATAGGAAGCAATGGTGATGGGTGCCTCTGCTGTGCCGGAGCGCACGAGAGCCACGTGTTCGTAATAGGTTCCGCCGCGGAGATAGATGGTATCGCCCGGCTGTACCTTGCGGGCTGCATAACGCAGCGAGCGCCAGGGTGCCGCTTCGGTCCCGGCGTTGGAGTCGTGACCACGAGTTGCATCGACGAACAACTTGGGGCCTACGGCTAGTTCACCTTTGGTCGGAGTGGGGAGAGGCCGCTGCGGCGGGTGCGAACGATACTCGGCTCCGGGGGCGATCGAGACGGCGAGTAGTAACCAGACAAACGTGAGGAGAAACCTGATTCGATCATTCATGGTTAGCTCGCCTGATCTTCATGCGTGGCGGGAGAGAATTCGCTTGCGCTGGTGACCAGGGTAGTCCTTCCTGTGGCGACAATCAAAGCGGGGCGGTGTTAACTGGTCGGGCTGACAGGCCGATCCGAATGACCGGACTGACACGCAACGGCTGTGTCGCGCGGGACTTATCGGCGGTCTGATGCGGCGGTGGCTAGTCGACGTAAGTTGTCGACTAGCTTAATCAGGGGGTGTTCAAGAATGGGCGGTAATTAAATATAAGGATTTGCGTATAGTTCGAGAAATGCGCAATTTATATACCAATAATTAGGTGGATAGTTGGACAGTTACGTCGATTTTCGGCTCGGGTTCACTGAAGTTACGACGAGAGTCCCGGTTGCAGCCGATGCCCCGCAGGTTGACGTTCGGCCCATAGCGGCCACAATGGCGGGACTCTGTTGGCCGAACTGTTTGCCGAACTTGATGCAGGAACTAGCTGGCATGTCTGATGTCGATTTGCGGGGTGAAGTGGCCGTTGTGACCGGGGCCAGCTTGGGAATTGGCGAGGCGACCGCGGTGGCCTTCGCGCGGGCCGGGGCAAGCGTGATTGTGAACTATCGTTCGCACCGCGAGCAGGCTGAGAAAGTGGTCGCCGAATGCGAGCAGGTCGGCGGCAAGGCCATTGCCATTGCGGCCGATGTCGCCGATCAAGCAGCTGTCGAAGGTTTGGTTGACGCCGCCGTGAAGAACTTCGGCAAGTTGACGATTGCCGTGAGCAACGCGGCTTACAGCGATCGCGAGGTCTTCTATCAGGCCGATATGGTGGGCTTCAAGCGGACGGTCGATGTGACGATGTGGGGGGCGTTCTACCTGATGCGAGCGGCGACCCAACAAATGATCAAGCAGGGTGGCGGCGGCTCGATTGTGCTCGTCAGTTCGCCCCACGCGTTCATCCCGGCACCGCGGGCCATGGCTTACAACATGTCGAAGGCGGCGATCGAGCATGCAGCGCGGACGGCGGCCATTGAAGTGGCCGAACATCGCATTCGCATCAACGTCATCCAGCCCGGCTGGACCGATACTCCCGGCGAACGCAAATTCGCTAGCGAAGACACGCTGCAAACGGCAGGGGCGAAGATTCCCCTGGGCCGACTGGGCACGCCGCAGGAAATGGCCGAGGGAATTCTCTATCTGGCCAATCCGAAGAACACTTATCTGACCGGTGCGGCACTTCTAATCGACGGCGGCATCAGTTTGCCTTGGTGGGCCAATCGCGGGTCGGCAGCTCCCGGGTAAGTTGCCTGGTGGAGGCGAACGAGTTGCGAGTAGAAGGTAGAATCAGATTATGACCACCACGCAGCCACAGTTGTTTTTGGTTCCTTGCTCGTGCGGCGAGAAGTTGCGCGTCCGCGGAGGACAAGCGGGCGAGAAGTTGACGTGCAAGTGCGGCGCGAGTGTGGCCGTTCCCACCGTTCGTCAATTGCGACAACTGGAAACGGTTGAGGATGCATCAGCCCCTCAGCCAGCGGCTGCGTGGACTGCCTGGCAAGGTCCGCTGTTCTCGATTGGCGCTCTGTTGCTGTTTGTCGGCGTCGGCGTACTTGTATACACCCGGCTGTTCAGCGTGCTTCCGAGCGATGAATTGAAGCAGCGCTTCGAAGTGGATGTGAAACGGGCGATGATCCCGGTCGAGCAACTGGGCGCTGCGGATTTGCTGGATGAATTCAACGCGCTCCGCGAACAGGGACGGACGACTGAGTTCGACTACGTTTTCGAACAAGCCCATAGTGCGTCGGCCGCTCATCAAACCCGGCAACTGGTCGGCAACTCGTTGGCAGGCATTGGTGGCTTGTTGGTCGTTGCCGGAATTGCGATGGCGCTAGCGACCCCACGGCGGGGATAGTTTCTCAGCGTTCGCCACATCTGGAGAAAGTCTCGGCGTGGACGTCAATCCGTATGCTTCGCCGACTGTTCCCAATGAGCCTGAGACACCGGGAGTAGGTGCCTGGCGTGATGGACCATATTTGGTCATGCATCTAACGGCCGAGTTGCCCCGCTATTGCATTGCCACAGGTGACCCGGCAGACGGCGCACGCGAGTTTGTGCTGACGTGGAAGAATCGAGAGGAATGGCTGAGCCGCACGCACTTGTTCTGGCTTCCACAGACTCGCGTCTATCTGAATCAATACTCTCGCCAAAAGAGACGGGGGCAACTTGGCGTCGTCCTGTTGGGGCTGGCGTCAATTCTCTCGGTGGTTTCCGTTTCGCCGTCGCTCCAATTCATTCCAGCCCTTTCTCTCGACGAAGTGCGTTCGTGGCTACTTTTTGTTGCACTCGGCCTGGTCGTTGCGGGAGGCTTTCTTTGGCTGGCCAGTGCAGTCAACCGTCCGCCGTTAAAACAAGTCCACTCTTGGCGAGATTATATTTGGTTTCAAGGCGCTCATCCTGAATTCTTAGCGCGCCTGCAACCCTGGCCCCTTCCGAGTCGCTAGGGAACCAATGGCTGCTGGCCGATGGCTCCTTTCTCTTCGATCATTGCGAGCAGAAATAATCGCCGCACAGCGTCGTAGCCGCGATCGTTGGGATCTTCGAGATTGAAATAGTACCAGTAGTGCGGATCGTCGCTGCGGTAGTGCTTCCTCCAGAATTTGCGGCAGTGAACGCCATGCCCGAGAAACTCGGCGTGCATGGGGACTAAGCGCACGTGCGGATGCTTGGCAGCTGCGGAGCGGAGGGCCGCGTTGTAGGCACCGTGAATGGGAATCAGGTCGGGCCACGGCGGCAGGCGAACTGTCTCGGGCTGACCATAGCCATCGGACGGGTCGTAGATATCGGCGACGAAGATGAGGCAACCACCGGGAAATCGCTCTTCGATCAGCCCGAACAATTCGTCGAGCCGGCGGCCGTAGTTGGCGATCCACGGTTCCGCTTCTGAGAGCATGGCACCATACATGGCCCCTTCGCGCGGTGGTGTGCGGCCATACCAGTGAATCAAGTCGTTGCCGCCACTCGTCATGACAACCAAGCCGAAAACATCGGCCGGCTGCGCGAGGAGCTTGGTTTTCACTTGCTCGACGTGTTGCGGAGAGTTGCTGCCAGAGACGGCGATGTTCAGCGTCTGCAAGTTCGGCAGCACCGCGGCGAGATTTCGCCCCGCGATGTCTGCGAAATCGTCAGCTGGCGGCGCGTGCAGTCGTTTGAAATAGGAACGGCCACCCGTCGACCCCAGGCCCGCGGTCACGCTGTCGCCAATGCCCACCAAGAGCACGGGTCTTTCTGTCCAAATTGCTTGAAAGGGCTCGAGGGGAACCGGGCGACCTGCTGGCCCAGTTCCCATCGGCAGGTACAACCAATAGTGGATGTAGCCAGCAGCGAGGCCGACCAACAGCAGGCCGACGATCACCAACCAGCGCAGCAAACGACGGGGCTTCTTCACCGCCGCTGCAGGAGGCGATTCCAGAACATTGTTGGTCATGATGAGGAGTCGGAGAAGAGTGTTGAGAAGTGCGGCGCACGAGAACTCCCGAACAGCCTTATCGAGTCTAGCTCAACCTGCGCGTGACTTCACGCGTTACCCGCACCCTCTTGAATTCCCAGCCACTGCAGGGCTAACTGCGTGATGGGAAAGAATTCAATCTCTAAGCCTCGATTGGCAGCGACGGTTTGAAAGAAGCGGGTCATCTCGTCGGGTTCGTATCTTTCCCACCGGCAAGCGATTTTGAGCGGCAGCTTGCTGCCGGCGATGGTCTTGGCCGAGTCGTACGCATCGAGCGTGCTGAGGTTCCGGCGCGGATTGGTGGCCTGCGAGAGGACGCGAGTGCAGTTGTGCACGCGGCAGAATTCGATCACCGCGGCCCAATGGCGGGCGAGACTCGTAGGGGTTAGTTCGAAGTCGGGTGCGAGCTGTACCACGACATAACTCTCCCGAAGTTCCAACGTGAAGTTGTCATTCATCGACACCGCCTGCGTACTAATTTCCGTTAGCAGTTGTCCGCCACGCAGCTGATATTCTACACGTCTCATTATTAGCGAGGCACCTGCAATCTTGGTGAGTGTCACCTAATCTCATGAGTGCTGTAACCCACTTGAACGGCAACCATATCCACTTCATGTCGGCCGTTGACAGGGTGGTTTCCGCACTCGCATTCAATTTCGCGTAAAGCCGTACGCTCGATTCTTTGTCAGTTGATTGAGCTGTCACTTCCCCCAGCTTGTAAACGCCCTATTGTCTCCAGTGCTGCTCACTCTACACTGCCGGGCTCGTTTCACACTCGAAAGTACCAGCCATGAACCAGGTTTCTGCAGGCCCGCTCGTTCTCGTTACAGGGGCCACCGGCAAAGTTGGCCAGCACTTCTGCGACGCCCTGCTTGCGAGTCCGGCCCACACGACTTGGCGGATCCGCGCGCTCTGTCACAACCGGCAGTTGCCGCCGGGACCACGAGTGGAATCGGTGCAGGGATCCATTGCAGATCGAAATGCAGTCGAGCGAGCGCTCGACGGTGTGACTCACGTCGTACATCTGGCGACGTGCAAAGAAACCCCAGAAGACGTGATGGACGTCACAGTAAAGGGACTCTTCTGGCTCCTGGAAGGTTGCCGCCAGAGCGCTGCGTTCAGGCAGTTCGTGCTCATTGGTGGCGACGCCGCGCTCGGGCACTTTGTCTATCCACATCCGTTGCCTGTGACGGAAGAGCAGATCCACTCCGCCTATCCCGGCTGTTATGCGCTGTCGAAAGTGTTGGAGGAAGTGATGCTCGAGCAGTACCAGATTCAATACGACCTGAATGGCTGCTGCCTGCGCGCGCCGTGGATCATGGAGAAGGACGACTTCAAATACCAACTCTCGTTTGGCGAAGATGTGTTTGGTGGGCCCAGGTGGCGCGATCTGGTCGGTGCTGCCAAAGCCGATGAGTATGTACGCAAGGGGCGCGTGCCGGTGATGCTCGATCCTGCCGGCCAGCCTGTGCAAAGAAACTTTGTCCACGTCAGCGATCTGGTCGCGGCCATTCTGCTGGCTCTCGATCATCCGCAGGCCGAGAAGCAGACCTTCAACATTTGCTGCAACGAGCCGGTGAATTACCGGTTCGTCGCTGAGTATTTGAAGGAGACCCGAGGGCTGCCTGCGGTCGATGTGCCCACGCCGTACTACTCAACTTGGCTCGACAATGCGAAAGCCAAGTTCTTGCTCGGCTGGCGCCCGCAGTATGACTATCGCCGCCTGATCGACGATGCTTACAACTTTCAACGCGCGGCCAGCGACCCACGCAAGATTTGGTATCCGGGGTAAAGTATTGAAGCTGGATTGTTACCACGCGGTCACAAATGACCAGGCTTCGCCGCAAGACCAGCCACACCAGTTGCAGCTTTGGCTGCAGCAGCGACCCCAGCGGACGTACCAAGGATCGATCACTTCGGGCTGGCCAATTGCGAACTCGACCTTGGGCCGATGACTTTGCTCCAACTGCTTGAGTAGTTCGGCCGGATGAATTTTGTGGGGTTCGGCGAAGGCGTACCGTCCAGTTCGATTGAGCGTGTTGGCGGCGAGTTCCGCACAGTGCGTCCCATCGCCGGGCTTGCCGCGCACATAGTTCTTCACCGAATAGCGCCGCCCGAGTTGCACGTCGAGATGCTCTTGCATCGCAGCAACTTCGGTCGCATCGTACTTCTGCTTCGGCTCGACCACCCACTGCTGAATCGCCTTGCTCTTGCTGCGTCCAGCGTTGATGCGAGCCAGTTCCGTTTGATAGTCGCCCCAGGTCAGCCGGCGAACCTTCCCCGGTGTCGCTTCATAGATCCAGGTTTCGCTCCCCTCACGAAAGACGAGCGCCACGTGCCCGATCTCATCGCGGGTCGTGTATTCGACCACGCTGTTGCAGTTCTGCAAAAAGACCAAGCTGCCGTCGCCCACCTCCGGCGACACAGCACACAACGCGAGCACCAACCACAGCGAATGCATGGCAAGGCTTCCTGGAAGTGCGAAACGTCGGACCAAACGGTTCGACCAATTGGAAGGTTATTCGCCGGGGGCGGCAGACTATTGATCCGCCGCCGATTTTGCTAACTGAGAAACGACTTACAGCGCCCCAACAACCAGGTCGCCGATCTCTTTGGTGCCGTGGCCCATTTTGCCGGCAGATTGGCTCTTCATCTTGGTGCCGGTGATGGTTTGCACGGCCTTCATCACGCGAGCGCCGGCGGCAGGCTGGCCCGAGTGTTCGAGCAGCATGCTCATGGCGGCGATGGCAGCGATCGGGTTGATCACGTTCTGGCCGGTGTACTTCGGCGCACTGCCACCCATCGGCTCATACATGCTGATGCCCCCCTTATCGGGATTGATGTTGCCGCCCGCCGCGACGCCGAGGCCACCTTGGATCATCGCACCGAGGTCGGTGATGATGTCGCCGAACATGTTGGTGGTGACGATCACATCGTAATACTCGGGGTTCTTCACCATCCACATGCAGCAGGCGTCGACGTGGTTGTAGTCGGCCTTCACATCGGGGAATTCCTTCTGCACGTCTTGGAAGGTCCGCCACCACAGGTCGTGGCCGTAGGTGAGGACGTTCGTCTTGGCGACGAGCGTCAGCATCTTCCCCTTGGGGTTGTTCCGCTTCTGCGTGTATTGAAACGCCCAGCGAATGATTCGTTCGCAGCCCTTGCGGGTGTAAACGGCGGTCTGCGTGGCCACTTCGTCGGCCGTGTTCTTCTTCAGCCAGCCGCCGATGCCTGCGTACATGTCTTCGGTGTTCTCGCGGACGACGACGAAATCGATATCGGCCGGGCCCTTACCCACCAGTGGGCATTCGACGCCGGGGAACAACTTCACCGGACGAAGATTGACGTATTGATCGAGTTGAAAGCGGAGTTCCAGCAGCAGGCCTTTTTCGAGGATGCCGGGCTTCACGTCCGGATGGCCAACAGCGCCCAGATAGACCGCATCGTACTTCTTCAGTTCGGCGACGCCGCCAGCAGGAAGTGTTTCGCCTGTCTTGAGATAGCGCTCGCCACCCCAGTCCAGAAAGTTGGTGGTGTACGTGAACTTCTCAAGCTTGCTGACCGCTTCGAGCACCTTGAGTGCTTCTTGGGTTACTTCGGGGCCGGTGCCATCGCCGGGAATGATCGCCAGTTTCAACGGGTTTGCCACTGCAATTCTCTCAATCGCGAACGTTCAGGGAGTAATAAGCCAACTCGTAAGCTCAAAAGTTTAAACAGCCAAACGGCAGCCGGACAGGGTCGGCTTTTTTTTTCGCACTATTTCGCTCGCGAACAAATTGGCGGTCCGGATGTTATCGACAGGTTTTCCGCACCCTTCGCCACGCGCGCCCCAAAGTCTCCAGGTTGGTTTGCCTCGGTAAAAGCTGCAGTCACCACAATGCGAGACGCTGGAGGTTTGCGAAGTTTGGGCAAAGGGTAATGACAAGCCGGAAAATTTTACCTATGCTACCGCCTCGCTTCATTCTCCCAGCTCAAACACAAGGGAGAAGGTTGGATTTCGAACGTTCGTCGCTACTTAAAAGGACTGATCAATGAGTGGACTAGCGATGGGGTTGATGCTGCAAGCAGCGCTCCTGACAAGTGGGGCCGATTCTTACGACACGGCTTTGCAAGCGGCGAAGGATAATGGCCAGCCTCTCGTGGTTCTGATCGGTGCCGATTGGTGCCCCGGCTGCGTGACGATGAAAAACTCGACGATGCCCAGCATGGCCCGCTCTGGCCAACTGAAGAACGTCAACTACGCCACGATCAATTACGACCAAAACCCAAATCTCGCCCGCCAACTGATGCGTGGTAACTCGATTCCCCAACTGGCCGTCTTCATCAAGACCGACAAGGGCTGGCATCGCGAACAAGTGACCGGTGCGACCAGCCCGGGCGCTGTCTCCGCCATGCTGCAGCGGGCTGTCGCCGCCAAGACCAGTCAGGCCGATACCAAGGTTGTCTCGGAAACCACCGACACTAGCGCAGGCGGCGGGAACTAGTTCGTTCAGTCTTACAAATTGATATTGGTGGTAGGTCACTTCGGCTCGAAGTGACCTTTGAAATTCAGTGCGAATTGAGCGAGCGCTAGCCACTCTTTTGCAAACACGACGATCGTCGTGTCTACTCTGCTGATGTTCTCTAACACGGCAATTCTCGCACTAAGTTGCTTCGGCTTGGCTTCGTTAGTCGCTTGTTCACCGGCGAGTAAACCTGCGCGGTCACAGTCGACTACTTTCAAATCAATGTCCAAACCGCCCTACGCACCTCGCGAGACCGATCCTTGGGTGATTAGGACTGACTACACCGACAATCATGCCTGGCAAGATGCCCAAACGTTGATTAGCACGCCTCAAACGAAATATGCGTTCATTCCCCACGTACGCTTCGTGAGCGATGAAAAATATCGCGACAAGAGTCCAAGTGAATTGCTTCCGCTATTTCCCGACAACTACCCACATCGGTTTTGCTTCGTTGTGGACCGTCGCACACTTCAAGACCCTGAACATCCAGTTTTGGTTGTTGGCTTCTCGCCGCCTATACCGAAGGGCAAGGATCTCGCGACGATCATGAAAACGCCTCGACCAGCGATTCGTGATTTTCCGCCGAACGAAATTAAGACCTATCGCGTGATTCCGAGCGAGCTCTACGCCATCGAAAACAACTTGTCGATCGGCAACATGGATTTCGACGAGTTTGCTAACGCGGTGGATATGGACAGTGTATTCCGCGGCTTTGCCGAATGACTTACGGTCTCTCTCCCGTTTCCATTCGCTCGTTGATCCGGTCGATCACATTTGGCAAATCGACCAGGCTGGGAATCACGTAGTGCGCTCCCGCGCCATACAGCTTGCGGGCGGCGCGGTCGATGTGATAGCTGCGATCGACGTTCGTTAACGACTGCCAATCGGCCAGCGTCATGCCGACTTCGCTACCGCCGGCTGTGATGCCAATGCTCCAGCAGCCGGCGTTCAGCCCCTCTTCGATATCGGGAATCGTGTCGCCGATCTTCACCACAGTCGCCGGCGGAAATACATTCAGTTCCGACATCAGCCGAAACATCATCCACGGCGCGGGGCGGGCTGAAGGGGTGTCGTCCGCGGCCACGTTCGTATCCGCCTCGATACCCTGCAGGCGAGCCGCTTCGTACACACACTCCGCAATCGAGCGGGCATAGTCCGAAGTGGTGCCCACCTTCAATCCGCGGCTGCGTAACTCGGCCAGCACTTCCAGCACATGCGGTGTCAGGTGACTGTACTGCCGCACTGAGTCGAATTGCAGTGGAGCCAAATCGTCATAGATGTTCATCACGTCGGCGTCGGTCCACGGCCGGCCATGCACCATCTGAAACTGCTCGCTGATCGGCGGCATCTCGAGCAGGGCATGAATGTGCTCGTAGTTGTGCAGCCCCATCGACCAGCGAACTTGTGCCGTGGTGAGCATCAACTTCGATTTGGCGAACGCTTCCAAAAACGCGCGGGCCTGCGCCAGGCACCCATAGTCGACGAGGGTGCCTGCCCAGTCAAAAACCACCAGCTGAATTTTGAGAGATCCTGGCATCGTCTTTCCGCGACCGAATTTCCGTGGCTTAATCAGAAAAGCAAACCGCCCGGAACGCGAACGACATCAACGGCTGGCAATCGAAGTCAGAACTGCTCGCTGCCCGCCTCCGTTTAACTTAACGGATCGGCGGCACAGAAAGTAGCGCCCGACAAATCATCTGCCACGCAAAGCTCAGCCCCCTCAGTTCGACTAGACACGCTGGCACCCTCCCAGCAGGTGCCTGCGATTGGTGAGTTGACGCGCGGCTTGCCCACCGGTCAAGTTGCGCCGTCCCGCGTGCTTCGTAGCCAGCACAGGGCTGCAGGAAATTTCCGGAATTTGCATTCGCTTCGCAAATTCGCCTCCATTCGCAACCGATGACCCCGCACGGGATTACACGCTTTTTACGCGTCCTAAGTCCTTATCTCGCTGCGAAAAGTTCCAAAATCAATTTCCTGATTGTTTCCTGAATTCTCACGACCACCGGCCAGTCATGAAAACAGGAAATTTCCGTTATTCACAACGATCGCGAAAATTTCCTGATCCGCATAAGGCCTGTTCCGGCAACCAGTTCGGCTCTTTCACTGTAACGCAAGTCCTGTGGTTTTTGTGATAATCTCAAAATTCAATTTCCATTATCACGACAACTACTTAATTCATAAGTGGCTGTGAATATTTCACTAGAAACAGCGCCATATTCACATGATTGCTACCAAATTGACAAAGAAAATCCGGCAAGAATTATAGACAAGTACTGTGACTAGTCCGGTCACGACGCGGCCAGAATTGTCGCCATTCACGCCAGTACCCGGTAGGTTCTGGCCGCTGGCCGGAACCTGAAGCGGCGAGACACCGAATTTGTAGTTTGCCGGTCGGATGCCAAATGATGGCCCAACTGCCGACCAGGATCACATCCGGCGGATGTGACCTACATGCTGACGTGAACGGTTAACCAGAATAGTCGCCATTCACGCCAGTGTGACCGGGGGTACTGACACTCAGTCTCGCCGCCTTTCAGGAAACCCGAAGCGTGAGCGAGGCGCGTGCTGATCGCGGTTAAGAACCGTCGCAACAGTTAGACCATTCGCTGTTGCCCGCGCTATGGTCCGGCCCGAGTCGTTCCAGCGCATTTCGCGAGACTTGCACTTCATTACCTCTCGCTCACTTTCCTCGCTGACGCTTCGGGTTACCTAAAGAGGTGCCACCTTGACCCGTCATCGCGGGATTCGCACGTCTGGGGTCCGGAGGATTTTCGGGCCGTCGCTAAGCGGCTGAAGATACGGTCAACTCGCCCGAAAAACCTCCCGACCCCGGGCAAATGTCTGGCGAAAAGAAAAACTGGCTGGGACGGTCGCCTCGGCCTACTGCAGCCGTTTTGCAGCCCAGATTGCTAACTGCTCGCGAAAGATTTTGGCGTTGTGCCGAATGTCGACGGGGAGCGAGTTGTGAATGAAGAACGTCTCAATTTGCTGCGTGTAATTGCTCGCTTGAGCCAGCGCTTTTAGTTCAGCGATTAGTTGCGCTTCGTCGGCCCGACTCTGGGGCCGATGTTCGGGCCAAGGCTCGGCGATGATCACCGGTCGCTGTTTGCCGGCCGCACCAACGCCAACCAATGCGCTGCGATAGATCCGCGGGTGCTGATTAAAAATCGCCTCGCATTGAATGGTGAACAGCGTGGCTGTCGGCGTAGTCACGCGATGCGCTTTGCGGCCGCAGAACCAGAATCGCTCGCCCCGCGGTTCACCGGTGGGTGACGGTTCGAGGTAACCGACATCTCCCATGCGGTGCCACAGTCGCGCGCCGTCCCGAATCTTGTGCAGCGGATTGCAATCGGTTCGCGTCACGTACTCGCTGGTTACAACCGGCCCCGTCACAATCAGTTCGCCGATTTCACTCGCCGCGAGCTCTCTCACCTGGCTCATTTCGGTGAGCGGGCCATCGTCGATGGCGATCACTTTCCACTCGATCCCCGGGAACCTGCGTCCGACGCACGTTCCCGCGCCGGTTGCACTTCGCTGGCGAGTCTCGCGTAGCACTTCGCTGGCTGCGATGGAAGCAACAGGTAAGGCCTCGGTCGCGCCATAGGGAGTATGGACGTCTCCCTCGGGATGAATGATGTTTTTCACGCGCTCGAGCACATGCGGCGGGACGGGCGCACCAGCCGATAGGACTCGCGTAACGCTCGGCAATTGAATGTGATGTTGTTCGCAGTAACGGCCGACGACGTTCCACAGCGCGGGCGAACCAAACGACTGATCCACTTGCCAATCGTTGACCGCTTCGATGATGTTGCGCGGGTCGACGTTGGCTGGCCGCGTGGGATCCATCTCGGGAAAAATGGTCGTCACCCCCATCGCGCAGTTGAACAGCGCGAACAGCGGAAACGCCGGCAGCGCCACCTCGCCGGGTTGAATGTGATAGAAGTCGCGAATCTCGTCGGCCTGGCGATTGAAATTGCCGTGGCTGTACAGCACTCCCTTAGGTGGGCCGGTGCTCCCCGTGGTGAAAATGATGGCCGCTGGGTCTTGCGCTTGAATGTTTGGTGGGGTGAACGGAGCGTTCAGCGCTTTCAGTTGCGCCAGCGTTTTACCACCCCAGAACCAACGGCGACCGACCGTCACGTTGTACTTGGCCTGCGGAAATCGCCCGCGCAAGAGCACGCGCAGCGCCTGAGCCAAGGGAATGCCGACGAAGCCCTCGGGCTGACTCTCGGCGAGGCAGCGAATCAAGTTCGCCCGCCCCATGCCGGGATCGATCAGCACCTGCACTACGCCCGCTTTGAACAGCGCGAACACCAGTGCCACAAAGTCGATACTCGGCGGCACCATCAGCACCAGCTTCGTGCCTGGGCGAACGCCCATCGCGTGCAGGCCGGCCGCGATCCGGTTCGTGTCGTCGTCCAATTCACGAAACGTCAGCTGATCGTACTTTCGTCGGCCTTTGGCATCGCGCCCCTTGGGCACCGCGATCGCAACCCCGTGCGGATTCTGCCGGGCCGTTTCACTCAGGCGAAACCCCACATTGCATAGCAGCTGCGGCGAGAAAAACGACGAAGATTCCGATCCGGACATTGCGGGCAATTCAATTCAAGGCGAAGCGAGTGCGTAAGCCTGTCAGTATCGGCCCGGTACTCGCAGCGGTCAACGCGAGCGAGTGGCGGGTGGTCATTCACGCAGGCAATCCAGCGGTTCGGGGTCGGGAGGTATTTCGGGCTAACGGCGAACAGGCTGCGCGCAAACCGCAAAAGGGGGGTGTCCAACTATCGGGTCCATAATTGGACAGTAGGTAGCGCAACTCTCGGGTTTCCGAGCGATTGGTGTCCAACAATGGGGCGCGAAGTTGGACACCTTGGTTGAAATGAAGGCTGAAAATTTAGGACGCAGAGACGACCGTCACCGGGGTAAAAGTCTGCTCGGCAAGCACAATAAAGATGCCGCGCAGAACGTCTTGATAACTGCGGATGACTGACAAAACAAATCACGAGATGCTCACGCCAAGTGAGCGCAACTCAAATCGGGAAGTTGTTTCAACTGCGATCTTAATTACGGAAACCGCCATGCTGCGCCTCTCCTCTGGGATACTACTCTGCTTCTTGTTTCCGTGTCTCGCGCTCTCTGCCGATCCAGTTGCGCGGAAGGGCCAGCCCAACATCATTTACATCCTCAGCGATGATCTGGCGCAGGGCGATGTCGGTTGTTACGGCCAGAAGTTAATCAAGACACCGAATCTCGATCGGATGGCAAAGGAAGGAACCCGCTTCACACAGGCGTATTGCGGAACATCGGTTTGCGCGCCCTCGCGCACATCGCTGATGACAGGTTTGCACATGGGGCATGCGCCGGTGCGGGCGAACTGGGAAATTGCCAAGGGTGAAGGACAATTGCCATTGCCCGCCAACACCGTGACGGTTGCCAGCATTCTGAAAGATTCGGGCTATGCCACGGCCTGTGTCGGCAAATGGGGCATGGGAATGTTCGATACAACAGGAAGCCCGCTGAAGCGCGGCTTCGATCATTTTTTTGGCTACAACTGCCAGCGCCACGCACACTCCTACTTTCCCGCGTATCTCTACAACGATGCCGAGAGGATTCCACTTGCCGGCAACAATGGAGTCGGTGGCGGCGAGGCCTACGCGCAGGAGTTGATTCAGCGCGATGCCGAGCAATGGTTGCGAGCCAATCACGCGCAGCCTTTCTTTCTCTTCTATGCCATTACATTGCCGCACGGCAGACACGAAATTGATGACCTGGGTGAATATGCGACGACCGATTGGACTCCCCTGCAAAAAGCCTATGCCGCGCAAGTCACGCGCCTCGATAGCGACGTCGGCCGGTTGCTCGCGCTGCTGAAGGAATTGAAGGTTGACGACAATACGCTGATGATGGTCTCGGGTGACAACGGCTCGTCATTCAACGAGACATCGGATATCGGTCGCCGCTTCGATCAATCGATGGGGGGCAAGCTCCGCGGCTTCAAGCGGGGCATGTACGAAGGTGGCCTGCGCCAGGCGGCGATCGCGCGTTGGCCGGGAGTGGTAACGGCGGGCCGGGTGTGCGAAGAACCGTGGGCCTTTTGGGATTTTCTGCCGACGGCTGCCGAGCTCGCTGGTGCGAAGCTTCCCGTTGGCTACCAAACCGATGGCCACTCGCTCACGACCATGCTGCGCGGCGGCCCCGCGCCGCAGCGAGACTACTTCTACTGGGAGTTGCACGAGCAGTCGTTCATTCAAGCCGTTCGCTTTGGCGATTGGAAAGCGGTTCGCAATGGACCTAATGAGCCAATCGAGCTTTATGACCTGAAGAGCGATTCGGGGGAGAAGAATGATGTAGCCGCGAGCCACGGCGAACTGGTCGCCAAGGCCGAAACGCTGCTGAAAGATGCCCATCGCGACGATCCCAACTGGCCAGTCTTCGCCACCCAGAAGCAACGTCAGGAGTGGCGGAAGAGTCGTTCAGCAAAGTAGCGTGGGCTTTAGCCCACGCACGATGGATAAACGATGTGGGCTTAAACCCACACTCCGGGACTAGCCCGCGCCGAACCCCGTTTGGCGATTGAACAAGCGATCCTTCGTCGCCCAGAGGCCAGCAGATGGTGTGGGAATGAAGTAAATCTGCTCGCCATTCACCTCGTTGAAGCCTTCTTTTAACTGGCCAATCGGGTACTTGAGCAACTGTTCTTCGAGATTCGCATAGCCGAACTTCACTTGCTCGATGTCCGACTTTTCGAGATGCCCCGGCGCGTAGGTGATCTTGAATCGCCCTTCGCTGCTGCCGTGAATCAGGTGGGCAGTGCCGTGAGCCAGATCCTGCATATCGGCGTTCTTCTTGTACTGCTCCATTACGGCTGGTGTGCCGCAGTAGCCATACTTGCGAATCAGCGCGTCCACATCGGCTTGTTCGCCAAACCGCTTGAGTCCCGGCGCCAGAATCAACAATTCGCCCCCATCGGCAATCGCCATCCGCGTGCGATAGACGGCCTTGTTGGCCACCCAGGTGCTGAAGAACTCATCGCCTTGCATGACGCAGACGACCTTCTGCAGCGGTTCATCGAAGGTGGCGATGTTTTGTTCGCGCGCCTGGCGGGCAGCGCCCAGGTAGGTTTCCAAATCATCGCCGACGAACACGCCGGTATGCACCAGGTGCCCATTCGGATTGCGCGCCAGGACCACTTGCACGTAGAAGTCGGGCAAGTGGCCGAGATACTTCTCTTCAGCATAGTTGAAGCATTGCCGAACCGGCGTGAGCAGGTTGCCGAGGTTGTTCTCGATGCCGCAACTGGCAGCCGCCATGTGTGACGTGCAGATGAGATCCTTGCCAGCGAGGCCAATGAAATAGTTCTTGTTGTGATTGGCAAAGCCAAGGACTTCGTGCGGTACAACGTGACCGATGTTGATGATCAGGTCCCACTTTTCTTTCATCAGCATGGTGTTGAGCCACAGCGGAAATGCCCAGTCGGCTGCGCCGCCGGTCTTCTCCTTCACATAGTCAGCAGGGACTTCGCCGATGTGCGTGCAGCCGCCGCGCCAATCGTGCGGATGGATTCGCTCGTGCGGAATCTTGCCGAACATCTGCGCGTTCTGCTCGCGCGTGTGCGGTTCGTGTTGACCGAGCGTGGGAATGACGTGCACTTCGGCCGATGACGATAGCAAGTTATAGAACGACTCCGTAATCCAACCGCTGCCGGAGTGCATGCGGGTAATATCGGGGGGGAGCAAGAGAACCCGCTTGGGATCTTTGCAGATTCGTCGCTTGGCTTCATCGAGCGCCCGTTCGATAAGGACTTCGACTTCGGCACGAGAGATTTCAGGAGCAGATTGTGTGAACCAGGGCATGGGAGTAGCGAGAATGGGTTGAAGGGATTGGGGACGAAGAGCAGGAGCAGAACGACGGAACTACTTGGCAGCGCGGCGTGCGATTTCGACGAGTGTGCGAACACCGAAGCCACTACCGCCAGCATCGAGCCAGGGCTTTTGACCATCGAGGAATGCCGGGCCGGCGATATCGAGATGGACCCACGGTTTGCCGGCCACAAATTCTTCCAAGAACTTGGCGGCAGTGATCGCACCACCCCAGCGGCCGTCGCCGGTGTTTTTGATGTCGGCGACTTCGCTGCGAATCTGCTCGCTGAATTCGGGATACATGGGCAACTGCCACAGTGGTTCGCCCACTGCATCGCCCGAGGCTTTCACTTCGTCGGCCCAAGCCTGGTCGTTGGTCATCAGGCCGGCGATGTCGGTCCCCAGGGCAACCACGCAAGCGCCGGTAAGTGTGGCGAGGTCAACGATTTTTGCAGGCTGCGACTGCAGCGCCACATCGAGCACGTCTCCCAGCACGAGGCGACCTTCGGCATCGGTATTGAGAACCTCAATCGTCTTGCCGCTGCGAGCGCGAAGTACATCGCCCAGCTTGAATGCGCTGCCGCCGAGCATGTTCTCGACGAGGCCACAAAAGCCAATCACGTTCACGGGCAATTGCAGCTGAGCAATTGTCTGCATGGCACCAAGCACTGCAGCGGCGCCGGCCATATCGCACTTCATCGTTTTCATGCCGTCGGTCGGCTTGATCGACAGGCCACCGGAGTCGAACGTCACACCCTTGCCGACGAAGGCAATCGGAGCGACCGAGTCAGCGGCTCCTTGATACTTCAGAATCACCAGTCGCGAGTCACGGTCCGAGCCCTTGCCCACCGCCAGCAAGCTGCCACAGCGTTCGGCCTCTAAGCGGGCGCGGTCCCAAACTTCAATCGATAGCCCCGAACTTTCGGCCACGCTGACGGCTTCATTCGCAAACGATTCGGGATAAATGTCTCCCGCCGGTTCGTTTACCAAGCGACGGGCGAGGTTGACGCCACCGGCGAGAATCTCGCCGCGGCGAATGTCGTCTGCCGAAGCATTCGCCCAGCCAAGTTGTGCCAGCGGGAAGCGGTTCTTTTTGGCGCGATACAAGTCTTGACCGACACAGCCCACGAGACTTCCGCAGATACCACTTTCGAGCAGTTCGCCCGACCAGCCTTCGCCCAGGTAGAAGGCAACCAGCCCACGTTCTTTACCTGCCAGTGCTTTGGCGGCAATTGCTGCCGAGCGAAATGCGGTGCTGCGATCGACAGTCGCGCGTGCACCAAGACCAATCAAGGTGGCTTGCTTGGCTTGGGTTCCTGGCGGTGCGAACAGAGTGACGACTTCGCCGCGCTTACCGCTCAAGTCTTTCGATTCCAGCAGTTTCGTCAGCAGTCCTTGTGTGGCCCGGTTCAAAGCCTCCGCTGCACCACTCAGCGGTTCGTCAGCATAGATGCCCACCACGACCGCATCAGCCTGGATGGTTGCCACGCCGTCTTGAATTGCCGTTACCGCCATGAAACGAGTTCCCTCTGACTAATCTTCATCCGAGTTGTGACCGCACGTACCCGGATTTTAACGCCCGCTGCCGAGAATGGCAGATGGGAGAGAGGGGCCTCGGCTAGCCGAACCAAGTTTGATGGCTGATCTGTTGCTCGCTAGAATTGAGGAAGTTCCCATCCTTCAGGACTGCACTATGACCATCAACCTGGCTGATTTCGGCATCGATCGACTCAATCGTGACGAACGAATGGAACTAGCGATTGCCATCCTAAGATCGGTTGCCGAGTCACCGGACGTTCCAGTACTTTCGGACGCACTTAAGGCGGAACTGAATCGGCGAATGGACGCGTACGAACGTGATCCAGGCAAAGTGCTGGGTTGGGAGGACGTCCGGGCTGAAATCTATGCTTCGCTGCAAAAATGAGCCGAAGTCTGGTTATCACTCTAGAGGCGAAGGATGATCTTCGCGCTGCTGCACGCTGGTACGAAGATCAGTCGGCAGGTCTCGGTTTTCGCTTCATGCAGGCGATCGACCATGCCTTGGATTTAATCGCCCTTCATCCCGAAATTCACGCGATTGTTCACAGGGACGGACGGCTCGCAAAAGTTGAGCGATTTCCATATGCAATTTGCTATCGCCTTGAGAGATCCCGAATCCTTATTTTCTCAGTCACTCACACGTCGCGTGATCCGGCGTACTGGCAAGATCGGCTACCGTGATTCATCGCGCAGACAATCTGCCACAGAATTCCCCCCAAATACCACGCTGGGGCCTCGCGGACTATAATCGCTTGTTCGCATGCGGATCTTCCTGCTGAGTAACGAGTCCGCGCTGATTCTGCTTCCTCTCTGCGAACCGGATGGTTGTTATGAGTGCTTTCAGCTTGATTTTTCGCGGCTTATTCGCCGCTGTGCTGGTTCTGTCTTCGTTGCCGCTGACTGTGGCCGCTCCAGTGACTGGCTCGTACGACGTCGTCGTCTACGGCGGTACTGCAGGGGGCGTGGCGGCCGCGGTGCAAGCTCGGCGGATGGGAAAAACCGCGGTCATTATCGAGCCCGGCAAGCACTTGGGCGGGTTGACGAGCGGCGGCCTGGGCGCGACCGATATCGGCAATAAAGCGGCCATTGGCGGCATCAGCCGCGAGTTCTATCAACATGTGCGCAAGCACTACAACGATCCGGCAAACTGGACTCAAGAAGAACCCGAAAACTACAAGAGCGGTCGCGGCAGCGAAGGGGCGAAGGAAGATGCCATGTGGACCTTTGAGCCCAGCGTGGCTGAAAAGATCCTCCGCCAGATGTGCGCTGACGAGAAGGTCGAGATCATCTATGGCGAACGACTAAACCTGAAGGATGGCGTACAGAAGCAGGATAAACAGATCGTTTCTATCCGCATGGAAAGTGGCAAGGTTTTCGCTGGCAAAATGTTTCTCGATGCCACCTACGAAGGCGATCTCTTCGCTCTGGTAGGCTGCTCGTATCATGTCGGCCGCGAAGCGAACGCCGTCTATGGCGAAACGCTCAATGGCGTGCAAACCAAAAATGCTCGCTCGCACCAGATGGTCCCCGGTGTCGATCCTTACGTGAAGAAAGGTGACAAGACCAGCGGTCTGTTGCCTGGCGTACATGGCGATTCACCGGGCGAAGAAGGTGCCGGCGACAAACGCGTGCAAGCCTATAACTTCCGCATGTGCTTAACCGACCGCGAGAACAACAAGATCCCATTCAGCAAGCCAGACGGTTACGACCCGGCCCGCTACGAACTACTGCTACGAAACTTCGAAGCGGGCGAGACTCGCGCGCCGTGGGCACCAACGCTGATGCCGAATCGCAAGACCGATGTGAATAACAATCACGGTTTTGCCAGCGACAACATCGGCATGAACTACGACTATCCCGAAGCCGACTATGCCAAGCGGGACGAGATCTTTAAGGACCATTTGCTCTATCAGCGTGGTCTGATGTGGACGCTGGTGAGCAACCCGCGCGTGCCGGAAAAGATTCGGAACGAAGTCAGCCGTTGGGGACTCTGCAAGGATGAATTCCCCGAGCACGATGGCTGGCCGCACCAAATGTACGTGCGCGAAGCCCGCCGCCTTATTAGCGACTACGTGATGACCCAGCACGATTGCCAGGGCCGCCGCGAATGCAGCGATTCCGTCGGTTTGGCTGCGTACACCATGGACTCACATAACGTCCAGCGTTACGTCGATGCCAACGGACAGGTCCGCAACGAGGGGGACGTGCAGGTAGGCGGATTCTCCCCCTATCCCATTTCGTACAAGTCAATCGTTGCCGCCGAAAAAGAGTGCAGCAACCTGCTCGTGCCGGTCAACCTGAGCAGTTCGCACATCGCCTTCGGCAGTATTCGGATGGAGCCTGTCTTCATGGTGCTAGGCCAGTCCGCTGCGACTGCGGCGTGCCAGGCCATCGATGACAACGTGACTGTGCAGAAGGTCGATTACAAAAAACTGAGCGAACGACTTGCAGCCGACAAACAAGTGCTGGTTTGGACCGGTCCCAAGCGAGGTGCTCAAGGCGGGATCGATCCCAAGACCCTCAAGGGAATCGTCGTTGACGACAGCGCGGCGAAGACGACCGGCACTTGGGGCGTGAGCAATTCGACCAGCGGTTTTATCGGCACCCAGTATTTGCACGACGGCAACGAGCAGAAGGGGCAATTGAGCGCGCAGTTTCTGATCAACGTTGACAAGGCCGGCGAATACGACGTTCGCCTGGCTTATACCGCGTTCACCAACCGGGCAACGAACGTTCCCGTCACGATCAAAGCCGGCGATGTTGAAAGGGAAGTGACGGTCAATCAACGGAATAAGCCGGCCATCGACGGTATGTTTGTTTCCCTCGGCAAGTTCAAGGCCGACAAAGAGATCGTCGTCACCATTTCCACCAAGGGAACCGACGGCCACGTGATTGCCGATGCTGTACAGGCTGTGTTGGTAGAGTAAAGCTGAAATAGCCGTAGCTGAATTCGCCAGAATTCAGATGATTGCAACTCGACTGAATTCTGGCGAATTCAGCTACTTTGAATACTTCGAACTATGTCCCTGCAACCTGTTCTCATTGCTGGCGAGTGGCGCGCGTCGAACTCAAGCAGTTCTTTCCAAGCGGAGAATCCTGCCACGCAGGAAAAACTGCCGGCCGAGTTTCCCATCAGCAGTTGGGCCGATTGCGATGCCGCGCTCGCGGCTGCGACGAGCGCGGCTGCGGAGTTGCGAGCGCTTCCCGCCGAACGGATCGCGGAATTCCTCGAAGCATTTGCCCGGCGAATCGAAGCTCGCAAGGACGAGTTCGTCAAACTGGCGAATCAAGAGAGCGCGCTACCGGCGTCACCAAGACTGGCCGATAACGAGTTCCCACGTACTACCGGGCAACTTCGTCAAGCTGCGGCGGCCGCTCGCGACGGCAGTTGGTCGATGCCGACCATCGACGCAGCGAATAACATTCGCTCGGTCCTCGCGCCAATTGGCCCGGTGCTTGTCTTTGGTCCCAACAATTTTCCCTTTGCGTTCAACAGCGCAGCGGGCGGGGACTTTGCAGCGGCGATTGCCGCCGGCAATCCGGTAATTGCCAAGGCCAATACTTCGCATCCCGGCACTTCGCAATTGTTTGCCGAGGAAGCTCTGGCGGCGTTAAAAGAAACCAAGTTGCCGCTGGCGACAGTGCAACTTATCTATCGCACCAGCCATGCGGATGGCGAGAAGCTGGTCGCCGATCATCGCGTGGGGGCCATCGGATATACCGGCAGCCGCCATGCAGGACTGAAGTTGAAAGCTGCTGCCGATGCCACGGGCAAGCCGTTTTATGCTGAACTGTCGAGCGTGAATCCGGTTGTGATCTTGCCAGGCGCGCTGGCCGAGAAAGCCGAAGAATTGGCAGCGACCTTCACGACTAGTTGTTTGATGGGCGTCGGGCAGTTCTGCACGAATCCGGGCCTGATCGTACTGCTCGAAGGCTCGCTGTCCGAGACGTTTATCACCGATGTGACCTCCCGCTTTCAAGCGGCTCCGGTCGGCACGCTCCTCTCGTCGGGCGTTGCCACTTCGCTCACCAAGGCGATTGCGGCGCTACAAGATGCCGGAGCAAAGCTGCTCGTCGGCGGCACCACTGGCGGCGGCAAGGGACATAGCTTTGCGAATACGCTGCTCCGCGTCTCGGGCGATCAGTTCGTCCATAACGCAGCTGCACTACAAACCGAAGCGTTCGGCAATGCTTCACTGCTAGTCGTTGTCGAGAGTGTCGTGGAAGCGGCCAAAGTACTTGCGCAACTGGAAGGGAATCTTACGGGTTGCATTTATTCCAGCACGACTGGCAAAGACGACGAAGCCTACGCGCAACTGGCTCCGATTTTGCGACAGAAGGTGGGCCGCCTGCTGGACGACAAAATGCCGACTGGTGTGGCGGTCAGCCCCGCCATGAATCACGGCGGGCCATTTCCCGCCACCGGACATCCGGGCTTTACCGCGGTCGGAATTCCGGCCTCGCTCCGTCGCTTTGCCATGCTGCAATGCTACGACAGCGTGCGCGAGAATCGCCTCCCAGCTTCGCTTAAGAACAAGAACCCAAGCGGCAAGCTCTGGCGTCAGATTGGCGACCAGTGGACCCAGGCCGATGTGGGCTAAGGGAAGCAGCCGATTTTCTACCAGCGGTCACTCGCGGCCGTGGAACTGTTCTTCGCGTGGCAAAGCATTGACTTTCCACGTGGCCGGATAAAAGCGAACCACGCGGTTGGGGCGAAAGCCTTCGAGCAGTTGGCAGCACTTCACTTTGATCTGCACACCGCTGCTGCCTGGTTCGAGCGGCACTTTGCCGATGTGAAGAATGTTGCCCCCTTTGCGATCGTTGACGGGGTCATACGTCATCAGCGTCTCGCGAGCGACGCAGATGCCACCCTTCGGCGCTAGGGGATCATCCTCGCGGCCCGAAAAAGGCCAGCCGTGTGGTTCTTCGTTAATGCCGCGCAACTCGTCGAACAGTTTTGGGTCAACTCCGCCAAAAAATGTGATGGTGACAATCTGCGGTTCATCTTCGACGGCATCAATCCAGCCAGGAAGGCCGCGGTCGCGGATGTGGGTCCGATGGCGTTCCAGTTGTTGCTCGGTGGCTAAGCGCCGGCTCGTCTCGTCGAGCCAGATTTCCTGAACTCGGCCAGGGCCATACAACGTGGCCCAGGTGAGGTTGAATTGCACCGTCTGCCCCGCCTTTAGCGCGTCCAGCTTTCCAAAACCATTTTCGCTCAACACACGGGTGCTCGTCGAAAGATCAAAAAGCTTTGGTTTGCCGACCCCTGCGCCCTTGGCTTGCAACGTGGCAGTCAATTTGTTCTCAGCCAGGTTCACCGCGTCGATCTTCCAAGCCTGCTCTCGACTTGCGTAGTGGCTGAAGTCGTCTTCCAGTTGAAAACAGCGAGTGAAAGCGGCATCGGCGTTCACACGGCGATAAGCGCCAGCGGGAGGAGCCGACTTATCGTTCGGATCCTTTTGATAGAACTTGCCATGCAGGTGAGTGCCGAGCGGAATATCCTGCAGCGCGGCAGGCGCGCCGTGATAGTAGATCGAACCATACGGCAGCATTGCTGCATCAATGGGCAGATCCAAGTGCCCCGCCTGTTGACTGTCGTCGCGATCGACGCGCAGTCGAAAGCGACGCTCCAAATGATCGACCTGGATCAATTCACCGGAAATGGCGTGAGCCGAGTTGGCCGGTGGGAATTCACCTTCGATCAAGCGAAACCAGGGCAAGGCTTTGTCCGGGTTGTCGTCCGTACGAAACTTGCCCGGCTCGGCGCCAGACAACACGGCCACGGTCAAACACAAGCAGGTGCAGGACAAAATCGAAAGGCGGCGGCTAGTCATGAGGATGCACTGGTTAAAACGACTGAGAAACTTCCCGACACCGGCAATTACTTGACGATGGCGGAAATAGCACCGAGGCTGTCTTGAAACTGTTCTGTCTCGACGTCCACCCGCTGCAGCATCGTCAGGAGCAGATTACTTAAACGGGCATCGCCATCGACGGGGCGCGAGCAGACACGGTAATGGCCGTTGGCATCGGCGACGTTGTACTTGCCGATCTTGGGCAAATTGAAATCGACGTGCTGACCGTGCTTGTGACCGAGCGCACGCCCACCCGCCAGAATCGTCGGCAGGTTGGCATTGCCGTGGCTGTGGCCATAGGCCATTCCGCTCCCCCAAAGAACCTGGGTTGTATCGAGCAGCGGCTGACCCTCTTCCGTGTGGGCCTTGAGTTGATCGAGGAAGTAGCTGAGTTGCTCGACGAGGAAAGTATCCGTCTCGGTCAGGCGACGCAACTGTTCAGGATCACCATTGTGATGCGACAAGCCGTGGCGAGCCTGCGAAATGCCGATATCGGGAATCGCTCCACCATTCGACTCGCTGCAAATCATGCAGGTAATGACGCGCGTCGAGTCGGTGCGCAAGGCCAGGACCATCAAGTCGTAAAACAGGCGGTAGTATTCCGTGACCTGGCTCATGTTCAACTTGCGCGTCAGGCGGGCTTCATCCGCAGCGTCGATCTTGGGCTTGGGAATGTTCAGCCACGATTCAGCTCGCTGCGTGCGCACTTCGACCTGGCGCACGGCGGTGAGATACTCATCCAACTTGGTGCGATCTTCGGCGCCCAGTTTGCGATTCACTCGTTGGGCGTCTTCGGCCACCGCGTCGAGGATGCTGTTCCGGCGACTCAGGCGGCGACTGATCGCGCTTTTGCTTTCCTTCTCCACGCCAAACAGCATGTTGAAGATCGTGCGCGTATCGCGCTCGGCCGGAATCTGGATTCCATCGCGTGACCAGGCCAGCGAGTGCCCCTCAATGGCCAATTCCAACGACGCAAAACGTGTCGACGTCCCTTGCACCTCGGCCATTAGCTGATCGGCCGAAACGCTATTGCGGAAAGCGCCGCCATCGCTGGGCACGTTCGCACCGGTGAGCCACACTTTGTCGCAGTTGTGATGTTTGCCAAGCACCTTGGGATGATGCAGCCCGCTGATTGGCGTGACATCGGCCCGGTGTCGCTCGAGCGACTGCAGCGGTTTGGTGAACTCGAAGTCCTTGCCCGCTTTCTCGATTTGCCACGTCAGCGTATTTACGCCGTTCGGAATGTAAAGAAAGACACTCCGCTTCGGTTTGCTCTTGGCAGTCGTCTCGGGCGCACCCAGGCTGGTGCCTGCCATGCAATTGAGCAGTGGCAGGGCGAGAGACACACCCGCGCCCCGCAGCAGTTGACGGCGGTTCAGTTGCCAGCTGTCGCGATTCATATTGTTCATGGTCGAAGGTTATCCGTAACGGTTATCTTGTTTGAAACAGGTTGGAAAGGACGAATGCTTCGACCAGATCGCGGAGGCGGTAGTCCTTCGTGCGGCTGGCTTGGGCAATTGCAGCTAAAGCCTCTCGATCTTCGAATGACATGCTGCGACGGAGGCCGTAGGTGGCTAATTTCTCGATGAACGCAGCATTGAAAGAATCGATGTCTGCCAATAGCAGCTGTTTGAATTCTTCGGGCGTTTGATAGGTGCGGCCATCGGCCATTTTGCCGGCGGCATTCACGACCGGATTGTCGCCGGTTCCTTCAACGACCTCGTGAGTCCGCCAACGACCGATCGCATCGAAGTTTTCGAAGGCCAATCCCAGTGGATCGATCTTGCTGTGGCACGAGGCACAATTGGCATCGTGGATGTGCGCTTCCAGCTTCATGCGCAACGTGGCTTTGGGAGAATCGATCGGGTTGGGTGCGATTGGATCGACATTGGCCGGCGGCGGTGGAGGTGACTTGCCAAAGACGGCCTCGGAAACCCACTTGCCGCGATGCACCGGACGATGCCGCGTGCCATCCGACGTGAGCGATAGGATCGAGGCCTGGGTGAGGAGTCCGCCGCGATGACTATCGGCTGGCAGCGAGACTCGCTGAAACTCGAAACTGGAGACCTCTGGCAAACCATAGAACCGTGCCAGCCGGGAGTTCACCATGGTCCAGTCGGAATGGAGAAACTCGCGCAGTGTCAGTCCCCGATCGAGCACTTCGCGAAAGAACGCCGTCGTCTCGCCAACCATGCTTTGCTCGAGCGACTTATCGTAGTCGGGATAAAGCTTTTTATCCGGTGGAAACATTCCCACTTTGCGCAGGTGAAGCCACTGCGAAGCGAACGATTCGCTGAACCGCTCGGCCTTGGGACTGGCCAGCATCCGCTGCACTTGCCTGGCAAGCTCGCTCTTGTCTCGCAGCTTGCCTTGTTCGGCGAGCGTGAAGAGCTCATCATCGGGCATCGTGCTCCAGAAGAGGTACGATAACCGGCAGGCGATTTCCCAGTCGCTGAGCGTGTTGCGACTGACGCTTTCATCACCCTCTGCCACAAAAAGGAAGCTCTTGGAGCACAGAATCGCGAGCATGCCCGCTTTCACTGCGTCCGAAAACTTTTCCCCCGCGGCAATTTCTGCCTTCACGATTTCGAGGTAACTACTCAGTTCCTCATCGGTGACCGGCCGCCGAAATGCTCGCCGGGCCAGTTTCTCGAGTCCACTGCGAACCTGTTCCAGATTGCCTTCTTCGCTTGGCCAGTACTCGGCCCGCCGCTGCTGTTCTTCGTCCGTGATAAACGGGCCCCGGAAGGAAACGGAATCCAAAATGAGAAATGGATAACGAGCGCGCCCTTGTTCGTCGGTCAGTTTCATCTGCCAGGGAATGCGCCCTTCCTTGGTACTGACGAAGGGCTTGTTACCGTGGCGACCGGAGCGAAAGTTGTTCGACAGACCAGGAATGTTGTTAATCACATCGATGCTCGCGTGCCCCTTGGGCAGGTGCGCGCGAAACGTCACGGTGATCGGCTGATCCTCGGGGGCGAGAATGTCCTGTTCGAACAAGACGCGGTCAAGCTGCTTCTCATAGACAAACAGTCGTGGGGCACGACCGTTCTCCGGCTTCAGGCCACTCAACGTGAAGCTAAGTTCATAGATGCCGGCCTCGGGCAGATTCATGCCAGCGCCGCGGAAGATATCGCCTGCCCACATTTCGAAGCGGACCTTATCGAGCAAACCCAACTCGCGCAGCCGCTCGCGATGATCTTCGTTGATGTGGCTTTCCGGAACTGCCCGCTTCGTTGTTTCGAAGAAAACTGGCTTCTTCGCTGGATAGGCTTCGGCCAGCACGACTTCCGCAGCCGCGAGATACTTTTCGACGTTCGCTGGCGACAAGGTCATCACAGCGCCAATGCGCTCGAAGCCATGCCACTCCGCATCTTCCGGAAAGCCCCCGGGATCGGTCGCGTCGAAGTGTACTCCGATGAGATCGCGAACCGTATTCACATATTCGTCGCGCGTTAGCCGGTTGTAGGAAACGCGGCTCCGCTTGGCTAAGCGAGCACCTTCACCTTCTTTGATTCGGGCAGCCAACCATTCGACAATGGCGGCACTCTCCTTCGCAGTCGGCAGGTTCTTCGCGTCAGGCGGCGGCATTTCGCCCGAACTGATGCGCTCCATCACCTCGGCCCACTGCGGCGTACTCTCCTGCCCCACATTTTTCGACAATTTGTCGATGCGAAAATCAGCTTCCTGTTTTTCGGGACCGTGACACCGCAAACAATGAGACTGCAAGTAGGGCTGAAGGTCTGCCTCGAAATTTGGTGCAGCAAACAGCGCAGCAGGGACCAAACTGAACCAAACCGTCGCGACGGCAAACACTACTGGCCGCCAGCGGCGCACCTCACCCATACCCACTCCAATCCTCAGCTGCGATGTAGCACAAGTCACCCGTACCCCTGCCACTCTACTCCCTGTCGAAAGCCGCGCCAATTCAATCCGATCAGCGAGAATTCGTCGAAACGACTGCGCGCCAGTTCTACCGATCACCACGTGGAGCGCTTCATTCGCTGCTTAGGGCTTTACGGCGAGTCGTTGATTCGCCTTGACGTCTTTTCGCACGATCGTTCCTTTGCCGTGCGGCAGGATTACTTCGAGATCGACGGATTCGTTTTGTCCCAACCCGAAGTGGGCTACTGCTTCCTGGCCAGAACAATAACCGTAACCAATGGCAATTTCGCGCGAGCCCAGCAGGGCAGAGGGAACGCCAGATTTGCCCGTAGCGTAAACATTTACCCGCGCGCCGATGCCCATCCGATTGACTCCATCCTTCCCCTCGACGGTCACGTCGAGCCAATGGCCGTCCGGTGTTTCGTTGCGTAGCAGCAGCGAAGGAGACTCAAGCCACCAGTTCGCCAGGAACAAATCGAGTCGGCCGTCGCGATCAAAATCGGCCGACGGTGCGGCAGCCATATAGATAATCTTCTTTTCCTTCAGGATTTTCTCGAACAGGGTGCCGGAGCGCTTGATTGCTCGGTCCTCGTCGGTAGGAAAGTCGTTGACTGCCCAGGCGTCATTACTGAACTGCGGCATATGCTCGCGCGTGGTCCCCAAATTCTTCAGAATGATCGGACAGGGCCGCCCTGCCTGGAACTTCACAATGCTGACATAGATGTCGGCCCAGCCATCGTTGTCGAAATCCTGAATCTCGACATGCGGAGCTTTCATTTCCAGTGGTTTCAATCCGGCAGCCTCTGAGACGTCTTCAAACTTGGGCGTACCGTTTTCAATTCCGCGATTGAGATAAAGTCGCACCGGGGCAGGCTTGGTCCATGGGCTTTTGAAGTGATTGCCGATGACAAGATCGGGAAGCGTGTCGCGGTTCACGTCGGCAATCGCCACACCTGCCGGTGTGTCGTCGGGTGTGCCAGTGTTCCAGCGAAATACCTCGCGAGAACCGGGAGCTTCGTGGAACTTGCCTTTGCCATCGTTGAGTAGCAGGCGATGCTCACCGCCGCCATGCGTCAAGAAGATGTCGGGCCAACCGTCGAGATTCAGATCGGCCGCCGCGACACCCAAACCGCCGAGGCCCAGCGGCAGACCGGCAGTTTCCGAAACATTTTCGAATCGGTAGTTGCCCAGGTTGCGAAAGAGGGCGGGGCCGGTTTTCACATTGGGCGAGTAGTATTGCTCGCACAGGACAAGATCCAGCAACCCGTCGCCATCATAGTCGAGTGCTGCCAGTCCGCGGCCCGCGTAACCACTCGGACATGCGCCGCTCTCCTTCGAAATGTCGGTGAACTTGCCATCACCTTCGTTGCGAAACAGTAAGCTCGGCACGGTCAGCAGTCCTTCTTTGCCGTGCGCACAATGCGACACGTACAAGTCCAGCCGACCGCTATTGTTCAGATCGACAAACAAAGCCCCGCTGCCGATGCCTGATGTTCGTACGTGCTCTTGCGCGTCGAGTCGGAACTTCCCCTTCTCGTTGCGGAACAACTGGCTCGCCTTGGAACCGGCATTATGAAAAGTGCCGACAAATAATTCGGGCCAGCCATCAGCGTTTACATCACCCCAGGCGGCTGCATGCCCACGAATACCGCCAACATCCGGCAACAGTCCCGTCGCCTGACCAGCGTCGCTAAAGACGAACGGATATTTCGACTTGGGTTCTTCCCCAATTGCGAATCTAGCCTGAACACCAGCCAGCATCGCGAGCGCTACAAGTGCCATACCGCGAGAAACAATCACTCGATTCAAGGAAAACATGGCTTCACTTGTGCGAAAGGGGAAACTCGCCGGGCTGTTGGCTGCCAGACGTGGCTTATCACGGCAGTTTTACAATATTTTCTGCTGCGTACTGCTTATCTACCCGAACCACGCGGTGATTGAGACAGTCGCCGATATAAACATACTTGTCGCTGGCGCTCGCAGTTACTGGCCAGCCCAAGGGGATCGATGGCTGAGGTTCCAAGCTGCCCGATCCCTGGCAATCGATATTCCCATACTCGCCACAGTGCAAGATTTCATTGTCCGCGTTGTCGCGCACCGAGACCGAAAACGTAATGCTGTTGGGAATGTACAGCCGGCCAAAATCATCGACATCGAACCGCGGCTTGGTGCAGACGCAGGAACCGGCTGCCCGCCATTGGCTCACGGCTCCGCAGCCGACGTATTGTGTCACCGCACCGTGGACGCTTTTCACCTTGTTGTTGCTCGAATCAATTTCGCCACCACTGGGCGGAAACTTGTAGATGGTTCCTACGGCGTTTTGATAGGCCTCGTCAGCTGCAAAACCCATTGGCAAGGTTGTCTTCGGCGGGAAGCCACCTTGCAACAGATACATGTTGCCCGCGCGATCGACCCGCAAGCTGCCACCAAAGCCGGTGACTCCAGAAATTGCCACGGGAATGTCACCCTTGCCGCGTACGTCGGCAATCTTGCGGGGAAAATCGACCAGTTCGCCCTGCGGATCGAAGACGCGCACGTGACATTCGTTTGAACCAAAGGTGGCATAGACTCGTCCTTGCGAGTCCACATCGAATCCACAGATGCTGATCCCGCGTCCAGCCCGGTTGGAGACGTAACCAAACGTGTTCGCTTCAGTCGACACGGCAGTAACCGGCTTCAATTCGCGCGTGTAGCGGGCGATGGGGCCTTCAAAACTGCCAACCGTTCCCAAGGTGAAGACATCGCCGCGGGGTCCGATTGCCACGTCGGCAGCGCGAAACGGCAATGGGCCTCCCTCTCCGGTGATACCATCGAACCGCCACACCGTGCCGCCCGAGCGCGTGACGTAGATCAACTCCTGCTCGCGATCAATGTCGGTGTAACTCACAAACGTGATCGCCTTGGGATCGCGGTTAAGGTACTGATCGCCAGCAATCGTCAACTTGCTTCCCTGGTCTTCGACACGCACCAGCGCACTGCTCTCTCGCCCGCTTTGCGTCCGCGGCCCTGCGAGCCATAGCACCGGAGCGCTCCCCGTTTCGTCGAGTGTGTATCCTCCACCGACGATACCGTCCAACTCCAAAGTCGCAACAACCTTCGCAGCCGCGCCGCGGCCGGTAATCTTCGATAGTGTGGCCGGCGGCAATGAACCACGCGAAACCTTGCGAGAGAGGACATACAAGTCGCCAGACTTGCGCGAAACCAACACTTTGTCCGGCCAGGCAACCGGTGTCTGGCTTAGCAACTTGCCTAGCGGAGAAATCTCGACGACCTGTTGATTCACCAGATCGCAGACCACGACATTCCCCTGAGCATCGGTGTCGATACCTGCCGCTGCCGATTTCTTATCCCAGGCGCTCGGCATCCAGTACGGATTCTGCCTCCAATCGGGAAGTTGCAAATCGAACAGCGGAGTGGGAACGCTCCCGGCCGTTGTGAGATCTTGACGATAGATTCGCCCCTGGGGCCAAGCGGAATCGATGTCTTCTGGCTTGCGGCCGTCATAGGGAACGCCCGCGACGTTGGAATAATACGCAGTCTTGCCATCGGGCGCGAGAGCAACTTGAATATCGAGCCAGTTGGGACAGTTGAGCTTGCTGCTGGCCGGCCACATTTTGATCGTCTGCAGCCCGTTGGAGCCATCCAGGGAGAGGAAGTTCAGTTCGCGAGACTCGGTACGGACAAAGACGACCCGACCGGCAGAAAGTCGGGGGACGATCTCGTTGCCCAGACTGGAAAAGACTGGATAGAGGCTCGATTGATTGGCAGGTAAGAAGCGCTGGTCATCCGTCTGCAACAGCGTGTATCCGCTGGCCTGCGCGGGCTTCGTCGAAGGTGGATAGGGGAGCAGCGTCCGCTGGTAGTTTCCTGCGCTATCGAATTTGCGCAGTTGCCAGGGCCACCTGCCCGAATTGCCATGACTGCCGACATCCGACATGAGCAGCACCAACAGATTACCCTGCTCGTCGGTCACCAGGCCATTCACCGGCGCGCGATAAGGCATCATCGACACGCTGCCCGTATAAGGACTACCACCAATCAACTTGCCGAAGCTGACCCGCATGCCAGCCCGCAGTCGGACTTGAAAGTCGTTGCCTTCCACCGGCCGACCGTCGTCGTCTTTGCCGTCCCACAAGAGGCTCTGCTGCAAGCCGGGCTGTAGCGGCACTGGTGGCGGATTCTTACCACCAAGCACACCAGCCGCCAGGTGGCGTACCACCTTCGACTTGCGATCCAAGATGGCGACTTCTACGTCCGTCGCCGCGCTCACCTCGAAGGCAATGCGCACTCCCGCTGCCTCGCGCGCGACTTTTGGCGAGCTCACGAAGGTAGCTTCTTTCGCGCTAACCAGCGACGCGCTCGTGCCGAGCACCAGCAACCATGCGAACCAGATGCGAGTCATGAAATCACCTTGTTGCTGGACTTCAGTTCGATCATGCCTCAATTCGCGCTGACGACTTGCGAGTGCGACGTCGTGCAGCGGCTGGCAGCCCCTATCGCGTCAACCGGCGCACCGGGCCGAGAAAATAGCCGGGCCATTGCTGCAGCGCATTTGCCGAAGCCTGATTGCTGTCGCGCCCTGGAACCACGGTCCAAACTGGCGGTCCACCAATGGCGGCACTCGGGTAGAGCGTGACTTCCCACAGCGACGTGAGCCCCACGTTGACGGCTTGCAATTTGAGGTTCAAGAGCGCGATCTCGCGCATCACTTTCTGGTCGTGATTCCGGGCCGCGGCCAGCGATTGCAGCATGAATGCCTTATCTTCGAGTTCTTCCTGTTTATCGAGGCGAACACTGCTTAGCCAATCGTCGAACCCGGCCCCTAACACTTCCTGGTCTTGCGGCGAGAGTAGGAAAAACGGCACGGCGTACTCATCGCCGTTTTCGGTTTCAAAGGCGATTCCCTTGAGCGTGAATGTCCGCTCTTGCCCCCGTTGAAGCAGCACCCAGGCTTCGAACGCGCGGCGGTCTGAGGCTTCGAGCGATTCAAGCTTTGCGACAATCTGGGGCACCAGCCTTTGATAGAACTCGGGCAGATTATCGAACCGCCGATCGTTCACGAAGATGTGTCCCCGGCGGCGCTGAATCGACAGCGGGCGACTCGTGTAGCTCACCGCGCGGGCCACCAGTTTGGTGCCGTCTTGCAGCGTCCAGGTCTGCGGACCATCGAGCTTCTGCTTCCGCAGTTCGAGTGCCTCGTTCGATTTGAGAAATTCTTGATCCTTGGTCGACAACAACTTGATCGGCAGCGAGACCAACTCGTGATCCGCACGCTGCAAGACAACCTTGTCTTCGCTCATGCTCACCAGGTCGGCTTCGAGCGTGAAATGGCCAGTCGAATCGGTCCAGGTCCGAGCCGCTTGGGCTGCAGCCGGGGCCAGGCAAAGTAAGCCAATGACGGTGCAGGTACGAATCAGTGACATGCAGGTTCTACTCCAACTTCACTCCAGGGGGTTCGCCGCGTCTGGTTTAGTTTACCAACGGAGTTGTACCGCCGCATGAAGTTCCGGCAGAGATCGCGAAAAGTAGCTCCCAGCAACGGTACCCCTGGCCCGCTGTTGATCGGTAAGCTTCGGCGATGTGATGTTCGCCAGTGCGTCGCCCCTGATCTGTGAAGTTCGTATCAGTTCTCGATCGCGACTTCTCAGCGGCGCACGCGCGGTAGAGCCAACCTGCCCCGCCCTTGGTTCGGGCCTTCAATGCTCCACAGGACGAAGCATCTCATTGGCAGCGAATTCGGCCTGCGTTGAAAGTGCCCCGAGGTTTATCAACACCCCCCTTTTGCGAGAATCACCGACAAGTCGTTTCGCGGTAACGAATTGCGTCTAACTTTCCAATCTCGAAAACATCCTATTTGTTGAAAAACCCTCTGCGGCACATCGCACCGTTCCGCCAGCCAAGCCCAGAAATGGCCATTCGCAGCGGCGCGAAATCTCGCATCCGCGCAGTCGCACTTCTTTCAGAAAGATTCGAAAACGATCGCTCGAATTTTCATGAAGTTATGATCTGTTGTCAAGTAACTAGGGGGAATAGTTTACTCGCCGCTTTGGCCTGGGCAGTACAAGTCGTTGGTGTCGTTCAACTGCACAGAGCTGCTGGTCGACTTCGCGAACGTCCCCAGACTACACCCCCAGGAAGCTCAACACGCTGTTGCCAACATCGTTGATCTGTGAGTTAAAGCTGTTCACTTCAGCGGTGAAGAGGTTGGTCTGGGCGAGAATCTGATCGCGAATGGCATTCGCGTCCGCTACAGCTTGGGCATAGTCGGCCTGGGCTTGTTCGTTGGCCTTGATCGCTTCGACCAGTTCGTCGATTTCGTCCGAGAGGTCGGCCAGTTTAGCCACTTCGGTCGGATCGACTTCGATATTGAAGCCTGCTTTGCCGCCGACGATCGGGGAAGCACCCAACGATGTCTTGAACTTGAACTTGCCGTCGTCCATCTTGGCACTCAGTTCGGCTTCACCACCTTGACCGGCCCAGCCTTCACCTTCCACGCCCACTCCAATGCCCGCGATATTCGACTTGAGATTCCCGCCAGCCTTGGCACCGGCAAAGGCACCGGCCTTCGCTTCCATGCCATCCTTCCCCAAGCTCCCTTCGGCAGAGGCTTCTGCCCCGGCCCGAGCATAGCCATCTGTACTGGCAGCAGTCTTCACTCCCAGCACTCGATTGTCCATGCTCGCGTCTCCCTTCGCTTCGATGCCGGCGAAGACGTTTGCTTTGCCTTTCAGGCCTGCGTCTTTGCTGTTCCAATTCACGCCAGCTTCGGCAGAGCCGGTCACACCGACGAGGACAGTCGCGTTCGCCTTGAGATCTACCGTCGCGACTTCCTTGCCAGCAATGGTCGCACTGGGCGAAGCATATTGAGCGTGGTGGTCGGTCTTGAACAGGCTGGCGTCCCCTTCAGCCTTCGCCGAGAGCTTACCCTGGGCTGCATCGTTTTCCAGCTTGACCTTGCCAGAAGCGGTGAAAGCCCGGGTCGTACCTTGATAGGCGGCCGAACCCACTGGCCAGTTGCCGAGACATCGGTGTTCTGCATTTCAGAGGCATGCACTTCGCCCGCGTAGGTCGCGTCGTCGGTCGGCTTGGCGACGGGGCGGGTCTTCAGACCCAGCAGCGATTGCTTGGCGAAAGAGGGGCTCGTCGACGCGGCATTTGTAGCAGTAGTCGGAGCGTGCTTTACGACGGTGCCGGTCGATTCGGTGGCTACCTTCTTTGTTTCGGCAACTGGCAGTTGGCCAACAGCGACTCGTGTTTCAGCTTGTGATTCAGCTTGAACCCCGGCTACTACAGCAACCGTCGTTATCTTCGCCTGCGGCGCGGTGAAGGCGATTTCGGCCGACTGGCGGTCGCCAATGTTTTTGACATAAACCCGCTCGCTGACGCAGCCACGCAGGTCGCTGGCCAGCAGGCGGCGATCTTCCAGGCTTTCGATGCCGAGCTTGCGATTGAAGCTGTTGAAGCGATTGAACTTGCGAGTTGAAGTGGTCATGGCAGGTGACTTTGCTGGAGGGCCTGAAGTGAGTGAACACTCCTAGCCCGTAAAGTCGCCCCGTTGCCCGCCACCTAAAACGGTCAAAAAAGGAATTAGGCGTGCCAGCAGCGGGAAATCGTCCCAACCGCTGGTGAAATCACGAGATTCTTCGCGATTCCATTTTCACTCAAACCGCAGCGAGAACAACTTCGCATCCTGCAGAACGAGGCGAACGCGAACGGGCTGGCCGGCCAGCGATTGCAGGTCGCTGCCGTTCTTCCAGGCCACCGCTTGCTTGAGGCTGTCGCCGGTCAGGGGAACACAATCGTCAGCAGCGAAATTCTTCAGGGGTTGGCCATCGGCGTCTTGCAGTTCGACGCGCACCGAGCCCTTATCGGCCGTGAGCAGATTCAACTGCAGCTTGCTGCCACTGAAGATAATGGGACGCGTGACAGCCTCGCCCCCCTTGGCGTCCGCCGCGAGAGCAACGAGACCATCGGGCCGATAAGTGAATCGCCTCAGCTTGCTGCCGTTGCCGGTGTAGTAGGCTTCTTTGGCGTAGACCGACCATTCGTTCTTGTTGTTGGGCAAACGCTGCAGGCCCCAGGCCATGTAGTTGCTGCGGTTGCCGTCGCGCTGCTGGGGTGCAGTCGGGGGAATCACAGCGTCGGCATAGCGGTGAAAGGTCTGGCCGTCGCGGCTAACCATGAAGGTCGGCTCGGTCTGCGACTTGGGTGGCAAGTAGCGAGTCGGAAACCCAATGAGAATGTGCTCGGCCCCGGGATAGTTCTGCACGGCGTTCGTGTATAGATGTTCAACCGCGGCACCCGGATAGTCGAGAAACTTCGGCTCGGTCCACGTCAGAAAGTCGTCCGAAGTGCCAGTCATGATGTCGCGAACTTTAGTGCGGAAGTGCCGGTGATACTCGCGGTATTTGCCGATGTTCGGATCCCAGAAGGCGATGTTTTGCGAATCGAACGCGCCGTGCGTGATGACCGGCTGCTCGGCCATTGCTTGCCAATGAATCCCGTCGGCGGACTTCATTGCGCGCAAGCCACCCTTCACGCGCGTAACCGCTTTGAAGCGGGCATCGGGCGCGCACTTGGGATTCGTATCGAGAAACGGACTGAAGCAGTGCGTCCCCTCGCCGTCCCACACAATGTTGTTTTGCTTGCTCCCGTTGAATTCGAATAACCCGAGTTCGGGCTTAGTGAACGTCAGGCCGTCGTCACTCTCGGCATAGCAAACCAGTTCGCGATGCGCCGGCTTATTAGTAACAGTGTCGTAGTGCGAGCCGCGGTAATACATGCGGTACTTCTGACCGTCGTGCAGCACGATGTAATACGCACTGGTGTTTCCTTCCCACGGTGCATCGGCGGCAATCACCACCTCTTTCGCCACGGGCTGTTGCACGACGAGTTGAGCCGAGCCCGTGAGACGCTGCAGCAGATAGTCATCGACGAACGGCTCCAGCCGCGAACCGATCTTCTCGGCCTTGAGCGGGACCTTGATCTTTGCCAGGTAAATCGACGTCTTCCCTTCGTGCGACGAATAGAAGCTCATCCACAATTGGCCATCGTGCCAGATCATGCCGGGATAGCTGGTATCGCCACTGCTCTTGAGCGTGAGAACCGGTTCGTACTCACCCTCGGCGGTCATTTTGATGAGTGCTGTCTTCGCGCCGCCAGGATAAACGCGCCCCGCTGCCCACAATTCACCATCGGGGAGTTGAATAAAGTTCGGCCCGCCGAAGCGATGCTTCGTCTCGGTCCATTTCCATTCTTTGTAAGGAGCCTTGCTGTGACCGATCCAGCCGTTCTTAGTTCCCCCTTCGCGACGCACCAGGGCTACCATTTCGCCATCGGGCAGGAACCGCACTGTGCTCTCGTTGGGATGACCGGGCACATCGAGGTGCGTAATCAGGTCGTACTTCACACCGTCGTTACTCACGACCAACTTCAATTTCCAATCGGCGGGGCCCGGTTCAGCTTTGCCGGTCTCGGCGGCCTTCAGCGCGGCTTCGCTGGTGCGCTCCGAAGCGTCGTAGGCAATGCCATAGCACTTGCCGCCGTGCCAGGTCACGCGCCATAGCCAATCCCCATCTTCCAGGGTGCGGGCAGTCGGAGTCCACTCGCGCCCATCTTTCGAAAACGTGACGCGGGGCTGACGGCCGAGAAGTTTCTTCCCCTCATAAACCGAGCCGCCGGCGACGATCATCAGGCGATCGTCGGGAGTAATCGACAACTTCGGATCGCGCAGGTCGATGCCCTTTTCGCAGATCAGAGCCGCGGACTCCCAAGTGGTTCCATCCGCCGAGACCAGCACTCGCAGTTGGCCATCGCCACCGACGTGACCCTCGGCTTCGCGAAAGGTGCAGTACCACTGGTCGCGCCAGCGAATCAGATCGGTGAAGGCATTGTGATTTCCCTTGTCCCAGATCTTGATGACCGAGACAACTTCGGGCTCCGCGGCCGCTGCGATGGGCAGCAGACACGCACATGCCAGGACGGACAGGACAAAGTGAGCTGTTTTCATGGTGAGCTTTAGGGCGAGTAAATGTGGTTGGAAGCTTAACAAAATCGCAGAGTTACTTCTCGAATTACTTCTCCGGCCGATAGCTGGCCTTGCCGGCAATTTTTGTCGGCAGGCTCAGGAGGAGTGAGCCGCAAGTGATATACAGCGTCTTCAAATCGGCACCGCCAAAGCGGCAATTAGTGATCGTATCTTCGGGCGTCTGCACAAAGGCCAGCAGCTTGCCGCTGGGCGAGATGACGTGAATCCCCGGGCGTGTATCGAGCGTTTCGGAAGTCTTGCGCGGTGCGTGCAGCCCCGCGGCCACATACAAATTCCCCTGTTCGTCGATGGCCATCCCATCGCCACTGCGGCCGGGATAGAAATCGATCAGCCTGGTTCCCTTGCCGAGCGTACCATCGGCCTGCAGGGGGAACGACAAAATACAACGATTAAAATCGGCCTGCGGATGAGCTTCGATCAGGTAGAGAGTTTTGTCGTCGGGCGAAATGACAATGCCGTTGGGCATGTGAATATCCGGCGCGTGAACCACCTGCGCCACTTTGCCATCCACATCGATTCGATAGACCGAGTTGACGTTCCCTTTGGCCGGATCGAGATTCGGCAGCCGCGACGTAAAGTAGATGCGCCCTTTCGCATCGAAGCACAAGTCATTCGGCGCACCGAGCGGATGGCCATTGAATTGATCGACCAGGACTTCGATTCCGCCGGTGCTCAGGTCGGTGCGCGTTACGCGCCCCGCCACTCCTTCGCAGGCCACCAATCTCCCTTGCTGGTCGAACAGCAGGCCGTTAGCCCCGCCGCTGTTCTCGCGAAAGGTTGTCAGCTCTTTGCCGTCCCACTTGAGGATCTTATTGACTTCGGTACTGGTGAAATAAACATTCCCCGCGCGATCGCAACACGGGCCTTCGGTGAATACCTTGCGGTCGACTACCTTCGCCAGCGTTGTCAGTTCGCCCAAATAGTCTGCCGTCTTCAGCCCCGCATATTGATCGGCGACTCCGGCCGCTTGACCGGTGGGCAGCGATGCGTGGCATAGACAGCCGGCCGAGACGGCAGCGGCAGTCTGCAGGAATTGACGTCGTCGCATGTTGTTCACTCCAGATGTTTCAGCACTTGTTGGCGAAGCTTGGGCAGATCAATCTGCTCGCCCGCGGCGGGGAAGGGATGCGAGAGGAGAAACCATTCTTCGGTGAACGCAGCCGACTCGCCTGGTTGCAAGCGCTCACGCGGGCCGATGGGTTCGAGCTCAATCCGCGCGCCGGCGGGATACCACACCGAAAGCGTGAGTCCAGCTGCTTCGCTATAGACACGATCGGGGAACGTCGGAAACCGCTTCACGAACAGCACATCGCCCGGCAGCAGGTATGCCAACCAGCCCGCATAAGAATCGAAGCCGAGCTTCGGCTTGCGCGGCGGCCCGAGTATCTCTAAGAAGCCGTCGCGCTCGCGAATCTTCTCATCTTGATTGCGAACGTTGATGATCGCCGAATCTTCGTACATCGCATATTTGCTAGGAAACCGACTCTGCCCTTGCAGTGGCACGAGGCAAATGCCGCCCCCGGGCGAAAACGATCGCCCCCAGTGACAAACCTCGCGCGGCTGGGACGAAATGTTCGTCATTGTCTGCCGAATCAGCAAGCTGCCGCCGGCTTTCAATTCAAAGTCGCGAGTTAACTGCATCCCGGTAGCTTCGTCCTTGACGCTAATCAGTTGCGCCGCCGATTCGCCACTGACTTTGCCGCTCCATGGACCTGACCAAAGCTGCGGATGCGGGGCAATCGTCAGCTCCGGGCCGATATCAAACCGCCCCGCGCTCATGGGCCGCGGCTTGCCTGCTTCCGGCTGCTGCTCTTTATCATCGAGCCACAGCGCCTGCTTGCCCGCGCGCGAGAACTCCAGCGCGCGACCGCCGAAGGTGGTTAGTAATGCGCGGGACTCGCCGCGGACTAATTCGATTGCATTCGCATCGCCGTGCGAGCTGATGACTTTCGCCGCTGGTTCCGCGGACAGGGCGGACGAAGCGACCATTGCCAGTGAAACCGCAACCAAACAAAAACAACTGCGATGCAACATAGGTGGGCCTGAGCGCTGGGAGGTGAGGTCGCGTTATAGTACCCGGTCGCTACGGCGGAATGCCAGCTTTTTAAGTCCCCTCGTCAAGTTTCCGCCCCAGCGCAAGTTCCAGTTCTCGCTCTAATATTCCCAGCAGTTCTGCTGCGGGAAACGCGCGCGCCAGCGGAGCGCCTTGCCCCGCGAGATAAGCGCCGTAACCCGGCACACCGGCCCCTTTGGCCGCGGCGATCAATTGCTTGGCTGCGTCGTAGGCAACGGGATAAGCGGGAACGTCATCATCGCTGGCCGCGGCAACAAGTTCCGTCAGCCGGTTGGGCAAAGCGCGAGCATCGCGACCGGAGAGGCGGCGGGTGACAAATGTCTGCTCGGCAACTGGGCTGAAGAGGGTTGCTCGATAGTCTTCACTGGCGGCCGATTCAGGGCACGCAATGAAAGCAGTCCCCAGTTGAGCTGCACTTGCTCCGAGCGAAAGAACAGCTGCGATGCCAGCACCGTCCATAATTCCCCCCGCTGCAATCACCGGCAGCGAGATCTGACGCTCGATCAACCTCGTGAGCGCGAATACTCCCAACTTGTCGTCGCCGCGCGCGGGATCAAATACTCCCCGGTGTCCACCCGCCTCGTAACCCTGAGCGATAACTCCATCGAGACCCGCATTGGCGATGGCCCGCGCTTCGGACAAGTTCGTCGCCGACGCCAGCAAAACCGTGCCCGGGTTTCGCAGCCCGGCGAGCCATTCCTCACTGGGCAAGCCGAAATGAAAACTGATTACCGGCGGGCGCTCGGTGCGCATCAATTCGAACATCGCTTCATTTTCTACGAAGCTCGGGTAATTCGCGCGCAGTTGCTGAGGTGCCTGCGTACCAAACTGAGCGAAAGCGGGAGTGAACCGGGCGAGCCAGGCTGCTTCCTTGGCGGTGTCGCTGACTGCCCGTTCGTGGCAAAAGAGATTGACTTGAAAGGGGCGGTCGGTGAGCGCCCGCGTCTCGGCAATCATCTTGCGCGCGGTGGCCACGTCCGCCGAACCAATTCCCAGCGAGCCGAGTCCCCCGGCGTTGCAAACCGCTGCGGCTAGCGCCGGTGTCGATACTCCCGCCATCGGTGCCTGAATGATTGGCAGGCGAATCCGCAGTTTCTGCAACAAGTCATTCACGCAGCGACTCCTCGCGAATACAACTTTTCAACCAACCCATTGTTGAGCGCCGCGCTACGAACCACTAGCAGGCCAGTATCGATGTTTGTCCCGCGCGCGGACGGTTGTTATATTGCGACTCAGGCGGGTAGGGATCGTTGTCTTCATATCGGAACCCGCACCATGTCTGAGTTGCTGCAGCTTGCCTCACCATCTACCAAGCCTTCCTCGAACGGCCATCCTCTCGCGCCGCATCCACTCGAGCCCCTGACGGCTGCGGAAGTTGCCCAAGCAGTTTCTATCCTGCGCGCGGCGAGCAAACTCACACCGACCACGCGGATCGTGTCGATTGCCTTGCAAGAACCGGCGAAAGAGCTGGTCCATCAAGGGGCAGCGAACATTCCCCGCGCAGCATTTGCGGTGTTGTTCGATAATGGTGCGAACGCCTGTTACGAAGCGGCCCTGTCGTTGGCGACGAATTCGCTCACGTCGTTCCGCCATATTCCCGGCGCGCAGCCCACAATGACCATCGATGAGCAGGTCGAGTGCGAGCAGGCCGTGCTGAACAGCGACGAATTCAAAGCGAAGCTGAAAGAGCACTATGGCGTCGATGGCACCGAACTGGTGATGGTCGATATCTGGAGCGCTGGGAATTATGGCAGTGAAGAAGATCGGACGCGCCGCCTTGCTCGGCCCCTCTGCTTCTTGCGTAGCGACGCGACCGATAACGGCTACGTCCGCCCCATCGAAGGACTGCGCCCGGTCGTCGACTTGAACACGATGCAAGTGATTCGCGTGGAAGATTATGGCCGCTGGCCCTTGCCGCCCGGCGAGGCGAATTATGCAGCCACGCGCGTGCCAAATCAGCGGCCAGACCTCAAGCCAATCGACATCACCCAGCCCGCTGGCCCCAGCTTTGAAGTGAACGGCTATCAAGTCCGCTGGCAGAAGTGGAACTTCGTCATCGGCTTCAATGCCCGCGAAGGACTCACGCTGCATCACCTGCGCTACAACGACGCCGGCCAAGAGCGCTCGATTCTGTACCGCGCAAGTCTGACCGAGATGGTCGTGCCGTATGGCGACCCCGGCCCGACGCAGCGCCGCAAGAACGCGTTCGATGTCGGCGAATATGGGATGGGCATGTGCGCGAACAGTCTCGAACTGGGTTGCGACTGCCTCGGGCTGATCAAGTACTTCGACGCGCACATGTGCACGAGTCGCGGCGAGCCACTGCTGATTAAGAACGCCATTTGCATGCACGAAGAAGACTACGGCATCGGTTGGAAGCATACCGACCGTCGCCTGCCCGAGACGCCCGAAGTTCGCCGCTCGCGCCGGCTGGTGATTTCGTCCGTCTCGACCGTCGAGAACTACGAATACGGTTTCTTCTGGTATCTGTATCAGGACGGCAACATCCAACTCGAAGTCAAACTAACCGGCATCCTCTCGCTTGGTGCTGCCGGACCCGAAGCTAAGCCCAAGTACGGCACACTCATCGCGCCGCAATTGTATGCGCCCAATCACCAGCACTTCTTCAACGTGCGTCTCGATTTCGATTTGGACGGTCAGCCCAACACAGTGCTGCAAGTCGATGCCGTCGCCGATGAACTTGATGAAAACAATCCGTTCGAGAATGCCTTCTATGCCAAATCGACGAAGTTGCTCAGTGAGTCGCAGGCCCGCGCGCATTTGAACTTGGAAACGTGCCGCACGTGGCGCATCGTCAACGAGCAGTCGCTCAATAGCGTGGGGGAACCGGTCGGCTATAAGTTCTTTCCCGGCGACAATGCGTTTCCGCTTGCTTCGAAGAATGCCTGGTGGCGCAAGCGAGCAGGCTTCGTCGAGAGTCACGTCTGGGTCACGCCGTTCCATGAGGCAGAGAACTATGGCGCGGGCGACTATCCCAATCAGAGCAGCGGGGGGGATGGGTTGATTCGCTGGACCGCGCAGGACCGGCCGATTGCCAACACCGACGTCGTCTTCTGGTACACCTTTGGTCACACCCACATTCCGCGGGCCGAAGACTATCCTGTGATGCCTACCGCATACATCGGCTTTTTGCTCAAACCGAGCGGCTTCTTCTCACAAAATCCGGCGAACGATGTGCCACCTTCGCCCAGGAAGCAAGGGGCGAGCAAGTCTTGCTGCCATTGATCTGAAAGATTTGGCAAACACAGAGACCTCGCGGAAGTTTGCTCTCCGCCCGCGCGGCCGATATCATCCGGGCTCACGTTCTCTACATTTAGTGTGTTCGCTTCCCGCCCGTTTGTTTCCTGCCCACGAGGTCCTCTCATGCGTGTGCTTTCGTGCTTTGTCGCGCTGCTGATCGTTGTTCCCCTCGTCGCTACTGCTCAGCAGTCTGAGTTGCCGTCGGCAGATGAGTTGAAGAAGGCGCTCGCCGAACCGATCATCACCGACACCACCACGCAGCAGGAGGTGGAAGCGTTTTGCGAAGCGCGGGTGCTGAAGTTTCCTGCTGAAGGCGCGCCGGAGTTGAAGACGCCCGAGGCCTGGCAGAAGTACATTGCCGGAGTGCGCGAGAACGTCCTGCAGAATGTCGTCTATCGTGGCGCAGCTGCCGAGTGGCGAGACTACAACGGCAAGATCGAGTGGCAAGATTCAATCGAAGGGGGCGAAGGTTACACGATCAAGAAGGTGCGGTTCGAAGCGGTGCCGGGCATGTGGATTCCGGCAGTCGTGTATGAACCGACCAAGCGCAGCGGCAAGTTGCCCGTGTTCTTGAATGTGAACGGGCACGATAGCGCCGGCAAGGCCGCGCGGTACAAGCAGATTCGCTGCATCAACATGGCCAAGCGGGGCATGCTGGTGATGAACCTCGAATGGATGGGGATGGGACAACTGCGCACGCCGGGCTTCTCGCACGCCAAGATCAATCAACTCGACCTATGCGGCACCGGCGGCGTGGCCACGCATTTTTTGGCGATGAAGCGCGGGCTCGATATTCTCCTCTCGCAGGCCGCGGCTGACCCGACACGCGTAGGAGTCGCGGGACTCTCCGGCGGCGGCTGGCAGACGATCTTCTTCACCGCGCTCGACTCGCGCGTCACGCTGTCGAATCCGGTGGCTGGCTACTCTAGCTTTTTCACACGCATTCATTACTACAGCGACTTGGGCGATTCCGAACAAACGCCCGTCGATCTGGCTGCCAATGGCGACTATGCCCACCTGACCGCAATGCTTGCTCCGCGCGTGGCCTTGCTGACGTTCAACGAAAAAGACAACTGCTGCTTTGCCGCGCCCCATGCCTTGCCGCCGCTGTTGGCAGCGACACGGCCCGTGTATCAACTGCTCGGCAAGCCGACCAATCTGCACGACCACATCAATTACGATCCGGGCAATCACAACTTCGAGCGCGATAATCGCGAAGCACTTTACAAAGTGATTGGCCAGCATTGGTACGAGGGAGATAGCAGTTTCTCGGCGACAGAAATTGAATGTGCAGCTGAAGTGAAAAAGGGAGACGAGCTGAAGGTTGAACTGCCCGCCGAGAATCTCGACTTGCAACAGTTGGCATTGCAGTTGGCGAAGTCGCTGCCGCGTGGTCAGGCGACGATCGAGCAAGTGGCGCAAGCTCTGCGATTGCCGACCGAGCATCGAATCGCAGCCAAAACATCGGGCGAGGGCTCGGTTGGCGAAATCAAGCTGGTCCGTTATCAGTTGCGTCTGGGAGACACCTGGACGGTTCCTGCCGTTGAGTTCCTGGCAACTGGTACACCGGCAGACAGCAAAGGAACCGTCATCCTGCTGGCCGATGAAGGGCGTGCTGCCATTGCAGAGCAGGTTCGTCAGTCCCTGGCAGACGGCTGGAATGTGCTGGCCGTCGATCCGTTTTACTTTGGCGAGGCGAAAGTCAAAAACAAGAACTGGCTGTTTGCCATTTTGATGGCCAGCGTGGGCGAACGTCCCCTCGGCGTGCAAGCCGCGCAGGTGCAACAGGTTGCTCAGTGGCTGAAAGCCCAACGCAATGCCAAGCAGGTGCGCGTGGCAACAGTTGGACCGCGGACCAGTTTGATCGCCCTGGCTGCGGCCGCCACCGACGCCAAGAGCATCGACAGTCTGCGATTGCAGGGCTCGCTTGGTTCGCTCAAGGAAGTGATTGAGAATGGGGGCACCGTCGACAAAACCCCCGAGCAATTCTGCTTCGGACTGCTTGAAACGGCCGACATCGCGCAGCTCACGACGCTGGTCGCCCCGCGCCATGTGCAATTCGTCGAGCCCAGTGACCGGGTGAAGCAGGAACTGGCCGGACTGGCGGCCGTTTATCAGAAGCTGGGGCAGGCCTTCGATCCGCTGGCGCAGTGAGGAATTACTCGAAAAGCAGCAGCAAGCAGAGTTTGCGACAAACGGGGCCGGAGGTTACACTAAAAGGCCCGCCTGGGGCCCGGCCAAAATCGCGAAAATCGCGCGCGGCGTGCTCCGTTTATCACGTTCTCTGCTGGCTCTGTACTCGCTATGTATTCAGGTTCTCAGCGTCGCTCATCCCCCACGTCCATCGCCGCGATGATGGCAGCTGTTTTGCTTGTCGCCGGCACAGCGAATTTCTCCAAAGCTGCTACTCCGGCCGAAGCTGAGTTCGACAAGGTCGTGCAGCCGTTTTTGCAGCAATACTGTGACCGCTGCCATACCGAAAAACTACATGAAGGCGAATTCCGGCTCGATACACTGGCTCGCGATGTGGCCAACGGCCCTTCCGGCATGAAATGGGCCGAAGTGTTGGAACGGATCAGTTCGGCCCAAATGCCCCCCGCAGATGAACCGCAGCCCAAGATCGAAGACGCGACGAAGATCGTCGAATGGCTGGCGATGAAGTTGAAAGAAGGGGAAGCGACGCGCCTTGCCAAGCGCGAACTAGTGACGTTCAACAAGTTGACCCGCGCGGAGTATGCCAACACGGTGCGCGACTTGCTCGGCGTCGGCTTCGATGCCACCGATCCCACCGGCCTGGCCGAAGACGAGGCGTGGCACGGCTTCGAGCGGATTGGCTCGGTACTGTCGCTATCGCCGTCACATGTCGAAAAGTATTTTGGTGCCGCCGAATCGATTCTCACCGAAGCGTTTCCCGAGAAGCCACCGGTCAAGTTTTTGAAGAAGAAAGATGCGCTCGACCTGCGCGGCGGTGGCAATCGCGAGGATTTGGCCGCAGCTGGGCTGGCCGACAAAGTCCGCGTCGACTTGTGGCCCGGGCACGATTTGATTGGCGGCCGTCCTGGTCCCGGTCAAGCCCTCCCTGCAGCCGGCGATTACAAAGTGCGCATTCAACTGAGCGGCCTGCAGCCGAAAAACGGTCGGGCTCCGCACCTGACGGTGTATGCAACCGATCTCGACCGCATGCTGTTTGAAACCGATGTGGTCGCGCCCGAAGACAAGCCAATCGTCGTCGAGTTCACCACGCACTTGCCAGCTGGCAATCTCAATCTGCGGGTGACGAACGACGTTCCTGGCCCTTCGAACTTGCCTCGCTCGGGTCGATCCGATCCGCGGATTCCGTTCTTTAGCATCAAAGATGGTCGCCGCCCGTGGCAAATGAAACTGACCGACGAAGAGGGCGCGCCGCTGTGGCCCTTCTTGATTGTCGATTGGATCGAATGGTCCGGCCCGCTGGTCGACGACGGCCCGACCTATGCTCAGCGCGAATACTTGCCCGCCGATAGCAACGACCGCGAACAAGTGCGGGCCGCGCTGGCGAAGTTCACCACGCGGGCCTTTCGCCGTCCCGCGCGGCCTGAAGAAGTGGATCGCTATTTCCAACTCGTCGAAAGTGAAATGGCTAGCGGCGAAAAGTTCTTGCCGGCCATGAAGACCGCCATGCTCGCCATTCTCTGCTCGAAGAACTTCATCTACCTGGTCGAAGGTTCGTCGGAAAGCAATGAGATTCAACTCAACGATTTTGAACTCGCTTCGCGCCTGTCGTACTTCATTTGGAGCACCATGCCCGATGACGAACTGATGGCAGTCGCCCAGAGTGGCAAGCTCCGCGAGCCCGCCGAACTAAAAAAGCAAGTGCGGCGACTGCTCGCCGATCCCCGAGCGGCCCGGTTCGCCAAGCAGTTCCCCCGCAACTGGCTGCAGCTGCAAATGGTCGGCATGTTTCCGCCCGACAAGAAACTCTATCCCGATTACGACTCGCACCTCGAACAGAGCATGATCGGCGAAACGACCGAGTATTTTCGCGAAGTGCTGCAACAGAACCTAAGCTTGCGTGAGTTTCTTACGTCGGACTGGACGATGATCAATCCGCGATTGGCGATGCACTATGAACTGACTTCGCCCACGCAAGATCGCTTCGAACGGGTGTCGCTCACGCCCGCAGACCATCGGGGCGGTTTGCTCACACAGGCAGCGATTTTGAGTCTCACCTCCGATGGCACTCGGCATCGCCCCGTGCATCGCGGCAAGTGGGTCCTTGAGTCGATCGTCGGCAAGTCACCGCCACCGCCGCCAGCTAATGTAAAGCCCATCGAACCGACACCGGCCATGCAACCGAAGGCGACGCTGCGAATGAAACTCGACGCGCATAAGAGCGACGCCAGTTGTGCCTCGTGCCATAAGCGAATCGATCCGCTCGGCTTTGCTTTCGACAATTACGACGCGATCGGCCGGTGGCGAACGCACGAGATCGTCAGCGATGGTGACGGCGATAATCCGAAGGTCGATGCCAGTGGCGAAATGGTCGACGGCCGAAAGTTTGCCAACGCCGAAGAATTCAAACAAATTCTGGCAGCCGATTTAGAAACGTTTAACGCCGCTTTCGTGGAAAAATTGGCCATTTTTGCCACGCGACGGGTAATGACCATTGCCGATCGCGAGTCGCTGGCGAAGGTAGCCAAGCAAAGCAAAACTGCCGACTATAAACTACAGTCCGTCGTCGAAAACCTGGTTCTGTCCGACTTGTTTCAAAAACGGTAGGTCCTCGCAACGTGGGCTTTAGCCCACGCTACAAACATATCACCGTGGGCAAAAAGCCCACGCAACTCCAGGAAGGGTCCGCAGCATGAGTAACGTCCTATCGCAAAACTGGCTCATCAGCCGTCGTCACATGTTGCGGGGTGCCGGGGCGACCATCGCCTTGCCGCTGCTCAATTGCATGCGGCCGATCTTCGCCGCCGAAACACCAGCTGCCAAGCCGAAGCGGAGCGTGTTCATTTACATTCCCAACGGCGTGAACGTGCTGACCTGGCAGATCACCAAAGCTGGTCGCGACTATCAATTGAGCGAACCACTCCAATCGCTGGAAAAGCATCGCAGCAACATCACACCGATCAGCGGTCTGTATCATCCCAACGGTTTAGGGCAGGCCCACGAGTGCGGCAAAATCTGGCTGACGGCGGCCAAGATCAGTCAGGAAGGGGGCGCTTTTCGCAACAGCATCTCGGCCGACCAGATGATGGCCGAAGTAACCGCGCCGCAAACTCGCTTCGGCTCGCTCGAATTGTCCATCTCGCGCGGACCGACCACGCTGGGCTGGTCACGCGACGGTGTCCCTTTACCGGCCGAGGACAATCCGAAGAACGTCTTCAATCGCCTGTTCGGTGCAGAGGTCGGCGGGATCGACGTGCAACGTCGGCGACTCAATCGCCGCGCTAGCGTGCTCGATGCAGTGCTCGACGATGCCAAGTCGCTTAAGCGCAATGTCGGCAGCGAAGACCGCACCAAGCTCGACGAGTATCTGACTTCGGTGCGCGAAGTGGAAATTCGCACCGAACGACTCGATTCGTGGCTGAAAGTACCCAAGCCGAAGATCGATGGTCCGACCACGGCGAATCTAACCCGCAATGTGTCCAAGACCGAAGCGGGAGATTATTACCGCACCATGTACGACTTGATCACCCTGGCCCTGCGAACTGACATGACCCGTGTCGTCACTTACATGAGCGGCAGCGAAAGCAACGGGCTGGCGATTCCTGAAATTGGGATTCCGCAAACCCGGCACGAACTGTCGCACCACAATGGCGATCCCGAGCAGATGGCGCGTCTCAGCCGCAGCGATGCCTTCATTGCCCAGCAGTTCTCGTACTTTCTCGATTCGCTGCAGGCCATTCAAGATGGCGAAGAATCGCTACTCGACCGGACGATGGTCCTGTTCGGCAGCGGCATGAGCTATGGCCATAGCCACGGCAATGCGAACCTGCCAACCATTCTGGCCGGCGGCAAATCGTTGGGCCTGAAGCATGGCCAGCACATCGATTACAACCTGCCGAAGATCAAGGAATACAACGTCGCGAATGCTGGCGGTCACTACTCGATCTGTCATAAACCGGTCGAACAGAACGCCCGCCTGACGAACCTGCTGTTGACGATGATGAACAAGATGGATGTCAACGTCGAACAGTTCGCCGATAGCCTCGCCCCGGTTTCGGAATTGATTTAGTTCACGCGTACTCACCACCTTGGTTTCGAATTCATCTTGCTTTGAAGACTCGCATGCAACGATTGTTTTGGCTGTTGCTGATTTGCTGCCTGCTCGCTCCCGCTAGTTCGCTGGCGGCCGAGGAAGCAACTCCGGCGTTTCGCACCGATGGTGGCGACGAAAAACTCCCCTGGTTTCAGTTGAAGCCCGGTGAGTTTCCGCCCCTTGGTTCGGCGCATTACATCGGCGGCGAATTGATCGCCCTCGATCATGTGAATCGCACCGGCATCCTTCGTCCCGACCGGACCGATGCCCAGCGGCGCGGCGATTGGGACTTGCCTCATGCCTTCACAATGCTGCCGTACGGTTCGCTTCGCTATCACGGCGCTCCCGCGGAATTGAAAGACATTCCGCTCGGCACTCACTTGCACGGCTACTTTTATCTGGAAGAGCCGAAGGCGAAAGCCCCCAAGGCCAAGCCCCCGGCGAATGCCCCGCGGCTCAGTTTGGAAGCCCCATTTAATCGCTGCCTGCGACTGGAAGACGACTTCAGCTATTGCCAGCGGCTGGAACGCAATTGGAAGATCGAAGCCATCGACCGCGAACTTGGCGTCCTCACACTTCTGGGAATCACAGCTGGCCAGGCCGATGCGAAGCCCACGCTGATCCAGATTGTCCCCAGTTCTCGAGTTTGGAAAGGGAACGGCCTGGGCACGCTCGCCGATCTGGCCGTCGGTCAGACCATGACGACGAACCTGACCGTTTGCACGCTCAAGGGCCCCGGTCGCTGCAAAGAGATCTGGCTCGATCAGACCAGTCGCGACCTGGCCACCGGTCAGCAGTTGGAAGTGCATCGCCAGTTTCAGCGTGAGCATGGGCTGCCGGGCATGATTGAAGAAGTCGACAACCCGAACAGCATTGTCACCGTACACCTATACGCTGGCTTCGACCCGAAGTTGATCGAAGCCTTCGCACCGAACGATAGCGTGACCGCAGCGGTGGCCGAAGACAATCTCCGCACGTGGGACCAGATTAACGACCGCAAGTCGGGCCCGCTGGTCGCCGTCGAACGGGTGGAACCAAGATTCGCCGGCCAAAGCGGTTACCGAGTCAAATTCAAACCGGGGTTGCTGCTCGAGGGTTTTCGTCCCCAGCGAGTCATTCGCATCTGGCCGAGCGCGTGGAAGGTCGACGACCTGCCGCGCGAAGAACGCTTGTACAACTAGACTCAAAATGTTGTTCCACTTAGCCCGACGCATGAGCGAGGGAATGGTGCCGCCAACCGGTTCCCAACGAATTGTCACAACCAACGGGTCCGACGAAGCCCGATCATTATTTACCCCTGCTAACTATCTCACAGTAGCTCCCTCGCTGACGCGTCGGGCTAATGAAGAAACGACATTCCGATGAAACACTTCGCCTTCCTTCTTCTCGCCCTCTGCTGCGGTTCGTTGCTCGCGCAGAATCAGCCCAGCAAAGAAGCACCCAAAGATCAGCCCGCTAAACCGGTCCTCAAAATTACGCCGGGGCAGGTGATCATTCCCTTCGACCGGATGCAGCGTCCTTGGGGCGAACTCATCAGCGTTGATCTCGCCACGCGAACCGGTAAATTCCGCCGCGAAAATACCGACGAAGTCATTACCTTCACTGCCATGCCCTACGCTGAGTTGCTGCACCATGCCACACATGGCGACCTGCAGGATTTTCGCGTTGGCGAGCGGGCCATCTTCCGCCTGCACGAAAATGAGAAGGGAGAATGGGTGTGGCTGACCTACATTCAAGATGAAATGAACATGATGAACGGCCACAAGGAGTTTTATCACGTCGATAAACTCGATGCTGCCGCGGGGCAGATTGTCGTGACGCAGGGAAGTGCTGATAAGACGTACATTCGCGAAGCCGGCATTGTGATCAATACCGACAAAGAGACCCGTTTTTGGAAAAATGGCGAGCCCGCGAAATTTGCCGATATACAACTCGGCGATAAGCTGCGGACCAAGACTCACGGCGTGGGTAAAGGGAAAGTCCGTGTGGCCTGGGAAGTCTTTTTGGACGAAGCGAGCCTGCTCAAGTTTCAAGCCGAGCAGAAAGCTGTGCATGCCGAGCGAATCGCCGAGCAAGGTGCTCCCGGCTATGTCGACGCCGTGGCCGATGGCAACTTGAGCTTGACGCTCTTCAACGAAGGGGAGCTTCAGGTCAAGCAAATCAAGGCGGGCAAGAACGTGCGAATCGCGCCAGCTGGGGTCGATCGCAAACCCACCGCCGAGCCGATCACCGCGCAGGTGAAGTCCGTCAAAATGATGGGGCGGCAATGCAAGGTTGAACTCACCGTGACTTCGCCCACCGACAAGTTCAAGCCAACCGAACTGGCCCGCGTCTGGGCGGTTACTGAGTAGTCGCTCAAATCAGGGAGTTGCTCAATCAATTTCTGTTGATTCGTTTTTCGCCAGATAATACACTTAGCCCTGTGAGATACCTGCCGGCCTGCGCTTAACAATGCAGGCCAATCCCACCCCGCCATTTCCGCCCAGAACTCTCCCGCCTGAGCCGCTTCGATTCATTCTGCTTTCTCCTTGGAAAGCGAGGAATTCATGCTTGCCGTGCTCCCCGAGTTTCGCGCTGCGCGTCGGTCCGGTTTCACCCTGGTGGAACTGCTCGTAGTCATCGCCATTATTGGCGTGCTGGTGGCGCTATTGCTCCCCGCCGTGCAGGCCGCTCGCGAAGCTGCCCGCCGCACGGAGTGCCAGAACAACGTCAAACAGATTGGTTTGGCGTGTCATAACTTTCACGATGCGCACCTGATCTTTCCACCGGCTTCGGATCGGATCGTACGAACCACCCATAGCGTGCGCTGGGGCCCGGGCTGGGCTACGCATATTTTGCCGTTTGTCGAACAGAGTGCCATCTACAATACGATGGATATGACACCGGGCAGCGATTATTTCTACAGCGTGAATTTTCAGAATTGGCCGGGCCCGACGGCGCCGCGCTTGGTGAATATCGCCAAGCTGCAGGATCTGGTCGTCAAGTTTTACGTTTGCCCTTCAAGCCCCCTGCCCAAGAAGATCGAGCCGGAAGACGAAATTGGCTGGGGGCAGCATGTGCAAGCGGGGAACTATGTTGGCGTCATGGGCGCTACAACGAGTGCGCTCTCGCCGACCGATCCGACGGGGGACAATCGCGTGTGTGATTGTGCGGCGACGCTGGCCCCGAATCAGTATCAACACGGTGGCTATCTGGCCTCGAATGGAGTGCTCGTACCGGGAATGAGAACGCGAATTGCCGATATCACAGACGGCAGCTCGAACACAATTATGATTGCCGAGCAATCGGACTGGGGCGAACGGCCGCCAGGCATTGGCACTGCATCCGCCGTGCAGCGTTTAGATATTCGTTCCACTGAACGAATGGGAATTTGGGCGAGCGTCGGTGTGTCGGTCGCCACTTTCACTCCCACGAGTACCACCAGCTGTAGTGGCAATGAAGGTGGGACCGTCATGACTGTTCGGCATCACCCGGGTACGAAGAAGCGGACCAGCCACCAAGATGGCATGGGGCCTTATGGCTGGAATGGTCCTATTCAATCGGCGCACTCCGGCGGCGCATTCACGCTCCGTGGCGACGGCAGCGTTCAGTATCTCAGTTACACGATCGATCGCGCGGCCCTCAATTGGCTGTGCGTCCGCGACGACGGCAATAGCTAACCGCCACGTTATTGGCGAATCTGGGTGAGTGATGAATTGGTTGAATCCCCTGCTGATCGCCGGCTTGATCAGCTATCTGCTCGCAGCTGCGGGTTGCGGACCGAAGCTGGAATCGGTCAAAGGCCGCGTGACATTCGCCGGACGGCCTGTACCCAAAGGACACATTTGGTTCGTCCCCGATCTCGAGAAAGGCGCGGAACATACTCAGTTCTCGATCTGCCCGCTCAATATGAACGGCGAGTTCGAACTCGCCACCTACGGCGAGAACGGCGTTCCGCCGGGCTGGTACAAGATCGTCATCTACGCCACGAAGAGCGAGCCACCCTCTTCGCCAACTGGCTGGACTCCCGATTGGATCGTGCCGGCCAAATATACTTCCGACCAAACCACTGACCTCCGCGTCGAAGTGGTCGCCAATCCCCGGCCCGGCATGTACGACTTCGACCTGAAGCCGTAGCACCTCGTGGCATAGGCTTCCAGCCTGTGAGTGCTGCGAGCGAGACGACGACAGGCAAGGGTGCCTATCCCACGGGCTGGAGGTCGCCATCTATAGCGCCACGAGCTTCGCCTGCTTGAGATCCAAACGCAGCACATGCACGTGACTATTTTGCCCAACCGCCCAGATCAGTTTGCGCGCGGGGTCGTACATCAGCCCCATCGAGTTGTTGAACTCCCCCTTGCTGATCGGGTCGACTCCGGCGAGTTCGACAGAGAACCAGGCATTCTTCGCACAGTCGTACAAGAGCCAACAGAAGTTGCCGTTGGCGTCTTTCACTCGCGCTCCGATCAGCACCGCATCTTGTTCGGGCAGGTAGATTGTCTCTCGCGACGACACCGCCGCATGAACTTTGCCGGCTGCGTCGAGCCATGAGTTGTCGCCGGTTTTCAAATCGTAGGCGGCGACATCCCCCTTCTGCTTGCCAACGGCGCTGAAGAACAGCAGTCGATCTCGCTTCGAGTCGTAGGCCATGCCATGACGGTCTGGACTCTTATCGGGGAGTGAACCAGCGAGCGGAAGTGCTTGCCAGGTTCGCGAACTACCATCAAGCCGCCACAAGCCGGAACCACCTCCACGGCGGTCGGCCCAAGCTACGGTTCCCGCCGGTGTGGTCGCGAGCGTGACGACATACATATTCGGAGTGAACGGGCACTTTTCAGAACTGCGCGACCACTTGCTGGTCTGCGCATCGAAGAAGTACGTGTAATCATGCGCAGCAAAGGCCAGCGATTGCGAATGGGGTTCGTACCCCGTCGCTTTATAGGTATGTCCGCTCATCCAGGGATTGCCTTGAAACGACCATTCGCCGTGAACCTGGTCGTTGCTGTAAACAAACTCGATGGGCAACTCCGGCGCGAAGGCCAGCAAGTAACGATCGGTCTTGATGTCATAGATGATCGGCGCGGTGCCGCTGTAGGCCGAATGCCCGCCGGAGAAGCGGACGATCTTGTCTTGCGCTGGGATGAACACGGCCGAGCCCCAGTCCATGTTCGGTCGCGGCAACTTCGGAGTTGGTCGTGGGACCCATTCGTTGGCAGGTAGCGCGGCGAGCTCTTTCAACACTTGCGCGGGATCGGCAGCAGGCACATCTTGCGCGAACCAGGCGGGGTCGTAGGGACCGGTGCGTCGTTGCACGGTGCCTGGCTGAACGCCGAGTTTCTCGGTGCCAGCGGCGTCGAACTTCGTCGCCTCAATCTGACAGAGCCAGGTACCTTCGCCGGTCGTCACGACGACATCGTTCTCATCAGCTGCTGCGTGCCACATGCCGCTGATCGGTCCTGCTGGGCCATTCTTTGGTTCACTCTGCGCGAGCAAGCTCCACTTGCCGGCAACCGTATCGAGCGTCCAGATTTCGACCGGCAGCCGCTGATACATACTGGCCACGTAGCCCGTGTTCGAAGTGTATTCGTAGCCGCCAATCAGCGCCACCTTTTGCGCCTTCGGTAACCACACGAGCGCATGCCCAGCCCGCGGCGATGGGCTGCGCTCCGTTTTCAATTGCTCCCAGCGGCGCGTGCCCAGTTCGAAGGTCCAGGTATCGGCGATGAGTTGCGAAAGCTGATCGCCCCCGAACAGAACCACCTTCTTCGCCACCGGATCGTAGACCAACTGCGAATTGGCTCGTTGCGGGGGCTGCTCCTTCAGCTCCACTTCTTCCCATTTGTTCTCGGTGGGCGAATAGGTCCAAGTGCCGGGATCGCCACGCGTCGTCTGCGCGTTGCCACCACCAAACAGGACGAATTTTTTGTGCGCCCGGTCATAACACAGCGACGACCAAAGCAAGATTCCGCCGTGTTCCCGCTCAGGATCGCTCGCGGGCTGCAAGTCGGTCCAGGTGCGGGCCAGGGGATCGTAGCGAAACGTCTTACCGTGGGCGAAGAAGAGAAATGTCTTCGTATCGGGATCGTAGTCGTACGCATGCCCGAGCGAAAACGTGCCGTAGATATTCCAATTGGGCCGCGCGTTCTCTTCGCTATCTGCGAAGACCCACTTCTCATTCTTCCAGGAGGGAAAATTGCCGACGCCGAACTTCGGCCCCCAATCCTTGCCCACGGGATACCAGTTTTCCCATTCACCTTGCGTTCGGTCGAGGGCCAGCTGATCGTACGAGCGAGCCTTCTTGTTCTCGCCCCAACTGATTCGCCCACCCAGCACGAGAAATCGCTTCAATTCAGGTGAATAGCCAATCGGCGTTTCGTATCGCCGGCCAGTGATCGTCGCCTGCTCGAGTTTTTGCCAAACGTTGGGCGCAACCTTCGTGCCTTCTTCTGCTCGCAATACCGTCGATTGCCCAAAGCCTACGATCAGCACCAGAAGCAGAAAAGAAATTATGCAGCGGGACGGTTGCTGGAGCATGTTGCCACTCGTGAGAGGAAGTTCGTGAGGCAGGCTGAACTACGGAATCGGCGGGCCTTGCTTGAGCCAGGCTTCGTTGAAGGCGGCCACGCTTTGCCGCGAACCGAATGCATAGATCACGCCGTTCGGAGCTTGGGTCAGGGCGAGGTAACCACCCAGGTCGTCCAACTTGCGGACGTGGGTCCAGGTGGCGCCATCATCGGGCGAAAGGGCAACATAGGTGGGGCCGCCGACAATTTTCCTCGTACTATCCGCTGAAACGAGCACGACGGCTCCGCTGGCCAATCGCAGTGCAGCGGACTTTTGCCCCACGCTCACGCCGGGCAAGGGGGTGGCGATTGACTTCCACGTTTGACCAAGATCGGCCGTGACCAATAGCGGCAGGGGATTTGGCCCACGCAGGAAAAGTCCCAGCGAGTGATCTTTGCGCACGAACAGCGCCGGGTGAATCGCGTACTTCTTGTCGCACGCTTCGCGCAGGTCGCCTGTGCACAATTGCCACGACTGGCCATGGTCGCTGCTGGTCAGAAGTCGTTCGTGTCGGTGATTGTCGCCGTCTATGGCGAGCACCAGCGTGCCACCGGGCAACGCCACCGCCGAGCAAGGCTGCGAGAGTTTGACTCCTTCCTCACGCGACCAGATGATGCGCGCGGGCGTCCACGTATTGCCACTATCGTCGGAAGTGCGCACGGCGATGGCGGCATCGTCCCAGCCTTTCAAACCCTGACCAAAGAAATGAAAGATCCGCTCGCCAGCCGTCAGCAATACCGGCGCGTGGTCGTTCATATCGGGAATATCGAGCAGACAGGCTGCAGGTTCCCAGCGATTCGTCCCCGCGCGCAAGCGGGTGAAACCCTGAGCCAACTCGCGACCTTCTTCCGATTTGGTCGTATACCAGGCCGCGAGAATATCGCCGTTGGGACAACTGCAGACGGCCGCGAAATGATTCCACGCGCTATAGACCGGCCCCCAACTGTTTGCGGGAATCGTTGCTCGCCGATTATCCGAGAGGAAATTATCGAAGTAGGGCTGGGAAGGATCGACGGACGGAAGCTTGGTTGGCAACGGACCACTGCCTGCCGGCTTTTGCCCCGTACTGGCCAGAGGTTGAGACTTGGGCAACTCGCCGAGGACCACGCGAAAACCGACCGCGCGATTGGCATCGTCTGGCAAGTACCCACCGCGATTGGCCGAGCGGCAATAGCGGCCGCTCCCCACAAAGTTGCCCCGTTTGCGACCGTTGTAACTGCCGCCGCGCACCACGCGGGCAATTCCCTCTGCCGCGCCGACGGGATCGGTTTGCTCGGTGGCTGGATAAGGTCCATACCAATCGTGGCACCACTCTTCGACATTTCCATGCAGATCGAACAGGCCCCAGGCATTCGGCGGAAAACTGGCGACCTTCATGGTCGTTGGTCGCGGTTTGTCATCGGTCGTCACTCCCAGGTTGGCAGCTGCAGCGGTTAATTCCTCGCCAGTAGTGAACACAGTCGTCGTCCCCGCGCGGCAGGCATACTCCCACTCGGCTTCGGTGGGGAGTCGATACGGGCGGCCTTCTTTCTTAGTGAGCCAAGCGCAGAAGTCGCACGTTTGTTGCCAGGTTACGTAGGTAACCGGCTCGTCGTCCGCTTTTGAAACATTGCCGAGGCCGCGCCGGGTCTTGTGCTTCGGATCAAACTGCTCGTACTGCGCATTGGTGACTTCCGTTGCCCCCAAGTGAAAGGGGCGCGAAATAGTCACCTGGTGCGCTGGCGACTCGTCGTAGTCGCGCTGATCGAACTCAGCCTGGCTTTGCGGCGGCAAGTCACTCGTGCCCATGACAAAACGGCCCGGTGCAATGGGAAGCAGCTTCATCCCCAGCGAGTTGACGATCGTTTCGCCACGCGCTGGCGCTTTCTCTTGCGCAGGTGCTGGCAAGGCAAAGAGTGTGACCGTTAGTAATAAGAGCGATGTCTGCGGGCAAGAGAGGTTCATCGCAATCGCCATTCGTGAGAGGTGGTGCCGCTACTCTTACTTTTGCTTTATCGTGGCATTCAACAGCACCGCAGTCATGGTGAGAAGACCGGTCTTGATGGTCGGTTCGGGAATGGGGAAATAAGCATCCGTGTGTGTGAGTGACAAGGGCGCGCCGCCATTCTTGGCTGCGGCAACTCGCTCGGGTGAGGCTGTACCCAAAAAGTAATAACAGCCGGGCACACCCGCGAGAACGAAGCGGCTGAAGTCTTCGCCACCGAGGCTCATCGGTCGCTCGTGTACATGGTCGCTGCCAAGGACATCCTTGAGTACCGCGACCGTCGCCGCGGTGATTTCGGGATCGTTCACCAGGGCTGGGGTGAATTGCTCCTCGTCGATGAGTACGGTCGGCTCGGGCGCGCGGGCAGCAGTGGCGGCGGCAGTCGCGATGCGCCGAATCGCTTCGAGAACGTGCTGGCGCGATTTGTCGTTCGTCGTCCGCACAGTCAGTTGCAGGCGCACTTCATTGGGGATCACGTTGTGCTTGGTACCACCATTGATGCTGCCGACTGTCACCACGGCCGCATCGAGCGGGTCGAGTTCGCGACTGACGATGGTTTGCAAATCGATCACAATGCGGGCGGCAATCACCACGGGGTCGATCGTGACTTGCGGCGCGGCACCATGCCCACCTTTGCCCAGGACCACGATATCGACCGTGTCGACGTTGGCCTGCATTTGCCCGCTGCGATAGTTCACATGCCCGTGCGGAAAGCGGGCGTCGCAATGCAAGGCGAAACACTTCTCAGGGCGGGGAAAACGATGAAAGAGACCATCGGCCAGCATCATCCGTGCGCCCGCGCCGACCTCTTCTGCCGGCTGACCGACAAAGACGATCGTCCCTTGCCAATGAGCGCGCAGTTCGTCCATCAGCCGGGCCGTGCCCACCAGATTTGTCATGTTCACATCGTGGCCGCAGGCATGCATCACGCCTACATCGCGTCCCTGGCGATCGCGCGTGCGCACCTGGCTGGCGTAGGGGAGCTTCGTCCGTTCCGCAATCGGCAGTGCGTCCATATCGGCGCGCAGCATGATGGTGGGGCCGTTGCCGTTCTTCATCACGCCGACCACGCCATGCCCACCGACATCGGTCGTCACCTCGCAATGGGCGTTCTTTAATTCGAGGGCAATTCGGGCCGCCGTTTCTTTCTCGGCCAGCGATAACTCCGGATGCGAATGGAGATGCTTGTAAAGAGTTTCGAGCGACGGATAGTGCGAATCAATCTGTTTTCGCACGTCGCGGAGCAACGTCGCATCCTGGGCAACAGCTGCTACGGCGCTCGTCATCAGCAGGCAGAGGGCGCTGACTCGCATCATCGGTGTAAGCCTTAGAAAGTAGCTCGAAACAAGTGTATTCACGCGCCCGGCATGATTTGCAGCAGCGGCCGGAGATCAAGCCAAAATGCCTTTAACCACGTGGCCAGAAACATCGGTGAGGCGGAAATCGCGACCGGCGTAGCGGTAGGTGAGTCGTTCATGATCGAGCCCGAGCAGGTGGAGCAGTGTCGCGTGCAGATCGTGCACGTGAACTTTATTCTCGACGGCATAGTAACCGAATTCGTCGGTCGCGCCGTACTTAAAGCCCGATTTCACGCCGCCACCGGCCAGCCACATGGTGAAGCCTTCCGGGTTGTGATCGCGACCGTCGGTCCCTTGCGCAACAGGCGTGCGACCGAATTCGCCGCCCCACAAGACCAGCGTATCGTCGAGCAGTCCGCGGAGTTTCAGATCTTGTAAGAGCGCGGCGATGGGGCGGTCGACTTCCAGCGCATTCTTCGAATGCCCCGCTTTCAGATTTCCGTGCTGATCCCATTGCACGGCAGCATCGCTGTGCGTGACTTGCACAAAACGGACGCCGCGCTCGACGAACCGCCGGGCGAGCAAGCACTGACGGCCAAAGTTCTCTGTCACCTTGTCGTCGAGACCATAGGCAGTGCGCGTGGCAGCTGATTCGCGCCCGAGATCTTCGATTTCGGGAAAGGCAGCCTGCATGCGAAAAGCGAGCTCAAACGAATCGATGCGACCTTCGAGTGCCTGATCGGGCCCCGTCGTTTGCAAATGCTCGCGATTGATTTCGGCAAGCAGGTCGAGTTCGCGCCGCTGCTGGCCACGATCGACGGCGGCATTCCTCAAGTATCGCACTTGGGCCTGCGTGGCTGGAATGCTCGCATTGCCTAGCGGAGTGCCCGAATAGGGGGCTGGCAAAAACGCGGAGCTCCAGTTTTTTACGCCACCGTGCGCAAGCGTGGGACAAATGGTCACAAAGCCGGGAAGATCTTGATTCTCGGTACCGAGGCCATAAGTCACCCACGAGCCCATGCTGGGCCGACTGAACGAATCGCTGCCGGTATGCATCTTCAGCAGGGCACCGCCGTGGGCGGCATTCGAGCCATGCAGCGAGTTGATAATGCAGAGGTCGTCGACGCACTTGGCCACCTGAGGGAAGAGTTCGCTGACTTCGATGCCACTCTCGCCGTACTTCTGAAACTTCCAAGGCGACTTGAGCAAGTTACCCGTGGGAGCAAATTGCACGCGTGGCTTGGCGAACGGCACGGGTTGGCCGTCCTTCTCTTGCAGCAGCGGTTTGGGGTCGAAGGTATCGACCTGCGATGGCCCACCTTTCATGAACAAAAAGATGATGCGCTTGGCCCGCGCCGGAAAGTGCGGCGACTTTGGCGCTAAGGGAATGGCGGCGGAAACGGGCTGGTCACCGGCTAAGAGCGACGAGAGGGCGAGGTAGCCAAAACCAGCTGCGGAGCGCTGGAGCATTTGCCGGCGAGAAACCGGATGTGCGGCGGGCATCACATTCACAGGCTTACCTCGTGCTTAACGCAAGTAAAGGAATTCGTTGGCCGCAAGTAATACGTGACTCAGCGACGACCAGGCTCGCTGTTGGGCAGCAGCATCCGCCGCATCGGGAGCCTGACGCGCGACATAGGCCAGGGCTCGTTCTGTTTCGGTGCTGGTGGCAGCGCGGCCATACGTGCGCAGGTAAAGAAGTTTCACCCGCGCAGGATTGGCCTGCTCAAGGGCAAGCACACTCTGCGCGAGATTCTCGCTGGCCTTGAGGACCAGATCGCTATTGAGCATGAAGAGCGCCTGCGGAGCAACGACCGTACTAGCGCGGTTGCCGTCGAGCACCGTGGCATCGGTGGCATCGAATAGTTGAAACACGTCGTATAGGTTATTGCGCACGACGGGCAGATAAAGCGAACGTCGTAAACTGTCGTATTTCGTGCCGTCTTTCGAAGTGTGATCGAAAAAGAACTCTCGGTTCCCCACATGCAACAGCGAACCGCCCGCTGTCCGATCGAGCAAGCCGCTGGTTGTCAGAATCGCGTCGCGAATTTCTTCAGCTTCCAAGCGCCGCACCGGCATTCGCCAGTACAGACGGTTCTCAGGATCAGCTGCGGCAGCGGTCGCGTTGAACGTGCTGCTCATTTGATAAGTCTGCGAGAGCATGAGCAGGCGATGCATCGACTTAATCGACCAGCCACTCTGCATGAACTGCCGCGATAGCCAATCGAGCAAGGCTGGGTGCGAAGGAGCTTCGCCGAGACGGCCGAAGTTATCCGGTGTCGACACCAGCCCTTGGCCGAAATGCCAGCGCCAAATGCGATTGGCCATGACGCGGCTCGTGAGGGGATGATCGGGCTTCGTTAGCCACTCGGCCAGTTCCAAGCGGCCGCTCGTTTTCGCCGTGAGTGGCTGTTGTTCTGTGGAAACAAGAACCACGGGAAAACCTCGCGGCACTATTTTTCCCAGGGCGAGATGACTGCCCCGAATATGTACCGGGACGTCAGTCACTTCACCTTCGATCACACCCATCGCCGTCGGCACCACCGGCGCGGTCTTGGAGAGCGTGGCCAGTTGTTCGCGGCGCACCTTTAACTCGGTTTGCACTTCGGCAGCAAACAACGGCTCGAACTCTTTCGGCAGTTCAGTCCCCGGCTTCGCCTGTTGCAGCAAGTCTTTGTTCTTTTTCACCAGCGCGTCGATGGCGCCTTTCTGTTCGGCAATCAGTTTGTCGAACGCTGCCTTGCGTTGTACTTCGGCTGGCGAGGCGAGTGGATTCTCCCACCACCGCGCGATGGTTTTGAAACTCTCCATCGTTCGCGTGCTCTTGAAAATGCCAACCAGCGCATAGTAATCTTCGGCGCTGATTGGATCGAACTTATGATCGTGGCAGCGAGCACAGCCGAACGTGAGGCCGAGCAGCGAGCGACCGATCGTATCGACTTGCTCATCCAAAATGTCCATTTCCATCTTGGTTTTATCGACTTCGGCCAGCACCTTCGGGCCGAGGGCAAGAAACCCGGTCGCAATCAAACGGTCGTGTACGACGTTCGGATCGGCAGCAGCGGGAAGCAAGTCGCCGGCCAGTTGCTCATGCAGAAATTGATCGTAAGGCTTATCCGCATTGAACGCGCGGACGACATAGTCGCGATAGCGCCAGGCATTGCCGTGCGCGACATTCTCGTCGACGCCATTCGAATCGGCATAGCGAGCGACATCGAGCCAATGGCGGCCCCAGCGTTCGCCATAGTGCGTCGAGTCGAGCAGGCGGTCGATCACCTTCGCGTACGCAGCGGGGGAAGTGTCGTTTTCGAAAGCGGCGATTTCTTCTGGCGTTGGGGGCAGACCGGTGAGGTCGAACGTGGCACGACGCAGCAGCGTTAGTTTGTCGGCGGGTGGCGCAGGCTGCAGGTTCTTCGCTTCGAGTTCTGCCAGAACGAACTGATCGACGGGTGAGACCGGCCAGGTTTGATTTTTTACGGCGGGTGGTGACGGATTGGTAATGGGTTGCAGCGACCAGAACTGCCGGGCTTTGGCCAGATCGACTTTTTCGACTGCGATGGGCGCGCCAGCCTGGCGATCGGGATGAGGAGCGCCCATTTTCACCCAAGCGGTCAGATCGTTGATTTCGCGGTCGCTCAGTTTTTTCTTCGGCGGCATTTGCAGTTCGGCCAGTTGATAACCGACGACCGCGACCAGCAGACTCTTGTCGGGCTGGCCGGCAACCACCAGCGAACCCGCTTTGCCGCCGCGGGCGATGCCGTCCCAAGTATCGACGCGCAGTTTCGATTCCTGCGAATCCTCGCCGTGGCAGTCGTAACAATGCGTCGCCAAAATCGGCCGGACCTTGGTTTCGAAAAAGCGAATTCCTTCAGCTGCCGGGTCTTTGTCGTCAGCGGACAGGTTGACCGCCGAAAACGCCAAAAGTCCCACCACAAGAAACTTTGCCAGCAGGCAATGAGCATGGTTGGGAGTGCTTGGTGACATCGTTCACCTTTCGCATGGGCGCGAGTTAAGGGTGGGAAGCGACCAGCAGAGCGGCAGGAGGGTAAGAGCGCCAGCGGATTGGGGGCAGCAGCGCTCACCGAGCAGCAAAGTCCGATACGATGAATCATCGTTCATGGCACCACCGCAATCAACCCGACGCCGTTGGGGGAAGAACCCAAGATTCTCCGAATTCTTTCTCCGCAGTTGACAAGGATGCTGCTTGTACGACGAAATAGAAGGTGAGGCTGCGAGCGCGGTGCTTGTATTTTCGTATTTGTCTGGAACGAATCATGTTTGCTGCGTGGCGATTCAAGCTGAAGGAGGCCGAAACTGCGCTCCAGCAAGGCCGGCTTGAAGATGCGGCCACGCTGCTGCAGCAATCCGACTTACTTACTTACCTTCCCATTAAGCAACTCCTGGCGCAGGTGGCAATTGCGGTCGGTAAGCGGGGGATTGAACGAGCGCAGCGCGGGGAATTCGACTCTGCCTGGCGAGATCTGGAACTGGCCCGGGTGTGGGGCGGCGAAACCAACGAGTTTCAAACTGCACAGCGGAGCATCGTCGATGCGGCGCTCGCGGAAGTCGTCCACCATCTGGCCGCTGAGGATTCGACCGGTGCGCAGCAGCGGATCGATGCGCTGGCGCGTCGGCAGGTGAAGGGCGTCTCGCTCGATACGCTGCGCGAAGTTGCCCGCCGCTTGCAATCGGCGACAAAATTGCGCGAGCGGGCCCAATTTGCCGAAGCGCTCGAGCAACTGCAGGCAGCTGCTGCGTTGCGGCCCGATCTGCCGGCGCTCGACGACCTGCTAAGGAAAACTCGTGAGGCAGCCGAACAAGCCCGGCAAGTGCAGGAGCAGTTGCACGTGGCGCTCGCGGCCGCTGATTGGACACAAACGCTGGCCCTCTCCGAACAGCTGCTGCAGGTTTCTCCGCAGTGTCGCCTGGCGCGCAACGCGCGGCGGCAAGCTTGGGCCGAAGTGGGCGGAAAACTGGGGGATTCGCGCGTGGCGCGCGAAACGCAACCCTGGGCTTCGTCGCTACTGGGTGGCAAAGAAGATTGCGGCGTCGTGCTGGCGCGCGGGCCCCGCTTCTTGTTATGGGTCGATGCCGTTGGCGGTTACTTAGTTTGTCTGGCAGATGAAGTTGTCATCGGTCAGGCACATCCGGGCAATCAGGTCGATGTGCCAATCCAGGCCGATATTCGCCGCCGTCATGTCAGCATTAAACGCCAGGGCGAAGGTTACGTCCTTGATCCACTCGCGGCGCGCGATTCACAGATTAGTGCCATGTCGACTCGGCAAGGGCGCGTGCGCATCGATGGCAAAGACATTCGCTCCCCCGTGCTATTAAACGATGGAGACGAGATTGAACTCGGCGAAGGCGTCAAGCTGCGGTTTCGCAAGCCGCACGCACTGAGTGCTTCGGCCCGATTGGAGATTCTCAGCAATCACCGGACGCACCCCTTTGCGGATGCGGTGCTGTTGATGGCAGAGTCGGCGGTGCTCGGTCCAAAGTGGCAGAATCACGTGATCTGCCGCGACTGGGCTAGCGACGTAGTGCTTTATCGCCAGGAGGAGAACCTGTTTTGCCGGGCCATGCAGTCACTCGAAATCGACGGCCAGCTGCAGGAGGGTCGTGGCCGCCTGAATGTCCGCTCCCGAATCGTCGGCCCTGATTTTTCGCTCAGCTTGGAACCCGTCGAAGTTGCTTGATGTGTTTTCCGCACTCTTTTCGCCCCTGCCCCTGCGGCAGGGGTTTAACGGCTTTTGCACTATTTAAGCACTGCTGGAAGGCTGTAGTGCAAAAGCCGTTAAACCCCCGGAGCAGGCCCGGGGGCGTGCCTGCGACGATCGTTGCCAACTTGTTCATTTCCAAGGAGTTGTGAAACGAACTAACGACCAGACGTGTATTATGAAGGAGAGTTTGACACGCGCCGCTCGCCTGTGGTTGGCAGCTTGAGGGAAATCGTCCGCGGATTCCCGCCAAGATTTGCGGCTGCGCAGCGAACACCTGAAGAGCGAAACGGGTCTTGCCACTGACGGCAATGCGATTCCGCCCGGGAGGGAGCACAGGATTGTTTGACCCTGGGGTTGATCCCCGGGATTCCATCCCAGGAACACTCCTTCGCGTAAGAAAGTGGACCGATGACTTTGCGAGCCGCTACCATGCCCGCCGATGCCGATAACGACAAGCGCGATGCAGCAGCATCTGCCAAGCCGGCTGGTGGCATTAAGTTTACGTTTGCCAGCGGGGTTCGACCGTTCGATGGCTACACGCTGAAGCGCGGCATTGGCCGCGGCGGGTTCGGCGAAGTCTACTTCGCCACGACCGATGCCGGCAAAGAACTCGCGCTCAAGCACGTTGAGCGCAATCTCGAGGTCGAGCTGCGCGGCGCAAGCCAGTGCCTCAACCTCAAGCATCCGAATCTAATCGACCTGTACGACATTCGTTACGACGACCACGGCGATGCCTGGATCGTGATGGAGTATGTCGTCGGCCCCAGCTTGAAGGACGTGCTCGACCGGAATCCGAACGGGCTGCCGCGCGATCAAGTCGAGTTCTGGTTCCGCGGCATCGCGGCCGGCACTGCCTACCTGCACGACAACGGCTTGATCCATCGCGATTTGAAGCCGGGGAACATTTTCGAAGATCAGAACTACGTCAAAGTGGGCGATTATGGTCTGTCGAAATTCATCTCTTGCAGTCGGCGCAGCGGCCAGACGGAAAGTGTCGGCACATTCCATTACATGGCCCCCGAAATTGGCAAAGGCGTGTACGGAAAAGAGATCGACATCTACGCGTTGGGGGTGATCCTGTACGAACTGCTCACGGGTCGCGTCCCTTTTGATGGTGAAAGCAGCCAGGAAATCATCATGAAGCACCTGACGGCCGATCCTGAACTAGCGGCTGTTCCGGTGGCCTATCGCGCCGTGATTCAACGGGCCTTGCTCAAGGATCCCGACAAGCGCTTTTCGAATGTGGCTGAAATGCTCGCGGCATTCGGCAAGGTGATTGATGGCACTGCCAAGCTGGCTGCGCCAGCCGGACAGTCGCCGATGTTCACCGCGGTTGCTGTTTCAACCGAAGCGCCGCTTTACATTGGGGACGACGAACGCGAAATGCAATTTGGCCCCATTCAACCAGGCAAGAAGGGAAAAGTCCCCGCGGCAGGCAACATCCGCCAGCCGGCAACTCCCGCGCGCATGAGCGTGGTCCCAGTTCCGCCGCGCGAGCCGATTGCAGCTGCCGTTCGAGCGGGAGGCAGCAACCTCGCGCAGTGGTGGAATCAAAGCAGCTTGAATACGCCGGTCAAGGTCGCCTTGATCCTGGCGGTCACGGTGCTGGCCGTGGTGAATGGCTTCTGGCTTGGGCCGGTTCTGGTGGCGCTGGCCGCGGTGTACGTTCTGTATCTGGGCGTGCGGATGCTCGCGCTCGCGGGCAAATCGACCTCGCCGATTCCGTCGCCCGAAGCAATGCGTCCTCTGCCACAGCGGAAGACATTCAACCTGGAAGTTCACGGCCGTCATGCCCTGGCGATGAAAACCGCCGGCGACCGTGTGGGCGAACTGTCGGGCTCAATGCTTTCGGCGGCGATTATCTCGGCGATCCTCTGCCTGCTGATGCTTGTCGTCAACGGCGAGAACCTGCAACAAGGTGGCGTCAGTACTTGGACGTTTTACGCCTGGCTCACGCTCACCAGCACCGCAGGCTCTTGGTTGGCGCTATTGGCCGGCAAGTTCTGGGAGCCGCGCTCGGGCGAACAGATGAAGCGCCGCTTTACTCAGGTCGTGCTCGGCCTGGTCCTGGCGACGCTCTCGTTCGGGGCAGCCCAGTTGTTGATGATTGGCGGCGCTTATGGTCACTCGTTTGCCGCCCGAGACATCAGCGAGTCGCTGGCCAGCCCGGGCATGTACAGCTCGACGGGTGTGCCCGCACTTACGGCGTTCCTGGCTTACTTCACTGCCGTCTTTACGACGATTAGTTGGTGGAAACAGACCGATCCGCTCCGTAGTTCGCGCCTGCAAATTGGGCCACTGGCCGTGACATTGCTGGCCGCCTGGTTGTGGAGTTTGGCTTGGCCATTTCCGCAGCCGTGGGGCGTGATGCTCGCGGGGGCGATCTCGATCAGCGTGCAACTCTCGGCCTCGTGGCTGACGCCGCAAGATCGAATGTCGCTGCGGCAGAACGTGCTACGAAACTTGATTGGCTAGCGAACCTCGTCCTCGCGCCGCGTTCGTGGCTTGACCGCGCGGAGCTTGATGAGCACGATCGATTCAGAAGATTGAAAGTTGGATTAGGAACCTGGTTATGGAACTTATCATCGTGGTCGCCTTGGTCTGCTTAGGAATTGCCGCGCAGCCCTTTGCTGCGCGTCGTTTGTCCCCCGTGGTCCAAAGCACGCTGGGGTCGCTCTGCGTGGGCATTTCGCTCGTCCTCACCGCGCTCGTTGGCAGTGGCCTTGTGCAATTGCCGCAGCCAATGATGGCCGGTGGTCAAGCACAGGCTGCCTTGCCCGATGTAAATAAGCCCGCTGTTCCCGAGGATGCATCGCCCAGCGCTGAAGGTTCGCCTGCTTCGCCAGCTGAGAAGCCGAGTGTGGTGCCGAATGACGAAAGCCGCTTCTTCGTTCCGCCCGAGCAAACACCAGATGGAATCAAGCTCTACACCGATGACGACGAAACGGTGATCATTCCGCCCGGTCGTCCGAACTGGGTCGGCCAGGCTCCGCAGCTCGAAGGGGCCATCCATTCGACAGCGGTTTGCTCCGATCCTTATGCCACCCATCAGCAGGCCATCCAAGCGCTCGACAAGAAGCTGGAAGTGGCCACTGCCGACTATATTCGCCAGCACTTGCAATCGGACCTCGCGCCGCAGTTGATCAGCTACGATGCCCGCCAGATTCATAAGCGACTTCTCCCGCCGCAGAATGTCTATCACGAGAAGATCAAAGTTTCGATCGGTCCCATGCACCAGGTTCACGCGCTCGTCGAGTTCTCGCCCGAGTTTCGCGAAGAACTCGACCGCCGCTGGAGCGAGTTGCGGGCCACTTATCGGCTGGCCGAGACCGGCATCGTAGGTGGTGGCGTGCTGCTGGTGCTGGCGACGATTTTTGGCTACTTCCGCCTCGATAATGCCACGCGCGGCTACTACACCAGTCGCTTGCAGTTCATGGCTGCCGCGGCAATACTAGCCATTGTCGGGACCAGCGCTTTGGTTTCGAAGTGGTGGATTTACTGGCTGTAAGCTGAGACGCTCGCTGTCTCTTTGCCCATTTGGAACACTGCGTTGTCCGATGCCGATACGCTGCTCATCGATCGAATTCGTCAAGGCGAAGCGGATGCTTGGACCGACCTGATCGCCCGGTATGAAGGACGCCTGCTCGCCTTTGTCGAAAGTCGCTTGGGTCGCCGCGCACCAAGTGAAGACATCGTGCAAGAAGCGTTTCTCGGCTTTCTCAACAGCTTGCCGAACTTCGACGGTAAGCGTCCGCTCGAAGGTTACTTGTTCTCGATTTGCGCCTATAAGTTGACCGATCACTTGCGCCGCGAAGGTCGCCGCCCGGCAGTGCCCCTGTCGAGCAGCAACGATTCATCGGGCGAATGGCACATTGCCGGCAGCGAACGACCAGCCAGCAGCATTGTCCGCAGCGGCGAACGCAAAGACATGGAAGAGCGGGCCGTCGCTGCTTCGCTCCGCGATCAGATCGAGCGCTGGGCCGAAAAAGGGGAATGGCAAAAGCTGATGTGTGCGGAGCTGCTCTTCGTCCGTGGCTGGGCCAACAAAGAAGTGGCAGAATCACTCGGCCTCTCGGAGCAGCAAGTCGCCAATTACAAGTTCGACTTCATCGCCCGTTTGCGGACCATGGTCAAAAAGCAGGAACTATCGGCCGAAGTCTTTCCCGAACTGGCCGACGAGGAACCGGCCTGACCGTAGCGTGGGCATTGGCCTCATCGATCAACAGGCTACGTGGGCTAAAGCCCACGCTACGAAAAGCGAAACCACCATGACTACTCCTCGTCGCCTGACCGATGCCGAACTGGAAGCCTATCTCGAAGAGACGCTGGCCGCGGAAGAGATGGCTGCAATCGAACACGAATTGCGCCAGCGGCCCGAGTTGCTGCGCCGATTGTCGACGATTCTCGGCCGCCGCGATGCCGGCCTGCATAGCGTCGGCGAGATTTGGCGGCGGCATCGGCTGAGTTGTCCGGATCGGCAGCAACTGGGTAGCTATCTGCTCGGCGTGCTCGACAACGAACATGCGAATTACATTCGCTTTCATCTCGATCAGATCGGCTGCCGCTATTGCCAAGCCAACTACGCCGACCTGCGCTCGCAGCAGGAAGAAACTCAGGAACTGATCGTCACCCGCCGCACCAAGTATTTTCAATCGACGGCCGGCCATCTGCGACAGACGCCGTAGTCGTTTTCGCGACCGGATCTATTGATCGCTGTTCGAATGCAGCGCGATCTTGTTCCCTTCGCTGTCGATGAGAACGGCGCGGTAACCGTGCGGGCCGATGGAATTGACCGGCTCGACGATCTTCGCCCCCAGCTGCTCGGCCTGCGCGACGGCATCACGAATGCGGCCATCGGCATTGAAATAGACCAGCAGGCCCGCGGTGGTGGATGCTTCGCCCGCGTTCTTTACCAGGCAGCCGCCGTTCCCATTCTCGTGATCGAGCAGTCCGAACTCGCCCCCGGGATACTCCTGCTTGGTCGCATTGTTGGCTAGGACGGCTCGATAGAACGCCAAAGCCCGGTCTAGATCTTGCACCGGAACATCGACCCACACCACGCGATTACGCTCGGAATTGAAATCGCTCATGAGCATTCACCTCGGAAGAAAAGGTTCAGCAAGCCGAGCCTGATTGTAACGACGGTTGGCTCTGTTCGACCACATCTGCTGGCCTCGTCGCGAGAAACGCGCTTGCCCTGTCCAAGCCCACCGACGCCACATTGGCCGCACCCTTCAGGGAACAGCGTAATAGGTAACGCGCCATTTCAGATTGTTCTAACTAGCGGTTTTCGGGACAGGGATGGATGCCAGTCCATCGGTCTCAGTTTCCGGTCGATCTGTTCCAGGGGCCAGAAAACTCCGCGCGCGATTTTGTCAGCCAAGCGGTAGTGGACCAAGTAGAATTCCCAGCCATCGTCAATGAAGTACTGATCTATCGGCTGCGGGCCCGGACCTTGCCACTTTGTTGCGATAGTTCCTTCCGGCACGACCAACGCCAGATAACCCCCCACGTACAGCATGGGTAGTAGCAGAATGATGACAGCGAAGATCGGCGCGGCATGTTTCTTCATGGCTTGCTGTTCTGCTGGGTATGAGCCAGACCAATCATCATCGACAGATAATCGATCGTGGCGATGACAGCAACCGCCACGATTACTGCGAGAAATGCGATTGCCATACCTCTTAAGGCCAGCAATGCTCGAGGGCGCTCGGCTGGTTCAGCGTGATGCAGCGGCGATTCGTAGGGATTCTGACTCATCGCCCAATTCTACCCGCTTACCAAAAGCCTCCTCCAGAGTTGTGGGGCAGAAAGTGATTTAGAACTGGCACGCATCCGGTAGCACAGTGCGGTTAGGTCGAGTTCCAACGAAGGATCACTTCTTACCATCGCTACCGCGCTGATAGGTGCTTTCCTCGACTCGACCGGCAACGGCAATCTTCAACTCCAGTCCCGTACGCGGAAAATCGTGGACCACAACACTTACGACCTGGCCCGTTTTTCGCTCAACAGTCACATAGATTCCCGCTCCAGCCGTCGAGTAGTGGGAAAATACGCTCTTGCCGACCCCTTCCTCAACCTCGATTGGGAGCAGTGAGGCATCTGTCGCATTGGCCCATTCATTCTTTTGCTTCGTGGCGAGATCGAAGTTCGCCTTTAACTTCTCCCACTTGTCGTGCTCCCAATCGAGTTCGATCAACACCTGCACAATCTTTTTCGCCTCAATATTTACGTCGGCAGCGACAAGCTGGTCGCCGCCGAACCATCGCAAGAGAGCAACACAGACGAGCGCGCATCGAACCGCGCGACTACGAGTGAATCGTTTCATGCCCTGCTCCAACGACCTTGCTGCCCACAACGCGTCAAAGACTCCCGACCCCAGCGAACCAGCACCTTGCGAACGCTCGACTACTTCGCCCCACCGAGCGCCAGCAGTTTGTCCTCGACGCGTAGCCAGAGCAAACCGCTACCGACGGCGGGTGTGGCGCTGCTCCCGCTGGGCAGTTTCATGCGGCCTAGCTCTTGGTACTCTTCGGCTGCGGCCAACACAACCAGTTCGCCGTCTTGCGACATGGCATAGAGTGCTTTGCCGACGCAAATCGGCGAGCCCGCGTAGTTGCCGCCGACGCGCTTTTGCCACACGGACTGGCCACTCTTGGCATGCACGCAGGAGACGACTCCCTGGTCGTTCCACAGGAACAGCAGGTCTCCCACGGCGATCGTGGTGGGCTGATGATTCACCATGCGATCCAGCCGATACTCCTCGGCAGCTGTCTCGCCATTGGGCCGCATAGCCACGAGAAACTTCTTCCCCCCGGCAAAGCCGCAATTGGCCAGGACCAGATCGCCAGCCACGATGGGCGAACCAATCGCCCGCTTCTCCTGATCGCGTTCGAAGACGTCCTTCTCCCAATTGATTTTTCCCGTCGTGGGATCGACGCTGGTGATTCCTTCGTGCCAACTTGAGAAGATCACTTCGTCTTTGCCTTGAGCGTTGCGAAACACGCACGGAGTGCTGTACGTGGCCTTCACTTGCGCCCGCGGAATCTTCCACGCTTGTTCGCCGGTGGCCGCCTTCACGCCGATCAGGAACGAACTCTCACCCTCTTGGTTGTTGTTCACCACCACTACATCGCCCACGACGATCGGGCTTGTGCCGCAACCGTGATTGCTCTCGAAACGTCCCAGGTCGTACTTCCACAATTCCTGACCGAGATGATCGAAGGCCAGCAGTTGCGAGCGCTCCTTGGCTTGCCAAATGGTGTACACCCGCTCGGCATCGCAGGCGGGCGTATTGCTCGCATACGAATTCTTGGCGTGCTTCTTTTCCTTCTCTAGCGGCCAACTCTTTTGCCACAGCAGCCCGCCCGAACCGGTGGAGTAACACAGCAGATACCGCTCCAGTTTTTGAGCGTCGGCTGCCGTGACAAACAGCTTGTCTTGCCAGATGACCGGCGACGAATTGCCCGAGCCCGGCAAGTCGATTTGAAAGCGATAATCCTTCTCGGTCCAAGTGGTCGGAATGCCCGCCGCCGTACTGAGGCCGGAACCATTCGGGCCACGAAAGCGATTCCATTCTTCAGCCCCACTGGACGCTGTGACGAGTGCGAGGGCAAGTGTGAGGGCGAAGCTGAAGATAAGGGTCTTGCGCATGGGTTTTTTACTGCCGTGGCGAGCTGGGAAGACAATCGTACCCAGTAAGATGCGTTGCCCGCGCGAGTTATTGAGCCGGTTTGCTCGGTTTTTGCCTCATATGCCCCCGCTGGCGTAGGGACTCTCACGGCGAAGTTGCCGGCCCGCGATGCGGTACACTGGCAACTGCAGAATATCGTTGCCCCATTTGGTGAGAATCGAAATGAAACTGTTTTCCTGCTTCGTGCTCCTCTTCGCAGGTTCCGTCGCACTGGCAGCCGATCTTCCTCGCAGTAGTCCCGAGGCTCAAGGCATCGCTTCATCCGCAGTGCAGTCCTTCCTCGACGAAGCGGACAAGGTCGATTCGCTCCACAGCGTGATGCTGGTGCGACACGGCCATGTGATCGCCGAAGGTTGGTGGGCCCCTTATCATCCGACTGCCCGGCACTCGCTCTTTTCGCTCAGCAAGAGTTTCACGTCGACCGCCGTCGGCCTGGCGATTGCCGAAGGGAAGTTGAACCTGGACGACGAAGTGTTGAAGGCGTTTCCCGACGACGCCCCGAACGAGCCGAGCAACAATCTCAAGTCGATGCGGCTGAGCGACCTGCTGCGGATGTCGACGGGCCATCAAACCGAGCCGCCGCGCACGGGCGAAGAAGCTTGGACGAAGATGTTCCTCGCGCATCCGGTGCCGTTCAAACCGGGGACGCATTTTCAATACAACACGTCGGCCACTTACATGCAGTCGGCTATGGTGCAAAAAGCGACTGGCCAGACGGTGCTCGAGTATCTTCGCCCGCGGCTGTTCGAACCGCTTGGCATCGAAAACCCCACTTGGGAACTGAGCCCGCAAGGAATCTCAACGGGCGGCTACGGCCTGAGCATTCGCACCGAAGACATTGCCAAGTTCGGGCAGCTCTATTTGCAAAAGGGGCAGTGGCAAGGAAAGCAGTTGGTGCCCGCCGCCTGGATTGAAGCCGCCACCGCTCGCCAAACTTCGAACGGCAGCAATCCCAAGAGCGATTGGGACCAAGGCTATGGTTATCAATTCTGGCGTTGTCGTAACGGGGCCTATCGTGGCGATGGTGCCTTCGGTCAGTATTGCATCGTGTTGCCCGAGCAGGACGCGGTGATTGCCATTACCAGTGGCTTGAAGGACATGCAGTCGGTCCTGAATATTGTCTGGGACAAACTATTGCCTGCGATGAAATCGTCCCCCTTACCGGCCGATGAAACAGCTGCGGCCAAGCTGACGAAGACGCTGCAAGGTCTCTCGCTGCGTCAACCCGTTGCTGCCGGCAAACCTGCTGCTGCGGCGGGCAAGAAGTTTGTGTTTGCCAGCAACGAACGGAAGTTGGAATCGATTTCGCTCAAGGCGGGCGAGAAGGAAAGCGAAACGATCTTAGAAGTGCGCATCGACGGCACCCCCCAACAAATCGTCTGCAGCACGGGACAATGGCAAAAAGGACGCCTTGCCTGGGGACCATTGCCGGCCCAACCCGCTGCCGCGTGCGGCGCCTGGACAGCTGACGACACGTTCACCGCCAAGCTTTGCTTTTATGAAACGCCGTTCGTGGCCACGGTGCAACTCAAGTACACCAACGACGAACTGCTGCTCACTTCGCAGTCGAACGTCGGCTTCGGCCCCAACAAAGGCTTCGAACTCGTTGGCAAGCCCGAGTAGCTGATCCCCGCAACAGCTGCTGCAAACTCCGCTCTTGTTGATTCTCCTACAGGCCATTTTATGACTCGCATGATTCCCCGCTTCACAGTCGCGCTGTTGCTCGTCTGCCCGCTTGTAGCCAATGCTGCCGCAAGCGACTTCCCGCTCATCGAAAGCACCAAACTCGACAACGGCACCTTCACGCAGTGGCTGGCCGGCGAAGAATCGCCCCTCTCGGAAGCCGAAGCCAAAGGAGGAGCGACCGCGGTGGTCTGGACTGCCAAGAGCCGTCCCGATTTTCGCGGCGTGAAGTTTGGCACCGGCCGCGGGCAGGGAGTGCGGCACTTGCGCATCGGCTTGACCGAGAACATGGCGATCGGCAGTGTCCTCGTGCGTGGTGGTGGTAGCTTGAGCGTGCTCAAGACAACCGCTGCGTATCCCGGCAACATCGCAGACGACTCGCAGTGGCAAGCTGCCGAGCGTTTAGTCGCTGGGCAAGGATCGCGGGCCGAAGTGGATGGCGAAGGGTTTGCCTTGTGGCTACTGCCGCCGGGAACGACTACTCGCGCACTGCGTTTCAGTCACGCGCCAAATCCGGGCGACCGAGAATCGGCGGGCTGGCTCGGCGGCGTTTGGATTCTCGAAGCGCGACTTGGCAATGTCGCGCCGCAGGCACTGGCACAAACGGGCGAGCGCGACGATGTCAGTGCGAAATTGATCGACGAAGCGAATAACCGCACATGGGGAGCTTGGAGCAACGGTGAACAAGGGGCCGCGCTCCCTCTTTCGTCAGAGCATCCCGAATTCATCACCCTCACCTGGCCGAAGGCCGTTTCGCTCACGGGCCTCTGCCTGCTGTGGACGGGCTTTGCCGATGTCGACGTGGACGCCTTCACTGGCGAGGACGACGCCAATGTGCGCGAAGCTCCGAACACTAGTTGGCACCGCGTCGCCAGCCGCACCGGACTGGATTCACTTTATCCACTGGCATTCGGCCCGCAATGGATCTCATTCGACAAGGCCACGACCACGCGCGCCGTGCGCTTGCGCGTAACGAAAGGAGCCAAGTCGAATCATCCGCACCTGGCCGACAAAGTGAAACAAGGCCGACGCATCTGGCTGGGCGAAATCATCGCCCTCAGTTCTTTACCCAATAACGCAGGACTCGCGAGCCTGGTGTTGCCCAAATCTAGCGAAGAGCCGCCGCCGATCCCGGTGAAGTTTCATCTCCCCGCAGCGGGTGTGGTCACGCTGGTGATTGAAGACTTGCAGAATCGCCGCGTGCGGAATCTCGTCAGTGAAACACCTTTCCCCGCGGGCGATAACATTGCCTGGTGGGACGGCAGCGACGATTTGCTGCGCGATCCAGAAGCTGCCAAGCATGGTGTGTATCACATTCCCGCGCGGCCGGTAGCGCCGGGGCAATACAAGGTCCGCGGGCTGTGGCATCAGCCACTCAACCTGCGCTACGAGTTCAGCATCTACAACGCGGGCAAACCGGCTTGGGTCACTGCCGATAACACGGGCTGTTGGCTGACCACTCACACGCCCCCTTCGAGCGTGGCGTTCGTTCCCGGCTCGCGCACCGCCGATGGTCAGCCCCTCGTCTTCCTGGGTGCCTTTGTGGCCGAAGGTGGCCACGGGCTGCAATGGCTACGCGAAGATGGCACGAAGCTCGGTGGCCAAGGTTGGGTCGGCGGCAACTGGACAGGCGCGCCAACGCTGGCCGTCGATCTCGGCCCGCAGGCGAATGCCGAGCATCTCTGCTATGTCGGTTCCTCCTGGGAAGGTGAACTTCGCCTCACCGCCAAGACGCGCGGCCTGACCGATCAGCCCATTCTCAAGCAAAAGCTGGGCGAAGAGTACGACAAAAAGAAGAAGGGTTCTCCACCTGCGCCGCCGGTCCTCGACGAGTTCGACGGTGGCGACAAGATCTTCGTGCTCGGAGGGATCGCCGCCCGCGATGGTCAATTGATCTGCTCCATGGTTCGCCAGAACGAATTGCTCGTCGTCGATATTCGCGGCGGCAAAATCACTGCGCGCATTCCGCTCGATAATCCACGCGGGCTGACCTTCGATGCGCAGGGCCGTTTGTTGGCGCTCAGTGGCAAGCAACTCGTGCGATTTGCCAATTTCGCTGCCCGGCCTGAGACGATTGTGGCTGGCGATCTCGATGATCCGCGGCATGTAGCGGTTGACGGGCAAGGGAATCTGCTCATCACCGATCGGGGCACTTCGCACCAGGTGAAGAAGTTCACCGCAGCTGGCAAGCCAAGCGGATATGTCGGCAAGCCCGGCGCGCCGGCGATTGGCCCTTACGATCCGCTGCATCTCAACAATCCCAACGGGCTGGCTGTCGACTCACAAGGCCGGCTCTGGGTTGCGGAGGCTGACAATTTTCCTCGCCGCGTGTCGCTCTGGTCGGCTGCTGGCAAGCTTGTGCGAGCCTTCTACGGCCCGACGGAGTACGGTGGCGGCGGCGTGCTCGACCCGCGCGACGAGACGAAGTTCTTTTATAAGGGACTTGAGTTCAAGCTCGATTGGCAAACAGGAACCGATCAGCTGGTGCGCGTTTTCGCGCGGCCCGATCAGCTGCTGCATGCTCATTATGGTCATTTCTCGCCCGATACGCCCCTTTATCCGCCGCAGCAAAAAGGTCAGCGCTACTTCACCAGTTGCTACACCCACAACCCGACGAGTGGCGACGATGTAGCCTTCGTCTGGCTCGATGGTGATCAGCAAGCGAAGCTGGTCGCCGCGGTTGGCAATGCTCACTCCTGGCCCGCGCTGCGAGCCGTTGAGTTTCATAGTCGCTGGCCGGAGCGTTCCAAGCCGGCCGACGACAATCCCAAGCCCGAAGCGCTCGCGACCTTCGCTTGGAGCGATGCCAACAACGATGGCCACCCTCAGCCCGCAGAGGTTCGCTTCACCAGCACGCGCAGCCGCGGTGTAACTGTGATGAACGACCTGAGCTTCGTGATTGCGCAGTTCGGCGATCTCAATGTTCGCTTGCCGCCATCGTTCACTGCGGCTGGCGTGCCGCAATACGATTTGACGGAGGCCGAAAGCCTGGGTGTGGCCGGTGGACGTCAACCGTCGAGTGGTGGCAATCAATCGCTGACCGAATCCGGCGGTTGGACGATCAACACCAACGCGCCGGAACCTTTCTCGCCGTCGAGCCTCGGTGGCAAGTTCCGCGGCCAGCCGCGCTGGAGTTATCCAAGTCCCTGGCCCGGCCTGCATGCCAGTCACGAAGCGGCAGTCCCGGATCGGCCCGGCATGGTCATCGGGCACACTCGCTTGCTCGGCGGCTGGATCAACGGCAAGGCGGGCCCCATGTTCTGCATCAATGGCAACATGGGAAACATGTACCTCTTCACGGCCGACGGTCTGTTCGTCAGCACGCTGTTCAACGACATTCGCCTGCGACCCAACTGGGCCGCGCCCGTCGCGACACGCAACATGGACGTAACTGAGGTCTCGCTACACGACGAAAACTTCTGGCCTAGCATCACGCAAACGGCCGACGGGCGAGTATTTCTCGTCGATGGTGGCCGCACTAGCCTCGTCCGCGTCGACGGACTTGAAACGCTCGCGCCCCTTCCTGAGTCAACCATTACTGTCACCACTGCCGATCTGCAGCGCGCGAGCGACTGGTACGCCAAGGCCGAAACGCGCCGGCAACAAGCGCGGGGGAGCGGCATCTTGGCAGTTCCGCTGCGCAAGAGTGCGCCGGAAGTCGACGGACAGGTGAACGATTGGCCGCTCGCTACCGAGTGGGCCTTTATCGATCGCCGTGGCACCAAGGCCAACTTCAATAGCAACTCGCGCCCCTATGAAGTGAGCGCGGCCGTCGCCCTGTCAAACACTCACCTGATCGCCGCTTGGCGCACGACGGAGAAAGACCTGCTCAGCAACAGTGGCGAAACACCCAACGCCCTCTTCAAACACGGGGGCTGTCTCGATGTAATGCTGGCGACTGATCCCGCCGCAGCTGCCGACCGCACCGCGCCGGTTCCCGGCGACCAGCGACTCCTCATCACGCAAGTCAAGGGGAAGACTCAGGCGCTGCTCTATCGGGCCAAAGTGCCAGGTACGACCGAGCCGGTTCCCTTCAGCAGTCCGTGGCGCAGCGTCCCCATCGATGTGGTCGAAGATGTCAGCGAGCATGTGCGCCTTGCGAGCGATGGCACCGGCAATTACGAAATCAGCATTCCCCTTAGCGTGTTGCACTGGCAGCCGAAGCCGGGCGAAATCTACCGCGCCGACCTGGGCGTGCTGCGGGGCGCGAATGGCCAAACGACGCAGCGCGTCTATTGGTCGAACAAGGCCACCGCCATCACCGCCGACGTTCCTAGCGAGGCGGAACTCACGCCGCGTCTCTGGGGCAAATGGAAAATCGTGGCCGAATGATCGTGAGCTCACCATGACCGCTGCGCAGCAAACTCCCGATCCCGAGCAGTTCCGCTCTTACCTGCGACTGCTGGCGCGGATGCAGTTGCCGCCGCGCCTGGTGCCGAAGATCGATACTTCGGACGTAGTGCAGCAGACGCTGATCAAAGCCTATCAGGGCCTGGCGGGCTTTCGCGGTTCGACCGAGCGCGAAATGGCCGGTTGGTTACGGCAGATTCTGGCGAATCAATTGGCTCATCTGGTTCGCGACTTTGGCCGGCAGAAGCGCGATGCTGGGCGCGAGTTGCCACTTGCGCAGGTGGTCGACGAATCGTCGGCCAGGTTAGAAGCGTGGCTTGCAGCCGAACAGTCGAGTCCCAGCGAGCACGTGCAGCGCAGTGACTTGCTGTTGCAACTGGCCACCGGCTTAGAATCGCTGCCGGAAGATCAGCGCGAAGCCGTCGAGCTGCACTATTGCCACGGTTGGACCCTCGCTCAAATCGCCACCCACCTCCATCGAACGCCCCCCAGCGTCGCGGGCCTGGTTCACCGCGGCTTGCTCAAACTGCGCGATCAATTGGCCGAAACCTCCGGTTAATGCTGGTCGTTTTTGCCCGGAATTCTCGTCATTTCTGACGATTCCCAGAATTTCTTGCCAGCGCGCGCAAAACCGCCACTGAGGCGGGCTCTAGATCCCCAGGTGGCTGCACGATCGCGGCCGCCGTACTTCACCAGGGGATGAACTATGTCCGACGCCATTGAGTGCCCGTGCGGCGCGCAAATACCATGGCCTAGCCAATCGCCATATGCGGTGGCCCATTGCTCGGTCTGCGGGCAAATGCACTCCGGCCCCGGGAAAGTTAAGGAGCCCGTTGAATCGCCTATTTTGGCAACCATCGTGCCTCACTGGTCGCAGCGCATGCTCGTCGCGCTGCTCGATCCACGCAGCATTCAATGGATGTTGATGCTCGGCGGCGGGCTCATGGTGCTCGGCCTCGTGATCTGGCTCGTCAGCTCCCAGCTGTTCGAGAACAAGCTGGTGGTAGCGGCCACGCTGACTGCGGGAAGTCTGCTGGTGCATCTGGCCGGCTGTGGTATTGCCTTGAAGTCGCGGTACAAGACCGCCGGTCATGCGTTGGCATTTCTCGGCTGTCTGCTCTTGCCGCTTAACCTTTGGTTTTATCACGAGCATGGCTTGCTCACACTTGAAGGGCAGCTGTGGATCGGCGGCGTCATCTGCTCGGCGCTGTATGTTGCGACTGTCATCCTGCTGCGCGATCCGCTCTTCGTCTATGCCGTGGAAGGTGGAATCACGTTGACGGTTGTGCTCTTGCTCGGACAACAAGGAGTTGTCGCCGATGCGACCTGGCTGAGCGTCGTCTTCATGGTGCTGGCTGCCATCTCGATTCATGCAGAACGGGCACTTCCCGTGGAAGGCGAACCCTTCAATCGCCGGAAGTATGGCTTGCCCCTTTTCTGGTCGGGGCAGTTCCAATTGGCGGCTGCGGTGGTCTCGCTCCTCGGCAGCCAATTGCTGGTCCAGCTACTAGCACCCGAACAACGTTGGTTCTCGACCACTTGGACTGGCAATGGACTCACGCAGCATTATTGGTTGGCAGGCAGTCTGTGGCTCGCCGCAGCGTACCTGTATCTCTATAGCGATCTCGTCGTGCGCAAGCTCGGCTGGTATGTATACGCGGCTGTTGCCTGCTTGATTGGTGCCGAATTGACGTTCATCGGTTATCGTTTGCCCGCCGAGTGGTTGATTGTCATTCCGGCTTTCACGGCAGTCGTCATTACCCTGCTCGCAACGCGCTTGGATGAAGGCGTGACTGGAATCGCTCAGCGATTGACCCCGCTGGCGATGGTCCTGGCCGCCATCTCGGTGTTCGCCGGTTTGGTTCAGCACGTGCTGGCCACTAGCCTGCTGGCGGCGGATTTGAATTGGACCCGCCCCACGGGCTGGGCGTTTTTCGGGACGATGGTGTTCGTCGCGCTGAGCAACCGCCTGATTGCCGTCCTCCTGCAACGGCGTTCGACCTGGTTTGCGAGCGCACACGTGTTTCTCTCAGCGGCCAGCGTGCTGGTTGCAGCGGCAAGTCTGGCCCGCTGCCTGGAAGTAACGTCGTGGACGTTGCAAGCTCCCCTCGTGATGTTGGTTCCGCTCGCCTACCTTGTGGCTGCCCGGCTCTGGAAAGGCCACAGCCCGGAGCAACCACTGGCGATCTCGGCCCAGGTCGGTGCAGCCGTAATTCTGCTCCATGTGCTGTTCAACACGGTCCTCATCAAGGCGGGCTTGAACTCCCAGCTGCTGGTCGAAACGGTAGCCGGCTCGCACGACAATCTCTGGCTCGGGCTGGTGTTTGTTCAAGCGACCATTTTCTATCTGGGCTATGCCATCCTCTTCCGTCAGAGCGCGAATATCTATGTCGCCACAGCTGCAGCCTGCGGAGCAGTTTGGCAACTGGCGAATTTCTATCTTGTGCCCGATGCCTGGTACACCATGGTCTACGCGAGCTTGGGCTTGATCTTGCTGGCCGCTGCCCGCCTCATGCCAGCGAAAGATACCTTCGCCGGTCCCGGTGAAGCGCCGCGCAAAACTGGCGAAATCGACACAGCAGGTGCTATGTTCCACAGTGCCAATGCCCTGCTGTCGCTGGCACTACTTTCGGCCTCGTTACAGGCTTTGGCTCGACTGGTAACGCATCAGGCCGATTGGCGATTACTCAGCGTCCTGGCTCTGGCCACTGTGGCTGGCCTGGTCGCGATCGTCCTGTCTCCGACAACCACCTGGCGGCGGATTTATGCGACCTGCACCATCGCACTGGCCGGCTTGGCGTTCGTAATGCTGAACGTGCTGATGACGCTAACACTCTGGCAGAAGGCGGAACTGTTTGCCGTGGTAGTTGGTCTGGTGCTGCTCGTGGCGAGCTACATCGGCCGCTTCACAGAGCGGAATCGGAGCGATGCCGATCACGTTACGCTCGGACTATGGTTTGGCAGCATGCTGCCGACCGCGGCCCTGTTTATCGGGGCCATGCACTATCGCTTTGCGGTGGGCCAGGTCTCGCTGCCCGATGAATTGGGTCTACTGGCTTTGTCGATCCTCATGCTGGTGACCGGCTATGCCTGGCAACTCAAGTCCCCCGCCATCTTTGGCGGCAGCGCGTTGTCGCTCTACTTGCTGGTGGTCATCGGCACGCTGGCTTACTTTCCAAACGTAGCGATTGGTGTTTACCTGGCGATTGGCGGCGGACTTCTCTTTGCCGCTGGGCTTGGCCTGAGCATCTTCCGCGACCGCCTGGCCGAACTGCCAGAGAAGATCAGCAAACGCGAAGGAGTGTTCCAAGTGCTCGATTGGCGCTAGTTCTCTGATTGAATGCGGCGGCAATCTGGCCGCCGCATTGGTCAGCGCGCAATGCTACGATAAGAACCCGCCGCGATTGGACTTTATTACCGGCGACACCTTGAGAATTCTGCATGGCCGATCTCGACTCACCCGCCGAAGCTTTGGAAGTTGCCATTGCCGAGTTCCTGCAGGCGGAAGAGGCGGGGCGGCCAATGTCACAGGCGGAGTTGCTCGCGAAGTTCCCCGAAGTGAGTGCTTCGCTGGCAGAATTTTTGGAGGGTCATGAGCGCTTGCGGTCGGCACTGGCGCCCTTACGACAGTCGGTCGAGTACCTGGTGCAACGTTGGCACGATAGTTCCCCTCCAGCTGAACGACCAACGCTCGACTTTCATCCGTCATCGGCGGAACCCGACGTCGTTCAACCACTGCTGCCAGCAGCCCGCTTTGGCGATTACGAATTGCTGGAGGAATTAGGTCGCGGCGGGATGGGGGTCGTCTACAAGGCGCGGCATATCCGGCTGAATCGCGTGGTCGCCCTCAAAATGATTCTGGCTGGTCGCTTTGCCGATGAGCATGATCTGGTGCGCTTTCGCGCGGAAGCACTAACGGCCGCCTCGCTCGATCATCCAGGTATTGTGCCAATTCATGAAGCGGGCGAAGTCGAAGGCCTCCCCTATTTTTCGATGAGTTATGTCGAAGGAATCAGCCTGGCTCATCAGGTGAAACAAGGACCAACCGCGCCCAGCGACGCAGCCCGGTTGGTGCGACGAATTTCTGCGGCGGTGGCTTATGCCCACGCACATGGGGTGATTCATCGCGACTTGAAGCCCGCGAACATCCTGCTCACCAGCGAAGTAGCCACTGGCCGCTTGGAACCCAAGATCACCGACTTTGGGCTCGCGCGGCGCATGGATGTTGACAGTCAACTAACCGCCAGTGGGCAGGTTCTCGGTACGCCCAGCTATATGTCACCCGAACAGGCAGCGGGGCGAGTACACGATATCCAAGCTGCAGCGGACGTCTATTCGCTCGGGGCGATTCTCTATGCCCTGCTGACCGGGCGGCCACCATTTATCGCCGATGGTCCCATGGAAGTTTTGCTGCAAGTGTTGGAGCAGGATCCTCCCTCGCTACGTTCGCTAAATCCCGCGGTTCCTCCGGAGTTGGAATGGATCTGTCTGAAGTGCCTGGAGAAACGTCCCGAGAATCGTTACCAGTCGGCAACCAATCTGGCTGAGGACTTGGACCGCTTCTTGCGGCAGGAACCGCTCGAAGCGCGGGCCGGATCGTGGTGGCATCGACTGCGCAGGTGGGGACGGCGCGAACCGGTGTTCGCGGCACACCTGATGAGCCTCGCGTTTGTGCTGCTGCTGGCGCAGTTCATTTTTATCGGGCATGCTGGGCGCGATTGGGATTATCACTGGCCCATCTGCGGGACAATCCTGGGCTGGATGATTGCCTGCGGGCTGTTGCAAACCATGGCCCGCCGGCAGCAGACAACGGAAGCGATCTCCTACGGCTGGAGCGTTGTCGATGTCGTTTTTCTCACCGGACTGCTCTCGCTGTTAGTCGCCCCGCTCGGTCTGCTGTTTGGCAGCTATCACGTGCTGATCTGCGCCGCGAGCCTTTATTTTCGAACTCGCCTGGTGGTGGTGACCACCGCGCTGGCGATGTTGGGCAGCACTCTGCTTTTAATCGCGCGCCCCGCTGCGGCTGGTCCCTGGCACTATGGGGTTGCCCTGGAAGCAACGCTCGCACTGACTGGAATGCTCGTGGGCTATCACGTTTGGCGGCTCGGCATTTTGCGCGATTATTACGAAGAACGTCGTCCCCGCCAGTAGCGATAATCTAACTTCGCTTCCGCTTACGGTTGAAATCTGTCTCTTCCAACCGGATACTACCCACGCTCGCTTGCACAGATTCTTACCGCCCGACAATCCCATTCCTGCCGACGCAACACACTGCTTTGGAGTTCCTCTCATGACCAATGGTTCGCGCCTCTTCACTTTCGCAATCACCATCCTGAGCGCACTCCCCGTGCTGGCCGCCGAGAACGTGCAGCCCGTGCGCATGGGCTGCGGAATTATGACATTCGACACTGTGCCGGGCTGGGGACTGCGTCCCGATGGCACTTCGGCGCTGGGACCTACTCACGGCGCGGTCGTGATCGACAAGGATGGAAACGTTTACACCAGCGCGAATAAAGGGGTGGTCGTGTTTACGCCGGATGGCAAGGTGATTAAGGAGTACTTGGGCGAAAAGTACACCAACATTCACGATATGGAGATTCGCAGCGAAGGAGATGCTGAGTTCATCTATGGCGCGCGCAATTCGAGCGCCGAGGGGATCAAGTTCAACGCGCACACCGGCGAGATTGTGTTGAAGCTTCCATTTCCTGAAGAGTCAGGCCTGGCCCTCAAGAAATTCAGCCCGACTGCCATTACGGTCGCACCGAACGGCGACATCTTTCTCTCGGATGGTTACGCCAGCAACCACATTTTCAAGTTCGATAAATCCGGCAAGTACCTGGCGCACTTCGGCACCAAGGGAAACGACCTGAAGCAGTTCAACACAGCGCACGGCATGACGCTCGACACTCGGTACGAACCGGCGCGCCTGCTGATCTGCGACCGTAACCACAGCCCCAAGGGTCGCTTGCTCCACTACGATCTCGACGGCAACTTCCTTGCTGAAGTGGCCACCGGCCTGGGACAGCCCACTTCGGCCGCCGTGCAGGGGGACTTTGTTTCGGTGCCCGACTTGCAAGGGCGAGTGGTCATTCTCGACAAGAGCAACACCATCATCGCCGTGCTGGGGCACAATGCCGACCTGGCCAAGCGCGGCTTCAACGTGCCGCAAGACAAGTGGGTCGAAGGTGTCTTCAGCGGTACGCACGGTTCGTACTGGGACAAAGAGGGGAACCTCTACGTCCAGGACTGGAACGTCGCCGGCCGCATCATGAAACTCGTACGGGTTAAATAACCGCGAGTTAATCGAACTTCACCTGAAAACCGCTGATCATCATACCCGCATCGACCGTGAGTGTTTGCCCGGTCACCAACTTGCTGCCGGTGATAAGGCTGACGATGCCGTCGGCAATGTCCTGCGGCTGACAAACTCGCCCGAGCGGCAACGTCCGCTCGTAGGCTTGCTTGATGCTGTCGTATTTCGCACCCAGTCCCCCTTGGGTCCAACGACCCTCAATGAAACCTGGCGCAACTCCGTTAACACGAATGTGCGGAGCCAGCGTTCTGGCCAGCGACACGGTGAGATTGTCGACCGCAGCCTTCGTGCAGCAGTAAGGAATCGAACTTCCCTGACCCAATTGGGCAGCCACACTGGAAACATTGACGATTGTGCCGCCACCCACCGCCAGCATTGGTTCGCGGACGGCGCGAGCACAGTGAAAGGCTCCCACCACATTCACCTGATACAGTCGTTGCCACGTTTCGTCGGTCACGGCATCCAGGTCTTGAAACGGAATGAAGTCCGTCGTCCCGGCGCAATTCACCAGCACATCGACGCGGCCTAGTTCCTTCACCGCAAACGCCACTATTGCCCGGCAGGCAGCATCGTCGGCCACATCGGCTTGAACGGCAAATGCGCGCACGCCGAGCGCACTAATTTCGCGGGCGGTTTCTTCTGCCTCTTCGCGCGAACGGGAGTAGTTCACGATCACGTGATAACCGAGTCGCGCCATCGCCAGCGATGTCTCGCGACCAACTCCTGTACCACCCCCGGTAACAATGATGACCTTATTAAGGACTGGCATAATCTCTACTTCTCTGCAGGAGTGAATGGAATTTCAGCCAAAGTTCGCGTGTGATCTGCCTTGCGAGTCGATTCAGTCGCCTTGCTTGATTTGCAAACCGGCGGGAACGATGAACCGCTCGGCGAAGCCGAACAGACTATCGACGGCGATGGCCATCAAGGCGGCGGGAATGGCGCCCTGCAACAGTAGCGAAGTATCGGCCAGGCGCAGCCCTGTCATGATGGGTTGACCATAGCCTCCTGCGCCGATCAAGCCGCCGATGGTTGCAGCGCCGACGTTAATGACCGCAGCTGTCTTGATGCCCGACAGAATCGAACGCGAGGCCAGCGGTAACTCGACAAGTCGCAACCGTGCGTAATCATCGAGCCCCAGGACCGTGGCTGACTCGCGCAGGTTGCCCGTGATATCGCGCAGCCCGGTGTAGGTGTTTCGTACAATCGGCAGCAAGCTGTACAGAAAGAGCGCGGCAATCGCCGGCGCGGGACCGATTCCCAGCAGTGGAACAAGGAATACCAGCACGGCCAATGAAGGGAGCGTTTGAATAACTCCCACTGCGCCGAGAATGATGTGGCCAATGCGCGGGCGGCGAAAGGCGATGATACCGAGCGGCACGGCCACCAGAATCGCTGCCGTGAGCGATATGACGACCAGTCGCAGTTGCTGGACTGTGGTGCGGGTCAAATTGCGAATCAGTTTTTGCCAGCGATCGTCCGGGGGCAAAGGTACGTCGATATCGAGCTTCTGTTTCAGGAATTCGGCGGCCACTTGCGATTCGCTCTGGCGGTCGACTTGCACCCGGGCGTTCATTTCGGTCATCGCTCCGTTGCCAATCAATCCTTCCAGCTTCTTTACCGCGGCGACCACTTCCGGCGCACGCTGTTCGAGATCTTCGCGATACAAGGCCACGCAGTAATAATTGGGAAAATAGCCCAGGTCGTCTTCGAGCACACGCAGGTTGTAGAGTTGCACTTGGGCATCGGTCGAGTAGATATCGGTGACGTCGAGCGTGCCAGTATCGAGCCCGCGATACGCCAGGTTGTGATCCATGCCAGTCACTTCGAAGGGCAGGTGATATCGCTCCTTCAGCCCGGGCCAGGCGTCCTTGCGGTGAATGAATTCGTCACTCACACCGATCTTGAGGTCGGCAACTCTCTTGTCTGTGGAGGCTAGTCGAGCCAGATCCGAAATCTTCGTGATGCCCAGTTCCTCAGCCCGTGCCTCTTTCATGCCCAGGGCATAGGTATTGTTGAAGCCCAACGGCTTGCCCATGCGAATTCCCTGCGTGGCAAGCGCCGCGCGAATTTCATCATCGGTGCGCAGATTCTCACCAGCAAAGATTTCACCGAGGAGCGTCCCTGTGTACTCGAAGTACAGATCGAGATCACCTTTGAGAAGTGCTTGATAGACAATCTGCGTACCGCCTAGCTCCGCGCGATGCGTGGCCTGCGCGCCGGCCTGGCGAGCTAGGTGCGCGGCCATTTCGCCGAGGATGATCGGCTCGTTGTACGACTTGGAGCCGACCACGACTTTCTCTTGCGCGTCGGCAGGCGAGGCCAGAACCCAGAGAAGTATCAAAGCAATGGTGATCCGCAGCAGGTGGGACATGGTTGATTTCATTTTGCCGTTAGTTCGGGCAGACGTTGCGAACGAATGAACTTCGCCACGAAGTCATCGGCCGGAGTGCGAATCAGATCGTCGAGCGTCCCGCGCTGCACGATGCGACCATTGCCGAGTAGCAGCACGTCGTCGCCGAAGAAGCCCGCTTCGCCCATATCGTGAGTGACCAGCACAACCGTCTTCTTCAGAGAATGAAAAATGCCGCGCAGGTCTTCCTGCAAGTCGTACCGCACCAGCGGATCGAGCGCGCCCATTGGTTCATCGAGCAGGATGACGGCCGGGTCGAGCATCAGGGCCCGCATAATGCCGACGCGTTGCCGCTGACCGCCCGAGAGTTGCGCCGGGTAACGATCGAGGGCCGTTTTCGGCAAGCGTGTCAGCTCGGCTAGTTCATCGACCCGCTTGTTGGCTTCGCCGTTGCCCCAGCCCAGATGGCGCGCAAGCAAGCTGGTGTTCTCTCGCGCACTGAGATGCGGAAAGAGTCCGCCATCTTGAATCACATAGCCCATGCGGCGGCGACAAGCGAGAATGTTGCTGCTAGTTAGGCGTTCGCCGTCGAACAGCACTTCCCCCTCATCGGGCTCGATCAGGCCGATCATCAACCGCAGCAGCGTACTCTTGCCGCAACCGCTCGGGCCGATCAGCACCGTGCAGCGGCCCGGCGTCACTTCGAGGGAAGTCGGCTGCAGCACTAGCAAATTGCCGAAGGATTTCGAGACGTTCTTTAGTTGAATCATATTATTGAGGGCAAGTTTTGGGTTCTGAGTTTTGAGTCCTGAGGCAGCAGGTGTGATGCGAAGTTAGTCTCATAAGATCATGTCTCTTGTCTCAAAACTCAAAACCCAGTACTTCATCCTGAGCTTTAGACCTTGAACTTAGCGGCTCGTTCCTGGTTAATTTCGTCTAAGAGCCCTTGCACCGCGTGTTCGAGCTGATCGGTCATGCGGGCGACTGCGTCGCGTTGGTCGCGCTGCTTGGGAACTTCGATCGGTGGACCGAAGCGGACGATGGCGTGCCGCTCGCCGCGAATGCCGGGAAAATCCTGTTCGAGCACATCCTCTTCGAACTTGTCGAGCGTCTCGGCGGTTCGCTCCAGTGTCGGTTTCTCTGCCAGGTAATTCCCCGGGTAGCTGAACAACTGCACGACGAAAAACAGATCGTCCATCGCCTCGACGAGGGGCTGACGAACTTCTTCTGCGAGGTCGGGAGTTTCGAGTTGCTTGATGACCGCGCGGCGCACTTCCTTCACCCGCTCGGGTACGATGCCGCCGGCATTCGTCACGCCATAGGTTTGCTCCAAGCGCGCGAGGACATGATTCGCCAACCCTTGAATTCGCTCGGGGATCGTCCCGCTCTGCTGACGGCCGATGTATTCGATCTCTTTGAGCGAGAGGAGACCATCGGCATAGGCGAAGATTCGCTGATCGAGCGGCCAACTGGTGCGCGGCCGCCAATTGAATCGCTGCTCCAGCCGCGTCATTACCTCGGCCAATTCCTGTGAAGGGTCTTTCTCGTAAAAACACTTCAACGCGCAAGGCTGACAGACAATCTTCCGCTCGCTCTTTTTGGCAGCCGACATGGCGATGGCGGCTGCCCCATCGCGAAACGGCGTGACGCGATCGTTGCTGTGATAGATGTCTCCCTCGGGAAACACCACCAAAGGCTGCGGCGACGTTTGCAGGATATCGACCGCCTGCTTGAAGGCTTTCAGATCGGCCGCTTCGCGATTGATGCTGAAGCAGCCATGCCATTGCAGCACCCGCTGCGCGAACGGCTTGCTCATGGCGAAAACTTGCCAGGCGCTGAGAAAGTGAAATGGCTGGCCAACGCGATGGGCCGTTTCGATCATCACGTACGAGTCGTAATGAAACGAGTGGTTGGGCGTAACCATCACGCCGCAATTGTCGCGCAGGGCTTGCTGTGGATGTTCGATCCCCTGCACTTCGATATGCGTGATCTTCTGCCCCCGGCGCAGCTCGCGATTGATGAGCGGTCGCCATAGCTTGACGATCCACGGTGTCATCAGCGGCGGCCACGACTGGGGAGGCGTTTGATAAGGCTGGCGATTCATGGCAAGTAGCTGCGGGCAAGTACTCAGCTGGTAGTTGCTGAAGTTTAAGGGCTGCCGCGGCTGGATGCGAGTATTGCCGGACATGCGCGGACGATCAGCCACCGATCCGGCATTCAATCCGCCGCCCTTCGCGGCTGGATTGATAGATCGTGTCGATCAGTTGCAAGGTCTGCAGCGTCGATTGCGCCGTATTCCGGCAGCGCTGCCCCGGGTTCTGCATCGCGTCGAGCCAATCCTGCACCAAGGCCAGGCAACGGCGACCGCCATAGCCGGGCACCGTATCGACGGGCAACGTGAACGAGTCTTCCATCGCATGCCACTGGGGTTTTGGGCCGTGAATATCGAGCACGCCGCCGGTTCCCGCGCGGGTCGGATCCCATTCGACCCACCGCTGACTACCGCGAATGCGCCAGTGACTTTCGCCCGCCCAGCGCGGAATCCAATAGCCGCCGATAAACGTCGCCAGGCCGCCACCTTCCAGATCGAGAATCGCCACTCCCCCGTCTTCGACGGCGGACGCCTGCTCGCTGAAGACGCCGGTTCGCGCGGTTACGCCGACGACTGCCTGACCGGTAATGTACAGGAGCAAATCGAGTTGATGGCAAGCCAGCCAACTGAAGAAGCCGCCGCCACTGACGGCCGGATCGAACAGATAATGCTCGGGCCCGCGGCGGGCAATGTCGCTGGTGGCGAAGGTCATTTCGATGCTGATTAACTTGCCGAAGCGCTCGTCGCGCACCATGGCCTGCAGTCGTTCGGCCGCTTCGTCATACCGCCACATGTAGCCGTTCTGAAACGCGACCTGCGGATGTTGCTCCAAGGCCTGAGCAACGCACTGCGTATTGGCCGCGGTCATCCCCACCGGCTTTTCGGCCAGCACATGCTTTCCCGCGCGAATTAGCTCCGCAATCACTTCCGGCCCATCGCAGTTCGGCAAGCAGACGACAGCTGCATCGAACTCGTTCCACCGCAGCAGATCGCCCACCGAGCTGAACCGCGGCAGCCCGGCATAGCGCTCTTCCAGACTCGTCGTCCCTCCGTCAAACGCGGGCAACAGCGCAACGAGCGGCGCTGCGGCAGCCACGTTCTGCAACATCTGCCGCCAATGGGCACCGTGCGGATGATCGACACCAACAAACGCGAGACGAGGCATGGCAAGCAGTGGCAAAAGATCGCAGGAACGGAAGAACCAATCCTGCGATTGTAATTGCCGGGCCAAGGTTGTTGCAGTGCGTACGCCAGCTGAGTCGCCTGGGGTCGGGAGTCTTAGTACTCCGGTAATTCTGCCCCATCGTCGCGAATCGCCAGTCGCTTGAGGATGTAAGGAGCGGTCTGTTTGGTCAGCAGCTGTAAGTGGCCATCGGCAAAGCCCGTTACCGCACCAGCCGGATGCGCAGAACTCAGCGGATTATTGAGCCCGCAGCGGCCGATGCCTTGCGTGCCCCAGGCTGGCAATTCGATTCGCTCGTCGAGAACGGGATGCTCAATGGTGATGAGGTTCAGCACGCGATCGACTCCGATCACGGGGCCATCCTTTGCGACTGGCTTCAATAGATTGGTTCCCGCAATCCAGCCTGCTACGTCGTTATAGCCATCGCCGGCATTGGCCACGCTCATTGCCAAATTGCGACGACCTCCACGATTGGGATACCAGCTTGAGACTTCACCGACGAGAATCGTATTCGCAGTACCATCTTTGCAGTCCGAGAAAGTAACAACCTCGTTCACGAGCAGCAGGCCATTTGCGGCAGCAAAGCCGCCGTAGGGACCAGCTACGATTCGACCTTTTGGATCAGTTGCCTCTAGCAGGGAGTTAGCCACGTGTACGTTGGCTCCCATGACGCCCGCGTAACTGGGTAGCGAAAGTTGTTGGCCATCCAACGATTGCATCTCTGGGAGCGGACTCGACGGGCAGAGCATGAACTTCATTTTCCTGTCAACCACGCCGTTTCGAACCTCGTGGCTGCAGAAGTCGCTCTTGGGAGTTGCCTTGCTCGCTGTGTATGTTTTGTCCCAATAGTTATTCGATTCGCAGAAGGTCGACGTCGCAAACAGCCATGACGTGCCCCAAGTTGATCTGTCGGCATTTGCTTCCACAGTGCGGTTTCTCGCTCCATAAGGCAAAGTCATGTACGTATCGTGATAGTTCTGCAATCCCAGCAACAACTGCCTAATGTTGTTGCCGCACTGCATCCGCCGCTCAGCCTCGCGCGCGGCCTGCACGGCGGGAAATAACATTGACAAGACGCAGATGCCAATTACTAAGAGCACAATGACTGATGATATTGGTGGTCGCATGATTAGAACCTCGGCAATTCTGCCCCATCGTCACGAATCGCGAGCCGCTTCAGGACATAGGGAGCAGTCTGTTTGGTTACTAGTTGCACGTGCCCATCGGCGAAACCGGTGACAACGCCAGCGGGATGGCCGGAGAGGAGCGGGTTATTGAGTCCGCAGCGGCCGATCCCTTGCGTGCCCCACTGCGGCTGCGTACCGTCACGATTATTGGTAACAATCGCGTGTTCGATAGTTACCAAATTGAGAACGTGATCCGGCGCAACGGGCGAACCATCTTTCTCGATCGCGCCCGGCAAATTGGTCCCCGCTAGCCATCCGGCAGCGTCGTGGTAGCCATCGCCGGCATTGGCGACACTCATTGCCGGATTGCGCCGCCCACCCCGATCGTAGTACCAGTCGGCAACTTCGCCGACGAGGATCGTATTCGCCGTGCCGTCTTTGCACTTGTCGAAGGGAACACATTCATTGACCATGAGCAGGCCATTCGCGGCAGCAAAGCCGCCGTAGGGACCTGCGACGATTCGTCCTTTCGGATCGATGGCGTCAAGCGGAGGATTTGCCAAGTGTACGTTGGCTCCCATGATTCCTGCGTAACTGGGTAGCGAAAGTTGTTGGCTATCCAACGATTGCATCTCAGGGAGTGGACTCGACGGGCAGAGCATGTATTTCATTTTCACACCATCGGCGGCAGCTCGCACTGCAGGGCTTAAGCAATCATTGCCAATGGCATTGACGCCTGCCGTCTCAGCCGCGTGGTAGTAAGGACTTTTTCCTTCGCAAAATGGCGACATGAGTAACAGCCACGACATGCCCCAAGTCGGCGTGCCATCTGCTTTACTTCCCTTGCGACTGATTGCCCCATACGGAAGAGACATGAACGTATCGTGATAGTTCTGCACGCCCAACAACAACTGCTTGACGTTGTTGCCGCACTGCATGCGCCGCGCGGCCTCGCGCGAAGTTCGCACCGCGGGAAGTATCAGGGCGATGATCACGCCGATAATGGCAACCACCACTAGCACTTCGACCAACGTAAGGCCACGTTTGGATGGAATAGACATGATTGATTCCTCAAGCAGGAGATTGCTAGCTGGATCGTACACTGCAGGCAGGACGACGGAGCGTGTTGCTTAGTAATCCTCTGGAATCACGCCGCCGTCATCTCGAATCGCCAGTCGCTTAAGGACATAGAGATCGGTTTGGTCGGTCAGGAGTTGCACGTGACCATCGAGAAAGCCGACCGTCGCGCCGGCCGGGTGGGCGGAAGTCAGTGGGTTGTTGAGACCACGGGGGCCGATGCCACCGGTACCCCAGTTGGGATGCGTATCGCGCTGGCCACCTTTGTTATTGAGACCCACGGCATGCTCGATGGTGATGAGGTTGCAGACCTGGTCCGCGAGAACCGGCTCCCGACCGGTCTGGAGGTTGGTCGGCACGACGGTCCCCGCCAGCCAGCCGGCCACGTCGCCTGATTGGCCGCCGAAGGCAAGCGCCGGATTCTGCTGCTGGCGAGCATCGTCGTAATACCAATCCGAAACTTCGCCGACGATGAGCGTATGAGAAGAGCCATCGATGCAATCGGCGAAACTAAGATACTCGTTGAGCGGTAGCATGCCGTTGCTGGCCGCGAAGCCGCCGTAAGGGCCAGGAACCAAGCGGCTCATCGTCTCGATGACGTGCTGCGCTGGCGGACCCACTTTCGACTCGTTGCCTCCCATGATGCCGGCATATGACGGAACGACAAGCAGAAAGCCACCTAGCGATTCCGTCTCGGGGAGTGGGCTGGACGGACAGAGCAGGTACTTGATCTTCGCGTTAGCGGCGATGCGTCGCAGATCAACGCTGACATAGTCGTTGGCACTAGCCTCGGCATCGGTCTGCATCAACTTGTCGAAGAGGATCTTCTGTTCGCAAAACGGCAGAGTGGCAACCAGCCACGACGGCCCCCACGACGATGTGAGGTGCTCGGGCGGAGTGGTGCGCTGCCGCGCACCGGCCGGCAAACTTTGAAACGTGTCGTGATAGTTTTGCAGGCCGAGACAAAGCTGCTTGATGTTGTTGCCGCATTGCATGCGGCGAGATGCTTCGCCGGCACTGCGAGGCATCGCTGGCAATAGTAGTGCTGCCAAGACCAGCAGCACGATCGCAACGACAAGCACCTCCACCCATCGAACTCTTCTAGGATGTTCTTCAGACATAGCAGTACCCTCGGAATTATGAAAAGAAATGAACCGAGATGAATACAGAAAAGTAGGAAGGGACGAACGTCCCCAAGAGATAGCCTACTGCTGCGGGCTAAGAAGATCGAATGAAATTCGACCGAAAGAAATCAACGAAACAATTCGAATCGTTGAGATGATTAAGGAGTTAACCTCAGCGAGCCGACCTCCCTCGCTAACGCGTCGGGCTAAGTAGGAAGTGGATTTGATTTCGTACTAGCCCCTAGTTCCTAGCCCCTAGACCCAACCCCAAGCCCAAGCCCCTTCCTTCCTCAGCCGTTGATGATCTTTTCGCAAGGCGCGCCTTCGTTGAGCGTGGGGCGTTCGGGGCGGCCCTTATGCAAATAGGTGAGGGCCATGTTATCGAGGCCGAGGACGCGCAGGATAGTCGCGTGGAAGTCGTGGACGTGCAGCCGGTCTTCGACGGCGTGCAGGCCGATTTCATCGGTCGAGCCGACGGTGCGCCCGCCGCGCACGCCGCCGCCGGCCATCCACATGGTGAAGCCGGCCGAGTTGTGATCGCGACCGTCACCTTTTTCGCTCTGCGGCGTGCGGCCGAACTCGCCACCCCAGACCACGAGCGTGTTCTTGAGGAGCCCGCGGCGTTTGAGGTCCATCAGCAGGCCGGCGATCGGCTTGTCGGTGGCCAGGCAGTTGGTGCCGTGGTTCTTCTCGATGTTGCTATGCGCGTCCCACTTGCTGCCGGAACCTGAGTACAGCTGCACGAAGCGGACGCCGCGCTCGACCATGCGGCGAGCGAGCAGGCACATGCGGCCGAAGTTCTCGGTCTCTTTGCGATTCAGTCCGTAGAGTTCTTGCGTTTCGACCGTCTCTTGCGATAGGTCGACTGCTTCTGGCGCTTCGGCCTGCATGCGGAAGGCCAATTCGTAACTGGCGATGCGGGCATCGAGTTCCGATTGGTCGCGCCGATCGGAAGCGTGACGACGATTCAACTCGCGGAGGAGATCGAGCTTCCCCTTTTGAGCCGCTGCGGAAACGTCTTTCGGCGTTTGCAAGTTGCGAATCGGTTCCGGGCCGTTTTGGAACGCCGTCCCTTGATAGATAGCGGGCATGAAGCCGGCGGCCCAATTGCGCGGGCCGTTCACAACCTGGCCGGGATTATCTTCGAGCACAACGAAGCCGGGCAGGTTTTGATTTTCGGTTCCCAGCCCATAGCTGACCCACGAGCCGATGGAAGGGCGACCGCCGAGGGTCGAGCCCGTGTTCATCTGGCAGACACCGCCCGAGTGATTGATGCCGTCGCCATAGACGGAGCGAACCACGCACAGATCGTCGGCACATTCGGCGACGTTGGGATACCAGTCGGAAACCCACAGGCCACCTTCGCCATGCTGCTTCCACTTGCGCTTCGAAGGCATCAGCGGCGGATTCTTCTCCCCCATCGCCAGAATGATCGGCTTGAACGAGGCGGGGAGAGGCTTGCCGGCCAACTTCACGAGGGCTGGCTTGGGGTCGAACGTATCCATGGCGCTGGGGCCACCTTCCATGAACAGGAAGATGACGTTCGTCGCCATGACCGGATGATGGGGCTGCTGCTTGTGCGGAGCCGCAGCTGCGGCCGCTTGCTGGCCGAGCAGGCCAGCCATCGCCAGCGCGCCAAAGCCCGCGCCCGATTGGCAGAGCATCTGCCGGCGCGAAAGGTAGCCTCGCTCGCGCATTTGATTTTCGAAGGATGACATAACGTTACCTTACTCTCAACTTGCTTAATCAAACTCGCGGCAGGCCCCTCACCCCAACCCTCTCCCTGTGTTCACTCGGAGTACCGAGTGTACCGAGGAGAGGGAGTGAAGAAGGAAACCTCTTCACCCCAGCCCCTGGTTCCCAGCCCCTAGCCCCCTAATCCACATACACAAACTCGTTCGAGTTCAGCAGCACGTGAGCCAGGTCGCTGAGCGTCCGTTCGGACTTATCTTCCGACGGCGAACGCAGGAACGAGAGGGCGGCGGCATGCTCACTGTCGGTTGGTTTCCGCCCGAGCATTTGCAGGTAGAGGTTGGTCACTTGTTCTTCGGAGGTCGTCTTGCCTTGATTCTTCACGAACGTGCTGGCGGCTTTCGCCTTGGCGATCATGAACGAGCCGTTAATCATCAAGAGCGCTTGAATGGGTGTGGTCGTGACGTTGCGCGTCGGCATCGTCGACAGTCCGTCGGCCACATCGAACACATCGAGGAGCGGATCGCGCGAGTTGCGCCGTACTTTCACATAGACACTGCGACGCGGTTTGGCAGCTTCGACCGCGGGGCCACCGATGGTGAGACTAAGTTCGCCGGCGACGGCCAAACTAGAGTCCCGAATCTGTTCGGCCGTGAGGCGGCGAACGGGCATGCGGGCGAGCAGGCGATTGGCAGGATCGATCCGCACCGACTCGGTCACGCTGGGGCCGAACGATTGCTGACGATAGGCGGAAGAAGTGACGATCTGCCGATGCAGATTCTTCCAGTTCCAACCTTTCTCGACAAACTCCTTGGCAATCCAATCGAGCAGTTTGGGATGGCTGGGCGGCACACCCAGGCGGCCGAAGTCGCTGGGCGATTCGCACAGTCCCTTGCCGAAGTGATGCTGCCACAAACGATTGGCCAGCACGCGCGGCGTGAGTGGATTGGCTTCATCCCCCAACCAATTGGCGAGCGCGGTGCGCCGGCCCGTTGTTGGAGTCCCGGCTTTAGCCGGCTTTTCCAATTCAAAAGAAATTGCCCCGGCTGAAGTCGGGACTCCAACCTCTTCCGGCGAGCAGAGGACGGTCGGAATGGCCGGCAGAACTTCGCCCAACCGCGGCTTGCCGGGGACAGTCACTGTTGGCGCTTGGGGCCCAACATCGGTCACCGTCATGGCCGTGGGAGGTGGCTCCGGCAACTCGTCGTTGTGTTCTTTCAGCTGTTCGCGCAGTTCAATCCAACGTTCTTTTTTCGCACCGGTCAGCTTCTTGGTGAAATCAATTTTCTCCTGTTCAGCTTTGGCCTGACGGAATGCGAGGGCAAAGAGTTGCTTCTCGTAAGGTGTTCGCTCTTCGTCGGTTTTATCGACGAGAAACGGCACAACATCATCGGGAAAACGATTTAGCTGCGAATGAGCAGCGTTCTTCAGCGGCTGTTTCTCAAGTTCGTCGAGTTCCGCGAGAATGTCCGCGGCCCGCATCTTCCACGCGGCCAGCTTTTGCTCGTAAGCGGTTCGTTCGCTAGGAGCACAAACGGGTACGTCATCGCGGGGCATGATCGGCGCGAAGAACGCCTGCAGCGCGAAATAATCCTTCTGCAGGATTGGGTCGAATTTGTGATCGTGACAGCGGGCGCAGCTCATACCCATGCCGAGGAAGACGTCGGCAGTGACATCGGTGATGTCGTTGAGAATGACGCTCCATTGACCTTTCACGTCGCGCTGGTTGTATTCGTAGATGCCCAGCCTCATGTAGCCGGTCGCGACCAGGCCATCGATGGTTTGCGGCTCCATTTCGTCACCGGCCAACTGCTCGCGAATGAACTGCGTGTACGGCTTGTCTTGATTGAGCGAGCGAATGACGTAGTCGCGATAGCGCCAGGCCTGGGGACGATAGTCGTCTTGCTTGTAGCCATCCGATTCGGCGTAACGAACCAGGTCGAGCCAATGGCGGGCCCAATGTTCGCCATGCTGCGGGCGGGCGAGCAGGCGGTCGACGAGTTGTTCATAAGCATCGGGACTGCGGTCGGCGAGGAACTCGTCGATTTGTTGTTTGGTGGGGGGCAGGCCGGTGAGGTCGAATGACAGCCGGCGAATCAGGGTCGTACGTTCAGCTTCGGGCGCAGGCTGGAGCTTTTCGGTTTGCAGCCGGGCGAGGAGGAAGCGGTCGATGGGCCCGCGCGACCAAGTGTCACTCGCCACATCGGGCAAGGCTGCGCGGCGAACGGGCTGAAAGGCCCAATACTCGCGATCGGCAGCGGTGATCTTGTCTTTGACAACTCGCAGGCCAGGGCCCGCGCCGCCATGTTCTTTTGGCCAGGGAGCGCCGATCTTCACCCATTGCGTGAGGATTTCGATCTCACTTTCGCTCAGCTTGCCGTCGGGGGGCATCTCGAGCGATTCATATTTGACCGCTTCAATGAGCAGGCTCTCTTCGGGTTTGCCGGCCACAATGGCTGGACCCGATTCGCCGCCTGTCAGCAGGGCTTGATGCAAGTCGAGTCGCAGGTCCCCCTTTTGCTTTTCTTCGCCGTGGCACTTGTAACAGTTCTGAGCCAAAACGGGGCGCACCTTCTCCTCAAAAAACTTCAGCTGTTCGGGAGTCGGGCTTTTATCGGCCGCCTTCGCGCGCGAGGCGACTCCACCGGCCACCAGAAGTGTCAGAAGTGCGGACAGGGAACAATGGAAGCGAGAGAGGCGAGCCATCAATGGGCATCCCAGCGTAGGTATTCGAAAACACCCCGGTAAATTGCGGCACGAATTCAACCTAAATGCTAGCCGCAGCTGGCAATTGCGTCAATGAAAACCACCGCGGCGGAAACCCGCCGTTCTTGGGCCGCTAGGGACCCAAATCGGCCCGATTTTACGATGTTTTGGGCCGCAAACCGCGCCCTGGGCTTATTCGTCCTTCGTGGGGCTCAGGTGCAGCACCGAAGTCATGGGAACATAGGTTTGGCCATACGAGAGTTGCAGCAAAATGCCGCTCGCATCGATGGCGACCAGCTTGCCGTCGAGGGGCGTCGGAATGGTGGAGTGCAAGGTGATTGAAACGTGCTTGCCAATCCAACTGGCGATTACCGATTCCATAGTCAACTCCTATTCATCGTCATCATTGGCGGTAGTGAACAGGGCGAATTGTAGCCAATTGCTCGAACAGGTAGTTCGCTGAGAAGTGCAAGGCGGCGAATGGGCAAAGCCGGGCCGAATTGATTGTTCGCTTGCCCAAAGCAACTTAGACTGAGAGCTTGCCCCCAACTTTCGTCGGACTCCTGCCCGAGGATGCTCGAAGTGAAGCTCTCCCCCCTTCTGTCCACTGTCGTCGTCAGCCTGTGCGTGCTGGTTATTGCCGAGTTTAGCTTCGCCGCCGATCCGGTCGGCAAAGTGAATTTCAACCGCGATATCAAGCCGCTGCTGACGCACCGTTGCTTCACTTGCCACGGCCCGGACGAAGCCGAACGAAAGGCCGACCTGCGGTTGGACCTGCGCGAGGAAGCGCTCAAGGGCGCGATCAAGCCCGGCCAGGGGAAGGCCAGTGATCTGTATGAGCGGATCACCTCGACCGATCCCGAATTGATGATGCCGCCACCAACGGCCAAGAAGCCAGCCTTCAGTCCGGCCGAAGCGGAGTTGATTCGGCGCTGGATCGACGAAGGAGCCCAGTACGATATGCACTGGGCCTATGTGCCGGTCACTCGGCCAGCCACGCCAGTCGTGAAGAATCAAGCCTGGCCGCGCGGCGACATCGATCGCTTTATTCTCGCCGCCCAAGAAGAGGTGAACCTGGGCCCCTCTGCTGCTGCCGATAAGCGGACGCTGCTGCGCCGGCTGAACTTCGATTTGCTTGGCCTGCCACCGACACCGCCGGAACTCGACGCGTTTGTGAAGGACGATTCTCCGCAAGCTTATGAGCGAGTTGTCGACCGACTGCTGGCTTCGCAGCACTTTGGCGAACGGCTGGCCCTCTATTGGCTCGACGTGGTTCGCTATGCCGACACCGGTGGCTACCACAGCGACAACCATCGCGATGTGGCACTTTATCGCGACTACGTCATTCAAGCTTTCAACAACAACAAGCCCTTCGATCAGTTCACTCGCGAACAGTTGGCCGGCGATTTGTTGCCCGACGCTACTTCCGAGCAACGAATCGCTTCGGGCTTTAATCGCCTGTTGCAAACAACGCAGGAAGGTGGTGCCCAGCCCAAGGAGTACACGGCCAAGTATGTTGCCGACCGGGTGCGCAATACAGCCTCGATCTTTATGGCCAGCACCATGGGTTGCAGCGAGTGCCACAATCACAAATTCGATCCCTTCACGGCCCGCGACTTCTACAGCATGGGAGCCTTCTTTGCCGACGTGAGCGAGCGGGCCGTCGGCGGGCAAGAACAAACCAAGATTCCCACCGCTGCGCAGCAACAACAACAGCAAGAACTCGAAGCCCAACTGGCCGTGGCCAAACAGAAACTCACCGCCAAGACCCCTGAATTGATTGCCGCACAAGCCAAGTGGGAGGAAGAATTCACTGCCGCGCTCACCGATACATCGAGCACGTGGCTGGCGGTGAAGCCGGAAAAAGCGGAATCCTCCGGCGGAGCCAAGTTGGAAGTAAAAGACGACAGCAGCCTGCTGAGCACCGGCAAGAATCCGGCGAAGGATAACTACACCATTACGCTCGCGAGCGACTTGCCGAAGATCACCGCGATTCGCCTCGAAGCCTTGACCGACGACACGCTCGCCAAAAAAAGCCTGTCGCGCGGTAATGGCAACTTTGTGTTGAGCGAAGTCGAAATCGAACGGGTCGCTGCTGACGGCAAAGCAGAGCGCGTGAAGATCGCCGCGGCCGAGGCGGACTATTCGCAACCTACGTTCCCCATTGCACAAGCCATCGATGGCAACGCGAGCACCGGCTGGGCTGGGAACGGACACATGGAAGCGAAGTCGCGTACGGCAGCCTTCATTCTGGCGGAACCAATCACGCTCGCAGCTGATGAACGGCTGCAAGTGAAACTGCTCCATCAATCGCAACATGCGCAGCACAACATTGGCCGCTTTCGCCTCGCACTCACAACGGCCGGCAAGCCAAGTCTGAGCGGCAGCAGTTTGCCAGCCGAGATCGCTTCGCTGCTTGCCATCCAAGCCGACCAGAGAAATGCAAAACAAAAGGAAACGCTCGCCAGTTACTATCGCGACATCGCACCCGAACTAAAGCCCGCACGCGATGAAATCGCCAAGCTCGAACAGCAGCAGAAGACGCTGGTCGCTAGTTTTCCCTCGACGCTCGTTTCGATGTCGGTCGCGCCTCGGACAGTGCGCATCTTGCCGCGCGGCAACTGGCTGGATGATTCAGGCGAAGTTGTCCTACCCGCTGTCCCTGGTTTCTTGAGCAAATCGCCAGCGAATCCCAACGAACGCCTAACGCGGCTCGACCTGGCCAACTGGCTGCTGGCGAAAGATCATCCGCTCACCGCGCGTGTCTTTGTGAATCGACTATGGAAGCTCTACTTCGGCCGCGGGTTATCACGATCGCTAGAAGACTTCGGCCTGCAGGGTGAATATCCGACGCATCCGGCGCTGCTCGATTGGCTGGCTGCAGAATTCGTCGAGAGCGGCTGGGACGTGAAGCACCTGATCAAGCTGATGGTGATGTCGAACACCTATCAGCAAACTTCCACCCTGAGCGCGCAATCGCGCGAGCACGATCCGCTCAATAATCTCTTCACGCGACAGAACCGCTGGCGAATCGAGGCCGAAATGGTTCGCGACAATGCCCTGGCGATCAGCGGCTTGCTCGTCACCAAAATCGGCGGCCCCAGCGTGAAGCCGTACCAGCCCGCCGGCTATTGGCAGTACCTCAACTTTCCGAAGCGCGAATGGCAGAACGACAAAGGTGAAAGTCAGTATCGCCGCGGACTCTATACCTATTGGCAGCGAACCTTCATTCACCCCAGCCTGGCCGCCTTCGATGCCCCCAGCCGCGAAGAATGCACGGTGCAGCGCCCCGTTAGCAACACGCCCCAGCAAGCGCTCGTGCTGCTGAACGACCCGACCTACGTCGAAGCAGCCCGTGCGCTCGCCGGCCGCATCGTCAGCGATGGTGGCGGCGATGTACCGAGTCGGCTGACGTTCGCTTACAAGCAAACGCTGCTGCGTGAACCAACTGCCGCTGAAGCCAAGTTGCTCACCAGTTTGTATGAAAAGCATCTCGAGCAATTCAAAGCTGACACTGCCGCTGCAGAGCAGCTGCAAACGGTTGGTGATTCCAAGCCCGCGGCCGGCCAAGACGCTGCCGAACTGGCCGCGTGGACGAGCATTGCCCGCGTGCTGCTGAATTTGCACGAGACGATTGTGAGGAATTAAGGCGATGCAGGTATTGGAGAGGAGATCTAACCGTGATTGCTCATTCTGAAGTAATGCGCGAATTACTTTCCGGCACGAAGCGACTGAATGGCGGCTCGGGCGGCATGCGAATGTCGGTGGAGGAGTTCAGGGCCATCGAAGACCATGAACTGGGGTATCGCTACGAACTGATTCATGGAGTTGTTGTTGTGACGCCTCCTCCTAGCCCAGCACATGCGAATTCTGGCGACGAACTCGGCTATCTGTTGCGAATCTATGCCGACAATCATCCGAGTGGCGGATGCATTGATGCCAACTTGCCCGAGGTGGAAGTCGTCACCGCAACGAGCGTCCGCCGACCCGATCGTTGTCTCTGGGTCGGCTTGGGACGCACGCCGGAATTTGATCGCGATGTGCCGGCGATCGTGGTCGAGTTTGTTTCGCCGGGCAAAGCTGCCTATGTGCGCGACTATGAAGATAATCGCGATGAGTATCTGGCGCTGGGATGTAAAGAGTACTGGGTCATTGATTGCTTCCGGCGAACGATGACTGTATTTCGAAGCAAATTGCCATCGCTAACTCTCACGGAAGCGGAGACGTTCGCGACAGAATTGCTCCCCGGCTTCGAGTTACCAATCAAGAAGCTGCTGGCGGCAGCAGACAAGTTCAAGAAGTAGAATTATCGCTCTGTGGAAGATATCTGGCTATGAACCCGACAACACTGGTCGATTCCTTTTCTCGTCGTACTTTCCTTGGTCGCGGCGCTTGCGGCATTGGTTATGCCGCGCTGGCGTCGCTGCTCAATCCAATGGGCGGCGCGCAGCGGGGGAGTTACGCGGCGGATGGTTCCGCCGACCCCAGGCAGTCGCTCGGCATGCTCAAGCGACTGCATCACGCGCCGCGGGCGAAGCGCGTGATCTTTTTGACGATGGCCGGCGGGCCGTCGCACCTGGAAACTTTCGATTACAAGCCCAAATTGGCCGAAATGCATGGCCAGCCGATGCCCGAGTCGTTTACCAAGGGTCAGCCCATTGCGCAGCTGCAAGGCAAAGAGCTGAAGTGCTTTGGCCCGCAGCATGCATTCAAAAAGTTTGGCGAGAGTGGCCAGTTCATCTCCGAGATTTTTCCCAACATTGGCACTCTGGCCGACGACATTTGCATCGTCAATTCGCTCCGTACGCAGGCCATCAATCACGACCCGGCCCACACATTCTTCAACACGGGGAGCACCATCAGTGGTCGCCCCGCAATGGGCTCGTGGCTCACTTATGGTCTCGGTGCCGTCACGCAGAACCTGCCCGGCTTCGTGGTGCTTACCTCCACGGGCAAGTTCGGCCAGGCCCAGCCGATCGCTTCGCGGCAATGGCATAGCGGCTTCTTGCCCAGCCGCTTTCAAGGTGTCGAGCTCCGCGGCAAAGGCGATCCGGTCCTTTATGTGAATCGTCCCGCGGGCGTCTCTGCCTCGCAACAGCAAGATGTGGTTGAAGCAGCAGCCAAGCTGAATCAACTGCATGGGCAAGCGGTCGACGATCCCGAAATCGCCACTCGCATTGCGCAGTACGAATTGGCGTTCAAGATGCAGTCGAGCGTGCCGGAATTGATGGACGTCGCCGACGAACCACAAGCCGTGCTCGACGCTTACGGCACCAAAGGTGGCGATGGTACGTTCGCCGCGAATTGTCTTCTCGCACGCCGCTTAGCCGAGCGCGGCGTGCGGTTCATTCAACTTTATCATCGTGACTGGGACCATCACGGCGGTGTGAAAGATCAGATCGCCGGCACCGCGAAAGAAGTCGACGGCCCGTGCGCGGCACTCATCAACGACCTCAAAGCCCGCGACATGCTCAAAGATACGCTCATCGTCTGGACCGGCGAATTCGGCCGCACGCCGATGGCTCAAGGGAACGGACGAGATCATCACATCAAGGGTTTCTCGATGTGGCTCTGCGGCGGCGGCATCAAGGGTGGCATCACCTACGGCAAGACCGACGAGCTCGGTTACAACGCCGTCGAAGACATCGTCGAAGTACACGATCTGCACGCCACGCTCCTGCACTTGCTCGGCGTCGATCACGAGCGGCTCACCTTCTTCTCGCAAGGTCGCGACTTCCGCCTGACCGACGTCAGCGGGCATGTGGTGAAACCGATTTTGGCGTAACCCTCGTTACTCATCACCTCGGCGGCAAGAAGTGCAGCGGTTGTTTTTGAATCCGTCGCAGGCCAGTCTCGCCGTAGGTCTTGGCACCATCACCCATGCCGTTGTAGTGCCCCATCGCGCGGACGGCGACCTCAGCTGAGACGGTGCCGCCAAAGTAGGGATAGTACAGGTACTTTTTGAATTGCTCTGTGTTCAGCGAGCGCGTGCCGGCCGACCACGCCTTATTTAGACCATCGCGCAGCGCGGCAGCAGCGTGATAGATGTCGGTCTCGGCGTTGTCGTTTTGATCGGCGTTTTGTACGCCGGGGCCCAGGATCGACGTTTTGTAGTACGTCTTGAATAGCTCTTTCACCGACTTGAGCGTCTGCGGCTTCACGTTGCCAAAGCCCGTCGAACCGCTGCCGATCAATTCCTGCAAGCTCCGTTCGGCGGCCTGCCCCGCCTGATCGAAGCCGCTGGCCCCGGGATTGTTTTCGTTTTGGAGCACCGCGGCGAGTAACTCGGCAGGTACGCAAGCCCAGGCCGCAGCCTTGCCCACTGCGGCGCGCAGGTAATCCGATCCACGGCGAAAGATAACTTTCAGCTTGGCCTGGGTTTCTTTGAACCTCTCGGCGGGATTGTTTTTCGGGTCGAAGTAGAATCCAAAACCATAGGTTGGCGTAGCCAGCGAGTAGATGAGGCTGTTGTATTCCTTGCGATCGGCCGGGCTGATCAGCCAGGACTTGCGAACGTACAGCATCTCGCCCGCGGGCGGAGTCAAGGCGCGGCCGACGGCGGCGTCCAACGTGCAGGCAATGGCTGCGCGAATCTGCTCGGTCGGCAGCTTGAGGAATTGTTCGATCGATTTTCTACGGCGGTCGTTCTCTTGCTTGATCTCGTCGTCGGTGGCGAACTTCGGATCCTTGCTAACTTCGTCGGCCATGATTGGTCCTTGAATTGTCTGCTGCTTCGTGGCTTGGGCGCACGCGCCCCTACAGCGCGCGAGCCCAATCGGTCTTCAGCGCACTTCCCCGCGATTTGTTTCTTGGCGCTGGTAATTTTGCGCAATCCACCGGCCGCGCAACGGTTTAGCCGCCCGGTGTACACTATTAGCCATGCGTCATCCCCGTTCCAAACCACCACCCGTCAAGCCCATTCCGCCGGCACCGGCTCCTGGGCCAGTTCGCCGTCTGCCGCAGTTCAACCTGCTCGGGCTGATGGTCGTAACGCTCATCTGCAGCGTCGCTTCCAGCGGCATCTATTATTTGGTGCGGGCCGAGGCGAATGAAGCGGGCATGCGGCTGACGGCGCTCCTGTTTATTCTTGCCGGCCCCATGCTGCTGCTGGTGATTGTCAGCTTGCTCGTCGCCCTGCTCAAGCGATATGGATAACACGAAGGATCAGCTATGCCGGATCGTAAAGTACTGGTGATGGGAACGCGCAATCGGAAGAAGCTGGGCGAGTTGATCGACCTGCTCGAACCGCACGGTTTTGAACTGCGCTCGCTGGCCGATTTTCCTAACTCGATTGAGATTGACGAAACGGGGACGACCTTTGCCAAGAACGCAGCGCTCAAGGCCACATTGCAAGCCAGGCATCTCGGCCACTGGGTACTGGGCGAAGATAGCGGGCTGGCGGTCGATTTTTTGAAAGGCGCCCCCGGCGTTTATTCGGCCCGCTTCTCGGGCGAAGGGGCGACCGATGAGTCGAACAATCGCCTGCTCCTCGAAAAATTAGCTGGTGTGCCGCTCGAAAAGCGCGGCGCGCACTACGTTTGTCACGCGACGCTCTCCGATCCGAGCGGGCAAGTTGTGGCCGAGACCGAAGACTATTGCCGCGGTCGCATCCTGGAAACAGCTGCTGGCGGCGGTGGCTTTGGTTACGACCCGCTGTTCGAAGTCATCGAGTGCCACAAGACATTCGGCGAGCTATCCCCCGCGGTCAAAAGCGTGCTCAGTCACCGTAGCCGAGCCATTCGCGCCATCGTGCTCAAGATTCTCGCCTTGGTGAAGTAGGTCGAGTGCCGTCGCCGCGCTAGCTCGACAGCTGCGTACAATGGCCATGATTCCATCTGACAAGAACCATGGGTGAGCGGGATGCGCGCTGAGATCATTTCGATTGGCGATGAAATAACGAGCGGCCAGCGGGTCGACACGAACAGTGCCTGGCTATCGCAACGATTGGGCGAGTTCGGCGTGCCCGTTGCTTTTCACACGACCGTGGCCGATCACCTGCCCGACAATGTGCAGGCCTTTCGCCTGGCCTGCGAACGGGCCGATATCGTCATTGCGACCGGCGGGCTCGGTCCCACGGCCGACGATCTCACCCGGCAAGCAGTGGCCGAGATGGCCGGCGTCGATCTGGTGCAGGACGAAGGCGCGCTCGAACACATTCGCGCGCTCTTCGCGCGGCGCAAACGCGAGATGCCCGCCAGCAATCTGGTACAGGCCCTCTTTCCCCGCGGCAGTCGCGTCGTCCCCAATCCGCACGGCAGTGCGCCGGGCATCGACTTGACTTTGCCCCGCGCGGGTCGCGAATCGGCCCGCCTCTTCTGCTTGCCCGGTGTGCCCGCCGAGATGCAAGAGATGTGGCAAGCGACCGTCGCCCCCGCGGTGGTGGCCATGCTCGGCAAACCGCGGGTGATTCACCACTATCGCGTGAAATGTTTTGGCGTGGGCGAAAGCGATCTCGAAGCGATGCTGCCCGACTTGATTCGTCGCGGCCGCACGCCGACGGTTGGCATCACCGTGAGCAAGGCCACGATCACGCTGCGCATTACTGCGGAAGGTGAGTCAGTAGAGATCGCGCGGCAATCGATGCAGCCCACCATCGATGTGATTCATCAATGCCTGGGTGATCTGGTCTTTGGTTACGAAGAAGAAGAGCTGCAGCACGCGGTGGTGAAGCAATTGCAACAGCGGGGTCAGACGCTGGCCGTAGTCGAATGGGGTACTGCGGGCCTGATCGAGCATTGGCTAGGCGAATGCGCTGACTGCGCGCAGGTGTTTCAAGGTGGATTGGTACTGCGCGATGCCGCGGGAATCTCCATCCTCTCGAGCATGGCCGCCGAGATGGCCAGCATGCTGGGACTGCATGCCGAGCCGACTCTTAGCGTGGTGGCTCAAGCGGCCCGTGAACGTTTTGGCAGTGACTATGCCCTGGTGATTGGTCCGTTCCCCCCCGCCGTACACATGTCTGCCGAACCGGGGAGCGTGGTGCTGGCGGTGGCTGGACCAGGTGGCGTGGCTACACGCGCCGTTCCCTTCACCGGTCATCCCGATATTCTTAAGCCTCGCGCGGCCAAACAAGCGCTCAACCTCTTAAGGCTGGCGATCGCGGGAAAATAGCGCGCGCCACCCACGCCAGGTATCAATGATGTTGATGCTTCTTTTCTTCGTGATGCTTATGGCTTTTTTTGTGCGGCCGCGGCGCGTCGTCGCTTCTCATCTTTTCGAGAGCCACAACTCCCACACCGCCGCCCGCAATAATCACACCAGTAAAAATCAGGCCGTATTTGATCCATTCCAGGCGAGCGAGAGCCCGGTCGCGGGCCTGCACCGATTTCTCGAACGCTGCTTTCGCGGCCACGTATTCTTCGTCTTTGAGGTTCGGCGCATCGTGCGAATGTGGCTTGGAATGATCGTGCTCTTTGCCGTACGTGGCAGTATGCAGCCGGGCTGAGTTCTGGCTGTATTCGCGGGCCTGTTCGTCGGTCCACACGGCCTGCGCGGGGATGAACGACTGATACAAATACCCCGCCAGCATGCAGGCCATTCCCATCATCATGGCCAGCGGCGGTCCCAAAGATTGATTCATGACGAAGGACCGCGCGGAAAGATGGAGCTGAGTGATGTGGGTGAAGGGTGACAGGAGAGTGGGAACAGTAACAGGCCGCTGCAGAAGCTAAGGGGGCGAAATGACCTCGCCATCTTCCACGCTGATTAAGCGGGCCATCAGGAACTCATCGACATCGTCCGCCAGAATCGACACATGACCATCGGCATAGGCCACATTTACGCCGGCCGGATGATGGCTGCGCGGAGCGGCCGAGAGATACTGGAACGATCCCGGGCCATAAGTGCTGCAAGGCATCTTGCGCAGTTGGGCCTCGGCCGGATCGGGACAGTTGTAGAGCATGTCCAAATTCGAACCTTGATTGTTCGGTCGTTGCGTCTGGCCCAAGCTGGCCGACCACGGTGTATAGCCGCTATTGCCAAGCGTGGTTTCAATCACCTGGTCGTGCATATCGAACGAGAGCAACGTGGCGCCGGTCCAACCCACAGCCCATGCGCCACGCTGATCGAGCGAATTCGAGCGCGTGCGGATTTCGCCGAGCATCATCAGATTCGAAGTCCCCTCGTTGGCCAGATGGCGATGGCTGTGCGGCAAGTGCGAAGTGAGTACGCCGCGATAGCGATGTTGATATTCCACATGGATCGGCCCCACAAAAGCCGCGTAATTTCCCTTGGCAAGCACCTTGTTATTCGTAAAGCTGGGGTCTTGATAGAAGCGCCCCTTCGTCTGGTCGCTGGGGCAGAGCAACATGTTGATCTGATTGGCCTGCGGCTCGTTCGGCTGATCGAGCACGGTGCGGCCAAAATCAAACTTACTGTGCAAGGCCGACTGCTCGAAGTACGGCAGCGTGAGGACGACCCAACTGAGCATGGTGCCGGTGCGCGATTCGAAACTGGTCGTGATCGAAGCATCGACAATGGCCGACGCGGGAAAGAGCTTCAGCGAACTCTCGTAGTTCTCAATTGCCAGCGCCAGTTGCTTCAACTGGTTCTGGCATTTAATTCGCCGGCTCGCCTCGCGCGCGGCCTGCACCGCAGGAAGCAACAACGACACGAGAATGCCGATGATCGCAATCACTACGAGCAGCTCGACGAGCGTAAAACCTCGCGAGCCCCTGCGCCGCGGCGCAGCCTGACACGGGCCCATACAGCCTCCGAGTGGAGTCATTTCGAAGAGGCAGAAAAAAAGCGAATCGTCACCCGCTCCGGAACCCAATGGAGTCGCTGCCAAGGAAAAAATCAAGGTAATGGCTGCAAAAATCAACGACGTTTCTTGGCTCCGCGCCACGCCACTGGCAAGTTGATCTGCTTGGTGAAGAACGAACGGCGTCCGTTCGGCAAAACACGAAGCGCGGCTATAATGCCCCCCATGAACAGCGTCCCGCCAACCACCGAGCCCTTGCTGACGCCAGCGCAATTTCTGAAAGGGGTCGGTCCCGTCAAAGCTGAGTTGCTGGCCAAGCTCGAGCTCTACTATGCCCGCGATCTGCTGTTCAACTTTCCTCGCACCTATCAGGACATGAGCGAACTGCGGACCATCGACCAGCTGGAAGAGGGCAAGCTGGCCAGCGTCACCGGAGTGATCGAAGAAGTCGACCTGCGCAACACCGGCACCGGCCGTTCGCTGTTGGGGCTTTTGGTCAAACAAGGAGCCAGCTATCTGCGCGGGCTCTGGTTCAATCAGCCTTATCTGCGTTCGAAGTTTCAGGTGGGGAGGCGGATCCTCCTTTCTGGTGAACCAAAGATGCAGGGCGTCCGCTGGGAAATGGTCCATCCCAAATTCGAGTTTTTGGCCGATGACGACGACGTACCCGCTGGGCGAATTTTGCCCGTCTATTCGCTGACCGAAGGGCTGAATCAAACGCAGATGCGGCGGATCATGCAATCGATTGTCGAGTCGCATGCTCAACTGGTCGACGACGTCTTTCCCGATGACTTTCTGGATGCTCACAACCTGTGGCCCATTCGTGCGGCCCTGCCACAGATTCATCAGCCCCGCGATCAAGACAGTCTGGAGCAAGCCCGCCGCCGGTTCATCTATCAAGAACTCTTCGTCCTGCAGCTGGCCCTCGCCATTCGCAAATGGAAACTGACGCACCACCGCCGCGCGCCGCCGTTGCCCACTTCGGCCCGCATCGATGCCCGCATTACGCGACTCTTTCCCTTCGAGCTGACCAGCGAACAGCGGACGGCCATCGATCAAATCGCTGCTGACATGGGTCGCGAAGTGCCGATGAATCGCCTGCTGCAAGGTGACGTTGGCAGCGGCAAGACGGTGGTCGCCATGTATGCCATGCTGCTGGCCGTCGCCCACGGCAAGCAAGCGGCGCTAATGGCACCAACCGAAGTTCTCGCTCGGCAGCACGTGCAGACGTTGTCGACGGCGCTCAAGGCAAGCCAGGTGCGCATTGGCTTGCTTGTCGGTTCACTCACTGCAGCCGAGCGCAAGCAAACGCTCGATGCCCTGGCTGCTGGCGAGCTCGATATTCTCGTCGGCACGCATGCCGTGACGCACGCGCTGAATCAATCAGTTCCTGTGGCAACCTCCGACGGCTTGAGCGAAGCACTGGCCGGCGGGCGCTTTGCGAAACTAGGATTGGTGGTGATCGACGAGCAGCATAAGTTCGGTGTCAATCAGCGGGCGGCGCTCAAGCGGGCCGGCATCGATCCGCATTACCTGGTGATGACCGCCACGCCGATTCCCCGCACAGTCACCATGACCCTCTTCGGCGATCTCGACGTCTCGACCCTTCGCTCGCCGCCACCGGGCCGGCAGAAAACCCACACCTATCTGGCCGAAGATGGCCAACGCGCCCGCTGGTGGAACTTCTTCAAACAAAAACTGACCGAGGGGCGCCAAGGTTTCGTCATTGTGCCGCTGGTCGAAGAGACCGAAGCCGTCGAAGCCGCCAGCGTGCAGCAAACGCTCGATGTCTTGCAGCGGGGCGAACTTCTTGGCTATCGCCTCGCGTCGTTGCACGGCCGGATGACCCCCATCGAAAAAGAATCGGCCATGGAGAGTTTTCGCCGCGGCCGCACGCAGGTGCTGGTGAGTACCAGCGTGGTTGAGGTCGGCGTCGATGTTCCCAATGCCACGCTCATGACCATTGAAGGGGGCGAGCGCTTTGGGCTGGCGCAGTTGCATCAGCTGCGGGGACGGATCAGCCGCGGTAGTCACGCGGGCTATCTGTGCGTCTTCGCCAATCCGTCGACCGACGATGCTCAGCGCCGGCTCGATGCCTTCACCAAATCGACCGATGGCTTTGAACTGGCCGAGCTCGACTTTCAGCTCCGCGGCCCGGGCGATTTGTTCGGCACGCGGCAGCACGGTCTGCCGCCGCTCCGCATCGCCGACCTGGCCCGCGATGTAATCATCGTCGAAGAAGCCCGCAGCGATGCGCAAACGCTCATCGCCGCCGATCCCGACCTGACGAATCCCACCTATGCCAAACTCAAACGGATGGTCCTCGTCCGCTATGGCGAAGCGCTCGAACTGGGCGACGTAGGCTAGTCTTCAGGGAACCCGAAGCGTGAGCGAGGAGAGCGCCGCGGCTGCCAGCGCCAAGTAACTCTGGCAGTCGTTCGTTATCGTTTAGCACCTCATTTTGGACGTGGGCGATCTTGACCATCGCGGACATACAAGATTGCAGCTTCCAGATGGTCATCCTCGAACAACCAACGAATGCTGCCGCGCTCGGCCCACCAGTGTTCGCGCGATTCTCGGCGATTGGTCGCGCAAAAACTCTTCAGCCGTCGTGTGAGCCAGGCTTTAATTTGCGTTCGCATCAAGCGCGGAGCAGCGCTCGCGGAGATCACGGCATGCAGGTGATTGCTGCGGCAATTTACGGCGTGCAATTGCCACTGTTTGAAATGGCAAGTTTCGCGCAGTTGATCGTGAACTTGTTCGCGCTCGGGGGGTGAGAGACGACAGGAGCCCTCTGTCATCTTCGCCATGCTCTCCAGTTCCCGCCAAGGATCTGGAAGCTGAAATCCATGACGAAACTCAACCCAGCCCCGCTGATCGCCGGGGAGCCAAGTGCCGTACGTGGCCCAGGTGAAGAAGAAGGCCAGCGGATCGGTTTGAGAACGAACAACGGTCATGAACGCGATGTTAGCGGGTGAGCGGCCCGGTGGAAACGGTCCAGCGGGCGACTACGCTTCCTGCGTGCGAGGGCGCTCTCCTCGCTCACGCTTCGGGTCACCTGAAAAGCTACTCGGCGAGCACGATGATCTGGCTCGCTTCGAACTGGATGAGTTCGCCGTCTGCGGTGCGGAGGACGAGCGCGCCGTACATTCGCTGACCAGCGCGGGCGGGATCGACCAGGTGGACGACGAGCCGCGTCTCGGCAGAGGCGGGAAACGTGAGATCGCTCACGGCACGTGCCCAGCAGTTGTCGCTCACCACATAGTCGCCGGGGCCAAAGCGAACTTCATAGGCGGCAATGCCCACGCCGGGAATCATCGGCCGCCCCGCATTCCGCGGATAGAAAAACGCTTCCTTCACCACTTTGTCCTTGGCCGTCGGATTGACGTAAGGCATCACCTGCCCACCCGCCCCGCTGGGATAAACCGGCGGCGCGTTATTCAGCGCCCGCGCGGGAAACCGCAGCTGGCGGTCGTTCACGTCAATCGCAGGAATCGACTCATTCAGCACATAAGGCTGCGTAGGGACCACTTGACCGGGCACAACCCGCCCAGGCACCTGCTGCACGACCACCGGGCGAACGTACGAGCGACTCGACCACGACCGCTGAATGGCCAGGATCAACAGTGTGGCGATCAACACGCCCCCCACCAAATAGAGCCATTTGCGCTCGCGGGCATGTTGCCAATAGCGGGTCATCGAAGGGCTGTTCGCCAGCCGGTCAAATTGAGATTGGGGTGCAGACGACATGGTGTTGCCTCTTGAGTTGAAGGTTCATCTGGTCACACATCCATGCCAACCCCAGCTAGTGCAAATGAAATGCCAGTCGATTAATTCACATTTCGCCCGGTTTTTGCCCAGGCACACCCCCAAAGTGCCCCCGTCCGCCGCAAGGTGAGCGAACGCCGACCACCGGCACCAATGTGCAACCGACCGCTTTCGAAGCCGTTCTGCCTGCAAGTAGGTCACATCCGCCGGGTGTGATCCTGGCTGGCAATTGGGACATCATTTGGCATCCGACCGACAAACTGCAGATCCCGTTTTTCACCACTCCAGATTCCGGCCAGCGGCCAGAACCTACCGAGGACCGCGAGAATGGTTACCGTCGATCTTGCGAACTTTCTGCTGAACCTGCCGGTTCCGCGGGGGTACTTTCTGTTTACAATGTCGCGTCTCCCAGGCTGGGTGGCGAAATTGGCAGACGCACAGGACTTAAAATCCTGTGGTGGGTAATCCACCGTACGGGTTCGAGCCCCGTCCCAGCTACTTGCAGGTTCTAGACTTACGTGCTTTCTTCGGGGCCTTTGCTGGCTCCTCAGCCTTTGCGACTGTACCCAGGTACTTCGCGATTCTCTCGCCCTGGTCGTGCGCTCGATCGCGGAGATAGTACTGCTCCGTTGTCGTAAACGACGCATGCCGCATGATGGCTTGCAGGTCGCGCGGCGGTAATCCAGCGTCCGCCATACGTTGGCCGAAACTGCGGCGGAGATCGTGCGCGGATGCCGATTTGCCGTCGGCGTTGACCGCGACATTCGCCTTTTCACCGATGAGGCTAATCGTTCTCCCGACCTGCTCTGTCGTCATTCGCCCCGTCCCCTTCTTCCGAGAGATCGGGTCGAATATCCAGCCAGACCGATCGGCCTCAGAAGTTTGGGCGATGATCGCGGCAAATGCTGGCGTTGTCGGGACGTCTTGAGCCTTCCGGTTCTTCTGCATCTTGGCCGGGATGTGAAGCAGCAGGAGGCCGCTACGGCGCCAGTGCGGTAGGATTGCCCCGTCGGCCGTCCAGTGCAACGACATCGCCTCCGAGAGCCGCAGGCCGCTTTCCCATAGCCCCCGCAGCAAGCGCTGCCAGGAAGCGACCGCCGTGGCATCTTCGGTTTCGATCGCCTTGGGAACGGCCGCCAGCATCCGCTCGAATTCTTCGGCGCAAAGCGGTCGCCCCTTATCGGGTTCGTCTACCTCGAGGAGTTCGAATTCGACGGGCTCCGGCAACCACTTCATGGGGCGATGTGTCCAGTTCAAAGCCGCGATCAACGTGGCGAGGTAGGACCGGACCGTATGCGGCGAGCGTGCCTTCTTGACCTTTCGATTTCCGCCGGACCCCGCAAGTAATTCTGCTTGCAGCCGAGCGAGCGTTGCATCTTCTGACATCTGGCCAAGGGTTGCCGGGGAAATGATAGATTCGCACACGTCCAGGCGATACTCGGCAGAGCTACGCGAATGGCTGCTGCGCATTGTTGCAACTTTCAGCCGAGAATATTGATCGCGAAATTGTGACCATGGCATCAATGGCCCGGCGTCGCGGATCTTTCGGGGCTTGGGGTCAACTCCGAGCAGCAGCTTAGCTTCAATCTCTTTTTGCTGCTCAATCGCTTGGTTTTTATCCTCGGTTTGAGTCGAGATTCGTACCTCGCGATTTTCACCGACGGGGGTGTAGCGAATCTGCCAGGGTCTGCCTGCTGGCTTGGCCAGGCGGACCTTTGGAACCTTTCGTTTCTTGGGCATTGGAAATTCTCCGCAGACATGAAAAATCCCGGCCGAACACCGACCGGGACGAGGGAAGAGTCAAAAAAATCTAACGCGTCTCAGGGTCCGCTTGGAACCAATGGGCTTGCTGTTGATGGATAGCACGGTCCGCCGCGAGACTGATCGCCGTTGCTGGCTGCTCGAAAAATCCACCGGTACCAATCCAACAGCAACGACAATCGATGATTTCCGCCAGTCCGACGTAAGTCAGAATCTGAATATCACGTCGTATCGTCCTATGGCACCATGGGCGGCCCATGTATTCCGAGACTTCGGCAACTAGATCGTCGAGCAGTAGACCGTAACGCTCGCGCTGCAGGGCCTGAACCACACGAATCAGCCGTTCCAGGGCAACGCCGCGCGAGGTTTCGGCGGCCGTGAGCTTTTGCGGGGTGGTGGCAATCAAGAGGCACCACCTTTCACCGAGCACGCTTTAGAAACGGCAGCCAAGAGAGCATCGATCGCTTCACACTCGGAAACTGACAGCGACTTATTCGCCGCGAGGGCGCGAAGCGTATCAAGTCCGTAGCCGATTTGCGTGATGGCCTGACTCAAATCCCTCGCACGCTGTTCAATGTCGTGAATGGCGACATAGCCTACGTCGAGGGCCGAATCCAGCCGCGCGAGCGCGTCGCGGGTTTGCTTCTGCTTCGAAGGTTGCCGTTTCAAGCTACACCCCCTTCCTCGCCAGCCAGGTCGAAGAGCAGGGCTTCACGCTCGATCGATTCAATCTCGGCCGCGGTGGGCCGAACGAGGCGAATGGGAGTAGAACCGGCTATTTGCATGTGGCCAAGCTCGCCGGTCAGGTCGTAACTAACCAGCCGAGGAAGATCACATTCGCCAATTTCGAGAACCACCCACCAATCCTGGCTGTCTTCGTCCCAGCCTTGGAGCAACGGTCGGTTCCGTTCCGCGGCCAGTTCAATCGCTTGCTGGCGAGTGTGGCCAGCGTCAAGGTACTGATCGGTCAGCGGATTGTCACCCAAATCGAACTGTGGGATGTCCAACACTGTTGACGGCTCAAATTTAAAACTGCGGTCCCAAAGCTCGCACTGCGCGACAACATATCTTTTGCTGCCCGAGAACCTCACGGACACCGGAGAAGATTTTTCTTCCTTCCACCGCGACACCTTGCGACGTGAAAGGCAACGATCAACGTCAACCTGATCTGCTGCGAACGTGGTCGCGATGTCAGAAATTTCCTTTTCGCCGTGGAAAATTGCCAGGGCCTCCACGGTTTCCGCGTCCTCCGTGGCAGGCTCCCAGACGTATTCATCATCCCAATTGGGCTCCACTTCATCCCTGTCGTCATCGATAGGCAGGGCAATCGCCACAGCAGCGGCCAGGAACGACCGCCGGGAAGTTGGGTGGTTATGCATGGGCCACCGCCTTCCGGCCCGACTTGCCGGCCAGAGCGTTGCCAATGTGCTGAATCGCCGCGGGGCTCTCGTTGACGGTGCGGAGAAGATCAGCGAATCCGCCAAAGAGATTGGCCCATTCGTTGGCGGTTTCTTCAAAGTCGGCAACCGCGGCATTGAGACGATCAGCGGCCGAGGACTTCGGCACTTCCAGGGCGGCATTCGCATCGAGCGAGCAGACCGGCTCGAGCAGAAACGCCATTTCCTTCTGATGGACGGCGCGCGTGGGCGCAAGTACACTTTTCATCGTAAACCTCATTAACGTGGGGTTTGCCAGGTTCCCGGGTGTTACCAGCACCGCGGGAGCCATTTTTCTTTCTCGTGACCACACTTGTCACGTGACTATGCCATTATTCATATTCGGATAATCAAGTCAATCCACTTTCGGATAATTTTTCGATGTCGCTTGAAGATCAGTTGCGAACGGCGATCAAAGACTCGGGCCAGCCAGGACTTGCGATTGCTAAAGCGACCGGAGTTTCTCAGCCAGCAATTTCCCGATTTCTCTCGGGCGAGGACATTCGCTTTTCGGCAGCGTCGAAGCTCGCCGAGTACTTCGGCCTGGAACTGCGGCCGGTCGACCAGAAGGCAAAGAAGCCAGCACCCAAGAGGTAATATGAGCGTGGAAATGATAACGCGTCTTCTTGGTGAAGGCGGAATGACCGCTGCGGAAGCGATACTTACATGGAAGCTCTTCGGGCCGTTAGCTACGCATATCGGCCAAAAACTACCTGGTCTGACTGACCAAGGCGCTGCCAATTTAAAAAATGTGATTAATTTCGCGGTGGAAAAGATTGGCACGGCGATCAACGAACCAGGCCAGGTGTTGCCGCGAGTTTTTCGCGGTGCGATGAGTGAAGCAGTGTTCTGCGACGACCGAATTGCCGCTGAATACCTTGGCGGAGTTTTGGCCTCGTCGAGAGTGCCACTAATTGGCAACAAGCCCGAAGAGCCTGTTGTGGAGGAGGACGACCGTGGCGTTGTGATTAATTCCCTAATCGCCCGACTTTCTAGTTTTCAACTGCGAACCCATTATATCCTCTATCACGCGCTGCGAGACCTCTATGAGGGAGTGGGGCCAGTCAATCGCCTGCACGCTGGCGTGAAGATGCCTGGGGCGACATTCATGGTGGCATTGACACACAATCGAACGTCAGCATGCGGTGAAAAGCTTGCAGCAATTGTTAATCATGCATTCTCTGGGCTTTACCGCGAATCATTGATAGGTGATTACGAAATATTTGGCGCCGACGCGGAGAACTCATTCCGTTTTAAACCGAGTGAATTTGGTCAAGAGTTATTCATGTGGGGATATGGTTACGGAAATCTGCTTACACCACATTTTTTTAATCCACACTTGAGTTTTCCGATTAGCAGTGACATTTACCTTCCTTCGGAAGATATCAAACTGGTGGTTCACGATCCAGAAGATTCAATACAAGTTAAGTCGTATTGGTACGACCCAAATTGGTCGGAATGGTGCTGTCGCCTAACCCGTCCATATTTTGATTTGGAGTAGCATCCATGATTCGTCTATCTTTCCTTCTGCTTGTTCTTCTCTTCACCACCGGCTGCAACGTCGCTAGCTCAGTCATTCCCGAATCACCGTACGCGAAAGCCGTGCGCGAGGACTGGCGGGAGTCGGTTGGCGATGGCGAGCCAATCGAGATCGTCAAGGTTCATGCCGAGGGAAAGCCGGCTGACTACCTCGTCCGGCCCATTGCAGTCAAGTTTGATTCCGTTGGGATGCAATCGACCGAGTACAGGCAATGCACCGATGCTGGAATTGCAGTTCCTGTTACTACCAAGGTGCGAGGGTTGGGCGGTCCACACGAGCAGACAACGCTCTTCATCATCGAAGGCGGCAAGGTAGCGCAGAGTTATTCAATCTACAAGCGAAAATAGTCAACCAAATTGTCAAAGAGCCTCGGCCGCTACCTTCTCGCCGCCGCCGACAGATCGCGAGTGCAGACCACTTGCACCGGTTTGCTGCCTTCATCCTGCCGAATTGATTTGCCGCCAGGATTCTTTGCTTGCCGAGACAGGAAATCACTTTCCGTCCAGTTGGCCTGAATCTCCTCGCACCTTTGCCTAATCCCTGCCGGTGTGGGATCGCCCGGCATTCGTTTAAGGCTGACGCGCTCAACCGGCGGCCGGTACTGCTTCAGATTTCGCGGCTTGGGCATCACACCTCCAGCGGATTGACGTTTGCCAGTTCGTACAACACTTCAACCGTCTCGCCCGATAGCTTCCCGAGTCGAGCCAGGTGATCGGCAATCTCGTTGATCGCGAACCAGTTGCGTTGCACGAGGCGAATCGTTCGCCCGATCGCGCCTTCGGTAATGTGCTCGCGCGAATACCGAACGGGCCCGCGTTGCTTTCGGCCTGCCAATTCCACAAGACGACGATGGGCAACGAAATCTTCAGCCGTTCCGAGCTGCTCGCCGTGCAGGAGTGCTGCGCGCACGTGCTTCACATCGCCACCGCTTTGATACAGCCATTCCGCGGCATAGCCGGCCAGTGTGACCAGGGCTGTTGATTTCTCGCCCGCCCCATTTCGGCGGTATCGCATTCGGGCATAGCCGTGAGTAATTTCGCCGCGGCCATCGACAACGAGAGAAGCCACCCGCGCGCCGGTAACCAGGCCCACGACTGCGTGACCTGCTTCATGGATTGCCGTTGCATATCGATCTTTTGAAGTGCTCATATTCTCCTGCTTTCGCTCATAGCGCGGCTGTAAACTGACATAATTGCAGACAGCGACATCGTTTCGTGTTCAGATAAAACATCGGCCAATGCCTCAATTGCGTGACTTCTTTCCTTCGCAATCTGCAAGGCCCGATCAATCGCGCGAAGCGAGACAGCGGCATAATTGGCACGCTCAAGCCGCTGACAATTTGGGTGATGGTGCAAGACTTCAACGTTTCGCCGATGCACCCGAAAGGTAGTCCCCGGTTGCTGGTTCGCCGGTACATTGAAAACAAAATGGATGCTGTCGCGCGCATCGCCGATGCTGAATGAACGATCAAGACAGCAAGCAGCTGCACCGCCGACCGCAATAACTGCCAGCCGCCATGCAGTTGGTATCTGTTTCTCGTTGCTAACATCGATGGTGATACCACCATGTTCGCTCGTCCAGATGCGGCGTATCCGAGAGCCTACAGCGATCGCAGCGACCGCTTGCCCGGCAACGTGAACACATTTGTTTGTATGTTCGTTGAAATTTTTCATGGTTACGCGATCCCCTTTTCACCTTCGGGCGAAATGAAACTGCTGGGTGGGATCGAGATCGCCGGCAACGTGTCCCACGGAAGGGCCGGCGCCCGAAACTCACTTACTGTCGGCGCGCGACTCAGAACGAACACATATTGGCAGTCGACGGTAAATATCTGCTTCCCGTCACCAGTCATCTGCGGAGGGCGGAAATTTGGACGGAATGTCTTCAGATAGTGGGTGATTCCGTGCGAATCTTTGTAGGTCTTGGGCTCCCACAAATCAGGTTCTTTGCCGACGCGTTCCACGCTCAGATTGATGATTCGCCGGCACGTGCGGCCAGCGACCTTGATCGCGGCAATCGTGTTGCCAGTGTCGGGCAGGGCTTCACTGTACGGCGTGAAAATATACCCCTCGTCGTATTCGTAAATAGCCTCAACTTTCGAGAACAGGTACATGGCCGATTCGTGTTCGCTCGAATAGCCAGGCGAGTTAATTTCGAATGGTACTGTGTCCGTTGTCTCAGTGACTTCGGTATCGCTGTCGTCCTCGCCGGGACTTGTATCGTCGCGTGAAACGTCCGAGATCTGCGGGACTGCATGCGATCCGCCGCAAGCCGACTGCAACTGACTCTTAAAAAGTCCGATGATGCTGGCGCAATGCAGGGGTGGCGCTGCCATGCGGGTTCGATCGTAGTTCGGCATTTCGATGGGTTTTCCGAATGTGTCGAGTACCACATTACCGAGTTTCAGAGGCGATCCACTGGCGCTCGATGCTGCGCTCAGTGCGCGCTGCACTGTCGCACGCGCCTCCACGGTTGAGGTTCCGAGGTGATCGGTTATCACAAGTTCGCGGAAGATGAACGCGTTTTCAAAATTGAACTTCTCGACCTGTATCTTTCCATTGATGATTTGCATGCACTTGGCCAGCAGTTCTTGCTTGTCGGCATTTGGCGGGCCGTCGAGGCGAACTGAGATATTTCCGATGCTGAATGCGCCGGCCATATCCATCGACTCGGTGTGATTCCCGCTAAGCACCAAGGCACCACTAGGAGGCGCATCGCCCATCAACTGGACGTCGGTCACTTCCCAGCCAAGGCAAAGGCCGTCAGGCTCGGTAGTGAAGTTCATCCGGGCCCGTCTAAATCCCCTCGCGAGAACAGGAACGCACAAGTGACGGTAGTTCTGCGGATTATCCACCCCGTTCGCGACTCGCAGCTTCCCTCGCCAATGCCGCGTTACTTGCCATTGCTCGTTGATGTCGTCGGTGACGGTCCATCTGTTATTCACGGGGCCAGTCGATTTGCCGCACTCGATTCGGCACACTTCCACCGTAAATAAAATCTTGATCGAGCCCGGGCTAACTTGGGCAATCTTCAGTTCTCGCACCTTCGGGCCATTATTCGCGTCGAGCCGCTCGCTCGATTCAAGGTAGATCGTTCCATCCATCACCAACTGAAACGGCTTCCTGTCTTCCGACAACATGTGCCGGACTGCTTTTAGGACAGAAGCAGCATTAGCCCCGGCCGCATTCCCACCGGTCACCCCGTGCATTTTGACCTGGGCAGTCAGGACGGCGATGTTAACGACACACTCGGACGAAACGACAAACTTGGAATGCAGCTGATCCGTATCGCTGTCGTCGCGGATGGGAGTTAAGTCATGGATCTTCGTCAACGTTCCAAGAAGCTTGATGCCGTTGTAAACGATGTAGTAATCAGACATTTTGCGTCACTTTCTAATTCGGGTTGCGGGCTGGTGGTGCTGGCGGCTGTTCGATTGGCGGATTCCGCCGGCCGGTAAATTCACCGTTCGCCAATCGCTGGGCCATTCCGGCAAGTGCCTGCGATTCTTGGCGTCCTTGGTGCCTGGTGTTCTCGTTGATCCTGTCCAACGCCTTCTGGACCTCTGGAAACGCTTGAGCAACGGCAGTGGTAATCGTCATCAGCGTTGTTACCCCCAGTTCGACCTTCGTTAGCACCTTTGCCACGATATTCGCGAGGGTAATTTGTGCAGGCAGGAGCGCTTTCTCCAGGCGATCTTGTGCGTTTGTCAATTGCGAAAACGCATGGCCGGTTCGATTGCCGAATTGCATGTTCCGAAACGTTCGACTCGTGTCGAGTTTCGCCAACGCTACGGCATAGGGCGCGCTCACTTCCGAGATATGGCGCCGTGACTCGATCAGGGCAGCGCCAAACTCTTTGACGATCTTGGGCATCGTGGCCATGGTGACCGCTGTTGCTGCGACACTGCCGGCGACCCCAGCAGATACGGCCGCGGCTGGCTTGCCGACGCTGTGCGCAACCTTGGCGGAATGCAGCAGCCCCTGAACGTTATTTCCCTCCCTGAACGACTGCTGAGCGGCCCCGACATTACTGGCGACGCCTCCCAGGTAGCTCTTGGGGCTAAAGAGCCGAGACATAACATTTTCGCCCCGATATGAGGCTTTTGCGGAACTTCTTGCGCCTTGGCGTACGGAACGCGCCCACGCATCTGACATTGTGGGCAGGACACGGCGACGGGATCGCGCGGACTCGCTTTGTGTTCTGAATTTGCGTTTCCCTGGCCGCTTTGCTTTCCTGCTACTGCGCGCCAACACATCCCCAATCGCGCTCCTGCTCGATCGGAACGTACGTACGGTGTTTCGGTATCTCTTCCGTGCGAAAGCTTCAGTGTTTCGCGCAGCATGCATGAACTTGCCTCGCGCGCTCGAAGCAACTCGCACCGTCCCCTGGCCGAGACTCGAAGCACCGCGTGCGATCGCCCCGCCGGCGCTGGCCAACATACGACCTACGGCGGCAGAACCGCGGGCAATAGCCGCGCCAATGGCTGGAAGTGGCATGGTCGGTTATTCCTTGAAAAATGGAGTTGTTTTCATTGCTCGATCGAGTTGCCCTGCAAAATCAATGAACAGCTCGATCAACTGGCGTTCGGATAGCCCACCGCGGGAGTGTGGCGGTACCCGGAAGACGTGCCGAACAGCCGCGGCCATGGCCCCAGCGGCGTCCGTAGACCCGCTGTTCATCCGTGCGAGAACGTCATCGCTCAATCCTCGCTCAGATGCGGCCGCACGCGAGATCGGCAACACGTCGACGCGGCGAATCTCGATGCCGTCCCAGAAGTAATAGTTATCAATCGATCGTCGGGTAACGAACTTGGCATACCAGAGAGCAATCGAAGCGAACCAGGTCATGCAGCTACCCTTTCAAAATCGCACCGGGCGGGGCGGAAGACGAATCACACCCCACCCGGCACTTGCTAACGAGCGCGGCGAGCACTCGCTAGCCGATTCGTTGCATTTGCGAAAAGTACAAAGACGCTGCGGAGGTATCGCCGTTGCTTTGGCGAATTGCTTCAAGGGCAGTCTTCGCCTCGCGCAACTGTCTTGCTTGCAGGAATTCTTCGGGATCCGGAAGGCCGTTACCTTCGCTGTACCGCGAGAGGATCATTGCAAGCGACCCGCAACACGTAACCAGCTCGTTACAGGGGTACTGCCGCGTGATTGGCTCGGCCTGGTTGTGCTGAGTAAGCAGCGTCTTGGCGATTGATGTAATGCACCGATAGACAGCACCAAACCCCTCCGGCATTGGGCCATTGGCCGCAAGAATCACCAGGTTCGAAAGATCGTAGAAGTACCACGCACCCGGCAACGATTCGCCTGGCTGCAATTCGTAGGCTCGTCGTTTCTTGTCAAAATCGCGAATCGCGGCGACAATCTTCGCTTCGCGATCGGCACTCGCGACCGGTACCGAATTGCCGCCGAGTCTTGCAGCACTGCCGCGCAGCCCATAGCGGCGAGCTTTCGGTTTCATTGCCTTCGCAACTTCAGCGCGAACAATCTCGGTAATTTGCTGCACATCTTCATCTGTCAACATTGGAATTCTCTTTTGATCTTAAGGGTTGAAATATCAAGGCTTTGCTGGTGGCGATGGATTGCTAACCGATAGGTAAGTTCGCCAATCGCCGCGCGTGGCCCTGCAGGTCTCGAAGAACGTACGGTTCCTCGAAAGTGCCCGTGAATTCCCTTCGGGATGCTGGATCCGGAAGACGACGGAATTCCTCCACGTCAGCAAAGAGTTGGGCGATTCGGTTTTGCTGCTCCTGGCTCTCACCCTGGCCAGCCAGGCGGGCGGCGATCTCGATTCGCTCGACGACGCGAGAAAGCTTTTCAGGCACCGGGCCATCGGCAGCAACAGCCACCAATAGTCCGAGCATGTTGTCGTCTTGCTGCGATTCAAAGGCAGCAATTGCTTCCAGAATCGATTCGGTACGTTCTTTCAAAACTTGCGCGTTCATGTGTCTCGACTTTCCTAGGAAAAATATCGGAAACTCGCGAGCCAACGACATATTGGCTAGCTGATGGTTTTTTACGCTCGGTAGTTGCTGCTGTACTGCTCGCCAAGGTGGTAGAGGTGGTCAGCCGCTTGGCTAAGAATCACCTCCTTCACTTGATCGCTACCATCGCCGGCGACAACTGCCAAACGAAGGGACGAAAAACACGCCTTGATCGCGGTCACGGCGGCCGAGTTTGGCGTTCCGGTACCGTGGCCCATCCGCTGATCGAGGTGGGCATTGAACTGCGTGGTGGAAAATTGAACGGCCATCGAAAATGTTCCTCTGCAAAAAGTGAATTGAAAAACCTGCTGCTCAAATGCAACAAATTGAAAACTACGAAACGCCGAGCTCTCGCCGCGCGGCTTGCAGCTCCATCGCGTAATTTGCTTTGCGGCCGCGGGCTTGAATTTCCAAACAGCGATCGCGCGCTACCGTGGCAGCGCGAGCCGATGCCGTCGGTGCGAGTGCTGGCTCGGGCTGCTTTTGATATCGTCCGCCAAGCTGAAAACGGCTTTCGGGTTGCTCGCCGCGAACCTCAGCCAGGATGTCGGCAAAGTTCGCACGGCCACCGTGAGGCCCTGCCTTTGCGTTTATCGCATCGCACCGCCGGCGGGCCTCGTCCGTTGTGCGCTTGGAGTACTGATCGGGCGATTCGCCGCTGGCTCGCTTCACCGCTGGCCCACCTGACCTAAATTGCTTGTAGTACTGCTCGATGCGGTTCAGTCGCTCGTCCATTGCAGGATCGAGCTTTCCCGCGGCTTCGGGTTCGTCGACGTCTTCTAGTTCGTCGTCCAGGTCGTCATCCGGTTCCAGCCGCTTGGGCTTCGCGGCCTGGCCCTTCATGCCGGCGGTTGCCTCGCTAATCTTCTGGGTAATAACCCCATCCAAGGCTGCAACGATTTGCTGGATGTCTTCAGGGCTTAACATGGTCGATCCCCTTTCATGAGAATCAGGATTGGCCGAGAAGCGCTCGACCTTCGCATACTTGACGAGCCTACGATTGGCAGCGTCTTTCGTTTTTTCGTAGTGCAGGCCCAGATCGAGCTCCGGTGTCGTGGCGCCAAGTAAGCTGATCGGGTCGAAGAAGCCCGTTCCTGGGTCGCTGGCATCCTGCCAGAACTCCACCGAGATGCGCGGATATTTTTTGAGCAGATGTTTTTTCTCGCGATAAATCCACATCCGTCCGAAGATGGCAGGGAGCGGCCGGCGGGTGCCGAGACGACCCATCGCGAAGGGGCCAACGAATCCGACGACCTCGGGATCGCTTTTTCCATCGTCCGACGTGTGGTTGATAATCAACGGCACATAGTCGCCTGTGTCTTCGATCCGCTCGTTGCAGCGTTCAGTGATTAGGGTCAATTCGCGCTCGCCAACGTTTTGCCCCATGCGATTTGTGTGCGCTTTGAAAATTGCCCGATTGGCGAGGCAAATAAAATCCTCGCGATCACCTGGCGGCATCGGCGTTTTCAAATTTGTGACCATGTTTTTTTCTCTCCGGTGTTTTTGTTCTGGCAGTTAGCCGGAAAACGTTTTTCTTGGTTCGTTGCTGGTGATGTTCGTTACAAAGTGCGTCCTGGGCCCCCCTTGTTATGGTGGCTTTCGGTCGTATCGGGCGCTTCGGGCGCTTTGCGCCTATTGTTAATACCCCTCTCTTTTTCTTGGCCACTCTCTCAATCTCTATCTGCTCTACTCTCTTTCCTTTGACTCCTAAATTCATTCGCGACGTAATTACAATAGGTAGAAAGCGCCCGAAGCGCCCGAAGCGTCTAAAAACTACCCCCTTCGGTTTCTTCATTTACTCCGGCGTAATTCCGTTTTTGGAAAATTCTCTGTTCCAGGTCGGTGATGGTAGGCCGCCCAAATGACCCAAGGCCGGCCCAGATGAACCCACGGCCATTTCGCTTATCCGTGTTTTCTTTGAGTGATAGAAACTTTTCTTCCTTGACCAACTGCCGAAGCTTTCGACTGACCGCAGTGGGAGAGGAATTTTCGTGAGCGGCACGATTTGCCCACTGAACAATAATCTTGGTTGGAATGAAAATTCTTTCGTGCTCGGTGTCGTATCCAAGTCGTCGCAGCTCGTCGGAGATGAATTCCTCGAGTAGTTGGTGCTCTTCCTGTTCAGCATCGACGGTCGCCTGGCGATCGGCGATTGCAGCCTGAGCAACAACCGGGTTAGGTACCCGGGCGAGTACAGACGCCTCCCAGTCAGCCCAGCGAGTGAATCTCTCGAACCGGTGGGGCTCGCTACGGAGTACGCCAATCAGGTCTGCGAGGATCTTCAATCGGTGCTCTTCAATGAATCGGCGGGTGTCTTCTTCCCACGTGCCAGTGTTCCGGGGCTTCTTAATCACGATCACTACCGCCCGCTGGCCCATGTCGGTTGAGAGATTAGCGCCATTCAGCGTCAGGCACCAAGTGATGGTGTTCGGGCGACTTCCCTCGCCCATGTACATTCGGTGACCGCTGATCGTCGACGAGGTGATTAGCCCTTCGAACTCGCCCCATGACCATTTGGTGCTCTTCACGTTATCGATCAGGGCTATTCGCTTGGTTAGGGCATCAGACGACAGCAACCGGGTCTTGATATCCGCCACCTGCTCGCCGCGGTCGAAACTGAGGTAACCACCGAATATTTGAGCGGCCATCCGTACGAGCGTGGTCTTTCCAGCCCCAGGGCCGTCGCCGGTGGTGATGACGAACACCGGCCGCATGCCACCCGCCCCGCCCCACAAGATTGTCATCAACATTGCCTGAATCAGATCGCGATCAATGTCAGTTTCTGGGTTGAATCGATCGAGCAGCAATTGAAGGTGCTCACCGTTGCCTGGCTCGATTACGCCGCACGCATAGTAATGATCTTGCCTCATTGGCTCATGCGGCAAAACTTCAACAGCGGCATAGTTGCGAGCCGATCGGCGATGTTCGTGGAACAACTCGTCTTTGGTGACTGCTCCCGCGCATTGCTTCCACTCGACGATTCCCACCTTGTCGGCCATCCAACCGAACATCGCGGCCGGCTTTTCTAGCCAGCTAATTCCGTGTTTGGGATCATGAACAAACAATGCGTTGCCGGTTCGCCGCGGGAAATCGTCGGTTTCCTTCCGAATCAACTCTTTCACTTCTGTCATGGTCAGGGGGACGGTTGTTTTGCACTCGTTGCCATCCTCGTCTTCGCCGTACTCAATCAGCGTGTTCCATATCCTCGCGATCGGCCGATCCCGCTTGGTATTGCTCGAGTTCTCGGCAGTTTGCTTCGATGCCGTTTCCCCATTGGGAGCCCATTTTGGAGTCGCGAGAATGATGCCGTAGAGATCGTCGCCGGTCGCGCCCTGTGCGATCACGTCGCTGACATCGCCGCCAGGTTGTAGGCCGCGGAACTGTACGATTCGGACTGAAGCAGCTCCGGCTGCATGCACAGAGGCAGCAATCGCTTCTGCGTGTGATTCGCCGGGACTGTCATTGTCAGCGAACCAAACAAAGTGCTTTCCAACGAGTGCCGAGTTGTACTCCTCCAACCATTTCGGTTTCGCGATATTTTTGGAGGCGCCGTCGAAATTTGTTGTCGCTCGGAATCCAAGTGCGGCTAGGTTGTCGCAGTCTTTTTCACCTTCAGCGCCAACAATGAATTCATCTGGCTCGGCAGCAAGAATTGTTGGCAAGTTGTAGAGAACTCGCCGCACACCTTCCATTCCGCTGACCCAGGCTTTTCCGTTCCAGTGTTCAAGCAAGAAGGCTTTAGGGTCGTACCTCAGTTTTCGGAAAAGAGGATTGCCTTGCTCGTCCTGATAAACATAGGCCGCAACAAGCTTTCTCTTCGTTTTTGGCTTGCCATTCGCCTTCGGCTTCGAGCGCTCTGGGAACAAATCGTTGTAGGTCAGACCTCGCGATTGAAGCACGGCGGTTACATCGCAGCCAGCTTGGCAGTGAATGCCTGCCGCGCCGGGATACGCGTCGAGCTCGCCGATACACAACGACGATTTGCAATCTTCGTGAACAGGACACTTGGCTTCCCATTGAGTGGGGCCGGTCTGCCGAGCATCATCAAATTTGCAGGCTATCTCTGCGACCTTACTTGAGTACACCATGGGTAGCCTCTCCATGGCGCGGTTTGAAACTCGCAGCAAACTTTGCGACGTCGGCAACACTCGGAAGCATCGCCACTGCCGCAACTTGGCAAGGACGAATTTCCATAATTCGCAGCGGGAATTTCAATCCCGCGGGGACAGTCCCGTCTGCTCGCTCGATGCGCGAGATCATTTGTAGTTCGATGCGATCTTTGAAACTGTTGAATGTGCCAGCGCGGATAAGCAGGCCAGTCGTGAGCAGGATCAGGCGTTCATTGCCGTCGCGCCAGATATCGCGATCGAGCAGATGAAGCGTCCTGTGATCAGCAAGCTCGGCAAGCGGTTGCGGTTTTTTTCGCGATGCCGTTGATCGAATCCGGTTTTTCGGTAACATAATTGAACCTTTCGGGGTGAACTCTCAAACTCGAGCCGGCAACAATTTGCAGTTGTTTGCCGGCTTTTTTGTGGATTAGCTTGCAACCACCTTCAGTTGCGAATTCTTAGTCTCTTTTCCGGTGGTGGTGATCACGCGGATCAGCTCGCTACCCATCACGAATCCGCGGCCGGCGATGTACTTCACTTCGAGTCCAGCTCGCCGCATGCTTCGCATCCCGGCCCGCCCAATCCCAAGCGTGTCCATTGCACTCGGCAAGGGATACATGACGTCAGGCTTGATTTCGCGCTGGGGAATCTCCACTGATTTGGTTTTTCTCATAAAGTCCTCGCTCGTAAACAGTCACATTCGCAGGCACACACCCAAAACTATTAAGTGAGCCAGGGACACCCGTGGTCACCATCGTTCGGATATCGTGCGATTACCGTTTCGGCAGAGCCGAGATTAGCGGCAGAAAGTGCGGATCACGAAACTCGAAGTTTTGTGCGCCGGCAAGAAACGAAAAGCCCCGGGAAAACCGGGGCAATAAATGCTAGAAATTCTGGCTAAAAAGTTGTGTGCGCACAGAAGTTAGTCATTCTCCAAGCCTCTTCTTGCGCGCTCTTCCCGGATTTGTAGGAGGTCATGGTAGTTGTGAACGCGCACGCTCCTGTTCGAGTCAATCTTGGCGTAAATCGTCTGGATCTTCTGCGATCTTCGGTACCCGCTCAAATCACCGGCACTCAATCCCCAAGTGGTTCCTTCGCTTGCGATGTACGTTGCTGTGAGAGGTTCACCATTCATGTTCCCACCGTCCCGATAATCTGGAGGAACTTCGCTGGCTTCCAGTGGATTATCTGGCGGCGAAGTGCAAAGGTATGATGCACGAACAGACTCCGCCAGAAGAAGGTCCCGATATCCCGGCCATGATTCGTGTTCATATTGGTCGGTCGATTCAAGTCGAGTGAATGCCATATGTGCTATCGGCCAGAACTCATCGCTGATCGGGCGCCAAGTGCCTTGATCGATCAACCCTGTCTCAAAGAACTTGATCGTGTGCTGTGCAACGTTCATCGCAAGATGGTGGCAGGAGGGGAAACGCTCTCCGGCTATAGACGGTTCTTGCAGAACTGCGCGAACAATGCAGCTGTAAATTTCCGGAGTTTCTAGCCACTCTTCGAGCTCATCCAGGCTTAGCCGAAGGCTCTGGATAATCCAGGCGATGCTATCGTAATAGCCATCGGGAATAATGTCGTTCGCCTTAGCCAACGCCACCAATTCATGTGAGCACTGTAAACACTCGGCCGCCGCCAAGTATGTTTGACGAAACTCCTCATGCGCAATCGATTCCAACATCGAACCTCATCCTTAACCAGGTGGCCCGCCGGCGCCCCGGGGATGAGTCCAGAGCACCGGCAGGCCGCGGGGTCATGACTCCCCTGCCCAGAATCAAAGTGGGTACAATCGAAAACTTGTACCCAAAAACGCTGTAAAATCGCTCGTTCGGCATCAGAACGGCAATACGAAAGATACACAAAAACCGCAGCGAGAACGATGGTCGGACCTTGGCCGTACGATGACAGGTGACTTAAAATCCTGTGGTGGGTAATCCACCGTACGGGTTCGAGCCCCGTCCCAGCTACTTACCACGACAACACTTGCGAAGAATGCAATTCAGAGGCGACTAGTCGCGGGTGCGAGTTTGCTCCATTTCGTCACGTGACACAAGATCACTTTTTGGGTCGAAATCGCTGCTTGTTAGAGCACCCAAACGCTGAACCGACTTGGATGCCTGTACAATGTCCAGCATGTACACGACCGAACCGAAGCCCAACGAGGATGACTTGCGGCTTAGGGCTCACATCCTGTTGCTCATTGAGAAGCTAGGATTCTGCGGCTCAGAGTGCAGCATTGATACTTACTTGGGCGTCGTGCCAATCGATAGGTTCACTCTCCGATTTCCAGGCGGAAGCGCTACGGGCTCGTACCAACAACTGGTCGAGGTACTTTCGAGCGCAAGAACCACCGAACAATTTGTTGCTAATTGCTGGGCAACTGAGATTCTTGATTAGTGTACGAATTCATTCGAGACGCAACTTCCATTGCCCGTTGGCCCACGTAGTAATCCATTGTCACTTGCATGGACGAGTGTCGCATGAACTCCATCAGGTCTTGGGGGCTCAGATGCGCGGCCCAACGTAGAGCGCACGACCGCCGCAGATCGTGAAAGCTCGCGTACTTTTCTTTGCCCGTCAGAGCATCTTTTCGCACCAGCAGCCCAGCTCGCCGACCGATCGCCGCTCCCACATGCGAAACCGTTGACCTGGCGACACCAGGCAATCGGAACACCTGGCCGCACCGCTCTTCCTCGGGAACCTGGCGAAGCAGCTCCGCAAATTCCGGTGCGACTGGATGCATCCGGTCGCGTTTGCCCTTCTCCAGTTGGCCACGAATCCAAATGACAGGATGAGCTTGAGTTGTCAGGTCGATCCGATGCCGGTCGTGCCGATCCCAGGACAAATTGAGAGCTTCGCCGACTCGCAGACCTTGCCACCACAGCCCACGCGAGAAGAAAGACCAGGCCGCCCCCTGTTCCACTCCAACAACGTGCTGAATCGCCTCTAAGAACTGCTCGAACTCTATCGGGGAGAGCGGTCGTCCCTTCATCGTCTTGGGAACGCTACCCCGCACACCCTTCGGCACCGAGGGCATGCGGACGATCAACTCCAAATCGTAGGCCCACTGCAACGCAGCTCGCAGTTGTCGCATGTGTTTCAGAATCGTGATTTCCTTCAAATCTCGCTTCCGCAGCCACGCTTGAAACTGACTCAGCACCGCCGCGTTGATCAGTTGCAACCTGATCGCCCCGACCGCCCTTTCGAAGAACTTGAACGTCACGCCGTACGTTTCGCGAGTGCCTTCCGACATCACCGGCATGCGTTCCTCTTCAAAACGCAGACGGAAATTCGACCAAGTGAGATCTTCGGCCGGCCGGCCTTGCACTAGGCGGGACACGAATTCGCCTGCCAGGCGTTCCGCTTCGTGGCGGTCTTTCGTCCCCAGTGATTGTTGCCGCTCAGTACCCGTTGTTGGATCAAACCAACGAACCGCGTACGGTCTCTTTTTGAACTCAACGATTCGATAACCCGTTGCCATCCCTGCCCCTCCCTGCACCTATATCACCCCGCCCGACGCATTCCATTGGTCGAACTCCGCAAACCTCGCCACGTCCGCCGCATTGATTCCGCCGCCGATTACCGACGGAGTATGCCCACGAGTGGCGACAAGCCGAAACCAATCGCCTTCCTTCAATTGCACCCAGCGTTTGCCGACCTCCTGAAAATCGAGAACGACGCACGCTTGGGCAAAGGTGATTTCCAGCATCCGCCAAAAGCGACGACTCGACCTGACAACCTTGCCGGTCTCATCCTTAACTTCCGTGACTTCGAGCACTGCCGCACGCGTGCCGCAGTCCGCAAGACGATCCTCGATAGTTCGCTGCTCTTTTTTGGTCGGATGATGTTCCCCTGCTCGACATGCATCGCAGAAGCAGTCCGCAGAATGTTCTGCCACGCCGGACTCTTCCTCAGCGTTCGCACATTTGTTTTTGCTCGACGGCTTCCCAGGCAGCAGGCCGTGGCTAGTTTGGTAAAGCCGGATTCGACGCCCTGCGTTCATTTCGTCGAAGGTCCATTGCGGAAACCCATGTTCGGGGTACTTCACCATGTACTTCGTGGCATAGCACGCGGCATGGTGAGCCCCTCCACTAAACTTGCCAACCGAGATTCGGCACGTACCGAACTCCGGCTCCACTCCTGCTAACGACTCTTCATACTTGTGCCCCCATGCAGGAGCTGACTTCGGACGATTCCGGCCCCACAGTTGGCAGAGCACTTTAAACGGGATGAACTCAGCTTCTAGCAGCAAGTGAAAATGTGCCCAACCGTTTTTGTGGAACTCGACCACGTAAAAGTATCGATTGCTTCTCAAGTGGCCGGCTTTCTTCAGTGCTCGCACGAGCTCGGCAATCGCCCGCTTCTCACGCACGTAGCGGTACGCTTCCACAGGCGAGCCGAATAGCTTCGGATCAACGGTGAGAGTGACCATCATCAATGCACTGAATGTCTGCAGGACTGGCACCAGGCGTTTTCGCAGGCTCAATCCCAGCGAGACGCAGCAGTGCTTGCAAAACCTTGACCGACAACCGACGGCCCGACACTCCAGGTGTTTCTCTTCCTTCAAGTCTCCGTGATGGGGCCAGACGCCTTGTGCGTTCCAGTCCACAGTACTTCGACTGGATTCAAGATAAGGGGCGACGGCTGGCGGGACGGCGGGGCTCGCTTCGCTCGCTCCCGCCGCCCTCGCTGCAGCCTTTGCCCCAGAGCTTGAATGCCCTTGGCCGACATTGCCTATAGACGTATGATCACAGTTGCCTTTGAGGCACATTGACTAACCTCCGTGTGCTGAAATTGCTGTACGCCTGGCAGGTCCGTTCTGTCGCCAAACTTCACGGACCCGCTGGGTTTTTTCGTTTTTGCCTACGCCGCTTTCTTTGCTCCCTGAATAATCTGCAGCATGCCATTCTGAATTTGCTGTTCAGTCAGAGTCGGATTGACCCTCCACGCTGCTGCCGACCACATCAAGCAACTAACTTCAACGAATTCACGTTCGCTCAACGCAATCCGTTTGAAGTCTTTCATTGCGGCCATCAATTCTCGCTGGATTAGGCAACGATCTCCCAAATCAAGTGCCATGATCCGGACAAACCACCTCTTTGCTCGCCTCTCAATGCTCGCTCTCACGTGTTAATCCTCCCTGCTTAAAGCTCCGAACAAGGATCGACAAAGGGGTATCGTCCCCACGCCTTTCACGCTCATCCGTCGCAAAGACAAAAGAGCGACGGGATGAGGTGAAGGCGAAGGGGACTCGACCGGCCCCATAGCTGGACAACTGGCACCGCTTCCAAGCGATCACGCCAAAGCCGCTTCCGGCTCCGCTGCAATCGCGAGTGCCGCAATGATTGTTCTCGAAGATGGATCACCGACGAGGCGTCACACGCGATTGCGTGCGCTTCGCCGAAGCTAGTGGCGTGATCGTTCAGGCGTTCGAATTGAAATAGAATTGGCCACCTCCCTGTGGTCGCTCGATTATGCCGGTCGCAAAGCAACGTACTTCGCGATAGCCTCGTTCAGAGCTGCAGTTGTCGTGATGCCATTCGCCTTCGCGACTTGCTGCAGCTTGGCAAGATAGGCCGCATCGAAGTGAAAGCGTTTCAGCTTCATGCCTTCGCTCCACACTCTGCGGCAGTTTGGCACGTTCGACTTGATCTCGCCGTTCGGCTTTTCACTGGTCATTTCGATGTTCCCAAAGTTGCTGAACGATATGTCCATCACCGGACGCCAAAGTGAACGTCGCCCCGTTCTCGAATATCGATACCAAACCAAAACGTCCCACGGTCGGTGATCTCCGGTACATCGCTATCAAAAATGCCCTTCGAGCCGAACCATACGCAACCCTTCGCGGGTTTGGAAATTAAGAAACGCGTTGGCTTGTCTCCCTCCATCATTCCAAACTCATTCCACTGCCCAACTTGAGCTGATGACAACGCCCCTCGACACATTCCTTGCACCAATTGGTTTACACTAATTCCGGTTTGCTCTGAGAGCTTCACCAACTCCTGATGAAGGTCACGATCAAATCGCACCTGGAAGGGCACTTTATCGCTTTCAACAGCCTCTGCCTTCTTTTTTGCTTTCTTCGCCATGAGAGCCTCCTTGGTCACCTGTATCGAATATCACCGCAAGGTAACTTTAAGAACCTTTGCGTGATATCGCAACACGGTTAATGTTTTTACCTTTAGATGATATCACTGACAGGTGCATCAGTTGATGCCCGTCAAGACCAGGTGCAAAGTGGCTAACTCTAATGGTTTACAGCAGAATGCTGCGGTCAGAATCCGGTTTGCCGGGATATGTTGTCAAAGTTCGGAGCTGGTGGACGCTTAAAATCCTGTGGTGGGTAATCCACCGTACGGGTTCGAGCCCCGTCCCAGCTATTTTTCTTGGGTGCTAATACTTGCGGCGTAGGGTGGCACGGGTGTACTCACCCGTGTTTGGTGGCCATTTTGGGGCGAGAACGACTGGCAACGTCTGGTGGAATGCGAGCCATTTTGGGGTAAGGCGGCACTTCCCTGGTGGGCGACATCGGAGCTGGTTTCTGTCGTTCTTGGCGACGGAGCCGTACCTCATAAGACAGGGGAGAACACGGGTGAGAACACCCGTGCCACCCGAAAAATCAGCAGTCAGCCAAGCGTGCCACCCAACGCCGTGAACCCTTTTTGGCGAGAGTGAAAAAGTCTTGATGCGATTGAGGTTAGTGGCGATGCTTTCGTTTCTCACCGCGAAAGGATCGTTCACCGCTCACCCGAAAGGATTCGGGAATGTCGCATCAAGACCCTAGTCGAAGTCAGCAAGGTCGAAGTCAGGTTGTCGTTGCCGAGTTCCAAGCGGATCAGCTCAAGCAGTCACTGGAGCGATTGCTCGGCGAGGGGGACTGGGGTGCGATTCGGTTTCGTGACGACTGCACGTGGGGCCCACGGCAATTGGCGGCCACGGCGTTGCTCTGGGCTTGGTCGGATGAACTCACGCTGGGGGACCGCTTCTTTGCTGCCCGCAGATTAGCTCAATTTCTGTTTGCGCCGCAACAGGAGTTTGCCAGTTCGGTGCAAGCCTTCATGAAGTTGCTGCTGCGTTGGACGGTGCTGCTGGTCGGCGTATTGCAGGTGACGTTTCGACGGCAGATGCAGCGTGCATTACCCACCCTTTGGCGAGTTCATGGCCTGGTCCTCTTCGGCATTGATGGCAGCCGAGTCGACGTGCCGCGAAGCAAGTCACACGAGGCGGCACATGCTCCGGTTCGCGATGGTAAGGGACGAAAACTCAAACGCAATCGTCGCCAGAAACCGCGCACCGCGATTCACTCGCGCAAGGCAAGCGTCCCGCAAATGTGGTTGACCCTGCTGTTTCACGTCGGCACAGGACTGCCTTGGTCGTGGCGAATCGGTCCGACCGGCAGTAGCGAGCGCGAGCATTGGTTGGCGATGCTCGACGAACTTCCGAGCAATGCCCTGATCACCGCCGATGCTGGCTTCGTGGGTTACGATTGTCTGCGCGCCGTTGTTAACAGTGGTCGCCATTTCCTGGTGCGAGTCGGTTCGAATGTGCGTCTGCTGTACAAGCTGGGCTTCTCCCGCGAAGTCGTTGGCACGGTGTATCTCTGGCCCGATCGTGCTGCCCGTCGCAGTCAGCCGCCGCTCGTGTTACGCCTCGTCGTGGCCACTGGTGGAAAGTATCCGGTCTACTTGCTCACCAGCGTCGGAGAAGAAGAATTATCGCGCGGGCAAGTCCTCGACGTTTACCGTCGTCGCTGGGGCGTGGAACTCTTCTTTCGCCACTTGAAGCAAACGTATCAGCGCCGCAAACTTCGCAGCACCAATGCCGCGCATGCGCGTTTGGAGTTGGAGTGGTCGCTGCTGGGACTATGGAGCATGGCGCTCGATGCTCAGGTCCAAGCGACGCGCGTACAACTAGATCCTACTCAACTCAGCCTAGCGGGCGTCTGGCGCACGTATCGGCGGCTGATGCGCGACTATCGACATCCGCTGGCTCGGCAACAATCGCTCCCCCACCAACTCCCTCAAGCAGTGCGCGACACCTACGAGCGAGCCAACAAATCCAGCCGCAACTATCCTCGCAAAAAACGTCCCGACCCGCCCGCTGGCTCTCCCGAGTTCCTACTCGCCACCAAGTCCCAAATCCATCGCGCCCGCTACCTCACGACCGCTGCCTAAAAAGGGTTCACGGCGTTGCGTGGCACCCGTCACTCGCACCCGCATTGAGTCAGGGCGGAGTACCGACCTGACCTTCTGGCTATCTACAAAGGCGGCAGGGTGGCACGGGTTCCACCCGTGTTTGCTGGCCATTTTTTAGCAGGCGAGAATGACAATCGTTGGTGGAGTTCAAGCCGTTCTGAGGTAAGGCCGCGCTGCAGCGCATCGAGAAATTGAGTTGACGCCCGCCAGACTTGGTCAGGAGCCCTACCTCATAAGACAAGGGAAGAGCACGAGAAGAACCCGTGCCACCCGATGCCGAAATCTCATTCCAGCACGCGCCAGAATGTTGCTGGTCTCAGCCACAAGTGGGGGCGAGAGTTGTCGACGGCTGGCCGGTCGGATATGGTGAATGGCTCGAAGCGTCCCCGCCTACAGCTTCTCCCACCACTAGCTAGACTCGCAGAGGAACCGGAATGAAACCGGAAGTGATTCCCGCAGCGGAATTGGAATCCCGCGTCAAGACAGCGAAGGAAAAACTCGACGCCCACGCCTATGAAACGGTGCAGTGGCATTTTCACGACTCGACGGGTTCCCCGTTTTGGCTCGAAAAGAAGCGCGAGCTGAAATTCGATCCGCTCAAAGAAGTGAAGAACTTCGACGACATTAAGAAGTTCCCCGAGTTCGAAGATGAATGGCTCCGCGGTGGTCCCATCGACCGCTGGGTGCCGAAGGGTTTGGCCGGCCAACCTGTCTATGTTTTTGAAACAGGCGGCACGACGGGCATTCCCAAGAGCCGCATGGTCGTGACCGATCACTGGACCGACTACGAAAACTTCAGCGACACGCTGCCGGACAAGTATTTTCCTCGCGGTGCCAACTGGCTGATGCTCGGCCCCAGCGGTCCGCGCCGCCTGCGTCTCGCCGTCGAACATCTCTGTCAGCATCGCGGCGGCATCTGCTTCTGCGTGGATCTCGATCCCCGTTGGGTCGTCAAGCTGATCAAGAAGGGATGGATGGAACATCTCGAAGCGTACAAGGACCACTGCATCGATCAGGCCCTAACCGTGCTAGAAGCGGGGCACGACGTGAAGTGCATGTTCACCACGCCCAAACTGCTCGACGCGCTGTGCCAGGCACTCGAGAAGAAGGGGAAGTCCTTCGCCGATACGGGCATCACCGGCATTTTCTCCGGCGGCACCGAGTTCACGCCGCAGTTCACGCGGTTCTGCGTCGAAGAATACTTCGGCGGTCCGCCCGAAGAGAGCGGCATCTACATGACGCCGACCTACGGCAACACGCTGATGGGCCTCGCCTGCAGCAAGCCCGTGAGCAAAGAAGAAGGGTACAAGATTTCGTACTACGCTCCTCAGCCCCGCGCGGTGGTGGAAGTTGTCGAGTTCGACAATTACAACCAACCTGTGGGCTATGGCGAGTCGGGCCGCGTCAAGCTGACCACGCTCACCAAGGAGTTCTTCGTTCCCGGCTTCATGGAGCGGGACGAAGGCGAGCGCGAACAGCCCTACGCTGCTTACCCCTGGGACGGCGTCAGCGGTGTGAAGCCCTGGCGCGGCATTGCCAGTTCCACGACGGTGGGAGTGTATTAGGAACAACGAGGCGAGGGACGAGAGGCGGGAGACGAGGGATTGGTGTCGGCTCCCGCCACGTTCGTGTAAATCAGTTGGAATGCATTTCCCCTCGCCCCGCGTCTCCCGCACCTCGCCCCCTGCCTTCACTTCACCCAAACATTTATCGAGAAGACTATGCTGAATATCCCCGTACTCCGCTGGGGTGAACCTTACGAATCGCTGGAAGTGGACGAGATCAAGCACTTCTATACTGGCGAGCCCGTGGCTAAGGTCAGTCAGGCCAATGGCGGCATCGTCAAGCGCGATATGAACAAGGCTTGGAAGTGCCGGGATATCCTCCGGCAATTCCCGATCGCCGATATCATCTCCAAGCTCCGCGTGGCTGCCGATCTGTACGAGACCGGCACGCTGCCCATGGGTGACGGCACGCAATCGCCCGACGACTTCGTCCGCCAGCAATCGTCGACCACGGGGCTGCCCGAGTCGCTCTGCAAGGCGAACATCACGAAGAACAGCTTCGTGCTGCGGAACATGGACAAGATCATGGACTGCCTGACGCGCGGTCTCGATCTGAACATCCTCACCAAAGGCTGGGGGATGGAGCACCGGAACGTGATCGTCAGCTATCAGTGCCAGGCTCCGGTGCTGGGCGCGGTGCTGCCGTCGAATTCGCCCGGTGTGCATACGCTCTGGCTGCCGGTGATTCCGCTACAAGTGGGCCTGGCGCTCAAGCCCGGTTCGCAAGAGCCTTGGACCGTCTATCGCATCGTCTCGGCCTTTACGCAGGCTGGCATTCCGAAGGAAGTCTTCGGCGTCTATCCCGGCGGCCACGATGCGGGCGGCGCTCTGCTCGAAGCCCTCGACCGCTCCATGATCTTCGGCAGCGCGCAAACCGTCGAGAAGTACAAGGGGAATCACCGCGTCCAAGCACACGGGCCCGGTTTCTCGAAGATCATCCTCGGCGACGACGAAGTCGATAACTGGGAACAACACATTGACATCATGGCCGAGAGCATCGCCACCAACAGCGGCCGCGGTTGCATCAATGCCTCCGGTGTGTGGGCTCCGCGCCATACGGAAGAAATCGCTGCTGCCCTGGCCAAAAAGCTCGGCCCGATCGAAGTAAAGCCGCCGCAAGATCCCGAAGCCAAGCTGGCGGCGTTCACCGTCCCCGGCCAAGGGAAGGGCGTGTGGAGCATGATCGAAGCCGACCTGAAGGAAAGCGGCGTCAAAGACATGACGAGCCAATACGGCGAACGGCTCGTCGAACGCGAACTGTGCTCGTATCTTCGCCCGGTGATCGCCCACTCGACTTCGCCGGACACAGCGATCGCGAAGAAGGAATACATGTTCCCGTTCGCGACCGTGGTGAAGTGCGCGGAAGATCAACTGCTGAAGAAGATGGGCTACACGCTTGTCTGCACGGCGATCACCAAGAACGAAAAACTGATTGGCCAACTGAGTGATGCCACGTTCATCGACCGGTTGAACATCGGGCCAATCCCCACCACGCGGCTCAACTGGCTGCAGCCTCACGAGGGAAGTATTATCGACTTCCTCTACCGTTCGCGCGCTTATCAGGTTGCAGGAGTTTAGTCCTATGGCCGAGCCCGCTGCGGGCTCGAGCGATTCCATCCGCCGCCCACCTTTGATTGCCTCACCTGATGACCGCATTCGACTTTCAACCTCGCACGCGGATCGTCTATGGTCCTGACAAGATCGAGACGCTCGGGGAATTGGCCTCGGAACTCGGTGGTCGGCGGGCGCTGGTGGTGAGTGATCCTGGTGTGATCACTGCCGGGCATGCAGCGCGAGGAATTGCCTCGCTGGTGAAAGCGGGAATCGAAGCGCAGTTGTTTGGCGCGGTTCACGAGAACCCCAACACCGACGATGTCGAAGCGGGCGTGAAGTTCGCGCGGCGGCACGATATCCAACTGCTTGTTGGTCTGGGTGGCGGCAGTTCAATGGACTGCGCGAAGGGGATCAACTTCGTCCTGACGAACGGCGGTGAAGTGAAAGACTACTGGGGCGTCGGCAAAGCGCTCAAGCCGATGCTGCCGATGATCGCCGTGCCGACGACCGCCGGAACCGGCAGCGAGACGCAATCATTCGCCCTTATCAGCGATGCCAAGACGCACGTGAAGATGGCCTGCGGCGATAAAAAAGCAGCGTGCCGCGTCGCGATTCTCGACCCCAAACTCACCGTTACTCAGCCCCCGCGTGTCACGGCGCTCACCGGAATTGATGCCATTTCGCACGCGCTTGAGACCTTCGTTTGTACTAAGCGCAACGCAGCTTCGCTGGCCTTCAGCCGAGAAGCGTGGCGATTGTTGGCCGGCAACTTTGCGCAGGTGCTGCGCGAGCCGACCGATGTCGAGGCCCGCGGAGCCATGTTGCTCGGCGCGAGTTTCGCGGGGATTGCCATTGAGAACAGCATGCTCGGTGCCGCACATGCCTTGGCGAATCCGCTGACGACGCACTTTGACGTGCCGCATGGCCAGGCGGTGGGTCTGATGCTGCCGCACGTCATTCGCTTCAATGGTGAAGAGTTCGAGGGCTGGTATCTCGACCTCCTCAGCACGATGCCCGCCAACGGCACGGGGCCTGTTCCGGAGACGGTCGATGAACTGGCCCACTTCGTTGCTGCACTGACCTTGAAGGCTGGCCTGAAGACCAAGCTGGAGGAGTTGCACGTCGATTACGACAAATTGCCGCAGCTGGCGGCCGAAGCGGCGACCCAATGGACGGGCTCGTTTAACCCGCGAAAGGTGGGTGCGGACGAACTTTTGGCCCTTTATCAGCAGGCCTTCTGATATAATTTGCCCTCAGGCCTTCAGCAGACTTTGGTCGGTGCTTTCGGAGTAATGCCATGCGCGGTTCCCACGCTCAGCTTTCGCGTCGCGAAGTTCTGACCGCTCTCTCTGCTGCTCCGCTACTCGCCTCGCTGGGTTGGCCGAATGACTTGCTGGCAGCGGATCCCACAAGTGTCCCGTTACCCGCCGCGACCGCTAAGAACTGGCCCGTCTTCCGGGGCGACGTGCTGGCTAGTGGTGTTGCCAAGACCCAAGTGGCGGACAACCCCGATCAGCTTTGGAAGATGTCGGTCGAAGGGGGCGCGTTCGAATCGACTCCGGCCATTGTCGATGGCGTCGTCTATATCGGCGATCTCGATGGCAAGTTCTTCGCCCTCGATCTGCAAACCGGCAAAGAGAAATGGCACTGGAAGATCGATAGCGGCTTCATGGCTGCCCCCGCGGTTCGCGATGGCTTGATCTTCCAGGGCGATATCGACGGCAACTGCCACTGCCTCGATCTGGCGACTGGCAAAGAAAAATGGAAGTTCGCGGCTGAAGCCGAAGTCGATTCCAGCGCTAATTTCTGGCAAGACAAAGTTCTGTTCGGCTCGCAAGATCGCTACCTCTATTGCTTGGAAGCAGCGACGGGCAAACTTGTTTGGAAGCACGCCATCGAAGATCAGATTCGCTGCACGCCGACCGTCGTCGGCGATCGCTGCTTCGTCGCGGGCTGTGATAGCAAGTTGCACATTGTCGATCTGACGAAAGGTGCCGACGCGGCGGAAGTTGCCATCGATGCACCTACCGGCGTTACTCCGGCGGTTCTCGGCGATCAGGTGTTCTTTGGCACCGAAGCCGGTGAACTGTTTGCTGTCGACTGGAAGGAAGCGAAGGTCACTTGGCGCGACAAGGGTGCAGGACAGCCGTATCGCAGTTCTCCGGCAGTGATGGAGGGGATGGTGGTTTGCGGAACTCGCGAGCGCAAAGTCATCGCTCTCGATCCGGTGAATGGCAACTCGTTGTGGAGCTTTGCCACCAAGCAGCGGATCGATAGCTCCCCGGTCATCGCGGGCGAACGTGTGATTGTCGGCGCGGCGGATGGCCGCTTGTACGGAATCGATCGCAAGACCGGCAACGAAGTCTGGCAAAAGCAGGCTTCCGGCGGCTTTGTTGGCTCAGCTGCCGTGGCTGACGGCAATATTGTCGTCGCCACCGACCGCGGCACCGTCTATTGCTACGGCGCGAAGGGTTAAGGAACTACCGCATGTCCATTTCATCGCTGCCGCCGCCAACTGAAAAGTTGATCACCGCGGATGACTTATTGAATATGCCCGATGATGGCCGCGTAACGGAGTTGGTAAGGGGAAGGATTGTTGAGATGCCGCCGACTCAATTGCCGCACGGTAAGGTTTGCCTCGCGATTGGAGGCATCTTGGTCAAATATCTTGAGGTTCACGACGTTGGTCACGGCGCGGTTAATGACTGCGGAATCATTACGAAGCGTGCCCCAGATACGGTGCGTGGGGCCGATGCCGCCTTTGGAAGCTATGTTCGGCTGCCGAAGGATCAACCGCCACGCGGCTATTGGCCAGTTTCGCCTGAAATTGTGTTCGAGGTGCTAAGCCCCACAGACCGCCCCGGCGCAACCCTTACCAAAGTTTCAGAATATCTCGCAGCGGGTGTCGTTGTGGTGATTGTTGTTGATCCAGACGAGTATTTAATTCACGTGAACGCCGCCAGCCAACTCCCTTTCGAGCTGGGCTTCGGCGATCAACTCAAGCTCAACCAATTCCTGCCCGAATCGCTTCCCGAATGGACCGTTGCTGTTCGCGAGTTTTTTAGATTTCTGCCGCAGCCGAATTAGAAATAATTGCATAAACGTGACCATCGAAACTGTAATAACTAAAGTTGGCAGTGAAGACACCATAAGAAGTTTTGCTCGAGGTTAAAGAGAAGCCATGCCAACTGTTTCCAGCACTTCAGCCAAGCTGCTAACTATGGGGGAGTTCATCGCGATTCCCGCCGGTAGTATGCCATTCGAATTAGTCCTCGGCAGGGCTGTAGAGATGAACGTTCCCGCCCCAACTCACGGCAAGTGCTGCTCGAACATCTCGCGTGCCATGGGGCGCTACCTCGATCAATATGACCTTGGACACCTCACGAGTGAGGCAGGTGTCATCACGCACCGCGACCCAGATTCAATCCGTCCCCCAGACGTGGCGTTTTTTAGCTACGCGAAAATGCCTCGTGGCGATCTACCGGAAGGATATTGGCCCGTTAGTCCTGAGCTGGTGTTTGAGGTTAGGTCTCAGTACGACCGTTGGGTCGAGATTGTCGCCAAAGTCGGCGAGTTCCTCAGCGCGGGCATCCTTGTTGTCGCAGTACTCGATCCACAAGAACGCAAGCTGCACGTTTACTCAGCAGATCGGCCCACGCAGATCTTGGCAGAAGCGGATGTGTTTCAGGTGACGGAGTTCCTGCCCGACATCCTTCCCAATTGCACACTTGCCGTTCGCGATTTTTTGAAATAACCGCATGCAAATTGCCCGCCTTTTTGGAAACAGCTTCCCGTGACCATCGAAACCGTAAAAACCGAAGTTGGCAGTTACTTCATCTCCAACTATCCGCCATTCTCGCAGTGGAAGGCGGAAGAAGTCGGCGCGATCGAGAAGGCGCTCCATAGCCCGCCGCTGCGCGATACGCCGCTGGGGCTGTATCTGCACATTCCGTTCTGCCGTAAGCGCTGCAAGTTCTGTTATTTTCGCGTCTATACCGACAAGAACGCTCACGACGTCGAATACTACGTTTCCGCGCTGTCAAAAGAGATTGAACTCGTCAGCCAGTTGCCGGTGATGGGTGGCCGGCCGTTTCGCTTCGTTTATTTCGGCGGTGGTACACCGTCGTTCTTGAGTGCCAAGCAGTTGACCTCGCTCGTGGACCGCTTAAAGAAGCATGTCAATTGGGACCATGCGGAAGAAGTGACGTTCGAGTGCGAGCCTGGCACGCTGTCAGAACCGAAGATTCACACGCTCAAGGAACTTGGTGTCACGCGGCTGAGTCTCGGCGTCGAGAACTTCAGCGACGCGGTGCTGGAAGAAAACGGCCGGGCTCACTTGTCGCCCGAAGTTTACAAAGCGTGGCAGTGGATTCAGGATGCTCAGTTCCACAACGTCAACATCGACCTCATCTCCGGCATGGTCGGTGAGACGTGGGACAACTGGCGCGAGAACATCAAGAAGACGATCGAGCTGTCTCCCGATAGTGTCACCATCTATCAAATGGAGCTGCCGTTCAACACTGTCTATTCCAAAGACATGCTCGGCAATCAGATCGAAAGCCCGGTTGCCGATTGGCCGACCAAGCGCGCCTGGCTCAATTACGCGTATGACGAACTGCAGGCCGTGGGCTATCACATTTCCAGCGCCTATACGCTGGTGAAAGACCCGACCAAGGTCAACTTCAGCTATCGAGATAATTTGTGGCGCGGTTCCGATCTGCTGGCGACCGGTGTCGCCAGCTTTGGGCACGTCGCAGGGATTCACTATCAGAATAAAACCGAGTGGGCCGACTACACCAAGACCCTGCTCGAAGACAACAAGCTGCCGCTGCTGCGTGCGATGCAGCCGACGCAACATCAGCTTTTGATTCGCGAGTTGATTCTGCTGCTGAAGAAGGGCTATCTCGACGTCAACTATTTCCGCCACAAGTACAACGTTGACGTGCTCGACGAATTCCGCGATGCCTGGCAGCAGCACCGGTCCGAAGGAATGCTCAGCTTTGACAACGACCGCGTCACGCTGACCCGCGACGGGCTGCTGCATGTCGACGCGTTGTTGCCCGCGTTCTTCGAATCGCAACATCAAGGGGTTCGCTACACTTGAGCGAGCCGCTGACGTTTGAGATGGGGAAATTCGTCGCCGAGTTTCCCGTGGACAGGCTCTACGCCAAGAATCACATGTGGGCTGAACCGCGCGGCGAACTGCTGCGCTTCGGCTTCTCTGCCTATGCCGTGCGGCTGCTGCAGGACGTCTACTTCCTTGACTGGTCGATCGACGCCGGCACCGACCTGAAAGAGAAACAGGAAATCGGCAGCATCGAGAGCAAAAAGGCCGAGAGCAGCCTCTACTCGCCCGTGGCCGGCCGCTTGCTGGAGTTCAATCAGGAAATTCTCTCCGACCCGTCGTCCATCAACGTCGACAAGTACGGCGCAGGCTGGATATTTGAGATGCAGCCCGTTCCCGGCCTGGCCAGCCCGTTGCTCACGGCTCAGCAATATCTCGAACACCTCGCCGCCGTCTGGGAAGTCACCCAGCGGACCATCAAAGGCCAGATGAACGAATAGGCTGCATTTTTCCGCCGTTTGAGGCTAAACTGAGCGTTGGTCCTTTGCCTGTCCTGGACCATCCCGATCCATTTGAATCCTCCCCAGCACGTACAAAATCATGGCCAAGCGCATTGCCGTCGTTCTCTCGCAAGGTCAGAGCCAACATCCAGCCAAGCGCCAGCTGGAAGAAGACATCGCTGCTGCCCTCCTCATGGAGCCCGGCATCGATCTGGTAATTGTCCCGCACCTATATGATCTCAAGCCCGATGGCACTGGCACTCTCGCGCTGTCGAACATCAAAGGCAACATGATCGTCCTGGCCTGGCTATTTGATCGGGCCACGCGCTGGACGCTCGACCGCATGGGCATTCGGGGCAAAGAAGGAACTTCGCTGCTCAAATCGGCCGATGAAGAGACGGACGAAGATGAGGATGAAGCTGCCGAAGCTGAAGAAACCGCAGCAGCGTCGGAGAAGACGCGAGTCAACGACTCGCGCGACCTTCCCAATCGCAAGATCTACTGCCTCGATCTGCGCGTGCAGCCTAAGGCGGAAACGTTCGTCGAAGAAGTGAAACGGATTGCCCGCGAAGCGTCGATGCAATTGATCGGCCTCGGTGGTCTGGGCGGCGGAATCGGGAGCAAACCAACTGGTCCTTCAGCGTCTGGCCCTTCACCGGCCGCACTGGCTCGGTTTGCAGAGCCAACAAACTCTACGGCCCTGCCCATCATTTCGGCCCCCGATCTTTCGCCTGTGAATACACCGTTCTCGTTCCTGACGGAAAGCAAGTCGGCCGATGCCAGTGGCGAAACACCTTCGCAAATCATTCGCATCGAAGAGACCGGCGATCGCCGTTGGTATCCCGTCATCGATTACAGCCGTTGCACGAACTGCATGGAGTGCATCGACTTCTGCCTGTTCGGCGTTTACGGCCTCGACCGCGCCGATACGATCCTCGTCGAGCAGCCCGACAATTGTCGCAAGGGCTGTCCGGCGTGCAGCCGCGTTTGTCCCGAGAACGCCATCATCTTCCCGCAGCACAAGACGCCATCGATCGCGGGCTCGCCCGAAGTGGCCGGCAGCATGAAGATCGATCTCTCGCGTCTTTTCGGCGCTCCCGAAACGGGCGAATCCGCCGAGCAAGCTGCCGTCCGCGAGCGCGACGAGCAACTGCAACTCGCCGGCCGCACTGCCGTCGGTGCCTCTGTCGGCCTGCCCAAGCGGCAAGCCAGCGCTCCGCAGCCCAAGGACGAACTCGATAGCTTGCTAGACTCGCTGGATGAGTTGGATATTTAGCAGTCCTGTCTTCTTTACTCCTAGAGTAAGCCTAGTGCTGCGCACTAGGCTGGTAAAAATTACACCTTTGGTGCTGGAAAGTAATCGCGCATTTTTCCTCGCTTGTCTTTGGGCATAAATAGAAATGGCGAATCGCTAACCCATCGGCTGACTCCGATCCCACAAAGGCCAGCTTGGGGCGTATCTTGCCCCATAGAGCCCTTCGGGCTATGTTATTGCCTGCAGATCGCGTAGGCGCGCCTCTCCCCGCCTACTCGGTCTATCGTTTGCTTGTCTAAGTAGTTCGTGCTCCTGCCTCACCCATCGCCCCCCTCTCGTGTCCTAGAAGTTGATCATGCGCAATGTTATTTCGCTCGTGCTGGGCGGTGGTCGCGGCACTCGTTTGTATCCATTGACGAAGTTTCGCTCGAAGCCGGCCGTTCCGCTAGCCGGTAAGTACCGGCTGATTGATATCCCCCTGTCGAACTGCATCAACAGCGGGCTGAACCGCATGTATGTACTGACGCAGTTCATGTCGGTCAGTTTGCACCGTCACATTCGCCAGACGTATCGCTTCGACCACTTCAGCGGCGGCTTCGTCGAATTGCTCGCTGCCCAGCAAACGACCAACGACGAGAAGAAGGACTGGTACCAAGGTACTGCCGACGCGGTGCGCAAGAACCTGCGTTACTTGCAACAGCCGGGCATCGACTATGTGCTGATTCTGTCCGGCGATCAGTTGTATCGCATGGACTATCGCGAAATGATCAAGACGCATCAGGATAGCAAGGCCGATGTGACCATTGCCGGCATTCCTGTCGATCGCGAAGCGGCAAAGGGCTTCGGCATCATGCGGATTAATGACGAGGGTCGCGTGCAGGGCTTCTTGGAGAAGCCGCAGACCTACAAAGAGATGGACATGGTCAAGATGGACCCGGCCTGGATCGATGCCCGCGGCATCCCCAGCAAGGGACGCGACCTGATCGCCAGCATGGGCATCTATCTGTTCAATCGCGACATGCTCGTCGATGCACTCGAGAAAACCGATTACCCCGACTTCGGCAAAGAGATCTTCCCCGCTGTGGTCCGCTCCAAGCGAGTCATGCTCCACATGTTCGATGGCTACTGGGAAGACATCGGCACGATTAAGGCCTTCTACGAAGCCAACCTCAGTCTGGCCGGCACGCATCCTCCCTTCGATCTCTCTGCGGCTGTCGCGCCCATTTATTCGCGGCCGCGCTTTTTGCCCCCCACGATGTTTGATGGCGCCACCATCAAACGCAGCTTGATCGCTGACGGTTGCCAGATCGGTCAGGGCGCAGTGATCGAGAACAGCGTGATCGGACTGCGGACAATCATTGGCGAAGGCGTGACCATTCGCAACACCGTCATCATGGGTGCCGACTCTTACGACACCGATGGCACTAAGCAGAAGCACGCGAATAACGGCACGCCCCAGACCGGCATTGGTGACCGCTCCTACATCGAAGGCGCGATCATCGATAAGAACGTCCGCATCGGTAAAGGCGTGCGGATCGTCAACGAGCAGGGGGTCGAAAACCGCGGCGAAGACGAAGCTTGCATCATTCGCGATGGCATTCCGTGCGTGGTCAAAGATGGTGTCATCCCCGACAACTTCCGGTTGTAATCGTCCGGATTGAAAACGCCTACGAAGCCCGCACAACTGGGAGCAGATGAATTAGGCTGCGTCCGAATTTCTCTCAGTGCGAAGCGGCCGCACGGACTGTCCATAGGCCAGCTTGACGCTTCGCGGTCGGCTCTGGCTTGTTCTCGCTCATGGCGAAGAAGGGGCCGCGTAACGTTTTTGATAAACGAGAGTCAGCGGTCAAATGTTCTTGGCAGCGGGGACAGCAGGCACCCTCAGCAGATTCATTCACGCCCCGGCAATGGGCATCGCAAGACCAACAGTAATAAACACTTCCGTCCAACATCAGCCAAACTCGCTAACGACACGAACTGGGTATAAGAAAGTTTTATCGGCAGGCCGTGCAATCGACATGAGTCGTAATATGCGAAAACCTAATCCACACAAACGGCATCTTCGTACTGCAATTCAAGTGCCGTGATCCGTGCCAGCCCGCTAGCAATTGAAAGCTTGCGCGCGGCCAACTAGCCTGAAACTCAGCGAAATTGCTGCTCCGTTGTTGTGGCAGACTTCGCGCGACCGCTTCGCAACGTTCCCAGGGAAATCCATGCAGCTGATCATTCTTGCTGCCTTGCTGGCCACCCTGGCACAGACTGAGTCAACCCCCGCACCCGTCACGGGCACAGGGGTCTCGGCCATCTCCGACCAATGGCGACTGCTGTTGATCCTGCTGGCCACCCTCGCCGCACCGGTCGCTACGGCCTGCGATTGTTATTGGTTCATCTCGCGACTGACCAAAGCCAGCCCGCTCCAAACTGCCGATTGGCAGCAAGTCGGCCACCGCTATCAACGCTTGCAACTCGCTGGGCTCTGGCTCTGGCTGGCTGGTTCCCTGGCCGTCATTTACTTGTTGAATTGGCCAGCCATTGTTCGCCTCGCGTGGGGCTGGCAGGCCTGGCCACTCGTCGATGATCTACTGGTCCTCGCGCCGGTCATCGGTTCGCTCCTGCTCGTTTGGACGACGTTCTTCTATGTCGAACGAACCGCCCAACGACTGCGCCACGCTCCGCTCCGCGCATCATCGCTACTGACTTACCTCGTCTGGCAATCCCGCCATTATCTGGCCATGGCCTTGGTCCCCGCGCTCCTCATCATTGCCGTCCATGATCTGGCAACTACCTACTTCGTCACTTCCATGTGGGGTACATTCCTACCGCAGGAATCTGCCTGGCTCCTCGCAATTCCCCTGCTTTTAATCATTTCGCTGGGTCTTCCCCTCTTGCTGAGCAGACTCTGGGCCACCAGCGACTTGCCCGTTGGTGAACTACGCACCAATCTGGAATCGATCAGCCACGAACTGAAGACGCCGCTGACGCGGCTCCTCGTCTGGCACACGCAAGGACGAATGGCCAATGCCGCCGTCGCTGGCCTCTCGCGCTACTGTCGCTATTTGTTCCTGACCGATGCCTTGCTCGTCCAGCTGACGCCTGACGAAATCGCCGCCGTCTGTCGCCACGAACTGGGGCATCTCCAGCGTAAGCATTTGCTACAGCGGTTGCTTCTCCTCGTTATTCCTGCCCTCGCTTGGTTCGCTATCCAATCTTTCTTCGCAATCGACGTCGATCTTCTCTCGACGTACTCTCCCTATTCCCTAGCAGTCTCAGCTGGCTACTTGGCCTATGCGGCAATCGTCATTGGTCTTGTCTCGAAATGGCTCGAATACGACGCCGATTTGTCCGCCGTGTACGATTCGCAAGGAAATCTAAATGCCGACAGCGCTCGCGACCTGATCCACGCCCTCGTCGTCCTCCAAGGACCGCACCGCGATAGCCGCTTCACGCACTGGCTTCATCCGCCGACTGCTGATCGCGTCGCTTGGATCCGACGAGTTCTCATGCAACCTGCGCTCGGCTTCGCCTATCGCCGCCGACTCGACCAATTGGCTCGCGGCATCTATGCCCTGGTCGTTGGCCTGGTGCTGCTTGCCGTACTCGCGATCGCCGCGTAGCTGCTAAAGTGCGGGCATGCACGCAATTCCTGCCTCGGCACCAACGAACTCTCGCTGCAGCACAGTTTTGAGGATCAGCTGCTCTTGCGCGACTGCCAGTATGCGACGAGTTCTTGCGCGCAGTTCCGACTATGTCGCTTGTCGAAGTGACTCATTCCCATTTGGTCTGTGACAACCCATCGCATGTATTCCACGATCTCCTCCACGCTGGCTCCACGGTCAAGGAGGCGAACTACATCCACCGAATAGCTATCGTATTCGTCCTGGTTTTTCTCGCTGATGACGCCGATAGGATCCCAGCGGCGCAGAACTTCCATCACCTTCAGGTGCGGTTGATTCTGCGGCATGCTCAGGTAGTCAGACGGTTCCATGAGCAATCTCGGACCAGCATTCAACGACCTGCATCCGTCGCGTCGCGCAACTGTTTGCTCCAAATTAATTGCACTTCGTTCGGCAGGAGGGGATACGCAAACCGGTCAACGCACCTCAACTCGAATCCCGCCGCGGCGTAGAAGCGGCACGCAGGAACATTGTTATTCTGGGTCTCGACGGATAAACGCTGCTTTCCCGCCGAGCGTGCGCGGCGCTCTGCAAAAGCCAGAAGTTGCCTTCCCACACCACGGCGCTGGTAATCTGGCCGGACACGAATATCCCAAAGCACCGCCTCGGCATTATCCCTGAGCCGGCCGTACACTTGAGTCGTATCGATGATGATGGCCACGCTGCCAACATGGGCTTCATCAGAGAATGCAGCACAGAGGCACCACTTTGTCAGATCCCATTGCTTCGCCCAACCGTCGGGGGACTGCCCAGGCAGCGAATCATAGTCTTTTTTATAAGGTGCATCGACGTCGCGACGGATGAGCCGTATGCCTCCCAGTCCATCAGCGAACAATTCGACCGCCAGATGCTCATTGACCTCGAATGCAATCGGAATCGAACCGTATTGCGCGATGAAGTTCGGCAGTTGCTCACGAAGTTGAAGATTCAAGATGCGCAGTCTCTCACGTGCCAGATATCTACTTCTTCACCAGCGGGGCGAGGACTTTGGAAAACTCGTCCGCCATGCGCAGGAAGCCGAGGTCGGTGGGATGCGAGCCATCGACCGTATCTTCGCCATCGGCACCCAGTTGGTTTTCGCCGGGCAAATAGAACAGCAGTTTGTCGTGCGGCTGTAACTCGGCAAAAATCTTCTTGAGTGCAGCTCGGCTCGTCGAGTTCCGTTCGGCGCGGTCGCGTTTGAGAAATGCATCGCCGTAAGTTCGATCTTCGGCCAGGACAATGGGCGTATTCGGGTGAGCCTGGCGGAGCGTAGCAACCAGCGGTGCCGTGTTGGCGGTAACTTCGGCAGCCGTCATGTTCGGCAGGCAGTCGATGACATAGACAACCGCTTCGATATCGACGATGCAGGCGGTTACTTCCGCTTCCATCTTGCCGTTGCCCGAGAAGCCCAGATTGATCACCGGGCGATCGAGGCGACGCCCAAGGATCGCGGTGTGCACCATGCCAGGGCGTGACGCGCAGCCTCCCTGTGTGATGCTGGTGCCGTAAAACACAATCGGCAAGCGAACCGACTCTTCGCGCACGAGGCGTTCGATCTTACTTCCTTCAGCAACGCCAATCTCGACTTGTGATACGCCGTTGTACAGCGGCAGGTACAAGCAATAGTCGCGCGGAGTCTTCGATAGTCCGTCGACAAGCAACGCCGTGTGCTTCGTTCCTTCCTTGGGCTGACCGACGCTCAACCAGCGCCACGTACCTTTATCGTCGCGCACATAGAGGTCGACCCCGCTCACGCCGGTCGCCGGCATGTGCGGCATGCCGAGCTTGGCCGACGTATTCGTCCATTGGCAGCGGATGGTGGGCGAATCGGTGCGAAAGCGAACGCACAGGCCCGCTGAATTCTGACTCAAGCTCCAGACCGGTGGGCGGACTTTTCCTTCCGCGCGTGCCGGGAGTCGATCGTACGGAGCTTTGGTATCGGTAAAGCCTTGCCCTTCCAGGCCAATCACGCGGGCATCGTACCAATCGAGTTTGGCCGCTTCATCACGCCGTACTCTCGATCCATCGACAGCCCCGGTTAGATCAGCAGCAAGCAGCGCCGCCGGGCTAAGAGTAAGAAACGCAACAACTGCGACGCGGCAAAGCATGGGACGTTCCGGGGCAAGTTTGAAGTTCAGAATTGAAGAGGCATGAATAATCTGAGCGATTCGCGGGCAATAAGCAACAATCTCCGGGCGCTGATTTTTCTGACCTCTGACACCCAACTCCGCCAAGAAATGATTAGAGCCGCCCTGACATCGCGTCGCGGCGGCTCTTTCTCGTTGTTATCGGTTGCGTGCAGCCGGCATCTGAGGGCAAGGCATCATGCCCGCTGATTCAGGCGGCTACAACAGCTTAGGGGCTGCGGTCACCAAAAAGCACTTAGGCCTTCTTGGTTGCAGGTGCCTTCTTCGAAGCCTTCTTGGTTGCCTTCTTAGCAGCCTTCTTCGGGGCAGCCTTCTTAGCAGCTTTCTTCTTGGCCACAGCAACATCCTCCCTTAGGAAAAACTTGGCGAGTCGAGCAGCAAACGAAACAGATCGATCCGCTCTGAACTCACCTATGCCACGGTCCGCGGTTCCTGTCGCCATGTTTCCAGTGCGATAGTGCCAGTGTGCCGTAACATCCCGTGTGTCACATCCACTCTGGCAGGCGGTCCGGTAACTCCCTGCTTTGGTCACTCGCGTTGTGTCGTTGAAGACAGCTCGTTGTCGACTTGAGATCGGCAACTTTTGTGGTCAAGTGTCATTGACAAAAGTCATCGACATTTTTTCCACGCGAGTTGCTACCAATGTTGCGAGTTGCTTGCAAATCGTCAAGAGGAAATGTCGCCGCGCGCTCCAACATCGTGCAAGAATTCAGCGCGCGAAGGATGTCGCGCGACACTTACTCGTGCGCTTTCGCGCGCGTGCGCAGCGGCGCCGCCCAGTCCTTTCGCAGCGCTGAAAACAGTGCGCGCTGAACTGCACACATGATCGATAGCGTTCACTCTACACACGGTGATACCGCTTGCGCAGCGCTAATTGCAGGTTGCCTCTCGTCCGCGGTGCCACGTTATTTTTCGCAAAATTCAGCCTGTTTTTTCGCAATTCTAAGGACTCACCTGTTTGACTCTTGAGTCCGCGCAGGTGCGTGCGCGCCGCACATCGTGAGTTCGTTTCTGCGCAGCGCTCATCGCGCGCGAACTACGCAGACCTGACATTGAACACTCACGCTCGCGCGCTGATCACAGTCGCGCGCGAGCGCTGACGAAGAGAAAACCTGCGCTGAAAAGACGCGCGAAATATTTTTTCAAATTTGTGCGCGCGGCTCGCGTTTACTGGTCACTCGCAGACAAGAAATGTGACATCGCGCGCGTTCGCGCGATCTCTAGTGACCTTCGATGCGCGCCCAAATCGCATCTCGAATGAGGCGCCACACCATCAGCATGCCGGTCATCGCGAGCAAGAAGAAGGCGATGGCGATGGGGACGAGTGCGCCGAGTTCGAAGATGCCACGGGCATATCCTTCCCACAGTCCACGCCAGGCAACGATCACGATCACGGTTGCCAAAGAAAGATACGGACCAAAGGCAATATCTTTGCGCCTGGTGATGATGAATTGTGTCAGCGCGACAAAAACGGCAGCTGCCGGAGAGAGAAAAAAGACCAGCAACGACGCTTGCCAACCGACCACGACACCAATCATCGCCATGAGCGTGACATCGCCAAAACCCATCGCCTCTTGCTGCAACCCAATGCTGCCGCCGATGCGCACGCCCCACACCAGCCCGCCTGCAAAGGCAAGTCCAGCCAGAGAGGTGAGCAGCGACTGCCAATGTGTACCGCCCCACAGCCAGGTTCCGGTCACAGCCAGCGAAATCAAGACAAACAGGATTCCCAAACGCCACCAAGTGCCGTGGCGAATGATACTTGCGATGTAAAACTGGGCAGCTTTGAGTGGGCCGCGGCGAAAAGTAAGCGTGCCGGGAACGATGGCCAGCCACCACAGCCAAACGATGGTCAGGGCCAGCGCCAACCCTGGCCAGTTCATGAATTCCGCCGGAAACATAACCGCTGGTCGAGAAGTAAGCAGGAGTGATTCAACCGTGGCAACGCCGGGCAGGGGGACACCGAAGTAGATCACAGGCAGATGAGCTGTCGGCCAAATTGTCATCACTAGCAGGAGCAACAACGTGCCGGGAAGGGTGACCGTATCGGGAATCGTTTGTTCGTCGAAGTCAATGAACGTCGCGGCCGTCAGCAGGGCGATTAGCGCCGCGTGGGCGGCGAACATGGGATACCAGTAGCTAGTGGCGAGCGGCGCGCTGAGCGGAATGGGCGGCAGCAGTCCGCCTGTCGTCTCAAAATGAAACAGCCAGACCATGCCCGCCCCATAAACGGCTTCGATGAGTATCGGGCGAACCCAAAACCAACGGCCATGCAGGTGTTCTTCGCGCCGCAAGCGCCACCAACCATAAAGCGGGACGCAATCGAGCCAAGTGCGCGGTACCGCATGTTCCGGAGGGAGTGACCAAGGGCTGATCGGTCGTGCGCGGAACGCCAGGGTGTAGACCGCCCAGTTAATTCCACTACCGACCAGTAGCGCCACGACAAAGATCAGCACAGCGATCAGCGGCCCCATCATTGCCGACCTTCCTGCTGAGTCACCAGCCAGGCGGCGATATGCTGCGCGATTGCAGGTGGTGCGTTATCATCCACGTCGACAATCAAGTTCGCGAGTGCGGCATAGATCGGTTCGCGCACTGCGAGTAGCTGCTTCACTTCTTCAATACCGCCCCCGGCTGTGAGGTTCGGTCGCCGCGCTCCGGTGGTGGGATCTTGTTCGATTCGCTTTATGAGCGTTTCGGCGCGAGCTCGCAGCCAGACAATGTGGCCGCTAGTGCGCAGCGCCGTCCGGTTTTCCTCTCGCAAGATGACACCGCCCCCCCAAGAGACCACGATCGGTTCGCGCGCTGTTAGTTCCCGGACAACCTGACTTTCGCGATCACGAAATCCTGCTTCGCCTTCGAGAGCAAAAATCTCGCGGATCGTCTGTCCTGCCTGCTGCTCCAGGAGTTCGTCGGCATCGAACGCCGGCCACCCGAGGCGATCACCCAGAAGGCGGGCTACTGTGGTTTTGCCGCAGCCGCGATAGCCAACAAGATAAAGACTGGTCATGAGTTGAATTGACCGGGACGATGGAGCCGAGTTTGGGGAGAGTGATTGGCGTGAAAAAACGAACTGATCAGTTAGCTTCGCACTCAAGTCAGGCTGCTAACTGAACACAGGCAAGACAGTGCTGCTCTGGCTCTGCAGGTGTGCGGAATTCCGCGAGCAGTCGCGGCTGGCCGCAGCCGCTATCACCGCACTTTTTTACTAATCGGCAAAGTCACGGGGCAAGTGCTGTCAAAGCAGTGATTTCTGTCTGGCAACTTGGGGCGGTCGCAGAGGTTACCCCTCATTCACCGTTGTAATTCGTCTTGGCGGCCCAAGTGTTCCGATTTTACTATCAGAGAGGCGCGAATGTGCGGCCCCTCTAGGCGAATGCATGGAACGCGGAGCCGGGTGATGAGTCGACTTGTCCGACGCTACTCTTGGAAGTTTTTGGGTCTGGTACTGCTGATTGCCGTTCTAAGTCTGGTCGCGCCCTACGGGTGGCGACATTTCTTGCCTCAGCAGGCCGAACATCAGATCACTTCGCACTTTGGGGTGCCCGCGCACCTGCAAAGCCCGACGGAGAACGTGGAGTTCACTCCTTCTGCACCCGCGATGCAGACCGCACTGCCGTATCAGGTGGCAGAAGCCCCGCCGGCATTCGAACTGCCCGACTTCCCTGCCCATCAGCCAACTCAGCTGACCGAACCGACCCCAGCCTCCGAAGAACCGCTGGAAACGCCGACGAATCCCGGTTTGGAAGCCTTTGAAACTCCGAAGCAAGTCGCGCCGACTGGCCCGGTCGTGGCCGAGCAAATTGATCTCGATCCTTCCTTATCGGAACTTCCTACCCGTACCGCCCCCAAGTTCGATCTGGAACTGACTTCGCCAGGTTCAGAAGAAGCCCCTCCTACTGAAACTCCAGCTGAGCCTTCCTTGCCACCTGCGAGCCCACTGGAGCCGCGCACACTGCCCGATTCAGCAGACCTGCCCAATCAGGCGACCATCCGACCTGAAGTTCATCCCGATATTCCCGCCCCTCCGGCGCACACTTCGGCTGGAGTGTGGCCTTACCCCACGGCGCTGATCACTCAGCTGCGCGAACTTGCCGAAGAAGAACCATCAGCTGCCGCTTGGGCCCAGCGGACCATCGTCCAGCTGGAAGCTTTGGCGATGATTAACAAGCTGGAAGTGCCTGCGGTGGGCGCTGCCCTCGATGAACTCCATTTGCTTTCGTCGCAGGCCAAAGACATTGCCGCCGCCTTGCCAACCGATAATCAGCGGTCGCGCGTGCTGCGTGTGGGTTATGCGATTGTCCGTCGTATCGCCATCTGGCAAATCACGCATGCCGTGGCATTCGAAGCGGCAGATCGAAAGACTGCAGTTCCCAGTACGGCGGATTGGTCACGCTGCCTCACGTCACTCGAACATAAACTGGCCACGCTGCCCGGCGGATCGCCCTGGACCAACTATCTGCGACTGGAACAAGCCAAGCAAAAGATCGGCTCCGCTGAAACTTCACCGGCCGAACGCCGCACTTTGGCCCGCGACATCCTCCGCCGCCTGAACTCGACACAATTTGATGCCAACCAAGGTGACTTCGCAGAATCTCCGGTCTTTGCCGATCTGACGCGCCACCTCAAGATCTGGTCCGATGAACCAGTCGACCTTGTCCACGTCCTGCAATCGATCGAAGACTACGAGCGACAAGACTTGACGGCCGAGAGCACCGCGCTGTCGAACGTCTATCAGCAGCTCCGCTGGTCGCCCGATGCACGGATTGCCGAACTGGGCGAGACGATCAACATGTACTATCGCAACGCCAACGTCCGCGTCGCGATCTCGGCTGAGCTCGTCAATCGCATGCTCCCCAAGGAAGCGCGGCAGTTCGAATATGTGCAGGATTACATTCAGGGTGCGCGGGTTGAGGGAAACAGCGAAGCCAGCACGAAGCTGCGGTTAGTACTCCTGCCTGATCGACTTCGCTGGCGAATGGGGCTGGAAGCGAATGGTCAGGTCGCTTCGGACACCTCATCGACGAAGGGCCCCGCCACCTTCTACCAGAATGGTGTTTCGAGTTATCGAGTGCGGAAAATGCTGCTCGTCGACCGCCGGGGTGTCCGCATGTTCAATGCCGAAGCCGAGGCCCAAGCCAATAACAACCTGCTCGATTACGAAACTTCGTATGACGGCATTCCCCTGCTGGGGAGCATTGCTCGCGCGATCGCCATCAGCCAATACGACGCCGCGCAAGATTCGGCGCGGCTGGAAGTAGAAGGAAAGATCCAAGGTCGTGCCACTTCTCGCATCGATCAAGCGGTAGCCGAGCAGTTAAAGAAGGGGAAGGAAAACTTTCAGACCAAACTGCTCGAACCAATGCGCAAACTGCAACTCGAGCCAACGGCCGTCGATATGGAGACCACTCACGAGCGACTCATTGCCCGCTATCGCCTCGCCGGGCACGAGCAGCTGTCTTCGCATACGCCGCGGCCCCAAGCCCCCGGTGATAGCCTGCTGAGCGTACAGGTGCACGAAACGGCGTTGAACAACATTCTGAACCGATTGAACCTGTCGGGTCGCCGCATTGAACTGCGAGAGTTGTATCGCGAGGTCACTTCTGTCTTCTCGAAAGATGTCCCACCGCCGCCGGACGATTTGCCGGAAGATGTTTTCGTCACATTTATGGACAGTGACCCAGTGCGAGTTGATTGCGATGAAGGCCGCGTCCGTCTCACGATCCGCATCGAGTCGCTGGAGCACGGCAAGTCGAAGTGGCAGAACTTCACGGTGCGGGGCTATTACGCTCCCTACTCCGACCAACTCGATGCCAACCTGGCGCGGGATGGAGTTATCGAACTGATCGGCAGCAAGCTGCGGTTCGGCGATCAGATCGCCCTCCGCGGGATCTTCAGCCGAGTGTTATCACGAAATCGCAAACTGAACCTCGTCAACAAGCAGATTGCAATGTCGCCTGAACTGCAGGATCAGCAGGTGACGCAGCTGGTCATTCACGATGGCTGGATCGGCGTCGCACTCGGACCAAAGCACCCGCAGCGGCAGACCATTGGACCAAGCATGACTACTCGTCCGGCCGAAGGACAGCGCTCGCGATAATCGTGGTCATTGCAGTCACAACGGCTGTCATCCCGCGATGGAGGCAGCCTTGCACGGCACGATCGTTACAACCCACATTGGCAAGCCGTGGTGGGTCGTGAACTGCGACCCGACAACGCGAGAATTTCGCCCAAGCACAGACCGGCAACCTATGTTTCAGGGAGCCGAGATTAGGTTTGTGTTCAGGTGCGACCATGAATTCCTCAGAACAGCGTAATGCTTTTCGCATTCAGATGCCCGACGGGCAGAAGAAGGCGAGGCTGCGCATTGAGGGTCGGTCGTTCGATGTACAGCTGCTCGATGCTTCGTCAACGGGCGTCGCAATTGCTTGCCCGCTGACTGTGGGACTCGAAATCGACGATAAGTGCGAACTCCATACGCCGAGCGGCGGCAGCTTCATTCGCATTGTGCGGAAGGAAGTCTTTTCCGACGGCATCTTGCTGGGTGCGGAGCGTACGGGTGATCTGTCGGATGCCAAGCGAGGTTGGCTGGCGGCGGTTCTGGAGTTTGTGACGCCGCCGAAATACTCTGTCGAAGGCTTCTCTGCCAAGCTGGCGGTGGGCTGGGCCGCAGGTTTAGTCCTTGCCATCTGTGGAATGGTCTACGCCTGTTGGCACTTTGGCTGGCTGGCGACGCATCAGCCGTTAGCTGCGGCACCAGCCGTGCAACTTCCGTTGAGCACGCCCGTAGTTGAAGAGCAGCTGCAACAGGCGGTTCGCACCGTCGAAGCTGCCTTGCCGGAGGTTCCGGTCGTTACTTCGGAAAGTGATCTCCGCGCGCTGAAGATATTCAACCAACAGAAGCTGTTGCTCTTGCCCGAAACGGCTCGCCGCCTACGTTTAACCCCCGCGCAAGAAAGCCAGATTCAGCGGGCCGTCGAAGCCGCCGCAGCAGCAGCGGCCGATACCTCGCGGAACGACTTCTGGGAATCCATTCGCCGCAGTGAAGTCCAAATTCTGAGCGTGCTCAGCCCGGGGCAAGTCAAAGCCTGGCGTCAACTGAACGGCACTTAAGGGGGCGTAGGGAGCACGCCTGTCATTCGTCAGCCTGAGTTTCTGCTTCGCTACCCGCCCCAGTGCTTGCTCGCCGAGGGGTTTCTGCTTGCGCACGGGCTAGCATTCGCAACCGTGTTCATTCTTCCAGCCTTAGTTTTGAAAAGCGTTAAGCGAATTTAAGGCGAGAGCGCCCACTACCAGCACGAACGCGCTGCCGACCAGAACGACGATCATCAGTGCGACCGCACCGATTCCTTGTCCAGTGGTGCAGCGCTGCGCTTCCATCAGCGCGTTCGCCAGGCAGGCGATACCCCAGACAAAGAACACGCAACTCCCCACGCAGGGCACCATGGCAACGATGCACATCCCGCCCAAGCTGTAGGCCATCACGCGAAGCGTCGTTTCGAAACCGAGGTTGGCACCTCCGACCAAATACAGGCAGCCGTGTAGCAGCGCCGCCCCGAGGTAGCAAAAGATGGGCATCAGTAAACAAAGTATGCCCATGCCAAACGCCATGCTCAGCATTTCCCAGACAAACTCGTCATCGCCACCTCCCCCGGCTTGAAGTGCCCCCATGCCAGCCTGCAGCACCAGGTTGTACGTCCAGAAAATGGTCGAGCAGCTTAGAAAAAACAATATTGGTACCAAGTGCCCGCCGGTGGGCTTCATCCGCCGAAAAGCCTCGTTCATTTCAAACAAAATCAACTTGAGTGTCTCGAACCAGGTGCCCAGGCCCATCGACAACTCCCACGGCAACCCTTGACCGACACCTGCCTGCTGTGGCACTTGATGCGGCAAGAAGCCGCCCCCTGGCGAGGCATAAGGATTAGCGGCGGATGGTGCAAACGAAAACGGCTGATTCGAGCCCGGCTTGGATTCGCCCAAAGGCGTTGCTTCGGCAAACGGATTTGTCGCTGGTCCGGAATGTCCCGCGGGAGGGAGCGGAGAAAATGCACCAGCACTCGGCATCCACGTGGGTGCCGTGGGAGCGGGTGGAGTTGTGGGCGTTGGAAATGCTTGTGGTGGCAAGGGCTCCAATGGTTTTGGGTCGAACGAACCAAGTCCACTCGGATTTGCACCCAGACTGCCGAGACCTGGTGACAACATACCCGGCGATGACGGGGCACTGGCAGGAATCTGATTGATCGTCTGACAACCGGGACAACGCGCCATTTTTCCGGCGCTGGCGTCGGGCACTCGCAATTGACGGCCGCATTGCGAGCAAGTGAGTTCGATGGGCATGCCAATCCGATCAACGGGGAGCTTGCGACAAAGCCGCCACGATTACAGAGAAAAACAAAACACCAATCAGAGCCAACAGCATAAAGCAAGCAATCAGCGGCAGCAGTACCACCAACGCGGCTCGCCCCATCGGCACTTCATGAGCCTTGTGCACCGCCACAATGTTGACCCCAATCGACCAGAAGACCTGAATGACCGGACCAATGACTGGAATGAGTTGAAGCCAGGTGAGCGAGCCTTGTGAAAAAGCGACAATCCGGAAGGAGGTATCAAATGTTTGCCGGCTCCCCCCCGTGATCAGCAGACAGATATGCAGAATCGCGGCAGCGATCAAATTGCCGAGCGTTGCCCCCAGCACCACGCCGACCGCCCCAGCCACCACATTGCCAATCAGGTTCATCAGCACCGCCGCACCGATGGCGTCGGCCGGCGCATCAAGCAGCGTCATCTGGATGTATGTCAGCGGCACGCCCCAGACAATGTTCGCCACGGCACCGATGCTCAGCCCGAGCATCGAGAACATCATCGGGCCACCCATGTCGCCCCGTTGCAGCATCATCGAGAAAGCGCGGCCCGGTTCGAACGAAACCAGTTTGGCGGTATCGATGTACGCCTTAACATCTTTCCTGCGAGACTTCTCCCAAGGCAGGCCAGCTCGACCAGCTTTGGACTTCTGCGGCGCTGGCGTTTGATAACCAATGTTCGGCGAAGCATATGGATTGACGGGTGCCGCAGCTCCAAATGGCATTCCCCCACCGGGCGGTGGTGGTGGAGCTGCGGGTGGAGGTCCACCGAGAAAATCGAATGGACTCGGCTGATGCGGACCACTACCGTGCGGTCTGCCTGAGAAATCGAATGGGTTCGGGAGCGGGCTGTGGCTGGGAGGTCCGAAACCTGGGGGACCAATAGGTGGCGGTACGAATGGAGGTGGAGGAAAACCGGGCGGAGCAAAACCGGGTGCAGGTGGTGGCGGAGGACCGAAGCCCGGGTGAGGGGGTAATGTTGGTGGTGGCGGTGCGTGTGGACCAGCAACAGGGATCTGCATGAGCAGCTGACACTTCGGGCAACGAGCATTCTTGCCGGCACTCGCGTCCGGTACTCGCAGCAACTGATTGCACTGCGCGCAGCGAAACTCGATCGTCATAAGTCAGCCATCAAGGTGAGAGTCAGCTTCGGAAAGAACGTTTTACCTGATCCTGATAAAGCACCACAAGCGCCCAAATGCCGAACGGGAACGCGCAACCTCCCGTGCAGGGAATTGCGGCCAACCAAGCCGCTGCCACTGCATTCCCGTAATTCTTACGCTGCAGCATATTGATGGAGCCCACGATAATCATGATCTGGAAGATGAGCCAAAGAATGTGCAGCAGCACCGGCCCCACCGTCCGAACGATTCCGACATCAGTACCGTGCCTGACTGAAAGACCAGTAATGGCGGCAAAATAAAGCGCATCTAGCACTAGCAAAAAACAGATATAGAGCAACAGAGGTCCGACAAACACCAGTTGAAATATCGCGGGGAGAATTAGATGGAAATTGCCGCTTCCCGAACTGGGCGTGTTGGCAGGCGGCCCCGCATAAGGCTGTGGTGACTGATACGGATTTGGCGCGAACGAACTGGCTGCCGGCAAACCATAGCCGCTCGACGGCGCGCCGAACGGATCACTGCCGACGGGAACCAGCCCTGGCGCGCCATTGTTAAAGCCTCCTCCGCCACCACCGCCGCCAAACAAATCGCCGCCAGGAACGCCTCCCATTGGCCCGAGTGGAGTCAATCCACCCATTCCCACCGCCGGTGGACCGCCGAACAAATCTCCTCCAGCGCCCCCTATCGGCGTTAGTCCCGGTACAGCTGCCGGTCCGCCAAACAAGTCACCGCCACCAATGGGTGTCAGTCCCGGCGTAGCAGCACCTCCGCCAAACAAATCGCCGCCACCACCCAGCGGAGTCAGCGGCGTGAGCGGTTGTAAGCCGGGAGTTGCGGCAGATGCCGGAGCCTGTTTGGCGGGAGCAGGTCGGGCACTAGCCGGCGTCGGTTTTTGCGGTGGCCTGGCCGCCGGTTTTGGTTCGTCGAGCGGGGCGAGACCGTCCAGCGGAGCCAGGCCGATCTCTGCTTGAACTTTGGGCTTCTTGGGTACTCCCAACGGCCGCGCAACAGGCAAAGGCGCGGGTGCCTTTTTCGCAACAGCCGCTGGGGAGGGAGGCGTTGGAACAGAAGCAGGCGGGGGAGCGCTGGGAGCGACTTTCGTCACTGCCGGTTTGGGCTTGTTGTTGAGCGGAATCTGCACCACTTCACTGCAGTGCGGACATTTCCCCTTCTTGCCCGCCGCAGCCCGAGGAGTGCGAACCATTTGCCCGCAGCCACTGCAAAAAAATTCGATCGGCCCCGTCTCGGCGGCCTCTGTGGCTGGCGTGCTCGAGGTAGCAATCTCTGGCGGTTTAATGGTCGCCGCGGGCGGAACAGATGTCGAGGCAGGTGCAGCAACGGGAATCTGGACGATCGCCGCACAACTCGGGCACTTCCCCCGCTTGCCAGCGGCAGCATCGGGAGTGCGAACCAACTGGGCGCACTGCGGGCAAGGAAATTCAATGGTCATGACCAGCCAAAGACACTAGTGCGGCGATTGAAAATTACAACCGAGGTCACCTGGCTGCTGCCCCACGGTCCTCGCACGTCACCCTATCGTAGTTAATGGCGGTGACAGTTGCACGTCATACGCTGACCGATCTTCGCTCCGATTTCACACGATTTTCCACTAGGGTCGCCGGACTTCCGGCAGCATCGGTCGTGACGAATTTTCGGGTGCGAAATCTCGGCTGGAAAAATCGCCTAACGCTGGCCGCTGCGTAATCGTTGGAGTCTGCTGCAGCCGTTGATAGACGACAAATCCAACGCCTCCCAAAACAACCAGCATCGCCAGCCAGAGCACGCCGTCGCGAACCACCGAGAATAGTCCCTTGAGCCCCGGGAATGCTCCGAACAGAGAGATGACTAGAGCCAGCCCGGCCATAACGACCGCGACCAACGACAGCTGCATGTTCGCGTCCAGTTTCATGGCCGCACCTGCCCGAACAAACTCAGTAATGCGAAGTGATCACTGTTGGCCCCTCAGCCTGCTGCTGAACGAGCGACGCAACGTGACCTACTCTGTTTATTTCCGCTTGGACCGATTTTGACAATCGTATTCTTGCCTCTTTCTGCCGAAGGACACCAACTTTTTCGAAGTCGCGTTCGGCTTATGCCGGCTGCGAAAACTTTGTGCTCCACTACTTACTCGGTTGCAGACAAATCACAAAATCCGGATGCGATTCCTCATAGTCATGTCTCGCCTGCTGCACAGCCAGATAGGCCCGCGTGCGAGACAACACCCACGCGATCAGCGATAGGGCAAATGCCACCGCCAGTGCGGCGAACATGATCGGCCGCGTGCCGAAAAACAGACAGCCGACAAAAATCATCGTCGCAACCACCCCCGTCGCAGCGAACCAGCTTTGCACGTCCCACAATCGCTTGGCTGACGGACTCGACTTCTCGACGAGCCACGCTTCGTAGACTTCATCTGGCACATCGGTCGCGTAAATCGTCGCTTCGTACTCGCCCGCAGCAATTGCCACTGGCGAGCACATGCCCGGCCTCTTTCCCAGCATGGTCCGATCGGTCTTGAATGCGTACTCCAAACCCCCGAACCAACTTTCGCCTGCCACCTTCACCTTCCGCAGCCACTTCACCTCGCGCGAGTACAATCGCAACTCCGCTGGCAACGGTTCATCGACACACAACACCAGCGAGTAATTCCCCTCAGCCTCGCCAGGCAACTGGATCACCGTGCCGCGCTCGGCCAACTCGTCGAACAGCTTCGATTCACTCCCCTCCTCGACCCGCTCATCAAAATCATCCGGCAGCAGTTCCGGCCAGAACAGCCCGAGCAGTGCAGAATCAGTACCGCCGGTGGCGAAGTGTTTCATGGATTCCCATTGCTGCTTGGTACTGGCAATCACTAGGTGCGTCGATTGTCATTAGGTTCGATTGCGCGACCTTGTGCCAGCCCGGTGTAGCGTTCGACGAGCATTCTCGCCTGACAACCGCTCGATACACACCGCGTTCTCAATTCAATTATGATTTGGTCGTTCGCCGCATATCATCCTCATTGCCTCGCCGGAGCTTCTCATGTTCTTTCGCACCACGCTCGCGCTGGCCGCGATCTTTCTCCCGTTGGTCGCGCTGGCCGAAACGAAGTTGCAGGTTACCACCGACAAGCCCGCGGCCATTTATGAACCGGGCGAAGCAGTGGTCTGGAAGGTGGTGGCCAAAGATGGCGAGACCTTGGTCCCCGGCAAAATCACCTACACCGTGAAGCGCGGCGGACTCAAGGAAATCGCCAAAGGCGAAGCAACCGGCAGCGAAACCACCGTCCGTCATCAAGACCCAGCTGACGCGGCGAAGGCGCCCGGCGTTGTTTTGCTCGAAGTGACATTCAAGCCCGACGGTGACGGGAAAGAATTGAAGGCCAGCGGCGCTGCCGTCTATTCCCCCGAGAAGATCACTCGTTCCACGCCCGTCCCTGCTGACTTCGATGAGTTCTGGAAAACCAAGATCGCCGAACTCGATGCGGTGCCCATGAACGTGCAGGTCGAGAAGGTCGACATCGGCGATGCCAATATCGAATACTACAAGATCACGATGGACAACATTCGTGGCCGCAAGATCTACGGCCAACTGGCCAAGCCGGTCGGCGGCGAGAAACTCCCCGCCCTCTTGCAAGTGCAATGGGCCGGCGTCTATCCGCTGAATCGCGATTGGGTTCTCGGTCCCGCGCGGCAAGGACGGCTGGCCTTCAACATCATCGCTCACGGCCTGCCCATCGACGAACCGGCCAAGTTTTATCAAGAGAAGGCTGCGAAGGAACTCAGCGATTACCCCGGCCAGGGAAATGATGATCGCGAGACCAGCTACTTCCTGCCGATGTTCCTATCCTGCCGCCGCGCGGTCGACTACCTCACCCAGCGGCCCGATTGGGACAAGAAGCATCTCGTGGTGCAGGGTGGCAGCCAAGGTGGTTATCAGGCCATCGTCACCGCAGGCATTCATCCGGCCGTCACCGCCTTCGCTGCCAACGTCCCTGCGGGCTGCGATCACACCGGCAAGCAAGCGGGGCGTGCGCCGGGTTGGCCCAACTGGGCGAGTCGGCAGAAAAAAGACGTCGAGAAGATGCTCGAGACCTCGCGTTACTTCGACGCCATGAACTTCGCGACTCGCGTCAAGGTCCCCGGGCTCATCGGCCTCGGCCTGATCGACCCCGTCTGTCCCGCCGAAGGTGTGCTCGCCACCTGCAACGAACTGCAAGGCCCCGAGCAAATCGTCATCATGCCTCTGGCCGATCACGGCGGCGACCACAAAGCCTACTACGCCAAGTTCGGTCCATTCCTCGACAAACAGTTAAAGGACTAACGTCGTGCGGCGAATATGTGGGTTTCGATTTCAACCAACTTGTTCAACTAGAGCCTGTTAATTGAACACCAATTGCTCGCAAACCCGAGAGTTGCGCTAGGTGCTGTCCATTTAAGGGGAGCTTAATTGAACACCCCCCTTGGCGGTTTGGTGCCTTTGTCTTCAGGCCCCAAGGCCCGGCTATAGGTTAGCCCAGGGCCAGCGCAGCGATGAAGTCGCAAAGCGTCGCCCTGGGCTGACATGGCGCCGCACCTTCGGTGCTAATGACGTTTCGAACGGCTGACGATTTACTTCCACGCATCTTTAAATGCGCCCACGTTGGAACCACCTGTTGCGGTCGTGCAGTAATTCGTTACCCAGATTGTGAGTTTAGATTAGCCTTCAAGGTGAACTTGATGTCGGCAAGCTCTTCACATGTGATGAAACGTTGAATCAAGTCATGGTTCGTGCCGTCAACATGAATGTCGGCCTCGTGGCAAAACAACAGGCTTAGTTCGCCATTAGGAGCATCGATGATTAAGTCGGTACCTCCAGGCTCAACAATTTTCTGCTCCAGGGAATCTTCTAGGAAAGACGGCAGGTAGTCCGTTGGTACGCCCAACGGGTGGAACAGTAACGAGCCGTGGAGACGAGTTCCAACGCCGTAGGAAACAGAGTATTCGCACTTGCCCAGTAGTCGAAACAGAATCGGGGGGAGTTGCACAATCGCGGATCGTATTCGCTCGGGCTTTAGATACTCAGACCGATAACTTTCGGTTGGAGGGGGCCCGGGTGAATTCACCGCCGTCCCAAACGAAACTTGATTTCCGTCGGGATCGCGCACGATGAAATCCCGCATTCCATATTCGTAGGTCTTCGGTTCCTCTGCTGCCACGGCACCGCGGCCGGTAATCTCGGCAAAATAGCCGTCGACTTCATTGCAAAAGATATACACCGCGCCCGAACCGGGTTGGCTCGCGTTTGGATTGCCTTGCTGTGACAAATGCAGGCGGCATTCGTCGCGCTCAATGCCCGCATATTGCCCGAAACGAAACGCTTCGCGAAAGCCGAGCACGTCGACATAGTACCGCAGCGAAGCATCGAGGTCGGTCACGGTGAAGACGGTCGCAGCACTGTTGATTTTCATGGTTGAGCTCAACCACCCTCGCGCGTGAAAATGATGAAATCGGTGCTAGGGACCGTGCCACCGTGGCGGCCAATGATCTTGGCGATCTGCCCGCGGTGATAGGGACCGTGCGCAATCACCTGCGTGAGAATATCGATGACCAGCGTCGCAAACTCCTGACCGGCCGCGTTGCGATAGTGCTTCATATCGATCAGGTGGTTCTCGGCCAGGTTCTCCAAAAACTCGCAATAGCCCGCTTCGTTCTCTGCCGCCAGCTGTTCGCACTCGTCGAGCGTCAGCGCGGGCCAAACGGCATGGCGCGGTTCACGCTGCTGCAAGCGCGAGAGCCACACGTGCTCAGCGGCCAGCAGGTGGGCCATTAGCGGCAACGCTTCTGCCTGTGCCGCGGCAGTAACACGCACGGTTGCTAATGTTCGTTGATCTGCCCAAGCCACATAGCGGAACATCCGCTGCAGGTACGGTTTCATAGGGCGGCCTACTAATTCATTTCTATTTTGAGTTCATCATCGCGCTGCCGCATTTTATCACTGCCACTCGAATAGGTAGAGAGTGCAGCCCGACGAAACAACCGCTGGACGCCTGGGATTTATGAACGGATGAGATCCAGATGGAGCTAAGGGAGCGGTCGCCGCACATCGTAGAAAGTCTTCGCGTAGTCTGCGTAGGCTTTGATTCTCGCATCCAAATCGCGGCGATGCTCTTCGCTGCTGGCGGGTAACTTGGCATCCTTGGCTGAATACCCACCGTTGTTCAAAATCCAACCGGGTGCGTGCCGGTGAAAGTAGTCTTCCATAGCCAGCTTGATTGGCTCAAACGGCGCAGGCATGCCGTTCGGTGGTCCCAAGGCCCCGAATTCACCACCGGCGGAACTGGCGGCGTTCTTAATCAAGACCACATGACCATAGGTCATGCTGCGCGCGGGAACGGAGCGCCCTCCGCCCAGATTTGTTTGATCCAGGATGTTGTCTGCCAGGCGAACGGCGACTGCCACTCCTTCCGGCGGCACTGCCATCATCAGGCCTGTGTCCTTGGCCTGCGCGGTCTCCACCACGCTGATATCGACCGGCAAATCGCCGTGCAAATGCCTGAGCAATTCGCGCGTCTTCTCATCCTTCGCCATCCTGGGTAGTAACTCGCGCCAGGCTGCAAGCGCCGCTTCTTCTGTGGTCTGAACCTCTCCCGCCAAGCGCCGCAGCTCAAAATAGGCGTTGGACGTGACTGCCGCCTTGTATTCAAGTGGCTGTGGTGCGGTACTCGACGGCGGAGCAGTTGTTAACGCCTGCGCAGATACCGGTGGCACAGTTAGCGGCGGTTGGTTTTTCTGGCAGCCAGTGACCATGCCACTTACGGCGAGCAAGAGCGAAACCCAGCCGAAGCGATGGGCAAATAGCGACACAAAATAACGGCGATCTGTGAACATGGCGGCAGGCCCCGAACGAAGAGTTAGTGTTGCCGATGGTAAGCGAGGCCCTTGCCCTCGCACGTCATTGCCCATGCCCTACACCCAACGATATTCAACCTATAATGAGTCAATCACAATCACAACTCTTCCCCAGGAGCCAATCACCATGTCGACCGGAACCGTTCGCTTTCAGCGAGTACTGCGTACGTCGCCCGAGAAGGTCTATCGCGCTTTTCTCGATGCCGATGCGATGGTCAAGTGGTTGCCGCCGCATGGCTTCACTGGCAAGGTGCATCAAATCGATGTGCGGGTCGGCGGCACCTACAAAATGTCGTTCACCAATTTCACCAGCGGCCACAGCCACTCGTTTGGCGGCGAGTACTTGGAACTCGTTCCCAACGAAAAGATTCGCCACACCGACGTATTCGACGATCCGAACTTGCCCGGCCAGATGGAAACCACCATCACGCTAAAGCAAGTCAGTTGCGGGACCGAGGTGAACATCGTCCAATCAGGCATCCCCGCCGTGATTCCCACCGAAGCTTGCTGCCTCGGTTGGCAGGAATCGCTGCAGCTACTTGCGCTGCTCGTTGAACCAGAAATTCCTGGTTAGCTCACGATATGGCAGGCCCGTTGCCGGCGGGAACCGGCTCTACACGACTCAACAATTCAGGAACCTCCTGTGCCTCAAGAATCGACCGTGCCGCAGCCCTCGCAGCCGCGCTGGATGACCTACACAGGCTGGTTTTTCACCCTGCTGATTTTTGGCACGCTGTTGTTCAGCGCGTGGATGAAGTTCAGCGTAGTGCTGAAGATCGGCCCTTGGGAGGACGCTGCCAAGGAGTTCAGCTCGCTCGGCATCTCGCCTGAGACCATGGCCATGATTGGGGGCGTGGAAGTGGTCTGCGCGCTGCTGTATCTCTTTCCCAGAACGGCCATCTTGGGTGCCGTGCTGCTGCAGGGTTATTTGGCCGCAGCGTTTTGCACTCATCTCATCGCCCGCGAACGGAACCCCGCGGCCGAGTTCGAACTGGCCCCACTCATTGTCGCCGCGCTGATGTGGCTCGGCATCTTGTTGCGCGAGCCGCGCCTGCGCGCGATTATGTTCTGGCGATAGGTCCGCGGCAATTTACTTGGGTGGAGTTGCGGGAGCGGCTTCGTCGCAATTGATGATGCATTGGGGGAATGCCTGCTTAACGGCGGCGACGCCGGCCGGATCGAGATTATTCTTTTCGCCCTCTATGAGGGTCAGGTTTTTGCAGGTCAACAGCGGGCGCAGATCCACGATCTTCGTGTAGCCACAGAACAACCGGCTGAGGGGCGAATTCGACAGAGGAGTCAGGTCCGCCGTCGGCGTGTCGCCAATGTTTAATGATGTTAATGGCATTCCGATCAGCGGACTGAGATCGGTAACGTTGCTATGACATACATTAAGAAACGAGATTGGCATTCCACGTAACGGGCTGAGATCTGAAAACGGCTTGCGCTGATTATCGCTCGCGACGAGGTCGAGCACGTAGAGCTTGGCAAACGCGCGCACTGGCGACACATCGCGCAGGTTGTCAAGACGCAGCCGAATTCCAAACACGGCTCCCCCGTTGAGCACCGGTTCTGCTTCGCCTTGATTGCCGCGAATGATTCCATCAAATCCCGGGTTGAGTGCGACCAACTTCTTGCTGACAGCTGCGATTTGTTCATTCGCGGGAAGCTGTTGCGTTTCGGCGACCCATTGTTGGAACGCAGGCGATTGCCACGGCCTTATTTCGGTCGGCGGCGCGGCGGTCGGCTCGAGGACCATTTGTTTGCCTTGATCGCCGTCCATGCCGACCAGTGTGATGCGGCACCAAGGAACTAGCTTGGCAAATCGCTGAGCCGCGGGGAGCCGCGCCGCATGACCGTCCTGATAGCCGCTAAAATTCAGGCGAGTCAGCCGCGGCAAGGGGCCGAACTCTTCCAACTTCGCGTGATTGATGTTGTAAAGCCGTAGGTCTTGGAGCGACGTCAAACGTGCGACCTGACGTTCCCAGTCCGGGTAGGCGACGTATTGCAGGCCCAGCGATTCCAATTGGTTAAACGCAGCCAGAAATGCAGGGTCCGTATCCTTGGGGCCGATGCGTCCCAAGGAGAGCTGGCGCAGGTTGACCAGCGTTGCCAACTGCGGCAGCCCGTCTTTGGTCACCGGGGATGACGACACGTCGAAAACGCCCTTGAGCGATTCCAGATCGGCGAGCGTTGCGAGGCGTTTTAGCACTTCGTCGGTGACGGCCGCGCCGTTGTTGTAGTCAAGCGCGACGCCGACGATTGTCGCGGGCGAGGTTGGCGGCGTCGCGGTTGGCTTGAGCGTGGTTTCCGTGTACGGTCCCGAACGCAACGTGAGCGTCGCCCTGAGCCCTTGCAGCCAGACGATGTCCTCGGGCTTCGACGGCGCAAGGGGCCAGCGAAGGGCCGCGGCTGCCGGCGTCCCACTGCGCAGCGGTTTCATCACGCCGCGGGTCGTGGTCAGCTTGGCTTCGATGAGTTTTGTGGAGGCGGTCTTGGTGAGGTAACTCTCAAAAAAGAGTGTCGGCTCGGGGAGGTCGGGGCCGACGGCCGCTTGGAGTTGTGCGCGCGTGCCGGTCCATTCGAACACCGGCTTTCCAGTATCGACGACGACGATTCGGACTTCGTTCGCAGTGGGGCGAGTCACTTCGATCTGGACGTCGCGCCGCTTATTTTCGCCGAAGTGCGATCGCACTTCGGAGCTCGGGTTGGTGGAAGCGTCCGCCTTGGGCCCTCCCAATTGGAGGATCACCCGACCAGCACTAAAGGCGACGACCAGGCCTTTCGACTCGAAGGGGAGCGTCACCTTGGGATATCCCCGATCGGCCGAGAAGGCTAGTCGCAACGAATACTCCTCGCCCGGATCGACAGGCAAACGGAGCAAGTAGTTCACGCCCGCCGTTGCCGCGGTGTGCAACTCCGCCCCTTGCCTGGTCCACTCGCCCCTCAGCACGTCTTGGCTCAGATCGACGAATGGCAAGAGATCGACTTCCGTCGCCGCCGCACCCGGCGCGGGCAGCGCGATTGGCAGCACGACGCGGCCGAAGCCGGAGTAATTTGTCTTTTCTACTTCGGTCTCGTCGGCCCAGAAATCGGCGCGTGCGAAACTATTGACCGTTCGGCGATCTACTCCGCCACCGTCCTTGCCCGAGCCGCCGCGCTTGATCCGAAATGCCCCGACGTCTTCCCGAGGATCGTCGCGACGGCTAAGCAGCCCCGCCGAGTACGGACCGCCGCCGCGAGCAGTGCAGTCCCAACACGTCTCACTCGACCCAGCGTATAGGCCAACCAGACCGAACGGATTGGGGGCAGCGCACTGTCTCTTGAACTCGACGTCGTTGACGCTGTCATTACCGAAGTACCAGAGCGTGTTCGTACCCGCGCGGCAGGCATATTCCCATTGGGCCTCGGTGGGCAAGCGGTAGCCGTCGGCATCGTCGATGGGTGTGATCTGCGCCCCTTCGATCCGGTAGGCGGGCCGCTTCCCTTCGCGCTCGCTCAGCTTATTGCAAAACGCGATCGCGTCGGGCCAGGCCACGTAGCTCGACAACGGTTTGTTCGGATCCTGCTCCATCTCGGGTCGTAGTTGCCCGACGACGTCGCGATAGCGGCCGGACGTGACTTCCTCTACTTCCATGTAGAACGGCCGCGTGATTCGTACGGGATGCGCCGGCCGCGCATGAACTAGTTGCCTATTCAATCGATCTTCTTTCACACCCGTCAGCCGCATCAACTCTTCGTCGGTATACTCCGGGCCAAGCCCCATCTGGAACTCGCCCGGCGGAACGAGTCGGAACTTCATGCCCAGGCCGTTGGTGAATTCGACCGGCTTGCCGAGATACCTCGCCCAAGATTCTTGATGCTTCAGCGCAGCCGCCGTATCGAAGGGAAAGACTGCCGGGGGCGGTGCTTGCGAAGTGGTGGGAGATGGCACGGCGACAGCCTTCAGCAAGTCGTCGTCGCGGATGACCCACAGCGTACGACCGTCGCCAGAGATGGACACGGCCAGGTTCGCCGCGCGAAATTCGGGGCCGAGTTCGATTGGGTTTTCGAACGGTGCGTCGATCGTGGGACGCGTCGCCATCCAAATGGCTTTGGGCGCTTCGGGGGTCCGATCTTCGGCCACCACCGCCACCAGCGTGAGGCCGTCGTTGGTAATGGATGTCGAACGGAGATTGCCCAAACCGTCGATTGCTTGGCCGATTGGCTGCACCGACGCGAATTCCTGGTCAGGCCCAGTTCGCCGCGCTACACGACCGACCGATTGCTGCGAGGAAGTCGTCCGCGTAAACGTCAGCCACCGGCCATCGGCAGAGAGGCCGGGATACCAAGAGCGACCAGGCTCATTGATCTCGGTTCCTAGCCGGACGGGTGCGCTAAATGGTTGGGCGGCGTCGGCACGGGCGGTCGACCACAATGCTTCGCCTGCCGATCGTTTAGAGAAGAAGACTAGCGTTTTGCGATCCTGCGAAATCGTCGCGTAATTGTCTTCCGATTCGTTTGCCACTTTGCCATTGACGATCGGCCCCAAATTCACCGGTGTGGGCCAAGGATCGCCGACACGCTCGCGGGTCGTAAGCACCACGTCGCGATCTTTGCCCGGGGTACTTCCGACCAACGTCATGCCGTCGTGGCCGATAAACGGCGCAGATACCTTGGGCAAACTCCCCGGCCCGTTGCGGGCTTCGGTCGCCACGATTTTCCATCTGCTGCCAGCTGAAGACGGAGACGTCGCACTCGGCCGCGCTGGGGCAGTAGCATTCGGCGCAGTACCACTTTTCGGCACGCGGCGGGTCTGCCAAAGATCAGTACTACCCTGTCCACCTGGGCGATCCGACATAAACACTAACGTCGTATCATCAGCTGAGAGCGCAGGACAACCATCGCGAATGTCGGCTCGGCCGCGAGGCAGATTCAACGGCGTCACCGTTTCAAACGGTTGGTCGGTGTTAGCTCGTGTGCTGACCCAAAGCTGCGAATCTTCTTTGGTGGTGACGGCAAAAATCAATGCTCGACCGTCCGACGATAGAACGGAATTCATGGTATTGCTGATCTCCGTCATTGCCGGATGGCGTGGCAGGAGAAACGGAGCTGGAGTTCCGAACGGCGCATTGATCTTGGGTCGCTGACTGAGCCAATATCGATCCCGTAGAAATCCGGCTCGCTCCGAGCGAAACAACAGTGTGAGGCCGTCTGCCGACAGGTTCGGTTCGCAATCCATAGCCGTTGAATTTAACTCGGCCAAAGGTTTGGGGGCGTCGAACGGAACGTGGATCGAACGGCGACGTGCTTCCCAAAGATCAGTGAATTGCAGATCCGTCGTTCCTTTGGCAAACCGGCGAAACACGATCGAAAGGCCGTCTGTCGAAAGAGTTGGCGAAGTCGATCCATGTTCGGCGAAGACAGGGTCGGTTCCCAAAGGTTGAGGGGCGCTGAAAGGAGCATCGACCGACGTGCGCGTCGCCATTACCATTTTTGAGCGACTGTTGCTGTAACTGAAATAAACCAAAGTGAGCCCATCGCCTGACAGGGTTGGACTTACTTCGGCAGACGCGCCGTTGATCAACGGGCCCAGATTCTCCGGCTCGGTCCAAACATAATCGGGCGAGGTAAGCACCTCGGCCGGCGAAGGCATCGAACTTCTCCGGGCTCCCCTGACGTTAACCCACTTGGCCCCGACGATCTTGCCGTGGTGGTTGTTGCCGCTGGAGTCGTTGAGCACGTCGCCCTTCCCGTCGTCACAGTGGTAGAGCGCCACCGTGTCGGCGTCCGGCTCGAACCGCTTGTAGGGGACGAAGTTCTCGGTATACCGAGCCTTGTTCGATACACGAATTTCGTAAGCCTGCCCGGTAAAGAACATGGGGTTCTTCTCATCGGGTAGCCTGCCCAACAAAATCGGACCGATGTTCGCCGCCTTGAGTTCTCCTGGGCCGTAGTTTTGTGGAAACTCGGGGAAGCGCAAGCCGTCGACGAAAAGCGCGATCTTGCTCCCATCCCACACCCAGGCGAAATGGACGGCCTTTCCGGGTTCGACATCCTTTCGGCGAGTCAGATTGTATCCATTAGCCGTCTGGCTGAGTTGGGCCTCCCACATCTTCCCTCGGATCACCAAACCGGACCATTTGCGTCCCGAAAAATGAACTAGACCAGCGTTTTCCAGGTCGTCCGGCAACTGGGCAATCACGTACCCTTCCACGGTGAATGGCCTCTTCCCGTCGTACTCAATGGGCAATTCGGCCCAACTGCTGCCGGTAAACGACAGGGCACCGATCGAACCTGATGCAGCCGGGTCGGCATCGTTGTTAACCCACTTGGCCCCGACGATCTTGCCGTGGTGATTGTTGCCGGAGGAGTCGATCAGGACGTCGCCGGTTCCTTCGTCGCAATGGTAAAGCACAAGCGTACTGGAATCTTTGCTAAAGCGATCGCCACGTGCGGGGGGCGCAAAGTTGCCCTGATAACGGGCAACATTGGAAACGCGCACTTCGTCGATCAAGCCGGTGTGAACCCAGCCAAGCCGTAAGTCATGTCTTTGCTTGAGAAAGTCCTCATCAAGGTCCAGGTTCTTGGTTCCGACGAGAGCACCGTTCACATAGAGGCGGATTTGCTTCTTTTCGTAAACGCCTGCCAAGTGCGTGGGGCGGTCGGTTGGAGCGGAGTGAACAATCTCACCTTGTTTCCAAACGCGGAAATGCCACTGACCATTTTCGCCACCGAGGTTGAGCAGGTCATAGAAAAACACCGACGAAGGAACTTTATCTGGAACCACTTGTTGCACAGCATCTGGATGCAACCAGGCTTCGAGAGTGAGTGGTCCCGAAAGATCGACCTCGACGGGGCAGGTAACAACACTATCGACGTCGAACTGCAGTGCGAAGTTGGGGGAAGACACTGCGTTACGCGATGCAGTCGGCCTCCCACTAGTTTCGTCTGCTTTCACAATCGCTGTGCCTCCATCGGGCACTTTGACCTTTGCTACTTCATTCCCATCTTTGTCCTTAATGATGACCCACACACCGAGCGCGATCAGAAGCAGGCCGCCCAGCCCGCCGGCGACAAGCGCGAGCGGTTGTCGCCACCAAGGACCGCGGGGCCTCTTGAGTGAGCGATCGCTGGCGACCTGGATCGATCGTTGTGAGATAGGATCCGTCGTGGCTTGCGAGTTGTTGAGCGCGATTGTTGGGGAAACGTCGGCCGCTGAGTTGGCAGTCGTGCGTGGCTGTTCGGCAAGGGCCGCTCCGCTGGTCGTTGCCTTGTTGCCCGAGAACGATTGAAAGAAGGAGCCGAGCTTGCTCTCCGCTGCAGGCTTGGCGACAGGACCGGACGCCTTGGCAGCGAGGGCGATGAGAGCCCCTTCGACCTCGGCCATTGTTTGATAGCGGGCTTCCGGTTTCTTGGCCACCATTCGCTCGAAGATTGCCACCAACTCTTTGGGCGCATCGGGCCGCTGCGTGGCGAGGGGCGGAATTGGCTTCTGCTGGTGCGCCATCAGCTTTTGCACGAGTGATTCACCCTCGTACATGTTCTGCGCGGTGAGTAATCGATAGAGCGTGCAGCCCAGCGAGTAAATATCGGCCCGGCCGTCGGCATGGCGAGTATCGAAGGCCTGCTCCGGTGCCATGTAGTCGACAGTCCCCATTACGTCGCCCGATTTGGTAAGCCCGTCCTGAACGGCACCATCATCGAAACGAGCGAGACCCATATCGAGAATCTTGACGACGCCCTCTTGATCCAGCAGCAGGTTGGCCGGCTTGATATCGCGATGAACGACTCCCTTGCTGTGGGCAAAGGCGAGCCCCTTCGCCGTCTGGCGAATGTAATCAACGGCTTGCGCGACCGGCAGCGCGCCGGACGAAGCGACGATGTGTGACAGGTCGCGTCCCGCGACGTGTTCCATCACCAGAAAATGCTGTCCCTTGGCGTGCCCTGCATCGTAGGCCACGACAATGTTGGGATGGACCAACTTGGCGGCTGCTTCAACTTCGCGCTCGAACCGCTTGATGGCCGCATCGTCTTTGGTGAGGGAAGTCGGCAGCAGCTTGATCGCCACCAGGCGTTTCATGCGGCGATGCTGGGCCTTGAAGACTTGCCCCATGCCGCCAGCGCCGATCCGGGCGAGCAACACGTAGTCGCCCAGCACCAGTGGAGTCTGACTGCCGGCCAGCAACTCCTCAGCCTGAAACTTGGTGAGCTTCTCGCGCTCGACGAGCAGCTTGGCGAGGGCTGCGCCATCTTTTGGCCGCTGGCCGGCTGGGAGTTCGTTCCACAGCCCTTTGATTTCGTCAGCCGACGAAAGCCCCGCGACGATGACGGACTTTGCAAATTGATCGGCACCGACAGCCACGGCAGGTTCTCCAGCAGCCCCCCATTCTAACCAGATGGGCCAGGTTTTCGCCACACTTCAATGGTGCGGAATTGAAGCCGAAGCGTGCCGGGACTCTCCGTATCAAAGCCAAAAGCGTTCACGCTGTTTGCGGGTTAGTTGTTGATAGGCGTCGGTGTCTTTCGCCAGGCGGTCGAGAAATCCAATGGCCAGTTCCCACGCCATGCTCTCGCGCTCGGCCTGAGTAATCACCTTCAATAACTCGCTCGCATAGGAGCCAAACATATAGACCTGCGTGGGGCGAGGCACCGCTTTGTTGTTGGCCAGAATGGCCAGGTGCTCGATCTCGAGCAGCATAAGGTGAAACTTGCGTTCCATGTCGCAATTTGTTGGGTCGCGCACCAGGGTCCGGCTCTCGATCGCCGCAATATTCTGCGCGATGTAGCTTCCTTCGTCGAACAGCCGCAGATGCGCCTCGATGAACCGCGACAGATTCTCAATGCGGCGATTGCGAATCTGCGCGTACGAGTTCAGCGCGAAGACCGACAGCGCAACGATGGCCGTTACGACTGTCGCATAATCGCGCAGCTGGCTGGTATCCACAGGACAACCCTGCTATCGACGGAAAGGGAGAGAGGACGCAATCAGCGCTTAGCTGCGGACCACGACCGCGATCTTTTGATGAACTTCCAGATCGTCCTCTCCATAAAAGTAAACTTCACCACCGGCTTCCATGACTCGTTCGATGACCTCATCGACCACATCGTCGAGCGCTGCCGGCCCATTACCCGTGAAGGGCATTAAGCGGTCACCTTCCGGGCTGATATCGGCCGGATACTTGAAGTTCTTTTCGACCAGCAACACGCGGACCTTGCCGCCGACCACAGCGCGCCAGACCTGATCGATTCCCGAAGCATGCCGACTCGCGCTCACCGCGTCATCGAGTTGCACCAGCGCTTCGGTACGACGAACCGTCGCGCCAGCTTCAAACACGGGCCACACCAACTTGCCGAGTGCCAGGGGGGCCGTCTTTTCGTGATTGCCGGCGAGCATGCCCACGATCGATGCCTGCTGCGAGGTCACCTCGCGATAGAAGGCCAAGTTCCGTTCGACGCCGACCACCACCAGCGGCAGCGGACTGGCTTTTTGAATCTTCGCGACCGCTTCGTCGACCGTGCGAAAATACTTCCGCATCGCTTCGTCGCGGATGGCTGAACGATTGACTCCCACACCGCCGGGCAGCTTCGCCGCGCCACCGGGTCCGCGATGCTCGAACGGAAACGGCGCCTTCGTGTGCTCTTCGAGCACGGTCGTCCAAGCGTCGTAGAAGTATGTAGTATGCCCCAACACCAGCACGCGATAAGGGACCGCGCGGTTCAAGGCATACACGAGATCGCGGGTCGCAAACGTCTCGTCCACGATGGCGCGAGGCTTCACTTTAAAGGGGAGATTGACCGCCAGCGATTCGGTCGCACTCGCAAACAGCGCCAAGCCATCGAGCGTATGTTGCCAATCGACTTGCTTGACGAGTTCCTTCAAGTTGTTGACCACAGCCGCCACTTCACGCTTTTTAAATTCCTTTTGCAGGCGGGCAATCGCCTTGCTCACCAGGTTCTTCACCTTGATGGGATCGGCCTTGTTAGCCGGCGCCGTCCGATGCGTAGGGGCCAGAATCGAAACGGAGGGGTAAGCACTCTTGGCTTGAAAGGCCTTCAACTCAGAACGGGACAGCATGGAAAGGTCCTTGTGCAGGAAAAGAATAATCAGTAGCGAAACAGCGATGTCTTGCTCAGCAGATCAGAGTTGTAAGTTACCCTCGTTATCGGCCTCGCACTAGCTGCCCAACGTGCTCCTGCCACGGCTGGTGCGTTGCGCGGTTCAGCAGGGAATTGGGTGCTTCCCGGCGCGGCCCTGCCGGCGTATCGTAAGGCCGATCTCGCCAAATATGGTCGCATCGCACTACGTTGCGTGATCGAATTAGTACTTCAACGGAAGTGGGAGTTTTCATGGATCGCCGGACCAAAAAAGTCGGTGTCGTCCTCGCCCTGGTGGCCATGGTCGTCTTCATCTTGCCGATGTGCGGCTGGCTGTGGTATTTGAGAGTTGCCAACGCCAACCTGGTTACTCGCACACGCGCAGTGGTGGAAAAGAACCCGCAGCTACAGGCTGCCTGGGAGCAGGCGATGCAGGATAAAATGCTGACCGCGGCCGAGGCGAAAGCCATCGAAGATGCGGCCGGCCAGCCGGCTCCCGCGAACTGAGCGGCCCGCAAATTAAAGCGTCTCGCGAGCGTCTTCTGCGCGTAAAGAGACTGATAAGTAGCAGCCGAACTCTTGGGGAAAGTTCGAGCCGACGCGGGCATGGACTTTTCCCTGACGGCCGAAGAAGCGAAAGCTGTCGTTGACGGGGCAGAGCGCTTCGTGCCAGACGCCAGGATGAATGTAGAGGCCGGTGCCACCCTCCGAGTAGAACGCGACGAAGCTGTCGGGCGTGATGTCGTCGCCGGGAAGAGCCAACGTGGTGACGAAGGGACCAGGCTCCAGCGGAAAGAACAACTGGCCACCGTCAGGATGATAGTTGCACCGCCACAGCAGCAACTCTTCGCGCGGGGCCGTCTGCCGGTCTTCGCGGGCCTGGCTCGGTTGGCAAGTCCAACCCAACACATAGTCGTCATTCACCGCTTCGTTGCGGGCCCGCAGTACATCGCCGTGCCACTTAAAGGCAAACATCCCTTCGGTGGTGCCACCTTGATCGCCGGTCCCCGGTTCCACTTGCCGCCACCCCAGCGAAGGCCAGCGCACGATCTCGACCTTGCGCGCATCCGGATGCTCGATGATCTCGCCGAAGCCGCGCAAGTTCGCAGCGGTCGCTTTGACGAGCGGCACTCGATGCACCGGCATATCGGGCATCGTCGCTGCCAAGGGCTTGAGATTCGGAGCAGCCAAAGTCGCCGCAATCGCATCGGGCATTCTGAAGTTCTCCCTCTGAAACGTGTTCACCCTTGCCGCTTCACCATTTCGTTAATCCAGATCGGGGCGAAGGGTGAGGTGCAGCCTTTGGAACAAGGATAATCGCGATAGAGCCCCAACTCATCACCGATCGCGATGGCGCGCTTGCGTAGCTTGGGGAAGTGGATGCCGATTTCGGCGAGACAAGCATTCATTGTCCATTGCACTTCGGGCATGGCGGTGGCCATCTCCTGCTCGATGCGACCGAGCAGCGCTTCCAGGTCGAGCCCGTCGGGGCTCTTTGCAACGCGGCCAGCTGTCAGTTGCCAGCCAGAACGGGCCGTCCAGCGGTCTTTCGAAGTTAGCCATTTTTTGCGCAGCGTTTCTTTGTCGGCATGCTCCTTCACGACATAGGAATGGAGCCAATCGGCCACCCATGTAAAGGAGATCGACTTCACCATTTGCTCCAACTCAGCGGACGATAGGAGTTTGACATCGATCAGGAGCGTCGCCAGTTGCTGGGCGTCCACGTTGCCGGTTTTCCACAACGACAAGGCCAACTCGTGATTGGTCTTGATCTTGTCCGCAAGCTTACGAATGTCGCCGCGTTTCACCCCGAACTGATTGTCACCAGCGCCGGCGCCCCAAGCCCCGCCCTTAGCGTTTTGCGCCCGCACACTTGCATTGCCCAACGACTTCAGCTGGCTGAGCGTTTCTTCCAGAGTGAAGGTCTTGCCCTTCGGCGACGCGGGTGCCGCTTTGGCCTTCGCTACTTTGGGTTTCGTCGCCGTCTTGGGCGTCACTTTCTTTGCCATCGTACCTGCCTTCTAATTTCCGATATCCCCAAAATGCTGGAGCCCGATGACGGCCTTCCTTACAAGTGCTTTGTAACAAATCGGCCCGTGTTGCGCTTCACCATTCTATGACCCCGAACCTTAGCAGCGTTACTACCATTCCGCCTGCATTGTTGCCGTCCTCACGACGCCAGTTTACGAAACAGAGTTTGCCAATCGGTGAGAAAACGGAGTCTTCGTCATGACGAGAAAGGTCTTACTCGATGCCAACGTCATTGAGCAGATTGGGCGGGGAAATGAAGCAGCTGCGAATGCCTTGAAGCAACTGCGGGCCTCGGGTGCCGAGATCCTCGTCAGCGAGCAAGCGTTTGATGAAATGGTGAACAAGCCCGATATTCCGCGCACGGCCACTGCCAAGAAGGAATTCCTGCGCGAAATGGGCATTAAGACCGCACCGGCCGGCAATGCCAAGATCTACGAGGAAGTGATTGCCAAAAACAACGTCGGCAATGGCAAGACAATCCTGGGCGAGGCGGATGTCAAAACGGCGGCTCAGGCTCGCGCGATTGATGCCGAAGTGTGGAGCCTTGATCGAGGGTTTCGCAACAACGGCACGGCCGTCTCGAAAAAACTGGGCGTGTCCGTGGCGGACGAATGCAACTTGCCGCTGGCAAAGCAGGGGACGCCCGAAGACTTCCGAGTTGCGCGGCGATTAGTAGGGCTGGATGAAATCGAAATCGACCTGAATGGGAACGTCAAAAAAGGGACTGGCAGCGGACCGAAAAGCGCCGCAGCCAAAGCGGGCGGCTCCGGCGGGTCGACGCCCACCAGAGGCGGTGGAGGAGGCAGCACCGGTGGCGGAACTGCACCAACCGGCGGTGGCACAAGTGGAGGAGTCGCGCCAGGCGGAACGGGGACTTCGATTCCGTCGACCGGCGCCAAGATTCGCGTGAAGCTCAACGCGGCGAAAGTTGCCTTCAAGTCAGGGGTCGCCGGTGCCTTCACCGCCTCGAACCTGGCTTCCATGATTCCCGATGTCATCCTAGCCATCGCCGATAAGGCGGCGCTCCGCGACGCCCTCCGAAACATCCAGACCAAATTCATTAAGGAGGGTTTTGGCAAAGGAGTCGCCGCGGCTTGCATGGGTCTGACGCAAGACGATGTCGATGCCGAAATGAAGAACCGCGTGTCGAACTTTCGTGTGCGTGGCATGGGCGATGCAGCCGGGCAACTCAGCCTGACGCACATGCTGCAACTGGCCGAGGGCTGCGAGAACTATGCGGTCGACGTCGGCTTTTTTTATGGCTCAACCCGCCCCTACGAATGGGTTTTCCAGCTGCGAGAAGAAGGCTTTACCACCCTCTCAAAACAGGGCTGGACGTTCAAAGAAGAATGGGAACTATGGGAATACGACTTCATCAATAAGTTCGCTTACGTCATCCGCCACAAGACCGACGCCATCGTCGGCCCGGCCATCAAATTCACCTGATGCAGATCTACGGCGAGGCAGTCGGCTCTGGAAGCAGGAACGGCGGCAGCAGCGGAACAAGGCTGGGCGACGGCGGGGTAGTCTCGATCGGCCGAAAACGAGGAATCGGCCTAGGCTCATAAATATACTGACCGTCCGAAACCAGGCAGAGCACAATCCGGGCTCCCTTCGTTCGCTCGCGGCAGTTCTTCAGGGCCGTTTCCATGGCTTCAGCATTGCCAGCTTCGTCACCGAACGTCCAGCCGGTCCCATAGCTGCCCGCTTCGTCCCCGAGGGCCAAAGCACAAAAGCCCCGATTGACCCAGCAGACAATCTTGGCATCTTTCTCGGTCATCTGCCGCAGGGCAGCCTGCTCGGCCGAGAAGCGGCTGCCGTAGTTGTAGGCGTAGCGATAGTTGCCGGTCGACGGAGCATACGCCACCGCGGCATAGCTGGTATTGCTCACATCAATGGCCGACACTGTCGACGACAAACAAATCAGGCAAGCGAAAACGCTGGCGACACAAAGGAAACGGCGGACGTTCATGCTGGGGCTCCTGCTTGCGGGGTGAATGTGCCAGGCAGAAAGCGCCTGACAACCTCAATACCAGCGACCAAACCCGTTGTGACAGGACCGCAGCAACAAACTGGGCGGGGCAAGCTTGGGCGAAGTGAAATCAATTCGCACTTACGCCAATTTGCCCCCAGCCGCTCTCACCCTAAACGTTCAACAATGTCCTCATTGTTGAACACGAACCCCCAGCCAAACCCGAGAGTTACGCCATCCTCTGTTCAACGATGCCCCCCATAGTTGAACACCCCCTGTTGGCGGTTCGGCGACGTAACTCGCACTCTGCGATCGCCCCACACCGGCACTTTCCGTGATTCTCCCTTCCACTTTCCCAGGTAAACCGAAATGTCAACGAGGAGTGTGCCCCCCGCGCCGTCTGCCGCGCTGACTCCGCCGGAACATTCGCCCCACCGCTGCAGCGCTCGCCACCATGAATCACGAACCATGCAGCAACTCCACAACCGGAAATTTCCGTTATTCTCACTCGCGCGCGAAATTCCCCTCATCGCCCAACTACCCATCGGCCAAACAGTTACGCCCTCCTCCTTCGCCATAACTCCTTACGACACGCTGGAAACGTCCAAATTCAATTTCCATAATTTCCACCTTCCCAGGTAACTCGCAGTGTCAACGAGGAGTGTGCTCGAGCGCCGTCTGCTGCGCTCTCTCCGCCGGAACATTCGCCCCACCGCTGCAGCGATCGCACTCACAAACCACGAACCATGCAGCAACTCCGAAACCGGAAATTTCCGTTATTCTCACTCGCGCGCGAAATTGCCTTCATCGCCCAACTCCTCATCCGCCAGGCAGTTACACCTTCCTCCTTCGCCATAACTCCTTACGACACGATGGAAACATCCAAATTCAATTTCCATAATTTCCACAACCAGATGCCACGACTCACAAGACACTTTACGCATAACTTCCATCGCACATTTTCTTTATTTCCACCCAAATTGCCAAAGTTCTAGCCAACAAGTTAGATGCGCAGTCGTTGACTAGTCTGGTCCACCTCAAAATTATTTTTCCACCGTTCTCGCTGGCACGAAGGAGCGTGTTGGGAGTGAGAAAAGCCTCTGCAAATAGCCCGACGTGTCAGCAAGGGGAAATCGAGAGCAACCGCTCCTCGCAGCGGAACGCGATATCAGAATAGTTCCCTCGCTCACGCATCGGGCTAAGTAGGAAACTCATCCTGCCAGCGTGAATGGGTATACTATTTTGCCACTACTCGCACGCCGAAGCGACACGCCTGGCCGGTCCTTTTTCGGGTGGCACGGGTGTACTCACCCGTGTTCTCCCCTGTCTTATGAGGTACGGCTCCGTCGCCAAGAACGACAGAAACCAGCTCCGATGTCGCCCACCAGGGAAGTGCCGCCTTACCCCAAAATGGCTCGCATTCCACCAGACGTTGCCAGTCGTTCTCGCCCCAAAATGGCCACCAAACACGGGTGAGTACACCCGTGCCACCCAACGCCGTGAACCCTTTTTGGCGAGAGTGAAAAAGTCTTGATGCGATTGAGGTTAGTGGCGATGCTTTCGTTTCTCACCGCGAAAGGATCGTTCACCGCTCACCCGAAAGGATTCGGGAATGTCGCATCAAGACCCTAGTCGAAGTCAGCAAGGTCGAAGTCAGGTTGTCGTTGCCGAGTTCCAAGCGGATCAGCTCAAGCAGTCACTGGAGCGATTGCTCGGCGAGGGGGACTGGGGTGCGATTCGGTTTCGTGACGACTGCACGTGGGGCCCACGGCAATTGGCGGCCACGGCGTTGCTCTGGGCTTGGTCGGATGAACTCACGCTGGGGGACCGCTTCTTTGCTGCCCGCAGATTAGCTCAATTTCTGTTTGCGCCGCAACAGGAGTTTGCCAGTTCGGTGCAAGCCTTCATGAAGTTGCTGCTGCGTTGGACGGTGCTGCTGGTCGGCGTATTGCAGGTGACGTTTCGACGGCAGATGCAGCGTGCATTACCCACCCTTTGGCGAGTTCATGGCCTGGTCCTCTTCGGCATTGATGGCAGCCGAGTCGACGTGCCGCGAAGCAAGTCACACGAGGCGGCACATGCTCCGGTTCGCGATGGTAAGGGACGAAAACTCAAACGCAATCGTCGCCAGAAACCGCGCACCGCGATTCACTCGCGCAAGGCAAGCGTCCCGCAAATGTGGTTGACCCTGCTGTTTCACGTCGGCACAGGACTGCCTTGGTCGTGGCGAATCGGTCCGACCGGCAGTAGCGAGCGCGAGCATTGGTTGGCGATGCTCGACGAACTTCCGAGCAATGCCCTGATCACCGCCGATGCTGGCTTCGTGGGTTACGATTGTCTGCGCGCCGTTGTTAACAGTGGTCGCCATTTCCTGGTGCGAGTCGGTTCGAATGTGCGTCTGCTGTACAAGCTGGGCTTCTCCCGCGAAGTCGTTGGCACGGTGTATCTCTGGCCCGATCGTGCTGCCCGTCGCAGTCAGCCGCCGCTCGTGTTACGCCTCGTCGTGGCCACTGGTGGAAAGTATCCGGTCTACTTGCTCACCAGCGTCGGAGAAGAAGAATTATCGCGCGGACAAGTCCTCGACGTTTACCGTCGTCGCTGGGGCGTGGAACTCTTCTTTCGCCACTTGAAGCAAACGTATCAGCGCCGCAAACTTCGCAGCACCAATGCCGCGCATGCGCGTTTGGAGTTGGAGTGGTCGCTGCTGGGACTATGGAGCATGGCGCTCGATGCTCAGGTCCAAGCGACGCGCGTACAACTAGATCCTACTCAACTCAGCCTAGCGGGCGTCTGGCGCACGTATCGGCGGCTGATGCGCGACTATCGACATCCGCTGGCTCGGCAACAATCGCTCCCCCACCAACTCCCTCAAGCAGTGCGCGACACCTACGAGCGAGCCAACAAATCCAGCCGCAACTATCCTCGCAAAAAACGTCCCGACCCGCCCGCTGGCTCTCCCGAGTTCCTACTCGCTACCAAGTCCCAAATCCATCGCGCCCGCTACCTCACGACCGCTGCCTAAAAAGGGTTCACGGCGTTGGGTGGCACGGGTTCTACCCGTGTCTGCAGGCAATTTTCGTTTGAGGGAGAGTGGCTCCGTCTGGTGGACTTCGTGCCGTTCTGAGGTAACGCTGCGATGCAGTTCATGGCGAAATCGAATTGATGTCCGCGAGAATTGGCTAGGAGCGTTACCGCATAAGACCAGGGAACACACGGGTGGAACCCGTGCCACCGAGGATAAGGCAGCCAGTTGTATGTGCATTGCGGTGATGGGGGCATGATTTAGAGCTCCCTGTAGGTCCGGAGGACGGCCCTGAGAAATTCGGCGTCGGAGTTGTCGGTGCAGAGGTACTTGGTGATGGCAATGCGTTTGGTGCCGAAGACGAGGCGGCCGCCGCCGAGCTTGCGGCCGAACTCGTCGGTGTAGGTGTAGGTGAACTCGACGGTGTCGGGGATGTTGGGCCTGACTTCGAGCCCTTTGATTTCGCCCAGCGTTTTGCCGGCGTCTTGAACAGCCTTCGAGATTTCGATCGCGGTTCGTTCGAGCACCGCTTCGCGCTGGTCCTGCTTGGCTTGCGGGATTTCGGCCACCCTGACGGTGAGGAATCCTTTGGTGCGAGGGCGATCGCCCTGATAGAGTCGGCTGGGCACGCCGCCATAGGTGTCGATGGCTTTTTCTTTCCATAGGCAATCCGTAGGGGAGTCGATGGTGAATTGGCCGGCCACCTGAAAAGGGCTGGACATCGCCAGCCTGGGGCTGTTGTTGGGACTGGAAGAATACTGGCCGAAACCAGGACGTGCCGGGCTTGAACCGCTGGGCATGGAGGGCCGCGGCGGGGGTGTGATGTGCGGCGGGTTTTGCCAGGGCGTGGGCTGAAAGCCTGGCGGCGGCATCCCGAAGCCCGGTGGTGGGCCACTGTTCGTGCGCATGGCAGGTCCTCCGGCGACTCGCGCGGAAGATCCCAAGAACCAATAGCACATTACCGCCACCAGGCCGAGCAGCAGTAGGCCACCCCCCGCGGCACCGCCGATGAGTAGCTTGGTTTGCAAGCTCAGGCCGCCGGCAGTTGCCGGTCGGCCCCCGGGCTGTTGATAAGCGGGCTTGCCAGCAGTCGGCGGATACGAGGGCTGGGCGAACGGATCGGGGGCGAACTGCTTGGGCGCTATGGGCTGCAGCGCAGCTGGTGCCTGGGTTGGCACGGTCAAAGCCCGGCCGCAGGCAGGGCAAGGCAACGTCTTGCCCGCCAGGTGAGGACTGGCCGCGAACGACTGGCCACATTGGCACGAAGCTACGAGAGTCATACACGCATCCCACACGAATAGCCGAGAGACAAACACCGCCGGCAACCGGCCACTCAAGGTACCCACTTTCTTGGGGAGAGGCTACTGTTTTTCGCCCGCCCACCTTCCCTTCATCTTTCCCGCTCGCCCGTTCGGAAATTTCCGTTATTCGCACGTTTCACATACCTGTCGTTCCGTCGTAAGTCATTAATTGACAACGAATTGTGCAATAAACGATCAGGAAATGTCCGCGAAACGGTTTCCGGAAATTTCCGTTATCCAAACTCGCTCCACACGCACTCTTTCGAACTTAAACCGCGATCTTCCCAGGGGTTACTACCGTCGCATGCAGGCAACCACGCCAAATCGAGTTCCAGAAATTTCCGTTATCCGAGCGCGATAACGGCAAATCCATTTCCAGAATCGTCACCCGTTGTCAGCGAGTGCCGGTTGCCAGAAGGGATTTCGTCAGGGCGCAATCCTCGCCCCCCCGGATAGCGCCTGGCGGTCTGCCACCAATCGCATTAGATGCTCCGGTCGTGACACCTCTGGTCACGCCGCGCCGACTTTTTCAAGAATTTCAGGCGGCAGCTGCCATCACTCGCACTTGCGCGCATTTTGGGCCCGGCCGATTTCATCCTCAATGTTCAACTTGGGGTCCGATTGTTGAACACCAATTGCTCGCAAACCCGAGAGTTACGCAACTTGCTGTCCAACAATGGACCCGATTGTTGGACACCCCACTTTTGCGATTTTGCGTCGCAACTCTAAAGTTGTTTTCATTGCGATCCTTACTTGCCGGCCGCAGTCGTAATGGCCGCTTCGAGTTCCTTCAGCCCCTGTTCGGGTTTGATCTCGTACAGACCGGCGTGATAGCTGGCGATCTTGCCGTCGGGGCCGACGACGACGAACAGGGGCAACTTGCCGTTCGCGGCGCGCGGGTCGCCGATCTGCTTGACGAGCGCGCCGTCATCGAGGGCGATGTTGTAGCTGAGATTCATGAAGGCCTTTAAGCGCCGGGCGGACGAGATCGCCCCCCGGCGCGTCTCTTCGACGGCCAGGCGCTCGTCGACATTCACACCCAGGATCAGCGCCTTGTCGGCATGCTTGCGCGAGGCGAAGTCGAGATAGCCGACCTGGCCGTAAGGCTCTTCCAGCGGAGCATCGCGATATTCCCAAAAGTGGAGGACGAGCACTTTGTCTTTCCAGGTCGCGGCATCGAATTCCTTGCCGCTGAGATCGGTCAGCTTGAGTTCTGGCAGTGCCTTGCCAACGGCTGCCTCGCGCAGCGCTTGCATGGCACCCGCGCGGCCTTTTTGATTCTGCAGGTCCTTCACGGCCGCCGCGGCGAAGGAAGCGAGGGGAGTGTTCTCGGTCGCTGACTCGAGATTGGCAATTTGCTTGCGGGCCAGGGCCAGTTGTTCGTCGTTTAGTTCCACGCGTTCGTGGCGCGCGGGGCGCTGCAACTCGGCCCGCAGTTCCAGCCAGGCATTGAAAGCCTGCGCGGTTTTCGCATAGTCGCTCGTGGGCAATTGCTTGATCTCTTTCAGTTCAAACTTCAGTTCGTGCTGCTCCCCTTGGCCAACAAACACTGTTTCGCGCACCGCCACGACTAGCGACGAAGTCTTCGCCACCCAAAGCGTTCGCTTCGGGCCATAAGGGGTGCGAACGTTGATCGTCCAGCAGTTTTGCTCGGCCCGCACGGCCTCGCCGGTCACTTCGTATTCGTAGCGGTCTTCCGTCCACTTCTGACCCTTAGCGAGCGGACTCTCGGCCGTGAACAACAGCGGACAGAGGGGGACGATGCTCTTGCCATCGGCCCGTTCAAACAGCAGCGCTGGTGCTTCGGGCGTATCTTCACGCCGCGTGGCATCGACATTCCAGCGCGCGAAGCGTTCGGTCCACGACCAACTGCCGCGACCGGATTCTTCGATGACCCAATCGATGGGCCGCGAGTTGGCATTCCCCGGCCCCACCAGCGCCAGCAGGCTGAATTCTTTGATCCGCGGATTGCCATCGTCCTTCGAGGCAATCATCGAACCTTCGTAACGAAGTAAAGTCCCTTCGGGCAATTGCGCAGGGACTGCCGCTGCCAGCAGCATGAGAATCGCATTCATGGCGAGCTCTTGTTGAAGAGTAGGTGAGGTGGGTGGTGGGGCGAGGGGGAGTTGGCGGGACAAAGATAAGGTAACCTAAACGCGGCCCAAGCAACAGCAAAACGAACGAATCGTCGGGTTGTACGAGTCTTTCAGAAATCAAGGGCTTCGGCAGATGGGGCAACTTTACGAGGCGATTCGGCGACTTGTCGCTGAAGAAAAATACGTCGTTGGACAGCACGCTACCGAGCGGTTGGAAGAGCGTGGTATTATGGAGTGGCAGGCAGTCGCTGGCCTCGCGGATGGCGAACTGATTATCGAACGAGTTGACGCCAAACCGAATGCCGCAATCGAAGTGCGAGAAGAGTTGCCGGACGGAACGGAGTTCAAGGCGGTTTGGTCTTACCTGCAGCAAAGCGACGTTGCGAAACTGGTCACTGTCCACTTCTTCGATTGAGGCGAATTTCCATGCGCATTCCAGGAGAGCGAATCAGGCGAACGCGGCTCATCCAATCCGAGAAATATGTCGTGGCTGTCGAAGTCGAAATGGTTATTCCGGTCGACGATCCGAGCGAGCCTTGCTATGAGTCAGAGACGATTCAACTGCTCAAAGCGATTAAGGAACATGCAGATAGTGGCGATACTGCTTGGCTAGTCCAGCATGGCAAGGTTTATGCTGCCCTGGAAGCCGCGTAGGGGCCCAGATGCCTGCCAACAAATGTACGCGTGTCGCTGCTTACGGCCTGATCGTCGAAGGTGAGCGAATTCTGCTCTGCCGCATATCTCCCGAGTTGCCGCGGCTGGCTGGCCTGTGGACACTGCCAGGGGGCGGCCTTGATTTCGGCGAAGCACCCGCGGATGGCATGGTTCGTGAGTTAGCAGAAGAAACCGGCCTGATCGTCAAGCCAATATGCCTGGTCAACGTGGATGCGAATGTCTTGCAGGTCGACGAAGTGGTCATGCACAACGTTCGCATCTTCTATCGCGCTCAAGTGATCGGTGGCGAATTGCGGCACGAAGTGCAAGGGAGTACCGACCGGTGCCAATGGTGGCACCGAGAAGAGCTTCCGCCCCTTGTCGAACTGGGGCAACTCGGAATTCGCTTGGCGTTTGGCTAAGCCACACCACAAGCTTTCTTCGCGCGGGATAAGACTTCGCCCGCTTTCTTCCGAGCACGAGCGGCGCCGTCGCGGAGGATTTCTTTTACACCTGCTGGATCGGCGGCCAGTTTTTCGCGGCGCTCGCGGGCGGCGGCGAAATAGGTTTCGGCAGCATCGGCGAGGGCTTTCTTGACGGTGCCGTAGCCAAAGCCACCTTTTTGGTACATGGCCGCCATTTCAGCTTTTTGAGCTTCGGTCGCAAAGAGCGAGAAGAGCTGATAGAGATTATCACCTTCGTAGTCGGGCTTGGGCTCTTCCATGGGGCGCGAGTCGGTGGGGATGCGCATGATCTTTTTGCGGGCGGGGCCGATCGGTTCAAACACTTCGATGGTGTTGTTGTAGCTCTTCGACATCTTCTCGCCGTCGAGGCCAGGCACTTTCGCCGTGGCTTGCAGCACGCGTGCTTTAGGCAGCACGAAGACTTCGCCAAAGTGATGATTAAAACTGCCGGCCAGGTCGCGGCAGACTTCGATGTGCTGAATCTGATCTTCGCCGACGGGGACAATCTCGGCGTCGTAGGCAAGAATGTCCGCAGCCATCAGCACCGGATAAGTGAACAGCCCCACATCGGCCGGCAGCCCTTTTTCTTTCTTCGCCTTGTAGGCATGGCAATTGGCCAGCATGCTCATCGGCGTGCCGGTCATTAGCAGCCAGCAGAGCTCACTGACTTCAGGCACATCGGACTGCACAAACAGAATCGCCTTACTGGGATCGAGACCAAGCGCTAGCAGATCGAGCGCAGCATCCAGCGTATAGCCGCTGAGGGCTTTCGGATCGCGCACGGTGTTGAGTGCGTGCAGGTTGGCAATGAAGTAGTAAGCTTCGTTGCCATGCTGCAGATCGATGTACTGCTGGATGGCACCGAAGTAGTTGCCCCAGTGGAAACGACCCGTGGGCTGAATGCCGGAGAGAACTTTCATAAGCCTGTTGATCTTTTTGTGTTTACTTACCGGGCAATTTCAAAGTGCCGACGATTTCGCGAACCGATGTCGCGCCCAATTCCGCCAAGGCGCTGGGGAGGGCGGCGACAAGTTTGGTGGTCACCGTGGGATCGTAGTAGTTCGCCGTACCGATTTGCACGGCGGTCGCTCCGGTAACGAGGTATTCCATCACGTCGTCGATGGTTGCAATGCCGCCGATGCCGATGATCGGTGTTTTCACCGCTTGCGCTACTTGATAGACGCAGCGGAGCGCAATCGGTTTGATCGCGGGGCCACTCAACCCGCCGACGATGTTCCCCAGCATGGGCTGTCGCTTGCGCCAATTCACAGCCATGCCCAGCACCGTATTCACCAGGCAGAGCGCATCGGCACCTCCATCGGTGGCCGCTTTGGCGATATCGACGATGCGAGTCACATTCGGCGTCAGCTTGGCGAGCACTGGCACGCGGCACCGCTCGCGCACGGCCGAGACCAGTTTAAAACAGAGCGCGGGATCAGCGCCGTAGTCGACACCGTGGGCCACGTTCGGGCAGGAAATATTAAGTTCGATCGCGGCCAGGTTGGGTTGATCGGACAGGGCCGCGGCCATCTCGACAAACTCATCGTGCGTGCTGCCGGCAATGCTCACGACGACCGCTGTCGGCAGGGTTTGCAGGTAGGGCCAGTGATGATCGAGGAACGCTGCCAGGCCGTCGTTATCCAGCCCAATCGAATTCAACAAGCCGGCGGATGTCTCCACAGTTCGCCAAGGGCGATTGCCGGGGCGAGCAGCCTTAGTGATGGTCTTGGGTAGGATGCCGCCCAGCTGGCTGAAATCGACCAGCGACTGCATCTCGCGGGCATAACCAAAGGTGCCCGAGGCAGTGAGGATGGGATTGCGGAGCGAAAGTCGCCCCAGCGAAACGGCAAGATCGGGTACGGGCACGGAAGGGCCGCTGTGTTGGAAGAAGTGGGCATGAGGATGCTGTGTTCGCAGCTGGAGGTGGCTAACGAACGAGCGTCACAAGCCCGAGTCTATCCCGTGCCGAGAAAACGGACAATTGCCAAGCAGTTGGCCCGAGCTTGTGCGGGCTAACTGAATTGCTGCTGGTTGGTTAGATCACGCCGCCGTGGACGCGGTGAGGCGTCAAGTGGCTGGGCTGATCGAGAAACCAGATCCGTTCCCATTCTTCGGTGATCTGCCGGAAGTTTTCCGACGTGTAGATCAACTGCCGAGTACGGACCGCAGGATCACCCGAGTAAATCGGAATGAAGCAGCCCACATTGGCGGCTAGGCTAGCTGCGATGATAGCTCCCAGAATCCACTGCCGCATGATACCATCCTCCGTGAGTGCGACCGCAATCCCTTGCGTTGGCTGATCTTGCGTGCTGATTGTTGCTCAGCGACCGCGATCGTACTATTTCGTTCTACTGCTCGAATCAACCGCCTGTCGAACCGTGATCAGGGCCAGCACCGGCATCAGATGGACCTGGAGGCGGCTCAGTTGAGGGGGGAGCACCATTGCCCTGTCGGGCTGCTTCCCGCTCTTCTAAGAGCCGGACCTTTTCTTCCATCTCCTTACCGGGCTTGAAGGTAACGACGTACTTGGTTGGTACATCGACCCTCGTGCCAGTGCGAGGATTTCGCGCTTTGCGAGCAGCCCGCCGTTTGACCTCGAACACTCCGAAGTTGCGAAGTTCAATTCGCCCGTCCTCAACCAGCGTCTCGACGATAGCATCGAACGTCTTTTGAACGATCTCTTTCGTCTTGAGCTGAGTCAGGCCGATCTCTTCGGAAATCGTCTTCACGATCTCTTTCTTGGTCACGACGGGCACTCCTCCCACTTGGGGCACTTGGCGGCTTTCCGAGAGCAGCAATTTGCTGCCTTAGAACGTTCCAAGTGTAGGTGGCGTAAGTACTAGAGTCAAGCGTCCCCAGTTTTCATCAGCCCGGCAAACGTCGCGTTTAACGACTCTGACGGGTGTATCGCTAGGGGCAACCTGGCTCCGAACTTCCATTTTCTCCACCGACCAAGAGGAAGGCGCACGAAACTCGAATTCCTGTGCAACCATGTATCGGAATGCAGCGCGGCAAACTCCAATACAACCGGCAAAATTTCCCTAGTCGGCACCACCGGCAAAGGCAGAATAGTCATGCCGGTCTTTGCTGCGAAGACTGTAAGTGATTCACTGGCATGCAGTTACAGTCGAACTGATAAATCCAAGTGCCAACTTGCCGGCAACAGAAAATTATTTTCCCAAAATCGGTAAAAGCAGTGTCTTGAAAGCGGGCCAACGACCGCTCAAACCTTGACTTGCTTACGCTGTTCCTCGATTTGACCAAGCTGGTGAAGCTTTCCCTTGCCACTGCCGGGGCAAACTTCGCACGTTTGCTGCCAGGCTGCTTCATTGCGCAGATTCGAGTCCCAGAAGGGCCAGGTCTTGCATTGGCGAGGCCGTGCGCCATACACGCTGCACTTGCGCTTGTCGGTATCGAAAAAGACGCAATCCCCGTTAGGGAACTCTTTTAGGCTCTTGCGCACACCCACGCGGCGAACGTAAAGCTCTTCGAACTTCTCGGGGTCCTCCGGCAGAACCAAAGCTGCCAAGTCTGCGATCTCGGCACTATTCACCCACACGTAGCCAGGGGCACCCGTGCAGCAATCGCCGCACTGCGTGCACTCAAATTGCAGGCCCGCGTGATACCATGGCTGCTCGCTCATTCCACTGTCCTTACTTGCTGCTACTCGATCGGTACTGAGCCGGACGCGTTAGCGCCTCCGGCTCAGCTTTCATGGTATCACAATCTGCTATGCCAACTGCTTGCATCATCTCGGGCGAAATGTTTTTTGCAATGCGAATCGCAGCGGCAGCCCGCGCGCTGGGCGTGTCGCTCGTCATCCTGCGGTCTGCCGCCGAAGTGCCGACCAAGCTGGCCGCCGATTGTCGGCTCGCAATGATTGACCTGGGCTCCGGTGTTGGTGCGGACTTGTTGGGCTTAGTCGCTGCTATTCAAGCAGTTACACCCACGACCCAGATCGTGGCCTTTGGTCCGCACGTCGATCACGAACTCCTCGCCCGGGCACAAGCGGCCGGTTGTACGACCATGTCGAATGGCGAATTCAACCAGCGCTATGCGAACCTGCTCCAAGGGCTATTGTCTGCCTCGTAAGCAACTCTCTTCTCTTCTCTTCTCTTCTGTTTTGTACGGGCACCTCGCCCCCTCTCCCATGCTTGTGGCACCACAATCCGACGGCACCTGGTGGAATCGCCCTGCAGGGGGGCGCGAAGTCCTGGCCCTTTCGTTTCCACTCATCATCTCAACTGCCTTCTGGGCCGTGAGCTGGTTTTTCGATCGGCTGTTCCTCACCTGGTACGACTCGGGTGCCATGGCAGCCTCAATGCCAGCTGGCATGATGCACTGGGCGCTGTTGTGCCTCCCATCCGGCATTGCCTCATACGTCAACACCTTTGTGGCGCAGTATCACGGAGCCGGGCAGCAGAAAAGAATTGGCCACGTTGTTGGCCAAGGAATCTGGTTCGGCATTGCCACCATTCCCGTCTTTGCGTTGACGATTCCGCTGGCGCATTATCTGTTTGCGGGTGCGTCGTCCGATCCGCGGCAAGTGCAACTGCAGACGCATTATTTTCAATCGCTGGCTCTCGGTGCGCCGGCGATGGTCATGGCCAATGCCATGTCGGCTCTCTATACCGGCCGCGGGCAGACCGGGCTGGTGATGATCGTGAATGTCGCCGGCAGCTTGCTCGATGTGGTCCTCGACTACTGCATGGTCTTCGGCGAATTCGGTTTTCCTGAATGGGGGATCGTCGGGGCGGGTATTTCGACAGCCCTGGGCAACTGGTTCAACGTTCTCGTCTTCGGTTTGCTAATGTTGCGACCGTACGACCGCGAACATTTCGGCATTGCCGAAGCCTGGCGACTCGACTGGCCCTTGATGGGCCGGCTGATGAAATACGGCTTTCCCAGCGGTTTGCCGATGCTGATCGAGACCTTCGGGTTTGCGATGCTCACGCGCTTCATCGCCGGTCTCGGCGAAGTCGAAGGTGCCGCCACGTCGCTAGCCTTTAACGTCAACAGCGTGGCTTTCGTTCCCATCATCGGACTGGGCATCGGTGTGGCCACCTTGGTCGGACAATACCTGGGCGATAATAACGACCGCCTTGCGGCCCGCGCGACTTGGACCGGGCTCACCTTCGCGCTCGGCTTCAGCGTGGTCTTTGCCGCTGCCTATTGGTTTGTCCCCGACTGGTTCATCTACTTTCATGCGCAAGGTGCCGACCCGGCCGAGTTCACGCGCGTGCGCGAACTGACGATTACGCTCCTGAGGTTCGTCGCCATCTACTGTCTGTTCGATGCCACGCAAATCATCTTCGTCAGCGCGCTCAAAGGGGCCGGCGATACGCGATTCGTTCTCTATGTCGCCATCGTCCTCTCGACGTTGATGATCGTCCTTGGCAAAATCGCCGAGCACTATTATCACTGGGGCATCTTCGGCTGGTGGTATGTGATGACCGGTTGGATCTTTGCCATGGCCTTTGTCTATCTAGTGCGCTTCCTGCAAGGAAGCTGGCGGACGATGCGCGTCATCGAACCAGAGTTTGTGGCTAAGGAAGTTGCCAGTTCGTAGTTACTCGCTTGATTCCTCCCATGTCTTCCACTCTGAACTTCCCACCCCACGGTCTGCTCAACATCGACAAACCGTCGGCCATGAGTTCGCGACTGGTGGTGACGAAGTTGGAAGGAGTCCTCGCGCCGCTCGCGGTGGGGCATGCCGGCACGCTCGATCCGCTGGCGACCGGAGTACTCGTCGTCTGTGTGGGTCGCGCGACCAAGCTGGTCGATTACTTGCACCGCTTTCCCAAGACATACGTCGCCACGTTCTTACTGGGGCAAGCGAGCGATACCGAAGACATCACGGGTGAAGTGGAAGTCATTGCGAACTCGCGCCGGCCAAGTCGCGCGGAACTCGAAGCAGCACTGCCGCAGTTCACCGGCTCGCTGATGCAGCAGCCCCCCGCATTCTCGGCGTTGAAAGTGGATGGCAGGCGGGCGTATAAGATGGCCCGCAAAGGGAAGACGGTCGCGTTGCAGCCCCGGCCGATTATCGTGCATCGTTTTCACATCCTCCGCTACGAATATCCGCAACTTGAAGTCGAAATCGAATGTGGAACCGGCACCTATATTCGTTCGCTGGGGCGCGACCTCGCGCGGGCTGTGGGAACCGAAGCGCTGATGTCGCAACTGCGTCGCACCGCGATTGGACCTTTCGCAATTGACGCGGCGATCAGCTTCGAGCAAGTGCGCGGCGACAACGTGGAATCACTCCTTAGGCCTTCGCTACTCGCCGTCGATCAAATGCCGCAGATCGTGCTCGACGATGAACAAATGATGGCCCTGCAGCAAACGGGCGTTCTCTTTGGGCTGCCTCAATATCCGCACCCTGAACTCGCTGCGCTAACTCCGACGGGTCGGCTGTTCGCTGTGCTCGTCTCCAGCAAGACCGATCGCTGGAAAGTGAAAACGCTGCTCCGCTGAACTCCTGGGTAATCCCGCAACACTACCGGTTCTACATAGCCCGACGCGTCAGCGAGGGGAAACTATTTGCTGGGTTCCTTTACCGCAGACGAAATCCATATTCCAAGGAGAGGGAACGAGAGATTAAATGTCCCCTCGCTGACGCGTCGGGCTACTTCAATACGAGATAGTTCAATGGTGCGGGACTTTGATCTCCACACCATATTTCGGCGCGATGGCCAGCAGTTTTTCGATCTCGGCCTTGGAGGGTGGCGGCGGTTGCTCGCCGAGCGCGATGGGCTGTCCTACTTCCATAAACATCTGCTCCAGGCCGGCGGGCGCGATGGAGATAATCATCCGCGCGGATTTGTCGCTCGCATTATGAAAGCGATGCAAACTCCCAATCGGCATGTTGGCAAACGTCCCCGCGGTTGCTTGAATCGTCTGCTCGCCGATTTGAAACGTGATCTCCCCTTCGAGCACATAGAACGCCTCTTCCTCGCGGCTGTGAATGTGCGGAGGCGGGCCGCCGCCCGGAGGCACAATCGCTTCCCACATGGCGTACTTGCCACCGGTATCGGCGCCGGTCGCGAGAAAGCGATAGAGATCGCCGACCACAGCAATGGTGCGGCCTTCGTCGGGCGCGCGAAGCACATGAGCAGGAGTTGTCATAATTCTTCCTTGGTGTTTCGCAAAGTGAAGTCGTTAGTGCTTGGCTGCCGGTACCTGATTGTCGCCACCCGAGTCGGATTTCTCTAGCGGGATGACGGAGACGTGGCCATTCGTTTCCAACACGGCATACCGAATTTCTTCGGGACCGGTGTGCCCCGCTGCCCGAATGGCGGCTTGCAGATCGTGCTGGGTCATTTGAACTTCGGCCAATGCCCGGTGATCGATCTTGCCACCGTGAATCAAGATCACCGGCCGGCCTTCGAGCAACTGCTCGACCTTACGACTGCGAAAAGCGAGCCAGCCCAGGCCGGCATCAATGCCCATGAGCGTTGCCGCCAGAATAACCCCCGCGGTGATCGTGTTGTCGCCGCCGTTCATCGAGTTCTGCACGGCATTGCTAATCAGCAGCAGCAGCACCAGGTCGAACGGGGTCATTTGCCCGATCTGCCGCTTGCCGGAAATGCGCAGCAGAAGCAGCACGAAACCAAACACCACCGCCGCCCGAATGACGAACGTCCACCAAGGCTGATCCTGACTAAGTTCCCACACGGCAGTTGCTCCGGTTGCGGCATTGGCAAGCGACGACCCATCTTCAGGAGAGTGGTCATCAGTTTACTCATTGCACGCAACCGAATAATTCGGGAGAGATCGAATTCGGTGATTGGCTCAGGTAAAGGTGCGGCCAATCACTCGGGCATGAACGCCTCAATCGAAACCGCGGTGAGTTTGCCGTTCGCCTCGGTGGCGTTGATTTTGGCCTGGTCGCCAATGCCTAAGTCTGACAACTTGGCAGGTTTGCCGTTGCGGGTGATCTTGGTCTCGGCCGTGACGACAAATCGGTCGTCGTCCATATCGCGCGTATCGCGAATGGTGATCGAGCCGTTTCCAGCAGCCAGGACCTTGCCAACATGAAGCTCCCTCGCCAGCAAAGAGGTTGTGCTACCAATCATCACCACCATGACCACGCTGACCATCAGTTTTGAGAACATCACTTAACTCCATAGGTAAAAATCAGCTTGCGCCGCATCGCCCGGACGCAGCGCGCGACGGCACGGTTTCGCTCACTGCTGGTCCAAAACAGGTCGCCAAAGTGTGCGAACCACGGCTGCCATGCATCGCCTGTCCCCATTCGCAATGGACATGCCAGTCGCCAGGCTGCCCAAAGATCCCGCCAAACCAAATTTGACACGCGGGGCAACTTTTGCGTAGAATCCAGTTACTTCCGCTGCACACGTGCATTCGCTTGCGCGCCGCAGCCCCGATCAGCTGGTTCTAAAGTTGCCCTGCTGGGCTGACTGATGCTCTCGCCGCTGACTCGGTCACTTCTTCCCACCTGTTCGCGAGGGCGCTGCTATGTTCGGGATTGGTACCACAGAACTGATCGTTGTCGGAATCGTTGTCTTGTTGCTGTTCGGCACTCGGCTCCCCATGGCCATGAAGTCGCTCGGGCAAGGCTTCAAGCAATTCAAAGAAGGCATCAATTCCGACGCCACCTAATTGGCCGCCGTAGTTTGGCCACCCCGCGCAGAGTTGCGCAAAATCGCTGTCAGCCGACTATACTGGAACTAGTCCGGCGGCTGGCAAGCGGGTGATCGCGTTGCCTCTGTTTCAAAACTGTTCTGCCGTTTGTTTCCCACCTTTTGCTCGTGCTCTATAGAGAGTGACCCATGGCTGCTCCGCTGCTTGCCGTTTTTGGTATCGGCCAAACCGAACTGATCATCCTGTGCGTGATTATCTTGATCTTGTTCGGACATCGGCTCCCCAGCGTGATGTTCTCGCTTGGCAAAGGGATCAAGGATTTCAAGCATGGCTTGAACACCCAGGAAGAAGAGCCGGAAGAACCACCGACCGGCAAAAAGATCGACGAAAAAAAGAGCGCAGAAACCGTTCCCGCCGACAAAGATCACTAGGGATCGCTGCGATCTGCCAGATTTGGCTGCGAATCGCTCGCTTGAGGCGACGGTTCGCAGCTCCGCTGAAGAACATTTCCCGCCTTTACTGGCTGCCTTTGTTGGATAGAGCTTGCCATGTTTGGACTTGGAACATCAGAACTGTTGATCTTGGGAATTGTGGCCATCTTGTTGTTCGGCAAGAACCTGCCGGATGTAGCGCGAAAGTTCGGCAAAAGCTATCGCGAATTCCGCCGGGGCATTAGTGATCTGCAATCGCAGGTCAACTTCAGCGACGTGATGGATGCCACGCCTTCGCGCCCAGCGCCGCCTAAAAAGACCTACAGCGACTACGACGATTACGATGATGTCTCGGCACCCAAGTTCGAGCCGCCACCGGCCCCGCCCAGCGCGAGCTCGTCGAATCAACAAGACGCAGCGTAATTCGTTCCGCCTGCAGTCTCGGCCGCGATCATCAAAACCCGGCACCCATTTTCAATCGCTTCTTGGGTGGCACGGGTTTTCCCGTGTGTATTGCAATCACGCGCTGAGGCACGCTTTCTCCTCACGAGAGCAAGCAGGTTTGCCCTCATTCACTTCTGCAGCGCTTTCCAGACCTTGGGGGGCGACATGGGAAGGTCGGTGAAGCGAATTCCCGTTGCCCGTTGAATCGCGTTCGCCATGGCTGCTGGGGGTGGCACGATGGGAGCTTCGCCGACGCCGCGCACGCCGAAGGGATGACCCGGGTTGGGCACTTCGACGATGATCGTCTCGATCATCGGCACATCCAGGCAGGTGGGCATGCGATAGTCGAGAAAGCTCGCGTTGCGCATCTGGTCATTCTTGTCGAAGAAGTATTCTTCGTTCATCGCCCAACCAATACCTTGCACGGCACCCCCCTGCATTTGCCCTTCGACATAGCTGGGGTGAATTGCTTTGCCGGCATCCTGGATGGCGGTGTAGCGGAGGATCGTCACTTTGCCCGTTTCGGGATCGACTTCGACGTCGGCAATGTGCGTGGCGAAACCGTTGGTCGAACCTTCGGGGTTAACGCTCGAGCGGCCCACGACCGGTTCGAGCGCTGACTGGGCAAGTTTCGCGGCTAGTTCTTTGAACGTCAGCTTTTGGTCTTTGTAAGAGTAGGTGCCGTCTTCGACTTGCACTTCATCGACGGAACACTTCCACAAACGGGCTGCCCGGTCGCGCATTTGCGCCTGCAGATCGAGCCCCAATTTGTACGCGGCAAGACCCGTGGCAAAGGTGACACGGCTGCCGCCGGTTAAGAACGTGTAGCCGACGCTGTCGGTATCGGCGACCTGCGGGCGAACATCATCGGACGTAATCCCCAGCGTTTCGGCCAGTTGCATCGCGATGCTGGTGCGCGTGCCACCAATATCGGTCGAACCTTCGATCAGCGATACAGTGCCGTCTTCCATCACGCTGGCGGAGCAACTCGACGCGCCGCCAATGTTGAACCAGAAACCGCTGGCAATGCCACGGCCCCGATTCTTGCCGGTAAGAGGCGATTTCCAATGCTCGGAATTGCGCGCCGCTTCGAGTGTTTCGATGAAGCCGATGCGAGGATAAACCGGTCCGTCGACCCGGCGAGTCCCTTCCTTGGCCGCATTCTTCAAACGAATCTCGATCGGATCGAGCTTCAATTGCAGCGCCAATTCGTCGATGACTTGCTCGGTCGCAAACGCAGCCTGCGTTGATCCCGGCGCGCGATAGGCTTGCACCTTGGGCTTGTTGTTCAGCACGTCGTAGCCATCGACGCGCGCATGGGGAATGTCGTAGCAACTGAAGACGCACATGCTTCCCGGGCCAATCATGCCGCCGGGAAACGCGCCACAGTCATACGCGAGCCAGGCTTCGCCCGCGACCAGGGTGCCATCCTTCTTGGCACCAAGCTTCACCCGCATGTAGGAACCGGGAGTCGGGCCGGTCCCTTCAAACACTTCGGCCCGCTGCATGGTCATCTTCACGGGACGACCACACTTGCGGCTGAGGAGTGCGGCCACAGGTTCCAAGTAAACCGCGATCTTGCCCCCGAAGCCACCACCAATTTCGCACGGCACGACGAGCACTTGCGAAACAGGAATCTGCAGCAGTTCGGCCGTTTGCTGACGGCAAGTGAACGAGCCTTGAGTGGCCGTCCAGATCTTCAGGCGGCCATCTTCGTTCCACATCGCCACCGCAGCATGCGGTTCGATGTAGCCCTGATGCACGCTGGCCGTGCGGAACTCGCGCTCGACGATAATCTCGGCCTGCTTGAACCCTTCGGCGGGATTCCCTTGCTCGAAGGCGATATGCACCGACACGTTTGTCGGCTTGTCACCTTTCTGCCCCAACTCGTCGGTACGCAGATCGTCGTGCAGAATTGGCGCATCGGGCTTCATCGCATCGAGCACCCAAGTCACGCTGGGGAGCGGTTCGTACTCGACGACAATCTTCTTCGCAGCTTCTTCGGCCACATGGGTATTGATGGCCGCTACGGCGGCGACGGCATGTCCCTTGTAGAGCACCTTGTCTTTGGCAAGGCAGTTACCGGCCAGATGTTGCAGGTTGACCGCGCCCGCTTCACCCATCATGGCGATCTTTTCGGCCAGGTCGGGAAAGTCGTCGGCGGTCACAACGGCGAGCACGCCAGGCACAGCGAGCGCCTGCGAGACATCGATCCGCTTGATCTTGGCGTGGGCATGCGGGCTGCGGATCAGCTTGCCGTGCGCCATGTTGGGCAACTGCAGATCGGCGGTGTAGATCGCCTTGCCGGTGACCTTATCGGCACCATCATGGCGAATCGGGCGCTGGCCGATGACTTTGTAATTCGTCTTGCCGAGATAGAGGTCTTCCATGATTCGTTCCTTTGCATTCCCCGCCACCGCCGCTATTTGGTGGCACGTGGCAGTGGTTTAACGAAGTAGCGCACAAGCCAATGAACCACCGGCACGGGGCCGGTGGCGTGATGATTAACGTACCGCAGTCGCGCAGGCTTGCACGGATTTCACAATCTTGTCGTAGCCCGTGCAGCGGCACAGGTTGTTGGCCAGGTGAAAGCGAATATCGTGTTCCGTTGGCTGCGGGAATTTTTCGAGCAGCGCCTTGGTCGCCATCAGGAAGCCGGGCGTGCAAATGCCGCACTGCAGCGCGGCCCCTTCGAGAAAGCATTGCTGCACCGGCGCGAGCTGGCCGTTCTTGGCCAGCGATTCGACCGTTTCGATCTTCGCCCCTTCCGCCTCGACACCGAGCACCAGGCAACTGAGGACGGGCTTGCCGTCCATCAGCACGGTGCAGGCTCCGCAGTTGCCGTTGTTGCAGCCTTCTTTGCTGCCGGTCAGATGCAGCGTATCGCGCAGCACTTCGAGCAGACTTTGCCGTGGCTCACACAAAAACTCGGTGCTGCTGCCGTTGATCGTAGACGAGACAACCGTCTTCTTAGCCACTCTTTGTTCCTTATGCCTGCGCTGGTGCGTCGTGAGTAACGGCGATTAGTGATTGATGAAGACCTTGGCTCGCTCGGCCGCTTTGAGCAGCGTGCGTTTGACCATCACACCCACGAGGTGCGTGCGGTATTCGGCCGTGCCGCGCATATCGCTGATGGGAGAGGCAATCTTCTTGGCGAGCTCACCTGCTTGGGCGAAAAATTCTTCGGTCGCTGGTTTACCCGCCAGCCATTCGCTGGCCTCTTGAGCATACTTGGGTGTCGGAGCGACGGCTCCCACGCCGATGCGGGCGAATTCAATCGTGTCACCCGTGGCATTGAGTTGCACGCGCGAGCCCACGCCGACGACCGCGATATCCATTTCATTCCGCGGAATGAAGCGTTCGTAGGCCGAACCACTGTGCGACAAGCTGGGCGGAAACACAATCGCCACCAGCAACTCCCCCTTCTGCAGCACGTTCTTGCCCGGCGCGGTGCAGAATTGTTCGACCGCGACCGTTCGCTTGCCCCGCGGGCTGGCGATTTCGCACCAGGCATGATGGGCAATCAGAGCGGGAATGGTGTCGGCCGCCGGTGATGAATTGCACAAGTTGCCGCCGACACTGGCCCGGCTTTGGATCTGCCACCCGCCGATAATCTTGGAGGCATCGACCAGCGCCGAATAAGCGGCCACAAGCTGCGGATGTTCGTAGACGCGATGGCACGGCACGCTGGCTCCCAATCGTAGGCCGTGCGTTGCCGAGAAGGTGAGTTCCTGCAGTTCAGGCACCTTCTTCACATCGACAACCAGGTCGGCTTCGCGCATTCCTTCGCGCAGTTGCACGATGATGTCGGTGCCGCCAGCCAGGATCTTCACGCTTCCCGCTGCGTGTTGCAGCAGTCGACTCGCTTCGCCGAGCGACTCGGGTGCCGCATAACCAAAATCTTTCACGGGCAGCTCCTCAAAGGTGGTCCGCTGGCAATCAGGCCGCCCGCGGTGCGCGGATTATACCCCGGCAACGACTGTTTTCAACGAAGGGAAGCTCGTTATAGCAGCCCTTGCAGCAGATCGGCGGTGGCTTGAATCGCCGCGGGATGAATTTCGTGAAAGCCAGCGAACTCCAAATACTTCACCGAGCAGCCGGCTCCCATCAACTTGTCGCGGAGCGCTTCGGCCTGAAACAGTGGCAGGATCGGATCGCGACGGCCATGCGATTGCAGCACCTTGGTCCCCACGAGTTGTGGCATGCGCGGCACCCAATCGGTCTCACTCACCAGCGAACCGCTGTAAATTATAAGTGCCGCCGGTGCTTCAACCAGCGAGAGTGCCGTATCGGTCGCAACCATCGAGCCTTGCGAAAAACCGCCGACCACGATCTGCGCAGCCGTGAGCTTCCACTCGGAGCGCAGCTCGGCAACCAGTTGGCTCACCTTGTTGGTGGCTTCGGTCATGCCCGCCGGTCGGTCGCGGCGAAACCGCTGCAACGTTTCCGGCGTGGGGAGATTCAGTAAGCGCTCGAGATCGATCCACCACCAGGCACGGCCGCCGGGCATCCCTTGCTCTTCGAGCGATAACGGCGCAGCGGGAAAAACAATCGCGATCTCTTCGTGCCGATCGCCACAGCGCTCGAGAATCGGCTCGGCGAGTCCCGCCAGGTCTTCGCCGGAGGCCCCGAAGCCGTGACAAAGGATGACCGCCAACCGCGGCGGTTGATTGGGTGAACGAACGACGATGCAATCGAGCCCGCCATAGTTTGCCTCGACTGCAATCATGCTTCACTCTCCGGGGATTCGGGCTGCTCACTGGCTGGGGGCGGCAACGGTTCTTCTGCGGGAAGCGCGGTAACAGTCGTCGTCGTGGCAATCGTGACACTTTCGACAACGGTTGTACTCGCCACTTCTGTAGCGATGACATTGACCTGCGTCGTCTCAATAACTGCGACGGGCGAGGGTGCGGGACGTGGCTTGGCGATCACGGGAACCGTGCGGCGGGGACCGTCGCCAATCAGCTTCATCGAAGTCGCTTCGGCGCTATTGCTCTTGCCGCAGGTGCAGAACTGCGTTGTCGTCGTGCCATCGGTACGACGGCGCTGGCCGCAAGCGGGACATTCCCAGATCCGTCGCAGGTCGTATTTCAGTCGCTCGAAAGGGCCGCGCATGTGGAAGCTCGTTGCTACGTGTGTGGTGCTCGTCCCTGTTTCTTATAAGGTGAGCAGAGAGGGAGAGACAAGGAGAGGGGTAGCAATGTGCGTCCCAGTTTTTCCTTCTGCATTCTGCCTTCTTACTTCTGCCTTTATTTCACCAGATTCAACGTTCCCCACAGGCTAGGATCTTCGGCAAAGGGGAACTCGGGACCCACGGTGAACGTTTGGGGCCCCAGTTCGCGATCGATGACGGCGTATGTAAAGCCGAGCGAGGGTTGATCGCCGGGCGTATAGCCCGTGAGCGTCTGCGCGGGGAGATAGGCCTGCAAGGTGTAGCCGTCGTGCCGCCGTTCGCCACGGATCTGCAATTGGCGAGTGTCGATTTCGCGCGGGCTCTCTTTGGCGCGATTGATGGCCAAGAGCGCGATCAGTGGTTCATCCAGCTTGCGGCCGGCACCGAGCGGGAGCAGGGCAATTCGATGGCAGAAACGTCCGGCGCGGTGGATGTTTTGCGTGTTGCGCGTGTCGATCCACAATTGCACGCCGTCACTGTCGTCGATCCGTGAGTCCCGACACCACGGCGGCTGCGTTTTTCCTTTGATCACAAACTGGAAAGCCAGGCCCGCTTCGCTCCAGCCGGCGCGGACTTCGGTGTGAATCTTCTTCCCTTCGAGTTCGCCGAAGCAGGGCAGAATGTGCTTGGGACCGAGAGACGCACCTTTGCTCGACCACAGGTCAGCGGTATAGAAGCAGGGTGCGGCAAAGCGAAAGAGGAAGGTCGGGGCTACGAGTCGTTCGCTCACGAGGCCACCTCCCGCAACTTGCCGAGCGAGGCCAGGTGTTGTGTCAGGAACTGACGAAGCTCGGGCTGATGCACTTGTTCGATGTTGGCGAAGTGAATCTTGATAACGTCACGCTCCTTACTCAAATCGTCGAACTCGCGGGCCGAACCGAGCGTGGTGATGCCACCCAGGGCAAATTTCCCCTTCGGGCCATTCAGCACCAGCAGCAGCGACTGCGGCCGCTTGGTATAGAGAGTGGCCCAGGCATCGCGGCCTTGTGGCACGAGCACGCGAACCAGTTGCTGGTTGTTCCACAAGAACTCCGCTTCCGGCGCGACCTCCTTGATGAGTTCGCACAACTCTTCGAGTGTTTCTGCCTTCCACTCGACATTCCGGCCCGGTGGGAAGCCTTTGCGGAGCAAGTGCCACTTCTGCCCCAGAACCTTCCAGGGAGAAACATCTTCCGGCGCGACGGTGGCCTTTTCGGTGTACTTGAAGAAGCCTTTCACCGCGTCGTCGACAAATTGCCAGAACTCGGGCGTATCGACTTCATCATACGAGTGAACTCGGACTTCAATTTCTTGCCACGGCCCTTGCAGGGTTTTCACCTTCACGCGCGGCTCGTTGCCATAAATGGGGAGCTCGGCCAATTCGTTGAGTGTCTTCAGGTTGATTCGTTCCTGCAGCGCTTCGCGCTTGAACGTTCCCTTGTAAACGCGGAACTTCAACTTGAGGAGCCAGGTCTCGCCGGTGATGGCATGGAAGAACCAGCCATCGGCCTTCTTGGCGGCGGCGATCTCGACGACCGACCGCTCACTCCAATCGGTTTCGCTGAATTCGCCCAGCGAGTGAATGCGATCGACGACTTCAGCCAGAATGCGGCCGTCCCATTTGCAGGGCTCGCCGGTGCGGCCGACGCGCGACTCGGTGTGCCACCGGCGACCGTCGACTTCCCACGGCATCTTTACTGTCTTGCCGACTTCATTGATATCGAGATCACCTTGCTGTTCCTTCTCGGCTTCGTTGGGATCGTATTTCTTACGATCTTCGAACGGGCCGGCGAGCAGTACAGGCGCGAGAGCGGCAGCAGTGTGCGAAAACGGAATCGCGGCCAGTTCTTCGGCGGAGAATGTTGTCTCAGCCTTCGTGGCCTTCTTCTTCCCCTTCGTCTTGGGCTGCTGGCTGGTTTGCGGATTGGCCGGCATGCCGTGCGCGGCGACGTGACGGTCGACAACTTCGTCCGGGGTGCCGAAGGCGACGACCTGGCCCCCCCCTTCGCCCGCATCGGGGCCCATGTCGATCATCCAGTCGCAGCTCTTGATAATGTCGAGATTGTGCTCGATCAGCACGACCGTGTTGCCGAGGTCGACGAGCCGCTGCAGCACTTCGAGCAGCTTGGCGAGATCGTCGAAGTGCAAGCCGGTCGTTGGTTCGTCGAGCAGGTAGAGGGTGCGGCCCGTATCGGGGCGGGAGAGTTCCGCCGCGAGTTTCACGCGCTGAGCTTCACCGCCTGAGAGCGTCGGCGCGGGCTGGCCGAGCGTGAGATAATCGAGACCGACGTCGCACAAGGTTTGCATGACGCGGCGAATCTTCGGAATGTTCTCGAACAATCGCAACGCATCGCCGCAGGTCATATCGAGCACATCGCTGATCGAATGCCCGTGGAACATGACCGCCAGCGTTTCGGGATTGTAACGCTTGCCGCGGCAAACATCGCACTCGACCCACACGTCGGGCAGAAAGTGCATCTCAATCCGCTTCTGGCCATTTCCCTCGCAAGCCTCGCAGCGACCGCCGGGAACATTAAAGCTGAAGCGTCGGCCCGAATAGCCACGCACCTTTGCCTCGGGCAATTGTGAGAAGAGCGTGCGGATCAGTTCGAAGCATCCCGTGTAAGTCGCCGGGTTCGAAGTCGGCGAGTTGCCGAGCGGCTGTTGATCGACCCGAATCACCTTGTTGATATGCTCCAGCCCGTGAATTGCATCGTGCTGGCCGGGGATGACCGACGCGCGATGCAACTGCCGCGCGATAGCCGCATAGAGCACATCTTCGATGAGCGTGCTCTTGCCGCTACCGCTGGGGCCGGTAACAGCCGTCAAAGTACCGAGTGGAATCCTGGCCGTGACATTTCGCAGGTTGTTGTGCCGCGCGCCAACCACTTCAATCCACGCTTGTTGGAGTTCCGGCTTCAGCCGGTCTGGTTCACCGTTGTTTGCTGGAACCGCAGTCAGCGGAGCCTTTTTCTTCTTACTCAATTTGGCCGGAGGAGCAGGCTCACCATTGGCGTCGACAGCAGGCAATGCCTGGCCAATGCGCCGAGTCTTGGGAACTGGAATCGCCTTCCGATTACTCAGGTACGGACCCGTGACCGAGCGAGGCTGGCCATCGAGTTCGCTCGGATGAGCGCTGGCGACGATCTCGCCGCCGAGACGACCGGCCCGCGGACCAAAGTCGAGCAAGTGATCGCAATGCTCGATCACTTCGCGATCGTGTTCGACAACGATCAGCGTATTGCCAAGATCGCGCAACTTGTGGAGTGCGCCGAGCAAGCGGGTGTTATCGCGCGGGTGCAAACCAATGGTCGGTTCGTCCAGCACATACAGCACGCCGCACAGACCGCTGCCGAGTTGACTCGCCAGCCGAATGCGCTGGGCTTCACCATTTGACAAGGTCGCGGCGGGACGCGAGAGAGACAGATAGTCGAGGCCGACATCGAGCAGAAACTGCAGGCGGCCGGTGATTTCACGCAGCAGTTCGCCGGCGATCTTCCGTTCGCGCTCGCTGAGGTTCCAATTGGCGATGGCCGTTTGCAGATGGCTGAGCGGCATCCGCCCGAGTTCGCCAATCGTTTGATTGCGAAAGCGGACCGCCGACGCATCGTCCCGCAAGCGACTGCCGCCGCAGGTCGAGCATTCGACGTCGGCCACCAGTTGTTCCAGCCGAATGCGCAGCAGCGGCGAAAGCTTCGAAGCTTCTTCGAGGGCCGGATAGAGCCCCTTGAATTGAAACCGGAAGAGCGGCTTCACCTTCTTGCCATTCGCACCGGGGGGCAACACGTCGAACCACTGTTCTTCCGCTCCATACAGGACCGTGCGGCGCTGACGATGCGGCAACTGATCGAACGGCACATCGAGCGGCACGCCCGTTCCCTGACCGAGCGCTTCAAGCATTGCCCGGGCATACGAGATTTGCAGATTCGGCCACAGAGCAAGTGCGCCTTCCGCCAGCGTGAGCTTGGGGTCCGAGAGGAGAGCAGCGGGATTGGCGCCGGTCTGCACGCCGAGCCCTTCGCACGACTGGCACCAACCGAGCGGGCTATTGAACGAAAAACTGTGCGGCGTGAGGGGCTCGAAGCTGCGGCCGCATTCGTGGCAAGCCAAGTGCTGGCTGTGGGCGACGGTCCGCCACTTGGGCTCGGGAACATCGTCCTGAGCATAGGCGACGTGCATCACCCCCTTGCCGAGATTCAGCGCCTGTTCGATGCTCCCCGCGATGCGCGAGCGGGCTTCTTCTTTGACGGTGATGCGGTCGAGCACCACTTCGACCTTGTGCTTGCGGCGGCGATCGATTTCCGGAACCGCGTCGAGCGTGTAGGACTGGTTGTTGATCCGGACGCGGTTGTAACCTTTCGTGCGCAGATCTTCCCAGAGCGTGGCGTATTGCTGGCCGACATCGATTTCGACGGGGGCCATCAGATACAACTTCGCGCCCGGCGTTTCAGCGAGGATCGTATCGACGACCTGATCGGCTGACTGTGTACCAACGGGAATCTCGCACGTGGGGCAATACAACTGCCCGAGTCGCGCCATGAGAATGCGCAGGTAGTCGTAAATCTCGGTGACGGTGCCGACAGTCGAGCGCGGCGTGTGACCGAGATTCTTCTGCTCGATGGCGATGGCCGGCGAGAGGCCGTCGATATGATCGACGATGGGCTTTTGCATCTGCGCGACGAATTGCCGGGCATAGCTGCTCAAGCTTTCGACGTATCGTCGCTGCCCTTCGGCATAGATGGTGTCCATTGCCAGCGAGCTTTTGCCGCTGCCGCTGGGACCGCAGAAGACGGTCATTTTGTCGCGTTCGATCGAGGCGCTGACGTCTTTGAGATTGTGCTGCCTGGCACCGCGGACGGTGATATGCGTGGCTAAGTGAGGCGGGCCTTGCGTGACCGGCAGTTCGACCAATTCACCATTCTTCTTGGACTTCTTCTTGCCGTTCGCTTTTTCTTCGCTGGGATGGAGCGCTGCGTAAGCCTTCTCGCGGGCTTCTTTGGCCGCGGAGCCGTCGAGAACTCGCTTGAGAGCGCGGCCCGTATAAGAACCCTCGACCTTGACGATCTCTTCCGGCGTGCCCGCCGCCAGAAGTTGACCGCCGGCAGCACCACCTTCGGGCCCCATGTCGATGACCCAGTCGGCCGTCTTGATGACGTCGAGATTGTGCTCGACGACCAGGACCGTATTGCCGGCATCCACAAAGTTGTGCAGCACCTTCAGCAGCAGTTGAATATCGGCGAAGTGCAAACCGGTCGTCGGCTCGTCGAGCAGGTAGAGCGTCTTGCCGGTGCTCTTCTTCACGAGTTCACGAGCCAGCTTGATGCGCTGGGCTTCGCCACCGCTGAGGGTCGGCGAAGGCTGGCCGAGCTTGATGTAGTCGAGACCGACGTCGTGCAACGTCTTCAGGCGATGGTGAATGTTCGGCACATTCTCGAACAGGCCGAGTAGTTGCTGAACGTCCATTTCCAGGACGTCGGCAATCGACTTGTCCTTAAAGCGAACTTGCAGCGTTTCCCGGCTGAAACGCTTGCCTTCGCAGACGGGGCATGTGACCCACACGTCGGCGAGAAAATCCATCTCGAGCCGCGTGCTGCCGTTTCCTTCGCAGGCTTCGCAGCGCCCACCTTCCACATTAAAGCTGAAGCGGCCGGGCTTAAAGCCGCGGCGTTTCGCTTCGGGCATTTGCGTGAAAAGATCGCGAATTTCGTCGAACAATTTGATGTAAGTGCCGGGATTGCTGCGTGGTGTGCGACCGATGGGAGTTTGATCGATGGCGATCAGCTTATCGAGATTCTCCATCCCTTCGATGGCCCGATGCTTGCCGGGATTTCCGTCACCTTTGTTCAAATCGCGATGCAGGGTCTCGACCAGAATATCGCTGATGAGCGAGCTCTTGCCGGAGCCTGAGACGCCTGTGACGCAGACGAATGCGCCGAGGGGAATCTCGACGTCGACATTCTTCAGGTTGTTGTGTTCCGCGCCGAGAATCTTCAGGCTCTTGTCGGTACGCGGGCGTCGTTGCTTGGGAACGGCGATTTCGAGTTCGCCGGAAAGGTACTTGCCCGTGACGCTCCTCTCAGCCTTGAGGACCTCACCGGGGCGGCCTTGCGCAACGAGTTCACCGCCGCGCACGCCGGGACCAGGGCCGAAGTCGAGAATCTGATCGGCGGCCCAGATCGTGTCTTCGTCGTGCTCGACAACGATGACGGTGTTACCCATGTCGCGCAGGCGGCGGAGCGTGGAAAGCAGGCGATCGTTGTCGCGCGGGTGCAGGCCGATCGACGGTTCGTCGAGAATATAGAGCACGCCGACGAGCCCGCTGCCAATTTGACCAGCGAGCCGAATGCGCTGGGACTCACCACCGGAGAGCGTTGGTGCGGTGCGGTCGAGCGAGAGATAATCGAGACCAACGTCGACCAGAAAGCCCAGCCGGGTCCGAATTTCCTTCAGCACTTCGGCCGCGATGATCTGCTGCGTATCGGTCAATTGCAGGTTCTGAAAAAAGGCCGAAGCGTCGCTGACAGCCAGGTTGCAGATTTGCGGCAGCGTGCGGCTCAGTTGTTCGCCGACTTGATCGCTTTGCGTGGTCACGCGCACCGAGCGGGCCTGGGGAACAAGTCGCTCGCCTTGGCAGGTCGGGCAGCCGACCATGCTCATGTATTTTTCGAGCTGCTTCTGCTGCATCTTGCTCTTGCTGTTGCGATGCTTGCCCGCGAACTCGGGGATGATCCCTTCGTACTTGCCGCCGTACATCATCGGCGCTTGGCCACCGCGCCAAGTGAAGGTGATGTGCTCCTTGCCGGTGCCGTACAACAAGACGTGCTGCTGCTCTTTCGTCAGCTTGTTCCAGGGCGTTTCGAGTAGCGTATCTTCTTTCCACTTGTGCTTCCGTTCGAGCGTGTCGGCCACTCCCTGATAGATATGCCGCCGCCAGCGCCCCAGTTCGTGCCAGGGGCCGATCAATTCGATGGCCCCTTCTTTGAAGGTCAGCTTGGGATTCGGCACCAGCAGTTCTGGCGACAGGCTGTACATCACGCCGAGGCCGTCGCAATCGGGGCACATCCCCTGCGGGCTATTAAAGCTGAAGAGCTGCGGGCTCGGCGGTTCGAACGACAGGCCGCAGGTCGTGCAGGCGTAGTCGGACGAGAAAAGCAAATCGCCCGCGCGAGCGGCGCGACGCTTCCGCTTGCTTGATTTGGCCGAAGTCTCTTCCTCGGCGACTTCGGGCTCCGCTTCTTCGTCCTGCGGAACGGGAACCGCCTTTGTTTCGCCCGCCGCCAGGTCGAGCGCGACAATCAGATTGCCGCCGCCCATTTTCAGAGCCGTTTCGACGGCTTCGCTCAAGCGCGGGCGAACATCGGTGCGCAGCGTGAGACGGTCGACCACCACTTCGATATCGTGCCGCATCTGCCGATCGAGCGAGATGCTGTCATTCAGTTGCACGACGGTTCCATCGACCCGCGCGCGGACGAAGCCCTGCTTCAGCAAGTCTTCGAACAGGTCTTTGTATTCACCCTTTTGCTGGCGAATGAGAGGCGCGAGGACATTCAGCTTGGTCCCCTCGGGGAGTTGCAGAATGCGGGCCAGAATCTCTTCGCGCGATTGGGCGGTAATCGGCTGCTGGCACTTGGGGCAGTGCCCCTGGCCGACGCGGGCAAAGAGGACGCGCAGGTAGTCGTAGATTTCGGTGATCGTGCCGACGGTCGAGCGCGGGTTATTACCGCTGCTTTTTTGGCTGATCGAAATCGATGGGCTCAAGCCGCCGATGAAGTCGACATCGGGCTTGGGCATTTGGCCCAAGAAATGTCGCGCATAGCTAGACAGGCTCTCGACATAGCGCCGCTGCCCTTCGGCATAGAGCGTATCGAACGCCAGACTACTTTTTCCGCTGCCGGAAACGCCGGTGAGGCAGATGAGCTGATTTCGCGGCAAAACGAGGGAAACATCGCGCAGGTTATGCTCGCGAGCCCCTTTGATGACGATGTCCGATGCTGGCATACGGCGGCCAAAACCCCCAAGCAAGTTCATCCGTGACGAATCCTGCCATTGTACGAGTTCTGAGGCTCCGCGGGACAGGGGGAGCATGCTCGCGCCGCATGTCATCTATCTTCAGCAGTCACATGCAAAGGGTGACTTGCGAGTTGTGACGGTTCGCACATCGCAAGAGTGATCGCCAGATTTGCTGCCCCGGTAGCGGGGTGTTAGAGTGCGCCAGGGCGAGTTGCTGAAAAGGCTCTACGATGAAGTCTCGATTAATGCTACAGCTGTGTTTTCTCGCCGCGATAGTGAATGTCGCGGCTGCAGATGGTTTTCCGGAAGCAAAGACGATTCTCTATCCGGCGGAAGTCCGCGAAGCTTTAGAAAAGGCAACATCGGTCGAACTGCTTTCACTGAACTACAAGATTGCCGGAGTGGAAGCGCGGAAAAAGCATCCGGGAGAATTCTTCGATGGTTTGCTGGTTCTTGGCAGCGTTCAGCTAAAGGACGCTGAGCAAAAGAAGCTGGTTGCGGCATTTCACCAGAGCGTCACGAATTGGGACGGAGCAATTGGGTGCTTTTCGCCGCGGCATGGCATCCGGGTCAAGCATGCTGGCAGCACTTACGACCTGGTCATTTGCTTCGAGTGCATCACAGTGGTTGTGAATAAAGATGGAAAACATTTTGCCACCGCGCTGCTGAAGAATCCGCCAGCCGATCTGTTCAATCAGTTCCTCAAAGACGCCAAGGTCCCATTGCCCGAGCAGCCAGAACCGGAGGCGGACGAGTGATCCACTTACGGCTTTTTCTGCCACTCGCGCTTGAGTCCGCTCAATCGGCCCAGCACGAACTCCATGTCCTTCGCTGCGGCTCCGTTTAGCGCAGGCTGCCATGATTCCAGTCGTTCAATCATCTTCAGATCCCAGCCCAACGCTTGATAAAGCTCGACGTGGCCGTCCCCTTTGATCGCCTGCCAACCGAGTCGCTTGAAATCCGCAGCTCCTCCGGTCTTTTTCGCGGTGAGCGTCAGGTTGTAACCAACGGTTGGCTTGATGTCCTTCGTGCTGATGTCACGCGCCGCGGCAATGAAGCCATCCTTCGCCAGCGCATCGATAAACGTGAGCATGGCGTCGCGATCGAGCTTGGTGACGCGGTCGAATGGATTGTTGTCGGCACCTGCGGCAAAGTCGCCGAGGTGGAACGTGAATTGATAGAACGGTTTGTCCTGATCTCCATAGTAGCGCAGAGCCGCAGTGAGAGATTCGCAACTCCGCAGAATCTTCAGCCGGTCGGCTGTGATTTCGTTCTCATCTGCGGAGACAAGGTCCGCGGTCAGCAAATTGGCCGCCAGTCCCACCGCAGCACAGCTGAATAGCCAATTACGCCTGGTTGGTTTGGTGTTGTCCATGTTGAACCTTTGCTCGAAAAAATGAGAGATGTACCAGTTAAGACGAGGCCGGTTTCCGGTTTGTTCTGCAATTGGCAGCCAGCGCCCGGTGGAATTGCCCCGCCCTTCGTGTGGTCTAGGTTAGCTGCGCAACCCAGAGTCGGCACGATTCATCATTTCTTCCGACAAGCTTCACTCGGCGGCGCGATCGAATACGCACAATCCGCCCGGCGAGTGGAATCTTCTTACTTTTCTCTTCTTTGAATTGAGCTGCAGCATGGTGCAAGCGAAAAGCGTCGTTCAGCAGGTGCTAAGAGGGGCTTATTTAGCCCTCATTGCCATTCTGGCTGCCTCCCTGATTGTGGTTCTGACTTTTAACGACAACTGGTACGTATTGTGGACAGGGAACATGTTTACGGGAACGACCTATCCGCCGGTGAGGACGCGGAAGGCATCGTTCGAAGCTGCCGACGAGACAGCAGCACAACCCGTTGCAACGGCTGATTGGCCGGGCTGGACGATGCTGTTTGGCCCGCGACTGAGCAGTTGTTCGCCCGAGACCGGGTTGAACCTCCGCTTTGGCGAAGAAGGTCCGCGCCGCTTGTGGCAGAAACCCATTGGCACCGGCTATAGCGCGCCAGTCGTGGCTAAAAATGAAAAGGACGGAGGTGACCTTGTCCTTCTCTTTCGCGAAGAGAACCAGGAAGTGCTGGCCTGCTATCACGCCGAAAATGGCGAAGAGCGGTGGCGCTGCTCGTGGCCGACAAGCTATCAGTGCCCTTACGAATACAGCAGCGGTCCGTACGCGACTCCGATTGTCGATGGCGAGCAGATTTATGCCGTCGGTGCGCAAGGGCAGTTGCATTGCGTGGCCCGTGAGAGTGGCGAAGTCCTCTGGCAACGTCTGCTGCAGGAAGATTTTCAAGGCAAGGCTGGACTCTTCGGCTATGGTGCCGGCTTGCTGATTGATGACGAGAAGATCTATCTGAATGTCGGCGGCGTGGAGCAGCAGGCGGGCATCGTCGCGTTCGACAAGAAGACCGGCGACACGCTCTGGAAAACGGGCGAACGAAATTGGGCTTACACGACACCACGCTTAACCACGATCGGCGAACAGCGGTACTTGCTCGTGCTGACCGATTTCGGGCTGGCGGCTCTCGAACCAGCTTCGGGCAAGTTGCTGGGCGAGTATGAATTTCATCCGCGGGGCCCGGATGTCATCAACGCCGTCACGCCGGTGGTGCAGGGCGACCGCGTGCTTCTCGTCACGGGACCAGGGCCAGGCGCTGTCTGTTTGCAGCTTGCCCACACTTCAGACGAAGGAATGACGTTTAAAGAACTGTGGCAAGATCGTCGCGTCCTCGATAGTCAGTTCAACAGCTTGATCTTCTATCCGCAGCTCAACGACGACACACTCATCTTTGGTTTCACCGCCTCACAACAAGGGGGAGCCACCTTCCGCTGCGTCGATTTTGGCACGGGCGAATTGAAGTGGAAGCACTCTTCCGAACTAGGGCGCGGCCAGGCGCTTGCCGCCGATGGTCACATCCTGCTGCTCGGCGAGCATGGGCACCTGCAAGTCTTGCCGGCTACCGAGAAGCAGCCCGAACCGGTCTCCAGCACCAAGGAACCTCTTCTGGCCGCACCTTGCTACAGCCAGCCAGCGCTCTGTAACGGCCTGCTGTTCGTTCGCAACGAGCGGGAAGTGATCTGCTTCGATCTGCGGAAATAGCATTCTGCAGAGGCCTACTCGTTCACCTCGCCGCCCCCCTTGGTAACCAAGCGAGCGACAATGCGAACATCCGTTCCCTTCGCTAAGAACCGCACGCTGCCATCACCCATCATGGCATTCGCGCCGCCGGGGTGAAAGCCGAAGATTTCGTCTTTATTGCAGCAGTTGATCGCGCAGTTGACCGGCCCTGCCGTGCAGTCGGTGTTGTAGCCATCAAGCGAGAATGAATTCTCAGGGTCGGCCCAAGCACTACCCGACGCTGAGCCGCTTGAGTTTCTGCTCCGGTCGCCATTATAGGCCTGGGGCCGACCAGCATCTTCGACAACCCACGTTGTGTTCGAAAGGCCGTCGGTGATATCGGCAAAGCGATCCAGTTGATTGATGCGCATCACGCCATACCGCATCGTCCCCGTCACATTATCGACAAACCCTCCGGTGACGAGCCCGTTATCGACCTCGTTAATCACACCGTAGTCGCCGCAGGCTTCCTTCTTCGTGGCAGATGCGACTCGCTTGCCGTTGGGAGTAGACGGGCAGTAAAAGGTCTGCACCCGCGTGGTGACTACTGGCAGATTCTCGGTCGCGTTCCAATTGAAATCGAATCGATACAGGTCGCTAAGGTTCTTCTGCTCCATGTACGGCAACAAAAACACGGCCCAACTATGCTCGGTCCCATTTCCAACATTGAATTTTGAGTGCACTGGATTGGGATAGCCGGTGCTATTCACTTTGCCGGGCGGCAAGCAGCCAAAAGTGTCGTGAAAGTTCTGCATTGCCAGCCCGATCTGCCGCACGTTGTTCGAGCACTGCATGCGCCGCGCTGCTTCGCGGGCGGCTTGCACGGCCGGTAACAGCAGTGCGATGAGGGCACCGATGATCGCAATCACCACGAGCAATTCGACCAGCGTGAAAGCACGACGAGCGAAAGATACGTGGCCTGAACTCATTGCTCGATCCCCAAAAACGTGCTGCGTCTAATGCCAATCAGCCTATCGCGAGGGGAGAGCGGGCGACAAGGAATACGCTGAAAATTAACACATTGCCGGCTACTTCGAAATGACTGCACTCGAGTCGACCGCAACGTTGCTTGCCGAATTGCCCAAATCTTTCCCTCCACCCTCTTCACCTGGGGGGCCATTGCGCTACAATTCGACACTGTACGCTGGTCCTGCTGCGATTCTTACCGTGGCGAGCAGCGTAGTGCTTTGGGTTTGCTGGCCCGTTCTCAGCTGAAAATTTGTTTCGCGAAGCGGCAGTCAGCATTTTAGTCGAGAAGGAAACACGTACATGACCTGGCAACCCACCAAGCAAGAACTGCTGCAAAAGACCATCGAGCACATCGACATGAAGGACCACAACGTGGTGCCGGTTGTCGAAGCCATGCAGCACATGGCCTTCAGCGCTCGCGACTTGAGCCGCGCTGCTGACATTTACGACCGCATGCTCCGCGACACTGAGTGCGGCGTGATTCTCTGCCTCGCCGGTTCGCTGATCAGCGCCGGACTGAAGCAGGTGATTATCGACATGGTGCGCAACAAGATGGTCGATGCCATCGTCAGCACTGGTGCCAATATGGTCGACCAGGACTTCTTCGAGGCCCTCGGCTTCAAGCATTATGTGGCCGAAGAGCGGTTGAAGAGCGGCATGGACGACAGCATGCTCCGTGATCACGGGATCGACCGAATCTACGACACGCTGATCGACGAAGAAGAACTGCGCGTGTGCGACGAAACGACCCGCAAGATCGCCGATGGTTTGCCACCTGGCGCTTATACCTCTCGCTACTTCCTCAACAAGATGGGCGAATATCTCGAAACGAACGCCAAGACCGATTCGATCATCGGCGCGGCCTATCAATGTGGCGTGCCAATTTTCTGCCCGGCCTTTTCCGATTGCTCGGCGGGGCTCGGTATTGTGGCTCACATTCACGAACGGCTGCGAACGGGTCGTCAGCCCATTTCGTTCGACAGTGCGATGGACTTCTACGAACTGACTCAGATCAAAATGAACAATCCGGTCACCGGTCTGTTCATGATCGGTGGCGGCGTGCCGAAGAACTATGCGCAGGACATCGTCGTGGCGGCTGACATTCTGTTGCAAGAAGAGCATGGTGCGCACGAGTATCCCGCGATGCACAAGTATGCCGTGCAGATCACGATTGCCGATGTTCGCGACGGCGCTCTGTCGAGCAGCACGCTCAAAGAAGCCAGCAGCTGGGGCAAGGTCGATACGACCTTCGAACAGATGGTCTTCAGCGAAGCGACGCTTGCCCTACCTCTCATCGCCGGCTACGCCTACCACAAGCGTGGCTGGGAAGGCCGCAAGTTCAAGCGCTTCGCCGACCTGTTCGTCGAAGCTGGCGAGATTGTTTAGTTCTACTTTGTCATAGGCGAATCTCGCCTCATTGCATTTTCCACCTCCTACTCCTCGGCACTCCGAGGAGTAGGTTGGTGTGAGGAGCCGAACTGCAACTGTCCCAGCCATTCACTTCTTCTGCGAGGCGTGCATGAGCTGGGATGCATACGCCGTCTACAATGGCGAGTTCTCGCGCGAGTGTTCTTTAGACCGATCTGTTTCCCTTGGATTTATTCGCGCGCTGCAACTGAGACTCTGCCAAAGCATTTCTGGAAGCTTGTGCCGAACAGGGCTACGGAATCCAGTTCGACCCGTAGAATAAACCGAGGGCCGAACGTGTCGGCCGCAAGATGAATCAACTGGAGACTGCGAAATGGCCAGCGCAGCGCGAGCAGTGCCAGAGAATGTGCCCGGCGATTTCTTTGTCGATGCGACTTGCATCGATTGCGATACCTGCCGGCAACTTGCCCCGCAGACCTTCGGGGAAGGGGCCGACACGGCCTTCGTGCACGAACAGCCCACGTCTGGCTCGGAGCGGCGGCAGGCGTTGCAGTTTCTCGTTTGTTGCCCGACGGGATCGATTGGCACGCGCGGCAACGAGTCGGCGAAGGCCGCCCTGGGCGATTTTCCGCTCATCGTGGAAGAACCGGTCTGGTACTGCGGTTTTAATTCACCCAAGTCGTACGGCGGCAACAGTTACTTCATCGAGCATGCCAGCGGAAACTGGCTTGTCGACTCGCCCAAATTTCTGCCTCAATTGGTGAGGCAATTCGAATCAAGGGGTGGAGTGAAGCACATCTTTTTAACTCACAGCGACGATGTAGCGGACGCCGAGCAGTACGCCACTCACTTTAGGGCTGAGCGCATCATTCATCGCCACGAACTCCATTCTCAGCCCGGCTCCGAGCGTGTGCTCGGCGGCTACGAAAGTGTCCAACTCGCTCCGGAGTTCGTTGCCATTCCCACGCCGGGACATACCGCCGGCCACTGCGTGCTGTTGTTTCAGAATCGGTTTCTCTTTACCGGCGATCACCTGCACTTCGATCGAGCCACGCAACGGCTTGCCGCTTTCCCCGATTACTGCTGGGATTCATGGCCGCAGCAAGTCGAGTCTCTTCGGCGCCTGCTCGACTTTCGCTTCTCCTGGGTTCTTCCCGGCCACGGTCAACGAGTGCAACTGCCTGAAGCAGAGATGCAGCGGCAACTGGCTGAGCTGGTTGCAAGTTCGCACTAAAGCCTCAACGCACCACGCGCTTGGTCACGACTCAACAGCGGCGCGGTATCATGCCCGCATGGAAGCGCATCAACTGCAGCAGCGTCATTGGTACTGGATCCGCCGCAAGGACGGCAGTCTGGCACCGTATGTGTTTCATCAGACGCGGCACGATCACGAGGGCAAGCTCGTCGCCGATTTCTTCGTGGGGAGTTTTCTCGTCCCCTTTGGGCTGAACCAAATCGAAGGGGAGGCGAACATGCCGACCTTCGCCAAAGAGAAGTAACAGCCAGCAGCGTGGCGGGCGAGACGTTTGCTATTTAACGGTCGACGCCTCGAATGCCGTATTGGGCGCGTGAACGTGACCAGCGGGATGAATGACGATCGGGTGTTCGGCGACGGTCGCAGTGCTGATGACCGTTGTTTCGGTCAGGGCAGTTGGCGACAAAGTCGCTGCCTCGTCGGTGAGTTCCGCACGGCGCAGGATGTGCTTGTTCCAAAATAGGGTGAAGTCATCCCAAAGGGAGTAGGCCACTGGCGTGAGGAGCAGCGTTAGCAGCAATGAAAGCGCTTGCCCGCCGATGATGACCTTGGCCATGCTGGCTCGCGAGCCGGCCCCGGGCCCTTGCCCCATAGCGACGGGAACCATCGCGGCGACGAGCATGAGCGTGGTCATCAGGATCGGACGCAAGCGAGTCTGGTTGGCATCGAGAATTGCCTTGTCGCGTGGGACACCTTGTCCGCGGAGCACGTTCGTATAGTCGATCTGCAAAATGCCGTTCTTCTTCACAATGCCGAACAGCATGAACAGCCCGAACATCGCGTAGATATCGAGCGGCGTTTGCAGCAGATAAAGCGAAAGGAAGGCAAACGGCAGCGTGAGTGGCAACGCCAGCAGAATGGTAATCGGATGGACGAAGCTTTCGAACTGCGCGGCCAGCACCATGTACATGAACAGAAAGCTGAGGCCAAAGGCGATGAGGAAGCCGCCGTTCGACTCTTTCATCATCTTGGCCTGACCGAGAAACTCGTAGTGATAACCGGCGGGCAGGTTGAGTGTCTTCATGTACGCGTCGATCTCGTCGACGGCGGGGCCGAGCGGCATCCCCTCTAGGTTCGCCACCACCACCACTTGCCGCTGACGGCTGTGGCGTTCGATCGAGGTCGGCCCTTGGGCCGATTCGAGCGTGGCGAGGTTCGAGAGCTTCACTAGGCCCGCCTTGGGAGACGGAACCATCAGGGCATCGATAGTTTCGGGGGCATCGCGAAAACTTTGATCGGCCCGCACCCAGACATCGTACTGATCGGCGTTCTCTTTGTACTTGCCGATGAGCTCGCCTCCGACGAGCAGATTCAGCGTGGAAGCCACCGTTTCGATCGGCACGCCCAAGTCGGACGCGCGCTCGCGGTCGATCTTCACCCGCAGTTCGGGCTTCCGCAGCGAGAGACTGGTATCGACATCGACATAGCTGCTGCGGGTCTTCATCCACGCGGCAACCTTGTCGGCAATCAGCCGCAGCTCTTCAAGCTCGGGGCCGCGAATATTCAAGTCGACGTCGACCTGCTTGAACCCACTGGCAGAGATCGCGCCGACGTCTTGCACGGCAGTCCGAATATCGGGGTAGCGGGTCATCAATTCGCGAGCCTGTCGCATCACATCGAACTGCGAATAGGGACGGTGACCGACGTCGGGCAAGCGGACATAAATGCTGGCCTGCGTCACATCTCCCTGGCCTTTGCCGACTCGGCCGGTCGTATCGCCGACAATCGTGAAGATGTGCCGCACATCGGGCAGCGTTTTCAGGTCGGTTTCCATTTCCTTCATCAGCTTGTCGGCCCGTTCGAGCGAGTACCCTTCGGGCAGCGTCATACTGACCTCAAATTCGCCCTGATCGTCGACAGGAACAAAGTCGAAGCCGACCATGCCGGCGATCGTCGGCGTCGAGAGGAGCACCAGCACCGAAGTGACGACGATCACCCAGCGATGCTGCAGCGACCAACTGAGGATCCAACGATATGAGCCTTCGATGATCCGCGTCGTCCAGCCCGACTTGCTCTTGTTGTGGGCCCCTTTTTCGAGCACCAAAAACCGCGAGCAAAGCATTGGTGTGAGCGTGAACGAGACAAACATGCTCATCAAAATCGAGAAGCCGACTACAAAGCCGAAGCTATTAAAAAATCGGCCCACTTGTCCCTGCATAAAGGCCACGGGGACGAAGATCACCAAGAGTGAAATTGTGGTCGCGACGACCGCAGTGGCGATTTCAGACGTTGCGGAGCGGGAAGCTTCCATCGCGGAGCGGCCAAACTCTTCCATATGCCGGAAGATGTTTTCGTGCACCACTACCGCATCGTCGATGACGATCCCAATCGCCAGAATCAGCCCCAGCATGGTGATGTTGTTGAGCGTGTAACCCATCGCCATCATGAAGGCGAAAGTGGGAAGCATCGAGGCGGGAATCGCGATGGTCGCGATAATCGTCGTCCGCCAGTCGCGAATGAAGAGCAGAATCGTCAGGCTCACCAATACCGCGGCGAGTACCAGGTGGAACTTCACTTCTTCAATACTGCTCTCGATGAATCGCGATTGATCGCGAATCACCGCCCATTGGATGTCGGCGGGGAGCGACGAACTGATTTCCTTAAGCCGTTCCTTGATGCGGTGCACGACCGCGACCGTGTTCTGCCCCGACTGCTTTTGCACCACCAGACTGACTGCTGAATTGCCATCGAGCCGACTAAGGCCGCGGGGCTCTTCGAACGAATCTTCAACGCGGCCAATGTCCTTCAGCCGCACGGGGTAGTCGTTGCGATCGGCGACGATCAGATTCGCGAAGTCGGCGACCTTTTCAATTCGCCCCATCGTTCGCAGCACCAGTTCCGAAGCACCTTGATCGACTCGGCCACCGGGAACTTCGAGGTTCTGCCGCAGTAGTGCCTGGCGAATATCTTCCGCAGATAGGCGATACGCGGCCAGTTTGTCGACATCGAGGATGATGTTAATCGCCCGCTGACGACCACCGACCAGCGTCACGGCACCAACGCCGTAGATTGTTTCCAGATTCTCTTTGACTTGCTTCTTCGCCAGTTCGGTCACTTCGCGCACATCGCGCTTGCCGCTGACGGCAATCGTCATGACCGGCGCGGCATCGACGGCGAACTTATCGACCAGCGGTGTTTCGGTTCCGGCAGGCAGGCGATTGATGATCGTCGAGACCTTGTCGCGCACTTCTTGCGCGGCGACATCGCCATCTTTGGCCAGCTTGAAGGCGATGACGATCTGCGAAAAACCTTCCTTGGTCGTCGACTTGAGTTCGTCGATGCCCGAGATCGTATTGACTGCCTCTTCAAGTTCCTTGGTGACGCTCGACTCCATTTCCTCGACGCCGGCACCCTTGAGCGTCGTAGTAATCACGACGGTGGGAATGTCGACATTAGGAAACAAGTCGACGCCGAGGCGAGGATAGGCAGCAGCCCCCAGCACGACCGGCGCGAGGACCAGCATGCAAGTGAAGACCGGCCGACGAATGCAAAGTTCCCAGACAGTCATGCTTAGCGAGTCCCTGCGGAGTTCTGAGAATTGCGGGCCTGATCGACAGCATTCTTGCTGTTGACTTCAGGTGCGAGTTGTTCCATGTCGACCAGGTGCGAGGCAGGCATTACCTGCGGTGCGGCGACGGCCAACGGTTGCCGCACGCTAATGCGCGAGCCGTTGGCCAGTTGAGTTTGACCACTCGTGACGGCGACCGCCTGCGCGGGAAGGTCGCCGATGACTTCGACCCAGCCTGCATCGCGCACGCCCAGGGCCACCGGCACATCGCGAACGGTGTCGCCATCCTGACAGAAGATCTTGGTCACACCCGCGTAAGTAATGACTGATTCAGCGGGGGCCATGATTGCCTGGTCTGCGGTGCGGGTCACAATCGCGCCCTTGGCGAAACAGCCGTGCTGCAGGCGGTGATCGTTATTCGGCACATACGCTTCGATTTCAAAGGTGCGACTTTCGGAGTCAATCGTCGGGCTGATGCGGGCGATGCGGGCTTGAAAGACATCGTTGGGATATGCTTCCACGCGCACTTCCACCGCCTGGCCCAGTTGCAATTCGCTGGCATAACGCTCAGGAACGGTCGCGCGTAGTTTGAGCGCGTCGTCGATGACCAATTCGAGCAACGGTGAAGAACCGGCAGTGGCAAGCTCGCCAGCAGTGGCCATGCGCTTGGCGACCACATAGCCCACGCCTTGCTGCTGCAGTTCTTTGACGGAAGGGAAGTCGCTGGGAGGAGCGGTGATTCGCGTCTCGGCCAATTGCCGCTGTGCCGTTTCGAGCACCGACTGCGAATAGCGAACCGCTGCCATCGTGGCGCGAATGTCGAGCTGTGTTTGCAGCAGCGTCGACTCTTCCACACGGAGATCGGTCTCCGCTTTCTCGAACTCTTCGTTGGTGCCGGCATTCTTTTGAAACAAGTTGCGGAACCGCTCGTAACGGCGGCGGGCATTATCGACGAGCAATCGCCCGCGGATCATGCTGGGCAACTGCTCCGCATCGAACTGACCTTTCGGCATCTCCGTAAGGCCCAGCTTCGAGAGTTCCTTTTCGAGTGACCGCTGAGCTTCATCGAGCGCCAGTTTGAAATCGGTCGGATCGAGCTCGACCAGCACCGCGCCAGGCTTGATGCGGTCGCCGACGTCGACGAGGACTTTTTCGATTCGCCCCGGCACCTTCGCGCTGATCTGGATTCGCTCCAATCCATGCAGCGTGCCGACCGCGGTGATGCGGCGCTGCACGGACCGCGTTTCGAGTGCGGCGACCGTGACGATCACCGGCTTCGGCGGCGCTGCCACAGCTGTTGGTTCGGGCTTGGCACCGTGCGAACCGCAGCCAACGAGCGGGATGGCGAGTGCAACAGCTGCCGCAGCGGTGATGAATACGGACGAGCGTCGTGAGACTGACATAGGTAGTTACTCAGGTCGGCAGGTGTCTTGAGTGGGGGCTAAGGCGATGCCTTGCAGGATTAAATCGGCGACGCGATTCCCGTCCGCAGCTGTAGCAGGGTCGCGCTTGCCGAGAAAATGAACGAGGACGGCACCGAAGAGCGACTGCTCGATGAAGTCCATCAAATGTTCGACGGGAAGTGACCGCAGAACCTTCTTTTGGACCAGGTCCGTAAAGTCGTCGCGCCAGCGGCAGGTCATTTCGTCGTCTTTGCGACCAAAGAACGTCGGGGACTCACGATCGCGGAAATGAGCCCGCTCTTGAATCATCAGTTCGACGAACTCCGGGTGATTGCGGAAGAACTTTAAGAACGCGATGACACCGGCTCTTAGGCGATCGAGCGGCAGCGCCTGTGCATCAGCCACTTGATTCACGGCATCCTTCAACCGCCGCAGACCAAGGTCAGCAGCCGCCAGGAAGAGTTTTTCCTTATTGATGAAGTGCCGATAAACGGTTCCCTTGCCAACTCCAGCCCGGTCGGCAATTTGCTGCACTTCGGTCGCTGCGAACCCTTGCCGGGCGAATAGTTCGACCGCTGCCGAAAGTATCTCGTCGGAGCGGCGCGAATGGGCTTCGTCGACTCGCAAGTCGTCGGCGGAAGTGCCAGTCGGTAATTGAGTTACATTCATCGCGAGTTCACAATCCACAAACCAATCGAGCGCCGGACGGACCGGTCCGCCCGCCTGAATATCATTCGAAATGCCGGGCAGAGCGTCAAGACCAATTTCCACTGCACCCCCGGCTTTGCTGCCACCCGCAACGGAATCGCGGCAATTTTGCCCCTCCCGCCGCGAGAACTTCGCCCATAGACTGAAGGATTACGCGCTGCCCAAGGAAGCAAATTTGGTCTCCGGGTGGCCTCTGTTTACGTTCGGACGCAGCCATGCGTCGCGCACCGCCGAGATCTGTCATGAAGCCGAAGAACCAAGTTGCTCCCGCTCCCACCGACTCTAAGGGGAGCTATGCCTTCGTCAGCTTGGGTTGCCCGAAGAACCTCGTCGATAGCGAGCGAATGCTCGGGCTGTTGAAGATCGATGGCTACGACCTCGTCGCCGATCCCGAAGGGACCGACTTCGTTGTCGTGAACACTTGCGGCTTCATCGAACGCGCGCGAACCGAGTCATTCTCGTCGATCGACGAAATGCTGGCCTTGAAGAAGGCCGGCAAGACGAAGGGGGTGATCGTTACCGGCTGTCTGGCCGAACGTCAGAAGGAAGACCTGCTCACCGAACGGCCGGAAATTGACTACCTCGTGGGCGTGTTCGGTCGCGAAGCCATTACCAAGGTCGCCGACCGGTTGGTGGGGAATCTCGAAGAGCAGCGAACCGTCTTTCAGCCCGCTCCGATTCGCGCGCTGTCGGATAAAGATCGCCTGCGGATCACTCCCAAGCATTTTGCGTTTCTGAAGATCAGCGAAGGCTGCGACCGGCTCTGCACGTTCTGCGCAATCCCCAAGATGCGCGGCAAGCACGCCAGCAAGGTCATGGAAGACGTGATTGCCGAGGCCGAACAATTGGCTGCTGACGGCGTGCGCGAGTTGATCATCGTCGCTCAAGACACCACCTATTACGGCATGGATATCTACGGCGAACCGCGGCTCGCGGAACTGCTGCGTAAGCTCGATGAAGTGCAGGGAATCGACTGGATTCGCCTGATGTACTTCTATCCGATGTACATCACCGACGAACTGATCGACGTGCTGGCCAATAGCCAGCGCATCATTCCTTACATCGACATCCCGCTCCAGCACGCCAGCGATCACATGCTGCGCCGCATGGCCCGCCGCGTTACCCGGCCCGATACCGAAGCCCTCCTGGCCAAGCTGCGGAGCAAGATCCCGAACCTTAGTTTGCGGACGACATTCATCACCGGCTTCCCCGGCGAAACCGAAGAAGACTTCGAAGAACTGTTGGCCTTTGCCAAGGCGCAGCGCTTCGAGCGGATGGGGGTCTTCACCTATTCCTTCGAGCCCGATACCCCGGCCGCGAACCTGCCCAATCATCTGAGCGAAGAAGAAAAAGAGTCTCGCCAGGTGCGGCTGATGGAAGTGCAGCAAGCGCACGCTTTTGCCTGGAATCAGGCCCAAATCGGCAAAACCATTCCCGTGATTCTTGACCAGCCCGTCGAAGGCGAGAAGAACGTCTGGATCGGTCGCAGCCAGGCCGATGCACCTGATGTGGACGGCCTGGTGTTCGTCACCGGCGATCGCATCAAGCTCAAGGCGGGCGATATCGTCCCCGTCGAAATCGTCGCCACGCAAGACTACGACCTGGTCGGTCTCGCCGCCGACAAACCGCTGAAGCGTCAACAGCCGGGGCGGATCCTTTCGCTCACCAGCAAATGAACGCCGCTGATCCCTCCTCGGTCGAGCCCCCCGTTGTCGACCCGCAGCCGCGATCCGCGCTGACCGACTCGCCGTGGTTCTGGGCCTATTTGTTCGGCACGGCGGCACTCATCGCCCTGTTCTTTGCCGGGGGCAAGTTCGGCCCGCGCCAAGCGCAGATCGAGCGCGAGTATCAGTCGCGCACCCGCGCGGCCCAGCAGCTCAACGGCCAAGAGCCCTCGATCAAACTCTCGACGCCCGAGCAAACAATGGTCACGCTCGAGCCGTTGTGGTATTTATTAGCTGTCGTGACCGTGATCGGCTGGTTTCTCTTCTGGCGATCGCGACGCGCGACAAACTCTTCTCCTCTCTCATCGACTCCCGCGAGCTCGCACCATGTGGATTCTGGACAATGAGTACAATCCCGCGCTCCTAGTGTTCTTGGCTGCCTTCGTTGCTCTCGTCGTCTTCGTCGCTTGGATCAAGACCGGCAGAAAAGAAGTCCTCTACCTCCTGGGCATGGTCATCGTGCTCGACGTCGGCCTCGTCATGTACGAGCGCTTCACCATCTCTGATCGTGAGGCCATTCAAGCGACACTGCTGCGCGTCGCGCGCGAGTTGGAAACCAACGACCGCGCTGCGGTCTACGCGGCCATTCATCCCAAGGCAGTGGACCAGCGGATGCAGGCCGAAGCGGAATTGCCCAAGTACACGTTCAGCGAATGCCGGATTACCAAGATTCACGAGACGAAGGTCGAAGGAAACCAGTCGCCCAAGAAGGCCACCGTCGAGTTCAACATCATCGCCTCGGGCTCTTTTCGCAGCGGGGCCGACGTGCTGGGCGAAACCAAAATCCCCCGCTTCATTCGCCTCTCGCTCGAGCAAGATACCGACGGCCAATGGAAAGTCACCGACTATTACCACGCTTCTCCCGAGCAGGCGATCATGCAGCAAACTGGAAATTCAGACTTTCCCAAGCCATAATTTCCCAAAATTATTAACGGCAAGTTAACCGCCGCTATCCAAAAAACAGCGTGACTTGATAGCACGCTCGGCTGATTTCACGCTAGTAAAAGCAGTGAATCTGAGGAATCTAGCATCTGTCTGACTAATTTTGTTGTTGCAGCCGATCTGAAATTTCGATAGAAGAAGATAACGCGTCAGCCCGGGCTTCACCGCCAACAGAACTCTATCACCCCTTAGGAGGTGACCGGTGAATCCCTTGATCCTTACCCTTGGCATCGCCCTTTCTTCCGTCGCGATCTCTCCTCGCGAAGATGTTGCTACTGAACGTGTTGACTTGGTTGAGGTTAACCACTTCTACGACGACCAAGGCCGCCTCGTTTTCGACCAGTTACTGTTCTACGACTGGAGCCACGACGACGCTCGCTACCAGCTGCGGGCCTGGCGAATGGTCAAAAACAGCTCGCAGTTGCCGCAACGCAATTGGCAAACGGGGGGCTATACCGCCGTCTGGCAAGACGGCGACATTCTTCGCAAGATCGACTCGCCCGCCACCCGCGAATCGTGGACGCAGTACGACCCCGAACTGACCGAACGAGAATTCCTGCCGAAAGAACGGCGGAAAGAACTCCGTTCCCCCTCGACCCTCGTGAAGGCCCGCACGCGCTAAGAAGTAGGCTAACTTGGGTGCCAATTGTTTTGCACAGCAAAACGACAGGCACCCATTTTCAAGTCTCAAACTAGTAGTCCGACTAGCGCTCAACGTCATCTGGTTAACCCACGTGCTTGCGCGGGTGAACTGCAAAACAAGCGAACTGCCAGTTCAACGGCCGCAAGCGGCCCGGTTAACCAAGTTTGGCAACCCGACATCCATCGGTAGCTCAGCCACTAGCCCACCATCAGCCTGTGACCGAATGCCGGGAGGTTTATCAACACCCCCCTTTTGCGTGCATCACATTCAAGCCATTCTGCGGCAACGATTTGCGCCCTATTTGCTCAACCTGAAATCATCCTATTTGTTGATTAACTGGTTGCTCTGGCCACTCATCTGCCCGGGGTCGGGAGGCTTTTCGGGCGAGTTGACCCTGTCTTTAGCCGCTCAACGACGGCCTGAGAATCCTCCTGAGCCCAGTCGAGTGAATGCCACAGTCGCGCTTCAGTTGGTTTTTCGGGCCAACCGTTAACGAAAAGCGGGCTGTCCAAACTCGCCCAAAAACCAACGCCGCCCCAGGTCGCACTGGCGTGACTGATTACCAGAAACCGTTCCTCGCGCTGGCGCGAATTTTCCCCGCCGCGTAGACACGCATCTTCCACCAAGTTGTCAAACAGCCGCTTAATTTATGACGACGTATTGCGCACTTGTCAATCATTTGCACAATATATTTTGGCAAAGCCCCACCTTGGTCAACCGGGCCGCTTGCGGCCGTTGAACTGCTGGTCCCAGTTGTTTGGCTCGAAGATAGTGATCTGATTTTCTCAGCGAGTCATGGCGGAGGCAGTTTGGAAGACAGCCCAATTCCAATAATTACTACCCCCATGATGAGCAGCAACACTCCGCCGATCCGCCCCCAGGTTGCTGAGACGTGAAAATTGTCCGCTCTCTTTTCGAAGTTAAGTGCTCTCAAGAAATCTTCGGTGGGCTGGAATTTCTTCCCAGCCATTGTCAGGCCTATTGAGCCAACAAACAGAAAAATCAAACCCACGAAAACGATTTGGAAGTTCATATAGGCCATTCTACTCGCGCAAGAAAAAGCCCCGCCAGAGTGACAGCGCTGAACGGCCACCTTAGAAACCACCCATGCCCACCACCCGCTCAGCCGCGCCGATCTTCGCAGCTTTTTTGCTGCTGCTGCCGGTGCTGTATTCGGGGAGCTATTTCGCCTTGGTAGCACCCGAGCGAGAAGGGTTCACGCATCATGGTGCGACTTATCCGTATCGCTACGGCGGCGCTCTGGCAGCAAGCGTGTATTGGCCGCTGGAGCAAATCGACCGCCGGCTAAGAGCCCAGGTTTAGGAGGATTGATTTTGGAGTTCGGTTTCCCTTGACTTGTCCCCTAGCCTCGGCAACTCTAGCAGGGCTTTCGCATAAGCGGTTAGAATCGATGGCGTTATTCAATGCGAAGGAAAGAGTATTCATGCAAGATTTCGTCACCGATTTAGTGATCAGAATCGGGGTAAAGCCCATCTGTTTTCTTGCGCTTCTTGCCCTCGGTTTAGCGATGCAGGCAGGTTATTCTCGGCTGCGTCGTCCCGCTAAGGATGCCGAGTTTGTTGGGAATTGGCGAGTGCCTGCGGGGCGCTGGATTTTAGGCGTAATCCTACTCGTCGTTTTCATCTATCTCGGTTATGTCATTTCGAGAGACCCATTGCAGTAAGTACTCGAAATGACCAATCGCGTGCCACTTATCATAGCCATCGTTTTGCTGCTGCTGCCGGTGCTCTATGTAGGGAGCTATCTGGCCAATGTGCGCCCCAGGCCTGTGCTAGTTCCCTTCACGCTTCCGTCGGGCAAGGTTGCCCGCCTAGTCTCGCATTACCGATTTGGAATCGAATACTCGGAACGAATCTATTGGCCGCTGGAACAAGTCGACCGCAAGCTACGGCCAAGGGCTTGGGTTGAAAACGAGACAGGCCCCTGATCAGCCAAGTCACTCATTCTTGCCCACCCGCTAGATTCGCGAGTGCGAAGCCCCAAGCTTAAAATGTCCCAATGCCCTCTACCCGCTCAGCCGCGCCGATCTTCGCAGCCGTATTGCTGCTCCTGCCGATGCTGTACGTGGGGAGCTATCTCGTATCGGTGCTTCCTCAGGGGAAGGTCGTTGTTTGTCCGGTAGTTGGTAGGCCGGGCCATAGTACTGCTCGCTTCACGCACTACCGCTGGGGATACTAACTACCGACTTCGCTATACTCGCCACTAGAAGAGATTGACCGCCAAATCCGTCCTGGTGCGTGGGGCAAGCCACCATCGCGATTGCATCCGTGACCTGACTAGTCCGGCAAAACCGGACACTACCCCGCTGACGCGCTTCTTGAATTTGGCCGGTCGATCTGCGAGACTGCGTGCGATTATCACTTGGCCGCCTCCTCTCGAATTTTTTCAGTGGCGGAAGGAGAGATCCATGTCTCAGCAAAGCATGCTCGGCGAGGTCACTCTGCAAGAGGTGTTTCTTCAAGAGATTGTGAAGTCGAGCGCCGTCGCTGAACTTCGCTCGCTGGAAGTGAAGTTCGTCGGCGATCGAATCATTCTAAGCGGTGTCGTTGGCTCGTATTATTACAAGCAACTCGCCCAGGAATTGGTGCGGAGCTCCGGCGAGGGTTTTGAAATCGAAAACGCGATTGCGGTTGAATACGACAAGTCAGTTACAACCAAAGACTTTGAATAACCAGCATGTTGCTCCTGCCCATGTTCACGAGATATATCATGGCGACATCGCCCCCGAGATTGTTGGTAGTCCTTTTGTCGGCAGCCCTCCTGGGCACGTTGGCAGCAAGTTCTGGCTGCAGGCCCGCCGCGCCAGAAGCTGGCGAAATGCCAGTGCCCAAGGTCACCACGACCGCGGTCGTCGCCCAGGAGACGCTCGATTCGGACGACTATACGGGGCAGACGGAAGCCTCGGAGATGGTTGATATCCGGGCGCGGGTGTTCGGCTATCTCAAGTCGATTGAGTTTAAGGACGGCGATTTCGTTACGGGCCCGGTACTGGGACCGAATGGCGAAGTCGAAAAAGAAGGGCAGATTCTGTTCACGGTCGAGCCGGACGAATACGAAGCAATTCACAACCAATCGCTCGCCCGCATCGATTTGAACCAGGCCAATCTCACACTGGCGAAAGCCAAGCTGGCCCGCAATGCCGCGCTCCTCAAATCGAGCGCTGTCAGCCGCGAAGAATATGAGGAGTCCGTGGCTGCGGTCGCATCGACCGAGGCGACGATCACCGCCGCGCGGGCCGACGCAAGTCGAACGGCGGTTGACCTGAAGCACACCGTGATTCGGGCCCCGATTAGTGGCCGCATCGATCGCGCCATGGTCTCCAAGGGGAGTTTGCTCACCGGTGGGCAGACGAACGGCACGCTGTTGACGAAGATCGTCAACGAAAATCCGATGTATGTTTACTTCGATGTCGATGAGCGATCGCTGTTGCGTTACATGCGCATGCGGGCGGCGACTCGTGAATCTGCCCCCGGCAGCTTGCGCGACCTGGATATTCGCGTTTATTTGCAATTAGCCGACGAAACCGACTACAAGCACGAAGGGACGCTCGACTTCATCTCGACAACAGTCAATCGCACAACGGGAACAGCTCGGCTGCGTGGCGTGTTCAAGAACGAAGATCGATCGTTGGCCGGCGGCCTGTTTGTGCGGCTTCGCATTCCAGTCAGCAAGCCCTATGAAGCACTGCTGATACCGGAGGCCGCACTCGCGACCGATCAGAGCGTGAAGTATGTCTATGTGGTCGGGCCCGATGGGACCACCCGGCGCCAGACGGTCGAGTTGGGCGGTACCAGGGGAGAAATGCGAATCGTCACCGCGGGGCTCAAAGCGGGCGAACACGTGATTGTGAAAGGGCTGCAGCGCGTGAAGCCCGGGCAGAAAGTGGACGCAGAGCTCATCGCTGCCACGTCGCTGCACTAACAGATTGCAGTTGATCCCAGCCGAGAGTTGCAGCAGGTTTTACATCGACGAGTAGCCGTCCACAGGAACGCTCAATCGTGGCTAAGTTTTTCATCGATCGCCCCATCTTCGCAGCCGTCATCTCAGTGCTGATCACGCTCGCGGGGCTGATTGCAGTCGGCGTGCTTTCGGTCGCACAGTATCCCGAGATTACACCGCCGACGGTGCAAGTCAGCTGCACCTATCCTGGTGCCAGCGCGCGGGTTGTTGCCAACACGGTCGCCGCGCCAATCGAGCAGCAAGTGATTGGCGTCGAGAACGCGCTCTACATGAGTTCGCAGAGCACCAACGACGGTGGCTACAGCTTGACCGTCACGTTTGAGGTGGGCACCAATCTCGACATGGCGCAGGTGCTGGTGCAGAACCGGGTGAACCTGGCCCTGCCAAGCTTGCCGTCCGAGGTCAAAGCGACCGGCGTGAGCGTCAAAAAGAAGTCGCCGAACATTCTGCTCGTCGTTAATCTGATCTCGCCCAAAGGGACGTACGACCAGCTCTATCTGAGTAACTACGCGACCATTCAGATTCGTGATGAGTTGGCCCAAATCAAGGGGGTGGGGGACGTCACTTACCTCGGCCAGCTCGATTACAGCATGCGAGCCTGGCTCGATCCCGAACGGATGGCCGCCCGAGATCTGGTCGCCAGTGACGTGGTCGCAGCGCTCCGCGAGCAGAACGTGCAGGTCGCCGCCGGCGCGCTCGGTCGCCCTCCTGTTCCCACCGGACAAGCCTTTCAATACACGCTCAGTACTTTGGGTCGCTTGACCGATCCAGAAGAGTTTGGCGACATCATCGTGAAGATGGGGAGCCAAGGCGAGCTGACCCGCATGCGCGACCTGGTGACGGATCGGCGCGAGGATGAACGGGGCAAAAAGTTCGGCGGCATCGAGCTTGGCGCAAAAGTGCAAGACACCTCGTGCAGCCTCGACGGGCAACCTTCGATCGGGCTGGCGATCTTTCAACAGCCCGGGTCCAACGCGCTGAGTACGGCAGAATCGATTCGCACGACGATGGATGGGCTGAAGAAAAACTTTCCGCCCGATCTGGATTACGCCATCGTCTACGACACGACACCCTTCATCGACGAGTCGATTCACGAGGTGTTCAAGGCCCTCCGCGATGCGATCATCCTGGTCGCCATTGTGGTGCTCGCGTTTTTGCAATCCTGGCGGGCTACGATCATCCCGCTGATTGCCGTGCCGGTCGCGATTGTCGGCACCTTCGCGGTCATGCTGGGTTTGGGCTTCAGCTTGAATAATCTGTCGCTGTTCGGCCTGGTGCTGGCCATCGGCATTGTGGTCGATGATGCGATCGTCGTCGTGGAAGCGGTCGAGCATCATCTCGAGCACGGACTATCGCCCAAGGAAGCTGCCCGCAAAGCGATGGACGAAGTCACCGGGCCAATCATTGCGATTTCGCTCGTGTTGATGTGCGTGTTCATACCGTGTGCCTTTATTTCCGGCATCACGGGGCAGTTCTTTCGCCAGTTCGCCTTGACGATTGCAGTTTCCACCTTCTTTTCAGCGGTCAACTCCCTCACGCTCAGCCCGGCGTTGTGCGGCCTGTTGCTGCGAGCCAAGCACGAGCAAAGTGATCCGCTGACGTGGTTAATCAATCTGACGCTCGGCTGGTTCTTCAAGCTCTTCAACCTGGCCTTCACCTACACCGCCGAAGGGTACAGCCAGTTGGTGCGGATGATGCTGCGGGTGAGCTTTATTGTGCTCTTGGTGTATGGCGGGCTGTTGTACCTCACGTATTTCGCCTTCACGCAAGTGCCGATCGGTTTTATTCCGTCGCAAGATAAAGGCTACCTACTGGTCGATGTGCGTCTGCCCGACTCAGCTTCGCTCGAGCGAACACAAGCCGTGATGGCCCAGGTCGAGAAGATCGCCCGTGGCGAGGGTTCCACCGCGCACGCGGCCGGAGAACATGCCGGCGAACACACTGGTGACAGTCACGGCGCAACGGGGGGCATCCCGGGCATTGGGCATACGATTACTATCTCTGGTCAATCGATCGTGCAGAACGCGATTGGTTCAAACTACGGCACTGTGTATGTCGTGCTCGATGAATTTCACCATCGGCACGGTAGCGATCTAGGAGCCGACGCAATTGCCGCGAAGTTGCGGGCCGCTTGTTTCCGCGAGGTGCAGGAAGCGCAGGTCGATGTGTTCGGAGCACCGGCTGTCGATGGTCTGGGAAGCGCCGGTGGATTCAAGTTCATGGTGCGCGATGTGGGTGCTCTTGGTCTGGAATCGCTGCAAGAGGCGACCGACGGACTCACCACCGCGGGAAACACAGAGCTCACACGTCAACCGAAGCAAGCGGCCGATTCGAGCCCAGCGCCGGGCACCGAACGGGAGCCGGTGCTGGTTGGCCTGTCCAGCGCGTTTCGGGCCAGTACGCCACAGATGTTTGTCGATATCGATCGCGAACGGTGCAAGGCGATGGGCGTGCCGCTGAGTGAAGTCTTCCTCACGCTGCAGGTTTATCTCGGCGGTTATTACACCAACGACTTCAATCAGTTTGGTCGTACCTGGCAGGTGAACCTGCAAGGTGACCCCAGCTTTCGCCTCACTCCCGAGGCGGTGCGCCAGCTTAAAGTTCGTAACCTTTCGGGCGAAATGGTGCCGCTGGGTAGCGTGGCGAGCATCAGTCCCAACGGCGGCCCGGCCCTGGTGATTCGTTACAACGGCGTCGCTGCCGCAGCAGTCAACGGAGCGTCGCTCCCGGGCGTCAGTTCGGGCACTGTCATCAAATCAATCGATGAGTTGGCCGCGCACGAATTGTCGCAGGGGATGAATCTGCAATGGACCGAGCTGACGTTTTTGCAAATCAAAGCTGGCAATACGGCCATGATTGTGTTTGCCCTGGCGGTTGTACTGGTGTTCCTCGTTCTCGCCGCCCAGTACGAAAGCCTGACGCTGCCGCTGGCCGTCATTTTGGTTGTCCCCATGTGCCTTTTGTGCTCGGTGATTGGGGTGGCCTTGGCTGGCATGGACATCAACATCTTCGTGCAGATTGGCTTTGTGGTGCTCGTCGGACTGGCGAGCAAGAATGCAATTCTGATCGTCGAATTTGCCAAGGGGAAATCGGCAGAAGGTGCTTCACCGGCCGATGCGACCGTCGAAGCTTGCCGCCTGCGCTTGCGGCCAATCATCATGACCTCGCTGGCCTTCATTCTCGGCGTGGTGCCGCTGGCCCTGGCCGTTGGCGCGGGTGCCGAAATGCGCAGCACCCTCGGCATCGCGGTCTTTTCCGGCATGCTCGGCGTCACGCTCTTCGGGATCTTCCTCACGCCTGTCTTCTACTACGTCATCGTCAGCCTGACGGGAACGTCGGCCGCGCCCAGCAGTGCTCCTGTCCCCGCGGGCAAAGCAGACGGTCACGCCGCCGGAGCTAAGCACAGCCCCAGTTGATACACCGACTGCGACCACCAGCCAGCGACGCTCGACTTTGTCTACTTCGCTGGCCCTTTTTCCCATTGGGCAAGCCGCTCGCGATATTTAGGATTATTCCGTTCGATCGCTGCGGCGCGCTGGCCGGCGGAGATGGCAGCCCCTTGTTCGCCGCGCAGGAAATGAATCTCGGCGAGCGCGTCGTGATTTAGCGCGGTCTGCTCTTCGAGCTTGACGGCTGCCTGAGCGAGCGCGAGCGCTTCATCGCGGCGGCGATTGCAGCGGGCGAAGAGCAGTGCCAATTCGCGCCGATGATTCGATGTCTGCGGATAGTCGCGAATCACCTGCTCGTAGCGACGGGCCACAGACTCGAGTAATTCGCTGGCCTCTTTCTCGCGCCCAGCCCGTTCGAGCAGCGGGACGAACTCTTCAAGGACGCGGACGTTGCCCGGAATGATCGCCAGCACGCGTTTTACTTCGGCCAGGGCCAAGTCGGTTTTGCCCGCGGCGAGCAACGCTCGGCCACGATTGCGATGGATGACTTCCGGGTCGGTCAAGTAATGATCGAACTGCGTGTAGTTGTTCACTCCCACCAGTTGGCTCAACAGCCAGCGCTGCCAGACTTCGGCGGCAACTGCGGGTGACTGCTGAAATACCAGGTTCCCCCGCAAGTGACCGGCCGCCAAAGTGGGATACTGCACGGTGGGGTTGGCCGTCAGTTCCACAATGCGGGCCTGCTCCGTCGCTTCGGCAAACAGGCCGCGCTCCTTCAGTTGGCCTGCCAGTGCCAGGCGACCCACCGGCGAGAGCGCGGCGAGGCTGGCCCGCCGCTGTTGTTGTTTCGCTTCGTCCGTTTCACCATTCTGCAGCAGCGAATAGCTCAGCAAGAACCGGGGCAACGGCAACACCGGCAATTTGTCTGCCGCGGCCCGATAATGCTTGATCGCGACGGGCCAATCCCTTTCTTCGCGCGCGAGGTCTCCCAAGCGAACGAGCGCATCGGAGTAACTGCTCGAAGCAGCCTCGAACCAACGGCGCGCCTGCTGTCGATCACCGAGCTTGAGCATCAGTTCCCCTAGCTTCAACTGGCGATGATCGGGAGTGCCCATGAAAGGTTCGATGGTCTCGACAATCTGCGCGTTGATTGGCCCGCGCATTTCGTCGGGCATGCCAATGGGGCCGAACACTTGATCCATCGTGGCTAGCGACAACCGCCGCTGCTCGTCTTCGGTTCCCAGGCGCGCATACAACAGTTCGGCCAGCACCGCATCTTGAGGCTGGTCGTACATCGCGCGGAACATAGCACTTGGCGTGATGTTCGGCCTGCCGAGCGCCACGTTGAGATCGGCGAGTGCCTGCTGGCGATCGCCGCAATAAATGCTGGTTTGAATTACGACGGGCCACAATTGCCCGGACTTATCGAGTTCAGCTGCCTTGCGCATGACGGCCAAGACTTGCCGCGCCCGCTCGCGCTCTCCCAAATAGTGCAACTGCTTGGCGATGTTGCGGGCAAACTCGCCGCGGGGAAGAGTTTTCTGCGTCGCCACCAGCCCACCGTCGACCAGGTTGCCGAACCAGGCGTCGTCCAAGACCGACTCTTTGGTCACGCCGGCCAACTGTTGCGAACGGGCGTAGTCGAATCGCAGCTCATGCAGCAGCGAAGCTGCGCCGGGAGTGCAGGTCGCGAGCAATTGCAGCGCCTGCTCGTGCCGCTCGCACACCAGGTGCGCTTCGGCGGCATCCCAGTGCTTCGAGAGTTGCTCGGGAGCGATTTCCCGCAAGGTTTGCAGCCGAAATTCCACCGCTGGCTCGTCGCCGGCAAAAAAGTGCAGCGCCGCGCCGAAGGCGAGCGTTTCCGCCGCCAGATTGGGCACCTTGAACATCTCTTGCTGCAGAGCGGCCGCACCTTTCCAATCGTTGTTCTCGATCAAGATCGCCCGCTGGTAATAGTGCAACTGATGTTTGCCGGCCAGGTCGGCGGCTCCGACCAGGTCGCCGCTGGCCCGGCGCAAATAGACCAGCCGTTTGGCAGTCGCAAACGATGGCGCCCGGGCCAGTTGCTCTTCGGCCCGTTTCAAGCGATCGGGAAGGCGGCCGGATACGAGGAGCATCGCGGTCAATCGCTCCAGCGAAGGATCGAGCGTCATCTCGATCGATTCGAGAATCGACTCCGCTTCGTCAATCTCGTCATTCACCAGCAAATCGGGTACGTAGCGCTGCGCCTGTCGACTGGCACTCGAAAGCAACGAATCTCGCTGACTGGGGTCGCTTTCGGCACGTGCCAACTTGAAGGCCAGCTTGATTTTCTTCTCGTTGATTAACTGATGGAGTGTGGTTTGCTTCTCGTCGATCGTGTTCTGGCGAAAGGCAGTAATCAACATTTCGTATTCAGGTGGCGAATCGGGCGTGATCCCCAGTTCGAACTTCTCCAGAATCGTCTTGGCCCGCAAACGAATCTCGGCATCGGTACTGAGCGCGGCCTGCTGCAGGGCTGCCTCGACGGTCGTGCCCCAGCTCCAGAGTTCTTTCGAAGCCGCTTCGCGCACGGGATAGTCGTCGTGCCCCAGATTCTTGATCGCCCGTTGAATTGCCGCCGCTGAAGGAGCCGCCGCTTCTTCCTGAGCGAATGCCGCCGAATGATGGACGACCAGCGCGCAGACCAGGCAGACGAGCGAGAGTTGTCGTCGCAACGCGAGCACGATTTCGGTTCCTCTCGCCGCAGGTGATGGATGAAGTGGAACGAACTGACGGCCCGTGGCATGTTCCCTTTCCCGCTAGCGATTATCATGGTTGCATGAACACACAACAACCGCTCGTCGGCGTGATCATGGGGAGCAAGTCCGATTGGGAGACCATGCGCCACGCTGCCGAAATGCTCACCCACTTTGGCGTGCCGCACGAATGCCGCGTCGTTTCTGCCCATCGCACGCCGCAATGGATGTGCGAATATGCCGCCTCAGCCGAGCAGCGCGGGCTGGCGGTCATCATCGCCGGGGCGGGCGGGGCAGCTCACTTGCCGGGCATGGTCGCTTCGCAAACGGTGCTGCCCGTCTTGGGTGTGCCAGTGCAAAGTCGCGCACTCTCGGGGCTCGACTCGCTCCTCTCAATCGTGCAAATGCCCGGGGGAATTCCCGTCGGCACTCTCGCCATTGGTGAAGCCGGGGCGAAGAACGCAGCACTCCTCGCCGTGCGCATGCTCGCCGTGAACGACGACAAACTGCGTCAGCAGTTGCACGACTTCCACCGCGAACAGGCCGCCAAGGTGATGCAAGACACGCTGCCGTAGTTTGCCCATCGCTGGTTCACCGAGCCCCTTGCGGCCGCTGACTACTACTCTTGCCTCGGTGCGGGGGGAATTGGTGGCGCAGGAATGCCCGGCGGAAACGGCGGGGCAATGGTGGGATTCGGAATGATCTTTGGCTTGGACGGCGGCGGAGCGTCGGAGAACTCCCCGGGCGTTTCGACGAGCTTGCAGTCTTTCAATTCGAGAATGAAAGCGACGCCACGATCGAGCGATTGCAACTGCGTACCGAAGCACGTTCCTTCGATCGTGACCTTGCTGCGTCCCGGTTCGAGCGTTGCCAGATCCTTGCGGGCTGACGCTGGAAAGTACAGCCCTGCCGTCACATCGACGGCCCGGTCTTCGTGGCCAAGTCGCTCGAAGATTACCCGGTAACCGCTCTCTTTCTTCTCGCCGTCTTTCTTTGCGTCCGTGTCCAGCCGCTCGATCAACTTGACGGTGCCGAACAGTTGCAGCGTTTGATCCTTTAGAAATTCGTCGACAAACGCGTCGTTCCGCGCTCCGGCGGCAATCTGGTCGAGCGTGAAGGGCCGCAACTCTTCCGCCGTCTCTGGCGGCACGTTGTCCGCCCCCAGCAGCACCGCAACCAGCAACACAGCAGCATTCATATCAACTCCTTCAGCGGCAGGCTGAATCAATTCTCTTGGGTGATGAGCAATTGGCAATTGTCGATAGAACGACCGGATGGGGCAAGATGAAAGTAGAGATGCCAGCAAGGCAGCGGCTACAATTCGTTAAAATTGCCCGCTCGGAATGCTTCGCGAACGGAGATTCTTCGGATGCATCGTCGCCAATTAAATGCTCTGGGCGCGCTGACAATTAGTGCGATTGCCGCGTCTGCACTCGCCAACGACTCACTCTTGGCCGGTGAAGAAGAGGCCAAATGGGGCAACTTGTCGGCGACATTTGTCTATGACGGCCAGCCTCCGGAGCGGAGGCTAATCAAGATCGATAAAGACGCCGCGCCTCTCCGGGAGCCCATTTACGATCGAAGATTGGTCGTCGATCCCCAGACCAAGGCGATCCGGTACGTTTGTGCTTGGCTGCTTGTCGAAGATGGAAAAGTGCCAGCAATTCATGCGGACTTTGCGAGTGCAGCGAAGGAACCTGTCGTCCTCAAGATCGACAACCTGCAATTCGAGCCTTTCATCAGCGCAGTTCGCATGGGTCAGAAACTGATCTTCCGTGGGATTGATCGCACCGGGCATGATCCTTACGTCAGCAGTCCTGAGAATCCCGAATTCGGCCGGCTCATTAACCCCAGTCCCGACACCGAACGAGTTCTTGCTAAGCCCACACGCTGGCCCGCGCAGGTTCAATGCTCTCTTCACCCCTGGGAAAACGCCCGCCTGATTGTGCAAGCTCATCCTTACGTCGGTATCTCTGATCGCGCCGGTCTGGTCGCAATTAAGAATCTGCCCGTCGGCACCCACACGTTTGTCTTTTGGCACGAATCAACCGGTGCCATCAGCAAAGTAAAACGCGGCAACACACAGGAAGCCTGGGAGAGCGGGCGAGTCACCATTGACATTAAGCCGGGTGAAAACGAACTCGGCGAGATTCTGATCAAGCCAGAACCTCGCCGCTAGTCGTTTCAGGATTTCATGTCGAACCGTTATTCCGGCAACTTGGGTGGCTTCACGTGCGGATACGATTCGCTGGTCAGCCCTTCGACCAGGAACTTCACCAGATCGGCTTGCTCTTGCTTGGTGAGCTTGAGTTCGAAAATCTCTTCATCGAGTTGGGCATTCGGGTGGCCACCTTTGTCGTAATAGTCCACCACTTCGTCGAGCGTTTTGAAGCGGCCGTCGTGCATGTAAGGAGCGGTGCGCGAGATTTCTCGCAGCGTGGGAGTCTTGAAGGCCCCCTTGTCCCCTTCAATCTTGGTGACGACAAAGCGACCCAGGTCGGGCATGTCCTTGTCCATGCCAATGCCCAGGTTGTGGAAGGCGAAATCGCTAAAGCTGTGACCGGTGTGACAGGCCGAGCAGTTCGCTTTGCCGAAGAAGAGCTTCGCGCCGCGCTGGGCCTGTTCCGACATCGCCTTGGTGTCGCCCGCTTTGAAGCGGTCGTAAGGAGCGTCACCTGAGAGAATCGTTCGTTCGAAGGCGGCGATGGAGCGGGCAATGGCATCGGGCGTGACATCGGTCTGGAAGATCTTCTGGCACTGCTCGCGATAGCCGGCGATCTTGTTCAACTTGGCCACGACCTCGTCGATGGTCATATCCATTTCGATCGGGTTCTGAATCGGCCCGAGGGCTTGCCCTTCGAGATGCGTGGCCCGACCATCCCAGAACTGCAGCGTGGAATAGGCCGAGTTCACAATGCTTGGCGAACTGCGGCCGCCCCGTTGCCCGCGCACGCCGGTGGCAAAGGTGTCGCCGTTCGACCAACCCTTGTCCGGATCGTGGCAGGTCGCACAGCTGACGGTGTTGTCGCGCGACAGCCGCTTGTCGAAGTACAGCTGTTTGCCCAGTTCCACCTTCTCGGCAGTGTGCGGATTATTTTCGGGATAGGTTATCGCCCCAAGTCCCTTGGGGGGCGCAGGAGGTTCTGCCCCGGCGTAACTTGCAAGCGCGAAGCACAAGGCCAGTCCGCAACCGGCGGCAACCAAAGTACGAATCGATGGAAAACAGAGCACGCGGATCACTCCTCAGTTCAAGTTGGGCGAGCCTCGACAGGTGGGAACTTCTATTCTTCCTGCACATTACGGCCAAGGCAAGTGTGCTGCGCGGCGGTTGGTGGGAGTGCGAGAGCCAAGTAGAGGGGGAAAGGGCCGGCAATGTTAGGGTGAGTGGGGGTGACAAGGTGAGGAGACGCGCGGCCCGGTGGGGACTTTAGCCCGCGATCATTGCGGCAATCGTGGGGAGTCGCGAGTGATGGCGAGGACTTCCGCTTGCACCAGGCCGTTGGTGGCAATGGCTTCGCCGGCGTGAATGGTGGGGACTCCTTGCCAGTCGGTGAAGGTGCCGCCAGCTTCTTCAATGATGGGTTGCACTGCGGCGGCATCCCAGACATTCAGCATTGGGTCGACCATTACTTCGGCCCGGCCGGTAGCGACCAGCAAGTAGCCGTAGCAGTCGCCCCACGTGCGCGTGATATAAGCCGCCGCTTGCAGCTTTTCGAACGCTTGCCAGCCGTCTCGCTTGCGAAAGGTATCGGCCTGCGAAGTGACAAACAGCCCCTCGCTCAGTTGCTTCCGCTGCGAGACTTTGGTCGGTCGGGGTGCCTGTGCGCCGCGAAAATGAAAGCAACCCTGACCGTGCGCGGCGAAGACTCCTTCGTCGAGACCCGGAATGTAAACCACGCCCGCCCAGCTGCGGCCGTCTCGTTCCAGCCCGATCATGGTGCCATACATGGGGACACCGCTGATGAACGACTTGGTGCCGTCGATAGGGTCGAGAATCCAACGCCAGCCGCTAGTCCCTTCGCTGATGCCGAACTCTTCGCCGACGATGCCATCGGTCGGATATTGCGCGGCGATCTTGCCCCGAATCAATTGCTCGGCCGAACGGTCGGCAATCGTCACGGGCGAAGCGTCGCTCTTCCGCTCCACTTCGTAATTCTCTTGCTGAAAATACGTGAGCGTGAGTTGACCGGCCTCTTTGGCCCACTGCACGGCGGCCTGCAGTTTTTCGGTCAACAGTTCGGCAGCTGGGACGCTTGCGCTAACGGGCGCTGATGGCGAGTTGGCATTCATGCTGCCAAGGTACCCCGAGCGCTGGCTGCGAGAAAGGTAGGGTCTGCTGTTCGGCGCTGCCAGGCAACGAACAGAGCAAGAAACGAATAGAGCCGGGAAGCGTCCGCTGCTTCCCGGCTCCATTCATATCTGCCTGCGACAGGTCTGCTGATCCTTCGCCCGTCTGACCCTAAACTACTTGCAGGTGGTGCAGCCGTTCGGATAGATCGTGTAGGTCACTTCTTTCGGCACGAGCACGCACTTGGCAACCTTCACTTCGCGTTGTTCGGTGGTGGCAACGCATTCGGTGTAGCTGACTTCCTTCTGTTCGGCAACGCGTTCGCAATAAGTCTCGGTGAAGGTCTTTTCGACCTGCTGAGCTTCGCAAACGGTGTAGTTCACTTCGCGGGTCTTCTGTTCGCTGACCATTTCGCAAACCTTGAAGGTCTTGGTCTGAGCGACAGGCTTGCAAACGTTCACGTTGTACGTGTAGGCTTCTTCCGAAACCTGGTGCTTGCAAACTTGGACTTGGATTTCTTCCTTCACAACATTCGGCACCCAAACTTTGCAGGTGCGGCAGCAACCGCAGCAATCGACATAGGTGCGGCATTCGTAGGCACCATGGTCGCGGCAAACGGTGCGAACTTCCGTCGTCATCACGGGCTTGCAAACGCGGCGAACGCCTTCGCGAGCTTCGACCGACGAAACCATCACGGTCACGTCCTTGGTCACTTCTTTCCAATTTGGTGTGCTGACGGTGTAAGTCTCGGTGCGAGTCTTAGGAACTTGCACGTACTGCGTGACCATCCGCTTCACTTCGCGCGTTTGCGGCACGTTGCGATAGACGGTGATCATCTTGGTCTTGGTGACGGGCTTGTAGACCGTCACGGGAACCGTCATTGTTTCGTACACCGTCTGCGGAACCATGATCGTCTTGGTGACGGTCACAGGCTCGGGGGCCGGTGCCGGTGCGGCACATTCGGCCGGGGCATAAGCTGGCGCACAATCAGGCGCGCAACTGCGATGCCGACGACCTGCTTGTGCCGGAGTTGCGACAAGCAGCCCTCCAGCAACCAAAGCAGCGGCCCAAGCAAGGGCCAATCCATGAACTCGAGTCATTCCAATTCCTCCACGCATTGCTCAAGCCAGGCCGACAAGGTGAATGCCCCATCCAAAAATAGCCCGACCACTGGTACATCAAGGTGTAGCGATCATATGGCACCGACTTTGCCGATTACGCAACGTGCACAATATAACTACGACTAGGGGGTGTGCGAAGCATGTGGTGCCTGGATTTTGAAAATTAACACTCGGTCGGACTACGGACACACTCTTCTGAGAGGGGAGCCAATGAAACGCTTCAAATCGATCACTCTAGCCAGACGTCAAGCCATTCTGCTGTCGCTCGCTGCTGGCGGTGCCGTGTTGGGTGCATGGATCGCAATTCCGGCCGAGGGACAAGCTCCGCAGCCGGCTATTTCCCGCAACACGCCTTCACTTGCGGCCCTTTTGCAGGTGGCCGACGGCGAGGCCGACGCCTCTCCCGCTTTGCAGCGGGCCATCGATCAATCGGCCGGCGCCATCGTACTGCCGCCGGGGACGTATCTGCTGAAAAAGACGCTCGTCGTCGATCTGGCGCGCGTGGGCTTCACGTCGCTCGATGGGCAAGGAGTGGCGACCTTAAAAATGGTTGGCGACGGGCCGGCCCTCAAGTTCGTCGGCACGCATGGTGGCACCGCAGCGCCAGAATCGGTGAAGCCCGGCGTTTGGCAAAAAGAGCGGGCTCCGCTCGTCCGCGATCTAGAAATCATCGGCCCGAAAGTTCCCGACGAACAAACCGCCGCCGACGGCATTGAAGCCGACGGTACGATGCAGCTTACCTTGCGGGGAGTGGTCATTCGCCACGTCCGGCATGCTGTTCACCTGGTCAATCGCAACCGCAACGTCCTCATTGATGGTTGCCATTTGTACGAGAACAGCGGCATCGGCGTCTATTACGATCACGTCAATCTGCACCAGTCGAACATCAGCGCGTGCCACATCAGCTATTGCCGGCAAGGTGGCATCGTGAATCGCGGCGGCGACGTGCGGAACATTCACATCAGCGGTTGTGACATCGAAGCCAACATGCCCGAAGGGGAAGGGACAGCGGCCAACATCCTGCTCGACTCGACGGGCGGCAGCGTGGCCGAAGTGGCCATCGTCGGTTGCACCATTCAGCACTCGATGAAGTGTGCTAACGGCGCGAATATTCGCGTGCTGGGCAAAGCCACCTGGAAGCGAATGGGCAAAGAGACTTTCGAACAGTGCGGACATATCACGATTGCCGACAACGTCCTCTCCGATGTGCAAACGAATATCGAACTGCGTGAAGCGCGCGGCGTGACCATCACGGGCAATACGTTCTGGCAGGGCTACAAGCACAATCTCGATCTCGAGAATTGCACACAGCTGGTGATCGGCAACAACGCGATGGAGCGGAACCCGCTCTATGGCTACACCTCCGAAGCCAACAACACCGTCGTGCTGAAAAACTGCACCGACTGCACAATTACGGCCCTGCATCTTCATCACACGCTCGGCGGCAAGTGTGGCCTGCTGCTCGAGGATTGCCGGCGGATCAATCTCACCAACAGTACGCTGCTCGATTGCCAGCCTGTCGCAATCATGCTGCACAATGTCACCGATAGCCGCATTTCTGACTGCCTGATTCGCGACGATCTCAAGCCAGAATCGCGCGCTCCCGCCCTCGTTGTGACCGGAGGCAAGGGAAACATGGTTGTCGACAATCGGCTGGTGGGGCAGGTTTCGCTCGACGATCCCAAAAATCATCACGTGGAGGGCAATTACACCAAATGATCGCCCTCATTGCTCACGACCAGCAAAAACCCCTGCTGCTGCAGTTTGTGCGAGAGCATCGCGAACTATTCGCAGCGCACGACCTCGTCGCCACGGGGAGCACCGGCCGACTGCTGGCCGACGAATTGGAACTCGACATCGAACGGGTCGCTCACGGCCCTGCTGGGGGCGACTTGATCATCGGCGGCCGCGTGGCAGAAGGAAAAATCCTCGCTGTCTTCTTCTTTCGCGATCCCCTCACTGCCCAGCCCCACGAGCCGGATGTCTCTGCACTCATGCGCGTCTGCGACGTCCACAGCATCCCGCTCGCCACCAACAGTGCCACCGCGCTCGCCGTGGTCGAATGGCTGAAGCTGAATGCAGCAGGAAGAAGTCAGCAGGCAGAATGAAAACAACTGCACAGCTAGATTCGCATTGGTTTTTCAGGCCATCCTTAGGTTGGACTCTGACACTTACGAACATCAATGCTTGGGTGATCCTTTTTCTGATTGTACGGGGGCACATCACTCCAGGAGATCCGTTCCCGGCCTCGGAATTTCTGTTAGTTCTGTTGGGTTTAATGATGTTGATTTTGTCGATTCCGTTTGCAACTTGCGTGATGTTGCCATCTGGCCATGGTGGGATGGACTACTTGGGAATCGTTTTTACTGTCGTGGTCATCGGCGCAAACTCGTTTGCCTGGGGTTACGGCCTTGCTTGGTGCATCAAGACCGGCTGCCGCTTCATCGGCATCAGCGAAGAAGAACGGCAACGATTCGAGTCCGGCTAGGAGTTCAAATTCGCTTTCCTTCACCTTGTCACCCCCTCACCTTGTCACCCCCTCTTCCTCTAGAATCATCCGGCTATGAAGCCTCTCGATTACCACTCAGCGGGCGTCAATTACGACGTCTTGGACGAATTCAAACGGCACTGTCAGCGGGCAGCGGCGACCACGACCGGTCTGCTCGCGCGGCACGGCATCACGGAGCCGGCGGGCATCCGCGGCGAGAGTGCCTACCTGCTCGAAACGCCCGACGAATACCTGGCCCATGTCGAAGAAGGGTTGGGGACGAAGAACCTCGTCGCCGATGCCCTGATTAAGCTGACCGGCGAGAGCCATTACCACGCCATCGGCGTCGATACGGTCGCCTCGATCGTCAACGATTTGATCACCGTCGGCGCGCTCCCCATTTCCATCGCCATGCACGCGGCGGTCGGCAATGCGAACTGGTTTGAACAAACGACCCGCGCTCGCGACCTGGCCGAAGGTTTTGCGGAAGGCTGCCGTCAGTCGGGCGCTGTGTGGGGGGGTGGTGAAACTCCCGCGCTGAAGAATCTGATTTGCGACGATACGATCGTCCTCGCTGGTTCGGCCCTCGGCCGGATCAAGCCGAAGGATTTACGCATCGCTGGGCAACTGCAAGCCGGCGACGCGATGGTCTTCCTCGCCAGCAGTGGCATTCATGCCAACGGCCTTACGCTCTGCCGCGACCTGGCCGATCGTTTGCCACGGGGCTATCTCACGCCGGTTACTCCCGAACAGAACTTTGCGCAGGCCTTGCTAGCGCCCACACGCATCTATGTGCCGTTCATTCAGGCCTGTCAGGATGCCGGCATCAAACTGAAATACGCGGTGAACCTGACCGGCCACGGCTGGCGCAAGTTGATGCGGCTCGATGAGCCGTGGGTCTATCGCTGCACCCGGCTGGGCCCGCAGTTGCCGATTTTCGACTTCATCAAGCAGCATGCGGGAATGGACGACCAGGGGATGTACGGCACCTTCAACATGGGTGTGGGGTTTGCCGTCTATGTCTCGATGGTCGAGGCCCTCAACTGCCTGGAGATTGCTCGGCAGCAAAATCTGCCCGCTTGGATCGGCGGCGTCATCGAACAGGGGAAGACCGCCACGGGTGAACCGCGCCGCGCTGTCGAAATTGAACCGCTGGGAATCTCCTTCGCTGGTGATACGCTGAAGATTCGCGGTTAAGTTCGTTCATCGTCAGGCCAAATCCAAGGTGGAGCCTGCTGGCGAGGTAGCTTTCCCGCAGCAAGCGACAGCTCTTGTCACTGCAGCGGAGTTTTACCGCATCACAATCCTCACGCTCCGCAGATTCGTCACGATGCGCACGAATCGTCTGGGGGGGACTTGCTCCTTCCAGGCTGTAACCTAACTTTCTACAGCCTGTCGAGCATTGGCCAGACAGCCCTCCTAGAATCTGTGCGGAACAGCCCCTCATGCGTGCCGATTACATCAATCCGTTTATCAGCGCACTCGTCAACACGTTCGAGACGATGCTCTCGTGCCAACTCACGCGCGGCCCGCTCTATTTGCGGGGGCACGAGACGCAACTGCACGACGTCAGTGGCGTGATTGGCTTGAGCGGACATGCGCAAGGGACCGTCGTGCTGAGCTTGGAGAAGCAAGTGGCTTTACAAGCTGCTGCGACCCTGCTGTTGTGCGAGACGACCGAACTGAACGACGATGTAGTTGATGCGGTGGGCGAACTGACGAACATGGTCGCCGGCAGTGCCAAGGCGAAGCTCGAAGAATATCAACTGTCGATCAGCTTACCGAGCGTGATTCTGGGGGCGGGACACCTGGTTCGCTTTCCCTCGGATGTCACGCCAATCTGCGTCCCTTTCACTTGTCCGTGGGGCGCGCTCAAAATTGAAGTGGGCCTGACCGACATGCGGTCGTCGGCTGCAAATGCTGGCGCGGCAGCAATGGCCAACGCCAACTAGCGCTGCATTCGCTCCAAGGCAAGTCGCCCTAGTAGTCCGACCACCGATATTGGTCAGCCTGCTGTCCGTCGGTTAACCGGGCCGCTTGCGGCCGTTGAACTGCTGGTCCAGTCATTTTGCAGATTACCCGCGCAAGCGCGTGGGTTAACCATATGACATGGATCGCTAGTCGAACCACTAAGTTAAGCTCGCGCGCTGCACCGTCACGCGACTCAAGCGATCGCTATTTGGCTCGGGTAGTTCGCGCGGCGCTCGGACGCCGGGAAGTCCCTCGCGCGTGCGAATCAGTTCCAGCGGCGGATCGCTCAGATCCTGATGATAAAAGCGACTGCTGGGAAAAATATCGGCCGGATAAGTGAAGTTTGGCAGCATCGCCAGCGAGACGCATAGCGCGGCGCCCGCGGCACTCTCCAGCATGCCACCCACCCAGCACGGAATGCCTGCCCGCTGGAATTCATTGTGCAACTGCACCGCGTTCGTCAGACCGCCGACGCGCCCCGGCTTGATGTTCGCATAGCGGCAACTTCCCAGCGCGATGGCCTGCTGCGCTTGCCGCAAGGTAATCAGGCTTTCGTCGAGACAGACAGGGGTCCGAATCGAACGCTGCAGCTGGGCATGGTCGACCAGGTCGTCGTGCTGCAACGGTTGCTCGATCATTGCCAGGTTCAGTTCATCGACCTGTTGAAAGAGGGGCAAGTCGCTGAGGCGATAGCCACTGTTGCAATCGATGTGGATGGGATGCGTGGGATGGCGCTCGCGCACGGCGCGCAACATGGGAAGGTCCCAGCCCGGCCGGAACTTGAGCTTGATGCGCGGAAAGCGATCTTTGACAGCTGCATCAATGCACGGCAGCAGTTCATCGACCGTATCGAGGACGCCGAAATCAGCACCAACGGCCACTTCATCGCGCGGCGTGCAGCCGGCGTATGCTCCTAACAATTCATGCACCGGTTTGTTCTGCACGCGGCTAGCCAGGCTCCACCAGGCGGTATCGAGCACTGCCTTGGCGAAGGGGTTGCCTTTAAAGTGACCGATGCGGCGCTGCAGATCTTCGCCACTGGTGACATCCTGCCCAAGCAGTGCCGGCGCGAGCCAATCGCGGCAGACGGCAAAGATGCCGCCGCCCCATTCCGGGCTGTAGCAAGGAGCGGCGAGCGGAGAACTTTCTCCCCAACCCACCAGCGAGCCACTCGTCATTCGGCAGAGGACGGCATGAATCGAAGCGTCTTCGCCATAGGCAGTGCGCCACGGCGAGATCAGCGGCATGGCAACGTGAAACAAATCGATCCGGTCGATCTTCATGGCCGTAGTTTTCTGGCGGGTGTGGGATGCGGAACGTGGGGCCGTCGCAGGGGCGAGTTTCTGGCGACTGCAAATTATTTGGCGACGACTAACGATAGTTCTGACTGATGACGAAGAATTCGTACCGGCCCCCGACGTTCTTCACACCAAACACAGTGCGGCGAACTTCGATGATGCGGCGCTGTCCCTTGGCGATGTTCTCGAGCGTCAGCAAGTTGGTATAGGTCTCGGGACTATAAAACTGAAACACAACCTTGCCACTCACATCGACACCAGCCTTGCCGGCCAGTCGACGGTCAGCATCGCGCAGTTGCCCCGAGCGGTGCATGAAACGGAGCCGTTTTTCATCCTTGGGACTTCCCACGCGAACGCTTGGTTTAGCGCTGGAGACATTCGTGACATAGGTCACGTTGGGGTTGCCGCCGCCGGCGACGGCCAACTCGATTTTGAAGAAGTCGAGTTGCTTGGCATATTCTTCGGTCGTAGTTGCGTTGAGGCGCACCTCCCAGCGCTCCCAAGCGGGAATACCATCGCTGGTGCCGGGACCACCGGGGCCGGGGCCGCGGCCATCGCCGGTTCCCGTTCCTTCGCCGTTGCCGCGCGAGCTGCTATCGATGACGCTCAGTTCAGCAACTTCAGGCGTAACGACCAAGGAAATGGCGTCGAGAGTTTGTTCGAGCTTGGGCTCGGTCACTTCGACCAACTCTTCCGCGGTTGGCTCTTGAAATTCTTGTTCGGTCCCTTGCCCGTTGCCGCTGCCGCCGCCACCTACATCTTCCAGCACCATGACAGGAATTGCGGGACGAACCGGCCACTCGCGATTCGAGAGCCAGACGAGGAACATGAGCCCGACGATGAAGCCGAAGATCATCAGCACCGACATGAGAACGCCGGCCACTTGATCGTAGGTCGAGACTTGCAGACCGGCGCTGCGCAGTTTGCCTGCAGACCGTTCAGGGGCCGATATGTTCGGCGGTTGAGGAGGAGCGTCTTTAGATACGGTGGCCACGCGGAATCCTAATCGAGCAGTTCGGCGTCGGGACGGATGGAGAGGAACCACGCGCGCCAGCGCGCCCGGAGTTCGGCCAGGGTTTCTTTTGTGGGCGTGTCGAGTTCTACGACGCCGAGCAGTTTTCGGCTATTGAACCGCAGTCCGCGATCAGCTTCGCGCACGATACGAATATCGGGATCGCTCAGCGCGTATAAAAGCGCGGGAACGTTATCCAGATCGCGCACTTTGGCGAGCGAGCGGACGGCAACCAGGCGAGTCTCGTAAGCACCGGCCGAAACCATTGCCCGCAAGCGATTGATCTGCCCAGCGCGGCGGGTGATATCGGGATCGAGGGCGACGACCTGGTTGGATTCTGCCAGGCGGGCCAGTTCGGGGTTGCTGTCGTCTTCGAGAATTCCCAGGAGTTCGTCGACAGTGCCGGACAGTGGCGAATCGACCAGCTTGCCGTTTCGCTCTTTCAAGTCAGCGGTGTTGGGTGGCAAACCCATGCCACCGAGCAAAATGCCTTCGCCCAGGGCTTCAATTCGCTTGATGACTTTGCGCGTGCTGCGCGAAAGAACCAGCACGCTGAAGGCGGTGCCGGACGCTGGAGTTTCGGAACTATTCCAGTAGCCGTCGCCCTCAACGCTAGAATTGAGAGACTTGTATAAATCGGTATACCATTTCGGTTCAGGGGGAAAATCTCCTTCGGCAATTTCTCGAAAGCTCTCATATCGCTCGTACGCGTAGTAGGCATAGTGAGTCCAATCGGCAATTTCGGCAGTAAACACTTTCTGCACGAAGTTCTTGCCATCGTCCATCGTCTTCTTCAAACGGGCAAAATCAACACTAGCGGGGACGCGCTTGCCGTTGCGTCCTTGATTGGCCCGTTTATCTTGAATCTCTTGCAAGGCCGGAGGAAGCTTCTTCACTGCCGGGCCCTTGGGTGGTGCAATCAGTCCCTCGGGAAGTTGCAGAAGATCGGTAAGAATGTAAATCGAACCTAGAGCGGCTGCCCCCAGCGACAGGGTGAGCGGTGACTGGGCAATGCGATTGCCGCCTGGACCTGGATCGTTTCCCTGGTAGCCCCAGCCACCACTGGGATCTTGTGTGCGGATGAGCCAGTTCAACACGCCTTCGATAGCAGGGAGAGGAACGTCATAGCCGTGGCGGGCTGCGGACCAGAGTGCCAGTACAGCATACTGAGTTTGCGACGTATCGCCCGTAGTGTTCTGGGTGTAAGACCAGGAACCGTTTGGTTTCTGCCGACCAAGTAAATCGGTGAGCATCTTCTGAACTTGGGGGCGCTGCGCAGAATCTTCCATTTCGCAGAGAAAGATGATTGCCAGGGCCAGGTTATAGTTCTCGTCGCCGTAGTTCCCCGTTGTGGCATATTTGAGGCATTCGTCCAGCGCTTCTTTGATCTTTGGGTGACTGATATCACGACCATTCTGCTTTAGCGCGATGGCTATCAATACTTTTCCACCCACCTGCTCGTGTGTGGTTTGCTCCAAGAACTTGGTCGCACGAGTTACTAGCGCCTTCACTTCCGGACTATCGGGCGTCACGGCCCGCGCAGACTTCGTCCCTCCACACACGGCAGCCAAGGCGAACAGGCAGCAGCAGATGGTGCGCAGCAGGCCCGCAGGATTGCGCATGCGCAGCAAAAAATTCGATTCGTCCGTTCGAATCATCGTAGGCCCGATTCGTGCCGAAATGACCGGCTAGTTGGCGGGGAGTAAGGCAAGAAGTATCTGGCTGAAACGAAACTCCCCTAGCGCGATGCTAGTGTGACCCTGGGACAGCGTCAAGTCTCGGCTGCAGGAAGTTCGGCAGAGCCGGTGGAGCAACTTGCATCGCACCTTGGCTATGCGACAATCGAGCGATGCTTATCCCCCGCTTTACGATCAAGATTATGCTTATCGTCACGACCGTTGCGGCCGTGATTTCGTACGTCATGGCCCAGGCACTCAAGGGTGGCTTCGCAGGGATTTTTCTCAGTGAGCGGTTTGCCGGGCGGCGCATGGGTCCCGGCAATGTGCAGGGGTCGGAGTTCGCACAGTCAGCTGGGGAACCTTGGGCAGCAGCCCTCATTTTTGCCTTGGGTGGAATCGGGCTGATCTTTGTCCTGTTCATTCTATTTTGGGCAGCGGCCTGGATCTTGGAGCAAACGTTCGGGCATTTGCTCCGTAGCCCAGCCCCTGCGGGGGGCAACCCGTTCGCGTCGGCGGGTCCGCCGCGGCAAGTCGTCCCGCCGACCGATCCTCAGTAGCACTCGTCATTCACTTCGCCTGATTCGTGCCCCCTTTTCAGCCAGATTTATTTCCGTGGTGGAGCTTTCGATGTCTGACTTCCGCCCTGGCTGCCCGCTCCGCTTGCTGGGGGCATTCCTTTTCGTGCTTGGCAGTTGGGTCGCTGCGCAGCCTTCCATGTGCGTGGCAGCCAGCGGCGGCGTGAATGTGTTGCCGATACCGGGGCGCTTGAACACCAGTGGCGTGAAACTGGTGGTCGATACCCGCTGGGTCGACGGGCACGGCTATCGTCCGGTTCGCCTGGAATTAATTCCCAACAAAGTGCCTGCAGCGGGCTATCGAAAGTTTCGAGTCGTCCTCAGGCCGAACAGTTATTACGGCAATCCGGGCGATACCATTTCGCAAATGATCGAACTCGAACAGGGGAGCAGCAAGGCGACCGCCACGATGCCCGTGCCGCAAGATGCCATGTGGCATTCGGTCGTAGTGGAAGTCTTTGAAGAAGGCCGCCGACATGCCGACCTCTCGGGCGATCATCTCAGCTGGCCGCGCGGTGGGGGGGGCTGGAACTGGAACGAAGGGACACCGGGAGTGCTGTTGATCGATGCTAAAGCGCCGACGCTGGCCGAGCGCGAAGCGTTGCTGCAAGTCTTCCAGTCTTCTGGTACCGGGGGGCTGAAAGGAAAATACGATCACCACTTGCCCGACGTGCGCAATCTCCTGCGGCAATTTTCCGACACTCAGTTTCAAGGCAACTTTGTTTCTGACGAAGATTCGAGAAATGCGCACTCCGTCTTGATGCTGAATGAACTGAAAGACAATGCCAAGGCCGAAGTGCTGCCGCCATCCGAGTTGCCGACGAAGTGGATCAATTACTCGTCGCTCGATTTGATTCTCATCTCGCTGGCCGACCTCAAGGACATGGCCAAGAGTCACCCCGCGGTGATGAGAGCGCTTGCCGATTGGAATCGTGCGGGGCGGTTCTTGATTGTGTTCAACACTGGCGAAGACTTCGCCGGCCTCGAACAGCTCGAGAAGTTGTTGCAGCTGGCGCCGCTGCCAAACCCTGACGAGAACGATACTCGCGGCTGGCAAAAGCCCAGCCCCTATCGCCCGGGCGAGGTGCTCCGCGGCTTGGTGGACAATAACAATGGCAACCTGCGGCAACCGTCACGAGTAGTAATCAACTCGGGCGAGGAAACCGCAGCTCTCACCAAGCTGGGATTCATCTCGCGCGATGCGGGTCTGGGCCAGGTAATCGCTATCGCAGGAGATCCCTTTCCCGGCAGTGAAGTGGAATGGATTTGGATCCTTAACTCCATTCGGGGCGAAGGCTGGAATCCGTCGATTCGCACCGGCACCTCGTTCCAGCAGCGGAACGAAGACTTCTGGAACTTTCTCATTCCCGGCACCGGCCAGGCACCGGTCCTGTCGTTTCTGGTCTTCATCACGCTGTTTGTCGTGCTGATCGGTCCCGTCAACTATTACCTCTTGAATCGCGCGCGGCGGTTGTACCTGCTGCTCATCACCGTCCCCGCAGGGGCCTTGTTGGTAACGGCGAGTCTGTTTCTCTATGCCATGTTGACCGACGGTTTGGGGGTGAAGTCGCGCGTCCGCAGCTACACCACCATCGAGCAACGTGCGGGGAACGTCGCCTCCACTTCGCGGCAGGCGTACTACGCGTCGATTGCTCCCTCGCAGGGCTTTCAATTTCAAGACGATACGTTCATCAGCCAGTACGAGCACGAACCGGTGGCGTTCAATGGCCAGCGCCAGAACCGGCGCATCGTCAACTGGGCCGCGCACGACCAGCAGCTTAAGTCCGGCTATATTGCTTCGCGCACGCTCAGCCAGGTGATGGTGACTTCGGCGGGCAAAACCAAGGCCCGCTTGCGAGTTGGCAAGGCTGAAGGCGAAACGCTGCGCGTGAAGAATGAACTGTCGATGCCACTCAGCTATCTGGTCGTTTGCGCTGAGCAAGACAAGTACTACGTCGGGGAGAAAGTCCCGCAGGGAGAGGCCACGCTGAAGTTGGTTCCGCTGACCGAAGTCTCGCGCGTCCTGGCACAGCGTTTGCGCCGCTTCGAACCGAGCTTTCCGGAAGGGTACGACGCCAACATGCACGACTCACCCCTCGACATCTGGTCCTTTGGCCCGCGCTACTACGGTCGCTATGGCAACACGGCCACCGTGCATCAAGGTGCGAGTCTGCTGGAGCGAAACCTTGCTCAGTTTAGCCATCTGGCCAGCCAACCCCTGGCCCCACGTTCGTATGTCGCCCTGAGTGAAACCTCGCCCGAAGTTCCACTGGGTGTCCCCCGAACCCAGCAGCAGTTAAGCCTGCACGTGACGGAAGGTCATTATTAGACTGCCAACATTTTCTTGTCTGCTCGAGTTCCACTTACTTCTCATCTCCGCTCTGCTGATTGTTCTATGGTCGCCAACCATCCCATGATTGAGCTTCGCCGCTTGCATCGCTTCTTCGGCAAGACGAAGGCAGTGAACGACGTCTCGTTCGAGGTGCCGCGGGGAACCGTGTTCGGCTATATCGGTCCCAACGGCGCGGGCAAGACAACGAGCATGCGGATTCTCGCCTCGCTCGAACTGCCAACCTATGGCGATGCTTTCGTCGATGGTTTCTCGGTCATTAACGATCCTGACCGCGTCCGTCGCCGCCTGGGCTTCATGCCCGATTATTTCGGCACTTATGCCGACGTGAATGTCGAAGAGTATCTCGATTTTTTCGCGCGGTCGTATGGCCTCATCGGCCGCGAGCGGCATCAACGCCTGCAATACGTCATGCACTTCACGGGGCTGGATGTGCTGAAAGAAAAACCAATTCGCGGGCTGTCGAAAGGAATGAAGCAGCGTCTCTGCCTGGGGCGGGCAATGGTCCACGATCCGGCGGTCTTGATTCTCGACGAACCGGCCAATGGCCTCGATCCCCGCGCGCGGATCGAACTGCGCGAAATGATTCGCGAGTTGGCGGCGCGCGGAACGACGGTCCTGGTCAGCTCGCACATCCTTACCGAACTGGCCGAAATGTGCGATCGCGTGGCGATTCTCGAGCGGGGGCAACTCCTCGCGCTGGGCACGGTCGCCGAAATCCAAAAACAACAGCAGCCCCAGCGCGAAGTGAACGTGGGAGTGCTAGGCGATCCCACGAGTCTGCTGCAGTGGTTGACCGTCCGCACGGACGTCGCCGATGTGCGACTCAACGCTCACTCCATTCGCTTTGCCCATCAAGGGGAGCGCGAGTCCGAAGCCGCGCTGCTCCGCGAGATGTTGCAGGCCGGTTTTGCGGTCTGCGAATTCGGCAGCCATAACCGCTCGCTGGAAGACGTCTTTCTGGCCGTGACCAAAGGACTTGTGCAATGACCACCGCCAGCGACGCACTTATTCCGGGCAACGAGCCACTCCCTTCCGAACCGATCACGGCGACCGCCATCGCGCCGCCTCGTGGCGCGTTCTGGCCGCGCGTCGAGCGCCTGCTCGAAGCCATCAGCGAGCGGTTGAATCCGATTCTGGTGAAAGAAGCGCGCCAGGCGATGAAGAGCAAGCAGTTCTCCGTCACCTTCACGCTGCTGCTGGTCTTCGGTTGGATCTACACCATTCTGTTCGTGATGGTCAATCTGCCTGGCGTCTTCTATTCTCCCTTCGGCTCCGTAATGCTGGTGGGCTATTACTTGATTCTGGCGGTGCCGCTGTTGATCGTGGTCCCTTATGCCTCGTTTCGTTCGCTGGCTGCGGAACTCGAAGACGGCACGTTCGACCTGCTCTCCATCACGGCGCTCAGTGCTCGGCAGATCGTCACCGGCAAACTCGGCAGCAGTGTGCTGCAGATGCTCGTCTACTACTCGGCCCTCGCCCCCTGCATTGCTTTCACGTATCTGCTCCGCGGCATCGACGTCGTGACGATCGCCCTGATGCTGACCTATACGTTTCTGGCCTCGCTCCTGCTCAGCATTCTGGCCCTTACCTTGTCGACGGTCACGCGGGCGCGACATTGGCAAGTCTTGCTCTCGGTCTTGCTGGTCATCGCACTTTTGAACTTTGCGTTCTTCTGGTGCTGGCTGATGTTTGCCATGCTCGCCACCGCGCAAATGATGCCCTACGACCAGCCCGAATGGTGGATGTTCAATGTCGGCGTCATCACGTTCTATGTGCCGGTGGCGCTCCTATTCGTGCTGATTGCGGCCGGGCAAGTGACGTTTGCCAGCGAGAACCGGAGCACGGGCGTGCGCGTGGTGCTGATGGTGTTGCAAATGCTGATTGTGGGCTGGACCATCTACGGCTTTTTGCTGGTCGGCGAAGAGGAAATCATGATGGTCGGCTCGTCGTGGATTGGGGGCCTATGGGCGGTAGCGGGGGCATTCTTGATTGGCGAGACAGCTGAACTTTCGCCCCGCGCGCGGCGCGAATTGCCCCAGAGTCTGCTCGGACGGATGGCCTTTACCTGGTTCAATCCGGGCTCGGGAACGGGCTATGTATTTGCCGTCCTTAATGCGCTGGGCGGAATGCTCACACTGGCCTTCGTCTGCACGCTGGCCACGATCGCGACAACCGGCAGTTGGAGCGATTTCGACGTCTGGATGAGGTGGTGGATGGCGCAGGCCAGTTACCTCACCATTTATCTGGGGCTGGCCCGGTTGTGCGGTGTGCTCCTCAAGCGTTTTCGCCTGGGAGGGATGCTCCCCACGTTCATTTGTTATTTGCTGCTGCTGGTGATGGGTGTTCTTGGCCCGCTGGCCGGTCAGGCCGTCATTCGCTGGCTCTTTTACGATGGCATTGTCGGCGACTTCGAGTATTCGCTGCTGCAAACCCCCAACTGGATCTGGACGCTGTTCGAAATCGGCTCGCAGCGCAACGCCATCGCCGACGAGGCGGTGAATTATCTGCTGGTGCCACTAGCGAGCTTTATCTTTTTGGTGAACTTAGCCCTCGCCGCCAAGGAAGTGGAACAAACTCGCCTGGCGACGCCGCTGCGCGTTCAACAAGACGAAGCGGAACTGCATCCTGGGCCGTCCAAGCCCACCAAACGTAATCCCTGGGACGAAGCCCCCGCTTCTTCCTGATACACTTCAACCTTCCCCTTACCGACCCGCACCATGCCAGGATTTTTTATGCGCACGACCATTCCAGCGGCCCTCGTTGCGGCGGCACTTACTTTTTTCGGAACATCGCTCGTTACTGCGGCCGAGATCACCACGGTTGCCGGCACCGGCCAACCGACGAACAACGGCAATGCCGGGCTCGGCACCAAAATGAACGTGGGCGATCCGTTTGGCGTGGAGATCGGTCCCGACGGCGCGCTCTACATCACTGAAGTGCGCAATCATCGGGTCCTCAAACTCGACCTCAAGACAGGCCAGCTGACAACGGTCGCGGGGACGGGCAAGAAGGGTTACGCGGGAGATGGCGGACCAGCGACTGCGGCCGAATTGAATGAACCTTATGAAGTGCGGTTCGATCGCGCGGGGAACATGATCTTTGTCGAAATGCAGAATCACGTCATTCGCCGTGTCGATGCCAAGACGGGAATCATTTCGACGGTCGCCGGCACCGGTGTCGCCGGTTTTAGTGGCGACGATGGCCCGGCCCTCAAGGCCCAGTTCAAACAGCCGCATAGCATCGCGCTCGATCCCGCAGACAATATCTATGTCGCCGATATCGGCAATCATCGGATTCGCCGCATCGACGCCACCTTGGGCGTGGTCACTACCATCGCGGGCAATGGCGAACGGAAACCGCCGGTCGATGGCGAGCGGGCCGCAGGGAACCCGATGATCGGCCCTCGCGCCCTGATCATTGCCGATGGCACGCTCTGGATCGCCTTGCGCGAAGGACACAGCCTGTGGCAAATGAAGTTCAGCGACGGCCTGCTGAAGCACGTCGGCGGTACGGGCAAAAAGGGTTTCACTGGCGACGGCGGACCGGCCACCGCGGCCACCTTCGATGGACCCAAGGGGATCGCGCTGGGTGCCGATAAGAAGTTGTACGTGGTCGATACCGAAAACCACGCGATCCGCGCGATCGATACCACTGCGGGCCTGGTGACCACCATTGCTGGCATGGGGCCGAAGCACAAAGGTGGCTCTGGCGATGGCGGACCGGCGACCGAGGCGAAACTCGACCGCCCCCACGGGATTTGCGTCGGTCCCGACGGGGCCGTCTACATTGGCGACACGCTCAATCACCGCGTTCGCCGGGTGAAGTAGTCGCGGAATGGCGGAATTGTCAATTTCGAGTAGTGGGCCAATTCGAGGGAGTACTTAGGTCACGGGTTGGGCGTCCGTTTTGAATATGCATGGAGCGGACGAATCCCATTTTCGTGCAATTGATACTCCCACTCCCACATGGTTGGCCGAATTCTGCGATCTAGCTTCTCCACTGGGAAATACACATACCCTGCCCAAGCATTTCCCAAGCGGTAATGCCTGGGCCAGTGCATTGAGCCATCAATCAACTGTTGGTACTCCCCAGGCGTCACCAGTGCGAAATAGCTCCCGACATACAGCACCGGCATCAGCAGTAAGGCGATGGTGACGATGAGTGGTGCGCGGTTGGTCATGGCTCAATAACGCACAAATCGATTGATGGCGGGAAGAACACCCACAAGAATAGTCCACGCAGTAACGATTATTAAAACCACAATCAACCAAGTAAATGGCTTCTTGGGCTGAAATGGTTGGCTCGGCTGTGGCGATTCGTAAGGGTTCTGGTTCATCGCCCCATTCTACCCGCGCACGAAAAAGCCCCGCTAGATTCATGGGGCCGAAATCGTCGAGTAGAATCAACTCATGTCCACCACCCGCTCAGCCGCACCGAACTTCGCAGCCGTCTTGCTGATGCTGCCAATGCTATACGCAGGGAGCTATCTGGCACTGGTAAGGCCGGTAGACGATGTCCACGGATGCTTCTACCAGTATCCTCGAATTGGCACCGACTATGGCAGGATGATAATTTGGCCACTACAGCGAATCGATATTAAGGTCCGCCCTGTGGAATGTGTATACGAGCGCATGGATGAACGTGAGTGGAATGGCCAGTGGAACAAGCCAGCACTGCCGTGACCTAACTCGTCTCTCAAATTAGCTCACTACCCAATTTTGCGGTGACAGGCTTTTGTCACCCCGATTTGCTAGAAAACTGGGACTTCAGGCTTCTATCGCGGTAGAGGTGTCCCCATGACCAAGCGCGACAATCACTACGAGTTGGCTTTTGAAGCCTATTTGCAGCGGCGACAAATTCCGTATGTAGCCGTCGACGAGACCCGCCGCAGTGCGGCGGGCTTGCCGACCGGCGGCCAGACGGCCAATGGAACTGGAACACGTGGGCACGGCTCGCCCACGCTCAAGAGTCTCGACTTTATCGTCTCGCCGCGCTTGATCGCGGCCGATTCCCCCGGTTCGTGGCTCGTCGATATCAAAGGGCGCCGCTTTCCCACCGGCAGCCGCAAGCAGTATTGGAAGAACTGGTCGACCGCCGACGAACTGCGCAGCCTGGCCCACTGGGAATCGATTTTCGCGGGGCGCTTTCACGGACTGCTCGTGTTTGCCTACAACGTGATTGGCGATCGGGCGCCCCTCCCTGCCGACCAGCTGTTCGAATTCCGGAGTGGGGTCTATGCCTTTCTCGGTATCCGCCTGGATCACTACGCGGGTTGGTCCCGGACTCTCTCGCCCCGCTGGCAAACCGTCAGCATGCCCACGCCGCGCTTTCGCGCGCTGGCCCGTCCCACCGATGAGATCTTCGGCATCTCGCCCACTGGCCAGACGCAGGTTGCTTAAGTTCCCGCTTGGCCACAACAGCGAGACAGGACTTATCGATAAGTGCTTGACAATTATTAATTAACTGACAATAATATAAGCCGCTCTGTTGGCAACCTGGTGGAAGGAGCGCGCCTGCGCGTTGGCAGTGGTTCGCGCGGCGCGGAATCGCTGCTTCGCACTCCGGGGAATTCGCCAGGGGTGAAATCAGCCGGAGACGTTTATCAACAAAGAGGATGATTTTGGAATTGCAAAGTTGAGCGCAATTCGTTGCTGCGAAACAGCTTGCCTGCGATGCACGCAAAAGGGGGGTGTTGATTAACTGATGAACGGTTCTGATAAACCTCGGGTTGCAGCGACAGCACCCCTTCACGCTGGCAAACGATCTGCCCGGGGTCGGGAGGTTTTTCGGGGGAGTTGACCCCGTCTTCAGCCGCTCAACGACGGCCCGAAAATCCTCCTGCACCCAAACGAGCGAATCCCGCCACAACGCTTCAGGTTGGTGTTTTGGGCCGACTCTTAATTGCAAACTGGCTGCCCGACCTCGCCCGAAAACCAACGCCAGTCCCCTGGCGTGAGCGGTTGCAGCGACAGCACACGGGTGACGATGCCTGCGGAACATTCACGATAATCGAAATTATGGAAATTGAATTTGGACATTTCCTCCACTTATGAAGGACTTATGGCGCGTGGAGTGAGTGCAACTGGTGGCCGAACGGGCGTTTGCGCGATCGAGGAAATTTTTCGCCGCGATTTGAATAATGGAAATTTCCTGATCCCGTTCCACTCGCGATTTTGCGTTGCCCAATTCGCCCGATCAGGAAATTTTGAAGTCTATGGGGGGCGGGTTCAATAATTCCGAGCGGTGCCGAGCGGAATTCTTCTCGCCGATTTCATTCCCCGTGATAAGAAGAAGGGAGCGAGTACCTGCCCCGTATTAATCGTCCGATCAAGTTGAACTTGGGAAGTGAACTATGTGGGCAAATAGGATGTTGCTGCGAGAGAAATGGCCGCAATTCGACGACCGCCGAGGGACGTCGAAACTAAGTGCTGGTCTGCTGATGTACCGGCAACTTGACGAACAACTGCTGGTGTTCCTGGTCCATCCCAGTGGCCCTTATCTTCGGAATCAGGATTTGGGAACCTGGTCGGTGCCAAAGGGTGAGATCGAGCCCGGCGAAGTTGTGCTCAATGCCGCTTGCCGCAGATTCACCGAGGAAGTGGGTGTGCCCGCCTTCGGCCCGTTCATTCCCCTGGGACCGGCCTACGAGCGTAGCGGCAACGTCGTCCATAGTTGGGCCTTTGAAGCGGGGAGCGAACCTGCGGGGGGCGAGTGTAATTCTCGCGAAGTGGATCGAGCGGAATGGTTCACTCCTGAAGCGGCGAAACTCAGGATTGATCCTGCTCAAGCCTGGTGGATTGACGAAGTCGTCGCGCGCGTGCGACCCGGCCGCTGACGTCTGGCACCAACCATGGTGAGCGAGCCTGCAGAGGCGATTGCCGTGGACCAGCAGCGGCTTCCGAATTGCTTGAATTGCTCGAGAAGTTGCCAGGTACCAATGGCTCACATTCCTGTGGCCAATTCCACTTTGCCGCGCGCTGGGCGGGCGAAGTAGAGGCCGAAGCCGATCAGCGCTAGGGAGAGAATCGCGGCCAGGGTCGTGTTGATCCACCAGAGCATGCCGGGTGGATTGTTCTTGCTGGGGTCTTCCGGCGGCGCTTCTGTAGTGACGACGAGTTTCCCCTCTTTTAGTTCGACGGTGTACTTGGTGATCGAAGCTGTTTTCCGCTTCTTGTCCCCCACGGTCGATGGCGGATCGAGTTCGGCGCTCAGCACTCCTGCGGTTTCGGCAGTCAGCCATTTGAGCGATGGATCGGCCTTGGCGCGCTTGGCGAACTCGTCGCGCTGCATGGCGAGAAGTTCCACGCTCCCTAGCCGCCGCTCGACGTTGAGCGTGAATGGTTTGTCGTCTTTCACCGGGGTGTACTTGTGCATCGCGCCGCTCGGCGAACCGGCAAACGAAAAGACTCGCAGCTGAAAAACATACTCGGGCAGCTTGTCGACGCCGACGAATTGCACGGTCGGCTTGATGTATTCCAGGTTGCTCGGGAGCGGGATATCCGCGCGTGCGGCGGTCAAGGCAAGTCCGACCAGCGTGATGCCCAGCAGCAAAGTGGCGATGCGAAACATGAAACGATCCTCCTGATGTTTGTGGTCACACGCCCCGGACTTTACCATACAGGGCGACAAAAAGAACCATCACCCGTAAGGCGGTCTGCCCGGCGACTTGTATGTTCGACTCCCTGAAAACTTTTCTCTTTGGCTACGAACCCAAGCCCAGCGACTTGCCGCCGCAAGCGCAGCGTTATGCGGCACCAGCCCCAGCCACTGCGATGGACTTAGCGCGGCGAGGTTGGCGGCCGCATCGGCTGGGGAATTCGCAGCTGGTGATCTTCTTGCCGGCACAGATTCATATTTGGGCGGGACCGAACGGGATGCTCTATGGCGGCGAGGATCCGCCCAACATCACTTTGACTGCAACCTTGCAACAAGGCTTTGCCGCTGATCCTTCGCTGGCGATTGACTTTGTCGAAGACCTGGCCGAACGCCGCGGTTTGCCGTTTCATCACGTGGGCACCTATTGCTGTTTTCATGATCCGGGACCAGCTGATCCCTGGATTGTGGCCGACCGGCAATTCTTGATCGGCCTGCCGGGTTCCGTTGTGACGCTTTCGCTGCGCGGCACGCGCGACGCAGCGGCCACCATCGCGCTGAACGAAGTGCGAGGGGCAATTCCACAGTTAGTGGGTGAGATGACTTGAGAGAGGCGAGAGACGAGAGAATGAAGGGGCGATAGAGATGAAACAACTGCTGATGGTGTTTCTCGGGTGGGTGCTAGGCTTCGCAGTTTGCTGCGCAGTTGCGATTGGCCAAGAATCGGCAAAGCCCGCTGAAGTGCTGCCGCAGTTCGAAACGCGCGTGCATGCCGAGGGTGAGAGCAAGCTCCCTTATCGGTTGCTAGTGCCCAAAGACTACGACAAGGCTCACGCCTGGCCGCTGATTATTTGGCTCCATGGCAGCGGCGAAATCGGCGACAACAACACTGCGCCGATTCGTCCGCTGGGCAGCACTTTTCTGGCCGATAAAAAGCGCTGCCCGGCCTTCGTGATGGTACCGCAATGTCCGCCCGGAGATTCATGGCTGGGCGTGGGGCTGAACAAGCCAGCCGAGATTACCGAAGCCTCGCGCCTGGTGATTGCGACGATTGCCGAACTGCGGCAAGAGTTCAACATCGACGATCGGCGACTCTACATCAGCGGTTTCTCGATGGGAAGTTGCGGCGCATGGGATCTACTCAGCCGTTACCCGAATTTGTTCGCTGCGGCGGTCCACATTGCCGGGCCACCGGGCGATCGGCCGGGGCTCGCGCCGATCATCAAGCACCTGCCGCTGTGGGTCTTTCATGGCGATCGGGATAACACCGCCCCGGTCGAAAGTTCAAGGACTATCGTCGCCGCCCTGAAAGAAGCTGGCAGTAACGTGAAATACACCGAGTATCGTGGTGGCGGACACGAACTCGCTCGGCCGCTGGCCGAGCCCGATCTACTCCCTTGGCTGCTCGCACAGCAGCGAACCGAGCCAGCCGATTTCACACAACAAACGGTTCCAGACTCCGCGTCACTCATCACCAAGACTTTGCCGGACAAAACTCGCGGCACCTGGAAAGGCCCCGCGGAGCGAACGCGTCACGCCGTCCCCAGCCTGGCCATCGATAACGTTCGCTATCGCCTGAAAGCTGCTAGCCACGCCAAGCCAGGCGTAGAAGAGTTTTTGACCAAGATCGGCCAGAAAGAATTCAATGGCAACGTGCAGTTGACTGGCACGATTGAACTTACCAAGCAGGCTTGGATTCTGGTGGAAGAGATTGAGGCCAAGTGAGAACTTCGGTGCTCGAGTGACGAACCAATTCATGCAGGGAGTCTCGCGTTTTGGATACCACCCCCGTCAGCCTGCTGGAACGATTGCGTCAGCCGGGGGACGGACGGGCATGGTCGCGATTTGTTGATTTGTACAGCCCGCTTTTGCTTACTTGGGTGCGCCGGGCAGGGCTTCAGCAGGCTGATGCCGACGATGTCGTCCAAGACGTATTCGTGATCCTCGTCCGGCAATTGCCGCAGTTCATTTACAATCCCAACCAGCGTTTTCGCGGTTGGCTGTACACCGTCACCCTCAACAAAGTCCGCGAGCGAGCGCGGCAGCCCGAAGTGCGGCAAAATTACGAGTCGCTTCCTGCCGAAGGAGTCGCTGCACCGCTGAACGACGCCCTGATCGAAACGGAATTTCGCACGGTAGTCATTCGGCGGGCCTTCGAGTTGATGCGGACGGATTTCTCTCCCCAAACTTGGCAAGGTTGCTGGGGTCATTTCATGGAAGGCAAAACGGCAGCAGAACTTGGGTGGACAGCAGGTGCCTTGCGAGCGGCTAAGTTTCGCGTACTCAGCCGGTTACGGCGGGAATTGGCTGGCATGCTCGATTGACATTTTTCGCCAGCAAGAGATTTTCTCGTAACGCTGTGTGCTTGGCGCGCATAGATTGGTGAGACGGCTGATTCAGCCGCACCACCCGAGGGAACCCTGCCATGGCTGTCGCGAAAAAAACGTGCCCCGATGCCGAAGATTTGCAGCGCGTAGTCACCGGCCAAAGCACACCGGAAGCCGAAGAGCAGCTGGCCGCACATCTGAACGATTGTTCGACCTGCGGTAACACCGTCGAGCAATTGCTGACCAGCGATACGCTCTGCGAGGCACTCCAGCAGCCTACGACATCGCCCGCGCTGGCTGCCGGCGATGCCAGTCGCATTGCCGAACGAATCAAAAGCCTGCAACTCTCTCAAGCCGTCGGCAGCGACCCGACATTGCCGCCGGCTACTGCGTCGTCGTTCCCGGCAATTGCCAGACCGGCCACTAGGGCGGGCGAGATCACGCATCTGGGACCCTATCGAATTGTGAAAGTCCTGGGTCGTGGCGGAATGGGCGTCGTCTATCAGGCAGAAGACGAGCAGTTGTCGCGCTTGGTCGCGATCAAGGCCATGCTCCCCAGCCAAAGCAATGCCACTTCCCGGCAGCGATTCTTGCGCGAAGCCCGGGCGGCAGCTGCCCTCAAGCACGACCACGTCGTGACGATCTATCAGGTGGGCGAAGATCAGGGGCTCCCCTTCATCGCCATGGAGTTCCTCGAAGGAGAATCTCTCGAAGATCGACTCGAACGCGAGACCACGCTTCCCCTTGCCGAAGTGATGAGGATTGGTCGCGAGATCGCGCTGGGCCTGTCAGCCGCCCACCAGCGAAAACTGATTCATCGTGACATCAAGCCGGGCAATATCTGGCTCGAAGCGCCGCGAGGCCGCGTCAAGGTGCTCGACTTCGGCCTGGCCCGTGCCGCCGGTGCCGCCGACGAACAGAATCTCACGCATTCAGGTACCATTGTCGGCACGCCTGCGTATATGGCCCCCGAGCAGGCGCGCGGCGAAGAAGTGGACGGCCGGACGGACCTCTTCAGTTTGGGCTGTATTCTCTATCGGCTAGCCACGGGCAAATCGGCCTTTCAAGGTCGGGATCTGGTTTCAACGCTCTTGAATCTGGCGACCCTCACCCCACCTGCGCCCGAAGCGATTCGCCCGGACCTTCCCGCACGTCTCTCTCAGCTCATCCAACAATTGCTGGCGAAAGATCGGGAGCAGCGCCCACCATCTGCGGATGCAGTCGTACAACTCCTGGAATCAATGATGGCCGAACAAGGGTCGTCTTCTGTTGCCAGTGCTCCGCTGATTTCGATTGTCACCAACAAGCCTAAGCAAAGTGCCAGGGCCAAAACCCAGCCACCGTTACAGTCTGCGCGCTGGTCGGCCAAGTGGCTGATGGTCGCCGCCGGTTTTGCCGCAGCCATGATCATTGCAGCCGCAATGGTGTATCGCATTCAGACCGATCAAGGCTCCTTCGTGGTCGAGATCAACGATCCGGCAGTCGAGATCAAATTGCGCGAGCAAGGACTGGTGCTCGAAGATAAAGCTCACAATCGCGAATTCACCATCAAGACGACCGGCCAACAAGCTCCGCAAAAGTCAGGCAATTATGAATTGAAACCAGGACAAGGCCTGCAATTGCTTGTGGTCGACAATGGCGGACTCGAAGTTCCTACGCAGGAATTCAAATTGACTCGCGGCGACAAGGTCCGCGTCCGTATCAAGCTCGATTTGCCCGTCGCGCAGCAACCACCGACGGTCCCGAAAACGCCGGATACTTCCGCTCCCGCGATCGTGACCAAAGTGCCGCGTAAGAGCAACACGCCCTACTCGGTTGTGGGTGCCAATGGAAGTCGCAAGGCGTTTAAGACATTTAGCGGTGCCATCGAGGACTACAAGGACGAGGATTGGCTCGAAGTAAGTGGCGACGGGCCCTACGAGTTGCCTCCCATTCAATGGCACCGACGAAACCTCAGCATTCGCGCAGCCGCTGGCTCCCGACCTTCGTTTTATCCCAATGCGGCCATCGAACAGCCGACACAATCGAGTTGGATCCACTTGCGGGAAGGGAATTTGCGATTCGAAGGCTGCGACTTCGTCGGCCTGCGAGCCGGTGATTATCACTTGATCGAGACAACCGGCAATTGCCAGATCATCAATTGCCGTCTGTTTAAAACAGATTCAAGCATCAGTCTTATCCTCTCTCTCAACGGCCCCCAGAACCGCGTGGAGAATTCACTGCTGGCCCACGGGTTCTCGCACGGCAGCCTGGCAGTGGGGCCGAAGTGCGAACTCGATTTCATCAACAACATATACATTTGCGCGGCATATGTCTATTTTGGCTGCGTGCCCGGCGGGGGCCAACGCATTCGCTTGGAGCACAATACGTTTCTCGGTGGTGGCAATTTGATCCAAGTCTGGCCGGGAGTTACCGAGCGCGTGCGCGTGGAAGCAACGGGCAATATCTTCGCGGCCAATGAAGGGGGAGTCCTTGCTAACGCCACGGTGAAGGAGGTGGAGCAAGTTAAAGATGTGCTGGATTGGCAAGGAAAAGACAATGTCCTTTGGAACGGAACGCAGCGTTTTTACGTTCAGTGGAATGACAATGCCTCTGTACTCACCTCGCTCGCGGAATGGCAGAAATTGTGGGGCGAGAATGACCAGAACACTCAAGTAGCCACCGGACGCTTCTTTCAGTTCGATACAGCAACGGTTGCCGCGTCCACTGCCGCGAGAATCCAGGCGATCAAAGACCCCATTGATGCTCGTCGCCCTGCGGGCTTTCAAGGCGGCCCTGCTTGGGACTTAATCGGCCCCGGAGAAGCCTTTGTTCGCGCACTCGCGGCGGAGGGTAGGCCAGTTGCCGAGGATGATCTGCGTCCCGAAGCGATCGAGGGCGGGCCGATCACACTCCTTCGTGGTGGCCAGGCGATTGCGGGCTATTCCGACCTGAATGCTGCCACAACCGCTGCCAAGGATGGCGACGTGATTGAATTGCGCACCGATCGCGAAGTGGCAGCCATCTATCGCCGCGATTTACCAGGCAAGGAGCTCACCCTGCGAGCGGGGCCCGGGTTTATTCCGCAGATCAAAGACACAATCATCTTGGCGAAAGACGATCAATGGACAATCGAGGGGCTTCACTTCAAGCACTCGCTCAACGGCCAATATGGTGCCGAATGTGGTCAAATCCGTAAGCTTGCCAACTGTTCTTTTGACCCGCAACCGAATCTGATTGCCCCCAGTGTTTATCTCGCCGGAAGGGGCGAACAGGGTGAAGTCGAGATTACCCGCTGCTTGATGTCCAACAATATTCGCGTGGAATCACTAACGGCCAAGCAACGCTTGCGAATCCGCGACTCGATTGTTCAGCAAGTGAATTTCGTCGGTGTGGAACCCGACGATCATCGCCTGGTGGTCGAACGCACGGTGTTCTGGTTGCCTGGCCACCGAGTTGGAATTCTCGCCAGCAACCTGCAGAAGGCCAGAATCAATGTCGAGATGCACGATTGCTGGCTGGAAGGGGAACCCATTTGCGTTGGCAATCGAGAATTAGGTCCGTGGCAAGGAAACCGGAATGTCTTCACCGCAGGTGCCATAGTTTGGTTCTGGCCGCTCGCGAAGCCGGAAGATATTGCTTTCAATCTCGCTGACTTCCAGCGCGTGACCGGCAGCGATGCAGACTCCCACGCGATCGAGCCACTCCTTTTCGATTCGCAGCAATGGAAGGTGCTACCTGGAGCACTTGGAAAGAGCGCAAATTCAGGCGGCAAGGACGCGGGAGCCGATGTTTCGCGAGTTGCAACCACCACTGCAATTGCCCAGTCACCGGGGGAAAAATAGGGCGCTATCCATCAGCAAACAGAATGGTCTACATCGCAGGGTAACTATTGAAACACGTGCTCTTTGGGCACCTCGCAACTGCAATAGATGCAGCGCACGTTCTTGGTGCTGAGAGTCCGCTGACATTTGGGACAAGCGAGTACCTGATGGGCCAGGCGATTGTCTTTGCTTCCATCGCGCAGATCGACTTCGGTGATCTTGTCGACTAGCTCGTCTTCTGTCAGCCCAACTCGCTCGCGCAGTAGTTCCCATACCGCCTGCGAAACGAGCGTGACGCGGGCCAACTGCTGTTCCATATCGCGCAGCCTCGAAGAGTGCTGCGATACCTGTTGCTTGGCGCTCGCCGCACTACTTTCTGCTTGCGAAACCTGCTGCTGTTGGCGGAGTTCCCAAAAGAAATCGATCATACAGAGCCTGCTCCTTTGACGTGACGAACTTGTTGCCTGATATTCGCTGAACAGTGGCAGATATTGCGAGCTCACTTAGGGGCATTTAGCTGCGATACCGCGTCACAAACTCTCGATAGTCGGCCGGAGTATCGATGCCGATACTCGGTTCGTCGATGGTGCCGACGAGAATGGTCTGTCCCGCATGCAGCACGCGCAGTTGCTCGAGGCTTTCGAGTTGTTCAATCTCGGGGCGAGGCAAGCGGGCGATCTGCAGCAGGAACTCGCGGCGATAAGCGTAGAGGCCAATGTGTTGATAGAAGTGCGCCGGCTCGGCTGTCAACAGATCGTCGTGCCAGGTGCGAGCATGCGGAATGACACTGCGGCTGAAGTAGAGCGCGCGACCTTGCTGGTCGAAGACGACTTTCACGCAGGCTGGGTCGAACAGCTTGTCTTTGCTGCGGATCGGAGTGGCCAGCGTCGACATGACCGCGCAGCGATCTCGCTCAAGTAGTTCGACAACCTGATCGATGGCAGCTGCCGAGATTTCCGGTTCGTCTCCTTGGACGTTCACGATCACATCGATGTCGGTCCATAGACGCGCCACTTCGGCCACTCGGTCGCTGCCGCTGGCATGATTTGGATCGGTGAGCAAGACATGGCCGCCAAAACGGCGAACGACATCGGCGATTTCGTCGCTATCGGCTGCTACGCAAATGTTTTGGATCTTCGTGGCGCGCGAGGCTGCTTCGTAGGTGTGCTGAATCACCGGTTTGCCTGTCTCTGCAAGCAGCAGTTTGCGCGGCAATCTGGTAGAGTGCAAACGAGCGGGAATGACAATGGCTGCTTGCAGTGGGCGCATCGAATTTGTCTCGTTCATCCGTGGTTGTCCCTCCGTTGTTGGTCCAATCGTAACGCGAACAGCGACCGTTTGTCATGGCTCCTCTCGAACCTGAAGAATACATCGAGCAAGCCTATCTGTTTCGGGCTCTCGCGGAGCGACTGCCGGAAAATCATACCGTGCAGGATTTGCTCGGGCAGGTGAAGCAAGAACTGCTGAGCACCACGCGTTTGCCTCTGGCGATCGATTTTCTCCTGGCCGAGATCAAGCATGCGGGGACGATGGCCTCGGCCATGGCTCGCTTGCCGCACTATTTCACACCATTTCAGACTTACGTCATTCGCGAAGCAGAAGCGGAGACGGGTCGCTTCGATATGCGGATTGCCGTCGACATTTTGCAGCACGAGGCCGAATACCGGAGCAAGTCGCCGCGGCCGCAAGGGCTGTTCATGTATCAGCTCGAATGCCTTTGCCGCAATCGCCTGAAGTACGATCCGGGCCTGACAGCAATGGCTCAGGATCCGGTGTTCGATGAGCGCTGGCAAAGTTGGATCAGCATTGTCCGCGCGCAGATGGGGCTCGTCGATTTCGGCGAATTGATCTATGTCCGCAGCGAGTATTACTGGCAAGCGCGGGCCAAGTTCGACGAAACTCCGCCAGCCGATAAGCCGGTGTTGTTCGATGTGAAAGAGGGAAAGATTGCCTGGGCTAATCGCCGTAAAGATCCGGTCTACTTATTCCTCGCCTTTCAACGGCACTTGGGTTATCCCGCGGTACCTCGCCCGAAAAAGATCGATCAAGCGCCCAATCTGCTGCCGCAATTGCAAGCCAAGATTGACCGGCTCGAAACTCGGCTCAAATTGCTCGAGGAAGATACCAAAGGGGGCATCGATATTTCGAAGTTCTACGGCCCGCAACCGGGCGGGTGAGTTGGATTAAGCCACTCAGTTTAAGCGACCTTGTGCAACTCGACGTTTCACGTTTTCCCAAGAGAGCCCGCTGGCCGGATTCTTAGCCAGGTTTGCTTTGCGACGCTCAACCTCTTCGATCTGCCAATCGTGTACCGGCACTTCTGCTGGAGTCGCGGCCAGGTCGTCCCTAATCTGGCAAATCACACACTATGAGATTGTAGCTCGGCGTCTTGAACTGTTAAAACTCCTTCCCCTTAGGCGGCACAGGAACATCCTTCACCGGTGGCAATGGGGGAGGCAACTCCGCAGCGTTGGGATCTTTTGGCTTGGTCTTGAAGGCCTTCTGCCCGCCGAAGAGATCGAAGATCGGCAGCTTGAACTCGGGAGTAGCGGTAGGCTCTTCGGGCTTGCGTGCTAAGTCGACCTCGATGTGCGCGATGAGCCGACCTTGTTCTTTTGTCAGGTGACCATCGAGTCCGCGGAACCAGTCGAGCAGCGGCGCGCGATAGTCCGCAGGAGCCAGGTCATACCGAGCGGGCCAAACCGTCGAACGCCAATAGAGTCCGGCCCCGACTTCTTCCAGCAGTTTGTACTCGCCGCCCAGTGGGCACTTAAGCTGCGCGTTCAGCAAGTCCTCGGCGACCGTTTCACAATCTTCGATGGGCACGTGCAATTGCTGGTTGAGCATATGCAGCAGACGTACATTGCCCGACGAAGCCGACAGGGCCCGATCGTAATACATCTGATTGATCAGCGGCGCGACTTTGGCCGTGCTGAGGTCGCCGATATGCAGCCGAATCTGCGCGGGAACCTCCGCTTCGACGACTCGCAATTCGGGCGTGACTTTAGCAAGCACGTTGGCATCGAACGAAAGAACCGAGAAGCCGCCACCTTCGCGCCGCCACAGGCCCAGCGGCAATTGCGAGAAGCCGTTGGCATCGGGACGCGAGCTGAGCAGCTGGCCGAGCGGCAACGCATCGAGATAGCCGGCTTTTGGCCACGATCCGAGATAACCCGGAGTTGAACGAAGCATTTGCAGCGTGCCGAAGAGTCCGGTGCGACGATTCTCTAAGACCGGAGTCAGATCCTGCATGCCCAAAAACAAGTGATGCGGCGGAATGTTGCCGAGCAGGTTCATCCCTTTGACCATAGCTTGGGCGGAAACAATGTCGTCGGCACTGCGCGTAATCATTTGCGTCGTTGGCGGGCCGAGCATCGACATTAGCTGGCCGTATTTCGCTTCGTTCAGCGGAGTAATGTTGCCGTCGATCGTAACCCGCTCAATCGTCGGTTGCGTTGGGTCGGTCTTGGGCAGGGCAAACCGCTTGATGCCGACCATCAAGGGATCCATCACTTTCCATTCGTTCAGATAGGCAGTCGCCTGGTTACGATAGCGGGCTGCTTCGGCAGCTGTCACCAAATCGATAGGCATGTCGGCAATCGGCAGAAAATGCCCGCGGGCACCACGGTGCGTATCGAGAAACTCTTCGCCGGCAATCACTGGCCCACTTCCATCCGGATGACGACCAAACGACGGCGGCAAGAAGCCAGCTTGGACGAGTGTCTCTACCTGTTCGACTTCCAGCCCTTCGCCCCGCGCAGCCAAGCGCGCGAAGCGGAGCAGGTCTAGATCGGTCGTGGCCTGCATCCGGCGGCGCAGTTCGATCTGATACTGCGGCGTGAGGAGCCCTTCGAAGAATGACTTCGAGAAATAAACAAAGATGGTATCGTCGCGCAGCAGCGGCAGAATGGTGCGGGCGTGGATGAACTCGGGCGATTGCGCGAGCGAGCCAGCACCGCCGCTGACGGCGAGAAACCGCTCGACCATCGTCCGCGAAGTGGTGACCAGGTGATACTTGCCATCGAAAACGTAGTAGCTGCGGAGATGATTGTCGGGCGTGGATGCAAATGAAACGTCGCGGCCGGAAATCTTGATCGTTTCAAGCTTCGAGCCGCGTTCCTTGTCGCGCTCAATCGCGCGGCGACGTTGCTTTTGAATGTCGTCGTCCAAGACTTCGGGCTGCTTGGCCTCGAACAAAATGCCCATGGCTGCACCATCGACCAGGTATAAGTCCTGACCGATCAAGGCGACGTCGTTAATCACCGTTGGCCCCAGCACTTTGGCCAGTGCATTCTGCTCCAGCCCCAACTGATCTTGAATCCGCTTGTTGAGTGGCGCGGCATAGCTGCGCATCGTCACCATGCTGCCGAGATCGCCACCGTAGTCCTTCAGCAAATCGCTGAGCCAGAGATAGTTCCGAAATGTGCCGAAGCGAATGTAGAAGTATTCCGGAGGCACGTGCGCGGCAATTGCCTCGACGGGAACTTCGCCCTCAATGGTCGGCAGCGCGGCCGGGGGCCAGGCCATGCCAGCTGGCAAGGGCTCGGTGGCCCGCGCGGTGTAGTCGCTGCGGCCGAGCATTGAATCGCGCAGGGTGCGAAGTCGCAAGTCTTCGAGGCCGAGTAGCAACTCCAGTGATTCGTTGGTTGACGAAGCATTGGGATTGCGATTCTCGCGCCGTTCTTCCAGCATCTCATCGCGCCAGGTAAGACCTAAACGCTGCGAGAGCATGGCCTGCAGATAGTTTTGAATCAGCGGCGGATGATCGCCGCGGGTGATCTGCTGTTTGGCGAGTGCTTGATAGTCGCGCCACCAGCCATCGCGCAGTCGGTCGTAGACGCGGCGATTCTCGTTGCGCGGCGTGAGGGTGACTTCGCTCTTGGCTGGGCTGTAGAGCGACAGTTCCAGCGGTTCATCGCCACGAAACAGAAAATGAATCGTGACCGATTCGGCGGCACCTTGGGTGGGGTTGCCGAGAATCTGAGTCAACAACCGACCCAGCATGCCCGGCATGGCAGCTGGGTAGAAGATTCGTCCGTTCTTCTCTTCGAGTCGGCAAAGCCGGTCGTCGATGCTGCCGACATCGCCGCCGCTGAAGGTGATTCTGCCGACGCCGAACGGACGTCCAATTGCTGCTTCCCCCTCAATGCGTGCGTGGAGTTCGGCGACACTAAAGACCGTGGCCAGGAACAGCAGGCCGGGCAAACCGACGCGCAACACACCTACAAGCGGCGACATAGCAAACCTCTCTCTGCAAGCGAACGAAGTGCACATCGCCGGCGCGTGATCTCAGTTGCAGAGACTTGGGCCGGCGAAGGCAACGTTCGCATTTTACGCACCACCACCCAGGTAGGCAGGCCTGCGGCGACGATTTCGGCCAGTTTTTCCGTGAAACTCTCGGCATTTCCAAGGAGTATGGAGAGGTTCATTCAACCGGGTGGGCGGCGCTGCGGACGCTTCTGCGGTAGCGCTTCATATGGGTTCTCGGGCCACGAATGCTTGGGATAGCGATTGCGCAAATCTTTGCGCACCAGCGAGTAGGTGTTGGCCCAAAAACTCTTCAGGTCGGCTGTGACCTGGGCCACTCGCATGTTCGGTGCCAGCAGATGCATCAATACTGGCACGCGATTGCCAGCAAGCCGAGGCGTATCCATCAGCCCGAAAATCTCCTGAATCCGAACAGCCAAAATCGGCGGCTGATTTACTTCATACTGAATGGTGATCTGGCTGCCACTCGGAACCCCGATTCGTTCCGGCGCTTCGCGCTCGACTTGTTGCAACTGTTGGTACGTGAAGAGAGCTTTCGCGCTTTGCAGCCAGGGGCCACGGCGGAGATCTGCCAGCGACTTGCAACCCAAGCAAAGTTCTGGCAACAAACTGCGCAGTCGTTCCTCGCTGAGCGTGGGCAGGTCGAGATCGGGCATCCATTGATTCAGGCAACGCACGCGCGTGACGAAGCTGGTGAGGTTTTCGTTGTCAGCCGGATACGCCTGTTCCCAGCGTTCGTTGGCTGCAGCGGCAAGTACGTTAGCCACTTGCTCGGCAGCAGGGTAAGCGGCTTGGCGCGCATCGAGAACCAGATCGTCCCAACGCACTACTTTCTGACTGATGACCCGCTGTTGCGCTTCGTCGTACGAAACGGTCGTTTCTTCGGTGAGCAGATCGCGTGAGAGCCAGTCGCGCTCGACACCAGCCGCCATCCGCACGTTGGCTTCGCCGGTACTCGCTTCCACATCAATGGCCAGAAACAGCTCTTCACCACTGACGGCCGATTGATCGGCCAGCTTCACGCCGCGACCACCGACCATCAGTGCGCGACGGCTACCGGGCTCGCGCAAGCGTGCTAGGCGATCGGGAAAGGCGGCAAGTAGCGCGCGGCCGAGCGCTTCGTCGGGATCGACAGCTGATGAAGTTCGTTTTGCTTCACTTCGCACCAGTCGAAGCAATTGATCTCGAGCGTGGAATACTTGATTGGCAGCCGAGCGATTGATCGTGCCCGCAGGCGAATCGACCTGGCCGTGCTGGTCGAACGCATCGAGCGCAGCGATGCGGTCGGATAAATCATTGGCGCTGCGATGCGACGGAGTGCGGCGATCTCCCGGACGTAAGTTGGCGCGCAGGAACAAATCTCGTTCGCTGAGCAGCGCTGCAGCGGTCGCCACTTCGTGAGCGATGCCCCGCTGCTTTCCTTCGATCAGCAATCGCCCCAGCCGCGGATGAACAGGAAGTGCCGCCAGTGAACGACCAAGTGTCGTAATCTGACCATCCTCCACAGCAGCCAACCGCTCTAGTAGATGGATGGCCCGCTGCAGGGTAATTGCGGAAGGCGCTTCGAACCATGGGAACTGATGCAAGTCGGGCTCAGCCCAATTGAGAATGGTGAGAACCGCCCCCGCCAAATCGACCCGTTTGAGTTCAGGCTCGTCGAACTCGGGACGCAGCCGCTGCATGGCTTCCGGCCAGAGGCGAATGCAAATGCCGGGCGCGGTTCGCCCGGCGCGACCAGCCCGTTGATTGGCCGACGCGCGCGAGATCGGACTCAACTCGAGTTTGTCGAGCCCCGTGGCTTCGTCATAACGGGCAATGCGGGCCAGGCCACTGTCGATAACCGCAGTGACGCCGGGAATGGTAAGCGAAGTTTCGGCGACGTTCGTCGATAGAATCACCTTTCGCACGGCTGAAGGCTGCAGCACCTCATCTTGCTGTGCGCCGGGCAAGTCGCCATAAAGTTCGAGTAAGCGGATTTGTCGTTCGTCGGCCCAATGCTGCAAACGTTTCGAGACCTGACGAATCTCACCAAGTCCTGGCAAGAAGACCAGACAATCACCGGTCAGTTCGTCGGGCAGGCGAGTAACAGCAGCGGTCACTGCCTCGGGCAATGGTTGGCGATCTAACGTCGGCGAATAGCGAATGTCGATCGGAAATAGTCTGCCTTCGCTGCGAATAATCGGGCAGCTGTCGAGATAGGCGGCGATCGGTTCCGCTGAGAGCGTGGCTGACATCACCAGGATGCGCAGATCTTCTCGCACCGATTGTTGCACTTGGCGCGTCATTGCCAGGGAGAGATCACTCGTCAGCGACCGTTCATGAAATTCATCGAACAGAACGACGCTTACGCCTTCTAGGAAAGGATCTTGCCGCAGTCGTTGCAGCAGGATGCCTTCGGTGATGAGTTCAATTCGCGTGCGCGGGCTGGTGCGAGATTCGAAGCGAACCTGAAAGCCAACTTCTTCGCCCAGCCGCCAGCCTTGCTCGGCAGCGATGCGGGCCGCTGTGGCCCGCGCGGCGACGCGCCGCGGCTGTAAGACGAGAATCTTCCCGTCGCCCGCGATGCCACTTTGCAAAATTGCCGGCGGAACGCGCGTTGTCTTACCGGCACCCGGCGGCGCTTGCAGCACCGCGCAGCGGCTGGCGCGCAGCGCCGCCAGGAGGTCAGCCAAACAGTCGTCGATAGGTAAGGGCGAGAGGGACAACGATACTTATCCGCGCAGCGTCTCGCTGGTAACGGGCTGACTGGCGAGCTTCGCCGGCAAGGTAAGGACGAATTTGCTGCCAGTGCCCGGAATGCTACTGACAATAATTTCGCCGCCATGTTCGCGCAGAATCTTCTGACTGACCGGCAGGCCGAGTCCCGTACCGCGGGCCCCTTTGCGAGACTCGAACACCGAGAAGATTTTTTGAATGTCTTCGGGAGCAATTCCTTCGCCGTTGTCTTCGACGACGATGTCGGTCGTTTTTTCCGTCTGGTTGTAATCGATCCGCAAAGTCACGCGCGCGGCCTCCCGCTTTTCACAAGCGTCGATCGCGTTGGTGACGATATTCAAGATTGCGCGGTGCATCAGGTCGGCATCGAACAGCAGCATGGGAACATCGGCGCTCGGGCTGAACTGCAACAGCACGCCAGCTTCTTGAGCCCGCGTCTGCATCAGTTCCACCACGTCGGCTATGGTTTCGTTCATGTCGGCCCGCTGCAGATCGGGCTCGCGTTCCTTGCTGAACGTGAGCATGTCCATCACCAGATTCGAAATCCGTTCCTGATTTTTTTCGACAATGCGCCAACCGCGGCGGACGACATCGTTCTCGCCGACTTTCAGCCCTTCTTCAATCAAGTAGCTGCCGCCGCGAATGCCTTGCAGAATGTTTTTGATGTGATGCGACAGCGTGGCAATCGTCTGCCCCACCGCTGCCAGGCGTTCGGCCTGCACCATTGCCGAGTAGTACGAAGTGTCTTCCACCGCGAGTGCCGCCTGGTGACCAATGGCGACCATCAATTTCAAGTGCTCTTCGGTGAAGCGATTGGGAGACTTCTGCGTGAGCAGTTTGGCGGGTGGCGTGTAGGTATCGATGTAAATGACACCGACGGTGCCGTATCGCCCTTGCAGTGGCACGCAGATGGCCTCGCGCACGCCGGCCTGCACAATGCTCGCCGCATGATCCCAGCGTTCGTCCTCGCGAGCGTCGCTGGTTAGCACTCCCTCTTTATTTTGCACCACGTAATCGAGAATCGTGCGGCTGACGGTCAGACGCTCGTCGCTCTTTTCTCCCTGCCGATTCCGGCTCGAGGTCGGTGTCAATTCGCCGGTCTCTTGATCGACGATCATGATGCAGCCGCGATCAGCTTCGACCCATTCGAAGATTAGTTCCAAAATGCGCTGCAGGAGTTGATCGATATCGAGTGTGTGACTGACGGCTAGAGCCGTGCGATACATGATTTGCAGATTACTGCGAGCCCGCGCGAGCCAAGGGCTATCGGACGAACTGGGAGGCGCGAGGAGCATGCTACCTTGCTCGCGGCTCATCGATTTGACGATCCGCGACTCCGCAGCCATTCGCTTGGTGCCGATGATATCGACAGGATTCGACAAATGCTCGAAGGCGGCCGAGGCAGTTTCGGTAAACAGCAGCAGCGTGCGACCGATCAACAGCCTGTCGCCGGTGCGCAAGTAATGCTCGCCGATCCGCTGGTCGTTCACATAGGTGCCGTTGGAACTCTGCAGGTCGACGACGCAGTAGCCCCCCGGCTCACCTTCGGATGTGAGGGAGTCGCGGACCTCGGCATGTCGGCGCGAGACTTCGTTATCCGCGAGTTGAATGCGGTTCGATTCATCGCGTCCGAGTGTTTGTGGGTAGCCGGGACGCAGCTCGTATCGTTTGCCGCGGTCGCGACCTTGCATGACAAAAAGCGTGGCCATCGCCGCATTGTAAGGTTTTGGGCAAGGGGAGTGTCAACGCAGGGTGAATCGAGTCTTCACCAGCCGACAATGAGGGGCTTTTGCAAGTTGCAGGGTGCGATTTCGGCCGATACTTCCCCGCCCCAAGAACTGGGAAGAACCGTATGATGGAGGTGAGATGAAAACAGATTGCCTGATTGTCGGCGGCGGGGTGATTGGCTTGTCGTTAGCCTGGCAATTGGCGCTGCGCGGTCGTAAGGTGCGAATCATCGACCGTCAGGCCCCCGCGCGAGAAGCCAGTTGGGCCGGAGCGGGCATTCTCCCCCCAGCGAGTCGAACTGCGCTGGCACATCCGCTCGATCAATTGCGCGGCTGGAGTTACGAATTGCATGCGGAGTGGGCCATTACGCTCCGGCAGCAAACAGGCATTGATACCGGTTACCGCCAGTGTGGCGGGCTCTATGTGGCGCGGGCTGCGGGAGAAGCAGCAGCCTTGTCTGCCTGGGCCGCCACCCAGCGCGAAGAAGAAGTGACCGTGACGCAATTGTCGCTCGACGAGTTGGCTCGGTTGGAGCCTGAACTGGCGAAGTCGAATCCGCCAGCTCTGCCCATTCGCACCGCCTGGTTGCTCCCCGCTGAATGTCAGTTACGCAATCCTCACTATCTGCAGGCGCTGCTCAAGGTTTGCGAGCAACAGGGCGTAGAGATCGTTGCCGATTGCGAAGTGCAGGATTTCGTGATTGAGAATAGTCGCTTGCAAGCGATAGTTACTTCGCAAGGATCGATCTCTGCCGAACAAGTCTGCGTGACTTCAGGAGCCTGGACGGGGCAACTATTGCAAAAATTGGGGCTGAAGATCGGCGTAGTGCCGATCCGCGGTCAGATGGTTTTGTTTCGCTGCGCACATTCACCGCTGCGGACCATTGTCAACGAAGGGCCTCGCTATCTAGTGCCGCGCAACGACGGCCGTTTGCTAGTCGGTTCGACCGAAGAAGAAGCGGGCTTCGACAAACGAACGACGCCCGAGGCCATTGCCGAATTGATTTCACTCGCGCGCACCTGGCTACCATCGCTGGCAAATGCCGAAGTCGAACAAACTTGGGCTGGGCTCCGGCCCGCATCGTTCGATGGGTTTCCCTACCTGGGTGCAATTCCAGGTGTCGCCAATGCCTTCGTCGCGGCGGGGCACTATCGCAGTGGTCTGTATCTTTCACCAGGGACCGCTATCGTCATGGCACAGTTGATGTGCAAAGAAGCTTGCAGCATCAACCTGTCGCCATTTTCCGTGGGGCGATAAGCCTGGGTCGGGGCAATTCTCAGGGCAGCGATTGCCTGCTAAAGACAACACGAAGCTGCCCGAAAAACTTCCCGACCTTGCTCATGCGCGGTGCTTAGTTTTGCTTGAGCCGGACGTTCTTGAACTCGACCGTCATCGGCGGACCGGCATGAATCTGCAATGCGAGGATGCCGCGGGCGGCCGAGTTCTTGGGATCGTTGTCGACGATGTCGACGGTTTGCACGCCATTCAGGAAGTGCTGGATGTGGTTCCCCTTGGCGATGATTACGTAGTCGTTCCAATCCGACTTCTTATAGGTCTTGCCGATGGCATCTTTCTCGCCAAGTTTGCCGACGACTTTGGGCTTGCCATCTTCACCGACCTCAACTTTGTCTCCAACGTTACACAAATAGCCGCGCCCCTTTTCGTGATAGAGGAAGCCGACCTTCCCCGGGGTGTCTTCGACTTCAGCCTGATAGCCCGAGACAACCCACTGATTTACTTCGCCTTGCTTCGGAGGCAGCACTTTCGCCCGGTATTGCACGCCCGAGTTGCCGCCGGCAATTCGGAACGACAGCCGCAATTCAAAATCCCCCAGTTCACCGTCCTTCCACACGAGGAAGGTATTTCCCTTGGTCTGATTCTCGGAGGTCGTCTGCCCGCGGACGACGCCATCTTTGAACGACCAAAGACGCATGTCTCCTTCCCAGCCTGTCAGATCTTTGCCGTTGAACAACTGCTTCATCTCGGCCGGTTCAGCGGGAGCTGCGGGCGAAGGGCCATCAGCTGCCAGGAGTTGAGAGGCGAGCAGCAGCGCACTGCAGGCTGCCAAAACGAACGGACGAAGTAAACAACGCATGAGGCAAACTCCGGAAGTTGAGAGGAATCTTTCGTTAGGTACGACTTTCGTCTACGGTTAACGTAACCTCGCGGAGAGTGGGAGGCGAGAGGCGAAGGATGCGAGAATCCGAGGATTGCAATGCAGCTAAAGTCGAAGACGCCCGCGCGAGCCATCACTTCACCCGCAATCAAGTTTGTGGCGAAGGTTGAGCCGGTGAAAGAAGTCACCTTACACGGCAGTGGCGACCTGGCCTTCTGGCAAGATCGCCTCGCTGCGGAGTCGTTACAGCCGTTGCCACGTGAGGGTCGCGCTCAGTTGTTCATCAGTGCGACCGAAGCGAGGTTTATGGGCCTCACCTTTCGTGAGTGCATCATTGGCATTCAGGTGGTGCGCGCAAGTCACGCGAACAGTGGCGACGGTGCAATGTTTTTGCTCCATGCCTGGAACTCGCTCCGAGCCTTTGCTTGGATCGAGCGAAACCTCTTCAACACACCTTATTATCCCGGACAGATTGTCGTCGATCCAACCGCACCGGCCAGACTGCAACTGAGCGAGAGCGGAGTGGAAGTTATTGCGGCGAACATTGGCACCACACGTCAACCGACGGAAATTGCCGAGGAGGCGTGGCAAGGACCGATCTATCTGCCGACGAGCAACGGTGGTGCGCAGAAGCTGTTTATCGCCCGCCTGTCTGGACAAACAGAACACTTTCCGTTTCATGCCGCTGAAGATCAATTCTTGCTTCAGCCTGCGGCGACCTGTCCGGTCATCAGGCAACTCAGCGAGTCTCATTTCACTCCAAACGCCTGGCACATTCGTCAGGCAGCGGCCCATGCCAAGTCGAAGACGTACCGCGTGAGTGACTTTTTGCGAGCTTGAGTGCCGGTGGCATTGGCCGGCTTGTCACGAATTACGGTCAAACTGCTCTGGGCGCGGTTGGGCACTTCTGCGATGGTCCGACCCTCGTCTCTCGCCAGCAGTGGCGGTTGTACGTCAGTTCATGTCGGTAACTATGCAGTCAAGTTGTTGCCTGGAGGCACGCTCATGTTTTTTGCAATGTCAACCGCTCGCCGATCCCGGTTCGCACTCTCGCTAGCCAGTTTTGCACTGGCGCTGATTGCAGTGCCCGCTTATGGTCAGGCCCCAACCAGCGGTTGGAAGATGCCGAATCTCAATCCCTTTCAAAGCAAAACTAGTGGCCCGGCGACCGGCCGCGTCAGCGATACCAGCAAGCCGCTCGTCCCACCCGTCCTCAATCCGTTCAAGCTGATTCCGGGCAGCGGTGGCAAGACTTCTTCTAGTTCGTATGCGAAGCCGCAAGGCCCGACGACCTGGCAGAAGGTGACCGGACCTCCGAAGCGGCTGGCTCGGCAGACTGCTGATTTTCTTAACCCGTTCGACGATGCCACTCCCGCTCCGCGCGATGAGCGGGTCACCGGCAGCAACACACTGTTCAACAGCCAGGCCAATCAACGAGCATCAAAGCCGGGCACCAAAGAAGGGACCAGTCGCTCGTGGTTGCCAGGCTGGGGCGGCGGCAGAGCGGCCGAGTCGAAGCCAAAGACAGTGAATGAGTTCCTCGCCCAGCCGCAAATCGAACCTTAAGGATTTCGGCTTCATTTCTTTGTGCGGGAATTCTTAATACCCCGTACGTTACAAGCCTGTGCGACTCGCACTAGAATCGGAGCGGCAACCTCTTCAAGGTGTTCCGCTCCGAAAGTCTGCGCGTCATGCTTGGCCGGCTTGTCACTCTCGAAACCTATATGAATGCCATGCAAGCCCATCTGGCCAAAAACCAGCTGGAGGAAGCAGGCATTCGTTGCGTGCTGGCCGATGAAGTGATGGTCTCCATGTACTGGCATCTCTCGAATGCCATGGGCGGAATCAAATTGCAGGTCGCCGAAGAAGACCTGGAGCGCGCGGCAGGTGTGCTAGATGCCCTCGAACAAAAACGTCGCGATGGTGATGCCGACGATGATCAGTCGGCAGCTTCTGAACGACAGGCACAAGCCGCCGACGACGAACCACTGGCTGAGTCCAAGGTGGGCGACCCAGACGACGAAGAGGAACCGCGCCTGAACGAGCGCGAGCAAAATGTCGAGCGAGCTTACCGCGCGACGCTCGTGGGCTTCATGCTCTTGCCCGTCCAGTTTTATGCGACCTGGCTCTTGCTGAGCGTGTGGCAAGCCGACGATCCCATTCGTCCTGCACTGCGCCGCAAACTACGGTGGGCGATTGCCCTGAACATACCTCTGGTGCTGCTGGCGACGGTCGTCGTGCTGGTGGTTATGCGGTTTCATCTCGATGAGATGGTTGGTTGACCGGTCGTCACGGTGCCTGGCGAATGAGGCCAATGGATGAATACCGATTGGGTAGTACAAATCAGCAAGTTGGGTGGCAACCACGTTTTGAAATATGCGGTCCTGTACCGAGCGATTCCAGCAACCTACCTGCAAGTGATGCAGGCGTGGCAGCAGGACGAAGATTTTCGCAGCACCTTCAATCGGTGGCTGGCGGACGTGCCATACGATTCCTTTCGCTGGGAAACACCGCCGCTCATTAGCAGTAACATCGAGCGCGATTTCGAGTTCGTCGTGGTTGATAGCCCAGGACTGGCTCCGCGAGCGGATCGGCAGGCATTTTCCGAGTACTTCAATCTCGCCCAGGAAAGCGAGGCTGTCGTTACCTTTCCTAACTTGGGCCGAAATGCAGTTCTCATTGTGCCGTGTCCCCTGGGGCCAGATCGTGCCTACGCTCATCTTGGCGCTTTCGTCCGCACTGCTTCACCCGAGCAATGTAGCCAGCTTTGGCAGGATGTCGGCCTAGCATTGGAGACTCGAATCGGTCAGAAGCCAGTCTGGCTAAGCACGGCAGGAGCAGGCGTATCTTGGCTCCACGTGCGACTCGATGATCAGCCCAAGTACTACAGCCACGGTCCTTATCGAGTTCCACCGACATAGGTTCGTGTGGGCTGTCGACAGTGGTAACCTGCTTAATAAACATCCTTGTGATATCGCTTGTCCTTGGCCATCTGAGCGACGTACTGCTTGGCCTCGGCTGCGGTCTTGCCCCCTTGAGTCATCACGATGGCTTGCAGGACTTGATCGACGTCGGCGGCCATTTTTTTGGCATCGCCACAGACGAAGAAATGAGCTCCTTGTTGCAGCCACTGCCACAGGTCGGCCGCGTTGTCGAGCATCTTGTGTTGCACGTACAGCTTCTCGGCCTGGTCGCGCGAAAAAGCCAGATCAAGGCGGGAGAGGACGCCTTGATCCAGCCAAAGCGACAGTTCGTCGCGATAGAGGAAGTCGTAATCGAAATGCTGATTACCAAAGAAGAGCCAGGCTGGTCCCTTGAGGCCAAGCGCCTGGCGCTCTTGCAAAAATGCGCGGAACGGCGCGATGCCGGTTCCCGGCCCGACCATGATGACGGGTGTGGTGGGATCGCTGGGCAAGCGGAACTTCGGTGAGGGCTGCACGAACACGCGCACGTCATCGCCGGGGAGCGAGCGGACGCCGAGAAAGTGAGAAGCCACGCCATGTTTCCAGCGCCCTTGGCTTTCGTACTTCACCACACCAACCGTCAACGTGACCTGCTTGGGGTTTGCCAGTTGCGATGACGAAATGGAATAGAGTCGTGGTTGCAAGCGGGTGAGTGCCGCGAGGAAGTCGTCGAGCGAAGGGCGGGCCGAAGGAAACTTGGCGAGCAGTTCGGCAAGGTCGTAGCCGAGCAATTCGCTGCCACCTTCGGCAACGGCTGCGGCGAGCGTTTCTCGTTCACCTGGAACCTGAGCATGCTTGGCTAGTAGTTCCAACAGATCGGGGCGCGATCGCGCGAGTGTTACTTCATTCGCCAAGACGTCGGCGATTCGCCTGGTTTCGCCCGAAATGTTCTTTACCGGTTCGTCGCCGCTGGCTCCGAGTTGCTGTAGCACCTCTTTCACCAATTCGGGGCAATTTACAGGCAATATGCCGAGGCTATCGCCGGCCTGGTAAGCAATGCCCGAATCGAGCAGGTCGATGACAACGTGCCGGGTATCTTTGGGAGCATCGATTTGAGTCAACCGCTCGTTGCTTATGAGCTTGGCGGCGAAAGGACTCGTGCGCGAGTACTTTTGTGGAGCGGGCGCGGCATGACCGTTCGTTCCCTTGGCATGCCCATTTGTAGCGGGAGCGGGCTTGCTGTTGTTGATCGACAGCAACTGCTTGAGCGCTTTGGCGGTGTCGTTGCCACCGGGCGAGCAGCGGGTGAGATCTTTTTCTTCGCCACGGGCAATCGCTTCGGAATACGTCTGGCATAGATAGCCGCAAGCGCCGCAGTCGAGCTGAGCCATGGCTGCCATGAGCTGACGCTCGATCGGCTTGCCTTCCGCCAAGGTCAACCGCTCGGCGATGGGTAGCGTCGAATCGTGCCACGGAAAGTCTTCTTCGGCGGCGATGGCCGGTGGACTGGTCGCGGGCATCGATCCGCCCGCGATTGGCGATTGCGATTGACCACTCAAGATCGCGGCGAAAAAACCATTCAGCCAGGCACGCTGCTGCGGATTGAACGGAGCTGATTCGGGAATGACTGGGACGTTTGTAATCATGCGTTCGCTCCGACAAGCTGAGGTTCGAGTGAAGTCGCTTGGAGAGTCAAGGTTTGAAGCGATTCAATGCTTTGAGCGCGCGACCACTCACGAAAGGTCTCTTCGTCGCCGGCCCGATTGCCGAGGAACGTGAGGAGAAGTCGTTCGAGCAGCGGGGGAATCTCTGCCGCGGGAATGCTCGTGGCGATTTGCCGACCAATTTCGCGGTTGTTGCCGTAGCCGCCGCCGACAAACACGTGATATCCCTCGACCATCTCCTCGCCGCGACTCACTTTGGTCGCGAGCAAGCCGATGTCGCCGATGTAATGCTGGGCACACGAGTGATGGCAGCCGGTGAGATGAATATTGACGGGCTGATCGAGTTCGAGCCGCTGTTCCAAGTATTCGGCCACTTGCTTGGCATGCAGTTTGGTATTTGAAGCCGCAAAGCGGCAGCCCGCGTTGCCCGTGCAGGCGACGAGTCCCGCGCGAACGTTGGTGACCGAAGTGGTGAGCCCCAATTGCCTAATGGCTTCTTCCACCGCGGGTAGATTGGCAGTGGGAATATCGGAGATCAGTAGATTCTGCCAAACCGTCAAGCGAATGGTCCCGCTGCCATAGCGCTGGGCGATAGCTGCCAGCCCGCGCAGCTGATCGACTTGAATGCGACCGACGGGAAACACGACGCCGACATAGTTCAGCCCCGCTTGTCGCTGCGGATGCGCGCCGAAGTGAGCCAGTGGATTGGGTACGACGCGCGGCTCGCAATCGCTGACAGGCATCTTCACCAGCGGCTGCAACAGTAGTCTTTCCACTTCGGCGAGAAAGCCGGCATGTCCAAATCGTTCGAGGACGTACTTCAGGCGGGCCTTTTTGCGATCGGTACGATCCCCCTCGCGCAGGAAGACTTTGAGGATGGCTGCCGCGACCGGAATGCACTGCTCGGCCTTGAGGAGCACACCGGCATCGCGAGCAAAGTCGCCGTGCCCGGTGATGCCGCCGAGTTCCAAGCGAAAATAAACGCCTGCCGGTTGGCTCCGTCCGTCCGGCACGCGTACGGCAAAAAAGCCGATATCGTTGGTGTCGGCGAGGGCACTGATGGTGCCCCCCCCGTCGAACGCAATGTTGAACTTCCGCGGCAGCCCGTACATTTCGGGATGCTGCAAAATGTAATGGTGCATCTCGCGGCACAGCGGCCGCACGTCGTACAGTTCGAGAGGATCGATGCCAGCCGTTGGCGTGGCCGTGATGTTGCGGATGTTATCGGCCCCCGAACCGCGCGAGACGATCCCCAGGTCGATCAGCCCATTGATGATCTCCAGCGCGTGCTCGGCCTTGATCTCGCGAATCTGCAAGTTCGAGCGCGTGGTCGCATCGACGTAGCCGCCGCCGAACTGTTCGGCCAAATCGGCAACACCGCGCAATTGATGCGAGTTCGTCATGCCGCCGGCAAATCGCAGGCGGCACATGAACGAGTCTTGCGCGGGGGCCACAAAGAAGAGCCCGTGATACTTATAGAGGAAGATATCGGTTCCCTTGGGGAACTTACCGGCCGATGCATTGGCAGCGATCTCGTCCCACATTTGAAACGGATCTTTCGTTCGCTTGGCCTGCTCTTCGGGCGTAAGCTTCTTGCCTGCTGCCAGCGCCTGATCTTGAGCAGCCGAATGCGCACTGCGGGCATCGGCGGGGCAGTTATCGGCGGGCGCACTGCCGCTGGAGATGCCCAGCGTCGCAGCGAACGTGGGGAGGCCATTCGAACTGCGGATCGCTTCGCAGCCGGCATAAAAACCTTGCAAATACTGCTGCTGTTCCGGGCTGAAACCCGCCTGGCTGGAGTCACTCATGGCTGGTTCTCCTGGTTCAAGCGACGGACTTGCACCGCGCAATCTTTGTACGAAGGCTGCCGCGAATGGGGATCAAAGTGCGGCAGCGTGAGGACGTTGGTTTCGCCATAGTGCATAGGCATGAACACCTGCCCGCGACCGACGGTCGGCGTAATCATCGCTTTCACGGTGACTCGTCCCCGGCGACTGCTCACTTCGACCTTTTCCAAGGGCTGAATGCCGCGCTCGCGGGCATCGCGCGGATGAATCTCGAGGTACGCGCCGGCGGGATAGAGTTTTCTGAGGACCGCCGACTTCGCAGTGCGCGTTTGGGTGTGCCACTGCGAGACCGTGCCGCGCCCCGTGAGCAGAATGAGCGGATAATGATCGGTGGCCGGCTCGGGCATCGGCAATGGTGCATCGAACAGGAACTTCGCGCGGCCATCGGCATGAAAGAACTTGCCATCGGCGAATAAGCGGCGCTCGACTGCTGGTGGCTCGCTCCCTGCTGGAAGTGGCCATTGAATGCCCCCCGCTTGTTCGAGCATTGCGTAATCTTCAATGCCAGTGATATCGCAGGGCATACCTTGCGATAGCCGCTTCATTAGTTGAAAGACCTTGGCGGGATGGTCGTACGGTGCCAGCAATGCTTCGCAGCCCCAGTAATGTGAGATCAGGCGAAAAATATGCGAATCGGCCAGCGCCACGCCCGGAGCGCGGGCTACTTTCTTGAGCAAACCAAAACGCCGCTCGGAGTTGATGAAGGTTCCTTCCTTCTCGCCCCAGCCGGCAGCGGGTAATAAGAGATCCGCCTCCTGAGCTGTCTCGGTCGTGTGATACATGTCCTGCACAACGAGAAAATCAAGTTTGGCGAGCGTCTCGCGCGTTTCGTCGCGCTGCATCCAGGAGTGAACGGTGTTGGTGGCGATGATCCACAGCCCGCGGATTTCACCACGACGAACCGCTTCGAGAATCTGGTCGTAGGTGTAACCACTTGAGTGCGGAATGCGGGTCTCGTCGATGCCCAGAATTTGAGCAACCTGCTGACGATGCTCGGGCTTTGTAAAGTCGCGTCCACCGAGCAAGGCCGAAGTATTGCTGAACAGACGCGAGCCCATCGCGTTGCATTGACCGGTGATGGAGTTGGCTCCGGTCCCCGGTCGTCCGAAATTCCCGGTCATCAAGGCGAGATTAATCAAGCTCTGGGCAGTGCGCACGCCCTGATAGCTCTGATTGACTCCCATTGTCCACCAGAACGAAACGCGTTCGCTGGTGGCGATCCATTCAACGAGTTGTTCGACTTCAGCGGCTTTTAGTCCGGTCGCGGCCACGATTCGTGCCAGTGGCCAGGCCGAAACAAACTCGGCAAAGTCCGCGAAGCCATTGGTATGCTCGTCGATGTATTCCTGCTTCACAGCGCCTCGCTCAATCAGCAAGTTCGCGAGTCCATAGAGCAAATCGAGATCCGATTTGGGCTGCAGCGGCAGATGCAAATCGGCCGCTTGCGCGGTCTCGGTATGGCGCGGATCGATGACGACGATCTTGGCCTCGCGCTGATTCCGCAGGACTCTTTCCCACAAAATGGGGTGGCCGACGCAGGGATTGGCACCGACGAAAATCAGCAGGTCCGATTCTTCGAAGTCGGCATACGAGTACGGCGGCGCATCAAAACCAAGCGACTGTTTGTAAGCGACTGCGGCGGTTGCCATGCATTGCCGCGTGTTGCTGTCCCCGTGTCGCCAGCCCATGCCAAACCGCGTGAGCATGCCGAGGAGGACCATCTCTTCTGTCGGAATCTGGCCGGTGCTAAGAAAGGCCACCGAGTCGAGACCATGCTCGCGGATGATGTTCTGAAAGCGGCTGCAGAAAGTTTTTAGCGCGTCGTCCCACGAGACAGGTTTCAATTCGCCTGCTTCATTTCGCCAGAGCGGTTCGCTCGCGCGATCGGGCGAGTGCAACACGCTCAGCGCTTCCCAACCTTTGGGGCAAGCCATGCCAAGGTTTACGGGATAATCAGCGGCGGGGCTGAGGTTGATCGCAACACCATCGCGCAGGTGAACTTGCAGACCGCAGCCCGTCGAGCAGTATCCGCAGACTGTGCGAGTCGTTTGATCGGGGACGAGTTTCTCAGGCACCTGGCCGAGGCCAAACTCACCCGGCGAAAGTACCAGGTCGCGAGTAAGGGGCCCATCCCATTGCCGCAGCAGTTCAGTTGCTTTGCGAATCATGTGGTCACGCCTCCCGGCATCTTGGCAGGGACAACGGCCATGAAGAACAAGGTCCGTTCGAGCAGTTCGCCGGCAATCGTCAGCAAAATCACGGGAGCGACAGCACCGATTTGAATCGCGGCTGCAGAACCGTGTGAAGTGGCTGCAGCAGCGAACATTGTTACCACGGCTAACGAGCCCAGCAGAAAGCGCAGCGATTGCAGACGTTCGAGCGGGCCACGCAGGAGCGTCGCGCTACCTTGTAGAGGTGAATAGGAACCTGAGACTCGGCCATAACGATCGATCGAATGCCAGGCACTGAACGCTTCGAACAGCAGCTTCGCGCCCAGTGCGGCAAACGCGACAAACCACAATTCCCTGCGTACGATGGCGAGCGCCACACTCGTGCCGATCAAGCTTGTGAGCAGAAACTTGCCACCGGTGCGCCACAACCGCCAACTGGGGCGCTGAGTGACAGCGTAGATCATGGCCGAGGAGCAGACTCCTGCGATTCCCGCTGCCAGTGCCAACCAAGCGACAATCGATATGATTTGCGCGAGTAGTTCGCTGGCCGCAACAAACTTCCAGTCCACTGCGATTGCTAACCCGACCGCAGCGCTGAGCACTCCGCTGTAGAGTCCAAACACCAAGATCTCGCGGCTGAGCCAACTGGTTCGCAGTCCCAACCAAGCGCGCCACGCGCCCAAGGGGCGGCCCAAATGAAACACAGCTGCTTGGGCGCCAAGGCCGCCGATCAACAGCGAGGTCAGTAACAAAGGAAGTGAATAGGAGGCACCACTCACCAAGGTCAGCACTCGTTCGGCGAGCAGAATGCCGACAGACACCTGCGTGAGAACGAGCATCACCACGAGCGGCCAGTGAGCGTGGGCAGGTTTGACGAAGGCGGCATCGGCAGCTTGCCAGGTCGCCAGGTTCATCTTGGTCGAGATGAACCGCGTTGTTGGAATCGTTTGACGCGGGTCCGGTGCAGCCGCCAGAAAGTCTTGCTTCGCCGCAGCGGCGGTGGCATCTGCCATTTTCACGGTGGCAATGCGAATGGCCTGATTCGGGCAAGCGGCGACGCACGCAGGCGCTTCATCGACGGCCAGTCGTTGACGACACATATCGCACTTGCGAACGATTCCCTTCGAGTGGCTGTACTTCGGCACGTCATAAGGACACATCAGCACACAGTACTGACAGCCGATGCATTGATCGTCGAGGTGCCGTACGATGCCCGTCACCGGGTCCTTGTCGTACGCTTTCACCGGGCAGCCGGCGAGGCAAGCGGGCTCGACGCAATGATGGCAAGCCGACGTGATGTATTGCAGCGCTGGTCGTTCGTCGGTGCTGACGAGCAGACCGACATCCCGCCACGTTTCGTGTTCATCGAGGCCGTTCAAACTGTGGCAGGCTGTCACGCAGGCCTTGCAACCGGAGCAGGCATCGAGATCGACTTCGAAAGCGTATTGTTCGCCGGGGGCAGGTGCCGTGAGGGGAATGAGACTGCGATAGGCCACGTGCGCAGTGCTGGTCGAGCACGATTGCTGATCGTCGTGCCACTGCGCAAACCGCGCCGCTGCGGGGAGCGATTGCTGCTCGGCCAGCAGTTGCTCGATGAGCGACAGTTGCGGCGCATGAGTTGGCGCCGTGTTGAGCATCGGTAGTGACGATAGAGCAGGCATGCTTAAGCGCGGCGAACTAGCCGGGCGTTCTCCGTGAGGGGAGCTTGAGTTTCTTGATCGGCTGCATCGATCCGCAGGACATTCGCCGGAGTGGCTTCTTCAGCTTTCGTCTCCACTTCGGTGGCCGGCGGATGATGTCCTTGGTTTTCGAGAAAGCCGATCAATCGTTCACGGAGAGGGTAATAGTCGGGATGATTCAGCACTTCGGTTCGATTGCGCGGCCGAGCAAACGGCACCGTGACGATCTCGCCAATGGTGGCAGCAGGGCCGCTGGTCATCATCACAATACGATCAGCCATCAGCAGGGCTTCGTCGACGTCGTGCGTCACCATCAGGCTCGTTTTGCGATCGCGGGCCAGCAAATCGGCCAGCACTTCTTGCAGTTCCATCCGTGTGAGCGAATCGAGCATGCCAAACGGTTCGTCGAGTAGCAGCATCTTGGGCGAAATGGCGAACGCCCGGGCAATGCCCACGCGTTGCTGCATCCCTTGTGATAGTTCCGCCGCTTTCCGTTCGAGCGAATCGCCCAGCCCGACGAGTTGCAAATGATAAGCAGCGATCTCGCGTCGCTGGGCTCGCGAGACATGCGGATAGACGCGGTCAACGCCGATCTGCACGTTCTCCAGGGCCGTTAGCCACGGCAGCAAGCAGGGGGATTGAAAGACCACGCCGCGATCGGGGCCGGGGCCGTCGATTTCGCGATTGGCCACCACGATCGCTCCGGTCGAGCATTCGCTCAGCCCGGCGACCATGCTCAGCACGGTGCTCTTGCCACAGCCCGAGTGACCGATGAGCGCGATGAATTCTCCCTGGTCGATGTTCAGGGAGATATCGCGCACGATCACTGCCGGCCCGTTATGGGACGGGTAGGACTTGCCTACTCGAAACAGCTCTACATATCCAGCCATGTTGCTGACTACTTTCTGGTCTTGCCTGGTGTTCTGGTGACGGCTGTTGGCTGGGGCCGCGCGATCTGCCCTGCAGCCCCAGCCAAACAGCGCGACTCTCGGCGGAGAGTCTTCGGTTGATTCAGGAGGCACGCCCCGTCAGTGCATTCCACGACCAGGCTGGCCAGAGGCGACGGCGCGGAGGTAGTTCGATGGGCTGAGGCACTTCCATGGCCGCGGCCGTTTGTGCGGGAATTGCCGTCGGCTTCGCTTTGACGCTGCGGAGGTAATCGTTGATCTCCGCTCGCAGGATCTGAAACCGCCGGTCGTGATTCAGGGCCTGACGATCGCGTGGGCGAGGAATATCGACTTTGAAGGCTGGTCCCAGTGTGGCCCGCGGTGCCGATGTGAGCGGAATGATGCGGTCTGCAAGCAGGAGCGCTTCGTCAACGTGATTGGTAATGAGCACCACCGTTTTGCGCTCTTGTTCCCAGATTCGCTCGATCTCGTCCTGCAAGGTGCCGCGGGTCAAAGCGTCGAGTGCTGCCAACGGCTCATCCAAGAGCAGCATCTCTGGGCTCATCGCGAGTGCGCGGGCGACTGCGACGCGTTGTTTCATGCCGCCAGAGAGTTGCTGCGGCTTCTTCTGCTGGGCGGCGGCCAGATTGACCATTTGCAGATAACGCGACACATGTTCGCGCTTCTGCTCGGAAGTCCAAGTTGGGTGCGATTGTTCCACGCCCAGCAACACGTTGTCGAACACCGAGAGCCAAGGGAGGAGCGAATAGTTTTGAAACACCACGCCGCGGTCGTGCCCTGGCCCCGTCACGCGCTTGCCAGCGATCAGCACTTCGCCCCGCTCGGGCTCTTGCAGACCGGCAATGAGCGAGATGAGCGTCGTCTTGCCCGAGCCCGAGTAGCCCAGAATGGCAACAAACTCGCCCCGCTCGACTTGCAGATTAATGTTCGCCAGCACTTCGTTCCGGCGATTGGCTGGCCCGTACGATTTGCTGACGTTTTTCAGATTCAGGTAAGGCTGGTTCATAGAGTTTCAAGCGAGTGAAGATGGCGGTGAAGGTTGAGGGGGGCGAACGGGACAGAACTAGATCGTCGACCACTTCAGCCGTTGCTCGATCATGGCCATCAGGCGATCCATCACGAAGCCAACGCAGCCGATCGTCAGAATGCAGAGGATGATGTGCTCATAAATCAGGCTGTTGTATTCCTGCCACAAGAAGCCACCGACGCCCGGCACACCGGTCAGCATTTCAGCGGCGACAATCGCCAGCCAGGCGATACCCAGGCTGAGGCGAAAGCCGGTGAACATGTACGGCAACGTGGCCGGCAGCAGGACTTTCCAGAGCATGGTCCACTTCGATAGTCGCAGCACTTTGCCGACGTTCAGGTAATCCTGCGGAATAGCACGCACGCCGACGGCGGTATTCATCACCGTGGGCCACATGGCGCACATGCCAATCGTGAAGATGGCGGCCGGTTCGGAGCGACCAAAGAGCACCAGCCCCAGCGGCAGCCAGGCGAGGGGAGAAACTGGCTTCAAGATTTGTACGATCGGGTCGACAGCACGAGTAAACACCTTGGAACTGCCGAGCAGGAAGCCCAGCGGCGTGCCAATCAGGATGGCCAGGGCATAACCCTTGGCCACCAGAATCAGCGAGTACCAGGTGAAGCGCAAAATCCCTTGATCGAGTTCGCCGCGCTTGGCAAATGGTGAGAGCAGATAGGGTTTGCTCATTTCCCACGTTTTTGTGGGAGAGGGTAGGTTCGGTGTAACCGTCAAGCTGCAGATCGACCAAATCACGACGCACAGGGCAATCGCTGCCAGTGGCAAGATGAGATAGTCGAAGGGAAATCGTTTGTCGGACATGGCGGCATCCTTCGGGTGAACGGAGACTTAACCCTTGAGGTTGTGAATGGCGAACGACTTGGCGTAGCTTTCCGGATCGGCCGGATCGAACTTCACGCCATCGAAGAGGGTTTCTGCTTCGCTACTGGCACCGCCATGCTCGTAGCCAATTTCTTTCATCGCCTCTTCGTACAGATCGCTGCGCAGGACTCGTTTGACCGTTCCTTCGTAATCGGGCTGGCCTTCGACCATGCCCCAGCGACGGAATTGCGACAGCCACCAGAGGCCATATTTGGCTTGCGGATAGTTGCAGTTTCGGTCGTGAAAGGTCACGTAGGGCAGGTCGTTGTTCGAGCGCCCATCGCCAAAATCGCACTTCCCTTGCAACCGGCCGAGAATCACTTCCGGCGCACAATTGATGTACGTGGGCGCTGAGACAATCTTGGCCTGTTCGGGACGATTCCCCAGGTCATCGAGCCAGACGCTCGCTTCGTGCAACGCCTTGAGCACGGCTTTGACCGTCTTGGGATTCTTCTCTGCGAACTCTTCGGTGAAGGCACAAACCTTTTCGGGATGATCTTTCCAAATCTGCTGCGTCGTGATCGAGGTGAAGCCGATGCCGTCGGTAATGGCCCGGGCATTCCAAGGTTCGCCAACGCAGAAACCATCGAGCTTGCCGATCTTCATGTTCGCCACCATCTGTGGCGGCGGCACCGTGGCCAAAGAGACATCCTTGTCGGGATGAATTCCACCAGCGGCCAGGTAATAACGCATCCACATGGCATGGGTGCCGGGAGGAAATGTCATCGCGAATGTCATCGGCGAGCCAGATGCCTTGGCAGCATCGACGAGTGGCTTCAGCGCTTTGGGATCGTCCTGCACTTTTCCCTTCAGATCGGCGTTCAACGTGATGGCCTGTCCGTTGCGATTGACGATCCAGGGGGCGATGACTGGTCGCTTCGGCGCGCCGAGAAGTCCCAGCGTGGAGGCCAGCGGCATTCCAAAGAGGAGATGCGTCGCTTGAATGTCGCCGTTGGAGAGTGCGTCGCGAATGGCGGCCCAGCTGGCACCTTTGCTGATGGTGGATTGAAGGCCGTACTTGGCAAACAGTCCTTTCTCGTGGGCAATGACAAACGGCGAGCAGTCGGTGAGGGCAATGATGCCGATCTTCAGCTTGGTGGTTTCGGGTGCGTCGCCGGGGATCGAACCGGCGGGGACCGTGCCGGGCTCGATGCTGGAGTTCGCGGTTGTTGCTGATTCGCAACCGGCGAGCAGCGTCGCCGCACCCACCGATGCCGCGGAGGCGAGAAAGGTACGACGGGCAAGCTTGTTGCTGTCAGCGGAGGTTGTCTTCGTTTGTTGGCGATTGGCGACTGGCATTTTGAGGGTTTCGTTCCAGCAAGTGTTTCGAGTTCGACATGCAACCGCTGAAGTGACTCTTCCGCGTTCGCCTGGTTCCGCCTGCCTCTGTATTCGCGAGGGGTGTGCCAAAGTGCGCGGCACTGCGGGGAGAAATCGCCGCGCTCGGGTCGAATAGACTGGCCGGGCAACGAGTTCCGACGATTGGGAATGCCAGCGCCAACTTACGCGCGCCGCTAGCGGAGAACCCAGTGCTGCAAAATCGCGCAGCACGTTTGCCTAGCGGACTGGCCAAGGTAGCGAACGCCAGGTGGTGCTGCAGAAACCACGTGCGGATTCAGCTGAGCCACCACGCAACGTCAACGCGAAAAAGTTGATGGGAACTTGTACGGAATGCGTCAAGTTACCTAAACAGTGCAGCATTGATGGAATTTGCGCAAGCGACACCCGATTCAACGCAGTAGGCCGGCTTCCGCATATTCGCTCCAGCAATTGCAGACCGACCACTCTCTCGGCGGAGAGCGTTCAAATCACACCCAGTAACTCCTCCGCGAGTTCCCCATGAACGCTCGTAGCCTGCCGCTATGGCTTGCGTGTTGCTTTGCCTCGTCCCTGCTGAGCATGCCGCGGCTATCCTCCGCAGAACTGCCTCTCGCAGCCTTCGATGATTCGGGGGAAACCGACCTGCATCAGCCGAGTGGTGAGTTCCCGATCTCGGCCACAGCGGACGCGGCTAACTTGGATGCCCTGGCACCGCCCTGCAACTGTCCCGAATGTCAAAAAAAGGGAGCTGCCGACGCGAAGAAGAAGCAAGCGGAGTTGAAAAAGGCCATTGCCAGCGCGTATGCCCCACTCTTCCATAACAACAAATTCGCGTACATCAACAGTCCGCTCTATACCGACTGGTATCCGGGCGATCGCTTCAAACAGATCCCGTTGGGCTGCGACTCGATGCTCGATATCGGCGGCCAGTATCGAGCCCGCTATATGCACGAGCACAACTTTCGCGGCTTCGGGCTGAATGGGCTCGATGACGACTTTCTGCTGCACCGCACACGGATATTTGCCAATGCCAAACTGGGCGATCGTTGGCGGGCCTATGTGGAATACATCGATGCCGAGAGTAACAACGAGAACCTCGTGCCCCGCGCCATCGAAGTGAATCGCTCGGACCTGCTCAACTTGTTTGTCGACTACAAGATCTATGAAAACTGCTGCGATGGCTCGCTCACCGGGCGCATTGGTCGCCAAGAACTTCTCTACGGCAGCGAGCGGTTGATCTCGCCTCTCGACTGGGCCAACACGCGGCGGACGTTTGAAGGCGCGAAGTTGATGTGGGCCGACGCCGACTGGAACATCGACCTGTTCTATACCAACCCCGTGTTCGTGCATCCGGTTCGCTTCGATTCACCGCTCGACGACCAAGAGTTCTTCGGCGGTTGGGCCACTTACAAGGCGATCAAGGACCAGACGATTGACCTGTATGCGCTGCAGTTCAACAATTCGCTAGGGCTCAACAATTTTCAATACACGAGCCTCGGTGGCCGTTGGTTGGGAACCAATTGCGATTGGCTGTGGGAGTTGGAAGGGGGCGTGCAGTTCGGCGAAAACACCGACGGCAGCGCGCATGGTGCCGGCTTCTTCACCACGGGTCTCGGCCGCAAGTGGCCCAAGCATTGCTGGAAGCCACAAATCTGGGCCTATTACGATTGGGCCGAGGGTGGCGAAGTACGCGGCGCTGGGCAAGGGTTCAATCACCTCTTTCCGCTCGCTCACAAATATCTAGGTTTCATGGATCTCTTCGGCCGCAGCAATATTCACACGCCGAACGTGCAGCTCACCTGGCAGCCGCACGAGAAGGTGAAGATGCTGGTCTGGTATTACTACTTCATGCTGCAGAACGGCACCGACACACCGTACAACGTGAACATGACGCCGTTCAATCCAGGCAATGCGCCGGCCAGTCGCGACCTGGGTCACGAAATCGACATCACGGCGACCTACGCCATCAATGCCCGCATGGATCTGCTCATCGGTTACTCGCACTTCTTCGCCGGGCAGTATTACGCGAACACGACTCCCCCACCAGGCATTAACTTTCCGAGTGGTGCCGACTTCTTCTACCTGCAGTTCCAGTGGAATTTCTAGGCAGGGCTTATCACGTGGCGGAACACTGGCATGCGAAAGAGATCCTGTCCAGGTTGCATCATCTATTTGCAGCCAGCGCCTGCTGGTGCCCAAATGATGCGCACCGTAGGCTGTCACAACCCGCAAGATTTGACAATTAGCGGGTAAAACAACACATTCCGCCTTTCTCCAAGCAAGCGGTATGCCAATTGCTTCCCAGAGCGCGCCTCGCGTGAATTCATTGGCGGAATGAAGAAACTCGACGAAATGATGGCTGCATGAAAAACCCGAACGGCAACCGATTGCCCCGGCTGTTAGTCGTGGACGACGATCCGCTCGTGATTCGTCTGGCCCAAAGTCTGTTCAGTGACGAACAATACTCGTTCTTGGCTGCCCGCACTGGCGAGCAGGCGCTACAGCTTCTCGCGCAGCGCCCGAGCGTGCTGATTCTCGATAACATCCTGCCCGATATGGATGGTTTGGCCGTCCTGGCCGAAATCCGCAAAGTCGATCCCCACTTGCCGGTGATTTTCATCACTGCCCGCGGCACCAGCCAGACCGCCATCGAGGCGATGAAACGCGGCGCGTTCGATTATCTTCACAAGCCCCTCGATCTATCGGTGCTTGAACATCAGGTGCAGTTGGCGCTCGAAGCGCGGCGGCTGATGCACGAGCCGGTGGTGATCGCTGCGGAGCGCGATGCGACGAGCGAACCAACCGATGCCTTGGTCGGGCACGGCACGTTAATGTCGGAAGTGTTCAAAGCCATCGGCCGCGCTGCCTCGCGCGATGTGCCGGTGCTGTTGCAAGGCGAACCGGGAACCGGCAAGGCGCTGGTGGCACGCGCGATCTATCAGAACAGCGGCCGCAACACGCGTCCTTTTCGAGTGCTCAAGTGTACCGATCTCGATGGTCCGGCCCTCGAGCAAGAACTGTTCGGGCTCGATGCGACGGGTGCTGGCGAACAAGTGGGGCGACTAGAGCAATGCGACGGCGGCACCTTGCTGCTCGAAGAAATTGCGGAACTGACGCCCCCCGTACAAAGCAAATTGTTCCGGTTGATTACCACGGGCTCGTTTGAGCGTGGCAATGGCGGGCAAATGATTTCGACCAACGTGCGGCTGTTGTGCACAACTTCGCAAGACCTGGAGCCGCTGGTTGCCCAACGGCACTTTCGTCCCGATCTGTACTATGCCCTGCGCGCACTCTCGATCACGCTGCCGCCGCTCAGGCAACGGCGCGAAGACTTGCCTGCCCTGGTCGATCACTTCGTGCAGCGGTTCATGCACCTCAGCCCGCAATACAATCAGAAGCAGGTTCGCGTTTCGTCGGAAGCCATCGATCTGCTGATCGAACATTCGTGGCCGGGAAATCTCGACGAACTGCAAAGCGTGCTGCAGCAAACGCTGATCGAGAACACCGGCACCGTGCTCGCTTCCGGTTCGCTGCTCCGTTCGCTACACAAAGGAACGAGCAGCGAGGGGGCTAACCCCGATCAGCTGCAGCCGGCCGAAAGTTATTGGCAGAAGTTTGTCGCTGCCGGCCTCGCGCGCGGCTCGACGCAACTCTACAGCGAAGCGATCGCCGACATGGAGCGGCACGTTGTCGCGCTCGTGCTCACAAGCACTGTGGGGAATCAAGCCCGCGCGGCGCGCATTCTTGGCATCACGCGCGGAAACTTGCGAAAGAAGCTGCGGGCACTGGGCCTGTTGCCACCTTCGCAGGCCGATGAAGCATTGCCCGACGATGGCACGGCGACCGATGCCGACGAGCTGTTGCCATGAGCGCCGCGCCGCCGCTCGATCGCGGCACAGCGCGACTCACCTGGCTTTATATCGTGGCTTTATCGGCCGTGGCTCTCCTCTCGATCAGCGGTCAGTTCCTCGTCCAGCGCGCGTTGCGGCAGCAAACCAGCGATTCCACCATCGTCAACATCGCCGGCCGGCAGCGAATGCTCAGCCAAAAGTTGACAAAAGAAGCGCTCGCTTCGAAACAGGCCTCGACACCAACCGAGCGCGCACGTTGGCACCAGGCCATGCGAGGGACGCTTCAGCTTTGGCAACAATCGCACCAAGGACTTCAACAGGGCGATCCAGAACTCCATTTGCCAGCAGGTAGCAACAGCCCGGTGATCGCCGCGCAGTTTGCGCGGCTGCAACCCATTTTCGACGACATGGTTACTGCTGCCGAGTCACTGCTCAAGACCTCAGAGCCTGCTCAGCAGACGCAGCCGCTCAACCGGTTACTTCAGCGCGAGCCGGAGTTTCTCGCGGCAATGGATGCCGTCGTATTTCAATTCGATCGCGAAGCTCGCGCGCGGGTGACGAGACTGCAGCGCATTGAATGGTTCTTACTCGGCTCGACGATTCTCGTGCTAGCTTGCGAAGGCTGGCTGGTCTTTCGGCCAGCTGTCGAGCAAATTCGCCGCGCCGGGCGCGAATTGTTTGAATCGCGGCGGCAACTGCAAATTGCGAAGGAGGCAGCTGAATCGGCCAACGAACAGAAGACTCGCTTTCTCGCCAACATCAGCCACGAACTGCGCAATCCGCTGCATGCGATTCTGGGGAATGCCGAACTGGCTCTCAGCATGGTGCAATCGCGCGATCAGCAGCAGTTCATCGAAACGATTGTCGACTCCGGCAACTCCTTGCGTGCGCTGGTCGACGAACTACTCGATCTGGCTTGCCTGCAGGAAGGCAAGCTCCGCGTCCACCCCGCTCCGTTCGATCTGCGCGCCCTGGCCGAGCGTTGCCTGGCGATGTTGCGACCCACTGCTGACCGCCAGCAATTGCAACTCACGGCCGAGCTACCCGCGAGTCCGCTCGTTGTGTTGGGCGACTCGTTGCGAGTGCAGCAGATCATGTTGAATCTGCTCGGCAACGCGCTGAAGTTCACACGGCAGGGTTCGGTGCGACTATGCATCACTCAGTCAGACGATCGCAGCGCGGTGCGAATTGAAGTGAGCGATACCGGTCCGGGCATTCCCCCCGAATTGCAACAGACCATTTTCGATGCCTTTACGCAGGGAGATACTCGTTCGGACCGCGAACACGCCGGCGTGGGTCTGGGTCTGGCTATTTGCCAAGGGCTGATTGAATTGATGAATGGCCGAATTCGCTGCGAGAGTGAACTCGGGGTCGGCTCGCGATTCATCGTCGATCTGCCACTCGCAGCGGTCACCCTATCGGCACCCGTGGCGAAAGTGGAGGCAATCAAGGAAACGAGCAGCGTAGCTCGTCGCATTCTGGTCGCTGAAGACGACCCGGTGAATCGCAAGCTCATTGCCGATTTTCTCCGCACACTCGGCCACGACACGCGGATTGCTGCCGATGGTCACGAAGCCCTCGCGCTGCACCAGGCCGCACCCTTCGACCTGGGTCTACTCGATTGGAACATGCCGCAGCTCGACGGACTCGAACTGGCCCGCCGCATTCGTCAGCGCGAACGGGGCGAGCACTTACCACGCGTGCCACTCATCGCCATCTCGGCAGCTGGCATCGTGGCCGACAACCAGCAAGCCCAAGAGGCGGGCATCGACCTGGTCCTCAGCAAGCCCGTGGGTCTCGATCAACTGCGGGCCGTGCTCGAGTCGTTCCTCCATATTCCGAGCCTTGATTCCACCGACGTGCCGGCAACATCAGCGCCAGCGCTCGACGACCGCTGGTCGCAACCGCTGGCCCGCATGCAGGGGAAACGCGAACTGTTTCGTGACGTGGCCCGAACGTTTCTCGATCAACTTCCCGCGCAAATTCGCAAGCTGACCGACGAGGCCGACCGCCACGACTTTCGCGAACTGGCTCGCACAGCTCACTTGCTCTGCGGCCAACTCGCCACCTTCGACGCCACCGACCTGATCGCGGCCGCCGAACAACTCGAAGCAGCCGCCGATGCTCACGACGCTTCCCGCTGCCGCGACCTTGCCACGCAAATTGCCGGCGGTACCGCCGAACTGCAGCACTCCCTGCAACAAGCCATTGCTCAGCTTTAGAATTCCCCGAGCAAAATCCTCACCTCAAAAATCCCACCACCCAGCCCCGGTGGCCAGCCCCTGTGGAAGGGATTCGACTCTCCAGCTAAACTGGAACCTTGACCTCGGCAATCCGTCCGAGGCCTATGGCCGCTTGGTGGAATTGGCAGACACGCAAGACTTAGGATCTTGTGCCGAAAGGTGTCCGGGTTCAAATCCCGGAGCGGCCACTTTTAGATTTGTCTTTGGCCCGGGTAAGTCGTACCGCGGGCATAGCGCCGCCTGTGTCCGGCAGCTATTTCAGTAACTCGGCCATTGCGCGGCCGAGTCGTTCGCCGGTCTCGTAATAGGTCTCGGCATTGTGGTTGTAGTGATAGCCTTGATTGTTGGGTGACACGTCGGCTTCGCGCCACAGGTCGCGCGTATCCACCGCTTTGACGTTCCCTTTGAACTCGGGGTAGCGACCCTTGTCGCCATCGACCGCAAGCTGCGCTTCCGCAATCTGCAAGCCGAAGCTTTCGCGCCCGGGATTGCCGCAGCCGGTGGCCAATACGAACTTTGCTTGCGGCGCATTGAAATCCTTGCGCAGCGACTTGATGAGATTTACCAGGTTTAGTTCGTAGCGACCTGCCAAGGCGGCGTTTTGATCTTTGTGTCCCTGCCACCAAACGAAGCCCGCGACCTCGTAGCCCTGACCTTTGTAGCCAGGATAGTACTTATCCAGGTTTTTTAGGACGGCTTTCGCATGAGCCGTGTCGGCATCGTATTGACGACCGGCGTACCACTGAACCGGCTTGGGTTCGGCTCCTTTGACCCAGAAGTTGGCGACATCCTTGTAGCCCGCATAAATCTTCCCTTCCGATTCAAACTGCTCGCTGCCGGGCGGAAGCAGATCCCACCCCAGACTGCGATTGCCAATGCACGCCTTGAGCAGCAGCACCGGTTCTTCATGCACCACGCCCATGACATGCCCGAAGCCCAACTCGGGACCGAACGATTTATTCGGCGTCAGCCATTCGTTCCGAACATCGCCGAACTTTTCCATGTTCTTATAATCGACACCGCGCTGATCCATGACATGGACGTAGCGCACATCGGGCCGCGTGGTCCATTGGCCAGCTTCATCGACCAGGTGCTGATACTTTCCCTTTTCCTTGACCATGAATTCGAGCGAGCCCTTCGTCTCCTTGGGTCCGACGCGGCCGAAGCCGAGCATGTTGGACTGCCCCAGCATGATGTAGACCTTTACCGGCTTGCTCTGGTCAGCTGGCTTGCCATCGGGGTCGGGCAGATTCTGGGGCACATCGGCGGCAATGGCCGCGAGCCCGCAGGAGGCCCATAGCAGGGCGAATTGAATTACGGACTGAGCAGATGATCTGGTCATCGAGGGTAGTTCCGAATGCAGTCAGGCTCGGCAGCGATTTTTTTCTGGCCAGAACCGGCCTGTTGCCTGACGTGGTGAAGTAGATGTTGCTTGGCAGGCCGATTTTGCGGCGGCGAATCCTCGGAGTATACTTGAGCAGAAGCATGTATTGACGACAAAATAGCTCCCTTTGACGACAGGCGATCTCATGCCCCAGCCTCGCCGCGTGGCTCTGATGTTGGATCTGCAGTGGCCGCTGAAGCGGCACGCTCACATCTTTGCGGGAACCCAGCGCTATGCCGACGAACAAGGCTGGGAGTCGCTCATCGACGAGTACGCCGACGAACACCTGGCGGAGGAGTCGCTGAAGTCGGCTCCCTACGACGGTGTGATTGGCCGGGTGAATGCCAAACTCGCGGCCTGCGGTCAGCGACTGGGTCTTCCGCTCGTCAACGTCTGGTTCAGTTCGCCCGTCAGAGAGCAACTGCCGGGCGTCTTTCCCGATATGGCCGCTGCGGGACGACTGCAGGCGGAGCATCTACTCTCGCGAGGGCTCCGCCGGTTTGCTGTCCTCACTCGCGAAGACCAATTGCAGAAGTTGGCGGCGGCGACCTTTCGCGCGGTGGTAAACGAGGCCGGCTTCGAGTGCAGCGTGGAGAAACTACCGCTCGTTCCCACACGCAGCTATGCCACGTGGCAAAAAGCCGAGCAGCGGATCGAAGCCTGGATGGACAACTGGCAATTGCCGATCGGCGTTTCGATCTGCACCGAAGAAGCGGGTCGTCTGGTGGTCCAGTTGTGCCGCCGCCGCGGCTGGCGCGTGCCGGGAGATGTCGCGATCATTGCCGGCACAAACGAGGAAATACTCTGCGAGCACCCGCGACCATCGCTGAGCAGCATCGAAATGGGCTACGAGCGAATCGGCTACGAGGCGGCCCGATTGCTGGATCAATTGATGGATCAATTGATGGAACAGAAGCAGCGGCGATCGCAAAGGCCGAAGACCAATCCACCCCCAAAGATCATCCTGCCGCCGCAGGGACTGATCGTGCGCGAATCGACCGACTTTTATGCAGTCGACGACGAGATCGTGGCCCGGGCGCTGTACTTCATCTCCGCGAACTGCCACCGTCCAATCAACTGCGATGACGTGGCCAGGGAACTGAACATCGAGACCCGTACACTGCAACGTCGCTTCCGCCAGGTCGTGGATTGGCCGATCGCGGACGAAATTCGCCGCGTGCGCATCGAGCGCGCTAAGCGTGAACTGACGCAGACCAAACGCAGCCTCGCCGAAATCGCCCGCGCTGTCGGTTTCGGCGAACGCATGCGACTTTACGAAGTCTTCTGCCGCGAACTCGGCATCACTCCCAGCGAGTATCGCAAGCAGCGACGATTGGAACCTCGGTCGTAGCGACTCGCCTCCATCTCAGTCTGCCATTCGAGTCGGAGCAGCCACCGGTGTCTGCATGGTGTTGAGGTCGTCGGCTGCCCGCGTCTCGTAGCCGTGGGTGGTGAGCCAGCGGTTCCGCAAGTCGTGCCACTTCGCGCGGGCGGCATCGCCTTCCACGAGCGTGATACCGTCGGGCACTTTTCCGCCGAACTTTCCGGTCTCGCCGAGCCACAGCAGGTGATTCGTGCCTCGGAACTCGGTCGTCTTCGGAAAATTCAGCTGCTTCCAGCCGGCGCGCGGCTCTTGGCTGGCTGCAAATGTACAGTCGGTGAGCACGATCCGGTGGTTGGGGGATTTGTATCCGTGCAGTTTGAACAAGGTGCCGGGGCCTGGTTCGCCGCCGCTAGTAACGTCGAGTCGTATGAGGCTGCGCGTGACGAAGACATCGGGACTTTCAGCGGGCCCGATGGTTGGTACCTCGAGTGTCCGCACGCCATTGATCGTTTCGTTCTGCTCCGAATAGAACGTGAACACGCCGTCGAACAGACAGTCCTCAATCTTGCCGGGAAGAAACTCGTCGTTCTCAATGCAATCGTCGCGGATGCCGGTGACATAGCAGTTGCGCATCACAAAGCTGCCGGTGTTCAGATAAGCGCGCGGGCGGAACTCGGGAGTCTCGCGCGGCCGCCAGCCATCTTGCACGTTGTGGATGCGGGCTCCATCGATGATTTGCTGTCCGGTGGCGACCGTGTAGAAGGCCGAGCCGCTGAAAGCGTGCGTTACGCTCCAACTCCAGTCGAGCGGAATTCGCCCATCGACAACGCCGCCGAGAATTGTGAGGTTTGTTGGCGGCTTCGGTTGCTCGCCAGCAGAAAACGCCGTCGGCAGTGGATGCTCGCTGCGCGGATCCCACTGCATGTCGCGCAGATTGAAGATGGTGTTCTCGGCGACGTCGTACGCGGTGTACCGCGAGCCGAAGCGACCGCTGAGCTTGACGATTGGTCCTGACTCGGCGGTAGCCGGGGTGACGATTGCCTGAAACTTCGGCGGCGGATCGGCCGAGACGCGCTGCAGGCCTGTGGCTAGTCCGCTAGCGATCATCGCAATCCACACAACGGTACGAAACGATAGTGTAGGAGCGCTCCGTCGAATTTGCATCAGTCTGCCTCCCCTAACATTGCTTTCATTCGCCACGCTGACGGATTGTAAATTGTCTCTACGCGCCGCGTCGAAGAAAAAACGGACACAAACTGCGCGTGCCGCCGGTTTTTGCCTGGTAATGGGCCGAAATGGCGGGCGAGAGTCACTATTTCTGGTGTAATGAATTTGGTTGCCGAGCGTTGTAACTCTATAACAGGTTGAAGTTCGAGCGATTCAGCGTCAGGAGTCTCTCTATGCGGGTACATCTGGGTCGAGTGGCGGTTTCATTATTCGCCTTCGTCTTGCTCGGCGCTGGAATTTCATCGGCGCAGCCACCAGGAAATCGATTCGGCCCGCCACCCGAGCCGAAGCCGTTATCGCCGGAGCAAAAGGAGCAAATCGAAGCCTGGCGAAAGCAATTCCCTTACGTCTCGCTCGCCGATCGTTTGCAGTACGAGAACTCCCACCGCGCAGACTCCGCGCCGAAGCCGGAGCCAACCAGTAAGGAACCGTCGGCGAAGGACAAGCCAGCGGAACTGAGCCTGCGCGCGAAGTCGTTGGCGATGCTCCATTCGGATCAGCTCGAACGGTTCATCGCGAACCAAGGGCTGGGCTTCCGGCGGATGATCGCTCCCGCGCCGGAACATCTCACGGTTAAGCCGTACCAGCCGATTCCGTTCGAAAACGTGCCACCCTTGGCGGCGGAGGAAGCTGCCCTCACGCCCACGCCATTCCTGCACGAAGATCGGAACTTAACTGGCGACGTGGACCTGGCCATGCTCAAGTTGATGCCAACGCGGAACGAAGTCGCCAGGTTCCATCAAGGTAGCGAGTACTGGTTTCTCCCGGTCTGGGGTTTTGGCCATGTGAAAAGTCGTGACCAGGTGGCGGGTTTTATTCCGCACTCGTTCATCGAGCCGCCGCGAATGTCGGTCGATACGTGGCGGCTACCCAAGTTTGCTGGGCCAGATGCAGTTCCGCCCCAAGATCCGAATCGCTGGAAGATCGCTCGTCTGGAACTGGTCAGTCTGCTCAAGCAGGAAGAGCCGCGCGTCTACGAATCGAAAAATTTGCCGCGAATGGAAGATCTGAAAGATGCGCCGACTCGACCTCTCACAAAAGTCGAGAGCGCGAGCCTGGCCAAGCTGCGCGCAGGCGAAGCGCTGCCGACTTCCAGCACGACGAACCGGATCGAATTCCTCGGTCCGATTCGCGCGAGTAAGCAATGTTTGCAATGCCACGAAGTGCCGGAGGGTACGCTGCTGGGTGCTTTCTCCTACGAACTTCGCCGCCACCCGTCGCTGCCCGATAAACCGGCGACTGAAACGCCCGAATAGTCGACTCATTCGACATGGGCAATTAAGTGCGCGTGGAAACTGTTCTCTCGGGGCCGTTTCGTTGATAGCATATCGGCTTCACCAAATCACTGAGCTGATATTTGCAACGCAACGACTCGGAGTAACCCATGCGTACGATTGGTCTGTTTGCCGCGTTCGTGGCATTCCTCTTCTATCCCGCGATCGTGCCTGATGCCTCGGCACAAAAGGGAGCCCCGCAGCGCGCGAAGCCACCCCAGGGCTTTGTCGCCGAGTACGACGTGAAGTACGTACCCAACGGCGATGAGGCGCAAGCGCTGGATATCTATTATCCGGAAACCGCGACCGACAAACCGCAGCCGTTATTGATTTGGATTCATGGCGGCGGTTGGAGTGGCGGAAGTAAGGCAGGAATCCCTTATTTGAGTCAGTTGCCGCGCGGCTACGTCGTGGCGAGCATCGAGTATCGCTTCAGCCAGAAGGCGCCGTTCCCCGCGCAGATTCAAGATTGCCAGGCCGCGATCCGTTTTCTGCGTGCCAATGCCAAGAAGTACAGCATCGATCCCGAGCGGATCGGCGTGGGTGGTGCATCGGCGGGTGGCCATCTCGCCGCGCTCGTGGGGACCAGTGGCGGTAAGAAGGCCTTTCCGATGATCGGCGGCAACGAAGATCAATCGGATCGCGTGCAGGCGGTTTGCGATATCTTCGGCCCCACGAATTTTTGGACTGTCGTCACGCAGGCCGAAGAAGACAAGAATGTGAAGAACATCTTCAAGTGGAACAGCGGCGATCCCTACTCCCGCTTGATCGCCGCCAAGTTGGGCGAAGACAAAGCCAAGTGCGACGCCGTCAGCCCGGTGCATTACGTTAGCAAGGACAACCCGCCGTTCCTCATTCTGCACGGCGATCACGACACGCTCGTCCCTTACGCCCAGAGCGTGGAGTTAAAAGAACTGCTCGACAAATCGGGAGTCGAAGCCACGCTGCAGAAACTTCCCGGCGCTGGTCACGGCGGTGCATCATTCGCACTGCCGGCCCTCGCCAAACTTACCGTCTCGTTCTTCGACAAGCATCTCAAGGGCATCGACGCCAAGATCGAAGCCTTGCCCGAGAGCGAAGTCACTGTGAAGGCTGCCTCGCCGGCGAAGAAGTGACAGAAACTCTGAGCGCAATCGATTGATCGTCTGGCCCCGCAATCCGGCGGGGCCTTTTTTTGCGTGCAAAGAGTAGAATGAGAAGATGCCTTTTGATAAAAGTCCTTGCTACCAACCAATGAACGCGACGACTCACTTCAGTTACATCGATTCCCCGCTGGGCCAGTTGTTCGCGCAAGGGAGCGAACAATTCGTGACCGGGCTGTATTTGCCCGATCACAAAGGGTGGCAAGGAGCAGACATTGACTGTCAACAATCCGACGCTCCCTTCGCTGCGCTGCGCGAGCAACTGGCCGAATACTTTGCCGGCGAGCGACAGCAGTTCGATGTGGCACTCCAACTGCTGGGGACGCCGTTTCAACAACGCGTCTGGCAAGAGCTAGTGCGAATTCCCTTTGGCGAAACGATCACGTATGGCGAACTTGCCCGGCGCGTCGGCCAACCCACTGCAGCCCGCGCCGTGGGGCACGCCAACGGGCGCAATCCGATTTCGATCCTCGTGCCGTGCCATCGTGTGATTGGCACCAGTGGCAAACTAACCGGCTATGCCGGCGGGGTCGAACGAAAGGAATGGCTGCTGGCGTGGGAACATTCTATTGTGAGAAGTGAAAGTTCTCCGCTTCCAAGATCGCAGCAGTTCGTTACCGCCCATCCATAGCAAACAAGCTCGCGTTCTTCAGCGAGAAGACGAGCCGGACAGATTCACCTTGCAACTTGGCGAGAGGCTGTTTCCAGGCGAGCGGTGCCGCGAGTGAGTCGGTCGTGATTGGTTTGCAGTCGGCAAACAGATAGCCGGGAATCGGTTGGCCGTCGGCCGTGATGATTTGGGCGCGAACTTCGCCGCGCGGAGCAGTGACATTCAGCGTGAGTGCTTCTGCTTCGATAGTCAGGACCGGCGTGGTGATGCTGCCGGATTGTTCGCCTGCCTGGCGCGCGACGAAGCGGTCTTGCTTCATCTTGACGAGCCCCAGCTGCCGATCGACCGAGCGGCGATATTTGTGCCCCCAGCGATAGCCGGCGTAGTAGAGATATAGTTCGTCGCCGACGGGAACCGAACTGCCGACCCAGGCCATCGCGTGGTCCCAAGTGCCGACGCGCGGATCGGGAGCAAGAAACTTGTCGGTGTACCGGTCGCGCTGCCACGACTCGCCCCCATCGCGCGACCAGGCCAAGACGGTGTAACCCATGCCTGAACCGCGTGTCACGCCGATCTCGCCGCGGCGTGCTTCTTTGCTGGCTCCATTGCTCGAGACGGCCGCTGCCGGCACTCCCTCGGGCGAGAGATCGTCGCGCAGTTCGCGGAGAAAACCAATCAGCAGGTCGCCACGGGCGAGAAAGCCCGCGCCGGCGTACCACTGCGTGATGCCGGAATCTTTTTCGTCAGGCGAGAGAATCGTCTTGGGCGGGCTCCAGGTTTTAAAGTCGTTGCTGAACGACGCGATGACGCGACGAATGTTCGCGTTGACTTTATTCCCCTCGGCAGTGGTCCACGAGTGAAAGCCATTCAGCTTGCCCATCAGAAAGTACCGCTGGCGGATGGGGTCGTAGCCAGCAGACCAGATGTCTTCGCCATTTTGCACGGTCAGCACGGGCTTGCCGCCGTTGTGCATGGTCCACTGCTGGCCATCGGGCGAAAAGGCAACGCGCGGGCCGATGTACTTGCCAGAATCGAAGTACATCATCTTGTACCGTTCGGCAGGAATTGGATGCTGCGGACCATCGTCGATCACACTCGCATTAAAGCGACCGGCTCCATCCACCTTCAGCGCCGCCAGCCGATCATAGGGGCCGGGCCAATGAATGCCATCGAGCGAGGTCATCAGTCCCGTCACGCCGAGCCAGGCACCATCCTTGGGGTCTTTCACTGTATCGGCGTTGTACCAGACACGAAACCGCTGTTCGGCGGGGAGGGTTGCATCGTGCAGCACCGTGAGAAACGGCTGCCAGTTTTGATGCACTTCGGACGACGTGACGACAGGCTCCTCGAGGAATCGCTCCGGCGAGATTACCTTTCGCTCTACACCTTCACTGCGGGCGATCCAATGCTCGTCCAAGAATAGGTGAGGGCCTTTGGTCAGCGCCAGTGGTGGGCTGCTCTTGGCAGGCGGTGCAGCCGCGGCCAGCGCGGGCAAAGAGACGCCGAGAAGCAACGTGGCGAAGCAGCAAATAACCGTTTTCATCGTGCGGGCTCTTATTCCCTCATTCACCGGGCCAAGCCACCAGGGTTGGGCGTGAATATGGACATGAAGAGGTGGCGCGTCAACGATCAAGCGTTACAGATTGTTAGCGCGGCCTGGCGGGAGAAAACGGCGAACCCGGAACTTCGGTGAGCCGATCGGCACCAACAGGGTCCGCATAGACGGGCAAGTAGCGGTACGAAGCTTCGAGGCAGAGACACGCGAGAGACGTGCTATATACACGACCACCGTAACCGCCCCAAACCTGATCGGGATCCCAACTGCCGAGAAACTGACCATCGCCCCGCTGCCGCGGCAGCAGTTCGGCTTGCAGCGCGTTGTTCCAACGCACCCAGTCGGCATCCTGTTTTTGAAACAGCGCCAGCGTGCCGTAATACCAGTAATACAAATTGATCCGGTCGCCGCGTGGCAATTCCTGGCTGATGAAAGCAGCTGCCTCCTCGATCGTTTCGGGGCTATTGTCGGCATCGAGAAAAAAGCGACAAGCGAGCGCTTCGGCAGTCATGGGTCGTGTGGCCACTTCGCCCGGGCGATAACTGGCTAGCCCTTTGTACCGCCCCGCCGAAACGGTGCGCAGAAAGCGAATCATCCGCACGCGCGTTTGATCGGGAATGGGGAGCCCGCCCATTTCGGCCGACTTAAGCGCCATCAACTGCCAACCAAACTGACTCAAATCTCCCGCATCGTGCGGTTGATAGCGCCAGCCACCATTCACGTGCTGCGCTTCAAGCGTGTAGTTAATCGCAGCTTGAACGGGAGCATGCAGACGGCGATCGCCGGTCAGGGCATAGGCTTCTGTAAGTGCGAGTGTGGCGATGCCGTGGCAATACATGGCGGCGAAGAGTTCTGCCTGGCCAGAGAGGCTTCCATTCTCGGCCTGACTGGCGAGCAGGAATTCAAGCCCATGCTGAATATGCTCGCGATGCTCTCCTTCGAGATGCGTTTGACCGGCAGCTAAAAACGCGAGCAGCGCCAGGCCCGTAATTCCGGTATCTGCTTTCTGTCCAGCGCCTTGACGATCTTGCCCCAGCGCGCGGGTCTCGCGACCAGCGCCGTGAGCCGCGGCCAACCAACGGCCATCGTCGTGTTGATTGGCAACGAGCCACACCAGCGCTGCTCGCACCGCGCGTTCGCTGTCGGGCGTGGCCCCATACCGCTTGGCGACTTCAAAACGATCGGCCCGCATTCGCAGTTGCAACTGGGGAGCCACGGTCTCGCCGTCCGCAGCGCGGCGCGGCGCTGCGGCCGGCTGCGCGATCGGCACATACTGCCGGGCTGGCTGCAACGGATCTTCGAGCATGCGCGGCATCTCGGGCATTGGTTCCGCGGGTGGCGCTTCGCGCAGTTGATTCTGCGCGAAGCCATTATCGGGCTGGCGCAGGGCATTGTCGGGTGGCGGTGCCGCTTCATCAGCGGCGAGATTCATTGGCAATTCAGGTGTCGGTGGCGGCGGAGTATCCTGGGCCACTTGCTGCGCCGGCTGAGGCGACTGCTCCGCTGGTGGCGATTCGCTGGGCTCCGGTTTTGTCTCTTCCGCCGGTTGTGCTTCGGCCGGTGGCGCGGGCATCAGCGGCGGCGCACCGTTTTCTGGGGGCTTGTCGGCTGGCTCTTCAGTGGGATCGGTCCATGGCGTCAAGTTTTCATCGCCGGTATCTTCGACCAGCCGGACGTGAACGGTGCCAGCCAGCGACTCGCCGGGAGGCAGCATCGAGAGAACGCGCGTGCCCCACATGAACAAGACGAGGAGCAAGTGCGCGAAGATCGACAACGCGACGCACTTCACCAGCGGGCGAGCTTGCCCCCAGCGCGTCCACATGATGGCCAGCAACAGCAACGTCCAGACCGACAGCCCCGCGAACAGCACCCATTGCAGGGTGTAGTCCGGCCCAATGGCGCCGAGCATTGCTGGTTGCACGTAGGGCACGAACTATCGCTCCTTGACTCCACCGCGGACAGAAATTCCCACATCGGCCACGCCGGCCTGGCGACAAGCAGTGAGGACTGCCGCCACATTTTGCAGAGGACCATCGGCATCGCCGCGCACCACCACGTTCAAGTCGGTCTTGGTTTGGCGCGCGGTCTTCAGTTCCTGCGTCAAGCTTTGCAAGGTCACCGGCTGGTTGTTGAAGGTGATGTTGCCATCGCGGTGCACGTTCACCACGTAGCGCGTGGGCGCGGTCGGCAGCTGCGCGGCGTTCGCGACCTGCGGCACGCTGACGTCCACCTTCTTGTCCATCTCCGTGAAGCGCGAGCCCACCATGAAAAAAATGATGAGCTGAAAAATGATATCGACCATCGGCGTGAGGTTGATCTGCGGCATCTCGTCTTGATGCATCTTCAGTGGCATCGTTCGAACTCCTAAAGTCAGCTGCCGTGAATCAAACCCGCCGTGAATCGTCTCGTTGCCCGGGCCTGCGACACTAGGCTGCTTTTGACCGCTTCGTCGGATTGCGGGCCTGCGCCAGGCGTTCGAGCCCATCGGCCGAAACCATTTCGACCAGCTTCTGACCGTGCGAATCGATCTCCGTCACCAGTTGATCGACGCGGCTGACAAAGTGGAGATAGGCGAGCAGCGCGGGAATGGCGATCAGCATGCCGGCCGCGGTGGTGATGAGAGCTTCGGCAATGCCGGAGGCCATCATTTCGCGCTGTCCCGATTCTTGCGAAGCAGAAATGGCGTTGAACGACGAGATCATCCCCATCACCGTGCCCAGCAGCCCGAGCAGCGGAGCGACCTGCGAGATGCCGTTGAATAGCCGCAGGTATTTGCGCAGTTGATTCGCAACGCGCTCACCAGAGTCGAGGACGGCTTGTTCGACTTCGACTGCCGTGCGACCCCACTTCTTAAAGCCGCCAGCCAGCACCAGCGCGACCGGGCTGCCGTTTTTTTCGCACAGGGCGATTGCCTGTTCGCGGTCGAGTTGCCCCTCGCGCAGCTGTTCGAAAATACGTGTGACAAACGGCTTGGGAACGACCTGACCGCGGCGCAAACTGACGAACCGCTCGCAGACGAAAATCACCAGCAAAAAAGAGCAGACCGCGATGGGATACATCACCGGTCCGCCGTCATGAAAAGTCGTCAGCAGGCTCTTGGTCGCTTCCTGAGGCGGTGCTGGCGGCGCGACTGCCGCCACCGGTGCAATGCCGGGTTGTTGGCCGAGCGCAGCTTCGCCAGCAACGAGCGCAAGCAACAAGAGTCCGCCGCCAAGGGGCGCGAGCGACAACTTCATAGCATCTCCTCCGAGATCGGCAGCAAAACAGCATCCCTGGACTGCCCGCAGAGGCCTTCGTCGGTGCTGCGAATCGTCGGCTCTGCGCAAGCGCAGTTCAACAATCGCAGGGCACCCTGTGGCGACACAATCGGCTTGCTGGCGGGCAGTCCCTTGCCTTCCAGTGCTCGACATGCTCAGGCCGCGAGGAACCGGAGCGCGCAGGCGCTATTCCTCGCGACCGACGGTCGCACATCCTTCTTCATCGGCGCGGCTTCCCAGGCCACATCACCGCTTTCCCCGCTGCTATCACCGTTCGGTCTAACTGGCATAGCTTGCCAAGCGTTGCTAGCGAGCGGGCGGAGTGGGAGCGCGGGAGAGTGGGTGACAAGGTGAGTGGGTGACAAGGTGAGTGGGTGACAAGGTGAGTGGGTGACAAGGTGAGCGTGCGAGTTCTGCCTTCTCACGCCACCGCCCCTGCGGCGGTGGGTCATTGGCTTTTGCACTAGAGATGCTGGGAACTATCTAAAAATGTTCTTGCGATGTGAGCAGCATGTCTTTAATGTTGTTAGTAGTTGCGCGGGATGTGCTGCGCAGTTAGTGATAACACCAAGCCGGGGTCGGGAGGTTTTTCGGGCTCGAGAAATGTTGCTTTGGCCGAGAGAGGTTGGCCCGAAAATCCTCCGGAACCCGATGGGGTGGGATCATCGCGCGAGGAGAGCGATCTCGCGGAATTGAGTGAGTGGGTCAGGACAATATTTCGGGGCGGCGCTGGGCGGCTAAAGGTAACGTCTGCGCGCCCGAAAATTGCCCCGACCCGGTTTGGGTTTGTTTGGTTTTTCATTTCGAAAGGAGCCGTTATGTCTCGCAGACCACGCATCAGTGCCCAGGATATTGAGATCTTCAAGTTGGTTCGCGTCGAAGGGCGCAAGCAGAAGGACGTGGCGATCAGGTTTCAGCTGACGCCGAGCGCGATCTGCAAAATCGTGCAGAAGATGGAGCAGTGGCAAGGCTCGCTGGTGCCGCACATCACGCGGAAAACGGCGGAGTTTCGCGAGCTGAGCCGCGAGCAGCGGTTGTACAACTGCGTGCGATTGCGGCGGCGACAGCTGCAGATGATGTACGAAGATTCAATGGAGGCATGGCGCGAGTCGCGCAAGCCGCTCGTCTCGGCTAAGGTCGTGAAACGAAACGGCGTCATCGAGCGCGAAGAATCGTGGAGCCGGCAGTGCCGCGGCAATCCACGGATGCTGCGCGAGGCTCGCGAGATCAGCCGCGAACTGGCGGAACTCGACGGGCTCAAGCGCGACGGCACGGTCGATCTCAGCTGCGAGGGGCGACTGTTCGAGCCCGCCGCGCTGACGAAGGAAGAAATGATCGCCGAACTGCGCGCGGAGGTGGACCTGTCGCTGCGGGAACTGGCGAAGTGGGAGCGGGCGGGGAAAGAGGGGGAGAGTGGGAGTGAGGGAGATGGGGAGAAGGAAGAAGAGAACAAGTCAGAAGGCAGAAGTCAGAATGCAGAAGTGAAGACGGAGGAAGAATTCTGGAAATTGAAAATGGAAAGTTTTGGGATTCAGGAGGAAATCATTGTGGCGGAAGTCGTGGAAGAGTCAGTAGATAAGAGCGTAGCGAGTCAGGTCGAAACAATTGAAGATTCCGGAAATTTCCAGACGTCAATTCCCGCTCCTGTTCCTGTCTCCCCCTCTGCTTCTACTCCCAAGCTAGAGATCCCGCAGAACCTGACCGCAGAGGGAAGGAGCCGGTTAGCGCAGCAGTTGTCGCTGTCGTACAAGTTGCAGCATGCTCCGGAACTGCTCGAGCCGCACGAGCGCCCCGCGGAATTTTCAGTGCAGTCGCAGGGCGCGCCAACGCAGCCCGCACAGCCCGTGAAGAAGAGTTCGCTGCATGTCAACCAGCACGGCCGCATCTTTCGCGACGTGGGTGGCTACCTCATGCCAATCCCGGGCATGTGGGTCGAGCCGGAGAAGCCGTGGAAGCGGGAGGAGCGGGAAAGGGCGGAGGAGCGGGAAAGGGCGGAGGAAAGGGAGAAGGAAGAACGCAGAATGAAGAATGCAGAATGCAGAATGCAGAATGAAGAATGAAGACGGGCGGGGAGATTGCGAGCGAAGGAAAGGTCGTGCACAGTGCAGCCCCTCACCCCGGAGTACCGAGGCGAGGGAGTGAAGAAGGGAGGTTAATCGCGCGAGGAGACCGAGGTCGCGGAATTGCGTTAGTGGGTCAGGACAATGTTTCGGGCCAGCGGTTGGCGGCTGAAGGTAAAGTCAGCGAGCCCGAAAATTGCCCCGACCCCTTCGCTCCCCGGTGAGGGAGTGAGGGGGGAGGTCAAATTGGAAAGTGAATTTCAATCGAGCAGGCTGTGCTAGGCCCAACTGCCGGCGGCCATCGCGGCGTCGACACCGTTGGTGTATTCGCCGGCGCTGGTGGCTTCACCGGCCGACATCACCGGGACCGAGGCCAGCGAGGCACCACTGGCACCGAAGAAATCAGTGGCACGGCCGTCGAGCCGGATGATGTAGTTGTCGCTGGCATCGCGGCCGAGGATGCGGAAGCGGGCCATGGCAGCCGTGTGGTTTGGGTTGTTGCGGTTCGGGTTGTCGATATTGAAGGGATCTTGGAAGATCGTCGTGGAGAAGCTATTGCCGAATCCGTCGGTGCACTCCAAGAGGGCCCTCGACAGATCCGCAGATAAGGTGACCTTGATCGAATGTGTATTGCTCCAACCATTCAAAGCCCACGACCAGAAGGCGTCGCCCGCAAGATCGGTGGAGATGACATAGCCGTTCTGAGTCGACGAGGCCAGGATTTCGCCGATCAGGCCCTGACTATCTTCCAGTTGATTGGCGTCGATGGTTCCCTCGCCGAACGAGTTCACCGATACACCCCCGGCGATGCCGAAGAGGGGGAGAGTGAGTTGGATCACGTCGTTCGCGTTGCCTGGATTGGCGGCAGCGGCCAGGCCAGCAGTTTCCTTGCCATCGCGGAGCCCCATCGGTGCCGCTTCGGTCAGAGTGTAATTACCCGGCTCCACATCGTTGAAGAAGTAGTGTCCGTCCATCCCTGTTGTCAGGGTGATGGGCACAATCGGCAGGCCGGTGACGAGGCTGGTGCCAGCGAGCGTTATTTGGGCGCCACTGAGGGCCTTCTCGTTGGCATCGAACACGCCATCGTTGTCGTAGTCGATATACACATAACCTTCGACATCGGTCGGAATGAAATTCTTCACATCGATATTGACGGTGGCGGTCGAAGTCTTGAAATCGTTAACGCCGTTCGTCGTGCCGTTATCGATGATGGTGTAGGAAAAGCTGTCGAGCCCCGAGTAACCCGGGTTCGGCGTGTAGGTGAGAATGTTGCCGTTGCGAGTAACCGTGCCGTTAGCCGTAGTTGCCTGGAACGAATCGAGCGTGAGCGTTTGACCGGATTCGTTGGCCGCACCCTTCGAATCGTTGCTCAGCAGGTCAGTGGTGATGTTGAAGTCGCGGGGACGATCGATGATGGCCGTAAAGGGAACCCCGGTGGGGTCATTGACTGCCACAGGTGCGTCATTCACTTCCACGACGGTGATCGACACAGTAACTTCATTCGATTCCAAGCTGGGTGGAGTGAACGGCGAGTTGTCGTTGATTTTATAGGTAAACGAATCGGGGCCGTTGTAGTCTGCTTCGGGCGTGTAAACGACTCGCCGCGTGGTGGGGTTGAACGAGATCGTACCGTGCGTGGGTTGTTGCATCGGCACAAACGACCAGAGGGTATTCGCGGTATCGGGATCGCTGTCGTTATTGAAGACATCGATGCTGACGGCAATGTCCTCGTTGGTAGTTGCGGTGTCGGCAACGGCCACCGGAGGGTCGTTCTTTTCCTGCACCGTGATGGAGACTGTGGCAATGGTCGACGTCAACGGGCCCGGAGTCGTCGAGTCGTTATCGTTGAGTTGGTAGGTGATTTCATCACTACCGTTGTAGAACGCATCGGGCGTGTAACGAATCTTGCCGTTCACGACGCTCGCGGTGCCGTGGCTGGGACCACTGATGATCGAGATCGTCGTACCGGAGGTAAGCAGGTTATCTTGGCTAATAAATGTCGGCGAGGCATCGACGTCCGAATCGTTGAGCAATACCGCGATATCAACTTGTTGACCTTCGCCGGTGGTCACTGTGTCGTCATCGGCATCGGGGGCATCGTTGACGGCGGTGATGCTAAACGTCACCGTGCCATTGGCAGACTTCGCATTAGCAACTCCGTTGGTTGTGCCATCGTCGGTCACTGTGTAAGTGAAGCTGGCTGCGCCGTTGAAGTCTTGTGTTGGGGTGAAGAGGACATTGGTGCCGCTGATCGAAACGGTACCACCGGTGCCCGAAGTGACACTGGTAATGTTGAGCGTCTGTCCACTCTCGTTGGCTGCGCCCTTCGTGTCGTTACCGAGGAGGGAGGCGAACGGAATCGTCCGAGTGCCCGAATCTTCAGCGATGGATGCGATCGGATCGTTGACAGCAACCGGAGCATCGTTCACTTCGGTAATGGTGAACGTTGCCGAACCGGTGTCGGACTTGAAGTCGTTCGCACCGGCGGTTTGGCCGTTGTCTTGAATGGTGTAATCGAAACTGGCAGTCCCGTTGAAATCGGCTGCCGGAGTGAAGACGACATCTCCAGCCACGACACTCGCGGTGCCACCAACAACATTGCTAACGCTGGTAATGGTGAGCGTCTGGCCTGCTTCGTTGCTCGGACCCTTCAAGTCGTTGCCGGTCAGCGTGATGGCGGTAATGGTGCGCGGGCCGGAATCTTCGGCAATGCTCGAAAGCGCGTCGTCGATGGCGGTGGGGGCATCGTTCATCGGGCGGACGGTGACGTTCACCGTGCCAATGGAATCGGCACCAACGCCGCTCGTATCTCGCAAGGTATAGCTGATCGTGTCCGCCCCGAAAAAGTCCGGAGCGGGGACATAGATGAGTTTGTCGTCCGTGTCGTCAGGGAGTGTGCCAAGATCACGGGTAACCGTGCCGCCGTTCGGAGTAGTGCCAACGAACGAAAGGAGACGGGCCTTCGTTCCAACAGGTGTTGGGTTCACGAGGTCATTGGCGAGTACATCGACTGTGTTGAGAGCTCCACTAGCAGAGTCTTCTTCCACGGTGAGGCTATCGGACGCAGCGAATGGGCGAACCGCTGGAGCGACGTTGATGGTGACACTGGCGTTGGCAGTGAGGGCTCCGCCGCCGGTGTTCCCTTGGTCATTGATCGTGATGTTCAGCGTGTCGGATTGACCGCCAAAACCGACGACCGAAGTGTAAGTGAAACCATTGAGGGCGGCACTGACATCGGCCACGTTGCCGGTCAAGGTGACGGTGCTGGTGTTGTTGGTGCCAATCGTGACGCCGGTCGCAGCCGGGACGTTGATTCTGTTGGCAGCATTCACTGCCAGGGTCACGACGACGGGGGAACTACCCGAGTCCTGATCGGCAACCGTAATCAGGCGGCCTGCGCCGGACGAAAAGAGGAGTGCGTCTCCCTCGATATTGGCGACCGGGCTGGCAAAGCCCACGTTGATAGTCGGGGCGTCGTTGATGGGAGTAATGACCAACGGGATGTTCAGAGTGGACGATTGAGGAGCACCACCCGTGTTGCCGTTGTCATTAATCGTAACTGCAAGGGTCTTGGAGCCGAATGCGCCAGGAACCGGAGTGTAGGTAAGGCCATTGATGGCGTTGTTCAAATCGGCCAACGTCCCTTGAGCGGAGATGGTGCTGCTGTTGTTGCCAGTGACATTGGTCAAGCCAGTGACGCCGAAGAGCGTGAGCGTACCGTTGCCTGCACCAACATTCAAAGTCAAGGTGAGGAGGGCAGGTGCGGCCGCATCCACATCGTTGACCGTGATTTGATTGCCCCCGCCACTGCTGAAGGTGCGCGATTGGTCCTCGTTGAAAGTTTGCGGCGAAGTCCCCGAGAAACTGATGGTGGGAGCATCGTTGACCGCATTGATGGTGATATTGACCGTAGCGACGTCGGTGTTGAATGTCGGCGAGGCTTGATCGCGCACGGTGTACTTGAAAGTATCGATGCCGTTGAAATCGCCGCCTGGTGGCGTGTAGCGAATGGTCGAGGCAGAGATGATCTGCACGGTACCGAGGGTGCCGGTCGTATCGACGCTGATTACCGTTTTCGCGGTGTTGGGTGTCGGGGCGACGTTGACGTCGTTACTGGTGACATTGATGTTGATTGGCGTAACGCTGCCTTCGGTCGTGGTTGCCGAATCGTCGCCAGCGTTCAGCGGTTCAGTAATCTCAAGCGAATCGCCCGTGATCATGATCAGGTCTGTTGTGACGGGAATGCCGAATCCGACCACACCAGTTTCGAGACCGTCGGCAATATCTGCCAGCGACAGATTGAAATTGACGAGGCCAGCATCGAGCGCGTTCATGCGGACGCGGAGGATTTCGGTCGGCGTTGTTCCCTGGTACGGGTCAAAGAACTGGGTTCCGCCGACATCGTTGATGCCGGTTGCCATGCGGAAACCTTGTCGATTGTCTTGGAAGAAGGGAGGGGCATCGTTGAGCGGATTGCCGTCGGCATCGTAGCGAGTTCGCAACTTCAAGGCGTCGGTGTACGCAGCCGGGTTGGTGGTGGTTCCCTTAATCGATTCGGTAATGGTGATCGCGGCAGTTCCCAGGCCGGTAACGTTGCCCGTCATTTCAGGAACGTCTTGATTACTCATCTGATTGAGGAAGCGAACACGCCAACGATTATTGCCACCGGAAGGCTCGTGAGTCACTTCGGTCGCGGTTCCGCCCAGCACGGCATCGAGAGCAGTTTGGATGTTCCCGGCGGTCGTGGCGCGATTGGCTGCAAACGGGATCGCTGCAGTCGTTTTCGGTACGCCGTTTTGGACTACGGTCAATGTAAACGTGCCATTGGTCGTCGGAGTGCCAGAGATGAAGATGATCTGGCTTTCGTTGACCTGGACATCGGTTTTGTCAGTACTGTACAGCACATCGAAGAAGGACGTGGAGACGCCGAGTGCGGTACTGCCATCGAGGAGCGTGGGATCACGATTAAGACTCATGTAGTTCAAGACGCCCAGGTCTTCGGTCAAGACCCGCAGTTCATATGAGCCACCCTTGCTGATGGTGTTCAGGTCATCGTTCGTGCCAGCGGCGACAATCTGCACCGTCAGCTTGATCATCGGGTCGCCAGTACCGCCCGAGTTCAGCTGATTGATGACCTGGAGCGCGTCCATGGCCGAAATACGGGTATCGTTATTGACGTCCAGGTAGGAGTCGGGCTCGGGGCCAACGCCTTCACCGGCGGCGGCACCTGCAGGACTGACGACGGTCCGCGAACCATTGACGTTGAGATAGTTGATGATTCGCAGGGCATCCATAGCCGTCACGCGACCGTCTGCGTTCACGTCGCGGGGCTGTTGGATATTCCAAAAGGGGCTGCGAAAGAGCGTGGGGGCGACATCGCCGGCCATTAGTTCGCGAGATTCGAGCTGTTCGGCCCAGAGCGAGCGGCGTTGAGCCAACTTCTGGCGAGCCAGTTTTTGGGCAGCCGCAGTACGCGACGAAGTGGCAAAACGGTTACGACGACCGAGAGTTGTCATGGATTTACCCGTAGCGAAACGAAAATCTCTGTTCCCGATGCAGCACTTGACCGGCAGTTTGACTAGGAAAACTTCGCCTCAGAAGCTTCCGCCACCGACCAAACGTTGCTGAACCCCAGCCCTCACACAGACAGCCGAACCATAAGCCAGATAAGCAGTTGTAGCGAATGGATGGTGGGCAGATGCGAGCCTGAAAACCATGCCAGGAACTAGGGTTTGAATTCCAAGCTAGTCGGGATGTCCGTGCTTTGCAACAGATTTGCAAGGTGCCCGTCAAGTTTTCTTTCGCAGACAAGTCAACGCATTCCGAAAGCTTAGCGCGCAGTGCGCATCCGCCATTTTCGCTACGACCGCACCTACTAAAGACGCAGGCCGATTCCAGAAAGTTCCCCTGTTCTGGAATCGGCCTGCAGATTCCGAACGAGGCCCGCCCCTGCTGGGTCTCGCTCGTGTTTTTCGTCAAAAACCCACGGTATTAGCCCAGGTTTAGCTGTTCCTCGGCCAGGTCGCTGAGCAGATCGGACCACTGGGCGTCCGTCAGCGGGCCCATCGCTTCGTCGGTCTGCTCGAAGGTTTCGAACGAGCTCGGATCCTCGTGCTCGCCTTGGGCGACAGCCATGCTGTTGATTAGCAGTTCGACAGCCGCGTCCTGTACCAACTCCGAAACTGGCACCGAGGCAGTAGCAGTTGTGGTGGGCGCGGTCTCGATTACCACGCTCGACGACGCATACATTACGTCGGGAACGAGCGTGTGGAGCGAAAGATTCGCATCGAGGACTTCCCCATCTACATTTGCTTCGTTCTCGGTGGACCTCATGCTGGTGAAGCCAACGTCCTCGCCCGCGGAGGCGATGACAGGCGGCAACAGCGGAACTCGATTCAGGTGGGTAATGACACCGATCGCATCGAACGCAGTCAACCGGCCATCACCGTTGACATCGAGGAAGGGTGGCGGATTGAGCAACGGGTTCAAAGGGGCCGGTGGCGAGACGATCGGCAAGTTCTGTACGCCGTACGAGTTTAAGTAGTTGATGATGATGAGGGCATCAAAGGCGTTGATCTTGCCGTTGTCGTCCACATCGTATTGGCCAACATTCGTCGCAGTCAGGTCGCCTGGGTAGGTTACCTGGATGTCATTGGGATCGTTCTGGAACAGAGGGCCAGTCAAGGTGACCTGGTAGTCTTCGACTTCGCCGTCGATCGCAGCACCGGTTGGGCTGTTGATTACTTCCGTGCTCACACGGAAGCGGGCATAAGTGGCGCCTCGCTCGCTGGCAGGCATCGTGAAGTTAAGCAAATTCGAACCCGCGGCGAGAACCACGTTCGTCAGAATCTGTTCTCCGGCATCACTCCAGTCACTGTCTGTCGAAGGATTCAGGTTGATCCAGGCCGATACAATCAAACCAGCTCTTGGCGAAGTCACAATGACCCGGCCACCGTCCGCTATACCGGACTGCAAGCTGATGAACTGCACGCCGTCGTCGTTGTCGAGGTTCGCCGCTACACTCGGCTGGCCATCGAAGTCTGCCGTTGGGAAGCCTGTCGGGTCAGTTCCCAAATAGACGCCCGGTTCGATGCCATGGTTGGCACCACCGTCCGCATCCAGAACCGGATAACTAGCTGGAGCATCGCCGTAATCAACCGCAGTTCCGAGGAACAGCGTGTAGTAGTGGTTGATGGTGTCGCCTGGCACGTTCGGGTTCGGAATCGCGACCGTGTTATTGGGCGACAGCAGATTCCCCGCTTGATCGGCAATGCCGTCATTCATGAGGATCTGGTAGGTGCCACGTGGCCAGATGTTGCCAACCGGAGTCAACACAATCTGATTGCTCGTGGCGTCATAGCTGAAGAAGTAGTCCACGCCTTCGACCAGCACTTGGGTCGCCGTCGTCGAAATCCGCCGCGTGACGATCACCTGGCTGCTGGTGACTGTGAAGTCATCGATGTCTGAACCGTCGGGTTCACCATTGGGATCGGTTCGATCGAACAGAGCAATCGTGAAGTTCCGGACCAGCACCGTATTATCGGTGCTAACCACCGTGAGAGCCTGATCTCGGTCAATTCCCAGGGCATCGTTATCCTGCGGATTCACCAGCGCCGAACTGGGGCCCGACTTATCGACACGGTCGAGGGCACCGCGATCCTTGAACGGATTCAAACCGAAGCCTTGCGGCGTCTGCACATCCGGGTCATCGGCCCGTACTTGGCCGCGGGCATCGCGGTCGGGCGTCAGGATGGGTGAGTCACCCAAGCCAAGCGGCGACTTGATCGAAACCATGAGGGGTCGATCGAGCAGCGAGTCAATTGAACTATCGATCGCAGGCGAAAGAGCTGCCAGGTAGAAGTTCCCACCCTGAGCATTCTTAAACAGTGGATCGGCATTCGTGAGCATGATCGGGAAATCGCCCAGGCCGAGGTTGGCTGGGTTGGTAAGAACCGTGTTTCCCTGTGTGACGAGACCACCAATCACCGTATTCGGACGGGACGAAGCATCGACGTTGAGGGCCGTTGCGAAGTTGGCAATGATGTTATTCAGCAGCGTGGGCCCGGATCGCTCGTTGACCAGAATACCTGTGTCGGCGACAGCAGCCGACGGCGGATCGAACGTGCCACCCTTACCATAAAGCGTGTTGTTAATGATGCGTCCAAACGAAACCGGAGCATCGGTTCCCGGGTCGCCACTGAAGCGAATACCACCCGTGCCGTTGCCGTAGATGATGTTGTTCATCACCACGACACCCGGAACCAGGCCCACCGTGTTGGCTTGACTGAGGTTACGAGTCGCACCTTGATGGGCAGCGTTGCCGTCGGCAGCTACGCGGGCACCGGCGTCGATATCGATGCCGAAGAAGAGCGAGTTGTAAACTTCATTCCCTTGCAGCACGATCTGACCTTGATCGCGAACAAGATTGCGGTCACCCAGTTCTTGATCGAAGGTGATGACATCGATTGCACTCGGTGCACCAGCCGAATTGCTGTTGGGCGCGTTCGGCGAAGTGACTTCGAGCGTGTATTTGCCCGTGCTGCCTGGAATCGCTCCAACCGGAATGATTGCACCAGCGGTCGTGGTGTGAGTGTACTTATTGTTCCCGGCACCACTCACTGCGATGTAATATCGTCCGGCACTGGGCGCGGAGAAGGCCAGATAAGAATCCGTATCTGGACGCGTGGCAAAGCTGCTGCCGCGAACTTGAGTATTCCCCAGTCGTTCGCCAGGAGCAGCGATGGTCACGGCAGGACCACCAGCGGTCGGAATCATTCTCACCGTCGCGCCATCGTTTTCGGCGGTGTAAGTGTTGCCGTTGATCGTCACCGTTTGCAGTGTGCCGGCAGCGTTGAAGATCCGCAGGTAACTATCAAGAGTCGAGCCCTGAATGGCGGCATCGACATCCACCAGGATTTGCTGACCAACCACCCGAGTTATCGGCGCGCCGCCAATGACTGCGGGGGCCGCACTGACAGTCTGCGTACCTTGAAAGCGAAGGGTGGCAGGGAGCTGTGCATCGACAACAACATTAGCTGACAGACCTGCTGTGGCGAGGGCTGATTGGAAGGCCTGCATGACCTCAACTCGGGTCATTGCCGGGGTAATCGGAACAGCAATATTGCCCAGCGTCGTGAGTCCGTTGTTATCAAATTCAAAGATAAACGGTGTGGCGCTCACAGTAGGATCGAGAACTGTCACAGTTTCACGATCTGCCGTGGTTAAGCCATCAAAGAACTCTGCCGTCACGCTCAGATCAAGTCCGAAGTAATCGATATCGCGAGCACGGCGGTCAGCATCCTTCTGCTCGGTAGTGGTATCGTCCGAATCGCCGACGGTACCATTGGCGAAGAACCGCAAGCCATCGTAAATCGAGCCTGGGGCAGTGATCTGCAGGGCCGTATCAAGGCTCTCGTTAACCTCCTTAACGGGCACACCCGTAGCGACGAACGTCGCTGCACCGTTGAGATTCACACGATTCGTCGTGGTTGCCAGGCCTGGCTGAGTACCATCCCCCAGCCACGCGTTGACTCGCAGAATCTGCTGAACATCGGTGCTATTGATCGCATCGCGGATCGATAGCGCGACTTCGGGAGCCGACATTGTCGAATTAAACGGTATCTCCTGGTTACCCGGAGTAACGACAGTCTGGCCAAAGGGTGTGACTTCTGCCGTGTCGTTGAACTCGAATGTCAATTGGCGTGTGCCATCGCTGATGGTAAAAGTCTGACCATCGATCAGTTGAGCACCGGAACGTGCGAGCAAGGTTTGTTGCTCGGAGAACCGGTCATTCGAGTCGGGAGTAAATCCAGGCAACGCCGGCGTGACGAAGTCGTAACCCACACCACGGCGAATTTCGAGTTGATAGTCGCCGAGGATGATCTGACCTGGAGGTGGGGTCGTGGGAATTGTAATTGCCGAACTTGAGATGGCGTTGGAGAGCATTTCGCCACGCTCGGCCAGACCAATGACGAAGTCGTCCAGATAGACGCCTTCGAAGGCATTATTTTGATATCGCAAGTTGCTGCGGAAACCACCGACGGTATCGGTGACGTCGCCAGTCAGATTGGTTTCCAAACCGAAAGGTCCACGCTGTGCCACCCCGCCGACAACGTCGACGGTATGGAAGGGACCGGTCGGCGAACTAATCAAGCGAACCAGGTCTCCATATTGCTTGATGCTTCCAGAGTCGGGAGTTTCCAGCGAGATGAGAGCGTTTAGTGGTCCAGGGAAGGACAAACTAAAGTCGCGAGCCGAAACGAGCTCCACTCGATTTGGCGAGGTCGGCGAAGTGGTAGCGGCCAACCCGGGAATCGCCAAAGGTCCGCCAGCATTCAATGCCTGCGCGACCCGCCCCGCTACCTGATTGGGCAGGAACGAAGCCGAATCCGTGTAGAACACGGGAATATTTCCCACTGCCACGCCAGCAGCACCGGTGCTCGCAAACTCGGGTGATCCGAAGATGTTCGTGAAGTCGGCAATCGTTAGGGCATTGGTATCCGTATCGAGTTGAATTGCAGATCCAGACACTACAGCTGCATTCATGTTGCCGCCGAGGGCCGAATTAAGCACGGCAACCGTGGCACTTGCAACCTGCGATTGGGAGTCATTTACATTGAATGAAATAGGGATGGCACCGAGAATGACGGTCGCCAAATTGTTGTCGTACTCGAAGATGCGCGGGACACCATTCCACGTGATTTGGAATGAGTCGCCATCGGTAATCGCGACTGCCGCCAGTGGGTTGGCACCGGCAGTTGGAATCGTGAAGATCTCGCCACTATCAAACTCGTAGGTCGCCGCATCGGCGGTGCCTGAAGTCGCAGTAAGGCGAAAAGTCTGCTCATCGTTGTACTGGCTGCCATCCTGCACAATCAACTTTTGTGCATAGAACGTTTGCACCAGCATGTTCTGCAGTGTCGTCGCCACTGTGTCACGCGATTGTGTTCGTGTGAATGGCAGCTCAATCGCGTTGACAAGCAGCCCGGCAGCACTAAGACCGGCGGCACCTTGAGTCTGCGTAACAGCCGCGGCACTGGTTGGCGCAGCAGCTGGAGTCACTGCTGCCGCAGTAAAGAAGTTCAACACAGAATCGTTGCCAAGGTAACTAGTGCCGGCCCCGAGGCCGTTTGCGGCGAGAACTCCCAGCAGGGTCTGGGTGAGTTCTTGGGCAGTCATCAGATCGGTGATACCAACCCGAATGTTTCCTGCCGTTACCGAGTTGTTCTTGTCGAATTCAAAAGTGATCGGCACGCCAGCAGCCGTTGGCAGGATGGTGATGGTTTCACCATCGGGCGTCGCCCGGCCGCTGGAGAAAGTTGCGGTCACACCATTATTGAACTCGTAACGTTGGCCGCCAATCGAGATGAACTGCTCATCGGTGATGTACTGACCTGCAACTGCGCGAAGTTCTTCGCCGGTTGTGTAGGGAACGCCGACGTCCATATCGCCAGCCGTGCTGAAGTCGACACGGAGTCGCACGGACTTCTGGCCAGCATACGCATCGAGCGGAATGCGAACCTGACGGAATCCATTGGTATTGATGAAGATATTCGACTCGTCCATCGCCAGCAGTTGCCAGTCACCGCTATTCGAGTCGGCCACACCATCGCCGTTTGTATCCGCATTGTTATTATCGATCGAGCTGACGAAGACTCGTAGCGAGTCATAAATCGGGCTGGCTTCCTGGCTCGAGAAGTAGGTGAAGTACAGTGCCGGTTGATCGACGGCGGCGTAACCTTCCAGGTTAAACTCGTTACTGACCACGCTGCCGAAGGCACCACCGTTTACGTTGTAGGTCGAGCCACGACCGCCGGTACCGAAGTACAAGCTGGAATTGCCAGTGGTCGCGGGACGACTGCCGTTTTCCGCAGCTGGAGTACCGTGACCCGCATCGGTTTGACGGTGCGTGTTGGTTGGGTCCACAAAAGGAGTGAAGCCCCACAGGTTCTCGTTCAACTGACCAAAGCGAATACCGTTGGCTTGGGTAATCGGCGTAACCACTCCTGCATCGTTGCGGAATGTCAGCGGAATGTTGGTCTGCCCATCGACAAAGATCGGCTCCATGCCGCCGTAGGTGTCGGTCGTGTGATCGTATTCGAATGCATACAACCGGCTCTGCCCGCCAACCTCTGCGACCGCGAACCAGGTGTTCGCATATCGACCATTCTCGACCGTTGCTGGCCCGCGTGTCAGACCTTGAATGCTCAGGCCTGCCAAATCCGACCGCGAAGCGCCGATGTAATTGACGCTCGTGACTTGCAGAATCTTGTTGGGGTCGGTCGGCAGCAGGTTCTGATTGTTGAGGAAGTTGATGGTAAATTCGTACAACCCGCCGTTGTCGCTCACCGCCACAAAAGTAGAGGTCGCGGCTGTATTCGCCACATTCACCATGCCGGTGATGCTACCGCCGGGCCCTTGTCCGCCGACGATAAACGGCGAGTTCGCAGGCGTAATGATCTGCCCACTGGTGAGTTGAACATTGTTGCCTAATAGCGAAGCAAAGATGCCGGCCGAGTTAAGATCGGCGTTGATGGCATTGGCGACGCTCGTCGCAATCGTGGCGGCAGAATCTTCAGCTCGGAAGGGAATCGAATAGGCCCCCGGGCTGAAGTCTGGCGTGCTGGCCAGTTGCGTCCAGATTGGCATGCCGTCGAAATCGACAGCAAGGGTCGGCACTTTGCCGGCAGCCGTAACCGGCGGGAAGTTAATGCGTGCGTCGAGTGTTGCACCTTCGGCACCAGCAGTGAATGGAGAGATTGGACTTAAATTTACGGCATTGAGAATCGATGTTGCGATCTGAGCGTTGGTGTTCACCTCTTCCGTCGCCATGAGGACGTTGGGAAGACCTCCCTGTGGTACAGGCCCAAGCAAATTGACAATCGGTGTTCCTGGGAGCACGTTGTATGCAATCCGAAAGCCGTTTGCGACCACACGATCGTCGCCACCATAGACATCGGCAAAGAGACCATTCACCGTACGAATTGCGTCTCGCATCCGCACAGCGACGACATCCGAAGTGTCGCCGTAGTTAATATTTACTGGTGTACTTCCTGCGGTAACACCGTTTCCGGCAGGATCGAACTCAAAGAAGAACGTGTTGGCGGGCGTCACGGGATTTCCCAAGGTCAAGCTAAATCGCTGACCTTCAAGATCGCCTGACTGTAACGCGAGCGGCGCATCTACAGCCTGTAGGATAGGTGCTTGGCCGGTTTCGCCTTCAACGGCCACTAGCCCGCTTAGTGATGGGTTGATGGCCGTGACACTGACACTCTGGGTTGGCAAGAAGGGAATCAATGAGACTCGCGTCGAGCCAGCGGCAACCAAGGCGGTTGTCTGAAAGGTTGGACCGGAGGCAGCGTTAATGGCCGCTTGAATCCTGGCAGCAATTACGTCAGCCGTTAGGAATGGACCTGCCAGATTTCGAATATCGATCGGCAAGGCACCGGGAGAATTCTGGACGGCATTGTTGTCAAACTCAAATACTCGTTGTTGACCGGCGGCGTTGATTGTGAATGTTGATCCGTCCAAACCGGCGGCCGTCGAGTTAATGGTGGGGTTGACTGCGATCACGCTGCCGGTATCAAACTGAAAAATAACCTCGTTACCACTCTTTGGTACGTCATCTCGATCGAGAATGAAGTAGTAGCCATCGCGAACTGTCTGGTCTAGCCCAAGGTTTACCTGCTGAGTTGCTTCAAACCCGGCATTGAACTCAAAGTCACGGGTCACATTCCCATCGGTGACGGTGAAAAAGGTCCCGTCTGTGATATTGGCAAAGTAGTTCGCACCAGTTGAAATGGTGGCTTCAACTCCGGTGAACCGCTGTTGTGTGAGGATTTCACCAACTTCGAAGGCATCGGTTCCGGCACCCGTCAACCGCGGTCCGCCATTTACCAGTGCAGCACCGTTTGCGGGGTTCAACTGATAGATGATGTTTTGTTTGCTATTAATTGTTGGATTGATATTACCCGGACGATAGAACTCGCCACGGTTACCAATCGCCAACAATCGTTCCGGCGAATTGTTCGGAGTAAAGAACTCCAAGGCATTGTAGTGAACACCGAAGCCGTTTCCGGCATTGGTGACGATTGGATTACCCATTGCATCGGGCTGATAGGTGTCAATTCCATCGTCACCCAGATCGGTAGGCGCACCGGTCCCAGTGTTGATCTGAATCAAGTGCCCAGCTTCCGAGTCTTGAATGAGCGTATCTTCCAAGTCTCGCGACAAGCCAAAGAGATTATTGGCCGTGTTAAATGCGATGTCTTCGATGTCGAAACCCTGGGTACCGACCGTAGCTACGTGAGCCCCGGTAAACGGGTTGATCGTCTGCAGCGTTGTTACTTCAGTCGCGGCGCTATCGCGACTGATATACAGAGTCATGTCCCCTAAGTGCCAAGGAATCACGCTGTCGTTACCGGGAATGTTGTCGAACAAGACCTGCGTATCTGGCAGTGACGAAGTGCCTCGGTCTGGTGGCTTACCCTGGCGCCAAGGAATGTCCTCAAACCGTCCTTCATTAATGTGGTCTTCGACGATCCGGTGGACGGAGTCGATCGGCTCGATGCGCAGCAACGGGTTCGTCGTGGTGGCCGAAGTGAACTGCGTGTACGGAGTCGGAATCGTTCCCACAGCGGCGACGGCCACGTAGTAAGTTTCCGGCGCAGTACCATTCAACGAACTCAGAGGCGCGGTCGCCGGCAACGCGATGTTACCGATGTAGGCGTCATTCGTGCCGACCGAACCGCGGTTCAAATCACTGATGCCACTGCTCGAGAGTGTGCCGGAGCGGTCATCGGAAACGTTCGAGTCGAAGTTCGTCAGGATTAGCTGGAAATTCGAGTTGTAAACAAACAACTGGAGGTTCGGACGCCCCAGGCCATCGGCATAGTCCAGATCGAAAACCGTGTTCACGAGAGTATCGAAGTTCGGATACTCCTTGGGCACGGGGGACTGGCCATCGATGGCGTTGTAGTCCAGCGTGAAGCGATACCAGTCGACATCGCCCAGAGCATTCAAATTACCCGAGATCGAGATTGCCCCACGGTCGACTGCCAGCAGATTGCCGAGGTTTTGCGCTCCAGCCAAAGAACCCGTGTTGTTGGGTTCGATATCGCGGCGTTCGCCGGTGAGTGGCGAATGGGAAGGATGACCGTTGACATCGATGCCCGTACGCGCATTGGCGATCTTCGCATAGCGAATGGTCGTGCCCCCCTTCTCGTCCCGCTCACGCAAGCGAACTTGCAGTTCGTAGGAGCCGGAACTGATACCTGGCACCACCAGACTCTCGCTGACGCTCGAAGGTACGACGGTATCCAGGTCACCCTTGTTCTTGGGTACGCTTCGAATGCGGACAAAGTAGGTGCTTTCGACACCTGGTGTACCGGTGAGCCGGACTCGCATGCCCGCGTCGCGCGGATTCGTCGAATACAAATCCTGCCCTTCGAATGGCGCGGTCTTCTGTAGCGGGAATGCCCCTTCGCCCAGCAGCGAGTCGGCACCCGTTGCTTCGTCTGCAGAGTTATCCGAGCGAGCTTGGATGTTGCCAAACTCGTCAACTAGTTCAATCACCGTATCGAGCGATTGAGTGGTGCGATCAATATCGAACCAAACTTCGGTTTCGGCTTTCGCCTTAAAACTATAGATGTCGACATCGCCGGGCGTGGCAATTGCGCCCTGCACGACGAAACCGAGGCGCAGGTTTTCATCGCCACCCTTATCTGCAGAGGACAACGAGCCCAGGAACTGCGCCTTGTTCGGCCGCGAGTTCTGAGTGCCATTGCTGGTGACCGGCTCCCGTTCGGGAACTGTCTCAACATTTCGATCGTTGGCGTACTTATCGATGACAATGCCGTTCCAATCGCCTGGTCGCCCGCCGGAGATTGGCGCGTTCGCCAGGAATTCGAGGAACGTAGTCACCGTCGAAGTGGAGGCCAGCGGATCAAGATCCCACGCCAGGGCTGTTGTGATGTCGCCTAAGCCGTAGACATTGCCGAGTGTTGCGTCGGGAATCAGCGGCAAATCGACAAGGTCAATGTTGGTGCCGCTGGGGGTGATGGCAAAATTATTCAGGGTTCCCGCGAGCATTCGAGTCTGCAAGTCCGACCACTTATCGGCGGCGAAACCGACGTAGCTTGCATTCTGCAATCCGGCTCCCGTTGTATAGATACCACCTTGCGAGAAACCGATGCGTTCGTTGTTGTCGAGCGTTACCAGACGGAAGTCCGCCGCACCGGGCGATCCATCGATATACAACAAGTCGTCGTTAGCACCTTGCACGTCCTGATCGAGGTAACTCATCAGGCGAATGTCGCCCAGCGGAGCGCCAGTGGCAGTGCTGAAGTCGAAAGAGGTGACAAGTCGAGTCGAGCCATTCGCAAAACTCGAAGTAGCACGCCAACGAACAGCTGGCAGGCCGGTGCGGGTGAACTGACCTTCGCTTACGACGACGTCCGGAGAGACGAGCATCGGAGCCATCGTGAGCGTATTGGTTGTGCTCGCGGCAGTAGCCAACCGCAGGTTGATGACTTGTGTACCTGCATACACGACTGGGAAGTGGGCAAAGATAAAATCTTGCGCGATAAACTGAGCTGTTAAGCCCTGAGCGGTGGCGGTGGAGGCATTGCCATAGCCACCCGCGACACCGACTGTCCACGAGAAGTGTCCGTTGACACTGGTGGCCACATCGTTGTCGATGCGGACACCGTTGTCGACTTCAGGTCCCGTGGGGAGTGTGTTCGTAGTGGCTGGATCGTCGCCGTTCGTATTGCCCTGCGGTTTGCCCGCAGGAGTGAAACCGGAACTGATCGTGTCATCAGCATAAGAGGTGAGCACGACCGGGAAGCCTGGCTGACCCAGAACTTGCAACGTGCCACCGATCCGCTCTTCGTTTTCCAGAGGGCGGCCGTCCGCGATGATGCCAGCCAGAGTGTTTGTGGTGGTATTGCTGGCAGCCTTGATTACCAGGCTTTCGCGGGCTGAGCTTTCCAGTCGTAAACCGCCGTACGTATGGAAGTCAGGAATCAAGATCGAATCGAAAAGGACGTGAGCAATATCGGTATCGTCCCACACACTTTCAGTCGTCAGCACGCCCCCGCGCACTCGCATTCCGTTGGTGTCATTCAGGTCGATTCGATTCAAGCGGATGAGCGGGCCGTTGTTATCGACATCGGTCACACCTGTTTGCGTATCGATCAAGCGCGAAACTGGGAAGCTGTTTCGCGCGAGTTCCGTGTCCGCAGGTCGTTCGGCCAACAAGCCGGTTTGCCGCCCGAAGTCGGTGAGTTGCTGCGAATTGAGGGCATTCACATTGATGCTGATGAAGGCACCGCTGTTGGAAAGCGCCGTGTTGTTGATGATTACCGGCTGAGCGCCGCGCACGAAGATGGTCGCGTTGTCGTTGGTTCCACGACCGGCGCGATCGCCCGTCGTTTGCGAGCCACTAGCACCGCTTGCATTGAACTCGAATCGACTGTTGGCAACGCGAACCTTAGCTTGCTGAATTTCCAGTACATTGACGCCGGCAAAGGTACCTTCGATCCGGCCCTCACCACCGCCGTAAGCGAACACAACTTCGTTGAAGCTGCCCTTCGAATCGGGCGCGAAGTAAATGCCGCCCCAGTCCCCCTCTTGGCCCACAGCGCCGACGGATTTTGAGGTCGCGAAAGTGCCACCCGCTCCGTAGCGAGTGTCGTAGAGCGATGTCAAAACAATGTCCCGCCCTTTCACACCTTCTGCAATCAGGCCGGTGCCGATGTTCACGTCGATGCGTGCACCATCGAACTTAAGCACCATGGACGGATCGATCACCAGCGAGCCGTGCGGCCGTGCGCGGGCATTGGCTGGCTGAGCGAGTGCCACGTCTTGCAGGAAAACAGGAAGTCCATCACCGCGCGGCCACAATAGCGGATTGGTCACGTAGCGAGCATTAGCGCTGGTCCGGAAGTTCTCGTCGACAATCGTCGTCAACTGCCCGGGGCCGCCCGGAATGATCGCCAGTTGTTCGAACTTGCCGTAGTTATCTGAGCGATAAACGATCAGGCTCGAATAGACTTTGGTATCGACGAGCGGCAGGTTCGTGAGGGTGATTTGACGATTATTGCCCGAGATTACAAACCCACCCGTTTCGCCAGCCGGAACGGCCAAGGCGGAGGTTGCACTTTCGCCGCCGGTTCCTACGAACGAGAAGCGATAATTGACGATAGTGCCGTTAGTAAACCCGCGTGTACCCGCAGGGGCGGGGACTGCGGAAACAGCAGTGTTAATGTTGACGGTGGCGGGAATCAGTTGAGCTGGATTGACCGCGATGCCCGTATCCGTGAACGACGTCTTGCCCGCATCCGTCATCCCAATGAGATCGAACTGGCCAGGAACAAGGGGAACACCGGGAACAGTAATCGAGCGATAAATTCGCAAGCCCATGTACGAACCGTAGGCCAACGGCAAGTTGTTCAATGTGACTGAACCTGCCGGCCCCAAGGTCGTGACTTGAGGCAGTTCGACCATCGGTGATTCGCGGCCTTCGGTATCGACGTAGGCCAGGGCATAGACCACTTGCTGGCCACCCGTGTACGTGCCGCCAGAGGCAGAAGTGGTGGTCGTAACGGCCGGGGTAGTACCAATAGCATTGATGCGTGGCGATACAGAATCACCAACCGAGGCCACCTTGAGCCGCAGTGCCGAAACTGGCAACGCGAGATTGCGGTCCACGTACGTTGCAGCGGCCGAAGCTGGAATCTGTTCGACCAAGATAAAGTCGCCCACTCCACCGATCCGACGATACAAGCGGCGACCAACAAAGCCCGAAGCCAACAACGCGGCGGTGACGTTTGGCAGATTTGTCAAACGTATGTGAGAATTCGCAGACGTAATGGAACCTGACGCACGAATCGTGCTGGACGCGACGCCTTCGTTGCCATTCACATCGACGTAAACAATTTTGTACTCGATATTGGTGTCCGTCGTGGCGAAACCGCCTGTACCCGCTACGGGCGCGGCAACAGTCAGCGTCGTCGCTGGCGCAGTCAGCGCGGTGTGGACAAAGGCCCCACCAGGCGCGCTGTGCATCGCCAGGTTTTCCTGGAACACGTGGACGATGTCGGTATCGTCGAAACGGCCTGCGACTGCCATCTCTTCGATTGAAGAAGCATTCAGCGCACCACTCTGCGTGGTCGAACGAATAACAATTCCGTTGATGGTATTCGTATCGAGGAAGTTGCCGTGAATCTCTGGGCCGACACGCTTGTAGTCAACGTTAAAGCTGCTGTTAAACGTACTGCCGTATTGGGGACTCGTGAAGTTGCTCTCTTCAAAGCTATCGGGATTGGCTGACATGGCGGCGTCAGCACCAAGTGTGATGCGGCTGTTGATAATCGTCGGCCGGGCATCCGTCATGTGAATCGGATTCACGGTGCGGGGTTGTGAATTCACCACTACCTGGCCGCCACCATAGCGAATATCGGCATGAGAGATGTAATTCAGGAAGATACCGCGGCGCTCAAAGTCGGAACGACCATCGGCGCGATCAATGTCACTGCGGAAAGCAATACCGCCCCAATCCCCTTCGTCTGCCAATTCGCCCGAAGGATTGGCACGTTGAAAAGTGGAATCACCGATCTGTGGCTCAGTCGCGTTCGTGGGATTGTACGACGTGAAGTAGACGCTCTGGAATGGCGTGCCGAGCACTTGGAGCGCACCACCGCTGCGGTCGGCTGAAGCGCCTTGGTTTTCGCTGCCCACGCTGATCTGAGCGCGGCGTAATTGAACCACGACACCGGCATCGAACACCAGGGTGCGATCCTTGGGAACATCGAGTGTGGCACCATCGGCCAGTGGGTTGCCTAATTTATCGAAGCCAATTTGATACGCCAGATTGTCGGTCAAATTGGTATCGATGGCATCGAGAGAGTCGGCGGCGTTCTCAAGGTTGTTCCCCACCACGCGAATGATGTCGAACGGACGAGAAGCTGCGAGTGCTGACTTGATCGAGATAAACGGCTTGGCGAGCGAGCCATCGGGAATGTACGCGGCACTATCTGGCACACCATCGCGGGGCGAAATATCGGCGGCAGCCATCCGATCGACAAAGATCGTACGTGCGGTGCGCGTCGTGTTTTGCAGATCGGCTAGCGAGCTTACGGGGGCAGCGGCGCGGAACCAGAAATTATTCACGCCACCTGGTTTGCCATCCGAATCGCCATCCAGGGGCGTGCCCGAGACATCGGTCAGCGTGTCGGTAGCAATCTTGCGGAAGTCCAGCTTTAGCTGATAGGCACCCTGCGTTGTACCGCCGATGCCGGAATCGACGACGTTGGGATCAAACTCCGTATTGCCGCTGGCACTCACGCCCACATAGTAGGTCGTATTGGCTTCCAGCGTCAGTTCCAGGAACGAATCCTTGCTGAAGTAGTCGTCGTTCTTGGCATACAACTCGGGAACGCCGGTGTCCGGATTGACCCGATAAACGGCGATGGCGGTATCCAGACCGCTAGAGTTAGCCAGCCGTTCTGCGAATGTTTCGGCGGTCAGCACGCCGGCGACATCAACTTCAAACTTGTACATGTCGATGTCTTTGGCTTCGGGCCGATAGACATGCTGCATGTGAGCGATGTTGTTATCACCGGGGAAAATTGGCTCAGCAGCTGGCACTGAGGCTGCCAATGAGGGATCTTCACCTTGCACCGTAGTGCCGGGAAGATCGTAACTGTGGCCCAGCCCCAGCAACGTGCTGATCTCGTGCATGGCCGTGATGAACCAGGCATTGCCGTAAAGATCGCGACCGTTGGAAGACCAGTCGTCGCCCGAGTCCATAATTGCGGCAGCAGTTTCGCCGAAGCCGTCATTGTTCAGGTCAACCGCGCCGGCCAAACCTGTCAGGCCACCTGGGCCCGTTTGTACCAGTGTCAGAATCGCCCGCATATCGCCAGTCGCGATGATGAAGCCTTGATTCTCGGTCTCGACGAAGTTCACACCGGAAGTTTGGCCGATGATTTCCAGAACTTCGCGAGCCCGTTGCTTTTGCCGGTCCGTGATGACGTTGAACGTCGGCTGAGTTGGAATTGTCGAATTGGTCGTATCGGGAACGTAACCCAACTCGCTGCGGAAGTTGTAGTAATACGTCGTCACCCCATTCACGCTATCCGCATCCGCTGCCGGCTGCAGGAGCGGATTCTGCGCGATCATATTTCCCAGGTGATTCTCCGGGCCATCGCTGCGCTGAATGACGGTTTGAACTCGACCATTGATGACAACCGCTGCCCCAGTACCGGGATGGTTCCCCTGGCCCGTGATGTCGCGGTGTCCCGGATCATCGTTGCCACCTGGCCACATCAGGTTGTAGAACTGCGGATCGATCGACTGACCGATGATCACACTTGTTCCACTCGTCATTACGATTGGATTGCCGGTATTGGCCGCAGCAGTGCTGTTGATAAAGTCTTCGAGCGATTGCAGCGGTACCCCCGCGGGCAAGCCATTGATCAGCACGTCGCGCAGACCAGCCGCGCTATCAAAACTGGACCCTGGGTCTTTGGTAAGCCAATCCGTATTTGATGTGCCGCCAGTCGTCCCGTAAACGTTCGGGCGACGAACTTCTGTCGTTCCCAGTCGCAGCCGGAACGAAACCGCTGGATCGGCGACCCCAGGCGCAGTGCCGGCGAATTGCTCCAGGCGGAAATTAGGGTCGGGGGCAGCGGGATTCAAGTCGAACTTGAGGACCACCTTATTCAGCGTGGCGTCGTATACAGCAGAGTAGGGCTGGATCTCGCCGGCAGCGGGAGCATCATCCGATGGGTCGACCGTGCCGCGCGTGACAAGCAGTTTGTAATAGCGCACGTCTTCTGCAAGAGCTTCGTCCAGATCGTCGTTGTTGAAGTAAACGTGGACTTCGTTGCCAATCTGCGCGAGTGCGCCAGCTGCGTTGCGGACCACAGGCTGCGGCACAACGGCGAGCACCTGGGGCGCAAGATTCAAAGTAAAATTGAGATTGAAGGTGTTTCCGGCGTTGAATTGAATGCCGGAGGTGTCTTTCAACGTGGTGCCGACAAACTGCAACTGATACAGGTCGTCTTTCAGCGGAGTAGCAAAGCGCATCACGACTTGCGTTGCATCGTCACCCAGGTCCAGATAGGCCGGCGCGATCGGCAGATCGAGCGGATCGAAGGTGCCGTCGCCATTGGCTGGAACCAGGCGAATGCCAGCAGCCAGCGTCGTTCGGTCCATTCCGGGCACACCCGGGAAGGTGAACGTCAACTCGCGCGGTGATTCATTCCGCACCGTGGGCGTTGGACCACTGCTGAACGTCACCCCACCATCGGCGGCAACTAAAACTGGATCGACCGCAAAGACGCGCCGGTCCTCAAGCGATTCCAGATGGAACTTGCGAGCTGCGCGCCGCAGCATCTCCTTGTATTGCGAACTCTTCTGCCAAGAGTTCTTCAGGGATGCTTTGGTTTGCTTCAGCGAACGCCGGGTCGACATGTACTAACCCTCGAAAATATCGCGATTTACGACAATCTCTGTTTCAACTTGCCGAATCGCCAAAAAGACAAGACTTATGGTGCGAATCAGCGGGACGAACCAGCCAGAACGGAGTCCGAACCTAGACGAGCGGTCGAAACCGCAGAGACCAGCTTCGGATTATAATTAGGGCCATCAACGATGCAAAAAAATGCGCAGCCAACACGGAAACGCGTGCGCGCTACTGGCCTTTGAGGGGCGCCGTAATCGAAAAGTTCCCTTCCACCGAACCAAATTCCGCAGCTTACGATGGATCGGCGGGCTGAAACGGTCGTTCCGCTTACGACGGTTCTTTAGGGCGCAATAGCATAACCGCCCTAAGCGCCAAGGAAAAACAGAAAAATGCGACATTTTGTCGCGGCTGTTTTCTAAGGGGAACCCTCAGTGGAAGGAGAAGCCATTCCTAGTTGATCTCAATCTGATTTCGGGCGATTTTCCACTTACCGCCGACGTTCAGAAGTTGAAACCTCGACTTCGCAGGTGAGTCATTGTCTCCCCAGGTGCCATAAACAGTCACTGTCGCGCGGTCTTCCGTGGAATAGCCTTCAAACCGTTCAATGGCCTTCAAAACACTCAATTCCCAGGTCGCCCATTCCTGAGCCGCGACATCTCCGCTTCCCGGGCTTGTCATCAAATTGTAGAGGTCACCAGCGTTCCGATCGCGCAAGGCCTGGATGTACGCCCGGATCGCAACCAATTGCGGGCCACCATCTTCCGGCAAAGGCTGGCCGTTTTTGGCACTGATCACATGGTCTTTTGCACCGGCGGCCCGCAAGGCCTCCGCGATCGCGGGGTGAGTTTGGTCTGCGGCCAGCAACGGAGTTTCGTGAATATTGTCCGGAACGTTCAAATCCGCTTTGGCCTCGATCAGCAGTTTGACAATCTCTTCGTGCCCGGAGCCCGCTGCTTGGCGAAGGGCAGTTCGCCCGTACTGATCTGCCGCGTTCAACGGAACCTTGTTCTCAATCAGCCACTGGGCGGTAGCGGCATCTTTGGCGACCATGAGCAGCGTCTTCTTCTCCGTATCGCGGACATCAATATTCAGTCTTCCCTTCTTCTGCATCGCTTGCAGCTTGGAGATTTCCCCCGCCTGTGCTGCCTGAAACGCCTCACTGTCGAATTTACGACGTTGGCTTTCGGAGTTCAGGTACAGATACATCGCACCATACGTAGCAGCATGAGCAATGACCAGGAACAGCAGCCCGCCAATCAAATGACTCCAGAGCGAAGCGCGCGATTTACGCTCGAGCGTGTCGACATCGCCGCGAATCAGGCGAATTGCTTTCATACCGCTGCCGACAGGCAGAACCCCGCGACGCATCTCGTCGTAGCGGCCAATCACCACCACCTGCTCACCAACCCCAACGCGGTTCTCCTTTAGCGTCGGCAGCGGAATCGATGGCAGCGGATTGGAATCATCAGGTGACGAGTCATCGTCATCCAACTCGTCGTCGTCAAGCTCCGCATTTTCGAGTTCATCCTCTTCGTCCGCCAGGTCTTCGTCGCTGATTCCCGCGTCGGGATCTTCAACAGCCCGTTCACCGTTGATCTCTTGCCAAACTGCTTCCAAATCATCGGGAAAAAGCTTCTTGGGATCGACTTTCTTCAGTTGCAGATTCTTCTCTACGCTGCCGTCGTCGTCGGTCCAGGCGTCTTCAATGGCGGCGAAGGCGTTCAACAGTCTGAGCCCACTAATATCTTGAAACTCCGTTTTGCTGACGAAGTCCCGCGCTCGGCGTGCGGCTGTGAAACTCCGCAGCGTGTACGAAGTTCCTTCCTCGAGAACGGGAAAGCCCAGCAGTCGCACGTTGCCGGTGCCGGTTTGAATCTCCGACGGTACCATCAGAAACCCAGCTAGATCCGAACCAGTTTTTTCTTCGCTGGAATCGGTCGGCGGCGGGGAGGTCGACAGATCGTATTCGCACAAGCAGCACGGCGCATTGCTGAACGGTGCCAGCAACGGCTGGCCAACAGGTTGGATCGGCCCAGCCGCCGCAAATAGTTGCCGATCGCGCGGCGGAAACTGATGCCGCGCATTGCTCGCCAGCGACCAATCCTTCCACGCAGTTCGCGCATTCATCAACGCACCGATACAGCAGAACACCACAAAACCCAGACCGGCTGCTGCGTAATAGCTCTCCGGCCGGTCGAACACCGTATCGAGCCAAAAGAAGTAGCCAACTGCAATCGCGGCGTACATCAACAAGGCAAACAAGCAACCACGAACCATGAATCACCTGGCAGGATGAACAGCGTTTCGCTCAGATCGGATTCGAGACGAGATTGTGTAAAGCGTGAAAGGGGACCATTTGCTACCAAGGTATCGAGCGGTCGCGTGCATTGCCCGCTGGCCTGAGCAAAACGACAAGGCCTGGGCATGGGGTGAAAGGTCCTTGCCGTCCACGATCTGGGAACTTCTTTGGGTCGTTAACCGGCCTGAATTTTCGGTGGAGAATCAGGTTATCGTTTGCGTCAAATGCACCCGTTCGTCTCTGTACGGACACATCATCGGGTGCTCTTCGCCCACAGCGGTCACTGGCAAACCTCACCACTTTAATTTTTCGGCTGCTGTTCCTTGCCTGCCTTGGCCGCGGCTTCTGCCGCCCGCACGCGCGCGGCTTTCGAACTGGCTCGCAGGTTAAGTGCTTCGACACCAAGCGAGAACGCCATCGCGAAGTAGATATAGCCCTTATCGATGTGTGTTCCCACTCCTTCGGCCAGCAGCATGACGCCAATCAACAGCAAGAAGCTCAAGGCGAGCATTTTGACCGTGGGATGGCGCTCGACAAAGCGAGCCACGTGTCCGGCGAACACCATCATGACAATGACGGCGATCATCACAGCGGTGATCATCACCCAGATGCTTTTGACCATACCAACCGCGGTAATGACCGAGTCAAGCGAAAAGATGACATCCAGGAGGATGATCTGCCCGATCACTGAGCCAAAAGATGCCCTTTTGGCTTCGTTGTGTTCGTCGTGAACTCCCTCGACCTTGTGATGGATCTCGAGCACGCTGCTGCGAATCAAGAACAGTCCGCCTGCGAGGAGGATCAAGTCCTTCCAAGTGACGTTGTTAATCTCTTCGTGATGTTCGCCCGGCAGCCACTCGATGGGTATGTGCAGATCGGTCCAATGAAATGCCGGCTGCGTCAACTGCATGATCCAGGTGATGGTCAGGAGCAAGCCGATCCGCATGATCATCGCCAGCGCAAGGCCGATGTTGCGTGCCTGTCGTTGCTGCGACTCGGGAAGCCGGGCCGTGACGACGGAGATGAAGACGATATTATCGATGCCCAGAACGATTTCCATCGCGACGAGGGCGAGCAAGGCAATTGCATCGGTAACCATGGCAAATGACAATCGTAAGGATGAATCGGCGATGCTATTCGAAGTGGCATCCGCAGCGACAATATGGCACGTGGTTACCACCAACACCAGGGCAGCGATGCCTCGCAAGCCACTGAGATGCGCGACGCTCGTCGATGTTCAGCGTTCGTACAAAATGGATTGATGTGCGTTTGCGTTTGGCATTCACGCGCACATTCGACTGGCGTTGTTACGTCATTTGTGCCAACTTTCACGCGACAATTTCAGCGTTTCTTGCTATCCCCCGCCTGCGGGAGTAAATTCACGGGCGCGGTGACACTTGAAAAAGTGGTCAGACGCGTCTGGCTGGTTATGCAAACGCGTCGAAGTCCTTTCACAATAGGTGATGCGTTATGCCGGCGATCATGCAGTTGCTGGCCGACCTGGCGACAGGGGTGGCTCTCCTCACCATACCGGTCCTGGCGATCTATCTGATTTTCAGCAATCGCCTGAAGATGAACGGCCTCTACTGGCTACTCGTCGTGCTCCTCTTCACGGCCGGCTTGTTGCACCTGGTGCAAGCGGCTCCTTGGCTAGGACAAACCAGCCTGCCGTCGATTATCAGCTTGACGATGACGGCTCTCTCGTGGGCCACGCTCATCACGCTGCTAATTGTCGTGCCGAAGATCTTAAAACGCCGCAGCCCGGAAGAACTCCAGCATCAGATTCAGCAGCGAGAACAAGCTGAACAACGCTTGCGAGAGACAATCGCCCTTTATCAATCACTGAACGAAAGTCTGCCGCTGAATGTAATCCGCAAGGATATTGAAGGGGCATTCATCGACTGCAATCAGCGCTTTTGCGATACGTTGCAAATGACTCGCGAGCAGATTCTGCACAAAACCGACTTCGATTTCTATCCCGAATCGCAAGCGCAGAAGTATCGGCACGACGACGTGCAAGTAATCAGCACCGGCCAACCGCTGGAACTAGTAGAAGAGTATGTGGGACCGACTGGCGAACGACTCTACATGCAGGTCCTTAAAGCGCCCGTCCGCGATTCGACCGGCCGAATTGTGGGCATCCAGGGGATGTTTTGGGACGTCACGCAGCGAATGCGCGCCGAAGAAAAGCTGCGGACAAGTGACGCCAAGTTTCGCAAGCTAGTGCAATCGAGCATCATGGGCGTAATGGTTGCCGATTTTGCCGGGCATGTAATTGAATCCAACGATGCCTACTTGGCCATCGTTGGTTATTCGCGAGACGAACTGCTAAGTGGCCGGGTGCGCTGGGATCAACTTACCCCGCCCGAGTTTCGCGCCGATGACGAGCGCGCTATTGCAACGCTGCTTCAACACGACGATTGCCCGCCGTGGGAAAAAGAGTTTATCCATCGCGATGGCCATCGCGTGCCAGTGCTCATTGGCGTGACGATGCTTGATCGTGAGCAACAAGAGTGTATTTGCTTCGTACTCGATATCACCCGGCAAAAGCAAACCGAGAAAGACCTGAAATCGGCGAAAGAACTGGCCGATCTCGCCAGTCGGGCGAAGAGCCAATTCCTGGCCAACATGAGTCACGAAGTGCGCACTCCCATGAACGCGGTCATTGGCCTGACAGAACTGGTCCTTAATACTCCGCTTGAAGCTCAGCAGCGCGAGTATTTGCAACTTGTCCTGCAATCGGGTGAGGGATTACTGTCCGTAATCAACGATGTGCTCGATTTTTCCAAGGTCGAATCCGGGCACGTGCAACTTGATCTGCAGCCAATGAATGTGCGCGAGTGTTTGGGCGACGCGCTCAAGTCGCTGGCGGTCAGGGCGCACGGCAAGCAACTCGAACTGCTGCTGGATGTAGCCACTGATGTTCCCGAGTGGTACGCGGCCGATCGAGGTCGCCTCCGGCAAATCATCATCAACCTCGTCAGCAATTCGATCAAGTTCACCTATGCCGGTGAGATTGTGGTGAGCGTGCGGCGTGGTGCCACGACGACGCAGGAGGGTGGCGAAACAGTTCCACTTACCTTCTGCGTATCCGATACGGGGATCGGCATTGCTCCTGAAAAACAACGACTAATTTTCGAGCCGTTCGAGCAGGCCGATGCGTCGACCACGCGTCAATTCGGCGGCACGGGGTTGGGCCTGACGATCGTGCAACGTCTCGTCGAATTGATGGGAGGACACATCACAATCGAAAGCGAACTCGGCCAAGGAAGCAAGTTCAGCTTCACACTGCAACTCGAACCTTGCGAACCACCTGCGCAAGAGGAGCCTGCTCGCGAAGGAAGTCTCGACGGTGCGCGGGTCGTGGTGATTGAAAACCATCCAACGAGCCGGCGAATCATCGAAGCCACTCTACGCAGTTGGCGCATGGAGCCGGTCATGTACGACAGCGCTTCGGCAGGGCGAGCGTTGCTTGAAGGCAGCAACGGACATGCCCCCTGCGACGTCTTGCTGACCGATATCAGGATTGGCGATGGCAATGCCTGGTCGTTGCTGGAGCAACTGCGAGCGCATCCGGCAACCGCTGAATTGCCTGTAGTCGTACTTCTATCGCACGATTCGAGCGATCTCGCGCCGCAGTGCCAGAAGCTGGGAGTGCAGCAACGCCTCTTCAAGCCGTTCAAGCAATCGGAACTCTTCGATGCAATTGCAGCTGCGATGCATCTCGATTTGCGAGGTGGGACTGCTGCCGCAACCTCCGCAGATTCGAAGTCCAGCGTGTCCGTTCGATCGTTACGCATCCTGCTCGCCGAAGACAGCCTGGTGAATCAACGACTTGCGGTTGGTGTATTAGAACGACTCGGTCACGAAGCGACGATTGCTAACAACGGGCACGAAGTGCTCGACCTGCTCCAACGGGAGAAGTTTGACCTGGCACTAATGGACATTCAAATGCCAGAATTGGACGGCCTGGAAACAACCCAGCGAATTCGCGCGCAAGAGTTGAAAACCGGCGGGCACTTGCCGATTGTCGCCGTCACCGCGCATGCCTTGAAGGGGGACCGCGAGCGCTGTTTGGAGGTAGGTATGGACGGATATGTTTCGAAGCCAATTCGCCAGAAGCAACTGATCGATGAAATGGAGCGGGTACTCGGGATGGCGGTTGTGCCCTTCGACAGCACTGTTGTCGCAGTGCAGTCCGCCGCAGGAAACTTTGTCGATTGGCGGGTCGCACTCGAATTTTGTAACGGCGATCCCGAGTTACTGCGCGAAATTGCAGAGGCGTTCCTTGAAGAGTGGCCGAAGCGGACGACGGAAATGCGCCGCGCTCTCGATGACAGCAATTTCGATCTGCTGCATCGCGCAGCACATACCATCAAAGGTTCGTTACGGTATTTTGGAGCCGACGAACCTTTTGCGACGGCGCTCGAGTTGGAGAATCTCGGCGGCAAACAATCGCTGGCCGGCGCTGAAGAAAAATGGACCCGCCTGCAACAGCAGGTGCAACAAGTCGTGCCACTGCTCGTGGCATTTGTTCAGGGCAAGGTCCAATTGCCGACCGCGTAATGTATGCTCTGGGCGGGCGATAATTCAAGTCTATACAAGAGCAATGTCGATGCATCGGAATCTGAGCCTTTTCGGTCAATTCGTGGGAGTTGTCCTCCTGATTGCCGGTCTGACATCGTGCAACGAAACTGGGCCACGGACCGTGCCAGTCAATGGCAAGATCACCTTCGGCGGCGGACCCTGGCCCAAAGCCGGAACTCTGTTCTTTACACCGCTAGCGCCGGCGGCTGGAATGCCCAACCAAACGGGGACTGCCGAGTTTGGACTCGACGGCAAATTCGTTGTCACTTCGTATGAGGCAGGCGATGGGCTCGTTCCGGGGAAGTACTCGGTGAATATCGAATGTTGGGATACCCCAGTAACCGAGGATTCTTCGGCAGGCAAAAGCTATTTGCCGAGTAACTACGGAGAACTGATCAAGAGCCAACTTCCCATCGATATCCCCCTCGACGCCCGCGGCCCAGTCCAAGTAATCTTGGACGTCCCCAAGTCCTGACTCGTTCTGCCGTAGTCTCCCCCGCGAGAAACTTGTACGCATGGAAAAGTGGCCGCTAGTGCTAAATGCTATTGTCATCGGCATGGCAATCGCAATGCAGCCGATCGTCAATAATCAGTTGAAGAACTATGTTCAACATCCGTTGCAAGCGGCGCTACTGTCGTTTTCAACCGGAACCGTTCTACTCGCATTGCTTTGCGCCGGCATGTACTTTTTCGGTAACGTACCGCTGCCGGAGATTGCCTCGCTGCAAAAGGGGCCGTGGTGGATCTGGCTGGGAGGCACGCTGGGTGTCTTTTTCATAACCGCCTCGATCTGTCTCGTGACGCCCCTCGGCCCGACGACGATGCTGATGTGCTTTATCGTGGGCCAACTCACGGCTTCGGTCATCATCGAACACTTTGGCCTGCTGAATATCCCCGTGCATCCACTCTCCGGCCAGCGTGTGTTTGCTGTGTTGCTGATGATCGTGGCCATTATGTTGATAACACGGCGAAGCTAAAGCATCAGGCAGTTTCAGGGCGTTTTGGAGTGGTGGCCTTTGACTCCGCCACCCCATGTCTCCCGGTCCTCCTCCTGCGCTGCTAAATTGTGGTCTGCGCTTCCGTAAGTCCTGGAGCGCACTCATCTCTACACAGGAGGCCCGAATCGTGAAGAAGGAAGAAATCCTCGCCAAGCTGCAATCCGGCGAACTCTCGGTCGAACAAGCGTCGCAATTGCTGACCGACACAGCCCCCAAACGCGGGCAGTTGTACTGCAAGGTGAGCGAAAAGGGGGCCATCTCGGTGTACGGCCTGCAACGGATGCCGGTCACGCTTTACGTCGAACAATGGACGCGACTGTTGGACTTTGCGGACGACCTGAAATCCTTCATGAAGGAAAACGACTCCAAGCTGAAGCGCAAAGAAGGCGCTGCCGCCGAGTAGGTCGGTCCTACGGTTAGGGTCTTAACTGCGCGACTTCGAGCGACCTGTCGAGCGCGCGAACCCTCCCGGCTGCTCGGTCGTCCTTTTACCCAATGGTTCTTCTGATTCTGCTTTCGCTTGCGTAAGGTTCGGCAAACATGATTCGAGTGGGGATTTTAGGCGCGACGGGCTACACGGCGCTGGAATTGATCAAGATTTTGCTCCGACATCCCGACGCACAAATTACGGCTGTTACCAGCCGGCAGGAGGGCCGCCCCCCAATTGCTGCCGTGCATCCTTGCCTTACCGGCCGGCTCGATCTTCCTCTCGAGGATTTTGCCCCAGCTGCGGTCGCCGAACGTTGCGATTGCATCTTCAGTTGCTTGCCCCACGCGGCCTCGGCCGAATCGGCGAAGGCACTTCTCGCTCTCGGCAAGCGGGTCATTGATTTCAGCGCCGACTACCGCCTTAACGATCCGGTCTCGTATCGCAAGTGGTACGAGCATGACCATCCCGATGCCGAGCGATTGGGAAAGACCGTTTATGGCCTGCCGGAACTATTTCGCGAGCAGATTCCCCAGGCTGCGCTCGTTGCTAATCCGGGCTGCTATCCCACCTCGGCCATTTTGCCTCTCGCTCCGTTCTTGAAGGAGGGCTGGGTCGAAAGTCAAGATATCATCGTCGACAGTAAGAGTGGCGTGAGTGGTGCTGGCCGCACGCCCAAATTGGGGACGCTCTATCCCGAATGCAACGAAAGCATTTCGGCCTACAGCGTGGGGAAGCATCGGCACTCGCCAGAGATTGAACAGATTCTGGGACGAGTTGTCCCCGCACAGCCCCAGATTATCTTCACACCGCATTTGGTTCCCATGGACCGAGGCATTCTCACCGTCAGTTATAGCAAGCCGACAAAGTCCTTCACCGAAGAACAGGCGTTGGAACTGCTGCGCGACACGTATCGCAACGAGCCGTTCGTTCAGGTTGTCAAGAATCTGCCTGCAACGAAGGACGTCGCCCACACCAACTTCTGCCACATTACCCCGCGCGTGACCGGTGGGCGATTACTGCTGATCAGCGTGATCGACAACCTAATCAAAGGTGCTTCCGGCGCTGCCGCGCAGAATTTCAACCTGATGTACGGCTTTAAAGAGACCACAGCGCTGGTGTAGCTTGGCGTCGCCAGTGCATTTGGGCGTGAAGCGAAGTTGCCGTCGTTTGCGAGCGAAGTCAAGTCAAAGACCAACAACCGAGTATCAAGATGTCGATCGAAGTTCCAGCTGGCTTTGTGATGAATGGCGTACACGGCGGCATCAAGAAAGTTGCCACGAAGGAAGACTTTACGCTCATTCACTGTCCGAAGGGTGCCACCGCTGCGGGAGTCTACACGCAGAACCTGGTGTTTGCCGCTCCGGTCGGTTTTGATCGGTCTCGAACGCCATCGGCCAATATCCGCGTCGTCGCAGTGAACAGCGGCAATGCCAACGCGTGTACCGGTGAGCGGGGAATGAACGATTGCCGGGAAATGGCACGTTTGGCGGCCACAGCTGTCGGCGAAAACGAACAAACCGCGCTGGTAATGTCGACCGGGGTGATCGGTGTTTTCTTGCCGATGGATAAAATCGCTAACGGTGCCAAGCTGGCCGCTGAGAAACTCGGTAACGACGAAGCTTCGTTTCTGGCCGCAGCCCGCGGCATCATGACGACCGATCAATTCCATAAGGTCGTTGCCCGGCAAGTGAACGTTGCGGGTCGGACCATTCGTCTCGCGGGCATGTGCAAAGGGGCCGGTATGATCGGCCCGCATATGGCCACCATGCTCGCCATCATGCTTACCGACGCTCCACTCACGCCTGCCGCCGCGCAGCAAGTCCTCAAGGCTGCAACCGACGAAAGCTTTAACTGCATCAGCGTCGAAGGGCACATGAGCACGAACGATACGCTGCTCCTGCTCGCCAGCGGTGCCGCGGGTGGCGAGCCGTTGACTGGCAGCGACCTGGCTGCATTCCAAGCCGCCCTTACGGATGCCTGCATTGAACTGGCTCAGCAAATTCCTGACGACGGCGAAGGTGCTTCACACTTGATCGGCATCGAAATCACCGGCTGCCAGACTCGCGACGCTGCTCAGCAGATTGCCAAGACGGTCGCCAACAGCGCCCTCGTGAAGACCGCCGTTGCCGGTGCTGATCCCAACTGGGGGCGAATTGTCTCAGCTGCCGGTTACGCGGGTGTGCCCTTCAATCCTGATGGCGTAGGGCTGATCGTCAACGGTCACGAACTCTATCGCGCCGGAGCTCCGGTCCCTTTCGACGCCAAGACCGTTTCGGCTGCCATTAAGTCCGAGCGTAAGACGCACATCAAGCTCACCTTCACCGAAGGCTCGGCTGTTGGCCGCTTCTGGACCAGCGATCTCAACGTGAACTACGTACGCTTCAACGCTGACTATACAACTTAACGCTGGCCCGTCTGCGTCGCTGCAAGCTACGGAGAGGTGATGACGGTGCTGCCCGTGCCACCGCCAAATTGATAGGTGAAGGTCGTCGGCAGAACGGCATACACGCCCTTAGTAAAGACCATTTCGGCGATGTCGTCGAAGCGTTGCAGAGACGATTTGGGAACAACCACGATGTCGGAATCGCGCAGCCAGATTTCGTCGGCGGGCATCGGTCGTTCGCCATAGAGTGCACCGCGGATATCAAGTTTGGTGGCCAACAATCGCCAGTCGTCAGCGCGTCGGAAGACGACTACGTTGCGCAGGTTCGCACCCACATTCCAGCCGCCAGCCAAAGCAATGGCCTGCATGGCAGTGGTTGGCCCTTCCATCGCAAAACGGCCACCGTTGCGAACTTCACCCACAACAAACACCGACCGCGGGGCCCGTTCGAACAGATTCGGGGTGACCTCCAGTCCTTCGACAATCGTGTCGTAGCGGGCGTTCACTTCGCGCTTCACTTCTTCCAAGGTCAGCCCTTGCGCCGGAACCTGGTCGATGCCGGGGAGTGAGACGGTCCCTTCGGGGTTCACTCGCACATTGCGCCCCTGGCCGCCGGAGAAGAAACGATTATCGACCGACGCTTTTAAGTCTTCCAACCGTGTGTTGGTCTTGACGGGTGTGACGGTGATGTCCGGAATCTTGTAGTACTTCTTGTAGCGCTCTTCGAGCAGCTTTTGGACGTCCATGATCGTCAACTTCGACGCCTTCAATTGGCCGACCAGCGGCAGGATGATCGTGCCGTCGGTTTGAATCGTCACTTCGCGGTTCAGCGTTGTGTCGATCAACGATTCAATCCTCAGCACATCGCCTGTTTGCAGACGATAGGGCTGTCCGGTATCGGAGCGGGTAACGCGATAGATGAATTCCACCTGGTCATCTACCCGCAGACGATATTGGTGCAAGTGTGCCGTGCGCGCGGGGCCGATGTATTCGCCCTGCTGAAAGGCCTGCCAAGGAATGGGGCCCCAGCTGTTCCAGCGTTGTTCGCCGCAGCCATCGCCCTTGGCACAGTCGATGCCATTGATCTGCCGCTCGCAGGCATTGCCACAAGCGCCGGTGTTGCAGGTGTTGCATGCCGCGGCATAGGTCGTCGTTTGGGCGTGCGACTGCCGCACCAGCCCGCAGGCGGCGATGAGGAATCCCAAGATGTAAATCGTGCGCTGCATGGCGTTATCTCCGGGTGCCGTTGCCACGCGGCTGATTGGCGAGTGGACCAGCAGGCGAGTTCGGCGCGATGGGCGTTTCCCAGCTATCCGTTTGTTTGCCACTGGCAGCGAAAGCTTTGGGATCGACCCACGTGACCGGTGGTCGGGGCGAAGCGGGTGCGGCAGGTGCAGGGCGACCGGTGAGGGCAATCAACTCTTGCTCGGCTAATTGAGCTAGCGGAGCTTCGTTGAGCCGGCGATGAACGATGACCAGGTTCTGCCAACCTTCGGCATGGCTCTTCGTGTTCACACTTTGCTGCAACAGCCGCTTGGCATCTTGCAGTTGACCATAGCGGGCCAGCATGACTCCAAGTTCATTCGCGGCGAGATAATGCTGAGGAGTAACCGTGAGCGCCGCGCGAAAGCAGACCATTGCCTGGGGACCCTGCAAGCGATCGGCTTGAGCTGATTGGCGCGCGAGCCCTGTATGAACCTTGCCCAGCCAAAAGAGCGAATCGGCAGCCGCGGGAAGTTCGCCCGCTGCGGCAGTCAGTCGGTCGCCCGCAAAACCATAGTACCGCTGCATCGCGATGACCGGCGAAATCTCAGGTACGTTCGTATCGTGCAAGACAGGCGTGCGATGACCAGCAGCCACTTGATCGACTTGAATGGTCGACGTCGCATTGGCTCCCAGTTGCACAAAGTCTTCCGCCTCGGCTAGTGCCGTGAGTCCTTGATTGAGCGCCAAGGTATAGCCGCTGGTTCCTTCGGCTGCATCGAGCGACTGGGCTGCCAGCCGCAGCGACTGCAACAGGTCTTCGCGGGCGGCAAACAGGGCACCGCGATTGGCCAAATCGATGGCTTGCTTGTTCATCGCAGCCATTCGTTCTTGCACGGCGCGAAAGCCACTGCGGTCGCGCATCGGTCCAATCGTTTGCACCGGCTGCTGGGTCGACACCGGCATTTGCAGCGGACGAAAGGCGGGCAACGGTTGCTCAGGCTGTAGTGGTGCCACCGCAGGCTGCGTGAAGTTGGCGACTGGATTTGCAGCCGGGGCGCTGGGTGCCGTTAGTGCCTGTGGCATTTCCTGCGAGTATGGTCCCGCCTGGCGCGGCAGCGGATTGTTCACCGGACCAGCTGGTTGCTTCACAACCAGGCGACTACGCACGTCATCGTTGGTGGGGACTGCTGCGCGACTCAGACTCGAAGACTCAGTGGGGGGCACAATTCGCTGGGGAGGTAGCTCGTTGCCGGTCGACTGCTGATGCCGCTCAGAGTAGCGAAACGCGGCGTCGGGCGAGGAGTCCATCCAATCGCCAGCCACGGGGCGAATGTTACTGGGGACGGTGAGGAGCTGCGGTTCGCGAATGGGGGGCAAAGCAGCGGCAACGGGTCGGACGGGGGCGAGTTGGGCGTGTGGCTTGGAGTTGTTCGAACTGCCGCAACCAAACAACGTCAGCCCGGCAGGCGTGCAGCATGCAAGCAGGAACGCAGTGCGGCTGAAGCGAGACATGGGCACATCCGTGCAAGTAAGCATCCATCGCGGCTGGCCATAAAAGTGCTTCGATCGACGAAGCGGGCGCGCAGCCATCACGCAAACAGAATCGTCCGCAACTGGCTGAGACTTGCAATCAATCCGGCCGTTGCTGGCAGACTGTCCAAGCCTGGGGTCGCAGTTTCAGCACAGGCCAAACAATGGGAACCCAGCGCTGCTGCTAGATTCAGCATCGTCGGCAAAGTTTACCTGACCGTTCGCCCGCTTATACCAGGGATCGAAACGGGTCGCCGACCAGCGTGTGCAACGGGCGAGCATCGAGGCCGCGCCGCTTCAGGTCGTCCACAAAAGCCAGCGGTCCGTGAGTGCAATAGATAATCCGCGGCTGCACGCGGTCGATGCAGGCCAGCAGTTCGTTGTAGTCAGCGTGGTCGGAAAGGGGGATCGCAAAATCGGCTCCGTGAGCCTGTCGCGCACGGGGTGCATGGGCCCAACCCGTCACGACAATTGTCGAGACCTTGCCGAGATTCCGCAGCTTGGCGGCCTTCTGCGTATAGGGTGGTACCAGGACCACATGCCCCGGCAAATACTCATCTTCATAGCGCGAGAAGTTACCCAGCGAGCAGCCACATTTTTCATAGATCTCACTCATCTCGTGTGTGAGTGGATGCTGCTGCACGGGAATGCCATGCTGCGTGAGAATGCGAGTCACCTCCTGCGACTTGCCCATTACATAGGCATGAATCACCGGAGTGCGGCCAGCGTTGAGCACCAGATTCACCGTGCGCACCAGTTGCTCGATCACTTCCTCGCGCGGCGGCAATTGATAGCGTGGATCGCCATAGGTCGACTCCATCACCAGCACATCGGCTGGCGGCGGATTGGCCGGCGCGGCAGTTGCCGACTCAGCCAACTTGAAATCTCCCGTGTAAAGCATGCTCCCTCGTTCCGTCGCCACATGCAGCATGGCCGAGCCCAAGCAGTGTCCCGCCGCATAGGTCGTGAGTCGATGATCGCGCCACTCAAGCGGTTCGCCAATCGGCATTAAGCGCGTGCGATGATCGCCCAATCGCGCCCGGTACAGGGCCGCAGTCTCCGGCGTGCAGAAGGCCAGTTCATGCCGGGCCATGTGGTCGTTGTGCGCATGCGAAACGAACCCGCGGGGCTGCCGGCGGCATATGTCGACCGCCAGATCGAGGGCGGTGATCTTCAGTCCGTTGGTGTAATGAAACATCACCTTCGAATATACCGGCTGGCGCGATTTTGCGGGGCAGGAGGCTGCTCCTGCCTGCCACTCGCGACGTATCGTTGAACTCTCGCGCAACAATCACTTAATTGCCTGCTCACCGATGTCATTCTCGCTCCTCATGTTGCTGGCCGTCGTTCAAGGCGTGGCCGAGTTTCTCCCAATCAGTTCGAGCGGGCACCTGGTTGTGCTCGGGCGATGGCTGGGTGGTAGCAACGGCGAATTTCCCGACCTGAACGACGTCAACATTGTTCTGCACCTCGGCACCCTCGGATCGATCATCGTTTTCTACCATCGCCAGATATTGCAATTGTTAACCTCCGACCGCCGCGTCATTGGGTTAATGTTCCTGGGCACACTCCCCGCAGTTTTCGTCGGCCTCCCCTTGAAGTTGCTCTTCGATGATGTCCTCAATAGCCCGCTGGTCGCTGGTTGCCTGTTTCCGCTGACCGGCTTTGCCCTGCTGTGGTCGAGTCGCCTCCAACCGGCCGAAGGCGACTATCGAGCCATGACCTGGCAAGACGCTCTCTTCATTGGCTGCTGTCAGGCGGTGGCGATTTTGCCGGGCCTCTCCCGCAGCGGAACCACCATCGCCGCGGGTCTATCCCGCAACTTGAATCGCTCCTCAGCGGCCACCTTCTCCTTTTTGCTCGCCATTCCCGCCATCCTTGGTGCTGGTGTGCTCGAAGGCTTGAGCATGTGGAAAGATGGCAAACTTCCCGAGACTCCCCTCGGCTATCTATTGATCGGAGCACTGGTCTCGTTCTTCGTCGGACTCTTCTCCGTCTGGCTTCTGAATCGCTGGCTGCAACGCGGCCGCATCCATCTCTTCGCCTGGTACTGCATCGCCCTGGGAATTGTCGTGGTGAGTTGGCAATTGGCGATCAAGTCTTGAGTTCCAGAGTTCTGAGTTTTGAGACCACGCCGTTTGCGGTTAAGCTACTGATCTCGTCTCCGAACTTCAAAACTCAGAACTTAAGAACTGGTTACCATGCGCGCTCTCATCACTGGTGCGACGGGTTTTGTGGGTCGTCGGTTGCTGACAAAGCTGGATCAGCCGGCCGTGGTTTTGTCTCGCAATGCGGCCAAAGCCGAACGAACTTTGGCCAAGTTCGAGGTCACCGCCTTTGACTGGGACGCCGAAAACCAACCCGCCCCAGCCGAAGCCTTTGAAGGGGTGGATGTCATCTTTCACCTGGCTGGCGAGCCCGTTTCCGAAGGGCGGTGGACGAAGGCCAAAAAAGAACGCCTGCGCGAAAGTCGCGTGGCGGGGACTCGCAACCTGGTCCAGACCATTACCCAATTGGCAAACAAGCCCCGTGTCCTTATTAGTGCCTCAGCGGTCGGCTATTACGGCGACCGGGGAGACGAAATTCTGACCGAAGACGCTTCGCCACGCGAAGATTTTCTGGGCGAAATTTGTATTAGCTGGGAACGTGAATCCCACGCGGCCCGCTTGGCGGGCATTCGCGTCGTCAATCCGCGCATCGGCATCGTCCTGGGCGAACATGGCGGTGCGATCGGCAAGATGTTGACCCCCTTCTGGCTTGGGCTCGGCAGTCCCCTCGGCAGCGGCAAGCAATACATGCCCTGGATTCACATCGACGACCTCGTCCACCAGATGCTGTTCGCCGCCGAGCGCGAGTCGATCAGCGGTCCCCTCAATGGCACCGCTCCGAACCCGGTAACGAACCTGGAATTCACCAAAACGTTGGGCAAGGTCTTGAACCGCCCGACATTTCTCCCCGCGCCCCCCACGTTCGTCCTCAAGGCAGCCATTGGCGAGTTTGCCAACGTCCTGCTGCAATCGCAACGAGCGGTGCCCCAGAGATCGCTCGACGCCGGCTTTCATTTCCATTATCCGGATCTCGAACCGGCCCTGCGGCAAATCCTGGCGAAGTAACGACCCTCCGCCGCTGGGGAAATTTCCGTTAAACGACGCGCCTCACGAAATTTCCATCATCTCGCAAGGCCTTGGCGGGTCGACATTTGAGCCACGAGCGCTCGTTCTAAGTCGTTACCGCAGGCAGGAAACGTCGTAATTCAATTTCCATATTCCTCAGCAGCTGGAAACTACACGCGGAGTCGTCGGAAACAGGAAATTTCCGTTATTCGCATTTGCCGCGAAAAGGTCCTCGATCGCCTAAACGGTTTGCTGACAACAGGTTGGGCAAGTGCCACTCGTCCTAAGTCCTTACCAATCACTGGAAAGGTCAATTTTCAATTTCCATTATTGACGTAAACAGTTGGCAAGCTAATCGCTATTAAATCTGTGCGACAAGCCACGCAAGTGACACTGTCTTCTCACCAAATTGCCAAGGAGCGCGCCAACAAGTTCGATGCGCAATCGTTGACTAGTTTGGTCACGACGCGAAAAAATAAATTGGGCCAGCGGTCCGTAATCAGGAGACCCGAAGCGTCAGCGAGGTGAGCGAACGGGAGGTGCAGAACTCAATTGCGTCGTATTTCGTTCGATCGACGCTCGTAGTGAATCCCCGGCTGCCAGAACGAATGGCCCACCGTCGACCACAATTCAAAGCGGCGAAGAGCACTTTCCTCGCTGACGCTTCGGTCCACCTAAAAATCAATCGTCCGACTGATCGCGCCCCTGGCGGTAGACACGTTCGAACAGCCAGCCCCAGAGGAGGTATTGCAGGCCGATGACCACGAAGACGACAAAGCCCAGCAGGATCACCGGGCCAAACAAGCCGAGCGTCAGGAATGTCAGCAGCGTCATGCACAGCAGCAGGGCAATGCCCACCAGCACCAGGCTCCAATACGAGGTGCGCGGTTTGTCGCCGAAGTCGGGGGACGGCGGCAGGGGTGGAACCGGTTTGGGTGACATAGCAATAGCTCGTGCGCGCGGAACAGAACTCGCTCCTATTATAGCGACCAGTCACTCGCCGGGCTGAAGCTGCGGGTTTAGGGTCGTGGTTTACTTTGAATTCTTGGCTTACCGGAGCTTGCTCCACCATGCCCGACCAAAGGCTTCCAGGTAAACCTCAATAGTATGCCCTGGACATCTTCGCTCAAGCTCGCGGGCTAGCGCGAATTGGCTGCCAATCGGTGCTGATTTCAACTCGGGAATATGATCCCACTTTCCGGCTACAACCTCATCGGCAAGGCGTTCCGCTTTACTGGCCAAATCTAGTCGCGCTAACCGCTTCTTTTTGGTCATCGTGACCTAGCTCTTCTTTGCTGGCAGGTACTTGGTCAGCCGTTCGCCAAGTTTCTACTCTTCGGCCCAATTCTGGCGGAGCGTTTGAGCGTGGGGGTAGAATTTCTGGAATGAAATTCACGCTGCGAGATTTGTTCTGGCTAATCCTGGTAACTGCTATTGCATGTTGCTGGTTGATTGACCGACGAGACGGACGGGCTCACGAGCAGGCGACACGACACAAGTTTGAGGTAGCTCAACAGAGGGTTGCCGATCTAGAGCGGATTGTGAACGGACTTGGCGGAAGCAGGATACTGCCAAAGACCCGGGTGGCCGACTGACCGTCTCTAGCTGCCGGTAACGCGCCGTTTTCTATCTCCCACCCGCTACTTCTTCAAAAACGCCTTGTCGTCCGCTTTGCCAGCAGCGCGCATGTACGCAACCATGTCGAGGATTTCTTCTTTGGTCAGCGTGTTGATCAGCCCTTGCGGCATTTCCGAAACGCTCGACTTCTGCCGCTCTTCGATGTCGCTCTTCTTTACGACGGTCATTTCGCGGGCAAACGGATCGGTTCGAATCGTGATCTGCTGGTCGTCTTCGCCCACAATGCGGCCAGCGATCACTTCGCCCCCGGTCGTCGCCACGATGGAGCTTTGATACTGATCGGAAATGACCTTGCTGGGGACCACAACCGCTTCGAGGATGTACTGCGCATTGAAGCGATTCCCCACGCCGGTGATATCGGGCCCCGTGTCCCCCCCTTCGCCATTGAAGCGATGGCACTTGTAGCACTGAGCAGCTTGATAGGCGGCCTTCCCCTTTTCGAAGTTGCGGCCCGTATCGACTTGGGCAAGCATTTCTTGCACGTCTTCCATCTGCCAGTTGTGAATGAACTGGCGCGTGGTCTCGAGCTTCACCGCTTCGACTTTGGTTTTGTCTTCGATGACGTCCTTCAGTGCCAGGCGATCGGCATCGGGCAATTTCCTGGCCGCATCGTCGCGAATGCGAATCAAAAACTTCTTAAAGCTGGCACCGCCCCGATAGGTTTGCTCGGCCAGATTGAGCCAACCGAAGTAGGCCCGCCGCTGTTCGTTGTTCAGCAAATGAGCAACGTTGCGCAGCGCGAGGACATAGTAGAGCTGATCTTCCTGCGTCTGGCTGGCGGCGAGCAGCTTCATCGATGGCTCACCGACGCCGGGGAATTCGAGATAAACGAGCAAGGCGCAGAGCTCGCGATTGACGAACTCGTTTTGATGGGGATAGAGCCCCTTCAGTCGGTCGGCGACCTTCGCCGCCACCGCAGCATCCGGCTTCCCTTGGCGAATGAACGTCAAGCCATACGCGCGAGTCGCGGCGAGGAGTTGCTCTTCCGACATTCGCTCCAGCGGCAAGCTGTTGAGCTTGTCGATCATCTTCGGCTGCAGCGCCGCGTCGCCAGTGCGAGCGAGCGCCACCAGCAGTTGAATTGCCGCCGTCAGCCTCGTTTCGGCAAATGCCTGCTCTTGCCACTGGCTCAGCGGCTGATGTTCCACGGCCACGCGGGCCGCATAGCGAATGGCGCGATCGCTGGAGTTGAGCTGTGGCCAGGCCGTTTCGAGCGCCTTCTCACCTTGCTTACCGTGAAAACTCTCCAGCTTACGGCGCAGCTCGCGAGCGGCCAGCGCTTTGTCGTTCTGCTCAGCTGCGACAGGCGCGGTCGATTCACTACCCGTGTACTTCACACGATAAATGCCCGACTGGGTACCGCGGCCACCAATCGAAAAATAAATGCAGCCATCGGGATGGACGCAAATGTCCGTCACGGGCAGCGGCCTCCCTTGCACAAAGGGCTCGAAGGTGCCGGTGTAGGTGCCACCGGTCGGCGTCATGTGTACTGCGTAAATCTTGCCGTACGTCCAATCGTTAATGAACAGTGCTCGCTGATACTTGGCCGGGAACTTGGCACCCGTGCCGAACTCCACGCCTGTCGGCGAACCCATGCCAATGTTGACGACCGCGCCCAAGCTATCGGTCGAGTACTCGGGCCATTTGCCGGTGCCATTGCGCCAACCATATTCCCCTGCGCTCACGCAGTGATTCACGCGCGTGGGGCGATACCAGGGAGTTCCCGTGTCCCATTCCATATCGCTGTCGAAGGTGAAGACTTCGCCGTCGGTGTTAAAGGCGATGTCGTACGAATTGCGCAGCCCGGCGCAGAGAACTTCCCAGCCCGTGCCGTCGATGTTCACGCGCGAGACCCAGCCGCCGGGAGCCATGACCGTGGGGTCGTGGCCGCCACCATCGGGATTGCGCGGCAGGAGCAAGTCTTCTGCCCAATTGCGATGGGGCGAGTTCTGCTCGCTCTCTGCGGGAATCTTGGTGAAGTTGCCAGCGACAACATACAGCTTGCCATCGGGACCAAGTCGTACGGCATGCGGACCATGCTCGCCGCCACCTTGGAATTTCTTCATCAGCTCGACGGTGTCCCACTCGTCGTTGTTGTCCTTATCGGTGATTCGATAGAGCCCCGCTCCTTGCGCGGCATTTCCATTCACCACGACATATAACTTGTCTTGCACACAGAGCAGGCCTTGCGCCTGGCCAATCGGCACACTCAATTTTTCGACCTTGGTCTCGTCGCTGGTTTGGCCTGGTGTCACGCGATAGAGCGAGCCACCTTGATCGGACGTAATCAGCCGTCCCTTGGTGTCGACCGTCATCGATACCCAACTTCCTTGTTCCCCCTTGGGAACCGAGTAGACAAGCTCGACCTCGAAACTGGGCAGCGTTTGAATTGCGGTCGGTGCCGTGGCCTGTTGCGTGGCAGGGCGAGCACCTGCCCAGGCAATGGCAGCCCAGGGAGCAATGCCCAACTTGCCGAGGCTCTGGGCCGGCTTCCAGGCTTTATCGTCGAAGGTGAGTTGCTGCCAGCCATCGGAAGGTTCGCTGGCGCTGAACCAGCTGCGGTCGGTTGGCACCCGCTGCGTGCTGCCGTCCTTGTACTTCACTACCAATTCGCCCAGCATGCCTGCGGGACCACCTTCGTTGCGGCAACGGAGCGCGACGATATTCTTGCCCTTGGTCAAATGCTTGAGGACGTTCTCGCTAACGGGCTGTTCCCACGTGTTGTGTTCGACGCAATGCTTCGCATTGACGAACAGCGTGAAGACGTTGTCGCACGAGCCGGTGAACACGGCCGCAGCGGGAACCTCTTTCAAATCGAACGTCTTGCGAAAGAAGGCCATTTCCCCTTCGCCGGGCTTCTTCGTCGCCCAGATCCACTCGGGAACCGCGTCGGCTGCGTGAGCAGTGGTGGTGAAGAGCAGTGCGAGCAGACAAATTGCGGTGAGGGGGACCGAACATCGCATGGGCGTGAACTCCGCCGAGAGTTTTTAGGTGGGATAGCCCTGTAGTATAGATAGCTGCCGGGCCATTGCCAGCAGCATCGCGGGGCAGGGACAATGGCCTGGCGAGAACTCATTCACCAGCAGTTGACGGACGAAAGTAACCAGCATGGCAGCCATTCAAGTCGGCGATCGCGCGCCCGAGTTCTCGGGTGTCGCTCAGTCAGGGGAGCTCGTTTCGCTGGCCGACTATCTGGGGAAGCAGATCATTGTTCTCTACTTTTATCCACGCGATAACACCCCGGTTTGCACCGCGCAGGCCTGCGCCTTTCGCGATGCCTATCAAGACTTTCAACAAGCAGGTGCGGTGGTGATCGGTGTGAGCAGTGACTCGCTCGAGCGGCATCAGGATTTTGCCCAGGGCCAGCGCTTACCCTTTCTACTCCTCAGCGATGAAGATGGTTCGCTGCGTAAGGCCTATGGCGTGCCGAAAACGCTGGGCTTATTGCCCGGGCGAGTGACGTATGTCATCGATAAACAGGGAATCGTTCGCCAGGTCTTCAACTCCCAGTTCTTCGGCGGCAAACATGTGACCAGCGCGCTGGCAATGGTGAAGCAGCTGGTGGCTGAGGGATAGCGACTGGCATTTCCTCAAGTAGCCCGACGCGTTAGCGAGGGAGAATTCTCTCCCAGGTTCTAATGCCGTGGACGTGGATTCACTCGAACGTCTTCCGACACCGGCGCACAAGAACTTCACGTTTCAACAAGCAAGAACGAGAGGCAGAGTGTTCCCTCGCTAACGCGTCGGGCCATGTAGACGAAGGACTACCAGATCGAATACGTATCGACGGCGGATTCCAGCTTGCCGGTCCAAACACCGTGAGTAACCGACTCGCGGTCGGGATTCGTCTGATAAACGCCCCGCAACTTGAGCTTGGTCGGTTTCGCGCCGGGCTTGGCCTGCGGCGGATTTTCCCAGATATCGCGTGCGGAGAAGTTAACGTTCAGCACGTAGGTATCGCCCGGCTTAAGTTCCAGCCAATCGGGAACATTCTTGGCCCAATCGCGAGCTTTCTTTTTGATCGGCGTGGCTGTTCCATCCGCGGCAATTTCTTCGAACGAGAGATTGTCGTAGCCCCAAGCGTAACGGTCGGTCCAGAGCCTGATGGGCTGGTCCGAAACATTCTTCACCAGCACATGAAAGTGGTCGCCGTCGGTATTGAGCGAACGGTGATGGTGATGCACTGGAACGGCGATCTTGAGTTCCAACCTCGGCGGAGGATCTTCCCCCCGCAGCGAAACGGCACCAAAGGCGACAAGTGTGAACAGCAGTAGGAATCGCATGAATCAGTGCTCTGCGAATGGGGTGATGGAAAAATCGAGCAACATCCTAGACGACGAACTCTCCACTTCGGTTTTCTCCAGAAAATCTTGTTCGGCTTGCCCGCTTTCAGAGCTTATTCACAACGAGCAGCGTCGAGGCTGCGCGGCAGAGCTGCCGCTGGCGACCGGCCCGCTTCCGCCTATGATGCATTACGCATGCCTGACACCAGTCGCGATTTTCCCCCGCACGCTGCTGCCGCGATTTACTGACTTGCGATTCGAAGGCGGACCATGAGTTTTGTTTCGATCTATTACGCACTGATGCTGACCGTGTTCGGCGGCGGCATCGCGATCTGGGTTTGGCTGGTGCCGCGACTGCTGCGCCGCGAGACCATCATCCCTTATCAGCCGCGACGACTCGTCCCGTGGAGCCTGGTCGATCTGCTGCTGGTCTTCGTCTTGCTGGTGGTCTGCAGCGTGATTGGCGACGCACTTTTTCCGTCGCAAAAGCCGCCGAAGTCAGCCGTCAGTATGATCGCCACAAGCGAAAACGGTGAACAAGCAGCCTCCCAAACAACCGAAGTCGTTGCTCCACTGGAGCAGCTCTCGCTGCCGGAGGGGCGTCGACGCGTCGCGCTCGACTGTGGCATCAAAGTCGTCGTCGCACTCCTCGCCTTCGCCGCAATCACCTTTCGCCTGCGAGCAACGATCACCGATTGGGGGCTAACGCTGCAGCATTGGCGCGAGGACATCAAATTAGGCGCGGGCACGTTCCTGGCGATCTTTCTCCCCATGATTGGCTTGCAGGTATTGCTCGTGAATGGCTTGGATTGGAAATACGAACATCCGCTGATCGAACTGGCTAAGACGAAAGATGTTCCGTTCTTTGCACTCGCGGTACTCTCGGCTGTCGTGATCGCACCGCTCTTTGAAGAGTTCATCTTTCGCGGCCTGATGCAGGGCTGGCTCGAGAAAGTGTTCTCCGGCACTGCTTCGGCGGAAGCCATTTTGATGGGCGGTACCACAGAGACCGTAACCGCGGTCGCGGCAGATGACGCGAGCACCATATCACCTAAACCCTTGCCACACACCAGCCAGACAAACTGGCCTTCCATCATCACGAGCACCATCATTTTCTCGGCACTTCATTATTCGCATGGGCCAGCCTGGATTCCGCTGCTCATTTTTGGTGCCGCGCTGGGCTTCGTGTATCAACGAACACATCGCCTCTGGCCTGGCGTCATCGCCCACTTCATGTTGAACGGTCTCACGATGTTCGGACTGCTCGTTCAAACGTTTTTCGCTCCCGCAACGTCCTAGTCGCGTTCCCATTGTTGCAGCAGGCTTTCGATGTCGGCCGCTGATTCCAACTCGTCGTCCGCTGCTCAAGCTGCAACTCAGCCCTCGGCAGTTCGTCCGTTTCGCTTTTCGCTCCTGACGCTGCTAAGCGCGATGACGCTGGCCGCGGTAACTTCCGCGGTTCTCTTTTCCAGGCATTGGCACGCCGACGAACGACTGCTGATGGCCTTCTGGTGCGCGGGCCTGCTCATCGGCACCAGCTTCGGCCGCGCGCGAGGAACGCACGGCATCTACAGCGGTGCTCTGGGAGCAGTGGTTGGTTGCCTGATCGCGGCGTTCATGTTCGACGAATCGCTCTATCCGCTGTCTGGCACCAGCACGTACGAGTCGGGCCTGCTGGCTCCGTACTTAATGTTCGTCGTGGTCTGCGGCTGGCCCTTGGCCATTTTCGCCGCGGCCGTGTATCACGCCGCGGTACAGGGAGTACTGGAACGGTGGTTCCAGCGGTATGTGTCAATTCGCAGTTTGATCGTTGGCGGTGGCCTGCTGGTTGTCATCGTCGTGGCTTGGCAACTGCTGGCGGCGCGTTCGTGGCTACCAAGAGCAGAAACATCTTTCTCCGCGGGCAAGCCGGGTTTTTCCACGTTTGCGACCCTCAGTCTCGCAGATAACGGAAATGTGTTTGTTGCTTACTCCCCCTTCGCTCAAGTTTTTGGCAACCCGGCTGCACCGCGACTCTATCGCCTGCAAGGCGGCCGCTTGCTGGATGAAGAACTGCGAATTCCGTTTCAAGTCCGTCAACTTGCACTCAGCCCGAATGGACAACAAGTGGCCCTGTATGGTGACCACGAGCCGGCGATCTTCCTGTTTGATCTGTCCCAGCAGCAGGTTACGCGCGAAGCGAAACTGAACATCCCGTCGTCGGCCACGCTATCGCATTTGCGATTCAGTGCTGACGGTAACCACCTTTTTGCCACAACCACTTCGCCGCGCATTCAACGATTTCATGTGATCGATGTCGCAGATCAGCCGGCAGCATCGGCCCAGTTGTTCCCGTTTGCCGGGCAACTATTCTGCAGTTCCAGCGGCCAACTCTTGGTGAAGGTGATCTCGTCCAACGATGAGACCGACGAAGCTTCCGCCGAGATCATTCATGGCACCGAGCAAGCCGTCCTGCACCGCCTGACCGACGTTCGTCTGAACATGGCGCCAATCTTCAGTCCCGATGAGCGGCGCGTTGCCCTCGGCAATCGTGTTTGGGATCGATCCACAGGAGAAACGCTCATCCTGCCCGGCGAGGTAGTCGGCTTCACGGCGCGAGGCGATGCGGTTGTCATGCGCAAAAATCTCCGGCAAAAGTGGCCAGGTTTTTTGCCCCCCTGGCTCATGCGGATGCCCTTTGTACGTCATCTATACTCGCCCGATGAGTTCGGCCAGTTAGTGCTTATCGATCAGGCAACCGGCAAAACAGTTGCGGCAACGGAATGGCTGTCGAGCCTGAAACACGCCAACGTTTCTGGCGACGGACACGTCGTTGCCAGTTGCTCGGCGGGTGGCACCATCCGCTTGTGGACAGTGCCAAAAGTCCGCTAATTGCCGTGAGAGAACCTGAACAGCTGGCGGTGGGTGGTATTCTATCCAGTCCGTGTTTTATTCTGTCGCCGCGGCCGCCAACTATTCGCCTACCAGTTTCATGTCCGCCGACCTTACCGCCCAGTTGAAAGCCCAAGCCCAGCAGTTGGGCTTTGCGCTAGCGGGTGTTTGTCCAGCTGTCGAAGCGACCGGTTACGGCAAATTGCAAGAGTGGCTGGCCAGTGGTTATGCCGGGCAAATGCACTACCTGCAAAATCGGGCGGAAGCGTATCGTCATCCGCGCAGCGTGTTGGACTCGGTTCGTTCGGTGCTAATGCTCGCGCTCCCTTATCGCACCAGCGAACCGCAGCCTTGTGCACCTGGGCAAGGGCGAATTTCGCGCTATGCTTGGGGGCCCGGCGATTATCACGACCTGATTCACGACAAGCTGCACCAGCTGGCCGATTGGCTGCGCGAGCACGCTCCAGGTGCCGAATGCCGCGGCGTCGTTGATTCCGCACCCCTTCTCGAACGAGAATTCGCCGTACTCGCTGGGCTCGGTTGGATCGGCAAGAACACGCTGCTCCTCAACAAACCGGCAGGGAGCTACTTTCTTCTCGCGGCGCTCCTGACAAGTGCGGAGCTAGAAGTCGACCAACCCTTCGACACCGACCATTGCGGCACCTGCCGCGCCTGCCTCGATGCGTGTCCGACACAGGCGTTCCCGCAACCCTACGTTCTCGATGCGACGCGCTGCATCAGCTATCTCACCATCGAACTGCGCGATGCCATTCCAGCCGACTTGCGCAGCGGCATCGGCGACTGGCTCTTCGGCTGCGATGTCTGTCAGGACGTTTGCCCTTGGAATCACCGCGCCCCGATCTCCGGCGAAGTGACCTTTCAACCTCAACAGGGCGAAAACCCCGTCGATCTGATCGCTTTGTTCGATCTCGACGACGCTGCCTTCCGCGCTCGCTTTCGCCATTCGCCGCTCTGGCGTTCCAAACGCCGCGGAATCCTCCGCAATGCCGCCATCGTGCTGGGCAACCAACGCGCCCAACACGCCATTCCAGCCCTGACCCGCGGCCTGCAAGACAGCGAACCCCTCATCAGCAGCGCCTGCGCCTGGGCGCTCGCGCAGATGCCACGGGACTAGCTCGACCGCACAGTGGGGTTAGTCCGGCTATAAGGTCGCTGTATTACAGATATAGAAGCCCCGGTGGCGCAATCATTATGTGCGGACAACCGCCGGCTGACTTGGCTCGAAATCCATCAACAATCGTTGACGTTTGCTTGCAATTGGCTGGGGCGAGCGGCATAATCGGTTGAATAGGTTCCGTCACTCGCGTGGCAATGGAGAAATGACTCCCGCCAAATTGGAAGGAATACCATGCCTAGAGCACTCCCCCCCGTGGCCCTCCTCCTGGCCGCCTTGCTCGCCCCCGTCCACTTGTTTGCTGCCGATGCACCTGCCAAGCCCAAAGCACCTGGTCTGGGCGACCCCGGTCAATTGACCTCGATTCAGGTCGAAACTGGTCGGCTGAAGGACGGTGTCGTCCAGCTTTCTGGCCGCGATGCCAGTCAGCAGATTGTTGTGACCGGCGTCTATTCGACGGGTCAAACCCGCGATCTTTCTAGCAAGGCTACCTTCGATGCCACACCAGCTGGCGTCGTGAAAGTCGACGAAACCGGGTTCGTAGTTCCCGTGGCCGAGGGTGAAGCCACGATCAAAGTCGTCGCCGCGCCGGGCATCGAAAGTTCGTTGAAGTTGAAAGTGACCAATCTGGTTCACGACCTGCCGATCAATTTCGCCAATCAGATCACTCCCGTCTTCACCAAGTACAGCTGTAATGGCGGTGGTTGCCACGGCAAAAGCGGCGGCCAAAACGGCTTCCGGTTGTCGCTACTTGGTTTCGAACCGAAGGAAGACTTCGAATTCCTCGTGAAGGAAGGTCGCGGCCGTCGCCTCTTTCCTGCAGCCCCGGATCAAAGCTTGCTGCTGCTTAAAGCAACCGCTCGGCTGCCGCACGGTGGTGGTCAGCGGATCGATTTCGATTCCCCTGCTTATCGCGTGCTCAAGCGGTGGGTGGAACAAGGGATGCCCTACGGCAAAGAAACTGATCCCTACGTAACGCACATCGAAGTTCAACCGACCGAACGGTTGATGGAACGCGAAACGACGCAGCAAATTGTCGTGGTCGCTCATTACAGCGATGGCTCAAGCGAAGACGTTACTCGAACTACCCAGTTCGACTCGAACGATACCGAAATGGCCGAAGTAAGCGTCACCGGACTGGTCACCACCGGTCAATTGACCGGCAGCGTGGCCGTAATGGCCCGTTATCAAGGTCACGTTGGGGTGTATCGAGCTACGGTTCCACTCGGTGTTGCGGTTGATAATCTGCCCAAGGCCAGCAACTTTGTTGATGAAGCCGTGCAGAAGAAGTTGAAGGCGCTCGGCCTGCCCTCATCGCAAATCTGTGATGACGCCACTTACCTGCGCCGCGTGACGGTCGACCTCACTGGTCGCTTGCCAACACTCGAAGAAGTCGAGCAATTCCTGGGTGACCAGGATCCGAACAAGCGCGTGAACCTTGTCAATCGTTTGCTCGACAGCACCGATTATGCCGACTACTTCGCGAACAAATGGAGCGCCATTCTGCGCAACAAGCGCCGGATGGACATTGAAAAGCCGGCCACTTTCGCCTTCTACGATTGGATTCGTACGAGCCTGAATGAGAACAAGCCGTATGACCAATTCGTGCGCGAAGTCGTCACCGCCTCGGGCGAAGCGGGCGTTAATCCGCCCGTGGGTTGGTACCGCGAAGTGAAGGACCAATCTGCCCAAGTCGAAGATACCGCTCAGCTGTTCCTCGGGCTGCGAATCCAATGTGCCCGTTGCCACCATCACCCGTTCGAAAAGTGGAGCCAGCAAGACTACTACGGCTTTGCTGCATTCTTCGCCCAAGTGGGTCGCAAGAAGGGTGAAATTCAAAATGCCGAGCGGATTTATCACCGCCGTGGTGTGGCTCAAGCGAGCAATCCGAAGACCGGCCAGAACGTCAAACCAACAGGGCTGGGCGACAAGACGCTGGAGCTGACTGCCGACCAGGACCCTCGCCATTACCTGGCGGACTGGATGGCCAAGAAGGATAACCCCTTCTTCAGCAAGAGCCTCGTGAATCGTTATTGGAAGCACTTCTTCGGCCGCGGTCTAGTCGATCCGGAAGACGACATGCGAGTCACAAATCCCGCGAGCAATCCTGATCTGCTCGATGCTTTGGCCAAGAACTTTGTTGATTCGGGCTTCGACCTGAAGCAACTCTGCCGCACGATTGTGTCGTCGACAACCTATCAGCTGAGTGCCGAACCGAACGAGTGGAATCAAGACGACAAACAGAATTTCTCTCGTTACTATCCCAAACGTTTGAACGCTGAAGTGTTGCTCGACGCCATTGATCAAGTCACTGGTACTTCGTCTGCCTTTAATGGCGTGCCCGCAGGGACTCGTGCCGTGCAGCTGCCCGACAATGGTTTCACTTCGTACTTCCTGACGGTCTTCGGCCGTCCGGAATCGAGCAGCGCATGCGAATGCGAACGCTCGAGCGAAGCCAATCTCGCGCAAAGCTTGCACTTGCTCAATTCGGGCGAGATTCAAGGCAAGCTGACCTCGGGTGGTGGCAAAGCTGCCGTGCTCGCGAACGATAAATCACGTCCGCACGATGTCAAGGTTCGTGAGCTCTATCTGTTGTCGTTCGGCCGCGCTCCGCTGCCCGATGAACTGACAGTCGCTTTGGCTCACATTCAAAAGAACGAAGCAGATCCCAAGCGAGCCTACGAAGACATCGTTTGGGCGCTCGTGAACACCAAAGAGTTCTTGTTCAATCACTAAGACTGCTTGAACCAAGCATTCGTCGAGGGGTGAAATCTTCGCCCCTCGAGACCGGATCCTTTGAGAGCTGGTACCGAAAACTTGCCAATCCTGCCTGCCAAATGTTGATTCTCCAACTGGAATCAAGCAGACTAGTTTCTAGTACTTCCCACCTGATTTGATCTGTTCCTTCAGGTGCTGCACTTTGCCGCGCGGCACCTGAGACATTTCCTCTCCTATTTTGACCCAGGGAGCGGTTCCCGTGAAGCACGACGTTTCGATTCCGTTCGGCCTTGCGCGCTCGACAACTTTCTCGCTGCAGGCTGGCCTGTTGATGTTGCTGATTGGCTTACCCGCCATTGCCGCAGCACAACTTCCCACGGCGCAGCTGACCAGTCTTTTTCCACTGGGCGGCAAGCAAGGGACGACCGTCGAAGTGACGGTCGCCGGCGCCGATCTCGATGAGGCCGAGAAACTTGTCTTCAATCATCCGGGGATCACAGCGCAGCCCAAAATGGCTCCGCTGTCGGAATTGGAAAAAACGGCCCGACCCATGGCGAACTTGTTTGTCGTGCAAATTGCCGGCGATGTTCCGCCGGGCATCTACGAAGCTCGTGCAGTCAGCCGGTATGGCATTTCGAACCCGCGGTCGTTCTGCGTGAGCAATATGCAGGAAGAGACCGACGCTGCTGGCAACAACAGTCCTGAGAAAGCGGTGAATTTGGCCGCCGGCACGGTCGTCAGTGGCAAAGTCGAAGCGGGACAGTTCGACTACTTCCGCCTGCCGATGAAGAAGGGGGAGCGAGTCATTCTCGAATGCCTGGCTCAGCGAATTGATTCGCGACTTGATCCCACGCTAGCCGTCTATGGGGCCAATGGTCGGGAGTTCATTCGCGTGCGCGATTCGGTCGGTGAGGATTGCGTGCTCGATTTCACCGCTCCTGCCGATGGCGACTATCAAGTCCGGCTGTTCGACGCCATCTATGGCGGCGGTGCCGAGCACTTCTATCGCTTGAGTGCCAGCGCTGCAGCTTATATCGATTTTGTCTTCCCGCCCTCAGCTGTTCCCGGCAGTAATGGTTCGTTCACGCTGTACGGTCGCAACCTGCCCGGTGGTAAGCCGGCAGAAGGGCTCAGCTTGAATGGTGCACCGCTGCAAAAGTTGGATGTAAAAATTGCAGTTCCCGGCGATGAGGCGGCTCTGTCGCAATTGCCGCTCGCGGGTGCCGCTCGTCCGCGTCAGGCCTGGCAGACAGGTTTTGAGTTTCGTCAAGCGACGCCCCAAGGGCCGAGCAACCCGACCGTGATCTATTTTGCCAAGGCTCCGGTTGTCGCCGAAGCTGAACCGAACAACGAGCCTGCCAAAGCGCAGCAAGTTACTGTCCCCTGCGAATACGTTGGCCAGTTCTATCCCCAGCGCGATGTCGACTGGGTGCAGTTCGAGGCAAAGAAGGGACAGCAGCTGATGATCGAAGTCATGTCCCATCAATTGGGCCTTGGTTCCGATCCCTACTTCGCGGTGATGCGAGTGACGAAGAATGACAAAGGCGAAGAAGAGATGCGTGATATCGCCCAGGTTGACGACCCAGCGGATCGGGCACAGAAGATTGGCAGCGACTACGATACTTCGACTGACGATCCTTCCTATCGCTTCACCGCACCGGAAGATGGCCAGTACCGCGTGCTGGTTCGCGATCAGTTCGGCGATGGCCGCAAAGACCCGACCTATGTCTATCGCCTGGCGATTCGTCCGCTGGAGCCCGATTTTAAACTCCTCTCGATCGGTGCCCAGCCAGTCGCATCGACTGGCAACAATAACAACCAAGGTTCGCCGCTGAGCGGTTTGATCTTGCGTCGCGGTGGCAGCACGCTGGTGAACGTCACGGTCAATCGTCAGGACGATTTCAAGGGCGACATTGAAATCACTGCCGAGGGATTGCCAGAAGGTATCACCTGCCGCGCTGCAGCCATCGGTGGCGAAGTCAGCTCGGCCGCTCTGGTCTTCACGGCCAACGAGGATGCCAAACCTTGGGCCGGCATGGTGAAAATTGTTGGCAAATCCAAGGTGGGAGACAAAGACGTCACCCGCGAATCGCGTTACGGCAGCATGGTTTGGGGCTCGGCGAATCGCCAGCAAGGGTTGCCCGAATTCCGTCTGCTACGGTCGTTCCAACTGAGCGTTGCGGACAAGGAAACCGAAGCAGCTTCGATTCAAGTGGGCGAAGACAAGATTTGGGAAACCTCGCTTGGTGGCAATCTTGAGATTCCGGTCTCAGTGATTCGCCGTGGCGATTTCAAAGAGGCAATTAAACTGACTGCGGTCGGCTTGCCTAACGATCTCAAGCCGAAGGAAATCAACCTGGCTGCTGATGCCAAGGAAGGTAAGTTCGAACTGCAGATCAATCAGCAGAACGCTAAGCCAGGCATCTATACCTTCTACATGAAGGGAGATACCAAGCAGAAGTATGTCCGCAATCCCGAAGCAGTCACGCGGGCCACCGAAGAGCAGAAGGGTATTGGTGAGACGATCAAGGCGCTCGCCGATCAGGTCAAGCAACTCACCACTGCCAAAGACGCCGCGGTAAAGGCGGTCGCTGATGCCGCCAAGGGTGTGAAGGATGCCGAGAAGGGTGACGACGCTGCCAAGAAGGCGGCTGCTGACAAGGCCAAAGCAGCCGACGAAGCCAAGGTCAAAGCCGAAGCAGAATTGAAGGCTGCCCAGGATAAAGCCAAGCAGGCTGACGACTTGAAGAAGCAAATTGACAAACGGCTTGACGATGCCAAGAAAGCCGCGGTACCCAAGGATCTGAACATGGCCCTCGTCAGCTCGCCCATCAAGATCAAGATTGCGTCAGCTCCTTACACGTTGTCATCGGCTGGCCCAACCACCGTCAAGCAAGCTGAAAAATCTCAGCTCGTCGTGAAACTCGATCGGCTCTACGGCTTCGCGGATTCGGTCGATCTCTCCTTCGATGCGCCTGCCGGTGTGAACGGCCTGGCGGCCGGCAAGATCACGCTCAAGAAGGATGAAGGAGAAGCCAAATTTGAACTCTCCGCCGATAAGAAGGTGGCTCCTGGCGAGCACACCGCCATGATCCGCGCTAAGGGGAAGTTCAACAACATGAATGTCGAAACCTCCTTCCCGGTCGTCATCAAGGTCGAAGAGGCCAAGTAAGCAAACTCGTCGCCGGTAACCTCAATACTCCCGCCCATCCAACCTCTCGGTTAATCCTATGAACGTCGCACGCACCACATGGATCGCCTTCGCACTTCTAGCCCTCGGCTGGATGCCCGCTAACTGCTGGGCTCAAGCGAAGCCGAAAGAGGCTCTCAAGCCCATTGAGATCGCCGCCGTCAAACACGAGGGGCCGGTCGATTTCGAGAAAGAGATTCTGCCGATCTTCCGCCGCAACTGTCTGGCTTGCCACAGTGCGACCGAAGCTCAGAGCGATCTTACGTTGGAAACACCAGCCACCATTCTCAAGGGTGGCAGCGAGGGCCCCTCGGTGGTCGCCGGCAAGAGTGCCGAAAGTTTGCTCCTCAAGTTGGCTGCCCGGCAAAAAGAACCGGTCATGCCGCCACCAGATAACGACGTGAAGGCCAAGCCACTCACGTCGCAAGAGTTGGGCCTGATCAAGCTCTGGATCGACGAAGGTGCCAAGGGCGAAGTGAAGTCGGCTTCGGCCAACATTACTTGGCAGCCTTTGCCTCCCGGTGTAAATCCCATCTATGCGGTGGCACTCACATCCGATGGCCAGTACGCGGCCGTGGCTCGCGCGAACCAGATCTTCCTCTATCACATTCCCAGCAAGCGCGAACTGGGCCGACTGACCGATCCCGAACTGATGAAGAAGGGGATCTACACCAGCGCTGGTGTTGCCGATCTCGACCTGATTCAATCCCTGAAGTTCAGCCCCGATAACAAGCTCCTCGCCAGCGGCGGCTTCCGCACCGTCAAGCTGTGGCGCAAACCCGAAGCAGCCAAGGCGCTCGATCTGGCTGGTCTCGAAACGGCCGCTCGTTCGCTGGCGACTTCGGTCGATGGCAAGTGGGCCGCGATCGGCGAAGAGAACGGCAAGGTTCGCATCTTCGAAATAGCCACGGGCAAAGTTGCCAAGACGCTCGAAGGTCACAGTGCCGCTGCGACCGGTGTAGCTTTCACTGCCGATAGCACGAACCTGGTCACGGGCTCGCAAGATAAAACCTTCCGCGTCTGGAACATTGCCGACCAGAAGGAACTCGCCAAGATCGAAACTCCCGCTCCGGTAAATGCCGTCGCGCTCGTGGCCGAAGGCAAGCAAATTGCTGCCGGCGGTGCCGACAACATCATTCGCCTTTATGCCCTGCCCGATGCTCAACCGGCCGAAGCTCCCAAGCCGCTCTTCGAACTCACCGGCCACACTCAGCCTGTGACTTCGCTCGCCACGATCGGCACCGGAGCCACGCTCCTGTCGGGCAGCAAAGATGGCAATCTCAAGATTTGGGATGTCGCCACCGGCAAAGCCACCGCCAAGCCGATGGCCCACGGCACGCCGATTGAATCGATCGCTGTGCGTGCTGATGGCAAGCGTTTCGTCTCCGTCAGTTCGAACAACACTGCCCGCATCTGGAATGCCGACGATCAGAAACAAGTCGCCGAAATGAAGGGTGACCTTCGCGCCACGTTGAAGGCCGCTGAAGTGACCCGCGCTGTCGCCCTGGCTAAGAAGCATGTCGATCTGGCTAAGGGAGACTTGACCGAAGCCACCAAGCGCAAGACGGCCGAAGAAGAGAATCAAAAGAAGTCGAAGGAAGCCGTGAAGACTTCCGAAGAGGACTTCAAGAAAAAGGAAGAAGCGGCCAAGGCTCCGACCAAGGACAAAGAAGACGCCGATAAGGCGCTCGCCGAAGCAACCGAGAAGAAGACCAAAGCCGATGAAGCCAAGAAGGTCACGGACGAGGCGGCCACCAAGGCTGCTGAGGCTTTCACCAAGGCCACCGCCGATCGCGATGCAGCTGCCAAGGTTGCCAAAGATGCTGAGGCCGAATTGAAGAAGGCTCAGGACGCGCAAGCCAAGGCCAAAGAGGCGGCCGACAAAGATGCAGCCAACGAAGACCTGAAGAAGGCGCTCGCGGCAGCCGAAGCGACCACGAAGGAGGTCGAAGGAAAGAACAAGACTGCTGTCGATGCCAAGGCCGCTGCAGACAAAGTCTTCACCGATCAAGAGACGGCCAAAAAGGCTGCCGACGAAGCCAAGAAGGTCGCTGACAAGTCGGCCACCGATGCCATGACCGCCTTCACCCAGGCTGAGGCCAAAGTGAAGACCGTGATGGTTCCTTTCACCAAGGCCGTCGACGAACGGAACGCTGCCGATCGCACCTTCAAGGCAGCTCAGCGGAGCGTTGAACGTGCCGACGAAGCCGTGAAGAAGGCCACCGAAGCTGTCCCCGCCGTCGAGAAGATCGTCAAGGATCGGGAAGAAGACGCCAAGAAGGTCGAAGCCGAACTGGCCACCGCTACCAAGGCTGTGACCGAGAGCGAAAAGCCCTTCAAGGCCGCAGCGTTCTCGCCCGATGGTTCGCTCCTGGCTGTCGTGGGAGACGATCAACTCATTCACACCTACGCTTCCGAAACGGGTGCCGCGGTCGAAGTTTTTGGTGGTGGTGCTCCGCTCGCGGCCGTCGCTTTCGCCAGTGACGCGCGCATCGTGATCGCGGCTGCAGCCAACACGGCTCAAGCCTGGGATCTGGCCACCGAATGGAAACTGGAACGAACCATCGGTTCGGCTGACATGGGCGATAAACTCGTCGACCGCGTCACCGCGCTCGACTTCAGCCCCGATGGCAAGACCCTCGCGACCGGCGGCGGCGAACCTTCGCGCAGTGGCGAGATCAAGCTGTGGGATGTGGCCACCGGCAATCTCAAGTTGGCTCTCAAGGAACCGCATAGCGATACGGTCTTCGCCGTCGACTTCTCACCCAACGGCGAGCAACTCGCCAGCTGCGGTGCCGATCGCTTCGTCAAGTTGTTCAACGTGGCCGATGGCAAGTTCGTCCGCTCGTTCGAAGGGCACACGCACCATGTGCTGGGTGTCACCTGGCGGGCTGACGGTCGCCTAATGGCGAGCAGCGGGGCCGACAACGTCATCAAGGTTTGGGACACTCGCACCGGCGACCAGGCCCGCACCGTGCAGAACCAGTTCACCAAGGAAGTGACCACCGTCAGCTTCGTGGGCGAGACCGACAACGTCATTGCCAGTAGTGGCGACTCGAAGGTGAAGTTCATCAACGCGGCCAGTGGTGGCAGCGTTCGCGACTTTCCCGGTGCCGCCGACTACATGTACTCGGCAGCTGCCAGTGCCGATGGCAAGACCATCATCGCCGGCGGTGCCGACAGTGTGCTCCGCGTCTGGACTGACGCCGGCACCGTCTTCGCCACCTTCGAAGCACCCAAGGTTGCTGGCGAGCAGACGGCAGCGAAGTAGCCCGTAGGCGCAAGTCATTCCTTGGCTCGCAAGTTGCGGCGAGCTGGTTGCTGCAGCGACTGTTGCAACGTCCTATACTGAGAGCATTGCCGCAATTTGCCGGTCTAGTTCTTGGGACAAACCAATCGTGAGTGTTGCACCTTCGATCAATGGCGATGCCGACGTGCGGCGTCGCATGCCGGTCATCGAGGTTGTGGATTGGCAAATGGCTGCAGTCCTGCGTGAGAAGACCCCAGCCCAGCGATATGCGATCGCACTTGGGCTTTGGCATTTTGCCCGCATGACGATTCGCCGACGAATTTCGGCAGAGAATCCTGCTTGGACAGCAGAGCAAATCCATCTTGCGGCAGCCCAGCGGATGCTGAATGAGTCCTGACAAACTCTTGTCTTCGCTAGTAGAGTTTTTCGAGCGGCTGTCCGTTCGCTATGCCATCGTCGGCTCGGTTGCCTCAATGTCTTATTCGGTGACTCGCCAACTGCGGTCCAAATCGCTCACTACGCCAGCGGGCTTCTAACGTCTCCTTCCAGATCGCAAAGGTCTCTTCGCCGAAGTCAGCCGTAGCGGGAATGTAGATGGCCGTTTGCTGATCCACGATCAGCGCGAGGGACTTTTCGTAGCTGTTTAGCGCGGTGATCGTGCATGGCCAAGAGGCAATGCCTCCTGGCGTTTGCAGTTTAATGTTGGCTAGATCGATCGTGACGATCCATTGGCCGGCAGTCCCGAGGATGGGATCCTTGCGCAATCGCTGCAAGGCAATCCACCAACCGATTTGCTCGGCCACACTTACAGTCAACATCGGGATGAGCAAGCCAACCATCCAACACCACGCGGCTTGCTGACGAGCGCTGAAAAAAGCCAATGGCGGCAGCCAGTACAAGGTGTAGATCAATGCTGGAGCCAGTAGAATAGTCCACGCCGCGCGGCGAGACCAGGGATTGGGCGCGGCGAGCGCCATCTTGGAATGGACTTTCCAAGTGCGCGGAAACTTCGCCGTGAGTGTGCGCAAGGGATCGAAATCAGTTGAACCGATTACTGTCTGCGGCGACGCATAAGGATTGATCGGTTCAGCCATGGGCGCGCCCCTGCGGTGCAACCTGATAGAGCCACTTCCGCAGCATCCAGTTCATTCGCTTGTACTTGCCCCCGTCGGGAATAATCAGCGGGTAGCCCGGCTCGAGCCACAGAATCAAATCGTGCCCTTCCAAGGCGATGAAGGGAACCTGAGTCAGCTGATAGACCTGCTTGCCCCCCGGTGTCTCGGCGGTGACTTCGTGGTGTCCCACGGTCAACTTCCAGCTTCCTTTGACGCCGAGGATGGGATGCAAGCGAAGTCGTTCCAAGTTCTGTTTGGTCTGACGTCGGCCATTCAGGTGAGACGCGCCCAGCAGCAAGAAGAAGCCTGCCGACAGAAACAAAATCGGTCCGAGTGGCCCATACGTCTGGTAGAAACCGGTAGCGACGAATAGGCCTACTACCACTACGGTAATCACCACTGCCAAGAGCCAACCCGAAAGGGGCGCGTTGTTGAGCGCTGCGGAATGCCATTGAACGGCGTCGTCAACTTCGAAGGTGGCGATCACCCCCAAAGGCTCGGCACCGGGCTGCCTGCTCTCGCCCGGAATAATCGGCGACTCATAGGGATTGATGGGCTCGTTCATGTTGCTCGCGCTTGTGACCTGCTATCTCCACTTCGCCAGTTTGCCGCCGATGTGCGGAATCCGGCTGCGAAGCGTTTTGCAGACTGCAGCATAGTCGTCTTCGCCATAGTCGCCATGCTTGGGAATCGCAATGGCTAGGTCATGTTCGAGCCAGAGCACCACCGGTCGCTTGGCCAGTTCCATTCGCCGCACATGTTTCAGCGGCCACTCTTCGGTCCCTTGTCGCGTGCGAATGTGAATCGTCTGTTCGTCGATGGTCACTTGCCACGGCCCCAGTGCGCCGACAACGCGATGCTTGCGTAGTTGCCGCAGGTTGTGCCAGAAGATCGACCAATCGAGCGAAACGTGAATGCCAATGGTCACAAACGAACCGACGACAAACACCAGCAGCATGCCGACCACCAGCCGCGTGGGGTCCCCCCGCCAGAGCAAGAGGGGCAACGGAATCATGACCAGCAGCGGCCAGAGCGACGCCAGCAGCCAAATGACGTGGCGAATGCGATAGCCGCGCGCTCCGTCGCGCTGCGTGAACTCGTCGACCGAGAAGTGCCCGACAATTGTCCGCCGCTCGTACAATTCATCGCGCTCGGGGGGCAACTCCGGCGACGCATAAGGATTGCTGAGATCGGTCACCGCGTGGCTCACAAGTTACCAGCAGGCAATTCTGCTTCCACCAAGTTTTCAAAGACCTCGCCCCAGCTGCTTCCAGCCATTAGACGATTGGTCTTTGACACGTCTGGTCACGGGCACGCAATATTTTCAGAATCTCTGCAAAAAGTTATCCGCAGCTACCGCCGTCTTCGGTCTTGGTGACCACGAAGCCCATTTCTTCAATCATCTTATAATCGGCCGACGGAGCCTGCCCGCTGGTGGTGAGATAGTCGCCCACGAAGACCGAGTTGGCCGCATACAGCCCCAGCGCTTGTAGCGAACCCAGGTGCAGTTCGCGGCCGCCGGCAATCCGCAATTCGCTGGCGGGATTCACGAGCCGGAACATGGCCAGCGCCTTGAGGCAATACCGCGGATTGAGTCGGGCATTCTTCTCCAGCGGCGTGCCATCGATGGCATTGAGAAAATTGAGGGGAATCGACTCGACACCTAGCTCGCGCAGCTCGAAGGCCATTCGTACGACGTCGACATCCTTCTCGCCCATGCCGATGATGCCACCGCTGCACAGTTTGAGGCCGGCCGAGCGCACGGCATTCAGTGTGTCGACGCGGTCTTGATAGGTGTGCGTCGTGCAAACTTCGGGATAATACTCGCGGCTGGTGTTCAGGTTGTGATTCACCTTGTCGACACCGGCTGCTGCCAGCCGCTGGGCCTGCTCCGGCGTGAGCAGACCGAGGCAAGCGCAAACGTTCAGCCCGTATTGCTGCTTGATCTCGGGGACGATGGTCTCGACCGCGCGAATCTCCCGCTCGCTCGGCCCGCGGGCCGAAATGACAATGCAGTAGGTGCCGCTCTTCCGCTCGGCGGCCATTTTGGCTCCCGCCATCAGCTTCTCGCGGCTGAGCAGGTTGTACTTGGGAATCTCCGCCTCGCTCACCTTGCTCTGCGAACAGTACGAGCAATCTTCCGGGCACAGGCCGCTCTTGGCGTTCATCAAAAAGTAGAGCTGAACCGTGTTTCCCCAGTGACGATGGCGCACCTTGTAGGCCGCGGCCATGATCTCCAGCAGTTGGTCGTCCGGCGCTTGCAACATGCCCAGCGCGTCTTCTTCGGTCAGTTGATAACCGGCGAGCACCTGCCGCGCGAGTTCGGCCCAATCGGTCGAAAGTTCAACAGCGCGAAGCGCCACGGGAGAAGGCTGAATCATGCAATCCTCGGGAACGAGCGGACGGATGTCGACTAGGCAGCGGAACGCATCTCGATCAAGATGAACCGGACCTTCGCAGCAGAACGAAGCCAGGCGGTGTATCTGCCGCGCAGGCTCAACGATTTTAACCATAGGCGGTAACTTGTGTTAGGCCAGCACTGGGTTCGTTTTGGCGTGATGGGACAGGTCTCGCGCTTCGGTGCGAGCGACGGCCTGCGGTATGCCCGTGGGGCCCGTGTTATTTGCCGAACCGAACGTGGCCTGGAAGTCGGCGAAGTCCTTTCGCCCATCGATAACGGCAGCGATAACTACCGCGGCAGCACTCAGGGGACGATCCTGCGGCGCGTGGGGGTCGAAGACGACCTGCTACTCGCCCGCCTCGAAAAAAACCGCCAGCAGGCGTTTCTCGATTGCGAAGCCTTGCTGGCCCAGCACGACCTGCCGGCCACGCTGGCCGAAGTGGAGCTCCTCTTCGACGGCCAATCGCTCCTGTTTTATTTCCTGGGCGAGACTACGCCCGAGGTCGATGCCCTGACTGCCGAACTGGCCAAGACCTACGCGGCCACGGTGCAGTTTCACCAATTTGCCGACCTCCTCACGCAAGGTTGCGGCCCCGGTTGCGGCACCCCCGAGGCCGAAGGGGGAGCTTGCGGCACAGGTCCCGGCGGTGGCTGTGCAGGCTGTGCTGTCGCTGCTGCTTGCAGTCCGCGGGTCCATCACTCGCACTAAGCGCGGCGAGTCGGCGGCCGGTGAATGGAAACCATCTCACCCTAACGCTGCGGAAATCTCCACAATTCGATTTCCGGAATTTCCATGATCCAAAGCGGCCAATCGACCCCAACGCATCAACGGGCTCCTGTACTTAGCCGCCAGGAAATTTCCATAATTCCAATCAAGTGCGCGGCAAGAAGCCCCGTGCCTCCAATCACTTAGGTCGAAAATTGCCGGAAACTTGCCATTTTCAATTTCCACAATTTCCACATCGCTGATTCGTCTCATCGTGGCCACTGGCCCGAAACTTCCCACTGGAAATTTCCACAATCGCGCGAGTTTCATCACTCCACAATGGCGATTACATTGCCATTAAAAATGAAGCAAGTGATTGCTTATGGATAATGTGTACGGCATCACTAAGCAATCAACTGAACAGTCGTTGCTGACCTATTCCACCAAATTTTCCAAAGAGCTATCGCCAACCCATTAGACACTTCGCGCGTGACACGTCTGGTCACGGCCTACATTTTTTGTTGCCGTTCACGCTGGCAGCCGCCTTGGGAGGGCGAGGCTCCTGCCGAGCCGTGGCAGCGATGAAATTGCCGCCGACGATTAGATCCCGTTTCCAAAATCGATTGAAATTTCCGAAGAGAAGCGATGACCAACGGTTAGCGGCTCGGCAGGAGCCTCGCCCTCCCGAATTGCGGGACAATCTATACGCCAGCGTGAACGTTTACGCTATTCCGCATCCGTTCACGCCGGCAAACCCTGAACCCAGACGGGCGAATTCGCAATCACGCTGATTGCAAAATTCAAAACTTCCCATCCGTCGTCTGAAAGTGGGTCGGCTTTCCTAGGCTCTCGCCGCCGCGGGCGACCCAGTCGGCAGTCCAGGCAATCATTTGCGCGGCATTCACCTGCGGCGCTCCCAGGTACTGGTAGCCATCGCGACCATCGTTCAGCAGGGCGCGCGTTCCCTCTTCACCTCGAAACGTCACCTTCCGATTCATCCGGTCTCCCAGCTGATGAGCCACCTCGCGCAAGCTGAGGATTTCGTCGCCGGCGAGGTTGATTACCCGCGGCGGTGAACTGCCGTGCGCGAAGCCCCGCAGCGACATCCGGTTCGCATCGGCCAGCCAGATGACATTCACGCGCGACAGACTCACATCGACCGGGCGACCGGCGGCAATTTCGTGAGCCAGGTCGACCAGCACGCCGTAGCGCAATTCGGTCGCGTAGTTCAGCCGCAGCAAAGTCAGCGGAATGTTCAGCCCGCGGCTGAAGTGCTCGTACATTCGCTCGCGCCCGACAGCCGTCATGCTGTACTCGCCGTCGGCTTGCAGCGGGTCGCTCTCGCGACTGCCATGGTTCGGCGAGCCGTCAGGCAGTTGAATCGGGACCATTCCATAGACATTGCCGGTCGAGAACGCCACGATGCGACTCTGGCGATAACGGCGGCAGATGACCGCCGGGGCATAACAGTTCATCGCCCAGCTATAACTCGGGTTCTGTGTCGCGCCGAACTTGAAGCCGCTCATCGATACGACCAGGCCGGCGTCTGGCAACTTCGCCACGGCCTCGTCATCGAGCAGATCGCAGGCCTGCGTTTCGATTCCCCAACTTTCCAGCCGCTGGCGCAAATCTCCGCTGCCGAACCGCGAGACGCCGATCACGCGCCGCTTGCTTCCCGCAGCATCGAGCGCGCGGCGGGCCATGCGCGCCATCGTCGGCCCCATTTTGCCGCCGACGCCGAGAAACAGAAGGTCGCTATCGAGGCCGCGCAGCGTCTCAATCACGGCTTCATCGGGCTCACTGAGGAATGTTTCGAGTTGTTCGACGCTAAGCGGGGCGGGCGAAAGTTTATTCATGCGGCAATCATAAACCCCTCCCGCGTGCCGCTCAAATCCGTGACAATCGTAGCAACCGCAATTTGCCTCCCCCCGTAGCCGAGTCATTCCCTGGCTCGTACTTTCCGGTCATGGAATGATCGGATTACGATAAACTTGCCATGCCCGCTTATCTCGAACAGCTGACCATCCGCGTGGCCGAAGGGCTGGGCCAACTGACAGACGCCGAGCGGTCATTGCAGACCCGCTATTTTCTGGCTGCGCAAAAAAGTGACGGCGGCTTCGGTGGTCGCGAAGGTGGCAGCGATTTGTATTACACGGGCTTTGCACTCCGCGGCCTTGCGGTCCTGGGCGAGTTATATGGCCCCGTCGCCGAACGGGCGGCGGCCTTTTTGCAATCGAAGCTGGGCGGGCAGGAATCGATTGTCGATTTCTTCTCGCTCATTTATGGCGGCATGCTCATCAAATCGGCGGCCGGCATCGACGTCTTCGCCAACAGTCAGCCCGGCTGGCAAGACCAGGTGGCAACCTGGCTCGAAACGCTCCGTCGCGCGGACGGCGGCTACGCGAAAGGAATCGAAGGGCAAGCCAGCAGCACCTATCACAGTTTTCTCGTCGTCATTTGCCTGCAACTACTCGACCGCCTCCCCCCCGAGCCTGCACGGCTTCTGACCTTCTTGCGCTCGCAAGCGGCCGAAGAAGGGGGCTTTCGCGAAATCAAGGCCGGCAAGCGCGCCGGGACCAATCCCACCGCAGCTGCCATTGCGACCTTCAAGATTTTGGACGCGCTCGACGAAAACACTCGCCTCGATACCATCGACTTCCTGCTCGACATGCAGACCGACGAAGGGGGCCTGCGGGCGAACACCCGCATTCCCATTGCCGACTTGCTCAGCACGTTCACCGGGCTGACGACGCTCGAAGACCTCGGAGGCCTGGCCGAAATCGACCTCGCCGCGGCCGAGCGGTTTGTCCAATCGCTCCAGCGCGAAGAGGGTGGCTTTCATGCCGCTGCTTGGGACGGCGCGCATGATGTCGAATATAGTTTTTACGGACTCGCGTCTCTCAGTTTCTTTGCCCGGCGAAGAATGATGAAATGACTGCCTTGTTCGTTGGAGTTCCGGCTTTAGCCGGCTTTGGTTTTTCAAATCGAACTATCAAGGCAAGCCGGCTAAAGCCGGAACTCCAACAATAGCCGGAACTCCAACAAATTTAGATCGCGGAACAACGCATGGCAGACTTGATCGTCGAGCATGTTCGCAAAGAATTCCCCACGCGTGGCGAACCTCTCGTCGTGCTGCGCGATGCTTCGCTCCAGCTTGGCGCTGGCGAGAATGCCGCCATTCTCGGCCCCAGTGGCTCGGGCAAGAGTACGCTGCTGCATATCATCGGCGGGCTCGATCGGCCGACGAGTGGCAGCGTGAAGCTGGCCGGGCAAGATCCCGCGACGCTGGGTGAAGTGGAACTCGCGCGGTTTCGCAACCGGAACATCGGCTTCGTTTTTCAAGATCATTATCTGCTGCCGCAACTGACGGTGCTCGAAAACGTCTTGATCCCCGCGCTGGCCGAAGGGGCCCCAACGGCCGACGATCTGGCGCGGGCGCGGAACCTGCTCGACCGCGTGGGTCTCGGGCAGCGGCTCGAACATCGTCCCGCGGAACTTTCTGGTGGTGAACGACAGCGAGTGGGCGTCGCGCGGGCCTTGCTGCTCAAGCCGGCCTTGCTGCTGGCCGATGAGCCAACGGGCAATCTCGACCGGACCAATGCCACGGGCATCGGTCAGCTGCTGCTCGAATTGCAACAGCAAGAACAGAACATGCTCCTCGTCGTCACGCACAGCAGCGAACTTGCCTCGCTGCTGCAGCGGCGGTTCGAAATCGACAACGGCGAGTTGCACGCCCAAACTTAAGCGGAGAGTGAACATGAATTTCTTCCGCTTAGTCAGCCGCAGTTTGCAGTTTCATGCCTCGAAGCACTTCGCCGTGCTGCTGGGTGTGATGGCTGCCACGGCGGTCCTTACCGGCGCGCTCGTCGTGGGCGATTCCGTCCGCTTCAGCTTGCGGCACCTGACGCTCGATCGTTTGCGCCGCATCGATCATCTTCTGCTCGTCGATCGCTTCTTCCGAGCGGAACTGGCCTCCGAACTTCAGCAGAACTTCGGCTCGAGCGGCGAGATCGCCGCGGTTCCAGCCATCATCATGCCGACTGCCACGGCCGAAGTCCCGCGCGAGAAAGGTCGCTCGCTGGCGGCGGGCGTTACGCTCATCGCTGCCGATCAAGGCTTTTGGGATTTGAACGGCAGTGAAGGTGAGTCCGCGAAAATCATCGCGCCCAAACCGGGCGAAGTGTTGTTGAACGAACCGCTAGCCAGTGAACTGAATGCGAAAGTGGGCGATACGCTCATTGTTCGCATTCCCAAGGCGACGCAAGTTTCTGAAGACAGTCCCCTGGGGCGCAAGGACGATCGACTGACCAGTCTCGCGGAATTGAAAGTGCGCGAGATCATTCCTGCCGAGGGACTTGGCCGCTTTAGTTTGCATCCCATGCAAACTTCACCGCGCAATGTCTACGTGGCGCTTGCGCCGCTGCAAGAGACGCTCGAACAGCCCGGCAAGGTGAACGCGATCCTCGTCGCAACCCAAGACGAGCGCCGTTTGAAGCCAGCGGCGCTCACCGCCAAGTTGCAAGCTGCTCTGCGTCCCACACTCGCCGACTATGGCCTCTCCCTCAAGCACGTCACGCTCAACTTTGAGCAAGATGGCAAAGAAGAGCCGATCCTCAATTACTTCAGCTTGAGCACCAATCGGATGCTGCTGGACGAAACAACCGAGCGCGTTGCGCTCGAAGCGTTCAAGAAATTCGACGCCTATCCCGTCCTCACTTATCTGGCCAATTCCATCGACAAGGTCGGCGCGCCCGAGGGAACCAAGGGCATTCCTTATTCCACCATTGCAGCGCTCGATCCTGCTCCCGATGGTCCGCTCGTTGATCGCGAGGGGAAGCCATTACCCAAACTGGCTGACGACGAGATCGCCCTCACCGATTGGGCTGCTGAAGATCAAGGGCTGAAGATTGGCGACAAGGTGCGCGTCACTTTCTTTGAGCCGGAAACGACGCACGGGGCTGAGAAGGAAGAGAGCGCCGAGTTCACGGTGAAGGCCATCATCCCGCTGACGGAGCCCACTGCCCCCTACTCGCGCCGCAAAGGTCCGCAGTTTCAACAGCGGCCGACGAAGGCCAACGATGCCGACCTGACGCCCGATGTCCCCGGGGTGACCGATCAGGCGAGCATTGCCGATTGGGATGCGCCGTTTCCGTTCGACTACAAAAAGATCCGCGCGCAGGACGACAAGTACTGGAACAATCATCGCACCACCCCCAAGGCCTATATCTCACTGGCCGCAGGACAAAAGTTGTGGCACAGCCGCTTTGGTCAGGCCACGTCGATTCGCATTCCTGCTTCGCCGGTTTTCACGGAAGAACTTTTGACGAAGGCATTCCTCGCCCAACTACAGTTGCAGAACGAGTTTCTTGGGTTTGAACTCATTCCCATCAAAGACCGCGACCTGGCCGCTTCGCAAGGGACAACTCCTTTCGACGTGCTCTTCTTGTTGCTGAGCATGTTCATCATCGGGGCCGCATTATTACTCATCTGGTTGTTGTTCCGCCTGGGTGTCGAACAGCGGGCCAGTGAAATTGGCTTGCTCCAAGCACTCGGCTGGCGACAACAACGCACGGGCCGTTGGCTCGCCAGCGAAGGGCTGGTGGTTTCGATTCTCGGCGCGCTACTCGGCACCGCCGTGGGCATCGGCTATGCGTGGCTCATGGTCACCGGCCTGCGCACGTGGTGGGTCGGTGCGATTTCGTCGCCGTTTCTCCTGCTGCACCCGAGTACCCTGAGCCTGGTGATTGGCTTTGTCGTCGGCGTCATCGTGGCCCAACTAACGATTTACTTCAGCTTGCGGCAACTGCGAAAAGTTTCGCCCCGGCAATTGCTGGCGGGAGAAACGTCGTCGGCACTCGCCAATTTGCAGAGTGATCGAGCACTGCCGGCCTGGCGCCAAGCTTTGCCCTGGATGTTCCTTGTACTTGCCGCGATCCTTGCGGGCCTGGCCAGTGTGCTGAAAGCCGAAGCCCAAGCAGCCACCTTCATGGCCTGCGGAGCCAGTGTGCTCACCGGCCTGCTGATGCTCATCTCGCGACAACTGGGCGGGCAATCGCGCGCGAGTACAACTCCGTTTCGCTATGTCTTGCCATCGCTGGCGGTGCGCAACATCGGCCGCGCGCGGGGCCGCAGCATGGCCACGATCGCGCTCGTCGCAAGTGCCTGCTTCTTAGTAGTAGCCGTCAGTTCGTTCCGCTTAAGTCCCACCGAGCAAGGCGTTGGTGGATTCAATCTCCTCGCCGAAAGTGCCGAGCCGATTCTGCCCGATCTGAACGACCCCGCTGCTCGCCAGGCAGCTATGGGAAAAGATGCTACGAAGTTAGCTGATTCCCTCGTGCTGCCCATGCGGATGCGCGGCGGCGACGATGCCAGTTGCCGCAACCTCTATCAGGCTATGCAGCCGCGCGTCCTCGGTGTGACGCCTGCCGTGATCAACCATTTCGACTTGCCCGATGTGACGAAGTTTATCTTCGCCGCTTCCGCTGCGAAAACACCGGCCGAACAAGCGAACCCTTGGCAGCTGCTTGCCCAGCCAGCCGCCGACGGCGAACCAGTGAATACCGTGCTCGACATGAACACCGCGCTTTACAGCTTGAAGTTGTACGGCGGCATTGGTCAGGAGTTTGAGCGCGACTATGGAGATGGCCCGCCGATCAAGTTCCGCGTCGTCGGCCTGCTGTCGAACAGTGTGCTGCAAGGGAGCCTGCTGATTGGCGAAGGCGATTTCAAACGTCTCTTCCCGCGAGTCAGCGGCTATCGATCGTTCCTCATTCGGACGCCCGCCGCGCAAGAACGAGAAATCGCCACGGTCCTGGAAGAGCGGTTCGGTGACGAAGGCTTCGACGTCACTCAGTCCAAAATCCGGCTGCAAGATCTGCTCGCCGTGCAGAACACCTACATCAGCACCTTTCAAGCCCTTGGCGCCCTCGGCTTACTGCTCGGCACATTCGGCCTCGCTGCGGTGCAACTGCGCAACGTGCTCGAGCGCCGCAAAGAACTAGCCATGCTTCGCGCCACCGGCTTTCGCGCCGCGCGCATCGCCGGCATGGTCATGCTCGAAAACCTGTTCCTCCTCTGCGGCGGCATCTTCACCGGCCTGCTCGCAGCCCTCCTTGCCGTGCTTCCTCACATGTTCCTCGGCGGCGCATCGCTCCCTTGGCGCGACCTGGCTATCATGATTTCCGCGATTCTAGTGATTGGTTCACTCGTCGGCCTGCTTGCCGTGCGTGCCACACTCAAAGCGCCGATCCTGGCAGCATTAAGAGGCGAGTAAACACAGGGTCGGGAGGTTTTTCGGGCTCGAAAAACCTCTTTGGCAAATCAATCGCGGTCCCGAAAATTCTCCTGACCAATTCGCGCAGATCAGCATTTCGGCAACGACCCGCTATCGATCAGCGCGAAATCGTAGCGCCACCGAACGTGGGTCAGGACAATGTTTCGGGCAAACCATCAATCTCCGGGCGCTGAGCCAGCGAGCCCGAAAAATGCCCCGACCCTGGTGAAGCTTACCGCCGTGGCTTATCCCGCCACGTATCTTCTTTAGGGGGCAGGCGGGCTTTGTCGGAAATGTCTTTGCGGCACCAGGCACCAGGCCAGCGAATGCACTTCACGGCGGTATAGGCTTGCAACTTCGCAGCAGCCAACGTGTTGCCGAGCGCGGTGACGGCGAGCACGCGGCCGCCGTTGGTCACCACTTTGTTATCGACCAGCGCGGTGCCCGAGTGGAACACCTTCACATCGGGCAATGCGCCCGCTTCGTCGAGGCCGCGAATCTGGCGTCCTTTTTCGTAGTCGCCGGGATAGCCTTCGCTGGCCATCACCACGCAGACAGCAGGGCGAGGATCCCACTTCAGCGGGCCCAGTTCGTCGAGCTTGCCGTCGATGGTCGCTTCAATCACATCGACCAGGTCGGTTTGCAGTCGCATTAGCAGTGGCTGACATTCGGGATCGCCCAAGCGCACGTTGTACTCCAGTACGCGCGGCCCTTGATTCGTCAGCATGATGCCCGCATAGAGCACGCCTTTGAACGGCTGCCGCGAGCGCTTCATCGCGTGGACGGTCGGCACCAGCATGTGCTCTTCGATCCAAGAGAGCATCCGATCGTCGACAATGTGTGCCGGGCAATACGCACCCATGCCGCCGGTGTTCGGTCCCTTGTCGCCGTCATAGGCAGGCTTGTGATCTTGCGCGGGAGGGAGCGTGACAATCGTCCGGCCATCAGTAAAGGCGAGCACGCTGGCCTCCTGACCATCGAGCCGATCTTCGATGATGAACTGCTTGCCGGCATCGCCGAACTCGCGCTTGCGGGCAATGCGGTCGATTGCATCGAGTGCATCGCGCCGCCGCTGACAAACAATCACCCCTTTGCCAGCTGCCAGGCCGTCGGCCTTTACCACGACCGGCACCGATTCGTCTTCCGACGGATAGCGGTCCAGAATGAATCGTTGCGCTGCTTCGGGGCTTTTAAAGACGTGAAAATCGGCCGAAGGAACGTCGGCATGCCGGAGCATCTCTTTGCAGAAGATCTTGCTCCCCTCCAACTGCGCCGCTGCCCGGCTGGGGCCAAACACCCGCAGCTTGGCCGCTTGAAAGGCATCGACCACACCTTCGACCAGCGGACCTTCCGGACCGACCACAGTCAGGTCGATCTTGGCCGTCTGCGCAAACTTGATTAGCCCGGGGATATCGTTGGCCGCAATCGCTACGTTTTCCCCTTCTTCCAAGGTCCCCGCATTGCCCGGCGCGATGAAGACCTGGGTCACGCGCGAACTCTGCCGCAGCTTCCACGCCAGCGCATGCTCGCGGCCTCCGTTGCCGATCACCAGTACTCTCATCGCACATCCCCCGTCCGTTCGATCTCGCCGCTGCGGTCCGCGCCCCGTTTGTTCGCACCATTCACTCCCTGAATATAAGAAAGAAGGCCCAGATTCGGTAGGGACCGGCCCCGAGCACTCCTCACCAAGAAAACTGGCTTGCGTCCCGACGTTCCATGCGAAATGATCAAGCTGCGACCGTGTCTTGCCACCACCGCGACTTTTTCCATGCCTCGCCCACCATCAGCGCCGAATAATGGACCGCGCTGGTCGCTGCGCTTGGCCGATCAGGGGACTGCTGCCGTCATACTGCTCGTCGCGCTCGGCTACATCGGCGTGCATTGGTGGCGGCATCAGCAGGCCGAATCGAGATTGGTCGATATCGATCGCACGCCGGTGCTGGTGGCCAAGTTTCAGATCGATATCAACGCTGCTGACTGGCCGGAGTTCGCCCTGCTGCCCGGCGTGGGCGAAGTCCTCGCCAAGCGCATTGTCGACGACCGCCAGACCAACGGTCCCTTTCGCGATTGGAACGACCTGCGCCGCGTCCGCGGCATTGGCCCCAAAACGTTCGAGGGAATCAAACCCTTCTTACTCCCCCTGGCCGACCTGAACGCCACCGCAGGCCCCTAACCTCTCCGTTGCTAACTCCCCCGTTTCTTCGCACGGTCGTTGTCCTGCCGACTTTTACTTCCGGGCCCTTCCACCCGTTCAGTCGCATTGACATCCCGCAGACCACCCAACTACCATGCAACTTCACCCGAAACTTCGGGCGGTTAGCTCAGTTGGTTAGAGCGCCACTCTTACACAGTGGATGTCGTGGGTTCGAGTCCCCCACCGCCCATTCTTAACGCCCTTTGCCGCAACGACTTGCGGCTACCGTGATTTTGGGTAAATCGCTTGGGTAAAAGATTGGGTAAAAAGGGACGGCAAAAACGAAAAAGCCCGCCGAGTTCGGCGGGCTTTTTCGTTTTTAGTGCAACTAGCGCCTTGGCCGGCAGGGGCACTAGGTAAACTAGAATCACCACCGCTCACCCTGCCCAGGTGCCACATGGATTTCGATAAACTCACCACCGATCAGCTGCTGGAACTGATCCCGACACAGCAGCAGGATCAGACAAGGGAAGATGATCGCTGGGAATGCAAATCTGGGATTTACCTCGCTCCCGCTAAGAAGAACGAACTGAAAAAGGAGCTTGGCAAACAGGTCTCAGCCTTCGCCAATTCCGGTGGCGGCTTTCTGCTGTTCGGCCTGAGCAAAGAACGGGTGTGGGAGCCTTGCGTGGATACCGTTGGCCGTGAGCCAATGTCGGATGTTCTTGATCGATTGGTGGAACAGTCCGTGGACCAGCCGATTCGATCCTTCCGGGTTTATCGAATCCCGTTTACTGGTGATAAGTCGAAAGGGGCCTACCTAATTCACATCCAGGATTCACCGGCCGCTCCCCATCAAGCCAAAGAAGAGCGTCAGTATTACTATCGTATCGGTGCCCACAGTCTGCCGGCCCCACACTTCCACTTGGAACTGTTACGCAACCGGTTCACTAAGTCGGTGCTTCAGATCATGGATGTAACCGGTGTGCCCAAAGATGCGGACTTGAACACTGGCGTGATCGGCGTGGAAGTGCAAGTGAGAATAAAAAACATTTCCCGGCAAGCGACTACGGCGTGGGGGGTGCTCGTAAGAAACCTAACCGAAAACGAGGCGTGGACGATTCCCGGCGGCGGGATGAAAGACGGAGAAATGTTTTCGCAAGGGTCATCCGTCATCTTACCCGGCGAGACTCGATTGCTCACGTTTTATATTCGGGCTGGTATCGGCAAATTTACCGCCACCGCCACCCCACTGGTTGGCCTGTGGCAACAAGTGGCTCTCGAACTCTACCCGGTATCAAATAACCACACCGGGGCTCAATACATCTTGGGGCAATGGTCGAACGAGAAGTGGCGGGAGAGCTATGGTCGGTTCGATCAAGAGCTTCAGCAGGTATTAAGCAGAAACATCAACCGATAGCTGCGGAACGACAACGAACCTTTAATTGACGGAGCGACGATGACAGACGAAAACGGTCAGTGTGAAAATTGTGGGGCGGAATTAGTCCCCGTAGGTGAGCCAGAGAAACGGCCAGACGGTTCGATTTACGAACGGCTGCTCTGTGCAATTGCGAAAGCAGAACCCGCCTCGGCGGATGTGGAGTGTGCCAAGTTCGTCGGCCACATCATACCCGCCCAACGGTAACAAAAGCCCGCCGAACTCGGCGGGACCGAAATGCTTTTTTCCGCTAACTCAAGGGAAGTCTCGATGGAAAGCGAAAGCAGCCCGAAGCTGGATGCACTGTTTGCTAAGTACAACGTCAAGTTTCGGGATCGAGATACAGAAGTCAGGGGGCTAACGCTCCGACCGATTCACTTTGCTCTCGCCGAAGTTTACATCAAGGCACATTACCGTTTCTGTGCGGTGCTTCTACAGGAAGCCGGAGAGCGAGATGCACAAGAACGGCAAGATCACGAACGACATTTACGGGATGCTGAGAAACAGGCAGCGGAAAATCAGATTGAACTCGAATTCTTGAAAATTCCAAAATTTGAAGCAATCAACGATGCGCAGTTTGCCGCCAAACTGCTCGATGCTGATGAGCTTACTAACGCTATCCTTCCCTGAAAACGAGTCCAACGCAAACAGGCCCGCTATTTCTGCGGGCCTGTTGCTTGAATCTTGATCCTTCCGAGAGCCTTAGCCGCTATCCCCCGCACTACCTGAGTTTCAATCCGAGCGGCGAAAGGTCCGAGCAATAGGGAATTCGCTTTGCCCGATCATCGCCGCCGATATCTTCGGCAAGATGATGCGGGCGGGGCTTATTTGATCGGATTGCAACAACTGGTAGAATGCTGCAAACCCAAAAAGAAAGCAAGCAGTGTTCGACAAGCAGACAGTCTTGGTGCTAGGAGCGGGAGCAAGTTGCCAATACGGATATCCGCTCGGTGGAAAACTGGTGGAAGACCTGATTGGGCTTCACAACAATGAGTTTATGCGCAATGAGTTAGCCCTCATAGGCAAGACTTGTGAGCATTACAAGGTCTTTGAACAGGTTCTCAAAGAGGCAATGCCACCCTCGATTGATTTCTTCCTCGAAACTCGGCCTGACTTTATCGAGATGGGCAAGCTGGCAATAGCTTATAAGATTCTTGTCCATGAAGGTCCAAATATCACTGCACGTGGAATAAAGAGTGCGTGGTATCACATGCTTCTTGACGCACTTGGGAACACCCCTGCAAAGATCATAGCCAACAAACTGTCGATAGTTACATTCAACTATGACCGAAGCCTTGAACACTTTTTGCACACGGCGATAAAGGCCCGTTTCAATCTCAATGACGTTCAGGCTGCCGAGGTCGTTGCGTCAATTCCAATTGTCCATGTCTATGGCCAGATTGGTCTTCTTCCGTGGCAGAAGGGAGCAGATGATGCGAAACTGCCTTGGGGTTGCGCTGGCACAACTGGCACTGCGCTAAAAGCATCCAAATCTATCAAGATCATTTGTGAAGAGAACACCCATGAATCGCCTACGCTGGTACAGTCTCGACAACTGCTGGCGGAGGCAGACACGACATACATCCTAGGCTTCGGCTTTCACGAGGAGAATTGCTTGCGGCTAGGACTAGATCAGAAGTCAGGCTCACGACAAGGAGGAAGGTACGGCCTATCCGACGCAAGAGTTTATATTCTTGAGCAGAAGTACGGGCTTAAACTGCATGGGCAACAAGACTCAGATATTCCGTGGCTTCTCGAAAATTGCAAGCGATATCTCGCTTCTTCAAGCGGCTAACCGATCAGCCTTACCGTATCGTCGAAGCGGGCTTGAATGTGCAAGTCCTTTGACCGGCCTCTGATTGCTTGGCGAAGGAACACTTCCAAATCTTTGTCGCCTAGCAGCAAAACCATTCCCTTGCGCTGATCGTGAATCTTCTTGATGTGGTGGTAATAGTGCGATTCCTTCGGATCGCCTCGAAAACAGACGATGCAGAAGTTGCCGCAGGCTCCACCCATGTAATACTGTGCTTGGTGAAAATCGTCAGCCCCGAGGTCGGTGTAGTTTTTGCATTCCCAAATCACTTGGGTTGCCTGATAGTTCGGATGCGTCTTCATCATTTGAAAGAAGCCTTCGTGCGCAACGTTGGCAACGATCCAATCCTTGATCGTAATCCCGTTGATGTCCCGTGACTTGCCCTGAACGTTGTTTAGCCAAAGGAAAAAGCAGAGCCGCAAAACTTCGCCAACAAAATCTTCGTACTCGCTTGCTCCGGGTTTACCATGTTGGATGTTGGCGAGTTGCTTCAACATCGCTTGAAGTTTGTCGGTGTACCCTTGCAGTTCGTACCCCTCGGGCAATTCGAGAACAAGCCCCTCAAACTGTAACGAGGTATCTTTCAACGAGGTAACAACAGCCTCTCGAAGATCGAGCGCCGGAACGTAACAAGGATGAATGATGACGTTTGCGCCGCCGTCGATTGAAGGGGCATCGGGCGATGCTTCGTAAGTCCGATAAGTGACAACGCCCTTGTTGCTGATGCCTGCGAAGCCGATGTTGTACAGCAAAGTTGCGAATCGGAATGGCTGACTGTGGGCATTTACCCATTCGCCGCAATGCTTCTGAATCTCGGGTTCAACTAGAATCTTTTGAATGAACTCGGTCAGCGCCGGAATGGTGAACGAGTTGCCGAGGCCATGAAAACGACCGAGAACTAGCGCTAGTTGCGGATAGTTTTCGGAGTATTCATCACCCACTTCCTTCAGTCGATTCAATGAAAACTTGCGCCGAGCAACTTCGAGGTCTGCCTTGGTCACTTTGGAACGTCGGTGCGATTGAGCTTCTTGTACCGCCTCGTTGCAGAAAACGAGAATGTCTCTCGGTCGATGTTGGCAGTAGTTCAGAACGTAGCGACTAGAGGACACGCCGTCGATCTGCTCGAAGAACGCATCCCACGCCTGCCCGGTTGGAGGGGCGGTGTTGACGGCAACTTTGAGCCGCCGTTCCACCATTTCTACAAGCAATTCTTCCGTCCAATCGAGCGAAACAACTGCCGTCTCCAAACGTGTGAACTCAGTGTCAATCTGCCGAACTCGTTGGAACAGATTCTCACGGCAAAATAAAATCGGATGAACGAAATTGCACTTGGAAGCCATGTCAACGCATGCATGCATCAACGCTTTGAGCAGCACAACCGCCAATTCCGAGCCGTTCCAAGTGTCGTCAATCTTGTCTATGAGCAAAAGCAAATCGGACTTTGGGCCGAGGCTTTCTCTCATCGTGGCCATCATGTGCAAGACTTCTTTTGAGCGGTTGCGCAGTTTGATCCAACCTCTGTCATCATGTTTCCGAACGGCCTCTTGGCCTTGCTCTACGAAGTGCAGCAACCTCGAATCAAAATCGAACTCTTCGATGAAGTTGCGTTCTGACCGCAACTTATCGGGAAACGCTTTGTAATCGGTCAAATTGCGCCGAACCCATTCGCTCAACACTTCATCGAGCATCGCTCGTTGGAAGCAGGCAACCAATGCGTGAAACGCTTGTTGCTTCGTGTCCCGAACTTCATCGGTTGAAAGTGTGTTGGCGAGAGTTGCAAAAATCTCGGGATGCAGCGAAACGACGTTATCTTTCTTCGCTCCCAAGAAGATCGTGATTGCAGTTTTGCCCGTTCCCCGCCGCCCGATAAAAAACGACTTGGCTCGGCTTAGGTCAGTTGCGGCAATCAATGCGGGAGTCTGAACGAAAACGCCCGGCCTCGTCAAAACCGGATCATGTTCGGCGAAGGCTTGCCCTAGGTTAACTCGTTGCAAAGCGTCTTTCGGCAGAACATACGGTTTCGGTGTGCCGCCGTGATTGTTGCTCTTCCCCTTTGACACGATGCGCTCCAATCGCCTGCCCGAAGAATATCCCCCACTTTGGGCCGCATTGTCGCCGAAGCTGTCGAATTGAGCAACGCACAAACGAAAACACCCCGCCGACCTCGGCGGGGTGTTTGCCTATCTAAGATCGTTGCTGCTGTTCTCTACCCATTCCCAGTCCGCTGGCCCATGATCTTCGCAATGGCTTCCAGCGTCTTCCGGGCCGCTTCTAGCGAGCCACAGGCCGTTAGAAGCGCTCCCGCTGATTCGATGGCCACGAGACCATTATCAACGATACTTCCGCCGCTTGGTGCGATGCTGGCCGACTTTGGCTTCGGCCCACGCTTGCCCGGTTTCTTTCCAGCATTCTTCTTAGCGTTCGACTTTATAGTGGAAACGAACTGCGGCGAGACTGGATAGCCTTGGGCTGTAATAAAGTCTGCAACCTCTTTTGGTGACTTGTCGGGGAACTCGGCGACATACGCACGAATGAGTTCAGACTTGTTGACTTTGTTAGCGGACTTCTTCTTAGCCATGTGCTGCGAAACTCCAATGATGCTGTCGGTAAACCAATTCTCAATGCTAGTTGCTGACTCCTGATACGACAACCAAACCCTAGTATTCCTCCGGCAGCAAAATCGTCGTCGCCTCTCGCCGCCCCTGATCGTCAGTAGCCTCGGTAATGATCCAAATTTTTACGCCGAGTTTCGTCCGATACGCCGAGAGGAGTCGGCTGCCGTCTTTCAGGGATTCATCGTTGGCCAACTTGTCATCTTCGCAGACTTCTCCCCAGTCCCTCGATTGATGACGGGCAAGGAACTGCGCCGGCCCTTGGCCGGCTAGTTCCAGAGCCGAAAGTGCGCCGGGTGTTGCGACAGTTTTCCCAAGGTTGAACATGCGAGTTCTCCGATGCGGGGCAGATCGTTGAAACCAACGATTTGGAGACGCCCGTCGGAAAGTAAGCGAAAGCGACCGAAAGTGGTTAGCTTGGAGTCCCGGGTTGCTTTTACGTATTTGGGAATTCGGGATTATTTAACCGAATTCAAAAATGAAATGGTGAGTGAGGCTGAACACCAGTTTCATTCACCGAGCGAGTACCGTTCGGAGGTCGTCCGCTGTTAGATCGTTGAGAGAGCTTGCTTCAGATCTTTGATGCCCCGTCGGCGGTGAAGAATCTTTCTGTTGATCAGCAGTTGAAGCGGAAATAATTTCGGGGCTGCTTATTCGTCAGGGCGAGAGCGGCGGTCCTGAATACCCTCCCGTGCAATGCTAGTCCAATCATTATCAACTTGGAGAATGGGCGACTCGGCAATTTCTATCGTTTGCTGCTCGCATCCGATACCTCGTACTTCTGACGTGAGGTTCGTCCAAGAGGCCGTTTCATTTTCCGATTGTGTGGCCATCCATTCAACTCCTTTTTGTGGCGGGGTGGATCATCCACGTTGTCCCTCTATACCACGGGCGAGCGAATCACAGAACCCGTCGCTAGCAGCGAGACTCGTCCCACGGTTCCATACCTTTCACCCTGAAAATCGGATGATCGTTCAGGTCAAGAAGAATTGCCGAGTAAGAGTCGGCAAGATGAAAAGTCAATCAGCCTCGACCGAGTTACCTCGGTCGGGTTTGATCTTCACTCAGGCATAAATGCGAGATGCACTAGCCCTTCTTGCAGGCTTCAGCGCAAGCCTTGCAGACCTTCGCACATTCCTTGCAACTGGCGTCTTTGCCCTTCTCGCAGACCGCTGCACATTCAGTGCAGACCTTGGCACAAGCTGCCTTCACTACATCTTCGGAAGGTGTGCCATCGAGAGCCGCACATGCAGTGCAAAGATGGTGGCAAGCCATGCACATCTTTGCGCATTCGGGATTGTCCTTTTCACAATCCGCAGCGCACATTTTACACGACTCCGCACACGCCTTGCACTTCGCAACGCAATCGTCGGCCTTCTGCGCCCCTTGGACGACCGAGCCGATAGCGAACAAGAGAAACGCCGAAGCACACCCAACGAACCAATTGGCAAACATAGAAATCTTCCGGTAGTTGAAATCAAAAACAAAACGAGACTGCTGACCAGTCTTGAATTATTTCCGCCAACAACAGAACGCTTGCTGAAGGTTTCGCTGCGAAAAAATCTCAACGATGTAAACGTAGCCAACGAAAGTGTCGTTGCCGCTGAGAACGAAGCCTGCCGGAACTGCGGTCGATTCAATGGCGACTGTTTCGGCCTGCTTGATCGGCAGATTGCCGCATTGGCACTCTTGCTTCGGCGGATCAGTTGGCCGTTGTGGTTCGCTGTCTTCGTGACAATCAGCATCGGCACAGGCCGGACAACATGCGACCGGCAAATCAGAAAAGCCCTGACACCAATGGGGCGGCAATCCCACCATGAGGGCAAAGAGAATCGTCAGGAGTTTCGAGCTTGGCCGCATGAAACTATTTTCCCACCGATGGCAAAGTAATCAAGTTGGCGTTGGCCCCGGCATCATCAGCTTTAGTAGCCGCCCACTTCCGGTCGGAATGATGGCAACTCGTGAGACGCCTTAATGCACACGCTCGATGAGTTGTCGCTCTTCGGCCCAGTGCCAGTGGCTTCAATCCCACATTATGGATACGCCCCCGTCGGATGAAAGCAAAAGCGACCGATAGCGGCTACCCAGGAGTCCCTGGTCACTTTTGAGCTAATGGGAAATCGGGATTATTTAATCGCACCTAGGTTTTGTAACGGTGAGCGAGGTCGAACACTGAACTCACCTCCCCGCTTCAGTTTTTTGACGCCCGTCGTCAGTGCAGCGTTTCCATCCATGCTCGTCACTTAAATCAGCCGTTGCGTTCTACCTCGCCCATCACGGGCATCGACTGAGAATTCAATAGCCGTTCACACTCGGTTTCCACTAGGTCATCGGCGACGTTTTTTGACGCCCGTCGTTCGTTACGCATCGGGCGTCCCCAACAACCGGGCAGCACCTCACTCAACCCGCTCATACCCCAGCGCCTCGAATGCCGCCGTGAGGTCATCATCGTCCGGCCAACCGCCTTGGTCGTCGGTGTTCTCAAGCGAGTTGGGGCGGCTGTCTGACAGCCATGAATACGTTTCATCCTGCCAGTTCTCCGGCAGATCGAACTCTCGTTTGAGCCGCCAAGCAGCGTGTTCGAGATTCTCGAACGTGGCTTCACTTTCCCGATTGGAGTAATCCGTCTCATCGAGAATCGGATAGTCTTCCATGCTCTCCGCCAATTCGTGGTAAGTGCGAAATGCCTTTGTGATTTGGCCACGGCGGAACACTCGCACGCTGAAGCCGCTGACGTGGCCGACGGCCCAATGGCTGTGCGATTCGACGACAACATCCGGGTCGTCTCCTTCGGTGAAGGGCTTCAGCGCCGCCCGGATCACCGAAGCGTTGCTTTGGTCGAGAAGGCCACTGTCACGGTTGTGGGTATAGATCACCGCCCAGTCTTTCGGCTTGGCGAGTTCGCTGCGCCGGAACCAAACAAAGCAGTTGAAGTCCTGCCAGTTTCCCGCCGCTTGCCGAGCGGCGTCTTTCAATTCGATCTCACCAAGAGCGACCATTGCTGTCTCCAGATTTTCGACATGAATCGGACAGATTTCCGACTCCCGTCGGTCTGGCTAGACAAGCAATGCCTCCTCCTCTTCTGCTTCTTCGGCTTCGTTCTGTTGGCTGAATCCCAGGATGTAATCAGCAGCAGCGCTGGCGGCAGTTGCAGCGGTGAAGATCGCCCGGTTGTCAGTTCGCAGCACTTCTAGCCATGACTTGAGATACGCCGCATTGTCCTGCAGCGGCACGTTTGGAACGCCAAGCGATGATGACAGGAAGGCAGCGCCGAGTTCGGCGACCAACTCTTCAGCGGCATAAGACTGATCTCCGAACCGTGTCAACTTGTCGAGCCGATTTAGGCGGCTATCGTGACCGCTCCAGTGAACCAATTCATGGAGTGCTGTCGAGTAATAGGCCGCTTCGCTGTCGAAAGCGACCTTAGGCGGTAGTTGTACGAAGTCGGAATCGGGAGTGTAGAAGGCCCGGTTGCCGATGTGCCGAATGTCGGCACCCGTCGCCGAAATCGCTTCTTCAGCCGGAGTGAAATCCACAAACTCACGAACGGGGCGAACGGTGCGAAAGCGCTCGAGCTTGTCGCCGCCGCACTGGGCGAGATTGAAAACGACGAATTGTTTGCAAAAGAACCGGCGTTCCTCTTTCTCCTGACCAGTCTTCGGGTCTGTGACCGTCTCTGTGACGACTCGCCAGAAAATGATTCGAGTTCCCTTCTCACCACGCTTAACGTGACCACCAACGCCTTTCCATTGGTTAAACGTTCCCCACATCGTCGAATCGAAACCACGATCCTGAGCGGCTGACCAGAGCAGCAAGATGTTGACGCCTCGGTAGCTCCGGCCTGCCACGTTTCGTGGCAGGCCGGAGCCGGCGCTCGCCCACCGTTTGCGCCATTCACCGACTCCGCTTTCGAGTTGCTTGATGATCTGGTCGGTGACTTGCTGGTAGATTTCGGTTTGAGCGATCATTTGAGCGTCCTTGTGTCAGTTGGTTTGCCACTGACTTTGGGACACCCGTCGCTTCGATCAGGCCCGCTCCCAACTGTCCAGCGGGAGCAGATGGGGCGGGATGTTTACAGTCCCCCTAGGTTACTTTCCACTTCCCCCAAACTCACTCGAACGATGTTCGGAAACGTTCTCTCGCCGAAATTTTCGCCGTGACTTGTCCCGACTTCACTTCGTGGCAAACATTCCTCGATGGCCTCGCTATCCCGAACCTGGGAGTCAAATATGAAGTTCTGTCGCTATTGCAATGAAATGATTCCGTGGTGCAGGCAACTCTGCTCGCCATGTGTTTTCGCAAGTCGGATGTGGAGCAATTTGCTAGGACGCTGCAGAGGGCACAGGGAGTGTTACCGAGGCGTGGAAGTGCGCATGAGCAAACCGGAATTCATGGCGTGGGTGCGACCTGAACTGATGAGATTTTGGCACGAACACCGAGGTGAGAGCGCATCAATCGACCGCACCGGGCTGCATTACGAAATTGGGTCGATCCGTGTCGTATCCAAGCGAGTTAACAGCGGCAAGACATCAAAATCACGCATCAGGTCGTTTCGAGAGTTCGTCGAGATATGGTTTTGGATTAAGCGGTCCTACAAGAAGGACATCGAAATAGCTAGGCTTTTCGGACTCAGCCCTCAGACGGTTGGCCGAATCCGGGCAGGCAAGACCTATCGTGAATACATCGAGAAGATTAACCGAGGAGAGCACAGGCCAAAGATGATTAGGCTCGATGCAAAGCACGCCCAAACTGCACAGAACCAGGAATTTAGCGGAGCATCTTAACCGTCGCACGCCGGCGCTCATGGTGCCGACACGAAGAACGCTTGATCGGCTTGAGGTTGTAGCCGATGCCGGTTAGCTCTATGGCCAAACCTGCACAGACTTCGGCTGACGCCGGCGTGGTGTGCTGGATCACGCCGTGACAGTCGGCTCCGCCGTGCTGGCCGATCTGCTCATACGAATCGCAGTACCACCCGTTTTTTTCGGAAGGCAGTTCGGGGAGCAGAGCGATGATCGTGCCGGTGTTTCGCCACTTCCGAAAAACGACGACGTGTGTTTCCCTGCACATTCCTGATCCTCACTTGTTGGTGAGTTTTCAGGACACCCGTCGGCAGTACAGCAGATGACCTCATTTATTATTGCTGAGCCAGCGTTGCCTCCAACTGTCGGCAGAGGCTAGAATTACGCTCCCGACATCAACGCCACTTCGCCATTGAAACCCTCCAGACAGGTCGCCATGCAAAGCAAGCACTATCTTATTGAAAAGGCAGTCCAATTCGAGGTGCCGTCAAATCGACCTGATGTGTTTCCTGATTCAGAGTATGATGACGCCGCTGGCGGATGGCGACATAAGGCGACCGGAGAATTGGTCGCAGCGAGAGGGATAGACGGGATTTTTCCTGGGACCAAAAAGAATGATGTTGAGACTGGCGAAGATCAAAAGGGGCAATAGTAGGCGCTGCGATTTATTTCTGATCTGCCTTATGCATCAAGGTTTGCTGGATTGTGAAGCCAATAAAGCCGCAAGTTCTGATACTTTCTAGCAGGTTCGACTTTTCGACTGACTATGTGATTTGCCAGTTAATCAAGAATGGCGTCTCGTATCTCCGCTTGAATAGGGATCAGTTTTCAGAAATGCGACTGGAACTCTTTCCGTCGCCTGCTCGCCTTGTGGGCCAGATGTCTTCGGTAGAATTTGAAATAGTGAGCGAGAGCCTTCGTTCCGTATATTTTCGTGCCCCAGTCTTTCTTCGTGACAACTATCAGCCAAACCTAAGTCCTGAGCAACAGTTCTCAAGAAGCCAATGGGCGGCATTCATTCGGGCACTCACAGTGTTTAGTGACGCAAAGTGGATTAACCATCCGACTGCGACCTATCAGGCCGAGATTAAGCCGTTTCAATTGTCGGTAGCAGCTTCATTGGGATTTAAGATTCCAAGGACAGTCATTACCAATGACTCCAGTGCAGCCCAACGACGCTCACTTGGGCAACGCCTAGCGGTTAAAACACTCGATACAACCGTGCTTAATTTCGGAAGCTCGGAAGGATTCATCTACACTAATCTGGTCGATGGCGAAGAGCTGTGCAGGGCCAATATCTCCACAGCGCCAATAATTGTTCAAGAAGCGGTGCTACCCAAAGTTGACATCCGTGCAACAGTAGTTGGCAACAAAATCTTTGCAGTTGAGATCGTCTCGGTGACGGGAGTCGGCTTTGCGAATGATTGGCGAGAAAACAAAGCCCGCATCCAATACCGCTCGATTTCACTCCCGAAGGAGATTGAGGAAAGGTGTTGCCGGCTAGTACGGAAACTTGGATTGGTGTTTGGCGGTATTGACTTGGCAATGAGAGGCAACGAGTATTACTTCATCGAGATCAATCCTACAGGGGAATGGGCGTGGCTGATGCCTCCCACCGGGTTTCCAATAGACGAAGAGATCGCCGGGCTGTTGTCACGAACGGGAAAGCTTCACGATGCTGATGCAACTCTTGACGACAATCCTGACGTTTATTGAGCAACAGTTGATTGCACCCCTTTCTGCTGCCTGGGCGCACTGGCGACTTGCTGGCGAACTTCAAGTGCTCAAAGCCGCTCAATTCGTGGTCGAGGCTCCAGAGGAGTCGATTAGCGAGTCGAGACTTGAGGAACTCGAAAAGGATTTTGAAGATGAGCTGCAGCGAAGCTACCGCATCGTTGAGAAAGGACGAGCGGGACTTTTTATGATCGGAGTGACGATTGCACTCATTGCGACGATCCTAAATTATCCGTCGAGTCGAACGTTCGGGCGTGTCGAGGTTATTGTGCTATTATCAGCGGTTGGCTGTCTGGTGTTATCTGCGATGTGCCTTACTGTCGCAGTTAACATCAGAGAGCGTTTCGGGACATATTTAGATGACTTGATAAAAGCCGAGGGGGAGCGGTTGACGATAATTCAGATTTCCAAGCAACAGAAGGTACTGAGCTTCTATCGTTACGGAAAGCTCAATCAAACAATTGCCACAATTGTGGCTAATTATGTAGCTGCTAGTTATGTAGGCATCAGAAACGGAATCGTGTTAATTGCCTTATTTTTTGCAATAGATGTCATTCGCCATCACTGGAAGTAGGCAAAGTTTCGTCGCTATTTTTAGGCTTAACACTATCCTGCGATCTATTAAGTGATGTTGGCCCCCTGTTTCCTTGAAGTGCGATTCGCTAGTAGCTTATCCGATCTGCCGACTCGGCCAGTTTCTCTGCTGACCGCTTTGTGTACCTCGCCGTCGTGTTGAGCGATTCGTGGCCGAGAATTTGGGCTAGACCGACGAGATCGTTTTCGGTGTCAGCCAGGAACTGATGCGCCATCGTGTGACGAAGCAAGTGCGGGTGCAGTTTCACGCCGATGAGTACGGAATACTTGTCGCACAATGCCCTGACTCCTCGCTCGGTCAATCGACCTCGCTCGCCGACGAAGACGGCACCCACAGAAACCGGAGGGCGAACATTCAAATACGATTGAATCGCTCGCCGAGCGGGTAACGACATAGGAACCGTCCGTTGCTTTCCGCCCTTGCCATTTCGGAAGACAACTGAACCGCCACGATCATGCAAAACCAAATCCTCTAACTCCAGCCCGACGAGATCGCCAACACGGCACCCGGTGTAGAGCATGGTCGAGAAGATTGCATTCGCCCGCACGTCCTGGCGCAATTCGATCTCACGAAGCAGCCGCCGAACTGCAGCCCGATCCAGGCCCTTGGGTGAAAGTTGCTGCCGACGAAGTTCCTTCACCGGCTTGGCTGGATTCGCTTTCACATGACCATTCTCTGTGAGCCAACGGAAGAATCGTCGGATGGTCACAAGGCAGCGATTGACTGTGGCGACGGCCTGCTGCTTGTCCCGGCGCAGGTACTCTTTGAAGTCAGTCACGTCCCGTGTCGTCACTCGACCAATGACGAACGATTCTTTGTTCGATGCGCTGAACCACGAAGCAAACTTTCTGACATCTTGAGCCATCGCACGCCGACTGTTGGCGGCGAGATCGAGTGAGCAGAGAAACTGACTGAACAAGGTAGGCTCGTTCGGCCCGGTCGGGATGCCGGTGAAAACATTATCGCCCGAATTCTCACGGCCTTCTGGACGCAAATTGGACATGAATCAGACACCTTTCGGGACCAACTGGGCTGATATTGACTATTATCGACCGAGATTATCGGTCGAATTCTGACGCTGAATCTGAACGAAAACGGAGCGGATGACCTCGGCCTCATCGACCTGGGCGATCCCAGTTGGGAACAGTTTGGCGACTGCGGCACTGACCTGTTGATCGGTGACACCGACTAGGCCAAGACCTTTCATCGCATCGACGATGGTGGTGTATTTGTTCTTCACTTTCTCTTGCGGCTTCGACTCCCGTCGTTTGGTCGGAGCCGTGGGCGCTCCGCCTCGCCTTGCGTAGAAAAGGATCGGTTTGCCATCGACTCCGCAGTTTCGGCGGCGCACTTCAAGACACACCTTTTGCACAACCTCGACATAAAATGGACGGCCAGTTTCAGCGTCTCGTTCCGGCGCTGGGAACGCCGATCCGATCAGTTGGTAAAACCTTGCTCGGGACAGGCCGACCATCCGAGCCATCTCGGCAACAGTCACGATGGCCTTTGTTTGAGTTTGCATTTGGGCGCTCATTCGACACTCCTGTTGCGATAATTAGACGGGTTGCTGACACGATTGAGACAGAAACTCACGACCATCGGCGGTCAGTTCCCGTAGCCCGCTCTTGTCCTTTGTCACTAAGCCGGAACGAATCAAGAACGGTTCGATCACGGCGCTCACAGTTCGACTCGGAAGACTGAGAATCGACGCAACCACATTCAATCGAGTCGGCCCTGACTCCAAAATCCGCAGGTACTTCTGTTCGTTCGGGCCAAGGCCGATATCGTCGATCTCTTCAAGTTCACAAGCACGATGGAGGTGCGCCGCTGTGATCGTGGAATCGCCGACTGAACGAGCAACACGGTGACACGATTGAAGCAACCGAAGTGCAAGGCGAGGAGTTCCACGGGATCGGTAGGCGATCTGAACCAGCACAACATCATCGACCTTCCAGCCAAGCGCTTTCGTGCGATGCAGCAGGACAATCGCCAGTTCTTCATCGCTGTAGAACTCGTATCGAAGCACGAGCTTCATCCGATCCCGCAACGGCTGCAAAATGCAGAACTCGTCTGTCGTCGCCAGCAGCAACGTGAAGTCGGCAATGCTCAGGCCCATCGGTGTTCCGGTGCCGGTCTTTACGAAAATCTTCTGCTTGTCGAGGGCGAGGTAGAGTGCAGTTTGAAACTCCTTCTTCATTTCGTGGCATTCGTCGATGAATACGATGTCCCGCTTTTTTACGCCCAGCAGAAGTGCGTTCAATTCGGCGGGTGAGTTCAGCGATTGGCCCAAGACTTCATGGAAGCCGGTCGCCATTTCCTGGGCGATGACCTGGGCCAAGGCACTTTTGCCAAGTCCAGGTGGTCCGACCATGAGGCAGTGGTCGAGCTTCTTGCCATCTTGCTGTGCGGCGTCGAGTGCAACCTCGACTTGCTGGATCACCTTTCGCTGGCCAATCAAATGGCTCAGTGATGATGGCGCAAAGTCGCTGATTTCGTTAGATTCGTTCATGGTTATTCCGCTTTGCAGGTAGTTTGATTTCGTTACGAACCCGACACCCGTCGTTCCTCGTCAACCTTCTGTTCATGCCACTCCGTAAGTTCGATCTCCTCCGGCGTGGCGATTCGCACCGTCAGAACTTCACTGCCTTCCAGCACTGGATGAACTTCCCCCGCCTTCAACGCCCCAAGGGCGTTGAAGGCTTGAACCAAGACGTATCGACTGAGCGTGGCGACGTAGAAGTTGCGAGGACTTACCTCGGCTTGCTCACGGTCGCCGTTGTCATCCATCAACGACCTAGTAAACGTCTCGGCATCCTTCTGATCAGCGAAAATCCCTTTGATGCTGGCCACTTCCAGACCGCCTCGAACTTGGAGAGCGAATCGCCGAAAGTCGCATTCAAAACAGAAGTCACCGAGCGGCGACTTCGGTGACGGGTCAGTGACGACCCAAAAATTTTGGGGAAGGCCGACGATCTGCATTGGCGTATGTCCATTGTCGGGGGCTGGCGGCAACTTTCTGTAGACGCCCGTCGGAACGTCCGGTTCGTGGTTTTTCAGGGCATGGAAGAAAACCCAGCGCAGCAATGCGCTGGGTTTTAGGTCGACCGTGTCCTACCTCCAGCTTGGAACTGAAGCAAGCTTGCCGATCACCAGTCGCCCGTATCATCGCCAAAGTGCCAGAAGTATTCGTCCGCTTGCTCGAAGTCTTCGAGTTCCTGCTGGGAGAGAATATGATCGTTCGGCTCATCATCTTCGATGACAACACAGTGACTACAGCCGAAGTCCTCGCAGGTCAGACAAACTGGTTCGTCGTCGCCGAAACGCTCGTCAGCCTCGATCTGATCGAGGATTGAGCCGTAGCCGCCGTTGATTCGGTCTTCGGCAAACTGATCGAGATAAGCGTCCATCGTTCTGCTCCAAGGTGATGTGTTGGGAACAGACTTGGGACGCCCGTCGGTGTTCGTTCGCCGAATGTGTTGCACCAGACATCTCGCCTGCTAGACTTTGCAGCAACACCAATGGAGACCAGCAGAATGTCGCTTCAGATGTCGCTCTGGGAAGTAAATGGCAAAGCCCTGAAGGCATGCCCGGTTGAAGTTCTCGATGACGAGATGAGGCTTGAGGATTGGATTGAAAACGACACTTCATTACTCGGGATGGAACTACTGCTGATCGGTCGGCAAGTACAAACTCGGTACCGTGGTTATCTTGATTTGCTCGGGATCGACTCGGAGGGCAACCTGATCGTCCTTGAATTGAAAAAGGACAAAACGCCACGTGAAGTTGTTGCCCAGATTTTGGATTATGCCTCTTGGGCGAAAGAACTGTCGCCTGCAGAAGTTGGCGCATTGGCCGCAAAATACTTGAAACGCAGCCTTTCAGAGGCATTTGCCGAGCGATTTGGTTCGCCAATTCCGACTGCAATCAACGTTAGCCACAGGCTGATCATCGTCGCATCGAAGCTCGACGATTCATCCGAACGCATTGTTCAGTATTTAGCATCTGAACATTCCCTCGACATCAACGTAGTATTTTTCAATTGCTTTACCGTGAATGGGAAGGAAGTTGTGGGCCGGTCCTGGTTAATGGACCCAGAGGAGGTTGAACAGCGCTCTGAGGCTCGCCACAAACTTCCGTGGTCAGGGACGTGGTTCGTCAACGTGGGCGAGCGCCCATTCCGAAACTGGGATGACTTTCGCAAATACGGATTTACTTCGGCTGGACAAGGTGCGGTTTATAGTAGGCCACTGATAAAACTCGAAGTCGGCGACAAGATATTTGCCTACTTGAAAGGTTACGGATATGTCGGATACGGTGAGATCACATCGACCGCATGCATGGCAAAGGACTTTATGGTCGATGGAAAGCGACTTTTGGACTTGCCATTGGTCGCTCCGTCAATGAATTCCAACAGCGACGACCCTGAGCTATCCGAATGGGTTGTCGGCGTGAAATGGCTTTGCTCTTTTCCTAGAGAAGAGTCCAAAACCTTCACTGGCGTCTTCGCTAATCAAAACGTCGTCTGCAAATTGCGACATGAGCAGACGCTCGACTTCTTGAAACGTGAGTTTGGCCTCGACGAAGCTGTGACAACGAGTTAACCCGCTTCGACTACGACTGAAAACCACCATCAGGATTCGGCGGGTTGAGCAACTCATACGGATTGTCATTGAAAAGAATGGCGAACGGAACGAAGTCGATCACCCCGTTTGCCAAGCGATTTGCGGCACAGATCACCGCCACTTCCTCGCCCGTTGTCCGAAGCTCGCATTCAATCAGCGCAACGTCTCCAGCGCCGAATGCCTGGGCCAACGCTTCAAAGTTCGACTTGTGACCAACTGCGAGAGCCATTGTTCGTTTCCTGCGGATTGTTATTTCAACTTCGAGTCAGTTTTGTGACGCCCGTCGTTGAACGTTCCGCCTCGCCCCGCCGCCGTTACCGGCGTCGTGGCTCGTCCGCACGCACAACGCATTTGAGAACACTGCCGTGGGAGAAGGATGTTCCTTTTCCTCCCAGTACAAACTTCCGAAGGAACCCCCATGTGCGTGGTCGGAAGCCGACCACCACCCGCAGCGCAGCGACCGAAGGGAGCGAGCAGCGGATTACTAAGTTGCTCTTAAAGGCGACCGAGTTTGCAGCGACTCTTCTTCGCCGCAGAATGCGCATAGCTTCGGCCAAATCAGGATCGCTTCGTCGTACTCGACTCCGCATGGCGGTAGTTGAGTTGTTCGATGCTCGTTCGCTGCGCTCACTTGCGCTTCGAGACATGGCCTTGCGGCCAAGTCGATGGAGTGCCTTCGGCAAGTGTGAAGGAACGAGCGACGGCGACAGCCGGAGCGAGTGAAGTTCAAGCGAAGTAAGCGAAGACGACGAAAACGAGACTCACGTGATAACGAGGTTGCGTTGATCGTGTTACGACAACGTAACTGAGTGTGTCCAAATCGGATTTTGCACAGAATCTGGAAAGATTCTGGATAATAATTCGACATGATTCGGACAGTCGGCTGGGTGTCGTTATTAATGAGGTGCTTTTGGGATTCTGATTCGACGCCGTTCTTGTTTTTGACGCCCGTCGGACTTGTTGTGAAATCTGCACAGGATCACGGCTGTTCGCAAAGTCGTGCCAATGACCGCATGAACTGCGGTCGCTAAAATGACGGTTTGCCTGACATGCAGCACCCTTGGGTTTCCGAAATGCTTCGTACATTCATCGCTGCCGGATTGATGTTCATCTGGCAGTTGTCATCGTCGCCAGCATTCGCTCAGGTCGAGCGAGCATGGCTCACGCACCGAAGCCACGATCCGAGCAAGATTGTAGTGAGTTGGACGACCAAGACGCCGAGCGAGTCCGTTGTTCGTTTCGGAGTGACGAAGGACTTCGGACAAGAAGGGCGAATCGCAGGTACAAGCACACTTCATCACGTCGAGATTCCAGTTACAGAGAAAGGCAAGACCTACCACTACTCGGTCGGCGCTGCCGACCTCGTTCCTCTGACAGGAACCTTTAAGTCGTGTCCGACCGACGAACTTCGGGTTGCCGTTGTAGCCAACTGGCATGCCAAGGCCGATCTGACCGCTCTCGTCAAAGATGATGTGCATCTATTGATGACAGCGGGCGACAACATCACCAGTCTTTGGCAGAAGTGTGGCGATGGAAAGAAGGATTGCTTCCTGCCCTATGCGGAGTTGATCGACGCCTACCCAGAACTCTTCCGCTCGACACCATTCATGCCGGTGCTGGGCAACCATGATCGAGAAATCCGGCCAAGAGGCGACAAGCCACCTGCCGAGCCGGTTTACGACATTGACGCCACGGCGTTCCGGCAATTCTTCGAGCTTCCCGACGACGAATGGAAGTGGCATTTCGACGTATCAGACTTTGGCGTGCGTTTTGTCGCTCTCGACTTCAACCACATTGCGGACTTCGGAACAACTTGGCAAACGTGCCACGATTTCAGCCGGGAGTCGGAGCAGTTTAAGTGGTATGAGAGCCTGATGGCGAAACCTTCCCCGTTTGTTGTCACCATCTACAACGAGCGTAACGGCAGCATCCGAAGTCAGGCCAAGGGAGGCTGGCACGAACTCTTCCGCAAAGGAACAGCGTGCATCACCGGCTTCGGACACTTTGCTGAACGAGCCGAGGTCGATGGCCTGCATTACTTCGACACTTCGCTGAATGGGAAGGGAAACAAATACCCCGATCCCAAGTCGAATGCGTTGTTCAGCGAGGACAATTACGTGTTGCTCACGTTCAATCGAGAGAAGAAGTCGGCGACCATCGACTTGAAGAGCCTGGACGGAAAGGTGCTGGATCGAACGGAGGTTCAAGGGAAATGAACTGTCGCTGAGATGCTGCGAGAGGCGATGCTGATCTCCCCTGACATGAAGGAAACTAGCTCTGAATGACGGACAAAATGCAAGACACTGACCTAGAAAGGGAACTGCACATTGCCAACGAGCGCCTTGATCGTGCGGTCAAGGCGCTTGCCCCGAAGCACAAAGGTGGAGAGCGGGAAGAGTACGACGCCGCACATGAAGAAGTCCTGCGGCTTGAACGAGCCATGTCCGCTTCGAGGGGGGACGAATATGCGGAGACGATTCCATTCGCCGTGAAATGGGACACAGGCGCTCCTATGCCGCAATTGCTTGTGAATGACTATCGGGCGCTGCTGGCCTTCCTCGTCAGTGAACCGGACCCGAATTGGGATGGAAGCTACGTTACTGTAAAGGCTGCCTCGGCTCAATTGCCGGAACCGCTTGGCCTTGTCGAGTTCGAGAATTGCGTTTCAGCAAAGCTCGGAGCGCCGAATGACGAAGTCATCGAAGGCCACCCATTGAATGGCAAGGGGCTTGAACCGTACAGAGCGCAGAGAGTGGTGAATTCACGATGGCTTCGAGAGATTGAGGCCATCAACAGCGTACACCGCATGTACCGCCCCGAATCCTGGCACGATTTGAATCACTACGTCTTCTGGTTCCATGATTCGACGTTCGAGTGCATTGCCCGGTCATTCCGTGTTGAGACGCATCGAACGAGCATGAAAGAACTTCTTAAAGTGATGTTGGAGCGTCTAATCGCCTAGCCAAGAATGGTGCAGGATGGCAGATACCCGTCAAGTCGTCAGGTGGTCACTCGAACGCAAATGCACTTTCCGCAATGGTGACCGCTGGTTTCTGCCAGACCAGACATTTAAGCAACTGGCCGACTTCCGCACAGTTGCGGCGGCAGAGGGCGACAATCGCAATGTGAACGGAATCTGCGTCACCGGCTGGACGACGGAAAGAGATAATGCCGGGAAGGTCCAAAGCATCCCCGTATCTGGCTTCAGAATTGAGGATCGACTAGGGCCGTTTGGCGGTTTGCCGATGGTGCTTTCGACCTGCCATTTGTGTGAAGCAAATGCCAAGGGCGAACTTGGCGTAGAGGTGGCTGGATGTTTTGGCTATCTCGATGTCTGGCCCGATTCGGAGGAACTCGACAAGCAACTTTGGACCATCATTGAGCAGCGCCACCTTGAGTCTCGGATCAGATCGGCGTTTCCGCTGACAACGCCACTTTGGTACGGATTTTGGATCGAATCGCCACTTCGTCGTTTGCAGGCAGAGGTACTTCACGAACTTCTAAATGCCGCCTGCGATTACGCTGATCCCAAGGACAAGGACGTTCGCCACTTCCTTAACGCTCTGGACACCGCAATCCGCTGGGAGTTGCCGGTCCACGTCTCGCTGTCTCCGCTTGGCCACACTGATTTTGGTTGGTACACGGTCTTTCCGCACTGCCCTAGATGCAAGGCAAACGCTTCAGTTGGACGTTGGAAGGAGAATTACCAAGCAACTGCTTACGAATGCCGAGTCTGCGGCCACGAGTTCAATCCTGACGACCATCACAGCATGGAGAGGGACGACTTTGATTGGGATGCGAACTCGCTCGAAAAGCAACTTGGCCCGATGGCTTACCAGCAGTTCATAAAGTCGTTCTTGCTTCAGCGTGGCTGTTCATCGGGACAAGTTGATGAAGTCGTTGACAACAAGAACAACGGTCCTCTGATTCGCCGCATCAAGGCGACTCGTCGAAAACGCAACGGGACGCTTCGGAGGTTGCGGCAGCGTGTTGCTGAGAAGTCCGACGGTGACCGTCCATCTTTGCTCTCGTTTGCGATTGCCGATGACATTGAACTGGAGATGGTGCTAGTTCCCGCCGGCGAATTTCTCATGGGTTCGCCAAACGCTGATCAAGTACCAAGTGAAGCTCCACAACATCCGGTGCGGATTTATCGACCTTTATACATCGGACGATTCCCAGTGACGCAAGCACAGTGGAGCGCTGTCATGGGAAGAAACCCTTCAAAGCATCAGGGCGACCCACGATTGCCCATAGACCAAGTAAGTTGGTTTGATTGCCAGGACTTCTGCGACCGGCTTTGCAAGCGTCTGCAGCGGGTGTTCCGTTTACCCAGTGAAGCCGAGTGGGAATATGCCTGCCGTGCAGGGACAACGAGCAAGTTTGCATTCGGCGATTCGCTTTTGCCAACTCAGGCGAATTTCACTCCATTTATACAACGATTTGGGATGCCGCCCGATGGTGAAGAGGATGCTGTTCGGGAGCTTGAACAGTTGGTGGAGAGCGGACCTCGACATGATGCTCAAACTACACCGGTTGGCAGCTATCCGCCGAATGCCTGGGGTATCTACGACATGCACGGAAACGTCGATGAGTGGTGTGAAGATGTCTGGCACCCGAACTACGATGGCGCACCGAATGATGGAAGCGCTTGGCTAGAGGGTGAGAACACGGAGGTGTTCAGGGTTATGCGAGGAGGCTGGTGTTCTGCAACCGAGTTCGTTTGCACAAGTTCAGCGAGGCGACAACTTCGAGCAGACGCAGGATCACCAGACGAGGACATCGAAGGCGAGGAAGACGATGGAGGATTTATGGAATCGCTCTTTGATCTGATGTACATACCCAACGGATTCCGGGTGGTTTGCGAATGCCCGTAGCCTTGCGGCGCAGTCCTGCCGTTACTATCGATTCGTGCTTAAACGAAGGCTGCTCCAGATGAACTGGCTCGACTGGTACAACACGCTCGCCAAACCAAGTTGGACACCGGCCCCTGCGACCATCGGATTGATCTGGCAGATTCTCTACCCGATCATCCTCGTCACATTCGGCTTCGTCTTCGTGCAGACTATTCGAGGCAAAGTGCCGTGGCTCGTGGCACTGCCGTTCGCCATCAACCTCGTCGCCAACTTGATCTTCACCCCGATCCAGTTCGGGATGCGGAACCTGCCGCTGGCATCGGTGGACATCCTGATCGTGTGGGTCACAATCATCTGGATGATGGTTGCCATCTGGCGACACTACCGCTGGGTTGCCGTGGCCCAGGTTCCCTATTTCGTGTGGGTGTCACTGGCGACCGTGCTGCAACTGTCGATCACTGCGATGAATTGGGAAAAATGAAGCTCGCAACTCAGGGAAGTGAATAATTCCCGGCTATCGTCACGATGAGCAAACGCAATATCGGCAACTTGTACGATCCTCGTCAGGGCGATCAGGCGATCCGAATGGAAAGCCTGCGGCTCCCCTGCAAACCGACCGAGCCGCCACGCACGAACTACTTCTCGATTTACTTCATCGAATCTGGTTCCGGCTCGTTCTGGGCCGATGCTTCTAAGTTTTACCTCCATCCCAACTCACTGCTATTCTTTGTTCCCTACCAGCACATCCGATTCGCACCGACTCGTTCAGTTCACGGAGAACTCATCCAGTTTCATGCGAACTTTCTCTGCGTGGAGACGTTTCACGCCGAGGTTGGCTGTAGCGGCATTCTGTTTAACGATCCCTACGGCGCTCCTGTCGTCACCCTGGACGAACATGCGAGGTCGGAAGTCTTGGGTCTGGTCGAACGCATTCGGAACGAACAAGGCAGGGAAGAGCTTGCCTTTGGCGAGGTCATGCTCGCCTATCTGAAAGTGCTGCTGATCCTCGCCACTCGTCTTAAGACGCCGCAGGCGGCAGCCTGTGGACCAGGGCTGGCAGACTTGCGACATCCCGTTCTCGCTCAGCTTCGTGACCTTATCGAAGCGAACTACCAAACCCTGCATTCACCCGCCGACTACGCCAAGCGACTGCACGTCACCCCCAAGACTCTCGGCAGGATTGTGCGGGATCATCTTGGGACCACGCCTAGTGATCTGATTCGTAATCGCATTCTCATTCACGCCAAATGGCAACTGCTCCACACGTTGAAGTCCGTGAAAGAGATTTCACGAGAGGTTGGCTTTTCCGACGAACTCTATTTCAGTCGCTTGTTCAAGAAGGCCACCGGCTACTCTCCGACCTTCTTCCGTGACTTCGAGACGGAAATTCGAGGCGGGAGCAATCTGTCCATGCTTTCGTCCCATGCGCCCATTCTGCGTTCTGGTGGGGCATCCGATAGTTGAAGTAGGGCGGTGAGAGAATCGAAGCTCGCCGTTTCTGACTCTAACCGGAGAAGCAAAATGAGCGTGCTGAAACTGTTTGAACTGGCGTCTCGAATGGACAAAGTGGGCATAACTCTGACCAGAGTTGGACTCATCGTCGTGTTGCTTTGGATCGGAGGTCTGAAGGCGTTTCGGTACGAAGCGGACGGCATCGTGCCGTTCGTCGCCAACAGTCCCACTATGAGCTTTTTCTATGCCGATCCTAGCAACTACAAAGCCCACAAGAACCCCGAAGGGGCACTCGTGCCAGAGAACCGCTCCTGGCACGAGTCGAACAGAACTTACGAGTTTGCCTACGGGCTGGGGACCGTGATCGTCCTGTACGGACTGCTGCTCTGCCTGCATCCTTGGCTTCCCCAGGCGGCGGCAGTCGGCAGCTTCCTGGTCTTCGTGATGTCGTTCGTCACGCTGTCGTTTCTCATCACGACGCCCGAATGTTGGGTTCCACCTCTTGGCGATGCGCAGCACGGATTTCCGTATCTGAGCGGGGCCGGAAGGCTCGTCATCAAGGACGCCATTATGATGGGTGCAGCCTTGGTGACGATGGCTGATTCAGCCAGGGCGTACCTGCTACAACGAGCGGCGTCCGACTCGTAGACATTCGATGTGAGGGAGGAGCAGCTACTCTCAACCAGCATGTGAGTGCCGAGTTGACCACTGTATGGATGATCGTTGCCGTCTGGCCGCACTTCCACTGGGTGGCGCTGGCACAAGTACCGTATCTGATCTGGGTGGCGACGGCGACCGTGCTGCAACTCTCAATCATGGCCATGATTTGAGGGGATTGAACAAGATGCGTCTCGGCCTGTGCTGTCCTCGACTTGAGGAGTACGATACAGCGTTGGCTAAAGAGTAGGCCGACGTGGTGGACGACCCTTGGGGTGTTCCGCCACGTCGGCCTTTTTTATTGTCGGTAGCCCAACACAACAGGGAGGAATGCCGGTGATAGACACAAACATCTTGTTGGTTGACGACGACACGGACACCTGCGATTCGATGTCGGACGTGTTCATGGACCTCGGCTACACGGTGGATACGGCCCACGACGGTGCAAGTGCCGTGGAATTATCCGGGGGGCACCACTACCTCTTGGCTCTTCTCGATTACAACATGCCCGGCATGGACGGCCTGGAACTCTGCCGACGCTTGAAGATCATGCGGCCGAACATCGTGGTTGCACTCATAACTGGCTTCACTTCCATCACCACAACGGGTGAAGCAGCCGAGGCGGGAATTAGGTGTTCCTTTCTGAAGCCGGTGGATTTCTCACTGCTGATGCCGCTTGTGGAAAAGATTGTCGGAAACTTTGTTTCTCGGCGTTCGAGCGAAGGTGCGAATACCTGTTAATCCGCTGACTGCACTGGTAGTCATCGCCGAAGAAGCGAGGCGAATGGCGCTCCACCAACTGGCCCGGCCCAAACCTCGACCGGCTCAATAGAAAGCCATTCTGGACATTGACATCCACATTAACCGTTCGCTATATTCCAAAATTGGATATCGTAGTCCACTTTTAAGCTCTCGCTCGTTTTGGAAAGGAAATCAACATGGGTCGAACGTCGTCAATTCTCGTTTGTGGGCTGTTGGCAGCCTTAGTTGTGACCGGACTCCTGTTTTCGGCTGAGCAAGCGCCGCCGAAGAACGAGAACGAGAACGAGCCATCGGCAGCGGCTACGGAGCGGACCCGGAAGACGGTACGGATGCTGGACGACGTGTACAAAACCGCCGTCGTGCTAATCACGGATAAATATGTCAATGACGAAAATGATTTCCCCGCAGGCAGTGCTGCAATCGCTCTGTTTAGCGAGGTCGAGAAAAAAGGCTGGCACGGAGTTCGATTGCTGGATGTAACTGGAAAACCCTACGACAACAAGAATGTCGCCAAGGATGAGTTCGAGAAAAAGGGTGTTAGCCAATTGCAGGCCGGGAAGGACTATTACGAACAGATCATCGAAAAAGATGGCAAGCCGTACCTGCGTGCGATGACGCCTGTGCCCGTGGTTATGCAGAAGTGCGTCATGTGCCATCCGCATTACGCCGACGCCAAAAAGGGTGTAGCCATTGGAGCGATCAGCTACACACTGCCCATTGAATGAGGCCGGTAGGAATTGCAGAAATGGGAGTGATCCATACTGATCACTTCCGTTGAACGATGATTGTCCTTCAAATTACCCCTGCGAAGAGCGAGTAAGTGGACCATGAAAAAGCTTTGGATCGGCTTCACCCTCGTTCTGTTTGTTTCCTTTTCTGTCCTTGGCTGGATCGGCACTCGGATTTACGAGGAAGCTCCACCGATTGTGAAGCAGGTAGTCACCACCGAAGGCAAGGTGGTCATTGACGAAGGCGAGATTCAAGCTGGCCAAAATGTTTGGCAGACACTCGGCGGAATGGAGGTCGGCTCAGTCTGGGGACACGGCAGTTATGTCGCACCGGACTGGACAGCCGATTGGCTACATCGTGAAGCCATTTTCATCCTCGACCGCTGGGCAAAGAGTGACTACGACACCGAGTTCGAGAAACTCGACAATGAGAAGCAGGCGCAGTTGAGTGGTCGGTTGACCACACTCATGCGGACCAATACCTACGATCCGAAAACGCAAATGGTTACGGTTGCTCCGATTCGTGCCGCTGCGTTTGAGTCGAACTTGGCCCACTATTCAGATGTGTTCTCGAACGGAAAAACCGACTACGCCATTCCCGCTGGAGCCGTGAGCGATCCGGTTCGTCTGCGTCGGCTTTCGGCTTTCTATTTTTGGACCTCGTGGGCAGCCTCGACCAATCGACCGAACGCTCACATAAGCTACACCAACAACTGGCCTTACGAGCCATTGGTCGGTAACCGAGCCACTGGTGATGCAGTAGTCTGGACGGGCGTGAGCATCATCATGCTGCTGGCGGGAATTTCAGCGATGGCATGGTGGTATGCGTCTCGACGAGAGGCCGAGCAAGAGCCGACTGCGCCGGAAACCGATCCACTAGGCAGTTGGCAAGCCACTCCTTCTCAGAAAGCGACCGTCAAATACTTTTGGGTCGTGTCCGCCTTGATTCTGTTGCAAATGCTCTTGGGAGTCATCACGGCGCACTACGGCGTTGAGGGCGATGCGTTCTACGGCTTTCCACTCTCAAAATGGTTGCCGTACAGCGTGGCTCGAACATGGCACATTCAATTGGGCCTCTTCTGGATCGCCACGGCTTGGTTGGCTGCCGGTTTGTTCATCGGCCCGCTGGTGAGCGAGAAGGAACCAAAGGGCCAACGCCTGGGCGTCAACATCCTGTTTGTGGCACTGCTGGTCGTGGTGGTCGGCTCATTAACCGGCGAATGGTTGAGCGTTCACAACAAGCTGTCGGACACGGTGTCGTTCTATCTTGGCCATCAGGGCTACGAGTACGTGGACTTAGGGCGAGCGTGGCAGGTTGGCCTGTTCGTCGGTCTGCTGCTCTGGCTGTTCTTAATGATTCGAGTCTTGCTCCCAGCCTTGCGAAAAGAAGGGGAGCAGAAACAGCTTGTGGCTTTGCTGGCCGTCTCCACGGGCGCTATCGCTCTCTTCTACGGTGCGGGGCTGACTTGGGGGCAGCATACGAACCTGACGATAGTCGAATACTGGCGCTGGTGGGTGGTTCATTTGTGGGTCGAAGGATTCTTCGAGGTTTTCGCCACCACCGTCATCGCCTTCATCTTCATGCGACTGAATTTGATCAAACCGGGGATCGCTGCGGCGGCGGCTCTGTTGTCCGCCACAATTTTTCTGTCAGGCGGCATCATCGGGACATGCCATCATCTGTACTTTTCAGGAACGCCACCCGTAGCCTTGGCCTGGGGATCGGTTTTTAGTGCGCTGGAAGTGGTTCCTCTGGTTCTCGTCGGGTTCGATGCGATGGAGGATTTGCGACGGTCGAGATCGTCCCCGTGGGTGCAAAGGTACAAGTGGCCGATCTATTTTTTCGTGTCTGTCGCCTTTTGGAACATGGTCGGGGCCGGGTTGTTCGGGTTTATGATTAACCCGCCGATTGCTCTCTATTACATGCAGGGGCTCAACACGACTCCGTTGCATGGTCACGCTGCCTTATTCGGCGTCTATGGGATGTTGGGGATCGGGTTGATGCTGGTCTGCTTGCGAGTCCTAATTCCCGGTGTGGAATGGAAGGATGGGCTGCTGCGGTTCTCGTTCTGGTCTTTGAACGGCGGTTTGGCGGCGATGTGCCTGCTGAGCTTGTTGCCCGTAGGTCTGATGCAGACCTGGGCCTCTGTCGAGCATGGTTACTGGTACGCCCGCAGCAGCGAGTTCTTGCAAACGCCGCTGATGCAAAACTTGCGGTGGATGCGAGTTCCAGGCGACACGATCTTCTTTCTCGGAGCCGTGGCGTTGGTCTTATTTGTCGCCGGTCTCAAAACCGGACACTCTTTTCGGAGGAATGCTTAATGTCGATTCACCATGCCAAATCGGGCGAGATCATCGAGTTGCCACTCGGCGCTGCCCTGGGCGATTCCAAAACAGAAACTCTGGTGAAGACCGCCAACTTGGAGTTAATCCGCTTGGTCCTGCCAGCAGGCAAAGACATTCCCTCGCACAAAGCTCCCGGCGAGATCACTGTGCAATGCTTGGAAGGGCGAGTCACCTTCACAGTCGGGGAGAACGCAGTCGAACTCTCTGTGGGACAGTTGCTTTATCTCACCGCAGGCGAGCCACATGCGTTAAAGGCCAGCGAAGATTCTTCGTTGCTGGTAACACTTCTGTTGGCTAAGAAATGATTGTCTGCCCAATGCTTCTTCATTCTGGCCGACATGGGGAACATGAACGGTCCCGCTGCTCGTCAGCTATTTGAAGGGACTGATTCTGTGAATGACGCTGAAGGTTGGGTGAGCGTTCGCATTCTTCGGCAGGATCATCCAGCCGAAGCGAGCTACTGGCAGAGTTTTCTGATTCGTCGTGAACCTGGGCTGAATGTCACGGGAGTTTTACAACGCATCGCAACTGAGCCGAAGACCACCAGCGGCGAAATCGTTGCTCCCATCGCCTATGAAGCCAATTGCCTCGAAGAAGTCTGCGGCTCCTGCACGATGCTAGTCAATGGTCGCACTCGACAGGCTTGCAGTGCTTTAGTGGAAAGGCTCGTGGCCGATCAACCCGGTGAAATCGAGCTTCGCCCGCTCAGCAAGTTTCTCGTCGTTCGTGATCTGGTGGTGGATCGTCGTCGGCTCTTTCGAGCGTTGGAAAAAGTCGAAGCCTGGATTCCGGTAGATGGTTACTACGACCAAGGGCCGGGGCCTCGACAGTCTCAGCAAGAGCAGCAGCAGGCGTACCCGCTAAGCGAGTGCATGAGTTGTGGCTGCTGCTTGGAAGCGTGTCCGCAGTACAACTTGGCGCAAATTCAGAAAGCCGAAGGCGAATCGGAAGCAGAGTTCAAGGCAAGACAAGACATCCACTTTGATCGAACCTTCATTGGGGCACATGCCATGAATCAAGTGGTGCTGATTAACTCGCATCCAACTGGTCGTTTCAATGCAGGCAAGCGACTGGATGCTGTTACCACCGAAGGAGGTATCCAGCAGTGCGGAAATGCTCAGAATTGCACGGCGGTTTGCCCTAAACATATTCCGCTAACCGACTCCTGGGGTCGCATTGGACGTACGGCTACGCTGCACGCCATCAAGAAGTTTTTCGGCTGACGATGTGCGTGTAATTGGCATGGTTGGCTTGGCCCATTTATTTGAACTTGCGTCATCAGCCGACACCGACATAACCGGATGCCCCGGTCAGCAGAACTGTCAGTGCAGTCAACACTTCTGTTCTTTCTAGCTCCGGTGGCAGCATGGTTCTCGCACCAACTCCCGGTTGGGAATCGGTTTGCCCTGCGGATAAGATTCCACAGGAGCCATTTTACCGTTTCTCGAACGGAGCGACATGCGAAGTGGCGCAAAGGCCGCTAGGGCCAGCCTCAAATCACGAGGAAGAGTCATGGATACTTTTGAAAATGCAACGCCGCCGCAAGAGCAACCGGAGATGGTTTTGGCTCAATGCTGGGAGTGCGGCGAAAAGAAAATGTGCTACGAACATCTCGTCTGCTGCACCGGAACTCGCTTCCACACTTGCCCGGAGTGTCGGAAGAAAATCGAAGGCAAGGCAGCATGAACGATCACGAACTTTACATGCGGCGGGCCATCGCACTAGCGGCGAATGCTCCCGACCTGCCCTTTGGGGCTTTGATCGTGGATGGAGACAGCGGCACAATTCTGTCGGAAGGCTGGAACAAGACTTCGCTCAATCCGATGTGGCATGGAGAGATCGACGCCATCAACGGACTGGCCGCATCCGGTGTTGTCCTTGAGGGCAAGTGCCTCGTCTTGTACACGACGGCAGAGCCATGTCCGATGTGCCAAGCAGCGATCCTTTGGAGCGGAATTGAAACGGTGGTGTTCGGCACTTCCATTCGCTCCCTTCAACGGCTGGGCTGGCGGCAGATCGACATTCTGGCGGAAGAAGTCATTCGTCGTAGCCCAGGTTGGAACTGCACTCTGTTCGGCGGGGTGTTGGAGCGGGACTGTGACGCTCTGTTTCAAAAGGCGATGTTACAACGTGTGTTATCGAGTGACGTAGTTCCCATAGAATCATCCAGAGAGAGCGTCGAATGAAACTTGCTTACCTGTCGGGCTGTTTGGCCCTGTTGATGGTGACAACGGCGATGGCCGAAGACACGCAGCAACCCCTGTTCGACTTCACCGGAGCCGACTCTACGAAGGACTGGCAGACCGTCAACGACGGCGTGATGGGCGGCGTCTCTGAGGGCAAGTTCCAGATCACCGACAAGAAGACGATGGAGTTCTTCGGTACGCTGTCACTGCAAAACAATGGCGGCTTCGCTTCCGTGCGGACCAAAGGCAAGAAGCTCGGTCTGGAAAAAGGTGATACGCTGGTCGCCAAAGTAAAAGGCGACGGGCGGGAGTACCACATGAATCTTTCTGTGCCGACATTCCAGATCGCTTACAACTACCGAGCGGTGCTTCAGACCAAGAAAGATGAATGGATTGAGGTCAAATTGCCTTTGGACAAGTTTGAGGCAACGTCTTTCGGGCAAGTCGTCAAGAATGCCGGGCAAGTCAAGCCAAGTTCTGTCAACGGTCTGGGCTTCATGCTAAGTGACAAGAAGGCCGGACCGTTCAAGTTGGAGATCGAGTCGATCAAGGTGGAGCGGGCGAGGAAGTAACGCCTTGCTCACTTCATCGGATGTTTCTGAAAGAATTCCCACATCAAGTCGTTTGCTGAGACATCGAGCGTTGACTTCCCAATCAGGCTGATCGGCGCTTTCTGTCCCGGCCAAGTGTGACCCCCGCCTTCGATCTCGATCAGCACAACCTCGGCTCCATCCTTCCCTGGCCCGTAGCATTTTTTGGCCACCTTGGTCCCATCGTCTTCCTTGTCGGCGAACTCAGTGATCGTCGGCTCATCAGGGCATTCGTTGATCTTCCGCCAGATAGCGATGGATTCCTCGACGGACTTGAACGTCAGAAACTTCGGCGTCCCTTTATCGGGTCCACCGAATGGAACCATGTTGTCGGCTCTGCCGTGGAAGTGCATCACCGGCACGGGGCGAGTTGGCTTGCTCTCGTCGATGGCGATGGTCCCTGCCACAGGTGCGATTGCTGCAATACGATCCGACATTTCGGCAGCGAGTCGATAGCACATCATGCCGCCATTTGAGATGCCGGTGGCGAACACCCGCTTGGGATCGACGTTGCTGACAGTGGCCAGATCGTCGAGCAGTGCGCCGACGTACTTCACATCATCGGCACTCCCTTCGGCCATCTTCCCTTGGCGACCACCGGCGTTGAGCGTCAGAAAAGGACCGAAGCCCGTGCCGTTGGGATAGACGGCGATGAACCCAACTTCATCCGACTTCTTGCTCATGCCCGTGAAGGACACGGTGATGGCGGCATTCGTCCCTGCGCCGTGGAAGACCAACACTACAGGCGTCGGCTTCTCATGGTCGTATTTGGGCGGGATGTGGACGAGGTAGTTCCGCTCACGGCCATCGACCGTCAGTTTCCGAGTGTGGTCGCCGGGGCCGAGTGCATCGGCAGCGAGAGCGGTGAGGAGAATGAGGATGGTGGTCATTTCCGTTTTTCGTACCTCAACTCTACCAGCCCGCTCGCAAAGGCCGTACTACTCGCAAAAGACAATGTAATCATGCTCGCTTGCGTCAGAAAAAGCGGAAGTCCCGATCCCAGGATGATCGGATGCACGAAGAGGCGATACTCGTCGATCAGATCGTGGGCGATGAACTGCTGGATGACATCGCCGCCGCCGACCAGCCAGATGCCCTTTGTCGCTTCCGCACGAATCTGGTCGAGAATCTTCGGGGCTTCTCCTTGGACAAAGCGAATCCGCTCGTCGGCGGTGCTTACGGGTGATCGGGAGAGGACAAACACCTTCTTTCCCGCAAAAGGAACGGCCTCGAACGTCTTGGCCTGCTCCCAAGTCTTTCGGCCCATTACCACCGCACTTACCGAGGCCATGAACTCCGTGTAGCCATAGTCGGCATCATGGAATAGCCAATCGACGGTTCCATCGGAACTGGCGATGTAGCCGTCGAGGCTGGTGGCGATGAAGAGGACGACTTTCGTCATGGCTTGCTTCTTACCGTGCAGTCTTTAACTAAGCGGGAGTTCGGCAAGGTCGTGGTAGCTGATGATGTCGATCTTATCGCCGTGGTCACGCACGAGGCGACGGAGTTGCTCAAGACTCGCCCGGCGCTGTGCATCATCATCGGCACGCTGGGTGGCAATTTGCGAAACGGGGTGTTCGTCTGTCGTCAATTCAGCCCGCAGGTAGTAGGCATCACCGACGTGGAATAGCCACCGGCCTTCCTGTTGAACCGCAACGCCGCAGTGACCGAGGGTATGACCGATCAGCGGGATCAGCAGCACTTCCGACGAGAATCCAACATCAACGGGACGAGCCTCCAATCCGAACCACTGACGGGCTGAATGACCGTAGGTTTTCCAACACGGGCCGTGGGCAAAATGTGTTGAGACATATCGCCAATGTCCGCCTGCAACTTGGGTGTGTTCCTCAACCGACATGTGGACCTGAGCATTCGGGAAGTCGGAAAGTCCACCTGTGTGATCTGGGTCTCCATGCGTCAATACGATGTGCCGCACGTCATTGGGATCAAGTCCGAGAGCTTCGATCCGACGAACGGCGGTGTCTGGTTCGTTGAACTGAAAGCCCGCCATGTCGATGAGTTGCTGGCCCAATCGCTTTATCGGGTTGTGAACGTCCTGTAGGCCGATGCCTGTGTCTACGAGAGCCAGATGCTTGCCCTCGTGGAGCAGCAGGCAGTGGCAGACGACCGTGGGATACATCGGTACAACGAGCGTACCGCAATTGATGTGATGGATCGTAGTCACGGATTCGCCTCGTAATTCCTCAAGCATCCTCTCGGACTTAGCAGGACGAACTTCATTTCTTGTAGCGATACACCCACATCACGCCGTTATCGCTGCTATCACCGGCGACATGGCAGAAGTAGGCATTCAACTCCCGGTCATAAAAGGTGTTGGCAGCGTACTGAAACTTGGGGCCATCAGCCGGAAAGGGAATCGGGTCTGCCCATGAATTTGTGTTCGGGTCGTACACATAAACGCCAGGCGACTTTCCCTTGAAGTGGATCGCCACCACGATGTCGAGGCGAGCGTCATATTCGTAGAAGGCAGCGTTCGTGTTCGCTGGCGGCGGGACTGTTCCTTTGGGTTTCAGGTGGCTCCAAGAATTGCTCTCGATGTCATACACCATGAGTCCTTCGTCTTTGGAAGCATCGCCGTCGTTGCGGTAGAACCGGCTCCGCTTGGAATCGTAGCAGCCACAGGCATCGTACCCCTTGGGGCTTGAGCCTTTTGGCTTGGCATCGCTCCACTGGTTCTTCGCCGGATCGTAAATCGCCACGGTGTCGGAACCCACGGCGAAGAATTGCTTCCTTGACGGGAGATAGTGGAACTGCGGAAATCCTCCAGCGTTGATGGCGGTCAAATTGTCTGCCGGGGATCGCTCAAATTTGCCCGACGCCACGTCGTAGAACCACGGAGAGTAAACCAGTTCTTTTTTGCCTTTGAGTTCTTCTTCCAGCAGCTTGAGTCCCTCGTCCATCTGCTTCTCACCGCCCAGGAAGTAGCGGGGAATCTTGTTGCCCAAGCCGTTCCAGCTAATGAAGGCGAACTTGCTTCGTTCGGAATCGTAGGTGAGGTAGCCCCAGGCATGAACCAGCGTGTGGAGCGGGATGGGCAGCTTCTCTTTGTCGATCAATTGCCCGTTCTCATCGAGCAGTAGCTCCTTGTCTTTCACTCGCTGAGTGAAGGTCTTGGTGTTCATGCCGGGATAGAGGCAACTCCAGGCATGAGCGTTGATGTCATAGAACCACAGATCGTCCATTACATGTCCATCGGGCTTCACGTAACCGTGGACTCCTTCTCCGAATAGGAAAGCTCCACGCTTGTCCGGTGCGAGGATCAGGGCTTTAGCGCCCCACGAACTACCCCGTGCCTTGCCCCACTTCGGGTCTGCGGCAGGGACGCCGAGTACCATCCATTCGTTGTCGCCCATCGCCTTGATCTTCTCGATATGCGCCGCCGGTTTGCTCGGCAGATCGGCAAGTGGCCCTATCTTATCCTGGGCAAACACCGTCAGGCCCACAGTTAGGGATGCGACGAGTACAGTTGCGAAACGAATCATCCCGATGCTCCTTTTTAATCACGAACTCGCCCTGGGCAACATGACGTTCTCCACTAATGCCCCGGCACTTTGATCTCGACCCCGTACTTCGGAGCCACAGCCAAGAGCTTCTCGATCTCGGCCTTGGAAGGTGGTGGTGGCGCATCGCCCAGCTTCACGGGTTGACCAACTTCCAAGAACATCTTCTCCAACCCAGCAGGCGCAACCGAGATTATCATGCGGGCGCTTTTGTCGGTGGTGTTCTTGAACGAATGCAGGCTGCCGACCGGCATGTTGGCGAATGTGCCCGCCGTGGCAACGATCCGCTGGTCACCGACCATAAACGTGATCTCGCCTTCGAGGATGAAAAACGATTCCTCTTCCCGGCTATGAATGTGCGGTGGAGGACCGCCGCCTGGAGGCACGATGGCCTCGAACATGGCGTACTTGCCGTCTGTCTCGTCGCCAGTCGCCAGGAAGCGGTAGATGTCACCGACGACGGCGATGGTGCGGCCTTCTGTCGGTTTGCGGAGAGTCGGTGGGTGGGTCATTGAACGATCTCCTCTTGTTTCTTGACTTGCGCCTCACTGCTCGCAAACGCTCGATACAGCAGCACGTCGTAAACGATCTTGAGTCCACCGGCTACGAAGAATGGCAGGCTCATCATAGCGGCGCTGCCAATGAAGATCGTCGCCAGTAACGGCGAGATCGAAGCTCCAATTGAACGAGCAACTGCCGTAACACCTGCTGCTGCGGAGCGTTCATCGGGATTCACGACCGCCATCGTGTAGGCTTGACGAGTCGGCACGTCCATTTGAGAAATGCTGAACCGTAGCAACAGCACGCCGATTGCCCAATAGACGTTCGGCATCAACGGAACCAGGATCAGTAACACATTCGATGGCAGGTGCGTGAAGACCATCGTGTTCACCAGCCCGATCCGTCGAGCGAGCCAACCAGCAGCCAGGGCCGACATGCCAGCGAACAGATTGGCGAACAAGAAGATTGTGCCGAGCATCGCCGGGTCGAGTTCGTAGCGGACGTGAAACCAATAGGCGATTATACTCTGGATCACGAAGCCGCCGCCGAACGAATCCAGGGCAAAGAGCAGCGACAACTTAAAGATTGTCCATCGAGATTCGTGAAGTCCAAGAATAGTCTTTCGTTGCGGGCCTACTTCGGCGCTCGGCTCAATCGCTGGGGACAGCAAAGCAAACCCGCCGATCATCGCCACGCCGATCCCCGCATAGGCCCACAGGACCGGACGATAGGCAGCGGCCCCCTCCAAACCAAAATGGAGTGCTTCTTCCGCCAGAAGACCGCCCGCCAATGCGCCGAGCGCCGTCGAGAACGAGCCGGCGAGGTTATACCAAGCGAAGATATCAGTTCGCCGATCATCAGTGACGATGTGCGAAAGCGCCGCTTGCTCGACCGACAGGAATGGCCCAATTTCATTTCCGCTGGGACTGATGACTCCAATCGTGGCAGCGATGACGAGCAGAACGAAGTTGCCAGTGGCGAGAAAAACAACCCCGGCCAGGGCCATCAATAGAGCGCCGACGATCAGTGTACGACGGCGGCCAATCCGATCTGCGGTCGTAGTCAGCCAAAGGGAAATCGCCGTGTCGCCGAACAGCGTCAATGTCAGCAGCACACCGACTTCCCACTCCTTCAATCCGACCTCGACCAGATACAGCATCAGCACAACCGAGAGCAAGCCGTAGGCGAACATCCTCGAACAGCGAGTGGCGAAGAGTAGCCAGCCGTCCTTGCTCAACATGCCTTTGGATTTCACGGGTGCAATGCCTTCCTCGGCAGCTACTCAACCTGCCTCGGAGGATGAAGCGGCGATTTCGTTTGCGGAATATCCTGATCCAACCAACGACGCAGCTTGTCGTAAAACTGGCGGGAAGTTTCGCCTTCACTCCGCTGACACTCGCCAAACGCTTTGGTCCTGCGTTGAAGCTCGGTGCTGCCTTCGGGCGTTTCTTTCAACTGTTCAACAGACGCCAGGAGTTGAGTCAGGTTATCTTCAACCAGTTCCTCGATCAGGAAAGCCTCTTTTGGACTCATGTGCTGGAGAGTGATTTCGTTTCCCTCACGAGTCGCCTTTCGGGTGCGGTCCATCTTGTTTCGTTCTCCTTCGAGATTTCTTCGGTCCACTCATCGTAGCAGGGTCGCTTCATGGGCTGCTTCGGGAAGAACTACAGGTCAGTCATCGGTTACGGCACGAACCACGCATCGTCTTGAATTGCACTCAGGCACTCATCCACAGTGAGGGCATCGTGTAACCCAAACCATTCGTCGTTGTGACGCATGAAGCTAAGAGCGAACTGGCCACGACCAACGTATTCTAGTCTTGCAAACTTCGACTCGAACGTGGGTGAAAGGGCGTTCGGGCCAGGGCAGGCATAGGTGGCGATGAAGTAGAAATAGTTCCTGTACCACTTTGCCCCCAAGTCCGTGATGTAATTGAACTGCGGGTCTGCTGCGGGCGGCAAAACGTGCTTCGGCTCCAAGACACTTTCGATCAGGACGGCTGCTTTGGCTTCCAATTCCAACTTGATTGAATCTGGCACGGAAGGCTTGGGATTCTTCTTTGGGCTTATCGTCCAGGCTTTGCGGCTCTTTGCCATCGTCACTCCTCGTGATTGTCTTCGGGCGTTCTCCAGGTGCGACGCAAACCTGCGTTCGGCATTTTCGTCTGTGACTCAGAATGAGCAAGCCTGTCTCGACAAGTACTCCTTCACCGACTATCGACCGTCTTCACGAAACTGCGTAACGCATTGAAGTATTCCTCTCGATTCCGCTCCAAAATTGAGTTGTGGTCGCCAACCGGAAATCGTACCAGACGTTTTTGCGAACTGGCTGCCCATTTGTAATTCCGCTCGGCGTGCGAAATCTCGACCAGCCCGTCGTTTTCAGTGTGCATCACGAGCAACGGGTTCTTGTAGCCGGCCAACTTCTGCTTGTGGTTGAACTTCCGTTTGGCCTTTGCGACTACATCGGCCTCGGTGATGTCTGAGGCGGATAAGTCGGCATAGACCAGAAATCGTTCTGCCGGATCGGCGATTCCACTTTCGAGAATTAGACCAGCGATGCTGGGCTGTCGATGAGCGAGTTCGATGGCATACAACGAGCCAAGTGAGCGGCCAAAGGCGAGGACTTTCTCTGGTGAAAGTTCCGCAGCTTCAATTGCAGCCTCCCCGTCGCCAAGCATGGCTGCAAGTTGCGCCTTACCAGTGGAACCGCCGTATTGCCGATACTCGACGAATAGCGAATTGAGTTCGAGTTTTGCAAAATCCTCAGCCAGCCACGGCAGATAATCGGCGACCGCCTCACCGTTGCCATGAAAATAAACCACCGTGAAGGTGGCGTGGTCGATGACCTTTCGATAACAGGCCAGTTCGGCTCCCTCAACTTGGACCATGAATGGGTCGGCAACACAGCGTGGCTGCGGAAACAAGTAACGACTGCTAATGGTCCGATGGTCGAGGATGCTTTCGTGCGATTGCATGGGGAACTCCCTTTCTAGACTGCCGATCAAGGCTTGGCATCTCAATCCAAACGACATGCCCGACTAAGCCTCAAAACCTTGCTGCTGGATGGGGTCACTGAGAACAAAATCTCCAATTACCTGCTCCCTCAATGACAGGTATTGTCACCTGCCGCAAACTCCGATTCAGCAGCGAATTGCGACTGCTTGCCTTTGCTGGTAGCCTGGGTGGCCCGTCTCCTTTTTCTGGGTGGCGTGACTGCCGACGACGCCACGGAATAAGCGAATGCAACAGGTACTACCGTTTAAGAATAGCTCGCCCGCTGTCCCAGCCCATAAGAAAGCGGAACGCCTCACGCTCCCCCGTTTGGAACGCAAGTTGTTCGAGGCGTGCGACATCCTTCGGGGCAACATGGATGCCTCGGAGTACAAGGAATACATCTTCGGCATGTTGTTCCTCAAGCGGCTGAGCGATCAGTTCGCCGCCGACCGGGAAAAGCTCACCGCCGAATACGAGGGCAAGGGCCTCAAGCCCGCTCTGATCGAAAAGCAACTTGACAATCCCGATAAGTATGACTTCTTCGTTCCGCTTGATGCCCGCTGGAGTGCCAAGGACGAGAAGGGCCGCAACACGGGCATTGCCCACCTGAAGACCTCGGTCGGCTCCGGGCTGAACAAGGCCCTGGCCGCTATCGAAGACGCCAATCCCAACACTTTGCAAGACGTTCTCAAAGGGATCAATTTCAATCGCAAGGTCGGCCAGCGGTCGATGGACGACGACACCTTGGTGGCGTTCATCCAGCACTTCAACGACATCTCCCTCTCCAACGACGACTTCGAGTTCCCTGATCTGCTCGGTGCGGCCTACGAGTACCTCATCAAATACTTCGCCGACAGTGCGGGCAAAAAGGGTGGCGAGTTCTACACGCCGTCCGAAGTCGTCCGCATGATGGTTCAGGTGATCGAGCCGAAGGAAGGCATGGGCATCTACGATCCCTGTGCCGGTTCGGGCGGCATGTTGATACAGTCGAAGCAATACGTGCAAGAAGTCGGCGGCGATTCTCGCAACCTCGAACTCGCCGGACAGGAACTCAACGGCGGCACCTGGGCCATTTGCAAGATGAACATGCTCTTGCACGGCGTCCGCAGTGCCGACGTTCGCCAAGGCGACACGATCAAGGAGCCGCAGCATCTCGACAAGAAAGGCGAAATCCGCCGCTTCGACCGAGTGATCGCCAATCCTCCTTTTTCGCAAAACTACGTTCGCAGCGGGATGCAGTTCGCCGAACGCTTCCACACCTTCATGCCCGAGAGCGGCAAGAAGGCCGACCTGATGTTCGTGCAGCACATGGTCGCCTCACTCAAGAGCGATGGCCGCATGGCCGTGGTCATGCCCCACGGCGTCTTGTTCCGTGGCGGCGAAGAAAAGGCGTGCCGTCAGAAGTTCATCAAAGACGGCAACCTCGAAGCGGTCATTGGCCTGCCTGCCGGTCTGTTCTACGGCACGGGGATTCCGGCCTGCGTGCTGGTCATCAACAAGAACGAGTCGGCCAAGCGAAAGAGCGTGTTGTTCATCAACGCCGACCGGGAATACAAGGAAGGCAAGAACCAGAATTCACTGCGGCCCGAAGACATCGAGAAGATCACCCACGTCTATCACAAACGGCTCAGTGTGCCGAAATACTCCCGTGAAGTGCCGGTCGAGGAACTGGAGCGGGAGGAATTCAATCTCAACATCCGCCGCTACGTCGATAACAGCCCGCCCCCGGAACCGCACGATGTTCGGTCACACCTGCACGGCGGCATTCCGGTCAGCGAGATCGCCCTGCTGACTTCCTACTTCGACAACTACGCCGGGCTGCGGTCGTTGCTGTTCAAGGATCGAGATGCCAAATACAGCGACTTCGCTCCCAGTGTCGGCTCGAAGGAAAACATCAAGTCGCTCGTTGAATCGGCACCGGGCTTCCAGGCCAAACATGCTGAGTTTCACAAATCGCTCGATGCGTGGTGGACCGGCAACGTCAAACGGCTGGAGAAGCTCCCCGAGACACAGAACGTCTTCGAGTTTCGTCGGCAGTGCATCGACGGGTTGTCGAAGGCGTTGGTTCCGCATCAGTTGCTCGACGTGTATCAGGCTCGTGGTGCCGTGGCGGCGTACATCAAGTCGCTGGATAGCGATCTCAAATCGATTGCGGCGAGTGGTTGGGGGCCGGAACTGATCCCAGACGATGAAATCCTCCAGTCCCAATTCCCCGAAGTGCTGGAGCAGATCGAGCAAAAGACGGCTCGCATCGCCGAACTCGAAGGGTTGCTCGCCGCCGTCAGCGGTGGCGAGGAAGACGAGGGTGAAGTCGAGGTCGATGCGGAGAACGGCGTGCTGCCCAAGTCGCTCGTCAAATCGCTCAAGGAGGAGAAGAAGAACCTGGGGGGCGAGATCAAGGAAGCCAAGAAGCGAGCCAGGAACGAAGGGCGTGGTGGCGTGCCCGCCGAAGTCGCCGCCTGGGAGAAACGGATCGAGGAGATCGACGCCCAACTCGCCCGGCATGTCGCCCTGGACGACGAACTCAAGACGCTCAAGGCCCACATTCGGGAAGTGGAGAAGCAGAAGGAGTCACTGATCGCCTCTGCCCGTGCCAAGATCACCGGGGCCGAGGCGAAGAAGTTGATCCTGGCACGGTTCAAACGGCTCCTGACCGAGCAGTTCGACGGCTACCTGCGGCAGTACCAGCGGGCGTTCATCGCCGCCGTCGAGAACCTGTGGTCCAAGTACGCCGTGACGACGAAGCAGATTCTCGCCGAGCGGGATCGGGAAGCGGCCCAACTCAACGCCTTTTTGAAGGAGTTGGGATATGAGTAATTGGACGGCTTTGCGATTAGGCGATCACGCAACAACGTATGCTGGCGGCACACCCGACCGGAGCAGGCCGGAGTTTTTCGGTGGAGTGATCCCTTGGGTCAAATCCACCGAGGTCAATCTTGGCAAAATCTACCACACTGAGGAAACCCTTTCAGACCTGGGCTTGCGATGTTCAGCAGCAAAATGGATTCCCGAGCAAACAGTCCTCGTCGCACTTTACGGGGCAACCGCCGCCCAAATTGGTTTCCTCAAAATTAGGGCAACGGCGAATCAAGCGGTGCTTGCTATCGTTCCTGATACACAACTTGATTCGACGTTCTTGTTTTACGCACTGACCGCAGCGAAGGCGAAAATCCTCTTTCAGGCTCAAGGCTCCGGTCAACCCAACCTGAACAAGCAGATTATTGACAGTCTTCTGCTCGATACTCCACCACTCCCCGAGCAACGCAAGATCGCTCGGATTCTGACGACGTTAGACAACCTGATCGAGAAGACCGAGGCCCTGATTGCCAAGTATCAGGCGATCAAGCAGGGGATGATGCACGACCTGTTCACCCGTGGCGTGGACGAACACGGCCACCTGCGGCCCCCTTACGAAGAAGCCCCCGAACTCTACAAGCAGTCCGAGTTGGGTTGGATTCCGAAGGAGTGGGCGTGTGTTCGTTGTACCGAAGTGTGTCGTGAGATCGTGGTTGGCATCGTTATTCAACCCGCCAAATACTACCAGAGCGAGGGAGTGCCAGTCCTGCGGTCAGCGAACGTCCGTGAAACGGGGATCGTCGGCACTGATTTGGTGTTCATGTCCGACGAATCAAATCGCCTCCTCGCTAAGAGCATGTTGCGGACAGGCGATGTAGTAACGGTGCGGACGGGCTATCCGGGTACATCGTGCGTCGTCTCTCCTGAATACGACGGATCAAATTGCGTTGACATCATCATTTCACGCCCTGGCCCAAAAGTCAGGTCGCAGTTTCTTGCAACATGGATCAATTCCGACTCAGGAAAGAACCAAGTTCTGCGTAAACAGGGCGGATTGGCACAACAACACTTCAATGTTGGCGAGCTTAAAGACCTTCTCCTTGTCTTGCCGTCCTTAGACGAACAGGCAGTGATTGAATCAGTTCTGCATACACAGAAATCGGAGATTCAGACGGGGGAGAGACACCGGGACAAGCTGCATTTGCTGAAAACCGGCCTCATGCAAGACCTGTTCACCGGCAAGGTCCGGATGAAGGTGGACGAAGCCGAGGAGGTCACTCGTGTCTGAATACTCCTTCGTCGAAAAGCCGTTCCTCGATCAACTCCACGCCCTCGCCTGGACGGTGATCGACCAGGGGCCGGGCATTCCCACCGACCCGACCAAGAGCCTGCGGGCCAGCTTTCGGGAAGTGACCCTGCGGGATGTGTTCAACCAAGCCGTTCGTGCCATCAACACCACCGCCGATGGCCGAACGTGGCTTACGGACAAGCAACTCGACGACCTGCACGACGATCTGTTCAGTCACTCGGGCCGCAGCTTGGTCGAGAACAATGAAGCCGTTCTCAAACTGCTGTTCCGCTCCCAGGTCGATGCCAACGAATGGACCGGCGAGCAGTATCCGAACGTCAAGCTGATCGACTTCGAGCATCCCGACCGCAACCAGTTTCACGCCGTCAACCAGTTTCGCATCGACACACCGGGGGCTGGTAGGGGCTTCATCATCCCCGACATCGTGCTGTTCGTGAACGGCTTGCCGTTGGCCGTGATCGAGTGCAAGGAAGCCAATGTCTTCACGTCGAACCCGATGTTCGAGGCGTTCCAGCAGTTGATGCGGTACAGCAATCAACGGGAGGAAACGAAGCAATCGGGTTTGAGAGAAGGCGAGCCGAGGCTGTTCTTTACGAATCAATTGCTGATCCGCACCAGCGGCGAGCAGGCCGATATCGGTACCATCACTTCGACCGACGAGGAGTTCTTCTTCCCCTGGCGGGACATTTATCCCGAGAAGTATCGCACCTTCACCCCACCGCTAGGCAAAGTGCGGCCCCAGGAAACACTGATCCAGGGCGTGCTGCCTAAGGAAACGCTACTCGACCTGATTCGCACCTGCTCGATCTTCATGGATGTCGGCAAGGTGCGGGCCAAAGTGGTGGCTCGTTATCAGCAGTACCGGGCCGTGTGCAAGATCATCGACCGACTTCGCAAGGGCAAAACGCCTAACGACCGCTCCGGCGTCATCTGGCACACCCAGGGATCGGGCAAGTCGCTCACGATGGTCTTCGTGATCCGCAAGCTACGAATGTGCGACGACCTCAAGGATTACAAGGTTTGCCTCGTCAACGACCGCACCGATCTGGAAGTCCAGCTTGGGGACACGGCGGCACTGACCGGCGAAAAGGTCACTTTCATCACTAGTTCGTATGACCTGAAGCAGAAGCTCGCCACAGAATCGTCGAACTTAAACATGGTGATGCTGCACAAGTTCAACGAGAACCAGAATCGGAACGTGTCGGATTATCTACAAGACGTGATCGACTTGCCGAAATACGAGTCGTTCGGGTTGGTAAATGCATCAGAGCGAATCCTACTGATGATCGACGAGGCCCACCGCTCGCAGTCCGGCGACCTGGGCGACAACCTTTTCGAGGCGTTTCCCCAGGCCACAAGACTCGCCTTCACCGGCACGCCGTTGATCGTGGTCAAGGATCAGCAGAAAACTATCGAGCGGTTCGGCAGGTACATCGACAAATACCGTCTGCAAGATGCGGTCGACGATGGCGTTACCGTACAGATTCTCTATGAGGGCAAGACGGCGGATTCTGCCATCTCGCACAAAGCGGCATTTGATCAAAAGGTAAATGATCTGGCTGCGCAACATGTCGCCAGCCAGATGCGGAAGGCTGAGAATGTGGAGACACTACGGCAAATCGCTAACCGGGAGAACCGCAAGTTCGACGACTTGATGAAAGAGCGAACCGCTGAGGAAATCTTAGCGCTCAAAAAGAAGTGGGGAACCAGTGACGACTTGTTCGAGGCCGAGCCACGGATCAAAGAGATCGCCAGCGACCTCGTGGGCCATTACATTGCCAACATCCTGCCCAACGGGTTCAAGGCCCAGGTGGTTTGCTCGTCGAAGTTGGCAGCCGTGCGGTACAAGAAGTTCATCGACGAGGCCGTGGCCGAGCGATTAGCTACCGAGGAAGGCAAACCGATCTGGGCGGGCAAGCCCGAAGACCTCCCCGAGGATCGGCGGGCCAGCTATCGGGATGAAGAACTTTGCAAACGGATCGGGTTCTTGAAGTCGGTGGTTGTAGTTTCTTCGGAGGGAACCAATGAACGGGCAATCATCACTCAGGCCCGCAAACATGCGATTGAGTCCAACGCCGTTGAGAACTTCAAGAAGAAGTTCGACTACATCGAACCGGACAAGGCCAACACGGGCATTGCTTTCCTGGTTGTCTGCGACATGCTGCTAACCGGCTTTGATGCTCCGATTGAACAGGTGATGTACATCGACAAGCGGGTGAAGGATCACAACCTGCTGCAAACTATCGCCCGAGTTAATCGGATCGCTAAAGGCAAGACACGGGGCTACATCGTCGATTACATCGGGTTGACCGACCACTTGAAGAGCGCCCTGTCAATCTACGCTGCTGACGATCAGAAAGATGTCGAAAGCACATTGACTGACATCACCGGTGAATTGCCTGTGCTGGAAACCCGCTATCGGCGATTGTTGAATCTGTTCGTAGATAACGGCGTTGTGGAGATCGGGGATTTCGTTCAGCAGCAAATCAAGAATACAGCCCACGAATTGGCTGTGCTGGAGAAGGCGATTCGGTGCATGGAAGACTTGGCTCAGCGGGCCAACTTCGAGGTCTTCTTAAAGAAGTTCTTGCAGAGCATGGACATCATCCTGCCCAATGCCGAAGCGTTCCCTTACCGGATACCCGCCAAGCGATTCGGCTTCCTGCTGGTGAAGATCAAGGAACGCTACAAGGACGATTCGCTGAGCATCTCCGGTGCCGGTGAGAAGGTGCGGAAGCTGATCGACGAACATCTGGTCAGCCTGGGAATCAATCCCAAGATTCCTCCGGTCGAATTGCTGTCGCCAAACTTCGTGAAGCAGTTGGACAAGAACACCACACCACAGGCCAAGGCCAGCGAGATGGAGCATGCGATCCGCAAGCACTGCAAAGTTCATTTCGACGAAGACCCTGTGCTGTACGAATCGCTGAGCGAGAAATTGGAGGCGTTGATCAAACAGTACAAGGACAATTGGGACTTGCTCAGCCAGCATCTTTTCGATCTACGAAAAGATGCGGAGGCCGGGCGAAAGGATGATCCCCAGGGCGTGAGCAAGAAGGCGGCACCGTTCTATGATTTGATCGGCAAGATCGCCTTCGGTAGAACCGGAATTTCGCAGGAACACGGCGAACAGGCCAAGCAACTGGTGATCGCCCTGCTGAGCAAGTTGAACCGTACGATTGGAATCGTAAATTTCTGGGGCAATCCGCCCGAAGTGGCGAAGTTGCGTGGTGAATTGTCCGACTTGCTCTTGTTCTCGGGCATCGATGCCATTGCCGATAAAAGCGACAAGATCGTGACCGAGATCACTGCCCTTGCGAAAGTTCGAGAGAAGGACATTCTCGAATGAATCGCACTTATCGTGATATCCGTTACACGCTCAAGCGAAGCAAACGTAAGACCGCCAGTATTTACGTAGAGCGAGATGGAAACATTACGCTCATCGCTCCCGAGGACTTGTCTGTCCAGCAAATTGAAAAGGTGCTGGAGGAGAAACGCCGCTGGATTTACAAGAACTTGGCCGAGTGGCATGACCTAAATGCCACTCGCATCGAACGGCAGTTCGTGAACGGCGAAGGTTTCTTGTATCTTGGTCGGTCCTATCGGTTGAAGCTCGTGCCGAAGCAGGAGGAACCGTTGCTGCTCAAGGACGGCTATTTTTGCTTGCGAGCCGAACTGCGACCTGCGACCAAGGCCGTTGCGGCCTTTCGGGATTTCTACCGGGACAAAGGGCTAGTGCGGATCAATGAGCGGGTGGACTTATTCAAGGCCCGGATGGATGTCGAGCCGAAGTCCGTCAAGATTCTTGATCTCAAGCACCGTTGGGCGTCGTGGACACCGGGCGGCAATCTCAATTTTCATTGGAAGTGCATGATGTCACCGGCAAAGATTCTCGATTACATCGTGGTCCATGAACTCGCTCACCTAATCGTCCCAGACCACTCAGCGAAGTTCTGGAACGAGGTCGATAAGCTCCTGCCCGATTTTTCCGAACGGAAAGAATGGCTGAGAGTGCATGGGGCGGGGATGGATTTATGACTCGTTAGCCTGCTTACGCAGGAGGACTCGGTGGAATACACCACTTACGTGCAGGTGAATGTGCGACGTGACCGCAGAGGAACGCCACATGGCAAAACAAGAATTCCTCCGATTCCCCGTTGTTTCCGCTGGTGCCGAGTTTCTCGTCATGGGCTAACCTATACCGAATTGCCACTAGCCCGTTCCTCCACGTCTATCGTTTCAAGGATCAACCGAAATGTCTCCTCAATCTCTGAGCGAAATTCGGGCTGGGGACAAGCTGCCCCTGGGGGCCTTTGTCGAACAATCTTAAATTGTCGGTGCCAAGTCGAATCGGGGTCTACGATAACTGCATCGGGAGCATCTCCAAATTGGTCGGCGGTAATGTCTACGCAGACCCCATCCTTTGTGAGCCAAGCATGGTGGGTACGGTCGCCCCGAAGACCGGAAACGTAAGTCCAACCGGAGAATCCCTTTGATTCAAGAAATCGCCCTAAGAGGTCGCTTGTTTCGCTGCAAGAGCCGACAGGAAAATCCGTGAATGCGATGCAGGTCAGCCTCAGCTTGCAGCGCTCAATGGCCGAGCGGAAGGCCAACGCCAGTGACTTTACTTGTTCAAGCTCGTCATTTTCCATTTTCAGAATGCCTCGACCTTTTGGCAAACACCCATTTACCTTCCTTTCAACCCCAGCGAACGCATCCTTGAAGATGCAAAGAAAATCCTCGGCCTGATACGGCTCCAGCGCCCGAACCGGCTTCGGCAGCTTCTCCATTTCGACCGTGCCACCCTTGGTCATTACACCCAGCGCCTTGCAGCCCTTCTTCGTCCCGGCATGGAGATAGACGACTTCGGGCCAGAGGTCCAAATGCGCCCCTAACCGAAGTGATGTGTCGTAAACGGCCAGGACACCGAAGCGGTCGATGCTGCTAGTTCGATTCTCGACCAGCGTGTGCAGATCGTCGAACGACTTACAGGCCATGATCTCGTCGGCGTGGCGTTGAAGCACTTTGCGGGCTTGCTCCAGCTTCTCCTTGCCGACGAGATGCTGGTGGCCGTGGATTTTGCCGTCCTTTCCGTGGCAGGCGAATCGAATGGCGTCTTCAAGGGATTGGAGTTCTGTGAAGTAGTCGAGGTAGGTAGCGATTCGAGGGCCGTGCTTGCGGCGGTAGATGGCGACCAGGGTGGAGAGGGATTGCTTGCTCATGGGATTCGCCTAAAGGCTCTGCACGATCTCTCTGCACTTCGGATAGTTCGGGCAACCAAAGAATGACTGGCCCGCACTCTGCCCTTTCTTTGCCACTCGCTCCACCATTAATACGCCGCACTTCGGGCAGGCCGGTGGTCCCGATGACTGGACATCAGGCGGCAACGAGTTTGCCACCGGGCCGCTCAGGTGCGGCTCGATGAACGCCAACAATGCAGCCGGGCTGTAGGCCGACTTCGCCGGAACTCGAACAAGTGGTAGTCCAGCGACCTCGAATACTTCATCGACAAACTCATCCCGCTCCTGCCGATCACGTCGAGCATGGCTGGAGTCGTCGAGTTCGACCCCACATCGAGGCTTCATGGTCATTGGATCGCAGAGCAAGAAATCGACGTGCTTCCGGTCGATCTTGTTTCGATAACTCTGGTTCTCATTGGGTCGCACGACGAAAAAGATGTCGGCAATACTCACCTTGGGACACACCACGGCTCGATTGCCGAGGGCCGTTGCCAAAACCCGATAGAACGAAAGCTCGGCTGCTGAGAGAAAGTCGTCACGCTGGCGGTAGGGCAGTTCGACACTGACCTTTGCGGGACCACCGAGGCTGATCCCAAAGAGACTCAAGATCGCTGCCAAGCAGCCTTTGGGTTCGGCGTCAGTCATGGGCTGCCCAGATTGTGCGTTCGTTGTTCAGTCAGGGACTCGATTCTACAGAGAGAATTTGGCGGAGTAGAATACGCAATTGCGACCCAACTCAAGATTCTGGCCTCGTGTGCCAATATGCCCACAGAATGAACACGCCCTGGAGCGGCAATCGAAGAAAGTGAACCATCGGCGATGCAGGAAGCAATTCCTGGTGCTGGTAGAGATAGATGTTTGCCGGAAAGACGGCGATCAACAGAGCGATGATCCCCCATGCCGCCATCCCTGAAGTTCGTGGGACGAGGAGAAGCAGTCCCATAGCAGCTTCAAAAAAGCCGCTGAGGTAGACCAGTTCCAGATGAAAAGGCAAATACGGCGGCATGATCTTGACGAAAAATTCGGGCTGCACGAAATGCAAAATGCCAACACCGATCATCAAGATCGCCAGCAGATACTTCGACGCCGCTTTGATTCCCTTCATCCAATTCTCAATCGCCATTAGGCTATTGCACTTCTTTCGCAACTTTCAAGATTTGGAGTAGGGCGATGGCCTTCTCCAGTCCACCAACGGAGTTGGCAAATGCCGCCGCCTTACGAATGTCGCCGATTCCGACATTGCCGTTGGACGGCTGTTCTTCTTTCGCTTTGACCTTGGGACGTGCAGGACTCTTTTCGGCGGTGGGTGCTGCGGTCGTCATCGCTTCTGGGGCCTGACTTAGCTCAGCCGGGTCTTCGGTCACTGCGATCCCCGCTGTTCCACTTGGCTTCCGACTGTTCATGTTCTTCTTCGCCATATTGTCTTCCTTTGATGTTAGCTCGCTAGATGCACGGTTAGCCTAGCTGGTCATTGAAAAAGGCGAAACCCGTTGGCAGGGGCGGGCGATCATCTTCGACAGATGGGCTTCCGTCGCAGGTTAAGGCGGCTGATGGGCTGGCAAAGTTCCGGGCCTTCCTGCCAGTTCATCCTTTGCCGCACGTCGTCCGATCCAACCGACTCAAGGCCGAACCGGGTAGAATCACGGCATTTGCAGCGATTCTTTCCCGAAACGCAGGACTCACCAGATGGCAACTTTCATCACGAACATCAAGTTCTCGCAGCAGGGCATCAAAGACATCGACCACACAACCAAGCGGGCGGCGATCTTCAAGGCCGAGGCGAAGAAGCTCGGTGCGAAAGTCAAGGACATCTACTGGACCTTGGGCGAACACGACGGCCTCTTGATCTTGGAAGCCCCGGATGATGAAACGGCGACCGCCGCCATTCTGCATCTCGGAGCGATGGGCAACGTCCACACAACCACCTGCCGGGCCTTCACCGCCGCAGAAATGGACAAGATCGTAAGCAAGGTGCATGGCGGTTGAATGACGCCATGCCCATTGTCGGTTGTACGCAGAGCATCTTGCCGGAACGTGATGGAGCTTGCACGGTGAACGAGTCAGTCAAGATTGAGCATCCAAAACTCGTGAGGCTCCTTCAATTGGCTTATTCAGCCGAGAAAGCAGCGGCATTTGCGTACATCGGCCACGCCGGTTCGGTGAAGAACCCAGGCGAGAAAGTGGCGATCAAGCAAATCGAATTGGACGAGTGGCAACACCGAGAGACAGTTCTGTCCATCATGGGGCGATACGAAATTTTGCCATCACGGTACAACGAAATCAAATATCACGTCATCGGCAGGATCATCTCGGCGAGTTGTTACGTCATTGGCTGGTTCATGCCGTACTACTTCGCCGGACGATTGGAAAGCGGAAACGTCTGCGAGTATTTCGTAATGATGCGCTATTTCAACGAAGTTGGGATCACCGAACACGACGAAGTGTTGTACGAAATGGGAATGAAGGAGAAGGAACACGAGGTCTATTTTCAGAAGGGTCTTGAGAACAACCGCCTGTTGCCGCTGTTCGAGAAAATCTTCGGGTGGGGCAAGAAAAGCAGTTTCAACGACATTGATTTGGAGAACAAATCTCCCGTCGAAGAATCAAAGGGATACTGCAAACACCGAAAGTAGACGTTCTCTGAAGCAGGGGATAGTAAGTGAATGACGGAGAAGACCTCGATACCGACTGGTGGCTATCCTGGTGACGTTTGAGCGGGAGAAGTAGGAACGCTAATGACTCGGCAAGCCCTGCAACAAGTATTCGATGAACAGCGACTCGCCAATGGCTATGAGTTAGTCGATGGAGTCGCCATGCACGCCGAAAACGGCAAGCGATTCCAGATACCGCACCCGGTCTTGAAGAAGCACATTGACATCGGGCAGTTCGTCGAACTGCGGATCGACTCGCCCCGTTTTTCCGTGCATGAAGATGCTCCAGAGAAATGCACTTGCCCGACCTGCAACGGGGAGATCACCAAGCCGATTCTAAGTCACGCACATCCGGCGACTTTGCTTCCGCTGCCGACTCAGAATGTTCCGTCACGGGGCTGGGGCGAAGACTTCTGGGTGCGGATCATCGAGCGAGAGGAAGATTACTTCAAGGGAATCGTAGACAATCCGTTGTACGAGACTCGACTCCACGAACTGAACCAAGGTGACGAGATCGTGTTTCATCAGGATCACATTCTCGCTGTTCACGGCATCCACCGGCAGGAGCTAATCACGGGAATGAATGCCGCTGATTTGAAAGAATTAGCGCAGTGGCTTGGCTCTCAGCCAGATTGATGCGGCATCGACTGCGACCGGATTAACGACTATCTCAACATGTCCGAAACCCTGAAGGGAATCATCGAACGAGTTAGTTTCCACAACCCAGACAATGGGTTTGCGGTGCTGCGGGTGAAGGTCAAGGGACGTGACGATCTTGTTTCTGTCGTGGGCAGCACGATGTCCGTAACTGCGGGCGAACATTTCGAGGCAACCGGTCATTGGGTGATCGACCGAGAGCATGGGCAGCAGTTCAAAGCCGACGAACTGAAAACGACGCACCCGGCATCAGCGGAAGGCATCGAAAAATACCTCGCATCGGGAGCCATTCGGAGCATTGGGCCAAAAATCGCCGCCAAGATCGTTTCGATCTACAAGGAGCGGACGCTGGAAATCTTTGAGCAGGCTCCTGATTTCCTGCTCCATGTGAAAGGCATTGGTGCAGAACGCCTCAAGCGAATCAGCAAAAGCTGGGATGAGCAGAAAGAAGTTCGCAAAATCACCTTGTTTCTGACTGAGCATGGGATCACGTCAGGCCGAGCAGTCCGCATCTACCGCACTTACGGCCATGAATCCATAGCCAAAATCAAAGAGAATCCATACCAACTAGCCGATGACATCCGTGGCATCGGCTTCAAGACCGCCGATGAACTGGCAGCCACTTTGGGCATCGACCGCAATAGCCCGTACCGAGCGAGGGCGGCGGTGCGTTACACGCTGCAAGAATTGGCGAGTCAGGGACATTGTGGTTATCCAGAGCCGGGTGTGATGGAACATGCAAAAAAGCTCGTCGAAATCGAGCAGAAGATCATCGCTGATGCCGTGCGGAGCGTGGTCCATGACGGAAGCGTGATTCGGGAACCTGTTGAGGGCGAGCCGTGGCTATACCTCGCCAACCTCCACCGATCCGAAGTCGGGCTGGCTCAATCGGTTCATCGGATCGCCTCAGCCACACCACATCCGCTGCCACGATTTGATGTCGAAAAAGCAATCGCCTGGGTTGAACAGCGGTTGAACATTCAATTGGCCGCAGCACAGCAAGAAGCGATTCGACAAGCATGTCAGCAAAAACTGCTCGTCATCACGGGTGGTCCAGGTGTTGGCAAGACGACGCTCGTTCGCAGCATCCTCGAAATCTTTTCGGCCAAGGAAATGAACTGCGTGCTGGCAGCGCCGACGGGCCGAGCAGCCAAGCGGTTGGCAGAAACGACTGGACGCACGGCCAAGACAATTCACCGGCTCCTTGAGTTTGATCCAGCCACCGGCGAGTTCAAACGCAACGCACAACACCTACTGACCGGTGACCTGTTCGTGCTGGATGAAACTTCGATGGTTGATGTCGTTCTCGGTCACCAAGTCTTGCGAGCCATTCCTAGCGAAGCCTGCGTGATCCTTGTTGGCGATGTGGACCAACTTCCCTCGGTTGGCCCTGGTTCCGTGCTGGCCGATCTGATTTCATCGAACGTGGTTCCTGTTGTGCGACTGACCGAGATTTTTCGGCAAGCAACTGAAAGCCGAATCATCACCGCCGCCTATGCAATCAACCACGGTCAGATGCCGAATCCGTCCAAGTCCGAGGAACTCACCGATTTCTATTTCATCGAGTCGAACGAACCTGAAGGCATTCAAGATATGTTGGTGCGGCTAGTGAAAGAACGAATCCCGGCCCGCTTTGGCTTCGACCCGAAATCCGACATCCAAGTCCTGACGCCAATGAATCGGTCTGTCTTGGGAGCCAGGAACCTCAACCAAGTGCTGCAAAAGGCGATCAACCCAGGCGACGGCGGACCCGAAGTACAGCGATTTGGCTGGACGTTTCGTATCGGGGACCGAGTGATTCAAACCGTCAACAACTACGACCGAGATGTGTTCAACGGCGATTTGGGAATCATCGAGCAGATCAACCGTATCGAGCAGGTAATGACGATCAACTTCGAGGGGCGGCAAGTCGAGTATGATTTCGGCGATCTCGACGAACTGGCCTTGGCTTACGTGCTGTCGATTCACAAGAGCCAGGGTTCGGAGTTCCCCTGCATCGTGATTCCGCTCCACACGCAGCACTACATGATGCTGCAACGCAACCTGCTCTACACAGCGGTCACCAGAGGCAAGAAGCTCGTGGTACTGGTGGGGTCAAGAAAGGCCCTGAGCATGGCCGTGCGTCGAGCGGATTCCGGTCAAAGATACACGGCGTTGAGGAAGAGACTGCAAGCGATCAAGTAGCTGAGAGCCGGAATAGCGAGCCGTCTGGGCTTCGTCGTCATTCGCAGCCGATACCAATCTGCCCATCATTTATCGTTGACGACCGAACCTTGCTGGCCTCGGTCGAGGTCATGCTCTTTGCTGATGTGGATTCGCTTCGTGAGTAGTTCGAGTTCTTCGAGCAACTGTGCCGTGTTGGCTGGAACTACTAACTCATTCTTGTCTGGCGATTCCATGCCGATCTCGCTTGGGTTGGGTACGATGCTATCAGGGGTGAACTTGATGAGCCACTTCTTCCTTCGGCAAGACTCCCCTCATCCTTCACCTGGACCTTCTTTCGCCATAATGCTTTACCGGCCTGCTAGCATATTCGGGGCAAGAGGCTCGCTGAAAAGCTCATTTCCCCGCCGCCTGCACCGGCAATCTCCGGCGACGAACTCATTTACCGGGCAGGTTCGCACTTGTAACTTATTTGCAGCAAGCGTTGGCGGTGTTTTACGAGCAAAGGCGGGACTGATGAATGAAGCGTGGCCTCAGCGATATAAGGAGCGGAGATTCGGCTTACTTCTCGCCATTCTTTTGGTGCTGCTGGCTGGTCCACCGATCTTGATCGGCTTCGGTCTTTCCGCCGTGTGGTTCGATGGACTGATGTCGGTTCTGATGTTGGCTGCGATTGTCTCGCTGTGCTTTGAGCCACAGCAAAGGATATTCGCCCTCTTGCTCGGCATTCCATCCATCTTGTTGTCGCTTGGCGGCCATCTTCTTCCAGGTGCAATCGCTGCTTGGCCTTTGTTCTTGGGGCATCTGTGCGAAGTGCTGTTCTTGTTTGGTTCAGCGGTTCTGATCGTGAAGTCGCTATTCGGCTCCCGTTCAATTTCATTCGACAGCATTCTGGGTGCGGTCTGCGGTTACTTATTTCTTGGGCTGGGATGGGCCGTTCTCTACGCAATGATCGAAAGCCTTCGGCCCGGCTCCTTTGAAATCGACCAATCGCTTGCTCCAGTGGGTGAAGCTGCTCGGCCTCTGTCCGACGTGCTGACGTACTACAGCTTTGTCACCCTGACAACCGTGGGCTACGGAGATGTCGTCCCCATTTCGGCAGCCACACGAACATGCGCCTGGATCGAAGCCATCACAGGTCAGTTCTACTTGGCGGTAATTGTAGCAGGATTGGTCAGCCTATTGGTTACGAGGAAACGAACACCGCAGGATAGTGGTGAAGTCGATTCCGAATAGCACGGTCTTGATCCTTCATCGTCGGTCACGATCACACCAACCGATGCCCACCTACCACCACACTCAACGTGCGCCGCTTTGCCTGCTGCTATATGGCTTGGCAATCACGTTTCTCGTCCTGACCTGCGTATTGCGACAGGAGCCGGTGCTTGCGTGGGTATTTCCCGTAACTGGCCTCATCGTCCTCGTTCTAGCGGCGGCGTTTCACCATCTGACGGTGGTCGATGGAGGAGATCATCTGTCGATCAGCTTCGGCCCCTTGCCGCTCTTTCATCGAACTGTGCGTTACGATGACGTCGAGCAAGTTGAAGTTGGCAAGACGACGTTGCTCGATGGTTGGGGCATCCACATGAGCATACGTGACGGTTGGGTGTGGAACCTATGGGGCTGTGATTGCGTAGTGCTTCGATTGCGAAACGGCACACTGCGTGTCGGAACGGATGATGCCGAGAATCTGAGAAGTTTCATTGTGGAACGCAAATCTGAGGAACAGCGATGAGAATGATGCTCCTGATGTGTTTGGTTGTGTTTGCAGTGGGGCCGAGGCAGGCATCTGCCGCTGACGCTCCGAACACGGTCAAGCAACTCTTCGCTTATTTCGATCCACGCAAGGACGACATCGACGCCAAATTCGTTCGGGAATGGGAAAAGGACGGCATCGTTTACCGCTACGTCACCTACCGCATCGGTACGTTCAAAGACAAACCGGCCCGCATGGCGGCGTTTTATGCCTTTCCCAAGGGGGCCAGTAAGCTGCCGGGCTTGCTCCATCTTCATGGCGGTGGACAGAGGGCATTTCTGCATGAAGTAGAGTTCTACGCCAAGCGTGGCTACCCTTGCCTTTCGATCAATTGGGGCGGGCGGGAAATGGAAGAAGCCAAGGACGGCGAACCGAACACTGATTGGGGAGCCGTCGATCCGACCCAGAATAACGTACCGGGCTACTTCAATCTCAAGCCGGGCGAGAAGTATCTCGATCCTGTTGAGTCACCCCGTAACAACAACTGGTATCTCCTCACGCTCGGCTGCCGTCGAGGCTTGACCTTCTTGGAGCAGCAGCCGGAAGTCGATCCAGACAAGCTCGGCGTTTACGGCCACTCGATGGGCGGAAACCTCACCGTCTATGTCGCCGGAACTGATGAGCGAGTGAAGGCAGCAGCGCCGTCCGTGGGTGGATCGGGTTTTCGCACTCAGCCCTGGCCTCTACTTCCGCAGCACAGACCTCAGACGCCAAACGGCGATGCAAAGCTGTTTGACGCCACACTCGGCTTCGAGTCGTATGCGCCGCTCATCAAAGCGCCGGTCCTGTGGCTCGGTGCGACGAACGACTTCCACGGCATCATGGATGACACCTACCGAACCGGCGAGTTAATTCCACACAAGGACGTGCGGTACTCGTTCACTCCGCACATGAACCATCGGTTCACGCCAGAGTTCGCCGTCACAAGGCCGCTCTGGTTTGATCAGCATCTCAAGGGAAACTTTACCTTCCCGAAGACGCCGGAAACGAACTTGATCTTCGATACGAAGGATCACGTCCCAATGCTGGAGGTCATGCCTGATTCTTCGCAGGAAGTGGCCGAGGTCCACATCTACTACTCGGTCGATCCTGATCCAAGGGCGAGATTCTGGCGGTCAGCGGAAGCAAAAAGGTCGGGCGACACTTGGACGGCAAAATTGCCGCTCCTGAGCGTCGATCAGCCACTCTTCGCCTTCGCCAACGTCGTGTACAAACTGAAGCAGTCCGAGTCCGAGCCTCACGCTCGACCGACAGATCGGTTCGCACTCAGTTCGATGCTGCACACGGTTGCTTCCAAGGAAGTCGCCGCCAACGGTGCGAGCGCCACCGACAAGGCCGACCCGGTAATTGATGACTTCACCCACGGCTGGCGGGACTGGTACACGCTGTCCGCAGACAACCCGCACCATTGGGAGTTCTCGACCAGGAAGCTGAGTGATCCGAAATGGCAAGGCCAGCCAGGACAACGGCTCACGGTCGAGGTCCAGGCCGAGAAGCCGAATGAACTCGTGATCGTGCTGACTGAGAATTACTTCCGACAATACCGGGGCAAGCAGAGAGAACTGGTGGCGGTCGTGAAGCTCAACGGTGGCAAGGAAACGCAGACTGTCTCGCTGGAGCCGAAGGACTTCAAAGCCAGTGACGGTGAGACTCTGTTGTTGTGGCAGAACGTTGATCTGCTCTCATTCCGTGCGTACTTCGACAAGGGCGAAAAACTGGTCGGCAGCAAAAGCTGGGCGGGGCCGCAGCCGGTGTTCAAAAAGCTGTGGTGGCAGGGCGATGACCGTTGATTTCCCTCTTAGTGGTGATAGCAGCGGGTCTGAAAAGAAGAACCCGCTGAAACGCAGTGAAGCAGCCAAAAAGCGGCAGAATTAACAAGCAAAATAACCAGAGGCAACTATGCGTGTCATCTCTCTACTTTTTTTCCTCCTTTTCACCACTCCTCTCCTCACAGCCGAACCCAAGGTCCATCGTGACCTTGCTTATTCCGAGACGAAGAATGAACGGCAGACGCTTGATGTCTATGCATCGACCGAGGGCAAAGGCCGGCCAATCGTCTTCTGGATTCACGGTGGCGGCTGGAAGGCGGGCGACAAGAAGAGCGTGAAAGACAAGCCGCAAATCTTCGTGGACAAGGGGTTCACCTTCGTTGCAACAAACTACCGATTCGTTCCAACCGTGACAGTGAAGGAAATGGCGAGCGACATCGCCAAGGCGATCCGCTTTATTCACGATCATGCCAAGGAGTTTGGTGGCGATCCGAACTCGATCATCGTCATGGGGCATTCGTCAGGGGCGCACATCGCTGCATTGGTCAGCACCGATGCAAGCTACTTGAAAGCAGAGATGCTGTCGCTCTCGATCCTCAAGGGCTGCGTGCCAGTGGATAGTTCTTTTTATGACATTCCTAAACGAGTCAAAGACGGCGGTGATACGTCACCCGCAATGATTAAGGAGGTTTTCACCGACAACGAACAATGGCAGCGGGAATGCTCGCCGTTCAACTACGTCGCCAGACAAAAGAATATCCCGCCGTTTCTTATCCTCCACGTCGCCGAGCGTGCCGACACCAAAGCCCAAGCTCACTGGCTGGCCGATAAGTTGAAGGATAATGGCATCTCAGCGAGGGTAGTTGCAGCCAAGGGCAAAACGCACGGGACTATCAATTCCGAGTTGGGCGTGGTTGATGACGAGCCGACCAAGGCGATGTGGGAGCTTCTGGATGGCGTGACGAAGAAGAAGCCTCGCACACTCGAACACTTTAAGGCCAATCTGGCCGAAGGACTCACAGAGGCCAAGGTTGAAAGGCTGTTCGGGGCACCAGATCGCAAAAAGGTCAGCACGAACTTCTACCTTTTGACCTACGAATACGATCTTGCTGGCGGAAGCAAAATCAGGCTGGGCTTTCTCGGCGTCGTTTCCAAAGCCACCCATGTGAGAACCGACGGGACCACGGAAGACTTGCCGTTGAAATAGTCCGTAGATCGTCAAGATTGAGCCATCGGTTCGAGTGAACGACGCCGAAAGAGAAGACAGTGTGGTTGGCGGTGTTCTATGAATGAAACCTCATTCCGCATCGCCCTGGTGGTCGTGATCGTCCTCACGATGGTCGTCACCGTGTATCACCGGCTCCAAGCGGCAAAGTCAGGCGAGAAGATTTCGCACAAGGATGAAGGCTATCTGTCCGCCACTGTTTTGCGATTGGCGGGTCTGGTCCTGTGGATCAGCACGTTCGGCTACCTGTTCTTCCCGACATACTTTCAGTGGGCAGCCATGCCGTTGCCGGCATGGCTGCGATGGACCGGCGTGGTCACGGGCGCACTCTGTTCGCTCTTGATGTACTGGACGCTATCGAGCCTGGGCAAGAACCTTACCGACACCGTGGTCACGAGGTCGGAGGCCACGTTGGTCACAAGCGGGCCTTACCGCTGGGTCCGACATCCGTTCTATGTGACGGCGGCGCTGCTGATGGCTTCCGTGACTTTGCTGACCGCCAATTGGTTTATTGGCATCAGCAGTGTGGCGGTTTTAGCTTTGCTTGCCGTTCGCACGCCGAAAGAAGAGCAGATGTTGATCGAACGGTTTGGAAGGCAGTATCGGGACTACATGGCGACGACAGGCAGATTCATTCCGAGGATCGGAAGGTGATGAACGATGGCCACTCCCAAAGGCTCACATCTCTTCGTGAATGTCAGTCCCTCCGAAGCACGTCGTCGTCTCAAAGGATTCGGCCACGGCGTCAGGAAGGTTCAAAGTTCCGGACGGAACCAAGCCGTCGTCATTCACACGGCGACTGGCCAACATCTTTTGGAACTGGAAGCCAAGTTTGCAGATGTAGGTTTCTCCAGCACCGAGAACGACCTGAACGAGCCAATTGAAAACCTCCGAAATCTCGGTCCAGCCAGTGCGACATGGTTGCGTGAAGTCGAGATCACCACGATTGCGGAACTAGAACGCATCGGCCCGACCCTCGCATATCGGCTGGTGAAACAGAAGCAACCGGCAGTGAGCTTGAACTTGTTGTGGGCGCTGGCTGCGGGGCTTTTGGATCAGGATTGGCGAGAACTGTCAGACGAACAGAAAGATAAGTTGCGGCAAGCGACTGAGGAAGACTGAAGATGCGAACGGTCGCCCCCGTTTCAATTCACCAAGAAGCCACTGCTGCGAGGCCAAGACTAGGACTGATCGCACTCGCTCCACGAACTCGTTGCGATCTTCCGTTCCGGCTTGGGGCTGTCCTTGAGAGCGACCCTGCACGTTCCAGGTCAGCTATTTTCAACCGCAAAACAGGGCAAATTCGCCACTTTCGCCAGATTTCACGCTAACTGCCATTTTGCCTTGAAACATTTCTGGCAGTCTCACGCTCACAGCCATAGACAAGTTCAGTTGCCTCAGCAGTTTGCTCCGGTAGCTTTCGCCTTCACAATTTGCCTTGGAAGCTGTGCCATGACTCGTTTAATTCTTACTTTGGTTGCGGTTTCTATCCTTTCGCTGAACGGCCTATTTGCATCGTCCGCTCTTGCCGGTAACAGTGGTGGACATGGTGGCGGCGGGAATCATCACAGCAACGGCCATCACAGCAACGGCCATCACAGCAACGGCCATCACAGCAACGGTCACCACAACAACGGTCACCACAACAACGGTCACCACAACAACGGTCACCACAACAACGGCAACAAGAACTTCAATCAGAACTTCAACTACAACGGCTTCCAGTTCCAAAGCAAGAATTTTGGCTTCAAGTTTGGTGGGTAACCTCGCCAGTTATCGGTACGCCTGCCCCGAAAACACTTCCCGTTGCCGGGAAGTGTTTTCAGAAATGCATTCCAACAAAGCTGCCTGACGTTCCCGTGCAACAAGCCACTCGTCCGCATCAACTCTGGAAATGCGGCACTCGAAGCAAGTTGCCTTTCCGCTTCGAGTCAGTGCGGCAAACACCGTGGCCAGATCGCAGTCATCGTTCGCACCGATGAATGCGGCGACGTGGGCTGCGGGCGAAGACCTTCCCCAGCCTCCGAGTGACAACTCATTGATCTCGTCGAAGTCCGCCTGCTCGAACCAGGGTTCGGCATCAAATCGGCAACTCAATTCACCGATGGTCAGTTCTCCACGGATCATCGGGGCACCATCCGAGGGTAGTGCGCCGCAACCCAATCTTCGACCTTCCAGTGCCAATATCCTCTGGTCCATCGAAGTGCCTCCCGGTCAATCGCCTTTGCCCCTCTCACCACTGCCTGACGAATTCTGTAAGCGACGTATTGCTTCGCTCGAATCGTCGACTTGGCTGGCACTGCGACACCATGCCTGCGAAGGGCATCATGGGCGTATATTTCGGCCTCATACTCTTTCCGATGCACGGGGAGACTTCCCGTATGCTTCAGAGCAACGTGACCGGCTTCGTGGGCAACGATGTAGAGCCTGCGGCGAGTGGTTGGCGTAGGGACGTAGACGTACCGTTTTTTGACAATGGCAAGTCCTCGCAATCCCTTATCGTGATACTCGACGGACTCGACGCCCGCTTCCTTCAAGATTGCTTTCGTCACCTCTTCACATCGCTGGCGCATTCGTTCTCGCCCGGTTTTCATGGCCTCCAAGGTCGGCCTGTTTTTCAATTCTAAAGTCATGCTAGTTCTCGCTTTCTATTTTGAAGCCTTCCGCCCCATCTCTGGCCCTTGGCCAGAGAAGGGGCTTCGGCTGATTTATTACGCCTTCACTGCCTCGATTCCGCACGCTTGCTGCCAGCATTCCCAAAGCCGCTTCTCTAGCGTGTTGGTGCTGATGCGATTCCTCTGGCGGTTGCTGACAACGATTGCCCACGAGAATCCCTCCGTGCTTTGGCCAAACTCCGACACTTCGAGTTTGCGATCTGCGAGGTATCGCTTGATTAACTCGACCTCTTCTTGGCTTCGCTGGTCCTTTTCGTAGCCGTCGTTTCCGTACAGGATCACTTTGTCTCCACAATCGAGCACCCCTCGATGCCGGTGGAAAAGGCATTTCCCAACGAACTCTGCTGCCGCCTTTGCGGCTCTGTTATTACTCATGTTTACGTTACTCATCACTTGGTTATTAAATGCAGTCAGCCTCGTCACCGAACTCGGTGACGAGGCTGCATCCGTGTTGAAAATACTTCCTGTGCGACTGTCACTCACAGTTCGCTATCCATAACTCGGATCGAGATCGAATTTCCTGAAGCTTGTTTTCTGTTAATTATCAGCGGCGATCATCCTCGATTGCGAGCCTGTTGCGATGCCGTCTCCCACCGAACATTTCCAGGTTCATAACCACGGCAGTTGTCGATCCGGCCAAGAGAATGCTTCGGAGTCGGTGCTGGGCCAACGTGACTGACAAAAGCCTCGAAGTCATGTTGCCATTCGCTGCAAACGGTGATTCCACGTCCGATATAGCGATGTGCATTGTGACGGCGGTGGTCGGAGCAACGTCGTTTCATCGCAAGCCATGCCACATGCTCTTTGGAACCTGATTGTCCGTGTGTGCGACTTGCAACTCCCATTGGCTGTGGCGGCGTGGAGATTGCTTGCTGAAACGACCAACCCTTTCGCAGTCTTGCTAGGAGCGTCTGATATTTGACGCCGGCGTGCTTTGCCCAATGGGCGAGGCACTTACGTTCGCCCTGGTGCGTTACTTCGATGTACTTCGGCATGGAACAGATACCTTTCGCTGATATCTATTCAGAACCACTCCATTTTTACTGACGGAAGAACGCACTTGGCAGTGGTCAGCATGTATTACCGCAGCCCAACCGCAAGCATGGCAAGGCTGTTGGCATTCACAAGAGCCGAACACGCCCACAAAACTTGATCGCACCGCCCGGCAAAGGCTTATTAACTGCCAAGCACACTCCTATTGCCGTCACGCAGGCGAGATGGCCCCATCCACCACAGTGTGGTGGACCGAGCCAATTAACTTCGGTCACCCTTGCTAACCGGCAACCGACAAGTGACCGTCATCGTCTTGGGGACAGGCCGACGCAAGTAGCTGCCTTAGCAGCACGAAGTCGTCAGATTCGTATTCCTTTCCAGAATGCGCCCTCGGTTTCGCCTTAGCCCCTTGCAGCGATCTCCAATCCGACAACATCTCCCCACCTTCGTGATGGAAATTCGTCCAAATCACCTCGGTGCGTTGTGGCCTGCGTCGGCTGGCCGTCACGGAGCACCTGACATCCATATCTAGTCGTCGCCACCCCGTTAGGGCCTCGTCGTAAAGCGGACTTCTATACCCAGACAGAACAACCTTGCTCTGTGACCGGACGAGTCGTCTTAGTAACTCGGCATGGTCAGTTCGACTCATTTCATGACGATATAGCCGCTTTTCAACCCGTGTCTCGTGCAAATATGGCGGATCGGCGTAAATGAGAGTGCTTGGATCGTCGTACTTTTCTATGATTTTCTGCCAGGGGAGGCATTCGATTACAACCTCTCGGAATCGCTTTGCAATATGCCCCAAGGTTTCCGTTACGTGTGTCCAGCGTCTCGCCCACGGGATGCGATTGTTAATGGTGAATGCACCCGGTTTGGCATACCTCGGAGGTTTTGCAACAAAGCCAAATAGTGTCACGATAATGAATGCCCAGGCATGCTCAACAGGGTCACTCGGATTCGACTGCAGAATCGTGAGGCATTTGCGATACTGACTACGACTGTACGGCGTAAGAATCATCATTTCGCAAAGTCGTTTGCGTGTCTTATCGTCTCGTAGCGTTGCAAACACATTAACTACGTCGTCGTCCAGGTCGTTGTAGATTTCCAACCTCGACCGAGCTTTGTTTACGATGTCTGCTCCTGACCCTCCGAACAAAGAAACGTAGCGTTCGTGCGGCGGAAGAAGCTCTGCAATTCGAGGCATCAAAGTCATTTTGCTGCCGACCCAGCGAAATGGCTGTAGCGGTTTTAGGGTGCGTCGTTTCATAATTGTGTTCCTGGTCTAAACGTGACGCAGGCACATTGTGTGTCTGCTGGAGACACTCTAACGGGGCAGGACGCAAAACCTGATATCAGTTGCCCCGTCGCTTTATTAGCAAAACCGCTTTGCCTATCAGCAAAGTCTCGCACGAATAACACTTCATTTGTCGTTTAGTTAAGAAAAAGATAAGCTGTTACGATATGATATATTGAGGTATGTGCCCGGTTGTGTCTCGCAGACCCTTACACCGGCTTGCCAGTCCGTTCGTGGATCGGCAGCAATAAGGCTGACTTAGTAATGTCTCAGCAAAAGGAACTGCGTTATCAAGTGCTTTCGGTCACTTAACCTGCGACTGAACTCGTCTGCTCTCGCCGGTCGGAAGACCTCCAGGGGCGTTAATGATGTGTGGTCTGTTCTGCTTTAGGGATGGATCATATCACCCAAACAGTGTTCTGTTCTTCTGAGAACAGTTTTCCCGGCAACGGATAAGTTAGTTGATCTTAGATTGGGGCTACGTCCGGGTCACAGAGGTGATGGATCAAAACACTGGTAAGTAAGGGACAGGATCGTAGTGGCTATATACGGTCTTTCAGGCAGACGACGACAAAAGCATCCGGCACGTAGGACAATTCAATCGGCCTAAAGCGGCCATCTGGCTATTATCACCCAGGGATGACCCCGGTATGCGCCGACGGCGCTGGTGCGATGCGGTTGAAGTGTCTGATGCATTGCCCTGAGAGCGGTATTAGGTTGTTGGCAGTCCCTTGGTACTCTTTAGGGCCTGTGGCATTGTTGTTGATCATCCCTCTCGGTTTTGGAACTAAAGAAATATGACAGAATCTATAACCCGTGAGATGTTCGTGAACGAACTCCGGTCAGCCGCTGAGAAGAGTTACTGTGCCAAATGGAAAGCCGTCATAGAGCCGCTTTATGTCTGCGCAACGCAGGGCAACGAAAAGCATATTCCAGGGTGTTCCGCTCGTGGGTCAGCCCGAATCGTCAACGCTCTGTTTCGTGCCTACGCCTTGTGCGATGCACGAAACAATTACTCACCCCCGCCGTTCTCACGAGGGGATGAGTAACTTTGTGAAGCTTAGCCGTTGTCATCATCAAAACCCTCGGGGAGTGGGGCTCCGAGAGTGCGATCCCCGTGGCCCAGGTCGAGGAGGTATTGGAGGCTGCCGAGCCCCGACTCCAATTCGTTCCGCAAGTCTTCGAGCGTGGCTGTCGCATCCTCCTGAGCCATCGCATCAGCAATCAGCGCAATCATTCCGCCGTCTCTGGCATGAAGCCAATCACCAACCTTGGTTGCCGGAGGTTTGCAGCCAGTGAAAGTCTTGACGGTCTCAGAAATGGCCGCTTCAACCGTAGCGTGGGCTTCTTGTGGCGTCACTGTTGGAAACTGGGCTGGCTCAAAGTAGGCAATGCACCGGATGGAGCCGCAGAAGACGTACCGAGTAAGGCCCCGCTTGGTTAGCGTGGCCTTGACCCAATCGACGAGATTCTGCCAACGAGTACGGCTGCTACCCCGCACCTTGTTCTCATTCAACCCATTCGCAAACTTGGTGGCGATCAATTCCTCCAGTTCAGTAACCGGCATTACTCGTCGCTCCTTGAGCTTTGCCTCCGCAAAGGCGAGGTAGGGCCGAAACGATTCGTCAACGGACCTGTTCTTTCCAATGGGCTTGCTACGACTGACTGATGATTTACTCATGCGATTTGATTTCCTGGTTAAAAATGAGATGTGTTTCTGGGGACATGTAAACGCCTAGCCGACCACCTGTTTATTGGTAGGCTAAGGCTGCTCATTCGGTTCCTCCAAAATCACGAGGCGGTTTTTGAGGTACTTTGCAATCGCTGATCGGATCAGGCTCGAAAGCTCCACGAAGACTCCCTGTTGAGCCATGCTTGTTTGCATGGCCACGAGGCGCTCGTGCATTTCTCCGTCCAATTTCAAAGCGACTTGCTTCGAGTTCTCTCCATACCGTTTTTGTTTACTCACTTGCTTTCTCCTTCAGGTCTAAAAAAAGTGGAAATGGGCAATAAAAAACCTCGCTGGAGCGAGGTGGTGTTTGGCCGATGTGCGGGCGTTTGGATCAAATCGTTCAGGCGATCTTCGCTCCTGGCACTCGTTTCATGGCGATGTCGAGATAATCTCGATTCAGGTCGATGCCGATGCAGTGCCGGGCATTCTCGACACAGGCAACTGCAGTCGTTCCGCTGCCTACGAACGGATCGAGTACAGTTCCGCCTTCTGGGCAGCCTGCTCGAACACAATCGACGGCAACTTGCAGAGGCATCGGCGCTGGATGGTCTCCAGCGCCGGATGCCGGGCCAGCGGGCCATACAGAGCCACGGAGTTTGCCGAGAGGATGAAGCTCATATTCGGGTTTACGTGATTCAGACTTCCGGCGACGTGGCGAGGCTGAATAACCCCGTTCGCTTGTCTTGGACGAATACGCTACCCGCAGACTGTCGGTGTCGAAGTAATAGTCGGTGGTCTTCGTAAACAGATATAGGTACTCGTGTGTCCTGATCGGACGGTCTTTGCAGCCATCGACCGCCTGCTTTAGAAGGATGACCTCCGCCCGACCGATCCATCCGTCCTCTGCCAAAGCAACTGTAAGCCGGTGAGGAGCGAACATCAGGCTCTTGGGGTGAACAGGTCGATTGCGAGCCATCTGGAGGCGGGCTTCAGCGATGCCTGGGGTCCAATGTTTATCTCGACCGTGCGAGTTGAATGACCCAGTTCCGTATGCATACGGGTCGCCAACGTTGATCCAGCAGGTTCCCTTATCGTGAAGCACCCGGCGAACTTCCCGAAAGACGTTTAGCAGATTTGATACCCAATCACCGACGCTCGGTTCCAGTCCGATCTGTCCCTCGCAACCGTAATCACGAAGCAAGTAGTACGGCACACTGGTCACGCAACAGTCAATCGAGTCTGCTGGCAGGTTGCCGAGCACCTGCTTTGAGTCGCCACAGTGATACTCAACCTTAGGCCGGAAGCCATCGGGATGCGCTGCAATCCGCAACGGACGAGTGTGCGGCGGCGGAAGTGCAGGTTCAACTCCTGACGGCGGCAGGGGCGTGGCTTCTTCCTCTGGCGCAATCCAATCAATGAAAGGCTTCCCGACGTAACCACGCTCCCACACAAACCAAGCACAATAGAGCATTCCGTTGCCGTTATCAGTTCGCCCCTCGTCGAACTGCACGGCCTTCCGAAAGATGTAGAGACACTTGAGCGGAAATTCTGGATTGCTCAAGTGTTCAATTCGCTCGATTGAGGTCAGGCCGGTTAGCGGGAGCAACATCGCCACTTTGCATTTAGCAAGCGACAGCGCCCGCTCGATGAACTCGGTCTTCTTTCCCCACGGCGGGTTGGTTGCGAAGTTCGTAATCTCCCGCTCCCCAAAATTTTGGGTAACGAAGTCGACAAACGAGTGAGTCAGAAAATCCACGCCCTGAGTAATGTCAATTCCAAAGGCTTCGCAGCCAATCGCTTGAAGCCTTCCCACAATCCGTCCGTCTCCGCAGGCAGGCTCGACAGTCAGCCCGTGGAATGCCTCTCTAGCGAACAGGGAGTCAATGGCGTGAAGCGGTGTATAGTAGGCGTCGTTAGCCTTGCGGTTTGACTTGTCGCCGATGTTTGCCAATGAGCGGGCTCGGGACACTTGCAAGTCTTCGTGACACTTCGACGGAACGACGCCACGAAATTCGGCGTAGGCTTCGGAGATCGTCAACTCTCCCGATTCGACCTGGGGAATGAGATCGGGACGGGACGCCTGGATGGACTTTGCTTGCTCTACCAACCGAGGACAGCAATCGACCAGTTTTGCTGCAAATTCAGTTGCCTTGCCCTTCATGCCAGCGCATTCTTGCGCTCCCTTTTTGCCTCGGCCACTTGATTGCCGTTGTCGCTCCTTCGCCGCCACCGCCAACAAAGGCAGTGCTCGCAATGCGACAACGGCAAGTTGGCTCTTGGTCAGGTGGCGTCGATGCACATTCATGGAGATCACGTAATCGAGCGGCGAGCCCTTGCCATCCCAAGCCAAAATTTTTGGCTCGATCTCCGCCGTCAAGCAGGCGAGGTAACGGCGGCGTCCATCGAGAATCTTGCCCTCGTGAAGGATGATCGGATGGTGTTGGCCGTTCGTCTTGATGTCTGCGGCGAGCGCATCGAGTTCGAGACCTTGGGCGAGGGGGAAAATGTCGGCTGCAGCGTGAGAGTCGTACTTGTTCAGGGTCATTCAAATTGGTTCCTTGGATCGATTTCTCTGGCCTGGACTGCCCAGGTTTTCTGAATTTCTTGACACCCGTCGTAACTTGGAAAAATGGAAAGGAATCAACTTGGACCACCCAAGTTTTCTGAATTCCTACACACCCGTCGATCTTGCTCGGTAAGCTGGGCAAAAGACCGATTTCGCCGAAATCTTGACTTGCTGATCATTCGTTGCTCCCGCTGAGGCCGGATTTCTTCGCCTGGACATCCCAGGTTTTCTGATTTCCTACACGCCCGTCGGAGTTCTGGAAAAAATGGGAAGGAAGGACTTGGACCTCCCAAGTTCGACTTGCCACCAACGTGAAGAAGGCTCATGCAAAATGAGCCAAGAAGGCCGAGGCTCAGCCTTGCCGACACCGAAAAGAAGGCGGTATCGAGAGTTAGGTCGTCGCTTTCGGAGCACGACCCATTAAGAGCCCTAGACCAATGAAGACTTCGGAAGCCGCTGCCGGGCCAGGGAGAGATAATAGGGAGAGAGTTCAATCCCGATGCCGTGGCGGTAGTTCTCCACGGCGGCAATCAGACTGGTCCCGATGCCGGCGAAGGGATCGAGAACTGTGCGGTCTGGAGGGCATCCCAAGGTTACGCAGTGCCGTGCCAGTTCAATTGGCATCGGAGCCGGGTGCCCACCATCTTCGTGGCGCACAGGCGGCAAGCGCCAGACCGTGCCTTGGATCGGAGCACGGTGCCGGGCCAGTCCCCAGTTCTGCTCATCTGCAAAATCGAGTCGTAATGAATCCACGTCAAAGTAATGCGGCACATTGAGAGCGAAAACCAGCAGAGTTTCGTGTGTTGGAGAAAGCCTTCCTTCATACCGACGAGGTGCTGGGTTAGACTTTTCGACGATGATCTCGCCTCGCAGTTTCCAGCCTCGGCTGGTGAGTGCCAAAGCCAGTCGTTGCGGAACGAGCAACGACTGGCCATCACGAAACGTATCGCCGATGTTGATCCAGAGCGTGCCGGTTCGCCGCAGGGTGCGGCGAACCTCGTCGAAGACCTTCGCAAGTCTGGCGATGTACTGATCGACGCTTTGCTCCTGTCCGATCTGCTGGTCGGCGCAGACATCCATTTGCAAAAAATACGGCGGCGATGTTACGCAGCAATCCACAGAATCATCGTCCAACTTTCGCAGTTGCTGCTCGGCATCACCACAGAGCAGGGTCACTTGCGGCTGGAAGTCATCAGCGACATCGGCTCTTGGAATCTTCCTCCCTTGCCGTAGCTTTCCATCTAGCCCAACTCGCCGATTTAACTGGGGCAACGCCCCAGTTGAAATAAGCTCCCCTACTCGCCGCCCAACACGTTTGTGATCGGCCTTGATCCAAGCAGGGAGCATCGAAGCAATCGCTCGATGCGATGTTGGCGAGTGAGGGTCGAGATAAGCAGCCCGGATCGTGGCATCGATCACGGCGTCTTGCTGGTCTTTCGAGGTGAGCGGGCACTCTTCGCATTGCGGCTTCATGGATCGTCCCTGAGTTGTTTTACTGCCGCTAATGATCGCAAATATCGTTGCCTGATGCGAGTAGGATCGCTGCCTGTGTGTTCACGGAATGGCATCGTCAGATTGCTGAAAAATCAACCGATAACTGCGCTGCCGGCGTTCATTGCTCTTTTTCAAAAAATCGAGTGAAGCAAACCAAACCGACTTGGTGCAAAGCGTGGTCGGATCGAGCTAATCAGTGCAGGTTTTTTAGGCGCTAAACAGACCGCAGAGACTGATATCAGATTTCAGGGACGAGGGCGGTAGCTTCGGAGCGTGCGGTCGACTTCCTGAACCACAGTTCAGCCCCAAAACTGGCAGTGCCGCACGTCGACTAGAGCGGCGGGGCTGGTTCTATTGGCAAGGTGAATCCATGAAAGCGAGAATAGCCGTTTTGGTAGACTCCTGGGAATCTCTTTTGCCGGAACAAGTGATATCCGGTTTTCTAACTGCCATCAGTAGACTTTGACCATAGCAAGCCGTGATTGCGGTTTGTGGAATTCGATCACCCTACTTAAAGAGGTTTGACAGATGATCTGCAATATTGAGAAATGTAAAGATGCGATAGGCGATGCCGCAACGATCAAGAAGCTGGAAGACTTAAATGCTCTTGGCGAGCATTTCGGGCGCTACGTTGACAGGCGGATAGGTGAGGCGGCACGAAGGAAGGCGGGCTTAAGCCACTTGCCCGCTTTCGATCTCGCCGATAATCATGCAGTAGCCTACGCTGCCAAGGAGCAGAAATTCGACGAGTTTGTAACGCAGTTTCTAGCGTGGGCAGACAAGGAGTACGAAAACTAAATCGCTTCGTGTTTTCTTCCTAAACAGTAACGACCACAACTTATCTTAGGTTCCTTCCAGCCATCAGTAGAATTGATGCCGTGCTGGTTTGGTCCGCCTTTGAGATATGGGCGTTAGGCGGTTTTCATATTTTCCACCAAGCATGGTCGTACGTTGTAAACGTGAACCGGCGCACGTTTGGAAGTTTGTTTTGGCCCAATCCCTTGGCATCGCCAAGGGATTGGGGTTTCTGATTTGTGAGGTGATAAAGATGTCTGATGAAAATACGCTAACTGTTGAACAGGTTGCCTTACTCGAAGCGATTCCCGGTTGGATAGAGTTCTGCGAGGAAGAAGACGAACAATGCGACCACGATGACGGCGATTCGTGTCACCTTTGCGAGCGGGACAACGAAGACAAGATGGATGCCGCCCACGCCGATGTGTGGAACGCTATTTCCTGCTTTGTTGGGATTGATGCAAATAGTGAGGTTGTCGCCAAGGAACTAGGCACCGAGGAAGCCGAGGTAACCAACGCCATAAAACCGCTAAAGGAATTGGCGGCGAAGGTGGATGCTTGGCAAATTGCCGTGGCGTTGGAGGGATGGCCGAGCGGAGTAGCCGAGGAGGTGGCTGATGAGTGAACTACTCAATCCGCCGCCGCTAAAAGACCCTGCATGTCGTGCTAATCACTGCTGGCAGAATGTCGCAGGACGTATCAAACAGTTCGGCGGCGAGGCTGTCAGGGGATGGGCGGTCGCATACAAAGGCGACATTATCCACCTAGTCCCGCACGTTGTTTGGCGTTCGCCCGAGGGTACGCTATACGAGATAACGCCGATCACGATTCTGAATAGGGATGGCTCGGCGGGTGTCAGGTTCTCCGAAACAAAGCGTTTCTTAGTTGATTCCACCGTACGGCCACAAACGTCGTCACAATACTTGTACGATGGCAAAGATCGGCGTTACCTCGATGCAGTGAAGGCGTTCCGAAACGCCGAAAAGTGGATTGAGCGTGGAAGGCCACAAACGTTCCTTCACCATTTCAATCGGGGCGTGCGGAAAGTCTGTGAGGCGTGCAATATCAGTGATACTGATCTGAAAGAGGCGTACGATTCTGGCAACAAGTCGGCCTATGGAATTCTGAGTGCTTAACAAACAAAGCCCCGGCGAACTCGGCGGGGCTTTGATATTTGCACATCTTGTATGGCTGATCGAACCCAAAATTTTGGGTTTACTTCTTGAGCTTCCTGGCCTCGATTTCTCTTGCCTCTTGTCGCTCTTGAGCTTTCCGAACCGCTTCCATCGCTGACGCTCCCGTGAAGCCAATCATCACGCAGCCGCTGCAACCGCAAACCGGTAGCATGCCGATGTGCGAGAACGTGATCACTAGCCCGATGCCCATGCCTTGTTTTACCGAATTCCCGCCGTCGTCGTTGCTCAACCCTTGCCGTATTAGTTGTGAATCGAAAAACGGCTGATCAACCTAACTCCAGTGCAAGTAGCTAGCAAGGTAAAGCCCCGCCGAGTTCGGCGGGGCTTTACTGCTTCCATTTCAAAAACTCGATTTCAACCTGCGTGCCTCATGCACGAAAAACAAACCTATTCAACTCCAAGTAGTTGTGTCTCGGCGGGTCTCAATTTTGCCCTGCGGCGTGACGAATCGACTGACAACAACATAAGTACAATCTTCGCCTCTTCTTGGGCTGACGGTCTGATTGTTAATCTCCTGATCTTGGCCCGTTGCTGCGGCGAGTGCCGTCAATTGTCCAATGATGTCTTTGCCTTCGGCGATGATCTTCGCCCGCTGGGTTTCAATTTCCGCCAAGTGTTTTGCGATGCTCTGGTAATGATCCTTTCGTTGCTTGGCATCGGCTAAGAGAATCGCCAGCGTGTCGCCATCTAAGCCACATTCCCCCGCTTCGAGCCGTGCGACTAGGCTGGCAATGGTTGCGCCGTATGCCTTGCTATTTGTGGCGGCATCAATTCCCCAGCAATGCCATTCGTCAGCCTTACCGCTCGGAGGCTTGACGAAATAGCACAAGTGGCCAAACCAGTTATTGCGGCGTGTCAGTTTGTAGCCTTTGTGATCTTTGGGTTGTGATCGGCGGGCCAAGGTTATCCGGCGCTCGGCGGCTCGCTTCGCTTTATCCTCTTCCGCCCATCGTTTCGGGTCAGCGTAAATTGTCATTGTCTTGACCTCACTCAAGAAAGCAAAAGACCCGCCGCAACAATCCCTGATTGTGAGGTCGGGGGCCAAATAAATTGCGGCGGGGCGGATCATTTCGTTGTACTGACCTCACGCCCTCTATTTTACCAACTGAAGAATAGTCGTCAATTTATGTTCTAAAAAATCCTTAGGAGGTATGCCTTATATGATCGTTTATATATGGCAATTGCTTCCCCAAAATTTTGGCTCATCCAGTTGTTGTATGGCTATTAGGCTGGCGGCTCTTTTGTTCCTAAATCCGCCGCCCTCGAAACGGTATTAGACTTTCCGCCGCCATCAGTAGAATTGATGTCGTGCTGATTTGGCCCGCCGTCCTAATGCGGCGTCAGGCGGTTTTTCAAATTGTCCGCCAAACATGGGCGAACGTTCTGTACGTGAACCGGCACAAGTTTGGAAGTTTGTTTCGGCCCACTCCCTTGGCATTGCCAAGGGAGTGGCTTTTTATACGTGAGGGTGTGGCATGACGCCAAGATCGGCGTCATAGTCGAAACAACTGGCCTTAGACTTTAGGATGTAAACGTTAAAGTCGAGTGAATGTGCGTTGCCGAGAAAGTCCGTCAATCCCTTGCCATCAAAGGCAAGATGAACCTTGATTCAATCTGGGTTCGGATTCAGGCGGGCGAAGCAACGAGAGATGAACTCGATTGGTTCAAGCGGCTTTGTGAAGAATACAAAGCCGAACAAATGGCCGTCCAAGTACCTCACAAGCCACGCTAGGACGCCTTTTTCTTCTTTCCGAGAATTAACACCCGTAAGGCGTTCACCGCCGTATCTAGTTCGGGTTGCGTCGGGTCAATGTAGTGCTTCAAAACTACGCCCGAGGGGACATCGGCCAAAAACTTTACTTGCAGACTGAGTTGGTTCGTTTGGATTGCGCCGGAGGGGTTGAGCAGGTTCGCAGCCGAACCCCGAATAAACTTGGCGGCGTGCGGCTGCGGATTGGTGGCGATAAAATCCCGCCAAAGCCCAGTGAAATTGTCATCTCGTTTTCGGCGGTCGTTCTCGTTTAGTTCGTCGTCCAAGACCCACGGCTTGCCGTTCTCTTGTACGAACAACAAATCATCGCCCTTGCCCTTCGTTCGGAATTGCTCGATGAGTTCAATAGTTTCGGGCCAAAGTTTGTGGGAGACCTTCGGAGCGTTGGGCGTCGTGTTGATCGTCTTCCCACGTTTGCGGGTGATGTAGCCGTCCTTGTACATGGCGTGAGTGATTGAACTGACATCTTTTTGCCGCATGCCGCAATTTGCAAAAAGGAAAACAAACAACTTCAAATGACCGTCAGCCTTGGTTAACAGCGCCCGAAGTTCGTTTGCGGAGAAGTGTTTTTGCTCACGGTCGACCACCCGTACTTTCAGGCTATCCAAGTTGCGAAGTTCCTCTTTGATCGCTCGATTCTGCCAAAGGAAGTTGACGAACGTTTTCACGTCCCGCACCGTGTCCCGAGTGAAGTAATCGGAATGCCCTGCCTTCATTATCGAAGAATAGAACTTACGGTAGTTTTCCTCGGTCACCGCTGCCACTGGCGCACCATCGCCGAGGCTTGCGCAGAAACGATCAACTGAACGCTTCAAGTTGTCGTATCGGCCTGACCGTCGCTGGCCGTCGCTCTTCTTCAAATCGAGAAACTCTTTTTGCCAATGGGCGATCCCCTTGTTGCTGGCAACTTTGGGAATCGCTGGCAGGACTTCCCAGAGATTTTTGGCCTCGGGGGCTTCGAGCGACACCCCGAGAGTAGCGGCAACGTTTTTGAATTGCTCGGCCTTGGCCATCAGTTCAAAAGCGCCAACAGGAAGTTCAACCGCTCGGATGGCGTTTGTTTCCCACCATGCATTGGCAGCCGCCCAAGAGTCTTCTTTTGTCCACTGCGCTTCAGGCAAGCCGAGCCAACCGGTATTCGGCTTATCTTCGCCCAGCATTTTCGGACGGCAAAGCAACCGCCAACGAACACCACGAACCATGCGAGTCCAGCGATAGGCGGGCGCACCTTCAAACGTTCCGGGGGTCTTCTTTCGGGGCATCTTTTAGCATCCCGCTTTGGGTAAAAATTTGGGTAAATCGGGAAGGCTAAACGGAAATTTACCCAAAGGCATATCGCTAAACAAGCGAACTACGCATATTTTAAAGAGACAATCACTCTTACACAGTGGATGTCGTGGGTTCGAGTCCCCCACCGCCCATTAGAGGGGTTTTGCCTAAGTGAGCCAGAGTGCGACTTGGTGCGAAATCTTCCTTGTTTTTCGATGCTTCTGCCGACCGGGATGCCCTGGCTGGCGTGCTCAGTCCGGGGTTGTCGCATCCTGGTTGCACCGGATTTTGCAGCGCGCTATCAAGTGGCGTTGCTGCTGCCTTCTCAAAGTCGGTGTCCGTTGTCTGCCAGTAATGCTTTTGAGCAATCAGTGTGCTGTGCCCCAGCCACTCGGCGGCGACATGCCCCGGAAACTGACCGGCTAACTCTGTTGCTCGGGTTGCGCGAAGATTTGCGAACAGTTTCGGCCACGGTTTGAGGCCCGCGCGGGCGATGATCTTGAGAAGCGTCGTTCGCCAGTTCACCCCCGGCTCGCGTGATTTGGTGATAACGAATTCCGTGCCCGGTGCCGCTTGATCAAACATGCGTTCCAGAAGCACCCGAAGCTCCGGGAACAACGGAATGACACGGCTTGCGCCGCCAGCGTGATGTTCGGTTTTAGGCGAGTGAACGGTGATGCGGTTGCGCGCCCAGTCAATGTCACCCCACCGCAGGCCTAGGTGTTCGCTCGGGCAGCGCAGGCCGCCGAATCGACTGAGAGCAAAGATCATTTGCCATTCATCGCTGTTGCAGGCATCCAGCACCTTCTGAGCATCGGCGCGGGTGATGAAGTAGTCTTTCGAGTCATTCACTTGATCGCCAGATTTTAGATCTGCAAACGGGCTTTCCTCGACCAGTCGCTTCCTTACAGCCCATCGAAAAAATTGCTTTGCGATGCCGGCACGACGGCGGGCTGTGCTGAGCGATAGCTTCTGGTTTTGCTCGAGCCAGATTCGCCACGCTTCGGCATCGGCTGGCGTTACATCGCGCAGTGGCTTGCTATTGCCCAAAAACTCTCGCAAGCAGCGCATTGTGTGGCCGTAGACAATTTTCGTCGCGCGTTTAACATCCGGCCGGGCCTTGTCGTACAGGTCCAGCAACTCGCCCACGGTAACCGCCTCGCGCTCGGCAACTAGTCCGACGGCAACTAGTTTGTCGCGCAAGATCCCATCGATTTCATTCAGCCAACGGGCAGTACCATCGTCGATTGCATGGCCCGTGATTGCCGCGGCGGCGAGAATCTCTACTCGGAACTTCACCGACTTAGCCATGGCTAATGGCACCGGGCCCAGGCGGATCGTCTTGCGACGCCGATTGGCTGCTTTGAACTGAATCGTCTTGTTGCCATTCTTGTCGGTAGCGAGAGATGCCATTCGTATACCTTTCAAAAAACTGAGTTCGTCGGTCGGAATCATACGGGGCGATGCAAGGGCTAGCAAGACTTCGCATTTCGTTTTTGCGATTCCCCTGTGCCCATTGAAGCCATCGGTTTGGAATTAAGGGAGGAAGGCCGGTCCGGGGTGGTCACCCTGACCCACCATTGCGGGTTGAATGGCAGCATGAATTGGCGAGTTAAACACCTTTTTTACGCATGCAGTTTCAGGTCACCCTGACCACCCCTGACCACCCAGGACTAGAAGCCCTCTAGTGAAAGCAATCGCACCCCGACATAGGTGTGCCACCGTTTGTCGCCTTCTCTGCGGCGAACGGGACGGACCGCTGGGCAAGCGGCATAAAGGTCGCGAGCGAACGTGGCATCGTTCACTGCCTTGCTGTTGTTCGCCAGCATCCAGGCGACGTAAGCGGCGTAGAGGCTCTTCGTCGGCTCTTCCACAAGGGGCGATAGTTCGCACCGTTCCCGCACAAAATGTCCAACGGGCGAAGTGAGGTCTTCCATCTGTTCTCGCATTTGGTCACCAGCCGCGGGCTGCAGGAGATACCCGCGCTCCCTGAGCCGCCGCCAGCCTCGGATTGCCCACAGCATAATTCCCGCGCGCTCTTCCAAAAGCTTTTCGGTAAGCTTTCGATCCTCGGCTCCGTAGAACGACTTGGTCATCCGCAGGATGATCAATCGACCTGCTAAAGCACCCGACGAATCGCCGAGCCGCGGGAGTTCGTTTGTCAATATCATCAACCGTGTCAATAGCTTAGTTGAGTTGACCGGGGGCAAATGCTTGCGATCAACGTCGATCCCATCTTCGCCGCTGATCGACAACAACCGTTCGGTTACCACGGCCGAATCCGTCCTGCCGCTCAATCGCGCGTCGCTGATGATGGCAACAGTTTTGTGAAGTAAGGACTGCAAACCGAAATTGGTTCCTAGCCCGCTCATCGTCGGGCCGCAACAGTTGTACTCACCGACGACGGATCGCAGTACCCGCGCGAGCGTACCTTTGCCGCTACGCTTCGGGCCGAGAATGAGTAGAATTTTCTGGAACGATGTATCTGGGGTAAGGCAAAGACCGAACCATTCCTGCAGCATGTCGACGCTCTCTTGGTCGTCTTCCCAAAGTTGAGCCATGAATTGCAACCAGTGCTCCGGACTGGGCGCGTTCGGATCGAATTCAAAGTCAATCGCAGCCGGGCTGAAGAACAACGGTGTTGCCGGTATTGAGTAAAGAATCGGCTCATTGGGATTGTTCAACACTGTTGCGAACGATGGCAAATGCACAATTGCGTTTTTTGTCGCCAGCAGGTCACGCGGTTCCCACGCCTCGCAGCCGTTCGGTTGTTCCAGCCAGCAAGGGGGACTATAGCTGACCGGTAAGATTGCTTGCGCTTTTACTTGGTCAAGCACATTGTTGGTGATTCCAGTCGACAGATGGTTAAAGTCCTGATTGATTTGGTTCACCAAGCGCGCCCGTACCTCACACGGCGGGATCTCCACATAGCGGCCAGCAGTCCAAAGGACAAACCCACCCCGATGGAAGCGAACTCGATAGACTCCATCCTGTTCGCCGGTTTCCAGGAATTGTTTTGCTACTATTGCGGGGTCCAACTTGCTCGCAGTTAACTTTTCGCTATCCGGCGCAACCGGCAATGGTTCAATCGCATCGTCGATCAACTGCCGGAGTCGCCGTTTGCCATCGTCGCCGGCTGCAACCAGTAGGTCGTCCAGTCCTTGCTTAGCGCCTTCAATACCGTGAGGAATGCGTAGGCAACGAACGATAGCCCCTTGAGCGGCAAGTGCTGCGGCTAATCGAGACTCAGCATTCTGCACTCCCTCTTTTTCTTCGAGGTCGCTGTCAAACGCGATGAAGACCTTTCGGCCATGCCAAGCGATCTCGGCCAATTCCGGCAGCAAACATTCTTGTTTCGCATGTTTCCAACCATAGACTCCCACTAGGCCTAGACAAGGAAAGCCTTCTTGGGTTGCCTTGGCAGATTTCTTTTCGCCTTCGGTGAACAGCAATTCCTGGCGAACGTCCTGCAGATAATCTGCAACGCCGGGGGGAAGATAAACTTGGTTCGGCTCGCCGCGAGGTGATTCGTACTTAATCTTTTTTTCGTTCCGATCGACGCGCGGATTGTCCGGCTTCACGCGGGAGTAGCCATTACTGCCGTCGGCACGAGCGAAGGGGAAAACGATGGCCGGTACCAGCTTCTTCACCCACCGTTCGTCAAGTTTCAAAATTCGGCCGAGCTTCGCCGGCGTCCACTCGGAATAGATGCCAGCTGCTTTTATAGTTTCGGCAGACAGGCCACTTCCTTCCATGAGTTCCCGCTCATGGTGCGGCATCAGTCCCTTGCCATCAGCTACTTGAGTGCTGGCGGTGGCAGGAGAGCGCGGGGCGGTCATTTGGCACCGCCTTGCGCTGTCGTAACGCGTTGACCAGGCCGCGGGCAGCCGGCGGCAATCCAAGCGCGTAGTTCGTTCGGGCAGTAGCGGGTCAAACGGCCGATGCGCCGGCACGGGATTGCCCCCTCGGCAACCAATCGATTGATGGTTCGGATCGAGATGCCAAGCAAATCGCCGGCGTCCAGGCCGTCGATCAACAATGGCTCTGGCTTCGTCGGCTCGGGCAGTTGCTGCCGCGGTGGAAGCAGGTGTCGGTTCACTTCGCCACCTCTTCACGCTGGGCAATCCAGGCTTGAAGTGCCGTTGGGGAGTACAGTACCCGTCGCCCAACTCGCACGAACGGAATCTGGCCCGAGTTGGTCAACGTCCAGAGTGTGCGGGAAGAAATGCTCAGCCGTCTGGCAGTTGCACGAGCGTCGAGTAGGAGCCGGTCGTTAAAGGTGATCGGGACCGACTGAGAAGTAGACATTTTCTAACCTCACTGCGATTTTATGTTCCAAAACATGCCAGATGCTCGGTCGCAGTATTTCGTTTGGCGCGCACGCGCACGGATTTCGCTGATTTTCGTGCGCGCTTCTGCAAGGAATTGAACGGCAACGTGCCGATCGGAATTGGGTTGCAAGAAAACGGCGTACGAAATTAAATGCCGCTTGACACAATTCCGATGCAGTGCGGAAGCGCACAAATTGCACTCGCGCCGAACTTAGCACTTTCCGACTATTTGCTTGGGAAGCTCAACGTTTGAAGGCCGGCATGAAGCACCTTGCGCCGTCCCTTCTACTGGAAATCTCGCAAAAGCAGGTTTATCAAAGTCAAGCAACCAGGTCGGTTCACGCCGAAATGTACTGCACCGCCAGGACGAGCAAACGGCGCCCAAGAAGTGGGCTGAGTTGGCGGCGGTCGATCGACCCGAGGCGCCGACTGCCCAGATGTTTGCCTTTGCCGAGGCGTTGCTCCGCTGGGGCCGTCTCTAATGTCACGCCCAAGACTTACCGCGATTGCCAGGACTTCATTGTGTCCTTCTGCAAAATGCATCGCCACTCCGTCGTTCGCGATCTGAAGCCGTTTCCCTTGACTCGCTGGCATGCGACAGCGGATGGAATCCCTGGTCCATTTCTCTCCAAGGCTGTTAAGAAAAAGCGGTCCCTTGATTCGCAGGGGAAGTGCGATGCGCGTGAGGGTCTGGCTGGTCGGCTTCACTTACTTCTGCGGCCACGCGGAGTCGCTCTGACGTCCCGCACCTTCGCCAACGGCAAACATCACGCCCCGGTATAAATCGCTGCAAAATCACCTCGGGAATCTCCATCCTGGGGCTTCCGTTTCATGGCTAGACACAATGTCTGCTGCGGTGGCAAAAAAACTAGCAGCCTAAGCGGTTGCTACGGAAGCATTTGCGCGCTGGCTCAAGAGATTTCGTGCGCAGACGGAGATTTTTGTCGCCAGAGAGCCCCGCGAAGTCCACTTATGGATTGAAGCCACACGACTACGCGAACTGCATGTCGCAGTTGGGTAGCAGTGGCAAAACCAAACAGGAGTCTTTCTATGTACAAGGTTGTTGTTGAGGTATCCCCTCGCGATTACCACGAGGTCGCCGCCGAGCTGGCAGTACCTGATTACGGGGGGGCGTGGATTGTCGCCTCGTGTAATTCAGTTGCCCAGACCGAATCGTCATCCGACACCTTCGGAATGGCATTCAAAGTCGTGTTGGCATTCGACTGCATCGCAAGCGAGTGCCTCCAGGCGTGGGTTGTGGGGGAACCTTGGTTTCTTGCAATCGACACGTCAGGAAATCAGGTGGCCCGCAGCGAATGCCGAGCATCGCGTCAGGGAACCAGCTCGTCTGGTTTCATTCTCCCTCTCGCGCCAAACGATTGGGTTACGTGCTTACCTCCAGCGGAGGCAATCGCGGCCTAGTCACACACCAAACCCAGAAGATCCCTCGCGGCCACGCTTTTTTCCAGACGGGAAGACGCAGTGGTAGTGCTGAACATTCAGTCATTGTGGCCCGAGTCTAAGCTATCCACTGCGACTTCTCCGTCTCGAAGAGACGAAGAAGCAGAATGAAGGATTTGCAAGCTAATAAGTTTCAGCGGACGCTGAAACGCCTTGTGAGAAACGCAATTGGAGGACGGTTCCTCCCGCAAGGTGCAACCGAAGATGAGATTTCGCAACAAGCATGTTTGCTGCTTGTGCTCCTCTTGGGGGTGGAAAAATGTGAACAACTCATTGATCAAGAGAGCCTTGCAGCCGAAGACATCCGGATGATGACTTTGGCCGCAAAGCGAGCGGCAGGTAACGCTATGTGGGCCACCCAGAAGCGTAACCAGCGGAGCAAGCAGCGCAAGTTGGCAGAACTCAAGCAGTGGTTTCCGGAAGCTTCCGCGGCTGAACTTCAGGTTCGTCTGGGTAAGCTTGCCGAATTCGATCGCTTGAGCCTAGCGGAAGAGCAACCCGCTCGACCGGAATTAAACGTCGAAGTTGTCGCCGACCTTCGAGATGCTTTTTTTCACATGTCATCGATTGAGCGTCGCTTGATCGACTTGCTGCGGAAACGCATTTCCAGAACAGCGATCCGAAAGCGACTTCAAGTTACGAGAGAGGAGCTGGTAGTGCTCATCGATTCGCTCGAACAAAAGTTGCTAAGCATCATTAAACCATGAGAGCAGCATGAAAACCAAAAAGATCGTTAGTGGCCATGGGGGGAAGGACGATGCCAAGCAACTGCTTGCCATTCGTTCCTTCTTAGGCCTACTAACACCCCGACAAATTGCTGAGACAAAGCTCCGCACTGTCTCAGACCCCGAATTGGGAGCGATGCTTAACGCTCTCGAAACGGGGTGGAAACTAGGTTCCGTGCTTCGCTCGGAACCGGCCAGCCCTCGTGAGTAGTCAACAGGTTCGCCTCCGCCCGCAATGATGCGGCGGGGGGCGGAACTTGTCGTCGCTCGATAGGGAACCAGTAGACGCTCGGTACCAATACCGAGACCCAACATCATCGAGCGACGCTGCTAACGCTGCGTCGCTTTTTTCATGTGCCGTCCGCTCCCGCTGACTCATCGCCGCAGCAGATTGATCGTCGGCACTTCCCAGCGTTGATAATCGGTCGGCGGATCTGCGCCCTGGCCGACGATATCCAGTTTCAACACGTGCGTTCGTTTCCCCTGCGATAGCAGCGACCCATCGCCCGATGGTGTCGTATATTCGAAGTTGAATGCGAAGAACCCACCGAGACGGTTCCGGCTTTGCAGCGGAGTCAATCGTCCAGCCGCGACCGTATTGTAAGGTGTCGAAGATCACCTCCGTCTTGTCGAGCGTGATGCTACTGACGACATTCACCGGATCCGTCAGATCGTAGACATGGTGCTTGATGGCGCTGATGTCCGCCTGCTGAAGCGCTACCGCATCGCAATCTTCCAACCTAGCCATCAATTTGACTCTGCCACTTCGAAGACAGCCGGAAGCTGAATAACCTTCACGGATTTCTCCTTCGACGGCTCGAGCACCAGTGATCAAACCAACCGCCGCTGCGACACCAGGAGCGATATGCGCGACGGCGACGGACCCCGGCATTTAGTAACCCACCGCAGTAACGCGAATCGTGGTGGCAATCGACACGAAGAAGGTCACGGTTGACGGCAGACTCGCGTTGCCGGGACCAACCGCAACAGCTTCAGGACTTCGAGCGACCGGGCGGGGCGCTGAGATTGGCTTTGAGTGGCATCGAACCGTTGTCGATCGCCGCTTTGAAGCTGTCGAACTCGTCGAGATCGAGGGGGCCGCCATCGACCACGACACCCCGCGGCACTTTGTCCGCCGGCCGGTTGTGGCAATTCAAGCACGTCAGAGCGCCGAGCTGGAATGCACCTTTACAAGCGCGGGGCACGCCCTGCGGTTCATCCAGATGCGTGACATCGTTGTTCCGTCCTCGCGCACGGTGACTTTGAGTGATCGCGTCTGCGCCCCACAGGCGTCCGGCCTTACCGCCCGGCAGGCGGCTTCCACAGCCCGACCTTGGGCGTCGATGGTTGCCGCCTGCAGCATCTCGCCATCGAGACCGTGGGCGGAGGATGTGAACTCGCTGGAAACTTCCAACGCCCGCCGCGCGTTGTCGAGATACAACGCCGAGTTAGGCGCGTAGTACTCGAGTGCTCGCGCCAGTCCATAAACGGTCGGAGCCTTCGGCGCGAGATCGCCGGCCGGAGCAATTTTGTTGAAGATAAAGTTCTGAACCGCCCGCTCGGGAACGACCGGCGTGGCGCCTGTAACAACGGGGCAGCGAGGTCGCTTCGGTGGGGGTGATCGTCTGCAGGTTTTCCATTTCAGCAATGATCGGTTCCGCAGTCACGCGAAACCGCTTAATGCCCCTACGCGGCGCGGACCTGCTTGCTGTTGCATGCGCAGCATTTGTGCCTCGGCCGACAGTACCGGAGCGAGCGCCGGGTTCTCCGCCCAACTCCGCAAGTGCCGCGAGTCCTTCCTCTTTTCCCAAGCCCAAGTCGTCGAACTCGCGGACATTCCGCGCGGCATTCAAACACACATTCACAACGTTCGCTTCTTGTTCGCGCGCGAGCCGTTTGCAGCTCCCAGTGCTTCCGTCCCCCTTCAGCCGCGCGTCGAAGAGGCGGGCGACGGTAGGTCAAACGATCGGTCTGCACTTCGGTCGCCTGGGCGCCGGCCCAGTTTCCCCAAGTGTCTTTTCGCCCGGCGACGCCATGCTTGCGCGCGAGATCGCTGCCCATCGGTTGGTTCCGATCGGAGATCTCCCGGCCGACGGAGCATACCGCATTTTGGCGACAGGATCGCTTGCGGGGGCAGCGCAGGAGCCTGCGCCCAGCGAGGGAAGCGTGAGTGGGTCGACTTAATAACCGGCCATGCAGCAGCCCTTCGCCCCGATTAAAGGTGCGCGGGGGTCGCGCTCGACGCGCCCTTTTCGTCACTCCAGACCAAAGAAGGACGGGCGGATGCGGGTGCGCGCGGAGCAAACAGCGAAAGCAGAGTCCGCATTATCGATTTGTTTGCCGGAAAGTTGCAAACGAAATCAACTTTGCGTACTCTGCCTATTGGCCTCTGGCTGCGGGAACCGATATGATTCCCACAGAGGCGGCACGATTCTGACAGTTGTCCCTGATCAACGTCGCTGAGCGGAACTTAGTGGCTTGCGGCCATGACCAGGTGAACAACGGCCAGCGCTAGGTATAGCCCGGCGATTCCCGCATGGAATGGGTCCATTGTCTCCTCCTTTCTTGGTAAGGGGTGGCGGTGGAACAACAGGCTCGGCGAGGCTGCAACCTTGCCGGGCCGTTTTCGTTTTCTCGCGAAGACAAACCCTCTAATAAACAGGTGGACATGGACCGGTTGTTCCGTCCATTTTTTGCCCCGCCATCCCCGGAAATCCACTTGCGGCGGGCTTCTTTCTGCTTGCTTTTTGCCCACCATATTTTCAGGGTCGGGCGTCGCTTCTTGCCTAGTCTTGCTGCAGAACTTCTCCGATGGCCAGCACTGACAAACCTCGCAAAACCGGCTGCCTCACGTAGCTCACCTGGACCGTCGTGATCGGCAGCGGCCTTTGGGCCTGGCGCCTGCTCGATCGGCCGCGCTACACCGGTCCCAAATACGAGAACCGCGAAGACAATCCCAACGACGACGCCCCAGGGGCGTCTGACAATCCGCGGCCATACTGATTGAAACCTCGAAGCGCGCATGCGCTTCGGCAACTCTCTGGTGAGTCCGCAAACTTGCGAGAAGTTCGCAATCAGCTCACGTTTGGCGTGATTTGCAACTAAGTAGTCTGCCTCATCACCACATGACCAGATTTTGGCAGGGTCATTACAAAACCTCACTTGACCGAATGCAAAACAGCGAACCGTTATTTTAGTCGGCGTTTTTCTTTCGCTGTCGCCCGCGCATCGCCCGCACTTTCCCTTGTAGCCGCGTCAATTCCCGAACCTTAATTCCGTGGGCATCGCAAAACTCTTTTCGTGACGTCCCTTGCCGACGTGCGGCCTCGTAGTGCCTGAGTAATTGCAATTCGCTGGGCAAAAGGGGATGGGGTTTTGACTTTCGTCCGCGGCCATTTGCTTTCGCAGCTGGCTGGGTGGAACCAAGCGTATCCAAACGGTGACAAAGCACGCCTTCAAAGTCCTCATAGACGCCAGTCAGCCCGCGGATCGCTTCTTGTGCCTCGCGGACGTGGTTGCCGTATCGGTGAGCAAAGTCGTCGGTTGACAGCGGGGCACAAGAGTCCTTTTCGATCGCATTTCTACACTCGCGCACAATGTCGCGATGCGACTCCATGTCGTGGCGCAAGGCGTCCGGAAGATGCTCGTTGACGCGCTGCCATCGCGCAGCGGGTAACTCTTGCAGCGGACGGAAAGCAGCGACATTCTTGGCAAGCCAGGTCGCGTACTTTCCGATCTTGTGGCGGACAACGGAGATTTTTGCGAGAGATAGGGATTCGAGCCTCACTGCATCGTCGACATCGATACAGCCGGCGTAGAACGCGATCAGGTTTTGTGTTTCCCGCAGGAGAGTTCGCAGGCCGGCGCGTGAATCGAGCATCGAAATTACGGCGCTGACGTCTTGTTTCGCGCTTTTGCGTTTCATTTCACGGAGTAAACCTTCAGCACTTCATCGCCGTAGTGGTTGATTACCTTCACGGCGATTTTCCCCTTCTTCGCCGGCACGGGGAAAGGTTGGCTGCGGGTGGAGTAGAGCGAGGCCCAGGCGGATTCGTCGATTTCGGCGCGGAGGGCGCGCTTCAGCTTTTCGTAGGGCTCGCCGGCGCCAGTGAAGTAGGCGTGGCGGACGAAGAACGCTTCGTCATCGTAGTCGGTATCGATGAACCAGCAGGCGATGTCGTCGGTCGAACTGTTGCGAATCACGCCGGTCGTCGGGTCGTAGACGTCTACGCCGTGAATCTCGACAACCACCCTCTCGTCGCCAGACTTTTTGTCTTTCGTCCGTTTGATTGCAATGTCCGGCTCGCCGAAAACCATGAACAGGTTGCCAGCCCCGGTTTTCTTGAGCAACTCATCGCCCATGGACAGGTCGGGGTTCATCCGGCAGATCTGCACGTTCAGCTTGCCGTATCGCTTGGCCTCTTCGTTGACGTGCGGATCGAATGAGAAGCCGCAGACATAGAGCAAGTCGAAGCCCACGCCGCGGACAGCTTCCTTGGCAGCTTCTTTGATGAGCTCTGGGCCGACGGTGCCGTGCTCGGGGCCGATGCAAACGGCGACGCGTTTCTGCTTGCCGTCGGCATCGGTGAAGTCACCCGCGGCGTGGATCCACTCGCCAGCATAGGGTTCCAGGTGGTCGAACTTCAGGCGTTCGCGTTTCTCGCGAGCTTGAATGCCGGCCTTCTTCAGATTCTCGATGATCATGGTCCCAAAGCGGTCGGGGCCGATGATCTGCGTCTTGAAGCCGGGGACGAACTTGGTCCCTTCGATCTTCTCTTGCACGGTCAGCCGGCGATGCGGCGAGAGGCTTTCAACAGTGAAAGGGCCGGTCACGCGCACCCGGCTGTTGTCTTCATAAGGCTGATCGAACAGCAACTCGTGGTCGGCCCGCTTGGCAATGGCGGCGTCGATGTCCTGCTGACGACTACGGAGATTGGTCCACCAGTCGGCCAATTTCTTTTTAGCAGTCGCGGGCCATTTCTCTTCCGGCTCGCGGGGGATTTCCCATTCTTCCCATTTCGTTTTGAGGATCTTGTTTAACTCGGCCCGCAGCGTTTCGAGTTCCTCCTGCCAGCGGGCGTGAATCACGTCGATCGCTTCATTGTTGGCAATCGACTTGAGCGTGACGTGAGGGACCCGCTTGTAGACAAAACCCTTCTTCACGTCCGCTTCGGTTTGATACGGCGGCGGGAACCGGCCGGTGACCTCCGCTTCCTTCTTCAGCCCCTCCGGCGAATCGGAAAGGAGATAATACGGAAACCGCCCCGCCATCAGCCGCGTCCGCGCCAAGGCAATTGCCACGCGACTCGTATCGCACGTGATCCACCGGCGGCCCCATTGCTCGGCGACATAAGCGGTCGTCCCACTGCCGCAGGTCGGATCGAGGACGAGATCGCCGGGATCGGTGGTCATGAGGAGACAGCGCGCAATTACGAGTGGACTCGTCTGTACGACGTAAGCTCTCGCCTCGGCGAATCCAGAAACAGCGGTGTCGGTCCACGTATTGGTAAGTGGGAAAACTGGGAAATCGTCAAGAAAGCGAACATAGGAAAGCGTGTTTCCAATAGCAATTAAGCGGTTAGCAGATGCCAATCGCTTTAGGCCATCCGGGCTTGTCGACCAATACCTTGCGTTCGGCGAAAACGACCTACCCTCAAATACGTAATCTCCTTTGCCCAGGCTGTACTCGTGACTGGACGTCAAGTTGTCGCCGCGGAATGGACGTGACATGACAGGCAACTGTCCATCGCCCTTAACTTCAGAAGATGTCATTCGACGGCGTTGACCATCTGGAAGTTCGATGGATGAGTATTGTGCTGCTCCTTCGCCTCCCAATTCTTTGGAAATCCAAACCTGCCGAACTTTGACGTTTGACTTGTCTTTTGCAAACCAAAGTATGTAGTCGACGACGCCAGGTATAACGCCGCTCGTCGAAACACTTGTTTTCTTGAACGCAAGTTGCGCGCACTGGTTCTCAGTTCCAAAGACTTCATCCATCACCGCTCGCACCAAATGCACATTCTCATCCCCAATCTGCACAAACACGCTGCCTGACTCCGTTAGCAGGTCACGGGCAACGATGAGCCGATCGCGCAGGTAAGGCAAATACGAATGAATGCCTAACTGCCAAGTATCTCGAAACGCCTGCACCTGTTCCGGCTGGCGGCTGGCGTCTTCGGCCTTGCCGTCTTTCACATCCCGCTTGCGGGTGCTCACCTGCCAGTTACTGCCAAACTTGATGCCGTAGGGCGGGTCCATGTAAATGCATTGCACCTGACCTTTGAGCCCTTCTTTCTCCGCGAGGCTCGTCATCACGTGGAGCGAGTTCCCCAGTATCATCCGGTTGGTCCAGTGGGCGTCGTGCTGATAGAACTCGACCTTCTTTTCGAACGTATCAATGCCATTGAAATCGGCGAACAGATCGAGCTGCTGCTGCGCCGGCTTGACCGCAAACCGGTTTTTTAAATCGTCGACGATTACCTGCGGATGAATTTTTTCCTGGATGTAAATCGGTACTACCGGCACTTCGAGCGCGCCGCGGTCCTGCTCGTCCTTCCCCTTCCAAACCAATTGCGGGTCCAGCGACGGATCGCGTGGATAGAGCATGGCCCGCGGTTCGTCCTGGTAGAAATCTCGCAGTTCTTCCGTCGGAATGTTCTTCCGCCGGTCTTGCTTGTGCTTGATGACTTCCACCGCGGAATCGGCTGCTGCCGCCACGGATTTGCTTTTTGCCTTCTTGGCCATGATGCGTGCTTTGCCCGTGCTATAGGAATCAGGTCGTTGCCAACTCTTTGGTTTCGCGCAGGAATTGGCGCAGGATCGTTTTCAAGTTCCAAGGGTCGCTAGTTTCCAGGAATGCCCAGCGGCCGAATTCGCCGGCGTTGTTCACCGCGGGAATCCACAGGTTGCGGGCTGTCGCTACCTTCGCCGATTTTTCCTTCTTCGCCTCGCCGGAACATTCAAGCACCAGATTGAGCAAATCATCCGGTCCCTGCCCATCGTCAATGCGAACCAGAAAGTCCGGGAAGTAGCGGCGCTCGATGCCGTTGATGGTGTAGGGGATGGTGAAGCCAAGCCCCTGATTCTTGACGTAGTGAATAACCTCCCGAAGATCTTCGAGCACGTCCGCGACCTTTTGCTCCCAGGTCTTGGTGTCGGCGACCATGTGCGAAATATGGCACTTCGCTGGGCTGGTCGGCATTGTGGGTCGCACGGTACTGAAATCAACGCAATCGGTACTGCCCAGCGGATCGTAGGGCTGCATGATCGGCAGCAAAATCTTGCGGCCGGCGTCGTTGTTGTCGCCGCTGACGATGGCGAGATAAATCCGGTCGGCGGCATCGTGGGCGAACTCGACCAACAGCAGTAGTTGCTTGAATGCGTCATCGCTGACGTCGACACATTGGTCGAGCCACTCCTGGGCGATTTGCAGCAGTTGCGGAAATCGCCAGGCTTGGACCTCATTGTTCCAAGTATGGGCCGCGGGGCGGTCGGTCTGCTTCTCGTTGTCGGCGCGGAAGTACTTTTCCAGCGTTAGCTTGGCGAGGAGGAAAGCGACTTCCTTTTCCCTGCGTTGCTTCAGGTCGTCGAGCGTGTGAATTACGGATTGACCGACGATCGGCGCGTTCTCGGTCTTAGTCGGAATGTCCTTCGTCGAGAGTTTTAGCCGGCAATCACGGGTGAAGCGGTATTTGAGCTCCGGCTCCGCAATGTCATACCGGTAGCCGAGCAGCCGGGGGAAGGAAATCGCGCATTCCTTTCGTTCGGACAAAGCGCGGACGCGGGTGGGCTGCGGCGTTGGCTTGGGGTTCGCGCTGCCGGTGCTGGCAATGAAGGAGAACGGCACGCCGTAGACTTCGGCGTATTCGGGCTCGAATTTACCTTCCGAATTGAGGCTGTAGCTCATGCGCCGCAGGCCGCGGCCGACTACCTGCTCGCAGAGAAGCTGTGTGCCGAAGGCTCGCACTCCCAGAATGTGCGTGACCGTGTTGGCGTCCCAGCCCTCGGTGAGCATCGAGACGCTGACGACGCACTTGATGTTCTCGCCCAGCTTGCCGGCTTTGCCGACGGTGTTCATCACTTCGCGGAGAAGTTCTTCGTCGGTCACCTTGTCGGCATCGCGGCCGGGGAAGCGGGCGCGGTACTCGGCTTTGAATTCCTCGATCTCCGCGCCAGCGAGGGCTTTGAACTCCGGACTGAGGGACTCGCCCGATTCAAGCTGCTCGCTGTCGATCAGGACGGTATTGGGGCGATGCGTCCACTCGCCCCCTTGCTCATTGCTGAAGATCGGCAATGCGCCGGGAACCACGACTTCGGATCCGTCCGGAAGCTCTTTCTCCCAGCCCGCAATAAAGTCGAAGACCATCTTGGAAACGTTGGTGTTGTTGCAAACGACGATGAAGACCGGCGGCGTCAATCCTCGGGCTCGAGCCTCGGCGTTCTGCTCCCAGCGCTCGTAGGACTTCTGGTAATTCTGATAGAGGCTGAGTAGCGCCCCTTGGAGCTTGGCCGGCAGGTGGGGCGGGCCGGTTTTCGCGTCGGTCTTGCGTCCCTTCTTGGGAAGGTCGTCGCGGATGGCGTGCCAGATATCGCGATAGGCCAGCACTTCGCTACTGCCGGAATCGTCCGCAACGGGGACGCGGGGGATTTTGACGATGCCGGCTTCGATGGCGTCGATGAGGGAGAAATCGGAAACTACCCAGGGGAAGAGTTTTCCTTCGCCGTAGCCGCTCCCTTTCAGAAAGAAGGGTGTCGCGGACAAATCGTAAACCGAGCGGATGCCGATCTTTTGCTTGATGGCTTCCAGGCCGGTAATCCAGACGCGGGCTTCCTCGTTCCGCTTGGCAGCTTCCTTGCGATCGTCGCCGGTGAGTTTTTCCGTCGCTTCATCGGCGGCCGCGGCCTCATTCGCCTCATCGTCGGCGATGGCCGCCGGCTTGCCACGGTAACAGTGATGCGCTTCGTCGTTGATAACGACAATGTTTTTCTTGGTTCCCAGTTCTCGCAACACGCGGCGGACCATTTCGTCCGGGGATTCGGTGAAGGGACTCGGCCCCCCTTGGGCCAACAGCTTTTTCGTCAGGCTCGCGGCAGATTCCTTTTCCCGGAGCAGAAATCCGTGGTAATTCGCGATGATGATCTTGGCCTTCTGCAAATCGTCCATTTGCCAGGAGGGGACAATATCGCGCTGCCGGTAGTAACTGTTGGGATCGCTGGGCAGTAACACTCGCAACCGGTCGCGGATGGTAATGCCCGGGGCGACAAGTAAGAAGGCATCGGCAAATTTCGGGTTCTGCCGGTCGGCAATCTTGTTGAGCGTGTGCCAGGCAATGAGCATGGCCATGACCACCGTCTTGCCGCTACCAGTCGCCATCTTGAATGCGATGCGATCAAGCAGCGGGTTGTGGGCGTCGTTGAAGCTTTTGAGCTCGGTGGCAATCCACTGGTCGCCGCAGCGGGCCGCCGCTTCGGTCAGATAGATGACGGTTTCCAGGGCTTCGATCTGGCAGAAGAAGAGGGGCTTGTCGCGGTCTGGATCGGTCCAGTACTCCAGCAGACGCCGGGAAGTGGGGGTGATACTCGGGTAGCGACCTTCCCGCCATAGCCTCACCCGCTCGCGAACGTCGTTGATGAATTTACTTTCGACCTTTCGGTCATCCGTCCAATCGGTGTCGAAATACTTTTGCTTTTCCTTTTTCTTCTGCTGGGGGATCGGAAGAAAATAAGCGCTGGGTCGGCGACTGGAAATGATTTCTTCCGTGATGCCGTCGTCGTCAAACTTGAAATGACGGCTCGGTTCCTCAAAAGGGCCGTTGAGGATCGGATTTTCGATGTTAACTGCCGCCATTGGATACCGCTGCCCTGCGGAGTGCTGATAGATGCAAGGGTTTGCAAGCTGGTGCAGATTCTAGCGGCGAATAGGAGGGGCCGCCACAAGTAAGAGAACCCTTTGGACTGGGGAACCGGTCGGCTATAAGTGTGCAACAAATCGAGGAGCAAAATTTTTTGAGCATGCCGTTTTTCTTACGGGCGATAAAATAAAAAATATTCGACGATTCGTAGCATCAGGATTCAGCCATGGCTCTCGCAGAATGGACCGACAGCATCAGCAATGACGAAGCTCGTCGTCGGGCCGGCGGCCGGCGGCGGTACAATGCACTCCGACAGTTTCAGGCGGATCATCGCCAGATGTTGGTGGCAAAGATGATTCAAGCGAGCGGATTCCGGCGAGGAGTTCAGTCCGAAATTGCCCGCAAGCTGGGCGTCGATCGCGCGACGATCAGCCGTGACGTGAAGGAACTGCGCACCGAGTGGCTGAAGGAAGAGGAATTTCGTCAGTTCTTAGCAGCATGCGTCGCCGAGACCGTTGCTCGATGATGGCTCAAAAATTCGCTGAGCGACACTTGGGAAGATGCAACTACGATGCTTTGCGAACAAGGGCCAGCACCTTAGCGCGATCCTGCGGCGAAAGGGCCGGCCACGCAGCAATTATCGCCGCCAAATCAGGATCGCTGGTTCCCGCTGGAGTCGTGCAATTCGGGCAGCTGTTTTCATCACTTGCACCGGATTCTGCAGCGCGCGAATTCGGCGATTGCCGTAAGTTGCTGTCCTGACAATCGCTTAGAGGATTGGGTTCGAGTCCCCCACCGCCCATTTTTAAACCTTCTGCCGCAACGACTTGCGATTGCTAAACTTTTGGGTAAATCGCTTGGGTAAAATGTTGGGTAAAAAGGGACAGCAAAAACGAAAAAGCCCGCCGAACTCGGCGGGCTTTTTCGTTTTTAGTGCAACTAGCGTCTTAGTTGACTAGGACATTGGGCCACAGCGTGATGAACATTCACCCACTGATAGGAATGTTCGAAAAAACCAGCCTCGGATTTACACCGGTTTCATTGGCGAACAATTCGTAGCGTGAAGTGGTTACCATCCGATTGCCATAACCGCCGCACAGCTTCGAGGACGAAATTCTCCGGTCCCGCAATTAACTAACCACCACGGATGGATTGTTGGAACTCATCCCGGAAACTGAGGTTAACGATAAGTAAGCCTTCACAAAAGTCTCGCATACCTGCGCCCAGCCCACCATTCGAGCTTGAACGTTGACCTCCGGGGATTGGGTATTTCTTGAAGCAGAGTTGACGCACGACAAACGCGAGGCTGGCAAGGCTCCTGCCTCGTTTTGCTATCACTGCGTGCGCCAGCAACAGGGCGATTTTCGGGCAACAACGTTGAAGTCCGCAGATTCATTCGATCCCGAACAACCGGTCGCCGATGCTAATGAAGTCGTGCCCTCCCAGTGCGCGACCCAGCATCGCTCCCCGTGGTGCTGGCACGCCTAGCCAGATCCCGCCAGAACGATACCTCATGCGTTCAAGCCAATCTCTATTGCCGCCTGTATGTACCGCTGCGCTTTTGGCGCTTGCGTGCATCACTGCCTGCGCTGCGTCGGGCTGTGCAACGTCTCGTCCGAAATCCATTGCAGCGCCAGTCGCGGCGCCGAACCCCGCAGCGCCGTCACCGGGAAGCAACACCTCACAGCGCCCAGTCGACCCTTCAATCGCACCGACGCGACCAGCCGTGCAGCCCGCGGGTTCTGCTATTCAGCAAGTTTCGTTAAATGAGCCTGAAGCGGTCCCTGCGCCGCAACCCTGGCCCGAGCCTTCGCGCGGCGTGCCGATGAATTTGGTCTCGGCGCTGGCTGCGACCGATGCGCAGAACCCGCAAGTCGAGTTTGCTCGCTGGCGCGTCCAAGAAGCTTATGCGCAGGCCCAGCGTGCGAATGTCCTGTGGTTGCCTCATCTCCGTTTGGGCATCGCTTACAACCGGCACGAAGGGGCGATTCAAGATGTCGCCGGGACGGTGTTCGATACCAGTCGCGGCGGCTATCAGGCCGGCCTCGGTCCCCATGCGGTGGGCCAAGGTTCGCCCAGCATTCCTGGCGTCTTGATGAACTTTCACGCTGCCGATGCCATCTTCCAGCCCAAGATTGCCGCCAGTGCGGCACAAGCTCGCAGTTGGGGAGCCCAGCAGGCGTCGAGCGATGAAATGCTCGACTCCGCGGTCCTTTACTTGGAACTATTGCGGGCAGAAGAAGAAGCCGAGATTGCTCGCGAGGTGACCGCGCACACCAAGCGTCTGGTCGAACTCACCGGGGCCTATGCTCGCGCGGGACAAGGCCTGGAATCGGACTTCGATCGCGCGCAGACCGAACTATCGCTGCGCGAGACCGACCTTCTGCGGGCGCAAGAAACGGCCCAGGTCGCCTCGGCTCGTCTTGCGACTCAATTGCGACTCGATCCGGCGGAGCCAATTCTGGTGCAAGAGCCCGTGCCATTGCCAATTCGGCTTTTCGGACCCGATCATCCCACAGCTGACTTGGTTGCTGAGGGGTTGTCGTCTCGCCCCGAGTTGGCCGAAAGTCGCTGGCTGGTAACTGAGGCCGCTGAGCGACTACGCCGCGAGAAGTATGCTCCTTTGCTGCCGAGCCTGCTACTGGGCGTCAGCTACAACGGCATAAGTGGTGGACAAGGAACCAACTTCACTCCCTTCAAGGATCGCCTCGATGCCGATGCGATTGCTTACTGGGAACTGCGCAACTTCGGTTTTGGCGATCGGGCCGCACGCAACGAAGCAGGCGCGCGCGTTGAACAAGCCCGCTGGCGCGAAGTGGCAGCGCTCGATCGCGTGGCGGGTGAAATTGTCGAAGCGCACGCGCGGGTTCGCTCGCGCACTCAGCAGATTGTCATCGCTGAAAAAGGAGTCGCTTCGGCCGTCGAATCGTACCGCCGCAATCTGCTCCGGATCGAAAACTCGCAAGGACTGCCCATTGAAACGCTGCAAGCGATCCAAGCTTTGGGGCTCGCGCGACGCGACTACTTGCGGACGGTCATCGACTTCAACATTGCCCAGTTTCAGCTGCTGCGTGCCATTGGCGGCGGTAGTCCGCGTTTCTTAGGTGTCGAGGCGACTGCTCCTCCTGCTGGACAATAACGGTCCATCTGCAATCATCAGGGTGTCGCCAGGCACGAGGCTTCCCTTCTCGCCTCGCCCCCAGCCCTCCGATGTGGTGAATCATGAATCCTGTAATCTTTGCGATGCGTCGACCGCTCACGGTCATCGTCGCAATCATCGCGGTGCTGCTGGCAGCCGGCGTGGCGGTGCGACCCAAAGCAGTCGATCAATACCTGGCGAAGTACAACATCGAGTTGCCCCTCAAGCGGATGCCGGTCGATATCTTTCCCGCGCTGAACCTGCCGGTGATCTACGTCTGCCAACCATACGGCGGCATGGACCCAGCCCAGATGGAAGGGCTGATTACCAACTATTACGAGTATCACTTTCTCTACATCAGCGGCATTCATCACGTCGAGAGCAAGAACGTGCAAGGGAATGCGCTGATGAAGCTGCAGTTCCATCCGGGCACGAACATGGCCCAGGCAATGGCCGAGACGATTAACTACGTCAATCGCTCGCGGGCGTTCATGCCGCCGGGAACCGTGTCGCCGTTTGTGATGCGTTTCGACACCGGCAGCGTGCCGGTGGGCTACCTGGTACTTTCCAGCGAATCGCGCACCATCTCCGAGATTCAGGACATTGCGCTATTCAAAGTGCGGCCGCTGTTTTCGGCTTTGCCCGGGGTTTCGGCCCCGCCTCCCTTCGGCGGCAGTGCGCGAACCGTGGTGCTGCGCGTCGATCCCGACCGGCTGCGAGCCTACGGTGTCTCGGCCGATGACGTCATCAATTCGCTGGTCTCGGGCAACACGATCAGCCCTTCGGGCAACTTGCACGTCGGCGATTCTTACCCCATCGTCCCGATGAACGCGATGGTCCGTGAGCCGCGCGAACTGGGGAACATTCCCATTCGGGCGGGGACGACGCCTTCGGTCTATCTGCGCGATCTGGCCACCATTGAAGACGCTGCCGACATCGCCGCGGGCTACGCTTTGGTAAATGGCCGTCGCGCCGTCTATATCCTTGCCACCAAGCGGGCAGACGCTTCGACGATGAGCGTGATCGATGAAATCAAACGCGCACTGCCGAGCATGCAAAAGGAATTGCCCGACGATATCAAGGTGTCGTTTGAATTCGATCAATCACCGTACGTGACTCGCGCCATTGAAAGCCTGCTTAGTGAAGGAGCGCTTGGCGCACTGCTCACCGGGCTGATGGTCTTGGTCTTCTTGCGCGATTGGCGCAGTGCGCTCGTTGTGGTTCTGAATATTCCGCTGGCGATTGCGGCCTCGATTGTCGGGCTCTGGCTCTGTGGCCAAACCATTAACTTAATGACGCTCGGCGGGCTGGCGCTCGCCGTGGGCATTCTGGTCGACGAAGCGACGGTGGAAATCGAGAACATTCACGCGCAACTAGAAGGAACCGATTCGGTTGCCTTGGCCGTGCGCAGGGGGAACTCGCAAACGGCCGTACCTCGCCTGCTCGCGATGCTCTGCATCCTTGCGGTGTTTGTTCCCAGTTTCTTCATGACCGGCGCCGCCCGCGAACTGTTCGTGCCACTCTCGCTGGCCGTGGGCTTTGCGATGATCGCCTCCTACATTCTCTCCAGCACCTTTGTGCCCGTGTTATGCACCTGGCTGCTCAAGCATCACGCGCCTCGTGCAGCGACTGAACCGCGAACAGCGCTCGGCAAACGGTTGAGTTCGATCGGTCGGTTATTGTCGTTCAATTTCTATCGCGATCTCTATGCTCGGTTTCTCGGCGGCGTGGTGGCGATTCGTTGGCTGGTGATACCAGTCTACTTCGTAGGGACGATTCTCTTGATCGCGTTCTTCGGCAATCGCTTGGGGGTCGAAATCTTTCCGCAGACCGATGCCGGCGAATTTCGCTTGCGCCTGCGTGCCGCCGATGGGACGCACATCGAGAAGACCGAGCAGATTTCGCTCGAAGTGCTGGAGCATATCAAGCAGAAGGTCGGGCCAGATAATGTCGCGCTCACGCTCGGCTATGTCGGCATGATTCACTCGAACTTTCCGATCAACGCCGTCTATCAATTTTCGCGCGGGCCGGAAGAAGCGATTCTGCGCGTCGCCTTGCGACCCCACAGCGGCATCAACACCGAACAATTGAAAGAAGAACTGCGGCGCGAATTGCCCGACCGCTTGCCCGGTGTCCGCTTTTCCTTCGAACCGGCCGATATCGTCAGCGAAGTGATGAGCTTTGGTTCGCCGACGCCCATCGAAATTGCCGCTCGCGGGGGTTCTGTCGCAGAAAATCGCGCCTATCTCGATAAAGTGCAAAAGGGATTGGCCACCCTCCCTGAGTTGCGCGATACGCAGTTGTATCAATCGCTCGACTATCCCACGGTCGATATCAAACTCGACCGCGAGAAGGCGGGCAAAGCAAATGCGACAGCCGGCCAGGTCGCGCGATCGGTCTTGGCAGCAACCGCTTCAAGCCGCTTCGTCGTGCCGAACTACTGGCCCGATCCCAAGTCGGGCATTGGCTACCAGGTGCAAATTGAAGTGCCGCAACCGTTGCTTACGAGCTTGGATGACTTAGGCGCAATCCCCGTCCGGCAATCGGCTTCGCCACTGTTGCTGCGCGATGTAGCCACTCTCAGCAGTGGGACGATGCCCGGGCAATACGACCGTTACAACATGAAGCGCGAGGTGAGTTTGACTGCGAATCTGGCGGGTGCCGATCTTGGGCGCGCTGCGGGCCGAATTACAAAAGTGCTCGACCAGGTGAAGCGCGAACATGAAGCGGCGATGGCGGAAGTAGCCAAGACGGGAACGAAGCCTCCCGCGATTTCGCACGAACTACGCGGACAGATTCCGCCGATGCGACAAATGATCAGCGGGCTGGGAATCGGGCTGCTTCTCGCGATTCTGGTGATCTTCCTGCTACTGACCGCCAACTTTCAATCGCTGCGGCTGGCCTTTGTGGCCGTCGCTGCCGCGCCGGCCGTGGTTGCCGGTGTGTTGGCCGCACTCTACTTCACGGGCTCGACGCTCAACATTCAATCGTTCATCGGCGCGATCATGGCCATTGGTGTGGCAATGGCGAACGCGATTCTCCTCATCACGTTTGCCGAGAAAGCACGTCGTGAAGGGGCGGATGCTCGGGCGGCTGCCATCGACGGTGGTACGCATCGTCTGCGGGCGATTCTGATGACTAGCCTGGCAATGCTCGCGGGCATGCTTCCGCTGGCCTTAGCGCTCGGCGAAGCGGGCCCGCAAACGGCTCCCCTGGGACGCGCCGTCATGGGGGGCCTGCTGGCTGCGACCGTCACCACGCTCATCGTCCTGCCTGCACTCTTCGCCATGTTGCAGTCGAGCGCCACGCGCGCAAGTGCATCGCTGGACCCTGCAGATGAACAGAGCCGGCACTTTGTCGCTGGATCGGAGAGTTTCTAATGTTTGCCAGATATCGCTGCCGCTCATTCGTTTCTGCTGTGGCCTTAGCCACCTGCGCCGGCTGTACACCACCGCCGACCTCCGGCCTCAGTCATGGCGAGCCAAGTGCAACCCTCGCAGCAACCACCACGACCAGTGGTAGTTCGGTAATGCGCGTGGCAACGATCAAGCCCGTGCGTAAGACACTTGTACGTCGCGTCGAACAGCCCGGCGAGATACATGCCTTTGAACAAACTCCTCTGTATTCGAAGGTCACCGGCTTCGTTAGCACTATTCATGTCGATATTGGCGATCGTGTGAAAACTGGCCAGTTGCTCGCTGAAATCTCCATTCCCGAGTACGAGCAGGAGTTGAAGCAGAAGCAGGCCCTCGTGGCGCAGGCCGCCGCCGAAACGACGCAAGCCCAAGCTTCGATCAAGGTTGCCAAATCGTCGCTGCAATCGGCTCAAGCGCTAGCCGCCGAAGCGGAAGCGGGGCAAGAACGACTCGAAGCAGAGTTTCAACGAGCCACTTCGGAACTCGAACGCTTCACGGCGCTATTCGCAGAAAAAGCGATCACCCAGAAAACGCTCGACGAGACACAGGCCACCCATCGCGCCGCGAACGCGGCCCGTAGTGAAGCGAAGGCCCGCATCATCTCGGCCCAGGCAGTCGTCGCCGAAAAGCAAGCTGGCGTTGAGCAGGCCCAGGCCGATGCGTTGGCCATCGCCTCGAAGGAAGACGTCGCGAAAGCCGACGAACAACGGCTCCGCGCGGTTCACGAATACACGCGGATTCTCGCCCCCTACAACAGCATCGTCACCGAGAGGAACATCGACGCGGGGCACCTGGTGCAGCCAGGCAAAAGCGCCAGTGATAAACCTCTGTTTGTGGTGGTGCAGGCCGATACCGTGCGAGTGTTTGTCGATGTCCCCGAGGCTGATGCCGGCTTCGTCTCCAAGGACTGCGAAGCGTCGATTCGCATTCCTTCGGCTGGCAATCGCACTATTGCCGGCAAAGTCACGCGTACCGCTTGGCTGCTTCATCCCACCACGCGCACGCTCCGCGCGGAAATCGACATGCCGAACGAAGACGGCACACTGCGACCAGGCATGTACGTGATTGCCGATTTGAAAGTCGCCGAACGGCCCGATACGTATGCCTTGCCGCGAACTGCAATCCTGTGGAAAGATCAGCAGGCATCGTGCCTCACGGTGAATGCGGACAACGTCATCGTCCGCATCCCCATCGTCACGGGCATCCGCGCTGGCGAAGAAGTGGAAATTGTCTCGGGTCTCACCGGCGACGAACGGATTATCGCCGGCAACGTGGCTGCCTATCGCGAAGGCCAGTCCGTGGAAGTGGTCTCAATACCGCCCAAGTAATTTGCTGCGGTTTTTGAGACACAATTAGTACAGATAGCTGACAGTGGCCCGCACGTTGAACGGTGCGCCCTGGTAGATCTGATAAGAGTTGGAAGAGCCGAGGGCGTATTGAATGTTGCCTAGATTTTCCAAGTAGACGCCGGTGTTGAACTGTCCCTTTTGATAGTACAGTCCCGCATCAAACCGGCTGTAGCTGGGCAAATCGACAGCATTGGGCGCGTTGGGATCCAAATCCGCTTGCCGTTCGCCGACATATACCCAGCCGAGGGCGGCACCCCAGGTTTGATAGCCGTCGTTAACCAGGTTGTAGCGCGACCAGATATTCGCGTTGTTGTACGGCACATTGCGTGCTCGCGCGCCATCCAACATGAGTAGCGGGTCGTTGTTAAACACCGCAGAATCGCAGTAGCAGTAGTTGGCAATCATGCTCCAGTCGCTCGTGATGTTGCCGATCAGGTTGATTTCGGCACCTTGGGTTTCGACCTCACCAACTTGGACGAAGACGCCGGGATTCGGGTTGAACGTGTCGTTTTGCCGCACGGTGCGATAGCCGCAGGCCGTCAAACTCAAGCCGTCGACGAGCAAGGTCTTAATGCCCGCTTCGTGGCTTTCGCCGAGAACCGGACGGAGCGTTTGTCCAGGCAGCAGGAAGTACGCACCACCACCAGGCGGGCTGAACGACTGAGTGTAGCTGTAGTAGAAGGCCAGGCTTTCATCGGCCCAGGGTTGATAGATCAAGCCGCCACGTGGTGAAGCGCGATTGAAGTTCTGTTCAGTGACTTGATCTGGCCCGAACCCGCTACCATCGCCCACATCAATTGAACGGTTGAAGTAGAAATCAACCGTGTCGACGCGAACGCCGCCGAGTGCCTTCCAGTAGGGAGTAATTTCAACCAGGTCCTGGACGTAGCCACCCACTCGCTGTTGCCGGAAGTCATTGGTCCGGATCCCAAACAACTGCTGAGTGGGCAGGTTGTTGTAAACCGGGTTCGTTACGTCGAATTGTTCGAAAATCGGAATGAACGGAGGCAGCATCGGAATGCCTGGGTTCGGAATAGCCCCCACAACCGCCGAATTAGAGGTGAACTCCGAATTCGAGTTCAGGTAGGCGTACTCCATGCCCACCAGGAACTTGTGCTTCATCTCCCCGGTCCAGAACTCGCCTCCCAAGTTGGTGACCAGCGAGTGTGTTTCTTCGTCGTTGTAAGGCGAATTACTGCGGACGCGATTAAAAAATGGATCGACTGGCGAGACTGGAGGCCCGATCGGAATAAATGGCGCGGCAGCTGCTGTTGTCGACGATGGCGTTTCGACAAACAGCGAGTAGCCACCAATGCTGAAGAACCAGTCGTCGTTGATCTGGTGATTCAACACCAGCGATTGGCGAAATTCTTCCCCAGCAAAGAAATCGTTCGCGGGTTCCCCGACATAGACATTGGGCTCCAGGAAGAGCGGATCGCCGAAGACGGCTGGCGTTCCTTGATTGCCACGACGATGATCTTTGTGCCACTCGCCGTTCCAGGTGAGCGTGGTGTCTTGATCGAGCAGGAACGTCACTACCGGTGCGATTTGCGTGCGATGGGTATAGTCGAAGTCGACAAAGCCGTTCACGTCTTCCTGGGCCGCGTTCAAGCGAAACAGGATGTTGCCAGAAGTGCTGACGTTGTTCGCATCGACTGTGAACCGGCTTTGCTCGTAAGCGCCGAAGGTATAGCCAAAGTTAGCGAATTGAGCGTCGAGTGGTTTCTTCGTAATCAGATTGACGAGACCAGCAGCATCGCCGGCTCCGTACAGGATTGACGCGGGGCCTTTCAGAATTTCGATTCGTTCGACGTTCTGAAAATCGCGCGGTACCCCCGTGCGATCGAGAAAGCCGTCTTTGCGGAAGTTGCTCGAAGTGAGCTGCTGACCGCGAATAAGAATTCGATCGAAGAATTGGCTATCCCCCTGAAACACGACGCCGCCGGCATTTCGGATCACGTCTTGAAATCGCAAGGCACTTTGATCGTTCAGCGTATCGCGGGTGATCGTGTTCACTGTTGCCGGCAGGTCGGCGTCGGGAATGGCGATGATCGTGCCCGTAGTCGACGTTTCAGCTCGGTAGCCTTCAGTCGGTTGATTGCTGAAGATCGTGCCATCCAAGATCGATCGAGACAGGTCCCCTTGTTCAAAACCGTCCATTACCGGCTGCGTCGGTGGAGCAGCTTTCACTTCTGTCGGCGGCAACGTTGGCGGCTGACCAGCTTCCTGCGCGAACGACCGCGGCAAATCACCAACTGCCGACCAGCCCAAGAGCCCCATTGCTGCCAGCGAGAGGTACCAGGGAGCACGGCTCGTGGATTCATGGCGTTGCAGGATGGAGAGGACTTTCATGGTGGGATCAATTCTCGTGGGTAGCAGGAATTGGCTACCTATGACAATCGTCCCATCGGCCGAAGCAAATAAAGACTCATTCGTTGGAATGTCAGAATGTTAAGCTCTACCGAATCGCTAGCACCCGAACCACAGAAATCGTTTGATGGCTTGATCCTTTTCGGGTCTGCGGCTGGCTTCTGCCTTCGGATTGCAGGTGGGTTTGAACCTTAAGTAGACCGTTTTGCAGCACTTTTGATTGCGGGTTGAACGCCGCCAACAGTTACAATTTCGTCGCAGTGGAGACATTCGCTCCCACCTTCCTCTCCGATGATCGGGACGAAATGCCGCCGAGGCGATCACCGCCTTCCGGCGCAACGACGACTTAGTCTCGACGAAAGCCCGTTGATGTTCGACTTCTTTGAATTCTGCAACGAGATGCTGTGCGTGGCCGATAACCGGGGTTATTTCACCCGGGTCAATCAGGCTTGGACCAGCACCCTGGGATGGTCTGCGGAAGAACTTACCAGCCGTCCGTATTTTGAATTCGTGCACCCCGACGATCTCGCTGCGACGATTCGAGAGTCACAAATGCTGCGCAGCGGCACTTATGAAACTGTTGCGTTCGAGAATCGCTACCGTTGTCGAGATGGGTCGTATCGGTGGTTGTCGTGGCGCGTCAAGTTTGCGCCGGGCACCAAGGAGTTGGTGGCTGCCGCTCGCGATGTCACCACAGACAAGCTTCAGGCCGAAGCCTTGCGGGAAGCCAAGGAACGGTTTGCGGTCCTTGCCACCCAGGCCCCAGTCGGTATTTTTCAATCCGACCGGAATGCTCAATGTGCTTTCGTTAATCAGCACTGGACGGAACTGACAGGACTAACCAGCGAAGAGTCTCTGGGCCACGGGTGGATGCGTGCGATTCACCACGAAGACTTGCCCCGAGTGATGGCAAAGTGGCAAAACTGTATCGAGAACCAGCTTGAGTATCGCGATGAGTATCGGCTGGTACAAAGCAGTGGAGGTGTTCGTTACGTCATCGCGGTCGCCCGGGCTACCGCCGACGCGGACGGAAACCTCGTCACTTACATTGGCACGTTGCTCGATATTACCGAGCGAAAGGAAGCAGAAGAACGATTTCAGGCCTACATGAACAACAGTCCCGCTATCGCCTGGGCGAAGGATGAAGCGGGGCGGATCGTCTACATCAATCGGACGTGCGAGAACCGTTTTGGTATTCGGCTGGCCGATTGGCAGGGGAAGACCGACTTCGATATTTGGCCACCGGAGGTGGCTCAGCCGTTGTGGGACAACGATCGAAAGGTGTTCGCCGGTGGTAATCCCATCACCGTCATCGAAAAAAAGTCGAATGGTGACGATGAGCAATCGTATTGGATGAATATCAAGTTTCTCTTTCGCGACCGCTCGAATCGGCAGTTTATCGGTGGAATTGGCATCGATATCACGGAAATCAAACAGACGACGAACGATCTGAAGAGCAAGCAGGATTTGCTCCGCAATTTGATTGAAGTCCAGGAGCAAGAAAAACAGTTCCTGTGCCGCGAGTTTCACGATGGTTTGATTCAGTACGTCTTTGGCGCGGTGATGCTGCTGGAGAGTTGCCTGAACAAACCGAATGCCCCAGAGAATATGGCGAAGATCAGTTCGGCAATTAGCACGTTGCGGCGAGGAATCGAAGACGGCAGGCGCGTGATCAGTGGCATTCGCCCCGACGTGCTGGACGACATGGGGCTCGAAGCCGCCATGCAAGACCTGGTCGGCCAGTTTGAGAACTCGGGCATTCACATCACCAGCAGGTGCGACCCGGAAATCGGTCGTTTGCCGAATACCCTGCAGACCGCCGTCTATCGCGTGGCCCAGGAGGCGCTGAACAACGCCAAGAAATATAGTGGCACCGATGTCATTCGCATCAAGCTGACGAAAGATAACGGCAACCTGCATCTGGAAGTGCGGGATTTTGGCAACGGCTTCGATGTCGAAGAGGCCCGCAAACGCGGCTTCGGACTGCTCGGTATGAACGAGCGAGTACGCTTGTTGGACGGCGAATTCCTGATCCAGAGCGATCCCGATGAGGGGACGTGCATTTCAGTTCGCTTGCCGATTCCGAAGAGCAGCGAGGCATCTTGAGTTTGCTGCGCTACGCGAGCGCTTTACTGGGCGACTTCGCCGCCATCGAGCGTAGCTTGCGCGCGATAAGTCCCCAGCGGTATTGAATCGGCAACAAAGCGGACGGAGCCATCGCAATAAGCAAACTGCACTCCGCCGGGGTGCCGACTGCGAAAGCCGTTGTGCCCCATCCAATCGTCATCGGCATAGGGAGTGCCGTCGGGGCGTTTTGCATTCGGCGGAATCGCAGCAATGGCGTTGGCTTCCACCGGATGAGCCCACGAATAGCCGAGCCCGGGGCCGGTTGAATTCGCCCGCTTCTCGTTCCAGATATCTTCGCCAGCCAGATAGGTGTTGCTGGTGCCGTCCTTGACTGCTGCCAGGCTCTTGGGAGTTTGCCAGTCCATGGGGTACAGAATGCCGTCCCCTTTCCACCAAGGTTCGCAATCGCCCCCCGTCGAATTGCCGTTGGCCCAATCGCCCCAACAAAAATTGGCTCCTTGCACTCCCTTGTAATTCGTCAGTCCCGTCTTTAATCCGCGCAAGTAACGGGTCTGCTCGAAGTACACGCGAATCCGACCAAGCTCGTCGCTAGGGCAGTGAAAAACCGCGATCGGCGTTTCGATAATCGGGGTTTGATTCAGCTGGCGATTCGGAATGTCACCCGTGCGAGTGATGTTGATTTGCTCGAGGTAGGGCAGAATCGCCGATAGCCAACTCCACGAACTGCTGTTTTCGTATGCGCCGCCGAAGGCCGTCCAATCGTCGTAGTCGCCATAGCGATTAACGGGCAGTTTGAGATTGGAGTCTTCGAACAAATGCACGGCGATGCCGATCTGCCGCAGATGATTCTGGCACTTGGTACGCCGCGCCGCTTCGCGGGCCGATTGCACGGCGGGCAGAAGCAGCGCCATCAAGACGCCGATGATGGCAATCACCACGAGCAGTTCGACGAGCGTGAAGCCGCGCCGAGGTGAGTCTTCCTTCGTCATTTCAGCCTCGCCTTCTGTGCGAGCCAGGGACATCAATCAGATTAGGGTGCTGCCCGGGTAAGTTGCAGGTTATAGCTGCCGGCAGCAGCATCGGGTTTAACTTCGAACGCTAAGGGAGAGGAGATGGCATCATTGTAGCGTTTGGGAATCAACGATTTGGGAAGACCGGGATGAACTTTACTCAAATCAATGGCTGGCTCGTTGGCAAACACGACCACGCGATAAAAGCCCGGCGGTGCTCCGGGGCGGCCAGCGGTGTAGAGACGATAGTTGCCTTGGCTGTCGATCAAGCCGGTCGGCTGATGCCGCGTTTCGTTCCCGTTCTCAGCCCGCAGAGAAACGACCCCCGTCGTCAGCGGTTCTTGTTCCAGCTGAACGGTCCCGCGGACATCGAGGAGCGCTTCACCCGGTTCAGAACACCCCGCCGCAAAAAACAGCGGCCAACTTCCGAGCGCAAGGGCGCTGAAAGCTAGCGAACAGCACAGCGAATTGCGACCAGCAGAGAGCACAGACGAAGTCTCTCAGCGACAGGGATGAAAGCAAGTCGCCATTAATTTACCCGCGAGGCAACTTCGGCTGCTAGTCGAAGTTGCCGCAGAATTGCCGGCGCGCACTTATCTGCAGAGCCCCCGAAATTATGAGAAGATAAATTGCACACCCTCGATTCATTCACGGAGCCTCTTCCATGTCTGCTTCTTTCTCCCGCCGCGATCTGCTCCGCACTACCACCGGCGCTTTGGCGCTCGGTTCGGCCGCCGGCTGGCACGCATCAGCGCAGGCGGATGAGAAGCGGAGGGAGAAACTTGTCGAGCCGGACTTTAAGGTCAAGCATGGTCGCATTCGCCAGTCGGTCATGGGCTGGTGCTTCAATCCCCTGCCCGCCGTGGAACTGGCGAAGCACTGTCGCGAGATCGGCATTGTAGGAATCGAAGGAATTGGTGCCGATCATTACCCGGCAGTCCGCAAACTCGGGCTGAAGATTTCGCTCGTCGGCAGTCATGGTTTTGCCAAGGGGCCGTTCAATCGAGATAACCACGAGTTCTGCCTGGCCAAGCTCCGCACGGGCATCGATCTGGCCGTCGAGAACGAGTGCGAGAATGTAATTACGTTCACCGGCATGCGCGAGCAGGGGATCTCGGACGAACAAGGAGCGAAGAATTGCCTCGACCTATGGAAGCAGGTGATTGGCTATGCGGAAGAGAAGAAGGTGAATCTCTGTCTCGAACATTTGAACTCGCGCGACGGCAGCCATCCGATGAAGGGGCACCCGGGGTATTTTGGCGACGACGTCGACTTCTGCGTCGACCTGATTAAGCAAGTCGATTCGCCGCGAATGAAACTGCTGTTCGATATCTACCACGTGCAGATTATGAACGGCGATGTCATTCGCCGTCTGCGGCAATACAAAGACGTCATCAGTCACATTCACACCGCCGGCAACCCGGGGCGCTGCGAACTCGATGACAAGCAAGAGATCAATTATCCGGCCGTGATGCAGGCAATCATCGACATCGACTTTCGCGGTTTTGTGGCGCAGGAATTCATTCCCACCTGGCCCGATAAGATCGAAGCACTGCGCCACGCCGCAAAAGTTTGCGACGTGTAATTCGATGCCCCGTCGATGCTACGGCTTCGCTGCTTTGAGTGTGGCCAACTTTAACTCCGCGGGTTGCCGAAAGGCAGCAGCTGGGGCGCTGGCAATAGCCGCCTCGTACTGTTCGATGCCTCGTTTGGTATCGCCTGTTTTGGCAAAGACGTCGCCAAGTCCGACGTGCCAGTAATAGGCGAGGATCGGCGTCCGTTGCTCGGGACCGGTAGCAATCGCTTTGTTCGCCGCGGCAACAGCTTTCACTTTGTCGTTGGCCTCCAGCCAGGCAGTGGCGGCTTCTTTCCAATTCCAGGCGGCAAGTTTCATCGAATCGGCTGCTGCCTTCTCGAAGCGTTCGGCCACCTTCGCAGCCAAGACGAGATTGAGCTCCTTCGCCTTCTGCTCATAGATGGCTTCCTTCTGTGCCTGATCGGGCTTCAAAGCATAAACTCGCGCCAGAATGCCAACGGCAGCTGGATCGTTGGGATCCTTTTGCACGCGGGCTTCGTAGCGCTCGATCGCCCAATCTGTCTTGCCGCGCTGATGAAGAAAGCTGGCGACATCGCGACTGGCGAGCGAACGGGCGGCCGTCGTTTCCGCATTTCGCAAGATAAACTCCTGAGCCTCGAGCATTTTGTCGGCATCAGGCAACAATCGATAAGCGCCGAGCAGCGCTTGATACGCCTTCAACCGGTCTTTGTCGGTCGTGGCCAACTTCACCGCGGCTTCAAAGGGCTCTTGTGAAGCGGCGACCTGCTTCTCTCGCAGCGAGATGCCTCCCGCGCGCATCGCGGCGTCATAATCCTTGTATTCCGCTGCCTGCAGGGGCCACGCGAAAAACAGCAACACGTACACCGAGGGGAGGATTCGGTTCCACATCTCGCTTGCTCCGAGTTTGGTTGTCGTTACTTCTTCGCGTATCGCCCTTCGTGATTGATGCGGGCGAAAACATCGTTGAGCACCCAATGAAAAACGCACAGGTGCAGACTCTCGACCATGCCCATGTCATCCAAGGCAACGTGCAGCCCATGCTGCTGCATGCCCTTGAGCTTGCCACCAGAGTAACCCGTGAGACCATAGGTCGTGAGTCCGTGGCGATTGGCCCAATCAACGGCAGCCAGAATATTTGGGCTGTTGCCGCTGCCACTGATTGCGATGACCAGATCCCCCTTGCGTCCGTAATTCATTAGCTGCTGCAAAAAGATGTGCTCGTACGAGACATCGTTGCCGACCGCCATGATCCAGCCCAGATTGTCGGTCAAGCTGAGAACCTTCAAACGCTTTTTTGATTCGTCCTTGAGGTCTTCGGGCCGGAGCGTACTCTTGCCGAGATCCTCGGCCATGTGCGACGCCGTTGTGCCGCTGCCGCCGTTGCCAAAAATGTAAACGAACTTGTCGTTCTCCCAAGCCTGGTAAATCAAATCGGCCAGCTTGACCAGTTCAGCCTGATCGAGCCGGGCTGTTTCCGTTTGCAGGCGAGTGATATAAGTCGGCAAATCGAGCGTAGCACCGAGCATGATTCGTGAAGTCCGTTGACGTGAAGGAGACTGAGAAAGACCGGGGTCGGGGCAATTTTCGGGTTCGTTGATCACTGCCTTGGCCGAACAGTTCCGCCCCGAAACATTGTCCTGACCCACTGGGGTGAACGCTAGTGCGCGAGTTGCCGGCTTTTTGATCGTCAACGCTATTTGGGTCAGGAAGATTTTCGGGCCGACCGTTGAGTGCGTAAAGAGTCACCGAGCCCGAAAAACTTCCCGACCCTGAAGTTAGCGATGCAAGACCCCGGGTCGGGGCAATTTTCGGGCAGCGAAAGACTGCCTTTAGCTGGCTGAGGTCGCCCCGAAACATTGTCCTGACCCACTGGGTGAACGCTAGTGCGCGAGTTGCCGGCTTTTTGATCGTCAACACAATTAGGGTCAGGAAGATTTTCGAGCCGGCAATTGAGTGCGTAAAGAGTCACCGAGCCCGAAAAACTTCCCGACCCTGGGCTATTCGGGACGGCGAGGGCGGCCACGGCGGCCTTCTTCGCTGGAGAGACCGAGTTGTTGGGATGTCGTCGATCGCCATTCCGAGCCACCGAAGGGAATACCAAGGCGAATGCACTTTCGCAGCTGATCTAGCTCCGCTTCTGTTTGCGGTTGATTCACAAAGCCGCACCAGTCTGCGGGCAACGGCAGCGGCCAATTTGATAATGTTACGTCGGCCCGCTGCTGTTGGCGTTGCCACAGGCTCGACCAACGCCAATCCTCAGCGCGCGAGACAAGCGAGGCTCTCAGAGCATTTCGTTCGACGTAGCGACATACCGTGTAAAAGTGATCGTCATCCTGAACCGGGAAAGCCTTAAACCTGCCTTGGTAAAGTGCTCCGCGACCTTGCGTGCCGTGAGTTTGGTGCCAGCGCTGTGCATGAACGGTAGTCGCTCGCTGCATAAAGTCGGTCAATTGCTCGTCGGTCTGTGGCCACACAATCAGGTGCCAGTGATTAGGCATCAGGGCGTACGCGAGAAGCCTGAGCGGCTCCAGTTGTTGAGTTTCGGCGATCACGCGCAGAAACGCCTGATAGTCATCATCAGTGTCAAAAGGCTTCCAGCCACCCGCAGCGCGATTAAGTACATGGAAGACAAATCCTGCCGATCCGGAGCGCTTTCGCCGAGGCATACGAACCGTCATCATTACGAAAGGTGTGAGGGCGACGAGTTGAACTACGCAATTAGGGTCAGGAAGATTTTCGGGCCGGCGATTGAGTGCGTAAAGAGTCACCGAGCCCGAAAAACTTCCCGACCCTGAGCTAGGTGGGCCTTTTGTAGACGGCGAGCAGGCGCTCGGCGCGCTGGCGAATGATCTCGCGCAGTTCGAGTGGTTCGATCACTTCGGCCTCGTCGGCATAGCCGAGGATCCACCAGGAGATTTCTTGCAGGCCGGAGACCGTCACGGTGAAGTCGAGCGCGCCGTCTTCCAGACGTTGCGTCTGCTGCGTCTTATGCCACTGGACTTCTTCGACGTTACGCGCGACTTTCGGCGAGAAGCGAATCTTCACGTTTCGATCGGGGCCCGGTTCGGGATTCAAACGCCAGGCATTGCGCAGGTGACTCTCGATGCGGAAGTTCTTGGGCATCCGCAGCGGTTCTTCGAGGATTTGAATCTTACGAATGCGGCTGACGTTGAACGTGCGCACTTCGCGATGGACCGACGAACGGCCAATGACGTACCAACTGTGTTGGTGAAACAGCAGGCGATAGGGATGCAGCTTTGTTTGAATCTGCCGCTGCTCGTGCAGGCTTTCGTAGCGCATGCGCACGCAGCAGCGCGACGAAATGGCGGCCAGCAGTTGCTCGTAGATCCGTTCCTGCCCGACGAGCGAATTCGTCGCATCAAGCCGAATCCGAACGGCGCTCGTCACGCTGCGCAGATAAGCGACAAAACGCTGCGGCAGCGTGTTGGCCAGCTTATCGGCCGCGGATTGAGCGGCGGCATAGAAGGGAATCGAGCGCCGGTCACCCATTTGCCGGCTGAGGACCAGCATCGCAAACGCTTCCTCGGTGGTGAACTGCGTCGGCGGTAGAAAGAAGTGACCAGGGATTTGATAACTGCCCCGCTGCTCGTCGTATTGCAGCGGGACATCGGCATCGCGAAGCGCCTCCAGATCGCGGAAGATCGTTCGCCGTGTTACTCCGCACAGCTCGGCGAGGGCTTGTGCGTTGTAGGCTTGTCCCCCTTGCAGCATTCCGAGCAGTTTCACCACTCGTCTAATTTTTGTCAGCGATGGTGTCTTGACCACGGAAATAGGCTTCGTAATTCGGTGCGGCGTCGCTGTTGGCTTGAGTATATCCGGCTGGAGATACGTTAGCATCCGTCTTGGCCGCTGGCGAATTCGCGACGGCAGATTTCACACTGGCCGTCTCACGGCGGAGCGAAGCGGTGGCTGCACCCCGCAGTGGATTGCCAGTCTTGCCAGTGGCCGGTTGAACCGAAGTTGCGTCGCCCAGGTTGGGCTGAGCGGGCAACGAAGCCGGTGGCAAGGCCGGAACCGATTCAATCGTCGGAGCAGGATCGGCCTGCATCATGGGAGCAGCATCCTGGCTCGAACCCGTTTCGATAGCCTGCACGCGGCTGCTGCCCGGCAGTTCTTCGAATCCGACTTCGCTCGGCATGCCTTCCATGGTGGTCGAGTGCAGGGCACCGGACGAGTTTGGTGTTTCGCCGCGGCTAATCACGCTGGGGCGAGTCCAACCATAATCGAAGTAGATACCTGCGTCACGTTCGCGAGCACGTTGCAACGCATCGAAGTAAGCCTTCTCTGGCCAAGGGCCTTCTTCCATGCTGATGCCGTTGTATTCGAGGATCGAACCCTTGCGAGTGTGCAGGTCCGCGATCGACTTGTTGTATTCAGCCACCGAAACCCAGAACGCGTTTTGAGCTTGGGCCCGACGACGCTGAGCTTCGAGCACCAGGTCGAGCGTGACCTTGTCGAGTTCGTACTGGTTCTGCACCACTTCGACTTCTGTCTGAGCGGCCACCCAACGGTTGGCGTTGGTCTGAGCCAGCTGATAGTTGGCGTCGAGGTTTCGCACGGCCTTCGAGAGACCGACGTTAACGTCGAGTTCCATATCGTCGAGCGAGGCCTTTTCACGAGCGAGACGCAACTGAGCGTGACGCACACCGGCCAGTTCGCGGCGGAAACCGATCGGCATGGTGAACGACCCGAACAAGCCCCATTCCTGATAGTTGCCTTCCGTCAGTTCGTCGACAGCGGTCGAACCAGGAGCAGGGAAGTTCAAACCGTTGCGGTCCGCGTTGATCAAGTCATCGCCCAGACCGACCCAGCGATACACACCACCGACATCCAACTGCGGCAGCAGGCGGTTGCGGGCGAGGATCAATTCCAATTCACGCTGCTTGATTTCCCAACGCTTGCTGATCAGTTCTGGACGACGAGCGATCGACTCGGCCATGATCTCGGTCCAATCGAAATTGACGCGAGCCAGGTTCGGATCATCCTTCGGGCGGATCAGGCGGCCATCGGTGGCAGCCAGGCCCATCAGCAGGCGAAGTTCGTTTTCGTTGTTGTAGAGTTCCCGCAGGGCCGTTTCGACCTGAGCGCGGAAGGCGTAGTACTGTTCGCGAGCCTGAGCTTCGGCTTGCAAGTCTTCGACACCACCCTTGTACTTGGCATACACGATGCGCCAGGTGATGAGGGCACTATCGCGACCGACCTTGGCGGTTTCCAGGTTGCGATAGGAGAGATACAAGTCCCAGTAACGGACTTCGATGTTGTTGAGCATGTCCTGCAACTGGCCTTGCAGGTTGAGGATTTCGATATCGTTGCCGATACGGGCAATCACCACAGGCATGCGGTTGATGAGCGTGCCACGACCACGGAGCAGCGGGTGACGAGCTTCGACCTCCATCGTTGTCGTCCAGGTGCTGACGAGGGGTTGCACGTTCTGGCCGAAGTTGAAACCGCGGTTGTAAGCAGTGTTGTTGCGGACGGTGTAGGTCGTGCCTTCTGCCGATTGCTTGCTGATCGAGCTGGTCAAACCGCCATCGACGGTCTTGGTGATGAAGGGAAAGGTCGGGTTGGCCGAAGCGATGTTACGAGGACGATCGGTGTAGTTGAGGAAAGCGTTGGCTCCACCAGGACCATTGCCGACGATGCTCAGCTGAGCATCAAAGGCCGAGAGAGCGGCTTCCACACCGAGCTGCGAGTTGTTCACGCCGCCGTCGACCGTGGCGCCATCGTTCTGAAAGCCGGGATTCGATTCTTGAATGGCGGGGCTGTAGATCGAAGCGAACGACCGGGTGCCGAGTTGCAGCAAGTTACCTTCTTGCGTACCGGCGAACAGGGTGCCATTTTGCAACCGTACGGGCTGGCCACCGCGAATGAGCTTGGTATTCGCCAGCGAGATCGAGACGACCTCTTCCAGCGAGAGTTCCCAAATCTCTTTGTACTCGGGATTGCTGAGCGTGAACGGCGCGTGTGAGAGCGCTGCATCGGCCAGCGGAGCTTGCTGCAAGTCGGGCGTTTCCTGTTGAGTCGCCTTACCGATGTAATGCGACAGGTCGCCATCATCGTGCAGATAGAAGGGTTGGGTGGGATGGCAGCCCGACAACGCGAGCAGCATTCCCACTAACACCCAGCGCCAAGATTGATTGTGGCGGGTCATCGCTTCCCCATTCCTCAGGAGTTACCGTCGAGCAGCCAACGGAGTCGTTCAGTCAGGCCTATTGCCGGCGAGCGCACTGCGATTGCAGTGCGTGCTGGCAGAATCTTGTACTCAGGCCCCCCTGAGCGATCTCACGTCGGACCACGCGCACAGCGCACTTCCGAATCTGGGAAATCGTTGGAGGAGTTATCGTCCCCCTAACCGGCAAACTTTGACTAAACGACGAAATCGTCAGGAATTTCGCGAGCGGGCAGCAAGCGGGCTTGCCTAGATTGCGAGCATTACCGAGATGCTTGCTAGCAGCGCTAGGCCAGGAGCTCGCGGACGACGTTGCCAGCAACGTCGGTCAGGCGGAAGTCGTGTCCTTGCGAGCGATGGGTCAGCTGCAGATGGTCGATCCCCAGCAGATGCAGCAGGGTTGCATGCAGGTCGTGAATACGCACCGGTTGATCGATGACATTATAAGAGAAGTCGTCTGTGCGACCGTGAACATAGCCGGGGCGAGTCCCTCCTCCGGCCAACCACAGGCTGAAGCAGCGGGGATGATGATCGCGACCATAAGTGGGCGAATCGAGCGCGCCCTGGCTATAGGCAGCCCGGCCGAACTCTCCACCCCAGATCACGAGCGTATCGTCGAGTAAGCCACGCTGCTTGAGATCTTGCACGAGTGCTGCCGACGGCTGATCGGTGGCGGCAGTCTGTTTTTTCAATCCGGCTTCGACCTTCGTGTGGTGGTCCCAGTCGCGGTGATACAACTGCACGAACCGGACGCCGCGCTCGACCAGTCGCCGCGCTAGCAAGCAGTTGCGCGCATACGAACCGGGGCGTTGCACATCGGGACCATAAGCGGCCAGTGTTTCCGGCTTCTCCTGCGAAAAATCGGCCAGCTCCGGCACAGCCGCCTGCATGCCGGCAGATAGCTCGTACTGCTGCACGCGCGCCAGTGTTTCTAGGTCGCCATGTTGCGTTTGCGCCAGGCGATTCATCGCTGCGAGCGTATCAAGCGTGCGGCGACGAGTGGCGACATCGACTCCCGGCGGGCTGGATAAATAAGGAATCAAATCGCCTTCACCGCGCAGACGCACTCCCTGATGCTGCGACGGCAGAAAGGCCGAACCCCACAGGCGGCCATAGAGAGGCTGATCGCCTGGTTCACCACCAGAGATCATCACCACGAATGCTGGCAGGTTTTCGTTGTCGGTCCCCAAGCCATAGCTGAGCCAGGATCCAAAACTGGGGCGGCCTGGCTGCTGGCTGCCCGTTTGCAGCAGCGTGAGTCCCGGGTCGTGATTGATGGCTTCGGTCTGGGCCGTGCGGATCAAGCAAATGTCGTCGGCCAGTTTGGCGGTGTGCGGCAGCAGTTCGCTGAACTCCATTCCACACTTGCCATGCCTGGCAAACGCAAACGGCGAAGCAGCAATTGGCCAGCTTCCTTGCTGCGAGGTCATGGTCGTCAGGCGTTGACCTTGTCGAATCGATGCCGGCAACTCTTCGCCATGACGAGCCCGCAGCCCCGGCTTGGGGTCGAACAGATCGAGTTGCGAAGGTCCGCCCGACTGGCACAAAAAGATGACTCGCTTGGCGCGCGGCGGATGATGCGTCGGCTGCCCGCCAACTGCAACGTGTTTTTCTGCTGCTTGCGTGGAGGTTCGCAGCAACGTCGCCAACGCGGCAAGCCCCACGCCATAGCCGGCGGTCGTCAGCCAATGCCGTCGCGCGCTCAGTTGCTGCAGCGTTAGCTCGGGGCAACTTGGCGAAAGTGCTGGCATGGGGGGTTCACCGAATGTTCGCATTAACTTCACAATGGAGGCTTCAAGTGGTGCGGCTGTTACGCCACATCGCGATCACCACCTATTCGATTGTATCCCCGCTCGCGCCCGCGGCGAAGTATTTTGCCTTCGCCTGGTCGAGTTTGCGACAGCAGGAACTGAACCAGCGTGTTTGCGCGTCATAAACCGAACCTGCTAGCCACCTGCGGCTATTTTTTCTGTTTCCTGCTGGTGAGTGCCACTGCGCAGGGCGAAGACATGGTCGATTTTGTTCGCGACGTGCAACCGATCCTGAACGAGCACTGCTGGAAGTGTCACGGCGAACAGCAGGCGGCCGGCGGCTTGCGGCTCGATCAAAGGGAACTCGCCGAACGAGGTGGAGGTTCTGGTAAGAACTCGCTCGAACTGCCGATTTCGCGCAACGAACTAATGCGCCGCATCCGGTCGACGAAAGATGGCGTGCGCATGCCCCTGGAAGGACCGCCACTGGCTGCTGACCAAATTGAAACCCTCACGCACTGGATCGAACAAGGAGCGACCTGGCCCGCTCACGAGGTGGAAGCGGCCAAGAGTTTTGGCCCACCACCATCGTCCGTCGACATTTGGATTAAGCGCTGGGAAGCGGTTGCCGCGCCACAGTACCGTCCCGTTTATTGGTCAACCATCGGCCTGCTCGTGCTGGTGCTTGCAATCGAGCGGACCAAGGATTTTGTTCGCAAGATGAAGAAGCGTGCGACGGAGAGCGACGCAGGAAGCACCACGGCGCGACCTCTGCTCCCTCAACTCGCCGGCGTTTCGCGAATGTGGTACCTCGTGGGACTCATGGGTCTCGCACTCTGGATCACGAACTTGTACTGGAGCAGCGAGGTGACGCGGCTGAATGCCAGTCTGCTCAGTTCCTCGCGCGGCAGCAGCTCGACGCTCGGCAGTGGCACTACCACTAAAAGCCATTTGCACGATCCGCTGCGGCCACAGCATCCACCGCGCTTGGGCGGTGCCTATTATCGCGGGAATGACGAACGAGGCGCGGAGTTGTTCAACGGCGGTAACTATCGAACCGCGACGTTTAACGTCCATCTGGCCGACGCCGACGGAAACAAATTGGGCTGGGATGATGCGATTCCCGAGCGGATCTTCATTCGCTTCGAGATCATTCGTGCTCCACACTCTTCGCCCACGCTGTTCAGCCCCGATATTATGGCCCAGATCGGGATTTCGCCCGTACAGCCCGAACAAGTGGAAACGGCCGCAGAGATTCCGCTGGTCCGGCTAACGACCGTCGAAACAGGGGAACGCTGGAGCGCGCTTTATCCGCTCGATCACATTCCCGATCAAGGGCGACTCGCCGGTAAGTTGTATGTCTATCGCAACACCAATGGCCAAGGCGCGCAGACCCTGTCTGAACCTTCCTACTTGATTGGCTACGAGCTTTCGGCCACCGAAGGACTCGTCTCGCGCGAGTCGCAAATCTGGATGGCCTCGGTCTACAATGTCCACTCGGTTCAGTGGCCAGAACCTGGGCGCATTCAGCCCAACGAATGGTTCGACTACCGGCCCATTCCAGAGATCCAGAAGTAGGTTCAGTGAGTCGCTAGACGAGAGTCTCCCAACCGTCACGATCGCCCCAATCTGCCTGTGCTAATTGCACAGAGTATTCATTCCACGCGAATGGGTTTTTGACACCACTAGTTGGCAATCTAGGTTTGTGCGACCGCCATTCCCCACAAGGGGCGTGACCATTACTGTCGCTTGCCAAGAACGACTGACTGATTATGACTACACTGATTGTGGAAGCTGCCGTCGCCCTTACTGCAGCCTCAGCGGGTGCTGCCGCTGGCTGGTGTTTTCGCCGTTCGACCGAGGCCAAAGCGAAGGCCTCGCCGGAACACGCTCCCATGACGTCGGTCGATAGCGAACAAGACGCTGAAAGTAATCGCCAGGCTGCCAAGCAGTTGCTGACGCAGGTCCACGCGTTGACGACGAAAGTGTCGTCGCAAGTCGGCGAGCACAACTTGCGCGTGCAAGCGATCAACGACCAACTCAACTCGGGCGAAGCCCTCGATCTGGATACGATCAATAGCGCCGTCAATCGCCTGGTCGAAGCCAATGCCTGGATGCAGCAACAGCTCGACTCGGCCGAATCGAAATTGGAAAGCCAAGCGCGCCTGATCGAATCGCACGTGAACGAAGCTCGAACCGATGCCCTCACCTGCATCGCCAATCGCCGTGCCTTCGACGAAGAGATGCAACGCTGCCTCGATCTCCTCCGCATCGAACGAGTTCCCTCGTGCGTGATGATGATCGACGTCGACTTCTTCAAGAAATTCAACGACACCCACGGCCACAAGGCGGGGGACGAAGTGCTGCGGCATGTGGCCCGCGCGCTCAAGCAGGCCGCTGGCGGATCTGGCCTTGTCTGTCGTTACGGCGGCGAAGAGTTTGCCGTCATCATGTCTGGCCTGCATGCCAAAGATGCCTTGCCCATTGCCGAACGCTGCCGGGCCGCCATTGGCACCGAGAGCATCGCCTACGAAGGGAAGACGCTGCACGTCAACGCTAGTGCTGGCCTGTCGGAATTCACCTCGCGCGACACGATGGAGACCGTCCTCGAGCGATCTGACGAAGCGCTGTACGCCAGCAAACGGGGTGGCCGCAATTGTGGACATTGGCACAACGGCGAATCCTTCGTGCCATTCGTCCAGGCGATGCAAACCGCTCCGGAAGAAGCAAAGCCTGCTGCCGCCGCAGTCGCCACGGAAACGTCCGCGAAGCCGGTCGCTGCTGGCCCCACACTGACTGACTCGACAACCGGTCTGAGCACTCGCGAGGCGCTCCGCGACGATCTGCAACGTCGGCTCGCCAGCATGCAACGCGAACCGCATCACTTGAGTCTGCTCGTGGTGCAAGTCGATCGCTTGCTCGATTGGACGACCAAGGGTGGCGAAGAAGCCTGCACGATGGCTCTGCGTACCGTGGCAATTGCCTTACGCGGCGTCACTCGCGAAATGGATCATGCCGCCCGCTTCGAAGACGACGCCTTTGCGGTCGCCATTCACGGGTCCAGCATCGAAGCTGCCATCGAAGTGGCCCAGCGGTTGCGTCACTCGCTGCAATCGGCCCGCCCGAAGTTAGCGGGAACACCCTCGCAGATCACGCTCAGCATTGGCATTTGCGAGGCAATGCCCGGCGACGACAGTGCCCGCATGTTCCTCCGTTCGCAGGCCGCACAAAACACCTCGGCGAACCTGGGTGGCAATCAAATCGCCACGCACGACGGCAAACGAATTCGCCTGTTCGAAGAATCACAGGCGCTGGCTTAGTTCGTTAGTGACGCCCTCTGTTAATCCCCGCATTCCATCGTCGCGCGATGCACGGCGGGATCGGGATAGCAGCCCGGCAGATCTTCTGCATACCAGTGGTTGAGCACTGTTTCCCACTCGGCCAGGTCTTTGATCCGCGCGAACGATTCGCGCACCAGCAGATGCTGCGGATGAGAGGCAGCGAACTTGATGCCAAACTTGCGCATTTGTGGTCCCGCGCGCTGCGGGCCGTAAAGCTGTTCGGCTAAGACAAAATGCTCGCGCAGCACGTCGCGCTGCTCGAAGAGCGACGGCGGCGGTGGCAGCGGTTGACCAGCAGCCAGCGCCCGGCACTGTGAAAAGATCCACGGGTTGCCGATGCAACCGCGGGCGACAGTCACTCCATCGACGCCCGTCTGCCGCATCATGTTCAGGCAGTCCGCAGCTGTGAAGAGATCGCCGCTGCCGAGAATCGTCCTCTGCGGGTACAGCTTCTTCACTTCGGTGAGGAAGTCCCACTTGCTGGGGCCGATGTACCGCTGCTTAACGGTGCGCCCATGCACGGTGATCGCATCCACGCCCAACTGCCAGGCACCTTCGATGATTGTGAAGAAGTTGTCGCGGCTCTCTTGTGTATCATCAAGCCCGCGCCGCATCTTCACAGTGACGGGAATGTGCGCGGGGACTGATTCGCGCGTGCGGCGAATAATCTCCAAGGCTACCGGGGGCTGGCTCAAGTGAAAGCCGCCGCGGCAACGACCGAGCACCTTCTTCACCGGGCAACCGAAGTTGATGTCGATGACATCGAAGCCCGCCTCTGCCAATCGCACAGCCCCTTGCGCGAATTGCTCGGGCTCGGCTCCCATCAGTTGGCCAGCGACGGGGCGCTCTTCGTCGGTCAGATACAAAAAGTGCTTGTTCTTGTGCCGGTCTTTGAAGGTCACCAGAAACTGATCGAGCATCACTTCGCACAGCGTGTACGAAGCCCCGTGCCGCCGCGCGATCAGCCGCATCGGCCAATCGCTGTACCCCGACAGGGCCGCCTGCACCACGGGAAAGCCAATATCGAGCGGACCGATTTTTAGCTGCGGGGTTTGGAAGGTCGTGGAGTTGGATAGGGGCGCGATCATCCCTCGATTTTAGAGTGGAGGGGTTGAGAGGGAGAGGGGGAGAGGGGGAGAGAAAAATTGGCCGCGAGGAGAAACTTCTGCGGCAAGAAATAAAAAAAGCCCCCGGACGGCTGCTTCAATCCCAGGGGGGCAAGGATTTGGCTGCTGTACCGGGAGCGATTGGACGGTTAGCGGCTTCGCATCCATGCTGGCCGCGCCGCAAACGACAAACTCACTTACGAAGCGCGCTGTCAGCATCCATGCCAACCCGCTCATTCGCGGTCCGCAAGCCTTCGAGGCCGAAGCCCGGAAGGCCACCATGCGGACGCCGCAAGTCTGTCGCGATCTACGTGATTCGTGCTCAGTCAACAAGAGCAATCTGGCTCGTTGCCAACCGATTTTTCTTCGCCAGTGCGACTGACGTGGCGGGAGAATAGGCCATGCGGAAAAGAGGGTCAAGGTCGATTTTTGAGGTTCACTTTTGCGAACCAGAATTTTCGGAACTCTGCCGCGAATTCCCACATCCAAATGCCTCCGTCATTCGTTTCAACCCTTAGAGGCTGTCCGCACGCCCCCGAAGCGGATCGACTCGCAGTTTTCCGCACTCCAAGTAAGTGTTGCGACCGCGGGGCTTTACGTTTACTGTAGATCATGGTGAGCCATTGCCCCCTCTGGTTGGGGCTGCCTGAATTTCTGCGACTACCTGCGAACTGCTGAAAGTGCCACTCATGGCCGATCCCTTCAATCCCTATGCTGAATGGCTGGAACTGCCGAGGGATCTGGCTGAACCGAATCACTATCAACTGCTGGGACTCGAAGCGTTTGAAAGCGATCCCGCGCGGATTGCCAAGGCCGCTGAAACGGCGATGAACAAAGTTCGCAGCTTTCGCCCGGGCGCGAATGCCCGCGCCTGGTCGAAACTGCTCGATGAGTTGCTGCTGGCGAAAGGAAAACTTCTTGATGGCGATCGGAAACGCGAATACGACGAAGAACTGAAAGAACTGGGGACTGCCGAGCCGCCCGAAAAAGATGCGCTCGACTCGCTTCCCCCGATGACGACCAGTGCGGCACCGCCGACCGGTGAGAAGCGAAAGTTCAACCCGATGTTCCCACCCGGCATGGGGCCCAACGTCGGCCTCACGGGGCCCGAGAGTTCGCCCGCTGAATCGCCGCCGCCAGCAACCAGCAAGCCAGTCGAGCGGCCAGCAGCGGCCAACCTGAATCCTCCTGCTGCGGCACCCAAGCCGGCAGCGTCTGCACCTGCGCCAAAACCAGCGGCCCCTGCGCCGGCGAGTGCACCACCCAGTTATCAACCGCCGACTGCTCCTGCACCCAGCGCGCAGCCAGCCCCCGTTGCGCAGGCCGTGCCGGCGGCTGCCTGGAATTCATCAGCGGCACAGGCTCCTGCGGCAGTACAGCAGGGGTATGGTGGTCAGCCAGCGCCGCTGCAGCACAATCCCCTGCAACCGGCGATGGGACAGCAGCCCATGATGCAGCCCGGCTATGCTCAGCCGATACAGCAGGGACCGATGCAGAATCCCATGGCTGCGCCGGTCTATCCGCAGGCGATGCAACCGGGCAACTATCAACCGGGCATGCCGGCCTACGGCATGCCTCAGCAACCCTATCAACAACCGACGCAGTCGTATCAGCAGCCCACTTACGACTACGCACAACAACCGTATGCCCAGCCTGTAGCACCCTACGCGCAGCCGCAGTCTCCGTATGGTCAACCGCAGTCGCAATATGGTCAACCGCAGTCGCAATATGGTCAACCGCAGTCGCAATATGGTCAGCCCCAATATCCGGCGAACCAATACGGTGGCATGCCATACGCTCAGCCAGCTGTGCCGATGGCGATGCCCACGGCAGAACCACCGCTGGCCGGTTATGGAGCGCACGGCGGCTACGGCGCAGCGGCACCTTCTTACGATCCAATGGCACCTGTCGCGATGCCGGTGGCGGTTCCCGCAACTCCAGCCCCTGCAGTACCCGCGGCCATTCCCACGGGCAAAGCGGTCGCTGCGCCGGTTCGTCCGGTGACTGCGGCGACTGAGCAGCCGCGCAATCCGATGACGAGCCCCATTCCCACGGCAACTGGCGCTGGCCCCCTGTCGGCACCCGCGAGTTCGCCTGCGAACTCGGCTTACTCGGCCAGCCTCGCAGCGGCTGGTCAACAGAATTCGTCGGACAAGATGGTGTTCTGGGGAGCCGCAGTCGCGGTGGTGATGCTCGTCGGTGCAGTTGGTTTTGCCATCGTGCAGGCTAACCGCCGGAGTGCCGAAGCGGAGTTGGCCGAAAATCCAGCTCCCGACGTTACGCCGATCACACCGGCCGTTACGCCGAAAGTCGAGCCACCCAAAATCAAGCAACCCGCGATTGTGACGCCACCGCCAGTCGTCATGCCTCCGGTGGTCAAACCACCAGAACCACCTGAGGTGAAGAAACCAGTTCCGGAGCCAGCAATGCCGGCTCCCATGCCCAAGCCCCCCGAGCCGAAGCCGGAACCGACACCCATGCCGATTCCGACTCCTCCGCCGCCGATGCCGCCACCACCGACAGAAACCAAGCTGACACCGGTCGAGGCAGCCAGTTTAGCGAAGGCGATGACGACCGTTCGCGATGCGCTGTCCGAACGTAATTTTGAAGAGGCGGAGAAGCAACTGGAAATTGCCAAGCAATTGGCACGATCGCCCGAACAAAAGGCCATGCTCAATCGCTTGAAAGTCTTGAGCGAATACGTCAAACAGTTCGAACGGTCGATCAAGACGCTGATGGCTGACCCGAACTTTGACGCTGGTGCCGAACTGCTGATTGGTTCGAGCACGCGCGTGGTGGTGGTCGAGCGGTCTCCCGAGACGCTCGTGATTCGCATTAATGGCATGAATAAGAGTTACTCGCTCAACAGCCTACCTGAAGGGCTGGCGATGGCACTCATTAACAAACGGCTGGATGCGAACGATCCCGTTTCGAAATTGGTGAAGGGCGCGTATTACGCTGTGTCCAAAAACCGAAGTAGCGACACGGACACCAAGGCCAAAGACCTGTGGGCCGAAGCCACGCGCGAGGGAGCAGATGCGGCCGACCTGCCCCAAGTGTTGACCGACAAGTATGAATTCCAATAAGCATCTTGCGTTTCATAACTTCCCGGAACGAGTCGTTGGGTAGCTGTGTTCTGCAGTTCGTTGACCTCGCGTTTCTGGGGTATGCCGCGGTCGATTCGCGGGCTGTTCCCAACCTGCAGAACACAGTCGAAACGGGTTCCAGGCGGCAAACCCCAGGCACCCAGTGCCGCTGAAATCGGGAAGTTATTAAATGCTTGATGCTAAGTCGCATGGTGGTGCGGTTCGCATCGAGATCGTCAACGATCCTGCCGCGGAACTGCGCGAAGCGGTCAACGTCGAACTTCGAACATTCAACCGGGAGCAAAATCCCGCCTGGTATGCCGCCCGCGCGGCTACCGAGAACGATGCTCAGCCCCTCCACATCTTTGCCTTCAGTCCGGGCGGCCAGGTCTGCGGCGGCCTGTTTGCCGAGACACAGTTCCACTGGCTGAAGATATCGATTCTCGCCGTAAACTCTGCCCTGCGCGGGCATGGCATCGGCACTCGCCTGGTGCAGCAGGCTGAAGCGACCGCACTCGCCCGCGGTTGCCGATACGCTTATCTCGATACGATGGAATACCAGGCTCCGATTTTCTATCAGCGGCTTGGCTATCAAATTGCCGGCACACTTCCCGATTGGGATTCGCACGGGCATGCGAAGTTCTTCCTGACGAAGAAGCTGGCTTCGATGATGCTGGTCTAGATGATGCCTCATCGCGCGAGACCGATGTGACAACGCGGCATACAGACCGCAAATCGGGGGGTGTTCAATTAAGGGTTCCTTAATTGAACAGCAGATAGCGCAACTCTCGGGTTTGGCTGGGGGGTAGTGTTCAACAATAGGGGGCTATGTTGAACATTTACGACAAAAATAACGTCGCGATTTCCTCGCGGTCGCTGCTGCCGGTCAGGCCTGCTTGTTCGTCCAGCGCGCCTAGCCTCGCCTGCGGCAGTTGGCTATGCTGGGCGGTTCGCCTCAGCGCTTAGACTGTCGCTGAGAAACTCCCTTTCCCGCCTGATGAGTGCTCTGTTATGCGTAGTCTCCTTTCGCTGTTCTTGCTTCCTGTACTGTGCACGGCCTCGCTGGCTGCTGCCGAAACCTTCAGCCCCGAGTTTGAAGTAGCGGCGGGTAACGTCGACCGCACCGGCCAGCCGATTCGCGTTCCCGTCGTCCTGCCCGCTGCCTTCAAAGCGGCCGACGCCACGCTGACGATCAATGGCCAGAAGATTCCGGCTCAAGTGACGCAGCCTTCGTTGCTCTCGAAGCCCGCGGCTGCTCCGACTGGTGGACAGAACGCGGAACTGGTCTTCATCGCTCCTGCCTTCAAAGCGGGCGATACGCTGAAGGGGACCGCGACCATCAGCACTGCTACCAGCATTGAAAAGCCCGTGACGGAGTGGAAGGACACGCCCGGCGAATACATGGACCTGATCATGGCGGGCAAGCCGGTGCTGCGCTATATGTACGCCAAGCTCGACGAGACGAACAAAGACACGCGCTCGGCCACGTTCAAGCCTTATCACCATGTGTTCGATCCCGAAGGGAAGCGGCTGATTACCAAAGGCCCCGGCGGCAAGTTCCCGCATCATCGCGGCTTGTATTTCGGCTTCAACCGCATCAGCTATGGCGAGAAGCAAACCGCTGACACGTGGCACTGCAACAACGGCGAGTTTCAATCGCACGAGAAGGTGCTGGCCAGTGAAGCGGGACCGGTGCTAGGCCGGCACACAGTGCAAGTCGATTGGCACGGCAAAGATGGCAAGGCGTTTGCGCAAGAGACTCGCGAGATGACGGCTTACAACACGGCGGGCGGCACGCTGATTGAATTCGCTACGCGGCTCGATTCTCTGGCTGGCCCGGTGAAACTGGATGGCGACCCGCAGCACGCGGGCTTTCAGTTCCGCGCCACACAAGAAGTGCCCGACAAGACCGCTGCCCAGACGTATTATCTGCGTCCCGATGGCAAGGGGGATGCAGGCAAGTTCCGCAATTGGCCTGCCGACAAGGCGCACGTCGATTTGCCTTGGAACGCCCTGTCGATCGTGCTCGACGATCAGCGGTACACCATCGGCATGCTTGACCGCCCGCAGAATCCAAAAGAGGCCCGCTTCAGCGAGCGCGACTACGGCCGCTTTGGTTCGTATTTCGAATACGAAATCGATGCGCAGAAGTCGCTGGAACTGAACTATCGCGTGTGGGTGCAAAAGGGAGAAATGACCGTCGCGGAAGTGACTCGCCTCGACGACGCTTTCGTTTATCCGGCTGAAGTGAAAGTGAAGTAGTCGATTGTATTCTCGCTGTCACCCTGTTCCTTTGGCTTCTAGTTAAAAGTTCCCCATGCCGCGACGCTTCATCAATCAGTTGGCCGAACGCGATCAAATCAACGAGGTCTTCCTGATTGCTGACAAGCAGTTGCGGGCGAATCGACAGGGGAACTTGTACTTGCAACTTCGGCTGGCAGATAAATCGGGCCAGCTGACGGGAATGCTGTGGAACGCAACCGAGGCCACGGCGAACCTGATTGAAAGTGGTCAGTACGCGCGAATTCACGGCACCATGCAGCTGTACAACAATCAGCTGCAAATGATTGTGACGAAGGTCGAGCGCGTGCCGAGCGAGCAGATCGACGAAGCGGACTTCGCGACGCTACAAACGGCCGATGTCGATCGACTGGCCAAACGCCTGGTTGAAATGCTGCGTGAAGTGCGCAACGTACACCTCCGCAGTCTGGCCGAGAGTTTTCTGGTCGATGAAGCGTTCATGACCAAGTTCACCACGGCTCCGGCAGGAGTGAAGAATCATCACGCCTTTCGTGGCGGCCTGCTCGAACACGTCGTCAGCTTGATGGAGCTGTGCTCGTCGGTTGCGCCGCACTATGCCGAGCTCGACCCCGACCTGCTGCGGATGGGGGCGTTCCTGCACGATGCGGGGAAGATCGACGAACTCACCTACGAGAAGGAACTAGGCTACAGCGACGAAGGTCAGCTGATCGGCCACGTGGTGATGGCTGTCGGCATGGTCGCCGAAAAGTCACTGGAAGCGGCCAAGCTTTCCGGCGAGGCCTTCCCGCGCGAACTCCTCCTGCGTCTGCAGCACATGATCGTCAGCCATCATGGCGAGTACGCCTTCGGCAGTCCGAAGCTGCCAATGACCCTGGAGGCAATGGCGCTGCATTATCTGGACAATCTCGATGCCAAGATGCACGCCGTGAAACAACTGCTGCAAGAAGACAGCGGCAGCGAAAGCCATTGGACCAGTTATAACGCGCCCCTTTCGCGTAAGTTCTTTAAGGGTACGCGTTAAGGATTCCGCAACGTCCAGCATTAGGGCCGCTGCCAGCAGTCCAGCAGGGGCAATCTCTTCTGTCTCAGTAAGCGCGCACCAGTAGCGCCTGTGGCCAGCCTATTTCATCAAGCGTAGGCTCGAGAAAAATGTTACGCGATTCTTGGCAACTGCGGGAAATCCGTCGCGATAACTGTCTAGCTTCCTGACGAACCCATCGCGTGATCTGGTTTAAGTCGGCCTGCAATCTGGTCGGCCGGCGAACTTGGCTCCGCGGTTTCACCCAACTTAGACGCGAGACCCCAACATGCCCAGTTCACAACGCACCGCCTTTGAGGCCGCTGCTTTCAAAAAAGATTGGAAAGTTGCTTACAACAACTTTCGCATCCTCAGCATGAGCGAAATGTGCAAAGGCCTTCATGCTCTGGGCAAGTTTACTCGCGAAGCATTCTGGAATGAACGACACGACAATTTGAACTTCCAAGTGGAACTGGAACGCTGGGAATACGCCTATACCGTCGTACGTTTCCACACCCTTCCCGCGAACCCTCCCAACTCGGGGCAGGAGCAGGAAGCCAAGGACTTTTTGAAGGGGATTTTAAAGAAGCCCGTCTCGACGATCGAGAAAAACTTGGGCTACTCCATGCAGGCGGTCAACTACACGCTGACCAAGAACAATATCAAAGGGGCAAACTGGGACTTTTATACCCCCGCCACGAAGTCCAACTCGTACGAATACTATGCCCGCAAGGCCGCGGCCGAGACGGACCCGAAGGAAAAGGCGAAGCTGCAAGCCCTCGCCGACAGCCACAAAAACGCGACCGACATTTGCGTGTACGACAAAACACGCCCCGACAGCGATGCCGAGTTTGCGACTCAGGCCAAGACAAAGGCGATGACGGTTCTCGATGAATACCGCATTATCGCCGCCAATGCCAAGAAGAATGGCTGCGGCAATTGCGGCGAAAATTCCATTGTCGCCTTCATGTTTTTGTACGACATGGGAGTTCGCCCCATCGAACGTGTCGCCGCTTTCGAAGATCATGCGTTCGTGATCATTGGCCGGGCCAATGTGAAAATCAACGATTACGCCAATTGGGGCCCCCATGCCGTCCTCTGCGATCCTTGGGCGCAGGGATTTCGCAGTGGCCAGCCGGGCTCGGGAACTTACTCCGGTGCTCGTTACGTGGAGGTTATGGGGACGTTGCTGAGCAGTGTCAAGATTCGCCCCGACTTCTATCGAGCGTCGTAGGCTGGAGAGTTGTCCACGAACGCCTGAACGGGTTCACTCGATCTCATATCGAATATGCCCGTGCTGCTGCGAGCGGCTAATACGGTCGAGCGAGTAGAGTCCGGCGAGGACGAACTCAACGCACGAAGCGCGGACGGCCGGATCGCTGGCGGCGTTCACTTCAAAGGCCTTATCCCAAACTGGCGGCACACGTTTGAGTCGATCGGCATAGTGCGCCGAAGGAAGCATATCGCCCACTTCGATCTTTACCCCTTTGCCAAAGATTTCGGCAATCTCTTGCAGTCCATGCTCTTCGACGTATTGATTGAAGACGTTGCGAATCGCTTCAGCAATCACGGCATCGAGTACCTGTCGTTCCGACATTTGATGGCTTCCCATCATGTCGAGTTCCAGTTTGCCCAGCGACGATGAATAGAGATGCCCCAGGTCGCTGATTCGCGGCACGGCGGGCTTCTCACCCAGCAGTACCGATCGTTGCCTGGCGGAAGCGATCATGGTGCCGTAATTGGCGATGCTGAACCGCGCGCTCACCCCCGATTGCTGGTCGATGTACTTGCTCTTGCGAGCCTGAATGGTGATCTGTTCGATCAGTTCCTTCATGAAGTACGGCACAACCACTGGGTAATCGCCGCCCAGATCGACCTTGGCCTCTTGCTCGAGAATCTTGATTCCCAAGTCGCGCTCGCGCGGATAGTGCGTGTGGATAACACTGCCGATCCGGTCCTTCAACTGCGGAATCACCTTGCCGCTGCGGTTGTAGGTCGACGGGTTCGCACTGAACAGGATCAGCACGTCGATTTCGAAGCGGACGGGAAAGCCGCGAATCTGCACATCGCGTTCTTCGAGAATATTGAACAGGCCGACCTGCACCAGCTCATCGAGTTCCGGCAATTCGTTCATCGCGAAAATGCCGCGATGCATCCGCGGAATGAGCCCGAAGTGCAGCGCCTCTTCGGTCGACATGCTCACACCCGAGGCGAGCTTCGAGGGATCGATTTCGCCGATGATGTCGGCAAACTTCGTTCCCGGTGAAAGACGCTCGGCGTAGCGATCTTCGCGCTTCCACCATTTGATCGGAGTTTCTGCCGGCGAATGCTCGGCCAGGAAGCGTTTAGCGACCGTGGTAACGGGCGAGCAAGGATCTTCGTGCAAAGGGACGCCGGGAATATCGAGGTACGGAACTTCCTCGTCGAGAAAACGGACCAATGTGCGCATCAACCGGCTCTTGCCTTGCCCCTTTTCGCCGAGGAAGAGCATGTCGTGACTGGCGAGTAGGGCAATGTTCACTTCGGGAACAACGGTATCTTCGTAGCCCACGATGCCAGGAAACAGATCCTCGCCGCTGGCGAGTGCTTTCAGGAAATTGTCGTGCAGTTCGCGTTTGACCGGTTTCGAAACCCAGCCACTTTCGCGCAGTTGTTGCAGATTGGCGGGACGATGGTGGGTTGGACTGGCCTCTGTCATCAGGATTCTCGCTGGAGCGATGGTGCTTTGGTTCGTTCTGGTAGTGATCGCATTATACGGGGGCGGCCAAGGGGCAAGGGTTGGAGCAGAATCAGCGCAGTCGCTGTTATCTGTTGCGGGTAACCACGGTTGAAGCATTGCCTCGATGCATCGCCGGCAGAAACAAATCGCAACCGTTCACATAGGAGTGCTTGAAATGAAGCGCAACGGACTGCACTTGAAGCTGCAAGCCTGGCGAGTCGAAGGAGAGAAGTTAGCGGGGTCGCTGACGCAATTAGCCCAGCGAGCATCGGTCTATCGGCACATTTATCGGGCTTCGGGTGGGAATCACATTTTCCCACTCATCGCAGCGCACGGTGCGTTGTGGGCCCGGGGCTACTTTCGCTGGGCCCTCGATCTGGGGCAGAAGCTCGCCTGGCAGTATGCGTTCCAACCAGAGCTAAAGGCCAGCCAGCTCGCCTCGCTGGACAGTTTCGCTAACGCGTTTCGCGATATCAATCGCCGCGTCTGTGCCGACACGTACGCCAATTTTCATTTCACCGCCGAACATGGCGAAGAGGCCGCCGCGACCGACCTCGTTCCGCTCGACTTACTGCAATCGCTGAATAAAGTGCATGCCGCCCAGCGCACCGGGCGAGTGCTCACGGATGCGGAAAAACAGGAGATCTTTACCGCTCATTTTTTGTATGAACAGGAACATGTGGTCGGCCCCAGCCTGCAAGCCGCGGTGGACGCCTTCGATTGGCCAGCTGCCAAATTCATCGCCCTCCGACCGGTGATTCATTTTGCCTACTTTCCCGAGCGGACTTCGTATTGGTTTCGGAACTTTGCCGACCGCTCAGAGCGCATCAGCCGCGGGCAGCAAGCCTTTCAACTGGCCGCCGCAGCAGGCTTTCCAAGGGTCGAGGCCGCCCTGCGTAAGTACGAAATGCTCCCCGAGGCCTTCTTTGCGCAACCCAGCGAATACTTCGCCTCGCTCCGGCAACAAGTGCTGGGAGTTGCCTGAGACTCAGTGCTCGAACGGCAATTTCCAGTTGCCAGAGTGTCTTGCTCGCGGGGAGCATCGAAAAGTGAAAGTAGGGAAGCTCGGAGGGGCTGGCAGCTGGCACTAACTTGCCAGCAAAGATTTGGCGAAGAGAATTTGAAAAATTAGCGCCTCAAAAACGCGCCCAGCTCAAATCCACGAGGTAATCCCGAACCTCATTGCTGAGAATGACTTGCGTCACACTTGTTGAAACGGGAGTCTTTTCGTTCAACCCGTTCATCCAACCCCAAGTCTTGTGCTGGCAATGACCTGCGAGCACAAGACTATCATCGATTGACGCTTCGCGCAAGATTCGTAAACTGCCTTTCAGCCACTAATAGTTGTGGCTGCACACGTAACACCTACAATGGATGGTATGGGGCTCGGTTTCATACCCGCGCCAGGTCACTTTTCTTTTGACCCAGCTTTGGAAGGCAATTCTTGGCAAGTTACGCGTGTCTGGCGGACGATCAGTAACAATGGCTACCATACTGTACACCTGTTTAGTAGCATGAGGCTGGCGTCCCTATTCCGGGATGCCTCTTTTTCGTTTTCAGCAAGGAGCTGATTGAATGGCGACCGTGTCTTCCCCCCGTTCCCGTGCGCAGTCCAAAGTTTCAAATCGTGCGAGCAATGCGCGCGACCTGTCGCAAGGCCTGCAGGTGCAGCCCTTATTCTGCCCCACCAGTGCCGTCGATCCGTTCGATACGGTGAAGTGGACGCACCGGAGTGCGCAGATCAAGGACGAGAGCGGCAAGCTGATGTTCGAGCAGAAGGACGTCGAGATTCCAGAGAACTGGACTCAGCTCGCGACCAACGTCATCGTCAGCAAGTACTTCTACGGCGAGAACGGCACTGCGGAACGGGAAAACAGCGTTCGCCAACTGATCAATCGCGTTACGCGCACAATCGCCGACTGGGGCATCGCCGACGGCTACTTCGCCTCGCCCGAAGATGGCGAGAACTTCTATCGCGAATTGACCTGGCTCTGCTTGCACCAGCACGGGGCCTTCAACTCGCCCGTGTGGTTCAACGTCGGTTTACACCACATGTACGGTGTGACCGGTTCCAAGTGCAATTGGCGCTGGAACACCGAGACGATGGATGTCGAACAGCCTGAAAATCCCTACGAATATCCACAGGGCTCGGCGTGCTTCATTCAAAGCGTCGACGACAATATGGAAGCGATCATGCGTCTCGCCACCAGCGAGGCCATGCTCTTCAAGTTCGGCAGCGGGACCGGCACCGATCTTTCGACCCTCCGCTCACATCGCGAAAAGCTCTCGGGAGGCGGCAAGCCCTCCGGTCCTTTGTCGTTCATGCGAGTCTATGACCAAATCGCAGCGGTCGTGAAGAGCGGCGGCAAGACTCGCCGCGCGGCGAAGATGCAATCGCTGAAGGTCTGGCATCCAGACATTCTCGAATTCATCGAGTGCAAGTGGAAGGAAGAGCAAAAGGCTCACTGCCTCATCGAGAAGGGCGGCTATGAATCGAACTTCAATGGCGAAGCATACAGCAGCATTCTGTTTCAGAACGCCAACCTCTCGGTCCGCTTGACCGACGAGTTCATGCACGCCATCGAGCAGGATCAAGTCTGGCAGACCCACTGGGTCACCGACCAGAAGACGGAAGGGCCTTCGTGGCCAGCCAAACAACTCCTCACGCGGATGGCCGAATGCGCCTGGCAGTGCGGCGATCCTGGTGTGCAGTACGACACCACGATCAACCGTTGGCACACCTGCCCGAATAGCGGCCGAATCAACGCGAGCAATCCTTGCTCGGAATACATGTTCCTCGATGACACGGCCTGCAACCTGGCCAGCATCAACCTGATGAAGTTCCGCCATCCCGATGGTTCGTTCGACGTCGAGCGTTTCCAGACTGCTTGCCGGATCTACTTCATCGCTCAGGAAATCCTCGTCGATCACGCCAGCTATCCGACTGCGGACATCGCACGCAACAGCCATGCGTTCCGCCCGCTGGGCCTGGGTTACTCCAATCTTGGCAGCCTGATCATGAGCGAAGGGCATGCTTACGATTCCGAAGCAGGTTATGGCCTGTGCGGCGCGATCACCGCGTTGTTGCACGGATCTGCTAACCTGGCCAGCGCCGAAATGGCGGCTGTGATGGGCCCGTTCGATGGCTACGCAATCAATCGAGAACCGATGTTGCGGGTCATGCAAATGCACCGCGACGCCGTCGAGAACATCAACGATGCCGGCCCGCAGAACCTGAAAGAAGCGGCCCGTCAGACTTGGGACGACGTCCTCGCCCTCGGTCGCAAGGTTGGCTTCCGCAATGCTCAGGCCACGGTTCTCGCGCCGACTGGCACTATCAGCTTCATGATGGACTGCGATACTACCGGCATCGAGCCGGACATCGCGCTAGTGAAGTACAAGCAACTCGCTGGTGGCGGCATGCTGAAGATTCTCAATAACACCGTGCCCCTCGCCTTGAACAAGCTGGGCTATGACGATACCCAGATCAAGGCGATCTGCGAGTACATCGACAAGCAAGACACCATCGAAGGGGCCCCGCAACTGCAAGACGATCACCTCTCGGTGTTCGACTGTGCCTTCAAGCCCGCCAGTGGCGTGCGCAGCATCAATTGGAAGGCCCACGTCCGCATGATGGCCGCCGCTCAGCCCTTCCTGAGTGGTGCGATCAGCAAGACGGTGAACATGCCAACCGATGTCACGCCGCAAGACATTGCCGATGCGTACTTCTGGGGTTGGCAGCTCGACCTGAAGGCCCTCGCGATCTATCGTGATGGTTCGAAGCAGAGCCAACCACTCAACACCTCAAGCAGCGAAAAGAAGGAAGCGATCGTCGAGAAGATCGTCTATCAGCCTCGTCGCGAACGATTGCCCGACACCCGTGCTTCGATCACGCACAAGTTCAACGTCGGCGGTCACGAAGGCTACATCAACGTCGGCCAGTTCCCCGATGGCCGCCCTGGTGAGCTGTTCATCACGATGGCGAAAGAGGGGAGCACCGTTGGCGGCATGATGGACGCCTTCGGCACTTCGATTTCGATCGCACTCCAGTACGGCGTGCCGCTCGAAGCACTGGTCAACAAGTTCTCGCACATGCGGTTCGAACCGATGGGTCACACGACCAATCCGGACATTCGCATTGCCAAGAGCGTGGTCGACTACATCTTCCGCTGGATGGGAATGCAGTTCCTGGCCGGCTTCCGTGAGGCGAGCCGCGGTGATTACTCCGGCAAGAGCGAGGGTGACGAGACCAAGGCCATTGCTCCTGCTGCACCGGCCGCTGTTGTCACTGCCACCGCCACACCGGCCGTGAAGTCGGTTGCACCTCCTGCTCCGTCGGCCAAAGTGGCCGAAAAGAACGGCGCTAACGGCAATCATCCCCCTGCAGCCAGGCCGAAGATCGATATCGAGATGCTGGAGCGGGCTGGGTTGTCGATGAAGGTCGATGGCAATGGCCCGGCGACGCGCAACGAACAGTTCGCCCGCTTCCAACTCGATGCACCCAGCTGCGACAACTGCGGCTCGATCACGGTGCGTAATGGCAACTGCTACCTGTGCCACAACTGCGGCAACAGCATGGGCTGTTCGTAAGCAACTTTGTTCCGGCAGACGACGAAGTGAAAATGCCCGAGACTCAATGTCTCGGGCATCTTTCTGCGCAGATGAAATCAGGCCGCGGAAGAATTGCTTCGCCGCTTATTTTTTCACTTCCACCGTGGCCAGGTAGTTCGCCAGAAACTGCGAAGCGATGATGCCGAGAGGAAACAACCCTTGAACGCTGGAGACCAGGTCAGAGAGGGGCTTGTTGTTCAGCCCAACGACAAGACTATCGGGGATCATCATCGCGAGGCCGAGCAGCAAGAGTCCGCCCGTACACGCAAACATTGTGTTGCGCGGCCAGCCGGCTTCAATCAAATAGATGGCAGAGACCGGCAGTGAAAGCAGGCCAAAGACCAGGGCAGAAAGCAAAGGAACTGGATGCCCCGTGACGAAGAAGGCGACCAGGCTGACAATCGCAATCAGCAGCGTCGTGCCCAGCAGATTCGCCCCTTTTCGCTGATCAACAGAGAGAGCGTGCCGGCCGAAGCGATCGAGCCGCAGCATTAAGTTGAACAGGGGATAGGCCAGCCAAGACATCACAGCAAAACTGATCAGCACAGCCAGGATCGGCCAGACGAATGGAGCGAAGTCCGGATTGTTTCTGGCGAATTGGCCAAGGAAACGCTGGGCCAGGAAGATGCCAATCACAATTCCCCAGCGCGCTTGCGAGGGCAATCTCGCCATCCAAAGGAAATATTGCAGCATGCCGCGATAGACAAAGTTGCGTGCCTTGAGGGCTTCGATGATGCCCGCGCGGGCGAGTTCCATATCGGGGTCGAGCCTGAGCGTCTCACGAAAGTGCTCCGCAGCCTTGAGTGGTTCATTCGCATGCAAGCTGGCCCAACCTTGATTGGCGTGAATCCAGGGATCGTCGGGATTGTGACGCAGCGCGTCTTGAACGGTTTGCGCAGCGCCCGCTCGATCGCCCAGCATCGTCAGGGCCTGCGCGCGAACATTCAGACAGACGAGATTCTCGGGATCAATTGCCAGACCGGCATCGGCGGCTTGAACTGCCTCGCGCCAGCGCTCGAGTTGGGTGAAGATCGACGCCTTCAGGCCGAACAGATCAGCGTCATGCGGTTCGATTTGCAAGGCTGCATCGGCCGCCTTCTCGGCTTCCGGATAACGGCGTCGTTGCAGCAGCACCGCGGCGAGCATGCGATAGCCGATTGATTCGTCGGGAGCCAGATGAATGGCGTGCGCAGCCTGCTGCTGCGCTTCGTCGTAATGCTCCAGGTTCAGATGGCATTGCGACATCAGCGCATGCGCAACTGCATCGTCGGCGTTCTGGCCGAGATGCAATTGCAACTCGCCAAGGGCCTGCGCGTAGCGATTCTGTTCGATGAGCACGAGGGCCCGAGATAAGTGCGGCGTCATTGCAGCTTCATGTATTTGAGGACGTCATCGTAGAGACCGCCTTGGTTGGCGTAGAGCGCGTGATTGCGTGCGGTAGAAAACCATTCCTTGGTCGTCGAACGTTGCTTGGGTGCCGCGGCCAGCAGATCGGCCGTTGTCAGTGGTTTTGGCATTCCAGCTTTCAAAGCCTCTTGCAATTTCGCTTCGATGGCCAGATCGACGACTGCTTTCAAATCAGCACCGGAGAACTGTTCACACTTCTTGGCGATGGACAGGAAGTCGATCCGGTCGCAAGGCTTGCCCCGCAGCAGGATTTCGAGGATCGCAGCGCGGGCGGCGAGATCAGGTGGCGGTACGAAAAGGATGCGATCGAAGCGACCCGGGCGGCGAAAAGCGGGATCGATATGCCAAGGAGAATTAGTCGCCGCGAGAATCAACACACCTTCATTCGTGGCATCGATGCCATCCATTTCGGAAAGAAACTGGTTGGTCAGTTGGCGGCCAGCCGAGTGCTTGAGATCGCTGCGACGGGCACCGAGTGCGTCGACTTCATCAAAGAAGAGGACGCACGGTTTGTTGTCACGTGCATTGGCGAATACTTCGTGCAGGTTGCGCTCGCTGCTGCCAATCCACATTTCGAGCACATCGTTGATGCCGACCGAAAGAAACCCGGCAGAAATCTCTCCGGCCGTTGCGCGAGCCAGATGAGTCTTGCCGCAACCTGGCGGGCCGTACATCAAAATCCCGCCCCCGATGGGCTTGCCATACGCGCGATACAAGTCGGGATGATTGAGCGGGTGAATGATCTTTAGTCGAATCTCTTCCTTAAGTGCATCCATGCCGCCGACATCCTGAAACTTCACCTGTGGGCGTTCGATCGGCACGTTGCCTCCGCCGCCCGTCGGTTCGGCCATCTCACGCAGTCGACCTTCGACCACTTCGGATTCTTCAAAGCCGGGACCGATACCCAACTTCTCGTCGAGGTCTTCCTCGCGAAGTGAGGCATCTTCTTCGATGGCCAATTTGTACTGGGCAACCGCGTTGGGAATATCCCCCTGACGAAACATCAGCCGGGCATACAACACCCGAGCTTGGGGCGGGCAGGAATTTCCCTTGAGCATGTCCTCGACGATGACGAGCGCAGCGCTGGTCTTCTGCTGTTCGAGAAAACAGCGAGCCAGCCCCAATCGAGATTCAGTATTGTGCGGCTCGCGTGCAAGCAGTTCTTTGTATTCAGTCTCGGCTTCACTCATGCGCCCCGCTTGCAGCAAACTGTCGGCGAGATGCCGGCGCAAGGGAAGATTATCGGGCGAGAGTTTGAGCGCTTCACGAAGTGCGGCAAAAGGATCAGCGGGCATAAAAGAGAACTCGACCAGAGAATTTGCAGTCGGGATGTGCTTTAGGATATCAAGTTCGGGGGGAGATGTGGCATCGATCTCTGTCTCACACCAAATAGACATGTCCTGATGATCGTAGAACTTTGGTTCGAGAACTTGCCATGAAGTGGTGAAGCGAGCAACAATCTAGCTCACACCAGCAGCGCGATTCAGGCTGCGACTATCATCCCCACCTTACCCCCGGTCTGGAACATCTGGATGTCACCTGCCAGCTTTGGTCGTCATTCGTGGCAACCTCGACTCGCCTTATATGCGATCGTTGTGGCTAGTCTCGCGTGCGGCGTGCGACGAGGAGCAACTGCCGAGCCGGCAGAATTCCTGGAGCAGATCAATCTAAATTTTGCCGCGTGGGATCAGGACAGCGATGGCGTGCTGTCGGTTCCGGAAATTGATACTGCCTCGGCCGATGCCAAAGTCACCGGCAAAGCAGCCGCGGCGCTCGCGGCGCTCAAGCGGGCCTCGCGAGTGGCGAAATACAAATCGCCCCTAATGAACAAGGCCAACATCGAAGCTTTTGCCACCGGCAAACCTGCCGACGACAAACCCAACTTGACCAGCATGTATGGCCAAGGAGTCAGCCGACTCAATAAGCTGACAAAACGCGAACTTTTTCCCGATGGTCTGCCGCGGCTCGATACGGTCCATCAAGGGAGACTCGGAAATTGTTATTGCCTGGCACCTCTCGGGGCGGTGCTGCATCGCAATCCGCAGCAGGTGATGGCGATGTTCACGCGATTAGATGATGGCAACTATCGCGTGACGCTCGGCAAGAATGCAGTCACCATCGCGCTACCGACCGATACTGAAATTGCGCGAACTGCCACGAACGAAGATGCCGGGATCTGGGTAAACATGTACGAAAAGGCGCTCGGCACACTGCGCAACGATGCGAAGCCAGCAGCTGATCGAGCGGGGTTGCCGATCGATGCTTTAGCCCGAGGCGGATCGGCAGGCACCATACTCGCGTACATCACTGGGAATGAAATTACCCGCTTCTCATTCAGGTTCGCCAAGGACGAAGCGGTTACTGAGGACGAACGGAAGGCGAAACTCGCCGAACTTCGAGAACAGTTGATCGCCGCTGTGCGCGAGAAACGAGTGATGACGTGCGGCACCCTGAAGCCGACGATGCCGGGGATCACTGGCAATCACGCCTATGCTGTTCTCGGGTATGATGCCAAGTTCGACGCAGTGAAAATCTGGAATCCTTACGGCAACGACTTCACGCCAAAGGGAGAGCCGGGTCCAACCGCTGGCTATCCGCGGAAACAGGGCGTGATGGAAATACCATTGAACGACTTCGTGAAGCAATTCAGCAGTATGTCGTTTGAGGTTACTCAAGTATCTGCCCAGTGACGGCAGTTGAGCTAAAATGTTGAAGATAGATTCTTTCACGAGAGATTCATGACCAACGCAGTTCTCCTCCGCATCACTGGTGAAGTCGCAAAACCCTGTGAATTGACGTTCGCTGACTTGGCTGCGGTCGACGCTATGCATCAGATTGCCGATGTCAGTCCGCTGGCTGGGGGTCGCGCGGGTACGGCGATTACGCTGGAAGGTCTACTGCAAGTGGCCCAAGCCAAGTCATCAGCAAAGTATCTGGGGCTGCATTCGCAGACCGATAACTTTCATGCGAGCATTCCGCTGGATGGTGTGCGATCCAAAGCGTTTCTCATTTATCAGCTGAATGGCGAACCGCTGTCACTCAAGGCTGGTGGGCCGTGCCGGTTCTTTGTGCCCGATCATTTGGCCTGTCGTTCGGCAGAGATCGATGAGTGTGCGAACGTCAAGTTCGTCGACACGCTCGAACTGACGGCTGCCAAAGGGCACGATAATCGTCCGCACGACGATGCCGCGCATGCTCAGTTGCACGCCAACGAAAAATCTCACCAGCAGTAATCGCCGGGCCAGGAAGTTTCATGCAGCCCCGGGCGATCTTCTTCGATTTTGATTTCACCTTGGCCGAATCTTCGGTCGCGACGATTGAGTGCGCGAATCATGCGCTGGTGGAGCTTGGCCTGCCGGCTGTCGACCGCGAAGCCATTCGCCGCTGCGTGGCGTTTCCATTGCCTGAAGTGTTTGCTCGCCTAACGGGAATTGAAGATCCGCAGATTGGTGCCCGCTTTTGTGAGGCTTACATTCGTCGTGCTGACCAGGTGACGGCTCAACTGACAACACTCTTCCCCGGTGTAGAAAAAACCCTGCGTGGTCTACGGCAGAGCGGCTATCGGTTGGGCATCGTCAGTACGAAGTATCGCTATCGGATTCAGTCGATTCTGTCGCATCTCGGTGCGCATGACCTGGTCGATGTCATCGTCGGCGGCGAAGATGTTCGCCAGCATAAGCCCGCACCGGAGCCTCTGTGGCGGGCCCTCTCGCGCTGGCAATTGGCACCCGACGAAGCGCTCTATTGCGGCGACCATCCGGTCGATGCTCAGGCGGCTGAAGCCGCCGAAGTTCCATTTGTGGCGGTGCTCAGCGGGCCTTCGCTGATCGCAGAGTTTGACGGCTTTCCACGCCGAGCCGTGTTGCAGTCAGTGACTCAACTGCCGGCTTGGCTGGGCGTGATGGAATGACGTCGCATGAGTCAAACTTGATTGCTACGGCTATTCAGACTATTTTGCCGATGCAACTTCGCTTTCTCTCCCTCCCGTAAAACATGTGTCAATGAACAAGTCCCACCCCAACGGTTGCACTTCGTCGCGATCCTCGCGTTCAGCATTCACATTGGTGGAACTGCTCGTGGTCATCGCGATCATTGGGGTGCTGGTGGCGCTGCTCTTGCCGGCGGTGCAGGCCGCACGCGAAGCAGCACGGCGGACTCAGTGCGCGAATAATCTTCATCAAACCGGGCTAGCGCTCGCAAGCTATGAATCGTCGCACAAAGTGTTTCCCTGCGGCGGCCTGTACGGTCGCGGTAATGGCTACGGCCATTCGTGGTGGGTGCGAATCCTGCCCTATGCCGAAGAGACAGCTGTTTACGACAAGTTCGATCAGTTCGGCAACTCCTCTGGCTACACCGGCTGGCTGGGGGGCGGCACTCACAACGGCAACGCGGTCAATCGAGATTTGCTCCGTAAGAAAGACTTCAAGTTTATGTTTTGCCCGTCGAGCAATCTGCCTCGCTTTGTTTTGAAAGTGGCACCGCATGATGCCAATGTAATGAGCGCAACATACGCCGGCATTTCCGGCGCAACAAATCACGATTCTGCGACTAATAAGTCATCGGCGGGGGGCGCTGATGGCCGCATTTGTTCGGGTGGCGTTCTGAACAATTTCTTGGCGGTGAAGGCAGCCGAAGTGACCGATGGCCTCAGCAATACGATTTCGGTCGGCGAGCAGTCCGATTTCTGCCGCGATAGTAGTAACCCGCGCGTCGACTGCCGCAGCGATTGTGGTCATGGCTTTTGCATGGGGCCCGGCGGCGATGGTTGGCAACGGCTGTTCAACATTACTTGTGTCGTTCACAGGCTAAACGAAAAATCGGCGCTCGCGCTGGGCGTGCCGGGCAACTGCGGCCCGAATCGGGCCATTCAATCGACACATCCCGGCGGGGCGATGGTGCTGTTCGCAGACGGCGCGACCAAATTCCTGCGTGAGGGAATCGATACGACGACGATCCTCTACAATCTGGCCAATCGCGACGATGGCAACACGCAGCTGAATTACGAATAATGAATAACTCTATCGAATTTAAAGCGATTTCGTTTCGCTGGGCGAGCGTCTTCATTCTGGTCGCAGCGTTGAACGGCGGTTGCCAGCGTGGCGAAGTGCTGGGGCCGGTGAGTGGCGTTGTCACCTTTGACGGTGAACCCGTGCCGGGGGCGATGCTGATCTTCCAAAACAATGCCCAGGGCGTGCATATGATGGCGCGGGCCGATGAGAACGGCCGGTACGAAGTACTGATGGCCAATGGTGCCGGCCTACCACCGGGTGAATATCAGGTGGCCGTCAGTCCGCCGATTCAGGATCATCCGCTGGGGCCGATTACTGCGCCACCTCCCGGCGCCAATATCTATCCGAATATTCCAGACCGCTACCGGGATGTGAAAACAAGCAAACTGAAGTTGCAAGTTACCGAGCAGGCCAACACGCTCGATGTGAACATGACCGCGAACGAAGCTCCCTGAAAGCCCGCCATGAATCCGGTCGTAACGATTGCCAACAAGCGTGACGGGAAGGAACTCTCGCGAGCGGAGATCGCACACTTCATTCATGGCTTTGCAACAGCCAAGATTCCCGAATATCAGATGGCCGCGCTAGCGATGGCCATTTACTTGCAAGGAATGACCACCGCTGAGACCGCGGCCCTGACCGAAGAAATGCTGGCCAGCGGCACCGTCATGCGTTGGCACGACGATGGCCGCGCGGTCGTCGACAAGCACAGTACCGGGGGAATTGGCGATAAGACGTCGCTGATCCTCGCGCCGCTGCTTGCCTGCTGCGACTTACGCGTGCCGATGCTATCGGGACGCGGTCTGGGAGCGACCGGCGGCACGCTCGATAAGCTCGAATCGATTCCCGGCTTTCGCACTGACCTGGACCGTAACGAGATCCATGCCATCGTCAACCGCGTTGGTTGCGTTATCACCGGCGCTAGTCAGGAATTCGCTCCAGCTGATCGCAAACTTTATGCGCTGCGTGACGTGACTGCGACGGTGCCAAGCATTCCACTGATCACGGCCAGCATCATGAGCAAAAAGTTGGCGGAGGGTCTTGATGCGCTGGTGCTCGATGTGAAATGGGGGAGCGGTGCTTTTATGAAGACGGCTGAGAATGCCCGCCGGTTGGCACACGCGCTAGTCGATACCGGCCTGCGCATGGGTGTGAAGACCGTGGGGCTGGTGACGGACATGAATCAGCCGCTGGGCCGGATGAGCGGCAACGCGCTGGAAGTGAACGAGTCGCTGGAAGTGCTCGAGGGGAAGGGCCCCGCCGATCTGTGGCAAGTGACGGAAGAGTTGGGGATTGAATTGCTGCTGGCCACGGGGCGAAGTGCGACACGGGCAGCGGCTGCTGAGATGTTGCAGGGACATGTTCAGAGCGGTCGAGCGCGGGAAAAATTTGCCGAGATGGTTCACGCGCAAGGCGGCGACCTCGCTCAGGCCCGGGTGATTGCGCCGGCCACTGAAGTCATCAGTGAGCGGGCCGGGTATGTGTCCGCCATCGACGCCGAAGAATTCGGGCTAGCAATTATCGAACTAGGTGGCGGACGCAAGCTCATGAGTGACAAACTCGATTTTTCGACGGGGATCGAAATGCGCGTTCGTTTAGGTGAGCGGGTGGAACGAGGGCAGCCACTGGTCAAACTATTTGCGCACGCTGGTCAGCGCGAACATGCCGAGCGAATGATTCAGCGGGCAATTCGAATTGACGAACAGCCCGCCAGCGCCCCAACGTTGATCGTTGAACGCATTCCCAATTGATTCACTGCGGTCAATCTTCGCACAGTTATTCGGCAGCCGGTTGTTCGGTCGTGATCTTGGGGAACTTGAACTTGCCGACAGCTTCCAGCAGCGGCACGCGCAGCTGTTTCATCTTGGTAAGAAACTCGCGACCCTCGTCTCGGCCATACGCGCGCTGGGCATATTGCTGGGCAATGATGGATTTGCCATCGGTCCCTAACTCATAGATGAAGACGTTGAACTCGACGATGTCCTGAGTGGCGTCCCACGTGATGAAGTCGATCATTTGACGTTTGCCGTCGGCGCTCGTGTGCTTGGCCGAAGGTGCCAGAGGGTTCTGCTGCTTCAGTGCCTTCAGCACGTTATCTGCCAGTTCACGATAGTCGGTTCGTCCCGGGTATTTGCGAACGGAGAGCATTGAAGACCATTCTTCGAGGCCTTCTCCCTCGGGAATGTACTCATTGATGATCTCGTTGAAGTTGCCTTGGCGATTCACGTTGACGAACGCCAGCTCAAACGTTTCGTCACGAAACTCCAAGCTTGCCGGTTCGGCCGCCGACGAGGCCAGTGGCAACGCGAACAGCAATACCAGCGTCAGCAATTTGGCAGGCAACGAAGTAGACATTGAGAAACCTCCGACAGTGGGATGATTCTCAACTATGCTGCGCAAGTGACTGGTGCGCTGGCCAGTTGGAACTCCGATCAGCCGAGATTGATTCTGCGTGGGATCGAACCTGCCGACTGCGCCGGTTGTGCCGTTGGCCTGACAGTGTTCAACAAGAAACAAAACCAGGGTTGCAGTGGCTGCAACCCTGGCAAGTTTTTGCTCTGTCTTGCTCTATTGAAGGTTAGAACAAGTAGATAAGGTCGATCGAGAACAACAGTTGATCGCTGCGAGTGCCGTCGTCGAACGGCAACGCAGCATTGCCGTTGTTGGCCACGCCATCGAACCAGTCGTAGCGAATTTCGCCACGCACAGTCAGGTTGGCAGTCGGGGCGTAGTTCAAGCCACCGGTGATTTCGAAGAAGTTACCGGCAAAGCCCGAACCAGCCAACGGTTGACCGACCGAAGGACGAAGTCCCGTCACCCGAACACCGTCGTTATCGCGGAACCATTCACCACGGAAGCCCGCCTTCCAGCAATCGTTGATCGTGTAAAAGAGGTACTGGTTGATGCCGTACCACTGAGCTGAGCCAGCGCCTGCACGATCACCGGCCACTTGGCTGCCGAAGTCATGCTGGAAGATGTACTGCCAATCTTCGCTGAAGTTGCGCGTGTATACGAGGCTATGCGTATAGCGATCGGTGTATGGCCCGGTGACAGTCGGTTCGTTCCCAAAGATCGCGTTGAAAGCGAGCACGTCTTCGCAGCCAGTCCAGGTGAAACCAGCGATAAAGCCGGGATCGTCCTGGACGCGAGTCAGAGCATCCCAACCATTGACCACACCGTAGTTCAGCGAGATCTCGTCGCTGGCCTTGTACGAACCAAGCACACCCCAGTGGGTGAAGGGTTCGCCGTATTGCATGGTGTAGGCATGCGAGTAGAAGAAGTTGCCATTGGCAGGCACCACTTCGTAACCGAGCACCGTGTAAAAGTGACCGACCTTGATCGAGTTGTTTTCGTTACCCACTTCGGCATACAACTGCGGAATCGCCAGGCCATAGTATGGATTGGAGTTCCACTTCGCCGTGCCGGCAGGAGTGAGTTCCCAACCGTTCGACTGCGTGAAGATGTAATCGGTGCCGTACAGCACATCGACGCGGCCACCCCAGTTCCAGCAGCAGGTTTCGCGATCGATGGTCTTTTCGCCAATCAGATACAGCTGATTCAGCATTCCTTCATTGCGGTCGTTGAAGGTCACTGGACCGTTGTATCCACTGGCCGGGCTGACCGAGTTACCGGTCCAGCCAGCGTTTACGAAGCCAGTGATGTTCCAGCCACATTCCTTCTGGCAGAATAGCCGCCAGGGATCGCACGTAGCTTCTTCTTCCTCGGCAGGCGCTTCGCAAGCTGCGCAGTGGGCAGGTGCATCCGCGGATCGTGTCAGGGGCTGAAGTCCCGCCCCCACTTCCGGCTCGGGAGCTGGCGGTGCATTAGGCTGCTCGTAATCGGCAATGGTGTATGAGGGAGATTGCGCACTGCTGACGAGTGGCAATCCAATCGAAGCTACAATCGTCAAGGTTGCAGCTACTAACCAATTCACTTTCATCCCCGAACTCCTTAATGTCGCCTAGTGTGGCAATGGCATACAGAGTGGCGTTGCCGCTACCCTTTCCGCGGGCCTCACCGCAACCGCCTGCGGCTCCCCATGCAGAGCGACGTGCGTTACATCGCACGTTCCCACCGCTCCCAGTCGTGACTCTCTCGATGCCGGCACAGCAAGCCTGGCCGTAATAGGTCTTTCGAGAGTTACCTGCGGAATAATTAATACTCACGGATCAATCGCGAAGGTCGCCGCGTTGCGAAAGGTTGCCCCAGTTTGCCTCGCTTGGCTAACGGGCACACGTTAAGGCCCCCTTACTTCGTCTGGGGAGGAACGAACAGCCGAGAGGCGGCCTGGCGGCCATACTCCACATGTTCATGAGGGAGTAAAATTCAACCTGCCAACGGTTTATGGTTGCTAGCAAGTTCCCTGGAGCGAGAATCGCATGCCCACACGTCGTGAGAGAATCGAAGCGCTGCTTGTCGACGAGCCACAGGATCAGTTCTTGCGCTATGGCCTGGCGATCGAATTCGAGAACGAAAGCCGCTTCGAAGACTCCGCCGTCGTCTTTCGTTCGTTAATGAACGACCCGGTGCCGCATGTGCCTTCGTTCTTACGAGGCGCACAGCTATTCGTCAGGATGGACGAAATCGAAGAGGCCCGTGCTGCCCTCCGCACTGGCATCGAGATTGCCCGTTCCCGCGGCGAAATGCATCCCGCCGGCGAAATGGCTGAACTGCTGATGACCTTGGGATCGCTGGGGGAGTGATGTCGCGATTAACTCTGATGATGTGCGCGATATTACTAGTTGTACAAGCAGAAGAATTTCCTAGCTCAATCTTTGAGCTTAAATAACCGCTTCAACGCATCGAGTAGACCGTGCGGGGCACCATGTTGGGCTTCGTCACGGAGGGATTCGAGCGGCGGATGCAGGAGTTTGTTGACGAGACGATCGAAGCCCTGGCGGATCTCGCTTTCGACCTTAGGATCGAGACGGCCAAGTTTGTTCAGCAGTCGGGCAAGTTCGTCTGCCTTGACTTCATCGGCCCGCAACTTGAGCCGGCGAATTGTGGGGGCCGTCGCACGGTGGTTCAGGTCCGTCATGAACCGCTGCGTTTCTTCCTGAATGATCTTTTCGGCCTGAGGCCATTCGAGCTCTCGTTCGCGGCGATTGCGCTGGCAAGCTTCCTGCAGATCGTCGATGGCGTAGAGATAGACGCCCGACATTTTGCCGATTTCCGGTTCGAAGTCGCGCGGAATCGCGAGATCTAAAATCAGAATTGGCCGCTGGTACCGAGCTTCGACAATCGTCTTGAACGAGTCGACCGTCAGGATGGGGTCGTTTGCGCCTGTCGCACTGACGACGAGATCAGCTTCGGCCAGCAGCAGATAGAGCTTGTCCCATTTCTCGGCCTGGCCGGCCATCCGTTGGCCGAGTTCCTGAGCCCGTTCGAAGTTACGGTTGCAGATCGAGATCTTCCTGACGCCCGCATCGATCAAGTAGCGCAGCGTTTCTTCGCCCATCTCTCCGGCGCCGATAACCAGCACGTGCTTATCGTCAAATCGCTCAAAGAACTGGCTCGCGAAGTCTCCCACCGCGACGCTGGGAATGCTGACCCGCCGCTGATTGATGGCCGTCTCGGTGGCGACACGCTTTGCCACTTTCAGTGCCGCTTGGAACGCAGCGTTTGTCAGCGGACCGACGGTGCTACTGGCGGTGGCCAGTTCGTACGCCTGTTTCACTTGGGCAAGAATCTGCGCTTCACCGACGACCATACTATCGAGGCTAGCTGCCACAGTGAATAAATGCCGCACGAAGTCTTCGCCGGTTCGCTCGAACAGGTCGTTGAATACTTCGACCGGATCGAGCCCGTGGAACTCCGCCAGGAACGACACCATGTCGTGATGCGAAGGGCAATCACTGGGCTGTTCGCTGGCAACGTATAACTCCACGCGATTGCAGGTGGAGAGCAGAACCGCTTCCGCCGTCGGATATCGCTGGCGCAGGCGCTGCAGCGCGAGCGAGGCCTGGTCCTTGTTGAAGGCCAAACGTTCACGGACTTCGACAGGGGCAGTGTGATGGCTGCACCCGATCATTTGCAGCTTCATCGGATGGCCTCCGCCGAAGCTGCTTTTTTCTGAGCATTCGCGGGCGCATGCTGAGATGCGCCTGTGGCCAACATGATCATCACAATGGCCAGAAAACCGAAACTCGCAACGGTGAGGTAAGCTACTTTTCGCCCTTGCTGAGCCGGTTTATAGGTCCATTCGAAAATCGTGGCGGCTAACAACCAGCCGAGGAGCAAGCCCGAAGTGATTACCACGGGATCGGTCCAAGGTACGAAGCCCTGGCCGGCCGTGCGAATGAAATTCATCACGATCCCGGAACCAAGGCCCAGCAGAATCAGAAAGAATGAATAGGCGAGCGATTGCTTGTTGACACTTTCCAGCCATTCGAGCGACGGCAAGCGCAGGAGTGTACTGGGCTGCAATTTGTGCTTTAAGCGATACGATTGCACCAGGTACATCAACCCCGCCACAAACCCGAGAGAAACAACGACCACGCCAAGCAGCAGCATGATGCCGTGAGTCATGCCCCAAAGTTGTAGCGCCTGATCGCGCTGAAAGGTCTGTGCTTTCTCCAGCGAATAGGCCAACCCGATGAGCGCCAGCACCACTGGCAGCATAAAAAGTCCCACTGGGGACTGCGGTCGGCGAATCGTCCAGCCCACGTATAGGGCGGCGAGAATCCACGCGGCGAGCAGGCACCAGTCGTACCAACTCGAGAGAGGCAGTCCAGTCGCCAGCCCCGATTGCGTCCGTTGATACAAATGGACCGTGTGAGCGAAGAGTCCAGCCAGCGTCATGCCAATGATCAGGAAGAAACGCACCGGCATGCGAAAGAACAGCCGCGTCACTTCCATCGCCAGGGCGACAGCATAGCTGGCCGTAAAACAGACGATGGTAATGCCGGAAAGCATGGGCGGGAGAGTTGCTGCGGGAAAGAAAGTGGTAGCAAGATCCGGCCGTTATTCGTCGGCCTTCTCTTCCTTCTCTTCTAAATTGTACTCGACGAGCTTACTGCGGAGGGTATTCCGGTTGATGCCCAGCCGGCCGGCGGCCTTGGTTTGCACGCTGTTGCAAATTTGCATCACCTGGACAATCAGCTCTTTTTCGACGCGATTGACGATCTTCTCGTGCAAGTGGTGTTCGTCCGTCCCCAGCTGATTCACACCTTGCTGGACCACTTCATAAACCAACGTATCGAGATCGACACCGCGAATCTTGCCACCGCGGCGTTCCTTCTTGCCGAGCACATTTTCCGGCAACAGGTCGATGGTGAACTCGTCCCCGTCGGCCATCGTCACGGCCCGCTCGACGTAATTCTGCAACTCGCGGACATTTCCCGGCCAGTGATAGTCCTGCAAGGCCTCAATCGCTTGCGGCTGAATATGCACAACGTGCTTCTCGTTCCGCTCGCTATAGATTTTTAAGAAGTGGGCGATCAGCGCGGGAACATCTTCGCGGCGCATGCGGAGCGGCGGGATGACGATGGGCACCACGTTCAAGCGCCAATACAAGTCCTCGCGAAAGCGCTCCGATTCGACTTCGTCGTACAAATTGCGATTGCTCGCGGCGACGATGCGGGTATCGACACGAATGGTCGCGGTATCGCCCACGCGTTCGAACTCTCGTTCCTGCAACACGCGGAGGAGTTTCACCTGCAAGAAGAGCGAGGTGCTGTTGATTTCGTCGAGGAAAATCGTGCCGGTGTGGGCTGCTTCGAATCGCCCCGTACGGTTATTTACCGCGCCCGTGAAGGCACCGCGAACGTGACCAAAGAGTTCGCTCTCGAGCAGGCTCTCGCTGAGTGCTCCGCAGTTCACGCGAACGAACGGTCCACTCGCGCGATTGCTCAGGCGGTGAATGGCAGTGGCAATCACTTCCTTGCCGGAACCCGTTTCGCCCATGAGGAGCACAGACGCATTCGTGCGCGCGACCTTGCGCGTGAGTTGGTAGACGGCTTCCATTGCCTGGCTGGTCCCGATGAGGCCGGGAATCGGCGGGCCCGTTTCCGGGGCGGCATGGCGGTTGGGCGGGTACATGGATCCTTCCAGCGGCGGTCAGGCAGGCGACTAAGGTTGTCTATGGTTTGAGCGGAACAGAGGCCGCGCGGCGGGACTCGAGCGTATCGAGCAAACCGCCCAAGACAGCTTGGGTGTTTGCGTCCAGCGTTGCGCTGGAGTTGTAACGTTCGTATTGAGCGATGATCTGTGGCTTGGTCAGCAGGATGCCTCGCTTCTTTACCGCGGCGGCAAAAGCGGCTGCTGCGGCCTGACGATCGGCCAAGGCGCGCGCTGGCTGGCTGGCCGTATCGACCAGTGCAGTCTGAGCTTTAGGCGTCGCCAGGGTGGCAAGTACTTCCGTCGCAGCAGCGGCCAGCGACGGATTGCCCAGAGCCGTGATAACTGAGCCCTCTTGCCGCAGCACATCGAACCGATTGAGCGAGTTGTTGTCGCTGGCCAAGGTTTGCAGGGCAGCTAATGCGGCCCGACCATGAGCGTTTCGTTCTTCGCGCGATAGCAATTCTCGCCCGCCGCGCTGGCGAACTTGCCCCGCGATGAACGCCGTGGTTTCGCTGGTGTGAGGTCTGGGTACGACCAACGTGCGACGATCGTCGGCCAGCAACACGCCGACGGAATCCACGTTATACGAACGAATCTTGCCTACCGGATCGCGCAAAGTTTGATCCGCAACGATGGTCGGCAGGTCATCGACGTGATCCGTCCCAATCATCACACCAATGGGAATTAAGGCCGTACGACGATCGCGCCGCAGCAGTTGCACCATCTCGGTCACCGGCAGATCAAGCGCATCGCTGATCAAGATCAAGTCGTAATCGGGGCTCGTCGTAGCCAGGCGAAACGCGTCGCGACTGTTCGTGGCCACTTCGCCAAAATAACCTTGATCGGACAGCAAGCCGACGATGGTTTGGGCATAGGCGGCGCGAGCATCGACGACCAATACGCGGTCGACACCAGCGGTACGAACAGCTTCACCCAGCACTTCGGTCAGGTGGCTGGCACCCGGAAATGATGTCTGCGGTTGCAGCTTGACAATCGCCAGCGCTGCCGCCAAACGGACGCGACGATCGGCGTGCGTGAGCGCCTGGGGCAACACGTTGGGTGCGCTGCTTTCCGAACTGAGCAACTTCGCGTCGCCAATTTCGCCCAACACTTCCAAAGCGGCAATCGCCGCCGCATGACGTTTCTCGGCCATCGCCAGGGCGAGTACATCGGCCACCATTTCTGGACCAGCCTCAGTGGCCAGCACAAAAGCGGGCGAATTCTTTGCCAGCGGACGAGCCACGCCCCCAATGGCTTTGGAAAATTCCAGGTGGTGGAGCAGTCGCAGGCGCTGGTATTCAGCGCTCTGAGGCTCCATCCGTTGCAAGTCGGTCGCAATGCGGGCATTCAATTGGCGAATGGCATCTTCGAGTGGCAGACTGCTTGAGACCGGGCTCGCCTTCGCGGCATCCCATTGCCAAACAATCGTCTTGTTGTCGGCATTCGGTTTAAAAGGATGCTGACCTTCAGCAATCTGGCGCAACTGGCGAACGAGATATTCCTCGCTGTCTTTTCGTGGTGGCACGCCACCCATAATCTGAGTTAAGGCACGTCGCGCGGCGGTGCGAAGTTCGGGTGAAACGCTGTCGGCCCACGCAGGCGCGAGGAGATGACGCACTGCATCGCGCGAGTTCATCAAGCCTAACGCATTGGCAGCGACGACCTGCATCGGCTCGGGTGCGCCAGCCAGCACACCAATCAGGGGAGCTTCCGAAGTCGTCGCCAGATCGACGAGGGCCTGGTAAAGACCCGAATGTTCAGCCGCCCGACTGGGGTCTGCTAGCGCTTGCAATACAGGACCAACGAGCGCTGGACCCGCTTGTTCGAGTCGCACAATCGCGCTCGAAGCGGCTTCGAAGTCGGAATTGCTAAGAATCTTCACGAGTGCCGCGAGTCGAGCCGGATCTTCAGCCAGCTTACGAGCCGCAGTCAGGACCAGTGTCGAGACCTGTTGCCCTTCCGGTTGCAGGTCGACCGTGGTGCTGAGCTTGAGGAAATAGTCCGAACCAAGCTTGCCCACGAGGGGGGCCAGGTCTTCTTCCGGAAACTTGGCATCCAGGAACTTCGTCAGATAGCGTTTGGCTTCGTCATCGCGGCCGAAGTTTTGCACCGCCAAGGCAGCTTGCAGAATAGCTTCAGGTGTCTTGGGGTTCGACTCGCGCAGTTGCAGAATCACCTCGGATTCCGCACGCGGGATGTCAGCCGCTTCGCCTGCTTCTCTCTTCGTAGGTTTTGGATCCCCGGCCCCATCACCAAACGGATCGGCGCCACCTTTGCCCGGCGGCGGTTGCGCGCCAACCTGCAGCAGCCACACCGGGCTCGAAAGTAGCAGCAGGCCGCCACACCAGAGGATTTTGGCGAGCAGCGATGGAGCAGGAGAATTGATCATAAAGAGCGAAACTTCGGCGAGTGGAAACGATCTCGCAGCACCCTTGGTGCGCGCGACGGCTATTTCTCTAGCGTAATTGCTCCTTCGTCGGATTTCAGGACTGCCGGGTCTGTTTGATACAACCGGCTTCGCCAGATCTCGATCTGGCGGCGAACTTCACTGGGAGCAGTCGAACCGTAGCTGCGAAACGCGGCCACGGCCTTATCGACCCCCAGAATCTCGCGCACGCTTTCATCCAGGTCCGGATGGGCGGCTTGTAGCGTCTCTAACGGCAACTCAGCCAGCGAGACCCCTTGTTGCATGGCCTGATTCACCAGCGAACCTACCAGGTGATGGGCCGTCCGCTGGGCGATTCCCTTTTGAATCAAGTATTCCATCAACGTGGTCGCGTCGAGATAGCCGCGGTCCAGTTTCGCGGCGATCCCTTCGCGGTTGAGCTTCGCGCCAGCCACCAATGGAGCCGCTAATTCCAAACATAGCTCGACGGTTTCAAATGAGTCGAATAGCGGTGGCTTGTCTTCTTGCAGGTCGCGGTTGTACGCCAGCGGCAAGCCTTTAATCAGCACCAGCAAAGTTTGCAGATGGCCAATGACACGGGCCGATTTGCCGCGAGTCAGTTCCAGCACATCGGGATTGATCTTTTGCGGCATGATCGACGAGCCGGTGCAGAACTCGTGCGGCAACTTGAGGAAGTTGAACTCGGCAGTCGACCACAGAATCCATTCTTCGGCCCAGGTGCTCAGGTGGGCGGCAATCAGCGAGAGAACGAACGCCGATTCCACGACGAAATCACGGTCGCTACTCACATCGAGGCTGTTGCCGGCCACGCTATCGAACTTCAGCCGCTGCATGACATCGTGGCGGTCGATGGGAAGTGTCGTGCCCGCGAGCGCGGCAGCGCCGAGTGAGCAGACGTTCGTCCGTTTGCGGCAATCTTTCACCCGGTCGATATCGCGGGCCAGTTTTTCGCAGTAAGCCAACCAATAGTGCGGCGCGAGCACCGGTTGGGCCCGCTGCATGTGCGTATAGCCGGGCAGAATGACCTCGAAGTCACCCTCGCAGCGGTCGAAGAACGCCCGCTGCAGGTTCTCGAGACCGTCCTTGATCCGGTCGAGGGCGTCGCGAACCCAGAGCCGCAGATCGGTAGCAACTTGATCGTTTCGACTGCGGCCGGTGTGCAACTTGCGGCCCACATCCCCCAGACGCTCGATCAGCGCCTGTTCGATGTGCATGTGGATGTCTTCGAGCGCGATGCTGAACGGAAATACGTCGTGCTCAATTTCCTTGCCAATCTGCTGAAGGGTCGCGCAGATCTGGTCCCGCTCATGTGGCGTCAATACGCCCACTTCTGCCAGCATCTGGGCATGGGCGGTGCTTCCCTGAATATCGTGCGCATAGAGGCGGCGGTCGAAGCTGATGCTCTCGGTAAATCGCTCAACTCGGCGATCGGTCGCCTGCGTGAAAACCCCGCTACGGGAAGGAGTTGCCAATCGGGGACTCGCGAAAATAGGGAGGTGACGGGACGGATTTGAAGAGGCGTTCCATCCATGAAAACAACCGCTAAATTGCAGTCGTTCTAGCTCTCAGGAGAGTGATAAGCATTGTCATGCTAGAAACGCGGGCCAACGTTGTCAACGAGCGGCAAGCCGGTGTTTCGCCTAAAGAACGGGCACGCTAGTCAGACAATCGTGCAGAGTGCGGGTTCGTTCACCTGCGGAGATTACTTTTTCGACCCGATTCGGCCTGCTGAAAGGGGAAGTGCGAATAGCAAGGCTCATCGGACTCGATCGCGAGACAGTGGAAGATAGTCAGCCCTAGCCGACAAGCTGAGGAGCCTGAATCGGCCCACGACCAGGTTGAGATGAAAATCGCAGTCTCCGCGACGGCTCAATTCAGCTCGCGCTAACGAACGTAGGTTCAGGCGGGCTATTGAAAGAAGCGGGGATGTAATAGGACTGCCCGAATCACGCTGCAGCGGGCGAAGTCGTGGCTTCCCGCAATTGCGTGGCGAGGTCGCGGATCTCTTGCTCGTAGCGGCGACGTTCGTCGTGCAGGTTTTGCCGCGAAGCGCGCAGTTCCTGCTGCTCGGATTCGAGCTGTTGTTCTCGTTCGACCAACTGCCGAGCCTGCTGTTCGATGCCGGCCTGGCGAGCCGAGCCCCAGTTGCGAACTTCCTGCCGTTCGGCGGTGAGCAACTGATGCTGCCCTTGCAGTCGCTCGGCCAATTGGACGAGCTCGTCCTTTTGCTTGGTAAGGGCCTTCTGCTCCTGTTCGTACTGCTGACTGAGTTGTAGCCGGAGTGAAGCGATCGAGCGGGTGATTTCGGCACTACTCAGCCGCCCGGTGATTTGGGCCCACAGTTGCTCGGCAATCAGCCGCATTTCGAGCGACTGGCGATGGACCAGCCCGATTTCGGTTCGCATTTGCTCCATGGCCACGCGTTGACGCTCGACAATTGCTTCGCGACTTTCGAGTTCCCGCTTGCGTGACACAAATTCCAAGTCGATCGCTTGCAGGCGTTCATCCCAGGCAGCTCGTTCTCGCTGCAGTTGGTTGGTCCCTTGCACGCGCATCCGTTCGAAGTCGACGCGTTCTTGATCGAGCCGCTGCTGCTGCTCGCGCAGAACTTGCTCGCCTGTCTCCAACTTGCGGCGACGACCGGCGATCTCAAAATCGAGCTCTTGCCGTTCTTCTGCCACTGCGCGAGTCCAAACTTCTTCGGCCCGTTCGCGCTGCTGGCGGGCAGCGGCTTCTTCATGTTTCTGCTGCAATTGCCAAAGGGACTGGGCGTGCGAAAAGGCCGCAGCTTGCCGATCGAGTTCCTGGCGGCGCTGGCGCAGTTGCAGATCGAGGGCCTTCAGTTCTTGTTCGCGGGTGATGATCTGCTCGGCCCGTTCATCGAGCGTCTGAACCTGCTGCTCGCCGATGGCCACTTCGCTCGACCGCTGCTGCAGGTCTTCCACTTGCCGGCAGAGTTCCCCTTCGCGCTGTTGAAACTCATATTCTCGCTCGCGCTGCCAGAGGCGGGCAGAACGGAGGTCGGCTTCGAGTTGGGCAATGCGGGCGTTGAGTTGCGATTCGCGGCGGTCGACTTCCGTCAGCCGGGCTTTCAAGTGTCCTGCTAACTGAGCAGCCTGTAGTTGCAACTGTTCTTCGCGGAGGGCCAGATCTTGCAGCGGGTCGCGCGGGACTGCTGTGGCGTGAAAAATCTCGTCGTTCTCGGCGGCGGCGGTCAGGGCTGAATCGGCCAAGGCCGCCATCATTTCGGGCGTTGTCGTGGCAGCTGAACCGGTCCCCTCATGGGCTGCATCGATGCGATGGGGCGAAACCGACTGGTCCCTAGACGACAGAGTCTCGCTAGCAGTGGTTGCTGCGTCCTTAGTCTTGCCGGCGCGAGTTTTGGTCATGGTATCGGTCTCCGGCATACTCTCGGCCAGCAGGCCCGGTCAGCTGTCCGGGCTTAGCAGTCGTCAAGGTCCGCGCAATCGTTAAAGCTTCTCGCGTTCAATCGGCAAAATCGGACCCGAACATCAGTCCGTTGTTCCCAGAACCGGTGAATTGGTGGCCACAGCCTACCCACGTCGCCGAAGTTCTTTGGGCTAAGGCTGCCCAGCCCCGCTAGCAGGCGATGCTTGCGTCTGTCCGCGGCGCGTGCGACAATCCCGCCCCAGCGAAGCCGGTCTTGTGACCTGCCCCCGCATCCCGCCGGAGATCCCCGTTCATGAAGCTTGTACCCCTGGGCGACAAAGTCATCATTCGACGCCTACCTGCCGAAGAACGAACCGCGGGGGGCATCGTCCTGCCCGACTCCGCCCGCGAGAAGCCGCAGCAGGGTCGCGTCCTCTCTGTCGGCGATGGTGCCCTCCTCAGTGACGGCCGCCGCAGCCCGTTGACCGTTCAAGAGGGGGATCGGGTCATGTTTCACGCCTACGCGGGGAACGAGCTGAAAATTAACAACCAGGAGCTTCTCATCTGCCGCGAAGACGACATTCTGGCGATACTCGACTGATTCTCTCGTATTACATTCGGTCTTACCGCCTCTAGAAAAACGCTGCTGTTCCGCAGATAATGCCGAAAGTCGTTCCCTTCTTGTCTGTTGCTTGCCAGATTGCAACGGCCTACTTCTCTTTCTAGAGGATCCGGTTCATGGTTCGTCGTTTCATGGCAGCAATGGTCTGCGCAGTTGTCTCTGGCACAATGTTGGTTCCCGCCCACGTCTCGGGTGCCGACACCGCAAACAAAGCTTACGAGCCGATGGTCAACCGCGCCATCGAATTTCTCACCACCAAAGCCCAAGATGCCGACGGCGCTTACAACGCCAAAGCGGGCCCCGCGATTACGGCACTCGTGACTGCTGCCCTGCTGCGGCACGGTCGTTCGCCGGCCGATCCGCAAATCGCCAAGAGCCTGAAGTATCTCGAGAGCTTTGTCCGGGCCGATGGTGGCATTCATGCAGCCGAAACAAGTCACAAGAACTACGAAACCGCGATTTCGCTCGTCGCCTTCGGCCTGGCCAATAAAGATGGCAAATACGATACGATTCTGAAAGCTGGCGAGAAGTACATGAAGAGCCTGCAGTGGGGTGCGACCGATGGAAAGGCACCGAGCGATGTCGAGTACGGTGGCGCAGGCTACGGCAAGAACAAGCGGCCCGATCTCTCGAACACCAGCTTCTTCATCGATGCCCTCAAAGCAACCGGCAACGGCGAAAGCGACGAAGCGATGAAGCGGGCTTTGATCTTCGTCTCACGCTGCCAGAATCTGGAAACCCCGAACAACACCACCCCCTTCGCCGCCAAAAAGCCCGACGGCGGTTTCTATTACACTCCCGCTGCTGGCGGTTCCAGCCAGGCCGGCGTTGATGAAGAAACCGGCGCCCTGCGCAGTTATGCGTCGATGACTTACGCCGGACTCAAGAGCATGATTTATGCCGGCGTAGCGAAGGACGATCAGCGCGTAGTCGCGGCCCAGAAGTGGCTCGCCAAGAACTACGACCTGCAGAGCAATCCCGGCATGGGCACCTCGGGCTTGTACTACTACTACCATACGATGGCTAAGACACTCGATGCTCTGGGGCAGGACAAGTTCGTTGATGAGAAGGGCGTGGCTCACGACTGGCGTCAAGAAATCATCGAGACGCTGGCCGCCAAGCAGCAACCTGACGGGAGTTGGGTGAACGAAAACAACCGCTGGATGGAGGGCGATTCCGCCATCGTCACCGGTTATGCCCTGCTCGCCCTGTCGTATTGCAAGGCGAAGTAACGTGGCTGTTGCCCTTAACTCGAAGCGTGGGCTTTAGCCCACGCTTCTAATTTGCCAAGTGGTGTGGACGAAAGCCCACGCTATTTGGCCACGGCGAAGTTATCGGCCCATTGAGCCAGGTCGGCTTGCCCCTTGCGATTGCAGAAATCGCCGAAGGTTTCACCCGCCTGACGGTCGGTCTTGAAGTAGACGAACAGCGGAGTGAGCGTACTCACAACCTCTTCCGCGGGTACATAGTCTTTGTACAAGCTGTTCAAGCGATCGCCGAGCAAGCGGCCACCGACGAAGAGTGTGTACTGCCCACGTGCGCGACCAACCAAGCCAACGTCGCAGTTGTAAGGTCGAGCACAGCCGTTTGGGCAGCCCGTCATGCGCACGGTGAACTTCTCGGTCGATAGTCCCAGCCGCGCTAGCTCCACTTCGAGTTGATCGATCATGCCGGGCAGCGCTCGTTCGCTTTCAGTGATGCTCAACCCGCAGGTCGGCCAGGCAACGCAGGCCATGCTATAGCGCCGGACTTCGCTGATCTCTTCCGTCAGCTTGACACCGTACTTCTTCAGAATTGCTTCCAGCTGCGCCTTGTCTTTGGCTTCGATATCGGTGAAGAGCATGCTCTGATGCGCGGTCAGGCGAATGCCCGGCTTGAGCACCGTGCAAATCTCGCGGATCGCAGTCTTCAGTTGCATGTCAGCCGTGTCTTTGATTCGGCCATTTTCGATATTCAATCCATAGAACCACTTGCCGTCCCCTTGTTCGTCCCAGCCCATGTGGTCGTTGAAACCGTGGACATCGGTCGGATGTGGCTCCGGCAGCGGACCGCCGTAGTATTCTTCGACCTTGGCTTTGAACTTCTCGATGCCCCAATTGGCCACGACATATTTCAATCGTGCGATCTTGCGATCTTCGCGGTTGCCGAAGTCGCGCTGCACTTTGAAAACCGCTTCGACAATTTTGATCACATTGTGCGTGCCGGCAAAGCAGAGCCGCTTGGCCACTGCGGGGAAGGTCTTCTTGGCGGAAGGAGTTACACCCATGCCGCCACCGACGAGCACGTTGTAACCGATGATCTTGTCACCATCGGTGACCGCCATTAGTCCCAGGTCGTTGGCATACAGATCGACGCAGTTATCGAAGTCGAAGCCAATCGCCATCTTGAATTTGCGCGGCATGTAGTGCTTGCCGTAGATGGGTTCGACATCGAAGCCGTCACCGTTCGATTCGCTTTCGCCACCAACCAGTTGCTTATCGCCCGTTGAGGAATCGGTCAGCCACACTTCGTGATAAGCTTTGGTGCGCGGCGCGAAGTGCATGGCAATTTCGTGGGCCAGCGCTTGCGTCTCGCGATAGATCTTCTTCTTGTACGGCGCGGGGCAGCACATCACGTTGCGGTTCACGTCGCCGCAGGCGGCCAGCGTCGAGAGTTGGCACTCGTTGATGCGCTGAATCGTCCGCTTCAGGTTTTCCTTTAGCACCCCGTGCAACTGAAACGCCTGGCGCGACGTGATTCGCAGCGTCGTGTTACCCAGTTCGTCGCACAAGTTGAGTTCTTCCAGCACTTGATCGCTGGTGAGAATGCCGCCCGGAATGCGTGTCCGGACCATGAAGCTGTAGGCCTTCTTCTTCTTGCCGTCTTCCGAAACCTGGCCGCGCTCGTCCCGGTCATCCTGCTGATAGGTGCCGTGAAATTTGAGGAGCACTTCGCTGTCGTGGCCGAAATTCGGGTTTCCATCGACCATTTCATTCGCGAGAGGCCCAGCCAGAAAATTGCTGGCGTCTTTGATTCCCTCGACTTTGCTGAGCTTGGCTGGTTCGGTCATGATTTTCGTCCGCAGACGTTGTAGTGAGGCAAACGCTGAATCAGTAACTACTTAGGATCAGCGGCAAGAGGCCGATGAGCAATAAACATTACCATGTTGACTACCATTGTAATGTTTCGGTCGTGCCGGTCAAGCAAGTATAATCGTTGCTCGAATCTCTACCTATGCCAGTCAGGTGGTCTGAGGGAATTAGGCAAGCGGTGCGCCCTCTGTAACTCCGCCGTCGGTTGAGGAGTATTCTTAAGTAGATCGTGCGTTTGCCAAGCGGCACCTCATCAGGTGGCCGGATCGCTTTTTGGCAAAGACATTCGACAGTTGATTTCCTGCTAGAGTTTTTTGCTCGCTGGCTCCTATAATCAAGCGGTGACCAGCGAATCAGAGAGCGAAAGCGCGGTTAGTGCCGTCGTACTGCTGGTGCACGACTTCTTATCTGCAGAGGGTATTGGCCATGGAAGAGATCAAGCGTCAGGTTGGTCGGGCTCGCCGGCGGCTCATTGGCCAGCAGTTTCTGACCATCGCAGTCTGGTCTCTTTTCGCCACGCTCCTCATCGGCGCGATTGGCCTCGCGGTTCCCAAGTTGTGGGCTTTGCCACTCCAGCACGACATTTGGAATTACAGCTGGCTCGGTGGCAGTCTCGCCGTCGGTTTGTTGATTGCTTCGGTTTGGACCTACGTCGTGCGACGTTCGTCGATCGATGCGGCGATTGAACTCGACCGGCGTTATGGACTGAAGGAGCGCGTCTCCAGCACGCTGGCGCTCAACTCCGACGAGCTCTCGACCGAAGTCGGTCAGGCACTTGTGGCTGATGCCATTCGCAAGGTCGAGCGGATCGATGTGCGCGAACAATTCAAATTGCAGCCAACCTGGCGCTTCGCGCTGCCGCTGGTTCCCGCCGCCGTTATTGGCGGGCTCCTTTTCCTGCCGAATGCAGCGCTCGAAAACAAAGCGACAGCTTCCACGGGCACTACCCCTGAGATGAAGCTACAAATTAAGAAGGCCGCTGAGATCCTCAAAAGGAAGCTTGAAGCAAATGCCAAGAAGCCGGAGACCGATGTCTCGTTGAAAGACGCCGAGTTGCTGAAAGAGATCTCGAAGAAGGTCGGCGATATCGCCACCAAGGAAGGGATCGATAAGAAAGAAGCAACGATCAAGATCAACGATCTGGCGAAGGAAGTGGAGAAGCGCAAGCAGGAACTGGGTGGCGCGAAAGAGATGCAAAAACAGCTTGATAAGCTTGGCAAAATCGAAAAAGGCCCTGCCGATAAGTTAGCTGATGCGATGAAAGATGGCGACTTCAAAGAAGCGCAAAAGCAACTCGAACAGCTGAAGGAAAACTTGAAGAACGGCAAGCTGGAAGAGAAAGACAAAGAGCAACTCGCCAAACAGATGAATCAGCTGAAGGAAAAGATTCAGCAGATGGCTCAGGACCAAAAAGATAATCGCGAGAAGCTGCAGCAAGAGATTCAGAAGAAGATCGAAAAGGGTGACTTGGAAGGTGCCGCCAAGCTGCAAGAGAAGCTCGATAAGGCGGAAAAAGAAGGGAAGCAAATGGAGCAGATGCTCGACAAACTCGCCAACAAGTTGGGTCAGTGCGCCGAGTGCATGAAGAAGGATGGCAATGGCGACCCGAAAGAAGCCGGCCAGAAACTCGACGACCTCGCCAAGGCCATGAAGGAAGCGCAGGAACAACTCGACCAGATGGAAAACCTCGATGAGGTTCTGGATGAACTGGCCGACGCCAAAAACGCCATGAATGGCAAAGAGGGTGGCCAAAACGGCAAGGAAATGGATGGCGAAATGGACGGCAAGATGGGCCGCCAAGGTCGCAATGGCAACAAGAAGGGTCAGCCTGGTATGGGGCTTGGTTCGGGTCGCGGCAAGGGTGAGCGTCCCGAGGAAGAAGTCGATACCAAGTCCTACGACTCGCGCGTGGCTGGCAAAGCCCGCCCTGGTGAATCGGTCCGCACGGGAGATGCCGATGGCAAGAACATCGCCGGCAAGACCCTGCAAGAAGTGAAGGCTGAACTGCAATCGGCCGCTGCCCGCGATTCCGATGCGCTCAATGAGCAGAACCTGCCGCGCGAGCAGCGCGAACACGCCAAGCAGTACTTCGAGAAGTTCCGCAAGGGCGAGAAGTAGTCCCCCTACATAGCCTGGACGCGTCAGCAAGTGTGATTTGCAGAAGACCGTTGATTCGCACATCTCCCTCGCTGACGCGTCCGACTACGTAATTTCTAAAATTGATCTCTCCGGTCCCGCGCGTGCGAATTAATCAACTGCCGCTGGCGGAACATGCTGCGGGCGGCAGGGTTTAGATTGCTGGAACGAGTGATCTGCCTGCTTCGGGGAGTTGCCTTATGAGTTGCTATCGTGCCTGGATCGCCCTGGCCATCGTCAGTGGAACGACGTTCACCGGCTTCACTTACCCCGCAGCGTTTGCCAAAGAAGAGCCCGCTCAAGTCGCCGCCAAAGCTGACGAGATCCTGGCCAGCGAACTGAACTTGGGAAGTGCCAGTACGAAGCCGGCCCCAATGGCCGATGACGAAATTTTTCTCCGCCGCGTCACGCTCGACCTGCAAGGCCGGCTCCCTTCGGCAGCTGAGATCACCACCTTTGCGCTCGACCCAGCGACCGACAAACGCCAAACCATCGTCCGCAAACTGCTGGCCGATCGGCGTTACGGCGAAAATTGGTCGAAGTATTGGCGCGACGTGATCATGTATCGCGCGACCGAACAGCGGGCGCAAATCGTCGCCGGCGTACTGACCGATTACTTGCGAGAATCAATTAACGAGAACAAGCCTTGGAGCCAAGTCGCGACCGACTTCATCACGGCGGAGGGAGACGGCCTCACGAAAGGTGAGACGGCGCTCATCATCGCCCAGGAAGGGAAGCCCGAAGAAACAGTGGCCGAAATCTCGCGCATTTTCCTCGGCGTGCAGATTCAATGTGCCCAGTGCCACGATCATCCCACTGATCGCTGGAAGCGCGAACAGTTCCATGAACTGGCGGCGTTCTTTCCCCGCGTCTCGTCGCGGATCATTCTCACGCCCGACAATCGCACCATCAGCGTGGCGGTTACGGAGTTTGGAAATGAGCCCTTTGAACGGAATGGCAATCGGGTGCGCGGCTCGGCCGAGCATCGGATGAGTGACCTGCAAAAGCCTGACGCGCCGGGCCGCATGATGAAGCCGATCCTGTTTGCTACGGGCGACTCGGTCCCCGTCACCACGCGTGATAGTCAGCGCCGGGGCCAGTTGGCCGAATTTATTACCAAGCCCGAGAATCCTTACTTCGCCAAAGCACTCGTGAATCGTCTCTGGTCGGAACTGGTCGGCGAAGGTTTTTATGAACCGGTCGACGATATGGGACCGGACCGCGATTGCTTCGCGCCGAAGACGCTAGAGCACCTCTCGACCGCCTTCGCAGCCACTGGCTACGACGTGAAATGGCTGTTCGAAACGATCACTGCGACGCAAGCCTATCAGCGGGCCAGTCGTTCGCGGCGCAATCCCGAGCAAGTGGCTTTCGTGGCCAATGTGCCGCAGCGTTTGCGGGCCGATCAATTATTCGAGAACGTGCTCACTGCCCTCGGTACGCGCGAACCTGCGGCCATGGCAGGACCGGGATATGGCGGTGGGGTGCGATTCGGTCGTGGTCCACGGCAAGCCTTTGCAGCCGTGTTTGGTTACGACCCAAGCGAGCGCCGCGACGAAGTTGCGGGGACCATTCCGCAAGCGCTCGTGATGATGAACTCACCTTATTTCAATGGCCTGCTCGATGGTCGTAGCGGGCGCACCGCGCTCGGCAAGATGCTGAGCGAGATCCAAGACGACCGCGCCTTGATCGGCGAGTTGTACCTGCGCACGCTGGCCCGCGAACCGAGTCTACAGGAAGTGAACACTTGCCTCGCGCATGTGGCGGATGTGAAAAATCGCACTGAAGCTTTTGAAGACATTCACTGGTCGCTGCTGAATTCGACCGAGTTTTTGTATCGGCGGTAATTGGCATTCTAAGGCGAAACACGTAGCGAGCTAGAACGCGGCGGGCTAAGTAAGGTATCAACCATGAACACCCAACTTCATCTGCAAACCAGCCTTAAATTCTCCAGCCGCGGGCAACTGCAGCGGCGCGATTTTTTGAACGCAATCGCGGGCACTTCTGCAGCAGCTGCCGGCCTCACCTGGGCCGATCAAATGACCGCGAGCGCGGCCGACCTGCGCAAGCAGGGGAAGGCTTGCATCCTGCTGTGGATGCAAGGTGGCCCGAGCCAGTTTGAGACCTTCTCTCCCAAACCAAAGCATGCAAATGGCGGCGAAACAAAGGCCATCAGCACGTCGGTTCCCGGCATCGAGATTGCCGCGGGCTTGCCCAAGACTTCGCAGGTAATGAACGACCTGTGCGTGATTCGTTCAATGAACAGCCGCGAGGGTGCCCACCCACGTGCGACCTACTTGATGCACACCGGCTACTTGCCGACGGCGAGTGTAAAGTATCCGACGCTGGGGTCGATTATATCGCACGAGATTGGCGACCATGTGGCCGAGTTGCCCAGTTTCGTGCGGATCGGTGGTGGTCGGTTTGGCGATAGCGCCGGGCTTCTGGGTGTCGATTACGATCCGTTTGTGATGCAATCGGCTGGCCGCTTGCCAGACAACACAGCGCTGCCGACTTCGTCGGTTCGCTATCAACGGCGGCTGAACTTGCTCGGCAAACTCGAACAGGATTTCGCTACCAAAGGTGGCCAGCAAGAAGTGGCCGATCACCAAAAAGTCTACGATCGTGCGGCCAAGATGATCCTCAGCCCGCAGATGAAAGCCTTCGATCTGGATAAAGAATCGAGTGCCACGCGCAAGTTGTATGGCGAGTCGGAATTCGGCAAGGGCTGTCTGCTCGCACGGCGCTTGGTGCAGGCGGGTGTTACATTCATCGAAGTCTCGCTGGGCAATTGGGATACACACTTCGACAACTTCGAAAAAACGACGAGCCTCTGCAATCAACTCGATCAGCCCTTTGCCGCGTTGATTCAAGACCTCAAGCAGCAGGGCATGCTCGACAATACGTTGGTCCTCTGGATGGGTGAGTTTGGCCGCACGCCGCGGATCAATCCGCGTTCGGGGCGCGATCATTTTCCCAAGGCCTTCAACATGGCCCTGGCCGGCGGCGGTGTGCAAGGCGGGCAAGTAATTGGCCGGACGAATGACTCGGGCGATTCGGTCACCGATCGACCAGTCAACGTGAACGACATGCTCCGCACGGTGTGCACTGGCCTGGGTGTGAATCCCGATAAAGAAAACATGAGCAATATTGGCCGCCCGATCAAAATTGTCGACGGCGGCAAACACGTGCCGGGAATTTTTGCCTAACGTCAAGCGAGTTGGTTCGTTGCTCGCAGATCAGCACTTCATGCTTTCTTCATGCGTGAGCCCCTTCTCGTTGCGAGAGGTCGCTGGCACAATGCGTGCATGACTAGCGTTAGTATTTGGCGATTGTGTCTGGCCGAGGCGATTGGAACGTTCGTGCTGGTGTTTGCAGGCACGGGCGCGATCGTCGTGAACGATGTCTCGGCCGGCAGCATCACGCATGTCGGCATCGCGCTGACTTTCGGCCTGGTCGTGATGGCGATGATCTACGCCCTGGGCGATATTTCAGGCTGTCACATCAATCCGGCGGCGACGCTGGCCTTCTGGGCCGCGCGGCGCTTCCCGGGCAAACTTGTCGCCCCGTTCATGGCGAGCCAAATTGTGGGTGCGCTTCTCGCCAGCCTGCTGCTGCGAACATTGTTCGAGCATCCCACGCTCGGTGCCACGCTGCCGGCGGGCAGTGCCTGGCAGTCGTTTGTCTTGGAAGTCGTGATAACGACCGTGCTGATGTTTGTGGCCTTAAGCGTTTCGACCGGGGCGAAAGAAAAGGGAATTATGGCCGGCGCGGCGATTGGCGCTGTCGTGGCCCTGGGAGCCATGGTCGCCGGGCCCATTTGCGGCGCGTCGATGAATCCTGCGCGGTCGTTAGCACCAGCGATTGTGTCGGGTAACCTCGCGGACTTGTGGATTTATATTGCAGCGCCGCTGGTGGGGAGTCTGCTGGCGGTCGGCGGTTGCCGGGGTGTGCGCGCAAATTGCTGCCAAGGTGGAACATGCGAAAGTTGAAGGTTCTGTTTCTGTGCACGGGAAATTCTTGCCGCAGCGTGATGGGTGAGACTCAGTTGCGGCACATTGCCGGCGACCGGTTTGAGGTCCATAGCGCGGGAACATCGCCCAAGGGAATCAACCCGATTGCCAGGCAAGTGCTGGAAGAGACTGGCGTCGATACTGATGGCATCCGTTCGAAGCATCTCTCCGAGTTTCTGGAGAGTGAGATCGACTATGCCATCATCGTGTGCGACGACGCAGCTGAATCTTGCCCGCGAGCCTGGCCGGGCCTGCGCAACAAGCTCTTGTGGCCCTTCGAGGATCCGCCGGCTTTTCCTGGAACTGAAGCGGAAAAGCTGAACAAGTTTCGTGAAGTGCGCGACGCCATACGCCAGCGGCTGACAAGTTGGGTCGCCGAGTTGGAAGCGAGCGGGGCGTTCGAGCAGAAGTAGCTTCCTAATTTGTCGTTCTACCATTGCGAGTCCGTCGCCCTTGCCAGCTTCCGTAGCGAGCGACTTTCGTTCGTCGACCTAGTCGATAGAAGCGGGCTGCGCCAGGCGGTATATTCCGATTTGCTTTTCTCGCTTCTGTCTGGCACCGAAGGATTGATCTATGCGCTTGGCAATCTGCTTTTTGAATTTCACTCTGGTGTGCGCGGGAATGCTTTCGACCGCACTGGCTGCTTCGCCGGGCGTGGTAAGCGAAGAGCTGATTTACAACGAGCCGCCGCATCCGCAGTGCCATGCGTCGACCATTGAAGAGACGAAGCAGGGGCTCGTCGCTGCCTGGTTTGGTGGGACGCGTGAAGGAGCCGCCGACGTGGGCATCTGGTTCGCGCGGCAAACAAAAGAGGGCTGGAGCACGCCCGTGGAAGTGGCCAACGGCAAGGCGGCCGAGGGGAAGCAATTGCCTTGTTGGAACCCAGTGCTGTTTCAAATGCCAACTGCTGGCGATCAAATGGGCGAGCTGTTGTTGTTCTATAAGTTGGGGCCAAGCCCGAGCACATGGTGGGGCATGCTGCTGCGCAGTAACGACGGTGGCCTTACTTGGAGCAAGCCCGAGCGCTTGCCCGAGGGGATCATGGGACCGGTGAAGAACAAGCCGATCCTGCTCAAAGACGGAGTGTTGCTCTGCGGTAGCAGCACCGAGCATGCGGGCTGGCAGGTGCAGATGGAGTGGACCAAAGACGCCGGCAAGACGTGGGAAAAGACGGAGCCGCTCTGCGACGGCAAAACGCAGCACGCCATTCAACCCACCCTCTTGCGCACGTCACTCGGGTATCAGATACTCTGCCGCACGCGGACGCCGGGAAAAATTCTGCAAGCCACATCGGGCGATGCCGGACGAACCTGGTCGAAGCTCGAACCGATCGACTTGATTAATCCGAATTCTGGCATCGATGGCGTGACGCTCCGCGATGGTCGCCAGCTGCTCGTTTATAACCACACGCAAAAAGGTCGCAGCCCGCTGAACGTGGCCGTCGCTGTAGACGGCTCTACGTGGCAAGCGGCAGTGGTGCTCGAAAGTACGCCGGGTGAGTATTCTTATCCAGCTGTGATTCAATCGTCCGATGGTCTCGTACACATCACCTACACCTGGAAGCGCCAGCGCGTCAAACATGTGACGCTCGATCCCGCGAAGTTGGAACTAAAACCAATTGTCGATGGGGTTTGGCCGAAAGGGTGAGATACTTTCAGGTCGAGTTCTTGGCACTCCGTTTGCTGAATAGGTTTTCTGCCTCCCCTCCTATTTGCATTCTACGGAGAATCGTCATGGCTCAATCATTGGCCTCCCTGCTGCCTAAACTTCCCACCACTGTTGACCGCGTCCCAGCCAACACGGCCGATGAATACAACGAACGGATTTGTCTGCAGACAAAACAGCGCGTCGCGGAGATCGCCCGCCAAGGTCGCGCTGCCATCGAAGGGCGACTGAAAGAACTTGACGAAGAATGGGATGTCGAGCGGATGCTGGAAGCCAATGCGGCGACTGCGGTCCTTGCCTTTTCTACGCTCGGTTTGCTCGTGGACCGTCGGTTCTTCTTGATGCCCGTCGTGGTCGGTGGCTTTCTGTTGCAGCATGCAATTCAAGGCTGGTGCCCACCGCTGCCGGTGTTCCGCGCTTATGGCGTGCGCACTCAGCCCGAGATTGAAGAAGAGCGCTACGCGCTGAAAACTCTCCGCGGCGATTTTGCCCACGCGGGCCGCAGCGATCAAACTGGCAGTCGATCGGCCAACGAAGCTTTGGCGGCAGTCCGCCGCTAGCGGCCGGTAGCTAATCATCAAGCTCCGCGTGCTGGAAAGAAAAGTGCGACTCACGGCGGAGCATGAGGAGACGATAGCGGGCTGCCGCAGATTAGCTGCCAAGCTGGAAGCCTTTCCACGAAAACGCGTGAACCCGCGATTCTGCCCGTTGTCTGTAAGGTTGCCGTAGCGGATCGGTAATTCTTCGCAGAGAAAGCTCTGGTGGGTGCCGTCGTTTCTTGCCGGCACGATAGAATCAGGGCACTTGTTGGCTGCGAAGATCAGGAAGTTCCATGTCCAATCCGTATGAATCGCCAGTGCTGCCCCAAGGGGAGATTAACGAACCGTTTGCCCTGGCGCAGGTCGAAGCCCGCACGCGCACCATGGAATGGGTCGTTCTGCTGGTGCTCGCCTCGGTTCAATTCACGAGCATCGTCGACTTTGTGGTAGTGATGCCCCTTGGTCCGCAGTTAATGCGGGCCTTCAAGATTGGCCCCGCTGAATTCGGGCTGATCGTTTCGTCCTACACCTTTGCAGCTGGCATTGCCGGGCTGGTGGCGTCGTCGATCATCGACCGCTTCTCGCGGCGGACTGCGTTCTTGTCGATCTTCGCCGGCTTCTTGCTCGGCACGCTCCTGTGTGCCGTCGCACCGACCTATTGGCTGCTGGTTGCTGCCCGCATTCTCACCGGCGCGTTTGGTGGCATTCTCGGCGGCATGGCGATGGCCATTGTCGGCGATGTGTTTCCCGAAAATCGACGCGGCGCTGCAACCGGCTTTTTGATGTCGGGCTTTGCGGTCGCGTCTGTCGTGGGTGTACCGTTCGGTTTGTATCTGGGCACGAATTATGGCTGGCATATGCCATTCGTCGCGCTGGTCGCACTCGGATTGCCCGTGCTCGTCATCGCCACGTTCGCGCTGCCGCCGCTCAATGCCCACTTAGGAAAGAAGCACACGCACCCGTTGCGCTCGCTGGTGAATACGTTCAGCGAGCCAAATCACTTGATCGCTTTCGCCCTGAGCGCTGCTCTGATGATCGGTGGCTTCGCGGTTATTCCCTACATCAGCCCGTACCTGGTGGCGAATGTGGGAATGCGAGAGTCACAGCTGCCGTTCGTTTATGTCGCCGGTGGCTTGCTCACGCTGTTTGTCGCTCCTGTCGTCGGCAAGCTGGCCGACTGGTATGGCAAGCTGACGATGTTTCTTATCATCGCGCCCCTCTCGGCGGTGCTGCTAATTGCTGTGACATTTCTGCCGCCGGTCCCCACGCTGTTTGCCGTGCTGGTCGTGGGCTGTTTGATGGTGAGCAACGCGGGACGAATGATTGCCGCGATGGCAATGATTACCGGCAGCGTGAGGCCGGAACTGCGCGGTGGCTTCATGAGCGCCAATGCCTCGATGCAGCACATTGCCAGCGGCATCGGCGCGTACCTGGCCGGGCTCATCATTACTCAAGCCCCCGACGGCAAGCTGGAACACTTTGGCACTGTTGGAATCGTCGCCTGCGGCATCACGCTGCTGAGTCTGATTGCCGCCGTGCGGTTGCGCAAGGTCGGCGAGACGGAAGAAGTACTCGTCGCCGTGCCGGAGCATGGGTAGGGAAAGCCAAGCCGCGGGTTATTTGCCTTTGGGCTTGGGGCGCGAGAGGAAGCCGAGCCAGCTGGCGTTTTTGCCAGCGCCGGCGGCTGCAGCAGCGGGGTCGACGTCTTTTCCTTTTTCGTCGCGGCTGAGGGTATCGGCCAGCGTGATGAAGGCCTGGGTAATGCCAGCCTTGGGCGCTTGTTCGATGAGCGGGACGCCGTTATTGCGAACTTCGACCATCGTGCGGTAATCGTTCGGCAGTTGCCAGAAGATTTCGCGACCCATGGTCTCTTGGGCCTTCTTCAAACTGATTTCGCCGCTGCCGAGCCCGACGCGATTGACGACGATTTTGACTTTGTCTTTCAGACCTTCGACTTCGCCAAACGACATCATTAACCGCACAACGTTTCGCAAGCACGGCAGGTCGAGCTGCGTGACGAGCAAAATGTCTTTGGCACTTTTGAGCGCGACGAAGTCGAGTTCGCTGTAGCTCTTCGACAGGTCGATGATCAGGTGCGTGAAGGTCGCCTTCAGCAGGCCAAGCACGCGCGTGAGATCGTCGGGCGTGACGAGTGAGGCATCTTGCAGTTGCACGGGGCGAGGCAACAGGTAAAGCCCCGAGCTGTGCTTGGTGAGCGAACGTTTGAGCAGCGAGAAGTCGAGCCGCGAGATGTTCTGCGCGACATCGACCAGGGTGTAATCGGGAATCGCGTCGAGGAAGACGTCGGCATCGCCCAGGGCCATGTCGAGATCGACGAGGACGACGGAGTTGCGAGGTTCGGAAGCCAGGACGCAGGCCAGGTTGACCGCAGCCGACGTGGTGCCCACGCCGCCCGTAGCACCGGCCACGGCGATGACATGGCAGCTGCGGGTGCCGCCACTACCACCACCAAACTTTTGTGTACTGATGCGATCGACGGCCGAAACGAGATCTTCGACGCGCACGGGCTGAGTGAGAAATTCTTTCGCACCGGCGCGCACGGCTCGCAGGATGACCTGGCCATCGTTCGAAGAACTGACGACGAGGATCGCACATTCGGAGCTGGTATCGCGGAGAGTCTCGACGAGCTTCAAACCCTTGTCGGGATTGCTGTCGATGCAGACGATGCCGATATCGGGCTTGGTCTGGGTGACGACGTCGGAGAAAAACTCGTAGCGTGAGCACTCCGCCTCGAGCCAGACGATATCGAGGCCCAGCAGCATATTCTTCAGCGCGGTGCGCGAAGTATCGCTGGGGTCGACGATCGCAATTCGAAGCACATTGCTCATTTCTACGGACCAGCCTCACGAGGACAGGGTCAGACCAACATTGGGTAGCGTCGCTGGCAGAAGTAAGTCTTCGACCAGAAACGTTGCCTCTATGTAGATAGGTCGGAAAACGCGGGCAGGCGAGTGAGCGACGTTTAGATTTTCATACCAGGAGGCGTGCAAGCGACGGTGGTTGTACCGCCGCCCGGAGGAATCGTTGTGTTACTTCAATTCGTCATAACCGAGCGGACCGATCAAGGCGGGCCGAGCTTGTTGCGACGGCTTGGGAGCCTGAGCGGTGCGAGCAGCGGGTTGGCTGCTGCCGGCATAGTACGAATAGTTGCCATTGGTCGCCGGCTGCGGTGCCGACGATTGCAGGGCAGTTTTAACGCCTGTGCCGGTCGCAACGGTGCGAGCGGGTGTGCCGCTATAGCTGGGCTGTGCGGCCGGAGCCGAAACCTGGCGACTGACGGGCTGCGTGGTCTGCGGGCGGTTCGATGAGGCACCGTAAGGAGCACTGAAGCCAGGCTCAAGTTCTTCAGGAGTGCGGATCGGGGCACCAGTCGAATCGCAGTTGCCACTGTCGCACTTCTTAGGTACTTCCAGGTAGCCGCGATAGTAGAGCTCCACGTCTGTGGGGCTGGCAGTCGTTTGACCAGGGCCACAGGCGGGGACTTCGTTCGGGTCCATCGCTTCGGCGAATTCAGGGGTGACCAGGATCACAAGTTCCACTTCGTTCTGCCGCTCTTGCACGTGCCGGAAGGGAACGCCGAACCACGGCAGATCAGCCAGCCAAGGAATACCGCGATTGGAAGCTTCGGTGCGGGTATAGACCAAACCAGCGATGGCCAGTGTTTGACCGGCCCGCATTTCGACACCCACATCGGCCCGGCGTTGGCGGAAACCAGGGATGCTGGTGCCGTTCAAGTTGACCGACAAGCTGTTATCGAGTTCGGTAATCTGCGGGCGGACTTCCAGGCGAACCAGGCCGTTGCCCAGCACGATCGGTACGAAGTCCACCTGTGTGCCGAATTCGCGGTATTGAATCGTGACCGTTCCCAGGCTTTGTGGCACGAGAATCGGCACTTCACCACCAACGTTAAAGCTGGCCGGGCGGCCGTTGAGGGTCGTGAGTGTTGGTTCAGCGAGCAGCTTGGCCAGGTTATTCTGGCGGAGCAGTTCGAGGAAGCCGTAGAACTGAGTATTGCCATCGACAATGCCGAAGCGAACCGTCGAGGGGCCAGCGGGCGTCGTGGCGATCCCCGCACCGACACCAGCGGTCGCCGCGAGTGCGCCGCTCACGCCTTGCGAGATGAAATGGTTGCTACCGACGCTTGCCCAGTCGACGCCAACGGCCCGCAACTTGGTGCGCGAGACTTCCATGATCTTCACATGGAGGAGAACTTTCTGCACACCGCCGACCGTGAGGTTGTTCACAATCTGCGGGAAGTAGTCTTGCGCGATGCGAGTGATCTGCGGCACCATCTCGGCCCGTGGCACGAAGCCGGTGACGAACAGGCTGCTATTGAGCGGGCGGAGGCGAACGTTCGCTTCGGGGAATTCGGTCTTGAGGATCAAGTCGAGTTCCTGCACGTCACCCAGAATCACGAGGTCGATGGACGTGACCTTACCCTTGTCATCCCAGACGTTGACTTGCGTTACGCCGGCGCGGATCGCCGAGATCTGCACGCTGCGCGGCGAGATCGGAATCACGCGGACCAGGTCCGGGTTGTTCACCAGCATCTTCGGCACGTCGAATTCGAATTCGAGAATGCGGCTGGTGTTGACAGTCATCTCCAGTCGTTCAGCGGCGCCTTGCACCTTGAACTTCACCCCTGGAGCTGCCAGTGGTTCCTGCGCACAGAGCGAGGCAGGTGGAATGAGGATCGCACCCGCGGCCAGTACCGCGCAGGCAATAAGGGCGTAAGTAGCCCGAAGCCATGATTTTGCCATCCGTGTGCTTCCTTGCGAATCAGTTTGTTTGCGGGTCTCTTCCGTGCGATCCTGCTCGTCACTCGTAGGCGGGTTTATCCGAAACCCGTGCTCCAGTCTCGGAGAGACTGGACTACGACTAGCGAACCTATTCGGTCATCCAGACCGGCCGTCGCTCCAGCAAATAGCCAGGGCGATGGATGTTACCTGCACCAGCGGCGGGAACCGATGCAGGTGGAGAACTCGAACCGGATGGACCGGCCGAGAAAACGGTACTTTCCTGTGGCATGCTGGTGCGGTTCTGCCACTGGTATTGCTTCACTTCACTGTTCGTATAAATGTGCATGGTGTAGCCGGTGTCGGGCTCTGGTGCCACGGTCGGTTCAATGTTCTGGCTGGCCTTGGCCACAGCTTGCATGCCTTTGCTCAGCATGTCGAGCAAGCCCGGACCATTTGCAGGAGCGGCAGGAGCCTCGGCAACTTCAGGAGTTTCTTCCTCTTCACTGTCGAGCGAATTCCCCTTGAGGATGTCCGCCAGTGGTGTCACGCCGTCTTCCTTTTCGTCGCCCGTTTCGTTCGGATGACGCAGGGCCAACGTGACGCGGCCAATTTGAATGGCACCGGTCAGGTCGCGCATTTGTTCGGGTTTGACGAGGAGCGAAACGGTGCGAAACGTCGCTTCCTGTCCTTTTGGATCGATCACCTTTTCGGTATTCGACCCGACGGCGAACACGCGCACTGCACGCATGATCGTGTAGACGCCCGACTCGCGAATTTCTTCGCCGCGGCGAACGTAGAGGTTGATGTCGACCCGGTCGCCGGGCGAGATCCCTCGCATCACGGTGTCTTCTTCCACTCGCACCGGCATGGCGCGATAGCCAGCGGGAATGAGGGGAGCGACAGCGCCAATTTGATCGGTGATTTTCTCGAGCAGAATCGGTTCGCCTTTGACGAACCGCTGCCGAGCGAACTTGTCTTTCAGTTCGTCGAGATTGCGAACGGCACCTTCCGGCATCTTGACCTTCGGCCAAGGCTCGAGCTTGACGTTTTGCGCATCGAACGCAGAGTTGATATCGAGATCTTTGATGGTGACAAGAATCGGTTCCATCTCGATTCCCGCCCCGCCAGCGTTGGCCTTGCGGTCCATGACCTGGCTTATACCGATCGATGCGACCAGGCCACAGCCTAGGGCGATGAAAATCAAGATCAGCGACTTCATCCGCATCGAAAAATTCCTACTGACGATTGGTCCGCGTAACGAGCACGCGACGAACAAAAAATCCTCAAACCTTACCCAGCCCATCCAAAGACTGGTCAATCTTCGCTACTGGACTGTTTCCCGACGCATTGTCGTGGTTGCAGTCATGCTTTTTCCCCCAAGGTACATTGGCGATGGCAGCCAGCTGACTTGATTGAAAGGAACCGTCACCGTAACACTGACAGGACTGCCATAAGCGGCACTGCTAGGCGGACTAGGATTAACCGTTACGTTGCTCGTGGTGATGGTGATGTTGCCACTCGCCATCGCATTGATCGCAGCTGTCTGGGTCGACGCCGTCGTCGAACCGTCGAGTACCGCGACCCGGCAGCCTTCTCGGGCCGCATTGGTGATGATCTGTTGGACCATGACCATCCGGCCGTATTCGATCATGCCGAATACGAGCAAGAAGAAAACCGGGGCAACCACGGCAAACTCTACGGCAGCTGCTCCCCGTCGTTGTTTTCGGAATAACCGGCAGGGTTTAACAAGTTTCTGAACCAGCAGCGACAAAGTTTGCGTGGTAAGCATAGTCAACCCTTTCGTCAAATCTTCTCAGCCTTACCCACTTGATGACTGCTAAATCAGCAGACCCGCCAAGAGGAAGTAGACAATCGTCCCGATAGCGATAGGAATGCCGTAGGGCAGCAACAGCATCGAAGGTTTACGCTTCGCGGCAATCTGTGCTAGCTGTTCGGGATTCCGAATCACGGTGATCTCGTTGAGGATCAGCCAGAACTGATCCGAGTGCTTCTTCCAGGCCCGACGCATCAGTACCATGGCGACGGCGAGGATGGCGCCGACAATGGTAGAGAGTGCGAAGGCATAGAGAGTGTGTGTGCCATAGACCCAGGCTCCGACGCCCGCTAGCAACTTGACGTCGCCAGCACCCATGCCACCGATGGCATAAGCAGGTAGCAAGAGGAGCAGGCCGACCACGGTGCCAGCCAGGCTCCAGGCCAGTCCTTCCCAACCGAACGCCACGCCGCTGTAAATCCAGCCGCTGAGGATGAAGGGGAATGTGACCCAGTTGGGCACTTTCAGTTCAAAGCCATCGATGACGGCGGCCAGAATGAGGACCACCGTGACCAGCCACACCGTCCAGTGCTGGGCCATGACTTCCCCCAGCGCGGCGAACGTATCGAGCATTGTACGAATCTCCAAAAACAAGTCCGCTCCTCGGCAGTCGCGCCGAGGCTTGATTGAATTGCAGTCGTCACAGGCCGGCGCGTGCCGGCTTGGCGACCATTAACGCATAGCCAGGAACCAGCTCACGAGAGCGGCCGCAGCCGTGAAAACGTAGCACATCATTTCCCAGCTGCCGATCAAAACCTCAGCAGGAACTACCGGATACATAGCAATCACTTCTGCGTTAATACTTGATCACGAAAATGACAAACATTGGTTTTGGCCAGCGAAGCAGCAGGAGCAACCGCGGACTGCTTCGCAGGATCGAACCGACCGACTTACGAACCGCCACCGGTGCCGAGCTTCTGAGCAACGGAGTTGAACGTCACGTTGGCGTTCGTACCGATCGCTTGAATGGCCGTGAGGCAGACGATGACGATCAGGGCGAGCATCACCGCGTACTCGACAGCGGTAGGACCATCTTCCGACTTGAGAAACGTCTTGACCTGGTTGAGCAACTTCATGACTAGACCCTTATGTGCGAAAAGCTTCTTGTGCGTTGTTGCGGTGCCATCTCAGGCATCGCAGCTGGGGCCGAACAATCGTTCCCTGTTTGAACTGTAGGTCAGGAAAACGGCGCACTTCGCAAAAAAGACTGATGAAAGTTGCTCCGAGTGCCGGAAGGGCGTTGGCCGCAGAGTGACGACATGTCGACTCTTCGGCGTGGAACAACGGGCTCGCAGCACGAGCCCGCACAGCCGGCTTGGGCCAAGACATGCCTCGTGTAGCGGTGGGAGTGGCCAGGTACGGCCATCCCACCCCTACATCCGGCAAGGCAGCTACGATCCGCCCCCCGCAGGGAGCACGGTCGCAATGCTATTGAACGTCGCGTTGGCGTTCGTGCCGATGGCCTGAATGGCCGTGAGGCAGACGATGACGATCAAGGCGAGCATCACCGCGTATTCAACGGCGGTGGGACCATCTTCCGACTTCAAAAAGCGGACGACAGAGTCAAAGGAGCGAACGACCGATGGCGAGAACTTTTGCATGGTAAGACCCCCTAAACAATCAACAACACGATGGCAAACTTGGCAACGTCGTTGAGGGTGATCAACCAAGGGCTAACGGACAATCCTGAACAAGCCAACCAGCAGCCCGCAGTCACCTGTCGCTCCCTGGCAAAGAGAAGGGGTGAGGACCCCGGTGAACATGCAAGCGCAGTCGCCTGGCAGGAGCAACAGCGCGCGAAAAAGAGCCCCCTCGCTACATCCTTGCGGGACGGCAGCGAGGGGGCCTTGATGTCAAACAGCCGACGTCAACTGGTGAGAGCAACTCACCAATCGAGCTCGCGGTTACGAGCCGCCGCCAGCTGGCAACTTGGCCGCCACGCTGTTAAACGTAGCGTTCGCGTTCGTGCCGATCGCCTGAATGGCGGTCAAGCAGACGATCACGATCAGAGCCAGCATCACGGCGTATTCCACCGCGGTCGGGCCATCTTCGGAAACCAGGAAACGTTGCACTTTCAAAGCGAGATTCTTCATTTGTTCCTTCTCCAGTTCGGCGGTCCGGCGAACGAGCGTCCGCCGGAATACCATCCGACACCAAAACAGCCGGCGAGTCTCACCCGATGCGAGCAGCACGCCTGGAAGGGCGCACTGCCGGCCTGCCTTGGCACCGGGCTACGACTCAAACATCAACACTGGAAGCTCGCCTCGCCATCGTCTCGATCATTGCCAGGAAAAAATGCGGAGCCCGGAGTTTAACCGGACACCACAGTCCCATCCGTTCGGCAGCCAGGCTACCGTAATCGTGCGCTCGCTTCGTAAAAAGCGAGACCCAACCACGGCCCTTTGCTTTGCGCCCCGGCATTACTACCGGTTTGCCCTTCTCGGGGATGTGAGGCGGCAGGCCCAACCGGCCAGCGCCACCGGAGTTCCAGCCGACACAGCCGAAGCCGCGCCGGTGCAGAACTGAGGCAGAACCAACCGGGCAGAGGTCAGCAGCCGTTAAGCCACCAAACTCCCTGCACAACTGAAACCTATGTCAGCTTTGCGCGGTGTCAAATTCTGTGCTTGAGAGAATCTTGAGGAGTAGCAGCAATTTTTCTCGTCAACGAAGCCCGACCGGTGTCGGCCGTGACGGTGGTAACGCTTCGCCGGAGGAGAGGGATTGCAGATGTCGCGGATTGCAGATTGCAGATCCAGGAAGAACCAGCGATGCTGTGACTCCTTGATCTCAATCTGACATCTGCAGTCTTTAATTCCTCCATGCCTCTGATTCCCATCACGAACACCGACGATTCGCGCGTCGCGCCTTATCGCCAGTTGCATCAGACGAATCTCACCCGCGGCAGCAAATTGTTTGTCGCCGAGGGAGATAAGGTCGTGCAGCGACTGCTCGATAGTTCGTTTGTGACCGATTCGGTTTTGGCTGAAGCGGATTGGGCCGAGCGGCTCGCACCTCAACTGCCGCCTGAGACACCCATTTATGTAGCGCCGCGCGAGCTGATGACGGAGCTCGTTGGATTTCGCTTTCACCGCGGTGTGCTCGCCTGTGGCCAGAGAAAGCCCGCGCCTGACTTGCGAGCAATGATGCCTCCGCTTGATCAGCCGGCGACGATTCTCGTCTGCCCGGCGGTCCAAGACCCAACAAACTTGGGGAGCATTGTGCGGACTGCAGCTGCCCTGGGTGTTGCGGCAATCTTACTTGGCAGCGACTGTGCCGATCCGTTCTCGCGCCGCGTGCTGCGAGTTTCAATGGGGAGCGTCTTGTTCATCCCCGTGCGCGAGGCCGTCGATCTTGTTGCTGATGTGGTCGCGCTGCGTGAGGAGCACGGGTTTGAAGTCCTGGCGACCGTGCTCGACAATCGCGCGGTGCCGCTGTCTCAAGTACCGAAGCCCAAACGACTCGCCTTGGTGCTGGGAAGCGAAGGGCATGGCCTCGACGAGCGCTGGCTGAAGTTATGTCCGCAGCAGATTACCCTGCCGATGCAGGCGGGTATCGACTCGCTGAATGTGGCCGTTGCTGCGGCCGTGTTTCTGTATCACTTTCAGCAGGCAGCGCTAACTGACTCTGTGGATACGAACTAAGACTGTGCCCACTGCAATTGATGCGACTTCGTCTTGGCTTCTTCGGCTTTCAAGATGTAGATGCGATCTTGCGTCGCCTCGAACGACTGTTGATACGTTTGACTCAGCGCGGCCCAGTTAAAGCTCTCGTTGGGTTCCACCTGGCAAGCCATTTCGCTGTGCGGAACTGCTTCGAGCGGTTTACCCGCTTTGCACAGCAGGCGGGCGATTGTCATTCGCGCCAGCACATGATTCGGATCGAGCGCGATCAGTTCGTTCAACTTCTCGGTCGCTTCGGCCAGCTTACCTTCGCGGCGGAGCACTTCGGACTGCTTATAAAGTTCATCGATGTTCGACATCTTCAATTCTCCGCACTTTCTTCGCGAGCCTGAGCCAATCACTGCCTGCTCATCAGTTTACACGCCCTTGCCCGTTTCGTTGAGGGGAGCAAGGACTCGCGTCCAGATCACCGGCATCGTGCGCGGCAACGAAAACGTCGGCGACAACAGGCGGGCTGCGGTGCGCAGAGAGCGTTCGTTACTGGTGCCGAGACCGCGGGAGTCGATTTCGCCGCCAATGGCAAGCCGATCTGAGCTTCGAAATAAATTTTCAGCGAGTCGGTGAGCGCTTTGGCAAACGCTGCGCGCGATTTGTCGTTATCGCGCACGCCACGGCTATTGGTTTCGATCTGCAGGCCCGCCAGCGGTGCCGCATCGCGGCCATAACGACCCGTGTTGTACCCGCCACGAAAGTAAGGAATCGTCGGCACGGGGCGCTGCTTGCTCGGTGTGGCGGGAAAGCCCCGATCCATCAGCAAGGTTCCCAGAGCGAAATCACCACGCACGAGATCGGCATAGGGGCGGCGGTTGAGCGCCGCAATCGCTTGCAAACTGCTGGCCGTAACATTCTGCGGCGCGCTCAATTGCTCATTGCTGACGTCGTAGTCCAGCTGCGAATGTAAATAGCCCATTTCGAGCTGGCCGATCTTGTGGCCATGGCCATGCAGGTCGATGTACAGTCCGCGGCCAAAGTCTTGCACCACGCGGTCGCGGGCAGCCGTCAGAAAGCGGTGCCAGTCGTGCCAGATTTTTTCGGCAGCTGGATTACCAGCGCAGGCTTCAACAATTTCGCGATTGCAGTCGATCTTTCGGCGACTGATGCGGCAGATGATGATGTGCGGCCAATGCCCCGTCTGCTGGTGCATCTCGGCCGCAATCGCGCGGGCCAGTTCTTGGGTGCCAATATCAAACGCAAAAGTCCCTTCTTTGCGGTCGACAATTCCCTCGGGCTTTTCGCGCCCACCGTGAGGTGCCGAGAGAATGAAGGGCAAATCGCCAGCGATGTATTCGATGTGCTGGTCGTGGCCGAAATAGGTCTCGCCCGGTTGGAATTGCTGCTGTGTCGCGCCAGGCTCTGCTTGCGCAGGTGCAGCCCAGCAGACCAGCAGCAATAGGAACCAATGATAGCGGGGAGTGTGCATCACGATGAAAGCTCGGAGCGTCAGAGTTGTCGAATAGTGAATCGCTTCAGCATAATTGGAAGCTGCTGAGGAATAAAATCTCCCGCTATGGCACGCCCAGTTCGAAGGAGGCGACCGTGATTTCGCTGCCGGCTGGCACGATAATGCCGAAGAGTGCAGGCGTGCGCGGCGTCGCTTTGCCAGCTGTCGTGAATTCGACTTCTTTGCCGTGAATCTTGGCCTTCACTTGCCCCGCCTGTCGCCCCATCTCAATCACGACGGTTCCACTCGGCAGCAGCGTCGTAAGCGCGTCTTCGTCGCCATCGACCGAGACCAGGCCAATCGACTGTCCCTTTTTCGCACCCTCGAGATAGACACGGCAAACAAAGTTGGGCGTTAGTTGTCGGCCAAAGACAAGTTGCACCTCACCGGCATCGGTTGGCGTCTTCACCACGAGATGACCGGCCTCGTTTTGTGCAGCGGCATCGCCGAGAGGTTTCTTCTGCCAGTTCTTCGCCCCCTTCGTTCGCAGCGACCAGTTCTTCGGCTGCAGGGTGGCTTTCACCAGCGGCGAAAGCGTCGGCAGAATCACAGCTGGCGGCGGCGGCTCGACACCAAGCTCCGGCAGCAGATGTTTGATATCGACTTTCGCTTGCGTGGCTTCATCCCAATACTGCCTGGCGATCTTCCGGTCTCCTTTGGCATCCATGGCCAGAAAGGCGCCGAAGAAAACTTTGTTGTTGGCATTCTTCGGGTCGAGTTCCTGCTGCGCGACGGCGAGGGCGACCGCGGGAGGCATGTTCTGCAAGGTGTAGGTTCGATTCTGTCCTTCGACACGAATCACCAGTGTTTTATTTTCGTACTCGACGAACGCACAAATCTTGTCGTTGATGGTGATCTCGCGAATGGTCGTGGCCTGCATGGTGCGCCCCGCGCGATCCACTGCGTTCCAAAACTGGGTGACGTAGCCGGCCAATTGCTCCACGCGATGAAGTTCCGTGTCGTACGGTTCTTCACCTTTCAGCCTGGCGGCAGCTTCGAGCTTGGCCTTGATACCGGCCACATCGCGGGCGGCCATCGCGGCGCGAACTTCTTTCAAAGCCAATTGCCGCGGCGTTTCGTCTTGGGCTGTGGCGATGGTGGAGCAGGAAATTGCAAACGCGGCCGCGAGTGATAACAGGCGAACGAGCAAAGGTCGACAAAACATGACAATGTTCCAGCGAGAGCGCGAGGGAAGAGGAAACCGGGAAACGCTGGCGCGACGCTCTGGCTGCGGTGCGAGCAGGTTCAATTTCTCTAGTTTGATTAGCGCGAGGGGTGATCGTCGAGACCCGGTACCGGTTTTCTGTGGCTTTCGCGTCGCGCGGCAGGCCAGTAAACTGTCAGCAGTTTTGTACGATTCCCGGCAACAGCAGTAATTGGCCTTGATCCGCTACCGAGCTTTTCAGAATTGGGATCCTCCCGCGCTGGCGGAAATTTGGCGGGCTCAGCCTCCGTTGCGAGGCCGGATGCAGCCGATGACGCCCAGCTTCTGGGAGAACATCGTGCTGGCCAAGCCCTACTTCGACCGCCAAGGGTTGATCGTGGCCTGCGACGGTGCGCGGCCCATCGGCTTCGTGCATGCCGGCTTCGGTGCCAGCGCGGACCATCGTTCGCTCGATACCAGCGCCGGCACAATCTGCCAGTTGCTCACCATGCCGCATCCCGCGCGGGCTACCACCGCGCTTGAATTGCTCTCCGCTGGCGAAGACTACCTGCGCAAACGCGGGGCAAAAACTTTGCACGCGGGGTGTGCCTTTCCGTTCAACCCGTTCTATGTCGGCCTGTATGGCAGTTCGGATGTCCCCGGCGTATTGGCCAGCGATCTGGCCGCTCGCGAACTGTTTTCGGCTGGTGGCTACACCGAGGGTCAAACGCGGGTGCTGCTGCATCGCAAGTTGACCGACTTCAAGCCCCCCATCAGTGGCCAACTGCTGCAGGTGAAGCGGAAGTTTCAAGCCTCGCAGGCCGGTGAAGTGATGCCCGGCAATTGGTGGGATAACTGTGTCTGGTCGCAAGCCGTTTGGACCCGCTTTCAACTGGCGGCCAAAGAAGCGGGTGAGCCAGTCATCTCGATCACGCTGTGGGAGATCCTGCCGCTGTCGCAGGCCTGGGGTGCGCGAACCATCGGCCTGGTGAGTGTCGACGATACTCCCGAAGCCCGCGAACAAGGGCTCACGCTGTTTCTGCTGTCAGAAACGCTGCGCATGCTCAAAGAAGAAAACGTCTCGCAGTTCGAAGCGCAGTGCCTGGCAGACGACGCCACCTTGCTCGCCATCTTCAAGCAGTTGGGCGTGGTCGAGTATGACCGCGGTTCGCTGCTGCAGAAGTAGAACCCAGCGTTCGACTCACGAAGCTTCTTTTCGGTTCTTCAACTCCACGGGAGGAGTGGAACCATCGACAGGCAGCCAGCTAAGCACTGGCCGCGGCGGATCGGAAATTCCGTTTTCATACAGCCGCGCTTGCCAGCGAATATTGCCGGGGCCATCCATGGTGTCGCCCGGTTTGATGACGTTACGACCTTCAGTATGCAAGTAGAAGCTGATGTTGCGCAGGAAGTTGTCGATCTCGCTGGGGTCGTATTTTTTGACGAAGATCGCCTCGATATCGGGCAGGTCGAGTTGGCTGTTCCCCACGGTATCCATCAGCAGCCATTCGGACGAAATATTGAACAGCCGAATGTTCGACCAGAGGTCGAGGGGCAACACTTCGTTCTGATCGGCGAATTGCATGCTCTCTTGCATCCCCGCTTGATCGCGGAGGACTTCGCCATTGGGATTGAAATAACAGAGTGCAGTGGGCAGCGACAACAGCGCCTGGCAAATTCCGGTAACGTGTTCGAGTTCATCTACCGCATCGGCATCGGCGGCCATGACGGGAGCATCTGGCCCAGCCCCGAGAACGTACGAGCAGCGGACACGCATGAAGGCCCGATGATCGCCAACGATTGACTTCCCCGCTGGCCAGACCCAACTTTGCTGGGCCGCGCGCTGGAGTGAACCGGGGAAGGTGAAGGGGCCGAACTGTCCCATCGTCCAGCCGCCGAACAACTCGGGGTTCGCTTGGGGATCGCCCATGCCATCGGGCCAAGGCTTATTGACGATATCGACCAGCACCAGACCATTCACCTGCGGCCGGTATTTAACGAGCAAGCCATAGCCACCAAAAATCCACGACGGACCAGGATCGGTGCGGCGAATGACCTCGTAGCTGGCGAGCGCCCGTTCAATCTCTTCGACGGCAACTGCTTCGCTCAGCAGGATGCAGCCGCACTGAACGAAAATTCCTTTGGGCATGGTTGGCTCATTTCTAGGAGCAGTTTACTTCCACGGCCGCGCTACCAACGGAGCATGGTTTGCAGCGAGCGGACGACCCCATCGGGATCGCGATACAACCAGTAGGTCGCGTAACCAGCCAGCGCGAAGCCAAACAGCATCAGGCTGGCACCATAGGGATTGGGCGAACCATCGAGCTTGCGGAAGGCGCGATCGAGTTCGACTTCGAGTCGTCGCCAGCCGGCCAGGTTTTGATGCGGGCCCGCGGCAATGAGTTGCACGTTGCGAAACATCGAGGCGGGTTCCAGATGCAACTGCACACCCAGGTGCGGCAACACCAGAGCGTCGCCGGCCCACCGCGCTTCAGGATCAAGTTCCGTCACGACATCGCTCAACGCGGGGCGCAACTGCTCGCCCGTAATGTTGTAAATCACCAGCCGGGGGCGCATGAGGAGTACAAAGAGGACGAGCGACAACAGGTAAAGGGTGATGAGCATGGCCCAGGCCCATTGATGCAGATTGGCGGCTGCTGCTTCGGGCAGGAACAATTCCATCGGCCCGACGATGACGAAGCCAATGATGGCAATGCCCAGCGACATGGCATCGCGACCACCCGTGGTGATGAACGGCCGCCGGCGCAAATTGATGAGCCCCAGCAGCAGCAGGTAAACGCTCAGCGGCCCCACAGCGATGCAAAAGTGAAGGGGGTCCAAAGGCTCAGCGTCCAATGCAAAGGGCGGAGAAGTTTTCAGCAAGCTACAAACTATCCCGCGCGCCCAAAGCGGTCAATCGGACCCCGGCTGGGGGTCTTTGGCTAATTTGAATAGCTAGTCTGGTCACGGCCATGAATCTGGTCGCAGCTTCCGGTCAGCCTGCTCCAATGGCCAGAATAGTCTAGGCGCTAGTTTGACGCTGTTGACTCGGTAGTGATAGATGTGACAGTCGTGGCGGGAGGTGGAGTTCATTCTCCCGCGTGGCACCACCAGCGCCAGATAACTTCCGACGTACAAAGCCAGCAGCAGCAGCACGGCTGCGAAGATCGGCGCGGCTGAGCGGGTGGTGGGCATGGCTGGATTCTAAGTTTCGTCCTTGGGCGGAATGAGTTGACGCTCTTGTCGGTCCAATATCTTGTCCTGACGATCGGCCTGCGCTTCCCAACGTTCGATTAATTTCTGCATCCGGTCGGCCTGTTTGGCCGACTGTTCAAGCTGACGCTGCACTTCTACTTGCTGTTTCGCCGCGATCTCAGCTTGGCGCGTGGATTCTTGTATCTGCCGCTCAGATTCCACCAGCTGTTTCGCTGCCGCGTCGGATTGCACTGCACTTTCAGTTAACAGCCGTTCGTACTCAGGGTATCGCGTTCCGGTTGACGTATTTGCCGTACGACTCTCGCATCCGCAAGTGACCAACAGCAAACCGCCGAGCAGCAGGAAATGATGTGTTTGCATTGCGCAGCATCCTGTTCCAATCCAGGCCAAAAAACAAATGTACAAGTCAGTCTACCGCTGCCCGAAAACGAGACGCCAGCAGCGCGGCTGAGCGAGTGGTGGTCATGGCCGCATTCTAAGCTTCGTCGCATGGCCTCGCGAATCTAGCGGGGGCTTTTCGCAAGCGGCTAGAATGGGGCGGGGCTGGGAAGGAAGGCGGCTGAGATGAAGTTCACTTTGCGTGACGTTTTTTGGCTACTGCTAGTGATTGGGGTGGGCCTGGGCTGGTGGCTGCAAAGCAGACATTCTGCTCGCCTGGCAACAGAAGTTAGATACTGGAAATCCACCGCCCCGCCGATTGCTCTAGTCAATACACCGCTGGGGGAAGCGGTTACCCTGCTGATGTACAAGCACCAGATAAGTATCGACGTTGACTGGGCAACTCTGAGGAAAAATGGAATAACGTCACGGACGCCGATCACAAAAAATCTCGTGGACGGCAATCTGAGAAATCGGCTGGAATGGATTTTTGCAGACTTTGATCAAGCTGTGATCGTAACTCCAGTTTCTGAGAACAAGGTTCGATTGACATTCGAGCCGAGACTTACTTCAGATTCGAAATAGCTTGCCCCGTTGCCGCGACAGCAATCAAAAACTCCGACTGAAATACTATATAAATACTTGACAAGTGCGCACGACTATCCGACAATTCGAAGGACTGCTCTGGCAACTTGGTAGATGGAAGGCGCTTGCGCGCTGGGAGAGTTCGCGCCGGCGGGATGAAGCTCCTACTTAGCCCGACGCGTGAGCGAGGGAGCTATTGTGTTATCGCGTTCCGCTGCGAGGAACAGTTGTTCTTGATTTCCCCTCGCTGACGCGTCGGGCTATGTGAAAAGGCATCACTCTCCGCCCTGCTTCAGTATTCGCAACCACAGGTTTATCAACAAATAGGATGATTTCACGATTTGCAAATTGGACGCAATTCGTTGCCACAGAACGGCTTGATTGCGATGCACGCAAAAGGGGGGTGTTGATAAACCTCGCGGCCAAGATGGTGGGCCTCGTCGCGTGGAAGCTCAATCGACGTGGCCAGGAAATTAGCCGCGACTCAGGCCGCACCCAACGGCTTAGCGTGAAGGATTGCGACAGCAAAGTGCGAATTACGAAGCGAAACCTATTTCTTCGCTTCGACCTTTTCGGCCCAGGATTGCAGCATTTGGAACTGCTCGACGAAGTTGTGATTCGGCACGCCGATGGGGCTCTTGAAAAAGCTGGCCAGGAACGTGAGGAGTCCGCGGTCGCCGTTACGGTGGGCGCGTTCGGTCAGGCGGACGAGGTCGATCACCAGTGGCGCGGCGAGGAGTGAATCGGCACCTTGCCATTGGAAGGTCAGTACCATCGGCAGACCGAGGAAGCCTTGGAAGTGAATGTGATCCCAGGCTGTCTTCCAGTCGCCTAGGCTTTCGATGTATTCGATGCTGACGAGCGTTTGGGGCGAGTAGCCAAGAATTTGATGCAGGAGCCGATCTTTGCTGCGGACCTTGGTCTTCTTGTTTTCCGGATCGTCGAGGACTTTGCCATCGAGATTGCCGAAGATGTTATGGCCTACCCAACTCATCACGGGGAGGTTGCGAGCGGCGAACATCGGCGCGAGGACGCTCTTCATCAGCGTTTCGCCCGTTTTGCCATCGTGCCCCATGTGACAGGTGTCGCGCTCGATCGCCAGCTCTTGAATGGCAGCGGGAGCGGAGCCCAGCGAAGGAGTGAAGTTGACGAAAGGGATGCCCAGTTCGAGCGCGGCAATTGCATAGAGCGAACTGGCCGCGAGCGGGCAGGTCTTCTTATCGAGCGTTTTGGCCAGGTCTTTCCACTTGGCAGGAACCGTGGCTTCGTCGACCGGGGGCTCGGTCGAAGAGAGGTTCACGACCACGACCTGGTCGAGCTTGTTCTTTGTTTGGAATTCTTGGATGTCGGCCTGCACGCGGTCGATCGCGGCCCGCGGCGTTTCTTTGGCCTTGAGTTTGCGCAGGTCGTCGGTCGCCAGCTGTTCGATCTTGTTGCCGACGTTCCAGAGGGTGCCGGGCTTGATGTTCTTATCGATCTTGTCGAGATCCGGCTTGCACTTGGCGACCAGTTCGGCGTCGATCGCCTTGCTGACACGGACGAGTTGAACCACTTCGTCGTAGAGCGAGACTTCGCGGATCTCGTGGCCGCCGATGGTGAAATCACCGAAGCTGGCCAGATCGAGTCCGGCGAATTGCGGCAGTTGCGTCACCAGGCCATGGTTCGGCGCGAGCCCTTTTTTCAGTGCTACCAGGCCCACCGTGACAGTTGCAGCGACACCTCCCTTGGCGCCGATGATCCAAATACCGATTTTTCGCCGGGCCATGCAACCGTCAATCGAAAAGAGATGCGAGCAGGGGAGAGAGGCGGGGCCTACCGACCATCAGAACAGCGGGCTAGGATAATTGTCTTTGCCCTAGATGTCCAGCATGCAGGGCTTGCTTGCTGTGTTGTCAGGTTACTCTCCAGTTCATTTTTCAGCCTTTTACGGTCGCTGCCATGTTTGACTCTCTGCCGCTTGCCCCGCCCGATTCCATCCTTGGTTTGGGCGAAGCTTTCAAGAAAGACCCGAACCCGAACAAGATCAATTTGAGCGTCGGCGTCTACAAGGACGAACAGGGAAACACCCCCGTTTTGGCGTCGATCAAAGAGGCCGAGCGCCGGCTGCTCGAAGCCGAGAAGAGCAAAGGCTATCTCGCCATCGAAGGGCTGGCCGACTATGGCTCGCAGGTGCAGGCGATGCTCTTCGGCAAGTCGCACGAGATTGTCACCAGCAAGCGGGCGATCACGGCGCAAACGCCCGGTGGCACCGGTTCGCTGCGCGTGGCGGGCGACTTCTTACGCAAACATTTTCCGATGGCCAAGGTTTGGGTCAGCAAACCGACCTGGGCCAATCACACGGCCATCTTCGCCGCGGCTGGCCTGCAGACCGATGTCTACACCTATATCGCTGCCAACGGCCAAGGGCTCGATTTCGACGGCCTGATTGCGTCACTCGAAAAGATTCCCGCTGGCGATGTCGTCCTGCTGCACGCTTGTTGCCACAATCCTACGGGCATCGATCCCACTCCAGAACAATGGAAGAAAATCGCTGCTGTCGTGAAGAGCCGCGGCCTGTTGCCAATTGTTGACTTCGCCTATCAGGGCTTTGGCGATGGGCTGGAAGAAGACGCCGTCGGCCTGCGCGAGATCGTCGCGCAAGGGGTGGAAGTGCTGGTCTGCAGTTCGTTCTCGAAGAACTTCGGCCTGTATGGCGAACGCGTCGGCGCGCTGACGCTTGTCGCTAACTCGGCCGAAGCTGCCGAGCGGGCGTTGAGCCAGGTACGCATCAGCATTCGCACTAACTATTCGAACCCACCGACCCACGGTGGCGCTCTGGTCGCCGCAGTATTGAACGATGCAGCCCTGCGCCAGCAGTGGGAAGAAGAACTCGCCGCGATGCGGACCCGCATTCACAAAATGCGGCACCTGTTCGTCGCCGAGATGAAAAAGCTGAGGCCCGAAAAGGACTTCTCGTTTCTCATCAACCAGAAAGGGATGTTCTCCTACTCCGGGCTGACGAACCTGCAAGTCGACGAACTGCGCACCAAGTACGCCGTGTACGTCGTCGGCAATGGTGGCCGCATCAACGTCGCCGGCATGACCGAACAGAACATGCCAGCTTTGACCAAAGCGATTGCCGCGGTGCTGTAGACGTCACCGCAGCTGATTCTCTAAGGCTTGCTTACTTCTTCGCCAAGTTGGCGGGAAGTAGCTTCAGGCGGGATTCGACTTCATCCTTCGAGCGGATGATTTCGGCCTCTTCGCCACTGGCGAGGAGGTGGAGCGACATCGTGCGGTACTGATCGGGGACGATCACGGTCGCACGATTCTGACCGAGCACTCGCACGCGATTGGCCCGAATGATGAGCGCCGTTTGCTCATCGACGCCAAGGCCGATCTTTTGCGGATTCTGGCCCAACACGCCGAGCAACCGCGTGTGCCGCGAGCGCTCGGTGAAGTGTTGATCGACAACCGCCGACATCAACAGTCCAAAGCCCGCATCGGTCACCGCTTCGCGCGAGGTGCCATAGCGAATCATGGTTTCGGACATGATGGCAGCACCAGCGCTGGTTCCACCAATCACGCCGCCTCGTTCGAGCACGCGCTGCAGCTGCTGCTCGACGCGAGTTCCCTTGTAAAGATCGGCAAGGCGACCTTGTGCTCCGCCCGAGAGCCAAACACCTGTTGCCTCCGCGAGCGGACGAGCGAATTCTTCGCTATCGGCTTCTTCGCGTGTGCTGGCATGCACAAAGTGAAACGACTGGACTGGGTATCGCAACCAGCCATTGAAGCGATAATTGAGCGCTTCGAGATTGGCGTAAGGATACGCCGAGGGAATCAGCACCAGGCGACCACTGGGTCCGCCCGCGAGTTTGACAAACTCGTCGTAGACTTCTTCTGGCAACTGCCCGCCGCCGCAGACCATCAGGCTGCCGCCGCCGGAGATTGCGCCCCTGGGCAACCCCAAGATGTTGGGTGCCGACAAATCGATCACAGGGCCAGCTTCGTTTTCGCCACCCGAAAGCATTTGACTACTGCCAATTGCCAGCAGAGCGACGAGCCCAGCCAGCATTGCAAAAAGCCTGCACTGCATGAGTCCTCCTTGTTCGCCCGTTCTCAGCGATTGTAGCCCGATCCCCAAGCGCGCCTAGCCCAAACAACATTCGGGCGATCCTCACTGCTAGCGAAATGATGTTTGCGATTTACCGCCGCACTCGCCACAATTCAAAAGTCTGCGAACTCCACTATTTGGTGCGCTCTCCTGCTCTGACGAAAGGCAACCACTGTGAATGCACGAATCTGCCTCGCGGCATCTTTAATTTTTCTGGTAACAGGCTTTGCTCTCGGTTGGAGGATCGCTCCAATGCAGGCCGCCGAAACTTGCTTGTACATTTCGGACTCGGGTTCGCAATCGATCGTACACTATGACCTGGATGAACAGACCGGCAAGTTGAAGGAAGTCTCGCGGACAAATGTCGGCACCGCGCCGGGTTCGCTGGCCGTGCATTCCGAAAGTCGCACGTTGTTCGCTTCGCTGCGGACAAATGCCCGTATCGGTTCTTTCAAGATTGAAGCAAATGGCAAGCTCACGCCGATTAACGAAACCGGACTGGGAACCGGCGCGAACGCAGCCTACGTGGCCACCAATCGCAAGGGGAACTACTTGTTCGCGGCGTCGTACTCGGCAGGGCGCGTAACAGTACACGAAATTGCCAAGGCGGGGCAAATTGGTGACGCGCCGCTGCAAGAGGTGCTGACCGCGAAGACCGCGCACTCGACGATCCTTTCGCCAGATGAGAACTGGTTGTTCGTGCCGCACGTGGCACCAAATGCCATCTTTCAATTCAAGCTCGATGTGGCAAGTGGCAAACTAACCAAGCAAGAGTCTGCCGCAGGCGGCAAACCGGGTGCGGGGCCGCGGCACCTGGCGGTTCACCCCTCCGGTAAGTTTGCCTTCAGTTCCGATGAATCGGGGAGTAGTTGCACGCTCTATTCGCTGGATGCCGAGAAGGGACTCAAGCCGCTGCAAACGGTTTCGACCCTGCCCGAAGCGTATCAGGGGGGCAACTCGACCGCGGATGTACACGTCCATCCGAACGGTGAATTCGTATGGGTCTCAAATCGCGGGCACGACAGCCTGGCGGGCTTTCGCTTTGATGTAGCGACCGGCAAGTTGACCGCGATCGGCCAAACGCCGACTGAGAAGACGCCTCGCTCGTTCGGAATTACCCCGAGCGGCAAATATGTGTTCGCCGGCGGCGAAGGGACCGGCAAGCTTGCGGCCTACTCGGTCGATTCAAAGACCGGCAAACTAGAACGAACCGACACCTATGACGTAGGCAAGAGCCTCTCGTGGGTCGAAATCGTCACGCTGCCGTAAGTACGACCACAAGCAAGTTAGGCGAAGATCTCGCGGGTCACGTTCCCCGCGACATCGGTCAGGCGGAAGTTTCGACCGGCATAGCGATAGGTGAGGGCTTCGTGATCGAGCCCCATGAGCGCTAGGAGCGTCGCGTGGAGGTCGGTCATGTGCATCCGACCTTCGGTGGCATGAATGCCGTACTCGTCGGTGGCACCATACGAGAAGCCCTTCTTTACACCAGCACCGGCCAACCACATTGGATAGCCGGTAATGTTGTGATCGCGACCATCGGCACCCTGCGAAGTGGGTTGGCGTCCGAACTCGCTGCCGAAGATCACCAGCGTATCTTCGAGCATACCGCGCTGCTGCAAGTCGGTGAGTAGAGCAGCGGTCGGTTGGTCGGTCATGGCGCTATTGTTGATCAGCCCCTTGTGCAAATTATTGTGATGGTCCCAGCCAGGCTGGCAGATCTCCACAAAGCGAACACCAGCTTCACTCAAGCGGCGAGCCATCAAGCATTGGCGGGCAAAGCTACCAGCGGGCCCAGGCTTCACGCCATAAGCATCGAGCACGTGCTGCGGCTCTTGCGAGATATCGAGCAGCTCGGGCACTTTCCCTTGCATCTTGAAAGCCAATTCGTACGACTGGATCACCCCTTCAAGTTCATCGGGTTTGCTGGGGTTGTTTGCCAGATCGCGATTCATCGCTTGAATCAAATCGAGTTGCTTCCGCTGTAATTGGGTTGGAGTTTGGGCCTTGAGGTTCGGCACATAGCCCATGTCGTTGATCTTGGTCCCCTGATAGTGGGCGGGGAGGAACGCGCTGCCAAAATTCACTGCGCCGCCAAAGTTCGGTGGTGGGTTGATCGTGATATAACCCGGCAGATCCTGGTTCTCAGTTCCCAGCCCATACATGAGCCAGGCACCCATCGAAGGACGAGTCAGTTGCGCCAGCGCAGTGCCAGTATGCAGCTGAATCACGGCCTGCGGGTGGGCAGGAGTGTCGGTGTGCAGGCCGCGAAGGAAGCAGAGCTTATCGACTTGCTTGGCAAGGTGCGGAAAAAGTTCCGAGACCCAAGTTCCCGTTTCGCCATGCTGGGCGAATTTGAATTTCGAGGCTGTCAAAGTCCCGCCACCGGGACCAACCTTGCCGCCATCCTTTTGTAACTGCGGCTTGTACTCGAACGTATCCATCTGCGAGATACAGCCCTGCATAAAGCAGAAGATCACGCGCTTGGCCTTCGCTGCAAAATGCGGAGCCCGCGGCGCAAGTGGCTTTTCGGGATCGCGGGGTGATTCGCTGGCCGAGACGCGCGGAGCGCTGTTCCCTAACAATGCCTGCAGGGCGACATAGCCAAAACCGGCTCCAGCGGCTTGCAGCGATTGACGACGCGAGATCGGCGATTGAAAAAGTGGCAGTGACATATCGATCGATCCTTCGAGGTTTAATTCTCTTGGAGGGTCCACCGAGCGGACCGTAGTGAACGGACCAGCGAGGACTATTTCAGGTACCGGAACTCTGCGGAACCAAACAGGGCCTGGCAGAAACTGGCCCAAGCTGCGAGTTTGGGATCGCGCGGGCCTGAGACATCTTTGCGAACGGTCAGGTCGGTTTGATCGACGTTATCTGGATCCGCAGGTGCAGTCGATTTCTTCTTTGCAGTGCTGCTGCTGGCAGCATCCGTCACTTCGTCATTCGCCGACACCGCGGCCACCTGAACCTTGGAGGCAGGCTTTGAATTGGGGAAAACTTCCTGGGCTGTCTGTTCAAAGTCAATTAAGTAACTTTGAACGCGGGCGATCTCGGAATCACTGGCGGGGCGTCCTAAAACCAATTCATAAGCAAGCGATATCCGCTCCGCGTCGTCCGTGGTTTGCTGCTGGACTCGTACCGTCAATTCCATTGCCTGCTGCCGAACAAACGGATCGTTGAGTAAGTACAACGCCTGCGGTGCGACCGTGGTTGTGTCTCGAGCGCCACTCACCATGCCTTGCTCAGCTGGATCGAACACGGCCAGCGAAGTTGGCGTCAGCCCGCGGAGAAGTGGTAAGTAGACACTGCGATGTTTACTGGCGAGCGCTTCGTTGCCAATGGTTGCGGCTTCGGGCCCGTTGTTGCGAATCTCGGTGACCTTGAGATTCTTCGAAGTTGCGCTCGTCGGCCGCTGTGGATCGAGCGTGCTGGTGGCGACCAACGACGCATCGCGAATCTCTTCTGCGGTTAGTCGGCGGGGGTTATGACGCCACAGCAGTCGATTCGCGGGGTCAACGTTGCGATGAGCGGTCGTCTCTTGCGAACTAAGTTGATAGGTGCGGCTGAGCACAATCGACCGAACCAAATTCTTGACCGACCAGCCGTCGGAAACGAACCGCTGAGCTAGATGATCGAGCAGTTCTGGGTGCGACGGCGCTTCGCCGGTCACGCCGAAGTTATCGACGCTCTTCACCAACCCGTCGCCGAACAGCTTTTGCCAAACGCGATTGGCCATGACGCGACTGGTGAGTGGGTTCTCAGGGCTCGTCAGCCACAGAGCCAGTTCCAAGCGACCACTTTGTTCCACGTTCACCGGCTTGGCATTCGGCACATCGACCACCGAAAGAAAACCTCTCGGCACAACCGGGCCAAGCTTTTCGGCTTCGCCACGAATTCGAATTTCGGTGTCGGCAATTTGCTGGGAATCTCGCACGCCATAAGCAACGTGACCAAGAAGGGCGGGGTCAGACATCGCCTGCAGGTCTTGCTGCGCCTTATTGAATTTCTGACGCGCCACCAGCTTTTTCGGCCGGCCATCTTTAGCCTTTTCATTTCCTTCGGGCGAATTCTGCAATCGCTGAAATTCCTTGCGTGCCAATTCAAGATTTTCCTTGGCTTCGGCTTCTTTGGCACTAGGTTCGGCCGATTCAGCTGAGGCTGAAGAGATGGTCAGCAGCAGCGACTTGTCGTAATAGTCGAGTCCACCGCCACCCATCTTGTTGCGCAGGCCGCCGCACAAGTCGCTGCTTTGGAAGATTCCGGCGAGGGCATAGTAGTCGGCAGTTGGAATTGGATCGAACTTGTGATCGTGGCAGCGAGCACAACTGGCGGTTAGCGCCAAAACCGACCGAGTGACCGTGTCGATCTGCTCGTCGATGTTGTCCATGATGAAGCGGACTTTGAACCGCTGGTTCACATCTTTCACGCCCAGCGCGAGAAGACCCGTCGCAACAAGTTGCTCAGCCTTCTGCTCGGGCGAATCCGACGGCAGCAGGTCGCCGGCGATTTGTTCGCGAATGAACTGGTCGTAGGGTTTGTCGGCGTTGATCGAGTCGATAACGTAGTCGCGATAGCGCCAGGCATGCGGATACGGCAGATTGCGGGCCGAGCCGGTCGATTCTCCGTAACGAGCGACGTCGAGCCAGTGCCGGCCCCAACGCTCACCGAACGCAGGCGAAGCGAGTAGTCCATCCACCATCTTTTCGAAGGCCTGCGGCGAGTCATCGGCCAGGAACGCGGCAATTTGGTCCAGTGTCGGCGGTAGGCCGGTTAAGTCGAAGGTCACGCGGCGAATCAAATCACGCTTCTCGGCATCCGCAACGGGAGCGAGCTTGCTCTCTTCCAACTTGGCCAGCACATAGCGATCGAGTTCATCGCGGGGCCACGCCTGGCTCACGACCGAGGGGGGCGTTGTGCTCGTCAGCGGTTGCCAAGCCCAATGCGACTTCCGCAGCTCTTCATACTTGGCATTCGGCTTCGTCAAGTCAGCGGAGAACTCGGCCTTCGGCCAGGCAGCACCGTCGGTGATCCAGGTCGTCAGATCGGCAATCTGTTCGTCGGTCAGCCGCTTCTTCGGCGGCATTTCCAAGCCTTCGTAACGAACGGCTTGAATCAGCAAGCTGTCGCCTGGATTTCCCGGGACGATCGCTGCTCCACTAGCGCCACCCATTAACAGCCCGCCAAGATCGTCAACCCGCAAGCCACCCCTTGAGTTCGTTTCCGCCGAGTGGCAGCTATTACAATTGCTGACCAGGATCGGGCGGATCTTCTTTTCGAAAAATTCGACCTTCGCCGGATTCTCAGCGGCGGCCCGGGCGATCTTCTTCGCCTCGGCGGGGTCAGCCCACAGACTGCGGGAGCCTACACAAGCCAAACTTAGCAAAGCTGCTAAATGCAGAAGTAGTAGGCGGTTAGGATTGCGGGCAGGCATCGCACTATCCTTCATAACTCTCTGGGGCGAGTTCACCAGAACATTGGTGCCGACCCCTGGGGCAAGTTAACGATGATTTCGGTGGGACATTTATTGGCGGGAAACGCGGACTGCCTAACGGCGGGAAACCTGCAATTGCACCGGAGTCTTGGCTGGAACTTCGAACGCGAGTCCCGAAGATTCAAAAGCCAAATAACGCGGATGAAGCGCCGCCCGAGCTTGCTGCTTCACGGCCGGGTCATCGTCAGCAAGCACGATCCGCGCCTGGTACTTCCCCTCCTTCGCCCCTTTGTGGATCTCGCCGGCAATCAGCGACTCCAGTTCGAAGTTCCCATCGGCCTTGATCTCGCCGTACGAGCGGACGAGTTTGTCGTCGGCCTTGGTAACTTCGAGCATATGGCCAACCAGCGGGCTACTATCGCCGCCCACCAGTTGGACCTGCCCTTTGACCGAATGAACCGCTGGGCCTGACGAACCGCAACCCACGCTCAGCCAGGCACCCAAGAGGGCGATGACGCTGAAGATCCGCAGGATCGTATGGGAGAATGAAATCGACATTGCTTTGAATCCTTCAATATCAGGCTAAATGCGATTACCAAGCGGGGACCACTTCGCCGTCGTCTCGCTGAGCCAACTTCGAGAGAATGGCCACATCCAAATCCAACCGCAGCGACTGCACGCTGCCGTCGACCATTACGAACTGGCAGATACCGGGGTGCGAGCTGCCGAAGCTGCTATTGGCTTGCGCGCCCTTGGCATCGGGTGGCAGCAGCGGACGAACTTCGGCCCCGTTCGGCGAAACACCGGCCATCCGGCGATGTGTGTTGCGTACACCACTGAAGATGCTGCGGTCTTCGTTCTTACCGCGAAGCGAGTTGGGACGAACGTGCTTCTCGCCGTACATCAGGGTGTTTGAAGTGCCGTCGCTGATGGCGGCCATGGTGATCGGTCCCGACCAGTGAATCAGGTAGTCCTTACCGGTTCCTGCTTCGACACCGACTTGCGGCTTGTTGGGGATGATCGCACCGTTCGACTTCGCACCTTGATTGTCCGTACCAAACGAGCCTGCGTAATCGCTCAGCGCACCACCGGGATCGGCGAAGTCGTTCACGCTCGGCACATGCGACAAACGCGACGGGCAGAAGTACATCTTGATTTTGGTTTGATAAGCTTCGGGCACCTGATCGGCGACGCGATATTTGATGTCCCACTTGTTGTATTGATTGTTCCCTTCCGCGAAGGGCAGAATCAGCGCGGCCCAGGTGGCGAAGCCATTGGGCTTGTCTTCGTCCGAGTCACCCAAGAAGGCTGGCGGCAGAAACTGATAGGTATCGTGCAAGTTGTGCGAGGCCAGACCGATCTGCCGCAGGTTGTTCGCACACTGCATGCGCCGAGCTGCTTCGCGAGCGGCTTGCACCGCGGGGAGCAGCAAGGCAATGAGCACACCGATGATGGCAATCACCACCAGCAGTTCCACCAACGTAAAACCGCGGCGAGCATCCGTGCGCTGCGCGATCTGCCAACGAATCAGCTTTGAAATCTTCATGGCCTGCATTCCTAATTACATGCGAGTCAGGCGCCCAACTCGGATGGTTCCGTCAGCTATGGGAGCAAGTCGTAAGAAATTGCTTGTCCGTCAGTCGGATCAAGTTCAGGGCATTGCTGCAGGCGGGAAATGTCGCAGCGTCAGCCGGTGATGGCGAACACTTATCGCGACTGCCGTGCCAAAGCCAAGAAAGAATAAGAGTCAAGCGAATTCAGCCACAGAAGGCTGAGATGCATCCGCACAAGGTAGTAGATTCCGCAAACTCGCGCGATACAGTTTTCCGAGCCCATCCGGCTCACCAGCAAAGACGATGGCAAGCCCGTGAAAGATGCTGGGCACGATTCCGTGGCAGATCACGGAAATCGTGATTCACGCTCTCTGTCCTCCTCCATTCCTGTTGTTTGGATGCACGGAATACCACTGGCATCGAAAGTGCAATTTGCTCGCCCATCAATGCGAGCATGGTGGCTCGCATGCACAACCCTTTCTCCGCTGGAATGATCGCCGATGTCGACAGCTCAACCCGCCCTGCGTCGTTTCTCTGCTCCGTATCGTGCTCAGTCTCGTCCTGGTCCTGCCGAACAACCGGCGCTGGACGAACAGATTCGGGCAGCGATCGCTGGAGTTAACTTCGGTTCCGTCTCGATCGTGGTGCAGGACGGAGTCATCGTCCAACTGGAGCGGATCGAGAAAATCAGACCCGCTAAGGCCGACCCCGTCAAACCCTAGAAATCACTTTCTACTCATCAGCCGACGGTCCATACATGCCCGGCACGGGGATGTCGTTCAATCGCAGATAGACGCACAGATGTGCGCGATGGTGAATCGTATGGCTGAGGATGAACGCCCGAATCACTTGCTTGCGCGGCATGGTGATGATCGGCGTCCCCTTTACTTTTAGGGACCACACGAACTCCGTGTCTTCATCTTTCACAGCGGCGATTGCCGCGTGGCCTTCAGCGACATTCTTATCAAATAGCTCCAGTACTTCCTTCGTGTTCTGGCATTGCGGCATCGCATACTTGGGGCCATTCTCGGGCTCCGCATCCCAAAAAGGCTGCGTGAGTGTCCCTTCCACCCAGCCCGGAATCTCGGCCAGGTGATTGGCATTCCAACCCATGGTGTTGGACTTGGGATGGCAACGCCAGTCGAACTTCTCGTCTGGCACGCGCTCCAGCACCTTCCGCGTGTTGGCCATCTCCTCATCGAACTCGGGAAGAATCATCGCTGCAAACTGGCTCATCGGGTCACCCTCCTCTATACGTGAACGTTCCATTCGCCGGCGGGCAAATGTATACAACCGTTCACTACAAGGCAACCCTCCCCGAGCAACAACTTTTTCGAGCAAGTACCTGAGCCGGAAGCGTCAGCGCCCGGAGAGTATCCCGCTACTTCTGGAACCTCAGGGCGCTGACGCTTCCGGCTCAGCACGAATGACATAAGTCACTCTCCTAGACAATCCGTTTTTAGCGCACTTGTTGACAAAGAGCGGTATTTATTCAACACCCAGGCGCGCCGCACCCGGGAGTTAAAGGGTGTCGTGTTGAAAAAGTCCTCGACTTAATCAACACCCCGCGAAATAGCCGCTCAGAAGTTACGGCTACGATGCCACCAACTCCCGTCGCGGCGGCGTTGAACTTCTCAGTTTACTGGATCGCGGCAAATGACCGCGAATTGTCGCGACTGCGGCGGAGTTGCCGTCATGGACCATGCAATCGCCGAGTAGCGGCCCGCGCAAGTCGTCCAGTGCTGTCACAAAACGATCGAGGTGCCGAGGTTCAAATTCTTCCACGGGGACGAAGTGCCCGGCTTTCATCTGCTCCAAGAAGTGCGAGTTGATTAGTTGTTCGTGATGTTGCGATTCGGGGAGGGCGAGAACTGGCTTGCCGAGATAGAGCGATTCTCCCAAGGTTTGGTTTCCCGCGGCACCTACAACAGCCGCACACTGCGCCAGGTCATTCACAAATCCCTGCTCGCTCAGTTCGCAAAAGCGAATGCTGCCACGCTCAGGAAGGCGCCCGAGTCCATAAGCGCGAACTTGCCGTGTGCTCTTGCTCAAGATCTCAATGACACGGTCCGGCGTGTTGGGTCGCAGGTAGGAAACGAGAAAGTCGCCGCTGCTGACGACAGCGCGGCGAATCTCAGGCCGCAGCAACGGTCCGACTTGTTTCACATCGTGATAACCTCGCCGCAGCGGTGCTTGAAAGAACGAGGAAACGATCGTTTCCTTCTGTCCCCAGTGATGGGCCTGCACCGCGAGCCCCATCAAGTCGGCGTAGCGTTGCAAGCTCCAAGGGAGCGAGCGCAGATCGCAGGCCACCAGGAAGTGCTGGTGATTCAAACTGAGAAACGGCACACCACAAGCGCGTGCGGCGCGCGGCAATGCGGGCTCAAAATCGGTGATCGCCAGGTCGGGCTCTTCGGCGCGAATCGCTTGCTTCAATTGTTCGACGAGGGCCGGCAGCTTCCACAAGTATCCCAGCCCTCGGAGGACGGTGCGCGACAGATTCAACCGATTGCTGGTGTAGTGAAAGCGCAGCCCGGGAATGCGCCGCACTTCCACGTTCGCTGTCCCCGCGGGATAGCGCGGCGCGAGAAACTCATAAGCTTGATCGGGCGCGAACAGCACCAGCTCATGTTCATCCCGGAGCAGTTCGACGATGCTCCGCACGCGGGCAGCATGCCCCCGACCTTCACCGGCCATACTGTAGAAAATCTTGGCCATGGCGAATCTCCTGACACGAAACCAGGCTCGACCACGTTCGGTAACAAAGCAAACGAAACCTCGACCGCTTTAGACGGCCACTGGAATTCTTGGGCGATGGACGACTAACTGCTCACCCTTAAATCTCGGTTCCTTCGGTTGCCAGGCGCTGTCGTCCGCGGTGCTGTCCGGCGAATAGGTGACCGGACAACAGTCGGTCGTGGCGGCGGGCAGGTGCAAAATCTCGAGCGAGGCGTCGGTGTATTCGATTAGCGCCGAGCGGTTCTCAACCCAATCTCCGGTATTGAAATAGCGCACCTCGTGCAACTGCATCGCGGTCGGTGTATGAACATGGCCGCAGACCACGCCGTCACAGCCAGTCTCACGCGCGTGCCGGGCCAGGCGCTCTTCAAAGTTGCTGACGAAGCGGACGGCCTGCTTCACGCGACGTTTGAGATTGCCGGTTAGGTCGGTAGGCTCGTAGCCGAGCAGTTTCTGCATGCGGCTAATGCCACTGGCTGCGAACAGCAGGGTGTCGTAAGCCACCGAACCCAGCACGCTCAGCCATTGCGCACGAATCTCGACCGTGTCGAACTGATCGCCGTGCAGCACCAACAACCGCTGACCAGTGGCCGTTTCGTGAATGAATTCGTCGGCAATTTCGACGAAGCCAAAGTCGTTGACGAACGGTCGCAGGAAAGCATCGTGATTCCCGGGCGTATACCGAATCTGCACGCCGCGGCTGGCGAGTTCGATAATCCGCTGCAGGAGCTGACTGTATTCAGGTTGCCAATGCCAGCGACGTTTTAACCGCCAGCCGTCGATGATGTCCCCCACGAGGTACAGATACTCCGGCTCGTGACGATCGAGCAAAGCGAGCAATTCGCCGGCTCGGCTGTAACGGCAGCCCAGGTGGAGATCACTCAAAAAGATGCTGCGGACGCGGCGTCTTGCCTGTCGGGCGATCATGAGAGCCTCGGCGTAAGCGCGGTCGTGGTGGAATCGTCATGGATTCGTGTACTGGAGTCTTTCTGCACTGGGCATTCATTGCTGACAGTACTTTGCAGAACTCTATTGCTATACTCTGCATAACTGCAGCGCATTTGTTATTAGCACTTCGTGAATTGCCGATAAAGAAGTTGCTAGCGGTGTCGGCATATTCGGCACGTCACTGTTCGCGCGCGTCACCGGTTGCCGGCCGATGGAGCATTTCGAGAAACGGCTATTCACCCGCTTTCTGTTTGCCTCCCCGCGCGCCGCACTTTATATTCGGGGCCAGCCCTCCTACCGCTGATTTCCCACCCGTGCCGCCGACGCTGAATTGCGTCCTGTTTACCCACTTCGCGAGTCCCTATGCCGGCTCCCCGTCCCATTTTGCCCCATCCCATTTTGCAAAGTGCTCGGCGCGAAGCGATCATCGTCGCTTGCGTCTGGGCAGCAGCCGGCACGTGGTCCGTGGCCTATTGCACGTTGCACGGCTACGGCGCGACCCCCGATAAGTTGCACTTCACACTGGGTTTTCCCACGTGGATCTTTTGGGGAATCGTGGCACCGTGGGTGCTGTGTGCGGGAATTTCGCTCTTTGTCGCTAATGTTCTGATGACCGACGCCGACCTGGGCCTGGAACCAGGAGAAGAAGAGGATCCGTTTGATGCTTGAGTTGCTGGCCCAAGCGCCCAGTGCTGCCGATAAGGATGCCAATTACGGCACGCTTATCGCCTTGGTCATCTTCATTGCTGCTTCGGTCTGGCTCGGCACGCTCGCGCAGCGGGTGGTGAAGAAGAGCTCGTTCGTGAAAGGCTTCTTCCTCGGCAATCGCGGCCTCGGCGCGTGGGCAGTGGCCCTCACTGCCACCGTGCAAAGCGGCGGCACCTTCATGGGCTTTCCGTCGCTCGTCTATACGCACGGCTGGATAGTCGCTCTCTGGATCGGCAGCTATATGGTCGTGCCGATCACCGGCTTCGGCCTGATCGGCAAACGGATCGCGCATATCTCGCGCCATACCGGCGCCATCACCATGCCCGACCTGTTTCGGGCCCGCTTTGCCAGCCCCACGCTGGGACTCATTACCTCGCTGCTAATTATCGTCTTCATGTCGGCCATGATGGTCGCGCAGTTCAAAGCTGGCGCGACAGTCATGAAGCTGGCCGCCCCCAGTGGCAACTTTCTCTCGCTTAGCGAAGATGCCGAAACGCAAAGCGATCAGCTGTATTGGATTGGCCTCGCGGTGTTCTCGATCACCGTCGTGGGCTACACCCTCATCGGTGGTTTTCTGGCCGCTGTGTGGACCGACCTGTTCCAAAGCGTGATGATGTTCATCGGCGTCCTTGCGCTGCTGGGGCTTTCGCTCTATAGCGTCGGCGGCTTGGAGAAAGCGTCCCGTGGGGCCGTCGTCAGCGCGCAACAGGCAGCCGAAAATGCCGAAGCGAGACGCGCGGCCAAGGAGATGCGCGAGCCTCAGCCAGTGAGCGAGAATGCAGGTCTGGCCTTCATCTCCGGACCTGGTTTTTCGAATGATGGCCGTCAATATTTGCCGCTGACGCTCGCGGTCTCGTTCTTCTTTTTCTGGCCCGCCACCGGCTTTGCCTCGCCGGCGAGCGTAACGCGGATCATGGCCTGCAAAGACACTCGCACGTTGCGCCGCAGTGTGGTCCTCCTCTGTGCCTACAACTTGGGCATCTATCTGCCTCTCATCGCCATCTGCATCTGCGCCCGCTCGCTGATGCCCGACCTGGAAAAGCCCGACGAAGTGATTCCGCGAATGGCGATGAAAATGACCGACGGCCTCCCCGGCGGTTCGCTCTTGGCTGGCGTCATACTCGCCGCCCCCTTCGGAGCGATCATGGCCACAGTCAGTTCTTACCTGGTGGTGATTTCGTCCGGGCTCGTGCGCGATGTCTATCAGCGTTTCATCAATCCCCACGCCACCGACCGCCAACTGCAATGGCTGGCGCGCTGTGGAATGTTGACAGTTGGTGTAATCGCCGTGGTGTTGAATATTCGACCCGTCGTCTATCTGCAAACGTTGGTCGTGTTTGCCTCCGGCGGCGCGGGGGCCTGCTTCATCGTTCCCTGCCTGATGCTCTGCTATTGGCGGCGCGCGACTGCGGTGGGAGTCGGTGCGGCGATGCTCAGCGGGGCGGCGACGATGATCACGGTCTATACCGTGGGCATGTTTACCCCCGACCCGATGATCGGCCCAATTGCCGGTTTGCGACCCTTTTACCCGTTTGGTTTTGAACCACTGATTTTCGGTGTCTTGATTTCAGCCGTCGTGGGCATTGTCGTGAGCTTGAATAGCGAACCACCCGCGGAAGAAATTGTCTCGCCGCTGTTCGATGCCCCACCACTGACCACCGAGCCTGCCTCCCCATCTCCCGCTCCGTAAGGAACTCCTGCGATGCGTACCGTTGCTCTCGTTCTGCTTGTTGCCGGCGGTTTGTTGAGCACCGCCCGCACGTCGTGCCTGGCGCAAGAGAGGGCCGCCGACCTAGCACCGCGGCATGAGTTCACGCGGATGATCGCCCACTGGGCCGAGTATGCTCATCCCGAGTATCTGAACTTCGTCGACGACGCCCAGCCCGAAGTCGTGCAACTTGGCAACTACGGTGCGCACTTCTACAGCCTGGTTCATTCGCCCGTCTACAAGGGTTACCCGTCGCACTTCCCTGTGCAGGGCATTAACGAATGCGGCGCGTGGTTCGAGGACAAGAATCGCGAACTCCACAAGCGCGGGGCCAAGGTCGTCGGCCACTTCAACGTGGAATTTCTCGTCGGCGATCCGGAATCTCCGAATGGTCCGACGGGCTTCTTCAAGTTCTATAACGAACTGTGGGACGAAAAGGAACTCGGCCCCAAGCCGATCGCCGATCCCATGCTGCTGCTCGAACGCGGCAAGGATGGCCAGCCTATCGGTCAGAAGGGTTACGAGATTGGCAAGATGCGCGAGTATTGGGCCTGCCTGCGGAATCCTTATTGGCAAGCCGTGATGAAGGCCTGGGTGAAGCGCGGTATCGATCGCGGTATCGACGGCTACATTGCCAACTACTTCTATCGCCACGATTGCCACTGCGAACATTGTCAGAAGAGCTTTCGCAGCTATCTCGGCGAGCGTCATACGCCAGAGCAACTCAAAACGAAGCTGGGCATCGAAGACTTGAAGAAGCACGAGTTCAGCGAGATCGTCTATTGGCACAAGGTCGACGAATCGACTCCGCTGCGGCGCGAAATGCTCCGCTGGTCGCAACTCTCGAACAAGCAAGTCTTCGACGATGTCTTCATCAAGTACGGCCGCAGCTTGAAGAAAGACCTAATGGTCGCGCAGTGGAACCACATCAGCAACTTCAGCCAAGTCGGCGGTGATGAACGCTGCCTGTTGCCCGCCGAAGTCTGGGGCAAAGGAGAGGACTACCTGTGGTACAGCATGGGCGCTTCCGGCTGTTATACCGATCTCGCCGCTGGTTACCTGGGCGAAGGAACGCTGCAGGCCCGCTACATCCGCGGCATGTTCGACGATAAGCCTTTCACGCTCGGCAAGTACGAGAGCACGCGCATTCGCGCAGCCATCAGTGAGCTTGCGGCCAACGGCGGCGCTCCGATGGGCTTCTACACCCGCTTTACCGATCCCCTCGCGCGGGCCGAAATCGCCCGCTATTACCAATTCATGAAGAAGAACGACGCGATCTACAAAGCGAATCGTTCGCACGCGAATACGGTCGTCCTCTTCCCTCGCACGCAAGTTGCTGAGGCCAACATCGCCGCCGTCGACGAATTCAAAGTGAATGCCGATGCCCTGCTCGATGCGCATGTGCTGTTCGACATCAAGAGCGACGAAGCGGCTCACGCAGACGCAGTGAAGCAATACACGCACGTTGTCCGCAACGCCGACGATGTGAAGAAGGTCCTCGCGGCCCAGCGGAGCCAGTTCAAGGCACCTGATACGGTACGCGCGTCGATTTCGATTCCCGCTGCATCTCCTGCCGACAAGCCCAATGAGTTGACCGTTCACCTGGTCAACTACAACCGCGAAGAACCGCCCCGCACACGCGACGGCAAGCCGAGTCCCGGCGGCGGCATCAAGGATGAAAAGCCAATCGCCGCCGAAGCCATCGACTGCGACATCATCCTCCCCGCCGGCACGGACGTGAAAGAAATCGTCGCGCTGTCGCCCGAAGAAGAATCGCCCTTGCCGCTTAAATTCACCGCTAAAGACGGCCGCGTGAAGTTCACCGCGCCAGGCTTCCTCGTCTATCGCGTGGTACGGATTCAACTGAAGTAGCTCCTCTCCGAGATCACTCCTATGAACCTGCTCCGTTCGCTAGGGGCTGCGCTCCTGCTGGCAGCATTGTGTGTCACCTGGCTGCATGCTGGTGAAGAATCGGTCTGGATTGAGGCCGAGCATCTGCAAGGCATTACCGGCTTCTGCTGGCCGATGGGCAAGCCGGAGATGAAGAAGACGGCTGGTCACTGGGGCTTATCGGGTCCCGGTTGGGCCGCCGAATGGTGCCAGGGTGGCGAGAGCGGCTTTCTCTCGATTGCGACCGGCGCGGATGATGACAAAGCCGTCGTTAGTAAGACGATTGAGGTTCCCAAAGCGGGCAAATACTTCGTGTGGGTCCGCTATGGCGACTGGCGCGAAGTGCCCGATCGCTTTCAGGTGCAGATCGAACAGCCGGGTAAACCAGCTTGGACGGGTCGCTACGGTGAACGAGCCGTTGTCGAAGAAGACAACGAGATGAAGCTCTACTTCGGCTGGGCTTTTGGCTGGGGCATGCAGCCCGCCGATCTGGCCGCAGGAACCGCCACGCTGAAGTTGCTCTCGACCACCAAGGAAGCTCAGCCTCGGCAAGTCGATTGCATTGTTCTCACTACCGACGCGACGTATCGGCCGCTGACAAAAGAACGTCCGCGCTCTGCTGCATGGGAATTGCTCGACAGCTATCGCCTGGGCATCGATTCGCAACTTGAGCCACTCGCGCGCAAGAAACCGTCGTTCGCACTCCCGGAACCCTGGAAGCTGCGGACCTTCCGCGACAAGAGCTTTCTCTATCTCTGGAATGTCTCGCACACGAGTGCCATCGATACATGGCTCAGCGACAAGCCGGGGCGCGTGAAGTTTCCGTACAACGTGGCGGACAAAACGGTCCGCGATGAGTTCGAAAAGAAATACGGCGGCGTAAATGAAGTGCCGATCTTTTCCGACCCGCGGATCGTGCCCACGTTTCACGGCGTCGGTCCTGGCGTCTTCGCCACCGATCCCAAGACGGGCGAAGTGAATCCGACCGGGCAGAAATTCGCTGCGTGGCTTGATGCGAATCCCGATCGCGCCTGGGGCATGATGATGAACTATCATCCCGGCGCACCCATCGGCGACAAAGGGGTCGCGATGTTTCAAAAGTATCGTAATCGCTATGTCGGCAGCATCGCCGGCGAGAGCCTGGGATATTTTTATCCCGACGGCAAGGCCATGAAGGCTGCGACCGAGAACGCGAAAACGCGGCGACAACTGGTCGAGGCCTTTACTCCCATTTCGCTGGAGTCGAATCGCGACAAGTATCGCAAAGTCTATGGCAAGGATCTCGATGCGAATCCTTATCAGGACGTCATCGCTTGCCTCTCCATCGGCAATATCGAAGCGGTGCCGCTCTGCTACGACTGGGGCGCGAAGACGGCCGGTTATGAATCGTCGGTTTGCACTTCCAATGTGCTTGGCATGCGCTGGGCGTTCATGCGTGGCGCGGCTCGTCAGCATGCAGGACTGACGGCCACTTATCGGAGTTGTAATTTCGGTGACTCGTCGACCATCTTCAGCGACCAGCAAAGTTATCACGCGCCGAAGAACATTCTCGATAATTACTACAGCGTGTTCAGCGGTGCGGGGATGACCTGGTACAAGATGGACATCTGGTACCAGTACATGGCCGGCGCGAGCATGTTCTATCACGAGCAAGGTTTTGACGAGTACTGGCAACCGGGCGGCACCACTGCGGCCGGCCTGCACGAAGTGCAGCTTTCACCGAAGGGCAAATTGGTCGACCGCTTTCTCCGCGTCACTGCCAAGGAGCCCGATCGCGGCCAGCCTTTCACGCCGATTGCGTTCCTGGTCGACTACGCTCACGGCTGGGAACCCGCTCCGTTCTGGCCCAACAGTTTCAAGAATTGGCACGGGCACCAAGACCGCTTCTTGTACGGCGATCACGAAAAAATGCTGGAACAGTATTTTTGGACTGCTTTCCATCCCATCGGTCCCGAAAGCGAACGACCGATCACCGGCACAAACGAGGTTTACCTGCCCGGCGTCTACGGCGACATCTTCGATGTGATCTTCGCCTATCCCAATGCCAACAAGTGGCGGACGATCGATACCTACCCAGTCGTCATCGCGGCCGGTGATATCGAACTGACCGATGCCGAGGGAAAAAGGCTGGCCGAGTACATCAATCGCGGCGGTACGCTAGTCGTGGCCGATGCGCACCTCACGGGGCCCGGTCTCGTGCATCTCGCCCTGCCGCAAACGGGTGCGGAAGCCACCGCGACCGGTTACAAGTGGCTGGACGATGCCGCGGAACAGGCCGGGCAATTGTTCCGCTATCGCGAGATTCCGCTCGATAAACCGCTGGGCAAAGATGCCGTGCGTCCGCTGGCGAAGACGCTCGATGGCAAGTGTTTTTGTGCAGCCATCGATCGCAATGCTGGACGCATTATCTATCTTTCAGTCCCGCGCGGTCTCGGCGTCGACAAAACAGTTCATCCCGTTGTCCCTCGTTTGCTCGCCCATCTGTCGCGCGGGCAGATGCCCGTCGAAGTGAGTGGCGAAGTCGAATGGCTCGTCAATCGTTCGCAAACCGGCTGGCTTGTGACGCTGATGAATCCGCAGGGGCAAGACAAACCTCAGCAGGGAATCACGCCCACTGATTATCGCAAGAGCAAACAAGTCACGATTCGTTGCCGCGTTCCCGCGAAAGAAGCTCGCGACCGCTTGCTGCCGGAAGATCGTTGGCCCGTGGTTGACGGCAACGTCACGCTGGAAGTGCCAGCGGGCAGTGTGCGGATTGTGGAGATTAAGTGATTGTGTCTGGTTCCCTCTCCTCGGTGCTCCGAGGAGAGGGAGTTTTAAAATAGAAGAGGTCTTTATGCTTCGCTTCACTTCACTTCTGCTCCTCTTTCTCCCTCTCTTCGCTCACGCCGAAGAAAGGTGGCTCTGGTCTACGGCCTACGCAGTTCCGAAGGAGACAACCAGTGAGGGAAGCGGCTATTTCTCAATCATCGAAGGGAAGAATGGACACATCTATGTCGGGGCGGCCAAGTACGGCAGCAATGCGTACCTGGTTGGCTTCGATCCGCAGGCGAAAGAGATGAAGATCGCCGTCGACTGCATGAAGGAGATCGGCAGCACGGCGACCGGCTTTGCCGCGCAGGCGAAGATTCATACCCGCAATAACATCGGCCCTAGCGGCAAAATCTACTTCGGCACCAAGCAGGGATATACGAAGAAGGGCGAGTCGCTCACGGATTATCCCGGCGGCTATCCCATGGTTTACGATCCGGCAACCGGCAAGACCAAGGTCTACGACATTCCAGTCAAGCATCAGGGGATCATCAGCGTAACGCCGGACGAGAGCCGGAATCTCGCCTACATCAGCACGTGCGACGACGGCCGCCCGATTGAAAAATCGCGGTTCCTCGTGCTCGATCTCGCGACCGGCAAATACAAAGACCTGATCGAGACGGAGCACATGTATGCGTTCATCGTCGTCGATCACCTGGGGCGGGCCTATCATCCGCTGCGGGGTGGCGATATCGCCCGCTACGATCCGCGCACCGAGAAGCTCGAACGGCTGAAGCAAACGATCGATGGTGCGGCACCGAAGGCAGATTCTCACTTGGTCGACGAGAACAGCCATTGCCTCAACTGGGATATTTCGCCCGACGGGAAAACACTCTGGTGCGTGGCCATGAGCGGCAACCAGCTTTATAGCTACGACCTGACGAAAGAAGGTGACACGCTTGTGGGTAAATCGCACGGCCCGCTGTTGAAGAGCGCCGTCTCGACCGATTGCCGGGCCCTATGCGTCGCGGCCGATGGCAAGCTTTGGATGGGAATTAACGCGGTCGAAGAGCGCCCCGCGAATGATCCGAAGAAGCCCGACGCCATGAAGAAAGAAACCTTCATGCACCTCATCAGCTTTGGGCCGGGACAGGACGCTTGCCGCGATCATGGCCGCATCGCGATCAAGAATCCCGACTACACCACCTTCACCGACGACGCGGGCAAGCAACTTCCCTGGCATCACGGCGTCTACAAATACAGCGACGGCACCACCTTGCCACGTTACTCTTGCTTAGGCGTGTGCGCCGCCCGCGATGGCACGGTATATGTGCTCTCGCTCGCACCGTTTACTTTGCACGCGATTGAACCAGAATGATTCACCAAGTAGCCCGAAGCGTCAGCAAGGCGTTTCAGGCTTCCTCGCAAACACCGCCCACCTCTTATCCCGCCACTTGGAGTTCCTTCATGAAAACTCTCCGCCTAGCCCTGCCACTCGCGCTTAGTTGGCTCTTTCTGTTTGCTCCAAGCACGCCAGCCCAAGAGAAAATCCCTCGCGTCGCTGTCATCACTACCGTCTGGCACCCCAACTCGCATGCCGACGTCATCGGCGGGCGATTGCTGGAGGGGTACAACCTCAACGGGCAAGGTGAATTCCCGAAGCTGAAGTTGGTCTCGATCTTCACCGATCAGGTTCCCGAGAACGACAAGAGCCGTGCGCTGGCGGAGAAGCACAAGATTCCCGTGTTCGATACAATCGCCGGCGCACTCACGCTGGGGGGCGATAAGCTGGCCGTCGATGGCGTGCTGATGATCGCCGAGCATGGCAAGTATCCCGAGAACGACACCGGCAGTATTTCGTTCCCCAAGCGGCGGCTGTTTGGCGACATCGTCAGCACGTTCGAGAAGACGGGCAAGGTGGTGCCGGTCTTCAGCGATAAGCACCTGGCCGATAAGTGGGAAGATGTCGACTGGTTCTGGCAGACTGCCAAGAAGCACAACATTCCGCTGATGGCCGGTTCGTCGCTGCCACAATCGTGGCGCATTCCAGCGATCGACTTGAAGAAAGACTCCGCCGTGAAGGAGATCGTCGTCACGTCGTATCATCGGCTCGATTCGTACGGCTTTCACGGCCTCGAAGGTTTGCAGTGCCTGGCCGAGCGACGCAAGGGTGGCGAAACGGGCGTGAAGCGAGTTCGCTGCCTGGAAGGAGAAGAAGTTTGGAAAGCCATGGATCGCGGCGAGTTCAGCGCCAAGCTGCTCGAACAAGCGGTTGCCAAGTTCCAGGATCGTCCGCTGCCGGCCGGCAAAACGATTCGGGAACTGCCGAAGAAGCCCTCGCTGTTTCAGGTCGAATACAACGACGGCCTAAAGGCGACTGTGGTCACGCTCGATAGCGGGCTGGCCGAATGGGCCGCCGCATGGACCAACGAAGACGGCACGAGTGAGGCGTTTCTGTATCGGCTGCAAGAAGATCATCCGTTCGCCCACTTCACCAACCTGCTGAAGGGAGTCGAGACGATGATGCAAACGGGCAAGCCCACCTGGTCGACCGAGCGCACGCTCATGACCAGCGGACTCCTCGACGCACTACTCACCAGCAAACGCGACGGCGGCAAGTGGCTCGATACGCCCTACCTCAACATTGCCTACAAGAACGACTACGACTGGCGCGAACCCGCTCCCATGCCCCCCTTCACGCCGAAGCCGCCCAAACCGGTGAAGCCAGCGGCAGTGAAGAAGAAGTAGTTCCGCCGTGTCGAAAATTACTAATCGCAGTTTTCGAGATCATCGCGGCGCTGGTCCTGTGGGGAGCGCTGCACTGGGGATCGTTCCCGCTTGATCCGCGGCGGGAATCCACGGTTTCACACCGGGCAGATTGTATTCGGGTTGATGCTCGGGCTGGGCCTGCACATGTTCTAGCAGGATGCGGCGGACTTCTAAAATGCTCAGCGGATAGCGGTGTACGCTCATGTGATCGGCCGGCACGACCTTCTCCGAAGCAACTTCCTGAAGCGTCGCACTCGACTTGCCGACGACACCGTCTCCTTCTTCCGAAAAGCGGCCAATGAAGGTGTTGCTCGGTACGACGCCAATCACGTTGTGATAGCTGGTGTGCGGGCCACGTTCGGCACCATTGAGCGCCGCGAAAATCTGGCAATCCGGCGCGAGCGAATCGATCGACGTCGTCCGTGTAAGCAGGTCGGTGTTGCGGAACGAATCGGGATTATCCCGAATCAGCTTGTTACTCAGTTCGACCATCATCTCGGGCAAGGTGATGAACGTCCGCCCGAAATAGCGCGTGTAGTCATCGGCAAAATTGCTGCCATGGTGCGGCGTGCCGAGTGTAATCACCCGCTTCACGCTGGGATTGGGATGAAAATAAAAGCACTTGGCCAGTTTGCTTCGCTCGTCGTCCGAAGCTTTGATCTGTTCGATCGGCACGTTGCCCAGCAGGTTCCAAAAGCGATCGCCACTTTCAATCGTCTGCATCCGCGAGACGAGCCCACCCATGCTATGACCGACGAGAATCATTTGATCGAGGTTAGGATTCGCGCCGTGCGGATCGAGGTCGGCGCGCATTTGCGCCAGAGCGTCACGCATCTGCGCGGCACTCGTCCAGAATGGCTGGCCGGTTGGATATTGGAAGAACCAGAACTGATACCGCTTGCGAATTTCGGGGAAGGCGCGCAGATCGTTAAACATTTCCATCCACGTTGTGGGACTCGACCACAAACCGTGAACCATGACGACCGGAATCCGCTGCGGGTCGTAGGGCTCGACCATGAAGAGCCCCTTGATCCCCTTCGCAGTCCCTGGGTTGAGCAGGCCCAAGGTTGAAGTGTCGGTTTCCTGGAACTGCGGATCGTCGAGGAAGAACGCCAGGGGAGTGCTGATGTCGGACTCGAGCGGCACGTCGTGATTGCAGACCTTGATGCTGTTCGCGAGGAGCGGATCGTAGAGTTCCAGCACGCAGCGGTGGACGTTCGCATCACGATTAGCGTCGTGATTCTCTTCCACGCGCATGAAGGCGGTGACGGCAAAGCTCAAACCCGGGGGATAATACTTTTCGGCCGGTGTTTCGCCCGTGTGGCGCGTCCGGACGGCAATCAGCGGCACACCGAGGCCGTAGCTATGGTGGTGATTCGTCAGCCCGCTAGAGATTTCGTAAGTGCTGACGAACTCGAGCGCGGAGAGATCTTCCTGCCGCCAGGGGCCGCGAATTTCAATTTCGAGATGGTACTCCTTTTTTCCCGTCTTGATGACGTGCTTCGTCCCTGGCTTCAACTGCCGGTTCTTACTGACAATCCGCAGGGCCGATTCGAGCGCGCCGTTGTACAAATCGCACGCGCGGCGGAACTGGGGATCGTATGGATTGCGAAAATGATCGAGTCCCGGATCGAACAAGTACCAATAGGCGTGCGCGACAGCCGCCCCGTGGACGTCGAGCGCTTCCTTCGGTTTGTTTTGCAGCTCAAGCTCTTTCCCCTCTAAATAGGCGAGCTCGGCGTAGGCATAGATCTTGTCTCCCGTTGGTTCGCGGGCCAGTTCTTTTTGAAAGCTGACAAGGGCGATCAGCGGATCGTCTTCTACCTGGTCGAGCAGGTTATAGCGCCGCAATAGTTGTTCGGTTCGCTTGGTGGGCTTGGGTCCGCTGCGGGCGAGAAGTTTGAGCGGGGCCGCGAGCGGATTGCGCGGGGCTTCGCGAACGGTCACATATCGTTGGCGTGCGCAGCCCGAGTTACCCAGCGCGCAGAGCGCCGCCATGACCGTGATTGCGCAGGGCAACCAGGACAGCGATGCTGACAGGCGCTGTGTGGCAGTGGACATCAGTACCCTCAAGGGCCCGTTCCGATGACGGGCGAGAGACGATTTAGGGAGTATGTGAAATTGCGTCAAGACTGGCCGCAGCCTGTCTGCTAGCCGCAAATCGCCCAGTGCAGCTTGCTGCACTCGGCCCGGCTGTGGATAATCGCTGACGACGCAATGGCTTACGAATAAAACGAAGCACCTTGGAAGCGACATCATGCGGAAGACGATCAGCCAACTGCTGGCAACCTTAGTACTGGCACTGGCGGCTTGCGGGCAGATTTGGGCAGCCGAAGCAGATGGCCTGCAGATCTATTGGATCGATACCGAAGGTGGTGCCGCGACGCTACTAATCACACCGACGGGCGAAACCGTGCTCATCGACGCCGGCAATCCCGGCCGCCGCGATGCCGACCGCATCGTTAAAACCATCACAGAAATTGCCGGGCGGAAGCAGATCGACCATCTGGTGACGACGCACTATCACGGCGATCACTTCGGTGGCGCGATTGAACTCGCCAAACTGCTGCCCATCGTCAATCTATGGGACAACGGCCAGTTCGAAGGGCTGAGGGACGACCCCGGCAAAGCCTACTTTGAGTTGAAGGCCGAGAAGAAGCACGTCATCAAGCCCGGTGATTCCATCCCCGTCAAACAGTTGGCCGCCGGCTCGCCGGAATTAAGCATTCGCTGCCTGGGAACACGGCAACAGTTCGTTACCGCCCCGGCGGGGACCGAAGAAAATACAAATATCTGTGCCACGGCGCGAGAAAAGGCCCGCGATGGCTCCGACAATGCCAACAGCATTGTGCTGCTCATCAAGTTCGGCAATTTCACGTTCTTCGATGCGGGGGATCTGACCTGGAACCAAGAACAAAAGCTGGTCTGTCCGCATAACGTTGTGGGCAAGGTCGATGTATATCAAGTTACGCATCACGGGCTCGACGCCAGCAATAATCCGCTCGTACTTCAGTCGATCGAGCCGCACGTGGCAATCATGAATAACGGCACCACCAAGGGGTGTGCTCCCGAAGTCTTTGCCAACCTGAAAGAGACCAAGTCACTGCAAGGAATCTATCAAGTCCATAAAAACCTGCGACCCGATGGAGCGACCAACAACGTGGCCGATGAATTCATTGCCAATCGCGAGAAAGAATGCCAAGGAAATCACATTCATCTGGCAGTCGCCGCCGATACCAAAAGCTATACGGTCAACATTCCCGCGAATAAGCACAGTCAGACCTACCAGACACGCACGGGCAAATAGAATATTCTCTAAACCGACCACTCCTTTCGACTATTCAACTCTTAAAAAGTGAAAGAAACATGGACAGAGAAACCGTCGAATCGTACGCGAGCAAGAAAGTGGCTGCTGGTGTCTGCGGCATCGTGATTGGCAGCCTGGGGATCCACAAGTTTGTCCTGGGCAAAACTCAGTCGGGGCTGGTCATGCTCCTCTTCACGGTGCTGACCTGCGGAATTGGCGGAGCGGTGATGGGTGTCATCGGCCTCGTGGAAGGCATCCTCTACCTGACGAAGAACGATAACGATTTCTATCGAATCTACTACGTTGAAGGTAAGGAGTGGTTTTAGGCGAGATGGCTGAAGCCCCTCTCCCATCTGACAAGCAGCCGCGGACCAAAACTTGGGCACCGCGGTTTTCGTTGCGGACTCTTCTGATCGGCTGCGCCATGTTAGCGATGGCGGCAGGTTTGCCTCGCTATCGCAGCATGACGCAGAGATTTGCAGCTAAGCGATTGGCTGAAAAAGGGATCGAGCTTGTCATTCATCCAGACGCGACGCAGTCGCATCTTTCTTGGCTAGTCTTTGGCGATAACCGGTACGATTGGGTGCGCGATATCGTCATCGCAGATGTCGCCATATCCAACGCCGATGTTTCCCTCCTGAAACAGTTTCCGAGCGCGCGTCAATTATTCGTTTCGGACTGTCGTTCAGCGAACAAGATGTTGGAGCAAATTCGCACGTTCAAATGGCTGGGCTTGGTGCAGATTGAAAGGTCACCTGTCTGCGATCAAGACGTCCAGGAACTGAGTCATCTTAAGCACCTAACTTCGTTGGTCCTGATTCAACCTGCGGATGCAGAATTCGATTTAAGTCGTCTTGGAAGTCATCCTTCCCTCCTCTATCTCCATCTGAGGGGCCGTGCATTCACCGATAAAACCGTGATAGATGTTTCCAAGATCGAAGGCCTGAACACATTCACAATCGATGACGCAAGTATCACCGACGACGGTGTGCGCCATCTCGGTAAGTTGACTCAACTCTATTTCCTGTCAATCACATCGTGCAGGGTAACCGGTGCATCACTGGATACCCTTTCCGCGTGCCCGCAACTCGAACATTTGAGTCTATCTCGCTGCCAAATCGATCGGGCCGGAACGCTACAAATTGCTCGCTTGCCTCAAGTCCGGAAAGTCGACCTATATTCGACGTCGGTCACGAAAGCAGATATAGTGGAACTGGAAAAGGCTACCAAGCTTGTGTTTAGCGACTTCATGTTCAATCAAACTCCCTGATTAGCTGCTCGGCATCGCAAGCGTTTGGCATTCGTGACTTCGGAGAAATTCAAAATGTCACTCGACCTCTCTCGTCGCCAAGTCCTGCGCGTCGGCGGCGCGGGGCTGCTCGGGATGAATTTGCCCGGGCTGCTGAGGGCGGAGAGTACTGCGTCGATCAAGCCGCGGGCGAAGTCGGTGATCTTTCTATTTCAGTGGGGCGGGCCTAGTCACATCGACATGTTCGATCGGAAGCCCAATGCGCCCGAAGAGTATCGCGGGCCGCTAAAGGGAATTTCGACCAGCTTGCCGGGGCTGGAGACGTGCGAGCACTTGCCGGAAACGGCGAAGCGGATGCATCACTGCACGGTCATTCGCACGCTGACGCACAAGATGAAGAATCACAACTCGGCCGGCTACTATGCCCTCAGCGGGCATGAGCCGCCGAGCGACGATCAGCGGCTGCGCGATTCGCTCGACCTGTTTCCCGCCTACGGCAGCATCGTCGACAAGTTGGCTCCGAGTCGCAACGGTCTGCCGACGTTTGTCGCCTATCCACACGTCATTCGCGACGGCTCGATTACTCCTGGCCAGCACGCCAGTTTTCTCGGCAAGGCGCACGATCCGCTCTTGTTTACCGATGATCCGAATTCGCCGAATTTTAAGCTGCCGGAACTGAGCCTGCCCGATGGCTTGTCGCTCGATCGACTCCATCGCCGCCGGGCCATGCAGAAACTGGTCGATCAACAGGCCAAGCTCTTGGAGACTTCGGCCGAGGTGCGCGGCTTCGACGAATACTATGATCGCGCGATCAACATGCTCACCAGCGATCGAGTGCGCAAGGCCTTCGACCTTTCGGCCGAGCCGCCGGAAGTGCGCGACCGCTATGGCCGCAGTACCTATGGCCAGGGCTGTCTGCTCGCGCGACGGCTGGTTGAGGCTGGGACGAAGTTCGTGACCGTCTATTTCTCGAACACCATCGGCGGCCGCAGCACGACCGAAGGGGGCTGGGATACGCACGGCTTCGACGGCACGCGGATGTATCCCATCGTCGAGAAGTATCACTTTCCCCGCATGGAAGAAACATTCCCCACGCTGCTCGACGATTTGAGCGAGCGCGGACTGCTGGACGATACGCTGGTCGTCTGGATGGGTGAATTTGGTCGCACGCCAAAGATCAACGCCAACGCGAGTCGCGATCACTGGCCCAATTGCTATAGCGTGGTGCTGGCCGGCGGCGGCGTGAAGCGCGGATTCATTTACGGCAAGAGTGACGACAAGGGGCAGTATCCCGACGAGCACCCCGTGAAGCCCGAAGACCTGGCAGCTACGATCTACTACCTACTCGGCATTGATCCCAACAGTGAAGTGCGCGACAAGAATAACCGTCCCTTGTTTATCGGCGGCAAGCCCGTCCTGGAAGTGATCGCCTGATGTCTGCCAAGTTGATGTTGCTATTGGGTGCCTTGTTCGGCGCGATCAGCGTTGGTTTGGGCGCATTTGGTGCTCACGGTCTGCCCGACTTTCTCACGGGGCAAGGGTTGACGAGTGAAACCGTTGCTCGCCGGCTCGATAACTGGGAAGTCGCCAGTCAGTACTTGATGTATCACGCCTTGGCGCTGTTGGCCTGCGGAGTTCTCGCGCATCTGCGCCCCAGCTTATCCCTCTCGATTGCCACCTGGTTCATGACGATCGGCGCTTTGATCTTCAGCGGCATGCTCTATGCGCTCGTGCTGCTGAACATGCCCGTCCTGGGAGCTATCGTTCCTATCGGCGGCGTATCGATGATCTGCGGCTGGCTTTCATTGGCCTGGGCTGGCGGCGGCTGTTGCTCGTATGAATGCCCGACGGGCTTGCTGAAAAAATAGCTGGAACCGGACCGATTGAAGAGCGAACAGCGAAGGATGAATTTAACCACGACCCGCAAAGCGGGGGGCGTTCAATTAAGGGGTCGTTAATTGAACAGCGATGTGCGCCATTCGCGGGTTTGGCTGCGGGTGAGTGTTCAATTAAGAGGTTCGATGTTGAACATTTAGGCTGAAATCAGCCCGCGGGATTACGCCTCTTCAGTGGGAGCTTCTTCTTCCGAATCGTCTTCTTCATCGCTCCAAGCCAGGCCGGTGATGCGCTTGACGAAGATGGTGGCATAAGAGCCGCGACGGAGCGTGAACTTGAGCGTCAGCTTTTCCCGACCACGATAGATATCGTCCGCAGCGGTTTCGTGCGTGAGATACTCGGGCAGAAAGATGGCTGGCCGTTCGCCACGGCTGAAGAAGGCATCGCGCGGATACTTGACGCGGACCTCGCGCAGTTCCATCCCTTCGGCACTCATCACGTCGTCGATCAAGTCTTTCAAATCGCCGGGATCCAGATGGAGCCGGGCCGACGGGAGCGGCATTTGAAAGGCATGCAGCCAGTCGCGATGTTCGGCCGGTAGCGAAGTGAAGAAGGGGAGTTCTTGCCTGGCGATGCGTTGCCGCCGGAGTACTTCGGGAGGGCAGTTCGCTTCGAGAACCGCGGCGAGCATTTGGTTCCACAGGTGGCTTTGATAAGCGGCCAGCCACAAACTGCGGAGTTCTTGCCGGATCAGCGCGAATGCCCGTTTGAAATCGGGCTGAATGGGTTTGTCGGCCAGGAACGTTATCACGCTGCGGCGATGCGACCGCGCGAGCGCCGCTTTGCACTCTGGCCATTTGCCCCACAGTTCGCGGAGGAGGCGTTTCTGCTCACGCTCGTCGGGACGGTCATGGTCGTTATGCTCTGCCAGTGCCAGCCAGAGAGCCTGCTCGTAGTCCCCTTTGCACCACGGCTGGGCAATGAAGACTCCGGACTCGCCGAGCGAACCGAAGCGTTGCTCGTCGAAATAGTTGGGCAGACCGTCGCGCTCGGCTTCGGCCAGTGTGCGCTGGGCAGCTGCGATCGACGGAGCGTCCATATCTCGCATGACGACGGTGAAACGATTGCTGACGATATCGCGCGGGTGAACGGGGCGGGCAGCGTAGCCCAGGAACTTCAACTGAATGCCGCCGGCCTCCATGTTCTGCCGGGGGCCACCCTTCACCGTGATGTATTGGCTGGTGCGGGCGTGGCGATCTTTCAGACCGGCCCAGGCCATTTGCGGGCGGGAGAAGTTCCAACGCTGGACAATTTGATCGATGGCTTCGAGCGTGCCGATCGATTCTTTGTTCAGCAGATAGAGTGCGAAAGGTCCGCCGGTTGAGCGCAGCGTGATCTGTTCTTCGACCTGAAAATCAGCGGGGACACATTTGAGCTTCATGCGGAGGCAAAAACGATTGCCTATTTCTTTTTGGGCTTTTCGGCTGGAGCGCGGCTCGAGGGCCGGCAAATCAGCGAGATGCCGATCGCGATGAGCGCGAACACTGCGACGTAACCGAGCATCGTCTTGGCGATGCCAGTCTGAGCCAGCAACTGGCCGCTGGTGAGCAATGTCTGGCCGGCAGTCTCAAGCATCGCGAACTTCCGCGGAATGGTTTCTGGGAGAGGTAACGTCGGAGATTCCATTCTAACTAGCGGCCCGGAAAGCATCTATCCCTTGCGGGGAGGCAGAATTTGCTCATTCGCCCCAGCGCCGCATGAGCGTATTGGGCAGGCCGAGTTGATCGAGAATGCGGGCGACGATGAAGTCGACCAGGTCGTTGAGATCGCGGACGCCGTGATACCAGCCGGGCGAGGCGGGAAGCATGACCGCACCGGCTTCGACGGCCTTCCGCATGTTGTCGAGATAGATCAGCGAGAGGGGCGTTTCGCGCGGGACGAGAATTAACTTGCGGCGTTCTTTGAGGTGCACGTCGGCAGCCCGTTGGATGAGGTTGCTACTGCTACCGTGGGCAATACCACTGAGCGTGGTCCCCGAGCAGGGACAAACGACCATGCCGCGAGTCAGAAACGAGCCGCTGGCCACAGGAGTGAAGTAGTCCTGATGGTGGTGATAGACCAGCTTGCCGGGAAGTTGCCCGATTGGGAGTTTCGGCAGGAGTTGGCTCAGTTCGAAGTTGCCGATGGCCACCTGCAGGCCCAATTCCTGCTTCAGCACCGCCTGACCGCTGGGGCTAATCATCAGGTGGACTTCATGACCGCCAGCCAGGAGTACCTCGAGCAGGCGCACGGCATACGGAGCCCCGCTGGCGCCTGTCATTGCCAGCACCAGTGGCAAGTTTGGAGCGGTGCTCATTTTCGCCCCACATAGAGCGTGGCGATGCCGAACGTCAGCGTGTAGTACTTCACATCCTTCAGCCCTGCTGCTTCCATCTTCGTCGCCAGTTCTTTCCCTTGCGGAAAGAGCCCCACGCTTTGGGGCAGGTATTCATAGGCGGCCGAGCTGTTCCGCGCGAGCATTTGCCCGATGCGTGGGAGTACGTTGCGGAAGTAGAAGCCGTAGAACGCTTTGAAGGGCTGCCAGGTGGGAGTTGAGAATTCCAGCACCGCGACCTGACCGCCCGGTTTGCAAACCCGGGTTAGCTCGCGCAACCCTAGATCGGTGTCGGCGACATTCCTGAGTCCGAAGGCGACCGAGACCACACCGAAGCGATCGCTCTCGAATGGCAAAGCTTGTGCGTCGGCTTCAATAAACTCGATCTGTTCGGCAGCGATCTTCGCCCGATCTCGTTTGTGGCAGCCGATTTCGAGCATCTCGCCGCAGAAGTCCGAGGCCACAATCGGCGACTGACCTTTGGTATAGCGATGGAAGGCTAAGGCCAAATCGCCCGTACCGGTGCAGACATCCAGGATCGGATCACCTGCCTGCGGATTCAACTTGCGGACTGTGTACCACCGCCAGTATTTGTCGATGTTCATCGACAGCAAGTGGTTCATCCGGTCGTAATGCGGAGCAATCTCGCCGAACATGCGGCGAACGCGAGAGCCGGATTTATCGAGGGTGGCGGTGGACATAGGGGCGGTTGTTAGGGTTGCGTTTAGCTAAAGAGGACGGAGGTCAGGGGAAAAAGATCGGAGGTCAGAGAATCGGAAGTCGGAGGACAGGAGACAGTGGACAAAAATGGTTAATGTTCAGGGCGTTTTTTGGGGCGTAAGAGGAAGGAGTCAGGGTTTTGGATCATCGAGCCGAGCATGCGTCCGATGGAAGCACATTTCGTCGTTAGTTCTTGATGGGTGGCAGCATTCAGGTACCCGCATTCTAGGGCGAAGTCGAGGGATGAGTCAGTTTCGCTGTTTTCACCATCGCAATCCGTTAGTTTACTGGACGAAGTGAGCCCGATATCGTCGCTTGGACCAAGCCTCTCGAAGGTTCAAGCATACCGACCGAGACGATCGCCGAATCTGGCTTACTAGCACGTACCGCTCGTCAGCAGGAAAGGTCTTTGTCAGTACGAAGATTTTCATTGCCAAACCAAAAGCCTCTCGATAAACCGTTAACTGCTTGGCAGAAGCAATTTGCATCGGCAAATCTCACAGGCTTGAAATCACAATCTTTCCTCTGATCTTAGGCCTAGTTTAACGAAAAACGAGGCACTGAAATAACGGCGGCCTCGCTCGTAGCCATAATCCCACGGTACTGTTCCTCCGATTTTCCGACCTCCGTCTTCTGACCTCTGATTTCCGCCCGCCCCCGCCCCCGCTGGTACTGCAAGCGATGTAGAGTCGCCGAAGCTTCCAGCGGGGATGGTTTCCGGGGTTTACTGACGTTGCCACAGCGAACACTTCTCAGTATTTACTGTCCCCTCTCCAGTACTCCTACCGTTCGAATTAGAATTTAATAACAGCTAGCTGCTTTGATCCATGTCGCTCGCGCTCCCGCCCCGTCGGTCTTTTTTGGCTCAGGTGTCAAATAAAGCGTCTTGCACGCCGATCAACACGCCTGCCACGGTAATGCCTGCCCCAACTTCGTCTGCAACTTCGGCCCAGCGGTCGCAGACACCCCTCCGAGCCGATATCCACGCCAGCTTTGCTGATGCGGCCGGCTATAGCATGATGGTTGGCATTGGGGAGACCTACATCGTCCCTTTTGCCTTAGCCGTGGGTGCGGGCAAGACGGCGGGTGGACTCGCCGCCACGTTGCCCATGCTCGCCGGCGCGACTTTGCAGTTGGCTTCCCCCTGGCTGGTTCGCAAACTCGGTTCTCACCGGCTATGGGTGGCTGCTTGCGTTTTTCTACAAGCAATTAGCGTATTCCTGCTCCCCGTCGCAATTTTCCTGGCCCCCGATTCGACAAATGCGAACGTCGGCGGCTTTCCCGCTTCGGTCTGGTGGATCTACTTTGCCGCGACCGTCTATTGGTTTGCCGGGCTCTCGGGCGGACCATCGTGGAATACTTGGATCGAAACGATCATTCCCAAACGGATCCGCACGAAGTTCTTCGCCTGTCGCACACGTACGGGTCAAGCTTTCACTTTGTTAGGTTTCGCCAGCGGTGGTTTGATTCTGCATTGGGCTAAAAGCCAGGGTCTGGTGCTGCATGCGTTTTGCGCGATCCTGTTTGTCGCCGCCACCTGCCGGCTGATATCCGGCCTGGCGCTGCTTTGTCAAAGCGAGCCGAATCGCGGCCGCATTAGCGATCGCCATGTGCCCATCCGGCAGTTGTTTGCCTCGACCGCCAAAAATGGCGGCACGCTCGTTTGGTATTTGCTGGCGATGCAAGTGGCCGTGCAAATCTCCGGGCCGTATTTCAATTCGTACTTGTTTCTCGATCAGCACATCTCGTACTTCGAATACATGCTGATGATCGGGCTGGGCTTCGCGGGAAAAGTGCTCGCCACTCCGTACTGGGGCCGCGTCGCGCAACAAGCAGGTGCCAAGCGACTCCTGTGGATTGGCGGCATCGCGATCATTCCCATTTCGTCGTTCTGGGTCATCAGCGACTGGTTCTCGGTCTGGCAATGGACTGTTCCCATCACGGTGCCCGGTTCCAGCGGGCACTGGGTCGTTACGGGCGAGTTCCTCTATCTATGCGCCGTGCAGTTGGTCTCCGGTTTCACCTGGGCCGCGTACGAACTGGCGATGCTGCTGATGTTCTTTGAAGCGATCCCGCGCCAAGACCGCACGGGCATGCTCACGTTCTACAACTGGGGGAACTCCGCGGCGATGGTCGTGGGGAGCTTTCTCGGTGCTGCGATTCTCACTTCCATGCACGAGTCCCATGCAGCGTTCCTCACGCTCTTCGGGCTCTCGTCGGTCTTCCGGCTGATGACGGTGGGGCTTCTCTATTGGGCTCCCGACCTTCACCTGCGTGCGGTTCCGCCAGCCGTCGTGCCCCTGGGTGCCGGCTCCACGCGCGCCTTGCTCGATCAACCGGTGCTCGTCACCATGCCCGCTGTGGCCAGCGCGAAAGAGGAGCAGGTGCAAGTGTTTAATCCAACTTCATCGCTGTAAAAAGTAGCAGCAGCCCTAAAATTTGATTGAAAAATGCACGGCCAGCTGGGTATTCTAAAGGCCCCGCTAACTTCCCTCCCCCCTGACTCTCCCCTGGTGGTGTTGCGAATGGATCGTGCTCGCGCGCGAGGCTTTACCCTCGTCGAACTGCTCGTAGTAATTGCAATTATCGGCGTCTTGGTCGCGCTGCTGTTGCCAGCGGTACAGGCCGCTCGAGAAGCGGCCCGCAGGGCCCAGTGCTCGAACAATCTCAAACAACTCGGACTGGCCCTGGCCAATTACGAAGACAGCTTGAAGATTCTTCCCCCCGGTGCCTTCTGGGCCTACGACCCACTGATGAATCCCATCAAGGGCTCGGCCATCTTGCACCTGCTTCCCTATATGGAACAGCAAGCTCTATTCGACAAGTTCGATTTCAAACTCTATCGGATCGAAGACCAGGCCACACCGCAAACGTTTCAAGAACTCGCCGGGACTTACCTCCCTTCGCTCCGCTGCCCCACCGACAACAGCCCCAAACGCTATGGCACTACCGCCCTCACGAATTACGGCGCGTCGCGCGGCCCCACGCGTGTAGAGACCAACCCCGCTTCTTCCTGCTCGCATCCCTACAACACTTTCGCCACCAACACGTCATCGGACCAGATCGACAACATTCCCGGCCCCTTCAGCCGGATGGGCGTCGTCCGCGGCGTGTCGATGCGTCTGAGCGATATCACCGACGGCCTGTCGTCGACGATTTTCTTCGGCGAAGTTCGCCCTGCTTGTTCGACTCACTTCTCGGCAGGGTGGGCCCGCTCCAATAGCGGCAATGGCTACGCCACGACGATCATTCCCATCAACTACGACTCGTGCGATCGAACCGGAACCAGGCCCGCCTGTAATCGGCATAACAACTGGAACACCGAAGTCGGCTTCAAGTCGCTCCATCCCGGCGGGGCGATGTTCCTGTTCGGTGACGGTTCGGTGCGGCTCCTCACCGACCGGATCGATCATCAGAACTATCAGTACCTGGGAAGTCGTTGGGACGGCCAGGTAGCCCAGCTGTAAGCGTGCGCTTTGCGTGAGGTCAGGGGTCGGCAGTCTTTGGCGAAGCAAGACTTCCCATTCGCTGAACCGCCTTTCGCCAAAGACTCCCGACCCCAGACTCCTCTCGCACGAAGCCTCTCGCCATGAACTCTGCCCGCTGCATCGCCGGACTCGTTGCCGGCGCACTCCTGATCTTCGTTGCCGGTTGTGATACCGGTCCACGGATGATTCCCGTTAGCGGCGTGGTTACTCTCGATGGCAAGCCAGTGAAAAATGCGGCCGTCATGTTCCTGTCGACGAGTGGTGGTCGCCCCGCGGAAGGAATTACCGATGCCGAGGGGCGCTACTCGCTCACCACGTTCAAGTTCGGCGATGGTGCCGTGGAAGGCCAGCATTCAGTCAGCGTGACCGGCGTCGAAAGCATTGGCAACCCTGGCAGTTATACGCCCGAAGGAATGATTTCGGGCAGCGGCACGCAACGGGAAATCTGGTTTGTCCCGCAGAAGTACAGCAATCCGGCCACTGCGGGAATTCAATGCGAAGTCAGCCCGTCGCAGAACAAGCACGACTTCGACCTGAAGTCAGTTGAGTGATTTGAGCAGCCAGCGAACTAAATCGCACCGAGCAGAATCATCACGCCCGCCAGCGAAATAGCAGCGCCCGAGAGTCGCACGAACAGCGGATCTTGCTGACCGCGAACGAACAGCAAGCCGGCCCCAACGCCAGCCAGATGCAGCCCGGCCGTGGCCAGGATGAAGCCCATCGCATACATAACAGGTTGCGTACTGCCGGGCATTTCGGTGCCGTGAGCATGACCGTGCAACAGGCCGAACAAGCCAATCACCACAGCTGCCGCGAGCAGCGGATACTTCCGGCCAAAGGCCAGCGCAATGCCTAGCGTCACCACCGTCAACGCGATGGCAATTTCAATTCCCGGCATAGCGAAGCCTGCAATCCCGAGGCCACCGCCGACGATCATCATTCCCAAGAACGCGGCCGGCAAAGCCCACATGGCCCGGCCGCCAATTTGTGTGGCCAGCAGCCCAACGGCGAACATGGCCAGCAAGTGATCGAGCCCGAGCAGCGGATGAAAGAAGCCAGCGTGCAATCCGCTGCCAGTTGGATCTGTGTGCGTATGCCCCGGATGTCCCCAAGCTGCCTGGCAAGTGACAACAATCAACCCTAGCACACTCACGGCGGTTCTCAGGTTCATTTCCGGCTCCGATGCATTCCCATTCGTTCGCCTCACCGACTTCAACAGCTACCAGGATAGCCTTTTTTCGCTCCTCTGGCACTATGAGTTTGTCGTTCGCGCAGTGCTAACGTCCCCGAGTTCTTCAACACCCTAGCTTTGCGCAATTCGCTGGCAAGCATTGTTGCCCCAACAACTTGCGCCACAAGTCGGCGATCGAGATTCATCCTATTCGTTGATAAACCCCCTTCGCCCCAGCTCGCAGTCGCAATTCTTGCATGCTCCACAGCCAAATCGTTCGCCGCGCAAACCTTGCTGACGAGTTCATCACTGCCAGCCCGCTTACTCACCATGCGCGCAGTAGACTCCCCACTTAAAAACAATCATTTATTAAGCTAGTGATGCGCAATTGTCAACTACATTTAGCACAAAAAGCGACTCGCTGAAATCGCGCAATTGTCCTGACAAGCATTGGCGGCGAATTGTGCTCCGAGAGTCGCTTCGGAACTCTGTCGCCACTCATCGCCTCGGCGAGGGCTTTCCTTGTGGGGTACGCTGATCGTCAAATTGCGTTAAGTAAGAGGTGGGTGCAATTCCTATGTGCCGTTCGTTGGTGGTGGTGAGGTAGCTTCCCGAACCCACCACGCTTCGGGTCGAAGCTGGATGTCGATCAGAAAGAGCGGAGCGTACAAAGGTCGCAGCGGCGCGGGACATTGAAAGGAATACGTGTTGTCCCCCTGCCTAACCGCACGCACCAGTGCCAGATAGCTGATCACATAGAGCACCGGCAGCATTAGCAGCACGGCTGCGAAGATCGGCATCGCTGAACGGGTAGTTGGCATGGGTGGATATTCTAAGGCCGACGATTCGACCTCGCGAATCTAGCGGGGCTTTTTCGTGCGCGGGTAGAATGGGGTAATGGATCAGAATGAACTCATCGCACAGATCACAAAGGTCGCCAGCAAGCATCAGGCGGCGGGAACGATCTGCTATCTCAACTATGACGAAGTTGCCGCGCCAGCAATTCGCCGCTGGGCATCATCTAATCGCCGTGGAGTGCCACAAAACAACTTGGAGCTTCGGATTCGCGATTTGGCAAAAGCTCTTACGTTGCCAGAAAAAAGTGGTCGCAGAACGGTTCACAAGTCTACCCTTGAGTTGGCGGCCGCAATCGCTGCGTGTATGCCAGATTATTCTGTCGCGTTACCTCCTTAAGTCCAGCGACCTAGCTAGCCCTCAATTCAACCCGACATCCTCATCTCTCGATTTGAGTTCCCCCTTCGCTCGCGAGTAGACTGTATCCTTCGCTTCTCCCACCGGTGGTCTGTTGCATGGCTACGTTAAATCCATTGAATCCGTTCCCGTCGCTTTTGGCGACGAATCGTCGCGATTGGCTGGCGCATGCGGCGAGTGGATTGGGCGCGATGGCGCTGGCGGCGATGCTGGGCGAAGATGCTGCGGCTGCGGGAGCGAAGGCGTCGACCGGGCTGCATCATGCTGCCCGCGCGAAGCGATGCATCCATATCTTTTCGCCCGGCGGTGTGAGCCAGGTCGATACGTTCGACTATAAGCCAGAACTGGAAAAGCTCGATGGTCAGCCCCTTACCGGCAAGGGAAAACTGGAGCCCTTCTTCGGCAAGATTGGCAAGTTGCAAAAGAGCTTCTATCCGTTCAAACAGTATGGCGAGACCGGCACCTGGGTCAGCGGCCTGCTGCCGCATATTGCCGAGTGCGTCGACGATTTGACGATCGTTCGCAGCCTGGTGGCGAAGAGCAGTTCGCACACGCCAGCCTGCTTTCAGATGAATACCGGCTTCACACTCAATGGCTATCCCAGCTTGGGAGCGTGGCTGTCGTATGGGCTGGGCTCGGAAACGCAGTCGCTGCCGTCGTTCGTGGTGTTGCCTGATCCGCGCGGCATTGTGAACGGCGGAGCCAGTAACTGGGGGAGCGGCTTCCTGCCCGCCCAGCATCAGGGGGTTGCGTTTGAAACCTCAAAGCCCGATCCAGTCACGAACCTGAATACGCCGGCCAACGTTTCGCCCGCGGCCCGTGCCGCTGCGATGCAAGTGCTGGAGCAGATGAATCGGCGGATGGCCGAGCAATATCCGCTCGACAGCGCTTTCGCCGCGCGGCTTCGTTCGTACGAACTGGCCGCGCAAATGCAGGCGAGCATTCCGCAGACCGTGGGCCTGGAAGATGAGTCGGCCGAGACGCACGCGCTGTACGGCCTCGATCAGCCTTTGACGGCCGGCTTTGGCCGCAACTGTCTGCTCGCTCGCCGCTTGATTGAACGAGGCGTGCGGTTCGTGCAACTCTACAACGGCGGCGCGCTCGGTTCGCCCCGCATCAATTGGGATGCGCACGAAGACCTGAAGCAGAATCATGATACGCAGGGAGTCCTGCTCGATAAGCCCGTCGCGGGATTACTCAAAGACTTGAAGCGTCGCGGGCTACTCGACGATACGCTCGTCTTCTGGACCAGCGAATTCGGCCGCACGCCGTTCACCCAGGGAGAGAACGGCAAGGGGCGCGACCACCACAACCTCTGCTTCACCGGCTGGCTCTGCGGCGGCGGCGTCAAGCGCGGCTACGCTTACGGCAGCAGTGACGAAGTCGGCTATCAGCCCGCGAGCGATCCCACCACAGTGTACGATCTGCACTCCACGGTGCTGCACCTGCTCGGCATCGATCACACCAAGCTCACCTGGTACCACAACGGCATCAACCGCCGCCTGACCGACGTGCATGGGCGCGTGGTGTTTGATCTGATTGCGTGAGTTCTATGAAGAAAGCCCTGCTCAAGAGAACAGGGCTTTCAGTTGGATCGATTCATTACTGATCGGGCTGAGCAACCTGACTTACCCCCCGAACCACTTTTTCAGCGTGTGCAGCGTGGTGGCGCGGCCAGCGCGGGCGATGCTGGTGGTGAGTGGGATTCGCTTGGGGCAGACAGCGACGCAGTTCTGGGCATTGCCACAGACTTGAATACCACCTTCGGCAGTGAGTGCTTCGAGGCGATCGCCGGCGTTCATGGCACCGGTGGGATGCATGTTGAAGAGCATCGCCTGGCTGATGGCGTGAGCACCCACAAACTCGCTGTCGAACGTTTTGTTCTTGCGAGCTTGGTAGGCCTCTTCCGTTTCCCCTTCGTCCCGCACAAGCTCGACCTTCAGATACTGCGGGCATGCTTCGAGGCAGCAGCCGCAGCTCATGCATTCGCTCAGCGGATAGGTTTGTTCCTGAATCGACGCGGGCACCTTCGGACCAGGGCCCAGGTCGTAGTAACCGTCGACCGGAATCCAGGCATTCACCTTTTGCAAGGCACGGAACAAGCGGCCGCGGTCGACGACCAGGTCGCGCACCACCGGGAACTTGGTCATGGGCTGGAGTTCGATCTCCGCCGGATGATCGGTGAGCAGCTTGTCGACCAGGGCCGAGCAGCTTTGACGCACCTTACCGTTGATGACCATCGTACAAGCGCCGCAGACTTCTTCCAGGCAGTTGCAGTCCCAGGCGACGGGCGCGACTCGCTTCCCTTCGGACGACGTTGCCTTGGCAGCAATTCGCTGCAGCACGCTGATGACGTTCATGTCCGATTCGTACTTGACCGTGTGACGTTCCCAGTAGCTGGGCTCGCCCGGCGCGTCTTGCCGCAAGATGCGAACTTCGAACGTATCGGGCTTGGCGGCCGGTTCGGCACCGTGGGCGTGACCATTGGAACCGTGACCGTTAGCGTGATGCGAGTCTGCCATGATGATTCTGCAAACCGTTGATGGAGAAAACAATTCAACTGAATTCGACTATCCACACGAACACTTCATTAGGTAGCCCGACGCGTCAGCGAGGGGATTTTCTACTTTTACGTTGTGCCGCAATTCTCCCTCGCTTATGCGTCGGGCTACTTCAGGAATCAACAACCAGTGCTAGTGAGCCCCGGCCAACGCGGGCTTGCCAGCCGCAGCACCGTTGCCATTCTTGGCCGCAGCTTGTTCCTTGGCTACTTGCCGTTCTTTCCACACTTTTTCGATCTCTTCGGCACCGACCAGGCCATACAAGCGAGGCCGCGGCGTGACGATCGAAGTATCGACATCTTCGTAGCTCAGCTTGACTTCCTTCCCATCCCAGGTGGCGATGGTCGACTTGAGCCACTTGCGATTGTTCTCGTCGAAGTTATCGCACCAGGCTTCGGCCTGACGACGACGTTCGGTCGGATCAGTGGCCGTGAGCGCGCTGAACGAGAAATCGGGCTTGTAGTGAGCGCCGCGGCTTTCATCGCGAGCCAACGCGCCCTGCAGGATGGTGAGTGCCAGCGGGAACATATCGATGAGGGACTTGGTGAAGACCACGTTCTGGTTGGTCCAGACACCCGAATCCGACAGCGAGCACTTGTGCGACCGCTCGTGCAGTTCCTTCACCTTGGCGACTGCATCTCGCAGCTGATCGTTGCGACGAACCACGGTCGCCGCCTTGGTCATTACATCGCCCAGTTCCTGGTGAATCAGGTACGGGTTCTCGCCACCAGCAGGACGCTTGAGGAGCCCTTCGTGGCGCGTCTTCTGTTGCTTCATGGCTCGTTCGAAGAGCGACGAAGGAAGCTCGGAAGCTGCCTGCTTAGAACCCTTCAGCAACGTCTCGATGCCCGGTGCCGTGATCAAGCCGCTGAAGATGCAACTGAGGAGCGAGTTCGCGCCGAGGCGATTCGCGCCGTGATATTGATAGTCGCATTCACCCATCGCGTAGAGATTGGGAATGTTCGTGATCTGGTTCTTGGGCGAGCCCTGCTGCAGACCGCCATCGGCACTCTTCTGATAGTCGACCCAGAGGCCGCCCATCGAGTAGTGAACCGCCGGGAAAATCTTCATCGGCGTGCTGCGAGGATCGACACCTTGGAACTTCTCGTAAATCTCGAGAATGCCACCCAACTTGCGATTCAGTTCCGCTCGAGGAATATGAGTCAGGTCGAGATAAACGGCTAGCCGATCCTTTTCGACGCTCAGCCCCTCGTTCACACAGATATCGAAGATTTCGCGGGTCGCGATATCGCGGGGCACGAGGTTCTTGTACTTCGGATAGCGATCTTCCAGAAAGTAGTAACGCTCGTTTTCGGGAATCGTCAACGGATCGCGAGGATCCTGCGGCTTGCGCGGCACCCACACGCGGCCACCTTCACCGCGGGCCGATTCGCTCATCAAGCGGAGCTTGTCGGCACCGGGAATGGCGGTCGGATGAACCTGAATAAATTCGCCGTTGCCGAACTTGGCCCCAGCTTGAAAACAACGGCTGGCTGCGCTGCCGGTGCAAACCATCGACATGGTCGAGCGGCCATAGATCAAACCAGGACCACCCGAAGCGACGATCACCGCGTCGGCGGGGAAGGCCCGCATTTCCATGGTCGTCAGGTCTTGGCCGATCGCGCCACGGCAAACGCCGTTGTCGTCGAGCACCGGGCCGAGGAAATCCCAGAACTCGTACTTCTTAACCTTTCCTTCGGTTTCCCAGCGACGAACTTGTTCGTCGAGACCGTACAGCAGTTGTTGGCCAGTCGTAGCGCCGGCGAAGGCGGTGCGCTTGAAGAGCGTACCACCGAAGCGGCGACGATCAAGAAATCCCTCCGGCGTCCGATTGAACGTCACCCCAAGGCGGTCCATCAGTTCGATGATCTTTGGTCCCCAAACGGTCATTTCTTTAACCGGGGGCTGATGCTGCAGGAAGTCACCGCCATACACGGTATCGTCCAAGTGCAGGTACTCGGTATCTCCCTGCTGGCGGGTCAGGTCGTTCACACTGTTGATGCCACCTTGGGCACACACACTGTGCGAACGCTTGACGGGTGTCAGGCTCATCAGGTCGACCGCGATGTCAAGCTCGGCCAGCTTCATCGCTGCAGCCAGGCCAGCCAAACCACCACCGACGATTAAAACGCGTTGCTTTGCCATGAGGGGGAAGGGGCTAGGGGCTAGGGGCTAGAGGCTAGAGGCTAGGGAACGGTGTGTTTCGCATTTCTTACTCCCTCTCCTCGGTACTCCGGGGAGAGGGCTAGGGTGAGGGGGCAGCCCCTCTTTCGACCCGACTATTTATCTTTCGTCTCTTCCGCTGGTTCAGCAGGCGGATTCACCGGTGCATGAGAACCACCAGCCTTGGCATGCGTTGCATGGTCGTGCCAGCGCTTCTGGTCAGCCGGTGTTACTTCACCGGACGCGACCTTCGAGTCGTACATCTTGTCTTCATCTTTGCGAATCTGTTCGATTTGTTCTTTGGTCTTGGTGGCAAAACCACCCAGCGCGCTCAAACCAACCACCGAGAGCCCTAGCCCGAATACGACGCAGGCGATTGTCGCACGGCGCTGGGCCGCAGGTGTGATCCAGACGCCCCAGGTAATGCCGAAGGTCCAAATGCCGTTCGCCAGGTGAAAGACGCACGACAGGATGCCAATGGCATACAGCAATTGTACGATCAGCGGCGAGAGGGCCTCAGCGGCCGTCGATGTGGCGTTGTATGGGCGGAACATGTGCCCACCCAGCGGAGCAGCCACCCCTTCGGTCCACCACTTCGAGTGGAACCAACCGTGCATGTGAAAAACATGCCACATAATGAACACAAAGGCGATCATGCCCGTGGCCCGTTGCAGGGTGTAACGGACGTTGCTGCCGTACTTATACGTGCTGCTGTTCGGGAGGCCACCGCGAATGATGACCACGCCGAAAATGGCATGGAACAGCAGCGGAATGAAGATGAACACCCATTCCACCACTGGGAGAATCTGACCCAAGCTGTGAATGGTGTAGACGTTTTTCTGGAACGTCAGGGCGCTATCGAGCACGGTCGAATTGGTGAGTAAATGCACCACCATATAAGCGCCGACGGGAATCACGCCGCTCAGCGAGTGGAGTCGCCGGAGCAGGAACTCGTTGCGAGAGAGAAAAGTTGACGGCGGCGCATCGTTCACGGCTGTCCTCGTTTTCCGCGGCTGTCTTGTTTGATTGGCCAGAATTCTCGGGCCAATTTGGTCGGGCTAAATGGTTCTGGCTGGCTTTTTTCGGGCTATCTCGGGGCCAAGTCTTCGGCCGCGAGGCAACTAGCTGGCACGGGCAGGGGGAACGACGAGCCACGAATGGAGCTAGACGTATCTCCAGCTGGGACAAGCGGTGGCGTCACTGCCGAGTGTTTTTCGCTTAGCGCCATCAGTATAGGCGTCCCCTGCACTTTGCCAACAGGGCGAAGGTGAAAGGCCCCCAGCCGGCCAGATTCACCCGACTGGCAACGACGCCGATCAATCGGGACTTGGAATCCCCCCGGAGAAAACCAAATACAGCAAGAACGTGCAGCCGGCGCAAGCGAGCAGGAGAATCGCAGCCAAGATCACGATGAAGACGACCGCCAGCGTGCGGGCCTTGATCGCCGGGGCAAGTTCCAACTCGCGCTGGTTCTGCACAGTCGGCGATTCGTAAGGATTCGGTTCCATTGGGCGGATTCTAGCCGGCCGGCCGCTTCATCGCGTGCGTGACAGGCGGGAGACCGCGGGCCCAGGCTGGCAGGTAGTATCCGGCGACGCAGAATTGCCGTACTCGATTATGCCGTCTAGGTTTATCAACACCCCCCTTTTGCGTGCATCGCATTCAAGCCGTTCTGCAGCAACGCTTTACGCCCAATTTGCCAACTCTGAAATCATCCTGTTTGTTGATTAACTGGTTGCTCTGGCAAATCATCAGCCCCGCGGTCGGGAGGTTTTTCGGGCCAACCGTTTCCGGAAAAAGGACTGCCCGAACTCGCCCGAAAACCAACGCCTGCCCCGGTCGTACTGGCATGACTGGTTACCAGAAACGGATTCTCGCACTGGCGCGAATTCTTCCCGCCGCGCAGCTACGCACCTTCCACCAAGTTGCCAAACAGCCATTTAACTTATGACGACTTAGTGCGCACTTGTCAAGTAACTGACGACGATATTATCGTCGCGCCCAGGATGGAGGTATTCTGCAGCTGGCCACCTTTCGCTTCCTTGGTTAGCCTCCGTCGTCTTACGAAGTAAGGCTCCTCGCCAAGCCTGGCGGGTGTCAACTCAATTTCGCCTCCAACTGCAACGCGGCCTTACCCCAGAACTGCTCGAAGTCCATCAGAGTCGTTCCATCCCTCTCGCACGAGAATGGCCAGCAGACACGGGAAGAACCCGTGCCACCCAACGCCGTGAACCCTTTTTAGGCAGCGGTCGTGAGGTAGCGGGCGCGATGGATTTGGGACTTGGTGGCGAGTAGGAACTCGGGAGAGCCAGCGGGCGGGTCGGGACGTTTTTTGCGAGGATAGTTGCGGCTGGATTTGTTGGCTCGCTCGTAGGTGTCGCGCACTGCTTGAGGGAGTTGGTGGGGGAGCGATTGTTGCCGAGCCAGCGGATGTCGATAGTCGCGCATCAGCCGCCGATACGTGCGCCAGACGCCCGCTAGGCTGAGTTGAGTAGGATCTAGTTGTACGCGCGTCGCTTGGACCTGAGCATCGAGCGCCATGCTCCATAGTCCCAGCAGCGACCACTCCAACTCCAAACGCGCATGCGCGGCATTGGTGCTGCGAAGTTTGCGGCGCTGATACGTTTGCTTCAAGTGGCGAAAGAAGAGTTCCACGCCCCAGCGACGACGGTAAACGTCGAGGACTTGCCCGCGCGATAATTCTTCTTCTCCGACGCTGGTGAGCAAGTAGACCGGATACTTTCCACCAGTGGCCACGACGAGGCGTAACACGAGCGGCGGCTGGCTGCGACGGGCAGCACGATCGGGCCAGAGATACACCGTGCCAACGACTTCGCGGGAGAAGCCCAGCTTGTACAGCAGACGCACATTCGAACCGACTCGCACCAGGAAATGGCGACCACTGTTAACAACGGCGCGCAGACAATCGTAACCCACGAAGCCAGCATCGGCGGTGATCAGGGCATTGCTCGGAAGTTCGTCGAGCATCGCCAACCAATGCTCGCGCTCGCTACTGCCGGTCGGACCGATTCGCCACGACCAAGGCAGTCCTGTGCCGACGTGAAACAGCAGGGTCAACCACATTTGCGGGACGCTTGCCTTGCGCGAGTGAATCGCGGTGCGCGGTTTCTGGCGACGATTGCGTTTGAGTTTTCGTCCCTTACCATCGCGAACCGGAGCATGTGCCGCCTCGTGTGACTTGCTTCGCGGCACGTCGACTCGGCTGCCATCAATGCCGAAGAGGACCAGGCCATGAACTCGCCAAAGGGTGGGTAATGCACGCTGCATCTGCCGTCGAAACGTCACCTGCAATACGCCGACCAGCAGCACCGTCCAACGCAGCAGCAACTTCATGAAGGCTTGCACCGAACTGGCAAACTCCTGTTGCGGCGCAAACAGAAATTGAGCTAATCTGCGGGCAGCAAAGAAGCGGTCCCCCAGCGTGAGTTCATCCGACCAAGCCCAGAGCAACGCCGTGGCCGCCAATTGCCGTGGGCCCCACGTGCAGTCGTCACGAAACCGAATCGCACCCCAGTCCCCCTCGCCGAGCAATCGCTCCAGTGACTGCTTGAGCTGATCCGCTTGGAACTCGGCAACGACAACCTGACTTCGACCTTGCTGACTTCGACTAGGGTCTTGATGCGACATTCCCGAATCCTTTCGGGTGAGCGGTGAACGATCCTTTCGCGGTGAGAAACGAAAGCATCGCCACTAACCTCAATCGCATCAAGACTTTTTCACTCTCGCCAAAAAGGGTTCACGGCGTTGCGTGCCACCCAACGCCGCAAATAGAATCTCATTGCACGATCAGATTAAATTGAATAAGTGAATGTTCAGCACGAATGCATGTCTCAAGTTCTAGATCCCAACGAAAGCGATTCTCGGAAATCTCTGACCATGTGCCGTATCGATTGCGATTTACCCAGTCTATCAGTGTCGTTCCATGTACAGTTCTATTTGCCTGACACTTATTCAGGATATTGAGTTCGTATACCCCCCTGAGCCATCCGTCGTCAAATGCCCGTCCCAAAACTCCACGACTCATCCATCTACCAAGCCTGTCTAGATCGTCTGCAGGCAATTCTGCGCTCGCGTATCCTGATACAACTCCACCGCACCAAAGCGGTGGAACAAACCCATAAGGGATAGTTGTCATCAGCGCATACGAACTCCCTAAACACCTTGCGCAGTCGATTGTTAGCTGACGCATTGTTGCTGCAATGGACTCATCACGCCCTTTCACTACCGAAATGTTTAAACACCCCTGCTGAAAGAAGGTGATTTTCTCGAAATCTCTTTGCAATAACGCTTTCGACGATTGCTCACTAATCGTAAACCCCTCAATTTCATCCTCCATGCAACGGCTGATATTTGCGACTGTAGCTCTGCCGCACCGCTTACTTTTTCCTCCCTTACAGACACTTAACGAAGTATTAGTGCCGTCCGTAAACATTAAGTCAGACCGAGCTCTCAGGAGAAATGTACGGAATAAATCTTTCTGAAATGATAATCCATAGAGACAGCAGCATACAACAGGCTGAGAATCATTCATAAATTACCTCATGGGTATTGCGCGAACACTTGATCTGGAGTTAAAACAAGCGGCATCCGCGTCCGCCCCTCTGGTAAGTCTCCCAAGGCCTTAGAAAACTTTCCCAATAACTCCTCGAAGTCAGTAAGTAGGTCAGGCAGGTACTCCTGCCTGACAGAACCAGAGTTAGATTTGTTCAACGCCGGCACATATGCTCACCCGCGTTCCCTAGCAGGTCAGGAGGCACGTAGTCAGACAAATGCCCGCTGCCGATGGTTGTGGGCGAGAATGGCTTTGTGGCAATTCTCACGAGTCGCTTTGTTTCCACGGTCTCAATGTTCGCACTACATGACTGACTGACCTACATGGCTGAGATGCGAAGTCCATTCGCTCTCCATACACCACGTCAGCACAATCGCCGTCAATTAGTAATCTATTCCAAATCGATTCACATAATTCGACTGGGGTAGCAGTCGCACATGCGTTTGTGAACTGGCTCATTCGCTGGACTCGTTGTTACGATCGAGGGTGGAAGCCAGCAGTCGTCGAACAAGCGCTCAATGTCATCTGGTTAACCCACTCGCTTGCGCGGGTAGACTGCGAATTCACCGGGGTAACAGTTCAACGGCCGCAAGCGGCCCGGTTAACCAGCTTTGGCAACCTAACATCCGTCGATAGTTTAGCTACTACCAGCTGGCATGTTACTTCGTTACCAGCCGTTTCATCACGTGGGTACTGGGCGGGGCGCTGCCGGCCCAGGCTTGAAGGTAGTATTCGACGACGGCCAGCACTTCGTCCTTTTGCGTGCCCCAATGCAGGTAGAGGCCGCGGAGCGGAGCCACGCGCGTCAGCCGATCGTCGGGCAGCAGCAGCAGCCCGTGGCGGCGAACTTCGTAGGAGCGAATGGCCGTCCAGCCAATTCGCCGCTCAAAGCCCAGGCAGCGTTCTTTGATGCCGGTGGCTCCGAGCGAAATCTGCACGGGGAGCCAATTGCGCCAGATGGCGGCGTAGCCAATCAGCCCGACAATCACCCCTGCCCACCATTGATCGAAACGCCAGGCCACCGCCAGGCCGGCCAGCAGCGGAATGAGCATAGCCACCCAAGCACCCAAGCCACGATCGCGCAGCGGCAGATGCCAGACCGTGACTTCCTCCGGCGCGACGCGAATGTGCAGGCTGATGCTGTGCTCACGCATGCGGCGACTCTATTGCCTGGGGAGCAGGCGTGGTTCGGTCAGCGGCCCAGGGGCTGAACCTGAAGTTGGGGCTGGAGCCGGCGCGGGTGGCAAGGGCTCGGGTTGCACGAGCGACCGCATCAGCGCGGGAATGGCGGCGGCTGCATCGGGACCGATGCGACCGAGCGTCCGGGTCGCCACCTTGCGAACTTCGGGATCCGGATCGTCGAGCAACGGTACCAGGTCGTTCACGGCACTCTTCGCATCTGAACCCATCCGGGCCAGCACTTCCGCGGCCTGAATTTTGATCTGCGGATCGGGGCTGCGCAGCGCCTGCTGCAGGTAGGGAATCGCTTGCTGTCCGATGCGGCCCAGCGCGTCAGCAGCGGCCTGCTGTTCGGTCCATTGTTCGAAGGGGATGATTTCGGGAGCCTGCGGCCGATAGACTTCCATCACCGGCGCTGGAACTGTGGGTGCCGCGCCGGTCGTCAGGCTCGTTTCGTACGTGGCCCGCTGGACGCCATCGAGAGAAGATTGAATTCCCGGCGTGCGCACTGGTTTGGGGGTCGGATAGGGATCGTAGCCGCAGCCAGCGTGCAGCAGACCACTGCCAGCCAACAGACTTGCCGCGAACCAGCGGTATTCCCCAGCCGAAATGAAATGCAACTTGAGCATGATTTCGCCTCCGCGACGCCTCTTCTCCAACCGCACGAACTCCACCTTTAAGCATGGTCGTTACGAGCCGCGTTGTCCATTGCCAAAGCCGGTCGCCGCCGGTTCAAATTAACCTCTCCGCAGCTATCGCAGCGGCGCAATCGGCATAATCGTCCGCTTTTCGCAGGGGTAGCCAATGTTTGCTACTTTCGCCGCCAAGGCAGCGGAAGAGTGCAATGCGATTGCAACCCAGTCGAATTCTTTCCAGCGAGTAGTCATCGCCCGCTGTGCTTGTCTCGCCCAAGCTTTCTTCTCGCTGGGCGGAGGATTACACTGGCCGGCGATCCGCTTTGCTTTTCCCCTCCATCAACGTTCACCTCCCCGGAACTTCATCGATGCGATTGCTCATTCAAACCGCGTTGAGCCTGCTGCTGGTCGCAGCGCTCGTTCTGCCCGCTGCCGCTGCAGATGCAAAACTGAAAGCACTGATTGTTGAAGGGCAGAACAATCACGGCAATTGGCCGCAAACAACCAAGATGATGAAGTCGTACCTGGAGAAGTCCGGGCTCTTCACTGTCGATGTGGCGACGACGGCACCGAAAGGGACCGATCCGAGCTTTAAGCCGGAGTTCAAGAAGTACGACGTCGTCGTCTCGAACTACAACGGAGCCGAGTGGCCGGAAGAAACCAAGACCGCGTTCATCGACTATGTAAAGGGTGGCGGCGGCCTGGTGATCGTGCATGCGGCGAACAATTCGTTCGGCAACTGGCGCGAATACAACGAGATGATCGGCATTGGAGGCTGGGGTGGCCGCAACGAGAAGAGCGGTCCGTACGTTTACTTGGACGCGGCCGGCAAACTGGTTCGCGATACTTCCCCGGGCAGCGGCGGACATCACGGCCCGCAGCATCCGTTTCAGATCATCGTCCGCGATGGGGACCATCCCATCACCCGTGGTCTGCCGCGCGAATGGATGCACATGAACGACGAACTCTACGACAAGCTGCGTGGCCCGGGCGAAAACATGCAAGTGCTCGCCACGGCGTTTGCGGACCCGAAGAAAGGTGGCAGCGGTCGCCATGAACCAATGCTGATGACGCTCGAATATGGCAAGGGAAAGATTTTCCACACGCCCATGGGTCACGGCAACGATTCGCAGGAGTGCGTGGGCTTTATCACCACCCTGCAGCGCGGCACCGAATGGGCAGCGACCGGCAAAGTGACCGTCCCTGTTCCCGACGATTTCCCCACCGCCGACAAGACCAGCCAACGGAAGTTTGAGGCAAAGTAATTGCAGATTGCAAATCGAAGATTGCAGATTGAGAAGATGATTCCCTCGCTTGTATTTCAATCTGCAATCTGACATCTAAAATCTGCAATCAATCACTCTCCACGAAAGTTAACACCCATGTTCTGCCGTTTGTTGTTCTCGTGCTTGTTGATTCTGCCTCTCGCCGCTTCCGCCGCGGGCGTTGTTTACGAAGGGACAGAAGGGCTCGGCAAGGGAAAGCATGTCGTCCTCGTCGCTGGCGACGAAGAATACCGCAGCGAGGAAGCCCTGCCGCAATTGGGGCAGATCCTGGCCAAGCATCATGGTTTCAAATGCACGGTGCTGTTTCCCATTGCCGAAGACGGCACGATCAATCCCGATGTCAGCAACATTCCGGGGCTCGAAGCGCTCGAGACTGCCGACCTGATGATCGTCGGCCTCCGCTTTCGCGACTTGCCCGATGACCAGATGAAGTACATGGCCGAGTACATCGAGTCGGGCAAGCCAATCATCGGGCTGCGGACGTCGACGCACGCCTTCAACATCCCGAAGGGAAAGACCTACGAGAAGTACAGCTTCAACTTTGGCGGCCAGGACTACACCAAGGGCTTCGGCCGGCAAGTGCTGGGAGAGACTTGGGTGAACCATCACGGCAAGCACGGCAGTCAGGCGACTCGCGGCATTTTTGCCAAGGGTCAGGAATCGCACCCGATCCTGATGGGAATTGCCGACGGCCAGATCTTTGGGCCAACCGACGTCTATACCGTCAACCTGCCCTTGCCGGGCGACAGCGTGCCGCTGGTGCTGGGACAAGTGGTCGACGGCATGAAGGAAGAAGACAAGGCCCTGGAAGGTCCGAAGAATGACCCCATGATGCCCGTCGCCTGGACCAAGACTTACACCACCAGCAGCGGCAAGAAGGCCCGCGTCTTCACGACCACCATGGGAGCCTCGCAAGACCTGCTCAACGAAGGTGTGCGGCGCATGATCGTCAACGCCAGCTTTTGGGCACTCGGCCTGGAAGGCAAGATTCCCGATAAGACCGTCGTCGACATAGTCGGCGATTACAAGCCCACCCGCTTCAGCTTCAAGGGATACACCAAAGGCGTGAAGCCAGAAGACCACGCTTGGAAGAAGTAGGGGAAATGCAGAAGTAAGAACGCAGAATGCAGAACGAAGATACCTTTGCATTTATTCTGCATTCTGCATTTTGCGTTCTGCATTCGAAGAACACCAATCGCCAGAGTTCATTGTTCCTCTCACTGCCAACTTCGTGGTCCCCACTGTCGGTTCGTCAAACAGCACGAGATTGGCTGGGCAGCCGACGTCGAGGCGGTGATTGGTCACGCCGATCAATGCAGCAGGCTGAGTGGAGGCCATTTCAACAGCAGTGGCGAGGTTCACACCTGCGAAGCGCATAACCTGTGCGACGCAGGTGTCCAGCAAAAGCGAAGCGCCGGCGAGAATATCGCGCTGGCCAGCCACGACCAGTTTGCCACTCGCCAACACTTCGAGGTCGCCCAGTCCTGTGGCATAGGTGCCCGGGGGCATGCCTCCCATGGACGTAACGTCGCTGACCAAAATGCAGCGCTGGGGACTCTTCGCGCGGATCATCGCTTTCACTACCGCTGGTGGCAGATGATGGCCATCGACAATCAAACTGGCGACTAAACGATCTTCGGCCAGTTGATCCCAAATGTAATTGGGATGACGCTTGATCTGTGGATGAGCACCGTTGCCCAAGTGGGTGCTCAGGCGAGCACCGGCATCGACGGCTGCTGCAATCTGGTCGCTATTGGCGTTGGTGTGGCCAATAGCTACGAGAACGCCCATCCGGGCTGCTTCGCGAATGACTGGAATCGCCTCGGCATATTCGGGCGAGATGGTCAGGAGTTTTATCTTTCCCCGCGCGGCGTCTTGGAACTTTTTGAATTCATCCAGCGTAGGAACGCGCACATGCTGAATCGGGTGAGCACCGCGCGGGCCATCGAGCGGAGAGATCCACGGTCCTTCGCAGTGAAAGCCCGGAATGCGCGCGGCAACTTCGGGCAGCTGGTCGATCGCCCGCGCCAGCACCGCGAACGAATTGGCCAACACCTGCTGGCTATCGGTGGTGCAAGTGGCGAGAAAACTAGTGCAGCCGCCAGCGTCCATATCCATGGCCACTTCGCGGACCTTTTCGATGGTCAGCTGCTGGTCGTTGAACTCCCGGCCCCGATAGCCATTGATTTGCAGATCGACAAAGCCCGGTGCCACAATCGGCAGGGTCTCCGCGGCCAGCGAATTCAGGGCCACTTGCCGGGCGGGAATAATGGAATCGATAGTTCTGCCCTTCACTGCGATTTCGACCGGGCGGAGCGAATCGTAGCGGCGGGCGACGATGGTCGGCATATTGGCAACAGCTTTTGGGGGGCGGGGAATATTAATCGCGGTAGTCTGCCTAGGCGTCAGACTCGCATAGCGTTGAAACGCTGGCTGCGCCATAATAGCGGCATGCGGGGACCGCTGCACGGTGCGGCATTGGCCGTCCTTGAATTTTGGAGCTATCGCCATGCGATTCATCTCGTTAGTCGTTTTGACCTCAATGCTGGTGCTTGCACCGGCAGTTTCTTATGCCGCGAACGAAGGCCAGGAAGACCTCGATAAAGCCATCGACCTGCAATTGAACGTGCAGTCGCTCGCCGACTTGGAAAAGGTCGTTAGCCTCGCAGAAAGTGCCCTCACCAAGGGGCTGGAAAAAGACAACGCCGAGTTCGCCCGGCAACTGCTGGCGGCCACGCTCTTTCAACATGCCAACCGGCTGAGCGCTGCCATCTTCGAACAAACGCCTCCCAGCCCGCGCTGGCCGTTCATTCGCAAGATTGCCCTGGCCGATCTCGAAAAAGCGCGCAAGCACGACCCGAAACTGCCCGACACGTTTCTGCTGATTGCCAAGTTGCAGATTTTGCCCGATGGCGATGAGAAGGCTGCTTCTGAAGCAATCGACGAAGCGGTTCGCTTGCTCAAGGCCAAGGATAATTCCAAGGCTTATGCCGATGCGCTCGTCCTGCGGGCCCAGATGACCGAAGACATGGACGCGAAGTTCAACGACTTCGATGCTGCCGTGAAGGCCGACCCACGCAACACCAGCGCGCTGCAAGCTCGGGCCCTGATGTATCTGGAAAAAGGCGAAAACGAAAAAGCCACGGCCGACCTGCAAGCCGCGGTCGAGTTGCAAAAGGATAATCCGCAAGTCCTTGGCGCTTTAGCCGAGGTAATGACGAATTTGAAGAAGTACGACGAAGCCCTCAAGCTGTGCGACCAGGTAATCAAGCTCAAGCCGCAAGAAACGCTGGGCTACAACCTGCGTGCTCGGGTCCACGTGCTCAAGGACGATCTTAAGTCCGGTATCGAAGACTTGAATCAGGCATTGAAGATCAATCCCGAAGATCTCCCGGCGCTCCTCATGCGCAGCGGACTGCTGGCTGCCGATGGCAAGCCGGAAGACGCTAAGGCTGATGTTGAAAAGGCTCTGCGGATCAATCCGAACGTACCGCAGTCAATCTTGATGAAGAGCCGGCTGGCGGCCCAACTTGGCAAATTTGGCGAAGCGATCAGCGATGTGCAAACGCTGCTCCGTTCCGATCCCAAAAACGCCGACTATCGCCTGCAATTGGCTCTCTACCTGCAAGGTGATAAGCGGCCCCGCCGGGCCCTGGAAGTGTTGAATGGCCTGATTGATGATGACTCGAAGGATGCCGACCTGTACCGCACCCGCGGCGATGTGCTGCTAAGTGTGAACAAGCACGCCGAAGCGATTGCCGACTACGAAGCAGCGTTGAAGATCGATCCAGAAGATACTGGCGTCTTGAATAATCTCGCCTGGGTTCTGGCCACTTCGGAAACCGAAAGCGTGCGCGATTCCAAGCGTTCGATCGAACTGGCCACCAAGGCCTGCGAACTCACCAAGTACGAAAAGGCCCACATCCTCAGCACCTTGGCCTCGGGTTATGCTGAGAAGGGTGACTTCGAAACGGCCATCAAGTGGTCGACCAAGGCCGTGGAGTTGGGCGAAGGCGAAGTCAAAGATCAGCTGAAGAAGGAACTGGAAAGCTACAAAGAAAAGAAGCCGTGGCGCGAAGCTCAAAACGTGGAAGAGAATACCAAGCCACTCGGACCAGCATCCAACGACCTGGAGACTTAGTACATGTCGGGCGGAAATCCTGCGGTGCTCGATCCCTCGACTGGCGACGGCACCGCCAACGGAGAAAACCTCGAGGATCGCGTCCGGTCGCTCCGGCTTTCTTCTATTCCGCAGGGAGGCGATTGGTTTCGTTCGCTAGTTCTCTTGGTCGTCGGCGCTGGCTTTCTGGGCATTTTGTTCTACCTGGTGCGCGAGACGTTGGAGGCGAATCGCGGTGCGGCGGCGCCCGGGGCGGTCGCCACGACAGCTGCGGAAAACAACTCCTCGCCCGAACAGCCGACCAGCAATGGTTCCGAAGCGGGCTCGAACAACGGTGCGGCAAATGTCCCCGCCGCTCTCAGCCGGCCGGGAACTACGGCGCTTGAGTCGCAGGGCTATATCATTCCCGCGCATCAAATCCTCGTCAGTCCGCAGGTCAGCGGGCGGATCATCGAGTTGCATATCGAAGAAGGTCGCCGCGTGGACAAAGGCGCGATTCTCGCTCGGCTCGAAAACACCGAGTATCAAGCGGACGTTGACCGCGCGAAGTCGACCGTCCGCGCTGCCAGCGAACGACTCCGCGAGTTAGAAAACGGCAGTCGTCCCGAAGAGATCGCTCAGGCCAAGGCCGAACTGGGTGAATCGCAGGCTCAGCTTTCGCAGCTTCGCAGCCAATGGGAACGCAACTCGGAATTGCGCAAGACGAATGCCATTACGCAGCAAGATCTCGAACAGTCCGAGAGTGCGTACCGAGCCATGGAAATGCGAATCGTTCGACTAACACAGTCGTTTCGCCTGATGGAGCTCGGCCCGCGCGACGAACAGATCGAAAACGCCCGCGCACTTCTCGAACAGGCGAAGGCCGAGTTGACCAAGGCCGAGTGGCGATTAGGGAACTGCATTATCAAGGCCCCGATCAGCGGCACCATTTTGAAGAAGAACGCCGAAGAGGGAAACATCGTGAACCCGATCGCCTTCAACGGTTCGTTCAGCCTGTGCGATATGGCCGATCTGTCCGACCTGGAAGTCGACCTCAACGTGCAGGAACGCGATATCTCAACAGTCTTCAAGGGACAGAAGTGCCGCGTACGTTCGCTGGCTTATCCTGAGCGAATTTACGAAGGCTATGTCTCGCGGCTCATGCCCATCGCCGACCGCGCCAAAGGGGCCGTACCGGTGCGCGTAAAACTTTCGATTCCACCGGAAGAAGAAGGTGTGTACCTGAAGCCCGAAATGGGCGCAACGGTCACGTTTTTGAAGGCTGAGGCAGCACCTACAGCGGCCCCACCCCAGTAGAATACAAACCGGCATTGGCCCAGCGCGCGGCGACTGACTGGCTCGGCCACCATTTCGATTCGTTCAGCCCCCTGTGATCCAGCTCGAGAATTGATCCAAGATGAAGTCTGGTCCGGCGATTGTCAGCGTGCAGGGAGTGCACAAGTATTTCACCCGTGGCAGCGAACGCGTGGACGTGCTCAACGGTTTGAATCTGGATGTGGCGCAAGGAGACTTCCTGGCACTGATGGGCCCCAGCGGTTCGGGCAAGACGACATTGCTCAACTTGATTGCCGGGCTCGATACGCCCAGCGAGGGGCAAGTCTGGGTCGGCGGCAACTGCATTTCGCAACTGTCCGAGGGTCAGCTGGCGCAGTGGCGCACGCGGCACATTGGCTTCGTCTTCCAGTTCTATCACCTGCTTCCCGTCCTCACGGCCTACGAGAACATCGAACTGCCGCTGTTGCTGCTCCCTCTAAGTGGGGCGGCGCGGCGAAAGCAAGTCCGTACGGCCCTGGAGTTAGTGGGCTTGAACAACCGCGAAAACCATCGCCCCGGCCAGCTTTCCGGCGGTCAGCAGCAGCGCGTGGGAATTGCCCGGGCCATTGTGACCGACCCCACGCTGATTGTGGCCGACGAACCGACGGGCGACCTGGACGCCAAATCGGCCGACGAGATTCTAAGCTTGCTGCAGGTTCTGCAGCGGACTCTGAACAAGACCATCATCATGGTCACTCACGACCCGCGGGCAGCCGAACGGGCCTCGCACGTGCAGCGGCTCGACAAGGGACGCCTGGTCGTCGGCAATGCTGCGGAGCATTAGGCGCTTTTGGCCCATGCCACATCACTTCCGCGGTTGCCAACGGGGCCGGAGATTTCTATACTGGTCGATTCGCCTGAGCTGGCCTGCTGTGCAAGCGCTTGTGCAGCTGGCGGAAGAGTACGGGCCATTTTTGCTTAAACATTGACGCTGCCGGTAGTTACTGCAGCCAATTTGAGCGACGAACATTGCTGGACGGCACCGCTGACGAGCGGCCGGGAGAAAGTCATGACGATCGATAAGAGTCTGAAGGTTAAGGGCAGCGGTATTCAGAACCGGAACGTGCTGACCCGCGCCGAACGCGTGACGCAGCTGATGGCTGCCGAAAAGTTCAAAGAAGGGGACAAGGTGCTCGGCCTGCCGAAGGTCCGCGTCTTCAAGCTCTCGCTGAAGAAAAAGAAGAAGGTCAAGACGGAAGAAGGGGCCGAAGCCGGGAAGGCTGCTCCTGCTGCCAAGGGTGGAGCTGCCAAGGGTGGAGCCGCAGCCGCCAAGCCAGCCGCCGGTGCTGCGAAGCCCGCTGCCAAGAAGTAAGCGACTCAGTTCCGTTGACAATCCTCCTCGCGTTTCGCGTGAGGAGTACTCCGTGCGCGGCAGCCTGCCGTGCGCGACGAGAACCAACTGCAGACCCCGCGAGGTTCGGCCATGCGCGTCAAGCTCGAGTACGGTCGCACGGGCCTCTATGCCGATCTGCCCGCAGATCGAGTCGTCCGCACGTTGCATTATAAAGATGCCCCGCCCCTCCCCGATCCGGTCGCTTCGCTGGCCAGCGTGCTGGCAGCGCCTCTGGGTACGAGGCCTCTCGCCGAATTAGCCGCCGGCAAACGTACTTGCTGCATCGCCATCTGCGATATCACAAGGCCAGTTCCCAACGAGTTGATCCTCCGCCCGCTCCTCGCCACGCTCGAAGCCAGTGGCATCGCGCGAGAGAACATCCTCATTCTGGTCGCCACGGGCCTGCACCGCGAAAGTACGGACGAAGAAGTGCTGGAAATGGTGGGGAGTGAGATCGCCGCGAACTATCGCGTTGAGAATCATCACGGCCAGGAGCGCGACGAACATACCTACCTGGGGGACAGCCCACGCGGCGTGCCGATTTGGATCGATACACGGTATGTCGAGGCCGAACTGAAAATCACGATCGGGCTGATCGAACCTCACTTCATGGCTGGCTACTCAGGTGGGCGTAAGCTCATCTGCCCAGGACTTGCCGCGCTGGAAACGGTGAAGGTTTGGCACGGGCCGGCGTTTCTCGAACATCCACGGGCCGAGAGTGGTTCGCTCGAAGGAAACCCGGTCCACGAAGAAAACACTTGGATCGCCCAGCGCGCGGGCTGCGACTTTATTGTGAATGTGGTGATCGATGCCCAGCGCCGACCGCTGAAGTTCGTCGCCGGCGATATGTTGCAGGCCTTCGCCGAGGGAGTAAAGTTTTGCAGCCAGGTCGTACACGACTATCTGCCCGAGCCCGTCGAGATTGTCGTCACCAGCGGGGCCGGCTATCCACTCGATACGACTTTCTATCAAGCCGTGAAAGGAATGAACGGCGCCCTCTCGATCATCAAGCCCGGCGGCACCATCATCCTCTGCGCGAGCATGAGCGAAGGAATCGGTAGCCCGCAATTTCAGCAGCTCTTTCGTGAAAACAGCACGCTGGAAGGGTTCATGCAGCGAATCACCGGTGAAGGTTACTTCGTGATGGATCAATGGCAGCTGGAAGAGTTGGCCAAGGTTCGCCGCAAGGCCCGTGTGAAAGTCGTGACCGACGGTCTGCCGGCTGAAACGCTGCGCGGCCTGTTCGTCGAATGGGCCCCGAGCATCGAGCAAGCCGTGGCCGAATCGCTGGCCGAATATGGCCCCACGGCGAAGGTCGCCGTCATACCGAAGGGCCCATACGTTCTTGCGCAATTAGCGTGAAGTGGTGGTCAACTACTTACTCTTCCTTCGCTCTTCGGCAGCTTCGAAGTCGGCGGTGATTTGAGCATCGGTGGGTTTCCAATTTCGGCCGGCAAGTTGCGGCTCAAAGTCGGGCTGCCCGGCGAGGGCGGCAAGGGCTTTCAAAACACGGAGCATGACGAGTTGCACGGCCTCGGGATCGTCTTCGCGGCCATAGTACTCTGAGATGTCGAGCAGCGGGCCAACGCGTACGACGACATTCGCCCGCATCAGGAAAGGGCTCCAGGCCGCGTTGCGATAGGGTGAGCCTTGAATGAAAACCGGCAGCAGGGGCACGCGAGAGTTCATCGCCACGACGGCTGCCCCAGGGCGACACGGCAGCAGAATCTGCTCGGTCATGTTGATGCGCCCTTCCGGAAACATGCCGACAATGCCCCCCTTGGCGGCGTGACGCATGGCGATCTTGGTGGCCGCCGTATCGATCCCGCCGCGACCGACCGGAATCACTTCGCAGAGCTTCAGGAAAAGGCCGAAAATGGGATGCACGCAGTATTCGCGGGCCACCATCCAATAAATTTTTCGATGGCAGGCGGTCTGCACAAAAAAGGGATCGACGCTGCTGCGATGATTGCAGACGATCACCGCGCCGGTCTCTTCGGGGATCGGCAATTTCGGCGGCAACTTAGCCCGCCATTGCCAGCGGGCAAACAGGTAACAAACACCCCAGAAAACGGCCTGGTGGGGTGCGAACCGGCTGAAGAGTCGCAGGTAAATCAACCAACCGACGAAGGCAGTAACAAGCACGCCCAGCGCGATCAGAATCCATTGCAGCGCGGTCACTTGGTACTCCAGAACAACTCAATTCTCCGCAGCTATTCGGCTACGTCTTCGTCCTTGGGTGGGCTCACGGGATAACTGCCGGGGGAATCGGTCGGCGGTGCGTCATCGCTCAGCATCGCGCGGCGGGCGGTTTCCAAATGCACATCTTCGTCTTCTAAGTGCACCTCGTCCATCTCCTTATCATCGACCGCTTTGCGCAGTAGGAGAAAAATCGCGGCAGCAGAGACGAAAAAGTAGCTGAAGGCTGCCGCAGTGGTGACCACTTCGACGAGGGAGACGAACAAACCAATGAGCCAGACGCCTGTATCGTGAGTGGCCGAGCCACCGACATCGCGGCCCGCCTGGGCCAGCGGCAGTTGCTCTTTGATCTGGGTGATTCGCTCGGCTCCCGCGCCCCAGGCGGTTCCCCAAAAACCGAACTCCACCGCCAGACCGGCGAACAGTTGCACTGCGGTCAAAGCCAGCGCGCCAAGGCTCACGGCCACGACCGCATAGAAGAAGTAGTGCAGCGGTTTGCCATAAACATAGGAAAACGCTTCGCTGAACGCCTGCAGCGCATCGCCATCGCGTTTGGCTCCCACGGCGGCAATCATCAGCGGCCAACCGAACAACAGGCCGACCAACAGCCAGGCTGCGACCAGGCCCAGCACAATCACCAACATCCAAACGAGGCCGGCAATCACCAGCCCAATCTCCAGGTTCATCAACCACCCCAGTGGCACAAGCAATAGGCCCAGGCCAAAAAGCGCGAAGAGGGGTGCAATCGGCGCGAGCAAGTATTGCAGATAACGCCGCAGGACATAGCGCACCGCATCGACCCAATCGTAGGCCTGCTCACTCCCCAGTTCGACAAGCGCCAGTCGCGTAATCACGCCGCCGACAAAGGTCCAGATGATGGTCGAGAGCAAAAACCCGAAGAGATAATAGACGACCTGATTCCAAGGTGTGGTGTAGTCGAACAGTTGCCGTACTGGCTCTGTCAAATGGGCATACGGCTGCAAAACCGTCCCCGTTGCACTGGGCAAATAACCGGCGGCTGTAAGGGGAATGTGCGCTGTGATTCGTTCCGACGGCAGGTAAGGCCAGCCGATGAAATCGGCGCGCTGCACGCTGTCGTATTCGACCTGCGTCAGAAACATGAAGCCGCTCGACCACCAGACGAACGAAGACAGGGCCAGCGCGCCGGTAGCGAGCATCAATGGGCCGGGAGCAATGGCCACGCGAAAGACACGCAGCAAAATGAGCCACGGAAAGACCTCGCGCCAGACAATTTTGCGCACCGCGATTCGCTCGTGCGCGGCGACCTGGTTTTCGTTCATAGCAGCCTCAATGGTGTCGTACCAAGTCGGTTCATCAGCGAGTTCGTTCGGGCGAACTCGGTGCAGTCAATTATGCTTCGCGTCGTTTGCCATCACCAATCATTTCGCTCCGTCGAGCAGCTTCAAGAACTCACGCATCAACGGCGCGTTATCATGCCAGGTGCGCGACGAGATGAGTTGGCCATCGATCACCACGTCGCGATTCACATACTTGCCGCCACCTTGTTCAACATCGAGTTGGCACTTGGCGACGGTGGCGACGTTCTTCCCTTGAATGATGTTGGCTGCGGTCAGGATTTCGACGCCGTGACAAACCGAGGCGATTGGCTTGCCTGCCGCGGCCATTTCGCGTGTGATGCGCAGCAAGTCTTGATCGTAGCGAATGTATTCCGGGGCTCGACCGCCACTAATGAACAGGCCGGCGAAGTCGGCCGCGCGGCAATCGCGAAAAGCCATCGTCGCCCGAATGAAGTAGCCCGGGCGTTCTTGGGTGATATCCCAGGGAATGCTGGAGTCTGGCGGAATCTCGTGAAGCACCGTGTGATAGAGCCGGGCTTCGGGACCAGCCACGACGACCTCGTACCCCGCTTCTTGCAGACGAAAGAAGGGATAGAACGTATCGAGCGCTTCGGTGGCATCGCCGATTGGCAGCAAGACTTTTGGCATGAGAGGTTCTCTCTAGAATTGAATTGCCCAGCCCCCGCCGCAGGGGCCGGGGTGAAGGGCGTTTTCTGCTACTCACCGCCGGTCAGATTAGCGAAGGCCGCAATTCGGGACCAGTAGCCGATGCCGCGCGAAGGGTGGTACGATGGGTCTTTGCCCGCCCGACGTTCACTCCTTCCTTTCCGCGTTCCAGCGAGCGTTTTGCCATGAGTTCCGCTCCTCCCGCAACTGCCTCTGCCGCCAATATCCCAGCTGCCAGCGTTCAGCAATTGCAGTCGTCGCTCGCCCAAGGGGGAGCAGCGGCGGTGCTGGTGCAGGCCGCCGAGCAGCTGCGGAAAGAAAAGCGGCACCACGAATTGTTTGAAGCCCTAAAGATGCAGCTGCGGTTGCGGCTGGGTTTGCCCCTGCAATCGAGCGAAGGGAGCGATGGCCTAAGCGAGCCGCTGCGCAAGGAACTCGAAGACGGTTTGATTGCTGCCTGCCGCGAAGTGGGGACGCTGTTGATTAAGGAAGGGAAGGTTCGCGAAGGGTACATGTATTTGCGCCCCGTCGGCGAACTGGCCGAAGCCCGGGCATTGCTCGAGCAGGTTGTGCCCGACGAAGACAACACCGAAGAGCTGATTGAAGTGCTGCTGCACGAAGGGGTCGATATTGGCCGAGGCTTTCAGCTGATGATCGATCAATACGGCACCTGCAGTTCAATCACCCAGTACGAGCAATCGGTGGCTCGCCGTCCGCGGCACGAACAACAGCCCGCCGCGCGCAAGCTGTTGCAAAAGGTGCATAGCGACCTGGTCGGCAGTGTGAAGCACGATATTGCTCGTCAGGAAGGAGGCACACCGCCAGAGAATACACTGCTCGAACTCATTCGCGATCGCGAATGGCTCTTCTTCGAAAATGCTTATCACATCGACACGACACATCTGGCCGCCACAGTTCGCAATGCCCGCGTGCTAACCGACCCCACAGACCTACGGATGGCTCTCGACCTGACCGAATATGGCCGTCGCCTCAGCCAGCAGTTTCAGTATCAAGGCGACGAGCCCTTCGCCGATCAATACCCGTCGAACGCGCTCTATTTTCAATCGCTGCTTGGCGAGAACGTTGACGAAGCCATTGCCTACTTTCAACAGAAGTCCGAACTGCTCGACCCGCAATATCACGGCAGCGTGCCGATTGAAACTTATGTCGAACTCCTCGCGCGATTGAACAAACCAGGCCAGGCGATTGCCGCCGCGATCAAGCTGAATCCCAAAACCGTCGCCCCCATCGGCATGGCACCTTCGCTCATCGAACTGGCTATTCAAGCCAAGCAGTTCGACGCCGTGCTCAGCCACTGCCAAGAGCAGGGGGACATTTTGGGTTATGCGGCCTGCCTGGCTGCGAAGGCGAAGTAAATAATTCAGTTGAAATGCATTCGCAGTATCTGGCTTGAGCGGCAGCGAGTCTTTGCCAGCTAGTCTTGGCCTTCACTGCTGAAAGAAAGTTACTCGCGAGGCTTAGCAATCGAGCCTGTCGAGTTGCAGCGAAGAGCACGACAAGCAAGATGCTTGATTCTCAGTAAAAACTGAACTTCTACTCCTTCAGCCGCCGGTGTTATGTTGCGTATGCCGGCGGCTTGATTTTCGCGAGCGTGCTAGCAATTGGAATGGCAGGGAGCCGTATTATGTCGCGCTGGATGATCGCTGGAATCTTGTTTTTTTTCGCGGCCGACCTCGCGCTGGCTCAGCAGGTGGTGCAACCAGCCGCTTATGACGCGCGGCCCGAATCGACTCCTGCCGATCAGGCCGTCGATGTTCCTCTCGATCAGCTCGGTAAGAAGTTCCGCCTCATCGGTAAGTTGCGCGTGCCGCTGGGCGACGTGGTCAAGGTGCAAGGCATCGTGGTGAATAGCCGGGCAAAGGGGTACGACAGCGGCATCAGCGTGCGGGTTTATCGGGTGAACGGACTGGCCACGCAGGAGTTCATTCAGATCAAGTTGAACGACTACTACGGCCGCGATGAGATTCCGAATCTCGAAGTCGGCAAGGCGTTCGAGTTCGAAGGTTTTGAAACGGGTGGTTTCGTCGGCATCCCGCCTGCAGCTTACAAACGGGCCGGTGCGATATTGGCAACTACCGATCAATACTTCTTGCACGAACTGACCGTCTACGAACAAACCGAAATCAAGCTGCAGCCTTTCTCACCCGCCGACTTCGTCGGACGCGAAGCCCTCATTCAAGGGCAAGCCACCAACGAAGGAGGCTCGGCCTACATCGCCGCTGGGAACTGGCGACTGCTCGTAGACAATGGCACGCCCTGGCCCCGCGCGACCGAAGGCAAAGTGGTCGAAGCCCGCGGCACCATTCGCACGTTGGGCAACAAGACGGGCACTTATCGCCTGGACAAAGGCGGCAAAGGCGCGAGCGCCCGACTCGTTCAACTGGCCGATCAACTGGGCAAGCAAGTAATCTTGCGTGGTACTCTCTCGACCAAAACTGCCGCTCCTTCTTTCTTCTATCGCGGCTCCGAAGTTCACCTCGAAAACGCCGCCAAACTCGCGAGCCAACTAGCAGCCGGTTCCACCACAGTCGAAGTCACCGGCCTCCTCGAACAAGGGCCCGTGAAAGTCGCCTCGCTCGACAGCCTCAACGGTGAGCAGATCATTCACCGCGGCTACATCCTCCGCAAAGCGACCCTCAAGCCCGCCGATGCCCTTTTGGCGATTGAGCGGGCCGAACCGCTGGAGTAGCTCAAAGCGAGTTGCCTCTCGCTCGAATGAAAGCAGGCACCAGCGACTTGTTCTGCATTCTCCGCTGCAAATCTTTCGCGAGTTCCGCAAACATCTCCTGGCACTGCGCGGCGACTTCTTCTGGAGTTTTTGGATTCGCTGCACCGAGCACCGGCAGGCGCTGCCGCCAGCGGAGGTCGTCGAGCAGTTGCGTGCGGAGGAAGTCGAACAGGTCGATGCCAGTGGGTGAGAGGATCCCGATGGAGAGTGACGTCGAGCGCTCGGTCGCGCTGGTGCGGTGCCAGTAGCCGGCAGGAATATAGAGCCAGTCGCCGGCTTGCAGCGTGCAGTGCAGAGCGGGCATGATTTCGCGCTCGTAGCGCATGTCGGCGGGAATCGTCTCGACGAGGGGCCACGGGTTGACTGTGTTCTTCCGCAGCCACCAGTCCTTCGAGCCTTCGGTCTGCAGGATAAAAACCTCTTCGGCATCGTAGTGCCAACTAAAGCCCGGCTGCTCGGCCGGCGTGCAGTAGATGTGTACGTCGATGGGAGCCAAAAACTCGGCTTGAAACTCAGCTGCGATCTTCGCCAGGACCGGGTCGTGCTTGTCGGCATGCCGCAGGCACAGCGTATAGCCCGCCGCGAGCGCCTCTTCGCCCAAGGCGGCACTGTTCACCGGCGGTCCTTCCCACGGTCGCCCCTCGCGCGTGACGAGCAGGTCCAATTCCGGCTGAGGCAAAAGTTGCTGGCAGGTCGTAGCTGCGTCCCAAGCAATTACATCCAGGCAGCCACCCGGTCGGGCGAATGGCGTGCGAAAAAAGTGTTCTTCCAAAAAGGTAGCGGCGGAAACGTCGCCCAGCAGTCGCTGCAAAATCATGCTCGCGGTCCTCCGCCGCCAGCTTAACAAAGGAGTGTGGATCTGTTGCGCGGGCGGTCAAAGTTTGCTCAACATGTTGCTCCTCTGCCCAACTGTCGCCAGGCGAAACTGCAAAACGAGAAGAAACGGCCTGAAATAACCACTATTTCGCCCGTGGTGACAATTGGCACGGCACGTGCAATCTGGGGTGACGCAATTCGCCAGGCGCGAGGCGAAGCAAACTGGTTCTTCAGATCACGCACCGTTCGGGGGTTACAGACATGGCTACGTTAGGTTCAATCATCGTGTGGGCAATCTTCGGTCTCGTGGTTGGGTTGATCGCGCGAATGCTCTATCCCGGTCGCCAATCGATGGGGCTGATGATGACGATGCTGCTCGGCATTGCCGGGTCGCTCGTTGGCGGGTTCATCTCGTGGGGCCTGGGATTCCGGCCCGAAGATGGTGCCTTCCGCGGTGCCGGTTGGATCATGTCGATCGTCGGCGCGCTGATTGTCGTCTGGCTCAGCTTGTATGCTTCGTCGCGCGGCACCGGTAGCTATCGCGGCGCGTAATCTGGCAGCTATTCGCGAAGAACGTTCAGGCCAATAACTCGCGGATGGGTTTGCCCTCCGCGAGTTTGATCGGCCGGCCTTGATCGGAAACGTTTTTCGTTTCCGGATCGATACCTGCCGCTGTGCAGAGTGTGGCGAGTACGTCGCCGACGTCGACTTTCCCTTCTTCGACGGTTTCGCCATCGTCGCTGGTCTGGCCATAAGCCTGGCCACCTTTGATTCCACCTCCCGCGAGCACACACGACCAGGCTGCAGGGAAGTGATCGCGGCCACCTTGCATGTTAATCTTCGGCGTGCGGCCGAATTCGCCAATCCAAAGTATGGTCGTCGAAGCCAGCAGTCCACGGTCCTGCAGTTCTTCCATCAGTGTGCCCCAGCCCGCGTCAAGTTCAGTCGAGAGGGTCTTTACGGCGGCGAAGTTCGCGATGTGCGTATCCCAGCCGATTCGATTCTCGGCCAAGTCGCCCAGCGAGACTTCGACAAACGATACGCCGCGCTCGATCAACCGGCGCGCCATCAAGCAGCCCTGACCGAATCGGCTCCGACCATAGGCGTCGCGAACTGCGGAGGGCTCTTGAGTCAGATCAAAGGCTTCTGCCGCGCGGCTGTCCATCAACTTGAGTGCCCGCTGATAGACCGTGTTCTGAGCTACCGGCACCGGCCCGCGATGCGTGGCGAGAAAACTCGCTTGCAACGACTTCCATAGTTCCAAGCGCTCGTTCATCTCTTGCTTGCTGACGTGAGACGGCGGCACCAGGTCGTCGACCTTCATCTCCGCATAGCTCGCCGTGCCGGGCATCGGTGGCTGCAGTGAATCGTTCGCGCCAACAGTCAAGGGCGAATAACGGGGACCGAGAAAGCCGGGACCAAACGCCTGCGGATTGAACGCCCGATAGGGAGCAATCGCCACATTCTGCGGGACGGCGTCTTCCTCGCTGCCGAGGGCCTTCGATAGCGACGAACCAATGCCCGGATATTGAATCGGCCCTTGGGGTTGATGCCCGGTTCGCATCAAGTAGGTTCCGCGACCGTGATCGCCCTCCTTGGTGCTTAGGCTCCGAATCACCGCCAGGTGATTGGCCAACTTGCCAAGCTTGGGCAAATGCTCGCTGAACTTGAGGCCCGCCGCAGCGGTTGCCACTTCTTTGAACTCGCCGCCGTTGGCATGGCCGGGCTTCATGTCGAAAGTATCGGTCTGCGTGGGGCCGCCCGTCATCCAGAGCACGAGGCAATGCCGCCGAGTCTTCTGCGGTTCCGCCTGCTTAGCGTCTGCTGCGTGCAGGGTCGTTGCCAACCCGCTGCGACTGAAGCCCAACAAGCCCAGCCCGGCTGCCTGCAACCACAGACGTCGCCGTGTGGAAAACTCGGCTGGAAACATCGCGAGCGCTCCGAGAGAGAAGAGTAAGTACCGATCTCACTCTCTATTGGGACCGCTCTGCCGGCGCAATGCAAGTGCCAGCCGTGGAGACGCCCGCAATTCGCCGGGCAATCAAGCCGTGGCAGCGTGCCAGATCCAAAGGGCGAGCAGGCCGATGACGGAGGCGAAGACGGCTTGATACTCGCGATTGTAGAGCCACTGGCGAAACGAGAAGCCGACGAGGTTCGGTCGGCTCCAACGCGGGATGAAGCGGGGCGTCGATTGTTCGTAAGCTTGCCACGCATCGGGAAAGTTGCGGGCCATGTGAATCTCTTCTTGCCGCACTTTGTTCAGGTACATCGCCAGCAGCGGGCCGAGGACCATCCACATGGCGATCCAGTCGCGCAAGAGAATGCTAAAGCCGAGCATCATCAGGAACGAGCCGATGTAGAGCGGATTGCGCACCAGGCCATAGGGGCCCGACTTGGTGATTTCCGAAGATTTGTGCAGGGTGCCGGCAGCCCACGAACGAACAAACAGGCCGATCAACAACAGTGCTTCACCCGCGAGCGTGGCCCAGTTGGTGAGATTGAGCACATCGCAGGGACGCGATTTCCAAAGGAGCACATCGCACACGATGAGTGTGGTGAAGACCACCAGCGTCACGCCCATCCGCCGCCTGGTCGCCAGCTGAAAGGCCACGTGCCACCAGCGGCGGGACAAAGTACCCCACGAGGGATTGCTGACTGCTTCGTTAGCGGGTGCCGCTGCGGAGTTCATGGGGCAGGCTTTCACTTGAACCGCGGGACAGGTACAGCTGCGGGCATGACATCATTTCAATGACATTGCGGGCGGATATATCTCAATTAGTTCGCAGGAAAACAAGTTCAATCCGGCTGCCCTTGATAAAATCAGGAGGGGCAGCGCACTCGGCAGGTTAGGTATCAACAACGGAGCACGCGTTGCTATCGTCGTCACGCTACTTTCATCGGCGCTGCTTCCCGCTGGCATGCAGATTGTTTCGCGATCTGCGCATATTCCCCCGCCCTCCAATTAGGTTGTTGTTGAGCGCGGGGGTGGCTTTTAGAATTAGCGACGTAAACCCCACCGTTATTTCCCAGTGCTCAACCCATTGCGCTCGCCCAGGATCGATATGTCCGCCACCCCACCCACGATTCGCTTCATCATGCTGGGCGGCTTTCTCGGAGCCGGCAAAACCACGGCCATCGGTCGCCTGGCGTGGCACTATCAGAGTCAGGGGCTGAAAGTGGGGATTGTGACGAACGATCAGGCCACCGACCTGGTCGATACGCAAAGCTTGCGAGCCCAGGGTTTTGAAGTGGGAGAAGTTCCCGGGGCTTGCTTCTGCTGCAACTTCAACGCGTTGACGAAGACGGTGGCAGACCTGAGCGCCGACGAGCGGCCCGATGTCATCCTGGCCGAGCCCGTGGGAAGTTGCACCGACCTGGTCGCCACTGTCATTCGTCCCCTGCAACAACTGTTTGCCGCTCACTTCGATGTCGCGCCTTACGGAGTGCTGCTGAAGCCCAGTCACGGTGGGCGCATCTTGCGGAACGATGCCCGCGCCGGTTTCTCGCCGCAGGCGGCCTACATCTTTCGCAAGCAATTAGAAGAAGCCGATTTCATCGTCATCAATCGCGTCGATCAACTCCCGCCAGCAGAAGTCGAAGAGTTGACTCGGCTGTTAAACTCCGCTTATCCCGGCACACCGGTGCTGCGAACATCGGCCCAGTCGGGCGAGGGCTTTCCGGCGCTCGTCGAACTGGTCGATCAGAAAGGGCGGTTCGGTCAGCGGAAGATGGAGCTTGACTATGACGTGTATGCTGCCGGCGAAGCGGAACTCGGTTGGCTCAATAGTAGCCTGAAGATTTCTTCGAACGAGCTCATCGATCTCGATCGCCTGCTGATGGAGATTGTGACGACCCTGGAAGCTTCGTTCCGCGAGCTTAACGTCGAAACAGCTCACCTGAAAACGATTGGCCTGGCTGATGGCGTGTATGCCGTTGCCAATCTGGTAAGCAGTTTTTCGGCACCAGAGTTGTCGCTCCCCTCGAAGGCGAAAGTGCGCGAGGCGCAGGTGATCGTCAACGCGCGGGTGGCGACGTTGCCCGCGGTGCTGACGGAGCAAGTTGCTGCGGCCCTGGAAAAGGTTTTCCTGCAGCATCGGGCTACATTGCACGTGCAGCAGACGCAATCGTTCCAGCCCGGGCGGCCAGTGCCGACGCACCGGCTGGAACCCAGCCCGCAGTAGTTGCTACTTGGGCGAGTAGGCTTCGGCGAAGCTCTTCTTCTCGGCTTCGGCCCGTTCGACTTGTTCTTGAGCTTCGGCCAGTGCGGCCTGAGCATCAGCAGCGGCCTTGGCCTTGGCTGCCAGGGCATCGTCGATTGCCTTCTGATCGGCTTGGACCTTAGCAAGTTCTGCTTGCAAGGCGGCGAGCTTATCGGCGACGGCCTTGGTCGCAGCTGCTTTTTCAGCAGCTTGCGTTGAGAGAGCATTGCGCTCCGATTCGGCCTGCGTGGCCACCGTCGACTTGGCGGCCACTTGCTGCTGAGCCTGCTGCGCTGCTGCGGCCAGTTTGGCGTTCATGCTTTCGAAGGCCTCACGATCGGCCTGTGTCTTCGCCACTGCGGCAGTGGCAGCAGTCACCGCTTGCTGGGCGGCTTCGACGGCGACCTTCTTGGGAGCGGCAGCGGTTTCGAGATCGGCTTTCTCTTTGGTGAGCTTGTCGATTTCGGCCTTGAAGCCAGCCAGTTGGTCGATGGCGGCCTTGTGGGCAGCGGTGGCCGTTTCGACTTGCTTCTTGGCAGCAGCCGCTTGTTGCTTGGCGGCTTCCAGAGCGGCGGTCTCGGCGGCGACAGCGGCGGCCATCTTGGTCGCCGCTTCGGCTTTCATCGTTGCTGCGGCAACAGCCTGTACCCGTTCGGCTTCGACCTTGGCCGCAGCAGCGGCGCTGGCAGTCGCTTTTTCGGTGAGTGCAGGAGCTTCTGCTGCTTTGTCAGTCGTCGCCTTCTCGGCAGCCGCTTTGTCGGCCGCAGCTAGATCAGCAGCGGTCTTTACAGCCGCGGTCTTTTCGACCGCGACTTTATCCGCGGCAGCCCTTTCGTCCGTGGAGAGCTTGGCAGCCGCTTGAGCGTCCGCAAGTTTCTTCGTTTGAGGATCGATGGTGGCAGCCGATGTCTCCACGAGCTTAGCTGCGGCCAAACGATCTTGTTCGAGCTTGGCAATCGCGGCGACATGCGCCGTGTGCTTGTCGGCTGCAATCTTGAGCGCAGCGTCCTTATCGGCAACGAGCTTCGTTGCGGCAGCCAATTCCGCCTGAGCCTGCGTGAGCGCGGCTTGCTTCACCGGAACCGCAGCTTGCGCGGCGGCGAGTGCCTGATCGAGCGGCAATGGATTCGGAGCCAGGACGTACAACTCTTTGGCTTCCGTGGCATCCCAGGCCTTCAAGTTGCCGAGCCAATCGCCACCGAGAACACGCTTGCCGTCGTAGGCCATCACAGCCTGCAGAGCCAGTTCGGGGAAGTTCGGATAAGTCTTGATCGCCGCCCCATCGCCGCCCCACAGCTTCACGCTCTTATCGCGGCCAGCAGTGGCGATGCGACCATCCTGCGCATAGTTCACACTGAAGACACCGCCAGCATGAGCGGGCCAATTCTTGATCGAGTTGCCATCGTTCATTTCCCAAAGCCGCACGGTGCCATCTTCGCTGCCGCTGGCGAGCAGGTTGGAATCGGGCCGCCAGCTGACGGAGTTGATTGCACCGGTGTGACCGCGCAAGCCAAGATACTCACGAGCAGTTTCACCTTCCCACACAAACAGGCCGCCACTGCGGTCACCCGTCGCGAGCAGCACGCCATCGGGACTGAAGCGAACAGCTTGCACCCAGTCAGTGTGCTTCTTCACTTCGTGCAGCAACTGGCCGGTTTCGGTCGAGTAGACCCGAACGATCTTGCTTGGCCCGCCGAGAGCGACGAGTGAATGCGTGTTGTTAATGTCTGCTGCCAGGACGGCATCGAGTTCTTCGCCGACTTTGGCAATGCGTTTGCCGGTCTTCACATCAAACAAGACGACGAGACCCGAGTGACCACCGCGACCGCCGCCGACCAGCAGCACGCTACCGTTGCGGCTGAACTGCAAAACGTTCGGAATCCCTTCGGGAAAGGGCAACACGCCGAGCAGTTCGGCCGTGTCGGTGTTGTAGAGCGACACCTGCTTCTGTCCGGCGACTGCTGCCAGCGGAGCCCACGGGCTGGTCGCAAGGGCCGTGATCGCACCAGGTCGCTGAGTAAACAATACCGGCTGCTTGAGCAGCCCCTCAGGCATGGCGATCGGCCCTTCTGGCTTGCCGCTCGCACTGACGCTGGCCAGCGCCAGGTTGTTCTTCTTTTTGATGTTGGCCTTCGAGCCGCTATTTTCGAGCGCGCCCTGGTCGATCCACTTGCTCAGCAGATCGAGCTTGGCCACCGCCAACTTGTCTTGCATGGGGGGCATCTTCGGCTCTTCGCTGTGGCTGGTCAGAGCGAACAAGCGCGAGCTTCCCGTATCGCCGGCAATGACTACTTCGCCGCTGCTGCCACCTTCCATCGTCTTGGCGTAGCTATCGAGTACCAGGCCACCCTTGGCCCGATCCTGGGCATGGCAGGCAAAGCAGTGGTCGCGAAAGATCGGACGAATGTGATCTTCGTAAGTGATCTTCGCTACAGTCGGCTCCGCGGGCTTGGCCGGAGCTTGAGCACAGGCAGAAGCTACCAAGGCACCGCCGAACAAGGCGACCGAACCCAGCGATTGAACGAGAAGCGAAAGACGGGCCATAACCAAAACTCCGGACACTGACAGCTAACCAAAAGAGCTTGCAACTGAGCCGGAAGCGTGAGCACCGGGAGTTGTCCAGCTCAGGACCTCGCATAGCTCCGGGCGCTTTCGCTTCCGGCTCAGCATCAATCCATCGTACTTAGTGATTGAACAAAAACTCGCGCGAATTCAGAATCGCCCAGAAGACGTCTTCCAAACCGGCGGTGGGAGTTTCGGACGCGTTGACCGTTGTCATCAGCCGTTCCACTTCCTCGGGTTGCGGCTTGCGCGACAGGCAGCGGACGTAGAGCGATTCAATGATCTCGGGAGGCGTTTTTTTCTCGGCAACCAACTTGCGAACGATGCCGCCGGCCGCAATCTTCCCTTGCACGGTTGACCCGTTAATCATGTGCAAAGCCTGCGAAAGAGTCGGATCGGTCTTCGAATCCGCAGCACAGACGGTGTCGCGGGGCGCGCGGCCGAAGGTCGTCAAGAAGTAATTGCTGGTGCGTCCATCGGCAATTTGCACCGCGCGGGCGCCCACCGGCAGGCCGCGAAATTTATCGGGGGCACCGGTGACCTGGCTGATGCAATCGAGCAACATTTCGGCGGGTATACGGCGGACGTTGCCGTGCGCGAAGTTGCGGGAGTCGGTCATGTTCGATTCATTCCGCTCGACCGAGCGCTGATACGTCTGCGAGTTGCAGATGTCGCGCACCAGTTGCTTGAAGTCGTACTTGTACTCGATAAGCTTCTTGCCAAGCTTTTCGAACAATTCAGGATTGCTGGCTGGGTTGCTGACGCGAATGTCGTCGACCGGCTCAATAATTCCCTTGCCAAAGAAGTGGGCCCACACCCGGTTGGCCACGCTGGTTGCGAAGAACGGATTTTCGGATGAAGTCATCCAATCGGCGAGGACCGCGCGGCGATCCTTCCCGGCGACATCGGCCACCTGACCGCCGAGGAATTTCGGTGCCATGTTCCTGCCGCCTACCGGATGTTTCACTTCGCCACCGCCGCTGTTGAAGACGATGATCTCGCGGTAGTCTTCGCTCTGCTTGCGACCAATCTGCGAGAAGAACGCCGCAAAACTGTAGTAATCGTCCATCGTCCAGCGATCGAACGGATGGTTGTGACACTGAGCGCACTGCGTTCGGATGCCAAAGAAGACTTGTGCGACATTCTCCGCAGTTTTTAGCGTGTCGCGTTCAATTTGATAGAAGTTTGTCCCCGGACTCTTAAAGGTACCTCCCGAAGAGCTCAGCAGGTCGCGAACCATTTTGTCCAGCGGGACATCGTTGGCAACTTGATCGGTGACCCAACTCGAGTAGAGGAAGATCGACTTGTAGCTGACCTGGTTGCTCGATTTCATCATCAAGAGTTCGGACCACTTCATGGCCCAGATTTCAGAGAATTCCTTCCGTTCGAGCAGGCGGTCGATCAGTTTGGACCGCTTGGCCGGATCGGCATCGCCCATGAATGCGAGGAACTCTTCTTCTGTCGGCAGCGTGCCCGTAATATCGAGCGAAACGCGGCGAATGAACTGTTCGTCGGTGCAGAGGCCGCTGGGGAGAATGCGCACCTTCTTGAGCTTGGCACCGACCAATTCGTCGACATAGTTGCCGGTGATGGCTGGCGGCGTGTACATCAACTCCTTCGGCAGGACCAACACCTGGTTGCCGACGGTGTGCGTTTCGAACCGCGCCATCACAAAGGCTTCGCCACGAGCTGCAGCCGTGACCAGACCATCCTGAGTGATCGGCGCGCTGTTGTCGTTATTGGTCATGAAGGTCGCGAGCGAGGTGATGTCGCGATCGGTACCGTCGGCATAGCGAGCCCGGGCGATAAACTGCTGCGTGGCACCTTCACCTTCGAGGACTGCACTTGGCGGATAAAGATCGACACCGACCACGGCGGGCGTGGGAGCGGCATCGTTCGGAGCGCCGGCTTCGAGCCAGCGGAGCAGCGTGGCGTAATGCTCGGTGTCGTCGCCAAACCGCTTGCCGCCGGTATGCGGCACGCTGCCGATGGACTTCTCCATCAGCAGGCTATCTTTGGGGGAACCGAGGTTGATGCGACGGGCACCCGCTTCGCGCGTGAGGCGGTGGTAGTCACCTTGAGGATCGAAACCGAACAGCGAAAGACGGAAGCCGTCTTTACCGCGAGCTGCGCCGTGGCAACTGCCGGTGTTGCAACCGCCCCGCATGAAGACTGGCATCACGTCGAGCTGAAAGCTGATGCCGCGATCGGCAGCCGCGTCTTTCACTTCGATGGTCGCTTCCGCCTTCAGCCCTTGATACTCGGCGCTGAGCGTCGTGTTGCCGTCGGTCGTGGGAAACAGGGTGTTGCGGTCGAGCTTGCAGAGCTTATCGTCGCCCAGCTTGATCGACGATTGGGCCGTGACATCCAGCGTGACGCCATCTTCGCGCGTTGCCACAATGACAAACCGCTGCAGATCCTGCTTGGTGCTCAGGTGCACATCGGGCGGATAGACGTTGAGCGCCGTGATCTTTCCCTCAGCCATCGCCGCGGTGGTAGCCGCCAGCGAAATGCCAAGTGACAGCCCCAGGCTTTTCCACCAGCCAAAGTATTGCTGCGACACGTGAATCTCTCCGGTATGAAATGATCGTTTGGTTTGTTGAGTGTTTCGTGTGTTGCAAGTGGCTGAACCCGGTGCGGCTCAGCCACTCACCCCGGTCCTCTCCCCAGAGTGCTGGGGAGAGGGAGTGAATACTGCAGACTATTTCTTTTCAGCTTGTTCTTTTTCGAGCCGCAACTGTTCGAGTCGCGACAGCCGCTTCTTTTCTGGCGGCTTCTCGGTCGTGGGCATTGGCATGGGCGTGGGAGTCGTGGCTGGCTTTGGCGCGTCGACCTTGGGAGGCAGCGGAGCATCGATCCGCAGTTCACCCGGGCCGAGCGTGTGGGCGACTTCTTCGCCATCTTGCTGGAACTTCGAAATGGTCATCAGCGTGGTGTACTTGCCGGGACGAGCATCTTTGATGACGGTCACCGGGAAGACGATTTCGGTGGTGTCCTTGGTGAACTTCACCGGTGTGGAAGTGGCACCGTTCGGCAGACCAACCAATTCGCAGGTTGCCTCACCAGGAAAGTCCATCAGCTTTTCGACCTTGGCGACGAACTCCGTCGCCTGACCTTGTTCGCAAACACCTTTATCGAAGGTGAACTTGAAGTATTGTTCGGCGATGGTGAGGTCGATGAACTGCGTGGCAACTTCGACCTTACCACCTTCGTGCGGTCCCGTGCCGAGGGCGACGATTTTCGAAACACCCAGCGCGGCATTGGCGTTGGCTGTCATGGGAATCACGGTTTCATTTTGATTCTCGGGAATCACGGCGCTTACCGATGAGCCAACACCGTTCGGGTTGTAGAGCAACTTGACGGCGATGGGAGCGGTGTAACCCATGGCCCGCGTGGCAACGACTTTGAGCGACATGCTGCCGTTACGAACGAGAGGGACCTTGGGTTGCACGAGGTCGATCTTGAACGGGGAGTCAGCCGCCAGCGCGACAGCCATGCGGTCGGCATTGTGCCCCCAGACGTCGTTGTTGTTTTCGCCGCGAATGAGCATCGTCCGCTGATCGAAACGGCCTTCCATCGTGATGGCGGGATCGGCGGACTTCGGATGCAGATAGGCGAGAGCGCCACTGGGATTCGCGTCGGCGGCAGCGGTGAAGAGGACAGGAACTTCGGTCTTGCCAGCTGTAAACGGAAGGGCCTCCAGCGTCATGCCGGGAGGGAGTGTGGTGCTTTCTAGCGTGAAGTCGCCGCTGAAGTTCTGCCGCTGGGCGTTGACCATTAGGGCCATGCGATTGCCGCGATGCACGATGAGCGTGGTCGGAATGTATTGCACTTTTTCTGGCAATCCGACCACGACTGTCGGCTTGATTTCGGTGATCTCAACGCGATAGACGTAGCTCGGACCGCCGCCGTTCAAGTGGTCGCGCACCGAGACGAAATAGTCGCCATCGGCGGGCGAATTAAACCGGGCGTAGCTATCGGGACCACCGCTGTCGTCGTTGTTGGTGATGTTAGCTCCCTTGGCATTATGAATCACCAGCACCGAATCGAGTGGTGAACGCAACGGCTTGCGGGCGTAAACGCGCACGTCGAACTGCTGCCCCTTCTTCGCGGTGAACTTATGAAAGTCGATATCGCCGGGCTGTTCGATAATGCCATTGAGCGCCAGCGGAGCAGGGCCACCGGGCGAGGCTTGTTCAAACGTGTTGTTGGGCTCGACTTCCAAAGCGTTGGCCAGGTCGATGACGCGAACTGGATTGGGCGAAGGAGAAATACCCTGATCGTCCTGGGCGTAAACACCGGGCTGGCCATCGTTAGTGCTGGGGATGGTCATGCTGGTCGTGAATTCACCGGCTGCGTCACCGATCCATTTGGCTTGAATCTGCTCGCCCGGCCGGCCACCAGCTGGATAGACCGCGGTGGGGCGAGGGAACGAACCGACGTGCAATCGATAAGCGGCACCACCGCCACCGAAGGAACTCTCGCGAACCTGTATGACGTACTTGCCTTCTTCGGGAGCTACGATCGAACAGAGCGAGTCCTGGTAGAGAAGGGATGCGTCGTCGCTGCGAGCGAGTTCGAAGCGGGCTTCGTTCAGAATGGCCACGTAGGGATCGAACTGCACATTACCGAGACGCAGACCTTCGCACTCGACATTCAGTCGCTGACCCTTCTTGAGTTCGACCACGTAGTTATCGAGATCTTCGTTGGCACACGTACCGCTGATGGTTACGTTCATGGCCACTTGCTGCGGCGCGGTGAACAGATTGTTCGGTTCGACTTCGGCCACTTCCGGCATGGGACCGACGGTGAACGTTCGCATGTTGCTGATGCCGCCGGCAGAAGCCAAACGAACGGCGTGAATGCCCAGGCGGCAATCGGCTGCGATGGCCAACTTGGCGACAACCTTATTGTCCTTGTCGGGCGTGAGAGACTTCACCTCAATGCCAGGCGAATAAAACAGCAACTGCTTGGCATCGCCCAGGCGACTGCCGTTGAAAGTGACGTCGACTTCCGTCCCGCGCTGCACCCCGGTGGGAGACATCTGACCGATGTTAGGCTCGACCGCTTGAACAACGGCGGTCAGCAGTGAACCAGCAGCGACCAGAAGGGCGAGAGTGCGCAGCCCAAAACGAAGACGATTCATACCGGAATCTCGCTAAGCGGGAAGTTGCCTTGGAGCGGGCGAAGGAAACCACATTGGCCAGGCGGGAAGTCGCGGGAGTGTGCGAAAATTCGGTGCGAATTAGCGCCTGGCGACGAGGCCAATGAGCATGCGGGCAAGTTAAATGAAACGCGGGGCGACAAATTCTACAACTTGCCGCCCCGCTGTATTGTAATCGAAAAACTAGGCGAGCAAGCCCTTAATCACCTTGCCACCGTCGACAATTTCAATCGGGCGATCGCCGGGCGACATCAGTTCCTTGTCGGCGACAATGCCGAGTTGGTGATAGATGGTCGTGGCCAGATCTTCCGGACCAACGGCATCGGTTTCTGGTTCCGAAGCGGTCGCATTCGAGGTGCCGTAGATCGTGCCACCCTTGATACCGCCACCGGCCAACATCACGCTGAACACCTTGGGCCAGTGATCGCGACCGGCGTCCTTGTTGATCTTCGGTGTGCGGCCGAATTCGCTTGAGACCATGATCAGCGTGCTGCTGAGTTGGCCGGAGCGATCGAGATCCTTAATGAGCGCCGACAAGCCTTGATCGAGCGAAGGCAAGGCGTTCTTCATGCCGCGAGTGATCTGGGCGTGCATGTCCCAGCCACCGTAGGTCAAGGTTACAAAGCGAGCACCGGCACCCACCAGGCGGCGAGCCATGAGCAAGCGCTGGCCGGCCGTGTTGCGGCCGTATTCATCACGCACAGCGGCCGATTCGGCTTCGATATTGAACGCTTCGCGAGCTTGCTTCGAGCTGATGAGGCTGTAGGCCCGTTCGTAGAACGTGTTCATCGCGCCGATGTTGTCCGACTTATCACGCTTGGTGAAGTAATCGTTGACGGCATCCAGGGCCGAGCGACGGCGCGTGAAACGCTCTTCGGTCACCTTCTCGGGCAAGCTCAGGTCTTGCACCTTGAACCCGGCACTGGCTGGGTCGGCACCCAAGCTGAAGGGAGCGAACGACGAACTGAGATAGCCGTTGCTGGCAAATTCGTTCGGCACGCTGGGAATGCAGACGTAAGGAGGCAGGTTATTCCGCGGGCCATACTCGTGGCTGACCACGCTACCCATGCTGGGATAGTTCAAAGCCGGGCTGGGGCGATAGCCGGTGAACATGTTGTGCGTGCCACGTTCGTGGGCCGCTTCGCCGTGCGTCATCGAGCGGATGACGGCGATCTTGTCGGCCAACTGCGACAGCTGGGGCAACGTTTCGCAGAACTGCTCGCCTGTGTTCGTCTTGATCGGGTTCAGTTCGCCACGATATTCGATCGGAGCATATGGCTTCGGATCGAACGATTCCTGATGGGCCATACCGCCCGGCAAGTAGATATGAATGATGCTCTGGGCCTTGGCTTGCACAAAGTCGTAGTGCTTTTGATCAGCCTGAGCCGATTTCATCCGGAAGAAATCGGACAAGGTCAGACCTAAGCCACCAACGGCGCCGACCGTTAGCATGGTCCGGCGACTCATTTGATTGCCATCGCACTTCATAACTGTTCTCCAAGGAAGGAATTGCAAGCGGTGTAAGGGTGGGGACAGAACCGGCGGATCAACTTTTTCTCAGCGAACGGTATTTCTTAGCAAACCGTAAGCCAGCGGGAAAATTGGCGAGCGAGTGCCAGTTGAATATGACTGGAACGTCGCCGTTGTTTCATGCTGGCAGGCTGGAAAAAATGGTTGGCAGCAATTGCTGCTCAGGTAAGTGGCTGCACAGGAGAGCGGACTTTTGTGGGAGGGAAATTGAAAAGATCGGCGCACACCCATCCATTCAATCTAATGGGTGAAATTAACCGAGTCTGCGGCGCTTGTCAAACGAAGTTAACCGAATTTGGTGGTTGAAATTCTCGCGGGCAGCTTGCTGTTCGTAGGAAAACGCCCTGCGGACCAAATCGGTAGCCACTTTCATTGTTTCGGCAGCTCGATGTCGAACGTGTTCTGCCCCGACTTTACCGCGCACATCAATCCTGACGTTTCAGCCCGTTCGTAATGGTCTGGAAAGAGCCGCGGTGGGGCCTTCGTTTCGCTGCTATCAGTTGGGCCCGGTTGATTTACTGCCACCTTATATTCGCCGACTGGCGCGCCGTCATCTTTCGCATGCGTCGACAGGCGGTAGTTGCCTGCCGCATCGGTGACTCCGGTCGCGCGAACATGCTTCACCGGGTCGGTAAAGGTGACATTGAGATTCGCCGCAGGCTGCCCCTCGATGGTGACCTTGCCCTGCACGTCCCCCATGCCGCTGCCACAACCGACGGTTCCCAGGCCAGCCACCAGCAGAGCAGCAAACAGGCAAAGCCTCTTCGGCCGGCGATCGACAAACATGAAATTTCGTCCCTTAATGTGCTGGAATTGGATAACTTCGCTGCGACGTAAATCAGATCGGGCGCGAGTTTGATTTCAACCTACTTGTTCATTATTTGGCCGCTTTATTGAACGCGCGCTGCCATCTCTCTCGAGATAGGCGAAGATCTGTGTTCAACAATTCGGCAATTGTTGAATACCCACCGGTACTTACCGAACAAGACTTACGTCATTTCGAGTTGCCGGTTAGTCAATGTTCGGAATGACTTCGCCATCGCGCCGGTCGCCGAGCAATTTCAAGATCGACCGATCCACCGTTTGCCGCAGTCCACGCACGGAACCGTCGCCAAACACAAACATGCATACTCCCGGATGCCAACTGCCAAACATCTTATAGCGCTCGGTCGAAAAGTTGTCTTGCGGCCCGCGAGAAAGGGAAGCTACGTGATCCATGTCTCGCACGCTGTGGCATTCGTACCAGGTCGTCTGCTCGGTGATGTAGATGTTGCCATCCGAACTCCCGCCGGTGTTTCCTCCCTTGTACATATCCTTCACATAAACATGCTTTTCGCCCAACATCGCGGTGTTACTTAGGCCGTCGGTAACACTCTTCATCGCTGTCCGTGATTCCCACATGGTACCGTTCGCTTTGCTGGCAGCCCCCACCAGCATGCCGAACAAGACGGTATCCGCCGATTGATGCTGGTGCTGGAAGTTGGCGGTCGCCACGCTGCAGAACGCGTAATCGCCGGTGGCACCCACTTGAGGATTGGCGTCCGACTTTCGTTTGGATTCGCGCCCTCGCGTCGGGCATTGATAGACCTTCAGGCTCGCTCCATCGAGCGCCGCAGCAGCGGGATTGGTGCTGAGGTCGTACTCGGTCGTCGTATCAAATTTTTCGTACAGAGCTTTCTGTTCGACATACGGCAGCAGCACGATGAAACCGGTTCCCGACTTGTAAATGGAACCAGGTCCACCCAAATGCACCGGCGGCAATTTCAATGTCGTATCGTGAAAGTTGTGAACCGCTACGCCCAATTGCTTCAGGTGATTGCTGCACTGCATTCGTCGGGCAGATTCGCGCGCGGCCTGTACCGCGGGCAGGAGCAGGGCCACCAAAACCCCGATGATCGCAATCACCACGAGAAGTTCAACAAGCGTGAAAGCAGCGCGTCGGCGACAGGGACGCTGGGGCATAGAAACCTCGGCATGGCTGGGATCGGCACGAACGTGCAACCGCAGTATCAATCTGGAGAATAGACTCGAAGGAACAGTTCCGTCCTCTGAGCGAGGCCGATTGTAAACCGAGGCCGATTGTAAACTTCGTGCCCGAAATAAACAACAAAATCGGGATCTTTTTTCGGCAGCAAGTGAAGCATCACCGGCGGCGCTTCGCGCCCGGCTTTCCTGCCCTTGGCTGGCGCACCTTTCTGCTACAATAAAAAAGTCGGGTTTGTCCACCGACCATTTCTTTCTGCTGGATCCCTCGCTGATGAGCACTCTGACCGAAGCGCTCCGCATTTTGCACCGCATTCACCAGCAAATTGCCGATTTGCAGGACCGTTTGCAGCGTGGTCCCAAGCAGGTCCGGGCCGCGGAAGCGAACGTCAAGAAGTGCGAAGCCGAACTGGCGACCAGCAAGGATGTCTATCGCGCCGCCAAGATGAGCAGTGACGAAAAGCAGCTCCAACTCAAGCAGCGGGAAGCCAAACTGCTCGACCTGCAAGGGAAGTTGAATACCGCCAACAGCAACAAAGAATATCAGTTGCTGAAGGACCAGATCGCGGCCGATAAACAGGCCAGCAGCGTCTTGGCCGACGAAATTCTGGAATCACTCGAACGGCTGGACGTATTGCAGGCCAACATCAAGTCGGCTGAAGAGGCACTGAGCAAGAATCGCGACGAAGAAGCAAAAGTTCGCGCGCGAGTCGGCTCGCAGCAGGAACTGCTCGAAGGAGACTTGGGCCGTTATAGCAACGAACTGGCTGACGCCCAGAATCTGATCGAGGGGGACTTCAAAGACAACTACCTGCGACTCTCGAAGTCGATGGGTGCCGATGCCTTGGCCCCGGTCGAAGGCGAGACCTGCGGCGGTTGTAACCAATCCCTGACGCCTCACTTGATCGATCAACTGCGACTGAACAAGCCGGTCTTCTGCAAGTCCTGCGGCCGACTACTCTACATTCCCGAGTAGCAGCTATGGCTAGGAATTGACGTCGCTGCTCTGTCGCATGTCTGCTGTTTGCGCTGCTGAATCACCGCGCAGGTAGCTGAGTAGTTCTCGCACGTCGACCGGTTTGAGCATGTGCAAGTCGATTCCTGCCGCGCGACTATGATCGCGATCGGATTCGCGCCCGTAGCCCGTCACGGCAATAATCACGATGTCTTCTAAACCTGGAATTGCGCGCAGCTCGCGCGCGACGCTGAAACCGTCTTTCTGCGGCAGTCCAATATCGAGCAGGATGACATCTGGCCTGAATTCTCGCGCCATGCACAGCGCCGTACGTGCGTCGTAAGCAACGCGCGCTTGATGGCCTCCCAAGCGGACCAAGAGGAGCGCCAACGAGTCAGCGGCATCGACGTTGTCGTCAACAACCAGGACCAGCAGTGGCCGCTTTGCCGATGATTCCGGACCCGAAGAGGTCATTTTCTGCTTTCGTGAATGTGAGGCTAGGATTTGCGCATGAGCGAGCTCGCCCCTAAGATGGAAGGAAGTTTAGATTACGATGCGCTAGCTTTGCGCACGTGTCAGTCGGAAACCGTACAGAGTCCAGGGAAATACGGAAATACAATCACCGCCACGAGTTGCCAACTTTCGGGTTCGAGCTTGTGGATTTAACTTTCTTCAACTTACCTATTTCTCTCGGTTTCCATCGAGAGGCCAGCGACTTCCTGCCAAAATCGCCCGGCAATTGAGGTACTGCCTTAGACAAAGAGGGATCTCGTTCCATGTCGGGAAATCACTTGCTCGCACGTTTGCCCAGGGCTGACTTGGAACGTCTCGAGTCTCAGTTGCAGTCGGTCAAGTTCGAGCCCGGGCAAGTCTTGTACGAAGCCCGTGCGCCGATTGTCTATTCGTACTTTCCAGTCCGCGGCACGCTCTCGGCCGTCGTTGTGATGAGCGACGGTCGCATGATCGAAGTGGCCACAGTCGGCAACGAAGGAATGGTCGGCTCCCCCAATCTGTTTCAGTCGCCGTCGTCACCGAATCGCGTCTTCGTCCAAGTGCCCGGCTACGGGCTGCGAATAGAAACGAAGGCGCTCGAACGGGAAGCGCGGCAGTCGAGCACTTTGCAACGACTGCTGGTTCTCTATCACTCCGCTTATCTGTTTCAGATGTCGCAATCGGTCGCGTGCAACGGTTTGCATTCGCTGCTAGAGCGTTGTTGTCGTTGGCTGCTAATGACACATGACCGGGCGGAAGAAGACTCGTTTCAACTGACGCACGAGTTTCTGGCGACGATGCTCGGTGTGCGCCGGTCGAGCGTGACCGAAGCGCTGCAAAGCTTGCAAGAGAAAGGTTTAATCAGCGGTACCCGGGGCAAGATCACCATCGTCAATCGCGAAGGTTTAGAAGCCGGCAGCTGCGAGTGTTATCGCGCGGTGACTGAAGAACATAACAAGCTGCTCAATTCTTAATTCGCTCTGACTGCTCAGCTCGAGAGCCAAGAACGAAAAAAGCCCCCTGGCGAACCCAAACACCAGGGGGCAACTGGAGCAAGCTGAAGACACGCTTCAGGCTGCTCCGCTTAGCACGGCGAGGCAACTACGGAAGTTGTTCGATGTTGCCCCGTTCGGTTGCTTCTTCCTTCGGCTGTTCCAGCCGCACGAAGACAAACGTCGACGATTTTTTCGGTCCAAAGTGGACCAGCACAGGCGTTTCATCTTGCGTCAGGTTGTACAGACCCGTTTCGAAGACGATGTCCTTGTCGTTATCGACCGAGAAAGCCAGGCGTTGAGTTTCCTTATCGACTCGACCGCTCAGCGAGTAGACTTCGTCGTCCTTCTTGTTGAACAACGTGCCGCTCACAAAACCCTTCTTATCGACGGCCAGCTGAATAAAGCGGGTCGGTTCGATCTTCTCGGCCTTGACGCCACTCTCGTCCGCTTCGACCACTGCGAACGTTCCTAGACCCAGCCAGTCTTCACTGACCGTGGCAGGGACTTCTTCTGGATCGACCGTCGCGAGATTGGCAGCCGACTGAGCATACTCTTCAGCTGTACCGACATTCGTGCCATCGACGTAGACGTAGTTGTCTCGATAGACGACGTTTCCGCCGACGCCGTAGTCATAGTAGTAAGGCGAATTCCAACCGCCCCAGCCACCATACCAACGGTTCACACCAACCCAACCCGGCGAACCCCACCAGTAACCGTAGGGACGACCACCCCAACCGTAGTTGAAGTAGCTGTAGGGTCGATACACATAGTGACCGGCCCACCAACGGTTATTGAAGTAGGGGTAACGATTGCCGCCCCAGTAGTTGCGAACGCCATTTCCATAACCGCCCCAGTAACCGTTGCGGTTCGGGTTGTTATTGAGGTAGTTCGCCCCGATACCCACACCCAGTGCAGTTCCGATGGTGCGGCCCAGGTTCGCATTCAAACGACTATTTCGCGAGAAATCGTTGTTGTACCAACTTGGCCGAATTGCCGAGCGACCGTTCACACCGGGGAAGTTCCCCCGCACATTGCCGTTCGCACCATTGCGAATGTTGAGGAAATCGTTGACACGAGCGCCCGCGTTGACTCGGCCGTCGGCACCAATGCGACCACGGCCATCGGCCCCGATCCGACCATCGATACCACCCCGACCAACTCCGGGAACGTTCCCACGTACGCCAGCATTCGTTCCAGCATTGACACCAGGCAGAATGTTGCTGCGAATGGGCGAGTTCACGCGGCCGTTGAGTGCCGAGTTAACGTTGGCCCGGATGTCACCCTGGCCGCGAATGTTGGCACCGATGCCGGCATTCGTGTTGCCGCGGATATCGTTCCCGCGGATGCCATCGCGAATACCCGGGTTCGCGTTCGCTCCAATATTGCCGCGAATCGAACCTTGCGTTCCAGGTGTCGTGGGTCGAAGCGATGTCCGTGGATTCGCACCCACGTTGGCTCCGGCACCAATACCCGTGTTCGGTCGAACCGTACCAGGCAAGTTTGCCCGCACACCGGGGTTTGCACCAATTCGTGGTGCCACGTTCGCATTCACGCGCGGGGCAGTATTAACACTCGCCCGCGGCGCTGTGTTCACGCTGGCTCGCGGCGCGACATTAATCCGCGGCGAGGTATTCACGCTGGCGCGAGGCGCGGTGTTCACTCGCGGAGCAGTATTGACGCTGGCTCGCGGTGCAACACTGGCTCGAGGAGCAGAGTTGACCCGTGGTGCCACGCTGGCTCGGGAAGGAGCACTGGCGCGAGGCGCACCACCGCCACTCATGCGGGCTCCGCCGCCACTAAAACCACCACCGCCGCTTCGAGATCCGCCGCCGCCACCGCCGCCACGATTTCCACCACCACCACCGCCGCCTCGTTGAGCCGAAGCTTCGAGAGGTATCATCACGGCCAGCAGTACGGCGACTGCTAAATGCCAGTAACTTCTCATTTCAAATCCCCTTTTGAACGAATCCAATAATTGTGCTGCACTTGCAGGCGTGCAGTTCTTTGACACAGACTTGCGTTAACCATTGGGAGCAGACTGCCACCAGGAACAATCTGTTCGCCAAAGCACAGTTTTGCGAATCGCATGCCAGGGGTGGCCATTCGGCAGTGGGGATGTGCGCAATTTCGTTTGCCCCACTCCGAAATTGACGTAAATCGCCCGCAACAAGCAAATAACGACGTGCGAATTACGGCGTTTTAAGGTGGAGAAAAGTGTGATTTCGGGAGCTTTACGCTCAAGTAGCGCCTTGCGGCCAAGCAGCGCGCTCGCGCAGCAATCACCGCGCGTTGATTCAAGAGTATGCGCGATCGCGCATGAGATTGGCTGTGATCAGACGTGTTAGCGCGCGAAGCGCTGTTGAATCTGCGCCAATTCGGCAGCTAACTGTTCAACTTCGGCAAGGCTGTTGTAGAGATAGAAACTCGCGCGACAGCTGGCAGAAACGCCCAGCCGCGCGTGTAGCGGCATCGCGCAGTGATGACCCGCACGGACGGCGATCCCTTGCACATCGAGCAGTCGCGACAAATCGTCGGGATGAACGCCGTTCATTACGAAGGTCACGATCCCGCTCTTCTGTTCAGGATCGGGTCCTAGGATGCGCAGGCCGGGAATCGCGGAGAGAAGTTCATGCGCGCGGCGAGTCAGTTGCCGCTCGTGCCGCATGATGTTCGCCAAGCCAATCTCCTGAAGATACTTCACCGCCGCACCGAGACCGATTGCTTGGACGATCGGCGGCGTTCCGGCTTCGAACTTGTGCGGCAAAAGCGCCGGGGTGAAGCCCTCGCGCGTGACCGTGTTAATCATGCTCCCCCCACCGAGAAACGGCGGCATCTGAGCCAACAACGCCTCTTTGCCATACAACACGCCGATGCCGGTGGGCCCGAGCATTTTGTGCCCGCTGAAGACCAGAAAGTCGCAGTCGAGCGCCTGCACATCGAGCGGTTCGTGAGGCGCGGCCTGCGCGGCATCGACCAGCACGACAGCTCCCATGGCGTGCGCTTTGCTGATGAGTTCGCGAAGCGGATTGATTGTGCCGAGCACATTCGAGATGGCGGTGATCGCGACAATCTTGGTTCGCGAAGTTAGTAGTTGATTGAACGCATCGAGGTCGAGCAGATAGTCGTCGGTAATCGGTGCCCAACGAATGATCGCGCCGGTACGCTCGGCAATCTGCTGCCAGGGGACAATGTTCGAGTGGTGCTCCATCTCGGTGAGCAAAATCTCGTCGCCCGCTTGCAGCTGAGAACCACCATAACTTTGCGCGACGAGATTAACGCCCGCCGTCGTGCCGCTGGTGAAGATGATCTCGTTCCGCGACGCGGCGTTAAGCAATTGCTGGATGGCAGTGCGGGCCTCTTCAAACCGGGCCGTCGATTCCGCTGCCAACGTATGGCCACCGCGATGGACGTTGCTATAGCCCGTTTCTTCGATCTCGCGCATCGCTGCGAGCACAACCAACGGCCGCTGGGTGGACGCGCCATTGTCGAGATAGATCAGCGGTTTCCCTTGATCGAGCTGGCGTTGCAAGATCGGAAACTGCGCGCGGATTTTCTCGACATCGAGTAGCGCAGTCGAATCGACGGTCGTGAGAGGAGACGCAAGACGCGAGGCGTGTGACGAGGGGACGACAATTGGTTTGGTTGGAGGAGCGGGAATTTGGATTGCGGTTGGTGCGGCGATTATTCCACCTGGCGATGCCTCGGCCAATTCAGCCAGATCGCGAATGCGGCGGATCATCGAGCGCAGGCCACTGCTCCGCTGCATGCCGATTAGCTTGCCCAGCCCGGCCCGCTCGATCGTTTCGTCGATTGGGTAAGCGAGAATCTCTTGTGGCGTGTGCCCGTTGTAGACAGCCAGTACAAACGCCATTAGCCCGCGGACGAGAGCGGCATCGCTGGTCCCTTCAAACCCCAGTTCCTTAGGATCAGCTTGTACGCGAGGAACCAGCCACACTTGCGACATGCATCCCAGCACGCGATTCGGCTCCGTCTGCCACTCGACGGGGAACGCGGGGAGCGTATCGCCGAGCTCCATCAGATATTGCAGCCGCTCTTGACCCTCAAGGTCGTCGAGCTCGCTGATGATTTCCTCCAGGCTGATCGTGCCGCTCATCGTGCTTTTTGTTTCTTAGCTTTCGTTTCGGGGCTTTCGTTTCCGTGCCTGCAATGCTGGCACGGTTTCTACCGTCAATCGAACGTGTTTATTATACGGCCCGCGTCCCGGGAGGTCAGGGAGGCGGGATGCTGGAACTGCTCTGGGCGCAGGGAGGCTGGTTCTCTAACCTCCCGCAAAAATCACCCCCTCTGTCTGCAAGGACGAGTGCCCATGCGCTGCGCCACGATCGTTTGTTCCGCCCTGCTCACGATGGTTGTTTGCGGCGCACTGCGCGGCGAGGATTTCCGGATCGATACCGAGGTCTTCATCGGTTCGGAGAAGAAGCCAGTCATCGAAACACTTACCATCTTTGCCGATGGCGACATTTTCGACTTCCTGCTGACCAAGCCCGCCGAGATTACGGTCTTTAATCCCAGTCACGGCAAATTGACACTGCTGAACATCGAAAAGAAGCAGCGGGCGGTCATCACGACCGAGGAACTGCTCGACGCGGCGATCTCGGTGCAGACCGAAGCCCTCAAGTCGAAGAACCCCGTGTTCGTCGCCGCGGCCAAGCCCGGCTTTCAAGTGCAGACGGAAAACTTCGAAGAAAACAACAACAAGCTGACGCGACTCAAGTTCGAGAGCAAGGTAATTCAGTACAACGTGATTGGCGAAGCGCCGCGTCATCCCAATGCGGCCCGCGATTTCAGGTATTTCGCCGATTGGTACGCCCGGTTGAACTCGGTTCGCGCGGGAAATCTGCCAGCTGGTGCGCGACTGGAATTGAACGAGGCCCTGTTCAAACAGGGACTGCTGCCCACCCGAATCGAGCGGATCATTCCCGCGGGCTCGTATGGTCGTCAGATTGAAGTCCACAGCAAGCACCTGGTGAACTGGCGGCTGTCGTTCGATGATCGCCGCCGCATCGAAGATGCGACCACCGACCTGGTCAACTTCGAACTCGTGACGTTCGAGCAATACTGCCGGCCGGCAACCCCCGGGCAAGCAGTTGCCGGCAAATAGCCAGGCCGCGTGTTGGCTAGGTAGCCCGCCGCGTCAGCGAGGGGGCTATGTTGATGTCCCGTTCCGCTGCGAGGAACGGCTGCTCTTGCTTTCCCCTCGCTGACGCGTCGGGCTATCTGAAGAGGCACTTCGCTCCGCAACCCGCTCCTACTTGCCAGCGCGAATGGTTAACAAAAAAGCCGGTGCCGTGACCTGACTTGTCACGCCTCAGGCGTCTAATGGGGCAGACGCTCTTTTTCAGCTTGGTAGGACATGTTCAGTCAGTTTGGCTAAACTGCCAAGCTTGCAGCGCGCCGCTCGTCGCAACATGCGCAACAAGTGCTATTCACTTAGGTAAAACACTTCCCCTTAGCGGGCGTTCCAGGGTAACTGGCAGTTGGCAAATTGGGCTACCCGCAATGGTCGAGCGACCGTTTTTCGAAGTGGAAATTTCCGGAAATTGAAGTTGGCGATAAATGGGGCGATTGAATCAGTAAGTTGTTTTGGGGAAACGACTTATGGGATGCTTAAAAGTTGCGAGTAACGGAAATTTCCTCATTCGGAAACTTGCCAAAACCGGGCAGCATCTGTGAATCACTCCCATCGCCTAACGGAGCGGAATCTTCCGTAGATGTTTTCTGCAATTAGAAAATATTGGCTTGCGAAAGCGGAAATAGATCGCCCATTGCAGGCGATGGGTGCTAGCCGGGCGCACCCGCGGGCGGGCTCAGAATCTCGCAAATCAGAAATCGCCGTTCCTTTGACGAGCCTGCAGAAGCCAATTATAATAGCGGGGCTAGGCCCGTTTATTTGTGTCAAACGGGTCTGTGCGCTTGTGGGCAATTTGCTGGCAGACGCATTGATCTGCGGCTGTCACTCAGAGACTGAGGGAGCTTTCGCGGTATGAAAAAGACCGAGGCTAAAGAGTTCAAGAGTATGCTCGTCACCCTCAGGGCCCGGCTGCGTGGCGATGTATCGGCCCTGGCCGATGCCGCTCTCGGCATGACCCGCAGCGAATCGAGCGGTGATTTATCCCGCATGCCCATTCACATGGCCGACATGGGAACCGATGCTTTCGAGCAAGAGTTCACCCTCAGCTTGATGGAGCACGACGGCACGACGCTCGATCAGATCGAAGCTGCCCTTGAGCGGATCGAGGGCGGGCTCTATGGTGTTTGCATCGAGTGCCAGGCCAAGATTCCCAAGACCCGGCTTCAAGTCCTTCCGCAGACTCCCCACTGTGTCAAGTGCGCCGAAAAGCAGCCGAGCCGCTAAGTCAGTTGCCACCAGCAACCAGCGGGGCGATATGAAGTCGCCTCGCTCCTCTCCTCACCCGGCGGCCACAATGGAATCTGCCGCAGCCCGGCCCCTGCTGCCGAACGATTCGCTCGGCAAGGTTCCCACCAGCCGATATGTCGTTTTCTTTTCGATTGCGATCATCGGTCTGATTGCCGACCTCGTCACCAAGCAAGTGCTGTTCGCCTGGTTGGGCCTGCCCCAGCAAGACAAGTACTTTTGGATTGTGAAGGATTACGTCGGCTTTCAAACGGCCGTTAACCGTGGCGCGTTGTTCGGCATGGGTGCCGGCTATTGGTGGCTCTTCTCGCTGCTGTCTGTCGTCGCGGCCGTGGGAATTGTTGTTTGGCTGTTCTACTTCCGCGCGGCTCACGATCGTCTGCTGAACGTGGCGCTGGCCTGCGTGATGGCGGGGATCTTTGGCAACTTGTACGACCGCCTGGGATTGTGGGACGCGACGGGCTTGGCCGCTGAATACGAGCATGGCGTGCGGGATTGGATCCTGTTCCGCTACCGCCAATATACGTGGCCAAATTTCAACATTGCCGATTGCCTGCTGGTGTGCGGAGCGGGAATGTTGATGCTGCATGCCTGGCTGGGGCCTCGCTCGGCTGAAGAATTGCCGACGCAGCAGCCGATTAAAAAGTCACAACCATCGTGAATCATTCGCAATCGTTGGCGACATGAGGTAAGGTAAGGTTGTTGACCGAATTGGGCGCTTGGCAACAGTTCCTCTCAATCTCGGTAACAGCACCTTCCAGCCAGCGGAGAGCGTTTATGTCGCACGACGTGCGCATTATCGCCGCCAGCGAATTCCTGCAAACGACCATCGAAGGTCGCATCGACGTCGCTAGTAGCGAGCAGATTCTCAGGCAAATTGCCGCCGCCTGTCGCGAGCACGATCAACATCATGTGCTGATCGACGCACGGCAAGTTCCCGAGCGAAGCTTGTCGGTCATCGACCTCTACGAGTTGGGAAGTGGCCTGCAACGCTACGGCTTCGATTCGTCGCATCGCGTGGCAATTGTTTATCTGCCCCAGCCCGATCGGATAGACACTGGCGAGCGAGCCAAGTTCCTGGAACTGGTGGCAGTCAATCGTGGTACCAACCTGCGAGTCTTCGACAAGGTCGAAGATGCCTGGGCGTGGCTGAGCGAGGAAGGCTCTAGCGGTGGCGGAGCCGAGCTGACGACGAGTCCAGCTTCGGCCTGTTGAGACTAGCGCGGCGACTGGGCCGGCGGATCATTAGTCGGATGGATAGGTTGCGGACTCCCCCTTGATTTCGGACAGGGCGTTGCAAGCGGCGCGTTGCTCAGCTTCCTTCTTGTTGCGGCCCCAAGCCCCTTGATAACGCTGGCCGCCGACTTGAGCCACGATCTTGAAGCACTTGCTGTGGTCCGGGCCTTTTTCGTCGAGCAAGTGATAAGTGGGTGTGCTGCCGAATTCGCGCTGAGCCAATTGCTGCAGCAGCGACTTGTAGTTGCCGCCGAGCTCGCCCGCCGCGGCGAGTTCCAATTCGGGCGCGATGAAGGCGGTGACAAACTGCCGGGCAGCCGGTTCGCCACCATCGAGATAGATCGCCGCGATCAACGATTCAAACACATCGGCCAGCAGCGAGGGCGGAACCGAAGGATGGCTCGACATTCCTTTGCCAAGGACGAGGAACTCCTGCAATCCGAGTGCTTCGCTGACCTTCGCACACGTTTGCCGGCTAACCACGACCGACTTGACCTTGGTCAAATCACCTTCGAGATAGTCGGGAAACTGCTGAAATAAAACATCGCACACGACGAAGCCCAGGATGGCATCGCCGAGGAACTCGAGCCGCTCATTCGAGGCCAGCCGATGCTCAGCGCCCGAAGCGTGTGTGAGTGCGGCGCGCAGCAGCGCCTGATTGCGAAACTGATAGCCGATGCGGCGTTCGCACCGTTGGAGCAGCGTTTCGGGAACCGTGACCGCCGGAGAGGCGTCGGTAGTATCGTTATCAATGACGGGCATATCATCAGACATGAAGAGGCTTCCCCTACTGTCGCAAACCTATATCTGGAAATATCTTTTGTCAATGTAAAGTTCCCGTTTATGCCCAGGTTCCGTTATGCGCATCGTGCTGTGTTACCCAGTTGAAGAGCGTCACTTACTCCAAATCCAAGCAGCCGCGCCGGGCTGCGAGGTTTGCAACGCCGGTCAGGAACATATCGCCGAGGAACTCCTCGCCGCCGATATTTTTTGCGGCCACGCCAAGGTTCCCGTCCCTTGGCCGCAGGTGGTGAAGCAAGGACGACTGCAGTGGATTCAATCCTCGGCAGCGGGCCTCGATCATTGCCTCACGCCCGAAGTCATCGACTCGCCGATCATCGTCACGAGTGCCTCGGGGCTGTTCGCCGACCAGGTTGCCGAGCAAACGTTCGCCCTGCTGCTAGGACTGCTGCGCAGTTTGCCGACGTTCTTTCGCGCGCAACAGAAGTTCGATTTCACTCGGCGGCCGACTGGCGACCTGCACCACAAAACGGTCGGCATTGTGGGGCTCGGTGGCAACGGCACGCGCATCGCCGAAGTGCTGCGACCGTGGAAGGTGCGGATCTTGGCGACCGATATGTTCACCGACGAGAAACCCGACTGCGTCGACGAACTGTGGCCCGCCGATCAACTGCCGCAACTGCTGCAGGCTTGCGACATTGTCATTGTGTGTGTGCCGCTGAATGCCGATACGCATCACCTGCTCGGCGCGCGTGAGTTCGCCCAGATGAAAAAGGGCTCGGTATTGATTAACGTCGCCCGCGGACCTGTCGTCGACGAAGCCGCATTGGTCGCGGCGCTACAAGCGGGTCAGTTGGCGGGGGCGGGGCTCGACGTTACCGAAATCGAGCCGCTGCCAAAAGAAAGCCCGCTGTGGACGTTGCCCAACGTCATCATCACTCCGCATGTCGGTGCCCAGGCCAAGCGGCGGGTGGACGATAGTACCGATTTGATCTGCGAGAACCTGCGGCGCTATCTGACGGGCAAGTCGCTGCTGAATAAAGTCGATAAGCGGCTGGGTTATCCCACGCCAGCTGCACGGCGGGGCGATTAAAGCAATTAGTCCTCAAAGGCCTATTGCAAACCTCCGCATTTGCACTTCGCGGTGACTACTATTTCACCCCAACCGTGCAAAGTTCTGCCGCTCCGATTACGATACGGTTCTTGTCAGCTGGCGAGGAGAACCGGGAGCCGGAAGAGCGTGCCGACGGAACAAGGTTGAGCCCGGGCGGAAGAGAGAGGCAATGACGGCGGTTACTTTGGCGTGCCCGCATTGTGCGGGGAACATTCAAGTCGATACGGACTATGCCGGGCAGCAGGTAGCTTGCCCGCTCTGTCACAACGCGCTGATGTTGCCGCCGGCCGAAGTGCTGGCTCAGTTTTTGGCCGCCGCGCCCCCTGCATTTCAGCCACCGCCTCAGGAACAACTCTTCACGCTCGGATGCCCGGTCTGCAACAACCCGTTGCAAGTGACTGCAGCCTTGAGTGGTCAACAGGTTGGTTGCCCGCATTGCAATACGCCGATCATGGTGCCGCCACTCACGGGGCACAACCCGCAAGAAGTTGCAGCGGAGGCAGTCGTCGAGCCCGCGCCAACTACAGCGACCGGGCCCGATATTCAATCGATGCTCCCACCGGGCACATTGCCACCGAGCAGCATGCCGCCCGCTAACATGCCGCCGACAGCGCCGGTAAGGCCAGTGCCGCAGCGGCCGGAAGTTGGCAATCGCCAACCGCCGACTCGTCCAGCTTCGCCATCAGTGCCGCCAAGTCGAGAACCACCGGGCGCTGATCGGCTGCCCCCGACGCGAGGAGAATCATCCAGCGCGCCGAAGAGTCCCGCCGTCGATCCTACGCGCAGTGATCGCCTGCCACCGGGTGGTGATCGAATGCCACCCGGCGCAGATCGGTTGCCACCAACTTCGCGCGAGAGCAAGCCGCGCGAGGAACGAACACCACCTCGCCGCGAGCCAACGACGAAGCCCGACGATCGGTTGCCCCCGCAGCGTAAGCCCGTTGGTGAACCTCGCGCTGCAGCGCCTTCACCAGAACGGTCACGGCCGCAACCAGTCTCGGCTCCTCCCCCCGCTGTCGACGAAATGTTGCCACCGGGAGCAATGCCTCCCAGCAAGCCGACACCGCTGGTCCCTACGGAAACGCCTGACGATATCGCAGCCTTGCTGCCGCCTGGCGCAGCAGCGGCGCGGCCTGCGCCGTCTTCGACTGAAACAAAGTTGTCTGAGCCAGGCAGTTCGCTACCTTCTCCAACGCCATCGGCCATTGAGCACTTGCTGCCCCCCGGAGCAACCGAAGTGACCTCTGCAGCTGTCGGTCAGCCGACGGCCCTGCAACCCACGCGCATTGTCGATTCGATGTTGCCACCCGGCGCGACCGCCGGTCCTGTCTCACCGTCAGCGCCCGGTGCCGAAGTTCCCCTGCCGAAGCCGGCGGGTGGTCCGCTGAGGCCTGTTCTCGCGCCCGGCGCTAGCGTTTCCAAGCCCGGCCTGGGTGGTCTGCAGGTACAAGGTCGCGACGGAAAGAAGATTCGCGACGACGAGGATGTGGGGATTCGCAAGCTGACCGACGCCGAGCGGGCGTCGCGTCGCCTGCGGCGGAATGCCGTGATGTTTACGGTGCTGCTAATGATTCTATTTGCTGTCTTCTATTTCATGGCCCGCTAAGTTCCAGCAAAAAAACGAGTTGCGACAGTCGCCTCGTTTTGCTCTGCCCGAGTCCTTTTCTGTGGGACGGATTGGCACGCCAGGTGCTTTTTTAGAGTCTGCAATCGAGCTCGACTGTCAAATTGACCGAGCTCGAAAGGCTGCGGCCTGCCGCGGTGAATGCGGGTTCTCGCTAGTTAAAATCTAACGAATTTTCGGCAAGAACCGGTTCGTTCGTGGCAACGTATTGATTGCGTGGAGCGGATTATTTTTTCATAACGCTCAAGTGCTGGCAAGCAACGGAGCAGATCGAGCGGCAACCAGACCTCGAGCGATTTGATCCAGGGACAAACAGGAGAATTATCATGCAGAAGGCGGTTTCAAGTACATTTTCGCGTTGGGCATTTGGCTCGGCGCTAACCGTCGGCACTCTAAGCGCCGCGGGATATTTTTTGAACTCGGTCGATTCACTGACCGCGCAAACGTCGCCACCGGCTGTTACGGCATCGCCGCATGCGAAGGAAAATCTGACGCATGCCAACGCCCTGTCGCAAGCCTTTCGCGCTTCTTCGAATCGCGTGTTGCCGGCCGTCGTATCCATTCAAAACGTCGTGCAGCCGAAACTGGTGCAGCGCGAAATTCCGCGCCGTTCACCGCGCCAGGTTCCACCCGGCATGCAACGCCCGGGAATGGAAGAACTCGATCCACTGCTGAAGCGGTTCTTCGGGGACATGCCCGATCTGGAAGACATGCAACCACAACAACCGGGCGGCCGTGAGAGCAGCGGTTCGGGCGTCATCATCGATAGCAGCGGTATCATTCTTACCAATAACCACGTGGTGGCCGGTGGCGGCAAGCTACGGGTCAAAATGCACGATGGTCGCGAGTTCGACGTTGTCGATGTGAAGACCGACCCCAGCACTGACCTGGCGGTCATCAAGATCAAGTCGAGCGTCCCGCTGCCGTACGCAGTGCTGGGCGATAGCGATCAGATGATGATTGGCGATTGGGTGTTGGCCCTCGGTCAACCCTTCGGCCTGCAAGACACCGTTACGGCCGGGATTATCTCGGCCAAGGGTCGCGACATCGGGATTACTCGACACAACGAGTTCCTGCAAACCGATGCCGCGATTAACCCAGGGAACAGCGGTGGCCCACTCGTGAACCTGCAGGGCGAAGTCGTTGGCATCAACACGGCTATCAGCTCGAGCAGTGGCGGCTTCCAAGGTATTGGCTTCGCCGTACCGGTGAACGTCGCTAAGTGGGTCAGCACACAGTTGCTCAAGGATGGAGCAGTCCATCGTGGGTACCTCGGCGTGGGCATTCAGCCCGTCGACCAGGCGCTCGCCGAACAACTGGGACTCAGCACTTCGCAAGGAGCGCTGATCACTGATGTGCAGCCCGATTCGCCCGCTGCTGCGGCTGGAATGATGCCGCAAGACGTGGTGGTGGAGTTCGCCGGCCAGCCGGTCCACAGCCCACGTCAACTGCAAGCCGTGGTGGGTCGTGCTCCGCTGGGGACTAAGCAGCCGCTCGTGGTGCTCCGCGACGGCAAGAAGGTGACTTTGCAAGTCAGCGTTCGCGAACAACCCAAGGGTTATGGCGAAGTGGCAAAGCAAGACGAACCTGAAGCCAAGCCCAGCGAGTCGTCCTCGTTCGACGAACTCGGCCTGAACGTCAGCCCGCTGACACCGGCTGTCGCCAAACAGTTGGGTGTGAAGGTCGAGCAAGGAGTCGTCGTCACCGACGTCGAGCAGGGGAGCGTCGCCGCTCAAGCTGGCTTGGACGAAGGTGATGTGATCACGCAAGTTGGCCGCACGCCGGTCAACAACGTTGAAGAGTTTCGTGCCGCGGTGAAGACGGCTGACCTTTCGAAGGGAGTCATGCTCCTCGTCAAAGGTGCCGAAGGCTCGCGGTTTGTCGTGCTGAAGAAGTAATTGAATCAACCCGCCCATCGCGAGTTCTTCGCGAACCAATGCGTCCGATTCGTTCGTTCATTCCGGGCGAATCCTCCACGGGCCCGGCAGATCTCGTCGATCTGCCGGGCTTTTTTTTGCGCGCTCACCGCCCACTGCGTGTTGTCAGCGTAACGTGAGCCAGCCACAATCAGAGACGACTCGAGCGGACTCATCGTCAGCTGATACCTTCCTACCTCTCCGGATTCAACTCATGACCACGCGTCGTCAATTTCTACATAACTCTGCCGCCGCTTCGGCCGCTCTGTTGGCTGCTGCGGCCAACACCGAATCAGCACGTGGTTATGCCGCCAACGATACCTTGCAAGTTGGTTGCATTGGCACGGGGGGCCGGTGCCGTAAATTGATGGAATCGCTGCGCACGATTCCCGGCGTGAAAATCACCGCCGTCTGCGACGTCTGGGATGTACACCTGGAAGCTGGCAAGAAACTGGCCGACCCTAGCGCCTTCGCCACCAAGGACCATCACGCGCTACTCGCTCGCAAGGATGTCGATGCAGTGCTGATCGGCTCGCCCGATCACTGGCACGTGCCGCTGACGATCGACTCGTGCGCCGCCGGCAAAGATGTGTATGTCGAAAAGCCGCTGACTCACGATTTGGCAGAAGGGCAAAGCGTGATTGACGCGCAGAACAAACATCAGCGCATCGTGCAGGTAGGCATGCAGCAGCGAAGTATGCCGCACATTGCCAAGGCCCGCGAAATTATTCAGTCGGGGCAGATTGGCAAGGTGGTGAAGGTTCACTTGAGTTGGAATCGCAATACCTCGCGCGCGACGACCAATAAGCTGGGGATCGATCCGAACTCGGTCGATTGGAAGAAGTTTGTCGGCAACGCGCCGGCGCAGGAGTTCAACGAATATCGTTTTCGCAATTGGCGCTGGTTCTGGGATTTTGGCGGCGGCATCTTCACCGACCTGATGGTGCACTGGATTGACGTTGCACATTGGATTCTCGATCTCGATCATCCCCTGTCGGCGGCAAGCATTGGCGACTTTCATCATGCCGGCGGGATTTGGGAAACGCCCGATACCGTGCAAACGCTGCTGCGTTATGCTGACCCCAAGCCGGCCGCCGGTTCTAACCCGCCAGCGATTCAGGCCTACTTCGAAGGAACCTTCAGCAATGCCCGTAACGCGTCCATGATTGTGTTCATGGGAACCGAAGCAAGTATCTATATCGATCGCGGTCGTTACGAACTCATTCCCGAGCGGAAGAGCAAACTCAAGCCCAGCGACTGGATCCTCAACGAAGGGATGCCGCGCGGCGCCGACTTCTATCCTCAGCCCGATGGCGAACTGCTGCACCTGACCAATTGGGTCGAATGCACGCGCTCGCGCAAAAAACCGACGGCACCGGCCGAAGCAGGCGTGACTTCAGCGGCTGCAGCGCAGCTGGCGAATCAATCGCTGCGGAGCGGACAGGTGGCTCATTGGGGCGCAAAGTAACAGCGCTCGATTTACTGTCAAGAAACGACAGACCGTCGCACAGCGGTTATGCGACGGTCTGAGTTCGGGGAGGGCATTGGCGCCCCTGGTCTAGTCGCACGACTGCCTTCGCAACATGAAGCAGCTGGGGCAGTCGTGCAGCAAGTGGCAGGTTTCAACCGTAGCAGCCAGCGACTGCTGCTGCGATCAAACCCATCTGAAAGATACGTTCAAAATCGGGCCGTGCACGCCGATCGCGGAAAAAATTCTTCATTTCCGCGTGAGGTGTTTTTTCATCACCAGGCCGCTCGAGAGCAGCAACTAGCGCCAGCCACCGTTGCCGTCGTCATCACCATCTCCGGGACCGCCACCAGCAGGCGTGGAATACAAGAGCTCGAGTAACGCCAGATCTTGTGCCGTCAGCGTTGCCGGGTTGCTGGCAGCGATTGCGTCAGCCGCATTGCGAGTGGTGTACACCGTGTTGGAGTTGTAAACGAGAACGTTCGAACCACCCGAGACGTTGTCGCTATTGGGATTGGCAGCCACCAGTGTTGTGGCGGATGAAGGTGCGACGTAGATAAAATCGTCGCCGTCGACGCCATTAATGGCCACGCCCCCCTCGACACTGAAAATGCCGAGAATGCGATTGCCCAAGCGGACGCGAACTAAGCCATCGATGACCGAAGTCACCAGAATCAGATCGTTCGCCGACGTTCCATTAATCAGCAGTCGTCCGTTGGCAATCAAGGCCGAGGCCTCAATCACCGCGTTCGAACCCGACCCGCCTGCATAAGTCAGCAGAGTTTCTTCCAGTCCACCAACGCCAGCACTGCCGCTTGTATTGACGGGAACAACTCCGCCCGAATTGCGATAGTTCCAACGTCCGCCGCCACCTCCGCCACCACCACCGCTGCCACCACCACCGCCACCACCGCCGGGATTCGGGTTGGGTGTGCCATTCTCGAAGTTGCTGAACGTTACTTCGACAACGGTGGGTGAAGGCGTGGGATCGGTGGTCGCTCCCGTCAACACAGTGAAGTTGTTGACCGGTGCGCGGTTCGATTCGGTGTGGATGTCGTAACCGGCTCCGCCGTCGACCGTGGAATCGTAGCGAACCGTGGTTGATTGGAAGAACACGGTGTCGTCACCGTCATTCAAATTCCAAATCATTTGATTCACGGTCATGCCGGTCGAAGCGACGGCATCGTTGCCGGCACCTGTATCGAGCCGAAAAATGCTGGCCGCAGCGGACGTGGCTGTATGTCCAACGAGGACGGGTCCGGTTGGCGTATTAATGAACGTCACCTGGTCGTTGCCTTCGCGAGTCTCCATCGACCGGCCAGCTTGCAAGGGATTTTGCCAATAAGCATTGGTGGGCAAGTTATTGTTGTCGTAGGTCACTGCTGGCGGCAAACCGACGTTGCGCGTAATTGTGGTGGCCAGCATCGTGAAGTTGTCGTTGCCGTTCCCCCCCATATAGCCGAAGTCGCGGCCGACGAAATTCGGCCCGCCGCGACCTAGTGTAATGACGGGTGCCTGAGCTGGAACCACATTCAGCAAATCCTGCCCACCATAAATCTTCCAGTCGCGGGCAACTCGCAAGTAAGTGGCATCCAGTGCATCGATGGCACCTAGCCCCAGATCGAACGTTGCATCGCGGAAGTTGATGGCAACGTTCGAAGCAGGCGCGTTCTGGTTGTAGACCAACCGGTCGTTACCGTCGCGCATCTGGACGATCAAATCGTAAGAACTAGGAATCGCCAGACTCGAAATCGTGGTCTGCGGAGTGCCGCCCGTGCCAATCCGGAACCGGGTGCCGGTATCGCCGGCGGTCCCCGTGTTGACGGAACTAATGCGGTAGGTGTTGTTGGAACCGCTGCCACCTTGGAACGTAATCGTCATGCCATTCGGCAAATCGTCGCCGACGAAGAACGCCTCACCGGCGGCATTGTCGATGGTAATCGTGACGATGCCAGCCATCATCTGACGATTTTCGAGCTGCTCGACGTTGAGATTTCGGTTCCGCTTCAGACCAGCCATTGCTACTACTCCAGTCGCTAAACAGGCACTAACCCCAACATCATGAACTGCCGGTCAGGTTATTCCAAGTGTTTGTTGCCCAAAATTACAAATAACCCTCAAGGTCAATTCCTTGGTAGGTAAACCTGTGGTTGCAAGGCCTCATTTTTCCCCGCGTTGCCCCGACTGCCTGAGCTTTTGCGAGTATTGGCACGGGGCAGTTTGTGATTGCAGAGGGCAAGTACTATGGACTTGTCAGCAAACAACTTACGGCCGCGCAGCAACACCCCATCTCCGGCTTTCGCTAGCTGCACTCTAGCAAAATTCGCCGTTGCAGCCAGTGAATTGCGAATACCTAACCGGTACCACCAAATTTTTCGGCACAAGCAGAATTACCGGCACAATTTCTCAATTGGATTGGTTGGGGGGTTCGATAGGAATGAGGCAGGGATTGGTCTGCGAGCGGAGGGCGCGGGGAATGCGCCGGAAGTTGGCAGTTCGAATGAGGACAACGAGAGTCGACAGCTGGGCAGGAGCTGGCCGGTGATTGGAAACGGCTGGCGGGTGGGGAGTGAGACTCGCAAGAGCATCGTTCCTGGCAGTGCCCGAGAGCAACCTGCAACGTAGTCAAGGACGACAGCTGAGCGCTGGCCGGGGACCCAAATTTTGGGAGGCACGCCGCTCAGAACATTTAGAGGGGGAAGGCGATGCTTGGATCGTCACGTAAACGTCGTGCGCGGAGCGCTCGTCGGTGGCAACGCTGGCTGGCGGCTTCGCTCTGCACGGCCAGCTTCCTGACCGGACACGTGCTGTTCGGACAGCAGCCGGGCACCTTAGCGCAGCGCAGCACCAAACCGCTGCAGCGTGTGGCCATCGAAGCCGCGCCCAGCGAACTCCCACCAGGCGAGAGCCAACCGGGATTGCCGCCGATTCTCGCCGGCTCGAACGTGCCGCGACCGGTGCGCCCCGCTCAAACGCCCGCGCTGTTGCCGCCGGTACCCCGGCAGACGCCGGCCACGAACACCTTAGCGCCCATCGTGGCAGCACCTGCAACGACGGCAGCGCCCCTCGCGTTTCCCGCCGGTGCGCCCAGTTCGGCCAGTCCTTGGATGCAAGACATCCGCCAACTGGTCGAGACCACGCCCGGCGTGAAGAGGCCAACACCAACGCCGAGCAATGCGGCTGCGACCAGTCCCACAACCAACAACCCAGCGCCGATTCTCTCGGCCAGTGAGTTGCCCCGACCCGGCAGCCAGATCAAGCCGGCCAGTGGCATCGACGGCGCCGAACAAGCGCGGACCGCTCAGTTCGATCGCGCTCCGGTCGAGCCAATCCAGTCCGCTGCTTCGCCCTTCGCACCAGCGCCGCTGCCCCAATCGCAGTTAGCGATTCCGCAGCTGTCGATTCCGCAGCCACCGCCGCTCGAGCCCGTCTCGCGCCAACCGCTGGCACTGCAGCCCGAAGCGCCGATCAACGCAGCGCCTATTCAAAATACCACGGCCAACCTGGCACCGAGCCAGCGCTTCCCGCTGGCTCCGACCAACGACGCGGCCCGGCCCTTCAACCAGCCAACGTTCAACCAACCGGCCGATTCGCAGACCATCGAGTTGCCTGTGCCGCGGGCTCCGCAGCCTGTGAACTTCGCTCAGCCCGCGCCGGTGCCACCCGCACCCCGGCCACTCAACCTGGCCCCGATGGCTGACCCCGTCGCGCCCCAGGAAGATGCGATGCGGCGCGCCAACAGCCCGTTCGAAGTCATTGATGAAACCGGTGCCGTTCAGGTCATGGTCCGCCGCAGCAAACTCCTTCGCACCAAGGTCGACATCTACCGCACGGCAGTCGTCGACGACTCGATCTGCGACATCGTCCAGTTCACACCTCGCGAAGTCTCGCTGATCGGCAAGAGCCAGGGCTCGACCCACATCACCTTCTGGTTCGACGACCCGGCCATGCAGCCCGTGACGTACCTGATTAAGGTCGTGCCCGACGTGGCGCAAGTGAAACAGACCGAAGACACCTACAAGATGCTGCAGGACGTCATCAACGAGATGTTCCCCGACAGCAAGATTCAACTCCTGCTCGTCGCCGACAAGCTGATCATTCGCGGCCAGGCCAAAGACAGCGAAGAGGCGGCTCAAATCGTCGCCCTCGTTCGCAGCCAGTCGAGCGGCGGCGGCAATGGTGCGGGCTTTGGCGGCGGCTTCGGTGGCGGTCTGAGCGAAGGGGCAGCTGCCCAAGTCCTCAGCGATAGTGCTACCGGCAGTTCGCAGCGCTCGCGGTTGCAAGTCATCAACATGCTCCGCGTCCCTGGCGTGCAGCAGGTGGCCCTGCGGGTGAAGATCGCCGAAATGAACCGTTCCGCGGCCCGCGGCATCGGCGTCGGCGTGCGAGGGAACATCAACTTCACCGACAATCCCGATGGGAGCCAACTCTTTCTGCAGTCGATGCTCAACGTCGTCGGCGGAGCGGGACCAGCGCTGCTCACACAACTCGACGGCGACGACATTCAAATCGGCGTTCGCTACCTGCAATCGCGGGGCGTGCTCCGCCTGCTCAGCGAACCAACGCTCGTCACGATGAGTGGTACACCCGCCACCTTCATCGCCGGTGGTGAGTTCGCTGTGCCGACCCTCGTCGGTTCGGCCGGCCTCAACGCGGTGACGACCGACTTCCGCGCCTTCGGTGCGATCATCAGCTTCATGCCGACGGTGGTCGATAAGGACCGCATTCGCTTGCAAGTCTCGCCCGAGTTCAGCCAGATCAACAGCCAGTTGACCGTGAACAACACGCCGGGGCTTAAGGTGCGAGCCGCGACCACGACCGTCGAAATGCGGGAAGGTCAGACGCTGGCCATCGCCGGCTTGCTCGAAGACAACATGACCGGCAACACGGTCGGCGATCTTCCCTTCCTGGCGAAGATCTTCGGCAATCGCGACATCGCCCGCAACGAAACGGAACTGCTGATCCTCGTCACACCCGAACTGGTGCAGGCGATGGAACCCGAAGAAGTGCCGCCACTGCCTGGCTTCGATATCACCGAGCCCACCAGTGCCCAGTTCTTCCTGCATGGCGACCTGGAAGGTAATCCGACCCAGGATTATCGCAGCACCGTCTGGCCACGCCTGAAGAAACGCTACGGTGCCGGCGGACCCGCCATGACCAGCGGACCGTTCGGACATGGGCAATAAGAGACAAGGAGGGGGTGAGTGGGTGACAAGGACACACTTGTCACCTTGTCACCTTGTCACCTTGTCTACAGACCAGCAGCACCACTCAACTCACACGCAACACTCAACCCGCAGAGTGACCCGCCATGAAACACACCATACTCTTCCTGACGATCCTCGGTGCGGCAGCCTTCAGCGGCTGCTGCTGGGACGAATTCGACCGCCAGGCCAGCTCGCATCGCGGCGGGCATTTCGGCAAGGCCTATGGCGCCCCGCCGCATGGACCGGCCTTCGATCGTCCCTTCCCGATTGGGCAGTCCACCGACTCGTTCTGGGAAACCCAGCAGACGAATGCCGAGGCGGCTGACTTCACGTTCTACGATCAGGAGTTCCGCGGTGATACCGCCGAACTCGGCCCCGGCGCGAAGAAGCACCTCGAGAGCGTGGCCCTGCGATTGGAACACGTGCCGTTCCCAATCGTCGTCGAAGAAAGCCGGCACAATGCCCGGCCACAACTCGACGAAGCACGCCGCAGGACCATCGTCATGCACTTGAATCGCATGGGCATCACCAACGCCGACGAACGAGTCGTCGTCGCCAATGCCTTCGCCGAAGGCTTCACCGCCATCGAAGCCGAAGACTCCTACTACAGCGGCATCCTCTCCGGCGGCTTCGGCGGCGGAGCAGGACGACGCTTCGGCGGCACCGGCGGTATGTACAGGTAAGTACGAGCGAGACAGACGCAGTTTTTCGGTTTGCTCAGACCAATGAACGGACTCTCAATGATGCGAAAGCCTTTCAACAATCTGCAGTGGGTTACCATCCTGGCTGGTGTGATCGTCAGCACGGGCTGTGCAAACATGCCGGGCCGGGAATGGTTGAGCAAAAAGACTGGCCTGGGCCTTCCTTCGCCCGATGCCACCGTCGCCAAGAGCGACTCCGGCGCTGCGAGCCAAGAGATTGTGGGCAAAGGTGAAAGTGGTCCGGATGGCGACCTCAGCCAATCGGTGGCCATGGAAATTGCCCGCGGTCGTAACTTCGAGCGCGCTGGCCAATGGGACAAAGCGCGCAAGGTCTATGAGGATCTGCGCAAGAAGGAACCTGAAAGCCCGGCCGTCGCTCACCGCTTGGGGATTGTGGCCGATAGCCAGCGGCGCCATGGCGAAGCCGAACAGCTGTTCCTGTTTGCCGCCCAACGTCAGCCCGACGATGCTCAGATTTTGAATGACCTCGGCTATTGCTACTATTTGCAAGGCCATTTGCAAAAGGCCGAGCCACATTTGCGGCATGCTGTGTCGCTGCAACCAGCGAATGCCCGGTTCCGCAATAACCTCGGCCTCGTGCTCGGCCACCTGGGACGCACCGACGAAGCACTCGCCGAATTCCGGGCTGGTGGCAACGAAGCCGATGCCCAGTTCAATCTGGCCTTCGTCTATGCTTCACAGGAACGCGTCGAAGACTCGAAGGCTTGCTTCCGACAGGCACTGGCGCTCGATCCAACTCATCGCCGAGCCCGCGAAGCTCTGGCGTCGTTTGAAGAATACGAAAGCAAGCCGGCAGCTCTGCGCGAAACCGAAGTGGAACTTGCCGAAAAAGGTGGCCGCTGGGTCCCTTATCAAGAAAACTTAGATGGTGGGGTGCAACAGGCATCGGCCCAGATGCCGCTCCCCACTGCCCGCGATGCCAGCAAGGCTACCCGCGCCTTGCAGCAGCAATCGCGGGGGTTGCAGAACTAAAGAAATATCCAGTAATCGCACATTCGCACTCGTAACAAAACACCAGGCTGCGTGCGTCCTTCGCGGGCGCACTCAGCTTGTTTCATTTCTTGCCGAGGTGAAACACCGGCCTCAAGAAGTTTCGATCTCGCCTTGTTTCTCGCAATCCGCTCCCTCACCATAGAGCGATCTCGCCGATCCTCTCCCGCCTGCTAGTGAGGTGCGTAATGCGTGCCCCCTTCCGCTGTCTCTGGTTGTGCTGCGCACTACTTGGTCACCAATTGGCCGCAGGCGCTGAAACCCGCGTGCCGCTCGTCATCGACGAGCCCTACGCTGGTCGCACCGTATCCTGGCCGATCACCACGGGTGTGCCGTTTCCGCGTGGCCTGTTGAAGGAGGCAGCCCATTGTCGCCTGGTCGATGATCTGAATCGCGAGCAACCACTGCAAGCGAAAGTCGCTGCCACCTGGGACGCCGAGAAGACCAGCATTCGCTGGCTGACGATCGATTTCATCGCCGAGCCGGGCAGGAAGTACAGCCTGGTGGTTGACGAACAGACTAAGAAGACAACGATTAGCGACGACCGCTGGACGCCCGACGAGGCGATCGTGGCGCGGGTGATGGCCGCCGAACATTATTACCTTGACGAACAAGGAACGCGGTTTTCGAGCGCGGCGGATGGCAAGGATCGCGTGATCACGCGCGAAGTGGTCGGCCCGCTGCATCACTCCCTGCGCATCGATGGCTACTACACTGGTCCGCGCGGCGAACGAATCGCGAAGTACCGCACGCGTTACCATTTCTTCAAAGGCATGCCGCTGGTCAAAGTTGACGACGAATTGCACTTCAGCGGTTCGACGAAGGGTAAGCGATTTCGTGACATCGGTTATTCGCTTCCCCTTGAGCAACCTGGGCAGAATCGTCGAGTCACCGTCGACGCCAGTGGAGCTGCCGGCAATCAGTTGAAAACCATCGACTGGCAGCCTGACACGCGGTCCGTTTCTTCCTACCAAAAGATCTATCGTCACTACGGCAATCCGGAATGCCTCGGCGAAGTTGCGGTGTTCAAAGACAAAGCAGCCAGCGAAAAGGAAGTTACGACGGTCGTCTCATCCGAGCATGTGGGCGAATGGATGCAGGTGGCTGACGAGCAGTCGTCCATCACCGGTTCACTACGTTGGTTTTGGCAGCAGTTTCCCAAGGAATGGGAAGCAGCCCGGAACCACCTCACCTTGCACCTCTGGAGCCCGCAGGCGGGTGAACTCGATTTTGATAAGGCAGGCATTGAACAGTTCTTTGGTGAAGCAGGTAAGAACTATCTCCGCGTCGGGCTGGAGACTCGCAAGAATCCACTCGACCGCTATTTCTTTCATGCCGATCAGGCCGCTATCGAACGTGGGGCCGCCGATGGCCTGGGCATTAACAAGCATCACGAGTTCTGGCTGATCTTTGCTCCGTCGAGCGCAGCGGCGAAAGCGCAAGAGTATGCCCACTTAGCTGCGGTTCCGCCGCTGTGCCTTGCGAGTGGCGAGTGGAACATCTCGACGGACGTCTTCGGTCCACTCGCGGCACGGCCCAACGATTCCAAGTACGAGGCGTCGGTCGATAAGCTGTTCGATCTGTCTCGCCAAGTGCAGGATGAATTTGGTGATTATGGCTGGTGGCTCTTCGGCGCCGGACCGCACTACAGCTATCACCTCGACGAGAAAACAGGAAAGCACTACGCCGATGCCCGGCGATTTGAATTTCACACCTATGGCAAAGAAACGCAATTGTGGTGGAACTATCTCCGCAGCGGTGAGCGGAAGTTTCATGACTGGGCGATTCCCGCCGAGAACCACTGGGTTGATATCGCCGTCGCGCACGAGCCCACGACGATTCAATGCGATTGGCTGGGTGGTGAACATCAGCCCAATCGCACGCTCCATTGGCGCCCCGGCGAGTGGAGCATCGACAATCCAACGCATTACGTCCGGACTCATGACCGGGCCGAAGCCTGGCTGCGCGGTGGTGCGCAATACTGGGCCAGCTATCACCGGACGCTCGAGACGACGACCCTTGCGAACTACATTACCGGCGATGAGCGGTACAACGATGTGGTGAATTATTGGCGCGAGTATTGGGGCGGGCTCGCGGGGGTAACGAATCGGTCGAAAGATGTTCCCGCCTGGTATCGCGAGCAAGCCTGGTGGCGCGAACCGAAGGAGGGAGAGCCCGCGAAAACGTGGGCGGAAATGATTCGCGACTATGCGCCGTTCAGTTCAGGCTCGCGGCACCAAATGACTCTCTTCTTCAATCTGGCGACGCTGTACGAACACACGTGGGATCCGCGGGCCAAGCAAGCGCTCGCAGAATATGCCGCAGCGTTTCTCGATTCGGCACATCCGATCGGCGTTTGGCGTTCGCAAGACAATTCCCTGCCCGCGCATGCCGACGCACCGTTGATGGGGCACTTCTGGGTGCCCGCGTTGTGGAAGTATGCCCGCGTGACAAACGACCCGCGCATGAAGGATATCTTCGCGCGCTATTTTGCTGCCGGTTATGCAGCGGACCCGTTTCGGGAGGACGAGAAGGTTGGCGTCTATTCCAATTCGTATGTGGGCTATGCGTACTACTTCACGCGCGATGCCCGCTTTCTCGCGCTGGCCGAGAACGAACTGAATCAACTCTTGCCGAATGCAGCGCCGCTCGCGAACCCACAAGAGATCAATTCGCGACTCTACAACCCCTATGCGCCGGCACGCACCTTCGCTGGTGTGCCGCGGTTGATTTGGGCTCTGCAAACGGCCGCGAAGAACGGCGTGCCTGTTCCGCACCAGCCTTATCGTCCCCAGCGAACGGCCATCGTGCTGCAGAAGGCGGCGAACGAAGCACTCACCGCCACGCTGTGGGGCTTTGAGCCGGAGCTGAAGATTATTGATCCAACCGGGGCCGAGCAAAAGAACTTCCGTGTAACGACAAAGAAGTACGCTTCTGAGATTCAGCCTTTCGATCGCAAGCTGCCGGATTACGACGTGTTCCTGCATGAATTGGTGATCGACGCACAGGCTGCTGCCGGTTCGTACTTGCTCGCGCCGCAAGTGGAACTCGCGGTACTCCAAACGAACAGTAGTGAGATCCCGCTGTGGAATGCGGCTCGGCCAGTTGAGGTGAAACTGGGCGAAACGGTCTGGGTTCAACCACCGCGCGAGTCAGCAGCGCTCTCAATTCAATCGGCTGTCCCGGCAATGTGGCGAGTAAGAACTCGCACTGGTGAGCTTGTCAGCGGGAAAGTTACCGGCGATCGCGTCGAGTTTGCTGCGGCCGCGCAGCAGGACCAACCGTTGCAGATCGATATTGTTCCCGGTGGACGCAACAGAACCGGTTGGTTCCAAATCGTGAATCGTGAGCCCGTCGATTGCTGGGTGCAACCTGGCGGTGAAGCAGATTCGCTGTTGAATCGCTCGGTGAACGTCACGCCAAAGACATTGGCCGCCACACTCACCCCCGCGATCGCTATTGATCCGCAGCAGACGTTTGTCGCAGGGAGGTTTGGCCGCGGAGTACAAATCGCCCCCGGCAATCCGCTCCACATTCCCGATCATCTGGTGAAGGGAGATCAGAAGGAACCGCTCTGCAGCGAACAGCAGGGGACGATTGAGTTTTGGGTCAAGCGGCAATGGGACGATCGCCTGTCGCCCATCAAGCAGCCCGCGATTCTCGCCAATGGTTTGCGCACGGTTCCCGGCCATGCCGATTTGCCGCTCAACGAATGGGCGCACATCGCGCTGGTTTGGGCTCCATACGAGGATCAAGGCACAATCTCGTACGTCTACGTGAATGGTCGCGATCCAGCCGTCTATCGCAGCTTGAATTGGGCCGGCTATAGTTCGGCGCGGCCTTCCACAGGTGTAAAGGGAGCCAAGTGGCTTGAAGAGTTGGTCGCCAAGGCAGTTCCCGGGGCTGCCTATGCAATCGACGAACTGCGAATTTCCAGAACGCCCCGCTATGCCGATTTAAAGATTGCCTACGGCCCGCAGCAGACGTTCAATCCCGTTCGCTTCGAGCCCCCCAGCAAGCCCTTTGCCGCCGATGACGACACCACATTGCTGCTGCACTTCGATGACGACCTGCGCGCCGCAGTGCCGAAAGAATTGCCGGCCGCGAAGTTTGATAAGTAACAAATCCTTTGCAGGGTCAACCACTGATGTTCACCGGACCTGAATTCGCGGCGACGCTGTCTGAGCTGCGCTTCACCCATGTCGTGTGGGTGCCCGATACCACGATCGGCCCTTGGGAAGAAGCCATTGAAGCCACCGATGGCTTGCAATTGATTCGCGTCTGTCGCGAGGGTGAAGCCTGGCCACTGGCAGCCGGTTTGCACCTGGGTGGCAAGCAGCCGCTGGTAGTGATGCAGACAACGGGGCTGTATGAATCGGGCGATGCGCTGCGGAATGTGATTTACGACTTGCACCTGCCGCTGTTCGCGCTGATTGGCGTGCGGAATTGGCTCGTGGCCGATTCGAAGGATTCCGCCCGCCGCTTCGCCGAGCCGCTGGTACATGCCTGGCAGCTGAACGCAGTCTGGCTCAACACGCCGGAGGATAAACCAAAGTTTTACGCGCACGTGCGAGCCTGTCGCGAACAACAAATTGCCGGCGTCGCCATGCTGGCGGAGGGAGCACCGTAATGAAGAGCCAAGCGAAACAGCGGACCGAAATGCCCGTCCTCGATGCGCTGCAAGTGCTCATCGACCATTGCACAGATTGGATCGTGGTCACCAATCAGAGTTCATCGCGCAGCTGGCCCAAGTTGGTCCGCCGGCCACTCGATTTGCACTACAACCCATCGACCATGGGTGGAGCTGTTTCGCTCGCGCTGGGCTTAGCGATCGCGCAGCCCCAGCGACGCGTGCTCTGCGTTTCGGGCGATGGGGCCCTGCTGATGAACTTGGGTTCACTGGTCACCGTCGTCACTTGCGCGCCGGAGAATCTGGTCGTGTGTGTGCTCGACAACGAGATGTATGAAGTGACCGGCGGACAGCAGTTGCCTGCACCGCGAAAGAAGCCGCTCGATTACTCAGCACTCGCGAAGGGGGTCGGATTCGAATTCCCGATGGAATTCAATGATCTGGCCGACTGGCAAAAAATGTCCAAGCACTTCCTCTCGCACGCCGGGCCCACATTCCTGACGCTAACCGTCGGGCCCACACCAATCGAGTATCTCAAATCTCCGACGCCGCCAATGAGTGAAATGTTGCCGCAATTCCGCGCAGCCCTCGAAACATAGAAGCTTAAGACCATGACTGATCAGGATCGCGTGCGCATCAGCTTTATTGGCGCCGGCGGCATCTGCGAGCAGCGGCACTTGCCGAACCTGCAGCAGATTCCGGGCATCGAGCTTGTGGCGGTCTGCAACCGCTCGCGCGAGAGTGGCCAGCGAGCGCAGCAAAAGTGGGGCTTTGCCCGCGTCGAAACCGAGTGGCAAAAAGGGATCGACGATCCAGCTGTCGATGCCATCTTCGTCGGCACCTGGCCTTACCTGCATCGCGAGTTGTCGATTGCGGCGCTCAATGCCGGCAAGCATGTGTTCTGTCAGGCCCGCCTCTCGATGGACTGGGCCGAAGCCCGGCAAATGGTCGCTGCTGCCCAGGCTCAACCGCAATTGGTGAATATGGTCTGCCCTTCGCCATTCCGCGTGCGCTGGGAACGAACAATCAAACAACTCTTGGCCAGCGGTCGTCTAGGGGAGTTGCAGACGGTGAGCGTGGAATCGACAAGTTTTGCCAACGGCAATCCCAACCAGGTCAGTTGGCGGGAAGAGCGGGAACTGAGCGGGTTGAATATCATGCAGGTCGGCATCTTTGCCGAAACGATTCAGGCCTGGTGCGGCGAGTATCAATCGCTGGCAGCCACAACCGCGATTCCGCTCCGCGAAAAAACAACTGCAGCGGGCGAGAAACAGTTGATTCAGATTCCGCAAATCGTGTCGCTTAGCGGCATGCTCTCGAGCGGCGCAATATGCCGCGAATATCACAGCGGGTTAGCCATTGGCAGCGAACGCTCCGAGATCACGCTGTTCGGCTCGCGCGGCACTTGTGTGGCGAACCTGCGCGAAGGACGGATCACGCTCGCGAGTGGCACTTCGCCCCACGATCAAACGCTGCTCGACGAAACAGGGGATCCGTGGCGAGTTGAGCAGGAGTTCATCGACGCCGTGCGGGCTGCCCGGCGCGGCGAAGCATGGCAGGTGAGTCCCGACTTCGCCGCTGGAAGTCGCTACATGCTCAAGATGCAAGCGCTGCACGATTCGGCCACTCAACTTCGCACCGTGAAGTTGAGTGAGTATTGAATGGCGACTAACCCTTGCTCATGCGTCGGGCTAAGTTGAGATCGGCCAACCCTATTTCATTGGCAGCGAGCTTTTGGGCTCATAGGCCTGGCAACCGAAGTCGCGGCCGATGTTGAGAAACTTCTGGCGATCGTCTTCGCCGATGTGGGGCCCTTCGATGCGGAAGAATTGCCAGGTCCAGGAAACTTCGAAATCGCCCGCCTGACCGCGGCCGACGAGCACGCCCGGCTTCTCATCGACACCGGTGAATTCCGCTTTGATCCGGTCGATCACCTCTTTCACGGGCAGGTCGACCAGGCCGTCGACATCTTCGCCAAAGCTGAGTTCCTGACTGATCGACTCCGCGGGCTGGGTAACTTGGGATTGCTGCCGCCAAAACATGAGAACCTGACGCATAACTGCTCCTGACCGACTTCCGTTGCTGAGATCTGCCCATTTGCGCGCCGAGCCCGCCATTCCTGCCCGGCAGGTGGATTCTATACTACCGGCCCGTTTTGCAATATGGATTGCGATAAGGGAAATGGCAGCACGTTGCGTACCAGATAAAAGTTCCAAAGAGCCTTCGTTCCGTGACCAGACGTGTCACGCCTACGGCGTCTAATAGCAACGGCCCGATCTTTCACAATTTGGTAGTACGTGCATGACAATTATGAATTTTTATTGAATTACATTCGCAGTCATTTATCCATTTAGCTGACGTTATTGATGGCACACATTTTTACCTGGCAGGTCGTTGAATAGTGGAATTTTATGGCACCGGATAATGGAAATTGAATCTGGAAATTTCCGCTATTTCAAACCTGGTGGCTGGGCGTAAGTCCCTGCCGACAGGAGGCTTGTAGTTAGCTGGCACCGCGCTCGCAACTTGTGGAATCTGGAAATTTCTCTGTTAACCGAGCCGCTGGCGGCCGTTGAACTGCTAATCCAATCGTTTCGCAGTTCACCCGCGCAAGCGCGTGGGTTAACCAGATACGGAGTCTGTTCAGGGCTGGGGAGGCTCTGCGGGCAGAAATACGAGAAAGGTACCTAGGATCATAAAAATGCCGGCCACCATTAGCAAAATCAAAACAGTGCCCGGGCTTTGGCCCGCGACGAAGGTTCCACAAGTTGCCCGCAGGGCAATCACCAGCGACAGCGGCGTGAACAGCAGCAGCCAGGCAAAGACGCAGCCCATGCGCAGGGCCTTAAGCTTGCCAGGGGATGGCTGGGGATTATTGAGCGTCGGCGGCTGTCGTGGTTGGTCGGTCATAGAAATGACTTACCGGCGGCATTGTTCAACAAGTAGGAAGTTTTTGTGGCTCGCCCAGGCAACGCAAGATGTTGAACAGGAATAAGTTCTGACCGCGGCACGCAAAAGGGGGGTGTTCAACTATCAATCTTCAAGGCTTCGTGGGTTCCTCTGGCAGAAACACGAGAATGGTACCTAAAAACATGAATAAGGCAGCAATCACGACCAGAATCACGATGCCGCTTTCGCCAATGCTGGCCGGACGGCTGCCAATGTTCGGGCCACAGATGGCCACGAGGGCCAGCCAAACGGCGGGGGGCGAGAGGAGCAATAGCCAAGCAAAGACGCAGCCAATGCGGAGCGCCTTAAGTTGGGCGGGAGTCAGCTTGGGCTCTTCTTTGCCCGGTGGTCGAGGCGAGTTCTCGGACATCGGTGATGGTCCTTCCGGCGTGGCAGATTCCGGCTGCGGAGAAAGCACCTGGGCGACATCTTACTCAACGCTGGTTGAGAAAGCAGTAGTTTCAAGCGTACTGGTTGACGATTGCCGGCTATTGTCCAATTGGGGCAATTGTGGAGCAGTGAACTTTGCGAAGGAGCGATTTTGTGGCTGAGCCGATCATTAGTGTTTCGGGCCTGCGCGGGGTGATTGGCGAAACGTTGACGCCCGACCTGGCGGTTCGGTATGTCGCGGCGTTTGCGGCCACCTTGCCGCCGGGACCGGTCGTGGTGAGTCGCGATGGCCGCACGACGGGCAGCATGTTGTCGTCGGCAGTTCACTCGGCGCTAGCTGCCAGTGGCAAAGACGTGTGGGATGCCGGAGTGGCTGCCACCCCGACGCTTGGCGTGCTGGTGAGGCACTATCAGGCGGTGGGCGGCGTGCAGATTTCGGCCAGTCATAATCCGCTGCCATACAACGGGCTGAAACTGTTCAATCAGCAAGGGCGAGTGATTCCGGCCGTTGCTGGTCGGCTGGTCCTCGACCGCTATCGGCAAGGGCACTTCGCCTGGGCCACACACGACAAAGTCGGTTCAATTCGCCCACTGCCCGATACGACTAGCCCGCACTTGAAACTGCTGCTGGCCACCGTCGATGAAGGGGCCATTCGCGCCCGCGGTTGCAAGGTGCTGCTCGATAGTAACGCTGGTGCTGGGAGCGTGCTGGGGCGTTCGCTGTTGCAACGACTCGGTTGCCAGGTAACGATTCTTGGCGGCGAACCAACGGGCCGATTCATTCACGCCCCCGAGCCGACGCTTGACAACTTGCAGAACGTGCAGCAGCAGGTTGTTTCGGCTGGCGCGGACATTGGCTTTTGTCAGGATCCCGATGCCGATCGTCTGGCCATCATCGACGAAACGGGTCGCTACATTGGCGAAGAACTCACGCTAGCGCTCTGTCTCGATCATGTGCTGCGGCATCAACAAGGCCCCGTGGTGACGAACTGCGCGACCAGTCGCATGTCTCAAGATTTGGCCGAGAAGTATGGCGCTTCGTTTTCGCGCTCGGCCGTGGGCGAGGCAAACGTCGTCGACGAAATGCTGCGCACCGAGGCGGGCTTTGGCGGTGAAGGAAACGGCGGGCCGATCGATCCGCGCGTCGGTTACGTGCGCGATAGTTTCGTCGGCATGGCGCTCATCCTCGCCGCGCTTGCCGAGCGCAACTGCACGACGAGCGAACTGGTGGCCGAGTTGCCGCACTACGAAATTCACAAGACCACGACCCCACTGAGCAGCGATAAGTTGCCGGCAGCCTTCGTGGCACTGGAAAAGCATTTTGCCGAAGCCCAGGCCGACAAGCTCGATGGGTTGCGGCTCGATTGGCCGGATCGCTGGTTGATCGTCCGCGGCAGTAACACCGAGCCGCTGGTACGCATCATCGCCGAAGCTCCACAGGCGGCCGCAGCTGCCAAACTGTGCGCCGAGGCAAGTCGCGTGTTGCAAGATCTGCCTGCGTGAATAATCGTGCTTCAGTCAACTTACTTAGACCGACGCGTCAGCGAGAAAGAAGTGAAATCCGACATAGAACTAGCAAGAACGCGGAGCGAGAGAATTCCCTCGCTCACGCGTCGGGCTATGTAGAAACATGCAGAAGCAAAATGCAGATACGAATCACACGTCGCACAGTTTGACGGCGGCGGTTAGCCCGGCGAGGGGATCGCGGGTGGGAATGAACTCCTGACCGACGTAGCCTTGATAGCCGACCTCCACGAGCTTGCGCATGATCGGCGGATAGTTGATCTCTTGGTTGTCGTCGAGCTCGCCGCGACCTGGATTGCCCGCGGTGTGGACATGGCCGATGACGTCCTTCAATTGCTCGATGCGGCGGATCACGTCGCCATTCATGATCTGCACATGGTAGATATCGAACAGTAGCTTCATCCGCTCGGAACCGACGCGGCGAATGATCTCGGCGCAATAGTCGACGTCGTCCCCTTGATAGCCGGGATGCCCCTTCATCGGGTGCGAGCCATCGCGACTGTTCAGGTGTTCGAGGCAAATGGTGACCTTCTTTTTCTCTGCGTGGCCGATGATCTTCTTCAGCCCTTTCACGCAGTTGTCGGCACCTTCTTCGGCACTGATCTCGCCGCTGTTCGGATCTTCCGCAGTGCGGAACTTGAAGCCGGTGAAGGCAATGACGGAGGGAAAGCCGAACTCAGCGCACTTGTCGATGACCGCCGTGGTCGCGGCAATTACTTCGTCGTGATACTTGGGATTGTTGAAGCCGCGGATGAACGGAGCGCCGGGCATGCCGTTCGGCGCGATGGCACAAGTCAGTTCGTGCTTCTTGAGCGTTGGCCAATGTTCGGGTTCGCACAGCTCGACCGACTTGCAACCCAGCGCTTTGGCGTGTCGAGCGGTGGTATCGATATCCCACTTATCGCCGGCCACGTTGAAGCACCAGAAGACAACCGACTGCTTGATGTTTCCCTTGACGGACGACTTGCCGGTTTTGGCCTGGTCGGCTGCGAGCGCGGCATTGGAGTTCATCGTCAGACTGCTGGCCGCTCCGGCAAGTGCTGCGGACCCGAGCCATTGCCGACGAGAAAGATGATTTGCCGAGTTGGGTTGTTGCCTGGTCAAGAGTTGCTCCACGAGAAGAGAAAGAACACTGGTTGGGAAACAGCCTATGCCAGCAGTCGCGCGAAACAAGAGGGGAGGCGGGCGAGGTTGCTCTCCGATCGGGACTTTCGCGACTTTTCTCACACCAAAGCTGACTTGCGACGTTTGGGCGAATTCAGTACAGAGAGCCCGCGTTTGTCCGGATCGGGACCGGGGTGTGCCTGCGCACAGAGCAGGTCGACTGGACAGGTTGGTCCTCTTGGCAAATGCCAGCAGCGAATTGCAGCCCCAAGGCTGCCTCGCCGGCTGAGGCTTTTCACGCTTGTCTCCTGCACCGGAATGAAACTTATGCTCGAACAGCCAGTGCCAGCGAAGTCCGTGCAAACCAAGCGCAGTTGGGTTGGCTGTTGGTTGAGTTGCGGCTTGCTACTCGCTAGCACACCGCTGGCCGCGCAAGGTCCGGCGATGAATGCCCCCGGAAACTATCAACAGCCCGGCTATGCTCCTCCGCAGCCACCAGCCGGATATGCGCCGCCAGCTTTGCCAAACGGAGCCTTGCCGCCACCGGCAAACCCACAGCAAATCAATCTGGCTCTCAACCCGCAAGGTGCTCCGGAACAACTTCCGGGTGTCGTCGCGCAGCCGCAGCAGCTGGTGGTCGACGTGCAGATACTCGGTATCGCTCAGACCAAAGAGCACACTGTGCAGAAGTATCTGCATACGCGCAGAGATCGCGAGTTCGATCCGGAACTGGTGCAAAGCGACGTGCGCCGCCTGGTGACTTCGGGGCTGTTTCGCGACGTGCGCACCTACACCCGGCAAGTTCCTGCCGGTGTTATCGTGATTTACGAAATCTTCGAACGACCACGAATTAAGTACATCAAACACATCGGCAACCGCGGCGTCGGCGAGAAGAAACTGCTGAAGGAACACGGCCTGAAAGTGGGCGACGCGCTCAATTCGTACAGTGCCGAAGAAGGCCGCCGGAAGATCGAAGAATACTATCACAAGCAGGGGCATCCCAAGGCTCAGGTGACCGTGATGGAAGGTGACAAGGCCACGGATCAAGGGCTGGTCTACTTCATCAACGAAGGAAACTTGGAACGCATTTCACAGGTAGTGTTTCGAGGTAATACGATCGCCAGCGATGCGCGACTGAAGACGCAGATCGAATCGAAACCCGGGTTTATGTGGTACTTCTTCGGCGGCAAGATCGATCGGCAAAAGCTTGACTCCGACAGCGAGAAGATCACGTCGTACTATCGCCGGCTAGGCTACTTTCGCGCTCGTGTCGGCCGCGAGCTCGAACTCGACGAGTCGGGGAGTTGGGTGACACTGCGATTTGTGATCGATGAAGGCCCGCGCTACACGGTGCGGAGCGTGAAGATCGAAGGAACGCAGAAATTCCCCGAGCAACCGCTGCTAGGCTTTATGGAAATCAAGCAGGGCGAGTATTTTCATCAAGACAAGATGAACCGCGACGTGAACACGATCGTGGATCTCTACGGCAGCAAAGGCTATGTCTTTGCGGATGTGCAGGCCGACCCACGTTTTCTGGAAGAGCCCGGTCAGTTGGACCTGGTTTATCGCGTGCAAGAAGGTGAAGTGTTTTACATCGGCGACATCAACGTTCACGTGGGGGGTGAGTATCCTCACACTCGGGATACGGTGGTTCTGAACCGCGCGGGCATTCGCCCGGGCGATCTCGCCGACATGCGCGAGATTCGCAACTGGGAACGACGTTTGAAGTCGTCGCAATTGTTCGAAACAAATCCCCAGGAAGGTGAAGCACCCAAAGTCGTCCTTGGCACGCCTTCGATTGGCAATGTCAATACGATCGCCCGTGGCAGTGGTTCGCAGCCGACGATTCGTGGCCAATCGCCAGAAGCAGGTGCAGCGAACTACGGAGTTCGCCCGGCGTCCTATCAGGCAGAATCCGTGCGAAATGTGGTGCCCAATCCCAATGCGCCTCAGCTGCCGACGATGCGTGGTCAGCAAGGCCCTTATTCGCCGCAACTACCCGCACACTTGGATCACCAGCAGCAGTACTCGGCACCGCCAGCCAGCGTACCGCAAAACTTGTCGAATCCAGCACCGAATTGGCGCTGACGTGAATTGAAGAATCCCGTAGAGTTCGCGCCGATTCGCCAGAACGACATCTGAGGAAAGCCCCGCTGATGACCCTTTCGCCACAACGCCGAATGCTTTGGACCCGCCCGGTTCGAGCGCTTGCGCTGGTTTGCGGTTGGGTCGCCTGTCTCGCCGGACTTTCGAACTCGGCCAGCGGTCAATATCAGGACTATCCGCCCGCTCAGCCTTACGGCAACGCGAATCCTTACCTGGCTGCACCAAGTGCTCCTCAGCCTGGCTACTCTCCCCAGGCAGCTCCGCCGGGCTATGCCCCGCCCGCTTACGGTCAACCAAGCTACCCTCAGCCGAATTACGGCCAGCCGACTTATGGTCAGCCGACTGTGGCATCCGCGCCAACGGGCGGGTTCGCTTCGCCGAACCCTTACTTGCAACCGAACGGCCCGACCACCGCTTATCAACCAGGGGCGTCTGGCTTTGGTCCTCCGCCAATGGCTCCGGGGGTTGGCCCTTCGGGACAGCCGATCTTTAACCCCAGCAATACTCCCTCCAATTTGCCATCGGTCATGCCGACTGCGCCGGAGTATTTGCAGCCGCCGCCAAACACGACTCCCCTCGATGTCTTTGTCGAAGAGACTCGCACAGGTCGCTTTATGTTTGGTGTCGCCGTGAATAGCGATGCTGGTGTGACGGGCCAAATCACGATCGACGAACGCAATTTCGACTATTCCCGCACGCCCGATAGCTGGGATGACTTCGCCAACGGCACAGCCTGGCGCGGTGCAGGCCAAGGGTTCCGGCTCGAAGCGCAGCCTGGTAGCCAGGTGCAACGCTACCTGGTGAGCTTCACTGAACCGTACTTCATGAACAGCAACGTCAGCTTTAGCGCTAGTGCGTTCTACTTCGACCGTGGGTACTACGACTATTCAGAATCTCGCTACGGCGGCCGCCTGGCATGGGGCTATCGTTTGACACCCGACATGTCGATCACTGGTGCTCTGCGGGCCGAGAATATCAACATTTTCAATCCCCGCGTAAACACGGTCCCCGAGCTGAACGCAGCGCTCGGCACCAGCGACCTCTTTAGCGGCAAAGTCTCGCTGACACACGATACTCGCGACTTGCCTTTCATGCCGACCGAAGGTCACATGATTGAAATGTCGTTCGAGCAGGCTTTCGGCTCTTACGATTTCCCGAAGGGCGAAGTGAACTGGTATCAATACTTCATGCTGCACGAACGGCCTGACGGCTCCGGCCGTCATACGATTGCCGTCAGCAGCCGAGTTGGCTTTTCTGGTTCGCAGACGCCCATTTTCGAGAACTACTTTGCGGGCGGTTTCTCTACGATGCGTGGTTTTGCCTTCCGCGGTGCTTCGCCCATCGAGAACGGTGTGCGGGTGGGTGGTGAATTCCAATTCCTCAACAGCGTCGAATACTTCTTCCCGCTGACTGCCGACGACATGGTGAAGGGAACCGTGTTCGTGGACTTCGGTACTGTCGAGCGAGATATTGCCGTACGTCCAGACAACTTCCGCGTCGCGCCGGGTTTCGGCCTGCGAATCAACGTCCCGGCGCTTGGTCCTGCACCACTGGCCCTCGACTTCGCCTTCCCTGTAGCGTCGGCAACGGGCGACGAAGAGCAACTCTTCAGCTTCTTCTTTGGCTTGTCGCGCCAATAGTCAAGCCGGTGAGCAATGCGGTTCGGTTAGCACGAACCGCCACAATCGGTACAGGTCTTATTGGCGGCTTCTTCGCGCTAACTACCCCGTGCGTGACTCCGCCAAAGTCAAGTTTTTTTCTGCGAAACTGACTTAGCCGAGACGTATAGTTTCGCGGCACGACATTTCGCCCTCCTAAGCTGCCTGACGTGTAGCGAGCCCGCGATGACACCCGGTGTGACTTCGATTCTGCTGGTCGACGATGATCCCGCTATCTTGCGGCTGCTCGCTCGTTGGCTGGAGCAGGCTGGATATCGTGTAACCACTGCGCGCGATGGCTATGAAGCCAAACAGGCGATTGAGCGCGAGTGTCCGCATGTCGTCGTGACCGACTGGGAGATGCCGCATGTCGACGGCCTGGAACTTTGCCGCTGGGTCCGCGGCCAGAACCTGCCTCACTATGTCTACTTGCTGTTTCTCACGGTCCGCGCTGGGCTGAGCGATCTCGTTCGGGGACTGGAATCTGGTGCCGACGACTTCTTGAAGAAGCCGATCGATAAAGACGAACTACTGGCCCGCCTCCGTTCGGCCAAACGAGTGCTCGACCTCGAAGAGCGACTGGGCGTGCTCGCTCGCTGCGATGCGCTCACGGGATTAGCTTCGCGGCGGACCTTCTTCGAGTTCTTGAATCGCGAATGGAGTCGTTCACAGCGTTATCGGTTTCCGCTTTCGTGCGTGATGGTCGATATCGACTATTTCAAACGAATCAATGACACCCACGGCCACGCGGCCGGCGATGAAGTTATTCGTCGCGTGGCTGACTGTTTGTCCGCCGGTTGTCGCACTAGCGATATTGTCAGCCGTCATGGCGGCGAAGAGTTTTGCTTGCTGTTACCCGAAACGATTGAGCACAATGCCGCCACTTGGGCCGATCGCATGCGACAGAAGTTAGCGGCGCTCAGGATCGAATTCGGCGGCAAGACGTTACAGATTACTGCCAGCCTCGGTGTTGCCCAACGCATGAGCGATACGGCGACCAGCGAGCAACTTGTCGATATGGCAGACCAGGCCCTCATCGTTGCCAAGCGAACTGGCCGCGATCGAGTCGCGACGTTTGCCTCCCTTTCGCAAGCGACGCCACTGCCGGCGAGCAGTTCCAGTCCAGCGGTGTTGCTGCAGAATGTGGCTGCCCGGCAAGTGATGACCACGCTTGTCGCTGGACTCGATCAAAACGACACCGTCGATGTGGCGTCGCGCTACTTCCTCCGCTTTCGCATCGCCATTGCCGCTGTCATTGATGAAGAAGGCAAGCTCGTCGGGGTGCTGTCCGAAAAGGATGTGATGGCCGCGATGCTGCAGCCCGAGTGGTGGAAAATGCGCATTCAGGATGTCATGCGAGCAAACGTTGTTTGTTACGAAGAAGAAACGCCCGCTCTGACCATCTACGAGTTTCTCTGCCGCGTTACATTGCGGGCCGCCGTCATCGTGAATCAAGGCCGACCGACAGGATTGATTACCCGTGGCAGCCTGCTCCGGTACTTCACCAATGCTCTCAGCGTCGGCGGACATCTGGCGGGTGAGAGTCCGCTGCTGGAGCAACTCGAGGCCTCTTCGTCCGGCGAGCGAACTTCGGCCGAAGATGTTCGCCGGCGAATCTTGCAAACGGTGCGAGCTGTGAACGACGAAGCACTCGACCTGCGCGAGCGGTTGGATGTGGCCTCGCAAGATCTCGTACCCTGCCTGGTAGGTGGTGCCTCTCGCATTCAAGAGTTGGCGAACGATCTGCTTGCCTGCTCACGTTTTGCTGGCGAGCGCGCGGAACCGCAGGAACACGGCATGCTGCTGGGCTGAGTACAATACGGGCGACTGAAAAACTCTGTCCATTCGCCCGAGGTTTGTCATGCGCGCTATCTGGACGCAACAGAGCCTGTTTGCTTTTGTTGCCACTCTCTTGCTTGCTCTGCAGTCAGCCACTGCGGCTGAAAGCGATTATTTTGGCATTCACGTTGTGGATGCCGAAACCGGGCGCGGCGTTCCACTCGTCGAATTGAAAACGGTGAGCGGACTGCTGTACATCACCGACAGCGCCGGCTGGGTAGCGTTCAACGAGCCTGACTTGATGAACCAGAAGGTTTACTTTCATGTCAGCAGCCACGGCTACGAGTATCCGGCCGATGGTTTTGGCTTGCGGGGAAAAGCATTCGACGTCAAGGCGGGGAGCAAAGTTGAACTCCCGCTCGCACGGAAGAATCTCGCCGAGCGACTCTACCGCGTCACCGGTAGTGGTATCTATCGCGACAGCATCTTGTTGGGTGAACCCGTGCCACTCGCGCAACCGCTCGCTAACGCGCAGGTACAAGGAAGCGACAGCGTGCAGCTTGCCGAGTATGGTGGCCAGTTGCACTGGTTTTGGGGCGATACCAGTTTAGCGCGCTATCCGCTGGGTATTTTTCACATGCCCGGGGCGGTCTCTCGGCCGCCGAGCAAGGCCAAGCTTGATATCGAACAGGGAATCGACCTGACTTACTTTCAGGACGACAAAGGTGCCGCGCGAAACACGGCACAAATGTCCGGCGATGGTCCCACATGGATTTCGGGCGTGACCGTCGTGCCCGATCAGAATGGCCAGGAGCAAATGATCGCTGGTTACACCAAAATTCGTGGCGCTCTTGAGGTTTATCGTCGCGGGCTCTGTCGCTGGAACAATGAGCGGGGTGCCTTTGACGATCTGGGAACTGTCGCTGAGGATGCAGCCCTGTTTCCGATTGGTCATCCATTCGCCCATTTGGTCGATGGTAAGAAGTGGATCTACTACTGTGAACCGCTCCCCACGTTGCGAGTGCCAGCAACTGCTGAGAGTGTGCTCGACGTCACGCAGTACGAAGCGTTCACCTGCTTGCAGGCGGGTAGCCGCCTTACGAAAGGAAAGCCACGCGCAGAAGACATCGAGCGCGATGCTCAGGGCATTGTCCGCTGGGCCTGGAAGAAAGATGCACCGCAACTCGATCCCAGCGACGAAGCTCGCTGGTTGGATACCGGAGTGCTCAAAGCCGACGAAGCCCGCCTGCAACTGAAGGATGTCGAATCGGGTAAACGCGTGACACCCCATCGTGGCAACGTCGCTTGGAACGAGTACCGAAATTGCTGGACGCTTGTCTTCGGCCAGATCAATGGCACCTCGCTGCTGGGCGAAATTTGGTACGCCGAAGCGGACGACCTGCCTGGTCCCTGGCCGCCCGCGCGTAAGATCGTCACGCATGAGAAGTACGATTTTTACAACCCTTGCCAGCATCCCGTCTTTCAAAAAGAAAACGGCAAGGTCATTTATTTTGAAGGAACCTACACGCACACCTTTGCTGGCAACCCACGTCCTACGCCGCGGTACGACTACAACCAGATCATGTATCGGCTCGACCTGAGCCAACCGCGTTTGAAGCTGGAGAGCCGCTAATTCTCTGCCAACGTCGCTAGCAGCGATTCACTTTATCTATCCTGACAGGACCGCGCAGGCGGACCATAGTGGGTTTGGGTGAATTCGTGCGGACAGCCTGCCGAAGTTAGAGAGGAAGGCAGCGAGGTCCATAAGCTACGGATGGTTTTTGGCGGACTTGCTGATGATGCGTGCATGGCATCTGCCTGCCGAGTTCCTCCCAAGGAAGGTTCTCCCCGTGCCTCGGCTCTCCATAGTGATTCCGTGTCTGGGTGGCGCGACCGAGTTTGAAGATACTCTGGTCTCGGTCCTCCAGAATCGCCCCGCGCAATGCGAGGTGATAGTCGTACACGCGTTGCCTTACGATGATCCGTACGGGCTGCAAGACGAGGTCCGTTTCATTCGCGTGAGCGGCAAACCAGGGCTCGTACAACTCGCCAACACCGGCATCGAAGCTGCCAAGAGCGAGATCGTACACATTCTGGGCTGTCGCTTGACTGTGCAAGAAGGCTGGGCGGAAACCGCGCTGCAGCATTTCAAGAATTCACAGATCGCGGCCGTTTCACCACTTATTGTTGCACCCCACGATCAGCAAGTGACAGCCGCTGGTGTGAGCTATGGCGCTGGTGGACGGCGGAAAATTGTTGGCGCGGGTCTCGCTCAAGCCAACCACAAGCTGAACAAACTGAAAGTTGCCGGCCCCACTTTGGAAGCTGGCTTCTATCGTCGTGAAGCACTGCTGGCGCTCGGTGGCTGGCAAGAGTTGGTCGGCGATGTTGCCGCCGACGTTGATTTGGCTCAATCGTTGATAGCGCTCGATCTCACCACGGTCGTTGCGACTGACAGCGTGCTGCACGAACTGCGACCAGCAGCTCGCTCGGCTGGATTTGCCTACGGCCGCGCACTCGAACGACTCTTTTGGCGGCAATATGCCAGCGCGAATCCAGCCTGGGCTATCATTTGCCATATGCTGGTCGTGATGTTCGAAACGGCCACCCGGCTGCCAAATGGTGACGCGCTCACGACGCTGTTGGGCCGTGCCGTGGGCTTGATGCATGCCGGCACAACCAGCAAGTATCGCCATTCGCTCGAACAATCGCGTCAGGCACTTGAAGCTGCTGCCGAACCAAGCACCCTGTCGATGTCTGCCGCTCGGGAAGAACGAATGTACTCAGCTCCCGAAACTCAGCAACGCCGCCGCGCTGCTTAGCACTTCCTAGGATCGCAACTTCCCTGCCGAAGTTGCAGCAGCCAATTGGTCGATCATTTCGCGTGTCGCAGCTTCGACGGCTCCTTGCCAGCGGGCGGAGCCAAACTTCTCGCGGTAAGCATCGCGTTGATGTGCGAAGATGATGCCACGGCTGTTGTTCACCACGGCGCCGAGTCCGCGCTCATCGAAGGCAGCTGCGCAATCAGCTGCGGTTCCACCTTGTGCGCCATAGCCGGGAATGAGCAACCACGTGTGCGGCATCGCTGCGCGTAGTTCGGCCAATTGCTGCGGATAGGTCGCACCTGCGACGGCACCAACAATTCCGTACCCATTTTCGCCGAGCGTGGCGGCAGATAGTTGCTCCACGTACTGAGCGACGTGTCGGTAGAGGGGCAGGTCATCGGCTACTAAGTCTTGAAAACGACCACCACCTGGATTTGACGTTTTCACCAGCACAAAGATGCCCGCACCATGATCCTTCGACGTTTGCAAAAACGGCGTGATGCTGTCCTCACCCAGGTACGGACTAACGGTTAGCGCATCCGCACCCCAAGGACTTAAATCACCCGGTCCCAGATAAGCTTCGGCATAGGCCTGCGCGGTGGTGCCGATATCATTCCGTTTGCCGTCCATAATTACGAGCAACCCTTTGCTCGCGGCATAGCGGACGACTTCACCCAGAGCCACGCAACCAGCGGGCCCCAGTTGTTCGAAGAATGCCGCTTGGGGTTTCACCGCGGGAACGAGCGGCGCGACGACATCGATCACACCGCGGCAGAAGACCTCATAAGCCTTGGCAGTGGAAACAATATCCTTGGCGGTTAACATCCCCGCTGGTAAACTCTCGGCGCGAGGATCAAGTCCCACCAAAACCGGTGTTTGTTTGGCTCTTACGGCTGCAATCAGGCGATCAGCGAAATTCATCTCAGTTCCCAAGTATTTAGTACGCCACCGCACCTGCTCTCGGGCAGGTGGGCGAAAGTCATTCGGTTTTCTCGGCAATCGATACGAAGGCTGGATAGTACTTGCGCACCCGCCACTCGATCGTGTCGGGCAATAGCGCCGTATCGAAGTGTTCGTCCGTCTCGACAATCAGCGTACTGCCGACTGGCATCTTGGCAACAATCCCCGCGATCATCGCCAGCATGTCGTCCCGCCGGCTGACAAACAGTTCATAAGGGGGCGAGCAGAAGACGACCCAAGACGTGCCTTGTTCATCGGGCTGTAACTTGCGCGCGAACATGAACGCATCGCTGAAGACCGCGATCGCGCGATCTTCCAAGCCGAGCGTGCGGATGTTGTCTTCGATCAAGTTGCGCGTTGGCAAGTGCCGTTCGACGAGCGTGGCCTTTGCCGCGCCGCGACTCATTGCTTCCAGTCCGAGGGCACCCGTGCCGGCGAACAGGTCGAACACGTGCCGGCCAATCACGTCGATACCGACCAGGTTAAAAATCGCTTCGCGCGTGCGATCCTTCATCGGCCGTGTACGGAGGTCGCCGCTGTACTGCAAATTACGGCCGCGAAATGTGCCGCCAATGATCCGCACGCCCGCGATCGGTTGATCGTCCTCTTCACGCGGCGATTTTCGTCCCGCCGCTTTCTTGGTGGTCGCTTCGCTTGCTTCGTCCGGCTTACCACGCTTCTTCTTCGCCTCGTCGCGTCTCGCTGCTTTTTTCACTGCGCAACCTCTGCGGTCGGCGTCGCAGCCGATGTCGTTTTTTCGGTGGATGAACCTTCGGTGGACGGAGCAGCCTTCGATTTGGCCGGCGCTTCGGTCTGTGTTTCGATCCAGGGGTTCTGCCACTCGCCCCACGCATCGAGATATTGCCGGAAGATCGGGATCGTAGCGGCGTGCCCTTCGAGCCACTCGCGCGTCTCACTGACAATTTGATGTTCGGTCTCTAGCTTGAGTTGCCCGAGCATTACCGCGGATCGCAAAAAGATGAAGTACGTATCGAGCACGTCGCAGCGACAATAGTCGGTGATTTCCGCCAGTTTGCCCGCATCGAACAAGTCCTGCACCATGTGCCCTTGCACGTCCATTTTCCCGGGCTTGCCGAGGATCGTGGCCGCCAGATTGAGTCCCCCTTGGAACCGAGCGGCACCAAAGTTCGTCAGCACGTCATGCAGGTCGAGATGTGCCTCTGTGTTGTAGCGATTGCGGGGCTGCTCGTAACTCTTCCCCTGCATGTTGAACCAGCCCGGCACGCCAATCCCATAGCGATAGGCGGCAAGCTCCAGCAACGGGACGTCGAAGCCCCGGCCATTGAAGCTGACGAGCGTGGGGCGGCGATAAGCTTCCCAGCCACGCCAGAAGTGCTGCGTGATGATATGAGACCGATATTGCGGTTCGTCGAGCGCTACCAGATCGATCAAGCGGTAATCGGCAGCAACTTTGGCCACTACCACGGAGACGGGAATTTGAAACGTATAAGGGATGAAGTCGCTTTCGTACTTCTCCATCAGGTGCGCGCGATATTTTTGAATCGCTTCGGTGGGGCTCAGTTCTTCACCCGGATAACGCACCTTCGATACGAGCGCACCATCAGCCGCGCTTTCGATATCGAACACCAGGAATTTGACGGCTGGCTTGCTCACTAGCACGACCTCTGTCGGGGAAACGACAGTCGCCTGACGGCAAAAACTGCTAGCGAGAATGTATCAGAAAATCCCTCCCGGCGTCAGCCTACCGGGAGGCAACTCGTGGGCTGATTGGATTATTCAGCCTGGTCCAATAATCGGCCCTGACTCGCGAACCAAGAAGATTCTGCTACTTCTGCAGTTCTACTTCTGGAGGTCGCCGCGGCGCTGAAAGACTGCAGATATTTCCTGTTCTTGACCATCGCGCTCGATGGTGAGAGTGACCTTTTCCCAAGCCCGATGCTGCTGGGTTACCTTCAGCAGGTGGGCATGGTTGCGAACAGGCTTGTCGTTAATGGCGACGATGACGTCTCCCACTTGCAGCCCAGCCTTGTCGGCTGGACCTCCGGGAATCATCGAGCGGATCGTCGCCCGCGCATCGGCCGGATCGCAGGTGATTCCGAGCACGGGTGACTCTGCTGCCACGAGCATCATTAACATCACGCCCAGGGCCGCAATGAAGTTATTCCCCATGTGAATGAGGATCGGCGTCAGCAGCGTCTTGCGCCATTCGTAGATAGCGGTCAGTGCCAGGCCCAACCCAGCAGCGGCCAGGGAGTGAGGCAAGCTGTAGGAATGAACGAAGCCGAAGATCAAGGATTGCAGCAATGCAGCCACGACGAGCGGCATCCGCGCGCGAAACGAGTTCTGCAGAAAGCCGCGAAAAAACACTTCCTCACAGATCGGGGCCGCGGTGAACGCGAAAACCATCAGCGCTACGACAGCCCAGACCCTTCCCGACTTCGCCATATCGCTGAAGACTGGGGGTGTGAATGTAAAATCCGGCAGCAGCCACTTCAGTACGACATTCACGACGATGAGCGTCGTAAAGATCAGAAAAATCGTCCCCGCCGCGATCAAAAACTCTGCCGGCCAGCGAGCCAGCGCTGGAAAACTGAGTGCTCGGTTCGGCTCGCGCGTGAGGAGTGGATACACCAAAAAGCAGAGTTGCGGCAATACGACCAGCGCGATGCTCAGGTACGGAGCCGCCCTGACAACCGCTGACCAGTCGAAAAGAAATGCTAGCCGCCAGCTGAGTAGCCCGATCAAACCCACCACGAACCAAATCAGTTTCCAGTGCGACTCGTAAAACGAAACTCGCTCCGGCGCGGCAAGTGGTTGTTCGATCGTTACCGAGGTCATTACATTTCCGTGGCAGTGAACAGAAAGGTCGCAGACTCCTGGGCGTCTTTTACTTCCGTTCGAAGATTTGCACTCGCTTGCCGTTCACCTCGCTGACGTATAGCCGGCCGCGGCTGTCGCGATCCATCAAGTGGGGCAACAGGAGCGTCTTGGGATCGCCCCAACTCGCGATGGTCTTGCCAGCCGGATCGAGGTGATAGATTTTATGCACATCGCCGTCGGTCGCGATCAGTTCGTCGCCGATGACGATCAGTCCAAACGGATTCCCGCCGAAGGTCCAACTATCGACGTATTTGCCCGCATTATCGAAAATCTGAACTCGCTTGTTGCCACGGTCGGCAACGTAGATGCGGTCCTTGCCATCGATGGCCAACCCGTGAGCCGTGGCGAACTCGCCTTCTCCCTTTCCCTTCTTGCCCCAAGCGGTGAGGTACTTCCCTTCCGGCGACAGCTTCACGATGCGGCCGTTGCCGGCATCCGCCACGTAGAAGTTCCCAGCTGAATCGATGACGAGATCGTCCGGTGATTTGAAGCCCAGTTCGCCGCCAACCCCTTTGCCTTCCTGACCGAAGGTGAGGAGCAAACGCCCTTCGCGATTGAACTGTCGCAGCACATGATTACCGTTGTCGGTCGTCCAAATATGCCCCTCTTTATCGATGCGCAGCCCGTGCGGAACTTTAAACAACCCTTGGCCCCAACCGCGCAAGTATTTGCCATCTTTGTCGAAGGCGAGCAGCGGCACTTCGCCACGCTGGAGGATGTAAATCTCATCGTTCTTGCCGATTGCCACGGCCGAAACGGCTCCCAGTTCCACTTCCTTCGGAAACTCCACGAAGCCGACCGATTGATAGGGTGCAGCGACACCTTCACACGCGCCCGATTCCGCCGCAGCGGCCCGTTCGACGGCCGCCATTGGGTTGGTTACCGGTTTCGGTTCTGCGCTACCCATGGTTTGATTCAGCAGTCGCTTGCTTTCGCCGAGCAGGAACTTCGTATCCTTGAACGGCTCAAAGCTGATGTCTTGCCAACGTACGAGACCCTGTCCGTCGACCAAGAATGTGCCGTGTAGCGGCAGCTTCTCGAAGTCGTCGAAGCAACGATAGGACTGGAACGTCGCAAGGTTGGAATCGGCCAGCAGCGGGAACGGAATCGGCCCGTCGGTGTAGTTTTCGATCGACGACTTCAGTCCTGCCTGATCGTCGCTGCTAATGGCGACAATCTCGATGCCCGCTGCCGCGAACTGCGAGTGCGCCTTGCCGAACTCCTTGATCTGCTCGGCACAATGCAGGCAGCCATGTCCGAGGAAGAATAGGACAATCACCGGCTTACCGCGATAGTCTACCAGGGAATGCTTTTTGCCAGCCGAATCGACCAATTGCCAATCGAGGGCTGGCGAGGGTGCCCAACGAAATGGCCCGAGCGAATTGAGCGTGGGGCGATTTCCTGTGTCGGGCTTTGGTTGCTTGACCATTCGCCAGTCACCTGCCTGGCCCAACTCTTTGGCAATCGGTGCAAAACGCTGAAAGACGGGGGCGGACAAATCGATCTGGCCGGAGATCTCCCGTAGTTCGTCGAACGTCTTGCGAGCATCACCTTGTTTGCCGGCCAGGAACTGAATCTCGGTAAGCATGAGCAGCGGCAGGACTTCGTTCTTGCGCGCAGTCACGTTGGCTTGCGCGGCCTTGATCGCTTCGTCCACACTGCCTGCTTTGAATTGCAACCAAGCGAGATAACCGGCATCTTGGTTGCCAACCTTCTTGAGCAGTTCATGTCCTTTCTTGAAGTCACCGCCGGCCACTGCCTGGTGACCTTGTAGTTCGTCGACCACCTTCTTCAGCGGAGTCAGCTTGGCGTCGAAGGTTTTCTTCGCCGCGTCGACAGCTTTCTTCACATCGGCTGCCGATTTCTTATCGTCCTTGGCTTTGGTTTCGGCCTTCGTAGCCGCGGCGGTTTGATCTTCGAGCAAATCGTCGAGCTGTTGCTGCAATTGGGCCAGCAGTGCATCCGCCTGGGCAATTTCTCCCTGGCGATACAAAGCATGACCGATGTGCCGCAGGCGTTTTTGCTGCTCGGCTTCTTTTTCGGTAGCATCGAGATAGGGCGTTTCAGTGAGCGCGAGCAGTTCGTCCCACAGTTCGAATTTGGCGAGCGAATCCCACAGTCGTGCGCGGCCAAGTTGGGCACTGCCACTTTTCTCCAGCGTGTTGAACTTGGGATGCCGCGGGAGTGAAGTCATGTTCTTGGCGAGTTCCACCGCGTCGCGTGCGCGGCCGGTGTGAATCAGGTTGCGAATCAGCCATTCGTTGTTATGGGCGAAATTATGAATCTGATCGGGAAGAACCCGGTCCCGCATCATGTGAGCGTGATCGGTTCGCGCAGAGGCCTCTTGTTGAAAGCAGGCGTCGTCGTAGCGGCGGGCCTTCGAATAGATGTGACCCGGCATGTGCCACATGTGAGCGATGCCCGGTGATGTCTGCCCGCAGAGCGCAGCTGACTTGAGCGCATTCTCGTGTCGCTCGTAGTCCCACAGGTGAATGCGGTAGTGATGCGCGGGGTGCATCGGGTTCGCGTGAAACACCTGGTCCAACAGCGCGTCAATCGCCAGAAAGCTGCTGATCGGCATGCCGGAATCGCGATTCTTCCACAATTGCAAGGCCAGCAAACTGCGGGCTTCGAGATCGTCGGGATACTTGTAGAGAATCTTCTCGAGCGCCTTCGTATAGGCTTCGTTCCGTTCCTTTTTCTTGTTGTTCTCGGCCTTCAGGTAGGCATCGAGGGCATCGATGTACATCACCTCATGTTCGCCGGCGTTGGCCTTGCGCTTGATACATTCAGCCATGAACTTCTTGCCGCGGTCGCGATTGTCCATGTTGGCCAGGGCCATGCCCCAGTAAGCGATGGCGCAATCCTTATCGAGGGCAGCTGCCTGGCGAAATGAACGTTCGGCCTCGTAGTACCAAAAGCCGTGAATCTGGCCGATCCCCTGATGCACAAACGCGATGGCTTCGGGGTTCTTGCTCGTCACCGCAAATGTGATCTTCGGCATGCCAGGCATCAAATACGCCTTCTGCCTCGGCCCTTCGTTAAAGACTTCAGCATGTAGCGAATGGCCGGGGAGCGGGCCGTTAGACGGAGGTGCCTTCTCGTCCGCTTTTGGTTCTTCCGCCTTTTTCTCTTCTGGCTTCGCCACTGCCGGCTTGGGTTCTTCCTTCTTCGGCTCTTCGGTCTTTTTCGCCTCAGGCTTGGCTTCGTCAGCCGGCTTGTCTTCTGACTTCTTGTCGTCAGCTTTTTCCGCAGTGGTCGCGGGAACTGCGTCCTGGGCGCGAAGCATGGCCACCGGCAGCAACAGCCCGGCGAGCGCGGTCAATACGAGACACGTGAGTGCGCGACAATTCATGAGGGGGCGATCCGGACTTCGAGAGAACAGAGCTAGTGCAGACGGTTAGCTCGGCAACAGGCGGGAATAGTCAGCTTTAATTCTAGGCAGATAGGCCACCCAGCCGCAAATGCCGAACCTGGGGAAACTCGCCGCCCTAAGCTCGCCCGAACGAATCTTCGGCATAAAACAACCCAGCGGCACGCTGTTGGATCATCAACGGGGCTGAACCGCGGAGGCAGTCGAGCAGTCGCGCGAGGGCCTGACGATCGCAGGTGCCGTACAGATCGACATAGGCGAGCTCGCGGCCGCGGTCGTACAGGCAGCCGAACAGTTGCCAGCGCTCGACCTCAGGGGGCGATGTCCAGACAAACGAACCATCGAGTTCGGTATATAGCCGAGGCATGTCGCCGAGCGCCGCGAGCGCGTCGTCAAAGGTTCGTCCCCACGGTGCCTGGGCCCAATCGCCGGGGAGCAACAACGTGCCGTTCGCGCTGGGGGTGGCATCAACGGGCTGAGCATGAACCGAAACTTCGCACGCGATTGGAGTCATTGAATGCTCGCGTCCCGCCGGGCGGGACGATATTCTGGGACGGAAACGGCGAGGCAGTTCATGCGTACATGCGAATCGACGAAATACATCAGGCGGTTGTCGCTGAGCAACTTGTGGCTGCTCACCATCGTCACTTGGCAGACTTGCCCAGCTGCCGAGATTCAGTTCAACCGCGACATCCGCCCGATTCTGTCCGATAGTTGCTTCCCCTGCCACGGCCCCGATGAAAAGAATCGCCAGGCTGAACTACGACTCGACCTCTCCGAATCGGCCCTGCTCTCTCGCGACGGTCGCCGTGCCATCTTCCCCGGCAATGCCAACGCCAGTGAAGTCATCCAGCGAATTACCAATAGCGACCCCGACCTGCGCATGCCTCCGCGCGATAGCGGCCACGCGGTTACGCCCGAGCAAGTCGAACTGCTGCGTCGCTGGATCACCGCCGGCGCGAAATGGGAAAGGCATTGGTCTCTCCTATCGCCCGTGCAACCGCCATTGCCAGGTACGAAGCAAACCAATTGGCCGACTCAACCGCTCGATACCTTTGTGCTGTCCCGTCTTGAGAAAGAAGAACTACAGCCTGCCGCGCAGGCCGATCAAGCCACACTGTTGCGGCGGATATCGTTCGACCTGACCGGCCTGCCACCGACGCCGACCGAAGTGGCAACGTTCCTCGCCGATCAAGCGCCCGATGCTTACGAACGACAAGTCGACCGGCTGCTGGCTTCCCCCCGCTATGGCGAGCGGATGGCCGGCCCCTGGCTCGATGCAGCCCGCTATGCCGATACGAGTGGCTATCAAAGTGACGGCGAGCGATTCATGTGGCGTTGGCGCGATTGGGTGATTGCCGCCTACAACCGCAACCTGCCCTTCGATCGGTTCACCATTGAACAGCTGGCCGGCGACCTGCTGCCGAATGCCACGCTGGAGCAAAAGATCGCGACCGGCTTTCATCGGAACCATCGAGGAAATGCCGAAGGGGGCATCATCGCCGAGGAATACGCAGCCGAGTACGTAGCCGACCGAGTCGAAACCACCGGTACCGTTTGGCTTGGACTGACCATCGGCTGTGCCCGCTGCCACGATCACAAATTCGATCCACTCCCCACGCGAGATTTCTACAGCCTGGCCGCGTTCTTCAATAACGTCCCCGAAAAAGGCCGCGCCGTAAAGTTCGGCAATTCCCCTCCGTTCATCGCCGCGCCGACAGAGCGACAACAGGAAGCGCAGTCTCAATTGCATGGTCGCCTGCTCGTAGCCAACTCCCAATGGCACAAATACCAGCCAGAAGTCGAGCGGGCTCAGTTGCTATGGGAAAAGTCAGACCCCGCGAAGTTACCACCACACTACTTTCACAACCAAGCGCTCGTTAAGGATTGGACCGCCGACGATTCGCGATTTAACGGCGAGCGTGTCTTTGATGCTGGCGATATCGCCGACTTCGGCTATCTCGACAAGTTCACCCTCTCGGCCTGGATTTGGCTGGATGATGAGAAAAGTGGCGGGACGATCATTTCGCGCATGACGGACGTGCCGCATGGAGACGGCTATCAGTTCGCTGTTGTCGGCGGCAAGTTGCAACTGAACCTCGTGAAGCGCTGGCTCGATGATTCCACCCGCGTGCAAACAGCTAACAAGTTGCAAACGGGCCGCTGGCAGCATGTCGCCACCACCTACGATGGCTCGCGCACGGCGGAAGGGATTCGCTTCTATGTGAATGGACAGTTGCAAAAGAACGACGTGCTGCTAGATGAAATTAATCAACCCATCAACGTGAAAGCTCCACTGCGGATTGGCGGCGGCGGTGGGCCGGCGATGAACTTTCGCGGGCAGTTGCGGAGCGCGCGAGTCGACGCAATTGACCTGGTTTCAAATGACGTTGCCTGGCTCGCGACGGCTGAGACACTTCCCGAGATCTTGAAGATCGAGCCGGCCAAGCGAACGGCGGCCCAGGCCCGCAAGTTGCGCGAGTACTATCTGACCCATCATGCAGATGAACGGGCACGCACATTGTTGCAACGCGTGCAAACCTTGGCGCAGCAGGCAAGAGCCTTACAAGATTCGCTCCCCACCGTGATGGTGATGGAAGAACTGCCGCAGCCGCGCGAGACCTTCGTGCTGCTGCGCGGGCAGTACGATCAACCGGGCGAGCGCGTTTCGTTTGGCGTCCCCGGCGCGTTGCCTGCCTGGCCCAATCAGGCGCCGAACAACCGTCTGGGCCTCGCACGCTGGCTGGTTTCGCCCACGCATCCACTCACCGCGCGGGTGCAGGTGAATCGCCTTTGGCAATTGCACTTTGGCACCGGCCTGGTGAAGACGGCGGAAGACTTCGGTTCGCAAGGCGAGTGGCCCAGCCATCCCGAATTACTCGATTGGCTGGCCGTGCAGTGGCCCGCACATGGTTGGGATGTGAAGTGGCTCCAGCGGCAAATGGTGACGAGCAGTACTTATCGACAAACGTCGCGCACCACTCCGCAGCGACTCGAACTCGATCCCGAGAATCGCCTGCTCGCGCGTGGGCCGCGGCAACGACTTTCGGCCGAGCAATTGCGCGATCAGGCCCTGGCCGCGAGTGGCATGCTCGTCGAAGAAATCGGCGGGCCCTCGGTTCGCCCCCTGCAACCAGTTGGGCTGTGGAAGGAACTGACCGGCGTCGCCGACTACGAACCGGGGCAAGGAGCCGATTTGGTTCGCCGTAGCCTCTATACCTTCTGGAAGCGAACGATCGCCCCGCCAAATATGACGGCCCTCGATGCTCCCTCGCGCGAGTTTTGCACCGTCCGCTCGTCGCGCACCAACACCCCGCTTCAGGCCCTCACTCTGCTGAACGAAACCACCTTCTCCTCGGCAGCCACTGGCTTGGCCGAACGGGCACTGGCTCGCCAAGGCGAAACCGATCGCGAGCGGATCGCCTGGGCATTTCAGGTTTGCACCTCGCGGCATCCCACCACCCAGGAACTGGAAATCCTGACTCGCGGCCTGCACCAGCAACGCCAGCTTTCGCCAGGCAACGAAGCCGCCGCCCACACCGCCCTCATGCGCGTCCTGCTAAACCTGGACGAAACATTGCATCGGAATTGACCGATCCAACGACGCCCGAACCGCTTCAGGAAATTTCCGCTATTCCAAATCGCGCGCTAAGTTTCCGAATCCTCATAAGGCATTATTCGGCGGTCACTTGCGGCGTTCAGGCTCGCCCTAAGTCCTTAAAAATTAGTGGAAACGTCCAAATTCAATTTCCAGAATTCCTGCCAGCTGCGAACGTGTACCGCTCAGTTCCGGCCGTTTGGGAAACAGGAAATTTCCACTATCTGCAAACATCGCGCAAGTTTCCGCTATCTCGCAACGGACTGTCTGGCAATCGCTTATGTCCCGCGGACGTGTCCTAAGTCCTTGTGATGTAGTGAAAATGTCCAAATTCAATTTCCATTATCAAAGCAACTCATTACCGTAAACAAGTGAGTGACTTTCCGCATCAAGATGCACAAGTCTCACGCAGGTACTACCAGATTGCCAAGGAGCGCGCCAACAAGTTCGATGCGCAGTGGTTGACTAGTCTGGTCCGGTGAGAAAATTTCTTGGCGACGAACGACTGGCACACCAATCGCATTTCGCGGCTGCGATCTGCCCGGGATTGGAACAGTTCGACCGGCTGACTTCTACCCCCGTTTATCCCGCTCCTTGGCGCGCACCTCGCGCAGCTTTTTCAGCAGGCGGTCGGAATAGTCTTCGGCTTCGGCGGTGGGCACAGGCGGGGCGACTGAAGGAGCAATGGGTGCTGGTTCATTTGGCGCGGCCGCATTCGTCGCGACGTCCCCGCGCACCCGATCGACGGCTGCGGGCGATTCATCCGGTTGCGGTGGCAGCCAGGTAGGTGCAGTTCGCTCCCGCGCTTGGCGTTTGGTGGCTTGCAGCCGGGCGATTGCCGGAGTGGCGATCTCGGCGGTGGTCTTGGTCAGGCGCAGCTTGGCCAGTTGGGCGCTAATGACGTCCCAGGGAATTTGTAAGCGGCGATTGAGAATGTCGAAAAAGAAGAGGCAGGCGGCGATTAGCACCGTCGTTGGCCAGACGCCGGTGAGCGAACGACCGGGGGGGAGATCGCGGCGAAAATGATTCGCCTGAGTAAACTGGGACCACTGCTGCGAGTTCTCGGGCAAGCGCACCAGTTCACCAGGTTGGCCCCCGGCTGGTTTGATTGCAGCGAGCGAGGCGAGTAGGGACTCGTTCGTGGTGGTGTCGCGATACTCGGCCGAGTAAGGAATGTTGACGCCCGTGCGCAAAATCCCCATCCCCGGGCCGGGCTGAATGCCAAGCAGATAAGTGCCCGTTTTCTCCAGTGGCAAGCTCGCGCGATAGCGCCCCGGGCCGGTCTGCTCGAACGTTAGTTCTCCCTGCTCGTCGTTGTCGTCGCCGATTAGCGCGCCACCCATCGAGAGGTTATTGATGAAATCGCCCTGCGGCGTGACGGCCTGCACGTTCACATCCAACTGGCCATCGCGCATCTGCGTCGCGACGGTGAAGTTCCCTTGATCGAGCAGCGGACGCATCGACCAGCGAATCATCTGCACGAAGAACTTGTCGCGATCGCCCCAATCGGCCCAACTGCTGGCCCACCGCTGCCCGCTGTCGGTGGTGAAGGCGACCGTGCGACCCAGTCCGTAGGTCCAGGCCGCCAGGACGGTGTTGTTCGGCGCGCCGGGCAGCGGCGCGAGCAGCGGCGCTTCGACCAGCGGATTCTCTTTCAGCGTCGTGAGGACGTAACCGGTAATGGGCGGCATGCTCGGATCAATGCCTGTCATAATTTCGTGATGCTCGTTCTGCACCAGTTGCAGCCCGCTGTCACTTTCGAAGACCAGCGGCCGCATCACGCGGCGGGTCTCTTTCATGAAAATCTTGGGGATCGCTTTGGGATTATTCGCCTGGTAATACTTGCCGTCGCCACGCGTGGCGATCTCCTGCAGCAGCGACTTCGACGCATCGGCGCCCACGGCAACCGCGGTGGTGGTGATATCGCGCTTGCGCATGTCGGAGGACAACTTTTGATAGCCGCTGCCAGCGGTTTGGCCGTCGGTGAGGACGATCAGGTGCTTAACCGAAGCTTTCGACTTGAGGAGTTGCTCGTAGCCACGCTTGAGCCCTGTCTCCATGTTCGTGCCACCGCCGGGACCGATGCGCTTGATGCGATCCTTGATGCGATGAGCCCGGTCGCCGACCCGCTGCAGCGAAATCACTTCGTCGTGCCCGTCGTCGAACGCAATCACGCCGACTGAGTCGAGCGGGCCGAGCATGCCGACAGCTGCGATCGCAGCTGCTTTGCTTAGTTCCAGCTTTTCGCCGTTCATCGAACCCGACTTGTCGATCACCAGCATCAGCGCGCCAACGGCCGCGACCTTCGAGTTCTTTACCTGCAAATCGACAGGGAGCGCCTTTTCGAGTTCGGTATTGGCCCAGCCCCCGCGCCGAAACTTTCGGGCCCGCCAATCATTACCAGCCCAGCGCCCAATTGTTCGACATTCTTCACCAGCATGTTCACCTGCTCGTCGGTGAACTGCTGCAGTTCGTCGGCGAGCACGCCGGTGGTGCGCGGGACGTTGCCAAGCACCACGCAATCGAAGTTTTGCAACTCGCCCAGCGAACTAAAGAGGGCATTGGTGGGCTGAATGGTAACTTCCAACTCGTGCTTGCGAAGCAGATCGGCCAGACCGTCGAACTCCAGCGGGTTTTCGGAATTGACGATCAGCAGCACCCGGCCGCGCCCTTGCAAGTGCGTGAACGCAGCGGCGGCGTTGTTCTGTACGTAGTGGTCGAACTTCGCGTCGGCAGGGACGAACCGCGCTTCGTAAGTGTAGAAAGCGGTCTCGTCGAGTTGCTGCCGGAATTGAAACACCTGTTTGCCGGCGCGAAGCGTGACTTCCTCTTCACCCACTAGCTGCGTGTGCCCCGATGCGCGGCGCACAATGCTGAGCTTGCCACGAACCGTACTCGGCGGCGGTTTGCTGAACTGGCTGACCGGCGGCAGGCGATAGTCGACAACCACCTGCACGTCGAAGGCCTGGCCAATCCGCGCGCCAGTTGGCGCGGTAACCCGCTCGACGACAACATCTCCCTGCGGACCATGCGCGAGGGGTGCAACGTCGATGCCAATGCCAGCTGCAGCCAGATCGCGAGCTTCGCTCAGGGCATCGCCGACGTTTTGATTGCCGTCGCTAAGGATCACCACTCGCTTGGCTGCGCCGGCAGGAAACGAGGCTTTCGCCAATCGCATCGCGGCAGCCAGGTTCGTACGACTGTCGTCGACGGTGCTTTCGAGTTGCTTCGGCAGCGGGCCCGCGGGGGACGGCGCATGTTCGATCTGCGCTTGACTGCCAAAGACAATGACCCCGGCCTGGTCTTCAACAACAGTGTCGCGATGCTTCGCGACTGTGGAGCCGGCATATTCAAAGGCAGCCCGACGTTCGTCGGCGGCGACGCTGGTCGATTGATCGATCAGGAACAGGGCCACGATCCGCTGCGAAATGCGAACCAGTTGAATCTCGGCCAAGGCGCAGACGAGCAAGATCAGCAGTAACGAACGGAACGTCAGCGCCGTATAGAACCGCACGCGTCCCAAACCCGACAAGCTGCGCCAGCCCATGACCCAAATGGCCGGCAAGAGCATCAATAGCAGTAAGAACCAAGGTCGATCGAACGAAAGCTGCAACCACTGCATACACGAACTCCTGCCGCGGTCATTCGCGGGCCGGAATTCAGCGTATCACATCTGCGATGTGGCGGGTGAAGTTGCCACCGGGCCAATATCAGCCGCGCAAAAACAAACCCGTCGCAGGGACGGGCTTGGATGTTCGATTGGTTGATCGAGCGGTGTTCGCGGTACCGTATTGAGCACTAGGCCGAAGGACGGCGGAAGTGCTGGTAGGCGAGCAGGACTTCGTACAGATCATTCGAGATGGTGATTTCTTCGTCACCGAAATCATCGACCCAAGTGCGATTGCTGCGCACGGCATCGACAAGCAGCGGCAACACCTCGTCCAACGGGACCGAGACCGAATGACGGGGGGCGGGAAGCGTTTCCGTGGCAATTGCCAGCTGGGTCTCTTCCGGTCCGTAGTAGATGCGCAGGCGGTTCCGTGCCATGCTGAAAAATCCTTCCTTGAGCGTGAATCCGTTCGGGGGATGGTATCCGCAAGCGATCTGGCTTTGCCAGCAACTAAGTGCTGGCACGGCTACTCATCGAGCGCAATCCGTGCGACACATGGGACACCGCTTCTATTATCGACGCTTTGCCAGCAGCTTCTTAACAAAACCTGAAAGTTTGTTCGTGCCCGTGGAAACCTGGCACTGCCAGCACGGCCGGGGTCGGCGTGTTGGTTTACGGGCGAGTTCGGGTGGCCTGTTGACCGTGAACCGTCGGCCCGAAAAAAACCTGACCTGTGATTGCAGGATTCGCTCGTTTGGGGTCCGGAGGATTTTCGGGCCGTCGCCGACTGGGTGAAGATTGGGTCAACTCGCCCGAAAAACCTCCCGACCCCGGGCTGAATGATCACACCACGAATCCATTCGTATCAACCGTTCCTGCGAACGACTTCACAGGGGGAGTGAAAGTGCCGCTTTGCTTGCGCACGCTGCGGGTCTCCTTCCAAGGATTTGCTGCTTGTGACGCGCGAATACTGAAGTCGCATCAAGGGTTGTTACGACTGTCGATGGATGCCGCCGCGATAGGTGGTGCAGACTGGCCAGCCGAACCAGCAGCAGCGCGGGCGCAGGCTGCCATCTGAGCGCAATGGCACTGAATCATTCTTGAAAAGTTTCGCGCGAGATGGTTGCTATTCGCGAACTCGCTTCGTAGAAATCGGCAAGCTCGTCGCCGCTCGTTCGTAGCGGGTGCGAGGCACTGCGAGTTAACGCAGGCAATACCAGCGGGTATTGCAGACACGACTGCAGCGCAGGGAATTCAAAGCCGCCGCAGCCAGTGACCGCATGGACGCGAACCAGCAGACGGGTGGTTGCACTTGTTCACCAGCAACCGCGTCGTCGCACTCTCCTGAGACTCGTCGGCGCTTTGTCGCGCGGTGCCCAGGAGCCGGTTCGTCAATCGGGCAAATCTGCTTTGCCCATTTCTGGAAGGAACGTTTGCATGATGAAGAATTTGTTCTCGGGTCTGGGCGGGAAGTCCCCGTCGGATCGCGCGGCTCGCCAGGCGAGCAGGCGCCGCAACGGCCAGGATGTCAACCGCCGGAATTTTCTCCAGCTCGAATCGCTCGAGACGCGCTGGGCCTTGGCTACCGTGGCCACGGCAATGAACGACGTCTATCACACCCCCATCGATGCGCCGCTGACGATTAGTTCGCCCGGCGTACTGGCCAACGACATCAGTTCGGCAGGCCAGCCGATGTCGGCAGCGCTCTTCAGCGGACCAGCGCACGGCGAGTTGACGTTCAACCCCGATGGTTCGTTTGTCTACACTCCGGCAGCGGGCTTTGAAGGGATGGACAGTTTTGTCTATTCGGCTAGCGACGGGGAATCGAGCAGCCTGCTCGCGGCGGTGACGATCACCGTCAGCGAAGGGACCGAGCCAGTTTCGGCCGACGATGCCTATCTGCTGTCGGAAGATTCGTCGCTGACCATTCCCGGTGTAACGGGAGTGTTGGCGAATGACGCATCCGCCGTGGGAGCAACGGTGGAGTTGATCAGCGGGCCCGATAGCGGGGCACTGACGCTCGGCTCGGATGGCGGGTTCATCTATACGCCCGAACCGAACTTCTCGGGCGTGGTGAACTTCACCTATCAGGCGACGAATAGCAACGGCACCGGCAACATCTCGACCGTCACGCTGACGGTTGCCGCCGTGAACGATGAGCCCGTCGCAGCCAACGACTCCTTCACCATCGATGAAGATCAAACGCTCTCGGTTACCGAAAGCGTGCTGACGAACGATTCGGATATCGAAGGCTCGGCGCTGGCTCCGCAACTGGCCAGCCAACCGTTGCACGGCACGGTCTCCTTCAATGCCGACGGCACCTTCACTTATCAGCCCCACGCGGACTTCAACGGCATCGACGGGTTCAGCTACCTGGTGAATGACGGCCAAAGCAACAGCGAAGTGGCCACCGTCACCATCACGGTAAATCCGATCAACGATGCGCCGATTGCAGTAAACGACGAGTACTCGATTGACGAAGATCAGCCCTTGGAAGTGACCGGAACCGGCGTGCTGGGCAACGATTCGGATATCGATAACACCAGCCTGACGGCAACCATCGTGCAAGGACCGTTGCATGGCACGGTCACGCTCAATGCCGATGGTTCGTTCGTTTATACGCCCGCGCAGGATTTCTTCGGCGTTGATGGCTTCAGCTACACTGCTGGTGATGGCTCGCTAGCGAGCGATGTCGCCACGGTGACGATCAACGTCGCGCCGGTTAACGACTCGCCAGTGGCCGTCAACGATGAATACACCACGGCCGAAGACACCGAACTGGTGATCGAAGCGCCGGGCGTAATGTTGAACGATCTCGATCCCGATGGCGGCGAACTAACTGTCCAGATCGTTAGCCCGCCGCTACATGGCACCGTCACGCTCGGCGCCGATGGCCGCGTGGCTTATATGCCAACTGCGGATTATCACGGCCTCGATGGCTTCAGCTATACCGTCAGCGATGGCACGACGACCAGCGACGTGGCCACCGTGACCGTCAACATCACGCCGGTCAACGATGCACCGATCGCCGCGAACGACGAGTACAACGCCACCGAAGATACTCCGCTGGTCATCTCGACCGATGGCATTCTCGCCAACGATGGCGATGTCGATGGAGACGCGCTGACGGCGACCATCATCAGTCAACCGCAATACGGCACCGTCGCGCTCAATGCAGACGGCACGTTCAGCTATACACCGATCGCCGACTTCAGCGGCGTCGATGGCTTCAGCTACACGGTCAGCGATGGGAGTGCCACCAGCGATGTGGCAACCGTTACGCTGAATGCGGCACCGGTTAACGACACACCAGTCGGAGTGGCCGACGCTTACACGGTGGCCGAAGATGGTTCGCTCGATGTGGGCGAAGGAGGTGTGCTCGCGAACGATTCCGATGTCGATAGCGCGGATCTAACCGCCACGCTCGCGACGGGCCCCGCCAACGGTACGGTCAGTTTCAATGCCGATGGCACATTTGTTTACACTCCCAATGCTAACTTCAACGGTTCCGACTCCTTCACCTACAAGGTGAGCGACGGCGAACTGGAAAGCGGCGAAACGACCGTTTCGATTGAGGTAACGCCGGGAAACGATGTCCCGGTCGCATCTGCGGACGAATATGCGACCGACGAGAACCAGTCTTTAGAAATTTCTGCACCTGGCGTCCTTGGCAACGATTCGGACGTCGATGCTGATGCCCTGACTGCTGCCATTGTGAGCGGGCCCACCAACGGCACGCTCGAAATGGCCGCTGATGGCTCGTTTGTCTACACGCCCAATCCGGGCTTTGCGGGGAGCGACTCCTTCGTCTATGCGGCCAGCGATGGCACCGCAAATTCGGAAGCCATCGTCACCATCACGGTGAACGACGTCATTCAACCGCCGGCAACGAACTCCGATGCCTACAGCATGGGCGAAGACATGTCGCTGGAGATCGATGCGAGCTGGGGTGTGCTGGCGAATGACTTCGATCCTCAGAGCACGTCGATGACGGCCGAGATCGTTACCGAGCCCGAGCATGGGCAGTTGGTGCTTGAGGCGAGTGGAGCGTTTCAATATGTTCCCGATGCCGACTTCCACGGTACCGACTCGTTCACCTATCGCGCAGTGAATGCGGCGGGCGAAATGACCGAAGGGGTGGCGACGATCGTCGTCGAAGCGCTCAACGACGCGCCGCAAGCCATCGACGATGCGTTCACCGTGGCTGCTGGTTCGACGTTGCAGACGACGGTCGAAACGGGAGTGCAGGCCAACGACTGGGATGTCGACACCGATTCGGAGAGTACGCAGACCGGCAACATTCCCAGCGCCAACTTGCTGCAAGGTCCGCAGCACGGTTCGCTGGTCTTCAATGCCGATGGCTCGTTCACCTACACGCCGACGGCTGGATTCACCGGCACCGATAGCTTTGCCTATCAACTCAACGATGGCATTGCGAACAGCCAGGTCGCTCACGCGACGATCACCGTCACGGGCGAAAGTGGTGGCGGCGAAGTGGAAGTGAACGTCGCGCCGGTTAGTACGGCCGACGCTTACGCGACAACTGTCGATCAAACGTTGACGGTCAATTCGCCGGGAGTGCTGAGCAACGACAGCGATGCGAACGAGCATGCTCTCACCGCGCAGCTTGTCACCAATGCGACCAACGGCCAGGTGACGCTGGCCGGCGATGGTTCGTTTGTGTACGTGCCCAACGCCGGTTTTATCGGCAGCGATTCATTCACCTACTTTGCCCACGATGGCTCCCTGGCGAGTGAACCGGTCACCGTAACCTTGCAAGTGCAAGCAGCGGGGACGAACACGCGGCCCACCGTGAACAACGATCTGTACCTGGTCGCGGGCAACTCGCCGTTTTCCGTGACGGGCGCGGGAGTGCTCGCTAACGACAGCGATGCCCAAAACGACGCGCTGGTCGCCAACTTGTTTGCCGGACCGCAGCACGGGACGGTTGTGCTCAACAGCGATGGCGGTTTCACCTACACGCCCGAGGATGGGTATGTGGGAATGGACTCCTTCCTGTACTGGGCCTCGGATGGCCTGCTGGGGAGTTCGCTCGCTGCGGTCACGTTGCGAGTGACCGCGCCGGCAAGTGTGGAAGCGGAAGACGCATTCGCGACTCTTCCCCTTACACTCGACGATGGAAGTGCCGCCGATGAATTCAGTGCAGCCGTCGACTGCGTGCTGCTGACCAGCGATTGGCTGGCATAAGTCTCTTGGGGTTGGCAAGGTGCTGACCCAACCTGGGCGGACGGACGTGCATTTTGCCGCATGTTCCGTCCGCTTTTTTGCGCGCATTCAGAACCGTGCGTTCCACAGATCGGCAGAGTTCTCATAGAAGATGTCGAGTACTTGCGAGTCGGAAAGACCCGTTGCATAGCAGGCCACCTTCAACGTCCGCAGTGACTCCAAGGCGACAAGCGTGAATTGAACGTCGGCATACGGTGCCGCCAGATTTGTATTCGCGGGCGAAAGCCATAAAAAACTATCGCCAATCGCCACACAGCGGCCGCGCAGGTGCGAAACGGGAAAATCAGAGCCGTACAGTAGTTGCCGATGACCACAGGTTCGAATGATGGCTTCCAGCGCGCCGGCATCGGTGACCGCAGAAGTATCGAACCAGATGTTGCGCAGGTCGCGCAGCGCGTGAATGCCCGCCAGCGTATGCTGCGGGTTAAAGCCGCGAGCAGCGTGAGCGAGAATCATCCGGGCATTGGGAAACTGCCTTGCGTAGCGCTCGAGCGTCTCTTGATTCGCGCGATCGGCCAGCGCCCGCGAGCGGACGATGTGCAGCGTGATGGTGAGCCCCAGTTCGTGTGCCACCTGCATGTGCGCTGGGGTGAGAAAGTTCTCAATCAGCGCAGCAAAGGTCGGTTTGGTTGTGGCGAACAAGTGATAGGGCTTCAGTCCGACAAACCGCTGCTTCAGCACCTGCTCGCGCACGTAGTCGGCATCCATGGCGGGCGAGATGAGCAGCTGAGCTCGCGCGGCGCGGTGGTCGCATTCTTGCGCCAGAAAGTCATTCGTCGCGGCAAAGTCGACCGTAATCGCCGGAAAACCAAAGCAAGTGCCGCCGATCTGTCGGCCGGGCATCAGGTCGTTCATCTGCGATTGAAATTCACTCCAGTTCACCACTGCTGGCCCTTCGGCACACAAGGCGGGCGGCGCGCCTTGAAACTGCGACTGCTCGTAAAGATGCACGTGCGAGTCGAAAATCTTGGGCGGAACGAACGACTCCAATTCGTCATTCCACAGTTGGCGATCGCGCTCGGTCACTTGCCAATTGGTCATGATGATTTACCGTGGCCTGGGCTTCCAGCAGCGGGATCTCTTTATCGCGTCAGGCGAAGTCGCGGTCGTACATGCGGAAGATCTTGGTGAGGGTGCCGCCCCCTTTTTCGACCCCCATGCGCGCCACTTCATTATCCTCGCTAATCCAGGAGAACTCAGCTTCGGGAATTCCGCGGGCAATCGAGCGGGGCAATAAGTCCGACATCAGGACCATGCCCAGTCCCCAGCGCTGGAACTCGGGCATGACGTTGATGCTCAGAATGCGAATCCGCTGAAACGGCTTGCCAGTCCACAGCAGTTTGATGAAGCCGAAGGGAAACAAGTTCCCCTTGATCTCCTTGATCCGCGGGTTGTAATCGGGCAGCCCGATCATCGCCCCCACCACCTTCCCTTCCACTTCGACAATCGATACCAGATCGGGCAGGATCAACTGCTGCATCGAAGTGGCCATCTTGATCATTTCGCGCCGACTGGGGGGCGAGAAACCCCACATGGTCGTGAACGACAGGTTGTACAACTCGAAGAACGACAACACATCGTCCATGAAGCGTTTTTTGTTCAGCGGCCGAACCGTGGCCTGACAGCGCCGCTGAGCTTGTTCGGCCAAGGGTGCGATCATCTTTTGCAGTTGAGGAAACTGATCGCGATCGCCTTCATAGGCAAACAGGTCCTGAGACTTTCCATAGCCGTAACTTTCCCACAGCCGCGCATAATAGCTCGGGTTGTAAGTCATCATTAGTGTCGGCGGGCTATCGAAACCCTTCACTAGCAGGCCGCATTCATAATTCATCGAGGGATTCGCCGGACCACGCGCGCCGGTCATGCCGCGCTCGGCCAGCCAGTCGTCAGCAGTCCGAAATAGCGCGTGCGCCACTTCTTCATCGTCGATGCTTTCGAAAAAACCGACGAACCCGCGGCGATCTCCCTGCACGCGGTTGTGCGAGTGATTGACGATCGCCGCAATGTGGCCGACTACCTTCCCGGCTCGAGTTGCCAGAAAGGTCTGGATTTCGGCATCGTCATAAAACGGATGCTTCCGGTAGCCGAGCAGTTCCAGGTGATTCGCTTTCAGCGGTGGAACCCAATGTGGGTCGTCTTTATAGAGTTCCCATGAGAACGCCAGGAAGCGAGACTGATCGCGCCACGTGCGCACGGGGGTAACGACGACGGGATCCATGGGCAGGGACAACCAGTTTCAAGCGCGAAAGCTGAACTCGACACAAGCGCAGGGCGCCGCGTCACGCGATTAAACGAGCATAATTCGCACCACTTAAATTCACTAGCCCGCCAACCGAAATGGGCGTTTTGAGCGACTCATGTAGCTGTCGCCCCCTCGGCTCATTGGCATCAATCGTTGCAACTGGCGCTTCAGCGGGCGGGGCAGATAACCACTACATCCACGTCAAATAGACGGTGTTGTCTTTCGCCCCAAAGCCCACAATCATGGCCTGTCGCTCCGCGCAGCCGGGAAACTGCATCGTCACTGGTCGATTGAGCGTCCGCAGATTGTTCAGCTGGGCGAGCTTCTCGCTCGTCAGCACTTCGCCGTTGAATTTAATCACGACCGAATCGCTGCCGCCCCCATCCCAGGTTGCCAGGCCTGCGAAATCGTTCATGCGGACCAGGCCCGCATGCGCATTGATACCCGAGGAATCTGCCGACATGATGCGCACCCCAATCCCGATCGTGAATTTCGGGGCGAAAGGCTTCCGTAGAAAGGACCGCCGAAAAGTGTCCCCAAAGAGAATCGCTGCATCATTCGCCAGTGAATCGCTGGCGACAAGGCCTATTCTTTTGCCTTTGCCGTGAATTAATCGGGTAGGAACAGCGATTTCCTCACCGTTACCCCGCGAATGCGGTATACTCAGCAGCTACAAGCTGGCCGGATGGCCTTCTTTTCTTATTTGTTCGTCACCTGCAGTTTTGACGATCACCTAACCCAACCTGCCCATCCGCGCCACAGACGCTCTTGTCTGTGGCGATATCTCGATGCAGAAGGGTGGCGTAATGGATTCTGAGAATACACAGCTCTCAAATCAACAGCTGAGGTCGAAATTTGAACTCTTGGCCACAGATGCCACGGAGTACGCCGTTTTTCTCGTGGACCTCGACGGTCGGTTAATCTGTTGGAATGTGGGGGCCGAGCATTTGTTTGGCTATCAATCACCAGAAATTGTCGGGCAACACTTTTCCCGCTTCTTCACACCAGACGACATTCTCACCGGTCAGCCCGAATACGAACTGAAGACCGCTTTGGCAACGGGCCGGGTGGAAAGCAATCGCTGGCAGTTGCGAAAAGATGGCAGCCAGTTCTGGTGCCATGCCAATGTCACGCCCTTGCTGGACGAACACAAACAGACCCGGTCGTTCGCCCGCGTGATGCACGACCTGACAGAGAACGTCGCCGTGAAGACCCAGCGCGAGCGGGCCGACGGCCTGGCCGAAGCGAACCGCAACAAAGAAGAGTTCATGGCGCTCCTCTCGCATGAGCTGCGCAGTCCCCTTTCGCCCATTCGCAATGCCTTGAACATTCTGCGGCAGATGAAGACCAACGACCCACTCATCGAGCAGGCAGGGAACATCATCGACCGCCAGGTCGGCGTGATGGTGAAACTGGTGGACGACCTGCTCGACATCAGCCGCATCACCAAAGGCAAACTCCGGCTGACCAAGGAGCCCGTCGAGTTGCGAGTGGTCGTGAATAATGCTGCCGAGAGCGCGCGTACTTTCATCGATGCCCGCAAGCACGAGTTCTCGGTGTCGCTTCCTACTGCATCAATTTGGGTGGAAGCCGACCCCTTCCGCCTGGAACAGATCGTGGTCAATCTGCTCAACAATGCTGCCAAGTACACCTACACGGGCGGGCTCATTCGACTGTCGGTTGGCCAGGAAGGTGACGAGGCGGTCATTCGTGTGAAAGATAATGGAGTGGGGATTGCTCCGGCCTTGTTGCCGCACATCTTCGAATTGTTCACGCAAGTCGATGGCTCCCTGGGGCGATCGTACGGCGGCCTGGGAATTGGCCTGGCACTGGCGCGAAACCTGGTCGAGATGCACGACGGTAGATTGCAAGCCACCAGCGCTGGCCTGGGAACAGGGTGCGAGTTCACCGTCAAACTGCCGCTGCTGCACAACCATGCACTCCCCGCAGTCAAGACGATGTTGAAGCCGGGGCAACCCGCGGGCCAGTCGCTCCACATCTTGGTGGTGGAAGACAACGTCGATGCAGCCGATAGCTTGAGTCTGTTGTTGCGACTGCACGGTCACGAGGTTCAAGTCGCGCGCACTGGACCCTCGGCCATTGAAATGGCTGCGGCCGACCGGCCCGATCTGATTTTGCTCGATATCGGCTTGCCTGGCATGGATGGCTATCAAGTGGCCAAACACCTGCGCGAACTGCCCGATTTCGCGGGAGTGACAATCTGCGCGCTCACGGGCTTTACGCCCAGCGAAGCTGACCGCCAACGCCAGCACGAGACCGGCTTTAACCACTATTACATCAAGCCGCTCAGCCTCGAGATTCTGCTTGAGTTGTGCAAAACGATCGTACCTGCCAGTCCTCACGAGTGAGGCGAAATTGCTGCACAAAGAGACCCCAGCACCTGCTGTGCTGGGGCCAGGATTGTCTGAACGGGCAGAGTCCAGCCGCTCCCATCTAAAACATAGCTTACAAATGGGATTTAGCTCGCTGGGGCATGCTGCGATCGCCACTTCTCGCGCTATGGCTTGTTCTCACCGAGCGAAGAGATGAAGTGGTCGTACTTTGGTTGTTTCAATCAGCACGAGGCTGAGGAATACACCTCACTCGGTCACGGCTTTTTCGAGCGCGGGCCTGCTGTAACCGGTAGAATGTACTTTATGGCTGATTCCTCCGACCCCGATTCAATTAACCTGAAAACCGTCGAGGGTGCGTTATGCGTCACCTTCACGCCGTCGCTAACTAGCGAGCAACTAACCGAACTGATGCACGACACTGCGGAAAGTGGCAGTGTCCGGATGCACTCGATTGCGAAGTACATTCTGCTCCTGGCGAAATCGTGGGGGCGAGAGGTTGTGCTCGATCCTTGCCCGCCCTATCCAGTGCCCAAAGCTCAAGGGTAATCGTTGGCCCCGTCACTCTGGTGAGACCGTTTCGTGCGTGGGTCATAGATTGAAGCATAGTCGTTCAATCGGGCACTACCTCCCCTCCCTCAACTTGACAAGCCGCGCCGCTCACCGGTAACTTGCAAGCCTTATCGAGCAGCTGACCGGACCACCGGAAGCCAGCGCACCGCAGGTCGGCCGCTGGCATTTTTTATTGACGGATCATTTCATCACTGGCCGACTTCGCCCGGGCGATACTCTCCGGCGCTGTCAGCAGAAGGAGCACTCTTCATGGCACGCTGGTTACCGGACAATTCTCAGGCGATCGGTCGGACTCCCCTCGTTAAGCTCAACCGCGTGACGGACGGCGCTCCATGCACCGTGCTGGCCAAAATCGAAGGGCGCAACCCGGCCTACTCGGTGAAGTGCCGCATCGGGGCCGCGATGATTTGGGATGCCGAAAAGCGCGGGCTGCTTGGTCCCGGCAAAGAGCTGGTCGAACCGACGAGCGGCAACACCGGCATCGCGCTGGCCTTCGTCGCCGCGGCCCGGCAAATTCCTCTTACCCTGACCATGCCTGAGACGATGAGCCTCGAACGGCGCAAGCTGCTCGTCGCCTTCGGTGCCAACCTGGTGTTGACCGAAGGTCAGCGGGGCATGAGCGGGGCAATTAACAAGGCCGAAGAGATTGTGGCCTCGGACCCGAACAAGTACGTCTTGCTGCAACAGTTCAAGAATCCGGCGAACCCCGCCATTCACGAACAAACAACCGGCCCCGAAATTTGGGAAGACACCGACGGCGCAGTCGACATCTTTGTCGCCGGTGTGGGGACTGGCGGCACGATCACGGGCGTTACACGCTATCTCAAGCAAACCAAGGGGAAGGCGATTAAGTCGGTCGCTGTCGAACCCACTGCTTCGCCCGTCCTCACGCAGCAGCGGGCCGGCCAGCCGTTGAAGCCAGGGCCGCACAAGATTCAAGGAATCGGCGCGGGCTTCGTTCCGGCGATTCTCGATATGACGCTGGTCGACGAGATCGAGCAGGTCACGAACGAAGAAGCGGTCGAGTATGCTCGCCGCCTCACCAAGGAAGAAGGCATCCTCGCCGGTATCTCCTGTGGCGCTGCCGTCGCTGCTGCCGTGCGCGTGGCGAAGAAGCCCGAAAACGTTGGCAAAACGATCGTCGTCGTGCTGCCCGACTCCGGCGAACGCTACCTCAGCTCGATCCTGTTCGAAGGCGTCTTCGATGCCGAAGGAAAGGCGAAGTAGTCATCTACTTAGCCCGACGTGCGAGCGAGGGAAAATCCTACTTAGCCCGACGCGTGAGCGAGGGAACTTTAGCATCGATCGTCCGCAGCGAGTGAACCAAATTTCACCAAGGTTCGCTCGCTGATGTGCTCCCGCAATGTGGGTTCTTCCCCATGATTCTTGCTTGCAGAGCTTGATGCGCGCTGCCTCGATCAGAGCGGAGTCTCGCTATGATCTCATCGCGCACGCCCGAAGGCGACAGCAACTTATGCCCACTCTGCGGCAAAGATGTCGTCATTGAATCTTCGCTGCTAACCCACGACGCTCCCTGCCCACATTGCGGGCACCTGCTGTGGTTCATTGCCGTGCGCGACCAAACGCAACTGATTTTCTCAGCGCAGGAACGTGGGACTACGTCTCGCATGCTGCGCATCGTCGCTGAACAGTTGGGAGTCTCGGTTGAACAACTGCTTCGCGAGAACAGGACGCTCGATGAACTGGGGGCCGACTCGTTAGATGTAGTGGAGTTGGTGATGGAACTCGAAGAAGAAAGCGGCCCGTCCTGATCGGGCATCTTCGATGCTGAAAGATTGCAAGCCACCCAAGTGGTAATTTCAATCCGCGATTTCCTTACTTTCCAATACTCTGCGGATTGGAGCCTTCGATGATCGCCCGCTACAAGTTGTTCAGGTCGAGCTTTGATTCCTGGGAAACGATGTGTCAGCAGGCGGCCGACTTCCTCACCGAGAACGGCCCCAGTCCTCTTGACGCCTCGGCGTGGTCCGCCACGATTGTGGGATGCCTAAGTTTGTCGAAGAGCATTTTGCTCGTCTGCTGCGATGTTTGAATCAGGAAGCTGCTGCCGAGGCAGCGATGGCCCGCGCGCGGCTGCAGCGAATGACGCCGCAGGAGGCCGAGCGAACCGGGGCAAGCCTGGTCGGACTGACGCTGCGGGACGAGACCACGGGGCTCGGTGGCCGAGCGATTCTCACGCTGGGAAAGCGAGACCTGACGCAGAGCTTGCCTTGGACGCGGCTGAGCACCGGTTCGCCGATTCTGCTCAGTGAAGAGAAGGTCGATGATGGGGCGACGGTGCGCGGCATCGTCAGTTGGCGCGACAAGCAGACGATTGAATTGGCGCTGGCTTATTCGCCCGAAGCAGTGGCCGATCGACCGACCTGGCGTGTCGATCTGTCGAACGACGAAATTGCTCGCGACCGCCAGCGGTTCGCCTTACAACGGGCACTCTCAGCCGAAAAAGGCCGACTGTTCGAACTGCGCGGAGCACTGCTGGGAGAAGAGTCACCCGAATTCAAACCGGCAATCGCGCCGGCGGAGTTGCCAGCCGGGACGCTGCTGAATGCTTCGCAGCGGGAGGCGATTGCCTTCGCCCTGTCGGCGCAAGACGTGGCCATCATTCACGGCCCGCCAGGAACCGGCAAGACGACGACAGTGGCCGAACTGATTCGCCAGGCCGCAGCGCGCGGCGAGAAAGTGCTCGCCACCGCGCCCAGCAACATGGGTGTCGACAATCTGCTGGAGCGACTGTTGCGAGCAGGCGTGAAAGCGGTGCGACTTGGTCATCCGGCCCGCGTGCTGCCGGAACTGCGCGAGCATACGCTCGACTTGCTCGTGGAGAATCATCCCGATCTCAAAGTCGCGCGACGCTTGCTCAAAGAAGCTCGGGTGCTGCGCGATCAGGCCAGTCGCTTTAAGCGCGCCAAGCCCGCGCGGGGTGCCAAGCAAGAGATGCGGGCCGAAGCGAAGGAGCTGATTGCCGATGCCACGCAGATCGAGCGGCAGGTGATTGCTGAGTTGCTGGACGGGGCCGAAGTCCTCTGCGTCACGCTCACCGGGCTCGATCACGAAGTGCTCGGGCCGCGGCAATTCGATTTGGCGGTTATCGACGAAGCGTGTCAATCGACAGAACCGGCTTGCTGGATTCCGCTCCTCCGTTCGCAGCGACTCATCCTGGCTGGCGATCATTGCCAGCTGCCCCCCACCGTCGTCGCCACCGAAGCGCAGCGCGAAGGCTTTGGTGTGAGCCTGCAGGAACGGCTCATCAAACGTTATGGCGAGAAGTTGATTTCGCGCCGGCTGACCGTGCAGTACCGCATGCACACCGCCATCATGCAATTTTCGTCGCGCGAGTTCTACAACAACGAACTGGTCGCCGATCCTTCCGTCGCCTCACACTTGCTGTGCGACCTGCCGGAGATCGAACGGATGCCGCTCACCGAAACGCCGCTCGAATTTGTCGACACCGCCGGGGCCAGCTACAACGAAGAGCAAGAACCCGATGGCGAGAGTCGTCGCAATCCCGAAGAAGCCAGGCTGGTCGAAAAGAAGGTCGACGCGCTGCTTGCCGCGGGTGTGGCCCCGAGCGAGATTGCCGTGATTTCGCCCTATGGTGCCCAGGTGCGGCTGCTGCGGGAGTTGCTCGGCGAAGACGGGCCAGAAGTGGACACGGTCGACGGCTTTCAAGGCCGCGAGAAGGAAGTAGTCGTGCTGTCGCTCGTCCGCTCGAACAGCACTGGCGAAATTGGCTTCCTCAGTGACACTCGCCGCATGAACGTCGCCCTGACCCGCGCCCGCCGCAAGCTGATCGTCATTGCCGACAGCTCGACCATCGGCGGCCACCCGTTTTATGCCCGCCTGCTCGAATATTTCGATCAGCAGGGAGCGTACCGCACGGTGTGGGAAGAGGTGGAGTAAATGCAGAATGTAGAACGCAGAAGGCAGAATGAAGGCGGGGAGACTGTTTTTCATTCTGCCTTCTGCGTTCTACATTCTGCCTTCCAGTGATGTTGTCAATTTTCCTGCGGTTGTTGAGAATAGGTGTTGGTTAGCAACTGCGGCACGCCTGGGGAGACTTTGGTGCAAATTCAGCGGAACCCGACACGGTCGGTCAAGATTGGCTCGATCTTTCTCGGCAGCGAGCACCCGATTGCCGTGCAAAGCATGACGGCCACGCATACGCAGGATATCGATGCGACCGTCGCGCTCGTGAACGACCTGCAAGCTGCGGGGGCCGATGTCGTGCGGATTGCCGTCGACAGCAAAAAGGACGCTGAGGCACTCGCCGAGATTCGCAAGCAAACCACGGCGAACCTCTCGGTCGACCTGCAAGAGAACTATCGGCTGGCCGAACTCGTCGCGCCGCATGTCGATAAGGTCCGCTACAACCCGGGGCATCTCTATCATCACGAACCCACCAAGCCCTGGCAGGAAAAAGTGACTTACCTGGCCGGTGTTGCCAAGGATAACGACGTCGCCCTGCGCGTGGGCGTGAACTGTGGCAGTGTCGATCCCGCAAAGAAAGAAAAGTACGACCCAGCGGATTCGATTACACCGATGCTCGAAAGCGCTTGGGAGCATTGCGACTTGCTCGATGGGCTCGACTTCACGCGCTACTGCGTCTCGCTGAAGGACAGCGACCCGCGGAAAGTGGTGGAAGTGAACAAGCGATTTGCGGAACGTCGCCCGGACGTGCCGCTGCACTTGGGTGTGACCGAAGCGGGCTTACCACCGGATGGCGTCATCAAGACTCGCATCGCTTTCGAACAACTGATTGGCCGCGGCATTGGCGATACGATTCGCGTTTCGCTGACGGTGCCGAACAATCGCAAGAAGGAAGAAATTGAAGCGGGACGCAAGATCATTGCCGATATCGCCGCTGGGCGAGTTCGCAGCGTGGTCGATTACGGCCTGCAAACACTCAACATCATTGCTTGCCCCAGTTGTTCGCGCGTCGAGAACGAAGCGTTCATCGAACTGGCCCAGCAAGTGAAGGAAATGACCCGCTACGCCGAAAAACACGCCATCACCATCGCCGTGATGGGCTGCCGCGTGAACGGCCCCGGCGAAACCGACGACGCCGATCTGGGCCTCTGGTGCGGCCCGAACTTCGTGAACCTCAAGCGGGGCGGCATCGAACTGGGCGCTTATCCCTATGACGCAATCCTGGGCAAGCTGAAGAGCGAACTAGATGCGCTGGTCGCGGCACGAATCGTCTCAAGCGCATAGCAGCGACGTATGTGCCTTATTCGCCGATTGGGCCGTTGAGTAAGTCCTTGACGTCCAGCAACTCTCTCAACTTGCAGCGGAAGCCGGGAACAACTTCTTCGCCGTCTAGTGGATCGTCCGCGTTGATGATGACGCCGCGTCCATCAGGATGATAGACGCTGGCCTTCCGCGCAGCTGGATCGATGACCCAAACCAAACGCACTCCTGCAGTGAGGTAAAAATTCACCTTTTCAAATACTTCGGCTGCCAAGTCGTTGGGCGAAATTACTTCTACAGCCAAATCCGGAATGAACCGAGCATGGGCCAGTGGTAGCTCCGCCGACAGCAGTTTTGCGGCCGACACAAACGACACATCCGGTCGGCGCACTTGCGGTGTTTCTTCCATCGGGAACAGGTAGCTGGCGTCACCGGGGGCCACGAGTCCCAGTGAGTTTTTCACTACATAGTTGCTCAGGCGACGAAACAGCTCCCCGCTGATGACCGTTGATCGCCAGCCCACGGATTTTTCCACCAAGTTGCCGTTAACCAATTCGAAGGACTTCTGACCAGGAAGGCTCAGAAGCTCAGGCGTAGTTAAGGAGGAAGCAACAGTTGCCATGAGAACACTCGTTAAACCTGCAGGGCGGATCGTCTCTCCACTCGATTGTACTGCAAAACTCGGGGAATCAGAAATCCGGTTTGTGGTTCAAATTTGTGTTCAGGTTGGTGCCGTCGCGATCTTCAGGTCACTCGCTAACTTCGCCGGATCAATCGCCGCTACGTCCATCGATTGCTCATGCGCGCGGAAGGCAGCATAGCCGGCGATTTGGCCCGTGGTCATCCAGACGGGTTCCATCCGCAGCACGCTCATGGCGACATGCGTACACGACATCGCCACGGGGACGAGCAGGTTGTCGATGTTTTTGGGAAGCAACGCGCCATAGGGAATCTGGCCGGGCCGCGCGGGGCCGGTCGCTTTGCTGGGGTACCACAGCACTCCCTCCATGAAACCGTCGACAGCTTTGCTCCGGTCCTGGCAGGGATGGACGTCGAACGAATGTTCGCCAAGAGCAATCGGATGTTCAACCCGCGGCGTGCGGCCATCTTTGTCCGGCATGAAGTTCAGCTGCGTGATCTTGGCTCGCCCCTCGATCCGCCGCCCCTGACGAACATAGATTTGCCACGGCCAATGTCCGCTGGTCACAAACTCCTGCTTGTGCAAACCGAGCGAGGCTACTTGCGAACGAATGTTCTCGGGCACGCGTTTGTCGTTCTGCAAAAACCAGAGCATGCCAGCAGCATGGTCGATGTGAAATTTCGCCAGCTGAGCGCGGGGCTCTCGTGCCGCTTCGGGCCAGGTCCAGTTTTTGCCTGGGCAATTCAAACTGGTGAGCCACTCGATATGGCCGTTCGCTTCGATCTTGCGCCCGGGGAGTTTCGCTCCGCTCGACCACCGTGTCACGCGGCCGCTCTTGAAGTCGCCCAGCAGCGGCTCGAAATCGGGCAGATGCTCTTCGTAGGTTGCCGGCTTTTCAATCGGCACTCGCTGGGCGGGATCATCGGTGAAGATCGAGCGGGCACAGAAGGCTTGAATGGCCGGCGAAGCCTGGCCCGAGTCAGCCGTGACGATCTGCTTGCCGGTGCGAAAGTTCATGTAATGAATGCCAGCCAGCGGCTCGTTGAATTCATCCTGCGCCTCGCGACCCACGCGATAAGGCACCTTGGCTGCTGCGGCCAGATCGCCTTCATACGTGCCGTCGATGAAGGTCTGTGCTCGAATCAACTGCGTCGCTCGCTCCCCCTCCAGCCGCACGCTAACAATCTTCGCGCCCTCGCATTGGGCCGCCTCCAAGTGATGGGCCGGCAAATAACGCAACCTGGGTGCCTGCAGGGCAATCATCTGGTTAAAGACCCGCTGAGCGACCGAGGGCTCGTAATACCAGCCGTCGTGAATCAGTTTGAAATCGGGATGCTGCTCGCCCAGCATGCTCACATACTCTTCGCGCACGCGGCGGACGAACTCGAGCACCAGCCCGCCGAATAAGTGGCGACGAACGGCATCGGTCGTACATAGCCCGCTCGCGGCCATGCCGCCAGGATGAAGATAGGGACAAGCGAGCGTGACTCTCAGGCCGCGCCGGGCTGCTTCGATCGCCGCTGCAATTCCGCCTGGCGTGCTCCCATAGACAAAGACATCGCAGGCGGAAGACTGGGCTCCTTTGTCGTTGCCCGCCGCTGATTGAACAGCCGCGAGCGCTAGCGAGCCAGTGGCCAGAGTTGTTTGGAGAAAATCGCGACGTTGCATACTGCACCTAAAAAGTCTTTACGTGGTCACGGCCCGGTCGAGATGCGTGTAGCCACCATCGACATGAATCAACTGCCCGGTGGTGTGGCTCGAACGCGGCGAAAGTAAGAAGACGACCATGTTGGCAATTTCCTCGGCCGTCGTCATCCGCCGCTGATAAGGAATGCGCGCTTCGATCTTGGCCCGCTCGCCATCCGGATCTCCCAGCGTGCGAATCCACTTCGCATAGAGCGGCGTCCAACACTCGGCAACAATGACTGCGTTCACGCGAATATCGTACTTGCCCAGCTCGATGGCCCATTCTCGCGTGAGTGCGTTCCGTCCACCGTTGGCCGCCGCGTACGCCGAAGTATGTCCTTGGCCGGTCTCACTCACTTTGCTGCCGATGTTGACGATGGCTCCCTTTGTGGCCTTCAGTTGCGGCAAGGCAAACCGGGCCATTTCGTAATAGTGAACCAGGTTGCGCTGCAGCGACGCGAGAAATTCTTCAGTGCTGCCGTCTTCCAGGTTGATGTTGTCATTAATCCCCGCATTATTGACGAGGCCATCAATCCGCCCACACTGCGCGACTGCTGACTTCACCGCCCGTTCGCACGCGGCACTATCCGTCAGTTCGGCGACAATCCCGATCGCTCGGCCACCGCGGGCGACGATCTCGTTGACAGCCTGATCGTTATCGCTCTGACTGCGGCCAATGATGACGGGAATCGCCCCTTCCGCCGCCAGCACATCGGCAATGGCGCGGCCAATTCCTTTGGCACCACCGGTCACCAGAATCACCTGATCTTGCAGTTGCAGGTCCATCGCGGGCTCGTCGAGAGAGGATACGGGCTAGGGAGAAACGACCATCATAGCTGGCCCGTTTTCAATCCGCCCGTCGTTCGCTAGATTCAGGCTCGCACTATCTCTCCCCCTCTTCGCAGGAGCCGCAGCTGTGACCAAATTCTCGCTCGCTGGACGTGTCGCACTGGTTACCGGCAACAGTACCGGACTGGGCAAGGCGATTGGTCTGGTGCTGGGACAAGCGGGGGCCAAGGTCGTTGTGAACTATGCCAACAACGCGCAGCGGGCACAGCTGGCGTTCGACGAATATCGCCAGGCGGGCATTGAGACCGCGCTGGTGCAGGCCGACGTGACCAGCGAAGAGGGAGTCGAAAAACTCTTTCGCGAGACCGAAGCCAAGCTGGGCCAGGTCGATATCATCGTGCCGAATGCAACCTGCGAGCAACCTCACAAGACGATCGAAGACTACGACTGGGCCTTCTATCAACGGATGCTCGACTTTTTCATCAAGAGCCCGTTCTTGCTCGCCAAACGCGGCCTGCCTCACATGAAGCAGCAGCAGTGGGGCCGCTTCATCAACATTACCAGCGAGGTCTTTCATCGCTCGGTGGCTCCGTTTAGTGCCTATGTTGCTGCGAAAGGTGGCCAGGTCGGTTGGTCGCGCAGCATGAGCCGCGAATTGGCTCCGTATGGCATCACCGTGAACATGGTGGCCCCCGGTTGGATTCCCGTTGAGCGCCACGAGAACGATCCTCAAGAGGAAAAAGACGCTTATCACGCCCTCATTCCCGCTGGTCGCTGGGGCGTGCCTAAAGATGTCGCTGAAGCGGTCCTCTACCTTGCCAGCGACGAAGCCTCCTTCGTCACCGGGCAGACCATCTGCGTCAACGGCGGCATGACACCCTGGTAACCTCGTGGCATAGGCTTCCAGCCTGTGAAGCATTCAATGCCGGACAGGCTGGAAGCCTATACCACTTGCGCCTGCCACTAGCCCTGCTCCAAATGCGACCGAGGCTCTATAATCGAGGGTCTTTGGATTTCGGCAAATTGGCACGCATAGGTACGAGCGCGGACGAACATGAGCAGGCAATACATCTATCAGGTCGAAGCACTCACCAAGAAGCATGGCCCGCGCGAGGTGCTGAAGGAGATCTGGCTCTCGTTCTATCCAGGTGCGAAGATCGGCGTGCTCGGGCGGAACGGCTCCGGCAAGAGCACGCTGCTGCGGATCATGGCCGGGCAAGATAAGGATTTTGATGGCGAAGCCCGCCTGACCGACGGCTTTACGGTTGGCTATCTGTCGCAAGAGCCGCAGCTGAATCTGCCGACGGTTTGGGACAACCTGCAAGAGGCGATCAAGCCGCGGCGCAAGATCGTCGATCGCTACAACGAGATTAGCGGTCTGCTCGCGGAGCCGATGGACGACGACAAGATGCAGAAGCTGTGCGACGAAATGGCCCGGCTGCAGGACCAGATCGAAGCCACCGGCCTGTGGGAGCTCGACCGCGAAGTCGAAATCGCCATGGATGCGATGAACGTCGCCGAACGGGACGCGGAAGTGGCAAAGCTCTCTGGTGGTGAACGCCGCCGCGTGGCCATGTGCCGACTGATGCTGCAACAGCCCGACCTGTTGCTGCTCGACGAACCAACGAACCATCTCGACGCCGAAGGGGTGAACTGGCTCGAACGGCACCTGAAAGATTACAAGGGGACCGTCGTCGCTGTGACGCACGATCGGTATTTTCTCGATAACGTCGCTCAGTGGATTCTCGAACTCGACCGCGGCCACGGCTATCCGTTCGAAGGGAACTACTCGGCCTGGTTGATCGGCAAGGCGGCCCGACTGCAAATCGAAGAGAAGCAAGGTCAGAACCGCGACAAGGTTCTCGCCAAGGAACTCGAATGGGTCCGCATGTCTCCTAAGGCGCGGCAGGCGAAAAGCAAGGCACGTATTAAGGCCTATGAGGAGATGTCGCAGCAGAAGATGGATGACAAGATTGAGGATTACGAAATCCAGATTCCACCGGGCAAGAAACTGGGCGATCTTGTCGTCGAAGCGAAGAAGATGTCGAAGAGCTTTGGCGAGAACGCGCTCATCGAAAATCTCGATTTTCGTCTGCCAGCCGGTGGCATCGTGGGGATCATCGGCCCCAACGGCGCCGGCAAGACGACGCTGTTCCGCATGATCATGGGAACCGAGCAGCCGGATAGTGGCGAGCTACGCGTCGGTACCACCGTCGATCTGGGCTATGTCGATCAAAGCCGAGATTCGCTCGACGACAATAAGACCGTCTACGAGGAAATCTCCGGCGGCGTCGATACGTTCGAAATGGGCGGACGCAAAGTCAACATGCGCGGTTATGTCTCGCGGTTCAACTTTAAGGGCCCCGACCAAGAGAAGAAGGTCGGCATCCTCTCGGGGGGTGAACGAAACCGCGTCCACCTGGCGAAACTGCTTCGCCGCGGCTCGAATGTCCTGCTGCTCGACGAACCGACGAACGATCTGGATATCGACACGCTCCGCGCTCTCGAAGAAGCGATTCTCAATTATGTGGGCTGCGTGGTGGTCATCAGCCACGATCGCTGGTTCCTCGACCGCATCGCGACCCACATCCTTGCGTTTGAAGGCGAAGGCTACGTGCATTGGTGCGAAGGAAACTTCGCCACCTATGAAGAGCAGCGGAAACAACGCCTGGGCATCGCCGCCGATGAACCGCATCGGTTCAAGTACAAAAAGCTGGTGCGGTAGGATTTGTCTTCGCCGAGTGCGAAACGGCAGGGGAAAATCTCGGACGCACTTGCTTGACAAGTATTCACTAAGTAGTGATAATGCCGCTGGCTGCTTTGGCAACTTGGTGGAATAAGTCTGCGCGCGTGGCGGCAACCGTTCGCGCGGCTGCTCGGGATCGTTTTTTGGCTCGGCTGTTCAACGGCCGCAAGCGGCTCGGTTAACCGCAGATTGAATGGGCCACGAACCAGGTAAGCGGCCGAGTTTATCAACAAATAGGCTGATTGCAGCAGTGGTAAATTAGCCGCAAGTTGTTGACAAAAAATGACTTAACCTTGATGCGAAGAATGGGTCGGTGTTGATAAATCGGGGGGCAATGCCGACCAGAGGGCAACAAAAAAGCCCCGCTGAGGTGACGGGGCTTTTAGTCGTTTGTCGTTGTCTGGCGGTCACGCCGGGGAAATAGCATCCGCAGCAGCCAAAGAGGAGAGCGTGGCTGTCGCAAGATTGCCTGATTTTGCAGTGCAACTAAAAACTACAGCACTGTGCTGTAATGGGCACTGGGTTGCAGGGACGGATCGAGATTGCCTTGCACGCGTCCCGCCCCGCCAGCCACATTCCCCACCACACTTAAGATAATGCCCGCCACCAGCATGCCGAGCGGAATCTTGGCCTGCTCCATGTGTTGCACACCATAGATGATTGCGGCGATACCGCAGAAAATGCTGACGATACCCCACACGATGTCGCCATTCTGGAAGGCAATGACAACGATCCAAATCAAGCCAACCAGCGACAGCACCGAACCAAGCAACCCAAGCATCATCATCATGGCAGCCTCAATGAAAAGAGTTTGCTACGGTGTGCGGAGTCGTTCCGCGGTTTTCCGTGCGGTGATAGTCTAAAACACCTCCCCCAAAAATGCTACCAGAGTTTTTTTCGAGAACTGAGGCAGTTTGGAACGAGTTGAACAGCTCGCCGTGGCTAGCGACTGGCTTCTCGAACCAGGTGCCGCAACTGCGGGATGATGACCTTTTCCATCGCCAGACGAACGCCGTTGGGGGATCCGGGCATGGTGAGAACGACCTTCCCCCGCATCACGCCGCCAGCGGCCCGGCTGAGGATCGCCGCCGGGCCGATCTCGGCGTAACTTAACTGGCGAAAGAGTTCGCCATAGCCTGGCAGAGGCTTGTCGAGCAGGGCCGAAACCGTTTCATAGGTCTGGTCGCGACTGCTGATGCCGGTCCCCCCGGTAAGCAGGATGGCGGCGATCTCGGGCCGGCCCGCTAGTTCCGACAGCAGTTCACGCATCGGCACCGGTTCATCTTTGATGAGATACCGGGCTGCCAGCTGATGACCGGCTGCCAGCAGATGGTCGATGACCGTCTGCCCGCCGGTGTCGGTCTCGGTGGTGCGGGTATCGCTGACGGTAATGACCGCGACCGATAGCGCCGCCGGTGCTTGCTGTTCGTGCTGCTGGTGGATGGGGAGGGGCATGGGTTGGTTGAGGAATGATAGCTGAGATTCAAAACGCTTGCCGCTGGCGGTCGACTCCACCTATATTTAACAGCACGGCTGGTGGTTGCCCACTCATCGTCAAACCGAGCCCTTGCGGATGCCTTCGCTGTTGCCACTTCGCGTCCGCCTGATTCACTCCCTGGGAGTGTTCGGCTGCGTGTTGGTCACCGGCTTGGTTGCAAGCAACGCCTTGGCACTGGATGTTCTCACGCTCGAATCGGGCGGCGTCGTGCAAGGTGATTGGCTGAACCGGGACGAGCAACCACTCACTCACTACCGCGTTCGTACAGCCGGCGGAGTGGTCATTTCACTGCAGCTGACCCAGGTTCGGCAAGCCGTTCGCGAGCCGTCGGCGGCCAGCGAATACCAGCAACTGCTTCCCTCGTATGGCGACACAGCTGCCGAGCAATGGAAGTTGGCCGAGTGGTGTCGTCTGCAGCAGTTATCCAACGAGCGCGGGGTGCATCTCTCGCGGGTGATAGAACTCGACCCCGAACATGCGCAAGCGCGCCGCGCGCTGGGCTTCGCCCTGATCGATCGCCACTGGATTCGCCCGGCCGATGCCAAGCGCAAAGACGGCTTCGAACTATACAAAGGGCGCTGGCGGACGATTCAGGAAATTGAACTGCTCGAAACGGCCGCCAAACGCGAGCTGGCTGAAAAAGAATGGCTGCAGAAGGTTCGCCGCTGGCGGCGCGATCTGGAGACCGACAAGGCCCGCGAAGCGGCGCAGCAGCTGACGCAGATTCAAGATCCGATGGCGATTGCGCCGTTGGTGGCTGTGGCCAGCGACGACCCGAATCGCCGCGTGAAAATGATGTTTCTGGATATCATCGCCGCAATCAAAGATTCGGCCGCGGTGCAGGCGCTGGTGCATGTCTCGCTGCAAGATGCCGACGAGGAGATCTTTCATTACTGCCTCGAAAAGATCGTCAAGCTTAACCCGCCGCATATTGCCGATCCTTACGTCAAGGCGCTGCGCGATACAAACAACATCCGCATCAATCGCGCGGGGATTGCCCTCGGACGCATCGGCGACCGCTCGGCGATTGCACCACTCATTGCCGCGCTAGTGACGACCCACACGCGCACGGTTGGTCCCACGCATCGCGGCGCGGGCGATACGGTCAGTCAATCGTTTAATACAAGTTCGCAGCCCGGCGTGAGCGGGACGTCGTTCAAGGCGAATGAAGGGCCGAAGACATACGTCTTTCGCGTACAGAATCAGCACGTGCTCGATGGGCTGGCGCAGCTTGCGCGGGGCGTGAATTTTGGCTACGACTCTCGCGCCTGGCAATATTGGCACGCTCAAGAGAAGCAATCGCAGGCCAAAACCAGCGACCTCGACAGCCGGCGCGAGTAGAATGCAGGAGCCGGAACCTTAAGGAGGCTCTTCGATGAAACATTCGCTTGTATCGCTCGGCACCACCTTGGTGCTGGGTTCTGTTTCGCTGGCTCTTGCGCAGGAAGTGCCCGCTCGTCCCTACGATGGCATTCAGGCGGGGCTCGATGCCTATCAATTGGGCGAAGAGCGGCGGCAAGCCAACGTGCAGGCACAAATTCAAGCCAACGACGCAGCCCGAGCATCAGCTGGCTTGCCGACGACGCGCGGCGAGACAATTTACTACTACGGCGCACCGACCTCGTTTGGCTATCGTAGCTACGGCGTGGTGCCGTGGGACACAGCCTATGCGTACGGCGGCTTCGGTGCTGCGGTTTCGTATGGTCGCTTTGGCCGCAGGGCCGTGGTCTTTGGCACCGGGCCGTTTGTTGGTGGTCCCGCGTTTTCGCCGTGGCCGTATATTCCCGGCGATATCTATGGCTATCAAACGCAGCCGATGGTTCGCCAACCCATTGGTCAGCGGCAAGTGCAGACGGGAGAGAACACCTGGGAATCTCATCCGGTGTACGATCCGCCATTACCGAATCGTCCGGTGCTGCCACCCGTCGATTCTCCTCTGCTGAACAACACACCCTTCGCGACGCAGCCACCAGCTGAACCACTTCCCGCAGAACCGATTCCCTCGCCGGGCCGCAGCAATACAGCGCGTGATTTTTGACGTGGCTGGGTAGGCCTACAGCAGCCCGAACTTTTTCATCTTGTTGTAAAGCGTGACGCGGCTGATGCCGAGTTCGGCCGCGGTCTCTTTGCGGCGGAAGTTGTTACGCTGCAGCGCGTCTTCGATGATGCGCCGCTCGAGCACATCGACCCGCGCTTCGAGCGAAGCACTGGTGACGCGCGACAAGGCGGGATTCATCGCCGGATTCATCGTGGGCGAGAGCGAGGGAGCAGACTCCATCGTCGGCTGGCCGGTGGCAAACGAGCCAGCATAGCTGGGCATGGGCTGCTGCATGTGCAGCGGCACCTGGGGCCGGTGAGTTTGCGGAGTTGGCGAGGGCATCCGCGGGCGAACTCCCATGCCGGTCGGAATGTTGTTGCTGTTGAGCGCCAGTCGATCTTCCGAGACATGCAACGAGTTCATTTCCATGGCTGCTTGATGCGTGGCCAGCGACGACGTATGCCCTTGCACCGCAATCCGAATCGGGCTGGGGAGATCGTTGATGGTGAGCATGCCGCGCTGGCAATACAGCACCGCGCGGCGAATCACGTTTTCCATTTCGCGAATGTTGCCCGGCCAGTTATAGGCCCGCATCGCATCCAAAAAGCTCGGTTCGATTGAGCGGAGCGGAATGCCATGCGTGCGGCTGTGCTCAATCGCAAATTTGCGAACGAGATATTCGACATCCCACGGGCGATGCCGCAGCGGCAGCAAGTTGAAATTCAGAATGTTGAGGCGATAGTACAAGTCGGTTCGAAAGCTACCATTGCGAACCAGCTCTTCGAGGTTGTAATTCGAAGCGACAACCAACCGAGCTTGCGAGTATTGAGTTTCGTTGCTGCCGACCGGTTCGTATTCGCCGGTTTCGATCACCCGCAGCAACTTGGCCTGCTGTTCCATCGGCAACACGTCGATTTCGTCGAGCAACAGCGTGCCGCGGCCAGCAGCTGCGAACTTACCTTCGCGATCGCGGTCAGCACCGGTGAAGGCACCCTTCACATAGCCGAACAGTTCGCTTTCGATCAGGTCGGGTGGCAATGCTCCGCAGGCGACAGTGCAAAAGCGATCGTCGCGGCGTTCCGACAGTTCGTGAATCAAGCGGGCGAGAAACGTCTTGCCACTGCCCGTTTCGCCAATGAGCAGGACGGTCACATTGTGCCGCGCCGCCACCTTGATCTCCTCCATGGTGTCGAACATTTCGGGCGTGAACGTAATCAGCGAGCGCGAGCGGCCATGCAACTCTTTGTGTGGCATCTGGCTCCAGAATCCGGCCAGCTCGCCTTCGAGATCTTGGCGGTTGTTGAGCAGCCGGCGAAATTGATCGTAGTCGAGCGGCAACATCAGGCAGTGGTCGATGGCTTTCTCGGCCAGCTTTTGCAGGCGCTGCGGGCAGTCAGCTGCGACCAGGCCATAAACGGGCGAGTTCACGACCGCTTCGTCGAGTTCGGCCACAAAGCGACCCGGCGATAGTTCACCGAGCGTGTCAGTGGTCAGATGCACGATGACCGCTGCCCCGGGATGCGCCGTAAAGCACATGGGCAGCAGCGCGAGCGACTCGCAAGGAACGATGACAAATCCAGCTTCGAGTTGCGTCTGCAGTTCGAAGAGTAGATTTTGGTCACGGGTCAGGGCAATCAGGGCTGTCGTCATCGGAGCACCGTGGGAAGAACTCAGTCGGAGAGCGCAAAGAGGCCAGCAGAGTCGGTGAAGTGACAGCGTCGAATGCTGCCGATGTATCACCGGCCTACTCTTTTCACGCTAATCAGGCTGCAAACCTTACCGAACGCAAAATTGCCTTAGCGCGATGAGTTCTTTGTGAAACGTGGCCGGTTGTAGGGGCTGGGAGCAGGGTGCGGAGGTCAGCACTTAGCGGCAACGCATTTTTGCACTTCGCCCTGCCGGCTGGTCGGCGAGTTCTGACTCCTGACTTCAGCCCGCCGTGCTCCCGCCGCCCGCCCAATTTGGCAGAGTTTAACGATTGCACCAACGATGCACGTGGTAGCACTTGTTCTGGTGGTACCAAAGAAACTCGCAACTCCGTCTTCGCAGGTCGATGGACTATTACGCAGGTGCTGTTCTTGCTGGGCTCTACCGTGTTGCGGATCGAGCGCTGCAACCAACTCACACACTCAACCGACTGAATTTATCTCACCAGCAACGTGCGGGTTCACCGCGTAACCGGCTTTGCTGCCGGAGAGGAGCTTGATCCATGCATGCCATTTTGTTGACCGTGTTGGCTCTGTCGGGTGGCGATGGCGGTTCTGCTGTTACGGACTACAGCGTAGCTCCTGCGGGTCATCATGCGCAGTGCGACGAATGTGGCAATGGTGCAGGTGCCGGTGGCAAGCACCACCAGCCGCGCTGGATGATGCCCCAGACTTGCTATGGTCCCAAGTTCGGCTGCTATGGCACCGAACGTCACACGCATCGCTATCCGGCCTTTCATGGAACCTACTTTCGCCGGCCCTATAACTATCGCAACGTGTTCGACTATCCTTGGCACGCCGAGATGCACGAACCAACTTCGCTCTTCTCGTACCATGTGCAGGCCAATCAACAGCCGCAGCCCGCTGCACCGCAACCTGAGCCCGGCATGATTCAGCACTCGGCTGGTGCGTATGCCCCCGTCATCCGCCGGTAAGTCTCGCGCTCAAAAAGTACTTCCCGATTTGATTGGTTCTGGGGTTGCCGCCTGCAGGAGCCGGTAGTTGCCGTGTTCCGCAGCTGAAACATGGCACTTTTTGAGGGGGGCGGCTAACCCCGGTCGTGCTTGGCAACTGGCTGCGGAACACCGCCCAGCTTGGCACGAGGCATGTGAAATTTTCTCGCTGGCGATCCTTTGCGAGGAGATATTTCTCGAGTCATCCCCTTCTTCAATTCGGCAAAGCTCTGCTCCCCGGCCCGCTGACCTTGCTTTTCGTTCATTCTGGTCGCACAATAGGACCGATAAACGAGAGTAGATGCCTGCCCGCCTAGGAACACCTGCCATGTTCACGATCTATGGAAAGTCTCCAGCCCGCGGTTTTTGCGATGGCCTGGGTCGACGAGACTTTTTAACCGTCGGTGGCATGATGCTCGGTGGCCTGACGCTGCCGCAGATGTTGCGGGCCGAAGCCCTTTCCAGCGATGGCGCGGTGAAGCCCACCCGGTCGCACAAGGCGATCATCAACGTCTTTCTGCCCGGCGGTCCGCCCCACTTGGACATGTGGGACTTGAAGCCAGACGCCCCCAGCGAAATTCGGGGCGAGTTCAGTCCGATTCAAACCAACGTCCCGGGAATGGAGATTTGCGAACTCTTCCCGCGGCTGGCCAAGATGGCCGATAAGTTCGCCATCATTCGCTCGCTCGCCGATTGCGATGGCGGCCATGATGCGTATCAGTGCATGACCGGTCGCAAGAAAGGGGCTCAGGCTCCTGCTGGTGGCCAGCCTGCGATGGGAGCTTGGGTTTCGAAGGTCAAAGGTCCCGCGAACCAAGCGGTCCCCGCTCACGTTTCGCTGATGTACAAGACCGGCCATGCTCCCTGGGGTGACACCGGCGATGGTGGTTATCTCGGCATGGCTCACGCGCCGTTCCGCCTCGTCGGTGGTCAAGGCAACGGTATGAAGAGCGACAGCATGGTGCTCAACGGCATCACACTCGATCGCCTTCAAGACCGCCACAACCTGCGGCAATCGCTCGACGTCTATCGTCGTGAAACCGACAACCGCGGGGCCATGGGAGGCCTCGATACGTTCTCGCAGCAGGCGATTGGTATTCTCACTTCGTCGCGGATGGCCGATGCCCTCGACCTGTCGAAAGAAGATCCCGCCGTCCTCGCCCGCTATGGCGTCGATGATCCCGGATTTGAGCGCGACGGTGCTCCTCGCATGGTCCGCAACTTCTGCATTGCTCGCCGCCTAGTCGAAGCCGGCGCGCGCGTCGTCTCGATGAACTTTGTGCGTTGGGACTGGCATGGTCCGGACGGCAAGAATTTCGTCCAGGCTCGCAAAGACTTCCCGCTGCTCGATCAAGGGCTGTCGTCTCTTATCGGCGATCTGCATGAGCGGGGCATGGACCGCGATGTCTCGGTGGTTGTCTGGGGCGAATTCGGCCGCACCCCAAAAATTAACAACCAGGCTGGTCGAGATCACTGGCCACGTGTGGCAGCTGCAGTCGTCGCTGGTGGCGGCATGAAGACTGGCCAGGTCATCGGCGCGACGAACAAATATGCCGAGCATCCGACCGAACGCCCGGTCAATTTCCAGGAAGTGTTCGCCACGCTCTACAGCAAGGCTGGTCTCAACCTGAGCGCCGTGCGCGAGTTCGACCTGCGTGGTCGCCCGCACTATCTCGTCGACCCCGGCGTCGAACCAATGCGCGAGTTGGTCTAGACAAAGCGTCGCCTGTTGAACGAAGCCGTGCTTCGTTCTTGAAGCGATTGGCATGCACGAAGCACGGCTTCGTGCTACGGGCCCGCGAACTTTCTGCCGCTAATGGCTCTCCTTAGCAGGACGGGAACCGGCATGCTCGAAACTGCCCGATTCGGGTAGAATGGCGAGCCGCTCGCTGGCGACGAATCGGCGGGTTTTACCGAGCAAACGCATTTCTTTTGACTAGCAGATTTCATGTCTTCTACCTTCTCCCCCGAGTCGATTCCGAACCGCTTTGATTTTGCGGAGACGCAGTCCCGCATCTATGCCCAATGGGAGGCCAGCCGGGCGTTTCATGCCGAGCCGCCGACCGGCAAAGATCCTTCGAAGGGCCCATACAGCATCGTCATTCCGCCGCCCAATGTGACCGGGGCGTTGCACCTGGGGCACGCGCTCAATAACACCCTGCAAGACGCTCAAATCCGCATGCACCGGATGATGGGCTACAACACGCTCTGGATGCCGGGCACCGATCATGCGGGCATTGCCACGCAGGCCGTCGTGGAGAAGCGGATTCGCGAAGAGGAAAAACTCAGCCGGCACGACCTCGGGCGCGATGAACTCGTCCGCCGCATTTGGGAATGGAAAGACAAGTCCGAGAAGCGAATCCTCAGTCAGCTGAAGGGTATGGGCTGCAGCTGCGATTGGGAACGCGTCCGCTTCACGCTCGATGACCAGTGCGCGGCCGCCGTGCGCCAGACGTTCTTCAACCTTTTTAAAGACGGCAAGATCTACCGCGGCAAACGGCTGGTGAACTGGGATACGTTTCTACAAACCGCCGTCAGCGACGATGAAGTCTTTCAAGAAACGGTGAAGGGGAAGTTTTATCACTTCCGCTACGAGGTGATCGGCCCGCAGCAGGGCGAACCGAAGTTCGTGACCATCGCCACCACTCGCCCCGAGACGATGCTCGGCGATACTGCCGTTGCTGTGCATCCCGACCCAGCTCGCGCGGTCGATAAGGCCGAAGCAGAACTGCGCGAGCGGCTAGCGAAAGCGCCGGCCAAGGAACAGGAAGGAATTCAGGCGCAGATCGACAACATTGTGACTCGCCGCCAAGAACTCCTGCCGCAACTGATCACGCTGCGCGACATGGCCAAGGCAGGTCGCAAGCTGATGCTGCCACTCGTGAACCGCGAGATTCCCCTCGTGGCCGATGAATGGGCCAAGCCCGAACTGGGCACAGGCTGCGTGAAGATCACGCCGGCCCACGATCCCAACGACTATCTCGTCGGCCAGCGGCAAAAGCTGCCTATGATCAACATCCTCAAGCCCGACGGCACCCTCAACTCCGAAGCGGGACCGTATCAGGGACTGACAATTCAGAAGGCACGCATGAAGGTTGTCGCCGATCTCGATGAACTGGGCTTACTCGGCGATGTCGATGATCGCGAGATTGAACTGCCACACTCCGACCGCAGTAAGACGCCGATCGAGCCATACCTGGCCGATCAATGGTTCGTGAAGATGGACCAGCTTGCGCAGTCGGCCATGGACGCCGTGACCGATGGCCGCGTGAAGATCTTCCCTGAGCGTTATGCCAAGAGCTATCTCGATTGGCTAGGCGAAAAGCGTGACTGGCCGGTGAGCCGGCAATTGTGGTGGGGACACCGTATTCCGGTATGGACAAAGCAGTACGATCAGCTTGACGCACAAACAACAGAGTTTGCGACTGACAAGGATTCGAAGGCGAGCCCCCTCAAGTCCAATTTGCTTTTCCTTTCTGCCGAGGAAAACGCGAAGGTTCGAATCCAGCAATCTACCGATGTTTCGACGGGGGAGCGCTATCGTCACGTTTCAGTGATGCCAGGCGAACATCTGATTGAATCCAAGCTTGTCGAGAAGGGTTTTGTCCAAGACCCCGACGTTCTCGATACTTGGTTCTCGTCCGCGCTCTGGCCCCACAGCACGCTGGGTTGGCCGCAGCAGACGAAGGAACTGGAGTACTACTATCCCACGAGCACGCTGATCACGAGTCGCGACATCATCACGCTGTGGGTTGCGCGCATGGTGCTTACCGGCTTGTCGAACGTGGGTGAGATTCCGTTCCACGAGGTCTTCATTCACCCGAAGATTCTCGATGGCTACGGCGAGACGATGAGTAAGAGCAAGGGGAACGGCGTCGATCCGCTCGATGTGATCGAGAAGTTCGGAGCCGACTCGCTCCGCTTCGGCCTCGCGCAGCTCACGACCGAAACGCAAGACGTGCGCATGCCGGTGCAGTTCGAGTGCCCGCACTGCCAGTCACTCGTCGACCAGACGCTGAAGAATCGTATTCTCCCGCGAGTGGCTTGCACCAAGTGCAGCAAAGAGTTCTCGACACAGTGGGCCAATAGGCCTGAAGACATCGCGCTGCCTCGTGCACCGGTGGTCAGCGAGCGGTTCGAAGTGGCCCGCAACTTCATGAACAAGCTATGGAACGCAGCAAGATTCTCGTTGATGAATTTGAATGGATATGAGGAAGGCAGCCGGCTAAAGCCGGAACTCCAACTGGGTGAGCTGGCCATGGAAGATCGCTGGCTCATTTCGCGCCTGGCAACCGTGACCGGCGAAGTGACCAGCGCGCTACAGACGTATAAGTACGCCGACGCGACGAAGGCGCTGTACGACTTTGCCTGGGATGACTTCTGCAGTTTCTATGTCGAAATCACGAAGGCCCGGTTGCAAGACCCGGTCGCCAAACCAATCTGCCAGCGGGTACTCGCGCATACGCTCGATGTGCTGCTGCGGCTGTTGCATCCGCTGATGCCGTTCGTCACGGAAGAGATCTGGCAAAACCTCGGCAAGATCGCGCCCGTCCGCGGGCTCGACAAGCCCGAGCAGGCTGCTGCCATGTGCATCACGGCTCCCTGGCCCGAGATGAACAAGGCCCATCAAGATCCGACGACCGAAGCCCGGTTTGCGACCTTCCAGGCCGCGCTCGGCGCGCTGCGCGAGATTCGCAGCCGGCAGAACATCGCCATGAAGAGCCCGATCGAGTTCAGCGTGACCTGCTCGGCCGAAACGGCGGCACTCCTTACGCCCATGCTCCCCTACCTGCAATCGATGGCCAACGCCAAACCGATTGAAATGGGGCCCCAGGCAACGGCCCCCGCCAATCACAGCAAGGCTGCCTTGCCGGGCATGGATATCTACGTCGATCTCAAAGACTTCATCGACGTGCAGGCCGAGATTGCCAAGAACCAGCAGCTTGAACAAAAGCTGCTCGGCATCATCAAAGGCAAAGAGGCCAAGCTGAGCAACGAAAGCTTCGTCGCCCGCGCGCCGGCCAACGTGGTGCAAGTCGAACGCGAAGCGCTCGAGGCAGCGCAAACACAATTGGCCGCGGTGAAGCAGACGCTGGAAGCACTCGCGAAGATGAAATAAGCGGACACAGGCTGAAAGATTAAATGCGCGACGAAAGCCTAATTCCACTTGCCGCCATGCGAGCCATGGAAACTATTATTCGCCTTGGCGAGGCACCGGTCATCAACGTGGTCGGTGTAATCACGGGCGAGGATGTTAGCGGAATTCGGGTGAATCAGCAGGAAAAGTTAACACTGCTCTTCGCCCTCAATCCGTGGCGCGAGTGCGAAGGTCCGGTGCAATCAAGAACACTGCAGATTCGTCAGGCCGTTACCGACGAAGAGTTTAATCGACTGAGTAGTTTGTTGCGCCGTCATTCTGTAGTTCAGTTGCGTGCCCGAGTTATCGACGATCCTGAATTGGATGAGGCACAAGGTCTGCTCGAATCATTCGTCTCGACCGATGTCGCGGATGATACGCTCGGTCAATGTGCTGACGATATGCGAGTCTCCGATGCGTTCGAAGATGAACAGTTCGGCAACTTCTTCCTCGATCGAGGCGGTGATACCTTCACGGCGGATGTCGACTGGAACGGCGAGGAAATCGAGTTATCGATATCTGGCCGTCAGAGGTCCGCTTCTGCGAATGCACTCCAGCAAGCGCGGCGACTCTGGAGCAATGTGGCAGCCTGGGATGACCGAGTGCGCGACTTTGCAGCCGAAAGTCTGCTGCCAATCAAGAACTCTACCTGGCGAGGGATACATGAACCCAAACTTTCGGCAAGGGAGTTTCGCAGCCATCTCACGCTGAATAACGTGTTTGTTGCCGACGATGGAGAGTTCCTCTTTCAATTCGATGACGGGGGCATGTTTCAGGGGAACGTCATCGTGGTGCGAGGCTACATAGACCAAGGACTGCTCGAAGCAGATCTTGCTGGCTGACGTTCGATGTTCGCGATGCTCGACGCCGCTAAAGCACAATTAGCCGCGGTGAAACAGGCACTGGAAGCACTCGCGAAGATGAAGTGAGGGAAATGCAGGATTCAGAACGTAGAAGGCAGAATGAAGGCAGGAAAAACATTCTTTGGCTTCATTCTGCCTTCTGCATCCTCACTTCTGCATTGACCAACAAAGTCGGCCAGGAGTTTGACGTCCTGGCCGAGCTTATTCGGGAATCACGAGAGGACGAATCGTCCTCTCAATGACTAGCCACGGAGGCCTGGCTTGAGGCGCTTCTGGATGTCGGTCTCGAGCACGCCGAAGACGGCTTCGTGACGTTGAACCGACAGCGACAGAGCGTGCAGCAGACGCTTGGCGGTGAAGTAGTTCACGATCACGCGCTGGGTCACCGGAATCGGCTTGCTGGGAATGCCGACTGGCTGTGGGTTCAGACCGAAATCGATGATCAGTTCTTCAGGCGAACCGGTCACGCGGCAGAAGTTCGAGTACGAAGCGGTGACGTGATGATCGTCCACTTCGACCTGGACTGCTTGCTGCTGTTGAACGGGGGCGGCGGCGGCTGCTTCTGGGGCTTGGCCTTCTGCGGGATTCTCTACTGACATGCTGAAAATTCTCCTGGCCGCTGAGTGCGGCAACCGTGTGCGTGGCTTCTTCAAAGGCCACAAACCCTAACGAACGACGAGAACGGCTCGGACGGCAACATTCTGAAGGCAATGTTGCTGGAAATGTCCTGCCGATAAAGACTCAAAGTCTGCAAACACTCGGGTGCAACTTCTCAGCTGGTTTTGACGCCACTTGAGCCTCGTCGCACCCCAAATCTAGCCTATGCTTCTCCCGCAAGCGGCTGCTTACAGGTCAAAATGGAACGTCTTCGCCACGTACCGATAGACGCGGCTACTGATTGGTTGCCATCCTGTGTATATTCGCGCCTGTCCTTGCATTCCCACCTGGATGTCTCCATCCAGATCTTTCAGCGGCGCTCGCACCGGATAGGACGAACTTAACGGTCGTGTCGCGCCACTGGGGTCGGTCACTGTTTCCAGTCGCCCGCCCACGCGGCTCGACAGGGCGGGATTCACCGCCTTCATTTCGTTGGCACCGATCTCGGCAACGTACGACTCATAGGCCCGCCGCGTGTACGAATCGAGCAGCAGTCGCACCTTGTCGGGCTCAGGTCCCGAGCGAACCAGATCGATATAAGCCTGATCGACGATGAGCACTGCTTCGAGATCCTGCGGATCGCCGATCTGGCAGATCAAATCGGTCGGCATGATCGGCGCGCCTTGGTTCTTCGCTTGGAACGGATGGCCCGTCCAAGAGGCCAGCCTGTCGCGCGATTCTTCCGCCTTGGCTTCGCGGGTCGGCGGCGGAATCACAATCCCGGCTCGAGGGGCGCGAATCGTCAGGCGGTCGTACTCGCGTTGCTTGTCTTCAAACTGCTTGCGGGCCGCGGCGAGGACTTCCTCAGCCGTTTCGAGTTGGTCGACGGCAGCCGAATCAGTGAAGCGAAGCGTGTTGAGGTTTTCGCGGGCCTCTTTGGCAGCCAGGTAGCGGCCTTCAAGTCGCTTGAGTTCCAGTTCCAGATCGGGATTGTGCAGTCGTAGCAGGGGTTGATCTTTTTGCACCTTGGCACCCGGTTTGACGAATACTTCGGCAACCTGGCCCGCTTCGGCCGAAAAGACCTGGGCCGCATCGTGCGCCTGCACTTCGAACGTGCTGGTGACCGAGTACGGCAGCGGCACAAAGAAGATGGCCGCCACGACCGCAACCACCACACAGGCAGTCGCGATGACGCGTTCTTTTTTCACTTTGTGCATCCTTCCGGGTGTGTAGAAAAACTTGGCGATGCCCCAAATGGGCTGCACAACCAGGCCAAAAAAGCCTGAGAGGGCAATGAGCTGGCCGATGATCTTCAGGCCATAGGGCTCGAACACGCTGTTGAGGAAAAACAGAATCGAGAAGACCACGACCCAGCGATATAAGGCCGAGGCCACGGTGTATAAGCCAAAGATGAAGCGATTTCCCTGCGGCAAAAACGGGTTCTCGGCCTGTTCGATGCCGAGGCACAAATCGATCATGAACCGCTTCAGCACTTCCTTGGCTTTTTGCTGCAAGTTCGGAATCTCGAGCAAGTCCATCAGGATGTAGTAACCGTCGAAACGTAACAGCGGATTGCCATTGAAGACGACGGTACTGACCGAGCAGATGAACATCACACTCAGCGCCACGTGATTGAGCAAGCCCGGCGCACTGAACCACCAAATGAACGTCGCAATCGACGCGAGCACCAACTCGACGTACATTCCCGCCGCACCGATGGCTGCGCGGGCCCACTTGTTGGGCAACATCCACGAGTCGGACACGTTGCAATACAAAGCGGGCGTAAAGACCAGGAGCATCGCCCCCAGTTCGTGACATTCGCCGCCAAAGTGTTTGCACGACAGCCCGTGGCCGAACTCGTGCAGCACCTTCACCGTGCCCATCACAATCGCCAGGATGAACCAGTTCCGCGGTCCGAAGAACTCGTGGAAGGCTGGCAGTCGGGCAGTGAATTGATCGAACTGCACCACCACCAGCGATAGGGCGGCGAGGCCGATGCCCAGGTTGATGAACAGGGCGGTCCAAGTGAAGAACCACCAGGTGTATTTGTAGAGCCAGTTGAGAAACCGCTCGGGATCGACGCCGCGAAAGCGGAGCGCGAAGACATTGGCCAGCTTGCCCATGAATTCGCGATGCTTTTTTTCGTCGCGCCGCTTCTTCAGGGCTCGTCCTTGGCCGGGCGATTCGCTGATGACCAGCCCGCTACGGTGCAACATGCCGACGAACTGGAGCAAATCGGTGTACGTAATCTTTTGCGGAGCGAATTGGCTCTCGAATTGTTCTTTGATCGTCTCCAGGCTGGTGAGCCCGTCGAGCATGCACAAAATTGCATACTCTTCTTCGTGGAATCGAAAGTAGTTCAGCCCAACGGGTTCTTTGATGACCCAGAACGTCTGTCCGCGATAGCGGTGCCGCCGCGCTTGCAGGTCGGGGCGCATGCGCAGCAGCAACGGCCGAGACGTGCTGCTAACGAGGCTTTCTGCAAGGGTGGCCATGATGGAAGGGGCTAGGGACTAGGGGCTAGGGGCTAGAGACCGGAGAAGGACAACGGCACTTCAGGACTAACGAGGTGGAATGGTGTTTGGGTTGCGGCGTGGGACGGGCGGGCTGCTGGGATTAGCAACCCCTGAGATGGCCGGACGAGGCTGCGCGGGACGGGCCGGCGCGGCAGTCGATGCAGGCTGCGTTGGTGCCGGTCGTGGGGCCACGGTACTTGGTGTGGTTGTCATGGGACGTACTGCAGGAGCGGTGTTGCTGGGCGGAGCCAGGCTCGGCCGAGTCGCGGCAGGTACGGGAGCAGGTACGGGAGCAGGTGCCACCGGTGCGGGGCTTACAGCTGGGGGCGATTCTGGCCTGAGCGATTCGATCGTCGCCGGTGCAGGGGCAGGAACCAGAGCGTTTTCAGTTGTCGGTGCTTCTGCTGGGGCAGCTTCGGTGCGCGGACCAAAGGCTGGCAAAGCCGAAGCGGGAGCAGCGGCCGGGGAGGAAGCAGGTGCCACTGCTGCAGGTGCCGCTTCGAGAGTTGGCGGAGCTTCCCGTTCTGGGGCGGGAAGTTTGGCAGCGGCGATGTTGATTCGCAACTCGGCCGAAGCACCGGGTTGAATCACCCAGTGGCCATCGACAAATTGATTATCGACGTCGGCCCAAATCCGGTACTGACGATTCTGTCCCGAGCCTTCGATGATTGGGCTGGCGTAGTCGACTCGCCCTTCGAGTTCGACCTTTCGATTGCCCGGCAGATCGACAAGCACCTTCACCGGCTTACCTTCGACGTCGTTGCGGCCGCCATCGTTGGCATAGACAAAGCCTTCGACTCGCACGCGATCGAGCCGAACCAGACGCAGAACGGGATCGCCGGGCTGCACCCATTCACCCTCGTGCTTGTAGACTTCAACCACCTGGCCTTGAATGGGCGAAACGATCTTCTTCTTGCTGAGTTCGACGGTCGTGGCATCGAGTTGAGCCTGCTTCATCACGGCAGTCAAACCGGCAACGACATTGTCGGTCTTGGCGACTGCAATCTGCGCCAGTGAACGCTCCCATTGAAACTTGGCCCGGCGTACTTCCTGTGTAGAGATCGCGCCCGGATTGCGAACCTTGAGATCTTGGGCCGATTCATATTCAGCCAGTGCGACATCGCGGCCTTTTTCGGCAGCTTCGATTTCGGCCTTGCTGTTGGCTTGCTCGGTGGCTGCATCCAGCTCCCCCTGAGCGATGCGTTGCTTAGCGAGCGTATCGCGATCGTCGATTTGACCGAGAATCACATTCGCTTGCACAAGTTCGCCACCGCGAACAAAAACCTTGGTCAAACTGCCAGCATCGCGGGCCGGGACTTTCACATCGTCGATAACAGTCACCAGACCATAGGGGACCGCAATTTCGCCCTGCTGCAATTGGCGCGGGCTAGTGCTGGTTGTTGCCGTCGCAGTGTAAGGTGCCGCGGGGGCAAAATTCGGAGCTGCCGCCGGAGCAGCGGGGGCAAATGCGCCCGGTGCTGGGGCAAAGGTGCGCGGCGGAGCAGGCTGCTGAGCACCCGCTTGCACGAGCCAACCAATCGCCACCACGCCAACTGTGCCAGCCAGGTATTTGGGAATGTGTTTCACGAGTGAATCCTTTGAACTGCAGCCGCGGTTTGTACTTCGAGTTGCAGCTGGAAGTTTGTCGCCGGCTGCGAGAGTTAAGTTCCGAATAGCCGGTCGCGAATTACCAGAAGAGGAGGTTTGCTTCGACGTATTCCCAAGCTTCGTGGAAGAGCGCCCAACCGAGCACGGTATCGCCACAATCGACGTGAGCCGTGACACTCGCACCCGGACGGGCCGTTTCGATGCGCAGGTCTTTCGGATCGGTCTTCACTCGCACGCGGACCATGTGCCCCTGCTGTTCGTGTGGTTCGGCCATCCAGTGCACGTCCTGCACGGTGCCGTAGTGGCTGGTGCCGGGCTCAGTCATCAAGATGTAGTCGACCTTAACGGGCTGGCCTGGATTCTTTGCGCGGTGCTTCACCAGGTGACTCACGCGGCGTTCTGGCATGTAGAGCTCGAGTTCCCAGTCGGTGTTCTCGGCAGCCACCGTCAGCAGGACCTGGCCGGTTTCCACCGGGCGATTCATCAGCTGGCGTTTGGCATCCCAGGTGATGACGCGACCTTTGATTGGACTGCGAACGGTGAGTTTCTCCTCGCGACCGAGGAGCAAATCGTACTGCGCCTTCAAGCTGCGGATTTCGACTTCCACCGAAGATTGGTCCGCCTGATCGCGGGCCCGTTCTTGCGGCGTGGTGGGGTTGCTGGTGTTGGTCAATCGTTGACGAATGGCGTTCAGTTGTTCGTTCTTGGCCCGCAGTTCGCCGTCGACTCGTTTCATCTCCTGCTGCAATTCGTCGCTGCGGAGAACAACCAGCGTTTGACCAGCCTCGACCAGCGAGTTGTTATCGACGAGTACTTCCTGCACAACCGTCCGCTCGGGCACAAAGACGTGATTACTGACCACCGGCTGCAATGAGCCAGTCGCAGTCATGTTGAAATCCCACGGAATGATGAACAGGGCCAGCAGCACCGCCAGGACTGCGCCACCAATCGTGAGCGTCTTGGGCAGGTTGCGAGCATGGACCATTGCCTGCGAATGGCCAATGGCTTTCCAAACCGGCATCAAAAAGAGCGTGTTGTGCTCGATCGAATTCGAAAGAGCGCGGGCGCTATGTTCGAAGACCAGATCCAACCGAGGATCGAGCACCTGGCGCGGAATTTCGCTTTCGATCTGTTCGACAATCAGCACGCCGATGATTGCGCCCAAGGCTTGTGACGATTCACCGGTGGCATTCGCGACCCCCGTTTCGACCGAGCGAGGCTTCCGCAGCGGCAGCACGGTGAGTGACTTGGTGTACGAATGATCGACGTATTCTTCGAGAGCTTCTTCGATCTGCGGCGGCATGTCCTCGGTCGAACCCATGTACCACAGCGGTTCGCCCGAAGCGGCCACGCGTGTGGCGAGCGTGCCGAGCATCGTCATCACGTTCGAGCGCGAGTCGACGGTGTCTTGTCCGCTGACCGCTTCGACAAAGCACTTGCCACCCTTCTTGATGGCAACGCTCACACGATCGACACCCAGCAAGCGGCGACCTTCGTTCACTATCGTGTAACACGTGTCGCGCAGATCGAGGCTCTCGTGGACGCTGCGGGAGAATTGATCAGCTTCGCTCCAAAGCGAGTGCTTGTCGGTGAGTTGTCCCAGCTTGCGGTTTTTGAACCACTCCGCCGAGATGTCGCACATCTGCTTGAGGAAGTTCAAATAACCGCGCTGTGTGTTCGGCTGCGTATCGGGCCGCTGAAAAATCTCGATGAGCCCTTCGACGGACCCATCATGACCCAGCGGCGAAACGACCATCAACTGCCGCGTGGGATTGCCGCCGAGTCGCTCGTCGCCGGCGCTCGAGAGGGGCGGAATGAGTTGGGGTTGATTCGTGTTGACGATGTACTCGAGCAACTTTGAGTGCTTGGTTGCGTCTTCGCTCTCGGCGTCCATCAACGTCGGACTGATGTTCACCTGATAGGCGAGCGTGGGCTTCTTTCCCTCGCCCAGCACCCACACCGCGCCACCAACGGCCGCGAGGGCACCAATCACGCGCTGCAAGAACGCTGCGTAAAACTCATCCGGCGAAAGATCGCTCTTCGACAGCTGTTGAATTTCACCAACCAGCCCACGGATCTGCTGCTTGGTTTTCTCGATCGTGTCGGAGTTCAGTTGCGACATAAGATCATCGTTTCTGACGGAGGACGGCGAAGCTGACCCGAACAGACTTTGATCTGCTCGCGGGCTGAGCTTGGGGGTGAAACGAGCCATCGTGGGGGCGACGACCGCTTCAATTACCTTGCTCGTTGTTCAATTCAATGTAAGTGGGGGCAACCGCAGGCTCAATGTTCTTGACGTCGTTGTCCGCAAACCGAAACCAAATGTTCGCTGACCTTAACGTCCATGCCACTTGTAACGATTAGTTAACATTCACCACCCCATTTGCCTAAACGGCCGAAAACTCCCGCGGAGAGACTTTTCTGACAGCTCAAACAGGGGGCGGATGCGTATTTGCAAAACCTGTGCCCCGAACGAGGCGGCAGGCCTGTAGTCTATCAACCGGATCGTAAATTCCTTACGACAGTTACCAATCCGCGGCAGGTGATGAGCAGTTGCGCGAACGGTAACTGACGTAATTGCTGCAGCGATGTTGCCACCGTCGCAGCCTGATGTCTGTGGGCACCGCGGCGTTGCGTCGCGGCAACGGAGCGGATCGAGGGAACTAGTCGGGCGTATCCAAGTAAGGGTCCTGCCCCATTTCCTGCTGCATCTTTTTCCGTTCCTTCTCGTGGAACAGCAGGACGAACCGATCGCGCAAGTGACGCCGTTCGACTTTTCGCTGAGCGCGTTGCAACAGGCTCAGATACTTCTGCGGATTGGCGGAATCTTGCTCGCCCACTTTGGTCATTTTCTCGGCGGTCTGCGGGCCGAAGCCGGTACGCAGTACGTCGTCGTCGAGAGACATATATTGCTGCACCGTGCCGGGATCGCCTTGCCGACCACAGCGCCCCATCAGCTGGCGGTCGATCCGGGCCGAGTCGTGCAATTCGGTGCAAATGACATGCAGGCCGCCGAGGTCTTTCACCGGCTGCTGCAGTTTGATGTCGGTACCGCGGCCGGCCATGTTCGTGGCAACCGTTACTTTTCCCTCTTCACCGGCCCGTGCGACGATCTCGGCTTCGGTTGCCACTTCGTGCGCGTTGAGCACCTGGTGAGGAATTCCTTTTTCCGTCAGCAGCTTCGAGAGAATGACCGACTTATCGATCGACCGCGTACCAATCAGCACCGGCCGGCGTTTGATGTGTGCTTCACGTACATCTTCGACAATGGCCCGCCATTTTTGATCGGCCGTTCCATATACGCGGTCGGGCAAGCGTTTTCGCTGTACTGGACGATTGGTCGGCACGGGAATGACCCGCATCTTGTAGACCTTCTTGAACTCGCGCGCTGCAGATGAAGCAGTGCCGGTCATGCCGGCCAGGTGCTTGTAGCGCAGAAACAGATCTTGAATCGTGATGCGGGCGGCCTGACCCGTCGGCACGCTGACGTCGATCCGTTCCTGGGCTTCAATCGCCTGATGAATACCGTCCCGCCATTTGCGTCCTTCAGCCAAACGACCCGTGTTTTCATCGACGATGACGATTTCGCCTTCTTTCACCACGTAGTGGCGATCGAGCAGAAAGTCTCGCTTGCACTTGATGGCGCGTTCGACGTATTGATACAGGTCGATCAGCCCCACGCCGCGGAGAATCTCGGGCTTGGGCATCGACCGAACCAATTGGCGACCTTCGGTCGAAAGTTCGATCTTTTTCTCGTCGTGTTCATATTCGTAGTGCTCTTCCTCAAGGAACTGCGGCACCACTTCCGCAGCCCAGCGATAGAGCGTGACGATCCGTTCGATGGCTTTTTCGCCGAGCGAACCAATGATGAGCGGCGTTCTGGCTTCGTCGATCAAGATACTGTCGGCCTCGTCGACCAGGCAGAAGTGATGCTCCCGCTGAACGGGCATTTCGCCACCCATTTCCATGCGGGCTGACGTGAGCTGATTGAGCAAGTTCGACTGGGCCATGCCCATTCGCCGCAGCAGCAGGCGGTCGCGGAGAAAGTCGAAGCCGAATTCTTTTGCAGTGCCGTACGTGATGTCGCAGGCATAGGCTTTTCGCCGCGTGTCTTGCGTATCGGGCGTGAGGACGATGCCGGTCGACATTCCCAGCACCTCATAGACCGGACGCATCATGGCGGCATCGCGCTCGGCCAGATAGTCGTTGACCGTGGCAACATGCGAGCCCTTACCAATCAGGGCGTGTAAGTAAGTGGGCAGGGTCGCTGTCAGCGTTTTCCCTTCGCCCGTTTCCATTTCGGCAATGCAGCCATAAAAGAGGGCCATGCCGCCGATCATTTGCACGTCGTAGTGCCGCTGTTGAATGGCTCGCTTGGCCGCTTCCCGCACCAGGGCATAGCCCTCGGGAACCAGGCTCGCTAACGGTTCACCTGCTTTGGCGCGATAACGGAGCGCGAGACTTCGCTTGCGCAGGTCGCGCGGCTCTTCGGCCGCTAGCATCGGCTCGAAGGCATTAATCTGCTGCAGCTGCGACCCCCACTGTGCCAGCCGTCGCTGAATGGGCCCACCCAGCCACGACAGCATCTTGGCCTGCCAGCCCTGGGGGATGCCGTTGACGGATGTAGTGGAACTCATTGGCTGTCGCAGAGTGATTAGGCGGTGGTGAGGCTACGAGCCCGGAGCTATCCGAATCAAGGAGTTGGCAACTCTAGGCCCAAACTCACGCCCAGGCCGCAAATCGCGCCAGCGCATTCGGAATTTTTCGCTGCGGATTCATGAAAGGCAATCGTTACCTTCATTACTCCACGACTGACAGCATCCAAAGTGGCGGACATTTAGGCGGGCCTAGCACTAAGCACGCCCCGCGCCAACTGCCTTCCAGTCAACAAAAATGTTCCCCCACAAGTGGTTTACTCGCTTGTTTTACGCAGCTAAGTCGGCCCGGGTTCGAGATTTAGTGCCAGAAATGAATTCCGCCGCTAGCAAACGCACATCTCGCATTTCCGGCACTTTTTGCTCAATCGATACAACTTGCCAGACCGAAAATCTCTCGGGAGCGTATTGTGCGCTGCCGTATTGGCATGAGTTGACATCCCGAGACTCGCTGAATCGACAGGGCAATCTGCGTCGAGTTTGACGCGCAGTCAAACTTGTCTGGATTGTCCGGCTGTAGGGGTCGATTCGATGGTAGCGATTAGCTGCAATTCCCAGGAACGAGACTGTCTATGAAGACGAACCTTCGCCTCGTCGGGGCCCTTGGGGTTCTGATCTTGCTCGCCGCGACTCACGTCTCGGCTCAAGAAGTTCGCCAGGCGCTGGCCGACACCTTGGATGTCGTGCGCCAAGCTACCTGGCTGAACGATGCCGACGGCAGTTACAACCCGTGTCCCGCTGAAGACACTTGGTGTGGCGACAATTCATGTGGCATGTGCAACCAGTGTTGCCGCCCACTCAATATGTGGGCTCAAGTTGAATATCTGATGTGGTGGGGCAAGGGTTCGCACTTGCCGCCCCTCGTTACCACCAGCACCGATCCAAACGTGGCTCGCGAAGAAGCCGGCGTCCTGGGCTTTCCTACGACCCGCATCCTGTTCGGCGATGAACTGGCCGGCGACGAGATTCAATATGGCGGCCGCGCCAGCCTCGGCATCTGGCTCGACCCGGCTCACGACGTGGGCTTGGGTGTGCGTGTCTATGGTCTTGAAGGCGACAACGCCACGTTCGATGCTGCCTCGACCGGCGACCCGGTTCTGGCTCGGCCGTTCTACAACGCCCTGCTGCTGCAAGAAGACGCCGTGCTGATTGCTTACGTCGATCCCATTGATGGCCCGATCGTCGAAGGGAACATTCAAGCCAACTACAAGACTTCGTTTGTCGCCACCGACGTCTACACCCGCATCATGATGGAGCGCGACCAGATTAACCGCGTCGACTTGATCGGCGGTTACTCTTACTTCCGCTTGGCCGACGCCTTGCGAATCCGCAGCTTTCACACCGCCCGCGAACCACTCGTCGATGGCACCACCTTCGACATCGTCGATAACTTCAGCACGTCGAACATCTTCCACGGCGGTATGCTCGGTCTGCAAGGGACCCGTGCTCGCGGTCGCTGGTCGGCCGACTGGATGACGAAGGTCTCACTTGGTTCTGCTCGACAACGCGTTCGCATCGACGGTAGCACCGTAGTGACGCCATTCATGGGTGCACCGGTAAACCTGCCCGGGGGCCTGCTGGCTCAACAAACCAACATCGGCACTTACAACAACAGTCAAACGCTGGCCGTACCCGAACTAAACGTCAACCTCAACTATCACTTCAACTCGAACGTGAGCGTCGGGGTTGGTTACAGTGCCATTTGGATCTCGTCGGTTATCACGACCGGACCCGAAATCGATCGCCAGGTAAACCTGTCGCAGTTGACTGGCCCACTCATCGGCCCCGCTCGTCCTCTGTTCCCCGGCTTCATCCAGGACGACTACTGGTTGATGGGCCTGAACTTCTCACTGCGAGCCGAATACTAAATCTCCCGAATGAACCAAAAACGAAAACAGGGCACGCTCATCACGTGCCCTGTACTACCTCTTGCTTAAGCAATCGACTGGCGAAATTACTCGCGGCCCAGTTCCCAGTGCAGGAACTTCTTGATCTTCATGCCAGCTGCTTCGGCGAACTTGCTGACGGTCAGGCTCGGTTCCTTGACGAAGGGCTGCTCGAGCAGGGCCTTCTCGGCGTAGAAGTTACGCAACCGGCCTTCGACCATCTTGTCGACGATATTGGCGGGCTTGCCTTCCTTCAGTGCGGCTTCCTTCAGGATTTCGCGTTCCTTGTCGACCAGCGCGGGGTCGATTTCTTCCTTGTTCAGCGCCAGCGGACGCATGGCGGCCACGTGCATCGCCACGTCCTTGGCAGCTTCGTTCGTGCCACCTTCCACCAGCAACAACACACCGGAGACGGTGCCGCTGTTGTGGCTGTAGGCGCCAGTGCCACCATCGAACCGCATGAGGCGGCCGACGTTGAACACTTCACGAATCCGGTTGAACATGTCGTCCTTCACGTCCCGCAGCGTCTTGCCGGGCTTGCTGGGCGAAGGCTGATCGAGCAGTTCGTCAGCGGTCTTCGCGCCGGGTCCGGTGGCGAGCGCTTGAGCCAAGTCATTGGCCAACTGGATGAACTCGGCGCTGTTGGCGACTGGAGCGCTTTCGCACTTCAGTTCGACGACGGCACCCGACGACTTGTCGACACCATGATAGATGCCAAAGCGGCCGAAGGCCGTTTCGCGATCGCCGCGCTTGCCTTGCAGGGCCACACCGTTCTTACGCAGCGTTTCCTTCGCCTTTTCCTTGTCGCCGCCGGCTTCGGTCAATGCCTTCTTGCAGTCCATCATGGGGAGGCCGGTCTCATCGCGCAATTCGCGGACCAGGGTGGCGGTGATTTCTGCCATGGTCGTTTCTCCTGAGTATTACTTTTGAAATGTCGGTGTTGAGTTGGGAATGAGCTACTGTCTTTATCCCCTCTCCTCTGTACTCAGGGGAGAGGGTTAGGGTGAGGGGCTGAAGTAGGTACTAAGTCAGCCACCTAGCAAAGACATGAATGGTTCGTCGGGGGTTCATGAGAGCCGAGTCCCAACAGCTACTGCCCCTCACCCCGAAATACCGCGGCAACCAGGTTCAAGCTGCCGCGAACGTCGTAGTGTGGGCGTTAGCCCACATGTAGTTTGGTAGTTTAGACCGCAGTCCACATCTCCTCACATAACGTGGGCTAAAACCCACGCTACGAAGACGTTGCTAAGCAGCTACTAAGCGTTGCCATCCTTCGCGGCAGCGGCAGCAGCGGCTGCGTTCACTGGCTCAGGCTTGGCATCTTTATCCTTGCCCTTGGCAGCGGCAGCAGCTTGCGAACCGATGAGGATCGCTTCGGCCAGGTGACGCATGATCAGTTCGACGCTGCGGATACCGTCGTCGTTGCCTGGAATTGGCAGATCGACCACGTCCGGATCGCAATCGGTATCGATCAGCGCGACGGTGGTGATGCCCAGCGAGCGAGCTTCCTTGATGCAGTTCTTTTCCTTGTTCGGGTCGACGACCACGAGGCATTCCGGCATACGGTTGAGCGTGCGGATACCGTTCAAGTTGCGGTACATCTTGCGATATTCGCGTGACAGCGACGATTGCATCTTCTTGCTGTACGTCTGCAGTTCTTCGCCAGCGCGAATCTTCTCGACTTGTTCCAGGCGGGTCAACCGGCTGCGAACGGTGCGGAAGTTGGTCAAGCAGCCACCGAGCCAGCGTTCGCTGACGAACGGCATATGGCAGCGAAGCGACTCACGCTCAACAGCCGGACCAGCTTGACGCTTGGTGCCGACGAACAGAATCAAGCTCCCTTGCGAGGCAACCTGAGCCAAATACTTCTTGGCTCGCAACAGACCGCGAACGGTTTCGCGGATGTCGATAATGTGAATGCCGTTTTTACGGGCATAGATGTAAGGTGCCATCTTGGGATTCCACCGGCTAGCCCGGTGACCAAAATGCACGCCTGCTTCAATCAATTCCTGGACGAGGGTATCGCTCACGAACCAAGCTCCTAGTTGGCTGTTATCGGGACATGGCACAAGTGCCACAGGAACCGCCGAAACGGTACCTTCGCCCTGTTTCACTGAACCCGACAGGCCAGGAAACAAACAGCGGGGAAAAACTACTGATCGGCCGCACGGGTCACACGACCCACATTCAGCCAGAAAGCGCCAGTTATAACGCCCTCTCACCCCGCAAATCCGGGGATGGACCGAAACGAATCGCTCATCTTACCAGCGCTGCCGAAACGGTCAAGGCGAAGTGCTGGCTAGTCGGCGATCCTGTGATGACGGTGCCTGGGTCCGGAATCCGCACCCCAATTCGCACCTAAACGTCCAACATACACCCCCATTGTTGGACACTCACCCCCAGCCAAACCCGAGAGTTACGTCACCTGCTGTCCAATAATTGACCCGATTGTTGGACACCCCCTTTTTGCGGTTTGCGAAATTGGTGCTCAATCATTCAGCGGCAGACTCGCGCTGATGCTGCGGCCCACGCGGCTGCGGACGTAGGTGCGGTCAAGCGTGTTGACGACGCCGTCGCCGTTGATGTCGGCATTATTATTCACGCCGGTGCGGCCGAAGTTGGCATTCACGTTATTGACGTCGGTGTTGTTCACCGTGCGGTTGCCGTCGGTATCGCCGAACAGGCGATAGAACTGCTGGGCGGTTTCCTGCACCCGGTCGCCATCGGTATCGACGCGCACGCGGTAATAGCCGTCACCGACCGCCGAGTTCCGATTGCCGCCGATCCCTTGCGCGCCGAAGTCGAGCACCACTCGATTGCCGACTACTCTCGCCTTGTTCGCGAGGCTGACGTTCACACCCGCGGTGCCGGTAGTGCTAAAGCGAGTCAGCGACAACCGACCTTGGCTCACGATATCCGCCAGACCATCGGCGCTTTCGAAGACGACATCGACATAACGGACATACGACCGCTGCTGGGCCCCTTGTTGCACGTCGATGCCGACGACTTCATTCACATTCTGGACCGTGATGGTGAACGTCTCGTCGTACGACAGGCCGCCGCTATCGGTCGCGCGAATCACAACCTGCCGACTACTCGCGGCTTCAAAATCAATTGCGCCGGACACGACCAGCTTGTTCCCACTGATGGCGAACTGCCCGCCCGCATTCTGCACCAGCGTGAAGGTATGCGTCTGCCCCGCGTTCGGATCGGTCGCTGTCAGCAGGCCCACGACCGTGCCACTCGCCACGTTCTCTTTCACACTCGCGGCACTCAGCGCGATGTCCGTCGGTGCGCTGTTGATTGGCGGTGGAGGGGGCGGTGGCGGATTTGTTGTTCCCGTGTACTCATACGCGCCGATATCCCACGCCCCACCTTGCGGCCGCGCGTTACCGGCCAAATCGACCGCTGGAGCAAACTGCGAGGTTCCCGCATTGATGGCTGGACCGCCGGCGAGGAGATGAAAGTCGAACGCAGCCGGATTTACAAACACCTGAGTCGGCGTGGCGACGATCGAGTGCTGATCTTGGCCCGACGAAGCCCGCCACTGCGCGAGCGTTTGAATGGAATCGCCACCGTTCGTCGTGAAGCGATTCATGATCACGTTGTAATCGCTCGTGAATCCCGCCATGCTGTTCGCGCTGATATCGATTGAGCCGCGATAGGAGTGGTAGTTGTAGAACACGTTGTTCCGGACCGTATTGCCCGTACTGCCGTCTTGAATATTCAGCGCCCAGCGCCCGGTGGCACTCACGATGACCGTGTTGTTGACGATCGTGTTGTTCGACGACCCCGCGCCGCCATCAATCCGATAGAGCGAAATACCGCTGGCCTTGGAATCGTAAATCAGATTGTTGCGGAATGTGGAACTCTGCACGCCGTCGCCATTGATGCCCGAGCCACCACCACCGCCGTTGCCATAAATGGTGTTCCCTTCCACAATTGCACCGCTGATGATCCCGTCGCCACCTTGCGACAAATCACCATTCATGTGAATGCCGTTCGCGCGATTGCCCCAGATAGTGTTGTTTCGAATGATCGGGCGGTCGCCGCTGTTCGAGACATAAATGCCGTGCTCGGCGACCGAACGGCTGGCGACGTTGTTCTCAATCAAAATGTCATCGCTGAAGCCGGTGAGAATCCCCCAGCGGCCGTTGCTGTCCAGCTTGTTGTTCCGCAGGATCACATGATGATTGGTCACCGAGCGGATGCCGGTGCGCGGCATATTGTTGACCGTGAAGCCATCGATCGTCACATAGTCCGCGCCTTCGAGATTGATGCCGTCGGGCGTCATGGCGTTTCGCGAAGTGATGTTCACGCCCGCCTCGGCTTGAAACACAATCCGCGCCGAAGCAGTGCCATCGCGGCGCAATTCGAAGCCCGTGTAATTCCCCGCGCGCACGATTACGGTATCGCCGGCGTTCACTACATTCGCCGCTTTTTGCAGCGAGCTCCACGGCGTCGCAGCGGAACCGTTGTTCGTATCGCTGCCGGCATTGGAAACGTAAAACGTCGCCAGCGCGAGGCGAGCCTCGAGTTGCTCCAGACGTAAACGACGCCCGGTAAGAAGCCCGGCACGAGAACCGGTGCGAAAAGCAGTTGGCAACATGGCCACACTCCTTCGTGGTGAGCAGAGATAGTTCCGAATGGGCCACGCCGAATGATTCGGAATCGCGGCAGATGAGTTATGGGAACTATACCTTAGAAAGTCGATTTCGCCCGGCGTTTTGTGGGAAATACGTGAAGTTCGATCGCTAGCCAACTGCTGAAATGACTGCTGTTTCTCCCGTACTGAAAACATCAGCCATCGTTGACCAATTCGCCCGGCCCCTTTTCGCCTAATTTGAGTGGAGCGGTCGCGGTGTGACCCTCTGCTCCACAATTTGCGGTTCTTACATTTTCGCCACTTCCATTTCATCGGCGAAAAAATGCGAACCAATCCCCGTCGAATTCAGTCCTGCCAAGAAGAATCCATCGATCTGCCGGACAATCACCTTTGCCACACTGGGACGAACAACCGATGGCGCAGTGGGCCCATCAGTATTCGGGACTCTCTCATCATTCGAAAGTGCGTGATCGCGAAGCAGTCTTGCGACACGCCATCGCTGTCTACCGCACACTGCTAACGGACGAACAGCGGGAAACACGAGCCAAAAACGTGCTGCGCTTGGCCGATCGCCCGCGAATTGTGCGGATTCGACTGCTAAAGGCCACTGGTCGGCAAACCGAGCAACAACTCGCGGAAATTGGCGGAGTAACGGCTATTCTCACCGAGTTTGGGGCCGGCGACATCTCTTGAGCTTGCGCGCGTCGATTCAGGCAGTGATAGCACTTCCCCTCCCAATCGTTAATTGGGTGCCCGTTTTGCGGTTCTGGCCGAAGACGGGCAATTGCCAGCGAGCGGGGTGCCGCCAACAATGAGGGGCTGCCCGCGATACTCGGCTGAAGTTGCGACTCAGGCGAAACCCAGAGACGAAACTGAGCCCCGCGGTGCCAGGTACAGTTGGTGACGCACGCCCCTTTGCCCGAGATCCCCGCAGTGAAACCTTTTGTCGAGACCCACGAGCTGACCAAGATCTATGGTCCGCTGCGAGCCCTCGATGGTTGCACACTGTCCGTGGGCAAAGGCGAGGTCTTTGGCCTGCTGGGGCCCAATGGAGCCGGCAAAACGACTCTCTTGCGGCTGCTGCTTGGGTTTCTGCAGCCCAGTGCCGGGCACGCGACGATTGCGGGACTCGACTGTCGGCGGCAATCGGTGGCGGTGCGGCGGCAGGTAGCCTATCTGCCCGCCGAAGCGGCTCTCTTCCCGCAGATGCGCGGTCGCGAAGTGCTGCGGTTCTTTGCCGAGATCCGTGGCAACACCATCGACGCCTCGCTGACGATTGCCGAGCGTCTGGAACTCGATCTCAAGCGGAGTGTTGGTTTCATGTCGACCGGCATGAAACAAAAGCTGGCCCTCGCCGCGACGCTGGGGGCCGATGTGCCCATGTATATTCTCGACGAACCGACCGCGAACCTCGATCCTTCCGTCCGTTCTTCGGTCTTGGCGCTCGTGGCCGAAGCCCGCGACCGCGGCGCGACGGTCATGTTCTCGTCGCACGTGCTGGCCGAAGTAGAAGAAGTTTGCCAGCGGGTTGTGATCTTGCGCAGCGGACAACTCGTGCATACGCAAGTGCTGCAAGAGTTGCGGTCGCAGCACCGTATTTTGGCCTGGCTGAATGGTCCGCTGCCGCCGGTTCCGCACGAGCTGTCGCGCGACGATTGCCGCGTCTCTCAACAGGGAGACCTGGCAACGATTGAATCGGACGGTGACTTGCAGCCGTTGCTCGGTTGGCTCGCTAGCCTGCCGCTCCGCGATATTCGCATCGAGCCCGTGGGGCTGCGAACCATCTACGAACGTTTTCATCGCTCGGAGCCGGCGACCGCCATTACTCCTTCGCCCGAGGCAAGCGACGCGCACAAGCCGCTGGAATATGAGGCCCTGCGATGAATCGCATCTTGCTCCGCAAGTGCCTTGCCGAAGTGCAGCTGCTGTTCATTGCCTGCGCGCTTCTGTTGTTTACGTTCTGCTGGGTCCGCGTCTTCATTGTGGCCAGCCTGGAAACGAGCGCGTTCGCCTCGATCATCGACAAGCTGTGGGAAAACTGGGGCCGGTTCTCACCGGTGCCGCTCAGTCAATTACTCTCCTACAGCGGACGGGTCGCCATTGCCTATGACGAACCCGTCGTTGTCTTCTGTATTGCAATCTTCGCCATCGCGCGCGGTTCCGCCGCCGTGAGTGGTGAACTGGGCCGCGGCACGATGGAAATGCTGCTCGCGCAGCCAATCAGCCGAATGCAAGTTTTGTATTCGCAGGCCGCGGTGACGGTGTCTTGCCTGGCGCTGCTCTGCATCCTCTCGTGGCTGGGAACATGGAGCGGCATTCACACGGCCGAAGTAACCGAGCAGGCTCCGGCGAAGTCGATTTCGATTCCGCTACTCGACGTGCGCATTCCCATTCCGTTTGGCCCGCGCGAGAAGATCAAGATTCCGATGCGCGAGCGCGTGACGGCGAGCAACTTTGCTCCCGGAGCGCTCAATTTGTTTTGCCTGGGCTTTTGTGTGGCGGGCGTGACTACTCTCGCCTCCGCCTGCGACCGCTATCGCTGGCGGACGATTGGCATTGTCTCGTGCCTGTTCGTGCTGCAGATGATCTTCAAAGTTCTGGGGCGCGCGTTCGATAGTACCAGCTTCTTTGAATGGATCACCATCTTTGGAGCCTACGAACCGCAGCGACTCGTTTATATCGCCGTCGACTTGCCGCAGTACAACTGGGCCCTCTCGCTCCCTTCGATCGATGGCCGCCCTGCAATGACTGGCCCGCTGACCTATTACATCACGCTGGTCACGATCGGCACACTCGGCTACCTGGCTGCGGGCGTGGTGTTTCATCGTCGCGATTTGCCGGCACCGCTATAGGTCCCAACGGATCGTGCGGACGGTTTCGCGGGCTTTCCGAGCTACCACGAAAGTGGATAATAGCCCGCTTGTGAATTCGCCGCGCTTTCCCTCTTGAATCAGGTTTTCCGATGCCGCTGCTTGTTGTTGGTTCGGTCGCGCTCGATAGCATTCAAACACCCACCGCTTATCGCGATCGCGTGCTCGGCGGCTCGGCCGTTTTCTTCTCGTACGCAGCCAGCTATTTCGCCCCCGTTCGCCTGGTGGGAGTGGTCGGTGAAGATTGGCCCGCGGAACACACGCAGCTGCTGCAAGGCCGCAACATCGATACGGCCGGACTGCACGTGGTGGCGGGTGGCAAGACGTTCTTCTGGAAGGGCAAGTACCTGCCCAACATGAACGACCGCGAAACGCTCGAAGTCGAACTGAATGTGTTCGGCGATTTCAAACCGGTGCTACCCGACCATTTCAAACGGTCGGACTATGTCTTCCTGGCGAACGGCTCGCCGGTAACGCAGATGAACACGCTCGAGCAGGTACGCGGGCCGAAGCTGGTGGTGGCCGATACGATGGACCTGTGGATTCGCGTGCAGCATGAGGCGCTGATCGAACTCCTCAATCGCGTCGACGGCCTGGTGCTGAACGATAGCGAAGCCAGGCTGCTGACCGGCGAAGAGAACGTCGTCACTGCTGGCCGCAAAGTGCTGGGGATGGGGCCGAAGTTCGTCGTGGTGAAAAAGGGTGAGCACGGCGCTGTCTTTTTCTCGGCGCATGAAACGTACACATTGCCAGCCTATCCCACCGAGCGCGTGATCGACCCGACCGGCGCTGGCGACAGTTTTGCCGGCGGCATGATGGGGTACCTGGCTCACAAGAACAGCTTTGACCCGCGCGTGCTAAAGGAGGCCATGGCCTACGGCATTCTGGTCGCCAGCTTCAACGTTGAAGACTTCAGCTTGGAGCGAATGAAGCAGATCGACCGCTCGGACCTCGATCTGCGCATGGAGCAGTATCGCAAGATGCTGTCGTTCTAAACGCTGACGCGCGGTCTATTTCGAGTCGCTGATTTTCTGTATCGACTGCTGCAATTTTTCGCGTACCTGATGGTCGAAGTGGTTGTTGGCGATCTTCACTAGTTCGTTCACGTAATTGTGTCCGATTGGACCGACCTCGCCCAACGACTCGGCGGCCAGGCACCGCAAGCTCGCATCTTGATCGTTGAGCGCCTCCATCAGCGGCCGAATGAAGGGTTCCGGCACCGGCCTCATTTCGCGAATCGAAGTCCCGGCAATCAATCGCCGGCCAGGCTCCGGATGCTGCAATTGAGCGAGCAATTCCTGCTGAGGATCAACGTTCTTCTGGCAACCCAGGGTACCCGCGAGTCCAGTTGCGACCACAGCCGCAATTAGAATGCGGTGGCGGACAAAAATCATGAGCCCACCAGAATCAATGCAGGTCACGCAGTGCAGAACTTAGCCGGTATGGAAACGAAACCAGCTTAAAACGTGCCCAAAGGCTGGGCATCGTCGGGCATCATCAGACGGTCCCAAGTGCCATCGAACTCGGTGCTGGGATCGTTGGTGCTAAAGGCGGCGTCGACACCCATTTGCGGGAAGTCAGGATCGCTAGTCTCGCGACGACTAATCGTGCTCTGGATCGATCGCACACTGCCATCGAACAGGGCCACCGACAACGTGCCGAAGTGAAGTCCCTGGACCCGCCAGTTATTGCAGCGAGCGCGATGCGGTATCGACTGAAACATGAAAGTGTTGCCCTTTCCATTCCACTCGACACCAAAATTATGGGCGTTAAACCGGGCATACTTGCCCCAATAGGCCAAACGGTAGGCACCATCGCAGTAGCGCATTCCTTCGCCGAACATAATGGTGTTCGAGAGGCCGTCTGTAATGTCCTTGTAGCCCACAAGCGCATCCATTTTGGGTGACAAAGCGAGTGCGCTGCCAACTTCTAACTCTACGCCAATCCGCTGCTGACTGGCATCGGCGACCCAACCCAAGAAGTTCGCCTGATAGTTGGTCATGGTCCACGTCATGCCTGCCGGTCCTGGAACTTTCTTCGACGCCTGGACGGAACTTGGATCCGACAAGCAATGCAGCGCGGGGAAAGAGACATCGGCGACGGTATACAGGCCCTTTCTCGTGGTTGTGGTCACGGTCGAATAGGTGGCGGGGGAACCAACCGCGGGAATGGTTGTATTGGGCGGCCCCTGCCATTCGCGCTGAGTGGTCGCAGATCCGGGAAAACTGTGCCCCATGTGACTGGATGGAGAACCGGGAGTCGTGCCGATCGTTACCCACCGACCGCCATTGTTCACGGTGCGTGCAGGCTGGTAGGGAGGATTGGTGGACGCGGGTGTTACCAACGTCGATGTTGAAGTGGATGAATAAACCAGTCGTCCGCCGTTATCGCCGACGATCGAGTCATATAATGGCTGCTGCTCCAAAAAGGGCAGCGATTGAACGAGCCAGCCACCATCTGGGAATTTGGCTGTATTCCCTTCCGACCAATAGGGGGGGAGGCGATTGTATTGCTGATGAAAGTTGTGGGTGGCGATTGCGAATTGCTTCAGGTTGTTAAAACAGTGCGTGCGCCGCGCCGACTCGCGGGCGGTTTGCACCGCAGGCAGAAGCAATGCGATGAGCACACCGATGATGGCAATAACGACGAGAAGTTCAACGAGCGTGAAAGCAGATCGATTCTTTCGCGAGGCAGGCATATTGTCACTCCTTCGCAACCGCTGGCACAGATGCAGGACACGACGATTTTTTAAGCAATAGCAGCAACGTGGCTCGTGCGGAACAACTTCGAGCCCACGACCCCTACCGCGACTCGTTTAGTTTATCAATACTTTGCTGCAAGACAGACTTTACTTGTGGATCAGGATGATGCGTGTAGGCGTCAACAAACTCGTTCACATGCTTTTGCCCGGCGATACCGGTTTCTCCCAGTGCCCTCGCTGCAGCGAGTCGAACTCGGAGATCCTCGTCATTGAGCGCTGTGATCAGGGGCTTGATGTGACTTTCTGGAACCGGCCGCATTTCACAGATCGATAGTGCTGCGGTCCATCGCTGGTCGGCTGATCCCTTCTGCAATTGTTGAAGTGTTTCCGCTTCCGGGTCAACGTCGCCCCGACAGCCAAGGGAGGCCACCAACCCCGCCACGAACAAGCTGACAAGCAGCCACTGACAATATGCCGAAAGCATGAAACATCCAGAGTCCAGTCGCACAACCGACGGGTTCCCCATCGGCTTCTCACAATCCTTCGCCAGTTTGGCTCTAACCAGCCTGGCTTAGAACGACCCCAGAGGCTGAGCATCGCTGGGCATCATCAGCCGGTCCCAGGTGCCGTCAAACTCGGTACTCGGGTCGTTGGTGGTGAAGGCGGCATCGACGCCAACCGTCGGGAAGTCAGGATCGCTCGTTTCGCGACGGCTGATTTCCTTTTGGATTGATTTCACGCTGCCGTCGAACAGCACCGTGGATAGCGTGCCAAAGTGGAGGCCCTGCAACCGCCAATTGTTGCAGCGAGTGCGATGTGGCATCGACTGAAACATGAAGGTGTTTGCCTTGCCGTTCCACTCCACCCCAAAATTATGAGAGTGCTGAAACGCGTACTTGCTCCAATAGGCAAATCGGTACGTACCGTCGCAAAATCGCATCCCTTCGCCAAACATAATCGTGTTCGAAAGGCCATCGGTGATGTCCTTGTAGGCCATCACCGCATCGAGCTTGGGAGCAACGGGTGGCTTGCCGGTGCCAACATCCCACTGAACTCCAACTCGACTTTCGCCGGCGTCCATCACCCAGCCCAAATAGTTGGCCTGGTAATTCGTGGTAACCCAAGGCACTGCGGCGTAGCCAGAGTTGAGCGGATTCCAGTTAATTCGCTTACTAGACTGGATCGAACTCGGATCCGAGACGCAGTGCAGCGCTGAAAAGGAATGCGATGAGATCAACATAATCCCGGTGTTGCCGTAATCGTATGTCGGGGCCGTGCCAGAACCTCCAACATATGTTCCGGGCGGCACGTAAGAACCGGAGTTGACTGGATCGCGCGGGAACGTGTGCCCCATGTGATTCGTAGCACCACCCGGCTGTGGAGGATTGGGAACGTATGGGCCGCGGCCAGTCCAATAGCCAGGAACATAACCTGCAGACTCATCGGGGTTGTTTACGGTTCGCGTCGTGGTCATTCGCCCGTTGTTGGAGCCCAATACAGTGTCGTAAGCCGTTTGCTGCTCCATGAATGGCAACAGACCGACAATCCAGCCCCCGTCCGGATTCTTCGCGACGTTGTTTTCCGACCAGTAGGGTGGCAGTCGATTGTACTGCTGATGAAAGTTATGCGTCGCGATGCCTAACTGCTTCAAATTATTGAAGCAATGCGTGCGACGAGCGGACTCGCGTGCGGTCTGCACGGCAGGCAGCAACAGAGCAATCAACACGCCAATAATGGCGATCACCACCAGGAGTTCCACAAGAGTGAACCCCGAATGATTCTTCCGCGAGACGTAAGACATCTCTCGCCCCCTTCGCAACCGCTGGCACGCGCGTGGGATACGATGACTAAATTTGTAGCGCTGTCAGCAACGTGGAATAGAACAAACACCGCGAACGCGTATCTGGCAAGCCCAACCCACGAGTGGGGGTTGGAATCACCCTTTTTGATGAAGATGGCGTTAGAGTATCACTTCGACACCATTCCTGTCAATAAATTCATGAAAATTCCGTTACCCGCAAAATTGCCGATCTAGGGAAAGAAAAGCCATCTTGGCACTTGACGAATCGGCGTTCGGAGCGCAACAAGATGGCGGCAATGACCCTGCGGCAAGCCGCAGAAATTCACTCCCCACAAATCCTTTACAACTTCCTCTCTCCACCTTGAGAAAAAATCTTTTCCGGTTATTCGGTGGATAAGCTGTCGAAGGCTGCTATCGCGGGCCAATTTGCCCAGTTACTTATCCAGATTCACAAAGTGCCAGGTGTAGTAATAGACGCGGGCAAGGGAGCCGGTTCGGCGTGCTTGCGCTGGGCATATTGAAAAGCCCCAAGCAGGATTGCGGAGGCCAACGTGAGGACCAACAATTCGCGAAGCGAAAAGCGCCACCACACGGCGGGCTGCAAACCGGCAGTCCGCAGTTCGTCGGCCCAGCGCAGATTGAGCCAACTCAAAAGCGCCAGGTTCACGATCAGCCCGACCGAGACCAGACAATACAGCCCGCCAATCACCTGGGCAGAAACCATGGGCAGCACTGCCAGGTGCATCGCCACCAGGGCCGCCACTCCCACTTCCCAATTTGCTGCATCAATGGCCTTCGCTCGACTCGGACGAAAGGTTCCCAGCGTTTGCAACAATCCAAGCCATAGCGCGGCCAGGCAACCCAAAGCGGCAATTCCTCCGGCTGCGGGATTGGAAGTATCGGTCGTGATCCACAACAGCAGTCCCGCCAGCCCCGCGCAGCCGGCAATCATCAGCAGCGACATGGCCACCAGCAAGAATGTCGGCTGCGGAGATACGACTGGCTCGCGCAGATTTTCCGGGGGAGAGGACATCTGAAGACGCACATTAAGTAATTAGCGAATCTGCGTGACTCAAAATTGCCTGCTCGCGCTTCGCTAGCAACTGAGCGCGAGCCAGCGCTGCCTGGAGACTTGGCCAGCCAGGATAGCAGAGGGCGAAATCATGCGAGGGAAGTGCCGTGGCTGTTGTTTGGCCAGTGCCCGCTATAATCGCGAGCAAGCAACGAATAACCCGGAAACTAATTTTCCCTTGATTGACAGCGTTCGACGAAGGAACTGCCGCCATGAATTGCCCCTCTTGCCAAGCTGAGATGCCAGCCGACGCTCTGTTTTGTGCCAAGTGCGGGCAACGACTGAACGATTCGGTGCCAACCGGGGCCACTGGTCCAGCGCCAACTCCTATGGATCGCCTTAAAGGGCGCGGTGCTGCGCCAGATGAGCCCGAAACACACCTGTGGGCTGGCGGGTTCTCCCCCAAGGCGATGATCGGACATTGGCTGCTGGCGGCACTGGTGACGGTGGCCGGGATTATTGCAGGGGTACTCTTCGCCATTCCCACAGCCGGCGCCATCTGGCTGTTTGTCGGGCTGGGGTCAGTTGCCTTGTGGGGCGGTCTGTTTCTCTACTATCTCTATCTGCGGTTTGGCATGAGTTACGAACTGACCAGCCAGCGGTTGGTGCACAAAGTGGGGATTCTCAGCCAGTCGACAAACCGTATTGAAGTGATTGATGTCGACGACGTGTCTTACCATCAGACGTTTATCGAGCGGATGCTGGGGGTGGGGACTATTAAGATTCTGTCGACTGATACATCGGACCCAAAGCTGGTGATCCGGGGCATCGACGAGGTGAAGCGGATTGCGAACATGATTGACAACGTGCGGCGCGACGAACGGCGGCGGCGGGGAATGTATATCGAGACGGTTTAAGGTTGGGGGTGAAGCGTTGGGAAGTGCTAGCGGCGCGGATCGCGAGATTTGAGCCAGAGTGAGAAGCGAATCGAATGGTGCAAACGAGGGGCAAGTGCCGATAATCCGGACAACTTCACGCAAAGTTCATGGAAATGCAATTGCTAGGCGTTTGACGAGCGTCCGCGAATAGTAGATACTCAGGAGCGGTGACCAGGCAGTTCTGGAGTTTAGGTTTCGATGCAATCGCGGCACTTACGAGCAACGGCGTTTCTCTGTCTCGCCATTCTGGCGGCGGACACGATCGTTGCACAACTGCCGCATTCGCATGGTTCGCACGAGACCTGCACTCATCAAGCTTGCCAGCCTAAGTCGTGCACAGCGCATCAACACGAGCACAGTTGCGGGCACCATCAATGCAGCGATCGTGCTCCGGTCGAGAAGACCGCCGATGGAATGCCGGCTGATACGAAAACAGGTCCGGTCGAGCCCAACGTACCCTGCGACCACTGCACACTCTGTCGCCATCAATCGCAAGCGGCACTGCCATGCACGTTGGTGCCGGCAGTCACAATTCAATTGTTCTGTGCTCCCGTGTCAACTCGGCGCGAGTCGCAGATCGCTTCGCTTACACCGCGCGTCTATCAAGGGCGCGGTCCTCCCAGCAGGCTGTAACCTCAGTCGAACCTTCGGCTCATCGATGGTCGTGCTTAAGGCGCGTCGATAGCCGGCACTGATTGTTCAGCCTTTTTCCAGCGACGCACCGACTTGGACTTTGTTCCAGTCGAGGAGTGAATCGCTTTTTGCCGGGAGTATGAGACGATGTTGCGTCACCGTTTGCGCGGTTTCACACTGGTGGAACTGTTGGTCGTTATTGCCATTATTGGCGTCCTCATGGCGCTGCTGTTGCCTGCGGTTCAAGCCGCTCGCGAAGCAGCCCGTAGTGCCCAGTGCAAAAACAACGTTCGCCAGATCGGTCTGGCCTTGCACAACTACCACGATACTTACGACCGACTTCCCCCCGGTTGGATTGCCGATGCACCCGAAGGAACGCCCGGCTGGGGCTGGACCGTGAGCATTCTGCCACAACTCGAACAGACGCCGCTGCAGAACCTGGTGAATCGCAATCTGCCGATCTCGCATGCCGCGAATCAGCAGGCGCGCGAGCAAGTGCTGAACCTGCTCCTCTGCCCATCTGACCCCAGTCCCAAGCGGTTCCTGCTTGGGTCGGGTGGCGACCATGACGATCACGACCATGACCATGATCACGAAGATGAAGAGCACGAAGACGAACACGAGGAGGATGGGGCCGTTCATCGGCACTCGATCGACGACGGCACGCCGTTGTTCTCGGTCTCGCGCTCGAACTACATCGGCATGTTCGGCTCGAATGAAGTGGAAGACGATCCGGCAGCTGGCAACGGCGCGTTCGCTTTCCTCAGCCAAACCCGCTTTGCCAGCATCACCGACGGCTTAAGCAACACGCTGCTTGTGGGTGAACGTCACGGCCGCTTTGGCGGCAGTATGTGGCAAGGCGTGGTGCCGACGGCCAACGAAGGAATGCTCCGCATCGTCGGTGTAGCCGATCACACCCCGAATCACCACGACCATCACTTCGACGATTTCACTAGTTTCCATCCTGGCGGTACGCACTTTGTCATGGGCGATGGCTCGGTTCGCCGCATCGACGATCACATCGATCTGGGCGTCTATCAAGGCATGGCGACGATTGGCGGCGGCGAAATTTCGCAGTGAGCCTGCACGTCACACAGTATCCGAGTTCACCGGCTTCAGCGTCTTGACGATTACGTCGAACGAAACTGGCCGGGCATTGGGGTCCGCTTGAATGCACTGCATGATCGTGCGGGCCAGCGTGCGGTTTAGGTTGGGGACAAGCTCGAGAATCTCTTGCGGCGGCTTCGCATCGTGCTGCAGAGCACCCTTGCCCGTCGTGTCGCCCGAAGGCCAGGGGAACTCGCCGGCGCACAGTTGATAGGCGGTCACGCCGAATGAGAAGATGTCGACGCGATGGTCGGTTGTTTTGCGGCGAACAATCTCGGGGGCCATATAGAGCGGAGTCCCCGTGCGATTGCCAGGGAGCCAATACTCTTTCTGATTGGGCACCGTGAGTCCAAAGTCGATGAGCTTGAGCGATTTGCAGTCGGGCGCGACGATAAAGTTGCGCGGGCAAATGTCGCGGTGAATGAAGCCCGCCTTGTGCACCGCATCGAGGGCTTCGGCCATCTCGCGCACCAATTCATGATGATGCCCCACGAGCTTCAATTCGCCCTGCTTAAGCAGTACGTTCATGCCGAGGCCGGGAACGAACTCCATCAGGATGTATTGCCGGCCATCTTTGGCGGTGCCGTGTTCGAACGTATCGACAATCCGCGGATGCTTCAGCTGCGCCGCGATCTTCCCTTCGCTGGGCTTGTTGAGACCCTTGAAGCGAGCTTCGAAGACAGCGGTCTTTTCGGTGTCGAGAATCTTGAGCCCCACCGTTTTGCCGGTGGTGTGATCGAGGGCCATGTGAAAATTCGACATGGTGCCGTTGATCGCTTCGCGCAAGATCTGAAAGCGCTCGCCGATGTCGGTTCGCTTGTCCGCGAACATACCGCGGAGTGAATCGAAGATACTGGCCATAGAAGAGAGTGGTGCGCTTGCGCGCGATAAGCGTTGCCTCTGTTGCCGGGCGAGCGTTCCGTTGGCAGTCGCTCGGCAAGCGTCCGTGCTATTCCTATCTTTCACTCTAGGCTGGCGCAGGCTGCTGAACAAGCGTGGTTCGCGCGCGGTATCTTCAACCAGTCTTCATCACACCATCACCGCCCGGTGCGTCGTTTCATAGGTGCTGAGCACTGCTTCCGGTCGCTGGGTGAGGTTGATTTCGCGGAAGGCTTCGCTGCAGACGAGGAAGGCATCGACAATTTGCGGGTCGAAGTGGCGGCCCGCTTGTTCGCCGATCATCTGCACCGCCTGCTCGTGCGGGAAGGCATCTTTATAGACTCGCTTGGTCGTCAGCGCGTCGTAGACATCGGCCACAGCCACAATGCGGCCGCAGAGGGGAATGTCTTTGCCGGCTAGCCCCTGAGGATAGCCGGTGCCATCGAACTTTTCGTGATGCGTGAGGGCAATATCGCGGGCCATGCGAAGGAATTTGGCACCGGGATACTTGTCGAGCGCTGCCTGCAGCGTGTCGGCCCCGATCTTTGTATGCCGCTTCATCACGTCGAACTCTTCCGGCGTGAAACGACCCGGCTTGAGGAGGATTGCGTCGGGAATGCCGACCTTACCAATATCGTGCAGCGGGCTGGTCTGCTGAATGAGGTGGATGAACTCGCGGTCGATCTCCACTTGGAACATCCCCTGCTGATATAAATACCGCGCCAAGCAACCGCAGTACTTTTGCACGCGCTCGAGATGTTCGCCGGTATCGGTATCGCGACTTTCGGCAAGGCGGGCTAGCGCAAAGATCGTGACGTCGCGGGTTTCTAATCCCAAGATTCGTTCGCCCGCGCGAACGCGCAGGATCAACTCCGGCGGATGAAACGGCTTGACGATAAAGTCGTCGGCCCCAGCCGCCAGTCCCTGAACGATCTCGTCGTTGCGACGGTGACTGGTGAGGAGCACGAAATAGATGTATTGCTCGAACTCGCCGCTGCGTACCGCGCGGCATAGTTCGAGGCCGGTCATGCCGGGCATATCCCAATCGCTGATGACGAGACGAACGGGATGCTGACGCAGGGTTTCGAGTGCTTCGCGACCATTGCTGGCCGTGATCACTTCGAACCCCGAACGCTTGAGCGTGTGCTCGAGCATCGCGAGTGCGATTTCGTCGTCGTCGACAATTAATGCAAGCATATCTGTCCTGCCCCAGATACTCTTCCGTAAAACAACACTTAGGCAACGCCCGATTCAGTGACCAGGCTTCTCTGTAACTGTTCGAGCGCCGATTCCGTTTGCGTCGCCGCCTGTCGAAGTTCGACAAGCAGCGCCGGTAGCTCCGTGGTCTCGCGTCGCTTGGCGAGATCTTCCAACCCGCGGGCCACAATCAGCAATTGATGGGCTTCCAGGTTGGCTGACATCCCGGCGAGGGCGTGGGCCGCTCGCGAGAGTGCTTCGAAATCTGTCTGGTCCGCCGCGGCCACAATGCTCATGACATCGGCGGGAATCCGGACCAAAGCCTTACCAAGCACACGCTGCAAGAAGCTGTCGTCATGCATGCAACGGGCGCGAAGTGGAGGCACATCCACGACGGCAATCACCGGTGCCTGGCTGTCAGCTTCGGGAACTGCGGCCAAAGTCGCGGCGACTTCGACTTTTCCTTCAACCGCTCCTTCTGCTGGTCGATCGATTTGAGCTAGCAGGTTCTCAATCGCGTCAATCAGCGTGGTGGGATTGATCGGTTTCGTAACGTAGCCATCCATGCCCGCCGCGAGACAACGTTCACGATCGCCGGCAACTGCGTTGGCAGTTAGCGCGATGATCGGTAGCCGTTTTTGGTTGTCGTCTTTGGCTTCGTTTGTGCGGATGGCACGAGTCGTTTCAAACCCATCCATCTCCGGCATCTGGCAATCCATCAGCACCAGATCGAAAACTTGCTTCTGAACTTCATCGAAGGCCCAGCGGCCATTCGAGACGAGTTGGCAATCGAAGCCGGCCGCGGCCAGAATCTCCGAGACCACTTGTTGATTCACTTCGTTGTCTTCGGCGACCAGGATCTTCGTATCCCGCTTTTTTGCCGGTTTACTTCGCACAGGGGCGTTGAGCGGCTTCGTACTACTTGCGCGTTGGGGGCCGAACATCTCGACCACGATATCGAACAGCTTCGATTGGCGAACTGGCTTCGGCAAGCAGGCCGAAAGGCCTGACCGAGCGAGCCGAGGATCGTCGAACAGCGTGCCCGAAGAGCTGAGCATCACCAGGCGCGCCGCTTCGTAGTCGGTATTCAGACGAATGGCTCGGGCTAACTCGAGTCCGTCCATGCCGGGCATGTTAAAGTCGAGCAGCACGAGTTGGAACGGACGATTTTGGCTCTTGCCCATCGCCAGTTTTTCGAGTGCTTCGCGGCCGCCGCAGACACTTTCGAGCGCGAGGCCCCAGCTGCCGAATTGTTCGTGTAGGAGCTCGCGATTGGTCTGGTTGTCGTCGACGGCCAGCACGCGAATGTTGGCCAGTTCTTGCGGCATGATCAGCCGGCGCTGTTGCTCTAGCGGTTGCTTCTTCAGCGGCAATGTGAACCAGAATTGCGAACCCTTGTTGAGCACGCTGTTGACGCCGATTTCGCCGCCAAAGAGTCCGACGAGTTCGCGGCAAATCGCCAGGCCGAGCCCGGTGCCGCCGTACTTGCGCGTCGTCGAAATATCGACTTGCGAGAACGAGCGGAACAATCGGTCAGTCCGATCGGCGGGAATGCCGATGCCGGTATCTTCGACACAGAAGCGAATCTGCACGTGCTCTTCGCCGCCATCTGGTTGCTTCTCATCGAGCGTGGCTCGCAGCACCACTTGCCCACGCGTCGTGAACTTGAGCGCGTTGTTGAGCAGGTTGACGACGATCTGCCTCAGCCGGTCGGGATCGCCATGCACACTGGCCGGCAACTCGGGACAGATGTGACAGACGAGCTCTAGCCCCTTGTCGGCGGCCCGTTCGGCGAACAGTTCGGCGGTGTCTTCGAGCAGAGCGTGCAGATCGAAATCGGTATGATCGAGTTCCAGCTTACCGGCTTCGATCTTTGAGAAATCGAGAATGTCGTTGACCAATGTCAGCAGCGTATCGGCCGAGTTCTTCGCCACGCGGGCATAGCGCTGCTGCTGCTGAGACATGTGCGTCCCTTGCAGCAGTTCGAGCATGCCGATCACACCATTGAGCGGCGTGCGAATCTCGTGGCTCATGCGGGCGAGGAATTCACTCTTCGCCGAGCTGGCGGCAAGCGCCGCTTCTTTCTGTTGAATCAGTTCCTGCCCTTGCTTCCGCTCGCTGATGTCTTCGACGGTGCCTTCGTAGTACTTCAGATTGCCCTGCGCATCGCGAATGACGCGGGCATTCTCCGAAATCCAAATCACCTTGCCATCGGCGCGAAAGACTTGCGACTCGAAATTCCGCACCACACCTTCTGCTTTAATTTGATCGGCGAAGTCTTGCCGGCGCTTCGGGTCGACATACAACTGATGCTGAATATCGCGAATCGCCTTCTGCATATCGCCAACCGACTCGTAGCCATAGATCCGCGCGAGCGTGGGATTCGCACTCAAGTACTGACCATCGGGAGTCGTTTGAAAAATTCCTTCGACCGCGTTCTCGAAAATGCTGCGATACTTCTCTTCGGCCGTCCGCAGGGCTTGCATCACTTCTTCGCGACTCCGAATTTCATCTTGAGCCCGCTCGACGACGCGATTGTATTGCAGGGCAATCTGCCCCACTTCAGTGTGCGGTTCTACTTCCACAGCCCGCGTGAAGTCTCCCGTCAAACGCTGATCTTCCATCTCGTGCAGCAGATCGACCAGCGGAGTCGACGCTTGATGTTCCGAGTGATTGAGTCCAGCCAACTCTTCGGCCGCTGTGACTCGCAACCGCATCAGGCGATTCACGCCGAAGAGCACGACATAGCCAAATCCCAAACCCCAAGCGAGGCAGGTGAGCACACCGGCACTTTGAATCAGCAGTTGCCAACCGCGCGAGCCACTCTCAAAGGTCGACACATCGCCGAACAGCGCCACGGCCAATGTGCCCCAAGCGCCGCAGAAGCCATGCACCGGCACAGCACCCACCGCATCGTCAATTTTGAATCGTTCCAATTGCCACGCGACAAACACGCTCAGCGCTCCGCCGATGGCACCAATGGCCAAGGCCGCGGCAGGGTCCACGATATTGCAACTGGCAGTCACCGAAACTAATCCGGCGAGCACACCGTTCATCAGCAGAGGCACATCGGGCCGGCGCAGCATGGGCCAGGCAACCGCGAGTGCGGCAATACCCCCCGTGGCAGCAGCCAGGTTTGTATTGAGCAGAATCGTCGGAATCGAGGCATTCACGGCGAACGTGCTGCCCCCGTTAAAGCCGAACCAACCGAACCACAGCAAGAACACGCCGAGCGTTGTCAGCGGCAAATTGAAACCATGAATCGGCGGCTTGCCTGGCTCGAACTGTCCCTGCCGTTTACCCAGGACCAGGATTGCAGCCAGCGACAACCAGCCACCCAGCGAGTGAACCACTGTTGAACCGGCAAAGTCGATGAAGCCGAGCTTCCGCAACCAACCGAAGCTGTCGGTTCCCGGCAATCCGCCCCAAGCCCAGTGGCCAAAGATCGGATAGAAGAGTCCGCTCACGAGGACGCTGATCACGACATAGGACGAGAACCGCATCCGTTCGGCAACCGCGCCGCTGATGATCGTGGTGCTCGTTCCGCAGAAGACCAACTGAAAGAAGAGGAACGACAGCAACCAATAGCCACTGCCGCTTTCCGGCAGAAAGTGATCGGTTCCAAACAGCCCGTAATAACTGGTGCCGAACATCAGGCCGAAGCCCACGGCCCAATACAGCAAACTGGCGATACAGAAGTCGAACAGATTTTTGATCGCGACGTTAATGCTGTTCTTGGCCCGGACCAAACCGGTTTCCAAGCAACAGAAGCCCGCTTGCATGAGCATCACCAGGCAAGCGCACAACAGCATCCAGACGCAGTCGGCGAGTGATTCAGTGGCAGTCATGGATATAGACCAAATCGTGAGGTGACGACCGGATCCCTACCGCCAAGTGGAATGCCGAGCCAATAGTCGTTTAGGTAAAAGTCAACCAATTCTTCAAGGCGAAATCTTCAAGCTCGCAACCCTAGCTTGTGGATAGCCGCAAGGGTGGATTTTCTCCCAAAGCAGCCCCGACAAACGTGCGGTCGTAACGCCTGCAACGATTACTTCCCTCCCACCGGCTGATTGACCCAGCAATTGCAGCAGATATCGTGGGACATATTCCGTGGCCATGTCCGCGGTTTACTGCCCTGTTATGGTCCCCACCTCGGTTCCTCTCCTGGAGATGACTCGCATGACTGTTTCGCGCCGCGCCCTATTATTGGCCCTGCTCTTCGCAGGCGCTCTACTCCCCGCTTCGCTCGTCGGCCAAGAAGCCAAGACTGAAGTTAAGGCCGAAGCGAAAGCTGAAGCCAAGCCCAACGACGCCGTCGTTCCCGTTCCCAAAGAAGGGGGCTGGATGATGCGCCACGAGAACTTCAATAAGCGAGTCAAGGAAGGGAAAGTCGACCTGCTGCTGATCGGCGACTCCATCACCCAAGGCTGGGAAGGTGCCGGCAAGAAGGTGTGGGAAGAGTTCTATGCCAAGCGGAATGCCGTGAACCTCGGCATCGGTGGCGACCGCACCCAGCACGTCCTTTGGCGGCTCGACCACGGCAACATCGACGGCATCAAGCCGAAGGCAGCCGTCCTGATGATCGGCACCAATAACTCGGGCAGCAACAGCTCCGAACAAATTGCCGAAGGGGTGAAGGCCATTGTCGACAAGCTCAAGACCAAGCTTCCCGAGACCAAGATCCTCGTCCTGGCTGTCTTCCCGCGCGGTGCCAACAAAGACGACCCCCGCCGCAAGGTCAACACGGCTGCCAACGAGATCATCGCCAAGCTGGCCGACGACAAGCAGGTCTTCTTTCTCGACATCGGGCCCAAGTTCGTCGCCGAAGATGGCACCCTCAGCAAAGAAATCATGCCCGACCTGCTCCACCTCAACGAGAAGAGCTATCGCATCTGGGCCGATTCGATCGAAGGCAAGCTTGCCCAACTGATGGGCGAGAAGTCCTAGTCATTCGCTGGCAATCCTTCGCCACCGCCCCTGCGGCGGTGGTTTATTGGCTTTTGCCCTACCCGGTGGCTTAGTGGCGACGAACCGTCCCTTGAGCCCGCACTCAATGCTCTGTGGGAACCGATCGCCCATCGCGCCACTCTCTCTTCGTTGCCGTCACTTTCTGGCCGAATAGTGCCTGAAATTTCGGAAATTCTCCCTTGTGGAAACTTTTGCGAATCACCAACCAGTTGCCCAGCATCGACTTGCGCGAATGCTGGCAGGAAATTTCCATAATTCTCGTTTTCGCGCATTCGACAATCCGTTACCAGCCTTTGACTTACGCACATTTGCAGCCGAAAAGTTTCAGATTCAATTTCCAGAATGGCTCGTTTTGCACTCAGCCCCGCTGGTAACCTGGCTCAACTTCTGACCCATTCGCCAATCCCACAAGGCGAAACTCGACGCCATAGTCAACAGCCACTCATTACTGACTTACGTCGAACTTTCGCCACCACAATACGCAATTTGTGTGCCATTCATCACAAAATTCTACCGAATTTTCAAAGATCTCCCGCTCTACTTAGATGCGCGACCAGGGACTAGTCTGGTCACTGTTACCAAGGTTTTGTAACCATTCACGCTGGCAAACCAGCTGCGGCGGGGTCGGGAGGTTTTTCGGGCCAGTTGACCCTGTCTTCAGCCGCCCGGCGACGGCCCGAAAATCCTCCTGACGCCAAACGTGCGAATCCCGCAACTTTAGGAAACCCGAAGCGTCAGCGAGGAAAGCGAGCGGGAGGCCCGGAAGCCTATTTCTCTCGTGATTCGTTGAGATGACTCGCGCGGCACCATAGCGAGGGCAACAGCGAATGGTCTAACGATCGCGACGGCTCTTCACCGCGATCAGCACGCGCCTCGCTCACGCTTCGGGTTTCCTAGCTCGCGATCACTGGCCAGGCTGGGTTAAGATGCCAGCAACACAACTGGCTCGCAGGCGACCCACGTGAAACTGACGCTCCGCGATCTCTTCTGGCTGATCTTCCTCGCCGCCGTGGCCGTAAGCTGGGGCGTGCAGCACCACCGCGCTCAAGAGGAACTCGCGACGCAGCGGAATAATCACTGGTTCACCTTCGATCGAAACAAGGGACCAACTCCCGAATCGCTGCGGCGGCGTCAAATCCTCAAGGAGCTACGCGAGTTCAACGACCAGGATTTACTCGCGAGATTCAACAGGAGTCTTCAGCAAGACAGGACTGTTATCTACACAGACCAACCTGAGTATTCCTGCTGCCTGACGGAGATGGCCACGCGTGGCCTGTCAACCGAGTTGGAACTCCATCTGAAAGAAAAAACCTTAGTAGCGGGAAGCTGGGTTCCAGAGAACACCACCGAGTTAACTGCCTTACGACGGGCACAAGGAAAACCGGACCCGCTCAAGATTACCGTTGGTCCCGGGGCCCAAGGCCCCGGTGGCTACGAACTGGCCAGTCACCGAATTGAAGTGTTGCTCCAGAATGTTGACGTCGACAATCAACTTGTGCATCACGTCCACTCCCAGGAGCGGAATTACGATCAGTTGTCGCAGTGGCGTGTGGAACTGAAAGATGTCCATGATCAACCAGTGCCGAATTCCAACTATGTGGATCTAGTACGCGGTGGAACATCTTACCGCAGCCACCTGCAGCGCGGCGAAACTGAGAAGTATCATTTCGACGTCCGCAAGTACGTAGCGCCACCCGCCACGGGACGTTACCGTTTGCAAGTAATCCTTGGGAGTGAACGTGACTACATCGAATACGAACCGGACCTCACCGGGCTAATCGTCATTAGGTCGGAGCCAGTCTGGGTCGACGTGGTGAATCATGGTCATTGGGACGAGCGGTACTTGCTCGCTCCGCCGCTCGTTTTGCTCTCGGCGGCGAGCCTGTTCGTGGTGGCTACGACGGTCGCCGGGTTGTGGCGACGACGGTTGATTAAGACCGAAGATCTGCCGCCGGCCAAGTTCGCCTGGCGCGACTGGCTGGGCTGGTCCCTCGCGATTATCCTCCTCGCCGGTTGGCTGATCGATGTGGGTTACCTCCGGACCCAACTCGCTGAGCGAGACGAACGAGAAGCCCACTGGACGATGAAACTGGCGAATCCTTAATCGCGGCCAAGCTAACGCAGTTCGCCACTGTCGCAAACGCACCAAATAGGCCAGAATCTACGCTTCGTTTGCGCCCTGTTTTGGCCGCTGTTTCGTAGCTGTTCGTCGCTCTGTGATCGCACGTTCACCATGTCCAAAGTCATTCAGCCCGGCAGTACGCTGGGGGTGTTAGGAAGCGGCCAATTGGGCCGGATGTTCACGATTGCCGCGCGGCGCATGGGCTATCGCGTCCACGTGCTGTCGCCCGACGACGACACCCCAACCGGCCAGGTGGCCGACGTCGAAATTCGGGCCAACTACGACGACCTCGATGCGATCGAGAAGTTTGCTCAAGGCGTCTCGGTGGTGACGTTCGAGTTCGAGAACGTTCCGTCTCCCACCACGACCGCCGCCGAGAAGTTCGCGCCGGTTCGTCCCGGTGGGCATGTGCTGCACGTGACGCAGAATCGCCTGCGCGAGAAAGACTTTTTGCGTCAGCAGGGAATCGGCACCACTCCCTATCACGCGATTCACAACGAGCAGCAACTGCGCGACGCGCTGCCACACACGGGTTATCCCGCGGTGCTGAAAACGGCCGACTGGGGTTACGACGGCAAGGGACAAGCCAAAATTCAGCGGGCAGAAGAGATCAGCGGGCTCTGGCCGAAATTCGCCGGGCAAGAAAGCATTCTCGAAGCGTTCGTCGATTTCTCGTGCGAGATCTCCGTCGTCGGTGCCCGGGGCTGCGATGGCGACTTCGTGGCCTATGGCCCGATTCACAATTCGCACCGCAATCACATTCTCGATGTTTCGATCTGCCCCGCGCCGGTTTCCGAACGCGTGGCGAACGAGGCGATTGAAATCACGCGCACGATCTTCGAGAAGCTTGACGTGGTCGGCGTGCTCTGCGTCGAGTTCTTCGTCACCCGCGACGATCGCCTGCTGGTGAACGAACTTGCTCCCCGGCCGCACAACAGCGGGCACTTTGGGATCGATGCCTGCGTCAGTTGCCAGTTCGAACAGCAGGTACGCGCGGTCTGCGGCCTGCCTCTCGGTTCGGTTCGTCAGCATCGCCCCGCTGCGATGGTCAATTTGCTCGGCGATGTCTGGCAGCCCAACTCTCCGCGCTGGGATCAGGCTCTGCGCCATCCCGATATCAAGCTGCACCTGTACGGCAAGGCCGAGCCCCGCCCCGGCCGCAAAATGGGGCATCTCACCGCCCTCGCCGATACTCCGCAGGCCGCGGCCGAACTGGCCCTTGAAGCCCGGGCCGCACTGCAGTCTTAAGGTCGCCAGGTTAGCAACTTCCCGTCACTCTCCGCTTGCCAATCAGGCGGCTTTCCTGGCAGCCATCCACTTTCTTTATTTCGGGAAGTTATTTCGCGCGATCTCTCGATTAGTTACCGATGTAGCGCGCGTAGAGAGATTTCGCTTCGGAGATCTCTTCGGTTCCGCCAATCACGGCGCGACCATCAGGAAAAATGGTGAGCTGAAAACTCCCGATGGTCGCTCGCACGAGATAGCGGTTGCGAGTGACCGTGCCGAACGGCTGCAGCTTCGCTTCCATCTGCTCTAGCGACACGTTCTGTCGATCGGGAAAACTGAGTTGCACGGCATTGCGGCCGCACAGAACCGCCGTGTGGCTTCCCCGCTCGCCGTTGAGCCAGGGATATTCTTGGCCGCTGCAGGTGGGGCATTGCGCGCGGTCCATTTTGCCGAGATTGATCTGCCGAATCGTCGCATCCCATAAGTCGAAAATGGTCCATGTCCGGCTGATGGCTTCTGGATGCCCGCTAAGAATCTTCATTGCTTCGCAACATTGCCACGAAGCGACAATGTTGATGATCGGCGACAAGATGCCCGCGGTATCGCACGTCGGCGAACTTCCCGGCGGCGGAGTATCGGGCATCAAGCACCGCAGGCAAGGGGTTTCGCCAGGAAGGATAGTAAGCGTTTGACCTTCGGCCCCCAGGCAGCCCCCATAGACCCACGGAATGTTGAACTTCACTGCGGCATCGTTGAGCAGATAGCGCGTTTCGAAGTTGTCGGTTCCATCGAGCAACAGATCGACACCCGCGATCAGCGTTTCGATATTCGTATGATCGAGGTCGGCGACGTGGGCTTCGATTTCGATTTGGGAATTGATTTTCGCCAACCTGTTCTTGGCGGCGATCGCTTTGGGCAATCCCGCCGCGACATCGTCTTCGTCGTAGAGGACTTGCCGCTGCAAGTTGTTCAGTTCCAAAAAGTCGCGATCGATGATGCGCAACTGCCCGACCCCGGCGCGGGCCAGCGTATTCGCCTGCACGCTGCCCAGCGCGCCGCAGCCCACAATCAACACCCGGGCGGCAAGCAGCTTCCGCTGCCCCTCTTTGCCCAGGGGCGCAAACCGCCACTGGCGCGCATAGCGGGCCAGGTCGTCGGGAATTGTCGAATCGTCAGCAGGGTGTGCGGTCATACGAAAAGCGAAGCATTGCAGTGTGGAAGTGAATAGAATTCAGTTTAGCCCGGCAGGCGGGGAATAAAACGAGGGATGGCAGGCTCTTGAAATTAGTCTTCTCGCAACCTCCTCTTCATCTAGGGTTCGAGTTATGCTCTCACGGCCACGGTTGATCTACGTTTTCAGTCTAGCGTTTGCCAGTTTGCTCGTTGCCGGTTGCGAGGCAATTCCCGTCGCGCAGCATCCGCTCTCGGATGAAGCGACGTCACAGATCGACGAAGAATTGCTCGGCATGTGGGATGTCATCGCTGAGCCTGAAGAGCCCAAAGAAAAAGCAGAGAAGCCCGCTGAACCTGCAGCCGACGAAGAACACCCGCCGCGGTTTGCCATTGGCCGGCTCGCGGGCAAAGAGCTGGTGCATGAGATGGTGGCCTTGCAGTTGAACGATGGCGGTAGCATCGACGTGCAACGAATTTCATTTTATGGCACGCGCATCGGCGAGCAGCGGCTGGTGAGTATGAAAGTCGATCCCAATTCCGACGCGGCCGACTACCTCATTCTCCGCTACACCTTCGTCAACGCGAACCGTGTGCTGGTTCATGCGCTCGACCGCGACTTCATCACTGCTGCGATCGGGCGCGGTGAATTGAAAGGTGTCGTCAAAAAAGCCGCCACCGCAGATCCCAACGTTGAACCGCGCAAGCAGTCGATTCGAATCACGGCCAGCGCGAAAGAGCTGCACGAGTTTCTCGTCAAGCACGAGAAGAAAGCTTTTCAGGTCAAAGCCTTCTATCGGCTGCAGCGCGCCGCAGGAAACTAACTCGCGGCAGGAAATTAGCGCCGCAAGAGAAGTTACTTTCCTTCGAGTGTCCGCTGCAGGTAATCGACCTGCGCCCGCACATCTTCCAGGTCGGGATTGAGCTTCACCGCGCGGCGAAAGCACTCGAGCGCGGCAAAGGGGTCATCCATTTCGAGATAGCAGTGCCCCATGCCGACGGCAGCGCCGAAGTGATAGGGATTGATCTCAAGTGTTTGGTGACAATCGTTGGCGGCATCTTCCCACCGCTGCGTGGCGAAGTAACCGATGGCCCGTTGATTCCAGGCTTCGGCGAACCAGGCTGCCTCGTCGATCAACTGCCCGGCCGCTTCAATGGCTTCGGCATGATGCTGTGAATCGTTGAGGCGGCAGATCACTTGCAACGATTGCTGCTGCTGTTCGCTGCCGTCTCGCAGCCAAAGCGTGCGAATGCCGTTATCGGCGAGCAAACGAACGGCGCGATCGTGATCGTGCAGCGCGCGGCCGAGGGTCGCATTGTGCGAATAGTCACCCAGAAAACTGATCGCGAGCACGGCCGCACGTCGCGAAACATGCTGACCGTAATTGGCTAGGCGTTCGAGAGTCGACAGCAGGTAATGTTCCGACACTCCCTGAACAAAACCAGCTGATTCCTCGGTATCGAGATACCGATGGTACAACTGATCGAGTCGAGGTGCGCGGGTGGGAATTTTGGTCACGTCAGGCCATTCCGTCTCTCAGCAGCGGTCAAACTCAGCTCAATCGCAGTCGCGGTGAGGCCGTGCTTTGAGTCTAATTAGAGCGTCTGTGATCAACAACCGAAGGCCAGGGGCAATTGCGGCGAATTTCGTTCTCCGCGATGGCACGGTTGCCGCAAGATAGGAAAAGGAGGCAGAACTTTGTCACTTCAGCGCTCGCTTCGGGGTCGAATTTGGCGACTGCCGCACCTCGTTCTGCTGGTCGGTTTCACTACGTCGATCTGTGGCGGTTGGTTTGGCAGCGATTGCACCGATCGTGTGGCCCGCGCGGCCGACGTCGACTGGCGGATCGGTCTCGACTTTCGAAAGGCCCTGGAATTACCGCTCGGAATCAACTGGGGCGATAATCCCGCCCGCGAAGCGCTCACGAATCTTTCGAACAATCAGCGCGTCGCTATCTGGCTCGATCGCCGCGTCGATCCCGGCAAGAAATTGCAATTCGAATCGCAAGATCTTCCGCTCGATGTCACGCTGGATAAACTGTGTGAGAAATACCGGCTCGGTCGCTCGGTCGTCGGACCAGTCGTCTATATCGGCCCGCCAGCAACGACAGAGAAGCTAGCCACGCTGGCAGCCGTCAAGCGCCAGCAGGTCGGAACTCAATCGGCACAAGAGCGGGCGAAGCGGGCTCGTTCCGCACCGCTCATCATTCCGGCCTTGGCCGAACCCCGCGAACTCATGCGCGAACTCGCGCAGCAAGCTGGCGCCACGCTCGTCAATCCCGAAGCGATTCCGCACGACCTATGGCCCGCGAAGATGCTCCCGCCCCTCACGCTGGCCGATCGAATGACACTGATCCTGGCTGGTTTCGATCTCACGTTTGAAACAAGCGCCGATGGCAGCAGCCTGCGCATCGTGCCGGCGCCGGATAAGGTTGACTACGAAGAGAAGTACTCCTGGCGCAGCGCCAATGGCTCGCTGGCCTCGCAACTGATGAAGAAGTTCCCCGAGCTCAAGATTCGGCAAACAACCGATGGCGTGGTCGTCATTGGCAAGTACGAAGATCACGAACTGATCGACCGCATGCTCAGTGGCGAGACGGTGCGAACTGCCAAAGTTGTTCCCGGTGACAAACGCTATTCGCTGCGGGTGGAGAATCAGCCAGCAGGTGCCATCGTCAAACGCATGGCCAAGGAACTTGGCAAAGAGATGGAATACGATCCCGCGCTCACTCCCAAGTTGCAGACCAAAGTGAGCTTCAATGTCAAAGATGTGACGATGGAAGATCTGCTCGCGGCCGCGCTCAAGCCCCTGGGCCTCGCGATTGAAATGAAAGAGGCTTCGCTGGTGGTTGTCCCCGCGAAGCCCTGATTTTCATCAAATTCCTCACGCCGTGCGCGAGGAGTAACTCTGCAGGTTAGAACGAGAGGGTTTCATCGTCGCGTGGCGGTGGTGGACGACGGCCACCTTCTTCGCGATCGCGCCCTTCGGGACGACGATCACCTTCACCACGTCCGGCATCGCCACGGCCCGGTGGAGGACCACCGCGACCACGGGGCGGACCGGCATCGGGACCACGACGTTCATCATCGCGCCCTTCGGGACGACGATCACCTTCACCACGTCCGGCATCGCCACGTCCTGGCGGAGGACCACCGCGACCACGAGGCGGACCGGCATCGGGACCACGACGTTCAGCATCGGGACCACGACGTTCATCATCGCGCCCTTCGGGGCGTCGATCACCTTCACCACGTCCGGCATCGCCGCGGCCCGGTGGAGGACCACCAGGGCCACGTTGTGTCATGCGCGGTGGTGAGCGGAAACCGCCGGGACCAAAGCCACCTGGGCCGCGACCGAAGTGGCTGGGTCCACGACCAAAACCACCGGGACCAAAACCACCCGGCCAACGGCCAAAGCTGCCGGGGCTTGGTCCGCGGAAACCTTGCGGGCCGCGAGCAGCACCCATCGGCGGCCGGAAACCCGGCGGGCCGGGACTGCGGCTTCGCTTCAGCTCGCGCAGTTCCTTTTCGAGTTCGTCAACTTTCTTTTCCAGGTCGGCAATCTTTCGATCCGCCGATGAGCCGGCGTGCGCAGAACCATGATCTCCACCACGACCGCGATGTTCTGGACCGCGATGTTCTGGACCGCGCCGGGGAGGGCCGCCCTGAAAGTTCGCGAAGCTCTTTTCATCGGTCGCTTCGCTGGTTTGAGCAGCCGCCGCCGAGTCCACTTCTTCCGCCTCATCAGCTGCTACCCAGCTTGCCGGAGCACTTGCTCCGAACAAGCATGCGAGCACCGCAGCTGTCCGCCAAAATCGTTGCATCGAACCTACTCCTTGCCTTTGTCAGTGCGCAGAACATTCCCGGCCGACGAGGTGATTGCACTTGGCAATCGCTGCCGGTTTACTACCAGAAGAAAACACAGAACGGATCACCTGCCCAAACAGTAAGGCAGGTGAAACTCAATCGTAACGAGCGAGCTTAGAAGTCTTGATCGCTGTCATCGCCAGTCAATTCGCCCAATCGCTTCCGCACAATCCCTTCGCGGGTTTCATTTCGCTTGGTGACGGCTTCGCGGAGCCTCTTCAGCTCTTCCTCCATCCGTTTGACCTGTAACTCACGGCGTTTCTGACGAACATCGAAGTGCTCGTTAAGAACTGTCGTCAATTCTTCTACCAATTTAACCCGCTGGTCGCGCGGAAGTTGCCGTATCTTGCGAGAGATTTCCAGACTTTTCTCCTCGTGTTCAACATCAGACTTCATCAGCGCGTACATCTCGGGGTCGTGCTGCTCCAGTCGTTGCCAATCCATACCAGGCCCCAGCATGCCTGGACCACCTGGGCCGCCCATTCCAGGTCCTCCGGGGCCACGAAACGGACCGCCAGGGGGTGGAGGTGGACGATCGCCGGGGCCACCTTCGCGCGGCGGGGGGCGATCGCCGGGCTTCCCGTCTCGCGGCGGTGGATTGAACCCGCGCTCTCCCCCTGGGCCAAAGCGTGGACCTCCCGGACCCGGACCGGGGCCACCAGGTCCACCGTCTTCAAATCGACGCGGCGGCGGCCCGCCTTCGCCCCGCGGTTGTGGAGCATCACCTTCACGAACCGAGCGCGGCGGAGCGGGCTGCTTCACATCCGACTTGGCGTCTTGCGCATCAGTCACAACGCTGCTGGCAACGAGCAGAGCGGCGCTCATCGCCAGGTAGTAAGAATGACGCATCGCAGGTTCTCCGAAATCGGACTTGTTCGAGGGTGAGGTGGGCAACACCAGCGGCGATTAAAGTGACTCGCCGGCAATGTCGGCCGAGAGTCGTTTCAGTTGAGCGTCGAAGTCGGTCAGAGATTGATCGACGCCTGGGGACTGACTGCTCAATTCCTGCAGCGCAGTGTATGTCGTTTGAATCTCTGCGTCCAAATCGTCCCAAGACGAAGTGCCTGTCTCTGCAACCACTGGCGAATCGATCGCGGCAGGCTGCTGCCGCACAACCTGTGGCGAGTCGGGCCGGCTTCGCTCGCGATGGAGTTGAATGGGCTGGCCAGACTTGGGTTGTTGCACCGTTTGCTCGACCGGATTTTTGGCCGATCGCTGGCTGATAGCACCGATGACGGTAGCGGCAATCAGCACGACCGCGGCGACTGTTACCGCACCCCACGACCAATCCATTTGCTCAGCAGGCAAATCAACAGGCGGTGTGGGAGCCTTAATGAGTTCCCCCTGCAACTTGGCCAGCAGAGCCTGCTCGTCCAAGCCGGTGCGGCCAACTTCTTCAAACGCTGCGCCGACAGCTAACCATGCCTGGCGTTCGGAAGTCAACTTGGCGTCGAGCGAAGCGATGCTTGGCAATTGCCGCGTCGTCGCAAGTTCCAGCCGGCGTTGATCGGTACTGAGATGATCGTTCATAGGAGACAACTAAAAGGTAAAAGTGCCGACTTCAAGGTTGATGGTGCACCAGCAATCGCCGCAGCGCTTGCAAGCCGCGGCGACAATGACTGAGCGCGGTATTGAGCGGACAGGACATCTGCTCGGCAATTTCGGCAAACTCCAGCCCACCGAAATATCGCATCAAGAGCACCCGCCGTTGACCGGCGGATAACTGCTCGAGCGCAACGGCCAGGTCTTGTTCTGCTTCACGCCACTCGGCAATGGAGACGGGGTCCGCTTCGTCAGCTGGCTCATGCCCTTGCCAGCCCGACTCGTCGAGATTGAGTTCCCAGCCCAGCTTGCGAGCCCGATCGCACACCAGATGATCCGCAATGCGAATCAAAAAGGCCCGATCCTGCCCCTGCTGCCGAAAACTATCCCGCACTTGCCAAGCGCGGCGAAAAACTTCCTGAAGCACGTCGTCGGCCACGTCGGGCCGTCGCACCAAGGCCAGCGCGTAGCCGCGCACAGCCGCAGAGTGCTCGCGCACCCAGCTCGCCAGCAGTTCGTCGGCTGTGAGAGGTTGGCTTAGGTTGTCCATCGCTGCCAACACTAACGCATGTCGGGCTCAGATATTGCGGCCCGGCGCAAAAATGCCACTGCGGACTACCGCAGCGCTAACTTCGCTCGATCACGGTGGCGATTCCTTGTCCCATGCCAATGCACATGGCTGCCAGGCCCAACTCGCCGCCACTTAAATGCAGAGAGTGAATCAGGGAAATTATCAACCGCGCTCCGCTGGCACCCAACGGATGACCGATGGCGATGGCCCCGCCTCGGCCGTTGATGAGACTCGGATTCAACTTGGCCTGGCGAATACAGGCCAGCGTCTGAGCTGCGAAGGCTTCGTTCAGTTCAATCGTGCTGAGATCGCAGAGCGAAAGCTGGGCTTGGTGCAGTGCTTTGGCAATCGCGGGTACTGGCCCCAGACCCATTTCACTTGGACTGATGCCGACCACTGTCGTCGCGCGAACCCGGGCCAGTGCCTGGTATCCCAACGCGCGGGCCCGTTCGGCCGACATAACAAGCAGCGCCGCAGCGCCGTCATTGCGCGGGCTACTATTGCCGGCGGTGATCGTACCTTCCCGGGCCAAAAATGCTGGCGGCAATTTGGCGAGCGCGGCAAGACTCGTGTCGGCCCGCACTCCTTGATCGGTGGTCGCCATGAATGACGTTCCCGCTTCACTCAAAGCAGGTGTCGGCAGAATCTCAGGCAATAGACCAGCGACCGGGTGAACTGCCGCAGCCAATTGATGACTCCTCAGCGCCCAGGCATCTTGTTCCGCGCGCGAGATTCGAAATCGCTGCGCCAGGAATTCCGCCGTCAGGCCCATCGAAAGCGCAGCGCGGGAAGTGACGGCGGAGAGTTGCGGATGAAAAACGGCCGGTGACGGGGGCAACTGCCCCGTCATTCGTTCCACTCCTGCAACGATTTGCACATCAGCAGCACCCGCTTCAATGGCATGCACAGCCTGGTGCAACGCCTGCAGACTGCTGCCGCACAAACGATTGACCGTCACCGCCGGGCAAGTCACTGGCAGCCCGGCCAGTAGCGCGATTTGACGCGCGGCGTTTAGCGACAACTCGTCCAATTGCAAAGCGGCGCCGATGATGACATCGTCGACAAGTTGCGGATCGAGATTGTTGCGCGCGATTAGCGCGCGCAAGCAATGTGCAGCCAGTTCGTCCGCCCGCGTCGCGCGAAAGACTCCCTTTTGCTCATGCGCGCGGCCGAAGGGAGTTCGAAGTCCGTCGACAATCACTGCTTGCCGGTTTGCCCCACTCATGCATCAGCCTCAAGCGGTCAGCGTGCGTTTGCCAGCTGCCCAGTCGAGTAGCAACTGCGGCGGTTCATAACGCGCCCCGCGCTCGCGCCACGGTTCGATCTTGCGCATGATCTGATCGCCGCCGAGACTCTGAGCCCAGTGCAAAATTCCACCGCGAAAGGCCGGGAAGCCGAGGCCGAAGATTACGCCCAGGTCGATATCGCGGGCATCGCGCACCCGTCCTTCTTCTAAAATGCGGCAAGCTTCGAAGAGCATCACTAGCAGCAGGCGATCTTGAATCTGCGCAAGGGGGAGGCGGTTCTCGCTGCGGACATACCCGGCAAGAATCTCCGCAGCAGCGGGATCGTCTTGCGGTTCGGCCACTCCTTCGCGATAGGCAAAAAAGCCGGCGTTATTCTTGCGGCCTAGCCGTTTGCGTTTGATGAGAGCGGGCAAGATTGGCGAAGCCCGCACCCGGTCGGGAAACGCTTCATACATGGTGCGTCCGGCATAAAAGGCGGTATCGAGCCCCACGAGGTCGTACAGCGCGAGCGGGCCCAGCGGCATGCCATAGGCAACTGCAGCAGCATCGATCTCGCGCGGCGAGTGCCCATCGTGCAACAGTTCGATCGACTCGTTCAGATAGGGCGACAGCATGCGATTGACGAGAAAGCCCGGGCCATCGGTCACCACGACCGGCATCTTGCCGAGTTTGCGAGCGAGGGCAATCGCGGTGTTAATGGTCTCGTCGCTCGTTTGTGTGCCGCGAATGACTTCGACCAGTTTCATCCGCTTGACCGGATTGAAAAAGTGCATTCCACAAAAACGATCGGGCCGCGCGAGCGCGCTGCCGAGTCGCGAAATGGGAATCGAGGAGGTGTTCGAGGCCAGAATCGCATGCGGCGGAACGAGCGATTCCAATTTCTGCAGCACACTGACTTTGATCTCGTAGTTTTCGATGATCGCTTCGATCAGTACATCGCTGGCAGCCAGTTCGGCATCGGTGGTCACGGTGCTGATGCGTGCGGCAAGTGCTATCGCCCGCTCCGGATCAACTTTCTTGATGGCCGGATCGAAGGCCGCTTCTTGCACGCTCTCGGCACTCGCGCCGGGAAGTCGCGATTCATCGGCATCGCCGAGGCGAACTTGCAAGCCAGCTCGCAGGGCAGCAGCAGCAATGCCGATGCCCATGATTCCCGCGCCGAGCACACTCACGCTTTGTGCTGGTCGGGCGACTGCTGTGGCGCTGGCCTGAGTGTGCTTGTTGTAGTCCTGCAAAAAGAAAACATGCACCAGCGCGCGACTGGCTGGCGAACCGAACAAGTGCCCAAAGGCGAGGGTTTCCGCAGTGAGGGCCGTGGTGAGATCGTCGTGAGCCGTAGCGACAATCAGGTTTAGGGCTGTCATTGCAGCCGGCTGGTGTTCGGCTTCAGCGGCCAACTTGGCACTCGTGGTGAACTGCAGGAAGTCGAGTTCCGTTTGATTCATCAACACGCCCTGACGCAGGCGCGCGCGATCGGCCAGATAGGCTTTGGATGTTGCTTCGCGCTCAACCAGGTCAATTGCGGCGGCCAAGAGGCATTCGCTGGCAACGGCTTCACTCGCCAGCCCGGACTGCACAGCTGTTGCGGCAGAAACAGGCTGGCCGGTAGTAATCATTTCGACTGCGGCCGCCGGGCCGATAAGTCGAGGCAACCGCACACAACCGCCCCAGCCGGGAATGAGGCCAAGCTTGACTTCGGGCAATCCGAGTTGCGTCTTGGGGCCGGTTGTCACCAGCCGGCGATCGCAGGCCAGCGCGAGTTCTAATCCACCCCCCAGACAGACGCCGTCGATCGCGGCCACGGTGACTGCAGAGAGGTCGCTCAGTTGCCCCAGGAGTAAATGGCCGCGGCGGCAAAGTTCAGCCACCTGCTCGCCCGGTTGGTCCATCAGCCCCACAAATTCTCGAATATCGGCCCCCGCGATGAAGGTTCCCGGCTTGCCGGAAGTTAAGATGACTCCGTGCAAGTCGCACATCGTACGCAACGCGTGCAGGTGCGACTCAAGCTCGACGACCACCTCCGTCGACAGCACGTTGGCCGATTTGCCTGGCAGATCGAAGCTGAGGAGCGCCACACCGGCTCGCGGGAACGACAGCGTTATCGAGCGGGAACCAGCAGTCACCAGCGTAGATCCTTATGTACCGAGAGAGTTTCGTCACTGGCAATCTAGCGACCCCCGTGGTGACGGGCGAGGGGCCGGGCGAATGCGAAGTGATGATTGCGGAATGCGGAGTGAAATCAATATGACCAATTCCATGTTATGGCGACGACTGTTCTTGGCTGCGGCTTGTGTATTCGCCGCCAACCTGGCGAGCGCTCAAGAACCGCCCAAAGACGGCGCGAGCGTCGAAAAGACCGTTCGATTGACGATTGACTATGGCGATGGGGTAAAGAAAGAATTCACCGCCATTCCGTGGAAGGAAAAGCTGACCGTGTTTGACGCGTTACAAGCGGCGGCCAAGCATCCACGCGGCGTGCAGTTCAAGCATCGAGGAAAGGATGCCACGGTGCTGGTGACTGCCATCGACGATCTGACGAATCAGTCGGGGGGCAAGAATTGGCTGTACGAGGTCAACGGCACGCTGGGGGACCGAAGTTGCGCCGTGTTCGAGGTGCAGCCCGGCGATACGCTCTTGTGGAAGTTTGCAAATAACCGCTAAAATCGCGAGGCTTGCTCATCAGTTCGCTCTGAATTGGGGGCTCGCATTTGAGGACGCCGCAAGGCGCGAGGCCAGTAATGAAGAAAGCTGTGATGAATCGTTCTCTCGCCGTCGAACTCCTGATTTTGGCCGTGCTCGTCACGCTGGGTGCCGGTGTGCGAATCGTGCTCGGCCCGCATTATCCCAATTTTGCTCCGGTCGCTGCCATCTCGCTATTCGCTGGTTACTTTTTCAGCCGCACTTGGGTTGCCTTGCTCGCCCCCTGGCTCTCGATGACCATCAGCGACGCCGTCATCGGCGGGTACGAATGGCAAATGATGATCGTCGTCTATGCCATGCTCATGCTGCCGATCGCCGCGAGCTATTGGCTTCGTCAATCGCTGCGAATCGAACGTTCGGCTGGTACCAAGAGCATCATTTACAGTGTGCTCGCGCTCATTAGTGGCAGTTTGGTATCGTCAGTCCTGTTCTTTCTGGTGACGAACTTCGTGTGGCCCTGGTCGGACCTCTACCCGCACACTTTGGCCGGCCTAATGCACTCCTATCAACAGGCCCTGCCATTCTTCCGCAACACGCTCTATGGCGACTTGTTCTTCGCCTGTCTGCTGTTCGGCAGCTATGCGTTTGCCGTCTCGGCCGGCTGGGTGCGTGAAACATCGGCCGAACGGGAATTGGTCCGAGCGTAGCCCACGTTCTCGCGAACGACTGATCCAGCCAATTTGCCTGGCAAGATCTCACCGGTCCCTCACTCCGCCACCAGCCAGTCTCCGCGGGGAGATGTGGGGGGGCGAAGTTCATAGCGCTTGATCTTGCGATCGAGTGTCGAGCGTTCGACGCCAAGAATGGAGGCGGTGCGGCTCTTGTTCCAGTTGGTGGCCGTTAGCGTGGCGAGAATATGCCGCTTCTCGATATCTTCGAGCGAGAGTGGTTCGAACATCGCCTTCACGGCAGGCATTTCGTTCGAGTCTCCCGAAATCGTACCGAGGCTCGAGAGGTTCAAGTCCTCGACCTCAATCAGGTCGCTGCGCGAGAGGACAACCGCGCGTTCGATTACGTTCTTCAGTTCGCGCACGTTGCCGGGCCAACGGTAGTTCTGCATCTGCTCGATGGCTTCGGGCGTGAAGCCCTGCAACTTGCGGCCGGTCTCGGAGTTGAACTTATCGAGGAAGTAGGCAGCCAATTCGAGAATGTCCTCGGGACGTTTGCGCAGCGGGGGAACATAGATCTCGACGACGCGCAGGCGAAAGTAAAGGTCGCGGCGAAATGTGCTGTCGGCGACGGCTCGTTCCAAGTCGCGATTGGTCGCGGCAATCACGCGGACATCGGTCTTAATTGGTTGAGCGCCCCCCACTCGCTCGAACGGATGCCCTTCGAGCACGCGCAAAAACTTCGCTTGAATTTGCGGGCTCATTTCGCCAATTTCGTCCAGCATCAGCGTGCCAGCGTGCGCCGCTTCGAACTTGCCGATCTTCCGCTCCGTCGCTCCGGTAAATGCTCCGCGCTCGTGGCCGAAGAGCTCACTTTCGAGCAACGATTCGGACAGCGCGGCGCAGTTCAAACAGACGAATGGGCCTTTCTTGCGCGGGCTGGCGTAGTGCATGGCCCGGGCGACCAGTTCTTTGCCGACGCCACTTTCGCCCCGAATCAATACCGTCGCGCGACTCGGTGCAGCTCGGGCAATTTGTTGCTGCACGCTGTTGAGCACCAGGCTGCTGCCGACGAGCTCACTCTCGGCTCCTAGCTGTTTGCGCAGCTGGACAATTTCGTTGCGCGTCTGATTCAGATTCTCGGCCAGCTCTTGTTGCCGCTGCAGATTTCGCAGCGCGAGCGCCATGTTCTCGGCAACCGCCAGCGTGAACTCGAGATCGTCCGGATCGGGCACCCGATGATCCTCGGTCGAATACAAGTGAATCAGTCCGATGACTCGCTTCTCCTGGCGAACGGGCGCGCACATCACACTCGTGGCGTGAAATTCCCCTTTGCTGTCGCGCAGCCCGAGTTGACTGTCACCTTCGATGTTGCGCGCCAGTACAGCTTCGCCATCGCGCAAAACAGTGGCCGCCAAAAAACTCGACGGGCGATGATAGACCGGTTCGTGATCGGTGCGCGAAGCGACCACTTGCAGGTCGGTAGGATTGGGCATCCCTTCGTAACCACGCGGCACCAGCAGCACGGCACCAGCGTCGACATGGGTTCCCTCGAATAGGCCGTTGAGCGCCAGATGCGCGACTGACGGAATATCGGGCTGACTGGCCAGTTCAAAGGCCAGGCGACAAAGTTTGGCCGCTGCCTGGCCCACCCGCGGGATCGGTAAATCGGCGGCTGGTCCGGGACGCAGATAGCGCGTTTGATTACGGCGGTGAGTAATGTGGGTCGGTTCGTTAACTTCGTGGATGCTCGCTTCACCCACTTCGAGCACTTCTCCCGTATCGGCAATCAGGGGCGCGCCGAGAACCGTTTCGTCTCCCAGTTGCGGCGGCACCGCCAGCACACTGGCATGATCGGGATCGGGAAATGCGTGCGTCAGGTCATGGACGTATCCCAATTGGCAGTTGGCAATCCGGACAATGTCGCCGGGAGAGAGGACATTATCGCCCCGCACCTGCTTGTTGTTGATAAACGTCCCGTTGCGGCTATCGAGATCGCGGAGGGTCCACTCGCCCCGATTCAAGAAGACTTCTACGTGGTTCCGGCTGCAACGCTCGTCCTTAATGACGATTTGGTTGGTGCCGGCGCGGCCAATGGTCACAGTTCGACCGGGAACCAGACGAAAAACGTCGGTCCATTTCGACCCTTCGCGGATCACGAGATAAGCGAGCATCGGCAGATTGAGTGACGAGAACGGACGTGCGGAGAGAAAAGAACTGCAACGGCCATCACATGTTACGTTAACCCCGAACGGGGCCAGGAAGCAAGCAGATTCCAGGAGCAGCCGTACTGGCAACGAATTGCTGGCAAGGATATTGTTGCGGGTTTCCGCAATCGCGATACCGCGCGAGTACTTCGGGGTTTGATGATTAGGAACCAGGGAACGCAATTATCCGGGCGAGCCTCACTGTCGTGGCAAGTCGCCGATTTTGATCTTTTTTGAAACCCTTTCGGGAGTGGTGAGCGATGAAGTTCCGCATTCAGGCAATGGCGGTGTGCGTGGTGACGCTAATCGGAGCGTCGCAACTGGCGTTCGGGCAGCCAGGTGGCGGTCGTGGTCCTGGCGGACCGGGCGGCGGTGGTTTTGGCGGCGGCGGCTTTGGCGGCGGGATGACCCAGTTGCTGAGCGACGAAAAGGTGAAAGCTGAATTGGGAATTGTGCCCGATCAAGAGAAGCAGTTGGAAGAAGTCGCCGGCAAGATCCGGGACAGCATGCGCGAAGCGTTCCGCGATTTCCGCGATCTGTCGGAAGACGAGCGCCGCACCAAATTCGAGGAATTCCGCAAAAACTCGGAAGCGCAGGTCGACGCAGTGCTGTTGCCCCAGCAGCGCGAACGGCTCAAGCAACTGATGATCCAAAGCTCGGCGCGGTTCAGTCGTAGCCCCGGTGGCATCAGCGACACGCTGGCAACCGAACTGGGCATCACCGATGCTCAGAAGGAAGAGCTCCGCAAGAAGGCCGAGGCCGTGCAAGCCGATCTCGACAAGAAGCTGGCCAAACTGCGCGACGAAGCCCGCGCTGAAATCCTCAGCGTGTTGACCGCCGATCAGCGCGCCAAGTTGGAAAAGTTGACCGGGTCGAAGTTCGAATTCAGCGCCCCGCAGTTCGGCCAAGGTGGTCCTGGCGGTCGCGGTGGCCCAGGTGGCCGTGGCGGCGCTGCACCGCTGCAACGCCCTGCTGACGGTGATTAATTGACCCAAACGTGGGCCTTGGCTCACGCAGTTTGCGGAAAACCACGTGGGCTAAGCCCAGGCAATTGAGACACTAACTTTGGTCTCCACGCACCGGTTTTGGGTTGGTCTTAGGATCAGCCCAGAACCGGCTTTTTTATCAAAACTCACGCAGAGCAAGGCAGGTAAGAGCCTTCGCAGGTTAAGGTTCGGCGGCCGATTCTAACCGTCGTTGGCACATTCGTGCCAATAAAGGTGGCTCTCGATTCATCTTGGGTTTGCCAGATTGTCGGTTTATGATGGAAGTCTCGCCTCCTGCCGCCAACTCTTCCTCCATCCTGCGGGAAAAGTTGTGCTCCAAGTTCTCGTCCCACCCTTATACGCAGGCAGATCTAGGTAACGATGGAAGCCGGTGAAATTCTCCTCCGTCGCGGATTGATCGATCAGCGGCAACTCACGCAGACGCGTCAGCAGGCCAACGGTCACGGCGACGGCATCAAGTTGATCGAATCTGCGGTACAGATGGGGTTTGTCACCGAAGAGGCAGCCCTCCGCGCTGTCGGCGACGAAGTGGGGATCGACTTCATCGACCTGACCTCCACCGATGTCGACCTGTCTCTGCTCAAATCGTTTCCTCAACGACTGATTCACCGGCAAACGCTCTTCCCGATTCGCCACGATCACGGGCAGTTGATCGTCGCTACCAGCAATCCGTTCGACCTCTATCCGCTGGACGAAGTTTCAGCGGCCACCGGCTTCTCGGTGATGCCCATCCTGGCTTCGCGTGTCGAAATCGCCAAGCTGATCAAGCGGCATCTAGGCGTCGGTAGCGAAACGGTCGATGGCCTGGTGGCTCAGGCTGTTAAGGACGAAGAGGACGGCATCGAACTCCTCAGTGAGATCGAGACCGACGGCAGCGAACTCTCCGAGATGGCGCAAGAAGCCTCGGTGGTTCGGCTGGTGAACGAAATTCTGCTCGAAGCCATCGAATCGCGCGCGAGCGACGTCCACGTTGAGTCGCAGCCCTCCGGCGTCGTCATTCGTTACCGCATCGACGGCCTGCTGCAAACCCAGCCCGTGCCGCCAGAAATCAACCGTTTTCAATCGGCCATCATCAGCCGTTTGAAGATCATGGCGCGGCTGAACATCGCCGAAAAGCGACTACCGCAAGACGGCCGCATGAAGCTCAAGGTAAGTGGCCGCGAAATCGACATCCGCTTGTCGATCATCCCCATGATTCACGGCGAAGGCCTGGTCATGCGCGTGCTCGATAAGGGCTCGATGAAGTTCGATCTGCGGCAGATTGGTATGGAAGAGGACACCTACCAGGCCTATCGCAAAATGATCGATATGCCGCACGGCATCATCCTGGTCACGGGGCCCACTGGTTCGGGCAAAACCACGACGCTCTACAGTTCACTGATCGAGATCAATACGCCCGACGTGAAGATCATCACGACCGAAGACCCGGTCGAATATCAGCTCGAAGGAATTAATCAGATTCAGGTCCATCAGAAAATCGGCCTGACGTTTGGTCATTCGCTCCGTTCGATTTTGCGTCACGATCCGGACATCGTCCTCGTCGGCGAAATTCGTGATCTCGAAACGGCCGAGAATGCGATTCAGGCTTCCCTCACCGGTCACTTGGTGTTCAGCACACTCCACACCAACGACGCCGCGAGTGCTTACACGCGACTCGTCGATATGGGTGTCGAACCGTTTCTCGTGGCCAGTACCGTCGAAGCGGTGATGGCCCAACGACTGTTGCGTCGACTGTGCGTTCACTGCAAGCAGCCCATTCAATTGGGACCTGAAGATGCGCCGGCCGATTTTCCGTGGGAAAAGCTGCCGGGCAAGCAGATTTTTGGTCCTACCGGCTGCCGTGAATGCCGCCAAACCGGCTATCGCGGCCGGCTTGGCATCTACGAATTGCTGATCACCACCAACGACATTCGCCAACTAGCGCACGATCGAGTGAGCAGTTGGAAAATTGTGGAAGCTGCGATGGCCGACGGGATGCTCAGCCTGCGGCAAGATGGCTGGCGTAAAGTACTGAGCGGCGTGTCGACTGTCGAAGAAGTCGTTCGTAACGCTAAGTCCGATTTTAGCATGCTGATTAAGAGGTGATTTGGGAGTTGGGAACTAGGAACTGGGGATGGGGAATTCTTCTCTTCCTCCCTCTCCTCGGTACTCCGGGGAGACGGCCGAGGTGAGGGGCCCGAACTACCGCAAAACCGACCACTCACTCCTGGCCGCTTGATTACGATGGAAAGAAGCAACCAATAGCAACCTCCAACCTAAAGACCCCTCACCCCAACCCTCACTCCGGAGTACCGAGTAGAGGGAGTTCCCACTGACACCAGACCCCTGATTGCTGCTCCCGACCTATGCCTGAATTCGCTTATACCGCTCGCACGATGACTGGTCAGAAAGTGACTGGCACCATTGCTGCGCAGTCGGAGCGCGAAGCGATCTCGCTGTTGTCGGGCAAGACGTTGTTTCCGTTGCAAGTTGCAGTGAGCAAGGGCTATCTCGCGCCGGGTGCCAAGTTGTCTGTGAAGGGCAACACGATGGCGACCACCTACAACCAACTCGCTGCCTTGCTCCGCAGCGGTGTGCCACTGCTCCGTTCGCTCGCAGTGCTCCGCGACCAAACGTCAAACAAGAATCTCAAAGCCATCCTCGCCGAAGTTCACCATAAGGTCGAAGACGGCAACTCGATGGCGGACGTGATGCAACGCTTTCCTAAAGCGTTCAGCGAGATGGCCATTAACATGGTCCGCGCGGGGCAGGAAGGCGGCTTTCTCGAAGATGCACTTGAACGCGTCGCTTCGTTCACCGAGTTGCAGGAAGAAATGAAGGGGCGGACGATGAGCGCCATCGCCTACCCGGCCATTCTCGGCACGGTAGGTTCGATTGTGGTCATTGGCCTGATCGTGTTTTTCGTCCCCAAGTTCGCCATCATGTTCGAGCGTCTGCGCGAACGCGGCGAACTTCCGTGGATCACCGACGCGCTCCTTTCGCTCAGTGCTTTCTCGCGCCAGTGGGGCCTGGTGGCGGTTGGGGCGATGATCATTGCGATTGTCTTCATTCGCTTTCGCTTGCAAACCGAAGAAGGCCGCCAACTTAGCGACCGGCTAAAACTGAAAATGCCCATTGCCGGACCTATTTTTCAGGCGTTTGCCGTGGCCCGCTTCTGTCGCGTCCTCGGCACCCTGCTGCATAACGGCGTACCGATCCTGAAAGCACTCGAAATCAGCCGCGACGCGGCTGGCAACCGAGTGCTATCGAAGGCGATTGCCGCGGCTTCCGAAAACATCTCCTCGGGCCAAACGCTGGCCCAACCGTTGGCCGCCAGTGGTCACTTTCCTAAGATGGTTGTGGAAATGATCGCCGTGGCCGAGGAATCGAACTCGCTCGACAAGGTGCTGGTGGACCTGGCCGATAGCCTGGAACGCCGTACCTCCCGCCAATTGGACCTCCTGGTTAGGCTGCTTGAACCCCTCATGCTAGTGGCACTGGCGGCAATTATTTTGCTCGTCGTGATCGCTTTGCTCGTCCCGATCATCAAGATGAGTAGCGCTTTGGGGTAAAGCGGCATTTGTCAAATAATTTTGTGACAAAATTTTGCGGCTGACCGGCGAGACTGCCGGGGACTGCAAGGGTTAAATAGTTAGGTTTCAAGCTTTTAGTAAGGATGGGGTTATGCGTTCCTCTCTTCGGATTTCCAATCGTCGTCAGTCAACTCGGCGTCGTGGTTTCACGCTGATGGAAGTGTTGCTCGTGCTCGCGATCCTGGTCATTCTGGGCTCGATCGTCACCGTTTCGGTCCTCAAGATGCAGGCCACCGCGTTCAAAGACGCTGCCCGGACTCAGTTGCGGTCGTTTGAAGACGCCATCAAGCTCTATCAATTGCACGTCAATCAAGTTCCCTCGAACCTCGATTCGCTTGTCGAATTGCCCGCCGATCTGCCTAACCAGACCAAGTGGCAGGGGCCGTACATCGACAAGCAGATTCCGCTCGATCCTTGGGATCAACCGTATCAATACGAAGTGATTGACGACGAGCGCTATAACATCTTTAGTGCCGGCCCCGATCGAACTCCCAGTACCGACGACGATATCACCCTCTAATGTCCGGTGAGCAATGCCAAGGGGCAGCGTGAAGCACCCGAAGAGTAGCGGGCAGCCTAAAACGAGCTGCCGGGCTCGCGGTGCGTTCTCGCTGATGGAATTGATGGTCGTGCTGGTCATCATGGTGCTGGCTGCAGCTGTCGCGATGCCTGCTCTGACTGGTTCGCTGCGGGCTCAAAGGCTGAAGAGCGCGTCGGAAACGATGCGCATCGAGTGGTCGCGGGCGCACGTTAAAGCAATGAAGAGCGGACGGATTCAAGTTTTCCGCTTCGAAGTCTCGGGCCGGAAGTTCACACTCCAGCCTTGGCTGGCTGCGGACGAAGCCACCGAAGGAAATCCGATCGACAGCGTGGCCAGTTTCGGTACAGCTCCGGAAACGGCGTTGGATGATTGCGAGACAAAAGAACTTCCCGAGGGAATTACGTTCGCCGGTGGCGATGCGAAGTTCGATACGCGGGCTTATGAAGTTGAAGACTTCATGATGCAAAACAATACTTCCGCCGAGCAATGGTCTCGACCGATCTTGTTTTATCCCGATGGCTCGGCAACCGATTCCTATGTGATTGTCGCCGACGAAAAGCAAGCAGCGATTCGCGTTCAACTGCGCGGGCTGACTGGCACGAGTGCCGTCGGCGAGCAGGCGCTGCTCGAAGATTTGCTGGCCGCGATTCGCCCGGGTGAGGTGCTGCCATGATTCGCAACAAGAACAGAGCACTCCGGGGTCTCTCGTTGCTGGAAGTGATGCTCGCCCTGGCAATCTTGGGGGGCTCGATGGCCGTCCTTGGCCAACTGGTGCGCATTGGTTCGATCTCGGCTGCCACAGCCCGCGATTCGACCACCGCCCAGTTGCTGGCCGAGAGCAAGATGGCTGAAATCGCCAGCGGCATCGCCCTTCCCGATACGATTTTTCAACAGCCGGCCGACGACGAAGGAGAATGGCTCTACTCGGTAGAGTCACAACAAATCGATCAGCAGGGCCTGCTCACGATTCTGGTCACAGTCGAGCAAGATCCACAAACGCACACGCGCCCTGTCCTCTTCAGCCTGACTCGCTGGATCGTCGATCCCACCGTGGAAGAAGCAGCCCGTCTCGCCGCTGAAGAGAAAAAGTCAGCCGCTGCGACTGCCAGTCAAGGACAAGCGGGGACAACGCAATCGGCCGCTTCCAGCCTAGGGGGAGCCGGTGCTGGTGGTGGTTTCCCTGGCGGTGGTGCTGGTGGTGGAAATAACGGCGGCGGCAACAACGGTGATGGCCAAGGTGGCGGTCCTGGTGGTGGCGGCGGTGGATTCGTAGGTGGTGGCGGCGGTGGATTCCCAGGTGGTGGCGGCGGTGGATTCCCAGGTGGTGGTGGCGGTATCGGACCAGGCGGCGGCGGTGGACAAGGCCCCGGTGGCGGGCCGCGTGGTGGTGGCCAAGGTGGCCCACGTGGTGGCGGAACTCGGGGCGGCGGTGGTGCACCGCGCGGAGGCTTCGGTGGCCGCTAAATCCAACAATACAATCGCCGTTCTTTCGCCGCACGCCGCGCGGTTCGCGGTTTCTGCGCGCGGCGTGACATTGCTCGAACTGATTCTCGCCCTCAGCCTGACGACCATCGTCATGGGTCTGATTGCGATGGCCATCGATCTCAATTTCCGGATGTACGACACGCGTCGCACGCATGTCGAAGAGACACAACTCGCCCGTTCGATTCTTCGTCATATTGCCGATGACATTCGCGCTGCTGTGCAACATATGCCGCCCGACTTAAGTGGCTTGGAAACAGTCGCCGGCAATAGCCAGAACGCCAGCGCGATGCTCGGCGGCGCAGGCATGGGCGCTTTGGGTGGTGCGACGGGCGGTCAAGGAGGAACTGGTGGCGCGGGCGCGAATCAGGGCGCAAGTGGACAGAACTCGAATTCGACCGGTGGGCAGGGTGGCCAAGGCCAAGGTGGTACGGGCAACACCGGTGGCGGGACTGGAAACGGCGGCAATTCTCAAAATACGCTCGGCAGCACGGACTTGAACGTCAACCCGCAAACGGAGCAAGCCACTTCAACCTACGGCGAGCAATCGGCTGGCGGTGTAGTCGGGCTCTATGGCAGCGGCACTGAATTGCAACTCGATGTCAGCCGGTTGCCGCGAGTTGACCAATATCAGGCAGAACTCTCGGCCGATGCCCTACAAAGCGTCGTCGATATTCCCAGCGACATGAAGACGGTCTCTTACTTCCTCCGTTCCGAAGAAGCAGCCCTTTCGTCTGGGATGGGAATTGCTCCCAGTTCGCAAGTCACCGCCAGTTTGGATGGTCGCGGTCGGGGCTTGATGCGCCGCGTCCTCGATCGCGCTGTTTCGATCTGGTCGGAAGAGAACGGCAACACGAACGGCACGCTGGGCAACACTGAACTGCTGGCCGAAGAAGTGGTCGGGCTGCAGTTCATGTATTTCGATGGTGCCAGTTGGACCAGCGAATGGGACTCGGTCGCCAGTCAAGGGCTGCCCGTAGCGATTGAAATCACGCTCGTTTTGTCGCCACCTGGTGATGGGGCCAAAACTTCGCTCAATCCGCTCGCCGAGGTTTCGACTGCGACCGAAGAACCGGAAGAGCGCGTCTATACGCTCACCGTGAGTTTGCCCACAGCCAGCTCGATCGACGAAAAACCGCAGGCTTCGACTGAAGACACTGCCCTGTCGCAAACCGGCAATCTCGATCTCTCCGGCGATGCCGCGGCGGCAGCTGGTGGTGGTGGTGGCATGGGTGGCGGGTTCCCTGGACAAAACGGTGGCCAAGGTGGCGGTCAGGGAAATGGACAGAATAGCGGCCAAGGTGGGTTCGGTGGCTTCCCCGGTCAAGGTGGCGGCGGACAGGGCGGCTTCCCGGGACAGGGAGGTGGTCAAGGGGGACCACGCGGCGGTGGTGGCGGCCAATCAGGAGGCGGTCAAGGTGGGCCGCGCGGCGGTGGTGGACAGGGACAAGGTGGGCCACGCGGAGGCGGCGGCTTTGGTGGCGGCATGAGCGGCGGTGGTATGGGCGGATTTGGCGGTGGCTTTGGTGGCATGGGCGGCGGAGGTGGCCGTGGTCGCTAAGCGCTCGCCTGTTTCGCCTGCTCAGCGGGGTATGATCCTCATCATCGTGCTGATTGTGGTCATGTTCCTCGCGCTCGGTGCTTACTCGTTCACCGACTTGATGCTGACCCATCAAGAGTCGGCTCAACTCACCGGTCGCCAGGTGCAAACTCGGCTGCTCGTCGATTCGGGGGTCGAAGCCACGCGGCTCTTTCTTTCGCAAAGCAAACTGGCCCGACTCGAAGCGGGGGGCGTCTTCAACAACCCCGGCCGCTTCAAAGGGTTGACCATCGTTCCCGACGAAGACCCACGCGAACGAGCCAGCGTGGCGATCTTGTCGCCGAACTTGAGTGACGAAGGGACTCTCGCCGGCCTGCGTAACGGGCTGGAAGATGAATCCACTCGCTTGAACTTGAATACGCTGCTGGTATTGGAAGCGCAGCAAGAGGGCTCAGCCACTCAGTTGCTCATGGGCTTGCCCGGCATGACCGAAGAAGCCGCGGATGCAATTCTCGATTGGATTGATCCAGACGATGAATCTCGCCCGCTCGGCGCTGAGGTCGATCATTATTCAGGACTGAATCCTGCGTATCGCCCCAAGAATGGCCCGCTCGATACGGTCGAGGAGTTGCTCCTGGTGCGCGGCATCACCCCACAATTGCTCTTTGGGGCCGATGTGAATCGCAATGGAACGCTCGATCCGCATGAGGGAGGGAGCGAAGATTCGTCCGGCGCTTCCGATCGTGGCTGGTCGGCCTACTTCACGTTGCACAGTCTCGAAAACAACTTGCAAGAAAACGGCGAACCGCGCGTCTATCTCAACGGCAACGATGTCAACTTGTTGTATGAGAGTCTGAATGCTGCGGGACTGCCGCAGGACTGGGTGAACTTCATCATTGCTTATCGGCAGAATGGACCCAACGCAGCAGCGGGCCAAGCCAGTGTGCCGGCCAGCAACTTAACGCTCGACCTGTCGAAGCCCGTTCGCGTTCCGCTAGTGCAATTGCTCGACCTGTGCGATGCCCGCCTGCGGGTGACGAACGCCGGCCAGTCGCAAGTGATTGCCTCCCCATTCACCAGCGGACTCGGTGGCGGTATGGGTTTGTGGCTGCCGAAATTGATGGACACTTGCACGATCAACCCCGCAACAACTATTCCGGGGCGCATCAACATCAATCAAGCGCCGGCTCACATCTTGCGCGGCATTCCGGGAATGAACGACGATATCATTACCGAGATTCTTTCGCGGCGGTCGTACGAAGCGGCTGCCGACGATGCCAACAAGCGGCACGAAACCTGGATTATGGCGGAGGGAATTGTCACCCTCGCCGAGATGCGCACGCTGATGCCGTTCGTTTGTGCGGGGGGTGACGTTTATCGGGCGCAGATCGTCGGCTATTACCAGAGTGGCGAAGCGTCGGCTCGGGCCGAGGTGATATTCGATGCTTCCTCCTCCCCGGCACGCGTATTATTCTGGAGAGACCTGAGTCATCTGGGTCGTGGCTATGCCGTCGAGACGCTCGGGGTCGATTTTCTCGAAGGTGGCTTGGGTGGCGCACCAATTCCCGGTGCAATGTCGACACCAGGCTCTGGCGGTTATTAGGCAGACAGTTATTGCTTCTGGTTCGCAGCCCATCAATTGCTGCGACGGATTGAGTTCACATCATGCAGCGTTTGGTCGCCTTCGAATGGGATAGCAAAGAGTTCCGCGTCGCGATTGCGCAGCAGCGGGGCAAGAACGCGATTATTGAAGAAGCGTTCGCCATTCCGTTTCTCACTCGCGAACAACCGATCACGCCCGCGGAAATCGGTACGCTGCTCGGCAAAGAGTTGCAGCAACGTGGCATTTCCAAAGGGGACGCGCTGATCGCCGTCGGTCGCGCGAACTTGGAACTCCGCTTCCTGAATACTCCGCCCGCTCCGGCCGATGAACTTCCCGACCTCGTACGCTTTCAAGCAATGCGGCAGTTCGCCACCCTGGGGGATGATTGGCCGCTCGACTTTTCCCCGCTCGGCAGCACCGCCGATGGTGGCTCTAGCGTACTCGCGACTGCAGTCTCGCCCGAAATCGTGGCGCAGATTCGCGGCGTCTGTGCCGCGGCAGGACTTACGGCCTCGCACCTGGTGCTGCGTCCCTTCGCGGCAGCTTCGCTGTTGCGGGCGACGACACAAGACGATCGCTGCCGGATGACGGTCGACATGCTGGGGGACGATGCCGACCTGGCCGTGCTGATTGGTCCGAATGTCGTCTATCCCCGTACGGTTCGCTTGCCCAGCAGCGAAGCTCCGCCGGAAGTTCGCTCCAAGGCGCTGCTCGGCGAAGTGCGGCGCACAATTGTCGCCGCGCAGAATCAACTCGGTGGTCGCCGCGTCGATGAGATCGTCATCTTTGGCGATGAACGCAAGCTGCCCGAATTACAGGCCGCGTGGAGGACCGATCTGCAGATGGATCTGCGCGTGGTCGATCCCTTCTCCGTCGTTGAAGTCTCCGATTCGCTGCAGCGTACGCGACCGGCATTTCCGGGCGCATTTGCGCCGCTGCTGGGCTTGCTCGTTGATGAAGCAGCCAATCGTCCGCATACCATCGACTTCCTGCATCCACGCCGGCGTCCGCCACCGGTCAATCACAACCGCATCTATACCGTCGTTGGCGGCGCTCTCGCCGCGAGTCTGCTGGTGCTTGCCGCGCTCGGCTGGTGGAATTTGCGGACGATGGACGCCCGCATCGCCGACCTGAACCGAGACCTGAAATCGCAAACCAAGGTCGTCGATCAAGGTAAGGCCACCCGAACCAAAGTCCTGGAACTCGACAAGTTCGCAGCTGCGGATGTGAATTGGCTCGATGAACTCGAACGGCTCTCGCAGCGATTTCCCCCTGCAGAACAAGCTCGTGTTGAGGATCTGCTGGCGCTCTCGAAGTCCAACACTGGCGGCGGCAATCTCGTCGTGCAAGGTGTGGCCGATCAGCCCGACACCATCAGCGAAATGGAAACGGCCCTTCGCGACAAAGACCGCACCGTGATCGGCAGCGGTAGCAAGCGCGATCCTCGCGCTGGTGCGCTGGCCTGGCGCTATCGTGAGGAAGTCATGGTGCATGGGCCGAATGGTCCGCTACAAACCAAGACCGGGCGAGCTTCGCGTCCTGCTCCTACTGCCACGCGTGGTGCAGCGGGAGGTGCGAAATGACCGACCGTGAACGAACGCTCGCCATTGTCGTCGGAGTCTGCGTGGCCATCGTCACGCTGTGGTTTATCAGCGGCTACTACACCAGCGCCGTGTCGTATCGAACGGGGCAGATTTCCTCGCTCGACTCGCAGCTGAAAAAGCAACGCCTGGCAGTTACCGAAACAATGAAGGCGGCAAAGAAGCTTAGCGAGTATGAAGCCCGCTCGTTGCCACCGGATACAGCCCTCGCTCGCTCGGCCTATCAACATTGGCTGCTGACCAAATTGGAAGACGCCGGCCTGCGCGATCAAGTCGTCAGCCCCAGCGGCCAGCGCCCGACGGGCGACATCTTTGTGCAACAGACTTTCACCGTTAACGGCAAGGGTCGTTATGAGCAAATCGTCAAGTTGTTGTACGATATCTACCGCGTCGATTTGCTCCACCGCGTTTCGCGGGTCAGCATCAAGCCGATCAAAGACTCGAAAGAACTCGACCTGCAACTGACGCTCGATGCGCTGTCGCTGCGGAGCGCCGCACCAGCCAACGACTTAACCGAACGCCCCTCGCAGCGTTTAAAGCTGGCCAAGCTGGAGGACTATCAGAACTCCATCGTAGGCCGGAACATCTTCGCCCCGCCGAACACCGTGCCGCGCTTGAGCGGGCTCGGTCGCCAGCGAGGGACGACAAACCGCTCGTTGGAGATCTCGGCCAAAGCTACCGATCCCGATCCGCTCGATGTGGTTAACTTCGAATTGATCAAGTCTGCCTCGAAAGATGCCCGGCTCGATGCGAATGGCCGCTTTAGTTGGACGCCGCGCAAGGCTGGTGAATACGAATTTGAAATTGCGGTGCGCGACGACAATTTCCCGCCGCGCATTTCCACCGAAAAACTGATCGTGACCGTGACCGATCCTCCGCCGCCCCCGCGCGAGGTGCCGCGGCCGCCGCCACCGCCAGTCGACGATGAACCCAAGCTGGCCTTCGATAACGCGAAGCATACGGTGCTAAGTGCCATCATTTCTGTCGGCGCCGAAGGTGAAATCTGGCTGTATGTGCGTCCCACCGCGCAGCTGTTGAAGTTGCACGAAGGAGAAGCATTTGAGATTGGTTCGGTGAAGGGGACGGTCCGCGAGATTCTCGACAACGAGTTTGTCTACGAATCGAACAACAAGAAGACCAAGGGGAAACATCTGCGCGTGTCCAAGGGCGAAAACCTGGAACAGGCGACGGTCATGCCTGTTGCCGCCGCGATTGAAGTGCCAGCGGCAATTCCGCCAGCCAACTCAGTGCCGGACAACTCTCTGCCAGCAGTTCCGACATCCGAAGGTACCAGTGGGCCGGATCAAAAGTCCGAAGTCAAAGCAGACTTGCCCGCCGAGGAGTCAGCCAGCGATGCTGTCCCAGCAGTGAAGGCTGAGGCTAATCCGCCGGAAGTTCCGGAAACTGAAGAGACTAAGTAAGCTGTAGACGACTTCTGGCGAGATGTTTCTGCAGCTAGCGGTTGCCAGCAAGACTATCAATCGACCACGGCTTAGTTCGCTAACGTATTGTCTGGCAAGGCTTTGTTGCGGGTCGCCAAGATTCGGTTTTCCAGCAACATAGGTTCACGGCCCTGGTAAGATTTGCCGATTATTCCGTGTACGCAGACTGTTCCGGCAGTGTGCGCGCATTTGGTTTGGATTGCGAAACCACACGGAAGTGCTCCCCCCATGTTTGCTTCACGCTCACCGGCATCCACGCATAGCGACTGGCTGCTGCCGACGTTCTGGCGCCGTCAGGCCCACGCGTGGCTGCTGTCTGCCGCCGCAGTGACTGTCACGTGCACCTCTGCTTGGGCTCAAGCTGAAGTCGCCACGACAATCAAAGCCTATCCGGTCCCTGCAGCTAATTTGCAGACGGTGGCGGCTGACTTGAAGACATCGCTGGCCGCGCGGCGCGAAGTGCGGATTGTCGTCGATACCCGCGCCAATCAATTGCTGGTCGTCGGCCCGGTCGATGTCCATCAAGCCGTCAGCGACCGCCTGAGCGGCAAACCGACTGTCTCGGCTGCTAATCCCAACTTGCACACGTTGCGCAATGTTTCGTGGAAGGATTTCGAAGGCCAATTGCGACGCGTCGGCTTCGTGCCCGATGTGGCGGGCACGAACAGCGGCGCGGCCCGCTATAAGCTGAAATTGGGAACGGGCGAAGAAGCCAAGTTAACCATCGTGCGCAACGAAGGGACCGTCCAGATCCAAGCTTCGCAGGAAGCTGCGCCAGCGCTGCGCAAATTGGCAATCTCGCTCGATCGCCCTGCTGCTCGCGCGGGTGAAGCATCGGAGCTGGTTGCCTTCAATCGCGCGGAACCAGCTTCCGTGCAAAAACTGCTCACTTGGATGCAAGCTGCCACGCGTCCCACCAGCCCCGCTTCCGGCCAACATCAACACATTGGCGAGTATGTCTCCATGTTGTTTCAGCCGGGCGAACCGCCAGCGGCGGGACCGCCAGTGGCACCTGGACCGGGTGGCGAAGCTCCCGCTGGAGATGACATTCCCGAAGGGGGCCTGGGCGATTTTGGCCGCATCGGCAATGTGCGAATCGATTACATCGAAGGGCTAGATGTGATGGTTCTCACCGGCCGCAAATCGGACGTTGAGAAAGTGATGCGCCTGATCGAACAGATTGAAACACAAAGTTTAGAGACCAAGCCCGAAGTAGAGGTCTTTCATTTGCGGCACGTCGATGGCCGCGCTCTGAACGATGTCATCTCGCAGATTTACGACCAGGTCTTCTCCGCCCGTGGTGGTCGAGTCACCATTGTCCCACTGGTGAAGCCGAATGCCTTGCTTCTGATTGGCCGTAAAGAGAACTTGCCGCCGCTACGGGAGTTGATCGAACAGCTCGATAAGCCCGTTGCGCCCGATACGCAATTGCAAGTCTTTCCGCTGCGGCGGATCTCAGCCGCCAATGCCGAAACGACCGTCGAAACGTTCTTCACCGAACCTGGTGCCACAGGCGGTGCCACCGGTCAGCGCGCCGGACTGGGTACGCGGGTGAACATTGTGTCCGACGCCCGAACCAACAGCCTGATCGTGCAAGCTTCGCCGCGCGACCTGGAAGAAGTCGCCAAGCTGCTCGAGAAGCTCGATAGCGAACAAACGGGCGTCGTCGATGAAGTTCGCATCTTCAAACTGCGCAATTCTCTCGCCGATGAACTGGTCCCCGTCCTCGAAGCGGCCATTAGTGGCCAAGGGGGAACAACCACCGGCAACCAAACGACTCTGCCTGGCGCACAGCAAGGTGGCGGTGGCACCAACAATCAATCCGGCACCAGCGCTCGTCCATCAGGTGCGCTGCAATTGCTGCAGGTCGACGGCAAGGGCATGATCGAAAGCGGAATCCTCGCCGACATGCAACTGACCAGCGACCCGCGCGGCAACTCGATCATCGTCACTGGTCCCGCCAAGAACATGGCGCTCATCGAAGCCCTCATTCGCCAACTCGATGAATTGCCCGCGACCGAAGCGCAGATCAAGGTCTTTACCATCGTCAACGGCGATGCCACCCAGCTGGCCGAGTTGTTGCGACAGTTGTTCGGTCAGGCCGCACAAGGTGGCGGAGCTGGCGGCAATCAAGGTTTGCAAGCGCTGCTGCAATCGGCCACCGGCGGTGGCGATAGCGCCCTGGTGCCACTGCGGTTCTCGGTCGACGTGCGTACCAACAGCATCGTCGCCTCGGGTTCGACCGGCGACCTCAACGTAGTTTACAAAGTCCTCGTGCGGCTGGACGAAGGGAATATTCGCGAACGGATCACGACGGTCTATCGTTTGCGGAATGCCCCCGCGCTCGAAGTGGCCAACTCGCTGACGCAACTGCGGACGCAGCAACAGCAGCTGAATCAGATCGCGCCGAACTTGAACAGTGCTCCGCAAACGCTCGAGCGCGAAGTGATTGTGGTTCCCGAGCAGGTGAGCAATAGCCTGATCGTCTCGGCAACGCCACGTTACTTCGACGAAATTCGCCGTGTGGTCGAAGAACTCGATCGGCGCCCGAACATGGTCATCATTCAAGTGCTGCTGGCCGAAGTGAGCCTCAACGACCTGAATGAATTCGGCGTCGAACTTGGTCTGCAAGACTCGCTGCTGTTCGATCGCGGTGTGGCGGGTGTCGCCGGCCTGGGACGCATTGGTTATCCGTTCAACCAGGCAGGCATTGGCAACGACAACACGCCCGCTTCGCTGGCCACGCGCGAAAATGTCGCTGCCCAGGCACTCTCGAACTTGTCGGTGGGACGAACGAACGCCTCCGCTGGCTTCGGCGGGCTGGTACTCTCGGCCGGCAATGAATCGGTGAACGTGCTCATTCGCGCGCTGCAGCAATCGCAGCGAATGCAGGTCCTTAGCCGGCCGCAAGTGCAAACACTCGACAATCAGCCTGCCTACGTGCAGGTCGGTCAGCAGGTACCTTACATCACCAGCTCGAATCAGACGCAGTTCGGCATTCAAAATCAAACGACCTTTCAAGACGTCGGTGTGATTCTCGGTGTTACGCCGCGAACCAGCCCCGATGGCATGATCGTGATGGAAATTGACGCGGTGAAATCGGACCTGGGACCAGAAGCGGAAGGGATCGCGATCTCGGTCAGTGCCGACGGGACTGCAATTCGCCAGCCGATCATCAACGTCACGCGCGCTCAGACCACGGTCAGTGCCCGCAGCGGACAGACGGTGATTCTCGGCGGTTTGATCACCAAGAACCAAAGCGAAACCACTCGCCGCGTCCCTTACCTGGGCGACATTCCGGTGCTGGGCCGCTTGTTCCGCTTCGACTCGGTCGATGTTCAGCGTACGGAATTGCTAATCATTATGACGCCCTACGTCATGCGAACAGACGAGCACGTGGCCTGGCTCAACATGCGTGAATCGGAGCGGATGCACTGGTGTCTGGCCGATGTGGGGAACATCCACGGCCAGGCTCAGCACTTCACTTCGTCGGCCGATAGCGGCATCAGCACGCCGACGATTTTTCCCGATGAAACCCCAGCTCCGGAAGGCTTGATCGCCCCCGAGAATCTGGGACCGGGGTCTGCTCAGCCGAACAACTTCGATCGGGCACCAGGAAGTCCTAACTATGTGCCGGGCGTAATTCCCGGCAGCATGGTTCCTGGCCCTAACTCGCTGCCATTCCCTCCAGCGGTGCCGGGGCAATCGAGCCGGCGACCATTGCAACCCACGCCGGCCATGCCGCAGTCGCAACCTGATCAGTTGAGCCAGAACGGCGGCTATCAAGCTCTGCAACCAGTGACGCCGCTGCAGGCCCTGCCGCCAATACCGCAAGGACCGACGCAATTTCAGCAGCAGCCGCCGTTCCAACCGGTCGCTCAGCCGCAAGTGCAATATGGACCGCAGCCGGCGCAGTTTCAATTTCAATCGCCCAACATGCAACCTGCTGGCATGCAGCCGGGCACGGTCGCTCCCGCTGCCTACGTGCCGCAGGGACCAAACCCGAACTTCACACCACTGGCTCGGTAACTCGCACCACTGGGCCGATCCATCGATTCGCAGCGAATTCAGTCGACTCACGGATGAGTACTATGAACCTAGCCCTTCGCAGCTTGCCGCTTCTCTTGATCGTGATGGCCACGACGGGTTGCCAGACGTTCTCTCCCGATTGGTCGCTGGGCAAGTCTTGGAACAAGCTGTGGAATCCTGATCCCAAAGAGATCAAGACGCAGTTCCAAACTCCGGCCCGACTCGTTGCGCTGTGGGCACCGGCGATGTACAACACCCCCGGCAAACCAGCCACGCGCGGCTTCGGCGGACGCCTGTACTTTTACAATCACAAGGACGAGCCCATTCCGATCGAAGGGCAAATGGTCGTCTACGCCTACAACGATTCCGCGCAGCAAGTCGACGGCCGCAAACCGGATCGCAAGTTCGTCTTTACGAGTGCACAACTCAGCACGCACTTCAGCCCGGCGGAACTCGGCGCGTCGTACAGCATCTGGATTCCGTGGGATGCCGTCGGCGGCCAGCAGTTAGAAATCAGCTTGCTGCCGGTCTTCACCGCCAGCAGTGGGCAAGTGATCGTGGGTGAGCAGTCGCGCAACCTGCTGCCGGGCACTACGGCACCAACGCCCAATGCCCAAATACAGCAGAGCCAGGTCCAGCCGATCATAATCGATCATCGGGTAGCGCCGGCCAGCTTTCAGTCGCCGACCGATTTAGGTGTTCAGCCGCAGCAAATGCCGGGAGTGAGTGGGCAACAGAGCTTCTTTACCCACGCCACGCAGCCCGCGCCCAGCGAGAACATTCGGACAACGTCGATTCAGCTGACGCGTGGCATTGCCGAACGCTTAGGTCAAGAGCGGCGGCAAGAAGCGGCGGCCCAGCCAGCAGGATCTCCGCCCGGTTTGTTGCCCGGAGCAAACTTGCCACCGACAACCACCTATCCATTACCTGCGGGCAGCATGCCCGCAAACATGACGGGCCAGCCAGTGCCCGGCAATTTGCAGCCCAACGCCCAGTCGTCGTTTAACGTTCCAACGGGCGACTCACGGTCTTGGGGGCCGACGGTGCAACGGACTCACGCGCCGGTACCTCAGTCGACGATTGGGCAATCACCAACTCGTTACGCACCTGGTTCACTTCCGGTTCCAGCGAAAGCAGGTCTTCAGCCAGCTTCCGGTCAGCAGCTGTCGCTACCTGGCCCCGCAGCACCACAACATCTCCCTCCATCGTCGCCTCAATCGAACCTCTACCCTTCAACGCAGGCAAGTTGGCAAACCGGGTCTGCAAACGGGTATTAACCACCGAGGTCGCCACGGGAGTAGTCGTAAAACCAACGCTGAACGGCGTGCGGAGCGAGACCTTCCCCTTCTGCTGCGTCTGGTTTTGCGTGCGACTTTGATTTTGCTGTTGGCGGAACGCCTGCATCATCATTTGATTCCCCATCGCGCCGCCACCAAGGCTACCCATGCCTCCAAGACCACCGGCGGCACCACCCGCTTGTTGGCTGTAAGCATTCGAGGCATCGCCCGAGTCGGCACCCACAAATGCGCCGTTGCGATTGCCACGGATGAACCTCTCGGAACCACCAATGGTCGCTGCGCCGGTGGCGGTGCCGGCACCACTGCCGATGCCCGAAACACTCGAATTGCCAACCGAGCTGTTCGAGGCCCCCGTCGAGCGGCCGGTGCGGTTGCTGCTGGTGCTGCCCCCGAGCGAACGAGTACCGAAAGCACTGGTACTAGTGCCGCCGAACTGGGCCGAAGCGGAGAGTTGGGTCAGCAGGAAAGCGGCGCAAGAACAACCGACCAAGACGATTTGCGACCAGCGAATTCGGATCAACATCACATTCTCCGTCTGCTTCGTCAGTCGAGCTTGGCAGCACTCGCGCGGTGAAACACATCGTTAGAAATCGACAACGGACAGCTCCAGAAAAACCCGGAGCCTCGCAGTCGCCGCACTTCCTTCGATTATCCAGCCCGTTCTAACGTTTGACAAGACTTTAACGCCCCGCTGCCCACAAACGGCTGATCTTTCTGCTGCCTCTCGTTCGTTCGGGCGCGAAGTGGTTCTCGTGCTTGGGAAGACTTACGTCGCGAGGTCTTGCAGTGTGCGGACAAAAACCAGACCAACTTGTTCAACTATCCGGCGATAGTTGGACACACATGCGCGCCGTTCCCGAGAGATACGACATGCACTGTCCAACAATGCACCCCATTGTTGGACACCACCCAATTAGACTAATCGCGATTTTGCTCGTCGTAAGTCTCTTTAGGACTTACCGAGAGGACTTGTCGAGATCCGCTCTGCGGACCGGCAGCTGGGTGGCCGTTCGACCACGCCATTCCACAAGCTCATAGTTCGCCAAACGGACGTTATTCAAGGTTCGGCACAGAACGTGCATTCGATGATGGCAACGCAAGCATTTCGCTTGGCTGTACGCCACCACGACTACGAGGCATCTGCCATGTCCCTTCCCGGCCTTATCCTTTTAATCCTGCTCATCATGCTGCTGATGGGTTCATTCCCAACGTGGTCACACAGTCGCTCTTGGGGATATGGCCCTAGCGGTGGCTTGGGCCTGATCCTCGTGATTGTGCTGGTGCTCGTGCTACTGCGGGCGATATAACCGCTAGCGTTGGAACATCGCGTCAATTTGGGGCGGACTATTCGTCGTCCCCTGCATCGCCAGCGTCGTCTTGCGAGACCACCTGGTCGATCTTCAAGCCAATGGTTTGCGTCTTACTACGCAGGCTGCCGCGGGTAATCCCCAGCATCTTGGCCGCCTTCGATTGGTTCCCACCAGCCGTCTTCAGCACTTTGGTGACGACATAGCGATTCATAAAATCGATCGCTTCCGCGTAAATATCTTCCGAGTTGGCCGCTAAGCGACCATCGAGGAAGCGTCCCAGATCACGACTCTCGTCGCTAATGCCGCCATTCGAATCGTGAGATTCACGCCGCGGTTCGCGGACTTCTTCGGGCAGAAAATCGGGAACGAGCACGGGCCCGGTGAGATTCAGCAGGGCCTTGCGAATCACACTTTGCAACTCGCGAATATTCCCCGGCCAGTTGTATTCGAGCAGGATCTTGAGCGCATCGGGCGAGACACGCTGCAACGGCTTGTTCAATTCACGCGAGAAGCGAAACAGGAACGCTTCGACGAGCAGCAGCAGGTCGTCGCCCCGATCGCGCAGCGGCGGCAACTTGATGGCAAAGCCGTTCAAACGGTAATACAAGTCCGGGCGAAAAGTGCCCGCTTCGGTCATCGATTCCAAGTTGCGATTCGTGGCGGTGATGATCCGCACGTCGGTTTGAATCGTCTCGTTGCCACCGACACGCTCGAACCGTTGTTCTTGCAGCAAGCGGAGCAACTTGGCCTGCACCAGCGGGGCCATGTCACCGACTTCGTCCAGAAAAATCGTGCCGCCGTTGCACTGTTCGAACTTACCGATGCGTCGATGATCGGCACCCGTGAACGAGCCCTTTTCGTGGCCGAACAGTTCACTCTCGAGCAGTGCGTCGGGCAAAGCGGCGCAATTGACCGCCAGGAAGGGCTTTCCCTTCCGCAGGCTGTGTTGATAGATGGCGCGGGCGATTAGTTCCTTGCCGGTGCCACTTTCACCACGAATCAGCACCGTTACCGTTTGGGGGGCCACGCGACCAATCGACTTATAGACTTCGAGCATCTGCGGGCTGCGACCGATGAGCGCTTGATCGCTCTTGGCCGAAGCGGTGATTTCCGGCACTTCGACCGGGATGGCGGTCAGTCGGCGAATCTCGAGCGCTTGTTCGACCAGGTGCTTAACCTTGGCCACATCCAAAGGTTTGAGCAGGAAGTCGAAGGCACCCAACTTCATTGCCTCAATGGCCGTATCGCTCTCCCCCGAGGCGGTGATGAAGATCACCGGCAAATTGGCGTCGATCTCCCGAACCTCTTCGAATAGCTTCAGACCGGTCGTATTGGGCAGCAGGATATCGAGGAGCAGAGCGTCGGGCTTGCCGGAACGGAGCAATTTCAGCCCCTCTTCGGCCGTGGCAGCCGCGAGCACTTCGATATCCTGCCCCTTGAAGGCGCTCCGGATGAAGTGCACTACGGTACGGTCGTCGTCAATCACTAGGACGCTGGGCATTCAGAACTCCCGGGGAACCATTCTGGTTATGGAGTGTGCGTTGAAAGGATGGGCAGGGCGAGGGGTCAACCGACGAGAGACATTCCGCCTACCGACGTCTTAAACAGCGCCATGCAAGTTGAATATCCACTCATTGTGTCACTTGGTCAACCGAACGCAAGCCTACGGGGTGTACCACTTTCGGTACTGGAAACAGTGTCAGGCAGGGCAGAGTGGCAGCTCGACTGCACAAAGTTGGACGCTTTTCGTTCAAGGCGGGTAGTCCGCAGACAACCCCCTTTTGCCTGGCAGGAGCAAAAGCGCGAATGCTTTGTTCTAAAGCGGGACAGAGTATTTCGCAAATCATTGGCAGTTCTTTGGTTGCGGTGCCGCGCAAAGTTTATTACCGCCCCTGTAGCCCGCTTGGCACCTTGTTTGCTTTCCCTTGTAGCAGCGAGTGCTACTGAAAGCTCAGCCGCACTTGCCAATGGATCGTGAAATAACGGAATAAATACAGAGAACTTTTTGAGGAGAATCGTCATGTTGCAATGGGCATTAACTTTTTTGGTGTTGGCACTGATTGCCGCCCTACTCGGCTTTGGCGGGCTGGCCGGCACGATGGCCTGGATTGGGCAAGTCCTGTTCGTGGTCTTCCTGGTCCTGTTCGTTGTCAGCTTGATCACTGGTGGCGTTCGTCGCCCCATTCCATAACTTCGGCCATGTAACCGCCGGCCGTTTTGGTCGGCGGTGAGACCTGCACCGGATTAGGAGTACACGCAATGAATTGGGACCAAATCGCCGGTAAATGGACCGAGATGAAAGGCTTCGCCAAACAGAAGTGGGGCGAGCTGACCGACGATGAACTCGACCAACTGAGCGGCAAGCGCGACCAACTGGCGGGCCTGATTCAACAGAAGTACGGTCTGGCGAAAGAAGAGACCGAGCGACAAATCAAGGAGTTCGAGACGTCGTGCAAGTGTTAGGCGGCTAATACCGGAATTAATCCGGCGAGAGGCTGCTTCGCCTGCGTCACTCGCCTTTACGTTTCACCCTAGTCCTTCCCTGTTTTCCAGGAGTTTTGTCATGAGATCGCTCTGGTTATCTCTCGCAGCCGTATCCCTGTTGGCCGTGTCGGCCAACGCACAAGTCCGTGTCGATGTCGGCAATGGCGGAGTGCAAGTCGACGCCCCCGGTGTTCGCGCGAATGCCGCCGCTCCCACCGCAGCCGCCCATCGTGGCAGCAAGTTGATGGGCTTGGCTGTGAAGAATCGCGATAACGAAGACCTCGGTAAGATCGAAGATCTTGTCATCGATGAACGGGGCCACGTTCGGTACGCAGCTGTGTCGTACGGTGGTTTCCTCGGTTTCAACAACAAGTTGTTCGCTGTGCCGTGGAAAGCCCTGACGCTTAAGCACGACACCTCGAACAATTACTGGGTCGAACTGAACGTCAGCAAGAAGTACATCGAATCCGCCGAAGGCTTCGACAAGGAAAAGTGGCCGACGTTTGCCGATCCCGAAGTGAACGCGAAGATCGACGCCTTCTATCTCCGCGACACTACGAACCCGAACAACACCATCAAGCCTTAAGCTTCGGACCCATCCGCCGAAGTGAAGCAGATAACGAACATAGGCGGGGGCAGATAAGCCCCTGCTGAAGACTTTCGAGCCAGTTCCCGCATGTTGCGGCCAAGTCACTCCACAGGAAAGCGCGGCGTTCTTCTGACGAAGAACATTGTTCACGGCTACTGACCGACCCCCGCAAGCAGCTTGAACTTACCGCCACGGTGCTACTGCCCAACTAAAACTGCGAACTTTGCTCGATCCTCGAGAAGACGACTTTTGCGGAGAAGTAATTCTTTGCAGAGGTCGTCTTTTTTTCGTGCGCGCTCTAGAATGTGGTCCGCAAAAAATCCCTCGCTATATCACAACCTCGGAGCCTCCCTGCAATGGCTGACACCCGCAACGATCTCGCCAAGGCGAAACGGACCAAACTCTGCACTCTCCTCAACGAACGCCTGCGCGATAGCATCAAACTGGGGCTGTGCGCCAAGCAAGCTCACTGGAACGTGAAGGGAGAAAACTTCATCGCTCTGCACAAACTGTTCGACGAGGTCTATGGCGAAGTTGAAGACTATGTCGACAACATCGCCGAACGAATCACCGCGCTCGGTGGCATCGCCGATGGCAGCGTGGGCGCACTCGCGAAGTCCGAAATTCCCGACCATCCGGTGAACAAGAGCAACTGGAAAGCGCACGTCACTGCCCTCTCCGATGAACTGGCCGCTTACGGGAAACTAGTCCGCAAAGACATCGACACCACCGACGAACTCGGCGACAAGGGAACAGCTGACCTGTTCACCGGCATCAGCCGCGGCGTCGACAAGTATCTCTGGTTCGTCGAATCGCACTTGCAAGACTAGCGAGTGGGGCGGGCACTGTTGTTTGGGGTTTGCCTGCTCTGAATTCCGCGTAACGATTCACGTTCGCCTTCAGCAGGTGGCCCGCTGCGTGACGCGCCGGGCTACTGGAGAGAGGGATTACGGCACTAAGCGTTTGTCGGCCATTTGCTGGGCCGAGGGCAAACGCAAATTCCAGGCAAGCCCGCAGAATTCCATCGCCCGAATGACGAGCCAGCTGCAATCGAACTGCCACCAGCGCAGGCCGTGACGGGCAGAAGTGGGGAAGGCGTGGTGATTGTTATGCCACCCTTCGCCGAACGAGAGGATTCCACAGACCCAGTTGTTGCGCGAATGATCGCCTGAAGCGTACTCTCGTTGCCCCATCAGGTGACAGATTGAATTGATCGACCAGGTGACGTGGTGCGTGACGAACACCCGCACAAAGCCACCCCAGAGGAGCCCGAGCGCGGCACCTTCGATGGTGCCGGTAACCAGCCCGCCAATGGCTGTGGGAATGATGAAGCTCAGCAGGATCCAGACGAAATAGAGGCGGTCGAGTTTCACTAGCACCGGATCGGCGAGTAGATCGGGAATGTAACGCTGCATTTCGGGATGGCTCCAAATGCCCGTGAAGAGCCAACCACTGTGCGAATGCCACAGCCCGCGCCACCAGGCCAACCAGCCATCGCCAGCCAGATGGGGCGAATGCGGATCGCCCTGTTGATCGCTGTACTGGTGATGCCGCCGATGCACCGCGCACCAGACGAGGGGTGAACCTTCGACCGATAGCGCGCCAATCAGCATCCAAGTGGCCCGCACCCAGCGATAAGTATCGAACGAGCGGTGCGTGAGCAAGCGATGGAAACCAACGGTGATTCCCAGGCCCGTCAGCGCCCAACCGACGAGCAGCATCGCCAGGTACAACCAGCCCATGAAGCCGCGTTGCCAGAGCAGGACAATTCCTAAAATGACCGCGGCGAAGGGCAAAGTTACTGCGAGCAACATCGCCACTTTCTGTGGCCAAGGTGCTTCGACCGGAAAATCGCGCTCGCGGGAAACGCCCGGCACCGGAGCATTCGCCAGGTGCAGGTGCGTCGGCTCCGTTGTGCCTGCGGGATGCAAAGAGTCGTGATCGGGTTGCAACGACGGCGCCGCAGCAGAACTTTCCATTACCGGCCGACCTCAATGATTCCAGGAGTCAAGGTGCGAAAATCGGTGAGTCAAGCGATCCGGTTACTATAGCAATTCGCCCAGTCACCCCCGTACCTTACTGCGTGAAAAAGTCGTCGCGGCCGCGTAAAAGTCGTGTTAGAAACGCAGGTGCCAGAATCGCCAAGCAAATCTCGTTTGTATGTACTTGACAAGTAGGCAATAAATGCTGATAATTTTATCGACTGTTTTGGCAACCTGGCGAAAGGAACGTGGACGCGCGGCAGGATCTGTTCGCGCTGTTACGAGGGGCTGTTTCTTGGCTTCTCTGGAAAATCACCACCGGCGGCAAGATACGCCTCTCACGTTCAGAGGCGGGGTTTATCAACAAATAGGATGATTTCAGAACTAGAAAGTTAGCCGCAATGCGTTGCCGCGAAACAGCTTGCAAGTGATTCTCGCAAAAGGGGGGTGTTGATTAACCTCGCGGTACCAGCACCCGTTGGGTTGTCCGGCTGACGACCTATTCGGAATGCGGATTGAGGAACTTTCCGTATTCGTTTTCGATGCAGGTCCAGCGGCACTCCCTGCAGCATATCGCTCGGGTTTCTATTAAACTAAGTTCGCCCTCAGAATCCCTCCCGCTTGCATCCCTCCACGACTTTCCTGCCTTTCGGAGCTTGCCGCCGATGATCCGCTGGTACCTGCTTGCCTTGGTCGGTTGTCTGCTTACTCCTCTCGCCCTCCTGCAGGCTGAGGATTGGCCGCAGTTTCGTGGCATCAACGGGGATGGGATTTCGCTCGAGAAGAACTTGCCCTCGGAGTGGGGAGCCGAGGTTGACGGCAAGCAGCAGAACGTTGCCTGGAAACTGGAAATTGCCGGCAAGGGTTGGTCGTCGCCGAGCTACTCGCGCGGCAAGGTTTATCTGACCACCGCCGCACCCAAGGAGGGTGCCGAACCCGATAGCAACGACCTTTCGCTGCGGGCTTTGTGCATCGATGCCAAGTCGGGCAAAGTGGTGTGGGATCACGAAATCTTCGTGCAGGACGGTAAGACCTCGCCCAAGATCCACAATAAGAATAGTCACGCCAGCCCAACGCCGCTCGTCGACAGCAATCGCCTATTCGTCCACTTCGGCCATCAGGGAACTGCCTGTCTCGATCTTGAGGGCAAAGTTCTGTGGTCGACTCGCGAGTTGAGCTACGCGCCGGTTCACGGCAACGGCTGCTCGCCGATTCTGGTCGATGGGGGGCTGATCTTCAGTTGCGACGGCGGCAAGACGCCATTCGTAGCCGCCCTGGAAGCAGACACCGGCAAGGTGAAGTGGAAGTTCAATCGCACCGGCGAATCGGGCAAGAAGTTCGCCTTCTGCACGCCGACAGTGATTAGCGTCAATGGCAAGCAGCAGATCGTCAGCGTCGGAGCTGGTGTGGTGAATTCGCTTGACCCGGCCACTGGCGAAAGCATCTGGCATGTAAAGCACGAGGGCTACTCGGTTATTCCCAAGCCAATTTTCGGCCACGGGCTGGTTTACATCAGCACCAGTTACGACAGTGCGCAGGTCATGGCCATTCGTCCGGACGGCACCGGCGACGTCACCGATACGCACGTCGAGTGGACTTTGAAGAAGGGCGCGCCGCACACTCCTTCGCTGCTGCTGTTGGGAAATGACTTGTACATGGTCGCCGACAAAGGGGTGGCAACTTGCGTGAACGCACTGACCGGCGAAACGTACTGGCAAGAGCGAATCGGTGGCAATTACTCTTCTTCGCTCCTGTATGCAGACGACAAGATCTACATTCAAAGTGAAGAAGGAAAGGCGCTCGTCCTGAAACCAGGAACGACGTTCGAAAAGCCAATCGAAACCGGCTTCAACGGCGAACGAACCCTCGCCTCGTATGGTGCCGGTGATGGCGCGCTCTTCATTCGAACTGAGAAGAACTTGTATCGCGTGCAAAAGTAATAAACGGTTTCACTGGTTGGTTGAAGTTCAACAAAGGCTTGATTGATGTCGAAAGTCTCTTATCGCTCCCTGGGCCGCAGTGGCTGCAAGGTCTCGAATCTGTGCCTCGGCACGATGATGTTTGGCGGGCCGACCAGCGAAGCCGACTCGCACCGCATCATGCACAAGGCGCTGGACCTTGGCATCAACTTCATCGATACGGCGAACATGTATTCGACGGGGGGCTCAGAGATTGTCGTTGGCAAGGGACTGGCCGGCAAACGCGACCGCGTAATCCTGGCGACCAAGGGTCGCAACAAGATGGGGGACGGCCCCAACGACCAGGGTGCCAGTCGCGTTCACTTGATGCACGAGTTGAATGCCAGCCTGAAGCGGTTGGGAACCGACTACGTCGACCTCTATTACGTCCATGCGCCCGACAGCAGTACCCCCATCGAAGAGACCCTGCGCGCCTGCGACGACATGGTCCGCAGTGGCAAGGTCCACTATCTGGCTTGCTCCAATTTTCGCGCGTGGCAAGTCAGCGAAGCGCTGGGGACCAGCGATAAGTTGAACCTCAATAAATTCGCCTGCGTTCAGCCCCTCTATAACATCGTCAACCGTGATGTCGAGGTCGAACTGCTGCCGCTCTGCAAGGAGCGTGGACTTGGCGTTGTGACTTACAGTCCGCTGGCCCGCGGCATTCTCAGTGGCAAGTATGAGCCCGGCAAGCCATTCCCCGAAGGGAGCCGCGCTGCCCGCAACGATGTGCGCATGCGCCAGGCCGAATTGCGAGACGAAAGTCTCGAGGTGGCTCAAGCCTTAACCGGCTATTGCCAAAAAAAGGGTGTCGCCACTTCGCACTTCGCGCTGGCCTGGTGCCTGGCAAACCCAATTCTCACTTCCATCATTCTCGGCCCGCGAACGATGGAGCAGTTCGACGACAACTTGGGCTGCCTGAATGTGGAAGTCACAGCCGAGGACGAACTGTTCATCGATAGCCTGGTGCCCAAGGGCGAACACTCGGGCAAGGGCTATCAAGACCCGCTCTATCCCGTGACAGGCCGAGGTAAGTAGCTTCGACTATTGTTTATCCCAATGGGGAAACCGTGGGCCAAGCAAAAACATTCGAACCAACTTCCCTCGGCATCCGTACAATTCGAAGCGCCCTTTCGCAATTCAGTTGCGATTGCTAACGTGCAGTGAGTAGTGCCGGGACGCTCCCTCATTGATGCACCAACGCGGCAACGGACATGCTCGAACTCAAAAATGTCGGCAAATCCTACGATGAGCCAGGGGGCACCAAATTGCCGATCCTGGACATTCCGCACTTCCGTGTCGAAACGGGTGAGCAGCTTGTGTTGGTCGGCCGCAGCGGTTGCGGCAAGACCACGTTGCTCCATACGATTGCCGGCATCAGCCGGGCAGATCGGGGCGAAATCTGGCTCGATAAGATCAATCTCGCTTCGTTGTCGGAAGCAGGTGTCGACAAAGTTCGGGCTGCTAAAATCGGCTACGTTTTCCAAACGTTCAACTTACTCCCCGGCTTCACCGCCTACGAAAACGTGCTGCTCGGCATGACCTTCGCTCAGGGTCGCAAGGATCCGCCTCGCGCGCGGCACTTGCTCAAACGTGTGGGCCTCGAACATCGCAGCACGCACAAACCGAGCGCCCTGTCGGTTGGTGAGCAGCAGCGGGTTGCGGTCGCCCGAGCTTTGGCCAACAAGCCCAGCTTGCTGTTGGCCGACGAGCCGACGGCGAATATCGACCCGCGCAATCAGCAGATGATTATCGATTTGATTCGCGAGACTTGCCGCGAAGAAAACATCTCGCTCTTAATCGTAACGCACTCGCCGGAAGTTGCCCGCCAGTTCGACCGTGTCGTCAAACTGGAAGAAGTTAATTTGGCCAATCGCGAGGCGCTAAGTACATGAGCCTCTTCACCATCGCGTGGCGCAGCATTCAGCAACGGGGCGTCGCTTCGGCCCTGACCATGATCTCGATGGCCTTGGGCGTGATGCTCGTCGTTGCCGTGCTGACCGTGCATGGCGTGCTGTCGCGTTCGTTCGAGAGCAACGCCAGCCTTGGCTACAACATGATTGTCGGGGCGAAAGGCGGCCAAGAGCAATTGGTGCTCAACACGGTCTACTATCTCAGCCGACCGGTCGAGAACATTTCGTACGACTACTACCTGGAGTTTCACAAGCGCGACGCACGCGCGCTGATGCTGAAGGATTCGCTCCGCCTGCGCGGCCACAAGCAACTGTTCGAGACCGCCGAACTTGCCAACTTTGCGACCAGCAGCGGACTCGATGCACTTGCCTTGCAAGCGGCCTTCGCCAGTGAACAGCAGGTCGCCGCGCGGTGGACCGACCTCGAACGCAACGGCAAGTATGGGCCGCAGATCGACCTGGCGATTCCCGTCTGCCTGGGCGATTACTTTGGCAAGTTTCGCGTCGTCGGCACCACGCCGCAGTTCTTGGATGAATTGGTTTTTGATATCGAGCGCAATCGCAAATACGAGTTCGCCCAAGGGCGCAACTTTCAGCAGCGCAGTGCAGAGAACGGATATTTCGAAGCGGTTGTGGGCGCGAAGGTCGCTCGTGAAATGGACGTTCATCTAGGCGACAAAATTTCACCAGCGCATGGCGATCCGGAAGGGCATTTGCATGAGCGGAAGTTCACCGTCGTCGGCATTTTGAAATCGAGCGGCACACCCAACGACAGCGCGGTCTTCGTCAACATCGAAGGCTTCTACTTGATGGAAGACCACGCCAAGAGTGTCGAAGACACGCGTTCGGAGGAAACAAAGGCCGCCGAGAAAGTGCCGCTGACCGAAGAACAGATGAAGGAAGAGTTCCGCCGCCGGCAACAGCAAAAGCAACTGATTGAGCGCGAGGCTGATCCCGACCCACTGCCCGTCGAGCAACGAGAAGTGACTGCCATCTTGCTGAAGATGGACCCCAAGCAAGGAATTTTTGTGGAAGGGGCTGTCAACAAAGACAAGCTCAACGGCGCTCAAGCCGTTGCCCCGATCGCGGTGATCGTCGGCATGTTTGAAGGAATCGTCAAACCGATTCAGTGGACCCTGTTGATTTTGACTTCGATCATTTGCATTGTCTCTGGCATCAGCATTCTGGTGAGCATTTACAACTCGATGAGCGAGCGGCGGCATGAGATTGCCGTCATGCGCGCACTGGGCGCGGGGCGCGGCAAAGTGATGGCGATCATCCTGCTCGAAGCCACGTTGCTCTCGCTAGGCGGCTGCGCGATTGGCTGGGCGCTCGGGCACTTTGCTTGTTACTGGGCGAGCCCGACGATCGAAGAGCGAACCGGGGTCTTCATCGGCATGAACCTTTGGGGAGACCCGTTTTTCCACCCACTCGAATGGCTCTCCAGCGACTTCGCCAGCCGGAACGAACAACTCAACCAAAGCTTCAAACTCCCGGTCGAGCTGCTCATCGTCCCGGCGCTGGTTCTTCTCGCCATGTTGGTCGGCCTTTGGCCCGCCCTGAGTGCCTACCGCACCGACGTTGCTCGCTCTCTCGGCAAGTAGCGTTTTTGTTCTGTCCGCGTTCTCGGCTTCGGCCGATTTTTCGCCCATTTAGCTCGAAACGCGTGGCAGGCCATCGTCATCCGCAGCTGGCGACCCATTCTGCCTCGGGCAGCCACTCAAAACTCGCTCCCAGGAATGTGGCTTCAGGGCTTCCGAGATCGGAAACTGGTGATTAGAATTACGCGTCTCGCAGCTTCCTGGTCAGGTAGCTCAGTTGGTAGAGCAATGGACTGAAAATCCATGTGTCGCCGGTTCAACTCCGGCCCTGACCACTTACACAGTAACGACTTACGACGATTCCGAAATCGCTCAAAAGGCTTGTACCACCGATAACACAACCGCACCGACAGTAACCTATCTTCGGACTGTCATTCGGAGTTGTGGAAATGTCGAAAGTGCGACCGGACAAGCCTTACCCGGAATTCCTTCTTTCCGCGCATCCTCGCGGCACATGGTGTACGAAGCTTCGTGGGCGGCTGCCCTACTTCGACCCGTGGGTTGATTGGCAAGCGGAGCTCATTCTCTATCTTGAACAGCGCGACGACGTGCACGCCGGCAGGAACCCCAAACACATTAAGGGCGGGGTGACGCGGCGCTATGACCTCGACCACTTCCTATCGAGCAAGAAGAACGCCCACGCCACGGGCGAGTTGTCGGAATGGTCATTCCTTGAAGCGTGTTCCCCTCGAACTCGACAAGCCGGATAAAATCTGCCTTGCTTAGCAGCAGTTCGTCGCCGCCATCAGCGGCAGGAATCCACCGTTGCCCGTTTTCGGCAACATGCTTGAGGGCGTCGAACAGCTTCCCGTCTTTCTTATCCTTGATGCGTGGCGCCCGCTGGCGACAATAGCTTGCCGTTTAGCGTCCGTATCGAGCGCCGGCAGTCCAAGGCGGTCACACTGGGGCGGCAACGTCATGTTCAACAGCGAGTCAAGGAAAGGAGGGCCTCATTTTCTAACCCCTTCTCAAAACTACCCTCCGCCACAAGTTCGCCGGGGCTGAATGGTTCCATTTGGGCGTAGGCCATTCGAGTAGTTGCTGCGGCCCGACCCTTTCACGTCGGGCCATTTCTCACATGTGAACCGCGATTGTTGTCTCGCGTCGGCGCATCGGCTGAGCGCGAGTGACCGCTGAGAAGCGGCCAGGCGGGTACTTTTGCCGAAACACAAACGCCAAGAAGGTCGTGTGTCAGGTGACCTGCTACGGCGACCTGACACACAACCATTCAAAATTACGCTGACTTGGCGACGCTCTGCGGCGGGGAACTGAATACGCGAAATTACTTGTCAGGCCCATTCACACCGGCGACGAAGACGTCGCGATTGGGAAACTTATCGAACAGCGAGGCCGGCTTCGAAAAGTTTGTCGCCAAGATGTCGGTAGGGTTGCCGGCGATCCACTGAGTCAGATCGATGGTCTGATAGATGCCGGTGTTGAACCCAATCAGAATGCGGCAGGGGGTGCTGCCGACGTTTTCGATGGAGTGGCCATAGCCTTTGGGGAATGTAGCCCACATCTCCCTGTTCGAGAGTTTCGGTGCGGTAGCGGCCGTGCGAGCCGAACATGGTCACGCTGATGTTGCCGGTGATGACGTAGTGCCATTCATCGGCCGTCGGATGCCAGTGCAATTCGCGCAGGGCGCCTGGTTCAAGCTCAAGAATCACGCCGGAGATCGTGGTGGAGATGGGGAACGACGTCGAATCGACCGTCCATTCGCGGCCACCAGCGAACACGCGATGCGGAGGTTGCTTCATCATGGCGTACTTGTGGGTGAGCTTTGGCTTCTTCCAGCCCTGCAGCGGAACGGTCTGCTCGGTTGGTGGAACTTCGCCCTGGGCGAAATAAACCTCTTCCTGGGGCAGCCCTTCAAAGGCAGATTCAGGCAGGCCAAAATTCTTCGCGAGCAGTGCCTTTGGCGTATGTCCCAACCAATCCGTGATGCTGAAGGTGCCGAATTCGGAGAAGTAGCCGTTATCGAAAATCAGAATGAAGTGGCACGGCTTGTTTCCCAGGCATTCGAGCACGTGGCCATGTCCGCGAGGAAAGTACCACACATCGCCCGGCTCGAAATCGTTCGTCTCCGACGTGCCATCGGGGGCGATCACGGTTGTGCGGACCTGCCCTTCAAGCACAAAGGCCCACTCGGCAGCGGTCGCGTGCCAATGCAGTTCACGCATGGCTCCCGGTTCCAGTTGCATCGACACGCCGGCCAGCCCCTTCGAAATGGGCAGTTGCGTGACCGTCGCTTCTTTGCCGTAGCAGTTGCCAATGACTTTTCCCGTCGATTTATCCAGAGCGAACTTGAAGGTGGGGAGTTCCGGACCCGCGGTCACCGGATCGGGCACATTGTTCATGAAGCTGGTATCACCACCATCGCCATGCGGGGCGATGATTGGAGAAGCAAAGTCCAGCATGGTGACGCCCTCAGAAAACTCATGGTTTTGAAGTTGCGACATGGAAACACTCCGGCATGAAGGGGAAATTGGTTTAGGCTCTTTTGACGTTTGCTTACCGCTGTTCGACGCTACTCTTCGTTGCTCGAATTCACGTACGACATGGGTCCGGCCGATTCGAACAGGAACCACGTCCGACGTTCGGTCTCATCGATCCAGTTCTCGATCAAGCTGGCGGTCGCTACATCGTTGTGTTCATCGCAAACGGCGTGAGCGCTGCGGAGCAAACGCGTGAGGAGTTGGTTATCAGCTGTCAATTCGGCCAGCATGTCGCGCGGGGCGACAAAGTCCTCGTTGTTGTCGGGCAGCCGTCGGCTTCGCGCGATGTCGCCAATCGACCGCAGGGTGGTGCCGCCGATTTTGCGAGCCCGCTCGGCGATGTCGTCGGTCATCGCGAAGATCTGGTCCGACTGTTCATCGAGCAGCAAGTGATAGTCGCGGAAGTGCGAACCGCTCATGTGCCAATGAAAGTTCTTGGTCTTCACATAGAGCGTGAAGACGTCTGCGAGCAGCACGCGCAATTCGGCGGCGACCGCGGCGACTCCTTCCGGTGTGAGATCGGACGGTGTCGCCAGGGGCGATTTCGGTCGGTGGTTGGTGACTTCGGATTGTTTGGTAATCATTGCGATTCCCCTTCATACTTTGGGTTTGAACATCGGGACCAATTTCAACTTGCGAGGTTGCTCAACGCAGCCTTCGCTTGAGTTCATCCGCCACTTGCAGCAGCGAAGCACGTGTGGCCGGCGTTTGGCTGAGGGGGTTCAACAGTCCCCAGTCGTGAATCATGCCGCTGTAGCGGACGGCAATCACGTCGACTCCCGCGACGTCGAGTTTGCGGGCATATTCTTCGCCTTCGTCGCGGAGCACGTCGTTGCCGGCCGTTTGAATGAGCGCCGGAGGCAGTCCGCGCAGTTCGTCAGTCGTGGCTCGCAGCGGCGAGGCATAGATCTCAGAGCGCTCGACGGGGTCGGTCGTATAGCTGTCCCAGAACCACTTCATCATGTTGCTGGTCAAGAAGCGGTCGTTGCCGTACTTGTGATAAGACGAGGTCTCGAAGTAGGCATCGGTGACCGGCCACATCAGGGCCTGGAAGCAAATTTCAGGGCCGCCGCGGTCCTTAGCCATGAGTGCGACAACCGCGGCCATGTTGCCTCCGACGCTGTTGCCAACCACGGCGAGGCGGCTGCCGTCGACATGGATCGTGTGCCCGAACTCGGCCACCCACTTGGTTGCCGCGTATGCTTGCTCGATGGCCACGGGATATCGAGCTTCGGGCGAGCGCGTGTAGTTCACAAACACCGCTGCAGCGCCCGAAGATGCGACCAGGTCGCGAACGAATCGCTCGTGCGTAGGAAAGTCCCCGAGCACCCAGCCGCCGCCATGAAAGAACATAAAAGCCGGCACCGTCTTCTCGGAGCCGGCCGGTCGCACGATGGTCAAATCGAGCGGCTGACCGTCGTGGTGAATCGTCACCGACGAAACCCGTGCGGGTGGCAGGTCGAGAGGCAACGAAGTTTGCAGAGTGGTGAGCACCTGCCGAGCTTCGTGCGGCGAAAGCTCTTCCATCGGCGGGCCGCCGGCAGCGTTCACCTGTTTCAAAAAGGCTCGAACCCGATGGTCAATCGCTTCGTCAAAGGCTGGATCGATGGCTTGCATGACGATACCTTTCATTTCGGACTAAGGAGTGTTTATCGCTCTGCCTAGACTGAGCGTGAGTGGTGGACAGGCTTGAAACGTTTGCTGCCGTAGCTGGCCGGGAATGAAAATGGGGAGTGGGTAGTTCATTTCTCGCCACAACCGGTCTTGCCGTGTCCGACTCGCACGGGCGAAGATAGGGAGGAAGATAAAACTAGGAACTCGCGTGATGAATGAAGGCTGCACCACCATCGCCGTCCAGCGCTATTTGGGCGAGCTTGCTCGCCTAGACGGCTGCGAGCCAGCGGATCCGGTCATCCGAGCCCTGCTGGATAGCTCGGTTTCGAGATTGCACTTGCTCTGCAAATCGCTCTTGCTCCGCAGCTACCCTCGGCTGGCCCGGCCGCCTCTCAACCTCAATTCCGAGGAGATGCTGAGTACCGTGGTGGATCGACTCATGCGGGCGATGCGTGAAGTTCGGCCGACTTCCGTCCGCCAGTTCTTCGCATTGGCCAATCAACACATGCGGTGGGAGCTCAACGACCTAGCGCGTCGGTTGGACAGCCGCACGCCCGCGATCGAATATCAGGACGCGTTTGTGCCGGCAGGGGACATGAGCGAGTCTCAACTGACTCCCAACACGTTACGCATGCTGGAGGCAATCGAAGCGTTGCCTGAAGAAGAACGCGAGGTGTTCAGCCTGGTTCGCGTTCAGGGTATGACGCACGAGGATGTAGCCGATCTCTTAGAAGTATCGACGAAAACGGTTCAACGCCGGTTGAATCGCGGCCTGATGATTCTGGCGGACAGTCTGAACGACTTGAATCCCAGCCCGTCACCAAACGATACACCTTAAACTTTCGCCAAAGTTCTTCATGGTTCACGACGAGCGTATCGACGAGCTGGTTGAGGAAATCCTCGATTCGGACCGGACCCCTGAAGAGGTCTGTGCGGAGCTGCCGGAACTACTGCAGCAAGTTCACGACCGCTTGCGAAAAGTAAAAGCCGTTGCTGCCCAGGTCGACTCCATCTTTCCGTCGACGACCGCGCGCCTGAAGGCGATTTTCAAGTCGGAGTCGACCAAAGAGGTTTCCCTGCCGACCATTCCTGGATACGAAGTGCAGGCAGTGCTGGGACGCGGTGGCATGGGCATCGTCTATAAGGCGCGACACCTTAAGCTGAACCGCGTCGTGGCCCTGAAGATGTTGCTGACGGGATCGTACGCCAGTCCCACCCAACTTCTGCGTTTTGAACGGGAAGCTGAGTCGGTTGCGGCACTTCGACATGCGAATATTGTCCAGGTCTTTGACATCGGCGAATTTGAAGGGCTTCCGTACTTCACAATGGAGTACGTCGGTGGCGGAACTCTCTCGGAGCGGCTGAATGGCGTCATCCAGCCCGCGCGCGAGTCGGCGAAAGTGGTGCGCGATTTGGCCCGGGCCGTTCAAGTGGCGCACGACTGCGGAATCGTCCATCGCGATCTGAAGCCGGCGAATATTCTGCTGGCCGAGGGGGATGCACCCACAATCACCGATTTTGGGTTAGCCCGCTGGCTGGAACGAGACAGCGGCCTGACCAATACCGGCGCGCGGATGGGGACCCCCAGCTACATGGCTCCGGAGCAAATGACCGGCGCATCCAACTCGGCAGCTCCCGCCGTCGACATCTTTTCGCTCGGTGCTATCCTCTACGAAATGCTCACCGGCCGCCCGCCATTTCGAGGCGAGAACTTGTCGGATACGGAGCGCCGACTGACGACGGAGGAAGCGGTTTCGCCGGGACGCTTCAATCCGATGTTGCCGCGCGATCTTGTGACGATTTGCCTCAAATGTCTCGAGAAGGATCCGCGCTCTCGGTACTCTTCCGCGCAAGCGTTGGCGGACGATCTGGATCGGCTCTTGCGGCACGAGCCGATTCTGGCCCGCCCTGTCGCCCCCTTGGAACGCGGGGTTCGTTGGATTCGACGCAACCCCTTTCCCGCCGCGTTGGCATTCGCCTCGTTTTTAATGGTGGGTTTGATCAGCGGTCAGGCGATGCGGGAAATGGCGCAGGGCGCCGCCGACCGCGCTGAAAAGGCACGATTAACTTCTCGTTTCGAGTCGGGTATCGACCTGGCCGACTCGGGACGATTTGCCGAGGCCCGAGCGATTCTCGGCAAGCTGGGGGACGGCGGATTCACCGATCTGAGACAGCGAATCGATCGCGCTCGGAGTGATATGGAATTGGCCGAAAAGCTGGAAGCCATCGGCATCAAACGCTCCATGTCCCTTGTTGCTCCTGACTCGACCTGGCAACCCCATCGGCAAGCGGCCGCGGCCTATGAAGAGCTGTTTGCCCAATCGGGCCTCGGGAAGGTTGGCGACTCGCCAACGACGATTGCCGCGCATATCGGCATGTCAGATATCGAGCCCCCGCTCATTGCTGCGCTCGATGATTGGGCCGTGTGTGAGGCCGATGTTGCTCGCCGAAATTGGATCCTGCAAGTTCTGCAGCATGCCGATCCCGCCGGGCGAAGCGACTGGGAACGCCGCTGCCGTGATCCCGCCACGTGGAGCGATGGCGAAACGCTCGGTCGCTTGGCCGAGTCCGCCATTTCTGCTCGGCCGTCCGTGCAGCAACTGCGAGCCCTCGGAGATCGCTTGTCGGCCGCCAGTCTCGATGCGACCGCCTTTCGTTTACGTGTGCAGCAGCAGCATGTGGATGACTTTCTCGCCAATTTGTCATTGGCCGACGCGATTCGCCCCACCGACCCCAGGGAATCGATTCGCTACTATCAAGCTGCTCTCGCCATCCGTCCTGCATCGGCCACGGTACATAACAACCTGGCAGTCGCGTTGACGAACTTGGGCCGCTCCGAAGAGGCACGCCTGCAATACGAAGAATCGCTGCGGCTCGATCCAAATTCTGTGGCGTCTAGGGTCAATTTGGGTCTCGCACTGGCGAAGGAACGGCCGCAGGAGGCCATTCAGCTTCTGCAGCAGGCTATCAAACTGGACGGAAAACTCGCGCCTGCTCATCGGGTACTAGGAGAGATCTTTCTGCAGGAACAGCGCTTCTCGGAAGCGAAGGCCTCGCTGCAGACGTGCCTTTCGCTGCTAGAAGACAGCACCCAACGCGAGGAAATCGCCGAACTCCTCCAAAAACACTCAGCAAATCTCTTGCCGTAATCGCCTCCTGGGTTCCGGGCCGCGCGGTCCTGTGACCGCGGTCATTCTTGGTCAGATTGGTGGGAAAAATACGCACCCACCGAGATTGAAACCTGCACAAACGCTCAGTAATTCTCTTTGTGTCCAGGCCATCCGCTCAGTTGAAGCACAGGAGCGGGTTCGAAGACCGCTCCAATTCAACTGGGAGGGTCTTTCAATGAATCGTGACGATACCAGTCAGCTTGAGCAGCCGATTCCGCCGCGCGAGCCTCCTGCCATCAATCACCAGCCGCAGGTTGCGCCGCCAGATGCCCCTCAGCCGGAGACCGCCGCTTCGACAAGTCGGCACAGCGTCAGCCTGCAAAGCGTGTGGATGTATGTCGGAATCGCCGCGGCTGCTCTCCTCGCGGTCTGGGGTTCTTGGTCTCCGCTCAAGACGGCGTTCATTTCCGTATCGACGGACGATGCCTATGTGAACGGGCACGTGACTTTTTTGGCGCCGCGCGTGCCGGGACAGGTGACCAAAGTTTTGGTTGACAACAACTACCGTGTGAAGAAAGGCGACATCCTGGTCCAACTCGACCCAGAGCCTTATCGAATCGCGGTGGAGCAAAAACAAGCTGCTGTGGTGCTCGCAGAAGCTGATTTAGTCGCGGCGAATGCGCAGGTTCGCGCGCTCGTCGGTCAGACGCAGGCCGATCGATACGAGTTGGAGTATGTGATCGAGATGGTCGACAACAAAATCGCCGGCCTGCAAGCGAGCGTCGCAACCCACTCCAGCCGAAAGGCGGATATGGAACTCGCACGCATCAATCTTGTGCGAGCCGAAAAGTTGGTTACTTCAGGCGCCATCAGCCAACAGGAACTGGACGTTGATCGACAAACGTTCAAAGCGGACGAAGCCAATGTGGACGAAGCCCTGCAACTGGTTCGCGCTAACCGATCGGGACTGGGTTTGTCGCTCGAACCGCCAGAAGGCAAAGAGCTGAGCTACGTCCCAATGGACTTAGATCAAAGCTTCGCCACCGTTCGGGAAGCACTGGCGAAGTTTATCGAGAGTTCGGCTCAACTCGGATATGTTGCCCCCTCGATTGATACCTCGCCGAAGCACGTCCTTGCGGACTTCGACAAACAAGATGCGAGTGGGGATCTCGACCGGATTTACGCCGCCCTGATCCCGAACGCGCCGCCGATTCGACAGGCGGAAGCCAAGCTGCTGCAAGCGAAGCGTGATCTGGATCAAGCGAAATTGAACCTTCGCTATTGCACGGTGGTAAGCGATATCGACGGTGTGATCACGAGCCGCAACGTCAATCCCGGCAACAACGTTCAAGCCGGCCAGACCTTGATGGCGGTCCGCTCGTTGTCCGAAATCTGGATCGATGCCAATTTCAAAGAAACGCAATTGTCGTACCTGCGCATCGGCCAGCGAGCGGTGTGTGAGGTCGATATGTACGGCCGCAAGCAGGCGTTTGAGGGACGCATCACCGGCTTCACCATGGGTACCGGCCAAACCTTGGCGTTGCTCCCTCCGCAAAATGCGACGGGAAACTTCGTCAAGATCGTGCAGCGCCTGCCGGTTCGCATCGAACTCACCAACTACGACGCCGACCAATCGCCACTCTTTGTCGGACTGTCCGTCACTCCGTATGTCTATTTCAAGGAGCCTCCCAGCGGTCCCAATGCGGGGCAGTTCCTGCAACCGAACGCTCCTTTGCCACAAGGCTCCGTCGATCCGACACCGAGCACTTTGATGCGAGGGAATCATGAATAGCATTAAACTCGCACCCGCCGCTCGGCCAGCATTTAATCCCTGGCTCATCGCCTTCGCCGTTGTGATTCCCACGTTTATGGAAGTCCTCGATACGACCATTGCCAACGTGGCATTGAGATATATCGCGGGAGGTCTGTCGGTCGCCGAAACGGACAGCGAATGGGTCATTACGAGCTACTTGGCGGCCAACGCGCTTGTCTTATCCATTAGCGGCTGGCTGTCGGCGCGACTCGGCAGGCGTAACTACTTCCTGATCTCGATCGCGGTGTTCACCATTGCGTCCGGACTGTGCGGCATGGCGACCAGTCTCGGCCAAATCATTGCGTTCCGTATCCTCCAAGGATTCGCGGGAGGAGGGCTGCAGCCGTCCAGTCAGGCGATACTGATTGACAGTTTTCCGCCCGAAAAACAAGGCACAGCGATGTCCGTGTTCGGCATCGCCGCCCTAATAGGTCCCATTATCGGTCCGACGCTGGGAGGTTGGTTGGTCGTCAATTACGATTGGCGCTGGATCTTTTACATTAACGTGCCAGTCGGAATTGCGGCCTTTGCAGCGAGCCATTTTCTGGTTCGTGATCCTGAATATCTCCAAGCGGAACGACAATCGCTGCGGAAGAAACCGCTGAATTTCGACTTGATCGGCCTAGGACTACTGGCACTCGTTGTAGCCAGTTGGGAAATTCTCCTGAGCAAGGGTCAGGAATGGAACTGGCTGGAAGATCCATTCTGGCGGATCCAGACACTCGCGTCTGTCTTGACGTTTGGCCTGCTCCTGTTTGTGCTGCGCGAGTTGCGGAGCGCCAATCCGCTCCTGGATCTGCGGGTCTTAAAGGAGCGTAACCTGGCGGTGTCAGGCATCGTGCTGTTTTCCGCGTTTGCGGTTTTGTACGCGGCCAGCATCGCGCTGCCCGCCATGCTGCAAACACTATTCGGCTACGATGCTCTTTACGCGGGACTCGTTTTGTCTCCAGGCGGCATTTCGTCCATCACGATGCTCGTGATCGTGGGTGTGTTGCTGGGACGCGGCACCGATGCCCGCTATCTAATCGCAGCGGGATTGGTTGTCCTGGCCGTGTCGAACCTTTGGATGGCCTCTCTGAACATCGAGATCAGCCCGTGGCAAATCATCGGGCCGCGCATGGTACTGACCGCCGGACTCGGCTTGATCTTCGCGCCCATCAATGTCGCAGCTTATCTCTACATACCCAAAGACAAACGCGGGTCGGCCATCGCCCTCCTAAGCCTGCTTCGCAACGAGGGGGGAAGTGTCGGAACTTCCATGTCGCAAACGATTCAGCAACGGCGTGAGCAATTTCATCTGGCGAGGCTGAATGATTTTCTAGATCCGACGAATCCTCATGTGACGTCCTTTCAGGAACGCGCCAGCGCATTGTTCTATCAGACCAATGGCGACCACGTCGCCTCGCAGCTGATGTCTGTGAATGCCCTCGATGACCTGCGCCAGCAACAGGCTCTTTCCCTGGCCTACTTCGACGTTTTCTTTTTGGCCGGGGTGCTCGCGATCGTGTTGGTTCCCCTGGTGCTGCTGATGCGGCGGAGCGTGGCCGGCAAGGGGACGCATATCGCAGCGGACTAGCGCTGCGCGACCCGTGAATCGGCAGCCGGGTGTCCAGCGGATTCGCTTAGTTAATTGTTCGCGTGTTGCAGGGCAGTAGTCAGGCGACGCTGTAGCAAGGTCGCGAAGAGATCGCAGTTCACGCAGGTACGCCCTCATGACGACCGCACTTACCTTGTACCCGACCGACGAGGCAGATCACCGGCTGCAGCGCTTGCGGGCTTATGTGTTCGCCGGCGTTGCGGGCTATGTCGATGCGCATGCCCTGATTCGCTTCCATGTCTACGCCTCGTTTATGAGCGGCAATACAACGCGGCTGGGCGTCGACACCGCTTCCGCGTTGCCGTTCCCTGCCGCGTTAAGCGCACTCGCGATCGTTTGCTTTGTGGCAGGGGCCTTCCTCGGAGTCGTGATGGTCCATGCTCGCCGCTCCGATGCGACCCGCATCGCCATTGCAACCGCACTGGCCCTATTGCTCGCCGATGCTGCTTTAGATTGGCTGCACCCAACTCCCGTTGGTTCGGTCGCCCTGCTCAGCTTGTCGATGGGTGCGCTCAATGCCACGGTCTCACGGATCGGCGGGCAAGCCATCAACATCGGCTACGTTTCCGGCGGTTTGCACAAGTTGGCTGAGCACCTGGCATTCGCGTATCTTCGTTTTCCTGTCGACTCGCCACAGAGTCCCCACGACACCCATTTTCATCGAGCGGCAATTATCTTGCGCGTGTGGAGCGTATTTCTCTTCGGTGCATTTCTCGGCGCCATCATCGAAAGCCACTTCCGCCGCTTTGTCCACTGCTTGCCGGCAAGCGCGATCACAATCGTCTTGCTGTCTGCAGACCTCGATCGACGCTTACATTCGACGATTGGTTCTGGTGGCAATGGGAGCCCTTAAAGGGGCCTTCCCATGCTTCCGACGGTTCATTTAGTAAGGCAACGCGAGACTACTTGGAGCCTATCTGGGCAGCATACAGGATTGACCGACTTGCCGCTCACGGAGCGCGGCGAGCAGAACTCGCGCAATCATGCGCTCTATCTACGCCTGACCGACCGACCCGCACAATAGATCGCTTGAGCTAGTGCACATCGGGAATGCCAGGATGCTCGGCCGGCCGTGGTCCCGGAGCAGGCCAAAAGAAGCGGCGATCCGTTGCGGCAATCGCAAGATCGTTGATGCTCGCTTCGCGGCGTCGCATGAGGCCGTGCTCGTTGAACTCCCACAGTTCGTTGCCGTAGCTCCGGTGCCACTGTCCCGCCGCATCATGCCATTCATATTGAAAGCGGACGGCGATCCGGTCGCCGCCAAACGACCATAAGCTCTTGCAAAGTCGATAGTCGATTTCACGAGCCCATTTTCCCGCCAGAAAGCTTTCGATGGCGGCCCGGCCGACAATGAACTCGTTTCGATTGCGCCAGACCGAATCTTCTGAATATGCCTGTGCCACACGTGCGGGATCGCGAGAATTCCACGCGTCCTCTGCCAGCCGTACTTTGCGTACGGCATCTTCTAGCGTAAATGGCGGCACGATTGCTACTCGGGCTGAGGCGCTAGTAGTCATTCTCTGCTCCAGGAAATGTTTGACTTAGGCGACTATGAAGCCTGCCGGCATCAACACGCGGTGTCAACAGACGGCCGAACATCGAAGCGTGAGAGGTGGACGCGCCGGCCAAATTCAACGTTTGGTCGAACCGAACGGCCTCACCATGGATGAAGACGAATTCACACGCTTAGCTGATTTATAGTGGGGGATTCTATCTGACCGAAGCCAACTTGCCAGCGTACGCTGTGCCCTGGGAATGAGGTTGATCTGTTTGCAGCATTTGCGGCAAAGCGTCACTCGGCGCGATTCATGTGGGCACCGCCATCCAATCGCTGCTTGCACTGTCCACCTGTCACGCTTAGCTGTTGTGAAGCAAGCAAAGGAGCGGCGACGCTCAGCTTCTGTAAGGTATTCGAGTTTGGACGGTAGTTGTTCCCGGACTCGAAGTGACTCGCGTTTCTACTTTTGGAGAATTTGAAATGATCGGCACGAAAATTCGGACTATGACATTCGCTCTGCTGTCGAGCGCAACGCTGCTACTTGCACAATCGCCCGCTCTGTTAGCCGAGCAACCGCAGGTGCTGCACAAGACGGTCAAGGTCGGTGATCTTGAGATTTTCTATCGTGAAGCAGGTCCGAAAGACGCGCCAGCAATTCTGCTGTTGCATGGCTTTCCCACCAGTTCACAAATGTTCCGCAATTTGATTCCCGCTCTGGCCGACAAGTTTCGTGTCGTCGCGCCGGACTATCCGGGGTTTGGCCATAGCTCGATGCCTTTGCATGACAAGTTTGCCTATACCTTCGACAATCTTGCGAAAGTCGTCGACGAGTTCACCGAGAAAGTAGGGCTCACGAAGTACGCGATCTATGTGCAAGACTACGGCGCGCCGGTCGGCTATCGACTTGCTTCGCAACATCCGGAGCGTATTACCGCCATCGTCGTGCAGAATGGGAATGCTTACGACGAAGGAATCGACAACGATTTCTGGAAGCCCATCAAGGCTTATTGGAATGAACCGAAGAGCAAAGTGAAACGCGATGCCATCCGCAATCTGGTGACCTACGAAGCAACCAAATGGCAGTACCTGACCGGCGCGAAGAATCCCGAGTTAATCAGCCCCGATGGAGCTGCGCACGATCAGTTTCTGCTCGATCGCAAGGGGAATGACGAAATTCAACTTGACCTGTTTCTGAGCTACGGCAGCAATCCGCCACTGTACCCCAGGTGGCAAGAGTATTTCCGCAAGCATCAGCCGCCGATGCTGATCGTGTGGGGCAAGAACGATCAGATTTTCCCGCCTGCAGGAGCAGAACCTTACAAGCGCGACTTGAAGAACTTGGAATTTCATCTCATCGACGCAGGGCATTTCGCGCTCGAATCGAACGGCAACGAAATCGCCGGGCTGATGCGCACGTTTCTCAGTAAGAATGTGAAACAGTAGGAACGATCTCATGTCGACCACAACCACCACTTCGACGCGCCGAGAGTTTTCCAGCGATATTGCCTTCACTCCCGCGGTGAAGGCAATTCAGAATCAGAAAGGTTCTCGCAAAACGTATGCCCGCATGGAGCGAGGCGGTGCGTGGGAAACTGCCGTCACACCGGAACTGGCCGAATATATTGCTGACTTGGACATGTTCTATCTGGGAACCGCCAACGCTGCTGGCCAACCTTACGTTCAGTATCGCGGCGGGTCGCCCGGATTCCTGAAAGTGGTCGACGAACACACGCTCGGCTTCGCCGATTTCGGTGGCAATCGACAGTACGTGACCTTGGGGAACCTGTCGGAGAATCCACGAGCCTTTCTGTTCCTGATGGATTATGCCAACAGCCGGCGGGTGAAGGTCTGGGGAACAGCGCGAGTGGTCGAAGGGGACGCTGCGCTCGAATCAAAGCTCAGCGATCCCGCCTATCCCGGCAAGGTCGAGCGAGCAATTCTGTTTACCATCGAGGCCTGGGATGTGAACTGCCAGCAACATATTCACCCGCGATGGTCACAGCGACAGATCGCGCCGGTCATCGAGCAATTGAAGAATCGGATTGCAGAACTAGAAGCGGAAAATAAGCACTTGCGTACAAAATCTCTCCTCAATCAAACCCCTAGCAAGGAATAGTCCGATGCAATTCAACAACAGCGACACGGCACTGGTGGTGATTGATCCGCAGAACGATGTCTTGAGCGAACAGGGTATCTCCTGGGGATTGGTCGGCGAGAGCATCCAGCAAAACAACACGGTGGAGAATCTCGCGTTGCTCTTTCAAGCTGCGAAGGATCGAGACTTTCCCGTTTTTGTTTCGCCGCATTACCTTTATCCGCACGATCAAGCCTGGCAGTTCGGCGGAGTTGTGGAGAAGATGATGCTCGACAGCAAAGAGTTTTATCGGCCCGCTCCACTCAGCGTCACAGGGTTCACGAGTTCCGGTGCGGATTGGCTGGATCGCTATAAGCCGTTTATTGAAGATGGCAAGACAGTCGTGGTCAGTCCGCACAAGATGTGGGGGCCGCAGACCAATGATTTGGTCTTTCAACTGCGTAAGCGGCGTGTGAGCAAGGTCATTTTGTGCGGGATGCTGGCAAACCTTTGCGTGGAGAGTCACCTGCGCGAACTACTGGAGCAGGGCTTCGAGGTTGCCGTCGTGAAGGACGCCACCGCGGGGCCCAGGCATCCCGAAATCGGCGATGGCTACGCGGCTGCCATCATTAACTATGGCTTTCTCGCAAACGCAGTACTGACTACCAACAGTGCCGTGAGCGTGATGGGTTAAGGCGAGTCGGTTCACATCGAAAGGCAAGCATCATGACGGCAGAACATTATCAGAACCTGATAATCGGCAGCGGTGAGGCGGGGAAATATCTGGCTTGGAACCTAGCCAAGTTGGGGCAAAAGACGGCCATCGTCGAACGCTCGTTGATTGGCGGTTCATGTCCCAACATCGCGTGTCTGCCGAGCAAGAACGTCATATACAGCGCAAAAGCTGCTTCTCTGGTCGACCCTGTAAAAGGCCTGGGCGTGGTCGCTGGTGAGTTTCAAATTGACATGGCCGGTGTCGCTCGTCGTAAACGCCAGATGGTCGACGAGTTGGTTGCATTGCATCTCGCCAATTTCAAAGCCAGCGGTGCGGAACTAATCCTGGGAGAGGCCCGTTTCACGGCAGCGAAGATGGCAAAGATCGCACTGAATTCAGGAGATGAACGCCTGCTTCATGGTGAGCGCGTGTTTCTTTGCGTCGGTTCGCGGGCCAGTATTCCGGATGTGGCGGGACTAGCTGCTGCCCAACCGATGACCTATATCGAAGCGCTCAATTTGGAGCGATTGCCTGCCCATCTGGTGATCCTGGGCGGTGGCTATGTTGGCTTGGAGTTTGCTCAGGCCATGCGCCGCTTCGGCAGCCGCGTAACCATTATTCAACACGGTGAGCGGCTGCTCGATCGCGAGGACCCCGATGTCTCGCAGGCGCTGCTCGAATTGATGCAGGACGAAGTGATCGACGTGCTCCTCTCCGCAAAGTTGCTGAACGTAACGGGCCAGTCGGGCACGAGCGTCAACCTGACTGTCACTTTCGGCGGGGAAGAGAAACTCATCGAAGCCACTGACATTCTCGTCGCAGCAGGCCGAACCCCCAACACGGACCGCCTTGATGTGGGGCGAGCGGGCGTCGCTTTGAACGCTCGCGGATATATTCAAGTTGACGAGCGCTTGAGAACTACGGCTGCCGATGTCTGGGCGATGGGCGACTGCGCAGGCAGTCCACAGTTTACACACGTTGGCTATGACGATTTCCGCGTTGTCTTAAGCGATCTCACGGGCGGCGACCGCACGACTGGCGGCCGGCTCATCCCCTACTGCTTGTTCACCGACCCCGAGTTGGCACACGTCGGCCTGAGCGAAACAGAAGCCCGAGCGCAGAACGTGTCCTATCGACTTGCCAAAGTTCCCATGTCGCTGGTCATGCGCATGCGAACGCTGTCGCAAACGCGCGGCTTCATGAAAGCGCTGATCGGTGCCGACGATCGAATCCTGGGCTTTACTGCCTTTGGCGCGGAAGCCAGCGAATTGCTGGCCGCAGTCCAGACGGCGATGCTTGGCGGTCTCCCCTACACCGCTCTGCGCGATGCTATCTTCACACACCCAACCGCCGCGGAAGGCCTAATCCCACTGTTCACGAGCGGTTTGCCGAAGACCCAATAAAGTCATCTGTAAGGTGGTGAGCACTTCGTCGGTACACCTACCAGAATCAGATCCATACGACTCAAACAGGAAGCTAGTCATGACAACTAAACTGGCAGGCAAAATTGCAGTTATCACCGGTGGCAATAGCGGGATGGGTCTTGCCACTGCGCGGCGCTTTGTCGCCGAGGGGGCTTATGTTTACATCACCGGGCGCAGGCAAAAGGAATTAGACGAGGCCGTGCAGTTGATCGGTAGCAATGTGACGGCGGTTCAAGGCGATGTGGCCAATCTTGCCGACCTTGATCGATTGTACGATTTGGTGAAGCAACAGCACGGTCGCGTCGACATTGTGTTCGCCAACGCGGGCGCGGGTGAACTTGTCCCCATTGCCGACGTCACGGAAGAGCACTTCGATAAACTATTCAGCATCAATGTGAAGGGCTTGGTCTTCACCGTGCAAAAGGCACTGCACCTAATGCCAGATGGCGGTTCGATCATCCTGAACGCTTCCATTGCGTCGATTAAAGGCTTCGAAGCGTTTAGCGTGTACAGTGCCACGAAAGCAGCGGTGCGGTCGTTCGCCAGGACCTGGACCGCCGACTTGAAGGCCCGCAAGATTCGAGTCAATGCTCTTAGCCCCGGTACGATCGATACTCCCATCCTCGACGGTTTGGGCACAACGAAGGAAGAAGTCGATCAGGCGAAGGCCGGTTTTGCGAGCCTCATCCCACTCGGTCGGATGGGGACTGCCGACGAGATTGCCAAGGTGGCCCTGTTCCTGGCCTCGGACGACAGCAGCTTCGTGACCGGCGTGGAACTGTTCGTCGATGGCGGTGCCGCGCAGGTCTGAAGCGGACTGACGGATTTCACGCGTGCGTTTGCAGGCCGTAAGTAGCTGTCTAATTTTTTGTAAAGTTACCGCTGAAAGCCGCGCGTGAACAAATGCCGTTGCAGATTTCTAACGTTTCATCCTGAGCAATATCAAAGGCATGTTCAGCTCGATTCGCGCAGTGCGAACTCGCAACTGGCACGAGGGTTGCCGGATGCGAATACGACGAGCGAGAAAGGGGCCCGCGGCCGTCGCATTCGCGAGCGCTATCAAGCTGCCTCGGCGACCTGCGCTGCCTGTCCACTCCGCGCGCGCTGCGTGCTGAGTAAGAAGGGTCGGCCGCGCGGCCGGCAAGTTTCGCGCGAGTATTTCGAACCACACCGCGAACGCCACGCTCAGAAGATGGCGACGCCGGAGGCGCAAGAACTGTATCCACTGCATCGTCATCCGAGCGAGCGTCCGTTCGCGATGATCAAGCGCCACTTCGGCCTGAGTCAGTTCCTGCTGCGCGGCCTAGGTGCCGTGCGCGACGAATGGCGTTGGGCCACGGTCCCCTTCAACCTGCACCCCCTGCTTTCGCTCATCCCCAGCCGCGCGTGGGGCCCGGGGGAATTCCAACAACCAACCTAACCACGGCAATTAAATCAATAGTCCGTAACAGCAGGGCTATCTTCTTAGCATGTGATTCAGAAGCAACTTCTAGGGGTTGCCGCAACCGTTACCGACGCCGGCAACGTGCAAAATCAAGTAGATAAGACCACCGTCGCTACGAAGAGCGAGTAGCTTATTCGCCGCGCCGACTCTCTGGACTTTGTACAATCTCATGTCCCGCTGTTGCGGCCCGCAAACGTCATGATAGAAGTCGCTTAACGGGAGTTTGTCGCCAGCTACTCCTCCTGAATTGGGCCCACGAGCAGGCCTCGATAGGTTGCGATGAAATCGACGTTTTACTCGCGTGAAGTCCCCGTAGCGAATCTCGTCAATCCTTGACGACGTTCATATACGGAGTTAACGATAACAATGAGGCTATACAGCCCTTCCTGTCCTCTCACGCTCAGGGATCATTAGAAAGTTCGTCATGAAAGCTGTCTGCACCGTCCTTTGTCTATTGCTCTCCGCGGGATTGGCTCGTGCTCAGGGGACGGTTCAGCTCCAGCCGGAGATGCTCTCCAGATTTATCGGAAAATATTGCTCAAAATGTCATGGAGCGAACGAGCCGGAGGCCGACCTAAGACTCGACAACGTCAGTCCCCAAATCAGCCGTGACAAGACCGAGAGGACCTGGCGACGCGTGCTTGAGGCCCTGCGGGAAGGGGACATGCCGCCCGAAGGCGAACCTCGGCCTGACGCCAAGGAGTTGAAAGCCGTTGTCGATCACTTGGCCATCGCCATCTCCAGATCGACGACGCTGCTTGAGCCCCTTCCCCAGTACAAAACGGCAGGCATCGAGATTCCCCATGCCACCGCTGACGAGCCGAAACTCAAGCGCTTCAGCCAGGAGGCGGCCGTGAAGTATCTGGATGATGGTGCGGTCGCGTGGGTTCGCACTTATAAGTGCATCACCTGCCACTCAAGCGGAACCTATATGGCCGAACGGCCAGGCCTCACGAAAATGTTCGGACCGCCCCCGGTGGAAGTCCACAAGAATTTCACCGACGCTGTTTACATCGAATCCGCCGACAAGGGCGACTTCTGGTTTGTTTGGCGTACCTTAGGCTTGGCCGAGTGGGACAAACACGTGGCTGGCGAGCTCTCCGACCACACCGATAAGGCATTAAAGGAGATGTTTTCCCGGCAGCAAAACAACGGCGCGTGGAACATCGCTGAGCGCAGGATCCAGATCCCCCACGTCATCTCAGAATTCGAACTGGCCGTGCAGGCCGCTCGCGCCATCACTGCGGCACCCGGCTGGCTGGAGAAGCTCGAAGACGAAAACCTGCGTCAGCGTGTTGAGCGTCTGAGGAAGTATTTTCGCGAGTACCGACCACGTAATGATTACGAACTCGCCTTGTTGCTGCGGGTTGATACGCTGCTGCCGGGAGTCGTGTCGCCCGAGCAACGGCGGCAAAGCATCGGCATGCTCCGCCGCCGACAGCAGGAAGACGGTGGTTGGTCGACGCGGCGCATGTCCAACGTTCAAGACTGGAGCGTCGTCGCCGATCCCCGGATCGCCGACGCCTGGCAGAGTAGACCTGACGCCAACAATCCGGGCAGCGATGCTTACATGACGGCGTTTGCCATCGTCCTGCTGCGCGAAGCAGGCGTCCCCGCAACCGACGAGCAAATCCAAGAGGGGATCGCTTGGTTAAAGGGCAATCAGCGAAAAAGCGGCCGCTGGTGGGTGCAGAGCCTGACTTACCCGGGCGACAATCGCAGGCATTTCACGACTTACATCGCCACCGCGCAGGCCCTGCGAGCCTTGCATCTCTGCGGTGAATTGGAACCGGCGATTGCGACCGAATAACAATCGCCAGCAGAATCGCGCAAACTTTCTGTCTTCCCGCCAACGTTTGAGGGAGGCTTCGTTATTGGCCCTGCCGAGTGTCACGACATTCTGGACTTTTGAGCGCGAGTTCTCGTCACTCCTTCCCGTGCGTGCCCCGGCTTTGGTGACCTGACCACCCGCTCGTTTGTCAGATGTACTCTATCGACAATCATCGCCTGCACTCGGCGGAGCACGGCGCGATAAGCTTGGCTGGCGTACAGACGGTCCTTCTTTATTCCTCTCGGAATAAGACGTTGGACTCTCCACAAATACCCGAGCACCTCATTCCGATGGCAGACTGCCAAGATTACGAGTGCTACACTAGGCGATCGCTCACGGATAATTTCGAACCTCTTTCTGATGGCAGTCGGCCGTTCGTGAAGGAACTTGAGTCGCCGACTTGAAGCTATCGATTCGAGCAACTTGCAATGACGTCCAAAGTATTCGTGCTTAATCTTGGCTTACTGTTGGTCGCTTGCGCATCGTTGTCATCGGCCGCAGAACGCCAGCGGATGAACGTCTTGCTCATTATGTCGGACGACCTGACGGCGACGGCACTATCGTGCTATGGCAATTCGCTCTGTCAGACCCCGCACATCGATCGCCTCGCCGCGAGCGGCACCCGGTTCACTAACGCGTTTTGCAACGCGACTTATTGCGGTCCCTCGCGCGCGTCGATGTTATCGGGCTATTACCCACACGCGACGGGTGTGTTGGGTTACACAAGTCCACGTGCTGCCATTGGGGACCGCTCAACCTGGCCGCAGCACTTCAAGAACACAGGCTACTATACCGGCAGAGTGAGCAAGATTTTTCACATGGGCGTGCCAGGCGGCATCGAAGATGGCGGTGATGGCGCGGACGACCCCGCCTCCTGGACCGAGAGGTTCAACAGTCTCGGTCCCGAATGGAAAGCCGCCGGCACAGGCGAGACACTTGAAGGGAACCCCGATGGCAAGAAGCCTGTCGTCGGCGGCAATACGTTCGTCGTGGTCGAGGCCGATGGTGACGACATGGTCCACTCCGATGGCAAGACCGCAGCGAAAGCAGTCGAACTTATAGAGCAGCACGCCAAGCAATCGTTTTTTCTCGCGGTGGGATTTGTCCGGCCACACGTGCCGTTTGTTGCGCCCAAAAAATACTTCGAGCCATTCCTGCCCTACGACAAGCTGCCGTTGCCGACGAAAGTCCCCGGCGACTGGGACGATATTCCCAAGGCGGGCATCAACTATAAGACCAGCCTGAACATGAAGATGGATTTTCGCCGTCAACAAAAGGCGGTGGGCGGCTATTACGCAGCTGTTTCTTACCTGGATGTTCAGGTTGGCAAGGTACTCGACGCACTCGATAAGTCCGGGCAGGCGGACAACACCATCGTCATCTTTACGAGTGACCATGGCTATCATCTGGGCGAGCACGATTTCTGGGCCAAGGTCAGCCTGCGCGATGAATCGGCCAAAGTGCCGCTCATCATTCGCGTTCCAGGCAAAAAGCCGGCGGTCTGCCAGTCATTCGTTGAACTCATCGACCTCTATCCAACCATCGCCAGCTTGTGCGGACTAGCAGTGCAGCCTCGACTGCAAGGGCGCGATGCTTCTGCCCTGTTCGACGACCCCACCAAGCCGATTCGTGAAGCAGCCTTTTGTGTAGCACCTTCCAGCAAGGGGTTTCTGTTGCGCGACGACAAGTGGGCTTACTTACAATATGGCGAAGACGCGGCTCGAGGAATTGAACTTTTCGATATGCAGAATGACTCCAAGCAGATAACAAACCTCGCGAACAGGCCCGAGTTTTCGGCGACTGTCGCAGCGTTCAAGGCAAAGCTTGACGCGAAACTCCACAACCTGCGTGAAAACGATCTGGGGATCAAGGATCAAGTACGCAAGTGATATTGAGAACGGTGCCGAGGGAGGCATCGACTCAAGCCGACCAGCCGGCGAAGATCCTCAAGAACGCATCGGCCAGGCCAAAATCGAAGTAAACCGCATCATTCAAATCATTGCACCTCTCCTGAGAGCCATCATGAAATCTCTCCCGCATGCTCCCCTCGGTTTTCTACTTCTGCTGCTAGTCTGCACGCTCGGCGTGGCGGCGGACAAACCCAATATCCTCTGGCTGACCAGCGAGGATCATGGTCCGCAGATGGGCTGTTATGGTGATAAACTCGCCCGCACTCCCAATGTCGATGCACTGGCAGCGAAGGGAATGGTCTTTAATCGCGCGTGGTCGGTCGCGCCGGTCTGTGCACCCGCCCGTACGGCGATTATCACGGGCCTGTATACCTCCAGCAGCGGCGGTCAGCACATGCGCTCAATGGTCTCGCTGCCGGATGATATCAAGCTGTATCCGCAGTACCTGCGCGAGGCAGGATACTATTGCACGAACAACAGCAAGGAGGATTACAACGTCCGCAAGCAGCGCGATTTGTGGAGCGAGTCATCCGGCAACGCTCACTGGAGCAAGCGGGCTGAAGGGCAGCCGTTCTTTGCGGTTTTCAATTCAACCAAGAGCCACGAGAGCCAACTGCGCACTCGCCCGCACAAGCAAATCACCGATCCGGCGAAAGTGCGCGTACCGGTCTATCATCCCGAGACGCCCGAGGTGCGCCAGGATTGGGCCCAGTACTACGACAAGGTGAGCGAAGCCGATGCCGATGCGGGCAAGCGCTTGCAGGAACTCGATGCGGCCGGTCTGTCGGCGGACACGATTGTCTTCTATTACGGCGACCATGGCAGCGGCATGCCTCGCAGCAAACGCTGGCCGTGCAACTCGGGCCTACATGTGCCGCTGGTCGTCTTTTTTCCCGAGAAATGGAAACACCTCGCCCCGAAGGAATATCAGGCTGGCAGTAAGAGTGACCGCCTGGTCAGCTTTGTCGATCTCGCCCCCACGCTGCTAAGCATCGTCGGCACCGAGCCACCCCAATGGATGCAAGGTCACGCCTTTGCCGGTAAGTATCAGACCGAGCCGCAGCCTTACTTGTTCGGCGAGCGGGGGCGCATGGACGAGCGGATGGATCTCGTCCGCAGCGTTACTGACGGGCGTTACGTCTACCTACGCAACTACTTCCCGCATGTCTCGCAGGCCCAGCATGTCGATTATCAATTCGCCACGCCCACCACGCGCGTCTGGCGGAAACTGTTCGACGACGGCAAAGCGACCGAGGCGCAGGCCATCTTCTGGCGCGAACCGAAGGCGCCGGAAGAGCTTTACGATCTGCAGAGTGATCCCGATGAGGTCCGCAATCTGGCCGGTTCCGCCGAGCACCGCGCTGTGTTGGAAAAGCTGCGGAGGGCCCAACGCGAGCACCTCGTCGCGATTCGCGATGTTTGCTTTCTGCCCGAAGGGGAATTGCATTCGCGGGCGGAAAGTAGCACGCCCTATCAGTTGGCTCGCGATGACGAAAAGTATCCGCAGGCCCGCATCGTCGCCGCTGCGGAACTTGCTTCCAATCTCTCGCCCGCCGCGCTGCCGGAGTTGAACAAGCTGTTGAAAGACACCGACAGCGCCGTGCGCTGGTGGGCGACACTTGGCTATTTGATGCGAGGTCAGGAAGCTGTGGCCGGGAGCGAAGGCGCATTTCGTGAGGCGTTAAGCGATCATTCGCCTCAAGTCCGCATTGTCGCCGTTCAGGCGCTAGGGATGTATGGCAGCGAAGAAGCGCGCACTGCGGCGTTGAAAGTGCTGGGAGAAGCAGCTTCGCCGAAAGTGAACGGCGTGCTCGTCTCGATGTCTGCTCTGGCCGCCATTGAGGCGCTCGGTGACAAAGCGTCGTCGTTGCACCCGCTCGTTCGCGAACTCAATCCCGCCGGCCCTTCGCCCGATGCACGCTACAACAGCTACGTGCCTCGCCTCATTCAGAATATTACTCCTAACGCGACACCTGCGGCCAATCCGCCGAAGGATAAGGCCAAAGCGAAGGGTAAGGCCAAATGACCAGTTGTTGCGAGACGGCAGCGGAGTTGTGCGCGTGAGCGTCTCATCGTTTCTCCGCCTTAAGCTCGCCGAGCATCTCGACCAATCCGTCCACCATCTTCACCGAGGCGTCGAGTTGCACCTTGTTGACGCCGATCCACGTTTCGTACCCGCCGAGCCGGTGTTGCTCGGGAGTCGGCAGGTAGCCGTGCGAGCCGTTGGCGATGGAGATGTTCATCAGCGGCTGGATCGGGCTGCGCTGCTTGAGGTCTAAGCCAATCTCTGCGAACACCTCGAACGGCATCGCGGCCACAGCTAGATCGCCGATGCGATGCGTCTGTACGATTACGTCGATGGTCGGCGGCATCTCCGGCGAGTTATAGGCAAGCACCGTACTATAAGTGCTGTATCGGCTCGTGCTCATGGGCTTAATCTTCTTAGCCTTCACCGCTTCGGCCCACTCCACTTCCTCCTTCGTCGGGTAGCGCCGCTTGAACGTGAGCGTCCGCTGCACCGACGTAAGTTTCACATGGTCGTGCCACTTCAGCGTCTTGTGCGCCTCCGTCACCTTTTCCGCACACAGGTTCGCCACCTCTCGGGCCTTCTCATAAGGCTGATATCGTTTGGTTGGCTGCGGGCCTCGCTTGGCCAACTCTTCATCGGAGTAGCGCGCCAGATTGTTCACGTCGCCGCTGGTGCCGTTGGCCATGAGGCCGACAAACGGTGGATCCTGATGTTGGTCGGCACCGAGTAACTCGCCTACGCGATTGGCGAACATTGCGAAATAGTCGGCCGAGATCGTATTTGCCGGTATCCCGCCCACATAGTGCAGACCATAGGAAGCAAACAGCGCGATCGGCTTACCCGAGGTCGACTGTACCGAAACGAAGGTAATTTGCGGATCCACGGGACCGGCAGGCCGAAGCAGGCCGCTGTAACCCGGGTTTGTATCGACTTGCTCGATGTTATCGTGCGCGCCGTAGATCGGGCCGCGTTTTGGAGTCAGAAACCAGCGACGATTGAAGACTTGCGTCCGCTCCTCGGCAACGCCCCAGCCGATCCGCGCCGGTTCGAGTTGATTTACAGCACGCAGCACACCCTCGGCAATCCGCCACGGAAGAAGCGCGCCGTAGTCGTAATACGCCACACCCTCTCCCTCTTCCAGTTTGGCACCGGTCGAGGTGTGTGTATGAGTTGCTGAGACGAGCACGCACTGCGGCGGGATCCCGGTCGTTTTTTGAATGATCTGCTTGGCGTTAGCAACGACTTCTGCCGAAATGTGCCGCAGGTCGCAGACGACTAGCGCGAGCTTTGATTGCCCGTCGTCGAGGACCAGGCACCGAGCATGCAGTTCGTCATGCACGTGCGTCGCTGGCGGCTTACTGGTGCGAACATTCGGGTCTGCGCCGATCGACGGAGTGATGTTGCTCGTCGCAGCACCGGCGCGAAACACCGGGTCGTCCGGCGTGGCGGCGTCGGCAAGGCCAAGAGAAACAAATGCAAGGCAAACTCCTGTGAAGATGAATTGACGTGGGATACGCATGGAGGAGATTCTTTTGTTCATGGTTGAGAATGTAGGAAGGCTTCAACGGATCTAGACTTGTTACGCCCCAACGGTCAGACCGAACGTCCTCGAATTAGGGTTATTATTTGCTATCGGCCTGCGTGCACTTCGTCGAGTATAGAGTTGTTTTTTTGAGAACAAAGTGGATTCGCAACAGCGCTGCGGCATTTGGCCTCGTCGTTGCGGTTCTTCTTCAGCGAACCGCAGCGTCTACTCTTCAAGTGGCTCCCATTTTTTGGACCACACGGATAGATGGAAAGTCGGGTTAGAATCGAGGAGAACAGTAAGCATCGTGGCGGAGCCAACAATGGAGCGAGGCGATGCCTCGGAAGCGATGGCTATTCGATGACCCTGGACTTTCATCTCACGCAACGGAATGGAGTGAACTGTCTCAGCCGCATCCGGCAATATGATTCACTCGTGTCCATGATTGCGGTCTCTGGCACGGCGACGTACGAAATTGCTGCCGTCCCTATTACGGTCAGAGCGGACGATTATCTCGCAATGCAAGCGTTGGACAGTCGAATCCTTGGCCAAAGCGTGCGCAACGTGCTCACTCGAGCACAAGCATTTCAGTCTCGCTTCGTGGCAATCAGGAATTGAGCAGACGAGACTTTGACTTGCGCAATTGCGATCGACTGCTTCGGTTGCCCCGCTCTGAGTACCGGTGCAGACAAGGCCGAGATCGAGCGACTCTCGGATCTCGCCAAAGTCTGGAAGTTGAGGCTGCCGATCGAGTACGAGTAGACGGGAGCTCAGCAGGATCCGGTTGCGGCTTCAGCGCGGAATGAAGCAGCGGTTGGCGGGTCATTCTGCCCGTTCCATTCCACCTTCCAGGCGAACATTTCGCCCCGTCACAGGCCGGAAACACTAACAATCACCCGGGCGGTGTGGTATAGGTAGAACTTCACTCGTCGTACCCTCTTCAGAGCCGCTGCAGCCGAGCCTAACGCATGTCGCTTGAACTTCGTCGCCGGATTTTCGACCAACTCGATTCGCTGGTGATCGTCGATCCCCACACGCACATTAACCCGCTCGATCCGGCGTCCCACTCGCTGGCGGACATCCTGGGTTATCACTATTACACCGAACTGGCCCACTCGGCCGGACTGCCACAAGCGGCCATCGAAGATCCCAGCTTGTCTCCGAAGGATAAAGTCGGCCTGCTGATCGAAAACCTAGGCCCGATCAGCAATACGATTCAGTGGAGCTGGTTCGTCGAAATGGCCCAGAAGCTGTTCGGCTTTCAGGGGGACAACATCGACGCGAGCAATTGGAGCCAGTTGTACGACGATGCCGAAGCACAGATGGCCTACGACGGCTGGGCGCAGAAAGTGCTCGACACGAGCAAGCTGTCCGCCGTCTTCCTCACGAACGAATTCGACGACCCGCTCGAAGGCTTCGACACCAACACGTACATCCCCTGCCTGCGCACCGACGACCTCGTGTTTCATCTGGCGAAGGGGAGTGTCCGCGACCGGCTGGAGCGATTCTCTGGCATTCGCCCCAGTTCGCCCGAAGCTCTGCGGCAGGCCATCGGCACACTGTTCGATCACTTCATCAGCCGGGGTGCGCGAGCCTGTGCTATTTCGCTGCCGCCGGACTTTGCCCCGCAAAAGGTGTCGGCCGGCCGCGCTGCTTCGGCCCTGGAAGCCATCGAGCAGTCAGGTGTCGATGCGGCCGATACGCACAAGAAGGCCATTGCGAATTTCGTCTTCTGGACCTTGTGCGAATACTGCTCTGACTATGGCCTGCCGTTCGACCTGATGATCGGCGTCAACCGCGCGGTCTATCCAGCCGGCGTTCATCAAGGGCGCGATTTATACGACAGCCGCGTTTCGTTGCATCAGTACAAAGAGGCCTTCAACGCCTTCCCCGGCGTGAAGTTTCCGCTCTCAGTTCTCGCCAGCGTGACGAATCAGGAACTGACCAGCTACGCCTGGATCTTCCCCAACGTCATCACCAGCGGACATTGGTGGTACTCGAATACGCCGACGTTCATCGAGCACGACCTGGGTGCCCGTTTGGAAGCGGTGCCGCGGACCAAGCAGATTGGCTACTACAGCGACATGTACAAGCTGGAATTTGCCCTGCCGAAGTTCGCCATGTACAAGCGGTGCCTGGCAAAAGTCCTGGCCGAGAAGTTCGTGCAGGATCGCGGTTGGAGCGAAGAGCAGGCCGTCGCCCTCGGCACGCAAGTGCTGCAAGGGAACACCGAGTCGATCTTCCCCGCCGTGCCGATGGACAAAGTCATCATGCGCCGCGAAGAGCGCGAAGCCGAACTCTCCGCAGCTGCACTGGCCGCTCCTGTCGCCGCGGCGTATACCGGCGGATTTCCCGATGAGGGCGATACCTTCGATTCGGTCGCTGGGCCCAAGCTGGGTGATATTCCCACTTCGTCGCACGGCTCGGGCTTGCCGATTGGTGGAGTCAACGAAGGCTCGCTGGCATCGCTGGCCACCGCCTCGCTGCTACCCGGCAGTTTCGACGAGCGAATCGAACCGACCATTCACATGGATCAGGCCGAAACCGAACACTCGGCCATACATACGGGTGCGCTCTCGCCCGAAGTGCACCTGCCCATTCCACATTTCGCCCCCACCGAACCGCAGACCGAAGAAGACCTCGAAGCGCTCGACGACGAACTGGCACTCGATCCCGAATGGAAGCAGGACTTGCATCCTAGTGAAACCGATGTTCCGCACGTACACACGGGCGACCCGGCCCACGATAACATGCTCGACGAGCAACTTTCCCTGACGGACGAAAATTTGCTCGAGGACAAGCCCGCCACAGGAGATTGGGCTGACGAGCCACTGGTAGCGGGCGAAATGGTCGAAGCCGGTGACGATCTGGTGCTGGAGAACTTCGACGAAACGCCGCTTGCTGAGGAAGAACCGCTGGAGATCTCCCTCGAAGACCCGACCGCAGAGCAAGAGGTGGCCGCGGAGCAAGACACTCCCGAGCAGGAAGATGAGTTCCTGCCGCAGGAATTCACCGCCCGCGAAACGGTGGTTTTCGATCCCACCAAGATGTTCGGGCAGAAGGAAGAGACGACGGACGAAATCGTGTTCGAAGAAGAAGAGATCGTCGCCGCCGAAGCTCCTACGCTCAAGGCGAGCAAGCCCGATGACTTTGACGATATGCTCGACGCGCTCGATCTCGAACCCGAGAAGCCGGACGAAACAGAGCCCCCGAAAACAAACGACCCGCCGAAGGCCGATCCGGATAATCCGTGGGCTTTCTTGAAGAAGTAGGCCGCGTCACTACAAATCCATATCGAGAATGATGGTAGGGCTGCCGCAGCGACAACACTTGCCGGCGAACAAGATGTTCGTAAAGAAATCCTGCGCTGGTGCCTTTGGTTCGTCGTCGAGCAGATCGACGACGGCATCGCCATAGTCGAACTGCACGGTCACTTCGAATTCCTGCCGCTTGCAATTGGGACAGGCAAAGGTCGTCGGCGGGCCTGCGCCGTGCAACTTGGCCGCTGAGCCCAGTTCGCCGTGATAGCCGTGTACGGCGCTATCGAAGGCGAGCGTTTCTTGGCCATCGGGCCAGCGCAGCCTGAGGGGCGAGATGAAATCGAGTTCACCCTGGCACTCCGGGTTGTAGTCGCCGAGCAAATAGCCCAGCACCTGCGCGGTGGCGATCTTCGTTTCCTGCTGGGCCAGGGCATAGGCCGCGAAGTAATCGCTCCGCTCGTCGATCGGGAACCGGGCCTTCGTCACCGCCAAGCCGGCAAGACAGCGCGGGACGTGCTTCTGCAAGTGCTTTTTCAGACTGGGCAAGCGAAGATCTCCATATCTCGCTGATGCTTAAAACAATTCCGTAATTAACTTGCCACCTTCGACCAGTTTGAGGGGCTGCTGTTGATCGGTGATGTATTCGTCGTGCGGATCGAGGCCGAGGATGTGGCAGAACGAAACGAACAGGTCTTGCACGCCGACGGGTCGATCGCTGACCTTCACCCCTTCGGCATCGGTGGCCCCAATGACCTGCCCGGTCTTCACACCGCCACCGCTGAAGCCGCAGAGCCAGCCGTCGCTGTAGTGATCGCGGCCGCCGTCGGCACCGAACTTGGGCGTGCGGCAGAACTCGCCCATCCAGACCACGAGCGTGTTGTCGAGCATGCCGCGATCTTGCAGGTCGTTGAGCAACGTGGCGTAGCCAGAGTCGGTTTCAGCTGCCAATACCGGATTCTCTTTAAAGCCCCGCTTGTGCGTGTCCCAGCCTTGGTCGCCCGTGCTGCCGCCGTTAATTACTTCGATAAAGCTGACGCCAGTCTCGATCAGACGGCGAGCGAGCAAGCAACCTTGACCGAAGTAATTGCGGCCGTAAGCATCGCGCAGCTTTTCGGGTTCACTATCCAGATTGAACGCCTTGAGGAGCGGGCTGAGGACGAACCGGCTGGTCCGCTTGTAGATTTCCTGCTGTTCCCGAGCGGCCTTGGCCGAACCGGCATCAGCAAACTGCTGATCCAGTTCGGCGGCCAGAGCCAGGCGGCGCTGCAGCACTTCGGGCGAAACGCGTGGCAGCACGTCTTCGGGCAGTTTGCCTGCTTCGTCTATTTTGAACGATTCGAAGCGAGTCCCCAGGACGCCAGCGGTGACGTCGCGGGTCTTGATCCGCGGCTTGCCAATGCGGACGAACGCGGGCAAGTCGAATTCAGGGTCGTAGCGATCGCGGGCGACCACCGAACCCCACGTGGGGTAGTTGATGGTCGGCATGATTGGGTAGCCCGTCCGCACGAGCTTGATGGCGCGAAAGTGATCGCGCTCGGCACTTTGCATGCTGCGGATCAAGGCGATTTTGTCCATCACCTGGGCTGTTTTTGGCCAATACTCCGCGAACTCCACCCCGGGCACATTGGTGGGAATCGCCGTGGCTGGACCTTGAAACTTCGAGCCAATCTTGGGATTGAAGGTTTCGAACTGGCTGGGCCCGCCGTCCATCCACAGCAGGATCATGCTCTTGCCGGCCTTTTGCACTTCTTTGGCCTTAGCCATCAGCATGTCGCGCCACGATAGCGTCAAAGCCCCGGCACCCAGGCCGGCTGCCATTTGCCCGAGAAAGCCGCGGCGACCAATGACGCCACTGCCAGAAGTCGTGATGTTTGCAAAAGATCGAAGCATGGTTGATATCCCAGAGAGGATTTTAATTTTCTTGTCCCCCTCTCCTCGGTAATCCGGGGAGAGGGTTGGAGGTGGTTGGCTCAGTTAATTACGATTCAGCCTCGCAACCAAGCCCTCTCCCCAAAGTACTAGGGCTAGGGAGTTTGGACCTTATCGGCGGCTCAAAAACTCGGCGGAGTTAATCATGCTCCACAGCAGATCTTCGTAGCCAGTCTTGCGCTCGCCAACCTTCGCCAGATGCGTGCGACCGATCTGAACTTCCTTTTCCGTCGGCTTGCGAGCGAGCACCGATTGATACAAGCGGACAATCGCCTTGGCATCGTCGGCCTCTTCTGTAACGATCTTCGCCAGCACCGTACCGCTGCCCGGCGAGGCGTCGATCTGTTTTTGAATCTGGTCGTTGTTCATCAGGAACATCGCTTGTTGCATCGTGCGATTGACGTTCGACGCTTCGGCCGAGGGATCGAAACCGAAGGCGTCGTTGATGAGGTCTTGCGTGCTCTTGGGGGGCGGCGGGAACCGCACACCTTCCGGCACCGGTGGTGGTGGCGGAGTGATGTTTGGCAGGTCAATGCCGGCCTTGAGCGAAGCGAATACTTCGTCGCCACGCAAACGACCGGCAGGAACCACCGCGAAGGGCTTATCTTCGCCGGGGAGCGCGTCGCGCAGCGGGCGTTGATAGGCCTGGCTATTCACTACCGTGCGGAAAACGTCTTTAATGTCGAACTCGCTGGCCACAAAGTGTTCAGCCAGGGCCGCGTGAACTTCGGGTAGCACGCTGTCGGCCAATTCGCCGATTTCGTCAACAGGTTCGCAGAAACCGCGCCCCATTAAGCGGGCCCAAACGCGATTCGTGAACGCCTTGGCGAACCAAGGATTGTCAGCCCCGACGATCCACTTGGCCAATTCCGTGCGACGCAGGATGTCGCTCTGCCCCAGGTCGGACTTGTGCGAGAACGCGATGGGCTGCATTTCTTTGTTGGTAACCGGCATTTTGTGTTCGCCGGCAGCTTTGCTCGAAACAACGATCTGGTTGCTGTCGTTCCAAGGGAGTTTGGTCTGCACGCGGACGAAGAACGCAGCGACGTGGTGGAACGTCTCCTGCGGCATATCGATGAACTTATGGTCGTGGCATTCGGCACATTGAATTTGCGTCGAGAGGAAAACTCGCGTCGTTTCCGAAGCGAGACGCGACTTGTCACCTTGATGGAAACCGACGTAAGTCGCAGCTGGGTTTTCGCCCACAGTGCCGCTGGCGGTGATGATGTTGTAGGTCATCTCATCCCAGCCGGTGTTCTTGTTGAACTCCTCAGCCAGCCAATTTTTGAACGGACGATAGTTGAGGAACGTGAGTTCGGGCTGCGGCGTGCGATAGCTAATGACGTCGCTGAAGTAGTCGGCCCAGTTGGTGCCGAACTCGGTCGAAGCGAGCAGTTTTTCGACCACGCGGGCTCGTTTGTCCATCGAGTGATCGGCTAGGAAGGCGTGCATCTCAGCCATCGTGGGCTGGCGGCCAATCAAGTCGAGCGATAGCCGGCGCAGAAAAGCTTCGTCGCCGGTAAGTGGAGCATTCACAATGCCGCCGACGAACTTCTCCATCAGCGTGTCGAGTTGCTCCGCCTTCAAGCGGCCGTTTACCTTGGTCGACTTGCTCCGTTCGAAAGCCAGGGCCTTTTCAGCGGTAACCTTGGGCGTTTCCTTCTTCATGGGCGCAGGCTTGGCGGTTTTCGGTTCGCCGGGCTTGGGTGCGGCCTTTGGTTCTACGGGCTTGATGGCGGCCAGCAACTTGGGGGGGGCGTTTTTTTCGCCTTCCGCCTTCAGCTTGGCCCATTGCTCGGCAGTCATGATCGCGAAGGCATCGGCGATGACGACACCCTTTTTGTTGTCTTCGGCTGAAACCACAATCGTGGCCGGCCCAGCATCGAAGCTGAATTCGGCCAGCCAATGCAGACTCCACGCACCTACAGGGACGCGCTGCTGATTGACGACGTAATCCTTTTCCGTATCGCCGCTGCGAACGGTTACCTTGGCCGTCGTACTGCGATTGCCGCCGGGCGTGTACGAGAAGAGCACCTGATATTCCCCAGCCTCTTCCACATCGAAGCTGAAGGTGGCCAGGTTACCGGCACCGCCGGCACTGTACGAATAGCCTTCGCCGACGAACGGCTTCGTGTTCACCGAATCGGACCACGTGCCGGCAAATTTGGCAGCTGAATCGTCGATGACGATGCCGGGCAGCTTCGCCGGATCGATAGCCACGCCTTCAGCGGCAAAAGCGGGTGACAGGCTGCTCAAAAGCGTCCCTTGCAACAGCGCGATGCTGGCAAAAGCGAACAGGGAGAATGGTCGCTGCATGTCAATCGACTCCATTATCTGCGGCGGGCAAATCAGCACGGCAACGGAACGTTGCCAGCTGGGGTGGGCGAAGGAATATTCTGAGTTATCAGTTTAAGTGCAAATTGGGGCCGCGGTCAATCAAAATGAGCCGCGGTTTGCCTCCAAAAGCGGGGACCGCGACAGCTTGTCGAAGTCCCCGCTATATCTGGAGATAGGACAGAATTCAGCAGGCCGCTACGCGCTCTTCTTTTCCATCGGGCGGCTGGTGTTGATCGCTGCAGATCGATCCGTTCCTGGCGCTGATTTCAGCTGATTGCTGGCAACCGGATTCCGCCCTAATCGGCCCGATTTGGCCTGCTTCGCCAACTTCCGGCCAGTAGCAGCTGTCATCGCGCCGCGCGAGCCGCTGGAAATCGGACTATACTGCTGGCATGAAACAGAGCAGGAAGCACCGGACGACCGATGCCATGCAGACGCCGCGCGCAGGAAGCGCTGACGACCAGCCCACCGGCATTCTGGCCGGTGACGGGGCTCATCTCGGCCAGGGTCCGCCGGGCGAATCGCGCAACTTTATTATCCTGGTCATCTATCAGGCCCTGATGCGCACCGGCTGGATCTTCAAGACCGAAAGCGTGATTATGCCGGCCGTGCTCGAGTCGCTGGCCGGCGCACCTTGGATGCTCGGCTGCCTGCCGATGCTCAACCGCTTCGGCCAGAGCATTCCGCCGCTGCTGATTGCCCGCCGCATCAAAGTGCTGCCGCTCAAGAGCCGGGCGTTCATTGGCACGACTACGGCCATGACGCTGATGTTCGCCGGCATCACCGCCATCTGGCTGACCGGGCTCGATAATCATCCGCAGGCGGCTTCGTGGATTTATCTGCTGCTATACGCCATGTTTTTCACCGCCATCGGCATCAATCAACTGGCGTACAATACGCTGCAAGGAAAGTTGATTCGCCCCACGCGCCGCGGCCGCCTGTTGATGATTGCCGATGTCATTGGCGTGACCTCCGCCGTGGGTTGCGCCATAGTGCTGCTGCCGCGCTGGTTGCACGAGGGAAGCGCCGACTTCGAATGGATCTTTGGTTTTTCGACAGTCCTGTTCGCAGCTGCTTCGCTGATGGCGTGGCAGATTCAAGAACTTCCCGATCATCACGAAGAACCCCGCAAGCCCTTGCGGCGCTTATTCGAGGGTGCGTGGCGCACGCTGCGAGAGGATGCAAACTTTCGCCGCTTGGCAATGGTCTCCGCCCTCTTCACCACCGCGCTGCTGTTGTTTCCCTTTTATCAGTCGGTCGCGCGGACCAAGCTCGGGCTGGGCTTTCCGATGCTCGTGTGGTGGGTCGTGGCGCAGAACGCTGGCACCGGCCTCTTCAGCATTCTTACCGGGCCCATCGCCGACCGCTTTGGCAATCGCCGGGCACTGATCATTGTGACATTACTCATCTGCGCAGCTCCGCTCCTGGCAGCGGTGCTCATCTCGCAAGAAGATCTGGGCAAGAACACGTTTTCGCTCGTGTTTTTGCTGATTGGACTCACCCCGGTCGCGCAGAAAACGTTCAACAACTACACGCTGGAAATCGCGCCAGCCAGTGAACATCCACGTTACTTGAGTACGCAGAATCTGTGCATGGCTGCGCCGCTGTTTCTCTCGCCAGTGGCCGGTTATCTCGTTGGGCTGATTGGGTTTTTGCCGGTTTCGATTGGCATTACGGCGTTACTCTTCACCGGATTCTTGCTCAGCTTTGGACTGACCGAGCCGCGCGACCGCGTTCCCGGTACGCCCGTCTTCACTACCGGAGACGATAGCGCCATTTGACGTGGGATAGGCATCCTGCCTATCATATTTTTGCCCCAGCCTATGCCACTTATTCCGCTGTCTTACTGGCCTGGCCACCTTTGACGCTCTTCACCTGCACTTGCAGCGGGCTTTCACCTTCGACGAGCCAGCGCACATAGGTTACGCCATAGCTGCCAATCGAATTGAGCTTGATTTTTTGCGGCTCGCGCTTTTGCTCCTGCGGATCTTTGAAGAACGGTTCGCTGCTCTTCAGCCCCAGCACCACCTTCTGCAATTTCGCGCCGCTTAGTTCCACCGTATCGGGCGGCGTGATCCGCCGCTGCACATCGGCGGCCGAGTGCGTGGGAACCAGTTTGCGGTTCTCGATAATGGCAGTCACTTCGGTCAGTCCGCCGCCAAGATCTTTTTTCGTCACCGACTGGATCGAGACCAGCGGCAACTCGTCGGCATGGTAGAGAGTGAAGGCCATGTTCCGGTGGCATTCTTCTTCGAGCAAAAACGATGGCGGTTGCCGGATCCAGTTTTTGCGCATGCCGCCGACTTCGATCTTGCCGTACTGCGGATGATTGATTTCTTTCCAGCCCGAGAACCCCTCGCCGAGCAGCAAGTACTTATCGAATAGGTGCTGCGTTTCGTTGCTGCCGAAAAAACCATCGTGGCCGGTCGTGCGAAAGAAATTGAACGGCGTGAACAGCTCATTTGTAAAGGTCCAGACGCCGCGGCTTTGATGCAGCCAATCGACTTCGCCACCCCACACTTCGTACAGATCGTTGGCGATGTTCATGTAGCGATAACCAGGCAACATTTGCTCGGCCCGTTTGCCGAGCACGTCGTACACCTTCAGATCCGAGCCTTCAAAGCTGTCTTCTTTTGCGCCAGGGCCACGCAGGATCATGCCCCCCGCGTTGTGATAGGACTGAGCACCAGCGATGTTCGGCCGCGTCGCAATAAAGTCGGCCACAAAGCGATTCTCGAGGATCGAATACGGATAGCGATGCGCACCGTTCTGCACGTAATCAGGCTGCCAGTTCCAACCCCAATCGCGATTCGGGTCGTAATAGCCGTCGCTATCTTCGTTCACGCGGCCGTCGCCGTCGTTGTCCTTTCCTTCCTGACCGAGAATCGTGAACTCGCCCTTCTCGCCGTCCTTCACCGGCACCAGCAGGTTCGGATGATCGGCGTGCGGCTTGTAGCGGCCGTTCTTATCGCGCACGCGCATCATGGTGATGCTGCCGTCTCCGTCCAGATCGTCCGGGCCATCTTCATCGACGAGCCCATCTTTATCGTCATCCACCGGTCGCTGACCGCTGCGGGGCGAGTGCGTGGTGTTGGCTTCATAGAAGTGAGCATCGCGACTATCGGGGCTCATCATCGGCATCAGAAAGAAGACTCGCTCGTCGAGCAGCCGCTCGATGGTTTTGCTCTCGCCGCGCATTTCGAGCAGCGTCCAAGCGGTGTACAGGACCACTTCGCTGGCTTGAATTTCGTTGGCGTGAATGGCACCGTCGATCCACATGGCCGGGCGACTCTGGTCGTCCCCCTTGGCAAAGTTCGTAACCGTGAGTACCCACATCTCGCGCTTGCCATAAGTCGTGCCGAGCGACTTCAGCTGGGCGAATTCCGGATAAGCCTTTGCCAGATCGTGCAGCAGCTTGGTGCTCTCGGCATAGTCGTGATATCGGTTCCACTGCGCGGGAACCTTCGGCGAGGACGGCGAACCGATGGCCTGGTAAGGAGTCTTTTCTTTGGGTTTGGAAGCTTCCTTGTCTTGTGCCGCCACGACAGAAGTCAGCAAGGTGACGATGCCAAGAACTGCCAATGTCCCCAATCTTTTCACAAGACTCCCCGGGTGGCACGGGCCCTGCCCGTGTTGATCTGCCGAACAGGCTTCGACCAGCAACGACCCTTCGCAAAAAGGTTCGTTGTTCGCTTGGAGTTGCGAGGCGACGCTCCCGAGCCGATCCAGCACTGGCTGAATGCCAGTGGCCCCCTCATGAGATGACTTCATGTTGTTAATCTTTCAGTTGAATCGTCTTGGTCACTTCGCCCACGGCCGGTGCCCAGAGCCGCAACTTCACTTCACTGGGGGCTTTGTCGGGAAAACGAAGGAGCCAGGTTTCTTCAGCAGTGCCGGTGAGCCCAGCAAGGCGTTTGATTTCGGTGCGGGCATGACCTTTGAGGAAAACCGTTTCCTTGGGGATTTCGATTTCGAGTTGCAGCGGATAGGGAATGCCATTCACGCTCCCCATTTCCGGCATCGTGGAGAGATAGCCCGCATTGGCAGCTGTGGCTTTCACGCGGTACACGCCGCCGCCGAGCGACTCCGCGGTGGCTGCGCGCAGTTCCAGGTTCGGCAATGATTCGGGTAGCTTCTGCAGGAAAGCGAGGTGCTTCTCGGCGAGCGCCTCGAGTTCCTTGGCTGGCGGATTCACATCGACGAGCGGCTTGAAGCCCCCCACTTCGACTTTCTGACGCGGAAAGTCAGGATGTTTGATCTCTTTCCATTCGACGAAGCCATCCATGTCGTTGGCCTTGAGCCAGTTCAGCAGATTGATCTGCTCGCTGCCGCGCTTCTCGCCGGAGTGCTTTTTCTCTTCTTTCTTCTCGCCGTCCTTGTCTTCCTCTTTCACTTCCTCCTTTTTGGGCGAAGTCTTTGGCACCCACCAGGCACGAGCATTGAGCGACCAACGGCCATAGTGAAAATAGGCCCAGCTGCTGAAGGCGCCTTGTACATCTGGCGGAGTGGGAGCATCGCTGCCACCGTGAGTCTTGCGATAGGCTTCGGCCAGGTAATCGATGGCTGTCGCATCGCTCCCCAGGATGTTCTTGCGAATGCGATCCTTTTCGGTTTGAGCGTTTGCCTTCCAAGGATGGAACAGGTTGTCGTCGGTCGAGAAAGTGAAGACCGCGGCGACGTTCACCTGGTCGAACAGAAAATCGGCGATTGCGCGGCACTCGGGTTCTGACACGGCATTCGGCCCCGTGTTGGGCTGGAACGGTTTGTAGCCAAACGTGAAGTTGCGATCGAGCGCCACGCCATCGCCGGCATCTTCGTTCCACTGCTCATCGTGGTCGTCGTCGATTCCTTCGCTCAGCAGCTTGTAGCGGCCGCGCTCGTTTTTCTTGGGGTCAGCAGTGATGAGCACTCGCGGGTCATCGGGATGCAGCATCAGCGTGCCATCGGGGTCTTCGATCCGCATCTGCGTGATGTAGCCGTCGCCATTCAGATCGTTCGGCGGATCTTCGCCGAAAGCGAAATCGCGATCGTCGTCGGTTTTCCGGTCGTTGCCCGCAGGCACGCGATAGGGACTCGCAAAGCACCTTTCGCTGCCATCCGGTTCGGGGCGCGGAATAATGTGCAGCGTGACGCGCTCGAGCAGTTGCTTCACCCCTTCGTCGTCGGCCTTGGCCACAATCTGCTGCGCCAGTCGCAGGGCCAGTTCGCCACCGATTAAGTGCGAACCTTGCACGTTCCCCACGATGGCCAGCGCGGGCTTGTTGGTCAGCGGTTTGACTTCACCACGGGCAATGGTGATGAGCCAGATATCGCGGCCGCCGGCGCTCTTGCCGAGCGACTTTACCGTGACCAATTCGCTTTCGGCCAGCTTGTTGACAGCTGCCGAAAACGGCTCGAACTGCAAATAGCCATCCAGTGCCGGATTGACCGGTTTCGCATCCGGCTCGGCACTCTCTTGAGCGACGGCCATCGTCACCAGCGCCAGCCAGACCGCCAAACCGCGTGAAAGAAGGGGCATAATCCGCATCATCGTTAGAGAGGGAAGCGCGCAACCAATCAACCATAGCATAGTCAAAAGCGGCGGACTTCTCCCGCCAGCTTGTCTCAGCGCCGCGCGGTCAGTTTTCGCAGGTAGGCAAAGCTGCTGAACACCGCCCAGACGAGCGCGATGATCGTCGCCGCCAGGCAGCTGAAGGCAAAGCGCTCCAGCTGCTGATTGGGGAGCAAATAGAAGAGGACCGCCGCCGCGGCAATCACCAGCCCGGCATAGAACAGTCGCCAGCCGGCAAAACAATTCGCCGCGTACCAGATGATCGGATCGTCCAGCGTCGCCTTCACCCGAAAACCATACAGCGGATTCGGGTTGACCCAGCCGCGCATCAGCGGCACCGCCAGCAGCGACATGAAGAGCCCAGTGGTCACATAAATGGAGAGGAGAAGTAGCATGCGTGCGGAGAGGTCGAAGGTTCGAATTAGTTTTGCCCTGTTTGACTCCATTAGGCCCGAAGCGCCGGCGCTATGCCAGCCCGAAGCGCTATTCCTTGGCCCACTCTCGGAGCTTGCGGGCCTTTTCATGGAGCCGAGTTTGCGCGTCGGGCGAGTCGGCGATCGTGGCTATGCGCAAGTATTCAGCAGCGCCGAAGAGGATCGCCGCGCGGTGAGCAGGGGAACTTGAACCCACTTCCAGCGTCACTTGCGGCTCAGCATCGCCGTGCATCGCTAGGGGCAACAAAGAATCCAAAGCCCTCTCTTGGGCTTCCAAATCATAGGCCGGGGTCCAAGCAATATGATCGACTTGTTCCAGCGAGTCGATTTCTACAAGTTCGAAGCCCGGACGGTATGCGCGCAGGGCCAGTGAAGCGCTCGACCGGTAGTCGTAGTTCAATGCCCCCATGAAAAGATAAACCCCGACGGGCAGAGATGGCTTAATTTGTGTTGCCACCTGGCCAGTCTCGGACACCGGAATCTCGGCAAGAGTTTCCCTCTCAGACCTCGAAAAATCAAGCTTGGACTGCACGCTATCAACCCGAAAGACGCGAACCTCTCCCACTGGGGCGTCGAGTTGCAAAGCCTGCGTGTAGTCAAGTTTGGGGTAGACGTAGGGAATGACACAGCCGCCGACACAAGGCAGGCAGACGACGCACACGACAAAGAGAAAGGCTCGGTGCATGAGCTTTTAAGGGTGCCAGCGTCCACCGATTGCGGATTGAACATTCGTGGCGAGTTAAGTAGGGACTGGCGCGATTTCTGTCAACGTAAGATCGTCCAGAATGAAGTCGACGGTTGACTAACGGCTTTGATCAATTGCTAGATCGAATGGTGAGAGCGGCGATCGCGATGGCTCCGCCGACGACATTCAGCAGCACGATCAGCAAGCCGACTCCGACGATGGTTTGCGTCCCTTCATCCATCTTCGCGCGCTTGTTGCGCGTGAATTGGGTGACCAGGATGCCGCAGACCCAGCTCCAGTGGAGCATCAGGTGCACGAGTATGCCGAGCGCGAGCGTGGCGATAACGCCGAACTGAAACGTGCTCCACTGCTGGTAGTTGTAGCCCCACAAATACCAGCCTGCGGCGTCGGGACCGGGGGGAAAGACAAACCGGACGATGACGGCGGTCGCCATCAACAGGGTGAAGTTGACGAGCAGTAAAGCGTCGAGCAGGAAGTTGATTTGGGAACGCGACAAGTGCATGGTGATCACAGGCTGGGGACAAAGCTATTTCGTGGAGTTCGATTCGGCGGTGCAGAGCGGGCAACCGGCCGTCGGACGATCGCCCCACGAAACATACGAGAGACCACGAGCCAGCGACACGACGCCCGTGAGGACGAGGCACCAGGCGGCAAAGCCGAACAACCAACGGCGCGAGCCCAGACTCAGCAGTTGGCCGGTGGTTCCTGCCAACACCAGCAGCGGCATGGTGCCAAGACCAAACACGAGCATGGTCGCGCCCCCCAGCAGTACCTGGTGCGTGCTAGCCGCCAAGGTGAGCATGCCGTAGAGCAAGCCACAGGGAAGAAAGCCGGTGCAGACACCCGCGATCAAGGCACCGGTATGACCTTGCCCGCGAAAGAACGGCGCGAAGAGCAAACCGCAACTGCCGCTGTGATGGAGATTTACGGGAGTCAATTGTTTCATGCCGAACAGGCGTTGAAGCAGTTGTCGGAGCTTCGTTGCGAGGCCCGTCTCTTGCAGCCCTTTAACGATGAAGACGACTCCCGCGATGATCGCGAACATGGCCGGGACGTTGATCAGCGAGGCCGTGTGACGTGCGGTCCATTCGCCGCTGAAACCGGCCATCAGTCCGAGGAAAGAGTAACTCAGAAGTCGCCCCACGGAGTAGAGCAACTGTCGGACGAAGGCCACGGACCAGCTCTTGGCGCCGGTGCTAATCCCAATCGCCAGGGGACCACACATTCCCAGGCAATGAGCAGTTCCGAGCACTCCGGCCACGAAGACCAGCGGCAATTCGATCACGGGGACACCTCCGTGGCGATCGATAGAGGAGGATGTTCTTCATCCTCGACAGGTCGTGGTGCTTCGAACCGCGCGAGTGCCAATGAGTTTGTGACCACAAACAGGCCGCTCAGGCCCATCGCAATTGCGGCGATGACCGGATGGAGCCAACCGGCGGCGGCAAGTCCGAGGCCGATGACGTTGTAGCCCAGTGCCCAGACGAGATTCCAACGGAGTGCGTGGCGCGTAGTAATAGCCAAACGACGTAGAAACAGGAGGGAACTCAAATCGTTACGCAACAGACAAATCGGAGCGGAGTGGCGGGCGATATCGGTTCCGCCGGCCAGCGAAATGCCGACATCGGCAGTCGCCAAGGCGGGGGCGTCATTGATGCCGTCGCCAACCATCGCCACGGGGCCGTTGCTATGAGAGAGCGACTTGATGGCCAGCAGCTTTGCTTCCGGCAGCAGTTCCGCTCGGTAGCTCAGGCCCAGGCTGGTCGCCAGATGCCTGGCGCGCGAGTCACGATCGCCAGTGAGCATCAACAGATTCAGCTGTTCGGCGGCCAGTTGTTGCAGCGTGTTCTTGACGCCGGAGCGCAACTGCTCGGAGAACAAGAACTGTGCTCGCACCCGGCCACCCCAGGCCACGAGCGTTTCCGCAGTTGCATCGTCAGCGGGCAAACTCAGTTCGCGGCAATCTTGGTGGCACGCTTCAAGCCAGCGGCGATTGCCGAGAAGGACATCGGTACCCAACTCGGGCGAGTAACCAACAACACCTCGTCCTGGCAAGTGCCGGGAGTTGGTGACACCACTGAAACTTGCTTGATGAGAGTGCTCCTCTCGACACCAGTCAGCCAGAGATTGCGCCAAAGGATGGGTCGAGTCGATGACCAGATCGTTCACATGAGCGGAGACCTGAGAGAGCGAGACGCCGGGAGCGAGGTTGTAAGCGGTGAGTTGAGGCTGGCCCGTCGTGAGCGTGCCGGTCTTGTCGAAGCAGATCGTCTTCACTGCTGCGAACTGCGTGAGCGCATCTCCGCTGCGGATCAGAATTCCTGCCTGCGCGGCACGAGCAATCGCAGCCCACAAGGCCATGGGAGTGGCCAGACCCAAGCTGCAGGGGCAGGCAATGACCAGCACAGCCACAGCCGCGAGCAGGCCCTGTTCGAATTGGCCGCGGCTGACATGAATCGCCAACGTACCCAGGGCCAACATCAGCACAACCGGAAGAAACCAGCGGCTGATGCGTTCGGCAAGGCGCTCATAGTGCGAGCGGGAGGCCGTACCTTGTTTGACGGCTGCGATCATCTTGGCGATCGTTCCTTCGCCCGCAGCTGACGTGGCTGCGATGACCAGCGGACCATCCAGCACCAGCGTGCCGCTGTAGACGAGTGCTTCGCCGAACTTGTGCGCGGGAGCGCTCTCACCAGTGACTGCCTGCTCGTCGACAAGGGCTTCCCCTTGTTGAACGATTCCATCGGCGACGATTCGCTCGCCGGGCAAGACACGAAACCATTCGCCGGGCTGCAGATCGCTGGCCGGCACAATAGTCTCGACGTTGTTCATCCACTTGCGCACCGTATCGGGCAACAGTTGCGACATCGCACGCAGGGCAGCGGTCGTTTGCAGCTTGCCGTTGGCTTCGAGCCATTTGCCGAGTGTGACGCCGAGCAGAATCGCGCAGGCAACTTCGCAGTAGATATGCCCGCCGAACATCACCGAGTAAACAGAGTAGCCCATCGCGGCGGCGACTCCCACGATCAGCAGCACGCTCATCGAACTACGTCCCGCCAGGAGTTCGCGCCGCGCGTCTTTCACAATCGGGGGACCGAGCAGCAACAGCACGGGCAACGAGAACAGCAGCGAGGCCGAGCGAAACAGGCCATACCAGGCCGAGGCGAGTTCATTTGTGGCCGATGTCTCGGACCACAACAGCAGCGTGCAAACCATCACGTTCATCGAGAAGAAGACGGACAACCCCAGCTTGGTCATCGTCCAGCGAGATTGCGCTTCGTCACCGCTGCTGGCAGCGATCGAAGCAGCAAACCGACAACCGTAACAGCAGTATTGATGTCCTGCTTCATCGGTGGCCGCGCCGTGCGTGATGGGCAGTTCGCAAAAATCGCACTGTGCGCGATCGTTGGCAACTTGGCCCGCGATAGATGCCATGAAGGGAGCGCTCAAAACCTTTGGAACAGTTCTACTCGCAAGGAAGGAAATACATATCGAATGGTGTAAACAATCGCGAAGATCCAAAAGCCGATCCAGATTACGCGCACGTACCAGGGAATGGCGTTTCCCACGTAATCGTGAAATCGTTGATCGCTCTCGGGAGTTGTGGGGTCAGGCTGCGTCATGGTTCACTTGGTTCGGGGAGTTACTTTTGTTGGTCGAGCAAGGCTTCGCGGTCGAGCATTTGCTGTTTGGGCTTTTCGATATCGCGGAACATACCGCGACCGGCTGCCCACAGCAGCAGGCAAAAAAAGCCCAGGCTGGCGAGCAAATAATTCATGATGGGTGCGACGGCAAACGCGCCGCCGGACTCACCGCGGGCGACGTTGATCAACTCGATGAACTTGCCAATGAAGCCGTAGCCGCTGGGAATGAGGATCAGGACCGCGAGCAGAATCGTCACGCGAAACTGCCACTCGCTGGCCTCTGGTTGTGAGGTTGATTTCGCGTTCATTCGGAACTCCGCAGATGATCGATTTCTTCATAGTAGGGATAGCTATCGAGCCAAGAGCCAAGCCATTGCACATAGGCGATGAGCGCCAGGCCGCGCCGATTCGGCTGATCCGGTGCGCCTTCGAACAGCCACGGATAGTCCGGCATCGGCGAATCGGTCGAGACTAAGGAGGGCTTGAAAAAGTGGACTGCGTGCCAGTCGTTACTGCGCCGGCCACCTTCGCGGCTCAGGTCGGGGCCGACGCGGCGAGTGCCAAACATCACGGGCCGCTGCAGTTCGTTTTGATACTCTTCGGTCTTGGCAACGGGTCCGAAGCGGAGCGACTCATTGGATACAGGACGCACAAACTGACTATGGCAATGCCAGCAACCTTCGCCCACATAAACCTGACGACCTAAACGGAGCGCTTCGGCGGAAGTGAGGACCACTTGTTCTTCGAGCTTGGCGTTGTCGGCTATCAGTGCTGCGCGCACATCAGCGGTGGCATCGGCGGGGATCTCTTTGGGTTCCGGCAGTTCGCCGAACGCCTTAAGGAACGCTTCCGGATAGCGATCCTGCAGATTGCGAAACTGACGAACGAGTCGCGGGTTGACTACTTGTTCGGCGGTCTTTTCGGGCAGGTCTTTGTACATCATCATCGGCAAGGCACCGTTGCTGACGAACGCGAAGACAAAGAAGCCAATTCCCGCAATGAACAGAATGCCTGTTTTGCTTTCGAACATCGACTAGAGTCCACCCAAGGAGTGCATTGATCCGGGAACTGGATTGCTTCGGAAGCTCAGCTACCGAGCACGACGACGGAAGTGCTGTCGCTGCTGGTCGGTTGCGTGACTTCGCCGCGAACAGTCATGGTCAGGTTGTAGAGAAAACAGAGCAGCCCGCCGAACATCATGAAGCCCGCAAAGGCACGCACGATCCAGAAGGGCTGCGAGCCGTTGGTCGACACTTCCCAAGGTTGCATCGAGGCCCAGTAATAACCTTGGAACACGCCAGCCAACGTAAGGTCCAAAAACATGATGAAGAGCCCCACGGCCGAGAGCCAGTAGTGCCATTCGATCAATGTGCGGCTGTACCACTCGCGCTTGAGCAGGAGCGGAATCAGGTAAGTCATGATGCCGAAGAGCCAGAGCGTAAACACGCCAAACATCACCAGGTGAGCATGCCCCACGACCCAGTCGGTGAAGTGAATCAACTTCTGAAAGGTCAGCGTGACTTGCAACGCGCATTGAAAGCAGGTGATGAAGTAAAACACCATGCCGGTATAGAAGTAGCGAATCGGCAGGTTGTCGATGAAGGCACGACCTCGGCCCCACAAGGTGCCGAAGAAGTTGATCACGACCGTCGCCACAACCAGTTCGACCGCAATCGTCGAGATCACTGCTCCATACTGCAAGAACATCGGAATCGGCGTGTAGAGGAAATGGTGAATGCCTTGCAACGGATAGAAGAAGGCGAGCCCCCAGAAACCCACCAGCGACAGACCGTGGCTCCAGATCGGCTTCTTCAGCATGATCGGGACGAAGTAGTACATCAGGCCCCAACCCAACGGCGTCACGAACAGCCCGACGAGATCGTGAATGAATAGCCCGCCAATCGCGCCGGCGCTTGTTCCTGCGACTGTGTACTCGGGCAGGAGATTGCCCATCGCCACGGTGAGTGGTGTCCAGACAAACATCGCCATGAAGTACCACAAGCTGACATACATGGGCCCCTTGGTGCGGGCAATCGGCATCATGAAGTTGTACGCAACGAGCAGCAGACCGACGAGCGAAAGAGGATCGATCCAGAAGGGAGTTTCGCCCCATTCCAAACCTTGGGCGCCGAGACCCATCGGCAGGTGATACGTCTTGGCAAGGTACATGACCCAAGGTTGATCTTGAAACGTTGGGCCCAGGATGATGCCCGCCGCCGTGCTCAAGACGACGAATTGCCAGGCAAAGAAGATGAAGTACGACAGTTTGCGGCTGGCGACCGGGTGAAAGGTAAGTCGCGGAATGGCCCAGTGAATCGTCCCCAGGAACGCGTTCGCCAAAAAGCCATAGGCGATGGCATTCGTGTGGAGCATGCGCCAGCGACCGGGCGAAAAGAGCTCGATGCCGCTAAGCGGATTCGCCTTGATCAACTGGAACGCCATCAGGATGCCAGCGAGCATCGAGATCGTCAGGAATGACAGCGCCATGTAGTAGTACCACATGATCAGTCTGTCATCGACAAGTTCTTCGTGCCGGGGCGCTGATTCAGTCGGTGCAGCCAGTGCAGTCATGTTCACTTCGTCCGAGCTTGATATGGTTCAAATTTGCCGAGCGGATACACCAGCGCCATCGTCCAGCCAAAGACCAGGTGGGTGAGCACTGCGACCCAAATCGGCAGATGTTCCGGGTTCACGATCCAGTTGCCGCCGAACAGGGCTGGCTGCAACCAGGAGAGAATCAGATAGAAGTTGATGAGCCAGATCGCCAGCGACAAAACCGTGGCAATTGCGAGTCGCTTGGCCAGCCCACCCCCATTCGCAAAGCGGGTAAGGATGATTTGAAAGGGGATGCCGAGAAACATCCCAGTGGCGATGTACAGACAGCAACCGAAAATGAGAATCAAGCCGTCAGGCAGCGGCTCGAGTGCTCGTTCGCCTAGCCCAAACGTGAGATAAATTTTAATGAGTTGCAGCGGATGCTGATCCGGCGCGCCGAAGAGAACCGAGCCAACCACGTTGAAGGCCAGGCTGACGAGCGCCGCGATCATTCCCAGAAAGAAGCCGGCGGTTGCGTAGTAGGTTAAGTAGAAGCCGCGGGACCACTCGCGCGATGCCGGTGTTTCGTTTTCCACGGCTTCGGCTTCTAACTGAGCAACGCGGCCGCGTAACTCGGTTAGCTCTTGCAAGATGGTCTGAAGATTCTGTTCGGTCATGGCGAGTCGTTGTTACGGAAGGGATGGCTCTGAAAGGACACTTCGAGCGAAGGTGAAACTGCTATTCGCTGGGGGCCGCGGCGGGCTCCACTGGTTGAGCCTTCAACTGCTCGCGAATCTCCGCGTCGATCACATCCATGGGCAAGGGCTGACCATTCGCCACACTGTTCACGAAGTGCGAAAGGTGCCAGATGGTATCGCTGCGTTGGGTCTCGGTTTCGCCTTTGTTCGCATCGGGCTGAGCGAAGGCGGGCATCGGAGTGCCATTGATACCAGAGTAGATTCGGCGATAGATATCGATCGGACGACCGCCACCGTGGAGCGTGCCCGTGGTGAGGTCCGCTGCACGCGCAACGCGGCCCCAATCATCTTTGCCGATGTTTCCCGTCTTGATGCCGCGCCCATCATGTCCGTGGCACTTGTAGCAGTTGAGTTGCACAAAGGCCTTCGCGCCAGCGGCAATTGTCTCCTCGCTGGGAGTTATTTCTCGTGTCAGCGGGCGTACGATCTGTTGCTCTGCTTCGTCCCAAGATAGGGCAATTCCCTGAGCCTGTTCGGCGACGATGGCTGGAACGACATCGTCTTCTTCGGTGAGATCAGCCTGCGCGACCTGTCCCAGCCGATATTCAAGTTCGCCGCGTGAACTGAGCAGCATGACGTAGTCAATCACGGCTTCAAGATCGTCCTCCGTCATCCATGGGAACGAAGGCATGCTCGTCCCTTTCGCTCCACGACGAAGGACACGCTGCAGATCAGTTCGCCGAGGCTTTACACCACGCGGAGTGCTTGTGAATTTGAACTTACCTAAGCGATAGTCGCGCGGGGGAGGATCGAGGTACTTCGCCGCGGGACCTTGGCCGTCGCCGGTCACGCCGTGACAACCGGCACACTGATTGAGATAAACGGCCTGACCGTGTTGCAGGTGTCCCCGATCTTCGCGCTCGATTAGCTTCGGCTGCGGAGCATCCGCAGGCTGTTCCTCAGCAGGCGCGACCGCGAGAAACTTCGGAAAGCGAGCCGTGCCAAAGTAGTCTTCCAGACTGGCTTGAATCTGCTGTTGATGCTTCGCAGGAAGCTGCTGCAGATCAACGCGCGACGTGTATTTTAACTCGACTGGTGCACCACAGCCGGACATGAGCATCGTCGCCACCGCAACGCAGGTCGCAATCCTACTACTTCCCAATAACATCTACGTTCACTCGCTCGCTTCAAAAAATGCGTGTCAATATCGAGAGGAATTCGCTGGTTGTACTTTCGTGTTACTTCGACTCGCGCATTTGCTTATGGCATTGCACGCAACTCACCGTGAGTTGATTGAAACCCAGAGTGACCCCTTCGATGTTATCTTTGTTGGCTTGGCGAATGATTTCGTCGAGCGACATGTCGAAGGCCTGCAACTGGCCGCGATAACCTGGATTTCGGCCACGCATAAACGCCTCGATTTTGCCTAGGCTTCGCATGGTCTGCGCGCTCTGAGCAATCTTGTCGCAGTCTCCCGAGGCAATTCCCTCGAGGATGTGCCTGGAGAAATCGAGCTTCTTCTTCATCCAGAAGCTGACCGGTTCACCTTGGTGCATTTCAGTAGTTGCACTGGGCTTTGTTGCTTCCTTGTCGGAAGCTGGCGTCTGAGCAAGCGTCAATCCATAGGCCGCACAGATTGAAACAAAACCAACTACGAAGTAAATCATTCGTCCGATCGTGCTCTTCATAAGTTGACCTCGGTGATGGAGAGGAAAATCGCTGTCGGCGAGCGCGTAAATGCATTTCCCGAGCCAAACGCAGAAAACACCAAGAGCGTGCTTCAGCTCTAAGAGAACCGTTGCCTGACCGAAATCCGTGCAACGGTGACAGCTGAGGGTAAAATTTGCCATTTTCAGCTGAAATCGAAGTCTCGATCCGTGTACTCACGACGCCTGCGGGCTCGATGCGAACGAAACTTGCACACATTTCGGTTGATCTGTTTGCACAAACCGAAGGGACACTGTCTTTCTCGATCTCGAATCACAGGCGCGCGAATTCGCACGCTTTTGGAGTCGCAAGCGCGCGGTTCGGGTTGATTTGCTTACTCGATGCGCCATCTCGTCGAACCAATGCGGCTCAGATAGCATTATTTGGCACTCGGCACACCGGTTGCCAAGCTACGTCGCTGCGTCGTCGCTGCTCGCTGGTGCGGTCTGCGATGTTGCGGTGTGTCTGTCCGAGTTACTTTCCTTTTGCCGCACAATCAGAATGACCGCCTTTCTTCGCTATCAAGAGTTGCAAAGGTATGTTGGCTGGACAGACGTCGATTCCGAGCGTGTCCAATCGGTAGGGCCGCTCCTTGCCAGCGCCTTCGGACTACTGATCGATGACTTTTATGCGGAGATTGAGCATCATCCCGACGCCAGTAAAGTCATCACTGGTGGTGCAGAACAGATTTCTCGCCTCAAGCGAAGCTTGCACCGCTGGCTGGAGGAGCTTTTCTCCGGCAAATACGACCGAGAGTACGTCGAACGGCGCTGGCGAGTGGGGCACCGTCACGTCGATATCGGGCTCAGCCAGGTTTATACCAATGTCGCTCTTTCGCGGCTCCGACACGGCCTGCTACGGACCCTGGAAGATCGCTGGGAGCGAACTCCAGCCGAGCTATTGGCCTGCCGTGGATCGCTGAATTCCCTCCTGGACCTGGACTTGGCGATTATCGAAGATGCCTATCAGACGGAGTATCAGCGCAGGCAAGCCACCGCGGAACGACTCGCCACCATTGGGAAAGTAGCGGGCGGAATCGCTCACGAACTGCGCAATCCGCTTAACGTGGTGAAGACTTCTGTTTACTTTTTACTGAACGCCCGGGATCCTTCCGAGGAGAAGAAGCGTGTTCACCTCGAGCGAATCGAGCGACAAGTCGGACTCGCGGACAGTGTAATTACTGCCCTGAACGACTTCGCTCGCCTGCCAACTCCAGAATTGCAGCCTGTCGAAATCGAGGCCTGTTTGCGAGATGTGCTCGACCTGGTTTGCTTGCCAACCAATATCCAACAGGAGTGGCATATTGCTAGCTCGGGACTCAAGATGCTGGGAGATCGCTCGCAACTGGGCATCGTGTTTGGGAACTTAATTCGCAACGCCCGCGATGCCATGCCTCAAGGAGGAACCCTTCGATTCTATATTGCCGTCGAAAGTGAAATGGCGACGATCCGATTTCAGGATACCGGTAAAGGAATTCCGCCGGAACACGTCCAGCATATCTTTGAGCCGCTCTATTCCACTAAGGCGAAAGGGATCGGGCTAGGGTTATCGATCTCACGCGATATTGTCGATCGGCATCAAGGCACGCTCACCGTCGCCACCGAACCGAATGCCGGTTGCAGCTTCTACGTCCGTTTGCCAGCCGCTCGGTGACCAATGGGTGAACTGTCATGAACACTAAGAACTCACGGCTGCTGATTGTTGATGACGAAGCAGACACCTGCGCCAATTTGGCGGACATTTTTGGCGAGTTGGGCTTCCATGTCGACACCGCCAACCATGGCGTTGCCGCGCTTGAACTCGTGACAACTCAGCCGCCTTACGACATTGTGCTGCTCGATTTACGCATGCCCGGCATGGATGGCCTGGAGCTTTATCGACGAATCAAGCAGATCTCGGCAGGGACCGTCGCGTTGATCGTAACTGCTTATGCCAGCAGCGACACCGCGAAAACCGCGATCGCTGCAGGTGCGCGGCATGTGATCTCGAAGCCTGTTAGTATTGCGAAGCTAATCGGACTAGTGGAGTCCGCCATGAATAGTCCACTGCTGCTTGTTGTCGATGACGATCATGATCTGTGTGACAATCTCTGGGACATCTTTCACAGAGTTGGCTACCGCATTCACCTGGCGCACGATATCGATGCGGCGAGCCTAACGCTGCAGAATTGCAGTTTTCAGGTGGTTCTGCTCGATATGAAATTGCCGAGCGGCGAAGGCTCCAGTGTCTTGAAGGTGGTTAGAGCCACCAATCCGCAAGCTCGCACCATTGTCATTACGGGTTGCGCGAACGACCAGGAGATTCGCGTGCAACAAGCACTCAGGGAAGGGGCTGCTGCGGTGGCCTACAAACCGTTCGACGTCCCTGTCCTGCTGGAAATGGTTACAGCCAACCTGCATCCATTCGGTGACAAATCATGAAGCGGTTTCAGCCAGGAGCCAAGCTTACCACCGCGCGAGTTTTCGTGGTTGACGATGACGAGGATACTCGCAACAACCTGCGCGATATTCTCGAACTGGATGGCTACGAGATCGAAGACGCCTCTTGCATCAGCCAGCTTTTTGCCTTGCCGGGGTGGGATACCGTTTCTCTGATCCTGCTGGATCGTAAACTTCCAGACGGCACCCCCGAAGACGTGCTGCCGCAGATCAAGCAGAAAGCTCCCCAGGCGAGCGTGATCATCATCACCGGTTACGCGGATGTTGCAGCTGCTGTGTCGGCACTACGAATGGGTGCGGCAGACTACATCATCAAGCCCGTGAACGCCGGTGCTCTGCGCGCGAGTCTGCGGCGGGAATTGGAGCATCAGCAGTCCGAGCGGCAATTGGGCGCCCTATTCGAAAACGCGTTGGACGGTCTCGTCATTTTCGATCGTCAAGGCCACATCGTTGACGCGAATCCGGCCGCATGCTCAATCCTGGGCACCTCACGCGAACAACTGCTGGACCAGGACTTGCAATCGCCGCTTACCTGCAGCGCATTCGATCCAGCAATGCAGGGATCACTCTGCAAACCCGCTAATCTCCGCGGCGAAAGTCGACTGAAGTGTCACAACGGCAACGAAGTTCAGGTGGAGCATCAGGTGACTTATGATTTCTCGCCAGGATTGAATCTCATCTCCATTCGCGATGTGACGGATCGCAAGCGCTCCGAGCAACGCGCATTGCAGGCGGAGCGATTAGCGGCGATTGGAGAAACAATGACGGCGCTGGCTCACGAAAGTCGTAACGCGCTGCAGCGCGGCTCTGCGTGCCTCGAGATGCTGGCGCTTGAAGTCGAAGACCGCCCCGTTGCGCTGGATTTGGTGGCACGAGCCCAGAAAGCCCAGCAGCAACTGCGGCAACTGTATGAAGAGGTTCGGCAGTGGGCCGCTCCGATCAATCTGCAACTACAAGCCGTGGAATTGTGCGACGTGTGGCGTGAGGCGTGGCACCAGGTTACTCAAGTGCATCTCGGAAAACGGCTTAAGCTCGTCGAGTTCGTCGAAAGCAAATCCAATTGTCGAATCGATCCGAACAAGTTCTCGCAGGTTTTTCGCAATATCTTTGAGAACGCCGTGGAAGTATCGCCCGACGCTGGCGTGATTGAATTGAAGTGCAAGGTCAACGAAGCGAAGGAACTGACGGTGTCGATCCTCGATCATGGTCCTGGACTCTCTGCGGAACAGGCCGTGCGATTGTTCGAACCATTCTTTACCACAAAGACAAAAGGGACCGGCCTGGGACTTGCTATCGCTAAACGTTTGATTCAGGCCCATGCAGGTGAGATCTCCGCGTCGTCGCCAGGCGGCGCTTGCATCGAAATTACCATTCCCCGAGGCATGGTATGACGATTCGCTTGCGAATTGCGATCGCCGACGACGAAGCCGATATGCGCGACTTCCTGGCCCGCATGCTGCCTCGTTGTGGCCACGAGGTAGTTTCCAGCGCCAAGACCGGTTTGCAACTCGTCGAGGATTGTCGTCGCGTTGTGCCTGATCTGGTCATCACCGATATCAAGATGCCGGAACTCGACGGCATCGAAGCTTCGACGCTGATTAATCGCGAGCGGCCGGTGCCAGTGATACTTATCTCGGCGTATCATGACCCTGTTCTCCTCGCGCGTGCCGCCAACGATCACGCCCTGGGATACCTGGTCAAGCCGATCACGTTTGCCGATCTGCAGCCCGCAATCGACCTAGCGATGGAACGTTTTAACGAGCTGCAGTCTCGATCCACTGGTGATCGCATATCACCGGATTCAGCTCCCACCTGCCAGCCCAAGCAATGATCAGTCATGAAACCATCTGTTGTTGATGTTCTAGTAGTTGATGACGACGAAGACTTTCGCCCACTGCTGCTGCAGAAGTTGAAGCGGAGCGGCATGAACGTAGACGGTGCAGCCAATGCTGCGGAGGCACTCGATTTGGCACAACGTCGGCAGTTTGATGTGGCCATCTTCGATATGCAAATGCCGGGAATGTCGGGGCTCGAATTGCTGGAAAAGTACAAATCGCAGTTTCCCGAAACCGAAGTCATTGTGCTGACCGGGCAAGGAACGATCGAGTCGGCCGTTCAGGCCATGCAGTTGGGCGCGTTCAACTATCTGCAAAAGCCCTTTGGCCTGAACGAATTGGAAGCGCAAATCCAAAAAGCAGCAGAACGCCGCGCGCTGCGAAAAGAAAACGAACAACTCCGCACGCTGCTCGCCCGCAGCCGGTACGGCAAACACATTATCGGCGAATCGCCATCGATGAAGGAAATATTTCGTCTCATCGAGCGGGCTGGTCCCAGTGACCGTGCCATTCTGATTCAAGGCGAAAGTGGTACCGGTAAGGAACTGGTTGCCGAAGCGCTCCATCGCTCGAGTTCGCGCGCCGATCGGCCGTTGGTGGCCGTTAATTGTGCTGCCCTGCCTGAGACACTACTCGAGAGTGAACTCTTCGGACACGAAAAAGGATCCTTCACTGGCGCAATTGCTGCCAAGCAAGGCTTGTTTGAAGCGGCCGACGGAGGAACTTTGTTCATCGACGAAATTGGCGAAATGCCGGGTGCACTGCAGGCCAAATTATTGCGCGTTCTCGAGAACGGTGCCCTCCGCCGCGTTGGTTCCATCCAAGAGCGCAAAGTGAATGTGCGTTTGCTGGCCGCCACCAATCGCGACCTGAGAAATGAGATCAAGGCTGGTCGCTTTCGCGAGGATTTGTACTATCGCATCAATGTCATGTCTCTCGAACTGCCGCCGCTGCGCGAACGCCCCGGCGATATCGATTTGCTCGTCGATCATTTTCTCGGCGACGATTGGCACGTGGAAGACGAGGCCCTGCAACTTCTGAACGGGTACAATTGGCCCGGCAACGTCCGCCAATTGCTCAACGTGCTCGAACGAGCCAAAATTTTGGCGGATGACGATGTAATTCGTAAGAAGGACTTGCCCAAAGAGGTGCTGCAGGGACAATCGTCCGATCCGGCTACTGTCGTGCATCGATTAGCAACGCCCGCCCAAGCGCCGGATGATCTGAACTCGTTTCAACGCGCGAAGGTGCTTTCGGTGCTGCAGCGCGAAGCGTTTAACAAAGCCAAGGCGGCACGGGCTTTGGGGATCAGTCGCCGCAAGTTGTATCGACTGCTCGAGAAGTATGACCTGGCCGATGCGTCGTCTGGCACATTCCCCTAGTCTGCAAACCGCAAAAGGGGGTGTCCAACAATCGTGGTCATTGTTGGACACCACTTAGCGCAACTCTCGGGATTGCGAGCAATGTGTGTCCAAGAATGGGCACTCAAGTTGGACACTTAGGGCGCAATCCGAGGTCACTTCGGATAGTGCGGAACGGTATCCATATGGGTGGAACATCCTTCATCGACGCCGAAGGCCTCGGCCAACAACTCACGCTCGCTTTCCTCGTATAGACGCAGGTCCGAGGCTAGTTGCTGGATCTCTTGTTCGACCATGAACGAGCAAGTCCCTAGGCGATTCCGTCCTTCAAACTTCGCAACAATTCGCTCGATGGCCGCAACGAGTCGAGGCTGCTGCGCCTTCAGGTCCCGTGCTTGCAGAGATAACCTGGGGCAGCGACAAACGGCTTCATCAATGCAGCCTCCACCCTCTTCCTCAGCAATATGCCTAGCCAAGTGATCGCCGAGGTCGCTAAGAAGAAGCTTGGCATCGTCAAATGCGAACGAGCAACCCTTGGCACCCACGACGAGCGATCGAAGCCTCTCCAGCAGTTGCTGCATGTGTTGATGCTGCAGTTGCACATGATTCAAGTACGTACGGCATTCTTCGTGGTCAGACATGAGCAGGCTCCTTGATAAATGCTGCTTTCGGCAATTTCACCGAATGACATTTCACCGTGATAACTGGGCAGGGTGCCTTGCGAACGACTTCCTCCGCGACACTACCCATCAGAAGTCGATACAAGCCGGTACGACCATGCGTCGGCATCACGATGTAGTCGATGTCGTGCTTGAGTGCAAAGTTTACAATGGCCGCCGCAGGCAGGCCGACAAGCAAGTGCCGCTGTACCACAATGTTGGAGTTGTTCACCTTGATTTCATCGAGCAATGCTTGCAAGTGCTCACGGTGAGGTTGCTCCAAACCGTAATAGAATTCCCCACCGCCGTAAGCCATGGGTGGCTCTTCAACGTGAAGAAGTACCAGTTCCGCGCCATGGTCTCTCGCTAGAGACTCCGCCAGCTTCAGAGCGTGTTCGGAACCAGCAGAGAAATCCACCGGGAACAAAATTTTGGTCTTCATACAAACCTCCTGCGAATCATTCGCGAGCGACGAACCCACATTGCCAAAGCTAACTTGCCTCGAACATTCGCAAAAACAATGCCACTTCGTGAGGTCAGCACTAGGATGCGTGCAAATGATGTTTCCCTGCAGAATAATGTGCAAATCGTGGCATGTAAGTCGAAAGCGGTAAAACGAATTAAACGACCGTTTCACATCCTTTCGCACATACCTACGTGCGATGTCGCACGCAATGTGCAGCCCCGCGCGCTGCTGTACTTCAGCATTCGCAACAAAAATGTGTCCCACCTGAGGCTCACTGGCCGTACTGGCTGTGACCCACGAAGACCATAGCGCAACCATTTCGTCGGAAGTCTTCTTCGTCTTGTCGGATTTGAAGAACAGATACTTGCCGTCGTCCCACATTTCGCTCGTCGCTGGGTCAAGGCAGATGGAGATGTCGTCGCCTGGCTTGTGACCCGCCTTGGTGATCGCCTCCAAGATGACTTCGACCGCTTCGACGTTTGACTTCAAGTCGGGAGCAAAGGCACAATGGCCGAACCAAATGTGCCATCGTCCAACGTGACTTGCCCTTCAACGGTCGGGTTGCCTCGTGAATCGAGAACTTCCGGAGCGACGATTTGCTTGATGAGCATGACCGTTTCCTACCGGGGAGCGAGCGAGTTGAGTCGTTCAGTATCCCACAAGCTCGCCAACGCCCACAATCTGCGCCGCACGTTCGGCGAGAAGTGTTCGAAAGTCGTGATGCCGGCGGTGCTGCAGCAGTTGATGAGGTAACAGGGAATCAGCACGACGATGGCTTTTTACGTCGGCCAAAATGCAGAGTCGACCGCTGACACTGTGTGGGAAGCGGCCGGAAAATCAACTCTTTCGTCAACAGTCACGAAAAAAGCCTCGCAACCGGTGAGTTGCGAGGCTTTGAAGTAATTTTGTAAGCCCTTAATCTTTCGAGGCTTACGTCAGCGGAGGGCAAGGGCCTGGAAATCTCGCTGCAAAGCGACTGCTGCAAGGAATTTTGCAGTACAGAGTTACGTCGTATTGCCTGAGTCTTGCAGCAAGTGGTTGGTGCTCTTATCGAACGGGTAATCGGCAGCTAATCGAACGGCTCAAAAAATTTCTGATGGCGCGCGACATTTGGTCAATTTCGAGCTTCGGTCTTGGCACCAAATTCGGTTGGCGTTTGCGCTGAGAACAACTTCCGATGAATCGTCAGAGTTACAAGTTTTCTTGTGCACGAGCCGGGCTTACTAGAAACGATCCGGGTTCATCGCGTTACGCCAAACTTCGAGATGGGGATGAGTTTGTCGAGCGCGGACTGTTCCCTTGTCGTTCATCCTGGTTGTGTCGGCATACAAGGTTCGCAGTTCAGTAAAGGCGTCGAGGTGGGGAATACCTGCGTTCGTGAAGCCTGTGTTGGTGAGGCCAAGATGAATCAGCTTCGTCAGCGGCTTGAGTTTGGGCAAGCTCGCATCGGTTAGCGAGGCCCCAGCCACGTTTAAGTCCTGCAGCGACGTTATCTTCGCGAGATCATCGAAGCAGCCATCGGTGAGGCGGTTGCGGGCGATGGTAATTGCTTCCAATTTCTGCAGACCTGTTAGCTTAGCAACCCCCGCGTCGCTGATCTGAGTAACGTCGAGGTTCAGTTTCTTAAGGCCAGTAAACTTCGCGACGTAATCCAGGCTGGCATCCGTGATCTTGTTGTTCTGCAGGTCCAGATTGTCAAGAAGGGGCGAACCGGTCACATGCTGAAGCCCTGACCCGGTCAGGTTATTGGTTGCCAAGCCAAGAAATTTTAACTGTGGTAAATCTTTCAGATGTTCAAGCCCCGCGTCGGTCACACCGCATTGTACGATGTTCAGCGACTTTAGATTCTTAAGTCTGCCGATATGCGCGAGGGCCTCGTCCGATAATTCACTTCCGAAGATGACCAGGTTTTCAAGATTCGTGAGAGTTACAAGCTGTTCTGCGTTCTCGGCGGTTAAAACGCATCTGTGCAATTGTAAGTCCTTCATGCTCTCAGCGGATAGATTGCGGAAGCCTTCGCCGACCAGTTCCCCGTGTTGCAGGTAGACGACGCGTAGGTTTTTCCAATTTTTCATCGCTGACAAATCTACTTCGACCGGTCCGTAATTAATCATCCGAAACTCGGTGACGTCCGTTTGCTTCGCAAGTGCTCGCAATACTTTTTCCCCCAGCGTCGCGCTAATCGAAAGCGTCTTGAGTTGTAGATGCGTTGTCGAGTCAAACGCTTCATCGGTCAGGTGTCCACCGTTCACCGCAACGTCGGTCAAGTCTGGCAGGTGCTTGAGAACTTGAAACGCTTCGTCCGTGAGAATCCGTGAATGGACGCGCAGCGTCTTTATCGCTTTAACAGATTCCAGGCGACGCAACCCTTCGTCGCTCACAGCTGTGTCGTGCAACACAAGATGTTGGAGCCACGGCATGCGGCTGATCGTGTTGATTGCCGAGTCGTCGATAAATCGTGAGCTGAGGGTCAGGTGCTCAAGTTTGTTCCAACCTTTAATCTGCGAAATGCCGCCACCAGTCACGCGAGTTCCATACACATTGAGATTCACCAAGTTCGTCAGATCACGCAGTGCGAGCAGGTGCGAATCGTCGAACCAGTACGAGTGGGCGACATCCAGCGATGTGAGTGCGGGAAGCTTGGTTAGGACTGCGACATGCTCGGGTTTGATCGCACCAAAGGTTTGCACGAAGAAGATTTCTTCGAGGGAGGTGAGCCGGCTGATGACTTCCAGCTTCTTGGGCGTGAGCGTTCTTCCCTGCATACGCAGCATCTTGATTGGCCGGCCCGGAGCGTCTTCATCGATGACCCTATCGACCTTCCAGCTTTCTACTTCTTTTAGTGCTTCGGCGTAATCAGCCGTCGGAACGAATGACTTCGTAGTTCCACCAGTGAGCTTCGCGGCGCTTTTTTCGCCGAAATAAATGCCGAGGCTCATCACCTTATTCTGCACCGAGCCTTCGATCCCAGTAATTGGCTTCCCGTTGCCAGACATGGTGAACTCTTGCTGCGATCGCCCACCGGCCCAACGGCTCAACCTTGGGGCCGCTGATTCCTTGCTGTCCTTAACCGGAGGCATATAGACAAGCCGCAATCCGATTACCTGCTCATTCTCGACATGCACGATCACGCTTGAGACAATCTCGCCCGCCGGCGCTTCGAGCCGAACCGTCTGCGCGCCCTTCAGGCCGAAGAGCGGACCAACTTCCCGGTTTTCTTTCGTTCCTCAGATCGGTCTCACCGAATAAATGCCCGCTTCAGGCTTAAGTGATTGGGGGCCGAAGATGCCGACTTCCAATCCGACTAAAGGCGCGCCGTCGATCGATTCCTCGAGAAATTTCGTTCCCAACGGTTTACCGGCGGTTTGAAGTGCCGCCGAATCGGCATTCGCCGGTTGTGCGGCTTCTTGCGCGCTTGCAACCCTTAGCCCAACCATCACGGCACCGAGCATGCAACTGATGACAATCCTATTCACGTTCCGCCTCACGGTTAGGGAGTCTTTAGAAAGTGATCGCGATAGTCGGCTGGTCCGCCACCTAGTCGCCGCAAGCCGATGCCGGCCAGCGTACGGCTGTTGTGGCGAATTGTCGGCTGGCAAAGACAGTTGATATAGGCGTCCTTCGCCTTGGCGACATTGCCTGTCGCCTCATAGTAGCGCCCCAGTAGATAGTCGAAGTCCGTGCGGTTGAAGCTACTCATCTTCCCGGCATTCTCACGGGCGGCATCAAGATCGATTTCGCCTTTACCACCAGCTTTCAAATCCTTTTGAATGTCTTGGGCCAGTTTGATAAATGGAGCAGCATCGCCGTCGAGACTTCGAAACTTCTTCGAATCACTGTTCACTCGTTGGATGAAGCGGTCACGAGTTTCAGGCTGCTTGAGATCAACAGCGACAAGGGCAGCGTGTAAACCCAAGGCCGGATCGTGCAACCGAAGGCGCTGCTGCACTGGTAGGCTTGTCTGCCGAGATCTTGCTCGGCGGCCAATCCTCCTTTAAAACCTTCGGAAATATGGAACGGCTGTACTTTTCAAGCCCGGCAAGTAAGAGTTCATAACGTAAATTGTCCGGTGGCAACTGCACCGGATGCTGCCACACCGAATCTTGCGACGGGGCTTTGCCGCGGAGCAACTCCAATAAGTTTGGATTGCCAGGACTACAGGCTAGTTCCCAATTCACTTCCGCCGAGGTTGCTTCGCCGATCGTCACATCACGAACATGCAACTGCAACTCTTCTCGCGCCGCCATCAACAGCGATTGTCGCAACATCTCGCGGACCAGCAGCCCGTGGTAAGTCTTTGGCCCCGATTGGATGCATATTCCTGAGCCGCTGCCCAAGACAATTCGAGGCGCTCGTTCACGCACCGCTGGCTCTTGAGCCGACAAGGTGGTATTGAGGATCGCAGCTGAAATCCATACCGCCAGCAATCCCAGCCGATGTCGATTAGGAAGCATCCGCTTGGTGGTCATCAGCATTGATCTCACCTGAACGCCGGAAATGTCCGGATTGTAAGTAGCCTCGCCTTAACTCCCCAATTCATGCCTCTCGCCATGGGAAATGGTACGGCACCGGATTGCCGCCCACCAGCAGATTTCGGTTTCGTACATGAACTACCGGCGTCAAGACGATCGGTCGCAGCTTCGTCTCTTCTGCGACAGCAAAAGCCCCTCTATCGCAGGGCCGATCGAAACATAGACTGTTTGGCCAGATCCTTCGAGAATTTGAAAAAAGTGAGAAGTAGATTAAATCTATATTGGAGGCTGTTGGCTCTGATCCTTTCACGACGCCGCGCGAGGCTTTCACCGGTCACTAGACAATTGACGACCGCTTACTTCGACTCGTTCGGGATAGCATGGTCCCCAACGGCGGTCACGAAAAAGTAAATCTTTAAGCCTGCTGGATTCCACGCAGTGTCACAGAGGCAATTGGGCCCGCAAGACACGCTTACCACGAAAATCGCGTCGAAAACGCCGGAGCTAATTGAGTGTCTGGGCCAAAGCATTCACTGCCGCTCGGGCGGCATCAATTCCGCCAAGCTGATCGATCAGCTTCTTGGCATGAATGAGTTGCTGGATATCGTTTGAGGCTGGCGTTGCAGCAGGACGTCCAGGCTTGCGGCCAAGCTTGCCAATTATTCCGCCTTTTCTCTTCGCGTTAGAGAGAACCGTGCTGACAAATTAGGCTGAAATTGAGACACCTGACTTGCTCAAAACCTCAGCAATCTCTTTAGGTGATGCTGCCGGGTTTGCCCCCTTGTAGTTGCGGATTTCCTGAGACTTGTTGGTTCCGCTCTTACTCTTCCTTGCCATTTCTTACGCTCCGGTGGACGGAATTGCAGTGTTATATTTTTCTTCGAATAGGCAAAGCTATTCCCGCTCACCATTCTCGTCAACCTAATGGTGCATCGGATGTTACGGAATTTGTCAGTGACAACAGATGTCACCATCCAGCCAGAGTAAATGCACCAGCCAACAAAATAATGGTAAGGACGGGCCGGTTTCACGCACGCTTTGCGATTCACCAGTCGGGTCATTACGTTGATTTTGATGTCGATGGTCGCGAAACAATCCATGCGAACGTCCTTGCAAACTGCCGAAGGTTCAGTTCAGCCCGGCAGTCGAGTGAAACGGCTTCTGCAATTGCTGTGGATTTTGCAAGGCAATCAAGGGTGGCACTGTTCGCGACTCGCGGAACACTTTCAAGTTTCACGGCGAACCATCTTTCGAGATATTCAGATTCTCAGGGACTCGGGCATCCCAATTCACTCCTCTGGCTCCTCCATCGGATACCAGCTCTCGAACAACTCGTTATTTCGCTGCCCAGAACTAGAGGCGATTGAGCTGTTTGCGCTCAAGGTGATGCACACTTCCCCGGAACTGGCGAAAGTTCAGGTACTCCACCGTGCGGCCGAGGTTGCTGTCGCGAAACTGATGAATGCCGTTTCTGGCCGAGTTCGCAGTCGTGTGGAGCTGATGAACGAACGGCTTAAAGACATCGTGGAGAGCGGAGCGGGGATTTCGAGCGATTTGCGGAAACTCGACTCGTTCTTAGAAAGTTGCCTCGGAGTAGCAACCAATCAACGTTAATACTGGGCCGCCTTGCCTGATGTTGCAAGTGCGGCCTTGTTTAATTATTTAACAGGCTAGAACGACAGCAGTTCCTCATTGGACCAGAGTCCGCCTGCGTCTTGCACGATTGAACTCACGGTGCCAAGGCTCGCCATCTCAACGGTGAACGTAAAAGACCCGTCCTCCGCAACGAGAGTTCGGTGCCCCTCCAACGCTCCACCGAAGAGTACTTCAAGACCGTTTGGACTCACATTGTCAGCAACATATCCCGTGAAGGTATACAGATTGTCTTCCTGGCTATATCCAAAATCATAGATCACGGGGGCTGTATTAGTAGTGCTACCTGAGCCGCTCCCCGAACCGCTGCCACTTCCCGACGATCCACCCGAACCACTTGAACTTCCTGATCCACCTCCCGACGATCCACCCGAACCACTTGAACTTCCTGATCCACTGCCCGGCGATCCACCGGAGCCGCTTGAACTTCCTGATCCACTTCCTGACGAGCCACCGGAGCCGCTTGAACTTCCTGATCCACTTCCTGACGAGCCACCGGAGCCGCTTGAACTTCCTGATCCACTTCCTGACGATCCACCCGAGCCACTTCCCGACGATCCACCTGAACCACTTGAACTTCCTGATCCACTGCCTGACGAACCGCCTGATCCGCTGGATTGGCCGCCGCTGCCCGACGCTCCTTCACTTCCGTCGCCACTCCCTGAACCATACGCCGCGCAAAAGCTCCAGCCTGAGCCACTTTCACAAGCTGACGAAGTTCCTTCCCAGCTCATTTGATCGGCGGAACCCAGCACGCTATCCGGGACAAAGCCGGTGCCTGAGCCAGCCGCGTGAACCCACCCAAAGCCGCTGCCATCACCGTTACCATTCTGGTCGGCTGGTCCCGAAGGATCTGTGTAGTGGAGTGGTGGTGTGCTTGTTAACTCAACGCTCACATTCCCAGCATCGAATTCAATCGGACCGACCACTTCCACAAACGAGACGCTCGCCAACACACGCCTGGCCTCGACAGGCACGAAGTGAGATCTGCGAAATGGGTCACGCGGTCGACTTGACCAACCTCGAAGATAGCGCGCAAGGGCAGACAGAAATTGATTCATGGGTCACTCCTGGCGGCGCTCGCGCGAAAGTATGAAAACCCAGTACGCGAAAGAAGCGTTAGGCTGTTTGGTGCGGAGCATGAGCCGCCGCGCCAGGAATCGCAAACTGACCGAGAAAGCGGGTCAGCAATTGAGAGAGATCGTAATTCGCTGGAACGGGACTACGTAATTCGCTGGAACGGGACTAATTGACATTCGGGAGCGCTGAATTCGGCGAGTAGTTCAACGAAGCTCGGCTACCAACGGGCCCAAGTCATAAGATGCGGGTAATGGACGTACCATCGGGACGGCAACAACGCGTTCGTCTGGAACCGGTCCGGCCGGAGCAAGTGCATCCAGGTCGAATGACCTAAAAACCAATGCAGCGATCAAGTCCTTTTTCGAGTTACCGAGCCGCATCGCAGACTGCAAAAGTTCAGCCGTGCGTTCGCGTAGCGAGGGATCTTGAGATAAGCCAGCGGCGTAGTTCCGGGCGGCATCGAACGCCACATAGCCGTCGTCAGGCAACAGTGACAACGACGATTCCACGTCATCGTAGGTATCGTTGGGTGGAGGCGTTTTTTGCTTCCTGGCTACACCCACCTTGGCGAGAGCCCGATAGCGATATGCGTCGCCAAAACTTGGATTGGCATCAATGGCTTTACTGAATTCAGTCACCGCTCGCGCCGGGGCGTCCAGTCTAAGGCTGCAACGTCCAAGGTGATAATAGAGTTCACCGGTTGGATCTTCGTCAGGATTCGCTTGCTCGTAGTAATATCGAGCACCTTCAAAGTGCTTCGAGTGTTCGTTACAGAATCCGAGCCAAGCGGCGATTCTCGTATCACGGTTGCTGCTGCGTAACGCTGCTAACCGCTTGGCGGCAGTGATGAAGTCTTCTTCTCGGGTGTCTTGAATCGCGGCGACTAACATCGCCTGAGAAGGATTGAGCGGCGGATTGAACCACCTCCAGCCGCCAAATCCGCTGGCAACAACAACTACAACCAGCAAGAACAAAGCTCCGAAACGAAACAAAAATCGAGATCGATTGGCCTGGGCGACGGTTTGTCGACAGAATCGAGCAAGTTCGTCGGCCAATTCACTAGTCGTGCTGAACCGAAAGTTCGGATCATTCTGTAGGCATCGCTCGACAATGGCCTGCAGACGAGGCGGCACTTGTTGTCCCGCCACGTCAACTTGCGTTTCCGTGCGAAGGGTTAACTTTCGCCGATACGAAGCCTTCTCGTCGTCGTCACGAAGTTCAAATGGCGGAGTGCCATATATCAACTCGAACAGAACTGTTCCCAGTGAAAATATGTCGCTGCGGAAGTCCTCGGCCGAATCTGCATGTTGCCTGTCTGCCAGACCCTCGATGCCAAGGAGGGCAAGTCTCTCTGGGGCCATGTACGGGGGCGTTCCGCCTAAGGGGAGACCTGTCGATTGCCCATCCACCGAAAGATTGAAGTCAAGTAACAGAGGATGGCCATCAAACCCGAGCAGAATGTTGGAGGGCTTAATGTCGCCGTGCAATACTCCCAGTTCGTGAGCCGCCGATAGTCCGCGGGCGCCTTCTTCGATCGTTCGCACTACTACCAACAAATAAGGGAGAGATGGCTTCGTTGGTGTCCGGTGTTGGCCCTTCTCCGTGTTGCTTTCCGCGGAGGCCTCCAGCAGCGCTGCTGATACCTGATCTGGCTTCGTGCCAGCCAAGCGATCTAGAACATTCCCGAGCGTGACGCGTCCGAGATACGGCATGCAAATGCCAGTCAGTGCGCGCTCGGCGTCCGAACGAATCGAGTGGATCGGCATGACGTTGCGATGCGCCGATTACCCAGTACGAATGCTTCGCTGGCCCCAAATCGTGAGCATTTGACGACTACCGGCCGATGGCCAAGCGACGGCTCTTCGGCCAGATAAACTCGCGAAAATGCACCTCGCCCGACTTCATCGATCAGCTTCCAATCAAGCCATTGCTCGCCCAGGTTTGGCCAATCGGTCTCGTGCGAGATGTCGCAACCCAGCGACATGCTTCGCATCATCCGGTGAATCGTTAGCACGCGTGTGAGCGAATGGCTCATCCCTTGAAAACGAGCGCCGAACTTCTCCGGCTCGACGGTCTCACCATGCTCCTCGCGCAAGCAGAACTCTTCATACGCGAGGTCAATGGCCAGGGATCGGTGCTGCAACAATTCGGGATGCTCGGCAAAGACATGGAGCGCATCCGGTTTTTCGCCAGCCCGCCATTTGTCAACAATCGTATCGACTTGGGATCGATAGAAACTGGCGGTGCTCATGCTGTGGCCATACCTCAATGTCCTACGTGAGTCTTACGTTGCCTGCTGCAAAAGTCGCTGAACAACCTTTCGGGCGGTCCGTTCGTGGATGTTCAACTCAGCAGCAATCGACGTAAACGTAACTCCCTGAAGACGCAATTCAACGATCTGTTTCACGTGTTCTGGTTCGCCGGCCAATAGTTGCTCCCAGCGTTCCTTCGCCATGGCAACCGAACTTGGCGTGGGAGAAGTAGCGGCTAGCTGCCCCAGCGTCTGCTGCATGTCGCTGCGATCAGCCTCCCGATTGAGGTTGTATTTAGCGGACTGTAGTCGGCGGCGAACCTCGGAAATCACCTTGAACTTGGCAACGGTCGCCAGGTAGGCCACCAGTTGTTCGGGCGTTTCTACATCCTTGATTCGATGCGGGGTGCGGAAAAACGAAGCCCACACGATTTGCACAAAATCCAGCGAGTCGAATTTGGAACGCAGCCGACGGTTGAGTGTGCGGCGCACAATGCGATGCACATCGTGGCTGTATCGCTGCACGACATCCCAAGCTGCTTGCTGAGAACCAGCCTGTACTTGCTCCATCAGTCTCTGAAACTCAGCCGCTGATCCCGAACTTGATTCAGGTTCACTTATCATTTCCAACACACCTGCACTCGCACATATGTTCGCTGCCAATTCCTGTCATCGGAACAGAGTTTTCTTTATTTCTGCGACTAACTAAACCGCTTGCGAAGCCGGATTGCGATTTATCACTAGTGCCCAACGTATTCGACGTGACAGCAAATGTCACTCGATTCTAACTGGCCGGCCACAATTTAGGGAGCTAATGGGTAAGCCGATGAATAATGCCAATCACTCTTGCGTGATCCTGGTCCCGGTTGGATCGCATATCGAGCCCGCTTGTGAGGCGTCGCTGCACGAACTCGAACGGCGTGGCTATCCGGTCTGGCGTGTTCGCGGCTATTCAGCCATCGATCAGGGGCGAAATCAACTGGCAACCGATGCACTGGCCAAAGGCTTCGCCGAAACGATGTGGATCGACGCTGACATATCGTTTGAACCCGATGCTGTTGACCGCCTTCGACAGCATTGCCTTACAATCACCTGTGGCGTTTATCCCAAGAAGGCCAAACGAGAGCTGACGATTCACGTCCTGCCAGGAACGAACAAACTCACCTTCGGTCGAGGCGGAGGTCTGACGGAAATCCGTTATGCAGCTACCGGCTTTTTGCATGTGAGGCGGGCCGCCTATGAGGCGATCCAGAGCAAATTGGGGTTGCCAAGTTGCAACACGCGTTGGAAGCGGCCAATGATCCCGTTCTTTCAACCGCTGATTCAGGAGGAGCCCTGGGGTAGCTGGTACCTCGCGGAGGACTTCGCCTTCTGCGAGCGGGCTCGTCGCTGTGGATTCAAGATCATGGCAGACACCTCATTCCGCTTGGGCCACATCGGCTCGCATTGCTTTAGCTGGGAAGAAGCGGGCTGCGAAACCAAGCGGTTCGGGACGTTTGCATATCACCTGGGAACGGACAACACCGAGCCCGTCGAGCATCACGATCCCGCACGGGAGCAGTTCCAGGGATCTGACAGGCAATTGGTCCGGGCTTAAGAAACGACTATTCAGGCGGAGAAGACTCGATGATCAAGATGTACTGGTGGCAAGGCGGCGGTGGGACCGGAAACTTTGGAGACAAGTTAGCACCAGCGCTCGTGCAGGCTCTCACTGGGAAACAAGTTACTTATTCACCAATTGACAAAGCTGACATCGTCGCGATTGGCAGCGTGCTGGAGCCGTGGTTTTGGCCACAAGATTCATGGCTGACTTACGCCGGGTATATATGGGGTGCCGGCCGCATGTTTGGCAACATTGCGATGCCGTTCCCCAGAGCAAACATCGTGGGAGTGCGAGGTGAACTGACACTAAATACGCTCGGAGATGTTGGAACCCAGGACACAGTGGTCGGTGACCCAGGCCTGCTATGTGGCCATTTGCACCGATCCGAAGCAAAGGTGAAGTACAAGCTAGGGATTTGGCCGCATTGGAGCGAAGCTAAGCACCCCAAACTAAGTGCGTTATTGAACTCCTCTCCAGAAATCCTCCTGATCAACCCCTGTGGCGACATTCGCGCCACCATCGACCAGGCAGCGTCCTGTGAAGCAATCGCCGCGACATCTCTGCATGGTCTCGTCATCGCAGATGCACTAGCCGTCCCGAACTGCTGGTTACGACTCGGCACTGGCAAAGAGGACAATGTGGGCATGCCCTTGTTCAAGTACTTCGATTACTTTTCCGCCTTTCAAGCCCCACCGCCAGCTCCTCACATACTGTCGACTGACGCGACTCTTGATGAGTTGCTGCCGAAAGTCAACAGCAGAAGGCACGCCGACGTTGCACGACTTCAAGACGATTTACTCTCGGCATTTCCCTTGCAACGCTCACAGCAGTTCGTATGAGAGTGCCAAGCCCAGTGACAGATTATGTCAGTGCAAGAATTTTCTAGCAGATTTGTGTCACTTAAATTTGGTTTTGCATTTCATATTTACCCTCCTGCGGAAGTTGACAAACACATAATGTCAAGTATAAGCGCCAGGTCGATTTCGCGGCCGTCAGTACAGTAACGTAACAACGCTGTGGCCGCGAATCCGAGCAAGGCGCAAACAATAGCCGAGTGCTTCTGTCTGCGCCATCAACATATTGCGTGCTAATGATGCGCGTTCTGGCCGGTTTTGGTGGCAAGGAAGTCCTTCATGAGACTGCTCGTTGCTCTGCGGGGTTGTTCGCCTCACCCTCTCGGTCCTTGGCTGCGTTAGTTGTTCTGACCCACTAACCTTCGCCTGTACAGCCTGCTCTTGGATCCTGCAACTGAATCATTCCCTGCATTTATAGGACTTACTCCGATGCGATTTGTTCGTCATGGCAGCGACAAGATTAAATCTCTGCCGAAGAAGCTGCGCCGTTCAGCGATTGCTTGTAAACGACGGTCGAATAGTGCAGCGCGCGGCGGTTGAAAAGTGTGGCGCTGAGGTGGGGAAGGGTCTCAGTCTAAATCAGGGTGTTGGGGCATTCCAGTAAGAATCCTTCCTCCTCCGGAGGAGGAAGGATTGCGACGGTTGTAACGACGGCTAGGATTCTGCCGTTTCATCGGCGGGTGACAAGGATGAGGTCGCCGGTTTCGGGCGCGATCCTTTGCGGCGGCGCCGCGCGTCTTGCAAGCGATAACTTTCGCCGGTCGATTCGAGGATGTGGCAGCGGTGTGTCAGCCGATCGAGCACGGCGCCGGTCAGGCGCTCGCTGCCCAGGACTTCGGTCCATTGCTCGAACGGCAGATTGGTGGTCACGATCAACGATTGGCGTTCGTAAGCGCTACTGATGACCTCGAAGAGCAACTCCGCGCCCAGCTTACTGGCGGGGACGTAACCCAGCTCATCGAGGATCAGCAGATCGAACTTGGCTAGTGACGACTTCATCCGCAGCAGCGTCCGTTCTTCTCGGGCTTCCATAAGTTGCGTGATCAGTTCCGTCACGCGGCAGAAGCGGACCCGTTTGCCCCGCTGACAGGCGGCAATGCCAAGCGCGATGGCCAGGTGCGTCTTCCCCGTGCCCGGATGCCCGAGAAAGATCACCGACTCGCGGCGTTCCACGAACTCGCACCGCAGTAGTTCTGCCACCAGCACGCGATTGAGCGAGGGCTGGGCGGCGAAGTCGAAATCACCAGGCGATTTCAGGTTGGGAAAGCGCGCTGACTTGAGCCGCCGCTCGCTGGCACGCTTCTCACGGTTGAGTAACTCCAGCTCACACAGTTGCAGCAGAAAGCCCAGATGATCGACGTTCTCCGTCGCACACCGCTGGGCCGTTTTCTCGCAGCCCTCCAGGAACGACGGCAACCGTAGGGCCTTCAAGTGATGCTTGAGCAGCACCGTGCTTTTGGTTTCGAGAGATTTCATAACACACCTCCCGTCGTCAGCGCGCAGGTCAGTTCACGGTAAGACAGGAGATTGGGAGGAGGGATCGAGTGCGACTGCAGATGCGGATGATTGTCCAGCCGAAACCACCGCGTCGGCTCTTCCAGTCCCTGCTGCACGAGCAGCCGAATCGCATCGACGGCCAGAACGTCGATCTCCAGTGCCCGCTCAATCGCCGCAGTTAATGCAGCCAGCGAGATAGTCTCCAGCAGCCGCAAGGTTTTGATGAACTCCCGGCGGCCGTGTGCGCCGCCATCTGCTTCCAGACGCCGCCGGAGGAGATCGAAACAGTCCGGCAAGCCCCAGTTTTCCAGGGGTTTCGCGAAGTCCAAGCCCCCTGGCTTCCGCTCCAAGAGTGCCAGGTAATGCAGCGGGTTGTAATGGACCTGCTCCTTCGACCAGTCGCGTGGATGCTGGGCAACCAACTTGTCGTTAACGACCAGCCGAACTTCCTCCAGGCCGCCAATTGCGGTCACTTTCTGATGAGCATACTGCGTCGGCACCGAGTAATCGTTGCCGTCGAAGCGAACCAAGGAAAGAGAGTTGGCCTGGGCCGGTTCGACTCGCCGCGCTTCAAAGCCCGACTTCGGCAGCGGCAACAACGCAGCCTGCTCCTCTGCCAACAACGTGGCTTTGTTCGCCGGTTGTCCGCGTAACTGGCGTTCCAGATCTTCACAGCACTGCCGCTCGAGTTCGGCATTCAGCACTTCCAGGCTGCCGGTCCGTGGTACCGGCACCAGGAAGTTCCGCCGCGCGAAACCGATGAGGTTCTCCGTATGCCCCTTCTCCATCGGCCGTCGCACCAGGCAGAAGTGATGCTCAAACAGATAATGACTCTGCAGCCGTAGGAACTCACGCGTCGGCGTGTCACCCCGTTTCCCCACGAACCGGGCCACAGCAATCCGGCTGTTGTCGTAGCTGATCCGGCGGGGCACGCCGCCGAAGAACTCAAAGGCCCGCTGATGGCCCGCTTGAAACGTCTCGGTGCATTCGCGAGGAAAGACCTGCACGAAGAACGCGTCGCTGTACGGCAACGACATGACGCAGTACGCGACTTTCGTCGGCATGCCTTGCAGCACCACCTCCGCTTCGCCGAAGTCGAACTGGGCTTCGCCCGGTTGATGCGACAAGGGTAAGAACACCTCCGCCGTGGTCGTTCGCCACTCCCGCACGACCTCGCCGACCACCGTGATCCCGCCGGTGTAGCCATGCTCGGCACGCAGGCGGTCGAAGATCCGTTTAGTGGTGTGGCGCTGCTTGCGGGGCGCCGTTTTGTCCTGCTCCAGGATCTCGTGGATGATCGGCAGGAACGGATCGAGTTTGGGCCGCTCCCGGGGCAGACGTTGTCGATAACCGGGCGGCTCAGGGTGCTGCAGGATCTTTTCGAGGGTCTGCCAGTGAAGGGAAAATTCCCTGCAAACCGCTCGTTTGGATTTCTTCTCGGTCAGGACAAGACGACGGATTTCGGTCCAGTTATGCATATCTCGCAGCATGGGCTACGCTCGCGGATCGTAAGGCTTGAGACGCTGGGAAGCCTCAAATCTGCCTTACGGATTCTCACGAGCAGGGCTAGCGCTGCACTTTTCGACCGACCATCGGCTCCGCCGCGCGCTGCACTATTCGACCGTCGTTTACAAATGGCCGACGAAGAGGGGCTCGATCTCGCTGACATCGGAAAATATGGATCGAATAAAATCGATGATATCGAAAAGGACGCGAAGTCGATTGAGAAGTTTCTGAAGTTGTTACAAAACCACGAAGTTGACACTTCAAAGCACAAGGGTCTCATTGACAGAATGGGTAAACGCTTCGCAGCTTCTAAATATGGACAGGCTGCAATTAAAAAAGCGGGAGGTGCTCTAAAGTCACTCCTTGGCACTGCCGGAAAGGTTGCCAAGCCAGAGAATCTGAAAGCACTCGGCTGGCTTGCAATATTTGTCACTGCCGGAACTGTAACTCACGCAACGGCGACCGAGGGTCCTGTGGCTGGGCTTGCCGCAGCATCGGGAGTCGATCAAGCCCTCCTAAGAGGATTGGCCAATGGAGAATTGCGCATAAACCCCGCTTACTGCAAATCATCACTTATGGGGCCAGTAACACTTCAAAATGGCGACGTAATTCAACAAGGTTATTTGTCGAAGATTCGTAACAAAGACGGATTTATTATTGGCTACTCAACAATTCTAGGCGTGTACGCGACGAGTGAAGAAGGAGTTTACGATGTGACAATTGCGACAGGCGATACTCTGGGGCAAAGAACATTCTCCGGCGTTGGCAAGGGCCGCCAGTTTGTGAAGGAACTCACTCCGGAGTATCTTTCTGGCCAAAAACTTCCTGGATTTGGAAAACCATGAGCGAAAAGATTTTTGAACTAGATCCAGTCTCACGGGTTACCTACAGCGAACTCCTGAAAAATTTCGCGCTGTCAGACAACGGCCGAGACTTCGCAATGGTGGATGAATGCAGCCGAGTGATGATTAATGGCAATACGGCTACGAAGCTGAGGACTGAGGTCGACTTATCGGGAAGCGATATTTGCGTAACTGGAATGCAATACTCTGCCGATCCGCAGCGCGTACTGTTCTCCGCGAACGACAAGACGTTTGTAGCGGATTTTCGCAGGCGAACCATCCGTGAGGTAACGACTGGGGCTGGTGCGGCCGGCACAAGCATTGTTCGGCTAAGCAGTGACACCTATGCCACAATCTCCTCATCTCGCGACGAAATGACGGGAGGAATTGAAATTGCGGTTTGGTCACTCGGCACCCTCAAAGTCTCAGATGCAATCACGTCGGCGCTGCCACGCTATGTTCGCTGTGCGGCGTTTTTTGCAGAACAGAGTGTCGTACTGATGGGATGCACTAAAGGAGCGGTCCTTGCGTGGTGCCTGCGTACGAATAGGATCGAACAGATCGCCGAAGTTGAGGGATCGATCAATACGATTGTCGCCTGCCCTGATTCAGGGAGAGCAATATTAGGACAAATTCATGGATTAGTTTCGCAAGTCCTGGTCGCGGAACGAGAAGTGAAAGACATCGCCAGTTTACGAGGAGTCATTCAAGGCATGTCTCGCTATGATCAAGATCGCTTTCTAGTAGTTACAACCACTGACGCAATTGGCATCGACATGAGTCGCGGTGTGTTTTCATTTTGGAACGCATTTGACTCCCCACGAGTAGAGAGTGTGCAATTCTCTAACGACCTGAAGTACGTCGCGGTGGAGCGGCACCGCGATTTAGAGTCATATCGTGTCTCAGATATGTTTGACTCATTTGTGTTTTAGGGATCATTGCCACAACTTATTAGATCAGCGGTTCGCCCAATCCGGTGTTAGCCGGGTAGTAGTTGGTCTATCGCCCAAAGTCAGGTTCATGTTACGTTGCTCCTGAATCGCTCATTTTGGAATTCAGGGAGGCAGGGATGCCAAGATTAGAGCATAAGTATCATGTGGTGCTGACGACCGAGGCCCACGCGGCTGGGTGGCACTCAACGCCGTGAACCCTTTTTGGCGAGAGTGAAAAAGTCTTGATGCGATTGAGGTTAGTGGCGATGCTTTCGTTTCTCACCGCGAAAGGATCGTTCACCGCTCACCCGAAAGGATTCGGGAATGTCGCATCAAGACCCTAGTCGAAGTCAGCAAGGTCGAAGTCAGGTTGTCGTTGCCGAGTTCCAAGCGGATCAGCTCAAGCAGTCACTGGAGCGATTGCTCGGCGAGGGGGACTGGGGTGCGATTCGGTTTCGTGACGACTGCACGTGGGGCCCACGGCAATTGGCGGCCACGGCGTTGCTCTGGGCTTGGTCGGATGAACTCACGCTGGGGGACCGCTTCTTTGCTGCCCGCAGATTAGCTCAATTTCTGTTTGCGCCGCAACAGGAGTTTGCCAGTTCGGTGCAAGCCTTCATGAAGTTGCTGCTGCGTTGGACGGTGCTGCTGGTCGGCGTATTGCAGGTGACGTTTCGACGGCAGATGCAGCGTGCATTACCCACCCTTTGGCGAGTTCATGGCCTGGTCCTCTTCGGCATTGATGGCAGCCGAGTCGACGTGCCGCGAAGCAAGTCACACGAGGCGGCACATGCTCCGGTTCGCGATGGTAAGGGACGAAAACTCAAACGCAATCGTCGCCAGAAACCGCGCACCGCGATTCACTCGCGCAAGGCAAGCGTCCCGCAAATGTGGTTGACCCTGCTGTTTCACGTCGGCACAGGACTGCCTTGGTCGTGGCGAATCGGTCCGACCGGCAGTAGCGAGCGCGAGCATTGGTTGGCGATGCTCGACGAACTTCCGAGCAATGCCCTGATCACCGCCGATGCTGGCTTCGTGGGTTACGATTGTCTGCGCGCCGTTGTTAACAGTGGTCGCCATTTCCTGGTGCGAGTCGGTTCGAATGTGCGTCTGCTGTACAAGCTGGGCTTCTCCCGCGAAGTCGTTGGCACGGTGTATCTCTGGCCCGATCGTGCTGCCCGTCGCAGTCAGCCGCCGCTCGTGTTACGCCTCGTCGTGGCCACTGGTGGAAAGTATCCGGTCTACTTGCTCACCAGCGTCGGAGAAGAAGAATTATCGCGCGGGCAAGTCCTCGACGTTTACCGTCGTCGCTGGGGCGTGGAACTCTTCTTTCGCCACTTGAAGCAAACGTATCAGCGCCGCAAACTTCGCAGCACCAATGCCGCGCATGCGCGTTTGGAGTTGGAGTGGTCGCTGCTGGGACTATGGAGCATGGCGCTCGATGCTCAGGTCCAAGCGACGCGCGTACAACTAGATCCTACTCAACTCAGCCTAGCGGGCGTCTGGCGCACGTATCGGCGGCTGATGCGCGACTATCGACATCCGCTGGCTCGGCAACAATCGCTCCCCCACCAACTCCCTCAAGCAGTGCGCGACACCTACGAGCGAGCCAACAAATCCAGCCGCAACTATCCTCGCAAAAAACGTCCCGACCCGCCCGCTGGCTCTCCCGAGTTCCTACTCGCCACCAAGTCCCAAATCCATCGCGCCCGCTACCTCACGACCGCTGCCTAAAAAGGGTTCACGGCGTTGGGTGGCACTGTCGGTGAAGTCCTTTTTGGGTGGCACTGGCCCAGCCAGTGGTGATGGGGGTATGAGCAAGGCAATCCATGTTAGAGGTAAAAAGGACTTTATGCCAAGAGACAGCAGCACTCGCCAGCCGTGAATTTATGTTGATGTGGGTGACGGAAGCATCGCGAACGACGCAAGTCGATGAATAGTCAATACGAGGGGCGTTGAAAAAGGGTGCGACTTATTCAACAGCTTCGTGGGTTTTCTTCGGGAATGGCGCGTGGTCGTGTTGAAAAAGTCCGCTACTTTTTCAACAACCAGGACCAAACGAGCGGTGCCTCGCGAGAAGTTGCGTCACGAAGGAGCAACGCGTCACCAGCTTCTCGTACGACGCAGTCGGCAACTTGCTTGCCGTCACCGATCCACTGGGCCGCGTGACGAGTTACACGTTCGATAACTTGCATCGTCAAACCGGCGTCCAACTACCTGATCCAGACGGCCCCGGCGTGCTGGCAGCTCCCGTCTATGCCTACAAGTATGACGCAGCCCATCAGCTGACTCGGGTGACCGATCCTCTCTCGCGAGTGACGAACTATGCTTACGATGCTCTCGGCCGGCTGATTACCACGACGCTCCCCGATCCCGATCGGCCCGCAGGCTTCGCCCGTGTATTCCTCCGGCTACAATAACGCACTGGACCTAGCACACCTCCGAGGTGAAGTATGATCCATTCCATCGTTACATCTGCAACCCGCTTTATTGTCGGTGGAGGTCGATTGGCCTCCAGTGCATCCCGACAAACGCGACTCGCAACCTGCCACGGTTGCGAGATATTCTCGGCAGGTCGCTGCCAAAGCTGCGGATGCTTTGTCGCCATCAAGAGTTGGCTCGCCCACGAGACCTGCCCCCTCGGCAAATGGGATTTGCAGCAATTAACGCCTCCCGCCACTGAGGGAACTGAAGAGTCACCTGTCTAGACCAGTTCTTTTCCAAGTGGCTACACGTCACCAGGCGTGTTTTCACGCCGGACTTGCACCGCAACTCCGCGCGTCTCCACACCTATCCGCCGGGGCTGTAGCGAGGTGCAGTCCAGAACCATCGGACCCCATTCAGTAGAAACACCCAAAAGATGGCTCCGCGGAAGCTGATGTACGGATAACTGCTCGTGAAAGGCCATAGTATGGTCGCGAGCGAATCCGGCTTCTTTATCACGAACGGTTCGCTGCTCACACGGGCGGGTTGACGACCAGTCACCGCTGACGGTCTGGGAGTTTTGTTTGGGCTGTAAGCCATTTTTTGATTTCCGGCCACAGCGGCGATTCCGTACACTTGTTCAATCAACGCCGCCGCCCCTGAGGGACTGGATTCGGACCATCTGAGCGGTGCGTTTGTCACGTCATCCGATGAGATCGCCATCGATAGGCTCGCGCCGTCTGCACCGAGCGTGTTGATCCCGATCCAATACGCCCGACCTTTCCGGGCCAGGAAGAGTGGACCACCACTGTTTCCACCCGCAATTGAGGCGTCGTGCTGAATCCACTTCACCTTGGTGGGGTCGTTTTGAAGTGTCCGAAACGAACTAACTCGACCAAAGGTCAAGCTATTCGCAAGCTCCAAGTCCAGGGGAGTTCCGACGGCGATAACGTCGTCGCCGTGCTGGACGTCGAGAACTTCCATCGCATTCTTAACCGCGGGCACGACAACAAAGTCGATCCCCTCAGTGAGGCCTTCGGCATTCACCTCCACGCAGGCGACGTCTCGATCGGTCGATACAGCAATCCTGTCCGCAGTTTTCCGTTTGCCGGACGGAAACTGTATCTCCACGGCAAACTTTGAGATGTTCGCTGTGCGATCTCGTTGCTGCGCCGCTTCTTCAGCCACCGTCATCAGGCAAAGGACGTGCGAGTTCGTGTAAATCTGAATTTTGCCGCCGTCGTACTTCGAGACCAGGCCGGAGCCCATCATCGTTAGTTCTTGGGTCTCTCCGAGAAGTCGCGCTGCAGCGTCGAGCGCGGACATCTTCTTGTCGGTTGCGGGCTTGGTATTCTTGGCCGATTTCGCTCGTTTGCCTTTTGTTACCTCGGGCTCTTTGCACTTCGTGCAGAACCGCTCGGCACCTTCTTCGGTCCATTCGTGATTGCCACCCTTTGGGCAGGTACCGGTGGGCTTTGTTTCGGGTGCTGCGGGCTTGGTCGTGGGGGCCTTCGCTTTCTTGGCGGCTTTAGCCTTGGCTGGTTTCGAGGCAGGTTTTTTCGTGCTGGTCTTCTTGGACATGATCACTCTCCTGGTTCGCAATGGACTGGCTGCCATCGTCAGGCCCGGCGAACCACCGCCGAGCGACGCCCGCGAAGGCGTTTCGGCTTAGAAACCAAGTTCGTCCATCTGCTGGTTGAAGGTCTTCACCCCGATCATGTCGAGCAGCGTGTTGCGGAACCAAAGCACCTGCTGCACCGCTTGCTCCCCTTCCGGTGTAGTAGCCCGGATCGATCCCGCGGGCTGCAGCGCCATCACCAGCGCCGCCACTCCCTCCGGCGAAAGGTTGTCGCGAATCACCTTCTCGAAGGCCTCTTGGTCCACCGCGCCGCTGGTTCGTTCGCCGCTCATCGTTCGTTCTCCGGTTCGTGGGTAATCCGTCTGCCGACTGACACACATCAGCCATGCGTCGGCAAACAGCTCAAGCTATTCGGGCCGAATTTCAGCCGGAATTCAGCAGGTTTTCACGTGCCAAGATTTAGGTCGACCGAAATCGTTCCGATCGCAGGCACCAACAACGGATGAACCAGCTGTGGAGAAGATTCCCGAACTACGCAGCAAGGCCAAGAAGCTGCGGCAACTGTTGCAGCAGGTAGAATCGGTCCCGGGCGTGGGCAATGTCGCGGAACGGGATCGTGATATTCGCCGCAAGCGCGAGCGGAGCGCTTCTAGCAAAACCGTTGTCGTCCCCGCCTGTGCAGATCCCGAGCGACGCCAGCTTCTGGAGGCTGACGATGAAGCCTGGTTGCGCTGGTACTTCGCAATCGAGAGCGGTTCCGAGAATCTCTTCTGGTATGACTTCACCGATCAGCAGAAAGAAATGATCGCAGCGATTCGGAACGCCATTCTGCACGGCGGTGATCAGTCGATCGCTGCCAGCCGTGGCGAAGGAAAGACCACGTACTTCGAACGGATGCTGCTCAAGTACACGCTGCAGGGACTCATTCGCTTCGCCGTGCTCTTCGCGGCCACCGGTAGCGCCGCCCAGGATTCGCTGGAATCGATCAAGCTGGAGATCGAAAACAACGATCGGCTATGCGCTGACTACCCCGAAGTCTGTGTTCCGGTTCGTGCCCCGGAAAACACTCCCCAGCGAACTCACTTCCAGCTCGCGACCGGCCAGCGTCATGACAATGGCGAGCAGTACTTACCCACTTCCAGCCGCTTCTCCTGGTGTGGCCAGGAAATCTACCTGCCGAAGGTGCCCGGTTCACCCTCGGCCGGGGCAATCATTGCTACGCGGGGTCTCGATGCCGCCATCCGCGGTGTGAAGAAAAAGGGGCGCCGCGTCGATGTCGCCTGCATCGACGATCCGGACACCGAAGAAACAGCTCGTAGCCCAGAGCAGGCGGCCAAGCTCGAAGACCGCATCGATCGAGCTATCGCCGGCCTTGGTTCGCAGCAGCGGCGACTCGCGCGGGTCATGTTGACCACCATTCAGAACCCGACCTGCGTCTCATTCAAATATACGGATCCCGATCAAAAGCCCAGTTGGAAGCCGAAACGATTTCGCTTCCTCGTGAAACGGCCCGAGCGGGCCGATCTGTGGCAGGAGTTCGTCGCGCTCAAGCAGGCCGACTGGGTGAACGGCACCGACAAGGCCCATGAACTTTATCTGGCAAACCGTGAACTGATGGATGCCGGCGCCATTGTGGCGAATCCCAACCGTCACACACCCGCGGAAGCTTCAGCGCTCGAGTTCTACTATTCGGAAGTCGCGCGCCTGGGACCGGAAGCCGTGGCCACTGAATACGACAACGACCCGCCGGTCGATGAATCGAAGCAACAGATCGTCCTCACCGCTTACCACATCCAAAACAACTGCCTGAGCGGCCTCGAAAAGCGCGAGGCACCGGATGAAAGCATTTGCATCACCGTCGGCGGTGACGTTCAGAAGCTGGGGCTTCACTGGGTCGCGATCGCCTGGAATGAACAGGGTGCCGGTTCGATCATCGACTACGACTTCTTTCCGTTCCTCACTGAGGGCCGGAAAGCTGCGGACTGCGAACTGCTGATCTTGGAAGGTCTGTTCGCCTGGTATTCAGCGCAGGAAGAGATTCCCTACAGTACTCCAGGTGGCGAGAAGCTGATCGCTGACCTCACGCTGATCGATCAAGGCTGGAAAGAGGAATCGTGGAACATTCAGCCGGTTCAGCATTTTTGTGCGCAAGTTGGGTTCCAATCTTTCATCCCTTCCAAGGGTGAGCCGAACTACCGGCGGCCGCTCGATTCACAGCACATACTGATCGGTGACAACTGGCACATCGTATTCTGTGGAGGTCTCCCGCTCGTGATGACGAATGCCGATCACTGGAAGCTGAAGGTGCATGAAGGATTGTTGCTGGAAGCGGGGCAACCCGGTGCGCTAACCTTGTTCAACCCGCCGCGGATCGACGGCCGCCGCAACGTTACCGGCCATCTGAATTATTCGAAGCATCTGTTGTCCGAGACTTGGGAGACGCGGCACAAGCCTGGCTTCGGCGGAGCTCGGACCGGTTGGTGGAAGTCGCCGAAGCCGAATCACTACTTCGACGCGACGTATCAGGCTATTTGTGCTCGCTCGATGCGGCGGATTTCTGTTCTTTCGCCTGCTGCGACTCCACAGGCGCCTGTCGAACTCCACCTTCCTGTGACTCACTACGATTCGCCCGATGAACGACGGAATCGTTGGTAAATGGTTGCTTCGAGTCGCAGGCACATCGCGACTTCGGCGTGTCGGTCGAATGGCACTTAGTTTTTCCCTAAGTCTTTTCGCTGAAAAGCTATAAGCCAAAGTCCTGCTGCCGTCGTAGAAGAGTTTATTATCTCTTCCTCTTGGCAAGGTGGCCATCATGGTTTCGTTCCGGCACGGAAGGTTTCGCCAGCAAGCAAAGTTCCTTTGTCACCAATTTGTCCAAGATCCGGATTTGCCAATCGGCAAGTTGCTTTCCGATGAGAGCGTAACGCAAGCGTTGACAGCGATTCAGGGAGTTTGGCTGGATCGCGTATATCCGCCGTTGGTAACACTCTGGGTCTTTCTGACACAAGTGCTAAGTGCTGACCACTCCTGCCGAGCGGCCGTAGCTCGTTTGATTGCGCATCGCGTTTGTCGAGGAGAGCGACCGTGTTCGGCAGAAACCGGCGCCTATTGCCAGGCGAGAAAGCGGCTACCGGAAAAGTTCTTCTCGACACTCGCGCGTGGAGCAGGTGCAGCCTTGGATGCCAGTGTCGATCCTTCGTGGCACTGGAAGGGGCGTCGTGTCTACCTCTTTGACGGTTCCACCGTTTCGATGCCGGACACTCCAGAGAATCAAAAGGCTTATCCACAGAACACTACGCAGCAGCCTGGCATTGGTTTTCCCATCGCTCGCATTGCGGCCTTCTTCTCGTTGGCAACGGGCGCCGTAATCGAGCTTGGCATCTGCCGCTACGCCGGCAAAGGGCAAGGTGAAGTCACCTTATTGCGACAACTATGGGACGTGCTTTGCCCTGGAGATGTTCTCTTAACGGATCGGTTGATGGCCAACTGGACGAACATCTTCTTGATGCAGCAGCGCGGGCTCGAACTTGTCGCTCGCTTGAACAAAGCAAACCGTAAAGCTGATTTCCGGCGAGGCAAGCGATTGGGTCGATACGACCACATCGTGAGCTGGAGGAAGCCGTCTTCCATCCGCTCGCTGGATCGAGAAACCTACCAATCGCTGCCGGAGTTTATCACGATCCGCGAGTGTCTGATTCGTGTTGCGCAACCTGGGTTTCGCACGAAGTCGATTGTCATCGTGACGACATTACTTGATCCGATGCAAACAACATCGGACGACTTAGGGAAGCTGTATCGTACTCGCTGGAACGTCGAGCTCGACCTGCGTTCGCTAAAAGACACGCTGCACATGGACGTCCTGCGCTGCAAGACGCCAGAACTGGTCCGCAAGGAGATCTGGACGCATATTCTGGCGTACAACCTCATTCGAACGATCATGGCGCAAGCGGCGATTCAGCACCGAATTGAGCCTCGCACCATCAGTTTTAAGGGCACAGTGCAAACGCTCAGTGCCTTTCAATCTCTCTTGCTGCTACCTGATCAACAAAGCACCGCGGCGCGTAAGCGTATCGTCGAGCAACTACTCGATGCCATTGTGTCACAACGCGTGGGCGACCGCCCCGATCGCTTCGAGCCTCGCCTGAGGAAACGGAGGAACAAAAAGTACGACTTGCTGATGAAGCCAAGACATGAAGTGAAACTTGCTATGGCAAAACAGGTTAGAGAGAACTAAGTGCCATTCGCGTGTCGGTCCGAAGCAGGTTACCAGCCGTCGCCCACAAGCTTATTTGTTCGCCTGAACCCTGGTTAAGTCCGCCTCGCCGTGGTTTCACGTCTCAGCAGTCACATATCGGTGCCGACCACTGCCCGTGAAGCATCTGGACCCCGGACAAATCGCTCAACTGGAGAACCTCAACCGTGGACTTTCGATGGCGATGGGGTTTAACAGGGGCGGCGTGCCCTGTGTGGATGGAGCATCTCACTCGGGACGATTGATGTCGCAAAGAAGTATGTGGTGTCAAGCTCTCTGGGCCGGGTGGAATGTAACGCTGAACTCATGTGAGGGGACCTCAGCAAAGCTGTTCAATAGCAAACTACATCGCTACGCGTCTCCATAAACTATTCGCAATCCCGTGGATCTTGAGTGCCCGCCATTAGCGCTTTGAGCATGGCCCGAGCAAGTGGGCCAAAGTCAAGCTCACCAAACGGCCCGCGCTCACGCGTTTGATTAGACGGCGCAACGCCTTATAGAAAAAGCATTGTCTTGTTTAGCATCGAATTATTAAATCGTCCTCACGCCATCTTCAGTCCCTTCAACGTGCCTTTGGACGAAGCGAATTTGTCTGTTTCAATGCCGAGGCGTTGCAGCATCGAGACGAACAGATTCGGCAGCGGCTCGTTGTTTGTCTTGTCGAAGGCGAGGTGCTGGCCATGCTTGAATCCGCCACCGGCGAGCAGGATCGGCAGGTTTTTGGTGTCGTGGTTGTTCCCGTTGCCGAGGTTGCTGCCGTAAAGCACTTGCGTCCGCTCGAGCAGCGTTGAGCCGCCTTCCTGGCTGGAATGCAGCTTCGTGAGCAACGCGTTGAGCTGCTGGAACTCGGCGAGTTCGAGATTCTTCAATTCACGCAACTTGTCTTCGCGTCCCACGTGATGCGAAAGGTTGTGACTTTCGCTGCCGACGCCGGGGATGTGTTCGCTGAAGCCATCGAGCTTGATGAACAACGTGGCCAGCCGTGTGCTGTCGGTAGCGAAGGCGAGATGTGCGAGGTCGTACATTGCACCCAATTTTTCTAAGAGGTACTCGCCATCCTTCAGCGGCGGCGCATCGACTTTCGGTTTCGGCTTGCGCTCCCATTCTTCGGCGATCAGGAGGCGGCGTTCGACCTCTCGCACCGAAGTAAAATATTGATCGAGCCGCTCGCGATCCGAGCTGCCGACCTGCTTCTGCAACGCAGCGGCACGATCAGCGACGGCGTCCAAAATGCTGCGTCCCGTGCGGAGTTGCTCGACTTGCTTCTGCACGGCTGCGGCATCGCCCGCGACAAACAGGGCTTTGAACACTTGAGCCGGACTGCGTTCTGCCGGTAACATCACGCCGCTGGAAGTGAAGGAGAGTGACTGATTGCCGGCCTTCGACACGACGAGCGGCAAAGCGGAGACGCGGGTCAGATGCCCGATGCGCTCAGCGGCGAATTGATCGAGCGAGATACTGTTCCGAAACGACGCGGTCCCCGGATGTGGTGCGGCAGTGAGAAACGTCACCTCGGCGGAGTGGCCGCCGGTGACTTCTCCGTGCGAACTGCCGGAAACCACGGTGAACTGATCGCGATGATCTTTGATCGCCTCGAGATACGGCGTGAGCGCGTAGCCTCGTCCAATCTCGGCAGGGAAGAAGTGACGTTCCAGAACGCCGAGGTTCGTGCAGATGCAAAGCATGCGGCGCGGAGCCTCAGCGGTCTGACCGAAGGCCGGACGCATGGCATCCAGCAACGGCAGCGCGAGCGCGGCACCGGAGGCGCGGAGAAAGGTGCGGCGGTTTATGGCGGTAAGTGCGATGTGAGTCATGGGCGTGTTGAATTTATTTGGTCTGAAAGAGGTCGCTGGCGACGACGGCTTCCACGATCGAACGAAGACCGTGGTGTGTAGGTTTCGTTTTCGCAATGATGGTGTTGATGGCCTCGCGATCAGAAAAACGAACGCCAGCACCAGTCGCATAGATCATGAGCTGGCGGGCGACGTTGCGGGCCAGGGCGTCTTCATCCTGCAGCATGAAAGTGCGGAAGCTGGTGACGTCGGTAAATTTGCGGCCATCAGCGAGTTCGCCGCTGGCGTCCACTTCGGTGCCGAGACGAATCTTCACGCGATTGCGACGGAGGGCGGCATCGCTGATGACTTCGATGGATGGTTCTTCGACGACTTCCTTGCCCTGGCGTGTCTTCTTCGGCTGGCCCGCGAGGCGATAGCGATCTCGCCAGCCACCGATGACATCGAAGTTTTCCAACGCAAATCCCGGTGGGTCCATCTTGGCATGGCACGCTGCGCAGGAGACGTCGGCGCGATGTTTTTCTAGCATCTGGCGGATGGTCACAGCGCCCGTCGCATCAGGCTCGATGGCGGCCACGTTCTGCGGCGGCGGCTGACGCGGGATGCCCAGGATACGCTCCATAATCCACACACCGCGCATCACGGGCGAGGTGGCGGTGCCGTTCGCGGTTACTTTCAAAATGGCGGCCTGGGTGAGGAATCCGCCGCGCGGCGTGCCGGCGGGCACTTTCACTTCGCGCAGGTCCGCGCCATTCACGCCGCGGATGCCGTAGAGCTCGGCGAGGCGTTGATTGATGAGCAATGTGTCAGACGCGACGACTTCGCGCACACCGAGATTCTTCGTGAGCATGCGACGGAAGCTCGCGCGTGTCTCCGCCAACATCGAGTCGTGCAGCCACGGATCGTATTCGGGATACAAGTTCGGATCGGGAGTCGTGAAGTCGATCTTCTTCAGCTCCAGCCATTCATCAAGGAAGTGTTCGACGAAGCGCTCAGAACGAGGATCAGCCAACATGCGTTCGACCTGGGCCTGAAGCGTAGCGGGCTTGGATAAAGAGTTCTGCGCCGCTAGTTCGAGAAGCGTGGCATCCGGGATCGAGTTCCAGAGAAAGAAGGACAGACGCGACGCGAGCGCGTAGTCACCGAGTTTCGTAGGGGCATTCTTCGCGGATTGGGGCACACCGGATTCGAGTCCGATGAGCAGGAAGTCGGGCGAGCAAAGGACTGCCTTGTAACCGGCGAGCATCGCCTCCTCGAAACTGTTGCCACTTTCAAGCTGGGCTTCGATGATCGACGCGTAGGGTGTGATCTCATCCGTAGCCACGGGCCTGCGGAACGCCTGCGTGGCGAAACTTAGCAGCAGACTCCAATGAGAATCCGTGCCGAGCGTAGTTGCAGTTGCGGCAACGGCGCCCGCGGCTTTTGCTGCGCTCACCTCGATGCCGCTGAGGAAGAGGTTGCGATCACGTCGCTTCGGATTGGGGTTGGTTTCGTCGAGGAAGTCGTTGGTAAACTCAACGCCTAGAGTCACCGGTCCCGCACTTTCGACACGGAACTTCGCTCGGTAAGTTTTCGGCGCACTGCGTGGGGCGTCTACGGTGAATCTGGCATGCGGCAATTCGAGGCCATTGAGCAGAAACCGCATCTCTGCAGCTTCATCGCCAGCGGGTGTCTCGGAGGCTGTGACGCTAACTTCGTATTCACCCGCCACCGCGCAATTGATCTTGCCGTTGGTGGTCCCATTCACATTCAACAGCCGCTCGGTGCCAACGATCTGACCTGCATCGCTCAACTTTTCGACTGGTAATGTGAACGTTTCACCTGGCTGGACAGTTGGCGCCCCCGTGAGCATCGGTCGCGGATAGGCGCTCGGCGGCTTGTCGCCAAACAGTCGTTGCTGACTCGCCGGCGGCCATTGTTCGATGAGTGGACCTTCCACCTCGAACCAATCGTATGCCACACCCGGTCCCTCATAAGTGACGACCCCGTTGCTCTGGCCGCCGTTACGCGCGCCCGTTGCCGGCAGGGTCATCGCATGCAGCGAGATGCGCTCACCAGGATTCAGCCAGAGTTTGAACTCGTGGACCTTCGGCTTCAGCGACGGTGCATCGAAGAAGCCGATCACCTCACCCTTGAGCGATGCCCGGATGATCTGCGTCGTCTCCGTCTCCCCGTAGAATTCGACATTCTCCATGCGACCCGCATCCGGCTTCTCCTCCGGCAATGGGGTGAACTCCCACTTGCCCGAATCGTTCTTGAAATAGGGCGGGCCAAAGACGGTAAAGTTCCGCACGAGACCCCGAACCGCCGGCACCGCCTTGGTGCGTTCCCAGCGTAGGCTCCAGGTGGAGAATTTCACGCGATACCAGCCTGAAACCGTCGGCCTGAAGTGGTCGATCTGAATCCCCTCTGGCTGATGCGCGCCGATGACTCCCGTAAACACCGCGACGGAATCCGCTTCTCCGCTGAACGTCGCCGCGCGGTAAGTGTTACCGTAGTCCTTATCCGGGTTACCCACGACATGCGTCTTCAACCCGGGCGCGAGTTCACGCCCCTTGAGCGGCGCGGCGCAATGGATGGCGATGGCGCCGCGCGCCGTATCCTGCCGCGCGGCCGGCTCGCGCCACGTCTTCGTCTCGGGACGGCTTCCCGTCTTCACCACCGCTTGGCCCAACGCGAAGTCCGCCGCTTGCAAATACTTCGTCATTTGGATGTGCGAGAAATCGAGCGCGCCAGCCACCTTGTCGAAACCGAACTGCTGACCATCCTCCGGCAGCAAGTCCTTCACGCTTAGCAGCGGCAGTGCGAGTAGATCGCGCAACGTGCTTTCGTATTCGACCCGATTCATCCGCCGCACGGAGGTGCGGCCGCCTGACTCACCGGCGATCTTCTTCTCGATGGCGATTAACTTCGTACGCAGTTCTCCCAAGAATGCGGCTTTCTCGGCGGGAGACGGCTGGTCCGCATCCTGCGGAGGCATCTCTCCCGAGTGGACGCGGTCGTAGAGAAGCACGAGACGAGCGAGTTGATCGCGGTTTGGATTCTCAAACGAAAGTTGATCAACGCGAAAGTTGCCCTCCGATGCATCCCCGCCATGGCAATCGATGCAATTCCGCTTCACGAATTCGCCTACAGGCAAGGGTGATTCGCTTTGCGCAAATACCGGCAAGGCGATCGTCGCGAGGAGCGTTGCGACCAAGCGAAAAAGAGTAACGCGTATCATGGATTCCCCAGCTCCTACCGACGACAATTTGTTGGTTTCACATAAGGGATCGAAGCGATTTAATCTTACCAGACGCTCCTTGACCGGCGTTCTTTTACACGAGAAAAGTGCGGATGAACTTCGTTATCGCGGTGGTGCCGATCAGCCCGTGTTATCGAGCGGACGCGGACGCCCCCTACGGCGATATACCAAACCTCTGCTTCCGCGATGTTTCCGGAGTCTTCGGTCGCGAACACATTGTGATTCTCCGCCGGCGTCAACGTCGCGAGCCCCGATAACCAACGAGATTTTTGAGAAATCGTGATGAACAGATGACGGGCGGGTCTCCGCTTCGAGCGCCAGCGTCGCTCGTCGAGCCTGGGCCGCTCGTTCGATGTCCGGCAGCAGGGCCACGAGCCGGCTTTGCAAGGTCTTGTCGGAAACCTTGGCAATGAGCGCGGCGCGATCGACGTTTTCCTCCATCGAGAGTATCTGTGTCAGCAGCGCTTTGTCGGCCGGCGAAGTTTCCAGCTGCGCCAACACGCCATCGAGGTACTTTCGCACTTCGGCATCAAGCGTCTCGAATCCCGCGACCAATGCCGGCTGAGCGAACGCTCGCCGCATCGCGTTGTGCATGAGGTACTTGCCCGCTTCGTGTGTCAGGTGAATCTCGTCGCGATAACGATCTGCGAACTTCGCCAGCGGAGCGTGTTTAGCGGCGATGTCCTCCGCGATCTTCGCCAGCCGGTTCTGTGCGAACGTCTGACGAAGCTCCCGCCCCCAATGCAGATGTCGCAGTTCGGCGATCATCGCTCGCAGATATATTCATGGAGCGATTTCCACAGAATGCACGATAGCTGGAAATACGTTGCCTCGGCTCCCGCATCTTTCGGTTCGATCCCCGCTAATCCAAAAGGTTTCGCTCCGCACTACGGCAAGTTGCCTCAAATCAACTGCTTGATCGGTCCAATCTGTGGCAATTTCTTGCGTGACATCTCCAAATCGAGGTCACCGTAGTGTTCGATCAGGTTGCCGTGTGCGTTTAGCAGTGTTGTGTACCAGTTCCCCAACGTCTTATGACCTTCGTTCCCGAGAAACGGCAAGCGGATGTATTGGCCGGCCATATTTTTCAGATTGCAATTGTTGCCAGCCATAATGAGAAACGGGGATTCCGTACCGATGCCATGATGAGCTTCGCCGTTCTCCGGAAAGTACATGATCATCGTGTTGTCGAACATTGTTCCATTACCCTCGGGAACCGTTTTGAGCTCTTCGATGATCTTGATGATCTGATTCACGTGACTGATGCGGATTTGCTCTCGGGTCTTCCAAGCAGGAACTCCGCCGAACGCCTCGTCATGCCCCAAGGGGTGAATGCCGACGCGATCCGTTTCATTTCCCGGCAAACCGGTAATCGGCGTGCCTAGATCGTCAATCGTGTAAGTCACCACGTTCGCCAACCCCGCCTTAAGAGCAGCAATAAGCACGTCGGTCATAGCCGCCTGCTTCTCAGGCGTACTGGCGTTCGGCCCTCCGTTCGCGTGGACTGGATCGATTTTGGGCAGGTGACCTGCAAGTGACTGTGAGATTTCGACCAGCAGCTTGTTGCGTTCGCGAATCGCCTGGATCGAGTCGATATGCAGTTCCTGTCGCTTTTGTTCATGTCCCGCCAATCCACTTCTCTTCAGGCCCTCTTTGCTTTGCAAGAAGGAGAGCATGTCATTGTCGGAATTTACGGCTGCCGGATTCAGAACGGATTTGAACAATTCGCTGCGCGCTGTGCCCGGATCCGCATAGCAGTAATTTCGAGTTTGCGGCGCTGGAGCAGAGAACCCCTCGACGATGCCAGTTCGGCCGCCCGCGAAGGAAAGCTCGACATGCCCGAACGGAGAAGGAAATAGCTTCGCCAATTCAAAATCGATCGTCGTGCGCTTGATTGCGCTCAGAGTATTCCGGTTGGATTTGAAGCAACCCATGACGGACGAAAAAGAATAGTGAACATTTTCACTCATCTTGGCAGAGAGGCCCTGCAGGATGGTCATGTGATCTTTGTAAGCATTCAAGCCTTGCAGCCACCGGGGAAGTTCGAGCTTATGCAGATCCGCATTCAGCGGCTGCTTTTTTTCGTCGAGCTCCCGATCCTTGTCGGAAAAATTAAGAGGCGCGATTTCCAAAGGGCGAATGCCACTCGATTTTCGGATGAACACAAATCGCTTCAGAATCGCCTGGCGACCCGGTGCAGCAAACGCCTGGTTAAAGGACGGCGCCAAAGCCATTACACCGGCGCCAAATACTGACGTCTTTAAGAAACTTCTGCGATTGGTCATGAGATCAGTTTCCTACGGCTTTGCGGTAGATAAATGAGTCGGATGTTAGCAACGAAATAATCACAGCATCGAAACTGCCGCCTTGCGCGAGATAGGCTTGTTCGGCATCGATCAAGGTTTTGGAGTCGGAGAGGACTTCATTACGGCCCAGAAAATATCGGAAAGCATGGCGGATAATGGACTGGCGAACTCGCCGTGATTTACTCAGACGTTCGGCCAGGTCGATCGCATCCCGCACTTCCCCGTCGAGCAAATCGTCGCCCGTGCCGCTCAAGCGGCCAGTGGAATCAACTGGCAGCGACTCGTATACGTCCCGGGTGTCCGTGAGCAGCGTCCAGTCGTCAGGGTTCTTTTTAATAAGTTTGTCTGGGTACTCCAGAGCCTCGTGCGTACGGAATCGGCCGAAGTCATCGTAGCTCTCGAATGCATAACCGAGCGGATTCATCCGTTCATGGCATTTCCAGCAGTAGGTCGCTTCGGTCGCGCTCTTCAAGCGATCACGCAGAGTCTTGTGGTGGTCTTCGGGAATAACGGCATCCACGGTAATCGGCACGTCAGGTATTGTGCCGGCCAGCAACTTCTCGCGTACCCACTTGCCACGGTGGATAGGATCGTTCTCCGTGTTTTTCGCATGCGCGATTAGCCAGGCGGGATGCGTGAGCAGACCTCTGCGATTGGCGACCTTCGCGGGTTGGATCGTTTGATAGTTCCAGTTGTCCAGGCGAATGTTGAAGAAGTTCGCAACGTTATACCCGACCATGAAATCGTAACCGTATCCGCGATACAGGTCGAACGGCGCTGCCTCCGTCTGCCCCTTGTCGAGTCGAGCGGTGATCGACGTCATCGACATCTTAAACAACTGAATGGTCGTCCCCTGCCGATTCCTCGCATCCAGTTTGTCGGGATCGACGCTCCGCATCTTGACCTCCTTGAGGAAGTCTCTGTGGTCGAGCAGATCGTCTTGCTTGAAGTGCTTCCAATCGAGATCCTTGAAGTGCGCATAGATCTTCTTGATTCTGTCGGAGGCAGCCTGCATCCGCTCGTTGTCGCCGTCGTGGTAAACGAAAAACTTGTCCGTGGTCAGCAATTCCTCGAACACATTCTGGTCGTTTTCCAGGATCCACTCCACGACACGGTCGGCCTCACTGAGCAGGCGCGACGTTGCATCTCCGAGCCGATCACCCCCGAACCGCTTCTCATCCTTGAAAATCGTGATCGCGGCGGGATAGCCGAAGAACTCGCGGAAAAAACGCAGCTTACGAATTGCCGTGTCCGTGGTGTTTTCCTGAAAATTCTTGTCTGCCAGAATCGGGTCGATTACGTAGTAGGTGTCTCTCGTCTGCAGAATCCGGAGAATCTCGCGACGATAATCGTCGCGAGTTTGGAGCCGACCGTTCTGAACCGCGAGTAGCAGTTCCGCATCCGGGCTTTGATCCGTCAACGCATAAGCAATTGCATACGCGGCATCGCGCGGATCAAGCAGACTCCGGCCATACTTGTCCGTTTCCCCAGTTCCGAATTCCTGTCGATAGACGAATTCGCTGGACAAGATTAAGGTCTGAATCAGCTTCTGGATTGCCTTGAGATTACCGAGCTTGGTTACGTAGCTTTTGGCCAGGGCCAGATACTCCTCCGCTTCTTTGGCGTCCGGAGAACGCTCAAGAATTTGAGAGAAGAGTTGACCAACGAGATCCGATAGCAGTTGGTCAGAAGGGGGTCCCGCGGCGATCCGTTCGCGCTCGAATTCCTGCTCCCATTTGGCGACGCACTTCTCGATCACGTCAACGTAGTGATCGCCTTTCGTGCGACATGCCTTGATCGCGGCTTTGACCGCACTCATTTCGACTTCAGCCAGCGGTTTCACTTCAACGCGTTTGAGCTTCTGACGTTCCTTGATGACATGTGCGCGAATCTCCGGCAGGTAATCTCGCAGAATCGTCATACGCCCCTGAATTTTCCGTTCATGAACTCCGAAGTAGAACCAGTTTCGCTCGCACAATGACCGGAAATGCTCATCTGACTTTGTCTCGTGCTGGGGATCAAGGAGGAATTGATAAACGGTAACGTCTCCCTCCAGGTCCTTCAGCAGATTCTGAGCAACGTGAAACGGCGCTTTTTCGTAGACCTCACCCTTGGGCAATGCGTCGATTGGCTTGAGTTGCACTGGCACGAATTTCGGAAGCAGCAATTCGTTTTCGCTGCCGTAGAGTTCCTCGCAGAGTTGATCGATGCGAGCTTCCAGAAACGCGCGACGCGAGGCCAGCCTGGTGCCATGATCATCTTCCAGGCCCATGATCCGATTGATCGCAGGCAGATATTTGTTGTTCTTTTTCTTCACCAAGTAGTCGGTAATGTACTCGGAAGTGGCCTGAGCATTCGTCAACATGCTCGACAAGTGCCCTCCGGTAAGATCCTCGTTGGCGTAGTAGCGAACGCCAGAACGATTCGGCAGGAGAAAAGGATTGGTCAGGCTGAGATTCTGAATCCGGTTCCCGCCCTGTACCGTGATTGCTCGTCCGTTCCGCGTAGCTCGCGTGGTGTTCTCGAGGAGCCGCTGGAACTTCGCATTGAAAATATACTCACTGATCAACCAACGCCGGTCGAAAGTAAACCCGGGCAAGTCCTGGAATTCGCCCGAGAAGAGCTTCTCATGTTCGACATAGTTCCCGTACTCGGGCTTCTGCAATTTTTTTTCCAACTTTGACGCTTTGAATCGATGCAATTCTCGCGCAGCCCAATCTGCTAGCTGTGATCGCTCCACCGCCGAGGGCTGCTGTGCGTCTCGCGGCGGCATCTGTCCCAAGTAAAGTTGCTCTTGAACCTTATTGAGCAAGTCCAGCCGGGCTTCTTGATCCAACGAGGCTATTCCATCCAGCCGGACTTCGCCCTCCACGAGGTCGGCCCCATGGCAATCAGTACAGGATTTTCTCAGAACGGCTGCAATGTCTTGGGGAACGACATACTTTTCGGACGACCGCGCAACGGCAGTGGTTGAAATGAAAATGAGCAGTGCGAACAAACGTGGACACAGGCTGCCACACACCATTCTGTCGTCCTCGAGTCGTTTGGCCATTGGAGACGTAACGCAAGCCACACCGTTGCTTAGGAGGCGGTGGAGCCGAGTCGCAACGTTGAATGCTTGAGTTTAGCTGCTGGGAAGGCGATCAGATAGCTCAACGGCATGCGAGGCAGGAGGTCGTCGGACCTGTTTTCACCTGAATGGCGGCAGATTCCTCTAAAATGACCTGCCCGTGGTGTGCTGCCTAGGCACGTTTTGCTCGACGGTGAACTATCATGGCAAGTCGACCGCACGCCAGGGCGATCGAGACCGGGAAGCTTCACGCGGCAGTTCTCCAGCTGACTTTTTCACTTGCTGATTATCGGGACTTTGTCCAATGCACCACCAATACCTCAACTCTCTTCTCGCGTTGCTGGTGTTAAGTGTCGGGACATTTGCGCAGGCGCAATCGACTTCCGCGACGCCGCATTCGCACCTCAGACCAGTGAAGCCCCCGGCATCACTGAAGGTTCACGGAATATTCCGTAGCCACATGGTGCTTCAGCGGGACAAGCCGATCACCATTTGGGGTTGGGCACCCGTGGGCTCGAAGGTGACTGTCGCACTCGGCGACCAGAAGGGCGAGAGCAAGGCCGCTGCAGACAGTGGCAGATGGGAGGTGGTTTTCGCTGCTGAGCCCGCGAACGCGCAGGGCCAGTCGCTCGTGGTGCAGAGCGGTGACGAGAGCGTTCGCATGGACGACATTCTGATCGGCGATGTTTGGGTCATGAACGGGCAGAGCAACATGGCTTTTGCCTTGAAGGGTGTGTTCGAGGCAGATCTCGAATCGGCAACAGCTCACTTGCCACTGCTTCGGCACTTGCGAATTAAAGCCGGGGCCGAATCAGAGTATGTGGAGACAGACATCAAGGAAGAGTTTCTCAACGGTGATGACCCGGACAAGAACTGGAAGGTCGTCACCCCGGCGGTGGCGAGCGAGATGGGGGCCATCGGCTATGTATTCGGATCGCAATTACAACGAGCACTGCAGATTCCCATCGGCATCATCGATAACGCTCGCGGTGGGGCCTCGCTAGAAAGCCTCGTCCCACGGCACAAGTTTGCGGACCATCCCGACGCAAAGGCCTACCTGAAATGGGTCGACGACCGTCGCGCCGCTTTTAGCGAGCAAGCGTTTCTGGCGGAACAGATTCGCAAGTATGAGGAGTCGCTCAAGCAACATGAAAAGCAAATTGCCGACGACCAGGAGAAGGGGCGAAAGGTGAATCGCCGTAAGCCGAACAAGCCGGATGGCAGCATTCGGACATGGTCCGTGCCGGGCCGCAGCCCCAGCGATGCTGCGGCTTGTTACAACGGCATGTTTGGCGTATTCAAAGGACTAAGCATCAAAGGCGTTGCCTTTCATCAGGGATTCAACAACTCCATGATGAACACCTCCTGTAATCCCAAGTTCTACCGCCTGTTGATGAAGCTGATGGTGCAAGGCTGGCGCGAAGACTTTAAAGATCCGCACTTGCCGGTAGCGGTGATCGGTCTGTGCGCCGGCGGCCAAGCCCAAACTGCGCTGAATTTCGAGATGGAAGGCCTATCTACGGCGTCCTACATTCGTGAAGCGCAACAGCACGGCCTGGCCGATATTCAAGATCCCGAGCACACCGCTTATATCCCTTCGGACGACCAGCGGATTCCGCAGTTGCATCCGCAGAAAAAGAAAGAGCTCGGCTTACGCGCCGCCCGTTGGGCACTGAAGACCGTGTATGGCATGAACATCATCTGGGACACCGCGAATATAGTCTCGGCTAAGCAAGAGTGGCCGGCGCTGGTGTTAACCTTCGATCGCGCGGTGTTCCCTGATGACATGAGCGCTGTGATCGAGGGATTTTCGATAGCTGACCGCTCCGGTACCTACTTCATGGCGAATGCATCCATCCGCCCGACGAAAGATAAAGCCATGGCGAACCGGCAAATCGTCGTTTCTTCGCCGTTGGTAACCGAACCGGTCTCTGTGCGCTACTCCTGGGCTCGTGGCCCCATGGGCAATCTGAAGGTCGACGGCAAACCATGGCAGCCGTTGCAGAGCTTCCGCACGGACAACATCGACTTTTCGGCCGAAGTGTCGCATATGGATCCTGATGGTCCCAGGAAAAACGCTGAAGAGCTAAAGAAACTCAAGGAGGAGGCAGCTGCAGCGCTGAAAAAACGCCTCGATAATGCGCAAATGTCCTCACCGCCTCTCGGCTCTCATTGAGTTCGCTGCCTACACGCGAGGCGGTCGTTCATGGCTTGGATTAGCGAATCATGCACAGGCCGGAATTCTTGGCCCGTGTGGCGTCAATTTTTCGCCCGCATCGATCAAAGTTCCATGCCCACTCAGGACAATGCACTGCTTGGAATTCAAAATTCGGCCCCCCGCCAAACTGCTTCGGACACATCGATCGAAGCGGCTTCGCAGAACGCCGTTGCGCCTAATTTTCGTCAAACTGCGGCTGACAACGCGGCAAAGGAATCAGCAACGCTCTCTGACGGGAGAATGTCGTTGAAGTGTGGCGGTCACCAAAAAGCGTACACTGCTTTGGCTTGTTGACTATCTGCGGCATCGCCTCCTCCCGACTTCGAATTGCGGCTCTAATGGGCGGCGATGCGGACCAACTTGAAGGACGATCACGGCGATTGGCAAATCAGGCGTGGTGGCCAGATGCAGCATTTTTCCGAGACGGAGAGGAGCGTCATGATGTTCTGCGTTTGGGCGCCGGCGGCCAGTACTGTGGAGGTGGCCATCGGTGCTGCGCGACATGCCATGCAACTGTGTGACGATGGCTGGTGGGAAGCGGAAGTTAAGGACACCGGCGGCGGGGTGGACTACGGGTTTTCCATCAACGGAGGAAGCGTGCGGCCGGATCCCCGCTCGCCTTGGCAGCCGTACGGGGTGCATGGGCTCTCGCGGACGGTGGACCATGCCGCGTTTCTTTGGACGGACCGCCACTGGCAAGCGCCGCCGCTCGCCTCGGCGGTGCTCTACGAACTTCATATCGGCACTTTTTCGCCAGAGGGGACTTTTGAAGCGGCGATCCAAAAATTGGATCATTTGGCGACGCTGGGCGTAACCCATGTTGAGATCATGCCGATTGCCGAGTTTCATGGCTCGCGGGGCTGGGGTTACGACGGCGTGGATCTGTTTGCGCCGAAAGAGTCGTATGGCGGACCCGACGGTTTGAAGAATTTCGTCGATGCCTGTCATGCCCGCGGGCTGGGAGTGCTTTTGGATGTTGTTTACAACCATTTGGGACCCTCGGGAAATTACCTGGCTGAGTTTGGTCCCTATTTCACGCCGCACCACAAGACTCCCTGGGGAGATGCGCTGAACTTCGATGGCCCGCATTCGGATGAGGTGCGGCGGTTCTTTTGCGACAATGCGCTGATGTGGCTGCGTGATTACCATTTCGACGGTTTGCGCCTGGATGCAGTGCACGCGATCGTCGATACGTCAGCGATTCCGCTCCTGGAGCAATTGGCGACCGAAGTGGACGAACTCAAAGCGCACTTGGGGCGGCATCTGGTGCTGATCGCGGAAAGCGACTTGAACGACCCGCGTGTCGTGCGCCCCTGGGAGATCGGCGGCTTTGGCATTGATGCGCAGTGGAGCGACGATGTCCATCATGCGATTCATGCGGTGCTGACGGGCGAGCGAAAAGGATATTACGCGGACTTCGGCACGCTCGCCGATCTAGCGACTGCCATGCAGCAGCCCTATGTTTACGCGAACCGTCATTCATCCGTACGGCAACGGCGGCATGGCCGACCGCCGCTGGGGCTCTCCGGCAGCAAGTTCGTGGTCTTCTTGCAAAATCATGATCAATGCGGCAATCGAGCGCGAGGAGAGCGTTTGAGCCAACTGGTGAGCCAGGACCGCGCGAAAATCGGCGCGGCCCTGATGATGTTATCGCCGTTCGTGCCACAGCTCTTTCAAGGGCAGGAATGGGCGGCTGCATCGCCGTTCCAGTATTTCGTCGACTACGAAGCGGAACCCGAACTGGCGGAAGCGATCTCGCGCGGGCGGCGGAGCGAATTCGCCGCGTTTGGGTGGTTGCCGGAAGACGTTCCCGATCCAAGGGCGGAGGAGACGTTCCTTTGTTCGCAACTCCAGTGGGACGAAATCGATCACGAACCGCATGCCGAGATGTTGGCCTGGTATCAGCAACTGATTCGCCTCCGTCGGGAAGTGAACTATTTCACCGACGGACGAATGGACCTGATTGAAACCAGCTATGACGAAGAAAAGCATTGGCTCCGAGTGACGCGCGGTCCGATGACGATCGCCTGTAACTTTGGCGCCAGCCGCTGCAACGTGCCGCTCGAGGGGCCGCATGGTATCAAACTCTATTTAACTTCGCAGGCGGGCGTCAGTGTCATCGGCGGCGAGATTTCGATGCCCGCTGAAAGCGTCGCGGTATTGGGGCCGCATTCCACCCATCGAAACGGCAGGCTGTCCCTTTGAACGATTCATCGATTCGCTACCATTGGGAGTCGCTCCGCACGAGCTATTGGTTCATTCCCGCGATTTTAGGAATCGCGGCGATTGGTCTATCGATCATCACGGTTGCCATTGACCATACAATTCGCGAACACGGCGCGTGGAAGGATTGGACGTATACCGGCGGTCCCGAAGGAGCGCGGGCCGTGCTGGCGACGATCGCGGGATCGATGATCACGGTCGCGGGCGTGGTTTTCTCGATCACGATTGTGGCTTTGTCCTTGGCTTCCGCGCAGTTTGGGCCGCGCTTGCTCCGCAATTTTATTCGCGACCGGCGCAATCAATTCGTGCTGGGTACGTTCACGGCGACGTTCCTCTATTGCCTGCTGATCCTTCGCACGGTGCGGGGCTCGGATCATGACGAGTTTGTGCCGGGTGTCAGCGTCACGATTGGCATGTTGCTCGCTATCTTTAACCTCGGCGTTTTGATTTATTTCATTCACCATGTCGCCATTTCTATTCAGGCTACATCTGTCATTCGTTCCGTCAGCGATGAATTGAACGAGACGATCGATCGTCTTTGGCCTGCCAATCTGGGGAGCGAGCCACCCGATGTTTGTGAACTGGCGACGTTACCCTATCCTCAAGACGAAGCACTCCCCGTGCTGGCCGAAGACAGCGGCTACGTAGATGCAATTCAGGACTCAATGCTCATCAAGCTGGCAAAAGAAAACTCGCTCATCATCCGCCTGGCCCATCGCCCAGGTCATTTCGCCGTGGCGGGAACACCGCTGGCCTGGGCTTGGCCGCCGGAACGAGCAACGGAAGACATTACGAAGAAGCTGAACAAAGCATTCGTGCTCGCCAGTCATCGCACACCGTTTCAAGACGTGGAGTTTGCCATCGATCAGCTGGTAGAGATCGCGATCCGCGCATTATCGCCGGGCATCAACGACCCGTTTACTGCTTTGAATTGCATCGATCGGTTGGGTGAAGCGCTCTGCCGATTGGCACGCCGCTCCGCGCCGTCATCCTTGCGATTTGATGATGAAAAGGAGCTACGTGTCATTACCTATCCAGCCCGCTTTGCTGCCGTGACCGATGCTGCCTTCAATCAAATCCGTCAATACGGCGCGAGCAGCGCTGCCGTGATGATTTGCCTGATGGAGACGATTGGCACCATCGCCAGTCAGTGCCGCCGCGAAGACGATTTCGTCGCCTTGGCTCGGCATGCGGAACTGGTCGCCCGCGCGGCCCGCCGCAGCCTGGCCGAAGAAGCCGATCTCGCCGATCTCGAAGAGCGTCATAAAGGCGTATTGCAGGAGTTCGCGCGCCACGTTGGTGGACTGCCGATTGGTCAAGTTCAACCTGCAACGGAGTAGAATTGCGACGTTTCTCGAGAGTCGCTGTCACTTCTTGATTTCAGGACCCAGCAGGTTCTCGCCTTGATCGGGCGTCCAGGCTTCGCGCCCCTGTTTTTGCACTTGAGCCGCTTCGTTCTCCAGCCCTGCTTCGGCTTTGGTGGAAACCGCCTCGGAAGTCCGCGGTGAGAGTGATGGCAGGGCAGACGTCTGCGGCGCATCGGATTGCGCCGATATCGATTCCAGCGTGGACTCGACCACCCGAACCTCCACCCCTTTTGGAAAGATCACCTCGCGCGATTCATCCGGCAGAGAAATGCCAGCGTCTTGCAGCGCGCGTTTGACGAGCCGAATCACGGATGATTTCACCTTCAACCAGCTGTGCTGACTCCCGTCCAGCCAAAAGTAGACGCGCAAATTTACGGTGGCCGCCCCAAGGCTATCGACTAGCACCAACGGTTCGGGATCGGCAAGGACGGCGGGGTGATCGGCCAACACTTGCAGGGCTTGTTGTTGTGCTTCGGGAATGGAATCGTCATACCCCACACCAACCAGAAAATCTTCGCGGCGTCTGGGGTTGCTCGTGTAATTGCAAATCGTGCTTTTGAATACCGTCGCATTGGGAATCTGAACGTCGTTGCCATCCAACGTAATCAGCACCGTGGAGCGCGAAGTCAGCCGCTGCACATATCCGATAATACCCACAATGGCGACCAGATCGCCTTCACGGAATGGGTGTTGAATGCTGAGGAACAGGCTGGCCAGAAAGTTTTCCGTGATTTCGCGAAAAGCGATGCCTAGAATCAAGCCGATCAATCCCGTGCCTCCCACCACCGTGAAGGCCAACTGGGTCATGCCCGCAACTCGCAGAACGAGATAAAGGCCGACGAGAAAAATCAGCACGCCGCCGGTTCGCGCGACGATTTCGCGCAGCAAATGAGCCTGCAGTCGACGGCGAAAAAACTGGCGCAACAAATAAGCGGCCGCTTTCGACAATCCCCAGGCAATGGCGAGGACAATTAGCGCCAGTACGACCAGCGGCAGCGATCTGGCGAGCTCGCGTCCGAGTGAGCGAAATTCGTCTTGTGCCGGACGAAAGTTCCAAACGGCTGGATCTTCGATCTCCATGAGATTTACAACGGCAACAACTCCTTCGGTCTTCGACGCAAGTTCGCCTGCCCACTGCTGCGCACGTTCATCCACTGCAGTGCCACGTAGAAAGACCACTCCCTGCTTCACCTCTACCTTGGCAATCGCAAACCAAGCGGTCGCTTGCAGAATCTCCTTCAGCCGCATGCTGATTTCGTCGTCCGCTGCGATGGGGCGAATGTCCACCTTTTGCGTCGACAGAGTCTTGGCATCCAGGACTTACGACTTCGTGTCCGGCACGGGTTGACTGCGCGCCTCAGCAGCTTGCGACAACAGGCACAGCAAGATTACGCTCCTGCAGAATGCATTTCGCGCGAGGATCAAACGCCAGCTCGGCAACGTCATCATCTATATCCGCTCTCCAAGACCGGGCAGCAACCGCACGAACTTGCCGAGCGCTACTTGGCACCGATTACGAACCGAAAAAAGGACGCAACCGTTAAAGCTACGTCCTTCGTGTAAAATTCGCGTGACTGGCGCCTTACTGGGAGGCACGTTCACTACGAGTCGTTTTATTCACACCGCATCTTCGGCCCCAGCGGCCGCGAGTGCTACGGTGCGTGTCTCAGTTGCGAGTTCATCGGCAGCACTCCAACCCACCTTTTCGTGGACCAGTTCAAAGGTGCCCTTCCACGAGATCATGGAACTGAAGAACCCTCCGCCGGTGGAAGCCTGCTTGTCCCAAAACTCGGCTTCGTCCACGGCGACACGCAGCAGCACCAGATCAGGCGTAGCGAGTCCTTCGGCAAACCAGTTTCGCAACTCCTCCCGCCACAGCAATTCCAGTTTTTGCCGGTCGGTAACGATGTCAGCCGTTCCCGAAAGCGTGACGAATTGATCCTTCGCCGGCGTCGCATACGAAACGTTCACCGCTGAATGTTGGCGGATCTCTGAACAGATCGGCGAAACTCCTGAAACGAAAAACCAGACATCGCCATCAAATTCGTGGCGGGCTGGAATCATCGGCCGGCTGTGCAACTTGCCTTCGGGAGATAACGTCGTCAACATGGCAACGGACATTCCCTCAATCAGGCCGCGCAAGGTATCGATCGTATCCTGGCGTTCAAAAAGCTTGGTCATTTTATCACTCCTCGATTTTCTAACTCTTGAAACTTAATTGCGAGGAAAGTAGTGCAGACACTGCGCCACTGTGCTCCATTCGGTGTAAAAGACAGGTAAAGATCTGGCAGTCTGAAAAATCGTGTCATTTTGGCCAGGGTTCTGCGCTCCAACCTCCATCAATTCTTGCAAATCTATGTTTCGCATCGGTCGTATTTTCGACGTCTCCACGGCTGCCGAGAAACGCCGTTTGGAAGACGTGCAGCGGATCTTTCGCCACGAGTTTCCCACTGTTCCGGAATACGCCAGCAGAATTCCAGAGCTGATCAATAGCGTAGAAAAGGGATTTAAGTTCATCGTCTTGACCGCCGAAAAGGGCCGCGATGAAGTCTTGGGCTTTGCCCTGCTCCATTACTACCCGGATCTGCAGTACGGGTATCTCGACTTCATTGCCAGCGACTCAGAGGAGCGGTCCTCCGGAATTGGCGGCGCTTTGTACGAAGCAGTTCGCGAGTATCTGGATCGGAAATCGGCGAAGGGTCTGCTGATGGAGGTGCCATCCGACGATCCCGCGCTGGTTGCCGATCCGGCGATGCTGCCGGTGAATCGCCAACGGCTGAAGTTCTATGAGCAATACGGAGCATTGCCGATCGTCGGCACAAAGTACGAAACCTTGGCGCCCGGCAGCGAGCCCTATGATCCACCCTATCTGCTCTACGATCCGCTCGGCAGTGAGCGGCAACTTTCGCAAGGTGATGCCCGCCGCGTTGTGAAAGCGATTTTGGTGCGAAAATATCGTTGGGAGGCTGCTCATCCTTACGTAAAAAGTGTGATTGACTCCTTTGCGACCGATCCGGTTCAACTTCGCTCTCCCAAATATTTGCCGCGCGTGACAGCGGCGCGGCCCGGGCACGGTCGGCTGCGGCCGCTCAAGGTCGTGATTGCCGAGCATCACGAGATTCACCATGTGCGCGAGCGCGGCTATGTGGAAAAGCCCGCGCGCGTCGACGCGATTTTGAAAGGTCTGGCCGCGCTCGCGATTGAGCGTCGAGCGCCGCGACATGTGGATGAAAAGCCGATTCGCGCCGTTCACGATGGGGACTTTGTCAGCTACCTGGCCGAGGCTTGCAAAAAGCTCGACCCCAAGGAGACGGTCTACCCTTACATTTTTCCGATCCGCCGGCCCGATCGCAAACCGCGCGATCGCGCTGTGCGGTGCGGCTACTATTGCATCGATACGTTCACTCCGCTTTCGCAGGCGGCGTACACTGCCGCGCGAGCGGCGGTCGATTGCGCGGTCATGGGCGCCGATCTGGTGCTGGACGGCGAGCACCTGGTCTACTCGCTCTGCCGTCCTCCTGGGCATCATGCCGAGCGCCGCGTGTATGGAGGTTTTTGTTATTTCAGCAATGCGGCGATCGCCGCTCATCGCTTATCGATGAAAGGAAAAGTCGCCCTGCTCGACATTGATTATCACCACGGTAACGGCTCGCAGGACATTTTCTACACGCGCGACGACGTCCTGACGATTTCCGTGCACGGCCATCCGAATCACTCGTATCCCTATTTCAGCGGCTTCGCGGACGAGCGGGGCGAAGGAGCCGGGCTCAACTTCAACATCAACTATCCCTTGCCGGAAGGTGTGGATGACGCGCAATACCTCAAGGTGCTCGCCACCGCGATCGCTCGGATTCGGGCTTTCCGCCCGATGTACCTGGTGGTGTCGCTGGGGTTTGACATCATGCGAGGCGATCCCACCGGCTCTTTCATCGTGACGGCGAAGGGGATGCAACGAATCGGCGAAGAGCTGGCAAAAATCGACCTGCCGACACTGGTCGTGCAAGAAGGTGGTTACTCCATCCGCAACCTGGTCCGCGGTTCGCAAGGATTCTTTTCGGGGCTCTGCCAGGGATGGTTTGATTGAGGGCTGATTTGATTAAAGAAGGGCCAGTTCACGTACTCAGTTCTTCGGCTTCCTTTGCTTGCCGATCTTCGGGCACTTCGCCTGCGACGGTTACGTTGGGGAGCGAGAAGCGCAGCAGCGTGTATCCCAACAAAGCACTGAGCACGGAACCGGCCAACGTGCCGATCTTCGCGGAATCGAGCAATTGACCCTTTAGTGCGAGGCCTGCGATGAACAACGACATTGTGAAGCCGATCCCGCCCAGGCAGGCCGCGCCCGACAGCGATTTCCAATTGGTTCCCTGCGGCAGTTTCGCCAGATTGGTTCGCACCGCGAGCCAGCTAAACGCCAGAATGCCCAGCGGTTTGCCGACCAATAGCCCCGCGGCCACGGACCAGGTCACCGGATGAAATGCCGCGGCGGGCTGCAACTGCACGCCCGCATTGGCCAACGCAAACACCGGCATGATCGCAAACGCCACCCACGGATGCAGCGCTGATTCCAAGCGTTCCAAAGGCGAGATGGTCTCGCGCGCGGTCAGGGTCAACTTGCCTAATGCTTGGGGACGATCGATCCGGCCGTCCAAGCGGTCGATGAAATCCAGCATCATCGTGGTGAACGATTCCTGCGAAATCCACGCCCGCCCCGGTGTCATCAAGCCAAGCACGACACCCGCCACCGTCGGATGAATGCCGCTGCGGAACATGGCCAACCAGATCATTGCACCGAGCAAAAAATAGGAAACGAAGTTTCGAACTCCGAGCCAATTCAGAACGAGGACGACTAGCAAGCCCACGCCGGCTATCCCCAATGCAATGACCTGAATTGCTTCTGAGTAAAAGCAGGCGATGATAATAATGGCCCCGATGTCATCGGCAATCGCCAGAGCAAGGAGAAAAATCTTGAGCCCGGAAGGAACGCGCCTCCCAAGCAAGGCGAGAATTCCCACGGCGAAAGCAATGTCGGTCGCCATCGGAATTCCCCAGCCACGGGCCGCGGCGCCGCCAGGCTGCAGCAACAAGTAGATTCCCGCGGGAATCAGCATGCCGCCGAGCGCTGCAAAGATGGGGAGCGTTGCTTTCTGAAAACTGCGCAACTCTCCCTCGACTGTTTCTCGCTTGATTTCCAGTCCCACGACAAAGAAGAAGATGGTCATCAAGCCGTCATTGATCCAATGCCCCAGCGTATTGCGTAGCTCCCACGAGCCCACAACAACGCGCATCTCTAGGTGCCAAAAGGCCTCCCACTCATGTGCCCACACCGAGTTTGCGATCAGCAGCGCAGCGCCGGTGCAGATCACCAGCAAAACACCGCTGGCGGACTCGATTTCCAAAAACCGCGCGAGCGGCTGCATCAAGGTGCGCACGGGCGCATTGGCCAGCCGCGGCGGCAGTTGGAGACCGGGACGAGGAGTTCCGCTGTTAGGCACTTGGTTCATAGTGGAGCGACCGACCAACAGCAACTCGAGGGATTGATGTTCCAAATCGTCGCAGTGAATGGAAAGATTAACAAGCTGACATGTCGGCAATGATATCTACTGCGCGTGAATTGTGGCTCGACTACCGAAAGCGCTTTGGACACATCGACCTCGGCGTATCGGACCGAAGCAATTGAGCGACTCTCTTCCCGCAGGACCAAAGTGGAAAGGCAGTTGGCGCAGCCGCATGCCGCTTACACAAGGACCGGCGATCGGGGAGACGTCTATTGAACTGTTTTCCGGCTCGTCGAGCGAGTGGACGACGTCGTTTATGGCAATGGCACAAGCGCTTGCGACGTGAAGGCCGAAAAGCGATGCCTGAAAACGATCGGTGTCGTCCCGTCCATTGAGTCGCTCGCGAACAGCAACGGCGGCTCAATCCTGCTCGTCAAACGCAAACCCAGGCCCAAAATCACGAATGACGAGCCTCTCGTTATGACGTCCCATCGCCTCGTCCGGGATCGGCCAGTGGCACTTCTGACTTGGAAGTCCGGAAGTGATCGGTTATCTCTTGAACGAGAAGATTTCCTTCCAGTCGTCTTTGATATTCACGACGGCCCATCCGTGTTCCTTCGCGGCCTTCAGTGAAGCGCCGTCTTTCTCAGCGTATGCGAACTCGCGATCCCCGTCGTCGTGGTTCACGAGCAGTTGCAGCGACGGGTGCTTACTGCTTTGGGAGTACCCCAGCATGGCAATGTCCCCACCGGTGCGGACATTGCCCGCCGCGAAGATGGGCACTCGGCCGATGTGCAACTCGATACCCGCCGGTTTGCCCTGCTTGTCGTTGTACGTCAGCAGCTTCGGGGTCTTTAGCAACACGGCCTTACCGTCTTTGTCCTGAAAATCCAGAACCCCCGCGCTGCCGATGACTTGCTCTGGCGGGATGCCATAGATTTCCTGGGACACGGCTCGCATGAACTCGATCCCACCGCCGGAGCAGATATACGTTTTGAATCCGTTGTCCCGCAGATAGGCGAGCAGTTCGCGCATGGGCAGGTAGGTGGCTTCCTTGAGTAGCACCCCGTATTTCGGATGCTTTGCCGTCTTAAAGAATTTTGCAGCTAACTCGTGAAAGTCGCCCACTGTCATCCCTGTATGAGTGAGGAAGACGATTTCGGCGATTGCATGTTCGCCTTCCTTTTCAAAGTACGCCATGTTGCCCGTTAGGGCCGCCGCGACCGCCGGCTTTTCGCGCAACTGCGGTTGCTTGTCGACCAGAACCTTGAGCCGGTCGATGGCGAATACGAGTTGCACCACGGGGTGTTCGCACCAGAGCGTGCCATCGTTGTCGAACGTGGCGATGCGTTCGGCGACGGGGACGAAGCCCGGCAAGCCTTCCTTCGTGACCTTCTCGACGAAGGCGACAATGGCCTGTTTTGTCGGGCCATCATTCCATGAAGGAAGCGGATCGGCGGCATGTGCGGGCGTGCTCGCGGCCGTTGCCACGATCATGATTGCAGTCGCCACAAGATGCCTAAGGTGTCCGATGTTCATAAAATCCCTACGACGAAAAGAGGTCGAACCTCGCCGCAGATAGCCACGAGGCCCGGAATGGGTGCCAACTCAGTTAACCGACGACTTGGAGACTAATCCTGCTAGCTTGCGCGTCCGAGCAGCTTCTTTTTCTTAGCCTGATCCTCTGTCACCTTTTTCGTCGGTGTAAACTCTTTCAATCCCTCGTCCGGGAGAGTCGTTCCGCCATCGTCTTCTGTTCCGCTGCAAGCAACTCGGACGGGCCGAGTTTGAACGTCAGCTTGTCAATCTGACCCGTGAATTGGAACGGCAGCTCGTAATCGGCGTCGACTCCCGTGCGAGTGTCTGAGCCGATGTCGAAGGTCTCATCGATCGCCATCAACATCGGAATCGAGTGCGGCATAGGCTTTTTCACCAGCTCCTTGCCATCCACCGTGAGCACGCCGGTGCCGCCCTTGCCGGGGCCGGGTCCGTCATACTTGAGGTCGAACACGATCGTGTGCTTGCCGGCGGCGAGTGCTTCACTGCCCTCCCAGCGGAAACGGGCCAGGTCGAGGGCGTTGTAAACGAAGACCGGCTTGCCCTTGAGCATGTACAGGCCGTAGCCTCCGAAGCGGCCGCCCATCGTCGCGATCATACCGTTTGCACCGCCTTGCGGAACTGTGATTTCGGCGGTGATGGTGTAGTCCTTGTTCAAAAGCTCCGGCGCGTTGCCGATCGGAATGCCGACGTTTTCTCCGGTGTAGGTCAGGATGCTCTTGCCGGCAATCGCGCTCGGACGCGGGGTGACGAGGCGCGGGAGAACGGAGTTGTCCAATGGAAGGACGTTGTACTTCTCAGCTTCCTTCATGAAAATCGCCTGCATTTCCTTAAGCTTCTGCGGCTGCTTCGCGGCGAGGTCGTTGTTCTGCGAAAAGTCTTCGGTGATGTCGTACAGTTCCCACTTGTAATCAGCGATCTCCGGCATCTTGACCCCACCCATGAGCCACGGCGGGGCCGGCGGCGTCGTGCAGGCATACCAGCCTTCGTGATAGATGCCGCGGTTGCAGAACATCTCAAAGTACTGCGTTTCGCGCTTCGACTTGGCTGACTTGTTGGCCTCGTCCCAGGTGTACGCAATGCTCACACCTTCAATCGGCGACTGTGCGATGCCGTCAACCGTCTCCGGCGCGCGGATATTACTGGCTTCAAGGATCGTGGGGACGATGTCAATGATGTGATGGAACTGTGTACGGATGCCGCCGGCGTCCTTGATGCGATTGGGCCATGACATGACCATTCCCTGGCGCGTGCCGCCGAAGTGTGAGGCGACTTGCTTGGTCCACTTGAACGGCGTATCAAGTGCCCAAGACCATGCGACCGACATGTGCGGGTACGTCTTATCCGAGCCCCAATCGTCGTAATGCGCCATCTGTGCGGCGATCGGCAAAGTTAGGATACCGTTGTAAGCGGTCATTTGATTGAAGGTTCCCTCGACCGTGCCCTCAGCGCTCGTGCCGTTGTCGCCGCTGATGTAGATGATCAGCGTGTTTTCGAGCTTGCCCATGTCCTCGACGGATTGGATGACGCGGCCGATCTCGTGGTCGGTATAGGCGGCATAGCCAGCGAAGTTCTCTGCCTCGCGGGCGTAGAGTTTTTTTTGATCCGCGGAGAGCGAATCCCACTTCGGCAGGCTGTCGGGCCACGCGGTCAGCTCGGTATTCGCGGGGATCACGCCGAGCTTCTTCTGGTTAGCAAAAATCTCCTCGCGCAGCTTCTCCCAGCCCATGTCGAACTTGCCTTTGAATTTATCGCGCCACTCGCGTTTTGGCTGATGTGGCGAATGGGTGCCGCCGGGGACGTAGTAAACGAAGAACGGCTTATCAGGCGCGGCGGCGTTCAGGCCGTTCATATACTTGATCGCCTCATCGGCCATGTCGGTGATGAGGTTGTAGTCCTTCTTTCCGTGGTACGGGAAGACCTGCGTGTGATCCTTGAAAAGATACGGCGTCCACTGGTCGGTCTCGCCGCCCATGAACCCGTAGAAGTATTGGAAGCCCATCCCGCTGGGCCATTGATCGAACGGGCCGGCGGCGCTGTAGTGGTAGGTCGGGGTGTTGTGATTCTTGCCAAACCACGAGGTCGCGTAGCCGTTGTCTCGTAGGATAGTTCCGACTGAGGCCTTGTCCTTGGTGATGATGCTGTCGTAACCCGGATAGCCCGTGGCCAGTTCGCCGATCACGCCCGTACCGACCGAGTGATGGTTGCGGCCGGTGATCAACGCCGCACGCGTCGGCGAGCACAGCGCGGTGGAATTGAACTGTGTGTAGCGCAATCCCGACTTCGCCAAGCGATCCATCGCTGGCGTGGGGATCACGCCTCCGAACGTACTGGTGACACCGAAGCCCTGGTCATCGGTCATGATGAGCAGCACATTAGGCGCGCCCTTGGGCGGCACCACTGAAGGCGGCCAGTATGGCTTGGAATCTTTCGCCGTCTCCTTGATAACGCCGCCGAACTTCGATGGAGGCGGGGGGAGTTGCTTGCCATCGATCGTCGTCGTGGCGGCCGGCGATCCCAGTTCTCCGGTGATCTGAACATCGCCGGAATTCGCAGGCTTTGCCACTTCGGCGCGACTGGACTTAGCGGGCTGGCTATATGCAATAGCGACGAGAAAGGCCGCCAACCCGGCAACCAGCGTTAACGCGAAAACTGGTAGTTTTGGCCTGTTCATGATTGTTTCCTTCAGATTGGGGAGTTGCCCCGACGTGCCTTGACCGGATTGAGTACCGCGCAACCGAAGTGATTTTATCAATCGGAGGGCATGGTGGACACCGGCAATCCGCAGATGAGATCTTGAGGTGGGCAACGACGAGATGTGAACCAGAGACTCGATCTTTCAGTTCGCTTCGGCCACATCGACCTCGGCGTGTCCGACCGAAACCATTTCATTTCTTTCGGGCAACGACGTTTCCGCCAGCCAAATTCTTGGGGGCCAGAATTGGGGACGAGCATGCTTAGCGCAATCACTGGCTGAAATGCTTCCAAAGTTTGAATTCCACCTTTGAAGCTGAGCGAACAAGGTTCGAGATGATGCTTCTGCGCGGCGTAGACCAGGATCGTACGAACCAGACTGTAGGGGAGAATGTGCGTCCCCAATTTCTTCCGGACCAGCTCCGCGTTCCATCTCGCGCGATACAATTCCGCCAACTCGGACTGCGGGTATGGGCACTGCGCGCCAAGAAAGGTCTGTCTCAAGAGGGCTTGGGCCTTGATGTTGACCTTCACCCGACGTTTGTCAGCATGGTCGAACGGGGCGAACGGAACGTGACCATCGCTACCGTAGAGAAATTGGCCAAGGCCCTAAAATGCAGAATGGCCGATCTGATGCCGGATGCTGACGAATAGTTGCCCACATGCCGCGTCCTTGGTGGCCTTAGGGCAGGTGGGAGTCCGGATAGTTAAAGAAAAGTGCCGTGATGCCGCCTTGCGGCGACATCACTGATCGGGCACTTCTCAATGAGCACCGTTCGCAGGTGCGAAGGGAAATCACTCCACCGACTTCGGGGTTTCGCAGCGCGCCACGCGTCAGCGGGGACCGTTCAACGCAGGTTTACTGCTTGTCCGGGGTTGGATCTTGGCAATCAGTCGCCAGGTGTGAGCCCACGGAACGAGTTACCGATAGTCCTTGCTCGTACTCCTCAGGCAACACAGAAATCCACGCCGCACTCGCGCGATTCTCACTCTGAGTGAGTTTCACCAGAATGAAGTTGCCGCGTCGCTTCGTTCTCAGGACGCGGCGACCACGATAATACTTTTCAAGTGGCATGAATCAGCGCATCGATTGCCTGGCAGCACGGTTGCTGTGACGAATCGCTATCCGCTTCTTGCGGTATCACTTCCTCCGGCTGGTTGCGATTTGGCGGCAAAGGCAAATGAGTTTGCTCTTGCTTCCTGCGCGCTCGTTCCAGTTTGCTCGTGAACTGCTCACGTTGGGAACTGTGATAGAAGTCAAACGCCGCCGCTCCCTGAAAGCCTTGCAAGCCCTCTGGATAATCAGTCAGACGAAACACCTGCGTGCGCGGTGTTTCGCTCATGTCCGCGAAAACTGCCAAACTACGATGGAGATCGGAGCTGACCCAGTCCATGGGGAAGCAAACCAATCCTTGGTGCTCGCGACGAAACTTCTCCAGCATGGCGTCAGGTAAAATACTGAACTTATCGCATAAGCCTGCGAATTCCGGTCCCGAAGCACGCATAGACTCCGCCTCCTGCGCAGGAAACCCCGCCCAGAGCCGAGGCAACTGTGGCTGCAGAGTTGCCGACCTGGGTGTGAATCGATCGACACGATGGAGCGTCGCCTGCAATTGCATTGCGATGTGTAACACATCGCAATTGAAGGTATCGATTCGCAGTCCCCAGCCGCCCGCCTCTGGTTCCAGCCTCAGGTCTTTGTAGAACTTGCTGTTGTCCGGCCCACCCCATTGCACGCCGTGGGGAACTTGCCTGGCACCGTAGCCAGCCACCCGCAGGGCGGGAAAGGCACGACCGATGGGATCATCGAACACGACCACGGTCAGCAGCCGGTGCAACTCAATGAATGGTTCCGTGCGATCCTTCGCGCGGTACAAAAAACCGATCGCCGCCAACAGTCGTTGCCTTCGATAAGGCTTGCGAGAACCGATCTGTCGCTTCCAGCGATTCACCAACTCATCGGATTGAAGGTTCATTTGCATCGAACGCTCCCAAGGAAAATAGAGACAAGAAACAAAAAAAGCCGGCGGGACAAAGTCCCGCCGGCGCGCTGAACAGTACTGCGTGTGCGTGCTCACGGCGCAAGAGGCCGAATCACCGCGAACGCTTCTTCTCCGGTCATCACGGGCCGCACACTCAGCGCGGCCGACAGTAATTCAATTTGCGACCAGTAAGCTGGTCGGCGGAGTAGGCCCTCCGTATCTCGCCACAACTGGTCGAAGGTTCGCCGGAGTTCACTCGCATCTCGACAAATGCCCCAGGCGAAGAGGGCTGCATAGGTAAAGTCCGTGTCGACTTCACTTCGGAGAAACAGGTTACGAATCCAACGCAATCGCCAGCGGGACCAATGGACTTGGTGCCCCGTAGCCCGAAATTGTTGGATGGTGAACGCCATCTCGGCGACCTGTCCGGCCAGGCGAACCATCAAATGCCGCCGCAAAGTACGCTGCCGGTCGGCACTGTCGTCCGCCAGCAACATGGCCCGAGAAAGCGATCCCAACTGAACACCGGGGCGCCAACCTTCGCCGTTCGCTACCGAGACCTGCTGGACCGTGATTTCAAGCGGATAGGCCGCCGCGACATGCCCGGCTTGGTGGTAGACGATCCGCCACCGGGCAATTTCTTCGTACCTCAGCGAAGCAATCTTCTGCGGAGGTAAAGTGGATATCTGCTTGCGTAGTTATCCATTGGTGGGGCCGCGCAGGTACTTGCCTGCCACCAAATCAATCACAATGTCACCTTCGTTTGGCAGCCCCTCGGCAAAGCGGATGAATTGCCGTACTAATAGCGCCGCGGCCATCGTGGCTAGGGGGAGCTTGGACTTCAACTCTTTGCCGGCTGGCAAGTTCACTTCGGCAGCCGCAGTGGACGCGAAATTGCTCCGATGACTGCTAGTCGCGGTGGCAACACGAATCACCTCACCCTGAATAACCGCTTCGCCCCAGAATGGATGCTCTGCTTTTACAGAACGCCGAATCCTTGTTCGTACGGAATCCTTGCTCGCGCAACAGAAGACAATTCCATGAAGAGGCATGCCTGACCGGAAGCGACCAAATTCCTCCGACACATCCAAGTGGGGATCTATCTGCTGACAAAGATCGGCGACCGCATGAACCTTCGGGCGTCCCACGTCATCTGCGAGAAAACCTTGGGTGCAGATGTGCCGCCGCTGGACCACTTGGCCGTCAATCAATTGCAGTTTCCGAATCCCTTGTGCCGTTAAAAGGATCGCCATCTGCCTGCCCACGGCGCCCACGCCAATCAGCGTGACCGATTCTGTCAGCGGTCGCCGCTCTTTTAGTTGCATCTTCGTCGCCGTTCGTCCTGCGAAATGATTTCCCGAAGGAGATCGGTCCCGTTTCTTATAATTTCGATCATTCACCAACCTTTTCCGGCTCGGTTGAGTCACAAGCTAAACTGTTCTCGCGAAGTAGCTTTTTCTTGCTTTGAGCAAGATCGGATAACCACCATCGCGCCAGAAGTTGGCCGAGCCGTTGGGCCAACTCCGCGCGGTGTGCATCGCGCCAATCATTCGTCTCCCCGGCGGGAGTAGGTGTTATTTCCTGGCCGTTGTGCGGCGTGCGAGACTCCTTTAGCTCTGTAGGGGAATTGAAAAAATCTTCGTGTTGTCAGCTCGAACGTCTGACAGCATGTTTCTGGGCAGCTACTCGTTTGCCAATTTCGATCGTGGACTCCTTTGGTGTCGCAGGGTACGACCGTCAATGTACGTTTCGCCCCGCAGGAAGGCCGCATGCTTGAGCAGTTTCGTAACCATCGATCGGCTGCAGCCAAGCTCCGCCATGATCTCCCGGTTGGTTCGACCGTCGACCTTGAACACTCGCGCGTTCTCGGCCTTCAAATCAAATTCCGAAGGTCGGCGAAAGTCGAGGATCATCTCGATCTCGCCATCCGCGTTTGAAAGGTGGGCAGCGCCAGAGCTTTCCGCCGATAAGGCCGAGATCAATTGACAACGATACCTGGCCCGCAACCAACCTCGTTTGGGCTCGCGTAGCCCTTGCTGTTCGAGGGCAATGCGTCCACCCGTTACTAATTCCAGGATGCGGCGCGCTTGGGCGATAACTTCAATGTCATTCGACTCAAAGGCCGCCAGCAGTCGGCTGGCCATGCGATTGCGTAACGCTTGTACTTCACCGCAGGTCGGAACTCGCGGCAATTGCTGCTGCTGCAACTGCAGCCGAGCGAGCTCGGATCGCAACCCAGCGGCCTCTCCTTGCAGGTCGCGAATTGTGGTCTCGGCTTGCTGTTGATCCTCAGCGGTACTGCCCGCTGTTCTCCGAGTAAGGTCAATTGTCCGCATGCAGGCGATCAACTCTTGTTGAAGATGCTTGATGGCGGTCGGATCGGGACATTGAGCGGCGACAGCCGCCTGTTCACAGACGTTGACAATCTGCTGATCCAGTTCCGCGTCCGCGTGGATTAGCCCGATAATTTGAGTGATAAGAAGCTCGGTTGCCAGTTGCCGATTCAGCATGGTGTAGAGTGGTCGATCTGCAGCCGGCATTGCTCTGCAAATCGGGCACACCATCACACGGCCAAATGGACCGCCCACATAGAGTCGCTGATCATCGTGTTGCGGACAAACGAGCAATCCGTTCAGCAGTTTGGGACGCGCAGTTGAGTCACCGTCTTTGGGTGATCGGCCGCCCCTTCCTTGCTTGTCGCGAGCAATTCGCTCAGCGGCCGCAAACCAGAGTGCGTCGTCGACAATGCGTAACTCGTCGAGCTGTACTTCCTTGAGCGGAGCAGCGCGCGGGCGCTGACAAACATAGTCGTCGTCGGGCAGGAACACGCTTTCGCACACCCCATACCGCCAGAGGCCTCGATAACGAGTGTTCTGAAGAACGCTTCGCACGGCCAATCTGGTCCAGCGCCCCACGGTCGTTTTGGGGGGCAATGGAACCGCCGGATCAGCGTTGAGCCGCCGTAGAATATCGATAATCTCCAGCCGGTCGTGGACGTACCACTGAAAAATTGACCTCACTACCTCTGCGGCGCGGTCATCGACGGCAATTTCGCAACGAGGCTTATTTTTGCGAGTGAGTTCACCGGGAATCGGACGCCCACAGTAGCCAAAGGAAATCGTTCCGAAGACTAATTGCTTGATCAACATCCCTTCATGGGCAGCATGGATATGCGCGATGCCCATGCGAACCACAAACTGATCCATGATCGCCGCCAAGTGAAGCAACCCTTCCCATCGATCGCGATCGTCGGTATCGACGCCGGACTTTACGAAGATGCACCGTGCTCTCAACTGCTGATGCACGCTATCGACGAATTCGAGCGTACGATATGTCTTACGAAACAGCCGATTGGTGGCAAATAGCAATAGAACACTCGCCTTTCGGCTCTTTAGCGCATGCCGCAATTCATCAAGTCCCGTCCGCCGGTTCTTAGCACCGCGTACTGCCAAATCGAAGAAGATCAACTCTCTTGGAACCCGAATCCTGTTGGCTAAGGCAAACTCCAGTAGCGACCGGATCTGGTCGCCGATCGACTCCTGAAAACGGGTCGAATAGCGAGCGTATGCCGTGCCAACGGCCCAGTCCCGATGTTGCCCGGCTGTGCGCCAGTATTCGGCATGAATTCGGCTAATTTCATCCTCGGTGCGCTGACGAAGCGCCGCTCGTTGATTGTCCAATTCTTGTTTGCGGCGGGATCGTCGTCTGGAAGTTGCCGCCGACGGCAGATCAGCCACTACTGGAGAACCGTAACCCTTTGATGCCGGTGTAGCCAAGTGAACTTGATTCGGTGAAATTTCGCATGCACCGTCTATGTCATTGATGGTGGCACCACAAACCTTTATGGGGTTGCTTAGATAAAGAGCAATTAGCAGCAGCCAAACACAAATCGGACCTGTTGTGCGTTGATTGGCAGAATACCAACCGGCTTTGCGCGTAAGCGGTCGCTTGCGCAACCGCTTTTTTGCCCTGAACTTATGTCTCATAATGACCTCTGAATGACTTGTTGAGAATTGTCGCCTTGGGTGGCTACCAGCAGGAAAAAACTTCCTGTCACTTGACTTGGGAAAACCGGCCAAATTTTCTGAGTGCAAAAGCAGCTGGAAAATTCGCGCGGTGATACTTGCGGAGAGAAAATTTGTGAAGCAAAGTCTCTTATCAATTCGAAGCTTGCTTGGCTTCGAGCGAGGAACCAGCAAGGTCAGGAGGACCAGCGATGAGCGCCGAAACGACGACAGTCACCACCGCTTACGGCGAATGGATTGAAACGCCAAGCGGCCACGAGTTATTCCAACGCGGTGGACCAGATCCGCTGGCTGTTCATTGCAGTCAAATAAGCTGGCGGCCGTCCTGGCAAAGCGACAAGGCATTTCCTGTGCAAGAAGTTGCCTGGGAGGTATTTCGAGTCCGCGGCGGAGATCGTCGCTTCGTCCCCGCAAAACCTGAGTCGTACGTTCCTACCGCAACTTGCGCGGGGTCTGAGATGTTGGAACGGGTCGGCTGGCCACCAACTAGCCAGCCACCGCTTTCTGTTGAGCAACGCCAGTCATATCGCCTGAACCAGTTGTTGAGGGTCCGAGCAATCTATGGTCAGCAGTTCATTCAGCGGGATGGTTTAAATACTCAAGATCTCTACGTGCGGCGAACAGGGCGCGGCGGCGGAACTGAAACGTCCTCGTTGCCATCTCACGTCGGCAAGCGTCGCGATGGTTCCGGCCAGTCGTGGTCGTTTACGCGGTTGACGAAAGAAGGGAGGGCGGCCGCGGTCAACGCCGGCATTCAGCAACCGACCGAAGCGCAAAGTATTGCCTATGGTCTGACGGCTGCTGCATTCCTGAACCCACTCGAAGATCTGAGTGCAATACAAATCAGAGACATCGTGCTCAGCTCGTTGTTCGAATGCAGCCGCGTATCGACCGCAATTGCTTCGAGCGTCACCGATGAAGTCGCCGACCGCTTACTCAATCGGATTGATCAGCATTCCGGAGATACGTATGCACACTTTTCAAGTTGGTTTGGTGGTCGCAAAAGTAATCTCGTTAATTCGCTCACTGCGATGAAAGGTTGTAAAAAGCTAGATCGCGAACTTGTCAACGCTGCGCTGCTGTGTATCTCATGGGACGCCTACGAATATTCCGCGGGCTGCCTATCGGCATTTGCGCACGCTTTCATGCTCGGCCTTAGGGAGCCAATGAATAACTCCGAACTGACAATGTTCTCGGCCATGCATCTTCCGCAAAGCTACCTTGGTGGCTTGCCGTTTGTCTTACTGAGGGAGCGTAGCGAAGTCATCGGTCCGATTATTCGCCAGATATGGACACAGCCTGATAATCGCAAATTGCACGCGGTGCTGCACCGGTTGTTGTCGACCTATGCGGAGATCATTGCCACCCGCCGCGAAGCTGATCGGCGGTTCAAAAAATGTCGTCGACCTGGTGGGATGCAAGCGTCCGAACTTACGAACGCTGAAGCGCTGGATTCCATGGCTTCTCGCGCCGCTCGTCAAGGCGACGACCTGCAGCAGCAGCTTGGACACCTGCTCGAAAGAAGGGAATTGGGGTGTTTGCAGTGTCTCGATTCGGCCAACTGGGAGATTAGTCCAACGGACGTTCTCGACACGAAGATCCACTTAAGCGTGAGGTGCGCCCGCCACGACTTTGGGAAAGTTTACGAGTTTCTCGTTGCTGACCTTGAAGCAGAGCTTCGCCGGTATCGAGAATGGTGAAGCAGTGGGCTTGCAATATTCGAACCACAAACCGGTTTGAGAAGATTTGGCCGACTTGCTACTCGGTCTTTCAGTGGACAGATAATCCTCTCCCTCTTCTTATGACGCAAGATCCTCGAAAATTTAGATGTGCATCGCGGCCGGTCATAACCGACTGAGTGTGGGTGTTTTGGTGTCTTGAAGGCAAATTAGCGTTAAAACCCAGCCAATCGCAGGTCACGCTAATCTTCACAAGTCCCTTGCAGCAAGCATTTTGTGGCAGTTCACCGGAAGGATGGAATTCCGCCTGCTGGTGTCTACGACCAGCCTGTATTCAATTCAATGAGGGAGAATTGCTTGCGACAGTCGGCGAAGGCCGAAGCGCGGACGGTCCCTTGGGACGTCTAGCTCGTCGGAGTGACGTCTTGCAGACTTTTCGACAATGACCAGGCACTTCCAGGAATCGCCTCCATTAGCTCGTCCCATTGATCAAGGCAACGCTGGCGAATGATGTCTGCCTTCGTCAGCGTGATTAGCGGGGCATGAATCTCGGTTTGCGATGACCCAGGATTCTCGGAGACTGGCGGGCGGTGGTTACGCCGCTGATGCCGGGGCGTGTTCGGTTTCGAATTGATTGGGGGAGAGGTAGCCGAGCGTCTGATGTAAACGCTCGGGATTGTAAAAGGTTTCGATGTAGCGGAAGACGCTGAGGCGCGCGTCTGTTAGATTTGCGAATCTGTCGTGGTTGGTCCACTCGTATTTGAGCGACCAGAAGAAGCGCTCCATGACGGCGTTATCATAGCAGCAGCCGGTCCGACTTCGATATATGCTTTTCGAAAAGTTGAGAGAGAACAAAGAACGCCGACTGACGGTGACTAACGCACGACTAGTTTCCATCGTGAGGCTATGGACAACGCAACCGGAAGCGGTTCAAGCGGAACTTTGGAGATTGTGTCGTCAATCTTCGCTAGACAAGCCGTGAGACTGGGTCGAATTTCAGTTGGAAGCAAAATTTGGATTACGGGTCGCGTGAATTCCGTGCCGCGCTGCAAACTGCGAGATATCGACGCACAATCGACTTACTCTTCATCTTCGCTGGGGTGAGGCATCTGGTCTACAGAAGCCAGGAACCTAGTGCGTTTCGATTCTACATCTAGCGCCCTCTGGGTAAGCTCGCTAAGCTGGGGGCCGTCTCAAGGAGTTGGTTCTCATGGAAGCGATCGAATTAGAAATACGTGCTCAGGTACTCGCGGCTTGTGACGCGAACCAAAGGGATTGCTAAGTTCGTTGGGGGATGTTTTGCTTTCGCCTGCGTCATACCCGTCCCCCAGTGAACGGCACATACTCCTGCGGTACTCCTGGCGTTTCGGCACTTACGCTAAGTTGTTGCAGGTTGGATGGGCTGCGGACTCTCATTCAATTCCAGTGTCACATTGCGTCAATTCGTGGCAAAAAAACGTAAGTTGGCGCCAGGGAGTGTCCAGCTTAACACTAGAGCGCCGAATCCCTAACCCGTCACTTAGAGTTCGTTTACACAGGAGGCGTCTGCGTCTCTTGACGATCTTAACCCAGGACTTCGGAACCGCTGGACGGGAATTACACTAGGTGGCCGGGACTAAATTGTTATGGGCGGAAAAATACGCGTGCCTCAAACTTCTCCTCGACTTTAGGCCAGGTTCCTCTCCGAACCCTAGACTTTTCATCCACAGGCTGTTTAATTGACAATATCCACGTATCACATTCCTATTGCGACATACCTAATGCGACATATTCAGCGCCCGATGAATCGTCAGATCTTGGACGCGCTGTCTCACCTAATCCGAGCTCGCGACTATGCGGACGACCTGGACGAGGACGTTTGGAGATTTGCATTGGAATGGCGCTCTCTCAGGGTCGGAGGACTGGAAGCATCGGATGTGCGATGGCTATTTGCAAAGCAGTTGATCGAGTTGAAGCGGGAGATCTCACTCCCAGGCGCTTTCGTCCGCACTTTCATTCCTCATGACGTAGTTCGTCTCACACGCGACACCGCTTTAATTCTCACTGATGCGGGCGTCACGTTCTGTCGGTCAGTTCTGGGATGCGCCAATGATAATCCCACAAAGCCGATACATTGCCGCGCGCCTTCTCCAGCGAATGCGTCGCCCGTAAAGCCAACGTGGAACAAGGATCGGAAGGAGCTTGCCTTCGCAGGTCAGGTTGTCAAACTCTTCCGTAAACCAGCAATAAACCAAGAGTTGATCCTCACCGCCTTCGAGGAGGAAGGGTGGCCAGACTTCATTCTTGATCCACTACCGCAATCCGGTGAAGTGGATCGTCGCGATCGACTTCAGTCCTCAATCAAGTCATTAAACAGGCATCAATCCAATCATTTGATTCGCTTTAGGGGAAATGGCGGCAACAGAATCTTCTGGTGCGTCCATACTTGACCGCTACCAACCGCCCTCGCGTACTTCTACGTATTTCTAGCAGCCCGTTGGTGCGTCAGGAGAAGTCTGGATGATCTAAAGATGAAAGGAGCTTGTCCGGAGAATTGCTCGTATTCCGGTAGCTTACCGAGCGGCGGTGGGAGTAACCCAGCTGTCGGAGCCTTGGGAGGCGAATCCGTCAGCCGTAACGCAAGTGAACCCAGTACGGCCCCGTTATGAAGTGGGAGCGGCCAACCTGCCAACGATGGCGAAGCCAGCACTGATCACGAAGCAACGAGTAAATGCAGTGATCAGGCTCCTCGGGGTGTGAGAGGACGGCGGATGGAGACAGATGATTCAGAAACCTAAGAGGCCCGCAGACGTGTCGGCGAATGGGCGTCGCCGACAACATCGCGTCGGAAGACATAACGGCCACGGTGGCGGATGCGGGAGTCGGAGGGGTTCACACTAGCGTCGAAGCCGGGTAACGCCGGTGGAGCGAAGGGACCCTGCCGAGAATGTTGTTTTCCGCCAAGGAGGAGAGACCCGCTTGGACATTCGTCCCACTACGGAGAAGGCAACAGCCCACAATGCCGATCAGCTTCCGGCGGAGCCGGAGGTGAAGTCGGGTGTGACACTGCGGCTGACCGTCTCTCAACTACGGTGGAAGCTGGGCCTCAATGCCAAGCAAGAGCCAAGCTTCCGGTTTTGCGCCTTGTACGACCGGGTGTATCGGCGCCACGTGCTGACAGCCGCCTGGCGGTTGGTGCTGAATAACTATGTCGCTCCTGGAGTGGATGGTCAATCGTGCCAGGACATCATCGATGGCCCTGGTGCAGCGACCTTCCTGGAGGAGTTGCACGAAGAGCTTCGCACTCACCGCTATCGGCCGCAGCCGGTGAAACGCGTTTGCATTTCCAAGCCCGATGGCAGGCAACGACCACTCGGCATCCCGACCGTTAAGGATCGGATTGTGCAGATGGCGGTACTGCTGGTGATGGAGCTGATCTTCGAGGCGGACTTTGTAGACAGCTCATACGGGTTCCGTCCGGGCCGCTCGGCGCGCTCGCCGAGATTCGGCAACATCTCCAGGCTGGGCGACGGGAGGTGTACGACGCAGACCTGCAAGGATACTTCGACACGATCCCTCACGATCAGCTTCTAAAGTTTGTGCGGATGAGAGTCGTGGACCGTTCAGTCCTGGCTCCAGGCGTCTGTCGTGGAAATCGACGACGACGGGCGACCGCCGACCACACGACCCCAGCAAGGTACGCCGCAGGGCGAAGTACTTTCCCCGCTGCTGGCGAACATTTACCTGCACTGGTTCGAAATTGCAGCGATCCCAGCCATAGGAAAACGCCATGTTTTCGACAGTTTATCGATTCGCAAATCGTCACTTTCCTGCCAGGTAGCTGTTTTTCAACGGGCTGCTAGGACGCAGATTCCGCTCGCTAATCGCAGCTAGCTTGGCCCTTCGAGTACGTTCCTGCGCCACCTGAACGCCTCCGGATCGATACATAACCAACACCGGTACGCATCCGCAGCCCTACCTCACCGTCAGTTGCAAAGTCGCTATTCAGTGGGGTTTAATTCTTTAACTGAATCTTCCCGCACTCGTTCCTTACGAAGGGTCCCTTTAATGGAATCGCGAATTGTTCAGGTGAGAAGTGTCTTGAACCGTCTGCTTGATCGCAATGGGGGAGCTCCACGGCACGGAAAATTCTGGGACCTTCCCCGCGATCAATTTGTGGCCGGGCCAATTTATGGCAGAGTTCCAATTGTCCCGGGGCATCCTGACCAGTCATTCCTTATTCAGATCCTAAGTGGGCCTGTTGGATCGATTAACCGGATGCCACTTGGCGGGCCATTTATTGAACCATCCGATTTAGCCTTCATAGTCCAGTGGATAGTCGATGGTGCGCCAGATGCATCGGCAGACTTCATGGCTGAATTCAATAAATAGACCAAAAGCATCACAGTAGCCTTAAAGAACTCATTGCCCACCGCAAAGGAGATTAACACCACATGCTACCTCCAAAGCACTCAGTTGTTTGGGTCGCTATCATTTCGCTTATTGGACCATGGGGATCGATGGCAATTGCCCAAGTGTCAAATAGCACTTCCATCACGATCTCGATTTCCCCAGAAAAGCCGTTTGACTTGCCGCCGTTAAACGGCCGCCAAAACAACAACCTGACGGAAGCGTCGATTTTTGCATGGGAGCAGTTTATTTCACACACTTGGCCAGCCAAGCCTCAGAAGGGTAATTTTGGGTCACGAGACGAAGCGGACGTTCAACGTCGCTATGGTGAGAAAGGCGTAACAGGGCAAGTAGTGTGGGAGACTTTTAGGCATAAATCGGAGATTTTTCCGGGGGGTTCTGGAGAACCAAACGGTTTTGTTAACGACCCCGCGAAAGATTATGGGTACGACGCCCTCCCGGTATATACTTATGACACCGGTTTAATACCCCCAGCGACGGGTCAGGCAGCGACGGAATCGCCATTTGATAATCTCGATGAGACGAATGAGATACTCCTGTGTGATATGAGTGCAGGCATTTCGAACAGCAGGATCTTGTATCAGGCTAAGGCTAATCGAGTGTTGTACAAGTACAGCGCACAGCATCGGCTGTTTGAGGGCTCGGAGGGAACACCTGGCGAAATGCGTGCCAACGCTGCTTATAACCTTCATCAGTCCGATGAAAAAAACTTCAAGGTTCCATATGTGAGGCTGCCTTCAAGCGATCCCGTAAAGAAAAGCATCGGCAGCATGGAGGCTAAATCTGCTTGGCGACGACTGGGCGACAGCGAAGACCCCTCTCGGTTCTATACCAATCGCGTCCGATTTTACGTAAGAGAGGGCACAGAAATACGCTACAAAGAAGAGACGTGGGGGCTTGTCGCCCTGCATATTATTCACAAAACCGAATCATCACCAGTGTTTATTTACACATCCTTTAGCCAGGTTGATAACATCCGTGACGTTGATGGCACCGTCGTTGAGGAACCTGACGGTCTTATCAAATCAGAATTCCGTGACATCCCTCCTTTTGCACCAGAACTCACAATATTCAAGTCAACCGTGACTAAGGGGCAAGAGGTGTTTCCCGTGCCCGGCAGTCCCGAGATGCCCAAAGGTTCTAAGCAGCTGTTTTTTCAGAATTTAGTCCCATTTACTCATGGATTAAAGACTCCGATTGCCGTGCGCCGCCGTCTCTACGAGATATCGAGTGAAGTTAGAGCCGTAAACAGGGTTGCTCAGGCAGCAATTCGCAAATACGATCCCAGTGCCGTGTGGCAATACTATAAGCTTGTAAACGTTCAAGGCAGCACTCTTCCGAGTTTTGTAGACAGGTCAGAATCAGATGCTCTCAGCTTAGATCATAAGGCTAGCTTCTTCATGGCGAACGAAGTAGTAGAGACAAATGTTCCGTTGCAGCAATTCAGCGGTACGCTTAGTCCTGCCGACGACTTTAATCCTCCATCGTTCCGGCATGCGGGCAATTATGATTTCGCCTTGTTTGACAGGATGGGACGCTACGACGGTGCGACGAAAATTGTATCGGAACTTACCAAAGGCCAGGTCGTATTCAATACTTTTCAACGGCCGGGTGCTCCGGCGGGACAGGCTTGGAAGAAATTGAACACTGGGGGGTGTGTTGGGTGTCATGGGCCACAAGGTCAACTTGTGGGCGGTGACTTCAGTGTGATTCTGGCTCGTGGGCGGGTGACACCTCCAGAGACCCAGGACGAACACGTTACTCATTCCAATCGCCTGCTAGAACTAAACTATCTTCGCGATAAGAAATAACGCGCCGTGCAATTCACTGTCCAGATCTTGGAGCGGTAGTATGTCACGAATGACTCCGGTATATGCATTGTTCGCATTCCAACTGCTTATAGTTGCGGCCGTTCCGTTTTTGTGCCGCGGCGAAGATGGCCCTGTCGACCCGTTTCTGAATTCCAGTACTCCACTTCCGCCTGATTATAATGGCCCGATCTTTAAACTGAGCCATAATTATCCAACGAAGCGTCCTGCTCCTCTAAAAGAGGCTCCTTGGGTTCGAGCGCTAAACGGCAAGCCACTTTCGTCCGACAACGCACTTCTTTACGCCGAGGCCCTCAAAAAGCATTTGAGCCAGGATCTGAAGACATTAATCCTTGACTATAAGAAGTGGGATTCGGCCCGCGCAGGATGGTATAACATTCCTTGGTTGTTTTCCATACAGGATCCGATTCATGGCGTTTACACGGGATCAGGATTTCCGAGATCCATGTTTCCTTTGTCCAATCTCAAAAAGGACATGACGACTCTTGTTGTTGTGTACTACAACGACGTTGCCGGTTACACGCTTGGGCGAATTTGGGGAAGCGATGCGCTGCATCCAGATGTAACGAAGGCGCAATATGAAGAGGGTGCCATCATTGTTAAGGTTGCTCTGACCACCGCTACGGCAGACGACTGGGCGATTCTTGACGGTGCTCCAAGCTGGGATGTTTTTGCTCCGCTGCCAGGCGGTGCGAGTGGGACGCCCCCAGTTCTGTTTCAGGCACCAGTTTTCCAGATTGATATCATTGTGAAGGACTCAAAGAGCGCTCCGCAAACGTCTTGGGTATTTACGACCTTCGTGTATAACAAGGACACGCCTGGTGATGGAGTGGATAAGATGGTCGCCCTGGGGGTCATGTGGGGAAATGATGCGGATGTGAATTCCGCCGTTGATCCGAATGGCGTGCTGAAGCAGAGCGTAATAAATCCCTTGGCACCACTTTATGCAACCGAGACCTTGGGCTACGGTGGACGGTTGTCAGGGCCGAACGATGGAGCAGTAGCGCAGAATGCGATAGTAGATGGCAAGCTACGTCCCCGCTTAAGTGTTTCGAGTTGTATGAGTTGCCATGGGGTAGCAGAGTCTGCAATGAAATCGTTTTTACTCCCAGGTCCGGGCGTTCCTCGGGCAACAGGCAGTATTGGTCCTGGTACTCAGGGTGATTACATTTATCTGTATGAGCCTGGATCACTTGAGTTCAATCGTTGGTTTCAGAGTCGCGCTGGCAATGATCCACAAGATAGAGGGACGGTCTCGTTGGACTACCACATGAATCTGGCTTACAAGGCATTGCCATTATGGGCGAAGTATACGAAGCAAGACCGCGCATTGATGTTTAAGGATGTTCCAAGTGGGCTTAAGCAATTGCTGATGGATCCAGAATATAGTTCCAAAAGTGGAGTCTTGATGGGGCATCCTTGAATGTTGGTTCGGAGAGGCGAAGCAGAGAAGCTCTGGGCCTGTTTGCCATCATTTCATGATGTTCGTGATTGCGGCAATTTGCTGCTGCCTCTGGAACGTGAGATTCAAATCGTCGCGAGTTGGCTTTCTGCGACCGCTTGGACTGTCGGACGGCCGGGTCGCTGAGTCCCTTACCGTTTCTGCACAAGTGACGCTGAGAGAGACCGTTCAGCTCTCGGCGAACATGGAATAGTCGACAATTAGGACCCAACCCTTCCCTCCTGAATTGATCGAGCCGTGCATCATGGCAGTTGTCCGGCAGACGGGACTGCTCTCGATCCATTCTTCGGCGCGCGAACGACCGGGCTAGTTGCATTTCGGCACGGCCGACATGCGATTGGTATCGAGCTGAACCCCGAGTACATCCAGATTGCTGCCAACCGGCCGCGGGATGCCGCAGTATCAAAGCTGCCAATCAGCAGAGCCACGTCGAGTTAAATCGTCTTGCCGTCCGGCTTCTGAGCCTGACCTTGTCACCGATCTGCCCCGGGAAGCTCGCATCAACCGAGAACGTCCCATCGGCGCTGCTCCACTTCCGCGTTCCGACGGTGGGCGCGGCTGGGGCCTTCGCTGGCACAAAGCCGAACGCTTCGCCTAATTTCTTGTACAAGGGATGGGGCTTAAATAGAATAGCCGTTGCCAAGAAACTTCCCTGCCGGAGATTTAATATGACGAATGTACCAAACGACGTTTCGGAAGCAGCAGAAAAGGCGGCAAGGGCGGCCGTAAACCTTGCCTCTCAGCAAATCTCCACCGCCGTAGCCGCAGCGATTTCTGCGCAAAATGCCACTGCAGCGCCGCCGCCATTCAAGTGGACAGAAAACAAGCTGGCGGCTGCGTTTGTTGCAAGTGTTGCTGTGATTCTGCTAACAACATCTTTGACAGCACTTTTTAACTTATACAACAATGTATTCACGATCAACAACAGACTAAACAGCTTAGAAAAGACCGACCTGGGTGCGCTAAGCTACAAGTTGCTTGAGTTAGATCAGCGCCTCAAAAAGCAAGAGGAATTGGGGGTGGTGGGTCACTCTGTGCAAAACGAGATTAACCGATTGTGGGACGACTTAAACGAGACAGAAAGCACTCTCGAAACGCTCAGAGAGACAGTCACGACAGTCCGTGAGCGGCTGGCGAAGGCCGAAGCAACAAAGGGCTAGCTGGAATGCGGATGGCATAGGGCAGTCCTCACAAGATTCCTATGTGCCCTATATTGTCATAATTCCAGTTGACTATCCGCCCCAGACCGCCTAGGCTGCGACTCTCTCATGCGGTTTTCGCAGAGGTGCCGGTGCGCCGATTGCAGAACCGTAGAATTAGGAGAATCGGATGACTTTGTGTAAGCATTTTGCAATCGCGATTGCACTTTTTGGCAGCATTGGCGCAGGTGAGGCATCTGCCTTAGGTCGACGACGGAGTTGCGTGCCAAGCCCTTGCACGGTGCCACGTTCATCTAGTTCACAACTTGCGCAAGATGTGCAACAGCTTCAAGGGCAAGTTATTAATCTACAGCAACAAATCAACGCCTTGCGGCAGCAAGTTGCCCCGTAGCATTGCTTTGCTGGCGCTTGGCAAACGGACGCAAGTTTGCGAAACTGCGTGCGCAATCGACTTGCCCTCAGGGATTAATCAATTCACATTCCTTGAGGTTTATGCGAGTAGCTGTTGACTTTTCCGTGACAACGCCAGAGATGCGAACCTTTGTACCTGAAATTAGGCTGCTGTCGAACGATTGACTATGGCGTACAAATTGAGCATTGATTACATCAGAAATGTCATTTGATGTCAGCGACTCCTTGATATTGTATGATGGTTTGCTTCGCACATCATTCTTCTCTTGAGGGTAGATGTCGGTGACGATCGCATCCCAAGTCACTTTCTTGTTACGGAGAGGCTTGATTATTCGCTCCGATGCGTCGCTTGATTTAGATGCTCGAAGTTCATGTAAGACATCGGTCAACGAAACTTCGACCGCTTCAGGTATGGGCGTCAGGTGTTCATCAATAAAACGGCTCACTCGCTCAACGCAGTGGCTGTCCGCCGATGTCGGCTTGCAGATTGTCAGGTGATCTCCATCGACTGAAATCGGTATGACGTCACCGCCGATTCCGGGATTTCCACTTGTTTCGTCAACTACTCGGCCTACGAATCGAGTATCAAGGCCTTCAACTAGGGCTAGTGTTTTTATGTTGAAGTACGAAACGTTGCTTGCATACCATGTGTTTATATCCCGCAAAGCACTGTTGTTGCGATCTAGCGAGTCCACTAGATCTGTGCGGCAGTAAATCTTAAACAGCTTTGGCAACGCGCCAGCATCCGAACCCGAATGCGGTGTCGCTAGAAACGCAACGCCTTTAGTTTGGTGGGCGATAATCTCGTATTTGGGTTCGCGCAATGTTGCAGCTTCCCGCAGCATGTTTTTTGTGACGATTCCGCCTAGGCTGTGGCAGATAAAAATTACCGGCCTCTGGCCGATTCCTTTAAGTTCCATTTGGTCAAGCAGATTTACCGCGCGATCCGTTGTGGGCATAGGTGACCCTTGCCAACGACTCGATGCCGCGTCATAGTCCAGCGACCAGACGCACACGTCTGGCACTTGCGCTGAGAGCCACTTCGGCCAATAGAAGTCGGCATCTTTGTCGCCCCATGTCGACCATGCGTCTCCATTCAAGCCATGGATAAAAACTATGTCGCCGCGACGTTTTAGCGTCTTGTCGCCGCCGATGTACACGACCGTTGGGCCACTCTTTGGCTTTGGAGGAAACCAGCCAGTCAAAATACACGGATGCAGGTAGAGATACCCAAGAAATAAAGATATTGCGAGAGCCGCAACTGAACGCTTGGGCTTGGTCGCTATGTAGTTCAGAGCAATTGCGCCGTAGCCCTTAAGTGGATTGGACGCTTTGTTTGTTTTGCTGACTCGATCACGCTTTCCCATTGGTCTCGCTCATCTAGGCGACAGAAGCCACCGAAAATAGAGTGTACTAGGACACAGAACATTACCGCAACCTGCTTCGCCGGTTTCGTAGGCCGAGATCGCCTGTTGAACTATCCCTGACTCCGCCTCGCAACGAAGTTCGCCAGCGCTAGCGGTGAGCATCGAACTGAGCGGCCAATCTTGCCCCTCAGAAAGATAGTCAGCGCCACCGTGGGCACACGCTCAAAGGCTGGGATCCAGATCGATCTTCTTGTCAAAACATCAATTGTGAACAAGAAAACTTTCGATGGCTGTTTTAGTTGCCTGACGGAAGATCATGAGTCGATCGAGAAGCTTGCTCATGAGCTGATCGTTAAAGTGCGGGCGATTGCGGCGAAGCTGACGTAATTTCTGGCAAATGCATGCGGCGAAATCACCGAAATCGCTGATTGTCGTGCAAACTCTTGTGCGGTAGGATAATCGCTTCCTAAACGGTTCTTTAGCGGAGAGTTGCTATGACGGAAGTGTGCCCGAAGAATCGTAGCCAGCGCTAGACTTTTTGCTGCGCGGGCGGTTGATCATCGCTGATCGGTGGAAGTTCAAATCCGAAGCGTCTGTTAATCGTCCGGATATGGTCCTCGTAAGCCCGTCGTTCTGCCATCCACTTTTGCCGCTGCCCCAACTCCCATTCGCTCGTCGTTCCTTCTGTCCGTTCCAGAAGCGAATTAACTCTGGCCAGCATCATGCCGACGCCTTCTAGCTGACCGGTTAGTCGCGTGTTTTCGTGAGCGGTCGCGAACTCCCGCGCCTGATGATTCTGCGACCAGATTTGCAGAAGCAGAGTTGCAACCACGCCGACGAGTGCGAGGCCTGTGAACAGTGCATTCAGCGCCCCGAACATGTCACCGAATTGGCCGTATTTCGCCATGTCCTCCGAAGTTGCAGTTGGCAATGTGTTATTAAACCACTTGACGTGGACAGCTGGCCAGATCGTCCACTGGTTAAACACCCAATACGCCGAAACTATACCGACTAGCAGAATGAGCCAGACCCAGATGCTTCGCATTGCAGTACCTACAGAAATAAAATATCCCCCATCCCTCCGCCATTGGCTGCAAATAATGCTAAGGCAGAAGCATCGGGAGCGTCATCTTTCGCATCCGGTTCATCCGGATGGTGGACGCCGAGATATTCTCCATCACCCTTATATTCACGCAAGAGGCGGGTCATTTGATCTTTGAATTCTGCCGTGAGCGGATGATCGGCCGGGTATGAGAACCGCATTTTATCGCCCACGTCACGAAAAATTGCTTGTTCAAAATTGATGTAAAGGTCGTTTTTGCTTTGAAGCGTGAATTTCACGCCGCTGTCCAGTCCAACCGGCAGACCGGAGTGTGCCTGAAGAAACTCCATCGGCATATCTCCCTGCCCCGTGGAGTCACCACGTACGCCCTGGATGCGTTCAAAGATCGTCCAGGTGTATTCTTCCTCCGAACCGTCAGCTCGCTTCCTGCTGGCTTTGATTGGCTTCTTGAGCTCGGCAAGGAAGAGTTCGATCTGCTGCTCGTACGGGAGGTGCGGGACTTTGATCCAGGTGATGATGTCGTTGCGGTCATTCACGATCGATACCCAGGTGTGATCGGAGACACGGGCCAAGTCGACGCCGAAGAAGAGCTTCTCGGTTGGAATGATGATTCCGTGCTTCGTCATTCCGGACCGCGCACAGGACAGCAGACGTTCCCGTGAGACGATGTTTCCCTCTTCGACCGTGTCTTCGAGGTAATAGTTGCGGCGGAACTCCGGGTTCTCGCGGCCCTTCTTGCGCAGCTCGCGTTCAAATGCATGCTCGTAGTTCAGATGCTTCGGATCGTGCGCGAAGCCGTGGCGAAACTGCCTGCGCGAAGTCGCCAGGCAATCGAGGCGGTTTACTTCGGCGGCCGCACGTATGCCGCTGCGGCCGTTCACATGAGCATCCCAATTGGTACGTTGAAAACACGCATCAGCGACGGCTTAGCAGTGCTAAGACGAATTCTTCCCGCGTAGCGCGTATGAATTCGAGGCAAAGCCATGTCATTAATTGGTTTTTCGCGAGTCGCGCAGCATTCTTGCATTCTTCGCTTTAGCAACGATTGCGGCAAACGCAATTGCCTTGTCAACGCCACCTTCACTTTCATTAGCAAAACGAAGAAGCCAAGCGCCGATAATCTTTGCATCAAAATTTGACTTGATCACATCGTCCGCCGCAAGGTTTACGGACGCAGGTTTCAGTCGTTGCTCTGTACCTAAGCTCTTTGCTTCGCTATTTTTCAAGGGCGAATGATCTTGTGCATTCTTACGCTCAGTCACAGCACGACCCTCTTTCTCAAACAGAGGGAGAGATTCTGTTGAAAGTTGATTCGGCGACTCTCTGCGCCGCAAAAGAACCCGTTGCCCAAACTCTAACTCAAACCATTGCCAAGATAGGTCCTTCGCTTTGCCATCAGCGACTACATCGAGAGGCTTTGCCATGCCCAAGCCCGCAACAAAAAACTGCCCGTCCTTTACACCGATAGCGTCCAATTGCACTTTAGGCGATCTCCAGTAGAGCAAATCGGGATAACGGAACGAATCCGCCACTCCACCTTCAGCAATCTTAGTCAACCGATCGCTTTCACTTATCAAATACGACTTGTCCATAGTGTCCTCTGGAGGATCACATGACGCTCCGCAACCTATTAGCGCCCCGGCCATTGATGCAATCGTATCTGTGTCGCTGCCAAGCGCATGGATCGCAACCGAAATTGCGTTTAGGGGCTCTTTTTGAGCTTTCACTGCTAAAAACCATGCAAATACGGCCGACTTGGTGGCCGAACCTAATGTAGCCTTCGCGAATCCACCTAAGTCATTGAGCAGGTCGTGATAAGGCTTTTCGATATCGGATTGATAGTGCTGGGTCGCGACCATTGCCTTATCAAGGTCACGGCGTAATTCTTGGAATGAATCGTGAAACCCAACGTCAAGCCTCTGGGAGGCCTTGTCCTCCCATTGTGGTATCCAAAACACGCTAAGTTCGCGGTCTTCTCTGATCAGTTTTGGGATATTGCTCAAAAGTTCAAATACTGCACCCAACTCGTCCGCCTGCACGACGCGTCCATGGTCCATGCCGAACTTCAAGCAGAGCCCATGAAAGACTGCCCCGAGAATTCCAGTAGGGTGACCGTGTGTGACCACGGAATTACGAATGATGTCTCTCGCCAAAAGCCAAGTCGAAGAGTGAGTTGGTGAACACCACGCGTGTGGCTGAATTCGCATGGCTGCGCCATTGCCACCAGCTTTCACGTAGTCTGATTTTTTGGTTTGAAAAAAGTTAGAAAACCATCGAGAGTCTGGAGAACACAATTGTTCTGCCGCGCACTTAGTCGCATTTCCACCTCCCAGCGCATAACTGCTCCAAACTGGAAGCTCCACCTTTGCAAACGCTTCGACATCAAACTCGCCATTTCCACGGATCGACCTGCTTGTAGCAAGACGCAATTGTGTATCGTCAGAATAGCAACCCTTTGGCAGTCTAATATCGGTTCCAAACTTACCGCCGATTCGACGTGTCCAAGGCACTAGGCCATCGATTGTCCTTGTGCCCGTTCGCCGTTTCACCATCGATTCGTCTGCAAGTTCAGTAATAAACCCAAGCGCATCGCCGTAGGCGGCCCAAAGTGCAGAACGTCGTGTTCGTTGATTTAGTTCCATGGCTTACTCGAAGTGGCGGAGTTGGACTTCGCATGCAATTGGCGGAATGTCTAAAGCGCCGCACATCGCCTGTATTGCATCGCTATGCTCCTCGCTCCGAGTATAAATGCGTCGGATATATTGGTATGGAACTTCCACGGGATAAAGCGCCTCAGCCTGAATGCAAGTCGGAATTGATGCGTGCCGCTCGGGGGGCCGGTTCGCCACCGACCTGGAGCGACTGCTTGACCACTGTGTGACTGAATCGGCGAACAGGGCTTCAAGACCCTCCGGCCCCCTGGCTCGCCGGCAACCTGAATACATGTTGTTTGTAGTACAAAACACAACACCATCGTGTGACAGAACTTCTGGATCGATTGACATTATGCACCACCAGCCGTCAAAGTCCGGGTGCCAGTGACCGGTTGATGGACCTATTAGTGTAGTTATCTGTGAAATGGATAGGTTTACGTAGTCATGCCAAGCGGCGTCACGTGACCGGTCTGGGCAATTCAACATCAATATGTGCTCAAGATATGCCTCGGCACTAAGTCTGTCTCGCGCTTTAATCGCCTTGGTTGCCAATATCCCGGTAATCCCCCGATTAGTCGTGAAGTGGAGAAGTTCCGTAATTGCGCGACTCCGAACAATCGTTGCTGTCATACGTCAATTGCCTCAAACGTATCGTGTTGCAGGAACGACAAAAGGTGAGATTCCTCTGTTGGCTTATAGCCGACCACGACGGCCTTTCGGGCTCGTGTTATCGACATGGCGAATAGCCGGCGAAGGTTTTCGAGCTGAGAATCCTCCACGTCTACAGAACCAATCGTAGCGTCATCACTCAAGCCAAGTAGGAAAACATAGTCAAATTCCAGTCCTTTGGCAGAACTCATGGTCGACAGAGCAATATTCTCATCCCCAGGCGGCCATTCGGATTGCCGGGTAATCGTTATATAACTATATGAATTAGAGTCGAGTTGCTGCTTTAGAAAATCAAACCAACCTTTGGCGTGAAGAAAGGCGACGGATTCAGTTGACAAGTCCACGTGCTCTGCCAGGTAGTTGATCGCAAATTGCACTTGATTGCGAAAAAGTCCTTTCAGAACAATTGGCTTCGGACCAGTAGTAGTACATGAGTCAAAATTGGGGAAAGTTCCGTCGTCGCCGATTTCCAGACCGTTCAGCAAAGGCAACGCGAACTGACAAATCTCTTTGGTGTTTCGATAGTTTTTGCTCAATCGATGACTATTTGCCGGACTTACTTCAACTCCTGCTTCTGCCCAAGTAAATCCGCGAGGATAGATACGTTGCGCGGCGTCCAAAACGAACGTTACTGACGATGGATCATTTGCGAAATGCATCAAGGCACGTACTTGATTGGCCGAGAGGTCTTGCACTTCGTCAGAGATAATCACATCGTATCCGGCCGGTTCCACAACGTCAGCGGATTGAATTGCTAAGTCATTCCAATCAAGTACTTGTGCTTCTCGCTTCCAAGCGAGATATGGTGCGACGACTTCATCGAGTATCCGTTGACGCATTGCACGATCAACTCGTGGCATCGCTCCACGGCCGTCTCTTCGGCAAGTCAAGTAGTCGCTGAGCCTAGTTGGGATAAACCTGCCGAGCAGATAGTCGACCTCGCCCTGTACGAAAGCAGTCGGCAAAGGGAGCAGTCCACAAAGTCGCACCAACTCGGTGTTTTGCGCTGGATCAACAACCTTAACATTGCCGAGAATCCCCTTTGCCCACTTTGCAAATGTCAAAATCTCCATGTCCAGATTTGCGCGACCAATAATCTGCTGCGCTGCAAGATCAGCGATATAGCCCCTCAGCGTCCTATTGTATGTGATTACCAGAACGCGAACCGGAGTGGTAATCTGTTCTCGCTCTCGCCGTGCGAGCCAAAACGCAGAAAGCTGCTTGAGGCGCAGCAGGGCAGTGGTTGTTTTTCCGCTGCCCGCGGCACCTCGAATAATCACCACGCCGGGGCGCGTGTTTGTAATCAGAGGCAGCTGTTCGGGAGTTGGTGAAACGCGAGGCAGGGTTCTCATTTCACACCTGGAAAAGGTCGTACCGCAGTTTGAATAGGCGGATTTTAACGGTAGTTTGTTGATCGCGATACGGGCGGCCGCAAAACCGAAATGGGTGCCTGAGCGTGGTACATCCATGCACAAATGGATTCATCAGCAATTGACCTACCTCAACGAACTTGAGGCCCAGCCCGAGTTCTTCCCAAACCAGCACGGCGACGTGCGGGCGATGATCCGCGAAGCCGGCCGCCGGGCTGCACTCGCTGGCCTCCCCGCGGCCGTGGAGGCATGCGACATTCGGGCAGGCGGTCTATCACCATCGGCCGCACGCCAGATTCTAGCAGCTTGCCTCGCTGCGATGCCGTTGAAACGTACGGCACGATTGACGCCGCCGGAGGTCGCCAAGCATTACGGCGTTCCGGCCCGTGCATTCGGCGGATTGCTTCGATCATCGCAGTGCATTCCCTGCGGTTTGCCTCGCTGAAGCCCGGATCAACCGTCTGTGCTGCCTGCTCGTCGTAGGGACATGGCCCTATCTCCAGTTTCTCCCATCCTTCACGCATTCACCTTACCTTTCTTTGGTTATTCGCGGTCCGCCCCAAAACGTATCCGGTCGCGGTCCCCCAGAGCATGTCGGATAACGGGAAGGTGAAGCTATGAAGTTGAATAAGACTGAGCGTATGGCAATCGCTGTCGTGATCCTTTCACTGTGCGTTCTGCTCATGGCGTACAACGGAAGCCTGACCTGGATGGGCCTTGGTGTTTTCGCAGCTATCTGCGGCATCCCGGAAGCAAAGCAGCTGGCCAGATGGGCCATGGATCGAGGGCAAGATGATCGCTGCAATCATCGGAAGGATTAAGCCCTACGGCCTAGTGATCGGGCTTGCTTTGGCATTCGCCGCAGGAGCGGTCGTGAATGGGTGGCGACTCGATGGCGTGAAGGATGCTGCAGTGAAGGCGAAAGAATCAGAAATGGTTTTGGCCTGCGAGGCCGCTCAGAAACAAACACAGGAGGTGTCCCGTGGTTACCAGAATGAACTGGCTAAGCTCAATTCTCGTCTTAGCGCTCTTCGGATGCAGCCAGCCAAGTGCGTGCCTGTATCCACTTCCTCCAGCAGACGTGATGCAGCCTCCATCGGAGGTGAGCATTCTGGACCGCATGTTGTCTCTGATCTCGCCCTCATCGAGCTTGCCGGAGAAGCGGAGCGGTATCGGCTCCAATTGATTGCGTGTCAGGCTTTTGCACAATCTTTGCCAAGAGAATCAAACTGATGGGCCTTCTAAAACTGGCTGGTCAGTTTCAGGCGGTTCAGGAGTCTTTGGCTTGGGGCGAAGTAGTCGCCCGTCGGGCTTACTGAGAACAGCGAAGACGAACGGCATTGTGGTTTCAGGGCGTTTTCCAATACCGGTCGTGAAAATCACTTGGCAAGCTTTGCCAGCTTTCTCACCATTCTCAATGACCTCAACAAGTCGCGTAATTGAGGCGTTTAGATTTTCCGCGTCGATTCCCGAGGTCTCTGGGGTGTCAATTAGCAAAAATCGCGGAAACTTGACGGAATCATCGGTCAAGCTCATTTCAAGCAACGTCGCGTAGTACAGCAATCGCCGAGGTACAGCTAGGCTCTTTTCGGTGTACTTGCCGCCGTTGACGATTGGCATATACCCATCGTTGATGGACGCAGAATCGCAATCCTGCAGAGTGTTTACCATCATGCGGCTGTAGATATTGGAAAACGTAATTCGCTTGGCTTGGATGTCTGCCCGCGCCGCAGCCGCAAGTTCAGCTACCCTGTAGCCGATTTTCTCATGTTTGATCTTGGCTGTGTTGAGTTCGTTTTGAAGCTTCTCCTTGCGCGTAACGATTTCAAATTCCTGTTCTAGCTCACCGATCCGCTTTCGAACCGATGACAATCGCTCCTCCGCCTCTTCAAACTGCTGAAGATTGATTTTGCTATCTGTCTCATCAACAGCCGAAGCGATCATCCTCTCAATTCTAAGGGCTTCACTCGCAATCGCCTGTTTTTCTGCACGAAGTGAGGCTAATTCATCTCTTACTGAGCCGGCCGCTAGATCAACCGTCTGAACGTTTTTCTGCCGCGACTTCAAAATCGAGAGATATTCGGCAGAATCGTAGAAGAACTTCTCGTAATCTGCTTCGCCAACATCACTTCCGCAGACACACTTATTGGGAGTTCGTTGAACGTCTTTGAGACAGTATGGACAGGTGTTCGATGAAAACAACTTTAGCTCTTCGTGCGCAAACATCATCTTACTGAGTTGCGTTGACTCGGCGACTAACTCCGATTTTAGCTGCTCCAAACGCGAGACTTCTTCGAGCAGCGAAGCCTCGTTTCGTGCTAGACCGGAAATTTTGATCTGAGTTGCGAGCAACTCTCTCTGCCAAGCAGGAAGATCGACGCCAGGTGCTTGCGGGGGTGGCGCTTTCGCCAGCTCGCGCCTGAAGTTGAGAAGCTTTGACTGCTGGTCGCGTAGCTCTTCGAGCTTTTTGTTGAGAAAAATGGCATTCAACTCCTCCTCAGGAGTCGAAAAATCACTTGCCATCGTTTTGAAAAGTTCCAATGCCTTCGCTGCAGCGGACCTGTCTCTCTCCGCATCGCGTAGAGCGGCTAGTTCAGAGTAGTAATCTTGGTACGATTTACCAACGAGTATTTCAAAGATTGCTTCTCGAAATACCTGCGAATCGGTGACGTAGGATTCTTTGTCTACCGCTTTGAAAATCCCAGATGGGTCAGGTGCCTGATCGTGATAGATCAGCCGCATAAAGTCTGTGATGTTTAGCTTGCCTGAGTGCAAGCCGTAGTTTATGGATACGGGCTCAATTCCGAGCTTTCCAAGCAGCCAATCCGAAAAAACAAACTGCCGGCCTTCACCTCGGGTGATTGGAAAAATCTTTGATTCATCATCGTCAAGGACCGCTACGTCATTGGTCCCGATCAACCGCTTCAGCGTGTAGGGTCGGCCATCAATTGTAATCAGCAGCTGAACGTAATTATTCTCATCGCTCGTGATTTCCTCGTGGCGCTCATTGGAGTTGGCCTTGAACTCGTCTACGCTTCCGCCAAGACAAAAGTAGATCAGGTTCGCAAACGTAGACTTGCCGGTGCCATTCGGCCCTTCAAGGATATTCAGTCCATCACCGAAAACCGGTGACTCGTACGAGTAGTTTTTGCCTTCGTATGTGAGGCGTCGGATCGCTAAGTATGCCATAGCCGCACCCCCTGTTCCCCGAAGAACTTCTCAATGAATGTATCGAAAGTTAGCGTTCGAAGACGGCTGGAGCATTTTCTAAGAAGAACAATGTTGTCACGCTCCGGCGTATAGAGTTCGCTCGACAAGAAGGTGGCTGGAATGCTTTCGAGGTTGAGCCAGAGGTCTAGGCCAACGCTCTGCTTTCCTTGACGCACGGAAATCAGGCCTCGGGTAGCGAGTGAGTGAATCACTCTCGCCACGAAATGCTTGCGGGAAGCGCCGTTGGCGTAGGCCACAGAGAGTGAATGAATGTCACGCTTGTTCAGTCTTGAGCCGAGTCTGTGATAGCGGTCAATGATTTGCGCAAGGCCGGGAGAGGAGACGAGGTCGATTAGATAGGAAAGCTTCTGGTGGCCTTCGAAAGTGACGGATTCCGAATGGCACTTAAACGCATCCAGAACAATTAGCACATTGTAGGTGAGGAAGTTGAAGTCCTCTCCCTTGATGAACATCATCCGTTTTTTAGTGGCCAGTTCGGTTGCGTTCACGGCTACGTCGCTCCTTCGAAGCTGAGGTAACAGCTATCAAAGAGTTCGTAAACTAGCCCTTCGATCGACGGGTCGCTCGACAGCTTGTAGGTGTATTGGGTTTTCAGCTGCCTAAACCTCTCCTTCGCGGTCTCAAGCAGAACCGACATCGCAGCTTCCATTGCGGTTTCGTCGGCAGGTGGAGTAGCTATGTCCTCGGTTAAGGCCTCTTCGCAGGCGTCGTATATTATCCGCCATTTGAGCGCCAGAGTCCCCTTGTCGCCTGCAAAAGCCCGTTGCTCATCGAGGCTGCTCGCTGCCCGGCGAGCCCATCGCCCCAACTTCTGCGCGGTAACATCAGGACAAACCGCCACGACCTTATCGGCAATGTTTCGCGTGTCCGTCGGCGGAGGCAACCGCTCCCAAGCCTGCCAAGTTGGATCTGGAAGGATGACGGTTCCGGTTTCTACATTTTTGAATACAAGCAGAACTTCTGCCACGTGAATCAGGCGGCGAGTCCGATCAGGCAGGGCTTGCCGTTTGTCAAGTTCATCCAGAAGCACCGCAATGATCAACTGCTCTTTGCCGGCGAGTTGCTGGCTGTACGCAGGGCTTCGTTGAATGGCAGTGACTATCTCGTCGATAATTTCCTCTGCGTCATCCTCGCCGAATTTCCACTGGATCTGACGAAAGTATTCCTTCCACCGCTCATCTGACCAACCTTGCAGTATCTCCAAGCGACCGAGGGGACAACTGCTCGGTGTCGAGGTGAGGCCATGACGAGCCGCTTGAGACTCGTACTCGCTCAAGACTGCCCGTTTCGCCGAATCGAGTACGTTTGGGCAGTCGAAATCAAGTTCTTTTAGGGATTTGAGCATCGGCCCTGTTGGCCAGGTTATTCCCAGAGCCTTTGTCCGTTCGGTGTTGCTCTCAGCGGTGTAGTTGTTCGGACTGTAAAACCCGAAGCGGATGCACTTGCTGCAGCCGTGCTCAATCCAGACATCGCAAAAGTTGACGAGCGTGTTGAGAACTTCATTGCTGTTCATCGTAAACGAGACGGTGTCAGCGTAGTTCTTGTCCTCTTCGATGTATTTTTTGGATTCCGTCGAGTCTGAGGAGCTTACGGAAACGTCGCCGTGCAATTCAACAGCGGCAAATGTTGTGACATCGGGAAACTCTGCAGTTGCTTCCACCAGCATCAAGATCGCGCGCAGCTTCTGAAGGCGAGGCCCTTTTGCTTGAGGGCCAACATCGCGTGTGATAGGAGCAGACTTCCGCTTGCGGGCGGGCGAGGGCTGCGCAGCTTTCGGGGCTGACTTTGCTGATTTTTTCTTCGCCATTTGGCTTGCCGGGCAGGAAGCTAGAGAACGCAGCATTTCAATGGCAGCAGTGTAGGTAATCCCATCGGCTGGGGTATAGCAGGTCATGTGTCGAATCATCCGTGCGGGAGAAGAATCCGACTACCCGCTACCGGTCGATCCGATATTTCCGGGAATCAGCGCAGGGTAAAGTGAGGCCGTGACAAGTCTGGTCACTCTGCGTCAGATCAAGGCAAATTCTCATCCCCAGAGTGTCCAGCGGTGAGACCTTTCCGGGACCTTTCAGGCGATAAATGGCAGTAAATCATGGAAAACTGCCTGCCCAAGAAACGACAGAACCCCTTGAAAACAAGGGGTTTCTGAGTGGTCAGGGCCGGAGTTGAACCGGCGACACATGGATTTTCAGTCCATCAATCGGCTTTTCTGAGCTTTGTGCGTCGTCACCTTCAGGTACTAAAAACTGGAGACAAATATTCCTCAACCCGATGGGACGCGGCGAACAGCTTTCCAAACGGCCGAGTGGTGTACACATCTGACAGGTCGTCGCTCGCCACGGGTTGTCCATGGCATAGATAGATGCCAGCAATCTCTCCATCAGAAAATCGCTTCACTAGGTCGCCGCCAGTTTTCCGAAGCATCTTGAATGGCAACGCAGTGATCTCGTGGTTATCTTCCCGAATGCGTTTAAGCAGCCGAGCAAAACGATTGGGGATTTGCCGATTCGGATTTCCGCCGCTAGTGGCTTTGTCGAGGTGCCTCCCGTTGGTGTTTACAACAAGCTTGTCTGTTGGCTTAACCAAGCCAAGCTTCTGGCGTTCGCGGAGTGCCCATTCCAACGACTTGGTGGTTTCAGCAAAGAGAAGAAACTCGCCGTACACCCCCGACTTTCTGCGGATGCGTTTGATGAAAGAATCGGTGGGCGACAATTCAACTCCCAGCATTTCCTTGTGCCGTTCGGAGTGTGGCGTGCGGATGAAGACTTCGCCCACCAACAGGCTGGCGGACTCTGCGGCGCCGAAGCCGCAGTTCAGACCAAGCAGAATCAACAACCGATCGAGCGGATCGGCGTACTTCAATAGCAATTTGAGCTCGTCCAGCGAGAACACTTGCTCGGGCAGAATCTGCCGGTGTCGCTCGGCGTCCAGCGCCATCACACGCGTCTTGAGATCGTCGAAGTTTTCCGGCTTGCGCCAGCCAAACGCCGGGCGCGCGTGTAGCCACTTGAAAAAGCTTTTGAGAGCGCTGATGTAGTGGGTCGAAGACTTCTTCGAGACACGTTGCGTCTTCGAGCCCTTGCGAAGCGGACGTTTCCGCCAATAGGTGATTAGCTGCTCCACCGCCGCGTGATCAATCTTAGCCAGCTTTTCATCGGCATGGTGGTCGATAAGTGATTCGACTTGACGAATTTGGGTTCGTCCCCAAGCAGTTACGCCATCGTCGGGATTACTGTATTCGCTTTCCAGCCACTTGATGTACTCACGGAGTGCAGCGTGCAAGTACGGCCCCGTGTCTTGCTCTGGTGCCTTATTCGGCGCCGCTTCAAACTGTCGGCGGAATGCAGCTACTTCGGCAGCGCTCCGGGCTTCCAGATTAACTTCCGCTTCGGTGAACGCCTTCTCCAGCGTGTTCAGCAATTGAAAGCCAAACGCGCTGCCGTATTCGAGTTCGGGCAGGATCGCGAGCATCGGAAATGTGCGACGGAGCCGGTTGACTCGCTGCACATAAGGCACGACGCCTTCGTCGAGTGTGCGGCGCAAATGAAAATGGACTGTGCCGCGAGCCGCCAGCTTCGCGAGTTCTAACGTCTCGTCCGACCAGACCGCTCCGGTACCATCTGCTTCTTCGATGCGGTGCCACATAAGTCGCAACAAATGATCGCGCCGTTGCGCATCCTTGAGATCGGCACCAAGCCGAAAGCGATGCTGTTCGCGCTTGCCGGTGGCGTTAAGCTTCCAGCCAACGCGGCAATCAAACTGACCATCGTCGCGTTGTTTCCAGACGGTGCGGGAACGAGTAGGCATGGGCAGAACCTTCAAACAAAGAGGCCCCTGAAATGAGTGCCTAATCGAACGTCCCGAAGGGTCTTATCGAACGCTTATCGCACGTCTTATCGAACCTTTGGGGCTTTCGAGGTCGAGAAACCAAATTCTCGCCAATCCATGTTAGAGACGCAAACCCAAAAAAGAAGGCCGCTTACGTCATTTGAACGCCAGCGGCTTGGGATGCTGAAGAAGCGGAGGGCAAGGGGCTCGAACCCTCAACCCCTTACGGGGCAACTGATTTCGAATCAGTCTCCTAGCCATTCGGTTACCCTCCGGACAGCTTCTATATCTACCTTGGAACGGCGTGCGCGGCAAGATGTTCTGCCGGTGAAAGTTGGTGGATTGGGACGAGGGATGGTTGGTGGGGGCTTTCCGCAACGGCAGCAATCTATCATCGTGATACAGGCTCAATCTGCTTAGGCCCGCAGGTGTTTGCTAGAGTTGCTGGCCGCACCGCGTTTTCCGTTCTCTCGCCCAGTTCGCCCGCCATGAAAATCCTGCTGATGATTACCTGCCTGGGGGATGTAATGCGTCCCGGAGCAGGCATTGCCACGGTCAAATTGCTAAGGCGTTTGGGACACGAAGTGGAGTTTCGGTCAGCACAGACTTGTTGCGGGCAGCCGATGTACAACAGCGGGTATGCCGACCTGGCGCGCGAGCAGGCGAAGCATACGATCGACGTGTTCGCTGGCGACGATCCCGTCGTGGTGCCGTCGGGGAGTTGCGCGGCGATGCTGAAAGTCGAGTATCCGCATCTGCTCGAACATCACGAGCCGCTGCATGCTGCTGCGTTGCAATTGGCAGCGCGCACGTTTGAGCTGAGCGACTTTCTCGTGAACCAGTTGAAGGTGACCGACGTAGGGGCGAAGTACAACGGCAAAGTCGCCTATCACTTTGCTTGTCACTTACGCATGCTAAAGCAGCAAACGGAAGCTGAAACGCTGATCCGCCATGTGCAAGGCGCGGAGTTGATGCCGCTCCATCATCAGGACCAATGCTGTGGCTTTGGCGGATCGTTTGCGGTTCGCTATCCGGCCGTCAGTGGCAACATGGTCGACGACAAGATGAAATGCGTGCTCGACACCGGGGCCGATTGTCTCGTTTCGACCGATGCGGGCTGCTTGATGAACATCGGTGGGCGCTTGCACCGCGAAGGGAAGACAATTGAAGTGCTGCACCTGGCTGAGTTGTTGGAGCGGCGATAACTAGCAGCCTATTGCGGCTATCAGCGCAGCGATAGCAATGCTGCTGTCTCAATCTGTGCGGCTGAAAGATTACGGTCTGTAGCGATGCTGCTTGATCTGACGATGTGGCCGGTAGCCCACCGCTTCGCCGCCATCCCAATCGCATTTCTTCGGACCTAGCACTTCGCTTTCTCATGTGCGAGAGCGCTGCGTTCGTACCCGCCCAGAATTTCCCCCGGAGTTTGTAGTGAAACTCAATCAACTTGGGAGACAACTGGTTGGCCTGTTAGCAAAAGCAGCGCCGTTGCTGCTTGTGGCAGGGAGCAGTTTTGTCGCTCCTCAGTTGCTGCTTGCCCAACAGCCCACGCAGTTTCAAACTGCCGCGCACTTCCGACAGTCGGCATTAGTGCAGGCCGAAGCCATTCCTTCACCACCGGGCATTTCTCAAGATGTGCCGCAACCTCAGCCTTCGCTATCGCTGGCGAATTTGGAAGAGTTAGCGCTGTGCAGTAATCCCTCGCTCGCGCGAGCGCAGGCGCAGGTGCAAATGGCGCGCGGCAATTGGATTCAGGTTGGTTTGCCGCCAAATCCTTCCGTGGGCTATTCCGGCCAGCAATTGGGGAGCGGTGGCCTGGCAGAGCAGCACGGCATCTATGTAACGCAGGAGATTGTCCGTGGCGGAAAGTTGAACCTCAATCGACAAGCGGCTGCTCACGAAGTTGCGCAGGCTGAACAGAATGTTATCGCGCAACAGTTTCGCGTGTTGACCGACGTACGAATGGCCTTTTACCAGGTGTTGATTGCCCAGCGGCAGATTGATGTGGCACACGTCATTGCCGGCAATTACACCAAGGCAGTCGAAACGACCGATCGCTTGTTTCAGGCTCAGGAGATCAGCAAGCTGGAAGTGCTGCAAGCCAAATTCGAATACGAAACTGCTCAAGTGACTCTGCGAAACGCGCAGCATCGGCATGCCGCAGCCTGGCAATCGTTGACCGCAGTTGTTGGTCAGCCACACCTCGCGCCGCAAGCCTTGGCTGGCGATGCCGCCATGGCTCCCAAGCCATTCGACTATCAGCAAACGCTTCAACACATTCTGTCGGCAAGTCCCGAGATTGCCGCGGCGGTCAGCAATATCGAGCGGGCCCGTTGGGCCTATCAGCGAGCGCTCGTCGAAAAGAAGGGGAACGTCAACGTTCAAGGTTTGTATAATTGGCAAGACAACGGCATTGGCGGACAGCCCGATGGCTCGTTGGTGGTCGATATGCCGATTCCCATTTGGAACAAGAATCAAGGTGGTATCGTGCGGGCGCAAGGCGAAGTCGCAGTCGCCGAGCGAGCGCTGCAACAAGTCGAACTTGACCTGCAGCAGCGGTTGGCTCCGGTCTATGAACGCTATCAAAATGCCCGTAACCAGGTCGAGCGATACGAAAAAACGATCCTCACTCTTGCCAAAGAATCGTCCGATCTGTCGCGTAAGGCTTTTCAGGCAGGGGAACTGAATTATCTCAGCCTGCTGCTCGCTGAACGAAGCTTCGCAACAGCGAATCTCGCCTACCTCGACGCCCTGCGTGATCTACGACTGGCCGAAGCTGAAATGGATGGATTCTTGTTGCAGAACAGTTTATCGGCGAGGTGAGCAGGGCATTACGATCGCTTAAGCTCCTGTTGACAAGGGCCGGCCGAACTCCCCGGCACCGTTTGACAACTGCCCTGGCTCAGCCAATACTTGGCACCACCGTTAGCTACCGGTGCCGAGCCAAAAGCACACAAGCGCAGGGATCGGTCTGTCCGCAGACAATGCGCGCAAGGAGTTGGGAATGGCGAAGAAAGAGCGCTGGGCTTCGCGCCTGGGGTTGGTGTTGGCGATGGCTGGGAATGCCGTCGGCCTGGGAAATTTTTTGCGATTCCCGGCACAAGCCGCTGCCAATGGCGGCGGTGCCTTCTTAATTCCTTACCTCGTCGCACTCCTGGTGATGGGAGTACCACTGATCTGGGTCGAATGGGCCATGGGGCGCTACGGCGGACAGTTCGGGCACCACTCGACGCCGGGCATTTTCGATAGCATCGGTCGGCGACCATACTGGAAGTACATCGGCGTGTTCGGGCTCTGGTCGAACCTGATTATCGCGGCATTTTATCTGTACATCGAATCGTGGACGCTGGCTTACGCCGGCTATTCGCTGCTCGGCGGCTTTGAAACGACATCCGCTGGTGCTTTCTTCGACCGCATCACCGGTAACTTCCCCAACAGCATCTGGGCCTTCAGTGTCCCGGGATTGGTGATGTTCGCGCTCTGCATTATTATCAACATCTTCATCCTCTCGCGCGGTCTCGCCGCGGGGATCGAGCTCGTCTCCAAGATCGGCATGCCACTGCTGATTGTGTTTGCCATTATCATCGCGATTCGCGGGCTGCTGATTGTGCCCGGCGTCGAACCAATTACCGACCAGGCCCGCGCGGCAGCAGGCTTCGGCATCATCGATCCGCAAGCGGTCGCCAGCCCGTTTGAGGGGCTAAGATTCTTGTGGGAGCCCAAGTTCGATAGCCTCGCCAATCCGGCTGTCTGGCTGGCCGCAGCGGGGCAGATTTTTTTCACCCTGTCGATCGGCATGGGTTCGATTCATTGCTACGCCTCCTATTTGCGTGAGCAAGATGACATCGCCCTCACCGGTTCGACTGCTGCCTGGACGAACGAATTTTGCGAAGTGATTCTCGGCGGCAGCATCCTGCTCCCGATTGCGGTGGCCTATCTGGGGTTGTCCCAGGTTCAAGAGATGACCGCCGGTGGCAGCGGTTTTGGCATTGGCTTCATGACCTTTCCCACACTCTTTCAGAAGTGGGGCGTGCTCGCTCCCGTCGCAGGTTTCTTATGGTTTGGTCTCCTCTTCTTTGCAGCCATCACCAGTTCACTAGCGATGGGCCAGCCGATCATGTCCTTCTTTCAGACCGAGTTCGGTCTGTCGCGTTCGAAGAGTGCCCTCGCCTTTGGTGCGATGCTGTTGCCGTTTGCTGCTCCGGTTGCCTTTCTGGCGCAAGGTTCGTTCTTTGACGAGTTCGATTATTGGGCTGGTACCTTTGCCCTCGTGGTCCTGGCCACCGCAGAGGCAGTCCTCTTCGCTTGGATCTTCGGCATGGATCGCGCTTGGGCAGAAATCGGCAAAGGTGCCGAAATGCGCGTGCCACGCCCGTTCTACTACATCATCAAATATGTCACTCCGACCTTCCTGATCCTGATCTTGGTTGCGTATACGTTTCAGCCAGCCGGCCGGATGGAAGTCACCGATGGCGTTACGCTGCAGAAGAAGCTGGTCGAAAAAGGCTGGACGCCGTACATCACCGGCTGGTTCGGCAAAGAGCCGATTCCGAAGTGGGAATGGTCGCCGTCGGGCATGATTGGCAAGCTGTTGTATCGCGACTTGGCCTTGCAAAAGCAGGATCTGCAGTTGCAGTTGATGGCGGTGGGCATCACGCCCGAACAGCACCAAGCGACACGCGACAAAATCGACTTTCTACCCAAGCTGCAAATGCTGCGTCAGCTTGATCGGGGGGCGATGATCTTCGCCTTCCTGTTCTTCTGTGGATTGGTCTGGTATGCCTGGCGCAAGCGGGCTGCTGCTACCGATACTCTCCCCGCGAAGTCAACCGGCAGCAAACCTGCTGCGAAGGAACCCAAACGATGAGCCACATGTCGACATCTTCGGTCATCATGCTCGTCGCAGTCTGGGGCGTGATCTTGGCGAATATGCTGTATTGCTTCTTTCGCCTGCTTACGTCGCAGCGCAGCTTCGGTGGCGAAGACGAATAGATTTCTGCTGGCCAAGGTTCGCACAGCAACCCTACGAAGTTCCCAGCACACGCATCATTTCAGCTGGTGACGTGAGTCCTTGCTCAACGAGCGTTTGCACTCTCACCTTGATGGGAACCATGCCCGCTGCTTCGACCAGTCGTTGCAACTCGGCTGCATCGGCATGGCGCAACACGGCTGCAGTGAGTTCGCTGTTTAGGGGTGGAAGCAGTTCGGCAACAGCGATTCGTCCGGAGTAACCGCTCCGTTGGCAACGGTCGCAACCCGCGCTGCCGCAAGTGCAGAGTTTTCGGAGCAACCGCTGATGCAGCAGTAGTGACAACCCGCTGCGGAGCAAGTACGGCTCGATTCCCATTTCGGCCAGTCGGGAGATTGCTTCGCATACGCTGCCGGCATGAAAGGTGGAAATGACCAATTGCCCGGTGAGCGCCGCTTGAAACAGAGCTGCCGCCGTGGGCTGATCGCGCACTTCGCCGAGCAGTACCACCTCGGGATCTTGTCGCAGGAGTGCGCGCAGGCCACTCGCCAAGTCGAAGCCGGCAGCAGGATTCACCTGCGATTGCGAGACGCCCGTGAGCGCCACTTCAATCGGATCTTCGAGCGAGACAATGCTCCGCGCTCCATGCGTCGATTGCACCACGTGCCGCAGGCAGGCGTAAGCAGTCGTCGTCTTGCCACCCCCAGCGGGGCCGGTGAGCAACACCGCGCCGCTGGTTCGCTGCACGGCATTTTGCAATGCGGTGGTGATTTCAGCGGGAAGTCCGAGATCGACTAACTGCAATAGTTCCTGCGGCGCTACGAACAGCCGGATCACGACCCGCTCGCCATACAGTGACGGAAATGTACTCACGCGCATCTCAGCCCGCGCGTCGGCAGCTGGAATTCGCCCTTCTTGTGGAATGTCGGTGCGATAGGTGAGAAGCCGTGCCAGAACTTTCAGCCGCGCGGCGATATCGGTCCCCTCACCGCGCGAAAACGTCCCCACACTCAAAAGTACGCCATCCAGCCGCCAACGAACTTCAATACCAGCTGTTGTTGGTTGCAGGTGAATGTCGCTCGCCCGAGCTTCCGCCGCCGCCGCTAGCAATTGGTCGGCAAAGTGCGTCGCATAGTTCAGATCGCGCGGATCAAGCTGTTGCAGTCGCGCGGCGAGCGAAGTTGCTGGCATGAAAGAAGCTTGCTTTCAAAGTTGGACTTTTCAGGCGACTGGCTGGGGAGTAATTACTGCATCTACATCAACGGCGACTGAACACGATCGACAAACTGCTAGCGACCACAAAATCGATTTAACCGGTAAATCTTCTCAACTCTGCCCAGGCTATGAACCGAAAACAGCATGCGAGGCACCGCGCGCCGAAATCTCGCCCTGGTATGTCCAGGCGCGAAGCGGTCGGTCTCCAGCAATTGTGAGTAAGCAGAAGACCCCATCATGGCTACCGATTCATCCCTTTCGCAATCCCCGCCTAACGGTCAGCAGACAACTGCTGTGGGCGATGCGCTGGCCGACTGGGGTGGCGTGGTGGTCGATGGCGTGAGCACGGTCGGCGATATCACGATCTTTCTCTTTCGCACGCTCGCCTGGCTGTTCTTCCGCGCCCCGAAGTGGGAAACACTGCTACCGAACTTTTATCAGGTGGGCGTGCTGAGCCTCCCGGTGATCGCCCTGACCGGCACGTTCATCGGCATGGTGCTCTCGATGCAGAGCTATTTTCTGTTCAAAGACCTGAATCTGGAATCGTACCTCGGCGCGGTGATTAATAAGACGCTCCTCCGCGAATTGGGCCCTGTGCTGGCAGCTACGATGCTCGCCGGACGCGTCGGCTGCGCGATGTCGGCAGAACTGGGCACGATGCGCGTGACCGAACAAATCGACGCCCTCGAAAGCATGGGTGCCGATCCGATTCATTACCTGGTGGTGCCGCGATTCCTCGCCTGCATCTTCCTGATCCCCACGCTCACGATCATGGCCGATTACATGGGCGTGGTCGGTGGCTACTTCCATGCGGTCGTCATTCTCGATGTCGACAAGCACTACTTTTGGTTTCACACCGAGCGGTTCGTCAACGTGTTTGATTTGCTGAGTGGCGTCCTCAAGAGCGTGTTCTTTGGTGCGGCAATTGCCATTGTCAGCTGTCATCGCGGGTTCAATTGCACGCCGGGAGCTGAAGGGGTGGGACGCGCAGCAACGGCGTCGTTCGTCTACTCGTTCGTGCTGATTCTCATCATTGACCTCGTGCTCGGCCAGATGCTCTACACCGCTTACTATCGCATGTACCCCGAGTCGGAGTCGTTGTTCTAATACGTGAAACGCGGACTAAAACGCGTTGAATAAAAGCCAACTTGACCTTGGCCAAAACACTTCAGAAAGATTTGAAACTAGTTCCGATGGCAATGCCCGTTTCCAACCTGCCGAATGTCCTCGAGATCCGCAAGCTGAGCGTGCAGTTTGGGCGGCAGGGAGTGCTGCGCAATATCGATTTGAATGTGCCGCGCGGGCAGACGTTGGCGGTCATCGGCGAAAGTGGTTGCGGCAAGACAGTGCTGCTGAAGACACTCATCGGGCTGATTAAGCCGACACAAGGCGAAGTGCAGTTTGACGGGCGAGACTTCACCAAGCTCAACGATCGCGAACTGGTCACCCAGCGGATTCGCTTTGGCTATTTGTTTCAAAACGCGGCGCTGTTCGACAGCATGACCGTCGGCCAGAACGTCGCCTTTCCTTTGCGGCAGCATCGCAAGCCCAGCGAACTCGAAGTCAAGCGGCTCGTGCTCGATCGACTCGCTGAAGTCGGGTTGCCCGATTCAGTCGTCGTAAAAAAGCCCGCCGAGCTATCGGGCGGCATGCGGAAACGAGTTGGCATGGCCCGCGCATTGATACTGAATCCAGAAATGATGCTCTACGACGAACCGACGACTGGTCTCGACCCGATTATGAGCGACGTCATCAACGAACTGATGATGCGCACCCGGCGGCAGCATCAAGTGACGAGTCTGGTCGTGACGCACGACATGCGAACCGCTCGAAAAGTGGCCGATCGCGTGATTATGCTCTATCCGCTCACCCGCTTGCGCGGCGACGAATCGCAAATCATTTTCGACGGTCCTCCCAGTGAACTCGAAAACTATCCCGATCAACGTGTGCGGCAATTCGTGCGCGGCGAAGCAGGCCAACGCCTGATGGAACTGCGCGAAGCCCGCGGCATTGTGAATGAAGACCTGTGAGAAACGAAGAACGTAGAAGGCAGACCGCAGAATGAGAAACTATTGATCCGCTTTCATTCTGCGTTCTGCCTTCTCCATTCTGCATTTACCAGCCCCTAGTCCTTAGCTCCTAGCCCCTTCCATGGACGAACGAACCTTACGATTACGCGTCGGCGTCGTGGTCCTGGCTGCGATCCTGGTCACCGGCATCCTCGTGATGCTAATGGGTGACATGCCCTTTCCGGGTTCGCAGAAGAAGGTCATCTATGTGCTGTTTCCTGAAGCGCCCGGCGTTTCGGTTGGCACTCCCGTGCGCAAAAGTGGCATCACTATCGGCCGCGTCACGCGAGTCGAGCTGCTGAAGCCGCAGGGTGTGCGCGTGACGACCGACATCGACTCGCAATACACGTTGCTCGATAGCGAGTACTGCCGCGTTGGGACGACGTCGTTGCTCGGCGATGCCTTGCTGGAATTCGTCCCTGGCGTGGAGTCGAGGAATGCTCGGCCGCTGGAGAACGGTGCGGAGATTCAGAACGGCGTCGTTGCGGGCAACCCCATGAGCGTCTTCGTCAATCTGGAACCCGATATCAAAATGGTGTTGCAGTCGCTCCGCGATGCGGGGAGTGAAGTGCAACGCGCCGCCAGCACGCTGAACTCGGCGGTGGCCAACAACGACGATCAAATCCCCCGCATCATGCAAAAATCGGAGCGGGCTCTCGATCAGTTCAACGCCACGATGGCCACCATGAACGATCTGTTTGGCGATCCCGAACTGCGTAACGGCCTCAAGCAAACGATGCGCGACGTGCCGCAACTGTTCGCCGAAGCCCGCGATACGCTACAAAAAGCCAATGAAGGTTTCGCGGGCATGAAGTCGGTCACCGATCGGGCTTCGAAGAATCTCGAAAACCTTGAGAACTTCACTCGCCCGCTGGGCGAACGTGGCCCGCAGTTGGTAGCAAATCTCGATGGCAGTTTATCGAACGTGAATGCCTTGCTCGAACAGCTGGTCGAGTTCACCGACAACTTGAACAGCAAGCAAGGAACCCTGGGTCGATTGATGAACGATGAAGAGCTGTATCAACGGCTGAATCGTTCGCTGGCGAATATCGAAGACATCACGTTCAAGGTGAAGCCGATTCTCGACAACGTAACGATCTTCACCGACAAGATCGCTCGCGATCCTCGCCAACTCGGCGTCAAGGGTGCGCTCGATGGTCGACCACTCGGCGTAGGTGCCAAGCAGGCATCCTACGGTGGCGATTCGTTCATACAAGGGAACGGCTACGAGTACGGCGAAGAAGAATACTGCCCGCCGTCGCAGCTGAACTCGTCGCGCCCTGCGATGCCAATTTTGAAGCGGTAAGTTGCCGATCGCAAATTACCGCTTGCGGACGAGCGCGACCTGACTTAGTGCTTTGCCACTTCCGGCTTAGGTATGCCTAGGAACGTACCGTTGCCGGCTTCGCAGGCTGTGCCGTTCGTCTCGGCGCCGGGAATGTAGCTCCACGGGGCTGCCTTGTTGTCGTCGCCAAAGCAAATGCCCAGAGCACGCGCGGCTTGAACTGCCGAACAGGCAGGATTCACGGCGGAGAGCTTGATGGCGTCGAGCAGCGAGACGGTGCCCATGTCTGGCGGCCAATAAGTGACCATTTGCCCAAACTTGCGCTCGATAATCAGCCGCACGGCATGTGCGCCGTATTGAGTCGCGAGCACGCGATCGAACGTGGTGGGGGCACCACCTCGTTGCAAGTGACCCAGCACCACGGTGCGGGTTTCTTTGCCCAACCGCTTCTCAATTTCGGCACCAACAATATTGCCAATACCGCCGAGGCGAACTTGCTTCTGCTCGCCGCGACGTTCTTGCGTCACCAGCGCGCCGCTGGGGAGTTCTGCCCCTTCGGCAACAACGATCAGTGTGAACTTCTTGCCCCGCTGTTCGCGAGTGATGACAGCCTGGCAAACCGTTTCAAACGTCCACGGAATTTCGGGGATCAGAATCACATCGCCGCCGCCAGCAACACCAGCGTAGAGAGCGATCCAGCCGGCATGCCGTCCCATCACTTCCAGCACCATCACCCGCTCGTGACTGGCAGCGGTCGTGTGCAGGCGGTCGAGAGCATCGGTGGCACAGAATACGGCACTGAAGAAACCGAACGTGAAAGCTGTGCTCGACAAGTCGTTGTCGATTGTCTTGGGGACGCCGACTACCGGAATTCCCTGTTCGTGAAATTGCTGCGCCACTGCCAGCGAGCCATCGCCGCCAATGCAGATCAAGCCACTGATGTTCAGGTGCTCCATCGTGGTCTTCACGCCAGCAATCAACTCGGGGTCGAGCTCGAGCCGGTCGTTCACACCCACGGTCGCGGCGAAGCGGCCCTTGTTCGTGGAACCCAAAATCGTACCACCCTGGCCGAGAATGCCGGTGGTGTTCTTGTTCGTGAGGGGAATGTAGCTGACGGGGTCGACGAGTCCTTCATAACCCTTGAGAAACCCGACTACTTCGTAGCCGTGAGTCCCGGCGCTTTTTACTACGCCGCGGATGACCGCATTCAAACCGGGGCAATCGCCGCCAGCCGTCAATACGCCGATTCGTTTCGGACCATCTGCCATGCTACTCTCTCCTGTAGATCGCACCGCTGGTTAAATTATAGCGATTATGCGTATTGTCAGCCCGCGTAGCGCAGGAGGAAAGCCATGCGCCGCAAAACTGTAGTTTATCGGCAGATACCAAGACCCACCTTAGCTTGCGAAGCCAGACAGAAACGCCGAACATGGAGAGGTTTATGTAGTCTGGCTACCCACCCGTTCGGACGCAAGTAGCTGCTGAATTTTTCGGGCGCCGCAGTTCGCGCCAATCCAATCATTCACAATCAATCACACCTCTTGAGGAACTCTCCCATGAAACAACTGCTGCTTCTCGCTGCGGTTTTGATCCCGTCCTTTCCCCTCGCAGCTGCAGAATTGCCGGAAGCGGTCGTGTTTAAGGCCGGCGTAGGGGGCTATCACACCTATCGAATTCCAGCGCTGCTCGTTTCACCTAAAGGATCACTGCTGGCATTTTGCGAAGGGCGAAAAACGGGTCGTGGCGATCATGGCGATATCGACCTGATGCTGAAGCGGAGCAGTGACGGCGGCAAAACTTGGAGCGAACAACAATTGGTTCTCGAAGAAGGTGACACGCAGAAAGTCACCATCGGCAATCCCTGCCCGGTGGTCGATCAAGAGACCGGCGTAATTTGGCTGCCTCTAACGCGCGACAACGACGACGTGCTGATGCTCTCTTCGGCCGATGATGGGGTAACCTGGTCGAAGCCGGTCGACATTACCAAGAGCGTGAAGCGGGATGAATGGTCGTGGTATGCCACCGGCCCCGGAAATGGCATTCAACTGCAACACGGCAAGTTCCGCGGCCGGCTGGTGATTCCCTGCGATCATAAAGTGAAGAACGAAAAAGATAAGAACCTGGGCTTTCGTTCGCATGTGATCTATTCGGACGATCACGGCAAAACTTGGCAACTGGGCGGTGTGCTCGATCCCACAACCAACGAGTGTGCTGTGGCGGAACTGGACGATGGGACGTTGCTCATCAACATGCGGACCTATCGTGGCAAGTCGCAACGAACCACCAGTCGCAGCACCGACGGGGGCCTCACCTGGTCGCCGATTGTGGACGAGCCCACTCTCGTCGAGCCCGTTTGCCAGGGTAGTCTCATTCGCATTCCTGCGACCAAGAGCGAACCAAGCTTGCTCGCGTTCAGCAATCCGGCCAATCCCAAGCAGCGACAAAACCTGACGATCCGCCTCAGCCGCGATGGCGGCAAGACCTGGCCGGCCAGCCGAGTGCTATGCGCGGGCTCTTCGATCTATTCATCGTTGGCGGCCTTGCCTGACGGCGATATCGGCGTGCTGTTTGAACGCGACAATTACAAAGAGCTTGTCTTCACTCGCCTGTCGCCAGCCCAGATTGAGTCGTCCAAATAGTCATGCCACCGGAACCAAGCCCCGAGCAAGATCGCCAGTTCATGCACCGCGCGCTGGAGTTGGCCGCGCGCGGACGAGGTTGGGTCGAGCCCAATCCGCTGGTGGGCTGCGTGATCGTGCGCGACGGCAAGATTGTCGGCGAAGGCTTTCATCAACGTTATGGTGGCCCTCATGCAGAAGTAGAAGCTTTGCGTGTTGCCGGTGAAGCCGCTCGTGGCAGCACACTCTACGTCACACTCGAGCCCTGTTGCCATTTTGGTAAGACACCTCCTTGCACGCAGGCAGTAGTCAAGGCGGGCGTGGCGCGAGTCGTTGCTGCCATGCGCGACCCCTTTCCGCAAGTCAGCGGGCAAGGAGCCGCCGAACTGCAGCAGGCTGGCGTACAAATCGACTTGGGACTGCTCGCAGCCGAAGCGCACGAGTTGAATGCACCGTATTTGAAATTGCTCACCAGCGGACAGCCCTGGTTAATTGCCAAGTGGGCTATGACTCTCGACGGCAAGATTGCGACCCGCACCGGAGCGAGCAAATGGATCTCGGGGCCCGAATCGCGAGAACTGGTTCAGCAACTGCGCGGGCGAGTCGATGGAATTCTGATTGGGCGAAGAACCGCGGAACTCGACGATCCACTCCTTACGGCCCGAATTGCCTCCGGCGAAAAACCGCCCCGTGTCGCTACGCGCATCGTCCTCGACTCGCAAGCTTCGCTCAACTTACAGAGCCAGTTGGTGCAAACCGCCCGCGAGGTGCCACTCCTGGTAGTCGCAGCGAACACAGCCAGTGCCGCGAACGTTGCCGCATTACAAAAGACCGGGGTGGAGGTATTGCAACTACCAGGCAAAACGCCTGATGAGCGACTCACCCAGTTGCTCGCAGAATTAGGCAGCCGGCGATTAACCAACGTCCTGTGCGAAGGGGGCGGTCAGTTGTTGGGCTCACTCTTCGACGCAAGCCTGGTCGACGAAGTTCACTGCTTCATTGCCCCCAAGATATTCGGAGGGGCTCAGGCCGCTGGCCCCATTGCAGGGGCAGGAGTTGAATTACCCTCGCTGGCAACCACGCTTAGCAAGCCTAACTGGCAACAAGTGGGGGACGATCTCTACGTGCGAGGCCGAGTAAAAACTCAGGCCTGATGCTCATTCGCGCCGTTATTGACCGGCGATGTCGACGTCCGCAGAATGCGGATCGATGCTTCCAGCCCTCCGCGTTTAAGTGCTAAGATCGCGGACATGAATACGCCCTCTTCCGATTCGCTGACGCTTGCCGATATTCAAGCCGCGCGCGAGCGCATTCGCGACGGCATCGCACTCACTCCCTGCCCGCCGAGCGTTCCCCTGGCCGAAGTCGCGGGCTGCGAAGTCTTCTGCAAGCTTGAGTTCCTGCAGCGAACCGGTTCGTTCAAAGAACGCGGCGCGCGGAACGCCCTGATCTTGCTGAGTGATGACGCCAAGCAAAAAGGGGTGATCGCCGCCAGCGCTGGCAATCACGCTCTGGCCCTGGCCTATCACGGCAGTTCACTCGGCATTCCGGTGACCGTGGTCATGCCCACCTATGCTCCGCTCATCAAGCAGACTAACTGCCGCAAGTTGGGCGCGAAGGTGGAAGTGCAGGGAACTAGCTTTGCCGAAGCAAAACAAAGGGCTGGAGAAATCGCGGCCCAGCAGGGGCTGACGTATGTCGATGGCTACAACGACCCGGGCGTGATTGCCGGAGCCGGTACGCTGGGGCTAGAAGTATTGGAACAGGTGCCCGATCTAGCTGCGGTAATCGTTCCGCTGGGCGGAGGTGGACTCGTGGCCGGAGTCGCGCTCGCAATCAAATCGCTTCGTCCCCAGACCGACGTCATCGGCGTGCAAGCAGCCAACGCTACCGCGTTTTCAGCTGCCATCGAGGCGGGTTCGCCGGTCGACGTGACCACACAACCTACGTTGGCCGATGGTTTGGCCGTCTCGCGCGCCGGCTCTCTGGCTTTGGAGATTGCAAGGCAGCGTATCGATAAGATTGTGACGGTGACCGAGGCCGACATCGCCCTGGCCGTCGTACGTTTGATGGAACTGGAGAAGAGTGTCGTCGAAGGAGCCGGTGCCGCCTCGCTGGCAGCACTGCTCAGCGGTAAGTTGCCGGAACTAGCGGGAAAAAAAGTGGTGTTGCTCCTCTGTGGCGGCAATATCGACCTGACCATTCTCAGCCGCTTGATTGATGCAGCGCTGGTGGCCGATGGTCGCCTCGCGCGTTTCACGGCTGAGATCAGCGATCGTCCTGGCGGGCTCGCAAACTTCGCGACGATCCTCACCCAGCTCGGCGTGAGTGTGAAAGACATCGTGCACGATCGAACCTTCTGTGCGCCGAATGTGGCAGCAGTGAATGTGCTCTGCACAGTGGAGACTCGCGACGCGGCGCAGATCGCGGAACTCTATCGATGTCTGACCTCGGCGGGCATTCGTCACTTCGCGCATGTCGGACGCGAGTGAGCCCGCTGCGCGCTGATCGTGCGCTCAGCGCGCACTCTGCGCATCGTTCAACAGTCACTTCACCACGCGCTAGCGCTCAACGATCGCGCACCACATGCGCGCAGAAAAGATTTGAAATCTTGCGCGCGAAGTCAGGTTAGCAATTGCAATTGCGTGGGGTCGTCGATTACTTTGAACAGTGCAGTGAGTTGAGCGCATCGTTTTCACTTGTCTGCATCACGAGCGAGAGTTGGACTTCTTGCTCAAACGATGTGCTCTGATCCTTGTCGAGTTGCATTTATGTTTCAGGAGTTCGCTCGCTTTCTCACGTTGCCGTCACGAGCAACGTACCTCGCCGCGCGGCGTGCGTGGTTGCAGCTGAACGTCGAGCCATTGACTCCCGCCGATCTGCAAGGTGTCGCGGAGTTGCTAGCCGCGGGCGAAGCGACCGCCGTCATCGAGCGCGTGCATGGTTGGCAATCGCGAGCGGCCTTGTCGCCGCGGGCCCATTACTTCGCTGCCGAAGCTCACGAGAGCCTGGGTGAGAGTGAACCAGCTGAAATGGAACGCTGGGTGTTCAGCGCTTGCCTGCAGGGAATCCTGGCGACTGGCGATGGAACGCGCCGCAAGCCCTACATCGTCTCGCAGCTGTCGGATGAGTACGACGTGCTCAAATTACTCGGCCTGCGCAGCGAAAAACAGCAACTTGTGCAGCGCGGCCGCCGCTCGTGCGACGTACTCACATGCCACGATGGCAGCCATTTGTGGTTCAACGTTAGCGACCTCATTGCGGTGCCGGAAGAGGCAATTTCGCAGGCGCCACTGGTCGAAATCAAGCGAACGGAAAAGGGGGTTATTCGAACGACACGTCGAATTTCCGATCCGCTAAGAGCCGTTCCTCGCTGAACTGATACTTCTGACCGCCGATGAGTTCGGTCGCATTCTCAAAGAAGCGGGCTATCTTGCGCAGGTCGAGCGAATCGACCTCTCCAGCTTTGCCCGCTTTGGCCCGCGAGATCACCAGCACAAAATATTTTCCCTGCCGCGGTACGCGCACTTCGTATTTGCCTGTACGATCGGCCTTCGCATAGGCACCTCCGATCGTTCGCAAGATCGACAAACCGCGATGTGTCTCATCGGGCGGCGCGTCCTTCGGCCGCAGACCTTCCACAGGTGAGCGCTCGTCGAGCTTCTGCACATCGAACGGTAGTACAACGACCACAGCTCCCTCGTCCCCCTTCTTCACCACACCTTGCGTCACTTCGACAAATCCGCTGATCGTGCACGGCTTGGCCACGATGGGAACGTCGGGCTGGCCGCGAAAGAAGGCGGAGCCCATCAGCGCGCCGAGTGTGAAACAAACGATGGCGACGCCAGCGACTAAGCCCGCCTGGGCATATAGCACATAGCGCGGAAAGCTGACGAGGTTGTAGTCGGTTCGCTCGGCGACCTGGCTCTCGTGGCCGGCCTTCTCTTCGTAACTGGTCGACGGGCCGGTATCGAAGACCAGTTCCGATGTTTCGAGTGGCGACTCGGACGGCTCGTTCTGTCCTCCCACCAGCGGCGGCGCGATGGGCTCATCGAGTGGTTCTGGTTTGCCAGCCATCACCAGCATCGACTGCGCCGTAACACGTTCTTGCCTGGCAGCGACACCAGGGACGCGCACCGCTTCTTTGCAACGCGGGCAGTTCGCCTTCGTTCCTGCCTTTTGCGAGCCCACGCTCAGCTTTTGGTCGCAATGTTGACAGGCGAAACGAATGGGCATGAGGAAAACAATCGATGCGGCGGAACGAAGGTGGGAAGCGAGAGGAGCGAATCGCGTCCATCCAGATTAACTACCCAGTTGGCGATTGCCCAGCATTCCCGGGCTGCGGCTTACAAATAGGTCCGAAACCATTCCTCGATTCGCTCTTCGGCAATCGGTGGCACCGCATGCCCCTGACGGTGATTGAACTGGCCAAGGCGGGCCGTCGGGTCAGATAAGTGATAGGCCGGTAACGCAGCAGCTATATAGGGCCAGCCGCGGTCTCCATCGGCACTTTCGCCCCCCACCAGCAAAAACGGCCGCGGCGCAACGCAAGCCAGAAGTTCGTGATGGTCATGTGGAAAGCCCGGCTCGTCGATGGCCGTCCCCAAGTACCAGGGCGCGTTCCAATTCGAAAACTTCAAGCCGACGCCGCCTTCACTGCTGACGGTCACTTTGATCCGCTCATCGAAGGCGGCTAGATAGAGAACTTCCTTGGCCCCCAGCGAATGGCCAACGGCACCAAGTCGCTCGGGATCGACGCCCGGCAGTTTGGCGAGGATGTCGACGGCCACCAGCGAGTCGTAGAGCATCTTCGCCATGCCCAAACTCTTGGGGACGCGAGCCAGATACTTGCGAGTCTCTTCTTGCACGGCCATTTTGTCGTTCGCGGGCCAGGCAAAACAGCGCGGCGAGAAAACGATTCGCCCCTGCTGTGCGAACTTCAGTCCGAAGGCCTTTTGCACATCCTTGCCCAGACCAGCGGGCTGACGAATGGAATGCTCGACTGTCGAATGAAAACAAACGACACCGGAGGTAGTGCCTGTTAACTCAGTTGGTCGGCAGATATAAGCTTCGGTAACCAACCCCGGTTCCACTTCATACTCCACGCGCTGGCGCGTGACATTGCCGACAGTGTCCGCTTCCAGCACTTTCACTTGCGGCGGCTTGCTCGGATCTCGCTTCGCCGGCATCGCTCCCAAGAATTCTTGCCATTGGGCGAGCAATTCCTTCCGCCGCTCTTGCCAAGCAGCGACCGTGCGAATGGGCTGGCCCGCTTTGTCGACCAGCAAACTTGGGAACGACTTTGCATCAGCAGGGAGCTTTTCGGGCCGCTGCTGAGTCTCGGCCAGCCAAGAGACCTCCTTGTTGGCTGAACCCTCTGCCCAAGTGCTTGGGGCAAAGACAGACACACAACCGACCGCGCTCGCAGCAGTCAAAAACTGCCGACGATCAGGGTGCCTTGAAATCGAACGAGCAACCGAGCGAGCCATTGTTCACCTGCGCAAGTGGTAACGATTTATTTCTCTTTGTCAGCGCCCATCAAGCCCTTGCGCGGATCGACCTTCTTCAGGGCAACTTTTGCCAGGCTCCGAATCGTCTCGTCTTCATTCGTGTCGTTGAGCAACTTCATGAGCCTGGTGGTCGCACTCGCACCGGCTTTCTCGGTTGCCGAAATACCGAGCAAGGCCGCCTTCCGAATATCGTATTCCTTGTCGTCGAGCAGTTTGATCAACTTGTCGACACTCGCCTTGTCGGCTGGCTTGATCCGTCCCAAGCTTTCGATGGCCTTCACCCGCAGCTGTTGGGGCGAACTGTCGATCGCGGCGAGCACCGCCGGCCGACCTACTGGCCCCATCTTGCTGAGCACGCGGCAAGCAGTCATGCGGATGGCCAAGTCTTCGCTGGTATCTTCGACGCGCGCAGTCAGTTCCGGAACGATCGCATCGCCGCGGCGAATGAGCCAGGCTTCGGTCTTCAGCAGCACTTGCCCGGCCTTAGAGTCTTTGGAATCGACCCAGCGCTTCACATCGGCGAGTGCGGCCGCGGGGCTGTCGTAGAGATCTTCGGGAACATCAATCTTGGTTGCCGGCTGCGGAATATTCTTGGCCAGCGGCCGCTTCTTCTTGACGCTTTTCGCGCCGCTGTCGGCAGTGGCAACGGGGCGTTCGCCACAGCCGACAACAAGAAACAGAGAAGGCAACAGCAGAAGCACCCATACCAAAGTTCGCATCGCCCACTCCACTACAGCTGGTCTCGCCCGGAAAGCACCTAGTCTGATGGTCCATCGCACAAGGTGCAAGTAAGCGCAGTGCGTCGCTAACTCAGCTTCTTCAACTTTGAAACGCGTCCCGTTCCGACCCATTCGGCAACAAAGATGCTGCCATCGGCCCCGAAGCAGGCATCGTGCGGATGCACAAAGCGACCGGGCTGCCACTGCGAACTATCCCCACGAATCTTGCCGCCGTCCTTGCCGGTCACGCGGGCCACGTCGTCACCGAGTCGGGCGACGACTTCATTCTTCTCGTTCAGCAGCGTCACGCGGGCTTTGAGTTCGGGAACGACGAGCAGGTTCTGCCAGGTTTCGGCATTTGCGGGCAGACCGTAGCCGGCCAGCGTTTCGAGATATTTGCCGTCCATGTCGAAATACTGGAGCGTACCGTTCGCGCGATCGCACACAACGATTGCCGGAGTGCGCCCGGCCCGCTTATCGATCCAGATGCCGTGCGGCGTATTGAACTTCCCTTCTCCCTTGCCGACCCCACCAAAACAAGAGAGCCATTTCCCATCTTTGTCGAAGCGGTGAACGTAGTACGCTCCGTAGCCATCGACGAGCAGAAAGCCGCCGTCATTTAGAAAGGCGAAGTTGGTCGGCAGAAAGCGATCGCGACCCCAGACCTTGGCGGGCTTGGTGTCTTCTTCGGCTGCGTAAACGCCCGACTCCATCGGCGCGTACTTTTGCCAGACCTTTTCGCCCGTGAGCGTAAGCTTGGCGAACGTTTTGAGTGCTTGATAGGCACAGACATACAGAAACTCTTCGCCCCCTTCAGAGCGAATCTCGATGCCGTGGCCGCCACCTTGAAACTGCTGGCCGAAAGCGCGGATGAACTTCCCTTCGGCATCGAACACAAAGATCGACGGATGATCCTTGAGGTTCTCGCGCCCCTCGTGAATCACGTACAAGTTGCCCGCCTTGTCGACCGCCACATTGTGCGTTGTCTGCCACGAGTATTGGCTCGGCAACTGCGGCCACTCATGCTGCACTTCAAACACGTGCTCCTTCTCGCCCACCACGAGCGGCTTGGCTGCCTTGGCCGTGGTCCACAGCGCGGGGACCGATGACACCGCAGCCACGGCCGCCGACGTCTTCAAAAACTTGCGACGCGAAACGCGCGAAGGACGACTCATGGAATGTTCCTGGGAGAGGTTGGGGGATTATCAATCCTGAGAGCAACTGATTAGTCCCCGCTATGATGCCTGCTCAACCGGCGTGGGGCAAACATCACGGCTGGGCAAAATGCGACTCGGCCCGTGTGAAGGTTTACTTCAAACGGGCCGAGTTGGCGTTTCCCGTTGATCAATCGCAGCAGACTTTATTCGACGTGTTCCAACTCTTGGCGGAAATGTTCGATCGCCTGCTCGGGGTTCAAGTTGAAGATGGCCCGTCCATCGGTGCTCCAGGCCTCGCCGTTCAGGTTGAAGACGGCGGTCGCGGCACGGCGGTTATGTACGTTGGGATTATCTTCCATGCCGCCCCCTTCGATGGCTTCGAACGAAATCGTCACACCGACGAATGCTCGCAACCGACCGGTGTTGCGATCGCGAGCAAACGAAACGGCATCGTCGAAGTCGCAGTCGGCCCAGTGAAGACCGCGAGGTTTGCCACTCTGGCTGGCGATGGTCAAGAAATGTGCTTCGAGCCATTCTCGCCGCAGTTGAAACTGCCGGCGGGCTTGGGGCAGGTCGACTTTCACTTCGCGACGTTGCAGCCACTTCCAGGCCACGAGCCCCACGATGGCTGCCAAACCAAGACCAATCAGCCCAAGTTCGAGCCAGACATTGCCAAACATAGCCCACGCATCCCGCCAGTTGGCTGGCAGCACCGACCGCGAATCGCCGCACCCCACGCGACTGCATTTTATAGCAGCGCGGGAAGCGGCGGCAAGTTATTCGCGGAAACCCGTCAAAACCAGCTAATTTCAACACATTTGCGCCACTTACTCCTTAGTGGGTTTCTTCTCTCTGGGGGATTCTTTCGCGGCCGGTTTTCCTGCGGGCTTCTTTTCCGGCTTGTTATTAGTGTTGTTTTCGACCTTCTTTTCCGGCTTTTTCTCGGCACCTTGCTTGGCCTGTTCGCTGTTTTTCTGGACAGCCTTCTTTTCGCCCGGCTTTTTTGCGGCGGCTTCCTTGGCGTCGGGTTTTTTGGCTGGCTTCTTTTCTCGCTTCTTTTGCTCAGCACCGGGTTTCTTTAATGCGTCTTCCTTTCGGACCGGCTTTTTCTGGTTAGCCTCAGCTTTCGCGGCCTTATCTGCGGGCTTGGGCAACGCTGACGAGAATTCTTCCAGAGACAGCTGACCATTGCCGTCAGCATCGAATTTTTTGAACAGGGCTTCAGCGGACTGCTTTTGCGCGAAGGCAGAAGCGCCCATCAGGACCACACATGCAGCCGCCGCTGCTGCCAGAAAGAACGATTTGTTCATCTTTCGACTCCTTGTTGATGCCAAGAGGGAATTAATTGGGGAGCGACTTCACTTCGGCAAAAGACCCCATGACGTCGATGCGTTCGCCAGCTGGTTTATTCGTGCCACTTTTCGCCAATGTTGAAATGTCGTGGAGCTTCGAACACCCAACCACTCAACCAAAAACGCTAGCTCCCGGTCAGCGCCCTCGCTAAACTAGCCGCGACCGCACCCGGTTCGCCGGTCAACTGCAAGCTTTAGTCAACACTGGTTTTTCAGCAAGGTCGTGGCATGAATCGCACTCTTTTTCTCCTCGTGGCGATGGTAGTAGGCGCTGGCCTCGGGCGTGAAGTCGCTGCTGCCGATGTTCGCGCGCTGCCCGCAGGAAAGTTGCCGAACGATGTGCGACTGCTCGACCCCAAAGATCTCGATGGCTATTTCCCCTTCACGCCGCCAGCCAGTCGCGAAGCGTGGGCTCCGCGGGCCGAAGCGGTGAAACGGCAGATTCTCGCCTCGCAAGGTTTATGGCCGATGCCGGAGAAGACTCCGCTGCGGGCAGTGGTGCATGGTCTGCTTGACCAAGGGGACTACACGGTCGAGAAGGCCTACTTCGAAAGCTTTCCCGGCTGTTTCGTCTCGGGGAGTTTGTATCGGCCTAAGGGAAAGTCAGGGCCTTATCCGGCGGTTCTCTGCCCGCATGGTCACTGGGCCGACGGTCGCTTTCATGATGCCGGCGTTCCCGCTACTCGCAAGCAGATTGTGATTGGGGCCGAACGGTTCGAGAACGGCGGTCGCAGTCCGCTGCAAGCACGGTGCGTGCAACTGGCGCGGATGGGCTGCCTGGTCTTTCACTACGACATGATCGGATACGCCGATTGCACGCAACTGTCGTTTGAATTGGGGCATCGCTTTGCCAAGCAACGGCCGGAAATGAATCATCCAGAGAACTGGGGCTTCTACAGTCCGCAAGCCGAAGCTCGGCTGCAGTCGATCATGGGGCTGCAAACCTGGAACTCGGTACGCGCGCTGGATTTTGTGTCGGCGCTGCCCGAAGTCGATCCTAAGCGAATTGCCGTGACTGGAGCGAGTGGCGGTGGCACGCAAACATTCTTGCTGGCAGCTGTTGATCCGCGAATTGCCGTTTCGTTTCCGGCCGTGATGGTCTCGACGGCCATGCAAGGAGGTTGCACTTGCGAGAATGCCAGTTGCCTCCGCGTGGGCACTGGAAATATCGAATTCGCCGCACTGTTTGCGCCCAAGCCGCAAGGGATGACCGGTGCCGATGACTGGACGCGCGAGATGTCGACCAAAGGTTTTCCCGAAATCAAACAGCATTACGCACTAATGGGCGCGCCCGATAACGTGATGCTCGTTCCCAACTATCACTTCAAACATAACTACAACTATGTTTCGCGGGCGGCGATGTACTCGTGGTTGAACAAGCACTTCAAGCTGGGCTTGGAAGAGCCGATTGTCGAAGAAGATTATCCGCGCCTGGAACGGGCTCAGCTAACGGTGTGGGACGCCGAACATCCACAACCTGCGGGAGGCGATGCCTTCGAACGTCAATTAACTCGCCACTGGCATGCCGACGCCGAAGCTCAACTAAAAAAGCTGACACCCACCGATGCTGCATCGCTGGCAAAGTGGCGCGAAGTCATTGGGGGCGGCATGCAGGCGATTCTGCACCGCGAATTGCCAGCAGCAGCAGATATCGATTATCAGCGAGTCTCGGAAGATGATCTCGGCAGCTATACGCAGTACACCGGCCTGGTGCGCAATAAGCGGGCCAGTGAAGAGTTGCCCGGACTCTTTTTGCTCCCCAAGAATTGGAACAAGCGGGTCGTCATCTGGATTGCTGAAGAAGGGAAGTCGTCACTGTTGCAGCAGAACGGCAAGCCAACGACAGAAGTCGAGCGACTGCTGAAGGCGGGTACGACCGTAGTTGGTGTAGACCTGTTTTCTCAAGGGGAGTTCCTGGCTGATGGCAAACCAGTGACACAGAATCGCAAAGTAAAGAACGAGCGGGAATTCGCCGGCTATACCTACGGCTACAATCACGCGCTAATCGCGCAGCGCGTGCACGACGTGCTGACGATGATCTCGTTCGCCAAGCATCACCCCGATAAGCCCGAGCGGATCGATCTCGTTGCTCTCGACTCGACGGCACCGATTGCCGCCATCGCTCGCGCACTCTCCGGCGATGCCGTGCATACCGCCGCGTTGCAAACGTCGGGCTTTCGCTTTGTCGCAGTTGACGACTATCGTGACGTCCGTTTTCTGCCCGGAGGTGCCAAGTATGGCGACATTCCCGCTCTGATTGGCTTGAGCGCCCCCCAGACCACTTGGGTTGGCGGTGAAAGTGACGAAGCCCTGAAACTTGCTGCCGCCGCCTATCGCGCGGCGGGTGAAGAGACGAAGCTAGTCATTGCCAAAGAGCCTGCAGCTGCGGCCACTCAAGCCGCGGTGACGTTTTTGCTGAAGTGAGTCGCTGAAATTAACTGCGCCTTTTCGGAGAGTTCGTGATGCGCATCGCTTTCGCACTATGTTTATTCGCGATTTTGTCTTCACTGGCTGCCGCTCAAGAGCGCGAGCCAGCAGCAGCACGCAGACCCCAGCAGCCCCCGGCACTCACCGAGTACAAAGGTCGGGTCATTGCCCAGACGATGCACTACGCCGGTGCGCCGTGGTTGGTGCGCGACAATCGCGAGCAGGAGGAACGCTGCTCGCTGATGCTCACCAACCTGGGCGTGAAGCCGGGTATGAACATCTGCGATATGGGCTGCGGCAATGGCTTCTACACGCTGCAACTGGCCAAGATGGTCGGCGAGCGCGGCCATCTATATGCCGTCGACATTCAGCCCGAAATGCTCAAGCTGCTGAAGGAACGGGCCAGTAAACAGGGGGTGAAGAACTATTCGCCCATCCTCGGCACGTTCACCGATCCCAAGTTGCCAAAAGAGAAGATTGATCTAATCCTGCTCGTCGACGTTTATCACGAGTTCTCGCATCCCGAGCAAATGCTCGCAGCCATGCGCGAGTCACTTGCTCCCGGCGGCCTGATCGCCCTCGTCGAATATCGGGCCGAAGATCCCGAAGTGCCGATCAAGCCCGAGCACAAAATGACGAAGGAGCAGATCCTGAAAGAACTCCCCGCCAACGGCTTCAAACTGGCCAAAGAGTTCGATCGGCTCCCCTGGCAGCATTTGATGTTCTTCGGCCGCGACGAAGAGTGGAAACCGGCCAAAGAGTAATTGCTGGATTACCCAACCCCGAACAAGTTGCGCTACTGCTGCGGCTTCAGCCCAAAGATGGGCGGAATGGTGGGAAACTTGAACGCGCCGAAGGGCGAGACCGGCGCAGGGGAAGCTCCCGTCGTTGCCGAGGCTGCAGCAGGCGGGGCTGCGCCGGGCACTGTCGTGCTCGGTTGCGTCACTTCTTCTGTAGGAGTTGCCACAGGCTCCTCCGGTTTGGTCGCGACCATTGCCGGCGGAGGATCGATATTCGGGCCGAGCCCGATTTTCTCAGGCGCTGCTTCGAACAGGGCCATCGCTTCGGGCACGAGCGCGGCGAGATCAGCCGCCCGGTTCTTATCGCTCGGGTGGGTCGACATGAACTCCAGCTGCTGCTGACCCTGCTTGGCTTCGCCAAAGCGAGTCCAGAAGCGCGGCGCTTCGCGTGGATCGTAACCAGCCTTTGCCAACAGGATCAGACCGATGTGATCGGCCTCCGACTCATGCTTGCGACTGTACGGCAGCAGCACACCATATTGCGAGCTCACGCCGTAGGCTTGCATGACAATATCTTTGCGGATCTGATCCTGGTTCTGCATGACGTACGACACCGCTTGCTTCACACCGTCGACGGCCATGTTCTGGCTCATCCGTTCGCCACCATGCCGCGCGAGCGCGTGGGCAATTTCGTGCGACATGACCACCGCCAGGCCCGCTTCGGTTGCACAGACGGGAATGATCCCCTCGTACACTGCGACTTTGCCGCCGGGCAAGCAGAAGGCGTTCTGCTGATCGGACTCAATGACCTTGAATTCCCATTTATAGTCGGGCTTGTCCGCGACCGCCGCAATCCGTTTGCCGACGCGTTCGACCAGATCGATGTATGTCGTGTTTTGCGATGGCGGCTCTTTCTCGGTCACGTCGTTGAACGCGGTCAGCCCCATGCTCACTTCTTGCGACTCGGGCATCAGCAGCATTTGTTTGCGGCCCGTCAGCGGGGCGCTCTGGCAGCCGACGGCAGTCAGACCGGCGGCCAGCAGTAACAGGGTGAAACGAACTCGCGCAAACATCATCGCAGCCATCCGTAGCGGTGGAACAAGAGCATCTTCCTCGATCAATCAATTTCGGCTGGAATGATCGCAGAAGTCCAGTCTCAGGGAAGAGCAGTTGCTGCTGCGATAGCGATGCAAGTGAGCACAAAGGTGCTAGGAACTACGGACTGGGGGCTAGGGCGGGGGGGTAAAATATAGAGCTGAGGGCATTTCCTGGTCCCTAGCCCCTAGTTCCTAGCCCCCGGGGCCACGTAAACTGGTCGATCCTTCGAGAAACCGCAAGAAGTCCATCTCACCTCCCCCTGGAGCATGTCCTGCAATGGCACCCAAACCTCTAAACATTGGCATGATCGGCTACGGATTCATGGGCCGGGCTCACACCAACGGCTACAAGCGGGTCAACGACTTCTTCGACCTTCCCTATCGCCCCGTGCTGAAGGCTGTCTGTGCCCGCGACGAAGCCAAGGCCAAAGCCTTCGCCGAACAATGGGGTTATGAGTCGATCGAAACCGATTGGAAGAAGCTCCTCGCCCGCAAAGATATCGACGCTGTCGATATCTGCACGCCCAACAACCTGCACAAAGAGATTTCGATTGCCGCCGCCCAAGCCGGCAAGATGATTCTGTGCGAAAAGCCGCTGGCCATGAACACGGCCGAAGGCGAGGAGATGTGCGCGGCGGTCGAGAAAGCCGGTGTCGCCAACATCGTCTGGTACAACTACCGCCGCATTCCTGCCGTCACATATGCCAAGCAAATCATCGATAGCGGCAAACTTGGCCGCATCTTTCACTATCGCGCTAACTTTTTGCAGGACTGGACGATCAATGCCGACCTTCCACAAGGTGGTGCTGCGTTGTGGCGACTCGATGCAGCAGCAGCTGGCAGCGGTGTGACGGGAGACTTGCTCGCCCACTGCATCGATACTGCTCTCTGGCTCAACGGCAGCATCAGCGATGTCACCGCCATGACCGAGACCTTCATTAAAGAACGAAAGCATCAGCTCACCGGCAAGTCGGAGAAGGTGACGATTGATGACGCGTGCGCGTTCCTCTGCCACTTTGCCAACGGTTCGCTCGGGCTATTCGAATCGACTCGCTATGCCCGCGGTCACAAGGCGCTGTATACGTTCGAAGTGAACGGCGAAAACGGTTCGCTAAAGTGGGATCTACACGACCTGCACCGCTTGCAGTGGTTCGACTATCGCGTCGAAGGTCCGCTACGCGGCTGGGCCAGCATTCACGTCACCGACGGCGATCATCCCTACATGGGCAAGTGGTGGGTACCGGGCCTGGCCATCGGTTACGAGCACAGCTTCGTCCATCAGGTAAAAGACTTCCTCGAAGGTCTGGGAAGCGGCAAGCCTGCTGGGCCGACCTTCCGCGATGCACTCGAAACGCAAAAGGTTTGCGATGCCGTGCTCGACAGTGCCAAGAGTGGCAGCTGGAAGAAGGTCTAACAGAAATTACTCGTGTCAACTGAGCCGGAAGCGTCAGCGCCCGGAGAGCACCGAAGTTGTTGCTGCGGGAAATTTTCCGGGCGCTGACGCTTCCGGCTCAGTCAATTGACGTCGAACGGATTCATCATGCACCTGCTCATCGGCACTGACGAAGCTGGTTACGGTCCCAACCTGGGGCCGCTAGTCGTAGCTGCGAGTGCCTGGCAAGTGCCACAGAACATTGGCCCTGCAGATCTTTACGAGCATTTGCAGGAGTTGATTGCAGTCGAGTGTGGGAAGCACGAAACTCGAATGGCGATTGCCGATTCCAAGGCACTCTATTCACCCGGGAGTGGCCTCGCCGCGCTCGAGTGCGGTGTACTCAGTTGCCTGGCTCTGCTGGGCGAACAACCTCGTTCGACGACCAGCTTGTGGAACTCGCTCGCCGCGCACTGCCAGTCCGAGCGGGCTTCACTGGCCTGGCATGTGGCCGAAGACGAACAGCTGCCGATTGACGCCTGCCCACAGCGAATTGGCCACTGCACCGAGTCGCTCGGCGCGGGCCTCCAAAGCCTCGATGTGAGCCTGAAGTCGATTCGCGCAGCAGCGGTCTTTCCGGAAAAGTTTAATGCCGAGGTCGAGCGGCACGAGAACAAGGCGACGGTTCTCTCCCTTGTCACCTTGGAACTGATTAGGGGACTGCTCGACGATCTGCCGGGAACACCGGTCATCGTCACTTGCGATAAGCATGGCGGCCGCGACCGCTATGCTCACTTGATTCAGCATGTCTTCGGCGATGAGCCGGTTCGCGTGCTGCGTGAATCGAAAGCCGCCAGCGCCTATCGCCTGCACTATGCCGGCCGGCAAATCGAATTGCAGTTCCTCGCTAAAGGAGAACGGATGCTGGCCGCAGCGCTTGCCTCGATGACGGCCAAATACCTGCGCGAAATCTCGCTCCGGCCGTTCAATCGTTTCTGGCAGCAGCACGTCCCTGGCCTCAAGCCCACGGCCGGCTATCCCAACGATGCTCGCCGCTTCAAGGCTGAAATATTGGCCGTTCAACAACAGCTTGGGATTACAGATCGCATTCTTTGGCGCTGCCGCTAAGCCTCGCCCTGCAATCCTTAGTTCACCATCTTCATCAGTAGGTTCATTTCTTCCTTGCTGCCGACGCACAGTGGCGTGCGCTGGTGGACTTCGGTGGGCTGGATGTCGAGAATCCGCTGCTTGCCGTTGGTGGCAACGCCCCCGGCCTGTTCGGCGAGGAAGGCGATCGGGTTCGCTTCGTAGAGTAACCGTAGTTTGCCGCTCGCATGGGACTTGGTGGGCGGATAGAGAAACACGCCACCCTTGAGCAAGGTGCGATGAAAATCGGCCACCAGCGAGCCGATGTAACGCGACGAATAGGTCCGCCCCGTCTCGCCCGAACGAAGCAGCCCCAAGTACTTCTTATAACCTTCGGGAAAACTATCAAAATTCGCTTCGTTGCAGCTATATTGCTTGCCAGCGTCCGGCATCACAATCCGCTCATGGCTGAGCAGATACGCGCCAATCGCCGGGTCAAGCGTGAAGCCGAATACACCGTTCCCCGTGGTGTAAACGAGCATCGTCGAGGAACCATACACCACATATCCGGCCGCCACTTGCTTATAACCGGGCTGGAGCACATCGGTGGCAATATCGCGTTGGCCGGTGGGATCGGGCTCGCGGCGTAAGACCGAAAAGATCGTCCCCACGCTCACGTTCACATCGATATTACTTGAGCCATCGAGCGGGTCGAATACGACGACATACTTACCGTGAATCCGATCGCGCTCGACGACCACGGGAGTTTCGTCTTCTTCCGAGGCCATGATCGCGACGTTGCCACGGTTCCCCAGGAACTTCATCATGGCGTGATTAGCCAGCACATCGAGCTTTTGCTGCACCTCGCCTTGCACGTTCTCGGTGTCAGTGGCTCCCAGCACATCGGCGGTGATACCCGCTCGCCGCACATTGGCCGCAATGATCTTAGTGGCCAGGGTGATGCCCGAGAGGAGCCAGGAGAACTCACCGCTAGCCTGCGGATAGTGTCGACGCTGTTCTTCTTGAAGGTGCTGTTGAACCGTTTGCAGTAGCATGGCGAGAGAGAAATCCGGAGAGCCGTTGGGAAGAAAGGAAAACCGAACGGCACACGAGGGGAGAGTTCGCGTGACTCTCGCTATGGTAAACGATTTGCCGCAAGATGAGTAATACTAGGCGGGAAAAAAGCACATGCATGCCAGGCAGCGATTACTGTCCGATCGCGCTGGTGGCCATGCGGTTCAGATCGCGAATCTTGAGGGCTTCGATCCGGACGACGTTGCCAGCCGTAACGAGCACGGGCTTCTTCAAGGCAGGCAGGTTCGTCGAAACCACTTCGGGCAACTTGTCGGGACTTCCCTTCCAGTCGAGCCAAGGCTGACCATCGACGGTCACATCGAGCGAAGCCAGGTCCTTTAATAGCCGCACTTTCACTTCCACGCGTGCGGTTCGTCCCTGTGGCAGCGAATGCTCGCTTTCCATAGAACCAGTTCCGGTCATCGGCTGACCACCCATATCTTGCAGCGCCGTCTTCTGCTCGCCACCACTCTTGCCGAGCACCACCGATACCGGCCGCTTGGCGATGGGCAAGGTCATCTTCAGCGGGCCATCTCCTTCGACCCAGTTCACGTCGACCAGCAGGTCGTAATTTTTCAGATCATCGGGGCCGAAACCAAACCAGGCATCGGCGACGGCTTCGCTTTCCCAACTGTCGTCGACAATTTGCCAATTCCCCGCTCCGGCGAACCGCGTTGGGTCGAGATCGTCGGCCATCAGATTGTCCCACATCAGCCCAGCGTCACGGCGGGCATACAGGGTTTGATATTGGCCGGCACTACGCACCACTTCAAAGTCGGCCAGCGCGTGATCGGTGATGGCCAGGCCGCAGATCAGCCCGCGCCAAACGTTCTTTCCACCGGCATCGGAACCCAAACTCAGGGCACCAGTGTTCCACGTCGCCAGACCGCTGCGAATGTTATCTAGTTCGCTGGTCGCCACGCCATTCAGGTAACCGACCAGTTTGTGGCCGTCGTAGGCAATGGCCACATGCACCGCGCGGTCGGGCTTCACTTCGCCCAGCTTCAATTCCTGTGGTTCCTTGGAGCCATCGGTCCAGAGCTTGAAGATCAAGTCGTTGTTGCGCTGCAGCAGTTGAAAATTGGCCATCTCGCCATCGTCGCCGAGGGCGAGAATGCGCGCGTTCTTCACGCGATAGACCGAGTCGGGAATCACGATCGTCTCGATGGTGAACGCACCTTTGCCGCGAATATTGGCAACCAGGTCTTCGCCCGCTTCGGGCGAATAATAGCTGCCACCATCAAAGGCGTAGACTTCGCCAGCATGAATCGTGCGGACAGGCCCGCGCTCTTCGAGAGGCGTTTCGCGCGGGTTGCCCGTTTCGGGATTGCGCACGTGAGGGATGCCGCTGTCGTGAAACGTGAATAGCAATCGGTCTTCGGAATCGGGCCACTGCAGGCTACGGAGCACCAGCCCCGTTTGATTTGCCACGCCGGACTGATGCGCCGCGACACGCAGGGGCGAGCCACCGGCCAATCGTTCAAAGTCGACTTGCCCTTCGGTGACGTCGAGTCGCGTTTGCTCGGGCTCGATGATGAGCCGCAGTTCCGTCCCCACGACGATCGCGCGGGCATGCGGGGTGTTAAAGACCATCGGCCCTAAGTCGCGCTGCGGCATCACGTGAGCGACAACTTCTCCTTGGTCGACCTGCACCAGTTTGGCCTGGCTCTTACGATCGGCCACCAATTGAAACTTCGTGCCGCTACCAAATTCGACGGTCGTCTTATCTCGAAACTCGATGCGGACGTGTGCGCCGCGCACCACTTCGTAGAGAATGCCAGTCGAAACCGAATCTCCCGTACGGACCAGCGACCGCTGCTCACCTTTGACGGTAAACACATCCCCGTGAACATCGCGGACTTCGGCCATCGTGCGGGGTGCAACGGGCCAATACTGCGGCGCGAGAAACGCCAGGGTCGCGAGCGTTACCGCCAGCACAGCGACAATGGCCATTGTCCAGCGACTGCTCTGCGCGTGCTGGGGCTTCTCGACCAGTTCCGCTTCTGCCAAGGCGCGCAGTTCGGAAACCTGGCTATAGATTTCTTCTTCCCCTTGTTCGAAATCGCCAATGCGCTGGCCAACCTGCGCCAGAAAATTGCGGCGGTCGAAGGCCAGCTTTTGTGCGAGCAGGTCATCGAGCAGCAATTGCGTGCGCAGTTCAATTGCCAAGGCAGGCTGAGCGCGCAACGCTTCGATCAACTGGTCGAGTTCTTCGGCCGATAGGCTCAGCCGGTCTTCGACATATTGCTTGATCAACCGGTCGGTCTGGCCGCGGTCAGGATTGGGGGCTGGCTCACTCATCAGGTTCCCTCAGCAGCCAGGCTGCTGGCGATGCATTGTTTCAAACCATTGCGGATACGGAACAGGGCGACGCGAATCGCCTCGGCGGTACTGCTGAGCATCTCGGCAATGGTTTGGCTGGGTAATTCTCGTTCGTAGCGTAGTTGGAGTAGTTGGCGACTTTCGTCGGGCAATTGTTCATAGCAGCCATCGAGGGCTCGCCGAATGGGCCCTTCGGCCAGGCTCGGCGGTCCTTCTTGTTCGGCTCGGATCAAAATCTCGACCAAGGCCTCGCGCTGCAACCGTTGCCGGCGACCCTGCCGCCGGAAGTAGTTAAGGCACAAGTTCCGGGCGATTCCCTTCAGCCATTGCTTGGGGTGCACACCCAGGGGAATCCGATCCGAAAACCGATACAACTCGACGTACACATCCTGAGCGACATCGTCGACATCGTGCCGTGGCACCCCCATCCCCGCGATGTACGCGCGAATGTGTGGATGGGTTTCGCGGACGACCTCGTCGAAATCGAACTCGACGCTAGCGGTATCGGCCGACTCCCCCGGGCCATCCGACGCGGACTTGCCGACAAGGGACGACGTCTCCTCGTCTGCCGGTCGTTGTTCCGCCATATCTCTGCCCTTTTGACGCTCAAGGCCTGCTATCAGTAAGTGGTCCCAGCAGTTACGTCATGTTACATCGCCGGTAGACATTTTGGCGGGGAGAGGACGTTCCGCAGTCGAATCCTGACTCAGGCAATTCCGCTGAGGATCGCCGTAAGCTAAGACACGGAAGTCACTTAAAGCTTCCTCGTGCAAGCAACGGCTATTTTCGGCGATTGCCCCGACTTCTTGCGCGCTCCAAATCTTAGACCGAGTTGCTAGCGATTTTCGTTAACTTCGAACTCAAAACTCTTAACCCCAAACTTGCCGCATCTCGGGTTCGCCTTGTTCCAAACCGAACACCCGGACTAGAATCGTTTGCTGTCATTTCAGCCGTTACGGCGGGGGCCGGTCACGCAGGCCCGTCGCTCTTGATAGACGCAGGAAGCTGCATGAACGCGGAACGGAATCCGCCCGGAGAGACTTCGCTTCTCTCGCGACCGCTTGAACTGTTGACCGCCTGGTCGCTCAAGGCCCCGGCCTGGGTTGTGGCTGCCGCCGTAGGTCTGACGCTGGTCTCGCTGCTGGTCACCTGCAATGGACTGGAGTTCAAGACCAGCCGCCTCGATTTGCTGAACGCTAAGAGCGCGTATAACCAGCGCTGGCTGGCCTATCTCGATGAATTCGGCGACCGGGACGATGCGGTGGTCGTCGTCCAAAGTGCCGATCCGCAGTTGCTGCGCAAAGTGCTTGACGACGTATCCGAACAACTTCGGATGCGCGGCAAGTTGTTTCAATCGGTCATGGACCGGCAGAATTTGTCTTTGCTCCGCGGCAAGGCACTCCACTATCTGCCCGATCAAGAACTGAATCAGCTGCAGCATCATACCGAGCAGGCTCGCCGGCTGTTGCCCCGCGATGCTAAGCACGCTGATCCCGGTCTCATGCTCGCCCAGCTTAACGACACCTTAGAGAAAGTTCGCGCGGCCAGCCCCGAGGCGCAACAGCAGTTGCAAGCACGTTACGGCGAAGTTGCCAACGCGCTGATGCTCTCGCTAAACCCCGAACAGATGCAGCAAAAGCCGCCGGATTGGTCGCAGCTGAACGACAAGTTCGACAGCAAGTATTTGCTCAGCGAGCACGGGCACATGGGCTTTGTGCTCTGCAAGTTAAAGATTGACGAAAGTGAGTTGGCCCGTGGCAGCCAGGCCATCGCGGCGCTGCGGCAGATGCTCGTCGACACTCGCTCGCGCTACCCCGAAGCCTGGATCGGACTAACCGGCATGCCGATCATCGAGTTCGATGAAATGCAGTCGAGCCAGGCCGATATGCTGTGGACTGGCATTCTCAGCATGGTCTTTGTTTCGATCTTGTTCATTGCCGGCTACGGCGGCCTGCGTCACGCGCTGATGGCGTGCGTTGTGCTGCAACTGGGCATGGCCTGGTCGTTCGGCTTCGTCACGCTGGCCATTGGCCATCTCAACATTCTCAGTTCAGCATTTGGCGTGGTGGTGATCGGCCAGGGGATCGATTTCAGCATCCACTACGTGGCCAGCTATCTCAAACTACGTCGCCTGGGGCACAATACGGCCACTGCGCTGATTTACACCGCCCGCGATGTTGGGCCCGGTGTCTTCACGGGTGCCATCTCGACCGCGGCAGCTTTCTTCGCAGCTGGACTGACGGAGTTCACGGGCATTGCTGAACTGGGGATCATCGGCGGCGCAGGAATTTTGCTCTGCGTGCTGGCCACGGCAATTGTCCTCCCCTCGCTCATCTATCTGGTCGATCACAGCCGCGAGAACTTGCCCCTGCCAATCATTCTGCCCGCAGCAAGTTGGGTTCGCCCGCTCACACGGCACCCTTCGCTGACCATTGCAAGTACGCTGGCGATTACGCTCGTGCTGACGGCCGGTGTGGCGTGGGTGCGGTACGACCACAACCTGCTCAACCTGCAACCTGCCCATTTGGAGAGTTCCGAAATCGAGCGCGAGTTGTTCAGTCAACTCGACGACAGCGTATGGTTTGCCGTATCGATGTGCGATTCGAAAGAAGAGCTAGCGCAGCGGAAAGCAGCTTTCGAGAAGTTGCCGCAGGTTGCCAAGACCGAAGAGATCGGCTCGCTGCTGCCACGTTCGACCGCCCGCAAGCAGCAACAAATTGCCCAGATCCACGATTTGCTCGTCGATCTGCCACAGCGTCCCCTGCCGGTAACCATTCAAGCCGGCCGTCTGAAGCATGAAGTCGTGCGGGCTAGGCAACTGCTTGAGCGCGATACTCCCTACGACACTCCGCTGCAGCGTCAATTCGAAGCGCTCGCGCAGCAGATGAACTATCAAAGCGACGAACAACTGGCGGCCCGGCTAACAATGACATCCGCCGCCTTAGCCACCAATGCCCTCGCACCACTGCGGGCCCTGCGCGAGTTCAGCGACCCATCGCCACCGGTGCTAAACGATCTGCCGACCGAACTGACCGACCGTTATATCGGCAAGTCGCAGCGATATCTGATCAAGGTCTATGCCCGCGGCAACATCTGGGATCTCGATCGGCTGAGCAAATTCGTGGAACAAGTCGAATCGGTCGATCCCCACGTTACCGGCCATCCGGTGCAAACGTTCTACGCCTCGCAGCACATGCAGCAGAGTTATATCTATTCCGGCTGCTATGCCCTCATTGCCGTGTTCGTGCTGCTAATGCTCGACTTTCGCAATCTCTGGCATTCGCTCCTCGCCATGACTCCGCTGGGGCTCGGCTTCGTGCAAATGTGCGGGCTCATCGGCTGGTTCAATATTCCGTTCAACCCGGCGAATATGATCGGCCTGCCACTCATTATTGGAATCGGTCTCGACGAGGGATCTCATCTCGTTCACGAGATGCGCCGCCAGCGCGGCCGTTTCAAGCTCGAAGATTCGACCGTCATCGCTGTCATTCTAACTTCGGTCACCACCATGGCCGGCTTCGGCACGCTGATCCTCTCCCGACATCAAGGGCTCCGCAGCATGGGGCAACTCCTCACGCTGGGAGTTGGTCTCTGCCTCGCTTGCACCGTTCTGTTTCTCCCATCGCTATTGACCATTCTCACGCGCGACCGCAAACCGGAGCACGAAGAGGACGAAGAAGAAGCGATAGCACAATCGTTACCCACAGAAGAACTTCACGCCGTACCGATGCAGGTCGCTTCGCAGTCTGTGGTTGTTCCCGTGTTTGCAGAACCGGCAGCGGCAGAACCGACTTACGAAGACCACGTAGTTGATGAAGAAGATGAGTTCGCTCCCGACGAATACGAATCGACTGCAACCAATACCTTCGCTCCGATAGAATTGCCCGTAGCTGAGTCACCTGCTCTCGAGCCGGCGTCACCAGAACCACAAGTCTCGTATTATCGATTTGAGTTGCCAGTCGCCCCCGTTCCGCGACGCCACGACGACATTCTCACGCTCGAAATGCTCCGCGAGCGACTCCTGAACCCTCAGCAGCCAGCGGACGTGGTCGATCAGGCTGCGACTCCGCTGCCACCCACAAGCAGCGAGACCACTCGCATTGATCCTCCAACTGCGGAATTCTCGCCGCTGGTGTTTGGGCCGGTAACAACGCTCGTTCCCCGCCGCCGAGCCCTGCCGCGGCGAGTTGAACCGGTGGAAAACGGCCCTGTGGAATCGCAGTCCGATCAAGTAAACTAAACCCTTCCCGAGGATTTGCCTGCTATGCCGAACATGCAAACTTCGGATTGGGTGTTGCTTGCCATTGGGGCGTATATCGCCGTGTTCGCCCTCCTGCGGTTAATGCGGCAGCATCGCGATCAGGTTCTGGCACAGCTGACTGAGCAAGCAGCCGCGGAACAGCAACGCCAACGATTGGCCAAGCAACTCGAGAAGCAACGGAAAGCCAAAGCGGCAAAATCGAAAGCAGCCTGACAGAATCCATCATGCTCCGCGTGATGCGAATTCCTCACCAGTCAGGGTGAGGGAAGTTTGAAATGCGAAACGTGATTGTATGACCAAGCGACTTTACATCGAGACCGTCGGCTGCCAGATGAACGTGCTGGACAGCGAGATGGTCGTGGCCAGCCTGCGTCGTCGCGGCTTCGAACTGAGCCGCGACCTCGACTCAGCCGACGTCCTCCTCTTCAACACTTGCAGCGTCCGCGAACAGGCCGAAAACAAGACCTACAGCGCGCTTGGTCGCCTCCGTTCGTTCAAGCAGAAGAACCCCGACAAGATCATCGGCGTGATGGGCTGCATGGCCCAGAAAGATCAGAAGCTGGTCTTTGATCGTGCGCCGTTTGTCGACCTGGTTGTCGGTCCCGGGCAACTTGCCAAGATTCCCGACCTGCTCGAAGAGATCGCTGCCGGCAAAGGCAAGCAGCTCGCCGTGGGCCTTGGTCGCACCGCCGGCTCGGCCGATGAGATTCGCCGCAGTCACGAAACGTTCGATCCACTCCGCGATCCGTCGATGCGGCCGACTCCGTTTCAGGCTTATCTGCGCATTCAGATTGGCTGCGATAAGTTCTGCACCTACTGCGTTGTGCCGAATACTCGCGGCCCGGAACAAGGTCGGCCGCCAGAGCAGATTATCGAAGAAGCCCGCCTGCTCGCCGACCAAGGTTGCAAAGAAATCATCCTGCTCGGACAGACGGTCAACAGCTACAAGTATCGCGACCCCAGCGGCAAGACCACACGGTTGAGCGACCTGCTCGCGCAGTTGCACGAGATCGCAGGTCTCAAGCGGCTGAAGTTCGTCACGAACTATCCCAAGGATATGACCGACGACTTGTTGCAGGCCGTCCGCGACTTGCCCAAGTGTTCGCCCTATCTGCACGTGCCCGCCCAAAGTGGCAGCAACACGATGCTGAAGCGGATGAAGCGGGGCTACACGATTGAAGAGTATCGCGAAATGTTTGGCCGCATCAAAGCGACGCTTCCCGATGCTGCTGTGACCAGCGACTTCATCGTCGGCTTCTGCGGCGAGACGGACGAAGATTTTCAGCTCACCTACGACCTGGTTGCTGAGTGCCGCTTCAAGAACAGCTTCATCTTCAAGTACAGCGAGCGCCCGGGCACGAAGGCTGCGGACCTGATGCCGGACGACGTCCCGCACGACGTCAAGCAGTGGCGTAACAACGAACTGCTGGAATTGCAGAATCGCATCAGCGAAGAAGAGAACCAGCGGTTGCTTGGCCAGCGAGTCGAAGTTCTCGTCGAAGGCCCTAGCGAACATGCGAAGAAAGAACATGGCGAAGCTTTGCTGGAACAAAGCAATCCCGTGCAACTCGTCGGTCGCACGCCCTGCGATCGCATCGTCGTGTTCGATGGTAACCCGCGCTTGACCGGCGAAATCGTGCCTCTGGCTATTTACGAAATCGCCCCCCACACGCTCTTTGGCGCGGTGGTGACGGGCTATGTTGGCCCTGCATCACTCTCCGTGCTGGGCGCGTAGTCGCGTGCGGACCAAGCCCTTCAGCTTGCTCAAGCATCAGCGATTACTGACCGCGAGCTTGGTCAAGGATTTTCATAGGTTTAGCGGTGGCAGTGCAGACTCAGACGACGCTTCGTCTGCCGCGGATTCACTTGCTGGAGCGCTTGCTTGTGCTACGGTTGTCGTAGGCCGCTATCACGAGCAACTCGAACCGTGCTGGCCTTGGTTGCTGCATGGGGCGGATGGCTGGACTCGCGATGTTTTAACGAGACTGCAAGACGTGCGATCCGATCGGCCAGCCTCGGATCCGAACTCAAGCAATGCAGACGACTCTCTCACCTGGCACGTCTACGAACTGCTGCTGCAGGGATTGGCGAAACAATCGCGGCGCTCGACCGGTACGTTCTATACGCCGCCAAGCATCGCTCGCTTTTGTGTTGCCGCCTTAGACCATCAGCTGAAGCAAGCGTTCGGCCTGTCAGCGGGTTTGGGAGATGCCACGACCTGGGAGCAGCTACTGCGAAGTCATCCGAAGTTAGTTGAGGCCGGCAAACCGCTCGATCGCCCCTTTGTCCAAATCTTGGAACCAGCCTGCGGCAGCGGTGTGTTTCTGGCCGCTGCGATTGAACACGTCTTGAAGCAAAGCAAGTCGGCCATCGACGCTGCCGCTCGTTTGCTGCCACGACTCATCGGCATCGATATCGGCCGCGTCCCGCTGTTGATCGCACGTTTGCGAATCGCCGTTCAACTTGCCGAGCACGGAATTGTGCCGGATGCTGATTTTCCGCAGCCGCGATTACAACTCGGTAATGCGCTCGACGGACCTGAGAACTTGGCAATCCTAAGCGAACCGAATACCGTGATCCTCGGCAACCCACCATTCTCGTATCTATCGCGCAACGAGCAGCCGTGGATTCAAGATTTGATACGCGGAAGTAACGGCGTGGCGGGTTACTTCGCCATCGACGATCAGCAGTTGGGCGAACGAAAGACCTGGTTGCACGACGACTACGTCAAGTTTCTGCGGCTGTCGCAGTGGTGCATCGAACAAGCTGGGGCCGGCGTCATTTCGTTGGTCACCAATCATGGTTGGCTCGATAACGCCACGTTCCGCATTGCCCGGCAGCAGTTGCTCCGCGCGCTACCGCAGATCGACGTCGTCGATTTGCACGGCAACTTCAAGCGACAGGAAACATCGCCGCACGCCGAGCGCGATGAAAACGTCTTTGGCCTCAGCCAGGGAATAGCCATTGTGACGGCTGTGAAGAGCCTGCAACACTCGCCACCGCAAGTAACGTACGCCGAACTTTGGGGCTCGCGCGCTGGCAAACTCGCGCGGTTGTGTCCTGCGGATGAAAACGCCGATCTGAGTCCGCAACTTTGCGAGCCGCGGTTGCCTTGGTTCACGTTCGTCCCGCAGCGCGAACAAGTTCCCGCGGAATACGCGAGCGCGCCACTCCTCACGGAACTGATGCCAGTGCACTCGACAGTCCCGGTCACTGCCCGAGATCACTTCGTCGTCGCCCGCACTCGCGAAGAATTGCTGCAACGGATTGAGAGGTTCGTCGATCCCACCATTGATGATGCCGCGATCCGTCAGGAGTACTTCAGCCGCACTCGTTCGACCCGTTACTTGCCCGGCGACACCCGCAGTTGGAAATTGTCCGCCGCCCGCCAATTGATTCGCGACTCTGGCGACCCGCAGCAGTTTATTCGCCGCTGCCTGTATCGACCATTCGTCTGGCGCTACATTTTCTGGCATCCCGCCATGATCGATTGGCCGCGGCCCGAGTTCACACGTCATCTGTCTGAAGGCAATCTGACCCTCCTCGCGCGGCGGCAATCACTGGCTGGCAAGGAGTGCAACTTCTTTTGGATCACCGACTCGCTGCCGCTCGATGGAGTCATCCGCAGCGACAACCGCGGCAGCGAATCGTTCTTCCCACTCTGGCTGCAGTCACACGATTCGAGCACTCTCGCTCCTAACTTTAGCGCCGCACAACTTGCTACCTATCCACCGCAAGAATTGCTCGCCTATGTCTATGCACTCTTTCACTCGGCCACTTATCGCACGCGTTACTCGGCGGGACTGGCGATGGAGTTCCCGCGAGTCCTCTTTCCCGCGAGCGATCAATTATTCGCTTCACTGGCGTCGCTTGGTAAGCGATTGATCCAGTTGCACCTCACCGAACCTCACTTGGAGCACACTGCGCCGAGCACTCCGCCTGCAGTGGACCACACCGAGACTCATCTGCTCGATCGTATCGAAGCCTTTCAAGTCGGTACCTATCGAGTCTGCCGCAAATGGCTGGAAGCAGAACAGGCCACTCGCGAATCCGCATCGTTTGGCCGGCTTCAACAGTTAATTGCAATGACACTCGTTGCGCAGGATGAAATCGAAATCGCCATTCAAGCTGCCGGTGGCTTTCCCGCTGCATTTCAAATGTAGTCATCTCGCTCCGCGAGATGATAACTAAGACACACCATAATCTTGCCACAGCGGCGGCAGCGGAGCATTGATGTCAATCGGCTCGCGTGTCATGGGATGCTTTAGTTTCAGGTTGCGAGCGTGCAGCGAAATGAATCGTTCCCGCTCATCGTTGCTCCACGGACCAAAGGTGGCGGGACTGCCATAGAGCGTGTCGCCCAGTAGAGGCAAACCGCGCGAGGAGCACTGCACGCGAATCTGATGTGTGCGCCCCGTTTCGAGCTCGATCTCCAGCAGAGTGCCGTGCGGCAGGACTTGTATCACGCGGTAATGCAAGATCGCGAGCTTGCCGCCGACATCATGCTCGTCGACGATAACCGTCCGCGGCTCGCCGTCGATCTTCTTCAAGAAGTCGGTCCAAGTTCCTTGCGGCTCGGCCACTTGCCCACCGACGAGTGCCCAATAGGTTTTCGAAACCGTTCGCCCTTCGAACTGCTCCGAGATTTTCCTGGCCGCGCGCACGTGACGGGCAAAGACGATGGCACCGGACACAGGCCGATCGAGCCGATGGGGCACGCCGAGATAAATCTCGCCGGTCTTCCCTTCACACTGCTTGATGAATCGCTTCACACGCAGTTCGAGGCTATCGATCCCCAGCGGCGCTTGCGTCAGTAGGCCGGCTGGCTTGTTCACGACCAGGCACGGTCCTTCGTCATAAAGAACCGTGAAGCCTAAGTCGCTTGGATATTCGGTGGGCATTTACTTCGGATCAATCTTCAGCTTCACGCGATACTCGCCAGGAAACTGATAACCATCGCCCGCGTAGTCGCCCTGCATGCCGATCGCCAATTGCAGCACGCCCGATGTCTTGGCCACCACACTGTGCTGCTTGCCAACCTTATATATGGTCCCCTTCTCGCCGATGCGGGCGACGAGCGCGCCGCCGGCAATCTGGTTGGGAATGTACCAGCCATAGTTCGGCGCTCCATCGGGCCCGCTGCTGGCATTGCTCCCCCAAGGAGACATCACGATGCTCCCCTCGGCCTTGATCGTGATCCGATCGCCGGCTTGCACGCGAATGCCGGTGCTCTTGAACGATCGTTGGGCCAAGTTCTCGCCTTGCACCGTCACGCTCTTGCGAAACGATTCCTTCGCGCCCGCTTCACGTTCAGCGCGGCGAACATCGGCCAGTTTAACGTTGAGTTCACCATACTTGCTGTTGATTTTGAACTCCGCGGGCGAGACCTTGCCCACCACGGTAAAGTCGCTGGTGACGACCGTATCCTGCCGAATCCAAGCTTGCTCGACGGGCGATTCCTCATCGTCCCCTTGCTCTTCGGCCGCTTCTTCAAACTCCTTGAGAATCTCGCCGACGTGCCGCTTGATCTCGGCGTTCTCGTCGCTGACAAACTTTTCGAGTTCCTTCTGCACCTTCACGCCCATCGCAGCCAAATCTTTGTGGGCCTGTTCGCGCGTCTTGTAATCGTCGCTCCCCAGCTTCTTAATCGTGTCGACTATCTTCGCCGAAAGTTCCGGAAAACTATCGAGCCCAGGCGAGAAGCTGCGAATCCTCTCGACCGGCACCACCAGCTTGCCGAAGGGCGTGTCGACGTTGATCTCGGCAATCGACAGGTCACCGGTGATCACGCTGCCGTCGAACAAATGAAGCTTGAGATAGCGCGGGCCATACGTCACCGCTGCCGTGCGTGGCACGTCGACGGTCGGTTCGTCTTTGGCCTTCGGTTTCTTATCATCCGCGGGCTTGTCTTCAATCACACCTGGGATCGCGGCCTTGATCCGTTCGAGAATCTGCACCTCCGCCTTCGGCACTTCTTCTTCCTCGGCTCGCACGCTGCCAGGCGAAAGGCCGAGCGTGAGACCAGCGACCGCGCTTGTCCAAAAGAACGCGCAAAAGACCGAGCGATACTTACTCATGTTGTTCATTCCTGGCAAAGATAAGATGTTCCCATTGTGGCTGACGGCCTTCCGAATTTCCACTCAGGTAACGACGAACCAGCAGGAACAACCGTTTCAGTCGGAATGTACGGCAGCAACTCTCGCACGCAACTCACTCCCCAAATCTCACACCGTTGTCTGCCGGCCGATTCTACGTAGCAGCGAGCACCAATCGTTTCGCGCTCTTTCCTGACTCAAAACCTTGCTCCTCGCCGTTTCGAACCTTCGGCACCGCAAAGCCATTTGCTCCGTCCCACTCATCGATCCTATTAGAAATGTCACAACGCCTCGCGCGCGGAATTCATTTCCGATCCGCTTTTTCACTCTCCTCGCTGACACTTCGCGCTTACCTAAAAAACAGGCTGGCGTGAATGGGTTCGAATTCCGGCAAGCGTTCACGGCAGCATGTTGTCGGGGGAACTGACACTCAGTTGCGCCGCAATTCAGGAAACCCGAAGCGCGTGCTGATCGCGGTTAAGTGGCGTCGCGAACGGTTAGGAGCTTTTTCGAGCCGTGACCAGACGTGTCAAATGAGGAGTGTTTAATGGCAGATGTTTAACGGGTGACCAGAAGGGAGGAGCAGCGGATGAGACGCGCGGACCAGCGATTGGTACACCCCCTGGATAGGTACTATTCAGGCAAGTTGACTGAACAGGGGATTTCGGCAATTTTTCGCGCTTGCTGGAACGCCATAAGTTATTTCAAGGAAAGAAATTATGTTCGTTCTGGATGTGTGTGCAGATTGCGCAACTTTCGCAATTATCAACTGTTCAAAGGGCAATTCAGCGGCTGTTCAACCATCTTTAGCGATCAGGAACTGGAGGCAACGAAGCAGTATTGCGGGTTCCCGCAATCAGAATGGCGTACTCCGCAGCCGCAAATGCTTAGTGGGATTGCGGATAGCGGTGACTGATAGGGGAGTTGGGCTCGCTGCACCCACCCAAAAGTGCCGTTTGTGAAGTTCAGATGTTACTGACGTGGAGAATACGGGCAGGTAAGATAGACCTCTTCGGATGGCAGTTCTGCGGCAACGTGGGGCCAGTCATCCACGCGTTATGGTCGCAGGAATGGAGTGCCGGCGACAAGGATAACGTGCTTTCCGAAACGGGTATGGCCGGTCTGCCGAAGCGAACTCGAGACTTTGTTAGCCAGTTGCTAGCACAACGTCTGTCGCGTGGTAGTCCGGAGGATATGTCTGCTAGTCAGTCCATCGATTCCTTACGCGGGGCGACGCCATTGGTGCTGCCGTCGCTGCTGCAGTGCGATTTCGCCAATCTCGAGCGCGAAGTCCGTACGTTGGAGGATGCTGGCATTCGTGCTTTGCACCTGGATGTCATGGATGGCAACTTCGTCCCGAATCTGTCTTATGGCATGCCGATCGTTGCTGCACTGCGTAAAGTGACGAAACTTCCGCTCGATGTTCACCTGATGATCGAGAAGCCTGAGCGGTATTTGAAGCAGTTCGCCGAAGCGGGCTCGGACCTGATTACCTTCCACGTCGAAGCCGTTGCTGATGCGCAGCCGCTGGTCAACGAAATTCACTCCCTGGGAGTGAAAGCGGGAATCGCACTGAATCCCGCGACTCCTCTTGGCACGCTGGATGCATACTTGGGGGCTGTCGACCTAATTCTTGTCATGAGCGTGCCAGCCGGTTTTGGCGGGCAGAAGTTTCACGACGTGGCACTCGACAAATTGCAGACGTTGAATACGCAAAAACAAACGGGCCAACTTCGGCCCGAAGTGATTTTAGAGGTGGATGGCGGCGTCAACACGTCGACCATTGGCCGATGTGCGCAGGCAGGAGCGCAGTGGTTCGTAGTTGGGTCAGCGATCTTCGGGCAGGCGAGCTATCGGCCGGCTGTCGAACAACTTACTCAACTGGCACGTCTTTAAGGAGGTCAAGTTCGATCCTGTATGGTTCGTATTCTGCTGATTCGTTCTGCTGCGACTGATTTCGACGAACAAGGTCGCATCAAGGGAACTCTCGATTTGCCGCTCAGCGATGTCGGCACCGCCCAAGCGGTTCGCCTGGTCGCTGAATTGCAGCAAGTCGATATCGACTACTTCTACAGTTCCACTTGCCGTTGTGCGGTCGAAACGGCCACGCAACTCGCCAACAGCCGCCGGCTGAAGGTGCGGCAACTGGCCGATTTTCAGAACGTCGATCACGGCCTGTGGCACGGCAAACTCGTCGACGAGTTGAAACACACCCAGCCCCGGGTCTATCGTCAACTGCAAGACCACCCGGAAACCGTCTGCCCACCGGAAGGTGAACCGGTCGGCATGGCCCAGGCCCGCGTGCGGGTTGGTGTCGACCGACTTTTACGCAAGCATCGGACGGGGACGATTGCCCTGGTATTGCCTGAACCACTCTTCAGCCTGGTCCGCAACGTCATCACTCCCGGTGAACTTGGCGACCTGTGGAAGGCCGAGTGCCAATGTGGCGGCTGGCAGTTGCTCGATCTGGGGAACGACGACGTTCGCCGCGTGGTGCTAGCACATACTTCGGCCGCTGTACTCCCTGTTGCAGGGGGCGCTGCCTAGTAAAGGCGGAATAACTGCGCCGGCCAATGGCCGGCAACCGATACCCTAATGGATAGGCCTGCCGCAATCGCGAGACAATTGACCCCCTGCCGACAGCCCGCATTTTTGTAGAATCAAAAGCCGGAATTTGCTTGCATGACCCCGGCAACCTAGCGCATAGTCGCCCTGGATTGGAGCATGTCATGGGAGCCCTCCCTACAGCCTCGATATCATCCTCCTCCCCCATGTCTATCGTGACTACGCCATCCAACATCAAACGGCCTAAACGTGGCGTCCCCGAAGGGCTCTGGCTGCGCTGTCCAGGCTGCAGTGCCTCGATCTTCAAAAAGGAAGCCGAGAAACAGCACAACGTCTGCCCGCAGTGCGAGTATCACTTTTACGTCTCTGCCCCCGAGCGAATCGCCCAGCTGCTGGACGAAGGTACGTTTGAGGAGTGGGACGCAAACCTGCTGCCAACCGACCCGCTGCAGTTTGCCGATTCGAAACCGTACAAAGAGCGTCTAATTGCCGAACAGAAGCGAACCGGCATGACCGACGCTGCCGTGACGGGCTGTGGCATGATTCGCGCTCGCCGCGTCGCGGTGGGTGTGACCGACTCGGCCTTCATCATGGGGAGCATGGGTTCGGTGGTAGGCGAACGACTGGCCCGGTTAGTCGAACGTGCCACTGCCGAGAATTTGCCCCTCATCATAGTCAGCGGTTCGGGCGGTGGCGCCCGCATGCACGAAGGGATCTTGTCGCTGATGCAAATGGCCAAGGTCTCGGCAGCTCTGGCTCGCTACGACTCGGCTGGCGGCTTGTTCATCTCGGTGCTGACGAATCCCACGATGGGTGGCGTCGCGGCCAGCTTTGCTTCGCTGGGTGATCTGGTCTTTGCGGAACCGAAGGCGCTGATTGGCTTCGCCGGCCCACGCACGATTAAAGCCACGATTCGCCTGGAACTCCCCAAGGGATTTCAAACCAGCGAGTTTCTGCTGCAGCACGGCTTCATCGACCGCATCGTCAGCCGCTCGCGATTGAAGAGCGAAATCGCCCGCGCGATCGACTACTGCGGTAAGTAGGCCAACACAGGCCGTTGCGGCGGAGCGTGACGAGTTCTATGCAGAGGTCTTTTTAGTCGCGCTGGATCAGTCCCGCGTACTTCGCGCGGACCTTGCATACCTTTGGGATGGCTGCCCCTTGAATGTAGGGCTGATCGAGATGCTGCTGGGCATAGTCCTGGTGGTAATCTTCTGCCGGGAAGAACTCGACGAGCGGTTCGAGACTCGTGACGATTGGCTGCGCGAAGGCCCGCTTCTCGGTTAGCTCCTTAATTTTCGCGGCCGCGGCCTCTTTCTGGGCATCGTCGGCATAGAAGATGGCCGAGCGATATTGCGTCCCCTGGTCTGCTCCCTGGCGATTCAGCGTTGTGGGATCGTGAGCATCGAAGAACACACTCAAGAGTGTGTCGAGCGAAATCTGCTCTGGGTCGTAGGTCACGCGAATCACTTCGGCATGGCCCGTATTCCCGTCACACACGCGGCGGTAATTGGCGCTTTCCTTCGTCCCGCCGGCATAACCGCTCGTGACATCGCTGACACCCTTTAACTGCTCGAAGGCCGCCTCGGTACACCAGAAACAACCCCCGGCAAGCACGATGGTAGTGGTCATGGTTTTCGATCTCCCCAGCAGCAGAATGTCTTCCTTGCGATAGATAGTGCATTCTTAGCAACTGTCCCCGTCAGGGCAATCGCCTTGCTAAGGTGGAGTATCGCTTGCCTCGGGACAGCTGTTAATCCCCGAACCGCATCAGTTCGCGGCCACCTTCAATTTGTCGGATGATGCCACCATAGCTGCCGACCATGAACGCGCTGCTATCGGGATTGAAGCTGAAGCGAGCGGGGTCTTTCTCGGGGCGAAAGGTGTCGTCAGCACCCCGAGTGAGATAGGTGCGGAAGGTTCCCTTCTCGAACGTAAAGCGGCCCGCTTCTTCGCCACTGGGCAACTTCCAGATGACGACGTCGCCATTGTCCTGGCAACCCGCGGCGAGGTACTTGCCGTCGGGCGAGAAGAACGGATGAGCAATCCCCTTCACGCCTGTTTGCAAACGCGTTTGGGGTGTGAGATTGACCAGATCCCAGATCAGCACATTGCCGCCATCGTGGCCGGTGGCGAGGTGGACAGTATCCGGGGCAATCGCCACTCGAAAAAAGGGCTGAGTCAATGGCTGCGAGGTTTGGACTAACTTGCCGGTCGCGATTTCACATTTGCGAATCAGGTATTGGTCTGGCCCCTCTTTCTGCGTTTCGCGGCAGACGCCAATGAGGGACGTGCCATCGAGCGGGAACGCCACGCTGACGCAGCCGCCGAGGGGTTTGATCTGGTGCTCTTTGCTCCAGTCGTTCCGGTCGTAGATCACACACTTGCTGCGACTGACGACGGCCAGTTTTTCGCCGTCGGCCGAAAACTCGAAGGCATGGCAGCGGTCGAGCACTTTCACCACTCGGCCGCTGGTGGCGTCCCACAAGCGAACCTCGTGCATCGGCACTCCATCGGGAGTGGCGAACAAGCGGGCAGCAGCGAGCAAGGTGCCATCGGGCGAAAAGGCGAGTTGGGTCAGGTCGCCAAACATTTCCATGCGAGCGAGGCGCTTGCCCGTTCCCACATCCCAAATGGCGACGACCGCGCACTTGCGAACATCGGGGTGAGGCCGCGGCGGAAAGCTGCCATCGGACATGCCGGAGCAACCAGTGGCCACGACGGTGCCACTGGGCGAAAACGCGACCGTTTGCGGGTCGCGCACCGGCACGAACGGGGCTGCGAATACTTGGAGTGTAGTACAGCCAAGTAAGGCAACAGAGAGAAGTATGGTTCGCATGGCGCGAGATGCCTGGCGGTGTTGGCTATGGAGGAAGGAACCGAACCGAATCGGCAACTCCCAGAATACCGTAACGGGCCGGTGATGACGAACAGTTTCCGGCGGATGCGTGCGGAGAAGTTGGGTTGTTTGAGGTTGACTAGGCGGATCCATTCAGCCCAGGTGCTGCGGTTGGGTGGGCCTCACCTCAACTACTTCCAGCGAGACTGGGGAGCCGATCGTGCGATTCGCCCCACTCTACCCACGAATGATCGCCGCCAGTGCGCGCGTGAACGATTCCATCGCGCGCCAAGGTGTGACCTAAACTTGCCGGGAACAGGTCTGCATGCCTGCGCAACGTAGCGATTATGTCGATTACAACCAAGCCAACGACGACCGACTTTCAAGCTGCCGATCGCAGCTTGCAGAACCGGCGCGTGCTGATCGCGCCCCTCTGCCTTTGCCTGGTTGCCGCGCTGCATGGGTACCGCGTGATGACGCTTGGCCAAACGCCCTGGAAAGGGGGCGGCTTCGGCATGTTCTCGACCATCGATGGCGAGAATGCCCGCTCTGTCCGCTGCTGGCTGGTCACCGAGCAAGGCGAGCGGGCCCTGGAGTTGCCCGCCGAACTGACCAAGCGGGCCGACGAACTGCGCGCCGCGCCGAGTCAGGATTCCCTGCAATACCTGGCCACTCGGCTGAGCAAGCGGCAATGGATCGATCCCGTTCTGGCCCACGAGCAACTGGCTGCCCTCCTGCAAGCTGAGCCACCCGGCCAACCACTGACGGCCATCCGCCTGCACGAACTGCGGCAACAGAAACTGGCCGTCATCGACTTGGCCACAAAATCAGCCCGCACAACTCCGCTCACTTCTCTGCCACGCGGCGCAGAAAGTTCATCGGCAGTTCCCTTCAGGGCGGTGCGCGTCGAGTTGTGGAAGTACAGCATGCCCGCAGGAACCAACAATCTCGAAAACAAGCTGCTCCTTTCGGCCACAAAATTCCTCGAGGAGCCAGCCCAATGATCGCTGTCTCTCCGCCGACCATTTCGCAATCAGGCTTCGCTTCGCTCTCGCAGCGGCGCTGGCTGGCGCTCGATCCGCTGGTGATTCTGCCTCCGCTCACGATCTTGCACTTGCTCGTTCACGCGCCGCAGGCCTGGTACCTGAGCGTGTTGCTGGTTCCCCTCTTCGCGCTCGGGCTGATCTTTCGTCGCTGGTTGCATGCCCCGGCGTTTTGGTACGTTACCGCGATGCTGCTGGGGGCCACGGTCTATTTCAATTGGGAATCGGCCGACAATCACAAGTATCTGTTCGTCTATTGGACACTGGCCCTCTGCTGCACGTTCTCGCTCCCCAAATCAGAATGGGGCGAGTCGCTCGCCCGCACTAGCCGACTCCTCATTGCCTTGTGCATGATCCTGGCAACTGTTTGGAAAATCACCACGCCCCAATACATCGACGCGCGGTTCTTTACGTTCGAACTCCTAGTCGATGAGCGGTTCGCCCATTTCACGTCGTGGACCACTGGAGTTCCGCTCTCCACACTCGCCGAGAATCGCGACCTGCGCGAACAACTGATCCGCGGCCACTTCCCAGGTCTCACGCAAGTGACGCTCGCTGGCGGCGCGCAAGTCGCGCCCCTGGCCATGTTTCTCACTTGGTGGACGGTGCTGATCGAAGGACTGCTCGGCATTCTCTTCTTTTTGCCCAAATCCAATCGGATTAAGCACACGCGCAACGCGCTGCTGATTCTGTTCGCCGTGACAACCTACAGCGTCGCGCCGGTGCGGGGCTTTGGCTGGATGCTGATGCTGCTCGGCCTGGCGCAGTGCGAATACGAAGATCGCACCTACCGCTGGGGCTACCTCGCCGCGCTGCTACTAATTCAGGCCTACACCATTCCCATCGGGCAACTGATCGGCATCTTCAGCGGCTCGCCGTAGCAGAGTGATTTTCGGCGTTAGCTCTTCTTGCTGATGTCGTAGCAGAAGATCTTGTCCTGCTCGCGCAGGTAGAGTTTGCCATCGACGATCACGGGGTGCGACCAACTGGGGCGCTCACCGCCGCCGGGAATCTTAAAGCTGCTGACTTCGATGTAGTCTTCGGGAGTAGCCTTGGCCAAGACCATCGTGCCGTCGGCAAAGCGAATGTAGAGCCGGTCATCGGCTGCTACGAACGAAGCCGACTTCTTACCGCTGCCCCGCTTCTTCCACTTGATTTCGCCAGTCATCAGGTCGGCACACCAGGGAATTCCTTGATCGTCGGAATCGCCGTACAGATATTCGCCGACGAGAACGATACCGCCGTGCTTGTTGGCGAGGGCCGAATTGATCGGGAAGATCTCTTCGACTTCTACCTTCCCGTCACCGACTGCTTTTTGTTTGAGCAGAGCACCACCGCGCTTGTATCCCGCGGCGAAGAAGACGAGATCACCGCGAACGATTGGCGTGGGAATGACGGCAGTTGTTTTGTCGATTGGGTAGTGCCAGAGCTTTTCGCCATCGCTGGCGCGCGCACCCAAGGCACCGCTAGCCGTTGTTTGCACATAGACCTTCGTGCCACCGATCTCGGCGATCACAATCGAGGCGTGCCCCGCTCCGCGATCGTCGGCCAAGGGGGACTTCCAAATCGTCTCGCCGGTTTTCTTATCGAGGGCGACCATCGTCGCGCTGCTGCCGCCGGGTGTGCAGATCAAGCGGTCGCCGTCGATCAGCACCGATTCGCTATAGCCCCAGTTGTCTCCCTTCTTCCCGCCAAAGTCGCTCTTGAGATTCTTCCGCCACAGTTCATGGCCGTCGTTCGCGTCGCAGGCAATCAAATCGGCATGAGCAGTGAGAATATAGACCGACGAGCCATCGACGGTCGGTGTGCTGCGCGAGCTTTGCCAATTCTCTTGGCCGTTCGTCCAGGCCTTGCCCGTTTTGGTCTTCCACAAGGGCTTGCCATCGGCCTGATTAAAGCAAAGGAGATATTCGTCCTTATCTTCGGCGGTCGATGGACCGTCGCCGAGCGTATAGATCTTGCCGCCGGCAATCGCCAGGCTCGAGTAGCCACGACCAGCGCCGCTGGCTTCCCAGGCCAGCGCGGGCCCTGCACTGGGCCACTCTTGCAGCAGCGACTTCTCCGGCGATACAGCCGTGCGTCCCGACCCGCGAAATGTGGGCCAAGAATCAGCAGCGGGACAAACAGTCGTTAGTAAAGTGAAAGCAGCCAAGAGGCTGCTGGCGAACAAGCGAATGCTCATGGATCGAAGTACCTGCGGCGGAGCGGGATAAACAAAGGCTGTGACCAAGATGCACAACCAGCCCTGATTATGCGCTGCAGCCACTGCGGCGGGGGAGGCAGCTGGGAAGAAGTTGCGGCGATTTCGTCCGCCCGAGGACTCGAACTATTCCCGCTGGCCGCGAACCGACCAGAAGCGCTCAGAGGGCATGACCATGGAAGTAATTCGCAGGCCGAACTTTTCGCCGACCTTCACTGCTTCGCCCACCGCGAACTCGTGCTCGCCCACAGCCAGCGACAACGGCTGTTCGCACGATTGATCGAACTGAATGATCGACCCCGGGCCGATTTCCAAAATCCGACCGACGGGTAGCTGGGTTGTGGCCAGTGAAGCCACAATCGGCACCTTAATCTTCAGCAAGCTGCGGGTGTAGGAAGGGAGTGCCGGAATGCCGTCTTCAAAATCCTGACTAACGGGTGCTGCGGGCGCGCGTAGTACATTGGCAAAACGTCCCCCCGCAGGTGTGGCCACTGCAGCCGCGGGCACAAAGACCGGTTCGCTGATTGCCGGAGCGGCTGCAGCCGGAGCTCCGGCAGAGAGGAGGAGTTGATGATCGGCCACGCCAATCAAGACCGCGGGCAGGCTCTTGCTTCCGAATTGAATTGTGAGCGGCAGAACTTCGGGCGCTGCCGTCGCCTGGCAACGAAGTAGCGCTTCTTGCAGGTTCTCGAGGCGGGCCGTTTGATCGCTAGTGGGCATGAGTGCTTCGGGAAGCAGGATCATGCCGAACTCTTGCGAGAGCGTGGCGAGTTTGCTTTTGCCCGTGGCATCTGGCGCGGCGATCCACCCCGGCAGCGCGCCTTCGCCATCGGCCACTAACAGGGCATAAGCCCCGGCAGCCTGATTGAGCACGACCGCGAGTCCCGCGTGATTCCAGGCATCCTGAGCAACGAGAGTCAGCAGGTCCGCTTTTTCACCGAGCGTGAATTCGCACTTCTCGCCGAAGGCCCGTTGCCACGCTTCGGCAGCTTCGCCCGCGCCATTGCGACAGGCCGTAACGATCTCGGCAGTGATGAGTGGCGACGACATACGACAGCTGAACGCGGAGTGAGCGAACTCGACTAGCAGACGACGTGACTTCTTCTCTGCATATCGGCAGTCGAGCCGGCAAACTTCGCCCGGTCGTTAAAGTGCGTCCGTTCTGCCCGCTTCACGCTAGCGATGCTGGCAATTGCACGACCGAACTTACCCCGAATTTCGGCACAAACGATTTTGCGGGTGTATTCGTTAAGGTCATTCTGCCGAAAGAAAGAAAACGGCGCGCGGGAAATGCGCCGCTTGGGACGACTCTATTGCAAGGTGTTCGAACATGGTCGTGCGAACTTCCCTCACTTCGCTTGTGATCTTCGCGGCAGCGATTGCTTCGGCAGTTGCCCAGGATCAGATGCCTTGGGTCGAAGAGTTTCCGCAGGCTTGCCAACAGGCAAGTGCCGAAGGGAAGCTCGTGCTGCTCCACTTCTATTCCGACGACTGCCCGCCCTGCGTCAAAGTCGAGAAGAACGTGTTCAGCCGGCAAGATGTCGCAGCAACCGTCGGCAAAAACTACGTGCCGATGAAGATTCATGCTCGCAAGAATCCGGAACTTGCCACCAAGTACAACGTGCGTCAGTGGCCGACCGATGTTTTCGTGACTCCAAGCGGCCAGGAAGTGTTTCGCACCGTCAGCCCACAGACCCCGCTCGAATACACCAACTTGATGAACAGCGTAGCTGCCCAGACCGGTGTTGGTCTTGGTCGCAATGGTAACAATCTGCCGCCGCACCAGCAGATCGCTGCCAATCAAGCTGCCCCGAATCAACCCGGAGCGATTCCTGGAGCCCCGGCCCCGAATGGTCCGTGGGTGATGCCTGCTCCGCGTGACGCCATTGCCCAGGTAAGCGCTCAAGCCAATTCGCAGGCTCAATGGGTGACGAACGGCGCTTCTTCGGCCGCTCAGCAATATGCGCAGCAAACTCAGCAGAACGTGCAACAAGCCCAGCAAAACCTGCAGCAGTCGGGCCAACAGTCGTGGCAATTTGCCCAGGCTCAAGCCGGCGCAGCGGTGAATCAAACGACTCAGGCCCTGGATCAAACCTATCAAGCCACGCAACAGGCTGCTCAACAAGCGGCCCAAGCGACGCACGATTCGACACAAGCCGCGGCCAACAACGCCAAAGAAGTATTGAACCGCTACACTACGCCGATGACGGCACCACCTGCCGCGGTCGCCGGCAATCCGGCTGGCTTTGCCCCGTGGCAACCCGCGGCTGCTCCGCCGCAACAGCCCGCCGTTCAACCTGTTTCGGCTCAGGCCTATCAGCCTGTCTCGCCAACCCAAACCTTGGCTCCGAATGCCGTCGGCACTGCTTCGCCTTACGAATCGAATCCCGCGCTCGCACCGCCCCCTGCCGCGGCCTTGGCCAGTGGCACCTATCCCATCGTGATGGAAGGCTTCTGCCCTGTCACGCTGCTTAGCAAGAAAGAATGGAAGAAGGGGCAGCCTGAGTTCGGCGCGGTCCATCGCCGTCGCACGTTCCTGTTCGCTTCGGCCGAAGCTCAGCAAACGTTCCTCGCCGACCCCGATCGCTACAGCCCCGTGATGGTCGGCTACGATCCCGTCAAGTTCATGCAAACCGGCGAACTGATCGACGGTCGCGCTACGTTCGGTCTGACCTATCGCAAGCAGATTTATCTCTTTAGCGACGATGCCTCGCTCAAGACCTTCTGGCAAAATCCTCGCCAGTTCACCGACGGCCTACGACAAGCCATGACGCAGAACGAACGGGGCACCACCATTCGCTAGGCTTTGGTCCGACGGCTGAGATATTCCTTCAGTAGTCCGTTTGTGCGGCTTGTATCGGCCGCGCGCTATCTGACAATCGTTCAGCGCTAGTCGTTACCAGCGTTGTCCCTTTCCTGCTCAGCAGATTCTCGCTGACGCGCGCAATTTATGTGGCACATTACAAGTGAGCTACATCGATTGCTGACGGGCGGTTGGCCGTGTTGCGCGCGTTTGCGCGTGATCGCCCCGCCCGGAAAGGAAGCCTTCCGCCGTGCCAGCCGTCCTCCGCAAAGCGTCTGAACCTATTCCGGGCTACCGCCTCGTCCAACGCGTCGGCGCGGGTGGCTATGGCGAAGTCTGGACGGCAGAAGCGCCGGGCGGACTCATCAAGGCGATCAAGTTCGTCTACGGACTGCTCGACGAAGACCGCGGCTCGCGCGAAATGAAGGCCCTGCAGCGCATCAAGGGCGTGCGACATCCGTTCTTGCTCTCAATCGAGCGGATCGAGATTATCGACGGTCAGTTGATCTTCGTCACCGAGCTTGCAGACAACAGCCTGAAGGATCGCTTCGACCAATGCCGCAAGGAAGGCCGGCCCGGCATCCCGCGCGACGAATTGTTGCAACACCTGCGCGATACGGCCGATGCGCTCGACTACATGAACGAGCATCACACGTTGCAGCATCTCGATGTGAAGCCGGAAAATCTGCTGCTTGTTGGTGGACGCGTCAAGGTGGCCGACTTCGGGCTCGTTAAGGATCTGCACGAAGCGGCCGCGTCGATGATGGGCGGCCTGACGCCCATTTACGCGCCGCCTGAAGTCTTCGAAGGACGACCGACCAAGTTCAGCGATCAATACAGCCTGGCGATTGTCTATCAAGAGATGCTCAGTGGAGTGTTGCCATTTCCCGGCAAGACAGCTGCGCAACTGGCAGCTCAGCACTTGAACGCGCGCCCGCGGATGGCGGCGCTCCCCGAGGCCGACCAACAAGTGATAGGCCGCAGCCTATCGAAAAATCCCAATGAGCGGTTCGCAAATTGCCGCGAGATGGTAGCTGCCCTCAACAAGGCCACGCAGCAGATTGTCGCCGCGCGCATGACACATGCCCGCAGCGAACTGATGAACGAAATGGGGAGGCACATCACTCAAGGCGCGACGCAGGCGCATAATGCGGCCCCAGCGACTCATCAGCCAGCAGCGCCCGAAACGCCGTTGCCACCTCTTTCTTATGCCACCGAAGCTGCCCGCACTCCCGACCAGATGCTCGCTAGCCTGGACGAAGCCTCGCAGCAGGCCGACTCGATTCAAGAAGACAATCGGCTCGTGGCGTCGGCCGACGATCTGCACGTTGATCTGAAGCAGCGATTGCAAACCACCGATGTTCCGCCCCCGGAGTTCGACGTCCTCAATTGGTCCCCTCAGCCCACCTTGCTGATCGGCCTGGGGGGCATTGGCGGCAAAGTCCTCGGCCGGCTGAAGCAGATCTTTGCCGAGACGCCGCACGGCGCGCCATTGCAGACCTTGGTGCTCGATTCCGATCGCCGCGAATCACTCGAAAACTGTCCATCATCCCCTGGCACTACATTCCGGCCCGATGATTTCATGCACTTGCCGCTGCGCCGCAGCAGCGACTATCGGGACGACTCGCGCCGCATGCTCGAGTGGCTCGGTCGTCGTTGGCTATACAACATTCCCCGCTCGCAGCAGACCGAAGGTCTGCGTCCGCTGGGTCGCCTGGCAATGGTCGATCATGCAGACGAAATTTGGAAGTCGTTCCGCACATCGCTACAACGTTTAGCCCGCCCGATTCCGGGAAGTGACCAACCACAAACGCCCCGGGTCATTGTCGTGGCCGGTTCGGGCGGCGGTACCGGCAGCGGCATGGTCATCGATATTGTCGTTGGGCTGCAGCAGTTGTTCGACGAATTAAAACTCAATGCCAGTGACCTGAGTGTAGTCTTGGCCCACACCACGCCGCGCACCGCCGCGGGAGTGCAATTGGCCACGGCCAACACCTGCGCCTTGCTCGCCGAATGGCAGCATCAACTTCGCGCGGGTGGACAATTCCCCGGCGACCCGGCTTGCGGATTGACGCCGCGGACGATCGATCGTCCGCCGCGCACGCGCCTGATTCACATGGGAGAAGAACTCTCCAACGAAGATTTCGACACGGCCTGCGATTCGTTAGCCGATCTGATTGCACTCGAAGTTTCGACTCCTGTCGATAACTTTTTCCGCGCGACCGCAGCTGCCGATCTCGTAAAGAGTTCCGCTTCGACCCAGGCACAATTTCGTACATCGGGACTGGTGCGAGTAGGTTTCACGCGCGATGACCTTGCCGCCCGTGCGGTTCGCCACCTCTGCTTCTCGCTCGTCGAACGTTGGTTGGGAAAGCCGAAATCGCAAGAATCGATTCGTGCAAGCAGTGCCGCGAAATCGACGAATATCTTGCCCTCGCGGCAGACGCAATCAGGCACCGATTGCCGTATGAAAGAGGCGTTTCTCGATCTACAAGCCCAGAAGCAGGCAACTGCCTGGGGACTAGATACCGAAACGCTGATTAAACAATTGATCGAGTTTGCCGGCAGCCAGTTGGGTGGTAACCCCGACAGCTTCTTTCAAGAGTTGACGCAAACGCTGGCGAAAGAAGCAGGGACCGCCTCGCCCGTGCAACGCTGGCTGGCGACCACGACGGAACTGTTTGGCCCACGCACTTCGGAAGCAGTCGCCCCGGGACAAGAGAAAGGTGTTCCGGCCCTAGTGCAAGCCACCGAAGCTGCGTTGAAAGAACGAATCAACGCACTGAGCGCCACCCTTAAGGCTTGGCTGCTGCATTATCTGGATGATCCCCAGCATCGCCTCTACGCCTCGCAAAAATCTCTTGGCTGGTTTCAAGCCCACTGCCGCAGCATGCTCGATCAGCTGCGCGATGTGCGCCGCCGCATCGCGCAGGAAACTGGCTCGCTTGAGCAGTACCTCGTCGCGCTGCCAACCGATTGGAAGAAGGCCAAGGCCAGCGTAAAAAAAGCTCAAGGGCCGGATCCCGACCACGCTTTTCAACAGTTCTGCCGCCTTCGACTGCAAGACTTCGCTGCTCAACTGGCTGGTAAAATCGTTCAAGCGATGCAAGGGACGCTCAGCAGCGCCGGCGATCTGCTGGTCGATCTGCACCGCGAACTGCAGTTCCTCGCCTCCGTCTTCGATGACCAGGAAGAGTCCGGAGCAGTTCCTGCTACTCCCGCCTTACTCGGACAATTGCGCAAGCTGGTCTCCGATCAATTGAAAGCAGCCGATGCGGAACAATCGACAGCGCTCGACGATCAATTGACACGCACGGTATTGCTACCTGCCGGTGGCATGCTCTCTGCTTTAATTGGTGGTGGCGATGGCCGGACGCGATTACTCGCGCAGTTGGAACGCGACAGTCGCACGCTGGTGCTACGACAACTCGAATCGCTCGATATCGCCGCGGTGCTTGCCGAAGGGGCCGCCATCGATCCGCAACTTGCAGCCGATTGGCGAACGCTCGTCGAACAAGCGCAGCCTCGTTGGCAAGGGACTGCGGCTGAACGTCGGTTCCTTTGCGTGTTACCCGAGCGCTCACAAGCCTCGCGCGATCCGCAGCTGTGGCAGAAGAGTCTGCAATCGACTTCGTTCCGCGAAGCACCTGCGCTTGTCGATGCACCGGGAGCCGATCTATTGTTGTGTTTCGATCTCGGTCCTCTTACCACCAACGATGTCCTCGCGCAGTTGTTGCTTGAACGTCCCGATCTGGGCGAAGTGGCGGGACGATTGCACACGCGGGCCGATGTCTCGTGGCCGGAAATTGTTCCTGCTTAGTTCGCTAGCGGTGCTACTGCGAACCACTGCTATGAACTTTCGACCGCCTTGCGTGCGCGGCACGCAGCGATCACCATGCGTGATCTTGCGGCCAGCAGAGCTGGCTTGCGCGAAACTCTGCTAACGAATTCTCAGGAGACACGGATGGCTGCCTCTCCGCTGCGCGTCACGATCTGGAACGAATATATTCACGAGTTGACCGTCGATCAGGTCAGAGCGATTTATCCGCATGGATTGCACGCGGTCATTGCCGATGCGCTCGACGCCCGCTTCGGCAGTTCGATGGAAGTGCGCGTTGCCACGCTCGATGAACCGGAACATGGCCTGACTTACGCATCGCTGGCCGAAACCGACGTACTACTGTGGTGGGGACATGCCGCCCACGACCGCGTGAGCGACGAAGTAGTGCAGCGCGTGCACGATCGCGTCCTGCATGGCATGGGACTCATTGCCTTGCATTCAGCCCACGCGTCCAAGATTTTTCGCCGCTTGATGGGTACTAGTTGCATGCTCCGTTGGCGCGAAGCGGCGGAGAAAGAGCGGGTCTGGGTGATCGACCCTGGGCATCCCGTCGTCAGCGGCCTGCGCGACGAATGGTTCGAGCTATCGCAAAGCGAAATGTATGGCGAACATTTCGATATCCCTGCGCCCGATGAACTGTTTCTCGTCAGCTGGTTCGAAGGAGGCGAGGTCTTTCGCAGCGGTTGTGCCTGGCGGCGAGGTAAGGGCAAAGTGATCTACTTAAGTCCCGGTCACGAGACTTTTCCGATCTATCACAATCCCAATATTCAGCAGCTGATCGGCAACGCTGTTCAATACGCAGCACCCACCGGCAGCTTGTATCTCGGCCAAGGACGCAACATCGTTCCCTCGCTAAGCCCCATTGCCGCGAGGTACTTTGTCGACGAAGGTCTGCACCGATCCAAGTGAGAACTCGCGGAGAATGGTAATCCTCCTGCCAATCGAGTAACGTAACCCTCGCTTCACTGCTGTTTCCTGGCGGAGGTCTCGCATGAATTCATACTTCGATCGGCGATCTTTCCTGCAAGGCTCGGCCGCCGCACTCGCGGCGGGCGCAATGGGTTCGTACCCATCGCTCGGCGAAGCTCAAATCCCCGGCCAGCGGCCCAAGGTTGATGAGGGAGTTACAGTCCTCAATCCGCAGAACCGCGTTCCGGTCAGTTTCATCATTGACGACTCGACCTGCCTGGTGAACGTCGCCCACTTCTGCATTCCGCAGTTTGCCGAAGTCTTCCCCGATCGCTACCTGCAAGACTGGCGCAAGCTTCCGCGCGAGATTCCCGATTCGTTCGTGCGCGAATTCGGCGAATGGTGCCACGACAAAGGGGTGAAAGGAAAGTACAGCATCGTTCCCTATCCTTGCTGCGTAGGTTGGGTCGATCGCGAGATGCCGGGCTGGACAAAAAAGGAATTGCAAGACAGCCTCAAACTAGTGCGGGAGTTGATGGTCCCCGATTGGGACATTCATCCCGAGATGATCACACACACCTGGGCAATCGACACCGCAACCGGTCGTCCCTATGAAGAGCGCAGCGAACGGACGATGGAGAACTGGGGCTTCTCCGTCGGCAAGAGCGTCGATGAACTGGCCAATTATCTCAGCTACGCTCTCAAGGTTTTGAAGAACGCGGGGCTGCCCTGTGAAGGGATCACAACCCCCGGCGGCTTCGGGAACAAGGTGCTGCCGAATCTGTCGCAGGCCACGCTCGAAAGTTGCCGCGATGTCTTTCAAGCGGAGATTCCGCACTACTTCCGCCATCTGTACGACAAGGGAGACCGCAGCGTTGCCCCGCGGGTCGAATACGCCAGCGGACTCGACTCCAACAATCCGAAGTGCGCCGTTTCGATCATTGGTTGCACCGGCGACTGGTTCGGAGGCTGGGACGGCCTCACGCCGGGCAATGTGAATCAATTCATCTATCCTGACGGCAGCGGCGGTCGCCTGGTTGAAGTAATCGATCGTGGCGAACCGGCCATCATGGTCTGCCATTGGGCCGGCATCTATTTCAACGGTGAGCGGATTGGCTTCAACATCTTCAAAGAGATCGTCAAGCGACTCGAAGCCAAGTACGATCAGCAAATCAAATGGATGAAGCTCAGCGAAATCGCTCGCTATTGGGCCGCGAAGGAACTGACGACCATCGAACGAGTCGAGAAGGGACTAAAGTTGCGAGCTCCCTTCGCGACCACGAATTTCACGGTACGCCTGCGCAGGGTCGAAGACGACTCTCGCATCTTGATCAATGTCGCCGATCGACGCATGGAACTGAAGCGAGCGAAATCAGCCGAGTTTCTGGAGTCCGGTGAATACCACTCCGACGCCAGTTCTCTCACCGCCTGCTTCGATCTACCCAAAGGCGCAAGCCAACTCGAATTCGCTCCTCGCACTTAAGATGCGTTCATCATGAAACCCACTGCCGACTTCAAAGACCGCTTACTCACGTGCCTTGGTGGACCGTGGCCGGATGCACCAGCGCTCGAAGCCAAGATTCTCTCGACCGAGCAACTTGATGGTGTGAAGCGATTGAAAGTTTCGTACCAGACCGAACCAGGCGAAGTCGTGACCTCATGGTTGCTGGTTCCTGACACGGCGAATCAAGCCAAACCGGCTGCCGGTATTTGCCTCTGGCATCAACACAATGGCGCGTGGCATCTGGGTGCTTCTGAGCCCGCAGGGCTCGCCGGTCTGCCCATGCACCATACGGGGCTGGCGCTCGCCCGTGAAGGTTATGTGGTGCTTTGTCCTGATGCCCTCGGGTTTGGTGAACGGGAAAAGGGATACAAGCAGAAAGGTGGCGCGCTCGAACGGTTCCTGTTCCTAAAATATGTGGTCGAAGGGAAGTGCCTCGCCTGGAAGCACATTCTCGATATGCGCAGGGCTGTCGACTATCTCGTGTCGCTCCCCGAGGTCGATGCCGAGCGCCTGGGCTGCTATGGCCACTCCATGGGATCGACGCACACCTGGCTGGTTGGTCCGTGGGAGCCACGGTTGAAAGCCCTCGTTGGCAACTGCTGCCTGCCGACGTATTCGGCCATTCATCGCAAGCAGATGCTGCACTGCTTTCCCAACTTCATTCCCGGGCTCTATCAATACGGCGATACGCCCGACATCGCCGCGCTGATCGCGCCTCGCGCGCTTCATTTGAATCTGGGCGATCAAGACAACGGTAGCCCGATTGAAGAATGCCGCGAAGGAATCGCCCGCATCGAGAAAGCCTACCAAGCAGCTCACGCCGAGAAGAACTTCTCATACTTCATCGAAGAGAACACCGGCCACGTCCTGAGCCCAGCGATGTGGGAAAAGGTGAAGGGCTTCTTTGCGAAGCATTTGAGCTAACTACATCAATTCAAAGATCTATTTTTCGGAGCAGTTTTTATGGCACTTGTTCAGCAGCGTATTTTCCTCGTTAGCCTGAGCTTGGGCATCGGCCTTATTCTCAGTGGATCATTTGCTCACGCTCAAAAATCAAACGAAAGCGCGAGCAAGCTGACCGCGGCAATGCAGCCGTTTGTGGAGCAAGGCGAAGTCGCGGGGCTAGTGGCGGTTGTCGGTAATGCCGAGGGAATTCAATCGACGTCGGTGCTGGGCTGGCAGAATATCGAAGCCAAGCAGCCGATGAAGCAGGATGCTCTCTTTCGCATTGCTTCCATGACCAAGCCCATCGTGGCCATCGGCATCATGATCCTGCAGGACGAAGGGAAGTTGTCGGTCGATGACGACGTGGCCAAGCACTTGCCAGAGTTTCAAGGCCAACAATTGGTGGTTAAGGAGGACGGAAAAGACTCGCTCCGCAATCCAACTCGGCCGATCAAGATTCGCGATCTACTCACTCACACGTCGGGACTTCCGGGCGCTTATCCGGGCGATCTGAAAAGTCTCTACTTCGACCGCAAGCACACGCTGGCCGAAGCAACGGAGGTTGCGGCCAAACAGGCTTTGCAATTCGAGCCAGGCACGAAGTGGGCTTACTGCAACGCGGGCATCGACGCGCTCGGGCGCATTATCGAAGTGAAGTCGGGCAAGTCATTCGAAGACTTCCTGGCAGAGCGAATCTTCAAGCCTTTGAAAATGGTCGATACCACACCCTATCCCAGCGAAGAACAATTGCAGCGGCTCGCTGGTTTGTATGACCGCAAAGAAGACAAACTTGTGTTCGCGAATTATGTGTTGCTTGGCCCTACCAAAAACGCGAAACATCCGATTCCCGCCGGTGGTCTTTATTCCACTGCAGCCGATCTCGCCCGCCTCTATCAAATGATGCTCCACCAGGGAGAACTCGACGGCCAGCGCGTTCTGTCGAAGGCAGCCGTTAAGCAAATGACCACCGTGCAAACGGGCGAGATTAAGACCGGCTTCACCGAAGGAATGGGCTTTGGTTTTGGCTGGGCCGTGGTGCGTCAGCCGACCGGCGTTCACGCCATGATGTCCCCCGGCACTTATGGCCACGGCGGTGCGTTTGGTACTCAAGGCTGGATTGATCCGGAGAGAAAACTCTTCGTCATTCTGCTCATCCAGCGCATTGGAATGCAAAACGCTGACGGCTCTAAACTGCGACAGGCATTACAGGAAGCCGCTGTGGGGAAGTAGGGAGGAAGGGATGAAGCGAGGAAGGGGTGAAGAGGACAGGGATGCAACGCATGTTTCCCTTTAACCCTTCCCCTCTTTATTCCTTTAACCCCACCGGTCTCTCTTCCTCCCCGCTCTGCTACCGAATACCATCTCTGAGGGGAGATTGTTCGGTGGCGTACGAGATGCTTACTTCATGAAGCTGGAAAACCATCCCAGAACGGGCGAAGTAACATCTGCCAGCCTGCTCGTTGAACTGCGCGAGCAGAATGAAGCGGCCTGGTCTCAATTCGTCGAGATCTACGCGCCCCTGATTTACACCTGGTGCCGCCGAGCAGGCTGTACTCCGGACGACGCCGGCGACATGCTGCAGACCATCTTGGTGAAAGTCTGGTCCGGCCTGCGGACTTATCGCGAGTCGCATCCCAGCGGTTCGTTTCGCGCTTGGCTGGCAACAGTCACCCGGAACGCACTCACCGATGTCGCCCGCCGCGGAGATGAAAAGGCCGAAGGTGGAACACAGGCTCTGCAGCGGCTGCAGGTCATTCCAGAAGTCACTGAGCACAGCACCGTGGTGCTCGATTCCGACCTGCGCGACTTGGCCAAGCGGGCCGCGGCGATCGTACATCAGTCGCTCCCCGCCGAGAGCCAACGGCTGATCGAGCTGGCGATTTTTCAGGATTTGCCGGCTCCCGAAGTGGCCGCGATTTTGAATTGCTCCCCCGCCGCGGTGCGGAAGGCTAAATCCAGGCTGCTCCAGAAGTTGCGAGACATGCTGGGCGAATTCGATTAGCGGCTGTCACACCTGTTCGTACTTGATTCTAAGGACATCGCCCTCCCTTCCGCGGATTTTTCTCATGAGTGACCCGAACTGCCCGTCGGTCGAGCAACTTTCCAACTACTGCTTGGGAAAGGTGAGCGCCAGCGAATTGGAGTCGCTCGAACAACACGTCGACACCTGCCACACCTGCCAGGAGACTGTCGAGCAGCTCGATCGCAGCGTCGATACTTTCCTCGTCAAGCTGCGCAGCCCGGCGGTCGCGAATCCGCATCAGAACGAAGCTCCGCTCAGGTCCGCGATGGCAGCTGTTCGCAACCCGGAGGAGAAATCGTTACCGAGAAAGCCGTCGACCGATACGATCTCGAGCGCCGGTGAAACCGGCGCGCATGCCACGCTCTCGCTCGCCGACTTCATGCAGCGGCTGGTTGCCAGTCAACTCATGACGATGGATGTCGCTCAGCGAGCTCTGGACGAACTTCCTGCTGAAAAACGCCCCGCCGATGGTAAGGCTGCCGCAGTCGCGCTCGCGAAGGCCGGCAAGTTAACTTCGTTTCAGGCGCAGGCCATCTATCAGGGCAAGCATAAACAACTCGTGGTGGCCGAGCGCGAAATTCTGGACCTGCTCGGCAAAGGGGGCATGGGAAACGTCTATCGCACGCGTCATCGCCGGCTCGACCGCATCGAAGCGCTCAAGCTGATTGCCCCAAAGGCCCTCGCTTCACCCGAAGCCAAGCAACGTTTTGAGCGTGAAGCGCGCGCCGCTGCGCGATTGAATCATCCGAATGTGGTGACGACGTACGACGCGGGCGAAGCGAACGGCCAGCATTTTCTGGCGATGGAGTTCATTAACGGCAGCGACCTGGCCCGCATCGTTAAAGAGAGCGGCCCTCTCTCCATCGAACAAGCAGTCAGCTGCATCAAGCAAGCCGCGGCCGGTTTGCAAGCGGCGCACGATGTAGGCATCGTGCATCGCGATATCAAGCCGCACAACTTGCTGCTGGAAGGGAACGGACGCGTCAAGATTTTGGATATGGGGCTGGCGCGCATTAACGACCAGGCCGAAACGCAGCGGCGCGATGGCCTGACGCAGTCGGGCCAGATGATGGGGACCATCGACTTCATGAGTCCCGAGCAGACGCTCGATGTCCACACCGTGACCGCGGCCAGCGATATCTACAGCCTAGGCTGCACGCTCTATTACTTGCTCAGCGGCAAAGCACCCTTCGCATCCGATTCGCTAGGGGCGACGATGATGGCCCACCATCAACAAGCGCCGCCGTCGCTCACTTCGATCCGGCCCGAAGTCCCCGCCAGCCTGGAGGCCAGCTATCTAAAGATGATGGCCAAGAAGCCCGAAGACCGGTTTGCCTCGATGCGCGAGATTGTGGACGAACTCGACCAACTGCATCTGGCTACAAAATCTGGCTCCTTCCCAGCTATCAGCGGTCATCAGGCCACGGGAACTTCATTTTCGCAAAACACAGTCGCCCTTACTCAACCATCGCGACCAGGCAAGCAGCAACCGGTTGCCTCATCGAGCAAGTCTTCCTCACGCCGCAATTGGCTCGCTGTCGCGCTCGTCGGCCTCGCGATACTGGGCGTGGTTGCCGCGGGCGTGACGTTTTCGATCCGCACACCGGAAGGTGAACTCGAAGTTGTCCTGGCCGATGGCGTTGCCGACGACGTCAAGCTCACCGTGAGTCAAGCCGGCAAGCAAACCGAAATCTCCAAAGCCAACGACTGGAAAATCACCCTCACCGACGGCAAATACGCTGTAGAACTCGCCCAGCCCGACGAGCAGCAACTAACCATCGACAAACGGACAGTAACGATCTCGAAGGACAAGAGGGAGATCGTGCGCGTTTCGCTGAAGACCACGCCCCCGGTCGTCAAAGTGCCGGAGACAACCTCGCCGCAGATTATTCCTGCAGAACCTCCTCTCCCAACGACACCTGTAACGAACAGTCCCTCAACCCCCTGGGCACTAAAGTTTGATGGCGAAGACTACGTTCAAATCCCTAACCTGATCCTTGAAGACTCGAAGCCCTTCACCTTTGAGGCGCGCTTGGCAGATGGCGCGATCCAAAAAGGAAATCACGCAGCCATTTTCCATTCTTATAGTGTGACCGAAAATGCTCCGTCCCAAGTCATGATCGGCCTTGTTAGTTGGGACGTTGATTTATCGAAGCGAAACAACGCGATTCACGTAACAACATCCGCAAAGCCAGGGATTGTCTTTCCGACAGGAACGCCGCCTAGGCGAGAAGAACTTGCCCATATCGCTGTGGTGATCGATCATGGTGAATGCGAAATCTATCTGAACGGCACACGATCTACGAACGACGGCTTCAAATTCGGTAACGCGGGCACGAAGGAATACAGTCAAACAACGCGAATTGGTGCTCGAATCGACAAAAATGTCGGCAGCGGAGACGGCTATCGCGGCTTCATTCAACAAGTTCGAATTTCGAACTCCGTTCGCTACAAGGGCACGTTTGTCCCGCCAGCGACGCTCGAAGCCGATGGCGACACAAAGCTTCTCTACAAAATGGATGAAGGCACTGGCAAAGTGCTTCAGGACTCATCGGGGAACAACTTGCACGGCGAGATCGTAGGTGCGGAGTGGACGCGAGAGCTTCCTCAACCGCCACCGCTCGCCCCTGGAGTCAAAGAACTGGCAAAGGGTGAGTGGCACGAGATGCTGCCTCATATCAACCTTCAATGGGACGGGGTTCGTGGTACTTGGGAAAAGGTTGAAAGCGGATTAAAGGGGACTGGCAATGGTTCTGCCCTGGTAATTCCTGCAGAGATTGCACCTGGCGAGTCCTACGAAGCGCGCCTGCGGTTCAAGGTTTTAGAAGATCGTCACGAAATCGGCTTGATTTGCCCCAGTGGTGTTGCGACACGCTTTAAAGTGATGTGCCGCTCAAGTAAATCCAACTTCAGCGGGTTGGATCTCATCAATGGCAAATGGCCCGGTGAGCCGGAGAACGACTCCAGCGTGCCAACTCCTCCATTAGCTCTCGACAAGATTCACGAACTGCACGTTTCGGTAATGAATCAAACCAACACCTGCTCCGTTCAAACGATGCTGAATGGGAAAGAGTTCATTAACTGGTCAGGCCCCCATAGCGCTATCTCTATATTCAGCAATGGCAAGTTCGGCCCGACACGATGTCTAGGTGTGGCCATCGGAGACGGGACGAATCCGACTATTGAAGTAGAGTCATTTGAACTCCGTTGCGATAGCGCACCACTCCGGTTGCTACCAAGCGAACCCACAACCGCTGAGCACAAAGCGGCCGAGCATTTCCAAAATCTTGGAGCCAAGCTGACGCTTCTGATGGAAGACGGGTCAATGCCCTATAACCTGAAGGCCCTGCCCTTTCGCAAGCCCTTTAAGGTGCTATACCTCGATGCTGGCGGCACAAAAGTGACCGACGACGACCTCAAGCAGCATCTCGCTGCTCTGCAGAATTTAAAGCTAATTCTCTTGTGGGGTACTCGAATCACCGATGCAGGATTCGAACAACTCGCAGCGCTGCCACAACTCGAAAGCATCGAGTCTTGTCCGCCGGGACTTACCGACCAGGGACTCGTCGCGTTGCAACCGATCGCAGCGAATCTAAAACACATCAATCTAGGATTCGCGGGTGGGATTTCGGGGAAGGGACTCTCGGCCCTCGGGCCATTGCCGAAGCTGCGATATGTATCACTCGCGAAAGCCAACTTTGACGAGCCGATGTTTGACTGGCTAGCGAGTTGCCCGCTGCTTTCTGGCGTCTCTCTCGAGTTTGTCAAGATGACGCGGCCGTTAGGTGAAAAGTTGGCCACCTGTAAGCAACTGCGTTCCGTTAACTTGCAGCAAGCCGTTATTTCGCCCGAGGATCGGGCTTATCTCTACGAAAAATTGCCGGGATGCCTCTTCAAATGGAACAAGGAAGTGTACTTCTCACCGATGCTCCTGCCAGGTAAGGACGTCCTCGCCGCGATCGACATTGCACAATCACCATTGAGCGACCAATGGACGCCGCACGCAGAACTGCGTAGCAAGGGTGTGCGCTCGCAAGTTGAATTGTCGCGGGATCTTCCGGAAGAATACGACTTGCATCTAGTCATTTCTCGTGACTATCGTCACGGTTGGAAGGTATTTGTTCCCGTTACCGGCAATCGCACAGTTGAACTCGTGATGGACCTGCTGACTGGCAAAATGGGTTCAAATGGATTGCTACAAGGAAGAGAGCACAAGATCATGGGAATTACGGGGAATAAGCTCAATGGCAGAGTATTCAGCGATGAGACCTTCGCGGAGGGAACCCCCGCCGTCGTCACCATTCAAGTGCGGAAAAACGACGTGCGCGTCCGGCGCGAGGGCGAACTGATAATGCAGCTCAATGGCGACCTGAGCACGCTAGTTCCACTCATTGACAAAGAGGTCGCACCTGGTGCGATTGTGCTCCGCTGCTTTGGAGGGAACGACACTTACTTCAATCTGCATCAATCGCACTTGGAAACGAATGTTCAACCGCTACCAAAATTGCCATAGCTAGTCTTGATTACCCCGGTTTTTCCCAAGGAATCTCTGCTTCTCCCGCAAGCACATTCGCGGCGCGGGCGGCGACGAAGAGATAGTCGCCGAGGCGGTTGAGGTAGCGGATGAGTTGAGCGGAGACGGTAACGCCAGCGAGGTCGGCGAGGGTGACGACGCAGCGTTCGGCGCGGCGGCAGACGCCGCGGGCGACGTGAATGGTGCAAGCGCCGCGATTGCCGGCTGGCAAGATGAACTTCTTGAGCGGGGGCAGGCGATCGTCGAAGGCGTCGATGGCCTGTTCGAGATGCGCGATTTGCGAGTCGCCGATCCAGGCGGTTCCCATCGCTTGAGGATCGGGCGAGGCAAGTTCAGCGCCGACGGCAAACAGGTCGTTCTGCACGCGGGCCAGGGTTGCTTCAATTTCGAGCGGCAAGACTTCGCAGCGGGCGAGTCCGAGGAGCGCATTCAGTTCGTCGACAGTGCCGTAGGCTTCGATCCGCGGATCGTCCTTGCGAACGCGCGGGCCACCGAACAGGCCAGTTTCGCCGTCGTCACCCGTCTTGGTATAAATCTTCATAGTCATTTGTGCTCAATCGACGCTTGGCAGGACAACTTTCATGCAACGCGCTTATTGGTTTGCTTCGTTGGCCTTCACGGTCGGATTCGCGTCCGCACTCCTCGCTCAGCCGCCAGGAGCGGGCAAGCCCACTGCGGGAAAGCCCGCTGATCTGGCGAATTCGATTGAGAAGAACTTTCTTTCGAACACGCGCCAGCTAACCAGCGGCATGACGAAGGCCGGCGAAGGCTACTTCTCGCCCGACGGCCAGACGATTGTCTACCAGGCTCAGCCTCTCGACTATCCGTTCTACCAGATTTTCACGCAGCCTCTCGCCGGCGGGCGGCCGACACGCATCAGCACGGGCCGCGGCCGCACTACGTGTGCGTACTTCACCCCCGATGGCAAGAAGATCTTGTTTGCTTCGAGCCATCTCGATCCGAACATCACCAAGACCGAGGACGACGAACGGGCCCAGCAAGAGGCCGATAAGAAAGCTGGTGTGCGCCGGCGCTACAAGTGGGACTTCGATCCTCATACCGAAATGTTCGAAGCTGACCTGCAAGGCAATATCCTCAAACAGCTGACCAGCACCAAGGGCTATGATGCTGAAGGTGCGTATTCGAAAGACGGCAAGCTGATAGCCTTTTGCAGCGATCGTGATGGCGACGCTGATATTTATGTGATGAACTCCGATGGCAGCGACGTCAAACAACTGACCGATGCTCCGGGCTACGACGGCGGGCCGTTCATTTCGCCCGATGGCAAGTGGGTAATCTTTCGCAGCGATCGCAAGCAGGCCGAGCATTTGCAACTGTATGTGATCGGCATCGATGGCAAGAACGAAACGGCACTTACCGACACGAACGGTGTGAATTGGGGCCCCTATTGGCACCCGAGCGAACCCTACATCATCTGGTCGGGGGCCGATCACTCCGACCCCACTGCCCGCCCCAACTACGACCTCTGGCTGGCCAAGTACGAAATCAAAGACGGCAAGTTCTCGCTCGGCGCGCCGACGCGCATCACCGATTTCGCCGGCGCTGACGTGCTGCCGGTCTTCTCGCCCGATGGCAAGCAATTGATGTGGACCAGCACTCGCAGCGAAGACCACAGCAGTCAGCTCTACATCGCCGATTTTAAGTTACCGAAGTAAGCATGTCCGTGGCAGTCGTTTCGCAGGCACCTCCATCGCGTGCCACGTGCCATTACTTGAATCCGTTCGTTGCATTGGTCTTAACGTGCGAGCAGTTCGCGCTGGGTACCCGCTATCGAAAAGCGGTAATCTGCCCGAGAAACGACCGCCGAGGACGAAGAACTGGTAGTGCTGCCCCCCGCCCGGAAGCAGATTCGCTTCTAGAATTGATGTCCGCTGCTACCGCACGACTTGCGGCAGCCCGCGGCATGGGAATTGCTTATTTTGGGGGCTGATCGTGGTGGCCGTCGATTTCGACAGTTGCCAGGCAGAATAACCCAAACTTTGCGGAGAAAAAGGCCTAAGCCTATGTTCGGATTTACTCAAATTGAGCTGTTGTTGTGGACCTTGCCGGCCATTGGTCTGGCCCTGCTCGCGCAGGCTTGGGTCAGCTCGGCTTATTCCAAAGGACAGCAGTTTAGCACCGGGATGACCGGTTTTGCTGCAGCCCGCCATATTCTGGATGGTGCCGGTTTGCACCAGGTGGCCATTGAGCCTGTCTCGGGGCATATGAGCGACCATTATGACCCGCGCGATAAAGTCCTGCGCCTCAGTAGCGACGTGTTCCACGGTCGTACGTTGACGGCGGTGGGTATCGCCGCGCACGAAGCGGGGCACGCCATTCAAGATGCCGTCGGCTATGTGCCGCTGGTGATTCGTAACATCGCGGTGCCGGCCGCAGGCTTTGGCAGCAATGCTGGCGCTATGTTGATGCTGCTTGGTGTGATTTTCAACTTCAAGATGCTGCTCCTCGCAGGCATTGTCCTGTTCAGTGGGCTCGTGTTCTTTCAGCTGATCAACCTGCCCGTGGAATTCAATGCCAGCACACGCGCCAAACGCTTGCTCGTTAGCGAAGGGGTCGTACACCCGAACGACATGGGTCCCGTAAACAACGTGCTCAATGCGGCGGCACTTACCTACGTCGCCGCCACCTTGCAGTCCGTCCTTACGCTGTTGTTCTATGTGATGCGTTACTCAAGCGAACGATCGCGCGGGTAGCTTTTGAACGCGCAATGAGAGCGATCGACCCTTGTGTGGCACTGCTGCTTCAGCAGTGCCAGCCTGAGATGGCGGGAAGGGTCGCGCTTTACGCTTGAGTTTTTGGGGTGACCGCTGGTAACGCAAACGGCGAGAGTAGCGACGATGGATCAGCCACCTCGTCTACGCTAGTAGTCAATCGCCGCGGCTGGTTCGCCTGGCAGAAACCGAAGAAGTGTTCGTGTTGCGACGAGTTCCAGTCGCGTCCCTTACTTCTTCCCTGGCGCAGCACCACCGAGCAAGTCTTCGTCGCCAGCAGCGGGTTTCACAGTTGGTGCCACTCCCATGGGTGCAGGCTGACCGGGAGCACCGGGGTTTGCCGGCGCTGCCGCTGGTGCGGGAATAGCGCGGGCGATCGCTCCTGCGAGCGATTTCGACTCGGCCCGCATATCGTTCTCGAGCTGCCAAAGGTCGATCTTGTTCTTCTCGACGAGATCGGCCAGCCGATTCACGCCCGCCAGCATTTCTTCAGCTGTTTTACGTTCCGCCGGGACTGTAGCCAGGCGTTGTACACCCTTGCGATTCGCCGGATTGGGTGGCGTCCCTGCTTTATCGAGCGGATGTCCCAGCCCGGTCTGTACGCAATAAAGATGATAACGCAGGCGTTTGCGAACCGCGTCCAAACGATAGGCTTTGGGATCTTCACCCTGGAATTGTCCGGCCCCGCCGAAGCCACCATCAACTCCTGGAACTTGACCACCACCTACGCCGCCACCATAACCTTCACCGCCACCGCCAATTCCGGTACCAAGTCGCGCGTAAACGGCTTGATGCTCTTTCTCGATCGAATCCATTTTGGCGAGGCGGTCGAATTCGCCCACGACCGACGAAGTCGCCAACTGAGCCAGAATGCGCGCGAGTTCGTTTGCATCGATCTTATGATTGGCCGGCACATTCATGCGGCCCAAAGCGAGGGCGGCTGCGCAGCGGACACTCGTTGGCTCGGAAGTATCTTTCAGCACCTTCTCAATGGTCGCAATGGCGTTGGGCTGAGCGGTCACTGCGCCCGCCAGGCCGAGCGCTTCGATAGCTCGGCGGCGTAACCATTGTTGACCCACGACCGTCCGTCCCGCTGGTGGATCCTTCGTTTCGGCCAACTTGATGAGCGTGCTGAGCATCGTGGTTCGCGTGCCAGCTGGAATTGGCTTTTCCGGAGCGCGGAACGGCTCCCATTCCAGGTGGCGAATGAGGCCAACGAGCGCGGCAATCCGCACTGGGTCGGGTGTTTTCGGGTCGCTAATCCGGTCGACCATAAACGGAATCGCGGCCGCATACGGTTCGGGCAGCAGCGGAGTCGCACCGACTCGCAGCACTTCCTGCTCGTTCAAGTCACCGATCATGATCATGGCGTTGTACCGTACGACCGGATGAAAGTTATTCATCGCAATCTGCTGCATCATGGCGAATGTCAGCTTGATCATCTCCTGATGCGTCTCTTGGTTCTTGCATACGAAGATGTAGTACTTGAAGAAATCGAAGCGGGCCTTGGGAAGTGCTTCGAGAGCTTCGGGAGTCGACTGCGTGAGTGTGCGGAATTCAAAATTGTTGAAGTAGCGATCGACCAGCAGCAGATTTTCGCCCAGCGGCAACTCGGCCCGCAGCGCGTTCATTACCTTGGTCTTGACCTGGTTCTTGCGCGATTCGAACGCGCCCAGCGTTTCGCCCGGTCCCGGCTTGGGCAAGGGCAACACCAGATAGCCGTTTGCATCTGGTTCAGCGGCTGCAATCAGCGCATTCGGCGCAGGAGGAGCCTCTTGAGCGGGTGCCGACGTTGCCCACAGGCAAACGCCCAGGCAAGTGAGCAAATAAGCGGCCGGTCGCATCAGCCCGCGGGCTGATGGGTCGTTGCAAAACGCCTGCATGATTCTGTTCCTCTTGCTGTGGGTGACCGCTGCCGGAATCGGCTGTGGCTGCTGCCTCTGGGCAAGCCCCGTTTGTCGATGGAGATAAGACGACAAACCAGCTTGCTGCAACCGGGACCAACATCCCTTGACTGGCCCCTCGCTGTCACCCTGCTGACAAAGCCCCTACAGATAAATTAGTCGCTGCAAATCGGCGGTGTCAATCAACATTGGCCGATTCGGCGGGCAATCGGGCAGGTTGAGCCGCTTTGGCGGGTTGCAAGGGAGGTTTGGGCTCACTGCAGCGGGCAGGAAAAAAAGACCGCCAACCAAATTGTATTATCGGTGGGATGCGTCCATTCGACGCGGTGCCGCTGGTGGGCGGGAATGTGCAAATAGTCGCCGGGCTGCAGTTCCTGGTCCCGCTCGGCACCGTCTGCATTCACAATTCGCAATCTGGCAGCCCCTTGCAAGAGGAGCACCCATTCGTGCTCGGGCTGGTCGTACCAGAAGCCGGGGGGCGATGCCTGCCCGCGCGAGACGATTCGCTCGACCCGCAGTCCGGGTGCCGCGAGCAACACGTCGGTCAGTTCCTGCGGTAGTTCGGCCGGTAAGCCGGAGAACAAATTCTGCCCGTAAGTTTGTGTCATTCGTGCCGGACCTTCCGGTTTTCTTTAGCGAGCGCGGGAGACTTCGCGAAACTCATCCAAGCTGATTAGCGGGCATGATGTCCCAGCGAGCATCCGCTCGACCGATGGCGGATCTTTGAAGCCGGAACCAGTAACGCAACAGACAATGGTTGCTGCGGGATCCAACAGCCCTTCGCGAGCCGCCTGAATCAGGCCGGTGACTGAAGTGGCACCTGCTGGTTCGCAGAAGATTCCCTCTTCGCGCGCCAGTCGCGCTTGCGTTTCCCACACTGCTTCGTCACTCACAGCGTGACCAGTGCCACCGCAGGCTCGGCATTCGGTGACAACCAGGTCGCCGTCCATCACGTTCGGAACCTGCAACCCGCTAACGCGCGACGTGCAACTGACTTCGCGCGCGGTCGCATCGCCGCGCCGCAGCGGAGTAGCAATTGTGTCGTTACCTGCGGGCTGAACGACTTCGACGCGCGGACTCCGAGCGATTTTTCCCAACTGCACGAGATCGGCAAAGCCGCGGGCGACAGCCAGCGCCATGCCGCCACCACCGGCGGGGCAAAAGACGTGATCGATCTTCTCCGCCTGTTCGGCCAACTCATAGCTGAGCGATTTGACGCCCGACATGCCGAGGGGACTCACGGTGTACGAACTGACCTGAGTCGCCGAGCCGGGTTGAGCGCCCAGTTCTTTCACCGTCGTAAAGGCGTCTTTCGTCAATTGCGGATCGAGACCAAAGCCCCGAATTCTAAACAGCTTCGCACCATAGGCGAGCATTTGCTGCAACTTGCCAAGGGGGGCACCTTCGACAATCGCAATCAGGCATTCAATCTGCGCGAGCGCGCAGTAGGCCGCCAATGACGAACCCGTGTTGCCGCTCGAAGTGGCCACGCAGCGCGTCTGACCCGCGGCCACCATGTGCGAAATGGCCGCCGCGGCAAAGCGATCTTTGTACGAAGCGGTGGGATTCGAAATTTCGAGCTTAAAGAACAGATTCGACAAGCCGAGACTCGGGCCCAAGCGCGTCGAGCGAACCAGCGGCGTGTTCCCTTCGCCCAACGTAAGGCGCGCTGCAGGTGCAATGGGTTCGAGCCGGTCAGCAAATCGCCAAATAGTCATGGGCGGGATCCTTCAAGGCAGGTGTTTGTGCCCGGCATTGTAGCGTGAGCAGTTTGCATCTGCGGGTGCTGGCGGCTAGAGTATCGCCGACATCGTACTCCCCGCCGCTTGGACCCGCCTTATGAACCTCCTTGGCCGCAAAGCACTTGTCACCGGAGCGGCGCGCGGCATTGGCCGCGGCTGTGCGCTCGAATTGGCTCGCGCCGGCGCCGATGTGGCGATTAACGACCGCGCGGCAAGTGCCGAAGCGGAGTCGCTTGTGGCCGAGATTCAAGCGCTCGGCAGGCACGCGGCGCTGATCGACGGCGATGCCTTCGCTCGCGCGTCTTGCCAGGAGATTGTCGCCCGCGCCATTCAAGCACTGGGGCGGATCGATATTCTCGTCAGCAATCCAGCTTTTTCACGGCGCGGCGATTACCTCGACTACGATCCCGATCTGTTCGAGAAAACGTTGCAAGGGACGCTCACGGCTGGCTTTCACATGAGCCAGTTTGTGGCCCGGCACATGGTCCAGCGGCAGCAGCGCGGCAAGATCGTCTTCATCTCGAGTGTGCATGCGCGCATTCCCTTTGCGCGGGCTGCTGCGTATAACGCGGCGAAAGCGGGGCTGAATCACTTGGCCAAGACCTTGGCCGCCGAGTTACTCCCCCAGCGAATCAACGTGAATGTGATCGAACCGGGCTGGATCGATACGCCCGGCGAGCATGCCACCTTCGGCAGCGATAAGATTGCCGAGGCAGCTCCTTCGTTGCCCTGGGGCCGCTTGGGACAGCCAGAAGAGATTGGCAAAGCGGCTGCGTTTTTATGCTCGGACGATGCCGACTACATTACGGGCACGTCGTTGCTCGTCGATGGCGGGCTGGCCTTGCGGGCTGCGATTCCCGCCGCCGAACCACCCCGAACCTGATTTTCGTGAGAGGATTGGTCCGTTGGACGAAACGCTCCAGATACAGCCCGAACTTGTGCAACGAGGACTCGATCCGCTCGACTACGCGGCGGTCGTCTTCTATTTATTGCTCACGTTCGGCATTGCGGTTTGGTTTGGACGCAAGCAAAAAGATACCGAAGACTTTTTCGTCGGCGGGCGGCGCATGCCGTGGCTGATCGTCGGCCTCAGCATTCTCGCCACGCTCTTTTCCACCCTGTCATACATCGGTGTGCCAGGCGAAATGATCAAGCGCGGGTCGGCCCTCTTTCTCGGCTATCTCGCGCTGCCGTTCACGTTTCTGGTCATCACGTTTCTCTGGATTCCTTTCTTCATGCGGCTGAAGCTAACCAGCGCGTATGAATACCTCGAACGTCGCTTCAGCTATGTGGTTCGCCTGTTCGCCGCGGTGCTGTTTGTCTGCCTGCGACTCGGCTGGATGGGAATGGTCGTCTATGCAGCCTCAATGGCGCTCGACATGGTCAAAGGGGGCGATACGACGATGCTCCCCGGCCCCGATCTTTATTGGTGGATCGGCTCGATCGGCATTATTGCGGCCGTTTATACCGCGATTGGCGGCATTCAAGCGATGCTGTGGGTCGACGTGCTGCAATGCATTCTGCTTTTGACCGGCGTGCTACTGACGATTGGCTTCGTCGTTGTTTCCGATGGTACCGGCCCGCTCGATTGGATGCGCACAGCAGCATCTAACTCGTCCGACCACAAGTGGCCGCCGGTCTTCACGTTCGATGTCACCGTCCGCAATACGATTGTCTGGACGATGATCAACTCGTTCTTCTGGCACATCTGCACGCACGGCTCCGATCAGGTAGTGCTGCAACGTTACTTCTCGACCCCTTCGCTGCAAGCGGCAAGGCGCAGTTACTTCACCAACGTGATCGTCGATTTTTCGATGGCGGGACTCCTCTCGCTCGCCGGTCTCGCGCTCCTCGCTTATTTCGTCAAGCATCCTGCCTTGTTACCCGGCGGCAAGACGGCGCCCGAAATGGCCGACAAGTTGTTTCCGTTCTTTCTCGGCAATCAACTGCCGGCGGGCTGCGCGGGGCTCGTGATTTCGGCATTTCTGTGCGATGCAATTCAAACGCTCGAATCGGGCGTGAACGCGATCACTGCTGTTGCGACGAAAGACCTGATTCCGCGCAAAGGGCTGGCGAAAGAAACCGACTCCCAGCAATTAAGCTTAGCCCGCGTGCTGACGGTGTTCATTTCGCTGTTCGTGACTGGGGCCGCTTATGGCATCGCCTATCTGCAAGTCGTCTACAACCTGACGCTGGTCGACATGATGCCCAAGTTCTTCAACATGTTCGTCGGCCCACTGGCTGCGATGTTCTTCACAGGTATGTTCGTGCCGCGGGCCACCACGCGTTCGATTCTGCCAGCTGCCATTTTTGGGCTGGCACTCTCGATTGTCTGGAGTTGGTGGGAAGCCATCTTTCAAACCAGCTGGCGGCCGACCATCTTCCTGTCGATTGCTGTGCCCTGTCTGTCCACCGTCCTGATGGCCGCAATTCTCAGTTTTATTGTCGAGCGCGGCGGCAAGCACTCTGGCTCGGGCTTCACCTGGTGGGCCATTGTTTACGGCAAGAACGACGTGCAAGAAATGGAATGAGCAAGGGAGCCGATCGTGGACTATCGCTCGTGCAAACCGGCTTTCGATCGTGATGGCTACGTCATCGTGCGGCAGTTTTTGTCCGCTGACGAGCTAACCGAACTCAAGGGCGAGTTGGCGCGCTACATTCGCGAAGTCGTGCCCACGCTTCCCGCCGCGAATGCCTTTTACGAAGACAAGTCTCGCCCGGAGACTTTGAAGCAACTGCAGAACATGGAACTCGATTCCTACTTTGAGCAGTACCAGCAGCATCCGCGCTGGCGGCTGCTGGCCGAAACACTCGTAGACGAACCAGCGACCGCGCTCGCTCCCGAGTGGTTCAACAAGCCGCGAGGGACGAACCACGTTACGCCGCCGCATCAAGACAACTACTACTTCTGCCTGCGACCGCCGCACGTCGTCACGCTTTGGCTCGCGCTCGATGTGGTCGATGAAGCCAACGGCTGCTTGCGATATCTTCCTGGTTCGCACCTGACCGGTATTCGTCCGCATGGCCGCTCGAACGTGCTGGGGTTTTCGCAGGGAATTACCGACTACGGCGACGAGGACCGCGCGGCCGAAGTGCAGATTCACTTGCAGCCCGGCGATGTGGTAGCGCATCACGGCAATCTGGTTCACCGGGCTGAAGCGAACCACTCACCCGACCGCGAGCGGCGGGCCTTCGCCCTCGTCTATCGTGGCCAGAGTTGCCAGCGCGATGACGAGGCCTTTGACCGCTATCAGGCCGCGCTGCGCACGCAACATCAGCAGTTGGGCTTAGCTAACTAAGTAATCGAAGCGCAGCGCCACCACTGGCCCCGCGCGCGGCGCGTGGGTAATCTGCAAGGGATGACCACGCCCCAATCCATGCCGCCCAGTTCCGACAAGCCAGCTGCCAAGCGGTTCGATTCGCCCGAGCAGGAAGCCTATCTGCATCTGTGGCGAACGTACGACCGCTTGAAGGCGCTCGAAGAGCGGCTGTTTCAGCAATACGACCTGTCGCCGCAGCAATACAACGCCCTGCGACTCTTACGCGCGGCCCAGCCCGATACCATTCCCACGCTAGCCCTCGGTGCGCGGTTAATCTCTCGCGCGCCGGACATGACCCGCCTGCTCGATCGCCTCGAAGAGCGCCAGCTTGTCGAACGGCAGCGGCGACCGGAGAATCGCCGCGTGGTGGAGGTGGGCATTACCGCGACTGGCATTGAACTGCTCGACAAGCTCGACGAGCAGGTTCGTCAATGCAATCACGAACAGCTGGGACATCTCTCGAAACAGTCCCTCGCGCAGCTCGTGGCCCTGCTGGCCGAAGCGCGCCAGCCGCACGAAACGCCCGACCAGCCGTGGCCGTAAGGTGATCTTTTTAAGATCGCCTCGTCTTCAAGTAGCCTGACGCGCTCGCGCGGGGAAATTCCCACTCGCGCTCACGACGAGCAGCGATGGACTTCGCGTCAGAAACTGATATCCGGCGACAAAGCTGAAGGTGAACCCGCGTCAGGATTTCTCCTCGCTGACGCGTCGGGCTACCTAAGAACAGGCTTGTTACTTCGCGGCAAGCAGATCGCGAATCTCGGTCAACAATTTGATATCGGCTGGCGCTTCGGCGGGCTTTTCGATCTTTTGTTCTTCGAAGCGTTTACGGGCCGTGTTCATAATTTTGATGACGAGAAACAGGCAAATGGCCACGATGGTGAAGTCGACAATCGATTGAAATAGTGAGCCGTACTTGAGGACGACGGCCTCGGTGACTTGTGACTCGACGCCATCTTTCGTAATGGTTTTGGTAACAGTGCCGATTGTGCGGCCCATTTTCGAGAAATCTGCTCCCTGCTGCCACAGGGCGATGGGGGGCATCATCACGTCATTTACCAGCGACGTCACAATCCTGCCAAAGGCCCCGCCGATGATGACACCCACGGCCATATCGACGACGTTTCCCCGCATCGCAAAGTCGCGGAACTCTTTTAACAAACCCATGGCAGTCTCTCCCTGATGAATGGCAAGTATGTGAGCCCGCTGGTTCGTCCGGCGGGCTGCTGCTGGCATGATACTTCCGAAGCAAGTCCGTTGGCTATTTCACTTTCTGTTCATTCTTTGCACTGCCCGGCGGTCACCCGCTCAACGTCCAACTTCCGCTTTTTTCGGGAAACGCCTCTCGACGACCCGCTGGCCGAACGATAAACTCTTGAATTCCCTCGGACTCAACCGGTCGCAGCAGTTTTGTGGCGGCTGGCAACATTCACGGTTTTGCAGGTAAGTGACGAGTATGTACGCGATCATTGCCGACGGCGGCCGCCAATACAAAGTGGAAGAAGGCCAGGTCCTCTCGATTGACCTTCGAGACGGCATAAGTGAAGGTGCCGCAATCACTTTCGATAAGGTTCTGGCTGTCTCTGGCAACGGTGCCATTAAGATCGGCAAGCCGCTGGTCGCTGGTGCCACGGTCCAGGCCGAAGTGCTGGTCGCCCTCGAAAAAGGTGAGAAGATCTACATCCAAAAGTTCCGTCGCCGCAAGAACTATCGCAAGCGGACCGGTCACCGCCAGAAGTACACGCAAGTCAAAATCAGCAAGATCCTGGCCTAACCAGTCGTGGCATAGGCTTCCAGCCTGTGAGCTTCTGCATAACACACGACAGGCAAGATGCCTGTCCCACGTTTGAGCCAGCCCCGTGCTGGCTCTTTTCATGCGCCGATCGCATCAGGGCACGTGACGCAACACTTTTCCTGGCATCGCGCCGGTGTGTTGGCCCCGGTCGAGAACGACCTGGCCGTTGACGATCACATATTCGATCCCCTCGTTGTAGGCGAAGGGTTCCGTGTAGGTCGACTTGTCGAGCACGCGGTCAGCAGCGAACAGCGTCAGGTCGGCGAAGTAGCCGGCCTTCAATTCACCCCGTTCGCGCAGGCCGATCTTGGCCGCGTTGAGCGAAGTCATCTTCCGCACGGCATCTTCCAGCGTCAGGAGCTTGGCTTCGCGCACATAAACGCCGAGCACGCGCGGAAAGGTGCCGAAATTGCGCGGATGCGGATTGCCGCGCCGCAGTGGACCTGCCGTCGAGTAGGCAGAACCATCGGAGCCGATGGAGCACCAGGGCTGTGCTAGCGCCAGGTTCATGTCAGCTTCGGTGTGATGAGCATAGACGGTGGGAATTGAACCTCCCTCTTCGATTAGCAAGTCGAAGAGAATATCGAGAGGTTCCGGCGGTGGAGTCTTCCCTTCGGCCTTCATTGCTTGCACTCGATTCATGGTCAACCCTTGATAGGCCCCACCACCACTAATGAGCATGCGGCCCCAATCGCCGCCGACCGCAGTGAAGTGGTTGTACCAACCGGGCAAACCACTGTTGATTTCTCGCTTCAGCCGCTCGCGGTCTTTATCGCTCTTTAATCGCGCGAGCAACTGCGCGCGGCCCCCTTCGTGCGCCCAAGGAGGAATGATGCTGGCCAGATTGTTGTTGCCACGCGTGTACGGATAGACATTGGCCTGCACGTTAACGCCCCGAGCTCGGGCCTCGTCAATCAGTTGGACGATCTCTTTCATCCGTCCCCAGTATTCCTGGTCGGCAATCTTCAGGTGGATGATGTCGACCGGAATCTTCGCCCCTTCGCCAATCGCAATTGCCTCCTTGATGGCCGCGAAAACTTCCGTACCTTCGTTGCGATTGTGAGTCGAATAGATCCCGCCTTTCGCGGCCACGACTTTCGCAAGGTCGATTAAATCGTCGGTCTTGGCCAGCGAACCAGGAGGCATGGCGAGCATGGTCGAAACGCCAACAGCGCCGTCGTCCATCGCGTGACCGAGCAACTGTTTCATTTCGGCAAATTGTTCCGGCGTGGGGCGATCGAACGACTTGCCCATCATCGACTGCCAGACATTATCGAGGCCGACATACGAGGCCACATTCACTGCCGTCTGACCCTCCTCCAGCGCGCGGAAGTAATCGGCCAGCGTGCGACAACTTCGCTCTTCACCGCCGACTTTCACCTTCAGTGGATCGAGCTTACCGAGATAAGGACCAGACGAAGAACCTTCGCCGAGAACTTCCGTGGTCACTCCTTGGCGGATCTTGCTTTGGGCGTGGCCATCTTCCAGCAGCAGCGTATCGGAATGCGAGTGCATGTCGATAAAGCCTGGCGCAACAACAAGTCCTTGCGCAGCGATCTCGCGTTTTCCCTTGCCGGCGAGTGACCGCGCGATGGCGACAATCTTCTGTTCGCGCAGGGCAACATCGCCGGTGTACCACGGGTTCCCCGTCCCATCGACAATTCGCCCACCTCGAATCACCAGGTCGAACTCCGGCTCAGGTGGTTCCACTGCGGGGAGTGCGAGCAGCAGGGCGATCGTTGCCCAGCCACCGGCGGCAATGGAGATGAATTGATCCTTGCCGTGCGGATAGCCCGATTCGAAGTAAGGCTGAAACGGCTTGCTGCGCGACTTCACATGCCACGAGCCGTCGCTCTGTTGCTCCTTGAGCAAGAAGCGGAGGCCGCGTTGATAAGCCTCGTCGCTGGTGGACAGATTGGCACTTTCGTGCAGGGCAACCAAGGCCGAGCCCGTGGCATAAGGGTCGCTGGCAAGGTCCGCCAGTTGAGCCCAGCCCCCATCGTCGCGCTGCAACTTGAGGAGAGCAGTCTGCGCGCGGGTAACTTCTTTTGCCGGGGCATCGACCAGCGCCAGGGCACGCAAGCGAAAGACGTGATCCTCGGTATCTTTCGCTTCAGTCTGCAGCAGCCACTCGCGAACCTGGTCACGCCGCGCAGCGATGCGCGGCTGTTGCTCGGTGGTGCCATAGGCCTGTAAACCGTAGAGCGAAACATAGGTCGCGGTGAAGGGGCTCGCTTCACTCGGGGGACGATTCGAAACCGAGCGCCAGTGGTCGCTGTCCTTTTGGAAGAGCAGAAAGTACTCGGCGACGGCGGTTGTCACTTCGTCGCTGGGCCAAGCGCCGCTGGAGAGGGTCCACAGGGCATAGCCGGCCATGTCGGCCTGTCCCCCTTGACCCTTCCCTTCGAGATACCGGGCTTTGTTCTTTTCCAGGAACGCTGCGGTGTGCTTAAGTTGGGCTTGCAGGTGCTCTTCATCAATCGAGTAACCCCGCGTCTTGGCCGTTGTCAGGGCAAAGATGGGAAGCCCTTGGTTGTGGCAAGTAAAGCACTGCTTGCGTTGCTCGAGCGAACCCTTCGCCCCCGCCACCAACAGAGGCAGCGACTTATCGACCGCTGCTTTGATTTCGGCGCTGGCTAATAGTGCTGCGGCTTCATTCGCGCAGGCAATCGTGGCCGAGAAACAGTAGCTGACCAGCAGCGCGAAGAACATCGCCAGTACGATCGACGGCAATTTGCGATTCATAGTTCTTACGCCGCGAGAAACCAGCCGGAGGGAAGACTTGCAATGTAGCGGAATTCACGGGCAGCTACAAAAGTTGGGATTGCGGGTAATGGTTTACTTGGAAAATTCGGTGACTCGCAGTGAAGGTGAGAATTCTTGGCGGGAGAAGTGGATAGCTACTAAAATTTGCCCCCCAGGTCCCACGACTCCGGTCGCAACTTTCGGTCAATCTGCTCTAGCGGCCAGAACACACGGGAACACAGTTTGTTCTGCCAGCGGTAGTGTTCTTCAAATATCGCCTTGTAACCGTGAATGCCCCTGGGCACGACCAGTGCGAAATAGCTCCCTACGTACAGCACCGGCACGAGCAGCAAGACGATAGCGACGATGAGGGGTGCGCGGTTGGTCATCGTGTTAGTTGCGAATTATCACGTTGCCACTGCGAATAATCTTCCAGGCACGGGGGTGTGGAATATTTACCCATAACGCACAAAGCACGGCCGCAGTGAAAATGAGCCAACAGAGATGGCGAATTGAGAACTGCATCGCCCCATTCTACCCGCGCACGAAAAAGCCCTGTTAGATTTGCGCGGCCGATACACCTAGTCCGGAGTGCTTCGGTTGGAGCGACTTCGAGAATGGGTGAACCTTAAGTAACGGCTTGAATCGCAAGCCACCAAAGCGGGGGGCGTTCAACTATCGTGTCCATATTTGAACAGTGATGTGCGCAACTCTCGGGTTTGCGAGCGATTGGTGTTCAATTATCAAGGTGATAGTTGAACATGTAGGATGTAATTAGGCGCGGAGATCTCGCGGCGGTCGTGGTTGCCTGAGATGCTTGCTTGGTTCGATCACAGGCCCGCCCCATGAGCAGTTGGGGCACGCAAATTGGCCCACTACCGATTGCCTGCCTAGCTTTTCGCCCGCGGTTGGGGGCCGTAGACTTGAGTTGTCGAGGTTTGCCTGCCTGCTAGCTCTCATCCAGCAGGTATTGAAGCTCGGCTCTCATCCAATTCATCACGGGCCTGCGCCAGCTTCTCGCTGCCGGCAGGCGGCGGAAAATGCGTATGCGGCTTTTGGACTCGCCAGCGGAACCAACCTATATCGCTCCGACCCAGCACGCTTCTGCAGCGACCGCCCGTCAGCAGGCATTGCTCGTTTGGCTCCTGGTCACGCTGTTATTGTTGCCACTCGCCGGGTGCCAGGGGTGTTGGTCGTCGACGGCCAGCAACAAAAAGTTGACTGAGGAAGAAGAGCAAGCCGAGAACGAAAAGAAGAAAAAGAAGCTCGCCGAGAAGCCCAAGCTCGACTTTGAAATTCCTCCCACGATCATCCTGCCCAATGAATCGGGGCAGGAGCTTGACGAGAATCCCGACAACACTAAGCCCAACTCGCCGAAGGTCGTGTTTTTTACCAAGCCCGGGCATTGGATCGCCGGGGCTCAATTGGCCAAGGCCAACAACTTCGATTTTCAAGGCGAGCTGCGATCGTTCCCCATGGATCAGGCCGAGCAGCCCTTGGATGTTGAACATACCGATTTTCGCCTGAGCATCTCGCGGCCAGCGTCGTTGCCCAAGGGGCAACAGAAGCGCTTCGAGACGATGTTCTATCTTCCTAAGCGCGGCAACCTGCTCAGCAAGTCGTATTCGCTGCGGACCGAACTGCGGGCCACGCGCACCTCGCGCCTGCCCGAGATCGTCAACGTGGCTGGCAATTCGATGTTGGAGCACGAGTATTACCTGGTCGTGCTCGCCAAGAACAATTCGGCCTACGTCGATCTCACCAAGCTCGACTCGGTGCAACTTCACGGCAGCGAACTGAGCGGCAGTATCGGTTCGTTGGAGGATCGGCGCGTCGGCAAGTTCTATCAAGTGGTTCTTCCCCGCGTCGATAAGAGCGTGCCGCTGCCGAGTCATCCGTTGGCCTGGACGATGATCAGTTACATCATCTGGGACGATCTCGATCCCACGGTGCTAACCGGTGAGCAGCAGGCAGCACTTCTCGATTGGCTTCACTGGGGCGGGCAATTGATTATCAGTGGCCCGAACTCGCTCGATCGATTGAAGCAAACATTTCTCGCGCCTTACCTGCCCGCCGAGAGTGGCACCGCGCTCGAGATCGACAACGACAAGCTGCAGGAGATCAACGAGCATTGGTCGGTCGAGGCCAAAATGCCTTTGAAGAAGCCGGCCACCATGCAAGTGCCACCCGATAAGCCGCTGGTCGGCGTGCAATTGGTAAAACACGCCGAAGCTGAATGGTTGCCGAATACGGGCAGGCTGGTGCTTGAGCGCCGACTTGGCCAGGGCCGAATCGTGGTGACGGCGTTTCCGCTCTCCGCGTTTCCGTTTCGCTATTGGGCCAGTCGCGATAACTTCTTCAACGCTTGTTTGCTCCGCCGACCAGCCCGCTCGTTTTCGAATCCCAATGACGAACTCATCATGCGTTGGAGCGGCAAGATGGCCGCGGCTCGTGCCGACGATCCGCGGCTAGCCACCACACTGCGGTACTTCAGTCGCGATATCGGCCGCTGGCAGGCGCCAAAGAGCGAAGAGCGTGTCAGGCCGTTTCAATCGCCGGCCGTTGCGCCTCCCGTGTCGACCGATATCGATCCCACGGGTTTGATCACCGAGCAATCACCACGGCTGGAAGACCTCAATCGCACGGTGCGCGACACTTGGAGTTCCACAGCCATCAGCAGTGCGCCGGGTGGAATTGTCGATTATCGCTTCGCTGGCTATCAAACCGATCAACTCTCCGGTGTCGGCGGTTGGAACGATTTCAGCGGCGCTGCAGAAGCTTCAGTGGCCGCGCTTAACGATGCTTCGGGCATCAAGATTCCCCGCTCCGAGTTCGTGGTGAAGACACTGGCGGTCTATCTGTTCGTGCTGGTGCCGCTAAATTGGTTCTTCTTCTGGATGATCGGCCGCGTGGAGTATGCGTGGGTTGCCGCACCAATTATTTCGGTCATCGGTGCGGTCTCGGTCGTTCGCCTGGCCCAACTCGATATCGGCTTTGCCCGTAGTCGTACCGAGATTGCCTTGCTCGAATCGCACGCGGGCTATCCGCGCGCGCACGTCACGCGCTTTACCGCGCTCTATACGTCTCTCTCGACCAGCTACGACTTGCGCTTCGATGACCCGGCTGCTCTCGCCTTACCTTTAGCCTTATCGGCCGACCATCAGCGACGCCTCACTCGTACGGCCAGCGATGTGGCGCTAACCCAAAACGAAACGATCGAACTGAGTGACGTCTATGTCAATTCGAACTCGACCGGCAAGGTGCATGTCGAGCAGATGATTTCGCTCGACGGCACGTTTGAAGTGACCGGCGATGAGGACAAAGGCTGGCAGCTTGAGAATGGGAGCCAGTTTCTGCTGCGTCACGCCGGCATCTTACGCGCCCGAGAAGATGGCGAGATCGAAGCTGCTTACTTTCCCGATGTGCAACCCGGAGCGACCGTGCGGCTGAACTTCTCGAAGCAGAAAGAGCCATGGGTGCCGCAGTGGAACAACTCGGCCATGATGTCGTCGACGGCCCCCACCGATGACGAGAATCGGGTCCGTTTGCACCGCTTGTCGGAACTGGCTGCCCGGCAGTTGAAGTTGCTTCCGGGCGATATGCGGCTGATCGCTTGGACCGACGACAGCATTCCCGGTTTGCAGATTCGTCCGTCATCGGCCCAAAGCAGCACGTTCACGCTCGTGCTCGTTCATCTAAAACGAGCCGCTCTTCCGGAACCCGAGCCTGATACGAATTTGCGGGTCGAAGTGCGACAGGATGAGGTCCTCTCTGAAGATGAGAAGGAAGTCGGACAGTAATCGAGACGTTGCAACTTTCACTTGGAACGATATACCTAAACCATGATCGAACTGATCGACTTCGGCAAAGACTACGGCGACTTCCGCGCGGTCGAGTGCCTGAACTTGAAGATCGAAGCGGGCGAGATGTTCGGCTTCATCGGCCCGAACGGCGCCGGCAAAAGCACATCGATTCGTTTTCTCGCCACGCTGCTTAAAGCGACGCGCGGCGAGGGAATCGTCAATGGCCACAGCGTGACGCAGGACCCCATGGGAGTGCGCCAGAGCGTGGGTTACATGCCCGATAACTTCGGCGTGTACGACGGCATGAAAGTGTGGGAATTCCTCGATTTTTACGCAGTCGCTTATCGCCTGCCCAAGAGCAAACGTAAGCAAGTCATTGGCGACGTGCTGGAGTTGCTTGACCTGGGGCACAAGCGGGACGATTACGTCAACGGCCTGTCGAAAGGGATGAAGCAGCGGCTCTGCATGGCCAAGACGCTGGTACACGATCCGCCGGTGCTGATTCTCGACGAACCGACGAGCGGTCTCGACCCGCGTGCGCGCGTGGAAGTAAAGGCGCTCTTCAAAGAGTTGCGCAAGATGGGAAAAACGATTCTCATCTCCAGCCACATTCTGTCGGAACTGGCCGACTGCTGCACGAGCATTGGCATCATCGAGCGCGGTCAACTGCTGATGCACGGACCCATCGAAGATGTTTACAAGCGAATTCGCGGCAACCGCACCGTCGAAGTCCGTTTCGTGAATAATTCCGACGTTGGTATGTCGGTGATTCGTTCCAGTCCCTACACGCGCCGCGTCGCAGCGGATGTGAATAGTTGTGTTGTGGAACTGGAAACCGACGACCGCGGTGTTGCCGAGTTGTTGCAGCAGTTGATTCACAACAAGGTCGAGGTTCGCAGTTTTGCCGAGAAAGACCCTTCGCTAGAGGATGTCTTTATGATGGTAACCAAGGGGCTGGTTACTTAGGCGATTTCGCCGCTGCCTGCAGTGAGAGAAGCATAGCCATGACTGTCGACGATCCAAAATATCAGCCGGGCGAGCCGCCGGCTCCTCCAGCCGATGCCATCATCAGCCCGGATACGCGCCGCGATAATCGCATTCCGCCGGGGCAATCGCGCACACCCAAATGGCCGGTGCTCGATGCTTTTGGTACGCCGCGACTTCCCCCGGCAGACCGCTGGAAGTTGAAAATCTTTGGCCTCGTCGAGCGGCCGTACGATTTATCACTGGCAGAGTTTCAAGCGCTGCCGCGGGTGAAGGTGTTCGCCGATTTTCACTGCGTGACGCGCTGGTCGCGCTTGAGCAATGTGTGGGAAGGCGTTTCGACCAGGTATCTGCTCGAACGCGCGGGCATCCTGCCGCAGGCGAAGTACGTCGTCTGTCATGGCTACGACAACGGCTGGACGACCAATCTGCCGCTGAGCGATTTTCTTGCCGAAGACGCGTTGCTTACCGACTTGCACGACGGTCAGCCCATCGCGCCCGATCATGGCGGCCCGGTTCGCGGCATGGTTCCGCAATTGTACGCTTGGAAGAGTGCGAAATGGATCTGTGGCATTGAACTCTTGCCGCACGATCAGGCCGGCTATTGGGAGCGCGGCGGCTACCACATGCGCGGCGACCCGTGGGTCGAAGAACGCTTTCGCGATGATTAAGCGGCTCTATACCGGTGCCCGTCGCATTGAACAGATTGAGCCAGCAACATCGTTGCACTCGCCTTTCACCAATGGTGATTCAAACGGCAGCAATGCATAGCCGGTACGCGAGCTCAAGGCGAAAGGTTTGTTAGCGAGACTAGCACTTCCTTCGGTGTGTTAAATCTCAAAGACTTCAAGGGAATATCGTTGAGTCGAACCGCCGTGTCTATTGGGGATAGGTGGCGCACGGTTAACCAAGTTTGGCTCGGAGAACTAAATCATTCAACGAGGTGGTGACCGCAGGATTCAAGGGCTTCGAGAAGTGGCATTGCCCGCAGTTTGGCTGGAGTATCCGCTGGAAAATCTGGCCAACTTCGTCGTTTTCGAGATCTGCCTGCAAGCATTCGAGGAACCGCTCGACGAATAGCTGATCGTTGGTGATGCCTCGCGCAGGCATCAAAACTGAATAGAGCGATTTCGTGTTCGCGACAATCAGGTACTGCTTTCGCTCCGCAGTGAACAGATGCGCCGACCAATCGGCAAATCGATTCTCAGCTAAGGGCAGCACTTGGGTAGGTGCCACGGCCAGCTTATCGCCCAGTTTTACAGTAACGCGAAAGATCATGGCGGGCACCGATTATTGGTTGCTCACCCGAACGGTCACATGATTCGCCACTCCGGATAACTCTGGTTCATTCTCTGGGTTGCAGTCGCGGCATCAAAAATCTCGGGCGAATATTCCTGACCATACCAATCCATCATCTCCTCGTGCTCTTCATGCTTGGGATCCGCCCTGGCAGCAAGGAAATTCTGATAGCCCCAAATACCGCCCACATCTTCGGGCGGACAAGCCCGCTCTCCTGCCAGGCAAACGGGATACTTGTTGGCTGCTTCGGCCAGAACCGAACCTTCGTACAAGATTTCATGCTCCCAACCGTCGCCGAAGTCATATTCGTATTTGAAAGCGAACTTTTTCTTTGTCGGCGGCAGAATTTGGCTAATCAACGTCTGCGTAGAATCGAGGAAATCGAGTTCCTCGAAAAGGTCTTCCAGCAGGTCTGGGTCGCCGCAGTATCGGCCTGCGATTTCGAACTGATGCAAATGCGAGTTCGTCCAGCCCATGGCCATCTGGATATGCTCGTGCAATCTTTCGAGCGTGCAATTCTCCACTTGGATCCGCCGCCAGATGGCCGGTTTGATACCGCGTAGCGTGATCTTGAATTGATATACCGTCTTACCGGCCGGTTCGTCGCCACTCGCCGGCAATTTCTTTCTTTGCGTCCGAGATGTAACGCGGGACTTCGTCGATTTCTTTTTCTCCATGTGATCCTCCGTGTGACGTTGACGGCGTCACTTTACCGCAGGCCAAGGTCTCCTTCGATATTTTGTTGCCGTCTGTAACGAATATTCCGGTCAGCGGGGCTGAAGTTTGACGGACCCCGTTCCGTGACCAAAACTTCGGCATTCTCCCTGGAAGCACGGGTTCCCGTGGAAATCGTCCTGCCGAGATATGTATGTCGCCCATCGCAAAGTTTGCCGCCACTCGCTTGAGCTGGCAAACTGCGCGCCGAGCGATCGTGACCGGCCTGCTTGCGCTGCATTTCGCCGTGGCAGTGGGGAGCATCAGCAACAAGTCGATCACTTACGACGAGATTGCGCACGTCACGGCGGGCTGTGCGTACTGGCAATATAACGATTACCGCCTGCAACCCGAGAATGGCAACTTGCCGCAACGCTGGTGTGCGTTGCCCATTGTCTTGACCGGCCGCGCGAACTTGCCAAACGTAGATCATGCCGGCTGGAAAACGGCCGATGTCTGGACACTGGGCGATGCGTTTCTCTTTCGTTTGGGAAACGATGCGCGCCAGATCATTTTTCTAGGCCGATGCTTTGCCGCGCTCTGGGGCGTCGGCATTTGTTTGATTGTGTATTGTTGGTCGCGAAGTCTCTTCGGCGATGCCGGGGGACTGCTCTCGCTCGTCTCGTGCGCTTGGTGCCCGACCTTGCTGGCCAATGCCCCACTGATGACTTCGGACGCGTGCTTGACGTTTTTCCTCACCTGGTGCGTCTGGCTGGTGTGGCAGTTATTGCACGAAGTCACCAGAACCCGCGTGGCCCTCGCGAGCCTCGCGATCGGCGGACTCTTCCTGGCCAAACTATCAGCAGTCTTGATCCTGCCGATCGCGGCCATTCTGGTTGTAGCCCGCTGTTTTCAGGCAATGCCGCTGGCAGTGGGGACCGGACCCAACCAACGGCTGCTAACTAAGTTCGCCGATAAGGCAAAAGCGATTGCGGGCGTCACTGGCGTATGTACTCTCGTGGCCTTCGTCGTGGTTTGGATTGCTTACGGCGCTCGTTACGACGCTTTCAATCCGAGCCAGTTACCCTCCGGCAGTTACTACAAGCTGAAATCACTAGAGACGGCCACGAAGTTCATTCCGCCCAGACCGCGAAGCATCATCCAAACCCTCGCCGCGCACGAAGTGCTGCCGGAGCCATATCTTTACGGCGCTGCGTTCGTTGTTGCTCATCGCGAGCGCTACTCGTTCTTTCAAGGTGAGTATTCGCTCAAAGGCTGGAAGAGCTTCTTTCCCTTTTGCCTGCTGGTGAAGACTCCGCTGCCGATGTTCGGGCTACTGGCGTTAGCGATGGCGGCACTCCTGCTCAAGAAGCCACCTGTTACAACTGCCGCTACCGAAAGCCAGCGACTGGCTGATCCGAATTGTCAGCCTGCCAACTGGGCCTATCGCTTGTTGCCGGTGCTGGTGTTGCTCGGCGTTTATTGGGTGGTTTCGCTTTGGAGTTCGCTCAACATTGGCCACCGTCATTTGCTGCCGACGTATCCGGCAATGCACATTCTGGTCGGCGCGGCTGCATTGTGGTTGACCAGGCCCGTCGGCAAGTTCCTGGTCTGGTCGCTGGTCGCCTGGCTGGGAATCGAAAGCGCGCTCGTATTTCCGCACTATCTGGCCTATTTCAATCCGCTGGTCGATCGTCAGGCTGCCCATCAACACCTGGTCGATAGTAGTCTCGATTGGGGGCAAGATCTGCCGGGCCTGCAACAGTGGCTATCAACGCATAACGCCGCCGGCGAAACGCAACAGCCGGTGTACCTTGCCTATTTCGGCACGGGAAGTCCCAAGTACTACGGCATTCAGGGCCGCGCGCTCAATCGCATCGGCAGGAGCGATATCGATTACCTCCCCGGCATCTACTGCGTGAGCGCAACCACGCTGCAAGCCATTTACGAAGCACAGCCCGGCCGCTGGAATCATGAATATGAAAGTCGCTACCAGGATTTGAAGCAACGCCTTGCGAGTGATGCCGAAGCGAAGCAAGAGGCACCCGTTACGCCTGAAACCCTTGGCCCGACCAAGGCCAACGACAAAGAACAAAACAAACTCAGCTACAGCCGCTACCTGCGAATGCTCGCGTACCTGCGGCACCGCCAGCCCGACGATCACGTCGGGCACTCCATTTTGATCTTTCGGCTTACGGAAAAAGACATTCATGCGGCGCTCGACGGGCCTCCGCCCGAACTCGACGATCGCCCCTCGCTTACTCGCGGAGCACCCCAGCGATGATCGCCACGTGGCAACTCGAGCGCAACACAGCGCTACTTACTCCTGATCCGCAAGCCGACGAGCCGCTGCTGATTTTGATACCGGTCTTTAACGACTGGAGTGTCGTCAGCTTGCTCTTGCCAAAGATTGATGCCGCCCTGCAGGCAGCCCAGCGGACGTGCGAAGTGCTGCTGGTCGACGATGGTTCGACCCTGCCCGCCGAAGGTGCGCTGAATCTGCCCGATTTCGAAGCGATTCAAACGGTCGATATTCTGGAACTCGCGCGGAACCTGGGGCATCAACGGGCAATTGCGATTGGCCTGACGTGGATACGCGATCATCGGCCGACGCGCACCGTCGTGGTGACCGATGGCGACGGTGAGGATAATCCCGCCGATATTCCCCGCTTGCTCGAAAGGTTCGATGAAACGGGCAAACGCAAGATCGTGTTTGGCGCTCGCACCCGCCGCAGCGAACACTGGACCTTTCAGGTCGGTTATCGCAGCTATCAGTTGCTCCACCTGGTTCTCACCGGCCAGCGCGTGCGAGTGGGCAACTTCAGCGTGATTCCGCCGCGGGCTGTCGCGCGGCTCGCGGTCATTAGCGAAGTCTGGAATCACTACGCGGCGGCGGTATTTAACTCGCGCATCGAGTACGACATGGTGCCCAGTGCGCGCTGCAAGCGCTTGGGTGGCGCGTCAAAAATGAACTTCATTTCGCTGGTGGTGCACGGCCTGAGTGCGCTGTCGATCTTCAGTCACGTGATCGGTGTGCGACTGCTCATTGCCACGATGGTTCTGATCTGCGGTACGCTCGTCGGGTTTGGACTGGCGGCCGGAATGAGCGCGATCGAAGGGCAATCAATGCCAGCGTGGATTCCGCTGCTGATGATCCTCATGCTCGCGATTCTCGCGCAGCAAGCGTTTCTCGCAGTGGCCTTCATCCTGCAGGTTCTCAGCAGTCGTCAGGGAACAAGCTTTGTTCCGCTCCGCGACTATCACTGCTTTGTCGCGCAACTTCACTCCGTTTATCGCCGGTCGTAATCATGACAACCATTTACACGGTCGCACCGGCCAGCAATGAACCCTATGTGGGTACCGAGTTGGAACTCTTCTCGCGCGCGGTGAATTGGAAGGCTTACGTTCATCGGCAAATAGCGCCCTATCTCGGTTCGCGCGTGCTCGAAGTGGGCGCGGGTATCGGCACCACCACCTTGGCTCAATGCCGCAAGCCGCACACTGCCTGGCTCTGCCTGGAACCAGACCGCGGACAAGTGGCGCAGATTGACGGACTGATCGAGCGGCGCGAATTGCCGGCCTGTTGCACCACGTTCGCTGGTTTCATCGCCGATTTGCCTGCCAGCGAGCTTTACGATTCCATCCTGTATATGGACGTGCTCGAGCATATCGAACATGATGCCGCCGAAGCCGCGCGGGCAGCGGAGCACTTGTTGCCCGGCGGGTACCTGATCGCGCTCTGCCCAGCACATCAGTCGTTGTATTCACCCTTCGATCGAGCGATTGGTCACTATCGCCGCTACTCACGTCGCTCATTAGCGGCAGCGATTCCGAGTTCGCTGCAACGAGTATCGCTGCGTTATCTCGATAGCGTCGGTCTGTGCGCTTCGTTTGCTAATCGCCTCTTGCTGAAGCAAAGCATGCCGACACCGCGGCAGATTGCTGTGTGGGATTCGTACTTTGTGCGCACCTCGCGCTGGCTCGATCCGCTCCTTTGCTATTCGCTCGGCAAGAGCGTGCTCGGGATCTGGCAAAAACCGGCCTAAAGTGGCGTAGGCTTCCAGCCTGTGTGAAGTGGAATGACAGGCAGGATGCCTATCCCACTTATTTCAAATCAAACACCGCCAATTGCGGCAAGTGATCGCTGAGGGCGAAGGAGTTTTCATCGGCGTTGTTCACGCGGAATGCTCCTTCAAACAGCGGCCGCGCTTCGACGATCTGCTTGGCGATGGGCCCGAAGGCCAGGATGTAGTCGAGCAACTTGTCAGGCGTGTCGGAGCGAAAGGTCAGGCCATCTCCCTTGCCAACTTGTTTGAAGGTGTCGATCCAACCCGCCTTCTGCCACAGCGGATATTCCGGCGGCGTGGGTTGATGGTTCAGATCGCCGATGATGAGCATCGAGCGGCCCGCCTTTTGGTCGGCGGCCATTGTTTTCAGCATCGCCGGAATTTCCTGCAGCCGAACATCGGACTCCGGAAATGGATTCAAGTGCGCGGAGTGAACCACGAGATCGCCGGTTGGTAATTTGATCACCGCGCGCCCCCAATGCCGCGTGAACAGCTCCTTCGGCCGTTCGAAACCGAGCGGCACATTTTGCGATTCGGTAATCTCGTACCTGCTGAGCAATGTCCCCGGCCACTTGCCGCCACTGGGAAAGCGAACATGGTGCATCTTCAACTGCTCGGCGATCGCCTTCGTCACCGACTCGCCCGGCGATTCCGAAAAGTTGATGATGTCGGGCTCATACAGGGCCAACTCTTGCGCGAACCGCGTGGGCATCTGTCCCAGGGCCGTCGCCTTCTTGCCCTGCGCTCGTTCCTTCGGCCAACCCGTGCATTCGTACACGTTGTAAGCAATGACGCGAAGAGTTTGCTGCTTCGTCTCGTTAGCTGCTAGGAGCTGTGCGCACGAGTGTTCATCCGCGAGTACTGCAGCGCTTAGCAGGCCGGCTTGCAGCGCCTCGCGACGATTGAGTGACATGCAATTTGACATTGGGTTCTCAGGTGTTGGAGATTGCCGGTTACTTCTGCTTCACAAATTCCCACAGCGCTTTTGTCGGCGCATCGTCGGGTTGACCGAGTTCGGCGTTGATGGTGGTGTGGTTCTTGTCTTTCGCGGCAAAGGCTTGGGCCGGAACGCCTGCTTTTTGCAACGCTTCGGCCAGCTTGATCGCCTGCATCTTCACTTCTGGATGGTCAGCCACGTGCAGCAGCAGGAAAGGAGGAATGTGCTTGCCCTTGGCGACGTGCGTGAGCGGGGACAAATCGCGCTGGCTGGCTTCGTTGCCAAACTTGTTCTTGTAGATGTTGGCCCGCCGCTCTTCGACGGTCGCAATTTGCAGCGGTACGTCGTAGGTATCTCCATCGACTGGCACGCAGCCTCGAATGATCTCTAGCGACAGCCCTTCTTTCTTCAGCAGGCGGTCGTCGGTGCAAACTAACGCTGCCAATTGCGCGCCGGCAGAATGTCCCATCACATAGATCTTGTTGCCATTCCCGCCCAGTTCCGCTGCGTGATCGTGAGTCCAGCGAATTCCCTGGGCAATGTCCGCAGCCATCTCTTCGATCTTCACCGTGGGCCACAGTCGATAGTTGGTCGAGACAAACACAAAGCCCGCATCGGCAAACGCCTGCGGCTTCAGTTGCACCTGGCTCTTATCGCCCGCCTGCCAGCCGCCGCCATGAATCCAAAACACAATCGGCAAATTCTTCGCGCCGGATGGTGCGTACACATCGAGCACATGCCGCTCGTGCTGCGAATTTGTGTAGCGGACATCCTTCTTCACGACGGGCTCCGCCGCGAGCGTGGATGAAGCGAGTAACAAAGCCACCAGCGCGGTCTTCATGGCAGGAAACTCCGGCAGTCGAGTAAAATGGAAGGCAGCGAGGGGCGACGCATCGCCACATCGCAGCCCAGAGTCTAACGCGTTCGGCCATAGCGAGCCAGCAACTGCGCCGCGGTGCCCAAGCTGGCAGCCAATGGCTAGAATGGCCCGATCATTCTTCGAGTTCGAAAGAACGGAGTCCTGCACTTGAAGCTGCTATTTCTGTGTACGGGCAACTACTACCGCAGTCGCTATGCCGAGATTCTGTTCAATGCTCAGGCCGAGAGACTGGGACTTCCCTGGCGAGCGGAGTCGCGCGGGCTGGCACTTGATCCGCGGAATCCGGGGCCAATGTCACGGCACACGATGGCTGCCCTACGCGAGGAGGCTATTCAGTTCGAGGAGCATTTGCGTTTGCCTTTGCCAGTAACCGCGGGCGACTTTGCCGCTGCCGATAAAGTAGTGGCCGTGAAGGAAGCCGAACATCGCCAACTGATCGAGAGTCAATTTGCCGAATGGCTGCCGCGAGTCGAGTTCTGGCACGTACACGATGTTGACTACTGTGGTCCGGAAGAAGCGTTGCCGCACTTGCAGCGCGAAGTCGCTTCGCTCGTCGAAAGACTGCGCAGTGACCAGACCTAGTGAGCGAACGTTGGTCCCGTGGGCACAGCCGAGTAATCGGCGGGCGGAATCTCGAAGACGGGTCGCGCGGGAACTGGGTGAAAGTGCGGCACGGGCGGAGTGATCGGGGCGGGGCGCGGTGGTTGCTTCCAATAGTTCCAGTGATGATGCAACGCGCCATGCAAACGACACCCGACGCCGCCTCGGCAACCTGCATGCTGGCAGCCTTGACCGCAGGATTCAGGGGGGCAAACAGCTGGCTGACAAACGCCGGGCTGGCACATGGGGCGCGGCGCGCAGCAAGGGTGACAGCAGCCCGAGAGAGCGGCGATCAACACGAGCGCGATGCTGGCGAAGCGGTTGTGCATGGTCGAAAAGCGGTAGTTGTCCGTACATCAACGCCAAACGCGGCGCGGTACCTACCAAGCAAGCATCGGCAAAAATGGCCGCAGAATTGATTTAATCCGCACAGCTTGCCGGCTCGAAGTGCTAGCGAGTATGTGGAGCAGCCGATTAGACAGGTTTTTTCTCGTCGCTCTTTGCCGGCGGCTTCTCAATCACCATTTGCAAAAACTGCATCACCAAAAAGATGGCGAGCGGAATGACGAGCCCCAGCGGCCACAGTCGCCAGACGGCCCAGTTGCGTAGCGGCAGTTGCAGCCCTTCGACCAGACTGACGACGAACACGGTAAACAGAATCATCATCAACAGCACGCAGCCGCCACTGGCCATGACCCCTTTGAAGTTGTTCTCCTCCGATTGCTCAACCTGCGACAGCTCGATAGTGCGTCCCCGCTGCAGACTTTTCTCTATCGCGGCCACTGCTTCCAAGCTGCTGGCCGCAATGATCCAACCAAGATCGCTATCCTTATCGTCTGGGTGTTCCAGTCGCCTCAATAACCCAGTCAGATCTGCGGACTCGCTGTTCGCGTTACAGATGAACTTAGCCGTATCGCCTGCCCGTTGAACTTGCACGCGGCAATCCGCGGTGGCATCGGCTTCCTTGGTATCGCGGCGAGCTATTTCCCAGCGGATGGTGATGCCCCGGTCAGTTTCGATTTGCACCGAGAACCGTGACCAGGCCGACGAATTGAGTTCATCGCGGGGCGTTCCTGAGGGTGGTCCACCGAGCGCATTCACATGCCTGATGTTTCCCACAAAGGTCGTAATCAAGTGACAATCGCGAGCGAGCGCGGCCAACACGTTCGGCCTGCTTCGAATCGGAACCTCTCTCGACCAGATGACTTGCTCTACGTCTGCACTCTTATCCCGCAAGTTACTCGACAATTCGTGCCACACCGGCAGATACAAACCCGGGAACCAGACCGAAATCAAGCCTTTCCCCTCGCGCCGCAACATTTCGATTTCGTAGCCATCGAGCAGGTCAGCAGCTGGATGCGAGACGAGAAGATTCACGCCAGCCTGCGCGAGCTTCTTCAATTGATCGACACGGCGGACTTGCGGATCGAGGCCATCGGCTGCCATGTGCAAATTGCGAGGACTGGCGGCGATGACCCAATCGATGTCGTCGCGCACGAGGAGCGATTCCCAGTTGTCGCTCCGCTCAACGCTGGGCAGCAGGGCATTCAAGGGGAGGCGGCGCTCGTCGGCGTCATAGGCCGCGACGATGGTATGCCCGGAATCGGCAGGGAGTTCCCGCAGTAGTGCCTTGAGCTCGTCGTCGCTACCTAACAGGGCCAGTCGCATGGGTGATTTGCAGAGTTGTGAAGGAGCCAGTTCATTTAGCAGAGCCTACAACCGTCGAATGTGAAAGCCGCCATCGATGTGAATTCGTTCGCCCGTGCTAAAGGGCAACGTGCCTCCGGCGAGCATGCTGACCGCAGCCGCGACATCGCCGGGCTGCCCCCAGCGACGAATGGGGGACATGCCGTCGGCAATCAGTTTGTCGTACTTTTCCTGTACGGGAGCGGTCATGTCGCTGGCGATCACGCCAGGGCAAACTTCGTAGACGCGAATTTGGTCGTCGGCCAGGCGAGTGGCGAGCAACCAGGTCATCATTTGCATGGCCGCTTTTGCCATGCAGTAATCGGCGCGATTGGTCGACACGGCAAACGCCGAGATCGATGAAATGTTGATAATCGTCGCGCGCTCGATCGTGGCCGCTTGCACCAGGCGAACCATCTCGCGCGCAGCACCTTGCGCGAGAAAGAAAGGCCCTTTGAGATTGGTCGCGAAGACCTGGTCCCAACTCTCTTCCGTCGCTTCGAGCAGATCCTTGCGCCCCGGTGACGTGATGCCCGCGTTATTCACCAGCGCATCAAGCCGGCCGAAGTGCTGCAGCGTTTCGGCGACCAGGCGCTGGCGATCTGCGGTGACGCCGATATCGGCCTGCACGACAAAGGCGTCACCCCCGGTGGATTGGATGGCCGCCGCCACTTCGTCCGCAGCATCGCGACGACTGAAATAGTTAATAACCACCGCGAAGCCGTCGGCAGCAAGCCGCTCGGCAATCGAGCGGCCAATGCCACGACTGCCACCGGTGACGATGGCGACGGGACGAGAAGAAACAGTGCTGACAGCAGACATGATGCCCAATCGCAAAAGGAGCTAGGAAGAATCAGGCTCATCATCATAACGAAGTCGTCAACCCGCGTCGGCAGGCCGAGCGACGACTCCTACACCAGGTTGCTCTCCTTGCCGATCCGGCTGCGCTGCGATTAAGTTTGGGGGAATGTCAGCGGAATTGCCGCCGACTCAGCTGGCGCTAGTATCAACATGAAACAATCCAATCCCGATGCATCGCCCATCGCGGTCAATGAACCTTTGCCAGTTCCAGCGACACCCGGCGGCTATTTTTCTGCGATGATCGTGGTCTGCGCGGCTGCCCTGGTGATGGCGGCTACGATTCCCGGTCGTACGCAGGGTCTGGCGCTGATTACGAATCGCCTGCTCTCCGATTTTCCGCAGCTGACCGATGACCAGTTCTCGTGGATCAATTTTTGGGCCACGATCATCGGCGGTCTCTTTTGCGTCCCGTGCGGCTGGCTGCTCGATCGCGTTGCTCCCAAGTACATTGTGCTGGCGACGATGGGAACGCTCGCGCTGGTGACAATCGGCATGTCGACGGCAACGGATGCTCGAACGCTCGGCATCTACATCACCCTCACTCGCGGGCTGGGGCAGAGCATGCTCTCGGTGGTCAGCATCACGCTGATGGCCAAGTGGTTTCGCAAGGACTCGTCGGTCGCCATGGGCAGCTATGCCGTTGTGATGACCATGCTGATGGTGGTGGGCTTTGGACTGCTGCAAGGCAAGGTCGTGACTGCAGGCTGGCGGCCCATGTGGGCCTCGCTCGGCTGGGCGCTACTCATGATGACGCCCATCGCGGCGCTGTTCAGTTGGCCAGTCACGGCGGGTCGTCAAGCTGCTGATGCCGCGGCAGTTCCCTCCGGCAGCGCGTCGCTGCGCAAGGCGCTGGGCACGAGTTGCTTCTGGGTCTTCTCGCTCAGCATCTCGCTGTTCGGACTGGTGAGTTCCGGAGTCTCGCTCTACCAAGTCAAAATCTTTGATTCGATTGGTCTCGACGAAAAAGTGTTTCACGTCTGCCAGTTGATTGGTCTCGGAATCGGCTTGCTCTCGAATTTCATCACCGGCTGGCTGGCACGGAAAACCTCCCTGTCGTTCCTGCTCGGACTGGCGATGGCGGTGTTCGCTGCGTCACTGATTACGTTGCCCCTCCTCCGTACTCCGGGCCAAGCCTACACGCAGGCCGTAGTGCATGCCTTTTCTGGCGGCGCGATTGTGGTGCTGTTTTACATGATTTGGGTCCATTCCTTCGGCCCGAAGTACGTGGGCGAAATCCAAGGGGCCGTGCAGTGGATGACTGTGATTGCCTCAGCCTTCGGGCCGCCCGTCATCACGGAAGGGCGCGACCTGCTGGGGAGTTATCAGGCGATCATCTGGCTGCTCAGCGCATTGGCCGGAGCACTTGCCTTGGCAGCGTTTGTCACTCACGTTCCGGTGGCGAAACGGGGTGACTGGTCGGTGCTCGATCCAATGCCGACCAAGGGCTATGGGCTGTCGCAGGAGGCGAATTGAATTGCTGTGATTCAGCAAGTGAGTGGCTGGGCAGTGGGCAACTTCAGCCCGGTTCTAAAAGCAAATGGGCGATTGAGAAAAGCTATGAGCGACAACAAAATCCGAATCCTAGTCACCTTCATCGACGATTCCGATGATGAGCCACTAGGCGAAGTCAAACTTCCGCCCGAGCAACTGCCCGAATCGTTTGCGGAAGAGACGACGCTTCATCTAGACGATGACGACTGGCTGGTCGTCGCGGCCGATCCGCTCACGCGCGCGGAGTTCACCCAAACCAAAAAGCTGACGCTCCGCCTCAGCCGCGTCGAGAAGATCGATCCTGCGACAATTCTCTACAGCCTCCCGTCGATCACCAACGAACTTCCCGCTTGTGGCGACCGCCCCCTCACCGGCCACGAGTTGGCAATGCTCGATGATAACTGGCGGCAGTTCGAACTGGTCTCGCAATGTTTCTCGGCTCAGATCGATGAAGAACTGGCTGCCATCCAAGCGATTCACGAACAGGAATCAACCGGCGCGGGCTGGCGCAAGGTTCATGTTCGCAAGCATCCCGAGACACCGATTGACGGTTTTCTATCGCTTAGCGACTTACTCGCTGCATTTGCCATTGCCAGTCCCGAGGGGCTGACGTTTCACGGGGCCGCGACCCGCGTCGAAGCGGGCTTTGCATTCACGGCCAGCGATGGTCAGGCCTGCTATGGCCTCGCTCCCGGCGGGATGGTCACGGTGCTGGGTATTGCGCAAACTTCGTTGCCGACATTGCCGGAGGAGTCGATCACCAGGTTGGCTGCGGTGGCTGAGAAGTTCGATCTCGAACTCGTGCAATGGTGCCGCTGTGCGCGGGCCACTGCCGACCAACCTCTCTTTCGCCAACTCCTCACGGAAAATGCGGAGTAGGTACACGATGACCATCGTCCTCCGCGAGTACACTGCCGACGATTGGCCAGCTGTTTGCCAAGTGCACGACGCGGCTCGGGTGCAGGAACTGGCTGCGGGGGGGTTGACCCGCGAGCTTTCCGCCCCATGCTGGAAGTTGCCGAAGCGGACGAGTTCTTTGTTTCCGAAACGCTGGTCGCGTGTATCGCCGAGGTCGTCGTCGGCTTCGTCTCGTGGAACGAGCCGTACATCACCTGGCTTTATGTCGATCCGCGGCAACAGCGCTGCGGCATCGGTCGCCAATTGCTGCAGGCTGCGCTCCAGCGCATCGGGGGCGAAGCCTGGACCACAACCATTGCCGGTAACGAACCGGCACAAGCGCTGTATCTCTCGCTGGGCATGAAAGTTGTCAAAACCATGCCGAGTGAAATCGAAGGTTATCCTTGCATAGGCGTCCGCCTCGCCCTCCCCACAAGCCGCATGCGCGATCACGCGGCGCGACGAAAGCCCGACGCCGTCGATCCTGAACGGATCGCCAATCGGCAAATCGACGAGGTGCGCATTGCGGGATTAATCCGTGCCGCATTCCATGGCGTCACACTCGGCAACGGCATCGGCCTGTGGGAAGCCCAAGGGATCGATGATTATGCCGACGATAAGCAGGTCGCAGCCTATCGCGCGCAGGACGAAAAGGAGGATTGGTCGCGAATTTCCGTAGCAGACCTCAATCGCTGTTACAGCAGCTTGAGTTTCTTCGATGCAATTGGGATGCGTTTTCATCTCCCTGCGTTCTTGCTTGCGGACCTATCCGGCACGTTCACGAGTATGGATATTCTGTTTACGCTGACCAACCGCGATGCTTACACAACTTCACGTTTCGTCGAGCTATCGCCGCAGCAACGAGAAGCCGTGCGGCAGTTTCTCCTTCTGCGGTTGGCCGACCCAAGGCAGTGGTTTAACCACAAATCGCTTGAGGATGCGCTGGAGCGCTACTGGGCAAAGTCGGATTGCTGAGTTTCCAACGACTACGCGACTTCAAGCTCGCCAGAGGCATAGCTGCTTCGCAATTCATGGCCGAGTAGTAGGCCTACACTGAGTAATGGTTATGCGCCGCTGTTGGCAACGACTTCGAGATGCCTTAGCTCTCCGAACCAATCGATCTGGCAAGCATAGGTCTTAATCGCAATCTGAGAGCCATCCGCCAGGATCGCTTTGACAGTTCCCGAATTCGGAAGTTTCAATTCCTCAATCAACTGCTGCGGCAACACTAAGTCGCCATTGAACCCGGTGTCGATCCAAACTTGGATTTCTCGTGAATCAACCGTGCCGACGGGCCGTACTGAAACAGTCACCAGTGCTCGGCCAAAATCATCGACGGCGCCAATTATTGAACACGCATTCCAAAATGCAACGCCGCCTTATGCCCCACGCGCATTGCATGGGCTAACCGATCGGGATAGGAGCGGCGAGCGGCACCGATCGCTTCGCTGATGGTCTTGCCCAGGAAGTAATCGCCAGAATCTGGCTCGATCGCAACAACCTCGTTCGCATGATCGGGCTCGAGAATTGACCTCAGCCGCGTGTCGTACAGTTCCTCCGCCCTTTGGACGAAGGCCTCGAAATCAGCTTCTGGCATCACGTGTCTCCTCCCGATCAACTTAGTCGGCACACGCCTGGGCGCTCAATCGGTGCCACACTCACTTCGCCAGCGACACGCACACAATCTCTTCATCGTTCCGCGCGTAAACACTGCGGTTGGCGAATGCGGGATGGCTCCAGACCACTTCGCGGCCAAAGGCTTCGGAGGTGGGCTTTAAGACGTGAAATCGGCTGATCTCTTCATAAGCTTCGCGATTGAGGTTCGCGAGAATCAGGTCACCTGTTTCGCTGAAGAGAAAGAACTTCTCTCCGTTCTTCACGACGAAGGCAGTGCCGTGGCTAGCGCGGCGGTCGCCGGTCGTGGGCTTAAAGGTTTCCCACAAGCGCTTGCCCGTTTCCAGATCGACGGCCCGGAATTGCCCGCCGCGGCAGTCAGAACCGAAGACCACGCCTTTGTCGACGTGTACGGTGCTGTTGCACACGTAGACCGCCGTCTTATTGTCGCCGATCCAAACTTCCTGCACTGCAGGTTTCGTCTGATCGAGTTTCCAGACGCCGCCGATATCGCCAATGCTGCTGGCGTAGAGGTAGTCTCCCGACTTGACCGGTGCTGCGACCGACATGCCGTACTGCGGCGCCAGCGGTTCGCTCCAATAAACATCGCCATTCTCCGGATTCAAACTGTTGAGCGACTCGGGATGCCAAATGAGCAATTGCTTAGTTCCCCCTGCAGTGATCATCGTCGGCGGGCAATAGCCGGCATCGGGCGCGGAGAGCGCCTTCCACAATTCCTTGCCGCTGTCCTTATCGAAAGCAACAACCGTTGAACCGGGGCCACCCACGAGACAGAACAGTTTGTTGCCGTCGACCAGCGGATGGCTGGTGAAGCCCCAGATCGGCGTTGGGGCCTGGTAATCCACCTTGAATTCCTTCGACCAGACTACTTTGCCGGTGGCTGCTTCCAGGCAGAAAAGATTCCCCTCGGCACCGAGCGTGTAAACCTTATCGCCATGCACGGTCGGCGTGCAGCGCGGGCCGTTGGCATACGAAATGGCATACGGGCATTCGTATTCGTGCTTCCACAGCAGGCTGCCATCATTTGCGCTCAGGCACAGGACCCGCTCGGTTCCCTTCAACTCGTTACGCGTCCCTGGATCGTTCTGTAGGGCCCCTTCCTTCCGCTGATAATCCATCACATACACGCGGTCCCCCACAACCGCAGGCCCCGCGTAGCCGCCACCAATCTTGGTGCGCCAGACCACGGGCAAGCCACTCTCGGGAAACTTCTCCACGATGCCGGTCTCGTCCCACACATCGTTCCGCTGCGGGCCCATCCACTGCGGCCAATCTTTCGCCGGAGCACTGGCGGCCACGAAGGTGGTCGGAACGGCCGGCGACTGAGCGACCGATGCGCTGGGCACCGAAACCGAAGTGCCGCAACCGGCCAGGCAGACGAGGGGCAAAAGCCAACGCATGGTGAACAACTCCGCTGAGTTCGAGAGGTCAAGAGAAGGGGGCTACTGCGAACGCCGGCGACAGGCACCAACTTTTCAGTAGTTTCCTCATTATACGGGGCTAATGTTTTCCGGCGGGGCGCCAGCTGGCATTTTCAAGTTACCTCTTTCGCTCTGCCATAACTGCGGGCTGAGTTGAACGACTTCGAGAACGAGCTACCTGCTTGTGACTGCTTTGTGTGCAAACCGCTAAAGGGGGGTGTCCAACAATGGGGTCGATTGTTGGACAGTGGATCGCATAACTCTCGGGTTTGGCTGGGTATTGCTGTCCAACAATAGAGGTAAAAGTTGGACGTTTACGATGAAACTGAGAGTGAGATTGCGGCGCTGGACATTCAGGTGAGCCCACAATCTGTGCCGGAGGTTCTGCCAGCACGCGGAGCGTGAGGAGTACTATAATGGTCCTCGCCCCCAGGAATCGAACAACGATGGTGCCCACTCCAGCTACTGCGTCTGAATTGCCGAACATCGTGCCCGATGTTACCTGCACCGCATGCGGCTGCCTGTGCGACGATATTGAACTGACCATTGAAGGCCAGCGGATTACCGCAGCCAAACAAGCATGCGCGCTGGGCAAATCGCGGTTCCTCAGTTTTCGAAATGAACCTCGCCCAACTTGTTTCCTTCAAGGACAGCCAGCCACGTTGGCCGCGGGCATCGAACGGGCCGCTCAGTTGCTGACAGCGGCTAAGTATCCACTGGTCTTCGGCTTGACCGAAACCACCATCGCCGCCCAGCGCGCGGCAGTGGCGATTGCCGATTGGCTGGGCGCTGTTGTCGACGCCACCGCTGGCGATTATCACGGAGCGAGTGGGCTGGCCTTTCCCAAGGTCGGCGAATCGACCTGCTCGCTGGGCGAAGTAAAGAACCGCGGCGACCTCATTCTTTTCTGGGGAACCGATCCCGCCGAAAGCCATCCCCGGCACTTCGAGCGTTACAGCTTGCAACCAGCAGGCCTGTTCGTGCCGCGGGGAAGAGCGGACCGGACTTGTGTCGTGATCGATGTGCGGCAGAACAAAACCGCTGAGCAGGCCGACCAGTTGATCGCTGTGAAGCCCGGCAGCGATTTCGAAGCGATTTGGACGTTGCGGGCTTTGCTCGCCGGGATTGAAGTCGATCCAGAGCAAGTCGCCACGACTACAGGCCAATCGCTTGACGTTTGGAAACAACTTCTCGCGCAGCTGAAGCGTGCCAAGTACGGTGTGATCTTCTTCGGGGCAGGCATAACTCAAACGCGCGGCCAGCATGCCAATGGCGATGCGCTGCGCGCGTTGACGCGCGACTTGAATCGGCATACGCGTTTCGTCTGCCGGTTGAATCGCGCTGAGTGCAATAGCTCGGGAGCAGATAACGTGGCTGCCTGGCAAACCGGATACGCGCTGGGCGTGAATCTCGCCCAGGGTTATCCACGCTTTAGTCCCGGTGAGTATACAGCTGCCGCAGTGCTCACCCGCCAAGAAGCGGATGCGGCGCTGATCGTCTCTGGCAATCCACTCGCGCAGTTGCCCTCGCCCGCGAAAGCTCACCTGGCCACAATTCCGCTGATCGCACTTCATTCCCAGTTTAATTCGACGACGCCAGCCGCAGACGTGGTCTTTAACGTTGCCACCAGCGGCATTGAAATCCCCGGCACCATGTACCGGTTCGATGACGTTCCCGTTCCTCTGCACAGCGTCTTCACCGCGACTCAGCCCAGCGATCATGAAGTGCTGCTGGCCATCGAGCAGCGCGTGAAAGAATTGAAGAAGTCAAAGTAAGCCGTGAACACGCGCCGCGCAGGTGCGGCGTACTTTATGAGCCCTTGGCATTCTTCTTGAGAATGGGCTGCAGTTCGTCGACGAAGTCGCGAATGTCTTGAAAACGTCGATAGACGCTGGCGAAGCGGACGAAGGCCACCTGGTCGACCGCGGCGAGCCGGGCCATGACCATTTCGCCGAGCAGATGACTATCGATTTCCGTCTCGCCGGTGGCGTAAACGTCGCTCTCGATCAGCGACACGATCTGCTCGATCTGTTCGTCGCTGACCGGGCGTTTCCAGCAAGCTTTAGCCAGTCCCGAGCGGATTTTCTCGCGATCGAAAGGCTCGCGCACATTGTTCTTCTTCACCACCTTGATGCCCATTTCTTCCAGGCGTTCGTAGGTGGTGAAGCGTCGCTTGCAATGCAGGCATTCCCGCCGTCGGCGAATGGCAAAGCCATCCTGGCTCACGCGTGAATCGATCACGCGGTCGTTATCGACGCGGCAAAACGGACAACGCATGTGTCGAGCGGTTCTCCGGCCAATCGTGCCGGAATCGAGGAGAAGAACACCATCTTGGTATAGCGCCAATATAGCGTGAGGCAGTGCTCCGGTCCTAGTGCTCGCTGCTGGCAACCAAGGTCGTATTGCGACATTCCATCATCGGCCGATCTTTCGCTACGTGCTAGCAAGAGTGCTGTTATTGGCCATGACCGCTTGGTTACAAGCCGCTAGAATTGGGGGACGACGATCTTCTATCAGCGACTCGCGCTACTCTCGGTTACGTCAGCTCCAGCAAACTCTTGACTGCAATGCAATTGTAAATGGCTGGGCCGGAGCATGAGGCTCTCGTTAAGCTCGTCACGGAGGGGAACTCATGGCCAAACGCCAGCAGGAAAAAGAACCGGTTCCCAAGACAGGGAAAACTCCTGCCGAACAGGCTCCTGCGCGGCTAACAATGACCGCTTCGCATGAACCCGCGTTTTATACGGTTGGGATGGGTGGCTCCGCTGGCGGACTGGAGGCCTTCGGGCAGTTCTTTGCCCACTTGCCACCCAACACGGGCATGGCTTTTGTGCTTGTCTCGCATCTCGACCCTACCCACAAGGCTTTGCTCGCGGAGTTGCTGCAGCATTCGACGCAGATGAAGGTGACGGAAGCCGAAGACGGCATGGTCGTACGACCAAACGCCGTGTATGTCATTCCGCCCAACACTGATTTGTCGATTAAGAACGGCCGGTTGCATCTGCTCGAACCTTCGGCCCCGCGCGGCCTGCGAATGCCGATCGACTTCTTTTTTCGCCAATTGGCTGCCGATCAGCACGACAAGGCAATTGCCATCGTCCTGTCGGGGATGGGCTCGGATGGCACCTTGGGAATCAAGGCGATCAAGGAAAACTCCGGCCTGGTGCTGGTTCAAGATCCAGCTTCGGCCAAATTCGCAGCCATGCCCGAGAGTGCCCGGAACAGCGGGCGGGTCGATGTGATGGCCTCGGCTGAGGAACTTCCTGTTCGGTTGCTGCAATTCCTCGCGCGTGCTCCGGTCCCCGTGCCTGTCTCCACAGTTGTTGACGACGAGTCAAATACCGCGCTGCCGAATGTCTTTACCCTGCTGCGGTTGCAAACCGGCAACGACTTCTCGAACTACAAACCAACCACCATTCTCCGCCGCATCGAGCGTCGGATGAACGTCCACCAACTCGATTCTCAAGCCGCCTACGTACGCTATCTGCGCGATCATCCACAGGAGGTAGACCTGCTGTACAAAGAACTGCTGATTGGTGTGACGAGCTTCTTCCGAGATCGAGGGCTATTCGACTACCTTGGGCAAACCGCCATTCCCGCACTGCTTTCATCGCGCGCCGACGATCGTCCGCTGCGCGTTTGGGTGCCGGCCTGTTCGACAGGCGAAGAAGCCTATTCGATAGCCATCACCATCAAGGAGTCGCTCGCCCGGTCGAACCTTGCGCGGCAGCCCAAGGTACAGATCTTCGCCACCGATATCGACAGCGATTCGATCTCGAAAGCCCGCCAGGGATTGTTCTCGGCCAGCATTGCCGCGGATGTCTCACCGCAGCGTCTCGAGCGCTACTTCGTCCGCGACGGGGACGGCTATCGAGTCGGCAAAGAGATTCGCGAGTTAGTGGTGTTTGCCCCGCAAAACCTGCTGGGCGATCCACCCTTCACCAAACTGGAAATAGTCTGTTGCCGGAACTTTTTCATTTATGTGAATAGCGAAATGCAGCAGAAGTTGCTCTCGCTGATGCACTACTCCCTGATTCCCCGTGGCCTGTTGATTTTGGGATCGGCCGAGAGCATCGGCAACCTTGGTCACCTGTTTGCACCGCTCGACAAAAAGTGGAAGGTCTTTCAACGTCAGGAAACTGCGCGACGGCCGATCCTCGAAATGTCTCCACTCCACGTTCCCCGGGAACCAAGCCCTGTGCCACCTGCCGAAAAGTCGCTCCCCACCTCCACCGACATTCCTTATGCGGCCCAGCGTGCGCTGCTCGACTTCTATGCGCCGCCATCGGTGGTGGTGAATTCGGAAGGCGATATCGTCTACGTGAACGGCCGTACCGGCAGGTATCTCGAACCTTCGTCGGGCAAGGTCAACATCAACATCTTTGCCATGGCTCGTGACGGCCTGCGGGAGGAATTAGTTCCCGCGTTTCGCAAGGCGAAAAAAGACAAAGCGACTGTTGTCGTCAGCGGCATTCAGGTGAATTGCAATGGCAGCCACATCAGTGTGAATCTGACCATCCAGCCGTTCGTCGAACCGGCCAACTTACTTGGCACTTACTTGCTGATCTTCGAAGAGCAAGCCCCTACACCGGAGCAAAATCAAGCGCGCAAGAAGAAAGCTACTACAAAGCGTTCGACTGCAAGTGCCACCGAGTTGGAAGACCGCTTGCGGGCCACTCAAGAGTTGCTGCAAGCGACGATGGAAGAGAAAGAAGCCAATCAAGAAGAGCTGCGTTCGCTTAACGAGGAACTGCAATCGAATAACGAGGAACTGCAAAGCACCAACGAAGAGTTAACCACTTCCAAGGAAGAACTGCAGTCCCTGAATGAAGAGATGCAATCGGTCAATGCCGAACTGCGAGACAAACTCGACGAGCAGTCGCAAACCAACAACGATATGGCGAACCTGCTCAATGGCATTGAGATCGCCACGATCTTTCTCGACAGCCACTTGTGCGTAAAACGTTTCACGCCGAAGGCGACGCGAATCGTCAACTTCATAGCCGGTGACTTAGGACGCCCACTGCACGACCTGGTCACCAAGTTGAAGTACAACCGTCTGGTTGAGGATGCCCGCCAAGTTCTAGAAACACTGATTCCTCAAGAGGCCCAATTGCAGGATCTCGATGGCCATTGGTACCAAATTCGAGTCCTGCCCTACCGCACGACCGACAACAAGATCGACGGTGTGGTATGCACCTTTACCGAAATTACCACCCTCAAGCAAGCTGAGGCCGAACTTCAGGCCGCCCGGGCGCTCGCCGAAAACGTGATCGCCACGATTCGCGAACCGCTACTCATACTGGATGCCAATCTGCGTGTGGTTTCGGCCAGTCGCTCGTTCTACTCCATTTTTCAACAGAACCGCACCGCCACCGAAGGCCGCCTGATCTTCGATTTGGGTGACCGGCAGTGGGATATTCCCGAATTAAGAAAGCTGCTGGAAACCATCCTGCCCGAGAACACCACGTTCGACGACTTTTGGGTCGAGCATGACTTTCCGCGACTGGGACCGAGGGTCTTGCTCCTTAACGCGCGGCGCGTACTCGGCAACGACAATCAATCCGGTCTTATCCTGCTAGCCATCGAAGATGTGACCAAACCAACTTAAGGGCGTGCCCAGGCAACGGACAAACCATGAAGCGCAACGATCAGGTAAGCGGCAAGCGCAATTCAATGGCGGACCTGCGCGATCAGGGGGAAAAGCGTTTGGTTGGCCAACCGGCCAAATCAATCGACGCCTTGAACGAAGTCGACGTGCGGGCGCTCGTCCACGAACTGCAAGTTCATCAGATCGAACTGGAAATGCAGAACGAGGAGTTGGTGCAGGCGCAACTGGTCGCTGACGAAGCGTCGCGCCGCTACGCTGACCTTTTCGATTTCGCCCCCACGGCCTATTTTCTCTGGGACCAGCGGGGCACAATCCATGAACTAAATTTCGCGGGTGCATCCTTGTTACGGCTGGAACGGAGTGCGGCCATTGGACTGCGCTTCGGTCAGTTTGTCTGCTTGCGGAATCGTGCAGCCTTTACCAACTTCTGCCGTCATGCGATCGATGCCGAACTGAAGCAGACGTGCAACGTCGGTTTGCTGCTGGGAGAAGAAGTGTTGATTGAGGGTCTGGCCGCGCACCCCGCGCACGGATCGGGTCCCTCATTCAGTGGCGATAATTCTGCGTCCGCGCGGCTCTGCCGCGCAACGGTAATCGATCTCAGCGAGCGGCGGGCTGCGGAAGAAACGCTCCGAGAAAGCGAGGCTCGTCACCGCCTACTTGTCGATCATTCTTCGGATTTAATCAGTCGCTTCGCGCTGAATGGGCAGTGGCTCTACTTGTCGCCTTCCTGTCATGCGCTCTTAGGGTATGCGGCCCAAGAGTTGGTCGGTCAGTATCCATTCACCTATATTCATCGCGACGATCACGGGCGTTGCCAGTTGTTCTTCGCCGAAATGATCCGCACCGGACAGTTGCAGACTGCCACGTTCCGCATGCGCCGGGCCGATGGACGATACATCTGGTTCGAAACTCACGGGCGAGTAGTGAAAGAACGTGCCGCCGAACCAGAAATGGTCTGCACGGCGCGCGATGTTACCCAGCGTCTTGAGGCCAGTCGTAAGCTTCGCCAGCGTGAGGCAGAACTAGCTCAGTCCGAACGGCTCAATACCATGGGCCAAATGACCGCGGAGTTGGCTCACGAATTGAATCAACCATTGTGCGCCATCGCAAATTTTGCAGACGCCTCGCTGCACCGGATGAAAAATGGTGCGATCGCCGGTGCCGAGGAGGCCGACGTACGCGTCTGGGTGTCGCACATTTCGCAGCAGGCGCATCGCGCGGGGAATGTAATCAAACGATTGATGCAGTTTGTCCGCACCGGCGAACTGGAGCGTCAGCGACTTTGCCTGAACGACCTGATCCGTGGTGTTGAAGTGCTGCTGGAGTTTGGCGTGCGCAGTAAAGGAACACATGTCGAGTATCAATTGGCTCCGCAACTCCCCCCGGTGCTCGCCGACCGGTTGCTGATCGAACAAGTCGTGCTAAATCTGGTCCGCAATGCGGCTGAAGCGATGGAAGAAACGCCCAGCGAGCAGCGGCGCTTGATCGTGCGCACCTTTCACGAAGCGAGTTACGTTGGCGTCGCGATTCAAGACTCCGGTCGCGGTCTGCCGCCGGAGACGAGCCACCTGCTGTTCGAACCCTATTTCACCACCAAGCCAGCAGGTAGCGGCTTGGGTCTGGTGATCAGTCGAAACACCACCACCGCGCACGAGGGAAGGATTTGGGGAGAGAACAACCCGGACTGCGGAGCTACGTTTCAGTTCCTGTTGCCGGTCGCTCCCGTGTTTTCACTAGGTCCGAACCAGGTCAGGCACGTCGCCTGACATGATTCGTTTATGCGTACTTCACCGTGAACACGACCGCTTCCAGGTTCTCCGCGGCGGCGTCGAAGAAGACACGCATCTTCTGCACGGCCAGCCAGAGTTCTGCGAATTCTTTATCGCCACGCGGTTTGGTGTACGAAGCAGGGAGCGCATCGAATTTCGCGCGGACTTCAATCTGTTTTAGTCCATTCAGCGCTTCGGAAACGAAGCCCACCATGTCGGGGCGAATCAAGATCGAGCTGAAGTCGCTGCCGTGATGGAGTTGGCGTCCACCGAGGACGATGTGGCTTTCGGGAAAGTCGCCGCCGCTGGGGTCGAGTTCGCCATCGGTCATGATGCGATGCAGCGGATCCCACACGCTGCCGATATCGAGAACCCGATCGCTCTTCTTCATTTCGGGAGCCGTTTTCAACTCGTCCATGAAGGCCGCCAGTTCGGCGTCCTCCTTCATACCGAACAATCGCTTCGCATGTTCGCGAGCCAGCGCGAGGTAGTAGCCTCGTCCTAACACGGCAGCACCTGTAAGTAAGAGCGGAAACAAACGGGGTGAATAAACTTGGGAGGGTCAGCAGTTCGGAGCACGCACATGGTTCACCGCCAAAGATGATCGTCGGCGAACGGATGCGGGGCACTCAGCAGCGTAGGCTTGGGGAGGACTTTCAAAATGGCGGCTGCCAGGCGAAGGTCGTCTTTCGACGTGATTTTTAAATTCATGGCAGAGCACGGCACCACGGTCACCGGGTGCGGCAACCGCTCGACCAGTTGAGCGTCGTCGGTCGCCAGTTCAGTGCCGCGCCGCGCGTAAGCGTCGAGCAACAATTGCCGACGAAAAACTTGCGGCGTCTGCGCTTCCCACAACGTTTCGCGGGGGACCGTCTCGCGAATGATTTTGTCGTTACCGACTCGCTTAAGAGTGGCAGTCACCGGCGCGGCCAACAGCGCGGCACCTGTTTGTTCGGCAGCGGCAAAGACGCGGTCGATCCACTCTTCGGCCACACAAGGACGAGCTGCATCATGCACGGCGACAAAGTCGATGTCGTCGCGAACTCGCGAAAGGGCAGCTTGGACAGAATCGCTGCGCTCTGTACCACCGACCACAACTTCGATTCCCATCATCGCGGCATTGCCGCCAAACTTTTCGTCGAAGTCGTCCTTATCTTCGGGCGAGATCACAATCAGCAGTTGCTTGACCTCGGGGCGATTCGAAAACTTCTCCGCGGCATGCATCCAGACTGGACGATTCTCCAGCGGAGCGAACGGCTTCTTATAGAATGCGTCACCAAACCGGCTGCTTTTGCCGGCCGCAGGTAAGATGACAGCGAACGTAGCCACAAATGCGAATCCGACGGATCGCCAATCCGAGTAAAGGTAAAAGGGAAGCGACGGGCGCATTTTTGTTCGTTTTCTGCGGTGCGTCAAGCTTGATCCCTCGGTTTCGGCAATCCCGCGGTAAGTGGCCCTCGTCTGCTGGCCCAACAGCGGTGTGTGAAGGATTGCCAAAACGAGCCACTATTTTTACTCACAGGAACCGTTTGCTTCCCGTCACCCGACGTTTTGCCCCCTTGTTACAATAGAACGACTAACTTCGCCTATGCTCCCCGCGTTTTCCTTCCATGCCCACCATCGGCCTGTTCATTCCCTGTTACGTCGACCAGCTGTTTCCCAAAGTGGGTCTGGCCACGCTCGATTTGCTGGAGAGCCTAGGGCAAACCGTTGAGTTTCCCGCGGCGCAAACGTGCTGTGGCCAGCCGATGGCAAACACGGGTTGCGTGAACGATGCCCGCCCGTTGGCCAGGCGATTCTTGGAAATCTTTCAGCCCTACGATTATGTGGTGGCGCCGTCTGGCAGCTGTGTCGCTATGGTCCGGCATCATTACGAAGAACTGTTGCACGGCGAACCGGGCTTCGAAGAACTAAAGGCCAAGACCTTCGAGCTGTGCGAGTTTCTGACCGACGTGCTGAAGATCGAGAAGTTGCCGGGGCGATTTCCACATCGCGTGGGGCTGCATCAAAGTTGTCACGGCCTGCGCGAGTTGCGACTCGGCAGCTGCAGCGAAGTAATGGGCCCGCAATTCAGCAAAGTGAAGCAAGTCTTGCAAATGATCGAAGGAATCGAGTTCGTTCCTTTGACTCGCCCCGACGAATGCTGCGGCTTCGGCGGCACTTTCGCCGTGAGCGAGGAGGCTGTGTCTTGCCTGATGGGCGAAGACCGCGTGGCCGATCATGAGCAGGCCGGTGCAGAAGTTCTCACCGCCAACGACATGTCGTGCTTAATGCATCTTGACGGTATTATTCGCCGTCAGAAGAAGCCGATTCGTGTGCTGCACGTCGCCGAGATTCTGTCGGGGAGTGCCACATGAGCCCTTCGCATTCCACGCTGGCCGATGGCTTTATCAAAGACAAAGAACGGGCCCGCTGGCACGATCAGACCCTGTGGTTTGTCCGCCACAAGCGCGACCTGGCTGCAAAGTCCCTGCCAGAATGGGAAGATCTGCGGGTTGCTGCCTCGGCGATCAAAATGCATACGCAGCAGCAACTGGCCGACTATCTCGAACTGTTTGAGCGACAAGCGACCAAACTCGGCGCGAAAGTACATTGGGCTGCCGATGCCGCCGAACACAACCGCATTGTGCTCGAGATTCTGCAGAGCCACGGCGTCACACGGCTGGTGAAGAGCAAATCGATGCTCACCGAAGAGTGCCACCTCAATCCGCACCTAGAAAAACACGGCATCGAAGTCATCGACAGCGACTTGGGCGAACGGATTGTACAGATGCAGGGCATGCCGCCGAGCCATATCGTGCTGCCGGCCATTCACCTGAAAAAGCAGGATATCGGCGAGTTGTTTCATCGCGAGTTGCATACCGAAGCCGGCGCATCTGACCCCAAGTACCTGGCAGAAGCAGCCCGGCAACATTTGCGCGATAAGTTCATGCGGGCCCAGGCTGGGCTGACTGGCGTGAACTTTGGCATTGCCGAAACCGGCGGCATTGTCATCTGCACGAACGAAGGCAACGCGGACCTGGGCGTCTCACTCCCCAAGTTGCACATCGCCTGCATGGGAATCGAAAAGTTGATTCCGCGTGCGAAGGATCTTGGTGTCTTCCTGCGGTTGCTCGCGCGCTCGGCCACAGGCCAGCCGATAACAACTTATTCCTCGCACTTTCATGGCCCGCGCGCTGGTGGGGAGTTGCACATCGTGCTGGTCGATAACGGCCGCTCGCAAATTCGCGCCTCAAGTGATTATCGCCGTTCGCTCAATTGCATTCGCTGCGGAGCATGCATGAATACCTGCCCGGTCTATCGTCGCAGCGGTGGCTATAGCTACAACAGCACCGTTCCCGGCCCGATCGGTTCGATCTTGTCCCCCGCGATGGACAGCGCCAAGCACTACAGCTTGCCGTTTGCTTGCAGTCTGTGCGGTTCGTGTACCGACGTCTGCCCGGTGAAAATCGACTTGCATCATCAACTCCTCACTTGGCGCGGCGAGATCGGCAAGCGAAATCAATTGCCACTCGATAAGAAGTACGGCATGAAGCTCGCCCGCCTTGTGCTCGGCACTTCGTGGCTCTATCGCCTCTCGGGTTGGCTCGCGCGGAAGATTGTCCCGCGGCTGCCACGGTGGATGATCTATAACCGACTCAATCCGTGGGGAAAGCAGCGCGAATTGCCAATGTTCCCGGCGCAAAGTTTTCGTGAACAACTCAAAGATCGCCAGCAGCACAAGCCACAACCCAAGTCCCAGACGAGTAGCAGTCATGGCCAGTCGTGAAGATATTCTCGCCCGACTGCGAGCCGATACGCTTCCCGCGCAGGACCTGCCCGATTTGGCCGGCCCGTGGATTCAATACGATAACGTGGCCGAGCAGTTCGCCAAGTCTCTGACCGGTATCGGCGGCAGCTGTCATTTTGTCGACTCGCTCGCCGCGGCGCGCGAACACTTATCGCAGCTGCCTGTCTTTCAAATCGCTAAGCAAGTTGCGTCACTGGTGCCGGAGATTACCATTGGCAACGTCGATGAGCAGGCCTGCGACGATCCGCATCAGCTTGAAACGATCGACTTCGCCGTTGTTCGCGGCGAGTTTGGAGTCGCCGAGAACGGTGCCATTTGGCTGTGGGACACCGCGCTCCGCAATCGCGCGCTGCTGTTTATCACCCAGCACCTGGTCCTGGTGATTCCTGCCGAGCAAATCGTCGCGACCATGCACGCCGCGTACGAGCGACTGACATTCGACGGCTCGCCGCGGTTCGGCACGTTCATTGCCGGCCCGTCGAAGACTGCCGACATCGAGCAATCCCTGGTCATCGGTGCCCACGGTCCGCGGTCCCTCACGGTATATTGTGTGCAGTCGTAAATCTTATCCGTTGTAGATCATTCGCCCCCGCCCCTGCGGCGGGGGTTTAGAGGCTTTTGCGCGATAGTTAGCGTATGGCTACTGCATCGTTAGCGCAAAAGCCAATGAACCCCCGAGGCAGGCCCGGCGGCGTTTAATTCCAAATAGCTAGTTGCATCATGGGCAAAGGCCAAACCAAACCGACGAAACCACCGCCGAACAAAGCTGCTGCCAATAAGCAGACCGGCAAGAAGGCCGTTGCGCCCAAAGAGCCCGAAGGGAAAATGGTTTCGGACAATCGCAAGGCTCGGTTTCGCTTTGAAATTGTCGATGCACTCGAATGTGGCATCCAACTCCTGGGGAGTGAAGTCAAAAGCCTGCGGGATGGGAAACTCTCGCTAGACGAAGCGTATGCCCGCGTGAAGGATGGCGACGTTTGGATGGTCGGGGCCGACATTGCCGAGTACAAGCAGGCCACCATTTGGAACCACGCTCCCAAACGGCCTCGCAAACTGCTGATGAAGAAGGTCGAGAAGGAAAAGTTCGCTGGACTGGCCCACGAAAAGGGGCTCACGCTAGTTCCGTTGAAGGTGTACTTCAACGCTCGCGGCATCGCCAAAGTGCTGCTCGGACTTTGTCGCGGCAAAAAACTGCACGACAAGCGCGAGACCTTGAAAAAGAACGACGCCAAACGCGATATCGATCGGGCCATTCGCAAGCGGTCTTAGATTTCGTGGCATAGGCTTCCAGCCTGTGTCGCCCCGCAGAGATGGATGACAGGCTGGAAGCCTATCCCACGTGTGCTACTTGAAACGCTGGTAATCCGCCGGCGTATCGATATCGGCAAACGCTTGAGGACCTTGCGCGAGAAGATCGTCGCAGGGAATCTCGCGGACCGGGTTGCGAGTAAGGAGTGCTTTTACTCCCTCGTTAGTACCCAGTTGATGGACCTGAGCCGATAGCGGCCAGGGAAATAGCACCGGGTGCCCATGCTTACCAGCGATGGTAGGAACAAGAATCGAAGTGGAGTGACTGGCGACCGACTCGCAATGGAGTTGCAGTAATCGACCAATGATTGCCACCGATAATCGCGGCATATCGGCGGGCGCAATCAGCCAACAATCGTGCTCACCGGGATGAAACTGCCCGTCGAGAAACTGAAGAGCCAGTTGCACCGAGACCTTCATTTCCGAAGGGGGTGCTTGCGGTTGTAATACGTCAGCCCCACGTTCACGGCAGACTTGCACCAGCGCTTCATCGTTGGGGCGAACTACCACCAGCGGCTTCAATCCGGCAGTTAACCACGCATCAATGGTGTGCGCGATGAGCGGTTTACTCTGCAACGGCAGAAGCAACTTCGGCTCGCCCATGCGGCGGCTTTCGCCCGCAGCAGGAATGATGGCAAAAGCGCGCAGGTGATTCGGTTCCTCGCGCACGATTCACTTCGCCATTTCGACCCGTGCAGGCCGGCCGGGAATAAAACCGTCTCGATTGCGGTGCGCGACCAGTTCCGCAGCAATGCTCACGGCAATCTCGGGAACCGTTTGCGACCCAATATCAATGCCCAGCGGAGCATGCACGCGCTCCAGCGCCTCGCGCGTGACACCCTGCTCGAGCAAGTCATCGTAGATGAGGCGGATTTTTCGCCGGCTGCCGATCAATCCAACATACCTCGCGCCGCGATTGACGACGTGAAACAGAGCCTCTTCATCGTGATTGTGCCCGCGCGTGACGATCAGGCAGTAAGTGTCGTGATCGATGGGGAGCGTCGGCAATACCTGATCGACCGCGCCGGCAATTCGCCGGTCGGCATGCGGAAAACGAGCTTCGCTGACGACATCGGCCCGATCATCGACCACCCAAACTTCAAAATCGAGCGGCGTGGCAAGTTCCGCGACCGCCTGGCCGACGTGACCGCCCCCCACAATAATCAAGCGGCAGCGAGGAAGGACGGGCAAATACGAAATGCCTGCGGAAAGATAAGGCCGCGGACGAATTTCCAGCGGCTTGAGATCCTGCGCAATCGAGACGGGCAAATCGCTAGTGGGCGAATTTAACGTAGCGAGCAAAGTCCCTTGGCGATCGAGCAGGTAACTGGCCGGCGCTGGCAGACCCGAGGTACTGTCGTCGTAGACGATCGCTTCAGTTGCTCCTTGGCCTGCATCGATCATTTCGGCCAGGCGCCGAAAGTATGCGCCTGAGGCAGCTGTGATAGGCTGAATCAGCACCAACATCCGGCCGCCACAAATCAGTCCATCGTCCCAGCCGTAGTCGCTGTCGAGTTGAAACTTGCACAACTCGGCTCGCTCTTCGGCCAGCAGCGCGATCGCGCGGCGTTTCACTTCCGCCTCGACACAACCGCCGCCCAGCGTACCCGCTTGTGAACCATTGGCAAAAACGAGCATCACCGCGCCAGCTTTTTGCGGCGTCGAGCCTCGCGTTTCGACGAGGCGGCAATAGGCGGCAGGCCTCCCCGCAGCAAGAGCGGTCAGGAGTTGACGGACGACGTCGCGCATAGAATTGAAGGCACTTAGGCTGGGCTGAGGATTTGCAGTGAGACGCTTTTGACGAAGTCTTTCACTCGCGGACGATAAGACATCATGTGCGGCGCGATCAGGTGAGCTTCGAGGTGCTCGATGCTTTCCCACTTTTCGACAACCACTACCGTGTCTGCCCGCGCGGGAGATTGCGCGGGCAAGTTCGTGGCATGATCGGTGGCGGGAAAATACTCGATGCAGCCGCTTTCAGCACGCACGGGCGCGACGATCTTATGAAACTCGTCGAGGAAGTCGTTACGCTTGCCGGAATGCAACTCAATGGTGGCTAACACGACGATCAACGGCGGACTCCTCAGGCAAAGGGTGGCAATCAGGCGGGGTGGATGCAAGAACCCTATTCTGCCCGCTCGCTCGCGCGGGAACAACCCACGGCGGATTCACGTCAACTGTTGCTGCAAGAGCGAAGGGACATTTCTCAATTCATCGCCAACCGCCCTGATGTGAAACTCGCGGCTTGTTTCGCCAGTGACTTCGATGCGAATGAGCAAATACGAATCGGGAAGTGCGGGCTCGATCTTATCGGCCCATTCGATGATGGTCAAAGCTGGCTCATCATACAGTTCTTCGGTGCCTAGTTCGCGAAACTCGTCGACATCGTGCAAACGGTAGGCATCGAGATGATAGAGTCGCCGCTGGCCGTTGTATTGCTGACAAAGGACAAACGTCGGGCTGGTGACCGTCGCCGGATCAATTCCCGCCGCTGCAGCCAATCCCTGCACAAGTCGCGTCTTGCCGGCGCCTAGTGTTCCGCATAGCGCAATCGTCGCACGCTGCGGTAATACGGTAGCAAGCAACTGAGCAAGCAAGTCGGTATCAGCCAACGACTGCGCAGTGAAAACGAACTCGTTCAATGTTCGTACCCCCGCGGCTGTAAGGTGAGGAGCTCACCGCTGGCCAACTGCTGCTGAAGTCCCTGCTCGGCAGTGAACCAGCCGATTTGCGTCAGCGGTACCGCGAGTGGTTGTTCACGCAAGAGCCGCGCTGCTTCGCCCGGGGGGACCGCCAGAATCAGTTCGAAGTCCTCGCCGTCGGCTAGCGCGTGATCGAGTGCCGTTTGCTGCGAATTACCTTTTTCAGCCAGTTCATGGGCTGCCGGTGACAAGGGGATCTTGGCTACTTCAATAATCGCGCCGCAACTACTGGCCGCGCAGATGCGCGACAGATCGAGCGATAAGCCGTCGCTCACATCGATGGCTGCGTGAACCTGCGCGTGATGCGATTGCAACAAGTGCGATTCTCGCAGTCGCGGTGAAAATGAAAGATGTCGGCCGAGGATGCTGCCGCCAAACGAACCGGTGACGAGGATCGCATCGCCGGGCTGAGCGCCGCTCCTTCGCCAGGCTTTGCCGTCTACAACCTCGCCGATCGCAGTCACACAGATGACCAATCGGCCGTGCCAACTGTTCGTGTCGCCACCCGCGATTGCACATTCAAACTCGGCGGCGAGAGGGAGCAGACCCTGCATCAACTGCTGGGCGAGGTTCAATGTTTCATCGTTGCCAGAGCCACGGGGAATGGCCAGCGAGATGAAGGCTGCGACGGGCTTGGCTCCCATGGCGGCCAAATCGCTGAGATTTACTGCCATCGCTTTGCGTCCCGCGGCAAAAGCTCCGCATTCGGAAAGCACAAAGTCGGTGCCGTCCATCAGCATGTCCGTGGTGACCACCGTCTGTTGACCGGTTTGCTGCGCGAGTAGAGCAGCGTCGTCGCCGATGCCGAGCGGTATCTTCGCCGAGTTCGGCATCTGCTCTTGCAGCCAGCGAAGAAAGTTGAGTTCCATCAATGGCGATGTCCGGCGAATCTTTGAAGCTCGAACCGCATTCGGCTCGGCAGGAGCCTCGCCCTCCCGAGGCGGGTAACAGCCACTTAGTACTTAATCGTCGAGTCGCTGGTCTTACGATCGTGCTGCGTGCGGAGTTCGTTCATCAAGAACGTGATTGACTTACACAACTGACGAACCGAATCGACCGGATTGGCCTGGCGCGCGGCCACCGACTTCCGTTGCAGTTCTCCGTACTCGGCCCAGTCGACGTTGTAGTTGCCATCGACGGCAACTTGTTTCAACTCGCCTGCTGTTTGTTCCAGCTTGGTAAAGAACGCCGGCGAAGGACCGCAGGGAGTGTTCGTGTATGGTCCTTTACCGAGCCGGCGATTGCCAGCGAGTTGTGTCCCGCTGCTGTAACCACTATAGAGTTTTACCACGCCGACAATGGCAGCAATCACCGAGCAAACGGCAGCTAAACCTGCGAGCGGATACAAACCTCGCAGCAAAAGAAAAGCTGTCGCTAAGGCACAGACACCAGTTGCCACCCAGACCCCCGGATGCACCGGCTTCAATTCCTTTTTGCCACCGAGTGTGAGTGGAGGAGCTTGCGCGGCAGCCGTTACGGCTTCGTTGCCGACTACTTTGGCAATCAACACCGTAATATTGTCTGGACCACCGCGGAGATTGGCCAGGTCGACGAGCGTCTTCACCGCTTCGTGGGGCGGCAAGCAACCCATGATGGTCCCGAGTTCTGGATCGTCAACGCGTCCCGTGAGTCCGTCGCTGCAGAGCAGAAAGACATCGCCCATTTCGATCGGGTGCGGACCTTCGAGATCGACTTTCACATTGACATTCGGACCGAGCGAACGCGTGATTACGTTCTTCGGGACCGCGGCCGCCAATTCGCTTCCTTCGGTCAATTGACCCGAGGCACGCAGTTCCCACTGCAGGCTGTGGTCGAACGAAAGTTGATTCAATTGATTGCCGCGCAGGCGATAGATGCGGCTATCGCCTACATGTGCGGCAATTGCACCCTGCGGCAAGATGACCAGCGCGCTGGCCGTAGTACCCATGCCGTGAAAATCGGTATTCGCCGAGCCGCGACTGTGAATCTGCGTGTTACTCTCGCGAAGCGCCTTCTCGAGCGCTTCAGGCGGCGAAAGTTCCAGGTATCTGTTGTAGAGGTAGGGCGTATTTTCAACGGCCATCTTGCTGGCCAACTCGCCAGCCGCATGCGCGCCCATTCCGTCTGCCACCATGAGGAAATGGCCTCGCTGCCGCCAGAGTTCGGCGGTATCGGCGACGATCAGGCAATACGAATCCTGATTCACCGACCGCCGCATTCCGACGTTCGTCAACGAAGCGGTCTGTACGCCGCAATCAAAGGCCACCCGCACGCTCCCTGGCTAAAGCTACTGGCTGGAAGACGATCGCCGATCAAGGATCGTAACCGATTTACCTCTGCGCTCAGTCAGCAGAATCGGCCGCTCGAACGAACTGGCTTCCAAGCTGTCTATATTAACTAGTTCTAATGCCGGGGGTAAGTCGCTAGTTCACTAATCATTGGTCTGGCCCAGCGGGGCCAGAATTGCAATGATGCGAACCGCAATCTGGAGCGAATCCCGCCGTTTTCGCCCGAGATTGGAGTTGTTCCTAGCTACGCGTTCCTTAGTGGGCGAAACACCGCGACTTGGATGAAGTGAATCAAAAGCAGGATCGAGCTTATGACATCAGTGACTGCCGTCGTCTTGGCTGCCGGAATGGGCACCCGGATGAAATCGGATCTTCCCAAGGTTCTTTGCCCGGTGTTGGGCAGGCCGATGATTGAATACGTCCTCGATGCGTTGACGGCGGCTGGCGTCAGTCGCGTGATCGCCGTGATTGGCTACCGGGCCGACGACGTGCGGCAGACCCTCGCAGCACGAACAAACATCGAGTACGTGCTGCAGACCGAGCGTCTGGGGACCGGCCATGCCGTGAAGATGGCGCGCGAGAACCTGCAAGGAGTGACAGGGCCCGTCGTGATTGTTGCCGGCGATTCACCCATGCTGCAAAGCCAGTCGGTGAAGAAGCTGCTCGATCATGCCGCTGCGCATCGCCCCGCCTGCTTGCTCGGCACGTTGCACAAAGACAATCCGCAAGGTCTCGGTCGCATTGTGCGCGATGCCAGTGGCGAGTTCTGGGGCATTGTCGAAGAGAAAGACGCCACCGACGAGCAGCGGAAGATTACCGAAGTCAACATGAGCACCTACGTGTTCGATGCTCCGGAGCTCTTGCACGCACTAGATCAGTTGAAAAACGAAAACCGGCAGCAGGAATACTACCTGACCGATTGTCCGGGTATCTTGCTGCGTGAAGGAAAGCGGGTCGAGGCGCTGCCCGTTCTCGACCCGTGCGAATCACTGAGCATTAATACTCCCGAAGAGCTGCATGCCGTCGAACAGCAAATGCTGAAAATGAGATAACCGGGGTCGGGGCAATTTTCGGGCAATTACCCGTTTACCTTCAGCTGACGACGGTAGTCCCGAAACATTGTCCTGACCCACATGGGTTCCAGCACGAATGATTGAAATTCGCTTGTGCTTTGCTGAACCATTTTGCTGATTCTGCGAATTCGGGTCAGGAAGATTTTCGGGTCGGCGATTGATTTGCAGTCGCACTTTCTCGATCCCGAAAAACTTCCCGACCCTAAAAATTCTTCACTCCTTCGCCAGGCTTGCGCAGACGAGTTCGTTGTCGTTGCGAGCAAAGACGCACTTGTTGGCGTAGCCAGGATGCGACCAGCAGACACCGCCGCGCTGGCGGAGTTGCTCGAGCGTCGGTTCAATCAGCTTCGCGCGGCTGATTTCGTGGTAGCCCTGCGGCGACAGTTTGGCGATGATCAATTCGCCCCGTTCGTTGAAGAGGAAATAGCGGTCGCCATTCTTCACGAAGTGGATCGTGCTCCAGCGGGCCTTGGGGACGGCGGTGGTATCTTCCCACACGCGGTCACCGGTTTTGGCATCGAGGCAGCGAAGTTCGCCGTAACTATCGACTCCGTAGATGTAGCCATTCTCAAAGACCGGCGTGCTGATGATGGAGTGGAGGGCGTCGGTGTTTTTTTCGTCGCGACCAATCACGTGCCATAGCTTTTCAGCGGTTGCCGTTGGCCGATCGAGCTTCAGTAGTAGCGAACCATCGTAGAACGAAGTGAAAAAGACGCGGTCCCCTTCAATCACCGGCGTCGCCACGCCAATGGGCATGTTCCGCGGCTTCCAGGGCTGGCTCCATTGCGTCTTGCCATCTTTCACATCCAGGCCGGTGACACTGTCGCCGGTCCAGCAGATGGCAACTCGCTTGCCCCCTTGGTTGACGACCAGTGGTGTCGAATACTGACCGCGATCGTTGAGCGCCCGCCAAACGTCAGCTCCGGTGTCTTTGTTTACCGCCACGATGCACGCGCCATCTTTGCCGCCAATGTGCAACAGGAGCAAATCGCCCTCGACGAGCGGAGCTGCCGTGATGCCCCAGATTGGCATCTCGATCTGATAGTCGGTCTCCAAATCTCGCTTCCAGAGAATCTTGCCGGTTGCCGCATCCAGGCAGTGGAGCCAACCGGTCGCACCCAGTGCATAAGCTTTGCCGGCGTGAATCGTGACGGCGGCCCGCGGACCAGCGGCGTAACCAACCTTGCCATATTCGCATGGATAAGCGATCGACCAGACGGGCTCGCCGGTCTTCTCGTCGAAGCAATGAACCCGCTCCTGCGGATTGCTGCGATCGGGGACGCGATCGGTCACATAGACTTTCCCGGCAGCGATCGTTGGCCCGCTGTAGCCCGCGCCGATCTTCGCCCGCCACTTAATCGGCAGCTCAGCTGCAGCGAACTTCTCGACCAGTCCCGTTTCATGCCACACGCCATCGCGATTCGTTCCGCGCCACTGTGGCCAATCTTCAGCACTCGCACGGTGCAAATCACTAGCGACGAAGGCCAACAGGATGCTGAGTAGGGAAACGAAGCAAATCGCGGAGAATCGCATTGCGTGGACTCACGAAAGTAGGAAGTCTTATCCGGTCACTCGGTTATATCGCGCCTAACACAGACCGGGGAATGGCCCGCAGCCTGTGTTCTCCGCAGGTCGCAGCGGTATTTTCACTGTCGCATTTTGGCTCGTCAGCGGACTATAATCGGCGACTGCCTACCCTAAATTACAGCCCCATCAAGCAACCAGCCCATTACCCTACCTCGGGAGAATAGCCAGATGCGTCTATCCCTTTCTTTTGCTCTGCGCGCGGCGTTCGCGCTGCTTATTGGCACGGGAGTCCTTTACTTTGGCAGCGCCTACGCCAAGGCTCCGAACAAGCCAGACGGCAAGAACCCCGCCAGCCTGGAAGCCGAGCGTGGTGACTGGTCGCGCTGGCGCGGGCCGAACGGCGATGGCATCAGCTACGAAACGGACCTGCTCACCGAGTGGCCCGAAGAAGGCCCGCCACTCGCCTGGCATGCCAAGGGATTTGGCAAGGGAATGTCGAGCGTCGCAGTAAAGGGTGGCCGCATCTATACACTGGGCAATGTTAAGGACAAAACGGCGCTGATCGCCGCCGACATCAAGGACGGCTCGATTCTCTGGTCGACCGAGGTTGGCAGCGGTAAGAATCCCAACTGCACACCAACCGTCGATGGCGAATTTGTCTTCACCGTAACGCATGGCGGCGACTTGGCTTGCTGCCAAGCTGATACGGGTGAAGTCGTGTGGAAGAAAAACTTTGGCCAGGACTTCAGCGGCAAGATGATGTCGGGCTGGGGCTACAGTGAATCTCCGCTGGTCGATGGCGATCGCTTGATCTGTACTCCGGGGGCACCCGGCGCTTTGCTCGTTGCGCTCGATCGTAAGACCGGAGAAAAGATCTGGGAGTCAGCCGTTCCTGAGAGCCTCGGCCGTAAAGGCAAAGACGGTGCCGGTTATGCTTCGGTCGTCATTAGCAATGGCGCTGGCGTAAAGCAATACATCACCCTCACTGGCCGGGGCATCGTTAGTGTCGACGCCGCCACCGGCAAACTACTGTGGCATTACAACGACGTCGCCAATGGAACCGCGAACATTCCCACACCAGTCATCAGTGGCGACTATGTCTTCTGCAGCAGTGGCTACGGCGATGGCGGAACCGCACTCCTCAAGATCACCAAGGACGGCAGCGAAGTGAAGGTAAACGAAGAGTACTACTTCCCAGCTAAAGAAATGCAAAACCATCACGGTGGCATGCTGTTGATCGGTGACCATGTCTATATGGGACACGGCCACAACAACGGCTTTCCCTTGTGCGTCGATTTGAAGACCGGCAAAGATGCCTGGCGCCCTGGCCGCGGCGCAGGCAGCGGTTCGGCAGCGATTGCCTACGCTGACGGGCATCTCTATTTCCGCTATCAAGATGCGACGATGGCGCTAGTCGCCGCCACGCCGAAAGAATACATCCTCAAGGGCAAGTTCAAGATCGCCACCAAGAACGGCGAAAGCTGGCCTCATCCGGTCATCGCCGGTGGCAAGCTCTATTTGCGCGATCAAGACTCGCTGCTGTGCTACGACATCAAAAAGAAGTAGCGAAGTCCGCCTCACGCTTTGCGTGAGGTGGCTTTCCAATGCCATCCTGCGTCTGAGGTGCTTCGTGCGCATTATCGCTGGTCTCTCTCTCTGCCTCGTCTTGCTACTTGCGGCTGCCTCAAACGCGGCCGAGCAGGATGCGGCGGAACTCGTTAAGCAAGCCATTTCGACTGCTGGCGGCGAAACGAAGCTGCTGAAGCTGTTTCGCATGAAGGAGCAACTCAACGTCAGCTCGGATGCTACGAAGAAGGGAAGCGTGCGACTCTCGGTGCTCGAGCCACCAAAGTACTGGTGGCTTGGCAAAAATGAACGCGTAAAAGACGAGAAGGAACCAGCGACCTTTCTTGTTTGGGCTTGGACCCTGGGCGCGCTAACGGACCCGCAGTCGAAGATTGAACTGCTGCCGGAAGCAACCGAGGATGGCGTCACTACGTTGCCGCTGCGCATCAGCCAATCGATTACGCCGCCGATGGACCTGCACTTTGATAAGACGGAAAAGCGACTGGTTCGCATTGAGTGGCGTAGCGACATCCACCGCTTTAGCGACTGGCGCGAACACGATGGCGTGAAGTATCCAGCCAAGTGCGTCGGGTATAAAAAGGCCACGGGCAAACCGTGGTACTTTAGCGAGATTGTAGAACTCGAAAGGCTGTCAGAGCTGCCCGAGGGGCTGCAGCGTTAAGTTATCTGCGAAGTTCCAACTCAGCAAATCAATTCAATCATTAGCTAACCAATTATTGTCAGGCATCACTTAGAGAAAGCTGTTCATGAAATCGTTCAAGATTCTCCTCGCCGAAGGAACGCTCTGCCGCATTTTTTGCTCGGGCCGAATTATTCATCCGGTAGTGTTCGATGTCGTCGGCATGATCGGCGGCTTTCATGGTTTTTGGATCGACCAGGAGCATGCAGCTGTCAGTTATGAGCAAATCGTGCTCGCCTCGGCCTGCGGGCGGGCGAATGGGCTCGATAACTTTGTCCGCATGCCCATGAGCGGCTACTCGATGGCGACTGCCAATCTGGAAGCTGGTGCCGGTGGCTTGATGGCCGCACGAATCGAATCGGCCAAGCACGCCGAAGAATTCATGCAGTGGGCAAAGTTCCAGCCCCGCGGCGTGCGCGGCCTGAATACCAGCGGCTACGACGCGGATTACGGCGGCAAAACATTGCCCCAATTAGCTCACGATGCCAACCGCGACTCCTTCGTTGCCATTCAGATCGAAACCCTCGGCGCACTCGAAGAGTGCGACGCGATTGCCGCGCTTGAAGGAGTCGACCTGCTCTTCGTCGGCCCCAGCGATCTCTCACAAGAATTGGGAATTCTCGCGCAGTGGGAAAACGAAAAACTTTGGGATGCCTATGCGAAGGTAGCCGCTGCCTGCAATAAACACGGCAAGAACTGGGGCACCATCGCCGTGAATCCCGCTTTCGCCAAGCGCACCTACGATATGGGCTGCCGCATGCTCAGCTTTGGCATCGACGCCGTCATTCTCCGCCGTGGAGTCGAAGCCACCCGCACGGCGTTTAAGGACTTGTTCTAAGCAAGCAGAGCGTGAATTGAGGCAGGATTTCGTGCGCGGATGGAGGCACTCACTCTGCGCGTGCGTAAGTCGCTGTCACCAGCACGGGAGTACTACAGACCGGCCTGGGCTTTCGAGATCAACTCGCCACTTCGAAAAGTGCAGTTGATGAACTTGAACCCTTCCCGCCATTGATAGATTTCAAGATTGCCACTCTTTACCGACGGCTCACCGTAGCAGTCGAGGACCATGTCGACCTCAAATTTGGATGTTCCATCTTTCAGGTACCGAAAGCCCTCCATCGTCATTCCAAGTCCCCAGCCATATTCGCGTTTTTGCTTTTCGGCTAGCAATCGATTCTCCCGCGCCTTCTGCTCTGCTGCCTCGCGCTGAGTTCGTTCGTGTGCTTCGACACACTGCCGAGTTGCCACTAGAACTCTCTCGTTGAGCGAGTTGGCCCGAGTCGCATCTCTTTGAAATTGGCCTTGAATTTCGATCATTTGCTGCTGAAGTTCCGGCGTAAACTGTCCATCAGCCGCTTGTTGAAACACTGCTTCGCGCTCCGGCCAACGCCTAATCGAATCGCGGCACATCGCGCGCAGTTCTTCCTGCGCCGCGGCCCCGTCCGCTGGGAAATCAATCGGCAACGGTGACATTGATTCAAAGTTGGTTCTTAGGTTTTCGTGAATCTTGCGCAATTCGAACAATGCCACCCGAGCTTGTGCCTGAGCCTCAACCTGCGCAATCTTCGCTCGTTCTGCCGGTGACGGTTCGGGTGGAGCCGCGGCGATGACCCAAGCAATCGGTAGTGCGAAGGCAGCTACAGAAGTTAACAACACAGCTGTCCAAAGAAGTCGGCCCTTGATTCCGGTGAGCCGTTCCGGGAAAAACTGATCCATAGCTGTAATCTCTCAGAAGTACGTATCGAGATATCGAAAACGTAGCTCGCCGCATATCGGAGTAGAGATGTCAGCCCTAAACGAGGTAAATCGAGCCCCGTGATTTTTCCGAGAGAAACGAATGACCGTTACATTCCAACGAATCTGTACTGTTTGTCACCCTTGTTTGGCAAACATACCTGAACAGCACAACAACCGCTCCCACGCAGGCCTGACGCGTAGCTGCCCGGCGTCAATTCTTGCGGGCCCAAGCAACGTAGGAAACGAGTTTGCGGTAGGATTCACTTCATGACGATTGAAGAAGAATACAACACGCTAATCTATTCGCTTACACCGCGCGAACGAATCGCGCGGTCGGCTGCTATGTTTCAATGGATGCGCGAAATGATCGGTCGTCAAATCTGCCAGGAGCAGGCAGAATTTGGTAGCAAAGAACTCACTGCCGAGGAACTGAAGTGGCGAATTGCGCTCCGGGTTTATGCAGCGGAGCCAGCTGTTGTAGCGCTCATCCAGCGGAGGCTGGCCGATGTTTCCGGTTGAATTTTTTCGGCCCACGCTGGAAAACTGACGGCCATTCTCTACCAACATCAGATTCGCTTTCACCTGACGGGTGGAGTTACCAGTGCCGCGTTCGGCGAACCCCGCATGACGCAGGACATTGATGTCGTCGTCGATCCGCGGCAACTTTTTACGCATCTGGATCGGGTGCTCGCAGAGCTAAAGTTGCGGAGCTTTCTGTTCGAGCCGTCAGTGGTTCAGCAAGCGATCCGCGACGGTGGCATGTTTCAACTCCTTGATACGGCTGAGGCCCTGAAGCTCGACATTTACACGCGCGAGCTAATCCCTGGCGAACTGGATCGGTCGGAGGTGATCGAAGTCTTTATCGGTGTAAAACTGCCAATCGTTTCCCGGGCCGACGCCGCAGCCTCAAAACTGGTTTGGATTAGCAAAGGCAGCCATAAGAGCCGCCGCGACTTGCGCCAGCGATGGCAATAGCCAGCAGGAAATTCGAAATCTGGCAAACCAGTTGCAATTGGCTGATTTGTTAAATGAAGTGTTATCCGAACCAGACGAAATTCAATAGCTGTCTTTCCGCGCGCAGGAATCGATCTTCACCCCCTATTGGGCTGACTCGCCCCGCCCGATCAAGCACGCGGCAAAGGCAATCGCCGCGGTCTCAATGCGCAGAATGCTACGTCCCAGTGAAACCGATTGCCAACCTGCAGACTTGGCCGCAGCCACTTCTTCGGCTGTGAGACCACCTTCAGGACCTACGGCGACATAGACGCGCGTGGGAGAGTTCGAACTCAGCGCGTTAGCCAGCGGCACTCCGGCCGGATCGGCGAGCAGGCGTGTTTCGCTAGCTGGGACTTGGACAAACCAATCTTGCGCCCGGACGGGAGTGCCAATCTCCAGCAGCCGATTTCGCCCGCACTGCTTGCTAGCCTCGATCACACTCCTCTTCAAGCGACTGGCGGCCTGCTCGCCGGGCTGAACGACCCCACGCGTGGTGAGTAGCGGTACAAGTTCCGTGACGCCGAGCTCGGTTATTTTTTCAACCAGCCATTTCTGGCGATCCCCTTTGGGGAGTGCTACGCCAGCAATGACAGCGATCGCTGGCTCGCGCGATATCTCCTGACGCGCGACAATCGCCAGCTCGCAGCGATCTTTCTTGAGTAGCTCGATTCGCCCGGTGAATTCGCAGCCCGAACCATCGAACAGGGTGATCTCGTCGCCCACCTTGGCTCGCATCACGCCAGCCAGGTGATGCACTTCGCTACCGGTCAGAAGTGCCCGGTCGCCGACGATCGGAGGCTCGATAAAAAAACGTTCCGACATCTAATGCCTCGTGCTAGCAACCGAATCGATCAAGAGAACGTGCAGATTCTACCGATTTTGAGTGAGTTACGGTGCGCTGTTGCCCGCTGCTGGAGATACGATCATGTACCACGCTCACTGGGGATTACGAAGTTCGCCCTTCGGCGGCTCCGCGGGCGATACGCTGGCCAAAACGATTCCGAACCCCGCTTTCGAAGAAGCGCTGGCCCGGCTGCAATACCTGGTTGCTGGTCAAGGGCGACTCGGGCTGTTGATGGGAGCGGCTGGAACCGGCAAGACCACGCTCCTGCGCCGTTTCGTCGACCGGGCCCGTCGCGACGGCATACCCGCGGCCCTGGTTGGCGGCTGCGGTTGCGACGAACGAACCTACACCCAACAGTTGACGCGGGCCTGGCAAGTTCCAGCCACTCAGCCCGATGATTTGGCGACCGCTTGGGAACTGATAAGCAACCAGTTGGCCGAGTGGCGCTACGAACGTCAGCCCGCGATTCTGGTGCTCGACGACGCCGACCGCGCGCCCGCCGGTGTGCGGCAATTGATCGAACGCGTCCTGCATTTGGCCCTGACTCAACAGGCACTCCTCACCGTGTTCCTCGCCTGCTCGACCGAAACGGCCGCCAGCGTGGGACATCGCCTGCTTGAGCAAGTGGAACTGCGCATTGACCTCTCCCCCTGGAGCGAAGATGAAACTGCCGAGCATGTGGCGCGGATGATCTACGAAAGTGGCGGCGAGCATCCGATCTTTACCGACGATGCCATTGCCACGCTGCACGAACTATCCGGCGGCATTCCGCGCAAGGTCGATCAGATCGCCGAACTCGCCCTCCTCGCCGGCGCAGGGCAAGAACTAAGTGAGATCGATGCGGCCACATTGCTCGAAGCCTATCAAGAGTTGGGCACGGGCAGTTTGTAGACGCCGTAGTTTTGCCCTTTCACCGCTTATCGCGTCCCGGGCGCGCGGCCTGCAGAATGCCGTCGGCAGCGCGACGTACTGCGGGGTCGGTGTCTTCGCTCAATTGCAGCAGCCAGGGGCGAGGATCGACGTTCGTCAGCCGTGGCAATTGCTCGGCTAGTTTAAGTCGCTCGCGGGCATCGGGATGGATCAGCATTTTCGCCAGCGGCAAATGTTCCTGCGAATAGCCCCGGCGATCAAGTTCGCGTTCGGCCGTGTAGCGCACGCCGTAGTCGCCGTGATGCAGCAGCCGCATCACTTCCAAATCGGCCAGTTCGCGAATCCAATCGTTCAAGTTCCGCTTTGCGGTTGCTTCGATGGGCGTCGGTGGTTCAATGGGTGAAGTTGGTGTCGTGGGCAACTCCTCCGCGCGAGGAGCGAAGAACCGCTTGGGAACTTTCTTGGTTGGAGTCGCGGGCTGATTCCCTTCACCCTCGGCTGGGGGCAGATCAGCGGGCGGAATCACCTCGCGTGGATCACTATCCAATTCAGGACGCAACGGTGGCTGGGCGACCGGGGGTGTGTTTTCATTTTCCAGCGAACGTGCGACGCGACGATCTTCGGCGGAGTCTAGCTCGGCCAGCAACAACTCTTCGGCCGATGCGGGGGGAAGATTCGCAACGATTGCCTCGCACGCGGCAATCAAATCGGCCGCGAGACGAGCATCGCCGACGGGCCAGGTAGCCATCCGTTCGACGAGGCGGCGAATGGCCGGTCGCCTGGCAGCAGGGAGTTCATCGGCTGCGCTGGCCAGCGCGCGAGCTAACTGCAACATCCGCTGACTGGTCTCGGCAGTGTTGCGAATGCGCCACGCATCGGCTTCTCGCAGCAGGGCTTGTTCCGCGGCATACGATACGCCCGGGCGTTTACTGCTGAGTGCCTGGACAATCCAATCCAGTCCCGAATCCTCTCGCGCCAGCCATTCGTCGAACTTGGCTGCCAGGCGAAAGTTCTCCAACGATTCGAGCTCCGCCATTTCTCGCGCGGCAAAGCGATTGGCTAACAAGCTCGACCAGATTGGCCCCATACGCGCCGCGCCGAAGAGCATCAGGCTGCTGAGCAGAAGCGTCAGCAGTGCGATGCGCGTGACTGGCGACGATGGCAGTCGAGCGGGCACAACCGTCGGCTTCTTATCAACCACCTTCGAACGGCGCAGACCGCCACCCTGGTGGGCGGGATCGCGGCGAAAGTGGTTGGCAGCCATAAGTTCAATTCAAGCAGCAAAGCGCAACAACAGACCATCGCGCGTATCTTCGTCTTCTCGCCAATTTGGACAAGGCCGAAATCGTGTCGCACGTCGCCTGCGCGAGCGCCGCTAGCACTAGCACCCACAAGGCGGGGAAATATGAAGGTTTTACTGGCCGCCTCGGGCAGGAATGGCCGAATTATCTCTCTGACCGGCAAAGTTTGCCGTAGCGGGAAGATGATTTCCGATGGGCCGATGCTTCGGGGGGAGCATGATGAACTTATTCGCCAGCATGATGCCAGCACTTAGCGAGCAAAGCTACATCGACGCGCTGCGAGGCCGTCGTCGCTTTCTGCAAGCGGGAGCTGCAGTCGCACTCGGCGCCTTCGGAAGCTCGCTGTGGGGCGCCGACCCCAACGCAGCCGATTCGTCACACCAGTCGCAAGTGGAAGCCGCTCGCGCCATGCCGCTGAGCAAGCTCAACGAAGAGTCACAACGCAAAGTCCTCTCGGTGCTCGAGCGGCCCAGCATCTATCGCCGCTTGCCCGGCAAGACCATCGATTGCGATCCTGAGTTGTTCGTCTACCTCGTGCGCAACCCCGAGGTGGTGGTGAACATCTGGGAACTAATGGGCGTCTCGCAAATGGTCGCCGAACGGACCAGTGCCTTTACCTGGAAGGGTAACGACGGCCAAGGTACCGAAAGCAACATCGAACTAGTCTACGGCACCGACGAACTCCACTTGCTCTATGGCGAAGGCTTTTACGAAGGCCCGCTGCTGAAACGCAAAGTGGCCGGCCGCGCTGTGATTCTCCTCCGCACCAGCTATGGCCTCGGGGCCGATGGTCGCGCTCAGGTCAGCAACAAGCTCGACGTCTTCATTGCCATCGATAACGTGGGGGCCGAACTCCTCGCCAAGACGCTGCAGCCCATGGTCGGCAGCACTGCCGATGTGAACTTCACCGAAGCGGCCAAGTTCCTCGGCAAGCTATCGCAGACGGCAGAGACCAATCCCGACGGCATGCCGCGCTTGGCTCAAAAGCTGAATCGCTGCAACGAAGACGTTAAGCGGGGCTTCACCAGCGTCGCCACTTCCGTCGGCCAGCGTGTCGCTCAGCGGACGGCTGCCAACAACACTCAGCGGCGCTAACTCAGCGACACTAGTTGGAAGATCGTCCTCATGCTCCGCGTGAGGACTTGCCATCCCCATTTGCTTGCGGGCCGCTGGTGCGCGAGAATAGCGGGCGAACACTTTCGCCCGCTCTCTTTTTTCTCGCCTCGCACTCATGACAGCAGCCACTGCCAAGCCTCCCTACGAGTTAGTCGATTTCGCCGTAATCGCGCCGGTCGCATGTCCCTGCGGACAAGCGCGTCGGGGCCTCGCCGAGGTCACCGACTATCCCGGCACGATTCACGTCACCGAGATCTCGGTCGACGCCAAGCTCCACTATCACAAAACGCTCACCGAGACCTATTACTTTCTCGAGTGCGAGCCCAACGCCCGCATGCAGCTGAACGACGAGATTCTCGACGTCCGCCCCGGCACCTGCATCATGATTCGCCCCGGCACGCGCCACCGCGCCCTCGGCCAGGCGAAGGTCCTGATCGTCGTCTATCCTAAGTTCGATCCACACGATGAGTGGTTCGATGAGTAATGGACGAGGGCCGGGGGAAAATGCAAGACAACTTTTCTCTGACCTCTGACCTCTGACCTCTGACCTCTGACCTCTGACCTCTGACCTCTGACCTCTGACCTCTGACCTCTGACCCTCGTCTCCCGCCTCCCGTCCCTCGCCCCCTTCCCCCCGGAGCCACCCATGCCCAGCCGTGCGTTAACCGAGTACCGCTACGAAAAGCTCACCTGGCCCGAGATCAATGACGCGATCGAAGAGGGACAGGTCTGCATCGTCCCTTGCGGCGCTGTCGAGCAGCACGGCCCACATTTGCCCCTGGATGTCGACCTGGTTTGTCCCGGCGGCATTGCCCGCGGTGCGGGACTGGAGATACCGTCGAAGGTGAAGGTGCTGCCGATTGTGGCCTACGGTTACACCGGGCACGTGATGGATTTTCCCGGCACCATCAACAACGACTTCGAACACTTCATGCACCACGTGCTCGATATCACCAAGTCGCTCGCCTATCACGGCTTCAAGAAGATCATCCTGCTCAACGGCCATGGTTCGAACATGCCGAACCTCGACCTGGTCGCGCGGCGCACAAACCTGGAGACCGATGCCGAGTGCCTCGTCGCTGCCTGGTGGAACCTGCTGACCGTCGACAAGGAATTCCTCCCCAGCTGGCGCGAAAGCAAGTTCCCTGGCGGCTGCGCCCATGCCTGCGAACTCGAGACTTCGCTCTACATGTACCTCGATGGCGACAACGTCCGCAAGGATCTGATCAAGAACGGACTCATCAGCTTTAACGCAGACGAGAGCCCATTTCAGTGGGTCGATCTATTCGGTGCGGGACCGGCGACCGTCGTCTCGTGGACTAGCAGTTACAGCGAAACCGGCGTGCTGGGCGAAGCCGAACTAGCAACCGCAGAAAAAGGTCGCCGGGCTTACGAAGAAGCAGTCAAGCAACTGGTCCGCTTTGCCACCTGGTTCAAAGATCGTCCCAAAGACGTTCGCCGCGACCATCATCGCACCCCGCCCACCATGCCAATTCCGTGGGGACAACGGCCGGTGAAGCAGTAGCTTTGCAGGGGGCGGGAGTCTTTGGCGAAGTAAGACTTTTCAAATAGCTAAGTCACTTTTCGCCAAAGACTCCCGACCCCAGAAAAGTTAACCAGACAGGTTAACCCGAGAAGTTGCCTTCCCCTTCGGGAAAGCGACCGGCGAGAAACCAACGTTCCCACCACCGGGCTGGGCGCAGGCGATTGTCGCTGGCTTTGACCACGCGCTGTTTGCCGCGGCGGGTCAGAATCGAAAGAGTGCCGTCCGGCAGAACTTCCTGCACCACCCAGTATTTGCGCACCGCGTAGCTATAGCCTTCGCCGTTGGGTTCGGGATCCAGTTCGACCGCTCGCGGAGTCGGATGACTGCTGTGCTTGCTGGCCAGATAGACGACTCGATCACCAGGTTTATACATCGAACCACCCCCACCGGCTTCTTGCCGACTGCCCATCGACTTACCTTCCGTTGGCAAATCTCTCAGCAGCTATCCATTCTATCGAATTGGAAAAACTTGTTTCGTTAACCCTTCTTTTGGAGAGGCAGGTTCCCGCTGCAAATTCAATCGTAGGTCAGCACCCCCCGCAGTTCAAGGGCAACTTCGCCCCGCCAGTTCTGAGCCACTCCCGGCGAGGTTTTGAGAAGGTTCTTACAAGCGGCCTCAGCAGGCTGGCCTGCGGCCCCGATCTTGCCGATTTGCCAGATCGCAACGAACAATGTTGCCCAGCATCAGCTGAACATCCGGCCGCCGCAACTCACGTCGTTTTCCCCTGCCGCCGACTGGACATTTCGTATGCCTCGGCCAGCAAACTCTTCATCATTTCCAAGGTGGCAGCACCGGGGTTCAAAACCGAGACCCAATACATAGAGCCATAGACCGGATGCGGCAGCCAGCGGTCGATAGCAGTGAAATCGTATTCGCTGCTGACCGTTCCCGCTGCCGGCGGCGAAAACGGTTCCGGTCCCAACAGAGACCGGAACGTTTCCTTACTCACGCCGATATTCAGGCGATAGATCCCCGTCCGGTCCAGTTGCGAAAACTGGTCATGCCGATCACCCGTCACGAGCGTAGCAAACGGGAATCGCCGATCTGGCGGCGCTTGCTCCCCCGGATCGTAAAAAAAGTATCGGTCCCCGTCCTTCTCGACTACATCCACTCCGGCCAGCGAAGTGGTGATGTACTGCGTCAGTTCGACTTCGTCCATTTGCGATCTCAGCTCGACTCCCGCCTTACTTCAAATCCAGGCCATTCAAAAACGCATCCAGTTCCCGCTTCAGCTTCTGTTCGCTTTCGAGCGCCTGCGTGATCTGCGTCCGCAAGCCGTCGATGCTATCTTCCTGCTGTGTGAACTTGGTGACATAGCGGCGGAACAGATCGGAGTCTTTCGGCAACTGAGCCATGTTGTCCCGAATCCGCTTCTGCTCCTGATCGATCACCGCCACTTGCCGTTCGAGTTCGCCCCGCTTGGCAGTGGCCGCTTGAATTGCCGTCTTCCGCGCGACCACTTCTTGTAGCGCCTTCTTCACGTCGGCGCTCACCACGGTCGAGTTGACATAAAAGATGATCGTGTTGCTATCGAGGTTCGTAATCGCAATCTGCTCGCCCGAAGTGTGCTCTTCCTTAATGTCGAGCGTTACGGGCTTGCCCGGTTCAGCTGCAACCGCAAACCGATAGCGATCGCGAGTCTTCTCTTCTGGATCCTTCGGCGAGACCAACGTCCAGGGCTGCTGCAGCGGATATTCGATCAGCACTTTCTTGGCCTTCTTGCCGCTGTTTTTCACGATGAACGACTTTGTCCGTTCGTTTTTGTGGCTCGTGTACATCGTCCCCTTGTTGATCCGCACGCTGACCAGCTTTTGCGGCTCTTGCTTCATGCTCGGAGCCACTTCAGTATCCAGATCCATCGCATAACTGATCAGTCGTTCGGTACCGGGGGGCAAGTCTTGAATCTGCGCGTCACCCGCATAAGCTCCGTCGTCGAACACAGTGATCGGCCCTTGCATCAAGTGCAGTTCCGTCGTGTTCTTCAGCTTCAGCCCGTTCAGCGGATGCTTGACATGTTGCGACTCGCTATAGATCGACAACTTTTCGCCCGCCACCGATTCGTTCACAATCGGCAACATGGCGCTTTGGCTGCGCTGCAGTTTGACGGGCGTCGCAATCTGATAGCGGAACATCTCTCCCACATCGGAAGCCTGCGCCATCGACTGCCCGCCCCGTTGCAAGTCCATCCGCTCGCGCAACGATTCGGCATCGCGTTTTCCGGCCATCGCATATTCGGGCTTCGCCGGCGGAGCTCCCGGGGCCGCAGCTGCCAGGTTCATTCGGCGATTGGCCAACTGTTCCTGCTCAACGTAACCCTTTGCCTTCTCGGCCTTGTCTTCCGCCACCCGACGAAAATCGGCATCCGCGCCGCGCAGGTCCTGATCGTAAGTGCGCGGGCTCAGCGAGGCGAACAACTCCGGCTTCACTTCCGGCCGGTCGATGTACAGCGGCTGATACAAGTCCATCACAAACGAGATGGGGCGCCCACTGACCAGCGTCAGGTTCACGTTGTCCCAATCCGATTCGGTGGTGTTTTCGACAATCGCCCAACCTTGCAAAAACGGCTTCTCGTCGTCGGCCAGCACCAGGCGATAGCTGGTTTTCCAAATCGGCGCCTCTTGCACATAACCGACGTTCACGTCGCGCGCACCCGCGCCGAGGAACGTCAGCGAAACGGTTTTCTTGTCCGAATTCTTGCCGGTCGCCAGCACCAGCAGCGCCTGCCGCAATTCCGCATCGAGCCGCGCATTGCTTAACTTGATCCGCCCCACGTTTTCGAGCGAGACGCTCCGCAGCCCTTCTTCGGTCAGCAGGTTCACAAACCTCGCATCGACCACTTCATCTTTACCGGCCGGTACCCGGCGCGTTTCGACCCCCACGATCGTGCCGACAATCTTCGTCGGCGCGTCGATTTCGATCTGCTCCCCCCGAATCTGTTGCAGCAAATCGCCCAGCGTCGGATTGCGGGTCAGGTCGATCGAAAACGTGCTCAGGGCGCGATCGATCGGCACTTTGCTGCCATAGCTGACGGTCGAAATCCGTCCGCCACCCATATCTTGCAGCACCATGCTCTTGAGCAGGTCGTTGATGTCGCGGACGTTGAACTTCATGTCGACGGTCGCATTCCCTTCGACCTTCCCCGCGTGTTCGAAGAACGCCACCCCCGAGCTGAACATCACCACGCGCTTGACAGGGATGTCGATTCCCTTCTCTTTTTCCTGAGCAAAACTGGACGCGCTCGCCAGAAACATCGGGCCCACACCAGCTGCCACCGCCAACGCCGCAAACCGCAACCACCGCCGCCAAGGATTGACTTGAGACATTCGAGAGGCTCCCTAAGTGTTTGAATCTGTGCTTGTTACGCCCGTCCACCGCCCGCAGCTCGCCCCGCCGCAGCCCAGTCTACTCTCCCTTAAGACGAACTTCCCCCCGAAAGCGTTTTCCAGCCCTCCCTCGCCTCGGTACTCCAGGGTGAGGGGCCGCACTATGCACGACCTTTCCTTCGCTCGCAATCTCCCCGCTCGTCTTCATTCTGCCTTCTGCCTTCTGCATTCTGCATTCTGCGTTCTTCCTTCTCCCTTTCCTCCGCCCTTTCCCGTTCCTCTCGCTTCCACGGCTTCTCGGGCTCGACCCACATGCCCGGAATTGGCATGAGGTAGCCACCCACGTCGCGAAAGATGCGGCCGTGCTGGTTGACGTGCAGCGAACTCTTCTTCACGGGCTGCGTTGGCGCGCCCTGCGACGGCACTGGAAGTTCCGCGGGGCGCTCGTGCGGCTCGAGCAGTTCCGGCGCATGCTGCAACTTGTACGACAGCGACAACTGCTGCGCCAACCGGCTCCTCCCCTCTGCGGTCAGGTTCTGCGGGATCTCTAGCTTGGGAGTAAAAGCAGAGGGGGAGAGTGGGAGTGAGGGAGAGGGGGAGACAGGAACAAGAGCGGGAATTGCCGTCTGGAAATTTCCGGAATCTTCAATTGTTTCGACATGACTCTCTGCACTCTTATCTACTGACTCCTCCACGACTTCCGCCACAATAATTTCCTCCTGACTCGCACAACTTTCCATTTTCAATTTCCAGAATTCTTCCTCCGTCTTCACTTCTGCATTCTGACTTCTACCTTCTGACTTGTTCTCTGCTTCCTTCTCCCCCTCTCCCTTACTCCCACTCTCCCCCTCTTTCCCCGCCCGCTCCCACTTCGCCAGTTCCCGCAGCGACAGGTCCACCTCCGCGCGCAGTTCGGCGATCATTTCTTCCTTCGTCAGCGCGGCGGGCTCGAACAGTCGCCCCTCGCAGCTGAGGTCCACCGTGCCGTCGCGCTTGAGCCCGTCGAGTTCGGCCAACTCGCGGCTGATCTCCCGCGCCTCGCGCAGCATCCGTGGATTGCCGCGGCACTGCCGGCTCCACGATTCCTCGCGCTCGATGACGCCGTTTCGTTTCACGACCTTGGCCGAGACGAGCGGCTTGCGCGATTCGCGCCACGCCTCCATTGAGTCTTCGTACATCATTTGCAGCTGTCGCCGCCGCAATCGCACGCAGTTGTACAACCGCTGCTCGCGGCTCAGCTCGCGAAACTCCGCCGTCTTTCGCGTGATGTGCGGCACCAGCGAGCCTTGCCATTGCTCCATCTTCTGCACAATTTTGCAGATCGCGCTCGGCGTCAGCTGAAACCTGATCGCCACGTCCTTCTGCTTGCGCCCTTCGACGCGAACCAACTTGAAGATCTCAATATCCTGGGCACTGATGCGTGGTCTGCGAGACATAACGGCTCCTTTCGAAATAAAAAACCAACAATCCCAAACCGGGTCGGGGCAATTTTCGGGCGCGCAGACGTTGCCTTCAGCCGCCCAGCGCCGACCCGAAACATTGTCCTGACCCACTCACTCAATTCCGCGAGATCGCCATGCTCGCGCGATCGTTCCACCCCATTGGGTTCCGGAGGATTTTCGGGCCAACCTCTCTCGGCCCAAGCAACCACTCCCGAGCCCGAAAAACCTCCCGACCCCGGCCTGGGTCGGGGCAATTTTCGGGCGCGCAGACGTTGCCTTCAGCCGCCCAGCGCCGACCCGAAACATTGTCCTGACCCACTAGCGCAATTCCGCGATTTCGCTCTCCTCGCGCGATGGTTGCACCCCATTGGGTTCCGGAGGATTTTCGGGCCGACCTCTCTCGGCCCAAGCAACATCGCTCGAGCCCGAAAAACCTCCCGACCCCGGCTTGGTGTTCTCACGAACTGCGCATAACATTCTGCGCAACTACTCACAACATTAAGGCCCTGCTGCTCACCTCGCAAGCACATTCTGAGAACATTTTTAGATAGTTCCCAGCATCTCTAGTGCACAAGCCTATGAACGACCGCCGCAGGGGCGGTGGCGTGAGAAGGGGAAGGCGACAAGGTGGAGAGACGAAAAAGGCCCCGCCAGAAATTGGCGGGGCCGAAGGATTGATCAGCAGCTAACGAATTTCGTCAGCACAATTCTCGGTTAGGATCGAGCTACTTCAGTTCCTTGATTCGAATGCGGCGATACTCCATCTGGCCGCGGTCAGCTTCCAGGCCGATTGGGCCGGTGGCGGGCAGCGGAGCATCGAACTTCAACGGTTCGCCGTTGCAGGTACACGTGGCAACGTTCCCCTTCACGGTGACTTCAATTTCGTTCCAGTCCTGCGGCCGGTAAAGCTTTAGTTCTTTGTAAGGCCCGGCCAGGAGATAGTCGCGGCATTGCAGTTGCGGCTTGCGGAGAAAAATCCCACTGTCGGCGTTGACTCCCGCGCGGAATTCCAGCTTCAGCTGAAAGTCGTTTGGCAGTTCGCGAGTGGTCCACAGCTGGGCGAGTCCCTTGCCGGGATTCACGACAATCTTGCCATCGCGGCCCGTATAACGCCCGTCGCTGGCGTGTTGCTGACCGTCGAACGGCGAGCCGTCCTTGTAACGCCAGCCCGTCAGATCCTTGCCATTGAAGAGTGGCTCAAAGCCGGGCTCCAGGGTGAAAGCCCGATCGGATTGAAACGGCGAAGCGGGGAGCCCCGCCTTGTTCCACAAGTTCACATCCGGCACGTTCGTCCAACCGTAACGAACCAATTGGGGATGAGCGACAGCATCGCTGGAGACAACCACTTGATCGCCGTCGATCACTGCTTTCGCAGCGACGAACTGGCCATCTTCGCCGGCAATGGTGAAGCCCTTCAGTTCGCCATCTTTGGCGACCAGGCCACCACCAACATGCTTGAACGTGAGCGTGGCCTTGTTCCCTTGCACGCTGATGGCGTCGTAGGCAGGGCCCGAGTATTCAACCTTTTCGCCATAGGCGAGCGCACGCGCCGCGAGGGCCAGTCGAGCACCCACGGGCTGCTTTTGCCGCGGATGAATATCGGTAGCATCGCCGACATCGGTGGTCACGGCCTGCGCGGTGTTCTGCGTCGTCTGCACGGTCACGCGCTGCGCCTCGCGCACTTCGGGCGACATGCCATTGTGCGGCGTGATCTGCACAAAGAGGAAGGGAAAATCTCCCTGGCCCCAAGCCTTGCGCCAACTGCCGATCATGGCAGGGAACAGTGTTTGATATTCTTTGCCGCGGCCCGAGTTGGACTCACCCTGGTACCAGATTGCACCACGGATGGCATATGGCTGCAGCGGCGCGATCGAACCGTTGTACAGGCCCGTGGGGCGATTGTTGCTGAGCGTGGGATCGACGGGCGCTTGAGGTTTGCGCGGGGCGGGTTTGCCATCAGCCTTGGCTTTCGCCGCGGCCTGTTCCCAACGGGCGAGTTGGGCTTGCTCGGTCTTTTTGTAGTTTTCGAGAGCCTTCGGATGATCGGCAATCTTCTGTGCCTGCACGGCAAACAGCGGGCTGAGGGTGGGATTCGCTTCCAGGTCGCCGCGCGCGGTCCACGCTTCGGCCACGGTTCCGCCGACGGCCGACTTGATTAAACCAACGGGCACTCCCAGGCTCTTGCGCAGGTCTTTGCCAAAGAAATAAGCGACTGCCGAAAACGATTCGGCGTCTTTCTTCGAGTCGACCGCCCAACTGCCACCGATGGTGGTCTGCGGCTCGTCGACCGCCCGGGCGTGCGCGTTGAACAGACGAAGTTGATCGTCGCCAGCAGCTGCAATTGCCTCGGGACCAAGGACCGAGTTCTTTAAGGCGAACGCCATATTCGACTGGCCACTGCAGATCCAAACTTCACCCACGAGGATGTTCTCGCGTTTGACGGTCTCGCCCGGTTCGGTCTTCACCGTCAGCGTTTGGGCCTTGGCAGAGGTAGTCAGCGGATCGAGCTTCACAGCCCACGCGCCGTACTTATCGGCCGTTGCGGTTTTTTCCTGACCAGCGAACTGCACGACCACTTTGCTGGCCGGTTCGGCCCAGCCCCACACAGGCACAACCATGTCGCGCTGGAGCACCGCATTGTCGGTGAACAAACTGGCCAGCGTCAGTTTCTCGGCAGCGGTTAGCGAACCGCTAACGACCAGCAAGAATGCCAGCGAAGTAAAGAGCCGAAGTGTTTTCATGTGCAGGCCTGCAAAAAAGGAGAGTGGAATGGGGGCGAATCAGCCCTATGAGACTAGCCGTCCCACCGGCCGTTTGCCAGCATGCGCAGGGAAGAAGCCACAATTGCGGTGTGATCGAATCGTGCGGCGATCTAGGTTAAGGCGCTTAGGTTGAGCATCAGCGCGATTTCGTTCGCGCCGAGCGTTTCGCGCTCGTGGGGTTCTGCAGTCGCCAGGAAGTGGCAAAAGATGATGTCGCTGCCGTTGGTGAGAAACCAGACCTGGCCGAACGGAGGGACATCGGCTTGCACCGGCGGCGGACGGCGGAAAATAGCGGTGCCGAAGGTCCCCAGCTTGCACTCGCCGCTGACCTTGGTGAGCAATTTACCGAAGCGATAATCGGTGCCGAACTTTTCGGCAAACGCCATCAGCTCTGCGGGCGTCGGCTGCGGGGAGGGCCCTTGCCGATGTTCGCTCACCACCACTTGCAGCGCGCCGGTCGCCCGCTCGTCGTTCCACATCAGCGTGGTGGGACCGCGAGCAATCTGCTCCGTGACATCGACCCAATCGTCGGGGAGCCAGAGTTCCAGTTGCAAGGGCACGCGATAAGTCCGGGGAAAAGAGACAAGGACCAGGGAGACCAAGAGCGGAGAGACAAGCAGAAATTAGAGTTGGAGCGGGCAAGAATGCAAATACCCCTGCGGGTGAGGCAGGGGTATTGGGGGAAATCTCAAATGACAAAAGTCAAACAGGAAAAATCTGGCTCGTTACACCAGTTCGGCGATGGGCTTGCCTTTGTCGAGCATATAGACGGGGCGACCGGCGGGGTTCATGAATTGAACCTGCGGATCGATGCCAAGGACGTGGAAGATTGTGGCCATTAGATCTTGCGGGCGGATCGGCGCAGTACCGGGAACATCGACCTTGGGAGCCGATTCGCCAACGACCTGACCCATCTTCAAGCCACCACCGGCGAGCGCAAGCGTGCTGAGTGGGGCCCAGTGATCGCGACCGGCGTTCTTGTTGATGCGTGGCGTACGACCAAATTCGCCCGAGATAACGAGCAAGATCTTCTCATTGAGCCCGCGCTGATAAATGTCTTCGACAAACGCCGAGACGGCCTGATCGAGCTGCGGGCTGCGCTGCTTCATCGAGCGTTCGATGTTGCCGTGCATGTCCCAACCGCCATAAGCGATGGTCACAAAGCCGCAACCGGCTTCGCACAGGCGGCGGGCCGTGAGCATTTGCTTGCCGAGGTCCGAGCCATACTTCTCGCGCGTCTTGCTGCTCTCTTTCGAAATATCGAAGGCCTGGCTGGCGGCCCCGAACATCAGGTCGAAAGCTTGCTGCTCGAACTTGGTCTTGCCGGCCATATCCTGACTGGTGCTAACTTTGCGATTCGCGCTATCGAGCGTGGTCAGCAAGTTACGACGATCGGCCATCCGCTCTTCGGGCACCGACAGGTTCATGTTCTTACGGGCCTGACCTTCTTGATCGAAGGGGCCGTAAGCTGGGCCGAGGAACGCGGGGCCGTCCCCTTGGCGAATCTGCCCCATGCGGACATAGGCGGGCATGCCGGTGACCGGATGATTCGAACCGCGGACGCGCGACAAAATCGAGCCGTAGCCGGGGCGATCGGGAACGCCGCCATTATCGACCTTGCGATTGTCGTAGCCCGTCATCACATAGTGCGTGCCACCCGCGTGACCGCTGTTGGTGTGAGCGAACGAACGGACGAAGGCCATCTTATCGGCGACGCTGGCAATTTTCGGCAGTGTACCGCCGATGGTGACACCGGTCAGATTCGTGGCGACTTCGCCCGTGGCACTGCGATATTCTTCGGGGGCGGACATCTTGGGGTCGAAGGTTTCGACGTGTGTGGCACCACCACCGAGCCACAACCACACGACCGAGGTGTCTTTCACCGCGCGATTGCTGGCCGCGGCTTCAGCCCGCGCTTGCAACAGACCGGGCAGAGACAATGCCCCGAGCCCCATCGTGCCGAGACCAAGGGTGCCGGCTTTCAAAAAGTCGCGGCGGTTCGATCCTGCACAATCGCGATACCGACGGCTGGAAAATAGCTCAAGCATGGCGAGGCTCCGGGAGGGGGGAAGTTGCTTTGAGTTAAAAGTCCTGAGACGTTCGAACACGTCAGCTCAGAACTTAGGACTCAAAAAATGAAACCTAAAACAATTGTTTGATCGGGGGCGTTTCTTCGGCGAGCTTGGTGAGTTCGCGGGGAATGCGGGTATCGAGGCGGAGTTGACCGACATCGAACAGGGTGTGCAGGACGGTCGACATCAGGTTTGCGGTCGAGACGGGTTCAGTATCGGGCACATCGTTCTGCCGGCTGCTCTGGCCGATGACTTGCCCCATCTTCAAGCCGCCACCAGCCAGGGCGAGTGTGCAGAGGCGGGCCCAGTGATCTCGGCCGCCGCGGGCATTCACTTTGGGGGTTCGACCAAAGTCGCCGGTGATAATCAGCAGCACGTCGTCGCTCAGCCCACGCTCTTCCAGATCTTCCAGAAACGCCGAGACCGCTTTATCGAGCGGACGGCCGAGCATTTCCATTCCCGCTGCGACCCCCGGGTTGTTGCCGTCGGAGTGCATGTCCCAGCCCGAACTCTGCACGGTAATAAAACCGCAACCCGCTTCGACCAGACGCCGCGCGAGCAGCATCTGCTTGCCGAGCGAGGAAGGCTGAAAGACTTTTTTGCCGACGCGGAATTCGCGCGTGTCGTAACGCTCGACGAGTCGCTTGTCTTCTTTCTTCAGATCGAAGGCATCACCGGCCCCGCGCAGGACCATCTCGAGCGCCTGTTGCTCGTACTTATCGAGTCCTTGCATCGCGCCGGAAGCATCGACCTGACGATTCAAACGATCGAGTTGCCCAAGCAATGAGCGGCGATCATCGATCCGCTCAGCCGACAACTTCAACTGCATGTTCTTGAGCAGCGTGCTGCCGCCATTCGGATCGAACGCCGCATTCGCCAGGCCCAGCGAACCGGGTCGCGAGCCATTGGCAATGCGGCTGCGCTCGTTGACGTATTGGCCGTCAATCTCTTCGGAAGTGAGCAGGGCATAAGTGGGCAGGCCACTCTCGGGATGATTCGCGCCGCGAATCTTGGCGAAGACCGAGCCCATGCTATAGCCGGCTTTGCCATCACCCGCGGGATCGCTGCCGCCGGACAGGACGTGGGCGATCGCCTTCACGTGGTCGCCAACCGGATGCGTGAAAGAGCGGACCAGCGCCATCTTGTGGGCGTGGCTGGCCAGTTGAGGGAACGTGCCGCCGAACGAGACACCGGGGAGCGACGACTTCACTTCACCCGTAATGCTGCAGTAAGGCGCGGGCGCATCGCTGTTGGGGTTAAACGTTTCAATGTGGCTAGGGCCGCCGCCGAGAAACAACAGCACCACCGATTTATTGCGGAAGTAGTTGAGTTGCTGGCCAGCCTCTTTCGCTGCCAACCACTGAGGAAGTGCCAGGCTGCCGAGGGACAGTGCGCCGATTCGCACAAAGTCGCGCCGGCTTAAGCCAGTGCAATCGGTATTTTGAGCGCCGCAAAACCAGGTAAGCATCGGGACAATCCTTTGGCGGGATGATGCGAACGCGCGCACCACTGGGATTATCGTATCTGAATACGCTGATGGGTCAATGTAATTTTCGAGATTTGGCCCAGAACGGCCAGCGACTATTTCTCGGTCTGCCGAAGATACTCAGTCTGCCGGGGAGCCTGAGCGCTCGCTTGTGGCGCGGAGAGTGTGAAGCCAGCCCCGCAGCCGCACTGATAGACCAGATTGGTGCCGAGGACGCGCGGATTCTTCACCGCAGCCACAATGTCTTCGCCATGCAGCATCGGCTTGGTTTCGAGTAACTTCAGGTCGCTGGAACCGCAGATGGGGCAGGTGCGTTCAGTTGGTGAAATGCTCATGGTTTCACCGTAGTCAGGAGGCAAGATTTCTCCCAGGGAGTCAACTCCCAGAAAAGCCTCTTTGCGGCAGAAATCTTGGCCGATGCAGTGACAGCAGGTCAAATCGTCGCACCCAGAAAGGTGCTTGTCGCAGCCTGATAACGATTGCCGAATCAGCGCGCCGAGCGAACCGCATTGCCGACTGGCAACGAGGGTCGTACGAACCGCTCGAGCAGGCTGGGGTGGGCTGCCAGATTGAAGAGTATCCGACTGCAGATGGCGTTGCTGCGGCCAAGGATATCGCACCGCTGCGCGGGATCGCCCGAGTAAGTCATCATTGCGCCGCACGGTTCGAGCTGCCAATTGGGATCTCGATAGCCACGCAGCGTGGTCTTGCGATCGGCCAGCCAGCAACCAAGGCCAAAGGTGACTTCGGTGGGCTGCGGCGTCGCGGGGCCGGCAGTGAAGCGCGCGTTCGCGGGAATAATGCCCGCCATCATGGCCGCCGAACCGCCGGGCAGAATGAGTTGCCGGCACAGATACGCGGAGCCACTTCCTTCGGCATAAATTCGTCCACCGGCAGCGGCGAACGAACGGAATGATTGCATCAAGCAATGATTGCGGGCCAGTTCCTCCGCATATCGCTCGGGATGACCGCAGCCGATGTAAACCAGGTCCGTCTTGGCTGGCAAGCGTTCGCTGCGCAGGGGTGAAAAATCGGTGAGCGTCGCGCCCGATCGTTCGAGCGCATCGAGCACTTCCGGAAAGCAAAGCCCGAACGCTTCGTCCTGAGCAATCGCAATTTGCACCTGCGGTCCGAACGGCGGCAGCGGTTTGGCAACTTCAAATTGCTGGGGCAGGTTTGGCTTTTGCATGAGCTCACCCAGTTGTCGCTCGTCCCAATGAGGAGACAAATGATCGGCCAGGGCAGTCAATACTTCAGTCGCCGGCGGTGTTTCAGCTGGCCAGGATTCAATGAACGTTCGCAGCGACGACGGCAATTGCAAATAGCCCAGCACCGGAACTCGCCACAGCGATTCCAGTTCGGTTTGCAAGGTCATCGCTTGCTGGAGATTATCTACACCGTCGATGAGCAGGCCGTCGAGTTCGGTGGGAAGTCGTGCCGCGCGACAGGCCTGCAACTGCCGGGCATGCACGAGGCCAAGACGCGGCAGATCGAGCCACTGGCTGAGATTGTTAAAATTCTCTACATCCGCAGTGCGCGATGTGCCTTTTCCGACTGACTGGCACGCTGGACAGTTGCCACCTTCGGGAGCATCGATCAGCACGCCCGTATCGGGACGGCCTACGGCGGCCGAAAAGACTTCGCGGCAGCGCTGCCGGGTCATCGACCAACTGTCCAAATGCCGGGGGCATTTGCCCGTGATTCGTTGCAAGGCCTGATAAGGTGCCGGACAAGCACGAGCCAGAAACGGCACCGGTCGCAGGTTTGCCTGGCGAAAGCGGGCCAGAATGGCCCACACCAGGGCCCGGCATTGTCCGCCAGCCAAAGGGTGGACGAGCCCAAGTCGAGCAGCGGAACCTGGCCGTAACGGGTGACCCATATGCGATTCAATCCAGCGGTGAATGCCCCACGCAATTGACGAATGCACTCTCTGGTGGTGCCGGCGTCGCGATCTTTCAGCGTGAGGGAAAAGGGCCAAACAGCAAACGTAACAGAGCGGGCCGGGAGCTCGACTGGAGCCTTCGCTCGGTCCATTGTTCGAGGGGGGAGACTGTGGGTCAAGCAATAAAAATTGGCGAAAAACGCCATTTCCAGGTCATCAGGTAGATGTTTTTGGCCCAATAATGCCATTTCAGCCAGTCCGAGCCGGTCTTCGCCCGCGGCTGTTCCTGCCCAAGCATTCGTCTTGACTCATCGGTCCCGCTTTGCGAGACTCCGCCCAGTCACTGCCGATTCCCGGCTCGTTGCGCGCGAGAATAACGCCGCTGCGCGTTCGGAGTTGAGTAGTTGAAGCCCGTGTAGTTGAATCAACGACACGATTCTAAAGATGTGTTTCCAAAGACAAGGATGTCTGACAATGAAGCGACCAGGCTGGGAACTGGCGGTGGCAGTGCTCATGGCGGCAGGACTGGTGACTACCGGTGCTGTGGGCTGTGGCAAATCGAACGCTGTCCCCCCCACGCTCGAAACAAGTGGCGTTCAGCCGGGGCAAGCGATCGCTGCGGCACCCGCCAAAGAAGTCCCTGCCGACGCCGCCCCCGATCAAGTCGTCACGGTTTTTCTCGATGCCATGCGGGCCGGCGATGCGGCCACCACCGCAGCCCTGCTGACTGCCAAGGCACGTGAAGAAACGGCCAAGCACGAACTTCCCGTGGCCCCGAATGCGGCGCCCAATGCGCAGTTTCAGGTCGCTCCCGCGCAGTACCTACAAAACAACCCGAATGGGGCCCATGTTCAGGCTCGTTGGGTCGAGGTCTATGGCGACGAAACGATCACCAACGAAGTCATTTGGGTGTTGCGAAAACAACCCGATGGCTGGCGCGTGGCGGGCTTTGCCATTGAGTTGGTGCCGGGGCAAGGGCCCCAGTTCCTGAACTTTGAAGATCCGCTGGATATGATGAATAAGCACAAAGAAGCTTTGGCCGCGGCCGAAGCTGAAGAAGCACGTGTCGCCGCTCAGGCGGCAGCTCAGACCGGTGTCGCGCAAGGAACCCAACCCGGAATTGCACCAATTGACCAACCGGGCACCTTGCCGGCGGGCCAACCGGGCACTTTGCCTGCTGCTCCCGGTGCTTTCCCGGCCGAACCTACCCAACAGGCCACGCAACCGGCATCACCCGAAGGAACGATATTCAAGTAAATGGGTGTTATGGCAACCATTTAACTCTTTCATCAGTAGATACTTAAGTCTGCTATCAGCCTGACCGCCTCGGGTTTTCCCGAGCGCGGTCTTTTGCATTTCTTGCCGACTTCGTCACCTCATCGAGCTATGCTGGAGGACGAGGTGGCAGGGGAACTCCGAGATTACGCAGTCTTCGTAAATTAACGTTGACCGCTTGACATTAGGTATGCCCCTGTTACCTTAGCAGCCTAGCCTGTGTGACCACTGCAGACTTCGTACGTGTAAAGGTTTCGCAAACAGGGCAAGACCACACGAAGAACTGCGGGCCCGCAGGGTACAGAAGGTTGAACCTCGCTCGATTCACGCCGTCGCGTTGCGAGGTATTCCGGTGTTGACGGCAACTTGAGTTGTTTCGCCTTAAGGTACCTTAAAAGGCAAGTGGAGGAATTTAGAATGAACCGTATCGTTATTTTGGGTGTCGCGATTTTCTTCGCGATGGTTGGTTTGGCTTTGATCGGTGGCGAAAAGAAGGCTTCGGCCGCTTTTGGTTGCCACGGTTGTGGTGGCGGTTGCGCCGCTAGCGATTGCTGCAGCAGCTCGTGCTGTGGTGGCCGTCGTCATCGTCGTTGCTGCTCGTCGTCGTGCTGCGCCGCTTCGGATTGCTGCTCGGCTTCGTCTTGCTGCTCGTCGTCGTGCTGCGGTGGCCGCAAGCACCGCCGTCGCTGCTGCTCGTCGAGCTGCTATAGCTCGTGCGGCGGTTGCGGTGGTTACAGCTGTGGTGGTTGCGCTGCCGCTGCTCCGGCTGCTGCTCCTGCCGATGCTCCAGCTCCGGCCCCTGTCGAAGCTCCTAAGTAGTATTGAAAGTTCGGATCCACAGGCTTTGTGTTTAACCGGAAGGCAGCTCCCCTGTTGCTGCCCGCTGGTGTCCGACGAATTCGCAGAAAGACCGGGTCTCACGGCGGGATCCGGTCTTTCTTTTTTCTTGCCGCAGCACGTTGCGTTTTTACCGCACGTCAGCCGCGATTGACCTAGACTCTCGTAGGCCCGCCTCGCGGCGCTAGCGCCCGCCATTATCCCCCTTCAAACGCGTAGTGAGACGCAACCTTCCGATGGCCAGTAAACAACCCAGTCCGGAGCGCGCTCCAGCCGAGTGGAATTCCACCTGGCGCGGCGTCGCCTCGTTGCTGATTTTCATCCATTTGTTCTGCGTCTTCACGGTGCTCGCTTCCAATCACCTGCGCTCACCGTTGCAGGCTCGACTGGTCGAAGTGTTTAGCGCTTATACCCAGCTGCTTAACTTCGATCCGGACTTCACGCCGTACTACCTCGTCTCGGGACCGACGACCGACGACTGCGAGATCGTCCTCGATCTATATGCCGATGGCGAGAAGCCGGTGGCCCAGCAATCACTGCTGAAAACCGTTCGCCTCCCCGATCAAGGCTCGAAGCTGCTCGGCAGTCAGCGGCGCTACATCACACTGGCCCGCATGGTTGCCACGTTTGCCAATCCCGAGAACGAACTCGACGAAATGTCGGGCGAAATCGCCCGCGCCGTGGGGGCCCGCATCATGCTCGAAAATGGTGCCCGCCGCTGCGTCTTCCGCTGTGTGCAGCGGAGTAGCCAGCCCATCAATCTCGATGATCTTCGTCCCGGTTTCCCGCGCGACAACCCGCGCGCTCCGCAGTACGAACTCCTCGCTTATGAAGCCGACGTCTGGTTCGACGAAGACAACCAGGTGCAAGCCATCAAGCGCTCGGCCCGCAACGAAGTCGCGCCGCGCCAAGGTGCTTCGCAATCAGCTCCCGCCACGCCAGCCCCCGCGGTTCAAGCCCCTTCAGTTCAAGGAGGCTCCTAATGCTCATGAAACAACAGGCCATCTCGTATTGGGAAGATCTGACCACGACCTTTGGCGAAAGCTGGAACGCGTTCTGGTTCACCCCTGCTAGTTCGCAGCCGCTAGCCATTGTCCGCATTGGCACGGGGCTGCTCGCCACGATTCACTTTCTGTCGTATTGGGCCGACCTTACGCGCTGGTTCGCGCCGAACGGCTTGCTGCCGGCGGAAACGGTTCGCCGTTTGACCGAAGAAGACGGCGTCATCAACTACAACTTCACGTTGCTGCAGATGGTCACCAAGCCCAACGAGATTTGGGTCTTCGAGATCATCGCGATCGTCGCCTCGCTGCTACTTGCGATTGGCTTGTTCAGCCGCGTGTCGGCCGCTGTTTCGCTCATCATGCTCCTCAGCTTCGTGCATCGCGCGCCGATGATCAGCGGCTTTGGTGAGCCGATCCTCTCGATGCTGCTGTTCTATCTATGCCTGGCCCCCAGTGGCGAATGGCTCAGTGTGAATGCCTGGTGGAAAGGGCGCAAGCAGACCGATCATGGAACTGCCGAAGTCCCCGCTCCGTCGGTGCTCGCCAATATTGGCATCCGCCTGATACAGGTTCACCTGGCGGCCTTCATCTTCATGATGGGCCTCTCGAAACTTTCCGCCGAACCGTGGTGGACCGGGGATGCCGTCTGGTACATGATCGCTCAAACAACTTCGCGACCGGTCGACCTCAGTTCACTCCGCGCTTCCCCCTTTGTCATCAATGCCTGGACCCACGCCCTGCTCGCGTTCGAGTTCGCGTTTCCCATTCTGATTTGGAATCGCTTTGCTCGTCCCCTACTGCTGGGCATTGGCGTCGCGCTTTGGTTGTCACTCGCCTTAGTCAGTGGGCACTTAATCTTTTGCCTCACCCTGATCGTCGCCGCTGCTGCTTTCTGGCCGTGGAATCTTCAGCCCGCCCCGCGCACTGCCTAAATTCCTCCGCACATTCAAACGCCCCCGCCGCACGTGTATAAAACCGGGGGCGGGGGTTCAGTGGCTTATGCACTACGGCTGGTGCATGATTCCTTGGAAAACGCCCAAGTCTTGCTTTTGACCCTGATTCATCGGACGATGCTTGATCCCGCGGCCCCTCGTCGCGAACGAGCTACATCGTGCGAAGGATCCTGTCATGCTGAACTTAAGCAACCGAGCCACAATCGGGCTATCAATTTTTGTCGCGGTCTTGCTTACCGCCGTCGATGGCTTTCAGGCCGATATTAGCGCCGCAGACTCTCCCGTCCGCTCGCATCCTTCACTGCGCACGGTGCCACCAGCTGCCCAGCGACCACTGGCAAAGGGAGTGGCTCGCTTTGTTGATGCAAAAAATGGGGACGATGCCAAGTCAGGCGCCGAGGCAATGCCGTGGCGCACCCTCGCGCACGCTTGCGGTCAGTTGCAACCGGGCGAGACACTTTATCTGCGCGGCGGAACCTATTACGAACCCCTCTACCTCGGACTTCAGGGCCGCGCTGATGCCCCCATTACCATTCGCAGTTATCCGGGTGAGCAGGCCATCGTTGATGGCAGCTTGCGACAATTCAGCGAGACGCCGGAGAAAATCTGGGAGCCATGTGCCGGCGGAAGTGCGGGAGAATATCGCACCGTTAATCGTTGGCCAAATCTGCGCGACGTGATTGGTTACTTCGGCGATTCGCAAGTCGGGCTGCAAACGTATTGGCATCGGCAAGACTTGCAGTCCACCAGCGAAACCTTCACTGGCACCGGTGGCAAGGGTGCTGCCGATAAAGACGTCGATCCGATTTATCTCGGCCCCGGCCTGTGGTACGACCAGCAAACGGGCTATCTCCATTGCCGACTCTCGCACACTCAGTTGCCGGCACCACTCACCAACTATCGCGGTGAAACCGACCCGCGCAAGTTGCCGCTGACGATCGCCGCCTATCGCAGCACACCGCTGTTTCTTGATCAGGCCGAGCATGTGCAGTTGCAAGACCTGGTGATTCGCGGCGGCGGCTATGTCACGGTGCTCATGGAACAAGCGAAGCATGTCGCCCTCGACAACGTTACCATTTTCGCTGGCGGCTACGGGATTCGCGCGATTAGCACGACTGACCTCTCGCTGACAAATTGCGGCTTGCATGGCAGCCTCGCGCCGTGGACGTTTCGCAGCGATGCCAGCAAGCGCGACTATCCTGGCCGGCCGCACCGCAATATCTCGCGACTCAATACGCACGCGCTGATCGAACTCGATGCGGGGCGCGAATCGAGCGTGTGGGCCACCCCGCAAAACGATCGGTGGAAGATTTCGCATTGCCACTTCACCGACTCGCACGACGGCGTCTATCTCGGCGCAATGAACGTGGAGTTCGATCACAATCTGATCGAGAACATGCAGGACGATGGGATTTACCTCAGCCCCATGTATCAACGGCACAAGCTCGACGGCATCGACCCCAAGCTTGTCATTCACCACAACGTCTTTCGTCAACTCCTCACGGCGCTCGCCTTCGGCGGCAACGAGCCGAATACCCACGACCTGATTTACGTCTATCGGAACATTTTCGATCTCCGCCAGCCGATCATGGCTAGTCGCATGAGCGAGACAAAACCGGAGCCTTCGCTCACGAGCGGCAAATTGATTGGCGATCATGGTTCGCCACCCTGGTCGACAACGACGATTGCCTTCAACACGGTAATTGCCTCGGGCTGTCGGGACGCGGGAATGACCGCGGCTGGAGCTGCCTCGCTCGAACGTCCGCGGCGGGTTTTCAACAACCTGTTCATCCATACCGATCGGCTGCCGGCGATTTCCCTCCCTGCGGTCGGCCTGAATTTGATTAGCGATGGAAACCTGTATTGGGCGGAGTCTATTGACGCGAAGACGACCGACGCCTTTTTCAAAAAGTATCGGGCCACGCCATTCCTGGCTGAAAACAAAAAGCTGTACGAAGCGGGCTCCGAAAGTCATTCGCTGATCGCCGATCCAAAACTAATGAAGCTGGCCGCCGAACCGGCCCAGAGCGACTATCGAATTCAAACGGGGAGCGCTGCCATCAACTCGGGGGTCGAGCTTGCCTGGGAAGGCTTCGACCCGCTCAGCAAAGAAGATCAAGGCCAGCCCGATCTGGGCGCTATTCCACACGGCGGCGCAATGTTCGAAGTCGGCCGACATCGCTAACTTGCCCGCTCAGCAAAACAAATTCGCTAGCGAGTCTTCTTCTCGCTGCGGCCCGACCACCACGAGCGGAAGCGGTCCATCATGCCGGGCTTTTCTTCGGCCTCGCGTTCGGCACGGGCTGTTTCCCGGTCGCGGTCTCCCCGGTCACGATCGCGCCGATCTTGCTCGACCACTTGCGCGGGTGTGAGCGCGGGCACGATGGGGGGCGTCACTTGCTTCACTACATTGTTGAGCGCGTTCGTCGCCGCTGCAGCGCCCGGAATCGTCGGCAGCTTTGGTCCCGTTTCCACCGGTGCGACGGGGCGCAGCGTGGATTCGAGCGGTTCGACCGCAACATGATGCCGCAGGTATTGGGGCCAGTAACTGGCCAAGTAGCGTTGGCAGGGTATGAGTTGGCCAGCCGTGAGTTGGAAGTCGGCTGCGGCGATGCTCTTGAGCAGTTCATCCCGCTCGTGGTCGTCGAACCATAAATCGAAGACTTGCACTTCGTCGACCCAAACTTCTCCTTCGTCCATCAGGTCGAAGCCGATGCGCAAATCGGTTAAGCCACTCAGCGGCAAATCGGTCAGCGGAAAACGGTACGACGTCCACTCATTTTGCAGTTGCACCTTCAGCGGCTTGCCATCTTCGCTCAGTCCCACGTTCGACCAGCGATAATATGGCTGACCATCGAGCTTTCCTTCAATGGCCAATCGTAACCGCGGCTGACGGGCCGGATCGGCCACGCGAAGATGAGCCACGACGGAAATGCGCCCCGTTGTGGGTACCGCGATTGGTTCGCTGCGAACCCACACGGGCGACGCGCGACCGGTCAGCGGATCGCGCGAGCTTTGTAAATGTAAGGACTGGCGGCTATCGAGCGCCTGTTCGGTGTCGATGCCCACGTGAACCTGCGGGCCCTGCGCGTGCACCCAACCCAGCGGTTCCCCTTGGTCGTCAATACGCTCGAACGAAGGATTGGTCAGGACTTCGCGCGACTGGGGCGAACGGAGAGCATTGGCGCGATAACGAAGTTGGCGCACTTGCTCGCGCAGATGCTCGGCCACATCGTCGGGCAGCGTTGTTCGCCAACTGTCGACGATCACTTGTGGATTGTTGATCTCGCCACCGACCAGGTCGTAGGGTTCCATTCGCACAGTCCACGTAGTGCGTGTGCCTTGCGTCGTGGAATTTGCCTCGCGCTGCGAGGTGTAGGGCTCGATGTTAATCTTTGTCGCCGCGTGCCAATCGATGGCTACGGTGATCGGCCAGGGAGAATCGTTGGTGACGTAGAAGTAAGTCTTTCCCCGGCGAGACAACGTGCGAACCACCGCGGGCTGCAAGTTCGTGCCAGTTGACCGCGGCTGAACTGTTTGGAAAGGCTCGTCCGGCAAGCGGCGAAACACCTTCAGCAGTGAGTTGAGAGAACTCTCTTGTCCGAGGGGCAATAGCCAGCCGCCATCGATGAGCATGCGCGTATCGGTCTGGGCGATCGCATGCACGAAGCGTTCGCGATTGAAGCCATCGGAGGGGACCAGTTGAGGCACGAGCCAGAGCCTGGTCTGCTCCGCACCGAAGGGACTTACCCGATCGAACGAGGGCAAGGCCAGGGGGGACGGTTCGAGCGCGGAATGCGTGGCCGCTGCCGACCCCGTGAAGAGCGCCGTCTGGTCGTTGTTCTGTCCCCACGCGTGATACGCGGTCGAAAGGCCGAGAAACTCGGGCGCGACGCGCTGGGGCCGAGGCACCACAATCAGATTATCGGCCGCGAACTGCTTGGGGTCGAAGGCAATCGCTTGAAAGGCAGCCGCAGCTTGTTCCTGGGCAGGAAGAGTAGGTCTGAGGGCGAATTGCAAGCTGCGTGAAGTCAGCAGTTCGCTGGAAAGGACGAACAGCTTGCCCCCGGCGCGATGTTGTTCCACCGTTTGTTGCAGTTGACGATAGAAGGCAGCGATCCGCTGTGTGCGCCATTGTGTCCAGGCCGCATGGGCTGTCGTGCGCAGGGCGTTGGTCGCTTCGGTTCGCCACTGCGGGTTCCGCACGTCGAGCGACGACAGCACAACGCCCGATTGCTGCTGAAAGGCAAACAGGGTCCGGTCGTCGCAGCTACTCAAATCTTCGGGCAGCAGTGCATACGACTCGGGGCCGAGTTGCAAACCGATGCCGGTGAGCGAAGGATGCGCGCCATAGCGGCCTGCCAACTCGGCGACCACATTTTGCATCGCCGCTTGGACTCGCTCATCAAGCGGATTGTAATAAGGGGCTAGTCCCCGACGCGGTGAACGACGGCTAAGGAGTGGCCGGCCGTCCGCGCCCACGGGTTCAATGCCAATCGAGCCGGCCGGATCGAGGAGCCGTTGCCGTTCCAGTTCAGGAAGGGGCGTAGTGAATTGGAGCGAGGGAACGCATTGCACTCCCGCGCGGTCGCACAAGCGGAGGAGCAGTTCGAGCACGTCCTTGCGCAGTGGATCCTGGCCACTCTCGAAGAACAGGCCGGTATCGTAGCGGGGCGTCGGTTGCAGCAACTCGCTGGGATAGAGCGAACTTCCTTCGCACAGGACCGGCAGCATGATGCAGCCGCTGCCGCTGTGTTGCAGATATTCCACCAGTCGTGTCGTCGCAAAATAGAACGTGACCCAATCGTCGAGCGTACGGCCCGTCGTAAGATCGAGCGCTTCTCCAGCGGAGAAATTCTCCGGCAGTAGTGGTCGTTCGAGGCACGAGGCGAACATTCGCTGCGAGTAATTCGTTGGTGGAAAGCGCAGAGGAGGCAAATTCACTGGCCCCGCCTGCAAGCTGATCTTGCCGAACCAGGCACCCTGGCCCGTGCGTCGATTGGTCAGCAGCACCACCGGTGCCTTCGTCTGTGGCCAGAAGATCAAACGATGGCGCAACACTTTCGCTGCTACACCCGCGCCCACCGGCGAAACCTCAACACCACTATCAAGGCCGATCGGCGTGACTTGTCCCGCGGCATTTGGCTCGACAATGCTGATGCCCAGGCTCTGTGGCATGTCGCTCGGATATTCGATCTGCAACACATGCGGCCGGCCGATCTCTTCGACCGACAGTGGATAGGCTTGCCAGGTGTTGGTCGGCAGTTCAATCCAGGTGCGGCCGAGATGTTCGCGAACCGCCGTGGCTCCGTTGCTCAAGGGTTCGGTCGTCAGGCCGGGAAGTTTCGGCAGGGTCGGAATGCGGGCCATCCGCTCCCACCAGCGTGGATTCGCGGGATCGATCTCCCAGGTAGTTTTCCAATCGACGTTGGTCGACGGCACGCGCTGCACCGGATTGACGATGACCAACTGCACGCGCCGCTCGGCAATCGGCTTGCCACGCAGCAAGGGCGAAGTAAGCCGCTTGAGATAGAGCGACAGGACAACGTCGTACACCCCTTCATCGATCGGCAGTGGCATATCGACCGCGCTGACCGCAAGTGCCGCACCAACTTCATCGGTTTTGATCTCCAGGTCGAGGCGATTCCGTTCGGCACCTCCCCGAGCATCGACGAGCGTCGCCGTCATCAAATAGGCCGTGTTCGGCGTCAGCGGCAAGGCATTGGGAATAACCTCGCAACTGAACTTCTCGCCCGGTTCGAACACCAGATGATCCCGCGCAAGCTTGACCCGCAGCCCGTCACCCGGAGCGCGTTGTACCAGGAGTCGATTGCGATCCTGATCGAGATTCAGGCTATGAAAGCCCTGCTTGAGTTTTTCGAGTGGCAGTTCGATCGCTTCGCCACCGGCGGTCCCAGCGGGAAAGAGTTTTACTTTCAGCACGGCATCGGCAGGCGCTTTCACATGCATATCGCAACCGTCGTAGGTCCGCGGCGAACGAGGAAAGATTCGCAGCACTTGGGGATTGATCAGTTGCATCGCGCCGGGCGAATCGGCTTCCAGTCCCAACGGCTGACTCGAAATCAGTTCGCCGGCACTCAGTTCGATCAGTCCTTGCCAGGAGCAGGCTTCGCCGCCACCCCAGGCCAAACGCAAACGAAGGTCGAGATCGGCGGCAGGGAGCGGCGCGCAGAATAAGATCGCAGCCAATGCGAAGAGCATTGGTCGCAACCATCGCAGGCACGTTTGTCGTGCGCGATGAAGCTCGAATTGCGGACCTCCCTGTCCGGTCATCGTCGTACGCCAGTGACTGTGCGCCACAGGCGGTTTTCTCCCTTGCATGAACGATTCACCTGCCGCATCGTGCGCAGGCAGTAACCCGCGGAGATTATAGACCGCAGGGGCCCGAATGGCCTACAGGAGAATTACGCGAGCTAGCACTACTCGCTAGCGGGGAGCAGCAGCGAGTTGGTGCAAGATTGCGGTCCAGCCGAGAGAGTACGTGCTTCGTGTCGCAATCGCTGCACGGCAGCGCGCAGGCGATCCGCCTCGGCATATTGCCCCAGATCTTCGTGATCGGCAGCTAGCGATTCCAACGACCGGGCGATCACGCGCAACTGGCCAGCAGCGAGTTGCAACTCATCAACGCTTGGCGCGGTGGGTGCCAGGGGCAGCGAATGATCGGTGCCAGTCTGCCGCTGGGCAGCGGCAACCCGGTCCAGGGCTGCCGAGAAATCTTGTTCCTGCACGGGACCGCCCAACTTCTCCAGCAAACTACCTTTAAGCACGCTGCCGCGGCGGTGATGCACCGTGCCCGCTTCAATTTGCCACTCCGGCCGATCCCCTGGTTTCTTGGCATTCTGATTGGGGCGTCCCGCTGTCGCCTCGGCTTCGGCTTGGGCCGCGCGCAGCAACACAGCTTCTGACACCGGTTTGGGCAACAACGCTTCGGTGGACGCCGGGGGAACTGGTTCGGTTTTCTCTTCCGCGCTGACCAGGCTACCAGGCATTACAAAAACCAAGCCCACAAGTAGGCAGCAATGGCGAGCACTGGCGAAACGAACGTCGGTCATGTCTCTGCTCCGGCGAGAATAGGAAGGCGGCGAATTGTAAGCGGTCGCCTCCGTTGTCCGAAAGACAAACTGGGCAAGTTGCTGGCCGGCGCATTCCACCCTGCTGGCAGAATAGTAAGATGGGGGCGCTACAGGCAATTCAAGTTTGGTTTCGCCGGAGATCGATGACATGCGCTGGAAATTTCTGGGCTCGCTACTGGCACTCGCCCTGCTCGCGGGCTGTGGCGGCAGCGAAAGTCCTGCCACTTCCGATGGTGGCGATGGTGGAGAAGAAGCGGACACCGGAGCTGTGGCCGCCATCAAGAGTTACTCCGCTGCCGACTTGCCCGAGGTTGACGCCCCGCTGCCACCGCAAGATCAGGGGCGAGTCGTGTTCGCCCTGCCCACGGGATGGAAGACCTTATCGCGCAATCCCAAGTTTCTCGCCGCCTTTGTTCCCGAGGATGGAAGCGCCACCAAGTTGCCCCGCATTACAGTTGCGGCGATCGATCCGCCGGTCGCCGACACAAGCACCACGACGCTCGACAACGTTGCCCACTTGGCAGAAGCTCTCAGCGCGCCAGCTTTGCTGGAAGGGAAGAAGCTTGAGGAGTCACCCAAGCCGGTGGAACTCGGCGGCTTGGCTTGGGTGCGGCACGTGCGCCGCGCGTCGCACAACGATTCGCCCGCGGCCATTCAGTCGCTGCAAACCGTTCGCAGCGGACGGCTGTACACCGTGGAACTGACGGTGACTGCCACCACCAATCCCAGCAAACACGATCGGCTGATCTATTCGAAGTCGTTGCAGGCGCACCGCGACTATGCCTACGCCGTGGCCGCCAACATGAAGTTCCCCAAGGATGACGCGGGCTCAGTTGTGCCTGCCGCCGAGGGAGAAGCCAATCCAACACCGGCCGAAGAGAAGAAAGCGGAATAGCCGCGTGTCTAAACCAACCATGCAATGGGACGATGCGGCGGAACGGCATCAACTGGGGACGCCGCAGCGAGGCAACGGTCGCTTGCTCGGCCTGCTTGCCACGCTAAGTGTGGTAATTGCCATTGTCCTGGGCGTGCGGTTTTTGCGACCACCCAGCGAGGCCACCGCGCAGCCCGCGGTTGGTCAACAACTGACGCAACTCGCGCTCGAACCCTTGGACGGCGACGGCGAACCACTCACGCTCGCCAGCCTAAAAGGCCAAGTGGTACTGATAAATTTCTGGGGCCCCTGGTGCGGTCCTTGCCGGTTGGAGTTTCCCGAACTGCTCGAACTGCGCGAGAGTCTGGCATCGAATCCTCGTTTTCGCTTCGTTTCCGTCACATGCATGCCCGGCAACGACGAGACGGATCTCGTTGCGCAGACGAAGAGTTATCTGAGCAGCGAGGGGTTCGACTTGCCGGTCCATCGCGATCCAACCTTTGTCACTCGCTTGGAAGTGATGAAGCTCAACCGCGATCAGTTCGCCTTTCCCACCACCGTCCTGCTCGATCAGCAGGGAATCATTCGGGGCGTGTGGATTGGGTACAAGCCGGGAGTCACGCTCGCCATGCGCGAGCAGATCGACTCGCTGCTGGCCAATCAGAGTCCATAAAGTCGTTGGCAGAAGAGAGCACGTCCATGTCGTATCCAACTCCGAACGATAATGTCTTTCAACCGCCCGTGCAGACGTTCGGTAATCCGCACGATCCGCCCCAGCCCGCCAGCCAAAGCGGCTGCCTTTGGGGCTGCGTCATTGGTGGCGCCATTGGTTTTCTGGTGGTCATTCTCGTGTGCGCCGGCGCGGCTTATTACGTGGTGGCGAACGCGAAATCGCTGGCGGTCGGTGTGGCGCGCAATTTCGCGGTGCAAATGGTCGAAGCTTCGGAGTTGCCGGCAGACGATAAGCAGCAGGTCGTCACGCAGATCGATCGCGTCGTCGACGAATATAAGAAAGGGAAGATCAACGAAAAGGATCTCGAGAATATTTTCGCCGAGATTCAGAACTCGCCCCTGTTGGCGGTCACGGTTGTCTACTTTATCGAAAAGCAGTACCTCGACCGGTCGGGACTTACTGCCGAAGAAAAAGAAAACGCCAAGCTGCAATTGCAGCGGGTGATTCGCGGCCGTTTAGAGAAGAAGATCGAGCAGTCGGACATCGACGCGTTACTCGCCCCGTTGATGCAAATGCAGCCCGACGGAACGCAGAAAGTCAAAGAGCAACTGACGGACGACGAAATCAAGAAGCTGATTGCCGATTCTCAAAAACTGGCCGACGACGCGCAGGTTCCCAACGAGAAGTTCGAAGTCGATATCGGCGATGAAGTGAAACGGATCGTCGATCAGGGCTTATCCAAGCACAAAGATTAGTGCCTGGCGCGGCAAGCACCTTATTGGTACTTCCCCAGTTCGAACTCGCGCGTCTGACCCGCTTCGTTCGCTTGCCAAGCGTGATCAGTGTCGACATCGAGTGCCGTTAGCCATTTCATTCTGTAGGCCCCGGTATCGATGCAGACCCAGCCCGGAAAGGCGAGCGGAAAACCATCGGCCTGCGGAGTGTGACCGCAGATCACGCGTTTGCCGGAGATATGCGGTCGCTCATTTCCGCCCAGCTTCTTCCAGCGCAGATAGTCTCGATGCTGATTGGCCATCGTCATCGTGGGCTCGAGCGTGGCATGCACGAAGATGTGCGTCTCGGTTTCATAGAAAGAACGGAGTTGCGTCAGCCAGCGAAGGTGCGGGACTGGAATGTTCTTGATGGCCCCGCCATACGACTCGAGAGCTTGCAGCCCGCCGATCTGCGACCACATTTCCATCATCATCTCGCCGCCGCCCAAGGCCGCGCGCATGATCTCCTCGTGATTTCCCATGATCGAGATGACCGTGCATTGATCGGCTAAGCCAATCACCGTGTCGATGCATTCCTTCGTTGCCGGCCCACGATCCACCACGTCGCCGAGAAACACGAGTGTGTCCTCGGCGGTGGGCTGAATCATCTGCAACAGTGCCGTGAAGGCCGTATGGCAGCCATGAACGTCGCCAATGGCGATAGTGCGACCGGGCATGATGAGTGCAATCAGTCCTTCTCTGGAATCAACTCAAGACACACCAGCTGATCGTCGCCCCGCACATAGAGCAGGCCGTGCGAAAGAACCGGCGCGGCCCAGCAGGGATATTTCAGCAATTCGCCTGGCGCGGCAGCCGGCAACTTGGATCCGGGTAATGCCGGGCCGGCGGCTGCTTGTTGCTTGAGTTCGATCTCGCTGACGGGCTCGTACTTTTCCGGGTTCGCTTTCAAAACAATCAGCTGACCGTACTCCGCCTGGCAAATGAAGTGGCCATCGACATACAAGAGTGACGAACGAGTTAGTCCCGGTTCGCTCCACATGACTTTGCCGGTCTTCCATTCGATGCAGCGCAGTTCGGCATTTTCGGTATGACGACCGCTGCTGCCGTACAGGTAGCCCTCGTGATAGACGGGTGTGTTCCAGTGGGTCATCATCGCCTTGGCACGGCGACGATCGTCGTCTTTCCACACGACTTCACTCGCGCCCGGCGAGACCTTCAGCAGCGAACTACCAGGGCCATAGGTCTCGCTGATGAAGACTTCGTCGCCGACGACGACCGGCATGCTGGCGTTCACACTTTCGAGAATCTTCGCCCGCCACGGATAGTTGAAATCGACCTTGCCAGTCTTGGGTTCCAGGCCAAGAAGTCCGCCCCGGCAGAAGGCGAGGCACCAGCGACGACCATTGATGGTCGCCAATTTGAGCGAGGCATAGCTGGCCAGTTCGTCGCTCACCTTGTAGCGAACCTTGCCCGTAAATTTGTCGAATGCCACAATTGCGCTGCCGTTCCCTTCGACGCGGTCGAGCTTGAGCGCGCCCAGCGTTTGAGCCCAATCGGGACTGCCGCCGACCATTACCAGCAGTAAATCACCTTCGACAACCGGCGTGCTGCCGACGCCGAAGAAGTTCTGCACGACGCCGAAATCTTTCTGCGTATTCACCTGCCAGATGAGCTTACCGGTGTCCGCAGCCAGGCAGGTGAGCACACCTTCTGCGCCGTAGGCGTACACACGGTTGCCATCGACGACCGGCGAGCAGCGGGGGCCGTTGTTGTAGCCGAAGTAGTCGGAGTAATCGGTCGGGTAGTCGTAGTGCCACAGCTCTTTGCCCGTTTCGGCATTGAGCGAATAGATACGAGCCTGATCGCTGAAGCGGTCGAACTGAAAGAGCCTGCCTTGGCTGATGGTTGGTGCGCCGTAACCGGTTCCTAGAGGTCGCTGCCAGACAATGCGCGGGCTGGCCGCGGTCCACTTGGTGATGATCCCCTTCTCGGGCGATTTGCTGTCCTGCGTTGGTCCCAAGAAGATCGGCCAGTCGACGCCACCCTTCCGCGTGCCAAGATTCGCGAGCGCTGGCTCCGTCTGGGCAACTGGCGCTTGAGCGGTTGCAGCCGACAGCGAACCGACAACAAGAATCGCCGCGGCAAGGCAACTGAGATGCAGTGACCACTTCGTCATCAGGGCTCATCCTTCACGTTGTTCAGGCATTCAGAGCTTGATCTAAGTCCGCTCGCAGGTCTTCGAAGGCTTCGAGACCAACCGAGAGACGGATCAAGCCATCGGTGATGCCATGGGCGGCGCGGGCGGCGGGATCGTAGCTGGCGTGCGACATCGACGCCGGTTGTTCGATCAAAGATTCTACCGCGCCCAGGCTCACCGCCAACTGAAACAACTGGGTTGCCTGACAAACTCGCTTGGTCTTCTGAAAATCCCCCTTCACCTCAAACGTCAGCATGGCACCAAAGGCACCATCCATTTGCCTCGCGGCAATCGAATGCCCCGGATGATCGGGGAGGCCCGGATAGAGGACGCGATTGATGCGCGCGTCGCGCTCCAGCCACTGGGCCAGCAGCAGGGCAGTTTTCGATTGCTCGCGCACGCGCAGATCGAGCGTCTTCAACCCGCGACTGGCGAGAAAGCACTCCCACGGGCCCATCACGGCCCCGGTGGCGTTTTGAAAGAAGTAGAGGCGATCGCGCAGCGCCTTGTCCCGAACCACCAAAGCCCCGCCCAACAAATCGCTGTGCCCGCCGATGTACTTCGTGGCCGAGTGCATCACGATATCGGCCCCCAACTCCAGTGGCCGCGTGAGGACCGGCGAAGCGAAGGTGCTATCGACCCCCAGCAGCGCGCCGTGACGATGAGCAATCTCGGCAACGGCGGCGATATCGGTAATCGACATCAGCGGGTTACCGGGACTTTCGACCCAGATCAATTTCGTGCTCGGCTTGATCGCAGCTTCAAACGCGGCCAGATTCGTGCTCGGCGCCAGCGACACGTGGATGCCCGCCTGATTGACCACCTTGTGCAGCAGGCGAAACGTGCCGCCGTAGATATCGGCCCCGGCGAGAATATGATCCCCACTGCTGAGGATCATTGTCGCGCAGTGCGTGGCCGCCATTCCTGACGCAAAGGCCAGCCCACCCACGCCACCTTCGAGCGAAGCTAGGGTCGCTTCAAAGGCCGCGCGCGTGGGATTGCCACTGCGCGAATAATCGAACTTGCCCCAGTCCCCTGCGCCCGGCTGCACAAAGGTTGAGGCCACATGAATCGGCGGCACAATCGCCCCCGTCTGCGGATCGCGATCCTGCCCGACGTGAATGGCCCGAGTGCGGAAGTGATGGTTGGGGTTTTCGGTCATTGCAGATTTCAGATGGCAGATTGCAGATTTAGGAGGAGAGTGATTGTTGGAGGGCGTGGGTTAGTTCGGGGATCAGATCGGGTCGCTTGATTTGCAGACCGGACGCATTTTTGATCGCGATCAACTCCGGTGGCGTCCCCTTTACCTCTGCTGAGTTGTCATAGGCAAGCATGTAATGTGCTCGCTTCACAAACCAAGGCAACTGCGCCAATGACCGCTCCCACCGGGCAGCCAGCTTGTCCGTTGGTACGCCGTGGCCACCCTCAGCTACTCGGTTGGCGATGCGAATCGCGGAAATCTCAGGCGACTTAACCGCGATGTAGAAAAAACCGAAAAACCCACCACGGTTCAGGGTCAATTCGACCAACGAACGATACTTCGGCGTGCTTAGCACTGTTTCTAAGCAAATTGAACGATTGTTCGTTAATGCGATTTGCGCTTCTTGAAAGACAGATTCGGCTGCTTCAATGAAGGTAGCTTGCAACATCTCCGCAGAAGCAGTCTGAAATGTAAATCCGCCGCGCTGTTGCAAAAGGACTTTTGAAAGATCATCCGGATTAAGTCGCTCAGCCGAAGCGAGTTTCGCAGCGATTCGCGGAATTTGAGCGAGTGTTGTTTTGCCAGCGCCGTTCGGTCCAGCCACAATCCACAGATACGGCAGATTGCTGGACACAATCGTTACTCGCTTGTTTTCTTGCCTGTTGCGGCATTCTTCAGCCGCTGATCACGCGCTTCAATGGCTCGATCTTTGGCTTCGCCATATAGCCGTGTGATTTCCTCCTGAAATTCGGGCTTCGAGAACCGGGCAATTGCAGCCTTTAACTCATCTGATTGGTTATCGGCTGCAATTGGAGCAGTTGCGGTGGGTCTGGTATCGACTGGATCGTCCATGGTCACTCCCCCTGTTGGAACTCGTGCCGCACTGCCTCAATTATATCACACACATTCCTTCTCAGCGAACCTCACCCTTCTAGCGCCTGCCGCAAATCCTCAATCAGATCGACGGTGTCTTCAATGCCGCAGGCGAGGCGAATCATGTTATCGAAGATGCCGAACTTGGCCCGCTCTTCGGGCTTGTAGTCGAAATAGCTCATCACCAATGGCTGCTCGATTAACGATTCGACGCCGCCGAGGCTGGGCGCGATGCGCGCGATCTTCGCCCCATCGACAACCGCTGCGGTCTGCTTCCAATCGGCGTCTTTCACCAGGAAAGTGATCAGTCCGCCGAAGCCCCGCATTTGCCGCTTCGCCACTTCGTAATACGGATGCGTTTCCAGACCGGGATAATAGACCTTGCTCACCCGCGGATGGTTCGCCAGGAATTCGGCGACCGCCTGGCCGTTGGCATTGTGCCGCTGCATCCGCAGTTCAAACGTCTTCAGCCCCCGTTCGAGCAGATAGATATTGTGGGGCGAATTGATCGCCCCCATGATGCCGCGCAACTTGCGAACCGGCTCCAACTGCTCCTTCGCACCGATAATTACGCCCGCCAGCAAATCGTTATGACCACCCAGGTACTTCGTGGCCGAGTGCAACACATAGTCGATGCCATACTCCAGCGGGCGGCAGTTGTAAGGCGTGGCCAGTGTGGCGTCGATTAGTGTTTCCACATTGTACTTCTTGCCCAGCGCGCCGAACTTTTCCAGGTCGACGACCGACAAGTGCGGATTGGTCGGCGATTCGCTGATCAGCATCCGTGTCTGGGGAGTGATGGCAGCGGCCATGGCGTCGTAGTCGCAAGCCTTCACTTGCTTGGTCACGACACCAAAGCGGCTCATGTGCTTGGTGCAAAACTCGCGGCTGCGGTGATAACACTCGTCGAAGAAAATCACTTCGTCGCCGGCGTTCAGCTTGGCCATAATCAGCCCCACGATGGCCGCCATGCCACTGGCAAACAGCACCGCGTCTTCGCCTCCATCCAAGGCTGCCAGTTTGCGCTCGACGACACGTTCGCCCGGGTTGCCATACCGCCCGTACTCTTCGCGCGGCTGCTTCTCGTGAATGTAATCGAGCACCGCCTGCGTGCTGGTGAACGTGTAGGTCGCCGAGCAGACAATCGGGTCGGTCAGCGAATGCGCAAGCTTCTGGCGATCTTCGCCGGCATGAACCGAAAGGGTGCTGAAGCCGGTGGATGGTTTGGCCTTGGACGGAGTGCCATTCGAGTCAGACATGCGGGCAATCGCTTGTGCGGGATGGTTGCGGGCGAACATTCGAAACGGCCAGAACGCAGTTTTGCTGCGCGGGAATCGCGTCGCGGGCAGAATGCCATCGCATAGAGCCGCCGACCAAAACAGGTCGGCTGTGACTTTCGTTTGCCGGGGCACCATCGCGGCAGGCCGCAATCGCGCAAGGAAACACGGGCAATCGAAGGTGGCTGTTTAGCAGATGAAGGCTGCAAGCGGCCGCAAATCCCTTGGCTGAACACTAAGTTTAATCTCTGACCGCCTGCCCCACAAGGTAAAGCTCGCGCGACCAAGTCGTCGCCGTAACTTGCGGCCGCGCCGAAACGAATGCGCCCTAATAGTTGATTTTGCGCTCGAATTAATCAACGCCACCTCGCGCAACTCTCGGCTGCGGCGCGCATCGGTGTTGATTAATTCGGGCATTTATCAACACCCCCCAATTGTGTGCGCACCGACTTACGTCAAACTCCCTCTCCGTGCGAATCCACAAGGAGAGGAAGTGAGCAATTCGCGCTCGCCCTGATTAGGCTTGCTGCGGGTCGACCCGCTTCGTCGCGCTCCCTTGGCCTTGGACGATGCGATTGACGGCTGCGAGGATGGCCTGGACCGTGGCTTCGACCGTGTCGGTCGAGACACCGCGGCCGCGGAACTTTTGGCCGGCGTGTTCGACGGTCAGCGTCACTTCGCCGAGCGCGTCGTGGCCGAGCGTGGCGCTGCGGACCTGATATTCGACGCACTTCACTTTGACGCCGGTGATCCGCTCGGTCGCCAAAAACGCCGCGTCGATGGGGCCGTCCCCTTCGGTCATCGTGGCCGAGGTCTCTTTGCCGCCGCGGCTGAGAGTCATCGAAACCTGCGGCTTGCGACCAGTGCCGCAAGTGACTTCAAACGACACCAGGTGCCATTCCTCTTGCGACGGAGCGCCGTGCAATTGGTGCTCGATCAGCGCGATGATGTCGCCGTCGTAGACTTCCTTCTTCTTGTCGGCCAGCTTTTTGAACTCGTCGAAGACGGGTTGGATCTGTTCGGGCGTCAACGTGTAGCCCAGCGACTTGGCCCGGTCGGAGAGAGCAGCGCGACCGCTATGCTTGCCCAGCACCAGGTCGGTCTTTTGAAAACCGACGTCTTCGGGGCGCATGATCTCGTAAGTCGTTCGTTCCTTCAGCATGCCGTCTTGATGAATGCCCGCTTCGTGCGCGAACGCATTGCGGCCGACAATCGCCTTGTTCCGCTGCACTTGCAGGCCGGTGATCGACGACAGTTGACGACTGGTGGGAACCAGCCGAGGCGTGACAATCCGCGTCGTACACTGGTAGTGATCTTCGCGAGTCTTGAGCGCCATCACCACTTCTTCCAGCGAGCAGTTACCGGCTCGCTCGCCGATACCGTTAATCGTGCACTCGATTTGCCCCGCGCCGTTTTCGACGGCGGCCAGGCTGTTCGCGACGGCTAAGCCCAGGTCGTTATGGCAGTGGGTGCTGATGACTGCCTTGTCGATATTCGGTACACGATTCTTCAAGAGCGCAATCACGCTGCCGTATTCTTGCGGCGTGGTGTAGCCGACCGTGTCAGGAATGTTGACCGTTGTGGCACCCGCGTTGATCGCAGCTTCGACCACCTGGCAGAGAAAGTCCCGCTCGGTGCGGGCGGCATCTTCGGGCGAGAATTCGATATCGTCGCAAACGGCTTTGCCGCGCTTCACACCTTTAATGGCGCGCTCGATGATCTCTTCGCGCGTCATCTTCAGCTTGAATTCGCGATGAATGGCACTGGTGGCCAGGAAGATATGAATTCGCTTGTCGCTGGCACCTTTCACCGCTTCCCAAGCGCGGTCGATGTCTTGATCGTTGCAACGAGCCAGGCCGCAGATCGTGGCTCCGTGAATCGTATTGGCAATTTCGCGCACCGATTCAAAATCGCCGGGCGAAGCAATGGGAAAACCGGCTTCGAGAATGTCGACCCCCAGGTCGACCAGCGACTGGGCCATTTCCAGCTTCTCTTGCAGGTTCATGCTGCAGCCCGGCGATTGCTCGCCGTCGCGCAGGGTGGTATCGAAAATCTTGATCGATCGCATGGCAGTCATCAGAAAAATCCTTCGTTGGCTGTCTAGTCATGATTCTAACGCGAAATACTCTCCGTCTGCCGGCCTCACGCCGGCCCGACAAGGAGCAGCTCCGTCAAATAACGACTCCCTTGGCTGATGGATCTGCCAGGCGACCAGCCGCGCAGCCCGCCGACGACCGCGGCGGAGATTTCCGCCTGGTTCGTCGCGCTGTCTGGATGTTCGCCGGTTGCCATGTTCGTTCTGCCAAAAATTCTGTCTGCCAACAAAAAACCCCGAAGCTTTGTCAGGCTCCGGGGTGAAATCGCCACAAACAAACTGCGCTGCTGCACCCCTACGTCCTGCCCAAGGCAAGCGCGAGAAGAAGGTCGAGTAGGAGGCCTGGCAATCGCATGATCTGAGTATTCTCGGGGCAAGATGACGCTGGAAACCACGTTTTGCTTGCTAACTTGACTCTAATGCGAGCCTGGTGGTCGGTCAAGGTCGAGACAACCGTCGCGGGGCAATGGTTCGGGCCAAAACCGACCTTTTCAGCCCACACGTAACGGTTTGTGATAGCTGAAGCGCTGGGCGTGACTTACCATGCTCTCTGCCGCCAATGCGGGCCAATTCAAACGTCGTCGTTACAACGGGTGTGCAGTGGAACCGGAACGCCTGATCAGCCTGCTGGGCTTGGTGGTGATGATTTTCCTGGCCTGGCTGATGAGCTCGCACAAGCGCAAGTTCCCCTGGCGCATTGTGGTCGCTGGCGTGGTTCTCCAGTTCTTCCTGGCCTGGTTGACGTTGATGACGGAGCCTGGCTTGTGGTTCTTCAAAGTCATCGGCGACTTCTTTACCAAGATTCTCGAGTTCACGGACCAAGGTTCGAAGTTTGTCTTTGGCGACGATTTTCGCGAGCACTACTTCGCCTTCAAGGTGCTGCCGACCATCATCTTCTTCTCGTGCTTCATGTCGATTTTGTACTACGTGGGGGCGATGCAGTATTTGGTCAAAGGATTGGCCTGGTTCATGCAAAAAACGCTGGGCACGTCGGGCGCGGAAACCCTGTCGGCAAGTGCGAATATCTTTCTCGGCCAAACCGAGGCACCGCTGGTCATCAAGCCTTACTTACCAACGATGACCCGGTCGGAGCTTAATGCCGTGATGGTCGGTGGGTTCTCGACGATCTCGGGCGGTGTGCTCGCCGCGTTTGTGGGCATGGGAATCGATGCGGGGCATCTGGTGACAGCTTCGGTGATCTCGGCACCAGCCAGCTTGCTCATCGCCAAAATCATGCAACCCGAAACCGAGGTTCCGCATACGTTTGGCGAAGTCCGCATCGAACCGCCCAAAGTTGGAGCGAACGTCATCGAGGCGGCGGCGATTGGCGCGAGCGACGGACTCAAGCTCGCCCTGAATGTGGCAGCCATGCTGGTGGCCTTCATGGCACTCATTGCCATGGGCGACTATTTGGTGCAGGCCCTGGGGGATGCGATCTCGCATTACACCGTGTTTATCTCGGCCCGCGACTGGTCGCTGCAAAACGCCCTCGGCGCTCTCTTCGCCCCCATCGGTTTCTTAATGGGCATTGAATGGAAAGATTGCGGCCGCGCCGGAGAACTGCTCGGCCTCAAAATGTTCGCCAACGAGTTCGTCGCCTACGACATGCTGCACACCTGGATCAAGCCCGACTCCGGAATCAAGCTGCAACCGCGGACCATCGTCATCATGACTTATGCCCTCTGCGGATTCTCGAACTTTGCTTCGATTGGCATTCAGATTGGCGGCCTCGGCGCGATGGCTCCCGAACGGCAAAGCGATTTGGCCCGCCTTGGTCTGCGCGCCATGTTGGGCGGCACCATGGCCTGCTGCATGACCGCGTGTGTGGCGGGAGTGCTGATTTAACGCACGAGAGGAGAATGGAATAATGACCGAATGCCGCGGAGCATCTGGCTCACTCCGTTTTTCACTTCGCACGCTCCTCATTGCGATGCTGCTGGCGGGTCCGCTCTGCGCAGTAGGGTGGAAAAAATATGTCGCCTGGCAGGAGTGGAAAGCGGAACAGGAGGCGGCGGCAGCGAACCAGTTAAAATGGCAGAATGCGGTGATAATAGCGGCGCAGAAAGGAACGTTGAGCCAATCCAGCACCATAGGTTCCCCGATTCCCTATGAACAGCTTTCTGCTGCTGAAGTTAAAGCAGAGGTTGAACGACTCGATCGCGAAGCAATTTTCATTCGACGAACTGGCCCTCTTCGAGAAGTGATCGACGAACGCGAAGCAGCCTCAATGGAATCAAGCCAGTTCGAAAATAGGTAACCGTTTACGCCGGCACCTCTTTAGGAAACCCGAAGCGTCAGCGAGGAAAGCGAGCGCGAGGTAAGGAAGTGCAAGTCTCTCGAAATGCGTTGAGATGACTCGCGTGGCACCATAGCGCTGGCAACAGCGAATGGTCTAACTATCGCGACGGCTCTTCACCGCGATCAGCACGCGCCTCGCTCACGCTTCGGGTCACCTGAAATGCGGCAAAACCGAATGTCAGTACCCCCGACATCATGCGGGCGTGAATGGCTACAAAAATAGCGTATTGAACTCACCGGTAGATCTCTCCCCGTAAAAGTCATACTGCGCGCGAGTTTGACCAACTTACGCGCACTCACGCTGCGCCAACTGCAAAAGGGGGGTGTCCAACAAAGGGGGGCATAGTTGGACGCGCGCTAGCGCAACTCTCGGGTTTCCGGCGCAACTGTGTCCAACAATGTGCCCGAAGTTGGACACTTTGGACAATTTTGGTTTATCGAAGAGTGGCCTGCGATCGACGTAAGTCCGGCCAACCGTTCGGCCCCCAAAGTTGCCATCCGGCGGCCCGTGGGCTAACATCAGGCGCTAGTTCCTGCCGCGGTTTTTCCGCTGCGTGATGCCGCTACCTTTCCCGCCGTCCATTTTCCCCTCGTGTGAGGCCCACCATGCGTCGCTGGTTTGCTTGCTCGCTGTTTGTCTTGTTGTTCGGGGGAATGCTCGCGAGCCACGCTGCCGCGCAGGAATGGACCCGGTTTCGCGGACCCAATGGCACAGGCGAAAGCGAAGCCACCACGGTCCCCGGTTCGTGGACCGACAAAGATTACAACTGGGTCGCTCAACTGCCGGGCATTGGCCACAGCAGCCCGGTGATTTGGAAGGACAAGATTTTTCTGCTGAGTGCCGACCCCAAGACGGCCGCGCGGCATGTTCTGTGTCTCAATAGTGCCGACGGCAAGATCGTCTGGCAGCGAGACTTCCCCGGCGTGGTGCATCACCTGCACGTGCGCAGCAGCTTTGCGTCGTGCACGCCCTGTGTCGACGAGTCGCAAGTCTACGTGGCGTGGTCCGATCCTGATCACACCTGGTTCAAGGCCTTCGATCATGACGGCAACGAGAAGTGGTCGCTCGATCTCGGCTCGTGGGTCAGCCAGCATGGCTTCGGCCAAAGCCCGATGATCTATAACGACCTGGTCATCATCACCTGCTCGCAAGAAGCTTCGAAGCAAGCCGGGGTGCCTGAGCCGCGCGAAAGCTTTATCGTGGCCGTCGACAAAGCGACCGGCAAGCAGCGTTGGCGGAAGGACTGCGTCATTGATACCGCTTCGTACTCGGTCCCCACGATTCGTAAGAATGAAAGTGGTGCCGACGAACTGGTGATGGCTTCGACGGGCGAAGGTCTGTTCGCGGTCGACCCGGCGACCGGCAAGACGAACTGGGCCAGCAAGGTGTTCAAGATGCGCACCATCAGCAGCCCGCAGTTGGTGAGCGGCTTGATTTTTGGCACCACGGGCTCGGGCGGTGGCGGCAACTATGTCGTCGCGGTGCGGCCCGGCCCCACGCCGGAAATCGCTTACGAAATCAAGAAGGAAGCTCCTTACGTTCCCACTCCGGTGGCCCGTGGCAACTTGATGTTCCTCTGGTCGGATAAGGGAATTGTCACCTGCATCAACGCCGAAGATGGCAGCAAGGTCTGGCAACAGCGGATCGGTGGCGTCGGCAACAGTGGCTCGCCGATTCGCGTGAACGACAAGATCTACTGCGTGGATGAGGCCGGTATGATGGTCGTGCTGGGGGCCGGTAACGAATACAAGCTGCACGGCAAGATGGACCTGAAAGAAGAGTGCCGTTCGACTCCTGCCGTCTCGGATGGCCGGTTGTACATTCGCACGCTCTCGAAGCTTTATTCAATCGGTGGTAAAAGTGGCTCGTGAGTGATCGCTGGAGCTTTTGGCTCGATGTAGGGGGCACGTTTACCGATTGTCTGGCGCTGCGGCCCGATGGCGTTTTGCTGCGGCGCAAAGTGCTGAGTTCCGCACGAACGAAGGGGCGATTAGCGTTCGACTCCTCGGCGGCAATTTTGCTCGACCCGGCTCGGCAAGAGCCGGACAACTTTTGGGCCGGCTACGTTTTGCGCGTGCTCAATGCCCAAGGGCAACTGGTCGATGCCAGCCCGATCCTGCATTCGAGCCCCACCACAGGCGCGCTCGAACTGGCCGAGCCGTTGCAAACTTCGGTTCAACTGGGTGGGCATTCTTATGAGATCATTTCTCCCGAGCCCGCGCCGATCTTGGCCATTCGCCTGTTCCTTGGTCTGAAGTACCACGAATCCATTCCCCCCTGCGATGTGAAACTGGGCACGACGAAAGGAACGAACGCGCTGCTCACGCGCACAGGAGCTGCGACGGCCTTCATCACCACCAAGGGCTTTGGAGACTTGCTGCGGATCGGCTACCAGAACCGGCCTAAGCTGTTCGCACTGAACATTCAGAAGCAAGTGCCGCTGCACGAAGTGTCGGTGGAAGTTGAAGAGCGCGTGGCCGCTGATGGGACGGTGCTGCACGCGCTCAATGCCGAACAAGCGCGGAGCAAACTGCAGCAATTGCGCGAGCTAGGTATCGGGTCGCTGGCGATTTGCCTGCTGCATGCGTGGAAGAATTCCGCGCACGAACTGCAACTGGAACAGCTCGCGCGCGAGGCGGGCTTTGCCGACATTAGCGTGTCGCATCGCGTCTCGCCGGGCATGAAGATTGTCCCTCGCGGTGATACGACCCTGGTCGATGCTTACCTTAGTCCAGTGCTGCGCGACTATGTGCGTCAGCTGCAATCGCTTCTGCCTGGGAGCGATCTCAGGCTGCTCACTTCTGCTGGTTCGCTCGTTCGTGCCGAGAATTTCACCGGCAAAGATAGTGTCCTCTCGGGCCCGGCTGGCGGAGTGACGGGCTTTGCCCGAGCTGCCGAGGCCGCTGGTTTCCGGCGGGCCATTGGCTTTGATATGGGGGGCACGAGCACGGACGTGGCTCGTTATGCGGGGCAATTCGAAACCGAGTACGAAACGCAAAAAGCGGGCGTGCGACTGGTGACTCCGATGCTTGCCGTCGAAACGGTCGCAGCGGGTGGCGGTTCGATTTGCCGCTGGGATGGTGTGAAGCTGATCGTCGGTCCTGAGAGTGCTGGTGCCGATCCTGGTCCTGCCTGCTATGGCCGCGGTGGTCCGCTCACGGTCACCGATTGCAACTTCTACCTCGGCCGCATCGTCCCTGCCCACTTTCCGTTTCCGCTCGATCTGGCAGCGGTCGAAACTCGCCTGGGCGAAGTGGCTGCCGCTTTAAGCAGCAGCAGTGCGCCAGCGCGAACCAGCGCCGAACTGGCGAGCGGCTTTATCGAGATTGCGAACGCCCACATGGCAGCCGCGATTCGCAGCGTATCGATCGCGCGGGGTTACGACGTGCGCGATAATCTGCTCGTCGCCTTTGGCGCGGCAGCCGCGCAGCACGCGTGCGCGGTCGCTCGTCAGCTGGGGATGAAGCAAATCCTCAGCCATCCCGATGCAGGCGTGCTCAGCGCGCTGGGTATTGGCCTGGCCGATGTAATTAAGCACGAAGTGGCGCCGCTGTATTGCGAGTGGCCGCAATTGCCGGCTGATGAACTCAAGGAGATTTTCCTCCGCCTGCACGATCAGGCTCGTGCAGCGCTGTTGGCAGAAGGGGTCGCGCCTGAACAGATGACGTTCACGCGGCAACTCGATTTGCGCTATGCCGGTACCGATGTGCCGCTGACGGTGAATGAACCAGCCGATCTCGATTGGCCGCAGGCCTTCGCTGCCGAACATCAGCGGCGCTATGGCTACGTGCAGCCTGGGCGCGAATTGGCCATCGCCTGCGCGCGCGTCACGGGAGTTGGCCACAGCAATTCGCGCTTGCCCGTTTCAGTACCAGTGAATTGGTACTTGCCGACGTTTTCGCAAACACAACTGCTGCACGAATCTGGCTCGAGCGAGCTGGTTCCGCTGTTCGATCGAACCTCACTTCGACCGGGCGCTCGCATCGACGGTCCCGCGATCATCGTCGAACCGCTGACCACGACCATCGTCGACCCCGCTTGGCAAGCCACGATGCTCAGTGACGGCGAACTGTTGCTGAACGATGTTCTGTCAAACGGCGATCTTCGCACGGAGGATACTCGGGAGGGCGAGGCTCCTGCCGAGCCGCCGCGTTTAGCAAGAGGTCACGGCTCGGCAGGAGCCTCCCACTCCCGACTACAAGCCTCCCAACTACAGCAGGAAGCCGATCCCGTCTTGCTCGAGATCTTCAATCAGCAGTTCACTGCAATCGCGACTCAGATGGGGCATACACTGCGGAATACGTCGGTCAGTGTGAACGTGAAGGAAAGACTCGATTTCAGCTGCGCGATCTTCACCCCGGCCGGTGATCTGGTCGTTAACGCGCCGCACATTCCCGTGCATCTGGGAGCGATGAGTGAGACCGTTCGCAGCGTGCTGCGAGACTGCAGCCCACTCGCTCCTGGCGATGTGGTCGTCACTAACGATCCGTATCGCGGCGGCTCGCATCTGCCCGATGTCACGGTCGTTACTCCCGTTTTCAACGCCGCGAGTGAGTTGCTCTTCTTCACTGCCAGCCGGGCCCATCATGCGGAAATCGGCGGGATTACGCCGGGCTCAATGCCGCCGTTCTCCAAGTCGCTCTCAGAAGAAGGAGTTTTGATTCGGAACTTCAAAGTGCTGCAAGCTGGGCACGAATGTTTTGGCGAACTCGCCCAACTGCTATTGAGCGGACCATTTCCGACGCGCGCGGTCGCGCACAACCTGGCCGATATCCGCGCGCAATTGGCCGCGAATCAACAGGGGGCAACCGAACTGCTCAAGCTCGTCGAGCGGTATTCGTTGCCGGTCGTCCGCGCCTATATGCAGCACATTAGCACGGCGGCGGAAACCAAGACCAGGCACGCCATCGCGCGGCTGTCGCTGGGGACGCGCAGGTTCGTCGATTATCTGGACGATGGAACACGGATTGAGGTCACCATCACCGCACGCTCAGCTGAGGAGTTTCCCGCCAAGCCGCTGCTCATCGATTTCACCGGTACCGCGGGTGTGCATCCCGGCAACTTGAACGCCAACCGCGCGATCGTCACAGCTGCTGTTTTGTATTCGCTCCGGCTGCTCGTTGCCGAAGACATTCCGCTGAACGAAGGAGTCCTCGCGCCGGTCGAACTGGTGATTCCACCAGGCCTGCTCAATCCCCCGGCCAGCGAACGGGCCGAAGATTGTCCCGCGATTGTGGGCGGCAATGTCGAAACGTCGCAGCGCGTGGTCGACGTGTTGCTCGCCGCGCTCGATCTGGCCGCCGCCAGTCAGGGGACGATGAACAACCTGCTGTTTGGCGACAAGACGTTCGGCTATTACGAAACGATTTGCGGCGGCAGCGGGGCAACTGCATCTGCCAGCGGCGCGAATGCCGTGCATACGCACATGACGAATACGCGCATCACGGATCCGGAAGTCCTTGAGCATCGCTTTCCCGTCCGGTTACATCGCTTCGCCATTCGCACCAGCAGCGGCGGCGCTGGCGCACAGCACGGCGGCGATGGCATCGTCCGCGAGCTCGAATTCCTGCAGCCGATGACGGTCTCGCTCCTCACGCAGCGGCGCGGCGATTATCGGCCCTTCGGTTTGCATGGTGGCGAGCCCGGCGCAAAGGGGATCAACCTGTTGCAACGCGCTGGGCAATTGCCAGAAACGTTGCCAAGCGGAAGTCAACTTGCCGTGCAGGCCGGCGACCGCCTCACGCTCGAAACTCCCGGTGGCGGCGGTTGGGGTGCGGTTCAGCAGTAACCTTCTTAAACGCCAACTTCGTCGGTCGAATGAGGTTCGACATGGACGAAGGCATCGGCAATTCGCAAGTTTGACGTGCGCAGGGCACTGCGCACACGACCACCAATGAAGTGCCCCTCTTGCACCGTCGCGAAGGCATCGACTTCGATGTGAATCTCGACAAAAAACGTCATGCCACTTTTGCGGATGCGGCACTTCTCCACGGCCCGCACCCCTTCGACCTGGCTGGCTACTTGCCGTACCTGTTCGGCGAAATGCTTGGGGGGAGCAGCGTCGAGCAGATCGCGAATCGCCATTCGCATCAAATGCACTCCGCTGTAGACAATCACCACGCAGGCCACGAGCGCCGCCCAATCATCGGCCGGTTCGTAGCCTGGGCCGCCGATGAGACCAATGGTGATGCCGACAAACGCAGCAAACGAAGTAAGTGCATCGGAACGATGATGCCAAGCATCGGCTTGCAGCGACGAGCTGTCGGCTGCTGCGCCGATCTTGCCGATCCAGCGTGCCATGACTTCTTTCGTCACGACAACAATGCCCAGAACGAGCAAAGTTGACCAATGCGGCAGATGATGCGGCGTGAGAATCTCACGCACACTCTGCACTGCAATGACCACGGCGGCCACCAGCAGCGCTAACGCCGCCACGATTCCGGCAAGCGCTTCTGCTTTGCCATAACCATAGGGATGTTTCTCGTCTGCAGGAGAAACAGCGACCTGCAAACCTCCCCAAACAACCAGCGAGGTGACAATGTCGGAAGTTGACTCAATGCCGTCGGCAATCAGGGCGTAGGAGTTGCCCACAACTCCGGCCAGAATCTTGATTGCCGCAAGCGCCGCATTCACCGCCACGCTGACGAGCGGCAACTGGGTGATGGTCTCGGGCGAAGCTGGTTCCGGCGATGGCATGCGGTGGGAGATTAATGTTGGGACGCGATTTAGGATTGCGGGGACGTTCAATCTAGCGAGGGAGCTTCAGTTGCAGGGGCGCGACCCCGCCCGCCCGAAAGATTTCCGAAAATACGTGGCGGGCGACGCGGTCGGTTTGCGGGCTAAAGGTGACGAAGCAACTGACGCTTCGCAACCCGCACAAAACCCTAAGATTTGGAGTCCTGACCATGAAACTTGCAACTCTCGCCGCGTCCCTGGTTGTTGCCGCTGTCGCCCTGATCGCCGTCGAATCGGCTTCCGCTCAAGGCTTCGGTGGACATCAACAAAGCTACTCCACTGGGTACGGCTATCGCCCAGCCCCGTACTGCCCGCCGCAGTTCTGCCCGCCGCAGTTCTGCCCGCCCCAATACGGCCGGCCCTACTGCCCACCGAGCTTCCAGCCCAACTGCTTCCCCACTCGCCCGCAGCCTTGGTGCGGCACCGGGATGCAACGCTCGAACTTCGGTTACGGCTTCGGTGGCGGTTACGGCAACCCCTAAGTTGTTGCTGAATCACAACCTAAGAAGATAGCCCCGGTGTCACAGCCGGGGCATTTTTCGTTCTTGCTCAGCCCGTCTAAGATTTGATTGCGCGAAACCGCCAAGCCATAATACGACCTCACGACTCGCACTTTCGATGTCTCTCGGCAGTGAGATTTCTTCCATGCAACGCTCATCTTTCGCTGGCGGTATCGTGGGACTCACACTGGCCACGTGTCTGACCTTGCTGCCGGTCATCAGTGCTCAGGACGCTCCTCCGTCAAAAAAGAAAAACAAGAAACCCGCAGCTGCGAAAGCGCTGAACGACAAGGAACTCTATAAAGCACTCTTGCCCAGCGTGGCTTGGGTTCGAACCAGTCCGGGCAACGATGCGGGCGCGGGCATGGGGACCGGCTTCGTTGTCGATGTCGACCGCTGTTTGGTGGTCACCAACGAGCACGTGGTGAAAGGCTTCAGTGAACGCGGCTACGACGAAATGATCGTCCACTTCGCCGAGCAAGATGCCGAAGGGCGAACCATTGTCGAGCCCTTGCATTACGTAAAACAGCCCGACGCGCTAAAGGGAGAGGTCATTCACCGCGATGTGGCGCGCGACTTGGCGCTGATTCGCCTTCCTTCACTCCCCGCCTCAGCCAGGGCGTTGAAATTCGCCGACCACTTGCCCGAACCGGGCGAGCACGTCATCTCGATCGCGGGCAAGCCCGAAGGAAGCGAAGGGGTGTGGATCATGTCGACGGGTTCCGTGCGAATGTCTTACCGGCGGAGCCATGCCAACGGCGCGGTGGCGGGAGTCGTCGAATCGGATATGCCGACCAATCGGGGCAACAGCGGTGGGCCCATCGTCAACGACCGGAATGAATTGGTGGCCGTGTGCGAAGGACATCGCCTCGATGCGCGATTGGTCTCCATGTATATCGACGTGAACGAAGTCCGCGCGTTCCTGGAAGTCTGCGAACCGCTGATCGAGCCGCAAGATGCGCAAGCCTTTTTCGACCGTGGCTACTACCGGCACAACACCAAGCGCTGGGAGGCAGCGCTCAAGGATTACAACGAAGCACTGCGGCTCGATCCGAAAATGGCGCTCGCCTCGGTGAATAAGGGGTGGATCTTCAACAGCATGCAAGACTACGCGACAGCCGAAGCGGAATTCGATGCAGCCCTCAAGATCGATCCGGAAAATGCCTCGGGCTATGAAGGCCGGGGGGTGTGCCGCCGCTCGCTCGGTCGCAATGACGAAGCGATTGCCGATTTCACGCAGGCGATTCGTCGCTCGCCCGATGAGGCTCACCTGTACTTTCGGCGCACGATTGCGCACCGCAATAAGAATGACCTGCCAGCGGCCCTGGCCGACTTGAATCGCTGCGTTGCGCTCGATCCCAACACGGCCGACAATTACGGCAGCCGCGGTCAGGTCCATCGCCTACTCAAGAACTTCAAGGAGTCACTGGCCGACTTCGACATGACCTTGAAGCTGCAACCGCAGAACCCCGCTTGGTGGTATGAAGCAGCGCGGGTGCATTACGACCAGGAAAACTATGCTGCTTCGATTAACCTGAATTCAGTCGCTATTCAGCTGAACAACCAGACCACCAGTTACTTCAACGACCGCGGTCTCGCTTACTACCACCTCGAAAGGTACAACGAAGCAATCGCCGATTTTCAAGCCGCTTTCAAAATCAACCCCAAGGGTGCGAAGTACCTCGAGAGCATTGGCGATTGCCTCTGGTATTCCAACAAGTTTCGTGAGTCCTGGGATCTCTACAATCAGGCGGTTGTGCTCGATCCCTCACGGGCGAGCGCCTGGCGCAGCCGCGGCGATGTCTACAAACACTTTGGCGACACAGCTGCCGCCCAGCGAGACTATGCGAAAGCGCGCGAGCTAGAGGGAAAATAAGCGAGTTGGAAACCGATCAAGAACGAGAACTGCGCGAAATGGATGAACGCTTAGCGAGTCTCGGTTCGCACACGGTGCGCGAAGAGAAGAGACTATTTTCGCTCCTCTTGGGTGTGGTGTTCATTCTCAGCGGTGTTGTCCTGCTGGTGTGTTCCGTTGTGGGGAAGTAAACACCCTGAATTTAGCAGCCGTTTTCACCTTTGCTTCGAGCGTGAAAATCGCTTGCCGCGGATGCCGATGTGCGGTGGCCGGACGGGGCCGCGTCCTGTTCGTTCTGGAGAACTGCTCTTTTCCTCCATGACGGGGGATTCATGCTGGGCGTGCACCGCGCCCTCAATGTTCTCGGGCTCGGCATGCACTTGTTCATCTTCCAACAAGGTTCCCATCCAGCGATCCCAAACATTGAAGAACGCGCCGTAGTTTTTGTCCATGTGCGTGTGATGCGAGTCGTGATGGGTCACGGTATTCAAACCCTTGAACCACCTGCTCTGTGAGATAAACCGCGGCACCAACTCATAGCCGGTGTGACCAGCGGTGTTGATCTGCGTATCGATCCACAAAAACGCGAGCAATGCGAGCGGATGCAGCGGCAGGAACAGAACCAAAAGCGAAATGCCGATGAATTGCACGACCGCTTCTGCGGGTTGGAAGGCAAAGATCGCCCAGGGTGTCGGACTGACCGAGCGATGATGCCCGAGGTGCATGTACTTGAACACCGGCTGCCAATGCATGAACCGATGGCTCCAGTAGAAATAAGTGTCGTGAATGACCAGGCACAAGAAGACGCTGAGAAAACCGTAGCCCACCGGGTAATCGCGAAACCGCCAATAGATGCTAGTTAAGTCAGCCTTGTAAAGTTGATAGAGTCCGGTCGACATTACAGCGAAGATCAAAATCGTGACCAGAGAGAGTTTGATCTCTCGCACAATCTGCGCCTGCGAAGGCCGGCGTGCCTGCAGCGGCTCGAGCTCGCGCTTCTCGGCATTCAGGTGATACAGCCAATAATACATGCCCGCAGGTGCGAGATACCCCAGCACCAGCAGGAACGCAAAGAAGGCAGTGAACTCAAGCAGGATATTCATAGCAGGAACTTATTCAAAATCAGATAGAACGCTCACTGGTGGCATATTTGGCAAGTATTATGCCGACCGCGTCAAAATGACGGAAGCTCAACTTTTCGGCCGCTGATAGCACCGCGAAACGCCGTAAAAAGCCGCCTTATGTCGTCTGAAATAACGGTCTTGTTAAGTTGCCGCACCATGGCAGCAAGCCGTTCACTGAGCGATCAACGACGCTGCGCACAAGCCAAAAAGTCCCCTGGAATCGGCGCGGCACGCTCCCTAGAATCAAAGATGTAGGCCTGACAAACTGTCGGGCTGAGATGAACAGTGTCTGCGACCGACCGAGACAAACGCGTGCTGCCGACAAAACAATCACGAACCTTTAGCTGGCTCCTCGTGATTGCCTATTTCTTGTCGTTTCCGCTGTTCTGCCCGAGCGGGCTCGAAGATTGGAAATCCGGCTCTCACTCAGCCGATTTAGTTGCCGGGCCGACGGCGGACGTCGCCGCCTCGCTGGTGAAGGACACGTCTGAATTCAACCGCCTGACTCGCCGCATCTTCAGTCATGAGCGGTGGGAGTTGCTGGCATGCCCCGCTGGGGCTGTCGAATTATCGACCTTGCGCGCGCCGCGCCTCTGGTCGTCGAAGCAAATCTTGTGCGAACTGGCCCGCCACGAAGCGGCGGGCGTCCTCTTGAGCTGATGGTCTGCGCTCTTCGCAGCTAAGCAATTCTTTTCTTCCGCTGTGCGGACCCGCACAGCGGTTGGCGGTCGGCATAACAAGATTGCCGCCCTTGCCTAACGCCCACTCAGACTCGCTTCTTACTCGCACAGTTCTTCAAGCCAAATAGGTTCTCGAAATATGTTTACTCAACTGCTGATTGCGCAAGCCAACGCCGCTAGTTCAATGTCTTTCTCTCAGTGGCTCCTCCTGGGAGTCACCGTGGTGGGTGGCGTGGGCCTCATTTTCCTCATTCTCAAAATGAAGCCCGCGGCCTGAGAGCGGCACAGTTCGGTGATTTCAACCTGTAGCCGCTTAACCGTAGCTTTCTCGGTGAATCTGTTTGCTCGTGATACCGATGGCTTGCAAGGCGGATAGCGAAGACTCCAGAAACCGCGGAGCGACTTCTTCCCCCTTGGCCTTCGCAGCTTCACGATCGAACTTGGTGATACCGGGGCCGCAGCAGAAGACTTCAACCGCAGAGGGATCGGGAATGAACTCCTTCAATAATGCCTGGTTCAGTCGCCCGCTGCGGAAGTTTGTCCCCTGAGAACTGGCGGCTGCATCGCGCGTGAGCGTATAGACGATTTGCAACTTGTCTGGGTTCGCGCGGGCGAGAGTATCGAGTTCGCGGCGGAAAATAATGTCGTCGTGTGTCTTGTTGCTATAGACGAGCGTGTGCTTCATCTTGGGCAACTCGACCAGGCAGTGCTTGATGATGCTGTAATTCGGCACAATGCCCGAACCGGCACACACGTGCACCAGGTGATCGGTGCGCGTGTTGATATCCGGCGGCAGTACATACGGACCGGTGAAACCGGTGATCATCAGTCGTGTACCGCGCGGAAGGCGATGCACCAAGAGTGGCGACAGCAGGGGGGGATATTTGGTCGTCCCGCTGACGTATTTCTCTTCCTTGACCGTAATTGCCAGGTACTTTTCGTGTGGCGCGGACGCCAACGAGTAGGCTCGCGGCGGCTCCTTCTTTCCCTTCTGATCTTCCAGAAAGGCCGTAAACCTTTGCAACTGCGGAAAATTGTGCGGGTCGATGGTGCAGAAGTGCCCCGGCAAATACTCGAGCCGATCATTTCCCGTGAACAGGACGAGCGTCGTCGTGTCGTGCGTATCGGCAATGGTATCGGCGACCATTACTTCCAGTTCGCGGATGCGGCGGCGCTTACTTGGTTCAGATGGTTCCGTGGTTTCCATGATTTAACTTCAAGAGCGAGGATCACGAGTATTGAAAACTCGGTGCGAAAGGTAGCAGGAAATGCCTTGTTTTCAGGGCAAACTTGCAGCGGATTGTACCGGAGCCGATCGCAAATCCCAACTCCGGCGGCAGTAGTTCTGGCCGAAAACGTGGCTGAACACGGGCGCGGCAACTAGCATGGAGTCGGCCTAACCGATTTGCGAGGAGTTCGCCCGTGTACCCGAAGACGATGTGGAGTTTACTGCTAGTTTTATTTTGGGCAGCGCCGTTGCTGGGGCAAGGACTTGGGCCCAATCAAGGTCTTGCGGCGGGACAAGGTGTTGTGCCGCCAGGCGCTGAACTGTCGCCGCCTGAGGATCCCGTTGTGGTGGGACGGATGGAGCATTTGGGTTGGAGTTTAACCGGCCCTCGCGCGCGGCATTATGTCTTCGGCGGGTTAGCCGTTGCCGACTATGTTTGGCAAGGAAAGCGGCGCATCGTCACGTTGCAAGAACAGGCCACCACACCCAATCCCGATCCGGAGTATCTCTACTACAGCGAACTGCGCGATGGGCATTGGTGGGCTTTTCGCAAACAGCCGTGGCCCGACAACACGTACTCGGTTTGGTACCGGCCGCAACAAAATCCGCCCTCGAAGTGGATTCGCTTGCAACTCTCCAGGTTGGAGATGCCGACGGTGCCGAAACGCTGAAAGTTGTCTTCTCAAGACTCCCAAACCAGGCAGTCAATCTTTTTTAAAACCAAGTCATTCTTTTGAGGTATTTTGCTGGCACTGTAATATATTTTGCCCCTAACAATGAGTAGACAATTTGACGTTAAAAGCGAATTCTTCGCTAAGATTTACCGCAATTGCCGCAATCTGACTGGCAATTATTCAGTTCGCGGATAACCTGCCATCTGCCGCAAAGTGCCCACCTCTCCCGGGTTGCTGAGTGGCGAGTTTTTGCGCCGTCCCACCAATCGGCGTTGGCTCGTCACGTCTCCACAGCTTCGTCCGCCGGCCTCGAGGAAGCATCTGCGCGCCACCAGCTTCCACGAAACATCGGGATTCTCATCCTGTAGCGGGGTTCTTCCATGGCGTCGGACTTAAGTGTTGCTCGTTCGTTGATTGGTCGCAAAGTTCGCAGCGGATCCACTCAAACCAAGCTCGCGGCCCGCACCAAACAACGTCGGTTATTTCTCGAAGCGCTCGAAGACCGCCGCGTGATGGCGACTGTCGGTGAAGATCAGATCTTTCAGTTTAATGGCAGCGAGTTGGGCCTCGGTAGTGTCGTTGCCGACTTTCGCGATGACTACCAAACCCCAACTCCCAAGGCGAACTGGAGCTATCAGTGGAACAGCGGTGGCGCGATTGGCACTGCGGCGAACTATGCCAACATGGTCTTCGGCACTTCCAATTACAACAACGACGATGGGATCCCGGGGTTACCGGGTACTGCCCCAGGTAGCTTCGTTTCCATCAACGCGAATGGTGGTCACCCTGGTCTCGGTACTAACCAGGCAACCGGTGGCAACAACCTGAACCGCTATGCCATTACTTCCTTTACGGTACCGACTTCCGGCCCGTATTCAATCACCAACAGCTTTGTCAATCGAAACAATGGGGTCAACGAACTTGATGTTCGCGTTTACGTAAACGATTCGCTCAAATCATTTGCCGAACAAACCACGGTTAATCAGCCATTCAACCAAAGTCTCGGCATGCTCAATGTAGGCGATAAAGTCTACGTGGCAGTTGGACCTGACGGTAATGACGGCAACGATAGTTTTGCGCTCGACTATACCCTCTATGGTAGCGCTCAAATTACGAGCGTAGCCGCCTTGAGTTCCCTGGGAGCAGCGGTATCGGTAGCTGGAGGAGTGGTCACCTACAACCCAACAGCGGCTGCGAATTTACAAGCTCTGCACATTGGTGACTCGGCGGCTGATTCGGTCTCGGTCGACTATGTACTCCCCAACGGTACGACGGGCACGGCCATTGTGCCAATCACGGTTCTGGGCGCCGATCCCACGGTTCTCGCCGACTCGGCCGCGACCCTCGCGAACACGGTGCTTAGCTTCGATGTACTCACCAACGATACCTTTACGAATCGCTTAATTGCCGATTATCGCGACGATTTTCAGGGCCCGACACCTAAGTCAGGTTGGGCCTACAAGTGGAATTCAACAACCACGATCGGCACAACTTCTGGCTACGCAAATTTAATTTGGACCGGCACTGGTGCGTACGACATTGATGGCATCCCAGGCACCCCTACAGCTGGCCCGGGGCAATACACCTACTTTACCGCCACGGGTGTGCATCCGGGCATTGGCTATTCCACGCAGACTGCCACGAACTTCGACCGCTATGCCATTGCCGAATTTACGGTTCCGGCAAGCGGAACTTATTCGATTACCGATAGTTTGTTCCAGCATGACGACCCCGCTGGAACTGGGGTTGCGGTTCGTGTCTATGTCAGCACCAGCGCGACACCTCTTTTCAGTACCAATGTGTCGCAGGCGACAGGATCGGCAACATTCAATACCGCACTAGGAACGCTCGCTGCTGGCACGAAGGTTTACGTTGCCATTGGTCCCGACACTAGTCACAACAACGACCGCAGTTTCATCGATTTCTCCATTCGGGCGAGTTCCACTCCCACCCTCACTGCGGTTGACACTCTGAGCACCTACGGCGCTGCGCTCGCGCTCGATGGGGCAAACAACGTCTCGTACAATCCCACGAACTCGCTAAAGGCCAAGGCCCTCGTCGCTGGCCAGACCCTGGTCGATACGTTTACCTACAACATTACTGAAGCGGGTGTCGGCACCGCCACTGGCACTGCGTCCGTCACGCTGACAGGTGTGGGTGCCTTCGAAGTCGATTTGAACGCCGTCGGCGCGCCCGGTAACGATCTGGCTGCCGATGAAATCACCTTGCGACTGAGTGCCGACGGGCTGATGCGGCAAATTTACATCAACGACGTTTTGCTGAACGAAGTGCCGGTCAGCGATACCAGCCCACTGACGATTGCAGGCTCTAGCGACGACGATACGCTGACCATCGACATGAACAATGGTAATCCGATTCCTACGAGTGGGATTTCGTTTGACGGCGGAGTTGGCGGCAACGATTCAATGGTGGTGACAGGCGGCAGCACAACGACAGTCACACACACGTTTAATAACGCCAGTGATGGGCGCATTGTGCTGGCCGGACCGATTGCCGGCACCATCAACTACAGCGGCCTGGAGCCAGTCGATCAGGACATCTCAACTGAATTTGCGGAGTTCATCTTTCTCGGCGCTGCTGAAACCATCACGGTCACCGATGAAACGGCCAACGATGGGCAAATGCGAATCGATTCTGATCTCTTCGGTGAATTGACTGACTTTAATATCCCGTCGGCGCGACTAACGATTCGCACGAGCACCGGCGCCGCAGGAGCAGACACACTCACTTTCGACTCGGTCGATGCTCAATTTCGCGCTTCGATAGAAATGTTCACCGATAACAACGATATCGTGAATTTGAATGCGCCCCTGACGCTGGGCAACACTATCGCTGAAGGCAACGTCATCGTTGCTGCCGCCAGCCTCGTCAATCTGAATGCCAACATCAATACGGATGCTGGCACCGCAACCGGTGGCGGTGATATCCAAATCTCTGCGCCCGTTGCGCTCGCGGCCAACGTGACGCTGGATACCGACCGCCCAACGGGCACCGATGGAACAATCTCCTTTGGGGCAACCGCGAATCTCGGCAGCAACGAACTGACACTAAATGCTGGTACGGCCAATTACACGATGTCAACGGTCATTAGTGGCACAGGCTCGCTCCGTAAGCTTGGTAGTGGCACGTTGACATTGAATGGTTCAAGTGCCAACACACTCTCTGGCACGACGGTGGTGAATGCGGGAATTCTGCATCTCGCGAAGACTTCTGGCAACGCAATTGGCGGTGACCTAACCATTGCTACGTCTGGCAAGGTTACATTTGGTGCGAGCAATCAAATTGTCGACACTGCGACCGTGAGCATGAGCGGTTCGGGAAGTGTTCTAAATGGCAATGCGATCAATGGTGGTCAGTTTAATGTGACTGAAACAATCGCTAACTTGACCATTACCGGTGGCGCATTTAATCCTGCTTCGGATGGTGTATGGACAATCACCGGCACAGGCAGTTTCACCGGTGGCGCAGGAAACACGATCTTTGTCGGTAACAGCGGAACTCGCCTAAGCTTCGGCACTTTGCAGATCAAGGATATGTTAGCGGTGGCGGGGTCAACCGTAACGACCGCGAACAGCTTTACGCTTTACGGCAACAATTCCACGCGGCAATCGACGATCACCGTTGGTGCTGGTGGTCTGATCCTTGATGGATCTAGCCTGAATATTCGGTTGGGCTCTAGTGCGAACACCAAAGGAAGTCGCCTGATCGTCAATGGTGGCATCTCGACCACGGGGTCAACTGCGTCATTCATTTCTGAGGACACAGCGGGCGGCACCCTCGGCGCGATCGCCGTTGAGTTGAGCAATTCCGTCGGTGCCGTTACACGCAACTTTACTATCGCCGGTGGCGGTGCCAATCTAACGGTTGGCGTGCCTATCACCAACGGTATGGCGACCCCAGGGGGGATTACGAAAATTGGTACTGGCAATCTGACCTTAGCCCGTACTAACACTTACTCCGGACTGACCACGATCACCGAGGGTATTTTGCATGTCGGCAGCGCCGGTACAACGGGCACGCTGGGTTCGGGAGCGGTGGTGAACGACGCCACGCTGGCGTTCAATCGCACCGATACGCACCTTGTGAGCAATAACATCTCGGGCAGTGGTTCACTGAACCAAGCTGGTTCGGGCACAATTGTGCTGACGGGTGCAAACACTTATGGCGCGACCAACATTACTGCTGGCACCTTGCAGGTGGGCAATGCCGGCACTGTTGGCACGCTGGGTACGGGCGATGTCTCCAATGCCGGTACACTCGCGTTCAATCGCAGCGATGCCATCACCATCGGCAACAATATCACCGGCGCGGGCATTATCAATCAAATCGGCGCAGGCACGACCGAACTCACTGGAACGAACTCCGCTAACACCACCAACGTCACTGCTGGTCGCCTGAATGTGAACGGCGAACTAACCAGTACGGTCGTCGTTAGTGGCAGCGGTGTGCTGGGCGGCAACGGCACAATCATCGGAAGTGTCTCCAGCACGGGCTCGGCTGCCCAGGTCAATCCTGGCAACAGCCCGGGCACACTTACCGTCACCGGCAACTACTCAGCCAACTCGACCTTTGAGATCAACGACGACTACCTCACTCCTGGAGTTGGCGGCGACTACGACCAGATCATCGTGAACGGGGCCGCCAATACGATCAATCTAGCTGCTGCCTTGGTGACCTTCGTCAGTGCCGGTGGTGGCACAGCTCCCGCATTGCCTAATCTTATTACGCTCATTGAGAACAATACTTCGAACCCCATCACACCATTCTCGAATCTGGCGCAAGGGTCTGTTGTTACGCTCGGCACTGGTGGTGCTGCCCGCAGCTTTATTGCCTCGTACACCGGAGGCGATGGCAATGACCTGGTGCTATTCAATGCGACAGTGCCGAACAACATCATCTATATCGACGACAGCTTCGTGGGTACTGTTGGCCAGCCCGTGAACGATGCCGACAAAGGCACGATCGGTGATGAAGTCGCCATCCTCGGTGGCAATGCCTTTACGACCTTTGCTGCCGCTCAGTTGGCCCATCCTTCGTTTGGCGGCACCTTTATCGTCAACGATGGCAACTACAACGAAGCGGTTGTTCTAGCCAATACTCAGATTTTGGAAGTGACCGGTCCAGATGCGCCGCAGACGGTTGTCATCGCCTCTTTGGCGGTCGCTGGAACTCAATCCATCACAATCGAAGGAACTTCGAATCTGACCATTGGCAACGCCTCAACCACGGAAATCGCTGGCGTCATCAGCGGCAGCGGAAGTCTGACCAAGCAGGGTGCCGGCACTGTTACGTTGGGTGCCGCCAATACGTATTCGGGCGTTACAAGCATCACCCAGGGTGTGCTCCTGGTGAATGGTTCGTTGTCGAATTCGACGGATGTGGCCGTTTCTGCCGGCGCAACTTATCAACTTGGTGCCAGCGATACGATTGACGGGCTCACCGGTGCGGGCACTGTGACATTAGGTGGAAACACGCTCACCGTGGGCGGCAACAATGAAGCTACGCCCAGTTTTGGTGGCGCAATCGGTGGCACCGGCGGCCTAACAAAGATCGGTTCCGGCAATCAAACGCTGAGCGGCCCCAATAGCTACACCGGCGCAACCACGATTAGCACGGGGACTCTCTCCGTAACCGGCTCACTCTCGAATTTGACAGACGTAAGCGTGGCTAGCCTGGCGACCTACAGCGTGGAAGGTACGGACACAATCAATGCCCTCACGGGCACGGGTACGGTTTCGCTCGGAGCAGGGTTCACACTTACCGTGGGTGGCGCCAACCAAGTAACGTCTTGGTCATTCGGTGGCCTCATCACCGGTTCGGGTTCGTTTAGTAAGACAGGGGCCGGAACGCAGATCCTTACTAGCGCCAATGACTACACAGGTTCGACAACAGTTGGTGCGGGTATCCTAAGAATTTCCAATGCGACAGCACTCGGAGGGATTGGTGCGGCATCCGGAACAACTGTTTCCAATGGTGCCCGTCTGGAACTTGCGGGTGGCATCACGGTCAACGGTGAAGCTCTTACAATCTCTGGCAGTGGCACCAACAATATCGGTGCTCTTCAGAGCGAGTCTGGCGCGAATACCTGGGCTGGAACCGTTTTGCTTGGTGCCGATTCAACCCGCATTGGTGCCAATGGCTCGGGCGATATCTTAACCATTTCAGGAGTGATCGATGATGGAACAAGCTCCTTTACGCTGGCAATTCGCAACGCAGATGCCGGTGGTACTGTCGTTCTCAGTGGCGTGAATACTTATGGTGGCAACACAGATGTCGTTGTGGGTCTGGTTCAAATTGCTGGTGGCAACGATCGCCTTCCAGTCGGTACAGCCTTGCGTGTCGGCAACGCCGCGAACGTTTCAGCTGCACGGTTCGATCTGAACGGTTTCAACCAAACGGTGGGAGGGTTGGTCTCGGTCGGAACCACGATGGCAAAGACCCTGGATAATTCCGGGGCTAGCGCGACGTTGACGGTGAACAATTCCAGTGCCAACACTTATCTTGGCAGAATTGTTGGCAATCTAAGTCTGACAAAGATTGGAAGCGGCGAGCTTGTGTTGGCGGGAAATACAGCCAACGGCGCGAATACCGCGACGGGGCTCACCACAGTTTCGGCTGGCACGCTGACGCTAAGTAAGCCAGCTGGTGTCGATGCGATTGCGGGCAATATCCTAATCAACGGCGGCACGTTGCAACTGGCAGCTACCGATCAAATTATCAACACCTCGGCCATTTCCCTCAGCAGCGGTAACCTGAATTTTTACTCAGGATTTACGGCATACAACGAAACGTTTGCCAGTCTCGCCATGACGGGTGGGAACCTCAATACGGCTCCAGCATCGAATGCAAATGACGTAACCGTAACTGGTTTGGCTTCTGTTTCTGCTGGCAACTTTACGATCAACAGCGGCACTCACTTTAGTGCAAATAGCCTCACATTCACTGGCGGCACGAACACGGTTTGGTCCAATAGCACGATTCGCGAAAGTCGCCTCATAGTCGGTGCGGGTGGGCTATCGATGACAGGTTCTACACTCACCCTCCTGCAAGGGACTGCAGCGGGCGCACTGGGGAGCCGACTGTTGCTCAACGGCGATGTTACGACGCTGGCTTCAGCGGTGTCGGCCAGCATCGTCCAAGATGTCGTTGGCGCACCGACAGCGCTTCCGCATATCAATTTGGGTGGTGTGAATAGAACTTTTACAGTGGCTGATGGTGCAGCAGCCGTCGACCTGATCCTGGGAGTTGTAATCGAGAACGGCTCGCTCATCAAATCCGGAGCTGGCACGCAATTACTGAGCAATTCCAACACTTACACCGGCACGACTCAGGTTAACGCAGGTACGTTGCAATTGCAGGGTGGAACGGCAATCCTCGATACGGCTGGTGTGGTGACTGTCGCGGCAGGAGCAACGCTTGAGTTGCTGGCGGACGAGACGGTGTCGTCGTTTGTGGGAATTGATGACCCTGCGAATGAAACTGATGGTTTGTTGGCGCTCGGCGCGAATCGATTGACGACCACGGGCGATGCCACGATCGCGAACGTTTCCGCCTCAGCCGGTGCCCGAATCGTTGCACAAGGCGCGATCATCGATGGCGATCTCGACAACAACATCACCGGCCCGAACATCTTCCTGCAAGCAGCCACTGGCATCGGTTCGAGCGGTGCCAATGGTGCGATTGAAACTGCGGTCAGCAACATTCAGTTGTTCAACTCCACCAGCGGGGCGATCAGTGTGCTCAACAGCAACATGGGCGCGTTGCTTACGGTGAGCGATCTGCACCTGCTGGGCTTTGGTGCCAACAACGACGGCGGCAGCACCACCATCGTCAATAGCAGTCCGCTGACGATTGCCTCTGACAGCATCTCGCTGGGGGATGTGGTTTTCACCGCGTCGGATTCGGCGGCGGTGGGTGATAACCTGACGGTGAACAGCGGGGTTACGGTGCAATCGACGGGTGGTAGTGTGACGCTCAATGCGGGTGACGATGCGTTGTTGGATGGAGATGTGACGGCGGCGACGCAGGTGACGGTGAATGTGGATGCGGGAGATGGGGAGTCGAATGGAGTCGGAGAAGTTGCGCCGGGAAGCGGTGGGACGGTGACGATCAATGGTGTGATCACCGTCAATGGCGGCACTGGCACGACGTTCTTAAACGGCGGGGACGACTATGACACGTTCGACTTCGATCCGCAGACAACGACCTCGTTCAGTGTGAACGGCAACGCGCCGCACGGCACGGCCGACGGCGATCGCCTGGTGATCACGGTCCCGGCACTCACCGTGCAAACGGTCAGCGACGTGGGGAGCGGCGGCTTCTCGTTCGCGCCGACCGCCAATCCGGCGCTCGACCCGGTGACCTACGTCAGCATCGAAGAGCAGGACGTGACCGGCGGTCCGCTGAACCTGCTGATTGATCTCACGCCGGTCTATAACGGGGTCAACAATCAACTCACGATGCAGCGGGTCGGAGCCGACCTGGTGATCAATCGCCTGGGGACGGGCCCGGTCACCGGCAACTTCTACACCGGCACCCTGGCCACGATCAACTCGCTGGAGATTCGCGGCGGCGGGCAGAACGACTCGGTCGAAGTGTTCGACACCGGCACGGGCCTGCCCGACTTCGTCGGCACGGTGCCTGGGGTAACGAATAATCCAAACGTGGTGGGGACGCCGGAGTTCTTGTTCACCGGCGGTGCAGGCACCGATGTGCTGACGTTCAACCTGGGATTGGCCAGCACCGCCCAGGTGTACGGCATCGGCAGTGGCTCGGGAACTGCTGCGAACGACGGCGAGATCAGCACGACCAATCCGGCGAACACGCTGATCACCTACTTCACCAGCGTCAGCGAAGTGAATCGGGCGGGCTTCAATGCCACGGCCGATGGGCTGCAGATCTTGGGCGACCTGTCAGGCAACACGATCAACACGACCGATAACGGTGGTGGTGAGACCCGCGTCCAGCCGACCGGTTACACGCCGTTCGACTTCAGCGGCGATAACTTCAGCAGCTTCGAAGTCTACGGCCTGCGGGGCAGCGACACGCTGACGCTGACCAGCTTCGGCAGCGGTCAGACGAATAACCCGACCATCGTGCTCGACGGCAGCAATCCGACCGGCTTCGGTGGTCCAACGGACGACGGCCTCGCCGACACGCTCCGCGTCCTCAGCACCAGTTCGAACACCGGACTGGTCACGCTGCTGGGTGGTCTGGGCAGCGATCAGTTCTTCCTCGCGGGTCCGGGCCTGACGGTCGACGACATTGCCGGCCCGGTGGTGGTCGACGGGGAAGACAACAACCTGGCGGGCAATAACGATCAGTTGTTCATCGACGACAGTGGCGACACGACCGCTGACCCGAACGTGCTGATTGCTGCAGCCGGCGGGATGAATGCGGACTATGCGGTGACGGGAATCAACGCCAGCGGAGTCACGTTCCGCAACATCGACAGCTTCGATTACACGGGCACGGAGCAGGGGGACACGATCGACGGCCGGTTCACCCCGACCAACGTGCCGCACGACCTGAACACGGTGGCCCTGCGTGGTTTCGACGGCGACGATCAGTTCCTCCTCTTCACGTCGAACCAATGGGGCGGGGTCACCCCGGTGACGGAACTGCCATTCACCCGCGTGGCCAGCGGCGTGGGGACGATCAGTCTGTACGGCAACGATGGTGAAGATATCTTCGGCGAAACTCCGGCCCCGGTCATCGGGAACACGGGAGCCATGCACGTGGGCCTAGCCGTCCCCGCCACGACGCGGCTGATTCGTCCGACCACGGCCGCGACTGCGGGGGGAAGCACCATCTTCATCGACGGTGGCGATCCGGTACCGGCGCTCAATCAGGCCGGCGATACGGTCGGCGATGTGCTGAACCTGGATGTCACGGACGTGCCGAAGAACACGGCGATGATCGTGGGAGCCGGTTCGTCGGGGAACGTCCTCAGCGCCAACACGGCCCCCTTCAGTTGGGTCAGCATCGAAGACCTCAACCTGGTCGACAACGGCAAGCTGACGGGCGTGCAGATCGGCGACGTGTTCGGCCGCGGGACCACGGGGAACGACCTGATGCAGATCTCGGCCAATGCCACGGCCGCGCTTCCGCATCAGGTGCGGGTGCGCATCGGCGGCGCGATCATGAACTACAACGTGCCGGGCAAGGCCGTGCTGTACGGCGGCAACGGAGTCGACACGATGTCGCAGACCACGGCCAAGATCCCGGCCGTGTTCTATGGCGAAGCGGGCAACGATTCGCTGGCGGGGGGCTCGAACAACGACTGGCTGGTGGGTGGCGACGGGAACGACCAGATCACGGGTGGCGAAGGCCAGAACGTGATCTGGGGAGATAACGCGCCAACGAATCCGGGCGACCCGACCCCGCAAGACTTCCAAGGCCTGAACGACGGTAACGACACGATCAGTTCGGGCAACGGAGCCGACGTGATCTATGCCGGTGGTGGCCACGACGTGGTGAACTCCGGTGGGGGCAACGACTACATCCATGCCGGGGCTGGTAACGACAGCGTCGATGCCGGAGCCGGAGACGACCGGGTGTATGGCTACAGCGGCAACGATACGCTGCAAGGCAACAGCGGCAACGACCTGCTGTCGGGCGGCGACGGTAACGATTGGCTACTGGGTCACTCGGGGAACAACGTGCTGATCGGCGGCACGGGGAGCGACACGCTCTCGGGTGGGGACGGCAACGACCTGCTGATCACCGGTGGGCTGGGCGGTGAAGAGAACAGCACCTGGACTTCGGCTCCCAACACGATGACCTATGCGGCGAACACCTACAGCGACCCAATGGATAACGATGCAGCCCTGCTCGCACTCCTGACGGCCTGGCAGCTGAACTCCAACGCCGCTGCACCACCGCCCGAAGTGCTTGCCCTGCTCCCCATCATCGCGCCCGACGGCTCGGACGACGACGCCTGGGGCGGCAACGGCAGCGACCTCTTCAGCTGGGACGCCGCCGACATGGCCGACGAATCCCTCACCGCCCCCGGCCCCAACGACTTCAACAACCCCGCCACAGGACCAGACGTCCGACTGATCTAAACCAGCGACACAAAAAAACAGCTTGAGCAGAAGTGAAACTTCTGCTCAAGCTACGGCTGGTCTTTGGAAAGTCTTGTAGGAGAGGTAGGGCTTAGCTCGCGCCGTCCTTTTCGAAGCTGAGCGTTAGTTGCGGATCGCGACGATCGCTTTGGGGATTCAGTTCCTTGTAGAGAAGGCTCGGCTGAATATCGCGATTGTGCTGGTACTTATCGCTACAATACTCAGTGATGCTGCCGGTAATCTGATGATAGAAGATCTGGCAGATCGGCACGCCGGGATAGATACGAATCGGCTGGACGGCGAACATTTCGAGGGTCCAATAGCCAGCAAAGCCTACGTCCCCAAAGCCGGCAGTCACATGCACAAACAGGCCAAGCCGACCGATCGAAGAGCGGCCTTCAATCATCGGAACGAAATTGTGCGTTTCGGTTCGCTCGACGGTCCTGGCCAGATAGAGCTTTTGCGGCGCGAGAACCAGACCTTCAGGAGGAATTCGCATGCGCCGCGTACGATTGGGCTGAGCCATATCGAGCACGACTTCCTCGTACGTGATTAACTCATCGTGCAGCGTCAGATTATAGCTGTTGGGATTGAGCCGCTCCGGTTCGAAGGGCTCGATGCAAATATCTTTGCCCAAGCGTTTGCGAATCTCTTCACCGGAAAGGATCATGATTCACCCATAGCGGCTGCGGTGGTTGCGGGCGCGTCATTGTAGCCTGCGAACTTCATTCCGGAGAGACGACGTCCAATTTTTCGTGGGCTCATCGGCAAGCTACGACTAATCCGGCAGTGGTTGGCCCTTCGTTTCGGGCGCGAACCAGATAATGACCATGCCAAGCACATAGACCAGGCTGATCGTGGAGCAGGCGAGTGCGTGACCGTGGGGAATCACCAGGCTGCCGAGCATCACGTCGGTATCGAACAGCTTCAAAAGATTGCCGACCTGCAACACACCAATAGCGGCGAGGATGCGGCCAAAGTTAAAGCTGAATCCCTGGCCGGTTGCCCGGACATTCGTGCTGAAAAGTTCAGGCAAGTAAAGTGGCAACCAGCCATAGAACGAGGCGGTACAAGTGCCCGCAATAAAGGCCCAAATCAATAGAGGAGTGCCGTAACTCGTATTGAGCAAATAGAGCCCCCACACCGACAGCAAAGAGGTCAAGCAGAGCAGGAAGAAAGCGGTGCGCCGACCGAGCCAATCACCCATGAAGGCCGCGGCCAACGTACCAATGATCGCCCCGACAGAGAGCCAAATCAGCGTGTACTCGCGAGCTCGCAACTTGGGACGTTGGAGCGAGGCCGCTTCTTCTGTTTTTCCCTCGGCAACGAGCTGTTGCTTGGTCTTGTTGAAATCGGCTTCGGTCAACTTATCGGCCCAACTGGGGGCCTGTTGCGTCGAACCCCAAGTCCCGAGCAGCGCGACGCCGCTGAGCGTGGCACCCAGCAACATTCGCTGCATCGTGCCGGCCCAGGGTGCCGAAGTTCCGGCGGAGTGAATTGCATGCCGCTGGAAGTAGCGAACCACGGGATAGGTGTAACCAACAAGCGCGATGGCGAGCCCCAAGATCGTGCCGACGATTCGCAGCACATTGCCATGTTCGAACAGGACGGTTTCGGTACCGGGTTGATAGGTACGATCGAAGGCCCAGAGATAGACGATCATAAATGGGCCGATGAGCCCAATCAGCACGCCGAACAAATCTTGCGATGCCCAGTGTGAAGTCGTTCCCTTTTCCTGCTCGTGTTCCCACTTTTCCGACTCTGGCACAAAGACGCGAATGAGAAACGTCAGCAGGGCTGGCAACGTGCCCGCGATCATCATCAGCCGCCAACCGTCGTTACGTACGAGCATCGTGACGGTGCTGGCGGGCAAGCCGATGCTGAGCATAGTTTCTTCCATCCCCTGGATCACGCCGAGCAGGCCAAGACCCAAAAAGCCAACGAGCAGATAGCCCACGTTTGCGGCGGCACCAATCAAACCTGCCATGAAAGCCCGCGATTTGTTAGGCCAAACTTCCATCACCAGCGCGACACCCAGCGACCACTCGCCACCCATGCCGAGTGCGGCGATGAATCGCAACACGCCGACTTGCCAGGCTTCGCCAGCGAAGCCGCAAAGTCCGGTAAATAAGGCGTAAGTGAGCACGCTGAGGGTCATCGCGCGGACGCGGCCAATGCGATCGCCAAGCCAACCGAATACAACGCCGCCCGTCGCTGCGCCCACGAGAAACGATGCGATGATGACGTTGAACCAAAGCCCAACTGTTTGCTCGTTGGCTGTGGGCATCAGGTCCATCACCGCTTTGCGGCCGACGAGGCTGAAAATGCCCATCTCGGCCCCGTCAAACATCCAGCCTAACAACGCGGCGGTCAGCGCCATCCAGCGGCCGTGGGCGTTGTCCTTGGGTGGGTCCGTCGGCGCGGGCGAAATCACTTGGGGAGATTTGTGCTTGGCTTCGGAGGCGGGGCGGGTAGTCACATTGGCCATGATGGGCCGTTCCTCAAACAGGCAATTCGGGGAGAGCGGGGAAGCCGCGATTGTAGCCCGCGAGGCCCACCGCGTCACGCGACCAAAGTGCCGCCGAGCCGAAACTTCTGCAGCAAATGGCAGAAAATCCCGGCAATGTTCCAGGCATCGTCGTGCCCCCGGTGATGCGTCCCTTCCAGCGGCAAGCCAATTCGCTCGCAAGCTTCATCGAGCCCCATTTCGCCGTTGTCGCCATAGGCGACGGCAAAGAGCGTCTTGATATTGAGGTGCCCGACACCGAACGGATAAGGAACGGTAAGTTCCTTGCAGACTCGTTCGAACTGCCGGCGGTCGTAGTCCCCCCAACTGGCCCACAATCGATCGGGCGAACGATACTCTTTTTTCAAAATGCCGACCGCATCGGCCAAAGTGCCAGCCGCGCGAAAGTGCTCGTCGGTGAGCGTGGTCAACTTCGTACAGAACTCACTGATCTTGCTACGAATTGGTTTGATGAGAAGACTCCGCTTTTCTAATCGCGCGAGCTTTTTCACATCGACGGGGCAAAGACCAACTTCGATAATCTCGCTGATTTGCCCCGCGGGTGGATAGCCTTGCCAACAGGTGGATTCGATATCGACGACAAGAACTTGATCGAAGAGTTTGGCCATGAACGAATTCTAGCGACGAACGAGCAACTCGTCCCGAGGCGTAGCAGCATTCACCCGTATTCCGCTACATTTGAGCGCTATGAAAATGCTCATTCGTCATGCTCAGGTGGTGTTACCGACGGAAACCATCGCTACGTCGGTGCTCGTGGAAAATGGCAAGATCGCAGCTGTCGATGCGGCGATTCACACGCAGGCCGATGAAATTATCGATGCTGCCGGCCTGCATCTCATTCCCGGCGTGGTGGACGACCAGGTTCATTTCCGCGAACCCGGGCTGACGCATAAAGAGGATCTCACCACGGCCACCCGCGCCTGTGCCAAGGGAGGCGTTACTACCTTTCTGGAGATGCCGAATACCAATCCCACCACCACCTCCGTCGCGGCGCTACACGACAAGTTGGCGCTCGCGGCCAACAAATGTTTGGTGAACTACGGTTTCTATATTGGCGCGACCACCAGCAATGTCAGCGAATTGAAGGCAGCCAGGCGAACGCCGGGGATCAAGATCTTCATCGGCTCTAGTACCGGCAATATGCTGGTCGATGAACAGGCGGCGCTCGAAGCGATCTTTGCCGAGACATCGCTCCCCATCTGCGCCCACTGCGAAGACGAAACAACCGTGCGCGCCAACAGCGCCAAGTTCGCCGACACGCACGACGTGGCCGATCACAGCCGCATTCGCGACCATCAAGCAGCGGTGATTGCCACGCGCCGCGCAATCGAGCTGGCTCATCGGCACGGGCATCGGTTTCATGTGCTGCATGTTTCAACGGCAGACGAAGTACCGCTGCTCGTCGACCATCGCGGGCTGATTACGGCCGAAGTCTGCCCGCATCATTTGTTTTTTAATGTCGACGACTATGCCCGCCTCGGCACACTCGTGCAAATGAATCCCTCGCTCAAGACATCGGCCGATTGCCGTGGCTTGTGGCAAGCACTGCAAGACGGGCTGATTCAGGTTATCGCCACCGATCATGCCCCGCATACGCTGGAAGAGAAGAAGCTTCCCTATTCGCCCGGCCACGGCGGCAGTCCATCGGGATTACCCGCGGTCGAGAACAGCCTGGCGCTGCTGCTGAATCAGGTAAATCAAGGCCGTTGCACGTTGCAGCAGGTCGTTCACTGGATGTGCGATGCCCCGGCTCGCGTTTGGGACATTATGAACAAAGGACGGATTGAGCCCGGTTACGATGCCGACCTGGTGCTGGTCGATTTGAACAAGACTGCCACTATTCGCAACGAAGAACAAGAAACCAAGAATCGCTGGAGCCCTTGGCACGGCGAAACACTCACCGGATGGCCCGTTCGCACTTGGGTCATGGGGCAGGAGGTTTTTCGCGCTGATAGCAGTGGTTCCCGGATCAATTCACAAGTCCGCGGACAGGAAGCCACCTTCGACCACGCCCGGGGCGGATACTGGTCAACAACATCACCGTAGGCGAGTCATTCCATGACTCGCGGACTCAGTCACGGAGTGACTGAGTAACAAGAAGAGGCTACGAGGCTGGACCACCTTTGCCTCAACTTCCGGTGGGGCGGTGGTCGACAGTAATTCCAGATGCCTTGATTCTCGCGATTGTGCCACCTACTATTTCCCGAGAGTCGGCATTCCCGCCCGCAAAGTTTGCCTCACTGTTCGCGTCAACCACTTTGGATGCCTACCATGCCTGCTTGCGTCCTTCTGCTGGCCCATCACTTCGAGCAGTGTACCGGCTGATCAATCACGCTCCCTGAATCAGGCGAGCCCGTTGATCACCGCCGTCGCACTTTTCTCGTTTCTGCTGGTGACGCCCTCTTGCTGGAGCTGAGTATGGCTTCCGACTTTCGGCTGAAGGAACAACTCCCTCGCCTGACCGACCGCATCGTGGCCACTTATAAATGCGCCGGTGCGGTCCATTATTTGGGCCATTGCCCGCTCCCCAACTACGACGAGATCATCGAGTGCGTGGCGGATCTGAAAGACATTCTCTATCCCGGTTATCGTCGCCGCGAAGGTTTGCACATTGGCAACGTGACCTATCACGTCGGTGACATCATCGATGGCTTGCACGACAAGCTCACGCGGCAAATTGCCCGCGCCCTGCAGCACGATGACCGCGTCAACGGCGGCAATACCTGCGATCCAGAGACCGACTACGAAGCCAAGGGCCAGGCGATGGCGATTGCGTTTCTCGAACGCATTCCCTACCTGCGCGAAATCCTCGGCACCGATGCCCGCGCGGCCTACGATGGAGATCCCGCCTGCCGCAGCATCGACGAAGTCGTGTTTTGCTATCCGGGGCTTGAAGCGATCACCGTCCATCGCATCGCGCACGAAATGCGCAAGCTGGGTGTGCCATTCATTCCACGCATGATGAGCGAGTGGTCGCACAAGCAGACCGGCATCGATATTCACCCGGGTGCGATTATCGGCCATCACTTCTTCATCGATCACGGCACCGGTGTCGTCGTTGGTGAAACGTGCGAGATCGGCAACAACGTCAAGCTTTACCAAGGCGTGACGCTCGGTGCCCTCAGCTTTGCCACCGATGACGACGGCAACCTGGTCCGCGGCCACAAGCGGCATCCCACGCTGGAAGATGGCGTGGTGATCTATGCGAACGCCACGGTTCTCGGCGGTCGCACGGTCGTCGGGCATCACTCGGTCATCGGTTCCAGCGTCTGGCTGACGCATAGTGTCGAGCCGCATACGACAGTCGTCATGGAAAAGCCGAAGCTCCGGATTCGCGCGGAAGTGCCCGACGAACTGAAGCCGGAACTGAACTACCAAATCTGAGCGTGGCAACCCGAGGCGTTGACGTCGTGTTGCCAAATATCAACGCCTGTTGTCTTTTGGCAACGTCTCTTGGCAACATCGCGCTTCAGGTTTGAAACATCGGTTCACTCAGGCAGCACTCGGCGGTTGAAAAAAACAGCCGAAACCCGCCGTCTTTTCAGGGCTTACGCTTTCGCCCCGGCAGATTAGCCTTCTGTCGCCAGCGATTGGTACGAAGTGTGCATTACGGGAGTGCTGTCTCGTGTTGCCTCCGCGCCGCACCCCGGACAAACTTCCTAGACAGAGAACAGGTGGGCTCATGGTTTGGTTGAAGAAGCAGTTTGGTAAACGTTCGGATCGCCGCGGCGTGTTGACCCTCGAATGGATTCTGCTCGTCACGGTGCTCGTGATTGGTGTGATTGGTGGCCTGGGGGCCGTCCGCAACGCGACCGTCGCCGAGCTTGGCGACCTGGCCGAAGCCATCGAAGCTCTGAATGTGAAGACTCAAGCAGAACAAGCAGAGGAACTCACCGAACCGTAGATCGCACTTGCAAAACATCCTTGGGAACACGCCACCGCTTGCGAATGCCCGAATGTGCGAGCGGCTAATCGTTGGACCTGCCACAGGAACGGAAAGCAAGCAAAACCAGGTTTGGACTTCGCCCAGTCCGCCCTGGCGTCTGCCCTTGGGGCCTCTTAAGCTGAGATGGTTCGCCACTCAGCTTAAGGGGCCCAGCTTTTTTTGGTGCCTCACATTTCGAAGCCCAGCGTTTCAGACTTAGCGGCATGCGGCACCTCTATCTCGATTACAACTCCACCACGCCGATTGCTCCTAGCGTGCAGGAGTCGATGCTCCCCTTTTTGGCCGAGCACTTTGGCGATCCCGCTAACAACCACTCGACGGGTCGCGCCTGTCGCGAAGCGGTTGCCGATGCTCGTGGCCAACTGGCCCATCTGCTCGGTGCCGATGCCGAAGAAATCGTCTTCACCAGCGGCGGCACCGAAAGCAACAATCTGGCCCTCCTCGGCACGATGCTGCGCCATCAACCAGGGGCCGGCGGCCACCTGATCATCTCGGCCATCGAGCACGACAGCGTCGCCGAGCCAGCTAAGTTTCTCGAACGTCTCGGGTACGATGTCACCGTGGTTGGCGTCACGGGCCAAGGGGTCGTGCAACCCTCGGCCATCCAGGCTGCCCTGCGCGACGACACCGTGCTCGCCAGCATCATGCACGCCAATCACGAGACGGGCGTCATTCAACCCCTGCGGCAAATTGCCGAGTTCTGTCACGCGCGGAACGTACTGCTGCATACCGATGCTTCGCAAAGCGTCGGCAAGATTCGCACCTTCGTCGACGAACTCGATGTCGACCTGCTCACCGTTGCCGGGCACAAGGTCTATGCCCCCAAAGGCATCGGCGCTCTCTTCGTTCGCCGCGGCGTTCCGCTCGAACCTCTCCTGCGCGGCAGCGGACAAGAGCGAGGCTTGCGGGGCGGTATCGAAAACACGCCAGCCATCGTCGGACTCGGTCGGGCTGCGATGCTCGCCGCGCGTGCGCTCGAAGAATCCCCCGATCGCCTGGAACAACTGCGCGATCAACTCTTCAGTCTGTTGCAAGCGGCAATTGGCGACGAATTGATCCTGCACGGGCAACTGGCCACTCGCCTCCCCAATACGCTCAGTTTGAGTTTTCCCGGCGTCGCCGCGCACGAGTTACTCGCGCGCGTACCGGAACTATGCGCTCACACTTGTGGTGGTTCCCACACCGATGCCCGGGCCAACTCGCCCACCCTGGCCGCGATGGGAATCGATCCCCAAACGGCTCGCCAAACGCTCCGCCTCAGCCTGGGTTGGTACACCGCGCCAGAAGACATCTCCCGCGCTGCCAATTTGCTGCTCGGCGCCTGGGAATCGCTGCGGGAATAAACATCTCGTCTCCCGACATTGCGCCTGATTGTTCGGCCTCTTTTAGCTGGCCTCTTATTGCACAGGGGTTTATCAACACCCCCCTTTTGCGGACATCGTCGTCAACCCGTTTTGCAGCAACGAATTGCGCCCAAATTTCCAATCCTGAAATCATCCTATCTGTTGATAAACCTCACCAGTGCAACTTCCTGCGATTGGCTCCTTGCCCGCCAAGCCAAGAAATAATTCGCCGCTTCGCGCGGACTGTATCCGCGCGAGCCCACGCGTTCCTTTCACCGTGTTGCCAAATAGCTACTTAGATTGTCTTCAGTTAGTGATTACTTGTCAAGTATCTATGGACTATATGTAGTTGCTGTTTTAACCCGGCTGTTCGACGTGAGACGACGCGCTCGCTCCTTCTCAATCACCTGTGCCAGCGAACACCGACCGACCGCCATCGACGGGCAAGCAGACGCCGGTCAAAAAATCGTTCTCCAGAAAGTGGAGCACTGCTTGGGCCACATGCTGTGGCGTTCCTTCGCGCTTGACGAGCGTACCGGCAATGGCCGCGGCCCGTTCCGCCTCGGGTAGCTCAGCGGGCAACATCACCGGCCCGGGTTGAATGCAATTGACGCGCACGCGCGGATTGCGGTGGGCCAGTTCCACGGCAAAGGTGCGCGTGAGTGCGGGAATCGCCCCCTTCGACGGAAAATAAGCAGCGTAATTCAGGTAGGGCCGAATCGTCGCCCAATCGCCAAACGTCACAAGGCAGCCCCCCGTCGCTTGTTTTACCATCGCCAGTCCGGCGTGTTGGCAGCAGAGGAATGTCGCCAGCGTATTCACTTCCAGATAGTGCCGCACATCGGCTGCGGTCACCTCTTCCAGCTTCTTCGGCTGCCAGATGGCCGCCGTATGCACCAGCGCATCGAGCTGGCCGTATTCACTCAGCACATCGGCCATCAGTTTTTTCACCGCCGTTTCATCGGCCAGGTCGCCTGCGAATGCGTTAGCTTCCCAGCCGCGCGAACGAAACTCCTTCACAGTCTCGGCGGCTTCCTGCGCAGAAGTGCGATAGTGAATGGCCAGTGAATACCCGCGCGCGCCGAGCGCTTCGGCCACGTGCCAACCGACGCGCTGCTTGCCGCTGCCGGTGATGAGAGCCACTTTACGATCGGTCATGCTACTGCCTGTTCTCTGGCGAGAGGATGGTTTGGTGCAGACAGTTTAGTAGCTGCACACGAGGCGAACAGTGTCTAGCCAACTTGACGCTCCCCCATGAGTCCCTACGATGCCAGAACGGCCCCAGGAAAGCGGGGCTTCCTTCTCAAAGCAACGATCGCCACTTGGCATACGAGCGCAGGATATCATGGCAAAAAAAGCGACCTCGCAACCACTGCTCGCCGGCTTCGACGATCCTGCGCCTGCGCCCGCAGTAGCCATTACACCAACACCCGCGACGATCCTGCCTACAGTGCCAGTGGATCACGCGGCACTCGATACGCACGCCGTGGTGGTCAACGAAGCGGCGCTCGCGAAAGCTCCTGCGAACGAACCGCTGAGCCTCAAGGGAAAGCGAGTTTATCTCGTCGATGCCTATTCGCTCATCTATCAAGTGTTTCATGCGCTGCCCGAGATGACCGGCCCTTCCGGCCAGCCCGTCGGGGCGGCGCATGGCTTCGTCCGCGACATGCTCGACCTGATCGAGAACCGCGGAGCCGATTTGTTGATCGCTGCCTTCGACCATCCGAGTGCTACGTTTCGCACGGAACTTTACACCGAGTACAAGGCCAATCGGCAGGAGATGCCGGTCGACTTGCAGCCGCAGATTCCGCTCATTAAGCAGTTCATGGATGCGCTGGGCATTCCCGCGCTGGCGCTCGCAGGTTACGAAGCCGACGACCTGCTCGCAACCCTCGCCCTGCAGGCGCACGAAGCCGGCGCGGAGTGCCTGATTGTGACGAGCGACAAGGATTGCCGTCAGCTGATTACCGATAACGTCCGGCTCTACAACATTCGCAAGAACGAAGCGATGGACGCGGCCGGCCTGCTCGAGGTGTGGGGCATTCGGCCGAATCAGGTCGTCGATTTTCAATCGCTGGTCGGGGACTCGGTCGACAACGTCCCCGGCATTCCAGGCATTGGTCCCAAAACGGCCACGACCTTGTTGCAAAAGTACGAAACGCTCGAAGGGGTCTACGAGCATCTGGATGAACTGAAAGGAAAACAGCGGGAGAATATCGAGAAAGGGCGCGAGTCGGCCTTCATGAGCCGCGATCTCGTGCGGCTCAAGGCCGATCTCGAACTTGACTTTAATTGGAGCATCGGCCTGATCGGCGGCATGCAACCCGCAGTCCTTGCCGAACTCAATCGCCACGCCGGCTTCAAGCAACTGGCCAAGCGGATGGAATCGCTCGCGGCAAAATTCGCCGGCGATGCTCTGCCCACCGCGCCCGGGCCGACGCATGACTTCAGCTCGGCAGAGTTTGTTGCCAAGCGAGAAATCGTGGCCAGTTCCCCCGCGGCGGAAGTTGTCTCGCGCCCCATGGTCGCCACGGCCGATCCGTGGATCGTCGACTATCGCACCGTCGCCACGGTGGAACAACTCGACGAACTGATCGAGCAGATGAAGCAGCAGAAGGAAATCGTCATCGATACCGAGACGACTTCGCTCCGTGCGCGACAGGCCGAGATTGTTGGCTATTCCTTCTGCTGGACTCCAGGCGTCGCTTATTACCTGCCCGTTCGCGCGCCAGCTGGTGAGACAGTTATCGATCCGCAACTCGCACTCGAGAAACTGCGCCCCGTGCTCGAAGACCCGCAGATTGCCAAGGTGGGCCAGAACATCAAGTACGATCAGTTGATTCTACGCTCCGCCGGTGTGACACTGCGCGGCGTGGCCTTCGATACGATGGTCGCCGACTATCTGATCGATCCGGGCGAGCGGAGTCATAACCTCGACGACCTGGCTGTGCGGCATCTGGGGCACCAAAACATCACCATCGATACACTGATCGGCACGGGTAAAAACCAGAAGCGCATGGACGAAGTGCCGGTGGCCATCATCACGCAGTACGCGGCCGAAGATGCCGATGTGCCCCTGCGGTTGAAGGCCGTGCTCGAACCGCGACTGGCCGAGCAGGATTTGCTGCCGCTGTTTCACGAACTGGAGATCCCTCTCATCGACGTGCTGGCCGAGATGGAATTCAACGGCATTCGCGTCGATCGCGAGCGGCTGAAACAACTCGATGAACAGTTTACGCTAAGGATTGCCGCGCTCGAAAAAGAGATCTACGAAATTGCCGGGGCCGAGTTCAACATCGATTCGCGGCTGCAACTATCGAAGCTGCTGTTCGAAGATCTGAAGCTGCCGATCGTCAAACGAACGAAGACCGGCCCGAGTACCGACGTCGACGTGCTCGAAGAACTCGCGCGGCTCCATCCGCTGCCGGCGAAGATCATCGACTATCGGCAGAATTCGAAATTGCAAAGCACGTATGTCCTCGCGCTGCAGGAATTGATTCATCCTGGCACAGGCCGCGTGCATACGTCGTTCAAGCAAGATGTCGCGGCCACCGGTCGCCTCAGTTCGCAAGATCCGAACTTGCAGAACATCCCTGTGCGGAGCGAAGCAGGGCGCGCCATCCGCTCGGCATTCTTGCCCGGGCCAGATGGTTGGCTTCTCATGACCGCTGACTATTCGCAAATCGAACTGCGGGTGCTCGCGCACTTTTCCGGCGATGTCACGCTGCAACAGGCGTTCATTCTTGACCGCGATATTCACACGCAAGTGGCCAGCGATGTGTATGGCGTGCCGCTCGAGCAGGTGACGCGCGAAATGCGCCGCAATGCCAAGGCAATCAACTTCGGCATCATCTATGGCCAGAGCCCGTTTGGGCTTTCGAAGGCCCTCGATATCAGCCAGGGCGATGCAGCGGAATTCATCGAAGCCTATTTTTCGCGCCTCCCCGGCGTCGAAAAATTCATGGAGCAAGTGCTGCTCGACTGCCGCCGCGTCGGCTGGGTGAGCACGATTCTTGGTCGTCGTCGCCCGGTCCAGGGGGTACGCGATCCGCGCGTCCAGGTGAACAAGCGCCAGCGGACGCTCCCCGAGCGCATCGCCATCAACACCGTCATTCAAGGCTCCGCTGCTGATATTATCAAGCGGGCAATGATCAACGTCCATCGTCGGCTGGCAAAAGAGCAGCTGCAATCTCGCTTGCTCCTGCAAATTCATGACGAACTGGTGTTCGAGTTTCCGCCCGATGAGCAGGAGCGCCTGGCGCAATTGGTCGGGGAAGAAATGTCCACCGCCGCGCAGCTCAGCGTGCCACTCAAGGTCGACGTAAAGACGGGTCCCAACTGGGCCGCCTGCGAGGTGCTGGAATAATCGACACGCGGTCAGCGCGGCGCGAGGTTTGCTACTGGTGAGTGCTCGCATCGATCCGCGCCGGTCGTATTTCAGCCAGAGAAGATTCACCAGCGCTCTCATCAACGACTAGCAGGGAGTCAAACCCGATGAAGACGCGCGATTTAGAGCACTTTCGGGAAGAACTTGTTGTGCTCCGCGACCGCTTGCTGGGCGTAGTATCGGCGGTTACCGATCAAACGCGTCAGCCGAGTGGCGGTCAAGGTGACTCCGAATTGTCCAATGCTCCCATGCATCTTGCGGACATGGGAACCGAAGAATATCTGCACGATCTGAATGCCACGCTGCTGGAAAACGAAGAACAGCTAGTAGCCGAGGTCCGCGATGCGATTGCCCGGATTGATGCTGGCACGTTTGGCGTTTGTGACAATTGCGACCAGGCCATTGCCCGCGAACGGTTGCAGGCGATGCCATTTGTAAAACACTGCGTCGTTTGTGCCGAGGCCATTGATCACAGCGAAACGGTCAATTTCAATCGTGGCCGCCCCAGCACTCCGCGCGACACGCTCGCCCCAGAAGGGGAAATGAACGAGAACCGCTCGCGGACCAGTCAGCGGCCGCTGAGCGAGATCTCGGCCGATGCCGGCGAAGAATTTTCCGATGATTCGCATGCTGTGGGAACTGCTGGTGGTGGCACGGCCGTCGGCGGCCTGGCAGGGACCAACATTGGCCGCGGCGATCCCAGCATTGCCGACCTGCAAGATGCTTCGGGAAGCAGCGACTTCGACCGCACCGATGCCCGCGATGATAACGGCCCCGTGCCGCACGCGGCGCGCAACGGCGTGCCTATTCGTGGCACGCCAAAATCGAAACGCACCCGCTAACGAGTTATTGCCAGCCCGCGATTGCAGCTATTGTCATCGATCTTCATTAGCGCTCTCTCAGTCACTAGCGGTCTGGCCAACTGCGGCAAAGGAACTTTGCCAGCGGTGGCGTACTCTGCGCGCACCACGTCACGCCGAACCGAAAGGAGAAATGTTATCTTGCTGACAGCCACCGCTTCTCAGCGACGAAGGAATAACTCATGCCCGCCGATGCGACGACAACCGTGCAGCAACTCAAAGAGATCATGCGGGCCTTTGTCGCCGAGCGCGACTGGCAGCAGTTTCATTCGCCCAAGAACTTGAGCATGTCGCTCGCCATCGAGGCGGCGGAATTGATGGAGCACTTTCAGTGGATCGATGTGCCCGCCTCGCGGCAGGTGAAAGATGAACCTGCTAAGCTCGCTGCTATCGGCGAGGAACTGGCCGATGTTCTCTGTTATGCACTGGCCCTGTCCAACGAACTAGGGCTCGACTTAAGTGAGACCATCCGCGCGAAGATGGTCAAAAATGCCACGAAATACCCCGCAGCGGAATTTCGCGGCCGGTATGGGAAGGATGATCTTCCTACTTAGCCCGACGCGTCAGCGAGGGGATATTCAGAACTTACGTTCGTTCGCAGCAGATGATCGACCATCGTGTCCCCTGGCTGACGCGTCGGGCTAAGTGAATAAGGCTTAGTGTTTGTAGACTTTGTGCTGCGGGCGACCGGAGAGGATTTGTTCTTTGCCCCAGTTGGTAACGTCGCGGAACGCCTGGCTGCGGATGAACTCGCCAAAGGCGTTCTCGTCCGACCATTCGCTGGTGATCAGGTACGAAGCATCGTCGGCCACATCTTTCCACAATGTCGACGAAGTGTGACCCGGAGCAGCCTTGAGCGCCGTAATGACGGCGGCAAACTTCCCCTCAAAATCCTGTTGCTTGCCTGGAAGGACGTGATAGTTCATGCCGACAGTAATCATGGCTTGGCCTCGGAGTGAGCAATGAGAGAGAATGTGTCTTGTTAACAAGTCCCGCATTCTACCGCAGCCTGCGAGCGCCGGGTTGCCCCTCTCGACCTTCGCAACGACAATGCGGATGGTCGCTTTCCGTTGTGCCTTTGCAGAAATCTCTCCATGAAACGCCCGGCTCGCATTACCGTTCCCCAACTGGTCCGCATGAAGGAAGCTGGTGAGGCCATCACCATGCTGACGGCCTATGACTATCCCACGGCAGCGCTGGTCGATGCCGCGGGAGTCGAAGCGGTGCTTGTTGGCGATAGCCTGGCGATGGTCGTGCAAGGGCACGAAACGACATTGCCGGTCACCTTCGAGCAGATCAAGTATCACGCCGAAATGGTCGGCCGCGCGGTGCAACACGCGCTGGTCATTGTCGATCTGCCGTTTCCTACGAACCACCTGGGCGTCCATCGAGTGATCGAACTGGCTGGTCAACTGCTCAAAGAGTGCCGCGTGCAGGCGGTGAAGCTTGAAGGCGGGGCCGATCAGGCGAACGTGATTGCCGGCCTAACCACAGCTGGCATTCCTGTGATGGCGCACGTCGGTCTGCGACCGCAGAACGTCCACAACATGGGGGGCTATAAAGTGCAGCGCGACGCTGAACGGCTGATGGCCGATGCCAAGGCGGCGCAAGATGCTGGTGCGTTTGGCATCGTGCTGGAATGCATCCCGGCCGAGGATGCCGCGTGGATTTCGCGCGAACTAAAGATTCCCACCATCGGCATTGGTGCTGGCGCGCAGTGCGATGGTCAGGTACTGGTTCTGCACGATCTGCTCGGGCTCACGAATGGTTTCGTCCCCAAATTCGTCAAGCAATATGCCGACCTGCGCAGCACCATCACCGACGCCGTGACCAACTATCGCGATGAAGTCCGGGCTGGGAAGTTCCCGACGAAGGAACAAGAGTTTAAGTAGGTGAAGCAGGGAGGAAGCGAGAAAGGGATGAAGGGTTGAAGAGAGAAAATGCGGTTCGACGTTCTCTTCATCTCTACCCCTTCGTCCCCTCCTCCGCAAACGGATCCTCAATATCCGCAGGCAGCGGAGCATCGGCGGGGGATGTCTGCACGAGTTGAGCCGGCTCGAAAGGGCGATCGTCGACGCGGACGATGAGGCGCTGGGTAGAAATCTGTACCACGATAATCGGCTGCCCAGCTTCGATGCTCGCTCCTTCGCTGATGGCGTCATAGTTGTGCCCTTCGACGTGTACGATGCCGCCGGGCAGCATCAGGCTCTTCGCCACACCCCGCTTGCCAACCAAGGCCTGCAAGCCGCGATAGGCGACGGTCTCGGGCAGCACTTCATCGGCATGCGATGGGCGGGGAATAAGAATCAGTTTGCCGATTGCCGTCTCGGGCCAGTAATGAACGGCTGCAAACAGCACTCCGGGGACAAGTACCATGATTCCCAGTAAAAACACCGCGCCGGTATTCGAGCCCGACATAAACCCCAGTACGACGGAACCAATCAGCGACAGCCCACAGAGCAGGCCCAACATGCCCCCCGAGGGAACGAAGAATTCGAGCACGAGAAAGAAGAGCCCGAGAGCCAGCAGAATGAGTGCCCAAATGAAATAGTCCATACCGTCGATTCTACTCGCCTAAGTCACTTCGCGCACCAGCACGCGGCTCCCGATGACATCGGTCACGATCACGCTCGCTCCCTTGGGGATCATTTCGCCCGCACTGACCACGTCGACCATTTCGTCGCCGAAGAGTGCTTTGCCCGACGGGAAGAGTGCCGTGGTCGTTTGACCCCGCTTACCAGCCAGATGCGCCCACTGCACCAGTTGTTCGCGCTCCAGCCGCTCTTCGAGTTCTTCGTTTTGTGGTGGCTTCAGAATCATGCGATTGAAGTAGGGCGTATCGGGCAGAAACCGCCGAATAGCTGCGATCGCCGCAATGCCGCCCGTGATGCCCACCACCAGAATCGTCAGGGAGATCGGCATCTGCTGCAGCTGATAAGTATTGCTAGGCAGGATGAATGTTTGGCTAGCGAGCACAATCGAAGAGACAATCATCAGGCCGCCGCCCAGCCCAAAAATAAACGTGCCGGGAACGACGAACAGTTCGATCAGCACGCAGACGATACCACCCAGGAACAGGCAAATCTCCAGCCCTGTCGCATTGCCGTGCAAAAACTGCGACCAGAAGTAAAGCACAAAGCAAAGGAGCGAAATGAACCCCGGTAGCCCCAGCCCCGGCGAGGAGAATTCAATCATCAGCGCAAACATGGCGACGAAAAGGAGCATTGCCGAGATGCGTGGGTCTGACAACCATTCGACAGCTGCGAGGGCCCAGTTCGAACGGACGGCGGGGAGTTCCCCTTCGAGATGATACAGGCTCTTGAACTCTTCCTGATTCTGCACCACGTGCGTCGCGAGACCGGTCTCAACCGCTGTCTTGGTATCGAGCCCCCGCGTCAGCCGCAGCGCACTTGCGCCGCGCTGCCAATCTTCTTTGTCGGGCAAGGTCGACCACTCGGCGGGCGATAAATAGAGCGTCTCGGCCAGGCCGACTCGCTGATATGGCCAGACTTCGGTGGTCGAATCGATCATCGCAAGTGGCAGCGACCAGTTTCGCTGGCGCTGAGCGGCGATCTGTTGCAGCGGCGCTTTCACCGCCTCGCGCTGGCGGGCGGTGAAGGTGGCATCACCTGGTCCGCCGAGGATGACACTATCGCCAACGATCAAATCGTCGCAGGCCCAGGCAATCAGTCCAGAATCGGCAAGTGCTTGCCGCGGCACGAACGCGACCGTCCGCACTTCTTTGTCGAGTTGGGCGAGAAACGAAGCGAGTTCGATGCTCTCGTCGAGATTGCCGCCGCCACTCGTGATGAAGATGCACAGCAGGTTGAAATCGTTCTTCTGCCGATGATCTTCCACCACGCGGCGAATCCAACTCACCTTCTGATTTGTGATTGGCCCGTCCAGATCGACCCGTATCGGCCGCCAGCCATCCTCGGGCATCAGCGGCGCGCGCAGGGCAGACGGAGCCAGGTTAAGGGCCGTCGCCAGCGACTGTTTGTCTTCGGCCAGGTGCGTGGCAAAACCGTGATAGCGCATCTCGGTGCCGTTGAGCGAATGGGGTTCACCCGAGCGAAAGATGGTTTCTTCTTTCTTGACCACGCCCTGCGCTCGCAGTCCCGCGAGGGCCTCGGCCGCTTCATAGCGAACGCCGTCGGTCGTCGAGACTTTGAAGACTTCAAGTTCGGTATCGAGCATGCCCAGCGCGACCGCGGCCGGCACGGTGCGGCGGCGGAGCGCGAACTCGCGATAGGCTCCGCGCATTGTGTCGTCGAGCAGTTTTTCGTCGACGCCAGCGGAACCAAATTCCGCCTCTTTAGCCATCACAATTTGTTCGCAGGCCAGCACCGGCAGCACCGCATGACCCTGCACCGCGTGGGGCAGATAGGCGACCGTCTTGACCTGCGCCAGCGATTCAGCCACCAGGAACTTGGCCAGCGAATGTGCGCGGCCGAAGTCGCTCCCCGTGCCGGCGGTATCAGGGGCCGAGCGAAACTCCAGAACCAGCGTCGGCCGTTTGGCATCTTTGGGAAAACGCTTCAGCGCGCGGGCGATCTGGCTTTGCACCAACTGATCGGCATTGCCAACCAGGGGCAGGGGAACTTGAATCAGCACGGCCGCGGAATTGGCCGGCTTCTCGCCGGCCTCTTTAGCCGGCACCGGCTGATCGTTTTGGGCTAGCAACGAGCTGGCTTGATGAGAGCCCGCAAGACCATAGCACGATAGCGACAGGAGCCCGAGCAACGTCAGCATCCGGGCTGTTCGCCAGCTACCATTCGGCCGCGCGAGCGCGGGTTGATAACGAGTCTTTTGCATGGCTCCACGTAGCACCGCGGCGGGCACCTTGACTGGCAGCACGGCGAACGACCAGCAGCAAAGCCCGGGCGTTCGCAAGTTCACAGTTCGGGTAATTATAGGCTGCCTGGGCTCGCAGGCGAGCGGGCAAACCTGTTCACCCGTTATTCGTCGACTGCGGGCCGCTATTGTCCGGTCAATCCCCACAATGCTAATGCGGCTGGTAGCTTCGGGTTGCGCCGCTCGCGGTCACCCACGTTAGCCGATCGCTGTTTCCCCGCTGGTGAAGATCGGGCTAAGATGGAAATATGACGTTGCGGCTGCTGCCAGTGTTGTCCGGCCTGTTCCTGCTGCTAACCCTGGTTGGCTGCAGTTACTCACCGCTGCCTACCCAGGTTGCGCAGGCAACGCGAACTGCGCCCGGTGAAGGCAATGCAACTGTCAACGAAACAACTTCGCCCGCAGAAAGCCAGCCTCCCACGACCGAAGCCATCACTTGGGAGCGGCTTGATATTGGCATGGAGCCCGATTCCGTTTATCAACCGTGGATGCTCAAGGAGCAGGTGAAGGTGCTGGAAGGAATGCCCGTGCGAATCAAGGGTTACATGCACGGGGCTCTCTTCCAGAAGAACAACATTCGCACGTTTCATCTGCTGCGTGAGGTCGACTGTCCGTTCGGTCCCGGTGGCCAGGCCCACCATGCGATTGAAGTCGAATTGCAAGGCTCGCTGCGCACTTCGTTCACCAAAGACGAACGGACGATTGAAGGTATTTTCAGCGTCGTCCCGGTCAAAGGCGAAAACGGCAACACCTGGTCGCTCTATCGCATTGCAGGAACTTCCATTCAATGAAGCTCAACTACTACGCCACGCTCGGCGTCACCGTCTGTTCGCTGGTCATGTTCACCGGCTGCCCGGTGACTCAGGCGACTCATGAAGGCAGTCGCTTAGAGCCCGTGGTGGTCGAAAATTTGCTCGTCGAGCCCGCAGCCGACAATCAGCCCGGCGATGCTCCCCTCGCGCAGTCCCCTGCGGTCGTTGCTCCCACAACTCCTGCTGAATCTACCGGCGATGCGCTCACCGCTGCTGAGCCAGCCAAGGAAGAGCCAAAACCAGACGAGCCTAAAAAGCCAGCCAGCGATGCGAATCCGACGGTTCGTCCCAAGGCCGACCGCACGCCGCGCAAAGCTGGCGATCCGATCAAGATCACGTTCGACAACATCATCATCGGCATGCAGGCCGATATCGCCTATCGTCCTTGGATGCTCAAGGACGAAGTGAAAGAACTCGATGGTCAGCGGGTGTCGATCACTGGTGTGATGTGGGGTGCCGAATTGACGCGGAAGCTCGATTCGTTCGTGTTGCTCCGCAACAAAGAGTGCAAGTACGGCCCCGGCGGCCAGGCCGACCACCTGGCCAAAATCGAACTCAAGCCTGGCACCAAGACGACACTCACGGCAGCGACCGTTCGCGTCGAAGGTGTATTGCGCATCCAACCCGAGACTGGAACCGACGGCAACACCTGGTCGCTCTACGTCATCGACGATGCCAAGGTCACGGTGCAGTAGTGCCAACGTGTACAGGTAACAGTAGTGGTGTCACTCCAAAAGTCTTGGCACCATTCGGCCGGAATATTAAGCATCGCATCGAGTCCAACCGCGTTCGCCGTTCTTGAGCGAGCGGGACTGCCACCATTCGTGTGATAGCTATGCTAAGCGTGCTGGGCGAACGGGGACGGAAGGTTTCGATTGCGAGATCACTGAAGAGGGCTTTTGTCTTCTAGGTAGTTTCTGGATGAAGTGGCAAAGCGGCATCGGTAGCGAACGAAAGCGGATTGCCGCAACTTGCTTCTGAGCCGAGACTTCGGATGGGAGTTTTCTTAGAATCGATTCTTTAATCCTCGTAGTGCCTGCCAAAGCACCTTCAGGTTTCTTCCCATGAAGTTTCGTTACTCTTGGCAGGAGGTTGAGGTTCCACCTCGCCTCGAACTGGTCGACAGGGTTTGCAAGAACTCGGTCGCTCTCGTGGTCTTCGATCCAGAGACACAAACCTGGGAATGGACTCGATATACCACACCAACGTTGCACGGTGCCCCGGCGGCCTCGGGTTCTACGAGTCAAGGGCCAAGTGAAGCCATGCGGCAAGTGCTCGAAGGTTTGCGAGATGCTTAAGCCTGGAAGCGAAAGGCATTGTTGAAGTCACCGGAGTTGTGAGTTAAGACGGCTTGCCTGGTGCGCTGGGCCAATCGGCGGGCTGATAAGCAATGTCGAGATAGGGCGTCTCGATGGGCTGCGAAGTGGCATAGCTTTTCATCGCGGCGTTGATGATGCCGGTGGTGAGTAGAGTCCGCTCGACGGGATAAGCTGGCCTGCCGGTACGAACCATCTGCTCGATGGCTTTGAGCAAGTACCCGAAGTGACCGAAGGGGGCTTCGTTCTGCACGGCAAACCAGGTGGCTACCGGTTTGGGCTGTCCCTTAAGCTTGGCAGCAAAGGAAGAATTCCGCGTGACGCCATTCGCCATCGCGACGGTGGCGCGGAGACCGTCGCGATACTCAATCAGGTAGAAGGCGGCCCTTGAATCGAGCAGTTTTTCCGGCTCTCCCTTCTTTTCTTCCGGCGTGGTCGCGAGCGCCGCATCGAACAGTTCTCGCGACCAACGTCCCGCTTTTTGCGCTGCCCAAATCGCATCTCTCTTCACGACTTCAATTCGCCTGACGCCCGTCTCGCCACCTCGACGCCGTTCGACCATGCACTGCAAAACCTCGACGGCATGAAAGCCGTAGCTTTCGAGCGACGAATAGCCAATGGCGAGAGCTTCTTCGATTTGACATTCGCGCTCGAGTACCAGTGGCGGCAAGCGCCAGGCAACTGGCAACGACGAACCAGCCATGAAGGGGAACTTCATTTCGCGCGCGGTTTTTGCCATGTGCTCGGCATCGGGCCAGTTGTAGCTCAGGTGCTTGTCGTTGAAGACGGGGACCACCTTGCCGACACGCTTGAACGTCTTCACCACCTCGTCGAACAGTCGGCGGCGCGGATACATCTTCTGGCCGGTAACGGGGTCGTTCGGATAGTTGCCGTGCTCGCCCACAATCAGCACGCCGGAGACGGCCAGGTCATCGCTGCCCAGCGTGAGGGCTTCGTCAATCGAGCGAGCCAAGCGAAAGCCATGCTTTTCTGACAGCCCGCGGCTCAGATCCCGCGGATGCTCTTGCTCGACGAAGAGCGAAGTCAGTTTTAGATCGGGCCCAGGGCCGCCATCGTGCTCATAGCCCGATACGATCTTCGTGAAGATCACGTCGGCGTGATTGTTGGGGCCATAAGTGGTGGTAATTCCGGCGACGGGGAGTTTCGCTTTCGGCTCCACGGCAAACGCCAATGGAGCTGCGATGCCAGCTGCCATGCCAGCTGCGATGGAAGTTTCCAGAAATGTGCGTCGCGTGGAATTCATGGAGATACATCCCATCCGATGGCGCTCAACCAGTGCAATTACTTCAAACTGGACAAGTAGGCGAGCAAGTCTGCGACTTGCGCCGCGGTGAAATCGCGCAGGAGCAAATCGGGCATGAGCGACTTCCGCTGAGGGAACAACGCTTCAATCTCGTCGGTCGCCAGCCGATGCTGCTTGTTCTGCATGTCCTTGATGACGATGGCTGCGTCGGTTTTCTCGACCATGAGTCCCGTAATTACCGTGCCCGCTTTGGTCTCCACCAGCCAGCCGGCGTACTTGGGATCGATGCTGGCCGAAGGTTGCAAAATACTGTCGAGCAATTTGGAGCGATCGAGTTTCTTGCCGATGGCACTCAGGTCCGGTCCTAGCTCGCCCCCTTTCCCTTCGCTGCGGTGACAATTGCGACACTGCGTCACTGTTGATTCGTGAAACAATTGGCGGCCGCGGGAACTGTCGCCCGTCATTGCCAGAATCTCTTGAGGACGGATCGACTCACCCAACCGCTTGGTCCGTTGTTCCTCGGGCACAAAGGGCTCGAACAAATCGCGAATGGCAAGATCAGCCTGCTGCAGCGCCGCCTCAATGGCCAGTTGGCGATTGGGCTCAGCAAGCTTTCGTTGACGAACCGCATGAGCCAGACGCAGGGCGTGCCCCGGTGTTGAAAGCAACTCAGCAATGGCCGCTGAGCGGTCTGCTGCTGCAGTGTCGTTTGCGAGTTGGGTCAGCTTGGCGGATTCACTTTCGGCAGGTTTGCCGGGCAACGAGGCAATCCAATCGTGAATCAGGGAGACCCCCTGATGATCGACAAGCTTAGAGCCCAAGTGGGGCATGTGTCCCGGTCCCGACTTCGCCAGTCGAAAGAGGAGCACCGAGCGATAAGGATCGGCGGAGGCCAGTATCCGCGCATCGCGAATGCCAAAGGTTCCCTGGATTGGTCGCAGGTCCAGAGCTTTGATCTTGGTAAGTGGCAGGTCATGCTGCAGATAAATATGCGCGGAGCCACCGCCGTTAAAGCGATGACAATGCGAGCAGTTGACGTGCAGATAGGCCCGGGCGCGGAGATCCAAATTCGCACTGCCATCGCGCAGATCGGCCAGCCGAGGAAGTTGTTCCGGCGGCTTCGGCCCTCCGTCCTGCGCCGTGGGGTCTTTGGGATCAGGTGGGTCAGTCACGTCGACCAGCACGCCAATGTGCTTGAGCGTGCGGATTTGATTATCGGTGACTGAGCCAAAGTCGTGCGAACGATTCAGCTGAGCGATGTTGAAAGCCAGCGTGTGCTCGGACCAAGGATTGTGACAACGAATGCAGTCCATCCGCGAGGCAAACAGCCAGTTCTGGACGCGCTTGCCACCCGGTGCCTGCGCATCCTCAACGTGCCAGGTGCGCGACTTCCCCTCGGCAGCAACGAGCACAGCATCGGTTTGCTGCTCGTTCCACTCGTAGCTGTAGCCGCGCCAATCGATGCCGTCGAAATGGAGCACCTGTGTTTCGATACGTCGCCGGCTGGCGGGATCGCCTTGGATCAAGTCGAGCGAGAGCGTCTTCGTGAGCACAGTCTCGGCAGGAAAATCCATAATTCGGCTGCCTTGCTTCCCCGGGATGAGCATGGCCCGCGAATGCAGACCGATGGAAGTTTTCTCAGGCAATGCCAGGTAACGCTGGGCAACTGCATAGTCGGACCATTGCTCGGCGTTGATCGAAAAGGGAAGCACTCCCGGTGCCACGCGATGCTCTGCTACCGAGTCGAAAATGCCGGTGTCGCTCAACTTGCGGGGGAACTGCAAATGGGTAGGCTTCGCCTCGTTGCGGGCGAGCACGTGAATCGTGCCCGCATCGTTGTCCAAGAGATACAGCTCACCTTGTTCGTCCTCTGCAAAGTCGACAATGCGCACCGTCGGCTCCACGAGTTCGCGGTACTGGCCGACGCTTTGCTCCTCAACCTTGGCCCCCCAGATGCGCCGCGTCTCCCAATCTCCGAAGATGTATATGCCATACAGTTCGGGAAACTGCCGGCCTCGATAGACATATCCTCCGGTCACCGAGGCTCCGTCGGTGTGGGGAATATCGATGGTGGGAGGAATGACCGGCGTGGGACCGGGAATCCCCTCGGTGTGAACGGACTGTCGGCCTTCGACCAGACTCCAGCCATAGTTTTCTCCCTTGCGCACCCGATAGATCAACTCCCACAGTTCCCAGCCCACATCGCCCACCCAAAGTTCGCCGGTAAGTCGGTCGAAACTCATCTTCCAGGGATTGCGCAGACCATAGGCCCAGTTCTCGCCGCGCGCTTTGTCGAGCGACACGAACGGGTTGTCGCCGGGAATGACATAGGGCCGTTTAGAGTCGGCCGGATGAACGTCGATTCTTAAAATCGAAGACAGTAAGTCGGACAGGTCCTGACCCGTATTCTTGCCATCGGGGGGAAAGGCTTCACCGCCATCGCCAGTCGAGATGTAGAGGTATCCATCCCGGCCAAACTTGAGGCAGCCGCCGTTATGTCCCCCTTCGAGCCACGTGATAATTGTTTTCTCACTGGCAACTTCGCAGCGGGGCGGATTCGTGTCACTCACCTTCAGACGCACGACGCGCGTTCCGTCTGGGTCTTGCGGCCGGCCTCCGCGCCGATGAACCACGTAGCACACATAACAGAAGCGGTTCTGCTCGAAGCGAGGATCAAAGGTGAGGCCGTACAGCGCATGAAATTCGATAGGCTGCTTCTCGTGCTCACTGAGTTGTTTCGCGAGTTCGGTGCAGTCCAGAAAGAGATCTGGCTTGGCTTTCGAACCCTCAACGGGAAATGAGTAGATCTTTCCCAGTCTTTCGGCGACGAACCAACGCTTGGTTCCCGGCGCGCCTGTAAGGACAGTGGGGCCAGTGAATTGAATGTCCGGATAGACTCGCTCCGCTCGAAACGGCGGCGGTGGTTCCGGTTGACCGTGGAATTTGGAAGTGGTCCACGGCGTGCGACTGGTTAAGCCAAAAGGGGCGTCGGCACTGGCAGCAAGGGATGCCTGAGCTAGAAGGACCAACGCTATCAACCACGGGTTGTTACGCATGGCTGCATTATTGGCGTCCGCCGAGAGCCAATCCATACCCAGTGATGCGATCAACCCGAGAGATATGACTGAAAGTCTTGAACGTTGAGTGCTTGAAAAAGGCGGACTGGGATAACCGCACGCTGACTTTAGACGCTGACCTGTTTGCCTGCTCAGCTACCCAGGAGTCCGATTCTGGGCTCAACTTGCGTCCTGAACAAAAGCCCCTTACCAAAGGAGGGGTCTAACGATGGCCAATTCATTTCGCACAGTTCGATTTCGCACAGTTCGCGTACCGCCAATTCGATCAAGTGGCGCAACTTGGTCTAAAACGCGTGTAAGACCCGCCGATCAATCTGGTATACACCCGCAGTTCAGTAGTGCGTCTCCAGGTCCTCGTCAGCGGAGCGAGTTCTGTCCTGAAGCGTCAGATGCCACATCGCATTGATTCCAAGTCGTGCCAGCTGGCAACTAACCACCCATTTAGTTTCTAACGAAAGTGAGCCTTGCCATGACCAAAGTTGAAGCCTGGGTTGCCCCGAGTGCGAAGCAGAAACTCGTCCGTCAGAGCATCGATCTAGGAGAACTCGGTGCTGAAGAGGTGGAGGTTGCGGTTGAACACTGTGGGTTGTGCCACTCCGACCTCTCGGTGCTAAAAGACGATTGGGGCGCTTCTCAATATCCAGCGGTGCTGGGTCACGAAGTCATCGGCCGAGTGGTCGAAGTTGGAACTTCGGCTAAGGGTTTGAAAGTTGGCCAAGCTGTCGGAGTCGGCTGGACGGCTCGAAGTTGCCTGCACTGCCGGCAGTGCATGTCGGGCAATCAGCACCTGTGCGCGGAGGCAATGCCGACGATCATCGGCCATCGAGGGGGCTTTGCAACGCGGGTCCGTTCGCACTGGTCCTGGGCTATTCCCTTGCCCGAAAACATCAACTACGCCGAAGCTGGACCGCTCCTGTGTGGCGGCATTACTGTGTTCAATCCGCTGGCCATGTATGCCAAGCCTACTAGCCGCGTTGGCATCGTGGGCATCGGCGGTTTGGGCCACATGGGTGTCAAGTTCGCCGCTGCTTACGGCTGCGATGTGACGGCCTTTACCTCCAGCGAAAGTAAGTTTGACGAAGCCCGCAGCTTTGGGGCGAATCAAGTTGTCTCGAGCCGCGATTCGGCGGCGATGAAGAAACTGACAGGGACGTTCGACCTGCTGATCGTGACGGTGAACGTGCCACTCGATTGGCAAGCGATGATTGGCACTCTGGCTCCCAATGGCCGGATGCATGTGGTTGGTGCAGTCCCGCAGCCGATTCCTGTCTCCGCTATCCAGTTGATTTGGGGTCAGCAAAGTATCTCGGGTTCACCCACCGGTTCGCCGGTGGCGATTGGAACGATGCTGGAGTTCGCCGCGCGTCACCAGGTCAGCCCGCAAACCGAGCACTATCCGATGTCGCAGATCAACGAAGCGTTCGATCGCTTGGAGGCCGGCAAAGCCAGATATCGCATCGTCCTCGATGCAGACTTCTAGCGAGTGCGGTTCCCTTTTTTGGGTAGCGGTTGCCGCCGTGATTGAAGTAATTTCGGCGCTCTGGTTCTTAGAACTTCGCGCAGGGAAGTTCAATCAGCGCGAAGTTTGACGAGTAGGCCGTTGATGCCATCGGTGCAGAGAGCCCCGATGAAGTTTGTGGCGTGCCAACGGCCAGGGGGTACTTTTTCGATCACCCCGTTGGCCGCGGGAAAGGTTTTCGTCGCCTTCGTGGCCGACGATCAAGCCAAGTATCCGCAGGCGGCCCAGTGCCTGACCACAGACCGCGACGTACTGTCAGTACATCGTTCGCTTTCTGCCATAAAATTCGCGCGTGTGCTTCTTGGTTGACCGTGCGTTTTCCTGCCGTGATACTGACGCCGTTCGGCAAACCCTGGGCAATGAGCCGGTTTGCAGCTGACGATGCCAGCCCGCTCCTCTCTCAGCGAAGTTTTATGTTTTTGCTACACAAAGTCGCTACGCCGATCGTTGCGATCACCGTTTATTGCTGCGCACTTTGTCCGCTATTTGCCGATGAAAGCGCGATCTCCAAGCGTGCACCAAACATTGTGCTGATACTCGCGGACGACCTGGGTTTTGGCGATCTCGGTTGCTATGGACAGAAAGTGATCTCAACCCCCAATTTGGATCGCATGGCGAAGGAGGGGCTGCGGTTCACGCAGTTCTATGCCGGTGCTACCGTCTGCGCTCCATCGCGGAGTGTGCTGATGACCGGCAAGCATCACGGGCACACGCGCGTCCGTGGCAACGCGGGCGCGACGAATCCAAGCGCTCAGGCGCTACGGTCCGAGGATGTGACGGTCGCCAAGGTTCTGCAGCAGTCCGGCTATCGGACGGCGCTCATCGGCAAGTGGGGACTCGGCGATGTCGGTGCCGCGGAAAGCGGGCTGCCGCGCAAGCACGGCTTCGCTGAGTTCTTCGGTTACTTGAATCAGCGGCACGCTCACAATCACTTTCCTGCATTTCTCTGGCGGAACGAAGAACGCGTCGAGTTGCCGAATGTCGTGACTCCGGTAGGTGGCGACGGCGCGGGCTATGCGACCAAGGCGGTTCAATTCGCCGATGATCTGTTCGCGGATGAGGCGATCAAGTTTGTTATTGCCAACAAGTCGCAACCATTCTTCCTGTACTGGAGCATGGTCATTCCGCACGCCAACAACGAACGAACTCGCGAATTGAAGAACGGGGCTCAGGTACCCGATTTTGGTCCCTATGCCGATCGGGACTGGCCCGATCCAGACAAAGGGCAGGCAGCGATGATCTCGCGGCTTGACGGATACGTGGGCAGAATGCTGGCGACGTTACGCGAGCAGGGTCTGGCGGAAAATACGCTCGTTGTTTTTACCAGCGACAATGGGCCGCACAACGAAAGCAACCATAACCTCGCGCGGTTTAATCCGTCGGGGCCGTTGTCCGGCATCAAGCGCAGCTTGACCGACGGCGGCATTCGTGTGCCGCTGATTGCCTGGTGGCCCGGTCATGTGCCAACCGGGGTCGAGACAAATCACGTTGCCTATTTTGGAGACTGGCTGGCGACGGCCGCCGAACTGGCTGGCGCCAAGACTCCCGACCACTGCGACTCGATCAGTCTTGTGCCAACTCTGCTCGGCCAGCCCGCCGCACGTCAGCCCAAGCACGATTTCCTCTATTGGGAATTTCACGAGGGAGGCTTCAAACAAGCGGCCTTGTACCAAGGGCGTTGGAAGGGGATTCGCACAGGCAGTCCTGACGCAGCCATCGCCCTGTACGACCAACAGGCCGATATCGGGGAGAAAACCAATGTCGCGGCAAAACATCCCGACATTGCATCAACGATCGGCGACTACTTGGATTCGGCACGGAGCGAATCAGCTGACTGGCAACCCAAATGGTCCGGCGGCAAAAAGTGAGTTTGAAAGATTGGTTGATACTTCACAGGCCCGCAGTACAACCGCGAAATCGTCGCACGGCTGAAGATATTGATGTCGCGGGCCCACATCGACTCGGCAGATTTCCCGCTGGCTGGGAACAAACCAAAGCATAAAAAGCAACCGTAACCATTGGCAATCTCACCATGAAAACCGTCCTCGCAGCATGTGTACTCTGTGTGTTGTCGAGTAGCGAAGCCTTCGCCGCTGAGCGCCCGAATATTGTGGTCTGCATTGCAGATGACATCAGTTGGGATGACTTCGGTTGCTACGGCAGCCGGACGGCTCGTACGCCGCGCATTGATGCGCTCGCAGCCAACGGGTTGCGATTCACCGAGGCGTACCTGACGGCCAGCAGTTGCAGCCCCAGCCGGTCGAGCATCATCACCGGACGCTATCCCCACAACTTGGGTCCGGCGGCCGAACTGCATCAGCCGATCGCCGCGAACATTCCGTGGCTCCCTACCGTGCTCCGCGAGCACGGCTATTACACAGCAGTTATCGGCAAGAACCACATGACTCGCGAGAATGCGAAGGTGGGCGCGGAGACGTGGGACCTGATCGACCCGGGCGTCACGCCGGACAATCACGGCGCGGAAGCAAAATGGGTTCAGACCATCGAACAGCGGCCCAAGGACAAACCGTTTTTCTTCTGGTTCGCAGCGGTCGATGCACATCGGGGCTGGGATGCGAATAAGGAATGGGTCGAATCGAAGTACGGTCCCCAGCATCGCCCGCAAGACATCACCGTACCATCCTTTCTCGCCGATGATGCTGCCACGCGCGAGGATCTCGCGTCGTATCACAACGAGGTCACGCGGTTCGATTACTTCGTCGGCCAGGTCGCCGATGCGCTCGCCGCGCAGGGAGTGCTCGACAACACGCTGCTGCTCGTGCTGGCCGACAACGGCCGTCCATTCCCGCGCGCGAAAACGCGCCTGCATGACTCCGGCATGAAGACCGCGCTCGTCGCCCATTGGCCCGCGGGCATTGCAAAACGGGGTAGCACCAGCGCGAGCCTCGTCAGCGTCATTGACATCGCGCCGACATTACTCGAACTGGCCGGAGTCAAATCGCCGCCGCCAAGCTTCCAGGGCTTGAGCTTCGCCCCAGTTCTGCGCGACCCGCAAAACATCACTCGTCGGCACGCCTTCTCGGAGCACAACTGGCACGACTATGAGGCTCACGGTCGCGCGGTGCGCAGCGACGGTTGGCTTTACATCCGCAACGCCCGTCCCGCGCTGGCCTGGCAAGGTCCCGCCGACTCCGTGCGCTCGCCAGCGCACGCAGCGCTTAAGGCACTCCGCGACGCGAACAAGCTCACGCCCGCGCAGGCCGACGTGTTCCTCGCGCCCCGACCGAACGAAGAGCTGTACCTCACCGCGAAGGACCCAGAGCAACTTCGCAACCTGGCGACTGACCCCGCCCATGCCGCAATCAAAACGCGACTCGCCGCGCTGTTGGATCAATGGATCGACGAAACTGGCGACGCCGTTCCCGACAAACTCACTGCCGACACCTTCGACCGCGAATCTGGAGACCCGCTAGATCGTAGCAAGACCAACGCGAAGGCCGAACGCGGCGAGTTCCCCGGCAAGCCGAAGAACGCCGCGCGCATCAATGCCCCCGGACCTCAATAGGAATTCACCATGAATCGACATCAAGCAATCTGGTCCAGGCCAATCGCCTTGTTCGTCACGATGTTCGTCTCCGGCTCCCTCGTCGCCGCAGAACGGCCGAACATCCTGTGGATCACCAGCGAGGACAACAGCCCGTATCTTGGCTGTTACGGCGATTCGCTTGCTCAGACCCCGCACCTCGACCGTCTCGCGAAAGACGGCGTTCGCTATCGCCACGCGTTCGCTAACGCCCCAGTCTGCTCGACCGCGCGCACGACGCTCATTACCGGCATGTATGCGTCGTCACTCGGTGCTCACCATCACCGCAGCAGCGTGGCCATCCCGGAGCAGTTCAAGCTCTATCCCGAACCTCTGCGCGCGGCGGGTTATTACTGCACCAACAACTCTAAAACTGATTACAACGTCGCGGTCAAACGCAAGATCTGGGACGACAGCAGCCCTAAATCGCATTACAAAAACCGCGCCGCTGGCCAGCCCTTCTTCGCGGTCTTCAATATCGGCACTAGCCACGAAAGCCAGGTCGCGCCGAAACAGAATAAGTCGAGCTTTCGAGTGCCGCCCGAGAAAGTCCCACTGCCGCCGTATCATCCCGACACGCCGGTCATCCGCCGCGACTGGGCGAATTATTACGATCAAATAACGCTGATGGACAAGCAGGTTGGGGCGCTGCTCGGGGAACTTGAGCAGGCTGGCCTCGCGGACAACACGATCATCTTCTACTACGGCGACCACGGAGGCGCGCTGCCGCGCGGCAAACGAAACATCCACGACACCGGCACCCGCGTGCCGTTGATCATCCGCTTCCCAACCAAGTGGGCGCAACTGGCACCAGTTGAACCGGGCCAATGGGTTGAGGAACTTGTAAGCTTTGTCGATTTTCCGGCGACGGTCTTCAGCCTGTGTGGCGTGCCGGTTCCCGCAAACTATGAGGGCCGTCCATTTCTAGGCGATAAGCGGGTCGCGCCGCGCGAGCAGGTTTTCCTCTTTCGTGGCCGTATGGACGAGCGCTACGACACCATCCGTAGCGTGCGCGAAGCGGAGTTCCGTTATGTGCGCAACTATTCACCGCACCGGCCCTGGGGCCAGCACTATTCGTATCCGTTTCGGGTGCTGCCCAGTATGAAATCATGGTTCGACGAGTTCACCGCAGGCCGCTGCAACGACGTACAAGCCGCCTACTGGCAACCCAAGCCTGGCGAGGAGTTTTATCAACTCGCGGGCGATCCGTTTGAAGTTCACAACCGCATCGCCGAACCGCAGCACGCCGCACGCATCGCGAAACTCAAGGCCGCGCTGCGTGCCGAAATCCTCAAGACTCGCGACACCGGCTTCATTCCGGAAGGTATGTTTGCCAAGCTTGCGGGAGACAGAACCATTTACGATTACGCGCAGAGCCAGGCCTATCCGCTGCAGCGCATTCTCGACCTCGCAGACAAAGCCAGCGACCGCGATGCCGCGAACTTGCCCGACTTCCTCAGCGCGCTGGGCGACAAGCATCCCGTCATCCGTTATTGGGCCGCAACGGGATGCCTGGTCCTTGGCGATAAGTCAATCGCTGCGAAGGAGAAGCTTCGCGATCTTCTCGACGACGAGTGGCTCGACGTGCGTGTGGTCGCTGCCGAAGCTATCGGTATGCTTGGCGAACGAGAGGTCGCTAGGCAAACCATCGCAGACGTGCTCAAGAACGGCAACAAGCAGGAGGCTCTTGCAGCGCAGAATGCGCTCGACTTCATGTGGAAAGCCGGTACCGTCACGCTTCCTCAGGCTCAATCACTCGTTCGCGATTTGCAGTTCTCCGAACCTGCCGACCGCATCCCTCGTTACCTCCTCTCTCAACCCTAGGCCTGTCGTCAGCGAAAAGCCAATTTATGATTCGACCCTTATTGTGCATCGTACTGATGTCAGCGCTCGCTGCTCTGACCGGTTTACTGCGTGACGCATCTGGTGCCGGTCGACCCAACATTGTCGTGATTCTGGTGGACGACATGGGCTGGTCGGATATTGGCTGCTACGGCAGCGAGATTCCCACACCAAACCTTGACGCGCTCGCGAAGAATGGGGTGCGGTTCACGCAGTTCTATAACACGGGGCGGTGCTCGCCGACGCGGGCGGCGCTTTTGACTGGCCATTATCCGCACCAGGCAGGAATGGGGCATCTCGACAATGTCGTCAAGCCGGGCCATCCAGGGTTTCAAGGAAAGATTGCAGACACCAGCGTGACGATGGCCGAAGTGCTGCGCGACTCGGGATACTTCACCGCCATGACTGGCAAGTGGCATCTGGGCCAGCAGCACGGCACACCGCCTTGGAAGCGAGGCTTCGACCGCAGTCTGAATCTGCAAGCCGGGGGCGTCTATTTTTACAATCAAACGGGCAGCAAGGGAGGCGCCAAGCTGTATCTCAACAGCGAGGAGAGGCCGCTGAACGATCCGCAGTTCGGCGAGTGGTACGGCTCCTTCCTGTGGTCGCAATGGGGACTTAAGTTCGTCGATGAAGCCATCTCAGCGAAGCAACCATTCTTTTTGTATCTGGCTCATTGCTCGCCTCACTTTCCGTTGATGGCACCCGAGGAAGATATTGCCCGGTATCGCGGCAAGTATCTAGCGGGTTGGGACACACTGCGCGAGGCGCGGCATCGCAAGCAGATTGAGTTGGGACTCGTCGATGCGAAATGGCCGCTCACGCCGCGGGCCCCCAATTCGCCCGCCTGGAAAGATGTCCCCGCCGATGAGCAGAAGCGGTTCGATCACATGATGGCGATTTACGCGGCGATGATCGACACGATGGACCGTAGCGTCGGGACACTCGTCGATGGACTGCGTGAACGGGGGCAACTCGACGACACGCTAATCCTGTTCGTCAGCGACAACGGCGGCAATGCCGAGTCGGGGCCGAACGGCCGCTATGAGGGGAAAAACCCCGGCGACGCGCACTCAAACGTTTTCCTTGGACAGAACTGGGCAACGCTCAACAACACGCCGTTCCGCAAGTGGAAACACTTTGTCCACGAAGGTGGCAACTCGACGCCGCTGATCGCCCACTGGCCAAGCGGGATCGACGCCTCCGTTCGTAACAAGCTGGTGCATCAGCCCGGGCATGTAATCGACCTGATGCCAACTGTCGTGGATGTGGCGGGTACCAAGTATCCCGCAAAGTTTCAGAGCCAAGCCATCGAGCCAATCGAAGGCGTGAGCCTGATCCCGTCACTATCCGGCAAAGTGCTCGCCCGGTCGCAGCCAATCTTCTTTAACCACGAAGACAACCGCGCGGTGCGCGAGGGCAAATGGAAGTTGGTTGCACTGGCCGGTCAACGCTGGGAGTTGTACGACATCGAGGCCGACCGCACAGAACTGCACAACCTGGCCGACGAGCATCCAGATCGAGTCAAAACGATGGCAGCCCAATACGACGCCTGGGCCAGGCGGACGCACGTCGTCACCGGCAACAACGATGCTTGGAACTCTGCCACGAAACAGAACAAGGGCACCAAAGGAAAGAAGAAATAAATTCTATGAAGACCGCCTCTCTCGGCCTGGTTCTGCTGGCCCTGTATCTGCTGACCCTATGTCCGTCGCTCGCCGTGGCGAAGAGCCCGAACATTCTGTTCATTTACACGGACGACCACTCGTACCGCACACTCTCATGCTACGAACATGCGGAGTCCTGGGCGCGGACGCCGAACATCGATCGACTGGCAAAACGGGGGGTGCGATTCACACATGCCTACATCGGCACCTGGTGCATGCCTTCGCGGGTCACCATGCTCACCGGCCGGCATCAGTACGGCGCTCTGACAATGCGGATGGAGGGGGAGTATCCGGGCAGCGAATACGATCCCGCACAGTGCCCCTTCTGGCCAGCTGTTTTTCGGCGGAATGGCTACCACACCGCGCACATCGGCAAGTGGCACTCGGGGCGCGATGCAGGTTTTGGCCGCGATTGGGATCATCAGATCGTCTGGAACCGACCGAAGCATCCCGCCAATGCGCCCAATTATTACCACGACCAACTCCTCTCGATCGACGGTGGAGAACCGAAGGTCGTCCCAGGGTATTCCACCGACAACTACACGCGCTGGGCAATCGATTACATTCAGGGTGAGCACCGCGACAAGTCAAAGCCCTGGTACCTGTGGCTCTGCTATGGCGGCGTTCATGCGCCTTATGCGCCGGCCGAGCGGCATTTGCAGGACTATCCCGGAGTCACCGTCGAGACCCCGGCCGACATCTATCCGCCGCGCGCGGGCAAGCCCAGCTACATGCAAATGATCGCCGCTTGGGAGAAGGGGCCCAAAGGTGAACCGGTCCTCAGCGACAAGGCGATCGGCAGTGAAGTCGGCGATGATTTCGCGCGCGATCGGGGCCGCAATCTCTCTGAGTGGTCGCGGCAATATCATCAGGCCGTCCGTGCGCTCGATGAAGGCATCGGCAATGTACTCGCCGCGCTGGAAGAATCGGGTCAACTAGAAAATACGCTTGTCGTGATGACCTCCGATCAAGGTTACGCCTGGGGGCAGCACGGCTTCCGCGCGAAACTTGCTCCTTATGATGCGAACATCCGCTCACCGCTGATCATCTCCATGCCCGGCACCATTCCCGAAGGCAAAGTCTGCCGCACGCCGGTCGGCGGCGCGGACCTGCCGCCAACGTTCTTTCGCTTCGCCGGTTTCGAATTGCCGTGGACCATGCACGGCCATGACCTCACTCCGCTGCTGAAGAATCCCGACGCCGCCTGGCCGCATACGACGATGATGCCCTTCACCGCGGATAAGTTTGGAGCCAACTGCGACACCGTCCCCACGCCGCCAGGCAACCGGCACAAGAGCGGCGTTCCCTGGTATGTGATGATTGTCCAGGGCCGCTACAAATACATCCGCACGCTGGAAGCCAATGAGCCAGAAGAACTTTACGATCTGCTGACTGATCCCAACGAACTGAAGAACCTTGCAGGTGAACCACAGCACGTCGCAACCATAGAAAAACTACGCGCAGCCGCCATTGCCGAGCTCCGCCGCACGGATGCAAAGATGCTCGATTCGCTGCCGCCGGTCGCCAATCTTTCCGCAGAACAGTGACTGTTTCGTCGCGATCAAGATTTTCGTATTTGCGCAAAGATGCGCATCTAACGAGGAGGAGTGAACTTGAACGTGATCTTAACGCCAGCTCGCAAGCCACATGATTCGCAACCGTCTAGTCGCGCAGGCCCATCACACCACTATCGCCGCTGCCGAGGGCGAGTGCATAGGCAGTGGCATGCGTCCGGCAATGGCTGATGCTGATCAGAATTTGGGCAATTCCTTGCTGCGCGCAAACCTCGCGGGCACCGCCGCCAAGCAATACACGGGGCTTGCCACCGAAGTCGTTGCGGATTTCCATATCCCCCCAGGCAATGCCGCGGGTCCAGCCCGTGCCCAGCGCTTTAAGAATCGCCTCTTTCGCGGCGAAGCGTCCGGCATAATGCTGCGTCGACGCTTTGCGGGCCGAGCAATACTCAATCTCGTGAGGCGTATAAACGCGATTCAAGAAGAGTTCGCCGTGGCGCTCGATCATCTGCGCAATCCGCAGGCACTCGATGATATCCGTACCTATGCCAACGACGTTCATGGCGAGAGTTTGAGGTTCAAAGTTCAATGTTTAAAGTTCGGGGAGTCGGAAGCCTCTGCATTTCCTCCCTCGCCTCGGTACTCCGGGAAGAGGGTCGGGGTGAGGGGCTGAAGCTCGAACGGCAGGTCTATTCGTCGTCGCCATTGTCCTTGGCAGAATTTTCTTTTGGCTCGCGTCGAAAGACTGCGACAACATCTTCGACCGGAATCACGAACAGTTGATTGTCCGATTCGAAGTCGACAGGAATAGCGTTCTTCGGGTGGAAGAGAATTTTGTCGTACTGCCGCAGGGGTACGTTCTCGTCGTTCTCGATCTGCGCTGAGATCGCCACGATGCGGCCGGTAATTGTTGGGATTTCGGAAGCATCGGGAAGTGCGATGCCTCCCTTGGTTTGCCGCTTGGGTTCGTCCTTGCGCACGAGCACGCGGGCCCCAATCGGTTCGACGTATTCCAATCCGCGAGACTTGGCTTTGACCATTGCAGCCGCTAATAGTAAGACAGCAGGAGGTTGTATGCCGCGGCAGAACTGCCGCGATCTCTCAACCTTACCCAGCGCACGATGCTGAGGGAAGGGGCAGCACCGGTGCTAGGAACGAGCGACTGGTCACCACGCAAAACCAGGAGTAGGAATGGGCGACACCGTCAAGCAAAGACCCGTGCTGTTGATTGCGGCCGTCTTCAGTCGGCATGCCGCCGCGCTGGAGTGGGCTCGCGCGCGATTTGCGGCAGCTTGGGGCGCCATCAAGTCGGAAAGTCCGTTGTTTGAACATCGCGAAACAACTTACTACGAAGCCTCGATGGGAGCTGACCTACAGAAGATGTTTCTCGTAAGCGAGCAGTTGATCGATCCTGGTCAGTTACCGGAATTAAAACTGACGGCCAATCGCTGGGAGGAAGAGTATCGCGCGCTTGGAAATCATGGCGAAGCGCGACCGCTGAACATCGATCCAGGTTACCTCACCGAAGCGAAACTGGTGCTGGCCTCAACGAAAGACCGCGATCATCGGATCTATCTCTCCCAAGGAATCTTTGCCGAAGTGACGCTACACTACGCGCGCGGTACCTGGCAAACTCGCCCCTGGACGTATCCCGACTATCAACGGGCCGACTATCACGCGTACTTCACAACCTGCCGCGAGTATCTCCGCCAACGGTACCGAGAGGGAGTTTAAATCGCTTCAGCACCCCGCACACCACCTAGTTGAGCGGCGTCAGTTTTGCAATCGCTCAAATTTGCCGCCATTTCCATTGCGTCAACCAAAAGTCGACAAATAATGGCAACGTGCCGGACGTCTTAACCGGCTCCAACCCCGCCCCTACCAGTCTCATCTGATTTTGCCGAGCGACCTCTCCCTCATGCACCGCTCATTCCGATCGGGCTTTACGCTCGTTGAACTCCTCGTTGTCATTGCCATTATCGGCGTGCTCATTGCCCTGCTGCTCCCCGCGGTGCAGGCCGCGCGCGAAGCTGCCCGCCGCATGCAGTGCTCGAACAATTTGAAGCAACTCGTGCTGGCGATCGCCAACTATGAAGATTCGCTGCGAATCTTGCCAACTGGCCGAATGGGTTGCGATTGTAATACCAACTTGCCCGCTCATGGCTGCGGTACCCGTCCTTCGTCGACTCGCCCGGGCACCAGTGGCTTCGTGATGCTCCTCCCACAACTCGAACAGCAGCCTTTGTACGACCAACTCGGCTTCGAAAAAGGTGCGGTCGCGCCAGCGACGGGTTGTGCCAGCGTCACCAACGATACCGCCGGTTGGAACACGGGAATCTCTCACCTTTTCTCGTTGCAGCCCAAGTTTATCGTCTGCCCGAGCAACTTTACGAAGAAGACATCCGCCGGCAACTGGGGCATCGGAAGCTATGCCCTCAATCACGGCACACTGGGGCCGACGAAAGGGACCGATCAAAACGCCAAGCACTTGAACACGGGTGTGTTCATGTACCGCAGCGAAATCAAGCTGAAAGATGTGACCGATGGCTTGAGCAACACGATGTTTGTCGGTGAAGTGGCTCAAGGGGATCATCCGCACAACCAGAATCAATGGATGGTCGCCCTGCGTCACGTCGACAGCTTGCGTTCAACCGAAAATGCGCTCAATACCCGGCCGCAAAAGGGACTCGTGCTGAACCTGTACGGTCTGCAAGTGAATGGCGCGTTCAGTAGCAGGCACCCCGGCGGAGCCTTGTTTGCCTATGGCGATGGTCACGTGCAATTCATTGGCGATAACATCAACATGACGGCCTACCAGGCGATGTCGACGCGCGCCGGCGGCGAAACCGATCAACCCTAGTTCCACTGTCCGAGCAACGCTCGGCATTTCGATCATGCTGCGACTTGCTGTTATTCCTGTCATCGCTCTAACGCTACTTTCCACCGGATGCGATAGTCGTTCTCGCCGAGTGCCGATCGCCGGAACGGTGCTCATTGATGGTAAACCTCTGGCGGGAGGCACGATTGCCGTGGTTCCCAGCAATGACCGTCCCGCCATTTCGATGATTGACCAGCAAGGTCGCTTTCAACTCACGACCTACGACGATTTCGATGGCGCAATTCTGGGCGAACATCCGGTAGAAATCTTTTCGCGGGTAGATGTTGGCGGTGATCGGCAACGCTGGCTGATTCCACCAAAGTACGCCAGCATTAAAACTTCCGGCCTGGTGCTGCAGGTGGACAAACCCAATCCGAACGTCGTCTTCGAGTTGACCTGGGGCAATCAAGAACCGGCAATCGAAGTGATTGAGGGAGGCGGCGACGTGGGCGCTGTGCCAGGTGCTACCGAGGAAGCTCTGCCGGTTCCCGGTTCTCCGTGAACAAGCGGTGCAGCCATCACTTTGGCAGTTGCGACCGCTGCGCGCGGGCCGTATAGTTCCTGCATGTCTTCCACATCTGGAACTAAGCCGCTTCTGACCGTTGATGATTTGCACGTGTCGTTTCGAACCGACGATGGTTCGATTCGCGCGGTGAATGGTGTGTCGTTCGAATTGCATCCGGGTGAAACGCTGGGCATTGTCGGCGAATCGGGTTCCGGCAAGAGCGTGACGAATCTCGCCCTCTTAGGACTGATTCCGCGGCCTCCCGGCGTGATTGAGCGCGGGCGGGCGATGTTCGCCGGGCAAGACCTGCTGAAGCTCGGCACGCGCGAGTTGTCATCGATTCGCGGCAAGCGGATTGCGATGATCTTTCAGGATCCGATGACGGCGCTCAATCCGTTTCTCTCGGTTGCCGAGCAATTGACCGAAGTCACCCAGTTGCATTTGAAGCATTCGTCGTCCCAGGCACGTAAGCATGCGATCGACATGCTCGAGCGGGTCGGCATACCGGCTGCTGCCGAGCGGATCGACGACTTTCCGCATCAGTTTTCGGGAGGAATGCGGCAGCGGGTGATGATTGCCATGGCGCTGGCCTGCCAGCCCGAGATTTTAATCGCCGACGAGCCGACAACGGCCCTCGATGTGACCATTCAAGCGCAGATGCTGGAACTGATTGCCGAGTTGCAGAAGACGCACGGCACCGCGGTGATTCTCATTACCCACGCCCTGGGGGTGATTGCCAGTGTGTGCCATCGCGTGCTGGTGATGTACGCGGGGAAAATCGTCGAGCAAGCGGGCGTTTACGAATTGTTTGCCCAGCCGCAGCATCCCTATACGCTGGGCCTGTTGAAATCGATCCCCCGCTGGGATGCCACGCGGCAAGATCAACTCGCTGCCATCGACGGCCAACCGCCCGATATGTTGCATCCGCCGACGGGTTGTGCGTTTCATCCCCGTTGCACATTTCGCTTAGAGCGCTGTTCGCAAGAGGAGCCGCCGCTAGAGCCAGCCATTCACGGTGGGCTGAAGGCTTGCTTCGCCGACTTGACAAAGATCCCATCACCGACTGAACAGGCTCGCGCCGCAGGAACTCATTCATGACGGCCGCTGCTGCTCCGGAAGTTGGTCGTCGCTTGCAAAAACAGAGCGACAAACCGCTACTCGTCGTGAAAGACCTGAAGGTTCACTTTCCGAAGCGAAAAGGTGGTTGGCTGTTCGGCCAACCGGGAGTGCTGCGGGCGGTTGACGGAGTCAGCTTTACGATTCGCGAAGGAGAAACGCTCGGGCTCGTGGGCGAATCGGGCTGCGGTAAGACAACTACCGCTCGCGCGGTGATTCACCTGCAGAAGCCGACGAGCGGCGAGATCTGGCTCGCTGGGGACCGGGTCGACCAACTGACGCCACGGCAAATGTTGCCTTACCGCCGCAACATTCAAATGATCTTTCAAGATCCATTTGCCTCGCTCAATCCACGCATGACCGTCGGGGCAATCATCCAAGAGCCGATGGAAATCTTCGGGCTCTACGGCAACAACCGCAAGCTCGAAGCGATGCGGCTAATGGACCTGGTCGGGCTCAATCCGCGGTTCCTGAATCGCTATCCCCACGAGTTCTCCGGTGGACAACGGCAGCGAATCGGCATTGCTCGCGCGCTCGCCGTACAACCGAAATTGATTGTCTGCGATGAGCCAGTTTCCGCGCTCGATGTTTCCATTCAAGCGCAGGTCATCAACCTGCTGATGGACTTGCAGCGGCAACTGGGTCTCGCGTATCTGTTCATCTCGCATGACCTGTCGGTGGTCCGGCATATTTCGCATCGCATCGGCGTGATGTACCTAGGGCGCATCGTCGAGATGGCGTCTGCGGACGCGATTCACGCAAACCCGCGGCATCCCTATACGCAGGCGCTGCTGTCGGCCGCGCCCATTCCCGATCCGGTGCTGCAGCGTGAGCGGCAGCGGATCATTCTTAAAGGTGAAGTCCCCTCGGCAGACCGGGTCTATCCGGGCTGTCCCTTTGCCGATCGCTGCCCGATTGCCGAGCAGTTCTGCCGAGAGAAAGTCCCGCTGCTCGAAGGTCGCGACCACCTCGTGGCCTGCCATAAAGCGTCGCCGGAAGTTTAGTCGCTTTCAGATTGCGTCTCAGACGCGCCACCAAGTTGTTTGGTGGAAACTACTTGCGACATATTCAAAGCAGCCCATTGACAACTTGCAGACCATTATTTCGAATAGCAAAACTTACAGATTTTGGATAATCAAAATTTCTTTGCTGCTGCTGGAAATGTACTATATGGCTGCTCCAATAAGCTGGCGGGCTCAACGGCCTGCCTTCACACTGGTTGAGTTGCTCGTGGTGATTGCCATGATCGGCATGCTCATGGCCCTGTTGTTGCCAGCCGTGCAGCAGGCGCGCGAAGCGGGACGCCGGTCGCAGTGCAGCAACAATCTCCGTCAGCTGGCGCTGGGACTGCAGAATTATCATTCCGCCTATAACTGCTTTCCGCCGTCGTACATCGCCAACACCAAACACGCCTCGCGCGACCCGCAGACTTTCGATGGCCCTTCGGGCTTTGCCTGGGGCGCGCTATTGCTGCCGTTCGTCGAGCAACAGGCGGTACACGATAAGTTCGATTTCAACCAGCCTTGCTGGAGTACCGCGAACGCCGCGACAGCCCAGACCAAGCTCAAAGTCTTTTACTGCCCCTCGGCCACCGGCAATCCGGATGCGTTTAACGTGAAGAGTTCTTCGGGAACGACGTTGGCGAAGTTTGGCCGCTCCGATTTTGTCGCGAGCGTCGGCATGGAAGAGCCCTGGGGGTTTACTCTGGAAGATTGGACGTCGGTCGCCGATGGCCCGCTCTATCGCAACTCGCCTACGCGGGCCGCGGATGTGACCGACGGGCTTTCGAACACCGTCTTTTTGGGTGAGCACAGCAGCCTGCTCAGCAGCAAGACCTGGGTCGGCGTGGTGCCGGGCGCGGCGGTGTGCGCCAATCGACCCGATAAATTTCCCATCACTGAATGCGATCTGGCGACAACACTCGTCAACGTGCATAGCGGCCCAGCCTCGGGCGAGATCGATCCCGTGACGGGCTTTGCTCCCATTCATCCGCCGAATAGCCCGCTCTGTCACGTCTGTCAGATGTATGCCGAGCATCCCACGGGGTGCAACGTGGCACTTGGCGATGGGAGTGTGCGGTTCATTTCTCAGTTCGTTCATCAACCCACTTGGGCGGGGCTATCGAGCCGTGCCGGTGGCGAAGTTTTGCAAGATTTTTAAGCGCCCATGAAGTACCTGCCTGGTTTTGTAGTGCTCTGCTGCATTCTGTCGCTGGTTGCCGGTTGTGCTCGTCCGCCAGCTGTCCAGTACGATCATTTGCCACTGATTTCCTCGCTGCGAACTGCCTGTTCGGCGCGCAATCCCGAATGGCTGGCGGGGGTGAAGCGGGCCGTCGACCAGCGACATACGGAGGGGAAAATGACCGCGGTCGAGCGAGACCATTTCGAGGTGCTCATCGCGCAGGCGGAGGGGGGCGAATGGGAAGCAGCGGAACGGGCCTGCCTGAAGTTCGAACAGGCCCAGCTAGGTCGCACCCGCGAACCGGCAGAAGGTGCCGGGCATTCGCATTCGCACGACCATTAATCACTCCGCTAGAATGAAGGCACGAGCACGAGTTGGTGCAGATGACCTTCAGGAGCTAGTCGCGTGGAAGATCGGGAAGCGTGTTTGATTTATTTTCGGCAGGCGATTGCCGAGCCACTGAGCGTGCAGCCTTGGTCGGAGTGGTGGGCCGAAAACGATGAACTGGTCGCACAGTCGTTTCCCCTGGTCGACTATGTGCGATTGAAGCACCGCAAATTGTGGGGTGCCCAGCAGATTCTGCAAATCAGCGGCGAGTTGCCCCCGGATTTTGCCCCCCGTAGCCCGCTCATCTCGGGCTCTTGTTGCCGCTGCGGCGAACGCTTTGTTAATCAACCGGAGGCTGAAGCCAGCGGCGACGTGCGCTGCAGCGCGTGCGGCATTAAGTATCTTTTCGTGTACGGGCCGGAGCAGGAATAGCTTAGCCAGCCTTGCGGCGGGCAGCAGCTAGTTTTGCCGCGTGTGACCAGTGAGGTCCGCGCAGGGCATGCTGGCTGGAACTGCGCGAACGTTCGCGCTGGCTCGCGGCAATGGCGGCGACAATCCGTTCGGCCGTCTCGAGTGCTCGCCAGCCGTCGATGCCGGTCACTTGCGGCTGTGAATGTTGCTTCACCGCCTGCACGAAGTCTTTTTGCTCTTCGAGAATTGCATTGTGGTCGGTGACGGCCAGATCTTCTTTGTGCAGATGTTTGTCGAAGAACTGATCTTTCAATTCGACTCGTTCGGTTGGGCTCAGCCGCGCGATATCGATCTGCCCCTGTCGAATTGTCAGGGAAGGTTCGAGAGTGCGGGCAGTCTTGCTACCGAAATCGATCGCCGCGAAACTTTGGCCATTACTGATCTCAAGCGAACGAACGACGACGGGACTCACGCGCGAGGCACTCAATTGCGCTACGCAGCCATTCGAGAAGGAAAGTCGAGCTTCGGCCCAATCTTCGTGTGGGCCAATGACCGCCGCGCCGCAGGCTTGAACCTGCGTCACTTCTTCGGGCACCAGGCTCAGGACGAGATCGAGGTCGTGAATCATCAGGTCGAGCACAACGCCAACGTCGGTCGAACGACAGGTATACGGAGCCAGTCGGCGCGCGGCGATGAAGGTGGCATCGGTCAAATGAGGCCGGATGCGAACCCAAGCCGGATTGAAGCGCTCGACGTGACCGACTTGCAGCACCAGATCACGCTCATCAGCGGCTGATACCATTTCTTCTGCTTCGGCCGAAGTGCTGGCGATCGGCTTTTCGACCAGGACATGTTTCCCGCGTTCGAGCAGTTCCATCACCACGGCATGGTGAAATTGAGTCGGCGTGGCAACGATTGCCGCATCAAACTGCGCGAGGAGCGGATGATAGTCGGCGTGCGTGGGAACTTGCAACTCGGTGGCAACGGCTGTTCGCGAGGCTTCGACCGGATCGACAACTGCCACGAGTTGAGTGTGTGGAAGCTGCTTGGCCAGCCGGGCATGAATTCGCCCCAAATGACCAGCTCCGATCACAGCAAGGCGAAGCGGTTCGGGCGAATTCTTGTTCATGCTGCTCGCCGGCGATCGCGTCCGCGACCGTGCCGGCCCTCGTATTGATTTTGCAGAAAGCTGAGCAAGTGATTGACGGCTGGCATCAATAGTTCACTGGAACGCAGAATTTCGCGGGCGTGATCGATGCCCACGCGGGCCCGAAAGATCAGGCGATGGGCTTCAGCCAGGGCGCGAATCGAATCGGCCGAGAAATTGTTTCGTTTGAGCGCCACCAGGTTGATGCAGCGCGGCCGCGAAGGATTTCCTTCGGCCAGCATGTAGGGAGGCACATCGTGCAGCACGCGGCTGAGTCCGCCAGTGAAGCTGAAGCTGCCAATCGTGGAAAAATGATGAACGGCGACGCCGCCGGAGATTGTGGCATCGTCGTGGACGTGAACGTGACCGCCGAGCAGCGTGGCGTTGGCCATGATGACGCGATTGCCGACTTTGCAATCGTGCGCGATGTGGCTACCGGCCATGATGAAGCAGCCGCTGCCGAGCGAAGTGGTGCCATCTTCTTTTTCGCTGCCGCGATTGATGGTGGCCCCTTCGCGAATGATGTTATCGTCGCCGATGATTACCTGCGTATCGGTGCCGCGATAACTCACGTCTTGAGGATCGCCACCCAACACAGCCGCAGGGAAAACGCGATTCCGCTGACCGAGCGTAACGCGTCCCATGACGGTGACGTTCGCGATGAGCTGCGTGCCGCTGCCAATGGTCACTAGCGGACCAACAATGCAATGAGGGCCCACCTCCACGTCATCGTGGATTTCAGCCCGCGGATCGATGACCGCGGTCGGATGGATGTTGGTGGGCATGGCAGTGTTGCGAGCTGGGAACTAGGAGCTCAAGACTCGGAAAAAGGTTTTGTGGGGAGAGGAGATGAAGTTGTCCTAAGTAGCCCGACGCGTAAGCGAGGGAGCTATTCTGATTTCGGGTTCGTGTGCAGTGAACGGTGGTTTTCGATTTCCCCTCGCTGACGCTTCGGGCTACCTAATTAGCCAGTGCGACGCAAGCCTCCTTCGACACGACCTTCCTGGAGGATGGTGCGGACGAGTTCGGCGTTCAGGCGATGGCCACTGCGGTGAGCGATGACGTGGCCGACCAGTTCGCAACCGGCCAGGGCGAGATCGCCGACCAGGTCGAGCGCTTTGTGACGGACGCATTCATTTTCGAAGCGGAGGGTGTTGTCGATCAGCCCCGTCTTGCCAAAGACGAGCAGGTCTTGATTCGTGACTCGCGTGCCCAGGCCGCGCGAGCGAAGCCAATCGGCCTCTTCTTCGAGCAGGAAGGTGCGGGCTGAAGCGAGCTCATTGCGGAATGATTTGGGTGTGACCTTAAGGTCGATCGTCTCGCGACCGATGGGGCACTCGGGACCGTAGTCGAGTCGATAGCGAACCGACAGTCCGCCATGCTTGTGAGGCCGGGCTTCGACCCAACTTTCATCGTCGCCGACGCGGACCACTTCCGAGATCACTAGGCGTTTCGCCGGAGCCTCTTGCTGGGCGATTCCCGCAGCTTCGATCGCCTCTACGATTGCCAGGCTAGAGCCGTCGCCGCCAGGCATTTCGGCCTGATCGACCCAGACCTCGCAGTTGTCGATCTGCAGGCCATAGAGCGCGGCCAGGATATGTTCGACCATCTCGACCTGGGCAGTGCCCGTGGCGAGGGTGGTGCGGCGTGGTGCTTCGAGGCGGTTGCGGGCATCGGCAGCAATGCGCACGTGCGGTGCGATATCGCTGCGGACGAACTGCAGGCCGCTATCGACCGGAGCAGGGCGGAGTTCGACGCGAACGTCCTTACCGCTCCAGTAACCAAAACCGGAGAATTCGGCCACTTGGGCCAACGTCTGTTGTTTACGCAGCTGGGCCATCAAAGAAGCATCGGCTCAAGGTGAGGAGGCGAAGTGAGCGGGTGCTCACAATCAGGCCGACCGCGAGAGAACGAATCTCGGGCCGGCAGATATCACGTTACGATCGGCAACTGGCTTAGCGGCGAGGGCCAACCGGAGGGATCTGCGGCCGATTCGCCGACGGAATCTGCCCGTTCGGGTTCGGCGTAGGAGCCGGTGGCGAGAAGCGATTCAGGTCCGCCAGGATGTGCGCGGTGACATCGAGCGTGGGATTGTAATACACCACAGCACGATTCACACCTTGCAGCACCGAGTTGCGGTCATCTTCCTTCATCTCGTCGCTGTTGAAGCGTAAGACCATGTGGATGCCGTTGACGTTTGAGAAGTTGGCAACGCTCTGCTCCAGTTCTCGGTAGACCTGGAAGTAGACGCGAGCTTCCTGTTCGAGGAGCTCCTTCTTCTTCAGGCCGACCTTGACTTGCAGATCGGAAGTGGCCCGAGCGGCCTCTTCTTCGCGCTGCTTGTATTCCAGCGAGCCAGCTTTGTATTGCTGGAGGGCTTCGCCCATCGCTTTGAGTTTGGTGGTTTCACCCTTCACGAAGGTATCGAAGTCTTCGATGTCCTTCTTGATGTCGCCCATCGATTGATTAAAGCGATTGTGGCCTTTGAAGACCTTCGCAATATCGATGACGACGATGGTGGGTGTGGTTCGCGGCCCAGCTGGAGCAGCCGCGGGGGCTACTGGTGGACGTGCAGCCGGAGCGGCTCCGGGAGCACCCACTTGGGCCATAGCAACTTGGGCACACAATACGACGCCTGCCACAATGGTGGCGGGAAGGCAGACTTTCACGCTCAGCACTCCTTGCTTGTTTGGTCATCCTGACCGGTGATGTTCGCTGGCGACCCTCTTGGTTCACCGCACGATCCATCACGCCTGGGTTCGGGCTTGAGGGGGACCAGCCCCGAATCGCTGGGTCCGGCAGATTGGCGGATTGTGCCGCATTCTGACGAACGGGTAAAGGTCAGAAGTTTACGCCTTCTGACCTACGCTCACAAAAGCCCCGTGGTTCACCATCTTTCCCGCCGATTTCGCAGCATGGTGAGGGTTTTCACCATCCGCTAGCGTACCACGACTTTCGCAGGCACCCCCTTTATCGTCAAACTTTGCGGGCTGGGTTGAGTTTTCTGGCAGAGAATTCAGTTCTTTGACGCGTGGGCTAAGGCCCACACTACGAATTAGACCAGCGACAGCGGATTCACGCGGGTGGCAAGGGGCATTTTCACCGGGCCACCGGTGCGATGCGATTCGAAGACGGCGCAGATCATTTCGATCGTGGTTCGCCCTTCGTACATGCTGCACTCGGGCTGGCGATCGTTCTCGATGGCTTCAATCAAATCCTGAACAGCGAGGACATTGCCGGCATCGAGTCCGCCGTCTTTCATCGTTTCAGGCTCGAGACCCGTCGACGAAATGGGTTGCCAGACAGCCTTGCTACGGCCGGGCGACCAGGCTGGATCGGGCAGAAATTGCGCGCTGGGCAAATGACCGGTGAGGATTTCGATGATCCCCTTGCTGCCGAAAATCTGCAGGCCAAACCGATTGCCCATAGTTTCACGCTTGCTGCCGAAGTAGGCAGTCGCGCCCCCATCGAGCCCATACATGGCAGAGATGGTGTCGCCAGCCAACGGGCCAATGCCTTCGTTGCCGGGCTTGATGTGTTCCTTGCCAATCGGTTGGCCACCTTCTTCGACACGAGCGAAGCACCAGTTGGGCTCGCCGCCGAAGTGGTGAATCAAATTCATGATGTGGCTGCCAAGCACCCACAGGTCTTCACCACCGCCCCGTTTGTCTTCTTTGCCTCGGCCGCGGAACTCGAGGATGGTGCCGATCTTGCCATCGTCGATCAATTCGCGAATGCCCTGCAACTTGGGGCTGTAACGCGTTTGATGAGCGAGCGCGAGTTTGATATCAGCCTTTTCGCAAGCCTTGATGATTTCGTCAGCTTCGGCGGGCGAACGGCAGAAGGGCTTCTCCATGTAGATGTGCGCGCCGTGGGCAGCAGCGGCGAGGCACATCTCGCGATGTTGATCGAGCCAGCGGGGACCGATGGCCACGATATCGGCCTTGGCTTCGTCGAGCATCTGGCGATAGTCGGCGTATCCCTTGGGAGCCTTCAACCGATTGACTACAGCTGCCCGGCCAGCTTCGTCGGCGTCGGCGACTGCGACGATTTCGCACGAAGGAATCTTGAGCCACACGGTATCGACACCGTGACCATAGTTCCCCTTGCCTGTGTGCCCAATGACCGCGACGCGATACTTCTTCATAATGCTCACCTGTAAGTTTCGAGCAGAGTTTGCCTGTCAGCGAGCAGCATAGGCTGCGTGCGGGGGAGAAGCAATTCGGCAACGATCTCAACGTCGAGCCGATTTGAGTTCGAAGACCAATTCTGACTTGGGAGCGACGACGTCGGCAGTGAGTGTCGTTTGTTGAAAGTCGCTATAGATCGGCGGCAACAGTTCTTTGGCATTGGAGTCGATCGGGGCAACATCTTCGGTGGGAATAAAGGGCTGGCCGTCGGGAGTGACCAGTTTGCTGATGAGGACTTTGTACTGTCCGGCCGGCAATCCAGGCGGGCCTTGTTCCGAACGGCCATCGTTCAGGTGAATCACAAACTTCCCCTGTTCGTCCGTCCTTCCCCAGCCGCCGTTGCCTGTTGTTTCTCCATGAGCAACCAAGTTGACGACCGCGCTTGCACAAGGCTGGCCGTCTAAAGTCACGACCCCTGTAACCGGAATTGCGGCAGGGCCCGTGGGCGCACAGCCGGCAACGAACGACAGAGCAAGGGTCACGATCGACGTGCGAATCATGGCAGGCTCACCGGATTTCCATCGGCAATCATCGCGATGCGATCACGAACCGTTTGGTCGGTTGTTTCAGCGATGAAGATCACTGCCCCGTCGGCCAGTCCAATCATGCAACCGCCGGGATGCAAACTTCCCGGCGAACCCCAACTGCCCAAGCGCCCGGTCTTGGGAATGATCGGTGGCGTAGCGCCGACATAAGTCCAATTGTTGATGCCACGGGTGCTGCCGATGTCGTTGCCCGTCATGACCCAGCCGCGAAAGCCCCAGGCGCTGCAGCGACCGTTGTAGACATCAAAAGTGGATTCCACGATGGCTGCGGTCGAACTGGTTCCGTCGGTGATGTCGGCAATGCGCGAATTGCTATTCTCGCCGAACAAGCGCCGCGTCGATGTATTCGCACTTCGATTCCATTGATCGCAGTCGTAGTTATTAATCGCGCTAAAGTCGTAGTTGGTCTTGGCTCCTTTGTAGAGCGGGTCGGTCGAAATGCCGTAATAGCTGCTGGGCGGCAGCCAAGGATCGCCGCTATCGCTGGGGCAGTTGAAAATCTTCAGCCGCTGCGAAACGATTTTCGCATTGCCGCTGGCGACCGCATCGCCGGCGAGCGTGCCGACGGTGGCTGTCGGTGAGCAACAGCCATCGTTCCCTACGGTGATGTTCGCCGCGCTGGCCTTCATGTCGTACTTGTTGTAATGAGCAATCTGTTCGAGAAAGGGCAACAGCAGAACCAGGCCGTTGAGATTGTGCACACTCTTAGGGCCCCAGTTGTTGGGTGCTCCCGGGTAGCGGCACCAACCATACGCGATGCCCCCCGAGGGAAACCGCTGGTGCGCATCGTGATAGTTGTGCAGGCCGATCAGCGTCTGCTTGATGTTGTTGGTGCAACTGGCCCGGCGAGCCGATTCGCGCGCGGCTTGAACTGCCGGCAAGAGCAACGCCACGAGGACGCCGATAATGGCGATCACAACCAGCAGTTCGACGAGCGTGAAGCCGCGGCGGTAAGCTCGAAACGCAGCAGCAGAACGAATTCCCGGCATAACGCATCACTCCTGGGCAGGTCTTGTTCGAAGGAGAGGCGAGAAAGGAAAGCTGAGCATGGAGAATAAAATCGCCGCTGGCAATCGAAATCGCCAAAATCAGTCCTCAAACGTGCTTGAACGGAGATGAGTTCAGCTACGTTTGAGAACTGGTTGGTCGTTCTTGGCCACCGAATGTCGGTTGCCTACGAACGTCTCGATCGAAGTTCGAACGTGAGAGGCTGAACCGCTTCGTTCACCTCCGCCGTCAACGTTGTCCGTTCGAAATCGCTGTAAGGAAGCGGGATCACTTCTCGGGCGTTCGCATCGATGGGCGCTTGCTCCTCCGTCGGCACAAACAGAGTACCGTCGGGTTTGACCAGCTTGTTGACGAGCACTTTGTATTGGCCCGGCACGAGGCCCGCGATGCCTTCAATGGTCTTGCCGTCTTGCGTGCGGGCAACGAACTTCCCCTCGTCGTCGGTCTGCGCCAGGCCACCTCGGCCGCTGGTATCGCCTTGCGGCACGAAAGTGATCATGGCACCTGAGAGCGGTTTACCATCGAACGTGACAACTCCCGAAACGGGAATGGTCGCGGGCCCCTGCGCACCGCAGCCCGCGAACGTCACACACAGCACCAAAGGAATGAGTAGGTTTCTCATGGCAGCGACACCACCTCTCCATCGCCCATGGCGGCCAGTGCGACGCGCACGGTCGAACTGGTGTTTTCAGCAACGAAAATGACGGCACCGTCGGCCAGGCCAACCATCACACCACCGGGATGCAGGCTCCCCGGTTCGCCCCAACTGCCATTGCGACCGATTTTCGGTGGAATCGTAGAGTAGTTCCAGTTGTTGATGCCGCGCGGGGCACCGATGTCGACACCGGTCATGACCCAGCCGCGATAGCCCCACGCTGGGCACCGACCGTTGTAAACGTTGAGGGTCGTTTCGACGATGGCGGCGGTATTGCTCGTGCCATCAATGACATCGGCAATGCGCGAGTTGCTATTTTCGCCGAATAATCTCCGCGCACTGTTGCTCGCATTGTTGAGCCAGTAATTGCAGTCGTAGCTTTGGCCGGAGGAAAAGTCATAGTTAGTCTTAGCCCCTTTCAGCGTCGTGCCGGTCGAGGCGATACCGTAATAGGCACCCACGGCCAGCCAGGGATCGCCGCTGTCGCTGGGACAATTGAAGATTTTCACTCGCTGCGAGACAACTGCGGCGTTTCCGCTGGCGATGGCATCGCCGGCCAGCATGGCATTCGTCGACGGAGTCGTATTGCCATAGGTAATGTTGGCAGCGCTGGCACTCATATCGAACTTGTTGTGCAGCGCTGTCTGCTCGACGAACGGCAGCAGCAACAACAGGCCATTGAGGTTGTGGACGGTGGGCGAGACCGGATTGCGACACCAACCGTACGAGATTCCGCCGGGCGCGAAACGCTCGAAGGTATCGTGATAATTGTGCAAGGCCAGCACGGTTTGCTTGAGGTTGTTCGTGCACGACGACCGGCGAGCCGCTTCTCGGGCAGCTTGAACTGCGGGCAGCAGCAAGGCAACTAGCACGCCGATGATCGCGATTACGACCAGCAGTTCGACGAGGGTAAACCCGCCTCGCCTGCGATCAGGTCGCAGGGGGAACAACCCGTAGAGATCGGGTCCAGAATGTCGAAATCGCCCAGGCCGGCGACGCGATCCAAGAGACCGAGACTTCTCCAACATGCATTACTCCTTGGAAGGATTGCGTTTGGAGAGGTCAGTGGTAAAGAACACCGTTGAATGTTCTTCCTTCAATCCTTACGAAATCCGAACGAACTGTCGAGTCTTAGGTTTTCGACTCTTTAAGGGGGCTCGGCGCGAGCTTGCGGGGACTGCGGGTGGTTGCAAATGGCCGCTGGTTTGGTAATTTCTGCGGTTCTGCGGGCACACGCATCATTCAAAGACGCAATTGCGAACCTCGCATTTTGCGCCTCACCGCATTTCGCACCAAACGGGAGAAGTATTCATGTCGATGTTCATTGGCGAAGGTCTGTCGGGAGATGGTAACGAGATCGCTCACATTGATTTGCTCATCGGCAGCAAGGATGGCCCGGTTGGCAACGCCTTCGCCAATGCCTTGGCTACCCAAAGCGCCGGCCACAACAACCTGCTCGCCGTGCTCACACCCAACCTGGCCGTTAAGCCGGCCACTGTGATGATCACCAAGGTGACCATCAAGGGCATGAAGCAAGCCGTGCAGATGTTCGGCCCCGCGCAAGCCGCTGTTGCCAAGGCCGTGGCCGACTCGGTGGGTAGTGGCGTCATTCCCAAGGGTAAAGCTGAAGACCTCGTGATCGTGTGCGGCGTGTTCATTCACCCCGCTGCCAACGACGACAAGAAGATCTATCAGTACAACTACGACGCCACCATGCTCGCCATTGCCAACGCGATGGGCAGCAAGCCCAGCGTCGACGAAATGCTCGCCGGCAAGGAACAGGCCGCTCACCCCTTCCGCGGCTTCTAAGTCGGACTTGGCCAGCTTTCATTGAATTTTCGGGAGGGCGAGGCTCCTGCCGAGCCGTTAGCGCGACGACAACCGCCGGCTCGGCAGGAGCCTCGCCCTCCCATTTTTTATGTCCAAGCCCAAGATTCTCATTCAGTTCGATAGCGACGCGCACGCGAGCGTATTCGACGCGGTCGTAGCCGTCGATTCTGGCATCGATCACTTGCTGCAATATGGTTCGATCGAGCCGGCGCAAGTACGCGATTTGGTCCACGGAGCAATGTTCACGCGCGGGCCGCAAGACCTGCACCAAACGGCCATCTTCATTGGCGGCAGCAATGTGTCGCAAGGTGAAGAACTGCTGCGGCACGTGAAGAAGTGCTTTTTCGGACCGATGCGAGTCTCGGTGTTGCTGGATGCCAACGGCGCGAACACCACCGCTGCTGCCGCCGTGATCGCAGCCAGTCGGCATTTGAAATTGAGTGAAACAACGGCGACGGTCCTGGCCGCCACTGGGCCTGTGGGGCAACGCGTGGCGCGCCTGTTGGCGGGACTAGGAGCCACGGTTAAGCTCGGCTCTCGCTCGCTCGAACGAGCTGAAGAGGCTGTCAAGACTTTGCAGGAGCGCTTACCAACAGCCAAGTTAGCGGCACTGCAAACCGCCAATGCGACCGAAATAGCCGAGGCGCTGGAAGGTTCGCAGTTGGTCATTGCCGCCGGCGCGGCAGGAATCGAACTCCTTCCCGCGGAGGTTCGCGCCACCGCTGGTGCTTTGCAGGTCGCCATCGATCTGAACGCCGTTCCTCCGGTGGGCATCGCGGGTATCGAAGCGGGCGATAAAGCTAAGGAACGAGGCGGGCAGATTTGTTACGGCGCACTGGGCGTTGGCGGCACCAAAATGAAGATCCACCGCGCTGCGCTGCAAAAGCTGTTCACTGCCAACAATTTCGCTCTCGATGCCGAAGAAGTGCTGCAAATCGGGCAGGAGCTCGAAACGGCCTAGTCAGCCAATCAGCGGTTTTTCGCGCAGTATCGACCTGCTTACGGCACTGTTGCCAACTGGAAATCGTAGAGCATCCGAATCTGCTCGGGGGTCTTCTCGAGGAGATTACTCAAGCGCGAGTAGAGCCCCTTCCCATCGGCAACGGCATTCTCAGTGAGGCGTTCGAACTTGTTGGCTAGGAGCGCGGCCAGGTGCGTCCGCTCGCAACGAGCGTGCCCCTGTGGATACATCACCAATCCGCTGCCGAGTGAACCTTGCTGCGCGTGAACAAGTTCAATCGTGGTGGGAATGCCGTCGGGATAGCGCTGGTCGTATTCGCTGCCGCCATGCACGAACTCGATCCGCTGCATCAGTTCGCGGGTAATCGGATGAACGAGCGCCGCGTCGTCATAATCTGCGGGCAGGAGCATCAGGTCTTGCCAGAGGGTGATTTCATCGTGCGGCCGCGCGGGCGAGGCGACGTGAGTTGCTCGTTCAATCGCCTTGCGCAGCAGCGTCGCGACGATGTAGACCATCGAGTGGTCGGCGCTTTGCCGCGTGCGCGGATCGCGCTTGTGCGGATCGCCAATAATGCTGAAGGCCGGTTCGTAAATGGTGATTCGAATTCGCTCGAGTCGCTGCCACTCCGTACAAAGCTGCGGATGTTGCGCGAGGAGTGCGATCAGTCCCCCGATCGCCCCAGCCGATTGATGCTCGTACAAGCCGAGCTTGAAGTGCATGCCCATGATCGCGAAGTCACTACCGGCGGTTCCCAGTTCCAAGTCGAAGGGACTTTCGTCCTTCTTGGTCGGCTCGAACAGGCAGAAAACAGCTTGCGGGTTGCGAAGGATATCGGCTGGTCCGACGAAGCCGCGCATGGCACGTCGCATCGAGGTGACAGCCACTTCGGCCGTGATTGCGGCGGATGCGCCTTTGCTATCGGACAGTTGATGGCCGTGGCGAATCGCGCGGAAGGGAACATAGTGCGCCACGACCATGCCGATGGCCGATTCAATCTGCTCGGACGTCGCGCCGAGGACCGCACCATAAACGGCTGCCGAGGCGATGCCGCCGTGCAACACGTGGTCGATCTTGTGATCCTTGAGTCCATAGCATTCGGCCAACCGGCCGCGGATTTCGTCCAGGCAGAGCATGGCCCACAATGTTTGCCGACCGTCAAGTCCTGCCAATTGGGCGGCAGCAATCGCCACGGGATAGAAGTCGTTGTGGCCGAACTCGCCGCGCGTGTAACCGGTGCGCGGGTTGTAGCCGAAGTTCGTGCCGTTGGAGTCGAGTTCGCGCACGGCGGCACTGTTGGCGAGGACTGCCTTCTCAGGCTGGACGAGCGCTGTGGAGCCGATCAAGGGGACACCTTGGGGCGTTAGATAGCTGAGAGCTTCATCGCGCAGGATTCGCGGTGCCGGTGCGCCACAGGCCAAGGCAGCCACTCCGCAGGCGATGCTATCGGTGTGGAACTGCTCGACGCGAGTCAGCACTTCGTCGGTCGGTTCGCCCCACCGGCTGGCCAAAAAGTCGATGGCGTACTGACCGATGCCCCGCGCCTGATTGGTGCTGCGCGGCAGAAGAAGGAAAGAATCCATGCTTGATTCGATCTTGATAGCGGAAGGAGAGAAGTCGCGAAAACGTGGGCATTCTAACGGATTCGGCACCCGATCGGGGCGCGGGGAGTCTGAGCGATTGCAGGCCGATTTTTTAGCCGCGGCCGTACCAGCGCTCGGCGATGCGATCGAGTTCGACCATCAGCGGATCGAGTTCCAGCACGCGCTCGGCCAAAGTGTAGGTGACTTGTGGCGGCACGGTCGGCTCGTAGTGTCGATGGACCCAACCCTCGGCTTCCAACATGCGCAGTCGCTCGGTCAGGGTCTTGGTCGAGATCGCGCCGAGTCGGCGTTTCAGTTCGCCAAATCGCTTGGGGCCCTCCATGTGCAATCGGTGCAGCAGCAGCATCGTCCACGGGCTGGAGAGGATCTTGAGGAGTTTAGCCAGGGGCTCGTGCGTGTTATCGGCGGGTTGGCTCTTGCTCTTGGCCATTGCTTTACTCCGGTGAAGTGGCTTTGCATTAGGACCCTACTTTACTTTGTAAACCATGCTTCGTAAAGTTTGCAGCAAGGGAATCAGCAGGTTCCTTAACGTCACTTCATCCTCAATACAAAGGTATTTCCATGACCATTCAACTTCCCCCACTGGCCGCTGCTTATGTTCAGGCCACGAACCAGCAAGATGCGGCAGCGTTCCTTCGCCTATTCGACGACAACGCTGTGGTGAATGATGCCGGGAGAGAATTTCGGGGGCGCGAGGCGATCAAAGAATGGAGCGAAAGCGATATCTTCGCCGCGAATGTGACGCTGGAAGTCACTGCCGCTAAGGAGGAGCCACAAGAAACAGTAGTCACTACAAAAGTCGATGGCACGTTCGACAAAACCGGGCTCCCCGATCCGCTGTTTATCGACCAACACCTGCAATTTCGGGATGGAAAAATTGCCGCACTGGCCTGCCGATTAGTCACCGCGTAGCCCGCTGTTTAGCAGGAATTTGCGGATCCAAAGATTCCTTTCCAGGGTTCGCGTGTAAGGCTTCGCACGCGGGCCGGTAATTCAGGGTAAGTCCGCAAGATAACCGCAGTCAGGAGCCCAGCCATGTCCCCCCAAACTTTGCCAGCCGCCAGCCCGACTCGTTCGCAACTTATTCGGCTCAGCCGCGAAGAATCGGCCCCGCGGTGGTCGTGGACGCGTCTCACCTGGCCTGCTGCGGCGGTGGCTGCCGGGGGAGCAGTGCTTGGCTTCTTGCAGCCCTGGGACTCGGTTCATTCCGAGCCGGCTCATTCGGTTCACGAACGAACCAATGCGGCCCGTGCGGTGAATGTCGAGCTGCCCTCGCCAGCCGAGACGTCGAACATCACGCTGCCGGCTACCATTCGCCCGTGGCAAACCACGACGTTGCACTCGCGGGTTACTGGTTATCTGACCGCCTGGCACGTCGATCTGGGTGCGAAGGTGAAGGCCGGCGATGTGCTGGCCGAACTCGAAACGCCGGAACTCGATCAGGAAGTTGCCGAAGGAGTGGCCCAAGCTGCGGAGGCCACGGCTGCCGCCGTTCAAGCCCAGGCAGAGCGAGCCGAAGCCGAAGCGGAATTGAGCGTGGCGCTGGCTCAACTGGCCCGCGTGCAATCCGAAGTGGAACTGGCTCGCACCCAACTGGCCCGCCGCGAGAAGCTGGTCTATCGCCACGCGATCGCCCAGGAAGAATTCGATACGTTTGAGAAGCAGTTCGAAGCTCGCACGGCGGATGTGGCCGCGGCTGAAGCGGATGTCGCTCGCCGGCGCACCAGTTTGCAAACTCGCGCGGCCGTAATTGCTGCTCGTCAGGCAACGGCTCAAAGCCGGCAGGCCAATGTCGAGCGGCTGAAGGAACTGCAAGGCTTCAAACGAATCGTCGCGCCATTCTCGGGTGTCGTGACGCGCCGCTCGGCCGAGGTGGGCATGCTCGTGACTGCTGGAACCGAGCCACTTTATGTGGTTGAAGATATGAGCCGCGTGCGTGTGCAAGTCAGTGTGCCGCAATCGAATGCCACGCGAATTCGCGTCGGTGTGCCAGCCACGGTCAGCTTGCCGGAGTCGACAGGCAAAGCCACGCCAGCGTCGGTCACGCGCATTTCGTCATCCATCGATTCGACGAACCGCACCATGTTGGCCGAGATTGAACTCGAAAACAGCAGCGTGGGTTTGCAGCCCGGCAGCTATGTCCAAGTGACCCTCAGCGCACCACAGCAAAACACGGGCTGGACTATTCCAGCCAATACGTTGCAGATGCGAATCGACGGCCCTCATGTCGCCGTTGTCGGTAGCAACGGACAGCTCGAACTTCGCAGCGTGAAACTGGGGCGCGATCTTGGTGGTCGCGTCCAAGTGCTTGACGGCATCCAAGGAGACGAGCAGTTGGTGGTGAATCCCACCGACGACCTCGTCAGTGGCTCGCAGGTGGAAGTAAAGAGTAAGCCAGAAGTTGCCCAACGTTGATGCTGGTGTAGTGTGGGCTTTAGCCCACATTGCCGGCAAGACGTGTGGGATTGAAGCCCACACTAAAAGTGGTATCAACCCAAAAATCTACTTCCGACGAAAAGAAAGGCCTGGCCATGAACGTCTACCGCAAACCGGCTGGCCTTGCCAGTGGCCATCGTCGACTGACGTCAAACCGCGTATCATATGCAAAGGTAGGGTATTTCATCGCGGCAAATGAACGAGTGAAGGCCTGCGGTCCCTACAGGTGCGACTATGCCCGTGGACGATTCCCCAGTAACCCGAGCCAGCCTGCTAGTGCAACTTCGCGACGGCGACAATCAAGTCGCGTGGCAGGAGTTCGCCCGGTTGTATGGCCCCGTGATCTACGGCTTTGCCCGCAAACGCGGGTTGCAAGACGCCGACGCAGCCGACCTGATGCAGGACGTCATGCGGTCCGTTTCGTCGGCCATCGGCCGGCTCGACTACGACCGCAAACAGGGGACGTTTCGCGGCTGGCTGTTCACCATCACGCGCAACAAGATCTTCAACTTTCTGTCCGCGCGCCGCATTCGCCCGCAAGGTTCGGGCGATACCACGACGAACAAAATGTTGGACTCCACACCGGCCGAAACCGACGGGCAGGATGCGTGGGAACTCGAGTATCAGCGCCGCATCGCCGCGCTGGCAATGGACAAAATCAAGAGCGAATTTCAAGAGAGCAGCTGGCAGGCATTTTGGCTGACCGCCGTCGAAGGGAAGTCAGCTGGCGAAGTGTCCAAGCAGATTGGCTTGTCGACCGGAGCCATTTACGTCGCCAAGAGTCGCGTCCTCGCCCGACTGAAAGAAGAAGTCGAAACGCTGCGGAGGCAAGATGATGAATAACAATAAAACCACCACCGCCTGCCCACCCACCGAAGAGCTGCGGCAACTGCTCGGGACCGGCCTCTCTAGCGATCAGCAGCAGGGGATGACTTCGCACCTCGACAACTGCGAATGCTGCCAGGCCAAGCTCGAAGAGCTGGCGACCGAAGGGACCAACCTATCGAGCGTTGTGCAGCATGTTACCGATAGCGAACCGATGGTTACGTCGGCCTATTGGCCCGCGTTGCGCGCGGTCGATGCCGCGGTTAAACAGGCGGTGCTCGCCAAGGCTCCCCCCGCAGCGCCGCCGAAACCGCGCTCGCGCGAGGCCAAGCTCGATTTTTTAGAACCGGCCAGCGATCCCTCGTATCTCGGCCGGCTCGCGCACTTCGATGTGATGCGCGTCCTCGGTCGCGGGGGCATGGGCGTCGTGCTCGAAGCGTTCGATTCGAAATTGCAGCGCAACGTCGCCATCAAAGTCCTCGATCAGGAATATGCCGAAGATGAAATCGGCAAGCAGCGGTTTTGCCGCGAAGCGCGCGCTGCGGCGTCAGTCACGCACGAGAACGTGGTCGCTGTTCATCAGGTGGAACGTTCGGGCGAGCATGGCATCGCGTTTCTCGTCATGCAGTTGATTTCGGGCGAGACGCTCGAACAAAAACTGGCTCGTGAGAAGAAACTGCCACCGAAAGAGATCGTCCGCATCGGCATGGAAGCAGCGCGGGGCTTAGCGGCCGCGCATGCACTGGGACTCATTCACCGCGATATCAAGCCGGGCAATATTCTGCTCGAACCGCCGCACGATCGCGTCAAACTCACCGACTTCGGTCTCGCCCGCATTGCCGAAGATGTGAAGCTCACCCGCACCGGCTTCGTCAGCGGCACTCCGTTGTACATGGCTCCCGAGCAAGCGCTCGGCGGCGAACCTGACCCGCGCAGCGACTTGTTCAGCTTGGGCGCGATCATGTACGAAATGGCGACCGGCCAGACGCCATTCACCGGCAGTTCGGCCCTTGCTATTTTGAAACAAATCACCGAAGTAAAACACAAGCCGGCGCGGGAAGTGAATCCTGAAGTTCCGCAGTGGTTGTCCGAAACCATCGACGAACTGCTCGCGAAGAAGCCGAGCGACCGCTTTCAAACTGCCAGCGATCTGGCCGAAGTGCTGGAATATCACTGGGCTCACCTCAAGACATCGTCCGACGAATTACCTGGCGTTTGCCAGATTGAATTGCGTCAGCGGCAGTTTCGCACCCGGCTGACGATTGCGACGGTCGGCATCACGCTCCTGGTCCTAGGTTTGTTCTCCGGTTCGTTCATCCGCGGCCTGTTCAGCGGCGCATCCGTTCCGGCAGTGGTCGCCCCCGTTTCGACCGCGGAACCAATTGCCGTCCTCAGTGCCAATGCGGGCTCGGTCTGGTCGGTCTCGTTCGATCCGACGAGTAAGACCGTGGCGATGTCCACGGAAGACGGCAGTGTGCGGTTGTGGGACTTGCCGACCAAGAGTGTGAATGCCACGCTCGAAGCGCATAGCGGGCTCGTGTGGAACGCTCAGTTCGCGCACGACGGTCAATACCTGGCGACAGCCGGCGACGACAGCCTGCTGAAGATCTGGAAAATCGGGCAGTCCGAACCGCTGCAAACGTTTAAGAATGCCAACGCGATTCGCGGTCTCGCGATCTCGCGCGATGGCAAGTCCCTCTACGCTGGTGGCCGCGATGGGAGCTTGAACAAATACTCGCCGGATGCGGCCGAACCATTGGGCACGACCCAGCAACAAAAGGCGATCTTCGCGGTCGCGCTCACTCCCGATGGTCACACCCTCGCTACCGCGGGGAGCGATAAAGCCATTCGCCTGTGGGATGCCGACACGCTCAAGCAAAAGCTGCCGCTCGAAGGTCACTCCGGGCCCGTTTATGGCCTGTCGTTCAATAGCGACGGTCACAAGCTGGCCTCGGCAGGCTGGGATAAGACCGTGCGCATTTGGGATGTGGGCACTGGCCTGCTCATCAAGTCGTGGGACGGCAACAGCGGTGACCTGTGGGGAATCGCTTACACACCCGATGGCACCAAGCTGGCGACCGCCGGACAAGACGGCTCCGTGAAACTGTGGAACGCTGAAGATGGCAAATTGCTCGCCACTTATCTGGGTCACAAGACCACGGTTCATACGGTGGCCTTCAATGGCGATGGCACACTCCTCGCCTCCGGCGGTCGCGATGGCTCTGCCCGTGTGTGGCCGGTGAAAAAGTAGGCGGCATTGGTGGGCCGGTCGTTGGCCTACTGAAGACGCGCTTGCTGAACCGCGGCATCGATCGCGCGGAGCAGCGAGCGGTCGGTGGGCACATCCTGACCGAGTTCCCAGGCCATCACTCCGCCGAGACGCGACTCGAGTGCATACTCGGTCTTGCGGCGAATCATACTCAGGCCGTTGAAGTAGACGCCGTCGATTTCGTCGACGTCCGGTTTTGGATCATGCCGGGCGACAATCTCGCGATACGCCAGCGATCGATTGCGACGGAGAATATCTCGGCCATAAAAGGGCATGCCAAGCACAATCTTCTCAGCCGGCACGCCGGCCTCCTTCAGCGTTTTGACATCGGCGACTGCACCCTCGAACGTCGAATGCTTGTCGTCGTGATCGTAGGCCATCACTTGCACCCAGTGCGCAGCCGTAAAAGCCTCTGGTGGCATCTTTTGCCAGGCGGCAATTGTCACCGACAGCAGCAACCCGTGGGGCTGAAAGCCGGCGCGAAGTTCGGTGAGCAACCGGCCGTAACCCTCCTGCTCGGCTTCGTCGCGCGGATGCTCCCAGTCGAGATCGATGCCGTCGAGGCGTTCTTCCAAGCAGAGTCGCACGGCCTCCTTCACGAACACTTGCCGCTTCTCGGGCGACGTAGCGACGGTGGCAAAGTGCTTCGACCGTTCCCAGCCACCAATGCACAAGATCAACCGCACGCGCTCCTTGGTCTTCCACTGGCGCAGTTCGTCCCACGGCACTTTTGCTAAGCGCGAACGGTTAATACCACCGAACTCCGTCGGCTCTGCCGAGAAGACGATGAGGTCGGTCAGGTAGCGCGCCAACCGCGGCTCGAACTCGGCCAGCCGGTATTCCGGCAAATAGGCAGCCACGCGAAAACCCGCAGGTTGAACGCGCGGAACATCCTGGGCCTGCAACGCAGGCAACACCAGCAACAAGCAGGCGGTGAACGAGAGAACCAAGCCAGGTTTCATAACGATCCGTGTGACGCGTTTGGCAAAAGAAAAAGGGATCGGTCATTTCTGCATTTGTGCGGGGTCGCGCTCGGCGGTCCAGAAGATGGCGTTGCTTAGCAGACGGCGAAAATTCTCATCCTGAAAATCTTCCGGCACGCCCAGCGAGGTATAGATCGTGCGGCCACCTTGGTAAGTATGAGCCCAGGTCACCGGCAGCGGCGTTTTTTTGTCCGACTCGACCACTTGCAGCACTTCGGCATCGTCGGCCAGCTTGTCGTTGCCGTAGTAACCTTTCGAAGTGATCGCCCCGACCCCTTTCAGCACCGGGTGCTCCGACTTGGCCGGCAGGGCAATTGCTTTGAACGGTGTGGTATAGCTGCCGGAGCCGCGATAGTTGCCCCCCAGTACCTGGCGGTCGAAGATCGCATTGTCGTCGGGTTGAAAGGCATGGCTGGCGGTTCGCATCGCGACGATCGGCTTTCCTTGCTCCCAGTGGTTGCGAATGATCGCCATTTGTTCTGCAGGCAAATTCATGCGGCGGAGAAACACCACCATCACATCGGCGGTCTTCAACTGCTCGAGATTGGGGAGCGATTTGCCGTCGTTGCCAAACGATGTTGTACACCGCACGCGAAACTTCTCTTCGAGATACTTCTGATATCCGGTCAACGATTCCACCGGTTTGTATTCACCCGCGCCGAGCAGGTGAATCTTTAAAACCGCGGGCTCTGCACCACGGGCAGGCAAAGTGAGATAGCCAAGGACGAGCAGACAGAGCAGGGAGGGTTTCATCGTCGACTCTGCACGATTGGGTTCAGGGGGCAAAAACTGTCTACGCAAATCGCATAAGCAATACGAGCGACGCCACGGCCAGCACGATGCCAGCCATTTCGGAATAATTGAGCGATTCCTTGAAGACCACCACGCCGATCGTCGTCAGCATGAGGACCATCGAGACCGAATAGAGCACGCTGATCGTCCCCAGCTTGAGGTGCCGCATGACGAACACCCAGCCGAACGCGGTCGAGGCATAAAAGGCAAACCCCAGATAAAACCAGCCACTCCGCAGCGGATACTCCCGCCCGCTGGCCAGCTTCAAAAAGTAATCTCCCACCACCCCCAGCAAGCTGAAGGCAACGGTAACCAGCACCGCCACGGCAGTCTTATCCATAATCGATCCGCATTCTTTGCTCGACTTGCAGCGAAAGGCCGGCGGGCATTTTAGCAAGTCGTTCGGCTGGCCGCGGCTTTCGCCTGCCAGCGGTCGTCGGCTAACTCCGCTCGCGGTGCCGCGCGATTTGGGTCAGGACGATATTCCGGGCCAACGCTGTGCGGCTGAAGGCTGGGGTGTGAGCTACCCGGAAATCGCCCCGACCCGGGTGAGGCCGACGGCGGCCGAAACTCTTTTGCGGAATACCTGCCAGCTCGTGACCAGAGGTGTCAAAGGGGTGCGTCTAATTGGTTGGCAATCGCTCTTTTTCAGCCTGGTCGATTTTTAAACTGCAAGCTGCCTGCTGCCAGAATTGGCTGAAGGTCGGCCTGTGGCGCGGGACCTTCGTTTCTTGGCGTCACCGACGGGCTCGCGTGAATTGGTTTGACGCGGGGCGTAAGTGAAGAAGGAATTGGAAATTGAGGAAAATGGAAATGCGGACTGCATTTCAGCAAGGGAGCATGGTTTTCCCTTGAGGCAGATGAGCCACGAATGAAGATGGAGATGCTGAGTAGTTAGCGATGTCTTGTCAGAGAGTTATTCAGTCACTTTTATCTGGAAATTGAATCCGGCAATTTCAGGGGAAGTTTCCTGGTTGAAAACAACGAAGCAGCTTGCAGTGTTTCGACTTACGCAGTTTTGCCGGAGTTCGTTTTATTTGCGAATAACGGAAATTTTTTAGCCGTGGCCAGAAGCCGTAAGACGATCGCTGGTGAAGCCTACGGAGAACTGCACTCCACGCTCAAGGGAGCCGGTTGCTCCCTTGCACGAGGTGTACTCAATTCGCCCGTTGAGGAAACTCAACTGTTTCGAGGTACTTCTTGATCATTGGAGGCAGTTCTTTCAATTCATCGGTAGTGCCAAACTTCAAATGCCACCACTGGCCTTCACGCTCCAAGTAAAGTTCGTAGGTCGACCACGCTGGATCATCGAACGTGTCGTGCCGGACAATTTCGGTCCGATCGAAGGCCGGCTGCCCTTGAAAATGCGTTTTGGCAAATCGATCAAGCGTTGGCTCGTCGCAGCCTTCAATCAAGAGGAGTGATTTCAATCGCCGGCCGGGTATGCCACGCGGTCCAATCGAGAGGAAGGGAGTATCCGGGCCGAAATCGGGCGCCAGGTCCCAATTCTTGGGAGCAACGATCGACAGCCCCGATGGATGTCTGACGCGGTTGGCTTCCACCGGCAGGTCGGACGGAATCCGCTGGCCGCCTGGGCCTTTTGGATTTCGGGTGAGTTGCACCGCCGGATAGAGAATCGCGAATAGACCTATGGGGATTGCGATCACGATCAGCCATTCCAACCAGCGCGGTAACATGGTGCGACCTCCAAAAGTGAAACCCCCTTCGTGTCAACATTAGGGTCCAACGGCATGAAGACATCTCAGCATCTATCGTCCTTAAGGCTTGCAAGCCGCTCGACCATATAGCCGGCACCGACCCTCAAATCGCTCGCGAGGAAATTCAACTTCAGTTCCGTTATTAGGCCAGCACTTCCTTCACTACGTGGCCGGCCACATCAGTCAGGCGGAAGTCACGGCCGCTCATGCGGAAGGTCAGTTTTTGGTGGTCGAGCCCGAGGAGGTGGAGGATGGTGGCATGCAGGTCGTTCACGTGAACGCGGTCTTCGACCGCTTTGTGGCCCAACTCGTCGGTGGCTCCGTGCTTCACGCCACCTTTCACGCCGCCGCCCGCCAGCCAATAGGTGAAGGCGTGCGGATTGTGGTCGCGGCCGGTCCCACCGGTTTGCACGATGGGGAGACGGCCGAATTCCCCGCCCCAGACGACAAGGGTATTCTCGAGCAGGCCCCGCTGCTTGAGGTCGGCGAGGAGCCCGGCGATGGGAGTGTCGGTCTCGCCGGCGAACTGTTCGTGGTTCCCTTTGATGTCTTTGTGCCCGTCCCAGCTGCGTTCGTTCTCCATGCCACCGCTGTAGATCTGGACGAAGCGGACACCGCGCTCGACCAGGCGGCGGGCCATGAGGCACTGCTTGGCGAAATGGTCGCAACGTTTTTCGCCGACGCCGTACAACTTGTGAATGTGCTCGGGCTCTTGCTGAATGTCGATCGCCTCGGGGGCGGCAAGTTGCATGCGATAGGCGAGTTCGAAGCTTTCGATGCGGGCGGCAAGTTCCGCTTCGTGCGGTCGCTCGGCCAGTTGCTTGCGATTGAGCCTGGCCAGCAGATCGAGGGCGGCCCGCTGTTGTTTATCGCCTTGGTCGGCGGGCCGATAAAGATTGTCGATGGCGTCGCCGCTGGGCTTGAGCCAGGTTCCTTGATACACGCTGGGGAGAAAGCCGGCTCCCCAGTTCTGCGAATATCCCTTGGGCAATCCGCGGCCCAGTGGATCGGTCATGGCGACGAAGGCAGGCAAGCTTTGGCTTTCACTGCCGAGGCCATAAGTGACCCAAGAGCCCACGCAAGGGTGCCCCATCTTGGCCATGCCGGTGTTGATCATGAAGAGCGCGGGACTGTGGTTGTTCGAGCCGGTGTAGCAAGAGTGGACGAAGGCCATATCGTCGACGTGCTGGGCCATGCCGGGAAAGATGTCGCTGACCCAGGCTCCACTTTTGCCATGCTGAGCGAACTTGAAGGGCGACTTCATTACCGGCCCCACCTGCCCCGTGAAAAAGCCAGTGTTCTTATCGAAGCCTTTCAGCTCTTGCCCGTCACGCTTCTCCAGTTCCGGCTTATAGTCCCAGGTATCAACCTGGCTCGGCCCACCATTCATGAACAGCCAGATGACGTTCTTCGCCTTTGCCGGAAAATGTCCCGCATGCGGAGCCAGTGGATTCAGCGGCGCTGTTCCCTTGCTGGTTGCGGACTCAGCTGCGAGCGAATTGCTAAGCAGGCCTTCGTCGGCGAGCAAGGCAGCCAACGCGAGCATGCCGGCCCCGCCACCAGCTTGGGTGAGGAGATGACGACGGGAGAGTTGGGTGGAAGTTTGCATCGTGGAGCCAATCGGTAATGTCGCTAACTTTGGAAATTTATCGCCGACGCTTTAGCGCTACCCTAACGTGGATCACCATTGCGGCTCGCGATTTCGGGAAGACTACAAGCCATACAATCAAAGGTAAGCAACACAGAACCCGCACGTCTTCCATGCGCGACTCGCCAGCTTCCGCGGCATTGATCTGCAACTGTTTTTCGATTTTTGCCGATGCCACGGTAATCGCCTCGCGCTCCGCAGCATTCAGCCAGATCGCGGCGAGTTCCGACTCAGCACGTGTTGACCAGTGGACCTGCCACTTCACTTTCGCGACTCCAAGTCCGCGATGATTTCGGACAGTTGTCTGCCGTGAAGTGGCTGGGCTGCCCGCCATCTCATCTCTTCTTCTGAAATCGCAGGCTCCAGGCTGATTTCATCGAGGGAATGCACCGCCTGAAACACTCCCCGGACGTTTCCCTGAGCATCACAGATCTCAATCACTTTGTCGGATTGGGGCAATAACGCCAAGACCGTATCGTCTAGCACAATGCGCGTCATCGATTACCTCCGCAAACTACTGGTGAACAAACTCACATCCTCATTCTACATACACAAACTCATTCAACCCAAAGAGGACCTGGCAGAAGTCAGCGAGCGCGAGTTCTTTGGCGTTTGGTTTCTTGTCAGCCTGGTAGAGCAACTCTTGTTCGGCAAGGAAGGCAGTTGCCTCGCGCAGTTCGGCCGCATCGGGCTCGCGCGCTATGGCTTGCAGATAGGCTTGGCGAGTGGCGGTGGCCATGTCTTTCTCGGCAGCCGGTAGGAGTTGCTTCGCGAACGAGTGAGCGTACAAGCGGACCTGCGGATTGTTAAGGAGCATGAGAGCTTGAGGGGCGATGGTGGTACTCGGCCGACCACCGACGCTGACGAGCGGTTCGGGCTGATCGAACAGTTGCATCATGGGGACGAGTTTGCTGCGTTTGATGGTGAAGTAGATGCTGCGGCGACGATGCGTTTCCTCCAGCGAACCCGCGCCGAACTGCGTGCGGTCGAGAGCGCCGCTGACGGCGAGCAGGTTATCCCGCACAATCTCAGCTTCGAGGCGGCGCGGCGAAAATCGCCAGAGGAGCTTGTTCTCGGGATCAAGCTTGGCGTCCGCAGGATCGAAGGTGCTGGCCTGCTGATAGGCGGCACTGGTCATGATCAGCTTGTGCATGGTCTTGAGTTTCCAACCTCGAGCCATCAGTTCGCTGGCCAGCCAATCGAGTAGTTCGGGGTGTGTTGGTCGCTCGCCCTGCACGCCAAAGTCGTTGGGCGTGGCGACCAAGCCGCGGCCGAAATGATGATGCCACAAGCGATTGGCCATGACACGCGCGAGCAAGTGGCCGGCACCATATTCGGTGTCGGTGATCCAAGCTGCGAGCGCAGTGCGACGGTGCGATGTCTTCGCACCTGCGGGGGGCGTCACTTGCCAGTGCTTCTCACCTTGCGGAGCACTAGTGAGGACTTGCAAGAAGCCGGGCGTGGCCTGCCCCATTTTTTGCTCGTTGTCGCCACGCTTGAGAAAGTAGGTCTCGGTGAAGAAGTCGGCACCTTGCGTGTGATGCCGAATCGGGGTCACGCCTTCGCTGCAGACCATGACTTTGACGGTTGTGGGTTGAGGAGCCTTGGCGAGATGATCTTGCTCCGCTTGATTAAGTCGTTTCCATTCGTCATCGTGTGCGCGATACCAAGCCAGAAGTTGTTCCTGCTGTTTCGCAGTTCGCTTGTCAGCGGGGATCGCCAGCGCAGCTGCAATGCCGGCGGCCAGTCCGCCAGTCTCGACGGCGAGTGGCGCGGGGCTGGAAGTGATGCTGATACGCGGGCGGCCGATGTTGTGCTGCTTGTTGTTGTTGAACTCGAGCGTGAACGTCAGCGTCGCCGGCTTGTCGATTGTCAGAGGCTCAGCCAGTTCGTAGACAGCCGCGTGATCTTTGCCAAACTGCGGATCGACGGCCCAGGCCGATTTCTGATCGCTGTCGATGGTGTGCTTTACGAGCAGGCTGGGTTTTTGTTCGAACGTGGCTTGGGGATTCTGCAGCGACAAGGTTTGGTCGGGCTTACCTGCTTGCTTTAGTACCACACGCAAATCGGTCAGGGCGAAATTGCCATTTGCCGCGCGACCGGGGCCGTTCTTCTTTAGCGATGGATCGGCCAAGGCTTCGAGCCGAATGCCGTGATAAGTGCCGGCGGGCAACTCGGCGGTAAGCGTATAAACATCGAAGTCTGGATTGGTTCCCGTCGCGAGCGCTGAACCATCGGACTGGAGTGTGAGCGTGGCTTTCCCCTTCGACTGCAGTTGCTTGAGCGAGAGAACTCGCCAGGCTGCGTTCTGCAGTTCCTGGGCGCCGGAGCTCTTTTCCCAACTCGCAAAACGGCCGGGAAGCTGTTCTTTCTCAAACTTCTCTCGCGCTGTAACAAAGGGAGCGTGCGCTTGATCGAAAGTGGCTTTCGCGGCGCGATATTCGGCAGGCTTGAGATTCAGGTCGACGTTGCTGCGCACCGTGGTGGCGAACGTGGCGATGAAGCGGTAATAGTCGGCAGCAGGAATCGGGTCGAACTTGTGGTCGTGGCAACGGGCACAGCCGATGGATAAACCGAGCAGTGCGCTGCCGGTGGTGGCCGCCATATCATCGAGCGCGTCGTAGCGCGACTTCTCGACCTCGTTCGCAGTGATCTGCGTGGGAAAGACTCCCGCGCCGAGAAAGCCGGTCGCCATGAGCGCCAGCGGCTCGTCAGGGGCCAATTCATCGCCAGCCAATTGCCAGCGGACAAACTGGTCGTAGGGCATGTCTTGATTGAGAGCCTTAATCACGAAGTCGCGAAAGTGAAAGGCGAACGGACGGTCGTAGTCCTGCTCAAAGCCGTGACTCTCGGCAAAGCGAGCGGTGTCGAGCCAATGCCGGCCCCAGCGCTCGCCGTAGTGCGGACTCTCCAGCAGTTGGTCGATCACTTTCTCGAAGGCTTGCGGGCTATCGTCGGCCAGGAACATGGCAATCTCGTCCGGCGTTGGCGGCAGGCCGATCAAATCGAAATAAGCCCTGCGCAGCAGGGTTTGCTTCGTCGCGACAGCATTCGGCGTTATACCCTTGGCTTCAGCAGCGACGAGTACAAAACGATCGATGGGAGTGCGAACCCAGGCTTCGTTTTTTACTGACGGGGGCTCTGTTCGGTGCAGTTGTTTCAGCGACCAGAAGTCGCGAGCTTTGTCGCCGACAACGGTCTTTGTCCAAAGATCGGGATCGCGCGGATTATCGACTAGCGGCTGATCGTAAGGAGCACCGAGATCGATCCACTTGGCGATCGCTGCGATGGCATCGTCGGGCAACTTGTCGCTGCCTTCGGGCATGAAGGGCTTTTCTCGCCGGCTGATAAAGCGCAGCAGGTTGCTGTCCAGCGATTTACCAATGCTGACCGCAGGCCCCTTCGAGCCGCCGCGGAGCAAGCCTTTGCGGGTGGCCAGGTCGAAGCCCGACTGCACTTCATCGCCGCCGTGGCAATCGGTGCACTGTTTAATGAGAACCGTGCGGACGGTCTGCTTGAAGAGGGTCAGCCCTTCTTGCATCTTCTCGGCATGGGCCGGATCAAACTCCGGCTGCGGTTGCTTATCGGCAGCAGTCACTGGGGGGAACGAGGTGCCCAGACAGCAGCTCGCGCCAATAAAAAGTGCGAACAGAAACGAACGATTCATCAGCAAGCCTCGGGCAGGAAGATCGAGAGAGGGGCCGGCGGGAATTGGATGCTGAAGCAACGGGAGCGGAAAATGAAGTACGATGCAGATAACGCCAGTTTACCTCTCCCGAGAACCGAGCAGCAACTTGCAATGGCTGGTACACCCGCGGTTTCATCTTCCAGCGACGCCAATGTCCTGGCGGTCGACACCAATCGCCCGTTGGTGAAAAAGCCGCCCCAACGAAAGATCTGGCACGGGCTGTGGCGGCTGGTGCGGTTGGCAGCTGTGACCTATCTGGCAGTGATTCTTATGCTCATGTGGATGGAAACCTCGCTCATCTATCCCGCGCCACAGTACCCGCGCGGCGATTGGCAGGCGGCCGAGACATATGGGTGGGAAGATGTCAACTTCGTTTCGGCCGATGGCACCAAGTTGCACGGTTGGTATCGCGACCTGACGCAGCACGGCCAGGAGCCGCAGGCCTATCTGCTGTATTGCCACGGCAACGGCGAGAATGTGGCTTACTTGGGTGAATATCTGGCAGACATGGCCGATAGGCAGCGATTGAGCATTTTCGCCTTCGACTATCGAGGTTATGGCCGCAGCGAAGGAAGTCCGCACGAAGCGGGAATTCTCGCCGATGGAGAAGCGGCCCAACAATGGCTGGCTAAACGGGCGAACATTCCAGCCAATCAGATTGTCTTGATGGGGCGATCACTGGGCGGAGGCGTAGCCGTCGATTTGGCCGCCCGCAATGGTGCCCGCGGCCTGATTGTGCAAAGCACGTTCACTTCGCTCCCCGATGCGGCAGCTCGCATGTATCCTTGGGCTCCGGTGCGATGGCTGATGCGGAACCGCTACAACTCGCTCGACAAGATCAAGGCGTACCACGGCCCGCTGCTGCAGAGTCACGGCAATCAAGATACGCTGGTGCCCATCGATCTGGGCCAGCAGTTGCACGCTGCAGCACCGGGAACAAAAGAGTTCTTCGTTTGCCCAGGTGGCGGGCACAACGATTTGGAGCCCCCAGCCTATCAGGCAGTGCTGGCCCGGTTTTTGGCGTCCCTGCCCAAGTAGTAATCAGCGAGAGTATCTGCGGTGAACAAAGTTGTGCGAATCGCCAATGGAGCGGGCTTTCTGGGTGACAGCATCACTGCGCCCAGGCGACTGGTCGAAGCCGCTGCCGTTGACTATCTCACCATCGAGCATCTGGCCGAATTGACGATGTCGATACTTGCTCGTCAACGAGAAAAGGACCCGCAGGCCGGCTACGCCGAAGACTTTATCGAGATTGTCGGCAGCCTGGCCGGTGCACTGCACACGCAGCCACAGTTGAAGATCATTGCAAATTCGGGTGGCATGAATCCCCTCGCATGCGCGGCAGCAGTGGCAAATGTGTTGGTGGCGGAACAGTTGGCTAGTGTGCCCATCGGTGTCGTCACCGGTGACGATCTGCTGCCAGAGCTTGAGGCAATTCAAGCCGCCGGCTGTGAACTGCGCAACATGGAGACCGACGATCCTCTCACGGTGCTTGGCCCAAGCTCGCGGATTGTCAGTGCGAACGCTTATCTTGGCGCGCAACCGATTGTCGCCGCGCTGGCCGAAGGTGCGCGAATCGTGATTACGGGACGAGTTGCCGATGCTTCGCTCACCGTTGCTCCTCTGGTGCATGAATTTGGTTGGGAGTGGAACGACCTCGACCGGATTGCCGCAGCCACCGTGGCAGGGCACTTGATCGAATGCGGCGCGCAGGTCACTGGGGGCTATTCAACCGAGTGGCAGCAGTATCAGTTGACGGATGTTGGCTACCCGATTGCTGAAGTGAATGCCACAGGCGAAACCGTCATCACCAAGCCACCGGGCACTGGAGGCAAGGTCACATTTCGCACGGTCGCCGAGCAATTGGTTTATGAAATTGGCGACCCGCAGCATTACCTCACTCCCGATATCGATTGCGACTTCACAACCGTCCGCTTGCAAGATCTTGGTAACGACCGCGTGCAAGTGACCGGCGCAAGTGGCCGAGCAGCAACGGAGACCTACAAAGTGTCACTTGCCTATCGCGATGGCTTTATGGCCAGCGGACAGTTGCTGGTTTATGGCCTCGATTGTCGGGAAAAAGCGCAGGCCTGCGGTGAGATGATTCTGCAGCGCGTGCAAGCTGCAGGATTCTCGTTGGCGAGGACGAACATTGAACTGATCGGTCAGGGAGCAGGCGTTCCTGGCACTTGGTTCTGGCGGAAGTATCAGCCTCCAGGCGAATTGATGCTGCGTGTCACAGTGCATGACGCCAATCGGGCTGCGGTCGAGCATTTCACTCGTGAGCTTGCACCGTTAATTACCAGCGGTCCCGCTGGGCTGGCCGGCTATGCGAGCGGCAGGCCGCAGGTGCGCCCAGTATTTGCTTACTGGCCCACACTGGTGCCAAAGTCGCTCGTTCGTGGTCAATCCACGGTTCGCACAGCGCAGGAGTGGCTCGCATGATTGCCGGACAACAACTCATCTCGATTCGCGATCTGGCCACTGCTCGCAGCGGCGACAAAGGGAATCATGCCAACATCGGCGTCGTAGCCAACAACGCCGCGAGTTATGAAATCCTTCGCAGTCGACTCACGGCCGTGCGGGTGCAGTCGCACTTTGCCGGGCTGGGCGTTTCGCGCGTCGAGCGATTCGAGTTGCCGCTGATCGGGGCCTTCAACTTTTTGCTGTATGACGCACTCGGCGGTGGAGCCAGTCGCAGCCTGCGGATCGACACGCAGGGTAAACTGCTGGCGACTTCTCTATTGGATTTGCAACTGCGACTGGAATCGGACGCTTGACGCGGCCGGGATAATTCTTACATGTTCAACATCATGCACATTTCCGACTTGCACTTCGGGCCCTTTTTCGTGCCCAAAGTGGCTGAGTCCGTATTGAAAAGTGCAGCGGCCCTCAAGCCCGATATCATTGTGGCCAGTGGCGACTTTTCTCAGCGTGCCAAGGCCGCGGAGTTCGCTGCCGCGCGAAAGTTTTTGGATAAACTTCCTCCCGTCCCACTGATTGTTTGCCCCGGCAATCACGATGTGCCGCTGTATCGCGTTTGGGAGCGAATCTTTACTCCGCACGCGCTCTACCAAGAGCACATCACCGCGAAGCTGAACGAGGTCTATCAGTTGCCGCACGCCACGATCGTATCTCTCGATTCGACTTCGCCGCTAAGAGCCATTACCAACGGCCGAATCGACCAGGCTCAACTCGACTTCGCGCGTGAGGCATTCGCGGCAGCTCCTGCGGATGCCGTGCGGATTGTCGTCGCCCACCATCATTTTGCCCCGGCACCCGACTATGAACGAAGCAGTGTGATGCCACGGGCTAAACGGGCCATCGATGTTTTTAACGACCTGAATGTGGAGTTAATTCTGGGCGGCCACTTGCACCGGGCGTACGTCGGGAACTCGCTTGATCTCTATCCCGGCAAGGACCGCAAGCACGGCATTGTGATCGTGCAAAGCGGGACGACAACGTCTCGTCGCGGCCGAGCGCGCGAGCGAGAAAAGAACTCGTTCAATTGGATTCGTGTGACCGAAGATTCCATTCGCATTACGCACTACATGTACTTTGACGATGCCGGGGGCTTTGCTCCCTTCAGCCGGCACATCTATCCGCGGGCAGATCGGCAGTATTTTTCGGAGCCCGTCGAAGCCGATATTAAGACCGATTTATTCTCGCGCTGAGAGACTACCGAACAAGTCTCAGGGTATCTTTGCCCATCGACGAAGCGTAGAGAATGTTGCCGACGGGATCCCAAGCGTAATTCGGTCCAACCAATCCCACGTCAAAGCTTGCGGGGAGTGGTGCTGCGGTTTTCCACGATTTACCGGCGTCGGTCGTTTCTTGAAAGCCCTCCTTGTTCACGACCATCAAGTGGTCTGCTGACTTGCCAAAGTAAGGCCCGAGCACGCACGAGACCGGCGTGCCCAGCACTTCCCAAGTGGCCCCTTCGTCCTTGCTTACCAGCACTCCGTCCGCACTTGGCCAATAGCAGGTCTTGTCACGGACGATCATCACGCGGGAAGCGGGCGTGCTCTTCGATACCTCTGTCCAAGTTTGGCCACCATCCACGCTGCGCAAAATGCCTTTCCCCTTGCTGGCCAGCAGGATCTTGTCGCTCACAACCCCCACATGCGAGAAGCCCTTTTGCAAATCCTGCCACGATTGACCAGCATCGGTCGAGAGCGCGAGCAGGCCGCCTGCTTCGTGCCGCAAGGCGAGCAGGCATTTGCCGGTGGCGTGCCAATCGACGGCTCCAAAATCGAGATGGCTGGTCTTCGAAACAGTCCAGGTTTCGCCGCCGTCGGTGGTTATCCCGCTGGAGCCGTAAATCATGAAGCACATCAGCCTCTTGCCAGCTGGATCGAAATTAAGCGCGAAGCCCGTTTCACAGCGGCCGCCGATCTTTTTGCCATCAACGCGGGCAAAATTCTTCCCTTGATCCGTGCTTCTCCAAAGTCCCTGATCGGGAATCACCATGAAGACATGGCCGTTCGTTGGATCGACGGTCACGCCCGCGGTCTTGCCCGGATAGCCGGGCATTACTTGCGCGAGAACCTCATTCGAGATCACTGTCCACTTGCCGGGTTCGGATTCTTGTCCGCTCACAAACGCCGTAGAGGTGAGCAATAACGTGCAAGCGATCTGGCAGCCGAAGGAGCAGCGTAACATGGGAGAGTTCCTGGCAGGATTGATTGTTATTTCTGGCCAACGCAGAACAAGTATTTCTTACCTTTAAAGATCAAACGTCCGTTGCTCGCTGCGGCAGACGACGAGGAAGCGTCACCCAGATCGTTGGTGGCCAGCAGTTCATACTTCGGTCCACTTTGCACGACGAAAGTCTTCCCCGCGCTGGCAAAGTAGAGTCGCCCATCAGGCGTGACGATGGGGCTCGATGAAACTGATACGCCATTCAGTCGCGTGGCGTACTGCTCGGTGCCCGTTGCCAGATTGACGCACTTAAGCACACCTGGATTGTGCAGCCGATAGAGATGGCCAGCCGCAATTGCTGGCGACGAGAGTCCTTCGGGAATCTGATCGAGCTTCCACTTCACGTGCGTGGCCGCGACATCTCCTTGACCATCGGCTGCGACGAGAATGCCTGGCCCGCCACGGCCACTATCGGTATAGATGAGGCCATCGGCGAACACGGGAGACGTGACATCGCCGGGCGTCTTGCACCACCAGAGCTTTTCGCCGTTGGCCGGATCGAGTCCTTGCAACTCGCTGGAAGCAGTAACCAGCAACTGTGCGCGGCCTGCTACTTCGACGATGACCGGCGTCGTGTGAGTGAAGCCGGTGGTGCGTTTCTGCTCCCACAGTTGTTTGCCGGTCGCCGGGTCGTAGGCAGTCAAACTCGACTTCTTTTGATTCCGATCGGCCAGCACTAGCAGCTGACCGCGGTGCAAGATGGGGCTGGAGGCGATGGCCACATCAAAGGCCTGCCAATCGGCCAGTTCTTGTTGCCAAACAATCTTGCCGGCGAAATCAACTGCCGCCAGCAACGACGAACCAAACAGCACATAGACTCGCTCCCCATCGGTCACGGGTGTCGGGGCTGCATAGCCGCCGCGCCGATCGGAAAGCGTCCAAGGCCCCGTGGGAATCGCGGTATCCCACAACTGCTCACCATCGATGAGTCGGTAACAGGTCAGTCGCTGTTCGGGTTGCTCTTCTTGCTTGCGATCGGCGGGCCAGTAAGCGGTCGTGACAAAGACTCGATCTTGCCAGACGATCGGGCTCGATTGATTGTGGTCGGGCTTACCATCCACCAGCGTGGCGGGGAGCGGCGATTTCCAGAGCACATTGCTGCCGTCAGCAGCGTTCCAGGTAAGCGGCAGTCCCTTTTCCTGACTGAGCCCCATTCCTGTGGGTCCGCGAAAGCTGGGCCAGTTTTCAGCATGCACGTGCGATGGCATCCATAAGAGGCCAACGACCAAGGCGAGCGCAAGACGACCGTGAAACGCCATAGCAGGAACTCGGGCACTAAGCGGGAAAGAATGAAGTGCCCGCAGTATGGCGGCGTGATTTGCGGGAAGCAAGAATTCACTTCCGCCTGTCTTCAGTCCACTTCGCTCAGCAGGTCTAGCAATGAGGTCAGCTGGCCCGGTTGCGAAGCAGCATCCCCGCGCACCAGCCAGCGAGCTCTCCAACCAAGTGATAGCGGCGCACGGACGTCGTTTTGCTCGTCATCTCCAATCATCAAGATTCGCGATGGAGAAACATTAAGTGTCTGCTCTATCGCGCGATAGTACTCGGGCGCAGGCTTCGACCAGCCAACTTGCGAGCTGATGAAGAAAGAATCAAATTGCCGGAGGATTGGCGAGCTTTGGCAGATGTTTAAGAGCCGCTCATCAAAATTGGAAGCAATGCCCACACGATAGCCACGCTGCCAGAGCACCTCGATGGTGGGCTGCACGTCGTCGAACACTCGCCAGTTTGTCGGTTCCGCAAAGTGTTGCCACAGCGCGGAGAAGAGTTCATTCCCATTTTCCACGGGTGCATCGAAGAAGACCGCACCGACAATCGCCTTCCAGCGGGCGAGTTCATTGGCTTCACTCGTTCGCGTTACCTGGCCGGAATTGCGCTGATCGTAGGCTAAGCGAAACGCAGCCCGAAATCGCTCGCCCACTTGTTCGACTGAAACCTCGGAGCCAAATCGCCGGCCGATCATTTCGTAAGCGACAGCCACGGGCGGATCGGGGAAGATCAGCGTGCCCACCGCATCGAACAGCACGACCTCGATCGTGGCTTTCATCGCCGATTATGCCGTCTTCTCGGTCAGGGGAATGGCCGCAGCCGAGCGCCGGGGGTCGAACGGGCTACCGAGCGGATCGATCAACGCTTCGGTAATACGCCGGCGGCGCACCTTGCGCACTTGAAACCAAAGCCCGTCGATTTCGACGACATCGCCGCCGCGAAGGTGGTCCTCGCGTCCCAGGTTCAACCAATCGTTGATTGCCGTCGCATCGGGCAGTTCACCGCCCAGTTCCACGCGTTTGAGCAAATTGCGAAGTTGCCCCAGCGTCACGCCGCCTCCCACCACCAGTTGTTGTCCTGCTGGACTGATGTGACGCGGCAAGCGATCGAACTCGTCCTGAATATCGCCGACGAGTTCTTCAAAGATATCTTCCTGCGTGATCATGCCGACCACGGTTCCACCCTCGCCGCGTACGAGCGCCAAGTGCTGATGCTCGGTTGTCATTCGCCGCAGGGATTCGCTCAGGGAGAGATCGACCGACACGCTGCTGATCTGGCGCACAATCTCACGAATCACCGGATTGCCCGGGTGTGTCTTCGCCAGCAGCACCATGTCTTTGAACGTTACATAGCCGATGATCGCCTGGGGATCGCCGCGCCGCACCGTGACGGGAAACCGGGTGTGCAAGTCCATGTGGGCGATGATCAGGTTCTCGCTCAGCGGGGCATCGGCCACTACCATCACAATGTCGTCTTCCGGCAGCATGATGTCGCTGACCTTCATCGACGACAAACGACTCGCTTGCAAGATGATGCGTTCTTCTTGCATCCCAATCGCCTGACTGGCCCGCAGCAAGTTGACCTGGGCCCGCAATTCGTGCAGTCCCACGGCGCGGTGATCGTCGGTCTGCTTCATGAAGGGCAAACGTTCGACCAGAGCCACAAACTGCATGGTGATGTTTTCGAATAACCACACAGCAGGAAACGCCACAATCGAAAAGACCCACATCAGCGGGCTGAGCAGCAGGCAGACGAGCTCGGCATTCTTGAGGGCAAAGACTTTGGGGATCAGCTCGCCCACAACAATCGTAAATGCCGAGATCGGCAGCACGACGCAGGCGATGGCGAAAAAGTTGGCCCAATTCTCCGAATGAATGCCAATCGTCTCGAGCCACGGTCTGATCAGCGGAGTCAGGCCCTCTTCGGCCGAGGCACCACCGACAGCGGCCGCAATGGCACCGACCAGAGTAATTCCCAACTGCACGACGGCCAGACTGGCCTCCATGCGCCCCTTCATCTTCAGGGCGGTCGCAGCTCCCCGCCGTTTTTGCTCCGTTAGCAATCGCAAGCGATCTACGCGCACTGACGCCAGGGCCAACTCATACGCTGCAAACAATCCGTTGAGCAGCAGCATGACGATAATGACCGCAATGACCGATAAACTCATTCCTCAAGTATTCCTGCGCGGGACGAAAACAGCGATTAGCGGCCTAGCACCCAGGTCGCATCGCTCTGGCAGCAGAATACTCTACTTCCGCCTTCCCGATAAGTCCGCGGTAGCTACCACGAAGCTTGCCAGCTGGTCGTGATCCGCATTTTTCTCGTGAAAATGAGTGGAAATGCCCCGTTTCGGGCGTAATGCCAGCTGGCACCTCGGCAGATTCATCTTTCCTGAAAATTACCCAGCGCGGTACATTCGAGCTTGCTAACCGCCTTGCCCCAGTTGAGGGATCGCCGATGACTGCTTGGATGTTGCTCTGTTTAACGCTGGCCGCCGAGACTGCGCCCACGCCACCTGCGCCCACCGACGATGCTCCCGATGCCGTCGTTGTTGCTCCCAAGTCGTTCATCCCGGCGCTCGATCCCCTCCTGGCTCATCGCTATGCCCAGGGGCATCGCTTCGTTTACATTCCCAACACCTGGACCCCAACCGAAATCCGCAATGGCATTCGCCAGGCGGCGAAAAAAGGGAACCTCAAATACATCCTCCTGGTCGGCGATGCGGAGCCGACGCTCGGCACCAGCGATCTCATTCGCCAGCGCTGCGTTCCCACGCACTATGCCACAGCTAAGGTCAATGTGAAGTTCGGCAGCGAACCCGAAATCGCCACCGACAACTGGTATGCCGACCTCGATGACGACGAACTCCCCGATGTTGCCATCGGCCGCATCCCTGCCGATACTCCGCAGCAACTCTCGGCGGTCATTGCCAAAATCCTCGCTTATGAAAAGTCGGTCGATCACGGTCTCTGGCGGCAACGCATCAACTTCGTCGCGGGCGTGGGTGGCTTCGGCGGCGTGGTCGATTCGATGATCGAAAGTACCACCCGCAAGTTTCTCACCGACGGCATCCCCGCCAGCTATACCACCAACATGACTTACGGCAGTTGGCGCAGCCCCTTCTGTCCCGACCCACGCCGCTTTCACGAAGTGTCGCTGCAACAACACAACGATGGCTGCCTCTTCTGGGTTTACATCGGGCACGGCCAGAACACGGCCCTCGATCGTGTCGCGGTTCCGGGGGCTCGCTTTCACATTCTCGATGTGAACGACGGTCCCAAGCTCAAGTGCGAGAACCGCGCCCCCATCGCCATCATGCTCGCCTGCTACACCGCCGCCTTCGATGGCGAACAAGACTGCTTGGCCGAGACGATGCTGCATTCGCCCGGCGGCCCCGTCGCCATCTATGGCGGCACCCGCGTCACCATGCCGTATGCCATGGCGGTCATGGGCTCGGCCATGATGGAGCAGTACTTCAAAGTGCAGCCCACCACGTTGGGCGAAGCAATCTTGAACGCCAAGTTGCAAATGGTCAAACCGATCGACGAAGCCAATCCGCTCAAGAACACCAACCGCCTGCTGCTCGATGCGATGGCGTCGGTCATGAGCCCCGCCCGCCAGCAGATGACCGACGAGCGGAAAGAGCACGTCCACCTGTTCAATCTCATTGGCGACCCAATGACCAAGCTCGCCCATCCGACCAAGGTCAAACTCACCGTGCCCCGCGATGCCGAGCCCGGGCAGACGATCACCGTCAGCGGCGAATCGACCATCGGCGGCAGCGCCGTCGTCGAACTCTGCTGCCGCCGCGACCGCTTCAAGACCGACCTGCCGCAACGCGACCACTTCAACCCATCCAACGCCGGCCTCGCCTCGCTCCACCCTGTCTACGAGCAAGCCAACGACCGCTGCTGGACCCGCCTGCAGCTACCGGTCACCGCGGGCCCATTCACCACCGACCTGACCATTCCCGCCGAGTGCCACGGTGCCTGCCACGTGCGCGTCTTCGTCCAAGGGGAACAGTCTCACTCCCTCGGCGCTGCCAACGTCTACGTCAAGCCAATCAAGCTCGTCGAGAACCGCGAGCCCATCAGCGCTGGGCGGTAGGGGCTGGGAACTGGTAGCTGGGAGCTGGGAGCTGGGAATTAGGGGACGATGTCTTTGTTCCTGCTCCCTCGCCTCGGTAGTCCGGAGAACGGGGCTGACGCGACATCTCGCGCGACCACGTCGCCTCGCCCCTAATCGCCGTAAGTCGCGATCATGTTGCTCTCGCTTCGGCGTAAACGTTCAACTTCCCCACCCCTAGCCAACCCAAAATTCGCGCAGCACCCGAGAAATTCGCCACTTTTCGTTCTCTGGCGAACGGCTTATTTGAACGCCCCTCGGTTTGGTGGGCTCGCAACTTACGTCGATTTTGCTTCGCGTCTTTCAAGGTTCCCTGCTTTGCACGTGCCAGCCAAGACGCCGGAGACCAATCGTCAATAGTTGGCTAAGCCATACCCATGCGCATCTGCTCCAAGATCGTCGACCACCAACTTTCTCTTACAACTATCGCCTGCAAATCGGTTTCTTCAAAATAGGTTTGAGTTCGTTGGACGAGCAATTGCGCACTGTCGTCGTCCACGCCGTCCACCTCTTTGCAGTAGCGGCTGTATGTGTGCAAGAAGCTAATGTACTGCCCAATGCTGCTATTTACGAACCGCGTTATGTAGCGGTGTTTTGGGTCGATGCTCACTACGTGTCCTGAACCTCTTTGGATGCAGAGTTGGGTTTCGCCGTCAGTTCCGACCCGATAGAATTCCTCAGCTTCCAAATCACGCGTCCATCCTCGGTCGTCACAGTATTGACCCAAGGTAGGAAACGTTCCGTTCCAACTTTCAAACCTTACATCAAGCAAAGCTGCGGCAGGCAATCCCTCTCGAGCTAAGAACGCCTTCGCGGACTCCGGAATATCCAGATTCGCAACACTACCGAAGTCGAAGCCAATTGAATTCACGATCGGATCACTCTTAAAGCGGCTACTATCAACAAACAGGCGCATAAGTAAGACACTACACTGAAACTATGGAACATCTTTTAAGCATGATTTCGGTGATTCGGTTGGCAAGCAACCATGAGACTGACGTATAAATTGCAAGTCAAAAATTCCGCTACTACGACTAGACCACGAGAACACATGCCTTCTATCACATTCAATCCGTAGATTAGTAGTATGTTCATGAATAGTTCAGATATATTCGGTTTTTCAAGCTCCTTTTTTCTGTTACGAGCAATATCGCGTTTGTTCACAGCAGTTTTGAGCCTACGATAGATTTTTGCATTAAGTGGTTAAGTGATTATGGTGCCTCAGTCTCCCCTGTTCGTGATAAATCAATTGACAAATGCGTTGCAGAATTGTTGCCTTGCAGCAGTTTGCGCTACTTGGTCGTGGAAGCCCACAATGGCTGGACAGGATTATTTCATGGCTCACAGGAGTCGCTGCTAGGGAGAGTTGGGCATATCACCAGGGGATTGAATTGCTGGGGGTGAGCTATGGAGTTGCGGAGCAATCCGTTAATCAACTGACTGATATTGAAAGGACTGGAACATGCTACCTATACGTGTCTGATCCGATCAATATCCGAGATTTTCCTTGTGTGGGAAGGTGTATTGCGGTTTTGAACGGAGAGGACGGTCCGGAGTTTTATTAGAGCGGCAAGCCACTTTCTTTTGAGAATCTAGCGTCTTATAATTCAGTGAGCATTCAGGATTGATTCACACGTGAAATGCTTGCGGACTATCTGAACGCGATGGGCATTCATGCCTTCACTTGGGACTTTTACAAGAGTCGATCGGTGCTATTTGATTGCCGTTGATAGTGTACGCATTCTCGCATCAACTTCACGACGCAGTTCTTTTACACACCCGCACCTTTGCTCACTTCCCCAACTCTAAATCCTCTACCGCGAGCGTTGCCGGGAACGACTTAGGTTGAGGTAGTTGCGTGGTCCAAAGGACGCCCTGGGCGAGAAAGCTTTGGTACTCGGGGCGCTGCCAGTTGTTGTGGTAGTGCAGACCGGAGAAGCCGAAGGAGCGGCCGCCGTCTGGGCGAGTCCAGGCCCACGAGACCATTTCGTCGTTGTCGTCGATGCGGGCCGTCAGGAGCGGGATCAGGTCTTTGTTGCCGGGGTCGCGCTTGAGGGCGTAGTAGAACTCTTCTTTGATGGTGAACGGCTTGGTCAGACCAGCCGTGGCCGGATGATCGGCGGCGGGAGTGACCGTCGTTTCGAGGAATTTGTACTTGCGATCGGGGCCGCCGTGGCAGGCCCCGAACAGCTGCACGAACGTATCGATGTGTGCGGCCTCGCGGGTGCCCATCCCCCAGTGAAAGACCGAGAGACCCCCTTTGCGTTCGGCCATCCGGCGGAAGGCATGGCGCCGCGCGGGGTCGTTATTCACCCACTTGGCTCCCTCGCTGACAAACAGCACGCAGTGGTCGGCCTTGTCGATGATTGCCGGGCCGTCGGTCCAGTCGCCATCGGCCCGCACCAGCGAAATCTCCAGCTGCGGCACATCGCGCAGCAACTTCGCCAGCACCTTTTGCCCCGGTTCGTACTCGTGCGTCGCCGCCGGGTGTCCATCGGGCTTTTGCGAAAGCAGGAGCAGCTGTTGCGGAGCTTTGTCCGCGGCAATGGCTGCAAAGCTGAAGAGGCAGAACGAGAGCGCGATCAGAGAATGACGAACGAACATCGGTAGCTCGCGGAAGAGGAGACAAATGAGGTGAGTGAGCTTGCGCCAATGTAGTGGATGGCTGTGCGAATTGCAGCGCATTGCCCGGAACGATGAAGTGCTGGCACAAACGCGTCCCGCGAAGATGAAAATGGCAAGGTTGACGCTTAGTGACCCGGAAACCTAAAATCGGCATGCGAGGTTTGGTGCCGCACGGTCGGCAAAACCTGGCCGAAGCAGTACTTCTCCGCGGCTTCGCTCCCCTATTGTCGTGATTTTACGGGTCGGCAGCTCGTCGCCGAGACTTTGCATCATGTATTACTTGACGGCGAACAATGGTCCCCAAGCCGGCAAGCGGTATGAACTGCGCACCGATCGCACGATCATGGGTCGGCATCCCGAGTGCCACGTGGTGATCGAGGTCGGGGCGGTGAGTCGGCAGCATGCGGCAGTCAATCGCAAGGGAAACGACTATTTCCTGGAAGATTTGAACAGCCGTAACGGCACATTTTTGAATGAAGAGCCCGCGAAGATCGACGGGCAGCGGCAACTGAAGCCCGGCGATGTCGTCCGCGTGTGCGAAGTTTCGTACACCTTTCACGCCGACGTCCCTTTCAAGGTGCAAAACAAGCTGGGCATCACCGATGGCGCCGGCCTGGGCACGCTGATGGTCGACGACGAGGCGGGGCATCCCAACTCGACCATCATGTCGAAGCTCGATGTGTCCACGTCGAGCCGCGGCGGCGTGCATGTGGCAGCCAGTGCCGAAGTCAAGCTGGCCGCGCTCGTCGAGATTACGCAGAACTTGGGTCGCGCGCTGAACCTGGACGAAGTGCTGCCGCAGATTCTCAAAAGCTTGTTCAAAATTTTCGTGCAGGCCGACCGTGGATTCATCGTGCTGGAAGAACCCAACGGGCTGTTGGTGCCGCGCTGGGTGCGTCTGCGGCGCGAGGACTCGAACGATTCGCTGCGCATCAGCCGGACAATTGTGCGGCACGTAATGGAATCGCGCCAGGCAATTCTCTCGGCCGATGCTGCGACCGATGAGCGGTTCGAATTGAGTCAGAGCATCGCCGACTTTCGCATCCGCTCGATGATGTGCGCCCCGCTGATCGACAACGAAGGGAAAGCCTTCGGCGCGCTGCAGATCGATACGCTCGATCAGCGCCAGCGCTTTCAGCCCGAAGATCTGGAACTGCTGGTGAGCGCCGCTTCGCAGGCAGCAGTGGCCATTAACAACGCGCAGTTGCACGAGTCGGCACTGCGGCAGCGGGAAGTCGATCACGACATGAAAGTGGCCCGCGACGTGCAACTCGCCTTCTTGCCCACCAGCAAGCCGGCACTCACGGGCTATTCGTTCTTCGACTATTACAATCCGGCCGAGCAAATTGGGGGCGACTATTTCGACTACATCCCGCTGCAAGATGGTCGCGAGGCCATCGTCGTGGCCGATGTCGTCGGTCACGGTGTCGCCGCCGCGCTTCTCATGGCCAAGCTCTCGGCTGAAACGCGTTCGAGCTTGCTCAGCGAACCGAATCCGGCCATTGCCATGACTCGGCTGAACGAGCGGCTGAGCCAGCTGAATATTCAACGCTTCGTGACGATGATTCTGGTCGTGATCGATCCTGCGACGAATCGCGTGCAGATGGTGAATGCCGGGCACATGTCGCCGTTGCATCGCAAGGCCGATGGCTCGATCGATGAACCGGCCGAAAAAATCGCCGGGCTGCCGTTGGGCATTATGGATACGGTCGAATACGAGCAGACCGAGATCGATCTGGGCCCCGGCGAATCGCTGACGCTGTATACCGACGGCATCAACGAATCGATCGACGCCGACGGCAAGTTCTTCACGATCGAACGGCTCCGCGATCACGTCCGCGAGAAGCCGCGGAGCATGGTGGAACTCGGGCAGTTGATCGTCGACGACGTGAAAAAGTTCCTCGGCCGCGCCCCGCAAAACGACGACATGTGCCTGGTCTGCGTCGGCAGGGCGTAGTAGTCCTCGGTTAACCGGGCCGCTTGCGGCCGTTGAACTGATGGTTCGCTTGTTTCGCAGTTCACCCGCGCAAGCGCGCGGGTTAACCGAATTCTCCCTCACTCACGCGTCGGGCTACTTAGGATGATTATCGTGCTCGCCGCAGAATCATCCAGGCAGTCGGGGCGACGACGAGACACATGCCGAAGAGGGTGAGGACGCTGAAGGAGCGCTGCCAGATCAAACCTTCGAGCAGCATGACGATCGCCACCTGCGAGAGTCCCACAACGGAAACGCGGGCCGCATTGGCCGACGTGAAGGCCTTGGTCAATAACAATTGCCCCACCGTGGCCGATGTCCCCACGCCGAGAAGTAGCAACACGATGCTGGGAGTGATTTTCGTCGGCAAGGTTTGGGGAAAGACAAAGCAGGCGACGAGGCTCAGCAGTAGCGCGACGCCGCTGAAGTGCGTGACGATGGCCCGAGGATCGAGGTCCTTTAACTTGTGCAGGCCAATGAGCGCGATGCCACTGGTGAACGCGCTGAGCAAGGCTGCTCCATAGGCCAGTTGGCCACCCAATTCTTGGGGCGGGTGCATTAAGCAGACGCCAGCAATGCTCAGCAGCATAGCCGCCCAGACTTCCAGCGACGGCATCTCCCCCAAGATTGGCCAGCTAAGTACGGCCACCCAGAGCGGATACATGTTGGTCATTACGATGACTTCGGACACGCTGCCGTGCGTCATGGCATAAAAGCCGCAGAGCAGGCTCACGCTCCCCGCCAGGCTGCGCATCCAGAGAGTTGGCGGACGAAAGACGGCGAACTTCGCCCCCGCACGATAAGCCAGCATGGCAGCGAACAGCATGGCCAGGCCGGTGCGAAAGATGGCGATGACTTGCCAATTGCACTGACCAGCGAGCGCGCGGGTGCAGATGGCCATCACCGAGAATGCTGTCGCGCTGAGCAGCATCCAGGTGTAGGGGAGAAAAGGCGGGGAGTTCATTGCTATCAGGATAGGGGGAGTTCTCTTGACCTGAAACCGCCTGCTCCGCTATTTCCCTACACAGAATTGTCTGCCCGCGCCTGCGCTTGAGTGGAAATGCCCATGAAGACCTGTAAGTGCTTACTAGCTATCGCTTTAGCTGTTGCTGCCTGGCCAACCCTAGCGGCCGCTCAGCTGCAACTGCTTCCCTTGCCCGGCCAACCCACAGCACCCCAATCGTCACCGCCGAGCCAGCCACCACCGGCTTTTTCACCCCCAGCACCCGGTTTTCGGCCCGTTCAAACGCAAGCAGTGGTGCCAGCCCAGGCCATGCTGCCCGCGGCCGCTGATAATCAGCCCCAAGCAGCAACTGGTCCCGCAACAGCTGTGGCCAGCACCGAGAAGGCAGATGATCTCCGGGAGAAGTTTCTCGGTCAGGCGGGCGAAGCGTGGGATCACGTGGCGTCGGTCTGGAACTTTGTGCTGGTGCGAGGTGCCGATACCAAGCCGCTGGTGACCGTCGGTACTCTGTTTGGCGGTCTGGTGCTGATGGGCTGCGGCTACATCGCGGCGGGAATGATCAGCCGCTGGATTGGGGCGAAGTTGCTCTCGCGGTTCGGATTAAATCAAACCGCCCGCGCGCCGCTGCAGTCGATCAGTTACTACGTGCTGCTGATTAGCTTCGGCATGCTGACTTTGAACATTCTCAACGTGCCGATCACGGTCTTTAGTTTTGCCGGCGGTGCTCTCGCGGTGGGCGTCGGTTTCGGCAGCCAGAATATCGTCAACAACTTCATCAGCGGGCTGATCTTGATTGCTGAGCGGCCGATTCGCGTCGGCGATGTGATTGAAATTGATGGCCGCATTGGGCGAGTTACCGAGATCGGTGCTCGCAGCACGCGACTGGCCACGGGTACCAATTTCGAGGTGATTGTTCCTAACAGCAAGTTTCTCGAAAATCAGGTTGTGAACTGGACTCTCAGCGACGACCGCATCTGCACCGATATCAAGGTCGGCGTCGCTTATGGATCCCCACTGCGCGAGGTGGAACGTCTTCTCTTTCAGGCAGCCAACGAACATCCCGGCGTCTTGAAAGATTGCGAAACAAGCGTCGTCTTTGAGGACTTCGCAGCCGACTCACTCGTTTTCTGTTTGCGAGTCTGGCTCAGGTTGTTGAGTACTTCGAAGCGCGAAGTCGAGAGCGACATTCGTTTCCGCATCGACGAGCTATTCTCGCAGGCCGGAATCGTGATAGCCTATCCGCAGCGTGATGTGCATTTGAACGTGATGCGGCCGCTGGAAGTTCGGCTGGCCGCCGATGCGACGCGCGAGTTCCGAAAGGTCGCCGCTTGAAGTTTCGTCGCACGCACAATTCCAAACGCCACGAACTGAAGGTCAAGCGGCGCACCAAGCCCGGTTCTTCGCCTGGTACGATCGCGCCCGATCCCTCGCAGCCCAAGCCGGTGCTGCATGCCTTGGCTTATAACGCCAACGGCACCGGTGTGATCGAGCGAGATATTCAAGACCTGAGCGAAATCCCGAAGTTACTCGCCACTCACGACGTGCTGTGGATCAATGTCGACGGTTTGGGTGATGTGACGACGCTCGAAAAGCTCGGCGAGATGTTCAAGCTCCATCGCCTGGCGCTCGAAGACGTCGTCAGTTTGCATCAGCGGGCAAAGATCGACGACTATAGCGATCACATGTTCATCGTCATGCGAATGGCGAGCATCGTCGAGCGCGCTCATACCGAGCAGCTCAGCCTGTTTCTCGGCAATAAATGGGTGCTTACCTTTCAAGGCGGCCCCCCAGGCGATTCGTTCGATCGCGTTCGCCAACGCATTCGCGACCGCGCGGGAAAAATCTGCCTGCGCGGGCCCGACTACTTGGCTTATGCCCTGATCGATGCGGCCATCGATGCTTACTATCCCGTCCTCGAAGTCTATTCCGAGCGCTTGGACGAACTGGAAGAAGACGTCCTCGAGCGCCCCGAAAAACGGCTGATGGACGCGCTGCACATGGTGAAGGCCGACTTGCTCATGTTGCGGCGGGCGATCTGGCCGATGCGCGAGGCAGTCGCTTCGCTCACGCGCGATGCCTCGGAATTGATCACCGACGATACGCGAGTCTACCTGCGCGACTGCTACGATCACATCGTGCAGATTGTCGACCTCGTCGAAACCTATCGCGAACTAACGGCGGACCTGCGCGACCTCTATATGTCGGCCCTCAGCAACCGCATCAACGAAACGATGCGCGTGCTCACCATCATCAGTACGCTGTTCATTCCCCTGACGTTCATTGCCGGCATCTATGGCATGAACTTCGACTATGCTGAAGGGGCAATGCCGCTGAACATGCCGGAACTGCATAGTCCCTATGGCTACGTCGCCTGCCTGGCGGTGATGGCCGTCCTGGTGGCCGGCATGCTCATTTACTTCTATCGGCAGGGTTGGATTTTCCCCAGCCTGCAATCGAAGTTGCACCAACACCACCACGATGCCAAGAACCAGGCGGCAAGTAAGCAAGCTCCATGAGCGAAACCTATCGCATCCGGCTCGACAAAGAACACCATGTGTTCGCCGCTGCGCACTTCATCACGTTTGCTGGTGATATCTGCGAGCGGTTGCATGGCCACAACTATCGCGTAGCAGTCGAAATTGCCGGTCCGCTCGATGAGAACTCGTACGTCATCGACTTCATCGCCGCCCGCGATGAACTGCACGCCATCACCGATCAACTCGACCATCGGATGCTCCTGCCCGACAGCCACCCGCTGATCAAAGTTGTGCCGGACGAGAAAGAAGTCCGGGTCACCTTCACGCCCGATGGCCGCCGCTGGATCTTTCCGCTTGGCGATTGCCTCATTCTGCCGGTTCCTAATACCACGGCCGAATTACTGGCCCGCTGGATCGGCGAACAATTGCGCACGCGTCTCGCTGCCCGCCTCGGCTGGCAGATCGACTGGTTGCAAGTCGCCGTCGACGAGAACCACGGCCAAATCGGCATCTGCGAACTTACTTCCAAGTAGGCTCCCGACCCCAGCGCTACGACAGCACATCTTCCAATTGCGTTTGCAACTCGAACCAGCGGAGCTCGGTATCGGCCAGTTGCATGGTCAGGGCGGTCACTTCGTTGTGCAGGCGCAGCGCTTCTTTGGGATCGGTCGAGACCTGCAGCTTCGCATTCGTTTCCTTCTTTTCGCCGTCGAGTTTGGCGATGGCTCGCTCGAGGATGGTCATTTCCTTGCGAATTTCGCGCTCGTTCCGCTTCGGCACTGCTGGAACTGCCTTGGCTTTTTCGGCGGACTTCGGAGCAGCTGCTGTCGAACCCGAAGCCAGCGACTTCGCTGCCTTCGCTTCCCGCTCGCCGGCTTCGATTTCTTTGTTCACATAGTACAGATAGGCTTCGTAATCGCCGCGATAGTTCACCACATGACCATCGCGAACTTCGATGATGCAGGTCGCAACGCGGCTCATGAAGTGGCGATCGTGGCTGGTGAAGATCACCGTCCCCTTATAGTCGATGAGCGCCTGCGCTAGCGCTTCGACCGTGTCGACGTCCAAGTGGTTGCCCGGTTCGTCGAGAATCAAAATGTTGTATTGGCTGAGCAACAGGCCAGCCATGCAGAGACGGGCCCGCTCGCCACCGGAGAGAACCGAAACCTTCTTCTTGACTGCTTCGCCGCGAAACAGAAGCGCGCCGGCCACATCCAAAATCTGTTGCGTCTTGGTCCCCGACGCGGCGTTGTATTCCAGATAGTCGAGCACCGTTTGCTTTTCATTCAAGCTGGTGTACACGTGTTGGGCATAAATGCCCACCTGGCAGTTGTGTCCCCACTTCACTTCGCCGGCCAGCGGTTCGAGCGAATCGACCAGCGAGCGGAGGAAGGTCGTCTTGCCTTGGCCGTTATCGCCGACGATTGCAGCCCGCGAACCGTGCTCGATTTCAACATCGATGTCCTTGGCAATCACACGGTCGGGATAACCGATCGACAACCCGCGGCAGCGAACGGCGGGCCCCTTCTTCGGCTCCACGATCGGCGCGCGAATGTTGGCCGTCGGCTCATCGCTGGCAATCTCCGTGACTTCCAGTTTTTCGAGTTGCTTGCTCTTCGATTTGGCCCGCGTGGCCGTGCTCGCGCGGGCTTTGTTCTTGGCGATGAATTCTTCCAGCTGCTTGCGCTTGGCGAGGACCGAGACATTCGTCCGCTTGTCGTGCTCCAGCTTCTCGGCCTGATAGGCCAGGAAGTCGTCGATCTTGCCGGGATAGACAGTCAACTTGCCGCGCGCCAGGTCGAGCGTGTGGCCGCAGGTCGCTTTCAAGAACGCGCGATCGTGCGAGACGATCAAACAGGCTTCGCGAAAATCGCGCAAGAAGTGTTCGAGCAAGATCTGCGTGCGCAAGTCGAGGAAGTTCGTCGGTTCGTCGAGCAGCAGCAAGTTCGGTTCGTGCAGCAGCAGGGCCGCCAGTTTCACGCGAGTCTGCCAACCGCCCGAAAGTTTCGCCACCGGCCCTTCCAGATACGAACCCTTCAGTTCGAACTGCCCGGCAACTTCGCCACATTTCCAATCGGGCTGGCCACTGTCGCGCATTAGGAACTGCAGTGCCGATTCGTTGGGTTCGAACGGATCATGTTGCCGCAAATAGCCGATGCGCAACCGCGGGTGACGAATGACCTCGCCCCGGTCGAGTTCTTCTTCGCCCAGGATGACGCGCAGCAGCGTACTCTTGCCGGCCCCGTTGCGGCCGACAAACCCGACCTTCTCGTCGTCGGTAATCGTCGCCTCGGCACCATCGAGCAGCACCTGGTCGCCGTAACTCTTAAACGCGTTACGAATCTGCAGCAGCACAGCCATCGTCAACAATCCCTCAATCGCCTCTTCGCAGCCAAAAACCCATCGTAGGCAGGGGGCGAAAAGTGGTAAAGGCGGTTAACGGCGATTGGCTCAGCTGCTGGCCGATGGCTATCTCTTTCCACAGTAACACTTTGCGATGTTCTGGTAGCTTGATTCAGGGGCAGTTGTCCGGACCCAAAGTTTGCGGTTCAAGTGGTAGAATAGAAGTGTGCTGCCCGACACCGCCTGGAATTGCTGAATCGGATTCCGCCATGACTGCCACCGTTACCGCCCCTGAACAAACCCGCCCGCTGCCAGCCGATCACCTGCCGACCCCCGCCGAGTTGCCCCACGCGGCCGTGGTCATTTACGACGGCCACTGCAAGTTCTGCTCGGGACAGGTGAAGAACCTGCGCCGCTGGGATGGCCGCAACCGGCTCGCATTCATTTCGCTGCACGACCCGGAAGTCGCTCGCCGCTGGCCCGATCTGACACACGACATGCTCATGGAGCAGATGTATCTCATCGATCCCCAAGGCAACCGCTATGCCGGGGCCGCTGCCTTTCGCTACCTCTCCCGTACCTTGCCTGTGCTCTACGCACTGGCCCCGCTAATGCACATTCCCTTTAGCGCGCCCGTCTGGCAGTTCTTCTATCGCCAGGTCGCCAAGCGCCGCTACCTGCTGGGTAAGACCACCGACAGCTGCGACGACGGCGCGTGCAAGGTTCATTTTAAGTAAGGCTCTCGCTGTAGGGTGGGCCGATTAGATTAGGAGACCCGCAGCGTCAGCGAGGAGCGCGTTGCATTGAGTAATGCAAATAGCCCGACGCGTCAGCGAGGGGAGCTCAAAAACAACCGTTCGTCGTAGCGGAACGCGATAACAGAATAGCTCCCTCGCTCACGCGTCGGGCTACCTAAAAGGGGAGCTCAAAAACAACCGTTCCTCGTCGCGGAACGCGATAACAGAATAGCTCCCTCGCTCACGCGTCGGGCTACCAAAAAAATCGCGAGATTTTTGTTACAACATGCGGTTTTATATTAGCTTGAATGGTCATCCTTAAAGTCTTTTCGGTCCCCGCCCACTTTCACTTGTTCGCCGTCCGCTGACGAATTAAAATCCCTCCAAAGGGGATACTATGCCTGTCAGCCTGGAGCAGTATTTGGGGCGGATTGCGGAAAGTGGCCTGATCGCCGAAACCGAGCTGCGCGAGTTCCTCTCCTCCCTCGCCGCAGCGAAACAACCGCAAGACGCCGAACAATTTGCGCGCGAACTAGTGCGCGCTAAAAAACTCACTCCCTATCAAGCCCAGCAATCCTATCAGGGCAAAGGGAAGTCGCTCGTGCTCGGCAACTATGTCGTGCTCGATAAACTGGGCCAAGGGGGCATGGGCATGGTCCTCAAGGCCGAGCATCGCCGCATGGAGCGCGTCGTGGCGCTCAAAATCCTTTCCCCCGCCGTCACCAAGACTCCGGAAGTCCTCAAGCGCTTTCAGCAGGAAGTGAAAGTCGCCGCCCGGCTGACGCATCCCAACATTGCGACAGCCTACGACGCCGACGTGGCCGGCAATACGCACTTTCTGGTGATGGAATATGTCGAAGGGAGCGACCTGGCCTCGCTCGTTGCCAAAGAGGGGCGACTCTCGGTACCCAGGGCGGTGAACTACATCCTGCAAGCGGCCCGCGGTCTCGCCTACGCGCATGGCGAAGGAGTGATTCACCGCGATATCAAACCGGCCAACCTGCTGCTCGATAAAAAAGGGACTTTGAAAATTCTCGATATGGGTTTGGCCCGCATCGAAGACCCCAGCCAGGCTGGCCTGACCCAATCGGGCGAAGTAATGGGCACGGTCGACTACATGGCCCCCGAGCAGGCGCTCGATACTCGCCGCGCCGATGCCCGCGCCGATATCTATAGCCTCGGCTGCACGCTCTATCGCCTGCTGACTGCCGAGAACATGTTCGAGGGCGAAACGATGGTGCAAAAGCTGATGGCCCATCAGCAGAAGCCCATCCCCAATCTCACCGCCATCCGCGCTGACGTCCCCGCCGCGCTCGCCAGCCTCTTCGCCCGCATGGTCGCCAAGAAGCCCGAAGACCGCTACCAAACGATGGCCGAGGTCGAAGCCGACCTGGCCGCGCTCGCCAGTTCGCCAGCCACGGCCAATAGCAACATTCTTTCGGACTCCGCGACCAGCGGCAGCTTAGGGAGTTTTTTGCAATCGATGGCCAGCGGCGGTAGCGGCAAGTCGATCGGTCCATCACCGGCGGCCACAACCAAGGGAAAACTACCGACCCCAGTCGCCCCTGTTGCGCTCGCTGGCACTGATTCCAGCAGCATCTTGAGTGAAGCGACCATCGCCATCTCGCCCGCTTCCGATAACAAACTCGCCGGGACCATCGCCCAAGGGCAGGTTGCCGTCGAGTTCGATACCATCGCTGGCCACACGGTGTCCATGATTGCCACTCCCACTCCAAAGCCTAAGCCAAAGCCGAAAGGGAAGAACAAGTCTGTCCAACTGCAGATTCGCGTACTCCTGATCGCTGCAGGTTTTGCCGCGCTGGCGCTCTCTGCTCTGGGTGTGTGGGTGATTGTCAAAAACAAGGACGGGCAAGAAATCGCTCGTCTCAAAGTGCCTGAGGGATCGACAGCAACGGTAACTAAGAAACCGTCGAAGAAGCCAGCGTCGACGAGCAAGGGCGCGAGCACAACGCCATCTTTCCTCCCTCCGACAACTTCTGACGCACCCATGTCGGCCGCCGATCAGCAGGAACGCGAAATTGCCGAATGGCTGATCAAGACAGGCAGCAGCGTTCAAATTAGGAACGCAGCCAACCTTGGCAGCACTATCAAAGTAGTTAGGGACCTGCCTCAAACGCCCTTTTATATTGACGTAATTAATCTCACGAAGCCCGACGGATTTTCTAAAGCAGATGCCGAAAAACTGGCAAAGGCCGCAAGGCTGACGACGATCTACGCGACCAACACAACTTTTCAAGCCGGATCGATTGCCGCTCTGAAAAATGCGCCCAAACTGAGAACCCTTTCGCTTGTCGCCAGCGGTTCGCAAGCGAGTCCTCAGCAGTTGCAGGAAGTGCTGGAAGTTAAGCAACTGAAGAGTCTGAGCCTCGTGGGCTCGGCGGCAACCGATGACGTCGTCTCTCGCCTCGGTCAACTGCCGAATCTGGAACGACTAGATCTACAAGGATCTAAAGTCTACCGCGACCAAGGTATTGAACTGCTCGCGAAGAGTCCGCCCCAGCGATTGGTGTATCTGAACCTAAAAGGCAGCAAAATCGGACGCGCCGGTGTCAAAGCGATAGCGACGCTTCCTGCCTTAGAAGAACTGGGGCTGGAAGAAACTGGCGTTGATGATGAATCGTTGCAGGAACTAATCGCCTCCCCGCTGATTGCAGTGGCGCTGAAGTACAGCAATGTTTCGCGGGAAGGGGCAACCAAATTAAACCAAGCAACTAACTGCCAGATCACGGGACTACCAAGTCAAATGCCCGATTTGTATCGCAGTCAAGCGTATCGTCAGGCTATTCGTCATTTGCAGCAGCGCGGATACCAACTCTCGCAGCGGTCGGGACTAAGCCCGTCGCGCCTTACGGCAACGCCGGTGCCCGACGATACGATCGTTGCCATCTGCGACGTTTCCATGGAGACGCTGCCGGCCGATATTGACGACGACCTGAAAGCTATCTCCCAATTCAGAGACTTATCACATTTTTGGTCTCGCAATTACGTGCCGCCTAGTGTCTTGAACGTGCTTGCGGAACTTCCGGCATTGAGGTTTATCAATCTGCAGGGTGCAAAGGATGCAGAAATTTGGAAATGGAAATCGCGTGACAAATTCAAGACGGTCGGAATCGCGATCTCAAATGATGATGTGCTCCGAGAACTGTTGAACTTGCCGAGTCTGCACTACCTGGCGTTACGCAATGACACCGTACTTAGCCAGGAGGCGTTTAATCTGCTTTCAGGTGCCAAGCACTTGAGAACGGTTGCTGGCCACACGCGTTACCGCGATCATCTGCAGAAGCTCGCGAACGAGCGGCCGGAAATGCAAGTCAGGGCGGAACCAGACACACTTTTGCCCCAAACCCCGGAGCAACAAGCGACCGCAACACCAATTCTCAAGCCTCTTCCCCTTAGAATCCTTCCTCCACCGCCCCTAAAACTTGAGCCTGGATTTGTCCCACTCTTCGATGGCGAGTCGCTCGCTGGCTGGCAGGGTTCACTCGAAGGCTTTCGCGCCAATCGCGGCAGCCTGGAGTGCAGTGAGACTCACGACCGGAAAATCTATACGACCAAGGAATACAGCGATTTCATCCTGAAGTTTGAATATCAGGGAACTCCGGGTGTCGATGGTGGTGTCGCAATCCGGATGCGACTCGATGGCGGGCCAGCCTTTGATGGCCTCGAGATGCAAATTCTTGATGAAACGGCCGAGGAATTTGCCGGCATTAATCCTCACCAGCGGTCAGGTGGAATTTGGGGAGTGGTGGGCCCATCCCAGGATCACCTGAAACCGCTGGGCGAATGGAACGCTTGCGAAATTACTGCCCAAGGGAGGCAAGTGAAGGTTGTCTCCAACGGCATTGAGATCGTAAACCTAAACTTGGACAAGGTCACCTATCCTACGCCCGACGGCAAAGATCACCCAGGTTTGAAGCGAACAATTGGTCACATTTGCATTTGGAATCACATTAACAATGTGACTTACCGCAACCTGCAAATCAAAGAGCTGAAGTAGAGTACGCCGGAACAGCGCGGAGCAAACGCTTATTTCCCTGCCTGCCAAGCGTGGCGCCCCTCAAGCAGAGGGTGTTGAATAAGTCGGTGACTTATTCAACAGCAGGTGTCGTAACTCTCGGGAATGGCACGCCCGAGTGTTGATAAAGTCGACCCATTTATCAACGAGTACGCTAAAAACGGATTCACTCCTACGTCAGAGCTAGCGCTGGGCGAGGGTGACAAGGACGATCAGGAACGCTAGGACCGCGACGGCGACGATGCCGGCGATGATGGCGGTGCGGTTGAACGTGGCTTCGGAGGTTTCGCTCAGGGCGCTCACGACTTCGGCGGCGCTGGCCGGTCGATCTGCCGGCTTCTTGGCCAGCAGCTTTTGAAAGAGCGTGTCGAGCCAGACGGGGATCTCGGAATTGCTTTGCCGCAGCGAGGGAATTGGGGACTGCTGGTGGGCCATGATCTTGGCCATGGCATTCTTTTCGTTGTAAGGCGGCCGCCCCGTGAGCAAGTAGTGGAGCGTGCAGCCGAAGGAGTAAAGATCGGCGCGGCCATCGACGTTGTGCGAATCGGCTGCCTGCTCGGGGGCGATGTAATCGGGAGTGCCGAGCGTTTCGCCCATGACGGTCAGGTTGCGATCGCGGCCGGCGAGGAACGCGCGGGCGTCGTCTTCGAGCGCCATCGTCAGGTTGGCGATCTTTAGATTCCCCTGCACGCTGACGAGGACGTTCTGCGGCTTGAGATTGCGGTGGACGATCCCCTTCGAGTGCAAATGCGCCAGGCCATCGGCAATGCGGCGGGCTGTTTCGATGGCGACAGGAACCGCCAGCGGGCCGTGCTCGTTGACGACGCGACCAAGGTCGGCACCACCGACGTATTCAAAGGCGAGAAACGAGCGACCCTGCACTTCGCCCAATTCATAACTGGCGACGACGTGCGGATGTTGGATGTTCTTGGTCAGTTCGAACTCGCGCTTCATCCGCTTCATAAAGTCGGGCAGTTTGGCGAGTTCTTTGGGAACGACCTTCAACGAGACGATCAGGCCATCGCTGCGGCGCTGGGCTTTATAAATGGCCCCAGTGCTGGCGTTGGAAATCATCGTCAGGATTTCGTAGTTGCCAAACTGGTTCCCCTTGCTGGCCGGCGCTTCTTCAGCTGGCGACAACTTGGCTTCGGCCTGCATGGCCTTCTCGCCGCTGACGGCCGCCTTGAGCATGGCGTCGTAGGCTTTTTTGCGCGGCGGATCGGAGAGCATGACCCGCGCCGACGACAACTCGTTGAGCACTCGCTGAGCGATCACGCCGTTCGGGCCACCGGCAAACGAGCGGACGTGCATCATCTGCCGATCGGCAGCCGAGTTGATGACGTCGACGTCCCCCTCCAGCTCTTTCAGCCCCAGCAGGCGATAAAAATTAGCGGGCTGCTCTTCCGGCGGAATGGAGAGCCATTTGTAGTACGGATCGAAGGTGGTGGTCACTCGGCAGGGCTCCAGCGAACTCGATTCAGCGCAGTAAGCGCAAGGCAGTCTTGAGAGGTAGCGTCAGGGTAATCATCACGCGGAAGCGCTGCAATCGTCCTGCGGCAGAAGGGGTGCGGTCACAGACAGGATGCCTATGCCACGAGGGAGAAAGGAACGGCTACGGCGCTTCCACCACTTCGAAGGCGGAGCCTTTGATCTTGCGCAGTTCGTCGTGCAGGACCGGAATCCGCTCATCGGGCGCACAGCTGAGGGCCCATTCGATGCCGTTATCGGCGACGAGCATGCCGTGCTTCTTCAGCCCTTTGAGAATGGCCTGCACCGGCGGGCTGAATTTGGAGATGTCGTAGTCGGCCTTCAGGCGCAGACGTTCGCCCATGCGCGGCAAGTTGGGATCGGTCTTGCGACTGGCATAGTGCGTGGCGGGCGAAACATAAGCCTTACGAGAATTGCGCACCGTCACGCGCATGGCATGATTGACCATGCCGGCCTGCAGTTCGTCATAGCGAATGATCGCAGGAAAAATCGGCAGCCCCGCGGCATCGCTGCTGGTCCAGCCGTCGGGACGGAGGTCGTTGGTCTTGAGGTTGAAGGTCGCTTCGCAGGCTGCTTGCCAGCCGCCATCGACCTTTTTCATTTGATAGAACTCGTACAGCATCATGGCTGCTGGATCGACGACGATGGCGTGCCGGTCGCCACCTTGATCGAGCTTGTCGCGCTGCACGTCGTCGAGCGAAAGCCGCTTCAGGTCGTCTTCGCGTTTGAAGTGCGCGGGCCAACCTTCAATCGGCACGTTCGCGGGAATTGGAAATGGTCCCTTGTCAGACTCATCGGGGTACGAGACTACTTTCAAATCGACGCGCGGCTGATTGGGCGGCACGAGGATGTAGGCCATGTCTGGGTTATAGCGCAGCGGTTTCTCGTTGCCGATCGAGGCGACAATGGCCGCGCTGTTCTTGTGCACCGGCCATTTCGAAACGTCGGCATTCCACGGATTGTCCTTGGGCATGATCTGTAGCTGCGAGACGATCGCGTCGGCCTCTTTCGTATCGAACATCACCGGCTTGGTGAGCGTTGGAGTTTGAGCGGAAACGCCAGCAACGCAGCTGAGTGCCGCGATGTAAGCAACAAGCGCAAAACCGAGTGGGCGTGACATCGAGCGAAGCTCCGCGGGCGAGGGAAGAAGCCGAGAGGCGGAAAACATCGTAGCAGGTCGCTAGCAGCAGGCAAAATTTGCGAAATCGGAATCATCCCTACGACCGGTGCCATCCGATTAATCGTTACAGGTTCTCAGCGAAACGTAACACGGGGGGTGGTACGTCGCTGGGAATTGCTGCCGGTGTCAGGGAAGCGGAGTGCAATGCTCCCGCCGCCCCGCGACTGTATGGGTGACGAACGCCAACGAAGCCACTGACTGCACACGCGGTTGGGAAGGCGGCTAGTAGGACGAACCCGAGCCAGGATATCTGACCCGCGCGGCCCGAAGTCACATCATTTTCCCGTGGGGGGAAGAGGACATCATGCTTTGGCCAATTCGGCCGCGCACGCGAGACGGCTCGCTGCGCATCAGCGCGCTTCCAACAGCGCCGCTGCCGTTCGTTTGTTTTGCTTGGCTCTTGTGCTGCGCGGCAGCTGTCGCCCAAGAGCAGTCCGGCGAGTTTCAACCGCCGTTGCCAGAAGTCCCAGTTTCTCAGCAGCCAGCGGAGCTTGCTCCGCAAGTCTTGCCAGAGACGCAGGTGCAAGGGGAACTAAGCAGCTTTCCGGCGGAGCCTTTGCCGGCCAGCGACGTCATCGCGCCAACACGCACGCCGCAGCCCATCTCGGAGAACGCGAGTTCGATCACCGTGATCACGCGCGAACAGATCGAACAGAGCGGTCAGGTCAACGTGGCTGAAGTGTTGCGCGGCACCCTCGGTGTCGACGTGGTGCGCCAAGGTGGCCCCGGCGGTTTGACGAGCGTTTTCATGCGCGGTGCAAACTCGCAACATACGAAGGTGCTGCTCGATGGCATTTCGCTGAACGACCCGAGCAATGCCTCGCGCTTGTTCGACTTCAGCACGCTCAGTACCGACAACATCGAACGGATCGAAGTCCTGCGCGGGCCGCAGAGCATGGCCTATGGCAGCGATGCGATCGGCGGCGTCATCAACATCATCAGTCGCCGCGGTCAGGGTCCGCTCAGCGTGCGGGCAGGTGCGCTCGGGGGGAGTTTCAAAACCGGTCAGACCAGCGTCAACGTGCAAGCCGGCGATGAGAATGCTTATTACTCGGTCACCGGTTCGTTTCTCTCGACCGGCGGCATCTCGGCCGCGAGTGCGCGGGTCGGCGGCGTCGAGCACGATCAGTTCAATCTCGGCACCATGACGGGACGCATGGGCTGGAACGTTACGCCCGATCTGAATATCGACTACGTCTTTCGCGCTGCGGAAGGAACCGCAGCCGTCGACGACTTCGACTTTCTGACGGGACTGCCGGTCGACAACCTGATTCGCAAGAACGCAACGAACACGTTCGCCAATCGGATTCAACTCAGCTGGACCGGGCCGGAAGATCAGTTTCAGCACAAGCTGGGGTTCAACGTCAACAACGTCGAACGCAAAGATAGCGACCCGGGGTTTTCGCCCGCGCGGTTTCACGGTCAAACTCGCGAAGTCGACTACCTGGCCAGTCTCGTCGTAGTGCCGACCAACACGATTAACGTCGGGGCCAACTACCTGGCCGAAGATGCCTTCACCAGCGACAACACCCTGCAGTCGCAATTTGTGAAGGGAGTGTTCATTCAAGATCAGTTTCAACTGTTCGATCGCTTTTTCGGCACCGCCGGTGCGAGGTGGGATGAAACGAGCCGCGCCGGCCCCGCGCAGACGTATCGCGTGACCGGTCTCTACCGCATCGACGAGACGAACACCGGCATTCACGGCACCATCGGCACCGGCTTTCGTCAGCCCGCGCTGGCCGAAAACTTGTTTCAGTTTGGCAATCCCAACCTGCGCCCCGAAAAGAGCAAGGGCTGGGATGTCGGCGTGCGGCAAGGGATTTGGGACGACGTGATTTGGGCCGATGCCACTTATTATCGCAACGACTTCGTCGACCTGATCGTGTTCGACTTCAACACGTTCAGCTTGGAGAATGTCGGGCTCGCCCGCAGCAGCGGCGTGGAGCTCAACATGTTCGCCATGCTGACCGATAACCTGGTCGCGAACGTCTCCTACACGCTCGACGATACGTTGAACCTGGAAACCGGTATGCAGCTCCTGCGCCGGCCGCGCGAGAAGTGGAATCTGTCCCTCACGCGCAGCTGGTATGAAGGTCGCGGCGCGGCGACGCTGTCGTTTCAGCACTACAGCAACCGCCTCGATACCGGCAATATTTTTCTGCCGAGCTACTCGCTGCTGAATCTGTCGGGCAATTGGCGGATGACCGACCGCCTGGAGTTCGTCGGGCGCTTCGACAACCTGGCCAACACCGAGTATGAAGAGGTCCGCGGCTACGGCACGCCCGGCTTCGGCGCGTACGGCGGGTTTAATGTGTATTGGTAGGGGGCTGGTGGCTGGGGGCTAGGAACTAGGAGCTGGGAACTGGGGCGGGGGGAGAGGAGTTGGCTGGGGCGCTAGTCGGCCACTGACCGCCCAGTAGCTGCCGACATACCTCGTCACGTTGAACGTCGCTCGAACAATTCTCGCCCCCGGGCCTGCCCCGGGGGTTCATTGGCTTGTGCACTACTTCGCGGCAGTGGCGGGGCTTTTTTGTGCGCGGGTAGAATTGGGAAATGCGAGCTACGTCGCAACAACTGGAATTCGTGGTGCTTGCCACTCTCGCGGAAGCTTTGAGCACGTGTGCGGGAGAGATACGAAATGTGGCTAGCTGAGATCGCATCGATGTTTCGGCACATTTTCAATTGGCCGCCATCGGTCAACGGGTTGGTTGATCGATACTTCCAGCCCGGGGATAGATCCACTGCCAAGGGCTTCTATCAAAACTGGCATGACTCGCGTTATCTGCATGTTCAGCTTGGCGATGGGCTACACGATTTCAGCAAAGATGGTTTCTATGCTGCCTGCTGGGTTGTCTTCCTGTGGCCGCCATTTGAGGCCGACGATTACCTGGTGCTGGCGACTGACGCAGAGAAAGACACCGGTTCGGTAGCAATGTGTATTGCCACAGGCCAAATCGTTTATGAATATTCAGGAAGCACCGTTGAACTTGCCGTTAGTTTTACGGACTTCATTCAGCAACTGAGGGCTGGCGGATGGAGCGGGTAGGTGTCAGGCGGGCCCTTTTTGCGAGCGGGTAGGATGGCGAGCATGAATGACAAAACGAGTGCCACCTTAGTCTTTATCGCCCTTCTGTTGCTCTACGTGGGGAGCTATTGCGCGCTGGTCGAGCCTGGATCGGCGGGAGTGATTGTGAGGAATGGAATCAGCCGACCAATTGAACACTACCGTCATTTCAACAACCTTGCAGCAATGGCATTTTGGCCCTTGGAGAAGCTTGACCGAAAGCTAAGGCCCGACTCTTGGCCCGTGTCACCTTTGAAGATAGAAATCAACACACGGCCCCCACGTCAGCCGCAACCTGCCACAGAACCTTCGACACTGTTACCTGGCTAGTCGTCGTCGAGTCCAACGTTCACTGTTCGCCCACGGCCTGCCCCGGGGGTTCACTGGCTTGTGAACTAGCTTCGCGGCAGGTAGCGCAAAAACCAATAAACCCCCGCCGCGGGGTCGGAGGCGATTGTTGCGTAAGGGTAGAATACCGCGATGGAAACGACGAACCCTTATGAATCGCCACAAGAACCGAGTGCGCCGATTTCATCACAACGTCGCTGGCTGCGGTGGTGGATGGTCGTTCCTGCGGTAATTGTGCTTTGGCTGGTGCTAGAGGTGATCTTAGTAGAATTCCTGCGATCACAAAGCCGCATCAAGGGCGATCCACCCGTCGACACATCCTCGCCGTCAGAACATTGACCTTTCAATCCCGACAGACTGATCAGTGCCGATGAACTTCGCTCGAACGAATCTCGCCCCCGGGGGCGGTTGTTGTGCGCGGGGCTACTCATCTTGTTTCTGGCGAGGCGGCTATCCAGAATGAGCGTTCCTCCCCGAACATCCCGCCCATCGAATGAAGGACTGAAGAACATGCGATTGCAATTGAATCGAACCTGGCTGAGTGGACTCGTGATCGTGGCTGCTGGTGCCTTGTGCAGTGTGGCCGCGGCCGCTGACGAAGGCTTTGTCAGCCTGTTCGATGGCAAAAGCCTCACGGGCTGGCAAGGCGCGGTAACGGGTTACGTGGTCGAAGACGGCGCGATCGTGTGCGATCCCAAGAAGGGTGGCTTCCTCTATACCGACAAAGAATACGGCGACTTCGTCCTGAAGCTCGAGTTCCAGCTGACGCCCGGCGCGAACAACGGCATCGGCATTCGCACGCCGATGAAGGGTGACCCCGCTTACGTCGGTATGGAACTGCAAGTGCTCGACGACACCTCGGACAAGTACAAAAACCTGCAGCCCTATCAATATCACGGCTCGATCTACGGCGTGGTGGCCGTCAAGCGTGGCCACCAGAAGCCCGTGGGCGAGTGGAACGCGCAGGAGATTACGGTGAAGGGGAAGCACGTCAAGATTGTGCTCAATGGCGAGACCATCGTCGATGCCGACATCGAAAAGGCAAGCACGCCCAAAACCCTCGACGGCAAGAATCACCCCGGCCTGCTCAACGAGAAGGGGTACATCTGCTTTTGCGGCCACGGCGCGAAAGTCGCCTTCCGCAATATTCAGCTGAAAGAGCTGAAGTAAACGAAGTGCCGGTATCGAAGACGAACTGATTCCGCGGCCCGTTTCTTCACGGGCCGGAATGTGCAGAGGTCCGCAGCGACGGTGCCTGGGTAGGGTGGGCCGAAACGCGCTATCGGCATCGCAATCTCGCTAGACTTAGCCGCGATGAGGCCCACCAAGAGGGAACGCAGCGTATCCAATCTCTCGGGCCGCGAAAGCGCTATCGATGACCTGGATTGCAGCTCATTCTCGCCTCCAATTTTGTTGGGCGCTTTCGCGGAACGCGAGACTGCCACCCTTCCAGACCTCCTTGGTGGGCCTCGTCGCTGGAAACTCAATTGCCATAGACAGGACCACTGGCGCGACGTCGGCCGCACCCTACGTGGAACAGCAAGATTGGTTACAAATTCTGCCCACTCGTGACCAGACGTGTCACGCCGCTTCGTAAAATAGTCTGGCGGAGTTCTTTGGAATCTTGGTGAAAAATAAACAAACAGCACAGTGCAAATGCGCATTGTGTGACAATCGAATTAGCAATTACTGATTCGTTTTTAATGCAAGAATGATCGCCGTTGGCCTTGTTTGCAGCGCTCTGCCCCGACGGTCGGATTCTGTCTTTTGGGCCTGTAAACAGGCGTTTTCCCCTGCGGAATTCCGGAAATTGAATTTGGAAACTTTCCGGACGTTTTCGACGTAAGCCGAATCGCGACAAGGCCTTTTATGTTTCGCTGTAAATGGAATTATGGAAATTTCCTCGGCCGTGTTGGCGGCTAAAAACCCATTTTTCACAGCCCGAAACGGAGCCGGCGAACGGGGAAATGCTCACCCTTCCGCCCACTGATGTTTTGCCCGGCGAGCAACTACTGCGGCTGGGGAGCGCGGCCGGAAGGGAGCGGTTCGATCCGCACGGTTTGCAACTTTCCAGTCCGCTCGACCAGGAAATTGAGAGGAGCTTCGGCCGTCGAGAGGAGGCCCGAGAATTCGGCTCCATTGGCGAACGATTGGCCGTTGAGGGCGTAGATGCGGTCCTTCAGTTTCAGGCCGCCGACATCGGCTGCTGAGCCGGGGACGATCTGGCTGAGGAGCATCACGCCGGGTTCGCCGTCATCTTCGCGCCACGTGATGCCGACGCGGATCGGGGCACCGGCGGGATTCACTTTCAGTTCGAGCGGCAGCTCTTCGCCGGCTCGCTTCACTTCGAAAATGCACTCGCCGGCCGAGGCCAGCAGTTGCAGGCGGAACAGCTGCTCGTCAGGCACTGGCTGGCCGTTGTAAGACAGGAGTTGGTCGCCGACCTTCATTCCTGCCTGGTCGGCGGGCGAGCCGGGAGTGATCGAGGTGATGATCGTGGGGGCGTCTTTGGCAATTCGCCAGCTAACGCCGAACCGCGGCTGGCTCGCGCGAGCGGGCTGTTCCTTTTGTAGTTGAACTTCTGGCGACTCGCGCTTTGAAAGTTCGCGGAAGGGAGTCGCGGAATCGGCATTGGCCAGTTCAATGAGCGTGAGCGTCATCAGGCGGCTGACTTCGCGAATGCCATCGACGTTGAGCAGGTGGGTGTCGTCGCTGGGGCGATGGTAGTTGTCGTGCAGGCCGGTGTGGAACATCAGCGTGGGAATGCTGCGGGCATAGAAGGGCCAATGGTCGCTGTCTTCCTTCATTTTCCAAGTGAAGTCGAGATTGAGCCCGACATGTTGATTCTGTTCGCTGACCAACCGGCGCAAGCCAGCTGCGGTGCGCGAGCCGTAGATCTCGACCCGTTCGTTGCGGAGGCGGCCGATCATATCGGCATTGATTTTGGCTTTGATGCGAGACAGTTCGACGGTGGGAGTCGAGAGCCAGTAGCGCGAGCCGATCAGCCCGGCTTCTTCGGCATCCCAGAGGGCGAACATGATGCTGCGACGTGGACGAACGGGCAATAGATTCAGCCCTTCGGCGACTTCGAGCAAACCGGCGACGCCGCTGGCGTTGTCGTCGGCCCCGTTGTGAATCAAGCCGAATGGACCGTAGCTGTTGCCGGGGCGGCCGTAGCCAACGTGGTCGTAATGGGCACCGATGATGATTACTTCGTGCTTGAGTTTTTCATCACTCCCTTCCATCATTCCCAAGATGTTTCGCGAAGAAACGCGAAAACCTTGAAAGAAGGTGTCTTTATCGCCAGCCGGCTGCAGCTTGAGTTCGGCGAACCGCTGGGCCAGGTAGTTGCCCGAGGCGTGTCCGCCGCGGCTGCCAGCCTCACGACCTTCGAAGGTGTCGTCTGCCAACACGTCGACGAGTTCTTTGAGTTCTTCCTTGGTAATGGAGTCAGCAGCCATAAGGGCGGCGGCTTTCGCCCGAGCGTCTTCGGCCTGAATTGGCGGCAAACCAGCGAACTCCAACCCCACCGTGGCCGCAGCTGCGAAAAATGCCCGCGCCGCGAACCTGTGCCAATTCCCCGGAGTCTTGCGGATGGTCATGCGTGATTTCCTTGGCGGAATTGTAGACGTGGGGTGCTGAAGGAGCGAGTTGGGGGGAAATGCCGCCGGTGAGCGATATACCGGTCCTAATCGAGATTTCGGAAAGTCCACGAACAGCCAATGACAAATTCCCCACCGGCAGACTAATCCGCACGGCTTGCAGGGAACGGGAAGTTCAGTAAAAATTACCCAGCAGGCAAACGCAACCCACTTTAAGCCCCACTGCTGAAAAGCCTTGGCGCTGCGTGGCCCGTGTGCCGATAGAGTTACGACGATCAACCGGTGCCATCATTCATCGGCCGGAATCGTTACCACCTGGAGAGGTGGCTGAGTGGTCGAAAGCGTCGGTTTGCTAAACCGATGTACGGGTTAAACCGTACCGCAGGTTCGAATCCTGTCCTCTCCGCTTGTCTTGAAAACGCTCGCCGTAAATCGCTTTAACAAAGGCACTTACGGCGAGCGTTTTGTCTTTGTCCCAGTCACTGGGACAAGAACTGGGACAAAATAAAGTCCAGCTGCCAAGGTTTGATACCTGCTGGCACCGTACTTTGTCCCACTCGTCAGGGAGGTTCTCCTTTCGTTGCCGAGGCTATTACCAACGCCGGGTTACCAAAACTAACTACCGGTCCGACTTTCGGCCCGGTCCAAAAACCGAATTTGGTTCATCTTTCGCTGGGCATCCTCACCACGCAGGTGACGGTAGTGCTCGACCATCTTCGAGTCCGCGTGCCCCAGCCATTCTTTGATCTCACCTTCCGACGCGCCGCCTAGGAAGCACTGACTGCAAAAATAATGGCGGAAGCTATGCAGCCTGCCATGCTCAAAGCCAATCTCTCCCTGCGGTGTCGGGAACTTGGTTTGCAATGGTTCGATGACGTGCTTGATGAACTGCTCCAAGACGTTGCGAGCGAGCACCCGGCCGCCGAGCGCAGCATGGAAGACAAATCCATCAGGCTTTCGAGCTAGACCGACCAGCAGGGTGCGGAGTTCGGGGTGGATTGGAATCGTTCTTGAACGCCGACCCTTCGTCGTGCGAGCAGAGCCTGCTTGGCGCTTGAAGCGGCTGGACCGCTCATCAGCGACGCGTATCATCCCCGCTTCAAAGTTAACGTCTGTCCAGCGTAGCCCGGCTAGTTCGCTGATCCGCATTCCCGTGTGTGCCAGGCCGGTCAGCAGGTTGGCAAACCAGACCAACTTGCGATCTGCGCGACAATGTTCAACCATCGCCGTTACTTCCAGCGAGCTATAGCAGTACGTATCCGTGCCTTGTGGCTTCTTGAGCGGGAGGATCAGTTTGGCCAACGCCGGCAGAAGCTTGTGGTTGATCAGCCAGTTGTTGATCGACTTCAGGAGGGTTAGTTCCAGATAAACTGTTCGATCTGCCCACTTCTGAGACAGTCGTTTGCCGTACGCCCGCAGCGCTGCCTCATTGAATTCCGCCCAGGTTTCAATCCCGTGCTTCCGGCAATCTTCAACATGCTTATCGCGCACTGCGCCGTAGCGCTTGATCGTTTCCGGCGTCGCCCCGCCCATGACGTGATTGCTGTCGATCTCGTCGAGATACTGGCGCCAACCGTCAGCAATCGTCGGTGCGGCGCAGCCGTCGAGCGCAGCCGCAGAGATCAGTCCATGTTCAACCGCTTGTTGTTGATCTAACTGCTTCAGTCGCGTCAGGGCCTCTTCTCGATCACGTGTTCCGAGGGAGTGTTTGCCAAGTTGGTGCTTGTTGGTTCTACCATCGGCGTAGAAGACACCGTCCCGGCGAAAGAGCCGCCAAGTGAAGTGCTTGCATGAGATCGAAGCTGCTTGTTTTTCGGGTTTCTTGCCCATGATTGCTTATCCTTGTTTGGGAGCCTGGGTCCACTTCGGTCGCGGACCGGACAAGCGCCCCCCGTCGCCACCACTGGCGGCAGCGGGAGCGCTTGGCCGGTCCAGTTGGGGAGTGGCCATCAGCTCGATGGCATTGATAGGGAAAAGAAGTTTGCCCCCTTTGCCAGCGGGCTGGATAAAAGGGATTTTGCCGGCATCTTTCAGCCGGTGGATCGTCGACGACGATAGCCGCGAGATTGCGATAAACTCTTGCAGCGTGAGGTGTTGCGGTGCCGCTGGCGTTGAGCCGTCGGACATGATGAATGCGCCTGCGCACTGGGAGCGAGTGTGATGTCCCCGACACACCGGGAACCCACTTCTTCCCGTTACCAAATAGCGTGGGCGCTAATTTTTGGCGCTCGTTGCAGAAAACGAGCTACAGAGATTCGTCGCGGCGCGAGCGGAGTGCTGCGATTAAGGCATGGGTGTCCTCAATTGATTGACCGCCATCAGAAAACAGCTCGCTGCAGATCTGCTCATCCGAATAGCCGCGTTCTAGGAGCGACTGAATGTCGAGCTGCAACTCAACCCAACTTAGGTCTGATTCGGTAATTCCGACGCCCGCCAAAAACTGCGGATCGTCAGGTTCGCGACGACCTGGCAGCAACACGCTCTCCGCAGCTGGCCGCAAATTGCGGCTTCGCCATGGTCGCCGCATCGCGAGGCGTGAAACCTGGTCCGCAGTCGCGAATTTGAGACCTCCGAATAGGCGAATCCAAAGCTCCGGTCGATACTCGTGTCCCGTCAGATGTCGGAATGCGGAACGATAACGATTAGCAATCGTGTTGATGGAGCCCGCCTGCAGTAGAGCAGCAATTTCCTGCAGCTTCATTTCGCGGTCCCCATGGTACTCGCCAGCGTGCCAACCTTCCCGCAAATCCCAGACCTCCAGATACTCTCTCAGTTTGTCGTCCCGCCGCCTGCTCTCGGTGATGCCGCGCTCATCCTTCCACTGCCGCACCAAGTTCTCGATCGCTTCGGTGATCGCTCGCTGGGGTGACTGAAGATTGATGCTGACGATGGGTGCCTCGGGAAATGAATTCCATTCTTCGCCGGGCAATTCCGATAAGCGTTCGTGAATCGCCGACATTCGCTCGCGATCCGTCGCTTCAAACTCGGCTGATTCGTTCAGCAAACGGCCAAATTGAGATCGTTGAGCCTTGGGTAATGCAATGAGCAACATGTGAGCCAGCGTCCGCAACATTGCTGGGGCCACTGCTCCCCCTACCCAACCTCCAGCAATCGAGCCATATCCGAGCGCTGTGATTTCATCCCGTGGATCTGGGGGCGGCACGTTTGGCGCGACATTGATCGCGTTCAGAACCAGCGTTGCGACCTGCTGACAAAATCGCTCTGCATCGTCATGACTCGGCGATTCTCGAAATGCGCGAGCGGCTCTCCAGCACAGCAGGTAGTACGGATGGCGACGCGTGAATTCCCAGCGGTATTCGACGGGAAGTTCCAAAAAAGCATCAACGGAACGGAACAGCAAATGGCTAATTGAGTGGGCATCATCCGCTGGTTCCGCAGTCTCCTCGTTCATCGCAAACTCCATTTTTCATCGACCGACAGTTCCGGACTTCGCGGGTCGCGTGTGCTAAAACTTCACTACTCTATATCCACTTCATTATGACACGATTCTGCGAAGAATTCAGGTGCTGGCCTGCGCGGGCGCGTTTCAACGCGGCGCACCAAGCAAGGGCCGATAGCTATATTCTCCTCATCTTATTATGCGTACCATAACCGCGAGGGGCGACCGTTTTTAGCTGTAAAATAGGAGCGCGGTAGCGATAGTCCACACATCCTCGCGGGAGAAATATCATGTGGCACATCGGTATTGATCTGCATCGGCAGAGCGTTGTCGTTGGGGCGGTCCAGGATTCGGGCGAGGTGCGACCGGTCAGACGTTTTGCCTGTTCCGAAGTGGAGAGCATCGTCAGCTTTTTCACAGAACTGCGCCCTTTCCGAGCCGTAATCGAAGCGACCGGAACCTATCGCTGGCTTTACTCCGTCCTATCGCCACTGGGAACTGTCCTGTTAGCGCACCCGCTGCGGTTGCGGGCCATGTTGCAGCGGCGCAGCAAGACGGACCGCTTGGATGCGATGCTGCTCGCGAACCTATTGCGGATCAACCAGATCCCGCTGGCTCACATTCCTGACGAGTCGTACCAACGGTTGCGCGACCTGACCCGGCATCGAAGTCGCCTCGTGCATGCGCAGGTCGAAGGCAAGAATCTCTTGCGCTGGCTGCTGGCGCGTCATAACGTCACAGCCCCTTACAAGTATCCTTTCGGGCCACGGGGCTTGTACTGGTTTAGTCGGCTTGATCTCGGCGGAGCGGACAACCAGGTGCGTGACGAATTGCTGGAGCGGCATGCGCACTACGAACGCCAACTCAAACTGATTGACGCCAGGCTGGAGACGATGCGCGATGAGTTTCCCGAATGCCAGGCCCTCTTGGAGTTGCACGGCATCGGCACCTTCACCGCGCTGGTGCTAATCGCCGAATGGGGCGACGTCACGCGTTTTCGCACGGCCAAGCAGGCTGCGGCGTACACGGGTTTGACGGCCCGGGTCGAACAATCAGGAACTCATTGCCATCACGGTCACATTACCAAGCAAGGCTCGCCCTGGATGCGTTGGGTGTTGATCGAGGCCGCCATGAAGATCGTGGGGCACGACGTGGCGCTGGCGAACTTCTATACCCGGATTCGGAAACGCGCGAGCGCCAAGATCGCTCGGGTGGCAGTCGCCCGCAAACTGGCAGAGATCTGCTGGAAGCGATTGCGGCGTTGGCAAGCCGACCACCAGGCAGCTGCGAAGGAGGTGGCCATGCCTGTATGAATCACTGCGGGCGCGCCGCAGAAGGCGAGATCGACCCGAAAATTTGCGTCTGGCGAGGCTCTGCCTGCGCCGAGTATATGAATGGGTGTCCCTCGCCGGTGAATGACTACACGGTGCGACGGTCTCCGACCGGCCGGCACGAATGGGTGACTACGATGGCGCGCTTCCCGCGCAGGCTGAGTCCGGAAAGCTAGCCGGACCCTCACTATATAATGACGCGAAATCGGCCGGAATTTAGCTCCCGGCCGCGGAACTCCCACAGTGGGATTGCGTGGAGGGGAGGATTTAGCGCTTTGATGCCAAGCCCGAATGATATAGTCGGGGGCGATCCCTCGCCCCCTTCGGTCCTGGCCCCTGGGACGGCGCTCGGGTCGGTTCCCACCGTTGCCCTATCCTCCGCCCAGGCCACTCATCATTTTAAGCGATGCGCAAGGCAAATAGCGCTGGCACCACCAAATGATCGTCGATGCCGAGCTGAAATCGCTACAGTCGCCCCGCTTGACTTCGCGGTTATGGGTGACGCGTTTTTGCCAAGAATTAAGCTACTCGGAGGCCTGCGGTAGAGGTGATCTCGCTACCGTCGGAGGGGAGCATCAGGAAGCGTGATCGGGCTTTGCGGCGCTGTGGCTACCGTTGAAAGCTGTACCTTGCTAGGCTGTTCGCAACCCGCAGGTAAGATGCCCGCGGGTGCACAGATCGAATGGGAACAGGCGCGATGATTACTGGCGAAATCAGAAGCAAGATCGATGCGATTTGGAATGCGTTCTGGGCGGGCGGCATCTCGAATCCGCTCGAAGTCATCGAGCAGATCACCTATTTGCTGTTCATGCGGCGGCTCGATGATCTGCATACCCTGGAAGAGAACAAGGCCAACCGGCTGAAGAAGCCGATAGAGAGGCGGGTCTTTCCGGAAGGGAAGGACAGCCGGCGTTGCCCCTACGACGACCTGCGCTGGTCGCGGTTTAAGCACAAGTCGCCGAGCGAGATGTATACCATCGTCGGTGAGCATGTCTTTCCGTTTCTCCGCACGCTCGGGGGTGATAACTCAACGTATGCCCATCACATGAAGGACGCTCGCTTCACCATCCCCACGCCAGCGCTCCTCGCTAAGGTGGTCGATCTGCTCGATGGCGTGCCGATGGAAGATCGCGATACCAAGGGTGACCTGTACGAATACATGCTGGGGAAGATCGCCTCCGCCGGCCAGAACGGGCAGTTCCGTACGCCACGACACATCATTCAGCTGATGGTCGAGCTCACCGCTCCGACGGCCAAGGATGTGATTTGCGATCCGGCCTGCGGCACCGCGGGCTTTCTGGTCGCTGCGGGCGAGTATCTCCGCACGAACCAGCCGGAAATTCTCCGCGATGCGAAGCTCAAGCAGCATTTTCATCAGCGGATGTTTCACGGATTCGATTTCGACAACACCATGCTCCGCATCGGCAGCATGAACATGCTGCTGCACGGCGTCGAAAATCCGGACATCACCTATCGCGACTCGCTCGCCCAGGATCACGCGGGAGAAGAGGAGAAGTACACGCTGGTCCTCGCCAATCCGCCGTTCGCGGGCTCGCTCGATTACGAGAACACGGCCAAGGATCTGCAGCAGATCGTCAAGACGAAGAAGACGGAGCTGTTGTTCCTCGCCCTCTTCCTCAGGCTGCTGAAACCAGGCGGCCGGGCGGCCGTCATTGTGCCAGATGGCGTGTTGTTTGGCTCGTCGAACGCGCACAAGAGCCTGCGACAGATGCTGGTCGAAGAACAGAAACTCGACGCCGTCATCTCGCTCCCCGGCGGCGTATTCAAACCCTACGCGGGCGTTTCGACGGCCATCCTCCTCTTCACCAAAACCAACTCCGGCGGCACCGACCACGTCTGGTTCTACGACGTGGAAGCGGACGGCCAATCGCTGGACGACAAACGGACGGAACTCCTGCCAACGGAAAAACTCGGTGCCGTCCCCGCGGTCGCACTGACCAAAGAAGAGCACAGCAAGAACAATCTCCCTGACATCCTCGCCCGCTGGTCGAAGCGCGACAAAGCCGAACGCAAGAACCCCCGCACGTCGCAAAGCTTCTGCGTCCCCAAGGCCGACATCGCCGCGCAAGGTTATGACCTCTCACTGAACCGCTACAAGGAAGTTGTGCACGAAGAAGTCGCCCATCGGTCGCCGGCCGAGATTTTGAAGACGCTCGGCGAATTAGAGAAGGAGATTCAGCAGGGGATGAAGGAATTGGCAGGGATGGTCAGATGAAAGTAACTTCCCGTTGGCCTAAAGCCTTGCTTGGCGAGGTGGTCGAGGAGACGCAATATGGCACGTCGCTCAAAGCTAACGAGCAGTGCGCTGGTGTTCCCGTTTTACGGATGAACAACATTACTTATAGCGGCGCACTGGATCTCACCGACATCAAGCATGTCGAACTGCCCGCCAAAGACATTGAGCAATATTCCGTCCGCCGAGGTGACCTGTTATTCAATCGCACGAACAGCCAGGAACTAGTCGGCAAAATGGGCGTTTGGAATCGAGATGAGAGCTTTGCGTTTGCCGGTTATCTCGTTCGCTTACGCCTCAAGATAGATCGGGCCGATCCTTCGTTTGTCGCAGCCTGGTTCAATACGACTGAGATGAAGACACTGCTTCGCACACGGGCGAAGCCTTCGATCAATATGTCGAACATCAACGCTACGGAGGTGCTCAAGTTTCCGATAGTCCTGCCGCCGCTGGCGGAGCAGCGGCGGATTGCGGAGGTGCTGGATCGGGCGGAGGCCTTGCGAGCCAAACGCCGCGCCGCCCTCGCCCAACTCGACTCCCTCACCCAATCCCTCTTCCTCGACCTCTTCGGCGATTTGCAGCGATCCAGTGTTTACACTGAGAGTAAACTAAGTGATTGTGCGGAGGTTGTTTCAGGTGTGGCAAAAGGGCGAAAGCTCAACGGAAGGCAAACAGTTGATGTTCCATATCTCCGTGTAGCCAACGTCCAAGCTGGCTTTCTCAATCTATCGGAAATCAAGACGATTGAAGCGCTTCCGGCGGAACTCGCTGAACTTGCCCTAAAACCAGGCGACGTCGTTCTAACGGAGGGTGGAGATCACGATAAGCTCGGACGAGGCGCAATGTGGAACGGCGAAGTCGATGGGTGTATTCACCAGAATCACGTGTTTCGCGTCCGCCCGAATAATACACTTCTCTTGCCACGCTATTTTCATGAGTACCTTCAGGCGCCAAGAGCACGTGCATACTTTCTCAGCTGCGCGAAAAAGACTACCAATCTTGCGAGCATCAACATGACGCAGTTGCGGGCATTGAGTGTTCCGCTTCCTCCGCTCGAACTCCAGCAAGAATTCGCCCGCCGCGTCACGGCCGTCGAACGGCTCAAGGCCACGCAGCGGGCCTCGCTGACGGAGCTGGACGCCCTGTTCGCCTCCCTCCAACACCGCGCCTTCCGCGGCGAGTTATAGTATTGCGAGCCGTTGCTTCGTATTAGGGCGACTTCGTTCCAGGACACCCCATGAGCCTCTTCGCCTTCCTGCAAGCCGAGTGGCCCGATGTTCATGAGGCTGCTGCCCGCGGCGCTTCAGCCGTTCACTCCGATCCGCGGACGGCCTGTTTCTATGCTCGTCGAGCACTGGAACTCGCCGTGCACTGGATGTTCAAGCACGACAGCACGCTGCGCCTGCCCTACCAAGACAACCTGAGCGCGCTGATCCACGAGCCAACATTCAAGGCGGCTGCTGGCGACGCGGTGTTCAACAAAGCCCGCGTCATCACCCAACTGGGCAATCGCGCGGTCCATAACAGCCGATCAATTCCCGAGACCGATGCGCTCGTCGCCTTGCGCGAACTGTTTCACGTTGCCTACTGGCTCGCCCACACCTACGCCCGCGGTGCCAAGCCCGCGCCCGGTCTCACCTTCGATCCCGCCGCCCTGCCCAAGCCGGCCGCCACCCCGCGGCAAAACCTGGAGCAGTTGCAAAAGCTACAGGCCAGCCTGGAGGAACGGGACGAAAAACTGGCGACGATCCTCGCCGACAAAAATGCCCTCGACGAGGAACTGAAGCGCCTGCGGGCCGAAGTGACTGCCGCGAAACAGGCAGCGGCCACCCAACCCGACACGCATGACTACTCCGAGTCGGAAACCCGCGATTACTTCATCGACCTGCTGCTGAAGGAGGCCGGTTGGCCCCTCGACCAGGCCCGCGACCGCGAATTTCCGGTCACCGGCATGCCCAATCAGCAAGGGAAAGGGTTTGTCGACTACGTGTTGTGGGGCGACGACGGCAAACCCCTGGCGCTCGTCGAAGCCAAACGGACCCGCCGCGATTCCCGCGTCGGCCAGCAACAGGCCAAGCTCTACGCCGATTGCCTGGAGCAGCAATGCGGTCAGCGGCCGGTGATTTTTTATTCGAACGGCTACGAGCATTGGACGTGGGACGATGCGAATTATCCGCCTCGTCAGGTTCAGGGTTTCTATAAGAAGCCCGAGTTGGAATTGCTGATTCAACGCCGCAGCAGCCGGAAGCAACTGACCCAGGCCGAGATCAATCCGGCGATTGTCGAGCGGTATTACCAGACCCGCGGCATCCGGCGGATTGCCGAAGCCTTTGAACAAGACCACGACCGGAAAGCCCTTGTTGTGATGGCGACCGGCGCTGGTAAGACTCGTACAGTCATCGCGTTGGCTGACCTGCTGATGCGCTGCAACTGGGCCAAGCGAGTGCTTTTCTTGGCAGACCGCACCGCGCTCGTGAATCAAGCCGTTGGTGCGTTCAAAAAATTCTTTCCCGATTCATCGCCGGTCAACCTCGTCACTGAAAAGGATACCGAAGGCCGCGTCTTTGTTTCGACCTATCCCACGATGATGGGCCTGATCGACGACACCCGCGATGGCCAGCGGCGGTTCGGCGTGGGACACTTCGACCTGCTGATCATCGACGAAGCACATCGCAGCGTCTTTCAAAAATATCGGGCCATCTTCGATTACTTCGATTCGCTCCTCGTCGGCCTGACGGCGACACCGAAAGATGAAGTCGATCACAACACGTATACGTTGTTCGACCTGGAGAACGGTGTCCCCACCGATGCCTATTCGCTAGAAGAAGCAGTGAAGGACAAGTTTCTGGTGCCTGCGAAAGCCGTCTCGGTGCCGCTCAAGTTCCAGCGGGCGGGGATCTCGTACGACGAGCTTTCCGACGAGGAAAAGGACCAGTGGGATGCGCTGGAGTGGGACGAAGAAGAGGGTGCCGTTCCCAACCGCGTTGAAGCGGAAGCTGTGAACAAGTGGCTGTTCAACATCGACACGGTCGATAAGGTGCTGGCCCACCTGATGACCCGCGGCCTGACCGTGGCGGGCGGCGACCGGTTGGGGAAGACGATCTTGTTCGCCAAAAATCAGGCACATGCCGAGTTCATTGCGGAACGGTTCAACGCCAACTATCCGCAGTACAAGGGCGAGTTTGCCCGCGTCATTACGTTCAAGACGGAATATGCCCAGAGCTTGATTGATAACTTCTCGATCAAGGACAAAATGCCGCACATTGCGATCTCGGTCGACATGCTCGACACGGGCATCGATGTGCCCGAAGTGGTGAACCTGGTGTTTTTCAAGTTAGTGCGGTCCAAGACGAAGTTCTGGCAAATGGTTGGCCGCGGCACGCGTTTGTGTCCAGATTTATTCGGACCAGGGCTGGACAAGCAGTTTTTCTATTTGTTCGACTATTGCCAAAACCTGGAATTCTTCAGCCAGAACCCCGACACGACCGATGGCTTGGCGGGGATGTCATTGGGCAAGCGGTTGTTCCTGTCGCGACTGGAGTTGATCCAGGTTCTAGATTCAAAGGCACCAGTGAATCCGGGCGTCGAGTTGGATAAGGAAATTGGCGCGCCACCGGGCGAACCTCGCACGGAGGTGGGACTGCGTCAGTTGACGAGTCATCTATTGCAGCGAGAAGTTGCGGCGATGAATCTTGATAACTTTGTCGTTCGCGCCCACCGTCGTGCCGTGGAAAAGTACGTCAGGCCAGAAGCGTGGACGTCTCTGCCTGGAGATGCGATCGGAGAACTCACTCAGGAAGTGGCGGGGTTGCCCTCGGAACTCGATACAGAGGCTGAGGAGGCCAAGCGGTTCGACTTACTGATCTTGAATCTTCAGTTGGCGATTTTGCGAGCCGAGCCAGCCTTCGCTCGCCTGCGGGATCAGGTCATGGCGATCGCCGGCTTATTAGAAGAGAAGTCGTCCATCCCGATGGTCAATGCGCAGATGCCACTTATTCAGGACCTGCAGACCGACAATTGGTGGCAAGACGTCACGACGCCAATGCTGGAAGTAGTGCGCCGCCGGCTACGCGACCTGGTCAAGCTGATCGAGAAGAGCCAGCGGAAACCGATCTACACGAATTTTGAGGACGAAATGGGCGCGGAAACCGGCGTGGAGTTGCCGGGGTTCACGAGCGGATCTAGCTTCGAGAAGTTCAGGGCGAAAGCGCAAGCGTTTTTGCGAGCGCACCAACAACACGTGACGATTCACAAGCTGCGGATGAACAAAGCCCTTTCCCAGACTGATCTGGATGAGTTGGAACGGATGTTGGCAGCGAGTGGAATCGGCAGGGCCGAGGATCTGGATCGCGCCAAGTCGGAGTCGCAGGGGCTGGGTTTGTTCGTGCGCTCGTTAGTTGGTCTGGATCGCGAAGCTGCCAAGGAGGCGCTCGCCAAGTTCCTGGGAGGCAAGACCCTCAGTGCCAACCAGATCGAGTTCGTCAACCTGATCGTGAACCACCTGACCGAGCACGGCGTGATGGACGCCTCGCTGCTCTACGAGTCTCCATTTACCGACGTGACACCCCAGGGGCCCGATGGGATCTTTAGCTCTGTTCAGCTCGACGAACTGCTTGCGGTGCTGGAACAGGTTCGGGCCACGGCGGTCGCGGCGTGAGCCTGCTGATTCGGCATCACCCCGCTGATTGAAGGGGTCGCAAACGCCTTTCGCCCGGTTCTCGCACCAAATCGCTGTGGACAGCTAATCTCGTAAGGCAAGGCGGCAGAGGAGTTTAGGGGCGAATTACGCGAACAAGGTTTGAGCGATGCTCTCTTCGGAGAACGTCGATCATTCGTTGATTGCGTTGTCAACACGTGTCAACACATGTGCGAGGATGGCGGTCGAATTCGTCCCCCCAAGCTCCGATCCCACAGCGTCAGCCGATGTGGCCGAAGCAAGCTTCCACTTTGCAATCTCCCGTGACAGCGATCGGCAAGCAGTTCGGCTTATTTACTCACGTGAACTTTATCGAAAACAGCTGTCGTCGTTGCGAAGGTATTGCCTGAGCAGGTAAAAATTCCAATCCGGCTTCGGTCGTCGAACGTTGCCGCATGCGTCATTTTGGGTTCGTCCCAGATCTTCCCATCGACCGAAGTGAAGACGTGAACGTGTCCGTCTGACTGAGTTAGTCGGAGGTACAGTGGGAGCGTGACCTTGCCCAACACCTCTTTTTGATTGTCGTCCTGGTCGCCGGTCTTGTTTCGCCACCGGCAGACAAGATTGCCTGAGGCCTCGACCTGTACCAGAAAGAATCGGCCACATTTTTCGGTCAGCGACTCCCGGATCATCAAGCCAGCAACGCTGGGTGGGCGATTGTCCCATTGGTACGTAGGGCCACCTACGTTTGGAGCCAATTTGTTCAACTGCGCCGCAATGGTGACATCACCCTTCACAGCTTGGCTCACAAACGCACCTTGATCGCGTACTCGCTCCCACCACGATGTCATCGCGTGCCCGCAACCCGTGAGCATAAATTTGTCTCCGGCTATTACGATCGATCCAGGTATTGGTGGGGAGTTCAGTTCGTCGAATCGCCAGCCCTTCGGCAGCGTCGAGGGACGGACGGTCACCGCGCAGGTTTGCTGCAGATTGTTGATGGTGGCGGTCAGCGTACAAACACCAGGCCGCTTGCCGACAACCATGGCAGTCTGTTCGCCAATCTGCTTGACCTCAGCGACGTTGGCATCACTGCTGACCCAAGTGATCTCGCGCTCGAAAGCGTGTAGCGGCGCAATCGTCGCATTGAGCGTCGCACGACCGTCTGCCGGCACGCTCAGCTGTTTCTGATCGAGGACTAAGGAAGCGACGGCAACGCCCGGCCGGCAATCAATTGCCTCCAGAAGTTCGATCGATTCAATCCGTATTCCTGCCTTGTCGTCTGCAGTTACTTGCAGGCGAAACGCATTCCATTTCGCTGGCTGGGCGATGGTGAACTCGCGGCGATGCGTCTCCGCGCTGAAGCCAGGCTTGGCTTGTAGATCCAGCCGGGTCCAACTTGCTCCGCCATCGTTGGAACCCAAAAGCTCCAACGCACGTGGCAGACGTTGCTGGTCGTTACACACCACGGCATACGAGGTGACTAACCGTTTTCTGCCATCGGCGTGTTGGTACTGAATCCAGCTTTCGGCCGCCTGGTCTTGCCACTGTCCCTGCTTGTCGCGTTGTCCCTGGAAAGTGATCTGGCACATCCCGGAGTCGGCGTAATAGTTGATATCAAACTTGAGGTTTTTGGGGCGCCCCTTCCCCCTCGTCTGCATGTCTTCGATGGCAGTTTCGATCTCAGGCTTGCGTGCTTTGAGCACTAGAAAAGAATGCTGTCGGTCTTCTTTCGACTGCCAGACGTTGATCCCCGTGACCGGATCGGTGACGTTAGTCCCGCCGCTCACGACCTTGTACCACGGCTCGGCACCGCGCAGCGCTACGAGGGCAGACACCGAATCCCAACTCAGTCGATCACCTGCAAAACCAACGCCAGGATAGAGTCGATAGGCCATCGTTAAGGGGTTATGCTCCGGCATCTCGTAAGTGACGCGCCGACCAGAGTTGGTGGAGCCACCTTCGCCGTTAAACACCACAGGCGTCGGCCAGGTGGAGCAGACGAGCCCGGCTGCTGCCGGATCTTGTTTGAAGTTCCACTCGCCCTCTTTCGTGTTGGCCATGGGCGGATAGGTTCCGCCCATAATTTCCAGTCGCTTGACCTTCTTGGCGATCAGGGCCGGACCATCGAGCGGGCTGGCCTCATCTGGGCGCGACTTGAGCAGATTGGCCAGATTGCGAAGTGGGCCCACGGCGAGCACCACGACGGTGGCATCAGGCTGCTTCGCTAGAGTCTGGCGATAGAGTGTCACGGCATCGGGGTAATCCTGGCCGCTGGCATGCTTGTGGGGATAGTGCCGAATGATTTCGTTGGCAAAGCCCTTGTGATCGAGAAAGCTCTCGTCTTTCAAAGTGCCGACGGGAATTTCAGGTCGTCCAAACCAGGTATTGATTGCATCGAGGCAGGGCGCAATAGCAACCGAGGAAGTGCAACCCATCGTAGCCAGCAGGTGCGCTTGTCCACGCTCGACAGCTCCATGCAACATGAACAGCGCACCGATATCGTCGCAATCGTGGTCCACATCGGTGTCGAAGATAATCTTTAGCGGCGGCTCGGCAGCTTGGCCTGCCTCTGGCAGGGCATGCCCAACAAGGACGATTGTTGACCAAAGTAACAGCCCGAAAAGTGATTTCATCAGCATGCAACCGGTGGGAGGCGAAGACGTCAGAGTAGTCGCACGCACACATCATGAACGTGCTACTCGACAAGCTTAATGGCCCTAGTCGGAGCCATCTACAAACCATCACGCACGGTAACTCTCTAACGGGCCTCGTCGCTGATAATTTCCAGCCCGCTGAGGATGGGGTCGCCGATTTTGGAATGGAACTCGATCTCCACATCGCGCTCAGTGTTGATTCGAAATTCCTTCACGAGCCCGCGGCGCGGACCGCCGGTCTCGCGAGCCACATCAACGGATCTGGCGACCGTTTCCCCCTGGAGCTTTATGTCGAATATCCTTTGGCCGGGCTGTTTGTCTTCGAGCTCCGCAAAATGGAGGCGGACGCTGTACTCCAATGGTTTCGGGCTCGGGCTCTTAATGTCAATGCGGACCGATCGTGATGCGAAGCTCTGATAAAGAAGGTCGAGGTTCGGTGGCAGCTTCCCGGGAGTCCGAAATTGAGCAAGCAGGCGGTCGCGGGACAGACCCGCGGATTCGACCAATCGCCAAGGAATCGCCAATTCCGCCCGAAACGATTGATCATCGGCGGCTACGGCGGCGTTCCAGCCCTCCACGGCAATTGGACGTTTGGCTGGAGCGAATACGATGGTGGTGCCGAACCACTCCCGCTTTTCCGCGAGTGCCGCTGCCGAGCCAACCTCCGGGGGCTTTTCCGTGAGGGACAGCGTCAGCAGGCTCCCGCTGCGGAACAAGGCGCGTCGGGCGCCGGAACCGCCAGCGATATTCTGATCCCGAGCTTCCGGATCGAACGTAGAGACTTGCAGGGCGAGCGTTGAGCCGGCCGCAGTTTTCAGACGCAAGCGATCCAGCGGCACGACCGTTTCCGTCACCAGTTCCTCTTCACTACTGGTCGTCGCAGACGACAATTCGAGATTGCGAGCGCGACGGAACTTCTCGAGTTCCTTCTTGGCCGGATCGGGGTCGTCCACGATGTCCGGCGGCTGGCCCGGTTTCTTGCCGCCGGATTCGGAGGTTTGTTCATTGTCGGATGGCTCGTCCAACATCGCTTCTTGAAACTTCACTTTCTTCCGTTGCGCATCGAGCACCGTTTCGACTAAAGCGGGAGACTCCAGGTTTGCGAGTTGTATCCGCCAGCTGGTAGCTGTTTTGTCTGGTGCCGAAGCAGCCAGCTGGTGCAGAATGATCAGCCCGCGTTCGTTCCAGCCGAGGCGAAGCGAGCCGCGTCCTTCGCCGAGGCTGATGTTCAACCCCTGCTGATCCCAATCAGCGGATCTGCCGTCGATCGCGATGTCCTTTACTGGCGGCACGTTGACAATGCTGTTCGTTTCACCGCTGCTCTTGCGGCCTTGGACGGTCACGCCGAACTGCGCGTAGGCCGACTTCGATTGGTCCTTTAACAGCACATCGAAGTACGCGTCCGTCCAGGGCGGAACGGCTCCTTTGCGGTCGAATTTGGGTTTTTGCTCGTAGGCAAAATACAGGTGCTCAGCGTCATAACGGACGCGAGTCCGGCCGCTCTCGACGACGCTCTTGGGATCTACAACGATGCCGATGCCGGCGTTTCCGGCCCAGGCTGGATCGTCGAATCGCGCGTCGATCTGGGGCGCAGCGGCGACAGCAGTCCCCAGTACCGTCGTCTTTGGCTCATGGTAGATCAGACCCAGGGAGATCTTTTTCACTCCGGTCAAGGCAGACGCCGAAACCCAGGGCATGGCGGTGCCGACGATGGGAACGCGGTCGGCGTTGACGCGCAACGACCGGCCACCATCGAACATTTCAACTGTCACTGGCAGCCCAAAGGCGTGAGCTCGCGGGCCGAGGGAACCGCCGGTCGCGAACATCATCGGCTGGCGGGGATAACCGAGCCACAGCTTGCCGGCGTCATCGCGCCGATCACCAGGCGCGCCAAGGTTTAGCGTCAGCGATTGCATTTGCGTGACGCGCGGCTTGTCGACGAACACGGCCCAGTCTTCATTCCGCCGCTCGCGCGCGGGGGCCAGCGCCATCGATGTCGAAAAGTTGTAAGGGCAGAAGCAATCGCCGACCCCTTCCACAGAGACGAGCACGCCCTGGGCGGGCACCACAGTGATCCGGCAACCGGGCCGCACGCCGGCGAAATTGCGCATCCCACTGTCATCGGCCAGGTCGTACATGCCGAAGGTGCCGGAGCGGAAGAAGTCCATCGTGGCCGAGCAAATCGTGCCGCTGCACCCATAGCCGCGCAGGTAGTCCCGAGGTTCGACCTCGCCGCTCAGTGGATTGAATCGCTGTCGCAAATCCGGAGTCGTCTCCGTTGCGAGCGGCGAACGAGGAATGTTGCCGTCATGCCGAATGAATCGTGGAACGCGGCCCCATTCCTTGGCATGTTGGGGCAACTCGCTAACGTTCGCCCTGGGCACTTTCGCCCAGGGCAAGTTATCCTCGCTGGCATGTGCCAGGCGGAACGCGGCTGTCCCATTGCGCCAGGGGTCGCGGCTGGCGGTAAGGGGCCGCTCGCGAAGTTGCACGTCGAAACCGTCATAGAGCGCGATCTCTGCCGAGAGATCGAACGTGGCCGGCCTTTTGCCGGTCAAGCGGCGAATCTCGTCGAGCGAGATTTTGAGCACGAGCCGCTCCCCAACGCGTTTCAGATCAAGGTTGGGAATCTCGGCTCCGACAAAGCCATCGAATTTTCTCAGCGTCCCCTCCGCTGTATTTACAATGACGGGAAAAGCACCGCGACCAGACGGTTCGAGTCGTTCCACGCCGTCGCGGAAGTCGAACCACAAGGTCCAGCAATCCTTTTCATCCGGGCGCGGCGTCTTCGTATCGAACATCAACGTGATTTCCGATTCCGATTGAGCGATCGTCAATTCGCCGCCGTACTGCCCTTTCCCCTTGGCGGAAAAAGTGGCGGGTCGATCCAGAGTGAAGACCAGTGGTTCAGCCAAACCGAAGATTTTTTCCAGCCGGCCAGACTGCGCAGCGCACTGCATCACACGTTGCCCGAGGCCGATATAGACATGCTCGTCGTCCGCCGACACATACTGATATTCAGGCACCACGCGCGACCAGAGCTCGAATCCGTTGTAGGCATCAATTGCCGTCACATGGCCATCGCCCGCGATAATGGTCCGGCCGCCCGCTGCGATGGGCGGCGGAAGGCCCTGGCGGTGACGGGCCATGGTCCGTTCGCGCCCGGGGCCGCCGAACCACAACAGTTCGAGCGGCCACTTGATGCGTTGATCGACGTCGGTCGTGGAGTTCCAATCGAACGCACCCTCCAATCGTCCGCGGCGAACAACGTTTTCTTGAACCTCACCGACGGGAATCTTGGCCTTGTCGACGAAAGCCGCAATCGAGTCAGCCGGCATGTTCAACAGCGTCAGTCGACCGGTGCAAGGATGGAGTACGCGATAAAGTTCTGCCGCCTGGATGCCTGGTGCGCCTCCGTCCACGATGATCTCGTTGGCAAAGAAGTCGGCAAATGGAAGCCGCCCATCCGCGGGCGCCTCTGCCACGACGATTCGCTGGCCGTATCCCCGTCCGAGCAACTTGCGTCGGGCAGCCGCCACAGCGCTCTTATCGGGCAGCAGACAAATCACATTCAAACGTGATTTCGCAGCCAGTTCTTCGGCACGAGCGATGTCTCGAACTCCCACCACCAGTGCAAAGCCAGTGGGAGGTTGCGGTTCGATGGCCGTCGCCGGCGGCACATTTACTTCTGCACCGCCGGCAGCCGCCTTCCCTCGGGCGAAGGCATAGATGGCTCCCTGATCGGTCGTCACAAACAGCATGCCTTGTGCGGCCGCGAGTCCACGGGCTTGCCCGACAATGGTTCCTCGCCACACTAGTTTACCGTCAGCGGCATCCAGTGCAGAGACAAAACCATCACTCCCAGCCAGCAGATGATCACCCGCGAGGATCAAACTGTAAACTCGTGGGTGCTCGATCTTCCATCGCCGTTGAAGTTTTTCCGAGCCAACGTCGAGCGCCTCGACTTTACCCATTCCAGACGCAAAGCAACGATCGCCATCGAGAACCACGCGGTCCCGTCCGCCGAGAGGAGTGATCTGCCCTCGCCAACGCGGAAGCTCGGAGCGCTCACTCCCGGGTAAGCTATCGTACCCACGCCACATCTTGTCGGCAGTCACATCGCCGGTCACCAGGTCATAGAAGGCCACTCCGTCACCGTGAAAGAGCGGCGCTTCTCCCTGCCGCACATCCTGATCGGGTTGCCAGCCGCGACCGGAGACCATCGCGAAACCGTCTCCAAGTCGAACCCAGGTCGACCCGGGCTTTTGCTGATGCCAATAGAGAAGCTGTCCCGTGCTCGCATCGAGGGCGGCCGGTGCGCTCTGTCCAGTGGGCACGAGTAGTGTCTTGCCGTCGGTGACGAGATAACCTTGCGGGGTCGGCCCCCCAAAGGAGACGCCGTCATGGGGATAAGAAAGGTACATCGCGTTGAGCGTGTCATTCGTCCATTTCGGCTTGCCGTTTCGCGCGTCGAGCGCGTAGAAAAAAGTTCCCTCGGCGGGCCACATGCCGGCCGTGACGAAGACGGTTTGATCATGCACCAGCACGCCGTTGCGGCAGGGCCAGCGCGAGATCATGCGGCCGTTCCCAGCGATCAGGCGATTCTCCGGGGCTGCCTGGAACTCCCAGATGGGCGCGCCAGTCTGGGCATCGAGGCAATACACAAACCCGTCATCGCTCGCGAAGCAGCACCGTCCTTCGGCAATCTGCGGGGCGAAACGGATCGGTCCGCCAGTCGTATAGGTCCAGCGAACAACACCGTCGGTGGCGCTGAGGGCATAGAGTGTGTCGTCCGCGCTAGAACCGAAGTAAACCATCCCTCCGGCCACGACAGGCTGAAACACCGTATCGAAGTCGAACATGTTTGCCGTCCGTCCCGGTTCGCTCCAAGCAGGCCGTGGACGTTGGGCCGCGCGGTGGATCCACACAGGATGCAATGGCAATGAAAGCTGCTCACGGCTCACTGCGGAGCGCCGGCTATCCTTATCGTAGGCGGGCCAGTCTTCGGCAAGCGCCACCGAAACGAGCCCAGCCATCATCAATGCCAAACGGATCGCCCGCATTCTAGGACCTGTCATACATCGACCTTCAGCCGCCAACATGAGTGCTTTCTCTTTGAACATCGGAAGCGATTCTAATCATTCCAGACCATGACTTCAGTAACGCCGCTGCGGGCTGCGCCGCGGTGGGTGAAGACAATGCGAACCCTAGTCGCAGTCACGGGATCGAAGCGGACCTCATTCCACTGTCCGCCGACTGGCCGTTCCGGCGACTTTCTGGCGTCTGGTACATCGCGCCATTCGGTTCCGGTCCACTGCTGGACGACATATGCCGACGGAGCCTGCACGCCGCCCCGGTCGTCGTAAAGTGCAAGTTCGATACGGCGGAACTCTACGTCGCGGCCGAAATCGATCTCGAGCCAATCGCTGGGCGACTTCGATTCATAACTCGTCCAACGATTCGCAGGCGTAGGCAGGAAGTTCGTGATGCCGTCGTTAGCCGTTGTTAGGCGATCGAATCGCGAAGTATGCGAAGCACTCACCTTGGGAAACTCCTTGGTCTTGGGATCACTGTTCAGAGCCAAATTACCCTCCGGCGGCGGAGCCTGAGCCAGCGGCAACTTGGCGTCGCCCCAGGCTTCGATCTCCGTCAGTCCAGACTTCGTGCCGGCGCGGTGCTGCAGCGTGACGCGGAACTTATTCGTTTCGATGGGATCGAAGCGAACTACATTGGCTCGGTGACCCAGCGGTTCTTGAAGGTGGCGATCTGTCGGGGCAATTGGGCGCCATGCCGCTTCGATCCAGGCATCCAGTTGCATCCGCTCCGGCGTTCGCACCAGCGACCCCGACTCGCCGCCGTCGTCCAGCACATAGAGCTTTACCGTATGGACGCGCCGCGGCGTGCCCAGGTCGACGATCACCCAGTCGCGCTCGTTCGGCGAACCTTCGCAGGTCCAACGATTCGGCGGATGTTGGTGATACCAATAGTTCCCATCGTGGAGTTTGCCCGTGGATGTCTTTGGTGCCGAATACGATGCAGTCAGCCGTGGGTAATACGTCCCATCGTTGTTCACCGCAAAATTCACGGCGGTTTCATGAGTCGGATCAGCCTTGGGCCGGGCCTGCGGCGGAAGTGATACCGATAACCGTTCCAGGTTCGGTGCCGACGCGACCTTCTGACCATCGACCAGGACGTGCATGCCCGCACCCTGGGCATAGCGCGTGCCCCGCCGATCCCAAACGATGCTAACTCGACGGCCGTGATAGCTGACGTCGTCGAGAGCAAACCAATCCCAAGTCGCAGGTGCCAGTGGCTGAACGTCGAATGCCATCGGACTGACTGGTTTCAGTCCGACCAGCCCTGTGATCACGAGGTCGCAATAGCCGGAATGGAAATAGTGCTCGCTGTGGTTATACCCGTCGTGGCCCTCGAAAGAACCCGTGTCGGGATGGCACGCTTCGGCCAAGTAGGGCCGGCCCTGCTTCCGGTGCGTGCGGGCGTAAACTTGCAAGAGCTTCACATAATCGTCGGCAGTGACGACGGTTCGCTCTCCGCCCTGCAACAGATTCGCCATCCCTTTGAGAGTTTGCGTCGTGGCATAAGGCCACGACTGTCCGCTCCACCAGCAACAAGAATTCTTCAGCAGAAAAAGCGGATCGTGACGCTCGACCGTCGACGGGCCAAAGTCGGCATAAAACGCATCGCGGTCCATGATCTTCTTCCAGGCGACCTCATAGCCCTTGTTCTCGTCTAGCATGTTGAATTGCCATGGGACAAAGCCGATCAACTCGCGGCCATGCGGATCCTCCGCGAACTGTCCAGATTCGTAAGTAAGGGTGCGAGCTTTGATCTTGTGTCCATCGCGCTCTTCCGCGTCGCGATACATCGGGAAGAAAAATTCCCGCTTGGGGTCCCACAGGAGTGCCTGTATTCGTTCCTTCAGTGCATCGGCCTTCGCCCGAAATCGTTTCGCTGTTTCAACGTCGCCAGTCCGCTCAGCCATCCGAGCGATGGCCTGCGCATCTGCCCACATGTAGGTGTTGAATGAGGGCCGGAAACTTGGAGCACCGCGGAGGATATCCTTCGTCTGCCGACTGTTGATGTTGTATTCCATGCCATCGTCATGCCCGGTCTGCCAAAAGAGGCCCACCTCGGCGACAAAATGGCGTTGCTCCCAGGCTTCGTAGTTCTTGATCAAGTGCGGCAGCAACGCCACCGTGAAGCCGTCATCGCCATGCACTGCCTGCACCGCCCAAACCGAATCGGCGAGCCAGGTACTGTGTTCCGCGGTTGTGCGCCAGGCGTCTGGAACCAGTAGCGAGCATAGTCTCGGGAAATTCGCGGCCGTCGGAGCCAGCGCGCCTCGTAAAGTTGATGGCCTGCGGGACAGCTAATCGCTCCATAAGCACCTGACCAGAAAGGCCTGTCGATGAATTCGGTGAAGCAATAACCGTTATTGGGCGAGCCATAGGTGAGATGCTTCGTCAGGAGTTCCCATCGGTAGTAGTAAGTAGTAGTGATGTCCGCGTCGGGACACTCAAAGAACGGGATCTGCTCGGCATACCAGTCCCAGTCGCGGTTGTCCCAAAAAATCTGACTCTCCAACTGCCGCTGTTTGTCGAGCACCTGGGCCGGCAACGACCGAGGCGCGAAGGCCATCGCTGTCAACGAAAGGAAGACAACCAACATGTACCGGGACCAACGCATGAAGAACGCTCCTCGGAGTTGGCTCAGACGCCAACATTGACGTCGTGCACAATTCTTAGCCACATACTACCTTATCGAGGTTTCGACGGCCCGAACTCGATCGCCAATAAATGGACCATTGTCTCGGTCGGGTCCCAAGCTCCCGCACTGCGCCGTTGGAGCATTGATATCCCGTCGCAAAGTGGGGCCAGCGCGTCAACTGGCAAACGCCGAGTATCTGTTTGACGTAGATTCTCCAACTCGACCTAAGCAACCGAAAGGTGAGCGGCTATTCTCGCGGCAAATCCGGTTCGAACATGAGCAGTTCCGGATGCGAACAGAACGGCGCTGCGGGTAGTCCGTCGCGGTTATTGAGGCGGCATTGCTGCGGATTGATTGCGTAGGGCGTAGTCGAGTGGAGCTTCGCCATAGCCACAGTTCGGGAGCCTGCGTGGGCATCAGCTCTACGCGGCTGGCTAATGCCGATCACCGACAGCATCCTTGCACAAGCAACCGGACGACGATCAAACTCGAAAAAGGAAACGCAATTACCTCCCAAAACTCCCTCGGAGCAGTTGTTCGACAAGGCCCATTGCTACAGCAGATCTGCATGTTTGCTGGCGGTTCGATCCGTTCGAAATCATAGACGCGTGATGATCGGCGTAACATTTGTCCGAAATTCGTTGAAATGACTTCCGCCGATTGTCCTAGTGCGGATACAAGTTGTGTGTAGCGGCAAACTGCTGGGTGCTAGCGGCGTTTTGTCGAACAAAATACAGCCAGCAGCGGGCCGCTAGCCACGCTACACCATCGTGTAACCGCACTAGAACGAACGACCCTGAAGCCCAAAACCTCGAGCTATTTTCCACGTCGGAACTGCAACCCTTCAACAAAAACCACGGATCCCCTATCTACGTTCACCGGCTATTGGCCTCGTTTTAACGATCTTGCCTTGCTTTTGAGGCTGAATGCTACAAATCAGCTAAAACCGCAGGCAGGATAGGTCGAGCATTTTGTTCCCGGCGAGCACTTAGCTGGGCGTCCGACCGCCGCGAATATGACCGTCCACTGACGACGGTGCGGGTGCCATTGGTTCTGGTCTCCTCGGGTCAGGTGAGGCCTGGAATTGGTGTCCCCTGTTCGATGCGACGAAGCATGTCCGCCCGGATGTTCGGGAACAGTCTCAACTTTGTGGGGTCGAGGAGCGTTTGCAACACGGTGGATATGAGGTCGGCGGTCATCACGGGGGAAGTCGTCGGTCGGCTCGCTTGGGCGTCTGACTTGCCGATCACTTGGCCCATCTTGTACCCGCCGCCTGCGAGCAGCAGCGGGGCCAGCGTCGGCCAGTGGTCGCGACCGCCTTTTGGGTTAATCTTGGGCGTCCGCCCCATCTCGCCACACACCACCAGCAGAATGCGGTCTTCCAGCCCGCGGTCCTTCACGTCGTCGAGAAAGGCGGACACGGCTCGATCAAGCTGAGGCCCGAAGCCCTCAAGCCCAGCCTGCATCCCTGGATTCAATCCTTCGTTGTGAAAGTCCCAGCCGCAGTTCTCGACCATCACCAGCCCGGCCCCGGCCTCGCACAGTCGCCGCGCCAGAAGCATCTGTCGGCCGAGCATCGACGGTCGGCGCGGGAAGTCCGCCAGATTCAGGAAGTTCGGGCAGGTGAGCGTGATGTCGCTGGTGTCGTAACGCTCGACCGTTTTGGCATCCTCGCGGTCGAGTTGGAAGGCCTCGGCCACACTCCCTTTGAGCACGCGATAAGCCTGCTCACGGTAAGCGTCGTGGGGAGCGTATGCCGGGTCTGTTTCCAGGCTGCGGGCGGCGGCGTCCAGCCCTTTGAGCAGTTCCCGCCGATCGGCCGCTCGGTCGGCCGGGAGCCGCAACTCCATGTTTCGCAGGAGCGGTGAGAAGGTGGCTTCGGATTCCGCCCTCCGTTGTGGGCCGGTTGACTTCGGCCGTGGGACGACGACACCGGCCGGGTTGAATGGTGCATAGGCCTCGGGCAGGTCGCCCGGCGTATTTCCGCGGAGGAAGTGCTCTTGGAGAAATTCCCCGTTATTGCCGCTGTCAAGGAGGACGTAGCTTGGCATCCCGGTCGTCGGATGGTTGGTCCCGCGAAGGAAGGAATAGACCGACCCAGCACTGGGTGGGGAGGGTTTCGCCTCCGTGCCCGTGAGCATCGTGCGTACCCAGTTCTCTTGATGGTCTTTGCAAGGAGTCTGGAAAGAGCGGACCACCACGAGCCGGTTGGCTCGCTCGGCCAACTTCGGGAAGTGGCTGCCGAAAGCGATGCCGGGCAGGGAGGTCTTGACCGTGCCGAACATCGTGCGGACGCCATCCGGAGCGTCGGGCTTGGGGTCCCACGTCTCGGCCTGCGGTGGCCCACCGCCGAGCCACAGCCAAACCACGGATTTACCCCGCACCCACGGTTTGTCGACAGATTGGTTGCCGTGTAGCAAACCCGATAGTCCAAGCGCGCCAAGACCGAACGCCCCAATCCGCAAGAACGCTCGCCGTGTGGGGATATTGTCCGGTCGAATGGAAAACATGGTCGGTCGCTCCTTATGGTCCACTTCACGGAGAGGATCGGCAGTGAGTTTACTCGTCGACGACGATGGTGTGGGGGCGCGAGGTGCGTCGCACCCCGCCTTCCACCGTCGCGTTTAGCGCGTGAATGCCGGGCTTCAGGGAAACCTGGAACGTCCACGGGCCTTCGGTCTTCTCGGCAAGGCGCTGGTCGGCGTCCCACAGTACCACCTTTGCCGGATTCACTCCGTCGCCGAGTGTGAGCTTCACCTTCACGGGCTTCTTGGCAGACTGGAAAAAGAACGGTTGTTTGTCGCCCAGCCCAGGCGGTTCGATGATGGTCACGTCCTTGCTCGCCCCGACAAACGATTGCCATACCGTCGCCGACCGCTGCGAGGGAAACCAACAGGCGGCGGCAGGGTCGCCCTTGAAGTCCTTCCACGCGGCTATCGTCGGAACCTTACCGTCCTTGCCCCAGGTGCCAAGATCGCCGAGCGAGCCGTCTGCGAGCGGAATGTCCGCGAGCGGAGTGGGCTTGTCCGCGACCGTCTGTTTGGGCAGTCGGCGGGTAATCACGTCGTCGAAGAACACAAACGACAGGTTGTTGGCCAAGGCGAACTCGTGCTTGCGATTCCACTGAACCGCGATCCCGTATCGGGCTTCGAGTTTTCGCTCCGCCGGGAGTTTGGTCAGCAATTTCTCCATCTGCGAGCCGTCCTTTTCCCCGAAGACCGTCATCACCGGGACACGGCGAGTGGCGTCGGAACCGGGCCCAACTTCCAAACACACCGGAGCGACCGCGATCGTGCGTTCGGGCATCAACTCGGCGAGTTGCATGCTCATCCCGCCGCCGCGCGACATGCCGGTGAAGCACATCGGCAGGTGCTCCAGCTCAGGATGCCCGGACTTCTTCGCTAGGTCGGTCAGACCGGTCGCGAGGAGGGTGAACTCTTCCTTCTTCACTGCGTCGAAATCGACTTGCACATAAGCGAACTGCCAGTGACGACACGCGGCCTGCCAGTGCTTGCCCACGTCGTCGCCCTTCGAGAAAGGGTTACAGATCCCGCCCCGGAGGGTTTTCACGCCGTCGGGAATCCAGACGCTGACCGACACCTTGTCGCGAGGACCGCCGAGGACGGGATCGCGGGTGCGGGCGGTTTTAAGCGTGTACTCGACGCGTGCAGTCAGATCCTCGTTCGGCGTCTGCTCGGCCCCAACGACCGCAGCGCTGGCCGTAAAGAGGATCGCAAGAAGGATGCGAGTCATCGTTGTGGTCTCCGTTAGTTAACGAGTGGGTTTGCGCAGGTCCCAGCAATAGATGCCGTCGGCCCCGCGTAGGTAAAGGAATCCCGCAACGACCGCGTGGCTGATCGGCATCTCGTATCCGGTCGCGTCATAGTGCGGGGTGTTCCAGGGTTTGCCCATCGGCTTGAAGGTATCGGCCGTGGTGCCGAGCATGAGCACGTCGTGGATGCTGCCGTGCTGGCTGTCTGGCTCGTGGAAGAAGCGGCCCTCCGCACAGTAGCCGTGGCTCTCCTGATCGGTCTTCGCGCCGTCGAATCGGGCCAGCACCTTCCCGCTGTTCACGTCAAGCATCGTCGTGCCAGACTTATTGCGGACGAACGCCCGGTCCTTCCACACGGGTAGCCCGCTCATTCCGCCGCTGACGAACCCGACCCTCTCATCACCGGTGTGTTCCCAGAGGTTTTTCGCGCCGCCGGAGGTGATCTTCCACCCGCTGGCGCGGCCAACAAGTTTCTCGTCGCCCGGCCCCATCGTCTCGTTGCTCGCGTTCAGGAGCAGCACGTCGCCCGCGATTGAAAGGGACGTCTCCTGCCGGCCGGTTTCGAGCGTCCAACGCTCTTTGCCAGTGAGCGGGTCGAGGCAGCGAACCTTACCCTCGACGTTGCCGCAGAGCACCGATTCGCCGCCGGCGTGAACCCAACGGGTCGGCGTGGCGTGGTGAGCGAGACACTTCGGCACCTGCCAGAGTTTCCTACCGGTCACGCCGTCGAGCCCGATCAGCCCGCCTTGGAAATCGGGACAGACCAGCACACCCGCTGCAAACGTGCAACCGTTGCAGTGCCCGCGGTTGATCCCGCCGAAAGCCTTCTTGCCAGCCAGGCCTTTGGCTTTGATCTGTTCGAGCTTCGTGTGTTCCGCGCCGAGGTCGCTCTCCCACACGAGTTTGCCGGTCGCGTCGTCAAGGCAGTAAACGCGGCAGGTCGAGCCGATCACGTACACGCGCCCACCGAACACGGCTCCGGTGTGGTTGGTGATGATGCTCTTGTGATCGGACCAGTTCAGTCCATTGTCCTTGAACACCTGCTTCCACAGCGTCTTACCCCTAGCAGCATCCACGCACACGACCACGTCGTCGGCCGCGACTCGCCAATAATCCGGAACCCACATTCCAGGCCCGATTTCCCGTTTCGCCCGCTCGGCCTCGTCCAACAAATCGCCGCTGGGAACGAAGTAACTCACGTACACGCGGCCGTCAGCGACAAGCAGGCTGCTCGCTCCGCCACCGGGTAGCGGGACACCTCCGCCGGACGTGACTTCGCCGCCATCGGCCAGCGGAATCTTGAGCGGGTTGAATTTTCCCAGCGAGATTCCATGCCATCCCGGATTGCCATACCGAGGGCTTTGTGCGGCGCCGGGCGGCGTCGGCTCCTGGCTCTTCCACAGCAACTTGGCATCCCGCAGGTCATCGACCAACGTCAAGCCGCACTCGGTGGCGCTGAAGTTCCCGTTCGGCCCGTGAAAGCACGGCCATGATGGAGCGGCCTGGGAAGGCGGCTGCTGTACGTCGGCACGAGTGTTGGTCGGCACAGTCAGCACTAGGCAGAGCATCAGGAGTACGGGGATGTTCTTCATGTTCCTGTTCTCCATTCTCCTGTCGTCGTAACAAGTCCGGTGTGTCATCGGATCGAGCGGCTTGCGGCGTGCTGCTAATAATCTTGACCGGTCACTTCTTCGGCTCCGCGATCTGCAGGGCCTTGTCCGCAGTGGGGAACTCCTCGGGGACGAGCTGTGTGACCTGGCCCGTCGCGGCCCATTCGATGCCGCGGCGCACAGTGGTGAGGAAGCCCACACATCGCATCGCGAACACGTCGTGCCCCGGCGGCGTCACCCCACTTCACCAATCGCCAATCATCACTCGCCATTCGGCTGTTCAACCGGTGATCTCCTTCACCGGCTTCCCGCCCGGTGCCGCGGCGCGGACGGGCCGGTTGCCGGCTTGCAGTTCCAAATGCGGGTCGATGCCGAGCAGCTTCAGGACGGTGGCCATGAAGTCGGGCCCGGAGACAGGGCGGTCGATTACCTCGGCGGCCTTGTCGTCGGTCCTGCCGATCACCGCGCCGCCGGGAGCGCCGCCGCCGAAGAAGGCGGTCGACCAGGCCTTGTCGTAGTGGTTCCGCGCGCCGCTGGCGTGGTGCGTCTTCGGCGTGCGGCCGAACTCACCCATCCAGATGATCAGCGTGTCGTCGAGTAGCCCGCGGTCTTTCAGGTCGGTGATCAAGGCATGCATCGCCTGATCGCTCGCCGGCAGTAGTTCGTTGCGGACCATGTCGGCCCGCCGCTGCTCGTGCGTGTCCCAGTCCTGTAAATAGACTTCGACGAACGGCACGCCCGCTTCCACCAGCCGCCGCGCAAGCAAGCAGCCTTGGCCGAATTCGTGCTTGCCGTAACGGTCATGAACTTCGGAGGGCTCCTGGGTCAAGTCGAACACTTTGCTCTTGGGCGACCGCATCAGCTCCACTGCGCTCTGATAGGCCGATCGCTGTGCCCCCACTGCGGGAATCGGCGCGGTCCGCTGAAAGCTAGCCGCCAGCTTTTCGGCCAGCGACAGTCGAGCGGCGAACTCCGTTTCGTCCACCGGCGGCGCGGCGTTCTCCAATCCCTTCGACAGATTGCGCAGAATCAGTCCATTGTGCTTGGGTCCGAGATAGCCGCCGCCAGCAATATGCGCAAAACCACCGTCGTTCATCGTCTTGCCGGTGACGACAAAGTTTGGCAGACCACTCTCGTTGGCACGCTGTGATGACACAATGGAACCGAAGGACGGGTAACTCAATCCCGCAAAATTCGGCCGGTAGCTGGTGTGCATGTAGATACGAGCTCGCCAATGCTCGGCGGCTTCGGTAGTGCTCATGCCACGAATCACGCAGGCGTGCTGCATGAGCTGCGAGACTTTGGAATAGCCCTCGGCGATTTGCAGTCCGGGGACGGAGGTCGCGATCGTCTTGAACGTGCCTCGGTATTCTTGCGGCGCGTCGGGCTTGGGGTCGAACGTGTCGGTCTGCGACGGCCCGCCGTCCATCCAGAGCAGGATGCACGACTTGTGCTTCCGCTTGGGCACCTCCGCCGCCTGCGCCGCGAGCGAACCGAGCCAGCCCGAACAAGAAATAGCCGAAACGCCCGCCGCTGCAAGTCGAAATGTTTCACGGCGGGTGAGGTTAAATTTAGGCATCATGGGTTTGTTCTCTGTATCAGTTATCGGCAAACGTCGCGCGGCCTCAATGGATGTCTCGATGTTTGTGGCTGGGGCTTTCAGCCGCAGCCGATTTGGATTCGTAAGGCTGCGGCAGGATGCCCCAGCCACTTGTCAAGCACGCGACCTCTATTCAGACCGCGCGAGGTAAAGTCAGGACCGTTCAACCAACATGTGTCGAAGCCGAAGTCGTGAGACTTCGGTTCGAACTCACACGATTTCCGCTACGGGATCACCGCGAATTCCGGCGAATTCACCAGCGCCCACCAGACCGCTTGGTAGGCTTCCATCATTCCCTTCCGCTCGGCAATGAACTCGCGAGCGACCTTCAATTCTTTTTCGCGCGGTCGTCGGCTGAGCACCGCGACGTACAGCCGCGTGACGATCTCATCGGGTTCTCCCTTTTCGCGCACGGCTTGCTCCACCAGCCGGTTCTGCTTGTGCATCGCCGAGTCGTTCAGCAGCGTCAGCACTTGAGGAACGCCTTGCGTGTAGTCGCTCGGTGCGCCGTCCATTTCGTCGGTGTCGAACAGATTCAAGAAACTGCTGCGGCTCCCCAATGTCGTCCCTGAGGCTCCGCTGATCGCCCCCTTGTCGGGATCGCCGCCGGTGGACAGCACGAGGCATTCCCAAAACGCTTCCGGCGCGAGGACCTTACACGTCGCGTGGCTGTAGAGTGTCTTGTCCTGTTCGTTTTCAACGAGCGCCACATGCGATCGCTGATACGCGCGGCTGAGCAGCATCCCACGCAGCAGATGCTTGATGTCGAACTTCGCCGCCACCAGTTCGCCCGCCAGTGAGTCAAGCAACTCGGGATGCGTCGCTGGATTCTCAAGATCTAGCGAGTCGACCGGCTCGACCAAGCCGCGACCGAAGAGTTGCCACCATAATCGGTTGATGGTGGCGCGAGCAAACATGGCGTTCTTGGGCGAGGTCATCCACTCCGCCAGCACGGGCCGAGGCGGCGCTTGCGGATCGAGATCAACTTTTTCCGCTCCCAGAAATTTCGCGGGGACGACTTTGCCAGCCGCTGGACCGGCATCCGTGGGAATCACGACCGCGCCGCCGTCCTTGAGTTCCAACGGCAAGAGGCCGAACCGCGTCTTGGGCGGACCGGCTTCGGTGTCGTGAATGCCTTTGCGGTTCTCGCCTTTCTTGGGATTGGGTTCCACTTTGGCCGTGCGGCTGAAGAACGCTGCCAACCCCCAGAACTCGTCCTGCGTCCAGGTCGCGAAGGGATGGTCGTGGCATTCGGCACATTGCAATTGAATGCCGAGAAATCGCTGCGCGGCCGAGGCCGCCAACTTGTTCGCGCGGGGCTGGCCATCGTCCATGCACTGGCGGATGAAGGCGATGGGCGGGTCTTCGCTCTCGGCCGTGATCATCGCTCGAACCAGTTCGTCCCAAGGCCGGTTCTTGTTGAACTCTTCAGCGAACCATTTTTGAAAGTTCGCGGTGTATTGGCCCTTCAGATCCTCGCCGGCGCCGATCGGCACGGCGACGCGATCGCGCCACAGCCGCGCCCAATATCCACCGTACTCTGGCCGGGCGAGCAGTTGATCGATCAGCGTCGCACGTTTGTCGGGCGACGAGTCCTCAAGAAACGCAGTCGCTTCAGCCCGCGTCGGAATCCGACCGATGACATCGAGCCGGACGCGCCGCAGAAACTCGCCGTCGTCGGCTTGCGACGATGCCGGAATCTTCCCTTCCGCCAATCGCCGATCGACTTCGTCGTCGATGAGCTTGGCGATCTCGTCCGCTGAACGCGGCTTATTCGGCACGACAAACTGACTAGCCTGCTGTACTGACTTCGTCCCTGCGGCAATCCAGCGGCGGATGATCTCTTTCTGCTCGGCCGAAACCTTGATCGGGTTCTTGGGCATCTCATCCGTTTTGATTTTCTTCCACAGCAGGCTGGCGTCCGGATCGCCCGGAGTCACAACCTTGCCGTTTTTGCCGCCAGCCAACGCGGCGGAAATCGTGCGCAAGTCCAGTTCCGCTTTGCGATGCAGCCCGCCATGACATTGCAGGCAGTGCGAATTCAGAATCGGCAGCACATCGCGCTCGAAGGTCGGCGGCTCCGCGGCGGTTGCCTCGCTAACAAAGCCGAGCAGCAACGCCGCGATCAAGGACATCCGAAATCCGAAGTTTGCATTCCGAAAACAATCCGAAATGCGAATTTCAAAGATTTGAAACGGTCGGGCAGAGCCTGTCTTTGTTTCGATCATTGAAGTTTCCTCATGCCAGCAGGTCCGTTATCACGCCGGTGCTGTCGGCGAAACCGGGAATGTCGATGCCGGCCTGCCGGGCCATGGTGACGAACAGGTTGGCGAACGGCGCCGAACCCTCTTCGAGCAACGCGTAGCTGCTCTTTTTGACTTCTTCTGATACTACGACGGCGGCCTCGAGCCGATTCTTGACGACGTAGGTGAGATACTGGCCGTGCTTCAAATGGAAGGCATTGCCTCCCGCGAGCACAAGAGGCAGATTGCGATGCAGATGGGTGCGGGAGTTCCCGCTGCCATACAAGAGCATGCATCGATCGAGCAATGTGCCTTCGCCCTCGCTGGTGGATTTCAGTCGGCCGACCAGATACGCGAATTGCTCGACGAGCCAGCGGTCGATTTGGGTCTGCCTCGTGGCAGACATTTCCGGTTCGGCATGCCGGTGGACAATTTGGTGCCAGTCCGTCGGCCCACCCCTGCCGCACAAATCCGACCAATCAGTGAAGCCGCCTTGCTTCTCGTCGGTGAGAGCGTAACTCGCGACGCGAGTCGTGTCGGCGACAAAACCGAGGTAGATGAGGTCGAACATGCAGCGGATGTACGCCCGCCGCTCTTCCATGTTGTTCGAAGGGCTGGCCTGGAGGGCCAGGGCGGCCGCGTCCCCGGCAGGCGGGCCGCGGCGGAGCTGCTCCTCGCGGATCTGGATGGTGTGTTCGACTTCGCGAACGCTGGTCAGATACTCGTTCATCTTGTCGCGGTCCGGCTGCCCGAGCGGCCGCATGAACGCCCGCGTCTCGTCGCGAAGGGCGTCGAGGATGCTGGTCCGCCGCAGCAGGCGTTTCCGCAGGGCATCGCGATCCGCTTGATCAGCGGGCGGAAAAAGCTTGTTGAAAACGGCCCGCGGGGATTTGTCCGCTGCCAAAGGTGCCCCGGCCTTGTTGAACGACAGAGTTTTGGACTCTCCCGGGGAACCGGTGCCGCCGGCCGTGGAGAGGACCATCGATTTCAAATAACTTTTTTTCCCGATCCTGTCGGCGAGCAACTGATCGAACGATTGCGTGTTGAAGCCCCTGGTCGGATTGGTTCCGGTCAGATGGCTGTCCATTGTCAGGTGGCCGGTGATTCCCGGTCGGTGGTGGTGCAGCCCGCCGAGAATCGTCAGATCGGACTTGAACTGACGCAGCGGCTCAAGCGCCGGCGAGAAATCGTGCTCAGCACCGGTCGCCACGGGAAACCAGGTCGTGGTGTTGACACCGAACGGCACGTAGAAGAACGCGAACCGCGGCGGGGGAACTGCCGCATCGCCCTTGCTCGCGTCGCTCGCCATCACTTCCAGGGAGGGCAAAGCGAGCACCGCCGACGCGCTCTTGAGCAAGGTGCGACGCGAGATCGGATTGCGTTTCATGGATCGGCTCCGGGCTGGGAAAGGGAACTGAACTCGGGGAACGGCGACGTTCGCAGGCTCCACATCAATATCAATGCAGGAACTCGGGACTCTCCACGATCGACAACAGCAGGGGACGCATACGATAGTCGGTCTGCCGCGCCCGGGCGACGAGACGCTCGACCCACTCACGTTCGCCGAGGCTCGGCTCGCGACCGCGGCCGTAGGCGATCAGTTTCGAGACCAGGGCGCGGATCACGTCGTCGCGGTGTCGTTCGAGCACGATGGCACGGAACTCGCGAACGTTCGCGTAGCGTTCGCCGTCCGGAAAGGTGCCGTCGGTTTCGATTTTCTTCGCCGCCAGATTTGGGACGACCCGGCCGAGCGGGTCGAACTCCTGGAAGGCGTAGCCGAGCGGGTCGAGGCGGTCATGGCAGACCGCGCACTTGGCGTGCTCCGTATGGAGCGCCAGCTGCTGCTTCAGTGACTTGCCCTTGAAGCGGGGGTCGTTGGGCATCAATTCGGGAACGTCCGTGGGGGGCGGAGGCAGGGGACGGTTGAACAGGTTCTTCTGCACCCAGGCGCCGCGATAGATCGGCCGAAACATGCCGTGGTCGGTGGTCGTCATCACGCTCGCCAGTGTGGCCATGCCCCCATACGGGGAATCCTTCGGCAGCGATACCGGGCGGAAATCGCCGCCGCGGACCAGCGGCAGCCCGTAGTGCGTCGACAGGCGATCGTTGACGACGACGAAGTCGGAATCGATGATCGCCAGGCCGCTGCGGTCGCTGCGGACCAGTTCCTGAAAAAACGCGCCTCCTTCACGCCGCAGGCTCGACCGGAGGTAGGCGTTCGGCGGACTGAGGTATCCAGGGTCGGTCGATTGGTGACGATCCTGCAGTTTCTCGGTGTCGAGCCACTGCTCGGCGAACCGCTGGAAAAACCGCTCGGCATTCGGGTGGTCGAGCAGCCGCGTGACCTGCCCCTCCAGGGTGCGGCCGGACCGCAACGTGCCGGCGCGGGCCAACGCATCGAGGGTGCCGTCAGGGGTCGTGCACCAGAGGAAATACGAGAGCCGCTCGGCCAGGTGATGGTCGGTCGCGGGCGTGGCGGGATGCGTGGACCGGAGGTAGAGAAACTTCGGCGAAGCCAGCACGTAGACCAAGACGCTTTCAATCGCCGCTTGCGGGGAGTCCTCGAGCGACAATTGTCGCTCGAGGAACTGCCCGACGTGCGATCGCTCGGATGGCTCGAGCGGCCGACGATAGGCGTGCGAGAGGAACGTTTCCAGGCCGCTCCGCCGGTCATCATTTGGCAAGTCAGCCAGACGCGTCAACGCCACGCCGTGCGCCGGGGGTGGATCGTCGGCATAGGAACCGGGTTCGAGAATCATCTTCTCGATGAAGACGACCGGATACTGGTCCAACAGTTCCTTGATCTGCTTCTGATCCTCCTCCCGCGACAATTTCTGGGCACGGATCGCGTTGAAGTCCCGGTTGACGCTCTCGGGGAAGTCGCCCATCTCGTAGCCATTCGCGACCTCGACGATGAAGGCGTCCTGCTTGAAGAGCTGGCTCTTGCGAAAATGACAGACGATGTCCTGGAAATCCACCTGTGGCTCTAGCGGCTTGTCGAGCACGGTTTCCCGGTTCACGTCGACGACCAGCCGCGGCAGCGAGCAGTTCGCCGGCGCCTCGCTCCGCACCCGGAGGGTCAGCTTGAATCGGTCGACCGAAGGGGGGAGCGTCTCGCAGAACTCGGGGGGAAATTCGAATGTGCCAGTGACGTTGTACAGGTTGCCGTTATGGGCGGCGAGGCTTCGCGGGCGCAGCCCGACGGCATCGCCCACCCGAAATCCGAGCGGGACGTCCTTGTATAACTGTGCGGTCAGCTTGAAGGTCGGCACGGGAGCAGGCTTTTTCGCCTTCTTCTTCGGTGGTTCTTGCACGGTAAGCTCGAACGGCGCGAAGCCGGGAGTAGCCGAGTCGAACCGCCAGGCGACGGCCGTGGCGATCGTATCGAAGTATGCCTCGAGTGCCTCGCCCGTCATGGTCAGCTTCTCGGCATTGGTGTCGAAGCCGTTGACCGAGATGTCCTCCGGCAGGCGGGCGGCGAAGTTCTCCTGCAACCCCAGGAGGTCGTTGAGGGTATTGCTGAACTCATAGCGATTGAGCCGCCGCGGCGCGGTGCGGATGGCCAGCTCCTTGCTCTTGGATTCGATCCAGGCAAGCACATGGCCGTGATCCTCGGCGGACAGCGGCGGCTCGCCGGCCGGCGGCATGATCCGCGATGCGACGACGCTGTGGATGCGGTTCCAGACTCGTGCCTCGGACGAGAAATCGCCCGCCAGGGAAGCCACGTCGATGCCCCCCTCTTTGCTGCCGGGTTCGTGGCACGATTTGCAATGCTTTCCAAACAGGGTTCGGACACGCGGGTCGAGCATGTCGGCCGCGTGTGCGCGCTCGATCCCCGACGATCCGATCAGAAGGATCGCTATAAAGCAACGTCGGAGAGTGAACCGGCAGTTGTCGGAAATTTTTTTGTCTCGATTCATATTCGCCCTTCTCCGGCCTGATCGCATGTGGCTGGGACGAGATCCCCCAGCCACGTGCGCTACGGCTTTGCCCGTCGCAAGATCCACAGGTTGATGTTGCCGTCCGAGTAAAATCCCTCCGGGTACTGGCGGGCTTCGGGCGGGTCGGTGCTTTTCCAGCCGCTTTCGCGGTAACACAACCGTAGCGTGTCGTCGTCCAGGAACTCGAGAATACCCGGCACCATTCCGTCCTTGGGCGTGGGCGTCGCGCCGCTACCCGGCGGCGGGAAAGTAATGTTGAACTTGATGCGCGTCGGCTGGTGGGAATTATCAAGCACGTAACCCCCTGTATAGCCTGATCCCTTTGCGGAGGGACTGCTTTTCCAGGCGGCGAAGGAGTCGGTCTCAAAAATCGCCACAGCAGACCTGCGTCCGGAACCTAACTTGTCGAATGAATCATCCAGGGCCGCAAGCATCTGCCACTGGCCAACCAAGCTTGCTTTACCCGATGGCTTTGCGGACGGATTGCGAGACAGCAGAAGGAATGTGTGTTCCTTGTTGCCGTTGAAGTTAGTTGCGCGACCCTTGTCCAGGTTGGTCCGTCGCCAGGAGATTTTCAGAATGTCCTTGTCGTACAGCACGGCAATGCCTGGGAGCGTCGTTTGCTCCTTGGTATCGCTGGTCGGCGTCAGGTCAACATCCCACGCCGGCTTGCCAACGTGCTTCCAGTTGCAGGCTGCCGAGAACAGCGTCTTGCCGTCGGCGGAACTCCAGTGGAGCTGCTTGTCGCTGAGGGTCACCGAAGAATTCTTGTACTCCGGCCGGTCGGTCAGATTCGCATCCGCCTCGTGGGCCAGGAGCACATGCCACTTTCCTTCGATCGACCGAAACTCCTCCTCCGGCGTCGGCGGCGCTGGCTTGGTCGGCTTCTGAGCCATCACGGGCAACACGCTGCTGTACGTCAGCCACAGAACGCAAACGAAGGGAAACGCGAGGTTTCTGATCATGGTCGATTCGGAAACGGTGAGCATGACAATGTCCTTGAATAGGGCCGGACTCAGTGACTATTGATTCGAAACCCTCGGAACTTAGCAAGAAAAAATCCGCCTTTTTGCATTCCAGCCACGTCAGAGGCGTTCAACGTTTGGCGAACACAATTCCTTTGCCGTCGAAGGTGATCGTCTGGCCGCCGATCACGAGTTTGTCCCCTTCCACCTTGGCAACCGGGTGAGTACCCTTCGTCAAGGTCATGATCGAGAGACTCTGTCCGCCAACCATTTGCTTGGTGAACTGCGCCACGCCATCCGATTTGCCTTCGCCCACGCCGATGCTGACGAGCAAGAGCGGGACCCCCGATGCTCCCGAGAAATCGACCGCGAGGTGCTTTTCCTCGGCCGCAATCACACCGGAGCCGTTGGCGTGGGTCGTAAACGTGGCCGGTTTCGTGGCGGTCAAGCTGCCAAACTCGTAACGCTGCCCGAGGCCCCAAACCACGATCGGGCCAAACTTCGGCTTGTAGGCATCCTTTGGACCATAACCCAAAAGTGCCGTCACGACGATGTCGTTGGCGTCCTTCCACTGGTTGCGAAAACAGTAGTAGCCATGGATGCGATCCTCCATGGCTTGCGGAATGATTCCTGCCGGATTCCTGGGTTCCGCGCCGATCGGCCAGTTCACAAACGCCACCACCGCCTTCCAAGGCGACCCCATGGCGTCGAAGCTTTTCTCGCCGGGAGGCAGGAAGCCTTTCTCGTTGATCCACGCATCCTTGGCCGTCAGCTTGTGCTCGGCCGGTTCGACAAAGTTTTGATACACCCACAACATCGCCGGCTTGTAGCGATCTTCGACGATGCCGAACCCCTGACTGAATTGTCCGCCATGCGACCAGTCGCCGCCGCGTGTGAACTCGTGCGTGCCGTAGCTCGGCCCGGCGGCCATGCGAAGCGGATACTGCGGCCGACCTTCCTGCGGGACGATCTCCATGACCCAACGCAAGGCGACGTACTGGGCGTTCGGCCGAGGCGTGATGAAGTCCTTGCCGCAGGCCACCTTCGCAGCCTTGAGCCACACCTGAAAACCGGTGTCGGACGAGACGTGGCTCGGCCCCTGACTCTCGGCATACCAGCCATGGTCGCCGAACCCTTCCGTCAGCATGCCCATCGTGTTCCGGTAGGCATCGGGCAGCCACTCTTCCCAGATTTTCGCGTCCTCGGCGCCGGGGTCGCCGGCCAACGCCGCTGCGGCCGCCGCCCCGCACAGGATGCCGCCGGTGTGATTCTTCGACGGACGATACTTCGGCTTACGGACGACCTTCTCCAAGTTGAAGCCTTGCCCATTCTTGACATTCAGAAACGACTTGGCGACCCGTTGGCGATCGGCTTCCGACCAGCCGTTGTAACACAGATCGTAACCGAGCCCGGCGATGGCCCACGACGAGCCCGCTCGCAGTTCGCCGTTCGCGTTGGTGAACGAATAGCGGCTATCGCGATCCGCCTCACCCTGGAGCATGCGATCGAAACTCTGTAGTCCGAGATCGGCGTACTTCTTGTCGCCAGTGAGTTGATAGAGCAGCCCGTAGCCCGCGGCATGACCGATGGTGAACCGACCGACACTCTGTTCTGGCTGCCCCGGCGGCAGCAGTGTGTCGCCGTTCTTACCGTCGAGCAGATAGCGGAGTCGCCGGAGGATGGCCTGTCCCTCCGTGGTCTCGGCTCGTTTCTTGAGGTCCGGAAGATCCGCGATACGAAAGAGCAGACGCGGGTGTTCGCCGGGCTTGGGCTTCTGCCAGCCCACCACCTCGGCCGGCCACGGACCGGTGGACGGCGTTTGAGCCGCGACGGGTGTGAGCCCGCCGAGGATGGTTACAAACAACATAGCAGCACCAAAACAGTGTGACACAGCGTTTACCATTGTCGATCCTTTCCTGGAGTGAGCGGCGCGGCGTAAGCCGCCGTACGTAGACACGGCGGGCTAATGCCGCGACGCTTGCCTGTGGCATTCAATACATCGCCGTCACGGTCACTGCGCCGGTAAATCCGTGGAGAGTTATCGTTTCCTTTTCCGGGTTGAAGTTCTTCCACTCCTTGCCGTTCACTGTGACGCCCTTGATCGGCGCGGACGTGGGATGGCGGAAACGGAGGACCACTTCCTTGGGCGCTTTGCGCGAGGGCATCTCGATGGTCGCGTTGATCTTGCCGTTATCCACGTCCGAGACGATCTCGTAGGCCACCGTGCCGTAGTAGGTCGGCGCGTTCTTCACGGTGATCTTCTTGCCCTGTTCCAGCCAGGCGCGCGGCGTGGCGCGGGCCAGCCACAGTGCGTCGTCCTGCTCCATCACCAGCAGGTTGCGGAAACTCTCGACGAACCACCCGGTACTGCCTAGGTCCGAACTCGGTTTGCCCGCCGGATTGCCGGTATAACGCTTTAACGAATCGGGCTCGGGAAAACCTCCTTCCACGGTCACCCAGGCCGCGTAGTTGTTCATCCAGTTGCGCAGGAAGCACGGCACGTCGTCGCGGCGGAGATGGGTCTTGTCCACGTACATGTACTTCACAAGTCCGGCAAAGCCGGTCCAGAAGTGTTCCTGGGAAGCGCCCAGGGCTTGCGGCGCGGTCTTCCTTTCATGGCGAAGCAATTCCTCGATCACATCGAGGTGTTCCCCGATCCGCGGATCGGCGGCATCAAGGATGCCAAAAGCGTCGGCCAGCGGCAGGGCGCCCATCTCAATATCCACCAGAGAGTACGTGCCGAAAACCTCGCGAACCATCGATCCCCGCGCATAGGGCGAAGCCGGAATGACGCGCCTGTAGGTGCCGTCGAGGACCTGCCGGACCGGGGCGATCGCCATCTCCCGCTCCACGGCGCCAAGCAGATCCTTGGCATAGGCGTCGGCCTCGACGCGATAACGCCGCGCGGCTCCGGGATCGAAATCCTCCAACGCGTCGGCGAATCGGCGCAGGCCCTGGAGCGAGAAGGCGTCGTGGATGAGGTACCATCGCCAGACACACTTGCCCAGGCCCATGTCGCCAAGAACCTGTGGCGGTTGAAGCCGCGCCACCGCCAGGTTCTGCCGATGGGGTATGTCTTGCAGATAGAGTTGACGCTGGCGAAGGATCCAGTCCGCGGCCGCTTGGATCCGCGTGCGATTCTTCTCAAACCACTGCTTGTCGCCCGTCAGCAAATAGTGTTCGGCCATCGCGAACAGGATGCGGCCGGTCTGCGGATGGGTGCCGTCGTGATACCACCCGATGTCGTATTTCATGGTGGTGGCGTACTCAAGGCCGCCGTCACCGTCCACGAAGTCGCCGTCGGGTTTTACGCCGGGTGCCTTGAGCCAATGTTCCAGGCGTTGTGTCGCCGTCTCGTGGTTGCCGGAGAGATCGGTCGCGCGGATCGGCACGGCGGCCTCCAACGCCAGATACCCGTAACCACCTTTCCCGCGACCCAAATCCCAAGACGCTCGCCGCCAAGCATCGGTCCAGCGTTCATCCGAAAGCGCCACCTGCATCGCTGTCGCGGGCGGCTCGTCGAAGGGCACGAGCGGCGGGATGACCGTGCCCGGCGGACAATGGGGCAATTTGACATTGCGAATGACTTCCTCCCACGAGGCGGCCTCGGGGTGTTCGCGCGTCATCTGCGGGATGGTCTTCAGCTTCTTGGCCGCCAGTTCGGCCGCGAACTGCCGCGCTGTCGTCTCGCCGCCGGATTTGGCGACGAACACGCCCAGGCCCGGAATCAGGACCGGCCCGGAGTTCACATCGTCGGGCAGGAAGGTCAGGTTGCCGGCCTTGGTCCAGAGCGTGATCCGCGTGTCCATGGGGGAGATTCTTGGCCGACCTGCATAGCGTCCGGGATGGAGCAGCGAGACGACGATGCCTCGCCGGCCGCCGCCGGCAGCGGGCGCTGATTTCCACACATCCGCGCCCGTCATCGTCGTGCCCTTGTCTTCCGGCAGCGGCTTGACCGACTTCACGTAGCCGCCATAGGCCTCGATCCGGCCATCGAAGACCGCCTGCTCGGCGCCTTCCTGAAAGCCCCACTCGATCTCCACGTCCAGCGCGATCCATTTCCGGTTCGGCGGGAACAGGTGAATCGTCGGGCAGCCGTACTTCGCGCCCGCCGCCGCCTTGTCCGGGTCGAAGAACACGGCGACCATGTCGGTGCCCTCGAAGATCGATTTCCCTTTGCGGCTTCCTTCTGGCTGCTGGTTGAGGTAGGTCAGCGTGCGCCCGTCCTCCGAGACGGCCGGGGCGGGCAGGACATCGTCGCGGACGGCCGCAAACCAGCCTTGCTTCGACGGATAGAAGCGGACCTCGATCGCGTCGACGGGCGGAACGGCACTGCCTTCGGGCCAGCGCAATTCAATCCGTTGCGCCGGCACCGGCGCCAGCCACAACAGTGCCGACAGCAGACGGCCCTTGGGCGCTGGGAGAAAATCCATGCCCTTGTACTCGGCAACTCGCTTCTTGTCCTGGTCCGTCTCTGTCGGTCGCGAGGCAATTGTGCGATAGACCTCGTCCAATCGCTTCAAACGCCGGGGGATGAAGTACGCCTCGGGCTGTTCCTGCACCTCGCGGTCGGCCCGCCAGGCATAGGCCCAGGGCGACAGATCCACCTGCTGGCCGACGAGTTTGTCGAGGTCAGTCGGCGCTGCAGGCTCCGCCGCGTGTACTCCCAGCGCAAGACCCAGGGCGACGAGCACTGCTACTGACATTGTCTTCGCGATTGCGTTCATTCTCTCCACCTTACGGCGCTCGCCGAAGCCTTTCGCGACAACGCCCATCTGTTCGGAAATCGTCCGGAGCAGGTCCGACATCGTGACGGCATCGGGGCCGAGTTTGGGGCCACCACATGACAGCCTCACCGATACCCAATGACTACTTGCTGACATTCAAGCGCAGGGTTACCGGCTTGCCTGCGATGCCGTTGCCGCCGCCTTGAGCGAAGGGAATCGCGGTCACCGTGTGCTGGCCAGGTTCAAACTTCCAGGGAAAGTATTGACCGTTCACATCTCGCGGCAACGCGAACGGAGCCGTCGCTCCGGCCTCGCCGATTTTCTTCCCGTCGTACGTGAACTGAACGCTGCCGACCTGGGCCGGCTTCGTGTTCGCCCGCAAGGCCAGCCGCTTCGGCAGTTTCGACAACGGGAGGGTTGCTCCTTCCGTGATGGGATTGAACTCCGGAACGGCCTCGTTCGTGTCACAGTCCATCAGTGTGAAATGCAGCACGCGTCCCGGCCCCGTGTAGGCCTCGGCAAAACTGACTTCACGCACCAACAGAACCCAATCTTTGGTCGGATCCGCGGGTGGCGGGCCGATCTTCTTCCAGCCCGGTCCTGCGATCGACTTTCCGGCCTGTAGATCGCCTCCTTCACGGGGGTTGAACCACTGGGTGGTGAACGATTCGTGGCTGCTTCCGAGGTCGAGTTCGGTTTCGCCTCCGCGCGGCAGATAGACCGCATACACCCGGCACGGATCGGCAAAGCAATAGTCCTCGTCGGACCGGGTCAATCCGTCGGCATGGGACATTTCGGTGAACGGCAGATGGTTCCGCATGAATTCGAGGGCGATCCTCGTCTGCTTCCACATATTGGCCCGGCTACGGTAGTCTTCCAGGGCGCGGTCGTGGTGCGGATGACCCCATCCAAAGTAGTATTCAACGCCACCGCCCCCCGCGAGCAGATTTCCCCAGAGCACGCGATGTCGCACGGCATCGTGCTTCGGATCAAGGGCGTCGGGGACCACACCGTCACGGGCCGGACCGATTTCATCGAGACACACGCACCATTGCCGACCGCGGGTGATGGAGCGATCCAGCCACTTGATCGTCTCGATATGCACATGCTGCATGTCCGCCAGTTGCAGCGACGGCCCCGTGAAGTGTTTGTTGCCGAGCAGCGGTGTGTAAACGCGATCATAGTGGCCGGGGAAACAGTGCATCACGATCGGATGCTGATAGGGATCGAGCCGGCGGATGTAGTCGAGGTACGCTCCATGCTGGGCGTGCGTGTTGGTCGTCTCCTCGCCGAGGTTCCAGGCGAGAGCAAGGTGATGGCCGAACCGGGCGATCATCTCCCGGTAGTAGAGTTTGCGTTCGGGACCGAGTTCGCCCTCGTTCAGGAGCTGGTCATTCTCCTGTTCGTTGAAGACGACGTGCTTGAGGATGCCCCGTGCATCCATGTGAGCAAAGACGATCTCCCACTGATCGAGCTTGCTGCAATCAAAGCGATCGCGGGCGTCGCGGCTGATCCACGGCCAAACGTCGTCGCCATCGCCGTTGACGTTCATCGTCAAGAAATACTGCACGTTCATGTCTTGTGCAGCAAGATAGTTGACAACACCGACGAGACCTTTGCCCTGGCTCTTTTTCCAGGTCGGATCGCCGTCGCACCAGTCCTGTTCGTGCGGTTTGTAGCGGTGCTTGACAGGAGTGGCGTCGAAGTCGGCGTAGGCCAGGAAATTCTCCGGACTGTTAGCGCCGCCCTTGAGGAAGGATTCGCCCGTTTCCACCCACTGAAGATAGCGTTTGCCCACGTCCTGGAGTCGGCCGCGTGCCCGGGCATCCGGCGCTTTTTTGTCCGTGTTGGCGATCTCGAACGTGCCTTCACTCGTCTTGAGCGGCACGGCCTGCCCCTGTTCGTCGAGTGCCACGGCAATGTCTTTTCCCGAGTGTAGCACGGCCTGCCAGGTCCACTCGCCGACCTCGTCGGGCGTGAAGTGGACGCGCCACTGGTCGCCTGCGTTGGCTCCGGTCTCGGCGGCGTTGCCGTCACTCGCAAAGTAGCCGGGTACCTGGTAAGTCTTCTTGCTGCCCAGATGACGAAACCGGACCGTGAGCCGATAGTCGCGAAACGGATTGGGGGTCGCGTTTTCGCTGGTTGTTGGTCCGGTGAGGGTGACGGTGACGCGATGCCATTTCTTCTGTTCGCCGGTGACCCGGGCCAGCTCGTCTGCCAAGGCGCAGCCAATGCTGATGCCAAGGCAGGCGAGCAGGCACAGAGTTGATCTGTAGATCGATCTCACGAAGTCACTCTCCTTTTACATCAACAATTCAACCAAGGTTCGCCGACTCTCGCCGAAGCCCTTCGCGACCACGCCCATCTGTTGGGAAATCGTCCGTAGCAAATCCGACATGCTGACGGAGTCGGGACCGAGTTTGGGGCTGTTGAGGTGCTCTCGTTTGTCATTCGGAATGACTTTCTGTTGGCCGTTGAAAGCGATGTGCCGCCCCTGCGCGAAGCCCAGTCCTTCGCCGCCGGCGAGCAAGAGCGGCAAGTTGTGGGCGCGGTGTGTGGCCGGCCAGGACATGCCGCTGCCGTAGAGGACCGCCGTGCCGCGGAGCATGTCGTGCTCGCCTTCGGCCGTGGATTGCAGCCGCTGGAGAAACGTCGCCAAGCGGGCCGTCCACCAGGCGTCGTACTCGCTGAGAATGCCGTATTCCTTCGGCTTGCGATCGGGCGGTTCGTCATTCGTGTTGTGCCCCACTCCGTGCCAGTTGCCGCAGGGCAGGTTCTTGATCGGGCCGCCCCCTTCGGATTCCGTGGTCGCAAACGAAACCACGCGCGTACTGTCGGTCCGCAGGGCCAGATAGATCAGCTCGAACATCGTGTCGATGTACTCCGCATAATCGGCGGGCACGTAGGGATCGGCCTGCAGCCGCAAGCGGTCTTCGTGGATCACCGCCGCATTGAAGGTGGCTTGCGAGGCGAGATCGGCCTGGACCCGCTTCTCGACCGCTCGGACCGCGTCGAGATACTCAGCGAGTTTGCGCTCGTCGCTCTGGCCCAGTTCGCGCCGCAGGTTGGCCGCCTGCGACGAAACGAGATCCAGAATGCTGGCTCGGCGCGGAAGTTTCTCCCGGCCTTTGACGCCGACAAGTTCCGCGAAGATCGCCGCCAGATCGTGGTCGGCCAGTATCGGCTCGCCCTGGCGGTCAAACGAGATCGTCCGCCGTCCGCCGGTCGCACCGACCACCATGCTCGGCCAGCGGGTCTGCCGGCCGACGACTTCGGCGATGTGTTGGTCGATCGAGATCGTGCTGCGAGTCACCGCGCCTTTGCCGGCCGTGTAGTTCGCGTTGGCCGTCAGCCACACGCCGAGTTCGCCGTGACCGGGACTGGCCTTGTGTTGCAGGCCGGAGAACACGGTGAAACGCCGCCGCACGTCGGCCAGGTTCTTCAGCGGCGGCGTCAGTTCGTAGTCTTTGCCGGTCGTCGCCGGATGCCACTCCCACATGTTCACGCCGTTGGGGACACAGATAAACACGGCGCGGCCGGGCGCGGCCGCAGCATCATTGGCAGCGGCGAAACGTTCGAGCCAGGGTAGTGCGAGGCAGACACCGCTGGCGGAGAGGAACTGTCGCCGTGTTGTTAGCAGATGATTCATTTCGATTTTTCGATTCTGTGGGTTAGTAGCGTAGCGGCGCAAGCCGCCCGGTTTTGCAGCGTTTTACTTCGCATTCACCGGACGGCTCGCGCCATACCGCTTTAACTCGTGATCATGATCCCGGTCTCTCAGGCAAGTAGTTCTGCCAAAACGCGGCGACTCTCGCCAAAGCCTTCCGCGGGTACTCCCATCCGTTCGGAGATGGTGCGCAGCAGGTCGGACATGCTCACGGCGTCAGGACCGAGTTTGGGGCCTTTAAGGTGCTCGTGTTTCTCGTTCGGAAGGTCCTTTTGCTGGCCGTTAAAGGCGATGTGGCGGCCGTGCGCAAAGCCAACTCCCTCGCCGCCGGCCAACAGAATCGGCAGGTTATGGTTGCGATGGGTCGACGGCCACGACATGCCGCTGCCGTACAGGACGGTGGTGTGCCGGAGCATGTCATGCTCGCCTTCGCGAGTCGTCCGCAGCCGATCGAGGAAGCGGGCCAGACGCGTGGTCCACCAGGCGTCCGCCTTGCTGAGGTTCGCAAACTGCTTCGGCTTATCCTCGGGCAGGGCGTCGCCGCTACCGTGGCCTTCGTCGTGGACGTCAAAACCGAGGTGCTTGAGCACACAGCATTGGCTCGAACGGTACGCCGAGAAAGCCACGACCCGCGTGCAGTCGATGCGGAGGGCCAGATAGATCAGTTCCAGCATCGTGTCGACAAAGTCGACGCCGTCGGGCGTGTTGTGCGGATCGGCCCGCAGGTTCAAGCGATCTTCCTGTATCGAATCCAGCCGAGGCGAAGACTTCCAGGCGATGTCCGCTTGCACGCGTCTTTCCACCGCGCGAATCGACTCGACGTATTCGTCGAGTTTCCGCTCGTCACTCTTGCCCAGATCGCGACGCAGGCTGGTGGCCTGATCCGCGACCAGGTCGAGGATGCTGCCCCGCTGCGGCAACCGACTTTTCGGATCGGCGCCGACCAATTCCGCAAAAATGGAAGCGAGATCGAAATCGGCCAGCACCGGTCGGCCTTCGGCATTGAACGAGCAGGTGTACTGGCCGCCATCGGCGCCGACGACCATGCTCGGCCAACGCGTTTGCCGGCCCATCGCGCGCGCGATGTGCTGATCGATGGAGATCGTGTTCGGCGTGACGTAAATCTCTTTCCTGCTGGCGTAGTTGGGATTCCCCGTCAGCCACAGTGCGGCTTCCTGGTGACCGCCTCCGGTCTTGATGTGCTGCAGACCGGAGAACGCCGTGAAGCGATCGCGTAGCCCGGCCAGATTCCGCAGCGGCGGCGTCAGCTCGTAGTCCTTCCCCGTGGTCGCGGGATGCCACTCCCACATGTTCACGCCATTGGGAACGAAGAGAAAAACGGCGCGGTTGGGTACGTTCGCGGCGTCATTCGCCGAAGCGAAACGTTCGAGCCACGGTAGTGCGAGGCAGACGCCGCTTGCGGCGAGGAACTGTCGCCGTGTTGTTGGTAGATGACTCATTTCAATTTTTCCCTTCGGTTGGCTGGCAAGTAGCGGAGCGGCGCGAGCCGCCCGGTGGCTTGTCTCGTTCAGGTTAATTGCCCAAGCGGCCCGGTGCTGTCGCCGAATCGCGGCATTTGGACGCCCGCCTGCTCGAGCATGGCGAGGTAGAGGTTGGCAATCGGGGTCTCGGTGGGGTACACGCGATGGAAGCCGAGACGCAACGAGCCATTTCCTCGTCCCGCGAGCAGCACCGGGAGATCATCGTAATTGTGATCGTTGCCACGACCGATGCTGCAGCCGAACATCACCTGCGACCGGTCGAACAGGCTGTGTTCGCCTTCGCGGGTGTTCTTGAGACGGTCGAGCAGGTAGGCGAAGAAGCTGACGTGGTAGGCGCCGATGGCCGTGTAATTGTCCTGCCGAGTCTTGTCGGGACCATAGTGGGAAACTTCGTGGTGCCCACCGCGCACGTTGATTTCCGGATAGGATCGTTGGCTGGCGTCGTTCCCCAGCATGAGGCTGCCAACGCGGATCGAATCCGTCGCCAGGGCCACGACAAGCAGGTCGATCATGAGACGGGTATGTTCGGCGAAATCGGCGGGAACGATGGGCAAGGGCCCGTTGGCCGTGAGCGACCTGTCCGGGACCGGCGGGTTGCGCTCGTAGGCTTGCACCCGGCGCTCGATTTCTCGGACGCTCTCGAGATACTGCTCGATCTTGAGGCGATCGGCCGCCCCCACCCGCTGGGTAAACTCGCGTGCCTCGGCGCGTACGAAATCGAGGATGCTGCGCCGCTGGCGGACTTCGTCCTCACGGGCAGCCCCTGCATCCGCAAACAGCCGCTCGAAGACGCTGCGCGGACTGATGTCGCGGCTGAGCGGCGTGGTCGGCGTCCGCCAGGAAATCGTCGTTGTGTAGGCGCAGTGATATCCGACATCACAGGTCCCGGTGCCGGTCGGCGTTTCGACGCTCAGTTCGAGCGACGGGAGCCGCGTCCGCGTGCCGAGTTCCCGGGCGAGGACCTGGTCGACGGAAATTCCCGACCGCACATCGCTGCCCAGGGTCACGCGGGGAGTGCTGCAGGTGAGGAAGCAACCCGAACCCGGTGCGTGCCCCGCACGCTTAGGCCCGCCGCGATACGCCTCCATGTTCGCCAGGTGCGTCAGCACGCTGAAATCGGCGCGGTGAGGCTCGAGCGAGCGAAGAATCTCGGGGAGCCTCTCCAGGCGGCCTTCGGCCGCGGGAGTCCAATGGGGCATGTACATGCCATTCGGCCCGTAGACGAAGAGCGTGCGCACCGGCGGCGGCCCGCTCTGGTCGGCACGTAGCGGCTGCATGGCCTCAAGCCACGGCAGAGCCAGCGACACGCCTGCCGCCCGCAGGAGCGCTCTCCGCGTGATCGGTCGATGGTGCAGGATGTTCATGATAAGCGTCTCCTAACTCGGATGGAAAAATCAGCGTGAACTATCGGTTATTGAAGGCCGGGCTGGCGATGATTCCGCGGATCAGTCCGCGCGATCGGTCCTGGTCCCGCGCCAGCGCGTCGATGGTCGCCTGAATCGTACGTACGTCCGCTGGGTCCGGCCCACGGCCCAAGGCGTAAATCATCATCTTCTCGGTCAAACAGCTCAGAAACTGCTCTTTGCGGGGGCCGACCAGGATTTTCTTGAGGCCCTCGACCCCCTGCACCTTCTCGCCCGAGGGAAGGACTGCCGTCGCATCGACGGGTTGCCCCGAATCGTCCACTCTCCGTACTTTGCCGATGATGTCGAAGCCTTCGAGCGCAAATCCCAGCGGATCGATGCGGTTGTGGCAGACCGCGCAACGAGCGTTGGACCGATGCTTTTCAAGCTGCTGGCGGAGGGACAGCTTGGACTTGCTCGCCGCCTCGTTCGAAGAGTCCAGGTTCGGCACGTCCGGCGGCGGTGGCGGTGGGGGAGCATTGAGCAGGTTTTCGAGGATCCACGCCCCACGCACGACGGGCGAAGTCCGCGTCGGAAACGAGGTCGCTGCCAGCACCGACGCCTGCGTCAGCAGGCCGCCCCGACCCTTAACCTCGACCCGCTGGAAACCGGCGTCAGCCTGGACTTTCGGCAGACCGTAGAACCGGGCGAGGGATTCATTCACCAGGGAAAATTCGGCGTCAATCAGCGTGGTCAACGGCAGGTCTTCGCGGAGCACCGTGGCAAAGAACAGCTCGGTTTCGCGCACCGCTGAATCGCGAACCTGCTCGAAGTCGGCGTAGCGCTTGTTCTTCGGATCGGGGCGAAACTCCTTGAGGCGGGCGAACTTCAACCACTGATGCGTGAAACTGCGGCAGAACTCTTCGAAGCGGGCATCGCCGATCATCCGGTCCACGTGCCGATCCAGTTCTTTGCGAAGCCGGCCCGCGCGAGCGGCATCGAACAGCTCGGTGTCAGGCATGGTGTTCCAGAGAAAAAACGAGAGCCGGTTCGCAAGCTCAAACTCATCGACGGGCCTGGGCCCGCCCGCGCCTCGTTCGGCTTCCGCGATGAACAGGAAGTTCGGCGAACAGAGCATCGCTTGCAGGGCCAATTGCACGCCCTGATCGAACGACTGCCCCCCGGAATGTGCCTGCTCGACGATGGCAACAAGGCGGGCGACCTGCTCGCGTGTGGGCGGTCGTCGGTAGGCGCGAGTCGCCAGCGGCTCGAAGATCGCCTCGGCAGCCTCGCGCACATTCCTGGTCTTGCTGGGCCGCGCGACAACCACCCGGCGATGCGGCTCGGGATAGGTGCTGTCGGAGGTCTGAGACGGCCGAGCAATGAGCACCCGTTCAAGCAGGATCGGCCCGCGCTTCGGCGCCTTTTCGCCCTTGGGCACCGGCTCCGGGATCGGCCGAAATGTGAAATCCGCCGTGCCCTTGGGCAACCGCAGGCGGACTTTCGTCCAGGTCAACGACGACGAGGCGACGGGAACCCGGAACGCCTCCGTTCCGCCGATGTCGACTGCCAACTGCAGGGGCTTGGGGCCGATGTTCTCGCCCAGCGCCTGCACCTTGATGACGTACTCGTCGTCGTCCGGAATTTCGAACGCATGGGCGAGGAACTTGCCCCCCGGCGGAGCCCAAGGGAGCTTTTTGCCGGTGAACTCAAGGCCGAAAGTATCGTCATTCGGACCTCTCACCCGGGCGGGCGGCCATTCGAGCCTGGCCACGACCGGCGCGGCATCATCCGGGTCGGTGGTGATCACTGCGGCGGCGATCTCCTTGGCCATCCGCAGGTACTGCTCCATCAGGATGGGCGAGATCATCAGGTGCTCGCCGATATTGTCGAAGCCGTAGCCGATTTCATCCGCAGGCAGATGGGTCGTGGGATCAGTGTCCACGCCGAAAAGGTCGCGGATGACGTTGCGATACTGCACGCGGTTGAGGCGGCGCAGCGGCGTCGGCGGGGGCACGCGCGTGGAGGCGAGGAGGCGTTGTTTCAGCGCCGGTTGAAGCCCCGTCAGGAACCGATCGACCTCGTCGGCCGCGGGTTGAGTTTTGTCGGCGGGAGGCATCGAGCGCGATTCAACCTGCTCGATGACTTTGGTCCAGGTTCCATACCGATCTGCCCAGTCGGACGCCAGCAGGTCGTCGAGCCGGGTCATGCCCTTGGCAGCCTTCCCCGAGTGGCACGAAAGACAGTGCTTCGTGAGAAACGCCGGGGCCGTTTCCTGCACAAACTGCTCGCTACGATCAGGTTCCTGGGCGAGCGCAGTCCCGCTGCAGATGCGCATGCCCAGCAGTAACAAGACCGCCATCCCGTACAAATTTTGGTTCATCGGTGGTCTCGGAGGAGGGTGGGTGAAATCTCGCAAGTTGCACGGTCAGTTCTATTTCTTTACAGGCTCGGCGGGTGTCGGCGAAGGATTCGTGATCCGTTCCAGGATGAACAGGTTGTGGTTGCCGTCGGAACGCAGCCGCTCGCAACGGGTTCGTTTGTCTTCAGGCCGTTTGTCAGTTTCGTTGTAGGCGATGTACAGCAGGTCATCGCCGTAGAAGGCCAGGAGGCTCGGCGTACGCCCCATCAGGCCCGCGCCGCCACCGGCCCAGCTCTCCAACTGGAGGTCGATCGCACCGAGCGCCCCGACAGGTTCGGCGATTTGGTAAGCCCCCCAGAAACCGACCGGCGGGCGAACGAACTGGCCTTTGGCGTCCAGTTCGTTGATTCGCTCCGCAGTGATTGAAAACGTTCGCTTCCCGGTGAGGCCCGGGTTTTTCAGGAAAGCGTCGTCGTAATGGGCGACCGCCGTCCACTCACCGAGAATCCGCTTGGCATCGGCCGCCTTATCGTGTTTTGATCGCGCTGGAACTGCTTGTCGGCGCAGCACCAAGTAAAGCGCTTCGGGGTCGCCTCCAAACTGGTTTGACAGATAGAACCCTCTGAAGCCCTTGGTTTTGGGTGGGTCCGACGTCAGGATCTTCACGTGCAAGTGCCCAGCGTCCGAGGTCGCCCAGAGGAGCCGCCGGTCGCCAGTTACTTTGCCCGCGAGCTTGGCTTCCGCTTCCTTGCCCGGTACAGGCCGATTCTTCTCGTCGACCCGTTGTTCCGTGAGCAGTTTGCAGTCAGCCGTGAGCACGGTCTCCGGCTGTTCTCCCGGCAAATCAAGAGTGAGCCGATCCGCCTCGAACTTCACCTTTCCGCCGATCAAGCCCGTATCCTCGTCCTGGATGCCGAGGTTGGTGGCGGGTACGCCCAGCAAGACGTGCCAGTCGCCCAGGAACTCCTTGGGGAACGTCGGCTCGGCGGCCACTATGGCCGAAGCCTGAATCCCGACGGCCAGTGTCAGGAAAACGAACGCACGAAACGAGGTCATGTTAAATCCTTCTACTTGTTCCGGAACGGTTCGGAGAGCACCATCGCGGTCAACAGGTCGCGCAGGCCGCCCTCGGTTTTTGTGGTGGTCGATTGAATGGAACTCAAATGCTTATCGTCGCCGTGATCGAGACTGCGGCCGAGCACATAGGCGTAGAGACGACGGTTGAAGGCATCGGCGAAACGAGGCGTGGTCGAGGACGGCTCGATCAGCCGTTTGCGGAACTCGTCGATGTCGGCGAACGGGGTCTTGTCGGGCAGTTTTCCGTTGGTCTTTGCCGCGACCAACTTGCCCTCCTTGTCGCGACGCAGCCGGCCGAAAAGGTCATACTGGTCCCAGACGAACCCCAGCGGATCAATCCGCTGGTGGCAGACCGCGCACGTGTTGACGCTGGAATGAGCTTCTACATGCTCGCGCGGCGACAACTTACGTAGGTTCTTGTCGATGTTCAGTTGCACATCAAGCGGCTGCACATTGCCCGGCGGCGTCGGAATGTCGATGCCGAGAATGCGTTCGATCAAATAGACGCCGCGGAGGATCTCCGCCCGCTCTCTACCATGCGACCCAGCCGCGATGCAGCCCGCTTGCGTCAGCAGTCCGCCGCGACGATCAGTCGGCGCCGGCACGGCGCGGAATTGGTGTCCCGACACACCATCGATGCCGTAGAACCGGGCGAGGCGGTCGTTAATGACCACGAATTCGCAATTGACGAGCGACTCCACGGGCCGGTTCTTTTGCAACAACTCCTCGAAAAGTCGCGGCGCTTCCTCCACCAAGTCCCGGCGCAGTACGTCCTCGTACCAGGGAACGTCTTCCTTCTGGTTGATCGTCAGGCGGTCCAGGACGGTTGCCTGGTCGAGATGGAGTACCGAGTCGAGATCCAGCCACTGCCGGGCAAACTCCCGACAAAGCGCATAGCTCCGCGGATCGTCGAGCAGGCGGGCAAGCTGACGCCGCAACTCGTCCTCCTGCAGCAGACTGCCATTCGCCGCGCGAGCGCGGAGTTCATCGTCCGGTGCTGTTCCCCACGCCAAATACGACAGGCGGGAGGCAAGCTCCCAAGCCGTCAAAGGACGTTGCTGCGTCTCCTTCGGCTCGATCAGATAAAACGTCTGCGGCGAAATCAGGGCAGCGGTCAGCGACGCTTTGTACGCGGCGAGGAACGATGTGCCACGCGCCCGCTCGGCATCAAAGAGGCCCAAGTACGCATCCACTTCGCTCGGGCTCGCCGGCCGGCGAAATGCTCGCGGCAGAGAGCTTTGGAGAGATCGTCGCGCTCGGTCTCGCTCCGTCTCGCCTTCCTTCGCGGATGCCAACAGGGCCGGTGACCTTGATGGCGTTTTCACCACTTCGACGCTCAGCGAACTCACAATCAACTCGTTGCGCGTTGGCAACGGAATCTCGCCTTCCTTGCGTTTGTCATCCGGTTCACGCAGCGTCGGCGTCATGAGGGCTGCGGCGTTATCGATCTGAAGCACGAGATGCCCGTCGCGATTGATCCCTTTCCAATCGGCGTCGACCAGCGCCAGCGGCGCTTCGAGCACATATTCCGCGGGATCGTCAGAGGGCGCTGTGACGACGATTTCACCGACGGGCACAATCGTAAACTCCCGCGCGATGCTCAACCGCAACACCGGCGCGGTTTCCCGCGCCGGAATGCGGGCTCCTGCCCTGGCGCGCAATCGCAGCAAGCCGCGGTCGGGAACCAGCGGAAACTTGAACGTCAAGCATTCCATCGGATTGCCGATGATGACCGGGTTAGGCGCCAGCAGGATTCCACGCTTCGCGTCCAGCCGCGTCGTCGCCTGCGGCCGGCGTCCGTTGTTGGGACCGCTCCAGCGGCCAACCAAACTCAGAGAAGCCGGTGGTTCGCCGTCGACCGCGGCGGGAACATCGTCGCGAAAGGCAGCGAAGATGCTCAGGGGCTTGGAGGGCTTCTCGGTGGCCTGGGCTACGAACTCGCGAAGATCCATCTCGTAGCGGATCGGGCTCGAATGCGGTTCTTCCGGCAACGCGACATCCACAAGCTGCTCCGCCAGATCGAGGCTCCGCCGTAACAACAGCGGTTGCGTCGTTTGCTGATTGCTGTCATTGGTGAAGCCGTCCGGCGCGGTATCAGTGGGAAGTCGTTTGCTCAGGTCCGTGGCAAAGTGAGGGAAAGTCAGGCCCAGTACATCCAGCGCCGTGCTCACATATTCGCGAGGCGTCAACCGGCGCAACGCCCGGCGGCCAATGCCGCCGCGCGTGACGGTCGCGGCCCGCGCCGCCACGGCGTCGATCCAGGCGAGCACGTTCGTCAGTTCGTCAGCAGTGGGGCGCGGCTTGCCCTCGGGCGGCATCTCGCCCTGCGCCATTAGCCGCTTCGCGGTGAGCCACTGCTCCGCCAGTTTCGCGTCGATCAGATCCGGCATCGGCCCGTCGAACCGCACCGTTCCTTCCTGCTTCGCAGCCCCGTGGCAGGAGATGCAGTGCTGCTTGAGGAACGGAACAACCTTGTCGGCATAGGCCGACTCAAGCGGTTGCTCCGCGGAGGCCGACCACGCCTGGCTTGTCATGATCAACGCGGCGATCGTCAGGAGATGTTTCATGGTCGTCTGAGGCTGGCTGTTCGCGGTCATCAATATCCATTGATCCAAACGACCGAAAACTTAGCAGCGATCCTTCAAATTCCTGTCAATCGCGGCAAGTAGCAGCGGCACGGCGTAAGCCATCCGGTTCCGCAGTGTCGCACCGGGCGGCTTACGCCACGCCGCTACACGTTATTCCTTCACCTGGCAGGTTTATTTCACCACCAGCAACGCCGGGCGGCTGCTGGTGCGGGTGCCGTCGGTCTTCACGCCCACCGCGATGAGGGCGTGCAATCCGCGGTCGAGCTTCACCCCGTCCAGCTTCCACGGCGTTTGAGCCGAGACGCCGAGCAGGCGGTCGCCGTCGCGGAACTCGACCTGCGCGAACTCGCCGGTACCCTCGGCCGCGAACGCCAGCGGCGTACCCGGCTTGACGGCAGGACTGAACCCGAACCCGCAGTCCTTCCGATCGCCCGACTTGCGATATTCCACGATCGGAGCAGTGAGGCGGATCTCCGGGCGATGCGTGTGGTACGCCCGCCACGCCCAGGCCGCGTACTCGTCCGGCAGCCACTGCGGATCGACCATTCCTTTCGCATCCTTCGCCAGAGCGATGGCGTTCCAGTTGCCGATCTCGTTGTAATCCCCGGCCCACCCGTCCTCCTTCACCCACCGCTTCAGGACGACCGGCTTGCCGGGCTCGGGGAGTTCCTTCGGCAGTCGTTGGGCGATGCACCGATCCAGAAAGAAGGCGAAGAAGTTGAACTTCGAGTACACCCCGTCCGGGAAGCCATATGTGTTGGCTCGGCACGACAGGTTCAGCGGCGGCGTGGGCTGGCTCTTCAGCAGGTCGAACTTCGCCTCCCGGAGCGTGTGGCGTTCCTTCTCCTCGGCCGGCGTGAATTCCCAGGCATAGGCGAATGGCACCTTCGCGGTCATCGCCGCGGCCTCGGCGACCGGCTTGGGGAAACCGTCGCTCCAGGCGAGCACGCGCTCGGGAGCACGCTGGAACAGATCGCCGCCGAGCCTCGGGCCGTTCTGCATCAACCATCCGACGATCGGCACGGTGGTCAGTTCCGGGTGATTCGTCTCCTTCGCAGCCGCTTCCAGGTATCGCAGGAAGATGCCCATGTCGCCCATCGGATGGCCGAGCTTGTACCGGCCATTTCGCTTGTCGTTATGGCCAAGGTCGTACTCGAAGGGCCACGGCACGGTGACCAGCGCGAACTCCCACAGGTCGGCCAGTTCTCGCGGATCCTGGCTGTGAAAGACGAAGCAGGCGAACACCCCGCGAACGGTCTTCACGTCCTGAGGCAGGTACAGGTGAATCTTGTCGTCGATCTTGCGGAAGTCGGACCACATGGGCTTCTCATCGAGCCGATTCACGGGAAGCCAACCCGGCGGGAAGTCCGCGGCGACGCCCGGCCCCGCGCCGAGTGCGAGGACGGCGATGGTGATGATCCAACGAAGCGAAGTTTGCATGTCATTGTCCTTTGAACGATGTAGGAAGCCTGAAGAGCCGACGGGCGTTGTCGGCGAAAATCGCCCGGCGTTCGGCTGCAGTCAGCGACATTTCCCCTAACAGTCGAATCCCCGCCCGTATGAAGCCAGGGCCTTCCTCGGGATCGAACGGCATGTCGCTCGCGAACAGCATCCGATCCACGCCGAAGAATTGCCGCGCGGCTTCCAAGGGAATTCGCGAGCCGAACGAAGCCGTGTCGGCGTAAAAGCGGCGCAGGCCGGAGATGGGCGGCTCGCGCGTCGTCATCGACATCGCCTCGGGCGGATTGCGACGGGCCGCGTAGTCGAGCCCGTGTTCGATCCGGCCCTCCATCAGCGGAATCAACCCGCCGCAGTGATGCGTGATGATCGCCAGATCGGGCCAGCGGTCGAACAGCCCCGCACAGACCAGCCGCATCATCGCGACACTCGTTTCGTAAGGCCAACCGAACGCCCACCACAAGTCCAGCTTCGACGCCGATTCCGTCACGTAATCGGCCATCGGCGGCGGCCGGATCGGATGCAGCCAGATCGGCCGGCCAAGCGACGCGAGGTGTTCGATGATCTCCAGGTTCGGGGCCGCGTCGAGCGGCGCACCCAACACGTTCGTATAAAGCTGGAACCCAGTCGCGTGCAGGTTGCGCACCACGCGGTCGGCTTCCTGTTGGGCTCCTTCCGGATGATTCATTGGCAGCGACGCGATAAAGCCCGGAAATCGCTCCGGCTCGTTGGCCACCATCTCGGCCATCGCATCGTTGCCGATCCGTGCCAGCTCGCGAGATTTCTCCGGCCCCGTATGCGCCTCGATCGTGGGCGAAACCAGGCTCAGTATTTGTTGGTAGCCAGGGAACGAATCCATCAGCCGGCGGCGTTCGTCGAGATCGACCGTGACGCGAATCGAGCACGCCCGTTGGTACATCGGCAGCGGCCGCTCGGCAAGCCGCTCCACGCCGCGACAAAACGCGGGCGGAAGGCAGTGGCAGAAAACGTCGAGGATGGTGTCCATAACTGTCAGGTAGTCGGCTTTCTCTCCGAGGCGTGATCTTTTCGTGGCTGGGCTTCGGGCCGCTGCAAATTTCCCTTGAAGGAGGCTGCGGCTGGAAGCCCCAGCCACATGTCCTCACTTCTTCGCCTCGGTCACTCGCCGCAGGATCCACATGTTGCGGCTGCCGTCGGAACCGAAGTGGGTCGGCGGTTGGCGAAGTTCCGGGTTCTTCAAAGCCTCTCCTTTCTCAGCTTCCGGGTAGACGATCATCAGCAGGTCGTCGCCGTGAAAGGTGTACAGGCTCGGCGAGCGCCCCTGGAACTCGATGCCGCTGCGGAATCCGAAGTCGATCCGACCGCGGTCGCCCTGGGCTGCGACCAGCTTCCAGGTCCCGTCCATGCCCGGCTTCGCGTCCGCCTTGTAGGTCCCGCGTTTGTAGAAGTCGGACGAGGTGAACTCGACGTTGCCCTGCGGGCGAGTGCGAGCGCTGTTGGCGTCGTCGAGTTCGCCCAGCACGGCCCAGGTGCTGACGAACCGCTTCGCATCGGCCACGGGGTCGGGCTTCGTGGCCGCGGGCAGCGGGTTTCTCTGGCAGATGAAAATCACGTCCGACGGAGCCGCCCCGCTGTACGTGCCGTTGCGGTTGCCTTTGTACTCGGCGACCTCGACGAGCAGGAGCAGCACGTCGTTGTCCGGAGTAATCCGCCAGCGAGCCGCAAGCTGTGCGTTTTGTTTTGGACACAAGCTGCCGACCACGGTGCTGACTAGCTCGTTGGGGTCGGACGGTTTCTTCGGATCGGTCGATACTGAGGCACGGACGCACTTCGCACTCACCAGCGGCGTATCCGCCTTCTCCGGATTGGGCCAGAGCACGCTGTCGGCCGTAATCGTGATCTTGGAAACGGTGCCTTTATCGACCGTGATGTTCTTGTTGTGCTGGTGCGCGGCGAGCACATACCAGTCGCCTTGCGCCTCTTTGGCGAAGGCCGGTTTGATCTCTTGGGCCGCGGCAAAAGCCGACAGCAGAAGATTAACGTAAAACAGAACGCCGAAAGCAAGACGAATTCGCATGGTTGCTCCCCTGGTAGGACGGGCACTCTTGCCCGTCCAAGGTGTCGAAGGGACGGGCAAGAGTGCCCGTCCTACGGAATTACTTGGCCAACGCATCGACCAATGCCTTGGCTGCTGCGCGCGCGATTTCCTGATCCTGCTCGCCGGTCGCGCCGCCCGACGCCGCCGCGAGTGACAACGGCGGCCCGCGCCGCGGCGTCCTCGATCCAGTTCATGGCGGCGAGCAGCTCATCGGCGGAGGGACGCGGCTTTCCCTCCGGCGGCATCTCCCCTTGCGCAAGCATCCGCCGCGCCATCCGCCACTTCTCGGACACCTTCGGGTCGGTCAAATCAGGAGCCGGCCCATCGAACCGCACGTCCCCTTTAGGTTTCTCGGCCCCGTGGCAGGAGATGCAATGCCGCTTGAGGAATGGAACAACCTTGTCGGCATAGGCCGACTCAAGCGGTTGCTCCGCGAAGGCCGACTCAACGGTCAGCAGCGTCACGCAGAGCAATCCCAGGGTGCGCCATCGTGCCATCACTATTTATTTCCCTCGGTTGTCACGACTCGCACATCCTCGAACACGACAACTCCGAACTTCCCATTGCCGTAGCGGTTCCAGGCGGTCATGCCGACGGAGACCTTTTGCTCCATCTCGATCTCGGCTTCCTTGAGCAACTTCCACGACTGGCCGTCGGGCGAGTAGAGACTGCTGAACTTCTTGCCCTGCCGTTCGACCTTGAGCCACACGGGCAGTTTGACCTGATCAGGGCGCACCACGCGAAAGCCCTCGTTGCTGACTTGGCGGCGCATACGGATCGACGCCGCGATCGGGTGCTCGTTTTCGGGAAGGTCTTTGGAATGCACCGTTTCGAGCATCGCGCACATGTAAAGCCCCAGCGGCTTGTTCTCGTCGCGGAGCATCAAGCCCGCCCCACCCCACTGGTGAAAGCCGTCGAAGCGTGTGAGCTTCGCCGTGATCGAGCCGTCCCCATCAAGCGGTTGATGCACAAAGCCCACGCCATCGGCTTCGTCGGAACGCTTGAAGAACAGCATTCCCGAATCAGCTTGCAAGGTAAACTTGCCGTCGGCGAAGGCCGCCTCCAGCGGCTTTTCCAAGCGACGCTGCTCGCCCTGGCCAAAGTGCGTCAGCGTCCAACCGGGCGTGACTTCACGCGAGACGAACGGATTCGCCGCAGGCAACGCCGCCCAAGCCTGGCTTGTCATCAGGGCGGCCAGAAGAACCAGTGCTGATGAAACCACAAACGCAATCTCGCATCGTCGCAACGAACACGATGGAAACGCGGTGGCACGGATTGGGATCGTTTCTCTCATGTTACTCATCCTGTCAGCAGTTCATTGACGACGCGCCGACTGTCGCCGAAACCAGCGGCGGAAACGCCGAGGCGTTCAGACATGGTCCGCAGCACATCGCACACGGTGGTTTGTTCGGGCTTCGCGCTCTTGTCGACCTGGCCCTTGAAATCCTTGTGCGGGTTGAACCGCAGGTGGCTGCCATGCTTTAGTCCCAGGCGGCTGCCGCCGGCCAGCAGCATCGGCAGGTTCGACGGATTGTGCGTCCAGCTCATGCCGCCGCCGTATAGCACCATCGTGTTGGCCAGCAGCGAGCCGTCGCCGTCCTGCGTCTCCTCCAAGCGCTGGAGGAACCGCGCCAAGTGGGCGATGAACCACTTGTCGACGCTTTCGAGGAAGGCGTAAGGCTGCGGCTTTTGCTCCTCGGCGTCGAAGTTCGTGGCGTGTGACGCGCTGTGATGCGTCCCCTTGCCGCACTCGGGCCAGTTGCCGAAGAACTCGTGCCCCGAACCGCAGGCCAGAATCGAAACGATCCGCGTTTGGTCGTTGCGAAGCGCCAGGGCCACCAGTTCCAGCATGGTCTTGAAATAGTCCTGCCGCTGCTGCTGCGGGTCGACATCGAGCGTCAGTTCGTCCGCCGCGATGGGCAGGGGCTGCGATGAAAAGTACCCGCGGTCGGCCTGCAACCGCGATTCCACGTCGCGGACGCTTTGCAGGTAATCGTCGAAGCGACGGCGGTCGTTGCTGCCAAGCTGCCGCGACAGCCCGCGCGCCTGCTCGCCGACCAGATCGAGGATGCTCGACCGGCGCTGGAGCCGCTGCATCACATCGGGCGAACCGACCAACTCGCCGAACAATCGCCGCAGGTTGTTTTCGGCGTTGAACGGCGCTCCCTTGGCGTCGAACGAGGTGGTGACGCTGCCGCCGGGGGCGCTGAGCACTAGGCTGCCGATGCGCGTCCGGCTGCCGATCGCCCCGGCGATGTGCTGGTCGATCGAGATGGTGTTGGGTTCGACCGGGCCGTCCTTGCTCTTGTACTTTTCGTTCCCTGTGAGCCACACGCCGACTTCGTAGTGGCCGCCGCCGGCACCCTTCGCGTGCTCGAGGCCGGAGAAAATCGTCAGTTCCTTGCGGAACGGCGAAAGTGTCGCGAGCGTGCTGCTCAGTTGGTAGTTGGGGCCGAACTCTTTCGGGTGCCAACGCCACATATTCACGCCGCTTGGAACCATGAAAAACACAGCGCGGCCCGGAGGCGAACCAGCGTTCTTCTCCGACGCGGCCGCGACGGTTTCGAGCCAGGGCAACGGCAGGCAAACTCCGGCCGCTTTCAGAAAGGTTCGACGAGTCAACATCGTGTTCGTCCTTTATCCATGTGTAAATGAGTCAGCCAAAACGATCGACTTGATGATCTCACGCACCCGCCAGCCGTTCCGCTGGGCGGATTGCACCAGGCTGCGGATCAGCTCCTCGTCCGACAAGTTGAGCGGGCGGCTCAAGGCGTAGCCGGTCAGTCGCCGCACCAACACTTCGCCGAACCGGTAACGCGACGGCTGCTGCTGGTCGCCGACCAGTTGTGCGAATTCGTCGAGGTCGGCGAACGCCCGGCCATCGGGCAGCTTGCCGGAACAGTCGATCGTCGAGTTAGCGGCACGGCGCGAGCCGTCCGGTTCCGCGTCGGTGCCGGACCGGAGGGCTTGCGTCCTGCCGCTACTTCTTTTCCCCAGATAATCGAAATCGGCCCAGGCGAAGCCCAGCGGATCGATCTTGCGGTGGCAGAGAGCACACGTGTTGATCGACGTGTGCAGCGCGATCTGCTCGCGGAGCGAGCGTTGCCCGCGTTTCTTATCCGACTTCGCCTGAACTTCGAGCGGTTCCACGTTGCCCGGCGGCGTGCCGGGATGTTCGCCGAGGAACCGATCGAGCAAATACACGCCGCGGAGGATCGTCGCTTCTTTGTTGCCGCGCGACGCCGCGACCACGACGCCGGCCATCGTGAGCCAGCCGCCTCGTCGATCTTCGGGGGCGGCCACTTCGCAGAACGCCGGGCCCTCCACGCCGGCCATGCCGTAATAGTGCGCCAGCCGATCATTGACGATCAGATAATCGCTGCCGATCAGTTCGTTGGCCGAACGATTGTTCCGCAGCAGATGCTCGAAGTAGCGCACCGGTTCGCGGGCCAGATCGTGCTTCAGCCGCTGCTCGCGCAGCTCGGCCACCTTGGCATTCGCGAAGCTCTTGAGCGTCAGGTTGAAATCGATCGGGTCATTCTCAACCCGCTCCAAGGCCAGCATCCGCGTCACAAAGTCGTCGGCGAATACTTGACTGCGGGCGTCATCGACCAAGCGATCGACTTGTGCCGCCAGCACCTGGCGATCGTGCAACTTGCCTGCGGTCGCCAGGTCCAACAGTTCGCGGTCCGGTCCGCTGCCCCAGAGAAAAATGGATAACCGGTTGGCCAGTTCCACCCCTGACAGCGGCGAGGGTTTTTCCGCTTTGCGCTCAACGAGGTACTGGGCATGGGGAGAAACGAGCACGGCCGTGAGCGGTTCCCGCAGGGCACCATCGCGACTCTGGCCGTCCGCGCGCCGCTGCTGGTAGATGTCCACAAAGGGAGCGATCTCCTCGGTGGCCACAGGCCGGCGCCACGCCCGGGCCGCGACGTCTTGCAGAATCGCGGCCGCTCGCTCGCGATCGTCGTTGAGTTTGTCACCGGCCACCGTCAACGCCGTATGACACCGCGGCGGCCATTCTCCTGCCCCCGGCCCGAACGCCTCGACCGAATCGATGACGATCTTCGATTCCTGGTAGGGCCATTCCACGGGCTTGCCCTTCGGCCCCGTCGGCTTCTCGCGATCCGCGAGCGGCGTGGCGTCATTGCTGATTCGGACGCCAATCATCTTCGAGCGTTCAAACAGAACATACGGAAAGTCGACGAGATCCAGCGGAATCTCGACGTCGTAATCCCGAAGCTGCTCCGCCGAATTCTCAATCGGAATCTCGGCGAGCTGACGGTTGTAAAGCTGATTGATCACATTGTTGTGGAACGCGACTCTCAGGACGGGAACGCCTTCTCCTTTCGGAACGTTTGAGCCGGCCCGAATCCGCAAACGCAACACGCCTTTCGGCTCGACGTAGGGCAATTCCAGATACCACGAACCGGCGCCCATTTTGTCGCGACCCAGATAGTCATCGGTGCGATAGATCGGCGGCAGCGTTGTCGAGCCGTCAGGATTCCGCTCCGCAACGCCGATGGAGATTTTCGCCGCCCGCTTGATCTCCTTCTCATTCGCGGGCACGGCGCCGCCCAAGCCCTGTTCCCCTTGCTTCATGCCGGCGACGTTCGCCTTTCCCAGGCCGCGAGCGTCGAAGCGATAGCTCCACGGCTCCGGACGCGGCTCATCCGCCAGCACCGCTTTCACAAGCTGTTCCACCAGGTCGATGCTGGCCTTCAGGTGCAGGCTTTGAAAGGTCAACCGGTCGCCATCGTTCAGCGGCAATTCCGACTGGGGATCGGTCGGCAGCTTTTCCTGCAGATTCAGCGGCACATTCGGATAACGCAGGCCGAGCACGTCTTCCAACAGCCGCGCATATTCGACTCGCGTCAGCCGCCGCATGGTCATCCGTCCGGAACCGCCGCGCTCGGCAATCACGGCCCGCTCGACCTCTCGGCGAATCCAGGAGGTCAGCGTGTCGAGATCATCGGTCGAGAGCCTCGGCTTTTCCTCTGGCGGCATGTCGCCGCGGACGAGCATCGCATAAGCCTTTTCCCACGTGGCCCGCACTTTGGCATCGGCCAAATCGGTTGCCGGCTGATCGAACCGCACTTCACCTGCCGGCTTTTCGCCGCCGTGACATCCGGCGCAGTGCCTGACCAGCAGCGATCGCACCGTGGTTTCGAGCGGTTTGGAATCATCGGCCGACAAAGAACTCACGCAGGTCGCTAACGCGACCAGCGCCAAACCGAGCCGTTGCACAAGCGGATTCGTCATCGCTTCTTCTCCGTTCGTAGTCCCGGCTTTAGCCGGCAGCTTCGCCAGTATTCCCGAAAACCGCCTGAAGGCGGGACTACGAACACTACCCAAGCAACTCTTCCAGCGGGCCGTGCTGGTTGAAATCCTTCAGCCCCGGATCGGCCATGCCGAAGCTGTCGCGCGACGAGCCGGCAAAGTTCGGACTTCGCGGTCATCAATAACATTGACCCCAACGACCGAAAACTTAGCAGCGATTATCTCGAATACCGGCCAGTCGTTGCGGCACGGCGCGAGCCGTGCCGCTACTTCTTTAACTCAATTCCGAGATCCCTTGTTCCTGGCCGTTGAATCTTGGCGCAGGTATTCCACCACACTTCAACATCTCGACAAACAAGCGGCTGAGGGTTGTCTTCTCGTCGGGGAAGAGCAGGTGTTGGCCCTGCTTGACGCCCAGCTTGCGACCGCCGACGAGCAGGATCGGCAGATTGCGGACCGAGTGCGAATCAAACGTGCTCTTGAACGGAAATCCCTGCGCCCAGCCCGTGCCGTTGTTCATGTGGCTGCCGAACAGGATGCACGTGTAGTCGAGCAGCGTGCCGTCCCCCACCGGCGTCGCCTGCATCGAGGCGACGAAACTCGCAAACAGCTTGACGGCTTTCAGATCGCGAGCGGCAACGACGTCCAGGTTGGACTGCTGTCCCTTGTGATGAGTCGCCCCATGCGCGCTTCCCAGCCCGGACGTGAACATCAAGGTGCCGACCCGAGACCGCTCCGTGAGCAGTGCCATTCGCATGAGCTCGTACATGGGAGGCTGGCGGCCTTGCTTTTCGGCCGCCGCGAACGCGGCCTTGTCAACGTCGGGCGGCGCCTTCTGCAACCACGAACGGTCGCGGGCGATCTGGCGTTCCATTTCCCGAACGGCATCCAGATATGCGTCAACCTGGCGGGCATCTTCCGCCGAAATCGACTTCCGCAGCGCTACGGTCTGTGCTTCCAGACCATCGAGAATGCTCTCGTTGCGACTGATCCGCGCCTCGGTCTCGCGAACGGCCGCGTCCGTCGGGGCGACAAACAGTTTTTGAAACAGGGCGCCGGCGTCGCTGATCGACGGGATCGGCCGGCCCTTGCGATCGTAGGAAAGGGTCGACGACCACTTAACCGTCCCCGTCCCACCCGGACCGAGCACCAGGGAAGGAAACTGCACGTCTTTCCCAAGATGTTCGGCTGCGACCTGGTCGACCGACACGGCGTTGCTCGTCGCCTTGGCGCCCGTCAGGAACGTGTCGGCCGCGAGATGCCCGTTGTCGTCGTAGGTCTGCCGCAGCCCCGACAGGACGGTCATGTGGTCGCGAAAAGGCTCCAGCGGACGCAGCGTCTCCGTGATTTCCCACTCGCGACCGAGTTTCGTCGGATACCAACGTACGTTGTCCACACCGTTGCCGATCTCGTCGATGAATAGCAGCCGCGGCCGCGGCACATTGGCCTTTGCCGTTTGGTCATTGGCGAGCAGACGGGGCAGCATCGCCTCAAGCAAGGGCAGACCGAGCAGGGCACACGTGCCTCGCAGGCAGGTTCGACGATTGATCTGATGCCTCATGGCGTTGGCTCACTTTCCTGAAAATGATGATTACTTCCAACCTCAGCGCTCCCGCGGGAAATTGACGATTTCGACCCAGTTCGGCCCCATGACCTCATAACGGTGCTTCATTGTCGTTTGGCCGGTCTTTTGATCGATGGCATGAACGACGACGTTGCCACCGGTGCCTCCGGCCACCAGAAATCGCCCGCTGGGGTCGATGGCGAAATCACGTGGCCCGCGTGCCGTCGGAACCTGTCCCAAGGCTGTGAGTTCGCCCGACGCTTGGTCGATCGAGAACCCGGCGACGGAGTCATGCTCTCGGGTGGACGCATAGACAAAACGGCCGTCCGGCGTGACGTGAATGTCCGCGCCGCTGCCTTTCAATACGCCATCTGGAACGGTCAACAAGGTTTGAATGGCGCGGAGCCCGCCGGTGTCGGGACCGACCTGATAGAACGTCAGCGACCGACTAGACTCGTTGACGACGTACAGCCAGTCCTTTTCGGGGTGAAACCAAAGGTGCCGCGGCCGGGAGTCCTTGGGGGCCTTGTGCTTGGCCACCGCCTGGGCCGCCAGCCCCTTGCCGTTCTCGTTCCACGCATACTGCCAGATATCGCCGGCGCAGGGAACATAGACGAACCTGTCGTGCCGGTCGCTGAGAATGGCGTGCGGCCGGAGGCCGGAATCGAGCACCTGCAATTGATCGATCTGCGGACGACCCTGGCTGTCAAGAAGGCACACGATGACCTGTTTCTGATGGTACATCGCGGCCAACAGATGCCGGCCGCGGCGATCGAGCGCGAGGTATTCCGGGCGTCCCGGCAACTGGACTTCCGCCAACGATTTCAAGGTCCCGGAGCCTGCATCGATGTCATAGGTATGAATTTTGTCGGGATAGCTGACCGCGTAGACCCGTCGCTTCTGGGTGTCCACGGCCAGGGGACCGGGGCTTTCCAGCGGCTGCTCGACGACCGGCGTTAGAGCACCGTCGTCGGAAGACAGGCGACAGACACTGATGCCCTGTATTTTGCCCCGCGAGAAATTGCTCCGCGAGAAATACGCGAACGTCACACTGTCGCCCTGTGCGGCAGGCTCAGTCCCCACGGCACGGCCGGGCACGCACTGCAAGGCGATGGCGAGCGCGAGGCCAACCCGCACCGCGTTGGCCCGACCACAAAAGCTGATTCCTCTCACCTCGCGACCTCCTGGCTTCCGTCAGTAGTTTCTGAAGCTGTCGCTGAGCACGATCAGCTCGATGATTTCCCGCAACCGATAGTCGTTTTTCGCCGCTTTGGCGACGATTTGGTCGATGACCGCCTGGTCCTGATGACGAAGACTGCGGCCCAGTCCGTAAACCATCAACTTGCTCACCAGACAACGCGCGAACACATCGTCCTTGGTCAGGAGCAACGCGCGCAGCTCCCGTGGACCATCGACCGGCACGCCCATGACGACGCCCTTCGTATCGACCGGATGACCCTTCCGGTCGAATTTCTTCGTCTTGACTTCGACTTTTCCGTCCGGCGATGTAACGACCTCTTCGACAAGGAGTGGCTTCATGCCATCCGTCTCGGTCGTTCGCCACTGCCCGATCGCACCGTAATTTTCCAAGGCGAACCCGAGGGGATCGATCTTCTCATGACAGACGTTGCAGGTCGCGCGGCGGCGATGGATCTCAAGTTGCTCGCGGATGCTTTTCTGGTCCAGGTCCGCCACGGCATTCGCGATCTCTCCCACGTTCTCCGGCGGCGGTGGCGGCGGATCGTCGAGGATGTTTTCCAGGATGAACATGCCCCGGCTGACGATCGAGGTGCGGATACTTCCCGAGGTCAACTTGAGGATGCTGGCCTGCCCGAGCAGCCCCCCTCGCACGCCGAAATTCGGGACATACTGTCCGGCGACCGGCATCTTGCGCCAGGAGGAAAAGGGCTTCCTGGTTTCCTTGCCGGTGAACTTGGCTTTGTAGAACTCTGCCAGCCGGCCGTTGACCATCACCCAATCGCTGTCGAGAAACAGCCTGATGCTGCCATCGGTTCGCAGTACCTCGTGGAAAAAGCGGAGTGGTTCATGAACCATCGCCCGCTGCAGAGACTCGTCGTAGTTGTACAGATCTTGGTCGGGCGCATTCAGACCGATGTTGTACAGGTGCAACCACTGGGACGTGAAATTGGCACTCAACTCCGAGGCGTACGTGTGATCGAGAAGCCGATTGACTTGCCGTTCGAGGACGACAGTGTCGCGCAGCTCGCCCCGATCCGCCGCAGCGATCAATTCGGAGTCTGGCGTCGAAGACCAGAGAAACAGGCTGAGACGAGTCGCCAAGTCGTGGGGCGACAGCGGCGTTCCCGGCTTCCGGGCGGTGGCTGCATTGGACGCGAACAAGTGCTTGGGGGAGAGAAAGGCAGCACAGATCGCGGACCGAAGCGAGCCGCGGAAGTCGTTCGTTCGCGTGAAGTTGCGATCGAAGACGCCCAACAGCAAGTCGAGATCACCGGGTGCGATTGGCCCACGATACAGGCGGGGAAGGAGCTTGGCCAGGCAAGCCTGGGCCGTCGCACGGGCATCCGATCCATCGGCGGGACGAGTCGGAATCAAGGCCGACGGCTGATCGACCAGCGAATAAGGGCCTTCGACTTCCAAGTAGTCCACGTCCACAAAGTACGGGTAGTGGGCCTCGACTTCCTCGCGTGGCGGCACGACCGCCGGCTTGCCGTTCCTCGCCGGCAGCTCCAGCGGGGGCTGTCGCGTCTTGGGTTTGGCCGCACTCTCGAAACGGAAATCGAACGTGAAACCGGCTTTCGCCGCGGCAGAGACGGCCTCCCCAGCCGAACGAAAGTCGTCGAACTCGAGAATCGTCCATTCGCCGGGCTTCAGCACCCTGGACCGATTGGGCCCCTCGAAACAAAGCCGCGGAGCATCTTCATCCCATTCGTACGATCGGTCGTCATCGAGATCCCGCGCGTCATAACGACCGACGAAAAAATGACTGCGGTTGAAATACCAGGCACGCACGAGTTCCGGCTCCACCCCGTCGGCGAATCGCAACCGGCAACGCATCCGCACCTTGTATCGCCCCGTGGCACCGACCATGAGCGGCGCATTGTCTCCCATCACCCTGCCGAGGCGATCCGCGATCGTCACGCTGTCCTCGTTGATGAGCGGCAGCCCTCCACGTCGGTCCAGCTCCAGCCGATCGCGCTTGTCCTTTTCCAAGACCTTGGGAAAGAACGAACGCACGGCTGCCGCGACCTCTGCCGGTGTTCGCCGCGGCGGTCCCGCGCGGCTTGCGAGCTGCCACGTCAGGTCGAAAGCCGCCACAGAATGATCTGCTTGCAGCGATTCATGGAGGAAGACACGTTCGCCAAGCCCCTCGTAGAATGACTGCTCCTTGTCGGCATAGCGGCGGCCGAACTTGATTCGCCAACGCTGCGGCGAATAGTCGTCCGTGATCAGCGCGAGATGGCGGTCGACGAATTGCTGGTATTGCTCGAGCAACAGCGCCGACTGACCGAGCCCGGCGCCGACGGTGTCGAAGCCATCGATTCGTCCTTCGTCCGGCAGCAATTCGACAAAGGGAGGCAGGTTATAGAGAGTGCGATCAACGCCCAGCGTGTCCAACAGATCGTTTTGGAGTTCTTCGCGATTCAATCGCCGGGCAAAGCTCCCAGCGAACCGGGTTCCTCGATCGTCGATCACCTTGTCGAGCAAAGTCTTGAGTTCCGCGAGAACGTGGCGGCGTTCGTCCGCCGACGGCTGGGCTGCCTCCTTGGGCGGCATCTTGCCCTTGGAGAGCTGACGATAGATTGCCTCGTACGCGCGGGCTTCAATCGCACCAGCGTTCTGCTTCGCTGGGTCCAAGAGCGATGCGATGCGAAAGCCCCCCTCCGCAGCATCACCGGCGTGACACTCACTGCAGTGTTTGTGGAGAAACCCGGACACGTTCTTCGGCAACGGCTCCGCCGCCGCAAGCGCGCTGGCCCACCACAGAGGCATGAACGCTGCGATCGTCAGGAGATGTTTCATGGCCGTCCGGGGTGGTTGTTCGAAGTCATCAGTATTCATTGATCCAGACGACCGAAAACTTAGCAGCAATCCTCCGAATGCCTGCCGATCGCTGGCAAGTCGTACCGGCACGGCGCGAACCAACCGGTGTCGCCTGGCGCAAGCCACCGGGCGGCTTGCGCCGCTCCGCTACTAGGCAACAGGCCGTTCTCAACTGGCGGCGGCATTATTTCAGTTTCCAGACTCGAATTTCCTCTTTACTGCCGGATGCGAGCGAGCGGCTGTTGGGGCTGACGGCTATGCACATCACGCAGTCGCGGTGGCCCTCGAGCGTCGTCAGTAGCTTAAAACGATGGGAATCCCAAATGCGAACCGTCTTGTCTTCGCCGGCCGACACGATGCGAGTGCCGTCGGGCGTGAACAGGACCGTCGTGACGTCCGCCATGTGGCCGCGCAGCGTTTGCAGTTCGTCGCCCGTGTCGGCGTTCCAGAGTTTCAGCGTGTCGTCCCAACTCGCGGAGACGATGAGTTTTCCGGACGGACTAAATCCCACGGCGGTTACGGTCTCGGCATGACCGCGTAATGTCCGAAGCTCTTCGCCGTTCTCCGTGCTCCAGATTTTCAGTTCGTTTTCGCCGTCGCCACTTACGATTTGGCGGCCGTTGGGACTGAATGCGAGCGCGGTAACGTCATACTCGTTACCTTGCTCGAATCGGAGCAACGCGGCGGCATCGTTCGTGTCCCACACGACCAGGGTGTCGTCGGCGCTGCCGGAGGCAAGGTATTTGCCAGTGGGATCGAATCGGATCGCGGTGACTGAATCCTTGTGGCCGTCGAACTTCCGTAGCAGCTTGCCGCTAGGCGCTGCGAGCAATTGCAACTCGCCCGCGTAGGTTCCCACCGCAATACACTTGCCGTCGGGATGGAAGTCGACCGCAGTCACGGCACTGCCAAAGCGTTGCAACGTGCGAGCAGCGTCGCCGGTCATGAGATTCCACAGCCGAAGCGTTTGATCGTCGGCCCCGGAAACAAGCCAGCGACCATCGGGACTGAATGCGACCGACAAGACCCAACGCTCGTGGCCGCGCAGCGTGTGGAGCAAGCGTGGTTGGTCCGCTGCGTCGTCGGCTCGCGCGGTCGCACAGGCCAGAGTGACGTAGAGTGCGAGCATCAGTCGCGCTATGAAAACTTGTCTCTGCATTGAGTTCACCGTTTGTGCCTCGTAGCTACGTCGATCAAACCAGCAGCTCGCTGAGCGGGCCTTTGCTTTCCTTGAACGACTTCACCGGGCAGCGCAATTGCTGCAGGATCGTCAGGTACAGGTCCGACGCCGAGCGTTCGTTTCCCTTCCACTTGAGATGCTGGCCATGGCGGAAACCGAGCTTGTTGCCGCCCGCCAACAGCAGCGGGAAACTGCCGCCGGAATGGCTACTGATCTGCGAACCGCCAAGCAGCAGAACCGTGTGGTCGAGCAACGTGCCGTCACTGGCTTCGATTGCGGCCAGCTTGTCCATCAGCCGCGATAGGCACTCGCAGTACATGCGGTCGCGGAGGCCGATCAGTTTCGTATCCGGGTTGTCCACTCCGCGGTTGCCGGAGCCTTTGTGGTGGTAGTCGTGAACGCCTCGGGTCGGCGCTCCGGTGGCCTTCGACCAGTCCTTGTATTCGTCGTACGTCGGGCCGGCCTCGCCGCCGAGAGTCTGCGTGACCACACGGGTCATGTCGGTCTGGAACGACAACGCGATGAGGTCCATCATCAAGTCGATATGCTCCCGCATACTCGTTTTGCTTTTCGGCTCGATCCGCACGCTCGCTTCGTCGAATTGCGGCCGCCCTTTCTTTAGGATCGCGTCGCGGTCGTCGAGCCGCTTTTCGACTTCGCGGATCGACGACAGGTACTGTTCCATCCGCTGCTGGTCGGTGTGGCCGAGCCGACGTTTCAGGTCGTTCACGTCGCTGACCGCCGTGTCGAGGATGCTGCGATTCAAGGCGATGCGGGCCTGGGCCTGTTTGAGGTGCGACGAGTCGGCGGGCGGGAAGAGGTTCTCGAACACGGACCTGTAGTCGCTGGTGGCCGGGATGTCGACGCCGAGGGCGTTGCGCGACAGCGTCGCAGCCCCGACGCCCGAAGTCCACGACAGAGCGAGCGACGGCAGGTAGGTCGGGCCGATGTACTGGGCAGCGACTTGGTCCATCGACACCGTATTGGTCATCACGCCGGGCGTGATGTTGATGTTATGCCCGGTGAGGAAGTTGTACGGGTGAGGATGCCCGCTGATCCGGCCTTCGATGTGCGAGAGGCTGCTGAGCACCGAGAACCGCTGGCGATGATGGGCCAGGGGTTGATGTGATGGCGAGATCGTGTAGTCGAATCCGGTGTCCTCCGGGAACCAGTTGTAGTGGTTGATGCAGCCGGGAATATAGAAGCACGCCAGTCGCCCCGGATCGCGTTGGCCCTGAGTGGCGGCCAGCGTCTTGCCGGACATGATTTCCAGCCAGGGCAAAGCGATACTCGCGCCCAGGCCACCGAGGACGGTGCGGCGGGTGATGTGGGTTGATTTGTAATTCACCTCTATCTCCTTATTGAGTGGCAGACGTCGTTTGGTTTAAGGATCTTGATGCTGGATCGGTTCGAAATGCGCGGGCGCCGTCCCTACCTTGAGGCGCTTTCCAAGAACACCCTGGATCGCACTAAAGCCTTCAGCAAATTCCGCATCGGGTATTCCTTGTCGGCTTGTTCTCTTACGATGGCCCGAATCGTCACCAGATCGAGCACGTCGGCCGGGCGGCCCGTGCCGTACAGCGTGAGTTTCTTAAGCAGGCCCCGCACGATGTCTTCAAGATAATTCCTGGCGAGCAACTCCTTGCATTCCTGAAAACTGGCGAACTTCTCGCCCCGCGGCAGATGGCCCGCCGTGTCCACCGGCCGCGCCTTGCCTTCGCCGCGCCACTCGATTTTGCCGTCCAGTTCCGCTCGGTGATATCGCTCGTGTTCGACGTTCCGCCAGCGGCCGCTCAGGTCGAAGTTCTGAAACGCGAAGCCCAGCGGGTCCATCTTCTTGTGACACACCGAACATTTGCTGTCCGCTTGATGCTGGACGAGTAGCTCTCGGAAGCTCTTGCCTTGATTCGCCTTGTCGAACGGCAGCAACTCGGGCACTTCCAGCGGTGGTGCGGGAGGCGGATCGTCGAGGATATGAGTCAGCGCCCACGAGCCGCGATAGATCATCCAGTTGTCCCCCATCCAACACAGCATCGACTGAATGCCTGCGTGCCCCAGCACTCCGCCACCGCGCGGGTCGTCCTCGCGGGGATGCAGCATGACCTTCCGCAGCTTGCCGCCGTCGATCGCCGGATAGCCATAGTGAACGGCCAGGATGTCGTTCATCATCGTCCAGTCGCTCGTGATCAACTCCCGCGCATGCCGATTGTCGTCAAACAGCCGGGCGACGTACTGAATCGATTCTTCTTTCATTGACTCCTTGAGGTGCCGGCCAAACCTGAAATCCTGCTTCTTCAAACTCGACATTGTCAGTGTGACTGGTTGATTCAAATTCAGCCACTGCGTCACGAAGGGACGAAAGAAAGCGTCGCTCCGCGGATCGGCCAACAGACGGTCAACTTGAGCGTCCAGTACTTTCGGATCGCGAAGCTTCCCGGCGGCGGCCAGTTCACGCAGCTCGCGATCCGGCGGCGAGCCGACGAGCATGAAGCTCAAGCGCGACGCGATGGCGTGCTGAGCCACGACTGAATTCGCGTCGGCCGGCGAAGCCAGGTAGCGGAAAGGCCCGCCCATCAACACCGATTGAAAGGCGGCTCGCAGAGCTTCGTCGAACGAGACCTCTTTCCCACGAAGCTGCCTGTAGAGGGCAAAGAATTTCGCCTGTTCGTCGACGGACGCCGGCCGTCGCCACGCATGTTCCAGCCAAAGCGCGATCAGCCGCCGAGCACTCGCCTCGTCGTCCTTAGTCTCCTCGCGGGACGACAGGGGCCAGACCGCGCGGTGATCGTAATCGACTTCGATCGATTCGATGACGATCGACGGCACCGGCTGCACGTCGGGCGTTCGGAGAACCTTGCGGTCAAAGGCCGGTCGATAGACGCCGATGCCGCCGGGGAGGTTGTCCTCGGGCTTCGTGCGGTCATCGTTCTCGAAACCTTCGACCGCGTAGGGAACTTCGACAAACGATTGCAGCATCACCTTGAGCGCGCTGCCTTCGATCAAACAGTCTTCCATCCGCACGGCGTAGACTAGCGTCTGCGGCTCCTCGCCGATCGGCCGGTAGTCGATGTAGCTGCCGCCGACTTTTACCCACAACATCGGCAGCGGCAGGCCGGCCATGGGCCGCCGAGCGAAAACACGCATCGTCATCTTCAACGCCGCTCGCTTATCCGCCGGCGCGGGGAACGCAAGAAACGAATTGCCGGAATCGCCCGTCCATTGCGTCGGCAAGTAAAGTCCGACTCCCTTCTTGCAAAACAACCCCTTCGATCGCGTGAAGATGCCCGAGTCTTTGAAACTCGTTTCGACGAATTTAAAGTAATCGGTGAACTCGTGCTCGCGGAAGTCGACGCTGATTCTGCGGTCGCGTGCCGGCTCCAAAAAGCGAATGCTGTCGACGGCCCGGCGCGTCACTTCCAGCCACTGGTTCACGGAATCCGCCGCATCTTGAAGCGCCGTCGCGCCGGTGTCGAAGCCGTCCACCTTCGCGTCTTCCGGCAACCCCGCCGCAAAGTCGATCGGCAAGCCGACCAAATCCTGTAGTGCCGTGGACAATTCACGACGATTCAACCGCCGTTGCGATCCGGCCATCACGGCCTTGTGACGAGCCGCTTGGTCGATGATCCACGACTGAATACGTTGTCTATCTTCAGCCGTCGGTTGCGTTTCGCCCTTGGGCGGCATCTCGCCGCCGATCAATACTTCATGAACCGAGGTCCACAGGTGTTCGGTGGAACTGTCAAACCCGGCGAGCCGATCGAAGCGAACCTGCGCCTGCTGCTCTTCCGCGCCGTGGCACCGCTGGCAATACTTGGCCAGCAGCGGCCGAACGGTATCGAGGTCGTCGGCCAACAACGCACTCGGCGCGACGAGTAAGATCAACACAAATCCACGGAGCATGATCGTCCTCTGTCACTCAATGCACGAAGCGGAATTCGGGGCTGTTCAATAGCGCCCACACAAGATCACTGACGGCGGACTTCAGATCGCCAGCGGACTCCATGTACATCGAGCTGTCGGCGATTTCCTCGGCGGTCGGGCGTCGGGCCAGGATAGCGAGATAAGCCAATTCGATTCGGCGTTTGGCGTCGGACTCCGCCAGCAGGCGGTCGGCAAGATTAGGCGCCAGCGGCTTGTTTGGGGCCGGCTGGAGGATTTTCACCACAGCCGGATTGAAGGTCAGGAACAGGGCTTGGGATACGTTTGCTTGAAACGAATCACCGGACGCGACGAATTTTTCCACGATCGCGTCGTATTCGGCTTCCTTCTCCCACCGCACGCGCAATGCCGGGTTGAGTGTCCCTTTCTCTGGAGCTGGTTTCAGTTCCTTGCCCCACTTCAGCAGAATCTGATCGATGAAGCCCGTTGAGGTGGCCAGTGACCAGGCGAGTTGATCGCCCGACAATGGCTTCAAGTTGGCGATCGCGTAAAGCTCGGCGGGCGGACGCGCGTCGTCGCCTGGCAGGCGGCTGGCTCTCTGATAGGTTTCGCTGTGCAGGATGCCCGCCAACAGCCGCCGCAGATCGAAGCGGTGCGCGGCAAAATCGTCGGCCAATCCGTCGAGCAATCGTGGATGCGAGGCCGGGTTCGCCGAGTGAATTTGATCGACCGGCTCGACGAGGCCGCGGCCGAGCAACTGCTTCCAAACACGGTTTACGAGGGACCGTTTGAAATATGGACTGTCGGGAGACAACGCGTGTTTAGTGAGCAACTCGCGACGATTGGCGGGCGGACCGTCGCGGGGCGGCTTCTTGCCGTCCTTTGCGGGCGAAGTGGCGTCGTCCAGCACCACGCTGTCAAAGAACATGGCGTCGGCGAGTCTTTCTTCCTTGCTCTTCGTGAGGTATTTGACCTCGCCGTCCGGCCGCTCGCTGAACGGAAGGCCCTGTTCGGGCTTCCGTTCGAGGCGAGTGAAAAACGCCGCGATCCCGTAATAGTGGGCCTGCTTCCACTCGTCCACAAACGGGTGGTCATGACATTTCGCACATTGCATTTGGACCCCGAACAGACCACTGGCGACGGAGGTCGCGAAGTGGTCGAGGTTTTCTTCCTTACTGCGGTTCAGGCGGTTGGCAATGAAGTACGTCGCTCCTTTCTGATCCGCGTCGGTAGGGTTGGGGAGCAACAACTGGCGAACGAGTTGATCCCAGGGCTTGTTGGCCGCCAGCGAACGCTCCAGAAAGTCGAGGTATTCCGGGTAGCCAACGCCACGGTTGTCACGCCCCAGATAGCCGTTTAGCCAGCCGTCAATAATCTTGCGCCAGTAGACCGGCATTTCGGGATGGACCAACAGCGTGTCGATCAGCCGCTGTGGTTTGTCTGGAGTCGAGTCCGCGAGGAAGGCTTCAGTTTCGGCAACGGTCGGCAACCGGCCGAGCGTATCGAGATACAGCCGGCGGAGCAGCGTGATGTCGTCGGCGCGGGGAGCAGGCGTGATTTTGTCCTGGACAAGCCGGGAGGAGATTTCGGCGTCGATCAATCGGCTGACGGTGTTCCTCTCGTCCGCAGCCAACTGGCTGCTGCCGAGCGAACAGAGGAACATGACGACAAGGGTTCTTGGCCCAAGGGAAATCAACTCACTCAACATTCCACACCTCCACGCTCCCGTTCGCCGAGCCCGTGGCGAGCCGCTTGTCATCGGACGAAAACGCCACGCCGAAGGCAAAATCCGAACGCTTGATCGGGGCGATCTCCCGGCCCGGAAATGGCGGCAGCGACGGCGGCGTGAGTTTTCCGTTGGGGTTCTTTTTCCACTCGGCCGACTGTGGCTTAAACTGACCCGAATCGTAGGTTTGTAACGTCATATTGTTCGAACTGCCGACCGCCAGCAGCGGACTTGTGTTGCCTGTGGCTACGTCCGCGCCGAATTGCTTGAACTCGCCGATCGCCATACCCGTCGCGAGTTCGTAGACATGGCTCAGGCGAGCAAACGCCAGCACCAGCCAACGATCGTCGTGCGACAACGCCAGCCGAATGATTCCGCCCAGGCTCGGGTGCTGCCCTTGCTGGTCGCTTGTCTGACCAGTTTCGATGCGGCGAACTTCCTCCAATGTCATGGCATTCCAAACGATCGCCACGCCATCTTCGCCGCCTGTCACGATCCACTTCCCATCGCGAGAAAACGAGAGATCGCGCGGAATGCCCGAGTGCGCTGACACCGCTTTGATCGGCGTCAATCGAGCCGCGTCCCAGAGCTTCAACTGCCGGTCCGCACCCACAGTGGCCAGCCGCGCTCCGTCGGGTGAGAAAGCGACGCCTTCCACCCAGCCGTCGTGAGCCGCGATATCGCCGACCGGCGACTCGGTCGGTCCTTCGCCGTCCCATTTCCACAGCCGCCACCGGCGATCGCTACCGCCGGTGGCGATCGCCTCCCCACGTGGATGCACATCGAACCCGCGAATCCAGCCGAGTTCGTGCGGGCAGACGAGTTTCCCCGGCACGCCCTCGCGGTTTTTCTCCTTGACCGGCTCGCCATCGAGGTCCCAAAGCGCCAGCCGACGATCGGCACAGGCCGCCAACACATGCCGCCCCGCCGGATGAAACCTGACGCGCGACATCGTCAGCGGACCGCGTTTCTCTCCGTCGGTAACGATGTATGACTTGTCACTTTTCGTGACTTTCCCGTCAGCCATCACAGCACCTCCGCGATCGGCTTGCCGAGTTTGTTCTCGACCAGCGGCACCGGGCGGCCTTCGAAGGTCAGCTCCTCGTGCGGGTCGAGCCCCAGGACTGTGAAGAAAGTGCAGAACAGATCGTGGATCGTGACTGGCCGGTCCGCGATCTCCGTGCCGAGTTTGTTCGTCGCCCCGACCACGACACCTTCCTTCACGCCGCAGCCGCCGAATGACAACGACCAGCTCTTCGACCAGTGATTCCGCCCCGGCGGACCTTGGCCGAGGATTTCCGGCGTGCGGCCGAATTCGCCCATCATCACGACCAGCGTTCGCTCCCACAGGCCGCGGTCGATCAGGTCGTCGATCAACGCCCCGGCCGCCGTATCGAATTCGGCCGTGATGTGCCGCTGGCTTTCGAACGCCTGCCGATGCTTGTCCCAGGCGAGCCCGTTTTGATGTTGCACGCGGACGAACGGTACGCCCTGCTCGACCAACTGCCGAGCGAGCAGGCAATCGCGGCCGAAGCGGCTCTGGCCGTAGCGATCCCGATCCGTCGGCGAGACATTCGCCAGATCGAAAATCTCCGTCGCGGCGAGTAGCTCGCCCATCTGCGAGTAGGCTGTGTCGTGTGCGTCGATCTTGTTCGCGTCGCGGGCCGAGCGGAACCGCTGACTCATACGGGTTCGCAGAGCTTCACGGCGTTGAAAGGCGTCAAGCGACACCGACCCCGCCGCGGGCAGATTCTCCGGCGGCTGCCCGTTCCCCGGACAAAACAGCCACTGATACTTCGCCCCGAGAAACCCCGGTCCGGGGCTGGTCAGAGCGTCGCCTTCTTTGTTGATGTTCACGAAATCCGGCAGATGGGGTTTCGCCGACGGCAGTTGGTGGGCCGCCATCGACAGCCAATGTGGCGGCGGAGCGATGACTCGGCTGGGCGGATGTCCGGTCTGGGCGAGGAACGAACCGGTCGAGTGATCGTTGTCGTTGGTCGACATGCTGCGAATGGTGGCCACGCGATTCGACAGCCGAGCCAGCTTCGGCATGAACTCATCGATGTGCAGTCCGAGCACTGACGTCGGAATCGACAAGTGTGGCCCGCCCGTGGGCATTCCGGGCTTGGGGTCCCAGGTCTCGAACTGACTCGGTCCGCCGCTCATCCAGAGCAGAATCACGTGTTTCTGCTGCTGAGCGGCGCGCTTCGCATTCTCGGCGGCAAACAGATTTCCGAATCCGCCAAACGCCATCCCGCCCGCGATGGCTCCCCGCAGCAGCGTCCGCCGAGAAACGAGGTGCTCAAGCCGATGTTGTTCGTCAATCAAATGGTCATCCATAAGTTTTCCAATGTTGGAGTCCCCGTTCTACCGACTACCCAAGCAGTTCCTCCAGTGGACCGTGCTGGTTAAAGTCCTTCAGCCCCGGATCGGCCATGCCGAAGCTGTCGCGCGACGAGCCGGCCAAGTGCAATAGCGTCACGTACATGTTGGCGATCGTGCGGTGGCCGGGCTGGCCGTAGCCGGGGTAGTCGACGTAGCGGCCGGTCTTCAGCTTGCCGCCCAGGTCGCCGAGCACCACCATCGGCCACTCCCAGCAGCGGCTGTGATGCGCCTCGGCCCCGTCGCTCAGGTAGACGATCAGCGTGTTGTCCAGCATCGTGCCGTCCCCTTCCTTCACCGCGTCGAGCTTTTTGCACAGGCCGGCGATCAGGTCGAAGTGGTAGCGCCGGATCATGTCGTACTGCTCTAGGTACGTCATGTTGTTCTGGCTTCCGCCGTGGCCCGTGTGGTGTTTCCCCTGTTTGAAGCCCAACCCGGTGAAGGTGATGTCGAAGTCTTGCTCACCGGCGGCGGACGAGATCGTCAGCACGTTGGTTAGTCCGCAAATCAACGCCGCGGCCCCGAGATCGAACTGGGCGTCAAGCCGATCGGTTTCGACCTTGCTACGGTACTTGTCGTTGGTGACCGGGCCTTTCTCCCGCAGCGTGTGCTGAATCTCGTTCAGCCGACTCTGGCGGTGACGGAGTGTCTCGAACGTTTCGAGATACGCTCCGAATTGCTCGCGTTCCGGTCCGGCCAGGTTGGCCGCGGCCGCCTTTACGTCGTCCTTGAGGAAGTCGAGCACGTTGTTCTTGGCGAGGAATTCTTGTTTCGCCGATCCTTCCGCAACGCTGCCGAACAGGGCGTTGTAAGCCTGCATCGGCTGGCACATGATTGGCAGCATCTTCCCAGCACCCCAGGCCGAGATGCTGTAAACGACGTTGTTTTCCAGCCGCTTGGAGATGCCCAGACCGATGTGCGGAAAGATGCCTGGGACCGCTTTAGCAAGTGCGGCGTCGATCGTCTCGTGACATTCCGCCGGTCCCTTGCGACCGCCGGGGACGGCACCGAGCGCCCCGTGATCGTTCGAGTGCCCGCCGCCGCAAATGCGGCCTGAAAGCCCGTTGACGATCGTTAGCTTGTCCTGCCACGCCGCGACCGGTTCGAGCGAGAACGCCAGCTTTTTCCCGGACAGCGGCACGTCGATAAATTCCGCCGGACCGTTGAGCGGCTTCTGTTCGCGTTCCTTGCGGACAACGCCTTCGGGCGGCATCTGCTGCGGCTTCACGCCGTTGCTCTCGACGACGAATACGAACCGCTTGGCCGTGATCGGCTGTCCGGCGGCGTGGGCCTTTAATTGCGTCAAGATCGGGTGCAGGAATGTGGCGCCCGCAGACAGGCCGAGGGTTTTCAGGGCATCGCGACGATTGAAAAACATGGCCAAATCTCCATCTAAAGGTTTGGGGGATTCGATATCTGTGAAATCAAAAGGGATTTAGGAACTAGACTTCTTCAATTCGGCTTTGGGCGCCGCGTTCGGTTCCGGGGAAGCAGGGACACGGTGCAAGAACGATTCACTGGTCAGTAGCGCGGTGATGAGCGCTTTCATACTGCCGTCGCTCTCCTGATATGCCTGGTGCGCCGCTTGCAGACTGGCCGCATCGCCGGGCGATTCGTTCCGCCCCAGCCAATAGCGGAACGCATGCCGCACGAATACCTGTTCGACGCGCTCGGACGACGCCAGCCGCTTCATGAGCTCGACCGGACCGTTCACCGGCCCTTCCAGGCTCGGGTCGCCGACATGAGCCACCAGTCCGCTGACGTTCAGCGGCGCACCCCGCATCATTTGGCCGAGACTCTTTCCCTTCTTGTCGACGTTCTTCTCCGTCGCATCGGGATCGAGCACCTGCTCCGCAGTACGGAAGCGGCCGAAGTGGTCGTACTGTTCGAACGGGTACGCCAGATCATTCATCAACTGGTGACACTTCCAGCAGTATTCCTGCTTCGTCACCGCCATCCGCTCGCGGAGCGTCTTTTCGGGAGCGATGGGGAGTTGCGCATCGACCGTGATCGGGATGTCGGGCACGACGTTCCCCAACAATCGTTCACGAATCCACTTGCCGCGGTGGATCGCGTGGTTGTCGAACGTCGTCGAATTCGCTACCAGCCACGACGGCTGCGTCAGAATCCCGGCCCGCTGATCGGCCGGCAGGTCCACCGGCTGCTCGACGGGAAAATCGGCCAGCCCGTACGACTCGTAAATCAATTTCTGTTGCGGTTTGAACACTTTCCCTGCGTTCTTCACAGGATCCTTCTTGAGGTCTGCTTCGAACTTGGCCCGTGCTTCGGCAACCTTCTTTTTCGCCTCAGCCGCCGACTTGTATGCCACGAAGGACTTGTTCGTGGTGAGTAGTTCGCGGAGCACGTCGCGGTCCTGATCGAGCACGTACTGCACCAGCCGGTCGGTGTCCTCGACGAGCACCTGCGGCTCGTGCCCCGGATGATCGACGGCCGTCCCGCCGCCATTCGCTTCTTTGAAGACGTCGGTCGCCTTGTCGTAGCCAAAATACTCGCGGAAGAACCGCAGGATGCGGGGTTTGTCGGTCTTGGCGTCGTCGAGCAACCGCTGCACCTGCTGGGCGACTCCCTCATCGGTATCGAGCCCGCCCGTCGCCGCGGCCGCCAGAAGCTGCGAATCCGGCCCCTTGTCGGTCAGCGCGTAGGCGATCGCATACGCGATTTCGCGCGGAGCCAGCCGCAAGCGGCCCTTTTCATCGGGCTGGCCGCTGCCCACCTCCATCCGAAACACGGCCTCGGGCAGCATCAGCACCGTCGCCAGGGCATAGCGAGCGCCGACCACATGGCCCGCCTCATACATGTTCTTCTTGAGCAGCGCCACGAACTTCTCCCGCTCGCGGTCGGTCGGCGGGCGTTTGAGAATCTGTTTGAATTGGAAAGTGATCGCCGTTTCGAGCTGCGCGTCGGTCGGCGCGACCTGCGGATCGAACAGCGGCTGGAGTTCCCTGGCTCCATTCCATTTGACGATCTTGCCATTCTCGACCGTGTGGATCGTCTGCCCCTCAACGATCAACAGCGCGTTCTGAAATAGCGTGGCGGTGACCGGTTCGTCGATCGTCGGATCGCCCATATCCTTGAACGTCGTGCCGCCCACGGGCGAAAACGGCTGATTGGCGCCGGGCCGCTTGGCGGCGTCCTTGAGGAACGCACCATAGATTTCCGGGCTGACGCGACGGACGCGGCTCGCGCCGTCGAACGGCGGGATATTCTTCGGATCGAACAGCACAGAGTTCGGGATGATGTTGCCGTTTTCGTACGCGGCGCGGCGGGTGAAGTTCCGGTTGGCGCGTTTCGACTCGGCGTGAGCCCAGCCGATCGTCGCTGCCAGGCCCACCGCATCCGGCCGCGGCTTCTCCTTCGGCGGCATCTCGCCCTTCGTGAGTTTCTCCACGATCGTCGCCCACCGCGCCCCGCTGGTGCTGGCCTTCATATCGGGGTCGAGCGTCGTCAGATCCAGTTCGCCCTCGGGATCTTTCGCACCGTGGCACTTGACGCAGTGCTTGACGAGGAACGGCTGGACCGACCGTTCGAACTCCGCCCGGCTCTCGTCGGCGTTGGTGAATTTCAGCTCGGCCGCGGATGCCAAGCGGAAGGGCAGTGCGAGCAGAAGCAGGCAGCCGGAAATTCGAAGCACGAAATCCGAGGCGGGTTGCATCAAGGATGTCCTCGCGGCAGGAAGGATGGTATCTGGCATGGCGGGCCTTGATCCGAAGTTGGCCTATTCGACGTGGCTGCGGCTGGAAGTCCCAGCCACGTGCGGGTGAGCATCAGGCGATCTCAATCTCCAACTGTTATTGACGCAGGGGCCGAGCAACTTAGCAGTATTTTCGCGAACACCTTTACTTTTACGTCCGTTGGCGCGGCAAATTGCCCTGGCAAATAGCGGCGCGAGCCGCCCGGTATCGCGTGGCGTAAGCCACGGGGCGGCTTGCGCCGCGCCGCTACTTCTTGGTTGCGGCTTCTCCGCGTTAATCATTTGGAGTTTCAGGGTGGTCTGGTCAAGTCGGAGGGACGGCATTCACAATCTCCCGAATCTCGTACGCAAGATCACGCCAGGATGTCGCGAACCACTTCGCCATCGACGTCGGTCAACGTGTAGTCTCGGCCGCCGTAGCGGTAGGTCAGCTTCTGGTGGTCCAGGCCGAGCAGGTGCAGCACCGTGGCGTGCAGCTCGTGGACCTTCACTTTATTCTCCGCTGCGAAATAGCCCAGTTCGTCGGTCGCCCCGTAACGCAGGCCGCCTTTCACGCCGCCGCCGGCCAGCCAGTAGGTGAAACCGGCCCCGTTGTGGTCGCGGCCGTGATTGTTGTTCGGCTTTTGCTCGAGCACCGGCGTGCGGCCGAATTCACCGCCCCACACGAGCAGCGTGTCGTTCCACAGACCTCGCTGCTTCAAGTCGGTAATCAGACCGGCGATCGGTTGATCGATGCCGCGGCACGCATTGGGGATGCCCGTAGCGATGCCGGCGTGATGATCCCAACCCCCTTGCGAGATCTCGATGAACCGTACTCCGGCCTCGGCCATCCGCCGCGCCAACAGGCACTGCACTGCGAAAGCGTTGCCGCTGCCATCGGATTTCAAGCCGTACAGTTCAAGGGTCTCCTTAGTCTCACTTCCTACTTCCAACAGCTCCGGCACGGCCGATTGCATGCGATAGGCCCGCTCGAACGACTCAATGACCGCGTCGATTTGGCTGTCGGACTGCTTCTGTTGCTGGTAGCGGACGTTGAGCCGCTGGACGAAGTCCAACTGCCGGCGCTGCTCGCTGGTGGAGAGAATCGGGTTGTTGACGTTGCGGATCGGCGGCGACTTCTGGACGCCGAGCTTCGACACGCCGCGCATGATCGTTGCGTGATGAACGGCGGGCAGGAAGGCGTTCGAGTAGCAGCCGCTCGACTCGTTGCGGTCGCGAGGATTGACCGAAACGTAGGCCGGCAGATTCTCCGATTCGCTCCCTAGACCGTAGGTGATCCACGAACCGATCGACGGCCGCGTGAAACGAAACTCGCCAGTGTGCATCATCACGCAGCCCGCCTCGTGCAGGCCCGTGTCGTGGAACATGCCGTTGATCAAGCACAGGTCGTCGGCATGCCGGGCCAGATGCGGCAGCACTTCGGAAATCCAGAGTCCGCTTTCCCCGTGCTGAGCGAACTTGAATGGCGGCTTCATCAACTTCGGCTCTTTGCCGACCGTGCCGGCCTTCGGCTGCTCGTAGGGGAGAGCCTTGCCGTCCGCCTTATAGAGTTCGGGCTTGTAGTCGAATGTATCGACGTGCGACGGTCCGCCTTCCATGAACATAAAGATCACCCGCTTCACCTTGGCGGGAAAGTGCGGCTGGCGCGCCGCGAGCGGACTGACGTAGCCGTCAGCGGCCTGGGCTTGCCGGCACAGAGCCGCCAGCGCGAGAGAACCGAAACCGGCGGCGCTGGTGCGCAGCGCGTCGCGGCGTGTCATGGAGGGGTTCATGGTGTATTTCCTGATTATCTTCTTCCCGTTTGACGTACTACCTCAAGAATCGAAACTCGGCCGAACAAAACAGTGCCTGACAGAACTCCGCCCAAACCTGCCGTTGAGCGAGTCGTCCATCTCCCGCCGCCGAGGTCTGGCCCAAAAATACCAGCCCTTCCTGTTGTTCGTCGGCCGTGGCTGAGCGGCCAAAGAACAGCGAGTATGCGAGCTGCACGCGCTCTTCGTCCGTCGCTGCCGAGTTCAACAGCCGCAGCGCCGCCCGGTTGGCATGCTCGAGCACCAGCGGGCTGTTCATCAGAAACAGCGATTGCGTCGGCACCGAGGGCGTTTCGCGCCGACCGATCACCAAGTCCGACGGCGGAAAGTTGAACGCCGCCAACAGGTCGATCCTCGCGCCCCGATGCACGGGCAGAAAGACGGTGCGAAAATCGAGCCGGTCGAGCGTCCGCGCGTCGGTCATGCGGAAAGCGTGCAGGTCATTTTCGAAGCGCGTGGGCGGTCGGCGGATCAGACTGCCGCTGACGCACAGAATGCTGTCGCGCAGGGCCTCGCCGTCGAGTCGACGCGGACTGTGCCGCCACAGCAGCGCGTTGTCCGAATCCACTTGCCGATAGCGATCGCTCGGCGGGTCGGCCGCCGTCAATTGATATGCCCGGCTGAGCACGATCCGCCGCACGGTTTGCTTGAGCGAATAACCGTCGGCCACAAAGCGGCCGGCCAACCACTCCAGCAATTCGGGATGGGTCGGCCGTTCGCCCATCGTGCCGAAATCGTCCACGGTCCGCACCAGGCCGCGGCCAAACAAGTGGTGCCACACACGATTGACCATCACGCGGGCAGCAAGCGGATGGTGCTCCAGCACTTCGGCCAGTTGCAGCCGGCCGCTCGACTTGGCCGGAATCTCCGGCGAGTCACCCGTGTACAGCACCTGCATGATCCCGCGCGGCACAACATCACCGAGATTGTCTTCGTTGCCGCGGATGCGAACTTGCAGGTCCTGCTTGTTGCCGGGCGCCAGACGATCGGTCGCCGACATCGTGTCGACGATCTCGGCGGGGGGCGATGCCAGCAGCTTCTCCAGTTCCGCTTCGGCCTTGGCCAGATCGGCCAACAGCGGCTCCAGCTTGGCCCGCTGGCCGGCATTCGGATAACGCTGCAGCGAGTCCTGCCACGATTCGTCGGGCAGCTTCATCAAGCCGGCTTCGGCCAGCGCGTCTTCGAGTTTCGTCGTCACGCTGTGCATCGTGGCGAATGCCGCGCCTTCGATGGCCAGCCGCTTTTTCCCCTCGGGGCTCCGCCCGCGCGTGGCTGGCACGATCGGCGCGTCGTCGTTGACGCCCGTGTTGTTGAAGATCCCCGCCATCGCGTAGAAGTCGTGGGTCGTCACCGGATCAAACTTGTGATCGTGGCAGCGGGCACAGCCGATGGCGATCCCCAGCAGCGAACGACCGACCGTGTCGAGCTGCTCCGCGAGCACATCCATCCGCACGTTGCCGTCGGGTTTGCTGCCCAATGCCAGGAACGCCGTGGCCATCAGTTGCTCGTCGCGCTGCGCGTCGTTGTCGTAGGGCAACAGGTCGCCGGCAATCTGTTCGCGCAGGAATTGGTCGTACGGCTTGTCGGCGTTGAACGAGGCGATGACGTAATCGCGATAACGCCAAGCGGCGAACCATTGATTGTTGTTCTTGGGCGCGCCGTTCGATTCGCCGTACCGGGCCACGTCGAGCCAGTGCCGGCCCCATCGTTCGCCGAAATGCGGCGACTTGAGCAACTCATCCACCAGCGCCGCGACGGCCCCCTCGCGGTCGCGCTGGGCGGCGGCGAGGAACCGGTCGATCTCCTCCAATGTCGGCGGCAGCCCGAGCAAGTCGAAATACAACCGCCGCACCAGGTCGCGCGGCTCGGCGACGGCCAGCGGCGCCAGCGAGTTCTCCTCCAGCTTGCTCAGCACAAACCGATCGATCTCGCCGCGCGGCCACTTCGCATCGCGCACCTGCGGGACGGCGACCTCGGCCAGCGGGCGGAACGACCAGAACTTGCGCCCGGCTTCGATGTCGATCTCGTACTTCTTCACAACCGACGTACCGTCTCGCGGATCGGCCGCTCCCATCTCGATCCACTTCACGAAGTCGGCGATCACCGCCTCGGGCAATTTGCCCTTGGGGGGCATCTCAAACGACTCGTGCCGGATCGCCGAAATCAGCACGCTCTCCTTGACCTTGCCGGGAACAACCGCCGGCCCGCTCTCGCCCCCTTTGCGGATCCCGTCCCGCGTGTCGAGCAGCAAGTCTCCCTTGAGCTTCTTCGCCCGGGCGGCATCGGCCGAATGGCAGGCGTAGCAATGCTCGACCAGCACCGGGCGAATCTTCGCCTCGAAGAAGTCGGTTCCCTCGTCGGCCGCGGCAAATGAAGACGGCAAGATCACCAGGGCCAAGATGCGAAGCACGAAATTCAAAGTCAGAAACAACTTCGATGTTCGAACGTCCATCGGCCGAATGGCGCTCGGGCCGCGTTGCTTCGTTTGGGGCATGGGGATTTTCGCCATTGGAATCTATTTTGGATGGATTTCGATCTGCGGGTTACGGATTTAATGCCGGCTGTTCATCGCCTGCGCTGCGGATTAAACGAGGATGTCGCGGATCACCTCGCCATGCACGTCGGTCAGGCGATAGTCGCGGCCGCTGTAGCGGTAGGTGAGCTTTTCGTGGTCGAGACCCATGAGGTGCAACATGGTGGCATGCAGATCGTGAACGTGGACTCGATTCTCCACCGCCTTGAAGCCGAACTCATCGGTGGCACCGTAGGCGAGCCCGCCACGTACCCCGCCTCCCGCCAGCCACATCGAGAAACCGTAGTGGTTGTGGTCGCGGCCATTACTTCCTTGCGTCGTCGGGGTGCGGCCGAATTCGCCGCCCCAGACAACCAGCGTGTCCTCGAGCAATCCACGCTGTTTGAGATCCGTGAGCAACCCCGCGATGGGTTGATCGACGTTCCCCGCAAGGCTTTGATGGGCCGAGGAGTTGTTGCCGTGCGTGTCCCAGGGCTGCTGATTGCCGTAGTAGATCTGGATGACGCGAACACCTCGCTCCGCAAGCCGACGTGCGAGCAGGCAGTTGCGGGCAAAGGTCGTTCGGCGAAGGTCGTTCTTGGCATTGGGGGGCGCGCCGGCGTTGAGCCCCGTCAAACCGTAGAGATCGAGAATCTGCTGGGATTCGCCGCGGCTGTCGAACGCCTCGGCCGCCGAAATCTGCATGCGATACGCCAATTCCATCGAATCCATGCGTGCCCCAAAGGCGTTCTCGGCGCCCACTCGCTCGCGATGTAGGTCGTTGAGCCGTTGCGTGAAGTCGAGTTCCCGACGCTGCCCTTGCAGGGATAGGCTTGCGTTGTGCAGATTCGCGAGCGCATTTTCCGGTCGATAATCGCCGGGAAGCACGACCTGGCAACCCTGATAAATTCCCGGCAGAAATCGGCTGCTCCAGTTGGACGGCCCGTTGACCGGCTGACCTTCGCCCAAAACGATGAAGCCGGGAAGGTTCTCGTTTTCCGTCCCCAGACCATACAGCAGCCAGGAACCATACGCAGGCCGAATCGGCTGTACGTTACCGGTGAACATCAACCAATTGGATGCCTCGTGAACCGGCGTGTTCGTGTGCATCGAGCGGATTACACACAGGTCGTCGGCATGGCGGGCGACGTGCGGAAAGAGTTCGCTGATTTCCAGGCCCGACTGTCCATGCCGGGTGAACCGAAACGGCGACGGCATCAGTCCGCCCGTCCCGTTCTGCGTGGTGAGCCCGATGGTGCTTTCGGGACGCTGGCCGGCGTATTTCTGGAGAGCCGGCTTGGGGTCGAACGTGTCGACCTGCGATGGGCCGCCGTTCATCCAGAGATGGATGATGCGTTTGGCTCGCGCGGGGAAGTGCGGCGGCCGAGCCGCCAACGGGGTCACGCTGGCCTCCGAGTGGCCGGCCAGTACCGACGCAAGGCCGATCATGCCGACTCCATAGGTCGTCTGGGCCAACAAATCGCGGCGAGAAAGGCGGAAACGATTTTCAAACGTCGACATTATCCACTCCCCAGTGTCATGGCACAAATGTGAACTCGTTCGTCGTCAGAAGCGAATGACAGAGACGTTCCCACGGCCCGAGTTTTTCCTCCGAGGCAGCGGCTTCGCGCAAGAATTCTTGGGCTACAACCGTCTCTCGCTCGGTCGTCAGCCGCCCGAACGCCAGTTGCCACGCCAAAAGCAAGCGACGCTCCTCCGATTGTTCCGACGCGTTGAGACGTTCCGCGAACGATCGGGCCATCGCCAAAACGAACGGGCTATTGATGGCAAACAACTGCTGTTGCGGGATCGTCGTTACCGTCCGTTGATCGCTTGTCACGTTCGGCTCGGGGAAATCGAAAAGCGTCAATGTCGGATTCGGCTTGAAGCGACTGATGAAGCCATAGATCGTCCGCCGCCGATTCTCGGGATCCTCGGGATGCAACTGCACTTTCCCTTGCGGATCGCGGTAAGGCTGTCCACCAATTTCGGGATCGAGCTTTCCAGCGACCGCCAGCATGGAGTCGCGCCAGGCTTCGAAATCGAGCCGCCGCGGCGACACGCGCCAGAGGTAATGGTTGTCGGCATCCTTGGCGAGATTCTTCGCCTCGGGGACGCTGCTGAGCCCATACGTGGCCGACAGCATGATCTCGCGATGGAGCCATTTGGTGGACCAGCCGTTTTCCATGAAGCGAACCGCGAGCGTGTCGAGCAATTCCGGGTGCGTGGGCCGATCCCCCAGTTGACCGAAGTTGCTGGTCGTGCCCACGATGCCCCGGCCAAAATGATAATGCCAGACGCGATTGACGAAGACGCGGGCCGTCAGCGGGTTGTTCCGATCCACGATGGCGTCGGCCAATTCGAGTCGCGACAACGATGTCGCGGAGGCGCTTGAATCGCGCCGCAAGATGGTGAGGAATCCAGGAGTCGCCACCGGGCCGAGCACGTCGGCATTTCCGCGAACATTGATCTGCAACGGTTGCCCTCCCCCGATCACCGCTGGCGCCCTCGCGACTGCGGCGGGGGCTGACGCCTGAAGCCGCTGCAACTTCGCGTCCCACTCGTCGTACTGGAGGCGGTCGGCGGCCGAGAGATATGCGATCGCATCCTTGCCGCGAAGCTGAAACGCGGCCCCGTCGTTCGACAAATGCGCCTTAATGAACGATTCGGCCGCGGGGGGCAGCTTCGACTTGGCCCCCTCGGATTCGGACAAGGCACGCAGCGCGTCGTCAGCTTTAGATTTCGCTTTCGCCGAAGCGTCGCGCAGTTCCTGAGGTGGTTCCACGGGGTCGTTCATCGCGGCCGTCTCGCTTGCTTTCAGCGCGGCGGCGTGCCACGCTTCGAGCAACGGTATGCCCTTTGGATTCGCCAGCGCCTTGGTCCAGCGAACGAGGAAGAAGGAATTGAGGTTCGACTCGCGGGCAACGGCCTCGGCGTCGGCGGGCTGTTTGCGCTCGGCACGCACGTGCAACTTCCAGGCCGCTAGTAAGTATTCATCCAGCCGGGCAAGTTCCTGTCGGCCTAGTCGACGACCTTCGTCGGCGGTGAGCTTGTCCATTTTTGCCTGTAATTCGGCGGCCTCCTTTTTCCGTTGCGCCTCAGCCGCCACCTGGGCCGGAGATGCCAGAGCAATTTCAGCGCTCAGATTGGCTCCGTTGTAAGCCGCCGCCAGCGAGTAGTAGTCGACGGTCGGAATCGGATCGAACTTGTGGTCGTGACAGCGGGCACACGACACCGTTAGCCCGAGCAGGGCCCGCGTGACCGTGTCGACGCGATCGTCGAGTTCGTCGGCCACCTTCTTTTTGACCATGCCAACAGCGTTGCCGCTGAAGCGTTGGCCGAGACCTTGAAAACCGAGCCCGCCGAGCCGTTCCGTAAAATCCTTGGCAGGCTCCCGAATCAGATTGCCTGCCAGTTGAAGGCGAACGAACTGATCGTACGGCATATCACGGTTGAACGCTTGGACGACCCAATCGCGATACCGAAATGCCGTCGGCGCAAGCACGGGCCCCACGGTTCCGCCGAGATCGTCCGTGTAGCGAGCGAGATCGAGCCAATAGCGTCCCCAGCGTTCTCCATAATGGGGCGATTCGAGCAAGCGATCTACCACCTTGGCGAGGACTTCGGGAGATTCGTCCTTTTCGAACGCGTCAACTTCTTCGGGCGTGGGCGGCAAACCGATCAGGTCAAAGGTTGCCCGGCGAATCCACTCATGCTTCGTGGCGGCCCGAACCGGCGTCAGTCCGCGTTTCTCCAGTTCCGCCAGAACGAAGTGATCCATCTCCTTCCTTGGCCACAGTGCGTTCTTGACCCGTGGAGGAGCGTGGGCCTTGGGCTTCTGAAACGCCCAGAATTCGCGTGCCTTTTGCCAGTCGATCTTCTCCGTTTGAACCACCGACGTGCCGTCACGCGGATCGGGAGCACCCAGTTCGATCCACTTCACAAAGTCGGCGATCACCGCCTCGGGCAATTTGCCCTTGGGCGGCATCTTGAACGACTCGTGCCGGATCGCGGCAATCAGCGCGCTCTCGTCGACCTTGTCGGGAACAACCGCCGGTCCGCTCTCGCCACCCTTGCGGATCCCCTCACGCGTGTCGAGAAGCAGTCCCCCCTTGAGCTTTTTCTGTAGAGCCGCATCGGCTGAATGGCACGCGTAGCAATGCTCGACCAGCACGGGGCGAATCTTCGCCTCGAAGAAGTCGGTTCCCTCGTCGGTGCTGGCCACCGATGCGAATGTCACAATCCAAAATCCGAACATCGAAATCCGAAATACGAATGTGCGAAACGCACTCGCACCGGGTGTCTTCGTTTTGGTTATTGGGATTTCCGACATTTGAATTTGTTTCGGATTTGGTGCTTCGGATTTCGGATTCACTCTTCCCGCTGCCAGAGCTTGACGAGCCCTTTGTCGGCGACCGTTGCCAGACTGCGCCCATCGTTAGAAACCGCCAACGATATGACTCGCGCGTCGCCCGTCGGCAACACGAAGGTCGCTTCGCCGGTCCCGGTCGACCAACCGCGAACCAGACCGTCCGCCATCGCGGCAATCAGCTCACGACCATCTCGCGAGAAACGCAGGCAGTTCACCCTCGCGCTGTCGCTGGGCCACAAGGTTCTTTGTTCGCCGGATTCCGTGTCCAGAATCAACAGGCCGGTTGCATTTCCGTAGCCGCACAACTGGCGGCCGTCGTCGGACAACGCCAGGACGTGCAATTCCGAGCGAAATCGGTAACGAGCCAGTTCGCTGCCCGTTTCGGCATCCCAGATGACCGTCGTGCCGTTCAAGTTGCTGGCGACGGCTCGCGGGCCCTGCGATGTCGCGGCGATCGCCACGCTGCCCATTTTCATGGGGATCGACCTGACCAGCGAAATCTCCCCCGCGTCATCCACTTGCCAGATCGGCAAATGGCCCACGTCAGCATCGGTTGTCTGAGCGAACCACCGTCCGTCGCTCGAAACGGCGCAGCGTCGCAGGTTCCCGGTGGTGGTCTTCAGTTCCCTGGGCTGCGGTTCCCTGTCCTGCGGCGACGCCGCGCCGAGCGGCCAATACAAGACCTTGCCACTGTCGCCGATCGCCACAAGCGTTTCGTTGGACGGAGCAAATGCGAGGCAGTCAAACCGCGTCATCTTGGCAGCCATCTGTTGCAATTCGCCCGTGGCGACGTTCCACAGCTTGATCCGATCGGCGTCGGCCGTTGCAATTTTCGCTCCGTCGTGCGAAAAAGCGACGCGCGCCCCTGCACGCTGCAGTGTCTGGCGTAACCGCCAATCGGAGACCAGCGGTTCGGCCGCCAGCGGCTTGGCCGGCGCGGCGTCGGCGACCGCGAATTGCCCTGCGGCGACCTCCACGGTCTGGCCGTCTGACTGCCGTTCGAATTGCACCTTGCCTTCTTCCAACTCAACGCGAGAATCCGAGTCGCTGGCGTACAGCCGAAACTCCGTCCCCAGCACCGTCAGCCGCGCTTGCTCCGTGGTGATGACCAGCGGTCGGTCGGGCGATTGCGGGGCGGCTGCCACCTCCATAGACCCGCGTTCAAGCCGCAAGGTCCGGTCGAGTTCATCAAATCGCTGAAATTGGAGCACCGAATCGGCGCTCAACACGATGCGTGTGCCATCGGCGAGCGTCACTTCCGCGGCGCTCACTTCCCCCACATGCACACGGTCTCCTGAATAGAACGATTGGGCGGAGGCCGCTTTGACCGACTTCTGCCGTGCATCGGTGAGCCACACTTCACCCATGAGCGAACTTAACGTCGCGGTCGGTTCTCCCATCGTCGCGGATTCTCGCAGCGAAGATGGCTTCTGGAGGAAGTTGCCGACCAGGAAAAAAACTAACGCCAGCAGGATGCCACCAGCCGGCAGCCAGAGACCGAGTGGCCAGGCCGCTTTCGACGTTGGGATGTCAGCCTGCCCCAGTGGCTGTCCAACCGATAGATCATTCGCGGCCATGCGGGCTAGGTCCCGACCGGCCGACTCGCACACGACGTCTTGCAGCAGCGCGTCCTGCTCGACGAGTTCCCAGTAGAGACGACGGGCCTCAGCCGACGTGCGGAGCCGGGCAGCCAGTTCTTCCTGGTCGGACGCCGAGAGCCGTTCGTCCAGCAATCCCTCGATCAGACTTTGCAGTCGTTCCTCGTTCATAACGCCTCACCGCTTGCCAGCACTTGTTGAGTACATTCGCGCAGAAAAGCCCGCGCCCGGGACAGCGCGACGTGGACCGCATTGGTCGTCCAGGCGAGCTGCTCGGCAATCTTCGGTGGGGTCAGCGCATGATCGCCGTAGCGCAAATCGACGATCTCCCGGGCTCGCGGCGCTAACCGCTCGAGGCACTTCGTCAACGCCTCCCGCCGCTGCTCCAGGATTTGGTCGGAATCTTCCGCAGAGTCCGCCAGCAAATTGAGCAACTCCTCGTCGAACGGCAGGGGCACCTTGCGTTGCCGCCGGTAATGCTCCAGCACCTTGTTGCGAGCGATGCCGCGGACCCAGGCAAGAAAGTTCCCCTCCCCCCGAAAATCCGCCCCTCGCCGCGTGACCGTCAGAAAGACCTCTTGCAAAACGTCATCCGCTGCCGCCCGATTTGGCACCAGTCCTCTCACAAACCCGCGCACCGCCGCCGCATGCTGCAGGAACAGCGTTTCTATGGTTGGCTGGGCTGGGTTGTTCGCAGTCATCACTAATCATTGACCCAAACGACCGAAAACTTAGCAGCAATCAATCCGAATACCTGCCGATGCGGCGTTGGCGATCGACGCGACACCGGGCAGCTTGCGCCGCGCTGCTACTCATTTGTTCGAACCGTCAGGTGGTCTCGGCGAAAGTCGTTACCAATTCCAGAGTTAAGACCAGCTGAGCATTAGGGCAGCGACGGAGTCGCTGCGGACAATCGCCGCGCCGAAGATGGCCAGCGAATGTTGGCTTCCGGCAGACCGGACGATGCTACACCAGTTCGCGAATCTTCTCCCGGTTGTCGAGTACATAGAGGGGACGGCCATTGTGGTTCAAATACGTTTGCGCCGGGGCGATGCCCAATACGTTGTCGTAAAGCGTCGCCAACAAGTTCGAGGGGACGTAGGGAGTGCCGACCGAACGCTCCCCATTTTGCGTCGTCTGTCCGATCACCTGGCCCATCTTCAATCCACCGCCGGAAACCAGTCCGAACCCCACCTCATTCCAGTGGTCGCGACCGCCGGCGCCGTTGATTCGTGGCGTGCGGCCCATCTCACCCCAGACCACCACGGCCACCTCCTGATCCATTCCACGTTGATGCAGATCGCTGATCAGGGCGAAAAGGCTTTGGTCGAGTTCCGGCAACAGACTCCGCATTTTTGTGAAATTGCCCCCGTGCGTGTCCCATGGGCCCGCCAGGTACCAAGTCTTCGACTCCTTGTTAGCGGTGAGGGTGACCGCTTGCACGCCTGCTTCCACCAAGCGGCGTGCCTGGAGAAACTGCGTCCCTCCCGTGCCGTACATGGAGCGGACGTGCTCGGGTTCCTGGCTAATGTCGAAGGCGTCCCGCGCTTTGGGCGACGTAATAATATCCAATGCGCGCTCCTGGAAAGAGTCCATCGCCGCCAGGCTGCCATGCGCGTCATTCGCGTGCTGTAACACGTCCAACGAACGCAAAAGTCCCTTGCGCTCGGTGGTGCGATCGAGCGTCATACCTCCCATGGGGCCAAGGGAATTCAGTTGAGCGTCCGGAACGAAAGGACGATGGGCCATGCCCAGATAGTCAACCGAACTGCCGCCGTTGTAGATACCGTCAAAGGCAACGTACGGGGGCATGCCACGGACGGCGTCGCCGCGAATCTTGCTGACCACGGAGCCAAACGTCGGACGGTGGTTCGGATTTGAATCGGTGTTGGGACCGATATCGCTGGTCGGGTAGCCGGTGTATACCAGTGGCGCGTTGTGGCCAACCAAATATTCACGGAAACTGATGTTGCGGATTACTGCCATCTTGTCCGCAACCGTGGCCAACTTCGGCATCAACTCGCAGATCTCCAGCCCCGGCACGTTCGTTCGAATGGGATTAAACTCACCCCGAAATTCCATGGGGGCGTCCGGCTTCATGTCGAACATATCCAAATGAGGCGGTCCGCCGTGCAGATAGACCATAATTACGGACTTCTGCGACTGACTCCGCTGCGACCCCTGCGCCCGCAATTGCAACAGATTGGCGAGCGTCAGCCCGCCGAGGCCGAGCGCCCCGACCTGCAAAAAACCTCGCCGGCCCAAGCGACGGCTCGAAGTGCTGGATTCGGAAACGGTGAACATGATCTTCTCCATGAAATGGGGATCAAGGACGATTAACTGTCATTGTCAGATGGTCTCGTTGTAGTGAGCAGGAAAGTTCCAGTGCCCGTTCCCGCGCCACCCCTTCCAACAAGAGCGCGCTGCCGCCACTTGAAAACACGCTCCGATGGTCGGTGGGCTGGCTGTTCGCAGTCATCAATGACCATTGATTCAAAAACCGAGAACTTAGCAGCGATAATTTCGAACGCCTTGCAGATCGCGACGCAACTTGAATTCCGAAAGAGACTTACGAATGCCATAAATCCAGCGACCGTAGGAGCCCGGCTCCATTTCGGATCATCCACCCGAAAACGGTCGCAACCCTCTTTGAATTTTTTACTCGGCAGCTATCCCGGCTCGTCGATGAACAGCCCCCAGTGACCTTGGGCCAACGCTCGGCAGAACGACACGCACGGAGGGTGATGAGGGGGCGGCGAGGGGCGATGGCATCACGCTCAACCTGCCACGAATAGGCTTGTCTGATTCGGTCGCTGCAGGGGCGAAGTGGCGAGAAGTCGCTCCGAAAAGTACAGAATATCGTGACACAGCCAGACAGTTCTTCACAGCGAAAGCTCGTGCACCTCATGGTTAGATCGACCTGTTTTCGATTAAGTCGGCGAATCGGGGAGCGCTCCCAAATCGGGCGCGAAAGAAGAGTTCGGGCTCAACCCCTTCGCACTCGGAAAGAAGTGCTCCTGCGGGAGTCTCGATAACGTCAATTCGCAGGTAAAGTGGCATGCGGCAGGAGCCAACTCCGGAATTCGCGAATGCACGCGGAACGGCGGCGGCGGACCGATCACCCAGCTCGCGCACGACCGCTGGCGGATCGGCGAAGCGGAGCGAACCTCCCCGCTCGGCATGTACCATGATCTGGCTGCGAGCGGGGAGCTTGTGAATGCCGTGACTGTACTCGCCGCCAAAATACACGAGCGACCATTCGCCATTCGTCTGAATCTCGGGCAGAAAGGGCTGCACCAATTGAGCCCCGCGCTGACAGCGATCCACGAACTCTTGCTGAAATGCCTGTGCCGCCTGACGATTAGGTAGGAATTCCAACCCCGCGCCGGCGGCCGAAACGGCGGGCTTGATGACGGCGGCGATGTGTTGCTCGACGAGGGCTTCGAGATCCAATGTCTCGCCAACCGGGATCAACTGCGTGGGAACGATCGGCACGCCAACCGCCGCAAAGTCGAGCAAGTAGCACTTATCCATCAGCCAAAGCATCACTGGCAGTTCGTTCTCAACGGCAATGCCCGTTGCGCCGAGCCCTTCGAGCCAGCGCAGAAAACCCTTGCGCTGCTCGTCACTATCCATGTAGTCCCACGGGGAGCGGACGATGAGTCGATCATACCGATCCATGAGTTGTGAGGTTTCCACTCCCCAGACAACCGCCGAGACGTGGTGCCCGCGTCGCCGGAGTTCATCGACCAGCAATTGGTCGTCGGGGGTAAACGGCGGCTCGGTTGGAACGAACGCCGGCTCAGCGGCAGTGGGAAAATAGTCGGCCAGCTTTTCGGCGCCGCTGGTCACGATACCGATACGCTGGGAAGGCGGTCTGATCATAAGGGTGAGCGATCTCAAAAAACCGGGGACAATCGTTGAAGATGCCTTCGTCGGCATCCTGGTTTGTCGCCCCTATCAGTTATCGCCGCAATCGTTGTTGCGGCGACGCGATCTTCCAATCCGTCGTACCGGTAAGTTCTTATCAGCCGCTCGCCTTAGCGCGCGGGGCTCAGTGTGAACGACTTGATCGCCACTCCGTATTGCGGCGGATTCGTCCGCGAGAAGCGCAGGACATTCTTGCCCTGCCGGAGCATGAGTGTCACCGGCTGGCAGTCCTGCCACTGGCCGCAGGTGTAAGGCATCTCCATCGCGATGTCCGACGCGGCGTCATTCACGGAAACATCGAGCCGCTGGTTGTAGTTGGCCGTAACCACTTGCGCCGTCAGCGCGTACTTGCCTGCTTGCGGTGCGTCGATCTCGTACTCGAAGCGCGACTTCTGGCCCAGGCTCGGCCCGGTCGGGTCTTCTTTGGGACTCTTGGCATAGTAGTCTTTTGCATATCGGTCCGACACGCGCTCGTAGACGTTGCCGTAGATGTCGTAGAGACCCCACGGATTGGGTTTCTTCTGGCCGACCGGATGCGACTTCCCGCCATCGTTGTCTCTGAACCAAGCGTAGTCACCAAACTTGGAGGGATCGTCGCCGAAGAACCACTCTGTCTTGGTCCCCGCGCGGCAGGCGTATTCCCATTCGGCCTCGGTGGGAAGCCGCACTTCTTGGCCGGTCTTCTCGACGACCTTCGCGCAGAATTCCGTCGCGTCGGTCTCGCCAATTGTGTCCACCGGACAGCTTGGGTCCTTGGTCGCCCCACTGGGGTTCGATCCCATGATCAGCTGGTACTGCGCCTGAGTCACTTCGTACTTACCCAGGTAGAACCCTTTGGTGAGCGTGACCTCGTGCTTCGGCATGTCAACGCACTCGAACCGCCCCTCCTTCGCGCTTTCGCCACCCATCACGAAGGTGCCGGGCTGGATGTAAACGAGTTCCAAGTTCACGCCCTCTCCAAGATCGAGTTTCAGAGTGGCGGGAGGATTGATGTCGGCAGGAGTCACAGCCACACGGAATCCCCAGTTGTTGTATTTGCCGTAGCCAGCACTTTGCATGCGACTCCCGGTCTTCGTGATGTCGGTCCTCCACGCCCCGCCCCGCAGGATCGTCAGCCCCTCGGTGGAGAAACGCGGTAGGAAAATCTGCATACCACCGCCAAAACTCTTCATCGCCACGACGTCGCCTGTGTTGCCGACCGGCTTGCTGTAGGCGGTTGCCGGGATCGCGATGACGCCGTTCTTGCCATAGCCGATTTTCTTATCCTCGGGCGAGACGGGCTCGGCCAGCACCTTCTTAGCCACGGTCGGACCATTGGCCTCGCCAAGCTCCGTGCCGAGCGCGGCGAGCGTCAGGACCTTGGATTGCTCGATGATCGCACGCTGCGTGCGGAGCGACACGCCGTTCCAGAACGCTGGTTTTTCGCCGTGCTCCCCATAGACCCGTTTCTCTTCGAGCACGTCGCCGATCCATTGTGCCCGCTTGACCTTCAGATAGGCGTCTCTGTTGCTGCGGGCCTGCGTGCTGGCGAGGAAGTCGAGGTCATTTTTGTAAACGGTCGCGGTCCAGCCGCTCCCCCAACCTCCGCCGAGACACGGCACCCAACCATTGGGCGTGCAATGCACTAGTGCGCCATGGCCGCTCTGCGGGCGGGCGGTAGTCGGGACGCCGAAGGCCCGCAGGATGAATCGCCCAAAGAACGCGCGACGGCCGCAGATGCCGCCATTCATGAGGATGTTCTGATAGTTCTGCAACTCCGGCCGGTCGTACTTGACGTCACCCGATCCGTACCGGACGTCGCTGCTAACAAGCCCCACATAACGCCAACCTGGGTCCGAGTTGTAGATGTGGTCAGGACGGTAGTTCCTCAGCATCTCGCGTCCCCAGACGAGGGTCCAATCCGGTTCGTCCCCATCGACGACAAAACGCAGGTTCCAGGTGTCCTGACGCTCGAAATCCTGATCCAACTCGCCGCCCAGGTACGCCTTCTCGAATTGCGCGTAACGCTTCACCGGATCAATGGTCTTGGGAGCGTCGATGTCGGCCTGGGGATTTCCCTGCGCCATCGGGACCGCGTGGACCAGACTGATCGCCAGCGCGAGCCGCTGCAGGACACCCTTGTCAGCCTTCTGGCTCGCCCTCCGGATGTCGCTATAGATCTTCATTGCTGGACCGTACTGGCCGTCTTTCGCGCCATCCGCGACCAGCATCTGTTGCATCAGTTCGGCATCCCCGAGCAATCGCTCGACCAGCGCTTCCTGCTCCTTGCCCTGCTGGGCGAATTCTGCCAGACCCTTCGGTGTGGCCTCGGTCAGAACCACGTATTTCGCGAGCTTAGCGTCCAGCGCATTGCTCGCCAGGAATTTGTTGACCTCTTGCTCGTTCTCGGACGTCGGCACCTTGGCGGCGAGGTCCGTCCGCAACTCATTCAGCATGCCGGTGTAGGGCGTGGGCAGTCCTCCGTCCGCCTCCGCACCCCAAGCCCGATTCAGCAGGAGCAACGCGATGGTGAGGATTAGGGGCAGGATGTGTGTCCGTTGTAATTTCACTGTCAGTTCCTCGGTGAGGATTAGGGTGAGGATGTGAGTTCGTTGTATTTGATTGTCAGTTCCGCGTCATCACGATGCCGATGAGTCTCTTCATTTTGTGTCTTTCGAATGAGCTGCACGGAAAGCAGTCCCAAGCCGGACCGCCAGCTCTCGCAACCCCCGCGGCCATTCGTCGAATTCCGCAGAGGTAGCATTCGCGATCTTCGGCTGGGCAACTCCCGGGACCAGCTTGGCAGAGGGCTGCGCGTAGAGGAACGGCACCTTCTCCTGCCCATAAGTAGCCGGCAGGCTGCGGGCGTAGATTTCCAGTTCGGCGGAGTAATCCGCAGGCATGTAGCCAAGATTGGCAGGACTGGGCACCCAGATCACGCCTGCAACAGCCATCGGCGTGAGCGGGCTGACGCACCAGTTGTAGGCCAAGGTCGGAACCGTATCGGGCTTGATCTCACCGTCGCGCCCGGGTTCGGGGAACGGCGGGAACTGCAACGGCGCATCGGACAGGTCTGCGCCCTTTCGAGCCAGTTCGATGATCTTCGCGACTTCCGTCTTCACGGCCTGCACATATTCGGAGGTTGCCTTCTTGGAGACGTCCGAACTGGGATCCTGGAGGAGCAACGCACTCAGGCGAGGCTGAAACGCAGGGTTTGTCGCGTCTTTGATCCCTTCGTAGGATGTCCACGACAACGGTGAAGCCATCTGTGCGCCTTGCCCGGACGACATGGTCACAAAGCCCTGGGGGATGCCGGGCCGGTGGAGCGTCTTGGCGAACTCATAGGCGAACATAGAAACGCAGTCTTCCGGAGCCGTGAAATCAGCGGTCTGCCAAAACGTTCGATATTTGCCGCCACCCACCTCGAAGCCGCGTTTTCTGGGAACGTGGTTCGTGCTCGCGGCCGTTCGTCGCCGGAACTCGTGGACCAGCGGCATAGCCTCTGGAGCGGCGGCTTGTTTGTCGCGCCGATCGTAGGCAGGTTCGGAGGTCAGGAGCGTACTGCCCGTCAGGAACCAAACATCGCCGACCAGAATATTGGTAATTGTTCTGTTGTGACCATGACTCGCCTTCACAGCCAGAGTGATCGGCTGGTTGGAAGCTTTCAGGGCCGGAAAGGAAACTGACCACTGCTGCTTGTCGTTGGCCACGGCGGACCGAGTCACACCGCCGAGCGTCACGGTCACTTCGACGCCCTTGTTGGCATGCCCCCAGACAGGAATCGGTTGGCCGCGCTGAATGATCGCGCCGTCGCGATAGTATTCCGCTACTTGGAGAATCGGGTAATCGGGATCGGTATAAGGGGCATACTTCGCCTTGATCGCCGCCACCTTCTGCGCGTCGTCTTCCTCAAAGACCAGCTCGCCATCGACGGCCGAAAAAGGCGTCGCCGGAAGCCCGGCCTTGTTGTAGAGGTTCGCGTTCTGCGGAGCCTCGCTGTAAGCGTATTGCACGCCGACCGGCTCAGGCACGTCCTTCGACGTCACCACCACCGTGTCCCCGACGATCACGGCTTCGGCGGCGTGCCATTTCCGATCTTTGCCACACAGCCGAAAGTGGTTGAGCTTTTCGCCGGGCGTCGGCCGAGCCGGTTCGACGAACTTGCCGGGGTCCTGCTGAAAATCTTTTTCGAGTCCCTTGCTGCCGATCATCAGTCCGTCGAAAAGGCTGTCCTTCTCGAACGAAACGATCGCCTTGTTCCCGTCGATTGTGTAACGCTCATAGATCGGACCGGTGTACGCGATAGTGCGTCCATAATCCTTGGCCAGGGCCCAACGCGCCAGCCGCATCCCGGGATGGAGCTTGTTCTGGTAGTGAATGTTGCCCGGAGCCGCCGGGTTTAGATCCGTCTGGACCACCATTCCGACATGGCTGCGGTTTTTCATGAAGAACAGTTGCTGGACCTGGCGGATGTCGGCGTAGCCGACGTCCGGGGAATCCGCCGTGCCGTAGTTTTGCATTTGGGTGAAGTAGAACGGCATATCGGGAAGGCCCCAGGCTTCGCGCCATCCCTGCACGAGCGCTTCCATCCGGGCGGCATAGATGCGACCATCGCCGGAATTGGATTCTCCCTGGCACCAGATCGAACCGCGAATGGCGAAGGGCACGACCGGTGCGATCTTGCCGTTGAAAAATTGCGAGGGCCCGCGCCATTCACCCGCGATCCCCGGCAGATTCGGTCGCTTCAGCGGTCGCTCCACGGGGAAACCCTGCTCAGCCGACGCCGTCTGCCAAGCTGCCAGATCTCGGTAGTACTTCTCGAAGGCGGCGTGCCCCTGTTCGGTGCTGACATCCCCGTCATGAATCAAGTCGGCATCCACCTTGAGCCCCGGGTGGGCCTCAATCGCCTTGCGCGCGGTGAACGCCTCAATGCGCGTGTTGCTGTGGGAAGTGAGCAAGATGCCGACCGGCACCTTCAACTCTTTGTGGAGTTCATAGGCAAAGGACAACGCGAGGGCCGAGAAATCGCCCGCCGTTCGGCTGGTTTTCCAGTTTTTTTCCGAGGCCACCCGTTGCTGTGGGTACAACGCCGACACGGTGTCGGTCCTGAATTCCCGGATCGGGACCTCGTCCTTCGCACGACTGATTTCCTGCGCCAAAGCGCTGCACATGCTGCGGTTGGCAAACCACTCCATGTTGGATTGGCCGGAAGCATGCCAGACCTCGCCAACCAGGATGTTCTTCAGGGCAACCTTCGCGCCTTCAATATTGCTGACAAGTAACTCGGCGGGTTCGGCGCTGCCCTTGAGTGGCTTGAGCTTGAGCAGCCACCGGCCGTCCGGGCCGGCCTTGGCGGTTTCCTTTTGGCCAGCGAACTCGACCGTGACCGAAGTGCCCGGCTTGCTCCAGCCCCAGACGGGAAGATGCGTGTCCCGTTGCAGGATCGCGTGATCGCAAAAAGGCGCGCCGAGTTCGATAGCCGGCGCGGGATTGTCGTCGGCTGCCAGTGCTGTCAGGACAGAAAACGACAGCGCTACGGCAAGGCATAATTTCAACTTCATGGTTGGTCTCTTCATTTCGCGGGAGCCATCCCCGGCAGCGGACCCCAGATGTCGGCGAGCAGTGCGAAGATATCCGGATCGGCCTGCTTCAGCTCACCCGCGACGAACGGATAAAAATCATTCGAACCGAAATAGCACTCGGTCATTTCGGCGAAGAACTCCTTCGCGTCGGTCACTCCATAGTGCTCGTGCATCTTGCCGGAGGCGGTGAGGACGGATTTGTACTTCCCGCAGTCGCGGAACTTTTTCCAGGCTGAGGCCACGCGGGGTTCGTCGAATCCGATGATCTGGTCATGGAAGCCGTGTGCGAGTTCGTGCAGTACAACCCACCTCTGGCTGTGGATTCCCTCGGGATCTAGGAAATCGTTGATCTCCGGAATATGAACGCACCTCGCAAGCTGTTCGCTATAGCCATGCTCCTTCAGCCAGCCGGCGTCGGGGTGATACTGCATCGCGAGCAGATCACCGTAGTCGAGATCCAGCTGAATGGTGATGGTGCGGAGCTTGGCAAGCGCCTTCTCCGGCACAACCACCGTGATGGCGACCAACCGCGCCTCAAGCAGTTTCAACGCGCGGGCCCCAACCGCCGCGTGTTCGCCTGTCAGTAGGCGATCATCCACGCGAACGGTCCAACCTTCGATGGCGCGCGTCGTATGAGCGGTGGGCAGCGTCTTTTTCTCCGCCGCAAGTGAGGATACGGACATCAAGGCTAGGATGATAAGTGCGTATTTCATACGAATCGGCCGATCAATGACGGAGCCCAAGGATTATCCACAGCGCCGGACTTCCACCCGAGTCCATTGGATCGCGATGTTAACCAGCCTGCGAAACGGCGGAGGACCGGAGTGATTCCTCCAGTTGATCAACGCGGGCTTGCAGAGCGCTGATCGCTTGCGAGGCACGCTTCTGCTCGGCCGCGATCATCCACAAGACCGCGGGAAGGAAACAATAAAACACAACGGCCATTGGATTCTGGCGACCGCCGGAAACAATGTCGCCGCCCAACATTAGCAGGCACAGTACCGCGGCGAAGGCGACTGGCTTGGCAGGCCTCCAGTCACTTGATCCGTACATGTTTCGTCCTTTAGCTACTTGTTCTTCAACAGCTCCACCATCGCTTGGCCCATCGCCTCGCCGACATCCATATAGACCTCGGCCTTGCCACCGTAGTGGCCATTGCCGCTGCCGCCTTGCGCCATCGGGTTGGTGTAGATGGTGGCGACGTTGCCCTTGAACTCGGGATACTTGCCCGTGGCACCGTCCACGGCCAGATGGGCGTTGAGAACATCAGCGCTAGGACCAGAGCTGCCTTTAACCGCTTCGCCCAGAGTGCCGCAGACGAACTTCGCCTGGGGGGAGTTGAATTCCTTCCGTAGCGCCTTGATGAAAGCCACGAGGTTTTTCTCGTAATGGGCGGCGTGACCGGCGTTGCCGGCGTCTCGCTCGCCCTGCCAAAAGAAGAAGCCAGCGACCTCGTAGCCCTTCGCTCCCGGATAGTGTTTTTCCAGATCGGTCAGGGCCTTTTTCGCATCGCCGATGTCGAAGTCCCATTGCTTGCCGGCATACCAGTCGATCGGCTTGCCATTCTTGTCCAACCAGGGCGCGGGTTCGGTTTTGAGGCCCTTGGCCGGGTCCATTTCCCAGAATTCGGGTTTGTCCTTGTAGCCGGCATAAACGAGCTTCTTTTCTACGCCCGCTTTATCCTTGGCCACAAACTCGGAACGCTCACTGCCCGGCGGCAGGAGATCCCAGCCCAGAGCCCGGTTGCCGATGCAGCACTTGAGGATCATCACGGGTGCGTCGATCGAGTTACCCAGTGGATGGCCGATCCCGAATTCCGGGCCGAGTGTGTTGCCGCTAACAGTCATCCATTCGTTGTTGAGCGGCCCCTTGCCAGACATGTACCGTACAAAACGTACGTCCTGCCGCACGGTCCAAGCTCCCGCATCATCCACAAGGTACTGGTATTTCTTCTTCTCCTTGACAGCATGCTCCAACGAGATGTCGCTTCCCTTCACTTTGCCGAGGCCGACCATGTTGGACTGGCCAAGCAGAATGAAGACCTGGACAGGCTTGGTCATGTCGGCCGGCTTGCCGTTGTGCCGGGGAATGGTCTTGGAGTTGTCCTGAGCCAGCGCGGTAATCGTCGCCATAGCGAGAACCGCAACAGCCGTCATTACGAATCGACTGATAAACACCTTCATGAAATCTCCTGAATGGTTAGTTTTGAACTCGACCTCACGTTGAATACTTGCCCGGCGAGCGGAGGGTGTACGGTGCTCGTAAGCATGCGGGGAGCGTCTCGACTGCGTCGCAGCGGCCAATGGGCCTGCAAGGGCTACTGGCTGGCGCAGAAGCCGAAACAATACACGGGGAGTTTCGTACGTTGGATGGTGATTATACTCATCTCATAGTTTGAAATGACGACAAAAAAGACCTGTTTGCCGACAGGCCCTTTCATGAATCAGCCACTCCGTGTCGCCCTGAAGCTCGACCTCCGCTGGCCGCTAAAGAGGCACGCTCATATCTTCGCGGGCACTCAGCGCTATGCCGACGAGCATGGCTGGGAGTCGATCATCGATGAGTATGCCGATGAGCATCTGTCCGATGCCTCGGTGAAGTCACCGCCATTCGACGGCGTGATCGCTCGCGTGAACGCGAAACTCGCGAACGGATGTCGGCGTTTGGCACTGCCGCTGGTGAATGTGTGGTTTAACTCGCCGGCGAAGGACGACTTTCCGGGAGTCTTTCCCGACATGACGGCCGTCGGTCGCTTGAGGGCCGAGCATCTCCTGTCACGCGGGTTGCGTCGCTTCGCCGTGCTGACAAGCGAAGACGATGCAGAGAAAGTCGCGGCAGAGTCATTCCGCACAACGATCGCAGCTGTCGACGGCAAATGCCTCCGCGAAAAGATCCCTCTCGATCCCAGCCGCACATTCGCTGCCTGGCAGCGCACCGAGCAACGGATCGAAGCCTGGATGGAGCGTTGGCAGTTACCGATCGGCGTCTCGATTGCCAGCGAAGAAGTGGGCCGCATGGTGATTCAGATTTGCCGACACCGCGGCTGGCGCGTGCCAGGAGACGTGGCAATCATCGCCGGCACCAATGAAGATGTGCTGTGCGATCATCCGCGTCCCTCACTCACCAGCGTGGAGATCGGCTATGAGCGGATCGGCTACCAAGCGGCTCGACTGCTCGACGAACAGATGCGGTCGCCAAACAAACGGCGCGGGGCTCGAAACCAACCGCCGCGCCATATGCTCGTGCCGCCGCACGGGCTGATCGTCCGCGAGTCAACCGACTTTTACGCCGTAGACGATGAAGTCGTCACGCAGGCTTTGCGCTTTATCGCCGCCAACAGCCACCGCCACATCAACGTTGATGACGTTGCGAGGGCGGCCGGCTTGCACCCCCGCACGCTGCAACGCCGCATTCGCCAGGTGGTCGATTGGCCAATTGCCGACGAAATTCGCCGTGTGCGAATTGAACGCGCGAAACGCGAACTCGCTGAATCCAAACGCAGCATGGCCGAGATCGCACGCGATGTTGGTTTCGGTGATCGTAAGCGGATGTATGATGTCTTTCGCCGCGAAGTTGGCATCACGCCCGCAGCTTACCGCAAGCAGCGACGACTGGAATCACCTTTTTGAGTCGAACTGCGGATGCGCCCAAATGTGTCCGCCGTTCATCACACGCAGCCCGGCAGGCATCTTATTGGCAGGTGTTGATTCCGGATCCTTGGCCCGCGGGAACCCCGCGTGACGATATGTCGACACCGTCTCCCAGGCGATGTTTTGCAGAATTGCCTGTTGTTCGTCAGTGATGCCTTCCATCGACTGAAGGCCCGGGCCTTTACCGCTGCCGCCGTAAGTGACCTTCGAGAAATCCGGCTTTAGCCCCACGGGCGTAATGCCGTACATTGTGGCCACGTTGCAATAGGCAGTGAGTGCCAGCACGTGACGGTTGGAATGCATATTGAACTCGGTCCACAGGTCGGCAGGGTCGGCGATACCGGGGAATTTATTGTCGGCGACCATTTTCACAAGCTTGATCGTGGCCTCGCCGACTGGCGAGATCAGCACGACCTGTTTTCCGTGTATCCTATTGATCGCGTCGGCCAGCTCTTCGAGTTCCTTCAGCGGTTCTTGGTCGGCCCGCTTCTTCGTGGCGGCCACGTCGAGCGTCTTCTTGCCGTCCTTCGGCGTCTGACCGACGGGCCAAACATACGTCTGCCACACGATGCGGAACTTCGGGTTGTTCTTCACGCCAAGAGCCGCGAAGCCCGCCAGCGTCGAGTCGTCGGGCCCGAGGTGATTCTTCCACGCTTCGGCGTTGGGATAGGACATGAGCGTGCCGATCATCATCAAGTCGATGTCGCCTCGCTCGACCGGATCGAGCCGACCGGGCTGAATCTGGTCCAACCCTTGGACGAACGAATGCCAAGTGCCGACATACGGCGGGTTCACGCTCTCGTGACCTTCGATGTTCGCCGCCTTAACGACGGCGTCGTGTACCGCGCCGTTCACGAGCAACATGTAGGTTACCCGCCCGCCGGTCGGCAGCTTCGTGTCCTGAGCGGCCACTTGTGAATGCCCGGCATGCATCCCAAGCAAGGCGAGACATGAAATAGCGAACGCAATGCGGCTCATCGCTTGAATCTTTCGGTTGAAGTTCGTGGGATAAGCTTCCAGCCTGTCAGAATTGTTCCGAATTGGCTTACCACTCCGACAGGCAAGTTGCCTGTCACACTACGGCATACAAAGTACGCGGAAACCGCCCGTGGCGTAGCGTCCGGTCGAGCCGACGATGAAGCGGTTGGCGCAACGGCAATCACTGCCCGTCAAATGCCACGCGCCGCCACGCATGACCGGGCGGATTTCGCCTTGGACGACCGTTTGCAGTGCGTTGCGTTCCTTGGGGAGAGCGGCGTACTTGCCGTAGTGATCCTCGCAAAACTCCCACACGTTGCCGTGCATGTCGTAGAGCCCGAAGGGATTGGGCTTGAGCCTGCCGACCGGCGCGGAGAAAGGAAAACCGTCGCGGCCGTTGAGCGTGACGGGAGCCAGATTCTTCTCACGGGCCGCTGCGTCTGCCACGTTCGCGAACTCGACGAGCTGTTCGTCGTTGTCGCCGAAATGGAAGCGAGTTTGGCTGCCGGCTCGGCAGGCGAACTCCCACTCGGCCTCGCCGGGCAACCGGACCTCGCGAATCTTCACGCGACCATCACAATTCTTGTGTAGCCACTTACAGAACTCGCGAGCGTCGTCGATCGCCACATTCACCACGGGATAGTCGTCGGTTTGAAAGTCGAGGCCCGTGTCGCGCCAGCTAAACCGCTTGACGGCTCCGATGAACTTCTTTTCTTTCGCGTCCCAGCCTTTGCCGCCGTCGGTGAGTTCCGGAATCGTCTGGTAACCCGTCTCCTCCACGAATCGTCGGAACTGCCCGCGGGTCACCTCGAACTGCCCCAGATAGAAATCATCGGTGAGCGTCACGGCGTGCTCGTCCTCCATCGCGAGCTTCCCCTGCTGCTTGCCGTTGAAGTACTTCGCGTTCACCGCCTCTTGTTCCTGCTTCGACGAGCCGATGCGAAACGTCTGCCCCTGGGCCTTCACTTTGACCAACCGCAACTCGACGCCCTTCCCAAGATCGAAGACGAGGTATTCGAACTCCTTGTCGAGCTTAGCTTCGCGAGACGTGCTGACTTGGGGATTGGCAGATGCAACACGAGCCACGCCGGCGGGCGGATACTTCGACACCGTCTCCCACGCGATTTTCTGCAACAGCGCGGCCTGTTCGTCGGAGATCGCTGGATCGAGCGTCACTTTCAGACCCTCGGGCGACCGGTGATACAGCGCGGCGAAGACACAGTAATCCTGCAGGAGAGAACCGAGCCGACCTTGATGCGGCATGTCGTCGTTGTATAAATCCGACTGCTTCTTCACGCCGGGAAACTGCCCGTCCACCACCATCGCTCGTAACTTCACGAACGCATCGCCGACGGGAACGAGGTAGACCACGGTCTTCCCGAGCTTCTTGTTGATCGCCTCCACGCGAGCTTCAACCGCCTGCCGATTCTTGTCGAGTGCCGCTTGCAGGTCGGCGATCTTGACGGCATCGCGAACCGGCCCGTTCTTGCTGATGCCGAGCCCGTCATGGACGTTCCAGCCGGCTTGCCACAGCAGCCTGAACTTCGGGTTGTGCTGCGAACCGAACTCGGCGATCTCATCGGCGATGTCGGTTTCGTGCCAGCCTGAATGCGTGTACGTGAAGACCTCGATCTGTTGCTCGACGAGCCGCGTCTTCAGCGTCGTCGTTTCGCGAGCCGGCTTTTTTCCGCCGTTGAGACAACCGGGGAAGTACACCGGACCGGGCTTGCCGTCGATGACTTCGGAGCTAGGGTAATACGTGCCTTCCGGAATGCCCGCCGCCTTTTCGATCGCGCGGAGGCGGGACACGTTGTAGCTCCAGCTATTGCCCTGCGTCTGGATTCGAAGCGACGATGCCGCGACGGCATCGCGACCAGTGCCCGCGGGTTGAGCGGCTCGCTCCGACCCTTTTTCCAGCACCACGCGGAACCCCTGGTAGCAACCGCGATAGGCCACCCAATCGCGGCCGATACGGGCCGCGGAACGCATCCGCCTGAAGTCGCTCGACCATCCGCCACCGCGTTGCACCTTCGCTTTACCTGTCGCCGGCCCAGTCGGATCAACCTGCTTCTCGTTCGAATAGCCGTTAGGCACGTACCAATCTTCGCACCATTCCCAGACATTGCCGTGCATGTCGTACAGGCCGAACGGGTTCGCTTTGAACTGACCGACCGGGGCGGTGAAGAGGTGGCCGTCCTGTCCCTTGATGCCGATCGACCAGGCGGGGAACTTGGCTCGCGCGGTGGCGTCGGCCCCGTTGCCGCCGGTCGCCAGGCCTTCGGGATCGTCGCTATACGCGTACGCCGTCGTCGTGCCGGCGCGACACGCGTACTCCCACTCGGCCTCCGTCGCCATCCGATAGGTCTTCTTCTCCTTTTCGCTCAGCCAATTGCAAAACGCCTTGGCATCGCTCCACGACACATCGACCACCGGATGATCGTCGGTCTGTTCGAACCCAGGGGTCTTCCAGTTGAACCGGGCGTGCATCTCTTCGATCTTGCCTGCCTCGTTGGCGCCGTAGGCCCCTTTGCCGTCGCGTTCGCCGTCCGTCTGATAATTCGTGTCGGCCACAAATTGTTTGAATTGACCGACGGTGACCTCATGAACGCCCATGTAATAACCATTGGTCAACTCCACCTCGTGCGGAGTTTCCTGCGCCTCGCGCCCCGCTTCAGTTTCCGGCGAACCCATCGTGAACTTGCCGGGTGGAATGTACACGAGCTTCATACCCAGGCTGTTGTTGATCTCCTTCGCGTCGAGCGCTTCGGCACCATGGCCTTCCAGGATCATCGCCAAGACGAAAGTAACAGCGGTGCAAATGGCACCAGCCCACTGCACAAGCAAGGGCAAATACTTCCCGCTCGCTGGCGCGTCGGGCTGGTGTACATCGAACTGTGAGTCGGTCATATGCGTCATGTTCATCATGTTGTGCGAGGATCTCCGTCAGCGGACGGGCGGTGTCGATGTCGTTGAGTGCCAAAAGCCGTTGGCCTCGACAACGAAGACGATTCGTGATGGCAGGGTCTCGCCCCGGGCCTCGGCGGCTAGGGCTTCCAGGATGGCTGGAGCGCCACCGCCACCGCGCCGAGCGAACCCCTTTGAGAACTGAGCGGCGGTCGAGACTTTTAGGTGTGATCATGCTTGTCGAGATTGTCAGTTCTTGGCTACCTCGGTGGGAACTGTTCGATATAGGAAGGACTCCGATGACAGCAGCGATACCAGCAACGCCTTGAAGCTGCCGCCGCTCTCCAAATACGCCTTTTCAGCTTCTTGCAGGCTGACGGCGTCGCCGGGGGTTTCATTCCGGCCGAGGAAATAACGGAACACATGACGAATAAAGACCTGCCGCACGCGGTCAGACTCGGCCAGGCGACGGAGCATCTCAGGCGCGTCGCGGACCGGGCCGTCGAGGGCCGGATCGCCGCTGTAAGCGATCGTGCCAGTGGTATCAAGCGGCACGTCGCGGTAGATCTTCTGGTCTTTGCTTTTTGCTTTTTCGTTTGCCACGGCCGTCGCTGCGAGATCGAGCACATTTTCGCCGCGACGACGCATCCCGTAATGGTCGAGATCTTCAAACGGTAGGCCGAGTTCATCCATCTTGACATGGCATTTCCAGCACTCCGAAGCGCGCGTGACCATCTGTCGCTGGCGCAACGTGTGGTGCGGATCATCGGGGACCATCGCTGCCGCGTTAATGGGTAGATCGGGGACGCGGCCACCCAGCAGATGCTCGCGCACCCAACGGCCGCGGCGGACAATGTCGTTATGGAAGTTGGTCGACCAGGCGACGTGCCAACTCGGTTGCATGAGGATGCCGATGCGTTCATTGTTGGAAAAAGTTGCAGTGCTGTCCCCCTTCGCCTCGGAGCGTGAACCACTTGGGGGCTGCCTTCCAAGATGGTCGAGTGCATATGGACCGAACGAGCGGAACAAGGCCTCACCGGTACGAAGACCGTCGAGCGTACCATTCGGGCCGAACAACTCGTGCGTGTTGAACGACTCGGTCGTCGTCAACAACTCCTTCAGCACGTCCTTGTCCTTCGACAAGATGCGGAGTACCAGCACATCCGTATTGTCGACGAGGCCCCGAGGGTTGTAGTGTTGGCCGCGGCGTGTCAAATAATCCGGCAGCGGATCTTTGAAGACTTCGGGAGCACGGTAGTAATCGAAGTATTCGCGGAAGAATCCGATCACCAGCGGCTTGCTGATTTTCGGGTCATCTAAGATACGACGGACACTCTCAGCGACATCCTCTCGCGTCGTAAGCTTGCCGGCGGCGGCGGCAGATAGCAGTCCGGGATCGCGCTTCGTGGACAAAGCCAGGCTGATTGCCAATGCCGTTTCGCGTGGCGAAAGCGAGCGAACCCCTGATCGAATCTCGGGACCCAAGCCAACTTCGAATCGTAGGATCGCCTCGGGGGTCATCAATGGCGCCATTAGGATGGTCTTACCGGCGATCGAATAATCTCCGTCGACAGCGATTGTCGCGTAGAGTGCGACAACGCTCGCCAATTCTTGCTCGCTGGGTGGTCGAGCCAAGGCGGACTGATACTGTTGACGAATCGCTCTTTCCAACTCCTCGCGGGTAGCCTTGACGTGCGGGTGCAGTACGGGGGCGAAAACACCATTGCCCTGCCGCACCCGTAAGCCCGATTTCAGCGCCGCTTGTTCGGCCGCAGAAGCCAACTTCGCTCGGGACTCGGTCGGCCAGAGGATCTCCTTACCGGCTTCTGGTTTTTCATTCACGTTTACGAGCGAATGGCCACGGGTTTGACCCTCTACGATCAGTTCGGCATTGGCCAGCAATAAACCTGTCGCCCCTTCGTCGGGCGTGTAGAGTGCTGCAAAATCTCTAATTCCCGTTTCCTGAATCACCCCGAATGGCTGTTGCAGACCGCTGGCTGAAGAATTGAATTCGCCGGTCCACTTGGTGTACGCAGCCGGCGACAACCGCCAGAGCCGCGGCGGCGGCGGGACACTCGGACCGCGTGGTCCGCCGAAGAGAATTGCGTTCGGCAGGCGATTGCCGTCAATTGGTTTCTCCTGCACGGCGTAATGCTCGGGCGGTGCAACGAGTGGCGAATTGAGTTTCGCTGAGATCCAGGCGGTCACATGGGCCACGTCATCTGGTTTTGGACGCGGTTCCGAGGTTGGCGGCATATCACCGGCGCGGAGCCGCTCAAGAACCAAAGCGAAATCGACTCGGCCAGCGACGTTGTCTTTCGCGAGTCGATCAAGCGTAAACTCGCCTTCTTTCGCTCCGCCATCGTGGCACTCGGCGCAGTGCGATGCGAGAAACGATCGGAAGAATGTCTCGTTTGTTGCAACCGGTTGACGAATTGCCAGCGTCCGGAATTTCGCCGGAATCGCTACTTTTGAGTTCACGCTTATTACTGTGGCGGCTTCGGGCGACAGTGATTTCACGCCGAGCAGCGTTACTACTCCCTTCCGCTGCGCAAACGCCTTCGCAGCCTCGCCATCCAGCGTTTCCACGCCGTCCAGAGTCAACCAGTCTCCCTTGTGCGTGGCGAGCGACTGGGCCGCGCCGCTGGAAAGCGCAGTCAGCCCGCCAAGCGAAAGCCGACCCTCATGCTTGGCGAGTGCCGCAGCCGATTTGTCCGTGAGACTTTTCAACCCATTGAGCGACAGTGTGCCGCCATGATGCTGCGCCAGCGCTACCGCGACGTCGTCGGCCAACACCGTCATGCCATCAAGTGAGAGGTTCCCTTCTCGCTGCCCAAGAGATGCCGCAGAATCGAGCGAAATTGTCTTCACTGCCGGAAGATTCCCATCCCACCTCCGTGATGCCGCCAGCGCCATGGCGACCTTCTTCGAGAGAGTCGATATTGCTGGGATTTCGCCGCTCCACTTAGGCCAAGCCGCCAGGATCGCGGCACCGTCATCCGAGAGCGTTGTCAAACCTTGCAGATGAACGATCGGCCGCGCAAATCCGGGGGCTTTGTGCTCGGTAAGGGCATAGAGCGTGTCGTCGGTGATCGTAGTGAGCCCGTTGAGATACAAATCTCCTTCGCGCTGGCAGATCGCCTTCGCCGCGACCGGCGTCAGTACGCTCAGTCCATCGAGGTGCAGGTTGCCACGGCTCTCCTTTCCGCCTATGGCCTGGGCAACGTCGTCGGGCAGGGACTTGAGGCCATCCAGATTGAGCGTGCGATGGAATTGACCTGGGACGGGGCCAGCGATCGCTTTCGCCGATTCCACATTTAGCGTAGTTAATCGCGGCAGATTTCCTCCGAGTTTTCCCGCCAGCGCCTTGGCCACGTCGTCCGAAATCGTGGTCAGCCCTGGCATCGACAGCCCTCCTGCACGTTTCGCCAGCGCCTGAGCTACGTCAACCGATATCGTTTTGAACCCCGGCAAATTGCCGTGCCAGTTGTGACCATGAGATTCCGCCATCGCCGCCGCGCCCTCGGGAGTCAACGAGGTCAGGCCATCCAGGAACACGGCTTGGTACGGGCCTCCCCCCTTGCGCGCCGCGAGCGCTTTGGCTGCGTCGGTAGACAACGTCGTCAGTCCCTTCAGCATCAACCGCCCGCCGGTGTGTTTGCCCAGCGACCGCGCCGATTCATCCGAGATCGCCGTCAGTCCATTCAGCGACAACTCGCCTCGATGCCCCGCCAGCGCAGCGGCGGTCGCCTCGGAAACCTTGGCGAGACCATTCAGTTGCAAATCGCCCTTGTGTTGCCCGAGCGCCGCGGCGGCGTCATCCGAAATCTCCTTCAATCCGTTGAGCGACAGCCACCCTTGGTGTTTTGCCAACTCCTTGGCTGCCTCGGGTGCGAGCGTCTTCAGCCCGTCGAGCGCCAGCCGCCCCGACTTGTCTTGCGCCAGTTTTTGGGACTCTTCAACCGTCAGTTGTTGAAGCTGCTGCGTGTCGTTCGCGTGAAGCGTCTCAATGCAGATCACACCCAGACCGAATAGACAGAACAAGTTGAGCAGCAGGTTTCGCATGATCGCGTGTCGTTATCTTTGGAAGACATCATCGGACTGGGGTCATAAGCGGTTCTACAAGAAACCTCTCATGCGGTTGCCAGCGAATAAATCAAAACCTGCCCGAGGCCGTCGGCGATGGCCAGCAACTTGCCGCCGGGGGCAATCGAAATCGCATGGTAATAGGGGGGAAACTGGTCCTTTTTGTCCGTCGGATTGAACTCCCGGACCAGCCCGCCATCGCTGAGCCGCCAGATCTTGAACGCTCGGTCGCGACCGCACGTGAAGAGGTGCTGGCCGTCCGGGTGGAAGGCCAAATCGGTGGAACCGCGTTGATGCGATGGGGTCAGCTCGCGGACTCTTTCCCCGGTGGCCGGGTCGAGGAGAAAAACCTTTCCCGACATCCCGTCGCGGTCGATGGGGCCGACACAGAACGCCAGGTGCTTCCCATCGTCCGAAAAACGCACCGTCGACACCGGACCAGACAGCCCTTTGCTGGCATCGAACTTCAGCTCGCCGGTTTGGGCGTTCCAGCCGCGCAGGCCTGCCTGAACATCTTTGTCATTCGTTTGGGGAAAATGCTCCGCCGTCACCACGAGCTTCCCGTCCGGGGAGATATCGAGCGAGCGAATCCACTGCTTCACGCTCCAGCGGCGTTGTTCGGCGCCCGTTTGTACGTCCGACAGGATCACCGATTTCGATTCGTCGCCGGTGACCAGCGTCTTTCCGTCGCGGGAAATGGAGAGTCCCCAGATCCACTCTTTGTGGCCCGTGAATTCGCGGAGCGGCTTCTGCTCGACGACGTTCGCGACCATCGGCGGCGGTGGGTCCGGCAGCTTCGCCACTTTTTCCGTGACCCCCACGAACCGGAAACCGTCGTTCAAGACGATCTTGCCGGGTTCGCCGTCGGTCTTGAGTGCGTCCCAGAATTTGACCGTTCGATCGTTACCCGCCGAGATCAGCGTCTTGCCGTCGGGACTCAGCAGAAGGCGATTGACCGCGCCGGTATGACCGACTAGCCGCCGAACCGGATCGGGGGTCTTGTCGCCGGACGCGGGGAGGTTCCAGATCAGGATGTCGCCGCGTCGGTTGGCGGCCGCGACCGAGTCATTGCCGACGAACGCGACGGCGGAGACGACATCGCTGTTCCAGGGGAGCGTGAACAGTAATTTGGCTTCGGCAAAGTCGTTCATGATTGTCAACCTCGTTGCTTCCTCGGCTATTGCTGGCAAACGAAAGTGGCGCTGTCCAACTACCGAATCAATTCCATAATCGGCTTGGAGTCTTCCGGGGTCGCCCAGATCGGACGGGCGCCGAGGAAGTGCTTGGCGCGATGGTCGACGCCCATGATCTTGTAGATGGTCGCCATATAGTCCGCTTCGCCTACTGGATTCTCCGCGACCTCGAAACCGTCGCGGTCGCTCGAACCGTAATACTGTCCCCCCTTGATGCCGCCGCCGGCCAGGACAACCGTCCACGCGCGGCCAAAATGGTCGCGGCCACCGCGGTTGTTGATTGCGGGCGTGCGGCCGAACTCGCTCGTCCAGACGACCAGCGTGTCCTGCAACAGGCCGCGCTGCGTCAGATCTTCCAGCAGCGATCCCCAGGCAGGATCCATGATGGAGTACAGCGCCTTAGAGATCGGGAAGTTGTCCATGTGTGTGTCGTGGCCGCCATGGGAAACCTCCACGAATGACACGCCAGCTTCGACGAGCTTCAGCGCGGTGAAACAACCGCGGCCGAACTTGCTGTCGCCGTAGCGGTCCTTGGCCTTTTCCCACTCGGCGCTGACGTCGAACGTCTGGCGGGCTCGCATCAGGCGGATCGCGCGTAGTTCCGCCGAGCGATGAGCGGCGAAAGGGTCGCCGGAACGACTCTCCGCGAATCGTTGCTCCATGAAGCTCAGCAGCTCACCGCGCCGGCCCTGAATCTCCGGCGATACGGACGGATTAGCGAACCCCGGGAGTTTACCGTCGTCGGCCACAACAAGCGGCTCGTACTGCGGGCCAAGATAACCCGCGCCGTAGATCCCGCTGCCGCTCCCGATCTTGACGAAGCTCGGCAGGTCGCTTTCCGGGTTTTCGCAATACTTGGCGATCATTGCGCCGGCTTCAGGATGCGGGAATCGCTCGCTCGGATGGTAACCGGTGTGCATGTAGTAACCGCCGGGTCCGTGATCGGGCGTTTTCGTTCGCATGCTGCGAATGATTCCGAGCCTGTCGGCATGGCGGGCAATGTTTGGCAGAAATTCGCAGACCTGAATGCCGGGCACCTTGGTCTGGACTGGGCGGAACTCGCCGGCAGTCGGCCGGCCTGGCTTCATATCGAAGGTGTCGATTTGGCTCACACCCCCTTCCATGTAGAGCATGATGCAGCGCTTTCCCGTTCGCTTCGCCTCGGCCGCGATCGTCTGCGAATGGGTCAGCGCGCCCCAGTTGGCGACGGCCAAACCGCCAGCCGTGGTTAGCAGCCCCTTCATCAGCGAGCGACGGTTCAAATGCTGAACCGCGTTGCACGTGCCCAGTTGGAAGTTCGTATTCATCTTTTTTTCCAACCTGACTAGCGGTTGAATCGAAACTCCGAACCCGACACCAACACCCACAGCGCGTCTTCCATGCGCTGAGCAGTCTGCTTTGGGTCTTTCGCGTCCACGCTCAGGTACTGAACGAATCGCTCGCGCTCCTCGCTGGTAGCGGGCCGGCTGAGTACTGACAGGAACATCCGCTCGACCTTCTCGTTCCAATCCTCGGCGCCCAGGACCAACTTCTCCGGCAGGTTGCCTTTATTGGGCCGGCACATCGCGCGGAAGCCTTCGCCGTTGTGCAGATACAAATGCTCTGACAGGCTCCCTTGGAATCGGCCCTGACCGTCCGTGGGCTCCCCCAGGTATTGCATCATTTGCTGGTTCGGTTCGGTCTTGAGAGCCGCTTCGACGCCCAGCCCCATTGCAATGTGCAGCGACGATGTCAACTCCTCGATGGTCAAGGGGCGAATCCGGGCACGCTCATAGAACCGCGGCAAGGCATCTGCCACCGCGCCTAAGTCGCTTGCCTGATAGGTCTCGCTGTTGACGATTTCGCGAACCAGCCATTTGACGTCGAATTTGTGAGCCACCAATTCGGTCTCGATTGCCTTGAGTAACTCCGGCAGGCTGGGATCGTTGCTCGAATTGAAATCGTCGACGGGATGCACGAAGCCGCGCCCCATGAATTGAGCCCAGACGCGATTGGCCACCGCCTTCGCGAAGAACGGATTGTCCTTCGCGATCATCCACTCGATGAACTTCTCGCGGCGGGAAAAGGCCGGCTTCGGCGGCAGTTCACCGGCCTTCAGTTTCGGCTCGACGTAATCTTGCGGCGGTTCGGGTTCCGCCAGTTCCTCGCCGCTGAGAAACTTCGGCTTGATGGGGACCGTCTTTTTCTTCTTGGTCTTCGCGTCGATTTCTTCCAGCGAAAACAACGCTTCGCCGACCATCTTCTCGCCGACCAGGTAAAGGTTGCCCGTTTGATTCGTGATCTCCGGCTTGCCCGGAACGTCCACGGCCATCGTGCGGACGAAGAAGCCCGACAGGCCGTGGTAATCCTTCTGCGTCCACGACTCATAGGGGTGATCGTGGCACTTGGCACATTGAATTTGCGTGGCGAGGAAGAACCGCGAGACCGCGTTGACCATTTCGTCCGGGTCGCGGTGCGCGGCGAAAAAGAGCTGCGAACCCTCTTCCTCGGCTTGGAGAATCTTGGCGGCGATGCGATCCAACGGCTCATTCGCCACGAACTGCTTGGCCAGCCAGACGCGGAACCGGCCTCGGTTTCGATAGCCCACCGTGCCATCCACGAGCTTGTTCTTCCGACCCAGCATGGCCAGGTCCCACACTTGGGCTTGCTGCCGAGCGTGTCGGGGGTCGGCCAACAGCTTGTCGATCAGTTTTTCGCGCTTCTGCGGATCGCTGTCGTTGAGAAACGTCGTCGCTTCTTCGTAACTCGGAATCATGCCGACAAGATCGAGATTCACTCGCCGCAAAAATACGGCGTCTGTCGATCTGGGAGGCGGCGTGAGCTTTTCCTTTTCCCACGCGGCTCTGACTTCGCGATCAATCGAATTGCGGAGACTGCCATCTTGGGCGCACACTAACGTCGGCCCCAGGCACATCGCAGCGACGAACAATCCGATTGCGATTCGATCCACGGGCACGTTTTGTTCTCCGGCGGAATTGATCATGCCAAGACCTCCGCTAGAGGGCCAGCTTGCGCGGCGGCTGGCATTTTCGAATCGAGTTCGCCGAAGTTCTCTCGCTTGTCTCCCACGGCGTGAAGCAGAGCCAGGTAGAAATTGCGGACAGTTCGATTCGCCGTTTCCTTCGCGTCCTCCTGATAGTCCGGGAATTGCAGGAAGCGGCCGGCTGTCTTCAATCGCCCGCCGAGGTTGCCGAGCGTCACCAGCGGCCATTCCGCACAGAAGCCGTGGTGCTCTTCGCCCGAGTCGCTCATCCAGACGATCAGCGTGTTGTCGAGCACCGTGCCGTTCCCTTCCTTCACTGCGTCGAGCCGGCGGGCGATGTCGGCGATCCGTTCCGCGTGGAACTTGCGAATCGGGATGCAGAGCTTGTCCCGCTCCGGATTGTCCGGATGCATGTGCCCAATGGCGTGGCCATCGGTCATCACACCGAGTTCCTTCCAGGTGTAATAGGCGAGTGGCGACGCATCGAGATTCACAACATTCGTCAGTCCCGACGCAATCGCCGCCGCCGTGATGGCACATTGAGCCTCGAACCGCTCGGTCACGAGTTTGCTGTTGAATTTGTCGATCGACGGCACGTTGGCCTTCAGCCGATCGCGCATCGTGGCGACTTGATCTTGCCGAGTCCGCATCTGCTCGAACGTGTCGAGATAGACATCGAGCTTCTCACGATCCATCGCCGGCAGTTCGCGTTGAACTCGCTTGACGTCCGAGCGGATCCAATCGAGCAGCTTGTTCCGCGCCTGGAATGTCTTGCCCGCGTTCCCTTCCGCGACGCTGCCGAAGAGCGACTGAAAGGCGATTTCCGGATTGCAGACCATCGGCTGTGGCCGTTTGGGGCCGCTGGCCGACACCGTATTTTCGACAACTGCCGCCGGCGAACCACTGACCCCCAGCCCAACCACCGGAATTACACTCGGCCGCGCCGACGCAATCGCGTGATCGATCGTCTGTCCCGCCACGTCGCGCCGCCAATTGAAACAGCCCAGCGCGCCATACTTCTTGCCGTGATCGCCGCCACCAGAAATCTTGTGCGACAGCTTCTGTATAATTCCTAACCGATTCTTGAACGGCTCCAGCGCCGCGATCGGCTCCGGCAATTCGAGTTCGCTCAGCGGCCGGTCGACGAGCTTATCGGACTTCTTCCGGTCCACCCCCTTGGGCTGAATGTGATGCGGCCACAGCCCGTTGCCATTCATCACGAAAACGACCCGCAACGGCGGCGCTTCGCCGCGAGCCTCGGCCGCGAGAGCATTCAGAAACGGCTGGAGCACAACCGCCCCCGCGCCCAACGTGACGCCTTTGAGGACCGTTCGGCGTTTGAGCTGGTCCGGTGTAATCAGCTTGAGCGCGTTGTTAGCGTTCTTCATTTGGACTCTTTGGTAATAGAGGGTACGGTTCGGTATAAGTCCGGCAACGGCCCGGCGAAATCGTCGATCAATTCGGCGGCCGACCATTTGTTCATCGGTCGCGATCGCTTCGCCGTAGCGTGAAGGTGAATCGTGGCATGAGTTATTTCTGGAAGCGTCAGACAACCAGCTCGCGAATCGTCTCCGTATGTTCCAGGAGATTCATCGTGCGGTCGAGGATTCGCATCGCAGGATCGAGGCCCAGGTGCCGATACAGAGTGGCGAACAACTGTTGATAGTGGATCGGACGATTCGACGGGTGCTCTCCGTAGCGGTTCGTGCTGCCGATCACCTGGCCGACCTTAAGCCCGCCGCCGAACAACAGTGCGGAGGCCGCCGGCGCATAGTGATCTCGTCCCGCGTCCTTGTTGATTCGCGGCGTGCGGCCAAACTCGCCCCACACCAGCACGAGCACATCTTCAAGCATCCCCCGCGTTTCGAGATCATCGAAGAACGCACTCAGGCCGATGTCGAACGACGGCAACAATTCGTATTTTAGGGCATTGAAGTTGTCGCGGTGCGTATCCCAACGCCGTTCGCCACCCTCTTCCCAGGTTAGGTTGACGCATCTCGCACCACATTCGATCAACCGCCGAGCCATCAAAAACCGGGCATTCTGCAACCCGAGTTTGATCTTCGACACCGGACTGTTGCCGAGGTCGGCGCAATAGCGGCTTCGCACTTCCGGCGGCTCGCGCGTGATGTCTAGGGCGTGGGCAAACTCGCGCGACGTCACGAACTGAAAGGCCCGTTCGGCGTAGGTATCCATCGCCGCCATGTTGCCGCGGGCGTCGACATCGCGACGCAGGGTGTCCAACTGCGACAGAAGAGACCGCCGCTCGGGCGTGATATTCCGCGTCAGCAGGTTGGCCCGTCCCTCTGCACTGTCGGGCATGTAGCAGTCGAACGCCGGGCCCAGAAACCCCGCGGAGCGAAAGTACGCCTGCTCACTGGGGTTGTAAGCCGAGAGCATCGCCACAGCGGTCGGGACATTGCCGTTGGTCGGGCCCTGAAACTTCGCCACGACCGATCCGATATTCGGCCGTCCGCCGAGGTTCTTCAAACTGCCCGGCGGATAGCCCGTCGCACACATGGCCCCGTCATGCGAGTCCACGGTTCCCATCAGCGAGCGGATGAGGACCATCCGATCCAATCGTTCAGCGAGACGCGGCAGATGCTCGCAGATTTGCACGCCGGGCGTCCGCGTGGCAATCGGCTGAAAGACTCCACGAATCTCCGCCGGAGCGTCCGGCTTCATATCGAAGGTGTCCAGGTGAGAAGCACCGCCCGCCAACCAGACGTTGACGATCGATCGCTTCCGATATGCGGGATCGAGCGTTGAGCGTTCGTCGGCGCGAAGGAAATCGGCGAGAGTCAGTCCGCTGAGAGCCGCGGCCCCAGTTTGAAGCAGCTCGCGCCGGTGCAGGCCGTTGCAACGACCGTGTTGATTGCTGGTCATGGTTAATCCGTTTGTGGGTGAAGTTTCGTCTTTGCGTCGCCGAGCGGGTTTGCTGTCTACGGAGGTGCCGCGCCCGCGTTGGACTTCGTCGTAAATCCCGCCGTGCGAATCTCGGCATCTTGAATGTCGGGCAGGCTGTTCGCCGGCTTGTCCAGGTAGAAGAACGCGGTGCAGCTCCAGTCGGACAGGCCGACGTCGAATCCCAACCCGGTCAGGCGGTACGAAACGTTCTCGTGAAACCAGACGGCATCTTTGACGTGGTAGCGGTACATCACGATGGATAGGCGATCGCCGGCCTCGTGAACATAGGGGCGTCCCGCGTGGCGATGCGAGTAGGGCAGATGCGACTCTTCCCGCGACCACCAACCGGAGAGCAGATAGTCGTCAATAGAATTGATTTTGAGCGTCGGGGCGTCGGTGTCGTTCATCTTGTCCGTGAAGATCAGGCTCCGCCTGTCGTACCATGTCCAATTCTTTCCGGGCCGATCTTGGTGGACCGCCCAGTGAGTTCCCAGGTATCGTCCCTTGCCGGCAACTTCCGGCAGCACGACGATCGAATCCTGTTTGCTGACGTTGCTCTGCCGTCTCCAGTGGGCGTGCAGATACAAGGCGTCTTCTCCCACCGGCTTGCAATCAACATGCACCAGATGAAAGAAATCGATCTTCCTGTCGGAGTCGTTCACCACTTCAATTCGAGCCGACTTGCGAAAGGGCATGGGAATCGAGCAGTCGAAGACGCAGAACCGGTTCGAGGACGCGAAGAATTCGTTTTCGATCGCTTGCAGTTCGAGCGGCTGGCAGAAGAAATCCGACAGCGGAGCGGACACCGCGGGTTTTCCGCTGCCGTCCCAATAGATGTTGATGACCAGGAGGCGGCAAAGACGATTGTCGAGGCCCAGCTGTTTGGAAGGACCAAAGGTTGCCCAGAACCGGGTGATCACGCCTGGGTCCTTGAGATCCACGATATCGGTCCTGCTTCCGGGGGCAAGAACCATGCCCGACCAGTCGACCTGAGTCTTCTGTCCGGACGGCATCTGATAAAGCGGCGCGGGATTTGGGGTTTCAGCCTGCACGCATCGGCAAAGGCCAAGAAGCCCAATCAGTCCCATTACGAAGCGAATGTCGAATCGTTTCATGTTGTTTACAAATCAATGGCAGTCACTTGTCAGCCAAAACGTTGCAAGTGCGAACGCTTGTTGTGTTTGTCGTATCTACAACGTGAGTCCGGTAATCGGCTCGGCGGCGGTGGCGATTCGGATCACCTCCTGAAATTGGGTTTGCAATCGCAACTGCCCGATGTCCAGCAGCGTGTGCAGCATGGTCGCGTGCAGGTTCTCGACCGTTACCGGCTCCGTCGCCGGCTGGCCCGCGTCGCGCGTCGATTGGCCGATCACCTGGCCCATCGGCAGGCCACCGCCGGCGAGCAGCAGCGGCGCGCTGTGGGGCCAGTGATTGCGTCCGCCGTCCGACTGAAGTTTTGGCGTCCGCCCCATCTCCCCCGTCGCGACCAGCAGCACCTTGTCTTCCAGCCCGCGTTCGCGCAGGTCGTCGAGAAAGACCGACACCGCGTGATCGAACACGGCCCCCGAAAAATTCATGCCTTCCTTCATGGCAGGATTATTGCCGTCGGCGTGGTGGTCCCAGGCAAAATTCGTCGTCACCGTGATGAACCCGCACCCCGCTTCCACCAGCCGACGGGCCAGCAGGAGTTCCTTGCCCAGCGTCTTGCCGTGGTCGACATAGCGGGGATAAAAGCCCTTTTGTTTCCCGTCTGGCCCCAGCCGGACCGATTCCGGATTGCAGAGACGGCTCGTGTCGTATCGATCGATCACCCTCTGGTCCTCCTGCGACAGATCAAACGCTTTTCCCACGCCGCCAATAATCGTCTCGAAAGCCTGCCGCCGATAGTCGTCGAACTCGGGAACTTGCAACTGCCGCTTCACGCCGTCGAGGCTGGCTAACAATTGCCGGCGGCCGTCCAGCCGATCGAGGGGCAGCGTCAGTTGCATGTCCTGCTGCAGGGAGCCGCCGCTGCTGACGGTACCGGGGATCAGCGGCGCGTAGGCCGCGCCGAACGGCCCGGTACTGTCGAATCGGCCCCACACGACGTTATTATTCGGGCCTGCCGTAGGATCGACCGACCGCGGGAACAGCACGACGTTGGTGGGCATGCCCGTGCCGGGCCGGATAGCACCGACGACTCGGGAATAACACGTACCGAGATTGGCGTCGAGCGATTCCCTGCCGGCGATCGGCCGGAGGTCGTGGTCGCTGCGGCCTCCGAACGTGAACGAGCGGACGATCGCCAGTCGGTCCGCTCGCTCAGCCAACTGCGGAAACGTGCCGCCGAACGTCACGCCGGGGAGCTTCGTTTGTACTTCGCCGGTGACGCTGCGGATCTCCGCCGGGGCCGACATTTTCGGATCGAAGGTTTCGATTTGGCTGGGGCCGCCGTGCATAAATAAGAAGACGACCGCTTTGTCGCGGAGCACCTTCGCATTAGCCGCCCCCGCCGCCTTGGCGGCCAGCAACTGCGGTAGAGCGAGCCCGCCCAAGGCCAGACTACCAACTTGCAAAAAGGACCGGCGCGAGAAGCCACGACGACTATCGATCAAGGTCAACATGAAGAAAACTCTGGTGGGGCTGGGTTGTACGTGGCTGGGTTGTACGTGGCTGGGTTGTACGTGGCTGGGTTGTACGTCTCTAGAAGGGCCGGCCGCCCTGTCCTACTTCTCCTACACCAGCTCCCGAATCGGCTCTCCAAACGGCAGCAAATGCTGCGGGCGGCCCGTGTAATCGAGGATCGCGTCGTGTTGGTTGATGCCAAGATGCTTGTAGACCGTTGCCCAGAGGTCGTTGGGCGTGAGCTCGCGCTCGTGTGGGTGCTCACCCTTGCTGTTGGTCGAGCCAATCACTTGCCCGTGCCGCATGCCGCCGCCGCTCACAAGAACCGACATCGCCTGCGGCCAATGCTCGCGGCCGTAACGCATTCCCTTCGCCCCACCGCTGGATTGGCTGATCCTTGGCGAGCGGCCAAATTCGCCCGTGACCACCAGCAGCACCTTCTTGTCCAGTCCGCGGGCGTACAGATCTTCGACGAGCGCCGTGACCACTTGGTCGTAGAGTGGCAAACGCTGTCGCATGTCGATGAAGTTGTCATGGTTCACGGCGTGCGTGTCCCAGTTGTAAAACGTGTTCGGCAGATTCGGATTCTCCAGCACGCAAGTAACGAAGCTGCACCCGGCCTCCACAAGCCGCCGCGAGAGCAGCGCCCGCTGCCCCCAGGAGTTTCGGCCGTAGCGATCCCGGAGTGCATCGGGTTCCTGCGAGAGATCGAACGCCTCGCGCGTCCGCGGGCTGGTCATGATGCTGATCGCCTTTTGATGGAAGCTGTCCATGGCCCCCATTGTGCCGCTGGCGTCGACCTGCCGCCGGAGGTGATCAAAGCTCTGCAGCAATTGCATGCGGTCATCGAGGCGCCCCTCGACATTTTTGTGCAGTGTGACGTTTTTGATCTCGAAGTTCGGCTGATTGGGATTGCCGCCGACTCCAAAAGCGTTGTATTTCGGCCCCAGGTAGGCCGGCCCCTGAGCATACGTATGCACACTCTCCCGTCCGCCATCAGCCGCGATCACACAATTCGGCAGGCCGAGATCGAGCTGCTCGCGCATCTTGGCGACGATCGAGATCACCGATGGGGCATCGTTGACCGTCTCGGTCGGCGTGGCCGGAATTCGCCCGGTCATGAACCGTTTGCTGCCGCCCCCGTGGTCGTTGAACGTGTGGGCGATGCTGCGGATGACGGTGTACTTGTCCGCGATCTTCGTATGCAGTGGCATCAGCTCGCACACCTCCAGCCCCGGCACCGTCGTCTCGATCGGCTGAAACGGACCGCGATACTCCTCGGGCGCGTTGGGCTTCATGTCGTACATGTCCAGGTGCGGCGGGCCACCGGCCAACCAGACGAACAGCACCGCCGTATCCGGCGCGTGGCTCGCCTGCCCCGCGGCCGCTCGCAACCGCAGCAGATCCGCCATGCAGATCCCGCTGACACCCAGCGTCCCCATTTGCAACAACGATCGCCGCGAAAATGGTCCGTTACAAGATTTCAAGTTCATTCGCACTACTCCTCAGTCTGTAAGTCTTGATTTGTCCGGGCACAAGATTCAGCTACTTGTCGCTTCCCAGCATTCCCGGACGTCCTACCTCGAACAGCTTCTTGATTTCATCCACCGACAAATTGCGGTTCCAGATCGCCAGTTCGTCCACCCGGCCGCGTAGCGCGCGGGTTGTCACCTGATCACCTTCAAGAGCAAGCCAATTCCCCAGCCGACACGAACCGGGATGTAGGACTTGGTCTGTTCTCCAGTGTCGCTCAAGTGCCAGAATGCCGTTCACGTACACGCGGTGCGAACGCGTTTCTCGCGACAGCACCGAGGCAACGTGAGTCCACTGACCTAGGGGAACTGGACTCCCAACGAGCCGGTCCTCATACTGCCCCGCGACCGCCACGCCGCCGCGAGGATGTCCTTGTCGCGTCAACTGCAAGTGAACGTGCCCCAGGTCGTATCCGTCGGAGTTAAGAATCGCATTGAACACGAAATCAAGCCGATCGAGTTTCAGCCAAACAGCGATCGTCAGTTCGTCATGTTCGCCGGGAATGTTTAGCTGCACGAAATCCGTGTCTCGATCAAAGAGCAACGCCTCTTTGCCCGGCCAACGTCCGGTCGTCCAGCGTGCGCCCTCGATCCGACCGGCGGGCATTTCAGTTTCGGTGCGCGAATTGACCAACGCACTCTCGTCCGAAGTGCGGCGAAACGGATAAAACGCCAACAGCCGATTATCCGCTCGCATCTCTTGTTCGTATTGCTGCCAACGCTGAAATCCAATCGCTCCAGGGGTCGGGAACGCCTGCTCGTCAATTTCTGGCACCGTCTCGGCTGCACCGTCCACATAACGCGACGACTCACCCTCCATGACTTCGGACAACACTTTTCCCGTCCGAGGATCCGCGACATTCACTTGCCCGTCGAACACATACAGGTCGCTCGCGCCATTCCGATGATCGACGCGCAGACCAAACTCCGTTCCCAGGTCCACGTAGTCTGCCGCGTCGGTTGCGATCGTGAAACCCCGCGCGGTTGACGGAGCCGTGACGCGCACGTTGCCATAGACCAGCCGAGTATGTTGTGCGTCGCGGACATCCAGTCGCGCCGGACTGGCGATGACGACGTCCGCTCCCTGGGCGAATCGTAAATGCACTATTCCTTTGAGCAACTCGTACTCGCCCGGACCAATGCGAATCCCATCGGGCGCTCGACCTTCCGCAAATTCAGCTCCTACTTGATCGACCAAGAGTGCCGCAATGACATCGGTCTTGGGCGCGGGATTCGTGGTTTCTCGCGGTTGGTGTGTCGCAACGATTTCATTCGGAGCACGATCAACATTCGTCCTCGGCCAGAAAATTGCAACGACGCTGGCAATGATTGTTCCGGCCGCGAAAGCCAGCATCCAGCCCATTGGCGATGCTGGAAACGAAACGGCAGGCGGCGACTTCAGCGAATTTTTGCCTGCGACTTCTGGCGATAACGCGGCCACAAAATCCCAATGAAGGGCTGCATGCAAACTCATGAATTCCCGATATGCGCGGCGAACTTCGGGGCGGGAGCGTAACAATTCGCCCAGCTGTTTCTCGTCCGCTTCCGAAGCAATGCCATCCACGAGTCGATTAAACAGGGCTTCGAGGTCTCCATCGATCGTATTCATGAGAAGGCCTCCTCGGCGATAGTCCTCTCGATACACTCCAGAAGTGCGTGTCGTATGCGCCTGAGCCGATCCGAAAATGCCTTAGCAGTCACTCCGCCGGCCGCGGCCAGTGCAGTCACCGTTGCCTCCGGTTCATAGCGCCGAGCAATGAGTTCGCGTTGCTCTGGCCTCAGCTTTTGCAGACATGACGCGAGCGCATTACGCCGGGCCTCAAACATCTGCTCATCCGCTGCCGCCTCGTCCGCCAGCAACTTCGCGAGATCGTCGTCGATCACCACCCGTTGCTGCTGCCGCCTGCGCGTCTTTAGCCACGCAAGGGCCTGCCATTGAGCAAACTGCATCGCCCAGGGGAGAAAAGGGCGAGTGGCGTCAAACTCCGCCGCCTTTCCCCAAAGCACCAGGTTTGTCTGCTGTAAGATGTCATCCGCTTCGGTGGCGTTCCAAACCATCGACAGGATGAAGGCGTGCAGCTGCCGTTGCACTCGGGTGATCTGTGCTACAAACTCAGCGGATGCCATCAGCGGCCAGCCTCGCCGATCAGAATCGGTCACGGGAGCGGGAAATCATTCGTTATTAGAACTTAGCCGAACACCGCAGAATCCCGCGGATATTTTTCATGGCCATGGATGTTAGCCAGCCTGCTATTCGCCATGAATGATCGCAAGTGCTGTCAAGGCAACATATTGCGTTAGCATGAGAGATCTCGGCGGGATCACTTGGCCCACGATGGCCGGACCCTCACTAAGTTGTACCGACGAGTTGCCAAGCAAAGCATGATGCCGCAGGAGGTAGCCTTTTAGAGACAGCACCCTGCTCGACATAGGTGTCGAACAACGCCGCCAAGGGAGCTAGATTGGCGTTGCGCTGGCTCGCACGCCATCACCATAACGCGGACAGAATTCGGAAACCCTTTGCGATGCGCATCGGGTTGTAATTGAACGGCTTACGGCGAGGGGCGATTTCAGGGGGAGTTGGCAAACCGGAGACTAGTTATTATCTGTGAAATAGTTCTGATAGTTAAAGAGAAAAGGCAGGAGGGCGGAGGCTTTCGCCCCCGCCCCCCTGGCTACGCTGCTAACTAAGCAGCATCAGATTGATCGTTGACTTGAGGATCGTGCTGAGTTGAATCGGTTTGATTCGCCTCAGTTTTCGCAAAATTTAGGGCTTTGCGAATCGTTGGCTCAGTCTTGCCGAAATGTGCAAATGCCATTTTCATGCTGACGTTTGGCTGGCCCATGAAGTCGGTCACGGCTTGAGCATTGGCGCGGGACCAGTTCGGCAAATTTGGACGGCTGACCGACTTTCCGAACGCCTCGATGCCGAATTTCTCCCTTGCATACCGGCGTGTTGATTTAGTCGAGTTTTGGAAAATAACGGAAGTTCATGATCCACTAACTCATTTATTGGAAAGATACTTTCCATTGTTTGCGAATTCGACTAAATCAACACGCCGATACCGGAGGGCTGCCCGGATTGTTGGCACCGTCTTGCCGAAGTGCTTTGCCGTGACTTCCATAGAGGCATGATGATTAAGCCGAAACTCCGCCACCGCCTGCAATTTGTCTTGGCCCAGGATAATGTCTCCGGCACGTCGAAATGGTCCTCGGCAAACCATTCCGGCCCTAGTCCAGCAAACCGGTCCGTATCCACGGCGAATTCATTCGCTTCGATTTCCGCTTCGTCGTCGTCAATGGCACCGTTGATGTCCAAGCGCGCCCGTCGGCGTGGCTTGGCGCAGAACTTTGCCGGCACCGCATCAGATGCGGAGCCTTGCGGGCGACTGGAATCGGTGATGAAGAGCGTCAGATCGCCAGCCAGCGCGCCGAGCTTGCAGGTACGAATGACCACATGGCCTGTATCGTCGCACCAGATCGTATCGATGTGGTGCGAGAGCATCAGGTTCGCCCATGGCACGCAGCAACTCGTGCCGCGAGCAAGCGGTTCAAGATCTCACGACCCGAAAAGTTGACCGGAATTCCCCTTGTCTTGTGACGAGCCCAACTCACAAGTCAAAGGAATGCACCGATGGCCGACGATTTCCTGCAACCGCGAGAGGCCGCGCGTCGCTTAGGGATCACGGTCACGACCCTTTATGACTGGCTCAGTCAATCAGACTATGGGTTGCTCAGAATCCGCGGCGAACGCGTCACCGTTGCTTACCTGCAAGCAGGTCCGTCAGGCCATGGGCGGATTCGTATCTCGGAGAGCGAAGTAGAGCGGCTGCTGGAGTTCATGCGAGTGAAACCGAAACGGATCGTCACGCGGCACCCTCCTACCCAGCGGACTGCTTTCCCTGGTATTACTGTTCCGTTAGGCCGACCGAATCAGACCTAACCATGAGTTCACCGCAGTGCACTCCTGCCGCCACCGGGGCCGCAACTCGGTGCGGAATACCTTTTTGGTGACGACAGGCAGTGCAAGGATTCCTCAGCCAGAATGTCCTTGGCCGCGCTTTCGATTCTGGTGACGCCGGTCCTCCTCAACTAGATCGCGCCTTTCCAAGGCGTTGAAGAACGACAGCAAGTAATACAAGGCAACGGCCGCACCCAGCGCTCCCCACCAGCCTGCCGCAGGTGCTGAGAGGAGAGTTGCAGCAACAATTACGATGGCCACATGTCCAAAATGACGGGCGCCGTCGAAGGGCATGTGGTCACCGTCGCCCCGGCACAAATGATCGGATGATCTGCGCCAAAGTCTTCAAAATCGCGTCGAGGCAGTCCTCCAGCCACTGGAGCTGCGGAACATTCTTCTTTTTCATTCGCCTGCAGTGCATAAACATCTCCTTTCAATCCTGAGAAACATGGCATTAGAGACTCGCCGCTTCTCCGGCTGAATTCCGGAGAGGGCGCAGAAAGGCTACCCGCGGCATAACATCCCCCCCTTACGGAGCACGCACTTGATGCGGGCAGCAATTATTCGATTGACCAGACGCGCCCGTTACGCCACGTGCTGCAACTGCTTGAGTGAGTCGAGGGCCAGCTTCAGGGACTTCTGGCTTCGCTTCTCGTTTTTGAGGGACCCAATCAACTCCTTGCTGCTGGCCAGAACTTCCCGCAACTGATCCCGTAGGGAAATGGCCTGTTCCAGCGCGCTGGTTGCCTTGCCAGGGACTCGTTGTTTGCGGCGGCGAACGACTTGCGCTCCCTCGGACGCTTCTTGCTGAGTCGCGAGCTGGGTTGCCGGCTGCGAGGGTGCCGCGGGCTGCGGCTGACTGATCGACGGTGTAATCCGGTTCACGGGGGTTTCCTTTCGGGGTCTTGGAGGTGGTGAAATACGATGGCCATAATCCAGAGGGGATTCAATCCGCAGACAATCGTCCGAGGGCTTGAGCGCCTCTTTTGGATCGAGCAGCATCCAGAGAAAGGTGCGATTCGCATCCTGGGCGACTGCAGGCGACACGTTGTCGGGCAGATGGATCTCCGAGAATCCCATCGCAGCGGCCCGAGCAAGGAAATTTCGGTCCGTACAAATGCGGATGTCGTCGCCCTGCTTGCTGGAGTTGCGCAGGATCATCTCCGCGGGGCGCGGCGTGCTGATCGACGTAGCTCGCAGGATGATGCTGCCGTTGAGGTCGATGGTCAATTCCCGGTGAGTATTGCCATTGGGGAGCCGGTGCAGATTATCAACCAGGAACTTGGCATCCGCAGGCGAAAGCTGCAGCGTCGATTTGCTGTAGCGGGTTGAGGGAATGATCTGATTGTAAACGACGGTCGAATAGTGCAGCGCGCGGCGGTTGAAAAGTGTGGCGCTGAGGTGGGGAAGGGTCTCAGTCTAAATCAGGGTGTTGGGGCATTCCAGTAAGAATCCTTCCTCCTCCGGAGGAGGAAGGATTGCGACGGTTGTAACGACGGCTAGGATTCTGCCGTTTCATCGGCGGGTGACAAGGATGAGGTCGCCGGTTTCGGGCGCGATCCTTTGCGGCGGCGCCGCGCGTCTTGCAAGCGATAACTTTCGCCGGTCGATTCGAGGATGTGGCAGCGGTGTGTCAGCCGATCGAGCACGGCGCCGGTCAGGCGCTCGCTGCCCAGGACTTCGGTCCATTGCTCGAACGGCAGATTGGTGGTCACGATCAACGATTGGCGTTCGTAAGCGCTACTGATGACCTCGAAGAGCAACTCCGCGCCCAGCTTACTGGCGGGGACGTAACCCAGTTCATCGAGGATCAGCAGATCGAACTTGGCTAGTGACGACTTCATCCGCAGCAGCGTCCGTTCTTCTCGGGCTTCCATAAGTTGCGTGATCAGTTCCGTCACGCGGCAGAAGCGGACCCGTTTGCCCCGCTGACAGGCGGCAATGCCAAGCGCGATGGCCAGGTGCGTCTTCCCCGTGCCCGGATGCCCGAGAAAGATCACCGACTCGCGGCGTTCCACGAACTCGCACCGCAGTAGTTCTGCCACCAGCACGCGATTGAGCGAGGGCTGGGCGGCGAAGTCGAAATCACCAGGCGATTTCAGGTTGGGAAAGCGCGCTGACTTGAGCCGCCGCTCGCTGGCACGCTTCTCACGGTTGAGTAACTCCAGCTCACACAGTTGCAGCAGAAAGCCCAGATGATCGACGTTCTCCGTCGCACACCGCTGGGCCGTTTTCTCGCAGCCCTCCAGGAACGACGGCAACCGTAGGGCCTTCAAGTGATGCTTGAGCAGCACCGTGCTTTTGGTTTCGAGAGATTTCATAACACACCTCCCGTCGTCAGCGCGCAGGTCAGTTCACGGTAAGACAGGAGATTGGGAGGAGGGATCGAGTGCGACTGCAGATGCGGATGATTGTCCAGCCGAAACCACCGCGTCGGCTCTTCCAGTCCCTGCTGCACGAGCAGCCGAATCGCATCGACGGCCAGAACGTCGATCTCCAGTGCCCGCTCAATCGCCGCAGTTAATGCAGCCAGCGAGATAGTCTCCAGCAGCCGCAAGGTTTTGATGAACTCCCGGCGGCCGTGTGCGCCGCCATCTGCTTCCAGACGCCGCCGGAGGAGATCGAAACAGTCCGGCAAGCCCCAGTTTTCCAGGGGTTTCGCGAAGTCCAAGCCCCCTGGCTTCCGCTCCAAGAGTGCCAGGTAATGCAGCGGGTTGTAATGGACCTGCTCCTTCGACCAGTCGCGTGGATGCTGGGCAACCAACTTGTCGTTAACGACCAGCCGAACTTCCTCCAGGCCGCCAATTGCGGTCACTTTCTGATGAGCATACTGCGTCGGCACCGAGTAATCGTTGCCGTCGAAGCGAACCAAGGAAAGAGAGTTGGCCTGGGCCGGTTCGACTCGCCGCGCTTCAAAGCCCGACTTCGGCAGCGGCAACAACGCAGCCTGCTCCTCTGCCAACAACGTGGCTTTGTTCGCCGGTTGTCCGCGTAACTGGCGTTCCAGATCTTCACAGCACTGCCGCTCGAGTTCGGCATTCAGCACTTCCAGGCTGCCGGTCCGTGGTACCGGCACCAGGAAGTTCCGCCGCGCGAAACCGATGAGGTTCTCCGTATGCCCCTTCTCCATCGGCCGTCGCACCAGGCAGAAGTGATGCTCAAACAGATAATGACTCTGCAGCCGTAGGAACTCACGCGTCGGCGTGTCACCCCGTTTCCCCACGAACCGGGCCACAGCAATCCGGCTGTTGTCGTAGCTGATCCGGCGGGGCACGCCGCCGAAGAACTCAAAGGCCCGCTGATGGCCCGCTTGAAACGTCTCGGTGCATTCGCGAGGAAAGACCTGCACGAAGAACGCGTCGCTGTACGGCAACGACATGACGCAGTACGCGACTTTCGTCGGCATGCCTTGCAGCACCACCTCCGCTTCGCCGAAGTCGAACTGGGCTTCGCCCGGTTGATGCGACAAGGGTAAGAACACCTCCGCCGTGGTCGTTCGCCACTCCCGCACGACCTCGCCGACCACCGTGATCCCGCCGGTGTAGCCATGCTCGGCACGCAGGCGGTCGAAGATCCGTTTAGTGGTGTGGCGCTGCTTGCGGGGCGCCGTTTTGTCCTGCTCCAGGATCTCGTGGATGATCGGCAGGAACGGATCGAGTTTGGGCCGCTCCCGGGGCAGACGTTGTCGATAACCGGGCGGCTCAGGGTGCTGCAGGATCTTTTCGAGGGTCTGCCAGTGAAGGGAAAATTCCCTGCAAACCGCTCGTTTGGATTTCTTCTCGGTCAGGACAAGACGACGGATTTCGGTCCAGTTATGCATATCTCGCAGCATGGGCTACGCTCGCGGATCGTAAGGCTTGAGACGCTGGGAAGCCTCAAATCTGCCTTACGGATTCTCACGAGCAGGGCTAGCGCTGCACTTTTCGACCGACCATCGGCTCCGCCGCGCGCTGCACTATTCGACCGTCGTTTACAGTAAGTGTCCGAACTGCGGAAGCGTATTGAACTCTGGTGCGAATAATACCTTTCGCCAGGGAGATTCTCGTGTCTGCCCAGTCTGCCACACTCAGTTCACGGTTTCCCTGCCTCTGCCGCCGTTGGACAATATTAAATTTGGGTGTTCACTGGCCGAGCGGGTAGCCAACTTCCTTCAGGCAGGCGGCGAGATCCCAAGTCGCCACCCATATTTTGACGAGGCTTGCCTCGCCCGAATCGGCAGTGAGTTTTTGTACGGTTACGCGAATGAGGCCCGAGCACCGCATTTTTTGACACGACGCCAGTCATCGATCGGTTCGCAAACCGAGCGCCATTGGTAGATTGGCTGGCGAATAATAGCGACCATAGTTTGAACCGGGGATCAAACACAGGCCTACGGTCCTCCGAGGAGATTGGAGTCACGCGGCAAGTGCCTGAAGCGGCAGTTGGTATTGAACCGGCGAGGACAGCTGAGAGCGGCAGGTAGGGTAGCAACGCCACTTTACTTTGCGCTCCCCAGTTAGTATCAGCGTTCCGACCATTACTTTTTTTGGTTGATGTTCCGCGTCAGGACGCGGAAGTGCCGCAATTGTACGTCGAACCTCCTCATCAGTCGGTCTGACTAATTCGGCGATTACATGCCCATCGTGCAGCACGATAAATGTTGGCCAAAGCTTGACCCGAAAGGATCGTCCGAGTGGCTTGCCTCGTCCGTCGGCGATTCGTATGTGCAGGACGTCACTGCGCTTCTCAAGTACTTCTCTGATGGCCGGTTCTAACGCCAGGCAGTGGCCGCACCAGCCAGCGCCAAATTCTAGGAGCACTAATCCGGTGCCTTCATCGAGTTGCTGGCGCGCGGGTTGGATCTCGCTGTAAGGGGAAGAGATGGGCATTTAAGTACCACAAAACGTTCGATAGTTGCATTCACTGGCGGGTGGTTCTCTGTACGATTGCCCCCCTGTGGCATCATAGGGTCGCTTCAGAACTTCCAGCAGCCGATGCAGCGGCGACAAATCGCCTGAATCCTCGGCGGCAGACAATGCTTCTTCAACGCGGTGATTACGAGGAATGAACGCCGGATTGACGATCCGCATGCCGGCGTAGATTGAGCTGTGCGGTTTTTGTTCACAGTTCAATCGTTCCTGCCACCGCGCGTACCAAGCTTGGAAGTCGGGCTGGTTGTAATAATGACCAGCAGGCATGGTACCCGCGGACAGATCACGCCAGACGTTGGTGTAATCTGCGCCAGCTTGCTGCATCCAGTCCAGAAGTGATCGAACGAGCTCAAGATCACCCGAATCTGGCGTCTGTAGTCCCAACTTTCGCCGCATGCCATCGAGCCAGTATCGATCGAAGAGGGCTGGGGACTCGCTAATGGTCTCCGTAGCGATGGCGATTGCTCGATTCGAGTCCGAATCTAACAGCGGCAAGAGAGTTTCGGCAAAGCGTGCTAGGTTCCACATTGCGATCGCCGGCTGATTGCGATAGGCATACCTGCCCGCATGATCAATTGAGCTAAACACAGTATCCGGGTCATAGGCGTTCATAAAGGCACAGGGGCCATAATCAATCGTCTCGCCCGAAATTGCCATGTTGTCAGTATTCATCACGCCATGGATGAAACCGACCGCCTGCCACTTGGCAATGAGTGCAGCCTGGCGATCAATCACCGCCCACAAGAAGTCCTGATACTTGTTTGGAGTATCTCCGATTTCTGGATAATGCCTTTCGATTGCATAGTCGGCCAGGGCTTTCAGACTCGTGTAGTCCCGCGTGGCGGCCAAATATTGAAAAGTCCCGACTCGAATGTGACTCGCGGCAACTCGGACCAGGATCGCTCCTTTACGGACGGATTCTCGATAGACCGGTTCTCCGGTGGTGATTACCGCCAAGCTTTGCGTAGTGGGAATTTCTAAAGCAAACATGGCTTCACTGATCAGATACTCGCGGAGCATCGGCCCGAGCGCTGCTCGACCGTCACCGCCTCGTGAGAACCTCGTTCGTCCTGCCCCCTTTAGTTGAATGTCGAGCAAATTGCCGGCCGGGGTGCGATGTTCGCCGAGCAATATGGCGCGACCGTCCCCCAACATGGTGAAGCCGCCGAACTGATGACCAGCGTAAGCCTGCGCGATCGGCTGAAAGTCACCTGGCAGTTGGTTCCCCGCAAATAGCGACGCCAGCGTTTCCGGTGTGGTTCTTGACAAATTGATTCCAAGCACACGGGCGAGCCGGTCGTTCAGGATAGAAACTTGTGGATCACGTACCGGAACCGGTAAAGCAGAGCTAAAGAGCGTTTCTGGCAGACGTGCATAAGTGTGCTCCATCCGCCAGCCAATATCGGTGTTCGCAACTGATGGCATCAATCGTCATTCCCTTGCTTTGCTTCTGAATCTAGGAATTATAGACGATTAAGCAATTCCGAAGGCAAAATTGCGGCAGATCGGCGGTCTGGTTCGTCGGACCTTCTAGCTGTTCCGCAACGAAATCAATCGCCCCGATTCGTTCCGCGTTCTCTAGTTAGTTTCTGTGTCCGAGCCGTCCCCGGGGCCGAACCTGACTTGAAGCAGTCAGTGATTTGGTCGCTTTGACGGATCATTCGGTCGGCAGTAGTTGGATCGCGTCGACGATGACGAAGCCGACGGTGTTGGCATTGGAAATCGAAATGGTGGTTTCTACCTCAGCTTGCAGATCGATCGTATCAATCGGGCGGAAGAGCTTCCCCGCAGGTAACGGCTTGGTCTGATCAACAGTCAGCGTCTTAGTGGCACTGCCAGAAGTAACCGTCACAGGAACATTGTTCGCTCGACTCTCGTGCGCCGAATAGGCAAGGAGAAGCTGATACCGACCGGTTTTCGGGGATTTGAAGCGAAACGTGGCGGATGTCGAGCCATCGCCTTTGGTGGTAGCATCTTTCTCGCCGCAATAAACGTAGCCGCGATCGATGTGCGGCTTGAAATTGGTCGAGTGAGTCCACTGACCTGCTAACTTCGCATTGCGATCGTCTAGCACGATGCCCGGCAGTTTGCCCGAGTCAATTGAATGAGCCGTGGACTCGGTCTCTGAGATCGTAGGTAATTCCAGCACCTGCTTTTGGGCGAGCAACCGCTCGCGCAGCTTCGGGTACGGCAGTTTTTGGACAGCCAATTCTTGCTTTGCAGCGAGTGCTGCTGCGATCCCTGCGCTTTGACCGAGGATCATCCACGTCGGTTCGACTCGAATCGAGGAGATACCGACATGCGTACAAGAGAGAGCGACTGGGACGAGCAGATTTTCGCATTCCTCGGGTTTCGGCAAGATCGAGCGATAAGGAACGTGGTATGCATATCCCTGAGCGGGGCTCTTGCGCCTCACAGGGAAGATCGTTCCCTCATTGATGACCCCGCCGTCTTTGATTGCAACTCGCTGGCAATCATGAGAATCGATCGGGAAAGATGAGACAACAATCGGGTCTTCCTTCTCAGGCTCTTCCAGGATGTCTTTCTGGCTCAGCACATACATGCCTTTCATGCGCCGCCCTTCACGCACATACAGCGATGGTGAAAAGTGTCCGTAGTCGGCAAACTCGTCCCTACACAAACCAAGGGCCGAGAATCGCCTGCGATCAGCTTCGGGAACTGCTGGGTCGGTCGTAAGAAAGTGATAGAACTCCAGGGTGTACTGCTTGTGAGCTTCCCAGATCGCCTTGCGGCCAGTCTCGCCGGCCGCGCACCAGTCATTACCGCCACCAACTAGGCCGATGGAGAATTGCCCGCCAATCGAATTATTGCCGTCGACTTTGCCACCAGGGAGAGGATAAAGATCAAAGCCGACCTTTCCTCCGTTCTGGACAAACCGCCGAATGACTTCGAAACGTGCGGGATCGTAGTTCACCGGTTTGGGAAACGGTACGCGAATCTTGGGATCAGCTGTCAGGCACAGTCGAAAGCTGTAAACCATCACATTCTGGTCGCCTTCGTCTTCAGGACCGGCATTCGTAGTGGTAATCAATGGCAACGGCTTGCCCTCGCTGTCAAAACCGTCGATGTTCATTTTCCCCTTGGGGTAGCGCTTGCCAGCCAGCGACTCTCCGAACGCGGCGCGTCCTTCACGTCCAATCGTCCAACTCACCCCTGCGGCCGGTAACAGGTCACCTTCGTAAGTAGCATCGACGAAGACTTTGGCGGTAAATGTTCCATCGTTAGTCACAACGGATGTGATTCGATTACCCTCCTTGATCACCGACTGTAGATAGCGATTGGTTAGCACGGTGACGCCAGCCTCGTCCAGCATCTGTCGAGTGACCCTGGCCGCAACGTGTGGTTCGTATGTCCACTTGGACTGATCTTTGATGCCGACCTTGTACGGCAAGACAACGCCGCGCTCGGTGTAGTCTCGTTCAATGCGCGAGTGCCATTCATCAAACAAGCCCATCACCGTGCTCCGCACGGTCTGGTTGGAATCACTAAAACTGAGGCCGCCGGTATTCAGACCACCAATATGATTCGTCGGTTCCAAGAGAATGACCGATGCACCTTCTCGAGCAGCGGCAATTGCCGCACAGACACCACCTGGCGTCGAGCCATAGACAACCACATCGGCCTTGCTGGCGTCGCTCGCCTGTACGGCTGTCATTCCGCAACACAGGAACACCACCGCGGCTAAAATTCGTTGACGATCAATCATGGGGAAATCCTTCGATAGCCTCGAACACTTGGTCGACCGAATTCAATTCTCCGCATCTGCGCTCTCGCTTAGTAGGAGGGTTCGTCTCGGCATCCCGAACCGAACGTACCGACCCATCAACCGAAATCGAGATACGTTTCAGATGGCCGATGGTCCCGTCGGGGTGATAAGTCTGAAATCAGTTTAGATTGACATATCCAGCTATCACTTAATGTTGGTGATCGGCACCTGCAGAAGAGGTTGAGCCCTTCGACTTTCAGTATAAGGTTTTCCGACGAACGTGAGACGGTAACCAATGTCGGAGAAATCAAACATCTCGATCAACGTGCATTCCATTCGCGGTTCGGCTGTTTCCACAAGATGCGTGCGGCGTAGATGCTATTGTCGGAACCGTAGGGGTTGCCCGGCCGGAGAATGCCCTTGGGGCCTTGCATCCATTCGGCTGTTGTCACCCAGCTTTCGTGCTCGTTCACTTCGGTAACACCAAAAGCGTTGCCCAAGCCTGCCCCGCGCTCAGGAATCAAGATTCGCTCGGTACTGCGGATCACGTGCAGTTTCTCGGGATCGACCTGCGCGATGAACAGCGGCGCTCGATGGCGGAACACATGGTCGTTGGTCGCCCCTTTGCGCGTGTAGCTCAGCAGCAAGCCGGCGCTGTGTGTAACCCAATGTTGCTGAGTGTTTGTGCTGCCGAGATCGCTGCCGTCGTCGAACCGCCAACGTTTGACCGGGCCGAAGTGGAGACCGTCATCGGACGTGGCCACGTAGGCCGTGCGATCGTTACGCATTGTCAGAAAATATCGGCCGCGATACACGGTCAGCGACGGTTCGAAGACGCCGGTCTGGCGACTACCGGGAAGTTTGTATTCGACGCCGGGCTCAGCAGGTCGGCTCAGTTCGTCGCCATGTTCGAGATACTTGAGCTTCCTACCGTCAAACGAACAACGCATCACGGCGGTGTGGTACGGACTTTCGCCGGCGGTCTTGAAGTGGAACGGCAGCAGAATGTCGCCACCAGGCAGATCGACCCGTTGGCTGGCACCGACGGTGGCGTAGAAGAACTTCGGATCGTCGGGCATGACGATCGTGTCCCAAACGGTCCAGGTGCGTTGTTCGGCGTTGTAGACCGAGTATGACGTGCGTGACGACGCTTCGTTTTGACTGATCTTCACTTCCGCGCCGGAGGCATTGCGTTTGTAGCGAACTGTGGGGCCCGTGGCGAGCAATTTGCCGGTCGCTGCGTGCCATTTGGGGACCATGTCGCCAGCGACAATCTCGATACCGCCCGGCTCTTGGCGGCGGCCCAAGGTTTGCGGATGTTCGAGCGGCGGCGACCAGGTTTTGCCCAAGTCGTCGGAACGAACTTCATTGACCGCAAAGAAAACGTCGCTACCAGTGAGCAGTAGCTTTTGCATCGTGAAGACGATACTTGGCTTGGGGCCGTGAACGACACCGGCCCGCGGCGCGACCCAACAGGTTTTGCCATCGAAGCCCGACATGACCGTGTCGAGCTTGATTGTATAGTCGAGCGGCTCCGCGGCGTTTGTCTGTTGTGATGCAGTACTTAGAAGTATTCCGTTAGCTAGGCACAAGATTAGAAACACTCTGCCAAGAATCATCACACTCTCGGTCATCGCCATCTCACACCAGAGTTTCGCTTGTCACACTATTGCGCCGGCACAAAATCATCAATCACACGCACCGTCGGCTGACCGCCATTGTCTGAGTCGCCGCCGAGCACCAGATCGTATGAGCCGTCGTGCTTGTTGAGGTCGGGCAAGAAGCAACGCACGATACGATTGAAATCCTTGACCTGGCCAACCTTGTCCCAGGTGACCGCGAGCTGCGGCGCAACCGTGATCTGACCGGCGTTCGTGACCTGCACGTTAAAGAAGTTCACGCTCTTCGACGCGTCGCCATCGAGCGCGGCATGAAAGAATATCTGGCCGTCCGGGGCGGTCCAAATCCAGGCACTTGGCTTCGAGTAATCGAGCAGATGAATCGGCTCGCCGGCCGAGTTGCGTAGCTGCAAGCCGTCGACGAACCGCCGCTGGGCGAGACTATACGTCAGCAGCGTGCCGCCACCTTGCATGACGACCAAGAACTGATGACACGGCGAGAACACCAGGTTGGCCGAGTTGTCGCCGTTGGGATTCAGCGGCAGCGAAAAACCATAGAGATCGCGGAGACCGGCTCCTGACGCACAATCGTACGCAAAAATCTTGGGGTCCTGGTTCTTGGGTCGTTGGGCCGGGTCAGTGATGTCCTCGACATACTCGCGCCGAATGTTCCCGCTGGCAGCGTAAATCTCTTGTCGGACCGGGCTACCCGATGGGGAGTAGATCAACCGACTGAGTGGAGTAAACAGTCCGTAGCAACGATTCATCTCGACAGCCGATTGGCTCTTGCCGAGCGTGCTGGGATCGAACAGTTCGAGTCCCGCCGAACGTGCGCCGCCGCCACGTCCCACTCGACCACGGCCGATGTTGATCAACCGGTTGTCGGTAGCGGGCAACACATACAAGAAGTCTTTGACGTTGTCACGCGTGACTACGTCGATCGGCTGCGGCAATAGCCGACCGTGAATGTGTTCGGCGGTGAAACCCGCGAGCGTCTTGCCCCCCTCGGCATACTTGATTCGCGAGATGCCCGTGTAGCCCGTGATGTAGAGCCAGAGGGCATTATCATGTTCGACCCATGTCGAGTTGTACGGCCCCAATCCGACCGACGCGGGCTGGCCGGTCACTTGACCGTTGCTCATCAGCGGCAGGTACGACTTGTAGACCTTTCGTTCGGCGACACGGCGCGAGAAATCGAGCTTCGAGTAAAAGTAGTTGTAGTCGCAGACCCCAATCACCCGGTCGGCCTCACCCGGGGCGTCGATCACTGCATAGTTGGGCCCCTGCGAGATTCCGATCATCGCCGCTGCCAATGTCGCAAATCGCTGAGGATCGCGCTTGATCTTCGCGGTGATATCGAAGCGAATTGTCAGTTCGCCACTGGGAGCGCCAGAGAACGTTGTGCGGTGGCGACCCGTCGAGTCGGCAATCAAATCGGCCGGCGCGTCAGGCATCGACAGCGCTATCGCCGCACGCGAGATCGAGCATTCGCCATAAGCTAAACGCACAAACTGACGCCCTGCAGCGCCGATATTGATGTAACGCTGGCGCTGCAGGCCCTTGATGGTCTCGAACTCGGTCGGAGGCAACGATCTACCTGCTGCGTCGCTTGGATCACGAATCGTTTTGATGACCGACAATCGCTCGGTATTGCCATTCGCGTCCAGGTCAAGTCGGTACGTGCCAAACGTGATGCCACGTTTGGTGGCGACAGGGGCACCTGCCTTGCGCGAGCTACCGACGATCAACTCATCGTTGTAGAGCGGTACCTTGGCTGTCGGCCAGCAAGCCGCGTGCAGGCGAATGTCCTTGCGAAACACCTCCGCATCGTGCCAGTTCTCCAGTGGCACCGACACCACACCGCTACACGTCTCGAACTCACCGTTGGGCGTACTCACACGGTAGTTGCGATCGAATACGATATACAATCGCCCGCGGGTGCATACGAGTTTGGCGTCATCGAGATCCCAATTGCGTTTGATGCCCGGTGTTTCTGGCACAAACTTGCGTGTCTCGGCCTGAAAACAGACCGGCGGTTGCTCAAACTTGCCAGTGTGCGGATTGAAGCGGACAATGCCCGCGCCGTCGGCGACGTTGCTGATATAGATGCGTCCCTGGTCGTCGACCTCGACCGATTGACCACCTTGGTATAAGCCGCTCGATGAGCCGCCGAGCATGTTGTATCCCAAGGGATCATTCCAGCGTGGATTGGCCAACTCACGTTCTTCGGTCGTGTGGATCGCGAAGCCATCGAGCGGCAACGTGATCGTCTCGTCACCCTGCTTGTTGAGCCACGCCCGATCGAGCGGCACCTCGATCAGCATCTTGCGCCACTCTTTGAGCTTCGTCGTCGAAGTGTCGTAGATCGCCTTGCGATACGAGAAATAGAGGCTCACCTTGGTCGGATCGTCCGGAGCGAAACTCTGGCGCGACAGGATTGTGCCATTGTTCGAGGCAATGCCCGGTAGATCGGCATCGGTGATGACCGGATACGTGATTGAGTCGGTCGTGACGGTGCGCGTGGCACCGGTGAGATCTTGCATACGGAGCTTTGTCAGATCGGGAAGCGCAATCCGAGGCGTGGCCGACGGATCGAGCTTCGACCCCGGCTCGATCGCCGCAAACGTGTTGTTCTGCAGCGGCAGGGTATTGAGAATGGTCACCGTCGGCACTGGGCTCACTTGCTGCGCATGTACCGACTTGCCTGTGGCGTCTTTCACTTCGAGCGACACCGCCGAGCACGCGCCAAAACCAACCACATCGATCACCATTGCTTCGGGCGTGAGGCGATCGCTGAGATTCACCTGCAATACTTTCTCGCCACTTGCGCCGGTCAATTTCAATGTCGCGTTCAGCTTTGGGTACTTGTATCGCCATTGACCGAGCTGCGGGAGCCGAACGATCAGCTCATCACCACAGCGAAAAATGGTGTCGTCGGCCCCGATGATCACTTCCATGCTGCATAAGAACGTGAGTAGAACCGTCGATACAAAACGCAAAGATGAGGCATTCATGGGATTGGTCTGAGCTTGATCTTGGGGCGAGACGCGGTGGTTCTCTGTAAGTTTCCAATCGTCTAACGATCACTCGTTTTTCGACGGGCTCTAGCGACCAGGCAACGTGCTTAACAATCGAAGACTCAAGTCCGGCTGGATTGCTCGTTACCGCAAACTTCAGAAGCGCGGTTGACCTCGCCCGACCATTCCCATTGCCGGTGCCGGCTTCAACGTCTGTGTCGTTTGATTGTCAACGGAAGGAGAACATTAGTAGCCAGGTGCAGTCGCTAGATCAATTCTCGCATGGGTTGATGGCGATCGACCAGATATTGCGGTCGACCGGCGAAGTCGCGGACGGTGGTTTTGTTGGGATTGATTCCCAGCTGGTGGTAAAGCGTTGCTAATACCTCGCCAAAATGCACCGGGCGGTCGACCGCCTCTCCGCCGAGACGGTCGGTGGCACCGATCACCTGTCCGGTCCGCAGCCCGCCACCAGCGAGTAGCGCGCCGCCGACCTGCGGCCAGTGGTCGCGGCCAGCGTCCTTATTGATGATTGGCGTGCGGCCGAATTCACCCCAGGCGACCACGGAAACTTCGTCGCTCAAGCCGCGCTCGTGCAGATCTTCCACGAGAGCGCTCAGTCCTTGATCGAACAACGGGCCATGCGTGTTCTTGAATTCGGAGAAGTTATTCGAATGGAAGTCCCAGCGGCCGAAGTTAAGTGTCACGCAACGCGCACCGGCCTCTACCAGACGCCGCGCCATGAGGAAATGTTCCAGGTTGCGAGGAGCGCCGTCGCCATAGTTCTTGGCGTCCCCCTTGCCATATCGTTCGCGTACGCGTGGATCTTCGCGGCTGACGTCGAGGGCTTCCGCAAGCCGGCTAGAAGTGAGCACGCCGAGGGCCTGCTGCGTAAAGGCGTCGTAGCCCGCGAGCTTGCCCGAGTTCTCTACGTTGCGGCGAATCGTATCAAAGCTCGACAATAGTTGCTTACGGTCTTGTAGGCGCTCGACTGGGATGCCGTTGAGCTTTAGATCAGCGCGACCTTCACCATTGGGGCGGAAGGCGCTATGCGACGCGCCGAGAAATCCCGGATGACCCGGCGAACCATAGGGCGGATGCCCCGTAACCGGTGCGAGCCCGACAAAGGGTGGCGTGCCGGGATCGCGGCTGCCCAATAACTTCGAAAGTGTTGCGCCAACTGATGGCCAACCACCCGGCGGTTGCTGCATGAAAGACCGGCCCGTGTAGCAGATAAATGAATCGTGACTGCCATTAGGTGAACCTACCACCGAGCGAATGGGCACGAGCTTGTCCATGATCCGTGCCAGGCGCGGCAAGTGTTCACAAATCCGAATTCCCGGCACGTTGCTCTCAATCGGCTGGAATTCTCCACGAATTTCGGCAGGCGCCTCCATTTTCAGATCGTACATGTCCTGATGCGGTGGAGCGCCGCACATGTAGATCATGATGATGGCCTTTTTCGTTGAATGGATTCCGCCAGTTGACTCGGCACGCAGCAAGTCAGGTAGGGCCAGTCCTCCCAAACCCAAAGCACCGATGGTCAGAACTTCGCGCCTACTCAATCCACTACACAGTCGTGGCGGCGAATCGAGAAGCGAAAGCATGAGGCAGCCCTTGTCAGGTGGGTATTAATTCAAGCGGGTGCATTACCGTTATCATTCCGCAGAAAGGCTCTTTCAAGCCATGCGAATGGTCAGATTAGCTCTTTCACGACCGTTCGGTTTTCCAGGATGTAGCGAGGCCGTCCGGAGAAATCGTTGAATGTTAACTGCGGATCGATCCCCAGGTGGCGATAGATCGTGGCGAGGATGTTTTCGGGACGATAGGGGAGATCTTGCGGCGTTTCACCCTTATCATTCGACGAGCCGATAATTTGCCCCATCTTCAATCCGCCCCCAGACATCACCACGCTCATCAGCGTTCCCCAGTGATCGCGACCGGCGCTGGCATTGATCCGCGGCGTGCGCCCAAATTCGCCCATCGAGACAACGAGGACATCGCGCGCGAGTCCCCGCTCGTGAATGTCTTCGACAAGAGCGGCCAACCCTTGGTCGTACGCTGGTCCCCTTTCCTTCATACGCTGTTCGATCTGAACGTGATCATCCCAGCCACCAACTCGAACCGTGACAAAGGTCACTCCGGCTTCGACCAGTCGCCGAGCGAGCAGCAAGCTTTGACCGGTTGTATGGCGGCCGTAACGGTCACGGGTGACGTCGCTTTCGGCCTCGATCTGAAATGCGCGGCGGGCACGATCGCCCGTGACCATCTCGAAGGCCTCGCGACTAAAGTGATCAATTGCCTCGGTCGTTCCTGTTGCAGCGGCCGCGCGGCGCTGGCCATCTAACGCGGCTAGCAACGAGCGACGGTCGGTGAGTCGTTCGAGATTCAAGGAAGTGTTGAGGCTCAGGTTATTTACTTCAAATTTGGCAGCAGCGGGATCGCCGCCGGTTTCGAATGGGCTAAAGCGCTTGCCGAAGTAGGCTGGGCCGCCGAAACGCATTACCTGAGGTACAGCCACATAGGCTGGAACCCCGACTTGGTTTGGTCCGCGTAATTGGGAGGTAATCGAACCAGCGCACGGCATGTCGTTTTCACGCCGCTGAGGGTCGCGGAGGTAATACCCGGTTTGTGTCAGATGGGCCGAGGTGCCGTGGCTGCTGGAAGAGTGAGTGACCGCGCGCAGAACAGCCAGTTTGTCCATGATCCGCGCTTGCTGAACCATCAGCTCACTGAACTGTACTCCGGGCAGGTTGGTAGCGATCGTTCCGAGTGGTCCGCGATATTCGGCCGGCGCGCGTGGCTTGGGATCGTAGGTTTCAATATGGGTCGGCCCGCCGGCCAGTTCCACAAAAATCACTGCCGTGCTCCGCCGCTCCGTACCCTTCGCTGCTGCAGCACGAGCCCGGAACAAGCCGGCAAGCGTAAGCCCGAATACACCGATTCCGCCGACCCGAATCAGGTCACGACGGGAGACTCGATCGCAGCACTCAAATGGTCTTCCCAACAGTGTCAGCATGGTTGACCTCGGCGGGTAAATTTGGCGGGATAACGAACCGGCGGGAAATATCAACATCCGTTGATGGTCGTAGTCTAGGTACTGCTTCAGCCGCGAACAAGACGATTTTTTAACGTGTAGATGCTACCTGGCAGGGTCTCGGCCACTTCGAACTGTGCGACAAACTCTTCCAGATGCGGTCACTTGGGGACGTGACGTCGCGGCACCCTTCGTACGTTTTGATAATCGCCGCAGTTTTCCTTCGTGTGTTAACAGCAAACGAGGGGCGACGGATTCACTCCGACCACTCATATAGAGTCAATGATCCGGAGTCTGGATAAGAACGCTGTCCGATCATTTGCGTTAAGATGCAGCGTTGGCCGTTCGGATGAATATCGACGCTGGTGCAAGGGCCGGGAGTGGCTACGGTGGCAAGCGATTCACCTTGGGTGGGATCCCACGCACGCAGTTCGCCTTTGCCAATATCGCCCCCAGCTGTGAGTAGAAAGCCTTGCGCGTGAAATTGAGCCGAATAATAAAAGCCCTTCAACTGTGAAGCAACTTTGAGTTTCAGTTCACCGGTCGCGATATCAACCAGCAACGCACATGCAGGGCCCGAGTATTCGTTACTGCCGCAGGCGACGAGCGTGCCGCCATCGGGCGAAATCGTAATGCCACGAATGCCGCCCCACTCGATATCTTCCACGCGGCGATATGCAGAGAGTTGAGGCACATCGATGCTGCGTTGCTCCTTGCCGGTTGCAAACTCCCAGACCTTAAGCCGCGGCTTCTTCGGCTGACGGTCGGCAGAGATCAGTCGTTGATCATCCGGATGAAACGCCAGCCCGTACACAGGATGGCCCTCAATCCGCAACTCGTGCATCCGCTTTCCATCACTGGCCTGCCAGACGTGTATGTTGCCATCGCGGTCACCGGTCGCGAACAGCTTGCCGTCTGGGCTGGCAGCCAGTGAGTAGATGGTGCTCGCATGAGCGGTGATCTTCCAGCGCTGCCGAGGTTTATCGCCTGTGCAGTCCCAAGCGAAAACCACACCCGCAAAGTCCGCCGTCAGAATCAGGTCCGTACCGGAACGTACGATGTTGCCGACCCAAGTCTCGTGGCCCGATAGCTCCGTGGTTGACTTAGCAGCCACATCGAGGCAAAGGATGTCGCGGTCTCGTCCTCCGGCCAGCACAAACCGGGCGGTCGGATCGAACGCGCAAGAAACCAGCGGTGAGTGGTGTTTGTATTCAGCCACTTCCTTGATTTTGGTGGGATCACTTTGCATGGCATTGCCGCCGGAAGGAATGGATCAGGCGAGTAGTTCGCCAATCGGTTTCGCCGCTGGGTCTGCCACCGGATTGGTTTGTCCGCCGATGCTGTAAGATGCCGATGAATCGATACCTACGGCTCGCAAATAAGTGTGAAACAGATCGCCGAGTTTGACGGGCTTGTCTTTGACTTCCGTACCGAGGTCATTGGTCGAACCATACACCACGCCCGGCTTCACACCACAACCGGCCATTGCCACACTCCAGGCGCGGCCCCAGTGATCGCGGCCGCCGAGCTTATTGATCTGCGGCGTGCGGCCCATCTCGCCCGAGATCACGACCAGCGTGTGCTCCAGCATGCCGCGCCGCTCGAGGTCGTCGAGCAAGGTGACCAGCGTGCGGTCGAACTCGGCACACCGGATTTGGTGCCAGTAGAAATTGTCCTGATGAGCATCCCAGTCGAAGTGAGTAACTTTCACGCAAGTGACGCCAGACTGCAGCAGCCGCCGGGCGAGCAAGCAATTCTGACCGAATTCGTGCTTGCCATATTGTTCGTGATCAGCACCAGATTCTTTCGTCAAATCAAATATCTCGCGCCGATCCATCAGTGCCTGCGCTTGTTCGAATGTCGTCCGATAGGCGTCAATTGGCGCTGCATCGCGGCCCCGCCGGAAGCGTTCATCGTTCGATTTCCGGATGCGATCGACGGTCTCGGCAAGGGTTGGTTTTACCGCAGCAGGCTGGACGAGATTCTCCGGAGGCCGATTGTTGACGACCCGCACACCTTCGTACTTCGCGCCCAAAAAGCCTGCATCGCCGACATCAGTGTACGCCTTCGGCCCATCGCGCCGGATCGAAACGTAACCGGGCAACACGTCCTCGGATCGTTCTAGCAGCTTTGCAACCGCGGAGCCGAGCACCGGATAACCGGGCGCGATGCGGCCCGATTGCATGGCGTAATGTCCTTGGAAGTGATCCGGGATGTTCGAATTCAGGCTGCGCACCACCGTCAGGCGATGCATGATCTTCGAAGTGTGGGGCAGAAGTTCGCCGATCTGCACGCCAGGGAGTGATGTCGAGATCGCCCGGAACGGGCCGCCGGTTTTGGTGCCCGGTTTAGGATCCCAAGTTTCGAACTGGCTCGCACCCCCGGACAGAAACAAGAGGAGCAGTTGTTTGCGAGATAACGTGGATACCTCGGCACGTAACGGTTGCTCAATTGCTCCCGCTCCGAGTGCAGCAGCAGTCCCTTGCAACCAGGCGCGGCGTGAGATCTCCGACGCTGCGGTACGTGATTGACGTCCTGCCATCTGCTGCTCCTGAAATCAGTGGTTCAAACGAAATTCAGACGACAACAGCAAACCCCACAGCAGAGCTTGCAACGGTTCACGCCGCTCCTTGGGAGTTTTGATCGACTGGAGCAGTTGCCGAACTTCGGCCATTTCATCCTCGGTTGGCAGGCGTGACAGCACGCTCAGATACAGTCCATCGGCTACCGACTGGATGTCGGACATCTGGTTGAGGCGCGCGAGCAGAGTGCCAGAGTCCTCTTGGAGAATCGGTAAAAGCTTAGTGCTGTTGCGCAAATACAGCGCCTGATCGACCACCGGTTGAAAGCCCTCTTCCGGTTGACCGGGAAGCCCCGTGAACGCGGCCACCAAGCTAACAGACTGACGTTCCAGGGCTTCGTTCCGCGTAATCTTCTCTTTCCAAGCCGGTGTGGGACTCGCTTCTGACAATGGCGAAGTTTTCTTCGTTTGAGCATCGAGCCGAGCGTAATGCAATTCAATCCGACCCGTGGCTTGCAGCACCGACCACCGCAATTGTTCAGCGCTCAGCCCACGCAAAGGCGCGACGGCAAATGACTTTTCCGACAAATCCTTTGAGTCAGCCGGCATCAAACTGGACCGCTGATAGGTATCGCTAATCGCGACTTCGCGGAGAAAGCCCTTGATGTCGTAATGGTTCTCAACCATCCAGCGTTCCAGCACGGCGAGCAATTCGGGATGTGAAGGTGGATTGGCAGCGTGATGAAGATCGAGGGGGTGTACCAATCCTCTTCCCAGCAAGATGGCCCACAAGCGATTGGCAATGTTTCGCGTAAACCCCAGCGTTCCCGCGCGGGGAAGCTGCTCAGCCAGTTTCAATCGCCGGCTATAAGTAGGGACGCCCCGAACTTTTGGCTCCGGTTTGACGAGGTACTCTTTATCCTTTTCGAGCGGCGGGTCGGCAATCATTTCGCCGCCGGGCAAGCGGGGACTAGTTTCCCCAGACCTGGTCGTGAAGACCGAAACAAACGTCGTTTTGCTCGCGGCGGTTTCTGCCAGTTGTGCTCCGCGGGGCGAGAGCGGGTGCATTTTGGACCGTTCCAGAAATGCGTATATGCCGAAGTAGTCAGACTGGCGATAATCTACAACGTGTGGGTCGTCATGACATTGGGCACACTGCAGATCGACTCCGAGAAACAGACGTCCCACATCGCGTGTCAGTTGATGCGGGGCGACATCCCGGACGAGGTAGAATTTGAGCGCGCTCGCGAGTTTTTCATCGGTGCCGTCACCGGCCAGCAACTCCCGAACAAGCTGGTCCCAGGGTTTATTGGAGGCAAACGACTCCGCCAAATACTCGCGCCAGTTCGGTGCGGGCACATCGTACAAGTTGCCCCCCGCCGCAATCCGTCGCTCGGTGAGCATGACATCAAACAACCGAGCCATGTGCAGAGCATAGTCGGGGCTGGCGAGCAAATCGTCAATCAGCTTTTGTCGCTTGTCGGTCGCAGAGTTCTCTAAAAAAGCTCGAGTTACTTCTGCTGATGGAATGACGCCGTTCAGATCTAGATGCACGCGACGGATAAACTCCGCGTCGCTGCAAATCGCAGTCGGGACGACCTTAAGTTCAGAGTGCCGCTGGGAGATGAGTGTGTCAATTTGCTGATGCAGCGACGGGGCATCGGCCGCGGTCGAGATGGCAGAAATCATGGTGCAGGCTGCGATGCATATCGGCCAAGCAGCAAACCGTGGCATATGACAAAATACGATCATGGTTCAACTAAAGTCTCGGCTTGGATCCAGGCAAGTTGGTTGCGGCAGTCGTCTGGCGTTCCTGCTCTGGGCAAGCAGCGACAAACTAGGCAAACAGGCCGTCGATCACTTGCCCGGCCGCGATTGGTGTAGGGCGGGGGAGTCTTGGGAAATAAGTGCGGTGTGGTTCGATGCCCAGGGCATGGTAGATCGATGCTGCAACGTCTTCCGGCGTCCAAGGTCGCGTAGCTGGGAATGCTCCTGAACGATCGGTCGCGCCAATCACAGCGCCACGACTAATACCGGCGCCCGCCATCAGCACGCAGCCCGCGTTGGGATAGTGATCTCGGCCGCCGTCCTTGTTGATGCGGGGTGTGCGTCCAAACTCGCCCATGACCACAACGAGTGTTGTGTCAAGTAAGCCACGTTCTTCCAGGTCATCGAGCAAGGCCGAGAGGGACATGTCCAATTGCGGCAGGTTTCCGGGCCCTCGATACGAATGCCACTTGTAGCCGCTGGGTGCGTTCGCAGGTGCCTCGGAGACCGACATCATCGATTCGAACAGCAACTGGTGATTATCCCAGGTGCCATCCGTCGTGCCATCGCCGAACAGCCCACCTTGGACGGCTTGGTTGATGGTCACGAACCTCGCCCCGGCTTCGATCAGCCGGCGTCCCATGAGGACGCGTTGCCCGTAGATGTTCTGGCCATAACGCTCACGCAGCGATGTCCGTTCCTCATCCAGGTTCATCGCCCGCGCCATCGCACCGCTGGTGAGCAGCGAAATCGCTTCTGCGCCGAACTTGTCGTGTGCTTCGAACGGCCCGGCGTTTTGGACGGAGAGTTTGTTGAGGTTCTCCATCTGAGCAAGCAACGACCGGCGATTCTCAAAGCGTGAGGCATCGACGCTCAGTTTGTTGAACTGCAAGGTCGGAGCACTCGGGTCACCCTTGATATTGAAAGCGTCGTACGCGGCGCCAAGATAGCCAGGCGGGTTTGTATAGCGAGCCGCGACTGGCAAACCGAGATGGGCGGGTATTCCCGGCACTCGGTTGCCCCGCAGTGCGGAGACAAGGCAACCAAAGTTGGGAAAGTACTGTTCGTTGCGCGCGGGAAGGAATCCGGATGCTACGTGCTGCGAACCGACATCGTGGCCGCCGTTTCTGCCTTGCCACGAGCGAATGATGGTGACCTTGTCCATCCGCTGCGCCATCAGCGGCAACTTCTCGCAGATGTGAGTTCCAGCCACATTCGTCGAGATTGGTTGCCAGAGCCCCCGAATTTCAACGGGCGCATCGGGCTTTGGATCGAAGGTTTCATATTGGCTTGGTCCGCCAGCCAGGAACAGAAAGATGCACGAAATGTCTGAGGACTTGCGACCAGCGTGGGGTGCAGCCTGCAACCATTGGGGAAGATTGAGCCCGAACAGCCCTGCACCGATTTGCAGTGCAGCACGTCGACTCGTTCGTACGTTCACCGTTTTTCCCGCCGTCATCATGTCAAACCACCGTCTAGCAAGCACCCAACCGCAAAGCATCAGAATCCACTTATATGTCTTAGGCGACGCGAGGTCAACGTAACAACATCAAATGCGCGCCGCAGCAGTGAAGTCCCTTCCCCAGCCGCTGCGGACTGCCGAAACGATTGAGAGTCCGCGTTTTGCCTGCCGACGAGATCAAGTTAACGCGCGCACGAGTACGGCGGTGTGAGATCTGAGCGTAACGTCGCTCGCTGCTGAGAGTACGTTTCGCACGCAAGAATGCACGCCTAGTGCGATCCGCAACAGTGCCTGTCACGGCACGCGCAATACGGCCTCAAGGAACGCTACGGCGTCTGCGTACTTCTCTGATTTATAAGTCGTTCCCTTTCCGACGAGTAAATGACACTCCATCCCAACGGAATCCGACTTTTCCTTGAGCTTCACGCCGAACACGGGATGGTGGATACCGTGGCTCGCATGCCGTGCGGGAACGGTCAGGTCAGCGTCGCACGACATGAACAGCGGAGGATCATCTCGGCTGACGTGATTAAAGGGAGAAAACTCGACATACGCATTGCGATGTACAGCGTAATTCTTCAATGCGTTGTCGATGGTGCGTTCACCGACTGCCATGGCGATCATCCGATGCTGGAGCACATTTGGCCCGAGCCACGGTTCGATTTGCCTAGGATCAATCGAGGTTTGCCCACGAAATACGGCAGCACCTGCTACGCGAGTCGACTCGCGTAGCACCGGATCCATGGACTTGGGATCGGCCAGATCATCATGGCAGAGCAGCCACATTGCTGTACACGCCCCGGCGCTCCCGCCGGTCAGACAGATCCGTTTCGTATCAATGTTCCACTCGTTCGCCTTCGTGCGCAGAAATTGAATGGCTCGAGCCGCATCGTGAACAGGGGCTGGCAAAGGAGCTTCAGTAGTCAGTCGGTAGTTGATCGCCGCATAAGAGACACCCTTTGCCAGCCAATGTCGCTGCGGATTTCCCTCCTGCAGCTTGTCACCACCGGTCCAGCCTCCACCGTGAATAAAAACCAACAACGGCCGAGGGTCATTTCCTTCCGCCCGCCAGAAATCGAGCACATTCCGCGCATGCGAGCCATAGGAAGCATCGGCATGGGTTGGTGGATCACGCGTCGGCAAATCGGCCGCGCGAAGACTGGTCACGATAAACAGCACACCGAGCAGGACCAATCCCTTCATGACGTCTTCCTGAGCAGGTGTACTAGTGACTGAATTGACGTGGTGTTGAATCTGCGACTGGTTATGAGGCAAGGCACATGGGCGCCCGTCACTTTATCAACCGCAATTCGAACAACTGCAGCGTGCCATCGCTAATGACGCCCGGCACGAGCAGTCCGTCACTCGTTCGGTTCCAGCGTGGTGCCGAATCAATCCGCACAACGCCACCTCCCACTTTTGTTGGAACTGGGGGAGAACGGATGTAATTTCCATCCCCGCGGTAATAGATGGTATAAATGCACTCCGTTGGTTTTTGCTTGTAGCTGCCGACATACAGCTTCGTATCGGGCGAAAGTGCATTGTCGTCATCGGTGTCAGGAAATACGCTGGGCCCGCCGAGTTGTCCGGCCCACTTCTCCGCCGCAACGTCATAAAGGTTGTAGGCACCGTGATCCTTGGAAGCCATTGCGAAAAGAGAGCCCTCGAGCCACTCTGGATGACCAGCAAACGGGATCTTTCTTAAGCCAGTGCCGTCGACCCGCACGGCGCAGCCAGCGCTCGGGCGCTTGTTGCCCTTGCCTCGCACGATAAACGTAATCCACTCGCTGTCTCGGTTCCAAAGAGTGTGATGCACATAAATCGGGTATTTATCGGGATCGCCCAGTCGAGCCCGCTCTTTAGGATTGTCAAGCAGCAAGTCGGACAGTTGCTTGTAAGAGACAAGCAACTTGCGCTCTCCGTTCTCAATATCGACGCGAAAGAGACCGTCAGTCGTCGGGTTCGCCGGACCATTGACCGTCCCATCCAATGCTCCAGGATAGGCAATGACTTCTCGCGAGCGGCTGATCTTGCCGTAGTTAATGCCGGCGAAGTACTTACCGTTCGGGGCCACGCCGCCGTTGGCGATCGATTCGTTGCCGAAGCGATACTCGCGTACTCGGCGGCGACTCTTGACGTCGTAAAGAACCGTGAAAACGAGCCCAGATTTCGGATCGACATCGTTGAAGAAAAACTGCGTTTCTGCTTCGCTGGGGTTCCAGTAGAGCATCGTTCCTTGCTGGACGTTCCAAGCCCGAGTCCGGTCGACGACTGTCACCTCATTTTGTTTCTGTGAATCGATTAGGACCACTTCGGCAATGTCGCCAACAGTCGGCATGCGGTCGTGAAAATCGGTTCGCAGCGCAACAATGAAGCGACCGCTAGCATTCCATGGAATCGTGAGACCGTGGCCGATATAGCCGAAAAAATGGTTCTTTGGACCGAACGTAATTTGTTCGATAGTCATCGAGGGTTCTGCAGAAGTCGCAATACCGGCCCAGTTGGCAAACGCCGCTAGAATTAGGACTATCTGCGAGCAAACGAACGCGAGTGGGATGCAAAGATTAGGCGAACGGCCTCTGGAAGAAAGCGGCCGGAATGCTTTGGCAAGCAAGGAACGCGACAACAAAGGGGTAGTCCTCCAGAGCGAAGCGGAACAAGTCCCGGTAGAGATCAGGGTCGAGCGATGCAATGTATCGAAGCGAAAGCAGCCGATCAAGAAATCATCGAGCAGCGAGGCAAAACTGCCGTCGCTCCCCAAATGTGGAAATCGTCACTGCCACAGCAAACTAAAATGCCCGCGATCTTCTCGGAAGACTCTGGATTTTAGACAATCACGTACCAGCCGGCTTCTTAAAGGCTGCGTGCTCGGAATCTCCTGTCGCCAGCAGGAACGTGAGAAGGTCACGGATTTATTCCTCGACGTGTTCAGTTGACCGGGTGGCATAATCGACAGTGCTGACGGCAGGCGGCCATCGGTCGAATCTTTGGCGATCTTGTGCTCCTTTGGCACGCGCATTGTGGATGGTTGTGCGGCCATGTAATGCTGAACCCCATGCCCTATGCCCTCGCGGTCGGATAAGCGACGAAACGGCCGTTCCCGCAAGCAGCCAGCAAACCTTCCACCCGAACGCAGTGTGGGTGAAGGAGCAAGTTGAGTCGTTTGTGACATGGGCAAATATCCAAGGCATGGAACCTGGCATCGTCCAACACGACCGCGACTCGAAGTTCACCAAGAACGTCAATCAAGCGCTGAGGCGAAAGCGAGTGAATGTGAAAGTGCCGGAGTTCCGGACACCGAACACCAACGCTTTCGTGGAGCGGTTCGTTCAATCGATCCAGCAAGAGTGACTGGATCGGTTCGTGAGCTTCGGCGAGACGCACATGGATCATGTGTGCGGGGAAAACCTGGAGCACTACGACAAAGAGCGACCGCATCAGGGCATCGAGAACGAATTCGTGAACGATCCAAGGCGGCGCAGCGTGACGCAACCAGTTGAATCGATTCCGATGTGCGAGATTCGTAGTTCAGCGCGGTTAGGTTGGCTACTGAAGTGCGATTGGAGGAAGTCGGCATAAAAAGCCAACTCGCCACACTGATCGTTCGCAAACGCCCCTCGATTCTGCACGTCAGGACGCACCGAAACATTTGCTCGGAACTGAACCGTGGATCTGCGAACTAATGCTACGACGTTTGCCGTTCTGGCATGAAGTTAGGTTCGAGAGTGACGCGTCGTTTAGCAGTGGCGTTATTCCTCTTTCCATTGCAGGACGGAAAGTGCGTTCAATTCACGCACGAAGAGTTGGCCATCGGCAACGGCCAAGTGAGCCCATGCCGATTCGTCACTTACCTTTCGACGGCTGAGGAGCTTGAATTCGCTGGGATTAGCTGCGATGAGCAACAGTTCCCCCTTTTCGTCTAAAGCCAGCAGTCGATCACCACGGGCGATGACGCTCCAATATTTGCCGAACGGCTCACTGGTCCAAGTACGCTTACCGCTCTCAAGATTGAAACACGCAAACCTTTGATTGCGGAGATGAACATACGCGTGGCCGGCGATCACGACCGGCGAACTCATGTAGCCTTGAGCTGGTTCCTCCCAAGCGGTTTCCACGCTGAAGTTCGGCGATTCGCCCATCGGTGCGCTGTTATGAATTCGATACGCGACTGTTTTGCCCCCATAGGTGCTGGTGAAGGCGAGGTCGCCAATGATGGTTGGGGTAATGATGTTCATGCCGCGAAAGGCGGGCACTTTCTGCGACCACAACACATTGCCGCTGTCGAGCGCGAGGCCAGCTAGTTTTTCCCGGGCCTGCACGACGAGTTGGCGGACGCCGTCGATGGTTGCGATAATTGGGGACGAGAAGGCGCTACCGTTCATACCGCCTTCGTCGTGAAACTCTCGCCAGACAACCTCGCCGGTACGTTTGTCGAGCTTAACGACTCCCGCAGCCGCCTGCACATACAGATGGTCGCCGTCGATCAGTGGCGAGGCCACAAATCCGAACGAGGGAACCGGCGTTTTGTATTCATCTACGAAGTTGACCCTCCAACGCTCTTTGCCGTTGGAAACATCAAGAGCCACCAGTACATCGCGGATGCCAGCAACATACAGGGTCTCACCATCACAAGCCGGTGTCGCGCGAATCCAGCTACCGTTGGCCCAGGCGAAGAAGGGAACGATTAGCGAACCTTTCCATTCGGTTTGCCACAATTCCTCGCCTGTGTCGCGATCGAACGCACGGACTCGCTCTTTATCGGCGTTAACGGTTTCCGTCGTAAAGACTCGCTTACCGCTGACGATCGGCCCTGAATAACTCTGTCCGAGTTCGACCCGCCAGGAGGTCCGCAAGTTCTTCTCATCGAGCGATTCAGGCCAGGATAGGCCGCGATAGAAACCATCCCGCGTCGGACCTCGCCACTGAAGCCAATCTTCTCCAGGGGCCGGAAGTGGCATGATCGCAACTGCAACTAGGATGCAAAGCCAACGCTTGTAAGCCATCATTTCCGCTTCCTCGTCACCTATTTCATTGCCAAAGCTGAGTCAAAGCTACTCCACGAACGACTTGCGGCCTGTCAGTCTAGCGCCTCGGCATCCGCCAGTTCCAAGGCGAAGCCCGAAGCCAACAGCAAACTTGGATCATTCCTGCAATCGTTCATGGGAAAAAAGCCCATGCCAGTCACCGGCGGAGTCGCGACTGCACAGCAGCCTCGCACGGCACAAAAATCAAGCGACGAACGATCCCCAACGGTCGCGGTGGCCATCACTCCATCATGACCATCACCACCGGCCGAGCAAGCGGGCTGATGGCAATTGCCGGCTCGGTTCGGCTAAAAACGGTGAGAACTCTCGCAAAAAAGTGTAGAGTGTCATGACAAACAGCACGGTTGGGAACTCACGTCCGCCTACTCCACGTCGAGCCGGCCCTCCTGACGCCGTTGAAGCAACGCGGCTCGGCAAAGTAGTGAATCGCCTTCTTTCAGCAACGATCGCAGGCCGCCGCCGCATCTAACCGGATGATCCTACTAAGGCCGAGGCCAAGTATCCTCGTCAGGACTAAGGTAGACTGGACACTTCGACTCAAAGTCTGCGACCAGATCGCTTTCAATAAATGTTGGGTTGGATTCATGATGTATGCTCGCCGGCCGTCGCCTCTCACTGCCGTATTAGCCTGGACCATGGCCATGTCAGGCATCGGCTCGGCCACCGAGTTGCCTCAACCGGTGCGGACCTTGCTCGACCGTCATTGCACGGCTTGCCACGATGCCGCGGAGAAATCGGGCGGCCTCGATCTTGCGACGCTCGGAACGGATCTCGATAACCCGGCGACCTTCGCGCGCTGGGTGCGCATTCACGACCGCATCGAGACCGGCGAAATGCCTCCCCCCGATGCGGGCGACGCACTCGCGGCGCAAGATCGCGCTGCCCTGATCAAATCGCTCGGCAGCCTACTGACGCAAGAAGACGCACGGCAGCAACGAAGCGAAGGCCGCGTCCCCTTGCGGCGGCTCAATCGTACGGAGTACGAAAACACGCTCCGCGATCTGTTCGCCATGCCGGGGCTCGCGGTCAAAGATCTGCTGCCGGAAGACGGTCGTGTCGACGGCTTCGATAAAGGGAGCGACGCGCTCGAAATCTCGGCCGTTCAACTGCGCAAGTACCTCGAAGCCGCCGACTATGTGCTCGATCGTGCCATCGTTCGCCAAGATCGTCCGATGGTGTATCGGACTCGCATCCGTCGCATCGGCGGTTTGGCACAGTTCGGCGAGTGTTCGTTTCCGATCCAAGGCGGCCAAGTCGATCTGGAGCAAATCAAAGCCTTGCGAAAAATGCGGCTTCCGGAAAAGCTGCCGTACTTCGAAACTATGGATTCGCTTGGCATACTGACGAGCGCGCGTGAATCATATCGTCCGGAGGTCGGCAACTTCTCGCCGTATCATTCCGGTTACTACCGTATCCGCACGTCGGTGTGGAGCTTCGACTACAAGGCCGGCGAAATGAAACCGGCGCGGCGGATGCAATCGTTGGCCCTGTTGGCGAACGAGCGGCTGCTGGCGTATTTCGATGCGCCGTCATTGGCGGCGCGCGAGCATGAGATTGTGGTCTGGTTGAATGCGGCCGAGACGCTGCAACTCAACCCGGCCAACCTCTGGCCGAACTACTCCAACCCGCTGGGATACGACGGGCCGTGTGTGGCCGTCAACTGGGTGGACGTCGAAGGCCCATTGCACGACGCTTGGCCGCCGTTGAGTCACACGCGACTGTTCGGCAATCTGCCGCTGGCAGAATTGTCGAACGAGAAGAATCGACCGGTACCGCGTCAGCCGCCCCCTCCGCTGCGTCATCCGGGCTCCGTTCCGAACCATAAGGACGGCCGCGAATTTCAAAAGAATCAACCGGTTTGGACCGCTGCCTCGCCGTTGCCGACAGCCGACGCAGAGCGGCTGCTGGCCGACTTTCTGCCCCGTGCGTTTCGTCGCCCCGTCGCTGCCGAAGAGGTCGCCGAGTACGTCAAGATTGCGCATGAGCGTCTCGCCGCAGGCGATTTTCTTGAGACCGCCATGCGGGCCGCGTATCGCGTCGCTCTCTGTTCGCCCGACTTCTTGTTCCTCAACGAACCTCCGGGGGCCGCCGACCCGAAGGACCCGATGGCCCTCGATGCCTATGCCGTCGCCGCGCGGTTGTCGTATTTCTTGTGGAACTCGCTTCCCGACGACGAACTAACCACCCTTGCGGCGAAGCGACAACTCAGCGGCACGGCCCTCCCACAGCAAGTCGATCGCCTGCTCGCCGATCCGCGCTCCGATCGCTTTGTGAACGACTTTCTCGATCAATGGCTGGAGCTGCGCGAAATCGATGCGACCAGCCCCGAAGGAAAGCTCTATCCCGGTTTCCGCCTCGACCTGCGCGATGCGATGCTCGCCGAGCCACGGGCCTATTTCCGCGAGCTGCTCACGCACGATCTCGGTGCGGCCCATGCGATTGATTCCGACTTTTTGATGGTGAACCAGCGCCTGGCCGAGCATTACGGGATAGTGGGCGTGGAAGGGAGCGCGATCCGCCGCGTCGCTGTGCCGCCGGGCTGCGTCCGCGGCGGCTTTTTGACCCAAGCCGCCGTGCTGAAAGTGACGGCCAACGGGACTACGACTTCGCCGGTGCTGCGCGGCGCTTGGGTGCTCGACCGCCTGCTCGGCCGTGCGCCGCTGCCGCCGCCGCCGGATATCGCGGCCGTCGACCCCGACGTGCGCGGCGCCACGACCATTCGTGAGCAACTCGACAAGCATCGCAATCACGCGAGCTGCGCCGGTTGCCACGCCCAGATCGACCCGCCGGGCTTCGCATTGGAAAGCTTCGACGTGATCGGCGGCCAGCGGACCCGCTATCGCCATACCGGCGAGACGGGCGACTTGCCGAGTCGCGAGGAATTCGTCAACGTGCCGGCCAAGACGATACTTGAGAGCTTTCGATACGGTCTACCGGTCGACGCTTCGGGCACGACGGCCGACGGCAAAGCTTTCCGCAACGTCGCGGAATACAAACAACTGCTGCTGCGCGATCAGGAGGTCGTGGCCCGGGCGCTCGTCGAACGATTGATCCTCTACGCGACCGGCTCGCCGGTCAGTTTTGCCGATCGGGCCCAGGTCGAGCGCATCCTTACGGCGGCGCAGAAAAGCGAATACGGACTGCGGACGCTGTTACACCAAGTCGTACAATCCCCCCTCTTTCGCCGGAAGTAACGATGAACTCGCTCAAGCGTTGTGCCCTCTCGCGTCGCACATTTCTGCGCAGCGTCGGCGTCTCGCTGTCGCTGCCGCTATTCGACGCCATGACGCCGGCCCTGGCCCGAGCGGCTGAACAAGATACCGCACGACGGCTCGTCGCCGTGCAAACGAATCTCGGCATCATGCCGCACCTGTTCTTCCCGGAAATGGAAGGTTCCGATTACGAGCTGTCGCCGTATTTGAAACTGCTCGAGCCGGTCCGCCGCGACTTCACAGTCTTCTCGGGGCTGTCGCATCCCGGCGTCGATGGCGGTCACGCCAACGAAAAGGCGTTTCTCACCGGCGCGCCGCATCCGGCGGGGGCGGGCTTTCGGAACACCGTGTCGCTCGATCAAGTCGTGGCCGAACAGGTCGGCAGCCGCACCCGCCTGCCGAGCCTGACGCTCAACGTCAGCGCCGGAAACGGTACGAGCAGCATGTCGTTCACTCGCGCGGGCGTCGCGATTCCCGCCGAGTCGAGCGTCGCCGCGCTCTACAAACGGTTGTTCATCCAAGGGACGGCCCAAGAGACTGCCGCCCGTGTGGAAGACCTCAAGGCCGGCCGAAGCCTGCTCGATTCGGTTCGCGCGCGGGCCGGTCGTTTAGAAATGACGGTGGGGCCGGCCGATCGTCGGCGTCTCGATCAGTATTTCACCTCGATCCGCGAACTGGAGCAGCAACTGCTGCAGGCCGAAGCGTGGGAGTACAAACCGAAGCCGCAGGTTTCACTGGCGGAGCCGAAGGACGTCGACGGTCCGGCGCTGTTGATCTCGCAACTGCGGATGATGTTCGATTTGATTCGGTTGGCCCTGGAGACCGACTCAACCCGCGTCGTCAGCTTATACGTCGTTCCGCTCGGAACGCTGTCGGCCATCCCCGGCGTCGAGCATGAAACGCACTCGCTAACGCATCACGGTAACCGGCCCGAGATGATCGACGAACTGCGAAAGATCGAAGAAGCGCAGCTCGCCGCCGTCCGCGATTTTCTCCTCGGCCTGCAAACCGCGAACGAAACAGGCACGTCGTTGCTCGACCGCACGGCCGTGGTTTACGGCACCTGCATGGGGAACGCCAACGGCCACACGAACAAGAACTGGCCCATGCTGCTCGCCGGCGGCGGATTCAAGCACGGCCGACATCTGGCTTTCGATCGCGATCGCAACTATCCGCTAGCGAATCTCTATGTGTCACTGTTGCAACGCCTCGGGTTCGAATCAGACCGGTTTGCTTCGAGCACAGGCACGATGCGCGGTTTGGAAATGACCGCGTAAGTGCGGTTAACGCTAAAAATGCCGTCGATCTGAGCTTCGATTCGGTTCAAGTTCCGAGAAACGTCGGTTAAGATCGTGACTTGTCTTACTCGTCGATAGGGACAGATGCAGCGCGTTGAATTCCTGCGGCGCAGTGTGTCACGACCTTCTGGAGTTTTCTGCGCGAGTTCTCGCCATTCGCCAGCAAGTTCTACCAAATGACAGAGCGGCGATAGGCGGGCCGAGTATTGACCACCGTGCCGCCTAGAATCGGGCGGCGGCGCGAGTATACGACCGTAGAAGGTTGGTAGACAACCATCGGGGCTCGATAGACACGCGTCGCTGGCGGCGCCACGAACATCGGCTGATAAACGCGGCGATAAACCGGGCGATAGGTCCGCACCCATTGAGCGTTGGCCTCGGGTGCCAAGACAAACAAAGCCATAACGGCGAAAATCGAGAGGGCGAACCGCTTCATAGGATGCTTCCTTCTGGAGATGCCAACATGGTTACTTCGAAAAGCAGACCAAGTCTCGGGTGGACATCACGCATGCTTACAGATGTTAAGCACCATCCATGCCAATCGTCAACTGTTGTCAAAGTTTCTCGCCGTGCTGTGCGCCAAGACATTTGGGACTTTTCACGCGAGTTCTCGCCAGTCGGACGGCTACTCTCCTCGCTCGCGCTGAGTTTCACGCCGACGTGTTCTCGGTGATTATTGAGGGATGACCTCAATCACCCGGACCCAGCGCCGGTATGTTCATCGCCTGCGTCTGCAGCAGCAACAACATCGACGCAGCAGTCGGGTGAGGAGTACCCCGATCTACGGCGCGTGGCTGGCTCGCGCCGACGACGACGCTGCCAGTCGTCACGGTGCCAATGGAACGCTCGCCCGGCAGTGCTCACGCTGGCAGGAGCTTTTATCACTCGCAACTTGAAAGGGTCTGCTATTTCCGCCACTCATCGCATTGGATTCGAACTGATCGTTGGCTTCGCCTTCATACTGGGCAACGCTTAGCACAGTTCGCGGGGGCGCCAGGGCGAGAAGACTAAGGCGCTTCAGAAGCGGGAATACACATCGAGCGACAGCAACTCATTGACATTGATCCGGCCCTTGGTGGCCGATAACATAAACATTGCTTGATGGCTTGTGGATTCGCCATTTCTCGGGAGACGATGATGCTCACGATGTTTTCGCAACAGACTTCGCGGTCGTGCGACCAAGTTTCACGCCGCGAATTTCTCCGTGCGGGCGGACTCGGGCTGGGCGGATTCACCATGGTGGACATGCTTCGCTGGCGAGCGATGGGAGCGGTGGATGACCGGCAGCGGGCTAAGTCAGTGATTGTCGTTTTTCTTGCTGGTGGACCAAGCCACATCGACATGTACGATTTGAAGCCGGACGCTCCCGCCGAAATTCGCGGCGAATTCCAGCCGATCGAAACAAATGTTCCGGGCCTGCGCGTCTGCGAATTGATGCCGCGGCACGCGACGATCGCGGACAAGTTTTCGGTGGTAAACGGCGTGGAAATGTTGGACACGCATAGCGCCTGGGTGGTGATGACCGGTTTTGGGGAACGTGAAAAGCGGCCGGTGTTTGGCAGTTACATCAGTCGTATTCGTGGCAGCAGCGTAGGCGGCATGCCTACCTACGTTTCGCTGCGCGGCGAAAATGGCGCTGATCCCGGCGAACCGGCTTGGCTGGGCGCGGCTCATCGGCCATTCACGCCCAGTGGCGAAGGGATGAGCAGCCTGCAACTTTCGCGCGAAATCTCCACCGACCGCTTCGACGAGCGGCGCGGCCTGTTGCGTGATATGGACCGCCTGCCGCCGAACGCTCAGGATCAATTAGGTAATGTCGCGGGTTTTGATGGCTTTCGCGATCAGGCGCTGGAGATCATTCGTTCGCCGAAGACGCGTACCGCGTTCGACATCAGCCAGGAACCGAAGGCACTGCAAGACGCTTACGGCCCGGCCAAACGCTTGCTGCAAGCGCGACGGTTGGTTGAAGCGGGCGTCCCCGTGGTGACGCTTTCGATGGCGGGTACTATCTGCCCGCCGGGCGACTGGGATACCCACGCCGGTACCGACCAAAAGTCGCAAACCAACTTCTATGCCCTCCGGCAGAAGTTGCCCATTTACGATAAAGCGATTCATACCCTGATCACTGATTTGCACGATCGCGGTTTGGATAAGGACGTGTTGTTGGTGGTGCATGGCGAATTTGGCCGAACGCCCAAAATCAACAAGTTCGGCGGTCGCGACCACTGGGCTCCCGCCAGTTCCGTCTTGTTTTCGGGGGGGGGGCTGCAAATGGGCCAAGTCGTGGGCGACACCGGCCCACGGGCCGAACGAGCGGTAGATACGAATTACTCAGGCCAAAACATCCTGGCGACCATCTATCGCCACTTGGGAATTGACCTGGAAACCAAGTTGAACGATCTTTCGGGCCGACCACGCTATTTGCTGGACGACACGCGCCCCATTCGCGAACTGATCTAAGCCGCAAATCCTGATGGCATTTATCAGCAATTCCGTACGTGGTTTCACGCGGAAAGCCGTGCGCGGTTGAAAGGCGATTGCCAACGCGGATCCCGACTTCGTATTCTTATGACTTCGACGTGAACGATCCTAACTTGCGACGCGCATATTGGTGCGAACGGCTGCTCTCTTACGCCCGTTTTCCACAACGCTCACCCGGCGATTCACCAACTGTCCCGTTTCCGAACGCGCCGAAGTCAGCGGAGCACTAAGCTGTAGCATGCGGTGCTAGTGTTACCAACACGCGAATCGGCAGCAGTTGGACGCGCTGACAATGCGGCATGGCCCCGATGCTCTGCTATTTGCGGTGCTGAGAACCACGACATTTTGGACTTTTCGCGCGAATTCTCGCCACCGCTGGATCAAAATGCGATGGAAAAGCGACTAGCGACTCCTTTGGTCGGCAGCCACAATCGGGAGAATATCTAACACTTCAAAGCTGCCCCTCTAATTATTCAAACCTGCGACCCGACGGTTAACAGCCCCAGATCCCAGATGCTAAAGAAAAGCCACATCAGCCCCGGCCGCCTTGAGCGACCGGGGCCGACTGGGACTTCTGAATCCGTCAGTCAGCCACGTGCGGTCGAACGAGGGACCCCTCGTTGGATGGCGCAGTGAATCTCCCGTGTTGTGCGGACCAGATTCCGGAGACGGTGATCATAACGACGTTGCGTGCGAGTTGCGGTGGCCATCACTCGATCATGACCAACCCCACCGGTCGAGCAACCAGGCTGATGGAAATCGCCGCCTCGATTCGACTAAAATGGCGAGAACTCGCGCAGAAAACTCCAGAAGGTCGTGACACACAGCACGGCAACGCTCGTCGGTCGCTTGTCACCGAGCGCCGCTTTCACCTTATCCATCAGAACTTGGTAGAGATCGCCGTTGTTGACCTTTCGAGCAATTTCCTCAGCTCCTGCGGGCAGCGTCCATTTTTTGTGCCAGCGACGAATCGGCTGGCCGCTAATAGCATGCTTCACCACGATCACTTCATCGTCGGCGAATTCCTTGGTACGGCCGGCGTGAACGACACGTTGGGATCGAGGCCCGCCATATTCGATTGCCCCGAAAGAATGAACACCCGAACTTTCTTGTCAACCGCTTCGGCGGAAGAAAGACCGAGGAGTTATACAAAACCGAGGAAGAGAGGCAACGTAGGTTGTAGGCGGTGCATAACCGGTGAACTCCCAGCTGGCACGAGGCGGACTGTTTTCGACATCATGCGCTCCAACGCAGATCAGTGCAACCAAAGTCGATCGTGGGTGTGATACCGTTTGAGAATTCCCCTACCCTTCGCGATTTCGCTGCCCGTCCGCAACACATGCTGAAATTCCTACGCATCGTGAAATAGTGAGTTGCCCTGTTGTAGCATAGTCGATTGTGGTCCATGGTTGGGAGAGTTGCTAAACTGTCGGCTTCAATGAGGCGGCCGGGATTTAGCCAAGAAATGTCTGCGATTTGACGGACGAGCCACCCGTGTTTTGGCAACGCATGCCTGTTGCAAGATTGACTAGCTAACAGGGTTGGGCTATTCCCGCAGCCACCTAGTTGCGATTTGGAGGTATGGCTTCGCTGAAGGGAGTAGGGGTGACTGCCATTGGTGCGAGCAGGGGAGTTGTGTCGAAAATCCCGTAACTTATGCCAGCCGCAAGTGCAGGTTTCAGAAACGCCTCAAAGCGTGCGACGGCAGCAAATTGACCTTTTATAATCCGACCGCCAGACACGACGGCTTTGGCTGCGGTGAATAGAAAGCGATCAAAGTCGTTAACGACGACCTGGATAAAGGCAAGGCCAACCATGAGACAGTTTTGTTACGCGACACTCTTCGTACTGCTGTCCGTTTCTGCCTTAATTGGCGAAGAGCCGGTCGAGTCGGCCGTCGTGCTTAAGTTGAATGTTACGATCACCGATCCCTTGGCAATCGAATTCGGCGAGCTTCCCAAGATTACCGGCGAACATGCCGTCGTCTGTCCCGGGACGGAAGAGTTGAAGTTTCAACTGCACAATTATCTGATTCACCACGACGGCAAATATTGGTGCATGTTCAGTCATGGACCCGTTGTCGAAGACGTGCCGACTCAGTTTGTCAGCTATGCGACCAGCGACGATGGTCTGAAGTGGACCGCAGCGAAGCCAGTCATGACGGCACCCGAGGCTCCGTATGCATACATTGCCCGTGGGTTCTGGCTGCGAGACGGCGAATTGCTCGCGCTGGTCGCTCACTTTCGAGATAAAGGAGCATTCGGAGTCAACAAAGAATTGAAACTTGAAGCTTACGTCTGGGACAAGACGGCCGACGCTTGGAAGTTCAAAGACGTCTTGTACGAAGACGCCATCAATAACTTCGAGCCACAGTCGTTGAAAGACGGATCGTGGCTGATAACCCGCCGCGACGCGCGGTTCAACGTGTACATGCTCCGCGGCGGCGTGAAGGCGCTCGACGACTGGGAGTCGTTCCCTGTGATGCAACGGCTCCAGTATAAACCAATGGTCCCGGACGAACCGCTCTGTTTAATGTTGCCCGACGGCCGCATTCATGCGTTGTTCCGCGACAACGGTGGTTCGCAAAAACTGTTTCGCTCGTTTTCTTCCGACGGCGGCAAGTCCTGGACTAAGCCGGAGTTGACGAACTTTCCCAATGCGACGAGCAAGATCTATTCGATCCGGCTGAAAAGCGGTGCGTGGGTTTTGATCTCGAACGCCTGCGTCGGCGGACCGCCGATGATAGCCGGCCGTCGCTCGCTGTACGTGTCACTGTCGGAGGACGGCCTGACTTTCACGAAGATGGCGCAGCTTGTGATCCCCATGACCAAGGCGACGACGTTTCAGTATCCGCACGCGATCGAGCACAACGAGCATCTGCTCATCGCCTTCTCGCAGAAGAAAATGCAAACTGAGGTGCTCAAGGTGCCGCTGGCATCAGTCGAGGCATTGCGAAAGTGAAATACGGCCGGCTTCTCCAGGAGAAAGAATCATCATGAATCGGCAACTGATTTGTGCAGTCGCCTGCGTCGTTGCGATAGCACTCCTCTCGCCCGTCGTGGCCAACGACGTCGCGTCGCTCCCCAATATCGTCCTTATCGTTGCCGACGATTTGGGATACGGCGATCTCGGGTGCTACGGCGGTCAGCGAGCACGCACACCTCACCTCGATCGCTTGGCACAAGAAGGATTACGGCTGACCGATTTCCATGCCAACGCAGCCTCTTGTTCGCCGACCCGAGCCGCACTGCTGACTGGACAGTACCAGCAACGCTCTGGAGTAGTCGAGGCCCTGAGTGAACGTAGCCCGGGCCTTCCCGATGAAGCCCGCACCATCGCAGAGTATTTGAAGTCCGCCGGCTATGACACCGGGATCTTCGGCAAGTGGCATTTAGGATCGAAGCCCGAAAGCCGTGCGCTCCCCAACCGCCAAGGCTTCGACGTGTTTTGCGGTGCAAGGCACGGTGGAATCGATTACGTCTCGCACGTCGACCGTTACGGGCGACTCGATTGGTGGCACGACGAAAAACCCGTTGACGAGGCCGGCTACGCGACCGATTTGCTCGCCGAACATGCCGTTCGATTTATCGAAGGCCGACGCACCCGACCTTTCTTTCTCTATTTGCCGCACTTGGCCGTCCATTTTCCTTGGATGGAGCCAGGGGACGAAAGCTACCGTGAGGTCGGCAAGAACTACGACGATCGCACCAAGACGGGGCCGCATGCGCCCGAGAATGTTCCTCGCGTCGTCGATAAGATGGTCGAAAGGCTGGACGACGGCGTGGGCAAAGTGATGGATTGCCTGCGGCGATTGAAACTCGAGCGGAACACACTCGTCATCTTTACTTCAGACAACGGCGGCTACGTACATTATGCAGGGGCGAAAAACGTTTCGTCGAACGCACCGCTGCGGGGAGGAAAGATAGGGATGTACGAAGGCGGCCATCGCGTCCCCTGCCTTGCTTGGTGGCCAAGCAAAATTGCCGCAGGCGGCGTAAACTATGCGACGATGATGACCATGGACTTGCTGCCGACCTGCTTGGAGTTGGCAGGCTTGCCATTGCCACCCGCCGGCGGTCCCACGGCCCTCGACGGAGTGAGCCTAGTCCCCGTGCTGCTACGTGACGAACCCATCGCCGAGCGAACCTTGTTCTGGCAGACGGGCGATATGAAAGCCGTTCGCCGCGGACCTTGGAAAGTGGTGATTCAGCACGATCAGCCGGCGGAACTTTACAACTTGACGACCGATCTCGGTGAACGGAAGAATCTGGCGTCGCATGAACCGAAGCACATGCGAGATATGCTCACTGCTCTGGAGGTATGGCAATCGCAGTTCATAAAGTGATCGAATCGACGTGATAAGTCCTCGCAAGACGGTTTGGCAACCGGCTTTGATCCAGCGGTCTGGTGCGGCACTGGGATATGATGCCCCAGTTGCGGTCGTGGCTTCGGTAGCGGCTGCGACGACACCTCTAAGTCGTGTTGAAATTGCAGGTTAAGAAGATAGCCCCGGTGTCACAGCCGGGGTCTTTTTCGTTCTTGCCATGCACTGTTGTCCAGTTTTTTTCGACCCAAACTCCGGCCGCCAAAGATTTCAAAAATACGTGGCGGGTGCTCCTGACCGTTTGCGGGCTAAGTGTGACGAGGCGAATGACGCTTCGAAAAACAAACACTCAGATTTGGAGTCCTGACCATGAAACTTGCAACTCTCGCCGCGTCCCTGGTTGTTGCCGCTGTCGCCCTGATCGCCGTCCAATCGGCTTCTGCTCAAGGATACGGTGGTTTTCAACAAAGCTACTCCACGGGTTACGGCTGCCGCCCAGCCCCTTACTGCCCACCCCAGTTCTGCCCGCCGCAATATGGCCGGCCTTACTGCCCTCCAAGCTTCCAGCCCAACTGCTACCCAAACTGCCCGCAGCCTTGGTGCGGTACCGGGATGCAACGCCCAAATTACGGTTACGGCTTCAGTGGCGGCTACGGCAACCCCTAAGTTGTTTCTGAATCACAAGCTAAGAAGATAGCCCCGGTGTCACAGCCGGGGCTTTTTTTGTGTTTGCCAGGCATGTTTGCCAATTCGAGGGTGGAAGTCCCTTATCCAACCTGATGGAGGTGAAGGATCAGCGAAGCGCAAGGGCGTCGCGGTGACGCGGGGTTTGAAGGAAGCGTGGAGCAAAGTCGCGGCCTGACGCACAGGAATCGGATCGTAGGCAGTACCGGTGGGACGAGCCGCCACGAAACGGCGAAGTCCTCCATCCATCGAAGGCCGGTGCTGTAAATCCGGCGGGCGTGCGACGAAGGTTGTCAAACTTAACCTGGGAGGTCTGGCGTGTGTTTGGGAGGAACAGCCTTGCTGCTGCGACCCGAACTGATTGCTTCGCAAGGAGCGATGACCGCACGTCAGAAGTCAGCCGAGGGCATAGTAGGCGGGTGCCGCCGATCCGCTTGAGCGGGACACTGACTCGAAAGAGCAGAAACGGCCTGGGCTCACACGATCGTCGCGGTCCGTCCGAAGGCCCGAACGGTACCTCGTGCTAAACGAGGTAAATGGAGTGGCAAGTAAGTCCGAGAACTCATGGGCAGCAAACGGCAGAAAAACCAGACGCAGCAGACACAACTGCTGCTGGCCTTTGCGGGGGAAGCTGGGAGTGAATCTCCGAGCGCCCGCGACGAAGGGACCGTGCTGTCTGCGGCGAACTTGAGCACTGAACGCCCGACAGGTAGTGATCGGTTGATGGAGTGCATCTGCGACGCATCCAATCTCAACCAGGCGATTGCGAAAGTAATTGCCAACGGTGGCGCTCCCGGCGTGGATGGAATGCGTGTGACGCAACTCGAAAAGTATTTCGAGCGTCACCGCGACCGGATCGTCGGCGGGTTGCTCGCTGGGACGTATCGGCCTCAGCCGGTAAAGCGTGTGGAGATCCCTAAGCCCGACGGTGGAGTGCGTAAGCTTGGCATTCCGACGGTGGTGGATCGCGTGATCCAGCAGGCGATTCTTCAGGTGCTTTCACCGCTCTGGGACGCGACGTTTTCGGAGCACAGTTTCGGCTTTCGGCCGGGCCGGTCGGCTCACCAGGCAATCGCCCAAGTCCAGCAATATCTGGAGGAGGGGTACACCTGGGTCGTCGATTTGGATCTGGAGAAATTCTTCGACCGCGTGAACCACGACGTGCTGATGAGCCGCGTGGCTCGGCGTGTGGAAGACAAACGACTGCTGAAACTGATTCGTGCCTTCTTGAACTCGGGAGTGATGATTGAGGGGCTAACCGAGGCGACTCCGGAAGGAACGCCGCAGGGAGGCCCGCTCTCACCGTTGCTCTCGAACTTGCTGCTGGATGAACTGGATCGCGAGCTTGAGTCTCGCGGCCTGCGTTTCGCCCGCTACGCCGATGACTGCAACGTGTACGTCAAAAGCCAGCGGGCGGGACAACGTGTTCTGCAAAGCGTGACTCACTGGCTGGCCACTCAGCTCCGGCTGACAGTCAACCAGACGAAGAGCGCCGTGGACCGCCCTGGGAAACGCAAGTTCCTGGGGTTCACGTTCGCCTCCAGCAAGAAGCGGAGCATCGCACCTTCATCGCGAGCGAAGTTCAAGCAGCGAATCCGGCAACTGACCAAACGTAACCGGGGCTCGTCCTTGGAACGCGTGGTCAGCGAACTGCGCAGTTACTTGCTGGGTTGGCGAGGCTACTTCGGCTTCTGCCAGACCCCATCGGTGCTGCGTGACTTCGACAGTTGGATTCACCGTCGGTTGAGATGCTATGCGTGGAAGCAATGGCGGACTGGCCCACGCCGGTTCGCTGAACTGCGAAGGCTGGGAATCGGCAAAGACCTTGCCGCTCAAACCGCCGGCAGCCGCAAAGGCTACTGGCACCTCAGCCGCAGCCCCGCGCTGGGAATTTCGCTCACCCGAGCGTACTTCGAGGCGCTGGGCCTTCCGATGCTCTCCCCAACAACCTGAACCACCCGTTCACCCAGCCGAACCGCCGCGGTACGGACCCGTATGCCCGGTGGTGTGGGAGGGGCAGAGCCGAAAGGCTCTCCCCTATCCCGATTGTTGCCGTGGGCGGTTGTCCCGTTTCCTCCCGATCAAACTCCGGCCGCCAAAGATTTCAAAAATACATGGCGGGTGCTGCTGACCGTTTACGGGCTAAGTGTGACGAGGCGAATGACGCTTCGAAAAACAAACACTCAGGTTTAGGAACTTGGCCATGAAGCTCGCATCTATCGCCCTGTCGCTCGTCGTTGCTGTGATCGCCCTGGTAGCCGTCGAATCGGCGTCCGCTCAGGGCTTTGGCGGGTACTCCTACAGCTGGTCGAGTGGTGGCAACTGCCAGCCTGGTTTTCAGCAGAACTGCTCGCCCTACGGCCAACCCAACTGCCAGCCTGGGATGGGCCTGTACAACCGACCTGTGTGTCCACCGCAGTACGGCATGAACCCCGGCTACTGCCCGCCGAGCTTCCGGCCTTCTGGCCAGCAGATGACGCCCCACTGTGGCACCGGCATGACACCTCGTCAGCACAGCATGGGATACGGCTACAACCCGTAGAGCGACCGGCAGGTCATGAGCCACGCCAGCCCCGGCACTGCGACCGGGGTTACCCGATCCGAACGAGGCTTCTATTCTTCGGCCGATGTGACCGAAGTAGCTTGTTGTTAGGCGAAGGGACGGAAGCAAGCCGGCGGTAGGCCGAACGATTTTGAATTGTAGGCATGTCAGACACGGGCCCCAAACAAGGCCCCTACGCCAGCCGTGAGTGCCATCGCCAATATGCCCCAGAAAGTCACTCGCACCGCGGCTATGAGCACTGGAGCGCCTCCTGCATAGGCGCCAAAACCACCCAGCAATGCGAGGAATACAACGGAAGTCCCAATGACAACGGGAATCAATGCCTGCGGCGGAACCATGATCGCCGTGAGCAGCGGCATTGCTGCTCCCACGGCAAACGTGCCCGCGGAGGCGAAAGCTGCCTGCACGGGGCGGGCGGTCGTCAGATCCGAAATCCCTAGCTCGTCACGAGCATGCGTGGCGAGTGAATCGTGAGCCATCAACTGACCGGCAACCTGTTCGGCCAGCACTTCATCGAGTCCTCGCTGCACGTAGATGGCAGCCAATTCGCGATGCTCAGCGGATCGATCGGCAGCAAGCTCCTGGCGCTCGCGCGCCAGGTCAGCCTGTTCGGTATCGGCCTGCGAACTAACCGAGACATATTCACCAGCAGCCATCGACATTGCGCCCGCGACCAGTCCAGCCACGCCGGCTACAAGAATCTCACTGGATGCTGCCTGTGCAGAGGCTACGCCGACGACAAGACTGGCGGTCGACACGATACCGTCGTTGGCTCCGAGCACTGCTGCGCGGAGCCAACCGATGCGATCGGTGCGGTGCCATTCGCGATGTAACGCTCTCACAAAGTTCACTCCCAAACTGAATTCCTACCGTCCGCGGTGTCGGAACTGCAGTTTCGCGGCGGGTTGCATGATACCACCCCCTGCGCTACGCAAGTTCCGCTCTTGATCCGCCATCACCGCTTGTAAGGCGGCAGTCCACACATCGTCGTCTGCAACATCGTGGGCAGTGGCCACCGCTGCGAGTGTTTGTTCGTCAACATGCTGTAGGTGAATTGCCTGCCGTGGATCGGCAATGCCCTGTGGATTTCCGTCTGCGGAGTTGAGCGCGAAACTGAGTGCTGCGGACTGTTGTCCCGATAAGCGGCTGACAGCACTTGAGTATTCGTACACTCGATCGGTGCCAGAATCCACGATCCAAATGTGGTTGACGTCGTTCGGATCGATGGTCAAGCCAGTCGGATTGCGATTGGTGGCGTCGATTTGCCAGCTTCCTTGCCATGCGCCGGATAGTGAATAGCGAAATACCTTGTCCACCGAGTTGGTATTATTCACTACCCACAGATGCGCGCCATCCGTCGTTACATCAAACGGATCGCGATTGCTGACCGCAAGGGCGAAGTTGGATGTCGCCTTCACACTGCCACTGCGCCGCGCGGCGGCACCCGCAAAGAGAAATATCCGATCGGTTTCGCGATCGACGATCCAGAGATCAGTGCCGTTCGTGGCGATTCCTTCCGGCTTGTCGATGCCTTTGGTTTGCCACTGACCGAGAAGACGACCACTCTGGTCATGCACAAACACCTTGCCATCTTTGTCGACGACCCAATAGACGGAACCGTCCTTGTTGGCCGCAACACCCCGCGACTCCTGAGCCTGCTTGTTGAGTGAGTGCCGAACGACCAAGTTGCCGGCAGCATCGTAATTGAAGGTCTGGTCGGCCGTCGCATCGACGACGATAAACTTGGTGTCGCTGGTGGTGGGCAACGTTTTGACATCGATTGTGACCGTAACCAGATTGCCGTTCAGCAGGCCGTCGCTGGCGAGGTAAGCGAAGGAATCGATTCCGGAAAATCCAGTTCGCGGCGTGTAGGTGAACGAGCCATTGGAATTGAATACCAGAGTTCCGTTGGCCGGATTTGTGGACAAGGCAGCAGACAATGAATCACCATCGACCTCGCGATCGTTTGCCAGCACACCGGTTGTTGCAGGGACCGGGAGCGCAATGCCTTGATTAGTTTGATAGCCATCGTTAACGCCGACCGGCGGGTCGTTGACCGGTGTCACTGTGATGCTCACTGTGATCAGGTTGGAATCGGCCGAGCCATCGTTGGCGCGATAAACAAAGCTGTCGGCCCCGTTGTAATTCGAAATCGGGGAGTAAACGAACGAACCATCGGGATTGAGCATCAGCGTGCCATGACTGGGACCGCTCACCAGAATCGCACGCAGCGTATTGCCATCCACATCAACATCGTTGCTCAACACACCGCCGGCCATCACTGCCAGGAGAACGTCTTCAGCCGTTGAATAGACTTCCCCGGACGCAATCGGTGCGTCATTGACGGCAATGACCGTGAGATTCACCGTCGTGATCGCCGAATCCAGTGTTCCGTCATTGGCCTGGTAAGCAAAGCTATCCGGGCCGTTGTAGTTAGCAGTTGGAGAGTACGCGAACGAACCGTCAGGATTCAACGTTAATGTGCCGTGGCTGGGACCAGCAACAAGCACGGCCGTTAGCGTGGCACTATCGGCATCTGTATCGTTCGCCAAAACGCCATTCGTGATGATCGACAGTTGGGTATCTTCCGCAATCGTATACGAATCCACGCTGGCCAGCGGCGCAGTGTTCACCGGCGTGACGGCTAGGCTCACCGTGACGATATTGGAATCCGCAACGCCGTCATTCGTTTTGTAAGTGAAGCTGTCAGTGCCGTTGTAGTTGGCATTCGGCGAATAGCTGAACGAACCATTTGCGTTTAGAGTCAACGTGCCATGGCTTGGCCCCGTTGCGAGAACGGCCGTCAGTTTGCCCCCTTCGATATCTGTATCATTGCTTAGCACTCCGCTCACAGCGATGGTGAGCGAAGCATTTTCGGCCGTCGCGTAAGAGTCGGCAGTTGCCACGGGAGCGTCGTTCACACTCGCAAGTGAAATAGTAAAAGTCTGCACTGCGCTCGTATCGATTCCGCCATTGGCAGTGCCGCCGTTGTCATGCAACTGCACTATCACTGTCGCGGTTCCAAACGCATTTGCTGCTGGCGTGAAATTGAGCGTGCCATCGGCGGAAACAGTGGGCTGAACGCTGAAGAGCGAATTGCTGTCATTGCTGACTAGGAAGTTCACCGATTGACTTAATTCGCTGGCGGGACCGGCGCTGATAGCCGTTGCCCAGGCTACGATCGACTGCAGTCCGGAATCCTCGGAAACGCTAACATTGCCGCCGCTGACAAACGAGGGGGCCACATTGATTACTTCGATGCTCGAAGCATGTGCGCCAAAGTCATCTTCGTACTCGATCTCGCCTTCTTCCAGATCTTCAAATTCATAGCCATCGCCGGGAACAGGAGTTCCGATCACCACGGGAATTGAGCCCAACACAACGTTGGTTCCAGCCCGTACGAATTGCAGGTCGAAGCGATGTGGAATGCCATCGCCGACGAACTCGAAGTCGAAGGAAGCAGTGCTACCAGCGCTGAGGCCGCGCAGCGTGCCGGTGTGGTTGACAATGCGAACTCGTGGATCGGAGGCTTGCAATTCAATATCAACGGCGACATTAGTCACTGCGTTTTGAATAGCACTCGTCACGCCATTCGCCACACTAGCGCCAAAGCCGGAGGCAATCTGAAAATAGAGTGGGTCACCCGGAGCAATGGGGTCTGCCGTGCCGTTGGCGATCGTTGCCGTCGATTGATTGGTTGCACCCGTGAGTTTGGAGATGGCCTCCAGTCCCTGTCGCGGGTCGATCGTCGCTTGCGGATTGGTGCCCAGGCCGATGACGAGCGCACCCAACGCATTCAAGCCCGTGATCGTCTGTTGAATCCCCGCACCGTTGTTGAACGGCGTAGTGGGGCGTGATGTTTGTGTGAATGCAGAGACGGGTAACGTCAGACCGCCCAAGCCTGTGACCGATGTTTCGCCCTGCGGTTGATAGGCAAAGCCGATATCCGTTGCCAGCAGAATGATGGGCAACGCACCGGCGCGAAAACCTGCACCGCCTAAACTGCCCGCGGCCGGCATCACAGAATTGGCAGCGTCGGCCGTGAAGGACGCAAAGGAGGGAACGTCACCGCTGCTGCCCGGATTGAGTTGCGTCGCCGCCAAACCTGCGCGGCCGCTATCAAGCACCGAGCCGTTGTTGTTGCCGTCGAATCCTCGTCCGGTCACGAGTTGATAGAGCGCTTCAATGTCGGTCTCAGGTCCATCGCCGCCGTATCCTGGTGTTGTGCGATTCAGCGCCGCTTGAATGGCGGTTAAATAGCCCGTGGTGCTGGCCGCCACGATAGGCTGATTCAGAGTGAACGGCCGTCCGGTCGCATATTCCGAAGCGAAGTTGGCATACTCTTCGAGACGTCCCACGCCAAAGCCAAGATCAATGCCTGGCAACGAAGTCTGCAACTGCGAAATGATGCTGGGAAAGGCGGACCGAACGATCGGGCTGTTGTTCACAAAGCTGCCAGTGTCATCGAACAGCAGAAACACGTCCACCAGGTTCGTTAGCGCACCCGTATCTGGAAGCGTGAGACTTACCGTCTGCCGATGGCTCGCACCGATTGCCAGCGATGTCGTGATGCTCGGTGGGTTGACGTTGCCCACCGCGGGATTGCTGACTCCACTCGGCCAGAGAATACCGCCGACCGTAGTTGGCGAAGTTTGGGTGTAACCAGCAGAGATGATTTCGCGAACGATATATGCGCCTGGCGTCAGGTTGGTGAAAGTGTACGAGCCATCGGCCGACGTCATCGTGCTGGGTTCGTCAGCGTCATGGATGTCATCCCGGTCGAGGTCAACATAGATGGTTGCGCCACCCACTCCCATTTCACCTGCGTCGCGCACATGATTTCCGTTGGCGTCATCAAAACGGGTTCCATGGATTTCGTTGGCGCGATACACAGACGCAAAATCAACGCCCGACTGACCAGCAGCGGTGATTGTCACCACATGCTCCCGTTCGGCGGCCGGCGTGGCACTCAGAGTTGCTGGAACAACTTGCCGAACGGAGTACGTGCCGCTGGCCAGATGCGTGAAGCTGTAAGTACCCGCCTCATCGACTCCCGGGGTGTAGTACAAATCGACGGATGTTTGAACCTCTGGCTCACCGACGTCGAGTGTCGCACTGTTGTTGAGATCCAGATATACGGTGACTCCACCGAGGCCGCGCTCACCGGCGTCTCGCACTTGATCACGATCTGAATCAGCGAACACCACGCCACGAATGCTGGAATCCCTAATCTCGGCTTCACCAAAGTCGAGTCCACTGACGGTATCGCCACTACGCAGGGCAACTGTGCGAGAGTTCGTGAGCGGTGCTGTTGCCCGCCAGCCAGTGGTGGGCTGCACATAAATGGTGATAGTCCCAGGCAGAATGCCGGGTAGCGTGTACGAGCCATCTGCAGCCGAGGTCGCCTGGGGCTCGCCGACGCTCAAAAGCCGATCGGAATTGAGGTCCGCATAGACTGTCCAGCCTGCGAGGCCCGGATCAGTGAATTCGCCCGTCGTCGCATTGACGTTACGTATTCCGTTAGAGTTGATGTCGTTCCAAACAGTTCCGCGCAGCGATCCCGGTGTCGCAACTGCGATGTTGTAATTGGCGAAGTCAGGAGCAACCGACTCAGCACCAGAATAGACAACGACCGATTCGCTATCGCTAAAAGTGCTCGCTGCTTCCCAGCCGGTTGGCAGAACTTCGATCACTTGATACTCGCCAACTTGCAGATCGGCAAACAAGTAGTTCCCCGCAGCGTCGGTGAGCGTCGTTGGCTCTGTTGCATCCGCGACTCGATTGCGATTCAAGTCGAGATAGATGGTCCAATTCGCGAGTCCGGGATCCAGATAGGCACCCGTGATCGTACTGACATCGCGCAGACTGTTGCGATTGAGATCATTCCAGACGGTTCCGCTAATCGATCCGTTGAGCGATGTGAAGTTGGCAAAGTCATCCGCCGTCGACACCTCACCACCATTGACTGCCACGGTTTGGCGGGAATCGAAAGTCGGCGATACGCTCCAACCGCTGGGTAAAACTTCGGTGACTTCGTAATCGCCAGCATCCAAACTAATGAACGCGTAGTTGCCGTCCGTATCGGTTACCGTAGAGAGTTCGCCGACATCCAGCGCACGATTATTGTTCGCGTCTAAAAAGACGGTCCAATCCGCGAGGCCAGGCTCGGTGAACTCACCGGTTGTTGGGTTCGTCTCACGGACTCCATTGGCATTGGTGTCGTTCCAAATCACTCCCTGGATCGAACCGTTCGTCATACTGAAGTTGGCAAAGTCCTGCACCACTTGTTCGCGAGCGACGACACTGGCAGTCTGCCGAATGTCAAAGCGGGAAGGAACATCCCAACCCGCAGGCAGAACCTCGGTCACCTCATAGTCATCCGGCGGCAATCCGACGAACGAATAGCTGCCATCCGCCGCAGTGACCGTTGCTGGTTCGCCAGCGCCTAGCGCTCGATCATTATCAAGATCCAAGAATACGGTCCAACCAACGAGGCCCGGTTCTGTAAACGCGCCTGAGACTGGATCCGTTGCGCGGATGCTGTCTTGATCGAGATCGTTCCACACAGTCCCCACAATGTCGCCGCCGCTGAAGTTGAAAAAGTCAGCTTGGGTGCTTTGACCTTGAGTAACGATTACATCCTGGGAAACCGGAGCCGTCGCGGTCCAGCCACTTTGAACCACCTCACCGACACGGTACGTATTGGGAACCAGGCGATTGATCCTGTAGTCACCGTCGACATTCGTGACTGCTGATGGCTCTTGCGTCCCCGCCGCATCGTTGTTCAACGTGCCGCTATTGTCTAAGTCGAGATAAACCGTCCAGCCTGCGATGCCGTTCTCGCCGCCGTCGCGCACGCCGTTGGAATTGACGTCTTCGTAAACAGTGCCGCTCACGGCGGTGTTCGCCGTTCCTTGCAGAACATCGGCCACTAGCATGGCCAGCAGCGAACGCCCTTCCAAGTTTTCCAGCGACAGAAAGCGGCGGCGTTTGTTGTTGCGTGTGCTACTGGATTTCGAACCGCGATTCTTCTTGGGGCTGTTGGCCATCAACAGAGAGACTGGGGCGTTCATGGTGAATTCCTCTGACACAGGTGTAGAAAAGTGGGCATGGCGGCACTGACATGCTGAAAACGGAAGTACATTCGACACCCGAAGAATATTGAGAATCACTTTTTAAAAATGCCGGGGTTGTTCCTATGTGCAATTTTTCGTGCCGGGGTTTCCCCGGCAGCCACTCTGGCGACCCCGGCATAGGGTGGAGATATGACCAGCCTCAGGGCGGTTACACTGAATTGCTTCCGCTGGCTATCCGACGCATTGCTGATCGAAACCCATGCCCACGCGACAAAATCTCGAACTTGGCCGAATCCGACCGCTCCGGCTGTTCGTGATCATCTTGATCTTGCTCTTCTCGATCGAAGTGTTGGTGATGTTGGTTCTGCCGTATCTGTTGCCCATCAGCGGAACTAAGCTTGTCGAAGCGCTCGTTGATGCATTTTTATTGACGGGGGTGCTCGCGCCGTTGCTGTGGTACTTGATTGTCAAACCACTGCAAAAGCTCGCGGCGACCCGGCAACGACTCTTGGCTTTCGCACTGTCGGCGCAAGAGGATGAGCGCGGTCGCATCGCGCGAGATTTGCACGACAGTCTTGGCCAGGCCTTAACCGGTCTGATGATTGGCTTGCGGACGATCGAAGGCTCTTCACAGGAAGAAGCCGTTCAACTGCAAGCCCGCGAATTACGGCGGATTGGCAGCGATATGCACGATGAAGTTCGCCGCCTCGCCCGCGGCTTACGGCCGGCTGTGCTGGATGACTTGGGCTTGGTTCCCGCGCTTGAACGCTATGTGGCTGATCTCGGGGCCGCACATCAGATCGCTGCTAAGTTCGAACGCGACTGCCAAGAGGGGATCAAGCTTCCCGCGGATGTGCAAACGGCCGTTTATCGAATCGTGCAGGAAGCTGCAACGAACGCGGTGCGACATGGCAAGTCACATCATGTACAAGTCAAATTGAGTTGCTCTCCCGCGGAAGTGACCATTGCAATTTGCGATGACGGGGTAGGCTTCAGTGTATCCAAGGCGCTCCGCTCTGGTCAGGACAATTGTCCCTTCGGCCTGCTGAGTATTCACGAGCGTGCCAGCTTGTTGGGGGGCGAGGCCGCAATTACTTCTCGCCCTGGTCAGGGAACTCAAGTGAAGGCAAGTTTTCCTCTGCAACGGACGGTGGCGAACCATGGCTAAAATTCGCGTGTTGGTGGCAGACGACCATGCTGTGCTCCGCAGCGGGTTGAAGCTACTGATCAATTCACAGTCCGACATGCAGGTTGTCGGCGAGGCGGGAAGTCACGAAGAAGCGCTGCGCAAATCGCGCGAACTCAAGCCAGACGTGTTGACTCTCGATCTGACGATGCCTGGTGGGACCGCCACAAAAGTGATCGAAACGCTGTCGCGTGAGTGCCCCGCAACCAGGATAGTCGTGCTCACGATGCACGATGACGCCGCGTATTTTCGCGTGGCGATGGCCGCCGGTGCGTTTGGTTACGTGGTGAAACAATCGGCAGATACAGAGTTGCTCGATGCGATCCGCTGCGTGGCACGTGGGAAGATCTATACGCACGTGCAACTCGCCACGGCTTCCGATCGGCCTGCAGTCATGCTTGTTCCGCCGAACGGACCGACAAACTTGCTCAGCAGCCTCAGTGAGCGCGAACGGGAAGTGCTGACGATGGTCGCGCAAGGTCACACGAATCAAGCAGTGGCCGATCGGCTCGATCTGAGTGTCAAAACAGTGGAATCGTATCGCGCTCGCCTGATGACCAAGTTAGGTCTTCACAACCGTGCCGAACTCACCCAACTCGCCATGGAAGCCGGCTTGCTCGCTGGTAGTGGGGGGCAAGATTGAGTCCGCCTTGCCTCGCTTACTGATTCAACAAGTTCTCGATCAAATCCTTGGCTTCACTCGATGGCCATTCGCCAACAATTCACCATAGCAATGTTTCGCAATGCACTTAATGTTACCAGCTAAACTTCCAACCTTTCTGGATCCGCGCACGCTGCGAGGTCGTGTTACGCTCGTTTTGAATGGAACTCTGATTATTCTGCTCGGCCTATTTTTATTCATCGACTTTCAACGCGACTTCGCCGACCGCTTACGTTTAATGCGAACGGCACTCGACGAACAAGCGAGACTAATCGAACCAGGCATCTTCGAGCATTTGGCAATTAGCCGGGATTCCGCACAAGAATTCCTGAATGCGACCCATCTTCGTATGAACGACGTTGAGCACAGCCGGCATTGGATCGCTGTTCACACTCCTCAGGAGTGGCTAACGATCGGAGTTCCGGAACCCCTCCAGGTCTCCGTTGCGTCGTCCTTGAACAAGGTTTCTCGCGGTGAACTGAAGCTGGAAGAAGCTTTCGACGGAGAGTTTCTGGTAGGAAGTCATTCAGGCTCCGATTTCGAGATCCTCGTTGCAGAAACCTACCAGGAAGTTGAGGCGGGCATTTGGTCAGACCTGCGCCGACATACCTGGGGAGTTGGACTGATTCTGTTAGTGGGAATTGCCACCTTGAATCTGGTGATGAACGCGGGCTTTCTCGGTCCTTTAAACAGCCTGGCAGTTGCCGCCCGCGCTGTTGGGAAGGGCGATTTTGGCTCGAAGATCCAGACCGTGGGAATTCGAGAGCTGGATTACTTAGGCGCAGCATTCAACGGCATGAGGGAGCAACTCGCCGATGTTGAAAAGAACCGGGCAACGCAAATGCACACTGCTCGCCTGATTCAGGAACATTTACTTCCCAAATCCGTCTCAGTGGCCGGCTTCAAGGTTGCGTACTTGTTTCGGCCGACGGAGGCAATTGGTGGCGATTACTTCGACATTCTGCCGCTAAAGCACGGTGGTTCCATCATTGCAATTGCGGATGCTTCTGGGCATGGTGTACCCGCTGCACTCGTTGCGGCCATTGTCAAAGTGCTGCTGCTCGATGCCGTCGAATATATCTCGGACCCAGCGAAGATCTTGAGGCTTATCGACAAGCGGATCAACAGTCTCGATATACCCGAGGCTTTCGTGACCATGCAGCTGGTCCGCTTGTTTCCCGGAACTGAATACATTGACTATGCCAGCGCCGGGCATATTTCGGCCTGGATCATCCAAGACCAAATTCACTGTCTTGCCTTGCCATCCACTGGGCCCCTTCTCGGCGCGGGAATCGATGTAGGTTGGCAAACCGAACGTGTCGCGTTTCAAAATGGGAATCGTTTACTGCTGCTGACTGATGGAGTGATTGAGGCCTCACTTCCCGAAGGCGACGCCTTTGGTGAAGCAAGGTTGTGCGAGACGTTGAGAGGGTCCATTTCGGCCGGACCCGACGAAGCTCTGGGACGACTGCACCAGCAACTGCAAAAGCATATGAACGGTCAGGAATGTATCGACGACGTCAGCGTCATCCTGGTAGATCCCATTCAGTCAACGTAGGTCATGAACTTAGCTCGGCGCAGCCCCGAATAGCCAACAGAAAGAATGACTTTGCCAAATTCACCTGCCCCCAGTCCAACTTCTTCCCTCTCACCCACAGCTGCGAAGGCTTCGCCGCCGGTCTTTAGTGCCATCGCGACCGCCATTTGTGCAGCGCTCGGAATTGCTGGCGCTGTTTTCAACTCGCTGGATTTTTCTGGCGCGCCGATGTGGTCAATCGCAGCCTGTGTGAGTGCTTATCTGGCTGGCGGGCTTGGGCCGACCGCGAATGCACTGGCTGCGTTGCGGAAACGCGAGCTCAATGTCGATCTGCTCATGATTCTCGCCGCGATCGGTGCAGCCACGATCGGCGATTGGCTCGAAGGGGTGGTACTGCTCTTCCTGTTCTCGCTGAGCGGCACGCTGGAAGCGTTTGCCATGTATCGGACGACCCGCTCGATCGAGTCGCTCATTCAATTGCGACCACGCGAGGCCATGCTAGTGCGACCAGGCGTTGTCGACGACGAGCGCGTCGCGGTCGAATCGCTACAAATCGGCGATGTGATTCGGGTCCGACCCGGCGAACGCTTTGCCGTCGACGGTATGATAACGGAGGGAGAGACCTGGGCTGACGAAGCGACGTTGACTGGCGAGAGCGAGCCAATCCACAAACCGCTTGGCGCGACGGTGTTCTCCGGCACGATCAATGGACAGGGTAGTGTGCAAGTGCGAATGACGAAGGCGGTCGCAGACACGACGCTGGAGCGAATCGTCAAGATGGTGCAGGAATCGCAGGCACAAAAGACGCCGACGCAACGCTTTGTCGAGTCCTGGCAGCAACCGTACGTTGTCGGTGTCCTGCTCGTTGCAACGCTGGTGTTCGTAGGGGCCAAGCTCATACATACCGCCAGTTGGTACGACGCGTTTTATCATGCAATGGTGATGCTCGTCGCAGCTTCGCCTTGTGCGGTGGTGGTCAGTGCGCCCGCGGTTTTACTCTCGGCAATTGCCCGCGCTGGTCGGCACGGCGTGCTGTTTAAAGGGGGCGTGCATCTGGAGTCGTTGGGGCAGGTCGATGTGATTGCCTTCGACAAGACTGGGACAGTCACGATCGGCAAACCAGGTGTCACGGAGATTTGGACTCCGCTGGGTGTCGATGTCGCGCGGCTGCTCTGTCTCGCCGCGACCGTTGAGCAACGTAGCGAACATCCGTTAGGAGTGCCGGTGGTCGCTGAAGTCCGCAAGCGCGGCGTGGCTCTTTCTGATTCGCCGCTGGGTGATTTTCACAGCCACACGGGACTTGGTGTGCATGCTCGGATTGATGGAATCTGGGTTGGAGCGGGCCGAGAGGGACTGTTCGAGACGCATGGTATTGCGATTCCTGCAGTGCTCGCCGAACAAGCGCAGCGCATTCGCGAAGCCGGGCAGACGGCTTTGCTAATCGTGACCGATCAGGAATCGCTCTGCGGCGTCATCGGCGTAGCCGATCAGATCCGTCCGGAAGCGACGGCGACCATGGATGCGCTGAAGCACTTAGGAATTCGCAAGATCGTAATTCTGACTGGCGATCATGAGCGAGTGGCCCGCTCGATTGCAGCCACGCTGCATGCCGACGAAGTGCGCGCGGGCTTGATGCCCGATCAAAAGGTCGTTGAACTGCGCCGGCTCGCCGAATATGGCGGAATGGTGGCCATGGTGGGTGATGGCGTCAACGATGCACCTGCGTTGGCAGCAGCGAGCGTGGGAATTGCGATGGGAGGTGCTGGGACAGACGTCGCGTTGGAAGTGGCCGATGTAGTGTTGATGCGCGACGACTTGCGAGCACTGCCGCTGGCTGTTTGGATTAGCCACCTGGCCCGCAGACGAGTTCGCCAAAACATGATCTTCGCGTTCTCGATGATCGCTGTGCTGGTAATTTCAACGTTCTTCGATCTGCCCCTGTGGCTAGGCGTGCTGGGGCACGAAGGAAGCACCGTGATCGTGGTATTCAACGGATTGCGAATTTTGTGGGAGAAAACACCGAAGTTCTCTTGAGCCCGCGAGAGCGACTAGTCCAGCTTGCCACCTGGGCCACCCTTGTAATGGCAATCGGCGCACGAGTCGGAGAGCGTCGTCAGCGCGGCTCGGGCGCGAACGGTATCGCGTTTGTTCGCTTGCATGGCGAGCTCCTGCACGGCGGCGACATAACCATCAGCTGCGTCACGCACGTCTTTATCCTTGGTAGTTACAAGTGCCTCGCTCATGTCTGCTAGTCGCGGCAGCGCTTGGTTGATGGTGGCCCAATCAATGGGATTTGCCTGGGAGGCTTGAATTGCTTTCTTCCAGGGCGACTTCTTTCCTTCGTGCGTTTTCTCCATCAACTCGTGAACTTTCTCATCCTCGTCATCCTTGCCACCATAGGCTTCACGCTGATTCAACTGGTAGGCCAAGAATCCGATCAGCAAACAGGATGTGAACGACAGGCTGATCACGCTAGCGCGGCGCATGCAACAGTCTCCGGGTAAAAGAAGGAGTGACTACCGCGATTGTAGCTATCACCGCCAAGCTGGGGCCATGTCTCAGCCGAAAGTGGATGCCTTGTTGAAAACTTCAGCCTGCGATCAGGGTTTTCCCTCGCATACGGAGCATAACTCCTCTTCCTACCATTCAGCGTGGTGGAACGAGTGCTCGGGTGCGGTCGCGACCTTGCAGGCGGATCACTTCTTTTCTACGGAACCTCTCCGCGACCGGGAACGTTTGACGGCGCTGCCGTCGAAGGAGAATTGCGATGACCATTGGAAAACGTAAGTCTTGGATCGAACAATCGCGGCTGACACTGGAGTCGCTGGAAACCCGGAGCCTGCTCTCCGGAATTCACGGCGCAGCGACCGCGCGCGTCCCTGATCATCATCCAGCGATCGTGAGCACAGCAGCTGCCAAATCGACGGCGGTAGCCGCAAAGTCGTCAAGCGTCAAAAGTGAAACTCACTTGGTTGCCAACCTGGCTGACGCCACCGGCGCGAGCAAGGTAACCGGTACCGCCAAGTTCGAATCGGAGCTGAAAAGGGGAGTTCCCGTTCGTGAACTGAGTGTCGAAGTGAAAGGTGCGACAGCTGGATCGGTGATCCAAGTGACGGCGACGGATGCCAAGGGCACCGCGAGCGTGCTCGGCTCGATCACCGTCAAAGCCGACGGTTCGGGGAAGTTGAAGTTGACGGCCAAGTCGCCAGACATTCTGGCGGGTTCCAGCATCTCGCTAAACAGCACCGATGCGGCGGGAACTGTCAGCACGCTGGCCAGCGGCATCTTCGCCGTTCCCACCAAGGGATCAGGTTCAGGGCACGATTCGAGTGATCACACCGAAACAAAACTGGCCGCAAAGTTAGTTGATCCTGCCAGCAAACTCACCGGTTCAGTCTGTTTCGAGAGCGAAACCGAGCATGGGTTGGTGGTCAGTGAGTTGAGTGTGCAACTCAAGGGGGGAACGCCGGGTGCCGTGATCGATGTGTCGATTTCGCTCGACGGCAAGAGTCCTGCGTCGTCCATCGGCCAGATCACCATTGGTGCCGATGGCACGGGCAAACTCAAGTTGAATAAGACTGCGCCGGCAGTCACAGCAACTTCGGTCATTACTCTTTCAACTGTTTCAACCGCAACCGATGGATCGGTTACCGTGACACCAATCACAAATGCAACCTTCGCCACGGTACCCAAGCCGGGTCGCTAGTGGTTTCCTAATCTTCGAAACTTTGCCGAAGAAAATTGCTGTGTGACGCGGGGCTGCATTCAATGTTGCGAATGCAGTCCCCGTCGCTGCGATTGGCATTCGCAAAGCGAACTTCGACAGGATTGTCAGCTGAGCGATTTTTTCATCCGCATTCCTTGCCGCCTGCGTTACTACACGGGAGACCGCGCAATTTCGCTATGAGCTTTACTGGTCCGACATTCGCACGTTGCAAATGAGTGTTACTACTCGCGTTTCTTACTTGAAAGCCTCAATCATGTCCATGTCCCGCATTTTGGTCTGGGACCTTCCGACCCGGCTATTTCACTGGTTTCTGACCTCGGGACTTGTTGCTTGCTTTGCGTTCGCCCAATTGTCAGGCGAACACGGTACTTGGTTCTCTGCACATATGCTTGTCGGAATCATGCTTGGCTTGATGCTTCTGATGAGGGTGGCTTGGGGCATTATCGGAAGTAAATATGCTCGTTTCGATTGTAAACGACGGTCGAATAGTGCAGCGCGCGGCGGTTGAAAAGTGTGGCGCTGAGGTGGGGAAGGGTCTCAGTCTAAATCAGGGTGTTGGGGCATTCCAGTAAGAATCCTTCCTCCTCCGGAGGAGGAAGGATTGCGACGGTTGTAACGACGGCTAGGATTCTGCCGTTTCATCGGCGGGTGACAAGGATGAGGTCGCCGGTTTCGGGCGCGATCCTTTGCGGCGGCGCCGCGCGTCTTGCAAGCGATAACTTTCGCCGGTCGATTCGAGGATGTGGCAGCGGTGTGTCAGCCGATCGAGCACGGCGCCGGTCAGGCGCTCGCTGCCCAGGACTTCGGTCCATTGCTCGAACGGCAGATTGGTGGTCACGATCAACGATTGGCGTTCGTAAGCGCTACTGATGACCTCGAAGAGCAACTCCGCGCCCAGCTTACTGGCGGGGACGTAACCCAGTTCATCGAGGATCAGCAGATCGAACTTGGCTAGTGACGACTTCATCCGCAGCAGCGTCCGTTCTTCTCGGGCTTCCATAAGTTGCGTGATCAGTTCCGTCACGCGGCAGAAGCGGACCCGTTTGCCCCGCTGACAGGCGGCAATGCCAAGCGCGATGGCCAGGTGCGTCTTCCCCGTGCCCGGATGCCCGAGAAAGATCACCGACTCGCGGCGTTCCACGAACTCGCACCGCAGTAGTTCTGCCACCAGCACGCGATTGAGCGAGGGCTGGGCGGCGAAGTCGAAATCACCAGGCGATTTCAGGTTGGGAAAGCGCGCTGACTTGAGCCGCCGCTCGCTGGCACGCTTCTCACGGTTGAGTAACTCCAGCTCACACAGTTGCAGCAGAAAGCCCAGATGATCGACGTTCTCCGTCGCACACCGCTGGGCCGTTTTCTCGCAGCCCTCCAGGAACGACGGCAACCGTAGGGCCTTCAAGTGATGCTTGAGCAGCACCGTGCTTTTGGTTTCGAGAGATTTCATAACACACCTCCCGTCGTCAGCGCGCAGGTCAGTTCACGGTAAGACAGGAGATTGGGAGGAGGGATCGAGTGCGACTGCAGATGCGGATGATTGTCCAGCCGAAACCACCGCGTCGGCTCTTCCAGTCCCTGCTGCACGAGCAGCCGAATCGCATCGACGGCCAGAACGTCGATCTCCAGTGCCCGCTCAATCGCCGCAGTTAATGCAGCCAGCGAGATAGTCTCCAGCAGCCGCAAGGTTTTGATGAACTCCCGGCGGCCGTGTGCGCCGCCATCTGCTTCCAGACGCCGCCGGAGGAGATCGAAACAGTCCGGCAAGCCCCAGTTTTCCAGGGGTTTCGCGAAGTCCAAGCCCCCTGGCTTCCGCTCCAAGAGTGCCAGGTAATGCAGCGGGTTGTAATGGACCTGCTCCTTCGACCAGTCGCGTGGATGCTGGGCAACCAACTTGTCGTTAACGACCAGCCGAACTTCCTCCAGGCCGCCAATTGCGGTCACTTTCTGATGAGCATACTGCGTCGGCACCGAGTAATCGTTGCCGTCGAAGCGAACCAAGGAAAGAGAGTTGGCCTGGGCCGGTTCGACTCGCCGCGCTTCAAAGCCCGACTTCGGCAGCGGCAACAACGCAGCCTGCTCCTCTGCCAACAACGTGGCTTTGTTCGCCGGTTGTCCGCGTAACTGGCGTTCCAGATCTTCACAGCACTGCCGCTCGAGTTCGGCATTCAGCACTTCCAGGCTGCCGGTCCGTGGTACCGGCACCAGGAAGTTCCGCCGCGCGAAACCGATGAGGTTCTCCGTATGCCCCTTCTCCATCGGCCGTCGCACCAGGCAGAAGTGATGCTCAAACAGATAATGACTCTGCAGCCGTAGGAACTCACGCGTCGGCGTGTCACCCCGTTTCCCCACGAACCGGGCCACAGCAATCCGGCTGTTGTCGTAGCTGATCCGGCGGGGCACGCCGCCGAAGAACTCAAAGGCCCGCTGATGGCCCGCTTGAAACGTCTCGGTGCATTCGCGAGGAAAGACCTGCACGAAGAACGCGTCGCTGTACGGCAACGACATGACGCAGTACGCGACTTTCGTCGGCATGCCTTGCAGCACCACCTCCGCTTCGCCGAAGTCGAACTGGGCTTCGCCCGGTTGATGCGACAAGGGTAAGAACACCTCCGCCGTGGTCGTTCGCCACTCCCGCACGACCTCGCCGACCACCGTGATCCCGCCGGTGTAGCCATGCTCGGCACGCAGGCGGTCGAAGATCCGTTTAGTGGTGTGGCGCTGCTTGCGGGGCGCCGTTTTGTCCTGCTCCAGGATCTCGTGGATGATCGGCAGGAACGGATCGAGTTTGGGCCGCTCCCGGGGCAGACGTTGTCGATAACCGGGCGGCTCAGGGTGCTGCAGGATCTTTTCGAGGGTCTGCCAGTGAAGGGAAAATTCCCTGCAAACCGCTCGTTTGGATTTCTTCTCGGTCAGGACAAGACGACGGATTTCGGTCCAGTTATGCATATCTCGCAGCATGGGCTACGCTCGCGGATCGTAAGGCTTGAGACGCTGGGAAGCCTCAAATCTGCCTTACGGATTCTCACGAGCAGGGCTAGCGCTGCACTTTTCGACCGACCATCGGCTCCGCCGCGCGCTGCACTATTCGACCGTCGTTTACAGACGCAATCAATAGCCCAAAAGGGATGATCGAACCCCCTCTCTGTAGGCCGAATTGCCGCAAACTAAAGAAAAGTCACTTTGTCCACTGGCAATTTATAGAGCCCCTCTTTATAGTCGGATTCGTAGGCATACTCTGCGCATTTTAGCCCAGCCAACCCAGTACACACACGCCGAGTTTGAGAGTAACGGCTCAGCCTAGGCGAAACACACCTCTCTCACTAGCCTTACCTCTCCCATGCTCAACCGCAACCTTCGGTCGCTGTGGTCTCGTATTCTTGGCAAGCAGCAACAGGCAAAGGAACTCCAACGCCGCCGCCGCTCCTTCTTAGAAGTCCTCGAAGACCGCCGCGTATTGGCCACCTACGTTTGGGATGGAACCGGGGATGGTGTGTCCTGGACAGATCCCCTCAACTGGAATCTTAATGCGGGCACTCCGAGCCTTGCTGCAGACATTGCCCAATTTACTGGAACTGCGGCCGGAGCAATCACCGTCGGAGCACCTGTCACGGTTGGTCAAATCCAATTCACTACTACCGCTGCAGCCTACAGCCTCACTGGCAGCGCGATCACACTTAGCACCAGCCTTAGCAACGCGGTCGGTACGAACTCGATTGCCAACGACCTGATTGGTGGAATTGGCACGGTTTCTGTCACCGGTGGAACATTATCCCTCTCAGGTGCAAATACCCTCGGATTAGCAACGATCGGCCCGGGCACGCTTTCAATCAGCACCAATGCCACGGCAGCAGGTGCTGTGGCAATCAACACGAGCGGCGTGTTTGAGATCAACAACGTCACACACAATGCCGCAGTCGCGCTCAATTCTGGCGGCACACTGCGAGGGGTTGGTGCCAACGCACGCGAGAACGGCATCATTACCGTAGCCAATGCGGCAGTAACAATCGGCACTGGTACGAGTGCGAGCGATGTTCTGACACTCAGTGACGCTGACAACGAACTTACAGGTGGAGGCAACGTAATTAACATCGCCGGTTCGGGTACGGTCGCTTTAGCCGGTGACACATCTCCCACCAATAACCTGATTGCCAACACCAGATACTCGGTTGCCGCTACTTCAACACTGAGCTTTATTACGGAAGCTCAGTTGGGTGCGGCACCGAGCACTGCTCAGGCAAATCACATCGCGCTCAGCGGAACATTGCGCGGTGCTGGCACTGGCGCGATGGGATTCACGGCCAATCGTGGAATCACGCTGGCAGGAACCGCGGCCACAATTGATGTGAGTAATTCGGCCGGCGCATTGACAGTCAGCGGCATCATCGCTGGAACAGCTTTAACAAAAGTAGGCTCAGGCTCCGCAATTCTAAGCGGTGCCAATACCTACACGGGAGCCACCAACGTTAACGCAGGTACGCTTGTGGCAAATGCCGCCGCAGCTCTGGGAACAACGGCCGGTAGCACCACCATTGCCAACGGAGCAACCTTGGATGTACGTGCTTCCATCGGAACCGAAGCAATTAACGTGCAAGGAACAGGAGTCGGTAATAATGGTGCCCTGATCACTGCTTCGGGTACTGGCACCGTTGGCGGTGCCGTCACGCTCGCTGGCAATACCTCCATCGGCGGTGCCGCAACGCTCAATATCACCGGAAACATTACAGGCGGCTTTGCACTTACCAAAGTAGGCGCTGGGACAACCGTCCTGCGCGGCACCAACAGTTACACCGGAATTACGACGGTCAGCGCTGGCACTCTGCGGTTCGGCAGGCAAGTCTCGCTATACAACAATGGTACGGTTGCCGGTGGTTGGACGCCAACAAACATCGTGGTTAGCTCGGCAGCAACGTTGGCGCTCAACGTCGGCGGTACGGGTGAATTCACAGCTGCAGACATTACGACGCTCGCAGGCTTAGGTACCCCCACGGGTGGCTTTGCGAACAACTCTATCCTGGGCTTGGATCCTACGAACGCGCCCAACGGACTTTTTACCTACTCCACGGCAATTTCTAATACGAACGCGAACGCCAATGTTCTTGGTGTGTCAAAGCTAGGTGCAGGGATTGTGGTGCTCTCAGGAGACAACAGCTACACCGGTGTTACGCGAGTTGTCACAGGAATTCTGCAGTTTGCCAATCCAGCCTCACTTTACACCAATCCCGCCACCGACTGGAACACGACCAATCTTGTCGTCGAAAGCGGCGCGACGATGGCCTTCAACGTCGGAGGTGTGTCCGATTTCAGCGCAGCACAGCTCCAAACTCTCTCGACGCTTGGCAATGCATCCGGCGGGTTCAGGACTGGCGCTGCCATAGGCATGGATACGACGAACGCTGCCAGTCCTTTCACATACTCACAGAACATCGTCAACCCAGGGGCAAATATTCTTGGCTTTACGAAGCTCGGCTCTGGTGTTCTGAGTCTCACGGGCACCAACACCTACACTGGAACCACCACAATTCTGGGCGGTACGCTCCAAAAAGGCACCGCGACCGCACTTCCGTCGACAACGCCCCTCGTCTTTGGAAACACCTACGACTTTACTGGCTCACTCGACCTTAGCACTTTCAATCAAACCGTTTCGACGTTAAATGTTTTGAGCAACTCTGCGTCAAGCAATTCCATCACGATTGGCAGCGGAAGCATCCTAACTTCCACGGGCAACATCACGATTGGATTCAACTCTGCTGCGACGACCAGCAGCAAGCTAGTCGTCTCTGGTGCGACACCCGGTGTGGGCACTTGGACTGCCAACAACTCCGCAACAAATGGCAGAATTCAACTTGGGGGCAGCACCACAGACAGCTTCAGCAACGCTGCTACGCTTGACATGTCGGATCTAGGCACATTTACGGCCAATCTGTCAGGCACAACAACAACCTTTATGGTTGGAGATGCAACCAACGGAAGTGGCACAGGTACGGCTGGTTCGACCCTCATTCTAGCCCGCACAAGCACCATTATCGCCGATACATTTACTTCCGACTCGCCGGCTGGCGATTCGACTTTCGCGATTAAACAAGTCATTAAGCTTGGCAGCACAGCCAATACGATTCGAGCGAACACAATCAACATCGGGGCATCAGGCAATCGCGCGAATGGCACGCTCGACTTCCTCACCAGTTCTGGCACGCTGACGATTCGTAACAAGGCGAATGCGACAAATGCCGCAATTATGAATGTGGGCTACGGTGGAGCAACAACTGGTTTTAGCTTTAGCTCGACGGTTAATTTGAACGGCCACTCTGTTGATATTAACCTTGCTAGTTTGAATATTGGTGGACGGACAGGTACTAGTGGTGCCAATTCGACTGCCAGTTTTTCTTACGACACTGGAACGCTGACGGTCGGAACATTAAATGTGGGCCGGCGAAACTCCACCGCTAGCACCAGTTCAGGGACTTTAAACATTGGAGGTACCTCAACTACCACAATCACTGGCGCATTCGCGATTGCCGCCCAACTCGCTGCCTCGGGATCATCGGTTACCAATGGCACAGTGAATATTACTGGGGGCAATACGACTGTGTCGGGCGGAATTTCGCTGGCAAATCGCCCAACCGCCGGAACGGCAACCGGTGCATTGAGCATCACCGGTGGAACGCTTTCCGTCGGTGGCGATATCACAGTGACGGGGACTACCAGTGAGTCAATCACGCTCGACGGTGGCACACTCGACATGGGGGGCTTTAATATCGGCAGCGTTGCCTCGCCGATCATTCCTCTAACCTTCGCCAGTGGCACGCTCAAGAATGTCGGCACGATCAACGGTACCGCTGGCCTCACCAAAACAACGACCGGTCAGTTGATCCTGGATGGCACCATTGGCTACACCGGTGCCACGGTTATCAACGGCGGAAAGTTGGTCGTGAATGCAACAAACGCGCTCACGGCGTTGCCAGGTGCCGTGACCGTGAACTCTGGCGGCACACTTGGCGGTACGGGAACTATTACCGGTACGGTTTCTGTTGTCGGTACGGGTGCCATCGATGCCGGTGCAACAGGTGCCGATGAGACCGGTACTCTGACAATCTCGAATACCTTGACGCTGGCCGGTACTTCGACTTTTGCGGCACAACTGAACGGCAACGCCCCCGGCGACGGTGCTGGCTTCTATGACCAAGTGACATCGACCGGCGCGGTCAACTTAACCGGCGTGGACCTCATCCTTACTGGCACCTACGCTGCAGAAGCTGGTGATTCGTTCACCATCCTCACCGCAACTGGCGGAATCACGGGCAACTTTGATGGCTACGCTGACGGGCAAAAATTTATCCTGAACAACCGCCCACTGACTATTTCTTACACCCCGACCAGTGTGGTCGTGACCTTCGACACCGATCCCGTGGTGGATGGCACTGCAGCAGCAGACACGTTTGTCGTTAAGCAAGTCGGCGCGAACCTGGAAGTCAGCTTGGGCATGGTTGTGGTGTTGTCCACTCCCGTGTCAGACATCGACACCCTCACAATCAACGGCCTGGGTGATAATGACACTTTGACAGTTGACTACAGCGGTGGCGTGTTCGATGAAGTAATCAACTTCAACGGCGGCACACAGACGGGTTCTCCTGGTGACGTTCTGGAAATTACTGGCGGCACGTTCGACAAGCTGCAATATGATGCGACGGATGTTGGGTCTGGCGAGATTACGCTGAGCAGCATGGCGGGAACCGGCACGGTGATCTTCACTGGATTGGAACCGGTGATGGTCGACGCGGTCGCGGCCACGGTGGAGATCAATCTCGATCCATCGAACCTTGTGGCTGGACCCCATACGGTCGAGATCACCGATGTGGCAGCTACCAACGAGATGCTAGTCTCGTTCAATTCTGGTTTCGAGTCGATGTCGTTCGTCACGCCGACGGTCGAACTCATCATCAACGGCGATAACGTTGACAACGACACGATCACGATTACTTCGGTCAATGCACCCGCGGACGGCGGCTTTGTCGCTGGTGTCACCATCAATGGCCAAGGCGGAACCGACAGCATCATCGTCAATGCTGCTCTTGCGCTCGGAGATGGGCCTGGTCCGGGTACATCCACCGGTGCCGTTTCGCTGACTGCGGAGACGATCGACATCAACGCCGCCATCAGCACAGTCAACGAAGGAGCTACTGGCACGATCACGCTGAGCGGCAGCACGATCAGCACAAACTCAGATCTGAGTACCGATGGCGCTGCGGTCTCGGTCGCGGCTGCCACTGCCTTTGTAGTGGACGGCACAAATGTCATCATCGATACCGAATCGGGCAACAACAGCGCTGCCGGTGCGATCAACTTCACGGGCACTGCGTTGATTCGCGCGGATGCGCCCGCACGTAACCTCTCGCTGCTCAGCGATTCCGCGGTTGGCGCGAACGGTGCGATCACGCTGGCCGCGTTTGGCAACACGGGCGGCGCGTTCGTCAACAACCTGACGATCGACGCTGATGACGCAGCGTCGGTTGGCCAAACGGTGACGATCGCGTCCACCAGCCAAGTTGCCGGAAATCTCTCGATTACCGGCGGCACGATTGCTTCGAATGCCAATTTTACGGCGGGGGCTTCGAGTGCGATTTCGTTGACATCTGACGCCAGCATCACCGATGGCAATGGCAGTGGTACGGGCAACCCCAACTTTACTGCTACGAGCGGCTCGCTGACGGCTTCCGCACCCAACGGGATTGACCTCGATATCGACGTCGCCCAAATCACGGCCAGCAGCACGAACACCAATATCACGCTGCGAGAGGCCAGCGGACTTACGGATCTGAACATCGCAGCGGGTACAGGAAATGTCTCTCTCACATTGGCAGCTGGCAGCATTACCGATACGGCCGCTGACGGGAACGACATCGTCGCGAACGTCATTACGTTGGTAATGCCCAGTGGAGGTGCAATTGGCGCTCCAGCGAACCGCGTAGAGATTAATGGTACGCAACTGCAGGTAACCTATTCCGTCAGCAACTCCGGAAACGATGTCTATTTGGAAGACACCGCCGGTGGTTTGCAACTCAACAATTCGACCGTAACCTCGTCGACCAATACCACCTTCGATCTGTTGGTGACGAATGGCAGCTTGACCAGCGTTGTTGGTGGCTCGCGCGATATTGGTGGCGATATCATCGTTTTACGTGTCACGGGAGCGGCTAGCACGATTGGGCTTAACGCCGCGAATCGGCTAGAGCTCAACGGTGTGGTTCGTGTCGATGCGGCAACCGATGGGGGCAGTATCTTCATTGTTGATACCGACGGCGGCTTGCCTGTCGGCTTGATCGACGCCGGTACAGGCAACGTGGATCTGCTCACCAATGCGGGTACTGTCCGCAACATTACTGATGCGTCGAACGATGCAGCCACAGACGTTATTGGTTCAACCGTCACTCTCACCGTGACAGGTGCCACCAGCACCATTGGTACATCAACTTCGGATCGCTTGGAAATTGATGCCATAACACTGAACGTGACCACAGCGGGTGGTGGCGCATTCCTCAGCGATACGGCTGGCGGCGTAGAACTGAATACGGTGGCGGTCGGCAGCTTGGCTCTTCAATCGGCCGCAGCAATCACCGATAGCACGAATGCCAGCATCGCAGTGACGAACAATGCTTCGCTCACGGGTACGACCATCACGCTGGGCGAACAGGGTACGGATGCCGTGAACTTTGGCTCGCTGACATTTAACAGTGCTGGTGCAGTGAATATCTCGGAAGACAGCAGCACGCTGCTCCTGGGAGCAAGCACGGCCGATAGCCTGGTCCTCAACTCGACCGCTGGTATTACCGACGATGCTGCCGCCAGTGTGACCGTGACGAACAATGCCTCGTTCGATGCGACAGCAATCACGCTGGGTGAACTCGGCTCCGACTTGATGAATTTTGGTTCGCTCACATTCACGAGTGGCGGTGCGGTGAATATCTCGGAAGACAGCAGCACGCTGCTCCTGGGTACGAGTACCGCTGCAAACCTGGTCCTCAACTCGACCGCTGGCATTACCGACGATGCTGCTGCCAGTGTGACCGTGACGAACAATGCCTCGTTCAATGCGACTGCAATCACGCTGGGTGAACTCGGCTCCGATACTGTCCACTTTGGTTCGCTGACGTTCACAAGTGGCGGTGCGGTAAATATCTCGGAAGACAGCAGCACACTACTCCTGGGTACAAGCACGGCCGAAAGTCTGGTCCTAAACTCGACTGCGGGAATCACTGATGATGTTGCTGCCAACTTGACGGTGACGAATAACGCCTCGTTCGATGCCACCGAAATCACTCTTGGCGACGCGGTGGGAAATACGGTGAACTTCGGTTCGCTGACGTTCACGAGCTTGGGGGCGGTGATTATTTCGGAGGATAGTGCGACGGAGTTGACGGGAACCAGCACGGCGTTGAGCCTGGTGCTGACATCGACGGCGGGAATTACGAATGATGCGACGGCCAGCCTGGTGGTGACGAACAACGCCACGTTGAATGCCACGAGTATCGCGCTCGGGAATGTCGGGGCACTCGATACGGTGAACTTCGGTTCGCTCACATTCACGGCCACGGCCGGCGGCGTGACGATCGAAGAGAACTCAGAGCTCGAACTGCTCGGCGCGAGCAGTGCAACCGGCACGATTGTCCTCACCAGCCTCGATACGCTGGCTGCGAATGAGAACATCACCATTCCAGCCATGGCTTCGCTGGAATCCACTACGGCAAGTGTGACGTTGAATGCGGGTGATGGCCTCACGTTGAATGGTGGCTCGTTCATTAGTGGTTTCTCGGGCGTGGCGCTCAATGTCGATAACATCGGCGGGTTGGGAGCGGGAGCCGGATCGGCCAGCACGCTGGCGGGTACGATCCAGACGACTGACGGTAATATCACGATTTCCAGTGGTGCGGGTGGCGATACCTTCACCCAGACCGGCAGCCTGGTAGCTGGCGGCATGGGCGACATCACGATCAGCTTGGGAGCCGGCACGGATCAATACAACGCGGCGACCACGGCGACAGCGGTGTTGACGGCACTCGGCAATACGATCACGATCAATGGTGGGAATGGCAACGATACGATCCTGCTGGGGGACCAGTTCTTTGCGGCCACGATCAGCGCTGCGAGCACGATTCTCAACGGCAACGACGGGACGAACAATCCCGACGGCAGCGACACCTTCAAGGTGCGGGCCAGTACGACCACGCCGTTCACCATCGACGGCGACGATCCGACCGAACCGACTCTGCCCGGCGATACGCTGTTCGTCGATCTGACGGGCGTGTCGGGTCCGGTCAACGAATCGCATGGCGACCCGAACACGACCATCTCGTTTCCCAATCCACCCAATTCGCAGCTTGACATCACCTATCGGGAGATCGAGACTCGGCAGACCACCGGCTTGGGCTCGCCGCTGGTGAACCACATCTTTGACCTGCTCAACTACCCGCTAGTCTCCGATGGCGTATTCGACGTCCAACTCACCAGCGATTCGAATTTGAAAGTGACGCTGAACGGGGCGAGCGTCTACAACGGCGACGACGCCACGGTGAACAGCCTGACCTTCGCGGGGAACGCGGGGAACGACGCCGTTCGCATTCACGCTCTGGCGGGCACGGGCGAACTCCCCAGCGAAGGTGGTCTCGTCGACTTCGGTTTGGACGGCGTGAACACGCTACCGGGTGTCACACCCACCGGCATCTCCTCGATGGATGCCACGCGCAAGGCGGTCAGCGGAGCCTTCGCCGCCAACGCCCGCACGCCGGTCAGTCTCAGCAACAATCGGGCGGGCGTGTACTTCGATGGCCGCGGCGGCACGAACTCGATCGTGCTGGATGTGACCACTGCCCGCGACGTGGCCTACCTGTCTGACAGCCAGGCCGGTTTCGGCGCGAACCAGGGAGACCTGAGCGTGCAGGCAGCGGGCGGTACGCTGCGGGGCTTCGCGGCCTCGTTCGCCAACGTCAATAGCGTGCATCTGCGCGAGCAGACGGCCGTCGGCAGCAAGCTGCTGATCGATGCCAGCAGCACGTCGGCCACGACGACAATCAGCGTGGTCGACATCCTCGATCCGGTGACGACGTCGCAGTACGACGCGCTCAATCCGGTCAACAACTCGCTGGTCGTTAACCCGAACGTCACCTTCACTGGCGCTTCGCAACTGGTCGGCAACGGTGGCGTGGCCGCGACTCGCTTCGCGAACTTCGCCGACGTGACGATCCGCAGTGGTGGCTACACCGGCGCGTCCGTGGGCGAAACGCTGGACCTCATCAGCCTCGACCCCCTGGGCCTGACCACGCTGGCTCTCGACGCCGGTAGCGCGCTGGGGACTGGTGCGGGGCCGGGTGCCGACAGCGGGGCCGCCGATACCATCCAACTGCGAAGCCTCCCCAGCGGCGTCACGGCCACGCTGACGGGCGGCCTGGGGAGCGACACCTTCCGCCTGCACGGCGAAACGACGATCGTCGTCGATAATGGTCTCCCCACCGACTACACCAACGTCTCCGGCAGCGATGGTCTGGACTCCAACGACACGGTCGACAACATCGCCGGCCCGGTGGTGGTCGACGGAGAAGACGCCAACCTAGCGAACAACAACGATCAGTTGTTCATCATCGACAGTGGCGACATGACGGCCGACCCGAACGTGCTGATTGCTGCAGCCGGCGGGATGAATGCGGATTATACGGTGACGGGAATCAACGCCAGCGGAGTCACGTTCCGCAACATCGACAGCTTCGATTACACGGGAACGCAAGGTGGGGACACGATCGACGGCCGGTTCACCCCGACCAGCGTGCCGCACGACCTGAACACGGTGGCCCTGCGTGGCTCTGGCGGTGCCGATCAGTTCCTCCTCTTCACATCGAATCAGTGGGGTGGTATCGACCCGACGACGGGCCTACCGTTCACCCGCGTAGCCAGCGGCGTAGGAACGATCAGTCTGTACGGCAACGATGGTGAAGATATCTTCGGCGAAACTCCGGCCCCGGTCATCGGGAACACGGGAGCCATGCACGTGGGCCTAGCCGTCCCCGCCACGACGCGGCTGATTCGTCCGACCACGGCCGCGACTGCGGGGGGAAGCACCATCTTCATCGACGGTGGCGATCCGGTACCGGCGCTCAATCAGGCCGGTGATTCCTTGGTCGGCGATGTGCTGAACCTGGATGTCACGGACGTGCCGAAGAACACGGCGATGATCGTGGGAGCCGGTTCGTCGGGGAACGTCCTCAGCGCCAACACGGCCCCCTTCAGTTGGGTCAGCATCGAAGACCTCAACCTGGTCGACAACGGCAAGTTGACAGGCGTGCAGATCGGCGACGTGTTCGGTCGCGGGACCACGGGGAACGACCTGATGCAGATCTCGGCCAATGCCACGGCCGCGCTGCCGCATCAGGTGCGGGTGCGCATCGGCGGCGCGATCATGAACTACAACGTGCCGGGCAAGGCCGTGCTGTACGGCGGCAATGGTGTCGACACGATGTCGCAGACCACGGCCTCGATTCCGGCTGTGTTCTACGGCGAAGCAGGCAACGATTCGCTGGCGGGGGGCTCGAACAACGACTGGCTGGTGGGTGGCGACGGGAACGACCAGATCACAGGTGGCGAAGGCCAGAACGTGATCTGGGGGGATAACGCGCCGACGAATCCGAGCGACCCGACCCCGCAAGACTTCCAGGGCCCGAACGACGGTAACGACACGATCAGTTCGGGCAACGGAGCCGACGTGATCTATGCCGGTGGTGGCCACGACGTGGTGAACTCCGGTGGGGGCAACGACTACATCCATGCCGGGGCGGGCAACGACAGCGTCGATGCTGGGGCCGGAGACGACCGGGTGTATGGCTACAGCGGCAACGATACGCTGCAAGGCAACAGCGGCAACGACCTGCTGTCGGGCGGCGACGGTAACGATTGGCTGCTGGGTCACTCGGGGAACAACGTGCTAATCGGTGGCACGGGGAGCGACACGCTCTCGGGTGGGGATGGCAACGACCTGCTGATCACCGGTGGGCTGGGTGGTGAAGAGAACAGCACCTGGACTTCAGCTCCCAACACGATGACCTATGCGGCGAACACCTACAGCGACCCAATGGATAACGACGCAGCCCTGCTCGCACTCCTGACGGCCTGGCAGGGGAACTCCAACGCCGCTGCACCACCGCCCGAAGTGCTTGCCCTGCTCCCCATCCTGACCGACAACTCGGACGACGACGCTTGGGGCGGCAACGGCAGCGACCTCTTCAGCTGGGACGCCGCCGACATGGCCGACGAATCCCTCACCGCCCCCGGCCCCAACGACTTCAACAACCCCGCCACAGGACCAGACGTCCGACTGATCAATCCGTAAAGAAGCCAAACGCGAGACCGAAGCCTGAGTAAGAGCCAACATCTGTCTCGGCAGCCGCGATTGCGCTGTTTTCAAGATGAGCGCAGGCCGATTTGTGCCAAAGCGATTTGTAATTGGCTACCGAGAAGGGCTTTCAGGCAGCTTTCATGCTAAATATTTGATTTCGCCTAAGGTTGATCCGTTGGATCAACCTAAACCGCAGTATCATCTGGCGCTCGGCCTTCATGTAACTTGGTGGGCGAGCTCTTTCTGAGAGCTCGCCGTCGATTACGAGCTGCGGCTAGTGAAAATGCGATCGGGAAACCACGATTACAGGCTTGCCAATATTGGCACTCCCTAGTGAATGGTGGGCCGGACCCCTTTGATAGCCCGTCGCTCGGTGATGTCGGACAAATTGTCTTGTGGGACTGCGAACTTGCACATGGCCAACGGTGATCGGCAGTCCTTTGCCATGGTGCGCGTGGTTTACGCCGCTCGCGATTCCTAACCAAAACCTTGTGAAAGATCTTGTGTAAGAATCAGCCAAAAATTGGTGAAAACGAATGATTGTCGATTAGATTGCAGTGAATTGCGTGAACGGACTAAATCGTTACCATCAAAGGACTAAAGCGACAAGTTGTTGGTGGTCAATGACTTGCAAAAACACCCTACTTCGAATCCTGTCCTCTCCGCTTGTCTCGAAAACGCTCGCCGTAAGCCGCTTTGCAAAAGGCACTTACGGCGAGCGTTTTGTCTTTGTCCCAGTCACTGGGACAAGAACTGGGACAAAATCAAGTCCAGCTCCGAAGGTTTGATACCTGCTGGCACCTTAATTTGTCCCACTCGTCCGGGATCTCTCTCCTTTCATCGCTCAGGTTGTTACCAACGCCGGGGTTACCTAAAACTAACTTCCGGTCCGACCTTCGGCCCGGTCCAAAAACCGAATTTGGCTCATCTTCCGCTGGGCATCCTCACCGCGCAGATGGCGGTAGTGCTCCACCATCTTCGAGTCCGCGTGCCCCAGCCATTCTTTGATTTCCCCTTCCGACGCCCCGCCTAGGAAACACTGGCTACAGAAATAATGGCGGAAGCTGTGAAGCCTGCCATGCTCAAAGCCAATTTCGCCTTGCGGTGTCGGGAACTTGGTTTGCAATGGTTCGATGACGTGCTTGATGAACTGCTCCAGCACGTTGCGAGCGAGCACCCGGCCACCGAGCGCAGCATGAAAGACGAAGCCATCGGGCTTTCGTGTCAGGCCAACCAAAAGGGTGCGAAGCTCGGGGTGAATCGGAATCGTTCTCGAACGCCGCCCCTTAGTCGTGCGCGCCGAGCCCGCTTGACGCTTGAATCGACTGGACCGTTCGTCCGCGACGCGGATCATTCCCTTTTCAAAGTTCACATCGCTCCAACGCAGCCCGGCGAGCTCGCTGATCCGCATCCCGGTAAATGCGAGGCCCATCAGCAGATCTGCCAACCAGACGAGCTTGCGATCATCGCGACAGTGACTGACCAGCGCGGTCACCTCGTGCGCGCTATAGCAGTACGTATCCGTGCCTTGAGGCTTCTTGAGCGGCAGGATCAGCTTGGCCGAGGCCGGCAACAACTTGTGGCTGATCAGCCAGGTGTTGATCGACTTGAGGAGCGTTAGCTCGAGATAAACCGTGCGATCCGCACACTTCTGAGCCAGACGTTTGCCGTACGCCCGTAGCGCCGCCTCATCGAATTCCGCCCAAGTTTCAATGCCGTGCTTCCGGCAATCTTCAACATGCTTATCACGCACTGCGCCGTAGCGCTTGATCGTTTCCGGCGTAGCCCCGCCCATGACGTGATTGCTGTCGATCTCGTCGAGGTATTGGCACCAGCCGTCAGCAATCGACGGCGCGGAACACATTTCTAACGCAGCAGCCGAGATGAGTCCGTGTTCAACAGCCTTTTGTTGATCTAGGTGCTTCAAGCGAGTAAGAGCTTCATCCCGGTCGCGAGTTCCTAGGGAGTGCTTTCCGAGATGATGCTTGTTGGTCCGTCCATCGGCGTAGTAAACGCCATCACGACGGAAAAACCGCCAGGTGAAGTGCTTTGCAGAAATCGACGCAGACTGTTTTTTCGATTTGGCCATATGCTTTATCCGCGTTTAGGAGCTTGCGTCCACTTCGGCCGCGGACCAGATAAGCGTACGCAGTCGTCGCCACTGGCAACGGCGGGAGCGCTTGGTCGGTCCAGTGTGCGAGTGGCCATCAGCTCGATGGCATTGAGGGGGAAGAGAAGTTTGCCCCCTTTGCCAGCTGGCTGAACAAAGGGGATTTTGCCGGCCTTGATCAGCCGATGGATCGTCGACGGCGACAGCCGCGAGATCGCGCTAAACTCTTGCAGAGTGAGGTGTTGCGGTGTCGCTGGCGTTGAGCCGCTGGACATGATGAATGCGCCTGCGCACTTGGAGCGAGTGTGATGTCCCCGACACACCGGGAACCCACTTCTTCCGCTTACCAAATAGCGTGGGCGCTAATTTTTGGCGCTCGTTGCAGAAAACGAGCTACAGAGATTCATCGCGGCGCGACCGGAGTGCTGCGACCAACGCATGGACGTCCTCGATTGATTGACCGCCATCAGAAAACAGCTCGCTGCAGATCTGCTCATCTGAATAGCCGCGTTCTAGGAGCGTCTGAATGTCGAGTTGCAATTCAATGACGGACAGGTCTGATCCGGTAATGCCGACGCCCGCCAAGAACTGCTCGTCGTCAGGTTCGCGACGACCTGGCAGCAACACGCTCTCCGTAGCCGGCCGCAAATTGCGGCTTCGCCACGGTCGCCGCATCGCGAGGCGTGAGAGTTGGTCCGCAGTCGCTAATTTGAGACCTCCGAACAGGCGTATCCAAAGCTCTGGTCGATACTCGTGCCCCGTCAGATATCGAAACGCGGAACGATAACGATTGGCAATCGTGTTAATGGAGCCCGCCTTCAGATGAGCTGCAATTTCCTGCAGCTTCATTTCGCGGTCCCCATGATACTCGCCGTTGTGCCAGCCTTCTCTCAGATCCCAGACCTCCAGATACTCTTTCAGTTTGTCGTCGCGCCGTCTGGTCTCGGTGATGCTGCGCTCATCCTTCCACTGCCGCACCAGGGTCTCGATCGCTTCGGTGATCGCTCGCTGGGGTGACTGAAGATTGATGCTGACGATGGGTGCCTCGGGAAATGAATTCCATGCGTCGCCCGGCAATTGCGACAATCGCTCGTGAATCGCCCACATCTGTTCGGAATCCATCGCGTCAAACTCGGCAGATTCGTTCAGCAAACGGCCAAATTGAGATCTTTGAGTCTTGGGTAATGCAGCGAGCAACATGTGGGCCAGCGTCCGCAACATCGCTGGGGCAACCGCCCCCTCTACCCAACCGCCAGGAATCGAGCCGTATCCGAGCGCTGTGATTTCATCGTGTGGATCTGGAAGCGGCGCGTTCGGCGCAACATTGATTGCGTTCAAAACGATCGAGGCAGCCTGCTGACAGAATCTCTCTGCTTCGTCAGGACTTGGCGATTCTCGAAATGCGCGCGCGGCTCTCCAGCACAGTAGGTAGTACGGATGGCGACGCGTGAATTCCCAGCGGTATTCGACGGGAAGTTCTAGAAAAGCATCAACGGAACGGAAAAGCAAATGGCTAATGGAGTGGGCATCATCCGCTGGTTCCGCAGCCTCAAGGTTCATCGCAAACTCCATTTTCATCGACCGACAATTTCGGCCTTCGCAGGTCGCGTGTGCTAAAACTTCACTACTCTGTATCCACTTCATTATGACACGATTTGGAGAAAAATTCAGGCGCTGGCCTGCGCTGGCGGAGTCTCAACGTGCCGCACCATGCAAGGCAATAGCTATATTCTCCTCATCTTATTATGACGCGTTTTTGCCAATAATTAAGCTACTCGGAGGCCTTTGGTGGAGGTGATCTCGATACCACCGGCGGCGAACTCCAGGGAGCATGATCGATGCGATTTGGAATGCGTTCTGGGCGGGCGGCATCTCGAATCCGCTCGAAGTCATCGAGCAGATCACGTACCTGCTCTTCATGCGGCGGCTCGATGATCTGCACACGCTCGACGAGAACAAGGCCACGCGGCTGAAGAAGCCGATGGAGCGGCGGGTGTTTCCGGAAGGGAAGGACAGCCGGCGTTGTCCCTGCGACGACCTGCGCTGGTCGCGGTTCAAGCATAAGTCGCCGAGCGTGATGTATACCACCGTCGGCGAGCACGGCTTTCCGTTTCACCGCACGCTTGGGGGTTATAACTCGACGTATGCCCACCACATGAAAGACGCCCGCTTCCCATCCCCGCGGTCGCGGCGAGAAGCCGCTGATTTCGCAGTGCCTGAGCCGTTTAAAGGCGTTTGACAGGCCCGTCGGTCGAAATCACCGCCGCAAGTCGGGCGGACTAAACCTTCGTCGCGTAAGAGCTTACGGCCGAATAACGTGACAAAGGTTTCGGCGACGCTCTCTTCAGAGAGCGCTGCTAAAACCTTGATCGCAGTGTCAACACTAATGTGGAGTGAGAATCACCCTCGCAATCCGGAAACAATTTCAGATCGAGCGGCAGTCCAAGCAGGAGAAATGCCGGCCAGCAGCCCAGCGACAACCGAAACACCGATTCCCGTCAGCACGAGGTGCGAAGTTGCCAAAAATGGGACCAGCACGGCTTCGATGCCAATTGCCAGGTTGCCGGTTTTGAGGATCGTCGTCGCAATCAGTAAGCCAATCGCGCCGCCCAACATGCTGAGGATGACACTTTCGGTGAGTACGAGCTAAAAGATCAGCGGCCCTGAAAAGCCCATCGTTTGCAGCACCGCGAACTCGCGGACGCGATCTTACACGGCCATCAACGTTGTCGTTCCGACGAGCGCGAGCACTAGACCGACGCAGGCCAACGCCAGGTAGCGCAGGATTCCAATTAGTCCGATCAGATCGCCCAGGACTGAGAGCTGGAACACGCCTAGGGGGCGAGTGTTGGTGCCCACGTATCCAGCGCGGAAATTCTCGTCGGCGGCCTTGGCGACTTGCTGCAGTGACGCAACTTCGTTGAGAAGAACTCCAATCTGCGTAGCGGTGCCAACGGAGTTGAGGCCGGGGATGCGTTGCAAAAACTCCAGATGCGTGAAGATGAAATTCTCGTCCGCAGCGTTGGTGTCCGTGATCGAGGTCGCCGCTATCACTTCACCTTTCAGAGCGACTTTGACGGCGGGGGGTTCAATCCGAGCTTGTTGGCCCACGAAGACACGCGGCACTTCTTCAAGCCGCACGTCAGCTCGGATCTGCAACCGGGCCGGGGCATACATCGTGATGACAGTTGATGCTTCGGGCGCGGTGGCAGCCGTTCGTCCCATCACCTTGCTGCCGGGCCGGGCGACCAGCGCAAGCACTTTGCCGGCGGTTGGTGCCTTAATGGTCATTCGGCTGAGGTTGAGCTTGGCGACGTCCACCATGACAGTCGCTTGCATCACTTTGGCCTCGGCCAATTCCACCGCAGCCACTGCGTCGTCTCGCTGCCGGATTTCATCCGTCTTCAAATCCAATTGACACTGCAGCGCTTTGCCCCGTCGTTCGTTCGCTGTCTGCTCCTGTTCCAGCGTTGCCTGCCGGGCCAACAACTCTCGGTGCGCTGCGCTGGCCACTTGATTTTCGTTTTCTGCCCGCGCCAATGAGAGCTTTCCCAATACTTCCGTGGAATTTTGTCGGCTTTCCAGTTCCTTCGCGGTGAGCGTCAGTTTCGATTGAGCTGCGGCGATCTGGCATGGCAAACGCGATCGCTCGGTGGCAATTCGGGCCAGCATGGCTTCCGCTTCGGCCAGTTTGGTTTGCAAGTCCAATGGCTCGCGCAAGCGAGTTTCTGCTGCCACCAGCGATGCCTTCCGGCTCGACAATTCAGCTTGGCGCGATTTCAATTCCGCAGCAACGTCCTGCAATCTCAATTTCGAGTCCGAGTCGATCAGTTGTGCTACGTCGTCTCCCGCACTTAGCTCCTGCCCTTCAATCACGGGTACACGGAGAAAGATTTTGCGGTTCGCCGTCGTTCGACTGACCGCTTTTCTTAGCAGTCGATAGAAATTCTGCTGGTCGTATTCGCCCTCGCGTGCTTCGCCTTCACTTTGAAACGCCAACGCCGCCGCGGTGTCTCGTTGCACGTGATTGTCAGTAAACTCTTGCTAGCGGTGGCTGCCGAATCGTCCATTGTTCTTGGCATTCGTTGATCGCTTAGGTAGGAACACGCCTAGATGTGCCTTGGCCAAGATGCAAATCGGTTCAAGTGTAGCAGAAAGGTTCGTGCGGACGATAACGATGAAAAGGTCATTGCGCATGCCCTGCTGCCTGTCGCACGCCAAGCACCCTGGTTGGTGTCCTTTGCTCGACGTACCCCCATCAGCGTTGAGACGATTGATTTGCCGAGCGAAACTGCGCTCGAAATCTGCGCGGCACTCTGCCGCTTTACAGTCTAGTCGCAGCCTTCTGCGGGACTTCGTTTCTCATTTGCGTTTGTCCGGCAACTCGTCGGGACGCGTTTTCACCTAGCGACTTGCCAGTCTTGAGGATCGTCGTCGCTATCAGCAAGCCAATCGCGCCGCCCAACGTGCTGAGGATGGCGCTTCCGCTGAGTTTAAGTCGGGGAAGCAGTTGGAACGGCCGGGGCAGCGATTTAGACTCTCGATTATCGCCTCGAAATTGTCGCTTAGCTAAGCTAAAATGGGCTGCGGCTTTGCTGCAGCGAAATGCGAATCAGTCTCATCAGCCTTGGCACATGAAATCTTCCGCTAGGTCAAGTGAACATGGATGGTCCGCGCGTCATCGACTTGCTCAGCCGCCGTCGACCCTGCCCGGATTCTCATTCGCTGTGAGCGGATTGCTTCGAGACCGCCTCGCGCTTGTTGTTCGCGTGCAGGACAATGGTACCGGAATGTCCGAAGTACAGCGAAGGAGGATTTTCGAGCCGTTCTATACCAGCAAACCAACGGGCACGGGTCTGGGAACTTCGATTGCTCTGCGTTTGGTGGAAGCCCATGGGGGTGACAATCCATGTTGGGCCTAATCGCCTATCTGCAGCAGACAGTTATCTCACGGAAATCGTAGTGACTCTTCCGGTCAAATGATTTGGACTCGCGAACGACAGAACTGCCATGGTGATCTACGCGAATCGGAATAATCGCTGATGCGCATGCCCATCTAACGAATACGAGAAGATGCGATTCTCAAGCTCCGATTGAATACAGCGTTTGATTCGGGCGGACAAGAAACGGGTGACTCCAGCGAAGTCATCGCTGGAGTCAAGGTTTCGCGGCAGTTGCCGCGATCTCGGTAAGCAGTCAACGTCAATCGCGAACGATGTTAACGATACTTCCGCGGATCAGTCTTCTGATACCGCCAGAGATCCTGCCCACCACCACCTCCACCTTGCGTGCCCTGATAGACAGGAGCAAAGTATTGTGGAGCGGGTTGGTACGACATGGCACGGTAACCTTGCACTGGGGCCTGCGGCTGAGCAGCGGCGGTTTGAACCGGTGCGGCGGCGACAGCTGGTGCGACGTAGGTCACGCCACACTGACCGCGGCCACGAGCTTCAACGTTCGTCGCGATCAGCCCGAGGCCGAGGACAGCGAGAGTCGTGGTGAAAATGAGCTTGGACATGACATTCTCCTTCTCAAAGGGGCGGCAGTCGAGGTTCCTCACAAGGAGCGGGCTGTCACCAGTGGTGATGTTAATTTCTCTTCTTCGTCCATCAGGCGGCGACGGTGGTCGCCGCATTTTCTTTGTCGGACTATCTACTTCTTCGCAGGAGCTGCGTGTTTTGGGGCCAGCGAATCCATCAGCTTGGTGTGGCTGTCGAGGATCTTGTCCATTTCCGCTCCGAGGTCGTCACAGCAAGTCATGGTCTTCATCGCATCGAAAGTAGCGTCGTTGCAGCAGGCCATCAGCTTGTCGTGATGCTCATAGGCAGCCGCGACTTGCTTTTCCAAACCTTCGATAGCGGTCACAGCAGACTTATTGGTTGCGAAGTCTTTCTTCATCTGAGCCAAGTGTTTTTTGGCTTCGGCCAAGTTGTGACCAATGCCAGTCGTCACTTCCTTCACCACGGCCGGTGAAGGCTTCGGATTCGCTTGCACGTATCCGCGGAAGTCGTAGCTGTAGTTGCGGGCATTTTCAAAGTGTCGTTGCGAAGCCTTCGACGACCAGAACGGAACAGTGGCTTCACCGCGAGCTTTCGACCCGGCATCTTTCTGAGCCGAGACTGGCCCAACCAACATGGCAGTCGCTGCAACGGCCAGGGCACCAAACAGAAATCGACGTGAGGTATTCATCTTGGGTTCCTTCAAACGATCGCAATCCGCTCCGCCATAACAAACGGTTGCAAAGTATTTCACACGAACCGTGGCTAACTAAGCCAACAAAAATTCGATGATTCTCGATTCAAGTGAGTCTGGCGGGCTGATTTTTCGCCGCACCATTTGTCTCACACAACATTCGATGCGAGTGAATCGGCTTTCTTCTTGGAATTCGCAAGAATTTTCAAGGTTGTGCGTTAGGTGGCTTGGGCGTGCGAATTCGCATACTGCCTGTGCGGAAGCGAGTGGCCAATCCAGCGATTTGAACGATTTACCGTCGATCTCAGGCCAAATGGCGAAGACCTGCCATGGGCACAGTGTTTGCCTAATTAACCCTCGCTTGCCATCTGATGCCTCTCTCCGAATGGGAATACAATCCATGCCCCTCACGCAATTAATTTCGAAAGCAAGAAGAATTGAACCAGCAGTGGCATCTGATCAAGAAGAGGAGCGACTGCGAACGGTGCGATGCCGGCGGTTGACCAGTTTGTTGGCAAAGTGTCAGGAGCGGGATCCTAGCGCCCAACGTGACTTAGTCCTGGAGTCCCAAGAACTCGTCTATCGAACCGTGTATCGTTTGGTGGGCCGGAACGACGTCGATGACGTGACTCAGCAGGTTTACCTGCAAGTGTTTCGGCACATTGATCAGTTCAAGGGGCTCTCGACCGTTGCGACCTGGCTCTGCAGAATTGCCATCAACGAATCGCTGCAACACATCCGCCGTCGCTCGAACCGAAAAGTGGCTGTGCTGGCGGTGGATCCGCAAGATTTTAACCCTCCGCGGCCAGCTGATTCAGATGACCGAGAGTTGTTAGAATTGGCAATGTCTCGAATCGAGCCGGAATTGAAAATCGTGTTCGTCTTACGCGAGGAGGAAGGACTGACCTACGAGCAAATCTCTGAAATGCTGGATCTGCCAGAAGGCACGGTAGCGTCCCGAATCAATCGGGCGCGGCAGCAGCTTAAAGAGCATTTAACCAGACTCGGATGGTCGCCTGAAAATCAATGAACTGCGAACAGGTCATCCCGTTACTCTCCGCATTCCACGACGGTGAGTTGCCGGGTGACCAGGCAGACGACGTGGTGGATCATCTTGCGCGTTGCCAGAGCTGCCGCGATCAGTTGGAATCGCACGAAGCTCTTTCCGGGCTTGTTCGCAAGTCGCCCACCCCCAAACCACCGGCTGGCCTAGTTCGGAGCGTGCAACGAGCCGTGGCGCGAGATGCAGTTGCTTCTCCTGATTCAGCAAAACGACGGCGCTGGTTGACTGCAGCCGCCGCAATTGCAGCAACTATCTTGATTTCGGTTGGGATTTGGCAGCCCTGGGTGACGAAGCCGACCACGCATGATCACCGGCTGATGGTCACTTCGTTCAATCGGTTCTTGGATGCGTATGTTAGCGGTAACGCTGAAGCAGCAGGGATTCTTGCCAAGCAGTTCCACGGGAAGGTCGTTGATCAGGAGGGAGCATCGGAGTTTCTGCGCCGGCGCACCATCGCCACTCCCACGCTGCTTGCTAAACATCAAGTAAGAGAACGTCTCGCGATCAAAATGCCCTGCTGCGACTGTGTACAAACGAACTATTCCTGCGAAGGGCAAACGTCTTTCGTCCTGTTTGAACACACGGAGGAGCAAGGAGATTGGTTCGGCAGCAGACCTCAGGTGCGCACTGAGTGCGCTGGAAAGTCTTGTTGCCTCGTCGAGGCCGGGAAACAGCTGGTTGCGACTTGGCCCGTCGAACGCGGCTTCGTGACAGTGGTTGGGGTCAAAGACGTTACTGAATTGGCAGCACTAGTTGCTGAGCTAGAGCCACAGTGACCAGATTAAACTGCGCGGTTGATGGCCGCTGACGCTGTCATTTCTGCTGGCGAAGCGATTTGCGTGATTCCACCAGACCTTCGGCGTAAGCGATCTCTTCCAAGGTCGTATGGACCGCGATTGCCGCCTCTCGAATCAGCAGGACAATGCTGTAGAGGAAGGCCATCGCCCCAAGCATCGCTAAAGAGATAGGGATCATGCTTACGATCTGGGGAATGATCACGTGTAGCCCGGCTGTGATACTGGTCACTACCAACAGAGCGATTGCCACATACATTCCCGTGACTGCAGAGCGCAACAAAAGGAGCCGCGTCAGCAAACTCGCGAGTTGCTTCAAGATCAGTTCGTCCTTCAAATTTTGGTTGTCCGCCGGATTCGACGTTGGAGTTTCCGCATCCAACTCGGCAATCAGCGTTTGAGTTCGGTCATTTACACGGCCGAGGCGGTTTGCCGTGGATAACAGAAGCAGGGCCGTGGCTGAAATGAGCACGCCCGGAGTAATTAACGCCGCCAAAACCTCGACTGGATGAAGCACTCTCTGCAGCCCTCTGAATGATGTAAGTCGTCCCAGTTCGGCACATCTTAACCGGGTTTCCTAAACCGCTCGATGCCGGGCATTTTGAATCCATTCACTGCCGTGCGGATGGAAGCCGATGCGATGCGGCCGTGCTGACAAACGGTGCTGGTGAAAATCGGGATTTCCACGGCATGGCGCGGCGTGTCTCACGGCCGGTATTACCGGCACATTTTGACTAAACGAATCCAGCCGAACGCTGCATCGTGGAAAATCGACGCTCCGCCCGTATCGGTTACGACTTGAACGCGGATTGTGCCGAAGTCAGCGATAGCTCCGTAGTTTTCATGTGTGCCGGCGGCTAGTCACTTCCCCAAGGTTTCGCTGCGATGCGCAAGATCGTGCGTCTGGACGTTTTTCTCCTGCAGACAGCAGTAGTGATCTGCTGTCTCGGGTGTGAAACGTCGAAACAGCAGCAAGTCCGCACATCGCCTCCACTAGAACAAAAACCCGTTTCCGCTGCGGTGACGCCAGTCGTTCGGCCGGTCGAGCCAACCGTCCAATTGGCGTCACATCAGCAAGGCAATCCAGGTCAATTGCCGCCACCGCAAAACGCCGCTGGCCTAGAACATGTTGCCCCCGTGCTCCTTCAGCACGTTGAGACGCTCGCCGATTTGGAACTTGCGGGACTGAGCAACAATCCCACGCTGCGGCGAATGCAACAAGAAGCCGCGGCTGAATGGGCCAAAGTCGGGTATGTCGCGAAGCTGCCAGACCCAACACTCTCGGGCATGTTTTTCGGCGACGCGATGAACTTCGTGCCGGATCGGCAGTTGGCCGAACTGCAATACATGCAGATGATTCCCTGGATCGGCCGGCTGAAAGCCGAAGCCCAGATGGCGAGTTTTGAAGCATTGGTCGCCGAGAATCAGTATCAAGCCGAGCGGCTGCGAGTCGTGGGAGAGATTCGTACAACCTGGTACAAGTTGTACGTCCTTGGCAAGCAGATCAGCACAACGCAGGCGGAACAGGGGCAACTCGAATCGCTCATCAAAACCGCGAATGCCCGCGTCGCTGCTGGCGACGCGCAGGCGGGCGACGTCTTAATGGCGACACTCGAATTCAGTAGCCTGCAGGAGCAACTCCTGAGCTATCGGCAACAATTGGTTGCGACAACGGCGGAGCTGAACCGCCTGGCTGGCAGAGAATCGCGGACACCCATTAGCCCGCCCACAAGATTAGATGTCGAAGTTCCCCAATGGGACCACGACCTGTTGCATCACATCGCCATGGGTGCCCAGCCTGAGCTAAATGCAGCCCGGCTCCGCACGGCAGCGACTCGCTGGGGCATTGAAGTGGCTCGGCTGAAGCGGCGGCCTGACGTGAGTGTCGGGGCAAGCTGGATGGTGATGGCGGCTGACCCGGCAGACATGTCGCCAGGCGCTGGCAACGACGCCTGGACTTTGAATGTTTCCAGTACGCTGCCGATCTGGCATCGGAAGAACGAAGCGATGGTCAACGAAGCGACCCGCCAGCATTACGCGGCTCATGCCACTGAAGACGAAGTAAGCCTGCGCATCGACGCCAACTTGCGCGATCTGTGGGAACAGGCGCGAGCGGCACAGCAAACCATCGAACTCTACGAGAAAACGATTCTTCCCCAGGCCCGGCAGACTTTCGAGGCAGATCAAAAATCACTCGTCAACAACACGGTGACATTTGACCGTGTGATTCGCGACTATCGCACGCTCCTTAATCTCGAATTGGGTTACCATCGCGCTCTTGGCCAACTCGCAACGACACTGGCCCGCATCCGGCAGACGGTCGGTGTCGATCTCTTAGCCACCCCCGACGCACCACAACCTGCGCCCTAATCAACGGATCTTACGCACTAGACACGACTCCTCGCCGCAGGATAATGGAGACGTCGTGTTCATTGCGGCGCAGCCCATTGGTGTGGAATGTTCAATCGCGGCGGATATTTGCGATGTGTGATCTCCCTCTTGCTTCTGGCACCGATTGCCGGAAGCGGGTTAGGGACACCCTCGCTAGCGCACGCTGGTTGTTCTTCCGCTACAGCATCGCCTGCGGCTAGTTGTAAGAGTGCTACGAAGTGCTGCTGCAGTTCAGCCACGCCGATGCCGGCTTGTTCGTGTCAGCGCCAAGAGGAATCGCGGGAGCCATCACAACCCGCCGCAACCGACGAGAGTGGCCGATCGCTGAAGTGGGTCGCAGGGTCTCAGGTTACGGTGCAATCGGCGATGTTCGATCGGCCGTTAGATTCTGTTTGCTGCGATTCCATCGCGGTTTCCGTGAAGTCCCGCTCGATTCAGTCGCGATTCTGTGTCTGGCGATCCTGATCTGATTCCGGTCCACCGCTGCGCGCTTTTTTCCGACAATACGCAGCACGGAAGCCTCAGGCTTTCCTTCTGGGCTAGTGTTTTCGCTTCATTCGCAGTCGCTTTCGCTGCGCAATCGGTTTGAACCAGATTTGATTTGAGGCCTCGTCATGTCCGCAGCGTCTAGCATCCCGAACTCCCCCCAGTCTCAGCCTTCGCTGAAAGATCGCCTGTTCTGGATTGGTAAGAAACTGCTCCCGGTGGGCCTGTTTCTGCTCGGGGTTGTTGCCTTGATCGTCGTGGTCGGTTTGGCCCAGCGATTGGGTTTGCTACCTGCAGCGGCGGGGACAATGGCAACTGCGGCGAAGTCAGGGGCGATCTATACCTGCCCCATGCACCCTCAGATTCGGCAGCCGTCTCCTGGCCGCTGCCCGATTTGCGGGATGGAATTGGTGCCCGCTTCCAGCGCTGCGGCCGACCTGGATGAGTTTTCCGTCAAGATCGAGCCGGCCCAGCGAAGACTGGCCAATATTCTAACTGCCAAGGTGGTGAGCGGGCCACTGGATGCAACGCTGCAGACCGTGGGCGCTATTGCCGTCGATGAAAGTCGCCAAGCGACCATCGCCTCATACATCGACGGACGCCTCGAACGGCTCTTCGCCGATTACACCGGCGTCGAGATCAAGAAGGGAGACCATCTGGCGGTCCTTTACAGCCCGCAGCTGTTTGGCGCCCAGGTGGAATACATCGAAGCGCGGCGTGCACTGGCCGCAGCAGGCGGATTAGCCGCCGTTCGTCAGGCTCAAGAATCCTTGGCCGCGAATACACGGCAGCGACTCCGTGAATTTGGAATGACGGATGATCAACTCGCCGAACTGGAACGCTCCGGGAATGCTCAATCTCGCCTCACGATCTATGCACACCAAGGCGGCACGGTGGTGGAGAAGCTGGCTGTTGAAGGGAACTACGTGAAAGCGGGCGATCCCATCTATCGGATTGCCGAGCTGTCGACAGTGTGGCTGATGCTCAAACTGTTTCCCGAAGATGCCACGCGCATTCGCTTCGGCCAAAAAGTGGAGGCGGTCGTGCAATCACTGCCCGGAGAAAAGCTAATCGGCCGGGTCGCGTTCATTGATCCCACGGTCGATCCCAAGACGAGAACCGTTGGCGTTCGCGTCGAACTGCTGAACGACGGTCGCTTACGACCAGGCGACTATGCCGAAGCGCTGATCACACTACCGATCGGTCCCAAGGGAAACGTGTTTGATGCCGACCTGGCTGGGAAATGGATCAGCCCAATGCACCCTCAGATCATTCGCGACGATCCTGGGCAATGCCCGATCTGCGGAATGGATCTCGTGCCAACGTCCAGGTACGGATTCGTCAACGAACCAACTCCGCAGAAGGCGTCGTTGTATGTGCCACGCCCTGCAGTTTTGATGGCCGGTGGCAACAGCGTCGTGTATGTCGAAGCGAAACTTGGCGTGTTTGAAATCCGCCCGGTGACGTTAGGCCCGATCTTGCGCGACAAGATCGTGATTCTCGAAGGGCTCAAAGCGGACGAGGAGGTCGCCACGGCTGGCAATTTCCTGATCGACTCACAAATGCAATTAGCGGGTAAGCCAAGTTTGATTGATCCGCTGCGAGCCATTGCTCGTAGCAAAGAACGGAAGGGGCCGCTGGTCTTGGAAAACATCGCCGTCGCGTCGGTTGGCGGAGACACGGGAAAGAATCTTGAGGATCTCTATGCGGCCTACTTTCAAGTGCAGCAAGCGCTGGCTTCCGACAAGAAGCCGACAGCACGCGCAGCACAATCAATCCATGAGTCTTCTGCTAAGCTGGCGGAAGATCCAGCGTTTCCGGTAGCGGCGAAAAAGCTCGTCCAGGAAGTGGCTGCCAAGTCAGAGCATCTCCACCACATGGATCTGGCTGAGGCTCGCAAGGGATTCAAACCCATCAGCCACGCTATTGTCACCCTTGCTTCGCAAGTGCGGAGTGAAAGTGCTCAAAGTCCTTTCACGCACTTCTACTGTCCGATGGTTCCCGGCGGCGGAGGCGATTGGCTCCAGACGGATGACAGGCTTCTCAACCCGTATTTCGGCAGTGAAATGCTACGCTGCGGCGAGAAGGTGCAGATGTTTCCGACACAGGGTAAACCCGAAATCAAGGACGATTCGCATAAACAGCGCCAGGCAACGCCAGTGAAGAAAGGCGATGCCTAACGATGTTGAGAGCGATGATTGACTTCTGCGTTCGCCAGCCGTTTCTGACTTTGTTCTTAGCGCTGATCATCGCTGCAGTCGGCGGATATTGCGCGACGGTGGTGCCGATTGACGCCATTCCCAACGTCGGTGAGAACCAAGTCATAGTTTTTACCGAATGGCCAGGACGGTCTCCCAAGGACGTCGAGGACCAGGTCACCTATCCCCTTTCTGTTGCCTTGCTCACGGTGCCACACGCAGAAAGCGTGCGGGGCAAGAGCATGTTCGGTTACAGCTTCGTGCAGGTAACCTTCGCGGACGGCACCGATTTCTATTGGGCCCGCTCCCGAGTGCTGGAGCGATTGGGAACCGCGATTGCGACATTGCCGGCGGGCGTCACGCCGACGCTCGGCCCGGATGCGACGGCACTGGGCCAGATTTTTTACTACGTGCTCGATGGTCCGAAGGGCATGAACCTCGCCGAGTTGCGTTCGCTGCAGGACTACGTCATCAAGTACGAACTGCAATCAGTTCAAGGAGTCAGCGAAGTTGCCAGTGTTGGCGGCTATGTCCGGCAATATCAAATCGAAGTCGATCCCGATGCACTTCGCTTCCACGACATCCCGCTGGATCGAGTAATCGCCGCCGTTAAAGACTCGAACATCGACGTCGGCGCGAAGACAGTTGAATCGGGTGGTATGGAATACGTCATCCGAGGCCGCGGCTTCATAGGCCAAAGTAAGGACGTGCTGCAGTCGCTAGCCGACATTGAGAAAACCGTCGTTGTTTCGCGTGACGGAGTTCCTGTGCGGATTCGCGATCTGGGGCAGGTTCAACTGGGGCCTGACTTTCGCAGCGGCGCTATCGACCTCAACGGCTCGGAGGCTGTTGGCGGGGTGGTAGTGATGCGGTTCGGCGAGAACCCTCGTGACGTGATTCAGCGCGTGCGCGACAAGATCAAGCAGATTGAGCCCGGCCTCAAGGGAGTGAAGGTCGTGGCGATTTACGACCGCACCGGCCTCATTAACGAAACGGTGGAGACGCTCACCGAGTCGCTGCGCGAAGAACTAATGATTACCGCGGTCGTCATTGTCATTTTCCTGTTGCATATCCGAGCCAGCATCATTGTGGCCGTGACCTTACCCATGGCCGTGTTGATGGCCTTCATCGGAATGGTGTGGTTCAAGATCGACGCCAACATCATGTCGCTGGCGGGGATTGCAATTGCCATTGGCGAGGTCGCTGACCTGGGGATCATCATTTCGGAGAACATCTATCAACACCTGGTGGAATGGGAAGCCAGCCAGGCAGGAGGCGTTCGTGCTACCGATGGAACCTTGCAACCGCGCGATGCCCGCACGCGAACCGAAGTGATTATTGACGCCACACACGAAGTAGCGCCGGCAGTGATGACCGGTGTGTCAACGACAATCGTCAGCTTCCTGCCGGTCTTCTTCTTGACCGGCCGCGACTACAAATTGTTTGCGCCGCTGGCCTGGACCAAGACGTTCGCCATGTTCGCGGCACTGTTAGTCGCCGTCTTTCTGGTTCCCGCGCTCTGCCGCTTGCTACTCAGCAGCGCTCGCTGGCCAACCTGGCGGGGGTGGGTAGCTGCCGGTGCCGCGGGCGCGGTGGGCATGCTCGCCAGCATCCTGTTTTGGCATCCTTGGATAGAGGACGTATCGCCGTTGCCCTTGTGGGCCACTGCACCGCTCGCCGGCTTACTCATCGGCGGCATGGCTTACTTGATGTCGCGGGAACGACTTCGACCGATCGAGGAGAATCCGACGAGCCGGATCATTCTGTGGATCTACGAGCCAACGCTTCGTTTTCTGCTTGCGCACAAGTTCAGTTTTATGGCGGTGCCATTGCTGATCATTCTGCTTGGCACGGGTGCCTGGTTGGGATTGCCGACGATTTTGTACCCTGCCGAGCAAGTTGTCCACGGTTTAGGTGCAGAGCCGAATGCGATTCCCGGTTACGTCGATCTCAAGCATCGGTTGCCTGGGCTGCGCACCGACGACTGGATTGCGCTCGATGAGGGAACCTGGTTCTACATGCCCACCCTCTATCCCGCAGCCAGTTTTTCGCAGGGTATGGAAGTGTTGCAAACTCAGGATGCCCTGATCAAGGAAATTCCGGAAGTCGCGAACGTGCTCGGAAAAATCGGACGAGTTGAATCGGCCCTTGATCCGGCGCCGGGCGTAATGATCGAAACGTACGTCATGTTGAAGCCCGAGTCGGAGTGGCGTCCCGGAGTAACCATCCACAGCATCTGGGAACAAATCAACGCACTTGGCACCTTGCCCGGCGTCACGCCAGCGTCACCACTGCAGCCCATCGAAGGGCGAGTGGTGATGCTCCAAAGCGGCATCAAAGCGCCCATGGCGATTCGCGTCTATGGCGATAATCTGGATGGCCTGGCTGAGGCGGCTCGCAGCGTCGCTGAGCGATTGAAGAAGATTCCCCAAGTGAATGCAGCCACGGTCAATCCGGATATTGTGCTCGGAATGCCGTACGTTGAGTTCGATGTGGATCGCGAGGCCGCCGCTCGTTTTGGCATGACGACGATGTCGGTCAATCAAGTCATCGAAACTGCGCTGGGGGGCATGAATCTCACGACGACCGTGGAAGGGCGCGAGCGCTATCCGATTCGCATTCGCTATCAACGAGATCTGCGCGAGCGCATCGACGACCTACCACGACTTCCGGTGGTGACGGAGTCAGGCGAGGTGGTTCCGCTGGAAATCCTAGCCAAGATGAAGACGACCTGGGGACCGGGCATGATCAGCAGCGAGGATGCGCGGCTGGTAGCACATATCGCGTTTGCTCCATCCGGAATGACGGGCGATCTGGAAACGGTTGAAGCCGTAGAGAACCATTTGCGCCAGGCACAAACGGATGGCACACTCAAGCTCCCTGCAGGTTATGCGCTGCTAACCGTCGGTTCATTTCAGAATCAGATCGCGGCGAATCGCCGCCTGATCCTCATCATGCCCCTCGTTGCCCTTGCGGAATTGCTCATCATCTATCTGAATTTTCGCAGTATCCCTCTGACGTTAATCATTTTTACACAGATCCCAATCGCGGTCTTCGGTGGCATGATTGGCCTGGGGCTATACGGGATCGAAATGAACACAGCCATTTGGGTTGGCCTGATTGCACTCATCGGCATCTCGGAAGACGACGGCGTGGTCATCGCGACCTACATGGAGCAGTTGTTCGCCCGCCTGCCGGTCCAGACGGTTCAGGGATTGCGCAATGCGACGCTAGAAGCCGGCCGCCGGCGCATTCGTCCCTGCTTAATGACGGCATTCACCACTTTCGCGGCCCTCCTGCCCGTCATGTTAGCCACCGGCAGAGGTGCTGACGTAGCCCGCGCGATGGCACTGCCAGTGTTTTTCGGCATGTTTATCGAATTAGTCTCGCTCTTCGTCGTTCCAGTCCTCTACTGCGGCTATATGGAGATGAAACTTCACTTGGCACCGCAGGACAATGCAGGACCACAACTTACCCAGGCAGCTTCCGAACGCCCCACCATGGAGACAACTCATGTTTAAGCGTCACTCGCTTGTTAACTCGCGGCTTCGGTTTCTATTTTGTTTATTGGCAATCTCAGCTTCTGTTCACGCGGCCGAACCGATTGAACTTGTGCGTGGTGAGGCACCTCGGCATCCTCAGCAACCACAGCTGTCCGTCGATGGCTCCGGTGGGGTTCACGTCGTTTATGGGGTTCACGACGTCGTCTGCTACCAATCCTCCAATGATGGCGGCAAGACTTTCAGCAAGCCCACGGAACTCACCTTTGCACACGCCATGTCTTTGGGCATGCGGCGCGGGCCAAGGATTGCCGCGACGGACAAAGCAATCTGCATCACCGCAATCGGCGGGAAGCAAGGAAAGGGACGCGATGGCGACGTACTGGCGATGAGTTCGCTCGATGGCGGCAAGACCTGGACTGGCCCCGTGCAAGTCAACGACGTCGATGATGCCGCCCGCGAAGGTTTGCACGCGATGGCCGCGGGGCCCAAGGGCGAAATATGCTGTGTCTGGCTCGACCTCCGCAACAAGGCAACGGAAATCGCGGCATCGACTTCGCTCGATGGGGGCAAGACCTGGAGCAAGAACGTCCTCGCCTACAAGTCTCCCGACGGCAGCGTTTGCGAATGCTGCCATCCGAGCGTTGCATTCGATGAACGTGGTCGGATTTATGTACAGTGGCGAAATTCGTTGGGTGGGAATCGTGACATCTACGTCACGACATCAGCCGACGGCGGTAAGAAATTTGCGAACGCAACCAAACTTGGAACCGGAACATGGCCGCTGAAGGCTTGCCCGATGGATGGCGGCGCAATTGCTGTTACAGGCAATCAAGTCAGTTCCGTTTGGCGGCGCGACAAATCGCTGTTTCTCGTTCTCTCTGGAAAGCAGGCTGAACAACCTCTCGGAGTCGGCGAGCAGCCTTGGATTGCGTCCACCAAAGACGGGCCGTTTGTGATATGGCTAATCAAGCGAGGAGAGCAAGCGTACTTGCTAACTCCCGACCAAAAGACCCCCGTTCCTTTGGCGAATCGTGCTGGTGATCCAGTGATTGCGGCCAGTCCTAAAGGGACGGGGCCGGTTGTGGTTGCTTGGGAATCGAGAGATGGCAAGAACTACACCATTCTTTGTCAGACCGTTAGCGAGTAACGAACTTCTACGTTTCAAGAATAAAATATCGAAAGGGTCATTCCATGATTCGACAAATTGCGTCCATTCTGCTTCTGTCTGTCGCTGTGTTGGGAGTTACCGCTGGTTGCAATCAAAACTCCAATCCACCGGCAGCCAATCCGCCGGCCTCTGGCGGCAATGTGGTTGGTCCTTCCGACATGGAAAAAATGAAAGCCGAGCTGGCCAAACTCTCCCCGGAGGATGCTGCATCAGCGGAGAAACAGCACGTTTGCCTAGTCACGGACAAGATGCTCGGAACGATGGGTCCGCCGCTGAAGGTCGATGTCGACGGCAAACCAATCTGGATTTGCTGCGAAGGCTGCCGCGATGAAGTCCTGGCCAACAAGGACACCTACCTCGCCAAGCTAAAGAAGGAATAAGGGACTATGGCCGACCTCCTTGAGTTTGCCAAGCAAGTGAAAGACCAATTGACCCGGGTCACGCGTGAGCCCCATTGGGAGTCTGGCGAAGCTGAACGGTACATGGTCGAGATCAACGCTCGTCGTGAGCGCCTTGCGCAAATCACGAACAGACTAATGACGACGACAATTCAACCGCGTCTGGAGATTCTCGCCGAGTATTTCTCCAATGCCACTCGCACCAGAAACGAACCGAGTGGCTGTTGCTCGTATTGGTTCGGCTACTGCGAACGGTTTCCGACGAGCACTAAGGTGTCTTACACGGTTGAGCACGATGTTCGTTTTGAAAAAGTTATCGTGCGTTACGACGCTGTGATGATGCCCGTATTCATCAAACTCGTGGAGCATGACAACCTGACATTTGCGCTGGATGAAGTGCAGGACGACTTAGTCGCAACGTGGGTGGAAACCAAATTGCTGGATTTTCTTGACGCCTACTTGCGCATTGATCGGGGCGCGGATTTCGCCGACGAAGCAACCACCGACCCCGTATGCGGCATGCGAATCAGTCGGTCTACCGCCAAGGTGAGCGACAGCTATCGGGGACATCCCTACTTCTTCTGTTCCGGCGAATGCCAGGAAGCGTTCGCTCGCGAACCCAAGGCCTATGTCGAAGTAAAGACCATGTGAGGTTTGGGCCGCAATTGGGACTGGGCGCGACCGCGTCCACCGGAAATCATGATGACAACGGCCGAAATGAACTCCGAGAGTGCGAGCCAGCCACATGCAATCAGCGCGAAGGATGCTCTGCGAGCGCATGGAATGAGTCGCGAGCATGGACACAACTCCACCTCGATTGCTGCAGTCCGGGCCGAGCATGGCTGGAACGAATTGCAGGAAGGACCACCGTACCCCTGGTGGAAGCGGCTATTAGGCCAGTTTCAGGATGTCGTGATCCTGATGCTGTTTTGCGCGGCGATCATCTCCGGAGCCCTCAACGAATGGAGCGATAGTCTAGCGATCATCGCGATCGTCATCCTCAATGGATTGATCGGATTCTTTCAAGAAGAACGTGCCCAGCAGGCGCTCGCCGCGCTGAGAAAGATCTCACGTCCGCAAGCGAAGGTGATTCGCGACGGCGCGTTAACCACCGTCCCCGCTATGGAACTTGTGCCAGGAGACGTCATTGAAATCGAAGCCGGCGATGACATTCCCGCTGACGCGCGATTGCTCACAGCGTTCAACCTTGGCGTTCAAGAGGCAGCATTGACTGGTGAATCGGTGCCAACCGCCAAGGACTCAGAGGCGATTCTGGCAGCAGATGCGTCACTCGGTGATCGCCGTAACATGGTGTATCTCGGGACGATTGTGGCCTGCGGCAAAGGACGCGCGCTCGTCACCGCGATTGGCATGCGGACGGAGTTGGGCCGAATCGCGGGCTTTCTCAAGCAAGTCGAACCGGAACCCACACCGCTGCAACTCCGCCTCGCGGAGTTAGGGAAGACGCTGGTGGCATTATGCCTCGGCATCGTGTTCGTGGTTTTCCTGCTGCAGTGGTTTCGACAGGGCAAGTTCTTGGAGGCGTTTCTCACTTCGGTCGGGCTGGCTGTGGCAGCGGTGCCTGAAGGATTGCCGGCAGTGGTCACGGTGGCTCTAGCGCTCGGTTTGCAGCGGATGGTGCGGCGGAACGCGCTCGTGCGCAAATTGCCGAGCGTAGAAACACTGGGATCGGTCACCGTCATTTGCTCCGACAAAACGGGCACGCTAACGCGAAATGAGATGACCGTGCAGGAGATCGTGACGGGTGATGGGGGCTTTCACGTTACCGGTTCCGGGTACGCGCCGCGCGGAAACTTTCTGCGGCACAGCTCGGACACGTCGAGCGACGCCGACACACTTTTGGCACCAGCGAAGGAAATTGCATTACGGCGAGTGCTCTTGATCGGCGGTTGGTGCAACAACGCGCGATTGCAACCTCCGGAATCAGCAGAGCAATCTTGGTCCGTGGTGGGCGATCCGACCGAGGGGGCCTTGATCGTGGTGTTCGCCAAGGCTGGCTTGGGTGGCGAACTTTCCACGCCCCGCGTGATCCACGAAATTCCGTTTGATTCCACTCGCAAACATATGACCATGTTCCTCGACTCGCGCGAGGAAGGTACGGTGATTTTCGCCAAAGGAGCCCCGGAAGTGCTGTTGGCACTTTGCCAACAAGAATGGGTGGGAGCGCGGGCCGTACCGCTCACGCCGGAGCGACGGGAGTTTTGGTCGCAAGCCAACGCCGAACTCGCGTCACAGGCATTGCGTGTGCTGGCGATGGCATCGCGCCCGGCACAGTCAGGTGAGCCGCACTCAGACTTGGAATCCGACCTGATATTCGCGGGGCTCGTAGGCATGATTGATCCACCACGCGATGAAGCCCGCGCCGCAATTGCCACCTGCCGGGCGGCGGGGATTCGGCCGGTGATGATCACCGGCGACCATCCCGCTACAGCCTTCGCCATCGCTCGCTCGCTGCAGCTAACTAGCGATGAGTCTGCCGTCATTGCTGGCCCCCAATTAGAGACGATGAGCGACGATGAACTACGCGAACGTGTGCTTCACACGGCCGTGTACGCCAGAGCTACGGCAGAACATAAGATTCGCATCGTGAAGGCCTGGCAATCGCGCGGGGATATTGTGGCGATGACCGGCGACGGTGTGAACGACGCCCCCGCCGTGCAAGCCGCCAATATCGGTATCGCCATGGGAATCGCCGGAACGGATGTCACCAAGGCGGCGGCCGACATGGTGCTGACCGACGACAACTTCGCCTCGATCGTAAGCGCCGTCGAAGAAGGGCGCGGCATTTACGACAACATCCGCAAGGTGCTTCAATACCTACTGGCCTGCAACTTCGGCGAGCTACTGCTGATGTTCTTTGCCAGTCTGTTCGGTTGGCCCTCCCCGCTGCTAACGATTCAGCTCCTGTGGATCAACTTGGTGACCGACGGAATCCCCGCGCTGGCACTCACGCTCGAACCGACAGAGACGGACGTTATGCAGCGACCGCCCCGACCGGCCAACGAACCGATCTTGTCTCGTCACTTAGGATTAGCGATCATCGCCCAGGGATTTCTGGTGGGAAGCACATCACTGATTGCCTTCGCAATAAGTCGCTACTATTTCGGCGACTCGTTAGAGCAAGCCCGCGCGGTCACCTTCTGCGTGCTCGTGTATAACGAGTTACTCCGTTCCCTTTCTGCGCGCAGCGATATTAAGACCGTTTTTGAACTTGGCTGGTTCGGGAACCCGTGGCTGTTAGTAACCGTTGTCATCTGCGTCTTACTGCAGGCAGCCGTGGCCCTTACTCCGGGTGTACGCGGTTGGTTCGAAATGCCGCCCCACGATACGCGACATTGGGTAATGATCGCTGTTTTGGCCCTAGTTCCCATCACGCTGGTTGAATTAACGAAAATCGCACTCGCGTTCAAGCATGGCCGTAACCGCAAAGTCCGGCTCAAAGAATAGGCATGCGGTCGCCCTCCTCTAACACGTCGCCTTCAACATTCGAAGTCCGCGCGGTCCTGCTTGCTTCGATAATAGCGATTGAGTCGGGCCTTAGCCCTGTCAATCTGCAGGAACCGTAGCGGCCCTGGATCGAACAAAAGATGCATCCCCAAGTGCGTCGTATTTTTGCAGTTCGAAACAATTCGGTAGATCCGATGCGCTGGACGTTTCTTTATGGGCTGGTACATCCCGATTGTTGGACGCGCGGCACGGTTTGCTGTGCCCGATTCTCAACCCTTGCAATTGCCGCGCGGGCACATCCCAGCGCTCGATGGAATCCGTGGTTTGGCTATTCTGCTGGTAACGGCTTACCGGTTCGCCGGGCCCCACGACGAAAGCACACCGGGCTGGGCATTACCGCTCATTGATCTCGGCAATCGTGGAGTCGATTTGTTCTTCGTCCTGTCTGGTTTCTTGATCACCGGAATTTTGTTCGATGCAAAGGGGCAAGCTAGTTACTTCCGGAATTTTTATGCTCGCCGTACTTTGCGAATCTTCCCGCTCTATTACACGACATTGTTCGTGGTTCTGGTTCTTCTGCCGCTATTAGGCATTTCGACAGCCTGGTTGAAGGCATCAACAACTGACCTCAATTCCCTGTGGTTGTACGGAAGCAACCTAATGATGAGTCACCGGGGCGAATGGAATTTTGGTGGATTGAATCACTTCTGGTCACTGTGCGTTGAAGAGCACTTTTACCTGGTCTGGCCGCTCGTGATCTTCGCCTTGTCGCGGACGAATGCGATGCGACTCTGCATCGGCTTGTTCTGCCTGTCAGCAGGTTCACGAATTGCTTGGATTTTGCTTGGTGGAACCGGCCCCGCAACGGAAGTGTTTACTTTGTTCCGGCTGGACTCGCTATGTGCCGGAGCGTGGATTGCCCTGGCAGCTCGCGGCCCTAATGGCCTGGGCGCGCTCCTGCCCGCTGCCCGCAGCGTCCTGCTCGTTAGCGGCCTACTGCTCCTCCGACTCGTCGTGTTGCGCATGCGTCTGATGACAATTCCAACGACACTATTTGCCTGTTTCTTTGCCGCTTTTATCTTGCTCGCAGTAGCTTCAGCGAAGCAGGGAATACTTTCTTGCCTCGGCCGTTCCAGTTTTCTGCAGTGGTTTGGACGGTACAGCTACGGCATGTACGTCTATCAGAATTTGCTGCTCTATGGCTTGGCAAGCGTCTTCACTGCCCAATCGCTTCAGCAACTGACGGGATCTGCCCTGTTTGGCCGACTTGGCTTTATGCTCGTCATGTCTCTGCTGACCTGCGGCCTGGCGTGGCTCAGCTGGCATAGTTACGAGAAGCGGCTGCTAGCTTTTAAGCATCTGTTTGAATCCAAGCGTCCAACAGTTCCTCTTGAACAGATTGGCGCTACCCTCCCGGCCAAAGAGGCGCGCGTCGCCCATACATAGGCCGCAAAACCAGAGCCAGGTCGATTCGAGAAGGCTGATTTCGATGCCCCAAGGCAGCGCAATCAGCCTTTTTTCATGGCTCGGGCTCCTCTTGCGCAGCTAGCGCGACGATGGCACCGCGTTCGCCTCGAAGCATCCGAGGTTGCGGTCGCCGGCGTTATCAGGGCGGAAGTCGCGGACGCTCCATATTCGAAGGCCATGGATATTCGGGACACCTGTCGAGAGCGGGTTACCGCGGACTCACCCTGATAGGCCTTGACCCTGTAGTAAGGTACAGACCGTAAGATGGCTATAGAGGAGACAAGCAATGCTGACGCTGACAATCGGCCAAGTCGCCCGCGAAGCTGGAATTGGCGTCGAAACCGTTCGATTCTATGAGCGCGAAGGATTGTTGGAACTGCCTGCGCGGCGGGCTTCTGGGTATCGACAGTTTGAACCAGATGCTGTTGCCCGTTTGCGTTTCATCAAACAGGCGCAGCGCCTTGGGTTCACCTTGCGTGAGATCAGGGAGTTATTGTCGCTAAAGCTCAATCCAGGAGCGACACGGGCACAGGTACGGCAGCGGGCCTTGGATAAAGTTACCGACTTTGACCGGCGAATTGCTGACCTGAAGCGGATGAAAAAGGCACTCGCACCGCTCATTGAAGCCTGCGACGGCAGAGGAAAACTGGACGGCTGTCCGATCCTCGCTGCAATTGAAAAGCCGTGCCACTAGCGGCGGACTCGCTCATCAACAACTTAATCGGGAACGATTCAATGTCGCACTCACACACCTCCCACAGTCTCCAAGTCTTAGGCGACCAAAACAAACCCACGATTGATCCGGTTTGCGGGATGACGGTAGACCCGAAGAGTGCTGCGGGTTCGGTGGAGCATCAAGGCACCACCTACTACTTTTGCAGCACACATTGCGTCCACAAGTTTCAAAAGAGCCCTGCCCAGTTTCTACACGCTGAAGAACCGCCAAAACACGATCGACCTGAAGTCAATGGCGACCAAGAGTCGGTCAAGTACACTTGCCCAATGCATCCGGAGGTTGTGCAATCCGGCCCCGGTGCTTGCCCGAAGTGCGGCATGGCGCTTGAGCCTATGCAACCAACCGTGGATGATGGGCCAGACCCTGAATTGATCTCGATGCAGCGTCGCTTTTGGATCGGCACGGTGTTGACGTTGCCGATCTCTCTGATCGCGATGGCGGGACTGATCCCTTCGGCGTCGCTGATGAAACTGCTGCACGAGAATATGGGTGTTTTGAATTGGACGCAGCTTGTGCTCGCTACGCCCGTTGTTCTGTGGTGCGCGTGGCCATTTTTTGAACGGGCCTGGCTGTCGGTTATCAATCGCAGCCCGAACATGTTCACGCTGATCTCAATCGGCGTGGGAGCGGCATACCTGTATAGCCTCGCCGTGACGATTGCACCCGGTATTTTTCCGGACGGTTTTCGGAACGCGGCAGGTGCAATTGAGCCTTACTTCGATAGCGCTGCGGTGATCGTCGTTCTCGTGTTGCTGGGCCAGGTCTTGGAACTGCGGGCGCGCTCACAGACCGGCGCCGCTATCCGGTCGCTGCTTGGCCTGGCGCCGAAGACGGCGCGTCTCGTTCGGGAGAACGGCTCGGAAGCGGATATTCCGCTCGGACACGTCCACGTCGGCGACCGGCTTCGCATACGGCCAGGTGAGAAGGTACCCGTAGACGGGGCCGTGCTCGACGGACAAAGCAACGTCGACGAGTCCATGGTCACTGGCGAGCCGATTCCCGTCGAGAAGGTGTCGGGAACCAAGGTGGTCGGCGGTACGGTGAATGGTACCGGGAGTTTGCTGATGCAAGCCGAGCGGGTTGGTGGAGATACGCTGCTGGCACAGATTGTTCGCATGGTAGGTGAAGCTCAACGCAGCCGCGCTCCGATTGAGAAACTCGTCAACAAGGTCGCAGCGGTCTTCGTCCCGGCAGTGCTTGGCATAGCGTTGTTGACCTTTGTGATCTGGGCAGTCTGGGGTTCTGAGCCGCGGCTGGCCCACGCCCTCGTCAATGCGGTGGCTGTGCTGATCATCGCGTGCCCGTGCGCCCTGGGACTGGCGACACCAATGGCGATCATGGTGGGAACGGGGCGCGGAGCCACTGCAGGTGTGCTGTTTCGTGACGCCGAGGCGCTCGAAACCTTGCGCAATGCTGACACGCTCGTCGTTGATAAGACCGGCACTTTGACCGAAGGCAAGCCAAAACTGGTAACGGTCGAACCAACAGGCGACTTCAGCGAACATCAATTGTTGGCCATAGCTGCGGGACTTGAGGTGAGTAGCGAGCACCCGCTGGCCTCAGCGATCGTACAAGGCGCTAAAGATCGCGGCGTTTCATTATCGGAAGTCCAAGACTTTCAATCCGTCACGGGGAAGGGTGTCCGTGGCTTGGACCAATCACGGCGCGTGGCAGTTGGCAATCCCGCCATGATGCGCGAGGAAAATGTGGCTGTCAGCACTGTCGAAGCACGGCTTGAACAGCTACGCAGGGAAGGGCAAACCGTTATGCTCGTCGCCGTGGATGGCGCCATCGCCGGATTGATCGGCGTTGCCGACCCGATCAAAGAAACCACGCCCGAGGCGCTGCAGATGCTACATGCAGAGGGCTTTCGGGTGATTATGCTCACAGGCGACAGTCGGGCAACCGCTGAGGCGGTCGCTCGGAAGCTCGGAATCGACGAGGTTATCGCGGAAGTGCTGCCCGAACAAAAAGGTGAGGTCGTCGCGCGCTTGCAACGAGAAGGCCGTGTGGTCGCAATGGCAGGCGACGGAATCAATGATGCTCCTGCGCTGGCCAAAGCGAATGTTGGCATCGCCATGGGCACGGGCACCGATGTAGCGATGGAAAGCGCGGCGATCACCTTGGTCAAAGGCGACCTCCGCGGCATCGTTAGAGCCAAACGGCTAAGCCGGGCCATTTCCGCTGGCATTCGCCAGAATCTCTTCCTCGCATTCGTTTACAACGCGCTGAGCTTACCTTTGGCAGCGTTTGGGCTAGTGACCCCAATGCTGGCCAGCGCCGCCATGAGTCTCAGTTCGGTGAGCGTGATCGCCAATTCACTTCGGCTTCGCGGAACAAAACTTTAAGATCGAATGCCGAACCGCGGTACAAGAGGCTGAGCCGTAAGGTGAACGTAATGAACGAAGTCCATTATTTCGGAGCCGACGGTTGTGCGCTTTTCGCGGCATTGGTCTCGGGTTCCAGTGAGCACGCGGCCGAAACAGATGAGTCAGTTGTTTTGGTGCTGCACTGCGGCGGTCCGGATCACCAGAGTCTCGTTCCGCTTGCTCGGCGAACCGGCGGTGTCCACCCGGTTGTTCTTCCTGATGTCCGAGGATACGGCAAATCCATTTGCCGCAACCCGAGCTGTTATACTTGGACGCAGTATGCCCAGGACGTGATCGCACTACTGGATGAGCTCGGTGTGCGTAAGGCGATTCTGGGCGGCGCTGGACTTGGTGCCACGATCTGCCTAAGCACCGCGGTCGCGTATCCCGATCGTTTTCGGGCTTTATTGCTGATTAGCGTCGAAGACATTGAAGTCGACGAAGCAAAACAGGCCGAAGTTGCATTTATGGACGCATTTGCGGAGCGAGTCCGGCTCTACGGAATTGAAGCGGTTGGTTGTCGCGGAACACCACATTCCGCCCTTCGGTGATCTGATGCACCGATACATCGAATTGTGGAATTGCGATCACGATCAAGAATTGACGCCAACAGATCTCGGGGCCGAGAGCTCTGAACAATCCGCCAGCTAGATGGCAATCATTTTTGGTGGGAGTTTGCCACCAACGATGCGGCGAATTGCTCCCGCTCGTACCATCTCATGCGTTTCAAAGGGCGTTTTGCACTGGGGAACGTTTACGGTGCGGCCTAATTCCACTGATGTGAGAATAGTCCTGATAGCTAAAAAAAGAGAAGGAGTGCGGAGGCCTTCGCCCCCTTGCCACTCCGCTGTGTGTGGGCCTGATGGCTTTGCCGCTGGAACATGGAGGGACGATGATCATGGCCGGCTGAATAGTTGCTGGCATGTCGATCGCCGCCAAAGTATCCGCGGCTGCTGTATCTGGCCTAGACGCTTCCTTGTTGAGCCATCGCCGGCTCAATCGCAGCAACCTAGCGCTGCCCCGGCAAAGGCGGCCGTCAACCACGTTTTACAGAGGGAGTTCAACAGCATCGCGAGATTACCCGAGTGTGTGACTTGCGTTCCGCCACAGTGTGCATTTGCAGAAGGAGCCAATCTCCTGTCTTACTTCGATTCCTTTTGGTTCCGAGGATCGTCATTCGGGTTCACGTACTCAATCTTCCACGGGCCAATGCCGTGAAACTGAACCACCGTTTCGCCTTTGATCCAAACAAAGTGCTTCATGCCGGTTTCCCAGTAGCCATAAGTTCCAGCCGGCATCGGCTTCGTCGCAGCTGCGTCGAATTTGTCGCCCATGCCAATGTTGAAGGTTCCTGAAATCACCGTGATCCGCTCCGTCTTGGGATGGGTATGCGGTGGGATACGATAGCCGTCGGGAGCCTTGACCCGGAACACGAATGGCCCTTCTTTGCTGGGATCACCTTCCAAGACGGCGATCTTGACGCCTGGGGGAAGTGAAGGCGGGCCTTCTTTCCATTCAATCTTGTCGAGGTGGTAAAGTCGAAATTCTTTCGTGTCGTGATCGTCGGCGCGTAGCAGTGAGCCGACGAACATTGCCATCGTCGCGACGGCCAGCGATGTATTTCGCATGGAGTGCTTTCTAAAAGAAGGAGTCTAGGTGGCCACGACGGCGATGCGTGCGGCCAGAGTCCGAGCAACGGGGCAACTCGCTGCTGCTGCTTGGAGCAGTTGTTTTTCCTCAGTCGTCAAGTTGCCTTCCAACGTCAGCGCATAAAACAGCGCCACTGATTCGATCGCGGATCGGTCGATCCGCACATCACAATTCACCGAGGTGAGCGGTAAGTGGTGTCTATCTGCGTACATGCGAACCGTCATCACCATGCACGTCGCCAGCGCCGCCTCTAACAATTCGTGCGGACCAAAGCCGAGCCCTGCCCCGCCTTTGGCGACCGGCAGATCTGCGAAGCTGGACTGGCCACCGTTGGTAAACGCTGTCTGGCAGGACTGATTGAGGCTAGCTGCTTTGATCATTTTTTGTCTGCCCGAATCACCGCGCAAAGCGAGGCTTCGTGTCCCGTACGAGCATTGCGACCCAACCAGAGGACTTGAGGATTGCTAAAACCATGTGCTTTCATTCGGTTCAGAAAGTCATCCTGGACCAAGGCTCCGCCAATGCACCGGAACCAATCGTTAATCTCACGTCGCACGTCCTGCGGCAATTCACCCTTGAGGACGATCTCGGCGAAAATGGTTCTCCCACCAGGCTTGAGCACTCGCGCGACTTCCCTCATCACGGCGTCTTTGTCCGGCGACAAGTTGTAGATGCCGTTGGCGGTTACAAGATCAACAGAATTATCCGGCAGAGGAATCGCGTCCGCTGGAGCATGTAGCCACTCGACGTTCTCGATGCCGAGTGCGGTCAGGTTGCTGCGGGCTTTGTCGAGCATGGGCTGGGCCAAATCCAGACCGAACAGGCGTCCGGACGGGCCGACCTTTTGTGCATAGAGATACAGGTCGAGTCCAGCACCACAGCCCAGATCGAGGACCGTTTCCCCCGACTTGGCATCCACGAATGCCTGAGGGTTTCCAGCTCCGGTAAATGATTCCCACATGCCGGCCGGCAAGCGATCGAGCAATTCGGACTCGTATCCAACGCTTTCGGCGAACTTGCGGCCGACCGGGAAGTTGAATTTCTCACCGGGAGTCGTCGCCACCAGTCCGTAGCGTTCCGCGACAGTGCACTTAATTTCCTCGCCGGAGAGTTCTGCAAGCGGTTTCATCTAACACCATGCTGCTTTCTGGAACGCCTTACTCGGCATCCTTGAATCCGGCCTTCAGCAACTCGGCGTAACCCGCCTTCAGCGGACGCACGTTGTAGCCATGCTTTTTGAGAAGTTCGGCTGCCTTGAGCGAACGCACGCCGACAGCGCAGTGCGTATAGATGATGCGGTCCTTGGGCAGTCGTGCTAATGAGGCTTTGACGTCATCGGCCTCCTCCAAACTGCTCAGCGGAAGCAGCAGAGCGTCCGCGATATGGCCACTATCCCATTCTTCTTTCTCGCGGACGTCGACAAGTACAGCTTTCTTCGCAGTGATATTCTCTTTGACGGTTGGCAACGAGTCCTTGGTGAGGTCCAGAGCGATCAAATCTGTCCCGATCAAGCAAACAAGAACCAAAGCGAAATGCGGCGCTGATTTCATTGGTTGGTTTCTCCCTAGGTGGGTGAGGCAGAAGATTCGTCCTAATGGGCAATCGCTGAACAGGCGTTGATGTGAAGCAGCATTTCAACAACAGTGTCGATTTCGCTGCGGGTAGTCTCGCGCCCGAGGCTGAATCGCACGGCTCCGAGGGCAACTTTGCGAGGCACTTCCATGGCGGCGAGGACGGGACTGATGTGAGTTGTTCCGGCGTGGCAGGCGGAACCAGTGGATGCGGCCAGGTTCGGCATAGCAGCCAGAATCTCGGTCCCATTCCTGCCGCGAAAGCTGACGTTGAGTGTATTGGGCAAGCGCTGCGTGGGATGCCCGTTCAGCGCGATCTTGTCGCCGAATGCCGCTTGTAAGTCGATCCAAAACTCATCGCGCAGAGTTTTGATTGAATAATCTTCGGTCCACAACTGGGCCAGTTCGCAAGCGGCACCCAGGCCCACAATTTCGAGAACATTCTCCATACCGGCACGTCGTCCGGCCTCGTGACCGGCGCCATGCAGCAGCGGTTCTAGCTCCACTCCCTCGCGAACATAAAGTGCCCCGACTCCCTTGGGGCCATACAGCTTGTGGCCGGCCACGGTCAGCAAATCGACGCCTAGCGATTCGACGTCAACCGGAATCTTGCCGACGGTTTGTGCCGCATCGGTATGGACAAGGATCTCATGTTTGCGCGCAATCGCCGCGATCTCCATCAGAGGTTGAATGGTGCCGACTTCGTTATTGGCGTGCATGATCGAAATCAGCGCAGTGTCTGGTCGGATCGCCCGCTGCAAATCCTCCAGATCAACGAGACCATGCCGATCAACTGGCAGGCGAGTCACTTCCGCCCCGAGGCGTTCTAAGAAACTGCAAGGCTCCAGAATCGCCGGGTGCTCAATGCGAGTGGTGATGACATGGAAGGGACGGCCACGAACACGCTTAGCAAAGAACAGCCCCTTGAGGGCGTAGTTGTTGGCTTCGGTTCCGCCTGACGTAAAGACGACTTCGGTCGCATCGCAGCACAGCAGCGCCGCTACCTGTGACCGAGCGGTTTCAACTGCATCACGAGCTGGCAATCCTGCCCAATGCACACTGGAAGGATTGCCGTACGGCTCCGTGAGGCACCGCGACATCGCCGCCGCAACTTCGCCGGCAATCGGCGTGGTCGCGTTGTAGTCGAGATAGATCGGCGAACTCATCGCTTGGCTACCTCGCGACGCCCGGACTTTGCTGATTGTGCCGTAGACTTCGCAATCGCCTTGGCCAGCCGCTCCTTGTCTGCCTGGATCTCTGCGGGGGTACGCTTAACGATAGGATCATTGCGGCCAACAAGTGCCAGCATGTCCTCGACCAACGCAGGTCGGCACAGATAGTAACAACGCAGTGAACCATCCTGGGCATAGTCCACGAGCTTCGCATGCCGGAGTACCGCCAAGTGCTGGGAAATGTTCGCCTGCCGAGCCGGTAGCAACTCCTCCATGTCCGTTACGCACTTCGGGCCCACGACCAGCTCCAGCAAAATTGCCAGCCGCGTGGGGTGCGAGAATGCCTTGAGTAATTCAGCGGCAGCGCGCGAATCCTTCAAATCCATGGCGACAAACTCCGTATTCGGATATTCGATCCTTCGAATATCCTAACGGCGAATGCCCCCGACGGTCAACAACAGAACCATTACCGTCCTGCCGCGTGTTATTCGCCTGATTGGCATTTCCAGGCGCCAAGATTGCGCATGGCTCAACACGCACCGCGACACTTTGTCGCGAATGCTCGATCTGAAGGAGATTCATGACGCCGTCCGACACTTACGGCAGGTCGCGAACTCGCCGAGAAATTGGGAGAACTGCGAAGGTTCAGCGCTCCCGGAAAATCCGGTTGGAGCGGTTGAACGAATGCTGCCGAATAGCCGTAATAATCGGTGTTCTACGGATCGCCACCCGGCGGGCCTCATTGTCCGCTGGCAGGTTTCGACATAAGCTGAATGTGAAAGGGAGAGCTAGCAAGAACCATGTTTCGCCGTTGCGTTTCACTCCTGATGATCGTGGGAATGTTTGCCAGTCAACTGGCAGCGATTCCTCACGCGCACGGAGCGACTTCACGAGAGGAGCAGCGGAAGCACGATGCGACGCCGCACTTCCATTGGTTCGGCCATTGCCATTCGCATCCCCACGCTCATGGGAAACACGACCACTATCATCAGCAAGATCAAACGTCCAAAAACGACACATCAGATGGTCAAACTCCGCGCCCTTCCGGCACTGATCCCGACCACAATGCGGACGCTGTTTACCTCGCAAGTGGAACGAGCTGCACGTTAGATTCCGGCGCCCAAGTCTCGTCGGTCCGCATTTTGCTGTTTGCTTTGCAAATGCCCGTCGCGCCATCGATTTGTGGAATTGACGGAAAGGCAGTGCGCGGCCTCCCCTGGCGCCCGCCTGATCAGGTGCTCGACGGCTCGGAAATCTATCTCACTCTGCGGACTCTCCGCATCTAAGCGCCCTCTTTGCGCTTACTCGCTCATTGCTGCGCAACTTGCTCGTTGCTCACTACTTCCCTTCTCCTGTTTGCGTTGCTCGGTTCGGCGCATTCTGCATTGGCCTGCGGTTTCGGAGAGTCTCCATGACTCGAAGCAAGTTCATCATCAATATCGCTGTCTCGCTGATGTCGTTGGGCGTCGCCATCGGGCTCGGAGCCTACGCCTTCAACGAATGGAAAAGTCGTCAGACCGCCGCTGCCACCAGTAAGGATGCTCCGCCCAAAGCACCTATCGCCGATGGAAATACGCCGGTGCGGATTAGTGCCGAAGCGCGCAAGAACCTGGGCGTTTCGTCCAAACCACTTCAGCTCAGCACGTACTTCCGGAAGATCGAAGTCCCAGGTGTGATCACTGACCGTCCCGGTATCAGCGATCGCGGCGTTGTCGCGCCCGTGACCGGCATCGTCACCAAGATCCATGCCTATCCAGGCAGTACTGTAGCTCCGAATGCACCGCTATTCGCGCTACGCTTGGTCAGCGATTCGCTGCACACTTCGCAACTCGAACTATTCAAAGCCACCAAGGAAATCGAAATTGCTCGCCAGCAGCAAAAGCGGCTTGAAGGATTGGCGGATATGGGAGGTATTGCCGGATCGCGGCTCATCGAAATCGAAAATCAAGTCAAACGTATGGACGTTAACGTCTTGGCATACCGGCAGGATCTGAAGGCACGCGGACTCTCGGAGAAGCAGATCGAAGCTGCGGCCAATGGGGACTTTGTAGCGGAGATTACGGTCACGGCTCCCGGCGAACAGGCTCTCAAGGTCGCGGAAGTTGCCCTGGCGTCAGCCATCGAAGGCGAACCGGCTCGATTACCGTTCAGTTTCGAGTTGCAAATGCTCAAAGTTGAGTTGGGGCAGCAAATCGAGGCCGGCCAACTCCTCTGCACGCTTGCCGATCACCGCGCCCTGCTGATCGAGGGGCAGGGCTTCAAGAAGGACATGCCGCTAATCCAGCGCACCGCCAAAGAACAACTCCCGATCAACGTCGGATTTGAGGTTGAGGAGGGAAACAACTGGCCGGCGCTGCCGAATGAACTCCAGATAAGTCATGTCGCAAATCTGATCGACACCGAAACCCGCACGTTCAGTTTCTACCTGCCGCTCGACAATCAATGGCAAGCCTATTCGCAAGGGGGCAAAGAGCGGCTGATTTGGCGGTTCCGCCCTGGCGACCGCGTGAGTTTATCCATCGCCGTTGAGAAAATCGAGAACGTGTTCGTATTGCCGCAAGCCGCACTCGTGCGCGAGGGGCCAGAAGCATTCGTGTTTCGCCAGAACGGCGATCTGTTCGACCGCGTCGCCGTCCACGTGTTGCACGAAGACAGCACCTCGGTGGTGATTGCCAATGATGGCGGTCCGCGGAAGGGAGCATTCGTCGCTCAGAACGCGGCGGCCTCGCTGAACCGGGTTTTGAAGGCCCAATTAGCGAGTGGCATCCCGACGAATGTTCACGTCCATGCCGACGGCACCACGCACGAAGCTCACTAGGAACCTAAACCATGCTTAACGCCGTCATCCGCTTTGCACTGCGGTATCGCATGTTGGTCGTCGTGATCAGCCTGACGCTGTTGGTCTATGGCGGCTACTCGGCCACAACGCTACCGATTGACGTCTTTCCGGATCTTGATCGCCCGCGGGTTGTCATCATCACAGAATGCCCCGGCCTGGCGACAGAAGAAGTCGAAACGCTCGTGACGCAGCCCATCGAAATTGCCTTGCTCGGTGCGGCCGGCGTGCAGGCCGTCCGCAGTCAGACGACTGCGGGGCTGAATGTGATTTACATCGAGTTCAGTTGGGACACGGAGATTCGCGCTGCTCGTCAAACGGTGCAGGAACGATTGGGCTCTCTGGGTGGCGTCCTGCCACCTGGCATCCAGCCTCAAATGACTCCTCCAGCCTCGATCATGGGCCAGATAGTGATCGCCGGCATGTACCGCCAGCGCGGTCCCCAAGGAGGTCAACTCGTTCCTATCGGCAAGACAGGTAACATGGCAGAGCTGATCGAGGGAACCGGTGAGCCGATCAAAGTCCTGGCCTGGAAGCCGGTCGATCGCCATCGCGTTGACACCTGGCAACCCTTGCCGATCTCCGAGATTGCCTGGGAACCCAAAGAAGCGAATGCCGCGATCTTCGAGCGTAAGGCCACGGCAAACGTCGCTGGACAATCGGTTGAACTCACGTTTCCATCCGACGAAGAACAAATCATGGTATTGCGTACGACTGCCGACTGGGTCGTGCGACCACGGCTACTCAAGATTCCAGGCGTCGCGGAGGTCTTCATCCAAGGTGGTGATCGCAAGCAATATCAGATCCTGGTCAATCCAACAGCATTGCTCGAATACGAAGTGACGTTGCAGCAGGTCGAGAAGGCGCTTTCGGAAAGCAATTTGAACACCAGCGGCGGATTTGCCATTCAAGGTGAAAGTGAGCGACCGATCCGCATTCTCGGCCGCCTTGGCCCCGATGCACATCGAGTCGTTGAGGATCTGCGAAAAATCCCGATCAAGGCGAATGGTGTTCGCCCAGTGCTTCTTGAAGATGTCGCCCGAGTTGCTGAAGGCGCGCAACTTAAACGCGGCGATGGCAGTGTCAACGGTCAACCAGGGGCAGTCTTCACTCTGGTGAAGCAGCCGCACGTCGATACGCGGTCTCTGACGGATAGCATGGCCGCCGCGCTGAAGGACGTGGAATCGTCGCTGCCGGCCGACATCATCATCAATTCCGATCTGTTCCGGCTGAAGAACTTCATTGACCGCGGGATTTTCAATGTTGCTGAGGCACTGGTGATCGGCGCCGTGCTCGTGCTCATCATTCTGTTCCTGTTCCTACTGAACTTTCGCACGACCTTTATCACCCTCACCGCAATCCCCTTGTCGCTCGTCATCACGACGTTGGTTTTCCGCGCGCTGGGTTTCCTGACGGGAGCACAGCTCTCGATCAACGTGATGACCCTCGGCGGTATCGCCGTCGCGATGGGCGAACTGGTGGATGATGCGATCGTTGACGTGGAGAACATTTTTCGACGGCTAAAGGAGAACAATAATTCCGCGCAGCCGAAGCCCGCAATCGCGGTAGTGTACGAAGCGAGCAAAGAGATTCGCAGCGCGATCGTGTTCGGAACGATCGTCGTGATTCTGGTATTCCTGCCGCTGTTCGCGTTGTCTGGCGTCGAAGGGCGGCTCTTCACGCCGCTGGGCATCGCCTACATCGTCTCGATTCTGGCGTCGCTCGTCGTTTCCCTCACGGTTACGCCGGTGCTGAGCTATTACCTGCTGCCGCAATCCAAGGCGACGCATCACGAAGGGGACGGATTCCTACTCCGCATCCTCAAGGTGGGAGCGACTTACCTGATTCGATTCAGCATGGCAGTCCCAACACCGCTGCTGATCATCACCTGGGTGATGGTCGCCTTCGCGGCCTGGGAACTAGCCAACCTGGGCCGGAACTTCCTGCCGCAGTTCGACGAAGGAAGCATTCTCGTCAACGTCACGCTTCCAGCGGGCTCATCGTTGGAGGCCTCGAACCAGTCCTCACGCTTGATCGACGAAAAGTTCCGCCAGCGGCAGATGTCTCCGGCCAATCCCGACGGAGAGATAATCAACTTTGTCCGCCGCACGGGCCGGGCGGAGATGGACGAGCATGCCGCTCCAGTGAATGCGGGTGAATACATCCTCAGCATGAATCCCAACATGCACCAAGGCCGAGAGGAGATGATTCAGCAGTTGCTGAAGGAGCTTCGCAATGAAGTCCCCGGCGTCGACATCGAAGTCGAACAACCGCTCGCACATCTTATCAGCCACATGGTCTCAGGCGTCTATGCTCAGATCGCGATCAAAGTCGTCGGCGATGATTTGGACACGCTGCTTTCAACCGCGGAGAAGGTGAAACGGGCGATTCAAGACATTGAGGGAGTTACTCCACCAGTCATTGAGCCGGTTCAGCAAACACCGGAAATCCACATTCGGTTGCGCCCGAACGACCTGGCCAAGTATGGCGTCACACGCGAGTATGTCGGCAACATTATGCAGACCGCTTTGCAGGGTGAAGTGACTTCGCAAGTGCTGGAGGGGCAGCGGCGGTTCGACCTGCTGATCCGACTGGAACAAGCGTATCGCACCGATTACGCGAACCTTGGCCGATTGCGAATCGACCTGCCCGACAACCGCGGGCAGGTGGAACTCGCGAGCCTGGCCGAAATCGGCGAAGGGGTTGGGCCAAATGCCATCAATCGCGAGAACGCCCGCCGTCGCATCGTCATCCGTTGCAACACCGAGAATCGAGACCTGGCGAGCGCCGTCGTCGAGATTCAGCAGCGCGTCAAAGACCGTGTCGAAATGCCGGAAGGATATTTTGTAGAGTACGCCGGTCAGTTCGAGAGTCAGCAGCGAGCCACGACGCTGATCGTTCTACTTGCCGGCGTGTCGGTCATTGGCATGTTCGTAGTTCTGCTGGTTCTGTATCCGTCGGTGCGCATCGTGCTCCAGATTCTGAATGCCTTACCGACCGCTTTCATCGGTGGTGTGCTGGCTTTGGTGCTGACCGGGCAAACGCTCACGGTTGCCAGTCTCGTGGGTTTCATTTCCCTGGGTGGCATCGCAGTGCGCAACGGAATCTTGCTGGTGACCCACTATTTCCACCTGATGAAAGAAGAGAACGAGCCGTTCTCGGAGGCAATGGTTCTCCGCGGCAGCTTGGAGCGGCTGGCGCCGGTGTTGATGACGGCGCTGACGGCCGGCATCGGCCTGGTGCCACTTGTGATCGGCGGCCAAGAACCGGGGCGTGAGATTCTCTATCCCGTCGCCACAGTGATCTTAGGCGGTCTGGTCACTTCCACGTTTTGCGAGTTTTTGATTCACCCCGGTTTGTTTTGGCAGTTCAGCGGCAAGGATGCCGAACGGTTAGCACACGAGGTGCATTCGGAAGATGAAATGCTGGTTGATCATCCTGCGCCGGCGCGGCCCTTACCGGTCGTGCCAGAAGCAGGTGCATCTGCGACGTAGTTCCCCCTTTGTTCCTCTTGGAGAAGTTCGATGAAGCGATTTTTTGCACTGATAGTTTGCTCGGCAATGTTATCGGTCATGTCCGGATGTGGCGGACCGCCCGCACCAGCTCCTGCGCCTGTGGCCAATTCCAGTCCGAAGGAAGCTGCACACGGTCCTCATGGAGAAGGCCCACATGGCGGCGCTGTGACCGACTGGGGCGGCGGAGCTTATCACGTCGAATTCACCGTGGATCACGATAAGAAGGAAGCCACGGTGTACATCATCGGCGGGGACGAAAAAACGCCCGCGCCGATCAAGGCCACCTCGATACACCTCGTTATCAACGATCCGATGACGGAAATGGATCTCGCTGCCCAGCCGCTTGAAACTGATCCCGCAGGAACTTCTTCCCGTTTCGTGGGCACACACGCCACGATCGGGATCGTGAAGGAATTCGCGGGCACGATTAGCGGCCAAATTGACGGCACTCCGTACACGGGTGACTTCAAAGAAGAACCGCACGATGCAGGGCACGAAAAGAAGTAACGAAACGCTGGCCGCTTCCTAGAAGGGGTTCGAAATGGGAATTCTTTGGAATAGCGTGCGGGTAGCACTTGTCGCCATCACGGTCGTCGTGGTGGCGGAACTGTCGAAGCGCTACCCGCGCTATGGTGCGCTGTTCCTTTCGCTACCGATCGTCAGCGTGCTCGCATTCATGTTGAGTTGGTTCCAGCATCGGGACCTGCCAACGATCACTCGCCTTTCACGAGAGACGTTGATTTTGGTCCCGCTGGGACTGCCGTTTTTTATCCCCTTAGCAATGGCCGACCGGTTCCACCTTAATTTCTGGTCGGCCTTTGCGGCTGGAATTGTGTTGAGTTTGCTTTCGACTGGAACCTGGTTGATGTTTGGCCCCCGCCTCTAACTATCCCGCCTCTAACTATCCCGCCTCTAACTATCCCGCCTCTAACTATCCCGCCTCTAACTATCCCGCCTCAATGTTCCCGACCTTGCGTTGGAAAGGAATCCGACCATGAATATCCTCGACAAAATCGCCCCGCCGCTCATCTTCTGTGCGGTCGCTGGCTTGTTTTGTGCAAGTCTTACCGCACAGCAACCGGTGACGGTAAGGAAGGTCTCAGTTACTCAAGATCCACCCCTCCCGCTTCCACCACCGGAAGAAATCACGCCGCCAACTCCGCAGCGCGGTTTGTCGTTGACAGACTTGGAGCACATCGCCCTCGGCAGCAATCCTTCGATCGGACGCGCATCAGCGCTGGTAAGCGCGGCGCAAGGCAACATGGTGCAGGTTGGGCTGCCGCCGAACCCCACGGTGGGATACAACGGCCAGCAGCTCGGCAGCGGCGGCCTTGCTGAGCAACACGGTGTGCAGTTTAGCCAGGAAATTGTGAGGGGCGGAAAGCTCCGTTTGAACCGAGCTGTCGCTGAACAGGAGTTGGCACGTGCCCAGCAAGAACTGGCTGCGCAACAACAGCGCGTTCTTACAGACGTTCGGATTGCCTTTTATAAGACGTTGATCGCCCAGCGACAAATCGACATGACTTCGAACCTGGTTCGGACTACGACTCAGGGAGCGGACGTTGTTGATGCGCTGATCAAAGCCAAGGAAGCAACCCGACTCGACGTACTCCAATCGCAGCTGGAAGTCGAGAACGCGCAAATTCTTTTGAAAAATGCCCGTAACTCTCACGATGCCGCTTGGCGTGAACTTTCCTCCGTGATTGGCGATCCTTACCTCCAAGAGCAAGCACTCAGAGGAGATGCCTTTGCGCCGCCCTGCGAAATCGCCTTCGATCAAGCCTTGGCGCGTGTACACGCTGCGAGTCCGGAGATTGCCATTGCGATGTCGGAAATCTCCCGAACACGAATGGCTGCCGAGCGTGCTCGTGTGGAAGCGGTGCCGAATGTGAGCCTGCAAGGACTCGTGAATCCGATTGACAACGGCATCGGGGGGCGACCCGACGGTGGTGTGACGGTGTCGATCCCGATTCCAATTCTCAATCGTAACCAAGGCGGGATTATGCGAGCCCAGAGCGAGATAGTCGCGGCGGAACGAGCCCTGACGCAACTCGAACTGAGCTTGAAGAACCGTCTAGCGCCGACGTTCGAGCGATACTCAAACGCGCGGAATCAAGTGGAACGCTATCGCACGGCGATTCTTCCTGCTGCTACTGAATCTCTCGACCTGAGCCGAAAAATGTACCAGGCGGGCGAGACCGGCTACCTCAACCTGCTCACCGCTCAGCGCACCTTTGCTCAAACGCACTTGCAGTACCTGGATTCACTAAGGCAACTTCGGATCACCGAGGCTGAGATCGAAGGCCTGCTGCTTTCTGGCAGCCTCGATGTAAGAGGCAGGTGATGGTGCCATCTCAATTCGAGGAATTCCGTTTCAGGAGCTTTTTTCCTTGGGCCTGATTGACGATCATCCGCATAAATGGCCGGCTCCCCTTCAGGCCTTGGAGCACCGGACGTTTCGTTGGCTTTGGATTGCTACTTTCGTTTGCAATTCCGGTTCGTGGATGCAGCGTGTAGCGACTGCATGGCTCGTTTTCACACTTGGCAACTCCGAAGCATGGCTGGGATTTGACGCAGCCATGGCGGCGATCCCGACGTTCCTCGTGTTGCCGTTTAGCGGCGTGTTAGCAGACCGCTTCGACCGCCGGGGTGTCCTAATACTGGCGAACATCCTGAACGCGATACTGGCAATAGCGCTCGCCGCAATCTGGTGGAGCGGAAGTCTGGCAGTCTGGCATCTGCTCATAGGTTCACTCTTGTCTGCAATGGTGGCCGCTCTTGCATCGCCAGCGAGTCAATCGCTGGTTCCTACAGCAGCGGGTGAAGATCACATCCCAAACGCCGTGGCCCTGAATTCGTTCCAGTACAACGTCGCACGCGCCGTGGGCCCTGCGATTGGCGGGCTGGCATTAGTGTCGGTGGGAGCCGGCTGGTGTTTCATTCTGAATGCGTTGACTTACTTGGGGCTGATTTTCGCATTGTTAGCAGTTCCAAGTCTAGCGAAACCACTTGGCCGCAAAGCATCTGCACTGGAAAGTGCCAAGGAAGGCTTGGATTTCCTCAGGCACAACACAAACGTACGGCTCTCGATTGCGCTTGTGTTAATACTTGCATTTGGCGGAGCCCCGATGGTGACGCTTCTGCCAGTAATTGCCAAAGGCGTGCTGAACGAAGGCGCCGCCGGGTACTCCATGCTGTTATCTGGATTTGGCGTAGGAGCCGCGTTGGCCGGTGCACTTCTTACATTTTTGCGGCCATCACGGTTGCCGAAATGGATCATCGGCGCAGCAATCATCTGTGCCATCTGTCACGTTGCGATTGTTTTCACTAGCACCTTGGCAATTGCAGTCGCCATAGCCCTGATTGCAGGCTGCGCATTTGTAGGTGCCATGATTGAACTCGGAACGCAGTTGATTTTCGAAACTCCTGATGAACTTCGCGGGCGAATCAGCGCTGTCCAGCAGTTATCCTTCCGGACCGCACAGCCGTTGGGAGGACTCATTGGTGCGTTGATAGCAAGATATTCCGGGATCCAAGTTGCCTTCATCGGATTTGGATTGCTTCTCGTACTTGGAGTTCTAACCGTGCTCTTATTCTGTAAACACCCCAAACTGCGATAGAGAATTGCGGTTCACAAAAGCCATGCTCAACTTCAAACTCAGTAGGTCGCCCTTCAAGCCACTTGGATGGGTGCTGCGCTGTTTGCTCGTCTGTGCTGCTTGGCAGGGCCCGGTTCCATATGCACATTCGCATTGTTCCTTGGTCGGATCTCGTGATCGTCAATTCTCCTCATCGATGGAACATTTGCACCACCGTGCCACCGTCGGCACGGATGCAGATGCGCACTCGGGTTGGCATCTGCATGTGAGCCTTCCGGTAAGGAAAGGGACCGCGCCGAGCGACCTGCAACACGAGCAGGAAGTGCCATTGCTGAACTTCGAGTCAAGCCAAAGCCTAACTGATCCTCTAGTTCGATCCGCTCAATTAATTTCGTGGCTTTCTGCTCCAGCTCAGCAAACTTGCCGGGCAAACATCGCCCCGGACGTGTGTATAGCTCGCACTCACTTCTTCGATTCCTTTGCGCCCACGCTGCCGCTTCCATTGCGGTTCAGCATCTTGCGATCCTGATGTCCCAGATCCCGCGCCAAACGCGAGATTGTGCAACTTGGCTGCTGCTACTGCGCCCACTCGGTGCGGAACTGCTGCGCCACTAACTACACCCATCACATCAGGTAATGCCATGCAATCTTCCATTCTTCGTTTCAAAACCCTCATCGTCCTCTGTTTCACAATCGCTTTCTGCATCTCGTTTGCGGAACCGGCTTTCGCTCGCCGGCGAAGCCGAAGCCGTAGCAATGCAGCTGCTGCCAAAGCCAGGCGAGAGAAGACCATCACAGCGGCACAATCGCAGTATGCAGCGGCTCAGAGCGTGTTGGCCGCCGCTCAAGGCGCCGGCGCCGGTGCAGAGGCACGCTTGCAAGCGGTTCTCGCTGAAATGAACGGTGCAGCATCTGAATTGCGAAATGCTCGATCGGCGTCCAAGGAGATAGCCCTGGATCTCGCTGAAATTGAAGAAGACATCCTCTCCGAGCAATCGGCGGATTCCTCGTACGCTCGCCTCGTGGAGGAAATTCGCACGACCAAACTGCAAATGACTCAAGCCGAGAAACGGCTTACCAAGTCGGCGGACTTCATCCGCAGGTACGAGCAAGCACGTGCCACCGATGGCGGGCCGGCCGCTTTCCGCCTGCGCCAAACGGCTTTGGCGAACGATCCTGCTTATACCTTGCACAAGTCCACGCTGACGGCGCTCGGCGACAAGCAAGAAGCGCTGAAGCGCGAACTCTTTCACAAGGATAAGGAGTGGCTGGAAACGCAAGCCCAACTGGCTGAAGCGCATCGGGATGAGCGTGAGGCGGCCACTGATTTGTATCGCTCGGCCAAGGACAAGTCCGAACCCAAACAACAGATCAAAACCGCTCAGCAGGCCGTGGCTGCGGCTCGCGAGTCGATGGCGCAATCGCAACAGATCCTCAGCAAGTTGGGAGCGAGCACTGCCCCCACCAAATCTGCCAATTCCAAAACAAAGAAGTGATCAGCGATCAAGATCGCAGCAAATGACAACACTTCCAATTTCGCCCGCATGTGTGTTTCATTCTGAGAGTTGACATGAAAACCATTAACCATTTCAGCGAATCGTTCCTCCTGATGTCACTAACGGAAGTGATCGCGCAGTCCATCACGTGTTTGGAAAACTGCACAAATAGAGTCACTCCCCAGAAAGAAGCGATCATTCCTTGGTGACATTGTCAAATGAGCTAGAGCAAGCGCGATACTTGCCGGATAACTTGCGTCCCGCTGAGTTGGGCCGATGAACATTACGAACGCACGGGCAAATGGGTTCTTCCCTGCCCGCGACTGCTTGTGCCGGTTGATTCTGCAGGCTGAAGGCAAACCGCTCGCTTCATGAGTTTTTTTAAGTCCTCGAACAGGGTATTCCGCCGTGGACTAAATCGAAGCTTACGATTGCTCAGATCGATACTGTCTTGGGCTGACGAACACCACGTGGAGCCGACTCCCCCTGAACACGCGCAACCTACGCTGTCAATTAAAACCGGCCTGCGAAGCTTGACTTCGCAGCGAACCGGCTGATACTTTGACGATGTGGTTAATTTGCAGCGGTTCCAAATGCGTCCCATCATTTCAATCCTGAGCTGTTTTGCCTTCCTCTTTCACCTGGGGGTGGGTTGCTGTACGCACCACTCGCACGCGATGGGAGGAAGTTCGCGTTTCTGCCTGGTCGCGATGCCGGCCGATTCTCATGCCTCGCACAGTTGCCATCACGCTGATTCCGACAAATCTACTCCTGGTTCGGAGTGCCCGGGCGAAAATTGCGATCACGGATCGTGCACGTTTATCGGTGCGTCAACTGCAGAGATGGCGAAAACGACGGCCGACGGTTTGGCGGTCGTCCCCTTTAGCAAACTTCCCAACTTGTTGGCCAAGTCTCAGAATCCGGTGGGCAACACGCAGAAATTCGTGTTTCTGCCCGTGCGCATTCATCTCTTCAATCAGCTCCTCTTGAACTGATTTCTTGCGTAGTTCGCGGCAATTTCCAGAAGAATCTGTGCTGCGCTTCTGCAGCCGTACTCCACCCGTCTGAATGCGAATCTGATTTTCATTCTGGTAAAGCAAAGGAGATTTTGTGCTTATATTCTCGGGTATTTCAAACCCTTATGTCCGCTTGGCGCTGGCCATCACAATTTGCGGCGCCGTGTGCTTAGCACCGATGTGTGCCAGTGCTCGTTCCCGTCGGTCAGGCCGCGGCAAAAGTTCGGCGGCTGCGGCTGCGGCCCGGCGACAAGCGATGATTCAGCAGGCCCAAGCTCAAATTGCTGCTGCTCAGACAGTGTTGTCCGCGGCGGAGTCTCAAGGCGGCAACGCCCAAACTCAACTGACCTCGTCGCTCAGCAAGATGCAGCAGGCGACTGACGCTTTCAAACAAGCCCACGAAACGGAGCATGGCCTGTTGAAAGAACTGACGGAGATCGAACACGAGATTCTCGGCGAGCAATCGGTCGATACTCCCTATGGACGCGCGGCCACCGAGATTGCCCAAGCGAAGCGTGAACTGGCGTCCATCAAAGCGCAGCTTTTATCTCAGTCGGACGTGTCGACCAAACTGATAGGCCTTAAAGGCGTCGCCCTTACGACTGCAGCCAACGAGGTCTTAGAAAGTCACCAGCCATATTTGTTCGCACTTTTGCGGGTCAGAACTGCTGGTCGTGAAATCGACGACGTTCGCACGGCGCTGTTTCGAGCAGACGAAGATTGGCGGCAGACTTCCGAAGCCTTGACACAGGTCCGCCAAGACATTGATTCCGCGAAACAACAGGCCATTGTCACTGGATTTGCTCGGATGAAGCCGTTGCATGAGTACCGCAAAGCATCCGATGCTGCGGCGGCCGCCAGGACGGTAATCGCGCAGGCCGAGGGAGTGCTGCAATCGCTCAATGCTACGAACAAACCGCCGGCAGCGTCGAGCAAGAAAAAGTAGGCGTAGCTGTTCAGTCTATATTCGATAGTTTCAAAGCCATTGAAAGGGAATGAATCGTGAGCAAGTGCATGCTGTCAGTTGGCGTCGCAATCTTTACTCTCGTCACGGTGTCCGCCAACGATGCGTTGGGAGCTGGGCACCGCCATCATCATCACCCGCAAGTTTATCGAGTTGGGACTGCAATGAGCGGTAGTTATTCGCCGAGTGATTATGCTCCACCTGTGACTGGATACGGAGGTCGTGGGTATGGTGGATACGTTGCCCCGCATCATCATCACCACCGCGGTAGGTAGGTTGCGAGAGGTGGTGCAGTTGGTTGAGTTTGAGCTTCATGTAGTTTGGGTCTCGGCGGCCGTAGTGTTGGCGATGCGGGGTTTTGATTTTGTTTCCGGTGCGAATGGTACGGTCGAGATTGGGTATCCGCCTAGACGAGATTGCTGTGTGCATGGCCCTTTAGTGTGCGAGCGAAGTCCTGTCGCACGCGAACGCCAAAGCCTTGGAAATCTGCCGAGTGCAAAAATGCTTCATCGGAAAGGTGAGGATGCCCCGCAGCCCTATAATTCGTCCCGTGTCGGAATTTCCCGGCCATTGCGATCTTTGGTGAATCGATGACTGAAAAGACGCGGATTGAAGTTGGTCTGTTGTTGCCCACAGTGCCCGACGCACGCGACCGGTGCGTTCAGCGACTTGGCGACCTGTTGAAAGCAAAACCAGGAATTGAAACTGCACACCTTGCCGACGATAAAGACAAAGGGCCTGCTCAGCTCTGCATTCATTATGATCCCGACCAGCTCTCAATCAGTGAAGTTCGCGACTTAGCCCGCAAGGCTGGCTTGGAACTCGACCAGCGGTTCGGGCATTTGCTGCTCAAAATGGAACCGATGCACGCTCGTCAGGCGCGCACGGTCGAGTCGCGCGCGAGGCGGATCGCGGGGGTACTCGAAGCTGCCGCCTCTCCTGCCGGCGTTCTGCGAATCGAATTTGATCGGCAAGCCATCGACGAAGGAGCATTGCGGGAGGAGGTCAAGAAGACCGGAGTGCGAATCGGCCCACAGTCAACACCGCCGCAGCAGGCCCAGCCACCCCAACCAGCAGGAAAGCCTTCCGAGAAAGAACACGATCATGAACATGGCGGAATTTTTGGTGAGAATACGGAGCTGATTTTTGCTGGAATATGCGGTGGGCTGCTGCTCATCGGATGGTTGCTGTCCTGGACCAGCATCTCGCCCTGGGTGCCGTGGGGTTGCTATCTCACGGCGTATTTCTTTGGCGGCTATTTCACCTTTCGCGAAGCTATCGAGAATATCCGCGCCGGTCGCTTTGAAATTGATTTCCTGATGCTGGTGGCAGCCATTGGCGCCGCGACGCTGGGAGAATGGTTTGAAGGTGCGCTGTTGCTGTTTCTATTCAGCATCGGACACGCACTGGAAAACTATGCGATGGGTCGCGCCAAACGGGCGATCGAGGCCCTCGCCAAACTCGCGCCCCAAACCGCAGTCGTCCGTCGCGACGGCAAAACTCAAGAAGTGCCGGTAGAAGAACTCAAGGTCGGAGATGTTGTGATCGTCAAACCGAACGAGCGGCTGCCCGCCGACGGATTTGTGATCAAGGGGGAGGGGAGCATCAATCAGGCCCCAATTACAGGTGAAAGCGTGCCCGTGGACAAACGGGCTGTGGATGATCCGCAGCTGGCGGCTGCGAATGCCGATCGGCTCGATCCGCAATATCGCGCGTTCGCCGGCACGATCAACGGCAGCGGCGCTCTGGAGATTCAAGTGACCAAGCTCGCAAGTGAATCCACGCTGGCCCGCGTCGTTCAAATGGTGAATGAAGCCGAGACGCAAAAATCGCCCACGCAGCTATTCACCGACAAGTTCGAGCGCTATTTTGTTCCCGCAGCGTTGGCGTTGGTCGTGCTGCTGCTGTTCGCCGGCTTGGTGATCGCTGAACCGTTCAGCAAGTCGTTCTATCGCGCGATGGCAGTATTAGTGGCGGCTAGTCCCTGTGCTCTGGCCATCTCGACGCCGAGCGCGGTTTTAAGCGGCGTGGCCCGTGCGGCGCGCGGCGGAGTGCTCGTCAAAGGCGGCGGGCCGCTAGAGAACCTGGGAAGGCTCGGCGCTATCGCATTCGATAAGACTGGCACCTTGACTGAAGGAAAGCCGCGACTTACTGACGTGATGAGTTCCGAAGGCGCCTCCGAAGAGGATTTATTGCGAGTCGCAGTGGCCGTCGAGAAACTCAGCGATCATCCGCTGGCAGCCGCTGTGGTGGAAGGAGGCAAGGAGCGGCTGAAGAGCGGTTCGGACTTACAGGCTCAGGACGTGCAAAGCATCACTGGCCGCGGTGTCAAAGCCACCGTGGATGGCCAGCCGGTTTATATCGGTAAGGACAAACTGTTTGCCGAAATTGCGGGCCCCCCGCTGCCGGATTCGCTGCGGGCATCGATCGAGAAGCTGAAAGCCAGCGGGCGCACGACGATGGTGGTCCGGCGCGGCGAGGCCTACCTCGGTGTGTTGGGTTTGATGGATACGCCGCGTGAAGCGGCCAAGAACGTGATTGTCCGCCTAAAGGAGTTGGGCATCAAGCGAATGATCATGCTCTCGGGCGACAATCAACAGGTCGCCAGCGCAGTCGCCCAGGAAGTCGGGATCGACGAAGCTCTGGGTGACCTGATGCCCGACGACAAGGTCGAGACGATCAAGAAGCTCAGCGCCCAGGAGGGCGTGGCGATGGTCGGCGACGGCGTGAACGACGCTCCGGCGATGGCCAATGCCACCGTTGGCATCGCGATGGGCGCGGCCGGCTCTGACGTGGCACTGGAAACTGCGGATGTGGCGTTAATGGCGGACGACCTAAACCATCTTCCGTTTGCCGTCGGTCTAAGCCGACAAACCAGCCGCATCATCCGGCAGAATCTCTGGTTCAGCCTCGGCATGGTCGCCTTTCTGGTGCCCGCGACCGTGTTCGGACTGCAAATCGGCTTAGCCGTTGTGTTCCATGAGGGCTCGACACTCCTGGTCGTTTTTAATGCCCTCCGGCTGTTAGCATATGAAGTGTCGCCGCCGAATGGACGGATGCGAGCGTGAGCAAGCCGCTACTAGAATAGCCTGCCCCCGCCGTCTCCTCGAAATTTGATGCACATCACCGATGTGGCTCTAGTGGTCGCTATGCTTATTTTGGAATAGCGTGCCGATGGTTGCCCTTCTGGTTCTTTCGACCCGACAGCCCCATATTCACTGAAAATGCCATTTTAACGGTAGTATTTTGCCCCCCGGCGAGTTACTGTCCTTCTATGCGATTTTCTCTGGGTTTATCTGTTCTTGAGAGAATTGCTTGTCCGGTTTGGGACGCAGCTACGTTTGTGTCTGCGCACCCCTTTAACCAACCCCGGTGAACTATGCACCTGCACTTGCATACCGCCCGGCGGTCGCTGGCTCTGTGTCTGCTCATTTTATGCGCGGCCACGGCGGTCAACGCCGCTGATGGATTTCTGATTCGACTGACGGCGGATGCGCGCGTCGAGGTCGTGCCGTATCAAGTGCCGGCCAGTGGTCGCGATGAGCAAACCGGCATCGCCGTTTGGAGCCGCGGCGGACCCGAACAATGGGCCGTGCTGCCGGGCAAACTGAACCTCACTGGTGCGCCCAGTGAACTTGCGGCGAACCTGCGGGCTGCGACACGCAGCGGCGGCGGTTCCGCTTCTGCGTCCGGTTCTGAAACGATGACCTTTCAACCCGAACAACTGCTGGGGCAAGTTGTCACCCGCGCGGTTGGTTTGCAATTTGTCACACCTGCCGATCAAGGGATCTGCTTGGACGGACGAATCACTTTCCGCCGCCAGCCCGATGCGGGCGCGACAAAGTTCCCTGCCACGGAAGTGAAGCTCCGCCGCGGCAACAAGGAACTGCGGACGATCCCGTTTGCTGCAGGACAAGCCGAACTTCGCTGGGAAGAAATTGCTAAGTTGCCCGAAGCGTTGAAGGCAGGATTAACCCCGGGCGACTATTCGTTGCGAATCGGCACCGGCCCGCTGACCAGTTTTCGTGTCGCGGATGAACGTACAAGCGCTGCGTTACTCGCACCACTCGATCAACTCGCAAAAGTCGCTGGTATCGATTCGCCCGCCTATCTGCTTGCTCTTGTCCAACACCTGAGCGTGCAACCTGATGAAGACGGTGAAGTGCGCAGCTACTCGGCTGATGCACTCGATCGCTTGGATGCAGCAGCGAGAAAGACCGTGGCTCTGTCGAAGGAAGTTTGGTTCGTCCGACTGCGTGATCGCGTCTGGAAGAAGCTGACAGTCGTTGATGGTAAGACTCCCATCGACGTAGCAACCACGGGCATTGAAGTCATCGACCTCGCCCGGGCAGCGATTCAAGAAGGAAACTGGGCCGCCGCGCAAAAAACGCTCGCCCTGCCGGCTGCTGCAGCAACGCCGCGGGCCCAAGCTTTGCAACTGTTGTATCGCGCGGTGATTGCGGCTGAATCGGGCAGTAACGGAATGGAGCCCGCTGACGAACTCTATCGCGCGGCGATTCACGGATTGCAAGGCGGTGAGGCTGCCGATCTGTTTCGCGCTCACAACAACTACGGCGGCATGCTCTTCGCCCGGGCCCGTGATCAGGTTCACAATCACGCGTTTCAGACGGCGACCGGAACCGCGGTTCCCATCCTGCGAGCGCTCGACGATTGGTCGGGAGCACTCTTTAATTTCGAACAAGCACTCGGGCATGCCGAAAAACTCGATCCCGCACTTGCTGCCGGTGTGCGAATTAATCTGGCTGGTTTGTACAACTTGCTCGCCGATTTGATTCGCGTGCTCGATCTGCCCACCGCAGGTGAACGACGATTCGTCCCTGGTGAAACCGCTGCGAAGAAGATTGCTGCTGAACATGCCACGCAAGTGGTTTCGCAAGGCAAGCAACTCGATGCCGTGACACGGGCTGCCGCAAATGAAGCGTTGGCTCAGTTGGCCTACCGCAGTGAAGAAAATGCCGCTGCGAAAAGTCACGCCCAGCAGGCATTGAACGCTTGGGTTGAAGCCGAATCGCTTCCTGGCGTGGAGAGCATCGAGCGGTTACTGGGACTGCTGGAACAAAAAGATCCCGCCGTCGCGCTGCGTCATTTGCAAACCTCGCAATTGCTAACTGAATTGCTTCGTTCGCGAATTCCCGCCGATCGCACCGGTCGCAGTCGCGCCGGTTTTTTTGCGCGACGCGCCTTTGTCTATGAACGGATCATCGAGTTGCTACTGAAGCAAGGCGATGCACGAGCAGCCCTCCGTATGGCTGAAAGTGCGAAAGCCCGTTCGCTGCAGGAAGTATTGATTCAACGCGGCGTGACCAAAACAAGCGAAGTGAATTCTGATTCGCTCGACAACCTCCTTGCCGCCTGGCCCACTGATACCGCAGCGGTCGAGTATTTTCTCGGCACCGAACGAGCCTGGGCGTTTGTGATCAATCCCCGCGGCGAAGTGCAAGCCTTTCAGTTAGTCGATCAAAGGGGCAAACCACTCGAGTCACGCGACTTGATCCGCCGCGTGCAAACGCTGCTTGTCGAATTCGAAGGCCAGGCCAACAAAATGTTCCGCCGCGCGTCGGCTGGGAATGGTTTTGACCACGCCTGGCAAGACGAACTGCATCGCTTCTGCGGGGAACTGCTGCCAGACAAGATCCGCGCTGAATTGAAGACAGCCAAGCATGTCGTCTTCGTGCCGCATCACGTGCTGCACTATTTTCCCTTCGCTGCCCTCGTGACGAAACTTGATCCCGTGGCGCGTGGCAAACTGGAATTACCGCAGCCGCAGTTTTTAATTGACGAACCGTTTTCGATCAGCCGGGCGCCGTCACTGGCTGCCTGGAGTTTGCTTCGCGCGAAGGAGAGCAAGTTCGCTCAAGTGCAGGCCGTCGGCATCGTGGAATTTGCGCAAGCCGCGCCGCTCCCAGGTGTTGAGGTGGACTTGGCCAATCTGAATGAAGCGTTCGGAGCGCGGTTGACAAAGGTACTTTCCGCCGACGATGCGACAGAAGGAAACATTCTCACTGCGTTTCGCCAGCCCGGCATGTTGTTCATCGGCACACATGGTCAGAATGTGGCTGATCTTCCGCTCACCAGTTACTTGCTATGCAATGCCGAAGCCGACAGCGATGGCTTGCTTACTGCGGGTGAATTGTTCAGCAGCGACGTGAAGTCACAACTTGTGGTACTCAGTGCATGCTATTCGGGGCTGGCCGATCGTTCGCCACTGCCTGGCGATGATCTGTTTGGTTTGGAGCGTTCACTGCTGAACGCAGGTGCTTCGACAGTGGTGTCCGGTCTGTGGGACGTTTATGACGGCACCGGCCCAATGCTCATGAAGTCCTTTTTTAGCGAGTTGGTCGCCGGAAAATCTGCCGCAACGGCGCTGGCCGACGCACAACGCACTTTTCTCGCCGATCGTCGCAAAGAGGGGGCAGGAGACCCTTGGATGCATCCGTATTTCTGGTCGGTCTATGCAGTTTCTGGAAGTGAATTGATCGCGTTGGAACGTCCAATGCGATAGTGGTTGTAACTTTATTGGGAGTTTGCTCATGCTAAAGAATGTGAAGTACGCCGCGTTATCCGCGGTGGCGCTGTTGGTCAGCGTGCCGTTTCTACTCGACTCGACCGCCCAAGAAGGCAAGCTCGCACCTTCGCCTGCGGCGGTTGCTGCGACTCCACCCGCGAGTTCAGCACCCGATCTTTACGATCCGGCGTTCGATCGTTATGTCGACTTAATGATGCTCGGGCGAGCCTGGGATCAACTCGATGCCGCCCTAATGACCGACTGCGCGCTGCAATTGGCCGAAGGCGAGCGGATACTTATGCGCAGTCACAAGGCCGTTAGTTCAAAGCAACTGCTTGAACTGGCCTCAAAAGTTGCCGCCGACAAGCGTGATCTTGCTACGCTCGACCGGCTCGCCAAGGTTTGTGAGTCGACAAAGAACACTGAAGCATTGACGCAAGTGACCGCGGCGCGAAAACTCGCTGGTGCAAGCCGCAAGATCGATCCCGCAATGTCGCTGTCGGTGGCCGAGACGAGTCCTGAACAATTGGCACTCTACCAAAATGCCATCAATGGTGCGCGCGGTGCCGGGATCGTTGGCGACGCTTCGTACTTCGAAAACTTAGACGCCGGGTTGAACGACAAAACAAGTGTTTTGGGCACTCTCTCTGAATCGCAACGAGTTCATCTCAAACGGATCATGGGTGAAGCTCGCAGTGCGATGCCCAAAGAAGGCGACCAACCGCTGAGCGAAACGCTGACGAAGTTGAAGCAAGCGAGCCGTGGCCCCGGCATTGGCGGCATTCTCCACGGGGTGAGTGACATTGTGAATGGCGGTCATCACGGTGGTGGCTACGGCGGTCATCACGGCGGTTACGGTGGTGGCTACGGCGGTCACCACGGCGGAGGCTATGGCGGTCACCACGGCGGTTACGGTGGTGGCTACGGCGGTCACCACGGCGGAGGCTATGGCGGTCATCACGGTGGTGGACACCATGGTGGAGGACATGGGTGGCACCCGTAAGCAATTGGATGCTTGAGAGGAAGAGAGCCGGCGCAGCTTTACCTCTGCGCCGGTTTATTTTATTTCCGTAAGTTTCCAAATCTGGACATGAGCGGCCACAAGGCCATCAGCTCGAAGCAACTGCTCGAACTGGCTGCCAAAGTTGCGGCTGATAAGCGCGACACTGCAGCGCTCGATCGCCTGGCGAAGGTTTGCGAAGCAACGAAGAACTCGGCAAATCTCGACCAGGTAACGGCCGCTAAGAAATTGGCTTCGGCCAGCTGCAAGGTTGATCCCGCCATGTCGGTCTCGGCGACCGAGACCAGCCCCGATCAACTGGCCCTCTATCAAGAAGCCATCAACGGCGTGAAGGCTGCTGGCATTGTCGGCGCGGAGAAATCCAATGAGATTCCTGCCGTGCAGCAACTGATCGACATGCTCGACCTGAGCGGCGCGGTGGTCACCGCCGACGCCATGCACTGCCAGCGCGAGACTGCGGAGAAGATCATCGCGAAGGAGGCAGACTTTGTGCTGATGGTCAAAGGCAATCAAGAAACGCTGCAAGCGGCCGTGCAAAGCGCGATGGTGCAGGCCTTCGAAGAGGAAGATTCCAAGCTGCGGCGTTGCCAAGTGAGCGAGAAAAATCGCGACCGTCAGGAGACGCGCGAGGTCGCGGCGATCCCGGTTCCCAAGGATCGGAGGTGTTCCGCCGCTGGCCCGGCGTGAAAACGATCGGCGGCATTTATCGCTGCCGGGAGATAGCGGGTAACCACCCAGCACAGCCAAGCTTGGAGTCCCACGAGATCAATCTTCTCAAAACCCTTCGACCTGTCGAAGTTGCAGAACTAACCGACCGCAAATTAAGAGCGGTAGACCTCCACTAGGCGAAAACTAAAGCCGGGCGACAGAGCATGATCCCGATTGCAAAAACCGGCGGACAAGTGCCCAACTGCAAATCAAAACCAAGTCACTTTTCGCTCGGATCTTACCCGAGTTCCTAACCTAGGTCGCTAGTCCGCTGCGCTGTTGCGGACTAGCGCGGTGATCAACTGTCTGTTTGCGCCTCGCTTTAGAAGCGAATTGAGATTCCGGGGCGGTGGTAATGATTGCCTTGTCCGTACCCGCCGTACCCATAACCGCCATATTGGTAGCCGCCGTAACCTCCGCCGTGACCGTAACCTCCGCCGTGACCGTAACCTCCGCCGTGTTGCCCATAGCCGCCGTGTTGCCCATAGCCGCCGTGCTGCCCATAGCCGCCGTGCTGCCCGTAGCCGCTTTGCCCATTGTGTTGTCCCCAACCTGCGGCATTCGCCGTGGTTGCGCTAGCGATGAACAACGCCGCTACAGTCAAAAGTCCGATCGAAAGCCGTCGCATTTGCAGATCCTTGTGTTGGTTCTCCGCTGACTGCCACCAGGCCGTCATTGATCAACCATCAATTGCACGCGTTGTGCCAAACCGACCAAGAATCCGTAAGTTCAGTCTAAGTAACACTTTAAAAACTGGAGCGTTTTCGCCTCCTGCGTCGCCGGTCAGCTTCTGTAGTCATTGTGACGGCAATTCAGATCGAGGTGATGGCGGTGCCAATTCTCGCCGCAGCCAAAAGTTCCGCATACCGATTCAACATGGATTGAGTTCCCCGCTAGCGGCCCACCCACCACCTGGATGTCTTCGTTTGCAAACCAGTTGGAAGTGTGACGCGTAGATATGGTTACTCTCTTGACCACGCCCCACAATTCTGCGAAATCCGACGCAAATTTACGCGTACACATCGCGTGCAACGCAGAATTTGCTGTAACACCCATGGCACAGCTAAATCAGTTCCACTTACCTGCGCACGGCTCGTGCGGCCTGAGCACGGAAAAGGATACCCATGACACGACGTTTCCCTTGGCTAACGAAGTTGCCCCATTTGGCAATCGCATTCACAACAATGATTGGCGCAGCAGTGTCTGGTCAGCCACCCATAGAAACCAAGAGCAATCTTTTTGAGCTTTCGGCACAATTCCGCCACGCAGCAAAATCAGCCCAGCCTTCACTGGTCCTTGTCGATGCCAAATGTGATCGGGCGGAATGTACTCCTAAGATGATTCCGGCCGAGCATTTCTCAGATCGCACTGCGCACCCCGGACACTTTCAGCCTGAATGCAGAGGCGGCGGGTATGGAACAGGCATAATCATTGACAAAAGGGGATACATTCTCACCTGCAATCACGTCATCGGACATGCCGAGTCGGTGTTTGTAACTTTGGCGAATGGGAGGCGTCTAGAAGCCCGGGAAGTCCGAAGCGACCCTCTGTCGGATCTGGCGGTCCTTTTCGTACCGGACGCAGCCGGCATGCTACCGGCAAAGTTTGGCAACTCAGCTCAGCTGGAGAAAGGCGATTGGGTTCTGTCTGTGGCACATCCCTACGGACTATTAGATTCAATTAGCGCCGGCATTGTGAGCGCCGTAGATCGGGAAATCCCTGAAGTGCCTCGGGCGCAGCTAATTCAGTCAGATGCAGGTTCTAACCCAGGCAGCTCGGGCGGAGCTTTGTTAAACACTCGCGGAGAGGTTGTCGGTGTCTGCGAGGGCAGCTACGGAGAAACGGCTGGCTTCGCCGGCATCAGTTTTGCCGTTCCGGCTAACGCGGCCCTAGATGTCGCGGGCCAGTTGATTCAATTGGGGATGGTACGCCGCGGCTACTTCGGTTGCCACTTTGAGCCGGTAACGCAGGACATCGCCACGGCGCTTGGAATGCGTGAAGCCACCGGCGTGATTATCACTTCCGTGGCGCCGCGGTCGCCAGCAAGCGACACTATCGCACTTGGCGATGTGATACTGGCATTCGACGGCAAACAACTCGGCACATCGACGATTCTATCTGAATTGATTGAAAAAGGGGATGTTACCAGATCGCATGAAGTTGTGATCAATCGTCAAGGCAAAACGTTGCTTGTAAAGGTGATGCTGGAGCAGCTTGCATCTCCCGGGCCCCGATCTCTTGAAATCGTGAATTATGCAACAGCGGCCAATTCTTTTGTCGACGAAGAACTAGGCATAGAGCTAGAGCCCATATCGCCACAACAGCTCGATAGTCTGGGCTATCACACGAAAGCAAATGGGCTCTTTATCAGCCGAGTGTTGTCCGCCAAGCCGGCATCCAGGTCCGGGGTCTGTGCGGGCATGCTGATTCTTGCAGTTGATCGCAAGCCAATTGTCACGCTCGATGATTACAAGTCCGCCATTCACAAACTGCAAAAAACTGACCGTCTATTGATTTTGATTGGTTCGCCAATAGGTAATCGCCACATAGTCGTAGATCGCTAGGAGTTACGAATGACCCATGGCGGCACTAGTGCACTTCCGAGTATCGGAGCCAAAAGGAAAATCCAAGGGTGTCCCGCGCACCTGGCCGGCGATAACAGCGGGATCAAGCGCTCTCGCCGGATTCATTAGACTTATCGTGAGCTTCATTTACCGCTGTGGAGCGGAGATTACTGATCCAGCGTCGACGGGCGAAACATCGTCTCGGCCCGCACTTTAAGCTCTTACTAAACGCAATAGTACCGCTAGCTGATTCGATAGAAGCTTGCAGTTTTAATCAGAGTTGTGCCAAATTGTTGAACTGAATCGGGCCGTGTGTCGCTAGCTTACGCCATACAAATGGCGGTTTTCGCCAATACGGTCTTGCAGACTGAAGGAAATCCAAGTACTCGACGATACTGACGATAGGAGTCCGCCTCAATTTGGATCGGAGTTAAGACGCGTGAATCGGCTGAGTGGAATATGGCTGCAAGGCTTCGTCTGGATGGCAACGATCATGTTGCCGATTCAGCCGCTGGCTGCTGGCTATTGTTCCTGCTGTCACTTCACTGCTGCTTCTGCGGCTGCTGGCGATAACTCTGATGCCAACCACATTAGCTGTGGGGCGAGACGGTGTGGGTGCTCAGCAAAGCAAGCCCAAACGGAACAGGGCTTGCATCCAAAAGTTCCACTCGCACCTTGCGAATGCCCACCAAGTTGCCCCTGCCATTTGCAACATGTACCAAAGGTCGCGTTGAAGACGCAGGAAGCTAGAGTTCAGCGGTGCGATCCAGTCGTTTTGTACGTTGACCCTGAACATTGGCCAGCGGTCACAAACGAGATACGACAAGCCCTGGTCAGCCTTGAGCACGATGTAATCTTGAGCGAAACCGCGCTCGAACTCTGTGCGGCTCTCTGCCGCTTTACGATTTAGTCGCAGACACCTGCGCCACTTCGTTTCCATTTACGTTTGTCCGACGTCGGAATCGTTTACACTATCTAGCGGCTGCAGTCCCATTGCGGACTGGCCCTTCTTTTTAGTTAACTACGATGCATCGCCCCGGAAAGGGTATAGACCATGTCGCGTTATTTCCCAGCGTCTGTTGCCTTGTTGTTCACAGCCATTGCCTTAGCTGGCTGCGCAAAGAACCCGACGCCGACCGCAGTTGCAGCTGACCCGCGGTATCTTCTTCCGGCCGAGCCGAGTGTCTCGGTAGGAGTCGTCGACTTCCGGGGTAAGGCAAAGACAGGAGAAGCCGTCTCTGTAATTGGCCGCGTCGGCGGCGGAGTCAAGCCTTGGATCGAAGGCCGGGCTGCGTTTCTGCTCGTCGATACAGGCGCTCCATTGCCATGCGCTGATGATAAGTGTGGCCCCGATTGCCCACACTGTGCTGCCGAGATTGCCGCCAGCACGACCGTCGTCAAATTCGTGGACGAGCAAGGGAAGACAATTGCTGTCGATTCGCGTCAACTGTTGGGCATCAAGGAGGAGGAGACCGTGGTCGTCCAAGGCATCGCAAACCGCGACGCTGACGGCAACGTGGCGCTCATGGCCAGCGGAATTTTTATTAAGCGGTAACCTCCCCAGAACCGACAACAGCTAATGAGATTGTACGTTTTCAGTAATTGAGTTAGAACTGTGGAGAAGGATACCTGAGGTCGACATGTTGCGTGTGCTACTTCTCATCGCGATGATTTGCCAAGTTGTGGGCTGCCCATACGCATGTATGGCGAGCGTGTCTACAATTTCGGCCAGTGTGCGATCGGAAGTTGGTTGCCGTTGTTGCCATCGCAAGCAAAGTACCCGCGAAAACTTGCCCAGCAACGGCGAGCAAGAGAGATCTTGCACCGATTGCTTCTGCAATAGCCCGGTCAACACAATTGGTGTTGTCGAAGTCGAACAGGATGTTCACTCTCTGGCAATTTGGACGATGGTCGAATCGCGCCCGCAATCGCGGGCAATTGGCGAGTCGATCAGCGAAACTTGGCGATGGCTACCGGGCGATGGCTCGGGAATGAGCCTACGTTTGGCCGTCCGTTCTCTCTTGCTGTAAGCATCTCTTTGCGCTGCTGGTCAGTTCGCGGTCGCTTCATCGGCGGCTTGCGGCGTCTCCCTTGACCAATACACGAATGGGTTCCTTCTGCCTCAAGTTTGGCAGTCGGCTCGTTCCCTCCATTCAGTCTACTTTTTCGATTGGACGCTGCGCATGTTTCGGCTTCGCTTGCTGCCGTGGGAGTATGGGGTTCGCAACCTGTTGCGTCGCCCAGCTCGTAGCGCCTTGACCTTGGGTGCGCTGTCGACCGTTGTGCTTTTGGTCTTCGTAGTCGTCGCGTTCATTCGCGGTCTCGAAAGCTCGTTAGCCGTCAGTGGTCAGCCAAACGTAGTGCTTGTGTACTCTATTAACGCCGCCGAAGACATCGAAAACTCCGCCATTCCGGCTCGTTCCGCTTCGTTGCTATCAGCGAGCCTGGAGGGAGTTGAGAAGCAATTCGGCGTCACGAGGATTTCTCCGGAACTATATGTCGGGACACGTATATCGCTACGCGAGAACGATCCGCCCATGTTCGGAATTGTCCGCGGCGTTTCGCACGCAGCGCCGCTGGTCCGTCGGCAGGTACAAGTTACTGAAGGTCATTGGCCTGGTCCGGGTGAAGTCATTGTTGGCAAACTCGTGGCAGCCAAACTGAGCTGCCAAGCGTCCGATTTAGAAATTGGCAAGACAATTCGCTTTGATGGACGCGAATGGAAGATCGCGGGACATTTCGCAGCCAATGGTGCCGCTTTTGAATCGGAGATCTGGGTTCCGCTCACCGATTTTCAAAACGCCCTCAAACGGCAGGATTTGAGCTTGGTGGCCATTGGTATGGCCGATGGCTCTTCTCCCAGCGATGTCGAGCTGTTCTGCAAGGAACGCTACGACTTGGAATTACAAGCGATCGGCGAAGTCAAATACTATGCCTCGCTGCAGAAGCACTACCAGCCAGTGCGCATGTTGGGCTGGCTCGTTGTGCTGCTCGTTGCTGGTGCGGGTGTCTTCGCGGGACTCAACACCATGTATGGCTCGGTCATGGGCCGCGTGCGCGAGTTGGCGACCCTGCAAGCGGTGGGTTATCGGCGGCGGGCCATTGTGGCCAGCTTGATCCAAGAAGCCGTGTTGCTTTCGACATCGGCTTCCTTGGTGGCCGCAGTCGTCGCCATCTTCGTAATCAACGGCACCGCCGTTCGATTCACGATGGGGGCGTTTGCATTGCGGGTGGATAGTGTGGCGATTTTAGTTGGGTGTGGCACGGGGTTGTTGCTCGGTGTATTCGGCGCAATCCCGCCGGCCTGGAAGGCCATGCAACATTCGGTCGTGGATGGACTCAAAGCGGTTTAGAGACATTTCATTTTGGGAGTTCAATCATGCGAATGGTACTGGCAATGGGTGTCTTAGGTTTCTGTGCACTGTCAATCGGCTGCGGACCGGCGGCAACGCCGCCAGCAGCGGGACCATCGGCAGAAGGCAAGGCCTTCCTTCTTTCGGCCGAGCCGATGGGAGCGAAGGGTGTGAAGCAATTGAAAGTTGATGCAAAGGACGGCGACGAGATCGTTGCTGAAGGTCGTATCGGCGGTGATGCAAAACCTTGGATCGAGGGACAGGCCGCGTTTCTCGTCGTCGACAAATCACTCTCGCCCTGTGCTGGTGACGAGGGATGCCCGACTCCCTGGGATTATTGCTGTAGCACCAATGAACTACCCGAGTGCAAAGCGATCGTGAAGTTTGTCGACGCGAGCGATAAGCCTTTGGCAACCGATGCCCGTAAACTTCTGGGCGTGAAGGAATTGCAAACCGTGGTCGTTCGCGGCAAGGCCAAGCGTGACGAAGCTGGGAACTTGACGGTACTCGCAACTGGCATCTTTGTTCGCAACTGAGCTGTCCATAACTGGGCAAGGGATTCTTCGATGGCCAATCAAGTGGATCTAAGTCAGCTCGCCGTGGATCGGTCAGGATCTGCGGTCGTCACGGCGGGCAAACGTCGCAACTTTGCCACGCGCTATGGCTTGCCGCTGGGAATTTTGGTGGCCTTTGCGGCGGTCATTGGCTGGTCACTGCAAGACAGCCTGTTGCCAGCTAAGTCGGTAACTATCACGCCGGTGGTGCTGACACGTGCCGAAGTGCAACAATCGGGTACTCCTGTGTTCCAAGCGGCGGGTTGGATCGAGCCGCGTCCCACGGCAACCGTTGTGTCTGCGCAGGTGGAAGGGATCGTCGAAACCTTGCTCGTAGTCGAAGGGCAGGAAGTCGAACTAGGTCAACCTCTAGCCAAACTTGTCGATGCCGATTCGCGAATCTCGCTGGCTGAAGCCAAAGCAGCTCTGCGGTTGCGCGATGCGGAGCTTGAACTGGCCAAAGCGACGTGTGAAGCGGCGCACACGAGCCTAGCCAATCCCGTTCAATTGCAAGCAGCAGTCGCCGAGGCCGAAGCGTCGCTCGCCAAAGTAGCGACAGATTCGCAGAGTATTCCGCTGCTGCTGAAGGGCGCTAACTCACGCCTGCAATTAGCCCAGCAAGATTTGGAAGGGAAACTCAAGGTTGGCGATGCGATTCCACAGCGCTCGGTGCAGCGTGCTCAGAGTGAACTCGATTCCGCCACTGCAGCGGTTCATGAACTTGAGCAACGCAGTAAGAGCTTGGAGTCAGAAGCGAAGTCGTGGCAGGACCGAGTGACTGCGCTTCGTTCACAACTCACATTGAAATCAGACGAGAATCGTCGTGTGAAGGAAGCCGAAGCCGGCTGCAACATTGCCGCTGCCCGCGTGGATCAAGCCAAACTAGCAGTCGAGACGGCGGAGTTACGTTTGGCGCGGATGACGATCACCTCGCCCATTGCTGGGCGCGTGCTCGCGCTGCACGTTCAACCTGGACGTCGCTTGATGGGACTCTCTCCCGCGTCGGAACGAGACTCTAGCGCGGTGGTCAGCTTATACGACCCGAAAAATCTTCAGGTACGGGCCGATGTGCGGCTGGAAGATGTTCCCAATGCTCAGATGGGTCAGCCGGTACAGATTTCGACCGCAGCGTTAGCAGCACCGCTAACAGGTGAAGTCGTCGCGGTTACCTCGCAAGCGGACATTCAGAAGAACACCCTTCAATTGAAAGTGTTGATTCACAACCCGCCTGCAGTGATCAAGCCGGAAATGCTAGTTCAAGTGACTTTCCTAGCCCCGGAGCTACCCGGCAACAAGGACATTGCCGCCCAAGATCCATTGCGGCAACTCATTCCCAAGGAATTGGTGACTACAACGCCGGAAGGAACCACGGTGTGGGTTGCCAACTTACAAACCTCGCGAGCTCGTCAGCAAGCGATCCAATTGGGCAAGGCGAGCACCGATCGACTGGTAGAGGTTGTTCAAGGACTGACTGCCACCGACAAGCTCATTGTGTCGGGTCGCGATGAACTTTCGCCGGGAAAGAGAATTCGCGTAACCGGCGAAGACCACAACCTCAATGGTGCAACGAATTCACTCAACGCGAACGCCTCGGCACCCCAAATGGCTGCTGAATCAAAGAACCAAAAGTAAAGGAAGATCGCTCATGTCGCTCGTTGAAATTTCCAGATTGACGAAGCAATTCCGCAAAGGGGATGAAGTCATCACTCCGCTAAGCGAAGTTCATCTTAACGTCGAGCAGGGCGAGTTCGTCAGCTTGATGGGGGCGAGCGGCTCAGGCAAATCGACGTTGCTGAATGCGATTGCGGGGATTGATCGTCCCACGTCGGGAGAGATCGTGATCAAGGGAACGGACATCACCAAGCTGTCGCGCTCGGCGCTGGCGGATTGGCGGGCGGCCAATATCGGATACATCTTTCAGATGCACAATCTGATTGCTGTGCTCTCGGCTTATGAAAACGTGGAGTTGCCCCTTCTGTTATTGCCCATGTCATCCGCCGAGCGCCACAAGCGGGTGATGCTGGCGCTCGAAGCCGTCCACCTGGTCGATCGCAAGGATCATTATCCGCGGCAACTTTCCGGCGGACAAGAACAGCGTGTCGGCATTGCACGGGCGATTGTCGCCAACCCGACGATTATCGTTGGCGACGAACCGACCGGCGATCTCGATGCCGAAACTACGGATCAGATTCTCGATTTGATTCAGCGACTGAACACCGAATTGGGGATGACGATGATCGTCGTCACCCACGACCCACGGGTTGGTGCTTTGGCCCAGCGACAGATCAAACTTGAAAAAGGAAAGCTGATTGAGAAAGGGCATGAAGTAGCCCTTGTCGGCAGTGGTTCCTTTGAACAACGGAGAGCTTAACGGATGTTCAAATTCACCCCTTATGTGTTCAAGAGTCTGTGGCGACACCGCGGACGGACCATGTTGACAGTCACTGGTTCCGCCGTGGCCCTGTTCGTCTTTTGCTTTGTCGGTGCGGTGCAACAAGGATTGGCGCGCCTGACGAGCAGCAAGGAAGCGGAACGCACGCTGGTGGTCTTCCAAGAAAATCGATTCTGTCCGGCCAGCAGTAAGCTCCCAGAAGACTATGCTCGCACTGTATCGAAGATGCCGGGCGTGAAAGACGTCGTCCCGATTAAGGTCTTCACCAACAACTGCCGCGCCAGTCTCGATGTCGTCGTATTTAACGGTCTACCGCCCGAAAAGCTGCGGACTGCGCGCAAACTGGAGTTGGAGTCGGGTAACTGGACCGACTTCGATTCTCGCACCGATGCCGCCGTGGTTGGCCAAGCGATCGCGGCGCGGCGCAGTTTGAAACCGGGAATGAAGTTCACCATTGGCGATGTGACGGTGTCCATCGTGGGCACGTTCAGATCAACGGTCGCTGCCGAAGATAACTTCATTTACACCCACCTCGACTTCCTGCAGCGAGCGCGCGGCAAATCGTCCGTGGGTACGGTAACTCAACTCGAAGTGCAACTTGCGGAAGGCACCAAGGCGGATGAAATCAGTCGCGCGATTGACGCCGAGTTCCGCAGCGGTCCGGTCGCAACGACAACTCGCTCGAAGGGTGTCTTTCAGCGCGACACGCTGGCCGACCTAGCTGAACTCATCGGATTCGCACATTACTTGGGCTACGCCTGCGTGGGTTTGGTGTTGGCACTGGTTGCGACAACGACAGTCATGGCCGTGCAAGATCGAATCAAAGAACATGCCGTACTGCAGACCCTCGGTTTGCGACCAGCTCGCATTTTCCGCCTAGTGCTCGCGGAAAGCGTTTTGCAGAGCATTGCGGGAGGTGTTCTCGGCATTGGCTGCGGCACTTTGCTACTGTTTCTCGGCGGCTTCGCCATTGGCGCTGAGGGGGTAACGATTGCCTTTCAGCCCTCACTGGAAGTTGCCACGCTGGGAGTGGTTGTCTCGGTGATTGTGGGTTTGCTCGCCGGAATAATTCCTGGTTGGCAAGCCGCTGGAACTGAAATTGTCAAAGCACTACGTCATGCGTGATTCAGATCGCACTTCAGAAGCATGGAGGCTTCCGATGAATACTCGATATGTCCTAATCATCATGAGCGGGCTGATGCTCGCCCCCGGTGAAATTGGTGTTAGCGTCTGGGCGCAGTACCCTGTGCCGAAACCACAGCCGGCGCCGCCGTTGCAATTGCCATCCCCGCCGGGTCTAGATGCCTATAACATCCGGCCTCAACCGGCTCCGGGTCAGTACGTTCAGCCAGCGTCTGCTCGTCAACCGATTAGCCCGCCACCTGCGGCGCTCCCGTCGCCCATGCCAATCGGTGAACCGGTGCCGGTGCCACCTGGCATCCCTCAGCCGTCGCAGGAATTGACGGTGGAGATGTTGGAGTCCATCGCGCGGATGGAGAACCCGTCCATTGCGAGAGCCGCATCTCTAGTCGAAGCAGCCAAAGGAAACTGGGTTCAAGTCGGTCTCGCTCCGAATCCAACGACCGGCTACGAAGGTCAGCAACTCGGGAGCGGCGGCAGGGCCGAGCAACAAGGGGTATATGTCGAGCAAGAATTGGTTCGTGGCGGCAAGCTGCGGATCAATCGCGAAATTGCTGCGCAGGAAATTGGCCGCGCGAATCAGGAGTTGACAGCTCAATTGCAGCGAGTCACCACGGACGTGCGAATTTTGTTCTTTCAGGCTCTGATCGCGCAACAGCAGGAGCGACTTACGAATCAATTGGCTGCGAATGCTTCCCAAAATCTGACTGCTTCCGAGAATTTGCTCAAGCAGAAGGAAGTCGGCAAACTCGACGTCTTGCAAGCGCGACTGGAAGTACGCAACGTGCAAATTCTAGTCGTGAATGCTCGGAACCGGCGAGCTGCTGCCTGGCAAGGCCTGACTACTGTTGTGGGACGACCACATTGGCAGATGCAGAACCTGGTTGGAGATCTGGATTCCGTGCCGCAGCACACGTGGCATCAGTCATTAGAACGACTATTGGGAAGCAGTCCCGAAATCGCGATCGCCATGACCAACATCGAGCGCGCCCGCTGGCAAGCTGAGCGTGCTCGCATTGAGAAGACTCCAAATATCACCGTCCGCGGGATGGTGAACGTCATTGATAACGGCATCAACGGCGATCCCGACGGTACCGTTGCCATCGGTCTGCCTTTGCCGATTTGGAATCGCAATCAAGGAGCACTCGTTCAGGCGCAGCATCAGGCGGCCGCCGCCGAACGTGCGCTTGAGCAACTGGAACTGAGTTTACAGAATCGGCTGGCACCTGTCTTTGAACGTTACTCGAACGCGCTCAATCAAGTGAAGGAGTATCGCGAGAACATCCTGCCAGCAGCGCAAGAATCTCTCGACCTCAGTCGGCAACTCTATCAAGCTGGCGAAGCGGGCTTTCTCAATTTGCTCACTGCCCAGCGAACGTATTCGCAAACAAACCTGGCCTACCTCGATGCTCTGCGAGATCTGCGTACCGCTGGGGCAGAAATTGAAGGCCTTTTACTTTCCAACAGCCTACAAGCCGGAGGCCCGTGAGCTGTGTTCGTTTACTAAAACACTGTGTCGATTGGTTCTTGTCCATGTAGTTGTCCCGTTAGTTAAGGAAGGCTCGCGGGACTCGTTAATCCCTTTCAGGAGAAGTTGAACATGTCTAATTTCGCCAACCGTCGTCTCTGCCTTATCGGTGCTGCTGCCATGCTGGTGTTCGCCAGCGGATTGGTTTCTGCGCAGCAACCAGCTCCGCCGCAGGAGCAAATCTATACGGCAATTCTCAAAGTGCCGAGCATGTGCTGCGGCAAAGAATCTGGCCCAGCAATCGCCGAGATTTCAAAGATTCCAGGCGTGGTTAAGGTGGTTCCAGATTACAAAACACGAACCCTGACCATTATGCCGACCTCGAACGCAATTTCGCACCGAGCGATTTGGGAAGCTGCCGAACGGGCGAAGGTTCCACCAACTGAATTAGCAACCTTGGTGGGAGTTTATAAATCGAAACCGCAGCGATAGACGATCGTGAGTGCGGCCAAACCTTTTGCGTGAGGCCTATCCGCCACACGCACTCCTCCAAATCATTTACAGAAATGGTCAAAGAGGAAACGTGCTATTGGATTACTGACTGACGGGCGAGCATGAACCACTTCACCGGTCGGAGCGTATCACACGATTGAAATACTCCGCGAGACTCGGACGTCTCGTGGATCACTTCCCGAGCCAGTCGCTGGGGAGGATGCCATTTATGGAGATTCGATGATGATGACTTTTCAATCGCGCCGACTGTCGGTAGCCAGCATCGCAGCTTTACTAGTTGCGTGCTGTGGACTCGCGAATGCACAGCAGGCGGTTCACGAACACACGCACGACCACACCTCGGTGCTGTCTGTGCGTGCCATGCAAGACGCTCGTTATGTCATTCAGGAAATCTCGAAAATCCCCGGTGTCGGCCGTGTGGTTCCGGACTACAAGGCACAAACGCTAACGATTATTCCCAAGAATAATGCCTTTCCTTCACCTCGCATGATTTGGGACGCCGCGCAACGTGCCCAGATTCAACCAGCACGTCTGGCGACCGCGCACGGCAATTTCAACGCCCGCCCGTTGCGCTAATCGTGCTTCGATCAATCGTCGCGTGGCAGGCTGATCGCTGATCCACCGCTTAGCAAAAGGTTTCTCCATGAAAATCAACCACCTCCACGAGTCCTTACTTTTGTTTTCTGTATCCGCAGTCGTGGCAATGGTTCTGTGTTATGCAGACCCGTTGCAAAAGAAGTCTCGCCAGGCAATCCTCCTAGTTGAGAATATGTGCTGCGACCTCAGAGCTGGGGATGTGGCAAAAGAGCTAAGCAAGGTCACCGGAGTAACTTCAACGAGGCAATCCATCGCAGACCGCGAGATCCAGATTACAGTTCATGGAGATGCTCCGGTACTGCACGCTTCACTCTGGAGTGCCGCTGAGAAAGCCCGCGTACGGCCAGTGAAACTGATCGTGGACGGTCGAGTCATAGCGCAGCAGAATGACTAGTGAAAGCAATCGTGCAGCGCCGATGGCGAATATGGCCGCTAGCGGCGGCCAAGGAACAACATCAAATCACGGAAGGAATTTCGATGCGTAACTCAGTGAAGTTTTTGTTCGTCTGTGGTCTCCTCTTGGGAGCTTTGGGGCTGAGCGGCTGCGCTACTGAATCGGGCTCCTTAACCTGGAATCCGTTCAGCGGCAGTCGCACCGGCAGCAGCAGTTCCGGCAGCAGCAGCGGCTGCGGACCTGGTTGCAACCATTAAGACTCAGCTAATCGACATTAGCTCCGGTAAAGGCAATCACTGGCGTGGCGCGAACATGATCAACGCCATGCCAGACAGGCAAAGTGACACCCCAACATAGTCCGCAGTCGACGGTCGAATACCGTCGACAAGCCATAACCACAGCAACGCAACCGAAATATAAACACCGCCATAAGCGGCGTAGACGCGCCCGGTCGCAGTAGGATGCAGGGTAAGAAGGTATGCAAAAACTGCCAAGCTGATCGCAGCGGGTACCAGGAGCCAGGGCGACTTGCCCTGTCGCAGGCATAAGTAAGGCAGGTAGCAACCAACGATTTCCGCAATTGCCGTAATCGTGAAGAGCGCCGCCGTTGTAGCCAGTTGCATAGTGCGTTGTACCTCTTTTCTTTGCCGCGATCTCAAGCCCAGCGATCATTGCTCGAAACGATTCTAACATGACTCGCTACTTCAAGATTCGCGGGATGGACTGTGCCGAAGAGGTAGCCATCCTCAAAGGCGAAATTGGTCCGTTGGTTAGCGGCGAGCAGAACCTGACGTTCGACGTTCTCAATGCTCGAATGGTAGTAACGGTTCCAGAGGACCAGGTCGCCACAGCGGAGATTATCAAAGCTGTTGCCGGAACCGGCATGACCGCCGACGTTTGGCGGGAGGCGAAGGGAGACGAGCCGGCAGTGAGTTTTTGGTCGCGCAATGGGCAAACAATTCTCACTGTCGCTTCGGGGATACTTGGCCTACTTGGTTTCGCGTTTCAAGTCCAAGCATCCGGAAGCATTGCTGCCGCTTTTGGCTTTGCTGAGCAGGCGGGGCCAGTTGCGACACCGATTCTCGCGAAGTTGTGTTTCAGCCTAAGCATCCTCGCAGGTGTCTGGCATTTTCTGCCGAAGGCGTGGTATTCCCTCGCGCGCTTCCGGCCAGACATGAATTTGCTAATGACCGTCGCGATCGCTGGTGCGGTCACGATTGGCGAATGGTCGGAAGCGGCGACAGTTGCTTTGTTGTTCTCCGTGTCGCTGTTGCTCGAATCGTGGAGCGTGGGACGTGCGCGCCGAGCGATTGCCGCACTGATGAGTTTAGCTCCGCCAACGGTCAGGGTAGCTGGAAAAGACGGAGCCGAGCGGGAGGTTCCACCTGACCAAGTCAACGTCGGGGATCTTTTCCTAGTTAGGCCCGGCGAGCGGATTGCATTGGATGGCGTCATCGCTCAGGGAAGCAGCGACGTGGATCAGGCTTCGATCACGGGCGAAAGCGTGCCGGTCAGTAAATCGCCAGGTGCTGAAGTTTATGCCGGCACCATCAACGGCGACGGCGCTTTGCAGGTTACCTCGACGAAGGTTACCAGCGATACGACGCTGGCCCGCATCATTCGCATGGTCGGCGATTCGCAATCGAAGCGTGCTCAATCGGAACAGTGGGTAGAGACGTTTGCTCGTTACTACACTCCCAGCGTCATGGTGGCAGCGCTCGCAGTACTTGTCATGCCGCCGCTCCTGTTGGGCGGTCAATGGCACGTCTGGTTTTACAACTCGCTCGTGCTGCTTGTCATCGCCTGCCCTTGCGCGCTTGTGATCTCCACGCCGGTGAGCATCGTCGCTGCCATTGCAACCGCGGCGCGTCAGGGGGTGCTGATCAAAGGGGGAGTGTTCGTTGAGGTTCCCGCTCATCTCAAAGCCATTGCCCTGGATAAAACAGGCACCCTGACAGAGGGCAAGCCTGCTGTGGTTGAGGTTGTGCCGTTAAATGGGCATTCGGAAGAAGAGCTGTTGCAGCGAGCTGCAGCGATGGAGTCACACAGCGATCACCCACTGGCGGTCGCGATTATGCGTTATGCTGCCGAAAAAAAGGTCGTGGCGGCAGCAGCAGAAGAATTTCAGATTCTGCAAGGCAAAGGAGCCACTGCCAAATTCGAGGGTCGGTTATTTTGGTTGGGAAGCCATCGCTACCTGGAAGAACGCAAGCAAGAAACGCCTGAGATTCATGAGCGGCTCGAAGCAATGTCTAGTGCTGGCCGCTCGGTGGTTGTGATTGGCAACGAGAATCACGTCTGCGGCATGATCGCCCTGGCCGATCAGGTGCGCCCTGCTACGGCGCAGGTCATCACTGCTTTACGCAACCATGGCATCGAGCATGTCATCATGCTGACCGGCGACAATCAAGCGACGGCTTCCAAGATTGCAAAAGCGACCGGCATCGACGAGTTCCGTGCCGAACTGCTCCCCGCTGACAAGGTAAACGCGATTGAGGAACTGTTGAAGAAGTACGGCCAGGTCGCGATGGTTGGCGATGGGGTCAACGACGCACCCGCGCTTGGCCGCGCAACACTCGGAATCGCAATGGGCGCGGTAGGCAGTGACGCAGCCATTGAAACAGCCGACGTAGCTCTGATGAGCGACGATTTGTCGAAGGTCGCTTGGCTGATTGGGCATTCGCGAAGAGCACTAGCCATCATCCGCCAAAACATTTTCGCGTCCCTGGCAATCAAAGTTCTATTCGTCGTCCTCACCTTAGCTGGATTTGCTTCACTTTGGGCCGCCATTGCGGCCGATGCGGGCGTTTCCATTCTCGTCGTGTTAAACGGCTTGCGACTCTTGAACGGTTCTCCCGCGAAAGGTGGATGAAATACGAAGCTCGCAATTTGGTCGGTATTGACTAAACCCCAGTCCTGGCCAACAATCGAGAGCAAATCGTCACCCTGCACTACCTTATGCACTCCATCACCACTTTGCTTTCGATCGCCGCGTTCAGCCTGCATATCCTGCTAGGCTGTAGTTGGCATATTGCGCATGGTGCCAGCGAAGTGCATGGCTCGGGTGAGCATTCCCATGCGCACCACTTGCCGTGTTCCGGTCACTCAGAGCAGCAGTCAGACTCCCTGCCGACATTACCTGACAGTTGCAGCGTGCAGCATTGCGTCTATTTGCCGGCCGGGCAAACGGAAATATCTCCTGCCAACGATGTAGCAGTGGTGCCCGTAAACGACCAAATCGTATGCGGCCAAGCGATTGCAATCGTTCATGAGCAGTTTGAAATTGGTCTTTTTAAGCCGCATGTGCGCAGGCATTCGGCACTTTGCCATTTCTTGAACTGATTCTTGCTATCCAAGCGGCCACTCGATTTCGAGTCTACTCGGCTGCATCTACTTTGGATTTGCAATCAGCCCCTACATCGCGCTTTCCATTCGTCGGCGCGTTTTTCCAGTCAACGCTCTTTCGCAAAGGCGCGGCCCATGGCGCAAACAAATTCTCCATCGCAATCGACGCCCGCTGCTTGGGCGCGCTGGACTCCGTTCGCGATCATTGGATTGATCGCGGTGGCGGCGTTCGTGACTTATCCACAGTGGGAACCATCAGCCAGACCTTGGCTGGCAAAGATTTTGCCGGTCACCGCAGGTGAGACGGAGAAGGGCGAGGAAAAGCATGAGGAGGCTGGTCACGCTGCTCACGGAAGTAGCGATTCGATTGAACTCAGCCTGCAAGGCCGCAAGAATATCGGACTGACGGATGAGTTCATAAAGCCGGTGAAGTTGCAGCCGTTCACCAAATCGATCCGTGTGCCTGGCATCGTCGTGGAGCGCCCAGGACGTTCTGTTATTGAAGTCACGGCCCCCTTCACGGGAGTCGTAACTCGAATTTATCCCACTGAGGGCGAGGCACTTGAACCGGGCCGCAAATTATTCGACCTTCGGTTGACGCATGAAGATCTAGTGCAATCACAAGCCGATCTGTTACAGACGACGGCTGAGCAAGAGGTTACGGACAAGGAAATCACGCGACTGGAAAAACTGGCGGCCGATGGCACAGTTCCCGGCAAGCGGCTACTCGATCTGAAATATGAAAAAGACAAAAGTGACGCTGTCCTCCGCGCCCGACGCCAAGCCCTGATCTTGCATGGCCTTTCTGAAGCTCAAGTCAATGCCATCGTACAGAAGCGCGAATTGTTTAAGGAGATGACTGTTACCGTCGACAATGTCGCCGCCGACGGCAAGCGAAGTCCATCCGGAGGCCTTTTTCAAGTGCAGAGCATCAAAGTATCCCAGGGACAGCAGGTGGATGCCGGCGACACGCTCGCGGTGCTCGCCGATCACGCGGAACTTTACATCGAAGGGGAAGCATTCGAACGCGACGTGGCGGACCTCAACCGAGTGGCGGAGCGCCAGGCTCCGATCGCCGCAGTATTGGAGACGGATGGTGACAAAGGTGAAATCATCGAAAACCTGCACTTGCTGTACTTGTCGACAAAGGTTGATCCCGCCAAAAGAACCCTCGACTTCTACGTCACGCTCCCAAATCAACCGCAGAGGGATTCCAAGTATGAGGACGGGCGCCGATTCATTGCTTGGAAGTATCGTCCCGGCCAACGAGTGCAGCTCGAAATCCCCTTAGAAGTTCTTCCGAATCGTATCGTGTTGCCTATCGACGCCCTCGCTCAGGATGGCACGGAAACATACGTTTTCACGCCAAACGGAAAAGGCTTTGAACGTCGTAGCGTGCACGTGGAGTATCGCGACCCCCGGCACGTGGTAATTGCCAATGACGGATCTGTCTTTCCAGGCGACATGGTTGCACTGACAGGTGCCCAACAGTTGCAAGTTGCAATCAAGAACAAATCTGGCGGCGCTCCCGACCCGCACGCCGGACATAGCCACTAACGCAGGAAGCGAAAGCAGAACTATGCTCAACTCAATTATCAAAATGGCGCTGCGTTACCGCTTGATTACGATCGCGCTGGCGCTCGTAATCACGGTGTACGGCAGCTATGAAATGTATCAACTGCCCATTGATGTGTTTCCCGATTTGAATCGCCCGCGAGTAACGGTCATGACGGAAGCCTTGGGGCTTGCTCCGGAAGAAGTGGAAACACTAATTACGTTTCCTCTGGAGTCTTCGCTGAATGGAGCAACAGGTGTGCAGGCCGTGCGCAGCTCGTCGGGCGTGGGCCTCTCTGTGATCTACGTGGAATTTGCTTGGGGCACCGACATCTACGTCGATCGTCAAATCGTTGCCGAAAAACTGGCATTAGCCGCCGACCGGTTGCCCAAAGGGGTGAAACCGCAAATGGCTCCCATTTCGTCAATCATGGGGCAAGTGATCCAGATTGGCGTTACCAGCGAAGGAAACAAGACCGATCCGATTGAGGTTCGCACGCTCGCCGACTGGGTCATTCGACAACGGCTGCTAACCATTCCGGGCGTCGCTCAGGTGATCACGATGGGGGGCGGCCGCAAACAATACCAAGTGCTAGCCAATCCCAGTGAAATGTTAAAATACGATGTGACGCTTGAAGACATCGAGAAGGCTGTGGCCGGCAGCAACAGTAACGCTACAGGTGGCTATCTGGAAGAGGGCGGCCAGGAGTTGCTCGTACGCTCGATGGGCAGACTGCGCAACATCAAAGACATCGATAAGGTGGTCGTGAAAGCGGGCACCGACCGTTCGATCTTACTGAATCAGGTCGCCACTGTTCGAGAAGCCGCCCAGGTAAAGCGCGGCGACGCCGCGGTCGATAGTTCGCCAGCGGTGATGATCATCGTCTCCAAGCAACCCGGCGCTGACACGCGTCTGCTGACTACGAACGTCATCAACGCTTTGGCAGACCTGCGCCTTTCGCTGCCGCCTGACTTGAAAATCAATGCCGAAGTCTATCAACAAAAAGAGTTCATCGACCTGAGCATCCACAATGTCATCGAAGCGCTTGTTGTCGGCGGTGTGTTGGTGGTGATCATCTTATTTGTATTCCTGCTCAACTTTCGCACTACGTTCATCACCCTGACCGCAATCCCACTTTCGATGGTCGTGACTGGCCTGATCTTCAAGTGGTTTGGCCTCTCGATTAACACGATGACTCTCGGTGGTCTGGCGGTAGCCATCGGCGAACTGGTTGATGATGCGATTGTCGATGTGGAAAACATTTTTCGCCGCTTGCGCGAAAATAAACATAGTCCGAACCCGAAGTCGGCGCTGCGAGTCGTGTACGAAGCCAGCAGCGAAGTCCGCAATTCAATTGTCTTCAGCACCATTCTGGTTGTGCTGGTCTTCATTCCGCTGTTCGCGCTCGGCGGCATGGAAGGGCGACTTTTCACTCCGCTGGGCGTCGCCTATATCGTCTCCATCATTGCGTCACTCTTCGTATCGCTCACTGTCACTCCCGTACTGTCCTATTGGTTGCTGCCGAACGCAAAATTCATGGACCACGAGCAAGATGGCCTGCTATTGCGCGTGCTCAAGTGGGTCGCTGGTTTTGCTATTCGAATAAGCGTTAAGCATCCCTGGCCGATTCTGGGAACAGTTGCCGTGGCCGTTGCCATCAGCATATTCACCGTGACGCAACTCGGCCGGGATTTTCTCCCACCGTTCAACGAAGGGAGCGTACAAGTCAATGTGCTGCTCCCGCCGGGCACTTCGTTGGCCACTTCAGATCGCATAGCGAAGATGGTTGACGATCGAATCGGCAAAATCGAAGGAGTGCTGGCCTATGGCCGCCGCACCGGCCGCGCGGAGTTGGATGAACACGCAGAAGGGGTGAACGTATCGGAGATCATCATCAGCTTCGATCCGAAAGCACACCGGGGCCGCGAGGAAGTTCTGGCCGAGTTGCGCGAAGAACTGACCCAAGTGCCGGGGGTTGTTATTGCCGTTGAGCAACCGCTAGCTCACTTGATCTCACACATGCTCTCGGGGGTTAAGGCACAGGTAGGTATCAAGCTCTATGGCGAGGATTTGGAGGTTCTGCGTCGTACTGCGGAGGAGATGAAAGCGGCAATGACAGATGTCCCTGGTGTGAAGGATCTAATGGTCGAGCAGCAAATCGAAATTCCGCAATTGCAAATCGAACTCAATCGCGATCAACTCGCCCGTTACGGTCTGACGCCGGACTATGTCAATGAGTTCATCGAAACGGCGATGAACGGACGAACCGTCTCCGAGATCGTGCTCGGCGAACGGAAATTCGATCTCGTCGTGCGGTTAGACGACGAGCACCGTCAGAACTTGAATGAGATCGGTCGCCTATCGCTCAACTTGCCGGCGGGTGGGCGCATTCAACTTAGCCAGGTGGCCACGATTCGCCGCGGCAGCGGTCCCAATACGATCAATCGCGAGAACGTGCGACGACGAATCATCATTCAGTGCAACACGGCCGATCGCGATCTGAATAGCGTGGTAACGGATATTCAAAAGAAGCTGGCTCCCATTCAGACCCGGCTGGCGAAGGACCACCCCGGTTATCTCATTGAATACGGCGGTCAGTTCGAGAGCCAACGCAATGCGACGCGGATGATTGGCTTGCTGAGCCTCATTTCACTCGCGGCGATGTTCCTGGCACTCTATACGCTCTTCGGTTCCACAAACCTTGCACTGCAGGTTCTATCCGCCTTGCCGATGGCTGCAATCGGCGCAGTCGCGGCACTGGTGATTACCGGTCAATCTCTGACCGTCGCCAGCATGGTTGGTTTCATTTCACTATCGGGTATCGCTTCGCGTAACGGCATCTTGTTGATCGCGCACTATTTACATCTAGTCGAGCACGAAGGGGAACAGTTCACCCCGGAAATGATCGAGCGGGCGGGCAAGGAACGCCTTGCGCCGATGCTTATGACGGCACTGACCGCGGGAATTGCGCTCGTGCCACTGGTGCTCGCCGCGGGTGAGCCCGGCAAAGAGATTTTGTATCCCGTGGCGACGGTCATTATGGGTGGATTGATCAGTTCGACATTGCTCGACTTTTTTGTCCATCCCGCGCTCTTCTGGTGCTTTGGTCGCAAAGAAGCAGAGCAACATTTGCACGATTCTGACGAAGATGAACTCGATTCTGACGACCACACCGTACCGGTTACTTCTCCCGCTTCATCTGTCGCTGCTGGAACAGCCGTTCACACTTGATTTTCAGTTTTTGTTACCCGTTTTCAGGAGATTCTCATGATTCAGCGTTGTTTTCACCCGGCTTGGATGTTGGTTTTTGGCTTGGCGTTCACCTTAACGGGTTGCCCTGCAAAGCCGGCTGCACCGCCCGCCGCCGGACCAAAAGCCGAGGCGCATGCCGAAGAAGGCCCGCACAAAGGACATTTGATCGAACTCGGCGAAGAAGAGTATCACGCCGAATTGATCCATGAAGATGCGACCAAGACCGTGGCCATCTATCTGCTGGGCGCTGATGCTAAGACCGCCGTCTCAATTCCCGATACCGAGATCATGCTGAATCTGGTCGTTGCTGGCACACCAATGCAGGCCAAGCTGACTGCGGAAAAGCAACCGGGCGACCCCGAAGGGCAGGCCTCGAAGTTCGCGATCGTCGATGAAAAGGTCCTCGAAGCTCTGGAAGCCCCCAAGACCACTGGCCGCCTCAACGTGACGATTGCCGGCAAGAGCTACAGCGGCAACGTCGAACACGAAGGGGACCACGGGCACGATAAGAAGTAGGTCGAAGCATTAGGGACGCCTCGCGCATGGTGCCGCGCTCCGCTCCTCTCGCTAGGGTGGCCGCCCGCCAAAAGGCGTCAAAACAAAGACGGTATTCAGCATTCGATTCTGGTTTGCTCAAGGCGAGAAATGGAGTTCTCGCTTTATCATGCGGGGTTTGCTTTGGTCGAGAAGTCAAATCGCAGGGGCATCGACAGCGAGATTCTCATCGATTCGCAATCGGAGCGATGCCACTGCACCTCGTCTACGATGCACGTTTCACAGTCGTTGCTGTGAGGCGAGGATCATCGGACTCCCGAGTGACAAATGAAGATTGACAACACAAAACTTCGTTTTGGCAACTACCGCTCTCCACCTTTCAGGTATGGCGAAAGGGTCGACTGCCTCGCCCGCGGCGAAGTCACCATTTGGGGGCAATCTGACGGACGTATTCCCTGGCCGATTGGAAAGAAGGTTTCAGCACTTTCATTAGTTCTTTTCGGTGACCTGGCGAAAGCAGTTCGACGCGAGGCGGCTGTTGCCGTTCGCTATTGGTGGGGAGTAGGAAATCGGACTGTATGGATTTGGCGAAGAGCACTCGGCGTCACGCAGACTGAAGGTGATCGCAACTTAAGACAAGAGTACATGACGCCGAAGCACAATCGTCGGATGACAGCTGCAGCTACCGCAGTTGCTGATGCACCGGAACGCCGTCAGAAAATCGCGAAATCAAGGCGTGGCAAGCCATGTCCGCCAGAAGTTATTGCGAAACTACGGAAAGCTAATAAAGGCAAGAAAATGTCGCATGCCGTGAGAACGAAAATGTCAGAAGTTCACAAGCTTCGAGGTACACATCCGCCAGCAGCAGGAGTGCCGTGGACTGCAGAAGAAATTGAGTTGCTGCGCACACTGCGCCCGTCCGAGGTAGCAAATCGCACTCATCGCACAATGACGGCGGTTTACGCAGCACGACGAAAATTCGGTTTGGTGCGCAAAACCGACTGAAGCCAACACATCGATCGGCATTTCAATGTCGTATCGCCGAATCGCCTGGTAATAGACTGGCCCAACTCGTTCGGAGCCGACATGACAAGCATAATTGCGACTTCCAACGAGGATTTTTGCGGCTCGCCTGCGACGCCTCAGCAAGAAAACCCAACGGTTGACTTTGATTCTCGCAACTTCCCCTCGGCAGGCGAGCTTGCAATTGACTTTGAAGCTGTGCATACCGAAAGCCTAATCGGTGGCAAGTATGCGTTGTGTGAGAGAATCGGAGAGGGCGGTATGGGTACCGTCTGGCTGGCCGAACAGCAGATGCCAATTCAGAGAAAAGTAGCGATCAAATTCTTGCGGCCCGATAGACTGTCGGCCCCTGTTATTGCTCGCTTCGCGACCGAATATCAGGCGCTCGCACACATGAACCACCCGCACATCGCAAGAGTGTTCGATGGCGGTAGTACGGCAAATGGTCTACCGTATTTGGTCATGGAGTTCCTCCCTGGATTGTCACTAATAGCACATTGTGATGAACATCGTTGCCCCATCAAACAACGACTAAGACTCTTCGCCAAAGTCTGTTCAGCAGTCGAGCATGCCCATCAGAGAGGCATCATCCACCGAGACTTAAAGCCCTCCAACATCCTCGTGGCTGTGGACAATTGCATTCCCATTCCCAAAGTGATCGACTTTGGCTTGGCCAAGCCCTTACCTTGGTCGGAATGCGCCGCGGGGGAATCCGGACAAACGGTTCCAGGTGTTGCGGTCGGCACGCCCGCTTACATGGCTCCAGAGCAAATCATTGCGGGCACCCAAGTCGTAGACACGCGAGTCGATGTTTACGCTTTGGGTGTCATCCTCTACGAACTTGTGACAGGCACGCTACCATTCGAATTCGAGACTCGCGGCGATGGTTGGCTCGAAGCATATCGGAGGATTCTGCAGGAAGATCCCGATCGGCCAAGCCGACGGCTAAAAACGCTCAGAAACGGGGCACTGACTGCCAGCAACCGTCAAATTGAATTAGCTGGGCTCCAGAGAATTACACGCGGCGACCTTGATTGGATCATCCTGCATTCGCTGCAAAAACAGCCCGAACAGCGGTACGAAAGCGTTGCGAGTTTGCGACTCGACATTGAACGGTTTCTCAGCAACCGCCCCACTGAAGCCCACCCACCATCGCATATTTACAACATTGGAAAATTCATAAAACGGCATTCACTGGCAGTTGGCAGTGTCTGCGTGGTTATGCTGGCAATATGCCTTGGGCTGATTGGCACAACCTGGGGCTTTCTGCGTGCTTGCAAGGCGGAAAGTGAAACCCGTGCCGTCTTGACTGCGGAGTCAGAAGCAAAGGATCAGGCACGGCGCGCACTAGCGGCGTTAGCTGAGACTATCATTGAGTCCTCCCGAATCGACGGCTCGCGTGGTCATTCGCAAGAAGAGCCCGACTTACTTCGCCAGGCAATAAGTCTCCACGACGCGGCCGCAACTCGCGCATCATCGCAAATACATAACCGCTTGCGGCAGCTTCCTACTCCTGACCGAAAGGACGGACCGAAGGAAGAGAAACTCATCCAGGTTGTCGTCGTGCTTGAACACTTAGTTACAGAGCACCCCAGTAGCTTACACAGATCCGTTTTAACGAAAGTGCGGGCAAGGCTGGCCAGCACACTTGAAGACGTGGGACGACTGGGTGACGCCGAAGCGGAGTATCGAAAATGCATCATTGCACTTCAACAACTCCGCATTGAGGAACCGAGTGCTCCAGCGCACCGCCTACAAGAAGCTGAAACTTCTGAACGACTTCACCAATTGGTAGCCAAACGCCACACGATCGAAGGGAAGCGGCATGACTCGTGGGTTCGCTGACGATTGTCTTGAAAAATCGAAACTAAACGACGAAACATACGACTTCTAACCTTCGCCCAACTCTCTAATTTGGTGACTTCAAATTCACGGAGATCAGCAAGTGCGGGAGATTTGACCGCCCGCACTTTGTCGAAAACGAATTGCAAGGCGGAATCGCTGGAGCAACTTTGCGGGCTTAGAATCCAATTCGCACTCCGAAATTGCTACCGCGGAGGTACACGCCGTTCTGCTGATATTGATTGGGGTAACCCCCGTATCCGTAACCTCCACTGTAAGTTGGGTAGTTACCGCCGTGGTTGTGCTGACCGCCATGATTCTGGTTGCCATGTATATTGTGGCCGTGCCCACTTTTGTGACCATGGCCGCCATAATGGCCACCGTATCCGCCGCCAGCAGCCACAGCCGAAGTGGTAAACAGGCCACCGACTGAGAGGGCAGTGATAGCAAACAGGGTGCAGAGGAGACTTTTCATCGCAGATGTTCCTAAAACAGTGAGAACCATTTGATTTGCAAGAGCGAAGTGCTCCAAGGCAACGGATCACTAATAAAGCAGAGTGTGTGCCAGAAATCTTGGTTTTGCAGCAACCTGCTGCTGCTTCGAGACTTGCGTGATCCCACTTTTACGCGACCTGCAACAGACCGCCAATATCTGCCATCACATTGACGACAGACGGTTGTCGCTTTGATTGGAACGACATTCACGGAGGGGGTCCGGCTAATTAAGCCTGCAACTTGAACATTACGGAATCGTAAGCTATGCTTCCAACATGACGCGGTACACATCAGCTGGGATTGTCACATTTTGCCTGGGAATTCCGGCCCTATACGCACTCTCAGCTGGTCCTGTGGTGTACTTGAAGGCATCCGACCGGCTATTTCTGGACAATCAAGGTTTTGAGACGATTTACTATCCGTTGGTTGTCGCGGAACACCACATTCCGCCCTTCGGTGATTTGATGCACCGATACATCGAATTGTGGAATTGCGATCACGATCAAGAATTGACGCCAACAGACCTCGGGGCCGAGAGCTCTGAACAATCCGCCAGCTAGATGGCAATCATTTTTGGTGGGAGTTTGCCACCAACGATGCGGCGAATTGCTCCCGCTCGTACCATCTCATGCATTTCAAAGGGCGTTTTGCACTGGGGAACGTTTACGGTGCGGCCTAATTCCACTGATGTGAGAATAGTCCTGATAGCTACCTCTGAACGTGTCAACGGTGTGCGCTTCGTTGGCAGTCGGATTTGCTAGAATGCGGTGGTCCGGTGAAGCGGAGTCAGGCTCTGCGGGGACGCAACCTGGCGAGGAATAGCCGACGGTGCGCCGAAGCGCACGCACCCCTGGGCGACCAGTTCGTTCAGGGGTCGCTTTGTTTCCCACCCTTCGGACACCGGAGCCATGCCTCCAAAAATCCCGAGGGCGTAGCCCTCGCACCGTGTTACCAGGTCGGGATACCTAAGAAAAAGGCAGGCCGGGCCGCCCCGAAGGGCGGCCCGATTATTTCTCGATTTGGTCTGTTTGCTGATTGGTTGATACAGCCCTTCGATGAAAGGCATGCAGCGGGGCAGGGCAATTCGGCATTTACCTCTTCGAGCTCGCAGCTCAGCCGGGTGGGCCGCGGGGTGGCCAGTTAAAAAGCCGGGCTCAAGGCCCATAGATATGCGCGGCCAGCCCCCGAGATGAACAGCCCGCCAACATGCAACCAGTAAATTGAACTTCGACGACTCATCTCGGACCCGAGTTCCGGCAATCGCCAGTAAACCGCGCCGAGACGTGAATCGCAACTCGCGGCATCCAGTGGATTGCCGCCTCATACACGTTCATACCAGTTAAAAAAGAGAAGGAGCGCGGAGGCCTTCGCCCCGTTGCCACTCCGCTAAGAAGCATCAGATCACTTTGGCCGGCCGGATTGAACGTAGCTGTGAGTTACCGTGCTGCCCGCCATCACTTGGCCACCAATTTGGAATCGGCGTAATTTGTGACAGCAGGCAGCGCAAATTCGCTCAGCCAGCATTTCTTCGTCCGCGTGCTCGCTGCTGTTGACACCGGGATTCATCGACTAGATCACGCTTTTCCAAGGAGTTGAAGAACGACAGCAGGTAATACAAGGAAACGACCGCTCCTAGCAATCCCCACCAGCCAACAGCCGCGGCCGCAAGTAGCGTTGCGGCGGCGATGACGATCGCTACCTGGCCAAAATGACGGGCACCGTCAAAAGGCATGTGATCACCGTCTTCGTGGCACGAGTGACCGGATAATCTGCGCCAGTGTTTTCAAGATCCCCTCCAGGCAGTCCTCCAGCCACTGGAGCTGCGGAACCGGCTGTTTTTTCAGTCGCTTGCGGTGCATAAAATCTCCGTTCATCCAAGTGAAAAAGGAAAAAGACTCGCGCCATGATCCGCGGGACCAACTCCAGCACGGAGCGACCGGCGGCGAACTCGATGCGAGGAGCGCGAATACGGTTGGACAACTTTCTTAAGCCACGTCTTGCAGCTGCTTGATTGACTCCATGGCGCGCTTCAAAGACTTGCGGCTTCGCTTTTCGGTTTTGATCGTGCGGATCAGTTCGTTCACGGCCGCGAGCGTCGTTCGCAGTTGGCTACGAATTGAGATTGCGCAGTCCGTGGCCGAAGGCGTTTGCTTCGTTGCAGACGCTGGACTCAAACGAGCAGCCCGCTGCTTCGTCGCCGGTTGCGAATGTTCTGCGGTTGCGGACTGGGGTGGCGGCAAATCAACCGTGGACGAAATCTGCTTGAGTGGCGACTCCCTGCGCCGCGCAACTGACGGTGCGTCATTGCGAGTGCTAAAGGGCGACTCGATTCTGAGGGAGTCCTCGCTTGACTTCAGTGCCTCTTTGGGATCAAGCAACATCCACACGAACGTGCGACTCGCGTCGCTGGCGATCGCCGGTGAAGCGGTATCCGGAAAATGTATATCCGAAAAACCCATCGCCGCGGCTCGCGCCAGGAACTTCCGATCTGTGCAAATGCGGACGTCATCTCCCTGCTTGCTGGAATTTCGCAAGAACATCTCCGCCGGTCGGGGCGTGCTGGGAGAAGCCGCTCGCAAAATAACCTTTCCATTCAGATCGACGGTTAGTTCGCGATGCGTTTCACCGTTTGGAAGTCGGTGCAGATTGTCCACCATAAATTTGGCATCCGCGGATGCCAGCTTGAGCGTCGCCGTGCTGTAGTGCGTGGATGGTATCGAGCGGTCAATGTCGGGGAACCGGCCTTCCGTTAACACACTCAGCCAGTAGGTCCAGGGGCCGATTTGAAACACTACCCTTTCATCGGTCTTGCCGACGAGAACTGGCTGATCGTGAGGCAGTTCTTTGCTCGCAAAGAACTTCGTGTGCTCCAACAGCAATTCTTCAGCGAAGCCGAATGTGAAGCCCGATTGCTTCAGCAACTGCCGGCCATCGGTAGCTGCGATAATTCCATCGCTGCCACGAATTTGGATACTCGCGAGCGCATATCGTTTGCTTTCGACATCCGTCGTTTCATAAGCGTCACGCAGGGCGAGGAGCAACTCGGCTGAATTTTCGACGAACTGAGTGGGCAGGGCGGGAAAAGACTGCGCATCCGAAGCTGGTTCCGGGGCATCGTACTCCAGGTCTTGGAAGACGCCTTTTTCTTGCCAACTGGCGCCGAGCACGCCCGCCCGACGGCAATTCAAAAACACCGGTTCTGCTTTCGAGCCCTGGACATCGTCGAGGACGCTGAGCGGAACAAACAAGAGCTCAGAGTCTTGCGGCCGAGGATCATGGAATTGAAGGGCCTGATTGGTTCCCTGTACTTCCACAAACAGACCAGCATCGCCGGTGCGAAATGTCAGCACAATTTGCGCGGCCTGGCGAGGGAGAGTCCTCTTCACAATCGAGCGGATGGTCTTGGCTAACAATCGAGTAATCTGAATCAACGCAAAGTCTCCCTGGAGAAATGGTGAAGACAAAAAGGGCGGTACCCAAACTGGCTACCATGCGAGGCGATTCGGTGCATCAAGCGAAGGTGTTTAGGCAGCACTGCGCCCTTGGTCGCGTTCCAGCGCATCCCAATCGACAAAGCTCGGAAACGCATCGTCATCTTGGTCTGGGTTGAATGCTTGGAGCGGCGTAAACACGCTGAAGCCACGGCGACGGATGGTGCGCAATGATTCTCCCGTGGCATCGGCCACGGCTTCATTCAGTTCAGATTGGGTCACAGACAAACTCCTTGGAAATAAGAACAACGAGAAAGGCCTACGGTGTGCGCATGCGCGCACCGCAGGCCGACGATTTTGAAATAAGGGAAGAAAACGCAGATGCTCAGGCGGTCGGCAGCAACCAGTGCTGAGATAGCTAAACTGTCCGCTCCCGAAAAGTTCGGACTTGGAACGAGGTAAAAGAGCCGTCCGCATTCAACGTAACTTTTCCGGTTGCTGCAAAATGGGCGGCAGGAGGTCACCGTCTACATCCGTCATTGGCGAGTACTCCCGTGACATATCGTGCCGCTGAATTCAAAAGTCGGCCTCTAAGGCCGATTCCCCCGGCGCGATTGCAGCCCAATGGGGTGGAGGCGAATTGCCTACCCAGGTAACTGAATCATGAATTCCTTTCGAGCAATGTTTTGGTGGATCTAACGGCCGCGGGAACCGCAGCCTAAGAGTTACACAACAAACCCCCAACCCGCGAAAACGGCATGACGGTCTAATAGTCAAGCAACTGAATTTCATCGCCGGAGAATCGAGGCCGACTCTGCTCTAGGTGCCTTCAAGAGCAACCGGTGAATGCGACCTCGCACGAGGCTGTATTTGCCATAGCCTGCCAGATAGAATCCTCGATGTGTGACATTCAGCCGCATCGGACGCAATAAGCGATGAACGATCCCAATAACACCCACGACGGTCCTAAAGGGGACCTATATGCAACCCGGTCGCTGGACACTTCGCTGGCCAGCAAGGACAAAACTGACTGCAACCTGGTTGAAGGCAAAGTCGTTCCAGACAAACCGGCAGCATCGCCGAGCCACATTCAATCCATCGGTCGTTACCGGATTGACCGGGTGTTGGGTAAAGGCGGCTTCGGGCTCGTGTACTTGGCCCATGATGAGCAGCTGCAGCGGCATGTCGCCATCAAAGTCGCTCACCGCGAACGAGTCTTAACTGCGTCAGATGCCGAAGCCTATTTGATCGAGGCTCGCACTGTTGCGAACCTCGATCATCCGCACATTGTGCCAGTTCACGATGTTGGCAGCACCAGTGAATTCCCGTGTTTCATCGTTTCGAAGTTTATCGAAGGGAGCACACTTGCAGCCAGGATTCAAAGCGATCGGCCGAAACCGAACGCGGCTGCGGAACTGATCGCCACGGTTGCGGAAGCGCTGCATTACGCTCATCGCAAAGGGCTGGTGCATCGAGACATCAAGCCCGGCAACATCCTGATCGACGCCAGTGGCAAACCCTTTGTCGTCGATTTTGGACTAGCACTCAAAGAAGAGAACATCGGACGCGGTCCCAAGTATGCAGGCACGCCAGCTTATATGAGTCCAGAGCAAGCGCGTGGTGAAGGACATCGTGTTGATGGTCGGTCAGATATTTTCAGTCTGGGAACCGTATTCTATGAATTGCTCATTGGGCGGCGGCCCTTCCAAGGTGACTCGCAAGCGGAACTTCTGGATCAGATCTCGACCTTTGAGCCTCGCCCGCCACGCCAGTATGACGATAGCATCCCGAAGGAACTCGAACGAATCTGTCTCAAGACCTTGTCTAAACGAGCGTCTGATCGGTATTCAACTGCCAAGGACTTGGCCGAAGATTTGCGCCATTTTGTGATTCAGCAATCTGGCCCCGTGACGAACAGCAGAGGTGCAGCGGGTGCGCCCGTTTGGCAACCTCCGTCTTCTGCTCGAATTACTGCTACGCCCGCTGCTCACACAACGCAAGGCTCCAACAGTCAGTTTACTAAGATCGTTCCCAAGGGACTGCGATCTTTCGATGCTCATGATGCGGACTTTTTCCTGGAACTTCTTCCTGGTCCACGCGATCGCGACGGCTTGCCGAATACCATTCGGTTTTGGAAGAACCGGATCGAAGAACAAGATACTGACAAAACATTCGCGGTGGGCCTCATTTACGGACCATCGGGTTGCGGCAAATCTTCGCTGGTGAAGGCAGGACTTTTGCCGCGTTTATCTGAACACGTGACCGCCGTCTACATCGAAGCTGCTGCATACGAGACTGAATCCCGGCTGCTCAACGGGCTTCGCAAGCATTGTCCGGCTTTGGACAACAATTTGTCTCTTAAAGAGACATTAGTTGCGCTGCGACGCGGACAGGGACTTCCCGCGGGTAAGAAGGTGCTGCTCGTGCTCGATCAGTTTGAGCAATGGTTGCACGCCAATACGGAGGAGCAGAACACCGAGCTAGTGCAATCGCTGCGGCAGTGTGACGGCGGTCGGTTGCAATGTGTTGTCATGGTGCGGGACGATTTCTGGATGGCAGCGACTCGGTTCATGCGGGAGTTGGAAGTTCGCCTGGTCGAAGCTGAGAATTCCGCCGCGGTCGATCTCTTCCCGATCCGTCACGCTGAGAAAGTGCTCGCTGCGTTTGGTCGGGCCTTCGGCGTTCTCCCCGAGGTTACAAGCGACGCGAGCGAGGAGCAGCAGCAATTTCTGAAGCAGGCGACAGCCAGTTTGGCTCAGGAAGGCAAAGTCATCTCCGTTCGTCTGGCACTTTTCGCGGAGATGATGAAAGGCAGAAACTGGACACCTGCGACGCTCAAGGCAGTGGGGGGGACAGAAGGGGTCGGTGTGACGTTTCTGGAAGAGACGTTTAGTGCGGCAACCGCACCGCCCGAACATCGTTACCACCAGAAAGCGGCCCGCAACGTCCTGAAGTCACTCCTGCCGGAATCGGGAACGGACATCAAGGGACACATGCTGTCGGCGGCGGGACTACTGGACGCGTCCGGTTATCAAACTCGGACCCAGGACTTCGCTGACTTGCTACGTGTGCTGGATAGCGAAATCCGCCTCATTACGCCGACCGATCCCGAGGGACAAGACCATGAGGCTGCGGAAACCCAGTCAATGATTCAGGCCGGGCAAAAGTATTACCAACTTACGCACGACTATCTGGTGCCGTCATTGCGTGAATGGCTGACACGCAAACAAAAAGAAACCCGACGAGGTCGCGCAGAATTACTGCTCGCGGAACGAGCAGCACTCTGGATGAATAAAGCTGAGAACCGGCATTTGCCTTCGTTTTTGGAATACTTGGCGATCACCTTCAGGACCAACCGTGCCAGTTGGAATCCCGCCCAGACGGTGATGTTGAAAAAGGCGAGCCGCCAGTTCCTTCTGCGAGCGGCGATGCTGTTGGCTTTGGCAGCTTTAATGGCCGGAGTCACGATTTCATTGGTGAAGGGATTTGCCAAACAGCGAGACGTTGATCTCGCCACGGCAACCGTTTTGCAAATCCGGGATGCCGTTCCCACGGACGTACCGAAGATAGTGAGGCAGTCCGCAGTATCAGCTAGTCAGCTCGAGCAATCGTTGACGAGTCAATTCGACGGCTTCACTGAAACGTCTCGCTTCAAATTTCGCGATCGGGGCGAAGATTACCCTGACGAACAACTTAGTTCTGCTGACGATTTGCTTCGCAAACGATTTAATATTCGATTCGCTTTCCAGTTGATGCGTGAGCGGGAAGCGCCGGGCCAACCTCAACGCGAGAACGAAACTGCACTCGCGGAGCTGGTTTGCTTTTCGAGCGCCAAAGACTTTTCCGATATGATGGCGGTCCTAAAGCCGTATCGCTCTCGCCTGCAGGACAACTTCTGGAAGATTCTGGAAAGCGACCGAAGTTCCGAGGAGCAGCGTTTCCGGGCAGCTTGTGCGTTTGCGCAATGCGTCGATCAGAACAGCTTCGCGAAGAAATATGTATGGGATCAATCCTCCGCATCGTATGTGAAGTACGGAGACTGGATCGCGGCTAAACTAATTCCGAGAAATGAAAGATACTGGCATACTTGGCGTGATGCACTTGAGCCGGCAAATACAGAGCTCATGGCTGGGCTCCAACGGCAGATAGATACTAACCACAATTTGCGAGAAGCGAACCTCGCGCGGGCCAAGTACCTGGCGGAGCACTACCGCGTCATGTCGTTGCCAATTAGTGCAGCCGAGAAGGAACTGATCCTGGAATCAAATTTTGACCCCCATGCGGGTCATGCGCATTGAGCTGGCACTTTGCGAATGGGCGGAAAACCCGTAGGAACATGATGACGGCAAGGTGGCTGTGGGAGTTGGTCAAATACTCGGAGAGTTCGGATGAGATTCTGCGAAATCTGGCCGCTGCCTTGCGAAGACACGTCGCGGCGTGGCGTTCCTGCGCTTACGCGGCGGTGGCAGAACTTCCGACCTTGGTCAGACAGTGCCCAATGGTAAAGGAACAACTCACATTGCGTTACCTCGCCAACTCAAGTTTCCGCAGAAGATACTCTTGCACTTTGACCGTCGGGCAATTGGTCCGAGCCACTTTGTCGCCATGTCGCGCAGCATTGACGCACTCCACTATTAGATGCAGTGCAACACGGTTGCCTATCGCGCGGAGAAGACTGAAAGGAAATGACGAAGAGTTCAGTCCGTTTCTAGAGCGGTTTCGTGTGTCTACCTAGTGAACTTGCGGCGACAGGACGTCAAACCGCTCCATCTTTTCGTCGAGTTCGAGCATTTCGAGCAGCCCGGTTACCGTCGCTGATTCGATCGGCACCGGTTCTTGGCAAAGTGCATGGCATCAATGCCGTGCTGATTGTGTTCCGCACGCGACTCACATCGAGGCGAGTAAGGCGGGAGTTGAGCGTCATGGGGATCTCGGTTGCATTTTGAAATCGGGTGGTGGTGTTGAGCGGAGATTTGGCTCTACAGGGAGACATCGTACGGAGAAATAGGTTTATGAGAAAGTCCAGAGCGCGACTTGCAGGCTGGGTTTTCGGCGCTCTCTGGTTAGTAAATGAGACCCGATCAGCACCCTCGACCGAACGAACCCGTTAACCACATTCCAGTCAAAAACAAACTAGAGTTCAGAGTCTTGCGGCATGGGATCGTGGAATTGAAGGGCCTGATTGGTTCCCTGTACTTCCGCAAACAGACCAGCATCGCCGGAGCGAAATGTCAGCACAATCTGCGCGGCCTGGCGAGGAGGGTCCTCTTCACAATCGAGCGGATGTGCTTGGCTAACAATCGGGTAATTTGAATCAACGCAAAGTCTCCCTAGGGAAATGATGAAGACAAGAAGGGTGGCAGCCACACTGGCTGCCACCCGAAGCGATTCGTTGCATCAGGTGATAGCGTTTAAGCAGCGCTGCGCCTTTGGTCGCGTTCCAATGCATCCCAATCGACAACGCTCGGAAGCGCATCGTCATCTTGGTCTGGATTGAATGCTTGGAGCGGCGTAAGCACGCTGAAGCCCCGGCGACGGATGGTGCGTAACGATTCTCCCGTGGCATCAGCCACGGCTTCATTCAGTTCAGTTTGGGTCACAGACAAACTCCTTCGAAATAAGAACTACAAGAAAGGCCTGCGGTGCGCATGCGCACCGCAGGCCGACGATTTTGAAATGAGGGAAGAAAACGCAGGTGCTCAGGCGGTTGGCAGCAACCAGTGCTGAGATAGCCACGCCACTTCGGCGGTGAGCGCTTCGCTACGAGAAACAAAGGGACCGAGCGTCGGTCCCGAAACTGGTGAGAGATCGCAAACCCATTGACCACGTTCGTCGGGTTCGACGTGCGAACCGCGGCAAATGGTCAATGTGCCCAGCTGTGCCAAATTGATGGTCTCACCGTAAATACAGCGGGCCCGCCCTCCAAGTTCGATCAGCAGTTCCATAGCGGATGCGCCTCACTTGCTGCGGCGCAGGATATTGCGGCGTGGGCGGTCGACGAGCAGGCCATCGAGCACCGATTGCACTCCCGACAGCTGCGAAGCAACTTGCTGCCGAAGCGCTTGGTTGTCGCGCAATTGTTGCGGCTCGACGCCGCGCACCACGCGTTGCGCTTGCCCCACCAACTCATCGAGCTGTTCATTCGAGCGAATGTTAAGATGCCGAAACCGCTCGAAGAATTCGCGCAGATTCTCAACGACAGAATCGCGAAAGACTTTGGGTTTGCCATCCTCGGCACCACCCAAACGCTCGGTAAGGTGGGAAACGAGCTTCGCCAGTTCTTCAGTGAAGGCCTGTTCAGCCAGTTCAACTGCCTCGTCAAACCGGGCGGCCACCCGGGCAGCTTCTTGCTGGTAAAGCTGTGGTGACAACTGGCGCAAATATTCCGGCGGTTCCACGCTGGGAAAATCATAGGTCACATCAAACCACCCGCGGAGTGTCGCCGGATAATCCCCCGCGTTATACAGAGAGCCGAGCCGGCGACGGGCGGCCGATCTCAATTCGTCGTAGCGCTCATCGAGCTTGATGACCGCGTCGTCGAGTTCGGCTTTGAGAGAGGTCAACTGCACTGTGAAGGCACCAATGTCATCCTGTCGGATCAAGCGAATGCCGCTTTCTGGGTACGGGAGGGAAACCCCTTTCCAGTAGGCAATCACGCGATGCCGCACAGCGGTCACTGCTTTGAAGGCGGGATGCGATGTATCCAGCAGCTTTTTGCCAGCAGACAGATAGGCCCGCTCGGCCCCGAACGTGTCGGCCGCCTGGGATTTTTGTTCCTGCGTTAACGTCTTCCGGCTACCGAGCCAAGTAAACATCACGCGGACTGCGGCCATGGTGGTTCGCAGTCGATCGGCGGGCGCGCTTTGATTTTGCGCAGCCGGTAGGTCTAATAAGGCGGTCATAGAAGTCTCCAAGAGAATCGAAGAAGTAACTAAACGCGATGCCAGGCAGAAGCACTCCAGAAATCAGCCTTACAGTGGAAGGCCGCATGAAACTCGGCGAGCAGCGGGTGCCTGATCAGATTGGGCCAAAGAAGCCCCCGGCGGCAACAAGAACACTCCAGCCACCCGATCTCTGGCGCGCCACTCCGTTCGGTTCGATCCGCTCTGAAATGTGGCGGGTGACACGCGACGATGTGGACGCCGTTGCTCGTTTGACAGAAGTCCGAATGACTCGTTGGCCTTACGCTAAGGGACAGTGTCCAGGTTCGCCCCCAAGAGACCAACCTTGATCCCCGCCTTCTGCAAGGCCGATGTAGCGCGATTGGTGAAAACGTACATTGCAGCCAAACTGATACAGGGGAAGAACAGTCCCACTGCAAAAAACGCAATGATGGGGACAGACATCTCCAGCGCCCGTCCCAGCTTAAAGAAGCACCAGACCCCAAACGCCGCGTTAGCGAGGAATCCCAGTATTCCCAACGGCCAAAGCCAAGTTGTTTGAAAACAATACCAGATCGGCAGTTGGCTGAGGATGTTGATCAGCAGAGCGTAAAGCAACAGTTTTTGTCGATAAGCAATCTCCTGGAGCGGCGAAGGTTCAGACCCTAGGGAAACACGGGTGGCCACTGGGGGTGGCACGACGGTCTGCGGCAAGCGAACGGCCAGCGGAAAGCCGCATTGCGGACATGCGGGTGCTTGGTCGCTTACCTGACGCTGACATTCCGGGCAGGCAATTAATGGCATAGTCTTCTTTCTGTGAATGCGAGTGGTATTTTCAGTTCAACTATTTGCTCCGCGGCGGAAACCGAATGCTGGCTGTGATGTCGCGTAGTTCCTGCTGGCGGATTGCAAAATTCTCCGCCGTCGTGAAGGCGCGGATTTGATAATACGTGTGCGGTGTGTCCACCACCGTGTGTAGAAATATGACACGCGTGCCGTCTTGGCTGGCTTCAATTCGGCTCTGGACTGCCGGATGTCCGCCGACCGTCAAAGGCACAGCGGGCGTCTGCGTGCCGTCCTGTAATTCATTCACCAGCAATTCGCGTAGAGCGGCACCATAGGCGCCGAGCTTGTGGAAAGCGCTCGCCACGGCTGCCTTATCTTCCGCAAAGACCACGACTCCCACGTCGTGCGCTGGATGCTGAATGAACAGAAGGCTCTCGGGGATTATGGCAGGATCGCTCGACCAATCCGAAGTGGCGAATATTTGCACGCGTCCCTGTACATCGGCAAAGGTCTTGAGAACCGGTACGGAAGTTGGCTGAACGCGCGGCGCCGGCTGTCCCACGGATTGTGCGGGAAGCGCCAAAACAATCACGTTTAGCAGCAACAAACAAATGACGGTGCCGTTGAGCAGCCACCAGATGGCCGGCGTTGTGCTAAAACGCGCTCGGGAAACTGGGAACGGTCCCGACCTTTCGCCCCCACAGAAAGGACAATTTCCGTCTCCAGGCGGAACCGAACGTCCGCAGACCTGGCAGGTTCGTTGGGTCATTAAAGTATCTCCATTTCGTGATTTGGGAATTCTGGTGAAGTTGGAACAAGCTTTTCGCGTAGGACTAAGTGGCGCTGTGTTTCGGCAGTGTAGCCAGCGCGGAACTGAAAAGATACTCATAGTCCGTCGACCGATAGACATCTCTATAACCATGATCCGGAGATGGCAAAGACGGCCGACATCTTGGAGAACTTCGGTCAGCGGGTACGGTCCCTACGCACTGCCAAAGGCTTGTCACAAGAAGACTTTGCCCATGAGTGCCAGCTCGATCGAACATATATGGGCGGAATTGAGCGCGGCGAACGAAATGTCGCCTTGAGGAATATCGAGCGCATCGCCAACGCCCTAGGGATTTCGATTGCCGAGTTGATGAAGGGCTTATGAGTGTGAACGCTCTGAAACTCCGAGCGAACATACTGCATCAGCCGGTGAACGCGTCTGTTCAAGTTGCTTAACGCCCCCGTTTTAATTCTGCGACGATTCACGGGCTACTTTGCGCCGCGGCGGAGTTCCCCGTTGGAATATGCCTGTTCGATTCGCACTCAAGCAGCGGCCACTGGCCCAGTTTCTCAGCTTTTCAATTGCTTCGCCGGCTGTGCGAGCGATCGGCACCACATGTTGGGCGGCGGCGTTCAACGGCAGGTCCAGAAGGGCAGCTAGTCGACAACAGGCGCGGATTTCGGCGCCGGTCCACTCGTCGTCGTTGGGGATTTGCTGGGCAGGATTCAAATGGAATTTAGCGAGGTACATTTCCCAAATCCTTCTCCGTTGCGATTGATCCGGTAGATCAATGAACGTCACGGCGTCAAAACGCTCAGCCCGCGCAAATTCCGGCGGCAAGCGAGAAATGTCATTGCAGGTCCCTACGAAGAAGACGTCGCTCGTGCGGTCGTTCAACCAAGTGAGCAATTGACCGAAAATCCGCGACGCAACGCCGGAATCTCCTGCGTTGCCACTGACTCCCGCCAGTCCTTTCTCCAATTCATCCGCGAACAGCACGCACGGTGCCATCGCGTCGACGATTCGCAGCGTTTGACGCATGTTCCGTTCGCTCTCACCCACGAGGCTTCCCAGTAGGTTGCCAATTTCAAGGGTTAACGTCGGCCGGCCGGTTTCGTTTCCGAGGCTTTTGGCAAATGCGCTCTTGCCGCAGCCGGGCGGCGACAGCAGCAACACGCCGCGTGGGCGCAATAGTGGGTTTGCTTCACCTTGTCGGCGCATCGCCCGCAAGCAGAACGCCTTGAGTGCATCCAATCCGCCGATGTCGGCGAAGGTCTCGTTGCCGCGGTGTAGAGAGATTAGGCCACTCTTCTTCAGCATCTGGGATTTTTGTTCCCAGAGCACGTCCGCGCGTAACTTACCGTGCCGCACGAGCGACAAGCTGAAGGCCCCTTCAGCTTCGTACCGTGTCAACCCTGTTGCGGCGTCGATGACGCGATCGAACTCCGCCGGGACGGGCAACTCGTCGCGCTCGGTGGCAATGCCGCGGGCAATCTCTGACAGCTGCTCGCGCCCGGGCAGATCGTGCTCGATCACCACAAACTGCTTTTCCAATTCGGCCGGTACTTGGACGATTGGCGATAAGATGACGACGAACGTGCGGTTCTGTTTGCCGTGGGCAATCTGCTTGGCGAGTGCCTGCACGATCTCGCCACTCTGCAGGAACCGATGAAAATTCACCAGTACGAGCAGCGCGGGCTGATCCGAAGCCGCGAGTGCGGAGAGTGCGCGAATGGCGGCCAGGGGATCATTGGTACCTGTATCCGCACCGGCGTCTTGGCCCTGCATTCTGAGCCCTTCTTCAATATCCCACGTGGCGAGCCGCCATTCTTCGCTACGGCACAGCATGCCGACCTCCGCTAACGCATCTTCATGCTCGTGCGATTCAATCCACAGGCCAGTGAAACAGGCCCGAACCAATTCGGATAATCGCTCGGTGAGCGACATAGGCATTCTCCTGGAAAACGAAAAATGGCCGGTGCGCACTCCCTTGGGGATGCGCATCGGCCGTAGGATTTGAAACATGTCTGGAATTGCCGTTAGCGGGCGAGATGGCGCTGCAAGCGGGCGATGCGAGCGTGCAGCCGATCCACCTTGCTGAAGGCCCGCTTGAGCTTGGTCGTCCGTCGCCGCAGCGTCACTCGATGGGCTTCAAGCTGTTCTTGTTGGCGCATTCGGCGATGAGATTGGCATGGAGGGTTCGGGTACATGGCGCAGGACACGCCGACGGACCTGACTCACGCCTGGCCCTCTTTAATCGTCTGGTCACGAGCCTGATGTTGGTGGAACTCCGCCGTGAGCTTTTCGCGCACTTGAGCACCCAAGGCTTGCTCGATAAAACGACTTGCCTGACGACATTCGCCGCCGACAATTCCCTTGGTTTCAATTTTCGCTTCGCCCTTGGGCGATACAATGACTTCGATGATCTGCTTCATACGGCACCTCTAGTCACCTGGATGGTGAGTTTGATCGAACCGTCGGCAAGCATTTGCTCGCTGACCGTGTGACCCTTCTTGCGGGCCGCGATTTTCGCTAGTTCACACGCATATGCTTGCAGAAACCGATCCAGTTCCTGCTGTTTTCCCCAACGGCCGTTGAAGTTATCAAATTGCAGCTGGCCGGTACTCAGATCGCAGACAACCGGGTAATTCCAACCGGGCAGGTTGATGCCCAGACCAGACGCCGCTGAGTTGAACAACTTGTGTTGGCCACTTACTGGTGGGGATAGACCGAGACGCTTACAGGCTGCGAGAATCGCAGCAGCATCACGTAGTTCAGTCTTTATCAAAACGATATGGGAAATGATCAGCTCCTTTCGAAAATATTGAAATTGGTTTTCTGTCGACTGAATGCGGTGAAGACAACGTCAACAGACTGCGAGTTGCTTCAAGCGCGGTGGCCGTCGGCATCCGATCCCTGGATACGCAATTCGCCGGTGGCGTTTTGCACCAATCGAGGAATTGGAGGCACCTGGTCGGCGATGAGTTCCCGGGTCAGTTCTTCAATCAGTACGTGCCCTTCTTCTTCTCGGCTCGGTTCTCGCCACAGTCCCACCAGTGAAATCCCTGCCAGTACCAGTGGCGCGATGGCGGCGATTAGTACTCCGACGGCGATGATGCAATTAGCCACCTGCGAATCGGTAAGCCGGTCCTCGGCGACTTCGGCGCGCGCAATTTCGAGCGCGTCGCGCTGCTTCGCAAGCTCGGCCTGGTCTTGCCGCAGCCCATTCTGCATTTGAATGAGTTCACGGCGGGCCTTGGCGTCAGCGTCGATCAATTGCTGACTACCTTGTGCGATCCTCTGGGTCGATTCCGCCATCCGTTGGTTCTGCGCCGCCTGTTCGTGCGTGACCTGTTGCGCAAGGTCTCCGAGTCGGGAGTCGCTGCTACATCCGACCATCAGGATGAGCACGCTCGCGATCGGGATGCTCACGATCAAGATGTGTCGTTGTTTCATTGGACTTCATTCTCCTTGTGGAAAGAATTCTGCGCAGCAGCCGGCGAGTTGCGCGAAGCATTCGCGTCTGCCACACGAGTGCTACTGCTAAAACAGCTAGTGCGACTGCAAAGCAGCCAATCAGCGTATTGATTTGCTAGTCTCCTTCTCGTAGTGAAAGGGGTTCAGTCTGTACTTGCTCATTGGTTTCTACGGCCCTTGCATTGTCCAATTTCCTGTCGCGAATTTGCGTGGCAACTGCCGTCGCTATTAGAGTGAGCACGCGATGTAGCACAGTGTTTGGAGGAATCGGACCGTCCTTCAGATTCTGTGGCGTCTTGCCGTGTCGTAATTGAATTGTCACGAACAAACTCCTCGAACAAGAAACGAAAAGACCCCGGCGTTCGGCCAGGGTCAAAACTGTATACGGTTGACTTTCCTTAGCTATAGTTCCGGCGGAATGTAGCCTTTCAAAACTTCAAACCGATACTGCGGATGCCGATGGCGACGCAGTTTGGGATAATCGTCCGGAGGAGCCGATATGAGCTGGTAAGGAGTTGCGACTTGCAATGACTTCATTCGGCGGTGTAGTTCAAGCGAGTTCCATACCGCCGTTTGAGTTGGCTTCTCTGCGAGCTGAAGAGCGATCTCCCGCTGTTCGAGACCTTCTGCCGTCAACCGCACCACGTCATTGCAAATTCGAACTCTCTGTGGAGGTTCGAACGAGTCAATCGTGATGTCGGCGGAAAGCAACGCCCTTAGGCCTGGAACTAGCTCCCCATCCGGAAAGTTTCCGAGAAGATCCAAACGACACTTGGCGCGAGGCAAGAGATGCCCCCCATCGCAAAGCCGAACGAGATAGATGTGCATGTCCGGTACGAGTTGCCGGACGAGTTCGCCGAACTCAAGCGAGTTTACAGCGAGCTTCTCGAACTCTGCTGTAAGCGATTGCCGCAATTCGCAAGGTGACATGGGAATATCAAGCGATCGTTCCCGGGCGGATTCCAAAAAACGGCGCTCAGCGGCTTGCAGTTTTTCGAGCTTGTCGATTTCCGCAAGCATCTCCGCAATGGTCGTGGAAACTCCAAAGGCGAGAAGTGCTTCCTTAACCTTTTCCTTCTTGCGAATGAGATTCACTTCGTCTCGCTCCAGATTCTTCCAGCGAGCCGTAAGCCCCTCCTTCCCCCCAGAAGTCGCTTGGCGAACGAGTTCTCGAAACTGGTCGTCAACACCATCAATTTCGAACAACTTCCGAGTAATAATTTTGACGAGTTCCTTAGCCGCAAGAATTCCTGGAAAGCCGATCGAGTTCCAACATTTCCGTTCTCTCGCGCCCGAACACATCAGATTGTCAGTGATGCCATTGCCGCCCCAAACATAATGGCGTCCACAATACCAGCAGCGGGCATGCTGCCCGAATGATCGTGTTCGCTTTCTGGGAACTTCGAGGCGAGGATCACCTCCATTTCCGGTTTTTCTCCGGAAGTGTTTGTTCCTGTCGGCAAGCAGAATGACAAGCTCGTCGAACTCAACTTGGTCAAAAAAAGCCAAGTGAGGAGCGTGATAATAGTTTGGCCCTTTGGGATTCTTTCTCGACGTGCGCTTGCCACTGGCATGGTGCTTTACCGTTGCCGTTCTTCCTCGTTGCGGAAAGCCCTTGAGCAACGTGTTTCGATAGTAGCGGAGCACCATCGTTCCGTTCCAGTTTTGGTTCCGAGCATAGGGCCCTACGGGTACCCCGCTTGCGCGAAAGTAAGCTGCCACGGCCTCGCCGTTTAGAGTTTCCCGCAAGATCCGCGATCCTTCGCGGATCACCGCCTCTCGTTGCGGATCCTTTTGCCAATCCGCATACGTCTTGGCACCTTCTGGCACAATGTAGCCCATGATTGCGCGGTTGCCCGTAGCTCCGAACTTCTTGAAGCGATTCATCGTTTTCTGTTTGATCCGCATCGAGGTTCGCTGATTGTGGGCCACGTTTTCCCCGCAAGCGTTCAAGGCATCCTGCTCCCAAGTTTCCTCTACAGTATCGATGCCATCGTTGATGCAAATTGATCGTGTGCCGTTATCGACGCCGACGCCGAGCAGGCGAGCCGCCTCTCCACCGCGAATAAGGCGACTGAGGTCGTCAAAGATGAAAACATCGTACTTTCGGGATTTGTACGCGGCCGCAATCTGTTCGAGTTCCGGCCGCTCCAGGTTCTCACCTTTGCCTTTGGTGGCGATCACGCGATATTCCGCCGGGCCCGAGTAAAGCTCTCCGATCAATTGCTTTCCGTTATCTTCCTGATCTTCGAGGCTCAGCTCCTTTTGCTTTACGCAGCCGGAAATCCGGCAGACAATTGCGACGACCAACGACATGCCGTTGCGAGGGGCAAGACCATTATCAGATTTCCTCAGCATCTCTGGACGCCTTTATTTCGAGGCGTCGGAAACAACCTTCTACGCTTGTCCCAGTGGGACAAGAGAGTTGACAACAGGTGAGAACCCCTGACTGGAAACGAGAACAAGCGAGAATGAACAAGTCTTTGCCGGCCCAGGAGTTAAAGTCATAAGCCGTTCTCGCTTCATGACTTGTAGTTTTAGGTCGGCGGAATCCTGTCCTCTCCGTTGAACTTACCGATGCCTGTCGCAAGTTGTTGTTAGGCAGCAACTTGCGACAGGCGTTTTTTATTAGTCCCAGTGACTGGGACTAATACTGGGACTAACTCAACGGATCGCACCCTCCCCTTAGGCGGGTTTGCTATCTTTCGTCCGTCTGGGCCGCGTCTGGCCGGCACCTCCAATAATTGATCGGGAATTGGTAATTAGGCTGTCTCGCTCTGTCCCGGATTCAGGTCGAGCAGCCGCATCGAACTCATCAACTTCTTGGAATCATCAGGTCGAAGATGGCGGTAGTGAGCAACCATCTTCGAGTCCCGGTGCCCCAGCCATTCGAGCAACTGGGCCTCAGTGGCACCGTTGCGGAAACTCTCGCTACAGAAGTAATGTCGCAGTGAGTGGACTCGGCCATGTTCGAAGCCAATTTCGCCCGGCGGCGTCGGGTATTTCGATTTCAGATTTTCGATGACGTAATCTTTGAGGTTACGTAGTACTGTCGAATCCTGCAGCTTCGAACCGAGCGGTCCGTGGAAAATCAGCCCGTCCAAAGTTTTGGAAAGCCGAGCCAAAACCTTCAGTAATTCGGGGTGAATCGGCAGACACCGAGTACGCTTTCCCTTGGTGTGTCGCGCGGACCCAAGCTTGATTCGACGATAGCTCCAACGTTCATCGGTAAGTCGTAGTACTCCCGCCTTCACGTCAACGTCGCTCCAGCGCAGGGAAGCAAGTTCGTTGATTCGTAGCCCCGTGCAAGCAAGCCCAATCAGCACGTCGGCGAGCCAGCCAAGTTCATTGGCGATGCAGTACAGGACCATATCGGTGACCTGCTCGAAGGTGTAACAATAGGCATCGCAACCCTCAGGCTTCACCAGTAAGAGATCGATACGATTCTCTGGGGCTAATCGCTTCTGGCTGATGAGCCAATTGACGACTGTCTTTGGTTCGGAAACCGCAATGTTCTCGACGAAATCCCCGTTCGAGCTGCGATCGTCTGTAGATCCATTTCCCACCCGCTACCTATTATGCCCAGATGAGGCAATGGTAGCCTGCTCCGTCTGGGGCGATGAGGGGGACTCGCCATTCTGGCGCCGTAAGATTTCAGCGGCGTGCGCTGCAATTATCTCCAGCAGACGGTTTTGCGCCTGCACGCTTCGCTGCCTTTCGTCTGCAAGTTTGCCTTCGATATTTTCCAGTTTACCTCCCAAGCTGAGTACGAATTCACGAAGTCTCTGACCTCTGATATTCCAGCGGCTTTTTTTACCTGATTTGACGCACCTTCTATCCGACTTAGGGCCGCTACGGCCTCAGGGCGTAAAGTGCTTCGGACGATGTGTCCTACGCTAGTTGGAGTCGGTCACATTCAATCGGTAGCCGACGCCAACTTCGGTGATGATGATTCGGGGGCGGGCAGGTTCGGATTCGATTTTGGATCGCAATTTTGCCATGGCGACGCGCAAGTAATGGCCTTCTTGGGCATGGCCGGGGCCCCAGACTTCCTTGAGCAAATAGGATTGCGTCAAGACCTTGCCAGCGTCGCGGATCAACGTCGTTAGCAGACGATATTCCGTTGGTGTGAGGTGAACTTCCTGGCCCTGCACCCAGACTCGTCGCGCGGTCAAGTCAACTTTCAGCTCGCCGGTGGCGAAGACCGGCTCGGCGGGCATTTTGCAAGCCAGACGCAGTGCGACCCGAATGCGCGCAAACAGTTCGCCGACCCCGAAGGGCTTGGTCAGATAGTCATTCGCTCCCAAGTCCAGGGCCGTTACTTTGTCGTGCTCCTGGCCGCGCGCGGAGACGATGATGATGGGGACCGAGGACCAGTCGCGAATCTGCCGCAACACCTCCAAGCCATTCTGATCGGGCAAGCCCAGATCGAGTACGATCAAATCCGGCGGTTGCGACGCTGCCAAACGCAGGCCGTCCTGAGCCGATTCGGCTTCATTGAACCGGTAGCCTTGCTCCGAGAGGGAGGCCCGCAGGAAGCGGCGAATCGGCGCTTCGTCTTCGATGATGAGGATGAGTGGAGCTTCGTGGGTCATACGAGGCCTGCCGCCTGTGGCGATTTTGATTCGGATGCCGTGGGCGGTTCTTTACTGGCTGGCAAGGTGAACGTGAAGCAGGCGCCGCCACCCGGGCGATTATGCGCATGAATCTCGCCGCCGTGGGTTTCCACGATGGCTTTGCAAATCGCGAGGCCCAGACCGGAACCGCGCTGCTGAGCGCGTGAGTCAGGCGAGCCGGCGCGGTAGAACTTTTCGAAGATGAGTCGTTCGTCTCCCGCCGCAATTCCGACACCGTGATCAGCAACGGAGATGCTCAGCCAGCCCGCCGAGTGAGAAACGTTGATTTCAAGCGGCGAGTCCGGCGGCGTGTATTTGATCGCATTATCGAGCAGGTTCACGAGCACTTGCTCGATTAGCAGGCCATCCATCTCGATCATCGGCAGTTCGGGGGGAACGCTCGTGGTGATCGTGCGAGCCGCCAGCGCCGAATCAAGCCGATGCAACGCGGCGCCAATGATCTCCTCGACGACCTCCCACTGGCGGTGAACCTGCAGGCCGGCAGCTTCGATCTTGGTCATTTCCAGCAGATTATCCACCAACCTGCTCATGCGATGCGACTCATCGTAAATGGATTGCAGCAGTTCCCGCCTCGAATGCTCGGTCGGAGAGGTCGATTGCAGCAAGGTGCTGCTGGCGCCGGCGATGCAAGATAAAGGAGTGCGAAGATCATGCGACACGCTGCTAAGCAGTGAGCTACGCAGCCGCTCGGTTTCTGCCTGCAGCAAAACCTGACTGGCTTCAAGTGACAATTGATCTCGCTCCAAGGCGAGCGCGAGCTGTCCCGCGCAGGCTTCCAGCATTTGACGCTGCCCCGGCAGTTGCAGCAGGTCTTGATCCTGGGGCCGCACGGCCAGGACACCGAGCGTCGACTGTGTGCCAATGAGCGGAACAAATATCCCACCCGTCTGTGGCAAAGTTTCCGTGCCTGCCCCTGCCGGCTGATCATTGGCAACGACCCACTGAGCCACACCCAAGCTGTTGGCATGTCTCGCCAGCTCGGTGTTCTGCCCCACGCGCAGTTGCAGTTCCCGGTGTTGATCGTGCAGATACACCGCCACTTCACCATGAAACAGTTCGCCAACTTGCGCTGCCGCGAGAGTCACGAGGAAGTCACTGCCTGAAACCGCAGCCAGTTGTTTGCTGAGTCGATACAACGTCTCCGCGCGTCGCTGCTGTTGACGGGCTGTGAGGACCTGCCCTCGAATCTGCGCCGTTAGCGCACTGATCCCCACAGAAATGCCGAGCATCACCGAAAACGTGATCAAATACTGCGCATCCGAAACCGCAAACGTCCACCGCGGCGGAACAAAGCAGAAATCGAAGACGAGCACGCTCACGACCGAAGCATAGATGCCTGGCCAACGACCGAACCAGGCTGCCGAGAGGACCACTCCCAGCAACAGAATCATCGCAATGTTGGCCTCGGCGAATTGCAGCCAGTACATGCCCGCGCCCAGGGCAGTGCAGATCGCGACGATCAAAGTCGCCCAGCCATACGGTTGCCAGTTGAACGACCGCGTAGGTGGAGGTGCTTTGACCGTAGGAGCTTCGCCCATGCCGCGGATGACATACACGTCAATGTCGCCGCTCAGGCGCAGCAATGAGTCCAAGAACGAACCAAACAGGAAAGAATGCCAACGGGGGAAATCGGTTTTGCCGGCGATGATTTTGGTCACATTGCGATCGCGCGCGTAAGTGACAATTTCATCCGCTGCATTGTTGCCCGTCAGCGTGACGGTTTCTGCGCCGAGTTGCTCGGCAAGTCGCAAATTGTTGACTAGTTGATGTTGAGCTTTCGTTGGCAAATCTTGCGCGGTTTCCACATGGACCGCGATCCAGTCGGCATGGAGTGCGCTGGCCATTCGCCGGGCAGTGCGAATGAGCTTGGCAGATTGCGGACTGGGACTGACACAGACGAGCAACCTGTCGGTGGTGGGCCAGGTCTTTCGCTCACCGCGGATGTTACGTTCGGTTTGCACATCGGCACCGACGCGATCGGCCGACCGGCGCAAGGAAATTTCGCGGAGGGCCACCAGATTGGCACGCTGAAAAAAACTTTGAATCGCCCGCTGTGCCTGCTCGGGTAAATAAACCTTGCCGGCCCGCAGTCGCTCGACCAGTTGCTCAGGCGTGATGTCGATTAGCTCGATCTCGTCAGCGCGGTCGAATACATCGTCCGGCACCGTCTCATGGACTTCGATGCCCGTGATCTGGGCAATCACATCGTTCAAACTCTCGATGTGCTGCACGTTGACCGTGGTGTAGACATCAATGTCTGCGGCCAGTAACTCTTCGACATCCTGCCAACGCTTGGCATGCCGCAGACCCTCGGCATTGGTGTGAGCCAGTTCATCAACCAGGATCAATTGCGGCTTGCGCACGAGCGCTGCATCGAGATCGAACTCGCGCAGTTTCAAATCGCGATACGGAACCTCGCGAAAGGGCAAGGCTTCGAGGCCTGCGAGCAACAACTCCGTTTCTTTGCGGCCATGTGGTTCGACATAACCGACCACCACATCGACGCCGGCTGCTTTGCGGCGCTGCGCTGCTTGCAGCATGGCATAGGTCTTTCCTACGCCGGCTGCGTAGCCAAAGAAGATGCGGAGTTGACCACGATGTTCCTTAGCCAACTCCGACTCGACGCGGCTGAGCAACATATCAGGATCAGGCCGCGCGTCAGTCATCGAAGTGCATCTCAAAGGGGTAATTGCGTTTATTATACTCGCGCGAGCTATTTCGCGTGCAGGCCGTCGAGCTCACGATTGAGCAGCAGCACATTCACGCGAGGCTCGCCCAGAATGTCCAGTTGCCTCGCTGCGCTGTGCTTTGCTACGAGTTCCTGCACCTTCTCAATCGAAAGGCTTCGCTCCTGGGCTACACGCCTCACTTGCACCGCAGCCGCTACGGGACTGATATGCGGATCGAGGCCGCTGCCGGACGAGGTGAGCAAATCGACGGGAATTTCTTTAATTCCCGGATCATACTTGCGCAGTTCCGCGGCGCGAGCTGCCGCGGCGCTTTGCACGGCCGGGTTCAGCGGTCCCAGATTAGAACCGCTCGACGATGCCGAGTTATACGGAAACGGCCCAGTTGCCGACAGCCTGCCCCAAAAATACTGCGGCTCGCTGAACTGCTGCCCCAATAGCTCGGAGCCTTGTATTTTGCCGTGTTTCACAATCAGGCTACCATTCGACTGATGCGGAAAGAACAACGCAGCGATTCCGGTGACGGCCACTGGATAGAGGATGCCAGTCAGCACGGTTAGCAACAGCAGCATGGCGATCGCTGACCAGGTTTGTTTTAGAATTTGCATGGGAAAGTCCTTTCTTATTTACGCCAGACCGCTGATGACCAGCAGCAGGTCGATCAGCTTGATGAAAATGAACGGCACGACCAGGCCACCCAGTCCGTAGATCAGCAGATTGTCGCGCAGGATTTGGGCAGCACCGACGGGGCGGTATTTCACCCCGCGTAGCGCGAGTGGAATCAGTGCGATGATCACCAGGGCGTTGAAAATGACGGCGGACAGGATTGCGCTGTTCGCGGAATGGAGCTGCATGACATCGAGCCGTTTTAGGGCTGGGTAGGTCGAAGCAAACGCGGCCGGTATGATCGCGAAGTACTTGGCGACATCGTTGGCGATGCTGAAGGTCGTCAGCGCACCGCGGGTCATCAGCAGTTGCTTGCCGATGTTGACGATCTCGATCAGCTTGGTGGGATTCGAGTCGAGATCGACCATGTTCCCTGCTTCTTTTGCGGCTTGGGTGCCGGAGTTCATGGCCACGGCGACGTCGGCCTGCGCGAGCGCTGGCGCGTCGTTGGTGCCGTCGCCGGTCATCGCCACCAGGCGGCCCCCCTGTTGATACTCGCGAATCAGTTTCAGCTTCGCTTCCGGAGTCGCTTCTGCGAGAAAGTCATCCACGCCCGCTTCGGCCGCGATGCTGGCGGCGGTCAGCGGATTGTCGCCAGTGATCATCACCGTTCTGATACCCATCTGTCGCAGCTCGGCGAAGCGTTCGCGGATGCCACCCTTCACGATGTCCTTGAGTTGAATGACTCCCAGAGCGCGGTTCTTCTCCGCGACCACGAGCGGAGTGCCACCGCTGTGGGAGATCTGCTCGACCTGTGTCCGCAATGACTTGGGAAACTCGCCCCCATACTGTTGCATGTACTTGGCAATAGCATCCGCTGAACCCTTGCGAATCTCTTTGCCGGCGAAATCGACTCCGCTCATCCGCGTGCTGGCCGAGAACGGAATGAACGTCGCATGCAGCTTGTCGAGCTCGCGGCCGCGCAGACCGAAGTCGCGCTTCGCCAGCACGACGATGCTCCGCCCTTCCGGCGTTTCATCGGCCAGGGACGATAGCTGCGCGGCATCGGCCAGTTCCGCTGGAGTGACGCCATCGGCGGGCAGGAATGCCGTCGCTTGGCGATTGCCGAGCGTGATCGTGCCGGTCTTGTCGAGCAGCAAGACATCAATGTCTCCCGCGGCTTCCACCGCACGGCCGGACATCGCGATGACATTTGCTTGGCTGAGGCGATTCATTCCCGCGATGCCGATCGCTGAGAGGAGCGCGCCGATGGTCGTGGGAATCAAACAGACGAGCAAGGCGACGAGCTTGGTGATCGAGATGGGCGTTCCCAGTTTCGCGACTTCGACGCTATACATCGAGAACGGCAACAGTGTGGCTACGACCAGCAGGAAGATGATCGTGAACCCCGCCAGCAGAATCGCCAGAGCAATTTCATTCGGCGTCTTTTGCCGCTTGGCTCCTTCCACCATGGCAATCATCCGGTCGATGAAACTCTCGCCGGGCATGGTGGTGACGCGGATGATCAGTTGATCGGAAACGACTCGCGTCCCGCCGGTGACCGAGCTGCGGTCACCGCCGCTTTCACGTACGACCGGCGCGCTTTCGCCGGTGATGGCGCTTTCGTCGACGGAAGCAACCCCTTCAACCACTTCGCCGTCGGCGGGAATGAGTTCGCCCGCGCGGACCAGCACTTCATCTCCGGGCCGCAGGTTCGGCGCCGGGGTCTGGGCGATGAGCATTTTCGCGCGGTCATAGATTTTGTGCGCGGTGACTTGCTGCCGGGATTTGCGGAGTGTGTCGGCCTGGGCCTTGCCATGTCCTTCGGCGATCGCCTCGGCAAAGTTAGCGAAGAGGACGGTGAACCAGAGCCACAACGCAATTCCACCGACGAACCAAGCCGACTCCGCGGCGCTGGTTCGCAGCGTGTGAAAGAACAGAATGGAGGTCAACAGGCTGCCGATAAACACGACAAACATGACCGGGTTCTTGACCTGCACCCGAGGGTCTAGTTTTATCAGGGCAGCCCACAGGGCTTCGCGCACCATTTGCGAACTGCCGAAGAGCGAACGATTTTTGGTGGACATGGAAAATACTCGGTTGAATTGGATTGTTCAGGATTGCCACATCGTCAATTGCTCGACGATCGGCCCCAGCGCTAACGCGGGAATGAAGCTCAAGGCACCGACGACGATCACGACGCCGATGAGCAGAATCACAAACAGCGGCGTATGCGTCGGCAGCGTGCCCGCTGTAGCTGCGGCCTTCTTCTTGGCCGCCACCGAGCCAGCGATCGCCAGGACGGGGAGCATCACCCAGAACCGCCCGATGAGCATCGCGATGCCCAGCAGCACGTTGTAAAACGGCGTATTCGCTCCCAGACCGGCAAACGCGCTGCCGTTGTTATTGCTGGCCGACGACAGGACATAGAGCACTTCGCTGTAGCCATGCGCGCCGGGGTTGAAGATGGTGGACTTGCCTTGGGCCGACATCAGCGCGATCGCGGTGCCGATCAAGACCGACGCGCACGGGAGCAAGATGGCCAGGGAAGCCATCTTCATTTCAAAGGCTTCGATTCGTTTTCCCAGGTATTCCGGCGTGCGGCCGACCATGAGTCCCGAGACGAAGACCGCGACGATCACAAACACGAGCATGCCATACAAGCCGGAGCCGACGCCACCGAAGATGACTTCGCCCAGTTGCATGAGCCACATCGGCACCAGGCCGCCGAGGGGCGTGTACGAATCGTGCATCGAGTTGACGCTGCCATTCGAGGCAGCCGTGGTCGCGGTCGCCCAAAGCGCGGAATTGACGATGCCAAAGCGAGTTTCCTTCCCCTCCATGTTGCCCACGGGCTGGATGTCTTCCAGAGCCTGGGCTGGGTCCGCACACGCTCTTGCCAGCACCGGCGTCCCTTGCTGTTCGCTGTAGACGCAAACGCCCAGCAGCACGACGAACACAATCGTCATCGCGGCGAGCAGCGCCCAGCCTTGCCGCGTGTCGGCGATCATCTTGCCGAACGTGTAACACCAAGCCGCGGCCAGTGCGAGAATCGAGATCATCTGCACGAAGTTAGAAAGGGGCGTTGGATTTTCAAACGGATGAGCGGAGTTCACGTTAAAGAACCCGCCGCCATTCGTCCCCAATTGCTTGATGGCAATCTGCGAAGCGGCGGGACCGAGCGGGATTTTTACTTCCGTGACTGCTTGTCCTTCCGCATTCGTCGTCGGCTGCAAGAGCTGCGCTGTTTCGTAGGGGCGAAATGTCTGCACGACGCCCTGCGAAACGAGCACCAGCGCGACCACCAGCGACATCGGCAGCAGGATGTATGTCGTTCCTCGGAATAGATCGACCCAGAAGTTGCCGATCGTCGTAGCCTGCACGCGAACGAAGCTACGCGCGAGCGCAGCCATCACCGCCATACCCGCCGCGGCCGAAACAAAGTTCTGCACGGTTAGGCCGAGCATCTGCGTCAGATAGCTCAGCGTGGTCTCGCCGCCGTAGCCCTGCCAGTTCGTATTCGTGACAAAGCTGATCGACGTATTGAACGAAGAGTCAGCCGACACCGCCGGCAACTGCTCCGGATTGAGCGGCAACATCCCTTGCATCCGCTGCAGCACATACAGCAGCACGAAGCCGACCGTGCTGAAGTTCAGCACGGCGAAGGCATACTGCTGCCAGGTCATTTCGTCATCGGGGTCAATGCCGCATAGCTGATACAGCCGCCGCTCGAAGGAAACGAGCTGGCGCTGCAGCCAGGTGCTCCCTTCATAGACCCAGGCCATGTACAGCCCCAGCGGTTTCGCTAGCGCCAAAAGCACAACCAGGTACAAACCCGATTGCAAATATCCATTGAGTGTCATGCGAACAACTCCGGTTTGAGCAGGGCCACGATCAAATACGCGGCCAATCCCAAAGCAGTCACAGCGGCCAGACCAAGCGTCCAGTCCATTTCAGTTCCCTTGATTCAAGAGGGGGAAGAACAACACGAGGGCCACACACAGTGCGAAGAAGCCGATGCCCACGGCGAGCAAGTTGAAATCCACAGCAGAACTCCCTCAGGGGCATCCCTGACCTGACAACCGAGTCAGTCAGCAACCCACTGCTGGAAGTATCGAAGAAGACGCATCAAAACGGTGTCAAGATTTGCGTAGAGCGCGCTAAGAAAGTATCAACAGCGACCGCCGCTCACTTGTTGCCTGGTGCTGTCCTAATACCGGTTGCTAGTTTAGGCGGGATTCGTTAGGCAACCAATAAAGCGAATTCGCGAAGCGAGTGTATTTGAAGGCCAATCCGAATTACGATGATCGGCCATGGATCTCGGCTTCTTCCTTTGGGCGGCGAACGACAATGGACGCCACCACTCCAATTGCGAGAATCGAAATGATCAATCCTAACAGGTAAAAGTTGAAGTGCTTTCCCAGCGATTCTTTCAGCCATTCCGCGAAGAACATTTTCAAACCAACGACTAGCAGGATCAACGCCAGCGACACCTTTAAATAGCGGAACTTGTCGATCAGGCCTGCCAATGCGAAGTACAGCGAGCGGAGTCCGAGGATCGCGAAAACATTACTCGTAAAAACCAGGAATGGATCAGCCGTAATGGCAAAGATCGCAGGTATGGAATCCACGGCGAAGATGACGTCGGTCGACTCGACGAGGATGAGTGCGAGAGCCAAGGGGGTAAGCATCAGCGTGCCGGGGCGAATCCGATTTGCATCCTCATCGGCAGTATCTTCCCCCGCGCGCACGACGAAGTGCTCGCCATGAAACTTGTCCGTCACCGGAAAAAAGCGGCGAGTAAGTCGAACAATCCAGTTCAAGTTCGGTGCACCGTGTTCGGTCTTGAAGACCAACATCTTGAGCGCCGTGAGAATCAGGAAAGCACCGAACAAATACAGCACCCAGTGAAACTGAGTGATAAGTACATTGCCAACGGCGATCATCGCGCCGCGCATGACCAGTGCGCCCAGGATCCCCCAAAATAGCACCCGATGCTGATAGATCGTGGGAACAGCAAAGAAACCGAAGATCATCGCGATCACGAAGACGTTGTCTACGCTCAGTGACTTCTCGACGATGTAACCCGTCAGATACTTCTCGACTGCGGTCGCTCCGTCATTCAGAAGTCCGTCTGCGATGTCGACCTGCGTCCCCAAGCCGAACCAGCGACCCTCGTAGGCAAAATAGACAAACACCGCGAAAGTGAGTCCGAGTGTGACCCACACGGCTGTCCAAGCGATCGCTTCCTTGATCGAAATCACGTGGGCCTGACGGTGAAACACACCAAGATCCAACGCGAGCATTAGGAGAACAAAGCAAACGAAACCAACCCAGAGCCAAATCATGCGAAGTTCCTCAAATCCAGGCGTCCAAAGAAGACAAGTCACCATTCAGACTCGGTCTTAGGGGCGAAAGGACGGGTTCAATCGCATCAGTGTAGGAAGCCCGTAAGTGCTAATCGTTTTCGTGCGGTGGACCCACGCTAGTGAAGATGGAGCGCAGCGATTTAGAGACGCAACGCGGCAGACCAATCCAGCAAATCTTAGTTTCGGGGTGTGTATCATTCATCGCCTTTATTGCGATCAGTGTGCCGTGCGTTTAAGGGTTCCCCAGCGCGCGACCAAATTTGATGGCCATGCGCTCGGGACTCTACACTCGTTGAGAGAGGTATGGGCATTAAGAAACTCTGGTGAGTTCCGGACGCTTCGCCGCGTCGGGAATGTTCTGCAGAAGAACCGGGATCTTCGTATGCCGCAACAGATAATCGGCCACGCTCCCGCGCACGAGGCGTGACAGACCGCCGTCGCCACGAGTTGCGATCGCAATCAGGTCAACATCGTGCGAAACCGCATAGGTCGCAATAGCCTGGCCAGGATCGCGCGAGGTCGTGAAGATCTGAGCCTCGGCCGCAATGCCTTGCTCATGCAATTGTTGACTTACCGAAAGGAGATAGCTTCTCGGGTTCGTGTGATCAAAGAGCCCAAGGGACCACTGTTCGTTTTGCACGTTCAGTAGCGTCAACGAGCCACCGGAATAGCGCGACAGTTGAGCGGCACTGTCGAGGACACCTTGTCCAAGTAGCGAGCCGTTCAGGGGTAACAGGATGCGACTGGACCGGGGATTGGCGGTCAAATCCACCGGTGCCAAGTAGCCCGACGTCAATAGCAACGGAATCGATAACCGCCGACGCAATTGGTCGACGGTATTGTTCCACCACAACCGCGAGGCGAAACGGCGGCGACGTGAACCGATGACGACTAGATCGGAACCTGCTGCGCCGTTCACGAGCGCATCCACCGTATTGAAACTATCAATCAGGACAGTTTCCGGTTGCAAGCCATCGATCCGGTCGATCTTCCGGGCAATCCTTGCTAGGTAATCCTTCTTCTCATACTTGCTGGAGTTAAGACTGGCAGATGCTTGAGACAGTTGCCAAGGATCGATGTCGTCCAGGTGAGAATAGACTCGAACCAGCCGCAAAGAGGCTCCCGATTTACGAGCGATAGCTAGTGCATGGGGCAAAGCGTGCTCGGCGTGGGCCGAGCCATCCAGCAGTACGACGATCGTCCGAATATCCTTCTCCCACGGCCTACGTTGCAGGGTCTGCGACGGCGCAGGATCGGTGCCTCGCTGATAACGACCTGGTACAGGTAGCCACGTGGAACGGAAGGCGTTGACAGCGATCCCGACTGCAGTGTTATTCTCGACGTTCATGTTTGCCTCCTGTGGCTAAGCTAGGTCGCTTTGATGAAGTAAGACACTGGACGTATAAGCGATTATCGTGCCGGGCGACGTTTTACGATCGAAACGCCAGATGAGGCAAAATTGCCTGGTTTTCGCTGGTTGAAACGCGCCGAGCGGGCAACTATTGACCACCGCGCGGCAAAAGATTGTCCGCCAGGAGCAGGGCTACCAAAAAGCCGCAGAGATCCGTGATCGCGGCCAGAATGGGGCCCGAGGCCAGCGCGGGATCGAGTTTCCACCGCTTCAGCGCAAGCGGGAGAATTCCACCAAGGCAAGCCGCGACCAGCGTATTGACGATGATCGCGACGCCGACCACCACGCTTAACAGCAGATTGCGCTGCCAGATCAAACAAACGCTCGCAATCGCGATTCCCAGAATGACGCCATTGACGATGCCGACGATGGCTTCTTTGCGAACCACCCACAAGAATTCACGAGGCTGCACCAACCCGAGTGACAACTCGCGAATGCTAACCGCGAGCGCTTGATTGCCAGAGTTGCCGCCCATGCCAGAAATGACGGGCAGGAACACCGCCAGCGCGATGGCCGCCGTCAATGTTTCTTCATACCAGCCGATTACGCTGGCCGCGACGAGGCTGAGAAGTAGACTTACGGCCAGCCAAGGGAAGCGCCGCATCACTCGGTTGGTCCAATTCATGCTGCGGTATTCCTCACCGCTCCAGACACCGCTGGCCAGCAGCATCCGACGATCCAAGCTTTCCGACAACGCTTCTTCAACATCCGTGGCAAGCACAACGCCTAACAGCCGGTCCACTGAGTCCACAACTGGCAAACCAAAATACGGATGGCGGTCAAACAATCGCAGCAAATCATCGAGCGGCATATCGGCAGGCACCCGCAGAGGGCTGCGAGTCATTATCTCTCGCAAGGGGATAGTACGCTCCACTAATAGGAGGTCTCGCAAGCGTAACACTCCCGTCAGGCGCTGCTCCGCATCAACGACGTAGGTGTATTGCGCATGGAACCGCGAATACATGACTGCGTTCAGGCGCAAATCTTCAATAACATCCTCAACGAGCGTGGACTCAGCAAAGGCTAGGAACTCGGCGATCATCAGACCGCCCGCCGTATCCGCGTGATACTGACTCAATTTCAGCACACTCTGGGCAACATCACGTGGCAGCGCGGCCAGGATTGGGGCGGCAGCGGATTTTAGCTCAGCAATTAAATCTGCCTGCTCATTGCTCGGAAACGTACCCAGCAGTTCCGCCGCCCGTTCGACCTGTAAGTGCAATAGCACTTCAGCAGCTTGAACAATCGCCATCTCGTGCAGCAGTTGCGCAGCATCGCCAAGTGGCAGCAGCGTGAAGAGTTGTCCCTGGGCATTGGCCTCCAAGCGAGTCGCAAGTCGCTTGGCCTCGCCAGGGGGTAGGTTCGCGAGGAATTCAGTGAGATCTGATGCAACTTGTCTCCGCAGCAGGTCGTCGAACTGTGCCAAATTAGAGTCGCTCATGGGAGTTGCTTTATTGCCGCTCAAGATTGCGAAACGCTCAACTATAGCAGCGATGCTTGTGCGCGGCGTGTTTGGTCTTGGAGTGAGTTCACCGGGACCCGCGACATCCCTCGATTAGATGAGCGAGAATCAATTCGTGGCATGCGATGCCTGATGCACAACGGGCGTGGTAGTCAGCGTTGGTAGCGCGATTGGAAAGCGCGGAGCCTCGCCTGATACTCTTGCTTGAGTAATGGATTGCAAGCAAGCCATTCATCCAGCGAGTTCTTCGGCAAGCCGTAAATTGGCTCGTACCTTTCAAGTTCCTTTTCGTCAGCGGCAGCTGTACGAGTGCGATAAAGTGAATTGATCATCGGAGCTCCCTTCAACGTTCTATTGGAAAACAAATGGCAATGCGGCAAATGTTGCGTATGTTCACGAACTTCGAGGTGTGGCAATAGTTCGTTCAACGCAATGCTTACCACGTGGAGACTGCTGTCTTGTATCCACGCAGCCGCCCTCATTCTCCCACCGGAGTAACGCAAGCTTGTCACATGCAAATTGACTGGCATTCATGTCGTGTTCCTTCACGAGACAACTGATACTCCCGAGATCTCACGGTGCCGTAGGCGTCTTCGATCGGATGCTGATGACCCAGATGCTGTCGCACGACGCGGCTTCCATTGGCCTCCAATCAAACTAGGAAGCTTCTGGCTGACAATGCGGTTCACAATTTCCGTGATTTCCTGCGGCGATAATGCACTCCCGTGGTGTCGAGGGCTACCACCGACAAGATTGCCTCCGCCCCATCTGCCGCGCCGGAAATCCTCCGTCACGTTGAATTCGTACAAGATGGCCGGTACATCGAATGGTACAAACGGAGAAACCCGCCCGATCGCATACGACCAGGCGCCGTTCGCCAAAGGCCGGACGGAAACATATGCTCGAATTCCATCCGCCACCATGCCCGCTCGTGACTGGGGGCCGATCTCGTGTACTAGTGCCCAGCCTTTGCCACCGCCGATCCGCTCGTAACGAGTGTCGAGTGGAAGCAACTGCCCCTTGCCAGCCAGATGGTCGCCAATTCGTTGTCCCACTTGATCGATGATCGAACGCTGTAAAGCCGCCTGGGGCTGATCAAGTGTTCCCTCTAACTTGGCCTGCCGATAGGGCGCGAAAACCCACGCGAGTTCGCTCATAAGTTGTCCATCCAGTGGTTGCAGATTGGCACCCCCTGTCGTGTCAAGCAGATCCACGGACTGAACCAACTTCACCAGTCTCGCGTTGGAAGGATGGCAGACAAGTTGTGGATTTTGAAGCAAGAACCAAGACAGGCATACATCCTCGTCGCAATCATTGGCATAAACCTGAGCGCGAGGTCCTTCACGGTCTCGAAACGCCTCGAACAACCCCTGTCGGATACACAACCAGACTTGCGAACACGTGGCGCGGGTGGCGAGTCGGTCTACGTCGGCGTGATGGTCAAGATTGAGCCACGGCCCCCGAGCGTCATACTGTGAGCCTCCGTTTACATAGCCGTCGAGCGCGATTGAATACGGCGGATGGATTTGGCGGAACTTGCACCACGAAAGAGCTTCCGCGCCGGGACACAAAGTTAAGGCAAACCTGTTCATAGCAGCTCCCTTATTACGTTCTTGTTCACTCCACTAAGCCAGTCAGCCAGCGGCTGAGTTGATGATGCCCGAGGCGGCGAGATTGGCTGCCACGTTTGTGCAGTTGGCGACGCGCAGCGTGCCGAGCTCGCAGTGCAGCTGTTTGAACTGCCGAGCGAATCGTGTCTGCCGCATCCCGAACCACGACCGACCCCAGCAATGACGACCAGAGCTTTAGATGGCACGAAAATCCAGTTTCGCCGCCACCAACCTTGGTCGGTCCGATGGTCAGCACGCAGCTGGCGATTTTCTCCTGTTCGCGTTGAAAGGTGCGACGGATAAAAGCTTCCACATTGCGTCGCTGGCGAGGACTGAGCGTTGTGCTTTTCGTACGAATGGTGATCCACATTGTTTCCTCCAGATATTCAAGTAGTTGTTAACGTGGGAGAGCCGCGGGCCGGCAAGCCCTGCAAGCGAATAACTGCATACGATCTACGGCGTCATTCAGTGCCTACCCCCGCTGGGTGTCCGTTAACCGGAGTAATCGGCGGGTGTATATGCGGCGGCAATTGAGCGACAGGAAATCCAGGGCACAGAATCAGCCTTTTCTCTCCCTGTTTGATCGCAAACTGCCACAATCGCCCGCGCAAGTGAGGTTCCACGTCACTGGCAATCGGCGCAAACTCAAAGGGGGACGTAAGGGGAAAATTGCATTCATGCGTAACTCCTTCCGCGGAAATCTGCGCACAAGTGGACTCGACTACACGAGCAATCCCTCCGTGTCTGCCTCGCAACCGACTTTCGCTTGGGAGACCTTAACGATTTCCAGCCGCGATTTTCCCTGGGGAACGGGCCACTCGATGATGTCACGCAGGCGGTATCCAAGGATCGCCGTGCCGATTGGAGCCAAAACCGAGATGCGCTGCCGGACCACATCGGCTTCGTGCGGAAGAACGAGCATGTATCGCTCGAGTTCCTCGGTATCGAGATCGCGAAGCCAGACAGTCGAATTTAGCGCGACCACACTGCGAGGTAGCTCTTCGGGCGAGGTAATCGTGGCGCGCACCAGTTCGCGTTCAAGAGCTTCGATGTTTTGCCACGCGATGCGGCGATCGAGGCGGGCCGAATCGATCAGCTTGAGCAATCGATCGCGATCCGTCGACGAGATGATGATGTTCTGCGAGCGCATGAGGAGAGACTCCGATCCAAAAAGGAAAAGTAGCGGGAACACTTGGGCAGAGGGCCGATTAGCAAGAACAGGCGGGTTCGGCGCTGCGCGGGTGACCAGATTTAGTCAGGTGGAGCAGCACATCGGGCATGCTGATCACTCCGACTAGTTCATTCCGATCGTTGATTACGTAGAGCCGCCGTACTGGCCCCTGCATAAGACGATTCACGACCTCGTGGACGGGAGTCGTACGGCGGGTGCTTTCCACAGCTGGGTGGGCAATCTCGGTCACCGAGGTCCAGTCGTGCGATTGCTCCACGAAGCTCTGAGGCGAAGAACGCAGCGTGAATTCATCCCAGGCCGCGCACGCCGCCAGTGTCACTACGCCCGCCAGCCGGCCGAGTTCATCCACTACCGGTGCTGCCTCCAGTGCATGCAGCTGGAGTAGCGCACTGGCTTTCTGAATTGGCGTGTACTTATCAAACGACAGCGGATCATGCGTCATCAGATCGGCTGCCGTTAACGGGCGAAGCATCATGGCCTGTGTTGCGATTGTCGACGCAAAAGTGGTCATGGGAGGCTCCTTTTCCGGGGCAAGATGACGGACGAAAGTTGTTGCTACTGCAATACCGATATAGCAATCGTCATGCCGCTCCAGCGATATTGAAACCTGGCCCCAGTTACTGGACCTAAATCCGGCGTCTTGCGCAGACAGAACGACATAACTTGCTGTTTCAACCCCGAACTGAGCGCGTCAAGAATTCTTCGGTGGAGTATCGGCAATGCCCTCGGTCGCGTCTTCGGCAAGTTTTCGCCCACGCCTGGCAAAACTTTGCGCGATACTTGCAAGTTCATCGCCGAGGGCAGGAGCGACCAGCAGCGGGCCAATCTCAAGGAGTTTCACAACGAAAACACCGCGGCTTTTTTCGAAAGTTATCCGGACAGCATCTTGCGCCTGTACGATTCGCAGCTTGATTCGTTCACCTCGCAAAAAGATGGGGCAGTCAGGTGGCACGTAGAATACTTTTAGCCCGATTGGAAGCAGGACAGCGATCTCCCGTCCCAGTGTGTCCACGCTCTGGACCGTTCCCTCAAGGCACTCAGAACAGTTAATTGCCGTCGCAGACCTCGCGAACTTCGGATTTCTAAGTTGCTGGCTCCTCATGCAATGCAGCTAATACAAACGCTGTGCCACAGCCTAAACCAAGTCAAGGTAAAGGCGACTACAATGCGTAGCACCTCGATTCGCGCCAGTCGTCACTCTTGAACTGACAGTTTAATGACACCCGATTCTCACACGCGAATGGAAGTAGCAGCGGAAATCGGCCGCTGGGCAGTTACCGACTACGACTTCGAGTCCCTGCTCGCACAGATGGCTGAGGCGATTTGCGAACACTTGCACGTGGAATTCAGCAGCTTTCTGCAGCTAATGCCCGACGGTAATGTAGTTTTCCAAGCTGGCGCGGGCTGGAAGGAGGGAATCATCGGCCGTGCGACCATCGAGATGGGTAGTGAAACAGCGGCCGGTTATGTCATCCGCACGTTAACGCCTCTGGCCATCAGCGATTTGCGCAGCGATGACCGCTTTGTCGTTTCGCCGTTGTTGCACGAACACGGCGTGGTGAGCACTTTGACCGTTCCGTTGTTAGGCCAAGATCGTCCGCTCGGCGTGTTGGGCGCACACAGTTGCCAGCCTCGGTTGTTCACTTCTGAAGAAACAGCCTGGTTGCAGGTGATTGCCAGCTTTCTTTCGGCACGCATTGAGCGCTCGCGCCTAAGTCAGGGTGAGAGCAACGAGAAAATGCTTCGCGCTGAGCAAATGATGGCCATCGGCCAGGTCGCGGCTGGGGTAGCCCATGAACTCCGAAATCCACTGACGTCGATTAAGGGGCTGATTCAGGTGAATCTGCGGGAGCTAGTGGCGCGTGGCCTCCCAGCGGATGACTTGGCGATCATCGAGCATGAGATTCGCCGGATGGAAATGACATTGCAAACATTTCTCGACTTTGCCCGCCCGCCGCAACCTGACCGCCGTCGCCAGGAAATTGGCCCCATCGTCGGCAGAGTTTTGGCACTTGTCGGCGGTCGTTCGCGTAAGCAACACGTTGAGCTAAAGTTTCAGCAGCACGAGCCGACTGCTCAAGCGGAGATAGATGCCGATCAGATTCAGCAGTTGTTACTCAATCTAGTGCTTAACGCGCTAGACGCGATGCCCCAGGGCGGCGCTTTAGAAGTCGAGCTAAGCCCGCCGCGAGATGGTCACCTGGAAGTCTATGTCCGAGACACTGGACACGGCATCGCTCCGCAAATTTTGCCTAAGGTGTTCGAGACGTTTGTCAGCAGCAAGGAAACAGGCGTCGGCCTGGGATTGCCTTTATCGCGTCGGATTGCCGAGGAACACGGTGGGGCACTGACGGCCTACAATCTTCCCCTTGAGGGAGCTTGCTTTTTATTGCGCCTGCCTGTTGCTCCCAGTGAACGTCCCGATCACACAGCTGATTGTCGATAGGGGAAACCGTGCCAACTCTGCTTGTTGTTGACGACGAACCGTCGATCTTGCATTTCTTTCGACGTGCCTTTCCGGCCGACGAGGTGAACTTGATCACAGCATCGTCTGCCGCCGAAGGACTTGCCCAAGTTCAAGCCGCCAATCCGGATGTGACCATCCTCGATGTCGATTTGGCCGGACAGTCAGGCCTGGAGTTGTTTCGCCAGATTAAGGAGCTCGATTCACGCGTCCCGGTCATCTTCATCACGGGGCATGGGACGACAGCCACTGCCATCGAGGCGATGCAACTCGGAGCCTATGAATACTTGCTCAAGCCGTTGGAGCTCGATCAACTGCTGGACTTGGTCGACCGAGCGTTTGAAATCAGCCGGTTGATGAAGATTCCGCCGGTGATTGCCGAGGGGCCCGAACACACTGATGCACCAGACGCATTGGTGGGACGATGCCCCGCCATGCAAACGGTTTACAAAGCCATTGGACGCGTTGCCTCGCAAGATGTCACGGTGCTCATTTTGGGTGAAAGCGGCACCGGGAAGGAACTGGTTGCTCGGGCGATCTACCATTACAGCAGACGTGCGAAGGGGCCGTTCCTGGCGATCAATTGCGCGGCGATTCCCGACGCCCTGCTGGAAAGCGAGTTGTTCGGGCATGAAAAAGGAGCATTTACCGGGGCAGATCGGCGGCGAATCGGCAAGTTCGAGCAATGCAACGGCGGTACGCTGTTTCTGGATGAAATTGGCGATATGTCTCCGCTGACGCAAACCAAGATCTTGCGGGTTCTCCAAGGGCAGGAGTTCGAACGTGTCGGCGGGAACGAGGTTATCCGATCCAATGTTCGTGTTGTCGCGGCGACGAATCGCGATCTGGAAAAGATGGTTGCGGAAGGAACCTTTCGCGGCGATCTCTTTTATCGGCTGAACGTCTTCACGATTCGGCTACCAGCGCTCCGGGAACGCGGAGACGATGTGCCCCTGCTCGCACAGCATTTTATGTATCGCTTCGCGAAGGAATTAAATACGAATGTGCAAAGTGTCGCAGAAGAGACCATGAAGTTGTTGACGCAGTATCCGTGGCCGGGCAACGTCCGCGAATTCCAGAGCGTGATCAAACAGGCACTACTCCAGGCAACTGGTCCTGTTTTGTTACCAGAGTTTCTTCCCAGTGCAGTGCGCAACCGGCCGGACGCTTCGGACCAGTCAGCTTCCTCGAAGATGGACTTGACCGCCTTGTCCACGTTCATCCAGCAGCGGTTAAGCGCCGAGTCCACATCTCTGTATGCCGAATTCCAAGCGATTACGGATTGTCACCTGCTGAAGCTCGTACTCGAACACGCCGGTGGAAACCTCTCGAAAGCTGCCAGGATATTGGGGATCACGCGGGCAACATTGCGATCAAAGCTGCAATCACTCGGGCTGTCAGGTGATCAAACTCGCGCATCAACGGAAGGCCTCTGACACGAACAGACCTCCTTCGCTCGGGCGGGCATGCTTTGGAAATATATCGTGCTGATATGGGCGCTCCAAATGGCTCCTGCTTCTTTTCGCTTTGGCGCATCGACTCACCTGCCTGTGGTTAAGCCGGCTTGGTCAGTGCTTCGTACTGCTCAATCGAAGCCCCGTCTAAGCACGCGGTAATCATTTGATGCCCCAACGGATCAAGCTCGGGATTGCGGAATTGTGCGAGTTGTTCGTGGAAGAACTGGGTAAGCTGCTGAGCGCCAATATCGTAGGCCTCCACCCCGACCTCGGGCTGAACAGACACGTCGAAAAACTGGGGGGCCATCATTTGCCCCTCTAATTCCAGGCTGCGAGGATGGTGTCCCAACAGGGGACAACGCGAGGCAATCAAATTATCCTTCGGAATCGTGGTTCGCTTCGCGCGAGCGCGGGCAAGGCACTCGCGGGCAATCCATTGAGGTGCAAAACCAACCTTCCACGAGCCGATGTGCTGATTAGGAATCAGCGCGAACAGTGTGGAAGATGTATCCACGATCTGGTGCAACAGGATGTTCGCTTGATCGACGCGACGTCCCGTGGCAAAGGGCCAATACGAGCCGACCCCTTCCGACTGCATCCCTTCCTGCGAGACGATCGACGGATTGCCGTGACCGCGCGGGGCCACCAATCGCCACAACCAAGCCAGCGCCGGGGGCAGCACGTGAAACATGCCGACGATGCCGTATGTGGGTTTCTCGCGGGTGCAGGGTGGACATCGAATGCCGAAGCTCCGAATATCGACGGTTACTGCTTCTTTCACCACTCCTGGAATATAGTCTCGAGAAACTACCAGCCGGGGATTCGGACAGCGGACGCCCGGCTTGTCTTCAATGTGTTCCCAAATCAGCGTGGTAGCCCCTGGCTTGGCTTCCATGTTCAAGAACAGCAGCGGTCCTGGCGGATGAACGGTTAAGCTCTCTAGCGCCGGATCGGTGCCGTAGTTTTGGATGTGGTTGACGCGAACAAACCATCCCTGTTCCGCATCGACCAAAGACAACTTGCGATCGGTGCCATCCTGCTTCTGCAAATCGGGATGACAAAGCGCCATGTCGTCGGTTACGGGTCGCAAATCACACCCTTGCGGAAGAGTGACATATTGGGTTTCGTTGTTGACGAGATTGGTTCCCAATCGCAGCCGGCCATCAGGGTCGCGATGCACGGCTTCCAACATCTCGCTCTTGCCGCTGCCTGATGCCCCCTCGTGCATGATTACGGTGACATGCTTGTCGGGCGTTGTCGCGAGAACGGTCGAGCAGTGCGCCGTGGTCCACGGGATTTCTCCTCGTTCACCTGCGGTCAACAGCATGCCATAAACACCCTTTTTGGCGGAAGGCCCTGGATAGAGGTTGTAACTGAACAACTCGTGCAAACCGGCTTCCTCGAAGCGTCGATTGTGTACGACGATTTGCTTGCCATTGAAATGCGTATGACGAAAGACTGGTGCGGTATAAAGGACGGCATGGTGGTGGTAGTCGGCGCCCAATTGCCGAATCCGTTCCAAGGGGACGATCCCTTGCAGCATGGCCAACCCGAGAGCGAAGAAGCCTGCGTTGGCTGGACAGATCGCAACTGCGTTCATGGCCCGACCGGGCAGACCCGACTCGAAGAAAAAGCAAGCGATAGGCTGCGTCTTCAACCAGTCCAGTGTCTCTTGTCGCAGGGGCGCAAATTCTTTTCCAAAACGCTCGCTATACGTCGGCTTGTCGGTTGGACCTTTGTCGCCAATCACCATGCAATCGGAATCTCGCCGGCGCATGTATGGCTCCGGATAATTGGCAGCGATGCCATTACGCACGCGGCAAACCCGCGCCTCGGCAACAAAGCCAGTGCCGGGAACGTCGTAGCCGACGGTGTAGTATTCTTGTGAGTCACATTTTTCCTTGGGAACGGCGAGTGCCACCAATTCTTCAACCGACCCGACGAGAGTCAAGCGGTTTTCCTGATCCGCCGCCTCAAGCACGGATAATGCCGAATGCGAGAGTGTGATCTGGGGCAAATGCTTCAAGGACATATTGATCGCTCTGTAGGGGGTTTGGTGTCAGTTTTTATTTAGCACGACAAGCTTTTTAACGGGAGAACGTCTAGCGATCGCGAATTGTCACGCTGACGCGCGCGACCCGCCAGCTAAGCGTCACCAATCGGTGCGAGTTTGGATTCGGTGTACTCGACGGAGATTCGATTCTCGATCTCCACGCCCTTGGCACAGGTTCTTAACAGTTCTTGTGCCAGTTGCTGGTGGCAAAAGAAGCAACGTAGGCGGAAGAGCACTCGTAATTTCTCACAGGCTTCGGCCGAACTCAATCTCTCGAAGAGACACCGAGTTGGCCCAAACACGCCGCAGAATTGACTTCACTTTTCGCTGAGATAAGCTGCAGGGGGTTTTCTGCGATAGACGTCGAGCCGTGAACAAACACCACGGTCGTTTTCTCTCGACAACCGCTCTCGGCGACGGCTCGCGGCCGTTTGTTTCGTGTTGAGTAGCCAAGTTGCCGCGCTGATCCGCTGTGCCGACGGTCAAACGCAGCAGTGGCTTATGCTGCAACTCGAAGAATCGATCAGGCCTAGAAAGTGGCCCAAAGGAACCGATGAGCAAGTCAATAGCGCATGCACCCGGAAGCACTTGGCCGCTTGGAGCAACAGTTCAACACAAAGGAGTCAATTTTTGTCTTTTTTCACGACAGGCTACGGCGGTCGAGCTGTTACTTTTTGATGATGTTGACGATGTAACTCCGCGTCACATTCTGCCTCTCGATCCGGTTACTCAGCGAGCGTATTACTACTGGCACTGCTTCGTGCCGCGGCTGAAATCTAGTCAGCTCTATGCCTACCGAGTTCAGGGCCCCGACTTGCCTGACCGCGGCCTGCGATTTGATCCGCATAAGGTGCTACTCGATCCTTACGGTAAAGGGGTGGTCGTTCCCGCTGACTATTCCCGCGGCGCTGCGACTCAATCTGGCCAATGTCCCACCCCCTCGATGAAGAGTGTTGTCGTCGACCCCAGCAAGTACGACTGGGAAGATGACCGCCCACTACGGCGCCCTGCCGCGCAAACAATCATTTATGAAATGCACGTGCGTGGATTCACCCGCAATCCAAATTCCGGAATTGCGGCAGATGTGCTGGGCACATATGCCGGTTTAATCAAAAAGATTCCGTACTTGAAGCAACTGGGAATCACGGCCGTCGAGCTACTTCCTGTCTTTCACTTCGATGCTCAAGATTGCCCGCCAGGCAAGACCAACTACTGGGGCTATGCGCCACTCTCGTTCTTTGCGCCGCATCCAGCCTATAGCTCGCGACACGATCCGCTTGGACCCATTGATGAATTTCGCGACATGGTCAAAGCGCTGCATCGAGCGAATATCGAAGTAATTCTCGATGTTGTGTTCAACCATACAGCAGAAGGAAACGAATGCGGCCCGACGCTTAGTTTTCGCGGTATCGATAACCCGACCTATTACATGCTGGAACACGGCGGCAGGCATTACGCCAACTACACGGGCTGCGGCAACACGCTCAACGCAAATCAGCCGATTGTCCGTCGGATGATCGTTGACAGCCTACGGTACTGGGTCGAGGAAATGCACGTCGATGGTTTTCGCTTCGATCTGGCCTCCATTCTCACGCGCGATCCGCTGGGCCAGCCTTTGCCTAATGCACCGGTCCTGTGGGACATCGAATCCGAGCCGGCGCTGGCTGGCACCAAGTTGCTGGCGGAAGCTTGGGATGCTGCCGGGTTGTATCAAGTAGGCAGCTTTGTCGGTGATGCGTGGAAAGAATGGAACGGCCGTTTTCGCGATGATGTGCGGGACTTTTTTCGTGGGGAACCAGGGGCGGTCCGCTCGGTCGCCGATCGGATTGTGGGCAGTCCCGAGGTTTACGGGCACAAGGAGCGAGAAGCCGAGCAGAGCATCAATTTTGTCACCTGCCACGATGGTTTCACGCTCAATGACCTGGTGTCCTACAACGACAAACACAATGAGGCCAATGGCGAGCACAATCGCGATGGTGCAAATGACAATCGCAGTTGGAACTGTGGCGTCGAAGGACCGACGGCAGATGCCACAATCGAACGGCATCGCAATCGGCAGGTGAAAAATTTTCTTGCCGTAAACATGCTCTCACTAGGTGTACCGATGATCCTCATGGGAGACGAGATAAGGCAAACGCAGCACGGCAACAACAATGCGTATTGCCAGGACAATGAACTCAGTTGGCTGGACTGGTCGCTGCTCGACAAGCACGCCGATGTGCATCGTTTTTTCAGTTTACTTTGTGCAAGGCGCTCCCTGCGAAGTGTCGAGCATGAGCAAAAACGCCTGAGTGTCAACGCGATGCTGCGCGAAGCCACCAAGTCCTGGCATGGCGTCAAGTTGCATCAGCCCGACTGGAGCGATGCTTCGCGAAGCATCGCTCTCAGTGGCGAACTTCGGCAGGAAGGCTTGCAGTTCTATCTCATCTTGAATGCTTATTGGGAGTCGCTGGAGTTCGAGTTGCCCGTTCTGGAAAAGTCGGTGTGGCGACGCTGGATCGACACGGGCCTCGATTCTCCACTCGACATTTGTCCGTGGCAGGAATCTCCGGCGCATTTAGGGGGCTCCTATTCGGCAGCCTCTCGTTCCGTCGTCATGCTGTTTGCGTACAACTCTGAATCGGATGCGGTCTGACCTTATGCGCAGTCATTTAGTTACCAAAGACGCGGTTACCGAAGACGCGCTGGACTGGTTCATTCGTGGCTTTACCGCCCGCGATCTGGCAGAGCCGCTCTTGTCGGTAGATGAAGGAGCCGCGATTGCCACCGCGCAGCAACTCGTTGTTTCGCGCAGCGCGAATGTGCTGGGGTTTCGCCGCGACGGCCTGATCGCGCAATGGATCACAGCTGCAGATCTTAATACCATTTTGGATTTGCACAACTGCGCTGAGTTCGCAAGCGCTAAGGTTGTCGCCGCGGATGCACCGCTCAGTGATGTTGTTTGTTTGCTCAACTCGGAAGAACGGTTATTCGTTCGAACCTTTGGTCAGGTGGCGGGAGTGATCCCGCGCGCTGCCATTGAAAAGCCACCACTGCGGATGTGGCTCTTTGGTTTGATCACCATCAGCGAGCAACGCGTTACTTATTTGATCGACGAGTTGTTTCCAGGTGAGACTTGGCTGGATCAGCTTTCCGCCGGTCGTCTAGCCAAGGCTCGTGAACTCCAGGCTTTGCGGCAAAGCCGCGGACAGCGGCCTTCGCTCTTGGATTGCCTGCAATTCGCCGACAAAGGACAAATCGTAGCTCGCAACGAGAGGCTACGCGAACGGACGCGATTTCACTCGCGGTCTGAAGTCGAACGCTTTGTGCAGGCCTTGCAAGACCTGCGGAACAACCTGGCCCATGCTCAAGATATTTCCGGCAACTGGGACGTCATCTGCGAACTGGCCGCCAAAGTACATCGCATTATTTGCGGACCCAGCGGTGTTGCAGCTGATGGCAGGTAGCCTGACCGCCGCGGAGTAATCCGATGAATGTCCGCAACCTCCTGCCGATCACCGACTGGCTACCACGGTACGACCGTGCGTGGATCAGTGCCGATCTTATCGCGGGGATCACTCTGGCCGCTTATGCAATTCCGGTGTCGCTAGCTTATGCCGCCCTGGCCGGGTTGCCGCCACAGATGGGCCTATATTGTTATCTGGCGGGTGGAATAGGTTATCTGGTGTTTGGATCGTCGCGACATGTTGCGATCGGTCCTACGTCGGCGATCTCTTTACTTCTGGGCGTATCACTGCTGGAACTCGACCCGAGTGATCAGCAGAAATTGGCCGTGTTGGCATCGCTCACGGCCGTTGCGATGGCCTGCGTGTTCTCAGTCGCTTGGCTATTGCGCCTCAGTGTGCTCGTAAATTTCATATCCGAGAGCATTCTCACAGGATTCAAGGCCGGTGCTGCGCTGGTGATTGCCGCCACACAACTGCCAAAGCTACTCGGCGTAAAGGGTGGTGGAGACGATTTCTTCGAGCGGGTCTGGATACTGATTCAGCAGGCAGACGCTACTCATTGGTTGACGCTGGCAGTAGGAGTTTGCGCGATTGCCTTTTTACTCGCCGGGGAACGACTCTTGCCGAGGCGACCGATTGCGCTCTTTGTCGTACTCGTCTCCATCGTGGCGGTTTGGTTCTGGCAACTCGATCAGCGCGGTGTAAAGATTGTGGGATTTATACCCGCGGGACTTCCTTCGTTTCAGTGGCGAGCGTTCGATGTTTCGCAGTTGACGCTGCTTGAAGGCAAGCAAATTGTCCGCCTGGCCTCGGCTTGCTTTCTGCTTTCGTATATCGAAAGCGTCTCGGCGGCGAGGACATTTGCCCTCAAGCATAAATACGATGTGAACCCTCGTCAGGAGCTGCTGGGTCTGGGCGCGGCGAGTCTGTTGGCAGGACTGTTTCAAGGCTATCCGATTGCTGGTGGCCTGTCGCAATCGGCGGTCAATGAGCGTGCTGGTGCAAGAACGCAGTTGTCTCTGCTCTTCGCCTCACTGTCGATTGGCATCGTGCTGGTTTTTCTGACGGCGTTTTTTCGGACACTACCCGATGCAGTGCTGGCCGCAGTCGTACTCGTCGCAGTCAAGGGACTTATCAACGTACCGGAGTTGCTGCACCTTTGGCGGACGAGCCGGCTGGATTTTGCAGCCGCAAGTGTTGCCTTTAGCGGCGTCCTGCTGATGGGCGTATTGGATGGTGTGCTGGTCGCCGTGCTCGCCTCCATTCTGATGTTGCTGGGAAGAGTCTCGCGGCCATACATTGCATTTCTCGGCAGAATTCCGGGTACGCCCCGCTTCTCCGACTTGGCTCGTCACTCGAAGAACGAACCAATTCAAGGCGCGATTGTGTTCCGCGTTCAATCGTCTTTGCTGTACTTCAACGTCGACCATGTATTAGAGGTGGTGCGTCAGCGGGCCCAATCGACCGAAGGGTTGCAGCGGGTCATTTGCGACCTGTCAAATGTCCCGTATGTCGACATCGCCGGCGCTCGCATGCTGCTCCGCATGTACGATGAATTTGACTCCCGCGGTGTGATCTTTCGAGTGGTAGAGGCCCATGGCCCAGTGAGGGAAATGCTCCGGGCCGAGGGTTTAGAAGCGAAGAGCGGACCGATTACCCGATTGGAGTCGCTTGCAGATTTGCTCTCGGAGAAGAGGCCTGCCAGCTAATCTACCCATGTTTTGGTGAATTTGTCGCGTCCTTCAACTGACAGATGAGCGAGTGCTCATCGTCTCGATTGACTCGATAACGATCCTCGTAGCCTGGGTCGTTGTGATGCCAATGACAGTACATATTGTGATACCGGCAGGCCCAGCCGAATTTCGGCAGCACGTCGTGACGGGTGGTGCTCGAAAGCGACAACAGCACGCTTTGCTTATGCTGTTCGATCAGGCTCCAATCAACGCGCTGGTTGCTTTCGGCGGCTTGCAAGTAGTTGACGAACCACCAACCGTCCACGTCGCGGCACAGGGCGTTGCCAACTTCTGGGTCGCCGCTGCCATTTGCAACTTCTTGAGCGCTGAGGATAATTCGACTCAGTGATTCGGATAGCAGAACGCGTGGGACAATCGCCGTTCGTTCTTCCAGATGGTAGGACTCAATGAGGGCTTTGCCAAACACGATCTCATCGGTCAGGCAAACGGGGCCGAGTGTCAAGCCGCCCCGGAGAAACAGACCGTTCAATGCCATGCGCAATTGGTATCGCTGCGCACAGCGAATCACAAACCACGCCGCGGCAGCAGGGGCGAGCCCCGAGTCTTCATATGCGTAGGCCAGCACCAGATTGTCGCTGAAGAATTTGATCGCCCAGCCAGCAGGAGTCGCTTGCGACTCACTTCCGAGAATCTGCCGTACATAAGCTCGCGAATCTTGGATGGCGTTACAAATCTTATCGAGCAACGGCTGCGAATCTTCATCAGCAGCCGTCGTCACCGACTGCGAGAATCCAAGCAAGTCCAAAAAGCCAACGATGGACGACCGCAGTTTCGGTCTTCCGTGGTCGTCGAGGTAAGCAGATGTATTATCCTTCACGATGTCCTTTCGAAATTCGGCACCCCAATCGGTGTGGAAGGCTTCATTGTAGTACCCGTCGAGGGGACATCCGCAAGCAAGTGCACGCACTTTTGGAAGCACGCGAGTTCGGCATGGTTATGACGCACATAAGCCAATGTGAATGACTTTACTATCGCTTCGACATCGGTCATGCTCTTGGGCTAGTCTCACCAGGCGGACCGCACTTGCGAAATTCTCATCATGTCCAAAATTGGAATCGTCACCGGGGGCGGAGATTGCCCAGGATTGAACGCTGTCATCAGGGCCGTAGCCAAAGCCGCTCATCGTCGCGGCTGGGAGGCTGTCGGCATCGTGGGTGGTTACGAAGGGTTGCTGGCTCCACAGAAGACGAAAGCGCTCGTCGGAGATACACTCAATGGTTTGCTGGTTCGTGGTGGGACCATTCTGGGCACTGCGAACCAAGGGAAGTTTTCGGCAAAGGTCGGTCATGGCAAGCTGCGGCAATTACCAACCGACTTGCTTGAGGAAACCAAACGTGGATGCGAGCAACTGGGATTGATCGGGCTTGTTTCGATCGGAGGCGATGGTTCGCTGTCGATCGCTCAGCAGATGTTCGAGTATGGCATTCCCGTGGTTGGAGTCCCCAAGACCATCGACAACGATCTCGCTGCCACGACCATGACGTTCGGTTTTGACTCCGCTGTTGCCTGTGCGACGGATGCGCTTGATCGACTCCATAGCACGGCTGAAAGTCACCAGCGTGTAATGGTTCTGGAGGTGATGGGCAGGTATGCAGGCTGGATCGGCATCTACGCTGGCATCGCGGGTGGGGCCGATGTCATCCTAATTCCGGAAATACGTTTCAGCTACGGAAGCATCTGCGCGAAGGTCAAGGAACGCGAGGCTCGCGGCAAGATGTTTAGTATCGTGGTGGTTGCTGAAGGTGCTCGTGAGGCTGGCACCGACTTTGTCACGTCCGGCAGTTCATCAGAACCTCGCGAAGCGCGATTGGGCGGAATTGGCGCCCAAGTCACTGCTCAGATTCAAGAGCGCACTGGTAAGGAGACTCGCTGCGTCGTGCTTGGACATTTGCAACGGGGTGGCAGCCCGACCAATATGGACCGCGCACTGTGCTCGATCTTTGGCGCGAAGGCAGTCGACCTGATCGCAGAAAAGAAGTTCGGTCAAATGGTGTCCTATACAGGCACCGGTGTCACGAGTGTCTCATTAGCCGAGGCAACAAGGGAACTGCGAACCGTTCCCTTGGACGGTGGATTTGTCACTGCAGCCCGCTCACTCGGTATTTGCTTGGGAGACTAGCTTAGCGGCAGCTAAACTCGCGAACCTTAGCCAACAGGTTGCAAGGTTGCACCTTCGCTTCTGCGCCCCGGCGAAGTGATCGAGTTTTAGACTACGATGACTCTCCTAGGTTCGACTGGATTTTCAGAATCTCACAAACCCTCCCCGCGGGACACACCATCGGGTTGGTCCCGATCGTTTGCGCGCCGGGAGTGGCGCTCGGCAGCATTCAGGATCGCCGCATACCTCTGCCGATCATTCTCCCGCAGCGACCGATACAACTTTCGCATCTGCCCTGCTCAATCTCCGGCTCGTGGCAATCCATCGATCATCCTCCCCTTTGAAAAGAATGGCGGAAGTCTTTGGCGGAGCGGGGACAGAGACCGCTTACCCTTCGCGAACTTCGACCGCCCTGGCCGTCTTACCCGCGATCGCAGCACAAAGCATCGAGCCCTTTGTCGCCAACGCCCTGTTGGCTGAAGGAACTGATTCGCAGTCTTTCCTTGCAGGACTGGTCAGCCAGGCGTTCGCCGTTCCGATTGATTCGGTCTTAGCCTACTTCGAGGGCGTGTTCGCTGGCGGCGAGCGTCTATATTTCCCGGCAAACCGTAAGCTATTTGATGACGCCTACCAACTCATTGTAGATGCCGGGCCGTTCATATTGGCGACGTCCCTAATGCCGATAGTGAAGAAGGACATCGCCGGCAGCATGGCGGCGGTCCTTTGAGACAAAGACACGAACTTTCAGTTTTTAGCGAGCCTTGCCACGAAGGCCAACAATTCTCCCCGCGGGCTCGATCTGGTCAAACCGTTCTTGCAGGGCGTTGCTTCACGCTTCACCGTAGAAGTTCTGGGCAGCGCAAATCGAACCACCGGCGAATTGTTGAATCGGTCCGCACTCTGCGGCACTGCGTGAAGCGCCGATGGCGTGATGATCGCGACTAGCAAAGTGACGAGAGGTGAGAATTTGGACTTCATAATCGTCTCAGAGTTTGGCGTCGGGGAGGCATGCGACGACTTGCTTCAACGATGCCTGCCGCCAAGATTTCAAGAGAGGCACTGGCTGCCGTCATTTGATTTCGAGTTTCCCGAATTTCGCGGGGATGTGCCAAGATCCACCCGTTGGGGAGAAAGCTTGCTGCTCCGGTTTTTCAAGGCCGGCCAATCGCAGCCTCCCAACGTTGAAGAACCACGGGGCCTCTTGCGTGGGCATGGTTCCCGCGACGCGGTGTTTGGGATCGGCCTCGGCCTCGGCTTCGCCCACCGTGGGAATGCGCAATTGCACGCGCCAGAAGTCGGCCCCTTTATCTGCTTTGACGTCGGCGAGTGATTTCCAGTCTCCCGACGGGGCGCCTTCCAACAGTCGACCGTCCGGATTGACCTCCAGGTGGTAGTAAGTGTGATTCGGAGTTTCCATGGAAACTGCCACATAGTCGCCGCTGACCACATCATTGGCGACGACGATTTTCTTCATATCTGGTTCCTTGCAGACGATGTCGAGCAGTAAGAAGTTTTTGTCCCATCCCACTTGGAATGTGGTTTCGGGAACGCCTTTGATATTGCCCCGGTTTGCCTTCAGCGGATAGTGCGGCCTCTCGGAGAGGTTTGCGCCTACGGTACCGACGGCAAGGGGCGCTTTACTGCGCAACTCAGCGAGTTCTTGCTCCTTGGCCTGGTACTTGGCAATGAGCTGCTCCCTCGGCTGCAGGTCTGAGATGACCGCCTCGATCCGTTGTCCGTAGATTGTGTCACCGGCTGCCGTCTTCGCCTTGTCGAGTAAGTCCCTGAACTTAAGCGCAGTGTTCAAGGAAACATTCATCGGGTTCCCTCTACCTCTGCCGCGGCTGACGTCCTTGTAGGCCAAGTTACTCTCAGCGAAGTCAATCGCTTGCTTCATCTCCTTGGCGGCCGGGCCATAGAAAAGCGTGCAGTATTCATCGAGCACTTGATTGACGTCTTGGTCCGCATTCCAGAAAAAACGAGACTGAATGTAGAGGGTGATGTGTTCCAAACCCATCGCTTGCCATTTTGCTCGATATTGGCTGACCTCTCCGGTTCCCAAGAGCGCGACCCCCTTGAGATACTTGAGATCCTTGGCCATCGCCCGCGGGTGAAGCAGCGGATAGGAAATCGCCGCGCCACGGACGCCATCCTCTTTCCCCCAGAGGTGATAGAGGTTGTTTTCGAATCGGAAAATGTTGCCCGGCGCCACTTTCGCTTTCCAGCGATCCATGCGACTCGTGTAGTCGGCCCAGTGCTCCGGGTCGTTCATCTTCGGGCGGCCTGAATTGGAGACCTTGATCGCCACGTTGGGCGTGAACTTTGCGACCTTGTCCGAAGTATCGTTATATGAAGTGTAGGCCCCGCCGGTGATGAGTTTGTCGGGATGCGTTTTGTAGAGTTCTCGACCGACTCGCTCGGTGAAACCCCACACCAACTCGGGAGTGGGCTTCTCCTTGCACATTTCGCAGCCGCAGTGGGAGAGGCCATCTCCCGGCCAAAGGTCTACTGCGGGCATCTGGTAGACGTCGAACATGAACCGGCAGTAGTTTACTGTCTCCTGAAAAAGCCCCTCCGACGAGAAGCACGGTGTGCCGTGGCCGCGGTGCTCGATGTCGCGCTTGCCGCCGAGGAGTGCATAGTATTCGGGATGGGCCTTCTTCATTGCTTCGCCGCTGTGGACATGCGTCAGCCCGTGAGCGCCGCCGGCAAAGCCGAGCTTCTGATAAGGTGAGTTGATCCCGATCCTTCGTGCCCAGAGGACATCGTCGAAGGAAAACTTCGCGTAGTTATTCCACAGCCATGACCGGCCGTGAGTATCGGGAAAGACGGTTTTGTTCATCGCGGTCAGCTCAATGGTTTTTCGTTCCGGCACGACCTCACCCAAGCTGCCAGGCATATACCAGCGGACACCCAGGCCGCGCAAAAACTCGCAGACCGCATTGAGCGATCCGTTTTCATCCTGGTATTCAAATCCGCGGGTCGTATTGCCGCTGGTGAGCCACAGATCGGCCGCATCCTTCCCGTAATACGCAGCTAGCGTCGCTTCGAACTTCGGGGGAATCCACTGACTTTCCACGCCCGATTGAAACGGAAATCCCCACTCCATGTCGGTTTTTTCCGCGACCGCTTTCTTCCAGGCCAGTTCGGGCTCCTTGTCGCTCCGCTTTCTGGCCAGATATGCGGGGGGAACAAAGTTGAAGTCATTCCCCAGCAGCACCAGCCAGTCTTTCCCAGAAACCATCCGAAACGCACCGTATTTCAAATCCTTGTCGGTCACTCCCAGTTTGTCTGTGGCTGGGCTCTTGCCCACATAGATTTTGATCGGCAGGCTCGCATCCGGGCTCGTGACGATCGGTAGCCGCGCTCCGCTTATCGCCTGGATGTGGCGTTGCAGTTCTAGAGCTGCCAGCGTCGCCATTCGGGGGCGATTCTCTGCCGCAATCACGATTTGGGCACGCGGTGCGCCCTGATCGACGAGTAGCGTCTCGGCGGCGTGAAGTAATGGGCGGGAAGCGAACAGAAGCAGGGCGGCGAGGAGTGCTTGTTTCAGGGTCATCTATTTGCCTCTTGATTAGCCGGTTGATTTGTTTGTGGCAGTCGGTCGATCAGTGTTCGCAGCCTTACCTTGTCGGAGACCACTTTCCCGGCACGGACGTCTTCCTCAGTAAAGACGGCGAATAGCACTTCACCATCTGGAGTACGATTGTGGTCGTAGACGACGTAAATCGTTCCGTCTCGTGCTTGAACGCCATCGGGGTAGGTAACATGTTCGCGCTCATCGAGCAGCAGACCGCCTTGCCAGGATTTTCCGTCGTCGTCGGAAAGGAAAGCCATCAGCTTTTCGCGCCCGGCACGTTCATCGAGCGGGCCGTGCTTCACGAGTAGCAGCGCGCCGGTTTGCAACCGCCGCAGAAAAAATCGTGAGGTGCAATGCTTGATCGCGATCCGTTCGACGGGTGTCCAAGTTTTTCCCCCATCACGCGAGATCGTCTCGGCCAGACCCTGCATGCGGACCATCATCCAGAGCGTGCCGTCCTTGCGTTCGACAATCATCGGTTCGTCGGGACCGCGCGTCGCAGGATCAGGGACATTGGCCGATCCGCGCAGCGCGAAGGTCGCACCCTGATCCGTCGAAGCGTAAACGCGGATGCTGTCGTCGGCTTTCCAGATCGACGAAGTGAGGAGCCAGTCGCCGTTCTTGAGGACGGTCGGCTTGTTCAGCATAATGCCGTCGCCCAAGCGGCGCGGGGCAGACCACTTCGGGTTCTCGGCATCCGGTTCGTCGGTCACGATCGCAAAAATGCCGAAGCGGTTGTCTTGCAGGCCGAAGCTCTGTCCCCAGAACAACCACAGTCGCTGCTGCGGATCGATCCAGATAGCCGGCGACATGGCCCGCACGTTCTTTTGCGGCAGCACCATCAGCTTGAAGTCGGACCACGACTGCCCATCGTCGTCGCTCTTCTTGAGCACTTGATAATTTCGCGTACTTTCAACGTCACGGCCATACACGACCCAGAGCCGACCCTTAGCAGTGCGCTCGATGCCCGCCACTCCCTGCCGTTTTGTCTGCGGAATGTGATTCTTCCACGGGTTGACGATCACCGTGGCGGGGTCGAGGGCGACGTCTGGATTCGGAACATCCTCGCCCAGCGCGGCGGTGATCAAGAGCAGCGAGCTGAAAAGGACAACATGAATCGCTTGGTTGATGTTGTATGTCATCAGGCCACTTTTCGGTGAGGGTTGTCGTGCGGTAAGGCGAACGGCGTGAAGGAGCGTCAGCGTGGCGACCGAGGACTAGGGTTGCTTTGCTGCGCGAGGCTCCGGGGGATGCTGAATGAAGCCGATCAGATATTGGTAGACGTTGCTTAGATGTTCGTGCATTGCCTGCCGTGCCTTGAGCGCGTCGCCTGCAACGACGGCTGAGTAGATCTCGATATGCAATCTCTCGGAGTCGATCCGCCGATCGAGACTGCCGGGAGTTCCGGCAAAGTGCCCCGCCAACAGGTCCGTCAACGTTCGCTGCATCGAGGCCAGAACGTCGTTGCCACCAAGCCGCGCCAATTCAGCGTGAAATCGAAAATCGAGCGCGACGTATTCTTGGCGCGAAGTCTCACTCGGCATTTGCAACATGGTATCGAGCAACCGTCGAGCAGGGAGCAGATCCTCCAAACGTCGTCGTTCGGCAGCCAGGCCGATCAGTTCAACTTCGATCACGCGCCGCGCTTCGAGGACGTGCAGCACATTGACGTGTTCCCTGCTCAGGCCGGATCGCAGAGTCGATTCGACTCCGGGAATGGTTTCGTCGACGGTGAAGCGGGCGTTGACCGGCGACGTTTCCAAATAGACACCGACGCGGGGAACCACCCGAACTGCCCCATTGGTTTGGGCACAGAGGATCGCACTCCGCACGACGTTCGGATTAAGTCCCAAGTGGCTCGCGAGCTCACGCACGCTGGGCAATTGATCGCCGGGCTGGAGTCGCAATTCCTCTGCGCGGTCCACCACGCGCAGCCAGACATCGGTCGCAGACTTATTTTGGGGCTCTAAGATCGCGGGCATGTGTTGATTTGCGTTTAGCCGTGTGATTTTACTGATTTAATCAGGAAAATCATAAGCGGCCGCCTAGCGCTAGTCAATCGCTTAACCCCGACAATAGCGATCTTGTCCTGCACTGTTATTGCACCGCGCTACTAGCTACCGTTGCTGGCCGCAGCTTGCTAATTGGACTGCGCCACATTCTGAATTTTGAGTTTGGCACGGCGCTTGTTTCGGTGCCACGCTTTTGATTTGGTCGGGATCGATGCCGAGGTCGCGGAGGCGTTTCAGCCGGGTCTTACGATGCGAGGTTGAGGCGGCGGCGTTGGTAATGGGTCTGGGGGGCCAGTTCTGCTGTGTATCTTTGTTGCCGCTGCTTGGGTGGCAGGTCCAGCGTGTCGAGTAAGACATCGGCGGCGCGACGGACATGTTCCAGCGTCAGTAGTTCGCCGCTGGTTTCCGGGTTCGAGGGCGACAACTTCTGCCGCACCCTTGCACAGAACAGCGCGCTGAGAATCGTCACATAGAGATGGCGATGAATGCACTGCCAACCCGATCCCCTAAAAGGTTCGAAGAAAGTTGCGACCGTTTCAGGGACTGATCGGGACTCGAAATTAGCAAGTGCCGCTCTCAAAGAAATAGGGAAATCGAAAAAGAGAGCACCGTCACCCAGAGAGCTGTGCACAGGGAGGGCCCACACGATGTCAGCGGCCAGGTTTGTCAAACACGATCGGCTGGTCGGTTCCAACTCCCGGCGGGAAGGCAGCGGTGATTGGAACGCCGACAGTTTTGGTGGGGTTCTTCGGGTCGCGAAAATCGAGAATCGCAGTTTCGTCTCCTTTGCGAAGGTAGATGAGACCGCTGTTCCAATCTGAGCGAATGAACGGAGAATCGTAACCGCGCGCAGGCGCAAGGTTCACAGCTTTGCCGTTGATCTTGGCGGGATGAGTGGGGCCGTAAAAGGTGAGTGAGTCGAAGTTCAGAACGCCACTTTCATAGCGGACCGGTTGAGCCTTCACTGCCGCTTTGAAGTCATCAAAAACATTGTTGTAATCCGCCGCTTGATTGGCGATCAAAATGACCGGCGCGTTCTCGGTATCGAGCGTGATGAAGACCTTATTATCTTTGTCGACAGCATCAAAGCGCTTCCAGGGGGAGGTCCATAGATAGCTTCCCGCGGCCACCTTCACCGCGGCGTATGCCGCGCCGTCTTTCACGAAAATCCAGCCTCCCTCTTCGGTCACTTGGTCGAGCGTGGGGCTGAAGTACAGCTGCAGGTAAGACGGATTCGACGAGCGCGGATTCGGTGGCACCGGAGCCCATTTTTGCGTGATCAAGATGTTACGATCCTGCACGCTGAAAAAGGGATTGAAGCCGTGCCAGTCTTTTAGATTTGCCGGCTTCACTTCAAAGCCGATGCGAGCCACCGGATCGCTGGCGAAAATGACGCCTTGCCACCGGAAACCCATGCTCGCGTCGTCGAGCCATTTGGCATCGAGCCCAGCTGAGCCAAGCACATAGCTGGGCGTTGCAAATCCGTAGCGCAGCACGCTCCGCTCGGGATCGAGTTTTCTCCAGAGCACGCCATCCGGATCGTTATCACTCCGTCCGCCACCCTCCGCTACTGGCCCCGGCCAGCGTTTGGTGAATGAATAGACGCCGCGCTGGCTCGTGTCTTTGGCCAGGCTCACGACCGCTGGCGGCGGATAGTAGTTGCTGGTCGAGTGCCCGCCCACGCCCAGCGGTGTGTAGGTGCGGCCAGGAGCATTGAAGATCAGATCGTAACTCCGCTCCGTCATGCCATCGTATTCGTGACCGACTTTGACGCGACTCTTGGGACCGCCGCGCGTCGTGAACAATGTCTCCTCGGCCATGTTGGCGAATGTCAGGTCGAGATACATGTCAGCCTTCTTGCGGAGGATCTCATCCTCGGCAAAATCGCGGATATTCAGGAGTCCAGCGACGCTGTCCCCTTGGTAGCTCGGGGACGCAGCCTCGACAAACTGGCCCCGCTTCGCTCGCTCATCAAACCACTTCAGCCAATAGTCGCGGCGAACTTCATACTGCTGTGCCAGTGTGGAGCCATCGTCGTACTTCTGATTCGCATATTCCGGAATCTTCCGCAGGTGCTGCGAGGCAAGTAAGTCGCACGACTTGCTGGTGATATGGTGGTTCTCTGATCCTTCCATTTCCCAAATCCCACGCTGACCTTCGGCCAATTTGGTGTTCACCTTGGCCACTGCCCAGAACCCCTTCTCAAAATTCTCTTGGGCTTTCTGCGATAGCGGTCCTCTCATGGGACCGGTGCGAGAATTCATCAGCCCATACAAGCGAAAGTAACTGACGCCGAACAGGCTGAATCCAAATTTGGGATTGGCGGAGACGACAAACTTATCGGACTCGAAGAATTGGTTGATATCATCGACGCGCTGTCCCAGGATCAGCGCCGGCAAGCCATAGCGAACCCAGCCAATGGAATCGGTCCCCACACTCTTGTCATAATTGAGCCTTGCCAGCCGACTGGTCCCCGCCACCAGGCTCGCCCGCTGACGATCCAAGTAATCAGACGGGAGCGTCTGCATATATGGCAACGGCCAATTGAGCGGAGCGACTTCTGCACGCGGCTTCGCCGGCGCATCCTGAGCCTGCAGCAGCACAGGACAGCAAAAACTAAATAGCAGAACCGCCGGTAACACGAATTTCATCGAGATCGCTCCCTGGCACTTGTTCGCAGATTTTAGATGGCAATATACCAACGGAGAGAGGCTGATTCACTCTGCAACTTACCGGGATTTCCGACATGCTGTTAAACCAAGTTCAAAACTCGTTTCTGGGGTATTGACGTGAACTCTCCTCAAAACCGCTTAGCACAAAACCACGTCCCTATCTGTTATGAAAAGCAGAGAGCGCGGCTAGAAGGAGAGTCCCGACCAGGGAGGTGAATTCCGTCGGCCCGCACGTAGACATAGTCCTTGCCCACAAGCGAACGAGCGGACCACTCGCGATACTCCTGTTCCCATAACCCGTACAATCACTGACGTGCACCTGCCCGCCGTGAAAGAAATCGCTTTTGTGGGTGCTAGTCACTGAGTGCTCCAGACCGATGAGAGCGGATAGCACCGACAAATCGAAGCGTGTTTGTGCGATTATCTGCTGAAAGTCGCTGACTTCAAAATAAAGCTAGGAATTGGCGCTACACTCGCTGGCCGTTAGCACCTAAGTAAATAGGAACAGTGCACGCATGGGACTGCCATCGAGTGTAAACGACGGTCGAATAGTGCAGCGCGCGGCGGAGCCGATGGTCGGTCGAAAAGTGCAGCGCTAGCCCTGCTCGTGAGAATCCGTAAGGCAGATTTGAGGCTTCCCAGCGTCTCAAGCCTTACGATCCGCGAGCGTAGCCCATGCTGCGAGATATGCATAACTGGACCGAAATCCGTCGTCTTGTCCTGACCGAGAAGAAATCCAAACGAGCGGTTTGCAGGGAATTTTCCCTTCACTGGCAGACCCTCGAAAAGATCCTGCAGCACCCTGAGCCGCCCGGTTATCGACAACGTCTGCCCCGGGAGCGGCCCAAACTCGATCCGTTCCTGCCGATCATCCACGAGATCCTGGAGCAGGACAAAACGGCGCCCCGCAAGCAGCGCCACACCACTAAACGGATCTTCGACCGCCTGCGTGCCGAGCATGGCTACACCGGCGGGATCACGGTGGTCGGCGAGGTCGTGCGGGAGTGGCGAACGACCACGGCGGAGGTGTTCTTACCCTTGTCGCATCAACCGGGCGAAGCCCAGTTCGACTTCGGCGAAGCGGAGGTGGTGCTGCAAGGCATGCCGACGAAAGTCGCGTACTGCGTCATGTCGTTGCCGTACAGCGACGCGTTCTTCGTGCAGGTCTTTCCTCGCGAATGCACCGAGACGTTTCAAGCGGGCCATCAGCGGGCCTTTGAGTTCTTCGGCGGCGTGCCCCGCCGGATCAGCTACGACAACAGCCGGATTGCTGTGGCCCGGTTCGTGGGGAAACGGGGTGACACGCCGACGCGTGAGTTCCTACGGCTGCAGAGTCATTATCTGTTTGAGCATCACTTCTGCCTGGTGCGACGGCCGATGGAGAAGGGGCATACGGAGAACCTCATCGGTTTCGCGCGGCGGAACTTCCTGGTGCCGGTACCACGGACCGGCAGCCTGGAAGTGCTGAATGCCGAACTCGAGCGGCAGTGCTGTGAAGATCTGGAACGCCAGTTACGCGGACAACCGGCGAACAAAGCCACGTTGTTGGCAGAGGAGCAGGCTGCGTTGTTGCCGCTGCCGAAGTCGGGCTTTGAAGCGCGGCGAGTCGAACCGGCCCAGGCCAACTCTCTTTCCTTGGTTCGCTTCGACGGCAACGATTACTCGGTGCCGACGCAGTATGCTCATCAGAAAGTGACCGCAATTGGCGGCCTGGAGGAAGTTCGGCTGGTCGTTAACGACAAGTTGGTTGCCCAGCATCCACGCGACTGGTCGAAGGAGCAGGTCCATTACAACCCGCTGCATTACCTGGCACTCTTGGAGCGGAAGCCAGGGGGCTTGGACTTCGCGAAACCCCTGGAAAACTGGGGCTTGCCGGACTGTTTCGATCTCCTCCGGCGGCGTCTGGAAGCAGATGGCGGCGCACACGGCCGCCGGGAGTTCATCAAAACCTTGCGGCTGCTGGAGACTATCTCGCTGGCTGCATTAACTGCGGCGATTGAGCGGGCACTGGAGATCGACGTTCTGGCCGTCGATGCGATTCGGCTGCTCGTGCAGCAGGGACTGGAAGAGCCGACGCGGTGGTTTCGGCTGGACAATCATCCGCATCTGCAGTCGCACTCGATCCCTCCTCCCAATCTCCTGTCTTACCGTGAACTGACCTGCGCGCTGACGACGGGAGGTGTGTTATGAAATCTCTCGAAACCAAAAGCACGGTGCTGCTCAAGCATCACTTGAAGGCCCTACGGTTGCCGTCGTTCCTGGAGGGCTGCGAGAAAACGGCCCAGCGGTGTGCGACGGAGAACGTCGATCATCTGGGCTTTCTGCTGCAACTGTGTGAGCTGGAGTTACTCAACCGTGAGAAGCGTGCCAGCGAGCGGCGGCTCAAGTCAGCGCGCTTTCCCAACCTGAAATCGCCTGGTGATTTCGACTTCGCCGCCCAGCCCTCGCTCAATCGCGTGCTGGTGGCAGAACTACTGCGGTGCGAGTTCGTGGAACGCCGCGAGTCGGTGATCTTTCTCGGGCATCCGGGCACGGGGAAGACGCACCTGGCCATCGCGCTTGGCATTGCCGCCTGTCAGCGGGGCAAACGGGTCCGCTTCTGCCGCGTGACGGAACTGATCACGCAACTTATGGAAGCCCGAGAAGAACGGACGCTGCTGCGGATGAAGTCGTCACTAGCCAAGTTCGATCTGCTGATCCTCGATGAACTGGGTTACGTCCCCGCCAGTAAGCTGGGCGCGGAGTTGCTCTTCGAGGTCATCAGTAGCGCTTACGAACGCCAATCGTTGATCGTGACCACCAATCTGCCGTTCGAGCAATGGACCGAAGTCCTGGGCAGCGAGCGCCTGACCGGCGCCGTGCTCGATCGGCTGACACACCGCTGCCACATCCTCGAATCGACCGGCGAAAGTTATCGCTTGCAAGACGCGCGGCGCCGCCGCAAAGGATCGCGCCCGAAACCGGCGACCTCATCCTTGTCACCCGCCGATGAAACGGCAGAATCCTAGCCGTCGTTACAACCGTCGCAATCCTTCCTCCTCCGGAGGAGGAAGGATTCTTACTGGAATGCCCCAACACCCTGATTTAGACTGAGACCCTTCCCCACCTCAGCGCCACACTTTTCAACCGCCGCGCGCTGCACTATTCGACCGTCGTTTACACTGCCATCGAGAGCTGGTGACCGCCCGCTCGAAGAATATCGCGAATACCTCAGGCTGCTTACGAGGATGCAGTTAGGGGCGCGACTGCGCAGTAAAGTGGATGAATCGGACATTGTTCAGCAAACAGTGCTTGAGGCGCATCGAAGCGAGGGGCAGTTTAAAGGCGAGTCGGAGACGGAACGGCTCTCTTGGCTGCGAGCGATTCTGGCCAATGTGTTAGCTGGAGCCGCTCGACAATATGCGACCCAGGCTCGCGACGCAGGCCGCGAGCGGTCGTTGGAAGCGGATCTGAACTTATCGGCGTCGCGACTGGAGCGAGCGTTAGCCGCCGACCAGACTTCACCCAGCGGCATTGCCGTCCGCGCGGAGGAGATACTCGCGCTTGCCAAGTCGATGTCACTGATTCCCGAAGAGCAGCGAGAAGTCATCGAACTCCATCACCTGAAGGGAATGCCGCTGGCAGAAGTCGCGGCTTGCGTTGGCAAAACACGGCCAGCTGTGGCGGGGCTTTTGTTTCGAGGGCTGAGAAAGCTTCGCGAGCTGATGGGAGCAGACGGAATAGGGCAATCATGAGTGAGGTCGATGAGACAAATGGACGCGAATCGAAGCTCGACGAGTTGCTGGCGCAGTACATCGAGGCTCGTGAAGCCGGCAGAATGATCCGTCGCGAGGAGTTTCTAGCGCAACATCCTGAATTTGCGAAAGAACTCGCGGAGTTTATTGCTGCCCAGGCTGAAATTGAGCGTGTCGCGGTTCCCCTTCGCGAGGCAGCCTACGCTCAGGGCTTGAGCGACGATACTCAGTCGTGGGGCCAGGAGAATTCGCAGCGAGATAGCAAAGCAGCCGAGCACTCGCCGCCGCCGCGGCAGCTTGGCGAGTTTCACCTGATTCGCGAAATCGGCCGGGGCGGGATGGGAGTTGTGTACGAGGCAGAGCAGCAGTCGCTTCGTCGCAAGGTTGCTTTGAAGGTATTGCCGTTTGCGGCGGCGATCGATCCGCGCAGATTGCAGCGATTCAAGAACGAAGCGCTCGCTGCGGCTAATTTGCGGCATGAGAACATCGTAGCCGTGTATGGGGTTGGTGCAGAACTGGGCGTGCATTATTACGCCATGCAACTGATCGAGGGCCAGAGTCTTAGTGAACTGGTTGGTGAACTTCGGCAGCAGAAAAACAATGAGCCATCGGTCGCCACCGAAATAGTGAAGTCCAGTACTGCACAGTTGGCGGCGGAAAGCACGGCAGGTAGAGGCAACATTGCTGCGAGCTTGACCCACAATTCTCGCAAATACTTTGAGTGGGTTGCCAGAGTAGGGCAAAAAGCGGCCCATGCGCTGCATTATGCCCACGAAGTGGGTATTGTTCACCGCGATATCAAGCCTGCCAACCTGCTGATCGACACTCGTGGTGAAATCTGGATCACGGACTTTGGATTGGCGCAGATTGCTGGCGACACGGGGCTAACGATCTCTGGCGAAATCCTCGGCACTTTGCGTTATGCCAGCCCCGAGCAGGCTCAGGCGTTGCCAGGGATTATCGACCATCGAACCGATGTTTATTCATTGGGCGCGACACTTTATGAGCTCCTCACCTTACGGCCCATCTTTGACGGACGTGATCGAAATCGATTGCTCAAGCAGATTGCGGAAGCTGATCCCGAAGCGCCACACAAAATTGCTCCCAATGTGCCAGAGGAGTTGGAAACAATTCTGCTGAAGGCGTTGAGCAAAGCTCCTGCGGACCACTATTCCACAGCTGCAGAATTTGCTGAAGATTTGAAACGTTTTATCGATGACAAGCCGATTCGCGCACGGCGTCCTACCAGCTTGGAACTGGCTCGCAAATGGTTGAAGCGGCACCCGTCGGTTGTAGTCACCGGTGTGATCCTGTTAATTCTGACAACGATCGGTTCGCTCGCTACGTCGGCCATCGTTCGTGGCGAACAACAAAAGGTCGTGCAAGCGTACAAACGCGAGCAAACCCGCGCGAACGAAGCCGAAGCGCAATACAAACTGGCGAGGCGAAGTGTCGATGATCTCTTTCGCGTGAGTGAAGAGGAGCTCGCGGATCGCCCTGGAACTGAACCGCTGCGAAAACGGCTGCTGACGTCTGTCCTTATCTACTATCGCGAGTTCATCGAGCAGCGGCGAGAAGACAAAGGAGCACAAGTAGACTTAGAGGAAGCACGTGCCCGCGTAGAAAAGATTCTTTCGGACCTAGGGGCGCTGCGTGCGAGTCAACAACTACGTTTATTGGATTACGACACGGTGCTGGACGACCTCAAGGTCAACGATCAGCAACGGCAGGAAGTGAAGGAGTTGTCGTTACGTGTGAATCAGCAATTCAAGGACGTGATCAATCAACTGGGGCGCCGCCCGCCCTCTGAACGTTCCCAGCAAATGCTAGAAAAGGCTCGACAAAATGAGGCCATCGTGCGGGCCATACTTAGTCGTGAACAATTGCAACGGCTCTACCAGATCAGTTTGCAGACCGATGTCTCCGACGCGTTTCGTGACCCGGACGTTGCAAATAGGCTGCAACTGACGGATCAGCAGCGAGAGCAGGCGCGAGTGATTGAAGAGGGACTCTTTGTCAACATGCTTCGCCAAGTGCGGCAGCCAACGGCGACTACAACTAGCAATCCGTCTCCTTCGGCCAACAAGCGAGCACTGGCGATCCTCACCAATGACCAAATGCTTCGGTGGCGAGAAATAACCGGCTCTGAATTTCAGGCCGAGATTCCCCGTCCGCCGCTGATCATTCCCGAAGAGTAAACGCCTTTGCTTTCGGGCGGATTCGGGGAGTTTTCGCAAAAACTCAGCTTTCTAGGCGGATGCGCGCTCCGCATCTTCGTCTGTCGCACCTAGTTCTGAGAGGAGTGCGACGGTCTGACGAAACTCGCGAGTCCAATATCGGCAAAGCATCTCTATTTCGCCGTCGCAACCTGCTTCATGAAAGTTTTAATGGGTTTTCTCGTGGTCGCGGTGCTCTCCGCATCCGCCTATTTCTATACCAATCGCGGACCCCACGTGCCGCAGGCGAACTACCGGACGCAGGCGATCGAGCGTGGCGACATATACTTCAACGTTGGTGCGACAGGCACCGTCGAACCCGAAGAGGTCATCGACGTCGGCGCACAAGTCATGGGACGGATCAAAGAAATCGGCAAAGATCCGCGAGGCAAGTCGGATCCGAATTTCGCCAGCAAGACACTCGACTACGGCTCGCCCGTGGAAGAAGGGATGGTGCTCGTCCAGATTGACCCCGCCGTTTATCGAGCTCAGCGCGACCAGGCGCAAGCGACCCTTGATCGCGCGAAAGCAGATCTCCTGCAATTCCAGGCTCGCGCTGACCATTCTGAGGCCGAGTGGAAGCGAGCCCAGAAACTGTACGTCGGCATCGCTGCTAGTTCGTCTGGCACTGGCACTGGCACTGGCACTGGCACTGCAGGAACGCCGAAGACAACGTATGGAAGTGCGATCTCAGATTCCGATTATCTTCTTGCCAAGGCGAACTATGGAGCGGCAAAGGCCAATGTGGAAGTTGGCAAGAGCGTGATTGCCCAATCCACTTCTGCCCTGAGCCTGGCGGAGACGAATCTAGGTTACACAACCATTACCTCGCCAGTATCGGGAACCATTATCGATCGACGCGTGAATATGGGTCAAACGGTTGTTGCCAACCTCAATACGCCAAGCCTGTTCCTCATTGCCAAAGATCTCCGCCGGATGCAGGTTTGGGCATCGGTGAACGAAGCAGATATCGGCCTGGTAAAGGTCAATACGCCGGTGCACTTCAAAGTCGATGCGTTTCCCAAGGACACGTTCTACGGCACGGTGACGCAGATTCGCCTCAACGCCTCAATGAGCCAGAACGTCGTCACGTACACCGTAGTCATCACGACCGACAATTCAAATCAAAGGCTTTTGCCGTATCTCACCGCCGACGTGAAATTCGAAATTGAAAAGCGGCACGATGCGCTGATCGTGCCGAACGTAGCTCTGCGTTACAAACCGCAGCGAGACCGGATCTCGCCAGCCGATCGAGAATCTGTTCCGCAAGTTACGGATGAGAACCAGGGCCTCATCTGGATTCAGGAGGAAAACTTCGTTCGACCGCTATTGGTGACCATCGGGTTGACCGATGGCTCATCGACCGAAGTTAGTGGTGCCGGCATTGAGGAAGGTCGGCTAGTGGTTTTAGGCGAGAAATCGCAAGCTGCTTCGGATGAAACGAACAATCCGTTTGCACCTCCAAAAATTCCTCGCAACAAGCAAACTAGCGCCGGCCAGAATGAGTAAGGCTCAAAATTTCTATGGACCTGATTCGCATCGCAAACGTAACGAAGACCTACCGCATCGGTGAAGTTGACGTGCCGGTGCTGAAGGGTGTGAGCTTTACGATTCGCCGCGGCGAGCTCGTCGCAATTGTCGGCGCTTCCGGCTCCGGCAAAAGCACGCTCATGAATATTCTGGGGTGCCTCGATCGACCGACTTCAGGCGAGTACTGGCTCGACGGACAGGAAGTCGGCAAGCTGGACGCCAATCAGCGTGCGGTGGTTCGCACTTCGAAGCTGGGCTTCGTCTTCCAGAGTTTCAATCTGCTGGCAAGGACCACTGCGGTTCAGAACGTCATGATGCCGCTCGATTATTCCCTTCAGGCAACATCGGCAGCCGACTCGGCACCGCGGGCAGTCGAATTGCTGGGGCGAGTTGGTCTGGAAGACCGGCTTGATCACGTTCCTGCCAAGATGTCTGGTGGCCAGCAACAGCGGGTGGCAATCGCTCGTTCGCTGGTGAATCGGCCCACTGTGTTGCTTGCCGATGAACCCACGGGCAATCTCGATTCGCAAACCAGTGTCGAAATCCTGCAGATGTTTCGTGAGCTAAATGCTGCGGGCCTCACAGTGATCCTGGTCACCCATGACCCGAAGGTCGCAGCGGCGGCAGATCGCACCATTCGAGTGGTCGACGGCCTAGTGGTTGAGGATACTGCCAATGAGGAAGCCGAATCACCGGCGAACTCGATTTTCAATGATTCAAATAACGAGCTTCCAGCAGTGGCCGATCAACGTCAAGACGATCGCTGTCCGGAAGCGAGCAATGATAATTCGGAAGGTGAAGTGGCCGTTGCAACCGTTCGGCGCGTGGCAGTCCGGTCGGATAGGTCTTCAGCGATTGGAACGAAGCAACGCAATCATAAGACGCCGTACACGCTTTACACCTCGCTAGTCCCCACAACCGTACGATCCTCGCTGGCTGCCCTCTGGCGGAACCGTATGCGCTCGGCGCTCACGGCGCTTGGAATCGTGATTGGTGTGTCTGCCGTGATTGCGATGGTGGAGATCAGTTCAGGATCGCGCGTCGCGCTGCTAAAGACGATGTCCACGATGGGTGCCGACAATCTTATGGTTCAATCGGGGGCATCGAGCAGCGGTGGCATCAACTTTGGGTCGGGAAGCGAAATGACGCTCACGCCCGAAGACGCAGAGGCGATTGCTGCACAGTGTTCCAACGTTGCTCACGTAGCGCCAACCATCTCCATCCAAGGCCAGGTCGTTCGCGGCAATCGCAACTGGGTGCCAATGTCGATCATCGGCACGACGCCGACTTACCTTCAAGTGCGTGACTGGCATGAGATGGAAGAAGGCGACATTTTCACAGATAGAGATGTTCGAGCAAGCAACAAGGTCTGCATGATTGGTGTGACGCTTGCCAAAGAACTGTTCGACGATGAGTCGCCCATCGGCAAGGACCTGCGTGTGAAAAATGTCTCCTTGCGAGTGGTAGGAGTAATGGGCCGGAAAGGTGCCAACATGATGGGCATGGATCAGGACGATATCCTCATCGCTCCTTGGACAACATTGAAGTTTCGTGTTTCCGGAAAGAATACCGGCGGGGCCAGTCAAGGCTCGACGGACAGCAGCACTGCTGTGAATTCTCTAGGTGAACTTTACCCGGGAACCACCGCCCTTTACCCGCCGCGAAATGCGACGCAGGCAGCGAACAATCCGCAGCACGCGCGCGTCACGAACGTGGATCAGATCATGGTGAAGGCTGCGTCCACCGAGCAGATTCCGCACGCGATCGCCGAAATCACGACGCTGCTCCACGAACGTCATCGCATTCGCGATGGACAAGAGGACGACTTCAACATTCGGAACATGAGCGAAATGCTCAAGGCCTTCGGAGCTATGTCGCAGATGATGGGCGGCTTGCTCTTGATCGTCGCGCTCATTTCGCTGGCCGTCGGCGGCGTGGGCATCATGAATATCATGCTCGTATCGGTGACCGAGCGAACGAGAGAAATCGGACTGCGAATGGCAGTCGGTGCCAGGTCGTTTCACGTCCTGCGCCAGTTTTTGATTGAAGCCATCGTCTTGTGCTTGCTGGGTGGACTCGTAGGCATCTTGCTGGGGCGCGGCGCTTCGGTATTTGTCTGGTTCCTGCTCCGCTGGCCGATCGAGGCGTCGATCCCGGCGATCATTTCGGCCTTCGCGGTCTCCGCAACCGTGGGCGTGATCTTTGGTTTCTATCCCGCCTGGAAAGCCTCGCGATTAGATCCCATCGACGCGCTGCGTTATGAGTAGCAGCCGCCAACGACATTTTTAGGAGGAGCAATCAATGGGTTTTCTCGATCAGATCAAAGCGATCTTCTATTCACCAACTGAGGAATCGAGATTAAAGGAGGCAATTGCACTGGCAAGAACAGGTAGCTTGGAGCCTGCCATTCGGGTTTACGACGCGCTTGTTGCAAGCACTAACAGCGATATCCGGGCGAGTGCTCTTTTAAACCGAGCCCTGGCCTATTCAGCGATGGATGACGAAAGCCAGACCCAGAGAGATCTGGAGTCGCTGCTGGCGCTTGCAGATGTTTCTGCAACTATTAAGACTGCGGCTCGTGAAAAGCTCGCACGGATTCAAGCTCGTGAGCGGCGGACTCAATCTCAACGAGTTTAACCTCGACCTAGAGAATTCGTTTCACGTTCCGGATAAGTTACTGTGGCGAAAGGTGTCCGCTTTAGCGAGATATCAGATGGAGAAGGATATCGGCCAGAATTTAAGCTAACTGACCTGAGGAATCGAATATCCGCAGCGACCGCCGCAGAGGACTGGGCCTTGGTTGCAAGACTGGCGGAGGAATTGCGTCAGAAATCCGAGCCAGCAAATGGAGAAAAATCTGCCGCGATTCGATTCAAAAACGTGCGGTATTTCGCGGTACATAACATGAGTTTCGGTACGATTCGGTACAACCTCCGGATGACATATCGACACGGTGATCGAAGGCCGGCTAGGCGCGCAGTATCGCTGACTGCAAGTTCAAGATCAGCAAGTCTAATCGCTTGGCCTCTTCCCCCTTTGGTCCCTGCTCCGATGGCAATCCTGCCACTTCGTGAGTGAGTTCGCAATCGCCTGCCAAAAGGTGCTGCCTGCACTTCTCCACCGCAGGACGATGCGCGCGAACGACGAAGCTATCCAGACTCATCGCAGTAAAGATTAGATCAGTCGGACGTCAGGTCCTGTGGCGGGGTTGTTGAAGTCGTTGGGGCCGGGGGCGGTGAGGGATTCGTCGGCCATGTCGGCGGCGTCCCAGCTGAAGAGGTCGCTGCCGTTGCCGCCCCAGGCGTCGTCGTCCGAGCCGTCGGGCGCGATGATGGGGAGCAGGGCAAGCACTTCGGGCGGTGGTGCAGCGGCGTTGGAGTTCCCCTGCCAGGCCGTCAGGAGTGCGAGCAGGGCTGCGTCGTTATCCATTGGGTCGCTGTAGGTGTTCGCCGCATAGGTCATCGTGTTGGGAGCTGAAGTCCAGGTGCTGTTCTCTTCACCACCCAGCCCACCGGTGATCAGCAGGTCGTTGCCATCCCCACCCGAGAGCGTGTCGCTCCCCGTGCCACCGATTAGCACGTTGTTCCCCGAGTGACCCAGCAGCCAATCGTTACCGTCGCCGCCCGACAGCAGGTCGTTGCCGCTGTTGCCTTGCAGCGTATCGTTGCCGCTGTAGCCATACACCCGGTCGTCTCCGGCCCCAGCATCGACGCTGTCGTTGCCCGCCCCGGCATGGATGTAGTCGTTGCCCCCACCGGAGTTCACCACGTCGTGGCCACCACCGGCATAGATCACGTCGGCTCCGTTGCCCGAACTGATCGTGTCGTTACCGTCGTTCGGGCCCTGGAAGTCTTGCGGGGTCGGGTCGCTCGGATTCGTCGGCGCGTTATCCCCCCAGATCACGTTCTGGCCTTCGCCACCTGTGATCTGGTCGTTCCCGTCGCCACCCACCAGCCAGTCGTTGTTCGAGCCCCCCGCCAGCGAATCGTTGCCTGCTTCGCCGTAGAACACAGCCGGAATCGAGGCCGTGGTCTGCGACATCGTGTCGACACCATTGCCGCCGTACAGCACGGCCTTGCCCGGCACGTTGTAGTTCATGATCGCGCCGCCGATGCGCACCCGCACCTGATGCGGCAGCGCGGCCGTGGCATTGGCCGAGATCTGCATCAGGTCGTTCCCCGTGGTCCCGCGACCGAACACGTCGCCGATCTGCACGCCTGTCAACTTGCCGTTGTCGACCAGGTTGAGGTCTTCGATGCTGACCCAACTGAAGGGGGCCGTGTTGGCGCTGAGGACGTTCCCCGACGAACCGGCTCCCACGATCATCGCCGTGTTCTTCGGCACGTCCGTGACATCCAGGTTCAGCACATCGCCGACCAAGGAATCACCGGCCTGATTGAGCGCCGGTACCGGATCGCCACCGTCGATGAAGATGGTGCTTCCCCCCGCAGTCGCGGCCGTGGTCGGACGAATCAGCCGCGTCGTGGCGGGGACGGCTAGGCCCACGTGCATGGCTCCCGTGTTCCCGATGACCGGGGCCGGAGTTTCGCCGAAGATATCTTCACCATCGTTGCCGTACAGACTGATCGTCCCCACGCCGCTGGCCACGCGGGTGAATGGCAGTTCCGTCACCGGGGTGACCCCGCCCCATTGGTTCGACGTGAAGAGGAGGAACTGATCGTCGCCGTCGAAACCACGCAGGGCCACCGTGTTCAGGTCGTGCGGCACGCTGGTCGGGGTGAACCGGCCGTCGATCGTGTCGCCCCCTTGCGTGCCCGTGTAATCGAAGCTGTCGATGTTGCGGAACGTGACTCCGCTGGCGTTGATTCCCGTCACCGCATAGTCCGCATTCATCCCGCCGGCTGCAGCAATCAGCACGTTCGGGTCAGCGGTCGTGTCGCCACTGTCGTCGATGAACAACTGATCGTTATTGCCCGCCAGGTTGTTGTCTTCCCCGTCGACCACCACCGGGCCGGCAATGTCGTCGAGGTCGTCGGTGAGCCTGAAGGTGTCACTACCAAGACCACCGAGCAGCGTGGCCACACCCGAGAGCGCGGGGAGAGTGCGAACGATGATGTTGTCGGCACTAAGATCGGTGCTGAGTTGATTATCGGCATCGAGGAGCACGCTGGTGTCGAGCACAACCCCGTTGGCGGGGGTCGTATCGATCGCGACGAGGTCGATCGTGTCGGCTCCGCCACCACTGCGGACCACCAGCGAGTTGAAGCCGCTGAAGGTGGTCGGGGCATACGTGAGACTGCCGAGGTTGGCTGCGATCAGCGAAGTGCTCCCCGCATCACTGATGGTCAGGCTGGTGACGTCGCTATCGGGGGAACTGCTGGCGTCGCTGGTCAGCGAGCCACCCGCTCCGACGAATAAGATCGGCTCCACATTCTCGAACGAGAGCGCGAACCGTGGGGTGCCAAATGCGAGCGGCCCGGCACCAACGCCGATGTTACCACTGTGGGTAGAATCCAGATTATCGGAGGTCGAGACCACCGCGTGGCTGGCGACCAGGTACAACTCGGCAGCATCTGGGCCACCCGCACTGTTGTTGCCGCCATCGAAGTGGAAGGGGACCGCAGCCAGCGAAGTCAGGTTGGTGAACGTCGGGCTGACGTGGCCACCGGCCACCGCCGTCGCGCCGAGTACGCCTGCGAAGAGCGGCAGGCCGAGCATGGCATCTTCATTCACTCGCAGCGTGTCTCCCTGGTCGTTCGAACCCAGGATCTGCAGCGTGCGGATCGCCGCGTCGGCACCGCGGAAGACCTGCTCGCCATTCACCTCCACTTGCAAGTCGGTGGGGCCGATCCGCTGCACGTCGATCACATCGTCGGCGGCGCCGTTGATGCTGTTCTTGAGGCGATCGGCCAGCGGTTGCAGCGTGTCGTCCATCAGGATGATCAGGTTGTAGACCGAGGCGGCCGGCGTGGTGACCACCTTCTCGATGCTGCTGTAGTTCACCGGCAGTAGCATCGAGGGTGTGAAGCTCCAGCCACCGCCGTTGACCGCGCCGACCGTCAAGGTGGGAATCGTCATGCCGATCGTGCTGAAGTCGAGGTTCAATGTGTCGCCGACCGGCACCAGATGCGGCCGTTCGCCGCGCACCGCGAACGGAGTCGTGCTGAGCGGCCGGACATTGAACGTGTCGTTGCCATCGCTGAGTGGATTGGTCCCATCGTTACCGTTGAGGTTCGTCAGGCTCGCCGTGATCGCCGCGGCGAAGTTGGCGTCGCCGGTCGTGATGGTGTCGTTGCCGTCACCGGCGTTGATCGTGAAGGTTCCCGCGCCCGCGTTAATGACGGTCGTGCCATTCGTGGCACTGGTGAAGACGTCGTTGCCGGTCCCCAGATTCACCACAATGTTCCCTGCCAGCGCACTCACCATTCCCGCCACCGTCACCATATCGATTCCATTCCCAGTCGTCAGCGTGACATCGTTATTCGTCGCCGTCACCGTGCCCGCCAGCGTGCTGGCCGACCCGGCTCCCGCTCCCAACCCGCCGATGTCATCGACATTCAGCGCCACGCCCGAGAAACCACTAATGAGCGAGCCACCATTCAACGTGAGGCCATCACCCGCATTCAACGTCACACTTGCTGCAGTGGATTCCACCGAAGCCACGGCTGGAATGGTGATGTTCTCATTTGCAGCCAGCGTATCGAGGCTGGTGAGGACAATCGTGCCGGTTGCACTGCTCGCGCCGAACAGTTCGAACTCTGAGTTCTCTTCGATCGTCACGCCGCCGGCCGTGGCCGTGAATGTGAGCGAACCGAAGTTCACCGTATCGAGTGCCCCGACATTCCCGAGCGCGATACTCGTGGCATTCAACGTGGCGTTGTTCGTCACCGCCACACTGGCCGTCGCATCGTTCGTAATTCCCGCCGTCGATGTCAGCACCAGGCTCAACGCCGTGCTAGTTCCCGTCAACTCCGTCGCACTATCTTCCGAAATATTCACCGTCCCCGCGCTCGTGAACGTCAGCGAACCGAAGTTCACTGTATTTCCCACAGCGTCGCCGAGCGTGATGCTCGTAGCCGAGAAGGCCGCAGTTCCACTCACGATGATCGTGGCGGTCGCGCCATCGGTCAGCGCACCACCTGCTGTAATCGTGCCATCGCCACCTAGCGCCGACAGCCCGAGCAAGTTGAGCGCGTCGAGTTCAGTAATCACGATGTTGCCGCTCGTGCTGCTGAGCGTGGCATCAACGACGGCCGTTTCGATCGCATCACTGCTGCCTATGCCCAATGTCGCTTGCAGGTAGATGTTAGTGCCGGTGATGTTGTTATCTGCATCGCCGTCAACGATCGCGCCGCCCGCAATGATGCCGCCGCTGATGGTCGTGACGTTCGCCAACGTGGCATCTCCCGTCGTGGTGAGTGTGAACGTACCTAGATTCAGCAAGCCGTCTGCTTCATCACCGACGTTGTCTTCACCGACAAAGGCCGACACGGTTTCGCTGGCCAGAAGTTGCAGCGTGGCTCCTGCTGCGACGGTAACGGTCCCCGCGTCATTATCGATCGCTCCCTCACCCACCCCGCTATTCAACGCTAAAGTCCCAGCTTCGACATCCGTCGCACCGGTGTAGGTGTTGTTCGCCGTCAGCGTCAACGTCCCCGTTCCCACCTTCGTCAACCCTCCGCTGACATTGGCACCGATTGTCGCAGTGCCGATGGTCGCAGCGGTCGTTGGATTGCCACCCGCAACCGTGACAGTAGGGGACGATGTGTAATTGACGCCTGGGTTCAATATTTGAATTTCTGTCAGCACGCCTCCTTCAACTATGGCAGTGACGACTGCGCCCGAGCCACCGCCCCCAGCGATTTGCACTTGGGGGGCATTCAAATAGCCTGCACCGCCGTTCGTAATGGGAATTGTGAGAATACCGTTACCGGTGGGCGTTAGCAGCGGTTGACCAACCGTCACTGAATTTCCATTGCTGTCGATCGTAGCCCCGCCATCGTAGACGTAGGCAGCGCTTAAGCCTTGCATGAACGTGACGCTCGAACCATCGGCGCGAAGCGTGCCGCCATCGAAATTGACGAACGCCGAGGATGTGCCGGTGGTCGCACCGCGAGCGACGACACCGCCCACTGCCAACACGCCGCCGTTCAAATTCAGATTGCCGACGGCGGTACCCCCTACCACGGTGGCGCCAGCGAGAGTGATTCCGCCGGTGATTTCCACGACCGTGTTATCACCTTGCACGGTCAGGCTGCCGACGGCAGTTCCTGAATTGGCTGTATTTCGCCCCAGCAACACAGTGCCGATGGTGACCGAGTTCATGGAATTGGTTGTCAGGTTACCCAGAATTACGTTGCCGGTAGTGATGAAGCCACCCGTGTTGGCCTTGCCTCCGATCGTTAAGGCAGTGATGTCGAGCGTGCCGGTGTCGAAGGTGAGCGTGCCTTGATAATTAAACAAGGCATTGACTGTGGTACCCCCCACGTCAGCCGTTGAGAAGCGTGCGTCGGCTTGGTGGCCCGCCAGGTTCAGGTGGCTGTTGAGCGCCGTGGCGGTGGAACTGTTGAAGTCACCGACGTCCAAGGCAGCGCGGGTCGAGGCGCCTGACTTGCCGCGAATGGTTACCGAACCAGTTGAACCAACAAAGCCGATATAGCCACTACTCCGCCGGCTAGAGCTAGATGCACCAAGGGTGATTGTATTGGCGTTGATTGTCTGCTCGCCGGAGCCCAAGAGCAGGCGCATGGTTGTGCCATGACCGGCTGCATCTCCCACGCCGAGCGAAGCAACAGTGATGGTACTATCGGCAGCTAAAGTGACGGTGGAAGTAGCGGAATTAGTGCCTGTCGTGTTATCTCCCACTCGGAAGAGGCTCGTTGTACCAGAAAGATTCGCGTTAAACTCGGCGAGTCCACTCATATCTAGGGTGGCGGCATTGTTGTTGGTACCCGTCGCGCCACCCACTTGGAATGATCCGGAAGTGGCGGTATTGGTCACATCCCATGTTCCCTCACCTGAAACCACAAGGCGAGTGCTGGTACCTGCAGCATTCGCGCCAATGACGACGTTCCCGTTCGTCGTGAGCGTTTTGCCGTTGCCGATGAGAATTTGGTTGACGACAGTTCCATTACTGATGACAGAAAGGGTCGTTACTGTCTGATCAGCATTGGTAAGATCTAAAGTGCCCGCGGTCGAGGTAGCTGGCGTGGAGCCCAGAATTAACGCCGTATTTGGCAGGATGTTATCCACGCCGGCCACCACGGTGCCGTTGGCAATCGTCGTCGAGCCGCCGTAGGTATTGGCCGCGCTCATGGTGAGCGTGCCCGGCCCAGCCTTCGTGAAGCCGCCCGCGCCGCTGCCCGAGCCTGTGAGCGTCAGGTTGGTGGCTGCGGTGCTGACATCAAGAGTTCCGTTTGCAGCACCAAGCGTGAAGTTGCGATCGGTCGCCGCGCTGCCCCCACTGTAGCGTAGCGTGCCGCCACCGAAGACCAAGTTGGTCGCTACGCTCGAAGAATTGCCGATGCTGCTAGTCGCGCCACCGTTGGCGAGCACAGGTGCGGCCAGCACGCCGGCATTAATAGTGGTCACGCCATCGTAAGTATTCGCTCCGCCGAGAGTAATTGTGCCTGCGCCAATCTTCGTGAGGCCCCCGGTACCGCTGATGGCGCTCGTGAGCGAGGTGTTGGTCGCATCGCCGACGGTCAACGTAACGGGAGTGGTGTGGTTGGCGTCGAACCCGCCCAGGGCAAAGCTGTCATTAGCGCCAGCCGAGAGCGAGAGAATTGTGCTCGGTCCCTGAACGAAATGCACATTCGCCGCACTCATTGCACCAGTGAAGTTCACAGCCTCGTTATAGGTTCCCTGATTGACGATGACCGTTGTTGGCGCGCCGTCCAGCGCGGCAGTCGCCGCGGCGAATGTGGCAAACGCGGTTACTCCGATCACGCCGCTTTGCGTGCCGGCTTGCTCCAAGTCGCCATCGACTGCAGTGCCAGGCGTGAGGGCAGCCCAGTCATCGTTGATGTACAGCGGCGGTAAAATGGCGGCCTCGATAATAAAGCCGTTAATGATGTCGTTCACACCTGAAGAATCCAGGCGAACAATCACAGGGTTGACTCCATCAGCCGTGAAAGAGAAGGTGCCAACGGCCGCCTCCGCGACGGTTGCCCCGATGGAATAAGGCAAATTGTCGACCTGTTGAATGAAGCCACTTCCCGTGTTTATGAAGAGATCTACTGTGCCCTGAGAGGATGTTACGTCATGAAAGAATCCAGTAAATGTATAAGTACTCGCTTGCAAATTAGAAATGGTTATGTCAAGCGTGCCGGTATTCCTGAAAATGAAATCTCGCAAGAGATTGCTGGCGCCCTGCGACGAACCACCGGTAATCGGTCCGCGATCGCGATCATCCACGCCTCCCGGCAAGGTGATCGTTACACTCCCGCCAATACCGATCGAGGTGGCTACGACCCCGCCAGTTTGAAAGAGAGGCGTAAAACCGGTCTGGAGCGGACTGGGAGGGGGATTTCCTGGAGGAGACGCGACGGCATCATTATCGCCGAAGTCGACCCTCAGCGAGTGGGACGCATTTTCGACCAGCACCACGTCGTTGCCGTCGCCACCGTTGTAAAAAATGCGGTAGCTATTGCCATTAATGGTAACCGAAGCGCCCGGAGCCGGACTGGAGCTGGCCGTGGTCAAATCGACGAGATTGTTCTGAATGAGCGTGATGAGTTGATTGGCAGCCACCGCACCGGTAGTTCCCGCGAACGTGAGGGTGGCGCCACTCAAATCGACGCTGCCATTGACGAGATACTGATCAAAGTGAGTTCCAGCTGTGTTCGCGGGTGGATTTACCTCAAAGGCGACAGTACCAGTCGGAGTGAAGTTGCCCGTGATGGTCATTATCCCCGGGCTGTTTCCGGCGGCGAAAGTGCCGTTGCCGGAAACGTTGCCGGTGATCAGGCCGGTAGTGCTGCCGTTACCTGTTCCGCCAAGTGTGCCAGGGCTTGTGACGACTACATCGCTAGTTATCGAGCCATTCACTAGCAGAGTACCGCCATTGACGGCAGTAGCCCCGGCGTAGGTATTAGCGCTGCTCAGCTCCAACGTGCCCGCGCCAGTTTTGGTTAGCTCGCCATTGCCAACAACCGCAGAAATCGTCAGGTCGTTAGCGGTGCTCGCGGTAACATCATCGACAGTGAAGGTGCGAGTTGCACCACCGAGATTCAGATTGCCACTGCCGATGGTGCTCCCGGCAGCACCAGTAACGGCGACATCGCCGCCGAGGATTACAGCGCCAGTACCAGTCGTCAGATTTGAGGCCCCGGAAGCACCTAGACCAAGCAGACCATTGTAGGTCTGATTACCAGCAGCGGTCGTGATCGTGACAGCGCCGATGTCGATCGTCTCGCCGGTCGCGAGCAAGTTGTTAGCCCCTAGTGACAGGGCGGCATTCAGGTTGATGTCGTCGGTTTCGGTACCGCCATCAATCGTGAGAGTACCGGTGTAGCCACTCATCGAGCTATTCAGCGTGATCGTGTCGTCACCAGCGCGGCCATTGATGGTGAGCGAGGTAACACTGGCGAGGGCGATGCTGTCGAATTCGTGGGTTGGACCGGAGAATTCCAGGTTACCTGCTACGATCTGGACGAGAGTATCGTCGTCTGCGCCTGCATTGTTAATGTCTGACAGGTTGACGACGACGGTCGGGGCGCTGCCCATCACAATGACGGGCTCAAGGTCGGTGTAGGCGAGAGTGCTCGATACACCACCCTCGACAACCACCACACTGCCATCCTTGACGTTGGTGTGGTTGAACTCGACGGAGTCGAAGATCGCGTCACCGGCGGGGCCGATGACGGTGAGTTGATCACTCGTGCCTGCGCCACCATTGAACGTGATATCGAGATCGAAGTAGCCGTTGGCACCACCCGCATTCGAGTAATTCACTGTGAGTGTGTCGGACGCAGCACTTCCGGTGACGGTCAGTGACGACAAAGCACTCAGCGGATACGCATTCTGGACAATGCCTCCTTGTAAGAATTGGATCGTGTTACCGACTCGGCGAACTTCGAGCGTGCCGGTACCCGATACCGTTGTGGTGCCCGGATTGACCGTGGTCAGCACCACGTCGTTACCATCGCCACCGAAGTAGCTAATGAAGCCGGTATACAAACCATTGCTGACAGTAGAGCCATCGGCCAGGCCACTGAACGGAGCAACGGCGAGCGCACCCGTGTTGTCGATGATCGTCATCTGCGTGCCGGCTGCGACCGCTGCGCCGGTCGCACTCAGTGAGAGCGTGCCGCTGCCCAGATTCACCGTGCCACTGACGATCAATTGATCGTAGTGTGTGCCGGCTGTTGTGTAGGGAGCCAGCAATTCGAACACCGTCGGGCCGCCTGGCGTGAAATTGCCGTTGATTTGGAGCGACTCAACGCTTGCGCCTGGAGCAACCGTGCCAGTTCCACTGACGTTGCCAATGATCGTGCCCGTGCCGCCGAGTGTGGCGGGGGCGGTCACTACGACGGGACTCGTGTGCGAGCCATTGATCAGCAGCGTTCCCGCATCGACGGCGGTCGCGCTGGCGGTGTTCGTTCCCGTGAGTTCGGTTGTCCCGGCACCGAGATGCTGAATGGTGCCAACACCCGTGATGTTGTTGGCGACGCTGAGGTTATTGCTGCGATTAAACACCAATGCCGTAGCGTTGGCGACGTCTCCAGTGCCTAGAGAGCCCACGATCCCATCGTCACCAACTTGCAAGATGCCATCCGTGATGTTTGTGGCTCCATAGGAATTCGTGCCGGTGAGGATGGTTGTACCCATGCCGGTTTGGTTGACCGCGCCCGTGCCAGAAATGTCGTTGGCGACCGTAACGATGTCACTGCGTTTGAAGTCGAGCGTGGCGTCGTTTGTTACTGCTCCACTGCCAAGTACGCCGGCCGTTCCGCCGTTGCCAACTTGCAGGGTTCCGGCAGAAATCGTAGTACCGCCACTGTAACTATTGCTGCCCAACAGGGTCTGGGTGCCTGTGCCACTCTTGGCGAAGCTATCTGCACCGGTGCCGTTATCGGCGATGATCCCAGCGTAGGTGAGGGTATTCGTACCAGTGACTTCGATCGTGCCCGCTGCCGACCCCGTTGGCGATCCCACCGCAATACCGCGATTGGGATCGAGCGTGAACGTGCCAGCGGCCTGAAGCGTGCCACCATTGATCACGATCTTGCCGGGAGTTGCTGCGCCGGGTGCCGCACCGAGATTTCCATCGCTGCTGACCGAGAGGATACCGCCGTTGATGGTGGTTGTACCGGAATAGGTGTTGGCAGCGTTGCTTAGTGTTTGAGTCCCCGTGCCGGTTTTTACGAGTGATACCGTGCCACTGCCGTTCTGGAGGACGCCGGTGAAATTGGCGGTGGTCGAATTGTCCGCACCGACCGTTAGCGTGACTGCGCCTGCCACGCTGCTCGTGACCGTACCCTCACCTCCCAACGATCCGATGGTTTCCTGGTTGCCATTGAGATCTAGTGAGCCAGGTGCGGCAATTGTGATGTGAGTCGAATCGGAAAGAATATTGGTATTGCCTGAAGTAAATGGCGACAGCCATTTGGCATATAGGTACTGCTCAACTGCTTGCCGATCGGTCGCAGACAGCGTGCTGGGGTATAAGAGTACTTCACCAATATCCCCAGTGAGAGCCCAAACATAGGTGCCTGTGAGATTGGCGGCACCGAGGCGAATGAGATTGTTCGTGTAATTATTCAGCTGTAAACTGCTAAACACTTGGCTACTCGGCACACCTGCTGAAAACAACTGCAACGAACTGCCGCTGCCCGTCTCAGTAACCGATGAAGTGAAGAGTGCAGGCTGGTTTTGCGTGTAAGGGAGAGACGAACCTACAGACGTCGTGATCGCTCCGACCCAGTTTTCTGCCTGCACACCGGTGCTTCCGCTTGCTAAACCGCCGGTAAACCGGATGTCAGAGTGGTTGCCAGGCGTGGCCACAATCGCCTGCGTGTCATTAAAGTTCGCACCATCGTCTGCGCCACCGTTGGTAGTGCGCGCAACGACAAAATACGTATGGGGACCATTGATCATGGTCGCCAAAGATGCGTTATTAAGGTCCAAGTAATCGATCGCGGTGGCTCGATTAAACCGCACCACGTCCTTGCTATTCAGCCCACTTGTACCAATGGTTGGTTGATTGGCAGCAGTGGCTTGGGCTGCGTTCACGCCGGTAAGCGCGCCCTTATTTATCCAGGTACTAACAGCGGTCCCATTCCCTAGATTGTTGGTGATTCCATCTCCATTGATGTCCGTTCCGTCCAACCAAACGGCGCTGCCAGCAACAGGTGCAGTAGTCAATTGCTCAAGGGCGACTGAGCCGTTGTTAATCGAGAATTCACCCGTGAACGTGTTAGCACCACCTAACGTCCACGTTCCAGTTCCTGCCTTAGTGACGTTTCCATTGCCGGTGATTGCCCCGCGGAAGGTGGAGGAATTGTTATTGCCTACCGTCAAGGTAGCACCGCCGAGCAAAACATTACCGCTCGATGCTGAACCGCCAGAGAGCGAACCAATCGACTGGCTATTGCCATTGAGATCGAAGTTACTGACCGCTCCTGCATTGAGGATCACATCTGAAGTGCTAGGGATTGCGTTGAGAACTCCGGCCTGAACGGTACCTTGACGAATCTGAGTTTGGCCGCCATAGGTCGCTGCCTGAAGCAGTTCCAGAGAGCCCGTTCCTGACTTGATAAGATCGTTCGATCCCGAACGAACCGTTGACATTGTCGCGACGGTTGTGTTAGCAGGCGCAGCAAAGGCAGAGCTTTGGACCCGAGCAATCATGGCCGAATTGGTACCGACCTCTTGAACGACAAAGGCTACTTTGTAGGTGCCAGCAGCGAGGACCGGTGTCATACCAACCCCCTGGTTGCCCGACGCAGCATCTCGCACTAATTCACCAGTGTCAAAATCGCCATCCTTATTCAAGTCGACCCAGATCGACGCTTGATCATCGTTTTGAAGATAACCAAAATAGTAGCTTCCACCGTTTACGGTCATGTCCGCGACGAAAGCTGCCGTAAAGTTCGTGCTTCCAGGGTTAGTCCCACCAAAAACGCTCGTAAAAGCAGTATCAGCGTTGCTTGGGAAATTGAGGGCACCGGCATAGATCGATGAGTTAGTAGGCGCGCTATTGAAAGCGATATTGTTGATACCAGCAACGGTGTTGTAGCCGAGAGCCGTCTGGTTATTAAACAAGCGGGCATTGAATGGGGAGAACTGAACGGAACTGCTGCGCAGCACGGCATTAAGATCGATATTGCCCGCGCCTGCGAAACTAAGATCACCCACTTCACGAGTAATAGCACCGTTAAGAGTGCTGGTAGTGCCTGCCGAAACGTTACTAATTGTCGCAGAGGACTGCACGACCAGCGGTTCGGACGTTGCGAATGTACCACTCGTCTCAAGATTTCCACCATTAAGAAACGTTTCGGCTCCAATCCCGCTTGCACCAAGTGCGTCCGAGGCGGAAACTCGCAAAGTTCCAGCACTTACGGTTGTCGATCCCGAGAAGGTATTAGCGCCACCTAGAGACAGTGTGCCTGCGCCGCTTTTTGACAGGCTATCAGAACCGGTACCATTGTCGGCAATGATCCCGTTGTAGGTGAGTATGCCCGCGGTGACATCGATGGTTCCTGTCGCAGATCCAGCAGACGCCCCGAGTGCGATTCCCCGATTGGCCGCCAAAGTGAGCCCAGCGGTTGCTTGTAATGTACCTCCGTTGATCGTGAGCCGCCCCGGTGTAGCCGAAGCCGGCACCACTCCGAGACGAGTCTGGGTACCCGCGCCGGTGCCGCCGTCTCGGTCGATGGCAAGAATCCCCGCATTGATGGTCGTAGGGCCGGTAAAACTTGAAAAGTCACCAGTGCTACCTCCCACAAAACTAATAGTCCCAGCCCCTGTCTTTGTAAGTCTTCCGGTGCCTCGCAGTTGCCCAGCATTACCTGCGTCATCGTTGAGAGTCAGCGTGCCGCCTGTAACATCAAATGTGCCGCCGCCAGTTTCGAGAACGAAGTCAACTGTGTTGGCCGAGGGATCATAACTAGCAGAGGTACGGAAAATTCCATTATCAAGCGTTACGGATTTATTCGCCCCGCTGCCAAGAGCGTTTGGCTGAGCGCCGCCTGTGCCTGCAATTGCCAAAGCACCGCCGCCGCTGACCGAGATGTTGCCGGTGAAAGTATTGGCGGCGTTGGCAAGTGTGAATGTACCGGTACCAACTTTCGTTATTGTCGTACCGGTGCCTGTGCCGCTAAGAACGCCGGCGAATGTCGTGCTGGTTGCGTTGCCAACCGTCAACGAACCTGTGCCCATGTTCACATTGCCTGTTCCGGCCAACGAACCGAGCGTAACTGCCGCACTGTTCAGATTTAGAGCCGCGTTTCCACCCACCGTCAGATTGGTCGCGGTAGGAATTGAGCCAGCGGCTTGGCGCAGGAAGGTGCTGGCTGGCCCCACGCTATTGAGCGTGACCGCGCTGGGATTGAAACCTGGATCAGCGCCGTTCAGATTGACGGTGTCACCGCCGTTAACATTGATCGCAAACGAAGTCGACGGGTTTGTGAATGTGACAGACCTGCCTATCGGTATGCTGATCGATGATACGCCACCTACCGAGTCAACATCATCCGCCAAGGTGAACGTTTCAGCAGCGCCGTAGTCCGTAAAAGTGCGATTGGCAACGGCCAGATTGTCCGTGACCGACTCAAGGCCTGTGTACTTGATGTTGCGTCCGTCGGCAGCGTTCGCAATCAAAACTCCGCCATCATTGGCATTGAAGGAAGTGTGGTCGATCGTCGTCGCCGATCCACCCGTGATCACCATGGTGTCGCCCGGCACTCCCGATTGGCCACCACCGTTGTATTGAATACCAGCTACGGGTAGCGGGTTACCACCGGAGTAGTCAATCGTCAAAACGTCATTTTGATCCTGTCCATTAAAGACGAAAATGCCGCCCGTGAGATTTGTAAATGCACCGCCATTGAGCTGGTACTGCTGCACGCCAGCATTAACCCTTAGCAACACGGTATTAGCAACACCCACCGTTCCATTCACGACTTGCTGGGCGATCGTCGGACGGACGAGAACGGCTAGATTCTTGAGCGTATAGTTTGCGGCAGTGCCTTGGTTGGTCCAGTCTGGTGCTCCAGTGGGAGCGTTGCCGATTCCTAAATCGCTCGTTGAAGTGCTATTCCATCTGTTGTACGCGATCAGAGTTTGGCCTGCCGAATAGGGGGCTCCGAGAACCCCATCCGAATCCGTGTTATGAATCTGCATAGACCCGTGACCAGCACCGGTGCCACCGCCACTATCTCCAAAATCGTAGGCACTTCCGCTCGCGTTGAGAGGACTGGGGACTTGGTTGGGTGGATTATTAGCACTGCTTAGAGCCGTGGCGTAGTTGCTATTCCAAAACTCGATGAAGCCGGTTTGAATCCCCGTCGCGTTGGTAACTCCCGCTTTGTTTGAGACTACGTTCAGGTTGTTCACGTAACGTTGAAACAACGCGTTCGTCCCGGTACGCGGAATTCCGATCTGGGCAAGATTCGAGGTGAAATTGTCCATCGAAGCGTACACATACTCAGTCGCTCCGGTTCCAGACTGGAGCTCCATGTAATACGCAATTCGGTCAATCGGTTGACTAAATGTTGTCAAATTGTTGACCGAGTAGGGAGGTGCGGTAGTGTTCCAGTTGGCAACATTGGGAATCGCCAACTCGTAAATCAGCGAATAGCCGCTCGCCTCAGGCACGTTGTTGAACACGCCGGTGGCCATGACGCGGCGGTCTTCGAGCGCTTCGAGAAACGCGCGTCGCTGGCGGCGCTGCGTCGTTTTCGCCTGTTTCTGCTTGCCAAGAAAACGAGACCACAACGACCGAACTGTGCGGTTGAGCATGGGAGAGGTAAGGCTAGTGAGAGAGGTGTGGTTCGCCGTGGGTGAGCCGTTACTCTGAAGCTCGGCGGGTGTGGGAGTCTCGTAGGACCGCGCCGAATGCGCAGAGTATGCCTACGAATCCGACTGTAGAGAGGGGCTTAAGAATTGCTAGTGACCAAAGTGACTTTTGTTCAATTTGCGGCAATTCGGCCTATCTGGTGGTGGGGCGAGCGGCCCTTTTGGGCTATCTCGCGCATCGATTTGTCGCGATCAGTGTTCTGTTGATGAGCGGTCGAATAGTGTCGCGACGGTCGGGATCGACGGACGGCGAAAGGTGCAACGTCAAACCTGCTGTCAGAATCAGCAAGTCAGATTTGAACCTGTCCCGTTATGCATCGCGATGCTACGCCTTTCTACTAACGGCTTGCGAATCAGGTCGTTATCTAGGCAAGTGATTCTTTCGGCTTGGGTATAGAGGGGATTCGTCAGTCTGCAGATTGTCGAGAACCACAGGTGAGAAACGCAGTGAGCGGTCGACGGGCCCGTTTGTGCTCCGTGCCGCGGATACCGAACAGAAAACTTGGCAGCCTCTACCAAGTACCCTCAGATCGTTTGCCAAAAAAGTAAGGGCAATGTTCGGGCCAGCGAACTAGGGGCTGAAAAACAGGCAGTAATGCACAGTTCTGCACACTGTTGCACAGCTTGGTCTGTTTTGACTTCTTTCGTGCGGAATGGACCGCTATGAATTGGACGAGACAACGTTTTTTCGCCAATCCTTACGGTCAAAACCATGAAGAAGTCCGATGAACTAAGTTCAGCGATTGCTGAGATTGCTGCGAATCTCGCTCGCATAGCGAACTATTTCGACCGACCGCCGCCGGATAAAGTCGGCACGCCCTACATCGCCGAGCGATTGGGATGCACGACCGATTACGTCGTAGTCATGGTTCGAGAGGAAAGAATCCCTCCTTCTTGCCTCGTTCCTGGCACTGGGAACGGCAAGCCCTGGAAACTCTATCGAAGCCGAATCGACCAGTGGATCGAGCATCGCTGATTTTCCTTTCCGACGGGCGTCTAGCTGTCGTAGCCCAATGGAGAAACAAGCGATGCCTCGAAAGCCGAAAATTGCGCCGGAACGATTCAGTGTTGTCGTCAACGGCGATCCAATCTGCGTCACCCTGCATCCACCGACTGGTCGGCAGAAGGCGTGGTACGTCTACTGGGCCGGACTTGGCAACAGCAAAAGCACTGGCAAACGTGAGTTGAAGGCTGCTATCGCCGCCGCTGAAGCCATGTTGCGAAACGGCGGCGAACGTCCAACAGCCACGGATGATGTGCTGTCAGACGAAGAGTTCAAGGAGATTCAGCGGCGTCACTTTGAGCGAGACCATTCAGCCAATGGCTTAAAACGTGCCGCCACATCACTAAAAAGCTGTCTCGAAGCCATCGATGCATTTCAGCGAATTGTGAAACTTCCTGCGATCAGCTTAGCGACTCCCGACGATTGCGCTAAGTTCGAGCGAGAAGCGCTGAAACTCCCCAAGAGTTGGCGACTGTCGTACCCACGAGCGAAGCGGGAGAACGTTAAGACTCTTAGCTCGAATACCGTGGCTAAGTGGTCGACAGCGCTGGCGGCGGCTTTTGAACGGGCGAACGTTGACGCCGGGAACAAATGCGTGCGAGGCGTCGTCGCCCCCGCAAAACTCCTGACCTCGAATCCTTGGCGAAAATTTCAGCGGATCAAAGGTGTGAAGAAAGCCAAGCGGCACTTTAACAACGAGGAGTTGCTCTCGGTCCTAGATTTTCTTGAACATGAATGGAGTAGCGTTACTGCTGCTGCGGTTGCCGTGAAGACCTGCCTTTGGACCTGGAACCGAGTTGCCGAGTTGGCAAATTTATCGTGGGATGACTGTAAGCAGATCGGACAGGAATGTCACTTTCGCATCGTGGGGAAATGGAACATGGTGAAATGGGCGAGGCTGCCGCTTGGTCTGATCGAAGAACTTGCGGCCATAAAGGAGACTAGCAGCCCTTTTGTCTTTGCAGCGTATAGCAAGCAGTTGCGCTCGCACTATCTTCACGCAGGCCAGAACGGCATTGCCGCTCAGGTTAACGCCGAATACTCGCCGGAAGCGTTCGTAAGGTGGTTTCAAGACCGCATCAAGCAATGGGCAATTGCAACGGGTCGAAAGGAAGTCACCGTTCATGTTTTTCGGAAAACCTCGCTGCAAAATGCGAAGCGTGGTGAAGACGTGAATCGATTGGTTGCCAAGGATGCAAAGCTGAGTGAGGCAGTGATGACCGGTTACTACACTTCCGAAGAAGACGAAGTGATGCGTCATTCAAGCAACCGTTCGTTTCATCGGCTCGTGCTCAGCCTCTCGCACGAAGTGGCGAGCCGCTACGGCTATCGGCCCGAAAACAAACTCACCGACCTAAAGGATAGGCTCACGGCGGCGACTGCGGTTGAGGACTGGTCTCTAGTCGGCAAACTGGCAGCAGAACTGAGCCAGACTTTGCAGTCTGCAAATGGGGAAAAGAAGCCTTCGGAGGCTGGCAAAGAGTGCGGCGTTTCTGAAAATATCTGAACACCAGATTCGCCCGGCGAACTGTTTTTCAGAAACGATTCGCAAGTCCATTGCTCACAAGGACTTAAAAGTACACCCAAGAGGGCTCGAACCTCTAACCTTCGGTTCCGTAGACCGATGCTCTATCCAATTGAGCTATGGGTGCAGGCGGCTGGTGGAAAGGCTCCTGCCGGTTGCGAAGCACGTAGTTTAACAACCGCGGGCAGGAGAGGCAACACGGGCGCGAATGGCCAGTAACTAATTCCCTTGAGGCTCGCGGGTTACAGTTTGCCAGGAAAGTGCGAGGCAGAGGCAAGCGGTTCGTCGTGGGGCTTAGAATCGGCTGTTCCCACTCGTCGCGTTGACCCGTTCCAGCGGGCTGAAGATACTAGCGACTCTCACTTCCCCTTATGCCCCCGCCTCTTCGCCAGCCAGATCGGCCCTCGGGAGTTGTTATGCTGCACTCCGTTTTTACTGTTCGTAACCTCGCCCTGCTGGTCGCGGTCATGCTGATGATCGCCCCAGTTTCAATCGTCAACGGTCAAGAGAAAGGCCAGCAGGCTAAACAGGAAACCCCGAAACGGCGTCCAAATATCGTGTTCCTGCTGGCGGATGATTTGGGTTACGGCGATCTCGGTTGCTTTGGTCAGGAGAAGATCAAGACACCGCGGCTCGATCAATTAGCTCGCGATGGCATGCGGATGATGCACCACTACTCGGGGAATGCGGTGTGTGCCCCCTCACGCTGCGTGCTAATGACGGGCATGCACCCCGGGCATGCGATTGTTCGCGACAACAAGCAGATCAAACCGCAAAGCCAGTTTCCGCTTCCCGGCGGAACGGTCACATTGCCCAAGCTGCTGAAAGAGGCCGGTTATGCGACCGGTGCCTTCGGCAAATGGGGGCTAGGGGGCGAGGCAACGACAGGCGAGCCGATGAAGCAGCACATCGACCGCTTCTTTGGTTACTACTGCCAGGGCGTTGCCCACAATTACTATCCCACATTCCTCTGGACCAACGACCAGCAGTTGCCGCTCGATAACCCAGCCTTCCCTGCCCGCGCCAAGTTGCCCGCTGGTGCTGACATCAATGATCCGAAGACCTACGCGCAGTTCAGCGGCAAGCAGTTCGCTCCCGACTTGATCGCCGATGAAGCGGTGAAGTTCATTCGCGACCACCAGGGCGAGCCCTTCTTCTTGTTCTTTCCGACCACTATTCCTCACCTCGCGTTGCAAGTGCCCGAAGATGGTCTCGCCGCGTATAAAGGTGCCTTCCCAGAAGACCCGCCCTACGACGGCAGCAAGTCGTACTTGCCGCATCGCACACCTCGAGCCGCGTATGCCGCGATGGTCAGCCGACTCGATTCCCATGTCGGTCGGATCTTCGATCAGATCAACGAATTGGGGCTCGACGAAGATACGATTTATGTCTTTTCTTCGGACAACGGCCCGCTCGACAATCGCTTCGGCGGCACCGATACCGACTTCTTTCAATCGAAGCGAAATCTCCGCGGCTTTAAAGGTTCGCTCTACGAAGGGGGCGTGCGAATGCCCACGTTCGTTCGTTGGAAAGGAAAGATCGAACCTGGCACGACCAGCTATCGCGTCACCGGCTTCGAAGACTGGTTGCCGACGCTGCTCGATCTGGCGGGACTCGCCAGCGCGATTCCGGAGCTAATCGACGGCATTAGCTTTCAACCCACGCTCGAAGGGCAAGTGCAGCCCGCCCGACCATTTCTCTATCGCGAGTTTCCTGGTTATGGCGGCCAACAGTCGGTGCGCGTGGGTGAATGGAAAGCCGTGCGGCAAAAGTTGGCTCAAGGACCCGCTGCAATCGAACTCTACAACATCCGTCTGGACGAAAGCGAAACGAACGACGTCGCAGCCGCGAACCCAGACATCGTCGCGAAGCTGGATGCCATCATGAAAAAAGAGCACCTACCTTCGATCGACTTTCCGATTAAGGGACTCGGCGACCCGGTACCAGCCACGCCGGCAAAGAAAAAGTAACGCTGCTCTCAAAGAGAACTATGGATTCCTCACCCCTGGAAATTGCCAAGCAGTTCGTCGCGGGCGAAATTTCGCCGGAGCAATTTCGCGATCTGCTGTATAGCGACGATCGCTTCGAAGAATTGCTGACGACCGACCCGAATCTGAAGCGGCCCAATTATGTGCTGCTGGCCGGCAGCGCGTACCACTTCGTCATCTCACAGGATTTTGGAGATGTCAGTGGGATTCTCAACGCGCAGCGGGCGCTCTGCGATTTCTTCAAGCGGAACCAGATCGAGTACGAGGCCACCGACGACTACTCCGACCTGCACGATGTCTATCACGATGCCCAACCCAAGTGGCTACAAGTCGATTCGCACTGGATCAGCAAAAACCTGATGCCGCTGGCCGAAGGTCGCAAAGGCAGAGCTCTCCAGCATTGGCTAAAAGAAGAGCTACACCAGCGCTTTCGGTTTGCCTCGAAAGCTCCCAAGTGGCTGCGCTCGCCGAACTGGCCTATTGGACCCAATGGTCCGCTGGTGTTCCTCGGGCAAGTGAAGATCGAAGACTACTTTCCCGATAAGGCGGCAGCCTACGTCTTTTACGACCCGGTCACTCGCGAGACCAAGACGATCATTCAGCTCTAGGAATGCCCGCATTCCGAGCGTCTAGATCTTGCTTGTAGGCCTTCATAGCGGCCACTTAACGCTGCAGATCAAACCCAGGGACTGGTGCGAAAAATAGAGTTTTGTCGTTGCTGCCGACCCATGATGCCGGCAACAAATGGGTTGTGCTCTCACGATGAAAAGCAGCAGATGGGTGCCACTCTTGAGCCGGCCCGCGAGTTACAGAAATTTGGCGGGCCGCAATCACAACGGTCCAAATCGCTAGCGAGAGAACGGCCAGCGAGAGTATTACCACAGAAAATCGATTGGTGAGCATGAGCTACCTCACCTACGGAACCTGACGAGCCGCTTGCTGGGCTTCGAGGTCGTTCTTATAGGCCTTCATGGCTGCCGCTTCACGCTGCAGCTTGAACTCAGGGCCCGGCGCAAAATATTGGATGTCATCCTGAATGTAATAGCCACTGGGAAGGGTTTGGCCTGCCTCGGTGATTTGGCAGCCCGTGTTGGCTACAGCCACGATCGCCAAGCCGGTAGCGGCCAGTGTCATTTGCATCCAGCGGTGCGAGGCAGTCTTCATGGCGAGCATCTCTCCCAGTCGCAAGGCCCACCATCGGGCCTCGGTTACGATTGAACCAGCGTTGCTAGCGAGCCAGCTAGTACCGAACGGCAAATTCTGCGCGGTCGATACAACCGGACCTCTCAACAGCAGTGAATATCGGCCCGCCCGTTGGCTGACTTTGACGAAAGCAACGATTTTTCGGGATTTGGGACGATGGAAGCGAACGGGAGACAAGGTGACAAGGAGAGGGGGTGAAAAGGATTAGGATGTAAGTCGTTACCGGGTATAGGTTCCTGCCCAACGATCAACCACAGCTCGAGCCGCCTGACTGAAGCAGACAAAAACACGAACTTCAGTTCCATTGCCTGCCTGCCCGGGTGGCGATGGCCGTCGCCAGATTGAAAAACCACCCCCGATCACGACTTGCTGACTAGGGGGCCTGACCGCTACACTTCTGGGTTCGCAAACGACCGAAATCGGTTCGGATTCTCTGGTTATTGATTTTGTTGGGATAAGTTCACATGGGTGTTAAGAAGACGGGTCGCGGACGGCGGAAGTTGGGTCGAAAAAAGCGGCGGATGCGGGCTCGCATTCGTCACCGCAAGTAATCGTCGGCACGTTTCGGCCGGCGCAGTTGACTTGAGTTCACCGCCGGAACGAAGTTGTTTCGGCCGTTGGCTACTGGCTGCGCGAACCGAATGCGGGGGCATGTATGATCGATCTGGCTGCACCGAACAAACCACGCCGGGCCTCCATGCCCGCCGACGTGAATCTGTGCGAGCATTGCACGGCCAAGTGCTGCAAGTACTTCGCCCTGCCCATCGATACTCCCACCGAGCCGAAGGATTTCGACTACATCCGCTGGTACCTGCTGCACGATCGGGCGTCGATCTTTATCGACGACAATGTCTGGTACCTGCTGGTTCATACCACCTGCCGGCATCTGCAAAGCGATAATCGCTGCGGCATCTATTTTACCCGGCCGCAAATCTGTCGCGACTACCATACCGACGGCTGCGAATACGAAGACGACTGGACCTACGACCACTACTTCGAAACGCCCGAGCAAGTCGAAGAATACGTCGAGGCTCGTTACGGGCGCGGCAAAGGCCCCGGCGATCGGAGTCAAAGCATTCGCAGCCCGCGCCCCATCGGTTTGCCGCTGGTTTCGTAGGGTCCGCTGTGCGGACCATAATGCGTGCAGCAGCAAGTACGAACTTTGCCCGTTGCGCCGTGTCCCTCGCTTCATTGAACCTAGCGCACCTAATGGTCCGCATCGCGGACCCTATCACGATGTCCAAATCATTGATTGAACCACGTACTCTCGCCGGCTTTCGCGACTATTTGCCCGCGGCAATGATTCCGCGCGAGCGCCTGATTGCGACGGCCCAGCGCGTCTATCGCTCGTTCGGCTTCAGCCCCATCGATACGCCGGCCCTAGAATATCTGGAAGTCCTCACCGGCAAAGGTGGCGAAGAATCGGATCGCCAACTCTATCAATTTGAAGATAACGGCGGTCGCCGCGTCGGTATGCGGTTTGATCTCACAGTCCCGCTCGCTCGCTTTGCAGCCCAGCATGCGGCTGAATTAGGAACTCCCTTCAAGCGGTATCACATTGGCATGGTCTGGCGCGGCGAACGAGCCCAGCGTGGCCGCTATCGCGAGTTCATGCAATGCGACTTCGACACCATCGGCACCAAGAGTGTCGCTGCCGATATCGAGACGGCCGTTGTCATTCACGAGTTGATGCGGGCTATCGGCTTTAACAACTTCACGATCCGCGTCAACAACCGGCAAGTCCTCAGTGGACTGCTCGCCAAGTTGAATCTGGCCGAGAAGAGCGTGCCGATCCTCCGTGCGCTCGATAAGCTCGGCAAGATCGGCCGCGAAGCAGTGGCCCAGGAAATGATGACCGCTGCCGAAGCGACTGCCGAGCAAGCCGAGCAAGTCCTTAAGCTGGCGGAACTCTCCGGCGATAGCGACGACATGCTCCAGCAGTTGGGCGGATTGCTCGCCGGCAATGCCCAAGGCGAAGAAGGAGTCGAACGCTTGCGGCAGATCCTCCGCGGTGCCCAGGCCAGCGGAGTTGCCCCCGGCAAGTTGCAACTCGATGTCAGCATCGCCCGTGGGCTGGACTATTACACCGGCGCCATTTTCGAGACCTTCCTCGGCGATCTTCCCACCATCGGCAGCGTCTGCTCCGGCGGTCGCTACGATAATCTGGCTGGGCTCTTCACCAAGCAGGAGTTGCCCGGCATTGGTGCGTCGCTCGGTCTCGACCGCTTGCTCGCCGCCATGGAAGAACTGCAACTGCTCGAAAAAGTCAGCACGCCCGCTCCGGTGCTGGTCGCCTTTTTCGATAAGGACCGGCTGAACGACTATCTGCAGATCGCCGCCCTCATCCGCCACGCTGGCATCGGCGTCGAACTCTTTCCCGATGCCAAGAAGCTGGGCCAGCAGTTGCAGTACGCCGATAAGCGAGGCTTCAAGCTGGCCATCATCGCCGGCTCGCGCGAACTCGATTCGGGTATCGTCCAGGTGAAGAATCTGGCCACGACGGCGACCGAAGAAGTCCCACTGGAGATGCAGTCGACTGAGCCCGGGCAGTCGCTTGTTACCACCTTGCAGCGGCTGCTAGCGACCTCATAACTTCGCTGACCGGCAGACCTTCTTGTCCGGTTGTGCCGGATTCTCCATTCTTCCGGCATCTATCAATTTTCCGGCTCGTAGCGCCGATGATGGTGGTAGCAATCGTGCCGAGTCGCGCCCGTCGCCCGCAACGACGTTCGCCCGCGGCCTGTTGCTCCGCTTTCGCTCCCGCGGCGATCGCCGAGATCTCGACCCAGACGCTGCTCAAGGATGATCCGCTTATGCGCAATCTCGTCTTCGTGGCCTTGCTGGCCACTGCTGCCCTGAGCATGGGCTGCAACGGAATTCATAAACGTCATGGCGGCTGCTCCGGCGGTGCCTGTGGTGGCCAATGCGGCCACGGCGGTCAATGTGGCGGCGGCCAATGCGCTGCCTGTGGCGGCCACGGCCAAGGTGGTGGCTATGGCGACCAGGGGGGCGGTTACGCTGGCCAAGGTGGCTGCGGCCCCGGCGGCTGTGGTGGACATGGTGCCCACGGCGGAGCTGGCGGTCACGGCGGTCACGGCGGCCTGCATGCCGGCACCCGTGGCATGCACGGCGTTCCACATCACTTCAGTCGCGAATACAACGGCCCGCAAGGACCGCAGTCGGCTCAAGTCGCTTATCCCTACTACACCACTCGCGGCCCACGCGACTATTTCGCCAACAACCCGCCGAGCATCGGCAACTAACGCCGCTTGCTCGATCACGTAAAACTCCAGGGGGGAGACTCCGGCGATTACCATCATTGGTGATCGCCGGTTTTATTTCTTGCCTCGTGAACTGGAAGGACGATTTCGATGCGACTCTTCTCCGGCACAACCTGGGACCAGCCACCCAAGTGCGACCGCTGCGGACTCCTCGAAACCGAGTGCCAGTGCCCCGCGCACCTCAAGTCCCTCCTGCCGCCGGACAAGCAAACGGCCAAAGTCACGGTCGAGAAGCGAAAAAAAGGAAAGCTGGTCACCGTCGTCCGCGGCCTGGCACCCACCGAGAGTGACCTCCCCGCACTCCTCACCAAACTGCAAACCAGCTGCGGCGCTGGTGGTTCTGTGCAAGCCGATGCGATCGAGATTCAAGGCGATCATGCCGAGCGCGTGCGCGATTTGCTCCGTACGATTGGCTATCGCGTGGGCTGAGCGCGCTTGACCTTCGTCCGCGCTGGCTTTTTCTGAACAGGCGATTTCTGCTTCGTTTTCTTCTCCGCCAGCAGGCCGGTAATCTTCCGCCCGGTCACGCAGAGCGGGACTTCGGCCAACTCGGCCAACGTAACCCACCGCAGGCTCGGCGGGGCAAGATCGTCGGCAACCTTGCCCGAAACATACCGCGCATCGAGCACTTGCAGCGTGATGCGATACCGGGTCACGCCGTGGCGCGTCGTCGTCAGGTGCGCGATCGGTTCAATCTGCACACCCAACCAACTGGCCAAGTGCTCGCGCGCACTCGTCAGCCAGGATTCATCAGCGACTGCTGCCGAAGCAAACCGTGGAAAATCCCACAGGCCCGCCCAACGTTCGCCGGGTTGGCACTGCCGCACCAAGAACTTATTGCCGCGCCGCACCACGACTGCTGTCTCGGTGAGGTCGGTGTACTCCGTCTTCTTCGCGGCCAGCGGAATCTCTTTGGTCAGTCCTTGCGCTCGCGCCGCGCAGCAGACAGCCACCGGGCACGTCGCGCACTGCGGTTCTCGTGGCGTGCAGATTTCGCTGCCGAGCTCCATCAGGGCCTGGTTGAACGCGCCGCACCGCTCGGCGGGCAAGATGGCTTCGGCCACCGACCACAGCGTCAGTTGCGACTGCGTACTGCGCGGATCATCGCGCAGGGCAATCAACCGGCTCAGCACGCGAATGGTGTTGGCTTCGAGAATCGGCAACCGCTGGTCGAGACCAATCGACAGGATCGCGCCTGCCGTATAGCGCCCAATTCCCGGCAGCGCGCGGACCGCTTCATAACTGCGCGGAAACTCCCCCCCATGCTCGGCCACCACCTGCTTTGCGGCTGCATGCAACTGCCGCGCACGGCGATAGTAACCCAGTCCTTCCCACAATCGGAGGACGCGCGCTTCGTCAGCGGCAGCCAGCGTGCGAACATCGGGAAACGCGGCAAGAAATCGTTCGTAATAGCCGACGACGGTCGCCACCTGCGTTTGCTGCAGCATGATCTCGCTGACCCAGATGCAGTACAAATCGCGCGTCCGTCGCCACGGCAAATCGCGCGCGGCACCATCGAACCACGTCAAGATCGAGCGGGCCAGTTTGCGCCTCAGCGGCGCGGAACGGAGCAAATCGTCGGCGGGTACATCCATGATGTTCGGTGGCGTGCCTTAGTGCGGCCAGTTGTTCGTGTAGTCGATCTTCGCGGTGGTGCGTTCTTTATCGGCGATCCAGCGGAACAAGTAGTGGATCACCGCAGGACGCAGTTCATCGACCGCCTCTTGCCAGGTGCGCGTACCGGGCTTAACTTCCAAGCAGGTGATCAAGTGGACGCCGAAGGTCGTTTCGACCGGCGGGCTCACTTCGCCCACTTGCAGTTGATAGGCAGCGGCCGAAAAGCTCTCGGGCATCGGTTCGCGGCGCTTGATCCAGCCAATATCGCCCCCCTTGGTGGCCGTGGGGGATTTCGAAAATTGCTTCGCCGCATCAGTGAACGGCAGTTTCTTCTCGCTAATCTGCTGGCGCAGATCGGCTGCCTGCTCGCGCAGTTCTTGCCACGCTGCTTCATCGGCGTTTTTGGGTGCGGCGAGCAAGATGTGAGCAACGTGCAGTTCGCTGCCGTCGTACTCGCGGCGATTCTTCTCGAAGAACTTCTGCAAGTTCGCGGCCGTCAAATACCGATCGAGATACCGCTGCCAGGTCAGTTCCCACCGCTGCTGCTCGCGAAATTCGGCCGCCGTCTGCCCTTGTGCCTGCAAATAGTCGGGCAGCTTGATCGACTCCGCTTCCAACTTCTTCAGCAGGCGGGCTTGCACCAAATCGACATCCTGCTCGCTGGCCGCCTGGTTCGATTGCGCGAGCCATTGCAACACCAGTCGCCGGTCGATGGCATGCGCCAACACTTCTTTCTGAATCGCCTCGCGCTGCGCCGGCGTCAACTGCCGGTCCTTCACCACCAGGGCCAACTCTCGTTCAAGCTGCGCGGTGCTGATGGCCGCGCCATTCACGGTGGCGGCAACTGCCGGCGCTTTCACCTCTTGCGCACGGGTCTGACTAAGCACGACAAGCGACAACATTGCCGCCGTAGTGACAGAGCGAACAAGTAGCCAACTCATGGGAGGTCGATTCCCTTAAGTTCGAATTCGACCGGAATGCGAATAATGGCCGCGGGTGTTTTGTAGATGAACTTGTAGCCGGCCGGCGACTTGGCATCCCCCAGGTCGAACTTGTACGACAGCCCCACTTCGTTCACGTCGAGCAGGTTGGCTTCGAGCCCCGCCTGTTCGATGCGGTTACCTTTGGGATCGAGCAGGTAGGACTCGTTGTTGTAGATCCAGCCCCGATGCGATTCGAGCGCGGCCGCTTTGTCGAACCTGACCCGAATCTCGACGTCGTAGATCTCGTTGTTCTTGCGGCACTCTTCGACGGCCACCGTCACGCCCCCGCGCTCTTGCTCCGCCTGTTTGATTTTTTCCAGGTCGGTGAATTCAAACGTCTCGACTCGCCCCAGCACCGTCGCCATGAGTTTCCCCTTCATCGAGGCGATCTGCTTCACGGCGCGTTCGGGGGCAGTTAGCGGAAAATCCATTTCGATCCCGGCGTTGGTCCCTTCGACGGGAAACTCCAGTTCACCTTGGCTCCCATCGAGTTCCAGCTTGTTTTTTCGTCCTTGGCTTCGACTTCGGCCAGCGGCTGCTGCAGCACAATCGGCCGCGGCTCCCAGGCCACATCGACCGTCAACCGCAGCGAACGACTGGCCGGGTTCTTCAGATTGCGCACCGCTTCGATCCGGCTCGGCTCCAGTCGAAATAGCCCGCTATAAAACGCCTGCCCTGTTCGCTTCAGTGCGGCCCCATCACGATTGGTGAAGGCGAGTGCCGAAGCTTCGTCGTCGTAGTCGTACAGCGAGAGTTCCGCCGCATCGAGCACCGTATCGAGCGCCTGCCAGAAGGGAACCTTCTCCAAGCTGACCTTGATCTTGGGGTTCTTCTCTTCCTGGTTGAAGCGTTCGCGATAATCGACAAACGCATTGCCGGTCTGCTCGGTGATTTTCTTCAAAGCTTCGAGCACATTCATTTCGCCATCGAGCGAAACGGTTGCGGGCCTGGTGGCTGCTTCGACGGCAATCTTGAGCAGCGCGGCGCGCACGCGCGTCAGGCGGTTGCGAACTTCGGCTGGCGTTCGATTGTTGACGACGGGCAAATGCTCAAGCACATCGGCCCCGAGCGCGACCAACTCTTTCTCGGACGCATCGCGCTGGGCCAGTTGATTGCTATCGAGTTGCTTGACCAACACGCGCACCTTGGCCGTTAAGGCTTCGCCGGCGAGTGGCTGCTCCGCAGCAGGCGGTTCCTTTGTGGTGAAGTAGTGTCGGCTTGGGCGAACAAGAGCCCGATGACGAGTAACGTAGCGTTCACGATGAGATACCTCCGCGGGAGAGTTCCCTGATGAGCAACAGTCGCCTGACTAGATTCAGCTGTTGCAGCGCATTGTAGCAGCCTGCGCAGCGCGATATAGCTGCAGCGATTACGCGGGGAGTTCTCCGTCTTGCAGTTTTTAGGAAACCCGAAGCGTCAGCGAGGAGAGTGTTTGTCGTCGGTTTGAGTTGTTTTCGCTGTCAGGCCATTCGCTTCGGTCACCTGCAATTCGCCACGAGCATCGATCGAACGAATCACGACACATTTCTGTTCTGTGCTTCCCGATCGCTCTCCTCGCTGACGCTTCGGGTTTTCTGACGAAGGCCAGCGCGAATCGTCACCAACTGACGGCAAGTTTGCTATTTATGACGCTCGTTGCCGTCGCTGGGCTCTTTTCTTTTTGGCGAGCAGGGCTTGGCGTGCTCGCCGCTGCTGACGGTTGAGGGGTGGGACAATCTGATCGAGCGAAGTTTCTGCTGGTTCTACATCAGTCGTTTGTGGCAAGTGAACATCTTCCGATTGAAAATCGTCCCGTTGAACAGTTGCGAAGATCGCGCGCTTAGGGCGCGACTGGGCGATTAGCTTCTCGTGCAAAGTAGTCTCGCCGTCGTCAGTTGCGTCATCGGCCTTGCGTTTCGCTGCGCGCCTAAGTTCTTCTGCAGGCGGAGTAGCTGAACAGTCCTCGTTCGGGGGGCTGGGTTTCTGAGAACTGGGTTCCTGAGATAGGTGCTCGGGCAGGGCAGCTGCAATCAATCCGGAGAGTTCCGAGGCCATCAGCGTTCCGGCCAGTTGAGTCAAACGGGCCCCCACCGTCAGATAGCGGGCTTCGCCGCAACTTTTCCCATGGTCGAAGTTCGCGTCGGCATTCGGCCCGGCAACTCCACTTCGCGAATGATGGTCTGCGGTCCTTTCGAGTCGCGAAACGAGGTCATCGCCTCGCCGATCAGCACATCGAACCGCTCAGCTGCCAGTTGCCTGGCCAGGGCCAATTGGCGCTCGCGTGCTCGTCGTTGGCGGCGACGGGGACCGCCTCCAGCAGAAACTCGGTAACCGCGCGCAATCACCTGGCAGATGCGGGTCTGCGACAGGCTCAGCGCTTTCGCGATCAGCCGCGTCGTATGCATCTCGATCTTCGCCAGCCGATAAATTTCGAAATCCCGTCCGCTCGGCGGCACCTTCGCTTCCGCAATCATGGTTCTTCTCCCGGCAAAAAGAATGACTCGTTTTGCCGATTGAACCACAGGCCCGTGACACCTCTGGTCACGAGCGGGAGGAAAAATAACCAGTCGCGCTGGCAAACCAACTGCCCGGCGTCGGGAGGTTTTTCGGGCGAGTTGACCATGTCTTCAGCCGCCAGCCGCTTCGTACAATCAGGCTGTCGATTTCAAGACGCCCCGTTTCCAGCAAACCGTTATCAAACCACCAACTCATCCCCCATGCCCTCGCGCCCCACAACTCGTTTCACTGCCCAGGGACTCGCCAAGTCCACGCGGCTGAATGCTGTGCTGAAGAAGCAATTTCCAGCTTGGGGCCGCCAGGCTGTCGAGCGCGTCATCGGCAGTGGCAAAGTGAAACTGAATGGGCGGGTCGTCAAGTTGTCGTCTTGGGAAGTGAATAACGGGCGACCGCTTGGGAGATTGCCGATCCTCCAGCAGACAAGACGCCGTGGCAACTGCCTGGGATGACGCCTGGCTGATTCGCCGACGAACCGGACCTGATTGCCGTCAACAAGCCGGCGGGGCTCCTCTCGGAGGCGACTCGCTTCGCCCCGGCCGAAGGGCTGCTCGAATTGGCCCAGGCCCGCTTTGGCCCGCTGATTCTGTTTCATCGCCTCGACCGCGATACCTCGGGCATCGTCATCCTCACCCGTCCCGGCCCGGTCAATAAATATCTCGATGCTGCTTCAAGGCGCACACCGTTCGCAAGGAATACCTGGCCGTCGTCCCCCAGCCCAATCAACTCGCCGACAGCGGCACCATCGACGCCTTCCTTGGTCCTCATCCCACGCGGCGCGATCAAATGGCCGTCGTCACTCGCGGCGGCCAGCGCGCCGTCACGGGCTACGCCATCGAAGCTGCCACGAACAACCGCCAACTCGTTCGCCTCTTCCCCGAGACTGGCCGCACCCACCAGCTGCGCGTCCATCTCGCCCACCTCGGCGCCCCCATCCTTGGCGACCGCCTCTACGGTCCTCAGCCACCGACTCATCCGCGCTTACTCTTGCACGCCGAGCAAATCTCACTCCCTGCCGCTGACGACTTCCCCGCTCGCACGTTTGACGCTCCCGTCCCCTCGCCTTTTGGGACGATTGAACCGCACTACGTCATTACCACGAATGCAACGGCTACCTTCTATCCCAGCGCTTGGGTCAACCGCATCGATAATCGGAACGTCCAGGTTCATGTCTGCTACGGAACAGCAGCGCAACTCTTTCGCCGCTTCCAGGACTAGTTCAATGGCCCGGGCCTCGTCATCGTCACCTGGTGCCAAGTGGCTGCGCACGACTCGTGCGATGTCGCGCAGCGGTGTGTGCGCCTTCTATTTCAGCATCGTCAATGGTTTCCCCCAGCGTCTTCTCAATCTCGATCACGATTTCCACCAGCGTAATAAACTGGCTCCAGCCGTCGAAGTCCGCGCGCATCCGATTGCCTTGATCGTGCAGCGGCTCTCCACAGGCAGGACAACTAGCACGGAGCCTCAATAAATCCGCGACAATTTGCAGTGAATTAACCCGAGCAATGAGGACAAGTAGTCTCGAGAGGATCACGGTACTTCATTTCACATAGCCGCCGAACAATGAGGCTAACTCGCTCGCCCGGATGCTGGGCGAGTCGGAACCGGATTGTAACTTGACCGATACGAGTGAGCCAAACCGATGAGTCTCAAGCTTGTCCGATGCATTGAACCCAACGCTTACTAACCGCCGCAGTCAAAGTTCAGTTCCGGGGCAGTACAGCGACCACAACTGTCATAATGGCTGTCACTTCGTGGCGGGAGATCAACCATGAAAATCGTGCTAGCGCTGCTGTTCGTTAGCGGTTCCATCGTCGCTACCACCAATGCTGCCGACGTCCCCGCTGATGTTCTCGATCTCACCGCTTGGAAACTAACCCTTCCCGTCGATACCGCACGGGCTGGCTCGCCGGATGAAGTGAAGCAACCCGAACTCAACGCATTCAGCGATGCAAAGTGGTTCTTCGTCGATCCACTGGCCAAGGGAGTGGCCTTTCGCGCGGCCTGCGGTGCCGATACGACGAAGAACTCGAAGTTCCCTCGCAGTGAATTGCGCGAGATGCAGCCCGACGGCAAGTCGAGCGCCAGCTGGGGAACGAACGATGGCCTTGTTCACACGCTGACCGCGACGCTTGCCATCGCGCACACGCCAGAGAAAAAGAAGCACGTCGTCTGCGCTCAAATTCATGATGCCGACGACGATCTGATCATGATCCGACTGGAGGGAACCAAACTGTTTGTCGAGCGAAAACTCGACCGGCGAGTGGAACTTGCCAAGAACTACCAGCTGGGTCAGTTTTTCGATCTGAAAATTGAAGCGGCTGACGGTCACGTGCGAGTCTGGTACGACGGCACCGAAAAATTGGACTGGCCCGTCAACCGCAGGGGCTGCTACTTCAAAGCGGGTTGCTACACGCAGTCGAATCTCCAAACAGGAGACATGCCCGCTGCCTATGGCGAAGTCATCATTCGCAAGTTGGCTGTCACCCACGCTGCTCAGTCGCTCCGTGACTGAGTCCGTAGTCCAGTCACTCCGTGACTGGAACACACCACACCTGGCCTAAATGCCGCCAGCAGGAAAAGCGAGTCATGGAATGACTCGTCTACGGTGCTCAGTCACTCCGTAACTGAGAGGACTGTCAATTCGCTGGCCGTCTGCAATAGTCATGGTGGAGTAATATGAAAATGCGAGTCATCGAATGACTCGCCTCCGGTGCTCCGTGACTGATAGAACCGTCCAGACGTACGTCTTGCCCATCCAGGCTCCATTTGCCAGACTGGCACGTGGATTATTGGTCCATTTGTGGGGAGTTCGCTGCGATGAAGTGTTTTGCGTTTCACTTGATGCCCTGGGATCGCCTGCCGCAGAATTTCGACGAGCAGTACGATTCCGCCTGGACAAGCTTCCAATTCACTGTACGACCCGTCACGGGCACACGCTCTACAACCGCTTTCTGGACGAACTCGTCCTGGCCGATACGTTGGGCTTCGATGGCGTCTGCGTCAACGAGCACCATCAAAATGCCTACGGCACCATGCCCAGCCCGAACCTGATGGGTTCGATTCTGGCGCGGCAGACCAACGGTGCAAAATCGCGGTCATCGGCAACGCGCTGCCCCTCTATAACCCGCCGACACGCGTCGCGAAGAGTTTGCGATGATCGATGTCATCAGCGGCGGCCGACTGATTGCCGGTCTCGTCGTCGGTGGCGGCCCCGAGTACTACAGCTTTTCGATCAACCCGACCAACGCGCGCGCCATGTACACCGAAGCGCTCGATCTGGTGGTGCGAGCTTGGACGGAGCCCGGCCCCTTCGAGCACTACGGCGAGTTCTGGAAGCTGAAGTATGTGAATCCTTGGCCGCGGCCCTTGCAGCAGCCCCACCCGCCGATCTGGATTCCCGGTGCGGGAAGCAAAGAGACAATCGAGTTCGTGCCGAACGCCGCTATGCCTACATGGCATTCCCTATTTTCACGTCGACTTCTTCCAACGCAACTTCGATATGTTCGCGAAGCGTGCCAGAAGAACGGCTATGAAGCCGATCCCGAGCAGTTGGGCTGGCTCTGCCCGATTACGTTGCCGAGAGTGACGAGAAAGCCTGGGAAGAATACGAAAAGCACTTCATGTTCTTCGCGCAGAAGTTGCTCAAGGCCTGGTGGTCTTTCCGCCTGGCTACACCAGTCCGCGGTCGCTCGTGGGCATTCATCAGGCCTTGAAGAAGTTCCTGATGAACGTGAAGACGCGGCAGGAAATCGAAGACGGCGCGTATGCCATTGTCGGCAGCCCTGCCACCGTGCGCGATAAGCTCGCCATTACATCAAGAAGCTCGGCGTGGGTAACCTGCTCGGCCTCTTCCAAATCGGCACACTCCCCGCTGATCTGACGAAGAAGAACATGACCCTCTTCGCCAGCGAAGTGATGCCCGCCCTCCAAAAACTGAACGTCCGAACCGAAATGGCTGCGGCGGTCTAAAACTCGTTTCGCATTTTATTCTGCATTCTTCGTTTTGCATTCTGCATTCAATCTGCAATGGTAAACACTCGCTTCATCAACGTTGCCGGCAAAAAGACTCAGCTGACGGAAGGGGGAAGTGGTCCGCCGCTGCTGTATTTGCACTCAGCTGGGGCGAGACGGAATGGATGCCCTTTCACGAGGAATTGGCGAAGAGCTTTACCGTGTTGCTCCCCGCTCACCCGGGCTTTGCCGATTCGAAAGGCTTGGAAGACGTTCGCGATGTCACCGATTACGCCTGGCATTACGTCGACCTGCTTGCCGAGTTGAAACTTTCGAATGTTCCCATTGTGGGCTTCTCGCTGGGCGGTTGGACCAGCCTGGAACTGGCAATCTTGCGCCCCAATCTGGTCAGCAAGTTGGTGTTGGTGAATTCGGCTGGCATCCGCCTGCCCGATGCCAAAATGGGCGAGCTGTTTATCGACGATCTCGACCAGATGCGCGAGTTGGTGTTCCTCGATCCCAACAATCCGGCCGCAAAACTGGCGATGCCCAGCAATCTCGAAGATCCGCGCATCCTCCATTGGCTCCGCGCGCGAGAAGCCACTGCCCGCGTTGGTTGGAATCCTTATCTGCACAACCCGCGACTCGCTGCTCACCTGCGCCGCATCGCGTGTCCAACGCTCGTTCTATGGGGACGGCACGACAAGCTCATTCCGCTCCCCTATGGTGAGTACCTGGCGAAAGCGATTGCCGGGGCCAGGCTCGAAGTGTTCGACGACAGCGCGCACATGCTGCCGTTCGAACAGCCCGCCAAGTTTGCTGCGATTGTGAAAGCGTTTGTGCTGTAGGGTCATGCTGATGCCCGAATCAATCCTGCCGGTTGTCACGCACAAAGTTGCCGATCTGCCGCTTGCCGATCGCCTGCTGGTGCAGGCCGCGCTGACGGTTCGCTTGCGCGCGCATGCGCCCTACTCAAAGTTTCTAGTTGGTGCCGCGCTGCATGCGACCGAAGGTAAACTCTTCAGCGGCTGCAATGTGGAAAATGCTTCGTACGGATTGACCAACTGCGCGGAACGGACGGCCATTTTCTCGGCAGTAGCCGCGGGCGAAAAAACATTCTCGCGCCTCGTCATCGCTTCGGCTGGCGGTGTAACTCCTTGCGGCGCATGTCGGCAAGTGCTGGCCGAGTTCGCACCCAATCTCTCCATCCTGCTTGTCGACTCCGACCACCCCGAACAGGCGATCGAAGTCAATCTCGCCCACCTATTGCCCGGCCGCTTCATCTTTGACCGCTCGTAATATTCTTCACCTGTATTCTTCACCTTGTCACCCCCTCTCCTTGTCCTGCCTCCCGACCCCGCCTGTAACACTTCTCACGCCACCGACCACCTGAGTTATACTGCTGGCATGGCTAAGAAACGTCGTCGCCGGCGCGTGCGCGAGATGCCGCAAGAAGCCTCGTATGTCTGCGATGCGTGCGGAGAAGAAATTGTTATTCCCATCGATTCGACCCAAGGGGCCGAGCAGTCCTTTGTCGAAGATTGCCCGGTTTGCTGCCGGCCTAACATCGTCCATCTCGATATCGAGCCCGATGGTTCCGCGCGCGCTTGGGCTGAGCCTGAATAGCGCGCTGGCAATTGGTTTCTGCTTGGTTGCCGTATCAATGGCAGCCGCGCAAGCGACTCCTCGCTATCAAGGACTGCTGCAAAACGGTCAGCGAGTGCAGGGCAAAGCACTGGCCGATTGGCACGAGCCCCAGCGAGTTCCCCGGCTCGATGGCCAGCCTTTATTAGATGCCGGCAATCCCGCCCGCTGGCTGCGCGATCGTTCGCAACCGTTGGCAGAAGTCCCCGCGGCCTGTGTCGAAATGCACACGGGCGACTGTTTGCCGGGAAATACCTTGCTCGCGCAAACGGGCCTGGAGTCGAAAGACGAGCCGTGGCCCGCGCATCTGGTGGTTGAGCCCCGCGTTCATCTCGAACCGACCAAAGAACGCCCGGTGCCGCGCCTGCGCGTCGAGACTAGTTACGTCCGCCGCATCATTTGGCAGCGCCGGCGCAAGCTCGATTATCAGCCCGGGAATCTCTTTTTTCGTGATGGCCGCACGTTGCAATTTCAAGCCTATCGGCTCGATGGGACCACCGTGCAAATCTTGCTTGAGGAAGGAGCCCGCCGCGTTCCTTTTTCCGATATTTCTGAACTGCACCTGCCAGCCGTTCCTAACCCGTGGCGTTTGCATTTCGATGAACTGGCAACCTTGTGTACTAAGCCTGAGACCCGCTTGTGGCAATTCGAAACGTCGCATGGTTTGATTGTTACCGGTTCGCCCGAGCGTTTCACGCCCCGGTTCGAAGGGAACGGTAACGACTCGATTCGCTGGGTCCACGCGCTACAGCCGGCGTGGTCGCTCGATCCACTTTGGATTCCCGTTCGCGATATCGCGACCTGGCGCTTCTTCAGCCAGACCGAAGTTCCCTTGCAACGCGCGTTCGAATTGCAACGTGGCCAGGCAGCAGCGCAGGCCAGTGCCCGCTGGGAGAACAATCGCAACATCCTGGGGGGGCCACTGCGAAGTCTAAAGACCGATTTCGGCAGCGGGCTCGGGCTACAAGCGCCGGGACGATTGTCTTTGCCCTTGCCGCTGGGCTGCGTTGCCGTCCGGACGCAAGTTTGTCTCGATCGGATTGCTGGCCGCGGCGGCTGTGCCCGGGTGCGAATCAAAACCAACGACGGCAAGCAACCGGCAGAACCTCAACTGTGGGAGAGTCCGCTGTTGCAAGGTGCCGAAGTGGTCGCCGATACAGGCAGGCTCACGCTGCCTGCGATCATTGCCAACACTGCTCCTCATTTAATTATTGAACTCGATCAAGTGCACGAAGGGCGCCCTAGCGGCGCTGACCCGCTCGATATCCGCGACCACGTGAACCTGGGCGACGGCTGGCTGGAGTTTGACCCCGTGGTGGTTCAGCAGGAACTGGCTCGCCGTCGCACGCAGCAATTCATCGCTTGGAAGAATTGGGATGTCTCGCCCGCGCTAGGTGCGACGACTGAACAACGCGAGTTGCTCGTCTCGCAAGAGCGCCGCAATCTCGAGCGGCGCGAAGAAGGTTTTCAACCGGCCGTGCAAATGAAGGATCGGCCCTTAGTCCTGACCCGCGAACTTGCCATTCAGCCCAACGATAAGTGGCTGGTGGTCGCGGCTAGCCGCTTGCGCAACCAAGGACCACCGGGCAAAATCGAAGTCCGCATTGCTGGCAAGTTGGCTGCCGAACTCGAAGTTCCCGAACTGCGCACGTCACCCAATGACACACCGCCGCTGGTCGTTTCATTGGCTCCCTATCAGCAGACAAATCAACAATCGCTCCCGATCGAAATCCGTCAGCTGCCTGGTCCAGCCGACGCCTCCCCCATTCGCTGGCGGGCGATTTATACCGCACACGAGGCTCCCCTGACGTGCGCGTTGTACGAAGATGGCTCCAAACTCACGGCGGAAGCGTCGAGCGGTGCGAGCAGTGCTACGTACATCACGGCCGATCGTTTTTCCGGGCGCGGCTCCTTACAACTGACAGGCAACGGACTCTATCGCCTCGGCTTGCAAGCCTCGCTGATGATTCGCGAGCGGCCAGAGTGGGGCGAGTATCGCTTCGTCAGGTTCGCCGTTCGTCGGCCGCAAAAGCAAAAGAAAGAAGCGAAGGGCCGACTCTCGATCGAGTTTCAACCCGCTGCGGCGGGACGCCGTCCCTATCGTCTCGATACCGGCAAAGGCAAGCCCGCATATGATTCGGCCGTGCGAGTTTGGGATGGCGACCTGCCCGAGCACTGGATTGTGATTACTCGCGATCTGTTCGCCGACTTCGGCGAATTCGAACTGCGCGATGTGCTCCTCAGTTGCTTCGAAGGCGAGGGTGTAGGGGTCGATCACATTTTCCTCGGCCGCAGCCCGGGAGATCTTGATCGCTTGCCGCTGCGAGATTCCTCGTATGAAGATGCCGCGACAGCCTTGAAGTTGTGGCCCAACGACATCGCCAAGCGAATGGGCCCAGCGCTCGTGGGCATTGAGTTTCGCGACGGTCGCTGGACAGGTGGCGTCGTAATCAAGTCTGACGGCGAGATTCTGGTTCCCGGCCACGCGCTCGGTTCGCCGAACGAAGACGTGACCGTGCACACGCACAACGGCAAGACCTTCGCGGCGAAAACGAAAGGCATCTGCCGCGAGCGCGACTTGGGGATGGTGAAAACCGAAAAGTCGCCAGGGTTCAACTCGGTTCCCTTCTGGGACCAACCCGAAGCGAAACTGGCCGACGACTATGTAGCCATGCTGTTACCCGCGAAGTTGAGCGGTGGCTTTCAACTGCAAGCGGTGCAGGCCGAAGTGAAACAAGCAGTGCGCGGGCAGATGTGGAGCACACTCGACGCAACCGATTGGCAGCCTGGCGGTGTGCTGTTTCATCGGCACGGTTACTTGATGGCACTTAACGTCGGTCGGCATCCACTCGGCGGCCTGTTGTTCGAGCGGCCCATCCAAGGTGGCTTGCCCGATCCTGTCGCCCGCATGCGCAACGGCGAAGTTTTCGGCAGTTGGACCGCAGGAAGCGAACCACTACTCGGGTTCACGACCATCGAGCACGAGAGCGAACTTGGCCCCAAACTGGTGGTCGGCGAGATTCAGTCGCCTCAGGCAGCTGCGGCTGGCCTCAAGCCCAACGACGTGCTTTTGAAGTGCGAAGCACGCACGTTGCACAGTTGGCCAGACTTGATCGCCAGCATCGAACAGAAAGATGCCGGCCAAGAGATCACGCTCGAAATCGACCGCAGCGGCAACAAGCAGCCCCTCAAGCTAAAGCTTGCTCGCCGCGTGCCGTAGGCCTACTCGAAACGGTCACTCGACGGTCACGCTCTTGGCGAGGTTGCGCGGCTTGTCGACGTCGCAGCCGCGGTGGACGGCAACGTGATAGGCCAGCAGTTGCAGCGGGACGATGTTAATCAGCGGCGAGAGGAATTCCTCGACCACTGGGACGTAAATCACATCGTCGGCCAGCCGTGCGATTTCCTTGTCACCCTTGGCAGCAATGGCGATGACCGGCCCGCCGCGAGCTTTGATCTCTTCCAGGTTCGACATCACCTTGTCGTAGACGCCGCCCTGTGGCATCAGGAATACGCTCGGGGTGTGTTGATCGACAAGTGCGATCGGTCCGTGTTTCATTTCGGCCGCGGGATAGCCTTCGGCGTGGATGTAGCTGATTTCTTTCAGCTTGAGCGCCCCTTCCAAGGCCGTGGGAAAATTGAACTGCCGGCCGAGATACAAAAAGTTATTGGCGTGGGCGTACTTCGCGGCAATGCGGCGAACTTCGCCGTTCACTTCCAGCGTCTCTCGTACCAGGTCTGGCAATTTGCGCAGCTGCGTGATAATCCGCTGACCCGCTTCGTAGCTCAGGTGCCGCAACCGGCCGAAGTAGAGGGCGAGCATCGTCATCACGGCGACTTGCGAGGTGTAAGCCTTGGTCGAAGCGACGCCAATTTCTGGTCCCGCGTGCAAGTAAACGCCGCCATCGGCTTCATGGGCGATGGTGCTCCCCACGACATTGCAAATCGCCAGCGACGGATGACCTTTACGCTTCATCTCACGCAGGGCAGCCAGCGTATCGGCCGTTTCACCACTTTGGGTCAAGGCGAATAACAGCGTCCCTTGTTCGACAGGCGGATTGCGATAGCGCAGTTCGCTGGCATATTCCACTTCGACCGGAATGCGAGCCAGTTCTTCAATCAGGTACTCGCCAACCATCGCGGCGTGCCAACTGGTGCCGCAAGCAGTCAGGACGATCCGGTTCACGTTTCGCAGTTGTTGCGGCGTGAGGTTCAGGCCACCGAAGACGGCCGTCGCATCGACATCGCTCAAGCGGCCACGCATGGCGGCGGTCAGCGAGTCGGGCTGTTCGTAAATTTCTTTCAGCATGTAATGCGGAAAGCCTTCGAGGCCGACATCATCGACTTCCATCTCGAGCGACTCCACCGCATGGGCCACGATGCCCAGATCTCGTTCGAGCACTTGCAGCGAATCGGCCGTGATGACTGCCAGTTGCCGATCGGCCAGATAGACAATCTTGTCGGTGCGACCGGCGAGGGGCGAAGCATCGCTGGCGACCCAATATTCGCCATGACCGACACCCACCACCAGCGGGCTTCCTTGTCGCGCGGCGAAAATCACGCCCGGATAATCGCGGAGCAAAATGGCCAGGCCATAGGTCCCACGCAACTTACCGGTGGCCTCGTTGATGGCAGCAATTGGAATGGCATAAGGATCGCGAATGCACGATTCGCCTTGCGTCCCCTCTGCTTGCTGCGCCCGATGCTTGGCGAGGCAACTGGCGATGAGGTGCGCGATGGCTTCGGTATCGGTGGCCGAGACGAACTCGTAACCTTCTTCTTCCAACCGTTCTTTGAGGACGCGATAGTTTTCGATCACGCCGTTGTGTGCCAGGACGACGGCATCATCGCCACCCCGATGTGGGTGAGCATTGACTTCGTTCGGTACGCCGTGCGTTGCCCAGCGCGTGTGCCCAACGCCGACGGTGCCGGGAGCCCAGTGGCGTTTCAGCTTTTCGGCCAGGGCATCAATGCGGCCCACGGCCTTCACAATGTGAATGCGACGATCGCTCGAGACGGTGGCCAGCCCGGCAGAGTCGTAGCCACGGTATTCCAGCCGGCGAAGGCCGTCGATCAAAAATTCAGCTGCCTGACGGTGCCCGACGTAAGCGACGATTCCGCACATGAGTCGATCCTTGTTCCTGTTCGCAATATTCCACTGACGAACTGGCCATTGCCGCCCGCTTTGGCCTTTAAGTCGTTTCCATTCTGAAGTTTAGGTCGCTCGGCCACGTCTGTTGTGGTTGTTGCCACATTTCTGCGGAACCGCGCAAGCTCATGTATTGCAATAACTTGCGACGTAGCAACAACTTCCCTCTGCCGGCCGTTGCCCGGAAGAATACCAAAAAGAGCGAACTGGGAAGAGGCAGATCTGCGGAGGTCCAAGAACCGCAAAGTGAGCAGGATCTCGCCAAGCTCGATGTGGACGAATTCTAACGTTTTGGTAATATTTCTCGGCTGCCTGTTTGGCCAGAGGCTGCTTTTACTAGTCCGCGAGACCCCAAGCGGCCGAAGTTCGCCGGGATCACCTGAACCAATCATTCCCCAATGCTGACATCGCTTTTGACCCAACGGAGTGTTTCGATGCTCGAAAATGCTGCCCACGACATGTCGTATCCGCCGGCCCGTGGTCCGGTATTGCTCCTCAGTTGCATGGATCCGCGCTTGCTCGACAACACGGCCATGTTCATGAATCACGACAATCTCGAAAACCGCTACGACCAGGTGATTTTTGCCGGTGCCTCGCTGGGGGCCCTCGGTGGCGGGTTGCCCGAGTATAAGCACTGGAAAATGACATTTTTTGACCATTTGGCCGGGGCGATCGAACTGCATCGGATTGAAGATGTCTACATTCTCGAGCATCGCCATTGCGGCGCTTATCATAAGATTTTTAAGGTCGCCGCCGAGTTTGACGACACCCCGGAAGGGATGGCTGCCGAAGCGGAACTGCACCTGAAATATGCCCAGATTCTGACCGGTGAAATCGAAGACTGGGCCTCAGCCCGTGGTGTTAAACTCTGCGTCAAATCGTTCCTGATGGACATGCGCGGGACCGTCTCAATTCTGCAGATGCCAAGTGGTTCGAACGGTTCCAACGGCGCACCCAAGCTCAAAAAGAAGAGCAAGAAAGTGAAGCGAACCTAAGACGCCAAATTTCGCTCTCAATGACAGCGATTTGCCACTCGGGCGGCTCGGTTTTGCTGGAACCGCGCATATCGGGGCCTCGGTCGGGGGATTCTGCCGGTTCTAGGACTTGCAGAACGTGCAGCAGGCCCGATTTTTGGCCGTTTGAGCGGGGAGGGGTCCGCCGTGCCTTGTCCACTCGGCCAACGTGGCATAATCTGAGAGGTTCCCTCTGCGGCGAAGCTGCGCCCGGGGAAGCTCGTTGACAGCGCTTGTTTGTGTAAATCGTAGGAGAATGCAGAATGGCCGCTACCTTAACCGCCACCGAAACGCAACTCATGACCGGGGCCGATATCCTCGTCAAGTCGCTCGTCGATCACGGTGTTGAGGTCGTATTCGCCTATCCAGGCGGTGCCAGCATGCCCATGCACCAGGCCCTGACGCGTTACTCGGACAAAATCCGCACCATTCTTCCCCGCCACGAACAGGGCGGTGCTTTCGCCGCCCAAGGCTATGCCCGTTCGACCGGCAAGCCCGGCATTTGCTTTGCCACCAGCGGTCCCGGTGCGACGAATCTCGTCACCGCCATTGCCGATGCCAAGCTCGATAGCATTCCGATGATCTGCATCACGGGGCAAGTGCCCACACCTGTAATCGGCACCGATGCGTTCCAAGAAACGCCCATCGTCGAAGTCTGCCGCCCCATTACGAAGCACCACTTCCTGGTGACCGACGTAAAAGATCTAGCGCGTGTGATGAAGGAAGCCTTCTTCATTGCGACGACTGGTCGCCCCGGCCCGGTGCTGATCGACATGCCCAAGAACGTGCAGAACCAGGTTTGCGTTCCCAATTGGGACGCGCCAATGAATTTGCCGGGTTATAGCGGCAAGACTCCGCAGGCCCGGCCCGAGCAGATCAAGCAGATTGTCGCCGCCATCAAGTTGGCCAAGCGGCCAGTCATTTATGCCGGCGGTGGTGTGATCGCGGCCGAAGCTGCGGAAGAACTGCGGACCTTCATCAAGAAGACGGGCATTCCCGTTGCCATGACCGTGATGGGCCTCGGTGCTTATCCGAACGAAGGTCCGCTGTCGCTCGATATGCTCGGCATGCACGGCAGTGTGTATTCGAACTGGGCCGTGCGCGATAGTGACCTGCTGCTCGCCTTTGGCGTGCGGTTCGACGATCGCGTGACCGGCAAGCTCGAAACCTTTGCCAAGCATGCGAAGATCGTGCACATCGACATCGATCCGTCGGAACTCAACAAGAACAAGCCCGCTCACATTCCGGTGTGCAGCGACGTGAAGTACGCTCTGACCGAAATCAACAAGACGGTCGAAGCGCCCGCCGAGATCGGCCCCTGGGTCAAATTGTGCCAGGATTGGAAGAAGGCGCAGCCCTTCAAGTTCGACCAGAACTGCAAAGGCATTTTGCAACAGCACGCGATTGCCGAGCTCAGCCGCCTGACCCAAGACCGCAAGGCTTATATCACGGTAGGTGTGGGCCAGCACCAAATGTGGGCGGCCCAGTTCTATAAGTTCAAGCATCCCCGCACCTGGCTCAGCAGCAGCGGGCTTGGAACGATGGGCTTCGGCCTGCCAGCTGCCATGGGTGTGCAAGCCGCTCATCCCGAGGCATTGGTCGTCGATATCGACGGCGATGGCAGCTACCAAATGAACATTCAAGAAATGGCTACCTGCTACTGCGAAAAGCTTCCCGTAAAGGTGTTGCTGCTCGATAACCAGCACCTGGGCATGGTGGTGCAATGGGAAGATCGCTTCCACGAAAGCAATCGCGCCCACACTTACCTCGGCCCGATCGATCATGAACACGCCAGCGGCAAGCGGGCTTGGAACGACAACGGCTTCATGGCCGAGACCGACCGCTACCCCGACTTCACCATGATCGCCAAGGGTTATGGTTGGGGTGCTGCAAACGTCAGCAAGAAGGAAGACCTGACTGCCGCGATTCAAGAAATGATCGACTATCCCGGCCCGTACGTCCTCAACGTGCAAGTTCCCTACCAGGAACACGTGCTTCCCATGATTCCCGCCGGCAAGTCCGTCGACGACATCATCACGGAGTAGGACGTCGCTAAGTTATGCCATAGCGATCGAACCAGGTAACCATCCCGGGCAACCGCTGGTGCCGCGCGATCTCCCCTCGCAAATCATCCTATCTGTCCAACAATCGAGTCTATTGTTGGACAGCAATCGCTCGGAAACCCGAGAATTGCGTAGGTCACTGTCCAACAATGGACCCGATTGTTGGACACCACTCTTTTGCGGTTTGCGCGCCAAGGCATTACCCGCGGCACGCTCGTTTTCGAAGTCGCCGCTCCAATCAGCCCCGCTGGCGAATGGTTCTAGCGCTTGGCGACCTGGCTCGCTCGCTCTTGTGCAAGCCGGCGAGCATCCCGCTCTTCGATTGTTTCAAACGGGTGGAGTTCCTCGTCTTCACGCTCGCTATCGGATTTGGGCCGCGGCTTATGATCCTTAAGGCGATCGGGCCGATCGATGAACGGAGCAAGTACTGCATAGAGCACCAGTGCGGCGATCACTCCCGTCATGAAATCGGTCAGCGGCACTGCGACAGCAGTAAAGATCATGAGCAGGGTGTGAAACCGACTATGCCGCCAAACCTCGACAATTTCACTCGTCTTGATCATGTTGCTGGCAACCCACAGCAGGATGCCCGCGATGCAGGCCATCGGCACAAGCTCCAGGTATTGAGCCAGAAAATAGGCAATGCCCAGTTTCAGAAAGCCCTTGAAGTACCCGGCGAGCGGGGTCACGGCACCCGCTTTGATACTGGTCGCTGTGCGGGCTAAAGCACCCGTGCAGGGGAAACCATTAATCAGTGGCGTGATGATTTGCACCAGCCCTTGGCCCCAGAGCTCTTTGTCGGGATTGAACGGCGTCTTTTTGTTCTCGGCCAGACGATCAGCCATCGACGAACAAAGGAGACTTTCGACCCCAGAGACGAACACAATCGCCACGGCGAAATAAACCAAGTCGAAGATGACACTGGGTGTCGCCTCCGGTAGCTGCGGAGGCGTGAAGACAAAGAAGTTATTGGGAATCGCGCCGTAACGATCGCCGACCAGCAGGATTCCATAACCGGACAAAAGCGTTGCTGCTGCGATGGACGCCACACCAATGGCGATCAGGGGAGCGGGGATATAGATCGAGACTTGGAGCAAGCGCTTGGTGGTGAAGAAGGTGAAGATGGCCAGCCCAAATGCAACCCAGTTGATCTTGTCGGTTTGCGAAACGATCTCGCCCAGCTTCTTCAGCAAGCCACCTTTAATCGAGAGTTGGAGGCCGAGGGCTTCGCCAACATTCGAGAGGCCAATCGTGATGGCGATGCCGATGGTAAAGCCGACCACAATGGAATTGGGAACCCATTGGGCCAACTTGCCCATTCCAAACAGCCCCATCAACATCAGCACAACGCCAGCGACGATGGAGGCAAGGACCAGAAAGCCGTGCCCTTCGACAAATTCTGGCGTACCCGGCGCGCCACCGTATTTCGACATGACGGCCGCAATCAACGGAATGAAGGCCGCAGTCGGTCCATAGACCTGATACTTCGAACCGCCAAATGTCCGGCCGATCATGCACGCGAGTGCGCCGGCAATAATGCCCTGTTCCGGGCGCAACCCCATGGCAATCGCAAAACCCATGGCCATGGGAATCGCCGTGAGTGCCACGATGAGGCCGGCACTGAAGTCGCGATAGAGTGTCGACTTCCAGGTTGCGGGAGTGAGATCTTCGAAGCGGCTATCGAATAGCGTAAAAAACAGCTTCAACCGATCCCACATGGAATTATTCCTTCGTGAAGTTTCGGTTTCGGCAGAAACTGAATATTGTGGCTACTGATCTACGCAATGGCGCGTGAACGGTAGCGTGGCGATTCATCATCTGAGCCATCTTCGACCTCGAGCACGGGGCGGAATTCGTGGACAGCCGAATCGTATGCGAAGATCTGGCCGGTCTCGATCTTGTACATCCAACCATGCAAAGTGATTTGGCCGCGCGAGACTTTTGTGGCAATCACCGGCGCAGTTCGCAAATGTTCGAGTTGCACCAAGACGTTCTCTTGGGCGGCGGCGGTAATGAGTTCGGCACCGCTTAGGTGCTGATAATGTTCCTTGACGATGGCTCCCGTCGAATCGGCATGACGCAGCCAATTGGTGACTGCAGGCAATTTCTCGGCAGTGCCACCTTCGACGACGGCTCGCATGGCACCACAGGCGGTATGACCACAGACGATGATGTGCTTCACACCGAGCGCGGTTACCGCGTATTCAACGGCCGCCATCTCGCCATTGTTGCTGGTGCCGTAACAGGGAATCAGATTGCCCACGTTCCGCACGATAAAGAGACTGCCTGGCGCCGAATTGGTAATCAAATTCGGATCGATGCGCGAATCGGAGCAGGTGATAAAGCAAGCCTCGGGTGCCTGACCTTCGGCAAGTTGCTCGAACAGCTTTTGTTGCTGTTGAAAGCCAATGTTCTGGAAGTAGTGAACACCCTTAACCAGGTTTTGCATGACTACCCCTTCAATCGAATTGCGAACACCAACCGCCTGCCGTTGCTCGCGCAAAAAAAATGCGACGAAGCAACAACTTGCCCGCGTCAATCGTTTCTGATGAACATAACGGCTTTGTAAGGCCGAAACATTACGAAACTGTAATAGTCTCGCGTGAAAAAGACAAGTCTAGCTTTTCGAAATTGCCAAATCAGCTTGCCAAATAACGACTTACGACGCAAATTGCGGCGAAATGTTGTCGTTGGTTGCCTAACGGATTCGTTAAGGACTATTGCTTCGCCAAAAGTTACCAATTGTCCCGCCAGCGCAGGGGATGGCAACTTTTTGGCTTGCTTGAGCCGATTTGAACGTCGCTACTTGGGGGGCCTGTTTGACGGGGGCCAAAGGTCCGAAAGAAGATTCGGGTTTGCAACCAGCAATTGCGTGACCCGCCTATCGCTGGCGAGTAAAGGCCGATAGCTTAGCGATATCTAGTTGCGCGATGATTACTGCCGCCCGCGCTTGCTCGCAGACAGCTTCTTCTCTCCCGTAAGTCGCGCCTGGATACGCTGCCAAATTGCTTAGACGCGGCTGGTCCAGATTGCTGGGCGACCGCTGACCGGACGTCTTTTCCCGGAGGTTTTCACCGCCATGAGCACCGCTACCACAACCCACACTCCTTCGCGTCACCCGGGCGTCACTATTTCCCCTTTATCCACTCGAGGTCGCACGAAGATCGTGGCCACCGTCGGCCCCGCCTGCCGCAGCATCGAGATGCTGACCAAACTGATTCGCGCCGGAGTTTCCGTATTCCGTCTGAACACTGCTCACGGCAACGAACAACAGCGAGCTGAGATTCTCGCCGATATCCGTAAGGCGTCGGCCGAGATCGGCATCGAAGTTGGCGTGCTGGTCGATCTCGCCGGTCCCAAGATTCGCTTGGGAGAATTGCACACCGATCCCACCAACTGCGAACCAGGGGCAATCTATCGCTTCGTCCGTGGCAACAACCCGCAAGCAGCCGATGAACTGACCTGCACATACGCTTCCCTCGTCAGCGAATTGCAAGTCGGCGATAGCGTAATGCTGGCCGACGGCACCGTGAGCATGGTGGTGGTTGGCAAGGTCAACGATGAAGTTCGCTGCCGCGTTGTCGGTGGCGGCATCATCCGTAGTCGGCAAGGAATCAATCTCCCCGGTGCCAAGCTAAGTGTCGCTTCGCTGACCGAAGCCGACATGGCGAATGCCCTGTGGGCCGCCAAGAACGACATCGACTTCGTGAGCCTCAGCTTTGTCCGTTCGCCCGTGAACGTGCTCCTCCTCAAAGAGTTGCTTCAGTCTCAAGGGTGCAAAGCGTGGGTGATTGCCAAAATCGAAAAGCCCGAAGCGCTGTTGCATCTGAAAGAGATCGTCGCAGTCGCCGATGGTGTGATGGTCGCGCGAGGTGATTTGGGTGTCGAGATTGATGTAGCCGAAATCGCCGTGGCGCAGAAGCGAATCGTGCGGGAATGTCAGGAGCAAGGCAAGCCGGTGATTGTGGCGACGCAGATGCTCGACAGCATGCACCACAATCGCCGTCCAACACGAGCCGAAGCGACCGACGTTGCCAATGCCATTCTCGATGGTGCCGATGCCTGCATGCTTTCTGGCGAAACAGCCATCGGCGAGTTTCCCGTCGAAGCGGTCGAAACAATGAATCGCATTGCAATCGCCACGGAACCACTCCTGAAAGAAATGTCATACAAGACGCGAGTCGCACACGACGATGTCCATCCCATCACGGCAGCTGTCGTGCGCGGCACAGCGGTCATTGTCGAACAATTGGGTGCCAAGCTGGTCGTCGTGGCGACTCGCGGCGGCGGCACTTGTCGGCTCCGAAGCAAGCAACGGGATTTTGTGCCGACCATTGGCACCAGCGACTCCCTGGCGGTCTTGCGACTCTTGACGTTGTTCTGGGGCGTTACTCCGCTCGCCGGCGCGCCGGTTCATGATGGTCCCGCGCTCCGCGCCTTCATCGACGATTGGGGCCGCAAGCAGGGCCTGCTGCAAAAAGGCGATTGCGTTGTCTTCGTCACCGGCACCAACTTCTATCCGCTGGCTCAAAACCTGCTCGTTGTCCATCAAGTGGAATGAGCTATTTCGCGGCCACTTCTTCGGCAGTGCGCTCGTGCAGGTAACTCACCCGCGCGAGCGCTTCGGCCTGCGTCACGCCTTGAGCAATTGGCAGTAACAGATAGGCGGCGCGGCCACTACAGCAATCGAGAATGATCTGTTGTGGATTGGGCGAGTGAACTCCAGACGCACAGGGCTCGTGTCCGTTGACCAGCATTTGGGCCGAGACCAACTTGGCAAATGCAGCGGCATTGGCAGCCCGATAGTCGCGTCCCCAGACCAGTCGGAACACGTCGCTTCCCTGTTGCCAGTCGGCCGGAGACAGGGGGCGCTCGAAGATGCCCAAATCGAAGGTGTGAGAATCGCAGCGATCGGGCAAGCTGTGCGAAATGAACGTCCCTCCCGAGAGTCGGATGGCCAGCGGACAAGTGCCGATGAACTGCATGTACGCGCTGCGAACTCGATCGGCCGCGCAGGCCCCGTACATCTCGACAATCCCCGCGCGAAACTGCAGATTCAGCATGCGCTTGCTCTTGCAGATCGGAAAGTCACCCAGCTCGGCCAACTCATGATTGCTGAGCAAGAAGTGAAACCGATCGGGATACTGGCACTTCAGCCGGGCGACATCTTCCAGCAGCAGGTGACTCATGCAGCCCGCGTCACCAGGGTAAGACGGCCCGCCGTGACAAACCTCTTGCATCACCAGGTGCCGTCGCGGATTGGCAGACAGATCGGCCACTTGCACCAGGCGGTTGAAGTTGAGCCGGTTGCCGTGCAGATCGGCCGAGATCAGCACGTCGTCCCCTGCGTCGGCGTCGAGCAACACCAGGTTGCCCTGTCTCGAAGCGGTGGCGCGGTTAGCTGCTGCTGCCTGCGTGCAGCATTGAAGCACCGATTCGATCTGAGCGGATGAGGCAGCCATGTCTGCTAACAGAGTACCATCCGTGCTCGAAAACGTCCACGCGAACCCTGTTCTCTGCGACCCGGCGATTGTGGACACGCCGCTAACCGACCTATCATCAGCGGTCATGCCGCAGCCTCTTCGTCGCCCGTTTTACGACCGCCCGCCGGAAGTCGTCGCGCGCGAATTGATTGGTAAGTTACTCTTGCGGGAGACGTCGGCCGGCCTGTGCGGCGGACTGATTGTCGAAACCGAAGCCTATCTGGCCGAGGGTGATTCGGCCTGCCATGCGGCCAAGGGGCAGACGCCGCGGAACGCTTCGATGTTCGGCCCGCCCGGACATGCTTACGTTTACTCCATTCACGCCAAATGGTGCGTCAATGTCGTGACGGAACAGGCTGGAGTGGCGAGCGCTGTTCTCATTCGTGCACTCGAACCACTCATTAACCTGGAGTTGCTGCAAGCGCGTCGCCCCCTCGCGACAACCCGTGACTTGGCGCGCGGCCCCGCAAGGCTGTGTAGCGCGCTCGAGGTCACTCGTGCGCAGGATGGTCTTGATCTGACCGTGGCCGAACAATTATGGATTGCCCGATCGGCAGGCCTGAAACTGTCGCCAGATTCCATCGGCACATCGACACGCATCGGCGTCACTAGCGCCCACGACCTGCCGCTACGCTTTTATCTTCGCGGCAGTTCGTTTGTCAGCGGACCGAAGAAGTTGAATCGGTAGGCGAGGGGGTTACGCCCCCTACCTAAATCCAAAACTTGAGTCCCCCTCATTCACCTGCTAAAGAATAGTCAGCTAACTCCTGGCTATCCTCCAATTCGTACCTCAAACCCTAGACAAATCATGCAACGTCGCGACTTCATCGAACAGAGCCTGGCTGCCGGAATCGTCTTTGCGAGCACAGCGCACCTGGTGAATCCTCGCCCCGCCTATGCCTTGGCTAATGATAAAATTTCGATCTGTGCGATGGGAGTGAAAGGACGTGGCGGGCATGTGCTGCAGAGTTTCATGGGATTGCCCGAAGTCGACGTGAAGTACGTTTGCGACCTGGACGAATCTGTGCTCGCTGCGCGGGTCGCGATGGTCGAAAAGGCGACCGGCCGCCGGCCGCAAGCGATTAAGGACTATCGCCAGGCTCTCGACGATAAATCGCTCGATGCCATCGTCATCGGCACGCCCGACCATTGGCATGCTTTGCCCACCATTCATGGCTGCCAGGCTAAGAAAGACGTCTACGTCGAAAAGCCCGATGGCCACAACATCATGGAAGGACGCACCATGGTGGCGGCAGCTAAGAAGCACGGCCGAGTAGTGCAAATGGGCACCCAAGCTCGTACCGGCCCGCACCTGCTCAGTTTGATGGAGTATTTGAAAACGGGCGCGCTTGGCAAGGTCCGTTTCGCCAAAGCTTGGGAAAGTGCCAAGCAGGGAAGCATTGGCCACGCGCCCGATGGCACAGCACCGGCGGGACTCGATTACAACACCTGGCTTGGCAGCGCGCCGCTCCGGCCGTTCAATCCAATGCGTTTTCACGGCAACTGGCGCTGGTTTTTCGACTACGGCACCGGTGACCTTGGCAACGATGGCGTCCATCGCCTCGACATGGCCCGCTGGGCCCTCACCGCAGCAGCTGCGGCCAAGGGCGAAGTCGTACCGGAGATGCCGCGGGCCATTGCTTCTCTCGGCGGCAAGTACTACTTCGACGACGATCAGGAATGGCCCGATACGCTCATGACCACCTTCGATTTCGCGGGTGGCTATCTGCTCACCTACGAAATGCGCGTTTGGAATGCCTATCACCTGCACGACGAACCTGAAGGTGCCGCCGTGCATGGCGATCAGGGCTACGTGATCATCGGCAACAGTCGCTGGCGGGCCTTCGATCCCAAGGGGAAGCCAGTGACCGAAGACAAAGCGGGCTACAACGACGTCGGCCACGTCAAAAACTTCCTCGACTGCATGCGCTCGCGCGGCAAACCAAACGCCGATCTCGAAACCGTTGGTCACCCCTCCAGCTTGCTCTGCCACCTCGGCAATGCTGCTTGGCGCGCCGGCCGCACGCTCAAGTTCGACAAAGAGACCTACAAGTTCATCGGCGACGACGACGCGAACCAATACCTGACTCGCGCCGAATATCGCAAGCCGTTCGAACTGCCAAAGATTGCTGATTTGTAGTGCGCCTGCTTCACCACTGCGCCCCGGTACTCGTGGCACGCCACGCAACTACAGGAAGACGGTTGCGGTGAGGGTCTTAGCTGGAGAAAGACGCGCCGATGCGCTGGAAGCCTTTCGATAGCGATGCTAAACGATGATGTTTCCGGGATCGATTTGAAACGACTCGAAGTGGGGATTGTCGTCAAAGACAGTCAGTCCCAACCCATTGGCAAAACGAATCGTCAGTGACTGCGGGGCCGCGATTGTGATCGCTACGACGCGCTGCCCGATGATGCGCTGAAAATGAAACGGACCTCGATCAGGATCAAACTCGCCGGAGTGAGTATCCACCAACTGGCCCGTCTCGCTCCGCAAATCCCATCGCGCGGTGACCGAAATGGTTCCCGTCGGCGTGAAATGGAATTGAAACTGGTACGTACCGATACAGACTTGCGACAACTCGCCGCCGATCAGAAAACTTAAGTCCAAGTCGGCCGGCACGCCGTACATCATTCAGGTCCTTTTCCTCGCCACTACGCAAACGCTGCCTTCATCTCTTGAAAGTGCTTGGCGCATTCTTCGCGTACGTTGCCGGCTTCTTCGTATTCGAGCACGACGTAACCGCGATAGTTGGCATCGCGCATGATCTTGGCGAGGCGTTTGTAGTCGGCGGGGACTTTTTTCTTGTCGGGCCCGGTCATCACCACCTTCACCTGCATGTTGAGCGCGTAGGGGGCGATCTGTTCGAGTTCGCGGTACGGATCGTCGCTGTGGAAATTGCCGCTGTCGACATTCACGCCGAACCACGGGCTGTTCACATCGCGCACGAATTGCAGCAGCCCATCGGCCGTTGCAGTGGGGCCGCCGTGATTCTCAAGTGCCAAGTGCACACCATGCTGCCCGGCGTATTCGCAGCACTCTTCAATGCCCGAGACCATCAGCGAGTGAGTTGCGGCGGGCGTGGAGTCCTTCTTCACGTGTCCGGCAAAGATGCGAATCACCGGCGCGCCGAGAATCTCGGCAAAGTCGATCCATTGCTTGGTCAGGGCAATCTGCTTCGTTCGTTCCTCGCCCGGCGGAAAGCCGAAGTCGTTGCCAATCGCCGTGCCCGAAACATCAAGCCCCAGGCGAAAGCACTGGCGACGGAGCGAACGCAGATAGTCGTGCGTGACCGCCTTGGGAAAATAGTACGACGTGAGTTCGGTTCCATCGCAGCCCAGTTTGGCACAATCGTTGATGAAGTCGGTCAGCGTGGCGGTCGGCTCGGTGCCGTCCTTTCCTTTTTGCAGCAGCGAGCGATAGCTGTACGCTGCCAGGCTGAATTTGAACTTGCTCTGGCCATTGCGCGGGATGGGTTCGATCGCGGTTGCTGGTTGGCTCAGCGAAGTGGCTGCCGCGCAAGAGACCGCGCCCAGGGCAGCAGCGGAAAGGAACTGTCGACGCGACGTAGTAGGCAAGTGAGTGTTCACGCAAAAGGCTCCAGCGAGAGGGTGAGGATGCGATATGTTGTAACCGGTGGTTGCCGTCGTTGCGAACCGGAGCATGCAGCATGTCACATTCCACCTCTTAAAAGCCACGGGCCGTCATCTCTTCGCCCCTTAGCGACCTGCTGAAACCGGAACTCGCGGCCGGCAATGCGATCGTTGCTGATGGCCCGCCACTGCCGCAGTCGACGCCGCAAGCTTAACTGGATATTCACTTTACGACGTAACAGCAAATTTTACCCAAAAAACCAACTAAGCGTATTGAAAACGAGTCTCATTATCTATAGAATCATTCCAGCCAGCAAACGCTAGTCACTTCGGACCATCCGACAGATCGCAAGCATCGGTTTTCGCTGAGGGTTGAATATGGCTGCTGGAATGACGCGCACGCTGGAATCGGCCGCGGCACTTTACAGGCGCGGCTTTCACGAAGAGGCCTTGGACGCCATCGAGAATTCGCTGGCGAGCTCGCCCGATGACGGCCGGCTCTGGGAACTACGCGGACTGGTGCTGCGGGCCACGGGCAACATTCCTCTCGCCTGCGATTCGCTGGAACATGCCTCGCTGCTGGTGCCACTCTCTTCTGGCGGCCAGGTAACACTGGCCGATTGCCTGGCTCGCACGGGGCACGGCAACGTGGCGATCTGCATCGCCGAACACATTATCTCGCTGGCCAATGTCGATTGGTCGCTGCTGTTGTACCTGGCACAGGTGTGCGACCAGTGCGGACGGACCGATCTGAGCAGCGAGCTCTGTCGCGAAGTGAACTGGCGAGTCCCGACCTGCCACCAGGCTTATTACGATCTGGGTTATTACCTCGGTCGCGAGCGCCGCCCGCTGCCCGAAATTGAAGCGGCCGCCAGGCAGGCCATCGAACTCGCGCCGCAGGTTGCCAACTATCGCGTCGGCCTCGCTTCGCTGTTGTGGCAGCAAGGAGATGCCCCGGCTGCGTTTGGTGAAGCGAACGTACTCACTGAAACGGAGTTGAAACAGCTGACGTGCGAGTGCTGTTTGCGGCGGCTGGTGAAAATCTATTGGAATGCCAGCGCCTTTGCGAAGTCCAGCGCGTGCGTAGAACGGTTGGCCGAACTCGAACAAAGTTCGCGCCAGGCTCGTCCGGATTGCCGCTCATGAGCCAGTTGACTTATGTGTTGATGTTGCACGTGGCAGTCCTGGCCGTGGCGACTGTGGCGGGCCTGCTGTTGGTGATGCTGCGAAACTGGGGGGAGAATTGGACGATGAACGTGAGAAGTCGTGTCCAGCGACGTTACGTCAAACGCGAATTGAGTCTGCCGCAAACGATGGCGGGAACTGCCACGATCGTCAAGCCGAAGCGACTCAAGTCGACGCTAGTACGCCCGCTACTAAAGACGGCGCGCTAAGAATCACTGGCTGTGCGAGGCCTCGCCTGACACGGATCTCCGCCCGCGTTCAGGCGAGGCCCGCATGACCGGTTTCGCTTCGAGCGAAAGAGCTGCCGCGGGACCAAGGGTCCGTTGAGCTTGCCGCAGCACTTGAGCGGCAGTCGCCGTATCGCCCGCCGCAGTGCTCGCTCGCAACCACGTCTCGAATACGGTCCGCTGGCCGGCAATAAACAGCGCGGCGTCTGGTCGGCGCTGGCTACCCGCTTCGAGCAGTTGAATTGCCCGGGCATATTCTTGCTGCTGGCACAACCGCAGGACCCACTGCTGATGGATATGCAATTCATTTGTCCTCAGCGGCTGATAGGTGGCATCGAGCTTCAGCCCCATCGCAATCTTTTCTGCGGCCGCCGCGTGTTCGCCCGCCGTACACAGGGCTAGCGCCCAATTGTTTAGCCCGGCCAGCAGATTTTCCCGCGCATCGCGGTCGTGCTCATCGAGCAGAATGCTGATCTGCAGCTGGTTCACAGCGGTCGCGAAGTCTTTCTGCTCGAGCGCTGCTAAGGCCCGGTTGTAATAGATGCGTCCCAACAGCTGAGTCGGCAATATTGCCCGCCGAGTGGTATCGCGCGGCTTGGCAATCACGACCGCTGCGGTCGCCTCGCTTGCGTGACGCGTGAACCAATCGCGGCGCGTGGTTTCGACTTCCTCAATGCTCGGCCCCAACAAGCGGCAATTCACATGGCCACTCTGGGCAACAATCTCGACGGGCACGCCAAGCTGCGAGCACAGGTCGTAGTAGAGAACGGTCGCCGTTACGCAATTGAAGTCGCCACAGGCGAGGGTGGTTTGCACAAGCGTGGCAGCTGGGCGAAACTTGCCAGCCAGGATCTCGCGATGTAAACCGGCGAGCAGTGCCGGCGCACGGTGCGTTGCAGGCAGCCGCGCAATTCCGGGCAAATCGATGGCACTGTAGCGGGCAGCCCGCACCCGCAGCCAACGAGCCCGCTCATCGTGCTGGTCAATACCGCTGGCAATGAGTGCTGCTTCGATAAAATCGATCTCCTGCAATTGACCATCTTGAGCATCGGCGAGCAGGGCGTTCTCGGCATCACTAAGGACGACCTGCGGCAGCGAATGGTTGCTGACGGCTACAATCGTCTGCTCATGAGCACTAGCTGATCCGCACGCCAAAAGTGCGACGGCGGTCAATACAACGACAGCTAACTGGCGATGGGCCAGGGGATAGCTTCGCGAGACCGGCGGGGTACAAATCACGTGGAGTTGAGGCTCGCGCGGGAGAGTGGGGCGAGAATGGCAGGCACACGGATGGGAAGCCGCCAGTTCGTGCGCTGGAGGCCAGTCAACCATACGTCGCAGATGGACGACTGGGGGCCGGGCCGAGCCGCTTCTGGCCAGAAAATACCCCGCGCGCGTGCCGGTCATGCGGGCTGTGCCGATGGCGCAAAAACTTTGCGGACCTTCACTTCGACCCGCGCGCCGATAAACCGATATGATGAAATTGTGGGGCGGCGCACTGGCGAAGGAATTCGCGGGGCAACGCCCGTCGCCAGATCACGCTTATCTCTACGAAGCACGACGCACTGCCGATGGCTTTTCTGAATTTTTCACTGCTGGCCGGCGGGCTGCTCATGGCCCTCCCGATCTTGCTGCATCTGGTGATGCGGCAGCGGCCGAAGCAGTTGATTTTCCCTGCGCTCCGCTTTGTGCAGCAGCGGCGCGAAGCCAATCGCCGACAACTGCAACTCAAACATTGGCTGCTCCTCGCCCTACGCTGCGGCGCGGTTCTGCTCGCCGCACTAGCGCTCGCCCGGCCCAGTGTTGCTTCAGCGCTCGTCGGCGCGTGGACTGCCATTGCGCTCTTAGGAATCGCCCTGGTTGTGGCAATCGTCGTCGTCGTTGTCTCGCTGCTGACCAAACGTTCGCGCGCGATCCTCATTGGCAGCAGTGCCACGGCGGCCATCTTGGGGGGGATCGTCCTCTGGATGCTCGTCCGCGTCTCGGGTGGCGGTGGCACAGGGCTTGGCGATCAAGAAGCGCCGCTGGCTGCTGTGGTGATTGTCGATACCTCGCCGCGGATGCAGTATCGCCACGAGAATAAAACGCGTCTCGAGCAGGCGCAGACGATGGGTGCCTGGTTGCTCGAGCAATTTCCCGCCGATAGCGAAGTCGCCATTCTCGACTCGAAGCCGGGCAGCGGTGCTTTTGCCGTCGATCGCGCCGCAGCTGCCAAGTCGCTTGAACGCCTGCGCGTGGCTGGTTCGCAGCGCGCGCTGGTGGACGTCATCTCGGCGGCAATTGAGTTGGCTCGGCAGAATCCGCGCCTGCGGAAAGAAGTGTACGTCTTCACCGATCTGACACAGTCGGCCTGGCAAGCCGGCGATACTGCAGTGCTGAAAGAGCGTCTGAAAGCCAGTCCCGATATTTTGCTCTATGTCATCGACGTTGGTGTAACCAAGCCGCGCAATGCGGCGCTCGGCAAGACGCAACTCTCAGCAGAAGTGTTGCCGCAGCGCGGTAGCATGTCGATCGAAACCACCGTGCAAGCGAGCGGACTCGATGGCGATCGCCAAATCGATCTGCTACTGGAAGAGCAGGATCCCACGTTGCCAGTGATTCGCGACGGTCAAACGGTGCTCCCCAAGCAGATTCGCCGCGGCAGTCAAACCGTGCAACTGGGGTCGAGTCCCCAGCAAGTTCGCTTCTCGCTGCAAGGACTGGAACCAGGGACGCATCAGGGGCAGATTCGCTTAATTGGTGAAGATGGCCTGGCACTCGACGACGTTCGCTACTTCGCGCTCGAAGTGCAGCCTTCGTTGCCGGTGCTGGTGGTTGCGGGTCCGAATGTAGTGAGCGATCTCTTCGTACAAGTACTGAAAAACAATCCGCAGGTCCGTTTCGATTGCCGTGTGATCGCCCAGGCTGAATTGACGAGCCTCGACCTGAGCGAATATCGCGCCATCTGCCTGCTCGATCCGCAGCCCGCGACGCCCGAAGTTTGGGAAAAGTTAGTCAGCTACGTCGAGCGTGGTGGTGGTGTGGCGATTTTCCTGGGGCACAACGGGCAGCCCGTTGTTTCGTTCCAAGAGCCAGCAGCCAGGAAGTTGCTGGGCGGGAAGCTCTCGCTCCAAACGCGATCGGCCGGCGACTTGTATCTTGACCCGCGCACCTTCGATCATCCGATTACAGCCGCTTATCGCCAGCTCGATACGAATGTTCCCTGGGATCGCTTTCCGATTTTCTATCACTGGAATCTTGACGACCTGGCTGCGGAAACTCGCGTCGTCATTCCTTTTAGCAACGGCAAGCCAGCCTTGGCTGAATCGCAAATTGGTCGTGGTCGCGCGCTGATCCTGACGACCCCCGTGACCGATCCCCAGCGGCCGCGCGGTCGCACCGCTTGGAACGACCTGCTCACCGGCGAGGATGCCTGGCCCGGCTTCGTGCTGGTGAATGAGATGCTCCTCTATCTCACCGGCAGTTCCGAGGCGCGGTTGAATTACCTGACGGGCGAGACGGCGGTGCTGCGGAACGATCCGGCGACTCAGCCCGAACGTTATCAGCTGTTCACCCCGTTGGATGAGCCGCAAGATGTGCTGGCCCGCGAAGGTCGCCTGACGGTGCGCTTCACCGATAATCCGGGAGCTTATCGCCTCCGCGGTCAGTTGAGCGGGCCGGTGGTGCGCGGCTTCGCGGTGAACTTGCCCGCGGATGTGGGTGACCTGACGCGCTGGCCCGACGACAAGCTGAATGACCTGTTGGGCGCCGATCGCTTTCATCTGGCCCGAAATCAAACCGAAATCAACCGCGCTGTCGGTGCCGACCGCATTGGCAGTGAGTTTTATCCGCTTCTCGTTCTGTTGCTGGTCGTGGCGCTCGCCGGCGAGCAAGTTCTGGCCAATCGTTTTTACAGGAAAGACGAATAAAAGGAAGTTTTGCACTTCCAACTCAATCGCATGCCTCCCAATGAACCACTACCGAGCAGCTTGAGCGCCGACCCTGTGCTGGGAAGCTATTGGGCGGTCGCGCTCATTGCGCTGGGACTGATCGCCCTTTTGGCACTTGGTCCGCGGTATGGCAAGTTGTCTTGGCAGCGAAAGACCGTGCTCACAATCCTGCGGTTGGCGATTATCTTGCTGGTGGTGGTGGCGCTGCTGCGACCGACGAAGCTAACGACCGTCAAGACACCGCGCACCAGCGTGGTGATTGTGATGGTCGACATCAGCCGCAGCATGCAATTGCCCAATGGGCAGGGAGATAAATCTCGCTGGCAAGCGCAGCAGCAAGCCATCGCCCAGATTGAATCCCAGCTGACGAATCTCGGTCCCGATCTGGAACTGCGCACCTATCAATACGACTCGCGCTTGCAGCCTTGGGAAGTGAAAAACGGCCGGCTAGTACTGCCCGATCAGCCCACCGGCGATCAAACCGACGTGGGCACTTCCCTCTTTGCGGCGCTCGTGCCCGAACAAGGCAAGCGTGTCGCCGCAGTAGTGCTGTTGGGCGATGGTGCGCAGACCGCGTTCGATCCGCAAGTCGAAGTGCAAGAAGCGGGGCGCAAAGTGCGCGACGATTTCGCTGCACCCCTCTATACCGTGACGTTCGGACCAGCTGGCGATGCCGCGCAATCGCGCGATGTGGCCGTGGAGCGACTCGACGAGCAGTTCACCGTATTCGTGAAGAACGAACTCCTGGTGAAGGGGATCGTCCGCGTCCGCGGATACGTGCAAAAAGACATTCCCGTCGAACTCACGTTGGAAGACTCTACGGGAAAGAAGCAGGTCATCGGGCAAAGAATCGTGCGGGCTGCTGAAGATGGCAAGCAGTTGGAAGTTGATTTTCCCTTCACCCCGCAGCAGGTAGGTCACTTTCGGCTAACGATGACTGCAGCGCAGCAAGAGGGAGAACTGGTAGCCAAGAATAATACGCTCAGCGCTTACTTGACGGTGCTCGAAGGTGGCCTGCGAGTACTGTACCTCGATGGTGAGAAGCGGTTCGAACAAAAGTTCTTGCGGCGAGCCATCAATGCCTCGCCCGATATCGACCTCGACGACCGCATTATCGATGTCCGCGGCAAACCGCGCTGGCCGATCGACTTGAGCGAAGACTTGAAACCGACAAAATACGATGCATATATCCTGGGCGAAGTCGATGCTGCTGCCATTGGTCCCCAGCAGTTGCAGATTTTGGCCAACAACGTCGCCGCGGGCAAAGGGCTGCTGATGATTGGCGGCCGGCGGAGTTTTGGTTGGGGGCACTATCGCGGCACACCCCTCGAAGCGGTCTTGCCGGTGAAGTTTGACTCCGTCGAAGGGAGCGAAGGGCTGACCGAAGCGCAGCTTAATCGCTTTTTTATCGATGGTCCGTTGCCGCTGGCCCCGACGCAGCCGCACCCGATCACACGTTTAGCCAGTGAAGCCCAAAATGCGAGTGCCTGGAAAAAGCTGCCGCCACTGGCTTGGGCGCACCGCTTCATGGAAGTGAAAACGGGTCCTGGCGTGCGCGTGCTGCTCCAATCGCCGGCTGGCGATCCGCTCCTCGTCAGTGGCGAGTTTGGTCGCGGTCGCGTCCTTGCGTTCGCAGGGGAATCGAGTTATCGCTGGCCGATGCACGGCTTCGAACAAGAGCACAAACGTTTCTGGCGGCAAGCGATTCTGTGGCTTGTCCGGCGCGACGACCTTGACCGCGACGACGTCTGGATCAAACTCGACCAGCGGCGCTTTAATCCCGGCAGCCGCGTGCAAATCACCGCTGGTGCGCGAAGCAGCACGGGCGACGCGATCACCACGGCCACATTCACGACGCAGTTGATCCTGCCCGGAGGCGACAAGCAGCAGTTGCGGCTGTCGCTCGATGGCGAGCAGTACGTGGGAAGCGTCGAAGTGAAAGTTCCTGGCGATTACGCGATTGAAACGGTCGCGAATCAAGAAGGTCGTAAGTTGGGAAGCGCGCGGGCTGAGTTTCTGGTTTTCGATCGCGATATCGAACTGAGCAATCCGGCCGCCGATCCCGATCAAATGGCCGCGCTGGCTGCCTGGACGAAAGCCGATGGCGGTCGTCCGCTCAATCCCGAAGAACTCCCCGCGTTGATTGCCGAGATCAAGAGCCGGCCGAAAGACTACGAAGTGCGGCAGACGAAGTGGCAACTTGCCAGCACTGCAGGCGATGCCTGGCTCTTCTTCGGGGTACTCATCGGGCTGCTCGGCACCGATTGGTTCCTGCGGAAGAAATGGGGGCTCGTGTGACGCTTGCCTCCCGCGCAAGTCAGTTTGCTCATTGGCGACTCATCGCACTTCTGGCCTTCACGCTGGCACTGCGGGGCGGGCTGATACTGGCTCGGTTCGATCAACTGCAGGCCGATCCAGACAGTTATTTACTGATCGCGCAGCATTTGGTTCGATCGGCAGTCTTCAGCGTGGATGATCCATCGGTTAACTCACCGCGACCTTCGGCCTATCGCCCGCCACTCTATCCTGTCTTGCTCAGCAATCTGGCTGTTGGCAAGGATCTGATCATTCACAGCGGAGCAATCGCGATCGCCCATCTGGCGATGGGACTGGCCACCGTGTGGCTTACCTGGCTGATTGCGCGTTGGCTCGAACTCGGTTGGGCCAGTTACATCGCGGGGCTGCTCGTGGCCTGCGATCCGATCTTGCTCAATCAGCAATCGCTCATCATGACCGAAACGCTCGCCGCGCTCTGCACGGTGATTGCCTGGGCACTCCTCGTCCGATTTCACTTTAACCGCAATTGGTGGAACGCTGGCCTGGCTGGCGGCGCGATTGGTCTCGCCGCGCTCTGCCGGCCGACGTATCTCCCTTGGTTGGCAGTGAGCGTGCTGCTTAGTTTGCTCCTCAAGCCGGGCAAGGTGGGAGCTTCGCAATCGACTTCCCAGCAACCGAACAGAGAAATCTCTCAACGGCTGCTCAATGCGATTGCGATGCTCATTGGCGGAGTCAGCGTGTTATCGCCCTGGGTTATTCGCAACTATCAAGCATTTCAAGAGCCGCTAGTCACCACCACGCATGGTGGTTACACGCTCTATCTGGCGAACAACCGGCACTTTTTTGCCTACTTGCGACACGACCAGACGGGGTTACCGTGGGACCCAAAAAACCGAACGGAATTTGGAGACCAGTTGCGCTATCGTGAATCGTTCAACGAAGAACTTAATGGCGTGCTGTACGGACTCAATGCTCCTGTCTTGAGTCTCGTTGGGAACAACGAATTTGAATACGATCGCATGCTTGCCGAACAATCGCGACAGGAAATACGAAACGATCCCGCTGGCTTTCTGCTCGCCGCCTGGTATCGCGTCCGGCAACTCTGGTCGCCACTCCCCTACAAACTTGCAGCCGATGAATCGCGCGCGCGGATGTTGCTCCGCTATCTAACCGCGGGCTGGTACCTGACTGTATATGCGCTCGCCCTTGCCGGTTGCTATCGGCTGCGCTGGAACTTGCTCCGCTCACCCTGGCTGTGGGGAGTGCTGCTGTGCGCGATTTTTACCGGCGTGCACACGCTCTATTGGTGCAACCTCCGCATGCGTGCGCCACTGATGCCCATTGTGGCGATTGTTGCCGCCGCGGGTTTACTACAAGTGACGCAAAGTGCCGGCCGCGTACGGAGCAGTGCATAGGCCAATGCCTGCCGCAGGGGCGAAGGATGCAAAAAGACTCCCGACCCCAGCTGACCGGTGTTACTTCGTGGGGACTGCTTTCAGCACTTCGTCGGCAGAGGTGCGGCCGCCATGCGTGCTGCTGATTTTGGCGTAAACGACTTGCTGGTTCTGGTCGATGACGAAGGTAGCTGGATAAGCAGTTTCTTTCGGCGCGTCCCAGCGCAGGCGATAAGCATTCGTAAACGTATAGTCGGGATCGAGGGCGAGATAGCAGTTATCGGGAAATGTCTTTCCGCGAGTAAAGTCGTCGGCATGTTGCTTGAGCCCATCAGCTGCCCCGGGATAAACGAGCACGATGTTCGCCTTGGCAGCGGCGAACTTTTTGGCAGCGCCAAGAAACTGCCCCGTCTGCTGATTGCAGGCCGGGCATTGATAACCCGGATAACCCCGCAGCACGATCAAGACGACCGGACCTTGCTTCACTAACTTTGCTAGCGACACTTCTTCGCCATCGGCCGTGCTCAGTTTGAAATCCGGAGCTTTGTCACCGACCGCAGGCGCCTTGTCCTTCGCACATGCCGCGCTGGTGCAGAGGGCCACTGCTGAAATCGACGCGAATGCCAGCGTACTGAATGTTCGACGCGAGAAAATGGACATGAAGTGTTTCCTGATCTGGGAAATGAAACTGCGACTCGATTGGCACGCACTCCCTTTCGATGCTGCAGCCGCCACTTGGTTACGCGCGATTGACTGCAGAGTATGCTGGAAGCAGCGAAGTATGTTTTTGTCGCGTGGGCCTCAGCCCACGAATGCCCTGCTGCGAAACGTGGCCTGAAGGCCAAACGACTGGATCGTTAATCATGGAAATTCTGCCCGACCACCTGAAAGGCCAGTCGCTTTATGACCGGAGCTATCAAAAGCGAACCGAAGCGCTAACGACCGCTGCGGCCGATCCGCGCTGGGCCGAAACCTGGACGGAGTTGGGGCAGGGCGCGCCGACGCTGGCGGGGCTCGCGCGCATCTGTTCGACGGCGCTAGCGACCGGCGGCGCGCCCGATTTGCCACTCTCGCTGGAAGCGAAGGCGCTGTTAATCGCTGCTAAGAATCGAGGGACGCTGGAGATCAAAGGCTCGAACCGGGCCTTCGATGCACCCGGCCGGATGTTAGCCGTCTATGTCGAAGCAGCTGTCGACCGCACTTTGATTTTTCGGAGTCGCGAGAACCCGGCGTTCACCATTCGGTTTCTCGCCGGCTTTCGCGAATTGTGCCAGGCAGGGCTCGTGATGCATCACATCTATCACGAGTTCTCTCTGACGCGCGAAGGTTTCGAACGGGCCGAAACAGTCGATCCCGCCGAAGTAGAAACACTGCTGTCACTGGCGACGGACCTGGGCGTATTAGAATAGCGGACTTCTGTCCGACTATTTCAGGTTCTTCAAGAAGTCGTTCAGGTCATCATCGTCGGCCGCTTTATCCGTCTGCTCATCGTCGGCAAAGAAACCGAAGTCGGGGGCCTTATCTACTGGCTTCGCCGCGGGTGCCGCTGGAGCTTTATCGGCCGGCTTGGCTGGCGGCGTCGGTTTGGTTTCAGCTGCTTTGGCCTCAACGGGCGACTTGGCCGCGACCGGAATCGTCACGGCACCAGGTTTGGCCTTATTGGGAGCGGCGATAGTTTCTGCCGATCCATTCTTGCCGGGCAACTCCTTGGTCTTATCGGAAGCAATTTCCGAGAAGAGGGGCTGGGCGTCGTCCAGGTCAAAATCCATTTCGACATCGACGGGCTCTTGGGGAATCGTTTCACCAGCGGCCGGTTTGCGCACGGTGGAATCGGCGGTTGGCTTGCGAGTCGCAGGACGTGAGGCAACGGTCCCTTCGCCATCTGTTTCGCTCGAAGGCTTGACAGTCTTCATTTGCGGACCAGGGCCAGCAGGCGGCTGACCACCGGCGGCAGCATCTTCGTACATCGCGCGGAACGTTACGGTGCCAATCGTCAGCAGTTGCCCCGAGTGTAAGGGAGCATCACCTTCGATTCGCTGATTGTTGACGAACGTGCCATTGAGCGAGCCCAGATCGCGCACCATCAGGGCACCGCTTGCTTCAAAAATTTCGCAGTGCTGGCGACTGACGAGTGGATGGCGCAGCATGATGGAGCAGTCGCGACCGCGACCTACTGTAGAGGGTAGGCGCAGTTTGACCTCTGGGGTTTTGACATCCCCGCCGACCACCACCAGCGTCACATTCAACGACATCGACAGCTCCGCAAGCGCACGCGACTGACCTCCGCAACTTCCAGAAAAAAATGCGGCGACCAGCCTTCACAAAAAGGAGGGTCCCCAGCCATCATTGCTCCTTATGGGCAGGCAGGGAAACCCTGAATTCAAGTCTAACTAGCGGGCCCGCCCAGAACAACTATCTGCCTGTGAAGACCTCTGTTGGTGCGGGCCAGATCGGGCGAAGTCTGGCAAATCGTTGGCTAGTACTGGCGGTTACGTCTAAGGATTGACGGTAATCGACCAGCCCAAGGGCCACGTGGGCGCGGGTTGAGCTGCCGGAGGTTGGGTGAGGACTTCCAGATTACGCAAGGCTTGGGGATTGCCGGGATTCAGTCGCAAAATGTCCCTTTGGACGGCAATGCAGGCTTCGCGATCAGTCCCATCACGCAGCAGAATATCGCTAAGGACGATGCGTGCCCAAGCCAGCTGCGGGGCGCGTGAGATCGCCTTTTCGACCAGTTGCCGGGCTTCTTTCAAGTCGCCCCGAGCGACTTTGGCCTCAGCTCGTAGCACCTGAGCGTAGGGGTCGCCCATTTCGCACTTTTCTAATTGCCGGGCGACATACTCGATATCGCCCCAGCGATGCTGCATTAGATAGGCGTAACCCAGGTTCACCCAGGCCGGAATCCAGGCCGGGTTTTCGGCCAGCAGTTCTTGAAAGACCTGTTCGGCGGCATCAAACCGTTGTGTCTCGCGATAGATGCGCCCCAGCAGAATCCGCCCCTCCCGACCATCGTGGTAGGTGCTTGCTCCGTGCAGCAGATGTTTGGAGCGTGGCGAATTGAAAAGATCCCGCAGGCACTGCTCGGCACCTCCCAGGTCATTGAAGTCGCATAGCAACTCAGCCCGGCGGGTCACAAGTTCGACATCGTGCGGAAACGACTGCAGGGCTTCGGTCGTAAATCCAAACGCCTCTTCGCGCCGACCAAGGCGGACGAGGGTTTCGACAATCAGCGCGTACAAGCGACGAACCCAGTCGCCTCGAGATTTTACCAGTTGCAGACTCTTGAGCAGGTGCGCCAGTGCCTGGTTGGCTTGCCCGGTACGCAAATAGGTAGTGCCTAGCAGAAACGAAGTAACCGGATTCTCAGGATCCGTGGCATAGTCCATGCGCAGCAAACGCAGATCGCGGTTCGCCTTGCGCTGGCACAATGCCGGGTCGACATAGCCCAGGTGCTCGACCCGCAGGTCGGTATGCACCAGTTCATCCCCCAACGTTTCAAGCTGTGGCGTGATCTGCTCGTGCACGCGGCCAGTCCAACGCGCTTGCGGGTGATTGCGAAACAACCGAGTGTGTGAGATGAGGGTAGTCGGCTCGGTGCTGTGCCGGCTGCTCGAAACGGTCGTCATCACATAAAAGCGGCGCGGCGCGTTGGTGGGTTGTGTTGCTAGTTTGTCCATCAACTCGGCCAACTGAACACGATTCTGTTCGTCGATCCGATCGTCGGCATCAAGCCAGAAAATCCAGTCGCCGGTGGCCTGATCGGCAGCAAAATTGCGGGCACTGGAAAAATCATCGGACCATTCGTAGTCGAAGACCTTCGCGCCCAACGTTTCGGCTATCTCGCGGGTGCCATCCGCCGAGCCGGTATCAACAACGATGACTTCGTCGAACAGGTGCTGGACCGGTTGCAGGCAAGAACGCAGATTGGCCTCTTCGTTGCGGACAATCATGCAAAGCGAGACGCGGGGGCGCAGGTTCACAGCGAGTTCCTTCGCAGCAGAATAAACAGATGCCAGATGAGGTCGGACATGACTCGTGGCCCCGCGCGGGCGAGGCTTCGCCCCGTGATTACGGGGCTGAATCGAGCATCTAGTTAGGCATTTGCCGTACCGCAGCCGCAATTCGGTTCTGCGACTCCTGAAGTGGTACTTTCGGAGACCAATGCGACGGCGGCTGGCACCCTGCCAATCGGTCCATAAGTCAAAATCTGACAACAGCTTATGTTCGATATGGCTGTTTTAGGCTGCTGCGATTCCACGTACATCGTTGCAAAACTCGACCTCAAGCCATCCCCCAAGAAGAGCGACGAATTGTCCGGATTTGGCCGAAGGACAGCGACAGGTTGTCGCACCTGGCATTTCGACAGAAGGTGCCAGTGGTGTTCATCTAGAGGGTGCAAAATCGTATTTAACTGCCGAAAACAGGTTCGTTGCCTGCCCAGCAGACGAGGAGTTAGTTCGGAGCGGAACGTCATTTGCCAGAGAAATTGAGTTTTCGCACCCAGGCACACATCGGCATGAACACCAAGAATATTCTTGTTCTGGCACCCCATCCAGACGACGAAAGTCTGGGCTGCGGTGGCACCATCAAAATGTTGACGCAGGCTGGCAAGCGGGTCGATGTCATCTTCATGACCCGCGGCGAAAATGGTTTCGATGCTCCTTATCAACAGCATGAACAGGCTCGCGCGGAGCTGGCTTCCACCCGCGAGGCCGAAGCGCGGGCCGCTTGTGCAGTGCTGGGCGTGCAGGAAGTTGAATTCTTGAAAGGAGTCGACGGAGGCCTGCAGAATCAGCCTCACCTGGCGCAGTCGATTGCCTTTGTACTGAATGCTGGCAACTATCACCGTGTATTCGCACCTTGGCTTGGTGAGGCCCATCCCGATCACGCTGCCACGTTTCGCCTGTTGCAACGGGCCTTGGCTGATACGGGTTTGTCACCCTCGATCTGGCTCTACGAAGTTTGGACTCCCTTGCTGCCCACTGACCTGGTGCCGATTGATCCCACCATGGCCGCCAAACGCGAGGCCATTACGAAGCATGTCAGCCAGTTGGCGGTCCTTGACTATCTGGGCGCTTTTGTGGGACTCGCTGCTTATCGCGCGCTGAGTTGCCCTCCGTCGCACTATGCTGAAGCCTTTCTGACGGTTGACACCCAGACCTTTCTGGCGATGAAATAACGTGCTGTAACGCCAAGTCTCCTGCGCATTTTCCTGCTAACTTCCTCTCCCTGCTGTGCCTGCCATGTTGCAACGCTTGAACTGGGGCTGCGGCCCGCACTCTCCTTATGGTTGGGTGAATTCCGATATCGAAGCGGGACCGGGGGTCGATGTCGCTGCCGACATTCGGCAAGGACTCCCCTTTCCCGATAACCACTTCGACTACATCGTGAGCATCCACGTGCTCCCCGAACTGGCCTATCGGGAACTCGACCCAGCGCTCGTCGAACTGCGACGAGTCCTGAAGCCGAACGGTGTGCTGCGGCTTTCGCTCCCCGATCTCGATTTGGCCATCAATGCTTATCGCAGCAAAGACGTCGACTATTTCTTAATCGGCGATGAAGAGGTTCAAAGCCTGGCCGGCAAGCTGATCGTGCAGCTGCTCTGGTACGGCCGCTCGCGGAGCATGTTCACCTGGGAGTTCACGAAGGAGCTGCTCGAACGTACTGGTTATCGAGACATTACGCGCGATGCACACTTGAAAACATCGAGCGGGCTCGACGGAATTACCGAGCTCGATAATCGTCCCCTGGAAAGCCTGTTTATCGAAGCACGCAAGTAGATTGCGCGCGATGGATGGCAGAGTTCTTGGTTGCTTGCCCCGATCCGGGCAAAGTACCATGCAGGCTCGTTGGTACTTTATGTCACTTCTCCGCGAGGTTCATTCGCGATGCTCGTTTTCCGTTGGACACTCGTAGGCTGTTTGCTTGCCGTCAGCTTGGCAACTGCCGCAGACGAGAAGAAAAAGGCCGATCCCAAAGCAAAGCCGGCCGCGAAAGCGCCCGCAGCAAAAACACCACCCACAAAAGTTCCTGCCAAGGTCGACGACAGCGATCCGCTGAAGGGGCTGGGAGTAGCGGTCGATTTGCCTGCAATCGCGCCGGTGGGCAAATGGGCGACGCTGGGAAAGGTAACGGTCTCCGAAAAGCTGATTGTGGTGATGAGCTTGCGCTACGGCGATCGCTGCTTGGGTCCGGGCAAGAAGGTGGAACTGAAAGAACGCGACGATGGTCGTTCCTGGCAATGCCTGGCAACGGAGCGAGAAGGAGCCGAGCCCGTGGAGATTGCGGTTTTTCGCCTGGACCAAGGGGCGCTGCAATTTGCGTGGAGCGCCGGTGCCGAACAGGTGTCAAATGCCGGTAGCCTGAAAAACGCATCGTTCGAAATCGCGGTGGCCGCTAGTAAAAAAGTGGTCGGACTGCGCAAAACGATGAGAGGGAAACCGCTGGCCCTCTCGTGGGACGAACCGACGACCGAGTACTACGAAATTGCTGATCCGCCACGGCTGGATAGCCTGCGCATCGAGATCGATATGCCGCGGGCAGAGTTCAAGAGTCGAAATGTCAGCTGGCGGCTGCTACTCGACGGCCCGGCCTTGAAAGCCTCGGGTGGAGTAGCCTGGGCCGAAGCCATTCGGCCACCGCACCTGCTCGTGAAAATCGATAGCTCATTCAGCAAATCGCTGAAGGTCACGGCGACACCCATGTTCTGGATTGCCGACCGCGAGAAGCCCCAGCGTCTGACGGCGAAGGGACTGACCACCGCGATCACGCAGCTTAACGCTTACGAAGCCAAGCTCAATCTGGCCCGCAGCAGTTTGCCCAAGGGAAAGTCAGCCAACGACGCCTCCAAAGCCCAATACGACGCGATTACGAAGGAACTGGCCGCCGTTCGCAAAGCGGGCGACGATCTCGCCTCGCTGCAAGAGTTCGTCAAGGAAATCAAGCTCGGCGGCATTCAGCTGAAAGTCTTTCAAGAGGTGGATGGGCAGACCACAACACTGCTGACGACGAAGTAGGCATCACGAAACCTGGGCGCCATAAGGGCCGCAATCATGATTCGCGTTTCTGCAATCCTGGTGGTTATCGGTTTGGTTGTCGCGCTTGGCGCAAATCCGACACAGACCGATGAAGGGCTGACCGCCTTTCAGGACGCCGCCAGTTTTCAGAACAACGGCTTGTTCGACATTGCGATCGGCGAATGGAAACGAGCGATCAAGCTCTGCAAGGATCCCGAGTTGGTTCGCAAGGCCAGGATTTACTTGGGCACTTGCCATATGCAAACCAAGCAGCACGCTGAAGCGCTCAAGCAGTTCGAGCACCTTACGGCCGGCGAACTGAGCCGCGAAAAGTCGAAGGCCGCCAACATGGACCAGCGTCGGCAAGTGCTGCTTTACATGGTCAATTGCCACGTCGTACTCAAGAACAAAGATAAGGCAACGCAGCTTGCGGACGAGTTCAAAAAGGAATTTCCAAACGACGTCAAAGACCTGGAAGTCATGCTGGACGGCAAAGGCCTGCCGAGGAACGCCGCGGAATCCATTCAGGCAGCAGAAACGCAAGTTAAACGAAAATGAGTCAGCGGTCGGGAATCATTGGCGAGCAACAGCCAATGATTATCGAACGACGTTTTTCGCCAATGACTCCCGACCCCGAACCAATCGAGCTTCCTAATCCAGGAAGTCGTCTTCTTCCAAACGCGAGGGGACGTACTCTTCCGTGACGTAGCTGATGTCTTTGCTGATGAGGGATTCGACTTCGAGCTTGAAGCCGTTCTTCAGCATCTGATCGATTTCCTTCTGCCAGGCGGGCTTGTTCTTGAACCAGGGATACTCGGCGATCTGCTTTGCCCGTTTCACGTCCTGTTCATTCAAGCGAATCTGCACGCTGGCCGAAAGTTCGCAGCGGTCGTAGTCGCGGCTGCGCAGGCCCAGGTAGCGGCAATCGGGAATCGCCATGCGGGCCGACTCGTGGGCCAGGTTGATCGAGCCCTGCTTGATCACGCTGTAGATGTAATAGCCCCAAGGATCGTTATCGAGCACGCAATAGACGGGCAGTTCGAGTTCGTTATGCAGCCGATGCAACATGCGCCGCACACCGCGCGGAGGCTGTCCGCCGCCGTGCGTCAGAATGCAGTTATATTTCTGCCAGAACTTGTCTTCGTTGAACCGCCGCCAGACCGTGTCCTTTTCGACATGCAGGATGAACTCAGCTTTGCACTTTTTGAACTGCACAATCTCCGGTTCGACGATCGAGGGAATCGAGTAGCCACCGGAACCCATCCGCGTGCAATCGATTTCGTCGCCGCTATCGATCACCGTAATGTTCCCGACCATCGCACCCGCGTTCTTCGCATACAGGTGCAACTCTTCCCGCATCGCGGTCAGGATCACTTCGACGTCTTCGATCATCGAGTCCGATTCGCTCTGATCGTCGAAGGTCTCTTCCTTCGTTCCCGCGATCGTGTGCTTGAGCATGTAGTACAGACCGCGGAGGCTCGTCGTCTTCCCTTGCTCCAGCAGTCGTTTGCACCCACTGCCGACGAGCAGCGTTTGCATGTAGGCCTTGGCCTGCGACAGGTTAAACAGCTCGCGCTGAGTACTTCCCTTCCCCAGTTCGAGAATCTTGCGACTCTTGTTGAACGAGATGTTTGACAATGACCGCGAGCGGATATCGAGCACCGGCGGCTTCGCCTTTTCAGCGAAAGTTTCGACTTTCGTCGCCAGCTCACGCAGCGAAGTCAGTGTCTTCTTATCTTTGGCAGTGAGCACCACCGGGGCGGCAGGAGTCGCAGCAGGTCGAGCAGATTTTTTGGCCATGATTATCGTCTAATTCACTCTTAACTGGTTCGTAGTATCACTCTACAAAGAACTCCTCGCGATCCGTCACGCGGAAGTCCCGTCCTGCGGCACGATCAGCACTTTGTCATCGTCGAAAGCTTCAGCTTCCTCAGCGACAATCTTCTTGCCGCGGCTATCGAGTTTCATGTCCGCTTCGGCGGTCTTCTTCTTGGCGACGTTCAGCAGGCGGTCGTAGAGTTCAGTTTGCTTCTTTTCGTTGAGATCTTGGATCTCGCTCACGGCGCCTGCAACTTCTTTCAAGTAACGCAGGAAGACGCTGCGGCGCTCGCCTTCTTGCTTCACCTTGTTGCGGGCGTTGAGGTACATCTGCAAACGTCGGCCGACAGCTTGCAGCCCGAGACGCAGTTCCTTTTGAATCTCGGGATAGCCGGCGATGGCTTCTTTCGATTCGCTGGTGAACGGCACCCAGACGCTGGCCATGTGAACCATCACACTGACGGGGCCGGTCGGCAATCCGCCGCGACTTTGCGTCAATCCGTAGGCTCGCCAGTTGGTCCCCATTACGGCTTGGGTGATGGCACAGGCGCTCATCGAAAACTGCAGCGGCACGCGGTTGGCGTACCGCATGACTTGCATCGTCTGTCCTTCGCTGAGGTTGACGTTCCGCATGGCCGCGTGCAGCTTGGCGATCTCTTTTTTGTCGAGCTTGCCGGGGCTTTGACGGGTGCCCACACCAGCTTCGGCGATGATCTTGTCGGCTCCGTCCCCACCCACGCCATCGAAGGTGTTCATCAAGAACTGGCGAATGGTGCGGGCATCGCTTTCGGCCAGAAATGTCTGCAGCGCATCGAGCGAGACCTTTTGCGCACTCGACACGCCACCGTAGGCCAGCCCCACTTCAATTTGAAACGGGTTGCCGCGATAGACGGCAGGCGGCCGCGTATCGGCGCAATAAAACTCGCCGGGCACCACATGATGCAGCCCCTTGAGAATCAAGGGCTCACCGATGGGGCACAAGCAATCGGTCGCGGGAGCACTGATCTTGGTGTTTTGAATCGCCTGGAACAGTGCATCGGCCTCTTGTCGGCCAATTCGCTTGGGATGAGCGCGCGAACTGATCTTCGCCGTTTCGCAAATGTTGCTGGCTACCGCATTGCTGACGCGGGAAAACGACTCGGTCAAAAACTGCGTGATGGTGCTGAAGCTGTTGTCCTGCAGCATCGTCATCAAGCGGCCGAGTTCTACGCCATACGGATGCGGCTTGATTTCCTTCGGTTCGGCTGGCAGGTCGGTTGTCGAGCGCTTGTAGTGCGTCTCTTGACCCTCTGCATCTTTGTAATGAATGGTGACGTGCGGATTGGCGATCGCCGTCTGTTCGAGGTATTCATCCACGCTGCCGCGGCCGCGCACGTACTTGGCTTCAAGCTCGATGGTCACGCGGGTGCCGCTCTTCACTTCCTGCTGCGGCTTCTTTTGTCCATCGGGACCTTCCTCGGCCAGGTAGTAGGCTTCCCAATCGATCCCCTGTTTTACGAGTTGTTCATGGCCTTCTTCACCATGCGCGATATCAACGCCTTCACCCTTGCCATTGATGATCTCGGGGTGATTGCGCTTGGTATCGATCTGCAGTTCGAAGTAGTGGGCTTTTTGCTTGGGCCCGGTCTTGGAGATGATCTTCACCGGCTTGCCGGTCGTGAGCACGCCATACATGCCGGCCGCGCTAATGCCGATCCCTTGCTGGCCGCGGCTCATGCGCAGGCGATGGAACTTACTGCCGTACAACAGCTTGCCGAAGATCAGCGGGATCTGTTTTTTGACGATGCCCGGCCCGTTGTCCTGGATGCTGACTTTGTACCGACTGTTCGTCGTCGGCTCGATGATGACCCAAATCTCGGGGACGATGCCAGCTTCTTCGCAGGCGTCGAGCGAGTTGTCGACCGCTTCCTTCACGGTGGTGAGTAGCGCTTTGCGGGGATTGTCGAAACCGAGCAGGTGGCGGTTCTTGGCAAAGAACTCGCTGACCGAGATTTCCTTCTGCTTGGTCGCCATCGTTTCGGCGTTGCTGCGACGCTTCGACGGACTTTCCGTGGGATGCTCGTCGTGGGCAGCACCATTCTCAGCGGAGCCATTAGCGGCCGCTTCACCATTCTTGCCGGCACGCTTGTTGACGAAGTCGCCGGACTCAGAGGCTTCGAAATCGAGGGACTTTTGCGCAGTCGCAGAGGCCTTGGCCAATTCGTACTCCTTTACCGCGATGAGTCAGATGAACACCTCGCTCGAAACCGAGCTACCAGGTTCACCGTCGCTCGAATGAGCCGGACAGTAACTGGACAATCATCGGTCGACGAGTTCCATTTCCTTCGGCGGACCGCCGCTACTGCAGACGATCCGACTCTGACATCCGCCGCCCATGGGAGAGGCAAGCGAGTCAAGCTGCGTCGAGTATATCGACTTTACCGCGCGGCTCAAAGTCGGGATGTAACGCTTCTTCCGCCCCTGCCTGCGCGGCCGGTCGCAGTTGCTCCGCATGGCACATAATGACTCACCGTTGCCGCACGCCCTAGCCGAGAAAATCCCTACGAGAACGACGTGGAAGGCACGGAACGCCACCCCTCGAACTCGCCCACCACGATTGTCCCCCACCATCTTCTGCCCCCTCGACCTGGTGCGAATGAGTCGCGCTGGTGCCGCCTGGCAGATGCCCCCGCCGTCGGAAGGAGTCGACTCATGCTGCGCTCATTGGTGCGCCCTGGATTGGCCTTGGCTGTTGTCCTCGCTGGGCTTGCTGGCTCCATGTCTGCCGCGCAAGCTGGCGATGGTCACCACCACCCCTACTACGGCCATGACTACGCAGGTGCCGGCGGCTGCCGCACAGCCAGCAATGGCGACTGCCAATATCGTTGGTACGGCCAGCCCGACCTGTTTTACAACTACTATCAACCACCAACCTGCGGTGGCATGGGCGCGGAACTCTATCTGTCGCCCCGGCCGGTCCCGGCACACGTCGGCCACACATACATCACCTATCAGCCGCTGATGCCGCACGAGTTTCTGTATCATCACCACCGGACCTATCACCGCTATTACAACAGCGGACAAGGGTTGACCCGGACGCACGTGAAGTACGGCACTTCGATCAAGCCCAACTGGTTCTGGTAGTCAACGCAGCGACTGCAAATCAATAACTCCCCCCAAACCACCTTCGTCCCCCCCGGAGGATTTTTGTGAAAGCCCTTACCATGCCCAAATGGCAACAGTGGCTGATGCTGCTGGCCGTGGGTGCCACGCTCACCGTCAGCTTGGACCAGTGCGAAGCTGGTGGCCCGCGAACCCGCGCCGATCGGATTGCCCGCTATTACGCGGCTCAACGACCCTGGCACGGACCTTACGCCCACACGGGGACAGGTCAACCGTTGGCCCTTGTCGTCCCACCGACTTCGGTGATGCAGAACAGTTGGAGTTGGGGTGTGGCACAGTCAGAGATGACGCCCATCTATCACCAGTTTCATCGCGATTTCAATCCCGGGGCGGCGTACGGCGGATCACCGATCCTGCCGACGCCCCTCTGGCCGAGCCACACCGATCAACTCGGTGTTTATCCGATTCGCGGACCCTGGTAGTGAACCAGCGGCAGTGATGTGAGTTAGGGGTCGGGAGTCTTTCGCGAAGGTTCGTTCAGCTACTTCGCTAAACAGAACTCGCGAAAGACTCCCGACCCCGGCACGATGACGAACTCGTCCGTCAACCCAACAGAGGCGTCCTCGGTCCGCAAGCCGGCCGAGGCTGTTGGAGCGGTGGACCAGTGCATCACTTGTTCTTGTTTTTCTTCTTCCCCTGCTTGGCTTCGCCAGCAGGGCCAGCTTTATTCGCAGTTGGCAACAGCTTGGCCAACTCTGCTTTCACGCTGGCATGCTGGGCTTCGCTGGCCAGATTCTTCCATTCGTGCGGATCAACGTCGTGATCGTACAGTTCTTCGCTGCCGTCGTTGTAGCGAATGTATCTCCATTTTTCCGTGCGCACGGCATGATCGCCGCGAAAGTACGTCGTAATCGCCGGCGTTGACCACTCTGCCTTGGGATCTTTCAGCAAGGGGACGATGTTCGCTCCTTCCACATGCGCAGGCTTCTGCAAATTGCACAGCGCGCAAAGGGTGGGATAGAGGGACATCAGGTCGACTGTCCGCTCGCAAACGGTGCCAGGTTTGGTGACACCCGGGACCGAGATGATCAGCGGGGAACGCGTCGCTTCTTCCCAGAGTGCAAACTTGCGCCAATGTTCTTTCTCGCCCAAGTGCCAACCGTGATCGCTCCAAAGGACGACAATGGTGTTGTCCTTTTTGTCGGAGGCTTCGAGCGCGTCGAGCACTCGGCCCACTTGCACGTCCATGAAGGTGATCGTCGCCAGATATGCCTGGATCGCCTCTTTCCAGCGTCCCGACTGCAGCATGGCAGCATGATCGCCAGCGGGCTTGGCTACTTTCACGCCGTAAGCGGGCAAGTCGTCCAGATCGCCAGCTTTGGTCGGCGGGAGTTCAATCTGGTCGAGCGGGAACATATCGAAGTACTTTTGCGGTACGTTCCAAGGCATGTGTGGCTTATGAAAACCACAAGCCAGAAACAGCGGCTGATCGTGTTTGGCTTGCAAGTGACGCACGGTGAAACTGGCCGTGGCATAGTCGTCCATCTCTTCGTCACGCAGTTGAATGGGCTGGAACTTAATGCCGCCGACGCCGCCATCCTGACCTTTCTCGTTGCCCCTCCGCGTCGCGGGCTGATCTTGCTCCGGCGCGTGCGCATGAAATTCGCTCCAATCGTTTTCCCGTCGATAAGCGTCGTGCGTGATCTTTCCCGCACCAATCACGTGATAGCCATTCTGCTTGAAGTGCAGGGGCAGCGTGACGACATCGGTATTGAGCGGACGCCAATCGGTCCCGTTATCGTAGACGCCGCTGGTTCCCGGGCGACGGCCGGTCACAAGTGCCGCGCGTGACGGATTGCAGATCGGCGCGGCACAATAACTGCGGGTGAACGAAACGCCGCGACTGGCCAGGCGATCGAGGTTTGGCGTCTTGGCCCGCTGATGCCCGAGATAGCCCACCCAGTCGCGCAGATCGTCGATGGCGATGAACAGGACGTTGGGCTGCTTGGCTGGCTCGGCAGCGGTCAAGGGCAGATGAGCAAGTGCGACGAACGTCGCGATCGACAGGCAGACAGCGGAGAGAAATTTGTGCATGAGACACTCCTTAACGAGCCATGACTGGCAATAGCTGACGAGCAGATGTCGTTATGCTATCCGCCCGGTAATCAGCTTGCATCCGAGGTACACACCATGCCCGCGAAAAATGCTGACCTGCACGGCAGTGCCCCTGATAAGTGCGAAGTAGCCCTGCTGATCATCGATATGATCAATGACCTCGAGTTTCCCGAGGGTGAAATGATCTTGCCGCAGGCTTTGAAGGTGGCCAAGCGAATTGCGGCGCTCAAGGCACGCTCCGTGGAAGCGGGCGTGCCGGTCATTTATGTGAACGACAATTTTGGCCGCTGGCGTTCCGATTTCAGTGCCCAAGTTGACCATTGCCTGCACGATGGGGTGCGCGGTGAAAAACTGACCGAACTGCTGCAACCGGGCACAGATGATTACTTCGTGCTCAAGCCGAAGCACTCGGGCTTATACTCCACCTCGCTCGAACTGCTGCTCGACTATCTGCAAGCCCGCACGTTGATTCTCACCGGCATCGCTGGCAACATCTGCGTCCTCTTCACCGCCAACGATGCCTACCAGCGCGACTTTCACTTGCTCGTTCCCGCTGATTGCACCGCCTCGAACACGTGCGCCGAGAACGAAGCCGCCCTGGAACAAATGAAACTTGTATTGAAGGCAGACACGCGCGCAGCGGCGGAGATAGAATTACCAAGGCCGGGGGCTACTGGCACCAAGGCGCAGCACCGTGGGAGTTCTGGACTGGTTGCAGGGAATTGCCTTTTATCCCAACGGGACAACGGCATGTAGCCATGGGTGCAACCCGTGGTAGCGATCAATCCCGTCGTCTCTCCGGGACGAGTTTTCAATTTCATTCTTCCGCGGGTTTCGCTGCGCTCCACCCGTGGCGACAGACAGCGTCCCGCTGGGACGAATGCATTTGAGGCTTGCGGCACCTGTATCACAACTGCACGAAAGAGATCGCTTCGTCGCCATGATTGAATACGCAGCCGAACCGAGTCTTACTCCAGACGAGTTTATCGACGTGCTGCGGCGCTCGACGCTGGCGGAGCGGCGTCCCGTCGATGACCTGCCAACGATTGCTGGCATGCTGCAAAATGCCGGCGTGCTCATCACGGCGCGGTGCGAAGGACAGTTAGTCGGTGTCTCGCGGGCGATTACCGATTTTCATTACTGCACGTATTTGTCTGACCTGGCGGTGGACGAAGCATTTCAGAAGCGCGGAATCGGTAAGGAACTAATCCAACGCACACACGCAGCAGCTGGACTGAATACAACACTGATCCTGCTTTCTGCTCCTGCCGCCCGCAGTTACTACCCGCACATCGGCCTGCAGGCGCACGATTCGTGTTGGCTGATTCCACGGCGGTCGAGGGGCACATAAGCGCCAAATTGTCGCGGGCCTTGCTCCCTTGGTGACTTTCGCCCCCATCCATCAGCCCGCGCTGATTGACTTTGCCCCCTTAACCCCTACAATGCGGCCAATTGGCTTCCTTTCCCAGACCGCTGATGGATCGCCGGTTTGCCAGCCTGTAAATGTCCCTCCCAGCCTTCACCGCGAACGATGTCGTGGTGACGGGCGTACAACTTACCGCTGTTGTCCTCTTGTTTTTCGTCCCGTGGTGGTTCGGGCAACGTGCCTGGCTACCGACGTTGTTTTCGATCAGGAGTCTGTGCCCATGACCCGTCGTTTGTTTTCCCTGTTCGCTCTGGCTGCCTTGACCCTTTGTGCCACCCCTGTCTTCGCTGCTGAACTCGCTCCCGGCGAGAAGGCCCCTGAATACAAGGGTCTGGTAGGCGTCGATGGCAAGGAATACAGCTTGGCCGATGTGAAGGATGCCAAGGCTGTTGTCGTTTGCTTCACCTGCAATATCTGCCCCGTCTCGGTCGCTTACGAAGACCGCTTCGTCGAGTTCACCAAGAAGTACAAGGACAAGGGCGTGGCGTTCATCGCCATCAATTGCAACACCAAGACCGAAGACCTGGCCGCCATGAAGACCCGCGCTGAAGACAAGGGATTCAACTTCCCCTACGTCTTCGACAAGTCGGGTGCCACCGCCACTCAGTACGGTGCTCGCGTAACGCCTCACCTGTACGTCCTCGATGGCAAGCGTGCAATTCAGTACGTCGGTGCTTTCGACGACAATCAAAAGGCCCCGAGCAAGCACTACGTTGCTGACGCTGTCGACGCTGTTCTCGCCGGCAAGACCGTCGAAACCGCTCAGACCAAGGCCTTCGGCTGCGGTATCCAGAACAAGAAGTAAATACTGCTGCGAGTCGTTCGTTGAGAACCTCAGCGAATGACTCTGCTGCTCCGATTCGCGCTGCCGCTTCAAGCTCAACTTGGGCGGCAGCGTTGTTTCTTGCCCACCTGTTTTATCTGCCTGCGGAGATCCCACCGTGCTGAAGTTTCTCTCGTCGCGCGCTTGTTGCTTGCTGCTGGTCGCAGTTGTGGGCTGCTCCGTTGAATCGAGTAACACAGCGGGGCCGACTGCTGAAGTAACGACGACGCCCGTTGTCGAATCGGCCGCCATTGATCCGGCGACGATTTCCGTGCAAGTCGGCGATGAGAAAGCGCTGGAGGAACTGATCAAGAAGCACAAGGGTCAGGTGATCCTCGTCGACTATTGGGCCACCTGGTGCCACCCGTGCGTCGAAGGCTTTCCGCACACGGTCGATGCCTTTGAAAAATACGAGAAGCAAGGTTTGACGGCAATCGCCGTCTCGTTTGACGACGCCGAAGAAGAACCCAAGGTCCGCAAGTTTCTCGCCGGCCAGCGCGCGCGGTTCGACAACCTGATTTCCAGCTTGCCGCAAGGCTCTGAGAACTTCGAACGATTTGGCATCGAGCAAGTGCCTCACTATCGCCTGTACGACCGCACCGGCAAACTGCGGCACAAATGGGACGCAGCGCCCAAAGACCTCGACGCACAGGTCACTGTACTTCTCGCGGAATAAGTTCGCTGGCGAGCCTCGAAGTTGAGTTGGCTGCGGGCAACGACTCATCCACTCGCAGCAGTTCTTTTCTGCGAGGGGAATGCCATGAATACTGTCGCGGGAGGACCGCGCGCACGTCGGCGCACCAAAGAGTTGGCGTTCATCAGCATCGCGGTCGGCGGGCTGGCGATTGTCGTGGGGGGATTGCTCGCGGCCACTTATCTGCCGGCGCTGTGGGCTTATCACCACTATCAGCCCCAAGAAGGTGATGTCATTTTTCAATCGCTGCCATTTTCCGAATTGGTGAAGGCGATTGAAGGAGCGACAAACTCACCGTATTCGCATTGCGGCATCGTCGCCAAAGAAGATGGCCGCTGGGTGGTGTACGAAGCGCTCACACCCGTTGGGCCGACTCCCCTGCGGGAGTTTATTTTTCGAGGGCGGGACAATGCCTTCGTTGTGAAGCGATTGAAAGCGGACCACCAGCCGCACGTGCCGAAGATGCTAGCGACCGTGCGCAGCTATCGCGGGCGGTTGTACGACCAGCGCTATCGGCTGGATGACAACGCCGAGGCCATTTACTGCAGCGAATTGATTTTTCTCGCCTATCGCGAAGCTACCGGGGGCCAGCCCTTGGGCAAACTCGTCACGCTGGGCAAGCTGAAGTGGCAGCCGTATATCGAGTTGATCGAGCAGATCGAAAAAGGGCCGGCACCGCTCGACCGGCAGATCATCACGCCGCGCGACCTGGCTCGCGCCGAGCAGTTGGAGCGAGTCTATGCGTTTGGATATGGACGCTAGCTGAGAAGGCAAACTTTGAACTTCAAACATTTGCCAAATGTCCCTACACTCCCGCCCTTCGCTCCACGTTCTCTGGCGGGTGTGTACCCATGAAGAAATCTGCGCCCCTCTTCCTGTTTCTGATCGCCCTGTTTGGCGGCGGATACTTTTTTCGCGGGCCGCTGGCCGAGTTCGTCAAGCAACTGCCGCAGGGGAATGGGAGCGTCTATCAAACTTCGACGCAGGTGCCGCCGCCACGCGGCAACGCGTCGATTCGGATCGCTTCGTTCAACATTCAAGTGTTCGGCGATGCCAAGATCAACAACCCGGCGGTGATGCCGATCATCGTCGATGTGCTGAAGAATTTTGATTTGATCGCCATTCAAGAAATTCGTGCCCAGCAGGATGTTTGCCAGCAGTTGGTGGCCATGCTGAATGCGGATGGCAAGTTTCGCTACGACTACGTCGTTGGTCCGCGCCTGGGGCGATCGAGCAGCAAAGAACAATACGCGTATATCTACGATCTGGCCAGTATCGAGATCGATCGAAACCAATTGTATACCGTCAACGATCGGAATGACCTGCTACACCGCGAACCGCTGGTGGGTTGGTTCCGCGCGCGAGGTCCACAGCCCGGCGAAGCATTCACCTTTACATTGGTGAACGTCCACACCGATCCTGATGAAGTGGATCGGGAACTCGATGCGCTCGCAGACGCCTTCATTGCGGTGCGCGACGATCAGCGGCAAGAAGACGACGTTGTCATGCTCGGCGATTTCAATGCCCACAATGCCAAGTTGGGAAGGCTCGGACTGCTGCCTAACTTAGTCTGCGTCGTCAACAACAAGCCAACGAACACTCGTGGCGACAAGCAGTACGATAACATCCTGTTCAGTCGCGTGGCGACAACCGAATTTGTCGGCAGAGGGGGCGTGTTCGATTTTCTGCGCCACTACAACTTAACGCTCGAGCAGGCACTGGAAGTATCCGATCACCTGCCCGTATGGGCCGAATTTAGCGTGTATGAAGGTGGCCGGCCAGCGCACCTGGCAACTGCCCCCAATTCGCCGAAGTTCTAATCGCTGCTGGGCGGTCGGCCTACTTTAGCGCTTGCCGCAGCTTTTCGAGTTGCTTGCGGGCCTCGTCCAGGCGAGCTTGGGCCTGCTTGAGCTGCTCGTTATCGGCAGCGTCTTTGAAGGCTTCTTTCAAGCTGGCTTCGGCGGCTTGAATCGACTTGTCGAGCGCGTCAATCGACTCCAGTTGTGCTTTGTCGGGATTGGGAACTGGGGCTGGAACAGGGACCGGTGCTGCCGGAACCAGATCGAAGGGAATGCCACCGACGGGAATCGGAATTCCCGGAGCACCGGGAGCGGCAGGAAGTGCGGGGACAATGCGACGCGGGGCGATTGCCGGGGCAAGGCCGCCGACGCCGATCGCGCCAAACTTGATCGCCACATCTTTCTGCGCGTACTGTTCGTAGATCTTGTGCGCTTCGGGCTGCTTGGTCTTCAACTCTTCCGCGTTCTTGGCTTCGTACTTCTTGGTCTCTGACTTGCCGTCTTTGGTTTCGGTCACTTCCAGCTGCAGACCCTTCTCCGGATCGTCGACAATTTTCACCTGACGATCTTTATCCTTCACTTCGGTCGTCTTCACACCGTTCTCGATTTTCACGCTCGTTGTGATTCCGCCACCGGCACCACCCACGGCCACTGCTCGGGCGACGGCAATACGCAAACCCACGGGACCAGCGAAGCCGCGAACATTGGCGTTCGGCGTAGCTGGCTGTTGAGGGGGCGTGAGAATTTCGCTGGCGCGGCGCGAAGCGGAGCCGAGGTCCGCTTTGGCCAGGCGTTCGAGGGCTGCCTTGGCGGCGTCTTTGGCGGCGGGGGCACCTTTCTCGAAGTGATTTTTGAGAATGTCAAAGGCCCGCATCGAAGCTTCGCGACTTTCGCCGCTGGTGGCTTTTTCGAGCGCGGGGACTGCCTGCTCCCCAGCTGCGGCGAGTCGCTGCGAAGCATCTTGCCGGGCTGTGAATTCTTCAGCATCAAGCTGCTTGATGAGTTCGGCGATATCGGTGGCCGCGGCGGGCTTATCGGCAGCCGGAGGTGCAGCCTCTTGCGCGTGGCCGGTTGGCAACGTCAGGCAACAAAAACCGCAGCTTAAAGTCAGGCCGAAAAACAGTCGTCGAAAGGGGAGCGACATACATCACCTCTGGCAATGATAAACGGAGAGCGTGGCAGGTCGCACGTATGTTACCGCAGGCGGGCCGTTCTTGCAGCCCAAAAGTGGGTTTTTAGCTCACTCCGGCAAGCGGGATTTGCAAATTTCAGGTGAAGCAACTTCCCCATTGAAGGGCACTGCGTGGTAGTTCGCTCACTCGGCAATGCATCTCCAGGCGACGCTTCGGGGAACTCCACGAACTGACGACGGATGTCACTTGCTGGTCCACCGAAATAAACAACACCCAGCGCGGCGTCGATTGGCAACTAAAAATCGATGACGCTCGCTGCAAACTCAAGTCGGTCGACCCGAAAACTAAGACGTGACAAACCTCTAGGAGCAGTATGCCTAGAACTCTCGGAGTCTAATCCACAGCAGGCGATTACTGGGGCAATTCGCTTGGCTTGTCCGCTGCGAGCATCATTTTTTCCATCACGGTGCGAAATCCCAAGCTGGCAAACGCCTCCCGTGCCTGCTCATTAAACGCCCATATATCCAAATCGATCCAGTTTGCGCCGCGCGCTTCGGCTTCGCGTTTCAACTCGGCAAGAAGTAACCGGGCAATTCCCTGGCGGCGGAAGCGAGGCGATACCATGATCCCGGCCAGATAGCAGATGCGGTGGGGCACCAGGCACCAACTTTCTTCGCGATCCCGAAACTCGGCACTGAGAAACGCCACAGGCCGATCCTCTTCCGCCACGAGCCAATAGGACGAGGGTGATTGAATCATGGCCGCGACGGCGCGCTCCATTGTTTCGGCAGGGGTATCACGCCTGAACCTGTCGGGGAAGGCCTGTGCGTGCATCTCCTGCATGCCCTGATTCAATGCCGCCAGCGCCGGCGCATCGGAAACGGTCGCCTTGCGAATCTTCATACGCATTCTCGCCAACTGCCGCGCGGGTATCACCTGACTCAGTATCGACTGCGGGGCGTGATGAATCCATGACTCCGACATTAGTGGTTCATCACGCCGAGGAGTTAGGCTTGGTGAATTCTCTGAAATTGGTCAGATTACTGAGAACCAAGGAGGTGTTCTCATGCGTCTCCGGGCACCGCTTCGGCGAACGCCACGAACTGCAGTTTTCAGTCACTCGGTTTGCAGACCGCGAACGCAATGTCGGCCGAATACTACGAACGATTTGGCTTGGTGCGCTGCAGCGCTGAGGCAATCGGTCATGTGCTGAAGAGCGTGGGGATAAATCCTCGCTGGAAGCCAATCCCGACGGCTGGCTATAATTGCGGGCGGAGGATCCCTGACGATGGTCGACTTTAATAGTGTGCTTGCCAGTGCCCAGCAACTGACCGAAGAAGAGCGTGTACGGCTCATCGATGCGTTGTGCGAAACGCTGCCGGAAGAACCAGGATCTGAATTGCATCCTGAATGGAAAGAAGAGCTGGAACGCCGAGTTGCAGCGATTGAGGATGGAACCGCAACTTTGATTCCGTGGGAAACGGTGCGCGACGAAGCCCTTGAACGCTTGAAACGCTCCCATGATCGTTAAGTTCGACTCAGCCGCAAAGGCAGAATTCGACGAAACGCTCTTGTGGTACGGGCAGCAAAGTTTTGAAGCTGCACTCAGGTTTTCGGCGGAGATTGATGCCGCGATTCGGAAAATAGCCGACGAACCAAAGCGATTCTCCAGAACACTCGCAAAGTGTCAACGCTGCGAACTGATTCGATTCCCATACAGCGTTATCTTTTTCGCCATTGCTGGAAAGATTCGCATCGTTGCGATCGCTCACCACAAGCGGCGGCCAGGATACTGGCGTCGCCGCGTCTAAATTCATATTGATCTTCTACAGCGTCTTTCCCAGTGCCGTCGCCACCGTCCGGCAGCGAGACATGGTCTCGTCGAACTGTTTGAAGTTCAGCGATTGGTAGCCATCGCTGAGCGCCCGTTCGGGATCGGGGTGTACTTCGAGAATCAGTCCATCCGCACCGGCGGCGATGGAAGCGACCGCCATGTCGGGCACCAGATAGGTGTGGCCAGTTCCGTGGCTGGGGTCGACCACGACGGGCAAGTGCGTCTTGTGATGCAGGTACGGGACCGAAGCCAGCGGCAACGTGAACCGCGTATGTGCTTCGAAGGTGCGAATGCCGCGCTCGCAGAGCATTACGTTCGGATTGCCTTCGTTGAGGATGTATTCGGCGGCCAGGAGGAACTCTTCCATTGTGGCCGAGGGACCGCGCTTGAGAAGCACCGGCTTGTTGGCCTTGCCCACTGCTTCGAGCAGGCGGTAGTTCTGCATGTTGCGAGCGCCGATTTGCAGCACGTCGGCATACGAGGCCACCAGCGGCACTTCTTCGGTCGACATGATCTCGGTCACAATCGCCAGCCCGGTTTGCTCGCGAGCTAGGGCCAGCAACTTCAACCCTTCTTCTTTCATCCCTTGAAAGGCATACGGACTGGTTCGCGGCTTGTAGGCACCACCGCGGAGCGAAGTGGCACCGGCCGCTTTCACGGCATGGGCACAGGCGAGAATCTGCTCTTTGCTCTCGACCGAACAAGGGCCGGCCATAATGCCGATCGAACCGGCACCCACCTTCAAGTTCAGCGCGCGAATTTGAGTGGAGTCTTTCTTCACTTCGCGGCTGGCCACTTTGTAAGGAGCCAGAATCGGCATCACCGACTCGACACCTGGTCCGCTGGCGAGAGCCTCTTTCATTTCGGTTCGCTTTTCGCCGATGGCCGCAATCACGGTTCGTTCGGTGCCGGTGATGGGGTGGGCTTTCAGGCCAAAGGATTCGACCCGTTCAATCATGTGTTTGATTTGCTCGGGGGTGGCCCCTTGTTCCATGACAATGATCATCGAAAACAGCTCCGGCAGAGAGGGAATGTGGTAGTCAATCGCTGCAGCCAAAGGTTGCAGTTGTTGGTGAATCGATTCCAAGGTGACACGAATTTCGCTACGGCGATTTTCTCGCGGGCGAGCAACAATAGCAGTCATGGCGACAGACTCCGGATGGTCGAAGGCATTCCCCTCACAGACTCAACCGGAAAATATCGCCCTAGCCAACAAAAAAGCCCCGAGCGACCGGCTGGTCCCTCGGGGCTTTGAGATGGTTTTGCTACTGAACGAGCTTTTACGCAGTCTCCGCGGCCCCGGGGATGAACCCGGTAAAATAAAACCGCCAATATCCGCGCACGAACTTGTTCATAAGCGGCATTATCGTCCTCGGATTCCGCTTTTCAAGAGTGAGACGGAAATTTTCTCGGAAGAAAGCCGTTTTTTGAATCGCTGCGGTGAAGGAACGTGCTGGTTTCGCGATTGGGTCACGAAAGTGATCTGCCGTCCGCAAAGTGGACTTCACAAGATATGATAAGAGGCTGAGGCGGAGGGAACCACGCTCGTACGAGCTCCAGTTGGTGCGGTGCGGGCAGCTTGCAGGGAGAGGTTAGTCAGCAATGACGCAGTACGATGTCGATGTGCTGGTAATTGGCACGGGTCCCGGCGGTGAAGGGGCGGCCATGCAGGCAGTCAAGCAAGGCCTGCGGACTGCTGTCGTCGAACGCTTTCATCGCGTAGGGGGCGGCTGCACGCACTGGGGAACGATTCCCAGCAAGGCGCTGCGATTTGCGATTTTTCAGTTGCTCGAGGTGAACAGCAATCGCCTGCTGCGCGATGCGGGTTACAACCTCGAGCTGACGTTTCCGCAACTGCGCCGCTCTGCGGAAAATGTCATTCAGTTGCAAGAAGACATGCGCCGCGGATTTTACGACAAGAACGATGCCCGCCTGATTCACGGCGAAGCCAAGTTCATCGATCCACACACGGTCGAAATCAGCGATGCCCGCGGGCTCGTCGAAAAGATCACTGCCGCGCATGTCGTCCTGGCCGTGGGTGCCCGGCCGTATCGGCCACCAGATATCGATTTCAAGCATCCGCGCATCTTCGATAGCGATACCATTCTCAACCTGCCAGCCACACCCAAGACCATTACCGTGTATGGCGCGGGAGTGGTGGGCTGCGAGTATGCGTCGATGTTTCGCAACCTCGGTTGCAAGATCAACCTGGTCAACACGCGGCAGCAGTTGCTGGAGTTTCTCGACGATGAAATCTGCGACGCGCTCAGTTATCATCTGCGCGAAACGGGCGTGCTGATTCGCCACGGCGAAGCTTACGAGAAGGTCGAAGGACTGAGCGACGGCGTGGTGCTGCATCTTAAGAGTGGCAAAAAGCTGAAGACCGATATCCTGCTCTGGGCCAACGGCCGCACGGGCAACACCGACCGACTGGGGCTCGAAAGTGTCGGGCTCAAGGCCGACTCGCGCGGGCAACTGGCCGTCGACGAGTCGTACCGCACCTCGACTCCCAACATCTACGCGGTCGGCGACGTCACCGGTTATCCGGCTCTCGCGAGCGCAGCCTATATGCAAGGGCGCGCGGCGGTGCTGCACATCAACGGCGACGAATGCGCCAGCCTATTAGCGAAAGACATTCCCACGGGCATTTACACTAGCCCGGAAATCAGCTCGATCGGCAAGAGCGAGCGAGAACTAACGACCGAAGGAGTGCCTTACGAAGTGGGGCATGCCCAGTTCAAGAGCCTGGCCCGCGCCCAGATCACGGGTCGCCGCGTCGGCATGCTCAAGCTGCTGTTTCATCGCGAAACGCTGCAAGTCCTCGGTGTCCATTGCTTCGGTGTGAATGCAGCCGAAATTATTCACATCGGCCAGGCGATCATGATGCAGCCCCCGCCCCACAACACGCTGATGTATTTCATTAACACCACGTTCAACTATCCCACGATGGCCGAAGCGTACCGCGTGGCTGCGCTGAATGGCTACAACCGGCTGTTCTAAAGGCAGAAGGCAGAATGAAAGGAAGTCGCTTCAGTCACTCGATTTCCTTGAGCGACTCCTCGGCTTTCTTTTGTTCGGCGGCGATTGCGTCACGCCCGCGAATTTCGCTGCCGGCGAGGACGGCAAACTGGTGCTCGTCTTCGATCTTGTTGGACCGTGCATGTCCGCCGTCGAGTCGGTGATAGGTGCCGCTGCCCGACTCCGCCGCGTACCACAACGATCCCTCAGCATTGCGGTTCAGCAGTTCGCTGATCTGGACATTCGTGAAGGGCGTCTTCTTCTTGTAGTAGATCTGGATGACTCGCTTGGTGGTCGGAGACACTTCCACGAGCAAGCGAATTTCAGGGCTGTGCTGAAAGTGGAGACTTTCGATACCCGAGGCGAACGTTACTGTCTTGGTCGGCTGTCCGTACTTGTCGATGATTTCGTCTCGACTGGCACCCAGCCGGAACACGCTTAGTCTGGGCTTCACCGCTTCGATCGCCTGCGGTACCTCCGCGCCCTGATCCCTTTGCTGAGCCAACGACACACTGCCGAAATCCGTGGCAAGAGTGACGAACAGGACGAAGGCAACCGCCGCGTGCAGGTGCTTCATGGTCATGGGACACAGTACTTTTTTATGAGGATCGACACTGTGGCCGGCTGGATTCTTGACGGCACACCTCGGCCTATTATAGCAACGCCAAACCGCAAAAGGGGGGTGTTGAATTAAGGCGCCCATAGTTGAACAGTGGTGTGCGTTTCTCTCGGGTTTGGCTGGGGGTGAGTGTTTAATTAAGGGACGCGATGTTGGACGTTTAGGTTGAAATTGGTGGCGTTTTTTCGCGGTCCGGTCGGCAAATACCGAAGCCGCTGGCCGAACCTCACTCGGCGAAATCGCCTCTACACCCCTAGAAAGCCGTGTGCTATATTTCAGGTTGTCCGTCGAGGGCGTGTAGCTCAGTTGGGAGAGCGCTGCGTTCGCAATGCAGAGGTCGTGGGTTCAACTCCCATCACGTCCACTATTTCGAAGTCTTGTTCGCGACAGGTTTGGTTGCGAGAGAAGCCTTTTCTGGTTGGCTTCTCAACTACCCTGGGCAATCTTGTCTGGGGCTTAGTGTTAGAAGTTGTCGCCCACGATGAACGCCTTCGTGCGCGGCGGGGTGATAGTGCTTGCTTCGCGCTGCCGAGTTGAAGAATAATGGCCTCTTGCCACTCAGAGGCTGCCCATGACCGATCCAGTCCGTTCTCGTCCGTGGTATCGTTTGCAGTTCAACCTGGGGACATTGCTGTGGCTGATGCTGGTCATCGGGATGGCGATCGCCTGGTGGAACGACCGGCAGCGCTTCGAAGTCCGTTTGCAAAAGTTGGAACAGACATACGCTCCTGCCGCGCAATCGTTGTGGGGTGCAGCAGACATTCTCGGCGCGCCCGATGATCCGACCGGGACCGCTGGCAAATCGTGGTGCCCGCTGGGTTCCAACGGAGCAGATTGGGTAGAGGTCGGTTTCAACCGCGCTGTGGCAGCATCCACCATCGATCTGTACGAGACTTACGCCGTGGGCTGTGTTAAGGAAGTGCTGGTGGTCGACCGTGCGGGTAACGAAACGAGCATCTGGAAAGGAACCGACCCCACCCCAGCTGCGGCGCGAACCGGACTGTTCCGAGTGCCGGTGCCGAAATCGCTTCCAGCGGTCCAGCGAGTGAAGATCCACGTCGATAGCGTCGGCAAGTCACCCTGGCCCTGTCTCGACGCGGTGGGCCTGACAAGCGCAACTGGCAAAACCGTTTGGGCTACCTCGTCCGCGTGCAGCAGTGTCTACGGCAACAGCAGTCTGACTGCCTCCAGTCAGCAAAGTAAGTGGCAGGGGTTTTGGTGAGGTTGATTCCAACAGGCAGGGTGAAGAGGAGCCAGTCGTGCATCGCGAGAATCCACAACTTTGGAATCGCCAATTCTGGCTCGCAGCCCTGTTGGCGGGCTGTAGTACTTCGGCCGAACTGACAGTGGGGCCGACGACCGCGATTGGAACGCAATCAACCGAAGCAGTTGCGGGCAACGCGAAGAGTGCGCAAGGTGACAGCACGAACCAATCTCCGCTCGAAGGTAAGCTCGTTGACCTGAGTTATGCGTTCGATGCCGACACAATCTACTGGCCAACCGAACAGGGGTTTCGCTTCGAAAAAGGGAACAACGGCGTCACTTCCAAAGGCTATTACTACGCCGCCAATCGATTCACGACTGCCGAACATGGTGGAACTCATCTCGACGCGCCGATTCACTTCGCTGCTGACCACGACACAGCCGAGCAAATCGATTTGCAGCGTTTGCTTGGCGAAGCGGCCGTTGTTGATGTGACGGAGCAGTGTCGAGCCAATCCGGACTATCTCATTGGAGTCGCCGATTTGCGCGACTGGGAAGTACGGCACAACCGCCAGTTCGACCAGGTCATCGTGCTGCTGCGCACGGGGTGGAGCAAGCATTGGCCAGACCGATTGAAGTACCTGGGTACCGCAGCCTTTGGGCCGGAGGCTGTCTCGCAGTTGCATTTTCCCGGGCTTGCGCCCGAAGCGGCCAAGTGGCTCGTGGAGCACCGGCAGATCAAGGCGATTGGCATCGACACCGCGAGCATCGATTATGGCCAATCGAGTCAGTTCGAGTCTCACGTAATCTTATGCGGGCACGATGTGCCCATATTCGAAAACGTGATGAATCTCGATCAGCTGCCGGCGGAGAAGTCGCTGGTGATTGCACTGCCCATGAAAATTGCCGGGGGAAGTGGCGGTCCGCTGCGAATGATCGCCATCGTGCGTGAATGAAGAACGAGACAAGCTGTTGAGACTGGTCGGCAATTGCCCGCACGATCGCTACCTTCACTAGAGTTTGCCAGCCCCGGAGTGAATCGCCGGCTACCGCCAAGTGAATCTTTCGCTCGGGCGTGATGCGAGGCCCCTCGCTTGGGCGAAAAGACTTATTGCCGCAGTGCCAGCGCTTTTGGCGGTTCAGATGTTCAGGCGCAGCAATTGATAGCGAACTCTTCAGAGCCGATTTTTAGAGCCGATTTTTAGAGGCAGGCCGCCCATGGCGATGATTGCTGAAGCAGAAGTCCCGCTGGAAATGGCCGATCCGCATCTGGTCCGCGCGCTGCGTGGTTCGGTCGAGAGTGCCCTGATGATGTGTGGTACGCAGGCCCGCTGTGTGGGCGTGTCGATTGTCCCGGGACGTGAAGTGGGCAAGATCACCGGCCTGATCGGTGTGCATGGACGCGTATCAGGCTTCATCACTGTGAACCTGGCCGAGCGCGTTGCCATTCGCGCGGTCGAAGGTCTGCTGCAAGATCGCTTTGGTCAGTTGACGGCACAGGTGGTCGATGGTGCTGGGGAAATCACGAACCTGATCGTCGGCGGCATCAAGTCTTCGCTGGCAGGCACACCTTGGAGTTTCTCGCACATTACGATTCCCTCGGTGATCGTCGGTACGGGCTATCAAATTGCTTATGCCCGCGGCCTGGAATTCGTCTGCGTCACCTTCGAACATGCCGACGAGCAATCGTTGGTGCTCGACGACCGGTTGCTGCAGGTCAGCATCTCGCTGCTGCGGTTGTAGGATCGAACGCCTGCCAAAGAATGCCAGCATCGCCAGCTATTTTTCGCGGTTGATCTTTCGCCACTCTGGCGGTTTTGCTACATCACCGACCGCCTTGCAGGTTTCCAGATCTGCAGGGCCAGATTGTGTTCGTTTTGAGCCTGCCGGTTCTCAGCAAAATACTCATCACCCGCTGAAAGTCGTTCGTTGCTTAAGTCGCCGTTCGCATTTTGGTTTCTATTGCCCGCTGCAGCCCTGCTGCTCGCTGGGTGCCAGATGCCGTATGTGAATCGGCACATCGAAGCAGTGAACTCCGAATATCGCGAACTCGAACAGTACAGCTACGAACTCGAAAAAGAGAACAGCCAGCTGTGCGACGAAGTCGAACAACTGCGCGAGGATAACGAGCGACTGCTACGCGGCGAAAAGCCGCTACGCCGCCCGGGTCCGCTGGGAATCATTCGTTCGCCAGAGAGCAGTTCGCCACGCGGCAGTTCCTCGGGCCGCAGCGGCCCCGATTTAAGCCCGCCGAGCGTCGACATCCCTGCGATCGAAGTACCGGACGCAAGCCCTGCACCGTCGATTCAACCGCCAGCCAGCATGCCGGCACCAGCCCCCACCTTGCCGCCACGAGGAATTCCTCCGGCCAATTTTCGGAGTGGCGCAGCCGGCCGGTCACCGAGCAGCAACGTTTCGTCGCAAAAGCCGGCGGAGAACTCTTTGCCGCTGTTGCCCTCCGCGCCGAAAGCGCCGCGGCACATTCTGGACGATGCACCGCCGGCTCTCGAGCAATCTCAGCCCGCGGAATTGCCACCGCCGCCGGCGCAGCCCTCGCAAGTGGAGCCGGAACCGGTCGATGCGAAGGTAACGCATCTGTTTCTTAATCCGCTCCTGACGCGGGGCGCGAACCTGGATCAAATTCCTGGTGACGACGGTTTATCGCTTGTTTTCGAACCGCGGAATCAGTCAGGACAATTCGTGCCGCACGCCGGCCCCGTTTCGATTGTGGTGCTCGACCCAACCAAGGAGGGCGATGCGGCGAGACTGGCGCGCTGGGATCTCGACGAACAATTGGCCAGCCAGCGAATCAGCCGCAGCAGTTCCGCGCGCGGCATTCATTTGCAATTACCTTGGCCCGGCCGCGTGCCTGAATCGAATCAAGTCAAACTATTCGTCCGCTTCGAAACGGCCGATGGTCGCAAAGTTGAAGCCCAGCACGAACTGCTACTAAATCCTGCGGCTCAAGCCTCGCAGCGTTGGACGCCGCGGCCGGGCGATCGCCCGCGTGCGACGATTACCAGCACGCCCATCGTGAGCAGTCCCGCGGCCGCAGCCAAACCCAAGGCGACCCTGTCTGACGTTAATCCACCGTTGCCAGCCCCGGCAGTGCAGAGCGATTTAACGAAAGTCGCGCCGCCCCCCGCTGCGATGCCTGCACCTGAAATGAGCGCCCTGCCCCAGTCGCAACTGATTCAAGAGCCTGGCTCACAACAGCCGGCAATGGCCAGCAAAGATCAGCCTGGCAGCGAATCTTCTTCGCTCCTGACGCCCCCCCCACCGCGGTCGTCGGCATCTCCCACCGCTCCAGCGCCGGCCACACGCCCCGAGTGGAAGCCGTTTCGTTAGGCCTTCGAGCGAATTTAAATCGCGGGCGAAATCACCACTCTGCCAATGGATGCCGATAGCCGCCAGCCAGGGCTCGGGATAACATTGGGTTGACGGCTCTCTTCTGAATGATTCTTCTTGATTTCGCCCGGGCCACCGTTTGGTTTGATGACCGCGTGGCGCGGGGCGGGGCAAATCGGCCAGAAGGAAGAGGCTGCAGCAATAGAAAGTACTTTCGCTGTGACTATCGCCCGCATCACGACCGAACAGCAGCAGCAATTGATCACCCGCCTGGCGCAATTAGTGGCCGAGCGCGCGCGCGAAGAAGTGCAGATTCACGAGCGGCATCAGACTCGGCTGGCAGCCATTTTTCAGCGGTACGAACAGCAGCGGAATCAGTTGATTGCGCAGTTCGAGAACCGGCACGCAACGCGAATTGGTGATTTCAGATCGGAGCGAGATTCGCTCCTGCTGAAGTATGAGACCGCGGGACAAAAAGTCCTAGTCGAGGAAGATCGCTTTCAACAAAAAGAGAGGGCGCAGCACACCGAGGCGATCGAAGATGCTCGCAACTTGCTGCAGCATCGGCGCGACCAGATCCAGGCGAGCTTTAAAGAAGCCGAGGTCATTCCCAAGGTGGAGTTGGGCCGCTTCAAGCAGCAGGCCGATCAGGTGGAAGTGCAGATCACGGCCATCGTGAACGATGCCCAAGCCGTCGTGCGACGCCGCTGTGCATGGCCCGAACAGTTTCCGCCCCTGCCCACGGTTCCCGAGAATTTGCCGAAGCATTCGTACTTCGAACGGATTGCGGGGAGCTTGTCGTACGCGGGGAGCAAGTCGTACGAACTGAAGCAGGAGCGGGTCGCGAAGTTTTTGGAAGATGGCTGGCCGTTCCTGATCTTCCTGTTTTCACTCGTGCTGTTTCTGGCGATCGTGCTCGGGCTGTGGCTGTGGTCGATCATCACCGGTACTGCGCTGGTGGCGTCGTTAGCGGTGGCGATCATCCTGCCGATCGTGCTGTCGATTGGCACGCTGCAGGTGCTCAAGCCGATTGCCCGGCGACATGCCGAGCGCTTGACGGGCGAATTTCAACTGGCGATTTCCGAAGCCCGGTCGTTCGTGCAAGCAGCGCTCCGTTCGGCCCAGGCAGAAGCCGAGCGTCAACTGCGGCAGTTGACCGAGCGGCGGGACGACAACATGGAAGCGGCCTATGCCGAGTGGGAACGAACGCACGAAGCGGAAATTTCTCGCAATCGCAAAGTCACGCAGCAGGCGTCGGTCGAGTATCGGGGCAAGCGGACTTCGATTGAGGAACAGCACGAAGGGAGCCTGCTCACTATCGAGCAGCAGGCTCCGCCGGAGATCGACCGGCTGGAGGAAGATTTCCAGCGGCAGCTTGTCGAACTGAGCGAATCGTTTCGGCATGATCGGACGGCTGAGTTGCAATCGTTCGCCCAACAGTGGCAAGATCTGGCTGCGCGCTGGAAACAAGGGTTGGCTCATTTCGAACAAGTCCTGGGCGAAATGAATGAGTATTGCGACGACCGCTTTCCCAGTTGGGACAAGCTGATCGCCGACGAGAAGTTCCAGGCGACCGCGACCACGGCTCAGCCCGGCAGCGATCTCGCTGCCCTGCGATTCGGCCGCTATACCTTCGATCCCGCCGCGCTCCCCGGCGGCGTGCCCAACAGCGAAGAGTTCAAGCTGCCCCCTTCGGCCTGCGAGTTTCCCGCCGTCATTTCTTACCCGCAGGTTCCGTCGCTGCTGCTCGAAGCCGAAGGAGACGGCCGCGATGCAGCGGCTAGTGTGCTGCGAAATGTGATGCTGCGAATGCTGACGTCGTTGCCGCCGGGCAAGGTCCGGTTCACGGTCATCGATCCGGTCGGGCTCGGGCAAAATTTCTCGGCCTTCATGCACCTGGCCGATTACGACGAACGGCTGGTGGCCAGTCGCATCTGGACCGAAAGCGCACACATCACGCAGCGGCTCTCTGACCTGACCGAGCACATGGAGAAGGTGATTCAGAAGTATCTGCGCAACGAGTTCGCTTCGATCCAGGAGTACAACCTGCAAGCGGGCGAAGTTGCGGAACCGTATCAGATTCTGGTCATTGCCAATTTCCCCGCCAATTTTTCCGAAGAAGCAGCCCGGCGTCTCGTCAGCATCGCGGCCAGCGGTTCGCGCTGCGGCGTCTATACGCTCATCAGCACCGATCGCCGCCTGAAGCTGCCGCCGAATTTCGACTTGGCTGATCTGGAAGGGATGGCCGCCACGCTGGTGTGGGACGAAGCGACCAAGACGTTCCGCTGGAAACAGCCTGACTTGAACCCGCTGCCATTGCTGATGGAGCAACCTCCGGACGACGAACACCTGACGCAGATGATTCGCACCATCGGTGCGCAAGCAAAAGCGAACGCCCGGGTGGAGGTTCCCTTCGGATCGGCACTGCCGCCGTTTGCGGATTGGTGGTCGCGCGATAGCCGGGAAGAAATTGAAGTTCCGCTCGGTCGAGCAGGCGCGAAGAAGATGCAGTCGATGCGACTGGGGAGGGGAACTTCTCAGCATGTGCTAATTGCCGGTAAGACGGGTTCGGGAAAATCGACGCTGCTGAATGCCCTGATTACGAACCTGGCGATTCACTACTCGCCCAACGAGTTGCAGTTTTATTTGATCGACTTCAAGAAGGGGGTCGAATTCAAAGCGTATGCTGCCCAGCGACTGCCGCACGCTCGCGTCATCGCCATCGAGAGCGAGCGCGAGTTTGGCATGAGCGTGCTGGAACGGCTCGATCAGGAACTTAGGCACCGGGGCGATCTGTTCCGGAAGCATACGGTGCAGGATCTGCGCGGCTATCGGAACGCGAACCCGACGGCTGTCATGCCGCGGATTCTGCTCGTCATCGACGAATTTCAGGAGTTCTTCACTTCGGACGACAAGATCTCGCACAATGCCTCGCTGCTGCTCGACCGGCTGGTGCGCCAGGGCCGTGCGTTTGGTATTCACGTGCTGCTCGGCTCACAAACATTGGCCGGGGCCTATTCGCTGGCGCGAAGTACGCTGGGACAAATGGCCGTCCGTATCGCACTTCAGTGCAGCGAGTCCGATGCTCACTTAATCCTCAGCGAAGACAACAGTGCGGCCCGGCTCCTCAATCGCCCGGGTGAAGCGATCTATAACGATGCCAACGGTCTGCTCGAAGGAAATCATCCGTTCCAAGTCGTGTGGCTCTCGGACCACGAACGCGAAGGATATCTCAAGCAACTGCACGCACTGGCCGAAGAGCGGAACGTCTCGGCTGGATCGCTCACCGTGTTCGAAGGAAACGAAGCTGCAGACCCGCGCGAGAATCGTCAGCTAGTGGAGTTGCTCCAAAATCCTGCTTCTGCTGTCGCCGCTTCGGGCCCGCGCGCTTGGCTGGGGGCTGCCGTAGCCATCAAAGACCCCACCGATGTTGCTTTCCGCCGGCAAGCGGGTGCAAATCTGCTCGTCGTTGGTCAGCAGGAGGAACTGTCGCTCGGCGTGATGGCGAATAGCGTGATCGCGCTGGCGGCTGCCTTGCCGGCGCAGGCACCTGAAACCAGAACGCCCTCGTTCTACATTCTCGATGGCACGCGTCCCGATTCACCTGAAGCGGGCTTTTGGGAGCGGCTCGTTCGCCAGTTGGATTTGTCGGCCAGCGTGGTGAATGTGCGCGACTCCGATGTTGTGATTAAGAAACTGGCCGAAGAAGTCGAGCGCCGCATGGCAGCGGGCGATCAGATCTCGCCGCCGCTGTTTCTCGTCGTCTACGATCTGGCTCGCTTCCGCAAATTAAAGAAGTCGGACGACTTCAGCTTCAACGACGACGAAGGGGGCGGCAGCATTGATAAACAGTTCATCAACCTGCTGCGCGAAGGCCCGGCGGTTGGCGTGCATACGCTCATCTGGAGCGACAACTGCACCAACGTCACGCGCTGGCTCGATCGCAACACGCTCCGCGATCTTGAGTATCGCGTCCTCTTCCAGATGAGCGCCAGCGATTCGAGCCATCTGATGGACAGCCCCGCGGCCAGCAAGCTTGGTCCGCATTTGGCGCTCTTCCATAGTGAAGAACAAGGGATGGCGGAAAAGTTCCGACCCTATGGTTTGCCGACGTCCGAATGGCTGGCCGAGGTGAAGCGGCTGCGCACTTCATAGGCCGTTTGCAAGCGTGAACAATTTCCGCGGCAACTTAAGGCTCTTCAATTCCTACCTGCACTTCATCCCCAGTCACGCGGACGGGGAACGAGGCATGCACGAGCGACTTGCTGGTTTGATGCTGGCCGCTGGTGACATCGAACTGAAAACCGTGCCAAGGACAAGTGACGACGCAGCCCGTGAGTCGGCCCTTGCCCAGCGGTCCACCCTGATGCGGGCAAAGTCCATCGAGGGCATAGAACTGACCGTCGACATTGAAGAGGGCGACGATGTGCCCGGCAGCAATGCATTCGCGCGACGACCCCGGGGGACAATCGCTGACTTGGGCAATCGTTATCCAGTTCATGCGGCGTCGCGTCGTTCAGTCGGAGTTGCTGCGTCCCGGAGGGAAGCCTTGGCTCGGGCTCGCTGGGGCGGATCGCGCCAGCGGCGGTGCAGCCACCAGTATTGATCCGGGGCTTTGCGAATCTCATCTTCCAGCACGCGATTATACCACTGCGTGAGCCGCTTCACGTCGGTGCAATCTTTCGGCAGCGCTTGCGGGTCGGCGATATCGGCCAGTCCCAATTCAAAATGCAACGGTTTATCGCGTCGCTTGCAATAGAGCAGAATCATGGGCGCATCACTCAGCAGTGTGAACAGGGCCAGGGCCTTGTGGCACGAAGCGGGGCGACCGAAAAAGTCGACCCAACAGCCTTTGGGCCCAGCGTGTTGATCGCCGAGGAGGGCCAGGGCACCTTTGTTCTTGAGCACCGTATCTGCCTGGTTCGCACTGCCATTTTTGGGCAGGATGAACTGCCAGTTCAACTCGCGAAAGCGGAGGACGAACTCGTCGAGATACGGATTATCCAGCGTACGCGTGACGGTGAAGGTGCTGATACCGAGCATGCCGCTCATCAGGCCGGCGACTTCAAAATTGCCGAAGTGGGCGGTAACGAGCACGCGCGGCCGGGCAAGCAGCAGACTGCCAACGAATTCGCGACCACGTTGCAGTTTGATGTACTTGCGCCAGTTGGTGGAGTGGATCTTGCGGGGGGCATGGGCAATCTCACAGACCATCGTCAGCAGATGGACCCACATGCCACGGCCGATTTCGTTTCGCTCGGCGAGCGACTTCTCGGGAAAAGCCTGGGCGAGATTCTCGTCCACCAATTGCCGCCGCAGCTTGACGACGTCGAACATCAGCCAGGCCAGCGCCCGGCACGCCGACACGCAGGTTTCGATCCGAACCGCTTGCACCACGGCGATGATAATTCGCACCAAGAGGTACAGTGGGTAATCGAAAGCTCGGCGGATACTCACGGAACGATCCTTCGCGCGCGTGAAGAGGCTATGGTCGGCAGCGGCGGCAATTGTTGCACGATCTGGGCGGCAAGCAAAGGTCGAATCTGGGTAGCTAGCACCGGATGAATCCGGCCGGCAATTCATCTAGCCCTTGGCGAGCGTCGCTTCTATACTCCCGCCCGCTCAGAGGTTCCTGCGCAAGGATCGCGCAACCCTTTCGTGCTGACGGATGTTTGTTCCCGACGAGCAATTTGCCAAGGATGGCTCTTTATGTTTCGCACGCTCGCGCCCGCCGCTGTGGCAATGTGCCTGTTGCTGGGCAATGCACTGGCTGCGCGTGCGCAGACGAATTCTCCCTTTCAACCCACGACAACTTTGCCGTCAGCGCCGCAGCCACTCGACGAGATTAAGAAGCAACTCCCCGGCGGGTCATCAGCTCTGCAACCTGTGCAACCTCGCGATGGTCTGAGTGGGCTGAAAGTGAGTAAAGGAAGTGGCACACTGCCGAATCAGCACGGGCAGGTGTGGCGCGAATATGACCTGACACCGTATACGTCGCGCATCAAGGATGTGGCCAAGCCAGAGCAGGCCGTTATCGATTGGATCCTCCGCGAGACCGGCACCGAGACCTGGTTCAGCACGCCGCTCGGTGTCCTGAGCGCAGATAGCAGCACGCTGCGGGTTTATCACACGCAAGAAGTGCAAGCGATTGTGCGCGATGTGGTCGAACGGTTCGTCGGCTGCGATCCGCAGACACAAACCCTCAAACTGCGGATCATTACCATTAGCAATCCCAGTTGGCGTTCGCATGCGGTATCGCTGCTCAAGCCCGTCGATGTGCAATCTTCGGGCGTCGATGCCTGGCTCCTCTCGCACGAGAATGCCACGGTGCTCCTCGATCAATTCAAGAAACGGGCCGACTACAAAGAACTGATGTCGATTTCGCAGTCGGTGATTCATGGCCAATCGTTGCCACTGTCGCAAACACAGGCTCGCAACTACACCCGGTGGCTGAAGGTTCGGCCCGATGGCTGGTCGGGTTACGATCCAGTCGCTGGCGCGGTCGACGAAGGCTTCAAACTGGAACTGAGTCCGCTGATGTCGCTCGATGGTCGCACGGTCGATGCCCAATTCAAATGCACGATCGACCAGGTGGAAAAGCTCGTCAACGTCCCGTTCGATGTCGTCGTCGGTGGTCAGACGCAGCGGTCTCAGATTCAAGTCCCTCAACTGGTCAGTTGGCGACTTTCTGAACGATTTCGCTGGCCTGCCGACCAGGTTCTACTCCTCTCGTGCGGAGTAGTGGCGAGTCCCACGGGCGAAACGGGCGGTGCGCTGGCATTCCTTCGTCCGCTCGAAGGTCGCGGCAGCCGCAGCGATGCCCTGATGCTGATTGAGTATTCGCGCCGCATTCCGAACGGACCAGCCGATAAGTTTCAAAACAACGCAGCTGGTTCCGTTTCTACTAATCCTGTTTCGCGCGGTCGTTACTAACACACTCACCGCTACGTCCATGCTCTCACCCCTGCATCATCGCCAATTCATTTTCCTCGCCCTGGCGTGGATTGCGTTGGCGTTTTGCCTGACGGGTTGCAAGGGCATGCTGCGGGGTGTCGATCAAAGTGCGCTGTACGGTGCCCCAGCTGGGCCGGTCGATAACCCGCTCTTTCTGCCGCCGCTCGATCCCGAATTTGTCTGGAGTCAGCTGGTCGATTCGCTGGACGATCATTTTCGCATCGAGCGCGAAGAACGCGTGCGTTTGATCGGCGGCATCCTTACCGAAGGTCGTATCGATACGTTTCCACAAATCGGTTCGACGTTGCTCGAGCCGTGGCGTGGCGACAGCACTCCCGGCTATGAAAAGTTGCACGCCACGCTGCAATCGATTCGGCGTAAAGCGACCCTACGATTGATTCCGACCGAAGGCGGGAGCCTGGTCGACCTGGTGGTGCAGAAGGAACTGGAAGACCTCGATAAGCCAGAGCATGCCACTGCTGGTGGAGCGACAATGCGGTACGACGGTACGCTGGTTCGTCGCGAAGGTCTGCCCGGGCGCTACAGCGTATCGCTGGGGTGGATTCCGATTGGCCGCGATTGTTCGCTGGAGCAGAAACTGCTCGCCGATATTCGCGCGCGGCTGAATGTGCCGGCAATTGGCCCCGGGAATGCGGGTGCTGTAATCAGCCAAGGCGAACTCCCCGCGGGATCGCTCCCCATCGAGAGCATTCCTCCGGGCAACGTTCGTCCTTCCGGTGAACCGCCACCGATTCCCGCCTGGCAACCGCGCAGTCCTGAATCGTTGCCCGCTCCCTCGGGACCGCCGGCAGGAAACATCCTGCTGCCGAGCCGTTTGCAGTAGAATGAACTATCGTCAACTGGCTAGTGGTGGCCAGCGATTCGCTCTGCGTGCAAGGATGTTGTTTTCGTGAAAGCGCCTTCCCTGAAGCAGCCGAAGGTCGCCGTGGCACCAACCCGGCGCGCGGAGACTAAGCCTGCGACAAGTTGGTGGCAGTGGCCGCTGCCCGTTGCTACTCTCGGTGCTCTCTTGCTCTGGACCTCGTTTCCACCGCTCGATTTATGGCCGCTCGCCTGGCTCGCGCCGGTTCCGTGGCTGATACTGATTCGCCAGCCGAAGTTGCTCGGCCCCAAGCCCTACCTACAGATCTGGTTCGCCGGCTTCGTGCATTGGCTGCTAATGTTGCAAGGGATTCGCCTGGCGCATCCAGCCCTGTATGGCGGTTGGCTCGCGCTGTCGGCCTATCTGGCTGTCTATTTGGTGCTATTCATCAGCATTGCGCGAGTGGCGGTCCAGCAACTCCGCTGGCCGCTATTTCTGGCAGCACCGATTGTGTTCGTCGGCCTCGAACTATTTCGCGGGCATTTAATTTCTGGCTTCTCCTGCGGTCTGCTCGCGCATACGCAAACGGAACTTCCGGTTCTCTTGCAGATTGCCGACCTGGGGGGTGCTTACACCCTGAGCTTTGTCATGATGCTCTGCGCGGCCGCCATTGCCCAGTTGCTGCCCAAGCGGTGGTTCGTTCTTGGTGATGAAACGGGTTCGCAGTCAAACCGCAGCTTTCTTCAACTTCCAGTTTGGCCGGTTGTCACTGCGCTTGCCTTGCTAATGGCAACGGTGGGGTATGGCTACTATCGCCTGCAAGAACGCCCACCCGCTGGCAACCGACCGCCCCTTAAAGTCGCGCTCATTCAGGGCTCGCTCGATACGCGGTTCGATCAGGACTTTCACGAACGTGTGAATCAAAACTTCACGCACTACGGCAAGTTGACGAGCGAAGCTGTTGCAGACAACACGGGCCTCGACCTAGTGGTTTGGCCCGAATCGGCGTTTGCCATTCCCGAGTATCAAGCTGTGGCAGCGAGTTCCGTGATCAATGCCAACGATCCCCAAGTTGCTGCCGTTCGCGAGCGTTTTGCGGAAGCCGAGAAACCGTTTCAGGGAACGCTCAGCGACGCGATCAAGGCGATCAATAAACCCAAGGAGAAACGGACGGTCGGTGAAACGGCGATTCTGCCGGTCACTGGAACGTCGTTCTTATTTGGCACGACGACGCTGGTCATCGACCTGAACAAACCTGATGGAGCTATAGCCCACAACTACAACGCAGCTTTGCTGGCGGGCCCGACCGGCCAAATCTCCGGCCGTTATTACAAGATGCACGCCGTGATGTTTGGTGAGTTCATTCCCGTCGCCGACTTACTCCCCTTTCTCTATGGGCTTACTCCGATGGGCGCGGGTATGTCGACGGGTAAGCAACCGGCCGCGCTTTCGGTGAAGGGGTATAACTTGTCGCCGAACATCTGTTTCGAGAGTACCGTCCCCCATTTGATCCGCGAGCAAGTTCTGGGTGCGGAACGGACAAGTCAGCGCCCCATCGACGCGATTGTGAACGTCACCAACGACGGCTGGTTCTGGGGCAGCTCGATTCTCGATCTGCACTTCCGCTGCAGCGTGTTCCGCGCGATCGAGAATCGCAAACCGGTGGTGATTGCCGCGAATACGGGGATCTCAGCCCACATCGACGGCAACGGTCGCGTGCTGCAGCGTGGTCCCAAGCGGGAACCAAAGATCCTGGTCGCAGATGTCATCGCCGACGGCCGTACAAGTCCCTATCACCTCTGGGGCGATAGTGCTGCGTGGCTTTGCGCCGCGCTGACTTGGGCGGTGGCTTTTTACGGCGTTTGGCACCGTAAGGTGCCAGCAACATCCGCTGAGAATCCGAGCCGCTAGCTGCTGGCACTAAGTGACAAATTGCTGTGGCTCACCCGCACTGCAATTGCTATACGAACTCAGCAGGTTTTACGGTCCCGCTAGCTCTGTGCAAGGTTGAGTTCGATGATGATGGTTCCTCGGCGGCGCGCGCCGTTTCACTTCGCCACCGTGACTTGGCTTCTGTGCCTCGCGCTGGCAACAGCCAACACGGTCGGCCAAGAGGTTGTCCCGTTACCCAATGCGCTGGCTCAAGCGGCCGAGAGCAAGTCGCCAGTCAAGTCAGTCGTTCAGCCCGGCGAAACTCCATCGATCGAGGTCGTCCCCGCGCAACCGCCGGTCGCGCTCACCGAAGCGGAACTAATCACTCGCTTGCAGCGGACGATTGCCAGCAATGAAAAGCAGGTGGAAGAACTTCGCTGCGAAGTTGCCGATCCATCCAGCGAATACTACAAGGCTGAGGGGGAGTTTCGCGCGCTTGAGGAGCGGTTTTCCCAAGAGAAAGCGGCGCTGGCAAAACTGCTAGAAGTCGGCGAAGTTGATGATGCCGCCAAGCTGAAAGTGGCGCTCGTCGACACCGAGAAAAGTTGGATGCTTTCCCGCGAACGTTTTGACCTGGCCATCGTCACGCGCAAGACTCTGCAGGAACAAATCTCGGCGCTCGAGAATAAACTGCTGCAAGATCGACAGGCGCTCGACAAACTAACCGGTGAAGAGCCCCCGGTCGTCGCGCCAGCTAAGCAAGTTGTCGAAGCGAAGGCCACAGTCGCGAAACCGCTGACGATGGGCGAGGCAGCGGATCCGACCGCTGCCACTGCAGCAGCGACCACGAAACCCGTCACGACTCCGCCCACATCTGCGCAAGCCGACGCAGCGGGAATTGCGACATCGCTGGGGCTGAATGAGCCGAAAGCAAAGCCGCCCAGTCAAGAGATGATCGCAGCCAAAGCCGATGCCGATGTCAAGCAGCAGGCCGTCGTTCAGGCCGAGCAAGACGTACGTACCGTTTCCGATCGATTGGCCGCGCTCGAGAAAAACATTTCGATCGAACAGAAACTGCTGGCCGCGGGACGCAAAAAAGCTGATCTTGCCAATCAAAGCCGCCTGGCTGCCGAAGATGAGTATCAGAAAAAATCGGCCGAAGGCCTGATGGGAAATCAACTCGCCGAGATCGCCAGCCGCCGTAGCGACAGCGAACGTCAATTTCAGGACGCCAACAACGAAGTCCGTTCGCGCATGGATCGCCTGCAAGAACTGCAAGGCGAGCTCACTGCCTTGCAGAGCGAAGAACTCGCGGCGCTGCAGGCCGCCAAGGCCCGGCAAAACGAATTGACGATGGCCGAGGCCAAGCTGGGTCAACTGAAGAATCCGTTTTCACTGCAGAACCTGATTCAATGGCTGCTGAACCACGGCCCCACCTTGTCGATGATCCTCACGATCATGTATGCCTTGCATAAGGTCACGCAGTTGTCGACGCGCCGCGTCGTCGATCTGATGGTGCAAAGCACCTCGCGCAGCGCGCCGGAGGAAAACGAAGCTCGCGTGAATACCCTGGCTGGTGTGTTTCAAAATGCAGCCTCGCTGACCATCATCATCGGTGGCGCCATCATGGTGTTCGAAGAAGCGGGCATCGCGGTCGCTCCCTTGATGGGAGGTGCTGCGGTACTCGGTTTGGCCGTTGCTTTCGGTGCGCAGAATTTGATTCGCGATTACTTCTACGGCTTTGTGATCTTGCTCGAGAATCAGTACAAGATCAACGACGTGCTGAAGATTGGCGAAGTTTCCGGCCAGGTTGAACGCATCACGCTCCGCATGACCGTGCTCCGCGATCTCGAAGGGTGCGTCCATTTTATTCCCAACGGTAAGATCGATTGCGTCTCGAACATGACGCATGGCTGGTCGCGTGCGGTCTTCGATGTGGGTATCTCGCACAAGGAAGATCCCGACCGCATTATGAATACGCTGCTCGATTTAGCCTGCGAGCTCAAGCAGGAACCAGAATATGCCCGCCTGATTATCGACGATCCGGAAATGCTGGGCGTCGACAAACTCGATAGCAACGGCCTGACGATCAAGTTCGTCATCAAGACTCGTCCGCTCAAGCAGTGGGCCGTGAAGCGCGAACTGCAACGGCGGATCAAACGCCGCTTTACCGAACTGGGTATCGATCTCGCCATGCCGCAGCAATTCGTCCTGCGCGACGAATCGCACTTTAACGGCCTCCAAAGTGGCGAAACACTCACGGACTCTTCCGTCGTCGATCTGCCGCGCCGTGCAGCCTAGTGCCGCCTAACGACTCGCCGATTCGCTTGGATTATATAGTTTAATACATCGCAAAAAATATAAATATCAGTTGCTTGACAACTGGTCACTATATAGTAATGATATTGGCGGCTCCTTTGGCAACTTGGTAGAAGGGGTACGCCTGCGCGGCGGCGACTATTTGCGCTGTCACTGCAGAACCGTTTATTGGCAGTCTGGGAATTCAACAACTGCGGCGAGCTACACCACAGTGATTGTTCAACAAAGGTTAATCAACAAATAGGATGATTTCGAAACTTGAAAGTTGATCGCAATTCGTTGTCGCGACACGACTTAAAGTTGATGTCCTCAAAAGGGGGGTGTTGATAAACCTCCTGGCGATGTGCCGCGACCCGCGACTGAAGTCAAACACGATTCGCGCCGGAAGGTAACCTGGTCGTGTGAGGTAACTGGCTACGGAACATCGTTTCTCTTGGCGCGATGCCTAAGTGAGATCTGCCTGCTTCTCAAAAACCATCGCAAAATTGCAGCATTCGCGAGATTCGGGCTGCAATTGATAGGTACCATCCTCCTGCCGTTGCTGGCACCAATGGAGAGTGCGTTCGAGCACAATGACAACGGCGTGGTCTTCGCGATTCGTCAACTTGACGATGGATAGATGCCCGGGCTGCACGCCAAAGTACTCATCGGTGTTGATTCTGCCCGTGAACTCAAGGGCTTGTTCCATCGTCACCGGACTCATCGTGAGCGTGTGCCGCCGCTGCTGCACAGCTGGAGCAACCTCTTCCCATTCGCCCGTTTCGTGTGTGTGAATCATGACTGGTCAAATGGTGTAGGGAATTGTTTCAACTGCGGAGCGCGGCAAGCAGTCGTTGAACCTCGGCCGCGGGATCAATGCTCTGGCTGATTACACCGCTGACGGCCACGCGCGTGAAGCCAGTTGCCTGAACGGCGGATAAGTTGCTGAGCGTGATGCCGCCAATGGCAAAAGCGGGAAGCGAGAGTTCGGCAGCAACTTGCTGCAGGAAAGCCGTGCCAGGGAAGTCGGCGAAATGTTTCGTGCCGCTGGGAAAGGTGGGCCCGCAGCCGAGATAATCGGCACCGGCCAGCACCGCTGCGCGTGCCTGCGTGAGATTATGCGTCGAGACGCCAATTTGCATCGTCGTTCCCACGAGGCGACGAACCTCGCTCACCGGCAACTCGTCCTGCCCCACATGCACGCCGTCTGCCCGCGTGAGAATCGCCAGATCCGGACGGTCGTTCATGATGAACAGCGGCTTCGGATCCGAACTGGCCGTTTCATCGATTAGTTTGCGGAGATGTATTCCCCGCGCGAGCAGTGCGCGGTCATCGAGACGCTTATCGCGCAATTGCAAAACATGCACACCGGCCTCAATCAGGGTTTGTGCGAGTTTAGCAAATTCAGCTTCACTCGACTCACCGTCGATCAGCACGTACAACTGCCGACCGAGCCACGTTTGTTGGCTTCGCTCGTTGAGCACAAAGGCTTTGGCCAGCGTATAGGTTTGGTAGCGAAACGATTCGAAGGGAGAACCGCTGACGCCGAGAAGCTTGGCGAACTCTTCAATCACGCGCAGCGCCTGCGAGACGCGTTGCCAATTGGCGGCGGCCAATTGCGCCAACGACTGTCGCTCGGTTTCTTGGGGCGAGGTGATCGCCGTTCCCACATCGGCCAGCGTATCGCGGGCAGCATAGCGGTCTTGTTCGCTGCCGCAGACGGATTGCAGAGCGGTCGTCAAATCGTGCCGCAGTTGTTTGCAGGAGCCGGCGAGAAAGCCATCGTTCAAGACAAAGCGAGCCTGATCCTCCACAACGCGCAAGCCTTCCACCGCGCGATTGAAGTTGGCATCGATGGCGCGCAGCGCCGCAGTACGTTCAGCAGGAGTCATTCAACTCTGGAGCCGGAAGCGTGAGCGCCCGGAAGATGGTCGAGAAGGTGAGTGGTTTAGACTGGCGACGAATCACCCCTACCTTACTCTTGCACACGGCCTTCGACTAGTCGCACGATGCGATGAGCCTGGCGGGCAATCGCCTGATCGTGCGTGACCATGATAATCGAGAGCCCTTGTTCCTCGTTCAGCTTCTTTAGCAGGGAGAGAATCTCTTCGCCAGTTTGCTGATCGAGGTTGCCGGTTGGCTCATCGGCCAGCAGCACTTTGGGCTGCGACATTAATGCGCGGGCGATCGCGGTGCGCTGCATCTCGCCGCCCGAGAGTTCCTTGGGCTTGTGCGTGAGTCGGTGCGAAAGGCCGACCATGTCGAGCAGTTCTTTGGCGCGGGCCGAGTACTTGCCGCGATTGCAAAGGTACTTCCAGATGCCGTCCGAAATCATCAGCGGAGCCAGCACGTTCTCGAGCATCGAGAGCTCGGGAAGCAGGTGATAGAACTGAAAAATCATGCCGAAGTACTTGTTTCGCAGCACGTCGCGCGAGGCCGTCGGCAGGTTATCGATGCGGTTGCCTTCGAACGTGATCTCGCCGGCACTTGGTGCATCGAGCGTGCCGAGCAGATGCAGCAGCGTACTCTTGCCCGAGCCGCTTTGGCCGATGATGGCGACGAACTCGCCGGGCTGAACCGCGAAATCGACGCCACGCAATACGGGAACCTCAAGCTTGCCTTTGAAGTAGCTTTTCTTCACTTGCTTCGCGGCGAGGACCGCCGTTTTCGCAGTGGCAGGTGGCTTGGGAGCAGGTTTGGTTCGTTGGAGAGGCGGCGTTGCGGTGCTCATGGCTGTCTCATTTCTCTTCAAGTAGCCCGACGCGTCAGCGAGGGGATTTGCAATCTCAAGTTTCCAGCAATGCACCCTCGCTCACGCGTCGGGCTACCTAGGGACTACTCGTAACGCAAGGCTTGAACGGGGTGGAGTCGCGCTGCGCGAATCGCGGGTAGCACGCTGGCCAGGACGGCAATCAACGTCGCGCCGATCATCACGCCTACGACAGTCGACGGATTGATGATGGTGGGGATCTCGGAGAAGTAGTAGATCGTCGGATCGAAGACTTCGTGCCCGGTGACCCACTCGATTCCCTTGGCGATGTTGTTGATGTAAATCACAAACAGCAGGCCGCCGATCATTCCGACTCCGGAACCGACAAGCCCCAGCGAAAAGCCATAGCTTAGGAAGATGCTCATCACACCGCGACTTGGTGCGCCCAGGGCTTTCAAGATGCCAATGTCCTTCGTCTTCTCGACGACGATCATGAAAAACGTTGCGAGAATGCCGAAGCCGGCGACGGCGATGATCAGGAACAGCAAGATGTTCAGCAGCGTCGTTTCCATTTGCACGGCGGCCAGCAGTGGGCCCTGCATGTCTCGCCAGGTTTGAATGCGAAACGGAAATTGTTCGGCGGGAAAGCGGGCTCGTAGTTTGTCTCGCACTGCGTTCAAATCGGCACCCGGTTTGAGGCGCATTTGGATGGTGGTCACCGCTTCGACCCCAGTCGACGGATCGATCATGCCGCGCATCTCTTGCAAGCGACGGAGCGGAATGAAGGCGAAGCTACTGTCGTACTCGCTCATTTTGCTTTCGTAGAAATCGACGACGGTGAACATGTCACTCATTGCCTTCGGCGGCTGACCAGCCGAGGGGAAAGTGATGCGCACATCGTCGCCCGGTCGGCAAAGGAAATAGTCGATGACCTTCCCTTCCGAATCGCGCTGCCGCGAACTGCCGATGGCGATCCCCATGATTACGCCCGCAAATTGATCTTTAGCGGGGTCGAATGTATCGCTCGGCGCGGCCGCTTGTTGCGAAGCGAAGGGGTCAGCTGGCGGCGCCGCTTCGGCGGTGGTCGTGGTTGCCCCCTTCTTCGCGTCGGCGGCATCTTGAGGTTGCATGGCTCGCGGAACTTGCTGGGACTTAATGAGTGCCTCTTGCTCGGCCTGCATTTCGCGCTCGTACTGAACCTTCATCCGCCGATAAGCCCAACCAGCCGGAGGCATTGGATGTTTTTCATCGCCATATCCTGCTTCACGCAGCGTGAAGGCGAGCTTCTCGCGATTGCCCGGGTGTAGCAAGTATTCGCGAAAGTCGCTCACATCGGCGTAGGTATTTTCATCGACACCCACGAGGCTAATCTGCCGCGTAACCCATTGACCGCGCACGGGAACGTTCACCATCGCGGGGACATGCACCGCATAGGTAATTCCCTTCAAGTCGGGACCGACAATTTTCTTAATCTCTTCGACATGCCACTGCGGATTGCTGAAGCCGTCCATGCCGTGGGCTTCGAAACAGATATCGGCCAGGATGCTATGGAGGCGAATGTGCATCTCGTGTGCAAAGCCGGCCATCACGCTGTTCACGACAATCAGCGTACCTACGCCCAGCGTGACGCTAATGATCGAAGCGAGTGCGATGTATCGCGTCCGCAGATACCGCCACGCAAGCAGCAGTTTGTACATGGCCAATCCTTCGGCAGTATGGGCGACGATCCGTGCCTGAGTTCCACCAGCGCGGAACTCAACCGCTGAATTGTTGCCGCTCCCGCCCGATTGCCCAATAGCAGTTTGGGGACACGGGGCGGAAAACCCCTTACTCCGGCCGCAGCACCGGGAACAGAATCACGTCGCGGATGGTTTGCGTGTTCGTTAGCAGCATGATGAGGCGGTCGATTCCGATGCCAAGGCCGCCAGCGGGTGGCATTGCATGCTTCAAAGCGCGGACGAAGTCGGTGTCCATCTTGGCCATCGAATCATCGGCAGCTTGTCCTGCTAGCTGCGTGCGGAAGAGTTGTTCCTGTAGATCGGGGTCGTTCAGTTCGGTGTACGCATTGGCCACTTCCATGCCGTGCACGAACAGTTCGAACCGCTCGGCAACGGCAGGATTGCTGGTCTTGCGCTTGGTCAGTGGGCAGATACTCGCCGGGTAATCGGTAACAAAAATCGGCCCAACGAGTGCGTCTTCGACCTTTTCTTCGAAGACCTCGCTCTTGATGACGTCGGGGTGTTTCCCAGCTGTTTCGAAACCGATTCTTTCGGCGAGAGCCTTTACCGAGGTTGCATCTTGCGGATCGATGCCGGTGTGCTCGCGGAAAAGTTCGTCGTACGTCTTGCGTTGGAAAGGCGGGGTGAAGTCAATCTGCTTGTCTCCCCAGGGGCGCACAAAGTTGCCATCGAGTACGCGAATGGCATCGCAGAGAATGTTTTCGGTCAGGTCCATCATCGTTTCGTAGTTGCCATAAGCCTGATAGACCTCGAGCATCGTGAACTCGGGGTTGTGCTTGGGGCTGATCCCTTCGTTCCGATAAACGCGACCGAGCTCGTAGACTCGTTCCATGCCGCCGACAAGGAGTCTTTTGAGATGCAACTCGAGCGCGATCCGCAAATACAACTGCATATCGAGCGTGTTGTGATGCGTGATGAATGGCCGGGCGGCAGCACCACCGGCAATCGTGTGGAGCGTGGGGCCTTCGATTTCGCAGTAGCCTTGCTCGTTGAGTGTGCGACGAATCGAAGCCACTACTTTGGTGCGACTCAAGAATCGCGGCAGTACACCTTCGGTATAGGCAAGGTCGAGATAACGCATTCGATGCCGCAGTTCGGGATCGGCCAGACCAGCATGCTTGTCGGGCGGCGGTAGGACGCTCTTCGCGAGAAAATGCAGCTTCTCGGCAAAGATGGTCGGCTCGCCGAGCTTGGTGTACTTGAACTCGCCATCGACACCGACGAGATCGCCCAGGTCGCAGCACTCGGCCAACTTCCAACTCTCTTCGCCAACCTGAGCTTGCCCCACGAGCAATTGAAGGCGGCCGGACCAGTCCTGGATATCGATGAAACGGAGTTTGCCTTTATCGCGATGCAGCACAATTCGCCCAGCAGCGCGGACCTTCGGCCCTTCAAGATCACCCTTGCCCTGTTCGCTTAGCCATTTGCGAAAGTCGAGATCGGGCTGGGCTTCGCGCGAGGGGGGAACGATGGTCTCGCCCGTTTCCTTACGAAAGACGATTTCACCAGTGCGGGCCCGTATATCGCCGATCAGCAATCGATCATCGAACCGCTGTCCCCACGGATCGACGCCCATTTCGATCAGTTTGCGCATTTTGTCGCGACGGGCGGCTTCATGCACTCCTTCGCTCTCGGGAGTGGGCTGGGTGGGTTGTGCGGACGGTTCGGGTGCGGTCATGGGGGCACTGCAAGGCAGCAGAAGGTTGTGTGGTGAAAAGAGGAAGACGGGGAAATATTTGAATAAGTTCGCAATTTTAGGGGCTGCCTGGGTGCGGTCAACGCCTATGACTTGCGTCCGCATAGACCAAGCTGAGTCGTCGTCTTGCACTGTCCAAACCTTAAGGTCAGCAAGGCGGTGAAAGTTTGAAGTTTGCTGGCAGCGCAAGCCTTTACATAGCATCGATTAACGAACTCAATCGCGCCAGCCCGTACGTCACAGCTGCGACCGTTTCTACACTTGGCCCAACAATTGCTCACGGTGGAGTTTGATTGCCGACGGATTTAGCCGTCATGGCCAATTCGATCTTCTTTAGAGGGTAGTCCCATGCTTCGTTTCTCTGGATTGATGGTGCTGGCGGCGGTTTTGACCTTGCAAGCCGTCGCCCTGGAGTTGAAAGCGGAGTCGACTGCGCGCCACGCTCAGGCGGTGGCTGAACCCCGACTTCACGAGGGAACGGTGGTGTCGGCATCGGCAGGTCAGGTAAGTATGCGAGCGACCGATGGCAAGGAACAAGTTTTTAAAATCAACTCAATGACGCGCGTCACGATTAATGGCAAACCTGGCAAAGTCGAAGCGCTTGAGGCGGGCACTCCGATTCGAGTCATGGTGGATCAGGCCAACAACGTGACCGCGATATCAACCGTTGATGATCGGAAGCATCTTTAGTACCCTTTTTTAGCAGCGAACAATGACACTTTCAGCGCCTAAGACTCTCGCTCCACCACCGCAAACGGCTCCCGCGCAACATTCTGCTGCGTCTCTGATGCCTGCGACAAACAGCGTACCCGCACCAGCCACTGCGCCGGTGGCAAACACTTCGACCAGTCCACCGCGGCCTGTAGCCAAATCTCCAGAACCTGTGTTTAGCGAGCAGGTGTCGAGTCAAAAGACGCGCCGATTGAAGGTGCTGCATCGTAATTTGTTTCAATACGATCGTTCGGTGGAACGTAGCGTCCATCGGATGCACTTGAAGCCGTTCAGCGATGCGAAACAACGAGTCCTCTCGCATCAGTTGACCTGTCAACCGACCGCCCCGGTCATTGCCTACGAAGATGTCTTTGGCAACTCCACGATTCGCACCGAAATTCTCGGCCCTTATCAAGAACTGACGATTACAGCCGAGAGCGTTGTTGAACTAGTGGACGACGATCCCTTCGCATTTGCCAATTTGCCCATCAGGCCCGCATTCCCTGTCTCTTGGATGCCGTGGGAATTGACGATGCTGTCGCCCTATTTGACGTCGGCTGAACTGCCAGAAACGCAACTGCGAGAGTTGTACGACTACGCGATGGCATTTGTTGAGCGAAATTCTCGCGATTTGATGGAGACCCTGTTCGCCATCAACTTGACCCTGTTCCGGGAATACAAATACGTCCCCGGCAGCACAGCTTTGCAAACGACTGCGTACGATGTGTTCACCGCGAGGCAGGGCGTGTGCCAGGACTTTGCGAATCTGTTTATTTGCCTCGCCCGTCTGCTGGGTATTCCGGCACGCTATGTTTGTGGCTACGTCTATTGCCCTCAGCTCGATAGCTTGCAGTCGGCGGCCTCGCATGCCTGGGTCGAATTGTACATTCCGAATGTGGGTTGGAAAGGATTTGATCCCACGAACGGTATTCTCCCGAATCTGGATCACATTCGCGTCGCGGTTGGACGGCATTACCTCGATACTGCCCCCCTTGCCGGGACACTATATTCTCCTGCGGCGGAAACCATGTCGGTGCATGTTCACGTATCGGAAGAAAGCAACTGACGATGAATCGCAGGCTTTGCTAAACTTGCCTGGGCGTGAGACGGAAACCATGTGAGACCGACAGATTGCATTTTGAGGCGAGGAGAAACATGGCAACCATATTTGACTACGCGGGCTCGCTCCGACGAATGGGGAACGACCGCGGCCTGTTTCAGGACATGATTCTGCTCCTGCGAGAAGATGCCCCCGAGTACCTCAAGGTCATTCACCAAAGTTACCATGCCCAGGACTATCCGTCGCTGAAGCGGGCTGCCCACACGCTCAAAGGATTGGTACTCAACTTTGGTGGCACACGCGCCACGCTGGCTGCTGTTGCCTTGGAATCGCTAGCGAATACGGCTGAGAAAGAACCCGCCGAGAAAACCAACATCCCCGCTGCGATTGAAGAGCTAGTTGCCGCTGTGGCCGAACTGCAGGCGGCTTTGGCCGAGCATTGCGACGAAGGATCGTCCGCGGCGCCGAGTCTTCCGCAAGGCAGCCACAAGTCAGAAGCGAATAAGTCTTAAAGAACACACTAGATTCACGCAGGCCTCGAGCTCAGCCGTTCCTTTTTCCTATGCCTAACCATACCTATAACAAGAGCCTGCTCCTGGGATTCTTGCTGGTCTTCGTTGCGCTCATCGTCAACACGGTGCTGGCCTATTGGAACGTTCAGAGATTGCAATCGAATGCTCAAGCAGTATCTCGCCAGCATTTTGTCATGGGGGAGCTGCAGCAGCTTTACAACATTCTGTTGAATGCCGAAACGGGCCAGCGAGGTTACTTGATAACGGGCCAGCAAAGCTTTTTGCAGCCTTATCAGAAGGCTTCGATGGAGTTGCAAGAAAAACTGCGCACCGTCGATAAGCTCGTTTCGACCACACCCGAACGGCAGAAACTGTTCGGGGAGTTGGAAACGAGTGTAGCTAATCGCATGGAGCTGATTAGCAAATCGATCAACTTGCGAGAGAAAGACGGGATTGAGGCTGTCAGCAACTGGATCTCGGCGGGTGAGGGCAAACGAGCGATGGATCAAGTCCGGAGCCAGATTTCCGCGATCGAAGCGAAGGAGCGTGAAGTGCTCGAACAGCGGGCGGCGGAATCGCGAGTCAGTTATTGGACGGCGCTAATAACCGGACTGATATCTTCGGCCCTGGGTTTAGGACTCGTCATATCCGGCTTCGTACTGGTCAGCCGTGACATGGCACAACGGCAACAACTCTCTGAGGCATTGCAAAAATCGAAAGAGAAATTGGAAGATCGAGTTCGCGCGCGGACGATGGAGATTGAGGCGAGCAACAATGCCTTGCGCGACGAGATCGATATTCGGACGAAGGCCGAAACAACGGCAATGCAAGCCGCTCAGGAACTGCAGCGCAGCAATCGCGAACTCGAACAGTTCGCATCCGTTGCCTCCCACGATTTGCAGGAGCCCCTCCGCAAAATTCAAGCCTTCGGCGATCGTTTGCAGCTTCATTGCAATGAGCAGTTGGGGGAACGTGGCATCGACTACTTGCAGCGAATTCTGGTTTCCGCTGCCCGCATGCGCAAGTTGATCGACGACCTGCTGACGTACTCGCGTGTCGCGTCGAAGGCCCAGCCCTTCACGGCGGTCGATCTCAACGATGTTGCCGAGGAAGTCGTCGGCGATTTGGAGGGGAGACTGCAAGATGTGGGTGGGGTCGTCGAACTCGGCAAGTTGCCGCACTTAGAAGCGGATCCAATGCAGATGCGGCAGTTGTTTCTCAACTTAATTGCCAACGCCTTGAAGTTTCATCGCCCGGGCGTGCCTCCGGTGGTCAAAGTCACCGCACAGACCATTGCAACTCCACCAAAAAGCAGCGGCGACACTTCAGCAGCACCGGCAGCGTACTGCGAGATTACGGTGCAGGACAACGGCATTGGTTTTGAGCAGGTCTATGTCGATCGAATCTTCGAACTCTTCCAGCGCCTGCATGGTCGCGACGAGTATCAAGGGACGGGCATGGGATTGGCCATTTGCCGGAAGATCGTCGAACGTCATGCCGGCACAATCACAGCCCAAAGCGAGCCTGGCCAAGGCTCATGTTTTATTTTCACCTTGCCAATTCAACAACGGGCCGCCCTGCCGGCAACAACGGCAGTTACCAGGCCAGCCAACCCGATTAGCAACCAGGAGCTCCGCGCATGACTCGCGAAGGCAACCCAATCACGATTTTGATGGCCGACGACGATGCCGATGATCGTCAGATGACGCTCGAGGCCTTTGATGAAAGCCGCCTCGCAAATGACCTGCGATTCGTCGAAGACGGTGCCGAGTTAATGGACTATCTCTGCCGCCGCAATAAGTACAGCGATCCTGCTACCTCGCCCCGCCCAGGGCTGATTCTGCTCGACCTGAACATGCCCAAGAAAGATGGTCGCGAAGCACTGCGAGAAATCAAAGCCGATCCGAAGCTGCGGAATATTCGCGTGGTCGTCATGACGACTTCCAAGGCAGAGGAAGACATCTTGCGCACGTATGACCTTGGTGCCGAATCCTACGTTACCAAACCCGTTACGTTCACCTCGCTCGTCGATGTCATTCGCACGATCGGCAGATACTGGCTGGAAATTGTCGAACTGCCAGCCCGTGGAGAGGGAGACGGTAATGGGTGAGGCTCCCGTCCGGGTATTGCTGGTTGAAGATGGTGATGACGATTATGTGCTGACTCGCGAGTTGTTCGCCGAGTTCCCTCGCGGAGCGTACACCCTCGACCGCGTCGCGGACTACGAATCGGCAATCAAAACGTTCTCGGAGTGCCATCACGATTTGTACCTGATCGATTACCGCCTCGGGAAGAAGAATGGCCTCGATTTAATTGCGGAAGCCCGTCGTTTGGAGTGCCACACCCCCGTCATTATTTTGACCGGGCAGCGTGAACGAGAAATCGACCTGCAGGCAATGCAGGCAGGGGCTGTTGACTATCTCGTCAAGGATCAACTGGCTGCCGACACGCTCGAACGTTCGATGCGCTATGCGATGCAACGGGCCAGACTCGAAGAAGTCATTCACAAGGCCAATCAGCAACTCGAAGAAAGAGTAAAGGAGCGGACGGCCGAGTTGGCGCGGGTCAACGAAACACTGCAAAGCGAAATTGCCGAACGCAAACGTGCCGAAGAAGCGCTCCGCGAGGCCGATCGCCTTAAGGATGAGTTCGTGGCAATGCTTGCCCATGAACTGCACAATCCACTTGCTCCGCTTTCGGCCGCCCTGCAACTGTTCGAGTTGGGTTCCAATTCTCCTGAACAAAATAAAGAACTGCGGGTCATGATGTCGCGCCAGGTCGAACAACTGGTGCGCCTGATCGACGATCTGCTCGATGTCTCCCGCATTTCGCGCGGCAAGTTAAATCTCCGTCGGGAATCGTTCCATCTCTCAGAGGTGATCGACACTGCGCTCGACGTCAGTCGTCCGATGATCGACTCAGCCCAGCATCGGTTGGAACTTGAACTGCCCGATCAGCCCTTGGCCATCAATGGCGATAAAGTGCGCATTTCGCAGATCATCAGCAACTTGCTCATCAACGCCGCCAAGTACACTCCGCCCAATGGGCGAATCGAACTTCACATTCGTCGCGAAGCGGCCCATGCCGTCATCCGTGTGAGCGACAATGGCGTGGGAATTCCACCAGAGATGCTGACGAAGGTCTTCGAACTGTTCACGCAGGTCGATAGTTCGCATACGCGCACACACGGCGGTTTGGGTATCGGTCTCACACTGGTGAAAACGTTGGTCGAAATGCACGAAGGATCGATTGTCGCCAAGAGTCAGGGCGAAGGCTTTGGCAGCGAATTCATTGTGCGATTGCCGCTCGCGCAAACGAGCGTCCCGATCAAGCCAATCGAAACTGCTCCGCCAGTTGTGCCGCTGAGATCGATACCGGCCAATCGCATCTTGATCGTTGATGACAACGAATCGGCTGGCTACTTGCTCGGTCGATTGCTACAAAAATTAGGTCAGCACGTCCACACCGTCAGCAGTGCCACCGCTGCGCTGGAAGTTGTCTCGTCGCTGAAGCCGGATATTTTGATCTCGGACATTGCGATGCCCGGCATGTCGGGCTACGAACTTGCCAGCGAAATCCGCGCGCGCGGCGAGTCTCCTCAACCTACGTTGATCGCGCTGACCGGCTACGGCCGCGAATCGGATCGCCAGCAGGCTCGCGAAGCGGGCTTCGATCATCATCTGACCAAGCCCGTCGATTTGCAGGCCCTTGAGCAACTGTTGATTAAGCTCAATGGCACGGCAGCCGACCAGGCACCTTGAGTTTCAGCTGGGCAGGATTGTTTACAGCCACTTCGCGAGTGGGCCACCTTGGGCTGCGAGCGCGTCGACCCGCTTGCTGACGGCAGGATCCTCAATTAGCGGCGGCGCATGATGCGGCTTGATTCGCGCGTCGATGACGAGCGGGCCGATGCAGCCCCAGTGTTTATTCATCGTGGCAGCGCCGACGCCGTAAATATCTGCAGCTGGGTTGCTGCGTGTGAATGTTACCCACAGGAAGTTCCCCAACGTGCGCGAAGCAAAGTCGCTATCGTCGACAATCACGATCAGCGGAATCTGCTCTACCAGTTCTTCTGGTCGGCTTGATAGTTTCAACTGTTCGCAAAATCGCTCGACGGTCTGCTGCCAAGTTGCTGCAATCGGTTGCTCTGGTCGTTGTTGAAAGCTTGGCTGGGGTTGAATTGGCGGACCACTAACCGCGATCACACCGGGAAGCGCAAACCTGGGACTCGAATAACCCTCGGGCAGACGCAGCTCAGTAGGCACTTGAGTGGCCAGGGTTCGTCGTGGCGGACCAACTGCGGCGATCACGACTTTCGAACCACGGTTCAGACCATCACCCGAGTAGTCGAGCGTGTCGATGGTAGTACACGTATGAAAATGAAGGTCGCGCCGCCAATCGACGCGTTTCAGGATGTGCTGCAGGAAGGCTCCTTCATCGTGCGTATCGAGCGCCGTATCGTCGGCCTGATTAGCGATTAGCAGATACTTGGCCAGCGACATCTGTCCTTGGCCCAAGATCGCGCAAGCTTGCGTGAGGAGTTCCTGGGGCTGTGGGTTGGCATGAAAGGGCATGTATCGTTCGCTACCGACTGCCAGGAGCAACGGATGGACACCAGCAGCGTCAACAGCGTGCACCTGTTGCACGCCAGGCACGACGGTAGGAATGATCGGCCCCGTTAGTTCGTGAATGAGTTGCCCGAAGGTCGTATCTTCTTGGGGCGGGCGACCGACGACCGTGAAAGGCCAGATCGCATCTTTCCTCGCGAGAACTTCCTCGACTTCCAACACGGGAAAATCATGCGCCAGGCTGTAGTAGCCAAGGTGATCGCCAAACGGGCCTTCAGGCAAATTGCGTCCTGGGCGAATGACGCCGCGAATGCAAAAGTCAGCATCGGCATAGACGGGGAGATTGTTTCCTGAAGGCGTGGCACGATTCGCCATCCGAATTCGCTCGCCCGCCAAGGCTCCGGCGAAGGAAAGTTCACTCATCCCTTCGGGCAGTGGCATCACGGCTGCGAGTGACATGGCCGGATGACCGCCGACAAAGATGTTCACTCGCAAGGGCTCACCGTTGGCTAGGGCTGCCGCATGATGCACACCGATGCCGCGATGAATCTGATAGTGCAGGCCGATCTCACGATCTTGCGCGTAGGAATTACCCGACAGCTGTACGCGATACATGCCCAGATTCGAATGCGCGAGCCCAGGTAGGCGCGGATCTTCGGTAAAGACCTGCGGCAGGGTAATGAACGGGCCGCCATCGCCGGGCCAAGATTGAATCTGCGGTAAGTCGCCAATGTTGATCCGCTGCGCGAAGACCGGCCCGCCGCGCACCAGCTTCGGTTGCATGTGCCAGGCAGTGAAGGGAGCGGACCAATACCGCCAAGGCTGACGCAGCGCTGCTGCCGGCTCGATTTTTAATTCAATTGCACGCCGCACTGCTTCGTACGAATGTCGAAACAGATACCGAGCCCGTTCGATGGTGCCGAACAGATTCGAAACTGCCTCGAAGCGGCAGTTCTTCACGCGCGTGAACCAAATCGCCGGCCCACTGCGGGCATACACGCGCCGCTGGATTTCCGCCGCCTCCAAGCGGCCATCGACCTCATGCTCCCAGCGCACCGCGTGCCCGGCTTGAACTAATTCGATCATCAGCTGACGAAGCGAAGACATGAGGCCCTTCTGATGGTAGCAACGCACTTCCGGTGTAACCGCACGACCAACGACATCTTAACGACCAGCCGAGCCCTGCGGCGCGCCGGAGGCCCGGCAGGCTGTTTATCCGACAGTTTCCGATTAGATTGGTTCAGCTGGGGGCGGCGGTTTCCCACCAAGCAACATTAGTCTGCCGTGACGACGGAGAACGAGATGATTCGAAAGCTACTTTCCCTGAGCCTTGCTTGGCTGTGCCTCGTGTCGCTAGTGGCTGCTCAAGAGCCCGCTGCCAGCACTAAGCCGGTGACCAAGTGGTACAAGGGGAATCTGCATACGCACTCGCTGTGGAGCGACGGCAACGACTTTCCCGAGATGATCTGCGCCTGGTACAAGACCCGCGGCTATCATTTTCTCGCCCTTTCCGATCACAACTTGCTGAGCGTTGGCGAGAAATGGATCGACTCGAAGCGGGCCAATACGAAGGATGCCATCGGCGGGCTGGAGCGCTTTCGCGAGGCCTTCAAAGACCGCGTTCAGACGAAAGAAGAGGATGGCAAAACGCTGGTGCGCCTATCGCCCCTGGCTGAGTTCCGCCCGCTGTTCGAGGAGCCCGAGAAGTTTCTGCTGATCCAGGCTGAAGAAATCACCGACAGCTTCAAGAGCAAACCGATTCACGTCAACGGACATAACCTGCAGGAGTCGATCAAGCCGCAAGGAGGCACGACGCTGCGCGAGACCATTGCCAACAACCTTCGCGCTGTCGAGCAGCAGGGGAAGCGGCTCAAGCAGCTGACGCTGGGGCACTTGAACCACCCCAACTATGGCTACGCTGTGACAGCCGAGGACATGGCCCATGTGGCCGAAGAAAAGTTCTTCGAAGTTTACAACGGGCATCCCGGCGTGAATCATCTGGGCGACTCCTTTACCCCTGCAGACAGCAAGGGTGCCGCGCATACGCACGATCACAGCGACAAAGGTCACACGCACTCTCACGTTCATCCGCCGGTGCATCATGCGAGCATCGAAAAGATGTGGGACATCGCGAACACGCTGCGAATTGCAGAATTCAAACGCCCGCCGCTGTTCGGCCTAGGGACCGACGACTCTCACAACTACTTCGGCACACGTGGCGCTTCGCCCGGCCGCGGCTGGGTCGTGGTGCGTGCTCCCGAACTGACTGCAGCTGCCTTGCTCAAGTCACTTCACGCGGGCGATTTCTACGCCTCGAGTGGCATCGTGCTGAAGGACTTTGAGTGGGATGCGAAAGCGAAGAAGCTATCGATTGAAATTGAACCGCAGCCCGGCGTTACCTACACGACCGCGCTCATCGGCACGCTCGAATCGGTCTCGCTGAAGAGTGAACCGATTAAAGATCCGATGGGGAAGGAGTTGCCGGTTACGCGCAAATACTCGCCTGACCTGGGCAAGACGCTGCAAGTGAGGACTGGCACCAGTGTGGTGTTTCAGTTCACGGGTAAAGAGTTGTATGCCCGCGCTGTTGTCACCAGCAGCCGTGCGCCGGAAATCCCTTCTTTCAAAGATCAAAAAGAGCAAGCCTGGCTCCAGCCCATGGGTTGGGAAGGCCGCCTCGCCAGTTCGAAGTAACAAGCCTATTTTCGTCTTTTGTCGGATTCCATCATGCTCCGCTCCCTATTTTGCCTCACTGTTGCGATTGCCATCACTGTCCCCGCGCGTGGCGATGGACCGGCCGACAATCAAACCGAGAACGTTCGTCGCATTCCCAAGCTGGGGGTGGAAGTGCCCGCCGAGAAGCGCGCTGAATTGGAAGCAGGATTGAAAGAACTTCGCGGCAAGATCGATGACCTCCGCAAACGGAACAATGCCAAGGTTAACGAACTACTGCCGGATATCGAGATCTTTCACAAAGCAGTCAACGACGCGCTCGTCTATCAGGAACTCTTCGATCCCAAGGAAGTCGAGTTCGCCCCCAAACTCATCATAACTGGCTTGGAACGGGCAGCATCGCTGGCCAAAGGTGAATCGCCGTGGACCAGCGACAAGGGGCTCGTCGTCCGCGGCTTCGTTTCTAAACTCGATGGCAGCGTGCAGCCTTACGGCCTCGTAGTGCCTGAAGTTTACGACTCACATAATGGTCCCGCTTCGCGCTGCGATATCTGGCTGCATGGCCGGGGCGAAACTCTGAGCGAGTTCAATTTTCTGAAGGACCGGATGACGAACGTTGGCGCTATTTCGCCCAGCGGTGTCATCGTGCTGCATCCCTACGGTCGCTATAGCAATGCCTTTAAGTTCGCGGGCGAAGTCGATGTCTTCGAAGCGTTGGCGAGTACCGAGCGGCGCTATCGAATCGACCCCAGTCTCATCGCCATGCGTGGCTTCAGCATGGGTGGCGCTGGCGCATGGCATCTGGCCGTGCATCATCCGCATCGTTGGTTCGCTGCCAACCCGGGTGCTGGTTTCAGCGAAACGCCCGACTTCCTCCGCGTCTTTCAAAAGCAGGATTTAAAGCCCCTGTGGTGGGAAAAAACATTGTGGCAATGGTACGACTGCCCGGTCTGGGTGAACAATCTCAAGGGATTGCCGACCGTTGCTTATAGCGGGGAACTCGACTCTCAAAAGCAGGCAGCTGATGTGATGGAAGCAGCCATGCAAGCGGCGGGGATGCAACTTCGCCACATCATCGGTCCCGATACCAAGCACGCCTACACGCCCCAAGCAAAAGAAGAAGTCGACCGCCGGCTAACGGCGCTGGAAATGTTCGCTGGTGACTTTGGCAATACCGAAGTCACCTTCACCACTTGTACGCTCCGCTACCCGCGCCGTTCGTTCGTCACCATCGACGAACTCGAAGAGCACTGGAAGCCGGGCTCGATTCAAATCGATCTCTCGGGCGAGATCCGTTTTAGTGCCAAGGGGATCACTGCGTTTACCGTTGATTCCGATCCCGGTTATTACATCGATCAAGACAGTCTCGATGTCGTCGTGAACGAAGGCTTGCCCGGCGCGCCACCAGACGACCCCAACAGCGAAGAATATTCCGTCGGCACTGTGCCCGCGTTGAGCGACCGTTCGCTCAAGTTCTCGGTTCATAAGATCGGCGACCGCTGGCATCTGGGACCGCGCACGAACGAGATTGGCCTTCGTAAAAAGCACGGGCTCACCGGCCCGATCGACGATGCCTTCATGGAGTCGTTTCTGTTCGTTGCTCCCACCGGCAAAGCTTGGAATGAACTGCCCAGCCAATGGAGCAACAGCGAACTCACACGTGCCAAAGAACATTGGCGACGTCACTTCCGCGGCGTTGCGCGCGTGAAGAACGATGCTCAAATCACGCCCGATGACATAGCCAAACACAATCTGGTTCTGTGGGGCGACCCAGGCAGCAACGCCGTGCTCAGCCAGATCATCGCCAAGCTGCCGATCAAGTGGACCGCCGAGCAGATTCAAGTGGGAGGGGGAGTCTTCCCGGCCAATCAGCACGCCGTGGTGGCCATCTATCCCAATCCGCTGAATCCCAAGAAGTATGTCGTACTGAACAGCAGTTTCACGTTCCGCGAGTTTGCCTACCTGAACAACGCGCGCCAGGTTCCCATGCTGCCGGACTGGGCCGTCGTTGATCTCACCACGCCCCCCAACTCGGTCTGGCCCGGCAAAATCGTCGCTGCCGACTTCTTCGACGAACGGTGGCAACTCAAGCCGCTGAAGCCCGTCAACTCGCGGCCGTAGTTGGCGCGCTGGTGCCAAGAAACTCTGGCAAGAAAGAACAAAGCCCGCTGCGTCAGTGACCTAACGGAGCGGGCTCAAGAGGCTGAGCAGTGAGCGGGCGAGCTTAGTAGCCGATGCCCTTTACTTGCGTTTTCACGCGGCAGATGTAGGAGTCGGCACAGACATAAAGCGTGCTGCCGTCGTCGCCAAATTTGCAGTTGGCGGTTCGTTCGCCGGTGTTCAGGCGGCCGAGCAATTTCCCTTCGGGAGTGAAGCAATAGACGCCGCCTGGGCCGGTGGCCCAGAGGTGCCCTTGCTGATCGACAGCCATGCCGTCCGGCAAACCGGGGCGACCTTCCTTCACCCAAGCGGTCGCATCGAACAGCACCTTACCTTCACCAAGCGTGCCGTCGGCCTTGACGGGAAACGACTTATAAATGGCAGCCGCGGGATCGGACTGCGCGACGTACAGCGTCTTCTCGTCGGGCGAAAAAGCGATCCCGTTGGGGCGAGTCAGTTCCTTGGTGAGGAGCGTCACCTTGCCGTCGGTCCCCAGGCGATAAACGCCGAACCAATCGAGTTCCTTGCCCGGATCCTTCTCGCGCTGCGGCAGGCCATACGGCGGATCGGTGAAGTACAGATCGCCACTCTTTTGATAGACGAGGTCGTTCGGGCTGTTGAACCGCTTGCCATCGTACTTGTCGGCCAGCGTCTTGAGCGTGCCATCTTTTTCGATCCGCTTGATGACGCGGTCGCCGTGGCAGCAGGCGACGATGCGACCTTCGCTATCGAGCGTCAAGCCATTGGTGCCGGGCTCTTCGCCGGTGAACTTGGCGGTGCCGGTGTAACCGACCTTGTCGCGGAACAGCGAGATGCCCGACTTGGGATCCCACTTCATGATCTTGTTCGGCGGAATATCGCTAAAGATCAAAAGACCGCTCGATTTGACCCACAGCGGGCCTTCGGTCCAGTCAAAACCTTCCCCCAGAACTTCAATCTGCGCGCCTGGCGCGAGCAGCTTGGCGAATGAGGGATCAATCGTTTCGATCGAACCGATAGTCTTCACTTTGTCGGCACCATGCGCGGCAGGTTGAGCAGTGGTCAGAATCGCTCCGACCAGGAATGACAGACAGGCAATTGCCTGGAGACAACGTTTCATGCAAGAGAGCCCTTTGTTAGCGGAGGTTACTTCGTGGCAGCTGCCGCAGCAATTGCTCGGCAAAACGCCGCCATCGTAGCCCGTGCCGCCGAGGGAAGCAAATCGGCAGGTGTTTGGGTGGTGTCCTGTTTTGAGTGACGAGTTAGGTCACGGGGCTAGCTGAACGGGTCCATGTATTTCCAATCCGCCGGTCGCAACTTCCGGTCGATCTGATTTATTGGCCAGAAAAAATAGGAAGCAGCCTCTCGGTTATCATCTCCAAGCAAGGGATAAGCGTCACACCATTCGTCATTAATCACTAAGTCGTTGCTGTGTGTCACCAGCGCCAAATAGCTTCCCACGTACAGCACAGGCAGGAGTAGCAACACGGCTGCGAAGATCGGCGCGGCTGAGCGTGGTTGTTTCACTAGGTCAGACCTTTAATGCCTTGCGGTTGATTCATGAGCCAAATGTAAAACACGAGCCATCGCAAAAGGCACGCGGCACAGGCGAGAAGGGGCGGGGCCACAATCGCAATGACGATTAAAGTGCGGAGGGAATTACGCAGATGACCATTCTACCCTCACACAAAAAAGCCCCGCCAGAGTCGGGCGGGGTTGCGGGCGCGGCTTACTGACACGCGTCAGGCTACGTTAGGGAGTGGCACCGCCGTTTCCACCTGTCATAATCGGCGCAGCTTCATTTCACTTCTCCGGGAGCTCGCGGATGTTGCGCCTGTTGTTGTTCATTCTGCTGGGTATCGTTGGTTCAACTTCTTTGGCTGCGGAAACTCCGAAGCCAAACATCATTCTGTTCGTCACCGACGACATGAGTCCCGATGCGGGCTGCTTTGGTAATTCGGTGATCAAGACCCCCGCGCTCGATGCACTGGCACGCGACGGCATCCGCTTGCCCCACGCCTTTTGTACCACAGCCAGTTGTAGCGCCAGCCGCAGCGTGATTCTCTCGGGCATTCATAATCATGCCAACGCGCACTACGGCCATGCCCACGCCTATCACCATTTTTCGTCGTACCCCAAGCTGCAAACGTTGCCAGTTCGTTTGACCGCTGCCGGCTATCGCACCGCGCGGGTCGGCAAGTATCACGTCGAGCCCGAAGCGGTTTACAAGTTCGAGCAGGCCATTCCCGGCGCGGAACGGAATCCGGTTCTAATGGCCAACAATTGTCGCGATCTCATCGCGGCCAAGAGTGAGAAACCATTCTTCCTCTACTTTTGCACGGCCGATCCTCACCGCGGTGGCGGCAGCGTTCCCGGTGATCCGCTCGAACCCGATGCCTTCGGCAATCGCGCGGATGGTTACGAAGGCGTGACCGAAGTGAAGTACGATCCCAAGAACGTAATCGTCCCGCCGTTCTTGCCCGACAGTCCCACCTGTCGCGCAGAACTCGCGCAGTACTATCAATCGATTTCGCGCGTCGACCAGGGTCTGGCGAAACTCGTTGCCATTCTCAAAGAAGCGAATCAATACGACAACACGCTGATCGTGTTCACGTCCGATCATGGCATCGCCATGCCCGGGAGCAAGACCACCGTCTATGAGCCGGGTTTAACGGTCCCCATGGTCTACAAATTGCCTGGGAAACCCACACCCGCAACCGCGGGGCGTGTTTGCCAGGCCATGGTCAGCCATGTCGACCTCACCCCCACTTTGCTCGCTGCGGCTGATGCACTTCCTACTCCGCTACCCGCCGAAGGGCCGGTGAATAAGCGGGCGAAGGCTGCAGCCGCGCAATCGAACCTGCAGGGCCGCTCCTATTACGGAGTGTTGAAAGAGGAACAACCTGCGGGCTGGGACACGATCGAAGCATCGCACACGTTCCACGAGATCACGATGTACTATCCCATGCGCGTGGTCCGCAATCGGCAGCACAAACTGATTTGGAACCTCGCCGCACCTCTACCTTATCCATTTGCCAGCGACCTGTGGAATGCTCCCACATGGCAAGCAGTCTACAAGCAAGGTCCCGACGCCTTGTACGGCAAGCGAACTGTGAAGAATTACATTCACCGACCGGCGTTCGAACTGTACGACCTGAATACCGATCCCCACGAAGTCAACAATCTGGCCGACGATTCCAAGTACGCGAAGTTGCTCGAAGAAATGAAGGCGGAGCTCAAAGACTTTCAGCAGCGCACGAGCGATCCTTGGATCATGAAGTGGAAATACGAGTAATAAGAAACTCCGCTTCATTGTTGTCACGCCCAGGTTCTGCAATCCCTTTTGAATCGAGAGACGCCCATGGCACATTTCGAAATCGTTGCTCGCGAAGGTCTCAAGATGGTTCGCTGCGAGCTCAATAGTGAAACAGTGCGAGCCGAATCCGGAGCATTGCACTACATGCGGGGGCGAATCGAAATTGCCACCCCCGCACCCTCGGTCGGTGGCATGCTCAAAAGTTTCGTGACCAGCGAGAACATCTTTCGGCCGACTTATCAAGGAACGGGCGAAATCTTCTTTGGGCCGCCCATCTATGGCGAGTACGAAGTGCTCGATTTGCAGAATGAAGAATGGATTCTCGAGCAAGGCTCATACGTTTGCAGCGATCAGGCCGTTGAAATTGGCGTTTGGCGGAACAAAGCATTCTCGGCACTGCTTGGTGGCGAGGGGTGGTATCAAACGCTGGTCAAAGGGACAGGCAAAGTTGTGATGCAGGCGCCCGGACAGGTCGAGCGAATCGAGCTGCGCGGCGAAAAGCTCTCGGTCGATGGCCGGTTCGCGCTCGCCCGTACTTCGGGCCTCAAATTCGAAGTGCAAAAAGCCTCACGCTCGCTCCTCGGCTCCGTCACCTCTGGCGAAGGCCTGCTGAGCACCTTTGAGGGGACCGGCACGGTACTCATCGCCCCGGTTCCCAACGTGTTTCAGAACCTCGTCGACAGCATTCGTGCGGTCATCCCACGCGGCAAATCGTAATCGATGCGGCCGATTTGCGGAGGCCCTGAAGGCTCGTTGCATTGTTGGTCAAGCGCCAGTAGGTTGACCCTGGACGGTTCCGCTTTCGGAATTTCTGCCGCGCTGCGTCAGAAGTCGTGATTGCGGCAACGAAGCCGCCACGGAAAGCTGTTCTCATGCCTATTAACTTTCGCCTGGTGTTTCCCTACGTAATGCTGTTGCTGGTCACAGCAGCGGTTGTGTGGGCGGTGTCGCTCAATCCGCCCCCTCGCGCTGAATTCACCTTCGACAACGGCACCGAAGTGCAAACGCTCGATTCGGCGAAGGCCACCGGCAATCCCGAAAACCGCATGATCAATGCGTTGTTCGAAGGCTTGCTCCGGTCGCTGCCCGCTGCCGATTACCGCGAAAAATATGGCCCGCACGAGAATGCGCCTCTCACTGCGCAGCCCGGCATGGCGGAGTCTTACGAAGTCTCGGAAGACGGTAAGACCTACACGTTTCACATCCGCAAGAATGCCGTCTGGTCCGATGAGTCACCGGTCACGGCTCACGATTTCGAATTCTCCTGGCAGCGGATGCTCCACCCCGAGACCGGCAGCCAGTACACCTATCAACTCTATTATGTCCGCGGCACGCGCAGTTACACCGAAGCCAAAGTTGCCCCTGGTGATGCCGTGGAAGTGGAACTGGCCGACCGGCGCGATCGCTACCAGGCCTGGCCGCGCGGCACAATCGTCCGCGGCACGTTAAAAGAAATTCTCAAGCCAGCCGAGCCCGTGATCGATTCCGATGTCAGTCCCGAAGACAAATCGCGGCGCATGTCAGACTGGAAGAAGACGTGGACTTATGTCGTCGAGATCGATGGCAAGCTAACCGCGTTCAGCAAAGCCCCCGACGAAGCACTGCCATTCGAAAACGCCATCCCCACCGCCTGCATGCAGGTCTTGCCCGACTGGCAAAGCACGGTGGGGATCAAGGCCACCGACGATCACACGCTGGTGGTGGAACTGAACGACCGCACTCCTTTCTTTCCCGAGTTGGTCGCCTTCTATCCACTTTATCCGGTCAATCGAAAATGCATCGAAAAGTATGGCTCGCCAGCTTGGACCAAACCGGCAAACATCGTTTCCAACGGTCCATTCAACTTGAAGCTGCGAAAACTGCGCGATCGCATTCGCCTGGAAAAGAACCCGCTTTATTGGGATGCAAAAAACGTCAAGCTGAACAGCATCGATGTGCTCGCCTTGCGCGATGAAACGACGGCCCTCAACATGTACCTGACCGGTCGCGTCGATTGGGCGACGACGATCCCCGCTGATATGATTCCGCAGTTGAAGAAGGAATTGAAAGATCAGTTCCCTTCAGCCCCCATGCTGACGGTTTACTTCTATCGGCTGAATACCGAGAAGGACGCGCTCAAAGATAAACGAGTCCGGCAGGCTCTGAACCTGGCTATCGACAAACAGAACATCTGCGAGTTCGTCACCAAAGCGGGCGAAGTACCTGCGGGTACTTATGTCCCGCCGGGCCTTGCCGGTTATGATAGCCCGCCGGGAACACAGTTCGATCCCAAGCGGGCCAGAGAACTGCTCAAAGAAGCCGGCTATGCCGAAGGGCATCAGCTGCCACATATCGAGATTCTCTACAACGATTCTCCTTCGCTCCATCGGACGATTGCCGAACGCGTGCAGCAGATGTGGCGCGAGCATTTGGGAGTCGACGTTCAACTGCGTGGGCTGGAGTGGGGTGTGTATCTCGACGCTCAGGATAAGAAGGATTACTACATTGCCCGCGCGGGTTGGATTGCCGACTATCCCGATCCGAACACGTTTCTCGATATGTTCGTCACCGGCGGCGATCAGAATATGACCGGTTGGGGCAACCCCAAGTACGATCAGCTGATTGCCGACGCGGGCAAGGAGCCGGATCCGGCGAAGCGAATGGCCATCTTTAAAGAAGCGGAAGCTCTCTTCCTTGAGGAAGTGCCAATTATTCCGATGTATTTTTACGTTTCTAAGAATCTGATTAAGCCGCACGTCAAAGGCTTTTGTAATGACGTGCAGGATCTCCACCCGCTCACGCTGCTAGAGATCGATCACGCGGCGAAAGACGGCAAGCTTGGCCAGCGGTCAGGAACAGCAAAATGAGTGCCCTAGAATTGTTCGGCGCGCTCCTCCGGCGGCTCGGCTGGTTCGTGGTCACGTTCTGGGCCGTCTTTACCCTCTCGTTTTTCCTGATGCGGTTGTCTCCCGGTGGCCCCTTCATGGGTGAGAAGAAGTTGCCGGAAGAAATCCGCCGCAACCTCGACGAGTTCTACAACCTCAACGCTCCGCTGCACGAGCAATACCTTACGACACTCGGGAATGTCGTGTTGCTGAATCTTGGTCCGAGCCAGAAACTGAAGGATTACACGGTTAACGAAGTGATTGCCGAAGGTTTTCCCGTGTCGATGTCGCTCGGTGTGATTGCGCTCACGTTGGCACTGATCGGTGGCACCATCGCAGGAGTTGTTTCAGCAGTGAAGCGAAATACGATCTACGACTTTGGCTTCATGGGGCTGGCCACGTTGGGCATTGCAATTCCTAATTTCGTCTTAGCTTCGCTGGCGATCATTATCTTTTGCTTCTACCTGCCGATTCTCCCCGCAGCTGGCTGGGGAAGTCCGCAGCAGATCATCCTCCCGGCGATTTGTCTGGCTGCACCGTACGCTGCTTACATCGCCCGGCTCACGCGCGCGGGTATGCTCGAAGTGTTGAATCTCGACTATGTCCGCACCGCATATGCCAAGGGTTTGCAACCTCGAACTGTCATCGTCAAACACGCTCTGCGCGGCGCAATTCTGCCTGTCGTTTCGTTTATTGGTCCAGCTGCTGCGGGCATTCTGACGGGTTCGCTGGTCATCGAGCGCATCTTTAATGTGCCGGGCTTCGGTTCGCACTTTATCGATGCAGCGCTGCAGCGCGACTATCCGCTCGCCATGGGTGCCGTGCTGGTTTATACGGCACTGCTGTATGTCATGAATTCGCTCGTCGATTTGTCGTACTCCGTGATCGATCCCCGCGTGAAGCTCGAGTAACCTGCCCTCACATGACTGCCGATCCATCACCTGCGAATTCTCCCGCCGATCGCTATGCGTCCTTGCTGGCCGAAGCTGCAAAAGTGCGCGGCATTTCGCTCTGGCACGATGCCTGGCGTCGCTTGCGCAAGAACTACGCGGCAATGACGTCGCTCTATTTTCTGATCGTCCTCGCGGCGCTCGCCTGGCTCACTCCGCTGCTGCCGCTTCAATCCCCCAGCTTTCAATTGGTCGACAAGGCAAACATCTACAAACCGCCCCGCACGCTGCAGCGTCCGCTCAGCGTTTCGCTGGCCGATGTGAAGAGCTTCGACCGTGAAGTGGCCGACTTAGCTGCGAAAGTGAACGCCGCGCCCAAGTCTGAACGCGACAGGTTGCAAAAAGAGCTGCAGGGGAAAGCCCGCGCCCATCCGTTCAATCGGTTGTGGACGAATCCCGGGCCACTCGCGCGGGCCATGATCCGCGCTCGCCTGGCAGTCTTTGGGCAGTGGTGCATTCCCTCCATCTGTGGCACCGATAACCTCGGTCGCGATGTGCTCGCGCGCATCTTCTGGGGCGCGCGCGTTTCGCTGATGGTCGGTTTGCTCGCCGCCGTGGTTTCGTTGGTGATTGGTGTCAGCTACGGAGCGGTCGCCGGTTATGCGGGCGGCATTATCGATGCCGGCATGATGCGCATGGTCGATATTTTGTACTGCATTCCATTCATCTTCGTCGTCATCAATCTGATCATGCTGCTGAGCGATGACGCCATCAAAAGTACGTTGGCGGCAGTGGGGATCAATCAGATCGTCATTTTCTACATGGTGATCGGTGCCGTCTATTGGCTGACAATGTCGCGAGTTGTTCGTGGCCAAGTGATCTCGCTCAAGCACGAACAGTTCATCGATGCGGCTCGCACGATTGGCGCGGGGAGCGGACGTATTGTCTTCCGCCATATTGTTCCCAACGTCCTGGGCATCGTCATTGTGTATCTCACGCTGACCATTCCCAGCGTGATGCTGTTCGAAGCGTTCTTGTCGTTCCTCGGCCTCGGCGTGCAGCCACCCGATGTCAGCTGGGGGCAACTTGTGAACGATGGGATCAAGGTCATCACACCAATCGGCATCCACTGGTGGCTCGTACTATTCCCTGGCCTGGCGTTAGCATGCACCTTGTTCGCCCTGAACTTTCTTGGCGACGGCCTGCGCGATGCACTCGATCCCCGGATGAAGAACCGCTAGGCCAGCTCGTTCACGCTCGTTGTCGCCAGGGCGAATGAAATGCTGCCGGCAATGTCAGCAGAAGAATCAGCACGCCCAGCCAGAGGTAGCCAGGGAGCATGAGCGCCGCGACACCGAAGAGCGCGAGTACCAATTGCGGGAAAGCAATGATCCAGTCTCGCAGGGCGACACTGCGGCCCATTTGGGTGACAATCCCGGCAAACACCAGCAACGCAGCGGCCAGCAGCCAGTGATAGTAGTTGGCAGGTTGTTCGCTCGGTGCCGGCAGCGAGACCGTCCAAGTGGGCATGTCGCCAGCCTGAGTATGTCGTAGCTCGAACAGCGGGCGAGATACAACTGCCTCATGCACGGACGTGATCGGCACTAAATCGACGCTCGTCTTGGCGTCGATCGTCGCCACGTCTTCGAGCGGCAGCGTAAGGAGATCGGCCATCTCGTTTTCGAGTGCCTGCAACCGCGCGGAAACGACGGGAGCAAGTGGCGAGGACGGTGGTCGTTTCCGAATCGCCTGCAACTCACGATCCCAGTGTTGTCGCCACAATCGAAGCCACGTATCGACCGACTCCGCGAGATGCCCCGAAGGGCTGTCGGTGGCCCCGCGGGCCACTTTCGCCAGCGCTTCGAGCGACGCGAGCGGATCGTTATCGTCGAGCGGCTTCCCCTGAAACAGCGCGGCGGGCGAGACCAGCAAGGCTGGTCCGGTGATCTGCCAACGCGTCCGTTCGACCGGTGCAGTTGCTACCTGAGGCGCTGCAAACTGCCATTTGCCGGCCGCTTCATCCTGCACGGGCAAGCGCCCCCGATAAATCACTTGGACCCACTGGGGCCAACTATCGGAATGGAGTTCAACCGTCGCGGCACCACCAATGCCCGGTTCGCGGTGCAATTGGCCGGGGATATTATTTACCACCACCGCCACCAACTCGTGCGCTTCTGGCGGTTGAATGAGCAATCGCTTGGCACCGCCGGGAACGATGGTTAATTCCGAGCGACCGACGACGCGGCGGTCATTCTGCCAGGCAACCTGATGGTCGGCGAGAATCACGCGGGGCTGTTCGCGCTTGGTTCGTTCGGGACGGGCCGAGGCGCGATAACGATCGATAATCGCTTCGTAATTCAAGTTTGTTTGGGCCTGCTCATTGGCGAAGTCGGCAGGCAACCCGGGACGGAGTTGCAGTCCCGCGGTTTGCCATTGCAATTTCGAATCGCTGGCTTGCTGTGGCAACGACACCCAGCGCTGGAGCTCATGGGTGCCAACCAGATCGACGGCGGGTAAGCGAATCAATTCCTGTTCGGTTTCGAGGGGCGCGGTCAAGCGCAGGTGGAGCTTGTCTTTCACGGGAGTCTGCAACTGCACGCGCAGCAGATTGCGCGATTGCCCCGGTAGCAGTTCCAAGTGCCAACGCCCGGCTGGTTCCATTTCCAAGAGACCGGTCCAATCGCGCGGCACCGAGAACTGCAATTCGTCGAAGTTGCTCCCAGGCGCACTCAAATTGGCAATGACCTCCACTTGCCAGCCATCCGCAACCGGGAGCAAGCGAGTGAGCAACTCGCCCGCGGAGCCAGGAAGGGAAGCGCCGAGCGTAACGGCAATCTGCGATGGGATGGTTCCCGGTCGCGTGCTATTCCATTCCAGTTCGGCTATCAACCGATCGCCGCTATTAGCGTCATCGTCTTCAGCCTCTTTCGGATCGACAGTTACTGGTCGTTGCTTCCAGCCACTCAGCTTGCCGAGTTTGGCGTCAGCTCCCGCGCGACGGCGAATCTGGCACTCATATTGTTGCACGTCTACATCCGTCACTTGCAGCACAGGCAAGTTCGCGGTCTTTCCGGCAATGTGAGGCCGATCGGCAAGTACTTCGACTTGCCAAGGCTCGGCGCGCACTTCATCAAGTAGCAGCGTAAGCAAGCCATCGGCATGTCGGAACCAGCGCGAGGCAACACTGACATCTCCTTGAGTCACGACGACGCGGCGGACGGTTAGTTGCGGCATCAAGACAAAGCGCAATTGATTCAAGCTGGCCGAGGCAGTTTGCCCCTGTAGTCGATAACGAACGCTGGTCTGGTCTGGAGTCAGCGACCATTCGATTTGTTGAATCGCTTGCAGACGATTTTGCACTGGCGAAACAGCCAGCGCCGGACGTGGTGACTCCGGTGTGCTCCGATAGGCTTGCACGGGGCTTAACGATTGATCTCCCCATTGCTGCAGGAACTCCGCGGCAGGAATCGAGCCGGTCTTACCATTCCACTGCAACCCCGGAGCTGTCCAGGCAGCTTGCCAGTCGCGCGTGACACGATCGGCAGCGGCTTCAATTCGCGGCGGAATGAGATTTCCAATTCCGGTCGAACCGACGAGCAAAAATGAAGCAGTTAAGGAAACGTCTGCCGTAGTCGCGCGGTCGAGGACGAAGTGATGCAGGTTCACTTCTCCTTCTTCGAGCCACTGTTTGACAATGTTCGAGCCGTTGCCAATCGGGAGCAAACGAAAACGAGGATCAGCGCGGATGACTACTTCGCGAAGCTTGCCGGTGAGAGGTCGGAACTGCCACTTCCCCTCGACGACCACTGAACTGGGGCGAAGTCGCCACAGTAAAAGTTGCTCGGCTTCGATGACCGGGGGAGGTTCGGTCTGCGACCGCGACCATTGCACGGTGAGTTGATCCGCGGCACCTAGTTCAACTTGCCAGGCCGCACCATCCGCGGGGTGTTCCCCGCCGCGCGCCGTGGGGATGCTCACTTTGTCAGTCGATGCCAGCAGAGGCACCACCACCCGACTACTTTGGACTGCGGGAATGCGAATGGACGCCCCGATCGTTCCATCTCTGGGCGGGACGAGTAGCGCGAGACCGACTTCAATCCGTTGACGCCCAGTTCTTTGTGAATCGAGCTCGATGAGCAAGGCGTCGCTGGCGGCTGACCAAGTGGCCGCGGCAGCCTCTCCATCCATGCGAACGCCTGGGTCGGTCAGTCTGACTTGTTCGCGACTGAAGGGAAGCTTAAAAGTACTTCCCGGGCGGAAGACTTCAATTTCGTAACGGGCCACAATTCCCTGAAACTCCGTCGTTAGATCGGCACCGCTCGTTTGCCAACGCAAATCGTACTGAGCACTGCGAATCAGCCAGTCGGGTTGCCCTGCTCCGGCTTGTGGACTCTGGCGAAACAAGGCCTCCCACAACGCGGGCGAAACATAGACATAGTCGCCGACGGGTTGCCGATCATCGTCGATCGGAATGACCACTCGCCACGGTCTCTCGGATTCGTCGGCCGCTTGAAGCGAGGGGAGCAAGTTCCAGGAAGTGCCCGCACCAATGATCGTGCCGAGAATGACGACTGAAAAGAGCAGCCGGGCGATTGGCTGCAGCAACTGGGTGCTGGTTGTGGCCGCGGCGGGAATGGTTTTGACTTTGAGCGTCGAGCGGAATAGTTGCAACGCGCAGCCCGTTAGCCAACCGGCCAGCGCGGCTTGGATAAAGACGGTCATTGGCGGCGAAACGAAGATCGCCAGCGCGAGCCAACCGATGGAGACGGCAATCAGTGTGAAGGCACTCCAATTGCGAAAGTACAAAACGGCAGCAGTTGAAGCGAGCGCGACAGCGAGCGCGAGCAAGCCGAACCAGGTGGGAGAGTAGACGTCGATTTGTACCTGACCGCTGCTGGGGAGGTCGCGCGAGATCGAAGCAACTCCGTCGCCGGGAAGCATGAGTGCAAGAAATGAAGAGCTGCGCGCTGTCGCCGTCTGGCCACTGCTGTTCACTTGAGTGCTGGGCCACAATTGCCAGTTGTTCGGCAGGTAGGCATGCCAGTAACTTTGCAGCACGGGCAAGCGAGTTTCTGGAATGGGCGCAGTCCAGCGCGAGCGGATCCAGGCCCGTTGTTCGAGCGGCGGCGAGGTGTATTCCAGACGGACCAACGGATTAGCGTTTGCGATGGGATTGCCGGGATTGCGCAGAGGAATCGATAGCCAACGGGGATCGCTGGTGCGAGAAAACGCCAGGACCTCTCGTCCATCGACCACTGCGCGAGCCAACCGGGCGTTCTCGGCCAGTCGCAATTCCAGTGTCTCGACATCACCACCAGCCACGACATAGTGCGCTTCGTGGCGTCCCGCGCCGGTCGGCGCAAACCAGCTTTCAATTTCACAGCGGCTGATCCAACCCGCCAAAGGTCGGAGCGTTTCGAGCAGCGGAATTAGCTTCAGCCGAGCATCCTGGCCGGCCTGATAGCGATAGCGGGCTCGAACCTGCGCGGCAGTTGGTGGAATCGGCAGCGGTCGTAAACGCTCAGCTTGCCAGGTCATTGGCGTATCGAGCAGGCCAATAAGTTCGACTTGCGCGGCATGCGACGTCGCTTCAGGTAGTTCAATCATCGGCGCGAAGGTCGGCGCGACGATCGCTTCATTCCACTGTGCATTCAAGGCAAACGAGACATCGCGTGCGCGCGGTAACTCAATCCGATACAGCGCAGGCCCCGGTTGATCGCTGGCCGTAACCATGGTTTCGACGCGTTCGGCAATGAGGGGACGAGGTTCACTGTCGAGTCGCCATTGCGGATCAACCGCCGGAGCAGGGCGAATTTGCACGAGCAAGTTCGAGACTGCTGAGGATTCGGGTTCACAACGAATCGACAGGCGATAGTCGACATGCCCGGGGGATAAGTAAGTCTGTAAGGTGGACTCACCAGCGTAGCGAGGCGAGCCAGGTGCGAGTAAGAATCGCGGCTGTCGGGCGGCATCGGTCAGGCGCACCAACCAGCTACCAATCGTTGAATCGACAAGTGCCCGCGCTCTTGGTGGTAACACCGAAGGAGACAAAAATTCGAGACCATCGGCACTGAGCAAGCGAGGTTCAAAGCTGGCGTCGGCTAGTTGCAGCGTCACATACCGCTGTTGAGTGGCGGCAGTGAGGAAACGAACAGGCTGTAGAATGTCGTCGTTCCAGGCTTCAGCGCCAGGGCCACGCACATGCCGCAAGCGCGCCTGAATGCGCAGCGGACGTCCCGTTCGCAAAGGCTGACGGAGTTGCAGCAGAATACTTTGGAAATTGTTGCGAGGCTTCACCGTGCGGTCTTCGAGCAAGTCGGCGGGAACGGTTTCCAGCGAATCGATGACCCACGAGCGTGGCACTTCGCATTCAATCGTGAAATGGCTACCACTGGTAACCGTTAGCTCTGCAGCAAACTGTGCCACGAGTTGCTTCGGCTCGACTTGCAACGTGAGCATGCTCAAGCAATCGAGCGGTTGCGAGGAAATTGCCGGCTGAACTTCGATGGATGCGCTGTTTCGTTCGAGTTGAAACTGCAATAGGTCGGTGCCTTGATTGTCGCTGGCGAGCGTCGTCGCTGTTAAGCGACTTCCCGGTCCGGCGATGGCGTCGAGTTGCAGCCAGCGAGGCGCGGCGACATTCGCTCGCCCTTCTTGCCAGATGGCGTTCTCGACGGTGACGCGGGGAAGTGCCCATTTCTGCGGCAGCGGAGTCCAATCGGCAACTGCGGTCAATTGAATCAAGCGGCTATTTCCGGTCAGAGGTTCCGGAAGTTGAATAACGGCGACCGGTTCATCCGAAGAGGATTTTTCAGTGGTCCAAGCGAGTGTTTGCTCGCCCCAACGAATGGCCGTCCAATTCAGACGGGGATCGTGCCGCACGCGAATCTGCCGGAGCGGAGCGCGATCGATATCGAGTTCGAGTGACAAATCCAGGTCCATCTGCCCCGGCGTGAAGACATAGCTGCTGGTTTCGCGCACGAGCGCCAGCGGTTGAAGCTGTTCCTCGCGCTTACGCGGCTCGACGAGCAATTCGACACGGCGCCCACTGGCGACTTCGACTTCCCACAGCGATTCGGGCAGTGCGTCGCTCGGCTTGCTGCCGTTCTCCGGCGGGACGGCGCCCCGTTCGCGGATCATTGATGTTTCGCTGGTGAGAAGTGAGTTAGCAGGCAGGCGCAGCTCCAAACGCTGGCGCGCTGCTGCGGGGAGATCGAACTCAAAACGGACTCGGCCGCGCTCGTCTTTGCGACCTCGCAAGGACCATGGGAACAGCAGCTTGCCCGAGCGCGACACGGCGACCAGCAGTTGCTGTTTATCGCTAACGCCCCACGTCGCCGATTCACCCACTCCCTGCCCGTCGCCCACTTTCCAGGTCGGTGTGCCGAGCGGAAGAGAACAAGGGGCAAGTGGAAGCCAGTGAAGCGTGCTGACAGCCTCGACAGATGTCTGTAGCTCTACGTTGAGTTCTGAAGTGCCGGCAATCATCTGGTCGCCGCGAATTGTGGCACGGTACGTAGCGTCAGAAATCGTAACGCTCGGCGGCATTTCTGCTGGCAATTCGGCAGGAACGGGCTTTAGCGTCGCGGTGCGTCGTTCGAACTCGTCGCGCTTCATGGGAGTGAGCCCGCGAATTTCGTCCGCCATTTCATCGGCAGGAACATAAATCCTACGCAGCGGCTGTGCGACAACCGGCGCTACGTTCGCAGGGACAGTCGGCAACTGAGCGGACAGTGTTTGTGCAGCTGCCGCCGCCAGGGCAATCGAGGATAACACCAAAAGCGCGAACCCTGGCACGCGAGCGGAGGTCACAGTTCCACCTCGTGAGTTGCCGGCGGCAACACTGGGGCAGCTGCCGTAGTGGCAGGCGGACCAGCTGAACGACTTCCTGTGGAGCGGGGACTGGAGAGATTCGACAACGAGCGCGGCAGTGGCTGAGGTGGTCGGGGAACCTGACCGGTCCAGAGCCAGCGAATAGCTGCCAGGATTGCGACAATTACCAGGCCAAGGGCGATGGCTTGGGCAACAAACAGCATGGTTTGCGGTGCGGCCACTCCCAATGCCAGTAGCAGCACCACCAGTACTAACAGTCCTGTAGAACTGCGCACCAGCGGTACATGAAGGAAAAGCAAACCGAGCGCCAGCCCCAGACCGGCAAGCCAGGCCGCCAGCGCGCGTTGGCCAATGGTCTGCAGTTGCAAAGTCGGCTCACTACCAACACTGGAGAAGAGGTAATTGTTGAGTGAAGAGGGCAAGGGCTCTTGGCGGCTGGCCCCGCACCAGTCTTCGAGCGATTGTTGATTGAAATTGGCCATCCGCGACCAGTAGTAGTTTTTCCAGCCCCATTTCATCTCTGGAGCGTAGTCGCGCGGCTCGAACAGCAAGTGCTCGTGCGACGGCAATACGACCTGCCATTGAATGCGCTGCGGAGAATTGGCTCCTTCCAGTTGTGGCGGTGTGAATTGATGATCGGCAATCCACCACCCGGCCCTGGTGCGCGGTAGGGAGTACCACAATTCGACCACATGCACTTGAGGAGTGGTCGCCGTACCCAGGTCGATATTCACCGTCCGTTCGCCCGCCGTTTGGGCCGGAATATGCTTGCCATCCACGATCAATTGAATGTTGCTGGCGGCAACGGCGACTGGCAAGCGGGCGACGATCGTCGGGGCCGCAGTCCGCAGTTGCAGCACGCAGCGCTCTTGCCGCTGCTGCGGCGAAAGCCATGTTTGCACCCACATGCGGTCGATCACAAGACCGCTGATCTCGGGTGTTTGTTGCAGCGAAACATTCAGGCTGAGTGACGTGAGCAGTTTGTCGGACTTGCCTTCGAGCACGCCGCGCTGACTAGGCGCGAGAGATTCTTCGCTGCTGGCGCTTTCAGGAATCTTCAAATGAAGCTCTTCGGAATGCTCGATGCGAATGGTCTGTCCCAGCAAGCGATCGAAGTCGGTATCAGCGGGCACGACGAGCGGCACCTGCAAATGAGTGGCTGGGTTGGCCTTTAGCGCTGGCATTGGCAGTGAGTATCGCAACTGCAATTTGACCGCGCCCAGACGATCTTGCGTGTCGATAACTTCGAGCAGATTGCGACCGTCATCATTAGGCGCGGGGCGGTGTTCGAGCAGTTGCTCATTCAGCGATACCTGGAACCCTTTGAGCTCGCTCAAGTCTGAGGGCAAGGCGAGAAGGTATGATCGCTTCGACTCATAGGCAATTTGATAGTCGAGTTGCTGCTGAACTTCGATGGTGCTGCGACGCAATCGGAGCAAGGTTTCGGCCTTAACGCTGACGTGGCGCGAACGAACTCGACGAGCAGCCACAAAAGCAATCGCTTCGCTCGAACCCAGGTCGCGATACAGCAGTGGCGGCTGCTGACGAGTATTGGGTAGCGCAGTTCCGAGTGTGGCGTCGGCGACGAGTCCCTTCAGTTCGGTGGCGGTAGGAACGAGTTCCACATTGTCGGCCGGTTGAACCACAATGCTGGCCGGGGCTGCGACATCGACTTGTGGTCGCGGCAGAGAAAATCGCACTGTATCAGCTTCAGATGCCAGCGGTTGATGGGCTTCGATGCGATATGTCAATTCGCCCTTCGCGGCATCCAATTGGGCCAGAGGTAGCGTGAGCATCGGCACCTCCTCCGCGGGTGGGAGTGGCTGCTCGGCGGCATTTTCACCCACGATGCGATCGACGCGCCAACCAGCGAGATCGAGATTGGTCGACGTTGCCTTGGGGCCACGAATGCGGAAACGAAAGGTCGCTTCCAGTCGCAAGAGCGAGGCATCGGCATAGACCTGGTACTGCGGCTCGACCGCGATCCGAGTCGGCCGAGGCGAAACCGACAACTTCAAATCGAGAGGCTGCTTGAAATACCCAAAGCGAGCAACCGGCCGGCCATTCGCCACCGGCGCATCGAGCAATTCTAAGCGTTGCGTTGAAGCTTCGTCGGACCAGCCCAGGTTCCAATCTCCTTCGACCAGGAAATCAATGTTTCCCCGTTGCCGCTGGGCACCGATCACGTCGAACCTGGCTGGACGCAAGGCGGTATCCGTGGCATTGGCAGCCACTTCTTGCTCGGCAAGCAGGCGAATCTCGATGGGGCCCGTCGTCGGTCGATCGAAGCGGACATCGACCAGGCGACCTGCGTTGTTCTTATTTACATCGGTCGATTCTGCGATCGTCGCGGTGTAACCAGTTGCAGGAACGGGCACGAGTTGCATGCCGGGGGGCAAACGCACGGCAACGGTCTCCATTGGTTTGCCAAGCGTGCGAAGCTTTAATCGTGCTTCGGAACTGATGCGGCTACGACTTTCGACCCGGACGATAATTTCGCCGACGGCTTCGAGTGTTGGCTTGGCTTCGGGCGAAGGCGCCCTACCAGCTTGCCAAAAGAGATGTAAGTCGCCAGTGGGACCAACAACTTGGATTTCGCTTTGGCCGGCGGCGAGTGACCTGGTCGTGAGAATTCCTTCAGAGCCGTTGCGGAGCGAGGCATTGGCTTGAGTGAGCGGAACCTGCAAACGCACCGCCGATTCGGTGGCACGGGGCAAGTTCAACTGCAGCCGCCGCTCGAGCCCGATGGTTCCCACTGGCATTGCTAGTTTCAATTGAATTTGATGAGCCTTGCCTTCACCCTTGAGCCAGAGAAGATAACCTTCGCCATCGCCGGCAACACTCAGCAGAAAATCGCCGGGACCATTGTGCTTAGCCGGTTCGAGCAGAGCGCCGCCACCAAACCGCAGTGGAATACGGACCCAGCCCGGCTGCTTCACACGCACGCTGGCCGTGGCTTGGAACTCAGCAGTTGCCCCGTCGGCCTTGCCGGTGAGCGTGAGGGAGTCGAAGGCATAAGCGGGTGGTGGCGGTGGCAGCAGACCTTTTTGAATCTGCACCAGCTTCTCGAAGTCTTCGAACGACAGCCCGATGACGGGGACGAGATTCCCCTTTTTGTCGCGGAGCATGTAAGTGTCTAGTTCGCTCGGCGGCGGTGCGGCAGGTCCAGTGGATGGCTTGACCCGCGGGGCACGTTCAGGAGTGGTTTCGGCCGGTGATTCAACTTTGGGCGGTTGCCTGGCTTCGTCCTTGGGTTTCTCATTTTGCGCCCAGGCCGACGCTAAATTAGGCGCGCAAAGGTAGGCAGCAAACCAAACCCAAACCAGCAAACTGCGATGCAGCATGCGGGTGGTCGAGATCGAAGGGAATGCGAATCGCACCAGGGGCGTATCCCGTTACTAGAATCGACAAGCGTCAGAAGCGCGGGCAGAGAAGAGCTTGGACACCCTTCCTAGTTTAACTGGCAGGCTCAATCGGACCAACTAATTCTGCGAATGACAACCGTGACACCTGCTACTCACTTTGCTGCGGTTTCAATTCACTAAACGTTCGCACTCGGCCCTGGCGGCTGACCGCTAACTTCGTCTCTCTGAGTACATTCACTACAGCTGTGCAATCCTATTCATAGATTGCCGAGTTTGTCCCGTTCGTTACCATTCGCCACTTGTGGGGTTTAAGCACGGGGATGAATGGCGTATTCGCTAGAACGCGGGGGATTCCTCCCGCTGCTGGCAGTTGCCACCTTTCGTATGGGGCTGCGTGCCCAGGAAAATCCCTAAAAACCGCTGAGTCGGGGAACGAAATCAGAACTTTGGACGTCGGAAGATTGTTTTGTGTGGATTGCCTGCTTACGATAGACCCTTAGTCGATGGGTGCTTAGTCGAAGGAACGCGATAGCACCCGCCAGCGGGTAATGTTGATTCAATTCTTCCTTGGGGCGTGCCGGAACGCGTCACAGGGCTGAGTCGCCGCTTGGTTGGACAAATCTCTCCATGCAATTGCCCTGGAATCGTCGGCCTTATCAGGCCCCCGCGTCGAAATCACGCCTGCTGGCGTGTAGTCGCGGTCGCTCGCGCCGACGAGCCTTCTTCGAAACGCTCGAAGCCCGCACGGTGATGGCTCCCTTGGGCGCGTTTCCAGACGATACCGGCGAATACATGCTGGGCGATATTCTGGTCACCGTCGTCTTGATGGAGTCTGACCCCACCCTGCCTGGTGCCGATCCCAGCACCGAGAACTGGACCGCTGCCACGATCAACGCCGTGCAACAGAAGGTTCAGCAAGGGATGGACTGGTGGAAGCAGACTTTCGCCAGCATCGACGAGTTCTACTACAACCCGGCTCTGCCGCTGGTGAACTTCAAATACGACTGGACCTGGGCGCTCGATCCGGTCGAGACGATGTACGAACCGATCAATCGGTACTCGTCGGTTCACGAATTGTGGGTCAACGATTTTCTCGATCGGCCCGATGTCGATTTTGCCAAGACGCTCGATATCTACAAAGACATTAAGGCGTTCAACAACTTCCAGCGCGAGCGACATAACACTGATTGGGCTTTCACCATCTTTGTGGCGAACAGCACGAATGACACCGATGAGTATTTTCCGGTCAATCCAAGTCCTGCTCCCGACGAAGTGAACTATCGCGGTGCCTTCGCCTTCTTGGGTGGCCAGTTCATCGTGATCCCCTCCGATCGTCCAGCAATCACTTTTGCCCACGAGGCGGGGCACATTTTCTACGCTCTCGACGAATACTCGACTGGGCACAACTATGCGACCAAGTCTGGTTACTACAACACGCAAAACACCAACGGCGCTGCCGGCAATCCCGACCCCGATTTTCTAAGCGCCCAACTTCCCAGCATCATGGCCACCGGAACTGCCCAAGCGGCAGCTTGGGCCGACCACATCTCGTCGACTTCGTCCAAAGAAGCGATTGGATGGAAAGACTCGGATGGCGATGGCGTACTCGATGTGAACGATGTGCCGTTCACGCTCACCGGCAAGGGTTCCTACAATCCCACGACCAGCACTTATCGGTTCAAGGGAACTAGCAGCGTGCGCACGCTGCCAAATCGCAACACATTCGGCGGCCTCAATGCGAATGTCGTTTACAACGACATTTCCATCAATAAAGTGCGCCGCGTCGAGTATTCGCTCGATGGGGGCAACAGTTGGACGACGATCACCGACTTTGCCAATACGCCGACAACCGCCAACTTCGACCTGACGATTCCCCTTAGCGCCGGCCCCCACAATCTGAAGATTCGCACGTTCGATCAACGCACGGGCGCTTCGTCCGAGATCTTCGAAACGGATATTAACGACCCTGGCACCGGCACCTCAACTCCGCCTGAATCAACGACCAGTCCAGGCACTGTAACCGGCTTCGCCTATCGCGATGACAATGGCAACGGCCAGTGGGATTTCGGCGAAGTTCCCCTCATCGACTGGGGCGTCGAGGTTCGCGATATCGACGACAATCTGCTCACGCTGAAGCACTCCCTGCGTCCCAGCGAGTATGCCGAAAACAGCGTTCTGAATACAGCGGTGCCGGGCGTCACGATTAGTGTGATTGGCCAAACCTCCGGCGGCAACCTGGTCATGTCGCGGTACAGTTCCAAAGTAAATGGCTACGTCTTCTTCGCCGGAAGTAGCGGGCGCGATACGTTCTCGACCATTCGCAATCCGTTCAATCTCAATACTCTGCAGTCGGACCGGCGCTTGAAGGTTGAGTTTGCTTCTCCAGTGACTTCCGTCAGTTTGCGTGCCTTGAGTGCCGCGGTTAGCGCCAGCACCGGAAGCGTCGCGCAATTAGAAGCTTACGATGCCGGTCATAACCTGATCGGTCGCTATACCACTTCTGCGCTTGGTATCGGGCAAAGTGAAGTGATGACCATCACGCACGGCGTTGCCGACATTAAATACGTCATCGCGCGCGGCCACCTCGAAACCGAAGTGCTGTTCGATAACCTCACATGGGGCCCCTCCACTTCGACCACCACGAATTTCGACGGCAGCTTTACGTTAGCCGCGCTACCTGCGGGCACCTATAACCTGAAGGTCATTCCGGCCCCCAACTACAACGCGGTTACTCCCCTGGATGGCCGCACGACAGTTACCGTTCCGCCGGGCGGTGGAGCCCCCGCCAACCTGTACTTTGCGTATCAATTCGGCGGTAATCCTTGGCACAACCTGCTCGATCCGCTGAATGTGGATGGCATGGGCAAGATCACCGCCTTCGACGCGCTGATCATCATCAACCATCTCAATCGCAATCCCGGCAGCACTGCCTTAGTGGCCAGCGAAGCAACTCCCGGAAATTACCTCGACGTCGATAACAACAACCTTTGCACCGCATTCGACGCCTTAAAAATCATCAATTGGCTGAACAAAAATCCTCCCGGAACTCCCTGGTCGCCTGGTGGCGGTGAGTCAACTCCAAGCATTGTCGAAACCGTCGGCACGTCCGACCTGGTTGCCGGCAGCAATGGCGCTGGAGGAGGCGGCGGTGGTGAAGCCCTGGCTCCGGCCCAAACAGCCGACGAATACTTCGCCCGCTTCCCGTTACACGGCCAACCGAATCGTGAAGACCATCACGATCACATCCATCCCGAAGATCTGGTGGACGGGCCATTTGTCGATCAGCACTTCGCAGACGAGCACGACCACGATCACGACGATCACCTAAACCACGATGAGCTTCCCTTCGGTTCCATCAACACGAACGGAATCAGCGAATTCAACCTCTTCAGCAATGAGAACTCACTCACCAGTGATTCGTCTGAAAGCGAAGACGATGGCTTGGTGAATCTCGCTTTGACTTCGACCACGTCTGGCGTTTCGTCCCTTCTCGAACGCTTGCGAACCTTGCGACTGAGTCGCGACGACGACGATGCCACCCCGATCGCACGCAAGATTCAATCCTGGCGTACTCGCTTTGAACAATTGCTCGAAGCAATCTCGGGCGACCAGGACCAACTCGCCAATCTTCCCGGCGAGCCGTCCACTCAAAACCAATCCGCAAGTTAATCGCGCTGTAAGTTGCGGCAATCGACGGCAAGCAACATACGCCAGAAAATGCCGACAAGCAGCGAGCTTTGCTGAAATTTGCGGCAAAAAAGTGGCTTTCTTCCGGATACTTCTCCAATAACCACCTGCCATTAGTAAAACGTTAACTTGATCCGGCAATGATTTCTGTGTGGTAGGATTGAATCCCTGGAGAACCCTGGGAATTGACTCAGCGGACGGCTGGAGTCATCACACTTCAGCGCACGGCGGCGCGACCTTATTTCTTCTCGGGAGCGCACCGTGAGACCAGCAGTTACCCTGCCAGTGATTGCCGTATTGATTTGGACATTCTTGAGCACCTTATCGAGTGCTCAAAAGCCTACAGTGGCGACCGACCAAAAACCAACTGTGGACGCTGCTGCTGAGTTGGCCGCCATTCGCGCCGAATCAAGCACCTTCGTCACCGCGTTCAACAAGCGGGATGCCAAGGCCGTCGCGGCCCTCTTTACTGAAGATGGTCAGTATATCGACGACGCTGGCCGCAAATTCAGTGGCCGAGCCGCCATCGAAAAAGAGTATGCCGAGCATTTCGCCCAGAATCCAACTGCCAAAATTACGATCCTGATCGACTCGCTGCGACTGCTGAGTGACGGCGCAGCAATGGAAGAAGGTCGCGCGACGGTTGATCCCGCACCAGAAGGTGCACCAGGGGTGAGCAAGTACTCTGCCGTACACGTCAAGGTTGGTGGCAAGTGGCAGATGGCGACCGTGCGCGATACCTGGGAAGCATCTCCCTCGACTCACGATAAAGTTGCTGACTTGAACTGGTTGATCGGCAATTGGTCGGCGGAAGAACATGGTGGCAAGATGGAATCGACCTGCCGCTGGATTGCCAATAAGAGTTTTGTCGAACGGCGCTATACCACCACACACGCTGACGGCACGATGACCTCGGGCCTGCAGATTATTGGTTGGAATCCCGCGGAGCGATCCGTGCAATCGTGGAACTTCAGCAACGACGGCGGACATGCCATCGGCTTCTGGTCTCCCGTTGAAAATGGTTGGTCTGCTGAGGTTCGCGGAGTCACGGGAACCGGCGCACCGACGACAGCCGTGAATCATCTCAAGCGTTTGGATGAAAATGCTTATGTCTGGCAATCCACCAACCGGACTGTCGCTGGACAGAGCGTAGCCGACACTGACGAAGTCGTGCTTAAACGACAGGCCGCTAAAAAATAGGAGTTGCCCCGCGTCCCGTCTGACTCATCGCAAATCTGAAGTTCAGGAACTGCACTCATGAAACGACAATTTCTCTTCCCGTTGGCCTTTGTTTGCCTGATCCTCGCTCCCGTGGCCGTTACCTTCGGCCGCGGCTTTGGCGGAGGTGGTGGTGGGGGTGGATTTCACGGCGGCGGAGGTGGGTTTGGCGGAGGTGGTGGCGGCTTCGGTGGAGGAAGTTTTCATGGCGGCGGTGGAGGTGGCTTTGGTGGTGGCGGCTTGGGCGGAGCCGGTGGATTTGATCGTGGCGGCGGGAACTTCGGCGGTGGTGGGTTCAGTGGTGGCGGTTTAGGCGGCGGTGGCTTCGATCGTGGTGGCATGGGCAGTGGTGGATTTGGTGGACTGGGGGGCAGTGGTCTCGGAGGGGCCGGAGGTCTCGGCGGCTTTGACCGAGGTGGTGGACTCGGCGGTAGCGGCCTCGGTGGTGGTGGATTCAATTCAGGCGGCTTTAATCGTGGCGGTCTCGGCGGTGGTGGGTTCAGTGGTGGCGGCTTCGATCGTGGCGGGCTCAGCGGTGGTGGAATTAACTCAGGTGGTTTCGATCGTGGCGGCTTCGGCGGCAATGGATTTGGCAGCGGAGGCTTCGGTGGAGCCGGTGGTCTTTCGCGCGACAGCTTCGGAGACCGCTTTAGCGGCGGAGCACCCAGTCGCAGTTCGCTCAACAACTTTCTTGGGCTTCCTTCGGATGAAGGAATGCACAATCTGAGTGGTAGTCGTCAATTCAGTGGCGATAACGTCGATGTGAATCACGGTTCCGTGGAAGGCCCGCGTGGTGGCTTCGCCACGGGGACAACAGTCACTGGTCCACGCGGCAATACAGTGGGCCGCGGGGCTGCGGTCGGTCCGAATGGCGGTGCCGTCGCCGGACGTGGCGTCGAGGGGGCAGGTGGCGCGGCTGCTGGCCAGGCGATTGGCGTCGGTCCTGGTGGTCGAGTTGCTGGTGGCGGAGCAGTCCGTGGTCCCAACGGCGGAGCTGCCGCACGCGGCTTTGTCGCTGGCCCCAATGGTGTAGCAGCCGGTTTTGCTCACGTTACTCCTTCTGGTCGCTATACCTGTGCAGCGGCTGTGCGCACCAACTACAACCACTGGGGTTACTACGACCGCGGCTGGTATACCAACCATCCTGGTGCCTGGTTCGCCGCGGGTTGGGCTGCTGGAGCAGCATGGAATCCCTGCACCTGGTACGACGCGTCCGCCTACTGCGGCTACGCGGATACCCAGCCCGTCTATTACGACTACGGCAACAACGTTACCTATCAAGACAACAGCGTGTTTGTGAATGGGCAAGATGTCGGCACCTCGGAGCAGTACTACGACCAGGCAACTCAGCTCGCAACTGCAGGTTCCGCGGCGGATGCTCCGGCCGATGGAGACTGGCTGCCGCTTGGTGTCTTCGCACTGACCAAAACCGACGAAACAAAGTCGGATGTCACGATTCAGCTGGCAGTGAACAAGCAGGGCATTCTGCGCGGCAACTACACGGATACCGTGAGCAACCAAACTCAAGTGGTGCAAGGTTCGGTCGACAAAAGCACGCAACGAGTTGCCTTCACCGTGGGCACCGACAAGACCAACATCGTCGAAACTGGGCTATATAACCTGACAAAGGACGAAGCCCCCGCACTCATCCACTTCGGCAAAGATCGCACGGAGCAATGGCTTCTGGTGCGATTGAAAAAGCCGGATGCAACCAGCAACCAGTAGTCTCCTCTGCTGTTGAATCGCGATCGCACCAAGTCGCCTTCCTCTCGCGACGCCCTGCTCGAAGAGTCATTGAACCTTTAACTCGGAAGTGTCGCTATGAAGTTTCGTCCTTGTCTGCCGGTCATATTCTCGCTGCTGATGCTTGTCCCCATTGGTCAACTCTTGGCACGTGGCCCTGGCGGCGGTGGCGGAGGACCGGGTGGCGGTTGGCGTCCCGGCGGCGGAGGCGGCGGCTTTGGAGGCGGAGCAGGTGGAGGCGGCTTTGGAGGTAGCCAAAACCGCGGTGGTGGTGGTTTTGGCGGAGGTGGCCAAAGCAGTGGCTTCGATCGTGGGAGTCAAGGCGCTGGTGGATTCGGTGGAGGAGGCCAAGGCGGTGGTTTTGATCGTGGCGGTCAAGGCGCTGGTGGTTTTGGCGGTGGCAACTTCGACCGTGGCGGTCAAGGCGCTGGTGGTTTTGGCGGTGGCAACTTCGACCGTGGTGGACAAGGCGCTGGCGGGTTCGGAGGCGGTAGCATCGACCGTGGCGGACAAGGCGCTGGTGGTTTCGGTGGTGGCAACTTCGACCGTGGCGGACAAGGCGCTGGCGGTTTTGGTGGTGGCAACTTCGACCGTGGCGGACAAGGTGATGGTGGCGCATTCGGGCGAGGAGCATCGAGTACGCCTGACCGTAGTCAACTCAATAGCTTCTTAGGTCTTCCTTCGGACGAAGGTTTGCAACATCGAAACTCGCAAGGCGCTGGCAATGCTTCCGGTGCTCAGGGGGCTGCCGCCGGAGCTGCTTATTCCAATCGCAATGCATCGCAGTATTCCGGCGCCCAAGGTGCAGCCGCGGGTGCTGCGGCTTCGAATCGAAATCAGCCGCAGTATTCAGGCGCTCAAGGTGCCGCGGCCGGTGCTGCTGCAGCCAATCGCAATCAGCCACAGTACTCCGGTGCTCAAGGTGCAGCCGCTGGTGCGGCAGTTGCCAATCGCAATCAGCCCCAATACTCCGGCGCTCAAGGTGCGGCTGTCGGCTATGCAGCAGGAGCCAATAATTCACCCTCGGCCCGCTATGGCGCGGCCACTGCAGTTCGTGGCAATTACAACAACTGGGGCCTCTATGGCAACGACTGGTATCGCCGCTATCCAGGTGCCTGGACCTCGGCCGGTTGGGCCGCGGGTGCGGCGTGGACTGCCGCCAGTTGGAACTCGGCTGCCGACTATTGCGGCTGTGCGACCACTCAGCCCGTCTATTACGACTACGGCAACAACGTCACCTATCAAGACAACAACGTCTACGTCAACGGCCAGTCTGCCGGTTCGACCGCCGACTACTACAACCAGGCTGCTGCCTTAGCGACGACTGGTGCCGAAGCGGCCAGTTCTCCCGATGCCGATTGGTTGCCACTCGGTGTATTCGCGCTAACCAAGTCGGGCCAAACGAAATCAGACGTCTCGATTCAACTGGCCGTGAACAAGGCGGGCGTGATTCGCGGCAACTATACCGATACCGTCACCAACAAATCTCAGCAGGTGCAAGGTTCAGTCGACAAGGAATCCCAGCGGGTGGCCTTTACCGTGGGGGACAACACCACGAATGTGATTGAAACCGGAATCTACAACCTCACCAAGGATGAAGCGCCGGTCCTGATCCACTTTGGCCAAGACCGCACCGAGCAGTGGCTGCTGGTTCGCCTGCAAAAGCCCGACAACGCCGCAAACTAACGATTTCACTTTCGAACTGGCACCTTGGTGCCAGCCCATGAAAGCAAAGTCCACCGGGCGGCCAAACAGGCCGCCCGCTCTGCTTTTCGCCTGCCATAACTGCCGCTCCAGCAGTTGCTTTCAAAAAATCCGGCAGATTCTTCGGCAGAATTACCAGCGGTCGGGAGTGTAGTGTTAGTCTAAGCTGCACCCCGCTGTTTTCTGGCGTCAAACCTCCCTGCCATGACTCCTGCCGACGATCCTAACGAAGACTTCCTTCGGCTGTTCATGCGGCACGAGTCGCAGATTCGGGCCTACGTGCGGGCTTGCCTGCCACGTGCGGCCGAAGTCGACGAGGTGATGCAAGAGGTCGGGCTTGTCGCCTGGCGAAAGTTCGCCTCGCTGGCCGATGCCTCGCAGTTTCCTCGCTGGGTTTGCTTGATTGCCCGGTTCGAGATTCTGAAGTTCCGACGGAAGTACGCCCGGGACCGACTCGTGCTCGACGATGCGACGATCGAGCTACTGGCGGAGGAAGGGGCTGAAGAAATGCCTCTCCGCGAATTGCAGCTCAAGGCCCTGGATGAGTGTGTAGCGAAGTTGCCGGCCGAGCGACGCCAGTTGGTTCTGAACGCCTATTCGCCCGATACGACCATCAAAGAATTGGCCGCCACCCTGGGGCGAACCGAGAACTCGCTCTATCAATTGCTGGCGAGAATTCGGCAAGAACTGTTGCGGTGCGTCGAACGAACGCTGGCAACTCAATCGTGAATTTGGACTGTGGAATGAACGCTGTTGAATTGAACCTGCTCGACCGTTACCTGCACGACAGCCTCGAACCGGCCGATTTCGAGCCGCTGCAGACTTTGCTGCGCGAGAGCGCGGAAGCGCGGCGCACTCTGCGCGGCCTGGCCACCGTCGATGCCAAGCTCGCCGAGATGGCGGCTATTGCACCTAACGATCTCCTTCAGCCCAACCTGCCAGCTGTGGTTCCTGCACCGGTTCGCCGCAGTGGTTTGATTGCCTGGCGTCCTCTCAGCGGACTCGCCTTGGGACTATTGATCGGCGTGGCGTTTTCTTCGGTCGCCTGGGCGTATGCTGTTCCCCGCTGGCTAGGCATTCATCAGGCAACGTTGCTTTTGGCAGAGAGTTTCGAAACTGGAAGTTCGCCGCAGGTTGCCGGTCTGCCAACCGGTCCCGAAGTGTGGAGTGGCGACTTCACGGCGGTCACCGGTGCGCGAGCGGGAATTCTCCCGGCGCATGGCAACAAGATGTTGCAGATGCTGCGGGCCGATTACCAAGGCAAAACCAATTCGGATCCAGGTTATTGCGGCGATCTGTTTCGCGTGGTTGACCTGCGCCCTTATCGCGAGCAACTGGCCAGCGGAACCGTGGTCGTCAGGTTGTCGGCTGCCTTTAACGCAGTTCCCTTTCCCGAGTCTGAGCAGTATCGCTGCTCGATTGGCATTCACGCCTTAACCGCCGACCTGACCGTAAGCCCCACTGCACTCGCAGGCGCGATGCAGGTCAATGGTGCGTTGGCCATGGCGCGGCAAAGTTGCCCGCGCTTGGATCGGGATCCGCGCACCTGGCAGCACGTCGAAGGCTCCTTGCAACTGCCGGCAGAAACCGAGTTTCTACTCATTCACCTAGGCGTTAACCACATTCCCAAATTCCAACGAAGCGTGGAGTTCGCGGGGCACTTTCTGGACGACGTGCAAATTACTCTCTCGCAGATTCAGTAGCAACTGGCGAAGATTGGGCCACGCCTGATCATTAAGTTATCTCTCACAAGACAAATACGATGACACGAAGCCTCGTCTTACTCTCCGGCGCGATCTCCCTGGCGCTCATTCACTCGCCAATTCTGGCTGCCGAGGCCAAGTCGCAGGCGAGTATGCCGGAGCGGCATCTGGCGATCCTTCGCACCAGTTGCCAGAAGTGCCACGGTGCCGAGAAGCAAGAAGGGAAGTTTCGCGTCGACGATCTGCCGCCTGTGATCACCAACGTTGAAGTAGCGGAGCGCTGGCAGAAGGTTCTCAATGCGCTGAACTCGGGCGAAATGCCCCCGGAGGATGAGCAACAACTCGACGGCAAAGCCAAGGCTGATCTGCTGGACGATTTAGCAAACGTCATGGTTTCGGCGAGGAAGAGCCTCAGCGATCAGCATGGCAAGATCACCATGCGCCGGTTAAATCGCCGCGAATATGCCAACACACTTCGCGCCCTGCTTGGTGCGGAGATCAGCGTGAGTGAACTTCCGGCCGACACGGGCGCGGGAAGTTTTGACACCGTGGGCTCCAACCTCTTCATGTCGGGCAATCAATTCGAGCAGTACCTGGCCCTGGGACGCGAGGCGCTCGACGAAGCTTTCGAACGCCAGGCTGCAGCCAGCGACTCGCGCAAGTTGCGCTATGAAGCCGAAACGACCACGCCTCTGTTGGCCAAGTTGCATAGCAACGACTTGGAGGCCAAGCGTCGCGGCGAGCTCTGGATCAAGGCCGTGGAAGAAGCCGCCGCCAAACCCGAGAACGTCGCGATCGCCGCCGAGTTGCGCAAAGCAGCTCCTTCCGAAGCCATCTTTCGCCGTTCGTGGGCGAAGATTCCCGGCGCGCCGTCGCCGGAATCGTTCGGGTTTAACACGGGCGAGAATAATGCCGACAAGGCCAACCGAGCCGCCGGGAATGTCTACATGCATCCCTACCGTGAGTACTATCTCAAGCAGCCCGCGCTAGATACCGGCGCCTATCTCACCATCAACAACGGCGACTTCAACTCGTGGCTGACCCTGCTGGTCCCCTTTAATTGGCCAGTGGGAGATTACCTCGTGCGCGTCCGGATGGCAGCCACCGAGCAAGCCGCGCCGGAACGACGCTATCTCGAGTTCGGCATTCATCCGCGACACGGGCAGGTGATGAGTACTCACCACGTCACGGGGACGATGGCTGAACCGCAGGTCATCGAAATACCCCTTACCCTGACTCGCAAACATCGAGAACGCGACAATCGCACGCTCTTCATTCGCGAGAAAGGAACCGCCGACCACATTGAACAATCGCGCCGCCGATTCAATGACGGGATGAAGCGTAACGGCGTCGGCCCAGAGGTCGCGATCTGGATCGACTGGATGGAAATCGAACGCGTGCCGACCGCAAATTCGCCGTTGTCGCCGGGCCTGGCGGCCCTCACGATTCCACTCGACGACAAGTCGAAGGCCCCGTCAAGAGAAGCACTGCGCTCGTCCCTTGAACAATTCTCTAGCGAAGCCTTCCGCGGCCGAACACCGCCGCCGAGCTATGTCGATCGCCTGCTGGCGCTCTACGATACTCGCCTGAAGGCTGGCGACAAACATTCTGCCGCTTTGAAGGAAACGCTCTCGGTGGTGTTGTCATCGCCGATGTTTCTCTATTTGGCCGAGCCCGGAGAAGATCAGGCGCGCCGGCCACTGAACGATCAGGAACTGGCCACGCGGTTGTCTTATTTTCTGTGGGGCTCGCCCCCCGATGCAACACTCCGAGATCTCGCCGAGCGCGGTGAGCTGACTCGGCCTAAGGTTCTCGCGCAACAGACCGCGCGCTTGCTGGACGATCCGCGGTCGCAAGGATTTCTTAGGCCGTTTGTCTATCAATGGCTGAACCTCGACCGGCTCGACTTCTTTGAGGTTAACCAGGCTCTTTTTCCCCGCTTCGATGACGCCACCAAGCTGGCCGCGCGAAACGAAGTCTATGAGACGTTCGAGTACCTGCACCGCGAGAACGCCAGCCTGCGCGACCTGCTGAAGGCCGACTATATCGTCATCGACAGCGTGCTGGCGAACTACTACGGCTTGGATGGTGTGACCGGAGATGCGTATCGCAAAGTGACTTTGCCTGCGGATTCGCCTCGTGGCGGATTACTCGGCATGGCAGCCGTCAACGTGATGGGCGGGAACGGCGAACGGACTAGTCCCGTCGAACGCGGAGCTTGGGTCCTGCGCAAGTTGCTAAACGATCCGCCACCTCCCGCGCCGGCCAACGTGCCGCAGATTGCGCGGCTCGCCGGCAAAGTGCTGACGACGCGCGAGCGCTTGCAGTTGCACCAGGAAGAAGCCCAGTGCGCGAGTTGCCACCGCAAGATCGATCCGATCGGTTTTGGTCTGGAGAACTTTGATGCAGTAGGCCAATGGCGCACTGAAGATTCGTATCAAGCAACCACCGCGGATGGAAAACCCGATCCCAAGCAAAAGAAGACGTGGAAGATCGATCCCGCTGCGGCATTTCACAACGGCCCTGAGTTCCGTAGCTATTTCGAAATGCGCGACGCGATCGCCGCCAAGTCGGACTCGTTCGCGCGAGGCTACAGCATGGCGCTGATCGAATACGCTTTGGGGCGCCCGTGCGGCTTCAGCGACGAGCCCCTGATCGAAGCCATGTGGCAGCGTGCCAGTGGCCAGGACCTGGCTGTGCGCGAGTTCATTCAGGCACTTGTGGCCAGCGACGCCTTTCACACCAAGTAAACTTCACCTAACGAATTACCTCCCCAGGAATGAAACGATGAACACATTTCCCAGCCGTCGCTCCTTTCTGCAATCCAGTACCGCGCTAATCGCCCTGCCGGCGCTGGAGTCGCTCGGTTTTCGCCGCTTTGCTGCGGCCGCTGCGCCGAGCGCGCCACCCAAGCGACTCGTGTTTCTGGGCTTTGGCTGGGGTGTGACCGAAACGACCTGGTACCCCGATATCAATCAGCCCGGGGCAAACTATGAGTTGCCGCTCGGCCTCAAGCCGCTCGCACGGCACAAAGCTGACTTTACCGTCGTGCAAGGTCTGTGGAACAAGTATTCCAACGAAGGGCACTGGGGCAGCACGATGTGGTTGACCGGAGCGAATCGTTATGCTCAGACCGGGCAGAGCTTCTACAACAGCATCTCGGCCGACCAAGTGGCTGCCGCGCAGTTTGGCCAGCACACACGTTTCCCGTCGTTGCAATTGAACGGCAGCGAAAGCGCTGGCGGCTCCGGTCATGGTCCCGGCTTGTCGCTGGCCTGGGACGTGCGGGGCAAGCCCATCGGCGGACAGAGCACTCCGCTCGAGGCTTATCATCGGCTCTTCTCGAAAGACACCACGCCAATCGAACAGCAGAAAGCCATGCTCGCGCAAAAACGGAGCGTGCTCGATACGGTCATCGAGAATGCCCGCGATCTTCAGCGGGGACTTGGTGCCAACGACTCTGCGAAGCTCGACGAGTACTTCGAAGGCATTCGCGATATCGAGACGCGCTTAAGCAAGGACGAACAATGGCTCGGCGTTCCTCAGCCCAAATCGACCTTGGCCGAACCCAAGCCAGGGCTGGCCGGTCGTGAAGAAATCAAGCTCATGTACGACTTGATTGTCGCAGCGCTGCAAACCGACAGCACCCGCGTTCTCACTTATCGCCAGCCCGTTAGCACGCTCCTCACCAGTCTCGATATCAAAGTTCATCCGCACGACATGAGCCACTATCACACCGTGCTCGGCGAGAAGCTGGATGCTTCGCAGCAACGCGACCTGGCTCAAAGCGAACTGCTCGCTGGTCTGATCGACAAGCTCAAGACGGTGAAAGAAGGCGACGGCTCGCGGTTGTTCGATCACGTGGCGCTGGCCTATGGCAGCAACATTCGAACCGGCCACTCGCTCGACAACTGCCCGACGATTCTCACGGGAGGTGCAGCGGGAATCAAGCTTGGCCATAACCTGGTCGTTTCGCGCGGCACGCCACTCTGCAATGCCTGGCTCACCGTGTTGCAAGGACTGGGTGTTTCAGCCGAACGCCACGGCGACAGCACCGGCGTTGTGAAAGAGTTGATTGCTTAGCTTCGCACACTCAATGAAGGCACCCTTACGACGATCGCTACCCACCATGCTTAAGTACAGCCTCGCCTTAGCGTTTGCCATTTCCTCAGTTCAGCCATTGATGTCTTCATTGAGAGCGGAAGAGCCAACTGCGCAGAAGCAACGCCCCGCTGCTACCAAAGTTCAATTTGGAGTGAACTCGGCAGCCATTACTTCGCCCGAGATGCGCGAAGCAGTCAATCGCTTTCACGAGTGTGGAGTTATCGAAGGGCGACGTGGTTCGCTCACCTTTTTTCGTTGGACAACTGCCGAACCTCAACGTTTGGCCCATCTGGGGCTGTGGGGCCCCAAGGCTGGCAATGATTCACTGTTGCTGGCCGCCACCACACTGCCGGATCTAGAAAACGTCAGCATCTATGAAACCAACATTAACGACGATGGGCTGCAGGGACTTGTCAAGCTGACAAAACTGAAGTCCCTGGCCATCACGCCGATCGTTCGCTACGAGAAGGCAGGCTTCGGTCCACCGCAGTGGTCATATCCCTTCATGGAGCAGCGCTCTGAGCGACCCCGGGTCACCGGTAAGTCGCTCGAACAGCTGGCGCAAATCAAGACAATCGAATCGCTGAACTTGCTGGACGCCCAGCTATCGTCGAACGACCTGAAAGCGCTCACTGCCTGGCCGAAGTTATCCAATCTCGCGTTGCCGAATGTCATTGACGCTGAAACGGTCAAGCATCTGCAGGCCTGTCCCCGCTTGAACTCACTAACGCTAGGTTACCGCGAAATAGCCGCTGCAGAATTGGAACGGCTGTCAGCTTGGAAGTCGCTGCGCAAATTGCATGTGATTCACGCCAAATTATCGGAGGAAGCCATCGCCGCACTGTCGAAGTTGGCAACGGTCGAGGAACTGCACCTCGAAGATTGCGGCCTGACCGATGATCGCCTAGCCAGTTTTCAACCCGCAGCAAAGCTCACTTATTTGGGATTGGAGAGAAACGAAATCAACGGCCCCGGACTGTCTCACTTGGACAGGCTCAAGCTGAAGGAATTGGGGTTGGAATTCAATAACATCAGCGACAAGACTCTCAGCCACTTGCTGCACCTCACGACGCTCGAAACGCTGGGACTCAGTTACTGCTGCGAGGTGACCGACGCAGGTATTCAAAGTGGCAAGCTGCAAGAGATGAAGCAATTGAAGGAGCTTCGCTTGCGGGGAATGAAGCTGGTCACCGATGCGTCGCTGAGCGACCTGGTGAAGTTCAATCACCTGCAGCACATCAACGTGCGCGAAACCAAAATCAGCCCGGAGGGTGTCGCCAAGATGAAGGTGGCGATGCCCAAGACGGACGTCTTTAAATAGTTGCGACGGCCTTCTTACTTCGCCAGTGCAATGTTCAAGTTCACCGGCTCCGCAGTGATCTTCAACTGCGGAATGGTCACCAACCCCGCAGCATCGGCCTTTGCCTCTCCGCTGGCGGAACCGAATTTCCATTTGACGTTCTGCCCTGGCGCAACCCGCAGCATTTGTAGCCTGCGCAAAGTGACGTCCGCAGTCGCTTCCGTGGGAATCGCAAATGAAGTCTTGAACTCCGAGGGCTTCGTAAGAAACAGCGACAGTTCGGCACCCTCCGGCGTGTCGCTCACGTTCTTCCAGCGAAAGAACGCGTTCACCTGCCCAGCTTTCTTGTCGGCCAGTTGATTGGGCCACGGCAACGCGTCGTTGGTCGAGGCACTGGTAAACACCGGGTAGGCCTCGTTCTTCTTCACGCTCAGCCAATCGAACGAATTAATCAGGTCGTTGACCTGCATGATCTTCTCGTGGTTGTTGGCGTGGCCGAACGGACCCCAGTAAAAGTAGAGAGGATACTTCCGCTCGTTCATCGCCTTGGCAAAGAGATCGTGATCCTTGGACCAGGAATCGTTTGGCGCAGAATAGTCAACCACAATCGGTGGGTCGGGAAGAGCCACGTCAGCTGGGACCGATTGCGGCGGAAAGTACATGCGGCTGGAGACATGCTCGACCCGTGCTGGCACATTGGCCTTGATGGCTGCGAATACATCGCCGTGCCGCATGCCAATCCCCAACGTCCCGCTGCCACCCATCGAGTTGCCACACAGATAGACCCGGTTCGCATCGATTCCATACTGCTGAATCACCCACTTCACCGAATCCATCACTCGTTTCTCCGGCGGACTCACTTCCGGCCCTTTATTTTTTTCGCTTCCCCACCACCAATCTCCCTTGTTAGCGCGGCAATCGAGGTAGAGCGCAAAGAACTCTTCGGGTGCATGATAGATGTCGTGGTTGCCAACGGTGGCCGTACACTTCAGGCACGAGTGAACATCGTGCCCGGCCGAATGCAGCACAACGTACAACGGAGCATTCGTCCGCGCCTGCTTGGGATGCAGCACCAGAAACGTATCGCGCTGGAGTGCCGAGTAGCCCCACTCTTTTTGAACCCCATGCTGATAGGTGTCCAACTTCCGTCCGCCAAATTCCGTTTCTTTTTCCTTGTTTGGTGGCCAGTCTGCCGTTTGAGCAGACGCAGTTTGACGAGACGCTGTTGTCAGCGCGGTTAGAGCCAGGCAGATTACGAGCACGAAGTTCTTCATTGCACTTTCCGGGTTGGTTCTTGGCTGTTTATGTCGTGGTGCTTTTACTTCGAAACCATCGCATCCCGATCACGGGCGGCAACTTCGTCGAGCTTTGCGAGTAACAGAGCGACTTTTGCCGGCTGCTCATCGGCCAGATTCTTCGCTTCCGCCGGATCGGCAGACAGATCATACAGTTCGACCTTGCGCGCATCGCCCGTCCCATGCACAATCAATTTCCACGGGCCAAGTCGCAACGAACGGGATCGCCAGCCGGGCGCGACGGCATAGAGCGGCCGCTCCGCAAGTTCTTTCCCCTCGCCCAGCAGGCCCGAAAGATCGACGCCATCCCACTTCAAATCGGTTTTCGCGCGATAGCTGGCTAGTCCACAAATAGTCGGCATCCAGTCAATGATTTGCACGGGCGTATGATTCTTCCCTGCCTTGATGCGGGCAGGCCAATGGGCGATGGTCGGCACCCGCGTGCCACCTTCGTACAACTCCCCTTTCTGGCCGCGCCAGGGACGATTGTTCCCCGGCAATTTACCTGTCGGGCAATTGTCATCGGGATACTTCAGGTCGTTGTTTTGGGCCGTGCTGCCGCCGTTGTCGCTCGTGAACACGACCAGCGTGTTTTCTCGCTGCTTGTTCTTTTCGAGCGCGGCGACGATCTTTCCCACCGCATCATCGAGGTGCATCACGCTGGCCGCATAATGCCGCGGCACATCGCCTTGAATCGCCTCGGGCACTCGCTTCACCCAGTCCTCGGGCTCCTTGACGGGCAGATGAACGGCCGTGAAAGGGACATACAAAAAGAATGGCTTGTCCCCGCGCGAATTCAACCACTCAATCGCTTCCGCAGCAATGAGGTCGGTCACGTGACCCTGCTCTTCGATCAACTTTTCATTGCGATGCCAGGTAATCGTGAAGGGCCCCTGTTTATAGCGGTGATTCCACGGGCTCACACCGCCGGCCAGCGATCCATAGGAATGAGCAAAGCCGAAGTGATTCGGCCCTTGTTCCGGCAACGAACCCAAATGCCACTTGCCGCTTAGGCAAGTGTCGTAACCCACCTCTTGCAATGCTTTGGGCAACGTGACCGTGTCCCAGGGAAGTGCCTGAGCATTCTGGGGACTGGTAACCCCAAAGCGGCTCCAGCAGCGACCCGTTAGTAGTCCTGTGCGAGTCGGACTGCAGACCGGCGCGACATAGTGTTGCGTCAGTTCCAACCCTTCGCGCGCCAAGCGATCGAGTTGCGGCGTCGGCGCATTGCCACCATGAAAACCAACATCAGCCCAACCGAGATCATCCGCGATGATCAAGACCACATTCGGCGCACGCCTGGAACTCGCACCTTCAGCGGCAACTAACGGAACGACTGCGGTGCAGAACAGGGCGATGACAGAGATCGCTGCAACAAATTTGTGGTGTAAGCGCATAACATGTCCGCGGAGAGTGAAGCGGGGCGAATTCTTGGCTGCCAACCGGCTCATCATTGAGGGCGGCCGAACGGCGTCAGTATCACGGCGGCTAGACGCGCGGTCAACCAAGAAGCCGATGCTCCTGCCACGCCGTCCAGTGGAAGGAGATTCGAACAACGTGTTCGCGCCTTCTAGCAAATGCTTCTACCGAGGCATCGTCTCGCTCCCTTGTTGGCTCCGCCACGATGCCCACTGTTCTCCTCGCTTCCAACCTGACTTTCCATCTACCTCCGTGGTGCGAAAAATGGGAGCCACTTCAGGGTGATTGTGCAGAGAATGATCTGTGAGTCCTGAAGTGGCGACACTAGAGAATATCGAATCTTCGGTAAAACCAGTTTCGGATGCCGGTAAAAAATCGCGCAGCCGAAGTCCACCGTTGAAGTTTGTAATGCTGTTGTTGGTCTGGCGATGCAGACGCACGAAGTCGACTATTGTCCAAGGTTGGGCTAAGTTTCGGGGGACTACCATCGACGTATGTCCATCTATAGATAGCCGAATCATCGGCCCTGCAGTTCGGACACGGGCGCATCCATGTTTCGCGGCTAGCAATTTGTACGTTGCTGGCCTGAGCCGCGGTGATAAGACGATTTCGCCGATCTTCTAGATCCGGCAGTTCCAACGCGAGCACGCGTTTGATCGCATCCAAAAGCGTACTTCGCTCGCACGCTTCAAACAAAAGAATTGGTACGATTGCATTGGCAATGGCAGTATCAATGTCACGCGATGTTATTTCAGCATAACCGCAAGCCAAGCAACGAAACCCGCTTATCTTGACTTCGGTATCCGTGAGCCCCTGCGAACTTTCAGCTGGCCTTCCGCCACCTAAGAATACAGCCCATGAGGAATTGTGACGACCGACGACTTTCCGCAACTCGTCGGCCTTCGGGATGGCGCAAGGACTCATCGACAGTTGAAACAGCAGTGCCCTGAGCCATTCAAATAAACAGCTGGCCCATGGCACCTGTTCAGCCGTGACATGATGTTCGTTCGTATCACTTATCACAACGTCATTGAAGGAACCCATGCCGCCATACGCCCGACGATGATGGGAAACGTCGCGCTGAGTTTGCCACGCATTGATATCTTCGCGCAGCCAGTCTGCCCAGTGCGTTTCTCCGATTTGTCGGAGAAATTGTTCCGTCGCCACCAATGTTTGTTCGTAGGTAGTGGAATCAGGATGATGAAGCATAAAAGACGTCGTACATTCTCTGTAGGTGAACGTTTATTTTTTGTAGTCAGGTCTGTTACTCCGGCCCCAACAATTCTCGATGGCATCAAAACTACGCGACTCACTCGGGAAGACGTCCGCTTCATTCAGGGACACGATTCACAGTAGCTTGTTCAGGGCCTGCGCAACTATTCGGCTCCATTAGGCCCGAAGTGTCGGCGATATGCCAGGCGCAGGGCCAGCGCAGCGCCGCCCTGGGTGATAGTGCGGAGAATGATCTGTGAGCCCTGAAGGGGCGACACTAGAGAATGGAGGGTTGTTCGGAGCAGCATATTGCCGCCCCTTCAGGGCTTTGGGCATCGTTCGACAGCGAACCCAGGGCGACACTCCACGGCTGCGCCGTTTCGTTTGCCCTGGGCTGATATGGCGTCGCACCGTTGGTGCTGGAATTTTGTTTGGCGAAGTTCGGCGCAAAGCGCAGTCTGATTCGCACTTCGCATAACCAGCCGCAAGCATTTATCCTCTCAGGATTGGAGTGCCAGTAGTTGCATCCACAACTTCCCAATGTGCCGTTCCACCGTTCTCGCATGTCGAGTAATCACCGTCGGCATCGACTCCAGCAATCGCCGTGGCTTTTACAAGCTGGTGCGGCCCGACGATCCAGTGGCCCATTCTCCCTAACCAAACCAACTTGCCCTCCGCGTCAAATGATCTCGCTTCATCAAAGCTCTCGATTTCAATTGTCGTTTCAGTGCGAGACTTGACTTTAATGTGCAAAGCATTGCGAAGCTCAATATGATTGTCGACATAGTCAGGCAGCAACGCAACGTTATCTCCATTCGCCCACATTCGGGTCGAAGGATACAGGATTCCGGCAAAGCTATCGTCGAAGTTTTGGATTTCACCAAGATGCAACTCAGCGATGGCGACTGTCATCTTGTACTGGAATGCATGCTGTGGCTCGGCTTTTCGCATAAACGCCTTGCTGAATGCTTCTTTAAGCTCTCTCTCCTGATCACCACGCAGAGCAGCTTCTAACTGGTCCTTGTTTAAGGTGGGCAATGTAATTGTCTCTTGATGGCTGGCAGATGGCAGAGAATTTGCGAAATTGGGAAGGGGACGTTTGGCACCGAGTTGATTGAACGCAAACTCTGTGTAGCCAATATTGTTGACAAGCATCCGCTTCTTCGTTTTCCAAAATGTCACGAGCACTTCGTCACCGCAACTGAGGTCAGGCAACTCAAAAAATACGGATTGCTTGTGCATCGAAGCATAAAAAATCGATTGGCCTACGCGATTCAATCGCCCAATTTTTGCAAGATTACTCGGCGGATAGATCAAGTCTGCGAGCCGAATATCGACTGTCTTGTTGAAATTCGGCCCGAAGCGTCGCGCCCGATAAAGAAAGGCGCCCGGATCGTAGATTGGGCATTGGATCCCGTAGCCGATCATTAGCGGCTGGAGTCGCTCTTTGATCTGATCAATTTCGAGGTTCGGAAGGTCTGCTTCAAGGTTCGCGAATATGGTGTTGTCAAAAGGCAAGTTTCATCACCTTTGTTCGAGAGTGATTTCAGCCGTCTCAAATATGGCATAATCGCGCATACATTGGTTCGGAGACTCAATTGTGCATACGAAAAAAACCCGGCTGAGGTCGTCAGCCGGGTCTTAGTATGTTGTCGTTGGAAAGCTGTCGTGCTGCTCAGCCCCTCACCCCAACCCTCTCCTCGTGAGTACACGAGGCGAGGGAGTTTGAAGTAGGAAGAAGAGGGAGCTTAGTCGAGGAAGCCGACCAGTTCTTGGCTGCGGCTGGGTTGCTGCAATTTGCGGACGGCTTTGGCTTCGATCTGGCGGATCCGTTCGCGGGTCACCTTGAAGATGTGGCCGACTTCTTCCAGCGTGTAGCTGTAGCCGTCGCCCAGGCCGTAACGGAGCTTGATGATCTCGCGTTCGCGATAGCTGAGGGTCTTCAGCACGCGGTTGATCCGGTTGCGGAGCATCTCTTGCGAGGCGCCGGTGGCCGGGCTTTCGGCGGTGCCATCGGGGAGCAAATCGCCGAAGTGGCTGTCTTCGCTGTTGCCCACCGGCCTATCGAGGCTGATGGGGTAACGGCTCATGGCAAGCACGCGGCGGGCTTCATCGACGGTCGTCTTGGCGCGGCGAGCTGTTTCTTCGATCGTGGGTTCGCGACCCAGTTCTTGGAGCAGCTGACGCGAGACATTGCGCACGCGGCTCATGGTTTCGACCATATGAACCGGAATGCGGATGGTGCGGCTTTGGTCGGCAACTGCGCGGGTAATGGCCTGACGAATCCACCAGGTGGCGTACGTGCAGAACTTGAAACCGCGGCGATATTCGAACTTGTCGACCGCACGCATCAAACCGGCGTTCCCTTCCTGAATCAGATCCAGGAACGAGAGCCCACGGTTGCGATACTTCTTGGCGATGCTGACGACGAGTCGCAAGTTGCCTTCCGACAGTTCGCGCTTGGCCTGTTGATATTCGGTGTAGACCACCTTCAGCAACTTGACGCGAGCGGCGAGGCTGGCGGGAGTTTCTTGCGCGGCGACCAGGATGTTCCGCAGTTCGCTCTGCCAGTTCTTGCGATCGGCAGCCGGGAGCTTGGCGGCGACATGGGCGCTGATCTTGCCGCGGAGTTCGATCACGCGAGTGTTGAAGTCTTCGAGCGTGCGGATCATCTGTTCGATGCGCTGGGTCCGCAGACCCAACTCTTCGACCAGGCGAACGCACTTGCGACGACGACGCGAGAGGCGAACCCAGGCAATGCGGCGCTTGGTCTTGGCAGCACTCTTGCTCATGGCGAGCAAGAAGTCTTTGCGATTGCGCTTGAGAAGGATCTCGAGCGAACGAAGGTTGTGGGGCAACCGGCCGAGAATCTGGTCTTTTTCCAGGCGGTCGGTCACCGAGACTTGCACGGTGCGGTCGAAGGGCAATTCACCTTCGTGAACGCGCTTCAGCACCTTATAGGCTTGCTGAATCACATAGTCGCATTCCAGCAGCTTGGTGCGGAAGCGGCGGCGGGTGACTTCGATCTTCTTGGCGAGGTAAATTTCCTGAGCTCGGGTGAGGAGCGGAATTTCGCCCATTTGGGTCAGATACATACGAACCGGGTCATCCGACCACGATTCGGAGTCTTCGCCCAGGCTCATCAGTTCTTCATCGTCGAGCTTGACGGGCGCGTCGGCGTCGGCAGCGCCATCGACGACGTCTAGGTCCGCAGTGTCATCGTCGAGTTCCAACTCGGCTACTGCCTGCACGGCAAAGCCTTCGTCTTCCTCGGGAGTGCGAACGGCATCGTCATCAAATTCATCGAGCATTGAGTCGAACAAGGGGAGTGCTCCTACTGCGATTCGATCCGGAATTTCAAAGGTTAATGGCGTTCTGGACAACGTCCATTAACTGGCATGGATTGGTTGGTGAACTGAGTCGAACAAGTTCAGACCAAGGGAGGGATCTGGAAACGGGTTGGCATGTTGAACGGAAAACTTTCGAACAAAACTGCTGGGCTTCATCAACCACAGCCTGAGGAACCAACCGCTGATCGAGTTGTGGTTGTGGAGAACAACGATCAAGCCGCACCTTGCTGGCGACCGTCGCGAGCTGGTCTTCCCCGCAGGGACCGACCCAAGCATTTCTTCCCACCACAGCAAACAACTCTAACACCGATTTGTACTTAGGCTGCCTCACGTACTGAAATGGTAGGAAATTGCGCGCACGTCGACTTAACCGCCAGCCGTACGTTTTACGCAGGCCCACCAGTTTATCAGGCACGAGGCTTTGCTCCCGTTTTGACACCGCCAATGGCCGCCACAGCTGGTCGAGTTCGACTGGTCTTTCAACAACTGGGCCACCCACGGTAAGTACTCCGCCCCGAGGAACGAAGTTCCCCGAAACGTGCTCAGCCGTTGATGGATGCCTCAATGCGCCGCAGATGCTGTGGTGGGTTGGTGGTATCTTTAACTGGTTGAGTGATGGAAATAAGCAAGCGTTGATTCGACTGACTCGACCGGTTAATTGCCACCGGGCCGAACCAGCAAACCAGACTTGCTTCCGAGTGCCTTCTGTTCCCATCCTCAGCCACGCAGCCAGGGCGATGAATCCACAAATATTGGTGGGAAGGGATGTCAATCGCGGCTTGGACATGGCTTGACTAATTCTAACTAGACGCAAAGCCAGGGCTAGTAGCGATCTTAATGAAAACGACAGATTTCTGACGAGCGAGGTTCGACCCGAGTTCCGTGCGGTTTCTCGCTCATTCGTCCCTGCTTGGTTGACAGCGGCAGCGCGACTAACTTCGGCCTGAAAACTCCACTCATCGTCTCGTTGGCGAGCGGCAGCCGATGCTGGCATGCGTGCTATCATCGGCTGGGCTCGGTGAGGGGTGATTGAGAGGGTAAACATCGGGTGGCAGTCGCCTATCGGTACGCGAGCGGTTCGGGTTTCGTTCGTTTGAAAGGGACTGGGGGCAGGGAACTAGGAACTAGGGAAAATACCAGTTGAGTTCAATTCCTTGTCCCCCAGCTCCCAGCTCCCTCCAAGACCCCCGAGAATCTTTTTGCTCCCAGCCCCGAGGGCCGCTAATCTAAGGGCCTGCCTGCACTTTCCCGCCAACAATCTCCCGTTCTTAGGTGCGCGATGAATCGACGTTCTCCCTTTCGCCTGCTGGCTTTGGCCGCGGCTCTTTCCTGCTCACTTCCCCTCTCGGCTGCGAAATTCACTGCTGCCGCGGAGCCCAAAACCGCGTTCATGTTTCAGGATGCCGGCGATTCGGCCGGGCTGTTTCCGGCAGTCGCCGAGATCGCTGGCCATGGCTGCGGTTGGGGAGACGTCAACGGCGACGGATTTCCCGATTTGTACGTCGGGACATTTGGTGGCATGCCCTACAAGAGCAAGAGCAACCAGTTGTTCATCAACAAGGGTGGCAAGTTCGTGAAGGACGAACAGCCTGCGTTGCAAATCACCGGTCGGGCCAACGGGGCGATCTTCGTCGATTTCGATAACGACGGCGATCTCGACCTCTATGCCACCAACCACGCCATCAATAGCAAGAAGCCCGAGACGTCCCACTTCATGCAGCCCAACACGTTGTTTCGTAACGACGAAAACGGCAAGTTCACCGACGTCTCGAAAGAGTCCGGGGCCTGCGTCGAAGGGATGGCCTGCCGCAGCACCAGCGCGCTCGATTACGACGGCGATGGTCTGCTCGACCTGCTCGTCGGCGAATGCTTCTTTCAAGGTGGCAAGAGCCGCACCAAGCTCTATCGCAACGAAGGTAAATTGAAGTTCAAAGACGTGACCAAAGAAGTCGGCCTGCCCGACGAAATCACCGGCTTCGGCGTAGCTGCCGGCGATGTGAACGGCGACACGCGGCCCGATATCTTCGTCAGCGGTCGGCATCACGGCAATCGTCTGTTCCTGGGGAGCAAGGCTGGCAAGTTTGAAGAGTTGCCAGCCGCCAACGCCGATTTCTCCTGGGCCAGCTTCAAAGATGGCGACGACACAACCTGCGGTGTGACGTTTGGCGATGTGAATCGCGACGGGCTGACCGATATCGTTGTCGGCTCGCACTTCAGCAAGCCCTGGTTTGTTGGCGGCATTGGTGTGCGGTTGTATCTCAACCGCGGTGTGACCGGCGGGTTGCCCAAGTTCGAAGATGTCAGCCAGCAGGTTGGTCTCGTTGGGTTGCCGCTCAAGAGCCCGCACGTCGAAATTCAAGACTTCGACAACGACGGCTGGCCGGAGATTTACACCAGCATTGTCAAGTTCGCCGAGAATCGCCCCTATCCGGTGATCTTCAAAAACAACGGCGTCAAAGATGGGCTGCCGCAATTCGCGACCGATGCGCTCGCCGTGAATGACTTCCCGACTGAAGAAGACACCAAAATTTCGGGCTCCGGCAAGTTTTTCGAAAAGATGGAAGCCGAGAAGAAGATCGTCTATTCGGCACCTGGCCCGACTTGCGACTATGACCGCGATGGCAAGATCGATATGTTCCTGCCCAACTGGTGGACCGGTCTCCGCTCGCTACTGCTGAAGAACGAAACCGCCTCAGGCAACTACCTTGATGTGACCGTGCAAGGCAAAGGTAAGACCAATCTGCAAGGCATCGGCAGCACCGTTCGCATTTACGAAGCGGGCAAGCTGGGTCAGAAAGAGGCCCTGCTTGGCCAGCGCGAAATCGCCGTCGGCTTCGGCTACGCCTCGGGCCAAGAAGCGGCTGCCCACTTCGGCCTCGGCAAGGCGACGACCTGCGATGTCGAAGTAATTCTGCCTAACGACGGCGGCACACTCAAAGCAGCTGGCGTCGCCGCCAATCAACGGCTGAAAGTAGCACAGTAAGCTCCCGTAGTCGAATCATTCCATGACTCGGTTTCTCCCGGTCACGGAGTGACCGGGCTACGTAGACGAGTCATTCCCTGACTCGCCCCTTCCAGCATTCTCAGGCACGGAGTGACTGAGCTACGGGGACGCTACGGATGGGAAAATTCTCCCGCTCGTGACCAGAGGTGTCACGGGCCTGTGGTTCAATCGGCAAAACGAGTCATTCTTTGCCGGGAGAAGAACCATGATTGCGGAAGCGAAGGTGCCGCCGAGCGGACGGGATTTCGAGATTTACCGTTTGGCGAAGATCGAGATGCATACCACGCGGCTGATCGCGAAAGCGCTGAGCCTGTCGCAGACCCGCATCTGCCAGGTGATTGCGCGGGTCACCGAGTTTCTGCTCGAGGCGGTCCCCGTCGCCGCCAACGACGAGCACCGCGAGCGGCAATTGGCCCTGGCCAGGCAACTGGCAGCCGAACGGTTCGACGTGCTGATCGGCGAGGCGATGACCTCGTTTCGCGACTCGAAAGGACCGCAGACCATCATTCGCGAAGTGGAGTTGCCGGGGCGAATGCCGACGCGAACTTCGACCATGCGGAAAAGTTGCGGCGAAGCCCGCTATCTGACGGTGGGGGCCCGTTTGACTCAACTGGCCGGAACGCTGATGGCCTCGGAACTCTCCGGATTGATTGCAGCTGCCCTGCCCGAGCACCTATCTCAGGAACCCAGTTCTCAGAAACCCAGCCCCCCGAACGAGGACTGTTCAGCTGTCCCGCCTGCAGAGGAACTTAAGCGCGCAGCGAAACGCAAGGCCGATGACGCAACTGACGACTGCGAGACTACTTTGCACGAGAAGCTAATCGCCCAGTCGCGCCCTAAGCGCGCGATCTTCGCAACTGTTCAACGAGACGATTTTCAATCGGAAGATGTTCACTTGCCACAAACGACTGATGTAGAACCAGCAGAAACCTCGCTCGATCAGATTGTCCCACCCCTCAACCGTCAGCAGCGGCGAGCACGCCAAGCCCTGCTCGCCAAAAGGAAAGCGGCCCAGCGACGGCAACGAGCGTCGTGAACGGTTACAGGAAATTGAATTTGGGAGTATTCACCAACTTGCAAGGACTTGCGGCTAGCGGAAGGGGTGCAACCAGAGGTAGCAGCTGACCGTACGAGATCGTGGAAAATTTGCCAGTTGTGGAGAATTCCGGAAATTTCTGTTTGTGGAGGCAAGGACGAACAGGCCCCTGCGGTGAATTCGCGCGGAGCGTGGATGAGTACGAATGAGTCGGTCAGTCGTTTGATTAGACGTGCATGGCATGCTTTTCGACAAGGGCTGGGATTCACCCGGTGCTGACCGGTTCAATTGCGAGAAACGTCGGCAGTTGCGTTAATCCTTACCGGTAAAAAGGTTCTTGCTTGGCGCTAGTTTCTTTGACAGGTACACTCAAATGGGGTGGCGGCGGAGTTCGTTTCGCGGCCGCGAGGCAGCTGCTGGTCAGGAATAACGCCCGCTGGTAAGTGCGAATCACGCACAGGTTTAGGATGTCGCGCGCGGGGAGAATGCTCGCCATCGATGAGTGCGGTTCGTCAGGGCCGGCCAGCGATGGGTAAAGGGTACGGGTTTCATGGCAAAATTTGATCCGTTTCGACAGGATCCGCAGCCAGGACCAGGCTATCCGCCCCCTCCTGCGCCGTTTCCGGTTCCTCCTGGTGCACCCGGACATGTTCCGCCGCCGGCGTACGGGCAAAACTACGGTCAGCCCGCTTATGGTCAGCAGTATGCTGCGCCGCAACCGCCATACCCACCAACTCCTTACGCCCAGCCGGGCTATCCACAACCTGGTTATCAGCAGCCGAACTTTCCGCCGCAGCCCGGTTATCCCAATCCACCGCAGGCGGCCTACTACGCTCAGCCGACTGCTGTCCCCGGGTATGGTCAGCCCAGTTATCCGCCGAACCCGTATGCTCCTCCTCCGCCGGCAGCAGTCCCTGCTTATCCGACCAATTATGCTCCGCAGGCCGTGCCCGTAGCTGCTCCCGTGCCAGCTTCGCCCCCGGACCTGCCGATGTCGGCCCGCGCGGTACCTGTGCCACCGGCGATGCCGACCCCGGTTCCCGTCCGACCTGTGCAGGCCGTTGCGGTTCAACCGGCCGCCGTTCAAGCGCCCGTGGCACCTCGTCCGGTGCAGCCGCAACCAGTTCCCGCGCGACCCGTGGCAGCAGCCACAACAGCGGCACCGGTTGCTCCCGCTGCCAATCGTCCGGTACCTGCTGCGAGCGCGGTGCGGCCCGTGCTGGCGCCGGTCAAACCGAAGGACGATAAGCCCAAGGTCGATAAAGACGCAGCCGCCGACAAGCCACCGGGTGATCCGACGGAAAAGGTCATCAAAGGTGCACCGCCGTGGATGATCAGTCTGGTGGTGCACATGGTCATGTTGATCATTCTCGCGCTGCTGGTGATTCCAATCCATTTTAAGAATCAGATCTTCATCGAGTCGGAACCGGTCTTTGCCGAGAAGCTTGGCGAGCAGATTATCGACGATCAGCTGCAATCGCCCGAGTCGCTGAACATGGAGATTGAGAATCCCGTCCTCTCGTTCGATACCAAGCCGGCAGACGATCCGCTTGCAGCTCCGCCGATTCTCGAGATGACCAGTGTCGATGCCACCGACTCGGTCGACGTCATTGAAGCACCGTCGATTGGCATGGCGCTGAATGGCCGTGAAGCCGGTTCAAAGAAGGCTCTGTTGGCGGCCTATGGTGGCAATGCAACCACCGAAGAATCGGTTCGCAAAGCGCTGATGTGGCTTAAGAAGAATCAAAAGCAAGACGGCAGTTGGAGCCTGGTGGGACCATTCAGTGATCCCGCTGGAGTTGAAAATCGAGTCTCGGCCACTGCCATGGCGCTGCTCGCCTTTCAAGGTGCGGGCAACACCCACAAGCAGGGCGATTTTAAGAAGGAAGTCGAGAACGGCTGGAAGGCTCTCAAGGCCATGCAAAACGCCGATGGCTACTTCGAGTGTGACGCTGCCCATCATCATCGGTTGTATGCCCAGGCTCAGGCCAGCATCGCTGCCTGCGAAATTTATGGCATGACGAAGGACGAACAGTTCAAGCCGGTCGCACAAAAGGCGATTGACTTTGCCATTCGCGCCCAAGCGCCCGAAGGTGGCTGGCGCTACGAACCGAAGATCGATTCCGATACGTCGGTCACGGGCTGGTATGTGATGGCGCTGCAAAGTGGCATGATGGCCGGCCTGGAAGTCCCCAGCCCGAATGTCGGTTTGATTAACGAATTTCTCGACCGGGTGCAGACCAATGGCGGCAGTCATTACATGTATAAGCCGGGCATGGAACAAACCCTCACCATGACGGCCGAAGGTTTGCTTTGCCGGCAATACTTGGGCTGGAAGCACGACGACCCGCGCATGATCGCCGGGCTCGATTACGTGGTGGCGAATAAGATCGACTACAACGATGCCAACGTCTATTACTGGTACTACGCCACGCAGGCCGCGCATCACATGGGTGGCTCGCATTGGAAGCAGTGGAATCAAGTGATGATTCAAACTGTTCCGAGCGCGCAAATTAAAACCGGCAACGAAACCGGCAGTTGGTCTCCTTCGGGCGATCGCTGGGGAAGTCACGGCGGCCGGCTGTATGTCACATGCCTTTCGACCTTCATGCTCGAAGCGTATTACCGCCACATGCCGCTCTATAAGCACAAGATCGAAACGCTGAAGTGAGATCGCGCTGCGATCAAAAAAATCTTTGGCTGAGTATTATCAACATTCCCACCCATAAGCTCACGCCAATTCCCCCCGCCCCAATGGTCCAGTCAAACCTTCTTCGGTGAAGATGGTTCATCCCTTGCGCGCTGAGCTTGCTTCGCGGTCAGACGCCAAGTTAACATCGGAGAGCAACGATGTGTGACTGAGATTTAACATCTAAACTTCCTCTCCTGGAAGGCTGTTATGCAACCGTCTCGTTGTCCCCACCCTCGGCGCGCCGGTGCCGGCTTCACGCTGGTGGAGTTACTGGTGGTCATTGCGATCATCGGTGTTCTGGTCGCTCTGTTACTGCCTGCTGTGCAGGCCGCGCGCGAGGCTGCTCGCCGTGCGCAATGCACGAATCAGCTGAAGCAACTCGGGCTTGCTTGCCACAATTTTCACGACAGCTTTAATTCGATTCCGGCCGTTGATCTGGCCGACGCCTATGCACCATGGGCCGTCTTTTTGTTGCCCTACATCGAGCAGACAGCGCAAGCCAACAACTGGGACATGCGCAAGCGTTACTACGAACAGGCTGCCAATGCAGGCTCGCAGTTGAAGGTGTTGAATTGCCCGACGCGGCCGCAAGGGTTGCGCGACAAGACGAAGGGGCAGTCGCGAACTTATACCACCAGCTTGACCGGGCCACCGGGGTACTCGGACTATGCGGCTTGCGAAGGGACGAACCCCGGCGTTGTATTGCCGGATACCGAGCAATTTGATGGCGCGTTTCGGCGGTCCTTCGCGCCCATCCTGACTTGCCCACCCAACCCACCGGTACAACAAACTAGCTGGGCCAACTCGGGCGGCTGTGCGGCCGACGGTGGAGTGTTCGATAGTTGGCAACTCCTGTCGAACTTCCGCGTCTTTAGCGACGGTCTGACGGCGACGCTGATGATCGGTGAGATGCATGTCGCAGTGAAGTCGGAAGCTTCGGGCCCGGTTTGGAACGGCGACTATCAAAGCCAGTATCGGCGCTATGCCGGGCACAAAGGTACGCAGGATCCCGTCACACTGCGTTGGGCTACCGAGTTGGGGTTAGTCACCGACCCCGAACTCTATGGTGGTAGCGATTGGAACTTAAGGTTCGGTAGCCAGCACCCTGGCATTTGCAGTTTTGCCTTGGCCGACGGCAGCGTACGCGCGATCTCGAACACCATCAACATCGATACCTTGCATCGCCTGTCAGTCCGCGCCGATGGTGCCGTGGTCGGCGATTACTAAGCCTGCTCACTCCCCGCCAATACTCCTGCCGAAAACCCTGCCACAATTCTCCTGCCTGCAACATCTCACCTTTGTTTTCCCCCGCCTGAAAAATCTAAACCCATGCGAATCTGTCCCTTAAGTTCTGCGGATGAAATCCGCACCGATCGAATCGCCCGCTGCGCTGTGGTCCTATCGATTTTGCTTGGCCTATCGACTGGACTAATTTCCGGCTGCAGTTGGAAAGAGCCAACGTACCCCGTGAAGGGGAAAGTGGTCTATCAAGATGATGGCTCACCAGCTGCGGTGGGAGTGCGAGTCGTTTTCGAATCGACCAAGCCACCCTATGCGCGCGCGTCGGGGGCCATTCAGCCAGATGGCTCGTTTGTCCTGAGCACCGATCGGCCCGACAACGGTGCCATGCAAGGCGAGCACCGCGTTGCCATTTCACCGCTAACCGCTGATGGGACCGGGAATGATCTGACGGCTCAGTTGACGAAGACCATAGGCGCCAAGTATCTGGAATTCCGCACTTCCAACTTGGTCTTCAACATCGAACCGAAGGGGAGCAACGACTTTGTGGTGAAGATCGAACGCCCGCCCGGTGCGCGCAGGTAACGGCGCGAAAGAAGGTGGGACTAGGCCACGCGGCAGATGAAGCACTTGAGATATTCGGTCTCGAGGCAGGTAGCAGCCACAGGATGATCGGCGGCCGCACCGCGTTGTTCCAGAAGTTGAATATCGCGGCCGGTCTTCTGAGCGACGCCGCTGAGCATCAGGCGAAAGTCTTCCGGAGTGACTGTGCCCGAGCAACTGTTGGTAACGAGAATGCCGCCGGGCGACAACAGCGTTACGGCCGAGCGATTGAGCCGATGATAGGCCTGCAGCGCCGCATTCACGCCGCTGCGACTGCGGGCGAACTTGGGCGGATCGAGAACGATTGCCTCGAAGCGTCGATTCTCGGCAGCCATTTGGTCCAGCGTCTGAAAGCCGTCGCCGACTTCGAATTTCACGGGCAGGCCGTTGATCTCCGCATTTCGCTCGGCCTGCGCAATGGCCTTCTTGCTGCCGTCGATGCCAATCACTTCGGCAGCGCCCAGCTTGGCGGCATTCAGCGCGAAGCCACCGGTATAGCAAAACAGATCGAGCACTTTGCGACCTTGCAAGTAGCGGGCAGCGACCGCGCGGTTATCGCGCTGGTCGAGATAGAAGCCGGTTTTCTGCCCTTCGCGCAGGTCGACTTCATAGGCGATGCCATTCTCGCGAATGACGATCGGCGTCTCGGGCAGCTCGCCCCAATGGCGATCCGGCGTCGCTTCCATCCCTTCCAATTGCATCGACGTCTTCTCGCCGCGGAGGATGATCGCGCGGGGCTGCAGTTCTTGTTGCAGAATGCTGACGAGCATCTCGGCCCGCAGTTGCATAGCCAGCGAGGTGGGCTGCAGCACCAGATAATCGCCGTAACGATCGATCACCAGTCCGCTCAGACCGTCTGCTTCGCTAAAGACCATGCGAGTTGCGGTTTCGCTGCGACTGAGTCCAGCTGCGATTTGCTGAGGCGTGACTTCATAGCCCAACTGCTGGCGCATGGCGATTGCGGCGCACAGGCGGCGGCGGAAGAACTCCGTATCGAGCAGTTCGTCTTCGCGCCAGGTGAAGAGGCGGACGCGAATGCGGCTGTGGCTGTTATACATGCCGCGGGCGATGAACTTGCCCTTCTCGTTGCAGAGGTCGACCACTTGGCCATCGACGGCCACCAAATGTTCGCCGGCGAGAGTGGTGGGTTCGACGCGATCCACTGCCCCGGCCAGCACCCAAGGGTGACGACCATAAAACGGCAGGGCTTTCTTCGGCTTGAGTACGACCCGGGCCACAGGCTGGCCAGATTGGCTGGCAGAATCGGTCGCAGGCTGAAGATCGGCAGACATGGGAGAACTCGCGTTCGTCAAAACCCTCATTTTACCGCCACAGCCGAGCAGCAGTCAGGGGGCAATTTCCAAAGCGCGCGCGACGGCGGGGCGTGAGGAGCAGGTTGTCCCCTGCGGCCTGCTGACGTAAAATCGCGGCTGACAAGCGATGAACAACTTATTTCCCTACCACCGGCCACTCCTCTTGCCCCGCACCCAACATTGCGACGGGCGCTGGGCGGGCTTTGCCTCTACGCCCCCATAGGCCGCGACTCACAGCGCCGTTTGCTGTCTCTGTGCGGCGCGTCAGCGAGGGTCTAGCTCTGGTGGTTCATTACCTGCCAAGACTGCCGACTCTCTCGGGTAACTTTCGCAGGCCTTGTCGCGATTCACTAGGAATGTGTCCATGTTTGAGGTTGATCCAGTCGTCGCGCGCGAAGCTCAGCGGCGACGTACGTTCGCGATTATTTCGCACCCGGATGCCGGCAAAACCACGCTGACCGAGAAGCTGCTCTTGTACGGCGGTTGTGTCGAAATTGCCGGCGCGGTTCGCGGTCGCAAGTCGCAGCGGGCGGCCACCAGCGACTGGATGGAACTCGAAAAGCAGCGTGGCATTTCGGTCAGTTCGACCGTTCTCAGCTTCGACTTTGAAGGGTATCGCATCAACCTGCTCGATACGCCGGGGCACCATGACTTCAGCGAAGATACGTATCGCACCTTGATGGCTGCTGACTGCGCTGTGATGGTGATTGACCTGGCGAAGGGGGTCGAAGCGCAGACCGAGAAGTTGTTTCGCGTCTGTGCCATGCGGCACATTCCTGTGCTGACGTTCGTGAACAAGGTCGATCGCACCGGGCAAGAACCGCTGGCAATGCTGGCGAATATCGAAGAGAAGCTGGGAATCCACGCGGTGCCGTTCAATTGGCCGCTGGGAACCGGCCCCGATTTTCGCGGCATTGTCGACCGCCTCACTGGGGACGCACACTTGTTCGATCGCAACAGCGGCGAACAGCGAATTGCCTTCGACACCAAGCCCTTCGCCGAACTGACTGCGGAAGATATCGATCCCATTGTGAGGGAGCAAGCGGCCGAAGAATGGGAACTGGTGCTGAGTGCAGGTGATGATCTTGATCCCGCGCTCATCATGCAAGGGATGATGACGCCGGTCTTTTTCGGCAGTGCATATACCAACTTCGGTATCGAACACTTTCTCCACGGCTTTCTCAAGCTTTGTCCGCCACCACAACCTCGAAAAAGCGATCATGGACTGATACCCGTCGATCGCCCCGAATTCTCGGGCTTCGTTTTCAAACTGCAAGCGAACCTCGACCCGCGCCATCGCGATCTGGTCGCATTCTTGCGCGTCTGCTCCGGCAAGTTTGAGCGCGAGATGGAAGTGGTGCACCCGCGCACCGGCAAAAAGATCAAGCTGCCCCGCGCTCATCGACTGTTTGCGCAAGGTCGCGAGACGATGGACGAAGGTTATCCCGGCGATATCATCGGACTCGTAAATCCTGGCGAGTTTCGGTTGGGCGATACCATTTGTGGTGGGCGCCAGGTCAATTTCGAGCCGTTACCGCAGTTTCCGCCCGAGAACTTCGCGATTCTACGTTGCGAAGATACGCTGCGCCGCAAGCAATTTGCCCGCGGCCTGGAACAGCTGATTAACGAGGGAGCCATTCAGTGCTTCACGCGACCCGGAGGTGGACAGGCAGAGCCGATTCTGGCGGCGGTCGGTGTACTGCAGTTCGATGTCGTGAAGTTTCGCCTGCAAAGTGAATACAACACGGCTACCAGTTTGAGTTGGCTCCCTTACAAGATGGTCCGCTGGATCGACGGACCGGCTGACAACTTGAAGGATTTGAAGTTGCCGTATTCCACGCGGCGGGTGGTCGATCACTACGGCAAAGAGGCAGTGCTCTTTGAGTCGAAGTGGGACGTGGAATACACCCAGCGGGAAAATCCCAAGGTTACGTTCTCAGCCGTCAGCAGTTCTGGATTTCTCGCCGCGGATTAACTGCGGGTGGATAATCTGGCAAACGCCAATGATTCGCCCGCTAGGCCTGCCGAATTTTTTCCTGCCCAGACGTCACGCGACTGGTTGCGTTGCGGGTATCGATGATGAGCGCTGCGTGCTCAACAACCAGGGAGTAATCGACGGCGCTGTGGTCGGTGACGATGAGCACGGCATCTTGAGCGGCGAGCCAGGCGGGAGTCAGCGGCTGGCTGGCCAGATCGGGAACGCGATAGTGCCGCATCTTTGGCAACTGCAGCACGTGAGGGTCGTGATAAGAAATAATCGCGCCCCGATCTTCCAGCATCTCGATGATGCGGAAAGCCGGACTTTCGCGCGGATCGTCGACATCTTTCTTGTAGGCGACGCCTAAGATGCCAAGCTTGCTGCCACGCACCGGCTTAGCTGCATCGTTGAGTGCGTCGCTTACCTTCTGCACAACATAGCGGGGCATTTCCCAATTGATTTCACCAGCCAGTTCGATGAACCGAGCGGGGCTCTCGTGCTTGCGCGCAAGCCAGCTGAGATAAAACGGATCGATGGGAATGCAGTGCCCGCCGAGACCGGGACCGGGATAGAAGGCCTGAAAGCCGAAGGGTTTGGTCTTGGCGGCGGCGATCACCGCCCAAATGTCAATTTCAAGCCGATCGAAGAGAACCTTCAATTCGTTGACCATCGCGATGTTCACGGCGCGATAGACGTTTTCGAGAATCTTGCAGGCCTCAGCGATTTCGCAATTTTCGACAGGAACCGTTTGCACGACGGCTTGTGAATAAAGGAGATCGGCCAGTTGCCCACTCGCCCCGTCCGCACCGCCGACGACCTTGGGAATCCGTTGAGTGGAGTAATTTGGATTGCCGGGGTCTTCGCGCTCGGGGCTGTAAGCGAGAAAGAAGTCGCTGCCGAGTTGGAGGCCACTTTCAGCGAGGATCGGCAAAGCGATTTGGCGAGTGGTACCGGGATAAGTGGTGCTTTCGAGCACGATCAACTGCCCGGGGCGCAGTCGCTTCGCAATTTCGCGGGCAGTGTTCTCGACGTACGACAAATCGGGATCGCGGCTGTCGGTGAGTGGCGTGGGGACGCAGATCAGAATCGCATCGGCGGCAGCTAATTGGTCCATATCGCTGGTCGCGGCAAACTTTTCGGCCGCAATCATCTCGGCAATCCACTCGCCAGGTAAATGGCCGATATAGCTTTCGCCCGCCTGCAACTTATTCACCTTGCGCGTGTCGAGATCGAAGCCCAACGTGCGAAAGCCCGCCTGGACAAAGGTCCGGACCAGCGGCAGGCCGACATAGCCCAATCCAACCACCCCCACTATGGCGGTGTGGCCTTTGATGGCCGTTTGCAACTGCGAAAAAGTGCCAGTCATATGAAAAATTCGTTTGCTTTGGGCTGAACAGAGGCAGCATTTTGCCATGCCGCCTACGGCGAATCGGCAGCGATCAGTATGATACGGCACGGAACGATTGCGACACGGGCGGATGCAAAGTTTGCGTTGTTCCGATTCTTGCCCTACCCCAGCCCGCCTCTCGACCCGAGAACTGTATGACCCACGCCTGGCACGATATCACCCCCGGTTCGCGATTGCCGATGGAGTTTACCACGGTCATCGAGATTCCACGCGGCAGCAATGTGAAGTACGAGCTCGAGAAAACGACCGGCCTGCTCAAGCTCGATCGCATTTTGTATTCGTCGGTCCACTACCCTGCTAACTACGGTTTCATTCCGCAGACCCTGGCCGAAGATGACGATCCGCTCGACGTACTAGTGCTCTGCCAGGAACCGGTCAGCCCGCTGACTATTGTGTATGCCCGGGCGATTGGCCTGATGACGATGATCGATAGCGGCAAGAAGGACCACAAGTTGCTCGCTGTTGCGCTCGACGATCCAGAGTACAATGCGTTTCAAGAAGCGGCCGAGTTGCCCATTCATCGGCTGAATCTGATTCGCCGCTTCTTTCAGGATTACAAGTTGCTGGAAGGCAAGACGGTCGAAGTCGACGAACTGCAGCCAGCCGAAGCAGCCAAGCCGATCATCCTCGAAGCGCTGGAACGCTACAGCGATCAGCGCCGCAAGGGCTTCCCGGTTTATCGGCGTAATTAGAGTAGGTCATGGCCGCCGGCCGTGACCTGGAATCGCTACTCAACGGTTTTTGCAGCGGCTCTCTGCAGGACAGCCACTTATTGCAGGTCTCAAGTCACATCCAGCGGATGTGACCTACCTGGCTGTCGATGGCTGAATTCTTCCTACTTGCCGAGCGGTTTACGCTCGGCAAGCAGCTGGTTGATTTGCTCGTTCCAAATCTTGTACCCCGCTGGACTCATGTGAAGCATGTCCTTCACGAACAGGTCCTTCATGGGCTGGCCGTCGCTGTCGAGCATGGCAGGTACAATGTCGACATAAAGCAGTCGTTGCGAGTCTTGGTCGCACTGCTTGCGAACCAGCTCGTTGGCGATCTTTTGCTTGTCGAACAACGACCAGCGGGACGGGCAGGGCTTGATGGCGATGAACCAAATCGGCGTATTCGGCAGCTCTTTGTGAACCACCGCGCAGAACTCGGCGAAGTCGCTCGCGGTTTTTTCGGGTGTCTTGTTCGACTTAATATCGTTATCGCCCGAGTAAAAAATCACCAGCTTGGGCTTAAGTGGCGTGACGATTCTGGTCGCGTACATCGTGGCATCATGAATTTGCGAGCCTCCGAAGCCGCGATTCACCACCGGCAGGTTCGGGAACGCTTTTGCCAGATCCCATAACCGCACGCTGCTGCTGCCGGTGAAGACAATTCCGCCTTGTGGCGGCGCACTCTTTTCGTCCTTGGCTAGCATGGCCGAAATCTCTTTCTCCCACTTATCGGCGACGGGTGCCTCGGCCTTGGGGGCAGCCGACTTGCTCGGAGCCGGTTCGTCAGCAGTGATTGAGCCCACAGCGGCCAACACGATGACTGCCAGCAGACTAGTGAGAGTTCGCAAGTGCATCGGGCGTTTCCTGGCGGGTGAGAGGTGCAATTTGGCGAAAAAGAAGTGTAGCGGTCGTGCCGGTTACGTGTTCTGCGGGAACCACATGATAATTCTGAACGCCGACGGTTGCACGCTGCCGAGAACAGGTGGGCTAGTCCGTTCGTGCACGTGGCGGAATAATACGCTCAGACAGTTGCACGAGTAGCTGCATAGGGCAGGAAGAGTTTGAGGCCTGCCCCATTCGTCGCGGAAACGCCGCTGCATCTCTCCTTGAGGAAGGATCGCCCCTGATGAACCCGTATTTGCCCGGTCGGATCGACAACTCGCAGTCCTATCAGAGTGTTCAACGGCAGCGCCAGTTGACCCTGGGCGATTTGCTGCTCGAAAACCGCATTGTCTTTTTGCAGGGCGAAATCTACGCCGGCAATGCCAACGAAGTGGTGATGAAATTGCTCTATCTACAGAGCGAAAATCGCCGCAAAGACATTCACTTCTACATTAGTTCGCCCGGCGGCGACGTCGTCGCGACGCTGGCCATCTACGACACGATGCAGATTCTCAGCTGTCCGATTGCCACCTACTGCGTCGGTCAGGCCGCCAGTGGCGCGGCCGTGCTGCTGACCGGTGGCACCAAAGGAAAGCGATTTGCCCTGCCCAATGCCCGCGTGATGATGCATCAGCCAGCCGGCCAGGTGGGGGGCCAGATCAGCGATATCGAAATCCAGGCCAACGAAATCCTCCGCTATCGCGAAGTGCTCAACGGCATTATGTCGAAGCACAGTGGCCAGCCGATCGAAAAGATCGCCAAAGATACGGATCGCGACTTCTTCATGTCGGCCGACGAAGCGAAGGCCTACGGCCTCGTCGATGACGTGCTGAAGCACACCGTCGCCCCTGAAGTGCTGGCCGATACCGACAAGGACTAAGCTCGCCTCAGTCGGCCTGCTAATCACCAAACCATACCACGCGCACAAACCAATTGACGGAGTAGCTCCGATGCCCTTGATTCCTTATGTCGTTGAAAAGAGCGGCCGCGAAGAGCGGGTTTACGATATCTACAGCCGCCTGCTGAAGGACCGGATCATTTTCCTCGGTACGCAGGTGAACGACGAAATGGCTAACGCCATCGTCGCGCAAATGCTCTTTCTGCAGTCCGATGATCCCAAGGCAGACATTCATCTGTACGTGAATTCGCCCGGCGGCAGCATCAGCGCTGGCATGGCCATCTACGACACTATGCAATTCGTCACCTGCGATGTGGCCACTTATTGCATTGGCCAGGCAGCCTCGATGGGCGCGGTCCTCCTTACTGCTGGCACACCCGGCAAGCGTTTTGCCTTGCCCAATGCACGCATCATGATCCACCAGCCTTTGGCCGGCATGCAGGGAACAGCTGAGGAAATTCTGATTCATGCGAAGGAGTTCCGCCGCATCAAGCAGAAGATGAACGAGATCATGATTAAGCACACGGGGCATCCGCTCGAGAAAATCGAGAAGGACACCGACCGCGATCGATTCATGTCAGCCGAGGAAGCACAAGAATACCGCCTGATCGACAAAGTGCTCGAACGGATGCCGAATCTTGGTACGGCTTCGAAGGGTGAGTAGGAGAGACGCGAGGTGCGAGTGACGGGAGGCGAGAGAAATTGTTGGTTCCCTTGCCCCCCATACTCAGGCTGGATCGTGAGGCAACATGTCCGCTCGCGAACTCATCATCGTGGGTGGACCGAACGGTGCCGGGAAAACGACTTTCGCGCTCGAAGATCTTGCTCGCCGGGGTGGGGTCTATCTTAGTGCCGACGCGATTGCTGCGGAAATTTCGCCAGGCAATCCTACAGCGGCGGCGATCGAAGCGGGACGATTGTTTATTGAGCGATTTGCCTTGCTCCTACAAAGTGACGGTCGATTGATTGTCGAATCGACCATTGCTGGAAAGTCATCGTCGCGAATGCTTTTTACAGCCCGACAACGTGGTTTTGCAGTCACGTTAGTATTTGTATTCTTGGCTTCGCAAGAATCGAGTCTTTCTCGAATTCATGCACGCGTGCTGAATGGTGGACACAATGTTCTGGCGAGCGATGTACGCCGGCGTTTTCCTCGAGCAATTGCCAACTTCTGGAACATCTACCGCCTGTTAGCGGACGACTGGCTGCTTGTTTACAATGGCCAAGAGGAATTGATCGCAGTTGCCTATGGCGTTGTCGATCAGGTCTTAACTCTCGATGAGAATTGCTATGCACAATTCCATCGGCTACTTGGGAGGCAGCTAACTTGATTGCTTCAAAATCTCCCCCTGAACCGCCGCCACACATAGTCGAAGCAGTGGACACCATGCGAGCTGCGGTGAAGAAAGCTCAAGAAGCCAGCCTTCGCCGCGGGATCGCCATCTGCTACGAAATCGACGGTGTGATGCATTACCAACTCCCCAGCGGTGAGATCACGCGGGAGTGTCCTTGGCCGGAAGTGCCGAAGCAGGATTAGCTCGGATCGGCGTTAAAGGAGCGATTAGATCGCTTCTTTGCCTCGTTCGCCGGTGCGGATGCGCACACAGTCATCCATCGGCAGGACGAAGATTTTGCCGTCGCCGATTTGCCCCTTATCGCCCGAGCGACCACCGCGAATGATTGCGTTGATGGTTGGCTCGACAAAGTCATCGTTCACCGCGATCTGCAATTGCACCTTGCGGAGCAGATTCACTTTGTATTCGTGGCCCCGATAAAGTTCGGTCTGCCCTTTTTGCCGGCCAAAGCCTTGGCAATCGAGCACCGTCAGGCGAAAGACTTCGACTTCAGTCAGCGCGGCTTTCACTTCTTCGAGTTTGCTGGGCTGAATGATGGCAATGATGAGCTTCATGGCGGGCGCGATCGATCACAGCGGCAACAAGAGGAACTGGACTGAATCTAGTTCGCCAGTCTGGGCATCGCAAGGGGAACTAGCGAGCAGGAGATGAGCTGCAGATTTGCCGCCGGCACTTTGGCTGAGTCCATTAAAGTGGGCCAGAAAAAACACCCCGGCTCGGGCGAACGAGGCGGACGTTCACCCGAGCCTTGTGGGGTATCCTTCTGGCCCAGGCAAGAGCCGCGAAGTGCTTCCAACGTGTTCGAGAAGGATTATTTGATTCAAACCACCGACCCGCTGTCCGAGGGACTACTTGCGCGGAGACGAGTAGCCCTCGGACAACTAGGGTAGGGTACGAACTAGGCAGATTCCGTGCTTGGCTTGGTAGCCATCGAGTGTCCGTGAGTTGGAATTCCCGAGGAACCAAAACTGCTGTTGACGGTATCGAGAGCCACGATGTTCTGCGGATAGGCATACATACCGTGTTCGCAGATATCGAGACCAGCGAGTTCTTCTTCAGCGTTGACGCGAAGGAGACCAATCGCCTTCAGACCGAAGAACAGGACCAGCGAGGTGGCTAGAGCCCAACCAGCGATGGCAAACGAACCGATAAGCTGAGTCGAAAGGATAGCGTCGGTGCCGAACAGGCCTGTCGCGATGCCGGCCCACAGGCCGCAGCAACCGTGCACAGGGAAGGCACCGACCGGATCGTCGATTTGCAGTTTGTCGAGCAACAGAATGCCCGTGATAACCACGACACCACCCACGGCACCGATGATTAGCGATTCCCAGTGAGTGACGATGTGGCAATTTGCCGTGATCGACACCAAACCAGCCAAACCACCGTTCAAGGCGAACGTGAGGTCAGCCTTGCCGAACATTGGCCACGATACGCACATGGCAGCGACAGCACCGGCACAACCGGCGAGGGTCGTGTTGACGGCGATCAAGAGCACTACTTGTGTGTTCGCAGTGCCGGTGAAGGCCAACTGGCTGCCGGGGTTAAAGCCGTACCAGCCAATCATGAGAATGAACACACCGAGGGCAACGTAGGGAATGTTGTGGCCAGGCATCGCTTGGGGCTTGCCATTGATGTAGCGGCCCAAACGTGGTCCGAGAGCGATGGCACCGGCCAGACCGGCAAAACCACCAACTGCGTGAACCACCAGCGAACCGGCGAAGTCGATGAAGCCCATCTGATTCAGCCAACCGCCACCCCACTTCCACATTCCGCTGACCGGATAGATGAACCCAGTGATGACAGCGGTATAGACGAGGTATGCAGGAAACTTGATGCGGCCAGCGACCGAACCCGAAACAATCGTGGCGGCAGTCGCAGCAAACGCGACTTGGAACAAAAAGTCGGCATTCGAATCGAGCGGGTGAGCTGCTTCGATGGTCGGAGTCTGAGCGGGGTCTTGGGCGGCGACTCCAAACTGAGCAAAGCCAAACCAGTCCGGAATGATGTCGTTCGAACCGTCCAAGCCAGGGTACATAATGCCGTACCCTACGACGAAGAACAGCAGGGCTCCGACGACGAAGTCCATGTAGTTTTTGAACATGATGTTCACGGCGTTCTTGCTGCTGTTGAGACCTGTCTCAACCAGAGCAAAACCAGCTTGCATGAAGATCACTAGTACGGCGCAGATGAAGAGCACCATGTTGTCGATGGCGTAGGACAACTCGGCCGCACTAGGAAGTGGAGCAGGAGCGGCAGGAGCAGCAGCTTCTTCTGTCTTGACTTCTTCACTCAAGACTTCTGTGGTTGTCGTGGTGGCCGGAGCCGCTTCTGCTTTCGGCTCTTCTGCTTTCGCTTCGACCTTAGGTTCTTCGGCCTTCGGTTCTTCGGCCTTTGCGGCTGGTGCTGGTTCGTCCTTTTTGGTTTCTGGCGTCGCTTCTTGCGCGCTCACTAAACTGGTGCAGAGCAGTGCTCCGCAGAGGGCCAGAGCTGGCAAGAGGCCAGCCCAAAGGGTACGCGTTGAATTCATCTTTCGTGTTCTCGCCTGGTAGAAAATGATGGGACGATCTGGATGAACGTTTAGGATGGAAACGTCATCCCCAAAACAAGGGTGCTAAGGGCAGAGTGACGCCGGGGATCCCAGATCGGCGCTTGCCCGCCTTCAAGCCGGGCGGGAATAACGCAATGGCCGTGCCAGCACAGTCGCCCATATTTCGAGCGGGGACATTACGGCACCGTTAAGCTATTGTCACAATTGCAGTTAGCTGGCGTGAAGAATCTTCAAGCAAAGCGGTTGAGAATGCCGATTTTCGGCCCGCTGCTTAAACCCTGAGCAAAGTCGGCGCGAGCCTTGGGCATGCTTGCCCGAATCGTGGGCTACACTTCTGGCAAACAAATCGGCGCGATCCGGGCCTAAGAACGCGGCTCGAACAAGGCAATGCTGGCTGTATGGCCATGCAGGAAGTTTTGGTGCCCCACCGGGCCGAATTCACCGGCCGCAAAGAGTCCCGCCAGGGGAATGTCCCCGAGCAGTTTGGCGATCAGCCCAGCGTCGTGATCCGACTGACTGAACATCCGCGAGCCGCGGCCATTGCACGCGAACAGCAGTCCCGCCAATGGCTGCGGCCCGCCGGACTTCTTCACCACGTTGAGCATCTGCTTCAGTTCGGCATCGGCCGCTTCCTGATCGCGCACATGAAACTGCACGGTCTGCCCCGTGCGGATGTAATCTCCAAGTGCGATCGCTCCGTCGTTCGGATCGATCCCCATCACGTTGCGCACCAAGAAGTCCCCCTGGCCGAACGTCGCTTGATACTCGCTGACGACCCGCCCCACATGCAGGTTCCGCTGCACGAGCACTTGCTCGCGCGTCGGCAGGGTATCGAACAGTTCCTTTAACTGCAGCAGTGCCGGCTTGCCTCCCAACTCGTGGATGACGTTCCGTTCCGCCTTGGTTACCACAAACGGCTTGCCGATCGGGCGGCAACCTTGCGAAACGATGCTTCGCAGTTTGATATCGCCATGCACGAACACGCCGACAGCCCCCTCAACCAAAGCTTCGCGGCCGCAGAATAAGCGATTCTCTCCCGGGTTGTACCCGCCACTCGCCATGCCGCCATGAATCGGCACTCCCGGTCGATCTTCGTTCAACCGCTCCAGCAGCAGGTCAGCTTGAAAAGTCAAAGGCTCGGCCAGCAGCAGCAGAAACGCATCCGCGGGCCACTCCCCTTCGAGTTCCGCTGGCCAGCCTTGAATCGCGCCACCGTCGCGAGTCCGTTCATAGTTGAGCCGCAACTGCGTGGTGAAGACACCGGGCCACGAAGCCAACCACAACGACACCGCGGGCTCGAACTCCACTTCGCGACCAACGCCCACAATCCCTTCTGCCGTGCAGCCAATGACGTTCTCGGTTCCAAGCGCTTCACACACCAGCATGGCCAGGGCATCGGCCTGCGGCGCGTGCTGGGCCGAAACGAAGAGAACGGCCAGATCTGGCGTCGCGCGCAACTGCTCTTTGGCGAGGCGACAAACCTGCAGCGCGGCGGCCAGCGGATCGGGGTCGGTCGAAAGGGCCGAAGCGAAGCGATGCGGTGACGATGCAGAGGGAGCCATACACAAACAATCGGCAAGAAAAGCAACAATTCGTGGCAGGAACGAGCAACTTAGATCATAGCCAATTTCGGCCTCTTGCGAAATGAACTCCGGAGCAATCCCGGGGGTGTCCGGTACCCCAAAGTGGTCGCGGAACCTATCATCGAGTTGGTAGCCGTAAGTCTGTCGCACCCCTGATTTCACCAGCCCGATCGCGAGCCCAAATGTCTGCTGATTGGCGCCCCCTTTATCCTTTTGCTTCGCACTTCCTCCCGATCGGTGGCGCGCAGATGCATTACTTGGACGAAGGAACCAAGAGCCCTGGTGCGAACGAACCGCTGCTGATGGTGCACGGCAATCCCACCTGGTCGTTCTACTGGCGAAATCTCGTCATCGGCCTGCGCGATCAAAATCGCTGCGTAGTGCCCGATCACATCGGCTGCGGACTCAGCGACAAACCCCAGCAATACAATTACTACACGTTCGCCCAGCACATCCAGAATCTGATCGAGCTGATCGAAAAGCTCGATCTGCGCAATATCACCTTGCTCGCGCACGACTGGGGTGGAGCCATCGGCATGGGGGCGGCAACGAAGATCCCCGAACGCTTCGCGCGAATTGTGCTCTTCAACACGGGTGCGTTCCCGCCCATGTACATTCCGTGGCGAATCGCTGCCTTGCGTCTCCCTGGCTTTGGCAAGGTCGCCATCCAAGGCTTCAACGTATTCGCCCGCTCCGCCATTCACATGGCGACCGAAAAGCCCGAGCGAATGACCCCCGAGGTGCAAGCTGGACTACTCGCGCCGTACGATAACTGGGCTAATCGCATTGCCAACTATCGCTTCGTGAAGAACATCCCCATGACGCGCCGGCATCCGTCAGGCCGAAAATTAGCCGAGATTGAGTCCAGTCTGTGGACCTTCAAAGATCGCCCCATTTCGCTCATCTGGGGAATGCGCGATTGGTGCTTTAACCCCCGTTGCCTGGCCCGCTTCGAGCAGCATTGGCCCAACGCCGAAGTTCATCGCCTGGACGACTGCGGTCACTACGTGATTGAAGACGCCCACGAGCGGATCATTCCCATCGTCCAGCGCTTCTTGGCGAACCACCCGCTGGCCGACGGCTAACTCTTGCGCAACCAACTTGTTCAACTACTGCGCGAATTGGTATAATCAAACTCGCGCCGATCAGGTCGATTATTCGCAGTCTTATAAAAAACCCCGGAGCTTATTTGAACGCCCCTCGATTGAGGGGAGGCTATTTTCCGAACCGCACTTGCAGCTGGGCAATTTGCTGCTGACGAGCGCTGGACTGGCCGTACGGATCGAACGCCAACGGCTTGCCGCACAGCAGCGTCAAGTGGTTGGTGGCGGCCAGTCGAACGGTCGCCTCCTCGTGGTCGAGCATGGCGAACCAAGCACAGCGATCATCGACTAGCCAGGCTGCTACGCGCGGGGGCGTATCGGTCGATAGGTCGGCCAGCCCGTGGCAGATCTCTTGAATCCGGTCGACTTGCTCTTTCGAGAGTTGCCGGCGGTCGAGCCGCTGCAACCACGCCACGACCGACTGCCCTGCGCCGCGCAAATTGCGGTCTGCTGCTTGCCGTTGCTGGAAGTCGTCGCTATCGAGTTGCTGCACCCATGTTCGCCACAAGGCCCGCTCAGCTTGTACGTCTTCTCCAGCCCGGCTGATGAGCGCTTGTTGAATGCCAGCGGCTTGCTCGCTCAGCCGCCAGTGAGGCCGTAGAGATTCGAGGAGCGGGAAGAGTGTCTCTTCGCACAAGGCTGGCTGTTTCAGCGACAAATGCCAGAGCGTGGCGGCCGTGAAGGTCTGCTGCTTATCGCGCCCGAACGTCAGCGAGATCGGCCCCTGGAAGGGCTGTACCAGCTTGAGGTCGTCGGTTGGGCTCGAACCGGTGCAGGTGAGAACCAGCCGCTGCTGTTCGTCCAGGTCGAGTGTCACCTGTCGTTCGGCCTGCACATCTTCGTAGTGAATCAAAAGCGATTCGCTGTGCAGTTGCACGCTGAGTTGCTCGCGGGGCATTTCGGTCGGCTCGCCGACTTGCACCACGCGACTTTGTCCGCAGCGATGACCGAGGACGGCAATCCGGCCGCCGATCAGTTCGAGGCGAACCCAGCCCGTTCGTTCGAGCAGGTTCCGTTCCTGCTTGGGCGAATCGCTGGCTTTGACTGCTGCAGAACTCCGGTCCACCGGTTCCTGGGCAGCTAAGAATGGACTGGAAAGAAGAGCCGGATCGCAGAATGTGCTACTGAAGAGTGCGAGGCACAAGGCCCTCGCAGTGCAAATTCCGCTGCCGCGCGCTGGGTCAACAAAACTTCCCCTCATGGCGAACCCCCATGCTTCGTGCAAACACGAATGTGGAGAGGAAGTGTGAAAACTGGCTTAAATGCTGCGGATTGGCGAAATCCGTTCGCCAACCTCAATCAAGCTGCGGCGTCAGTTGTTGTGGCAGGCTGCCCCTTCATCGCCCACAAATCGCGGGGTAACCGGTCATCATTCTTATCGACGTTCGTCGCTGTTTCGCCAAGAGCAATAGAACGTTTCGATGAAAAATCAACCAAGATTTCGCAACCATCGCCCGCGCTAGTGTAATAAGCCTTATGGCTTCATGCTAGCGGGCAGTTGACGAACTGCCGACTTACTGCAGCTTGCCGCGCGCGGCGACCGGAATCGTTTCGACAAGCTCACGTCCGCGGAAGCAGTGGAACTGTTCGTGCAGCATGATGGTAAGGTCGCCATAGCCGGGAATCAGTTCGAGCCGATCGCCAATCTTCAGAGAGTCGGGCGCACCTTCCACCAGCAGTGTGCCATGTTCGGCCGACAGCCATTGCACTTTTAAATCTGGCCGGTCTTTGACAAAGGGCTTGCCGATCTCGATGTTGAGCGTTTTGCGCCCCGCGTCGATGATCGCCCGCTCGGGAGTCGGCCGGCTGACGACGGTAGTGAGCACCGTGAGCGCGAATTGGAAGCCAGGAACCAGGCACAACTGACGATAGAACGCATCCATAAAGATGGCACCACCGGCCTGAATCTCGGTGATGCCGGGCTGTGTCGAGCAAAGATGGATCGTGCCGGTGCCGCCGCAGCTGACGAGATCGCATTGCAGCCCGTGACTGCCGATTAAGTGTTGCTGAGCAACGAGCAGTTCGAGCGATTCCTGCACACGACGTGATTTTTCTTCCTGATCGGCAACTGCCATCAGATGCCCCTCGTAACCCATGATGCCGACCAGTTCGAGTCCCGGTAACTTGTCGACTGCTTGCGCCAGAGCCAGTGTCGCAGCGCCCGGTTGCACGCCCACGCGATTCAAACCGATATCGACTTCCAAGATGCATCGCGCGCGTAGGCCCGCGCGATGCAAGGCTTCACTCAGCGGTTGTGCTTGATCCAGATGATCGACGGCTACAATCGGATCGGCAATTTTTCGTAGTTCGACCAACCGCGCCACTTTCTTCGGCCCCACCAGCATGTTGGCAATCAGCAAGTCTTGAATGCCTGCGGCTCCGAAAATCTCGGCTTCGCCCAGTTTGGCGCACGTCAAACCGATGGCCCCCGCGTCGATCAGCCGTTGGCCAATAATGGGCGACTTATGACACTTGGCATGCGGCCGCCAGTCGATATTTTGCAATGCGCAGAGCGTGGCTACGTCGCGCACGTTGTCGTCGAACGCATCGAGATCGAGGCACAGGGCAGGAGTATCAAGGTCGTCGCGTGTCATGGGGGCTAAGGCGAGAGAGGAAGGGTTGAAGGGAGGAAGCAGTAAAGCTGTCAGATCAGAGTCGCCTCGGCGGCTTGATCGAAAGTCCAAATCGCGGGATCATCGTAACACGCGACACCGCAGATTTCATGCTTCGCTTTACTACTCTTCGTCCCTGACCTCTTCTTCCTCCCTTTAACCCTGCCCCACCATGCAACTCACCTGGAAACCCGGCTCTTTAAACAGCGCACTGCATGCAGCAGCGGCGGTGGCGGCTGGCAAGACACTGGTCGATCCGCAATTGCAGGCAGCGCTCGCGGAACCTGCCGAAGCGCTGAAGCAAGAGATTGCAGTCGTGGGCCTCCCGGAGAAGGCGTTTCGCCGCGCGCTGGCCGGCTTTGCCACGCAGTTCGATGCGCCGCGCCAATTGGTCGAGCGGGCGGTGGTAAAAGTGCAAGGAAACACACCGCGCGGTGATCTGGCCGTCGCGAAATTAACGGCGGTACTAACAGCCGTCGTACAGGCCTTTCAAAAGGCTTGTCCCAATCCGGCCGAGACCTTACGCCTGCGCGAGCGTCCCCTCCGCGAACAATGGGAATCGCGCGGCGCGGGAATGTTGCGGCAAATCAGTTCGCTCACCGACGAGCGCTTGCTGGTGCCCGAAGCTACCATCGTTCTCGTCCATCCCGCCCTGGGTGGCGGAGGTGAAGCGCTCCTACAACAGAATGCCATCACCTTCGAAGCGGTCCTCACCAATCCCGAACCTCGCTTACCAGAAATCGTGCGGATGGCCTGGCTTCTCGCGCAATTGAATTGCGATCTGCCGGTGTTTGCCGAACACGTCAACTTGCAACGGCTGCCGCATGTCGCCGCTTTCGCACTGTTGCCCGTCGCCCTCCAAGCTGCGGCCGAAGTGGAACTGGGCGAGTTCTCGCCCGAGCAATTGCAGCGCGCCATTACCACCTGGCATCTGCCTCAACTGGCCGATCTCGATGCGTCCACGCTCGTGTACGATTGGTGGCTTACTTATCAAACCGATAAGCCGGCCTGGCCTGTTGCGCTCACAGCGCTCGATCAGATGTTTGGCTAACTACAACAACCTCTTCCCGCACTTCACGAGGCCTCAACATGTCCACCGATCAACCTCTCCGCGGCAAACGAATTCTTACCTTTGTCGGCGATATCTATGAAGATCTCGAACTCTGGTACCCCAAGTTGCGGCTGATCGAAGCGGGGGCAGAAGTTGTCGTGGCTGGCGAAAAAGCCGGCGTAAAGTACGCGGGCAAGCACAGCTATCCGTGTACCTCCGACGTGGCATATGCGGGCTTGAAGGCTGCGGATTTTGCGGGCCTCGTCGTCCCTGGTGGGTTCATGCCTGATAAGCTGCGGCGCGATCCGGCGCTGCTCGAGATCGTGCGCGATTTTCACAAGCAGCAAAAACTGATTGCTGCCATTTGCCACGGCGGTTGGATTCCAATCTCGGCCGGCGTTTACAAAGGTGTGCGCGTCACCGGTTCACCGGGGATTAAGGACGATCTCACCAATGCCGGTGCCCTGTGGGAAGATGCCGCCGTGGTAATCGATCGTCATTTCGTCAGCAGTCGCAAGCCCGACGATCTTCCCGACTTTTGCCGTGGTTGCTTACAGGTGCTAACGGCATAGTTCTGGCTTGGCCTGACGCGTCGTTGGTATTTGCCAAAGAGACGAGTTCTGTCCCATGACTGGATTCTTGCGTCGGGCTACCGGAGAGCGACGACTACTCTTCCCGCAACTTGACCCACACCCAGCCATCGCGGACTTCGGTTTGATGGGCAGCGGTATCTTCTGTCGCGGGCATGGTAAGCGCCTTGCCGTTGCAGATATCGAACTTGGCCCCGTGCCGCGGGCAGGCGATGGTGTGATCGTCGAGTTCGCCGTCGCTGAGCGGGCCGCCGTCGTGCGTGCAGACGTCGTCGATGCAGAAAAACTTACCGCCAATGTGAATTAGCACCACCACGCGGTCGCCCACTTCGAGCAGCGTGCGGCCCGGGTCGGCGATCTCGGCGACGGGAACTGTCTTCACAAATTCAGGCATGAGGCGTTTCTAGGTAGAGTGGGCTTTAGCCCACGTAGGTAGCGATCACAGAGACAACGGCACGAACGTGTGCTAACAGCCCACGCGACGGTAGACCTTAGCTGTACTCGCGCACGCGGCGGAGAATCGCATGCCCCAGCGCGTTGCGAACGCTTTCGATCGTGATGCGGTCGAAGATCTGCTGAAAGAAACCACTCACGATGATGCGAGTCGCTTCTTGCCGGGTTAGCCCGCGGGCTTGGGCGTAGAAGATGAGTTCTTCATCGACCTTGCCGGTGGTGCTGCCATGCGTGCAGCGGACGTCGTCGGCTTCGATTTCGAGGCCGGGAATCGAGTCGGCACGGGCTTCAGTGCTGAGCATCAAATTGTCATTGCGCTGATAGCCGTCTGTCTTTTGGGCCAGCGGATCGACCTTAATCATGCCGCGCCACACCGTGCGCGACTTGTCTTGCAGAGCCGCCTTATACAAAAAGTCGCTGCGGCAACCAGGAGCTGCGTGATGTTGCAGCGTGTGATACGAAATGTGCTGCTTGCCTTCGGTGAAGAGCACGCCGTTCACTTGGCATTCTGCACCCTTGCCGCAGAGTTCGACGTGTTGATTCACCTTGCTCAGTCGGCTCCCCATCGCGGCAATCGTCCATTGCAGGGTGGAGTCGTGGCCCACGAGCGCCTTTTGATGAGCAAAGTTCCAAACCTGGTCGGACCAGTTCTGCAAACTGACCAGCCGCAGCATGGCTCGCGGCGCGAGAATCACTTCGGTCGCACCGTTATGAAACCCAGCGCCCGTGGCTCCACCGGCAACTGGCAAGCTGGCCGTCTCGCACATGACGGTCGCTTCAGCCCCTTCTTCGAGCACGATAAGCGTATGACTGAGATCAGCTCCGCCACCACTCAAGGCCGAAATGAAATGGAAGGGATCGCCAATGCTCACGTTGCGCGGCACATACAGAAAATGACCGCCCGACCAGCAAGCGCCATGTAGCGCTGCAAAGCGATCGTATTCCGGGTTCACTGCTCGCGTGAGGAGATATTTTTGGACGAGGTCGCTGTGTGTCTTGGCCACTTCATCGAGGCTGCCGAAGATCACTCCCTTGTCTTGCCACTTCTTATCGACCGTCGCCGATTGTGGCCGACCATCGACCGAGCTGACTTGCCCAGCGAGTTGCACACCTTCGGAAAGAAGCGACGGAACCGCCGCTTCGGCTTTCGTTCCATCGAGTGGCAAACCAAATTGGCTCAGCTTGAGCAAGCGAATGTCCGTGCGAATCCATTCCTCGTCATTGCGCGCAGGCCAATCCATTCGCTGAAAAGCTTCCCAGCAATGCTTGCGCAGGTTAACGAGCCATTCGGGCTCGTTGCGCGAACGAAGGAAAGCGTCGAAGGTTTCGGGAGTAAAGCCCGTGGATACGGTGGCACTAGACATCGGACGTTGCCTGAACTTTTACAGATTGCTGAACGCTTTGTGGCTCTTGCGGATGGGAAACAACCAAAACTGCCCGAGGGCGGAGTTGATCCACACCCGAGCCTTCGACATCGACGGTCGCGGTCATACCCCAACCGATCTCATCGATCGACCGCTGATACGCCGTGATCCTGGTAACTCGCAACTGAACTGATTGAGCTTCTTCTCCCGGGAAGGCAAGTTGATCGAAAACATCACCGACGCGAAAGGAGGAGTCACCACAGCGGCCAATCACATGAAACATTTGGGAGGCACCGGTCACCACGCCGTTCACGATAAATTCGCATGGATTCGTCATGACTCAATCTCCCCAAATACCCTGCGATGAAACTCGACGACGAAGTCTTCTTCGAAGCGACGGGCATCATTCAGCCAATTGTTAAGGGTAATCTTATCTCCAATATACTCCGGGACTTCACAGCCCATTTCAAGCAAAGTGGCTCGAGCCTTCGCTACTTCGCATTTCCACCGAACAAATCGCCGCACAAACTCAGCGGGTGCGACGTCCACCACCACCTCTTGCTCAACTTCGCTCAGCACGTTGGACGCACCGATCAAATACTCGACATCCGACTTTAAGCAGGCCAGCAAAACACCGCAACTCAATCGCTGGCACTCGATCGCGAATAAAGTGGCGACCAAGGGGCTCGTGGTGGTGGGAGTTACCTGGAATCGTTGGGTGGCAGGATTGCCCGGCCAACCTTCCGATGTACCTCGGTATAAAAACACTCACACCCCCGCATGATCGCTAACCCACCGAGCCTTCCATTTGCATCTGAATCAGCCGGTTCATTTCGACGGCGTATTCCATGGGAAGTTCTTTCACCAGCGGCTCGATAAAGCCGTTGACGATCATTGCGCTGGCTTCAGCTTCGGTCAGGCCGCGGCTGGTGAGATAGAACAACTGTTCTTCCCCGATGCGCGAGACGCTGGCCTCGTGGCCGATCGATACATCCTGCTCGGCGATTTCGAGATAGGGGTAGGTATCGCTGCGGCTCTTGTCGTCGAGGATGAGCGCGTCGCAAACGACGTTCGTCTTGACGTTGGTAGCGCCCTTTTCGACGCGGACAAGCCCACGATAACTGCTGCGGCCGCCACCCTTCGAGATGCTTTTGCTAATGATCTGACCGGTGGTGTTCGGGGCACAATGCACCAGCTTGGCACCGGCATCTTGATGTTGACCGGGACCAGCAAACGCGATCGATAGAATTTCGCCGCGGGCACCCGGTTCCATCATGTACACGGCCGGATACTTCATCGTTAGCTTGCTGCCGAGGTTGCCGTCGATCCATTCCATCGTGGCATCGGCATAAGCCATAGCCCGCTTGGTGACCAGGTTGTAAATATTGTTGGCCCAGTTTTGAATCGTCGTATAGCGGCAACGAGCGCCGCGCTGCACCGAAATTTCGACCACGGCCGAGTGCAAGCTTTCGCTGCTGTACATTGGCGCGGTGCAGCCTTCGACGTAGTGAATGCTCGCCCCTTCGTCGACGATGATCAGCGTCCGTTCGAACTGACCCATGTTCTCGGCATTGATGCGGAAGTAGGCCTGCAATGGGAAGTCGATCTTTACGCCCGGCGGGATATAGATGAACGAACCACCCGACCAGACGGCCGAATTGAGCGCGGCGAACTTGTTGTCCGAGGGCGGAATGATTTTAGCGAAGTACTTGCGCACCAGTTCGGGATGTTCGCGCACCGCGGTATCGGTGTCGGTGAAGATCACTCCCTTGTCGGCCAGGTCTTGCTTGAGCGAGCCGTAGATCACTTCGCTTTCGAACTGAGCCTTCACGCCAGAGAGGAACTTGCGCTCTGCTTCGGGAATGCCCAGCCGTTCGAACGTGTCTTTGATTTCCTTGGGGACTTCATCCCAAGTACGGCCCTGGCTGTTGGTCGGTTTCAGGTAGTAATAGATGTCTTGAAAGTCGAGAGCGATATCGCCGCCCCACTTCGGCATCGGCTTGCTGAAGAAGATTTCGAGCGATTGCTGGCGAAATTCGCGCATCCAATCGGGTTCGTTCTTCATGTCCGAAATCTGGTGAACGATTTCGGCATCGATACCTTTGCGAGCCTTGAAGATCGGCTTGCTTACAGTCTGAAAGTCGTACTTGTTGATGTCCCCTACTGGGTCGGCATCAAGGGTCGGTGTCGTGATTTCGGTGGTCATGGCTATTTCTTATCTAAGCGATTCGAGGTTGATCGCCGTCGCTTGTAAAGATTTTTTGCTCTCTTGGCGGAATTGCGAGGAACGCGGGGCAACCTGGCGGGCCTTAGTGGGCACCACTGGCTGCGAGTTCTTCTTTGGCTGCCATTAGGCGGTTCTCTTCCGCGGCATCGGGATAGGTGCGCCGGATGCGGTCGTAACCTTGGCCGTGCAGTTCGGCCGCCAATTCGATGCCACCGGTTTCAACAATTCGTCCACCCAACATCACGTGCGTGAATTCGGGCGGATTGTGTTCGAGTAGTTTGTCGTGATGCGTGATGATGAGCAGGCCCATCTTCTCGCGGCCGATCTCGGCAATGCTCTGACTGGCGAGGCGAACCGCGTCGGCATCGAGGCCCGAGTCGGTTTCGTCGAGCACAGCAATCTTGGGTTGCAACATGGCCATCTGCAGAATTTCGGCCCGCTTCATTTCACCGCCGGAGAAGCCGTCGTTGACATAGCGGCGAGCGAAATCGGGATTCATCCGCAGCTGTTCCATCTTGGCTTTCAGCTCTTTGCGAAAATCACGCATCGGCATCAGTTCTTCGCCTTCCTTCCGTTCCGGATTGCGAACGTTCGTCGCCGCATGGCGCAAGAAGTCGGCCAGCTTGACGCCGGGAATCGCAACGGGGCGTTGAAAGGCATAGAACAAACCGCGACGAGCACGCTCGTCGGGCGATTTTTCGTGGAGGTCTTCGCCGTTGAGGGTGATCGTCCCTTCGGTCACTACGTACTTGGGATGACCCATAATGACGAGGCCGAGCGTGCTCTTGCCGCTGCCGTTCGGGCCCATGAGCGCGTGGGTTTCACCGCGGCGAACGGTCAGGTTCACGCCACGAAGGATCTGCTTTCCCTCGACCGAGCAATGCAAATTCGTGATGACGAGCGTATCGGACATGTTCTGCTTCAAACCTTTGCTATGGACACTTTTGGCTAACCCGCTCAGGCGGCGATTAGCCGGTAATCTTTTGATGGTCGTATACAGGCTGCTTGTCGACATCGGTCGACACGAAGCCCGAGTGATGCGGAATGGGTAATTCGTCTTCGCTCTTCTGCCCCAGCGTGAGCCAGCCAGCTTCACCGGTCTGCCGTTGCTTGCCGATCTTGTGCCCGCGAATCTTGTCTTGAATCCGCATCAGCCCTTCGAGCAGAGCTTCTGGACGGGGCGGGCAGCCAGGAACGTAGACGTCGACGGGCACGACCAGGTCGACACCCTTCACCACGTGATAGCCCCACTTGAAGTAAGGACCACCACCGACGGTGCAGGCACCCATGGCGATCACGAACTTCGGGTCGGGCATCATGTTGTACAAGCGGCGAACACGGCTGGCCATTTTGTAGGTGACAGTGCCGGCCACGATCATCAAGTCGGCCTGACGGGGCGTGGCGCGGAAGGCACCGGCGCCGAAGCGGTCCATATCGTAACGACTGGCACCCGCGGCCATCATTTCGATCGCACAGCAGGCGAGACCGAACGTCATCGGCCAAATGCTCGACTGGCGAGCCCAATTGATGGCTTGCTCGAGCGTGGTGGTGAAGACACCTTCTTCAATCCGAGCTTCGATCCAAGGTTGAGTCGACATTTTGTTCTTCTTACGCGTGTTGATTTGTTCGTTCTGACCACTACTTCGCCCGGCGAAATTGCCAGCTGTGGCAAGCTCGTCAGGATACCGCAGCTGCTGGCACTTCGACCAGCGGCCCAGGTGAAATGCTCTGCGAAATTGAGGTCGTGGAAATCGCTGCGGAACTGTGTCCGCCAGCGGGTTCAAAAGTACAGCAGTGATCGCCATTCAGCCGGCAACTGGCGAGCTTCACGTTCTCGCCCAGCAACTCGGAAAACATCATTTTTTCCAACGCACAAATACTCTGATCTTGTTCGGCCAGGGCCGGATAGGGACAAGCATGAGCGCTGAGGACCGGTAAACTGCGTTCGTTGTGCGGTTGGACAGCGGCGGAGGGAATGTGCTTGACGTCGAACGGGATTTGCCGGGCCGAAAACAACTCGGCCAGCGACTCCATTCGTTCGCCAATGGAATTCCCCTGAATCTGCTCGGCGTAACTTTCCGCCATTCGCTTACTCAGGCGTTTTAGCAAGCCTCGGCGAATCTCCTGATCCTTGATGTCCCGCACTTCTTGCCACAAGGCAACCGCCAAGTCGGCAAAATTCGCCCCCGCTGAGCGGCGGCCCAAATCGGTAAGCGTGTACTTATGCGATGGACGACCGCGCGAACCAGGATTCGCAGCCCGTTCGATCAACCCTTGCTTGAGCAAACGGGTCAATCGCTGGCGGACGGCGGTAGCCGTAACACCTGTACTTGAAATGAGTTGCGACACGCTCATCGCCGAGTTTTTCCGCAGCAAATCAAGGACTTGCAGATCGGAGGTTTCGGGGGTGGTGGTCATAGGATAACTCAATTCTTGCTGGACCCAAAATGCAGGTCCGGCAAGAAATGGTACCCGACCCAGGATTTTTGGCAAGGTTATATGTCAAAAAGAGCGGGGAGTTTCTTCCGCGCCGGAGTGCGACAGCGGCTATTTGATTGGCGGAGACTTGTCCGGTGGATAAAATTCGGTGCTTAAAGTGCCTTTCACTTGACGATACTTGTTTCAACAACTATCGTGACAAGGGCATTTCGCTCTTTCCATTTTGCAGGAGTCTGGTTCATGGTCAGTAGCGGAACTTCAGAACCAATTTTTACCGATGTCGTCGTCATTGGTGGCGGCCCTGCGGGGGCAACCTGCTCGACCGTTCTGGCTCAGCATGGCCATAAAGTGCAGTTGTTCGAGCGCGAGCGGTTTCCGCGGTTTCACATCGGCGAATCGCTGATTCCAGAAACTTATTGGGTACTCAAGCGACTGAACATGCTCGACAAGATGAAGGGGAGCCACTTCGTCAAAAAGTTCAGCGTGCAGTTTGTTACCGACAAGGGGAAACTGTCTGAACCCTTTTATTTTCATGACAACAAGCCGCACGAATGTTCGCAGACCTGGCAAGTGCTCCGCAGTGAATTTGACCTACTCATGTTGCGCAATGCAGCCGAGCATGGCGTGGAAACGCACGAGGGTGTTCGCGTCCTCGAAGTTCTTTGGGAAGGCTCGCGGGCGGTCGGCGTGAAGGTGGAAGACGAAGCCGGTATTGTGCGCGAAGTGCGCAGCAAAGTTGTCGTCGATGCCAGCGGCCAGAGTTCGATGATTATCAGCCGCTTAGGTTTGCGGAAGTGGGATAACGACCTGAAGAAGGCTGCTCTGTGGACATATTGGGAAAATGCCTACCGCGACGAAGGACGCGACGAAGGTGCGACGCACGTGATGCAGACCGCCGGGAAAAAGGGCTGGTTTTGGTACATCCCGCTGCACAACAACATTGTCAGCATTGGCATTGTCGCCGATTACGAGTACCTGTTCAAAAATCGCGAAGGGATGGATCCGGAAGCCATCTACAACGAGCAAGTCTCTCTTTGCCCAGGGCTGCAACCTCGGCTGACGAATGCGAAACGCGTTGCACCGTTCCGCATTGCCAAGGAATATACCTACCGCTCGACGAAGGTTGCCGGCGATGGCTGGGCACTTGTGGGCGATGCCTTTGGATTCCTCGATCCCCTTTATTCGTCCGGTGTGCTGCTGGCGTTACGTTCGGGTTCGGTCGCTGCCGATGCGATCTCGGAAGGCCTGAAGAATGGCGATACTTCCGAAGCTCAGTTGGGCAAATGGGGGCCGGACTTTATCACGGGCATGGAACGGATGAAGCGGTTGGTCTGCGAGTACTACGACGGCTTCAGCTTTGGCCGATTCGTCAAAAAACACCCGCACCTCAAGGGGCACCTGACCGATCTGCTTATTGGCGATCTGTTCGAAGACAAGGTCGATGACGTGATCGAGCCAATGAACGAGATGCGAGCTGAAAAGGCTGCCATGCTGGCCCAAGCGACCGCAAGCGAGTAGGCATTTGCAACGGCGGTGCAACACTAGCCAGCGAGATGACATTGACTTGGATCGGCCGGCGACCAACAATCGCTGGTAGGTTCACCACGTGAGTCAAGTCATGCGCTCCGCAATTACCCTTATCGCTACAGCTGCCTTCAGCCTGCATCTCATGCTCGGCTGTTGCTGGCACCATGCGCATGGGGCGAACGCCGATGCGGAGCATGTTCACGGACCGCAGGCCTACGATCATTGCCACGATCACGAGAACGGGCTGGCGCATTTTCATGCTCACGACCACGAAAACGCTACTCCCAACTCGGACGAATCGCTCCCCGCTACGCCCGAAGTATGCACCGATCCGCAGTGCAGCTATCTGAATGTGGGCAAATCGCCCCTGCCGCAATGCGACCTGATAGCGCTCCTGCCACCTGTCGTTAGCGAACAACTGGTGACCTCGCGCACGCTGCTGACAGCTCGCGCGATCGATGATTTTGGTAGATACCCGCCGCCGGTGCGCAGACATGCTGCGCTTGAGCATTTCTTGAATTGAGTTTTGGCAACTGCGCGGCCTCTCTGTGCTGCGTTGTTCACTCATTGCCTTGCCGAACAATTGCTCGGCGGCGCACATTTCTTGCTTTCTATTTTGCCAGAACTTTCGGATGCCACCGGCATCCTGCCAGTGCAACTACGCGAGCGGATGTTCATTCGTCCCTCTAAGCGGTTGCGCCAGCCTTGCAGAGGTTACTGCCATGTCGCAGAAAATTCTTCCAGCGAATCATCGCACGGCGGGACGAACCGGGCCGTTGATGATCGTCATCGTTGTGGTCGCTGCTTGTGCAACCGCTGCCGTCTTTCAGCAGTTCTGGCTGCCTCAAGCCAGGCAGCTGTTGAACTCCTCAGAAGCAATTCCTACTGCTGCAGAACCCGGCAAGCAGGCTAACGAAGGGCGGGGCGAGTCGCATGCTCCCCATGAGAGCCCCAATTCAATCCAACTCAGCGCTCAGGCCCGTAAGAACATCGGGCTGACCGATGAGTTCATTCAGCCCATCAAACTCGAGTCGTTTCAAAAAACGATTTCGGTCCCCGGCATGGTGATCGAGCGTCCTGGCCGTTCGGTGGTCGAAGTCACCGCGCCACTAACGGGCGTAATCATGAAGATCTTTCCCATCGAAGGGGAATCGCTCGCCGCCGGGAGCAAGCTGTTCGAGCTACGACTGACACACGAGGAGCTTGTCCAAACTCAGGCCGCGTTGCTCGAGACGGTCGAAGAACTCGAAGTTATCAAGAAGGAAATTGCCCGACTCGAGAAGTTGGCAGCCGACGGAGCAATTCCCGGCAAGCGAATCATCGAACAGAAATACGAACAGCAAAAACGAGAAGCCTCGCTTCGTTCCAAGCGACAAGCCTTGCTGTTGCACGGGCTGACGAACGAACAGGTCAGCACGATCATCGACAAGCGCGAGCTGTTTCGTGATTTAACGGTCACGGTTCCAACGGTGACCGAAGACGGTAGTCGCACGCCCGCAGGAACTATCTTTCAAGTGCAGGGAATCAAGGTTGCGCAAGGACAGCAAGTCGAAGCTGGCACCACGCTCGCCACGCTGGCCGATCATGCGGAGTTGTACATCGAAGGGGAAGCCTTCGAATGCGACGTAGCCGACATCAGTCAGGCAGCAGATCAAAAGGCCGCGGTCACCGCAGTGCTGGAGGCTGACGGCGGCCAGCGCGAAGTGATTGAAGGGTTGCAGGTTCTATACCTGGCAACAAAGATCGAACCCACCAAGCGGACGCTCGACTTTTTTGTCACGCTCCCCAATCGCATGCAGCGTGACTTTCAGGGGGAAGAAGGGCGACGGTTCTATTCCTGGCGATTTCGTCCCGGGCAACGCGTGCAGTTGGAGATCCCGGTCGAAACACTCCCCAATCGCATTGTGCTGCCAATCGAAGCCATTGCTCAGGATGGAACCGAGACTTACGTCTTCAGCCCCAATGGCGATCAATTCGAGCGCCGCAGTGTGCATGTTGAATATCGCGATGCTCGCCGCGCCGTCATCGCCAGCGACGGCTCACTCTTTCCCGGCGACCGAGTCGCACTGCGGGCCGCGCAGCAATTGCAAGTTGCCATCAAGAATAAATCAGGGGGCGCACCTGACCCACATGCGGGCCATAGCCACTAGTTTCTTGCCTTCACTGCGCGTCCCCTCACATTTCCGGCCACTGCTCCATGCTCAACTCCATCATCAAACTGTCGCTGCGATATCGCACCATTACGATCGCGCTCGCGCTGGTGCTGACAGTCTACGGCAGTTACGAACTTTACCATCTTCCCATCGACGTCTTCCCCGATCTCAACCGCCCGCGCGTGACGGTGATGACCGAGTGCCCGGGCCTGGCGCCGGAAGAAGTCGAGACGCTGGTGACGTTTCCCCTCGAATCGTCGCTCAACGGTGCCACCGGTGTGCAGGCTGTACGCAGTTCGTCAGGTGTCGGCCTGTCGGTAATCAACGTGGAGTTTGCCTGGGGCACCGATATCTTCATCGACAGGCAAATCGTCGCCGAGAAGTTGGCGCTCGCAGCCGATCGCATGCCCAAGAACATTACGCCACACTTAGCGCCGATCTCGTCCATCATGGGACAGATCATGCTGATTGGCATTTCGAGTGAAGGCAACAAGACCGATTCCATCGAACTTCGCACACTTAGCGACTGGGTGATTCGCCAGCGTTTGCTCACGATTCCCGGCGTCGCCCAGGTAATCACGATGGGGGGCGGTCGCAAGCAGTACCAGGTGCTCGCCAATCCCGAGGCGATGCTTAAATACGATGTCACGCTCCAGGATATTGAGCACGCGGTTGCCACCAGCAACGCCAACGCAACCGGCGGTTACTTGGAAGATGGTGGGCAGGAACTGCTGATTCGTTCGATGGGGCGCCTGCGCGATGTGCGCGAACTAGATCGGGTCGTCGTAAAGTCTTCGTCGAATCGCTCCATCCTGCTAAATCAAGTCGCGACGATTCGCGAAGCGGCGCAAGTCAAGCGGGGCGAAGCGGCCGTCAATGGTTCGCCCGCAGTGATGATTATCATTTCGAAACAGCCCGGTGCTGATACTCGGGCGGTGACCAGCAGCGTGATCAAAGCGCTCGATGATCTGAAGCCAACGCTCCCCGCCGATGTGCAAATCAATCCCAATGTCTATCAGCAAAAAGAGTTCATCGACCTGAGTATCCGCAACGTCATCGAGGCCTTGCGCGACGGTGGCATATTGGTGGTAATCGTGCTGTTTTTGTTCTTGCTCAACTTTCGCACGACGTTCATCACGCTCACGGCGATTCCACTTTCCATCGTGGTTACCGGGCTGGTATTCAAGTGGGCGGGGATGTCGATTAACACCATGACCCTCGGCGGGCTGGCGGTGGCTATCGGCGAATTGGTCGACGACGCCATTGTCGACGTCGAGAACATTTTTCGCCGCTTGCGCGAGAACAAGCACGCTGCGAAACCCAAATCACCGCTGCGCGTCGTGTATGAGGCGAGCAGTGAAGTCCGCAATTCAATCGTCTTTAGCACCATTCTGGTCGTGCTGGTGTTCATTCCGCTCTTCGCGCTCGGTGGTATGGAAGGACGGCTGTTCACGCCGCTGGGCATTGCCTACATCGTCTCGATCATCGCCTCACTGTTTGTGTCCCTCACGGTCACGCCGGTCCTATCGTATTGGCTGCTGCCGGGGGCAAAGTTCATGGAGCATGAAGAGGACGGCTTTCTCCTCCGTTGGTTGAAATGGATCGCTGGCTTTGCGATTCGCCTGAGCGTGCGCCATCCCTGGCCCATTTTGGCGACAGTGGCGGTCGCCGTCGCCATCAGCCTGATCACGGTCACACAACTCGGCCGCGATTTTCTCCCGCCGTTCAACGAAGGTAGCGTGCAGGTGAATGTCATCCTGCCGCCGGGAACTTCGCTGGCGACATCCGATCGCATCGCACACATGGTCGACGAGCGCATCGCCAAGGTGAAAGGCGTAGTCGCCTTCGGCCGACGCACCGGCCGCGCTGAACTCGATGAGCATGCCGAGGGCGTGAATATGTCGGAAATCATCATCAGCTTCGATCAACATAGCGGGCGAGATCGCGAAGAAGTCCTCGCCGAACTGCGCGAGGAGCTGACGCAGGTTCCCGGTGTGGTGATCGCCGTCGAACAGCCGCTGCAGCATCTCATCTCGCACATGCTTTCGGGCATTAAGGCTCAGGTCGGTATCAAGCTCTATGGCGATGACCTGACAATCCTGCGCCGCGCCGCCAAGGAAATGGAAGCTGCCATGCAGGACGTCCCGGGTGTGAAAGACCTGATGGTTGAACAGCAGGTAGAAATTCCTCAGCTGCAGATTGAGTTGAATCGCGATCAACTGGCCCGTTATGGATTGTCGTCGGACGACGTAAACGCGTTTGTCGAAACCGCTCTGAATGGTCGAACCGTTTCGGAGATCGTGCTGGGCGAACGAAAGTTTGATCTCGTCGTCCGCTTGGATGATGCCTATCGCAGCGACCTCAATCAACTCGAACGCTTGTCGGTGAATCTGCCCGATGGTGGTCGCGTGGCTCTCAGTCAGATTGCCACGATTCGCCGCGAAAGTGGGCCCAATACCATCAATCGCGAGAACGTGCGACGCCGGATCATCATTCAGTGCAACACGGCTGGCCGCGACTTGAATAGCGTGGTGACCGACATTCAAGCCAAGCTGAAGCCGATCGAAGCCAAACTGCCGCTGGGTTACGTTCTCGAATACGGTGGGCAATTCGAAAGTCAGCGGAATGCCACGCGAATGATCGGCCTCCTCAGTCTGATTTCGCTCGCCGCGATGTTCCTGGCACTCTACACCCTCTTCGGCTCCACCAATCTCGCCCTGCAAGTCCTCTCTGCCTTGCCGATGGCTGCCATCGGCGCGGTTGCTGCGCTGGTCATTACTGGCCAGTCGCTCACCGTGGCCAGCATGGTCGGTTTCATCTCCCTCTCTGGCATTGCCTCGCGCAACGGCATTCTCCTCATCGCGCATTACCTGCACCTAGTGAAGCACGAAGGGGAACAATTCATCCCCGAGATGATCGAGCGGGCTGGAAAAGAACGCCTCGCGCCCATGCTGATGACGGCGCTCACGGCGGGCATCGCGCTGGTGCCACTGGTGCTCGCTGCAGGAGAGCCCGGCAAAGAAATTTTATATCCGGTGGCAACCGTCATCCTTGGCGGGCTGATTAGTTCCACGCTGCTCGACTTTTTTGTCCATCCAGCTCTCTTCTGGTGCTTCGGTCGTCGCGCAGCGGAACTGCATCTGCACGACGACGAACAAGCTGACGAATTCGCCGATGAACCAAAATCGCTCATACCGCCGGCAGCTTCAGCTGTAGCCGTGGCGAGCCAACCCTAACCACTTTTGTTTCTTTTTCACTGGGAGAATCTCATGTCACTTCGTAACGCCACTTTCCTCCTCGCTCTCTCGTTCAACTGCGTGCTCGGTTGCGCCAAACCAGCTGCCCCACCGGCTCCTGCCAAAGCCGATACCGGCCACGAGCATGCCGAAGAAGGTCCCCACAAGGGGCATTTGATCGAACTCGGTCAGAAAGGTGAATATCATGCTGAACTGACGCACGACGATGCGTCCAAGACCATTACCATTTATCTGCTTGGCCCTGATGCCAAGACCGCAGTGACCATCGCCGATCCTGAACTCCTGCTCAACCTTGTCGCCGCGGGCGAACCGCAGCAAGCCAAGCTCACTGCTTCACCTCAAGAAGGCGAAACGGGTGGCTCCTCGCGGTTCGTGCTCGTCGACGAGAAAGTCCTCGAATTGCTCGAAGCTCCCAAAACAACCGGCCGCCTGAATGTGACGATCAATGGCACGTCTTACAGCGGCAACCTCGAACATCACGACCACTAGGAATCAGTACGATCTGGCGAATGGGCCTTTAGATGCGCTCTAGCGGAGTTGAGGCAAGTCTTACTAGCGCGGCTCTACCAATTGCCCAGCAGCGCCAAGAAATGACCAGAGGCTGCACCCATTTGATGCAGCCTCTGGCGCGGGAAAGCCTCTGTCCGGTTCCGGCCCGCAAATCGTTAGCGCGTGATCGTGATTGGCGGCAGTTCGGTGGGCGCGTCGGTCACTGTCACCTTCACAGGCGACAGGTCCTTCCGCGAGTACTTCACCGGAATCACGTTCGGTCCGCGACCGCCACCATCGCCATTGGGGCCGGTAACGATCTTGAACCACTCAATCGTGGCGACGTACTCTCCAGGAGGAGCGCCGTCACCGTCGCCATATACGCTGATCTTGAAGGTACCATCGTTCTTGACGGTCGCCGAAGGAGCCACATCGGCGACTTCCAACTTGCCGACCGGATGCAGCACGATGGTGGCACCCGCGGGAACTTCTCCCGCGAACGTAACCTTGCCGGTAACTGGCACCACCTTGATGCGCTTCTCGGTGCGACCGCAGCCGGAAAACATCGGCAGCAGAAACAGCATCACGCCCACGGTAAAGGTCAGGTAGGCCACGATAATATTCAGCGGCGAGTCTTTCTGCGCCGCGAGTTGTCGATTTTTCATAACAGTTCCATCTTTCTCAAACTAAAGTCAGTTTTACGAGGGCTCGTAGCGGCCGTTTAGAAATCGGAGATCGCAGCTTCGCTGGTTCCCGAGTTGCGGGTCACCAAAGCGCCGACTAGACCAATCGGCACACCTTCGTCCACAAACTTCACCGCACCATCGCCCATCAGCACGTTCAAACCCGAGGGGTGAAACGCATAGGGCTGGCTCGATCCTTCGGTGCCGACGCTGGGATAACCCGAGCTGCCGTAGCTTTCGGTACCGACATCGCGGCCGTTCGTGCGGTTGATGAACACGCCTGGCACCGTCGTGCCGGTCGAGTTCGAACCCGCGAACAGAATGTCGCTGGCCGGGCGCACCCAACCGCCGGCATTGAGGTGGGCCTTCGTAATGTCGTTATTGACCAGCGTGCCACGGCGATAGACGTAAGGCCGGCCACCCGATTCCCAAATGGCAATGGTGTTCGATAGCCCGTCGGTGATATCGGCGAAGGTCAGAGCTGCGTTCTTCGGCAGGAAGCCGTTGGTGGTTTGCGAAGCGGTCGAAATGGTCGACGAGCTGCCGACGACCACTTGCGGTGGCGACAGGGCCGAGGCCAGTGCTGGCAACGCCGGATCGACGCCCAGCGAAGCGGCGTAGTCGCCGTTGGCCACAATGCCGGTCCACGGCGAGCCAGCGCTATAGCCGTCTGGGTTATGGTCCAGCAGCCCACCGTGCTTGGGTGACGAAGGGCACTTGAACGACGACAGATCCAAGCTGCTCACCGGCAGGTTGTTCGCATGGCTCCAGGTTACGCTGGTGTCGTATCGGTCCCACAACGTTTTTTGATCGAGGAAAGGGAGCAGGTAGACGAACACACCGCAGCGAATCGTGCTCGAGGTGGGTGGACGACCACCGCTGGGGAGCTTGCGCTTGGTGTCGTGAAAATTGTGAATGGCAATGCCAAGCTGTTTCATGTTGTTCGAGCATTGCGTGCGGCGAGCGGCCTCACGTGCGGCTTGAATGGCAGGTAACAGCAGGGCCACGAGCACGCCGATGATGGCAATCACCACCAGCAACTCGATCAATGTAAAACCTCGGCGCTTCATCAGAAATTCTCCTCAGCACAAAACTCGAATCGTTCGAAATAGGTGAGCAGCCGAAGGCTGACGCCAATCCGGGCGAGCACTTCAGCAGGCGGGTGACACAATCCGTTGCGGCAGTTGCCCAGGTCGGGGCAATGGTGGGGGACGTTGAATGCGGCTAAACGCAACGTCCGTGCCAGATATCACAAAGAGGGCGAGAACGCCGATTTTCCCGGTACTTTCGACGTAGTTTGCCAGACCCGCGGCGTTATCTAGCAAATGATCTGGATAGTGGCCGTGCCCCCTGCTGGCCCCCTTGAAGACTGATGGCACAAATCAGCCAACGCTCATGCCAGCAGTTTTGTGGTAGCTGAATTTTCGCTCATTCAGCCGCTGGTGCTCGCCGCGACCGAGCGTCTGATCTCACTTGCACGAAACGGACGCGCTCACTACTATCCGCCGGCAATTGTTGCCGAAGCAACTTCCCCCTGCGCTGGTGAGATCATGGATCGTCACTAGCACTCAGAGGAACTGGCCCACGTGATTCGTCCCTTCGCATTCCCCTGGCAGATCGCAACGCTCGGCGTCTTGACGCTGGCGACGATCGCCGGCTGCGCCTTGCCGGGATTGGGGCTGCGAAAGCACGACGATCTGCTTAGTTCGCTCACCGCCGATGAGTTCGAAGGGAAGCTGTCGCCACCCCCCGAGTTGATTCAAGAGCCCAGTCCTTATCCCACGGCAGTTAAGCAGAACAATCCTCAAGCCGCACCTGCGAGTCCTGCACCGGGAAATCCTGCGGCAAGCACAGGGCCTGCAATTTCGCTGCCACTCGTGCAGCCGCAGGCTTTGCCTTTGCAACAAACGGGTATCCCGGCCGCGCGTCCGCTCGACCCTCAACAATTGGCCGGCCGCTTGCCGATTCGCACCGAACCGAAACCCCAGCAGCCCACAGCTCCGGCTGCTTCGGCTTCCAATCCGTACGAATCGCGCGAGCACTACTTGCCGGTGACGCCACCCGCGCCAGCTGAAACCGCTGTGCAGACGGCGCTCAGTTCGCAAGAACGGAATTGGCCGGTGACCACGCCCCTCGGCAGTTTGAATTCACTCGTCCCCGCACCGCACGAATACTATGCACCACCCGCGTCCATTGTTCCCACTGCGCGGGCCATCGAACCCGTCGCCGCGCCGACTATCGCACTCGTCTCGCATCAGCCCGAAAATGTGAAAGGCAGTTTGCCGAGCCCCGATCACACGCTCAATGCTTCCGCCTCACCGGCTGACGACCCAGTAGCGGCGAAAGTCGAAGAAGAAGCACTCGATGAGTTGTGCCAGAAACATATCGCTGCGCTCGAACGCGAGATTCGTCAGCGAACCGATCGCAAAGAAGAAGCCGAGTTGCCGGCACTGCGACAGAAGCTCCGCCTGTTGCAGTTGATCGCCGACCGCAACGACGATGCCGTCGACAAGGTCGAACAACTCCCCCCCGCCGAACGCGAAGCGTTCAAGCAAATGATGTTCGCCTTGTCCACCTGGCTCTCGCCCGACGATGCCAAGAGACCCAGCTCGCGCAATGCGAAGATCCTCCGCTCGCTGCAGGAAGTGAATAATTCGCTTTCTGCCGCCAGCAAGCTCGATCTTTCGAACCTGATGTTCTGCGAGAAGGTCGAAAGCTTCGGCTGGTACACCGAATTTTCGCGGGCCGAGTTCACTCCCAAACAGCAGGTGATTCTGTACGTCGAAGTGCAGAACTTCGCCGCCGAAGAGAAGTCGGCCACGTCGTTCGAGACCGAATTGCAGGGCTCGTACCAAATCTACGATGCCGCCGGGAATCTAATCGACGAACGTCAGCTACCACTCGACCGCGAGATCTGCCGCAACTATCGCCGCGACTACTTTCTCGCTTATCGCATCTATCTCCCTGCCGAACTCGCCGCTGGCAAGTATCGGCTGGAATTGACGATTCAAGACTTGAAGGCCAAGCCCGATTTCAAAGGCCGCAAACAGGGCGAAGCCATGATCGAGTTCGCGATCAAGAGCTAAACAGGCGCTATGAATTCGCCCGTCTATCGCCTGCGTGATTACGAACCCGCCGATGCTGCGGCCTTACTCGCCCTCTTTCGCGAGACGATTCGCCGCGTGAATTGCCGCGACTATTGCCCCGCTCAAATCGCGGCGTGGTCTTCTGAAGACCTCACCTTGGAGACCTGGGCCAAGAACTTTGGCGGCAAACGGACCTTTGTGGCCGAAGTCGCTGACAAAGCGCACGGAACTATCGCCGGCTTTGGCGATCTCGAACCCAGCGGCCATCTCGACCGCTTTTTCGTCTCGGCCGATCATCAGGGGCAAGGCGTCGGCCGGTTGATCCTGAGTGCCATCGTCGCCCAAGCCCGCCAGTGGAACTGCGAGCGTATCTTCACCGAGGCCAGCATCACCGCGCGCCCCTTCTTTATGCACTTCGGCTTTCGTGAACTGCGTAACCAGATCGTCTTTTTCCGCGGCGCGGCGTTTCTCAACTACTGCCTCGAACTCCCGATCCCGGCATAACTGGCTGCTCTCGCTGGTTGAATGTTGCCCGCGGAAGAGTTAGCTTGACGAGCGGTTTTGAACATACAACTTCTTCGGAGACGAATAAGATGAAAACGTGGCTGTGCTTAGGATTGGGTTTGGTGTTTGCTTTGTCCGCCGGTCTGCTGAATGCCGCCGAACCACTGAAGGCAGGCGATGCCGCCCCCGATTTTGAACTGAAGGGGAGCGACGGCAAGACTTACAAGCTGTCGGAACTGCAGAAAACGAACAAGGCGATTGTGGTGGCTTGGTTCCCCCGTGCCTTTACCGGCGGGTGCACCAAAGAGTGCAAGTCGATGAAGGAAAACAGCGCCTCGCTGAAGGGACTCGATGCTGCTTACTTCACCGCCAGCACCGATGACGTAGAGAAGAACACGAAGTTCGCCGAGTCGCTGTCGCTCGATTACCCGATTCTCAGCGATCCGGATGGCAAGGTCGCCAAGGCGTACGGCATTCTGAATGCTGCCGGCACCGCGGCTGGCCGCGTGACGTTCTACATCGGTGCAGACGGCAAGTTGCTGCACGTCGACAAGGCTGTAAAGACCGACTCGCATGGCGCCGACATTGCTACCAAGTTGAAGGAACTCGGCGTCGGCGCGAAGAAGTCGTAGTCCGTCAACCGAAGCTATTACTTCTTACTGACCAACTCAAGGGCGATGGCTACGGCCGCCGCCCTTTCTTTTTGATTGGATGGGACGAGCAGAGGAGCTTGGCGGAGGGGCGAAAGTCGAGGTACCAAGTTAGGACTTACTGCAGCTACCTTGGAAAAGCAGGCTCCGATTGAGCCACTCGCCGCCCCAGCAGAAGAATAAAGTTCGTCTGCGCGAAATTGTAGTGTGGGCTTTAGCCCACTCTACAACTGCGATCAACGTGGCCTAAAGCCCACGCTACGAATCCACCTACGACATTACCACGGCGGCATCGCGCTTGGGCAGCATCCGGCGTTCGGCGAGCGCGGTGCTGGTGGTGAGTTGAATGGTGGCGGTCCACTTGCCGGCGGCATCACCGCGGATGTGCCAGTGCGGCAGGACCGCGACCGATTGATGGACCAACTCGAAGCCACCTTCCGACTGGCTGACGGTTTCGACCGGGAAGGTCCAGAAGTTCGTCGGGCGGTTGGCCACCAACTGCACATCGATCCCCAGCCATTCGTCGGTCAGACCCAACTGGTTGATGTCGTTCAGGTCGAGTTGTGTGCCGAGTTGCCCGAAGCGATTGCCGGTCAAGTCGTGGAAATAACGATCGTCGGCCCCCGAAGGCAAACCGGCGAAGTTCAACTCGACGCCAAAATGCACCAGTTCGTGCGGCGGCAGATTCTCCAGCTGATAGGCAATTTCCAGCGTTTGACTCCCCGCTGCCATTGTCACCGCTTTGGTAATGCGAATCTCGCGACCGTTCACCCAGCCCGTGCGAGTCAGCTGCGCTTGCATGCGGTCACTCGCACGGCGAATCTTCGCTTCGTACACGCCAGTGACGAAGTCACCGAGTTCGCGAGCTTCACCTCGACTCACACCTTGCAGCGTGGCACCCAGTTCGAAGAAATGGTCGAGCAGGCTCTTGCGATTGGTCGGGTCGTATTGCAATCGCTCGTCGAGCCCCGGCTGCTTGAACACAACACGATCGTGAATACTCGCCACATTCCCATTCGCGCCCGAGGCGCCGGCCAGCACTTTGCGATGATACGACTCCGGCCGCCGCGTGAGGGTGGCTCCCAGGTTGTGACAAATCGACCGCACATCCAATTCGTATAACATGCCCCCCTGGGCTGGCGCGATGAGGGCAATCAGCTTGTCGCTGCTGAGTCGCACTTCCTGCTTCAGATCGAAGTTGTAATCGTCGACGGTCGCTTCGACATACGGGCCGGTTTTGCCGGTGGCCTGGTCGATCAGGTTGTCGCTGGCGATCAACTGGTTGTAGATCGCGTTGCGCAAGTGGGGCAGATAAATGCCGCCGAACGCGCCGTGCCAATACGGGCAGTTGCATTGACCGCGATAGAGTGCCTGGCGAGCATTGTCGAACGCGGGGCCCGAAGCACCTTCGCGTTCGGCCTGCGAGAAGCGCCGGCTGGTCATCATCATTCGTGAGTACATCTCGTTGGTTTCGGGATACTTCACCTTGAAGTTTCGCCAGAAACCGCCGCGCACAAACCGCTTGATCCGCGGCCAGCGCGGGTCGTGCTCCAGGTCGTGCGTGATGCTGTCGTATTCAAGCTGCTGATTGACCGGCAAGGCCCACTCGGTCATTTCCCGATAGCTGCCGTCGGGCAGATAGATCTTGCCGACCGGCGGCGAATTCTCATAAGCCTCGGCCAGAGTGCTCATCTGCAGCCAATCGCGATTGTGCAGCAGGGCATCGAAGAATTGCCGCAACCAGCCGTTTTCGTAGACGTGCTTCTTCGTATCGGGCCAGGTGCCGAACTTTTCGCCGTCGTCGCCGAAGACCACCACGGCGCCGGGATGCTTGTCGGCAATGCCGCGCAGGTAGTCGATGCTCGACTGGGGCGATTGGAAGGGAATGGTGTAGCGGAGTGGTTCGCTCCCTGGGAAAACGCACAGCACCTTGCCGTCGTCTTCGGTCAGGTAGTACCCTTGAAGCTGATCTTCCGTCAGTCCCGCATTGCGAAAGTGGAAATCGTCGAGGACCGTGTACTTCATGCCCGCGCTCACCAGGTCGCCGGTCAGCGATTGTTCCCAGACGCGCTCGGGCATCCACATCCCTTGCACATGCGCGCCGATGCGCGTCTCGAGCCAACGGGTATAGGTAGTGATCTGCCCGACGCGATCGCGCGGGGGAATCATGGTCATGATTGGTTCGTAGAACGGTCCGCCGACGATTTCGATTCGCCCCGCAGCAACTAGCCTCGCGACGCGGTCGATGTATTCGCCATGGCGCTCGTCGAGCCATTCCATCAGCGGTCCGCTGGTGTGCAGCGAAATCTTCAGGTCGCTGTAGCTCTCGAAGACGTCGAGAAACGGCAGGTAGCTGTCTTGATAGGCTTGCTCGAAGACGCCGTCGAAATTTCCGACGGGTTGATGATTGTGCAAGACCAAGCAAAGGCGAATCGCATTCATAGCCCAAATCACCATCGTGACGAGAGAGCAGAACCAGGCAGCTAGCTGATGTTGTTTGCCGCGCCAGTGCGCGGCGAGCGACAGTCGTCCCTCAACATCGGCAAGCTTGATACCAATTAGCTAGTTATTTCAATCGGAACTTCCGCGCGGCCGGTCATCAAACAACTCACCGATCGACTCACACGCGTGCTAGCTGGCCGGAGAGAGGCCCGATTCACGCAGCAGGGCGGCGGCCTGTTCGGGCGGTTGGGGGTTCATCCAGCAACCCGTGCTCCACTCAAAGCCAGCCGCCTTCGTAAGGCGCGGAAAAATCTCGATATGCCAGTGATAGTGGTCGTGCGAACCAATGTCAAAGGGTTCCGTGTGCAGAATCAGATTATATGACGGACGCGCGAGCGCACGTTCGATTCGACCGATAACCTCACCCACAATCGTTGCCAGTTCGCTAAGTTCGCCAGCCTGCAATTGCTCGATGGTGCCAGCCTGTTTGCGCGGCGCTAGACAGACTTGATAGGGGAAGCGACTCGCCCAGGGACAGAAGGCGACGAACCGCGGTGATTGAGCGACGATCCGTTCGCCGGAGGCCAGTTCTTCTTCGACGATTTGCGTCAGCAGCGAGCGGCCCGTCTTGGTTTGATGTTGCCCAAAGCGATCGGCCTCGCTTTGCACGTCGGGGGGCGTCCAGGGAAGTGCGACGACCTGGCTGTGGGTATGTTCGAGGGAAGCACCCGCGGCAGCGCCGACGTTCTTGAAGATTTGCACGTACTTGAAACGGCCATCTTGCCGCAGCGTGCGGAGGCGATCTTGATAGGCCCGCCAGACGAGTACCTGATCGGCCAGCGACAGTTCGCTCAAGCTGGTAATGTGCTCGGGCGATTCGATAATCACCTCGTGCTGGCCAAAGCCGATTTCGTGTCGATGGAGCGAGCCGTTTTGACTGGTCGGCGAGGCGGGGACTTCGGTCGTGACGGCCGGGTACTTATTGGGAACGACCCGCACTTGCCAGGGAAATGTCTTGGCCCGGCCATTAGTCGCGGGATAGATCTGCACCGCGTGAGGAGTTTGTTCTTCGTTGCCGGCACAAAACGGGCAGTTGAGATCGCTGGGACGGTCGGTTCGCTCTACGAACTCCTGGGGTCGAGAAGAGCGTTCGCTCCCGACGATGACCCAGCGTTGCGAGAGTGGATCTTGACGGTACTCGGGCATGCGGGGGCCTGTCGAGCAAATGGGCCAGGAGGGTTAAGCCCATCTTAACAACATCCCCCCACCTTGTCTCAAAGGGGGTAGGGCCGAAAATCGGCATTTTCGGCCAAGTTTTGACAACTTGTCACCCTGCTACGGAGCGACCTGCTGGATCGCCCAAGATACCTTCAGCCACCCCGACATTTGCCAAACGAGCGCCACATCGGGCCGATGTGACCTACTAAATGCCTACAGCGTTACTCTAACTTCCCTTCGATGGCCAACTGATGAAAGTAATGCTGCACTTTGTCCTGGTTGTCGAGCAGCCAGTCGATTGACGGTTCGTTGCGCATCGCCTTGCCGATGGCCTTGGCGGTGGCCTCGCGATTGGTGCGAAACAGCAATTCGAAGTCGACGGACGGTTCGTCGACAATGCTGGGGTCGAGCCACACCGAGACGATGATCCCGAGGTCGTTCACCTTCTTTTTGGGCAAATCGCCTGCCCGAACCGCATCCAGCACACCGTGGGCGATGGCCGCCTGGACCGTGCCCATCAGGATGTTGGTGTACTTCGAACTCTTGACCGTCACCTTGCTGACCATCAGCGTCGTCGGGCGAATCTGAACGTCACTATTCAGAATGGCAAAAACCTTGGTATGCCCCTTCACCTGGTCGCCGATCAGGTTCGCAATCGCATAACCGACGGGGCCGTCGAGTTCGCCGATCACCACCTCCGGTTCGGCCGCCGAATAGGCTGGCTCACCCTCAACGAGCGCCTCGCCCGTTCGCAGGATGATCCGCTCCTCGTTCTTATGCTTGGCCTTCAGTTCTTTGCTTTTCTTGGCAGGCTTTTTCTTTGCCATCGTAACTCTCCGCGCTGTGGATTCGTGGGTGGAATTGTCGGATCAAAAATAGCTTCATCGGCGGCCGATCAGTCTAGCCAGCGACGGACTGCCAAGGAATCGGCAAGCCGCGCCTGGTGTTAAAATTGCCACTTGCAGATAGTTGCACCCCCCTTCCGTAAGGGGTAGCATGCGCGGCGCGAACTCAAACATCGCTCGCCACGCTTTGCTCGAACATCTTGAAAAAGGGCCCTGCCATGTCCACTCGCCGCAACGCTCGTCGGTCTGCAGTCACTCGATTTTTTCAACCCTTGTTCGAACGGTTGGAGCAGAGAAATTTGCTGGCTTCACTGAATGCGCAGTACAACGTGCAACTGCAAACGCACGAGGTTGGAGGGGTTTTGATATTCGACCATCTCTCACTCTTGATTACTCCGCAGGTGGCCTACACGGATGCTGATCTCGATGGTCATGCCGACGAAGATCCATTGTTTGTCAGACGCCCCGACGATTCATTTGCACTCTCACTGGGTGCCGGCGATGAATTTGGATTGGTCGCACGATTCAATCGCACCAACGACATTGCCGTTCATACTCCCGACCAGTTGCATACACTCACCAAGCCTGCGGCTTTTGCTGATTCACGGGAGTGGGTCAATGCGCTGATTAGCCGCTTGCATGGTTACGCCGACAATTTGGACTACGACCTGTTTCCAGAAATAACCCCGGGCGAGGGATTCAATTCCAATTCGTTCATTGCGGGATTACTCGCTGCGACTGGCACCGTGGTCGATGCGCCGTCGACGATCTTTGACGGTGGGGACTATCCCGGTTTCGCGACTCCCGTGCCGGCGGCGAACTTCGGCACAGGTGCAGCCAACCGAATCGATTTGACGTTTGTGATCGATACCACGGGCAGCATGTTCGACGATATCGCGGCAGTACAAGCCTCGGCGGCCGAGATCATTGCTCAAGTTCATGAAAGCTTTCGAGTCGATGGCGAGATCGACGCGCGAATTTCGGTCGTGGACTATCGAGACTTTCCTACGTCTCCTTATGGCGATCCTGGTGACTATCCCGCCAATGATGTCCAGGATTTCACGGGCAGTGAAGTTACGGCCAATTCTGGAATTCAAGCCTTGGAATTGGGAAGGGGCGGCGATTTTCCCGAATCGGTGCTTTCTGGCTTGATGCACGCGATTGATTCGACGTCGTTGGGCAAGTGGCGTGGTGAGGGTGTTAGTAAATTCATCATTGTGATGGGCGATGCTCCGCCGCACGATCCCGAACCCTTCACCGGCTACACCATTAGCAGTGTCATCGACGCGGCGAACAATGAAGGTGCGACGCCGATCGTTGCCCCCTTGTTATCTGGCGGCGAGTCAACGGCCAGTTCAGTTCGAATTCTGCCGATTGTGATCGGCGGCGATTCAAGCGCCCTGGCGGCATTTCAAGCGCTCGCAGATGGTACCGGCGGCACGCTCTTTCAAGCTTCAACTGCCGCCGAAGTGGTCGAGGCAGTTCTGGCAGCCATCGGTGTGGCCGGGGGTGGCGGCGAAGGGGCGATTGATACCGGCGATGCGCCCGAGACTTATGGCACTTTGCTCGCAGACGATGGACCTACGCATGGCGAGGGAACTCTCTTCCTGGGCGCTGGTGTCGATTACGAAGAGGATGGACTTCCTTCTGCCGATGCACTGGGCGATGACGGGGACGGTGCTGGCGATGATGACGAAGACGGCGTGACGATGGCGAGTGCGCTTTTGGCCGGCTATGGTGCGAAGATTGAATTTGTTGCGAGTGAAAGCGGGTATCTCGATGCCTGGATCGATTTCAATCAAGATGGCGACTTCACCGACGAGGGAGAACAAATCGCCAGCAGCAGCGAGGTGAGTTCGGACCTGAACACTCTGATCATCAATGTTCCGTTCGACGCTGAGGAAGGGACGACGTACGCTCGTTTCCGCCTGAGTAGCACGGGAGAACTGGAGCCGACTGGGGCTGCTGCCGATGGCGAAGTGGAGGACTACGCCATCGAATTGGTGACTGCCGCGCCGGGCTCGAACATGATCATCGAAGATCCTCTCCATCCGGGCGACAGCTTGCTTGTAATCACCGGCACGACGGGGCGCGACATAATCACCGTCACGTCGGTCCCCGCCATTCCCATTTTGCATCGTCCTGCGCGGACTATGATCCGCAACCGCACCTTCGAAACGATTCCTACGGACGATTTCGACCGCCTGCTGGTGAATGTCTTCGAGAGTGGTGATTACGTCCTGCTCGACCCGCGTTTAACGAAGCCGGCCACCGTGTTCGCCGGAACCGGCAACGATTACGTCACCGGCCAAAAAGGCCCCGACGAACTTTACGGCGGAACCGGGCAAGACTTCCTCTTTGGCCGCAGCGGTAACGACTTCATCTTTGGTGAGGAAGGAAACGACTTTCTGTACGGCGAGAACGATAACGACGTGCTCGATGGTGGCAGTGGCGACGACTATCTGTACGGCGGAAGTGGGCGGGATATTCTCGTTGGTGGTACCGGCGTCGATCGTCTCTTCGGCCTTGCGGGAGACGATATCTTGATCGGCGGCACGTGGACCCACGAACACGATCGGGAGACGATTCTGACCATCGCCGCGATCTGGAATTCCAGTCAGTCCTTTACCGCCCGCATCGCCGGTCTCGACAGCTTGCTCGATGCTTCGACTGTTCCCACAGAGAACACGGTGGATCAGATCTGGTCCGGCGTCGGTCGCGACTGGATTCTCGATTATGCACTCCGCGACCGACTCTACGACTTCAATCGTTCGGTCAATCTGGGTGACAAAAAGAACTGATGCGGCAATAGAAGAGGTGTGGAACCTGCTCTCAACCGGTTCTGGCCGGCATGATACACTGGGGCGTGCGCAAATCGTGACACCCCCTTCGCTCACCGCCGCCTATGAAATTTCTCCTCTTAATGTTCAAAAACGTCCGCCGCAACAAGCTGCGGTCGCTGTTGACAGCTGGCGCGACCGTGATGCTGGTGCTGGTGATCACGCTGGTCTGGTCGATTCTCGACTTCCTGAACAAAGCAACAACCGAAAAAGAAAAAGACCTGAAAGCTATCGTCACCGAACGCTGGCAAATCCCCAGTCGCATGCCCTTCGCCTATGCCAGTCAGTTGGAAGAAGGGGGCGCTCGTAACCCGGGGGATATCAAACCTGCGGACTCCATGACCTGGCAGTTCTATGGTGGTTCGCTCGATCCCAAGCAGATGACTCGCGACAATATCTTGTTCGCCTTCGCGCTTGAGCCCAAAAAGCTCGAGACGATGATGGACGACCTCGACAAGCTTGAAGGTCAAGAGAAAGAAGAATTTCACCAGGCGGTCCTCAGGCTCGAAGAGAATCAGCAAGGATTGATCCTGGGGCGCGATCGCCTGAAAGGGCTGAATAAGAAGATCGGCGACCGGATTAAGTTGTATGGCCTCAACTTCAAAGAGATCGATTTGGAGTTCGAGATTGTCGGCCAATTCCCCGCCGGTGCGGGGCGGTACGATCAGTCGGCAGCCATGAACCGCAAGTATTTGAACAACGCCATCGATGCTTACCCGCGCACGCACGCCGGCAAGCAACACCCGCAGGCCGATCGGAGTCTCGCCCTGTTTTGGCTCCGTGTGAACAACAAGCAGGAGTTCCAGAAGATCGCCGAGCAGATCAGCACTTCGCCCGCGTTCACCAATCCGGCGGTGAAGTGCGAGACCGCTGCCTCTGGCGTGGCGAACTTCCTCGACTCATACCGCGATATATTCTGGGGCATGCGATTTCTGCTCACGCCGGCGGCCATCATTTCGTTGTGCGTGGTGAGTGCGAATGCCATCGGCATCAGTGTGCGCGAGCGGCGGCAAGAACTGGCGGTGATGAAGGTTCTCGGTTTTCGCCCGCGGCAAATTCTGCTGTTGGTCCTGGGCGAATCGATGATTCTCGGCCTGCTCGCCGGGCTGTTCGGCTCGTGGGGTGCGTACTTCTTAATCAACGACTATTTCGGCGGCTTCGCGCTGCCGATTGCTTTCTTCGGCAAGTTCTTCATCTCTTCCGGCGCGCTCTGGTGGGGCCCCGCCATTGGGTTGCTGGCGGGATTCGTCGGCAGCGTCTGGCCGGCGTGGTCGGCCTGCTCGGTAAAAGTGACGGATGTGTTTTCGAAGGTGGCGTAAGGTTGGCGACAACAGGCAAGCGATTAGATCGAGCAAGATGTTTTCTGCATTCAACATTTCCCCGCTCAGCTTGATTCCGCTCGTCACGGCCGTGGGCCTGATGATCATGCTTACCCTCTGGGGGCGAGTGCCGCTCCGTTACAACTTGCGAAACTTGTCCGTCCGCTGGCTGACGACGGTCCTGACCGCGATTGGCTTCGTGCTGGTAATTGGCCTGCTCACGGTGATGCTGGCCTTTGTCAACGGCATGGTCGAATTGACTAAGTCGAGCGGCCAGCCCGGCAACGTGCTGGTTATTTCCGAAGGCTTTCAGGATGAAACCTTCAGCAATTTGACGGTCGATGTGGTCACCGACGTAGTGCTGCAGCCGGGCATTCTGCGCGACGAAAAAACGAACGAACCACTAGCCAGTCCCGAGACTTACCTGGTGGTCGTCCAGCCGATTGAGAATCAAGATTCCGGCCGTGCCGCGGGGCGACGATTCTTGCAAGTGCGCGGCGTCGACGATGCTCCGATGGCTGCCCGCGTGCATGGCATGTCGCTACTTGCTGGTGGCCGTTGGCTCTCGCGCGAAGGAGTGACCAGCGGCGGTGAGGGGCAACCCGACGTGCTGGAGGCAGTTATCGGTATTGGCATGGCGCGCGAACTGGGAAGCACGCGCACCAGCGCCGAGTTGGCCAAAGCCACTAATCGTGCGCATCTCGATATTGGCGATTTCTTCACCCTGGGCGAGCGCAAATGGATGGTCGTCGGCGTGATGGCACCGACCGGCTCCACGTTCGATTCCGAGATTTGGGCCAAGCGCGGCATCGTGGCCCCGATGTTCGGCAAGAATTCGTACTCTTCGGTGGTACTTCGGGCCGCGGGCGCACCGGAAGCACAAAAACTCAAGGCCTATTTGAACAACGACTACGCCAAGAGCGTGCAGGCGTATGTCGAGACCGAATACTTTGCCAGCTTGCAGGAGACGAGCAAGCAGTTCCTGTTTGCGATCATCGTCTTCGCAGCCGTGATGTCGATTGGCGGTCTGTTCGGCGTGATGAACACGATGTTCGCCACCGTGGCCCAGCGTTCGCGCGATATCGGCGTGCTGCGAATGCTCGGCTATTCACGGGCCGAAGTTCTGTCGTCGTTCCTGGTCGAGTCTCTCTGCCTGGCCATGCTCGGCGGTGCCCTGGGCTGTGCGCTCGGCACCTTGGCCGATGGCTATGAAGTGAAGAGCATCATCGGTGGCGGCCAAGGGGGGGGCAAATTCGTGGCCCTCGATATGGCCGTGAGTGGCGACATCATCGCCGCGGGGATGACCGTCGCCCTCGTCATCGGCGCTCTCGGCGGCCTGCTCCCCGCCATTAGCGCGATGCTGGTCAAACCGCTCTACTCGCTCCGCTGATTGGTTCCCTGGAGAGTGCGGCCGAGCATCGGTAGTGCAAAAGCCAATGAACCCCCGGGACGGGCCGGGGGCGTTTGTTAGGACTGGTCCGTATTCCCTGGCCCCTTCCTCCCTACTTCCTCTTCAGCGTGAAGTCGGTGTAATGAAAGCCCGTTTCGTCGTTGACGATCATGGCACCACCGGGAGCAAAGTAACGGGCGATGACGGAGAAGGGGGGCAACGGATTGTCTTTCATTGCCTTTTCGAGTCGGCCGAAGAACTGATTCGACTCTGCCTGCCGCGAGAGCATGCCTTGGGTGTCTTCGGATTGAGCCAGGTCGTAGAGCAGCTTCATGCCGACTTCAGGACGCGTGAAGCGAACCAGACCAGGAGTTTCGCCGCCATTCTGCCGGCGAATCTTGCTGGCGATTAACTTGTAGTCGAGTTCCGCAGCCAGCGAAGTGCCCGGTTGGCTGTGGGTGATGATGGCCTGCTGAATTGCCTGCGAGCTGTCGGTCAGAATCAAGTAATCGCCGAGAGTGGCGATGCAGGGATCGGGGCGGCGGAGGTTCGCGGGTGGTTCGTTGGCTGGCGGCGGTGTTTTGATTGCGTAGTAAGTGACGCCCGCATAGGCCTTCTCTTCGAGGTTCTCTTTGAATTTTTCGCGCAGTTTGTCGAACGTGGGCTGGAAGGCTTTCACGTCGCGAAGCTTGATGCCGAGAATGTTCGCCTGACTGTTGAGTTTGATTGGTTTCTCGATCCAGGCGACGTGCGAGACGCGCCCTTCCATGGCCGGGAGGATCTCGGTTTCGAAGTCGAGCCCCACCCATTCCTGCACGCGCGTTTTGACCTCCGCTTCCGCGGCCCCTTCGGCCATCAAGCTGTTATAGAGCTTGGCTCCGAGGCGATAAGTATCGCCGAACTTCCAGTGCAGGGTGTTGTAGTTCATCGAGTCGGCAGGGACCCACGGCTCGGGCGCGGTGTCGCCACTTCCCAGCGCGAGCATCTCGACGACGCCACTGCGGGGACTTTCGAGCAGCAAATGAATGTGGCTGACGGAGTCAAATTCGCCAGAGGAAAAAATCAAACTCCCCCCGACACCTTTGATGCCGTCGACACCGAGCACCGGCAGCAATGCGAGGCCAGTTTGCGCGGCGAAGTTGCCGCGGGCTGCGATCTTGGCGATTTGCACCGGATCGACGAAGTAGGTGAGTTGCGGCGGGTCGTCGGGCGTTCCCTGGCAGCGATTCATGATCGTGTTGAAGCGATCGTTATCGGCCAGCGTCTTTTCCAACTTGCCGTCCCAAGCGTCGAGCAAGAGTTTCATCACGTTCTTGCCCGAGGTAATGACGATGGTACCGTCGCGCTCGAGCTGCACGGCCTGAGTGCGGCCATTCTGGTTGGCAAAGAGATGAATGTCGTAGCCGTCGAGCTTCTCAGTCGTCTTGGTGATTTGATTTTCGGCCGCGAAGATCTCGCCTTTCTCCAACAGTTTGCGAGCATTCAGCAGGCGATCTTTCACATCGATGATAATGACCAGGCCGGTTGGTCCTTCGGGAACCGAGATGAAGGCGATGCAGATTTCGCCTTGCGGCACTGACAGAACCTGATCGAGGGGCAACCCAACGCGGTCCTCGATATTTCCCCACAACTCCTGCAGGGCTGCGTAGAACTCGGAAACGAGCGGCTTGATCTGCTCATCGGCCCCCATGCGGCCCAAGCTGGTTTCGCGAAACCGCTCGATCAGCTGGGGCGTATCGAGGATCCGAAAGTAGCCGAGCGTTTGTTCGGGCAGCAACTTGGGGGCAACCGGGCGCTGAGCTTGGGCGGGCAGAGTAGTCAGGCTAACCAATGCCAGCAGGCAGCCGGCGAGGAATGGACGGACGAAAGTCAGCATCTTTGGCACCGAATGGCTAGCGGAGAGAACAATAGGAGAGACGAGTGGGGTTTGCTTGCTGAGACATACCTGCCGCGCGGTGGGCTAGTTTCAAGACGGGGCTGCCGCGAATCTGCCGATTGTGTCAAAATTCCGCCCTGACCAACTGGTCAAGCTGCCAGCAAAAAGCTAAATTAACGGATCACTCCCAATTTGCGGATGGCCCGAAGTGCAGCTTTGGCTGGCGTCGTGTGCTGTTTTGCTTGGTAGCGAGTGGGTGAATGAGCATGGTTTGGGGCGAAATTGCCAGCCTTTGATGACGATCGCAAGCGATCGGCCAAGGTTGATGAGAAAGCCACGCTGCACTGCTTCACCAGCACATCGCTGCCCGGACTTAGGCAACCTTCCTGGTCTGATCTGGCTCGGTCTGGTCAGTGGGATGGTTGTCGAGGAGATGCGTTTATGATTTGACCTGCGGTACCGCCTGATTGGCGCGAAAATTTTGAATCGCGCCACTCGGCCTGAGGAGGGCAATGTGCCCACACGGATTTACGCGTTAGCGAAAGATTTGAAGCTGGATAGCAAAGAACTTGTGGATCTCTGCACAAAAGCAGGTATTCCCGGGAAAGGTTCGGCGCTGGCCAGTCTGGAAGACGATGAAGTAGTGAAGCTCAAGTCCTATCTTGAGGGTCACTCCAAGCGACCTGCTTCCTCCCCCTCAGCGGCACCGCCGGTCAATGTGAAGGCCGTTCTATCGGCCCCCGTTTCGACCACTGCGCTCACGCCGCCACCTCCGCCGCGTCCCACTGTGGGGCGAGCGCGCCCTGGCAGTGCTCCCGCGGTCGAGTCGTCGCCATTTGAAGAATCAACGTCAGCGGTGGCGGTCGAAGAGCCCCCCGTGGTAGCCGCCGAAGCGAAGACGGTCGAGTTGCCGCCCCCTCCGGTCGTCAAGCAGCCGGCTAGCCCGCCCGTTGCCAAGGCACCGGTTGTCGAAACACCCGAGCCGGTCGTATCGGTGCCCGAAGTTGCCCCGCCGCCACCGGTCAGCAAGGCTGTTCCAGCGAGCAAGCCGGCTCCTGCTGCGCCGGAGCCACCAGCTGCTGCACCTCCCACGGTCAGCGCGCACGGTAAAACATTCTCCACTCCAGCTCCCACAACGCCCTCGACCGCTCCGCACTCGGCCGTTCCCCAGCGGGGCGACCCGCTCGGTATGCGTGGTCGTGGTGCGATTCGCGTGATTGGCGCGGCTGGCAAGAAAAAGGAAGCAGAAGCCAAGACTGGCGAGGGAGCTGAAGTTCCCGCCAAGCCAGCGACCAAGGGGCCCGAACGACGTGGTCCCGCGGTGCGCGTGGCTGCGATGCCCGAAGTCAGGCAGCCTCAGCCCGTGGCCAAGGTGAACGAACCGCAGGCTCAAAAGCCAGTGATGCGGATTCCCACCGAGGCCTTGAAGGACAAACGCGGCCAAGGTGCCGCCCCGCTGAAGCAAGCGGCCGAACAGGCCAATGCCCAGCGCAAAGCCCGTGAACAGGGCGAAGCTCGCAAGCCCGGTGCCATGCCCATGCCAGCCGAAGGCGCTGGTTCGGGCAAGGGTGGTCGCGGTAAGGGTCGCCCCGGCGAAGGTGAAGGTCTGGGCGATATCGGTTCCGTGCGTGCCGAACGACAGAAGCAGCGGACTAGTCGCGGCAAGGTTCAGACCGGTGAGGACGATGATGATTCTCGTCGTCGTCGGGGGCTGGTGCGGATCAAGAAGCATGGTGGTCCGACCGCACCGCGCAAAGAAAAGGTCGAGTTGGAACTCCCCTGCACCGTTCGCGAATTCTGCGAGCAAACCGGCGTCGGTGCCGCCTCGGTGCTGCGGGTGCTGATGAACAACAAGATTCCGGCCAGCATCAACGGCCAGATTCCGGAACAGTTCGTCGAACTGCTCGCGGCGGAGTTGGGGCTTGATATTACCGTCAAGCAACCGCCCACGCCCGAAGAAGTGCTCGAACAGCGGTTTGCCAGCGAAGACGAGGCTGCGAACCTCGAACCTCGCCCGCCGATTGTGACGGTGCTCGGTCACGTCGATCACGGCAAAACGTCGCTGCTCGATAAGCTCATCGGCATCAATGTGGTCAAGGGCGAAGCGGGTGGCATTACTCAGCACATTCGCGCTTACTCGGTCCCAACTCCCGATGGCCGCCGCGTGGCGTTCGTCGATACTCCGGGTCACGAAGCATTCACCGAAATGCGTGCGCGTGGTGCCAACGTCACCGATATCGCGGTCCTGGTGGTCGCTGCCGATGACGGTGTGATGCCGCAAACTGAAGAAGCCATCAGCCATGCGAAGGCTGCCGGCGTGCCGATCGTCGTCGCGATGAACAAGATCGACCTGCCCGGCGCTCAGCCCGACAAGGTTTTCCAGCAGTTGGCCACCGCTGGCCTGCTGCCGAGCGAATGGGGCGGCGATGTCGAAGTGATTCGCACCAGTGCAATCACCGGCGAAGGGCTCGATACTCTGCTCGAGACGTTGCTCGTCACCGCTGAATTGCACGATTACAGGGCCAACCCCAATCGCCCGGCGATGGGCATGTGCCTCGAAGCGGAACAAGAAGCGGGCCGCGGTGTCATCGCCAAGGTGATGGTGCAGAACGGTACGCTCCGCGAAGGCGACATCATTGTCTGCGGTGCCGGTCATGGCCGCGTCAAGGCAATGTACGATACGCTCCGTCCGCGCGAACAGTTGGAATCAGCGGGGCCGAGCACTCCCGTCAATGTCACCGGTTTGGATGTCGCGCCCGAAGCGGGCGATCGTCTGTACGTGGTGCAAGACATTTCCGAAGCTCGCGAGTTGGCCAGTCGCCGCGCCTCGCAGACTCGGCAAACGTCGCTGTCGGGTGGCAACGTCAAGATGTCGTTCGAAGACTTCCAGAAGCGGTTGTCGGAAGGCCGGCTGCACGATTCGGAAGACGTGTCGACCCTGAACCTCATCATCCGCGCCGACGTGCGTGGTTCGATCGAGGCCATCGTCAAGGAACTCGGCAAGTTCGAGCATCCCGAAGTGAAGGTCAAAGTGCTACAGGCTTCGGTCGGTGGCATCACGGTGGCCGACGTTACTCTGGCACATGCTTCCGATGCGGTCATCGTGGGTTTCAATGTCATTCCCGATGAAGCGGCCCGGGCCTTGGCGGATGATCGTGGCGTCGAAATTCGCCGGTACGATATCATCTACAAGCTGACCGACGACATCAAAGCGATCCTCGAAGGCAAACTCAAGCCGGAAGAACGGATCGTGGAACTGGGTCGAGCGCTCGTCAAGCAAGCGTTCGCCATCAGTCGCGTCGGCACGGTTGCTGGTTGCCAGGTCATTCAAGGGAGCATCGAACGTGGTTGCCGCGTGCGTGTGAACCGCGAAAATCGCACGATTGGCGATTACGGCATCGATACGCTCCGCCGCGAAAAGGACGATGTGAAGGAAGTGAGCCGCGGTATGGAGTGCGGCATCAAGCTGCAGAACTTCAACGACATTAAAGAAGGCGACGTGCTGGAAGCGTATCGCATCGAGGAAGTGGCTCGTACGCTGTAACGCGTGCCGGCTCTCCCTGGGACGCTGCCACCAGGGCGGCGTCCCGCCTGGTTTTAATCGATTCTGTACGTTTAGCGATTTGAATGTCTGTATGAGCTCTCGCCGTTTATTGAAAGCCGCCGAAGCCTTCCGCGAAGTGGTCAGCATGGCCATTCTCACGGAAGTGCGCGATCCTCGTGTCAAGAACGTGACCGTCACGCTCGTGGAAGTAGCCCCCGACATGAAGTCGGCCAAGATCCACGTGTCGGTCATGGGGGACGAGAAGGAACAAACCCTCGCCTTGCGTGGCCTGCAAAACAGCGCCGGCTTTTTGCAAAGCGTGATCGCGGACAAAATCGATACTCGCTACACCCCCAAGCTGGTGTTTGTCATCGATAAAGGTGTCAAGCATTCGCTCGAAGTGGCGCGCATTCTCAAGGAAGTGCTACCGCCCGATAAGCCCGCCGATCTTCCGCCGCAGCAAGAGGCGGATGAAGAACTGGACTAAGGCTTGCACTCGCAACTGATATAACGCCCCGCAAGCACGCACATCCGACCGACCACTATTGACGAAGAGTCTGAGGCAGGCATGACAGGTTCCAATCGCGCCGCGATTTTGAGCAAGGTTCATAAGGTTCTAAAAAAGCACTACAAGCCTGCGGTGCCGCCGGCCGAGCGCAGCGTGCTCGAGCATTTGCTCTATGCCTGCTGCCTGGAGAATGCCCGCGTCGAAGCAGCCGACGAAGCGTTTGCCAAGTTGAAAGAGCTGTTTTTCGATTGGAACGAAGTTCGGGTCACCACTTTGACCGAACTGGCCGAAGTGATGACGAGCATTCCCGATGCGCCGGCAGCTGCCACGCGCATCAAGAAGTCGTTGCAGTCGGTCTTCGAGGCCAGCTATACGTTCGACCTCGACCCACTCATCAAGCAGAACCTGGGCAAAGCCGAGAAAGATCTCGAAAAGATCGTCGGCTCGTCGCTGTTTGTCCGCGCTTACGTGGTGCAACACGCACTGGGTGGACATTCGATTCCTGTGAACAACGGCGCAATCGACGCGCTGTATGCCGTCGGCGTGATCACCGACCAAGAAGCTGAGAAGAGCCAGGTTCCCGGTGCCGAGCGGGCCATTCCCAAGAACAAGGGCGTGGAGTTCGGCTCGCTGCTGCATCAGTTCGGTGCCGATCTCGCCGCTTCGCCCGGTTCGAGCAAGCTCCGCGCAATCCTGGCCGAAATCGACACGCAATATAAGGAACGGCTCGAAAAGCGGATTGCCATTCGCGAAGCGTTTGCCAAGTTGCCCGTCGTGCGCGAGAAAAAACCTTTCGAGCTTCCTGTTCCCACACCCAAGCCAAACCCAGCTGCCGAAGCCAAAGCTGCCGCCAAGAACGCCAAAGACGCCGCCATCAAAGAGGCTGCCGAAAAAGCCAAAGCGGCCGCCGATAAGATCGCCAAAGAAAAAGCGGCTTCTAAACCCCCGGCGAAGAATTCAGATACTGCCAAGCCTGCAGCTGCTTCCAAGTCTAAAGAAGCCAGCAAAGAGAAGCCCAAGGACAAGCCAAAGACCGACAGCAAGCCAGTCGCGAAGAAGCCCGACTCAAAAGGACTGGCCAAGAAGAAGCCACGCTAGTTCGCTTCACCTTAGCGAGTAGCAATGAGGGCTAACGTCACCCTGGTCACTGCCAGCGAAGCCGTCGATTGGCAAATGAAAATCGACGACGCTCGCTGAAACCTCATGTCCGTCTACCCAAAAACTAAGACGTGACAATCAACTAGTACTCTCGCGATCCTAGTCCAAATCGTCTTCTTCTTTCAGCACGTCCTGCTCCCAGGCGGCAATGGCATCGTACACGCTGTCGAACCAGGCTTCGGGTGGCGAATTGCTGGTCGTCGGCTGCCCATTCTTCGGCAGAGTGACGCGAAAGCCGGGCCCCAGCGGAGCTTTGGTTTCTATCTGCAACTGGCCGCCCAAGTGATGGGCAATCATGAAGGCCGAGAGGAGGTCCATATCGAGCCCGAGGGGCCACTTTTGCAGCGGAATGGCCGCGGAAAAAAGGGACGAGACGTGGCCGTTCGACAGTTTCTCAAAATTCCCGCGCACGCTCAGCACGAGCGGATCGGCGGCGGCATCGACCAGTTGAATCGAAATCTTCATCGGCTCTTCGTGCAGGTCGGCCACGCGGCGGACCATGATCTGCAGCAGTCGATTCAGCAGCCCGCGATCGCTGGCAAGGGCCAGGTCGGCGGGAATCTCGCCAACTTGCAAGTCGATATCTTCCGACTGTAGTTCGGGGCGCGCGCGCTCGGCAAACCCGTTGAGGACTTCGTGCAGGTTGAGCCACGGCTCTTGGCCGGTGGCCGCACCTACCGTGTCTTGCAGAATGACCTGCACTGTCTTAATCATCAGTTCCGCTTCGCGCCGTGCGACGGCCACCATGTTCAAACTGGCGATCTCGTCCATCTGCACGCGAATCCGCTGCTGCACGGGCGATTGCTGCATGTAAGCCACGAGCGCGCCCCAGGCATTGTTCAGCCGGCCTTCGAGCGCGGTGGCCGCGGTGGCCAGGCCGCGAATGCGGTCCATGATAATCAGACGGTGGAGCACGCTCAGTTTTTCGCGCAGCAGGCGATCACGATCGCTGAGAGCCTGGTGATAATCGAGCGCTCGCAATAGCGCGCCGACGATTTCGTCTTCGTTCCAGGGCTTGGTGATGTAACGAAAGGCTCCTCCTTCGTTCACCGATTTGATCGCCGCATCGAGATCGCTGTAGGCGGTCGTCAGAATGCGGACGATGTTCGGATGACGATGGCGCAAGTGCTCCATCAGCGCGACGCCGGTCTTGCCGGGCATCCGCTGGTCGGTGATGACGACGCCGATCTCGCCCGAGTCTTTCTCAAGCAAGGCAAGCGCCTCGTCGACCGAAGGAGCTGTCAGCACTTGAAAGCGGTCGCCGAACAGGCGCACGAAATACTTCAGTGCTTGGGCTTCGTCATCGACGTACAGAATCTGCTTCGCGGTGGGATGAGGATTCATACAAGTTTCCTTCGGAAAGTACGAGAGGCAGATCGAACGAGACTTCCGTCCCGCGCGGACCGCTGTTATTCAGCTCGGTGTTACCCAGCGAGTTGCTAGTTAAGACCAGGCTGCCTCCGTGGTTGCGGATGATCGTATCGCAAATGCTCAAGCCCAGGCCTAAGCCAGAGCCGGGAGCAGCTGTCGAGTAAAAAGGTTCGAGCACGCGGCTCAAGTCGGCGGCAGGAATCCCCGGGCCGTTGTCGGCCACCATCACTTGCACGCGATCTCTCACTCGCCGCGCGCGAATGGTGATCTGGCCTGAAAACTTATCCCCCTGCTTCTGAATGGCAGTCGCAGAGTTCGTAATCAGATTCACCAGCACCTGGCCAATTTGAATTTGCGAGCCGCGGACGAAGAGACCTTCGAAATCAGCATCGGCGACATCGAGGGCAATTGTCCGTGTGGCATGCGACGTAAATCGCAACGAAGTCCGAACGACATCGACCAGGCGAAACTCGGTGTGGAGCTGCGCTTGTTCGGGATAAGCAAAGTTCCGTAGTTCATCGAGAATCTGACCGACGCGGGTCACACCCGATTCGATGTCCCCCACGACTTCGCTCGTATCGCGCCCAGCGGCCAGATCTTTTTTGAGAGACCGAATCGCCAGCAACGTGTAATGCACGGGATTGTTGATCTCGTGCAACAGTCCAGCCGCGAGACTGCCGAGCCCGCGCATTTTTTCGCTTTGAAACAGTTTGACTTCCGTTTCGCGCAGGCGGACGAGCGATTGCTGCAACTCTTCGCGCTCGCGGCGCAGCAGCCCCTGCAAGTGCGAACTACGAACCAGGCCGGCGACACGCGTGCGGACTTCGGTAATGCCAAAAGGCTTCGAGAGAAAATCGTCGGCACCGAGCCGGAGGGCATCGATCTTGATAGTTTCGTCCAGGTTGGCTGTCAGCATGACGACTTTGGTATCGCGGAGCGTGGCGTCTGCCCGCACGGCCTTCAGCACGTCGAGCCCGCTGCCGTCGGGCAACATCAGGTCGAGCAGAATGCAGGCGGGCTTGAGTTCCTTGGCGAGGGCGAGGCCTTGCGCGCAGGTCGCAGCGCCGGCGGTGGCAAATTCACTTTGCAGCGAGTCGACCAGGTAGTGACGCAGGTCAGGTTCATCGTCGATCACCAGCAGTTCTTGCGGCCCTTCCTTAATCACTCGCGCGGCGGCAATGGCCCGCGCGTCGGCCGTCACTTCTTCGACCGAAGGCACAGCTCGCGAAGTCAGCCGGTTTGTGCGGCGTTCTGTCGCGGCGGTATCCTCTGTCTGACTCGCAGGAGGATGATCCGCCGGATCCCATTCGAGTGGCAAGGTGACAACAAAACGGCAACCCTTCACCGGGTTGTTGTGCGCTTCGATCTCGCCACCATGCGAGCGGACAATCTCGCGGGCGATCGCCAGCCCCAGTCCCAGGCCTTGTGAAGCCCGCGCGCGATTATTGCTGGCTTGAAAAAAGCGGTCGAAGATCTGCACCCGATCAGCTTCGGGAATGCCGGGCCCTTCGTCCGAAACGATGATCGCCGCAGCTCGCTCCCGAGCTTCGAGTTGCACGCGGACGGTCGACTTCTCGGGAGAAAACTTGAGCGAATTCGTAATCAAGTTCATCAGCACGCGTTCGACACGGGCGACGTCCAAGCGTAAGTCGAGGGGAGCCGTCTGCAGTTCGGCGACGAGTTTGATCTGCCGATCTTCAGCCATCGGCTGCAACGTGCGAATGATTTGCAGCAGAAACTCGCGAGCATCGACTTCTTCGACATCGAGCCGCATCACGCCGTGATCGAGCCGAACGACGTCCAGCAAATCGTCAACGAGCAGGCGCAGGCGATCGGCATTCTTGCGCACCAGCGTGAGGGTTTGTCCCATCTGCGGAGTGACGGTCTGCCGGGTCGAGAGGATCTCTTCGATCGGGGCAATGATCAGCGACAGCGGCGTCCGCAGTTCGTGACTCACATTGGCCAGGAAGCCCGCGCGCAGGCGGTCGAGTTCTTCCAGCTGATGATTTTTTTCGTCCAAGGTGCGACGGAGGAGAAACTCGGTTCGGCGATTACGCAAATTCAAATGACAGACGACCACACTAACGGCGCTCGTCGCCAGCAGAAAGAAGGTGCCGAGCGCGACGTGGTTGCCACTAACCGAAAAACCATGATTGCCGTAAATGGCTGCCAGATATGCGACCACGACCAGGCCGCAGTAAACGGCCGCTTCGGCAGCGCTAAAGCCCAGGAGTTGGATCAGCAGCATTAACAGCGTGAGGCCGACGAAATAGGTCGAGTTCTCGGCGTCGGTCAGGTAGATCATCAGGGCAATAGCGAGGGCGGGAAACAACACCAGCCCGAGACTTGCCCAACGAATCTTCCGCCCCAGGGGCACCCACAGCATGACGACCAGGCCGGCGGCAAGCACAGCCGTGGTGAGCGCGCGAACGGTCAGCAGTTGCCACAAGAACTGCGGATAAAAGAGGAGGTCGAGGACGATGCCGGCCGGCATCATGAACAGGCCGAGAATCAGGCCGATCTTGCCACGCTGCAAGCGCAGGTCGAGATCTGCCTGTTCAAAGGCTTGCAGTTCATCGAGTTGCGGGGCGGTATCGGACATGCAGTGAAAAAAACGAGTAGGAGGGGAGCAAGTCAATCAATTAGGGTTTGCGAACGGATAGAAACACGTTGACCGAGGTGGCATCGCAATAGACTTCCTGGCGACCGAGTCCCGGCGTGAGGGCCAGCATCTGCTTTTCGTCGCGCAGTTCCAAAGTCCATTCCATCACGAGGCTCATGATGGCTTCGGACGAATGGCGGGGTGTGACATTCGTGACAACTACCTCGCCCCCAGGACGGAGCAAGGAGTAGAAGTGCTGAATTAAAAAGCCGCAGGTCGTGTCGCGGAAATAGTCGAAGAGCCCGGCGGAGTAGACGAGATCGTAGGTGGGCGGTTCGGTTTGCTTCCCTTCCATCGATGTTTGAATGATCTCGTGTACCGACCGCTGCTCGATTTCGATCTTCATGTTGGGGCGTCGCGCGCGGGCCTTGGGAACCAGATTCTCGCGCACGAAGTTCAGAGTTTCCGTATTGAAGTCGACCAGTGTAAATTCCGTTTCATTGGCTAACTCGTCCTCTTCGAGAAAATGAGAGATTTCGACTGCCGGCCCGCAACCAATATTGAGCACGCGCAGGCGTCGTCCTTCGCTGGCCACCCGTTTGGCCTCGCGGCGAAGTGCGTCGACCAGCAGTTTGATGCGATTGCGGTGGGCAGCTGGCGCATCGTGACGAAGGGCGGAAGCATTGAGGATTTTGGCAAACGAACTCCCCCCTTCCCAGGGCTCGCTGAGCATCATCCGCACCATTTCGTAGTCCCCCGCATAGCCGAGCGGCTTGCTGAAGGCGCGGTACATGAAGGGGGAGCACATCATGAGTGGATGGAGTTCGCGCTGCGCATACCCGCGGTGATAGGGGAGCGACTTCCGCGAGATGTCTTTGGCGGTTTCTTCGAACTCTTGGTACAACTGGCCCAGACGAGGCGCAACTCCTTCATCGACGTCGACGACAAAGTTCAACTGCAAATCTTCAGAGACTGTTGTTTCGTGCAACCCGGCTTCGGTTTCCCAATGCTCGAGCCAGCGACTTACCTCTTGCAGGTAGTTCCGCAAGTTGCCAACGCTGAGTTGAAATGGCTTATGGAGCCGCTCGTTGCCGGCCTCCCAGTCGGCGACGAAGTCGTGAACGAACGAGCGGAGAACTTCGCCGGGGCGAAGTCCTTTTAGATCGGACCAGGGGTCGACGAGCGACACCGAGACGATGAGCATCAGCCCGGTGTTCATCAACGTGGTGACGACCGCGCGGCCCTTATAGACCTCGCGCTCGCCTTGATGAATTCGCAAGTCCGACAGTACCTCGGACAGCTGCACAATCGAGTAAGGATTGTAGATTTCGAACATCGCCTGCTGACGGCTGAGGCGCATCAGCGAGCCACGAGCTTCAATTCCTTGCGAATTGCGAAAGCTGACCAGTGAAGAGGCGAGATAGGCGTTCTTCTTACCCACGGGGAGTCTCGTTGCAACAGAAGTAGGGAGTATCGCCCTGCGCGACCTGAGTCGCGCGAGTGCGAACGTTCGGCAGGCTTCCTAAGGAGACATTGCCTCTGGCAAGCAATGTCCCTGATGCTCGTCGAAGTGAGGAAAGCAGCAATCAGGTTGATTCCGGCTTGGTGTGCGGAATGCTCATCGTAATTGGTGGCGGGGCTTCGTGGCGGCGAAAATCGACCGGTGCTTCGGCAAGCGCTGCTTCGCGAATGGAGACTAGCGCCAACTCGATGGTTCGTCCTTCCGGCACGAGTTGACCGCTGACGATTGCGCCAGGCGCGGCGAACGTCAGTTGCACAGCGCCCACGCGGATGGTTCGCAGTTCGCGACCTCCATCGACCAACGTCAAGTCGACTTGCTGCCCCAGGCGAATGGCGCGGAGGAGGAGAGCCACAACTTCGTGGTCATAGCCCTCGCTGGAGGCGCTGGCTTCGCTATAGAGAGGGAGGCGGCAGTAACGCAAAAAGTGCTCAACTTCGCTGCGATCGGTCGTGGGCAAGCTCGCCGCCAGGTGCTGAATGGTGCGGCCGATCAAATCGGCATTACCGCGGAGAATAAAGTTACCCAGGGCGGCCGCCTGCAACATGCGGAGCAGATCGGGCGAACGAATTCCTTCGGCCAGAAACTCTGGCAGGGCTACGAGGCTGTAGCAGGCTGTTTCGGGATCGAAACGGATCGGAATGCCCGCTCCTCGCAGCAGGGCAACATCGCGAAAGACGGTCCGCCGGTGGACGTTGGTCTCTTGCGCCAGTTGCAAGGCGTTGAACGGGGCGCCGCTCTGCAGCAGCGAGAGGATCCTCAGTATGCGCTCTAGACGGTGGGTCATGGTGCCAGTTGACTTGAAAGGCTGCTTGGGCCGAGCAACCCGAGACTGCGACAGAGAGGCAAACAATTACACAAACGAAAACGCAGTCACCAACGATCCGCAGCGAATCGGCCTTTCTTCCCCTGCCCAGGGAAAAAGAGGCAGACCGCCACACATCATTCTTCATCTTGGAATCATCGTCTACTGCAGTGACAGCATTTTGTCACCACTTCTCTGTTCGGGCACATTCTGCCATCGTTGTTAGTCTTTGTCGAATAAAGAATCGCGCACACAAAAGATTAAATGCGAAAATTAAACAAAAGCTTGAGAGCGAATCAATTGACATTGTAGTTGATTTGCGGGGAACTCCGGTCGGCGGGCAGCACCTTGGAGTGGGTTCGGCAACGGACGCATGCGCCCATTGGCCGTTGGTGGCAAGGAGTGCCCCTAAGAGCTAACATACGGCCTGGATTTACGCCTCTCGCCGCCCAGTGACCGATTCTGCCATGCCCAAGTCGACTGACATTACCTTGCGCGATCTGAGCCTGGCTCAGGAGCGAATTCAATATCGCGCCCCCATCAAATTTGGAGGCCGGGTCGTGACCGACGCGGTGCTCGTTAATGTCACCCTGCAGGTCGAGACCGTCGCCGGCCAGCGCGGCAGCGGATTTGGCTCAATGCCGATGGGAAATGTCTGGGCTTGGCCCAGCGCCAAGGTTTCGACCGAACAAAGCCTGCAGGCGATGCTGCGGTTTGTCGAGCTATTCGCGGCTGTCATTGCCAAGCAACCACTCACCGCACATCCGCTCGAGATCACCACCGGTTGGCATCCGCTGCAGTTGCAAGTGGCTGAGCAAGTGCAACGGGAACTGAACCTGGCCGAACCGCTGCCGCCACTCGCCCGGTTAGTGGCGGCCAGCCCGTTTGAAGCAGCCATTCACGATGCGTTTGGTAAAGTTCACCAACAAAATGCCTATAACTTGCTCGGTAAAGAATGGGTCGCGCACGACCTGGCTCATTACCTGACACCGGAATTCGCGGGCGAATATCTCGATCGCTATACCAGCCGCGTGCCCAAGCCAACGATGCCGCTGTATCACCTGGTCGGCGCGCTCGATCCGCTCTTCGAGAGCGACATTTCCAAACGCTTGAACGATGGTTTGGCAGAGACCTTGGGGGAGTGGATCATTCAGGACGAACTGACGCACCTGAAGATCAAGCTCAACGGCGACGATCTGGCCTGGGACGTGGAACGAGTCGTTCGCGTCGAACAGGCGGCCGTTCCCGCGCAGCAGGCGCGGGGTTGTACCCAGTGGAATTACTCCCTCGACTTCAATGAAAAATGCAGCGGCGTGGATTACCTGCTCGACTTTCTCAAGCTGGTGCGCGAGCGTACGCCGCACGCGCTCGACCGCGTGCAATACATCGAACAGCCCACGCATCGCGATTTGAAGTCGCATCCGGAAAATCGCATGCACAAGGCTGCGGCGATCAAGCCGGTGGTGATCGACGAATCGCTCATCGATCTTGAAAGCTTGCAGCTTGCGCGCGAGCAAGGCTACAGCGGCGTCGCGCTCAAGGCCTGTAAGGGGCACACCGAAGCGCTGCTGATGGGCGCAGCCGCGCAAAAATATGGCATGTTCCTCTGCGTGCAAGACCTCAGCTGTCCGGGCTATTCGTTTCTGCATTCTGCCAGCCTGGCCGCCCGCATTCCGACGATCGCGGCCATCGAAGGGAACAGCCGGCAGTATTGCCCGGCTGGCAATCAGGGGTGGAATCAAAAATTCCCCGGCATGTTCAAACTGAAGAACGGGACCGTCGCGACGGCGGAATTGACGGGCCCCGGTCTTGGCTTCTGATGGGTGCGCAGCATGAATGACGGAGCCCACCGCGCACACAAGCCGGCCTTTCCTGCCGGGCCACCGACTTGGCCACTGCTAGACGACGACGTTCGTGCGGCAATGCTGGCCTGCTACGCCAGCGGCGATTGGGGTCGCTACGAAGGTGCTCACTCGGCGGCCTTCGTGCAGGCGCTGGCCGAGAAATTTCAAACCGAACAGGCGATTCTCTGCGCGTCCGGCACGATTGCGGTGGAACTGGCACTGCGCGGTCTGAAGGTCGGTGCCGGCGATGAAGTGATTCTGGCCGGCTACGACTTTCCCGGTAATTTTCGCGCGATTGAAGCCGTCGGCGCGCGACCAGTACTGATCGACGTGGTGAAGAATGGCTGGACTATCGATTTGCAGCAGTTGGCAGCAGCAAAAGCGGCGACGACGAAGGCGGTCATCGCATCGCACCTGCACGGTCATTTGGCACCCATGCGAGCGCTGCTGGAGCAGGCTCACTCGCTAGGATTGAAGGTGCTGGAAGATGCCTGTCAGGTGCCTGGCGCGTTGATCGGTGGCCGTCCCGCGGGGAGTTGGGGCGATGTGGGAGTGCTCAGCTTCGGCGGCAGCAAGTTGCTGACAGCTGGTCGCGGAGGGGCGATTCTGACTTCGCAGGCTGACGTGGCGCAGCGAATTCGCAGCTTTACGTTTCGCGGGAACGAGGCTTATCCGCTGAGTGAATTGCAAGCGGCAGTGCTCTTGCCACAACTCGACAAGTTGGCCGCACGAACGCACACTCGCGCCGTAGCAGCAGCACGATTAATTGAAGAACTGCGCGATGTGAGCAAACTTCAAGCGGGACCGGCGAACGATCCGGCCGATCTGTCAGCGTTTTACAAAGTTGCCTGGCGTTACCAGACAGCCGAGGGGGGCGTACAGCCCGACTGCAGCAATCCGTCGCGAGATCGCCTGATCTGTGCTCTGCAAGCCGAAGGCATCGCCATCGATGCGGGCTTTCGGGGCTTTAACAAGCGCAGTGCGAATCGTTGCCGAGTGGTCGGCGAACTCTCGCAGGCGCAAGCAGCGGCCGAAGCGACGCTAGTCTTGCATCATCCCATCTTGCTCCAAAATCAAGAGCAGACGGCGCTTTTGGCAGCAACCATTCGAAAAGTAGTTACACAAGCTTGAGTGGAGGTTTTCCTGCTCAATGTCTTGTGCCGGACAACAGGCACCACGAGTCGAGGACAGGTGGGATGGTGCCTGCTTGGCAACAACGAATGATTACTTGGCCAAACGGGGCACAGCGAATTCGCGAACGTCATGCTCGGCATGAACAGCGGCTTTAGCCACCGCGCGAGTGCTGTCGCTGGGTACGGTTTCGCGTTCGGGCTGCAGTTCGCCACGAACAATGCGGACGTCATCGGGAGCTTCGATGCCGATGGTCACTCGGTTGCCAGCAACCCGGCTGACTACGACCGTGATATTGCCACCGATCACCAAACGCTCACCAACTTTGCGGCTGAGAACCAACATGACTCTTCCTCCTTGATGGGTTCGCTTCCTGCGAAGCGTGTTCCCTCGACTTAAAGCTGAGTTACAGCCCCCCGGCTGTCTGTCACATCGATGGACAGTGTAACTTGGTGGAGGTTCGATGTTGCAAAGTTTGCGCCGGTTACGAAAACTTGAGTAAAAGTTAGGCTACAAGGCCGATTTTGGTCACAAAACGGTGTAGCTGACTTCGCGAGACACCCTAGCGGCCCCATTTTGCCTTGACATGTGGAAAGTTATTGACACTCGCAGAACTTCTTGCCGCTCAAATTGAGACGCGAATCTCAAAATGGGAAATCAGCGCAGACCCTGATTGGTCAAAGTTCAGCCAGGTTGATCTCGCAGCGGTCAACTTTCCCTCGAATTGAAGCGAACTGGCGACGAAATATTGCCCTGTCAACGACCACTAGGTTGCAAGCAGCGTGCCGGCACCGTAGTGTCAGCAGTCGAAACAAATCTCTTTCGCGTGGAGCTGGAACATGCACAAGCTAACCCTCTTTTTGGCTGCAGTTCTTTCCTTTTTGGGCGCGGTTCCGCACGCCAGCTATGTCGCTTTCGCTCAGCAGCCTGCCGTCAAACCGGGCGAACAGCCCGTCGAACTGATGCAGCAAGCAGTGCGAGCGTCGCAGCGGGGAGACAGCTTGCAGGCGGTTGGCCTGTTCACCGACGTCATTAAGCAGGATCCCAAAAACGAGCTGGCCTATTACTATCGCGGTCGCGAGAACTTTCGCCTCGGCAACGTGAAGAAGTCAGTATCTGATCTGGATAAGTATGTCGAGCTCGAACCGCTGGCCGAATCTCGCCAATGGGAGCGAGGCATTTCTTATTACTACGCCGGCGAATACGACAAAGGGGCCGAGCAATTCAAGCTCTATCAGACCTATCACGATCAAGACGTCGAGAATTCCGTCTGGCGTTACCTGTGCGTGGCCGCCGTCGATGGCGTCGCCAAGGCCCAAGAGAACATGCTGCCGATCGAAGCCGATGCCCGCGTTCCCATGATGCAGATTTACGACCTCTATCGCGGCAAGCTCAAGCCCGAAGATGTCCTCAAGGCGATCGACCTCGGCAATCCCCCTGCCGAAGCCAAGAATGCCCGGCAGTTTTATGCCCACCTCTATCTAGGGCTCTGGTACCAGGCGGCCGGCAATCGCAAACTCGCCAGGGAGCACATTCTCGAAGCCGAGAAGCATAAGATTGGCCACTACATGTGGGATGTTGCCCACGTCCATGCCGACCTGCTGCGCGCCGAATCTAAAGATCAGTCCGACAAGAAGTGACCATTTCCCGAGCTGCCGGCGGCTATCGAGTCAGAATGTCACTTCGCAATGAAACCACTGCATGATTGAATTTCTGCAATCGAACTGGACTTACATTTTTGCCGCTGTCGATCTGGTGGTCGTGCTGGTGGCCTCCAGTCATGTGGTTCTTACCAAGCGCGACAACCGCGCCGCGCTCGGCTGGGTCGGCATTATCTGGTTCGCACCAATCATCGGCTCGCTGCTCTATTTTACCTTCGGCGTGAATCGGATTCGCCGCAAAGCCCAGCGCTTGCGCAAACGCGAATCCAAACGAGTTAGCCTGCAGCACGAGCAGGCAGCTGCCGAGGAACTAGCTCGCGCGCTCGAAGACGATGCCTTGCATCTCACGTCGCTCAGCGAATTCGTCCGCGGGCTGACCGATACGCCCCTCATTCCCGGCAATCGAATCGTACCGCTCCATTGCGGCGACGAAGCTTATCCGCGCATGATCGAGGCCATCGACGCCGCGGAACATTCTGTTTCGCTCTGCACCTACATCTTCGATAACGATCCTGAAGGACTGGAGTTTGTCGCTGCACTGACTCGGGCGCGCGAGCGGGGGGTTGAAGTTCGCGTGCTCATCGACGACGTCGGCACGCGTTATACCTTTCCGTCGATTAAGCATGCTCTGCGCCGCGGGAAAATCACCTTCTCCACGTTCTTGCCCACGTTTGTGCCTGGGCAATTTCACTACACCAACTTGCGCAACCATCGCAAGATCATGGTGGTCGATGGCAAGATCGGTTTCACCGGGGGGATGAACATTCGCGCGGGGCATCGGCTGGCCAGCAACACTCGTCATCCCGTCCGCGACATTCATTTCGAACTGCAGGGGCCGATCGTCGGCCAATTGCAAGAAACGTTCGTCGGCGATTGGGAGTTCTCGACCAAGGAACTGCTGGTTGGGCATCAATGGTTCCCAAAACTGCACCCCCGTGGGCCCATGCTCTGCCGCGGCATTGCCGATGGTCCCGATACCCGCCACGACAAAATTCGCTTCACACTCTTAGGCGCGATCGGCTGCGCCCGCCGGTCCCTCACGATCATCACTCCCTACTTTCTGCCCGATACTGCCCTGATTACGGCGCTCAATGTTGCCGCGATGCGCGGCGTGAACGTAACCATCGTCCTGCCGGCAAAAGGAAATCTCGCGCTCGTCCAGTGGGCCACCACCGCCCAGCTATGGCAGGTTTTGCAGCGCGGCTGTCGCGTCTTTCTCACCAAGATGCCCTTCGATCACACCAAAATCGTCACCGTCGACGATGCCTGGTCGTTCATCGGTTCCGCCAACTGGGACCCTCGCAGCCTGCGTTTGAATTTTGAATTCAACGTCGAATGCTACGATCTCGACTTCACCGCGCTCATGAACGAAACCATCCGCGCGCGCCTCTCTACCGCGCAGCAGATCACGCTCCGCGACGTTGACTCCCGCCCCCTCTTTATCCGCATTCGCGACGGCATCGCCCGCCTTGCCACGCCCTACCTGTAGTGCTGCTGGCCCGCACCTCACCCCCTTCCTCCCTTCGCTCCACGCCACCGCCCCTGCGGCGGTGGTTCATTGGCTTGTGCACTAGAGATGCTGAGAACTATCCGAAAATGTTCTCAAAATATGCTTGCGAGGTGAGCAGCAGGGCCTTAATGTTGCGAGTAGTTGCGCAGGATGTTATGCGCAGTTAGTGAGAACGCCAGGCCGGGGTCGGGAGGTTTTTCGGGCTCGGGAGTGGTTGTTTGGGCCGAGAGAGGTCGGCCCGAAAATCCTCCGGAACCCAATGGGGTGGAACCATCGCGCGAGCAGGGCGATCTCGCGGAATTGCGCTTGTGGGTCAGGACAATGTTTCGGGTCGGCGCTGGGCGGCTGAAGGCAACGTCTGCGCGCCCGAAAATTGCCCCGACCCGGTTTGGGGTCGGGAGGTTTTTCGGGCTCGGGAGTGGTTGCTTGGGCCGAGAGAGGTTGGCCCGAAAATCCTCCGGAACCCAATGGGGTGGAATCATCGCGAGATGAGAGCGATCTAGCGAAGCTGCGATTGTGGGTCAGGACAATGTTTCGGGTCGGCGCTGGGCGGCTGAAGGCAACGTCAGTGCGCCCGAAAATTGCCCCGACCCGGTTTGGGATTGTTGTTTTTTCATTTCGAAAGGAGCCGTTATGTCTCGCAGACCACGCATCAGTGCCCAGGATATTGAGATCTTCAAATTGGTTCGCGTCGAAGGGCGCAAGCAGAAGGACGTGGCGATCAGGTTTCAGCTGACGCCGAGCTCGATCTGCAAAATCGTGCAGAAGATGGAGCAATGGCAAGGCTCGCTGGTGCCGCACATCACGCGAAAGACGGCGGAGTTTCGCGAGCTGAGCCGCGAGCAGCGGTTGTACAACTGCGTGCGATTGCGGCGGCGACAGCTGCAAATGATGTACGAAGATTCGATGGAGGCGTGGCGCGAATCGCGCAAGCCGCTGATCTCGGCCAAGGTGGTGAAACGGAACGGCGTCGTCGAACGCGAGGAATCGTGGAGCCGGCAGTGCCGCGGCAATCCACGGATGCTGCGCGAGGCCCGCGAGATCAGCCGCGAGTTGGCCGAACTCGACGGGCTCAAGCGCGACGGCACGGTGGACCTCAGCTGCGAGGGTCGACTGTTCGAGCCCGCCGCGCTGACGAAGGAAGAAATGATCGCCGAGCTGCGCGCGGAGGTGGACCTGTCGCTGCGGGAACTGGCGAAGTGGGAGCGGGCGGGGAAAGAGGGGGAGAGTGGGAGTGCGGGAGAGGGGGAGAAGGAAGAAGAGAATAAGTCAGAAGGTAGAAGTCAGAATGCAGAAGTGAAGACGGAGGAAGAATTCTGGAAATTGAAAATGGAAAGTTTTGGGTGTCAGGAGGAAGTGATTGTGGCGGAAGTCGTGGAAGAGTCAGTAGATAAGAGCGTAGCGAGTCATGTCGAAACAATTGAAGATTCCGGAAATTTCCAGACGTCAATTCCCGCTCCTGTTCCTGTCTCCCCCTCTCCCTCACTCCCACTCTCCCCCTCTTCTTCTGCGCCCAAGCTAGAGATTCCGCAGAACCTGACCGCAGAGGGGAGGAGCCGGTTAGCGCAGCAGTTGTCGCTGTCGTACAAGTTGCAGCATGCTCCGGAACTGCTCGAGCTGCACGAGCGGCCCGCGGAACTTCCAGTGCCGTCGCAGGGCGCGCCAACGCAGCCCGTGAAGAAGAGCAAGCTGCACGTCAACCAGCACGGCCGCATCTTTCGCGACGTGGGTGGCTACCTCATGCCGATTCCAGGCATGTGGGTCGAGCCCGAGAAACCGTGGAAGCGGGAGGAACGGGAGGAACGGGAGGAACGGGAGGAACGGGAGGAACGGGAGGAACGGGAGAAGGCGGAGCGAGAGAAGGCGGAGCGAGAGAGGGGGAGAGAGGGAGAGTGGGAGCTAAGGAAAGGTCGTGCACAGTGCGGCCCCTCTCCCCGGAGTACCGAGGCGAGGGAGTGAGGAAGGAGAACGATCTCGCGGAGTTGCGTTAGTGGGTCAGGACAATGTTTCGGGCCAGCGGTTGGCGGCTGAAGGTAACGTCAGCGAGCCCGAAAATTGCCCCGACCCCTTCACTGGCCAGAGTACCGAGGCGAGGGAGGGAGGAGTAGTAACCTCTTCATCGCTTTGACCCTTCAACGCTTCAGCCCTTTCTCCCTGCAACCCTCCGGCTTGGCGCGGTTGTGAGGGGAATAACGAGGCGGGTCGGGGGACGAATTCTGCGGAAGCTAGGAGTTTTCGCGGGGGCAAAGTATACTGAAAGGCTGCAAGAAGCTGAGGTCCAAAGTGCAAGGAAGCGGAGGGATTGTGGGCGGCAGGCTCGTCGCAGGTTGATGGCGCAATTTATGAAACTGAACTCGATTTCTGGCGTGTGGGCGAAACCGGTCCTGGTTTCCTGGTCGCAAGCTGTCGCGCTGGGCGTGGCAGTGATGGCGCTGGGAATGTGGTGTGCCGTGGGACAGGCTCAATCGCGCCGCCTGGCACCGGGAGTGATGACGACCATTACCCCGGCTCCGCAAGAACACGAAATGTATGACGGGCCGCGGCCTTTGACGGAAATTCCCGTGACGATTCCGGGCCTGGATTATAAGCCCCATCTGCGGCCGAAGAGTGCCACCGTATTTGAGCAAGCCAAGGCGAGTACGCTGCGGCGCACGATCTGGAATCTGGAATTCTCGTTCAAGCCGATGCGGCTGGTCGAAGCTGAAATTCCACAAGCCAATGGCAAGTTGCAGCGGAAGCTGATTTGGTACATGGTTTATCGCGTGCGGAACCTGGGTGGCCACTGGAAGGCGATTCCCAAAGAGGAAGACTTTCGCGGCAATAAGCACATTACGTATTCCAAGGAACTGGTCAACGAGATTAGTGTGTTCGGCAAAGAGACTCAGGATTTGCGGTTCTTTCCGCACTTCATTTTGGAGTCGGTCGAGTTCAACAAGGAATATCTCGACCGGGTGATTCCGGCCGCGCTAGCTCCGATTAAGGCGCGCGAGTTTCCGGGCGATCCGAATGCTAAGCTGTTCGATTCGCAAGCGATTACCGAAGTGCCGATTCCGGTGAGCACCCCCGAAGCTGACAAGAGCGTGTGGGGCGTGGTGACTTGGGAAGATGTCGATCCGCGGATCGACTACTTCAGCGTGTTTGTGCAGGGACTGACGAATGCCTATCGCTATGAAGATCCACCGGGGGCATTCAAGAGTGGCGATAAGCCCGGGACGGGACGGCGGTTGATGCACAAGACGCTGCGGCTGAACTTCTGGCGGCCTGGCGATGCGGTGAACGAAACCGAAGAGGAAATTCGATACGGCATGCGGATCGATTCGGACGCAGCCGAGCAGGCGAGGATTTTCAAGCTGTTTGGAACGACAGAACGCCTTGATTACGAGTGGGTGTATCGCTAAACTCTAGGATTCTGCGAGGTTCTAGCGCTAGCATGGCGAACATGCGGGGCATTGATGCCCGGGGCGCTGTTAGCCGATACATCACATTTGCCAGTCGCCGGATGGCCAACAAGCTCCCCCTGGGTGGAGCGGCTTTCGGGGCCGGGCTCGATCGACGTAAAGGGTTACTGTCATGGCACATAAGAAGGGTCAGGGTTCCACCAGCAACGGCCGCGACTCGAATGGTCAGCGGCGTGGTGTGAAGAAGTTTGGTGGCGAAAAGGTCATCGCCGGGAACATTCTGGTCCGCCAATTGGGGACGGTGTTCCGCGCTGGTCGCAATGTCGGCCAGGGTAAGGACTACACGCTGTTCGCTTTGGTCGACGGGGTGGTGAAGTTCGATCAAGACAGCCGTCGCATCAATGTTGACGTGGCTGCCAACTAGTTCAAACGTGGCCAGTTTCCCACGATGAGTTTCGCTCATTGGGTGTGGGAAGGTTGCTTGCCCGGATCGAAGCTGACAGGATGAAGGCTCACGCGCTTTCGAGGCTCGTGGGCCTTTGCTATTTTACGAATGAGTTTTTTGCGCAGTGGTTCGTGCCGGAAGGTTAGAGTCGTGCAGTCATGTTTGTCGATCGCGTTCAAATTGAGGTTCAGGCCGGCAAGGGTGGCAATGGGTGCATGAGCTTTCGCCGGGAGAAGTACGTACCCAACGGCGGCCCCGATGGTGGTGACGGCGGCAAAGGGGGCAGCGTGATTATTGTCGCGCGGAATGGTGTGAATAACCTTGCGGGCTTCTCGCACCAAAAGTTCTGGAAGGCGAACTCCGGCAATCACGGCAGCGGAGCGAACAAGTCGGGTAAAGATGGCCACGACCTGACGCTCGAAGTTCCCGTCGGCACCTTGATTGTCGATTGCAAGAACGACTTCGTGCTGCGCGACATGATGAACGAAGGCGATACCATCGTCGTCGCCCGCGGCGGTGAAGCAGGCAAGGGAAACACGCGGTTCAAGACTTCGACCAATCGGGCCCCGCGCGATCATACGCCCGGCGGCGAAGGAGAGAAGCGAGAGCTGATTCTCGAACTAAAGGTGATCGCCGACGTCGGCATCATCGGCAAGCCCAACGCGGGCAAGAGCACGCTGCTGAGTCGCTTGACCAAAGCGCGGCCGCAGATTGCCGACTATCCGTTCACCACGAAGTATCCGAACTTGGGCATGGTGCAGGTCGATCGCGACCGCCACTTCGTGCTGGCCGATATTCCGGGTTTGATCGAAGGGGCCAGTCACGGCGCGGGACTGGGGCACGAGTTCTTAAGGCATGTCGAACGAGCCGGGATCTTGGTTCACCTCGTCGAACCAGAGCCAGCCGACCAGACCGATCCGCTGACGAACTATCACGCGATTCGCGAAGAGCTCTCGCTGTATGACAAAGACCTGGGGCTGCGGCAAGAGATTGTCGCTGTGACTAAGGCCGAGTTGCCCAGCGCCGCGGAAGTGCGGCAGCAGTTGCAGGAGTCGATTGGTTCGCCAGTGCTGCTGATTTCGGCAGTCACGGGGGAAGGGCTGAATCACCTGATGCAGGCTGTCACCACTGCCTTGGATGCAAAGGTCGTCGCATGAGTGCGGCGCAGCTGATCGCCGTCGATATTGGCAACAGCTTCGCCAAGCTCGGGTGGTTTGCTAAAGACGCGGTTGCTGCGAACGAGCTACCGCTGCCAACACAGGTCATCGACTTTCGGACTGACATAGGTCCCGGCGATGAACTGCTGGAGATGTTGCCGCGCGAGGCAGTTCGCTGGCGGGTCTCGAGTGTGAATCGAGCCGGGCAACAACGGCTGAGCCAGTGGGTGCAGCAGCATCGGCCGGCCGATGACTATCGCCTGCTCACGCGGCACGACCTACCCCTTGATGTGCAGGTCGATGAGCCACTGAAAGTCGGGCTCGATCGACTGGCCGCAGCCGTCGCGGCCAATGTGCTGCGAACTGCCCAGACGCCAGCGATTGTGATTGGAGCCGGGACCGCGGTGACGGTGAACCTGCTGAGCGCCGAAGGGGTCTTCCTGGGTGGGACGATTCTCGCTGGTTTTCGCATGTCGGCCGAAGCACTCTTTGGCGGTGCCGAGCAGTTGCCACTGACGACGTTTCATCCGAACGAAGAACCACCCGAAGTCGTTGGCAAGAATACCGAAGCGGCCATTCGCAGCGGACTCTTCTGGGGCGCTGTGGGGGCCGTGCGCGAGATCGTCACGCGGATCAAAGCGGACCTTGCGACTGAGCCCGAGTTGTTCATCACCGGAGGCGACTTGCGCAGGCTTTCGCCACTCGTCGATGAGCGGGCGCGGTACCTGCCGCACATGGTGTTGAGCGGAATCGCGGTAGCAAGTCGAAGCTGAAGTTAGTTCGCTTCGCCGAGTAACTCGGTCCGGCGCTCGTGGGCCGCGCGGAGGTTGCTGCTGATGATGGCGTCGAGTTGGGCGGCTTCTTCGGCGGGGCGATCGGGGCGACCGAACTTGGCGTGAATCGAGCGGGCAACGCCTTGGAACTTCTCGCTCTGCTTGAACTCGCTCAACGAGAAGAGCAGGACGAACATCACGAGGAGCAGCGTCATCAGGTCGCTATAGGTGATGAGCCAATCGGGCGTGCGGTCGGTCGGCTCGGTGGTGATTGAGTTGAGGCCGAGCATCAGGCGGTCCCTCGTTCCAACTGAGCACGTGCGGCAGGAGGCAGATAAACCTTCAGACGCTGGGCAATGAGTCGCGGATGCTCACCGGCTTGAATCGCCAGAATGCCGCGCACAATGATCTCGCGAGTCAGCATTTCTTGCCGGCTATAAAAGGCCAGCTTCTCGGCCATTGGCAACAGCGAAGCGGTCGAGAGAACTGCGCCATAGAGAGTCGTGATCAGAGCCACCGCCATGCCGCCGGCAATACTCGATGGATCACTGATGTTGCCCAGCATCACGATCAGTCCGAGCAGGGTGCCGATGAGCCCGAAGGCGGGTGCCGAGCGGCCAAGCTGGTCGAGCATTCCTTTGCCTTCGCGATGGCGACGAGCCATGCTGTCGATCTCGCTCCGCAGCACTTCTTCCAGCATCTCGGGGCGCGTGCCATCGACGGCCAACTCGACACCCAAGCGAACGAACGGATGCTCTCCTTCTTCCGCCCGATGTTCGAGCGCGAGGAGCCCATCGCGCCGCGCGATCTCGGCCAGGCGAACGAGCCGTTGCACGAGTGAACTCGTGTCCGTGACCTGCGGAAACAGCAGTCGGTAGAGCACCGCGGGCAAGCGGGCAACGGTACTGATTGGAAAACAAATCAAGAGGGCCGCGAGCATGCCGCCGCAAACAGTCGTGATCGCTGCGGAGTCATAGAACGCGTTCGGCGAGCCGCCGCTGAGGACGACAGACACGCCGATCATCGTCAATGCGAGTGTCAGGCCAAGTAATGTGGCGAGGTCCATCAGGCCGACTCCTGCTTCTCAAGAGTTGCCTGCTTCGCCGCGGCCCGCACGGCCGGTGGCGAAGGAAGGAGGAATTTCGTCTGTTGATAGCGAACCGCGCGCAGCATCACTTCGTCCATCGGCTCGCGCACGATCATCCGTTCGCCCGAGGTGAGCGTGACGAAGGTATCGGGACGCGATTCGATGTAGCGAATGAGTTCCGCGTTGAGGATGAACTCTTCGCCATCGAGACGTGTGAGCCTGATCATGACAATGCCATTTCCATTCAGTTCATTACTCTCCGGTCGCTAACGCTTCCGGCTCAGGGACTAGCGCCGCAGGTTGAGCAATTCGTCGAGCAACTGCTGGGCAGTCGTGATGACTCGCGCGTTACCACGATATTGGGTCGTGGCGAGTACGAGGTCGATCAGGTTCTTGCCGATGTCGGTATTCGACAGTTCAACTGCACCGGCAATGATCTTGCCTGTGCCGTCGTTGCCGGGGTTCCCTTCGATGGGGAGACCCGAGTTGACCCCTTGGCCGAAGAGGTTTTGTCCCTTCTGTTCGAGGCCTGTGGGGTTCGCAAAACGGGCGAGGCGAATCTGCCCCAGGTCGCGGGTCACACCGCTGCTGAACACACCGCGGATCGTGCCGTCTTCGCCGATGATGTAGCTGCTTAGCGTACCGGCGGCCGAACCGTCTTGCCGGGCAGCAGCAAGCGAACTCTTGGCTTGAGCCAGGCCCGAGACCGAAGTGAAGTCGAGTTGAAACTCAAGTGGATCGGACGAAGGAATATTACGCCGCTGGACGGTGACACGGTCATTGGTGGCACTGACAAAACTTCCCTTACCATCAAAAGTAATGAGTCCCGTACCGACCGCAATTTCGGAACCCGTCAACGGGCTGTTGTTTGCTGCGTCGGCATACCAACGATAAACAGTGGCCGAGTCAGTCACCGATTCGAGCACCGAAGTAACTCGAATGCTGAGCGGAATGCCGAGCGTGTCGTAGACGATAAAGTCGGTCACGGCACTTTGGCCCTTGGCATCTTGGATTTTGCCAAATCCCAAGTTGGGCGTAATCACCTCGCCGGTGGGGGTCGTGATCTTGAAGCTCGAGATATCGATCTCGATGGCGTTGTCGACGCCGTTGTTCGAGACGAGGCGAAGTTGTCCATCGTTAAATACGATGCCAGCAGACAGGGCGGTATTCTCACCGGGAATATTGTTGAGCGAACCGGGAATGGGATGCTGCGGATCGTCGAGCGAGGTCTGAATGCCAACGGCATTCTGCATGAAATCGACGAGGTCTTGCACCGTTGAAGTCGCAGTGATCTCGAACGACTTCGACTCAAGCGAACGACCACCCTTGCGAGCTGAGAACTCTAGTGTGCCCAGCTCAAACATCGGTTCGTAGTTGAGCCCATCACGTTTAATGACGTTCGTAAGCAGCGTGTTGCTGTCGACGCGCGGTCCGTTGAAATCGACTTCTTTATTCGTGACAACATTCAGATCCGAAATCGCGGCATCGGTTCGATTGTCGGTGAACTCTTCGCCGGGGGCCACTTCGCCCACCAGATAAAAGCGGCTCGTATCGGTCGACAGATTGCGATAAATGCGAATAGTATCGTAAGCTGGAAAACCGCCGCCCGGTGGTGGCACTGGTGGCGTGGGCAGGTTCGATAACTGTACGCGGCCATTCACAATGTTCTGTGGGCCTACCAGCAGCGACGGTCGGCTTTCTTCTTCACCCGCGCGGTAGTACGTGACCACATAGCTGTAGTTGCCGTTGATGGTCGTATCGTCAACGGGCGTCGAAGAGAGTGCTACCGAATTGTCGTCAACATAGTTGCTTCCCGCTGCGACGGTATCGAGTTCGAAGAAGTTCGATCCACCGGCAGCCGTGCGATAGATCTTGACCTGCGAATAATTTCCGCTGGCAGCTGGCAACGAGCCCAGGTCGATGGTGTTGTTCGCGAGACCGTCACCGACTGGGATGGTGTAGCTGATTTCGGTCGAAGCCGTAGTTTCCGTACCACTATCGTTGACATAAGCAAAGCGATAGCGATAGGTCGCACCCTCAGCATGGGTGCCGGCACCTTCGGTTGTGGTGCGAGTCACGCCGCTGGCATTGGGAATTGGGGCCACGCCCAGAAGGGCACCGGTTACATCCGGCCGGGGAATGGCAGTATCGCCCAGCGTAGCGCTCTGGATCACACCGGCCGTATCGGCGATGTCACCCGACGGCGAGAGCACCCCTTCGAGAAACACGTTTTGAGTCGCCTGGGCGACCGCAGCCGAACCCAGCGGAATCGTGATCGGCGTGAGGGTTGTCGTTTGAATATCGAACTGGTCGTCGACACCAAACCCCAGCACGCGGTTGCCGGTGGTCGTGACCAACTCGTTGTCGGAGTTCGTTTTGAACTGTCCGTTGCGCGTATATAGCTGCTCTCCCTGCGAGCCTTCGACAATGAAGAAACCATCGCCTTGAATCGCCAGATCCGAAGTGTTGGCACTGACTTCGATTGTGCCTTGCGTGAAGTCGGGTGTAATTTCCGACACGCGCACACCGAGGCCCGTTTGCCGTGGATTCGTACCACCCGAGCCTTGCGTGGGCGATGAACCCAAGCTTTGCGTTTGCAAGAACTGCGTGGCGAATACCGACGTCGAAGCTTTGAAGCCAACCGTCTGCGAGTTCGCCAGGTTGTTACCGACCACGTCGACTTGCGTTTCCGCGGCAGTCATACCCGTGAGTGCGGTGGTGAGTGCTGATGCTAGACCCATGACGAAATCCTCCGGTCCGGAAGGTAAGTAATCTGATTGGAAAGTTAGTTCCTCAGCTGCATTCAGGCGGGGACAGCGGCGAGCTGAGGTGCGCGCGCTGCCTGCGGCGATCGTTAGTCGGCGGGCAGAATTTCGCGAACGTTGCGCAAGTCGATGTTCTTCCCGTCGACATGCACGCGATATGTCCGCTTATCGGGATTGTCTTCATCCACGTCGATCGTGACACGTTCTACGATCCCTTCGACATTCTCCTGATCATCGGAGAGCGCTTGAATCTTGCGGCCGATTAGTGCACTCGCTGTGCTTAGGCTTTGGCCGGTCTGCACGCTTTCGAGCGATGTCGATAGCTTGTCGGTCGCCGCGATTTCTCGGATGCTGCCGATCTGCTGCACCAGTTGCGTATTGTCCATTGGATTGAGCGGATCTTGATTCGTGAGTTCCGCGATCATGATCTGCAGGAACTCGTTGATGTCGAGATCCTTAATATCCTTGGGCTTCTTCTTGTCGGTAGCGCTTGCAGCATCAGTCGCGGCGCTGGTGCCGATTCCATCGATGGCCATAGTCGAGCTTCCTTGCTGATTGATTTATCTCGCCCGTCGTGGGCTGGTGTGGTTTGGTTGTTCTCAAACAATGACGTTGAGTTGGCGATCTTGCCAGCCGGTTGCTGGTGTCGTTGTTGTTGTGATCTCGGCAGCAGTTGTTCGTGGCACGGTTGCTGGTCTCGGAGTTTGCGGCTGACCTTGCTCGCGACCATGCGAGCGATCGGGCATCCCTTCCGGCGGGCGACCATCGGGTTGCCGCTGCGAAAGTTCAACATCGAATCGTTCGAGTCGCAGGCCTTGCTCCGCCAGACGTTCGCGCAGGGCCGGCAAGTTTTCGATCAGCACGGCGCGTGCTTCGGGCGTCTCCGCCTCGACTCGCGCGAAGAGTCCTTCATTGTGCATCGTCACTTCGACCCGCAGGGCACCGAGTTCCGGTGGACTGAGTCGCAAGCGAATCTCGCCACCGCGCTCATTGGCCGATTCAAAAGCTTTGGCAACTCGCTGCAAGAACCGGGCTGCATCGACATGCACGGGAACTGCTTCCGCGGCTCCTGTTCCCGCTGTTCTCACCAGCGCGTGCGCGGGAAGTCGTTGAATGGCCGCCTGGGTAACTGCCAGATTGTTGGATTGAATGCCGGGGGAATTGACCCGTTCGGTTTGAGCAGCAACTGTCGCTTCTGGAACTGACGTTGGCGCGGCTAGAGCCGGTGCAGATGTCTCTGGGTTGACCGCCGCAGGAAAATCGCTCGTAGTCTCCGGAATCGCCACTTCGTCATTTGCAGCATGCACTGGAACTGCTTCGAGCAGTTTGTTGAACGACCTCTCCTTCGGCTCATCCTCGGTTGGTCGGTCGTTGGTCGCTGGTTCGACTGCGGTGGAATTCTGTTCGGCAACTTGCGTGGCACGCTCATCCGCAGTCGTTGCCGTCGTGCTCTTCTTGCCCACAGTTGGCTTTTGGTCGTTCTCTCGCTTCTCCGCAGCCTTAGGCTGATTCTTATCGACGAGAGCCGATGGTAGAACGCCGATGCCCTGCTCGGGCTGAGTGGTAGGGACTTCAGGAAGTGGAACCTCTTCAGCAACTGCTACTTCTGCCGCGGCAATCGTCAGCTGCTCAACGTCCCTCGCGGGAACAGTTATGTCGGTCGTGGGAGTTCCCTTGGGATGAGCAGAGTCGGTAGCAATCTCTGCTGTGGCGATCGTTGACTTCTCAATTGCCTCTTTATCCGCGGCATCGACAGGTTCAACGGCGACCGCACTAACCACTTCAGGCGCTCCCTTCAGCGGTTCAACAGGCTGTTGTGTCGAATGAAGATTCGAAACCGCGATCAGCGACTCAGCCGCAAGGTCGCGATCTGCAGGCTCTTCGTTAGTCGGTGCGATGTCATCTTTGGTTGCTAACTCGTCGGTAGCTTCTTCAGCAGTTCGGCAGATGGCCCCAGATTCGCAGTGTGCCTCTTCAGAAACCGGTTCAGCCTCATTCGAATGATCGGCCGCTTGAGCGCTATTGTCTTCGGTGCTCTCCGCCGGCTGATCGCCCGGCTTGTTCGAGGCTGCAGGCACCGGGGTCACTGATGGGGCGGAGTGGAGCGCGCGATTAAATCCCGCCGCTGAGTCGTCGCGCGCCGGGGCAACCACCGCAAACAAGTCGGTTGCCGTCGTCAGCGCCGTCGAATCAGTCCCGCGGATGTTCATGGCTGGCCTTGCTTCTTGGGGTTCAGCTGCTGCTGCAGTTGTTTGCGTGTATCGCGTAACAACTCGCTCTCCGGCGTGCCGAGGCGAATCTCGCGCAGGATTTCGCTCAGTTTCTCGGTCTCTTCCGGCAGCTTGAATTCGGCGAGGATCTTCTTCCGCTTGTCGAGCGGCATATTCTTCAGCAGATTAACAACGTCGTGCAGCGGCTGATCGTCGGCCGAGCGCGGCGGCGTATTCAAAATCTGCAGGATCTGTTCCTTCGCCTGTTTGGGCTGCATGGCTTCGATCGTTTGTTGCAGTTCGACAATTGCCTGATCGGATCGGCCGCTCTCGAGCGTTGCGATGCGATTGTCGAACGACTGCTTCCATAGATCGAGCCGTTGCCGCTCGGTCTTGATTTGTGATTCGAGGTTCCGCAAATCTTGCAGAGACTTGTCGAGCGCACTTTCCCGCAAATCCAAATCGAGACTCGCGAGTGCGCGGCGCTCAATCACGGCAGCGAGCGACGGCTGTTCCGGATTCTTACCGTCCTGCGCTTTTTCCGCAGCGGTTTTGCCTTCGAGCGGAATGCCATACAGCGCAGCCATTAACGACAGCGAACGATCGCCACTAAGCGCGCCTTTCATCCACAGCATGCCGCCAAGGACTGCGAGCGAGATAACTGTGGCTACGCAAAACGCGATGAAGGCAGCACCAATCCAGCCGACAATTTTCATTTCGAGCCCTCCCGTTGACGGAAGGCACGCACCAGGGCGATTTCATCGAGCTCGCGTTGTTCGAGAGCGAGTGAGGCCAGTTCGTGTTCGGTATAGCGCCGCTCTTGCAATTTCTCCAGCACCCGTACATCGCGATCGGCTTCGACGAGAGCGCTCTGCCGCTTAGCAATCTCTGCCGCAACTTGCTGCTGTTGCTGCGCAAGCTGGATGCCTTGTGCTTTGAGGACGAGCGAGTGACGATGGGCATTGAGCAACCCATCGACGCTCACGCCTTGCTGCGCAGCCGTATGTCGCAGCATCATTTGCCGAGTCTGTTCCTGGTTCTCAATAGCCTCAGCCGCCAATTTGGCCTGTTGCTCGCGCAATACTTCCGCGGCGCGCAACGCGCGGCCCAGTTCGGTGCGGCGTTCATCGCGCGCGGCAATTCGCAAGCGGAGAACAGTCTGCAGTCGGAAGCGGAAGGCTTGCATGAGTTATCAGCCGACGGGCTGGCCTCCTTTGCGAAGGTTCGCGGCAGCGACAGGCTGCGCGACGCCGACGGCCGGTTTGCGTGAAGCAAGACACTTCTGTGCAAGCTGGATCAAGGCCGTTCGCGCGAGTTCAACGCTCGAGCGGTCTTCTACGGTCTGGCGTAAGTACTTCTGCAACTCGTCGCGCATGGCGATCGCCATATCGACCGTCGGATTCGCGCCACTACGATAGGCACCGATAGAGATCAGGTCTTCGTGATCGCGATAGGCAGAAAGCAACTCGCGGATGGTTTGCGAGGCCGCGCGTTGTTCGGGCGGCACGATGTCGGTGAACAGCCGGCTGATGCTGCCAAGCACATCGATAGCCGGAAAATGAGCCTGCGCGGCCAACTTGCGCGAGAGGATCACGTGGCCATCGAGAAGTCCGCGAACCGTATCGCTTACCGGTTCGTTCGTATCGTCTCCTTCCACAAGCACCGAATAGAAGGCCGTAATGCTTCCTTTGTCGTTGCGTCCCGCCCGCTCGACGAGTCGCGGCAGCATCGCAAATACCGACGGGGGATAACCGCGCGTGGTCGGCGGTTCACCCGCAGCCAGGCCAATCTCACGCTGGGCCATCGCAAACCGCGTAAGTGAATCCATAATGAGCAGCACGCTCTTGCCCTGATCGCGAAAGTACTCAGCAACGGCTGTGGCTGTCATTGCCGCCTGCACGCGGACGAGAGCTGGCTCGTCACTGGTGGCGACGATGACCACGCTCCGCTTCAGCCCTTCGGGTCCGAGATCGCGCTCGAGGAACTCGTTGACTTCGCGGCCACGTTCGCCAATCAGGGCAATGACGTTTACATCGGCCGACGTATAACGCGACATCATTCCCAGCAGGACGCTCTTTCCCACGCCCGAGCCGGCAAAAATGCCCAGCCGTTGTCCGATGCCGCAGGTGAGCAGGCCATCGATCACGCGCACGCCGGTCGAGAGCGGGGCATGAACGCGCGGACGTTGCAATGCGGGTGGCGGTTTGCGCCCGAGTGGCACACGTTCGGTGAGCATCGGCCGAGGGAGATCGTCGAGCCAGTTGCCTTGGGCATCAATAACGCGACCTAGCAACTCGTCGCCGACTCCAATCATCCGTGAGGTGCGATGCAGCGTGACTCGGCTACCCGGTCGCACTCCGTTCATTTCGCCCAGGGGATACAACAGCGTGTAGCCATCGCGAAACCCGATTACCTCCGCCTCGACATCGCTGGCCGCTTGCCGCTGAATCTTGGCCAGAGCGCCCACAGGAGCTGGGAAGCCTCCTGCGGCTGCGACCAAACCTTCAGTGCGCACGATGCTGCCGGTCAGGCCGACGGGCAGAATCTGTTCGAGTTGTGACAAGTGATCGGACATGTTTAGTTGCTGCTGCCTAGCTCTTGAGCGATGCGATCAAGTTGGGTTTCGATGCGCTGGTCGACATTGCCGAACTCGGTATCGATGCGGCAGCCACCGGAAGTGATCTGGGGATCGCTGACGACTTGGACTTGACCCAGACGGGCCAGATGTTGCGAAATCTTCAGCACGCGATCGCCGAGTGCGGCGTGATCGGCGGGGTTCAAACGAACCGTAATGTGTTCGTGCCCCACGGCAAGTTCCAGCCCTTCTTTCACCAGATCGAGCGTGATCTCGGGCTGCTGGGCAAGCTGGCGACGAATCACCCGCGATGCGATGCCCAGCGAAAGCTTGAGCGCGTGTTGTTCCCAATGCCGCTGCCAAGCCTGCCGCGATTGTTGAATCTGCTGCACTGCGTTCTGCAATGTCGGAGTCAACGTTTGCAGTTGCTGGTCGATGCGTGTTTTCAGCGTGGCTTCGGCCGCGGCAATCGCGGCGCGCTTGCCATCTTCCATGGCCTGGGCTTTGACCTTGGCAGCTTCGTCGCGAGCTTGCTTGATAATCGCAGCTGCTTCCACCTGTACTTTTTGTAGGTAGGCGTTACCCATGTCGCCGAATTGAAACGGCTGAGCAAGTCCGTTCATGTCGCCGGATTGCGAAGTCGCTGCTTTGATGATGCCAGCCATAGCGAAACCAGTTGTTAAGATTGCAAACTCAAGTGCTGCTTGGCAGCGGGAAGAAACGGCAGTTGAATCAAACGTTGTTCATGCAGATCGACGGCCAACTGAGCGAGTTGCCGCTGAGCGTCGTCGACATCACGCAAACGTAACGCGCCGGGATGGTTCAAACGCTGGCGCAGCGCAACAGCCGCAGCTGTCGGCAGTTGTCGCAAGATCCGTTGTACGAGTTTGTCTTCGGCACCCGTCAGGGCGAGCAAGATCAACTGCGGATCGGCAGCCGCGAAGATCTTTTTTAACGTCTCATCGTTTAGCTTGCTCAATTGCGAGAAAGTGATCGTCGGTTCCGTAGCGGATCGCACCGGTTGCGCATGCAAACTATCCAGGTCGCGGTGCCGCGGTTGAGGGTTCTCCAAAGTCGCACTTCGTGAGTACGAGGCATCGAGATAGCCAAGTTGACGCACCAGCGCGTGATCGCGACTGGCCAAGTGCCCGAGCATCTTCGTGCGATGTTGATCGTTCAAGGCGGAGAGCACAGCGCTCGCGCCGGCAAGTCCTTGGGGGCGTCGTTCAGCTTCCATTCGCGGAACTAACTGCTGACGAATCTCGTCGGCCAAATCGGCGAGCACCTCGTCTGTTAACTGATACAGTCGAGCCATCCGTGCCAGCGATTCGGTGCTCAGTTCGTTTGGCAAACGTTCGAGCACGCGGGCTGCCTGATCGGGATCGAGATTGGCGAGCACGACGGCGACCGTTTGGGGATGTTCGTGACGCAAAAAATCGGCGAGCAATCCTGGGGAAGCTTCGCGAAGGAAATAAAAGGGCTGCAGATGGGTGGTCGAGCCGGAATCGGCTGGCAACGCTTGATTTGCGGCGGGGCTAAGATCGAGTTCAACCCCTGTGTCGTTGATCGCTGGTGCAATCTGTGGCAAGCGACCACCATTGCGCAGGAACTCGGCGATCACCTCTTGCTGAGCTTCAGCAGAAACGCCGTCGAGTTGCAGCATTGCATCGCGGACACGCGCAGCATGCTCTTCGGGCATTTGATCGAGCAACGCATCGGCCGCGCGCAAGTCGAGCGAATTGATCAACACCGCTGCTTTTTGCAGAGTGGTGAGGGCTGTCGGCAGTAAGGGTTTGTGGTTCAAGGTTCAGGTTCGAAATGGGTGGTTGAGAGTCGAGAACGTTTGTTTCTCTGCCTATGCTGCTTCGCCAATCCAGGTTCGCAGGATATTCGCAGCTGCATCTGGGTCTTCCTTCACCAGTACTTGCAACTCTTCCTTCAGGTTGCCTCCAGAAGGATTGAAACGCTTCAATCGCGGCGACGTAGTGGGCCCGTTACTAGCCTCCACGTCGTCTAGGTCATCTGCGCCACCATCGTGTTGATTTGCCGCTGCCGTTGCCGCTCCACCCGCGACTTCCGGCCCCGAAACTGCTTTTGAGTTCAGCATGCTCCGCATCATCATCAGGCTCATCAATCCGATGACGAGCATCGCTAATGTTCGCCAGTTATCACCGAGCCAGCCCAATGCATTGTCTGCCACGCTCGGCGGTACGATCGGGGCGGCGGCCAGATCCGTGAAGGTCGAAACCGTAATGTGGGGATAAGGGTTCGTCCCTTGCGCGACGGGAGGTAGGAGGTTGCGAACAGTCTCTTCGATTCGCTTGCGAGTTTCGTTCTCGATATTGGCGAGCGACACGGCATCTGGCTCAGCAGGTGCTTGACCGACAGACCGACGTTCTTTCCACACTTTCACGTAATAACTCGCCGGAATCTCGATCGAGGCTGTTACTTGGGCAGGAGCAAGTGGAACTTTCGTGATGAGTGTTTGTTCGTGACCGGGCAGGTTGCGGGTCTCCGAGCGAGACTCCGTCGTTTGCGATTGGCCGCCGCCACCGGCGGCATTCACGGCGATGGGACGGTTTCCACCTACTCCATTCGACTCGGCGCCAGGGCGACCACCGATGCTGGGCTGGGTCGCGGTCATTTCGCGGCTCGACTCCTGCGATTGCACGGTGATGGGTTTCGGGTCGAGCTTGATGAGGGAGGTGTTATGTGCCAACTCGGGATTTAGTTCCACATTTACCCCGACAATCACACCGGGAATCATCGCGAGTTGATCATAGATTTTCCGCTGCCATTCGCGCTCGAACTTCGACTTATGCGACGCGTAAATGCTGTCGTCTTCGCTAAAGCCGCCAGCGGACGATGGACCACCGTAGGTGTGATGGCTGGCAATATCGGTGATCGTCACATTTTGGCGATCAAGCCCGACATAGGCAGACGACACGACATTGCGAATTGCTTTGACTTGTTCTTCGCTCAAAGGACTGCCAAGTGTTTGCACGGCAACCATCGCGGTCTTCTTTTTCTGCCGCGAGAGTCCACCTTGCTGCTCCTCGTCGAATTGCACTGTGGCCGATTCAATTCCTCGCATTCGCGAGATAATCAGGGCAAGTTCTTTTTGCTTGGCATTCGATCGTCGCATCTCCAGCGAGCGCGTGGAGGAGAACGGATTGTCGGAATCGGTGGCCTTGGTCATGTGCAGGGAAAAGTCAGCGGGCAACGCATCCGATTCAGCCATCGCGCCGAGATAACGCTGCTTCTGCCCACGTGGGATGCGAATCTGATTGCCGCTGACCACACTTTGACCGAGACCCGCTTTGGCGAAGGCAGCTTCGATGGCGGTGAGTTCAGCGCCGGAAAAAGCTCGGCCATCCAGCAGGTATTCATCACCGCCGCCAACCTCGTACTGAAACAAATAGACCAGGCTTACCACGATCACGGCCAGCAGCAGGCCGGCGGCCACCCGCGTGCCCGGTGTCATCGACCGAAAAACATCGGTCAGCTGAGCGTAAAGTTTGTTGACGAAGTCCATGTTGAGCATCCTGCTTACTTACGTGTGTGCCTGCTTCCTGCCTGCGACATCTGCGACCTAAATCCGAATGTTATTGACCTCCTGCCAGGCACTCACGAGTTTGTTGCGAATCTGCAACATCAGGCGGAACGACATATCGGCCTTTTGCAGCGAAGTGAGAACCTCGGCGGGATTCACCTCGCCACCAGTGACGAGTTGCTGCACCGCCTGATCGGCCTCTTGCTGCATGTTGTTCACTTGATCGAGGGCCTCCAGCAGCATGTTCTTGAACGGCTGCTGCGTTCCTTCGGTCCCGCCCAGCTCGCCGGGCTGCAACCGCAGCGCATCGAGTTGGGGCTGTCCGCCGAGCTTGGCAATGTTCAATTGCGAAGCTGGAAACGAGCTAGTGGCCGAGATGGGATTCATAACCGACTCGCAAGTCAGAGAGTACTAAAGGGAACGCGTTAACCAAGAATCCGCAGCGTTTGTTGACTCATGTTCTTCGTGATTTCCAGTACACCGAGGTTGGCTTCATAAGCTCGCGAAGCCACGAGCGCGTCCACCATCTCGGTTTGCATGTTGATCTTGGGATAAGCGACATAGCCCCGCTTCGGGCCGTCCTTAATCGCGTACGGATGATCGGGCTGCCAACGATAGTTCGGCTCGACATTCTCCGTTTCGACCGAAGAGACTTTCACGCCCTGTGCGCCGTACGGAGTCGCGTTGCTCGGATCGACTTGAAACATGACGTAGCGACCTTGATAGGGCTGCATCTCGCCATCGGGACCGCGCGTCTGCGAGTTCAGATTCGCCAGATTGCTGGAGACCGCATCCATCCTCATTCTCTGAGCGACGAGTGCACTGGTGCTAATGTCCATTGCGCTAATCATGGCTGGCCCTCTGTATCCGATGTTCGTGTTGCTTAAACGCGTTCGCTGATGGCTGATTGAAGGAGTTGCATCTGATTGGTCATCACTTGCAGCGCCAGGCTGTGCAAAATCTGGTTTTTGTTGATCTCGGTGACTTGTTGCTCGAGGTCGATGTTGGTTTCGTCGTGATACAGCAGGTTAGTCATTGATTCGCTGACCTTGCGAATCGGGTCTTCCGGATCCGTCATGCTCATGCCAGCCGACAGCGGTTGCGAACTGCCGAATTTCGACTGCTCGATTGCATCCTTCAGTCGCTTTTCAAAAACTTCCACCGAAAGGTCTCGCGTTTTGTAGCCCGGCGTGTTGATGTTGGCGATATTGCCCGCCAACACACCGTGCCGTGCCTGCGCGAAGTTCAGTACTTGTTGCAGGACAGGGATATTCGTGGAACCAAGCAAGTTGGGCAACATCAGTTGTCCTTTCGAACGCCCCGATTGGGCAGGTATTTGCAATTGGTGTTCCCAGCGTGAGCGAAATTGCTCATCGGTTGATGCTCGGCAGTGGGAACAAGTGCGTAAGTCATAGTCGTGGCAGTAGAACGGGCGTGCGGGTTAATTTGCGAAGTTGAGGTAACATTTTGAATTGCTTTCACTGCCAGCGGCAGTTTTTGCCGCTCACGTTCGGCAAGTTATGCCACCCGAGCGAAGACCTTCGCCCGGGGAGCATAACCATAGAGACGCAGCTTGTTGGTCAAGGTGCGAATCCCAATTCCCAACGCTTGAGCCGCTTTCGCCCGATGGCCGTCGTAGTGGTCGAGGGTGGCTTCGATCAGCTTTCGTTCCATATCTTCCAGCTTCGTGCCAGCAGATAAGGGATTGGCTTCTGCGGGCAGCGACGACTTCGCGACCGGTTCGCCTTCAAGCAGCCAATCTTGGAGATCGTCGGCCGAGATGGGCTGATCGGAAGCCAGCACGCTGGCGCGGGTCACGAGGTTTTCGAGTTCCCGCACGTTACCGGGCCAGTGATAGTGGCAGAGCAGATCAAGAGCCGACTTTGAGAACTGGGCCGGCTCGCGGTTAAGTCGTCCCGCAACCTGCCCGGCGACGTGATTCACGAGAAGTGGCACATCGCTCAGCCGATGACGAAGCGGTGGCACTTCGAGCAGCACGACAGCCAGGCGGTAATACAAGTCTTGCCGAAAACGCCCTTGTGTCACTTCCAACCGCAAGTCGCGATTGGTCGAGGCGATCACGCGCACGTTGGTGGTGCGCGATTGACTGCTGCCGACGCGTTCGTAAGTCTTCTCTTGCAGCACTCGCAAGAGCTTGGCCTGCAGCGGCATATCGATCTCGGTGATTTCGTCGAGCAGGATCGTCCCGCGATCGGCCAATTCGAAGCGTCCCACTCGGGGAGCATCGGCACTCGTGAATGCACCCTTCTCATGACCGAAAAGTTCGCTCTCCATCAATTGGGGAGAGAGTGCTGGGCAGTTGAGTCCCACGAAGGCCCCGGTCGCTCGCCGGCTAGCAGCATGCAAACAACGGGCAACCAATTCCTTTCCTGTTCCACTTTCGCCAGTAATTAGCACCGTTTCGTCGGTCGGAGCAACCTGAGCGATGCGCCGCCGCAGCGTTGCCAGTGGTTCACTTTGGCCGACCATCAGGCCATGCCAATCGGGCACTGCTGACAGAATCTGCGAACGAGCGTGGTCGCGACCACCTTGGCGCAAGGCTCGCCCCACCAGTTGCTCGAGTTGTTCGGCATCGAACGGCTTTTCGATGAAATCGAACGCCCCGTGGCGCATGGCATCCACAGCCGCTTCGACCGTGGCAAACGCGGTGACCATGACCACCTGTCCATCGAACTTGCGGGCTTCGAGCGCGCGAATCAGTTCGAGTCCCGTCATGCCCGGCATTTGCAAATCGGTGACAACCACGTCGATCGCTTCCGTATCGAGCAGTTGCAAAGCTTCGCGACCGCTTGAGCAGGCAAATACCTCGTGCCGCGCATGGCGCAGAACATCGGCCATCGATTGGCGAGCGCGGGCATTGTCATCCACGACCAGTACTCGGCCCGTCTGCTGTTCGTCGTTGGTTTGTGTCATTCTAGATCTCCTCAGTCGGGGATGGAGTGAGCGGGCGATGTGGCAGGCAGAACGTAAAGGCTGCGCCACCTTTTGGGCAGTTGGCGGCGAGCACTTGTCCGCCATGGGCCTCGGCGATTCGTTCGACAATCGCTAGCCCCAGACCGGTTCCAGTGCTCTTGGTAGTAAAGAATGGCTCGAACAACCGGGCCAGCGCGTCGTCTTGCAGTCCCGGCCCGTTGTCGGCAACTTCGATTTCGATACCAAGTGGAGTGGTGCGAGCAGTAACGTGCAACTGCCCCCCCTGGGGCATCGCATCGACGGCATTCAAGATGAGATTTAGTAGCGCGCGGCGAAGCATGTCGGGGTCCGCTGTTGTCGTAAGGTCGAGAGGTGCTTCGACGATGGCCTCAATCCCCTGCGCCACGAACTGCGGCTGTAATGACTGGCACAGATCGTGAGCTAAAGCGCCCGGCGACAGGAGCTGTAATTTTGGATCGCGATGAGCGCTGAAGTGCAGCAAGTCACTGACAATCACTTCAAGGGCCCGAAAGCCCGCATCGACATTGCCCACAATCTCGATTCCCTCGGCATCGTCGCGAATGCGCCGCCGTAGCAAACTGAGATACAACTTGAGCGGTACAAGTCCATTGCGCACCTCGTGAGCTACGTGCGAAGCCATCTGGCCTAGATCGGCCAGACGATTGCGTCGCGCGAGTTCCCGATTCTTATCTTCCAGTTCGTCGCTCAGCCGGCGTACTTCCGCCTGCAGCGCTTCATGCGTGTGCTGCAACCGGTCGGTGGCTTCGTTCCAAGCCGCGAGGATCGTTTGCAGGTCAATCGACTCGGGAGCCAGTTCGGATCGCAGCTCGCTGGTCAGCAAGGTTGTCATGCGCGATTAGCCTTCCATGCTGAGGTCGAGGGAACTGGCGAGTGAAACGGGAGCAGAAACATAGGCACCCTGAGCCTCTTGCGAGCCGTACATGCCTTGCAGTTGCCGGGCTGTCGCATCGCGGCGGACGGTCATTTCGGCTTCCGATTTCTTTTCGAGGGCGACGATTTCGGCCAACAAGACTGCGCACCGTTGTGCATCGCGCTGGCAGGCTTCGCGGGCCGCGGCCGATTCCCAGCGACGTTCGTCTGGCTCTTCGTTGCGGAACGGATCGAGTTGAATTTCCACATGCTGAAGTTGTGTCAGCAGCGAGTCTTTGGAACCCAGCACTTGCATCAACCGCGACATGTCACCTTCGTTGACGAGTGACAACTGTGCTTCGCCTAAGCGGCGCAGCAGTTCGAGCAGCTGTGCTTTGCGAGCCATTGCGGCGGCGAGTTGATTGGAGTTATTCATGGCGTGTCGTTGCGATCGGACAAGTTACAAAGTGCTGAACCATTCCAATAGCTGAATCCACTGTTGGCGATCGAAGCGAGTCGTCTTGGCGAAGTCGGCATCTTTGCGAATTCGCTCGAGCACGACGCGCGCTTGTTCCAAGGTGCCGCGGGCTTCGGCATAGCGCTGCAGCCGGCGATAGCAGGTTGCTATCTGTACGTAGGCTTCGAGCGATTCAGGTTCGTGTTGATAACGATTGGTCGCGGCGGAATAAGCTTGAATGGCCTCTTCGTAACGCCCCAAGTCGAACAAGGCATCGGCTCGATTGAAGTAGCAATTTCGAAGCACCTTGAGATCGACCGTAGCACGGCTACTTTCCTGATCGTCCGACAATCGCTCGATGAGTCGCGTATACTCGGCAACGGCCGAGTTCAAATCGCTCGTTAGTTGTCGATTCAAGGTTTGCCGAGTCGAATCGATGGTGACAACCTGCAAACGCTGCCGTGGCCATTTCGCTGCATGACGATAGGCTTCAGCCACTTCATAGGTGGCTGCAATCGACTGCGACGCTGCGGGAAAGCGCTGGGTAGCTTCGGTCAGCGTCTTAATCGCTTCCTCGAAAAAGCCGGCGGCAATTTCCAGTTCGCGGAGTGATTCCGCCAGTCGTTTGTCCTCGGTCTCTTGCGGGGGCACATTCCGGCTGCGTGCTTCGTGCGTCATTCCTTGCCGGAATTGAATGTGACCAAGGGCAAACAGTGAGTCGCGCCATTCTGTACTTTGCGGCGTTAGGGCTGAGCCAAACAGGTTGGCGTTCAGCAGTTCGCGAGCAGCAGATAGGTCCCCTTGTTCTTGCAGCGCGGCAGCGGCGAGCAAGCGCGCCTGATAGTTGGCTGGATGCTTATCGAACATCTGCTGCACTTGATCGAGCGTGGCGAGAGCCTCGCTAGTGCGACCTTGAGCGAGCAAGGCCTGCCCCAAACCGATGAGTGCTTCGGGTTGTCCTTCGCGAGTCTGCTGTTGCAGGAACTGACGGAAGCCTTGTTCGGCCTGCTGGTAGCCATAGCCTTGCAGGTAAGTGGTCGCCGAGCGGAGGAGATCGTCGGGAAAGTTGCGAGTGGCAACACGGGCCGCTGCCAGTTCACGATCGCGGGCCGCTGCTTCGCGCAGGTGTGTGCGCGCCTGAGCTTGCAGCAAATCCTTCTCTTCGCGTGAGCGTCCCTTTTGTTGATCGAGCAGATCCGCTGCCCAGGCTCGCTCAATCTCGGCTCGCCAGAGCAGCGTTTGGGGCAAGGCGACAAGCGACGCAGCCGCTTCGGCCAGTTCTGCCGCTTCGGCAAACGACTTCAGCTCTTGATAGCGACGAATGGCCGCTTCCAGCCGACGTTCGATCTCTTGCCGCGGCAGCCAATGATTGTCGTAGTCTTCGCTGGGTTCCGCTTCTTGCAGACCACGACGATAGAGCGTGAGGGACTCTTCCACTTGCCCCGCACCGGCCAACCAATCGGCTTCCAGAAAGGTCGACGCGACCGCTTCCGGCGAGCCGTGATGCAGTTTGCGAATGCGGCCATAAAAGTGAGCTGCTTCCTTTTGCTTGCCCAAGCGTTCGTGGCACTGTGCGAGGAGCAAACTCAACTGGGCAGCGACACCCTGCTCCAAACCTTTGCGTTCGGCCAAGGGTTGCAGTTCGGCGATCAACGTTTGCAGCGGCTGTTGCTCGGCGGTACCTAGCGACTGCCCTGGCTTGGGTGGCGGCAGGCGTTGCAACTGCACTCGGGCGGCAAGCGCTTGGGCCTGTGGAAACACCGACGATGTATCGAGCACTTGGGCCAGCGACGCTTCGCAGGCAGCGGTATTGTTGGCCGTGAAATGGACATTCGCGGCCAACAGATGAGCTTCGTCGCGCTGGCGGGGCGAGATGCCCGGCAATCGCAACAGCCGTTCGATGTGCGTCAGGGCCACCTTGGGCTGCGGCGGCTGCATCTTCAGGTAGCAGTCGGTGAGGGCGTGTTCGAGTTCAATGGCCGAGTCAGGATTTTTCGCCAGCGCTTCGGCCAGCATCGTCGCCGCGGGGACGTAACGATTGGCTCGATAAAACGCCCGAGCTAGGGTCAACACACCTTGAGCCTCGCGATCCTTCGGCAGTCCGATTTGCCGCGACTGATCGAGATAGCGGGCTGCGATCAAGTTAAGCAACCGCCGCTGCGTGGGCTGGCCTGTCTTCTCCGCTTCTTCGGCCAGGACCGAACCGAGCACAAACAGGCAAGCCGATTGCAACTCTTCGTCCAGGTCGGGCTGCGACCGCAACTCGGCCGCCTGCTGACGCGCTTCTTGCAGCAAGCCTTCGTCGAGCGGGGCGAGAACATCGGCGACGGTAACTTTTTCCGGCTCAGCCAGAAAATAAAGTGATGTGGCGTAGTACGTAGCGACGATAAACGCCACCAAGCCCAGCGCGAGTGGCAAACCGACCTTGAGCGGGCTCCGCCTGGCAGCGGGCAGAATTTGGGTGACGGCCGCCAGTGAAAACCGGGCCTTGCTCACCTGCGACGTGCTTCCGTGCGCGTCAGTCATCCGTGACGACCTTGCCCCAAGCCCTCGACATCCTGTCAGTGGCTATTTAAGAAATTTGGGAAAGTACCGCCGGCGTTTGTACCGCGAATGCCCCGCGAGTGTCAATTGAGATTCACTCCCCCCGGACGTTGCCTGCTACTTCTCGCTGGCAGAAATTTCCTCACTCGGCACGGTCATGAAAAAGCAGCCACCGGCCTGGAGTTTTCCCTTAGCGACGTCGCAACTTCGCGCGATTCGCAACTTGCCGAAAGTTCATGGCTAAGAAATGGCAGGCAAAAAATTTCCACTATTCCAATGAAATGCGATCGTTGCCCGGCCTTCACAAGGTCTTTCCAGGCATACACTTTGGCGATTTATTCTTGCCTCAGGATGCGGAAATCTCCAAAATCGGTTTCCGTTATGTTTCCAGCAAAATTCGCCTTCGGTTGCCACAACTCGGCAGGCAGAGGATTGCCCGGGCGATCGGTACGCTGGACATCTAGGGCGCAGAATGCACCGTTGTGAATGCGCAGTTGCTAGCAAGTTATTGCCGATTTCCCAACGACAAACCGCGCAATTTACACACAGCTACTACCAGATTAAGAAAGAGCTCGCCGTCCATTAGACGCCAAGCTCGTGACAAGTCTGGTCCGCGGAAAGGAAGATTTTTGTTCCGCTCAAACTGCTCGCTCTGGCGAGCCTAGTTCCACTCTTCGGGAACCGGAGCTGGGGTCGGCTCGCAGGGCATGCCTGTGACCCGTTCCATTAGCCAGACGTCGACATCGTGCAACATCTGGGTTGTGACTTCGTCGCCACAAGGATACTGACGGATGGTGGCACCCAACCCGGCCGTATGGAACAACCGAAGTTCATCGCACAGCTGTTCGACGGGGTAGCGCTCCGAATCGCGGCAATGGGCGATGAACATCGGCATGCGGCGGGCTGCGGTGAGCATCGAGAGGGGCGACTGTCCCGTAGGAAAGTTGCCGCCGAGCGTCAGCGCGCCGGCAAAGCGGGCGGGATTACGCAGGGCCAGTCGCAGGGCCATCGTGCCACCTGCGCCGTTGCCCGCGACAAAGATCCGCTGGTTGTGAATGCGAAATTTCTGCGTGGCCAGATCGAGTGCGTCGCTTAGTTGATTTTCGGCAGCGATCGTTCCTTCGGCCGATTGTCGCCAGGCAAAACCGCGACCAGAGGCGAGGATTTCGCCCGAGATCGACACGCCGACGTAGTTCCGCATGCTGATCAGCGGCATCACTTTTTGCAGTTCGCGGGCATCGCCGCCGTCATCGTGGATCCAAACCAACAAGGGATAACTGTAATTGGGTTCGTAGTGCAGGGGAGCAAAGGTCTGGATGCCGGTCGGGGCCAGAATCGGCCGATGCTTGCGGGCCGTGGTGACCGTGGTCTTCTTGCCTGGGAATGGAACCGAAGGAGCCAGGGAATTAATGCGGTTCATACCGTGCTCGGCAGGGGGGTCTGAGGGGCGTGTAATTCAACTTTGCCAGCATCGCGGGGCGTTAAGTAAACGACGCGATCGGGCTGCTGCGAGTGACGGGCAAGATGCGACTGCAATTGCCGGAGGGTTTGCTGCGTCGTGAGCGACTGCGTCTGTGGAGACTAGGTCTGCTGAGACCAGGTCGCGCCACGCGATTTGCGAGCAGTTCGTTGAATGTCGAACGTGGAGTTCGGCGATCAAGGGAAGTTCTCGATGAGGATCGAAACCCGCAATCGGACGACGCTAAACCTCGTGTAGGCCGGCAGGGCCTGAGACAAGCACAGCTGGCAGACTGTGCCCGGCAGGCCGAGCCAATGCTCGGCGTCTGCCACAAGGTGAGGGGTGTTTTAGGTCATGCACAGGCGACTGTCAACGTCATTCGAACTACATACGGCAAAACGACTTGCAGTCAGTGAGTGCTGTCACCGCAGGTGCTGTGAGATAACGGAACTCGCAGCACCATTGGCCCAACATTGACGTTGCTCGCTTAAGCCTTCGACATCAGTTCGTTCATCGTGGCGACGAGCGACTTCACAGCTGAAACGCTGTGATCGAAAGCTTTTCGTTCTTCAGGATCGAGCTCGAGTTCGACAATCTTCTCGACGCCCTTAGCCCCCAGGATGGCTGGCACGCCCACATAGTAGCCACCGACGCCATATTCTTTGTCGCAATAGGCGGCGACTGGAATGATCCGCTTCTTATCGCGGACGATCGCTTCGACCATTTGCGCGGTCGCAGCAGCCGGTGCGTAGTAAGCGCTGCCTGTTTTCAGCAGCGAAACGATCTCCGCCCCGCCGTCGCGAGCCCGTTGCACAATGGCTTGCAACTTATCTTCTGCTAGCAGGCGGCGAATCGGAATGCCGCCGACGCTGGTGCAGCTGGGCATTGGCACCATCGTATCGCCGTGACCACCCATCAGCAGCGCCGAGACGTCTTCGACGCTCACGCCCAGTTCCATTGCGAGGAAAGTGCGATAGCGGGCCGTGTCGAGCACGCCAGCCTGACCGAACACACGGGCCGGGGGAAAACCAGTGACTTGCAGGGCCCGTTGCACCATAGCGTCGAGCGGGTTGCTGACGACGATCACAATCGCGTTCGGACTGGTGGCTTTCACTTGCTCGGCGACAGAACCGACGATCTTCGCATTGGTAGCTAGCAGATCGTCGCGGCTCATGCCTGGCTTGCGGGGAATACCCGCCGTGATGACCACCACGTCGCTATTGGCCGAAGCGGCATAGTCGGTCGCGCCGACAATATTCGAATCGAAACCCATGATCGGCGACGACTGCATCAGGTCGAGAGCTTTGCCCTTGGGCATGTCGCCGGCAGCTGGAATATCGAGCAGCACGATGTCGCCCAATTCTGCTGCTGCACACCAGTGAGCACAGGTGGCTCCGACATTTCCCGCGCCGACAATCGTGATCTTGGCCCGACCCATATTTGGCTCCTGGTGAGGTAAAACCCTGCGGAAGTCAGTTCACAATTAGTTAAGATTTCGACTGACTTTTCCTGGCTGAGTCCCCGAATATCGGGCTTTGACAGGCAACGTCAAGTGGGGAGCCTTATTGCGGCGCCAGAGCAACACCAAGCGCACACAAAATCTGCTCCCGTCAAGCACTGCCAGTTGACGAATATCCGACAATGTCGAACGAACCACGTTGAGTCACTTTGCACCACTTCAACTTGCCACTCCAAACACCATGTTCTTTCCCTGGGGCCGCAGAGCCCGCCGCCAAAAACTGCTCCAGTCACCCGTGCCCGCGCTGTGGGAAGAGACACTTGAGCATCAGGTGCCGTTGTATGGACTGTTGCCGGCCGACCTGCGCACGCGTTTGATCGGCAAAGCGCGAATCGTCGTGGCCGAGCGCATTTGGGGCGGGGGCGATGGCCTGGCAGTGACGGAAGAAATGAAGATCGTCGTCGCTGCGCAGGCGGTGGTACTGCTGGCTGGTGACGAAGGGTATCTCTACGAAAGGCTCCCGGCGATTCAGCTTTATCCAGAGTACATTGCGGCTCGTCCGCGGCGGGGCGATGGTGGGCCACATGTGGGCGTGCGGCTCGGCGATTCCTGGCAAGGTGGCAACGTGCGCCTTTCGTGGCCAGCTGTGTTCGAAGGGGCTGAGGATCCGCAGGATGGGAGCAACGTCGTCTTCCATGAAATGGCCCACCACCTCGATAGTCTCGATGGACAGATGGGTGGCGAGCCGCCTCTGACGACTGAATCGCTACAAAAGCGCTGGCCCGGAGTGAAGGTCGAGTTTCAGCGCCTGGTGCAACAACTGATGCACAATCGCCAGACCTGGCTCGATCCCTATGCGGCCGAAAGCCCGGCAGAGTTCTTTGCCGTCGTAACCGAGGCCTTCTTCGAAGAACCCGCTGGCTTGGCCGAACACCACCCCGAACTATTCACCACGTTTGCCGAGCTCTATCGAGTCGATCCCCGCGCCTGGTTTGAGCAGTAACGCTCCTCAGCTGAGTAGCAACTTTTGCGAAGTGCTTTTACCTCGCGGTGCGGTTGGTTCTCGTTTCGGTTGCGGCAGCCGCACTTCAGCATCGATCAGGGCGTACCGGGCTAATACCTGCGGCAACAACGCGGCAATCGACTGCGGCTGCTGACTGGTTTCCAGTTCGAGGTAATTTGCCCGGCGGAGACCACCTTCTTCTTGTGCCAAAACGACCATTGCCCGACTCCTTGCACATGGTGAACAAGCGAACACTTGCAAGTCTAGGCAGTAGTGTACAAATGTCAATAATGAATTTATCGATCGCGCAAAGAAAACGGCCCGGGAAATCTCCCGAGCCGTGCGTAAGTTGACGATATTCTTCGCCGCGCACTACAGCGCGCCGGCAAAGTTATCGGCCAGGCTCTTCACGAGCGCGCCGATGGTTTGCACCACACCTTCACCCAGTTCAAAGCGAACCTGCGAACTGCGTGGGGTTGCGGTACTGGTGAGAGAAATCTTGTCGTTGCCACTCTTCTCAAGCGTCGAGATAGCTGCCGGCAACATGGGGTTGTCGTCGACCGATTGAGCGAACTTCAAGATCGGCAGCAGGGCGATATTCAACTGCAGAGGCAGAGCCTCTTTCTCGCCAGCAGAGGCCGACTGATCCATGACCTTCTTAATCAGAGCCTGGCTGTTCTTGCCGAAAGCGACATAGGCGCTTTCGCCACTCGTGCCGAGCACCACATCGGCGCTTGGGCCGAAGAAGTCACGCATTTCGGCTTCACCTTCTGGAATCGGCACCGACAGGGTGTGGAACTTCACACCGGCATGCGTTGCGACGTCGAGCGTGGCCTTCGGAAATTCCGGATCGCTCTTCTTTACTTCCACCAGCTTCTTGAAGGCGGCTTCCAGGGCCAAGCCATCGGCGACCTTACCACCGGCCACAAAGCTGATGTTGGCTGGCTCAAGCACCAGAGCCGCGCCACCATCGAGCGTGCCGCTTTGCACAGTCTTGACGGCCACATCGATCAAATCGCTATAGGCCTGCTTCAGAGGGTCGCGTTTGTCGGCTTCGACTTGCGGATCGTTGTCGACCTGCTTCATCAACTGCTCTTTGGCCGTGTTGATCATGGTCACATTCTGTTCGATTTCTTCTGGGCCCAGCTTGCCGCCGAAGTTGGCGGTGACGGCTGCATTGGGAATCAGAAAGCCGGTGAACTTGGACTTCAGTCCGGCATTCATGGCAAACTGACGAGCCAGTGGAGTCCCTTCCTTGGCCACTAGCGAGAAATCGAAGTGCGACTTCTTGGTGACGGCATCGACCGTCAGGCCGATCGTGATTTCTTCGACTTCTTCGATGTATCGCGCGATCTGGGTCACGCCATTGCGGCCGGCCCGTTCCATGGCTGCCCGTTGCTCGGGAGTGGCATCGCCCGCGCCCCGTTCGAACATCCGTTCGAACGTGACTTTCATTTCGTCGACAGCCCACTTCTTCAACTCATCGGGAATGTTGTTGGCCAGCAAGCGGCCTGCGATGTTGTAGTCCTTGGGCAGATTCCCGAGGAGCGCGGCTGGATCGGCGGGAAGCCCGGTCAGGTGCTCTCGCTGCTGGGCGATGAAGGCCCAGCCATTTTGTTCTTTGATAAAGGCGGTCTGGTCAGTTCCCACTTCCAGCACACCGTCGCCGGCATCCTTGGGTTCGCCCAATTGTTCTTTGAACGTCTCCAGAATCGTTTCCAGATTCTTCACAGGGACGAACATCACCACCGGAAAGTCAGAACCTTGCGAGATGACGTACGCGCCGGAGGGACGCTTCTTGTCGAATCCGTTGGTAAAGGCATTGCCAACCAAGGCGGCGGTTTTACCCACATCGGCCTGCCCGGCAATCCGGGTTAGATAGATGATGTCGGCCAGGTTTTCTTCGATAGTGGCGACCGATACCACGGCTACCGGTTTGACCTCTTGCGCCGAAACAGCGGCCAGAGGCAACACGAACAGGGCAACCGCAGCTGCGCTGTAGGACGACCAAGATGGAGCGAACAATTTCACGAGAGATATCTCCCAGGGTGCCTTTTGGGCCCCAGAACCAGGGGACTCGTACGCGACCGAAACAATCTCAGCTCCGCGCGCGTCACCCCGAAACACTAAGGACGAAAGTTAATACTCGCCCTCTTCGTTCCGAGTTTTAACACGGGGGGAGGAAAAAAATAAGATGAGCTATCACGAGCCCAGAGCGAATCGCCGGAATCGGCCATCAGTAAGAAGTTTGGCCTGGCGTAATGCGAGTTGCTCTGCCGGACGCAGCGACCGGTGCAAATAGATTCGCCTTCGCGCGCAAAGAAAGGTCGATGGCAAGATCGACAAACGAAGGCTGCAAACGCAAGGGCCAGGAAAATGGTCCGCCGCACAGCGGCAGCGGAAATCAACTAACGAACGTCTATCGTTCGCGGTAAACGATGCGACCTTTTTCCAGATCGTAAGGAGACAACTCGACGTTCACCTTATCGCCAGGAACGATACGGATGAAGTTTTTACGCATCCGACCTGCCACGTGGGCCAGAACTTCGCCACCAGTTTCTAGCTGCACGCGAAACCGCGTATTCGCCAGCGCCTGCGTCACCGTACCGGCAACGACCAGGGCTTCTTCTTTCTCCGCCATGCACAACACTCCTTGCCCCGTAAAAGTCACAGCTGCGGGCAATCACAGCCTGCTCGGGTGGGGCAATTAGTCGCTCCGCAAATGTCCGAGTCAGAATCTGTTAGTATTACGCCTGTTACGACTTGCGTCCAGCCACTTTGGCCCCGCTCGCGCGTGAATTTCCGCAGCCAAGTTGATGAAGAGCGTCCATGCCGCGCCAGGTTCTGGTTACCGCGCCCAGTCGTTTGCACTTCGGGTTGTTCGCCTTAGCTGCCTCGTGCGAGGGAGTTGCGCACCCGTCGAGTGAAACTCCATCGCGCAGTTATGGCGGTGTGGGAGTAATGATCTCGCAGCCCGGAATTCAACTCCGAGTTCAGTCCGCAACCGCCTTTGCCGCTTGCGGACAATTGGCCGAACGCGCGGCTAGTTTTGCTCGCCGCTGGGCGGAATTCTACGCGCAGTCGCTCGATGATCTGTCCCTGGAAGTGCTAGCTGCGCCACCGGATCACGTGGGGCTTGGCACCGGGACACAACTGGGGCTGGCGATTTCCGCCGGACTAACCGCCTTTCGCGGCCTGCCCGTTCCTCAGCCCGATGAACTGGCCCGCAGTGTGGGTCGCGGTCTGCGCTCGGCTGTGGGTGCGTATGGGTTTTCGCTGGGGGGAATGATTGTCGATCGCGGCAAATTGCCCGGGGAATTTCTTTCGCCCCTCGATTGCCGCCTGGCGCTGCCGGAGACCTGGCGCTTCGTGTTAGTGCGTCCCTTGCAGGGGAGTGGACTGACCGGCGCGTGTGAACAGCAGGCCATGGACCAGGCCAATCGCAACCTGGCCCCCCTCTCCGAGCAATTGATTACCGAAGCTCGCGAGTCTCTCGTTCCCGCTGCTGCTCTTGGGCAGTTCGATAACTTCGCCGCCAGTTTGGGTCGCTACTGCGAACTGGCCGGTCAGTTCTATACCAGTGTGCAAGGCGGACCCTACAACGGTCCCGTCGTCACCGCCCTCGCCGTGCAAATTCGCGCGCTGGGGCATGTTGGCCTCGGACAAAGCTCCTGGGGCCCCACGCTGTTCGTCGCGTGCCCCGATGCGACTGTCGCTCAAGAGCTGGCCGACCAACTGCGCACTACGTTCTCAGTTCCCCTCGAAATCACGATCACCAGCGTTTACAACCACGCCGCGCTCATTGAGTAGGTTCCAGCAGTAGGTCGCATCGGCTCGATGCGACCTTGTTTCATAGGCATGGCTCGCGCTGAACTTCAAGGTCACATCCGGCGGATGTGACCTACATCTGCACCTTTTTTCTTGCAACCCGCGCACGATTTCGTCACATTGCTCCCAACAGAACTTTCCTCCGCTGGAGTCCCGGTGATGGGCATCGCCGTTCCGTTTGTTCCCTATCGTGCGCAGGCCAAGTTGTCTCCCTCGGCAATCAAGGCCGCGCTGGTCGAGCGCTGGCCAGAATTGCCGGAGCCAGTCGTCAACAAGAAGGCCAACGATCAGATCACACTCGACGTGGGCGATGATGCTTACATCGCGCAAATCGTGCGGGCCCCGGTGCCGTGGAATCAAGTCGAACCGATGTGCAGCGGAGCATGGATGTGGCCGAAAGCGGCCGAGGAACTGAAGCCCTGCGTGGGGCACTTGATTGCGACCGTCGTCACGCAAGATCCGTCGCCCGTCCATGGCGCAACGCAACTCACTCGTTTCTGCACAGCCATTCTCGCCTCCTGCGCAGAGGCTCCCGGTGTGATGTGGGGCTCGAGCGGGCACCTGGTTCCTTCGGGCGTGTTTCAGGATTTCGCCACCAGCGTGATGAGTGCCGGGCCTCCCTGGTATATCTGGGCGGACTTCCGCGAAGGACAAGTGGCGCCGGGCAAAACGAGCGGCTTCACACGCGGCCTGACCGACTTCGGCCTGATGGAGCTCGAAGCGGAAAACACTCCTGAGCCTCCGGGAGAATTGCGCGAACGTTTCTTCGGGCTGGCGAATTATCTGTTGGAGAACGGGCCGGTGATCAAGGACGGTGATACCATCGGCGAAGACGAAAATGAACGCATCCGAGTCGTCTATTCTCCTTCCGCTTTCGGCAATCCAGAGCAAGTGATGAAACTCCTCTACGAACCCACCAGGCCGGCGAAGAAAAAAGGCTGGTTCGGTTAATCCCGTCGCGAACGGCATTCGTCGCTTCCCGCCACTCGCTCCGCGCGGTGAGTCCGAGTTAAGATACTCATCTCCGCTCCATCACTCCCGCCCAATTTGAAAGTGCCTGCCATGTTTCTGGTCGATGGTCATCTCGATCTGTCGATGAACGCGCTCGAATGGAATCGCGACCTCACCTTGCCGCTGGCTGATGTGCGCCGGCGCGAAAAAGGAAAAACCGATAAAGTCGATCGTGGCGTGGGGGTCTGCACGTTTCCCGAAATGCGAAAGGGGAAGATTGGCCTCTGCATCGCCACGCAAATTGCCCGCTATGTCGCCGAAGGGAATAACCTGCCGGGCTGGCATGCTCCGGAAATTGCCTGGGCACAAACGCAGGGCCAGCTTGCCTATTACCGGGCGATGGAACGGGCCGGGCAGATGAAACAGATTGTCGATCGCGCGGGACTCGCCCAGCACGTGGCGCTGTGGCAAAATAATCCGCCCGCTGATGCGCCGATTGGCTACGTCCTGTCGCTGGAAGGAGCCGATTCGATCGTCGACCTCAGCTATCTCGAAACAGCGTATGAGAGTGGCCTGCGGGCGATTGGCCCGGCCCACTATGGTCCCGGTCGTTACAGTCCCGGTACCGGCGCGGAAGGTGGCCTGACGGCAGCCGGCTTTGAGCTCGTCAAAGAAATGCAGCGGCTCGGCATCATTCTCGATGCGACGCACCTGACCGACGAAGCGTTTTGGGATGCGATGAAAATCTACGATGGTCCGGTCTGGGCCAGCCATCAAAACTGCCGCGCACTGGTGCCGCATCAACGCCAATTCAGCGACGAGCAATTGAAAGAACTGATTCGCCGCGATGCGGTGATCGGCGCTGCCTTCGATGCGTGGATGATGGTGCCGAACTGGACTCGCGGCAAAACCACGCCGCAAGAGACAGGCTGCAAAATCGAAACCATTGCCCTGCATATCGATCATATTTGCCAATTGGCCGGCACCGCGCGGCACTGCGCGATTGGCTCCGACCTCGACGGCGGTTACGGGCTGGAACAGACGGCCCTCGATCTCGATTCGATTGCCGACCTGCAGCAAGTTGGCGTCATTTTGAAAAAGCGAGGCTACAGCGATGCAGATGTCGCCGGTATCATGCACGGTAATTGGGTGCGCAAACTGGGCGACAGCTTGCCGAAGTAACTTTTTCTCAATCTCGCTTTGTTCCCTCGCCTCGGTACTCCGCGGAGAGGGAGTAGTGACACCGGAACTCTCTCATGAAGTTGGCCAAATACGTTCTTCCATCGGGCAAGCCTGGCGTCGGTCGCGTGGAAGGAGATCAGATCCTGCCGCTCCATACGACGGATGGTCCGATCCATTCGCTGGCTGAACTGCTGGATGCCGAAGATCCTTACGCAACCGCCGAGTTCATGACGCACACGAGCGACGCTGTGCCGCTGGCGAGTGTGGAACTGCTCCCGCCCATCGATCAGCAGGAAGTCTGGGCCGCCGGCGTGACCTACAAGCGCAGCCGCACTGCTCGCATGGAAGAATCAGCGACCGCAGCGTCGTGCTACGACCGGGTCTATGCGTCGCCCCGGCCGGAGATTTTCTTCAAGGCATCGCCCAGCCGATGCTCGGGTCCGAACAAGCCGCTCCGCATTCGCGTCGACTCCGATTGGAACGTCCCCGAGCCCGAACTGGCCCTGGTGCTGAACAGCAGGCTGGAGCTTGTGGGCTTCACCATCGGCAACGATATGAGCAGCCGCGATATCGAAGGAGACAACCCGCTCTATCTGCCGCAAGCCAAGGTCTACAACCAATGCTGCGGCCTTGGTCCCTGGATCACCTTGCATCGCGACATGCCGCCGGCCGCGGAAATCGGCATCGCGCTCGCCATTCATCGCGGCGGTGCGAAAGTCTTCGAAGGACACACTTCCGTCGCCCAAATGGCCCGCTCCTTCGAAAATCTCATCGGCTGGCTCGGTCGCGACCAAAGCTTTCCCACCGGCTGCTTCCTCCTCACCGGCACCGGCATCGTCCCAGATAACAGCTTCACGCTGCACGCTGGCGACGTAGTCGAAATCACCATCGACGGCATCGGCACGCTGAAGAATCCGATTGTGCGGGGATAGGAGATGCCAAGCAAATCGGCACCACTTTCTCGACTCTCGCCGCAGTCGAGAAAACTCCTCAAATCGCTCATTCGTAAGCATGCCTTAGCGGCCGTTGAATACGCAATCTTGTCTGCTGCAGAAGAGTATGTGCTGTTAATACTCAACGGCCGCGAGGATTACTCAGTCCTTGGTAGTTCTCGCTACGGTGGTGTGCCAGACCTGCCAGTATCCATGCCTTGGCCCAGGTCAGAGCGAGGGTTCCTCACATTCCTGATGCAAGTGAATCTGGCCGAGGTGCCCAAGCTATTCAGAAATCCACTTCCTAAAAAAGGTCTGCTCTACTTTTTCGTCGAGGATGATACTGGAGCCGCCGACGTCGATGCCAAGATTGTTTTTGTTGACGCAAAATCTGTTCAACTCAAGAAAGCGAAGCCGCCTAGTCACGAACAATTCTCCCGGCCTGATTATCTCGGATTGAAAGCACATAAGCTGCGACTTGGATTCGGGATTGATGTTCCTTCTTACTTCTCACCTCTGTTCCAGTTTGTAGAGAAGTCGGTCGCAGAAAACGGACTTGGCACTGCCGAAGATCGATTGGTCGCCCTTGTCCGAGAGGCGGCAAGAGGCAACGGTCGATATGATGAAGCGGGGCAATTACTGGGTTCAGCGTTCACCCATGGTGGGGATCCTTGCATGGCAGCCTTTCTGCATTCGCAGGGCAAACTTGATCGGCTTTATGATTCCCAATACCAACGGCGCAACCATAAGTCGATTGACGCTGGAGCGCGTCAATGGAAACTCCTCTGGACGATCGGATCGAGCCGTAAAGTAAAGTCCTGTTTCGGTGACTTTGGCAGTTTGCAGGCATTCATCAACACGGAGGATTTAAAGCGGCAGGACTTTTCACGCACCTACTTCAGCGCTGAATCGAGTTAGGCGAACAAATACAATATGTGCGGCATTGCGGGAGCCATTTGGACGAAGCCGGAGCGGGCGATTGAGTTGCCCGTGCTCGAGCGGATGACGAGTGCGTTGAAGCACCGTGGGCCGGACGATCAAGGGCTGTATCAAAACGGTTATCGCGTGCGCCCGCCCTACGATGCCCAGCCTGGGATCGCGTTGGGGCATCGCCGCCTGTCAATCATCGACCTCGCTGGCGGCCATCAGCCTTTGGCCAATGAAGACGAAACCGTCTGGGTCGTCTTCAATGGCGAGATTTACAACTTTGTCGACTTGCGCCGCAGGCTGGAAGGCTCGGGGCACAAGTTCCGGACCGATAGCGACACCGAAACCATCGTCCACTTGTATGAAGACGAAGGGCCCGAGTGCTTCGCCCATCTCGCCGGCATGTTTTCGATTGCCATATGGGACAGCAACCGCCGGCGCCTCGTCCTCGGTCGCGATCGCCTCGGCAAAAAGCCACTCGTTTATCGGCACGAAGCAGGCAGGCTGCTGTTCGCCAGCGAGCTCAAAAGCCTGTTGCAAGTTCCAGGCGCGCCTCGCGACATCGATTTCTCGGCCATCGATGAATACCTGACCTATCAATATGTCCCGCACCCAAACACGATCTTTCGCGGTTACAAGAAACTGCCTCCCGGTCATTTCGCGGTTTGGCAGGACGACGAGCTGCAGGTGCGGCCCTACTGGCAGCCCGATTTTACGGCCGAACATCCCTGCGCCGAAATAGAAGCCGTGGAACGCGTGCGCGAGCTGCTCAATTCCGCTGTGAAAACTCGCTTGCGCAGTGATGTGCCGCTCGGCGCGTTTCTGTCAGGCGGAATCGACTCCTCTTTGATCGTCGCCCTGATGCAGCAGCAGGCTGGCGAGCGCGTCAAAACGTTCACGATTGGTTTTCCGATCAAAGAGTACGACGAATCGCCGTATGCCGAGCGCGTCGCGAAGCATCTAGGAACCGATCATCAAACGTTGCGCGTCGATCCCGATGCGGTGAGGGTGTTGCCGCAACTGGCCTATCACTACGATGAACCTTTCGGCGATAGCAGCGCGGTTCCCACCTGGTATGTCTCGCAACTTACTCGCGAGCATGTCACGGTCGCGCTGAGCGGCGATGGTGGCGACGAATTGTTCGCCGGCTATCCTCGCTATCGAGCCGCGGCACTGGGGGGCTGGTTCGACCGGGTGCCAATGATCCGCAGCCTGTTCGCGGCGAACCTTTGGCAATCGCTCCCATCGTCGGGGCGGCAGAAGTCTCGCGTCCGGCAGTTCAAGCGCTTTGCGAGTAGTTTGTCACTGACACCCGAGCGGCGGTATCTCGACTGGATTTCCATCTTCAACGAAGCGCGCCGGGGCGAGTTGTATAACGAAGATTTCTTGGCGCAATTGCCCAATTCCGATCCCGCGGGTTTTCTGCTTGCGGCCTGGAAGCGGACCAAAGGTCGCGACCCGATTTCCGCCGCGTCACTCACCGACCTGGTGACGTATCTGCCATGTGACCTGATGACGAAGGTCGATATTGCCTCAATGGCCCATGGCCTGGAAATTCGCGCTCCGTTTCTCGATCACCGACTCGTTGAATTCGCCGCAGGTTTACCGGTGAAGTTCAAACATCGCAATCGCCGCGGCAAATGGCTGCTCAAGCGGGCGTTTGGCGAGTTGTTGCCAAACGAAGTCTGGCAACGGCCCAAGATGGGTTTTGGTGTGCCGCTCGATCATTGGTTCCGGAACGAACTCCGCCCACTGGTGCGAGAGACGTTGCTCGATGGACAGTGTACGACGCAATGGTTCCGCCGCGAGGCGATCTCAGAACTGATCGAAGACCACGAGCAGCGACGCTTCGATCATAGCGCCCGGATCTGGTCACTATTGATGCTCGAGCTATGGCTGCGCGAGTGGGGCGGACCGCAGATTCCCAACTTGCCTGCGCCGACAACCTCCGTCACTGAGGCGCCCAGTTTGTAGTCCTGAGTTTGCCACGAGCGGAAACGTCCGCGGACTGCCTCTTGGGGTGAACTGCAAATCTGACTAGAATCGACCAACGAGTAGTCGAACTCCTTCTCTCCCCAGATGGAGGATGGGCGCGACTGCGAATCGATTCGCCTGTTTGATGGCCGAGCATTTCACCGCTCGCTCATTTCTGCCAGCTTGCTTCGGCAAGCTTTGCCAGCGCAAGTCTGTTCGCGGGGAGCGGCCCCGAAACGTTCACTTACGTCGACCAACGGGCAGAATCGGCGAGCGGCATCGGGTTTGCACCTATCTGCAACCTCAGCCGGTCGTTTCACGAAGGATCAGCATCATGAAGAATATCCTGGCTGTCATCCTCGCGGGTGGCAAAGGCACGCGACTGGAACCACTTACGCGCGATCGTGCCAAGCCGGCGGTCCCCTTTGGTGGCCTCTACCGCATCATCGACTTCACTCTTTCGAACTGTATCAACAGTAGTTTTCGCAAGATCCTGCTGCTCACGCAGTACAAGGCGATGAGTCTCGATCGGCACATCAATCTCGGTTGGCGTCACTATTTCAATCGCGAGATGGGCGAGTTCATCGACGTGGTGCCGCCCCAACAGCGGATTGATGAACAGTGGTATCAAGGGACTGCTGACGCCGTTTATCAAAACATCTATGTGCTTGAAAAAGAGCGCCCCGAATATGTGGTGATCCTCGCGGGCGACCACATCTACAAGATGAATTACGAATCGATGGTGCAGTACCATCAGGAAACCAAAGCCGACCTGACGGTGGGTGTGCTCCGCGTCACGCCGCAGGAAGGAACCCAGTTCGGGATTGTGCAGGTCGATACCGAAAACCGGATTATTGGCTTTCAAGAGAAACCCGCGAATCCGCGCACGATCCCTGGCGACGATGCTCACTGCCTGGGCTCGATGGGCATTTATGTCTTCACAGCCCGGTTCTTATTCGAACAATTGTGCCGCGATGCGACCAAAACCGGCAGCCGGCACGACTTCGGCCGCGACATCATTCCGGCAATTATCGACACGCATAAAGTCGTAGCATTTCCGTTCCGTGACGAAAACCGCAAGAGTGATGCTTACTGGCGCGATGTCGGCACGCTCGATGCTTACTACGAAGCCAACATGGATCTGATCTCGGTCGATCCGCTCCTCAATCTGTACGACGATACCTGGCCGATCCGAACTTTTCAGGCCAACATTCCGCCGCCGAAGTTCGTCTTTGGCAGTCGCGGCGAGCAGGATCGCTGCGGCCGCGCGATTGACAGCGTGGTTTGCCAAGGGACGATCATCTCGGGCGGGCTTGTCGAGCGCTCGATTGTCGGTCCTCTTTGCCGCGTGAATAGTTACTCGCACGTCGCCGATTCGATCCTCTTCGAAGGGGTCGATATCGGCCGGCATTCACGCGTGAAACGCTGCATCATCGATAAGGGCGTGAAGGTTCCGGCCGGTGTCGAAATCGGTTACGACCTGGAACTTGATCGCCGCCGCGGTTTCACCATCAGCGACAACGGCATCGTCGTCATCGCCAAAGACGACGGCCTCGAACACATGCTGCAGCAAGGGCGAGGCTAACCCGTAGACGAGTCATTCCATGACACGATCCCCTTGTATACCTGCATCAGGAATCGCGCGGAAGACTTCGAGAGATGTCGGCAGTACATCGCTGACAATCCGACGAAAGCTAATTTGGAAACTGGCGAGTTTCGCTACTACGCCAGGGAGATAGGCTAAAATCGAGTCATGGAATGACTCAACTACGGGGTCAGCTGTTTGTATTTCTCTTGATACTTGTCGAACAGCCGTTTGTGGCGGTCGTTCCAGGCGACCTTGCGACCTTGGATATAGGCACCGGTGACCTGCGTGGGTGTTTCGAGTGGGTCACCACTGGTGATGATGAGCGTGGCGTCTTTGCCGGTTTTTAAGGAACCAACGCGATCGTCAACGCCGAGGATCTGCGCCGGATAGAGCGTGATCGATTTCAGCGCTTCGTCAGCGGGCAAGCCATAGGCAGCAGCGGTAGCGGCGTGATAAGGCAAGTTGCGCACGGTCGACGCGCCAAATCGACTGCTGCTGGAGATGCAGAATTTCACCCCCGCAGCTCGCAGCCGTTCGCAGAGGGTGTAGGGGGCGTCGTAATCGTCGTTGCGTCTGCGGGGCAAACGATAGACGGCGGTGACGATGACTGGAATGCCGCGCGGCTTCAGCAAATCGGCACAGCGAGGGGCATCGTAACCGCCCACGATAATCAGCTTCAATTTGAACTCATCGCCAAAGGCAACCGCGGACTGAATTTGCTCCAGGCTCTCGGCATGGACCATCAAGGGCAATTCTCCGGCCAGAACGGGTTGCAGCGATTCCCAGCGGGCATCGGCCGGATAGTTTGCATCAGCCTGCCGCGCCGCGCCATAACTGCGGGCATCGTTCAGCGCCTTGCGAAGTTGCTTGATCGCATCGTCCTTGGGCAAGCTGAGGATGGGATCGTCGCTCGGATCAGCGGGCGCAGGATTCGACGAGGGTTGCGGCCAATGTACCATCAGGCCGGCAGCTGACTTGAGGCTCATTTGCTCGGGAGTCCAGCCATCCATTTGAATGACCGCCGATTGCCCGGCCACGAACACTCCGCGCGGTGCAGTGAGCGCCAGCAGTACGCCGTTGCTGCGAGTGACAGGAATCAGTTCGCTATCGGGATTCACTGCGGATAGTGCCCGCACGTTCGGGTTCATATTGCCGACTTCACGAAAGTCCGCTGTAGCCCGCACGGAGTTAATCTCCACGAGCCCGATATCGGTGTAGGCATCAAAGAGCCCGGGATAGATATGCTGTCCGCGGCAATCGATTTTTTCCGTCTTGGCGGGGAGTTTCACATCGTTACCCACTGCGATGATCTTGCCCCCATCGAACAAAATAGTCCCCGCTTCGATCACAGAGCCTTCCACGGGATGAATCGTGCCACCGACGAGCGCGATTGGTCCGCTTTGCGGTGGCGCAGGAACCTCGGGATTGGCGCGGGCAATCGCGGTAACCGTGCAAACGATTAGTAACGCAAGCGAGAAGCGAGTTAGCGACGGCATGGCAGACTCAATGAGGAAGGACTGGGCGCGACTGCTTTCAGCATAGTCAGTGGCAGGCTACTCGCCACGCTTACTTGTAATCGAGCGTGACGACGAGCGGGTAGTGATCGCTGACGTCGCGCTCGGCTTCGGGAATGGTCCAGAAGATGTCCATGTGATCTTTGTCCTGTTCCTTGCCGCGGATGACCAGGTCGTGACGGATGGCAACCGACTTGAAGCAGAGGTCTTTCCGCTTCGGATCGTCTTCCGTCAGGCCCTTGCTCAGCAGGATGCGGTCGTATTGCTGACCGTTGAGGTGCGTATGGCGCTGCTTATCCTTGAGATCGACCAGAGTATCGAACAGGTCATCGTCCTGCTCCGGCGTGTTCAAGCCGCGCATCGTACCAATATCCCCTTCGGGTGTGGTCTCGGCTGCAAACTCGTCCGAGTTCATATCGCCAAGGAGAATCACGTTCTCGCCCTTCTTGATCAGATCGTTGACCCAGGCACGAATCAGGTTCGCTTGACGCACGCGAAGGTGGGCCACTTCGCCACGGGCGCGCAAGTGCATGTTGACGACCGTCAACGTTTCGCGGTCGTCGCCGGTTCCCCAGGCGAAGGTCGCAAACATGTGCTTGGCCACGCTCATATGTCGCTTGTCTTCGAACTGTTCCTTCGACATGTCCCACCGGCCAAAGTTCGTTAAGCCACTGAGCGCGAGCAGACCGACGTCCTGCTCGGTGAAGAAATCTTCCCCTTCGACAAAGGCCGTGCGGAACTTCAGTTCGGGTTCATTCTTGAATCGCTGCGTCAGATAGAAGAGGACGCGCTTATTTTCGATCTCTTGCAGCGCGAGGATCGTCGGCTTGATTTCGCGGACGACTTTCTCGACACCCGCGAGTTTCCAGTCCCAATCGGGGCGCGTAGGTGCCGTCATCTTCTTACCGAGATCCGAGGGGTTATCTCCCGAATAATTATCGAACAGCCACTCGGTGTTCCACGAGCAAACCACCACTTGCTCGGGAATCGGATCAGCTGCGGCGGTGCCAACAAGCACGCTGCAAACCAGAGCGAGAACGGCAATCGAACAGCAGGACATCCGCAACATTCCAAACTCCTCACGCAGCAAGCCAGATTAATCTATTTGCAGTATTTGTTCGCCAGCGATCATTGAGAGATAACGACCAACAAAGCCACCAAAAAGTCGGACTGGGGCAGGCAAGCCGCCATAATCGAGCCAGGTACTTCTTGGGGGCAATCCACTGACGTTAACTTGCGGCCCGCAGCCAAGATAGTCCCGAGAGTGCGACAATCTACACGCGTTGACGATCTTGCCCGCAAACCGGTAGAGTAACAGGCTCAACAGATTCGGTATTTGGGGCGATTCTCGTCGTTTGGATTCAGGTAGTAAGAGCACGCAATCATGGCAACTGCAGAGCTTTCCGTTGGCATCGAACAATTGGCAATCAACACCATCCGCACGCTGGCGATGGATGCCGTTCAAAAGGCCAATAGCGGCCACCCTGGCACGCCGATGGCATTGGCCCCGGTCGCCTATCAAATCTGGAACAACAACCTGAAGCTCGACCCGGCCAATCCCCTTTGGCCCTGCCGCGACCGTTTCGTCCTTTCCTGCGGCCACGCGTCGATGCTTCTCTATTCGATGATTCACCTCGCCGGGCTGAAGAAGGTCGACAAGAAGGGGGTGCAGCACGATGAGCCAGCCCTGTCGCTCGACGATCTGAAAAACTTTCGTCAACTCGGCAGCCCATGTGCCGGCCACCCGGAATTCGGCGATGCGACGGGCATCGAAACCACTACGGGTCCGCTCGGCCAAGGCTGCGGCAACAGCGTCGGCATGGCGATGGGTGCCAAATGGCTAGCCGCTCGCTACAATCGCCCCGGCTTCGATCTGTTCGAAAACAATGTCTACGTCCTCTGCAGCGACGGCGACATCATGGAAGGCGTGGCTTGCGAAGCCGCTTCGCTCGCCGGCCACCTGCAACTCGATAACCTGATTTGGGTCTACGACGATAACAACATCACCATCGAAGGCGAAACAGAACTCGCCTTCAGCGAAGATGTCGCCACGCGGTTCCAAGGTCTTGGCTGGAACACTATCGTTGTTGAAGACGCCAACGACCTGACGGCTATTCAGGGTGCCATCGATAACTTCCATAGCACCGAGCACAAGCCCACACTGGTTGTCCTCCGCAGCATCATTGGCTGGGGTTCGCCCAACAAGGCGAACACTCACAACGCTCACGGTGCTCCGCTGGGCGAAGACGAAATCGTGCTGACGAAGCGGGCCTATGGCTGGCCCGAGAATGAAAAGTTCCTGGTCCCTGGCGAAGTTCGCAAGCAATTCGAAAAGGGAATCGGAGCCCGCGGCAGCAAGGCTTACAGCGACTGGGCTGCGAAGTTCGCCGACTACAAGGCCAAGTTTCCGCAGGAAGCAGCCGAGCTCGATGCCATGTGGGCCGGCAACTTGCCCGCTGGTTTCGATGCCGGGATTCCCGTCTTCCCCGCCGATGCAAAGGGGATGGCCACTCGCATCTCGTCGGGCAAGGTTCTCAATGGCCTGGCCAAGCACTATCCGTGGATGATTGGCGGTTCAGCGGACCTCGCCCCGTCAACCATGACCATGCTCGAATTCGAAGGTGCCGGGCACTTCGGCCCGCACAACTATGCCGGTCGCAATCTGCACTTCGGCATTCGCGAGCACGGCATGGCCGCAGCCTGCAACGGGCTGTCGCTGATGGGGATTCGCCCTTACTGTGCGACGTTCTTCGTCTTCACCGACTATCTCCGCCCCAGCATGCGGCTAAGCAGCATCATGCACCGCCCAGTCACTTATGTTTTCACTCACGATTCGATCGGTCTGGGCGAAGACGGCCCAACCCATCAGCCGGTCGAACATCTGGCCGCAGCCCGCGCCATTCCTGGCCTGGCGGTTGTTCGTCCCGGCGATGCCAACGAAGTGGGCGAATGCTATCGCGAAGTCATGAAGCGTTTGAAGCAACCCGCTGCGATGGTGCTGACTCGGCAGAACGTGCCAACCATCGACCGGACCAAGTTTGCCCCCGCAGCGATGGCTGCCAAGGGTGGGTACATCCTCGCCGAAGCCAAGAGCGGCAAGCCCGAGGTGATTCTCATCGCGACTGGCAGCGAGCTCGATATCGGCATGAAGGCCTGGGAACAACTGACCGCGGGTGGCGTTGAGGCTCGCCTCGTCAGCATGCCCTGCTGCGAATGGTTCGAAGAACAGGACCAGAAGTATCGCGACGAAGTCCTGCCGCCAACCGTGGTCAATCGCGTCGCCATCGAAGCGGGCATTCGCCAAAGCTGGGACCGCTACCTCGGTTTTCAAGGTCGCTTTGTCGGCATGTCGTCGTTCGGTGCGAGCGGACCTTTCAACCTGCTCTATAAGCACTTCGCGCTCACGCCCGAAAACGTCGTAACTCAAGTGATGGGCCTGCTCGGTAAATAGGCCTGCTTGCTGTTGATATCGTTCATCCGCGCCCGCATTCTGCCGGCGTGCGTGCCGGGCGTGGCAAGTTCGCGCCACGACCCTTTCGGGTGGCGACGTAACGCTGCGGGCTCCGCCTTCTGTGTGTCCATACACCATCAGCGGACGAAATCTTACCTAGCCGGCACGCGCGAACCTGGCGCGTGGACCGTAGCTCACTGACTGTTAATCGCAGAATGAGCAATCGCAATCGGGCGTTGCTCCCGCTGCATGTACGGCTTCGGAGCAATCACGATGTTCGACATTCGGGAAGTCGATCTGCACAAACTAAACAGCTTGACGAAGTATCCGTCAATTTTTACGTATCACGCTTTGGGCGATAAGGGCGTGCTGCGCGATGAGGTCCGGATTCCATTTGCGGGCCGCATGATTGGCAGCGAGAAAGTGGATGGCACCAATACGCGCATCATCTGCTGCCCCGACGGCAGCGTTCTGCTGGGCAGCCGCGAAGATCTGCTGTGGGAACGTCGTGACTTGATTGGCAACTCAGCCATGGGCATCGTCGAGTTGCTCAAGGAAACTGTGAATCGCCTGGCCCCCGTGATTTGCGAACCGGACCAGATTGCCGTCTATTACGTCGAGTTGTATGGACGAAACATCGGTGCTGGTGCAAAGAACTATTCTCGCACCGGAAATGCCGGTTTCCGTTTGTTCGACGCGATGTTCATAGAGAACTTTGGCGAACTGTTGGCCTGGCCAGCGGACAAACTGGCGCTGTGGAGGGATCAAGGTGGACAGCCCTTTGTTCATCACGACCGTTTGCAAGATCTGGCGATGCGGCTTGGCTTGCAACCGGTTCCGGCGCTGTTTGATTTGGATGCCACGCAGCTGCCAACGGACTTGCCAGGCATGTATGAGTTTCTCGTGAGCTTCGGACAGACTCGTTGCCCATTGGATGACGAAGCACAGGGCGTACCAGAGGGGATAGTTGTTCGCAGTCCTGACCGTGCTCGAATCGCCAAGATTCGGCGCGAAGACTACGAGCGCACGCTGAAGCGGCGACCGAAGAAATAGTTGATATTCACGGCATCATCTCATGCTGTGAATATCGGCTGGAAGGAAGTCCGTTGGTGGCAGATCACGTCGACCATAACTCGAACCTCATTTTCTCGATTGGCACGCAGGTCGTCACGCTGCGGAACATCACGGGTGAAGGAGGACGCATTCTGCTGCCCCAAGGCTCGGTAGGGGTTGTCGTGCGTGCTCCGGCCGATCTGGTGCACTCGTACCGCATTCGCTTTCTCGATGGGCGAGAAGAATCGTTGCGCCGCGAGGATGTGATGCTGCTGGCGCGGTTCAAGGAGGGAGAGATCGGCGACTCACAAGTGACGGCCGGACGTAACGATTTGTTCTCGCGCGTGATTTTTCGCTGCGTCATCGGCTCGCGAGCTTACGGGCTCGAAAGCGAACAGTCCGATACCGACTACCGCGGCATCTATCTGCCGGTGGCCGATCTCCATTGGTCGCTGTATGGAGTGCCGGACCAGATCGAGCGGCAAGAAACGCAGGAGCAGTACTGGGAACTGCAGCGGTTTCTGGTCTTGGCGTTGAAGGCGAACCCCAACGTGCTCGAGTGCCTCTATACACCAATCATCGAGAAGATTACTCCGCTCGGCGAAGAACTGCTGCAAATGCGGTCGTCGTTTTTGTCGCGTCTGGTTTTTCAGACGTACAACGGATACGTCACATCGCAGTTCAAGAAGATGCAGGCCGATATCCGCAATCAAGGACAAGTGAAGTGGAAGCATGTGATGCACCTGATCCGACTGTTAATTGCGGGCATCAGCGTGCTGCGCCAGGGCTTTGTGCCCGTGCGAGTGGACGAGCAGCGCGAGCAACTGCTGGCCATTAAGCGGGGCGAAGTCGCGTGGAGCGAAACCGAGAAGCTGCGGCTCAGCTTGCATCGTGACTTTGAGCAGGCCGTGCAACTGACAAGTTTGCCCGAGCGACCGGACTACGAACGCGCGAACGCTTTACTCCTCAAAGCGAGGCGGGCCGCGATGCAGGAGGAACTACCATGAACTTTGACCCTCGTCTCCACAAGCAAGTCGCCGAGCATCCGTACCCGCTCCTCTTCGCCACGATCAGCGGTGCGCACCTGTACGGCTTTCCTTCCCCCGATTCCGACTTTGACCTGCGCGGCGTTCACGTTCTGCCGCTGCGGAATGTTGTCGGGATGGTGCCTGGAGAAGAGACCGTCGAGAAATCGGGCATCCACGATGGCCTCGAAATTGATCTGGTGACGCACGACGCCAGAAAGTTCTTCGAGCTGATGCTGAAGAAAAACGGCTATGTGCTGGAGCAGTTACTCTCGCCGCTAGTGATTCATACAACCCCCGAGCATGCGGAGCTGAAGGCGCTGGCAACTGGTTGCGTTACCCGTCATCATGCGCACCACTACCTGGGCTTTGCTGCCACGCAGTGGAAATTGTTCCGGAAGGAAGATCCGCCGCATGTGAAGCCGTTGCTTTACGTGTATCGCGTGCTTCTGACCGGCATTCACTTGATGCGCAGCGGCGAAGTCGAGGCCAATCTCGTTCACCTCAATGAGACAGCCAAGCTGCCATATATCCCAGAGCTGATTGCGCGCAAAACGGGCGGCCCCGAGAAGGGCCGGCTGGAACAAGCGGACCTGGCATTTCACCAGCGGGAGTATGAGCGCCTGACTGCCCAACTCGAGGAAGCGTATGCAGGCAGCTCGTTGCCTGAAGCAGCAAGTGGTGCCGCGGAGATGAACGAGCTGCTGGTGCGAATTCGTCTGCAGCAGTGAAGTGCAGCAGCAAGAAAAACAAAAGGCGGCTGTTGAAGCCGCCCTTCGTTTACTCCGGTATCAGAAAAATCCAGCTCTTGATCGGGCCATTCCATGCCCAAAGGTCGTTCCACGCGTCATTGCATGCGACCGACCGGAGTCATCATTCGGCAAAATGTAGACGGTGCGAGTTGCAATTGCGAGCCCCTCGCGTGCGGGGATCCAGTTGCACGACAGCTAGCGGCGTCTACGTGGTTTGTTAGCTGACCGAAACTTCGACAGCATCGATCAACTGACGAGCACCCTCAGCTTGGCAATGCTGAATGGCCAGCTGCTTCTCGTAGAACCAGCGGACCTGTCCCCGCAACGTCACGAGTCCTTCGTGCACATCGACAACCAACCGCCGCAAAGCCTGATGATGACTTTGAGCCAGATGGGAAATGATCCGTAATTGCAGGCTACGATCGGAATCGAGCAGCACGGAATCAGAGCACGGAGCAACCATGACAGAGGGCATCCTTACGCGGAACAACCAGTTGAGGGTAAAGCGGGTTTATTAAAGAGCCGTGCCGCCGGTTTCGCCGGTGCGAATGCGGATGGCTTCCTTGATCTCAGACACAAAAATCTTGCCGTCGCCGATTTGACCGGTTTGGGCGGTCTTTACGATCGAACTGATCGCCTTATCGGCCGATTCCGAAGGAACCACCAATTCGATCTTGAGCTTGGGAATGAAGTCGATCTTGTACTCAGCTCCGCGGTACGTTTCTTTTTGCCCCTTCTGGCGGCCGAAACCGCGCACTTCCGTGACCGTCAAGCCGTGAAAACCAGCCGTGACCAGGGCATTCTTGATCTCATCCAAGCGGTGATGCCGAACAATCGCCTCAATCTTCACCATCATTGCGAATAACTCCCAAGCAAGATTTGCAAATCCGCCGGGAAAACAAGTTCTCTCCGGCCGCCTACCGATGCCCCTCCTGTTTAGCAACCTCTATGCCAGCTGCAAGGCCCTGGGACCGTCGGCCGTACGTAACTCTTGATGCCGTAAGGAACAACAAAAATTCGGCCTATTCGCGACAACCCGCAATCTCGCGATTTGCCCATTCTGCTGGCACAAGGTCTGGGCGACCATGCCTAGAAACGTGGCAGGGGACGAATGCAGAAGTGAGAAGTCAGAATGCAGAAGTAAATACAAAAAGCTGCGAAAAAACGACTGTCCGAAAGTGCTCTCAGTGGATGGCAGATGTGCCACCCAATGCTATCACTGCTATCACTTGCTTCGCCTGTTTTACTTCTGCGTTCTGCCTTCTCGCTTCTTCCTTTCTCCCGTTCCTTTACACCACCGTCGAATTTCCTCATACTTCCCCTTCGCGATTTGGAAGTCTGAGATCTCCGCGGTAGCCCGCGCAAAAATACGAGCCGAGAAATGCGCGGTTTGGAACTCCACGGTCGAGAACTCTCTCGTCTCGCGATCAGCGAGATTACGACCTTCCGCTGGTCGTTCGAAGAAGATCTGCAGCACTATCAGGCAGCTGGAATTTCGGCCCTGGGCATCTGGCGACAAAAGCTGACGGACTTTGGTGCGGACCGCGGTGTCGAACTGCTGCTTCATCGCGGCCTGCGGGCTAGCAGCCTGCAATGGGCCGGCGGTTTTACGGGGAGCGAAGGGGGGACGCACGACGAAAGCATCGACGACGCCTGCGAAGCCATTCGGCTGGCCAGTGCCCTGGGTGCCCCCTGCCTGATCCTGCACAGCGGCTCACGGGGCATCCACACCCACAAGCACGCGCGCCGCTTGCTCCGAACCGCCATCGATCAACTCCTGCCGCTGGCTGAAGCCCTGCAGGTTTGCCTGGCCCTGGAACCGATGCCCCGCGAAGTGGGCACCGACTGGACCTTTCTGCACGACTGGAACGAGACCCTCGGGCTGATCAACGACGTCGGCAGCGAGCACCTCCGCGCGGTCCTCGATTTGTACTACTGGGGGAATGACGAAAAGACACTGGCTCGCCTCCCCGAACTGGCTCCCAAGCTCACCCTGGTTCAACTGGCCGATGCCCGCCAGCCTCCGCAACTCGAACCGAATCGCACCCCGCTAGGCGATGGCAACTTGCCCCTGCACAGCATTACCGAGCAACTGACCGCTGCTGGCTATCACGGCTACTTCGAAGTCGAGCTGATGGGGGAAGAAATCGAAGCCAGCGACTACCACGACTTGCTCCGCCGCTCGCAGCAATTCTTCGATCGATTGCCTACGACTTAGCGTGGCTCGTCCCGCACAACTTCGCTCATCGCGGGGCGCAACAGTTAATCGGCCGGCTCATTGCCTACGCTACTTCTGCTGAAACAACTCACTCGCCACAATCGCGTGAATTAAATCGCGGAAGCCGTACTCTTTGGCTTTCACGCGACTGACAATCTGTTCCAGCTGCGGAGCGTCGAGCGTTTCGGGTGGGGCACCGGTGCCATAGGTGATGAGCTTGGTGGCCAAGGCGCGGGTGAGTTGATCTTTATCGGTCAGCAGCAATTGTTTGAACTCGTCGATGTTGGCGAATGCTCGGCCGTCGGCCAGTTTGTCGGCGGGGTCGATGGGCGGGCCTTGCAAATAGGGCATCCGCTTGCCGTCGATCATTACCGCCTTGCCACTGCCGCTCGTGCGATAGAATTCGCGATAGCCGCCGATCACATCGAAGCTTTCGAGCGCGAAACCAGGGGGATCGATCTGCACGTGGCAACTGGCGCATGAGTCGAGCTGTCGATGCTTGGCCAGCTGCTGGCGGATGGTCGTGGCACCCCGAATATCGGGTTCGAGCCCGGCGATGTTCTCGGGAGGTTTGGGGGGCGGTGTGCCCAGGATGCGATCGAGCACAAAGGCCCCGCGCACGACGGGCGAAGTGTGCGTGCCGTTCGCTGTCACCTTCAGCACGCTGGCCATGGTCAACAAGCCGCCACGATGACTATCGGCCGGCAGTTGCACCTTCTGAAACTCCCAGCCCGCGACGCCGGGAATACCGTAGTGCCTGGCTAATCTGCCGTTAAGCATGCTGAAATCGGACGACACAAAGTTCGTCAGTGGCCGGTTGTTACTCAACACTTCGGCAAAGAACAGCTCGGTCTCGCGGACCATCGACGCCTTCAGCATGTCGTCCATTTCAGGATACAAGATATGGCTCGGATTGGTCGCGTCGATCTCGCGTAAGTTCAGCCATTGCCCGACGAAGTTTTCGGTGAAGGCGTGACTTTTTGGATGACGGAGAAGGCGTTCAACCTGATCTCCCAATACGTCTTTGCTCTCCCTCTCCCTCTCTCCCACTCTCCCGCTCTTCTTCAACAAGCCTTGCTCCGCCAAACTCAGCAACTCTTCATCCGGCATACTGCTCCAAAGAAAGTACGACAGCCGACTGGCGAGCGCAAAGTCGTTTAGCTGGCCTGGCTCTTCCTTCAAAAACAGAAACTCGGGCGAGACCATGATTGCGGCCAGGGCCACGCGAATGGCTTGCTCGAACGTTTGCTTCTCGTCCAAGCTGGCGGAGAACAGAGCGAGAAACGGCTTCAGTTCTTCATCAGTCACACTGCGGCGAAACGCGCGGCGGGCGAACTTTTTCACAATCCGCTCGGCATCGACCAGCGGCTGCTCGGAAATCACTTCCACCCGGTCGCGTTGGTTGTAAATGGGAAACGATCCTTGTTTCATGTCACCAAACAAACGCTGATGGCTTTCTGGTGGCCACGTCTCATGCAGCGGTCCTTCGACATCGACCCAGTCGATTGCCAGCCCGGGGCCATCGTAGACATCGGCCCCAATCTTGTTGATGGCCTGCGCGCTCGGCAGCCCATAGGGCAGGATGGTGATGCTGGTGCGCGGCTCCATGTGATCGACGAATTCGATCACCCGCGGCTCTTCGTCGCGCACATCGAAATAGCCGACCAGATGCGCCTTCGGCCCCCCCATGCCGCCGGCTCCGCTCAAGATGCGAAAGGTAACAGGCTCTGCTTTGTTTTGAATGGCCGACGCCGAGAGGCGAAAGCGATAGCGGCCGCGATCTTGCGGATAAAAGTGAGACAGCCCGACACTTTGCCACAGCGACGAACAGAACAGCACCACGCTGCCGTCCTCGCGCTTGCGAAAGACTTTTTCGGTCGTGTTCTTCACCTGATGCGAGTCCTGTAGACTCAGCCGCTTCTTTACCAGCGTCGGTGGCTGCGGACGGTTGGAAATTGCCTGATTGATCGCGGTATCGGCAGCTTCCAGGTAGCGATCGAGCAGAAACGACGACGTGTGGAGCGCTTCGCCCACGTTATCGAAACCAGCTGCCGAAGTATCGAGCGGCAACAGTTCACGCAGCGGAGTTTCGATGCCGAGTAGATCGCGCACGGTATTTTCGTACTCAATACGATTCATGCGCCGCAGGACCACGCGCCCCGTGGCCGCGCGTTTTCGTTCCTCGGCTGCTGCGAGCCGCGCATCGATCCAAGTTGTCAGTTGAGTCAGCTCTTCTTTCGTGGGCCGCGGCTTCTCTTTGGGGGGCATCGCGCCGATGCGCAGTTGCTCATGCACGTTCTGCCACGCTTCGCGAGTCTCTTTGGCGGTCAAATCGGTGCCGAGTTGATCCAGCCGCAGTTCGCCTTTGGGTTCTGTGCCGCTATGACAGCCGAGGCAATGCTTTTGCAAGACGGGACGAACTTCGGCGAGTAGTTTTTCACTGGCAGGATCAGCTGCAGTCGACGCCCCAATATCGAAACAACACAGCACGAGTGCCGCAACAAATAGGTGCCTATTGCTCATGATCGCTCTCCGCTAACCGCCCGATGTCAATCGCCAACCGCTTGCCAGTCTAACGCACAAGCATCAACGGCCGCGAATGGAAAGTCAGCTGCAGCGGTGGCGGCTGTCCGCCTATTGCAATGCCCGCTGATAGATCTGGCGATAAGGAATGTGCGTGAGCGAGCCGAACAGGGCCTCGCGCGAGGCGCGGGCTTTCGTCAGGCCCGGCGAGGTTAGGCCGCACAAGAAGCGAGTGAAGTCGCGCGGCGAGCGGAGAATCTCGTACTGCTGGCGGAGCTGCAGGGCTTGCTGCCAAAGCTTGTCGGGAATCGCTTGCTCGGCCGGTGTTTCGAGATGGAGCGGTTGGCCTGTTACGCAAAAGGTGCAGGTGCCGCAAGGCTGGTTGAGTGTTTCGCCAAAATGCTCGCACAACTGCGCGGTAATGCAGCTTGGCTGGCTGACCAGCGACAGGACTTGCTGCAAACGATCGAGTTCGCGAGTTTCGCGCGCGACGAGCTTGGCATGCAGTTCTGCGGCGAGCGCTACGACGTCGTCGGGCTTGCGCAACAGCGTGAAGCGATTGCGGACACCTTCAGCTTTCAGCGTGAGGAGCTTTTGTTCGGCCAGATAGTCGAGCGCACGCACGATGCGGTCGCGCGGCGCGCCGGTCACTTCGCTGGCGCGAGTCAGGTCGAGCTTGAACCAGGTCTTCGCCTTTTGCGCTTGCCGCAGCACACTGGCGAGGAACTCGCGCCGCTCACCTTCGAACTGCTGCAGGATTTCGGCCGACGTACAGTGAGGCTGAAACGAATAGGTGTCGTAGAACGCGGTTCCTTCTTCGATCCATTCGCCCAGTTCCAAATAGACGAGCAGCGTGCGGACGACCAACTGCTTGATATCGTGCTTGCTGGAAAGATCGTAGAGCGAGACATCGAACTGCTCGGGCTGGCGGAAAATGTACTTCACGAGTGACTGCACCGCTTCGGCCGACGGGGTATCGCCGAGCGCAAAGTTTTCGAGCACTTGCAGATCGGCCGCGCACACCAGCAACTCGCAGGTGGCCGGCAAGCCGTCGCGCCCCGAGCGACCAATTTCCTGCGAATAGTTTTCCAGGCTCTTCGGCAAGTTGTAGTGATAAACATAACGAATGTCCGCTTTATCGATCCCCATACCAAAGGCAATCGTGGCCACGACAATGGGCTGGTGGCTATCGCGGAACCAGTTCTGCACGGCAGTTCGTTCTTCGGTCTCCAATCCCGCGTGATAAGCTTTCGCTGCGAAGCCAGCCGCCGCGAGTCGCTCGGCCACTTGCTCGGCGGTCTTTTGCAACGTGACGTAAACGATGCTCGCGCCCGGTGGCCGCGCGTGCAGCTTCTCAATGAGGAGTGCATCGCGATTGGGCGAGGAAACGGTACTGGCCTGCAGCGCCAGATTGGGGCGGAAGAAGCCGGTGCGAATCGCCGCCTGCGGTTCGATTTTGAATTCGCGGCAAATATCACGGAGCACTTCGGGCGTAGCCGTCGCAGTGAGCGCGAGCAGTCGTTCGGCTCGGCACCGATTGGCAAAACGGACGAGCTTGAGATAGTCGGGACGAAAGTTATGACCCCACTCCGAGATGCAGTGTGCTTCGTCGACCGCGAACAGCGAAACATGCATCCGCTCGATCGCTTCGCGAAAGCGTTCGTTGTTGAAACGCTCGGGAGCTACATACAGCAACTTGATCTCGCCGCTACGAATCCGCTGCATGACGGCTGCGGTTTCGCCAGCCGCCAGGGTCGAATCGATCCTGGCGGCAGCAATCCCGCGGCGGTCCAATGCATCGATTTGATCTTTCATCAGCGCAATCAGCGGCGAAACGACCAGCGTCAATCCAGGCAGCAATAGCGCCGGCAATTGATAACAGAGACTCTTCCCACCACCCGTCGGAAACACCGCAGCTGCCGAATTACCTGCCAGCAGCTGCTCAATCACCGCGTGCTGCCCGGGCTTGAAGGCTGCAATGCCAAAGCGAGCGGAGAGGATTTCTTGAGGGGACATTCAAACTCCACCTGAATTCCGGCAGGGTCTTACGACACTGAGTCGAGACAGATCCGCGGAGGCAACGCCATTGTAGCTGCGTGCGTCTGCCTGAAGGAGCCAATGCGATCACCCAAGAAACGCCAACTGCCGGAAGAATAACCTCCCGGCAGTTGCGTACTTGAGTTGTTTGCCTAACCTGGCAGTAGCGACTACTCGCTCTTCTTCCGTTCGGGGCGCTTACCCCGTTCGCCACCACGTTGGCTGCGACTTTCCTTGAGCTTGGTCTTTTGTTCGTCGGTCAGCACGCCTTCGACTTCCTTGGTGATTTCGGCAGTCAGGGCGGTCAGTTCTTCGCGACCTTTCTTCTGGTCGTCGGTCAGGCCGAGTTCCTTGGCCATGAAAGCTTGCATTTCTTGCCGGGGAGTGTTGGCTTCGCGGGCCTTGGTGAAGACGTCGCGCATCTTGCCTTGTTGTTCTTCGGTCAGCTTGGCCTTGTCCTGGGCAGCCTTCACCTTGTCGGCAAACTTCTTTTGAATGTCGGCGAGTTTGGCTTTTTGCTCGTCGGTGGCTTCCAGTCCACGAGGAAGTTCGGTGGGATTGCGGAAGCCACCAGGGCCACCCGGCCCACGCTGCGGACGGCCTTCCTGGGCAGACAAACTGGAAACAAGAGCCAGCAGGGCAACGCCGGCTAGGCACAATGAGCGGAACGAATGCAACATGAACGAATCCTGTACGAGAAGTGCTGAGTGCGTGGCGAATCCAGGCCAAAAGGGTCTGGGGACAATCGCCCGCTGGACATTCTTAAGGATTCAAACACCTCGCGGGGGCCGATGTTTCGCTGTGTAAGCAATTTCAGGCGGGAATCGTCAAGGTGGAACGAAAAAGGCCCCGCAAACTAATGATTTGCGGGGCCTTGGAAGTTGGTAGCGTGGGCTTTAGCCCACGAACCGATGAAACAAAACGTGGGCTAAAGCCCACCGCTACATTGACTACTTCGAGGTCATATCGCAGCTGAGGCCACCGGCCGAGGGGACGTAGCTATAGCGGGCATAGTCCATCACCATGCGGTGAGCACTAAACCGCCAGGCCAGCGTGCTGATGCTGTTCATCATCCGCTTGATCCATTGGCGGGGCAGACCATCCACGTCGCGGTCGTAGTACATCGGCACGACTTCGTCTTCGATCGCCTTAAAGAGGAACTCACAGTCCCGCTTATCAGTGACCGCGTCATCGTGATGGCTCTTGCCGTGACCAATGGCAAAGCCATTGGTGCCGTCGTAGGCTTCGGCCCACCAACCATCGAGGATAGATAGGTTCAGGCCGCCGTTGAGGACGGTCTTCTGACCGCTGGTGCCCGAAGCTTCCAGCGGACGACGCGGGTTATTGAGCCACACGTCGACACCCTGAATCATGTGACGGCAGACGTTCATGTCGTAGTCTTCGACGTACACAATCTTGCCCGCGAACCGCGGGTCGTGACGTAGGTTGGCAATCGTCTGGATGAACCGCTTACCGGGTTCGTCCTTCGGATGGGCCTTACCGGCAAAGACGAACTGCACGGGGCGTTCTTTGTCGTTGACAAGCGCCGACAAACGTTCGGCATCGTTGAGCAGCAGCGTGGCTCGCTTGTACGTGGCAAAGCGACGGCCGAAGCCAATCGTCAGCACGTTGGGGTCGAGCACATTGCGAGCGGCTTCCACCGTCTCGTCACTTTCGCCCCGGCGACGGCACTGACGGCTGACACGGCGACGCACGAACGCGAGGAGTAAGTTCTTGAGAGCGTTGTGGGTTTCCCACAATTCGCCCGGATCGACGTTGTGAATGGCTTGCCACACTTCGGGCTCACCCATGCGATAGATCCACTGGGCGACGAAGTGCCGGTCGTAGAGCTGCATCATCTGCGAGGCGAGCCACGTCGGAATGTGCACACCGTTGGTGATGTGGCCAATCGGAATTTCTTCTTCGACGCGCCACGGCCACAGCTGAGCCCACATCCGCCGGCTGATATGCCCGTGCAATTGGCTCACTGCATTTGCTTTGCGCGACAGCTTGAGACCCACGACGGTCATGCAGAACGGCTCTTGCGGATTCTGTGGCTCCACGCGGCCGAGCCCCATCAACTGGTCATAGCTGATGCCCAGCGCGTCACGGAGTGGTCCCAAGTGTTCTTCGACCATTTCGCCGCCGAAGCGGTCGTGACCGGCAGGCACGGGTGTGTGCGTGGTGAAGACCGTTTGCGTCGCGACATCGCGCAGGGCTTCGTCGAAGGGCAAGCCGTCGTCGTGCATCCGTTCGCGAATCACTTCGAGCGGGCCGAAGGCGCTGTGACCTTCGTTCAAGTGATAAACACCGGGATGAATGCCCAGAGCGCGGAGGGCTTTCACGCCACCAACACCGAGTACCAGCTCCTGGCGAATGCGGGTTCGCTCATCACCACCGTACAATCGGCTGGTGAGTTCGCGATCTTCCGGGCTGTTGCCATCGACGTCGCAATCGAGCAGGAAGAGCCGGACGCGACCGACCTGCATCTTCCACACCTTGGCGAAGAGTGCGCCATTGCGTGTATCGACGCGCACGGTGATCGGCTTGCCTTCGGGGGAGAGTGCTGGTTCGATCGGCATGTTCTCGACCTTGGTGTCGAGATACTCTTCCTTTTGGAAACCTTTGTCGTCGAGTTGTTGCTTGAAATAGCCTTGGTCGTAGAACAGGCCGATGCCGACCAGGTTTACACCCAGACCGCTGGCACTCTTGACGTGATCGCCCGAGAGCACGCCCAGGCCACCAGAGTAAATCGGAATCGATTCGTGCAGGCCGAACTCAGCCGAGAAATAGGCGACCGGATTGCCACCCAGCACGCCCGCGTGCGTGGCTGCCCAGGTCTTGGTGTTCGCCATGTATTCCTTCAGCCGGCGATGGGCGTAATTAATACGGCTGGAAAGGACCATTTCGGCGGCGCGGCTGGCCAAACGCTCGGCGGTGAATTCACGGAGCAATGCGACCGGATTGTGATCGAGCTGACGCCAACGAATGGGATCCAGATCTCGAAAAATGCTGATGACTTCGGGGTGCCAGGTCCACCACAAGTTCTTCGCCAGGGCCCAACATTTGTCGTACAAAGCCTGGCCTGAAAGCTCGCCGGCCATCTGAGTTGATTCCGCAAGAACGCCGGTCTCGATCGTTGACATTTGGGGTTCCTTCTCCGCCTTTGCCAAAACGCCCCATTTGCCGACAGCCTGCGGAACGACGAGAGAGAGGTCCGCAGCAATGCACATCGGGCGGGCACAATAGGGCAATTTGGCCGCGCATTATAGCTGCGTCTTATCGGCACGGTGCCCCGGTTGTCAAGAGACCGGCGCAGCGAATGTTAAGGCGAACTTCTCGTTGCCAAACGCTAAGGCAAAATCCTCGCCACTAAGGCCAGACTACCGGCAGCTAGCTGACAATCAGTCGTTGTGCTGCGGCGTTTCCACGACATAAGAATCTATGACTTCGGTCCGGCGGATTGCCGCGGCACTTGGGGCTGCCTCGTTGCCTTGCGTGAAAGTCGTGATCACGCGCGCGTGAAAATACCACAGGAGCAAGAGGCCATACCAACGCCGACACCAAGGAATGAGGAGCGTGATGCCGACAAAATCGGTGAGGACACCCGGCGAAATGAGAAGCGTCGAAGCCAGCAGAATCAAAAAGCCATCGACGAGCGAAGCTGTCGGCATTTTGCCCGCGCGCAGATCGTTCTGTACGTTCCGCCAGGCTTGCACCCCTTGAATGCGTAGCAGCACGGTCCCAATCAGGCCAGTAATCAGCACGAAGCCCACTGCGGTCCAGACGCTGGTGTATCTGCCGAGCAAAAGTAGCAGCGTGAGTTCCACGATGGGAAGAATCGTCAGGAATAAGAAGATGCGTGCGAACAAGGTTGGCGTCGTGCTAAGGAATTGGGTGGTAGGAATTCGAACAGCGGCGGGCTGCTGAGTTAATTCTAGGCAGCGGCGCGAGAGTTGAGTGATCTACTTCGCAGAAAGTGAGATCATTTTTGCCGCGCCATTTTCGCCAGCAATCAACAGACGAGACTTATCGGCGGGATCAGCGAGCAGAACATGGACTCGGCCGACCATTCCTGAAAGCTGCTGCACGACGTCCGCAGTTGCCGGGTCGATGACGCGCAGTTGGCCATCGTTGCAGCCAACGAACAATTGTTCGCCCGAATGCGACCACGCCAAAGCGCGCGGAACCGATGACAACCTGGCGAACCTCACCAGTCGACCGATCGTGGCCTGCCACTGCCGAACCGTACGGTCTTCGCTGGCAGACGCAATCAGCGGGATGGTTCCCGGCGCTTGCTGCGGCTGAATCGCCAGGTCGTTCACGCTATCCAAATGATTGTCGAGCGACCGTACTTCTTTGCCGCTGCGAATCTCCCATAGTCTTATGCTGTGATCGGCCCCTGCCGAAATGGCCGTCTTACCGTCCGGCAAACAGCCCAGCGCCAGGACAGCGCGCGAATGCCCCGTGAACTGGCTGGTTTGTTTTCGAGTGGTCGCCGCAAATACGCGGCAGAGTCCATCGGCACCAGCTGTGATCCAAAAATCGTCGTTGGCAGACCAAACAGCGCGATATATTACATCGTCGCCAATCTTCAATCGCTGTGGACTGCTGTCTTGCCCGGGCCAGCGATGGACTTCGACGAACCCACTTTCGCCCGGACTTCCTCCCGCGACGAGCAATAAGCGACCCGTGGTTGAGAAGGCCAGATCGTGAACGTTGGCCAGCTCGGTTGGAAACCGATCTATAAGTTTCAACTCGGGCCACGAGCGGATTTCCACCCCAGCCTGCGAGCCAAGCAGGACGAGCTTGCCATCCGGCGCGAAGGCTGCCGCTGTGATCGGGGGCGCTGCGATGAGCGAACTGGCAAGAGGTGAGATCACCGTGCAAATGATGCTGACGACGCAGCGCACTGGAAACAACATATCGGCAACTCAAATCAGTTCGTGAATCAATTGGCCACCGGTATTCACCCGCACGGGTCGTCCGTCTGCTGTAGGCAACGTCTGCTGCGGATCGATACCGAGTAACGTGTAAATCGTCGCCGCCAAATCGGCAGGGGTGATCGGGCGATCTTGGGGACTTTCTCCAACGCGGTCACTCGCACCGATTACTTTTCCACCGTTGATGCCCGCGCCAGCAAGGAGAGCGCTGAAAACGCGCGGCCAGTGATCGCGACCGCCACGGGTGTTCAACTTGGGCGTGCGACCAAACTCCCCCATCGCAATCACCAGCGTTTCGGCGAGCAGGCCGCGCTGATCGAGATCCTCGATCAAGGCCGAGAATCCCAGATCGAAGGTGGGAATCAGCCCCACGCCCGTTTTCGCGCCGCTATAACCATCGCGCAGCTGCAGCGTGAGTCCGTCGTGCGTATCCCACCCAGTGTTCCAGACAGTGACGAACGGAACACCGCGCTCGACGAGTCGCCGCGCGAGCAAACAACTTTGCCCGAACATGCGAGGACCATACCCGGCACGTACCTCAGCCGTTTCTGCACTCAAATCGAAAGCCCGCTTGGCAGCGGTGGAAGTGACCAGCCGATAAGCCTGCTCGAACGTGGGATCGGTACTTGCCGTGGTTCCTTCTACCGCGGCTTGCGCCCGCTCGAACTCGGCCAGGTACTCGCGGCGGCGATTCAATCTGGCTTCCGTTACGCCCGGAAAACGCTCCAGATCGCGCACGCGAAACTCAGGCTTGCTGGGATCGCTACCGGTCGCGAACGGTTCGTGAGCGCTGCTCAAATAGCCTGCCCCAGCTGGTGAGCGCGATTCGGGCACGGCGATATAGGGCGGTAAGATCGATTCGACCTGTCGCACGTGACTCAAGACCGAACCATAGCTTGGATATTGCAGCACCGGCGATGGTTGGTAACCGGTGAGCAGATAATGGTTCGCCAACCCGTGTTCGCCCAGCGGTGATGTGAGCGACCGCACGAGGGCGAGCTTGCCTGTAATCCGCGCGGTGCGGGGCAGCAGTTCACTGATTTGAATGCCCGGTACCGCGGTTGAGATGGCTCGAAACGGCCCGCGCACTTCTGCGGGTGCGTCCGGCTTGAGGTCGAATGTTTCGAGATGACTGGGCCCGCCATCGAGCCAGAGCAGGATGCAGTTTTTAGCTCGTGGCCGCAAAGCGGGCTCGGCAACTGCCCGACCGCGAACCAGGTCGATCAAACTCAAGCCGAGCGCACCGAGGCTGCCAACGCGCAGGATGTCTCGTCGTGTGATTTGTTTCAGGTGCGCATTCATCAATGATTCTCACTAAACTCGCGACTGCTCAGCAGACTCCACACGAAGTCTTCGCACCGTTCGGTTCGCTCTTGTTGGTTGGTGGAATTCAGTTGTCTCGTCCAACGAGTTAGCTCGGCGACGGTGGGCTCTCTTGCCAGCGCCCGTAAGTAGAACTCTTTCACAATTTCGCGATCCGCTGCACCAGCTGCGAGCAGTTGTTGCAGCCTCCCTTGCTTGTCGATCAATTTGGCGTTGATGAAGTCGCCATTGAGCAGATGCAGCTGCGCCGGCAATCCGCGGGCGCTCGGCGCGGCTTCGTCGCAGTTGCTGCCGCGACCGCAGCGCCCGAGAATCTCGAGCACCGGGGCCGGGCTGAGGAAGTCGACAATTTGCACGGCTCGTGTCTGCGCGGCCAGGTGCGCGTAACCATTGCTCACCCCTGTCACGTCGGCAATGGCATCGGCCAGCACTTCCGCGCTGAGTGGGCGGTGATACGACCGGGCATAAAACCGATCGTCCGTCGCATTGCCGGGCAAGTGCTGCCCGCCGCGGGCATAGGTCTGGCTAAGCGCGATCTGCCTGAGCGTGTGCCGTAGGTCGTAGCCATGCGCGGCAAAATCATCGGCCAATTGTTGCAACAACTGGGGATGCGTGGCTGGGTTGGTCGCGCGCAGGTCATCGGTTGGCTCGACTAACCCGCGACCGAACATACCTTGCCATAAGCGATTGACGAGCGCCTGGGCAAAGAGTGGATTCTCGCGCGAGATCAGCCAGCGGGCGACGGTTTGATGATTTTCGTTGGTTGGCAGAAGGTCGCGATGCCCCGGAATTCGCGGCGTTGCCGGTTGGCCGGTGCGCAAATTCGTGACGCTCCCACGCGCAACAAATTGGACGTGTCGCCCACGTTCGAGGCGGGCAAATACCGCGGCCAGTCCGTGATAATCGTTCTGCGTCCAGCGATCGAGCGGGTGATCATGGCAGTTCGCGCAGCCCAGGCGCGCGCCGAGAAAGAACCGTCCGACCAGTTCTGCCTGGCCGCGCGCATCAGGGACCATGCGGCCGAAATTCGCCGGTCCTACGGCGTGCGAGTCACCGGTCGCGACCAACAGTTGCTCGGCCCACACGTTGATTGGCGCATTCGAGGCAATTTGTGTTCGCAGCCAGGCTGAGTACGCCATTAGTCCTTCGCGTTCGTTGGGAAGCGAGTGAATGTTGAGCAAGCGGGCGAAGCGGAGCGTCCAGTAGTCGTTGAACGCCTCACTCGCGAGCAGGCGGTCGACCAATCTGGTTCGTTTGTCTGGTGCTTGGTCAGCCTGATATTCGCTAACCTCGTCCGGTGTCGGCAAGCGACCCGTCAGGTCGAGTGTCACTCGCCTCAAATAAGTCGCATCCTCTGCCGGAGGTGAAGGAGGAATTCGCAGTCTGCTGAGCGTAAGTAAGACTTCGTCGTCAATGAAATTGACTCGCGGCGAGTGCGCTAGATCCACTGCATCGTCCGATAGTGACAAGCTGAGTTGCACGGAGACAACGCGATCGAGATAGCGGGCAATTACCGTGTGCTGTCCGCGGCGATGAATCGTCGCTACTGCGGTCTGCGGATGAATTTCAAGCGCCGTGGGATCAGCTGAACTGAATACGGTCCACTTTGTCACATCGAGCGGTTGCTCGTTGGCGAAAGTCGCAGTAGCGCGAAGGGGGATCTTCTCGTTCAGCGATTTGGCCAGTTGCTGCTGGGGTGAAACCTGAAAATCAATCAGCGTGCGCGGTGTGCCAAATGCCGCGCCGGCCTTAATCCAGTTGGTGATTTTGTTCGTGGCCGCGCTCTCTTCGTCCCACAGCAGGCCACCTTCATGGTCGAGATAGCCTGTCGGCTTGCGCAGCAGCAGACTGCGCGCGGGCTGCTGCATGTTAATTCGCCGCCCTTCGTAGGCATGCACGATCGCTTCGTAATCCGCGGCCGCATCGCTGCCGAAAAGCGAAAGGTGCAATCCGCCGCGGCCCGCTGCTGCACCGTGACACGCGCCGGCATTGCAGCCCGCTTTCGTCAGGATGGGAACGATCTCCGTGGCGAAATCACTCGTCGTTGGTGGCTGGGCAACAGGATCGGCCGAGATTAGCACGAAGAGGAGCGAAACCAGACTCATCGCTCCTCCCCCGATTTCTTCTGCGGTGCTTCTGCAGCTGGAGTGCCGAACTCCTTTGCCCACTTTTGCAAATACTCCTGCGCTCGCGGGGTGCCATAATCCTTGAGCTTGCCAGCCTTGATGATCGTGTTGGCGATGCGGCCCACTTCCTTGCGCGTCGCTTCGTTGTTCGCAACGTACTCTTCCACCCTCTTCGCCGCGCGGTCGACATCTTCCGGCTGGGCATCGCGGCGAATCACCGGCGTCAGCAGCCCACGCAAATTCGGATCCTGTTCGTTGGCCGCTGGTCGCGCGGGCATGCCAGCCAACTCTTCCAACTTGGGAGCTTTGCCGCCAGCGACTTTCACCACTTCGTCCAAGATTTTAGGCAGGTCCACCTGCAAGCTGGGCTGCACCAGAGCGAAGTTCGCGGTCACCTTGCCGTCTTTGCCAACCAGGATCGTCAGCATCACGTTGCGATTCAGCCCATAAGCGCCCGGCCCTTCGCGCCCGTCGGGCGAAACGCCCGTCGGTGCCTTGGGCGTAAGAGCGTGACTGATCCGCTTGAGCGTGTTTTCGGCTGCGGTGGCATCGTCGTCGAGCAGGATTACGCCGGTATGCAAGCCGTCCTGCTCGCGGCCGACGGTATAGCCGCTGAGCGTGCGGAGCATACCGATCGACTGGCGATTCACATCGTGCAGAAAGATCAGCACCAGCGGTTTACCAGCGGCCTGCGTGACGAAGTCGAGTTCCTTCCCCGCCGCATCGCCCAACACTCCCCGCACTTTAAACGCGGGAAGCTGCTCGCCCACTTGAGGGCCGGAGAACACTACGTCTACCGCGGGCAACCTGTTGGCGCCGCCCAACAGGGTCATAAGTACGAAGAACAAAAAAGAACGATTCATGGATTTGCTTCTCCAAAGAATAGTGCGACGAGTTACTTCGCGGCCGGTTTGTCGGATTGTTTTTCTGCAGGTTTGAGCGACGAACGGAGCGCGTTCTCAATTCGCCGGCTAAGTATTTGAAAACGCTCGGCGCCGACGATCGAGCGCAGTTCGGTTTGCAGCCGATGATGACTAGCCAGCAGTTGTTTTTGTTGCTCGAGAATTTCAGCCTGCAGGCGGGCGACTTGTGGTTCATCCAGTTGGTACTCGGCATAACAACGGGCCAGCTGTTCTTGGGAGGCAGCCAGTTCGGTTTTCAGCTTCGCTTGAACAGACTGCGTCCGCTGCACAAGTTCGCGGACCTTGGTGAGTTGCTCGGCCGTTAGCGGTGGCGGTTCGGCAGCTACCTGCGCGGGGATTGCGGAAAGAAGCAGGAGGAGCGAGGCGATCATTGGTTATTCTCCAAGCGGCGCAGTGCGCCCAAGGCAAGCGACTGTTGCCGATCGAGCAAACTGAGGGGATCGACGGGGGGCGGTGCGAAGAGAGCTTCTAGTTCGGCCAGTTGCAGCCCGTCGCGCGCGCGCTGCGTTGCCGGCCGGTTCCACGCTTGCCAGCTAAAGAGAATAAGGAACGCCACGCTGGCTGAAACGGAGCGAACCAGTACTCGCCGGCGAACATGCTGGCGAATGACTTGCCGCGTTCGTTGCTCCAGATCGCGGGGCGGATAGTCCGTGCCGCGCAGTGTGCAACTCAACTGCTGGTCGAGCAATGTTTCGGATTCGTCGCGTTCGTTGGTCATGGTTGTTCCAAACTGGCTTGCAGTTTTTTTCGCACGCGGCTGAGTCTCATCTTCAGCGCATCACGAGTTGTCCCCAGCACTACGGCGATCTCAGCCAAACTTTGCTCTTCGAAATAGTGCCAATGCACGAGCGCTCGGTCTGCGGGTGAAAGCTGCGCAATTGCAGCCTGCAATCGCCGCGCTCGCTGCTGCTGGTCATCGCTGTTTGCCAATTGCTCGGCCGGATCAACGCTGGAGCCAGCTATTACTTCTTCTGTTTCGACTTTGAACTCCCAGAATCGCCACCAGCGCCGCCGACGCCGATGATGATCGAGCACCACCCGCCAGGCGACTTGTTGAACCCAAGTGCTGGCCTTTGCCGTGCCGCGCCAACTGCCGCAGCGCGACCAAATCGTTGCCAGCGCGTCGGCGGTGGCATCTTCTGCGCGGGCTTCATCGGCCAGCACCCGCAGGGCGAGACGAAAAATTCGCTCCTGAAAATGATGCACTAACTGCGTGAGCGCGCGATCGTCTCCCTGCTGGCAGCGGCGGAGCAAATCGTCCTCGTCCACCCGGTCCTCCCCTTCAGAAATCGAATCGCGTCTGTTGGTTAGACGCTGGCTGCGGGCCGGTGGTAACTACCAACCCGGCATCAAAATGCCACGATCCGGCGGCCGCTTTGGCCAGCATATCGGGGATGAACGGCCAGAAAAACCGATAAAATCGCCGGTTTGCCCAGAGCGACGCAAAGAAATCTCCCTCGGCGGAAAGTTCGGATTAGGATGACAGTAGCATTTCGACGTTGCCTGCGTCATCCGGAGATCGACCTCATGAAGTCTTTGTCGTTGTTTCTGTTTTCAGTTTGCGCCCTGTCCGCAGCGACCACGTTCGCGCAGGCTCCCAAGGGACCGCCGAATCCGGCCACTAACCCCGTGCCGAACAATCCTGCACAAAATCCCAACGGCCAGTTTGGTCAGCCCTTTAATCCCGGCGCGGGTGCGCAAAATGCTGCCGCGGTGCGCGAAGCCATGATGAAGCGGTTTGATCGCAACGGCGATGGCCGACTCGATCAGCAAGAGCAACTGGCGGCGACGAAAGCCATGCAGCAGCAGGGCATTCGCGTTCCCGGCGCACCGAACCTCGTGGGTCCTGGCAAAAACGCCGGGCCGCAAGCTGGCCCTGGTTTGCAGGCCCCACAACCGCAACAGCCCCCGGCTCCCAAGCTCAACAAGCGGGAAGAGCTATTGCTCAAGCGGTTCGATAAAGATGGCGATGGCAAACTGAACAACGAAGAAAAAGCAGCCGCCCGCGCAGAACTCGGTCAGAAGAACAAGACCGACAAGAAGTAACCTACTCGCAACTTCCGGCCAACACACAATCCAGCCCCGGCGAGACTCTCTTTGCCGGGGCTTGGTTCGTTCTTGGGTAGCCCCAATCGGTCGCTGCCATTGGCAACCGCCGAAACTCTCTCTGGCACTCGGTGTTCGATAGGTAGGAACAGCGTGCGCTGAAAAATCAATTTTCCCGAGGGGAGCCAGAAGCGATGAAGATTTTGACCGGCTTGGTGTTCGGCTGTTGCGCCGTGGTGGCAACGGGTTTGTGGGCGGAAGAAGGAAAAGGCCCAGGCAAACGACCCGAAGGTAAGGGTCCGCCTCCTGGTGCGAAACGTGGTCCTGGCGGCCCCGGTGGCGAAGCCATGCGAGCTGAAATGCTGAAGAAGTTCGACAAGGACGGTGATGGCAAACTGAGCGAAGACGAACGAGCCTCGCTCATGGCTGCCATGAAAGAGCGCGGCGGTCGACCGGGTGGCCCAGGTGCTGGCAAGCGCGGCCCGGGTGGTCCTGGCAGACCCAACTTCGCCGAGCTGATGAAGAAGTTCGACAAGGATGGTGACGGCAAGTTAAGCGAAGACGAACGAGCCGCCGCTCGCGAAGCGATGCCCAAGGGTGGTCCAGGCCGTCGTCCCGGCGGACCTCAGGGTGAGAAGAAGCCCGAGTAGTTCAGACTCCCCTTCATTCCCAAATCAACCTCTCCTGCTGGCCCAAGCATTCATTCGAGATTGCTTGGGCCGCTTTTATTCTTGGTGAGACTTTTGCGCACAAACCGCAAAAGGGGGGTGTCCAACAATCGGGTCCATAGTTGGACAGTGCTATGCGTAACGCTCGGGTTTGAGTGCGGGTTAGTGTCCAACTATCGATGGAAAGTTGGACATTTACGCAAAAAATGAGTAGCTGGATTTTGTGTGGAAGCGACGCGCGGACCGCGTGCCGGGGTCACTTCACTTCCCCACTGGTTTGCTCGCGTACAATAGACCGAGTCCTCTCCGCCACCGCGCAATCTCCCGTTCGTGCCATCACCAGGTCGAGATCTGCAATGCCTGAAAAACGCCCCGGCGGAATCATTCACACGTATCAGAAGTTCGACCCAGTCAATTTTCCCAGCCCGACGCAGCCGCCGCCGGATCTGGTTTCGCCCGCGTTCGAGCACATGTTGCAGTATGGCAACATGCGCCGCCTTACCGACGAAGAACTCGCACGGGCGGTGCGGCTCGACCCCAGCCAAATTGCAGGACTTGGACCCAGCCTCGATGCGCTGATGGCGATGTTGCTCGAACGGAAGCGGAAAATTCTGGCCAAGTACGAAACGGATACTGTCCAGCAGCGGGCGAGCACGAATTTCCAAAAGGGGGCAGATAAAGTCCATCCGCCGGAAGCTCTGCAGAAATCGTTTCGCCGCGCCGTGAAGGAAGAACAGCTGCGCGATCTCGAAATGCTCTGGTACGCGGCCGGGGACGACCGCTCGAAGTTCGCCCATCAACTGGTCAGCTTGATCGACGTGCTGGGGCAGAAGTATCAGGTGGACGAGTTAGCAGCCAAGTATCAGTTCACCGGACAAACGCCCCTGACGGTCGAAGAGGCTCTGCAAGTCAAAGAAGAGTTGGAGAAAATCGATCGGCTGCTGAAGCAACTCGAAGAGGCACAGGCCACGGCACAGATTGGCATCATCGAGCTCGACTTGCTCGAACATTTCACCGAACCCGGAGATATGGAAAAGCTCTCCGAGCTGCAACAGATGGTCGAGAACATGGTCCGCGAAATAGCCGAGCGGCAAGGCCTCGAGCGCGACGGCGACGGCTTTCGCCTCACGCCGAAGGCTTACCGGCTGTTTCAAGGCAAGCTGCTCGAAAAGATCTTCAGCAACCTGCTCGATTCGAAAACTGGTCGACATCCCAACGCCGTGCAAGGCGAAGGAGCCGTCGAATTGCAGGTGACGAAGCCTTACGAATTTGGCGATTCGCTCACGCAGATGGATATTCCGCAGTCGTTCGTCAACGCGCTGCTGCGAACGGGTGGCGGTCTGCCAATCCAATTGAAGCAGGAAGATATCGTCATCCATAAGACGCGCAACACGCCCAAGTGTGCGACCTGCGTCATCATGGATATGAGCGGCAGCATGCGGCACGATGGGCAGTATGTAAACGTCAAGCGCATGGGGCTCGCGCTCGAAGGGCTGATTCGCCGCGAGTACCCGGGGGACTTCTTGCAGTTCATCGAGATGGCCACATTCGCCCGCGCGGTGCAGCCCGGCAAAGTCGTCGAACTGATGCCCAAGCCCGTTACGTTGTTCGATCCGGTCGTGCGCTTGAAGGTCGACATGACCCGCGACGATGTGGCTGAGCATCGCATTCCGCCCCACTTCACCAACATCCAGCGCTCGTTGCAGATGGCGAGGCAATTTCTGACCAATCAGGATACGCCCAATCGCCAGATCATTCTCATTACCGATGGCTTGCCAACCGCTCATTACAGCGGTGACTGGCTCTACTTGCTCTATCCGCCCGATCCATTGACCGAAGCGGCCACGATGCGGGAAGGGATGCTCTGCAGCCGGGAGGGAATCACGATCAACCTGTTCCTTATTCCCAGCTGGTCGCAGTCCGAGGAAGACATTCGCTTTGCCTATCGCCTGGCAGAGAGCACCAAAGGGCGCGTCTTTTTCACTGCTGGCAAAGACCTCGATCGCTATGTGATCTGGGACTACGTGCAGCGGAAGCGGGACATCGTCGCCTGAGCTAGCTCTGTTCTCAAATCCGGCTGACCCTGACCGCTTCGCCGGCCGGAACTCACCCCCGCGACTTTCTGACAGCGCTCACGACGCCGTGACCGGACTAGTCACGGGGCCAGGCTCTAATGTCTGCTAGGCGATCTTTTTTAATCGGGTAGCTACTGACGTGCATTTGCGCAGCAAGTGCAGCGCACTTCATTTCGATATTGCGATTTACTGAACACGATCAATGGAGAACATTTTGCCGCAGCGGTCGCACGGGTGATTTTACCGGGGGATTGCCAGAAGGGGCTTTTTGCGTGAATTCAGCAGCAGAATTCCGGAAACTGATTATGGAAATTTCCCCTTCGCAAGCGGGATTTACGACAGTCGAACCAGTCACAACAGCTGCCGGGGGCAAGACTTGCAAGGGAATGGCTCCCCGGAAGGCATTTGTAGATTTTTTGAAATAACGGAAATTTCCTGGGGCATGAAAAGCTGAAATGAAGGCTTCGTCAGCGAAATCCCAGGGTCGTTATCCGGTCGCTTAGGGCGGGGCATTTACCCCAGCCGCAAGCAGTCGGTCAGCGACCAATGAGTGCCATTCCCACCAGCGGAGATTCCTTATGAACCAGATTGCGAGCCAGGCAGTCCATCGTTTGGCTGCACCGGCTCCCCAGCCTTGACCGGTCAGGGGGGAGCCGTCAGAGTAATATGTTTGCCGTGATGTTCCCGGGGGCGATTGCTCGCCCGGTTGGTCCGTTTTTCAGGAGTGCTCCGCGTGTCCGGTACGTGTGTCATTGGTCTGCAATGGGGAGACGAAGCCAAAGGCAAGCTCGTCGACCTGCTCACTTCCCGCTTCGATGTCGTGGTTCGCTATCAGGGGGGGGCCAATGCGGGACATACTGTTGTCGTGGGAGACAAGACCTACAAGTTGCACCACATTCCGAGCGGCATCCTTTCGCCGCAGGTAATGAACGTGGTCACGCCGGGCGTGGTGATCAATCCGCCGACCATCCTGCAAGAGCTTGACTCGCTCGCCTCGCAGGGGGTGAAGGTGGCCGAAAACCTGATGCTGAGCGACCGCGCTCACGTCGTGTTTCCCTGGCACATTGCCGAAGACAAGGTGCGGAACGAATCGACCGACCGCGAAAGCATTGGCACGACTCTCCGCGGCATCGGACCCTGCTATGGCGACAAAGTCGGCCGAATGCACGCCGTTCGCTTGGGCGACATGTTCCGCGATGATTTCCGCACCCGCGTCGAACAAATCGTCGCCGCCAAGAATCGGTTTCTCGCCGCCCTCGGCAGCAACTCTGACCTGCTCGATGCGGGTGCGATTTACGATCAGTACAGCGGCTACGCAGCCCGGCTGAAGCCTTTTGTCACCGACACGACGGCCTATCTGCTCGACGCGGTTGAAGATGGCAAGCGGATGCTGTTCGAAGGAGCCCAAGGTTCGCTGCTCGATATCGATCACGGCACATTCCCTTACGTGACCAGCAGCAATGCCTCGGGCGTAGGCGTTTCGGCCGGTTCGGGTGTGCCGGGCAAGTGGATCAGCAAGGTCATCGGCGTGTGCAAGGCTTACACCACGCGAGTTGGCGGCGGGCCGTTCCCCACGGAACTCAAGAATGACATGGGAAACAAGATTCGCGAACTAGGTCGCGAATATGGCACTACGACAGGTCGCCCGCGCCGCTGCGGTTGGTTCGACGCGGTCGCCGTTCGTTACACGTCGCGGTTGAGTGGCGTCGATGCCATTTCGCTGATGATGATGGACGTCCTCAGCCAATTGCCCGAAGTGAAGATTTGCACCGAGTATGAGATCGACGGTCACCGGACCAAGCAGTTCCCCAGTCATGTCGACGATTTGCGTAAAGTCGTGCCGATTTATGAAACGGTGCCGGGCTGGGAAACCGATGTGACTAAGGTTCGCCAGATTGCCGATTTACCGCTCGGCGCGAGGAAGTATATCGACCGTGTGACGGAATTGGTTGGCAAACCCGTGGAGGTTGTGTCGGTTGGTCCGGATCGAGCGCAAACGATGTTCGCCGGCTCGATGATTCCTTAGCGTTAACCGCCATTTTCCACAGGAACGCGTTACAAACGGCGTTCCCCGAACGATCATAGTGGTATGGCCCCTACGCCCGAAACTTTCGACCCCTACCTGCATTGGCTAGGTATTCCGCCGACTACTCGGCCATTGCATCATTATTTGCTGCTGGGCCTTGAGACGTTTGAAGCTGATCCGGCTCGCATTACTGCTGCGGCCGATCAGCGGATGACGCTGATCCGGCAATATCAGTCTGGCCCGCGCGGCGCGTTCACTCACAAGTTGCTCAACGATCTGGCCACCGCGCGGATCTGTCTTCTTTCGCCGGCCCACAAAGCGGCCTACGACCAGGCACTGCATCAAGCGCTCTATCCCCCCGTGCCGACTGCTGCCGCGCCAGCGCCCAGGCGTCGCAAGCTCGAAGAAGTGATGCCGCCAGGTTGGACGGGAAGTGAACCGCCGCTTCCTCCACCTGTCGCGCCCGTCGCTGCCGTTCCCTCCTATCAACACTATGGTGAGGAGACGGAAGCTGCTCCCGTGAAGAGCAGTTCGTCCAAGATCATGGTCTTGAGCTTGGGTGCAATGATTCTGTTGGTGGCGATTATCGGCGGCGCGGGAATGTGGCTAGCCAATCAGCCTGCGCAAGCTGACCGCGACCGTCCGGTCGTGGCCACGCAGGTCGGCGAGGAAGTCGATCCCAGCGAAATCAAGAGCGATTCAGTTGTGCCGGTGAACGTAGAAGCGAAAGCCGTCGAGACACGACCGACTCCTGATTTCCCGAACAAGGCGGTCGTGCTGATGCAGGAAGGTTCGGGCGAGGTGAATCTCTCACCTGCGACCGCAGCCCTGACAGGGCAAGTAACTCGCGAGGTTGTCGGGACAAGCGATGTCTTGTCGCAGTGGATTTCGCCCAATGATATTGCCGAGTGGCAGTTCAATCTGGTGAAGCCGGGCTTCTTCGAACTCGAGCTTCAGTACACGGCCGGTGCGGCGATCCGTGGCAAGCAAGCGAATGTCATTCTGGACGATGAAACCAAGCGATTCTCGCTGCGTGAATCGGACGGCGAAGGGAAGCTGGTGCGCGACTCGCACATCGTCGTCCTTAAGCGAAGTGGCAAACACAAACTGTCTCTGCACCCGGCTCAACCTTGGGCAGAGGGAGCCTGGCAGCTAAGTAACGTCCGCTTGGTGCCCGCCACTGGCCCCTGATTTTGAGGTTCGTGCAAAGCTCTGCCTCGCATGACCTGCACGACCACTCCAGAGCGACCGGATTGATGGCCGGCACTTTAACCACCGCATTGATTTGGACTAAGCTGGAGTTTGGGAGAAGTGGTTATGTCCTTGCGCGCGAAGCGCTCCGCTTGGAGCTTGTCGATGTGGGCCATCGTGGCCTGCTGCGCGCTTCCGTTAGAGGGAGGCGAACCACATTGGGCCTATCGTGCGCCCGAGCGTGTAGCACTGCCCGCAATCAGGCTGCCTGATAAGGTGGCTGGGCCCATCGATACCTTTCTGCAGCATGAGCTCGCGCGGCACAAACTCGAACCTACTGCCGAGGCGAATCGCTCCACGCTTTTGCGACGTTTGACACTCACGCTGCATGGCCTGTTTCCTGAGTTGGCCGATCTCGCTGACTTCGAGCGGAATCAAGCGCCCGATGCCTACGAGCAGCAAGTCGACCGACTCCTGGCTTCGCCCCGCTATGGTCAACACATGGCCAGCGATTGGCTTGATCTCGCCCGCTACGCCGATACGCATGGCTATCATGCCGACACGGAACGCGAACAATGGCGCTGGCGCGACTGGGTGATCGAGCGTTTGAATGAAGGACAGCCGTTCGATCAATTCACGCTCGAACAACTGGCCGGCGACTTGCTGCCGGATGCCACGCTGATGCAGCGCATTGCAACGGGCTTTTTGCGGAACCACATGCTGAACGATGAGAACGGTGCGATCCCGGAGGAGTTCCTCGCCGAGTATGCGATTGACCGCGTCAGCACCGTCGGCACCACGTGGCTGGGGCAAACGTGGGGCTGTGCTCGGTGCCACGATCACAAGTACGACCCCGTTTCGCAGCGCGAGTTTTATAGTCTGCTGGCCTTCTTCAACAGTGTGGAGGAGCCGCCAATCCTCGCCAAGATGACCACGGCTAAGCCGCGACTAGCCGCACCCACGCGTAAGCAGCAAATGGAACTCGATGCGTTGAATTCGCGAATCGCTGCAGCTCAAATGTCGCTGACCAGGCGAGTTGCGGAATCGAGCACCGATCAACAGCGATGGGAATCGCAAGTTCGACCTGAAGACTTGCAAGCGCCCCCCAGCGATGCTGCTGTTTATTTGCCGCTCGACACAGTGAAAGACAATCTCACGCCGGATGGCGGCCGGTCCCAGCACGCAGCGCGGATTCGCGGGACGGTGCGCACAGCATCTGGACAGTTGGAGCAGGCATTGCTCCTTGATGGACAGACATCGCTGGAACTGGCTCATGTCCCGGCACTTGCCGAGGGTCGCTCATTCACGCTCAGCGCCTGGATCTTTCCGACCACGCGCGACGCGATGTCGCTGGCAGCGCAAGTCGACGAAGTACTTTACCGTCGCGGCTGGGAGTGGAACCTGCACGAAGGGAAATTGCAAATTTGCCTTGCGCAGCGACGCGGCGAAGAAGAATTGGTAGTACGTGCGAAGCAACCGGTCGACCTGCGCCGCTGGCAGCATGTTGCGGCCAGGTACGACAGTCGCAAACCTGGAGCCGTGGAATTGTGGCTCAACGGCAAACAAGTCGAGACTGAGACGACAGGCAAGTTTCCAGCCAGTGGCTTTGCTGCCGCAGGGCCGCTGCGAATCGGTGGGACGGAACACGACGACGGTTGGCGCGGCATGCTCGACGAAGTTCGGCTTTATGGGCGAGCTGTCAGTGAGAGTGAATTGCAACTTCTCAGTGGCAGCAACCCGCTGGCTTCGCTGTTAAGTGTGAAGCCAATTGAGCGATCGCCGCAAGAGCAGCAAGCTGTGCGGCAATATTACCTGGAGCATCACGACGCCGAGTATCGTCGAATAAACGCACTGCTGCACACGGAAATCGCTCGGCGAGAGTTGCTCTCACAGCAAATCCCTTCCGTACTCGTCATGCAAGAACTTAGTGAGCCGCGACCAACATTCGTGCTGCTAAACGGACAATACGATCAGCCCGGCGAACGGGTGCAACGACAATCGCCGGACTATCTTTCGGAGCGGGCGAAACTCGTGCGACAAGATCGCCTCGGCTTTGCGCGCTGGCTCATCGATCCGCAGCACCCACTCACGGGTCGAGTGGGGGTGAACCGCGCGTGGCAACAAGTTTTTGGCAATGGCTTGGTTACCACGCCGGACGACTTTGGCCTGCGGGGTGCGAAGCCTTCGCATCCAGCACTCCTCGATTGGCTTGCGCGCGAATGGGTCGACCGGGGCTGGGACACAAAGCGGCTTCATCGGCAACTGGTATCGTCGGGCGCATTTCGCCAGCAGAGTGATGTCTCGGCTGCAATCGAAGCGGCCGACCCGACGAATCGATTGCTCGCGCGCGGGCCCCGGCAACGGCTCTCGGCAGAAGCGGTTCGTGATTCCATTCTGGGTAGTGCCGGTCTGCTCAACTTCGCTCAAGGGGGGCCCGGAGCTCGGCCTTACCAGCCGGGCGACTTGTGGAAGGAATTGGCTTTGGATGTCAACGAATTAAGCGCGCAAACATACGTCCCGAGCCAAGGGGCCGAGCTTTATCGCCGCAGCGTCTATCTCTTTTGGAAGCGGAACTCGCCGCCGGTGAACTTAACGACGTTCGATGCACCCAGTCGCGACAAATGCACTGCCACGCGCAGTCGCACCAATACTCCACTGCAAGCGCTGGTGCTGCTGAACGATCCCACGTTCGTCGAGGCCGCCCGAGAATTGGCCGCGCGGGTGTTGCAAGCCAAAGGACTGAATGCCGACGCTCGCGTGACTCTACTGCTGGAATTGGTCCTGAGCCGCAAGCCCAGCGACGCCGAGCGAGAATTGCTTACCAAACAACTGACCGCCGATTTCGAACACTACACTCGCGAGCCAGCGGCCGCAGATCAGTTGCTGCACGTGGGGCAAGCTCACCTGCCCCCCAATCTCTCCCACCCCGAATTAGCTGCTTGGACGAATCTGGCGGCAGTAGTCCTTAACCTCGACGAAACCATTACCAACCACTAACGATCATGTCCTCATCTTTCGGACCCGCTTTCGATGAACTCATTCCGGCCAAGCGCCGCTGCGAGCTTGGTCCCGGTAATGCGAATGAAGCGCTTCGCCCCCAACTGGCCGCGCTAACCGTGGCGCGGGCCTTCGCTACGCAAAGAGTAGTCAATGAAGCTGCGGCTCGCTGTTGCCTGTCTGGCATCTGGCTGCTGCACGATTTTCTCGATGAGTCGCATTCGCTCAGCCAGGAGATCGAGTCGACGGACGGCAGCTATTGGCACGGCATCATGCATCGCCGCGAGCCCGACTATGGCAACGCCAAGTACTGGTTTCGCCGCGTAAGGCAACATCCCGTGCTTCCTTCGCTGGCCGCGCAGGCACGCGATCTGATTGCTGCTGAAGGAGCCCAGGACGCGATCGCGAAGAAGATCGAGCAATCCGGAGAGTGGGATCCTGACCTGCTCATCGATTGGTGCGAACAATTAGCTCGCGGCCGAGCGCAGCAGCGTGAACTGGCTGAACAAATCGCTCAGGCCGAATGGCAGCTGCTGTTTGAGCATTGCTACCAGAGCGCAATTGGCACTCGGTAGCTATTTGCCGCCGCGCAAGAAGGCGATGATTTCGTCGTTCGTCTTAAACTTGCCCAGCATCGACTTTACTTCGCCAGTGGCCGGAGCGGCCGCGACAGGTGGAGGTGCGGGCTCGGGTGCCGGTGGAGGAGCTGCTTCCGCTTTGGGAACCGGAGCCTTGGCGACCGGAGCAGCAGGGGCTGGGGCTGCTGCCGGTTTGACACCACCCTTGGCCGCGGCCAATATCTCCGCAGCGGTCATCTTGCCAGCTGGCTTAGCGGGGGCTTCCGCCTTGGGTACTTCTGCAACAGGAGTAGCGGGTTTCGCGCCCCCTTTGGCAGCCGCCAGGATATCGGCCGCACTCATCTTGCCCGTCGGTTTGGGGGCAGCTGTTTCCGCGGGCTTCGTTCCACCTTTAGCGGCTGCCAGAATATCGGCTGCGCTCTTGGCCGCCGGTTTGGCTCCACCCTTGGCAGCGGCCAGAATATCGGCTGCGCTCTTCGCGGCGGGCTTGGCCGGCGCAGCTTCGGCCTTGGGGGCAGCCTCTTTGGGCTTTTTCTCAGCCTTGGCTTCGGGCTTGGGAAGTGGAGCGTCGATCACCTTCAGGTACAGCGGGTCGATATCGTACCAGCCGATGTTGTTATTGCCATCGAACTGCACCAAGGCCCGGCCGCTGAAGTTCACCGTCTTCACGGTGCCGGTTTGGCCGTTAAAACGCCGCAGTTCGGGCCGATTGGCATCGACGATTACGAACTTGTCGGTCAACTGTTTTTGCAGCTTCAGGATGTTATCGAAGACCATGGCGGTGCGGCAGTTGTGCGAAAAAAGGTGCGGGCCGGGGGCTCTTCCAGCTCAGGCAGACGAGCTTGAGAAGTCGCACAATTCTCCCGTCTCTTCGCCTAGAAAACAAGGGCCGATCAGCACCATCGGCGAGTCATTCCCTGGCCGGCATGAGATGGGGTACAGCAAAGATTTGACCGCGTTCTCAGTCACGGAGTGACTGAGTTACGGGTGAGCGAACCACAAAGCTCAGTGATGGGCCTTGGCTGGAGCGGGCGAATGTTCCGTCGCCGGATGGCCGCCGGCATCGCCTTCGGCCGCGTGGGATTTCTTCCAGAAGAGGAGCGCTTGCCAGCCACCGGCCGGGCCATGCCCCAGGTGGATGGCTAAACCAAACCCCAATGCCAGATTGCCAACGCTAACCATCAGCACCACGGTCATCAGAAGTAGAGTCGAAAGCATGGCCGCGTCCGCTAGATTGATTTGCAGGTGAGCCAAACTGCTGTTGGCTCATGATTAGACAAATCTACGGCGCACTTTGCCTCGGCACTGGGGGCGACAAATACTTCGCGACCCGGTTATGCCGATTGTGACTACTGCGACTGGCCGCGAACGATCGGCGAGCCATCGGTCCGTCCATAGTCGCCAGTCTGGCCCAGGCGAGGTGCACTTCGCAGCATGTCTTGCGAAGTGCCGCGCTGGGCAGGTCGGCCCGCTGTCTGCAGCTGTTGCAGAATCTCAGCTGCCGGACGATCCATTACGAAGATCTCACTTTGTCGCGCTGGATTCGAGCGCGAGCGGACAATCACGATTACTTCCGTGTCGTCGGCCGGAAGGCCCGCGGGTGCCATCGCCGGCGTGCTTTGCTGAGAGAACTGCGTCGGCATCGTTGCCGGCAGCAGTGCCGGCGCGGCAGCAACGGGCGGTGCTGCCATTGGCGCAGGTTGATTTGCCAAAGGTTGAGCGCTCTGGAAACTGGCCGGCATAATCGGCGCGGGAGCCGTCGTACCCGCAATATTCATTTGCATCGCCGGGGTCCGCTTATAGATGGCCGACTGACCAATCTGATCAAGTTGCCAATGAACCGAGGCAAGGGCTGCATACAAACCTTCGTTCCCTTTTTCGTCGGCTGCATTGCAAACACCAATCAGCATGCCATTTTCGGCGAACAAACCGCCACCGCTGCGGCCACCGACAGGCATGCCAGCCACGGTAATGTTCGGCGCACCTTGATAACGATTGATCTGCAACACGTGGCTTGGCACCAGGCTCGGGTCTGCCCCCTTGTCGCAACCAATAGTGAAGATGCGGTCGCGCGGAGCCACCACATAGTCACCGGGTGCCACCGGCACTGGATCAATTTTGATTCCCGGTCGAACACTGACCAACGCCACATCGCGATCCAGGTCATAGCCGATTAATTGTCCTTCAATCGACTTGCCCGCACCGGGAGCAAACAAGTCGACCGAAATCTTCCCCTTCCCTTGCGACTGGCGAAAAATGTGGCCGCACGTCATCACGAGTGCTTCATCATCGTGGCGGTCGATAATCGTACCCGTACCAAAGCCATAGCCGCCGGCGTCTTCGACTTTCAATCGCACCGTGGCCCACGCCGCTCGCTGTTCGGGCGAGATGGTCGGACCATTCGGCGACATCATGTTCGCTGCTTCGGGCGCACCGGGCATGCTGACGAACTGAGTCTCCTGCGCACTGGTTGCGGGCTGGTGCCCCGGTTGCTGAAGCGGCTGTTGATACGCGACCTGTTGAACGGCTGCATTCGGCTTGAAGCCCGTCCGTGTGACCAACTGCGAGAGTTGATCGAAGGTTGCGGGGCCTTCGACGCGGTCGACTTCTCGTCCCTGATTAAACAGGATGAACGTCGGCAGACTTCGTACCTTAAATTGCTGGGCTAGTTGCGGCTGCTGGTCGGTATCGACCTGCTGCAGCGGATAGCCTTCGCCTGCCAGGCGTTGCACGACAGGGTGCATCGCTCGGCAAGGGCCACAATTGGTCGAATGAAATTGCACCAGCACGGGGTCGCCCCCGACAGCACAAACGGCAAGTAACACGAGCGAAGATAGCGTGGTCATGGCTTCCCTCCTTGAAAGCTGAGGGAAGCTACGCGCGGCGCGAACCGGCATGCAGTGAACCTGTCACTACAGCCTGCGCTGGCTTGGCATCCCTGCTGGGTTCTTTGCCGGACGGTCGCAGATCCCTTGCGAGAGCTTCCGGCAGTTTCGTGTGGAGTTTGTCGCCTCGGCCGTTGCGGGTGGCCAAAGCGACAGGCGTCAATGTGGACCAGGATTGAAAATTTTACAAGATCAACTTCTTGACCATCCTCGCCTACCCGCTGTTCTCAATAGTCGGCGGGATGGCTAAAACCCTTGCTATACCGCACTTGTAGGCACCAAGGCGACCATCCGCCATTTCTGCCCACAAGCTGCGGCGGCGAGAAAGCGAAACCTATGCCAAGCAAATCTAGTAGCCAACCGAGCTACAACCTGAGTGAACTTCTGGCGGTCGACTACGACTTGGTGATGACGCTCTGGAACTCCGCACCCGGTGTGCGGGCCAGCGAACCGCGCGCTGAGTTCGCAAGGATCCTGCTCCGCAATCCAGGTCTCTCCACCGTAGCGCGAGTCGGCAATGAACTCGCTGGTGCCGTCCTCTGCTGTCACGATGGCCGCCGCGGCTATCTCTATCATCTGGCCGTGGCCGAGAAGTTCCGTCGCCAAGGAATCGCCCGCGCTCTAGTCGATCGTTCCCTCAGTGGCCTGCAAAAAGTCGGCATCAGCCGCTGTACGATTTTTCTCGTTGCCGATAATGCCCAAGGCAAAACCTTTTGGCAAGAACTCGGCTGGTTCGAGCGAACCGATCTCATCGCGTTCGCAAAAGACCTTTAATCGCCGTTATGTCGTAACGTGGCCTTCAGCCCACGCTACGCAATTTGCCCGCGAACTTAACTCAACACCAGCGGTCCACCGCCACAGAAGTCGGGATTGCCAAACTTCTCGATCCGATGGCCGAACGAATGAGCAAAGGCCATCAACAGGCGATTGTGTGGAACCTTGCCGAGCTTGTGCGAGCGCCCCATCTGCCAATCGAGACCATTGCCGACCAGCACGAAGGGCGTGTTATCGAGCGTGTGCGAATTTCCCTTACCAAGCTCGTTCGTCCAGACAATCGTCGTATTATCGAGCATGCTCCCCTGGCCATCGGGCTCGGGGGTTTCGGCCAAGCGCTGAGCCAGGTAAGCCAGCTGTTCGCAGTACCAGTGATTCACCTTCGTTAATTTTTCCTGCACCTTTTCGTTGCTGTCGGGCTCGTGAGACATCTCGTGATGCCCTTCGTCGATCCCCAGCCACTTGTGCCGCGCGCCACCGACACTGTTCGTGTATTGCAACGTGGCGATGCGGGCAAAGTCCGCTTGAAAGCTGTTAATCATCAATTCGATCTGCAGCTTGCTGATCTGCGGAATATTGTCGTTCTCTTCCTTAATTCCCTGTTCAATCTGCGGCACAGCATGCGTCAGCGGGCCCGAAGCCTTCAATTCTTGCTCCAACTCACGGACCAGCGTCGTCTGCTCTTCCAGCAGTCGCTTATCGGCTGAGCTGATGTGCTGGCTGACCTTCTTCAGGTCTTCCTGCAAATCGTCGAGCACGCTCTTCAGACTCTCTTGATCCTTCTGCCGACCATAGAGCTTATTGAACATCTGATACGGATCGTCAATCGGCGCAATCGGTTTATTGCCGGCCGAATAGACCATGCGGGTCCAAGTATCGGCCCGATCGGGAACCATCACCCCAAACTCGAGCGAGCCAAACCGCGTGCGGGTGGCTTCGCTGGCTTGCAGATAATTTTTGATTTCCTGATCGATCGAAATACCGCTCGACCAACCGGCTGGCGTGTGCGAACCGCCCTGAATATTGCCGGGAAACAACTCGGCCCCGGTCAGCAAGCAGCCGATGCCGCGCATGTGGTTGTCGCCGTCGCCGCGCACCTTGTCGCACACGCCGTGTAACACCAGCGTCCGCTCGCGGAACTTCTCCAGCGGCTGCAAGCTTTCTTTCAACTTGAAGTCGGCCCCGACTTCATCGGGCCAGAATGTTTTTGGCACCACGCCGTTCGGGCTGAACATGATGATCAGCCGCTTTTTGCGAGGGGTCTCGGCAGCTGCCAGGCTTTGCAGGTTGGTCACAAACGGCAACGCCGCTGCCCCAACGCCCAGGTCACGCAAAAACTGACGACGGGTGCGATAACTAGCCACAACAAACCTCCCGGCAAAACGGACCAATCAACTTCCATCAGTCTATCACAGTGGGCCCGCTGCTGTCATCGTGTTTCGGCCCATCCATCTTCCCGCTTGAATCCGTTTACATGGACCCTCATCTCGCCCCACATTCGACGTAACTTCGGCCGCGCACCGACTCAATTTCATCCTATTTGTTGATAAACCGACCGGCTTCCTCACCATCACCTAGCGCAACTCTTGGCAATGGCACACTTCTCTGTCGAAAACCGCCCGAGTTTATCAACACCCCCCTTTTGCGGTCACGAGTGACTTACGTCGCGTGAGCGTCCTTTTAATCGCTTGCTCCAATCAATCATCTTACGGCCCCGTTTGACACGTCTGGTCACGACTCGACGCGATTCGTAGCCATTCACGCTGGCACGTCTTTAGGAAACCCGAAGCGTGAGCGAGGAAAGCGAACGGGAGGTACGGAAGTGCAAGTCTCACGAAATACGTTGGAACGACTCGGGGCGGACCATAGCGCTGGTTAAAGCAAATGGTCTAGCGGCCGCGACAGCTCTTAACCGTGATCAGCACGCGCCTCGCTCACGCTTCGGGTTTCCTGAAAGGCGGCGAAACGGAGTCTCATTACCCCCGACATCATGCCGGCGTGAACGATTACGCGAAGTTCCCAAGCGTTCGCCATCTAGCCTCTATCACTTTCCCGCCCACTTCGATTCTAGACAGACGCGCTACCCCGCAAGTACCGTAGAGGACTGCCGAACTGCCCCAGCCTTGATTCGCCTGCCATGACCTCCATCAGTTCCATCAAAAGCGCGCTGAGTAAGCTTGACCCGCCGGTGCGCTGGGATCTCACCCAGTTCGCGCTTGACCTGATCGGCATTTTTGACCCGTCGCCCATTTCCGACGGGGCGAACACCATCATCAGTTTGTGTCGCGGCGATTGGTTTGGAGCGGCAATCAACGCAGTGAGCATGGTGCCCGGTGCCGACCTGGCCAAGATTCTCAAGCTCGAAAAGTATCTCAACTCGCTCAAGCTGGTCGTGAAAGAAGCCAAGCGCAATCCCTACCTGCGGGTCACGCTGCGGCCGATGATGGAGTCGTTCAGCAAGATGCTCGCCCGCCTGCCGCGCACCAACAACACGGTCATCGTGCGCTTGGATGCCGAGATCAAAGCGTTTTTGCATTTGCCCATCGGTCCGCAGAAGTTCCCCCTGCAACTTCTCAAGCACACCAGCCCCGAGCACGTTCGCATGCTCCTCAAGCAGGAAGGCTTCGTGATGGCCTCGGCCGGCGAAGGAGCTTACAAGGTTGCCAGTTCCAAAGGGGTCGGCGTCGGTTCGATCGAAATTTGGGTGAAGAAGGACAAAGCCAGCGGCGGTTACTTCGCCGTGCGCATGGACATGCAGGGAAATGCGTTCAAGAAGGATGGCGGCCCGGGGAACTTTTCGATCGTCTCGCAAACCAAGAGTGGCGTGCATCAAACGCACGGCGGCCGTCCCCACTATCACAAGGAATGGATTCCCGACGGGGACTACAACACCTATCTGAAGTCGCCGACCAGCAACACCTTCAAATACAACGACGCCGGCGATCTGGCCGACGACATCGCCGGCACTCATATTCCTCGCTAACTGCTGGCGCGTCGATTGTGATTGGATCCTCGAGTTGAGGAAATGTGGTCATGTTCCCGATGCGGTCGCACTCGGGCGTTAACGCTTGGTATTCACGAGGCAACCGCCCCTGCGAACGCCTCACGGCCACACCAGTAACCGTCGCGTCAGATCAGGCAGCGCCGCATGTTGCAATCTCTCACGCGACTACTGCCAGATCTCAAGCTCATAGGGCATCTACACACGTTTCGCCGCCCATTCATCTCGAGGGCGCTAACGCGTGGTCTTTGTTTTCTAAGTGGTCAAGCATAGCTCGCGCTTGCGGAATCGCAGGGTTGATTTCTAGGGCACTTCGAAATGCGGATTTTGCATCTTCGGCTCTGCCTTGGCGTGCCATGATCGTGCCCAAGTTACTATGGGCGGCTGCGGGGCCAGAGACTTCGGAAAACAACACAAAAGCCTCTTTATACTTGGACTGATGCGCCAGTGTGATCGCCAGGTTCGTCTTAGCACGGTCATGCGTCGGTTCAGCGGCAATGGCTTGCCTCAAGAGTCCTTCTGCTGCTTCAAAGTTACCTTGTCTATCATTCAGGCAGCCAAAATCGTTGAGCAGGTTAGGATCGGCGGGGTACTTTTGTAACGCCAACTCATATTCGGCCTTGGCCTTGGAGAAATTTTCCTGTCCATCGTAGAGCGAGGCCAGTAGCCGCGAATAATCCGCTGCCTCTGGGTCCAAAGCGCGCGCCTTTTCGTACAGTAGAATCGCCTCTTGCAAATGGCCTTGCTGAGTCAACTCCGCAGCAGTCGTCAGGCATAACTTCACGGTTTGTGCTGTGGGTAGTTCTTCATCTGCGGGGGTCTTCGCTCTCGTCAGCGTTGGTAGGGCTGGCATCGCCGGCAGGCTTGGCTTTTTCAGCGACAAACTCGCGCAACCACTTTGCCAAACGACCGTCAGCACCAGCAAAGCGAACGCTCGCGATATCGTTAGTGGATTCAACATTGGTGTAGTCCTGGTGAGTGAGTCAACGGAGCCTTAGAAAAAGCCGCCCCCACCAAAACCTCCACCTCCCAAGCCACTACTGTTGCTGGTCGATGCCTGTCCGCTGCCGGCCTGACTTCCGGTGCCGAAATAGCCGCGGGCGATGAACGGAGCTTCTTGCCCTAACATCCCTTCAGCAGCAGGATTGCCAATCACAATCCGATCTTCTGCACCGGGAACTTCGCGTTCGAGCAGAAATTGCACAAGTGTTAACCGACGGGATTCGTTCAATGCCGCATCGGTGGTCGGTTCAATCACTACCGTGTAAGGCTGGTCGAGCAAGCGGCGGGCGATGCGAACCAGATGATCGTGACCGTAAGGGCTCAACTGAGCCGTTTTCTCCAGCCATTCTTTTTCATAGACCGCAAAGTCATCCTGCTCCGCCCGAATCATTTGCGCTTGTTGCCATTGGCAGGCATAGGTTCCCACCGGTTGCGGAATCGCACCATGAGGTACTTTGTCGCCACATTTGCCCCCTCCGCTGAGAAAGTCGTCGGTAGTCTGGCAACCTACAATTGCCGAGAACGCACCGATCGCCAGCAGTTCGCCGATTGCCGCGCGACGATTGATGTCAATGTTCATAACTGTCCCGATTGTTCGAAAAGGTGAAGCGGCTTTTGGTTGGACTACTTGATTGCCGGAGTAATTACACTCGCCGGCGGACAGTTACACGTATTCTTATCGCAGCAGCCGTAGGTGGGACCATTGGGACCAATGATGAAACGGTCTTCGCAGAACTTGTCCCCGGCACGAATGCGCGCGAAATCGGTTCTGACTGGACTCCGATAGTCGCGGGTTCGTCGCCCCTCTAAGTGATTGCCCAAGTAGAACTCGACATCTCCAGGTTCGAAGACATCGGCTCCCGGCAGTTGTGGTGTATCGCAGGCTTCCAGCGGATGAACCAATTCTGGAGTGACGAGAATGACGAGTTCTTGCTCACCGGCCGTCGTCCGGCTGAACCCACCAGTGTGACCAATCAGAGGCAAATCGCCCCAGAGCGGCACTCGGTCGCTATCTGCTCCGAAGTTGGTTTGAATTAAGCCGGCAACTGCCAATGTCTGACCTTCTCGCAGTTCCACGGTCGAGTCGAAGGTCCGCGAGTTCAAGCCCGACACTTGTGTTCCGCCTGCTCCCGCCGACCCGCCAATGCTCGTTCCCAAACTCTCGTCGCGCACACTCACGCCAGCAGATAGCTGTAAGCGAATTCGATCCCGATCGATCACATAAGGAGTGAATTGAATCGAGACTCCAAAGGGGACGAAGACCGTGCCCTGCAAACCAGTTCCACCCAGCCCGCCGATTTGCGGCACAGGAAAACTTCCGCCGGCACGAAACGAAGCTGGCTTGCCGTTTAGCGTGGTGAGGTTGGGTTCGGCCAATGTCTTGGCGAGTTTCAAACTTCGTAGTGCGTTGATGGCCAGAATGACCTGTCCGTTATCGAGACTGGCAAGAACATTCGAGAGATTGCCAGTACTCCCCGCGGCATTGCCGCCAGTCGAGAGTCCGCCAGTAAGATTCTGAAAGACGGTTGTCCCTTGATTGTTCCGCACGCTGAAGTTGAGGCCGATGCTACGAGCCGCGGTGCGATTCACTTCCGCCACAGTGACTCGAAGCATGACTTGCTGCTCACCAGGAATTTGCATCAGATTGATGATTCCGGCCCGGGCGAGCACGTTCGTATCCACTACGCTTTGACGGATATTGGCCTGGTCTTGATCGACAAGAGGATCGCGAGTTTGATCGAAGAAAGCCGCTTGTTGAACATATTGCGAGGGCCGCCCAAACTCATCCTGACCTCTGAATGGACTGTGACGGGCAACAATTTGTAGAATATGACTCGCGTCGACGGAATCGTGAGCTTGGCCGCGGACTGCCAACTGATCACCGATTAAACTTAGCTGGATCTTGCTCTTGGGAAATGCCTGATTGATCTCTCGCTCCAGTCCGGCATAGACCTCGTCGAGCCGCTCTTTCTGTTGAGGCTCGGGCAACACTTTTACCAGGTAGCTAAGAACAATCTCTTTACCTGTGGTTGGATCGACCACCCAGATGTTTAACGCGGTTGACCCGACCCTGCGACCCACAACGGAGATTTGTCGGTCGTCAATGACTTGATAGGCGGCAATTCCCTCATCGGGCAGATAGATGCGCTTAGGAGTCTCGTTAAAGACGAGAATGCGCGGCCGACCCAGGATTACTTCGAGTACATTCTCTGGGTCGATCTTCCGTTGAATGAATCGATCAAAGCGCTCGGTAACTTCAGGCGTCGGTTGCGGATTCGCAAATCCAGCAGGCGTTGGAGGCAGATGCTGCAGGCGGCTGAGGCCGCGTTCAGGAACTGCGCTTTGCTGGAGCGAAGGCCCGGCAGGTTGCAAGTAGGGCACTGTTTCCAGCATCGGCGCAGGATTCATGCCAGGTGCGGGCAAAGGCTGCGGCGCAGGCGGTTGATTCAACTGCCATGCTGCTTGCCGAACTTGAAAGTAAGATTGCTCGGGGCTCTGCAGTTGCGGAACGACCTGTGGCAACTGTTGAGCTTGCGATATCTCTCCGGCCAGTAAGACGATTGTGGTAGCAATCGTTAGCAGCATACCTGTCCTGTGCGCTGGCGCGACATGGGCAGTGCTAAGAAAGCGTTTCTGAAACGACGAAGTGGTCACCACAGCCTCACAGTCGATTGCAATTTCGCCACCAACGCCAAATAGACCGATCCCCTGGCGAAGCTCACTTGCTCGTCAGAGCAAAATCAGCCGCCTATTAACCGAGTCTGATTTAACGCAGTGCAAATGGCAGGTTGCCAACAAGCTAACAATTGAGGTGAGCGATCTGTCCGACCTGTGAATCTGTATCGGTTGTAACGCCACTAGACTTCGGTTCGATCCGTTTGCGCAGGCAAGAACTGCCGAATTGTCTCAAGATCGCTGGCTGCTAGCTCAGCTGAGGCCAGATCTCGCGCCCTAGCACGCTTTAGGCCTTCAGCAGGCCTGCGATCAAACTGGGAGGCTTTCCGCGACTTGCCGCCGGAAGATCGTAGAGCGAAAGATAGAGGCGATCACCGCTTCTAGTTGCCACCGTCCCCGAACTGACTTCCACTACACAGGCAGCACCCCAAACTGGATAGGTCGCCCTCCAGGGGCGGACATTGCTTTTGACCGCTAGCACCGTTCCGTCGGGGCTTAGAAAAACCGCGTCGATAGAAAACCTCATCCAGCAACTATGAATGGAATTGCAGGGGGCAATGAGTAAGCCCGCTCGGGGAGGCAACTCCCGCCGGAACTGCAACCCCCAGAATCTCTCGGAGAAGGTGGTGGCAATTTGCAGGTGTTCGACGAGAACCTTCCCCGTGTTTCGATCGTGCAATCGTGCCTGCATGCTAAGTTCACCGCGCTACTCTAAGGCCCTAGGCCGCGGACACGGGTAAACGAATCAGCCAGTTGAAACAACTGAACGAAAAACGGCCCCAACGTCCACACAAACAGGCCAGGCAAAAAACAGACCACGAGCGGAATCACGCGCTTCACCGTTAACGACATTGCAAACGCATTGGCCCGTTCGCGGCGGCGATCCCGCATGTCGTCGGCCTGGCGACGCAGCACCTGGGCAATACCCATTCCCAGCTGCTCGGCTTGAACCAAGGCTGACACGAAAATTGAGATCGGCGGAATCTGCAGTCGATTGGAAAGTCTCCGAAGCGCGTGAATGCGCGGCCGTCCCGACAAGAGGTCCGCCTGAAAGCTGCGAAATTCGGTCGCGAGGGGACGGATTGCCAAACGAGTGCTCTGCAATCGTGCGAGAGCTGCATCGAATCCCAACCCAGCTTCGCTCAGCGTAGCCAGCAACTCCAAAGTCAGCGGCAAATCTTGCTCCACCAGTTCCACTCGCTGCCGCCGAGCACGATGCACGGCCAAGGCAGGCAGCGCTGCGAGACCGAGTAAGACAATCCAGGGGGACATCCAGACCGCTGGCAAGAAAACTTCTCCCACCCCTCCGGGAACTGCATCGGTGCTAATGACCATGAGGCGATACAGACCTGAGAGAAAAAACACCGCCGTCAGCAGAACTCCTAACATGCTGGTCGCCAGAGTTATCAGCATGAACCACGTGGCCGCGTTGGGGTGCCGGTAGCCCGCCAGGAATAGCCAACGCCGCACGAACCACATTTCTTCTAGCTGTGTGGGCGGAATCGTTGCGAGTGCTTCGTCATCTTCCGCAAAAGCTCTTCGTCGTGTTTCTTGCGCCGCATGCAGCCATAGCCAAACGAGATACGCTACGCCCGCGAGACAGAACCAAACAATCGCGACCAAACTGATTTGAAACACGCTCATCAGAACTTCGCCTTACTGATGGCCGACATCCAAATGATCCCTACCGCCTGTAACACCATCGATCCAGCCACAATCGTGCTGCCAATCTCGGTGCCAATAAAAGCCTGCATTTGCCCGGGACTGTTGCGCCATACAACCGCGGCAATAAAGTAGGTGAGCAGCAAAATGAAGACGGTTGAGATCTGGGATTGAGCGATGTTCGATTGAATTCGCCTGCCAATTTCAATCCGGTCACGAATGGTGCGACCCACGCTAGCCAACGTGGGTGCAAGGCTACCACCGACTTCCCAATGCACTGCCAAAGTCGAAGAAAAGAGTAGGAAGGTTTCCAACGGAATCCGCTGCGCCAAGCTACGGAATACGGCTTGAGGATCATCTCCTAAGCGGATCCGACCAAGCAAGTCTTCCAGTTGTCCCTTCAGAGGCTGACTGGTTTCTTCGATGGCCGCCGACATGGCATTCGTAACGCCCGTTCCCGCGCCAAGCGCGCCAATCATCAAATCGATGGCATCGGCTAACTGTCGTTCGATCTTTGCTGCTCTGGCCGTGGCGAAGTAAGACTCGCATTCAGCGCCTAGCATCGCCACGATCAATCCGAACGCAACCGACAATGTCGGCGAAAGACCCAACACCAGCCAACTCACAATCGCAATCAGCACACCAAGTAAATAAGGAACGAAACGCAGTGTGCGCCGTAATGGCCCGCTGCCTGCTGGTTCCTGTCGATCGACTCGCGTGCTCGGCGCGGACGATTCGTTCAGGCGATTGAGCGCCAAGCCGCGTAGCGCAAGTGTCCGCCATTGATAGACAACAAGCGTCGCTACCGCAAACAGACAGCCGAAAGTGAGTGCCAAATGAAACATGGGGAATCTTATGCGTGGCTGGTCCCGCTCGCCTGGCGCTGAAAGAGCGACATCGGCAAGCCAAAGTCTCGCTCGCGAAGTTCTTCGGCAATTCTGGGCACGATTCCCGTGGCGACGAACTCGCCCACGATGCGGCGGCCTACGCGCGACTTCGGCTCGAAGCGAAAGATGTCCTGCATCTGGGGTGTGTTCCCCTCCAACCCCAAAACCTCAGCAATGCTCTCAACCCGTCGCACACCGTCTTCGTAGCGGCGAATGTGGACGACCAGGTGCAAGGCAGCGACCATTTGCTCGCGAATGGCGCGCGAGGGGAGGTCGAGGCCGGCCATCAGCACCATCGTTTCCACACGTGCCAACGCATCGCGCGGGCTATTGGCGTGGACGGTCGTCATGCCGCCATCGTGACCGGTGTTTAAGGCTTGCAGCATATCGAGCGCTTCGGCTGCCCGAATTTCGCCAACGATAATCCGATCGGGCCGCATTCGCAAAGCGTTTACAACTAAATCGCGAGCAACAATGCGACCGCGCCCTTCGACATTTGCCGGCCGCGTTTCCATCCGAACGACATGCGCTTGATCGAGGATCAACTCCGCCGCATCTTCGATGGTGACGATTCGCTCGTGTTCCGGAATTGCTTCGGCAATCGCCCCGAGAAAGGTCGACTTACCGCTGCCAGTACCACCGGAGACCAGCAAATTCTTGCGGCCACGCACGGCTAGTTCCAAAAATTGCATCATCTCAGTCGAAAACATCCCCAACTGCTGCAAGTCGTCGCGTCGCAGACGGCGATGACCGAAGCGGCGAATCGAAAGGGTCGGACCATCAATGGTTACCGGAGGAAGGGTCGCGTTGACGCGGCTTCCATCCGGTAATCGGGCATCGACCATCGGAGAGCTTTCGTCAATTCTGCGTCCCACTCGGGCCGCGATCCGCTGAATGATGCGAACCAAGTGCTCGTCATCGCGGAAGCGGATCGCCGTCCGCTCCAACCGACCGAAGCGCTCGATGTAAACCTGCTGCGAACCATTTACCAAAATGTCAGTAACGGCCGGGTCGGCCATCAGCGGCGCTAGCGGGCCAATTCCCAAAGTCTCTTCGAGCAGGTCGTCGACGAGTCGCCGTCGTTCATCTTCATTGAGCGGCAAATCTTCGTTGGAAAGAGAAGTCTCGACAAACTCTTTCACCTCTTCCGTCAAACGCTCTTCACTGGCCGTAAGCAAATTACGCCGATCGAGTTCATCCAGCAAACGCTGATGCAATTCGCCTTTCACTACCAAATAAGCAGCCGCACCGGGCCTGTCCGTCACTACCTCCGCGGCAGATCCTGCAGGAGCGGCAAGCGGACGCGCGACCGCGCGCTTGGACTGAGCCCGCAAACGATCGAGTGGTAGTATCGAGCTGGTATGTGACAGAATGCTGCGCGAGGTCGCGCCGGGCAACGGCATTTCCTGTTTCGGCTCGTCATTTGGCGATGGTCCGGTCATGGCTGCACCTCGCGAACAAAAGTCGGAGGTGACCGAGATCCCGTTTCGTCCTGTGAGATGTTCGACACTCCTGACCCGGTTTGATGGTCCTGCTCCACTGCGGACTCACTGGCGGCCGGCTTCGTTCCCGAAATCGCCGCCAAGTCTGAGATCAACAGTTTCAGCGGCGGGCCGATCCCGAACCAACGACTCGGTTGCATGGCATAGGGTCGACCAGTGTTTGCAGCAACCATGATTTGCTTGTCGTACGGGAGTACGAAGTCGACCGTCCGTTGGAGCTTGGTTGCCACGTCGAGCAGGCTTAACCCTCCCGTGATCGACTGGTAGCGATTTACGACTACACGTTGCCGCTCGATTGGAAACCCCAAGCCACCCAGCAATTCGAGTAACTTCGCAGCGCCGAGCAGCGTGGGCACAACATTCTCCAGCACGATATAGGCTCGGTCGCTTAGATCGAGAATTGCAATAACCACGCGATCAAACAGCGGAAATGTATCGACAATGACAAAGTCATAGCTACGCCGCGCCAACGTAATGATGCGGCTGATCGACTCGTCGTCGACTTCTGCAGCTTCGATGGCATCTCGTGGGGCTGCGAGCACATGCAGGCCACTTTCGTGGACGGCCGTCAGTTGCCGCAGAAACATTTCGTCCAACCTGGCACTTTCACGCACGGCATCGGTCAGGGTGGCTGACGGGTTGAGGTCGAGCATGGACGCAGCTACACCTAGCTGCAACGAAGCGTCAATCAGCAGCACCCGTCCAGGGTTGAGGCGAGCCAGGCCACATGCAGAGTTGACTGCCAGCGTGCTCTTGCCAACGCCCCCTTTGTTGCTGATGAACGAAATCACGTGTCCCATTTGCGTGGCAGCACGCAATCCTTGCCGGCGAGTGCGTTCCAGTAATTGTTCGAGTTCGCCGGTCGATACAGGCCGGCGCAGAAAATCCTTCACCCCTGCGCGCAGGGCTTCAATGACGACGGCACTTTCGGAAACATCGTTGCCAAAGACATCCGGCCGAAACACGGCGGCAACGGTGGTATCTGGCGCAATGGCCGCCAATTCCATCGTCACGCTTTTCAATGCGGCCAGATTGCGTCCCATCTCGACCAAAGCCAAATCGGGCGCACGACTGCGCGCTGCCTCCACGCCTTGCCGTGCTTCCGTCACAAAATGCGCCACCGGCGCACGATCACCCATCGCGCGCAGCGCGGCTTGCAACTCCTCTTTCAGCTTCGGGTCGGCAGTGATGATCAGGATGTTAGGTGTGGCGGCCAATTGAAACTCGAAGCGTTAGCGCACGAGAGCGGGAGCTAAAAGGGGGAATCGGAATTGAACGTCATCATCGTGGAGTCCAAGCAAACGATGAAGATGAGTGGCATTTGCAGGATTGCGAAAATACTCGTCAAATTGCCGAATCAACGATGCCGACACGTTCTCAGAAGCTATTCGGCCGGCGAAGCGAGTTAAAAAGACAGAGTTACCTTGCAACCTGATGTGCGCAATTCCAAAGCCAATAATGCGATTCTCAAGAGGCCCCGCTTCGGTGCTAATGATAGACACATAACCAAGCTTTTGCTCTTCCGACACAACTTCACGCAACGTGTTCGCAAGCTCAGGCTGAGTTAGGTTAGTACGCTCTTCTTGATCTCCGAGAATTTTCAGGTGGCTGAATCCAACGGCAAAGCCAACATCAATTGTGTTCACCGAAATCGTTCCTGAATCGGCGACGATTTCGATTTCTGTGTCGATAGGCAGTGGAGTTTCCAAATTCCAACTACTGGCAAAAATCGTGATAGGTAATACTCCCGGCAGACGGTCGCTGAGCCGTGCAACTCCGACCGACTTCGCTTTTTGTGTCTGCGAAATCGTCGTTGAGCGTATCGTAACCCCCTTTTGATAGTGCTGCTTTGAGACCAAGTCGGTCTCACCTCCCAGAATTGCAGGGTGCGCAAACAGATACGGAAGAGGCGGCCCCGCACTGCCAACTTCTGGATCGAGACCGCTATCTTCTAGGCGATTCGATCGTCTCATGCGCACGAGAAAAGCGTCTGTACCGGTGTTAGCAGCAAAATCTTCTCGCAGAAACGTATCGCTCTCAGTGTGGCTGCCATTCGGATCATAGATTCCGGCAACCATGTCACCACTGGCCAAGTTGTCAGTGTTTTGGCGTAGTTCGGGGTGATAAATGCCTCGCTTGAGCATCGCAGTGAAGGCGGGGTCGATCTGCGGACTGCTCTCCATTGTGGCAATGGTTTCGTCTCGCTGATCGAAATCAAAAGCCTGTTGTCGCGCGACCAGGTCACTCACGGCACGGCGACGAACCTCGTCATACCAGCCTTCCCACTCAGGCAGCGATTGCGGCAACGGCGGGTGTGGACTCGCTCCTGTTATGAACGGCGGATCGTTTGAAGTGTCTTCATCCACCCACGCTGCCGGCACCCCATCCCGAAATCGCAACCCCTCCAGCGCCGCGCTATCAACTGCAGTCTGCATCTGCCGTTGGGTGAGGCGAACGAGGCCGAGGTCGATCACGAGCGCTGCGAGGGCGAAGAGCGCAAAGAGGAGCATCGCGAAGATCACCAAGGTATAACCTTTGCGGCGTCGATACTTGGATGTTCGCGTAGGTTGTCTCATCATGGCTTCACCGTCGCGGGAAAAACGGAGACTCGCCGCTGGCTACCAACCAGTTGCTCCAAAAACTTAGCCCCCACGAGCGGATCGGCAGCAGTGATGACGTCACTGGCTGCGTTGGCTTGAGGTGCGGCAATGAATACCGTTTGACTGCGCGGAACCACTCGCAGTTCGCCATCGGCGGCCAAGGAGGCTTCGAACCTTGACGCCTCTTCCACGGGAATGGCCAGGACGGCGGCGACTACGCCTCGATTGGGCTCTTTGTAAACCTGCACCACTTCGACGTTCTGGGCGGCAACTTCCACCCTGCCCCGAGCAATCATTTCTGGCGCAACGTCGTAGTTATCTGGAAAGTTCAATTCACTTGCCGCCAACACGTCGACGCGCGACCCTTGCTGGATGACGTCGAGGCCAGCTAACTGGTCCTTTGCCACCAAAAAGCCACGATGCCCTGCGGCAATTCCCGCAGCCACGCCAGGCTTCGCATCCTCGGGCAAAAAGTCGGCTGTGGTAAAGTAATCGCCGGGCTGTTTATTCCGGCTGAGTACGCGACCGGCGTAAGGCCGAAGATCCGTGATGATCTGCCGCGCAGCAACAACGTCATTAGAAACGAAGCTCATCGCGGGCCGCAGCACAGCTGGACTCCACGCATCCAAAGCTTCAAACGCTCGTAAGCCAACCGAACAGATGGGCACGCTGGTAAGATCGGGACTATGAGCTGTCGGCAGGTTCGAACGAAAAGCGGCTGTTAAGACAATCTTCTTATCCATGGCTGCTGCCTGGGCGATGGCTTCCGCATCCTTCAGGCGTACCGCCAGAGTGAGAGATGACACTGGCCGCGCGGTGGGCGCAGCCGAGGCGGCAGAACTGTCCAGGGAACGTGCAATCGCAACAACGTGAGCATCGATCGCCACGAACCAATGCTCTGAACGATGGCCGAGGCTATCCGACCACGCAAGTTCGGTTTTCCGCTCGATCGATTCCGAGAAGTTGCGATTGCGCGCCACATCTCCAACCCGCTCGGTTTCTACGACCGACCGTTCCAGCTCTAAAGCGAAGCTGCCGAGCACATCGAGCCGATCGCCAACACTGAGCATGTCTGCCCCGACAATGCGATGCGCATCGACCACCACTGCCTGACGATCGGCCGGAATCACGCTGCCAATTCCGCCCTGCGCACCTTGCTGCGCCAGTTCGGTTTCGGAGATGACGCTGCCAACATCAATATCGCGGCTGGCGACGCGGCCGAGCAGAAAGTCGTACGGTACGAGTTTCCGTTGCGTGGCTACATCGGGATCGACGTAGGAAAACTCAGGGCGACGAGTCACTGGGTCGATAAAGTCTTGATCTGTGATGCGCTGGAAGGCTGGTATTGTTCGCTTGACGAGCGGAAACGCCACGGCCAACTTGGTAGCTGGTTCAGGCGTGGCCACTGGTGCTCCTTCACCACCACGACCGGACTGGGCGACAGCGATTACGTTCAGTCCTTTATCGATAGCCTTCTTCACATGCGATAGGTCGGCTGGCATCAGCGCCAATACGACTTCCTCAACAGGTATGTTCTGCACTTTCTGGCCTTGGGTCAGCGACGAGGTCGTCGAGGGCTTCTGCCGAATACGCACCGGAGAAATGATCAGGGCACCTTGGGCAATTGTCCGCTCGGCAAACGGTTGCGACGAATCGTCAGTTCCTTTTCCTTTGTTCACATAAACCACGCCGCGGCGCTGCCGATGCGTCGGATCGAACTCGCCGAGAAATTCATGCGGGATCGACGCAATCAAGTCGATGGTGTCGCCGAGTTTCAACCCATGCAACCCGGTGATCTTGCTGCTTTCTAACGTGATGGATTGCATGCCCGGTGGTGTCGCGCCGGCCAAACCAGGCCTGGTTCCCTTGGGCAGAAAGGAGCTTTCGTTGAATGCCAACCCGGGGTTCTTATCCTTACCGACCACGCGACCAATAATGTCATTCACGCTCATCAGTGCCCCGCCTAATTCACGCACGCGACCGAGCGGAACCTTTTGGCCACTGGCTACCACGAGCGTGAATTGGCCGTTGTCTTCCAGCACTTCTTTCACCGCCGATTCCGCTGGCTCTCCCTTGTCGTCTGTGAACTTCGCGCCAATTCCCACAATCTGTTCGGGACGCAGTTCGATCGAAGCAATAGCCCGCTTTTGCGTGTCGATCAGATCCTCCCGGGTAACCACAGCGTACGCCGCCACGGGTCGGGCATTCACCGGGATCTGAATTCTCGGCGGCTTGGCCACTGCCCAGAATTGCAGCGGCACACCTGCGGCCCAAAGCGTTCCCAAGGTTGCAGAAGCGCCGAAGACCAGGACGATGGCTACGCCCAGCAAATACCACATTGGCGAAGTACGGCGGGCGTGGGGATTGATACCTCTCATCGGACTACCTCAAACAAATGTCGGCGATGCGCGCCGGTTATTGAAAAATCTCACGGCGATAAATGGCCTGGGCGGAAATCACACGGCGGAAGGGACGGACTTGCTGACCGAGCGCTTGTTGGCGACCTAAGCCATAAATTCCGCGATAGGTCGTCCGGTGGATGTTGTCTTCGTCCGGAGCGACCAGATCTCCCTCTGGTGCGTATTCTGAGTCTGGATCCGTCGTTACCAGATCATCGTTCGCTACGTTTGGCTGACCGATATTTGGCTGGAGAGACGATGCAGCCGGTCGAAAGCTCGTCATTGCAGCGGATTGCGATGGGTAATTGATTCTCAGGGCGACAATACCGCGATGACTCGAGGTAATCGGAAACTGGTCCTCTGGCATACTCGGAACGGCGCTGTTTGCCATAAGTATGGGCTCCAATACTGGAACCCAGCGAATCGTCTCCGCTCCTAATGCACTCCTCTCACTGACAAGCGGAATCATGACGAGATAACCAGTCGGCGCGGGAACTGCCGGATCGTCTGCAGTGTTGTCGTCGGCCACAATAGCGCCCGGATACCGGAGATACCGCTCTTCATCGATTTCATCTCGAACCATCAGCGGGATCAACTGTTGATTGACAGTTGGGAGCTGGCCAACGAACGACATGTTCAGCCCACCTTCAGGCAAGATCACGTCATCCCTCCTCAGCACAAGGTAATGGGGGTCGTATACCTGCTTTCGAAACTGCTGAATCGAATCCTTTTCAGCTGGGGCCAACCCCAAGTCACCAGCTGTGTAGTCGCTATAGATCACTGTTTTTGTAGTTACAGAAACTGCCGGAAGGGGCGTTCGCGATAGCTCACGCGCAGCCAAATCAACAGCCGCTTGTGCGCCTTGGGCTGCATAGAAGTAAAAGCCAAATGTCAGAATCGCCGCCAGCAGCATGTAAGTCGCGAGCGCTACCACGGCGAACTCGACGAGCGATTGCCCGCGGCGGAGACGCTTGCTGGGGCGTTTTCTAGGAGATGCGGCCATGGATCACCAGGCTGAGAGCGAAAACAGAAACGAGCGATGCGAAGATCGCTGGACAATAGGCGTAATCCTTTTGACCTCGAAGGTGCGCCACGAGCGCGAGCAGGCCGCCGAAGATCGCGGTTAGAAAGCCGAGTAGCAGAAGTAGGCTGGGTCCGAAGACGGCGCCGAGCGCGATCATTAGTCGGACGTCCGCTCCGCCCAGACCGCCAAAGTAGGCAAACGGCAGTGTCAGTGCGGCCCCCAGCAACGCACCGGCCAAGAGCCCGAACCAGGTGTTCGGGCCCCCCTGCAACAGAATGGCGAGAACGCCCCAGCCGGCCAGCACGTACGAAATCCAATCGGGGACTTCGCGCGTGCGGAGGTCGTGCCAGGTCGCGAGGGCGACGAGCAGCAGTGGAATCAGCCAGAGCAAGTGCGACATGCGGCCTACTTTTTCTTGTTCAGGCCTTCGCCGATCTTCCGCAGGCTCTCCATCAAAGATTCGTGATCGTCCTCGAATGTGCTAGCCGCCTTCATCAGCTTGGCATGTTCGGCAATCAGTTTTTTGTGTGTCTCGGCCAGCTTGGCATGATCCTTGTCATTGCCACTCTTTTCGTGATCGTGAATTTCGTCGTCGTGATGGACGATGTGGTCTTCATGCTCGCGGGCATGCTCAGCCAGTTCTTCGAGCGAGGCTTCGTGTTCGAGAATCTTCGATTGAATGAGCGCCAACGTGGAGAGCGCCCGACGATGCTCGATCTTCCATTTGGCGACCTGACTCAGCAACTGGTCGTGATCGGCATGAGCTTTGGCGTGCTCCTTCTTCATCGCTTCGTGTTCGGCCTTGGGATCAGCGGCCCAAGCGAGAAACGGGAGTGTGAGGAGCGAAAGCAATACAGCGTGATAGCGAAAGGGAATCTTGAACATGGTCTGACCTTGATGTTTGAGAATTCCGAAGGGAATAAAGACCACTGCGCCATGAGGCGCAGTGGCTTTGAGCAACAACTAGGAAAGTACGGTCAACTACGGGTTCGCTTCATTGACGAGTCCGCCGAACGCATCGGCGTTCGTACCGGTGACATTCAGAGACAGACGACCCGTCGTACCGTCGCTGTTTGCCAGAATTTCGGTGTTGTCGAGTGCAATATCGCCGTTGGCATTAGCAGTAGTCTCAATGAGCTTGCCGGATGCCATAGGCTGATTGTCATCAAAATGCGCACCTGGCAGAATCGTCGCCACGGCCGAGATGAGGTCGCTCGTCTTGTGACCGAACACCGAGATGGCGGCAGCGCAAATCAGTGCCACGCCGGCGATGATCAGACCGTATTCAACCAAACCCTGACCCTTGCTCTTCCGAACCAAAATCATACGAAGCATGTGTGCTTCTCCTAAAAACGAAAACCAACGTAAAAATCACGAACCGCACTTGTGACCTTTAGCGACGGGCGGCGGCAAACAAGGCCCGTCTTCGTTGTCGAACTTATGCTTCTGACCGGAAACCAAATCCAACGTGTTCGATCTTGTTCGGCTTGAGCCGAACAGCAGTGTCTTTGACGGCCCTGCGAAAGCCCCACCCGCGGCCGCGCTTGGCACGTGACAGTTGGTCGGACCGCTCACCATGCCTCCCGCGAACCGCGGGCGGAGTTTGCCTGAAAATTTGCAGCCCCACGCCTTAGCCCCAGGGGCACATCAGAGCGCAACAGACTTGCTCCACAGGGCGAATTGCGCGCAGAACAAGCGCGCCCTAATTACTTACAGAAAGAGAGCGGGTGGTCCCCGCGCGTGTGGCAATTCCCGGCTAGGGTGGGCCAACTGAGCCACTGGCAGAAGATCGGGCCGGGGAGAATATGACAACCACACGCTGCACTGAACGCTGGGCGGGAGTTGTACCCGCTGCATCAGAAAGCGGCATAGCAGACAGTCGTGCTCAGCAGCCACCGACCGAACCTGAGAACTTCCCTCTTCTCCCTTCGCAGGCGCGGGCGATTCTGCGTGGCAATGATGACTGCAGTGACCACATTGGGACTTAGCCGCAACCGCGATGCACTCTGTCTCGCCATGGCAACCACAGCCATGCGGTAAGAGCAAGTGCAGTGCCTGCCCAAATACCGAGAACCCGCCAAAAATGGCGAGTATGCAAGGAAGCACGAGCTGTCGGAAGAAGTTTGTCATCGTCGTGCCCGCAGCTTAATGCACTGATTGTGCATTTGCAACGGCGTGGCGTGCGAAATTAACAATTAAGATCATTTTGTCGCGGGAAGCACAATCCAACTCAATTCTGGACGCAGTTTGGACAGCGGCCTTTCACGAGAACATCGTCAACGGAGCGCCGGCCGACTGCGATATGCAGTTTGTTCGCAGCCTCCGCCACTGGGAAGTTCGCCAGGCATTCGATGGAACCGCAACTGGTGCAGAGAAAATGAGCATGGCGAGGCGTTTCGCGCTCGATCGCTACGCGAAGTTCGAATCGCCAAGTGTGATCGCCTAAATCGAGCCGCGAGACAATTCCCGCTTCGCTGAGAATCACCAAGTTGCGAAACACCGTCGTCGAATCCCACTGATACCAGTCGAGTCGGTCGAGCAGGTCGCGATGCGACAGGGGAGCAGTTGCGGTCTCCAGTTTTTGCAGGACTGCCAACCTTTGCTCGGTGCATTTGAGCCCCCTTTCGCGGAGCAATGCGCGCCAGCGAGAGCGCGAGTCCTTGCCTAACATGCCGATCCAGGGCCAGAGCGTACCCAGCGTCAAGACGGCTAGAACGGCAGCGCAGACTACATATCCTTGCCTCAGTCCGCTCCAGCCAATAACAGCCGACACGAACGCAGCAACACCCAGTACAACCCAAGGATGCTTGAGCCAGTAGACGTGCCGATTTGCGGCTGGACAGAAATCACGTGTTAGCGTGCCGGAAACGACAGCGGTCCATCCTGTCAGCGACGCACGACTAAAGCGGCTTTGTTGTCGACGAATTTCAAGCGACATGGAAGAAGCCTGCTGGGGCAGCGAAACCAACCACATCGATCAATGTGCGCAAATGCACATCGATTACACGAGAAGCTTGTGTGACTTTTGCGGAGCGGAAAATGCTACCGGGCTTGCCCTTGAAGTGCGTGTTCGTCGCAAGCGGTCGCCAGTTGCTTCCACACTTTGGCGACGTTTCTCGTCCCAAAGCTGGGAAGTTTTGCCTATTCTCGCTCGTGCAATAGTTGAAGCCGATAGTGCTGACCACGAGTGACTGCAATCCACTGTTCGTAGATCGCCATGGCTCAGCAAACGAGTGCATCTCCAGCTCTAGTTCGCCACTTCGTCTGGTGACGTTAAGTCGCGCATACCTGGGGCCAAGCAGGTAGGGGGTCAACGAAACTCGCCCACTGGGACTCTCCGAGTGCAAGTTCGGCATCGGTAAGCAAGCAGGCATCGAGCGCGGACATCAAGGAGGATTGATCGAGCTTGAGACCGATGAAAACGAGCTCTTGCCGCCTGTCCCCAAAGGGCTCTTCCCAGGCAGCTTCGATCTCTGCGATGGCCACCGGATCATCGGGCCATTCCTGGCGCTCCACATCCGCCCACCACAGCCCTACTGGTTTGATTTCACAGATCCGGCCCGCTTGAGACCAAAAACCCACGAGCTGAGATCGGCTGGCCACCCAGAAATAGCCCTTCGACCGCAGCAACCCGTTCTGTCGACTTTCGTCACGCAGAAATTTTGAAAGACGATGAGGCTCGAACGGGCGTCGTGCTCGATAGACGAAACTCGCGATACCGTATTCATCGGATTCGGAATGTGTGGCCTCGCGCGGTTCGCTTAGCCAAGCAGGCATCTCCTCGGCTCGTTCCAGGCTGAACAGACCGGTAGCGATCACCTCTTGAATATCGATCTGGCCGCGCGTTGACGTCAATAGTTTTGCGTGAGGATTCAGGGCCCGCACGGTGCCAATCACTCGCTCGCGGTCAATTTCATCAACAAGATCGAGTTTGTTCACAATCAGAACATTGCTGAATTCGATTTGATCCACTAGCAGGTGAGCGAGGGATCTTTGATCTTCCTCACCCAGAGCGAGTCCCCGATCCAGCAGTCCCTCCAGGGAGCGAAAGTCTCGTAAGAAATTCGCGGCATCGACAACCGTGACCATGGTGTCGAGTTCCGCGTAATCTGCCAGACAGTAACCCTCCTCATCTCGGAAGGTGAAAGTCTCAGCGACCGGTAGCGGTTCTGAGATACCCGTTGATTCAATCAGCAGATAATCGAACTTTTTCAGTTTTGCTAAGCGGCTAACCTCTGCGAGCAAGTCTTCGCGAAGCGTACAACAGATGCAACCGTTACTCATTTCGACGAGTTTCTCGTCGGTACGACTGAGCTGAGTCATTCCGTTCTTGACAGTGCTGCCATCGATATTCACCTCGCTCATGTCGTTGACGATGACCGCCACTTTGAGTCCGGCGCGGTTGTGCAAGACATGGTTCAGCAGCGTGGTCTTGCCTGCGCCCAAAAACCCGGACAGGACCGTAACGGGCAGTTTGCGACGCTTCGTTGGGGCAGCTTTCATCTTCTTGGGCTTAAGTGCAGATCTGGACTTCATAGTTCGAACCATTCTTCAATATCGGGCGTTTTGCTTCTCACGGCAGCAATTTCTGCGAGTCAATGATTTGCCAGCGGAATGCCGCGCCAATTGGCGGAAGATTTTCTAGCGGACTCGATTGCGAATCTCTGCTCTAGAACTGCCTTGGACTCAGGGCAAAGGTCTACGAGGACGGCAAATGCTTGCCGGAGAACCAGCGAGTCCGTTTCCCTGGCCCCCCGGCAAGCGGCTGATCGTTTTACTTGGACAACACGTGTCCCTTGCTGAGCCAACCGCTCACGCCAAAAACCCGAGACATCGCATTCACCACAGCGCGAATGAAGAAATGCTGCCGGCACTCGGCTAGTGCGAATCAATGACTCTCCGGCAATCGCACGTTCTGGCTGGCCCGCTAATGTGACCAGTTGCACGATGTCGACGACCCCTTCACCGAGAACTTTAAGGCAATACTCCGCCTCGTGGCCATCGACGGCGATGAGAGGTTGCGCACGCGGCTCTACTGCCAGTAGCACTGCGTTGGTTGCAAGCCACACGAACCAACAGCCACATAATCGAGCCATTGTCCTTGATCTCCTGGAAGCGAAGATGAAACACGAACCCGGTGTCGCCATTTATAGCTACTTGCAATTGTTATGCAAGTAGATCGATTCTGTTTCTTTAGTGGTGCCGGTTGGGTCGCTTACCGAGCGTCTGGCCAGCGACCGCTCGGAAGCCGAGGACACGGCGCCGGAGCACTCGACTCCCAGTTTGTTCCGTTCCAATCGCGAACGGCAAACGCTGCACGTGGCTTCGCGTAGGTGTATGTGGGGCGCAGCACAGAATCGCTCGCGGTGATGGTGTCGAGGGTGAAGCACACCGTGATCGAATACAATCTCGAGAATGTCGATCGCACTCGTAACGACTTCCAGTGTGTGCGCAGCGAGGGTAATGTGAGCAACCTTTTCCTGACGTTCGCGATAACAATCGGCGCCATCCTCATTTTGCCAGAAGTTAGTGACGCGGAGCCACTCTCTGCTGAGCAGCGTCAAATGTTCGAGCAGGCAACCAAGGAGTTGCAGTCCACGATTGGTCCTACCACGAGCCAAGAGACCAAGCACGAACCCGATGCAGCGATTTTTACGAAGGGGCTCGCCTGGGCCCTGCGTTACGATCGTGACTTCACAGCAGCCGATCTCAAACTCCTCGAAGCTGCGATTCGCCGGGGAAAAGAACGAACGCATTCACTAGCCAATAATCATCAGCCCTGGACCGCTCGTCGTGGGAAGCTCGCGCTGGGCTATCGTTCCAAGATTGATCAATCCGTGCAGCCTTACGGCGTCATCGTGCCCAAGACCTACGATCCCCAGCGTCCGATCCGGCTCGACGTGGTGTTGCATGGCAGCACGCGGCCGGTAGGCCTGAGCGAACTTCGCTTTATTTCCCGCTTCGACGAAGGTGATGATGCCAATCCAGCGCCGCCTGTTCAGCCCTATCTGGAGCTGCATCCGCTGGGGCGAGTCGAAAATTGTTATCGCTGGGCAGGCGAGACCGACGTCTTCGAAGCGATTGAAGATGTCTGCCAGCGCTACAACATTGACCGGCAGCGGATCGTCCTGCGAGGGATGTCGATGGGGGCGTCTGGCACCTGGCACTTGGGGTTAAAGCATCCTGACCGCTTTGCGGCGCTCGGGCCCTATTGTGGCTACGTCGATACGCATCGCTTTTCAGAAACGCCGCTGCCGAATTTCGTTCGCGTCGGTCCTTTGCCAGAACATCAGGAGCTTGGCTTGCACATGCTCGACTCCGTCGACTATGCAGCCAACGCCGGCGTGGTGCCGACAATCGCCTGCATGGGAGAGAAGGATGTCTTCTTCCAGGCCCATGTCATCATGGGGGAGGCCATGCAGCGCGAAGGATTGTCGCTGGTTAATTTGATTTCACCTGGCACCGGGCACGTTATTGACCCCAAGACCCACGCCGAGCAGTTGAGGCGGATCGCCGAACAGGTTGCGGAGGTCCGGCGGCCGAATGAGCTGCGATTCGTCACCTGGACACTGAAATATAACCGCTGCCATTGGCTCGAAATTCTGCGACTGGACCGGCATTATGCTCGTGCGGAAATTTCGGCCAAAGTGAAAGACGGTCAGCTGTTGATCGCAGAGCCACGAAACATCGCGCGGTTTGCCATTGACCTGGAGCATTTGTCGACCCAACCCTCGACGATGCGTGTAGGCGCGGTCGATTTGACGATCCCCCACGAAACGAAACGCATCGAGCTAACCAAGACTGATGGAAAATGGGGCGTCGCTAAGAGCGACGAGAAGCCGCCGGCGGGGAAACGGCCCGGCCTTCAAGGTCCGATCGACGATGCTTTTACCGGTCCCTTTCTCTGCGTCCGCGGCACCGGCAATCCGTGGAACAAAACAGCGCAAGATTATGCCGACGCAAGTTTGCAGCGTTTCGCTGAGGAATGGCATCACTACCTCCGCGGCGAATTGCCGGTGAAAAACGATGTCGATGTGACTGCCGCTGATATAGCGGGCCGGCACCTGATTTTGTTTGGCGATCCCGGCAGCAATCCTTGGATCGCCAAGGTTCTGCCTCATCTGCCCATGAAATGGGCGCGGGAGTCGTTGCACTTGGGAGGAATCGAGTTATCAGCAGCAGACCACATCCCGGCCCTGATTGCTCCCAATCCATTGCCGGGAGCCGGCGCGCACTATGTCGTCCTCAACAGTGGCCATACCTTCCGCGAAAGCGAATTGGCGAAACTCAATTACTTGCTGTTTCCACGTTGGGGAGACTGGGCCTGCATTAAGCTAGATCAAACACGTCCACGGGAACGCGTTTGGGAAGACATTGTGGTGCGATCCGGTTATTTTGATGAAGAATGGCAATTGTCAAGCTCTCGCTGAGTAACAAGGCGAGTGCGTTGAGCGAGCGTGGAAAGCGCAGACGGACGACGGAATGATCCTGGGCAAACTTGCTATACAGCGTTTCCCATCTGCTCGACCAGGGGAACGGAGTGTCGCTCCTGCTCCTGCTGACACAATTGGCCGTTCTGTGATTGAACCCGTCGAGCTAGCTCAGCAGCAATCGTCAGACAGGCCCTCATCTGACGATTGCTGCCGCGAGGGTTGCTGATGATCGCGCGCCCTAGCTTGCCAGTGCTGCACAGCGAGTAACCATCTTTACGGCGGCCCCAGAGCCATCTTGGCAGCGGGTTGTGCTGGATTTCCGGGGCGGAATCCCATGGTCAGTTGAGTACAGCCTGAGTACGATTTCGGTCGAGCTGCCGATATTATGAAAGCAACGGTGAGCACGTCGACCACCTACATTCACTCATTACACCCTTGCCCGCTGAGTTCTGGCCCAGTGGCTTCTTTTGAATGGCCTGTCATATTCAGAGCTACAACTCTTTGCCAAAATCTCCCTTGGAACCCAACGCGCCCTAGGTCTTGCACCCGCTTCAGCAATGGTCCTGACCAGCGGCACCCCAATTGACTGCGCCACCTCGCTGTTTTTAGTTTTGACCCTTTACGCGGCTCGCCACACGACGGGAGAGCTGTAATACCATTTCGCTGTTGTGCTTAGCTGGCGATAGTTGTTGCGAATCTGTTCGGCGTCGGCCTTGGCTTCTTTGACGGCCTTGGCGGAGGCGAGAAGCTGGGCACGCCAGGTGGCCATTCCAGGTCGCAGGCGCTCGATCAGGACCTTGACGCGTTTGAGTGAGGCGACGGCCTCGTTGAGTACTGCCCGCACGATGTCCACTTGCTTGAGCGCGTTATTGACTTCGTCTTGATCGAAGTACAGACCAACGACGCTGAGTCCCTTGGCGGCAGACTTGACGGCGCCCTGTTCCGCCGGCGTGAGCCACTTCCAATCTTCGATGCCGGCAGCGAGGATTTCGCCGTAATCGGCACCATCGGAAACGGTGTCGCGCAGCGGCGTGGTTTTGTCGGTGCCTAGCGCCTTGTCGAGTGCCCAGGTTCCCACGGCCACGCCCACACGCTTGATGACGGTCAGCTGAGGCAGAAAGACCAGGGTAGCGATCGTGATGCCGAGGTTGATCGCCTGCTGAATCCGCGCTTCGGTGGCATTCTTCTTGGCCTTCTCCAAGGCCGATTTCAGTTTTTGAATCTTCGGAAGCGCTTCGGCTGCCATCTGCTGGGCGTTGCGAAACTGCCCGGTGAGGTAGAGGTTCAATGCAGCGACGATCATCGCGCCCTTGAGGATGCCCGTTTCGATTCTCAGCGCTTCCTCGGCCATATCCCGAATGGCCTGAATATCCTGCAACTGGTCCTGGTTGATTTTTTTGCCGTTCTCGATCTGCTGGATGCCCCACGAGTAATCATGGCCGGCCTTTAAGAGAGTGTCGGCGTCGAGCGAGCCGAGTCCGGTGACGTAGGCCTGAGCACGAACCGGAACCATGTTCTTGTAACGATCCCAATCTGCCAGCGCTTCGTTCGCTTCGCGCGTTTTCGTGATCCATTCTTGGTAGGAACCTTGCCCAAGATATTCGTCGATCTTGGCCGGTGTTGCTTTTACGGGTTCAATGAGCCAAACCATGGCAGGATCCTATTAGTTCAAAGGCTGGGGTAGTTTCAGAAAGGAATGAAAGGGTCCAGGGGCAGCGAATGGCCACTCTGGAGCGGATGGGGGTTCAGTGATTCGGCCTCTGAGGGGGAATCAGTTAACTCAACCGCACTAAAGTCCGAGGCGTAGAATTCCGGGCTTTGTTACACGTCCTGCCGATTGTGTCAGGTTGCGGAGCCGCTTGAACCATCCTGGCTGATTAACGAGCCCATGAACACGCCTTCTCCGGGGCAGCTTTCGGTGCAGGCAATTGTCCCAGCCGTCGTCTATGTTACTGATAACGGTCTTTCCAAATGATGCCCGTCGGTATGAGGTTCACATGTTGCGCATGGTTGCTGTCAGTCTGCTGATGTCCGGATCGCTGTTGGTCGCCGCAGAGCCGAAGACTGCACAGCTCGCGGCCCCGCAAGACTGGGCGGGCGAAACCATTGCACTTCCGCCAGGGTTTGCTCCTGATATGAAGCTGAAAGGTACGGAGCATGTCCGGTTTGCCCCCGGGATGATGAAGCCGGAATCGGACTCATTCTTCTGCTATGCCTTTGTGTTCGAGCTAGAGCCGCAGCCCGCGCTGACGGAAGCTGTTGTCAAAGAGGAGTTTCTGAAATACTACCGAGGTCTGTGCAAGGCCGTTCTCCGGGGAAAACTCCCGGACGTCGATCCGTCTGATTTCGCGCTGGAACTGCAACTCGTCAAATCCGACACTGAGCCGGCGGTGTACACAGGCAAGCTGGATTGGGTCGAACCGTTCGCCACTAAGAAGTCGCAGAAGCTGAACCTGGAGATTCAGACCTGGGCCAGGAACGACCGTAACTACATCTTTGCGTGTGTCTCACCTCAGGCCCGCGATGCCGCGATCTGGAAACAACTCCACGCCATACGCACCGACTATTTGAAAAAGTGAATTGCCACTCCCATTCTCTCCCGAAGGACATCACCGATGACAGCTCAGCCTCAAGGATCGCGTCGCCAATTTCTTCAAGGCCTCGCCGCAGCAGGAACCGCGAGTGTTCTGCTGCCGTCTGCTAATCGCGCCTTCGGCTATCAGTCGGCGAACGACCGCCCGGTCTTCGCCACGATCGGCCTCCGTAATCAAGGTTGGGCGATCACTAGCAAGTCGTTCCGCTTCGCTGACTTCGCGGCTTTGGCCGACGTCGATGCGAACGTTCTCGGTGAAAACGTTGCCAAGGTAGAAAAGGGCCAGGGGAAAAAGCCCGACGCCTACGGTGATTACCGCAAGATCCTCGATCGCAAAGACATCGACGCCGTGATGATCGCCACCCCGGATCACTGGCATACGAAAATCGCGGTCGAAGCAATGAAGGCTGGCAAGGATGTCTACTGCGAAAAGCCACTCACGCTGACGATCGCGGAAGGCAAGCTCATCGAAAAAGTCGTTAAGGAGACTGGTCGCGTATTTCAGGTCGGCACGATGCAGCGAACCGAGAGTAATCATCGTTTCCTGCTGGCGATTGCGCTGATCAGAGCCGGCCGCATCGGAACCGTAAAAAAAGTGACCTGTGGAATCGACCACATGGAGTCGTCTCCAGTCATCCCCGAGGCTGCTGTGCCCACAGGGCTGGACTGGGACACCTGGCTCGGCCCGGCACCAAAGGTACCGTATCGGGCACTGCCTGAAGTCCGCAAAGGCTACGGCGGCGGCGTGCCGCTCTACAGTAACTGCCACTACGCGTTCCGCAACTGGCACGAATACTCGGGCGGCAAGCTCACTGACTGGGGCGCCCATCACGTCGACATCGCCTGCTGGGCGCTTGGCGCCACCGAAACGGGGCCGAGCAAAATCACGCCGGTGGACTACAAGTTGCCGGTGGAATACAAGAATGGGAACCCAGTCGTCGACGACCAGTACAACGCCGCGACTCGATTCAATATCCGCGTCGCCATGCCCAAAAACGTAGAGATGATCATCACGAGCGAGGGGGACAACGGCATTCTTTTTGAAGGCACGGAAGGGCGGTTCTTCGTCAACCGCGGAAAAGTCACCGGCAAGCCGGCTGAGCAGTTGAAGGATAATCCTCTGCCTGAAGGAGCGATTGAAGCCGTCTACGGAGGCAAAGTCAGTGCGAATCATACCGCGAACTTCATTGAAAGTATGAAGTCACGCCAGCAACCGATCTCCGATGTCTGGTCGCACAACCGGATGCTGGAAATCTGCCATCTCGCTAACATCGCGATGCGACTGGGCCGCGAACTAAATTGGAATCCGGCCAACCGGGAAATCGTTGGCGACGCGGAGGCCAACTCGTTCCTCGCACGAGAGAATCGGAAGGGGTTTGAAATCAACATGTAGCGCGGCGCAAGTTGACTCGTCTTTACCGCTTCTGGTGCATCATTAAGCGGGAAGGCACGCGTCAAGATTACGATTTCCCCGCAACGCCAAAAACCGACCGCGAAATCCAACGACGTCCCCGGCGACCAAGAGCAAAGACCGTTTAAATTGATCGGAAGCTGAGTGTCCGACTACTTGGAGTTGTCAATCAGCCGCTGAGCATCCATCACGCGTTGCTGAGAGCCGGCCACGATCCTCTGAGCGATCTCCAGCTTTTTCTTCGCATTTCGGGCCCGGTCGTGCAGTTGGCGGATCGTGTCGGCTTCGACTTTGGCTTCCTCTGCTATTTGTTGCGCATCAGCATAAGCAGATTGAGCCTGATCAGCAGTGGTCTTCGCAGTAGTTGCGGCCTGCTGCTTGGCCTCCGCCTGCTTGCCGAGATTGGCGTCGTCCGGCTTGACTGACGATTGTTTGAGGGCCTCTTGGGCAGTTCGTTCAGCGTCGCTGGCGAGTTTGTTGGCTTCGTCACGCTTCCGTTTTAGGTCTTCTGCAGCCGCCTTCGTGGACTCAGCTTGTTTCCTGGTGACTTCTTCGAATTGCTTCAAATACTCCTGATGCGGCGCAAGTTCGTCGAGATCGAATTGGACAATCGCGAGAGCGGTGCGAGCGTCTTCGAGTAGTGAAATCGAGGTGCGCTCGATGATCTCTGCCCGGACCAGGTCTACAGCGCGGTTCGGGATCACGGTGAGCTGAGGCTTGGATTGTGTGAGTTCGTGAACTGCTCGAGCAGTGACCACAGTATCACCGACTAACAGCAGCTTCAGCTTGGGAAGTTCCGCCAGGTGCTTGAGTCCGCTGTCGGTAACTTTGGTGCGGTAGAGCTGGAGCGATTCGAGATCTTCAAGTGGCTTGAGATGAGTCAGGCCTGCGTCGGTGATCGCCGTCTCGTCAAGCTGGAGGCGAAGCAGTTTTGGCAGTTTGGCGACGTGAATCAATCCAATGTCGGTGATCGCGGTTTGTTTGAGCCGGAGGACGGCCACGTGTGGCAATACGAGCAGGTCCTGCAGATGCTCATCACGCACGCGGTCGCCGGCGAACTGAAAATCGACTTCAAGCAGATCGCTCCCCCGCGACAAATACCGCACACACCCGCCGAGGCTCTCAATCCGCGCGAGTGCTTCTTCCGCGGTCTTGGCAGGTTGATAATTCGCTTTTTGCGCCGCTGCGAGTCCGCAATCGAAAAGCAACAAAACGCCGATGAGCCGGAGAGACATCATCCGAGGATCTCCGTGATCGGTTTGGCGATCTTATCGACGAGCGGCATCGGCCGCAGGCCCGGTGCGAGATACTCCTTCTTAATGTCGATGCCCAGCGCGAGGCAGAGCGTGGCCATGAAGTCTGCCGCTTTCACTGGCCGATCGACGATGCTGTTTCCTGGGTTTTTGCCGTCCTCGTTCGTTTTGCCGATGACTTGCCCGGTCTTCAGGCCGCCGCCAGCGAAGACGCTGCTCCAGGCCTGGCAGAAGTGGCCGTTGCCGTCGCCGGGAGAGCGCCCGAATTCACCCATCCAGACGACCAGCGTGTCGTCCAGCATGCCGCGAACCTTGAGATCGCGGATCAGCGTCGCCATGCCGGCGTCCATCCAAGGTGCTCGCGCGGCGATCGGCCGCGCTGCGCCGTCGTGATCGTCCCAGCCGCGATGAACGACCTCCACAAACGTGACGCCCGCTTCAATCAACCGCCGAGCAAGCAGACAGGACTGGCCAAACTTATGCTGGCCATAGGCATCGCGCAGGTTGGCCGGTTCTTCCTCGAGGCGAAACGCCTTCGCGCGGCGCGAGCGCATCAGTGTGACCGCGCGGTCATAGGCTGCCTGGCGGGTAATCACTGCAGGCTGCGGATAGCGCTCTAGAAAACGCCGTTCGCCCGCGGCGAGCAAATTCAATCTCGTATCGAGGTCGTCTCCCTGCGGCACGAGATTTTCGAGCCCTTGTGCGGGATCGTAAACGCTGAGCGGCATGTGCTCGGCACCGAGATACGCCGGCACGCTGCGATAAAGTCGACCACCGTCCGCGCGGTCATAACCTGCATCAATCGTCACGAACGGTGGCATATCGTGCCGCGGCAGCCCGACCTGCGACGACGCAATGCAGCCGATGGCCGGATGCTCGAAGGCCGTCGTCCGCTTGAAGCCGGTGTGCAGAAAATATTTCGCGTCGTAATGCCCGTTGATCTCGGTTGTCATCGACCGCACGAGGACGAGATCATCCATGCACTGCGCGAGTTGCGGCAGCTGTTCGACGATGTGAATGCCAGGCACCGCGGTCGGGGCAGGTTTGAAATCGCCGTTCACCTTGGGATCGAACGTATGCTGTTGGCTCGGGCCGCCATCCATCCAAAGCAGGATGCAGGACTTTCCCCGCGGTCGTTCGATGGCCGCGGAGGCGAGCGATTCAAACCACGGGACCGACACGCCGGAGAGGACGCCGGCCGCGGAGAGCTTCAGCCAGTCGCGGCGGGCGAGCGTTGGTCGTTCCATGATGTGCCTTTTTGCTAGGTGTGAATTGCGGTTAGGAACTGCAATGATTAACGCACGAGCACAAACTCGGTGCGGTTCACAAGCATCCACAAGATGCCGCGATAACCGGTGGCAGGATCTTTGGATTGCTGCACAAATCCCATCGCCTCCTGCGCTTCTTGCTCATCGGGCCCGCGCGAAAGCGTGCTGCGATAGAGCCACTCAATCGCCTGACCTGGCGTCATATCTGCCTCTGACTTGAGTAATCCGTCGAGTGTTTTGCTCCCCGCCAGCAAACGCCGATGGTTGATGAACGTAAGCATCTGCGACACGCCGTGCGTAAAGTCGGACGCGTCTTCTTTATTAGTGCCAAACTGGCGGTGGAACTCGCGATAGGCATCCGCCACAACCGCCGCCATGCCGGTGGCACTCTCCTTGTTCGCCGTCCGCAGGTCGAACTCCTTGTCCTCACCGTAAGCTTGCTTGAGCGAATCGAGGAGCATGTCCGCCGTCATCACCCGCAACGGCATCCTGCCAAAGGCGAACGTAAGAGCTTGACGCTGCTGCTCATCGACGTTGGGTTCGAGAAAACTGCTCCGCTGATACGCCTGCGACAGGCAGATGCAGCGAACCAGGTGCTTCACGTCATAGTTCGACGCAGCGAACTCATTCGCCAAGAGTTGCAACAGGCCTGGGTGCGACGGCGGATTCAATTCCCGCAGGTCGTCGATGGGATTCACTATGCCGCGAGCGAAGAAGTAGAACCATAGTCGGTTCGTGAATGCGCGGGAGAAGTACGAATTGTTCTTATCGACAAGCCAATCGACGAACAGCCCACGCGGATCGTCTTGCTTAATCGCGTCGAGCGGCTTGCTGCCCAAAAATGCCGCCGGAACAGTCGTTCCCTTCCGCTTGAAGGCCGATTCGGGAATTTCGATTGTTCCCGGCGATTTCGACGGTCCTTTGCCGATTTCGACCTTGTTGAAATCCGCCTGAGAACTGCCAAAGAACGCTGCGAGCGCCCAGTGTTCTTCTTGCGCCCAGGCCCGATACGGATCATCGTGGCACTGGGCGCACTGCAGTTGCACGCCCATAAAAAGTGAACCGACTGCGCGGGCGGTGCCATCCGGCGTCGAACGTCCACCCTGTCCAACAAGGCCGTAGAAAATCACTTGCGGCTGATTCTTGATTTCTCCTTGAACGGTAAGAATCTCGCGTGCGATCTTGCCCCACGATTCGTTCGCTACGACCTTCTTACCGAGCCATGCTCCGAACTCATTCGCCTGCCGATAGGGCTGGGTGCCGGCATTGTCATCGGAAGGTAACTCGGGGGGGCAAACCCAATCCCGCCAGGTTCGGCCGAACTGCTCCCCAAATCGCGGCGAGTCCAACAGCGCGTCGATTAACTTCGCTCGCTTGTCAGGGGCTAGGTCATCGAGAAATGCCACCGCTTGCTCTGCCGTGGGAACGCGCCCCGCCAGGTCGAGATAGAGCCGTCGCATGAACTCTTGGTCGTCACTCCGCGCCGCGGCAGTCAGGTTCGCCGCCTCCAGAAACGAATCGAGATGCCGATCGATCGCGCCGGCAACTTCCTGCGGCTCATGCCGTTGATCGGCGGACAGCAGCGGATCGACTTTCCCGGTCCGCTCCGCCACGGTCGGCAGCCCCGCATTGATCCAGGCTTTGATAATTGCCTTTTCACGCTCGTTCAACTTTTCTCGGTCATCACCGTCCGGCATCTCATCGCTGGCGATCCGTTGCCACAGCACACTTTTCTCGGCCCGCCCCTTCTCGATCACTACACCACTCTCACCGCCGGCCAGCATCGCCGGCAGCGTTCGCAAGTCGAGCTTGCCGAACTGCCGTAAGCCACCATGACAACCGAGGCAATGCTTTGTCAGGACCGGCAATACATCTCGCTCAAGCAGCGGCTCTGCGCCGTGCGCAATTAATCCGAGCGCTAGTATTTGCGCTATCGCAATCAGGGCAAGTCGAAGCTGCAATCGACCAATCATAAGCACCTCTCAACCGATTCGAGGTGACAACCGGCGGACACAAGCACAGCCGAGTTGGGTGGGAATCAATCGGTGGGGGACAAACAGCAGTGCAATATAAGCCGCGGTTGATGCAGTCGCAATCGAAAGCGTGCGTACGTAATAGAGCAGGAAATGAAGGCACGGCATTCCGCGATAAGCATCCCGAGTTTTTGTACCTTTCCGGTATGCAAATTGACCTAGGTCCCACTAGGATCAACCCTGTGGTGAGTGAGATTTTCCGTGTGAGACGACCACGCCTACGCCGTTCCTGGTTTTTGGAATCACCTACATGCTCACGGCTCAAGTTGGAAATTCGCCCGCATCGGGCGACGATCTGCGAAGTGCAGTAATCTTCTTTGCCTCTTTCGATGAAACGGTGAAGGCTGACATCGCGGGCGGACAGGCGACTCTAAATACCCGCTCCAATCACCCGACCGAGCCTGGTCGATTCGTCTTTGATTCGGGTTTTAACGAGCAAGTGTTCCGCATCTCCAAAGACAAAGGAATTAGTGGCGGAGCACTGGAAGTGGTCGACGTACTGCCCAACAACGGGCGAATCTATTTTCCCGCTCAAGGAAATCTGCCGTTTGATCCAAAAGGATGGAATGGCGCGCTCTCGGTCTGGTGCAAGACAGATCCCAACCAACTGCTGAAGACCACGTTTTGCGATCCTATCCAAATCACTGAAAAAGGAGCCAACAACGGCGGCCTGTGGTTCGACTTCAACAATGCGAAACCTCGCGACATGCGTCACGGTGCGTTCCCGGCGGTACCCACCAAGGAAAAGCCAATCGCGGAAGACGATCCTAAAGCCCCGATCGTTCTGGTACCCAAGATCGACTGGAAAGCGGACGCTTGGCACCACGTTGTGTTGACCTGGTCTGGCTTCGACACCGGCAAGAGCGATGCAGTTTCCCAAATTTACATCGACAGCAAGCTGATTGGCGCGATTCGCGACTGCCCAATTGCCATGCAATGGGACCTGGAGAAGACCGGCATCTACGTGGCCGTCAACTACATTGGGCTGCTCGACGAGCTCGCAATCTTCCGTCGCGCACTTTCTGCAAATGAAGTCTTGCGGTTGTACCGCGAACCGGCGTTTCTGAAATGACAGGCAGATTTTGTGTTCGCTGTGACTGGAAGGGAACCCGGTTAAAGAAAACGACCGCGCGCTACGCCACGAGCGCAACGACCCTAGTTCACACCATCCGTCGGGAGACGTGCGTGTGCGGGTAGGTGCCGCTTGTACGATATCTTGCGTAGGCTAGTCGCTCCCTGACGCTCCATTCTTACCGACCGAAATCCGGCGTCTGATCTGGTTCACGTTGCCTTGGCGGTCTTTTACTGAAACGGTCAGTGTGCCACGCTCCAGCGTCGTGATCGGCGTCTTGAGGGTCAACTGCCACACGCCTTCGGCGCTGGGCACGAACCGCACAGCCAGCTTGTCGCCGGCCGCGATGCCGTCCAAGATTCGCCGCCTACCGATCTCCAACTCGCGGCCGCGCGGCTTTGGCGCTGGCAGCGACCGCTCAATCACCTGCCATTCCGCATCAGTCAATTCACTCGGTTAGACGGCGTCCATGCCTTGCGCTCCTCGATAAAACTGATCAAGATCAAACCGTACCATTCCTCTCCAACAACTGAACTGGTCACAGAAAAACCGCTCGCGTTATGCTACGAAAAAAACATTTTCAGACAGCCTTCCAGGGATTTCCTGCAAACGGAGTCCTTCAATCTCCGCTTCTGCGATCCGAAGTTGGCGAATCCGATCACTGAGGGTGTGTTTGTGCAAAGGTGCATTGCACAGTGAGCGACCGGATGACAGTTTGACATCGGAAGATCAAGAAGCGAGTCGAGCGAGTTTTTGCCAGACAAATACGGAACTGTTTCGAGTTCCGTATTTGTCTGAAGCGAATACTTAGCCAATGGGTGTGGCTACCGCGGGTGCCGACACGAGTTCTTGTGCCAACCGCCGCGCGTTGATTGGTTTGGTGTACCACCGATCCACGCCACCAGGTCCGAGGGAAACGCCTGCCTCGTACCGTTCCATCCCGCTGACGGCGTACACACGCAGGCCATCGAATTCCGATTGCTCACGCAGCATTCGAATCGTCGCCGGTCCGTCCAGTTCCGGCATGTTCATATCCATCAGGACAAAGTCAGGTTTGCCGTTCTTACGGAGATGATCAAGGGCCTGTCGGCCATTTGCGACCACCGCCGCGTCACAGCCATAGCTGCCCAACAGCTCTGCCAGCAACTGACCTTCGTTGGCGTTGTCCTCGACGATCAGCACGTGCGGTGTCTGCTTCATGGCGCTTGCGGCCGGACTTTCGCAGTTGGCCAATTCATCATTGATGGTTTGAAAGGCGCGCAACGTATGCTGAATCAGGGATTCGACTTCATCCCACCTCCCTGCATCAATGCGCCTTTGCAGAACTTGGAGACCCAGGCAGGCGACATTTAGTCGGTCGCGAACATCGTGTCGAAATCGCTTCAGGGCTTCTTCAGCAGGCCCATTGACGAGACGCTTCGTATTCTCCGCTGTTTTTGCGATCTCGGCCGACTGGAGCAATTCGCCGCGCAGAACAGGCACTTCCGGCGGAGCGACGACGCCGAGGCGAATTACCTTGCCGCCCGTCCGGATGACTTGGACTTCAATTCCCAAGTTTGGAAAACAAACCTTCTCGTCTTGCCGACGTGACAACACCAACATGGCAACCATTCCTTAATTGGTTTCACAGACCCGAGAGATGCCTTGAATGTGCCGCCAAGCCAGTGGTGGATTCACCATTGGCAACGGCTTGTAACACCGAGATGCGATTCGCGGTGAGCAATTTGGCCAAGACACCACGTTCAAGCTGCCTGCCACTATGGAAGGCACTGCTCGAACTGGAAAGAGGTAGAAAACCGGACCGTCCTTGGTTGCCATCTAAATTGATGGTGGGGAATCCTTCCCAGGCGACTACTCGATCCGTCATGACAAATATTGTTTCAAGTCGCAATAAATTACAATAGAAGTTTCTTTGTTTTTGTGATATATGAATGAAAATTTCATCATGCTGTCCGAATTAACTGCAAAGGACAGCGTGATCCGGTCGTCACGACACCGAGGCGATTCCGAGCAGCGCCGTCGGCACATGCACGAAAGGCTCGCCGATCTCCAGCCCCTCATCGTTGATGCTGAACTCGTGGAATTGTTTGTCGTGTTGCGAGCCGCGCATCTTGATGATGATCACGCCCCGGCTCAGCGCGCCATTACGCTCGACGTATCGAAGCAGGACGATGGCATCGGTGATGGTGGAGATGTGGGCGTCGGTGATCGAAATACCACCGGACAAACTGGGCGATGAACTGGTAAACAAACTGCAAACTTGTTGTTGCTTCACGAAGCCGGTGAGGCCGATCACAAACTCGCGGAAGTGGCGGACACTGCCGATCCGTTCCAAGGCGGAGATGCTGTCCAGAACGAGGCGCGAGGGGCGGAATTGTTCAATCTCGCGCTGAATGGCGTAAACGTGCCCCTCAAATCCTTGTGCTTCGGGATACTGGCAAACCATCTTGAGAAGGCCCGCCCGTTCCCATTCTGCGAAATCGCTGCCCCAGGCAGCGGCATTGCGCATTAATTGCGGTCGTGATTCCTCGTAGCCGAGGTAGAGCACGCGCTCGCCGCGGCGACACGCTTCGGACGCAAACGTGGTAGCCATCAATGTCTTGCCGCAGCCGGTTGGACCGCTAAACAAAATTACTGAATCCTGGAATAGACCTCCTCCGGCCATCTCGTCGAACTTAGCGTTGCCGAAGCTAATGCGATCTGCCGTCGAAGCCTGGGTGAGTTCCAATTGTGCCGCCGAAAGGGGCAAAATGCAGAAGCCTTTAGATTCGATTGAAAAAGGGAACTCGTCCTTATAATGCCGATCGCCACGCAGCTTATAAATCTGAATCGTCCGCCGAACTTTTTCGTCCGAGAGTTGATGCCGCAAAATGATCACGCAGTCTGACACGAACTCCTCGATTCCATGCCGCGTGACTGAGCCGTATTCTTCCATCCGTTCGGCAGTCATGACCGAGGTTACACCTAACTCCTGCAAATGATCGGTCAGGCGCAGGATCTCGCGACGCAGGATGCCGGGGTTTTCGAACTGATAGAAGAGCGCTCCCAGCGAATCAAGCACCACTAGCTTCGCGTCGATCTCCTTCACCGCGTCGGTGATCTGGCTAATGATGCCCGAGAGATCATAGCCGCCTGCCTCGACGACCGATCGGTCGAGCGACGCATCGAGAATAATGAGTTTTTTGTCGCGGACTAACACCGGTAGATCCCAGCCGAGACGCTGAACATTTCTGGCAATGTCCGCCGGCTTCTCCTCGAAAGTAACAAAGACCGCTTGCCTTCCGTAGACGGTTATTGCGCGATATAGCAGTTCGGTGGCAAACAGCGTCTTCCCAGAACCGGATGTGCCGACCAGCAGGGTGTTGCGCCCCTCCACGAGTCCGCCCATGCTGACATGTTCAAAACCGCGAATCCCTGTCTCCAGTCGGCAAATTGGCTCGACTTCCAGAATTTCGTTCATCGTTCTTCCCCCGCGGTGCGTGAAGTGGAGACGATGGCACTATCGTCATTTCCAATGAGTCCCAATTGATCGAGAACCTTAGCGGCCTCTGATAGGTCGCCGAGAATCCTGACCACCGGGAGCGGATGTTCCCGAACCAGCATGGGAGTAGCGACGATCCGATGCTCGCGGGCTTGGCGGGGTTCTTTAAGAATATCCACCACCGTTAACGTGCACCCACCCTCCAGTCGAGGGCGAACCAGTCGATCGAAATTCGCCAGTGCACGAACGGCAAGTTCGCTTCCTCCTGCGATAAAAAACGTGTACACGTGTTTTTCCATGAATCTTACCATTGGTCGTATGTCACACTTCGCGGACTAACTGCGTTACACACCGCCGTTGGTCCTGGAACCAGCACGCTCTAACCGGCAAGTTTCCAGACGCCGTAACAATTCGGGCAAATTAACCGGCTTGACCAGGTGATCATCGAAACCGGCGTCTAGCGCACGCTGGACATCCTCAGGAGTTCCGTAGCCAGTCAGAGCGATCATGTGCGGCGGAGTTCCTTCGGCTTCACGCCGAACACGCCGAGCCAATTCGTAACCATCCATTGCCGGCAGGCCAATATCAATGAGCGCCACGTCGGGGCGTCGTTCCAATACCGCGTTCAAACCCGACAGGCCATCTGCCGCTTCGATGACATGATGCCCGTCATCCTCCAACAACATGCGAAGCATCAGGCGGGCATCATCGCTATCCTCTACCAACAGCACCCTGAGTGAGTTGGTAACTTGGTCGGCCGCTTGCTCCGACAACTTCGACTCACAAGCAATTAACGGCAGTCGGACTGAGAAGGTCACACCGCAACCGTCGTCGTTGGCGCAAACGTCGATCGAGCCACCGTGCAGGTGGACGAATGTGCGAACCAGCATCAGTCCGATGCCTAATCCGCCGTCACTGCGGGCCAGTGTCTGTGCACCCTGCACAAACGGATCAAAAATCCGGGGCAAGAGCTCGGCTGGAATGCCAGGGCCATTGTCGCGGACGGTGATCTCAACTTCGGTTGCCTGCTGCGCTGCGCACAAAGTGATTTTTCCACCGTGCGGAGTGAACTTGATTGCGTTAACAAGCAGGTTGACAACAATTTGCTCGAGCCGTGTTGGGTTACCCCAGACCCACATTTCTTGCTCAGGCAGGTCAGCCGTAAACCTGTGCCCTCGTTGCGTGATGAGGGACGAGACGGCCTCGACCGCATCGGTGAGCACTCGATGCAGCGCCACTCGTTCCGAGACGATCGACAACTTTCCTCGCAGGACGCGGGTCACGTCCAACAGGTCGTCGAGAATTCGAGTGAGGTGGCCGAATTGGCGATTGAGTACTGCGGAAGCTTCGCGGCGGGATTGCGGACCAAGATTGTCCTTGGCCAGCAACACGGCCGAGCTCTGAATCGCAGCCAGCGGATTGCGTAACTCGTGCGAGAGCATTGCCAGAAATTCATCGCGCTGGCGCGTTTCGTTTCGCGCTTCAGACACACTCTGATGGTATGCAGTGACATCTTTGAGTCGCAGCAGCAGCGTCCCCTCTGGACCATCGGTGAGCGGTTCGATCCGCAGCTCGACCAGCCGGAGCCGGTCGTCACGTGATATGACGTTCACATGAATCGGCTGGTGACTAGGAACCGAGGGGAGGTCAAACTTCTCCCCGACCAATTCGGTCGGCCCACGCCCGAGCAGAAACTCAGCGGCGGCATTGGCATAGCCGATCACGGCACCGGGATCGAGAAAAACAACCCCTTCTTCGGCATCAGCGACAATCGCCTCGAACCGTTTGCGGCCCACCTGCGGATGATGAGGCTCACTGCGCAAACTTCTCTTGCGCCGATCATCAGTCATTCTGGAAACTCCTTCTTCCGACACGAGTCGCAACCTCCGCGGCCCCTCCTTAACCGACGCAATCCCTCATCCTGCCCCTGCCGCAAGCCGACATATTTTCAAGGCGAACCAGTGGGTTGCGATGTCGATAAACTAGTGACGCGATGGCGTACCGTCAAGTACTTGACGGTAAAGTAGTTGACAGAGGAACCTCGGTAACTGGCGATTAGTATTTCGGTCGGTTTTTGGTACAATAAATGCGTACTGCAGTTGTCAGCGTGAGAAACATTTGTCCACGCACGACGGCTTTGGCAGGCGCAACGCAGGAGATTGAAGCCAATGACCGCTTTTGGTAATCGCCAGACGGGTAATCGTTTGTTGGATCAGCTTCCGCCGGACGAGCTGGCAAGCCTGTCAAAACGAATGGAGCATCAGAAATTACCGCTGCGCGAGACGCTGCTAGCGAATAGAGCGCCGCTCCAATATGCCTATTTCCCACTGACGAATGTCTTGTCAACGATCGTTGTGTTGCGTGACGGCTCCGCAGTCGAGGCCGCAGCAATCGGCAACGAGGGGGTCGCGGGGGTCGGGCTGTTGGTTGGCGAGCGTGTAAGTTCTTACTCGCTTGTCCAGCAAGTTGAAGGGGAGTGCCTAAGAGTGCCGGCAGCCCATTTCCAAAACATGTTGCGAGAGAGCCCGCAGTTAAGAACTCTCGTCGAGCGGTATGCGTTCATTCTGTTGCGACAGTGTGCTCAAAATGCCGCCTGCAATGCACGGCACGACGGTTCGAAGCGACTTTCGCGTTGGCTGCTCGCCTGTGCCGACCGCGCTGGTCGCGACGAGTTCGACTTTACTCAGGACTCTCTCGGAGTGATGCTCGGCATCAGCCGGCAAAGCGTGAGCGCCGTGATTCAATCACTCAAGCAGCAAGCATTGATCAGTTACAGCCGGCGCCACCTGCAGATCTTAGATCGCTCACGCCTACAGCAAAGCGCCTGCGAGTGTTATGAAGTTGCAGTCGCAAATTATAACGAGTTGATGCAACCCGCGGCGTGATTTTGACTGCGGACTAATCTGCTCTGCTGGATTCAAAGCGCCCACGATCACTTTCGGCGACGAGATAGGCACGGAGGAAGTTGCACGAAGGTAAAGGGCTAGGCACGGATTTCTTCACTGCCGCCGTTCGCGGAAGATCGAGATTACGACAGTAATCCATGGTTGCGGATCGGCCCGTCAGACGACGTTTCGCAACGACGATCGCCTGAAATTGATATCGAGCGAAAGCTCGATATCGACTATTTCGCACGGGCAAAAGCTATCTGCTTAAAATACGCGGCCTGCAAACGCACGTGGAAGTCGGCAGTGATATCGTAGCCCAAAGCCAACAATATCTGGCCGTATATTCAAATCGCAAACGACCGCTGCCCATCCCACCTCCTACCCAAATTTGCCGGAAGAACTCACGCTGCACGACGCTCTTGATCCGTAGGCATCGCAGGCATTGCATCATTGGCCACGAACGCGCGTTCCAGCTCTTGCATGATGGCGAGAATCGGAATCTCCTTCACCATCTCTTGCAATTCTCGATCTTCACTGATTCGCTTCATGCCCAGATGGTACCTGATGGACTGCGCCATCTGCAGCATTTTGGTCGTTTCCTGCTCAGTGAGCATGCCCAATTGCAGGCCAGCGTGCGCCCATTGCTCGGCCTGGTGCGTCTGTCGCTTTTGGCTCATCAGGATAAACATCGAAAGCAACGTAGCTTCGAAGGCGATGCACAGCCCTAGAAAACTGAACGGATAGGGGTCGAAGTGGGAGATGCCGAAGCACTGACAAGTGTTGACGACAATCCAGCCGACAAACCAGACAATGTGGCCCAAAAAGAAAAGGGGGCTGGAGGCGATCGACGTGATTCGATCGCTTATGCAAGCGACCGTCGTACGCTGGCGGTGGAATTCTTGTTCCAACTCGGCAATCGAGTCGATGTTCCGCCGGAGTGCTTCGGAAATCAGCGTGGGCATTGCTGGGCACCAGGCAAGTAAAACGCCACCGCACGTCTGAATCATTCGTCTCCAACATAGTCGACAATTTTCGTGGCCGACTGGACTCGCATTTTTCCTAAGAGCGTTTTATGAAGAAACTTTGGCGGGCGAGATTGTGTTGCTGTGTGAGCTTCGCTCTCCGAGGCAGTCGTTGATTTTCTGCAGACCTGCATCCGTAAAGTGGCGTTGAAGTCGGGCGCCCCCCCGAATGGAAGGGTCGATACAGGGGGCAGCGACGTAACGATCGTGGTCAGTTAGCGGAGGACTTTCCCGCTGGGCTTCTGCGTGAACTTCACAAAGCGAGTTCGTTCCTTGGGCGTGACCGTGATGCGTTTCGGCAATTTCGACCTGAGAATCTGGTTCTCGAACTTCGAATATCTGATCTGGCGAGCGAGCTCCTTCTGCATGGCCACGGGCGATCACTTGCAGGAGAGACTGAAAGACGTTGACCATCGAACTATACTGGACTTGATGCAACGAAAGACTGGAGTGCGTTCGTTTTTGCACCCCGCCGGGACCGTCGGCAATCCGAACCATACGCCGATTTCGGTCGCTCGGTCGGTATGAGTTCAGCCCGATGGGCAGCGCATGCGAAGTTCACAACAAAACAGAAAGCGCAAAGAATTCTCTACCTCTGTTAACCGGATGCTCTAAAAGTTCGAAGAGGGTTGCGACCGTTTGGGGGACCGATCGGTACTCGGAATCAGCAGGTCATGCTATCAAAAGTACTTAGGGAAATCGCAATAGAGAGTACTGTGACGTAGAGGAGGGTTGTGCACAGGGAGGGTTTATCGACATCGTGAGGTTGGCCTCAAAAGCGCTACCGCCAACGTGTGCGATCGACGAGGAGTCGCTGTTTCTAACTGGCCAAACACCAGCTCAGCCGCTTGCCGGGGCAACTCACCCCGCGTGAGTCAGTCGCCAACAACTGCTTCAACTTCGCCCCTCAAAGACTGTTTCGAGCCAGTGCAGCCCGAACCGATCTGCCGGTCGCGACGCCGACTTTCGGGTTGTGAGGCCATAGACAATCGCCTTGGAGATCGACAGGATCGTAAAGGTCTACTTGAATTCGCCGGGCCCAATCGCCAAACCATCGGTCATAACGACGCATTTGCTCTTGGCGAAAGATTCGCCGATCGAGAGTGAACTCTTTAACCGTTTTACACGGGATCGACGAACTCAGCCGACGTTCCGCTTGGCACCAGATCGGCGATCACATCCTCGAGGTCGGCAATGAACCAATCGCGCCCGGCACCGCCAACCAAGCGATCGGCAGTGCTACTATCGCCGAAAATTGTGTCGGCAGGACTGTTGGCCAGGAACGTTGAACCATTAACGCGAGTGCCGGTGCCTGTGCCTCGCAAGTTGGCTACGCGGGCAGGATAGGTTCTCGTCGACGACCACTCATTCAAAATGGCAAATAGTGCCTGGGTATTAAGGTCGTAACTGGTGGTGCCAGCAATCAAAAGGTCGTCCCCTCCTCCACCTGTGAGCGTGTCTTTGCCTTCACCTCCCAGCAGCACGTCCTTTGCAGTTCCACCCGTCAATTGATCGTCGCCAGCACCGCCGACAAGTACAGCTGCCTTTGAGCCGCCGACGAGAATGTCGTTTCCGCTGCCGCCAATGGCAGCCACAAATCCGGTGATGCTTCCCGTAATTGACGTGGCTTTGCTGGTTGCCAGATTCACGTTGACCGGAGTAGTACGGGTGGAATAGTCGAGTGTGTTCTCGCCGGTACCGCCGTTCAGTTTGCCGGCAATCGACCCAGTGCTCGCCAGAGCAAACCGGTCGGCTCCAGTGCCGCCGGTTAGATTTTCGATGCCGCCAAACTGCAATGCCGTCGCCCCGCTGGTGAGCGTACCTGCGCCTGCGCCGGTGATGTTCCAGGTTGATGCTTGTGAACCACCGACGAGAGTATCGTTACCAATTCCACCCTGCAGACTACCGCTGAGCGCGCCCGCCGCTCCGACCGAGAAGTTGTCGGCACCGGTACCCCCGAGCAGTTCTTCGAAGTCCGAGAATGTTCCGCCCGTAACTTTGCCGGCGTTTAGCCCGGTCAAGCTCCAGGTGTTCGTGCCATTGGCTGCAATGAACTGGTCGGCCGACGAATTGCTTCCCTGGAACAACTCTACAGCGAGCACGCTGCGGATTTGACTGGCGCTGCGGGTCGCCAGATTCACACTGATCGGACCTGTGGCTGGGGCATAGCTGAGTTTGTCAGTGCCAGTGCCGCCATTCAAAGTGCCGCTGAGCGAGCCACCATCGAGAACGGTGAACGTATCTGTCCCCGTGCCACCAGTGATGTTCTCAAAGCCGGCAAGCGCTGCGCTCGCACCCAGGTTCGCGCGATCAACTCCGGTGATCGTCCATTCGTTGGCGGTGTTGGGCGAAGTAACGGTATCAGTTGTTGCCATTGAGCCAGTAAACGACTCGACGTTCAAATAGCCCGCGACATTTGTGGCCGTCTTGGTGTTAAGGTTCAAAGCCACGGTAGTGGTGCGCAGACTGTAATCGAGTGTGTCGTTGCCGCCGCCGCCATCGATCTTGCCGCTGAGTTTGGCCGTGTTGTTCAGAAACTGAAACTGGTCCGCATCCGAACCGCCAGTGAGATTCTCGATGGCCTTGAACGTTGTGCTGCCCACTGTCCCGATACCGACACCCGTTAATTGAAAGAGGGTTGCAGAATTTGGGCCCTGCAGACGGTCGCCAGCTGTGCCCTGCGTGCCGCCATCCAAATTCGCCGTCCCCGCCAGTAGCAGGAAAGTATCGTTATCTCCAAGACCGTTGATGTTGCGAGTCTGCATGTTAGTGCCCGAGACCTTCAACAAGCCGAGGGTCACCGCATCGGATTCGATCGTGAACGTGTCTTTGCCGCTGCTGCCATTGATAGTCAACGAGTTCGAGCCAGTTCCCCCGAAGAACTCGACACCGCCGGCAGGCCGCGCGAATTTGCCCAGCGAGGTTCCATTGCGCGCGATCGTCACTTCAGCGACTGTTGCTGAGACCGGAGTGACGGCAAACAGGTCGTTACCGGAGGTTCCCGAAATCGCCAGTTTGCCGGCCTGCAGTTCGGTACTTAGGATTTGAAGGTTGCGATTGACCGTATTGCTGACGCCGCCATCGACGTCCTTGGCAGTGATTGAAACCGAGTAATTGCCCACTGCTTGATAAGCGTGCGAGATGGTCGTATTCGCACTCCCCGAAATGATTTCTGACTGGCCATCGCCCCAGTTGACCGTGTATTCGAAACCTTGCGCAAGATCTGTTGCCGACGGGTCTGTCGTCGAAAGTATCAGTGTCCGAAGTTGACCAGCAACACCTTGAAAACTGTCGCCAGCAACAGCTGTCAGCGTGGGAGGAACATTATTGATGGTGACCTGTGTCGAAGTTGTGTGCTGGCCACCATCGGGATCAAACACCCGTCCGTAGATTTGGTACTGCCCACTGCTGGGAAAATCGAAGGCGGCTGCCGAAGTGGTACTGGCTGCTGCATAAGTCGCAGCCAGATCATCGATGTTCAGGGCAAAGCTATAGCGTAAGTTAGCCGCATCGGTCGGCGAAGTGTCGCTACCCGCGAAGTTCACCGTCACGCTGCCCGGTTCATTCACAGGCCCATTATTGGTCAACGAGCCGGTTGGATTCACATTCCCCACCACGATCACAGTCTGAGCGTCGTGAGTGCCGCCGTCCTTATCGAACGCCCGGCCATACACCGTCACCGGGCCGCTGTTGGCAAAAAAGAATGGAGTCGATGTGTCGCTGGTGACCGCGGTGGCATAATCACTGGCGAGATCCGCTGTGCTCAACGCAAAGCTGAAGCGCAAACTTGCTGCATCTACCAATGATGGATCGCCAGCCGCAAAGTTGACTGCCACACTGCCACCTTCAACAACCGCGCTCGTGGCGGCCAACGTTCCCGTGGGATTCTGATTCGCAGCCGAGAAGGTTGTGGTAGCAATTTGCGAGAGGCCGCCACTATCGGTCACTCGCAAGGCCACGGTTCGCAACGCAACATCGTCGCCAGGTGTGAAAGGAACTTGCTGACCCGTGAAGTCGGCAGCAAAGACCAGGCCGTTGTAGTTGAAGTCCCACTCGTAGATCAGCGTAGCCGGATTCTGATCCGAATCGGTCGTCCCCGAGCCATCGAGAATGATCTCGACACCCTCTAGTCCCTGATAGGGGCCGCCGGTGCTAGGAACAGGTGCGGCGTTGGGCTCAATGATGGTAGCCGCGACAAGTTGTGTCGCTAGTGTTCCCCCCGAGTTGGCCGAGATGATGACTGTCACTTCATAGTTGCCGGAGTTCGCATAAGCGTGCGTGCCATTCACGACGAAGTTACCCTGGCTACCGCTAATGACGCCCACGGAACTGGAGCTATCACCCCAATGAATAGTGGACACGAAGTCGGCGGCAGTGCTGACCAGATTCGGATCGTGGAACGTGGCCACGGCCTGCGTAAAGGTGTTTCCTTCGATGGCAGAGAGAGCAACCGGTGTGGTGCTGAGAGGTGCATTAGCAACGTTAATGACGAGCAGACTGCTGGTGCTTTGCCCGGCGGTATCGGTGACTTGAATGGTAATGGTTACCGGTCCCAGACCTAAGCCCGACGGTGTAATGACCAGTTGACGTTCGCTACCCGTGCCAGAAAGTTGCAGGTTCTCGGCCGGAATGATCGCTTCGTTGGAAGAAGTGACTGAAACGGTGAGGTTGCCAGCTGGAGTCTCGGAATCGCTAATTTTGAAGAACAACGGCGGGCTGACTTGATCTTCGCGCAGGCTGAAGTCGCTGAGGGGAGAAATGGTCGGGGCGGACAGGCCCTGGCCCGACGGTGCGAGCGAGAACTGCAGGCGATACGCGTGCATGAGATCGGCACGCTTACTGTAGCTGACGTAAACCGTCCGACTGATCGAAGACAAATGTACGAGCGGTTGCCCGCCGTTGTAGACTTCGGCCAGCAAGTTACCCATTCCATCCCGCAATTGCAGCGAACGATCTGTCGTGAAAGGCAGACCGGGAATGGCAACGTCAGACACTTCCAACCGACTGTAGGCGGGGAGATCGATGGCAAAATAGTCGATATCCGCCGGTCCCCTGTTCTGGCCCAGGAAACCGGTGCGACTGGTCGTACCTCCTACAACGTTGTTGATTCGCTGCGCGGTCAGCAGTGTATCGTTGGATTCTTGCTCGTCGAACACTCCCAAATTTTGCGTCGAAAGGTTCAGAGAGTAAGGAGCTACCGGCCCTGTTACGCGCACATAGTAGGTACCATCGAGTTGGCTATAGAATGTGCCCCAGTAGCTAAGTCGATCCGAGATATTTACCCCGCTGGCATCGAACAGAGTAATACTTGTTCGCTGATCCTGGTTGGAAGTTCCCGAGTAGCCACCGAACGTTGCCAGGTCGCCGGCACTTAGTTGAAACGAGTAGTAATCCGCGTCGCTGGTGCCGGCCGAGCCATTGCCGATGAAACCGGCATTGGCACCGGGCATCAACGGAAGTGCTGTCCCGAGGGAGTCGTTTGGTTCTGCATCAAGAAGAGCCGGGTCGATGTCAGCCAGGGCGAACGAGAGGCGATAAGCATGCGACAAATAACTGGCCGACGAGTAGCGTACGTAGATTGTTTGATCGACAAGGGAATAGAACCGATAGGGTGCGTAGTAGTTGCTGCGCTGCCCCAAGATTGCCCCATTTTCGTCATAAACCCCAATGTTGGCTTGGATGTCGAACGGCAGGCCGAACTGGTCCATCGCCGAAATATCTAAGGCGGTATTGGCAGCGATATTAAGCGAGAAATAGTCGACATCTTGGTTGCCAACTCCATCGCCGGCGAAGCCAGTTACAGTGGACGTGAGTCCAGGCAACACACCCACCGGAAACGCCGTCTCCAACTCGTCGTTGGGCTCGAGTGCCTCGAAGGCACCCAGGTTTTGGACTTGATAATTCAGAGAATAGCGACCTACCGAGCCAATGATGCGGGCATAGTAAGTGCCTCCCTCGGTTGCATAAAAAGTTCCCCAGTAGCTGATGCGGTCGGAAAGATGATTTCCTTCCTCATCATAAATCTGTAGGGTAGTCCCCGAGTCCTGATTCGTTCCGAGGCCATAGCCGCCAAACGTGGCAAGATCGCCGGCGTTCATGGTGACGGCAAAATAGTCAACATCGTTCAGCCCCGCTGGATTGTTACCGATGAAACCTGGATTCGCTCCGATAGCGAGTGGCAGCGCCTGCTGCAGCGTGTCGTCGGGTTCAACATCGAACTGATTGGGGTCGAATGAACTCGCATAAAACAGCAACTCATAGGCCTGAGCCACGTTGCTCTGCTCGCTGTAACGTACGTAAACGACCTTCTCGACAAACGAGTAAACCTGCAGCGGATAGGACCAGTGCGAGTTGCGACCGATGACGTTGCCCTCCGCATCGAAGGCTTGCAGACTTCCACCGCCGGAAAAAGGTAAACCATCGATGCCGCTTACCGCCACGTTCAGCGTGGTATTGGCTGCCATTGCCACAGCGAACACATCGGGATCGCCTTGATAGGTCTGCTGGCCCAAGAAACCCTTGACTATCGCCGAGTTGTCGACTGGAACCGATATCACCTGTGCCGTGGCGGGGGTGTTGTTCGGCTCGATATCGTCAAGCGGCCCAAGATCGGCTACCGCGAAATTCAAGGTGTAATTGCCGGTCCACGTCGAGTTGCTGCCGCTACCAACCAGTTGGGGATCGTATGCATCGTTCCCCTGTCCACTGACGCCCGCATAAAATGTGCCGCCGTCAGCGCTAAAGAACGTTCCCCAGTAACTGAGCCAAGGGGAGAGGTCATTACCTGCCTCATCGAACAATCGCAAGCGAGTGAGTTGATTGTTCGTCGAGTTGCCACCGCTATATCCACCAAACAGGGCCAACTGCCCCGCACTCAAAGTGAACTTGTACAAATCGACGTCGCGCGTCGGCGCAGGGCCGTTGCCTATGATGCCGGGCACGTTGCCCGGACTCAGCGGAACAGCCGTGGCGAGCGTGTCGTTTGGTTCGTAGGTGAAATTGAAATTGGCGATCGATTCCAATTCCAACGGTGAGAGATTCTCGCTGGCCAGGCTGCTGAAGCCTGCGACGGTTTGAATTTCCTGGGCAGCTTGCAGCACACTATTCTGCTCAGTGTCTAACTGCGTGAAGTGGGCCAAACGCAAGGTCTGCCCGGCAGGCACCGTCAGGCTGTAGCTCCACTCCAGATTATCGCCCACCACGGTTACGCTGCTGGGTTTGATGCCGAAGGGTCCGTACAGGTATTGCAGTGCGGCCGGCAAGCCAGAACCGTTAACGTCGTCGAGCCCAATCCAGGTGTCGGTTAGTTCGACGATTGCGTCGCCATCACTGGTGCTGAACACGCGCGAGGCAGCATTGGCTGCCAGATTCCCGGTGAACTTGACCGTGGTTTGAATCGCGCTGGTCGAATTATTGCGAAAAGCATCGATCATCCGCACCAGGTTGCCCGCACCACTCGCGAGAACCGTGGTCTCGCGCTGAACTTCGAGGCCGACAATTGTCTGCACAGCGGTTTGCACCGTGTGTCCGGCATCCGTCAGCACGGCCTCGGCGAGCGGCGGTGCATAATCGACGCCGCCAACACGCAGCCTGCCCCACGCATCAAAGGCCCCGCCCAGCAGTTGCCCTGCGCCGGCGGTGCTGGCTTCTACCGCAATGTCAATCCCCTCGGCTGTTAACAGGCTGACGAGCGGATTTCGCGCTGAGTTAGCGAGCACATTGACGGTGGCAGTCGAAGTACTCCCGATCACAGCGATATCGGCCCGCGCGTCGGCAGTGAACTGCCCAATTACCAAATGCCAGGGTGTCGTGACGTTCGCTGCCGTCATCAAAGGGAAACCCGAGATCCCCGTCCCGTCTCCCAACAGCACGGAGACTTGACCATCGTCGTGAACGACTGCCACATCGTTCCAAGCATCATCATTCAGCAACCCTACGGCAACGCGCCGCGGACTTACGCCACCGCTGCTAACCGTTGTTGTTGTTACTGACGACAGTCCGCCAGTCGCGCTGGTCAGCATGCTCTGAACCTGGTTGCTCAGCGTTTTTACGACGACCAGATCATCGAGCGTGTCGCCATTGAAGTTGGCAACCGCCAGCGAACTCACGTCACCAGCGCCGACATTGGTGATGGCCGCCGCGGCATTGGGGGTGAAGCCACCAGTGCCGTTTCCCAAGAGAACGGTCACTGTGTTGCTCGTGCTATTTGCAGTAGCAAGATCCCAGTGCGCATCGGAATTAAACTTGCCAACCACCACCGCTTGCGGACCAGTTGCCCCGACGTTGATGGGCGAACCAACGATTGCAAAGCCCCCACTGCCGTTGCCAGAGAAAATACTGACAGTTTGGGTGCCGAAATTAGTGATCGCCAGATCATCGTTTGCATCAGAATTGAAGCGCCCCACTGCCACCGCGCGGGGCGAGGTACTGGCCCCAGTGGTAATCGGAGCATTCGCCGTGAAGCCGCCACTACCGTTGCCCAGCAACACGGCAAAGTTGTTGCTGCCCGAATGCACCACAACCAGGTCTTGGTGGGCATCGTTATTGAATTTGCCGATCGCAATGCCGGCCGGAGTAGTGCCGCCCGTGTTGATCGTGGCTCCGGTCGTAAATCCGCCAGTGCTATTCCCTAGCAAGATGCGCACGTTGTTACTGGCCGAACTCGCAATCGCCAAATCCGGAACTCCATCGCCATTGAAATCGCCACTCGCAACCGCAGCCGGCGCATTGCCGGCCAGCGTGGATGGCGAATCGCTGACGCGGGTAAAGTTCAAATCGGGCGAGCCAGGAACAAAATCGACGATGTAGTCGCCGCCAGGTAAGCCGTTCTGGTCGCCATCGAGCACACCGCCGGCCAAGTCAGGAACGGTGCCGCGAACTGTCAGGCGATAGAGGTCATCGATAACGGCTGGAAAACGAAGAACCACTTCCGACCCCAGGATTTGCGAGGAAAAACCGGAGGTTTGATCGTCGGCAGTGCCCAAGAGGCCATCGTTGCCAGCTCGCTTCAATTGGTAGTGCGTTCCCGATACAGCCCCCGCGCCAGGCGTTTCAGTAAAGCGAATCCGCAGGCTGGTACCGCCAAGCGGCAGGTTATCAGCAACGCTCTCTGAGGTGACCGCTTGTACGGTCAGCGGTTGATTGGCAATCCGCACGACGAATGCGTCGTCGAGCACGCCAGGAGAAGTAAGCGTCGTGTTTTGCAGGCCGAGATTGAAATTTGCAGTCCCGCGAAAGTAACCACTTACCAGCAAATCGCCGACGGAACTGGCAGCAATGCCGACTCCTTCGTCTTCGTTGATGCCACCCAATTGGCGTGCCCACGCACCACTACCATCCGCGCGAAGCTTCCATACGAAGGAGTCCAGGCCGCCGGTCGAAGTCAGCGTATAGTCGATAGAAGTTCCCGGAAACGAAACCGTTCCTCGAAAGCCACCGGTCACATAAACGTTTGAATTGCTATCGACGGCGATTTCCCAAGCTTGGTCGTCGAGAGAGCCTCCCATTCTAGTGGCCCACACATACGCCCCTGCAGAGTTCAGCTTTTGAACAACAACATCGGTACCGCCGGCGCTCGTTAAGTTGCTAGTACCGGTCCCGGGATCAAAGTCGACAGGACCATTACTGAATTTGCCTGCAGTGTAGACATTTCCACTAGCATCGAGTGCGACGCCCATAGCGTCGTCATTACCAGGGCGTCCAAACGTTTGTACCCAAGAGAACGCACCGGCCGCGGTCAATTTCAAAGTGAAGCCGTCGCTGCTACCGGCGCTGGTTCGATTTGCGATGGTCGCACTGGGATTGAAGTCCACGGTTCCCGTGAAGTAGCCAACGACAACCACATTGCCAGCCGCGTCAACTGCTAAGTCTTGTGCTGCTGTAATAGCAAAATCAGCTCCTCCGAAAGCCCGCGCCCAGACGAAATTGCCGCTGGCGTTAAGCTTGCTCACGAACGAGTTTTCTTGTGAACCTGTCGCGACAAGATTAGCCGTGCCGGATGGATCCGGGTTGAAGTCGGCGGTACCCAAAAAGCGCCCGGTGGTATACACGTTGCCACCAGCGTCAACGCCTAGAGACATTAGGAGGTCTTGGCCTGGGCCGCCCATGGACTTCGCCCAGAGAAAGTTGCCGGCGGCGTCAAGTTTGGTAACAAACAGATCGGTACTGCCAGCGCTTGACAGAGAGAAGGGGCCCGGCTGAATTGATGCTGTGAAATAGCCACCGACATACACATTGCCGGCATCGTCGCTCGCCAACTCATGTGCGTACGCAGAGCTTGCGCCCGAAATTGCTCGAACCCAAGCTAGTTCACCAGTCGGAGAATATTTGGCAACAAATGCGTCCGGGGAATTTGTTTCGAATGTAGTGAGTGTGTTTACGCCTGTTCCAGGATCGAAGTCGACGGTCCCTTGAAAACTCCCCGTAACAAAAGTGTTACCGGATCGGTCAGTCGTTACACTACGCGCGATTTCCGTAGCGGTCGATCCTAGCCCGAAGGCGAACGTCGTTCGCACAGCCGAAAACTTTGCCACATAATCGACACCGGCCGTGCCATCGGTATTGCCGTCGAGGGCGTCCCCTTGCGCATCGATGAGCGAATCGTGTACGGTCAGTTGATAGTCGCCAACCACGAGCGCGCTGAAGGAGAGCGTAGCTACTTTGCCGCTATAGGTTGTTGTGACGGGCACATTGATGTCGTCAGCTGTGCCGAAGGCCTGATCGGGGCCGAGGTTCGTGAGTTGATAGTTGCTGGCCAGTTCGCCTCCGACCATCGTTTCGGTGAACGTGACCTGCAGCGAAGTGAGGTTCGCGCTGATAGTCCCGCCGCCCAGCGTGGCGGTCGTCGAAGCAACCGATACGGGATTCAAGCTGGGGTACAAGTAAGCGGTGCCCGAATCGGCCAAGCCCTTGTCGTCGCCGATCGCAGCAATCACCGCGCGACCGTTGCTGAGCGCGAGTGCTTGACCGAAATTGTCGTCGGCGTGCGGCGCAGGGTTCGGCAACTCCTTCAGCAGTTCCAAGCTGTTCACATCGAATAGATACGCGCGGCCAGTATTCACCAGCGACGAATCAAATTTCGGCGCCGCGGCGATGGCCAGATTGTTCGAGATCGCCACCGCTTGACCAAACTGATCTTCGGCAACTGGTGCCAAAGCCTGCCAGATTTTTGTGATTTGAGCGGTCGTCACATTAAACAAGTATGCGGCCCCGGCATTGCTGGCGGTCAGATCATCGCCAGGCGCGCCGACAAGTGCGAGGTTGTTCGAGAGCCCGACGCTGGTGCCGAACGCATCGCCACTCGTGGGCGTGGTCTTCGTCAACGTGGCGACCAGATTGCCGGTCGTCAGGTCGAAGACATAAGCGGCACCGGCATCAATGGCACTGCCAATGTCATCACCTTGGGCACCGATGATGACTTGATTTCCCTGCACGGCGAGCGACGAGCCGAATTGATCGCCGCTGGCCGCCGACGGCGACGTGATGGTGCGGAGCAGTGCGCCGGTGGCAGTGTTATACACGTATACCGCGCCAGCGCCGGAGTTCACGCCCGGGGCGCTGACGACTGCCCAGTTGCCACCCGCAGCAACCGCGTGACCAAACCGATTGCCGGCAACCACTGAGGGCGCGTTCAGCGTGCGGGCTGGATTGGTTGAACCGATTTCGAAGAGGTAGGCTGCGCCGGCATTGGCACTATCGCCCGCAGCACCAATGAGCGCGTGAGTCGACGTCGCCCCGACAGCGCTGCCGAATTGATCTCCTGGCGCAGGCGCGGGATTCGCGAGCGTGCGCAGGAGCGCGCCGGTGGTCGAATCAATCAAGTAGGCTGCGCCGGCATCAGTGCTGCCGAGATCGTCGCCGGGTGCTCCGACCACTGCCACGTTCCCGGCTACTGCAACCGCTGCACCATACGAATCATTGGCCTCGCGCGTAGGATTGTTCAGCGCGCGAATTTCGGAGTCGAGCACGAGGGGCTGATCGACTGGCAACTCCGAGGCCGTGTCGGCAATCACTTCGCCAAAGTATTCATAACTGGCCGCAATGCTCGTCGCTTGACCTTCCGGCACCAGCAGGGCATAGACCTGGCCCGCCGCCAACTGTGGTAGTGCCACCAGACCCGTCCCACCAAAAGCCGGATCGCGGCTAATGCCGCCGAGCTTCAACTGGGTCGGTGTTTGCCCGTTCACGCCCAGCTTGACGTTGTTCAGTTGCTGGTCGTGAGTGTTGACGACAAACAGAACATCAAAGCCAAGGAAATCGTTGCTGTAGTTAGCCAGCCCAACATCCATCCGCAACAGGCCTAATCCAGAGCCACCGAAATCGCCACCAAACGCCGCGAAGTCGTCGACAGTAAGTGTCGTTAAGCCGTAGCTATAAGCGCCGTCAACCAGAGCAGGAATGGAAGGAGTTGATAACGAATCTGGCAAGAATGGATTAGGGCGTCTGGCCCCTGTCGTCCCCGCTGCTGAGGCTCCACTCACGGTGCCAGTGGCTAAGACCGCCGTATTCGAGCCATAGAGGAAGCGGCCGTTGCCGCCAGGGCGTTGCGCCGCTCCACCCGAGGTGTTCACTGTTCCTTGATGGTTCAGAACCGATGCATAAATCGCAATGGTACCACCGGCACCACCACCACCTTCGCCGCTTGATCCACCGGTGCCTCCATAACCACCAATGCCCCCCTGTCCTCCGCTCCCTCCATTACCTCCAACACCACCATAATAATTGTTGAAAGGGTAGTTTCCCTGCTTCCCGAATGATCCAACTTCACCATACAAAGGAGGGTAGGTCTCAAAACCAACCGCGCCGTGTTCCGCATTGCCGCCGCGGGCGAGGAAAGTACCTGCCGACGTGAGTCGACCTAAGGCAGTGATCTCGAGTGCGCCGCCGCCGCCACCACCTTTGCCACCGGTTGCTCCATATCCTCCCGTAGCTCCGTATCCCCCATCACCACCATCCCCGCCGCGCCCACCGTAACCGCCAGGATAATAATTGCCGTTGTTGGTTGAAGCTCCACCACCACCACCACCACCACCGCCGCCACCCGCACCACCACCGGAACCGCCGCCACCACCACCACCACCCGATCCGCCGCCGCCACCGCTGCCGCCACTGAGCACAAAACCGGTCGCGGTATTTGCACCGCCGAAACCTTCGTCACCGAGACTACCTGAGTAGCCCGAGAAGCCGCTCGATCCATTCGTTCCTGCCGTACCCCATTCACCAGATCCAGCAAAGTAACCAACGCTCCCACCGTCGCCGGCAGTTCCTCTGGTACCTGGTTGCCCTCCACCTGGTTGGCCGTAGTTCGCGTAAATGTCCCGACCGCCGATTCCACCTCCCCCGATGGTCGTGGCTCCCGCACCCGCGCCACTAGAATTGAATCCCTTGCCGCCGGCCTTGCCCACTGCGCCAGATTTGCCGTCCCCTCCTGCGTAGCCATAGCCGCCATTTACGCCATTGTAACCATCTTGAGTGCTGCCTCCGCCGGATCCTCCCCAACCCGCATAGTTGCTGGGGTAAATTTGATAATCACCGTTATATGAATAAACAGCCGGTCCCCATCCCAACGAACCACCACTCCCTGCACTGCCGCCGGCACCACCCGCTCCGCCGCCGCCACCACCACCGCCGCCAGGTCCGGCAGTGGAACCCACCGCGGAAACATCGAATGTTGCCGTCGACGGAATGAAGGCATCGTTGCCAACCACGAGCGATGCGGGCTTGCTGCCCACTACGGTGATCTTGTCCCCAGCGCCGACATTCAGATCGCCCTGCACATAGAAGTATGCGATGCCGCCGACCGTCGCCGCTTTGAAGGGGACGCCGTACAACTTTGTCGCCGACGAATCATCACCCGTGATCTTGAGTGTGTCAGTGTTGATGACCACATTGGCCAGCAGGGTGCGCTCTTCTAAGGCTTCGAACAGCGCGCGGCGGCGCTGAGAGGGCGATGGAACTGCGGTTCGATTCTGCGAGCGCCGACTGCGGGTAGATTGGCAAGCTCCCGAATCTAAACGAGATGGCATCAATCGATCCTTAAGAAGCACAGGGTGTAAACGCCAGAGGAGCAACTTCTTGTCGCCCCTAGCGACGGCCCGCCGGTCGCGCGGACCTCGCTGTACGGCTTAAGAAAAGGTCAGGCAGGTGATGCCAATTGGAGGGGAATGCTTACTGTATTCGGTATTTGGCGGTTGTCTACGCGAGTGTGCTTAGGTTGACCAAAGCGAGTTAACTCACTGCACCTTCTTGATTTGCAGTGACTTCGGCGATAACCCATTCAGGGTCTTGATATTCGGGCACGAACGAAAAAATCGCCGCCGAATGAAATCGCCAAATTCATGTAAAGTAGATTCTGCTTTTTTCTTAAAAGTCCGGACTGCATAGCTAGGATAGTCGCCAACTTAGAAGTGGCTAGCCTGCTCCTGGGGCGCGCGAGTATTTGCGGACATTCCAACGTCTTATTCTGAGCTGCGGTTTCTGAACCGCTCGGTGCGTGGGCCGACACCGACGACCTGAATCCCAACGCTGCCGGACGAGGCTTGCACCATGGCAAGACCGGTTACGCCGAACGCGGCAAGCGATTCGCAGCGCAGGCCATCGACCTTCTTCGCAAGCATGAAGCGGCGAAGTAAACAACGTCCGGTCCCGAACTGCTGCTTTACGGGAGGATTACGGATAATCCTTTCCATCAAAGCTCGCTCGCACTGAAGTGCGCCATTCATCGAGCGCCTTTCGCATTCGGATGACGTCGTCCGGCCGCTTTGCGGCGAGATCGTTCTTGAAAGACGGGTCCGCGTAGATGTCGTAGAGCGCGAGTCGCTCCGGCTGGTTGTCGATGGCAGGGTGACTGATCAGGCGGAGTGATCCGTCAATCCACACGCCCTCGGTGTCGCCGATGAAATCGACAGCTTCGAGTTGCTTCTGAGTGATTTTGTCCCGCCGCAACATGAAGCCCATCGGCTTGGGGCGTTCGGTCATCTTGCCGCCGAGCAATGGCAGCAAGCTGACGCCGTCGACCGGTGGTTGCTTGGGCATCGTGACGCCGATGACTTCGAGCAGGGTCGGATAGATGTCGATGTGGCCGCAGGGCATTGATGTCTGTTGCGGCTTCACGCGCCCCGGCCATTCCAACAAGGCGACCGTTCGTGCGCCGATGGTTGATTTGCCTCTGCCGCTCGGCTCCTTCGATTGCGACGTGATGCCGCCATTGTCACTCGTGAACCAGACAAGCGTGTTCTCTGCCACACGCAGTTTTTTCAACTCTGCGTGCAGGTTGCCGACAGCGGCATCCAGGCCAGAGACTTCACCGAGGAAATCGCTCCGCTTCTCGGGCAGATCCTTATAAAGTGCCTTGAATTCCTCGGCGGCAACGTGCGGCTCGTGCGGCGAACCAAAACAAACCTGCACGAAGAACGGCTGCTGCGCTGCAGCCTGCTTGCGGACGAAGTCCAGCGCAAGATCCATGACCGCGACTGATGTGTCACCCTTGAGCGGGATCATTTCCTTCGTGTCGCCCACCTTAAGACTCTCGCCCAGGTCGAAGGAACTCAGCTTCCAGATCGCTTCGTCGAAACCCATCTTCACCGGGGTGGTGTGGGTGCGCCCGAGGTGCCATTTGCCAAAGTGGGCCGTGTGATAACCAACCGTCTTGAGTGCCTTGGCGATGGTGATTTCTTCCTGGCGCATCGAGCCAAGACCATCCAAGCCGGTGCGAAACGGTGCCCGTCCAGTGAGGATCGCGAACCGGCCGGGCGAGCAGATGTGCTGGCCTGCGTAGAAATAATCGAAACGCACGCCGCGTTTTGCCATCGCATCAAGGTTGGGAGTCTTGATGTCAGGATTGCCGCTATAGCCCGTGTCGCGCCAGCCCATATCATCCGCCACGACCAAAACTACATTTGGACGGTCGGCCGCCGGCCCTTGAGCCGCAGCGAACAAAACCTGCACGAGTGTAAACAGGGCGAAGAAAGACTTGTTCATGCGGTCAATCGTATCAGTTGCACTTAGCAGTGACATCACAATTGGTGCCAATTCATTGGCCGCAATTGCGACATGTTTGATTCAAACCGATTTAAGCATCTGTAGCGGCCTGCACACGCTCCGCCCGCCACAAAACTCTGGCAGCGGGGGGCGATCTCGATCTGGCGATAGCGCCAAGTCTAACTCCAGCCTTACGCAGCCACGAGAACAGCAAGGTCACGAGTGGTAGAGGCTTGCTAGCCCGCGGGCCCGGAGCCCATGCGAGTTTTTCGGCTTGGGCGCGGAGGGGTTCGTCGGGATCCGTGGGGAAGATCCGCAGCACCGTGGTGGCGGCGGTCGCCAGACGGGCGAGCCATTTGGAGAGGCCGGGCGCCGCGTACAGTGGCGATCTTCATCCCACCAGCGGTCTTTGGCGAAGAAGACGCAGTTTTCGATCTGCCAGTGATTACGAATGTGGGCCAGCAGTTCCTCGGCCCGGAGCTGACCGGGATCGATGCTAGTCAAGAAGTGACGCGCGTCGTGCAAGCGCACGGTGCCATCGTCGGCCGTGATGTCGCGATCGAATGCCGAACACCACGCGGCTTCCGCGGCTCTTCCACCTGAGCAAACACCCGAACCAATGACTCCATCGCAACCATGGGCGACCTCCTTGCAGACTGGGCACACTAGCTGTGTGTAGATTGGAACCATGAGCACTTCACAAACGCCGGCTATCTGCTTCGACTTGCAGTCACGCGAACTGAAAGAGAATCCATTTCCGATCCTTACGCGTATGAGGGAGGCTGGGCCGCTAGTTCGAGTGCGGATGCCTCTCTTCGGAAAGGTCTGGTTGGCAACGACTTTTGATGCCGTGAATGATTTGCTGCGAGACCACGATCGTTTTGTGCAGAATCCGGTAGCAGCGGGAAATCGATGGATGGCTCGAGTCATTTACTGGCTCCCGCGGTCACTGCGGCCACTGGCGAGTAACATGCTGCTCCGTGACCCTCCGGATCATCGGCGACTAAGAAGTCTGGTGGATCAAGCTTTTCTGCGGCAAAGTGTCGAAGCACTTCGCCCACGGATGGAAGTATTAGCCGACGAAGCACTTGATAGTCTCGCTGCGCAGGCGAGGCGCTCTCCTGGCGGTATTGACTTGGTTACGCACTTTGCACGTCCTTTCCCTCTCGCGGTAATCTGCGAACTATTAGGCCTGCCTCCCGAGGATCGGCCGAACTTCACTCGTTGGGCCGCGGGATTTGGCTCGGCGAGTTCGCTTATAGGCATCGTGTGGGGATTGCGGGGAATTAGCAAGTTGATGCGCTACATCTCGACAGAGATTCAGCGGCAGGCGACTCGTCCCAGAGATGGATTGCTGGCGGCCCTAATTCAAGCCGAAGATGCAGGTGATCGGCTCAGCGAAGATGAGTTATTGGCAATGATTTTTTTGATCCTCGCCGCCGGCCACGAAACGACACTACATCAGATTGCCGGCAGCGTACTGACGTTGCTCGATCACCCGGACCAGTTAGGTGAACTAAAGGCAGATTGGGGTATCGCGGACGCGGCAACGCAGGAACTTTTGCGTTTCATCTCCTTCGCTCAAGTATCGAAGCCTCGTTACGCTCGCGACAACACGGAGTTCTATGGACAGTCGATTCGCCGGGGTGAAATGGTTTTCGGATGTCTGGCGTCGGCCAACTGTGATCCCAGTGCATTCACGAACCCACACCTTTTAGATCTCCATCGCCGCGCAAATCGCCACATTGCCTTCGGCACTGGAATTCATGTTTGCCTGGGGGCAAAGCTCGCCCGCGTCGAAATTGCAATCGCCCTGGAACGCCTCTTCACCCGTCATCCTGAGATTCGACTGGCTGTACCCCGCTCGCAAATCAAGTACTTGCGTCGACCTGGTACTCGTGGACTCGCAGCATTGCCAGTCAAATGGTAATCCGTAGTCTAACCGGTGCCCCCAGATCCTCCAGTAGCAACGCAATGGGAGCACCTGTTTACTTATGATCCTGTCTCAATCTTTTTCTCCGGGTGAGCACGATGAGCGCCGTGATTGTGTTGTTACTGGGCTTGGCGATCGTCATCGGTGGTGTCTTGGCGTTACGACTTCACGCCTTTGTCGCCCTGATTCTGGCGGCGCTCGCTGTTGCCAGTTTGACGCCTACTGCTGCATTCGTACGGCAGTCGCTGCTCGACCGAGCAAAGAAGCTCGATGTGCGAATCGAATCTGCCGAGACTACCGAAGGTGTTGTGCAACTATCGGCGCCAAGCCATATGAAACTCGATGCAGATACTGAGTGGATTGTCATTCGTGCGGGACGTGACCCTTGGAAGTTCACGCAACTCGGCAAACTAGTGCCTAACGAAAATAGTGCTCCGACCTTGGATCATGCCCGTCGCCAACTTTTTCAGGCGCGGTTTGCAGCAAGCGGAGCAATACCGCCACTCAACTCGGGAGGCCTGATGGACTTTCCGACCGTCGCCGACGTAGTGGTCACTACGCCCATCTTGCAAGCCGCTACTGCTGACGCAGCTAAGATCTCACCGCCGGATCAAGTCGCAGCAGGGTTTGGTAGCACTGCTGCGGGCATCGGCATCTTAATCGCGTTCGCTTCGATCGTTGGAAAGTGCCTGCTTGATAGTGGGGCCGCGGACCGCGTGGTTCGCTCTGCATTGAAGATTACGGGCGAGTCCGGCGCTCCGGCGGCGTTTGTGGGCAGTGGATTTCTGCTTGGAATTCCGGTCTTTTTCGACACCGTCTTTTATTTGATGTTGCCACTCGGCAAAGCCCTCTGCCTGCGAACTGGCAAAAACTACTTATTCTATGTATTGACCATCGTGGCCGGTGCAACGATGGCGCACTCGCTCGTTCCGCCAACCCCCGGTCCGCTTCTGGTGGCGGCGGAATTGCACGTAAATATGGGTCTGATGATGGTGGTGGGGACACTGGTCGGCGGGGGAGCAGTGATGGCTGGCTACTTCTTTTCAGCAGCACTCAACCGACGTTTTGAACTGCCGCTGCGCAATTTGAGTACGTCACCGCAAGAGTCAACCCAGAGTACTGAGTTGCCCGAGGCGAGCCTTCCGCCGCTTTGGCTCTCGCTCCTTCCGCTTCTGCTGCCAGTCTTTCTGATTGGCGGTGCGGAACTGTTTGCCGTTTGGCTGCGAACCAGGAGCGACTCGTCGCCTCAAATTCCCGCTGGATTGCTGCGAGCTATCTCGCTGCTAGGTGACAAGAACGTTGCCCTGATTATCGCAGCGGCAATCGCTGTGGCCACACTGGTGTGGATGCGACGCATCAGTCGCAAGGAGTTAGCAAGATCCTTGCAAGATGCTTTGGCTGGAGCAGGAGTAATCATTCTGATCACTTCAGCCGGCGGCGCGTTTGGCAAGGTGATGCAGCAGACCGGTGTCGCGTCACTCATTAGCGATCTTCCCGTGCATTCGACACCGGCTATTTTGACGATGGCGTTTCTGGTAACAGCAGCAGTCCGCACGGCGCAGGGGTCCGCGACCGTCGCTATGATCACGGCCGTTGGCATCCTGGCGCCGCTTGCCAACGCTGGGCAATTGAACTTTCATCCTGTTTGGCTGGCAATGGCCATCGGCTGTGGCAGTAAGCCACTCGCCTGGATGAACGACAGCGGGTTTTGGGTCATCACACAGATGAGCGGCATGACCGAAGCTGAAGGACTGAAATATATCACGACGCTGTTGCTCGTTATGAGCATCGTCGGTTTAGCGCTGACCATTGCCGGTGCCATCCTGGTGCCCCTGCGATAGAATTCCGGCAGCAGTTGGCAGCCGCGTGAATCAAGTTAATTGTGCGGCTCGCGCCAGGTCTTCATCCTTGCCTGCAACGAGGATGGCATCGGAATCCTTCAGAGGAGCATCAGGATCGGGATTTGCGGTAATCTGATCGGTCAAGACATCGTGGATGGCGACAACCGAGATGGCGTATCGTCTGCGGAGTTCCAAAGCTCGTAGCGTCTTCCCGCTCCAATCCTGTGGCACGGCCATCTCCTGCACACTGAAGCCAGGTCCCAGCTGGACGTAGTTCAACAAAGCACTCCCGGACATGCGCGTACCGAGGCTGAGGGCCGATTCACGTTCGGGAAAAATTGACTCCGTCACTCCGATCCTTTCCATCACGCGCGCATGATCCCGAGAGATTACTTTCACATAGACATCGCGAACCTTTAGGTCGTGCAGCACCATGGTGGCCAAAATACTGGCGGTTATGTCATCACCTGTGCTGACCACACCGGCATCGGCACCTTTAGCTCCAATCTTTTCCAGCACTTGAATGCTGCGACCATCTCCCACCGCTGCTCGCGACACAAAAGGTGCAATCCGATCAACAGCGATTTCACTCGGGTCGATGGCAATGACTTCGTGCCCTTTGGCATGCAACGACTCTGCCACACTTGAACCAAAGTTGCCAAGACCGATTACGACAAACCGCTTCATTGAACTCTCCTGACCACGACGGTCTAACCGACAACCACATCCTCGTACGAATACCGAAAACTAGATTCCCGGGACTGCCGAACCATAAACACTGCAGTGAGGGTCAGCGGGCCCACTCGTCCTAAAAACATCAGAATGATGGCCGTCCAGCGGCCAACGATGCTCAGCTGCGGCGTAATTCCTGTCGACAAACCAACCGTGCCAAACGCACTGGCTGCTTCGAACATGCAATCCAGAAAATGAGCCTCATCGTTCCGGAAGGTTTCCGTCACTGTAAGAATAAAAATACCCGCCGTGACGATTCCAAACGAAATGACAAACAGCCCGACCGCGCGCGCGGTGGTCTCATTGCGAATCGAGCGATTCCAATAGGTGGTCACGACTTCTCCCTTCAACCGCGATAAGGCCAATAATCCGATCAGGGCGAACGTTGTCGTCTTGATTCCTCCTGCGGTCGAACCGGGAGAACCGCCGATGGTCATTAAGATAATCGTCAAGAAATTGCTGCTGTCTGTTGCTTCACCGTAGTTGATCGAATTAAAGCCTGCCGTGCGACTAGTGACACTCATGAACAGACCGTTTGTCAGCTTATGAACGATGGGCAACTCGCGCAGCGTGGCGTTCCACTCGAAGATGCAAAAAAAGATCCAGCCGATTACGAGCAACGCCAGCGAAGTGATCAACACAATTCGGCTATGCAACGAAAGCCTGAATATCTTTCGTGTTTTGCCGGCCTGGTATCGAAGAGCTAGTTCTTCCATCGTCAAAAACCCCAGGCCACCAGCAATGATCAGCGCCATGTGAACCAGCAGGACGAGAGGTGCCTGCTGGTAACTCATCAGCGAATCGGAAAACACGGAAAAGCCAGCGTTGCAAAACGAACTAACCGAATGAAAGATGGCTGGCCAAAGTGCTCCCGCGAAACCCAATTTGGGAATCCACAACAGGTACAGCGCAAGTGCCCCGACCCCCTCGATCAAAAACGTAAACCGCACTACATCGAATGTGAGTTGTCTTGGGTCGATGTGCGGTGCGGCCTCCAGTCCGCCGACGGCCATCGCCTCGCCACGCAAGGAGAGCCGGCGTCCCAGGGCCACAATGATCATGCTGGCAAACGTCAGCATTCCCAGCCCGCCGAGTTGAATCAGCAATAAGATCCAAGCCTGACCGGCCCAGGTGCAGCGGGTGGCCATATCGAATGTCGAGAGTCCCGTTACACAGACGGCGCTTGTCGATGTAAATAACGCATCGATCCAACTCAGGGGCTCGCGCGTGTAGAGGCCCGGCAACAATTTCAGGCCCAGCGTTCCGATGAGTATCAGCAGCGCGAATGAGGCTACGAAGAATTGGGGCGGCGTAATCCGTTGCCACAGCTGCAGCGCACGATTTTTCCGAATATCCCAGCGTCCAAACGAAGAACGCTTTCGTGCTTTGTCCATTTGCATTGAGAATTACGATTCGGGCGGGATGTTGCTTCGTAGCCGTACGGCTGGGTAATCTTACGTCCGAATCACCATGCCCCGATAGACGAAGTGATAGCGAGGCCTATCGATTTGCCCGGTATCGCAGAGTTTAAATTCTTCTGCGCCCTTCGGAAGCAGCCGACCCCGATGTTCGCCAGGATCCACGGATCGGCCTTGAGGTCGCGTCGCAAACTCTCCCCGACTAATTTCAGCCTACATGTCCAACAATACCCTCGATAATTGAACACCAATCTGCCGGAAACCCGAGAGTTACGCACTCCACTGTTCAAATAAGGCACCCTTATTTGAACACCCCCCTTTTGCGGTTTGCCCGCTTCCTTACGGATTTGCAGTGGTCTAGTTCGGCTATGAACCAAACGACTACTAACCCGCCCGCGTTTCCCAGCCGAGTACTGTGAGCACTTCACCGCTGATGTAACTGGAGTCAGCTTCCGACGCAAAAAAGACGAACGCAGGCGCCACCTCTTCCGGCTGACCAGGTCTCTTCAGCGGTGTGTCGGCACCATGCTCGGCAACTTGATCGGCTGGCTTGGAGACAGGCTGCAGCGGAGTCCAGATTGGCCCCGGCGCAACGCAATTCACGCGGATCTTCTGTTCTGCCAGGTTCTGCGCTAAGGACTTTGTGAAGGCATGGATCGCACCTTTGGTCGAAGCATAATCGACGAGCGTTTTGCTTCCTTCAAACCCGGTAATCGATCCGCAGTTAATGATCGCACTCCCCGGCTTCAGATACGGCTGCGCTGCTTGGGCCATATAGAAGTAGCCGGAAATGTTTGTGCGGAAAGTGATATCCCACTGTTCGTCGGTGATCTCCGCAAACTTCTCTTGCGTCTGTTGATAGGCTGCGTTGTTGACAAGGATATCGAGGCGGCCGAACTTCGCAACCGTCTTCTCAACGGCTTGCTGGCAGAACGATCGGCCGGTGACATCGCCAGGAATCAGTAGCGCCGTCTGTCCTTCGTCCTTCACCGCTTGTGCAGCTTCGTCCGCATCGGATTGTTCAGCGGGAAGATAGACGATAGCGACATCGGCCCCTTCACGAGCAAACAGAACAGCCACTGATCGGCCAATCCCGGAATCGCCACCAGTGATCAACGCCACCTTCCCCTTTAACTTCTCAGCCCCTTTGTATAGCGGTGCTTTGTACTTTGGTGGCGGAGTCATCGCGGAGTCCAATCCCGGCTTTGGCTGCGATTGGGGCGGGAGGGGAGACTTGGGCAGATTGGTGGCTGACATGGTGCGGCTTTATGATTCGAGGGAAAGTTCGTTGCTAACCATGGCATCGCATGCAGCAATGTTCGTACCACTGCGACCTCTTCAGGCAGCCTGTTGGCCAATCGGTAAATCGCCCACACCGACGAGCGACCCAGAAACTACGGCCAAATGAGCTGTTTGGCGTTACCCTGTCACTGCTCTCTTCGCAAACGATGCTCTGTATCTCGCTCAACTTTGTTCGCGCATCGGTCAGGGTGGATGCTTTCTGCTCTTCATTGGCGATTGTGGTTTGGCTTACTAGAAGTGTTGCACCTTGCGTGCAATGCAAATATGCCGTTGCGCGCCACCACCTTGCGCAACACGATCTAAATTGACGTGAAATGTCTACCAGTCGGCGACATTGGTGAATTGCGGATGTTAGCTAAGACCTTTCAGTCTGGTCTCCGCATCGCCGAACTTCTCTTGCGTCACACCCATGCGATCGAGCAGCGAGAGGTGTAGCCGACAAAGTTGTTTGTTTTCCTCTTGAGAAAAGTCGAGCACACGGCCGCCAGCAATCGTGCCGCCGCCACGTCCGGCCAGTACCACCGGCAACTGCTTAGAGTCGTGAGCATTGCCATCCATCAGGCTCGAAAGCAGCACGATCATGCTGTTGTCGAGCAAGCTTTGTTCCCCTTCGTTCGTGTCGGCCATTTTCTGGAGCGCTTCGCCCCACATTCTCACGTTGAATTCATTCATTTTCTGATACATCGCTTTATTCTCAGGATTTCGGCCGTGATGCGATAAGCCGTGCGAGTGTCCACGCACCCCGTCAAGAAATCCGTAATCCATGCTCGACAAGTCGTTATTCAACATGAACGTGGCGACCCGCGTTTTGTCCATCTGGAAGGCGAGTACCATGATGTCGAACATTAGTCGCATGTGCTCTTCTACTGACCTGGGTATTGTCGCATCGGGTCGAGGAATGTTCGGCGTTGTGACTGTTGGCTGCCATCCTGCGCCATTTGTATCGACCTTGCTTCGCTTTTCAGCTTGCTCAACACGCTGTTCGAGTTCGCGCACACTGGTGAGATATTCGTTCAACTTGTGCTGATCGTGTTTGCTCAACTGCAACTGCAATGATTTGGCTTCCTCGAGCACAGAGTCGAGGATCCCACGGTTTCGGCGATTGTGCTCGCCACTGTTGAACAAGCGGTCGAACGCAAGACGCGGATAAACCTCTTTGGGGGCAGGTGTGGTCGGTGAACTCCACGAAATGTGTGACGAGTAGAGAGTCGCATAACCGGCTTCGGTACCGCCGCCAGATCCTTCCGTGCCTAACACCAGGCTGGGAATTTCAGTTCTCTTTCCAACCGTTTGTGCCGCCAGTTGATCGACCGACGTTCCCACCTCGACGTCGGTTGTCGTGCGCTTGACGACAAGGCCCGACAACACATTCATCTTGCCGTAATGCCCTTCAGCCGTGCGGTGCGTTGTTTGGTTGCTGAGGCCTGAGACAATCGTCAGCCGGTCTTTTATCGACTCCAACGGGCTCAACGTTTTGGCAAGTTCCAAACCTGCCTCGGTCTGTTTGCCTCCCCAATGGTCGACATTCACGCCGTTACCCATGAAGACGAAACCGATCCGTCGTGGGGCCCCATCGTTCGTGCCTGTCGCGGCGAAGGACTGAATCGATTCCATCCACGGCAAGGCAACTGTTACGCCCAGGCCGCGAAGGAACGTACGGCGGGATTTGTGCGAAGATTTCATGTGATTACCTAGTCGCGAGTGGGCTAGTCCCGGTTACGCCGATTCAAAAACTGCGGGCTGAGTACGATCTTCTCGACGGCCACTGAAAACCGGTAATCGGAATCGGGCAATTCCTTTTCCAATTGTGCTAACAGCGGGCGGTCAGAAATCACCACTTCGCGTCCGAGGGCATAGCCCAACAGTTTTCTGCTGAACTGACGGATAAACAAGGGCCGCATGTCAGCAAGATACTTCTTCAGACCTTCTGAACCCGTAAACTCCTTGCCATTGGCCAGCACGGCCTTGGCATCGATCTGACGACCACTTTCATCAACATCACTCCAGCGGCCGATAGCATCGAAGTTTTGCAGCGCGAAGCCAGGCGGATCAATGCGCGAATGACAACCACGGCACGCTTCGGCACCGCGGTGTTTTTCCAAGCGATCGCGCAGCGACAGCTTGCCCGCAAGACCATCGTCAGTAAGTTCAGGGACATCGGCCGGTGCCGGAGGTGTCTCGATACCAAGCACTGTCTTCACGATCCAGTTGCCACGACGGACTGGACTGGCCCGATCGGGAAATGCAGTTGATGCCAGAATCGCGCCCATGCCCAAAATGCCCCCGCGCGGTGCGCCAATGGGGTGACGAACGAAGCCCGCTTCATCTGCTTCCAATTGAAAGTTGGTTACACCGTAGTGACGCGCAAGTTTGTGGTTCAGAAACGTGTAGTCGCTGTGCAAAATATCGGTGATTGCGGCATCGCTCGCGACGAGCTCCGTGAAAAACCGATTTACCTCGTCGTGCATTGCGATCCGAAGTTCGTCGTCGAACTCCGGGAAGAGCTTGCGATCGATGACACCAAATTGCTGGAAATCGCGAAAGCCAAGCCATTGGCCGAAGAACTCACTCCCCAGCGCGGCTGATTTCGGATTGGCGAGCATTCGTTTGACTTGTTGCTTCAATACATCCGGCTCGAGCAGCGAGCCATCGGCTGCCGCGGACGTCAATTGCTGATCGGGAATCGACGCCCACAGGAAATAACTCAGTCGCGCAGCCAGTTCATACGAGTCAAGCGGCGAGACTGCCTCGGCACTGCGAGGTGGCTCGGTCTTAAACAAAAACTGCGCTGAGAATAAAGTGCGGGCAATGACTTCGCGCGCTGCCTCTTCACGATTCTCCGTCTGTTCCAACGCACGCAGGTAACGCTCCTGAAGATGCTGGGTCTGCTGATCCGTCAGCGGCCGGCGAGTCGCGCGGGCGGCGAACTCGGCCAAGTGACCAACCACCAGGTCATCCCATTGCTTGACTTTGTCAGCCCGCAGCAGGTTTTGGGTCTGCAATTGAAACAGCCGCATGTCGTTAGCAATTTGCCGCGGAATATGTCGCTCGTGCGCTGGGAGTCGCTCGGCTAATTCGTCTGGCGTCAAAAAGTAAACGCCGAGCGGAGCGCGACCTTCGCGAAGATTGGAGCCCGCCTCATCCATTCGGCCACTGCGGCTACCGGGGAAAACAGCGTGGAAAGCCTTGATTGCTCGCTGAAAATTCGCCCAGGTTTCACTTTTGTCCAACGCCTGAATTTTCACCCCTGGTAACACGGACGGTAACACGGGGGGCGATTTGCCGCAGAAAACTTTTGTCTGAATGGACGCGAGCTTTGCGTCGGGATGCTCTACGTCCAGCTTTGACGAAGCACGCAGCAAACCCACTTCGGCGGGCAACACAAGCTTGACGATCGAGGGAGCACGCACGGTGAAACCGTCATCGGGGGCCGTTGTTCCTTCAACTTGCTGACTGCGAAGCTTGTCGACTGCTCGTAGATCATCGAGTTGTTGCCGGAGTGCACTTGCGTTCTTCTCTCCGGACGCAAGTTGTTTCTCGAGCGCGGTGATTCTCGCGGCCACGTAAGCGAAGAGCGGCTGCGGATGTTTGCGGTCCTCACCAAGATAAACCTCAGCTTTGAGCCAGTGTACGACGTCGCCGCGATCACCATCGCCGACATCGGTGACACACAGAAAGAAGGCGTCATCGGGCGATGTTCGTACTGCCTTGTTCGCATCTAGATGTTCACCCATCCACAGCTTCATTTCTTCGGCAATCGTAGCGCATTGTCGCTTGGCGCCAACTTCGTTTTCGGGGCCTGGCAATTGCTGCCAGGGCTCGCGGATGCGACGCAGAAATAGGTTCTTGGTGTCCTTTTGCAGCAGTGTCCACCAGTGAGCCAAGAATGCGGGTTCCAGCCCGGAAGCCTTAGCCAGCTCACCAAGTTCCCCCTGGCCGTGGTGATGCCGCCAGCAGGCAAGCAGGTACTCTTCGATCCGCAAGTCATCGCGCCCTTCGGGCAAGAGTGGGCTAAGACGATCGTAGTACCAACTTCGGACGCGTGCATTCAACTCGGTTGCTACCGACGCTGGGCTGCGAAGACCAACTGGCTCTGTGCGAAACTGAATCCCCGATCCCGGCAATACTGATGCTCGCGAGGCCACATCGCGCGCGGCACGTAGATACTTTTCGAGTTGCTCGGGGCTGACAAATAGTACGTCGCCAGTATTCGTGAATCCTTCTCCGCCACCATTGTCTTTGACAAATGCTTTGGCCAACCCGAGATCCATCCCAGTTAGATCGCGAAGGCTGTTGTCATACTCTGTGTTTGTCAGGCGGCGGAGTGTAACGCGACCGGGATCTCCGGCGTTCGCGTGAGCGATGCGATCGAGTGCATTGTCGATCCAACCTAATAAGCGCTGCTGATCTTCGGCCGAAATCTGCTCGGCTGACTTGGGCGGCATTTCACCGTTGGCAACGACGCGTTGCACCTTTTCCCACACACGATAATTCTTCAGCGCGGCGGCCTCGTCGGCGAACGACGAGAGATCGAGTTCCGCTTCCGGCGATGTTTTAATATGGCAATCGAGACAGGCTCGTTGGAGCGCTGCCACCGCATCTTTCCAACTAGGCGAATTTTGATTGGCACTGAGGATCGCCGGAACGCAGAACGCTAGCCACAACCAAGCGGAAAAAAGTGAGACAAGGCAACGAGGCATGCGACTTTAGTAGAGGAGCTTAAGGATGACGGGGCGGCGAACTGCGGATCCTGAAGGCGATGCGATGACTAACTATTACTCGCGATCACGCAAGCTTTCAAATATAGTCAGCGTGCCAAGCAAGCAGCAAGCAGCAAGCAGCAAGCAAATTGCCGTTGCGATTGAGACCTGGCGACCTGCAAATTCACGAGTGTTAGAGTATTGCTAGCCCGCGGGCCGGCGCCCACGCGATTGTTTTCGGCTTGGGCGCGGAGTGGTTCGTCGAGATCCGTGCGGAAGATCCGCAGCACCGTGGTGGTGGCGGGCTGCTTTTCGTGAGCCGTACCGAGGCAAACTTCGAGCGCCTCTTGGATGTCCGGCTGATTCCCTTTGATCTGCAACAGGTAATCGCAGTTGTGGTCGAGCAGCACTTCGGCGAGCGGCCGAGTCGCATAAATGGCGTCGCCGTTGATTAACTTCAGCAGCGGAAAATCTCGTTTGAGCTCGGCCAAGTGATTCTTCAGCACGCCCGATTCATTGGTCTTCTCGCCGCGCATCGACCACTGTCCGAGGACCACCTTCAAGTTGTGAACGAGCGCGGTCACCAGTTGCACCGGATCAACATCGGTGTCGATCCCTGGAAACTGGTCTTAGCGTCGACGGCTGCTCTCGATCGAAGCCCAGCGATTGAGAACCTCCATCTCTCGGATGCGTGCCAGCAGTCCTAAAAACACCAAAGCCAGGATGCTCACGATCGGATGCCGAACACCACGTGGCTTCCGCGGCTCTTCCACCTGAGCAAACACCCGAACCAATGACGCCATCGCAACCATCGCCCGCAAAGTTCGCTTAAAAGACTTTGCAGGTCGCCTGGGCTATCCGGCAGTCCTTGACCGTGCTTCGGTTCGACACTCGAATAGCACACCAGGAACGGCTGCGCATCCGCTCGCAGCGAGTTCTGAATCCTCTCCCGCCGATAGAGTGTGATCATGCGACTTTCGACTAGCGCAGTCTTTTGTCTATTAGGCCTGCTGCCTTGCGATCGCGTCATTGACGCGGCACCACCACCGAAGGCAAATGTCATCGTCATTTTTGCGGACGATCTGGGGTATGGCGATCTGGGTTGCTACGGTTCGCCCACGATCCGCACGCCACACCTCGATCGTATGGCAGCCGAAGGGTTGCGGTTCACTGACTTCTATTCGGCGTCCGAAGTCTGCACTCCCAGCCGAGCAGCGCTGCTAACGGGGCGTTATCCGATTCGCAGCGGGATGTGCGGAAATCGGCGAGTGTTGTTTCCGAGTTCCAAGGGTGGGCTGCCGCCGGAGGAAATTACCATTGCGGAGGCCTTACGGGATCAAGGGTACGCCACCGCGCACGTCGGCAAGTGGCATCTGGGTATTCACGAAGGATCGCGGCCGCTCGATCAGGGGTTTCAGCATAGCTTTGGCCTGCCCTATTCCAATGACATGGACGCCCGGTCAGACCTGCCACGGGGAGCGACTGGCTCGCCGAATCCACCTCAGGACGGTTGGAATGTGCCGCTGATCCGGGATGGCAAAATCGTCGAGCAGCCGGCCGATCAGACGACACTCACCAAGCGCTACACAAAAGAAGCCGTGCAGTTCATTCGCCAGCAAAAGGACGGCTCATTCTTTTTGTACTTCGCCCACACGTTCCCGCATGTGCCGATGTTCGCTTCGCCGGCGTTCAAGGGAAAGAGCCGCGCTGGCATCTACGGCGATGCAGTCGAAGAGCTCGACTGGAGCGTGGGACAGGTGCTCGACGCCTTACGCACCGAAGGCATTGCCGACCGAACGCTCGTGGTCTTCACCAGCGACAACGGCCCCTGGCTCATCATGGGCGATCAAGGAGGAAGCGCCGGACTGCTTCGAGATGGCAAAGGAAGTACATGGGAAGGTGGCATGCGCGTCCCAGGAATAGCGTGGATGCCGGGGCGCATTAAGCCCAGCGTAACGAGCCAGCGTGCGGGCACGCTGGATTTACTCCCCTCCGCGTTAGCAATTGCCGGCGCACCGCTGCCGGACAAGGTGCCGCTCGATGGGGTTGATTTAGCGCCGCTGCTATTCGCAGCGCAACCGCTCGTGGAACGTCCCTACTTCTACTATCGCGGCGATCAGATCTTTGCCTGCCGTCTCGGCGAATGGAAAGCCCATTTCAAGACTCAAACGGGCTACGGCCAACCTCAAGCAGAAACGCACGATCCGCCGCTCCTGTTTCACCTGGGTCGAGATGCTTCCGAAAAGCGAAACGTGGCGGCCGCACATGCCGATGTGCTCGCCGAGATTCAACAAGCCGTGAAGCTGCACCAGTCGACGATAGTGCCCGGCGTGCCGCAACTCCAATGACTCTCCAATCAACTTTGTGCGAAAGGCAACACCATGAAGATTCGGTTACTTGTGGGTGCTGTTATCGGCAGCTTATTTTGGCTCAGCGCTGAAGTCGCAACGGCAGCAGAGCGGCCCAATGTGTTGTTCATTCTGGCGGATGATCAGTCCCCGTTTGATCTCAAGATCTACAATCCGAAATCCTCGCTGAATTCGCCGAATATCGACCGCCTCGCTGCGGAGGGAATGGTGTTCGACGGTGCCTACCATATGGGCTCATTCAGCGGCGCTGTTTGTACACCTTCGCGGCACATGATCATGAGTGGGCGAACCGTTTGGCACTTGCCAATCGCGCCAGGGGCGGTGCAAAAGGGACTTTGCCCGGCTGGCCTTGAACAGAACACGATTCCGGCCGTCTTCAATCGCGCTGGTTACGCGACGATGCGAACGTGTAAACAGGGGAACAGCTACGAAGCCGCAAACAAACTCTTCACCGTTCGTCGCGACGCTACCAAGCGCGGCGGCACTCCCGAAACGGGTAGCGCGTGGCACGGCGAGCGCGTATTGGAATACCTCGAGGAGCGCAAATCGACACGCGAACAAAAGCCGTTCTTCATCTACTTTGGCTTTTCGCATCCGCACGACGAGCGGGACGGAACACCGGAGTTGCTCGCCAAGTATGGCGCGGTAAATCACACAGATCAAAAGTCGCCACCACCGCTGAATGATAAGCAACCCGCGCTGCCGCCCAACTATCTACCCGAGCATCCGTTTCCTCATGGCCATCCGCGCTTGCGAGATGAAGTGCAAGTTAGTGGAGTTTGGGAGCGCCGCGACGAAGCAACGATCCGCAACGAAATAGGTCGTGAGTTTGCTTGCAGCGAGAACATCGACACTCAGATTGGCCGGGTCTTGGCAAAACTCGAAGAGCTTGGCGAACTTCAGAACACAATCATCGTATATACGGCCGATCACGGCATCGCCATTGGAAGACATGGTCTGCAAGGGAAGCAAAACCTCTATGAGCACACCTGGCGAGTTCCCTTCATCGTGAAAGGGCCGGGAATCAAGGCTGGCTCTCGCGCGCAAGGCAACATCTATCTGTTGGATGTGCTCGCCACGCTTTGCGATCTCGCCGGCATTGAAGCGCCGGCCAGCAGTGAAGGAATCAGTTTCAAGCCGGTGCTTGAAGGACGTCAGGCCGTAATTCGGGACGTTTTGTACGGCGTCTACAATGGCGGCACGAAACCGGGCATGCGATCGGTGAAAAAAGGGGACTGGAAGCTCGTTAAGTACGATGTCATGGACGGTTCAGTTCGAGAGACTCAGTTGTTCAATCTCGCTGAGAATCCGTCCGAGTTAATTAAGGAACATCACGATCCGGGGGTGACAGCGCTTACGAAAGTAACGCCGAACACCGAGCAAGTGAACCTGGCTGGAGATCCGAAGCACGCCGAAAAGTTGAAAGAAATGGAGGCCCTGCTGCTCGCCGAAATGCGTCGGCTTAACGATCCCTGGCGATTGTGGAATCAGCCCGATGATGGACTCATTTCGCCCGCGCAACCCCCTGCTGGAAAAGGCAAAGCTCGATCGAAGAAGTAAAAGCCACAGATCGCACTGTGGGCGTATCAATTGTTAGATCCAGATCACTAATTCGCTGGTTAACCACCTCTCCCGGGATTGCTTCCATGAGAATTCCAGTCGTTCTTGCATTCGCTTTGTTCTGTTTGGTCACTGACAACTCTTCGGCAGCCGATGCAATGCGTCCCAACGTGTTGTTTCTGATTTCCGACGATCTGAACAACATGCTGGGCTGTTACGGCGATCCGCTCGCCAAGACGCCACATCTGGATCGGTTGGCAGCGCGAGGAGTGCGATTCGAGCGGGCCTATTGCTCCTTTCCGTTGTGCGGTCCAAGCCGCAATTCAATGCTGACGGGCCTGTATCCCAACAGTACCGGCATCTTGGCCAATCAGCAGATTTTTCGGCAAACCATTCCGGCGCACCAGAGCCTGCCGCAGGCGTTTCGCAATGCGGGCTATTTCGCAGCGCGGATCGGCAAACTGTATCACTACAACGTGCCGAAGTCGATTGGAACCAACGGACACGATGATCCCGGCAGTTGGGAACTGGAATTGAATCCGGCTGGCGTCGACCGGCTGGAAGAAGAGCCGAAAATTACGACGTTGACCCCCGGCCAATTCGGCGGCACGCTCAGTTGGTACGCTTCGCCGAAGGGCGACCAGTACCATACCGACGGCCTGATGGCTGAGGATGCTGAATGGGTACTGGAACGCTGTGCGAAACGGCAGGATCGACCTTTCTTCTTGGCGGTCGGCTTCTTCCGCCCCCACACACCGTACGTTTCGCCCAAGTCGTACTTCGATCTGTACAACGAAAAAGAAATGCCCGTTGTGCAAGGCGTGAAAGAAGACCAGGCCGACATCCCTGCCCCCGGTCTGGGCAGCTACAAGAAGGAGCAAGACAAACTCACCGATGATCTCCGCCGGCAATGTCGACAGGCATATCTGGCGAGTATCAGCTTTATGGACGCGCAAGTTGGCCGAGTGGTCGCGGCGCTCGATCGACTGGGGCTGGCCGACAACACGATCATCGTGTTCACGAGCGATCATGGTTATCACATGGGCGAGCACGGCCTGTGGCAGAAGATGAGCCTGTTTGAAGAAAGCTCGCGCGTACCAATGCTGATCGTCGCGCCGGGAGAAAGCACGAAAGGAGGAGTGGCGAAAACTCCCGTGTCGCATCTCGATCTCTATCCGACGCTCGCCGAGCTGTGTGGCGTAAAAACTCCGGCCAATCTGCAAGGCCAAAGCCTCGTGCCGATGCTGAAAGATCCGAATGTGAAAGGACGCGGTTGGGCGCTGACTCAGGTCATGCGCGGCGGCGGTCCGGCGAGAGCCTCCGTCACTACCAACATTGGCTCCGATGGGGCAAGGTTCTTTGGCTACAGCTTACGTACGCCGCGTTGGCGTTACACTGAATGGGACGAAGGGAAAAAGGGACGAGAACTTTACGATCACGATGCGGACCCTCGCGAGCTGACCAATCTGGCAAGCTTGCCCGAACATGCTCAAACCGTTGCCGAGTTATCTCAACAAGTTCGAACTGCAGCCAAGTCTACCTATCCGCAGTCAGGAGTTACGCCGGAAATTCAGCCCGGTGTCTGGGCACCCAATCTCACGGAGCCGTAACGATGCATCACTCAAGAAATCACTCACTGGTGTGCTTGTTCGCTTTGCTGAGCGTTGTGCTGTCATCAGCGCGGTCCGCTCCGGCTCAGCCCAAAGAAGCGCCGTTCCGTTGGATCAACAAGCTCCCCGCCGAGCGCACGCCGTTGCTGCTGCATGGCACATTTGCAAGTGCCGCCAATAAGACGGATGTGGGCTACTACGTCTACTTGCCTCCTGGCTACGAACAAGCGAAGAGTTCGGACGGTGCGGTTAAACGATTCCCGGTCATTTATTACCTGCACGGCGGTCGCCCTGGTGGTGAGCACAAGAGCATCAGCATGGCAGCGGTCTTCGACGCGGCGATTAATGCGGGGCGAGTACCGCCGCTGATTTATGTCTTTGTGAATGGCGGCGAAATGAGCCACTACGACTTTCCCGAAAAGCAGTCCCTTGGTGAGACCGCGTTCGTGAAGGAACTGATCCCACACATTGACGCGAACTATCGTACGATTGCCAAACGCGAAGGTCGCGGCATCGAGGGATTCTCTCAAGGGGGTAGAGGTACGGCGCGAATCATGTTTAAGTACCCCGAACTATTTTGCTCCGCAGCCCCGATGGGTGGCGGTCATCAGCACGAAAGACATGCTGCCGAGAACCAAGGTCGCGAAACGAGCGGCGTTCAGTTTGAACCGGGTAACAATACGTACGATCTCGCTGAGGCCTATGCAAAGCGGAAGGATAAGTTCCCATTGCGCATCCTCGTGGGCGTGGGCAAGCAAGATTTCAACTATGAAGCGAATCTAGACTGGATGCGCCATCTCGCCAAGCTAGAAATTCCGTACAAACAAGCAATCGCCGGCGATGCTCCCCACAGTGCAGCAGCCTGCTACCGGAACTTGGGAGATCAGGTCATGTTGTTTCATTCCCAGAGCTTTGCGACTCCGGTCATGACCAAGTAAAAGCAGCCACTTCACAGCTATTCCATCCTGAGTGCAACCAACATGAACCAAACTCGCCGTTTCTTTTTGAAACTCGCTGCACTTTGTTGTTGGTGGCGCTCGGCATCACCTAGCGCTAACGCTGCACCGGCATCAGCAGAACCTCCGCTTCCGTTTGGCTCAGAGTTCGCCAATCTTGATTCCTGTGCCGTTGGCCAGTGGTGGAACAAGCCAAAGCCTAAAGTAGCCAACCCACCACCGCCTATGGATGTGCCCCGCAATGAAGTGGTGGCATTCGCGCTCTATACCCATGATCGGGGCGTGCTCAAGCTCACCGCGCAGCTTTATCCGCTCAAGCCGGATGAGGTGCGGGAGGCGCGGCTGGAGTTTCAACGCGACGGAAAGTGGACGGAAGCTGCCAAGTCGCCAGTTCTGTTTCCCGGCTGGAGTGCTCACTTTCGGCTTGAGAACTGGGACGACACCGAGGACGTGCCCTATCGCGTGCGGCATGCCGACGAAGCGCTCTTCGAGGGGCTAATTCGCCGCGATCCGCGCGATAAGCCAGTGATTGTCGTGGCAAATATGTCGTGTAATTCCAGCCGCACGACGGGCTTGCGACCGGAGATCATCGACAATCTGAAAATGCAGGATCCCGATCTGCTGTTCTTCGCCGGCGATCAAACGTATCGGCACACGGAGCATACTGCTGGCTGGATCGAGTTTGGGTTGCAATTTCGAGAGGTGATTCGCGATCGGCCGACGATCACCATTCCGGACGATCACGATGTTGGTCATCCCAACCTGTGGGGCGAGAATGGCAAGCGCTCGAAAATCAGCGGCAATGCCGACGGCGGTTATTTTTATCCGGTCGAGTACGTCAATCTCGTGCAGCGGGCGCAAACCTGGCACCTTCCTGACCCGGTCGATCCAGCCCCGGTCGAACGCGGCATCACGGTTTACTTCACACGACTCCGCGTCGGCGGTATCGACTTTGCAATCCTCGAAGACCGTAAGTTCAAGACTGGTCCCGCGGGCAAGATTCCCCAGATGGGGCCGCGCCCCGACCACATCAACGATCCGAAGTACGATCCAAAAACAATCGATCTGCCGGGCTTGGAGTTGCTTGGCGAGCGGCAGCATAAGTTTTTACAGAACTGGAGCGAAGACTGGACCGGCGCGGCCGTGAAGGCCGTCCTCTCACAAACGGCTTTCTGCGGTGCGGTCCATATGCACGGCAAGCGGAGCGATCGACTTCTTGCCGATCTCGATTGCAATGGCTGGCCTCAGACGGCTCGCAACAAAGCTCTCGCAGAAATTCGCCGTGTGCAGGCGGTTCATCTCTGCGGCGATCAACATCTGGCGGTGGTGGTGAAACACGGCATTAACGAGTTTGGCGATGGCCCTTATGCTTTCACGAGTCCCGCCCTCGTCAACACCATTTATGGTCGCTGGTGGCATCCACTCGACGAGCAGCCTGGGCCCAATCCCGTTGCTAACAGTCCGTTGCCCTGGACGGGCGACTTCCAAGATGGTCTCGGCAACAAGATTTCGATGCTCGCGTATGCGAACCCCCAGAATATTGCTGACGAGCGCCAACGCTCCGATGGCTATGGCATCGTTCGCTTCGATAAGCAAAAACGCCAAGTCACGTTTGAATGTTGGCCCCGCTTCGCCGACGCGAAAGAGGGTGACCAGGCTCAGTTTGCCGGCTGGCCGATTACCATCGCCGCCGCTGATAACGACGGCCGCAAGCCGGTTGCTTGGTTACCGAAACTTGTTTTCGAGAAAATGCAAGATCCTGTGGTACAGGTCATCGAAGATAAAACAGGTGAGGTGCTCTACACGCTGCGAGTTCCCGGTGAGAGTTATCAGCCCCCTGTATTTGCGGCCGGGGAGTACACCGTAAAAGTTGGCCGCGACCGCCCCAGCCAGTTCCTTTTGAAAGGAATAAAGGGCGAGCCGCGCGACGCAACAAAGCCGATCTCAGTCAAATTTGGTTAAATGTGGCCCTGAGAGCGTATTGCGGCAGCAACGTTCACTTGCTCGTTAACTCATCTCTCATTCCGCCTTCCGCAGCCGCCACAATGTTGCCGTACCGCCAAAGTGCGTGGCCGCGAGCAGGCGATTGTCGGCAGTAATAGCGACGCCAGTTATCCAGCCACTGGTTTGTTCGCCGCTGCCATCGAGTTCCAGCAGTTGCCGACCTGTTGACGCATCCCAAACACAAACGTGCCCATCCAGCCCACCGCTGAGCAAGTATTTTCCATCGGGCGAAAAGCAGACCGTTGATACGCCACGCCGTGGCGGCGCTGGCTTGTCGTGTGCGTCCCAGGCAAGAATCTGCTTCCAATCGATAGTGTTCCACAGACGCAGCTTTGCTTCAAATACACCCGTGGCGAGCCGACCTTCCCGACTTATCGCGAGGCATTGGATCGTGCGCGGCAGTTCGGGCATGTCGATGGTTTTGCTGATCGCACCTTTTTGCACATCAATCAAGCGGAAGGTGCGATCCTGCGCGGAGATCAGCTGCTTGCCGTCCGGCAGGAACGCGACAACTGTTGAACCGAACGCCGGTGGCGGATGATCGATTCGCCGCAATTGCCGGCCGGTGGCCAAGTCCCAGAGCAGAAGACCAAAGCGCTCGTTGGTCGCCACGGAAGGCGGATTAGGGCTAACGCTGGCTAGCAGTTTTGCATCGGAGGAGATTGACAGGCTTCGAATGGCACCGGCCGTCGGTCCCAGTGTGGCGAGCGGCTTGAACGTGTGGGCTTCCCAAACTTTGATCACGCCCTGTGCGCCACCGGCAACGAGGTGTGTGCCGCGTGGGTCTTGCACAATCGCATCGACGGAGCGTTCGTCGACATCGAGCGTTTGCTTAAGTTCACCGCTGCTGGGATCCCACAGGTGAACGCCAGACGTCGCGCCGGTAACAAGCAATGCGTCTCCGTTCACGAACGACAGACAATGCACCGGGTTGCCGATGCTCTTGTTAATCGCCGGATGCCTGAGGACCAGCGGCTCGCTGGCCACGAGCCGCTCTTCCGCATTTGTCGTTCTCTGCGAAGCAAGGACAAGGCAACCAACGATCGCGAACCGAATTGTCACGCAGATCATGCAAGCAGTTCCGTAAGTGGGCCGTTTTGATCGAGGCCCGTTACGAGCAAGTTGAAATTCTCCCGTGGCGCTCCGGCTGCATGCAACAGCGTGCAAAACAGCCGATTGAGCGTTGGGTTGGTTGGCAAGCCGGTGCCCGCCTCGCGTGATTCGCCGTAGTCGTTCTCGACGGTCTTAGCCGTCATCGGGTAGCTGACCAGGTGGCCGGTCTTGAGCGTGCCGCCAAGGTTGCCGAGCAACACAATTGGCCACTGCGTCCCCTGGCTGTGTTGTCGCTCCGCGCTGTCGCTCATGAAGACGACGAGCGTGTTGTCGAGCATCGTCCCATTACCTTCGGGAATGCTTTGCAAGTGCTTCATCAGGTCTGCCGTTCGCTCGGCCATGAAGTGATGTGCCCGGCGGACAACCTCGGTGCCTCGGACACCCAGTTCCGGATCAGGATTGCCATGTCCCGCGCTATGCTGGCCCATGTTCGAAAAGCCCTTGTAGTTCGGGCCGAGACTACCCATGCCCGAGGTGATGGTGATCACGTTGGTCAGGCCGGCCGAGAGGGCTGCAGTGGCAATATCAAACTGAGCATCGATTACGTCGGGCATCGATTGTGGCGGAGCAACCGCTGGCCGCGGAGCGTGCCTGGCGAGTCGGCCGTCTTCCTTTAGTGTGCCGAGCTTCCCCCAGCGTTTGCTGAGCGACTCGAGCGCATCGAGATGGTAGTCAAGTTGCTGGCGCTCAGCGCTGCCCAGGCCGGATTTTATTTGCTTCAAATCACCCGATACAAAGTCGAGCAGATTCTTGCGGGCCAAGAAGTCATTGCGGTCGGTTCCCGCAGCTCCAAACAACGACTCGTACGCCAGTTCCGGCCGGCACTGAATCGGAATCGGCTTGCCCTGGCCCCAGGCGGACAAGCCGTAGGCGGTCGAGGTATCCGTATAGCCGCCATTGATTCCGAGTACGACCAAAGGGAAGAGGCCCGGAGAGATAATCGCCAAGGCTGCGTCGATCGATTCCGCCCGCACGCGCCGTTTGTCGGCCGGCGCTTGCGGCAGGCCGGAAAGCGTGCCGTAGCCGGCGCCGTGATTTGGGTTGAGATGCGTGCCGCGCAAGCCCTGAATGATCGTCAAGCGATCTTTGAAGGGCTCAAAGGGATCAATCACCTTGGCGGGCAACTTGAGCGCGTCCAAGGAAGTAATACGAGTCTTTTCAGTAGCAAGCGGCACGCCCTCAGGCTGCACTTCGCTTTCTCGCAATCCGTTTTCGAACACGACAAAGACAAACCGCTTGGGAGCGGGCGGCTCCACCGCGCTCGCGGCCTGCGCGGTCAGGGCCCTGGCCAGCGGCGATAATAACGCGCCTCCAGCCGCAACTCCGGCAAGCCATTTGCGCCGATCGATCATGGCAATCTCCCGTTCTGAAAAAGCATTCCAAAGGTCGCGTTACGGTTCAATCTTACCGCCATCCGTCGTGCGTTCCAAAAAAGCTGGTGAGCTGAGCAGCGCGGCGAGCAGCGCCTGCAGGCTGCCGTCGTTCTCTGCATACGCACGGTGTGCCTGCAGGAGGGTAGGGCCATCCGCCAGCGTTTCGTTGCGGCCGATGAAGTAGCGGAACACGTGGCGGACGAACACCTGCTCGACTCTCTCCGAACTGGCAAGTCGCTCAATCATGTCGATCGCATTCTTCACCGGGCCATCGAGCTTCGCATCGCCCGTCCCTTGCAACTCCCCGCTCGCCTCGACCGGCTTCTCAAGCTCTGTCTCTCGATAGCGGCCGAAGTGATCGTACATTTCAAACGGCAGGCCGAGCGGATCCATTCTCACGTGGCACTTCCAACAGTAGGTCTCGCGTGTGACCCGCATCCGCTCGCGCAGCGTGCTGTGTGGCTCTTCGGGCAACTGAGCGTCGACCGTGATCGGAATCTCAGGTAGTTTGGCACCGAGCAGCTTTTCGCGAATCCACTTGCCGCGATGGATCGGGCTGTTGTCAAAATTGTCCGACTGCGAGATGAGCCAGGCCGGGTGCGTCAGGATGCCCGAACGATGACCGGCTGGCATTGCATAGCGTCGATCGGGTGCCCAAGCATCGCGGCGGATGGCGAGCTCGTCCAGCTCATAAATCCGTAGCTCCACCGGAATGCCGCGGAAGAATCCGCGGGTCGTGCTGTTCTCGCGATGCTTGCGTTTGGCGTTTTGCAACTCGGCAGCGACGATCGGCCGCGGCCCACGTTCGCTCTTGGTGAGCGTGAACGTGTCACGGGTGGTGAGCAGCTGACGCAGCACGTCGCGATCTTGCTCGATAACGTCAAGGATCAACCAGTCGGCATCGCGCACAAATGTATAAGCGGCCTCGGCCCACTCAGTTTCTTTGCGGGTGTACTTCGCATCTTCGACTACCTTGGCAGCTTGTAGCGTGGGAGCGTCTTTAAAGACGTCCGGAGCTACCGTATAGCCGAAGTACTCCTGAAAGAATCGCAGGATGCGCAGTTGGGAAGTTTGCGGATCGCGCAGGATGCGGAGCACCTGGGCATGTACTTCTGCGGGCGTCCCCAGTTCATTCTTGGCAGCGGCCGCAAGCAAGGTGGCATCGGGAGCCTGATCCGTCAGCGTGTAGGCGATGGCCCTCGCCAAATGATGCGGCGTAAGCACCTCAGGCTGCTCCTTCGCCATCTCCACGCGGTAGAGCGACTCCGGGTGCAGCATGGCAGCCAGGTATAGCTGCTCGATCGCGATCTTGGCCTCAGTAGCTGCCAGATTCTTGCGAACGAAACCGGCATACCGCTCTCGTTCGGTCACCGTGGGATCGCGGCGCAGCACTTTGCGAAAAACGTAACCCACCGCAGCCGCCACTTGCTCAGCGTTAGCCGCCACGCCTCCCTTCGTCAGCGCGACGAACTCCGGCGGTTGTGACTTGTTCGCCATGGTGTCGCGCACGATGGGCAAGGCATTTCGCAGGTGATGTTCCAATTCCGCTTCGCCAATGCGATGCGCGGAGGCGAGGTCGCTAAAGCCGGTCTTGGGATCGGGCACCATTTCCCACGGCGCGCGAACGCGGGAAGCGGAGCGCAGGCCGCGGAAACTCTCACGCAGCAGGTTTTCATATGCGGGCTGTGACAACCGCCAAAGCCTACCAGGAGTTGCGCGTTGTGCCGCTTGATGCGTGTCGACCAATGGTTTGCCCGAGAACAACGCGTCATGATCGACTTCGTTCCCTTCGCGGATGACGCCAGCCTTTTCCAGTCCTGCATGGAGCTCCGTGATCGCGGTTTGACGCTGCTGCGCAGAGGGTTGCCGGGCGTCATCGGGCGGCATGTGACCGCTCTCCAGTTGCTCCACGACCCGCTTCCAGAGTGCGAGTTCCGCGGGGGACTCTGGCTTGACAGCCAAATTATGAACGGCAACTTTGGCCTGCTGCTCATTGACGCCGTGGCATTCGATGCAATGCAGCTTGAAGAATGCGGCGAGCTGCGGATTCGGCCTGGCACCGTTCCCAGGCTGAGCTAACGATTCGGCAACAAAACACAAAAAATAAGCGAGCAAGATGGCAGTTCGCGTTAGCAGCGGCGAGGGGATCACGCGATTTAGCTCCTTTACAACGCACGTCGTAACCCTACTAGACGCAAGGCAGGACTCTTTTATTGGGATAATGTCAAAACGGTTTCTTTGCCGAGCTGCAGATTAACCTTGCATCAGTCACCAGTCCTTGCCGATCCGCAGTCGTAGTTACCTCATCGTCAAGCGAGCTTTTCCAGCGCATCATATGGCCAGGCTGCGGTTTGAATTGCTGGCAGTGCCGCGGCGTAACATCGACGGTCATCTCGCCTGCGACCAGATCATTCGAAAATCGGACGGACCAGCGGCCCGTCTCATCAACGATCTGGCCCCAGTGAAAGCCAAGGTTGATGCCGCCTACCAGTTCGCCTGCGGCCGGGTCGCCATCGCCCATTTGCTGATCGATCGAGCTGTTGCCGAACGCGGGAAAGCTTTCGTTCTTCCGGAACTTCTCGGCAGGGTAGTACTTGTTGATCAGGCCCATCGCTTGTCCCCCTTCACCATGATCACCGTTATTCCACGAAAAGGCAAAGCCATGATGGCCAGCGGTAAGGACATGCACCATGTCGATGTTCTCTTGCCAGGTGGCGTAGTCATCGCGCCGCCCGCACGACCAGCCCACGAACGGCAGCCCCGCCGGACGAGACCCCCTTCGTGAAATCTTTCGGTTTTTGCGGCGGCCAGAGCTTGCGCTCACTGGCCTGCGTGACGAACACGCGATCGCCCCAGACAATGGACGTGGATTTACCGGCATCTGGCAAAGCGACTTTCCAACGCACACTCTTGGTCTGATTCCATTCAATCGGCATGTCCGTCTCCGTGCTCACGCCCTGGCCGGTCGGCCCACGCAAACCGGGCCAGTTCTCAGCGCAAAGCGCGGCGATAGAACTGCAGAAGAGCAGTAGCGACAGAATGAACGTTTTCATTTGCAACTCGGCGGATCAACAAAACAATTTGCCCCCGGCATGCATCAGCCTATATTGATCGACGGGCTCTGGCCAAGCAAAAGTTCAATCAGGGGAATCACAATGCAGTTGTGTTTAACAAGAGTTTGGTTAGCAACTGTCATCGCCTGTTGCTTGGCGGGTACGTCGCGCGGACAAGAATCGAAGCGCTATGCCGGTGTCCTTAGCCTGGATGTGCCCGCCATTGGCACCGATAGTTCTGTCGTCTACGACTACCCCATCGTCTATGTGCGCGCCCCGCGTACGAAGGCCGACGGTCGCGCGAAGTGGGCTGAGGTGGGTGATCCACGGAGCATGGAGCCCGGTGCACCTCTCGTTCTGCTGCAGCCCAATGGCACAGAAGAAGTGCTGGTGCCGGTGACAGAAAAAGAGTCGATCGCTGACCCCGCCGTGTCGTTTGATGGACAGTGGGTCTATTACGCCAAAATGCACGACGCCCTCGGCCACCACGGGGCCGACATCTACAAGGTTCATGTGCCTACTCGCACTACCGTGCAGCTCACCGGGCAGCAGTTCACTCCCAACACCGGCGTCGCCGAGTGGTCGAAGTCGCAACTGCCGCCATGGGGCGTTTACAACCTTGGTCCCTGTCCGCTGCCGGGCGGCAAGCTGGCGTTTGTGAGCGATCGCCACGCATACAAGGCAGCAAATCCCGGGTATGCCCCGAACGCCCTTGCCCTACAGTTGTTTGTCATGAACGACGACGGTAGCAACGTGGAATGCATTGGTCACTTGAACCTGGGCATGGCGCTGCATCCGGTGGTGCTCAAGGATGGGCGGATCATGTTCAGCTCGCTGGAATCGCAAGGCTTACGAAGCCATCACTTGTGGGGAGTGTGGTCGATTCATCCCGACGGCACGCGCTGGGGGCCGCTGCTGAGTGCTTTTGAGATCGGCAACGGCACGGCTGACTCGACGCACTTTCAAACGCAGCTGAGCGACGGCAGCATCGTCGCCGAGAGCTACTACAACCTCAACAATTTCGGCTTTGGCACCTACCTGAAGTTTCCCCTTAGCGTGCCCGATGGCTATGCCAGCTTTGGCCCCGGCTACAAGCCGCACGAGCGAAACGCCAAGGTGCGGCACGGTCGGCATTCGGACGGGAGGCCAATCCACATTCAATTTCCCTTCAGTCCACATGGCATGGAATCGCTCACGCCGTTCGTGCTAAAAGGGGATTGGCCCTCGCAGCCCAGCGACCCCAAGGACAACAACTCGCCGCGGCTTGGAAAGTTCACGCATCCTGCGGCGGCCCCCGACAATCACTTGCTAACTGCTTATTCCGCGGGTTCTCTCAACAGCTTCACGCGTTATAAACCGGGATTCGATAGCGGTATTTATCTGATCAAGTCGGGTGTGCCCATCGATGAGCCGGCGCAAATGCGGCTGATCAAGAATGATCCGAATTTTCACGAGCAATGGCCCCGCGCGCTGGCACCTTACAAACGGATTTACGGCATCGACGAACCCGCGAGGCTGGAACCACTTGCTAACGACGGCAAGCAATCGCCACATTTGCCCGCCGGTTCGCCGTTTGGGCTCGTCGGCACATCGAGCCTCTATAAGCGGGAGAGCTATCCGTACGGCGCGGTGCCACCTGGCAAGGTGACCGCCGAATACGCTGGGGAGAAAGATCGCACGGGATACAAGGGCTTCGATTCATCGCACAACTGGACCGTGCAGGGTAGCGACGCAGGACTTTATTCAAACGACGAAATTCATGCGATCCGCATTGTCGCGCTTGAGCCGACTTCGGACGTGAAGGGGCGCGGCCGGACGTATTACAATCACGCCAAGGAACGGATGCGTATCTTGGGCGAAGTGCCGGTCCGCAAGTTCGCAGGAGGCAAACAGCCGCTCGATCCCGATGGCAATCCCGACACTAGCTTTCTTCTGAAATTGCCTGCCGACATTGCTTGGACGTTTCAAACGCTCAACAGGGACGGCATGGTTTTGAACAGCGCGCAGACCTGGCATCAGGTGCGCGCCGGTGAGATTCGCACCGACTGCGGTGGCTGCCACGCCCACAGCCAACAGCCGACTCGGTTCGAAGACACGGCCGCGGCGCGAAAGGACTATAGCCTGTTTGACCTGACCCAGCGCTCTCCGCTGCTGACCAGCAAGCAATTCGACGAGACAAAGAAAAAATGGGATACCGCCGATGAGAGCGGCTTGCGCCACGAGGCAGGGGTGAAAAATGTGGAATACCACCGCGACATCAAGCCGATCTTTGCCCGCAGTTGCGTGGCTTGTCATACCAAGGAGAGCAACGAGCCAGCAGGCAATCTGGTGCTCGATGAAGATGAAATTGTGAAGGCAAAGAATCCGTCCGGCCTCGGCTTCGACATCAATCTTCCCGCCAGTTATGCGCGGCTCGCGGCAGATGCTAAAGGGCAATGGGGACACAAGCCGTGGCATCGCCACGGTTGGCGAGGGGAGAGCGCCTCGCGTTATGTCACCATGATGCAATCCCGGCGCAGTCTGCTGATTTGGAAGGTCTATGGCAAGCGGCTCGATGGCTGGCAGAACGAAGACATGCCCTATGAAACGACGCCTGGTGACGTGAAGTCGATGACGCTTCGCGGCGAGTTGGTTGATCCCACTTCCCAGGTGCTCGAGATCGCGCACTTGGCCTTTCTTGGCAGCAGCATGCCTCCACCTGAGGCGGTGAAGGCCGGCAAGGTGCAACCCCTCAGCGACGAAGACCGCCGAACGCTCGTTCGTTGGATCGACCTCGGCTGCCCGATCGATTTGCAATTCGAGGGCGATCCCAAAAAACGCACGGGCTGGTTAGTCGATGATCAGCGGCCCACGTTGACGCTCACGCTGGATGATTCAGGCAAAGACAAATCCCCCTCGCGCATCCTGATTGGCATGCACGATTACGGCTCGGGTCTCGATCAAGCTTCGTTGCAAGTCAAAGCAGACTTCGAGATTGCCGGAATCGCTGCGAACGAGAACCTGGCAGCCAGTTTCAAATTGGCAGGCGATGGCGTTTGGGAATTGCCGCTTGGGTCGTCGTTGGCCAATTTAAAGACCGCTCGCATTTCAATTGAAATCAAAGACAAGCAAGGGAATACCAGTCGCCTTGAGCGAACGATGGCGCTGGGCAGCTAACAGGTTCAAATACGCTACGGACTACCCGTGTCGACCGTGGCTGGAAGGATTAGGTCGGGATGCCTTCACGAGTACTCATTTTGCGAATATTGGTCGTCGCTACTTTGATTGCACTTGCGCATTGCGGAGTGACTTACGCTGCACCGCCGAATGTCGTGCTTATCATGGTTGACGACCTGGGTTGGATGGACCTGCATTGTCAAGGCAACGAGCGCCTCAACACGCCGCGGATCGATGCGTTGGCCAAGCAAGGAATACGATTCACCAATGCTTACGCGGCTTCACCTGTTTGTTCGCCGACTCGCGGCGCGATGATCACCGGCTTGGCACCCGCGCGGCTCCGCATCACCCAGCATGGCCAGGATGGTCCCGCGTTTTGGCCTAAGGACCGACCGTTACAACCACCGGTTGCCGAACACAGACTGCCCCTCGCGACCATCACGCTGGCCGAACGTCTTAAACTGGCTGGCTATGCGACAGGCTTCTTTGGCAAGTGGCATCTTTCTGGGGAACAGGACGCCAAAGAGGGGCAGGCGGGTGGTCCAGCCTTTTGGCCGGAGCATCAGGGGTTTGATATCAACATCGGCGGCTGTGGCTTTGGCGGGCCACCGACATACTTTGACCCCTATCGAATCCCCGCCATTAAGTCGCGAAAGAAGGGTGAGTACCTGACTGATCGGTTAGCTGACGAGACGGTTACTTTCATGCGAGCCGGTCACCACAAGCCGATGTTCATTTGCTTGTGGACCTATAACGTGCACTATCCCTTTGAAGCTCCGCAGGAGCTGGTCGCGAAGTACCAAGGCAACGAGGGAGCGGGGCTCAAGAACGCAGTCTATGGCGCTCAGGTGGAAGCCACAGACCGCGCAGTTGGCAAGGTGCTCGACGAAATTGACCGACTGGGCATCGCCGATAAAACCCTCGTCATCTTAACCAGCGACAATGGCGGTTGGGAGGGTGCCACGGATAATCGGCCACTCCGATCAGGCAAGGGAGACCTATACGAAGGTGGGTTGCGGGTACCTCTCGTCGTCCGTTGGCCGAAGTTGCCGGACAAGGGCTCTGTTGCCGGGACCAGCAACGACACACCTGTAATCAGCATGGATTTGCCTGCCACGATCCTGGATGTGGCCCAAGTGACGTTGGAACGGGAGACCAAGCTCGACGGCACATCTTTGCGCCCTCTGCTCCAAGGCAAGAAGCTGGAGCGCGATGATCTGTATTTTCATTACCCGCATTATGCTTGGCATCGCTCGAACCGTCCGGGCGGTGCGATTCGCTCCGGGCAGTACAAGTTGATCCGTCGGTACGACGACAATTCGGTAGAACTCTTCGATCTGCAAAGCGACATTGGCGAAACTCAGAATCTTGCACAGCAGTTGCCGGAGGTCGCCGCAAAACTCAGAGAACGCCTCGATCGTTGGCTGCAGGACACAGCAGCACAGATGCCCACCCGGATCAAAAAAACCGAATAGAAAGCGAATTACGAGCAGCGCTGAATGCAGTAGTTGAGTCATGTCGAAGTGAGCTGGCTTTTCTGATTTCATCATCAAGTTTTCCGAAAATGCCGGCAACTGGTGGGTGCTTCGTTCAATTCTTACCTTGGTGTTATCCGTTGGCTCACCAAGGAGTTGGCCGACGCCGATACAAAGCAAACTTAGCCCTTGGATGGGTATGAAAGGCGTCAGGAGGATGCACACCTGCCTCGTTGCTTTCCTTCCCTGGCTCGTTCATGCGGCATCCGGTCCATCAGCTGTTTGCTTTGATCCTGTTAGGGATCATTCTTGGCCAAAGTGGCTGCTCATCGTTCGGAATTTGCCATCAGCGAGGATCACATCAGTTATGCCGGCTGACGTTTTCTTCGTGCCCCTCGGCAATGGATCAAGCCGAAGCGCTGGATGCTGCCGGTGATGGGCAGTGCGTCGACGCGTACTTTCATGTCTGCGCTCACGCGTGGCAAGAAATGGATGCAGGTGCAGAGGGACGCGGAGCCTCGCATGCTACCTATAACAACGCGTTGCAGAAGTTGCTGTCTGCTGCGGGGCGGCATCAGCGACTTGATCCTGCCCGCGGCCTCAAAATCTGTAACGGTGGAAGCACCCTTGTAGTTCCCATCGATTACAGCGGCTTCACTTGGGACATTGCGGACTTCCAGCGACTCCACCTGCCGCCAACTCGGCATGAGTCTCTCTTGAGCAGATACTACGCTTGCCAGGGAATTGGGTTGCCCTTAGTAGTTGAACGCGCTCGCAGGAACTGCGATGCGCTGGAAGCAAGATTCTATCCTGAGCGGTCGTTCTTTTCTGCAACCGTCGTACTGAAGTTCGACTCGTTGCCTGTTGACTCAAGCACGCTGAATGCCGCCAGTTGCGCACAGCTCACGTTCTATGATCCGCTTCAAACGGCTCGCGTCAGCACACCTGCAAGCGAACGACCGCTCGCGAATGATCTGACGGCACCGTTGGCCCAGATGTTAGACAGCGTCCCGCGCACCTACTTTGCAGGGTTCATCGAACCGAGCGGCGCAATCACGCGAGCGCGGTTGGATTTTGTGGAACCCTACCAGCCAGGAAAGATTCCCGTCGTATTGATTCATGGCCTCTATTCCGACCCACAAAGTTGGGCGGACATGATCAACGACCTGCGGGCAGCTCCGGGATTCTTAGAGCATTACCAGTTGTGGGCTTATCGCTATCCCACAGGCCAGGGATTTCTGCAGTCGGCAAAAGTCTTGCGGAACGAGTTGCGCGCCGCTGTTGCTGCGCTCGACCCGCATCAGCGAGATCCAGCCTTGCGCCGGATGGTGTTGGTGGGGCACAGTATGGGCGGACTCATCGCGAAGCTTCAGATCACTCATTCTGAAGACCTGATCTGGAACAATCTTGCCAACCGGCCATTGGAAACCATCGAGACGACCGAGCAAACTCGCGGATTTTTAGCCGAGACTTGCTATTTCGATCCGTCACCAAATATTGAGCGAGTTATCTTCATCGCAGCACCGCATAGCGGAGCATTGACCTCCAGCGAGATGATAGGCCGCGGGGCGGCATTGCTCGTTGAACCGTCACCGCTGCAGGTGGAGATGCACGACCAACTCATCCGCGACAATCCACAGACCTTCAACCCTTTGATCGAAAGGAGGATGCCCACGAGCATCGACATGCTTTCTTCGCGATCGCCACTGCTCGAAGTCATGCGAAGAATGAGGCTAAAAGAGGGGGTCAAGCTGCATAACATCATCGGTTGCTCTCATCCATTGTCACTCGACGGACCATCGGATGGAGTTGTTTCTGTACGCAGTGCGACGCATCCCTGCTGTCAAAGCGTACTAGCCGTCAATGCACAGCATGCGCATGTGCATCGTTCACAAAAGGCAAGCTACGAAGTCCTGCGCATTTTGCGCTGGTAAGCAAAGTCCTCACAAGGCGAAGCGAACTCTCAGTCGCCATGCGATATTTCGATCCACGTGCGGGAAGGCGAGCGGTCTAGGCCCGCTTGCCGCTGCACCACAGGCGCAAGCGGTCCAAATAGAGATAGACGACTGGAGTCGTGTAGAGGGTTAACATCTGGCTAAAAATCAGGCCGCCGACGATGGCAATTCCGAGTGGTTGACGAAGCTCCGCACCATTGCCAGCTCCTACGGCCAGCGGCAAGCCGGCAAGTAGTGCAGCCATGGTGGTCATCGTAATTGGTCGGAATCGCAGAATGCAGGCTTCAAAAATGGCTTCACTAGGTGACTTGCCGTGATTGCGTTCGGCGTCAAGTGCGAAGTCGATCATCATGATCGCGTTCTTCTTGACGATGCCGATTAACAGCAAGATGCCAATCAGAGCCATGACGTTTAACTCGGTCCCGCACAACATGAGCGCCAGTAGTGCACCGACTCCAGCAGAGGGGAGCGTGGATAGAATCGTAAGCGGATGAATGTAGCTCTCGTAGAGCATCCCCAGCACGATGTAGACAGTCACCAGTGCCGCGATGATTAGGAGTGGCTGGTTGCTGAGGGATGCTTGAAAGGCCTGAGCTGAGCCAGAGAACTTGCCCTGTATGCTTTCGGGCATTCCTAGTTCTCGGGACGCATTTTCAATCTCAGGAACAACTTCGCTGAGCGAGGTACCGGGTGCCAGGTTGAACGAAATGGTGGTGGAGGGAAACTGCCCGGAGTGATTCGCCGACAAGGCCGAATACCTTTGGGAGTAGCGGTAGAGTGTTTTGAGTGGAATCTGGGCATCGTTCTGTCCACGAACGTAGATGTGGTTTAAAGCATCGGGACTCTGCGCGAAGTCCTCTTCCACCTGCATTACCACGCGGTATTGGTTTTGCTCTTTATACATGGTGGAAACTTGACGCTGACCGAACGCATCGTACAGCGTGTTATCGATGGTCGACACGGTGATGCCTAAACGGGCTGCCATCGAACGGTCGATGTCCAAGCGTGACTGCAAACCTCTGTTTTGTTGATCGGTGTTGATGTCTACCAGACCGGGAATCTTGCGCATGGCACCAATCAACTTGGGGTTCCACTCGTTCAACTCGGCAAGGCTGTCACCACGCAGGCTGTATTGATACTGCGCGCTACTCGCGCGGCCACCGATGCGCAAATCTTGCACCGCTTGGAGCAACAAGGTAGCTCCAGGTAGCTTCGATGCTCGGCCGCGAATGCGAGCAATCACCTCATCGGCGGATAGTTTACGCTCGTGCAGCGGTTTCAAGGAAACAAACATGCGGCCTGAACTCGAACCACCGCCCCCGCTCATGCCGCCGATCGAAGCCGTCACTCCCGAGACAGCTGGGTCTTCGCTGACGACGGCAGCAAACTGCTCGAGCAGGCGCGCCATCGATTTGAACGAAGTATCCTGATCTGCAGGCTGCAAGCTGCCAGATAACCGGCCTGTGTCCTGTTGAGGAAAAAAGCCTTTGGGAATAATGACGTACAGATAGATCGTCAAGGCGATCGTCGTTAGCGTCACCAGCAGGGTAACGAACTGACAGCGGAGCACAATCCGCAGCGTAAATTCGTACCAACTGAGAATCCAATCGAAAAAACGCTCACTTAGTGCGTAAATCCGTCCGTGACGCTTCTCGCCGTGAGCTTTCAGCATGTAAGCGCACATCATCGGGGTGGTGGTGAGTGAAACCACCAGCGAAACCACGATGGCGACCGAAAGAGTGATGGCAAACTCGCGAAACAGTCGTCCGACGATTCCGCCCATCAGCAAAATTGGAATGAACACCGCGACCAGGGAAATACTGATCGAGAGGACGGTAAAGCCAATCTCCTGTGCACCCTTAATCGAAGCCTGCATCGGCGTCAGGCCTTTTTCGATGTGCCGAGCAATGTTTTCGATCACCACGATAGCATCGTCGACCACAAAGCCCGTCGCGATGGTGAGGGCCATTAGCGATAGATTGTCCAGGCTGTAATCCATTACGTACATCACGCCAAAAGTGCTAATCAGCGAAACCGGGACGGCTACGCTGGGAATCAAAGTCGCCCGCCAATCTCGCAAAAACAGAAAAACGACCAGAATTACCAAACCGACCGAGAGTGCAAGGGTGAACTGAACCTCCTCCAGTGACGCACGGATAGTTGCCGTACGGTCTAAGGTGACGTGCAAGTTCATGTCGGCGGGTATCTGGGCCTCCAATTGTGGCAACATCTCGCGTATACGATCGACGGTGCCGATGATGTTGGCACCTGGTTGTCGAAATATGATTAATAGGATACAGGGCTTACCGTTGGCCATACCGAACGCGCGGGTATCCTCCACTGAGTCGGTTACGCTCGCAATGTCTTGCAGGCGAACCGGTGCCCCGTTGCGATAGACGACAATCAGCGGAGCATATTCCTTCGCCGTAAAGAGTTGGTCGGTTGCTTGCAGCGACCAGGTGCGCTCGCTGTCTGCAATGCTCCCCTTAGGCCGGTTAGCATTGGCGGCGCTCAGCGCGGCGCGAACATCCTCCAGCCCCAACCGCAGGTGATTGAGAATCGTCGGATTGATATCGACGCGCACAGCAGGCGCAGAACCGCCACTCACCATGACCTGGCCAACGCCTTGTACCTGCGACAATTTCTGCTGCAAGATCGTTGACGCGGCGTCGTACATGCGCGGCTTCGTATAGGTCTCGGAAGTGATCGCCAGAATCATGATGGGGGCGTCAGCCGGGTTCACTTTGCGATACGACGGGTTGTTTGGCAGGTTGGCTGGTAGTTGACCGCGTGCGGCATTGATAGCTGCCTGCACGTCGCGCGCAGCGGCGTTGATATTGCGATCCAGTTCGAACTGCATCGTGATTTGCGTGGAGCCGAGTGAACTGGCCGAAGTCATCTCCGTGACGCCCGCAATCCGGCCGAACTGCCGCTCGAGGGGTGTCGCCACAGCAGAGGCCATGGTCTCGGGACTGGCACCAGGCAGGTTCGCACTGACTTGAATCGTCGGAAAGTCAACCTGTGGCAACGGTGAGACCGGCAGCAGTGTGTAGCCCAGCGCGCCAGCCAGCGTAATGGCAATAGTGAGTAGCGCGGTACCCACGGGCCGGCGAATGAAGGGAGTCGACAGGCTCACGTGCCTTCTCCCGTCGGCACATGTTGAACTAGGTGCTCCGGCAGGTCATCCTCCGGGACAATGGTCGTCTGGACCTTGACGCCGAAGTAGGCCCCCAAACGATCGAACCAAAGGTAGATTACGGGCGTTGTATAGAGCGTGAGGAGTTGGCTAAAGATCAAGCCGCCGATGATCGTGATTCCCAGCGGACTGCGCAATTCGGAGCCAGTGCCGGTGCCAATCGCCAAGGGGACGGCACCGAGCAAGGCTGCCATCGTCGTCATCATGATCGGACGAAAGCGAAGCAAGCAAGCTTCGAAAATGGCCTCGGCGGGTGACATGTTTTGATTGCGCTGCGCATCGAGCGCAAAGTCGATCATCATGATCGCATTCTTTTTAACGATGCCGATCAGCAGAATGATCCCAATCAGCCCGATCACACTCAGCTCGGTTCCGCAGATCAACAAAGCAACGAGCGCGCCGACGCCCGCCGATGGCAACGTCGAAAGAATCGTGATCGGATGAATATAGCTTTCGTAAAGGACGCCCAGCACGATATAGACCGTCACCAGTGCGGCCAGAATGAGGAGCGGCGTGTTCTTGATCGAAGCCAGGAACGCTTCGGCTGTTCCTTGAAAGCTGCCAATCGTGCTAGGGGGCAGACTCAACTCGGCCTTTGCTTTGTCGATGGCATCCACTGCTTCACCAAGCGACACATGTGGCGCGAGATTGAACGAGACGGTAACCACCGGGAATTGCCCCTGGTGATTGATCGTCAACGGTGCAGTCGATTCTTCGAGGCGAGTAAAAGTGCTGAGCGGAACGGCTTGGCCATTCGGAGGGCGGATATAGATTTCGTTAAGATCGCGCGGAGCGTTGCGGAATTCGGGCTGAACTTCCAATATCAGACGGTACTGATTCAGCTGGGTAAACATGATCGAAATCTGTCGCTGACCGTAGGCGTTGTATAACGCATCATCAATCATCTGCGGCGTGATCCCGAGGCGCGACGCGATGTCGCGGTCGATTACTACTCTCAGTTGCAGTCCGGAATTTTGTTGGTCGCTGGTCACATCCCGCAGCTGCGGCAACTCTTGCAGCTTTGCGACGAATTTCGGTGCCCACTCATCCAGTTCCTTTGAGTCGGGATCTTCCAGGCTGTATTGATACTGCGTGCGGCTGACACGAGTTTCGACGGTCAAATCCTGCACAGGCTGCATATAGAGGCGAATCCCCGCCACTTCATTTAACCGCGACTGCAGTCTTTGAATGACGTCGCTGGCACTCTCATGCCGCTCTTCGTGCGGTTTCAAATTGATTTGAATTCGACCGCTGTTGACGGTCGTATTGGTTCCGTCGATGCCGATGAAACTGGAGAGACTGAGCACCGCCGGGTCTTGAAGAATCGCTCGATTCAATTCCCGTTGTCGCTCGCGCATCGCTTCGAACGAAATGCTTTGCGGTGCTTCAGAGATGCCCAGAATCACGCCCGTGTCCTGCACGGGAAAAAAGCCCTTCGGAACGATCAGATAGAGATATACGGTAGCTACTAGTGTGATGGCTGAAACGACCATTGTCGCGGTTTGGTGCCGCAAGACGAACTGTAAGGTGGTGCCGTAAACTCGGATTACCCACTCGAAACACGCTTCCGAAAATCGAAACAGCCGCCCGTGCTTAGTCGGGTCGGTGTGCTTGAGGAGTTTGGCACACATCATCGGCGTGAGTGTCAGTGAGACTACCGCCGAAACCAGAATGGTTACGCTTAAAGTAACAGCAAACTCACGAAACAAACGACCAACGATGTCACCCATGAACAGCAATGGAATTAGCACGGCAATCAGCGATACGCTGAGGGAGATAATCGTAAAACCGATTTGGGCGGAACCTTTAAGCGAGGCCTCCAACGGCGAATCGCCTTCCTCAATGTAACGCATGATGTTTTCGATCATCACAATGGCATCGTCGACGACAAACCCCGTCGAAATCGTCAGGGCCATGAGTGTGAGATTATTCAGGCTGTAGTCGAGCAGATACATCACTGCAAAAGTGCCGATCAACGACAAGGGAACCGCCACACTGGGAATGATGGTGGCGTTGACGTTGCGCAGAAAGACGAAAATGACCAGCACTACGAGGGCAATTGTAAACAGCAACTCGGATTGGACGTCTTCGACCGAAGCGCGAATCGTCAACGTGCGGTCGGTTAGGATCTCGATCGAAACAGCCGCAGGCAACGAGTCTTTCAGTTGAGGCAGAAGAGCCTTGACCCGATCGACGACTTCGATTGTATTGGCCCCTGGCTGACGCTGGATGTTCAAAATGACCGCGGGCGTGTCGTTCATCCAGGCTGCTTGGCGCAGGTTCTCGACATCGTCGACCACGTCGGCAACATCGGAGAGGTGCACCGGCGAGCCGTTGCGGTAGGCGATGATCAGTTTGCGGTACTGCTCGCTGGTGAAGAGCTGATCGTTCGCGCCGATCGTATATGCCTGACGTTGGCCATCGAAACTCCCTTTCGCTTGATTGACATTGGCGGCTGCAATGACAGTGCGCACGTCCTCCAAGTTGAGGCCCAGGCTCGACAGCGCAGTAGGATTCACCTGGACGCGGATGGCTGGCTTCTGTCCGCCGCTAATGCTCACCATGCCGACGCCGCTGAGTTGCGAGATCTTTTGTGCCAAGCGTGTGTCGGCGAGGTCTTCGACTTTCGAAAGGGGCAACGTCGCCGACGAAATTGCCAGCGTTAGAATCGGAGTGTCAGCTGGGTTCGTCTTTGTATAGATCGGTGGATTTGGCAAATCGCGTGGCAGAAAAGTAGAGGCGACATTAATCGAAGACTGCACTTGCTGGGCAGCCACGTCGATGTCTAACTCAAGTGCAAAACGGAGCGTGATGACCGAGCAGCCTTCCGAGCTGGTCGACGTCATCTGCGTCAGCCCGGGAACTTGCCCAAACTGCCGTTCAAGTGGCGCGGTGACCGAGGACGCCATGACGTCGGGACCGGCACCTGGATAGAAAGTCACCACCTGTATGGTCGGATAGTCGACTTGCGGAAGCGCAGACACCGGCAACAGGCGATAGGCAATTAACCCCACCAACAAAATGGCGAGCATGAACAGCACGGTGGCAACCGGCCGCAGCACGAATGGGCGGGAAATATTCATCGTGCTTTTCGTGAAGTGTCCGCTTGACCGGGTACGACTCCATCCGGCGTTTGCGGCTTTGGGACCTCGGCTTGCTTAACGTCTGACGGACTGGCCGCAGCCGTCTTCGCACCTTCAGTCTTATGTTTCGCATCTTTTGTCTTGGCAGAGCGCCTCGAAACCTTTGCGTTTGGCTGTAACTTATCGATTCCTTCGGTGACGACGATTTCACCGAGCGCTAAGCCCGTTTCGATGGCCGTTTCTGCGCCTTCCGTTGGTCCCGGCACAACCGTTCGCAGTTCGACGGTGTCGTCGCTCTTTACCACGTAGACAAAAGCAGAATCGGGGCCGCGCTGAACGGCCGCCGAAGGAACTACAATTGCGTCAGGCATGGTATCGACCAACAGCCGCGTATTGACGAATTGATTCGGAAAAAGAGCGGCTGCGTTCTGATCGATGATCGCCTTCAACCGCAGTGTTCCCGTGGCAGAATCGACCTGGTTGTCGGTAGCAAGCAACTTGCCACTGGCCAGTTTTGTGGTGAAATCACGGTCGTACGCGTCCACTTCAAGTTCATGCCCTTCAAGCATCCGCTTACGAACGCGTGGGATTTCGTCTTGCGAAATGGTGAATGTCAGGGCAATCGGCTGCAACTGATTGATCACTGCCAGGCCGCTGGGGTCGTTCGCCCGCACGACATTGCCAACGTCCACCAACCGCAGTCCAATACGGCCATCGATCGGAGATACAATTTTGCAATACGTGATCTGCAGCTCGGCATCGGCGACCATCGCGCGATCGCTTTTAATCGCTCCTTCAGTCTGTTGCACGATGGCAAACTGGTTTTCGACTTCTTGAGTCGACACGCTGTTGGCCTTGAATAGTCGTTCTAGTCGATCCAGAGTTAACTTGGCTGCGGTCAGAGTGGCTTCATCGCGGGCCAATTGGCCTGCTGCCTGATCGCGTTGAACTTCGAACGGACGAGAATCAATCTCCGCGAGCAAATCTCCTTCGCGGACCATTTGACCTTCGACAAAGGAGACATTCACCAGTTCGCCTTCGACGCGACTGCGGATCGTGACTGTTTTCAGCGCGGTAACTGTTCCTAGCCCATTCAAATACAATTGCAGATCGCGCTGCCCCACGGTAGCCGTGACGACCGGAATGACGCGCGGGGCCTTCACCGGGGGCGGAGCTTCGACGAATAACGTCGCAAATTGTGGCCACCAGTTTGCCTGGTAATACCAGCCGGCGCCAGCGCCTGCCACAAGAAGTAGTAGCAATACAAGCCAAACGAACCTTGCTCGCGCCGGCGCAGCGGCAACTGCTACCGGACGTGGTTCGGGGACTGGTGATAAACTATCCAAATGGTCGGCGGGACCGCTTTCGGCGATCGGCGGCGGTCGCCTCTTCGGGGCATCCGAAGCTGGACCAACTGCTGATGCTGAAATTGACCTGTTCCTAATCATCGGCTGAATACGCAATCAATAGGCGGGGGTGGGACGAGGCGAGGTAACCGACGTCTGACAACTATCAGGAGAGCATAGGATTTTAGCCACTGATATCTGCCATTAGGCATATGACAGTCTGGCTCGTTTCCCCGATGATTGCGAGGAAGCAAGACCTTTCAAATTATTCACTCGGGATCGATTGCGATAGAGTTTCAATCTCAGCGAACGGCGAAATGTTACTTGGATTCCGCAGCAAGCATACTCCGACGGTAGGCGTGAGACGAACAGACCGCATTCGCCCCCCCCTGATTGCGTGCGTTTTTGCCAGTTTATTTATGTTGTGGCTACCGAGCATGGTCCGAGCACTCGATCCGCAACGACCACTTTCTCAGGCGTTACTGAGGATTTGGCAAGCACCGCAGGGGCTGCCACGAGCGGCTATTTTTGCCATTCGGCAGACGCACGATGGCTACTTATGGCTAGGAACTCAAACCGGTCTCTACCGGTTCGATGGAGTTCGTTTCGTTCCTGTTCAAGGAAGTCAAAACGAGTTGCTCGCGAATCGCTGGATTCAGACACTGTGCGAAGACACCGCGGGTAACTTGTGGATAGCCTCTGATAGCGCCGGCATGATTCGAATTCGCGATGGTGAGACTTCGTCGTTTGGACTTGCCGAAGGACTCCCTTCGACGAAAATCTACTCGCTAATCGTCGATGTGCGCGGTGACTTGTGGGTTGGCACTGAAGAGGGACTTGCGCAACTTCACGACGGAGAGTTCACCGTTTATCGAACGAGCGAAGGACTTCCTGCGAACAGCATTCGCGCAATCTGCGAAGCTGAGGATGGAACCCTTTGGATTGGTACAGAAGGACCATACGTTTGCCGTTGGGACGGTTCTCAATTCATTCAGGAAGACTTCGAGTTATTGCCTCGACATAGCACGATCCAGGCGCTTCAAGTAGGACCTAAGGAAACGATCTGGCTGGGCACCACCGCTGGACTTGTGCGGCGGAATGGAGACGCCGAGCGATTATTCACAACCGCTGACGGCTTGGGAGACGATGTCGTTCATTGTTTAGCGCCAGCCCACGATGGTGAAATTTGGGCGGGTACGAAGAGTGGCTTATGCCGAATTCATGGCGATCGAATAGAGGCGTTTCAGGCGAAGGATGGCCTTTCGCAGAGCACAGTGTTTGCGATCTGCGAAGACCACGAGGGAAGCGTGTGGGTCGGAACCAAATATGGGCTGAATCAATTTGTCGATCGGCGTACTTTGCTCCCATTCACAACCAGTGAAGGACTCCCGAGCAATGATGCCGGACCTGTGCTACAGAGTCACGAGGGCAACATTTGGGTTGGTACCCTGGGTGCTGGACTCGCAGAGTTCGATGGCCGCCAATTTTCGAGGGTCGCAACAACAAAAAATGGACTGCCAAGCGATACCATCCTTGCGCTGGCGGATGGGGGTGAAGATCAATTGTGGATCGGTACCGACCAGGGACTGTGCAGTCTCCAAAGCGGACAGGTTAGCGATATATACACAACGGTGGACGGACTTCCTTCCAATAGAATCCTCGCAATTTGCCGCGATCACACCGGCACACTCTGGGTTGGGACCGACGCGGGCTTAGTGGAGTTCGAGGACGGAAATTTTGTCTCTCCCAAAGGTGACGCATCGATTATTCAGCAGCCTTGCCAATCGCTTATCAACTACTGCGGCAAATATTTGGTGGCTTCGCTGGTGGGCGGAGGTTTGTATCGAGTTCAAAATGGCGAACTCAGCTTGCTCAACAACCACCAGCAGTTCTGGACGGATAGTCATTCCCTCTTCGTCGATGACCAAAACCGGCTTTGGGCAGCCATTCGTGGCGGCGGACTAGGTATGATTTCGGGCGATCAGCAGTTTCGCTTCAGTGTCAAAGATGGTTTGTACGATGACGAGATCTTTGGTCTGGCGAGCGATGGCAAGGGGCGACTCTGGATGGCCTGTAGTCGCGGGATATTTTTCGTGCCTCTCACGGATTTTGCGAAGTTTACAGCAGGGCAAATCTCGCGGCTGACGAGTACTACCTTCAGTCCAACGGACGCGCTGCGAACTATCGAATGTCAAAGTGGTGTGCAGCCGACGGTCTGGAAGATGCAGGATGGAAGAGTGTGGTTTTCGACGATCCGCGGTGTAATTGTGGTTGATCCACAGCGCCTCAGTCGGCAGCTGCCACCCCCTTCTGTCTTGATTGAAGAAGTGCGCGTGAACGGTCAGGAATTTCGCCCTCAACAACTGCGGGGACTGTTGCCAGGCCGTGCTAATTTTGAATTTCACTACACGGCGCTTAGCTTCGCTTCGCCGAGCCGCATCGCCTTTAGTTATCGGTTGGAGGGCTTCGACCAGGATTGGATTGGTGCTGGACAACGGCGCGAGGCGTTTTATACCAATCTCGCGCCGGGGAGTTACCGCTTTCGAGTGCGGGCGCTGAATTCCGATGGCGTGGAAACGGAAACGAATCAACCAGTCGAATTCACGCTGAGACCGCACTTCTATCAAACCTACAGTTTTATTTTTCTGGTCGTCGTCGGGATTGCAACTGCCAGCTGGGTTGCCTATCGGTTGCGTATCCGGAATATCAGAAGCCGTTTGCAGGTAGTGCTGACCGAACGAAACCGGATTGCCCGCGAATTGCACGATACGCTCATCCAAGGCTTCTCGGGCGTGACGATGCAAATGCAGGCGCTGGCCACACGGCTCCACAAATCACCCGAGTCTGAAACGCTGGCCGAGATCATTCGCGATGCTGGCGGATGCCTGAGCGAAGCGCGTCGGTCGGTCGCCGGCCTGCGCAATCCGCAAGGCACTGAGTCTGGACTCGCTACCGCGATTGCTGATACCGCCCGCCAGTTGACCGAAGGAAGCGATGTTCGCTTGCGTTTGGAACTCTGCACAGCAATCCCCAATCTGGAAGCTGACGTCGAATACAACGCGCTGCGCATTGTGCAGGAGGCCATTGCCAATGCAGTCAAACACTCGGGAGCAAGCGTGATCGACGTCAAGGTGAGCCTTGCTCGCCAAATGCTCGAAATTTCGGTCCAGGACGATGGATCCGGATTCGATGTCGCCCGGCATCTCGAGCAGGTTCAGCCTGGGCACTATGGCATTATCGGCATGCGTGAGAGAGCCAGCCAGATTCAGGCTGAACTTCATTGGCGCAGTCAGTTGCGACAAGGCACGACGGTAACGCTTCGCTTGCCCAGTTCTCCGTCCTACCGCGGTGCCGCATGAGCGGAGAGCAATATGAGCGACGATAAATCCGCAACTGTAATTCGCGTGCTCTGCGTGGATGATCATCCGTTGGTTCGCAAGGGAATCGTTGCCATCTTGGCGAACGAAGACGATGTGGAACTTGTGGCCGAAGCCGCGAATGGCAACGATGCGGTCGAACTCTTCCGCTTGCATCGGCCAGATGTCACGCTCATGGACTTGCGAATGCCGGGGCTCGACGGCATTGGGGCGATCAAAGTGATCCGCAGCGAGTTTCCAGACGCCAAGATCGTGGCACTTACCAGCTACGACGGCGACCAGGACATCTTTCGAGCCTTGGAAGCTGGTGTTCGTGGCTACCTGCTCAAGGAGATGGTTCACACCGTGGTGCTGAGCGCCATACGCAAAGTGTTCGCCGGGCAAAAACTCATGTCACCCGAAGTGGCCGAACGTGTCGCAGGATACTTTCCGCAGGACGCCCTCACTCCACGCGAAATTGAAGTCTTGTCACTCGTTGCCCAAGGTCTAGCCAACAAAGAGATTGCTGGGCAATTGGGTGCTGCCGCCGGCACGGTGAAGATTCATGTGCAGAACATTCTGGCCAAGCTACATGCTACAGACCGCACGCACGCCGTCACCATTGCCCTGCAGCGTGGCATTATCCATCTTCCGTAATGCCGGCCATTCAATGGTTCGGACACAAACTTTCACTAATCCAGTGTCTGCCATTCGGCATATGACTTTCGGCAGATGACAAAACTTGCTTTTGCTCGAAGATGGGCGGGCACGACACTTGATCGGCTTGAGAATTTACTTTGATGTAGCACCGCGGGAAATGAATCGATGGCACTTGTGTATGTGTTCAACAAAGTCGGCAAGCTTGTCGGACCGGTGGAATCGGCCGTTTGGAATCTGTCGGAGGAAAAATGGCGATCCCTACTGACCCCCGAGAAGTTTCGCGTGCTAAGAAAGCAGGGGACCGAAGCTGCCTTCTGTGGCATGCTGTACGACAACGAGCGCTGCGGAGTTTATGTCTGTGCTGGATGTAGCCTCCCTTTGTTCTCTTCGGACGCGAAGTTTGACTCGGGCACTGGTTGGCCAAGTTTCTCTCGTCCGATTGCCGCCGAAAACATCCGCGAGAAGTCTGACGACGGCCACCGCATGCAACGGGTCGAAGTGAAGTGCACTCGTTGTGACGGTCATCTAGGGCACGTTTTCCCGGATGGACCACGCCCTACGGGTTTGCGGTTTTGTTTGAACTCTGAGGCGATGATTTTCGCGCCCGATGACCAACTGGCAAAGCTCGCCGACCCTGCGGCCGAGATTTAAAATCAGGGCTTCAAACCGATCGAAAGCTTAGATACCTCAAACTGTTATGACATTCGTGGTCAGCCTGGTTGAAACAACCGGCACCCGAATGCGCTCTCATCTCTGGGCTGCTAGCTCGACCCGTCGATGATCGTTTCGGAATTCGTTGGATTTGGCCAAAAAAAGCCGTGACGTTCACCCGGGAATCCGGTCTAGAACCAAGGTTCGCTGCGCGTTGTCGCCGTGAGAGGTCGCATACCCGGTGGCTGGGCTTGACTCTCTCGGTACAATCTCAGCCACAGCGGCCAATGAAAAGGATTCCACGTTGATGTCGCCCCCCACGCTAGCAGGCCCGGTTGCCCGGGATTCTGACACGTCTGAAATTTGCATTTATCCGCGTCCAGAGATTGAGTCGCTACTGGCGAGCGCTAGGCGCGGAGATCGGCAGAGCATCGGCGAACTGCTCGCACATTGTCGTGCCTATCTGACACTGCTCGGTTCGACTCACTTCCAGCGACGGCTGCGACCACGTGTCAGCCAGTCTGATATCGTTCAAGAAGCCATGCTACGTGCGCATGCCCATTTCGCCCAGTTCCGGGGGCACACGGAACGCGAACTCATGGCCTGGCTGCGCGAGATTCTCGTCAACAGCCTGGCCCGATTTGTCGAACAGCACGTGCGCACGGCCAAGCGAGACATTCGCCGGGAAATTTCGCTGGATCAAATTCCAGGGGCAATGGGAGCATTGGCTCAATCACCGAGCGCAGAATCGTATTTCGCGCCTCATACCAGCATCCCGCCCGACGAGCGGCCGACATTACTGGCTGCTTTGTTGAGCCAACTGCCCGAACATTATCGCGAGGTACTTGTCCTCCGAAATATTCAAGGGCTTTCGTTCGAGGAAGTTGCGGAGCGACTGCATCGCTCGCCCGGTGCCACGCGAATGCTGTGGCTCCGGGCGATCGAAAAGCTCCGCGCGGTCTATCGGAAAGCGGAGCAATATGATTGATAACGACGTCACCAACTCTCAATGCGAAGCCTGCGGCGCCGACTCGGACGGCGAACGCGAGCGGCTGGCGAAAATACTGGATGAATATCTCTCGGGACTGGAGCGCGGCGAACCGGTCGGACCGGAGGAACTGCTGGCCCGGCACCCCGACGTAGCAGACCGCCTGCGCGGTTATTTGAGCGGCCTCGCGCTGTTCCACAATGCGGTTGCGGCTCAGCCTTCGCTGACCTCAATCGCCATTACCGGAGGAGTGGAACTGGGCGCGGCACTCGGCGATTATCGCCTGGTACGTGAGATCGGTCGCGGCGGCATGGGGGTGGTCTATGAAGCGGTGCAGATTTCGCTCGGACGCCGGGTCGCTGTGAAGCTGCTGCCGTTTTCTGCCACGATCAACGAAAAGCAGATTGCGCGCTTCAAGCACGAAGCACAGGCGGCTGCCCAAATTGACCACCCTCACATCGTACCCGTCTTTGGCGTTGGGCAAGCGCACGGAATTCACTACTTTGCGATGCAGTTGATTGGCGGACAGTCGCTGGGTGAACTCATCGCCGAGATGCGCGAGGAACCCGCGGGCAGCACACCGCGCACTGCCGAAACGCTCGACCATGTGATGGCTGTTGCGCGCATGGGCGTGCAAGCTGCGGAGGCGCTCGATGCAGCGCACGAGATTGGGGTCGTCCATCGCGATGTGAAACCCTCAAATCTGCTGCTCGACGAAAGAGGCAAGGTGTGGATCACCGACTTCGGCGTTGCTCGCTGCAAATCGGGTGCCTGCCTGACCGAGACCGGTTACGTGGTCGGCAGCATGCCCTACATGAGTCCGGAACAGGCCTTAGGACAGCCGGCCTTGGTCGATCATCGCACCGATGTTTATTCGCTGGGCGTCACGCTGTACGAATTGGCCACGCTGCGGCACCCCTGCGAAGGTTCGGCACAAGCGGAAACAGCCGTTGAGTACAGCCGCTCGCAGTGGCGACGTCCGCGCTGCTGGAATGGCTCGATTCCCATTGATTTCGAAAACATTGTGCTCAAAGCGATGGCAGAGAACCGTGACGAGCGGTACGCCACTGCCGGCGAGTTGGCCGACGACCTGCAGCGATTTCTCGATGGAAAGCCAATCGTTGCCCGCTGTCCCTCGTTGAGTTCGCGCGTCGAAAAATGGGCTCGGCGGCATCAGCGCTCAGTTGCGGCAACGATCGGCGCGCTAGCGCTGGGAATGATCGGTGTCGTTGTTAGTCTGGTGATGATCGCGACGGAACGTGCAGAGAAAGACACTGCCTACCGTACTGCCACTCAGAATAGCTTGCGCGCGCAACAGAACTATCAGCGTGCCGAGGCCAAGTTTCGCCAGGCGCGCGAAGTGCTCGATCGCTTCGGTGCGCGGGTCAATCAAATGCTGGCAAACGACCTTCCCGGTGTGGAGGGAATGCGGCGGGAACTGCTGGCGGAGATGCTGCCGTACTATCGCGAGTTCGCCCGCGAAGCGGCGAATGATCCGTCACTCCAGGCCGATCTGGCGCTCACCTACAGCAAGATTGGCTTTTTGTCCGAGCAGATTGGTTCGCAGTCCGACGCCGAAAGGGCCTATCAAGATGCCAAGGCGATTCTCGCGAGGCTCGTGCAAACCAAGCCAGCAAACGATGAGCATCAGCGAAGTCTGGCCCTGTGCTGTAACAATTTGGGACAGGTGCTGCAAAAGCGCGGTGCGATGGCAGCTGCCGAACAAGAAATGAAGAGGGCATTCGCGATCCAAACGCAACTCGCGGAACACTCATCACTGGCAGCGCAGGTTCAGCCAGAATTGGCAACCACCATGTGCAATTTGGGGCTCCTCTTCAGTCAGGCCGGCGATAAGCGGCAGGCTGCTGAGCAATTCCAAACAGCGATCACGATTCAGGAATCAATTCGCAAGATCACTCCCCGCGACGAAGCGAACCTAAACAATCTGGCCGCCAGCTACAACAATTTGAGCTCGCTCTATCTGCCCGCTCAATCAGCTGCAGCACAACGTTGGATCGAACGGTCACTTGCTATCCAGTCGGCTCTAGTGCGTGAGTATCCCACGCGGCGGAGTTATCAAAGCGATTTGGCGCTCAGCTACAACAATCTGGGAACCGTTCACTCGCGTTTGAATCGTCGCAGTGAAGCCGAACTGTGCTTTCGAGATGCAATTACCATTCAGGAACGGCTAGTGGCTATTGCACCGCTCGTGACGGCCTATCGCCGCGATCTAGCAACGTCCTTCAATAACTTGGGAATGGCCCAAACGAGTTCACAGTCATTGTCCGCAGCGGAATCATCGTTTGATAAAGCGCTTGCGATTCAAAAAGATCTGGTCGAAGCGCACCCACAGGACTTGAGCTTGCTGAGCGGTCTCGGGGGCATTTACAACAACCTCGGCATGGTCCGACAAGCGAACCGGCAGTGGGAAGCAGCAAGTGCAGCGTTCGAACAGGCAATTGCGGCTCAGCGTCAAGCGTATGAACGTGCTCCGGGCATAGCCCGCTTTCGTGACTCGCTGAGTAAGCACTATTTCAACCAGGCAGTTGTCTTGCGAGCGCTCCAGCGTCCTGCCGATGCAGCAGCGGCCACGCTAGCGCGTCGCGATCTCTGGCCCGACGACACAAAGCGATTGCTACGCATTGCTGACGAGTTGACTAGCATCGGCAACGAGTTCCCAGCCGGCGACCTTCGTCAGCGGTATTTGCGAGAGGCGAAGCTTACTCGAAGTACTGCAATTAGGGTGGGCGGCGAGCAGAGACCTGTGGCGCGGACGGGACCGTTTGATGTGTTGTTTCAGGATTCCGCCGGCGTGGAATACAGCAGAAAAGAGAATCAACAGTCGTTCACTGCGGCTCGTGATTGATCTTCTACCGCACTGACCACGACCAGGATAATCGCCATGTTTGAATTGATTCGATACAAGTTGCCGGGACTAGTTCCAGCAAATTTAGTTGCCGCCAGAAGGCATTTTTTCCGCCCACGACTGGAGTGTCTCGAAGCGCGCTGCATGCTCTCATTCGCGCCGATGGACGGCAATTACTTATCGGCAGAAGAAGCCATCGAGCCGGCCGAGACATTGCTGAGCGATCGGGGGCGAGGGCTCGATAGTCAACTGCCGGAATTTGAATTGCCGCCCCTGTTGGAGCAACCCAACGACAGTGAAAAGATTCCGCTACCCGATCTACCGGACTGGCAAGAGCCAATTCCGCCTCCGCCAGAGGACAACCCGTCCAACGATCAATCTGGCGACGGGGGAATGGTCGACCTTGGCAACGGGTTTGAGAACACACCTGCAGATGAAGTTGTGCCCGACGTGATGTCGGAACGTGAGTCGCGAGAAGTCATCGAGATGCTAGCCTCTCTGAAGTACCTATCCGTAAATCGGGATGCTGTTTCTTCCGCTTCGCTCGAAGATCAAGTGAATGAAACGGACAAAAGAGACTCGCGGTTCGAAAGCGACGAGCTGGATAAACTGAATTACTTTTCCAGGCATTCCGATGGGGGTTCAATCGAAATCGCCGTCGACGAGTTGGTGGCCGAAATGGAACCCGCGCGACCGGCAGCGGTCTTGTCGATGGATTCACTTCTTGAAATCTCGGTGCAAATGGACAACAGCTCCGGACGATATCAAGCGTTCGAGGTGTTGACGGGCGAGGAAGTGTCATTGCCTTCAGAGGTGCCGGAGGCCGAACAAGCAGACGCGCTGTTTGTGCCAACTTCATTGACGGACGACCTGGGCGCTATCGAAAACGACGCGGCAACTGACACGCAAGAGGGAGACGGCAGCCTGTTGGCAAATACGGCAATTGTGAACGGAGAGCCGTCGTCCCTGGAGACTGCTCCAAAACTAGCGGCGGGATTGATGGCAGGGGGCGAGCGTGGCAACCCCACCTGGTCCACAGCGATCGCGCTAGTCACGATTGGCGTTGTGTTTCAATTTCTCCGCGAGCAGAAAACCGCTCACTTGCGCTCGTGCGCAATATTACTTTGGCAAAGCTTCGTTTCAACCTATAGAACTCTGAGCCGTCGCACTTGTCGAATTGATGCCCAATGCCTTGAACGCACGGCAAACAGCGTGGCCCCCGTTGCCGTGAGCCGGACCGAAACTTAGGCAAGCTTTCCTGGGAAGCTATTTTCCTGGGGAGCTATAGCGTCTAGCGACGCCCTTATACTCTGCTGCGCTGGGCTTCGACCCGTACGGGCCGAGATAGAAACCCTTGCCACTCAGGGTGACAACAGTTTGGAGCCTCTTCATGTGCAGCCGATAGCAGGGCTGCATCTGCGTGATTGCCAGTTACTTCGCCTACTACAACACGGAGCGCAGTCTCTCGTCCCTTGATTACCTCAGTGCCACCGTTTTCGAGGCCCAACTCAACCTCCAACCGAACCTCTCCCCTTAACCACGACACTTTCCGAAATCTGCCAAGCAGCTCAGGTGGCCTCCTTGCCGAAAAGAGCTTGATTGACAAACCTCTCAACGTAAGCGAGACCCTCTTTGGCCTATCTCGTTTCGAGCGAAGCAATTCCGGATGAACTAAGTGCCATCCTTAAATACGACCGAAGCAATGCACAAATGTACTTGGTAGCATCTAGAATTGGCCTTAGCATTTTTAGCCCAGTACCGCGCAAACTTCAGTACGCCGCGCGATCCGCGGTAGCACTTATGAAAACTCAGATTCTTGGTCTTGCGGTCGGCATTACTTCGCTGATGTCGTCCGCTTTGGCGGTGCCACCGCAATCATCCAACAACGGCCGCCTGGAAGGTCCGAGAAACGTGCGACATAGCGCGGCTTCGCCGGCGCACTTGCGTGTCGAATGGGATGACATCGCGACGGGCGAAGCGGGCTATCGCATCTGGCGACGCGAGGCCGGGGGTGAGTGGTACCTGGCGGGAATCACCGGACCCGACGTCACTCACTTTGACGACGGCGGCATGAACCCATCGACTAACTACGAGCATCGGGTTGCGGCGTTCAACAAGAGTGGAGGCGAAGAGTCGGCCGTTTCCGGAGCATCGTCCACGCTGCCGATGACTGCGCACCTGGCTGCCGAAGTGCTCATCCCGTCAGGGAAGACATATCCTTCCGGACCGTCGTCGGTCTTATTGAACTCAGGCGAACTGCTCCTGGCCTATCAAACCGGAACCGCTGAGAAACGTAAGAATCACGCGAATGCATCTATCTGGCTACGTACCTCGCGCAATGGACGCGCCGCCTGGTCAGATGGCAGGCTGCTGCTCGGCGGCGACGCCCAAACGGTGTTCGGCAAATCGGCCCTCGTGCGGACGCAGGATGGCCGGTTGGGAATGACTTTCAGTCGTTGGACGTGCGACGATAAGGGAAAGATCGTCGATCGAAAACGGCAATTCATCGCGTCGGCTGATGAAGGGAAGACTTGGAGCGAACCGGTCGATGTGGGGCCCTTGTCGGCGAACAATCACACGCTCATCGTTGGTGACAAGGGGCGGCTACTCGAAGCGCTTTCTGATTTTTCCGGCGTCGCGAAGATCTACGGCTCCGACGATCACGGCGGCACGTGGCGCGAGCTCGGAAGTGTCGCCGGCAAACGACTCGGCGAAGCGGGGCTCGCCCACGTCGGCGACGGGCGGATTGTGTTCATCAGCCGCCACGAGTGGCCCTTCTACCGGTTGAGCTTCTCGAGCGATAACGGCGTGACCTGGGAAAAGACCGATGCGTTGCTGCCGCTCGGCGGCGGCGACAATCCTCCCAAACTCGTCGTGCTGCCCGATGGCAAGACTTTGGCGGCCGTCGTTCATTCCTGGTACTCGGGCAAGAAGGCGAAAGATCGCCGCCAGCTTGCTTCGCTCGTCAGTCGCGACGGCGGCCGCACCTGGGATAACTTCCGGCTGATCGGCTTTGCCCCAGATGGTGACGACGGCTTCCTGCAGCATTCTCTAATGTTCGCGAGCGATGTCGGTTATTTGTTCTATGGCGGAGGTTCGCGACTCGATACGAACGACGGCAAAGACCTGCGTCTGATTCGGTTGCATGCAGACTTTATTACTTCCACGGTTCGGTGGCCGTATGACTGGCAGGGAAAGCAGCTAAGCGAATTCGACTTGAAAGCACCACAGGGTGTTCGCTGATAGTTTTCAAGGGTGCGACCAATTATTCCCCGTATGTAATCTGGACGCGGAACGAGGGCACACTGGCGCTATGCGCAAACCTCTTGCTCAGCAGCCCGACATGAATGCGACGGACACCTTCTACCAGGGCATACTATTAGCTCGAGCTGTCTATAGCCGGCACACGGAAGCGGTAAGCGTGGTTCTTGAAGCACGTGCGGAAGTGTCGAATGTGGCTCTATGCGCAGCACGATGGCGGGATCAAGCCAGGATCTCCTTCACGACACGGGTCGGTTCCGTACCGTTGATGCGGAAATCGCGACCAGCAAAGCGATAGGTGAGTTGTTCGTAGTCCAATCCCAGTTGGTGCAAGAGGGTCGCGTGCAGGTCGTGGAAGCTAACCTTGTTTTCGACAGCAGTGCGTCCGGTTTCGTTCGTCTTACCGTAAGCGAGGCCCCCCTTCACGCCACCTCCTGCCAGCCAGAATGTGAAGCCGGAAGAGTTGTGGTTACTGCCGTTGTCCTTCGACAGCAGCGCGGTGCGACCGAACTCACCGCCCCAGACGATGAGGGTTTCGTCCAGCATGCCACGCTGTTCCAAATCTGCGAGCAGGGCGGAAATTGGACGATCGATGGCTTCGCAGTTGGCAGCCAGTTCTTTGCGATGGTTGCCATGCTGATCCCAATTCGAATGGCAAATTTCGATAAACCGGACACCCGCTTCGGCAAAGCGCCGAGCCAACAGGCATTGTCGCCCAAAGTCATCGTTGAGCGAGCGGCCAACTGCTCGCGAGTTACCGACGTTGTAGGCATCGAGCGTGGCCTGCGACTCGCCGCGAAGGTCCATTAGGTCGGGCACTGCCGACTGCATCCGGAAGCCCAGTTCCAACGATTCAATCACGGCTTCCAGGTTGGCATCGGACCGCTGCGCGACATGCTCGCGATTCATCTCCTGCACCAGCTCTAACTGGTTGCGCTTCACACTTGCGGGGAGGTGTGTGCCGGTCACATTGTTGATCGTCGCTTTGGAAATATCGGCGCCTACATAGCCAATTGCCGAGCCCTGATAGATTGGCGGCAGAAAGGCGCTGGCGTAGTTTTGAGCGCCACCCACACGAGTTTCTGGATTAATGGTGATGAATCCAGGCAGATTTTCGTTCTCACTCCCCAGTCCATACAGCACCCAGGAGCCGACGCTGGGGCGAGGAAAACGAAACTCGCCGGTGTGCATTTGCAGGAAGGCTTGCGGATGGTTCGGAACGTTGGCATACATCCCGTTAAGCAGACAGAGTTTGTCTGCCTGTTTGCTCAACTCGGGAAACAGTTCAGAAATCCAGAGTCCGCTTTCACCAGCCTGCTGAAACTTGAAGACCGAGCCGGGATGTTCTTTGTCGCCCGTTTGTGGTTTGTAGTCGAACGTGTCCACATGGGCCGGCGCGCCGCGCATGCACATGAAGATCACTCGCTTGGCCTTCGCGGGAAAGTGTGGTTGCTTCGGTACGAGCGGATTGTTCAGTTTGTTGCCAGCCGTCTTGGCTTCGCCACGGGCGTTTTGAGCACACAGCCCCGAAAGAGCGAGATAGCCAAACCCACACGAAGCGGACTGTAACAGCGAGCGGCGCGAGAGCATGGCAAGATTCCGAATGGGAAGGAATGTTTTGAACGTGAAGGTGATTACTTTGGGAGAGTGTCGCGAATCAGTCGATGTGTCGGAATTCATTCGTGGAGTACAACGATTGCCCCAGCGCGGACCAGGCGCGTCGGCGCTGATCAGGCGTCGTGGCATACAATTCCACCTGGGCTGACCGCAGAAACGCCTCCGCACGTTTCAATTCAGCCGAAGTGGGTTCCCGTTGCAGCGCCAGTTGATAGGCCAGTCCTATACGATTGGCGTCGTTTGCATTTCCTTGTGGATTCTGCCACGCCAAAACTCGCTCGGCAAATCGTTCCGCCTGCTGAACCATGAACGGGCTGTTCATTAAAAACAGTCCTTGTGCCGGCACTGTCGTAACATTGCGTGCTCCGACCACGAGGCTGGGATCAGCCAGATCGAAGACAGTCAGCTCTTCGGGCTCCCCGTTGCGGAGTATGCAGAGGTAAATACTGCGACGATTGGAAGGCTGATGAATCTTGTCCGGCGTGAGTTTGTCCTGAATGAGCGCTTCGCCGAGTCGAGCCAGCACCGAGCCTTCGCCGGGTGAACGGTCCAATTGGCCACTGACTGCCAGCGCGGAATCGCGGAACGATTCCGCGTCTAAGCGCCGGCGTTGATGCCGCCACAGGTACAGGTTGTCTGGATCGGCGGTAAATGAACTCGCGTCGAACTCGCTGCTCATTTGATAAACGCGACTGAGAACGACCGAGCGAATGAACTTCTTAAACGACCAACCATCGGCGACGAACTTCGTGGCAAGGTAGTCGAGTAGCTCTGGATGAGTCGGTGGTTCGCCATGCAAGCCGAAGTTGTCCGGTGTGCGGACAATGCCTTGGCCAAACAGGTGGTGCCAGATGCGATTCACGGCAACTCGGGCAGTAAGCGGATGCTGCGGTGCCGTGATCCACTGAGCCAATTGCAGTCGGCCACTTTGCTCCGCATCGAGTGCAGGTGGTTCGCCAATCGTGCAGACTTGTATGAAACCACGCGGTACAGCAGCACCCAGTTGACGCAACTCACCTCTGAGATTGATTTTGCAATCAGCAGGTGTCGTGCGGTCGCGGACCCCCATCGCTAGCGGCGTTCCAGCTGGATACTTGGGTGCGGCCTTTCCCTTCGCGTTTCCTTTTTTCTTTCCTTTCGTTCCTGCTTCCTCAGGTTGAACAACCGGCAACGGAGCAGGCGAGTCCTTAGTTGCCAGCACATGCAAATCGGTCGGCGGCGCGCCCCCCATATTGTTGCCGCCAGCCCCATAGAGAGTCTCGCTGCTGGTGAAGATGCCGGCGAGCGCATAATAGTCGCGGGTTGGAATAGGATCGTACTTATGATCGTGGCAACGCGCACAAGCAACCGTCAGAGCCATGGCCGCGGTCGTGACCGTTTCGATTTGATCAGCGACAACGTCCATTTGGAAATTCGGATTCCCTTGTGCGTTTGGCTTAGAACCGAGGGCTAAGAACCCGGTGGCTGTAAGGTTGGCGTTTCGTTCTTCCTGCGAGTCGGTCTGAAGCAGGTCACCAGCGATTTGCTCGGTGAGAAAGCGGTCGTAGGGCTTGTCGGCATTGAAGGCCGCGATTACGTAGTCACGATAACGCCACGCATAGGGAAAGGTCGAATTGCGAACGTTGCCGTTCGATTCACCATAGCGAGCAACGTCCAGCCAATGACGTCCCCAGCGTTCTCCGAACTGTCGCGAAGCGAGCAGGGAATCAACCAGAGCCTCAACGCTTGCCTGCCGATCGGCGGCATAGGATTGCGCAAACGTCACGGTTTCCTCGGGCGTGGGTGGCAGTCCCGTTAGGTCGTAATAGAGCCGGCGAATCAAAGTGCGAGGATCAGCATCGGCCGCCGGAGTAAGTTTGTGCTCCTCGAGGCTGGCTAGAACAAAGCGGTCGATTTCCGTGCGCGACCAGTTCGACTCTTTAACCTTGGGTGGTTCGGGTTTGGTAATGGACTGGAATGCCCAGAATTTCTTCCCCTCTTCGACATTGATCCCCGGCGGTGCTGGTGGCTGGGAATCAGCCGCCTGGACGACGGTGGTTGCAACGCGCGGATCGACCGCTCCCTGCTGCACCCATTTCACAAAGTCGTTGATCACCCCATCTGGCAGTTGCCGCTTCGGCGGCATTTCAAAACTCTCGAACTTCAATGCCTGAATAAGCAGGCTCTGCTGCGGCTTGCCGGGAACAATAGAAGGGCCCGATTCGCCACCTCGCAACAAACCTTCCCGGGAATCGAGCAACAAGCCTCCTTGAACCTTTTTGGCCGTCGCCGAATGGCACTCGTAACAGTGCTGGACCAGCACAGGGCGGATCTTCTTTTCGAAAAACGCAACCGCTTGCCGGTTTGCTTTGCTCTCCTGAGCGGAGATAACCGCCTGGCTGGCGCTCAGCCCTATGGCCAGTGCAACCAGGAATTGCCCAGGCCGAAAGATAAACGAATTTGCGGTCATGGCATCGACATTCTGGCGGGATGGCGGCGCAGAACTGAAGCATCTGTGGTCAGTTGCAGACTTGATGCGCTAGGCTGTCGTCTTAACGCGTGAAAAATGAGAACTTTCCCAGGAAAACGCGCGATCAGCTCCACAAGCCTTGTGCTGGTAGTGGCTCAGGATGACATCGCACAGCGATACGGCGGCGCGACTCAAGCCAACAGCATCGGTTGGTGACCAAAATCGGTGCAATTCTGGTCTTGATAGTGGCCGCAGGTCAGACCAGCAGGATACCTAGTTACCAAGAGAAGTTTGAGTTTGGAGCTCGGCCCCAGAGCATCTAATCGCGACAAATCGACACAATAGACTAGCCCAAAAGAGGTGCTCGAACGCCCCTGTTGCAAGCCGAATTGCCGCAAACTGAAATTAAAAGCTCTTTAGCCACTGGCATTTCATGGCCCCCTCTTTACAGTCGGATTTGTAGGCATACTCTGCGCATTCGGCGCGGTCCTACGAGACTCCCACACCCGCCGAGCCTGAGAGTAACGGCTCACTCACGGCGACTGACACCTCTCTCAATAGCACGACCTCTCCAATGCCCAACCGCAACCTTCGGTCGCTGTGGTCTCGTTTTCTTGGCAAGCAACAACGGTTGAAAACCAAACAACGCCACCAGCGTCGAGTGTTTCTTGAGGCGCTCGAAGACCGGCGGTTGTTGGCGCTCATTGCCTCCGATGGCTTTGAGGATTACACCGCCGGAGCACAGCTGGAGAGCAGCGCCGGCGTGGGGCTTAACGGCGGTACTGGGTGGACAGAGGCCTGGAATGTGGCTGATGCGAGTCGAACCGGCGTGACTGTTGTCAGTGGCGGACTCTCTTACGCTGGAGGCGGCCTGAGCATCCAGGGCGGCACACAGGCGATGCAGTATGTAGCGACAGAGACAAGCGTAACGCAATTCATTTCACGAGCGATTCCCGCAGAGTCGGGAACCGTGTATTTGAGCTTTCTCTATAACAACACCGTCAATGCGGACGGAACTGATGACTTTCTTCAAGTTGGCTTCGATTCGGGGGCATTGCCTAACCCACGCGTGAGTGCGATTGATGAGAACAACTTGTTTACCGCTCGTTCCGGCACGAGCACCTCCGGCGCCTCAAACATTTCCTCCACCACGAATACGACCTATCTGCTTGTCCTCAAGGCAGAAAAAGTCAGCACGTCGACGACGTACAATCGGGTGAGCTTGTTCGTCAATCCGACGACCACGAGCGAACCGGTAACCCCGTCGGCGGTAACGACCACTAACGGTGGCCTCGGCTCGGCCGCTTTCCTTGCATTCCGCAAGGCGCGGCTGGAAATTGGTGACACGTTCTTGTTCGATGAACTCCGCGTCGGCACAAGCTATGCCGATGTGGTGAACAACACGTCGGTCCAATTGGATGGCGCAAATCTTACGATCAGCGACATAAATTCCACCGGACTGGACAACCAGTTTTCGGTCAGCCGCAGCGGCAACATCCTCAGCGTTTCCGACACGAATCACGGGTTTCGTAGCCCACCCGCTGGCGGCACGCTCTCGGCCGACAACAAGACGGTGATGTTCGACCTGAGTGTTACCACGATCAATACGATTACCGTTAATAGCTCGGGCGGAAACGACACCGTAGCCATTAGCGAATTCGACGGCACGGCCGTCGGCGTGACAGATTTGACAATCAACACTGGTGCCGGCACGGACACAGTGAACATCAACGGCGCAATCACGGTGTCGGGCGCTGTCAACGTGACCACGGTCAATGTGAATTCGCTGGCTGCGGCGACGGTCTCCACCGGAACCGGCCTGACCATTACGAACACCGGCACGTCCAGCACGTTGGCTGGCGTAATTAGCGGTAGCGGTGCACCGCTGACCAAGTCCGGCCCTGGCACCGTTACGCTGACCAATGCCAACACCTACTCCGGCGCGACCGCCGTCAACGGCGGCACGCTGCTGGTGGATGGCTCTCTCGCAGCCGCTAGCGCGGTGATGGTCACTAGCGGGACTACGTTGGGTGGCACCGGCACCGTGAACGGCCCGATCAGCGTTGCTACGGGGGGCATACTTGCTCCCGGCACCAGCCCCGGCACGCTGAATGTAGCTGGCGTCACGTTCACCAGCGGCTCGAACTACAACGTCGAAATTACCGGCAATTCTGCGGCCCTGTACGACCGCCTGAACAATACGGGTACGGTCGCCCTAGGCGCGGGAGATGCCACGCTAAACTTGAGCGGCGCATATCTGCCGGTTCCCGGCGATTGGTTCACCATCGTCCAAGGCACGGTTACAGGCCAGTTTGCCGGCCTGCCGGACGGTTCCCTGCTGTTCTTCAACGGCCAGCCACTGACGATTGTCTATTCGAGCGCTGTTCTCGCTTTCGACGCCACGCCCACGATCGAGGGGACCGCTGGCAGCGATGGTTTTGAGATATCCCTTGATGCTTCCGGCAACGTTGTCGTGACGAATGGCGCGGTAACGATCATGACCGCGCCGCTGGCCAACTTGACCAGCCTGACCATCAACGGCGGCGATGGCGACGACACGCTGACCATCGACTACACCGGCCCCGGTGGCGAGTTCGCCTTGCCGATTACCTTCAATGGACAAAATCAGGCTAGCCCCAATCCCGGCGATGCGCTGGCCATCGTCGGCGGCGCGTTTGCCACTGCCACGTTTAACTACATCAACGCCAACAACGGCAGTATCAATCTCGACGGCACGATGATTACCTATACCGGCCTGGAGCCGCTCGCATTCAGCGGCACGGCCGACAATATGATCTTTAACTTGCCGGTCACCCACGATCAGGCTGTGCTCGAAGACGACGGTACAGCTAGCAACGGCATGTCGCGCCTGCGCAGCGCCAACAGCACCTTTGAGGTGACCACCTTCGCCAATCCTGGCGTGAGCCTCACGATCAACGCCGGTAACGGCAACGACACGATCAGCATCGCTGTCGATTTTGACTCTGGCACGGGTGCAGGTGAGTTCGCCGCGTCGCTGGTCATTAATGGCGATGTCGGAACTGATATCGTCCGCCTGCTGTCAGTGCTCGGCCTGGGCTCGGCCACTGCGGCGGGCAACCTCACGATCACCGCGGAAGATATTGTCCTTGCCGCGAACATCAGCACCGACGGCAGCGTTGCCACGGCTGCTGGCAACGTGCAGTTGAACGGGCGCATTTATCAAGATGCCTCGTTGACCATCGACACCGACGGCCCAGCTGGCGACGGCAGTATCGTTTTCAACGGACCTCTCTTTGCCACAGACTCTGCCAGCAACTCGCTGAACCTGAATGCCGGCACATTGGGCGACATCGATTTTCTGGGCACCGTCAGCGGCACCACCTTCGTCGAAGCCGGCGGAGTGATCTCGGGTGAAGCCGAACGCTATACCAACCGCTCGATCCTCAGCAGCGGAGGGGTGTGGAAGATCGCCCCCACCGAGGTGCTGCCAGGAGACGGCGCGGTAAGCATCGCCAACCCGACGGGAGGCCAATTCATGCAGGCATTGCCCGATTCGACCAGCGTCGGTGGAGCCAGCGCTTCTGGATTGCAGCGCACCAACCCCGGGCTCTTATACCGGATGAACATTACGACCCCGGGCGTTTATCGCCTGTTTTTGCGATCCGAAACCGACACGCCCACCGGCAATGCAGACTCAATTTACGTTGATCTGGTCGAGTTCATGAACGGCGCGGGAGGCGTGGCCGATTGGTACGCCACACCTACCGCCAGCGCCGATCAAAACTTTAATAGTGGAAACATTTGGCAAGGGAGCGGTGCATTTGAGGCCACCGCGCCGAGCACGGCTACCCCGATGACCTGGAACATCACGACGCCGGGCATTTACACCTTGCGGATCGTGCCACGCGAGGATGGCGCGGCAGTTGACAAGTTCATCTTCCAACACACCTCCGTCGCTCTCCCCACTGGCGCCGGAACTGCTGAGTCAATGGTCGTCGGGCCCAATCTGAATATCATCAGTGCCCACGACGTAACTGCCAACTCGTCGATCGCGGCCCAAAGCGTGATTCAGGCGGCTGGAACTGGCACGACCATGCTCTCCGGCCTGGTTGCGGCAAGCGGCGCGGCGGGGATCGACTTGACCGGCACCAATTTCACTATCACAGGCGGCCTTTCCGCCACCAACGGCCCGATTTCCATCGATCACTCGGGCGCTAACTCGCTGGATATCAATACGGGTGCGATTACCACCGGCGCTGCCGGCCTGACAGTATCCTCCGCGACTGCTTCAACAACGGGTGCCATTTTCAGCACGATTAGTGGCACCGGCGGTGTCACCAAGGACGGCCCTGGCGCGCTGATCCTCAGTGGCAACAACGACTACACCGGCACGACCACCGTCTCCGCAGGCACGTTGCTGGTTAGCGGCAGCACGGATGCAGCGAGTGCTGTAACTGTGGCCGGTGGTGCGACGCTCGGTGGCAACGGCATAGTCAACGGCAGCGTTGATGCGGCGGAGACAGGTATCTCGACGCTTGCCCCCGGTGCCAATGGTGTGGGCAAATTGACGCTGGGAAGCACCATTACCTTTGATAGCGACGCCGTCTTCGTGGTCGATATCAATGGCTCGGGGATAGCCGGGACGGACTACGATCAACTGGTCGTCAATGGCGTTGCAACACTGGCCAACGCGCCGCTGGTGCTCAATACAACAGCAGCCCCAACTACGGGCAGCACTCTCACCATTCTCGACGCGACCTCGATTACTGGTCGCTTCACTCACAATGGCCGCGTGTTGGAAGAAGGGGATACCTTTCACGAAGACGGTGTGAACTACACCATCAGCTATGTCGGCGGCGACGTCACGCTGACGGAAGCGGGCGCAACACCCGGCATCAATGGCACCACAGGTATTGATGCCTTTACAATTCGAAAGAACGGCACCAACATCGCAGTGCTACTGGGGGGCACGGTCGTTTACGCAGCTCCAAGTCCGACGAATCTATTTATCAACGGCCTCGCTGAAGCCGACACGCTGACTGTGGACTACGCCTTCGGTGGCAATTTCACGACGCCCATCTCATTCGACGGTGGCGATCCGGTCGTGGCACCAGGCGACAAATTGGTCATCAACGGTGGCACTTTCGCGACCGCGATCTTCAATTTCACTGACGGCAACTCCGGCAACGTCGATCTTGGCGGCGGCCAGGTCATCAGCTATGCGGGCCTCGAACCGGTGGACATGACTGGCTCGACAATCACCAGCCTGGTGTTCAATCTGCCTGATACCGATGAATTGGTTGACGATATTTCAACACTCGGCATTTCCGGCAGCGACTTCGTCCTCACTAGCACCAACGGTGAACATGAGTTAACGACCGTGAGCACCGCTGGTGTTATCAGCCTTGCCATTAATGGACGGCAAGGTGACGATTCAATCACGGTTCTGGCGAGTTTCTCCACCTATACCGGTTCGCTCGCGATCGATGGCGGCTTGCAGAATGACACCATCGTTATCGACGCTGCCCTCAACCTGGGTGATGGTGCCGGCGCTTCGACTGGCGCGCTCTCTTTGACCGCAAACACGGTCGACATCAACGCTGCCATTAGCACGGCCAACGAAGGTGCTACGGGCACGATTACTTTGGGCGGCGACACCGTTCGCACTACTTCTAACATCAGTACGGACGGCGCTGCGGTTTCGATCGCGGCCACGACTGGCTTCATCCTCGATGGAACCGTGACGATCGCCACGGAACTTGGCGGCAACAACAACGCGGGCAGCGTGAGCCTGACTGGGCCGGTTTCAGGCAATGCCGCCGGTCGCGATTTGATCATCAGTACCAACGTAATCGGAGCAGTTGCCTTTAACGGTGGCGCAGTTTCGTTGCCGGTATTCGGCAGCGCTGGCGGGGGTTCATTCATCAATGACCTGACGATCAACACCAGTGGAGGCACGGCAGGCGGCATCGCTGGCGTGTTGACGTTGACTGGTAATGTCACCTTGGCAAGTAGTAACGGATCAGGCGACCCCGCTGTTTTCACTTACAGGGGATCGGACGTGGCGATCGCCAACTCCCTCACGATCGACACCGAGAACGGGGCTAACGGCATCCCGGGCACCGTGGATTTTGGTACGAACAGTAACGTGTTTGCCTCTGCTGCCGGCGCTACCCTAACCATCAATGTCAATTCCGGTGGAGGGCCGGGAGGGAACATCATTGTCGGAACCATCGACAACAATGGGGGCGCGAACAACTTCCTTGGTGGTTTAACGGTGAACACGGCGGGCACCAGTAGTCAAAGTGGCGAAATGCGGTTGTACGGTGACGTGCTAGTCGACGGCGCCATTAGCCTCAGTCGTCGCACCGTTTCGATGCTTAGTGGCCTTATTCGGATCGACTCGAAGCAGTCGGCAACGGGTCCTGGAAATCCTATTACGTTGGGTGGCGCAGGTTATGCGCAAGTATCAGGCGCAGATTTTACTGTTGATTCGTCAACATCTGCAGCCGGGCAGAACGGCGGCACACTGACGATTGCCGACGCAGGATTAGATACTGCGGGTTACCCTGGGCAGTTTTTGAATGACGTGACATTTATCACATCCGGTGGCATCGGCGGGGCAGCAGGCACTACGACATTCCAGCATCAGGCAATCAATCTGAATGATAACGGCGTTTCAGATCCGGCAAGCTTGGCCGTTATCGGCGGTGGCAACATTATTTTTAGTGCTTCAGGCTTTACGGCTATCGTCATCGATACTCAGAGTGGCACGGATGGTCCCGGCGGATCCGTCGATTTTGGCACTTCGGTGATCTCAAGCAGTGGGTCAGTTCGGGACCTGTCAATTAATACCAGTGCTGGGAGCGGCAGTGGCTTGAATGGCGGCTCGGTTGTATTGGGAACTATCAGCAATTCGGGCGGCGGCCAGTTCTTCAACGACATAACCATAACTTCAAGCGGAGACGGCGCTGGCGCTGCAGGAACTGTAACTCTCGGCGGCAACATCTCTCTCGACAACAATGGCACTGGTGACCCTGCCTCGTTTACGGTCACCGGCGGTGGCAACATCATCCTCGGCGTAGCGGCAGCTTCGACAATTACGATTGACATCGAGAGCGGCAACTCCACCGGTGTGACGGATGTTGGTGGTGTTAACTTCGGCACTTCAGCTGTTTCAGCGACGAATGTGAATGTAAATCTTGCAATCGATACTTCTAATGTTGGTACGTCATCGGTTGGCGGTAATGTCACGCTCGCCGGCTTTAACAGTGCTGGAGGCAATCTAGTCAACGACCTGACGATTACTGCTGACGCGAACGGTACGCGTGGTGACGTCTCGTTCACCACTGCTGCGGTGAACCTGGCGAGTGGATTGAATGTGGCGATCGCGGATGAAATTTCGCAGAGTGCAGCCGCGCCCATTACCACCGTGAGCAGCGTGAGCATGACGGCACGCAACACCGTGTCGCTCAATGCCAATGTGAATGCTGGTGCGTCCACCATTTCTATCAGTGCCAACCAGGATGGTGCCGGGTCAGAGGGATTCACTCAGGCGAGTGGCACGAGCATCGTCACTACCAATGCGACCGCAACGGCACTTGTGGTGCGGGTGAATACAGCTGCTGGTGGCACCGGGGGCGCGGCGTTGGGTTTGCTGGAAGTGGGCGCTGCCCCCGGTCAGATCACGGTGAACACTACTTCGACAGCCGGAAGCGGGGGGGCCATCATCGATAACAACGCTGGTGTTCTGAACCTATCGGGCGGCGATGCGGCACTCTTGGCGTCCGGCGGAATTGGTTCCGCCGATGCGATTGAGATGAATCTGACGAATGTCGGCTTCAACAACTCGACTGCGGGGGATGTGCGCCTGACGGAGTTGGTAGGCACCGGCGGATTCGTGGTGAATGCGGTCGTCGGAGTAGCGACCTCGGCGAACACCGGTGGCGCAGCCTTTCTAATCGCGAGTAGTCCGATTACGTTCGCTGTGAACACCTCGGCCACCAACATCACGGCCCAGGCGTTGGAATCAGCCGCGACAAATACGGACAACATTACAGTGAACAGCGGCGTTACCGTCACCGCGACGACGGGCAACGTGCTGTTTGAAGCTGGTGACCGGATCGTGATTCAGAGCACCGGCCTGGTCACTGCTACTCTTGGCAACGTCACGTTTGATTCAGGCTTCTCTGATACTGACAACGATGGCTTGATGGACCTCAGCGGTGGTGTCTCGGCCGTTGCGGGCACGGTGACGCTCGACCTGAACGCCGAAGCTGGTCCCACGAGCAACGCTACTCAGACCGCCACCAGCACGATCACTTCGGTCACCTTGTCGTTGCTAACCACAGGTGGTGGCACCGGCGTGTTCGACCTCGATGCGCCGACAACCAACAACGTCAGCAACCTGATTGCGAATGTCGGTGGAGAGGTCGAGTATCGCGATGCCAATAGTTTAACCTTGGGCACCGGCGGGAATGGCATTACTACTTCGAACGACGATGCGACGATCTGCGTAATCGCTGGCAATCTGACGCTCAGCGACAACGTGAACCTGGGAAGCGGCACGCTCCGGCTTCAGACCGACGCCGTCGGCAGTGGGATTAGCCAATCGGCCGGCACAATTACGGCCAGTGCGTTGGGCCTCCGCTCTGGCACGGGAGGCATCAACTTGCCCACCGCCACCAACGATGTCGATACACTGGCTGGCACTACCACCGGCAGCTTCACCTTCCAGGACGCTGACGGCTTTACGATTGGAACTGTCGGGATCGACGGTTGTTTCACGCCCGGGGTTACGGGTACTTCAAGCGGCGATCTGGAATTGTGTGTGCTGACGGGCGACATCACGATCAGCGATAACATTGCCGCTGGTGGCAACACAGTTCGCCTGCAGGCATCTACCGGCAATGTCGTTGAGACTTTGGCCGCGACGATCACGGCCGGGACGCTGGGCGTGCGTGCAGGTGGTGGCAATGTCACCTTGGACAACAGCAATGATGTCGATAACCTCGCCGCATTTGCGAGCGGAAACGTCAGCGTCGTCAACGTCGGTGGCGTGATTATTGGCACCGTGGGCGCGGGGCCTTGCTTCACCGCTACGACGGGCGTGAGCACGACTGCCGGAACCATCAGCGTCATCAACAACACGAGCGGCAATATCACGATTAGCCAGGCGGTCTCGGCCGGCGGAGCAAACAGCGTCACGCTCGATGCCAATGGAGCCACTGCCGATCTGCTCGTGAATGCGTCGGTCAACTCGGCGGGTGGTGCGATCAGCCTGACAGCCGACAACGACGTGTCGTTCAATGCGACCGGCGACGTGGCAAGCAACAACGGAGCCATCACAATCACCGGCGACGCGGGCGTACCGGTTGGAGGTGCCGTGACGATGGATCCAGATACGGCCATCGATTCGGGTACCGGAACTATTCACGTTTCCGCGACCGGCAACATTACTTTGGGCGATCTGACGACAACCAATGCCACGCTCTTGGCAGTCACCATCACCAGTACTGCGGGTGGTGTTGTCGATGCCGGTGCGGACGTCGATACCGAAATTACTGCGAACGCTGCCGGCTCGCGCGTCACGATCATTGCTGCTACCGGCATCGGAGCTACTAACGCGATTGAGACGGAAGTTGCTTCGCTCGATGCCAGCGTTACTGCAGCCGGCAACATTCTGATCGTGGAAGTCAGCAGCATCGACCTGTTCGATATCGATACGGCCGCCGGCTCGATCACGATTCAATCCGGCGGGACGATGACGGCGACGGACGTGCAGTCGAATACAGACTCCGACACAAACGACATCACTCTCACGACGACTGCGGGTGGGATTGGCGTGGGAACGATCGCGGCGGGTGTGGCCGGTGATGTGTTCCTGACAGCGGCCACTGCGATTACCGATCTCGATGCCACGAACCCGGATATCACAGCTGACGATTTGGTCCTTCTCAGTACCACAGGTGTCGGTACGTTGGCCGATCCGCTGGAAACAGTTAGCTCAAATCTCGAGGCGGTTGGCGGCACCGGTGGCGTGTTCATTGCCAACTCGGGCGACCTGACGGTCGGTGGAATTGACGCACTGGTGATAGGCGTGAGTGCCACGGGAACCGGCATTGCGATCAGCACGATTGGCAACCTGGACGTGAGCGAAGACGTAATCGCCAGCGGCGCAGCTGCGGATGTGATGCTTTCCACCGTGGATCAGCTGGCCCTCACTCAAAACTTGACCGTGAACAGCGGGGTTACGGTGCAATCGACGGGTGGCAGTGTGACGCTCAATGCGGGAGACGCGTTGGAGGTGGAGGCTGGGGGCAGCGTATCGGCTGGCACGTTCCTCACGCTCAACGTTGACCAAGGTGGGGTCGATCCTCTCAATGGTGCGACGGTTAATTTGTTCGGTTCGCTCACCGCCGCGAATGGCGATGTCACGGTCAACACTGGCAACGAGGCCGATACGGTGACGGTGTCGGGCACGGTTAGTGCGCTGGCAGGGAACATTGTGGTGAATCTGGGGACCGGCAACGACGTCTTCACCAGTGCCACGAATGGCACGACCGTCATTAACGCGGGCGCGGGAACCTTCACGATCAACGCCGGTGACGGCAACGACACCATCACGACCGGCGACGCCACCTTTGCCGCGGCGATCACGGCGAGCCTGACGAACCTCAACGGTAACGATGGGACCAATCCACTCAGCGATGGCAACGACACGTTCAATGTCCGGCCGCTCAGCACGACTCCGTTCGCGGTGCGCGGCGAACGGCCGCATCTGGTGCCGGTCGGCGACACATTGAACCTCGACTTCAGCACGATCGGCATGACGATTCCCACCTTGACGGTCGGCGCGGTCAACGGCGGTGGCTGGAGCTTCACACCCTCGATGCTACTGCCGGTGAACTACAGCAGCATCGAGAAGGTGGTCACCACGCCGGCCGCCTCGGTCTACAACCTGATCATCCTGATGGACGACACGCTGCAACCGCTGGCCGATCGCCTCAAGAACAGCATCAACGGCGCCGCCGACGATGTGATCGACGTGCAGCGGATCGGCCCCACCGACTTGCAAGTGGAGGTGAATGGCGAGCAGGTCTTCCGCGGTGCCGACGCGGCGATCCGCACGCTGCAGATCCTGGGTTCGAACGACCAGGGAGACACGCTGCGAGTGAATGAAGATGCCATGCTCGGCCTGCCGCTCTTCGCAGGCGTACTCGGCGCGACGGCGGTGGCCGGTGGCCACGTCAGCCCGACGTTCACCAACCTGACTTCGCTGGCTGCGGTCCCCTTCCACTTCGATGGCGGCAACAACAGTGCGGGTGGCCCAGATGCTGCCGAGTTGTACCTGGTCGCCAGCCACGCGGTGGTCTCGACCTCCGATAATCTGGATTCTACCCACAGTGGTAACATCGGCGTTGGTGCCGGGCCGCTCGCATTTGGCACCCCACGGTTCGCGCTCTCGTTCGAGAATGTGGAGCCGATCTTATTCGTCGGAGCGGGTGGCTCGCTGACCAGCGACGCCAGCAGTTCCCCCGATAGCGACGTCACCAGCCTGACCATCAGTGATGCGGGGAGCACTTCGCTGATCGCAGCCAACCTCGGCAGTCTCACGTATGCCCCGACCACCTTCAGCGGCTTCAACTCGCTGGTGGTCCGCAGTGGTGGCGGAGCCGACACGATCGACCTCGTCGCGATCGATACGACCCCCGCCAACGGGGTTGTGCTCGACACCAGCGTGCTCCTCGATGCCGATAATCAACTCAGCACCGATCTTAGTGCCGACAACATCATCGTTCGCAGTCTCCCCGCGCTCTCGGGTGTGGCCACGCTGCTGGGTGGTCAGGGGAGCGACACCTTCAGGCTCACCGACGACCTCGACGACATTGCCGGCCCGGTGGAGGTGGACGGGGAAGGCCTCAACGTGGCGAACAATAACGACCAGTTGTTCCTCAACGATAGTGGCGACATGACGGCCGACCCGAACGTGCTGATTACCGCAGTCGTAGACACCGCCGACTACGTGGTGACGGGAGTCAACGCCAGCGGGGTGACGTTCCGCAACATCGACAGCTTCGATTACACGGGAACGCAAGGGGGCGATACAATCGACGCCCGCTTCCGCCAGAATACGACGGACCCGCACGACTTGAACACCGTAGCGCTGCGTGGCTCTGGCGGTGCCGATCAGTTCCTGCTCTACACGTCGAACCAGCGCGGCGGGGTCGATCCGGAAGGTTTGGTCACGTCGCCAGTCACCAGTGGCGTGGGGACGATCAGCCTGTATGGCGATGCGGGGAACGATATCTTCGGTCAAACGCCCGATTTGAGCGATCTGGACGACACCGGCGCGATGGACGTGGGCCTGCTCGTGCCCGCCACGACGCGGATGATTCGTCCGACCATCGCCGCGACCGCGGGGGGAAGCACCATCTTCATCGACGGTGGCGACCCGGTACCGCTGGTGAATCAGGTCGGCGATACGGTAGGCGATGTGCTGAACCTCGACGTCTCGGGGGTGCCGAACAACACGGCGATGATCGTGGGAGCCGGTTCGTCGGGGAATGTCCTCAGTGCCAACACGGCCCCCTTCAGTTGGGTCAGCATCGAAGACATCAATCTGGTCGACAACGGCAAGCTGACGGGCGTGCAGATCGGCGACGTGTTCGGCCGCGGGACCACGGGGAACGACCTGATGCAGATCTCGGCCAATGCCACGGCCGCGCTTCCGCATCAGGTGCGGGTGCGCATCGGCGGCGCGATCATGAACTACAACGTGCCGGGCAAGGCCGTGCTGTACGGCGGCAACGGAGTCGACACGATGTCGCAGACCACGGCCAAGATCCCGGCCGTGTTCTATGGCGAAGCGGGCAACGATTCGCTGGCGGGGGGCTCGAACAACGACTGGCTGGTGGGTGGCGACGGGAACGATCAGATCACAGGTGGCGAAGGCCAGAACGTGATCTGGGGGGATAACGCGCCGACGAATCCGGGCGACCCGACCCCGCAAGACTTCCAAGGGGCGAACGACGGTAACGACACGATCAGTTCGGGCAACGGAGCCGACGTGATCTATGCCGGCGGTGGCCACGACGTGGTGAACTCCGGTGGGGGCAACGACTACATCCATGCCGGGGCTGGTAACGACAGCGTCGATGCCGGGGCCGGAGACGACCGGGTGTATGGCTACAGCGGCAACGATACGCTGCAAGGCAACACCGGCAACGATCTGCTGTCGGGCGGCGACGGCAACGATTGGCTGTTGGGAAGCGCGGGCAACGACGTGCTGATCGGTGGCACAGGTGCAGACACGCTCAATGGTGGCGACGGCAACGATCTACTAATCACCGGCGGATTGGCCGGCGGTGCCGAGAACAGCACCTGGACTTCGGCTCCCAACACGATGACCTATGCGGCGAACACCTACAGCGACCCAATGGATAACGACGCAGCCCTGCTCGCACTCCTGACGGCCTGGCAGGGGAACTCCAACGCCGCTGCACCACCGCCCGAAGTGCTTGCCCTGCTCCCCATCATCGCGCCCGACGGCTCCGACGACGACGCCTGGGGCGGCAACGGCAGCGACCTCTTCAGCTGGGACGCCGCCGACATGGCCGACGAATCCCTCACCGCCCCCGGCCCCAACGACTTCAACAACCCCGCCACAGGACCAGACGTCCGACTGATCTAATCAGAATGACCGCCTGCCACGCACAAAGTTTCCGGGCTGGAAGTGACATATGGTCAATTGTTGTGGACGGTGAGGTTGAATTAGGCGGCGGCATGGTCGAGTGGTACGCCGTCTTGGATGACGACGCCGCGCAAGACATCGGGAAGCCCTGTTCATCCAAACAGTTAACCACAACTCTGTTCGAAATTTGCCGAGCAGCTCAACCGCCGCAGCGGGCGGTCCGTTTGGAGAAATTCGTCGTAGCTATTGCCTGCTTACTTTCGGCCTTCAAACTCAGCCCTTTTTCTGCAGGTCGGGGTTGAATTTAAACATGAGGTCGCCGGGGGAGTAGAAGAGAGAGTCGATGGCGTTGTCGTTGAAGACGGTAGTTAAGTTGAGATAGGTGTCGCCGTTGTTCTTGGGGGCTACTCCGCTGCCATCTTTGAGATTATTTACGCGATCGATATTCGAGTTCGCGGAGGTCCACTCAGCCATAATGTCGAGCAGGGCTGCTTCGTCGAGATCAAAGGCGGTCGTGCCGCCAATGAGGATGTCTTCGTTCCCCGCGCCACCACCGCCGTCGAGTGCATCGATGCCGAGACCGCCGATGAGAAGATCGCGGCCAAGACCGCCATAGATTTTGTCGCTGCCGACGCCGCCGAGGATGATGTCTTCGCCCTCGCCACCATCGACCACGTCGTTGCCCCCTTCGCCTCGCAGGATATCGTTACCGGCAAAGCCGCGAATGCGATTACCCAACGTGTTGCCAAAGAGCTTATCGTCAAAGGCTGAGCCGTCCAAATTGTCGATGAGTCCGGTCAATTGCAGAGTGTTATCTCCAACATCAGGTTGAACTTGCCCGGCACTGAGGGCGAGGTCAACTTCGACGGCTGCAGTCGCGAAGGAAAAATCGAGCGTGTCGGTGCCAGCTGAATCGGTGATGACGATGGCCGCGCCATGCGTGCCAATCTTGTAGACATCGTTGCCGGAGTCACCTTGCAGGTTGATGCTTCGACCCGTCTGATTGCCCAGCAGATGGAACGAATCATTGCCCGCCTTGCCAGCGAGCGTGACGACTTCCACACCGGGCAGGTAGATAGTCGGGGATTGAGCACCCAACGATAGTTCATCGCCATGCAAGCGGAGGAGTTCAGCCCGAGCGCTGCCTAGTACCACAACCGAGTCGCCATCTCCCGTGCCGCCGAGGACATCGATCGTAAACGGAGTGGGTAAAGGACCGGCGTTGAGGTCGATGGTCAGCATATTCTGCTGCCCATTGCGGACATCGAGCACAATGTGTTCCATCTTGGCCATGGGAACATTACAGAGCACTGTGCTGGTCGATTGATCGATGACTTGCACGTTAGCACCAACGCGCTTGATGAGCACGTTAGCATCGTCGGCCAAGGCAATGCTTTGCAAACCGCCGCCATTTTTGCGAACTGAGAGCACGGTCTCGGTGCCATCGATCGGGAGGAACAGTTTTTCGGTAACAAAGTCGGCAATACCACGCCCCTGCTGCTGGGCAAGCTGATTGTCGAAGTCCCAGTGCACACCAAGATAGATGCGGCTTTTGCCGTTCTCCCAGGCAGCCTGATCGTAGGAAGTGTAATTGCGGCTGAGACCGCCCCCTTCGTCCGAATGCAACGTGAACGGGAGCGCATCGTCGCCATAGAAGTTCTCAAGCACTTGGAACAGTGCCGCACCAAAGCCCGCATGCCCCGAGCCATAGGCTGGGAAGGGAGGCGTGAAATCGGGGATATTGTTCAGCGGATCGCCCGGCGCGCCCAGCGGCACCCAAGTGGGATCGCCAGTGGTGAGTGGATTATTGTCCTTGGCACCTTCGCGAATGGCCGAAACCGGACGCCAGAATTCGTAGCGATACTTGTAGTCCCAAATCACCACTCCGGCATCGGCCATGGCCACATTGCCGAGTGCAAAAAGGCGGGCATTCTCCACAACGTCGTTACCTTGAACCGCCGCGATGTCAGCCATGTTCTGGTTGTAGAGAACCAGCGGCGGCCCAAAGTTCTTGCGGTCGTAAGCCCAGAAGATGCCGATTTCAGTTTGGTCTGGAGTGCGAACGGTGCTATTGAGTGCGCCGTATTCCTTCACTTCGTTATAGGCTGCAGCATATTCAGCCGAGGTCAACTTTGGCGGCGCGGGAATGTGATAGTCGTTGGTGGTGTTGATGATAAACGGAGTGACTTTGCCCCACGCGGGATCGAGGGCCATTTGTGGCGTGCCCAGGATGGTTGGATCGGGCCGCCAGTGGCCGACCGCCTTGTTCACTTTGTAGGCTTTCACCGCGTTCGAACCGTCTGCATCGCGCAGGCCCAACATCGCTTCTGCTGCGGCTTCACCGATGTACACGCCTTCGTCCTCTTCGGGACCATCCGTAATCGCATCAAGTTCATCCGCATACCAGCCATCCACGAGAGCCGATTTTTCGGGATACAGTTCTTTGATTACCGCGCTGGCAGCAGCGGCGACGGCAGCATCGATCGAAGCGGTCGACGACGCTTGCTCGGTGAGCAGGTAGGGGGTGTGCCCGTGATCGATGGCATTCACGGCATCGTAGATGGCCAGATGCACCATCGCATAAGCGCGGGAGGATCGCGTCGGTCCCATTTGGGCATTGTCCGTGCGGACCACTTCGTGCAGATACTCGTTCCACGTGAGCACCGCGTCGGCAGCGAACATCTCGCGCGGTTCCAGGGTTTCCAGGAACATCTTCCGACGAAGTTGCTTGACCTGAGACTTATGACTCTGCGATAGGGTGCTCTGGGCGCGCAAGTGATTCGCCATCTGTTCCGCTCCACCAAGGGACTGCGAGGTTCCATGCGAAGAGGTTGCCAGCACATTCGTGCTGGCAAAGGAAGACGTCCGTGCGAAAATCTCCCTCAACGCTACATAGGGGTATCAGCCTGCGTCAACAATTTGGCTCAGGAATTCCCGCATGCCGCGCTCGGTTTTAAACCGGCGGTTCCACTAGGACTAATTTCGCAGAGCTTGCCACTCGGGAAAGCTGCGCAAACAGAAAGAGCAAAGTCAGCGTGGTAAGACGTGCGCTCGCTGGCAACGCCAGCTACTGAACGTATTGACAGATTTGCTTAACGTCGTGGTACTTCGCGCTAGGTTACTTGGCGACTTGAATCGCCAAAGCTTCAACCTGCGTGCTGCTACTGACCGGAGCGGAATTAGTCACGGTCACCTTGAGCATTTGTTCTTCGGACTGTCCGGCCAGGCGCAAGATAGGACCGGGAGCGACACCAGCGAGAACCACCAGTGCTCCGCAGAGCACGGACGCCGCGAGCGCACCATAGCCACCGGCAGCAGGAACGTCGTCACCCACTGCGGGCTGAAAGAACATCACGCTGACGAGTCGCAAGTAATAGGCAGCTGCGATCGCTGCGTTCAGGGCACCAACGACGAGTAGCAGAATGAAACCGAACGAAATATTACCGCTATTTCCCAGGGCAATTTGCAAGGCACTGGTGAACAGCGAGAACTTGCCCCAAAAGCCCGCCAGGGGTGGCAGACCTGCCAGCGAGAACATGCAAACTGCAATGACCGCTGCGGCCAACGGTTGCGACTTGCCGAGCCCGGCGAGTTCATCGACGGTTTGTAGATCGCGCCGGTGCGAGCCAAGGTAGGCCAAGGCGGTGAAAGTACCCATCGAAGCCAGCGAATAGACAACGACATAAAAAATGATGGCCGTCGTCCCGCCATCGGCATTCAGCTGGGGCAATGCAGTGCTGCCCGTCGCTGCGGCCAAACCTAGCAGCAAATAGCCGCCGTGTGCGATCGAGGAGTAAGCCATCAGCCGGCGAACGTTTCGCTGCCAGAGGGCGCAGACGTTACCGAGCGTCATCGTGATGACGGAGAGGACGAGCGCCAGTTGCCAGGCAAAGTCGGCCGAGATCGGCAGGGCGATAATCACCAGGCGAACGAGGCCAACAACACCGGCAATCTTGGGGGCAACGGCCAGCAAGCCGGCGTTCGAGTTCGTTGTTCCCTGATAAACATCGGGAGCATAGAAGTGAAACGGTGCGGCAGTGAGTTTGAATCCCAACCCGGCAAGAATGAAGACCAGGGCCAATGGGGCGAGCGGAAGGAGAGCTTTCAAAGGACTAATTGAGTCAGTGGCCGAAAGCTGCTGCAACACTTCGCGAATGCCAGGAGCAGCGGCTGTCCCTTGAATGGTGGTTGTGCCCGCCATGCCGAACAGAAATGCGAGGCCGAATAGCAGCAAGGCTGAAGAGAGAATGCTCAGAAAAAAGTACTTCATCGTTGCTTCGCTGGTAACCCGATCGCGACGACCGAGGAACAGCAACACATAGGTCGGGATCGAGATCAATTCGAAGCCCAGGAACAGCAGCACGAGTTCATTGGCCGCTGCGACGATCATCAGCCCGACCACGATGAGCATCAGCGAGCCGAGATACTCGGTCGCCAGCAGTTTGTCTGTCTGCTGCGAGGCAACGAGCGTGAAGGTGATCCCAAGCACGATTGCCAGCATTCGCAGGCAAACACTCATGCCGTTAGAAGTGACCGGCCCGCTGGTAACCGACAAGCTGCCGTCGCTGGTGGTGAAAAGCCAGATTCCCGCCACCACGTACGAGACCAAGGCAACCAGCGACCACGCTTCGCGCTGGCGAACGAAGGCACCACCTACGAACAGCAGTGTGGCGATGGCGGTGAGCAGGATTTCAGGCCCTAAGAGGCCCAGCGTGCGAGCTTCAACGAACACGGGCGAGAGCCTCCGCAGAGTTGCTTTTCGAAGGAACGGCCGCGCGAGGTTCGGCAGCTTGATAGGGTTGACCGACGCGAGCGGCGGCCTGTTCATACGCCTGATCGATGGCGGGTGCCATGGGCCGCAGGAAGTGCTGCGGAGCGAGACCAATCCACAAGGCAAGCACGGCCAACGGCGCCAGCGCGGCGATTTCACGCCAGTTCATATCTTCAATGTGATGATGGGCCGCTTCAGCAGGCTCTTTCAGCGGTCCGAAGAAGACTCGCTTCACCAGATACAGCATGTACCAGCCCCCCAGCACAACGCTGCTGACCGAGAGAACCGAGATGATCATCCACTGGGCCTGCATCACCAGGGGGGCCTGAGCATAGGCCCGCTGGAACATCCCCAGCAGCACTAAAAACTCGCCCGGGAAGCCATTCAAGCCAGGCACACCGATGCTAGAGAAAGTAAAGAAGACCATGAAAAAGCCGATCCACGGTGTTCGCAAGGCGAGGCCACTGAGATCGGCGATTTGGCGCGTGTGATACCGTTCGTAGACCATGCCCACGAGGGCGAAGAGCGCCCCGGTGCTCACGCCGTGATTTACCATTTGCAGCACACTCCCCTGCACGCCTTGCGGCGTGAGGGCAAACAGCCCGAGCATGCAGATGCCCAAGTGGCTGACCGACGAATAGGCAATCAGTTTTTTAATATCGGCCTGGGCGAGCGCCACGAGCGCTCCGTAGATGATGCCCGCGACTGAGAGCCAGAGTAAGTACGGCACACAGAAGACCGTAGCATCGGGCAGCATCGGAATGCTGAATCGCAAAAAGCCGTAGACGCCAATCTTGAGCAGAATGCCAGCCAGGATCACGCTACCTGCCGTCGGCGCTTGAACGTGGGCCAGTGGCAGCCAGGAGTGGAGCGGGAAGAGCGGAACCTTGATCGCGAAGCCCGCGAACAGGGCCACGAAGATCGCGAGTTGCCAAGTCGGCGGCAGCGGATGGGCTCTCAGTCCGGCGACGAGGTCGGCAATTCCGAAGCGCAGAACGCCATCCCCTTGCTGCTGATAATCCCAGACAACAATCGCCAGCAAACCTAGAAACGTCAGCATGCTGCCGGCAAGTGTAAAGAGGAAGAACTTGATCGCGGCATAGCGGCGATCTTCACTCCCCCAAATGCCGATCAAAAAGAAGAGCGGAATCAGGGTGAACTCGAAGAAGATATAAAACAGCAGCAGATCGCGAGCTGAAAAGACGCCGAGGCAGCCGAATTCGAGCAGCAGCAGCATGGCATAAAATAGTGCCTCGCGCTCTTTGATTGCTTCCCAGCTCACGAGGATCGCGGTGATCATCAAGACGGCGGAAAGGCCAAACATCCAAACGCCCAGGCCATCCAGTCCGACGGCGAATTTGACATCCACAGAGCCGATGGCCGGCGCTAGCCAAGCCTCGCTGGTGCCTGCATAGCCTTCGACAGGAACCTCGCCATTGGGCGGAAACCCAACGCAAACGTAGAGGGCCGCAATCAGCGTGAGGAGAGCCACGGCGAGCGCGGTATAGCGCACGGCATCGCGCCCCAGCGGCTGTACCACCCACAGGAGTGCAGCGCCAAGCAGCGGCAAAAAGATCGCAATTAGCAGGAACGTTTGCATGTCACCTTATCCTGCCCACAGCATGCGGGCAGCCAGCAAAACCACCACACCGAGCACCATGGCTGCGGCGTAAAACTGGACCAGGCCCATTTGCAGCGATCGCATCAGCGAGCCGGCAGCTTGGGGGAACCAGCCGAACGCGTTCACCAGGCCGTCGATAATCCAACGATCGATCCAGTAACAAACCTGAGCCATCAGGCGAAGTGGCCAGACGATCAGACCGTAATACAACTCATCGAAATAGAACTTGTTCTGCGACAAGCGATAGGGGGACATGAACTGCCCCAGCAGCAACGGAATGGCCAGGATCATCGATAGCACGCCCAGCATCAGGCCAACTGCGGTAACCACAAAGCCCAAGCCTACACATCGCAGCCAACGCACCGGCTGACCGATCCACCAGACTTGCTCAAGTTTCAGCACCCACTGCGGATCGGTGAAACGTTCCACCCCCTTGAGTTCAAACACATCGCGCAAGAAGTTCGCTTCTGTCCGCTCGCCCAGGTAGAGGTAAAGAGCCAACAAGATGCCGGCGATAGCTACCACCGAACTGAGGGCCGCGACCGTCAAGTGAAACTCGCCGACTGCGGGGCGAGTGGTGGCAACAAGTCCAGCCGCCAGCGAGGGAGTATGACCGATGTACTCGACCAGCAAGTTGGTCTTGGCTCCGTCCCGCATCCAAATCACGCCGATGATGACTGCACAGACAGCCAAGACCATCAGCGGGCCAGTCATCAATGGCGGAGACTCGTGCGCATGATGACCAGCCTGGGGCGGGATTCGTTCTTCACCATAAAAGGTCATGAAGAACGCGCGGAACGTATAAAAGGCAGTTAAGAAGGCCGTGAAAAGACCGGAGTAGTAGAGGACGTTGTAGATCCAGGCGAAACGGACCAGTTCGGCATCGCTGAGCGAGGCCAGCGGCGATACGACTACCTTGTCGCTTAAGCTCGGATCACTCACGTGCGCCGGAGGATGATCCGAACCATGAGCCCGGTGATGATGTTCATGTTCGAGCTCATGTACCTTCTCGTGGACAGCGCCCAGGATCGAGTCTTTGCTCCAGAAACCGGCCAGTGGAAAAAGGCCAGCCAAGGCGAGACAACCGCAGAGGAAAGTCCAGTGCGTGTGAGGCATCAACTTGCGCAGACCGCCGAACTGACGCATGTCGATGACGTTGCCCATCGCATGCATGACGCTGCCCGCACCGAGGAACAACAGTGCCTTGAAGAAGGCGTGTGTGAACAAGTGAAACATGCCGCCGGTAATACCCGCGAACGTGCCGACACCCAGGGCCAGAAACATGTAGCCGAGTTGACTAACGGTCGAGTAAGCAAGCACCCGTTTGAGGTCGAATTGAGTCAAGGCGATCAGGCCAGCCAGCAACGCTGTAAAGCCGCCGATGATTGCCACAACCAATTGCGCCGTCGGCGACATCATGAACAGCGGCGTGCAGCGAGTAATCATGTAGACCCCGGCTGTTACCATCGTCGCCGCATGGATCAGAGCGCTGACAGGAGTGGGGCCTTCCATCGCGTCCGGCAACCACACATGCAGTGGGAACTGGGCACTCTTGCCACAGGCACCGACCAGCAAGAGGAGGCAGATGGCCGTGGCCACTGCACCGCCGACATACAGGCCGTCCTGCAACCGCAGTTGGCCCAGCACACCGCGAACCAGGCTCTTTTTCGCAACTGCATCCGCTCCGTAGACATTGACCAGGTCGCGTTCGGACGAAGCGAGAACTTTAGCGATCGATTCCGGATTCGTCGTGCCGTCGCGAAGTGTGTCGTGGTAGTTCAGCGTGCCATATGTCGTCCAAATCAAAAATAGCGCCAGGGCGAAACCGAAGTCGCCAACGCGGTTGACGAGGAACGCCTTCATGCCGGCGGCAGCTGCTTCGGGCTTGGTGTACCAGAAGCCGATGAGCAGATAACTGCACACGCCGACTGCTTCCCAAAAGACAAACAGCAAAACGAAGTTGCTGACCGAGACCAGCATCGTCATCGAAAACACAAACAGGCCGACGTACGCGAAAAATCGCCAGTAGCCTCGATCGCCGTGCATGTAACCCGCACCGAAGATCGCGACCAGCGTGGCCACGAAGGTGACCATCGAGAGCATCATCGAGGTGAGGGCATCGGCGCGGAGCGCGACATCGATGCGGAAGTCTTTCCAGCCGGCATCCGATGGGGTCATGGCTGTGGCGGCATCTTCGCTGGGGGCCGTCGGCTTCAAGTCGTAGGCATTTTCAATGTTGGCCCAAGTCCAAAGCGTGACGACTCGCTCGAAGCCGGTTGCCTCTGCGGGCTGTTTGGACTGTTCGGCCAGGATCTCGCGGACGAGTAGCATGCTGCAGAGGAACGAACCGCCGATGGCAACAATGACCGGCCAATGGCTGGCTTCGCGCAGTACGCTTGCGCCGAACAGTGCGACGATGATCGCAGCGGCCAGCGGCAAGGCGGGAATCAGAATGAGGCAGAGCGAAATCGTATCCATGCGTTACACCCGGCTCCGATGCTGTTGTTCGTCGATGTTGGGCAGGGGTTCGCGGCCGGCGGGTGTCAGCGTGGGCCAAACCTGATCTTCGACTAGTTCTTCCGGGACTCGTTGATCGACAAAGGCAGGCTGTCCCTCTTCGCGGAGGTCTTGCCAGATGAGGGCATCCAGGCTGCCCGTACGTTGAGCCAGCATCAGGATGAGGGCCATGGCGATACCGGCTTCGCAAGCCGCGACCGTAATCATGAAGATCACGAGCGTCTGGCCATCCCAAGCTGTGGGGGTTCCCAACGTACCGTGGTATCGACCAAATCCGACCAGGCAAACCGCGACACCTTGAAGCATCATCTCGACGCACAAGAACATGACGATCATGTTGCGGCGGACGAGAAAGCCAATCAAGCCGATCACGAACAACAAACCGCCCACGATGAGTGAGTCGTACAGCAAGCTCAATTCATTCATCGGGCGTTGGCTCCCGGGCTCAAGGCCTCTTCGACGCGGTCTCGTTGCTTGCCTTGAATGGCGATGGCCACTGCTCCCACCAAGGCGGCCAGCAACAACGTGCCTGCCACTTCGAGGCTGATGAGATGTCGCGTGAACAGGTAACCGCCAAGGCGGGCCATGTGATTCGGATTCAAGATGTCGTTAGGCTGTTGCGCCAGGGGAGCCGAGACGGTCTTTTCTTCCGGATTGTTCTTGGCCGCTGTGGCGGCCGCGACAGCCCTGGCTTCCATGGCTTTCCCTTCTGCGACGGCCTGAGTCTTCAAGCCACTTAACGCGAGGGTCAGCATGGCCACGAGACAGCCGGCGACAAACACCGATATCGCGCGCGGGAACCAGCCCCAACTGATGCGGTCGTAAGGGGCGTGCCCTTCGGGTTGGGCCAGCATGAGCACAAACAAAAACGTCACCACGATCGCACCGGCATAGACGACAATCGTCGCCACTGCCAAAAATTGCGCTCCATCGATGAAAAACAAGCCAGAAGTACCCACCAGCGACATGGCGAACCACAGCGCGGAATAGACCGGGCTTTGGGCAGTGATGCAGCCAACGGCAGAGACCAGCGTGGTCACTGCCACCAGCCAAAACACGCCTTGAGCAGCAGGATTGGCGAGCCAGGGAAGATCGGCACCAAACAGACCGAGCGAAATGATCAACAGCAGACCGCCAATTGTCTTGCCGTGGCGAACTGCCCTCGGCAAGATCAACCAGAGACCGATGGCCGAGAGGACCAAACCCCAGGTGGTGGGACAGCGGACGATATCGGCAATGGTTAGCTTGGCGACGTCAACAGCCGCGAGGAAGAGTGGGCTCATGTGGCCGTCCCTCCCATGCCAGGCGATTTCATCGGCTCTTTATCCTTCGTAGCGTCATACACGCTGAGGAGCTTTTCCTTGTCGAACATCATTTCTTCGCGACTGCGGCCGGTCAGGTTATAGAGGCTCGTCAGTTCCACTGCATCGACCGGGCAAGCTTCTTCGCACATGCCGCAGTAGATGCACCGCAACTCGTCGATCACGAAGCTCTCGGGATACTTCTCGCGATCGGGCCACGGACTTTCGGCGGCAATGATATCGATGCAGTGGGCCGGGCAAGCGGTCGCACACAGGAAGCAGGCAACGCACTTCACGCGGCCTTGCTCGTCTTTGTTCAAGCGGTGCACGCCCCGATAGATGAGCGGATTGCCGATCTTGGGTTCTTCGTCGGGATAGCTGACGGTGACCACGTTTCCGCCGAGCGAACGCGACAGATGCTTGAACGTGGTCGTCAAACCTTGCACGAAGAGTGGCAAGTAGAGCATGCCCGATAGCCCGAGCTTGGGCTCTTCGATCCACGCGATGTTAGGGTCGTCGGGTTTCATGGGGGAACTGACTGAAGACGGAAGTTCAAAACTAAATCTGGGAGTCCACTTCGACCGACGAAAGGTCACGCCGCGGCCGATTATCGGTCACAAGCGGATTGCTGATCGCCACGCCAAGCCAACCGACGACGAGCACCACCCAGCCCAAGGCGATTGTGAGCAGAGTCCAATTGAGCGAGCCGTCGGGCGCGTACCAATGACGTAACTCTTCGACAACGGCAACGGCGACCAGATTCAAAATGCCCAGCGGCAACATGATCTTCCACGCGAGTGCCATCAACTGATCGAAGCGGAACCGCGGCCAACTCCAACGCACCAGCATAAAGAACACAATCACGGCAAAGATCTTTGCCTGGAACACGCCAATGCGAATCGCAGCGGTTAACCAGCTGATTGTTTCGGCATTCGGGTCGCCGGTGATGTAGGGCAGGTGCCAGCCACCGAGAAACAACAGAACAATCAGGAACGACGCGGCAATCATGTGGAGGAATTCAGCAACCAGGAACAATAGCAACTTCATGCCGGCATACTCGGTGTGATAACCGCCGATGAGCTCTTGTTCCGCTTCGGGCAAGTCGAACGGCAGACGCGATGCTTCGGCAAAGGCGGCAATCAAAAACACCACGAAACCCAGGGGCTGCAGGAAGGCATACCAGCCTTGGAATGCTTGGGCCCTGGTAATGGCATCCAGATCGAGCGAGCCGGCGGCCAAAACGACGCCGAGAATGCCCAGGCTGAGGGGCAGTTCGTAAGCGATGAGTTGAGCGCTGCTGCGGAGACCGCCGAGAAAGCTGTACTTGTTGTTGCTCGACCAGCCCCCGAGGATCACGCCATAGACGGCGATGCTGGAGAGCGCGAAGATCAACAGGATGCTCACGTCGATACCTGGCGCGGCGATCATTTCGATCGGCTGCTTGCTCTCGACCGGCCCGATCTTGAACGAGGGAATCATGCTTCCCATCGGAATGACGACGAATGTCGTAAGCGCGGCGGCGAGAATCACGACGGGAGCGATGGCGTAGAGCGCGTGATTAACGTGCGCCGGCGTGTAGTTTTCTTTGAGAATGAATTTGATGCCATCGGCCAGTGGTTGGCCGAGACCGAACAGGCGAACCTTGGTGCCCGGAATGCCGACGCGATTGGGGCCGATACGATCTTGCACCCAGGCTGCCATGCGCCGCTCGAGCAGCACAAAGTAAGCAGCCGCCGTCATTAGCCCGCCCAGGATAATGGCGATCTTGATTAACGGTTCGATAAAAAATTCGAGGGACATCGATGACCTACGTGGTGGCGACTGCCGGTTGAGGAGCACCCGCAGCAGCGAGTTGATTCACTTTCAAATCGACGCCCAGTTCGTGTACGCCACTCAAAGCTGGCGCGAAAAAGGGAATCTCACGAGCCGCTTCAGCGAGGACTTGCTTGGCTTGATAGAGTCCGCTGCGACCGGCCAATTGCCAGAACAGTTGACCTTCGACCAGCACGCCAGCAGGTGCACGGATGGCCCAGCGAAACGACTGCAGCCGATCGTTGAAGTTGACGTACGAACCTTCGCGTTCGGCGAATGTGCCGCCGGGCACCTGATACGTGGCCGCATCCCACAAAGGAGAGGCAAAGCAGTCCTGCACGATAAGCGTTTTTACACCCGAAAGCTTCTCGACCGCAGCGGCATCGTTCCAATTGGTCTTATAACCACCGCTAATCCAGACGCCCCCCAGCGAAGAGGCATGCTCAGTCAGGAATTCATTCCAGTCGATGACCTTGCCCGCGAAGTTCGCAGCCACGGCATCGACACCGCGGCGATTCGGGCACTTCTCGGCGTGAATGGTAAAGCCGTTCTTGAACTTCTCGTCGGTTCCTTCCACCGGAATCGGTCCCATGGCCACAATCGCTTGGGGATCGAGGCGGCGAATGTATGAAACCAGCAGAAAGGCTTCTTCGACAGTCAGGTGAGGGGACAAGACCACACCCAACTTACCGGCAGCTGTCAGCGACTTCTCCAGTTCCGCCGGCAGTGCGTGCCAATCGAGATTTGTGTAGGAGCCATTGCTCGCAGTCGTCGACTTGCGGCGGAGGTCGATCTGCCGCCCTTCATCGTGAACGTGCTTCCAGCCATAACGGCCGTCGTCACACATCCACCATTGATTGACGTGCGGATTCTCGCGCGGCTTGAGGCGATAGATGTGATCCTGGTTCTCTTCGACTTTAATCGAGCAACCGGTCGAGCAGCCCGCGCACACATTATCGTGGCTCTTCATGAACCAGACGCGCTGCTTGTAGAGGAAGTCCTTGTCGCCCAACGCGCCGACGGGGCAAAGATCGCAGACGTTGCCCGACATCTTGTTATCGAGCGGGAACTGCAATTCGCCGGCATCGTTGCGGAAGACGTCGATCTCTTCGTGCGCGCCGCGATTGATGACCATCAATTCATTGGTGCCCGAGATCTCGCGGGTGAAGCGGACGCAGCGGGTGCACATCACGCAGCGATCGACGAACAGGGTAACGGTATCACCCAGTTCACGGCGGCGACTGCTGAAAGGTTGAATATCGGCCCGGCGTTGGTCGCGACCATATTCGAAGTGATAGTCTTGCAGCGAGCATTCGCCCGCCTTGTCGCAGATGGGGCAATCAACCGGATGACGGAGCAGCAGGTCCTCTTCGACCATCGCGCGGGCGTCGATCACCTTCTGGCTGTTGGTAACGAAAACCGTTCCTTCTTTGGCCGGCGTCTGACAAGCAGGAACGAGGCGAGGCTGCATCGCGATCTTGCCGGTCGCCGCGTCTTTCTGCCCGCACTCGACGAGACACATGCGACAACTGGCGACGACGGAGAGCCCGGGATGCCAGCAGTAATGCGGCACTTCCGCGCCGGCTCGCTGGGCGACCTGAATGCCATTCAGGCGCTCCTGCGCACCGATCTCGATTTCTTTACCATCAACGATGACGACTGGCATAGTTCTTTCGCGCTTTAGTGAATGCTCAGCAGCTTGAGGGCGGGCACAGGCTTCGTTTCAGCCCAGCCATCGGGATTGGTCTTCTTGATGTACTCTTCCAACTCGCCGCGATACTTCTTAAGCGTGTTCTTCAGCGGCCAGGCGGCACCATCGGCGAGGCCGCAGATGGTGGTGCCCGGCATGATGCCGATCGTATCGCCGATTTCAGCAAGCAGATCGAGATCCTTCAGCCGTCCCTTGCCCGCCTTGATGCGAGTCAGCAAGCGAGTGGCCCAACTGGTCCCTTCACGGCAGGGCGTGCATTGGCCGCAGCTCTCGTGCGAGAAGAACCGCGCGCTGTTCATCAGGTAATCCACCATCTGCACCGTTTCGTCCATGACGACGACCGCGGCGGTGCCGAGACCAAGGCAGCCGAACTTGCCGGGCCCGTTAAAATCGAGTGGGCAGTGGAATTCATCAGCCTTGAGAATTCCCATGCTGATGCCGCCGGGAATGCAGGCCTTTGCTTTACGACCCTTCCAGATGCCGCCACCGTAACGGTCGATCAATTCTGTGACCGTGATACCGAGCGGCGCTTCGTAGCAGCCGGGCTTGTTGATGTGACCGCTGAGGCAGTAGAGCTTGGGGCCATAGCTGCCGGCATCGCGCGGGTTGTTCGGATCGGGAGGTACGCCGATCGATTTGAACCATTCGACGCCGCGATCAAAAATCTGCTTCACGCAGGCTGCGGTCTCGACGTTGTTCACGACCGTCGGCTTGCGGAAGGCACCTTCTACCGCAGGGAATGGCGGCTTGATGCGCGGCCAGGCTCGTTTGCCTTCGAGGCTTTCGATCAGGCCCGTTTCTTCGCCGCAGATATAAGCACCCGCACCGCGATGCAGGTGAATATCGAGCGAGTAATCGGTGCCGAAGATGTTCTTGCCGAGATAACCAGCGTCGTAACATTCTTGAATCGCAGCCAGGGTCCGCTTGTAGGCCAGCGGATATTCGCACCGCATGTAGTAGTAAGCTGTTTTGCAATTCGTTGCATAACAGCTAATCATCATCCCTTCGAGCACCTGGTGCGGATCGAGCTCCATCAACACGCGGTTGTTGAAGGTGCCCGGTTCGCTCTCGTCGGCATTCAGGCAGAAATAAATCGGGCCCGGATGATTCGGCGGCAGAAAGGTCCACTTCAGCCCGGTGGGAAAACCAGCGCCGCCGCGGCCACGCAGACCACTTGACTTCACCGTCTCGGCCACGTCTTTGGGAGCCAGCTTGCCGATGACTTTGCGCACTGCTTCGTAGCCGCCGTAGGCTTCATAGCCACGACGGGTCCAGCTATCGGGTTTGCCGATATTGGCGAGCAGGACTGGTTCGAAATCTGCCACGGTTTTCACTTCCTCCCTCGCTGACGCGTCGGGCTATTTGACGGACGCCACGAGTTGTTCGGCTTGCTCTGGGGACACGCTCTGGTGCAAATCGTCATTGGCCAGAATGCAGGGGGCATGTTCGCAGGCCCCGAGGCACTCGGCATATTCGAGCGAGATGCGACCGTCGGGCGTCGTTTCGCCGGCCTTCACGTGCAGCTTGTGTTCGAGATGTTCGAGCAGTTCGTCAGCGCCGCGCAAGGCACAGGCGATCGAGCGGCAAACCCACACCCGGCACTTGCCGCCCGGAGCATCCTGCTTGAAGTAACCATAGAACGTGAGCGTGTCTTGCACCTGCGACGGATGAAGCTCGAGAATCTGCGCGATCTCGACCACGGCCTGTCGCGGCACGCAGCGGAGGTGCTCGTTCACGATGTGCAGCGCGGGGACCGTCACGGCCTGCTTCGAAGGATAGCGCGGAATGAACGCGCGGATCTCTTCGATCATTTTGTCGGTAAGGATGCGTTCAGCCATGAGATTTGGGCGGTTAAAGTTAGCGGTCCAATTCCGCGGCGATAATATTCAAACTGCCGAGCACAGCGACCACGTCCGAGAGGGTATGGCCGCGAATGAGCTTGGGAAACAGCGAGAAGTGAATGTAGGACGGCGGACGGCAACGGGCCCGATAGGGCACGTCACTGCCGTCACCGGCCACATAAAAACCAAGTTCGCCGTTCGGTGATTCGATGGCCGAATAGACTTCTTCGTTCGGCACGGTGAAGCCGCGGTTCAGCATCACCAGTTCGAAGTGCGTGATCGTCCCTTCGATGGTCGAATAGACCTGCTTCTTATTCGGCAGGGTCTTGCGCTCATCGACGCCGACGTTGATCGGCCCAGCAGGCAAGTTCTCAATGGCCTGCGTAATGATCTTCAAGCTCTCGCGCATCTCGGCGAGGCGAACGTAATAACGGGCGAAGCAATCGCCGGCCTTCATGCAGCAGACGTTGAAATCGAAATCGGCATAAGCCAGATAAGGCTCGTCCTTGCGCAGATCGCGGGTCACACCGCTGGCGCGAGCGACAGGGCCCGTGGCGCTCCAATTGGTGGCTTCTTCTTTGGTCAAAATGCCCACGCCCTTGGTCCGGTCAACATAGATGCGGTTGCGATTGAGCAGCCGATCCATGTCATCTAGCGTGGCAGGGAACGTCTTCAGAAAGGTGCGGATCTTTTCGATTACCAGCGGCGTGAAGTCCTGCGACAAACCGCCCACCCGCGTATAGCTGGGGTGAAAGCGCTGGCCGGAGAGTGTTTCGAAAATGTCGTAGATGACTTCCCGCTGATAGAAGGCATACAGAAAGAACGTGAACGCGCCAGTATCGAGCCCCATCGCCCCGGTGCTGAGCAAGTGATCGCTGATGCGGGCCAGTTCCGCGACGATGACGCGGATGTACTTGCAGCGGTTGGTGATTTCGATGCCAAGCAGCTTTTCGACCGCGCCGTGCCAGGCGACACCGTTGGCGACCGGCGAGATGTAGTTCATCCGGTCGGTGATGGTGACGTATTGGTTGTAATCGAGATGTTCGCCCAGCTTTTCGAAGCCGCTATGCAGATAGCCGATATCGGGCATTGCATCGATGACGCGTTCGCCGTCGAGCTTGAGCACGATGCGCAGCGTGGTGTGAGTCGCCGGATGCTGCGGACCGAAGTTCAGGGTCCACAGGTAGTCCTGCTTGTCGGCGGTCGGTTTTTCGAGCGAAGCAATCGACATGAAACTGCTCTAGTACTTACGCCTGGTTGCGGGTCAAAACCGGGAAATTGTGCCGCTCGCCGCGACCTTGCATCGGATAATCTTTCCGCAGCGGGAACGACGTGAACTCTTCCGGCATCAGGATGCGGCGCAAGTCCGGATGGCCAACAAACTCGATGCCGAACATGTCGTACACTTCGCGCTCGAGCCAATTGGCTCCGTTCCACAGAGCACACATGCTCTCGACCTTCAGGTCGGGTTCATTGAGCATCACTCGAACCGTCAGCCGTTCGTTAGTGGTCGTGTTGGCCAGGCAATAGACCAGACCGAAGCGATCGGTCGCATCACGAAACTTGAGATAGTCGACGCAAGTCACTTCCACGAGCAGGTCGAACGAGCGGGCCTCTTTCAGCATTCGCATCGTTGGCAGCAACTCGTCGCGCGGCACGACGACGCGAGTCTGGTCACGAAAGGTCGTGACCTTCTCTTTGCCGAAGCGGCTTTCCATCGCGGCGATTGTTTCAGTGGTGGCTGGCATTCAAGTAGCCCAACGCGTCAGCGAGGGAGATGGTTAGTTGCGGTTAATTTGCGAATTGCGTTATCAAAGTTTCAGTGCGTGTACCCAGGTCTCCCTCGCTTACGCTTCGGGCTACCTTCGTCATTGGGGACTCATTTCTTCACGAGTGTTGATTCTGGATGAAAATAGTGCGACTGCCCGTACATCGGCAGTTCTTGCAGGGCCCGCTTTCGTTCCTGAGCTTGGGCGGTCTCGAATTCGGCTCCGCCGATCGTACCTTCGCGTTGGATTTTGTCTTGCAGGTCCATGATGGCCTGGATCAATTGCTCGGGACGAGGCGGGCAGCCAGGGATGTACATATCGACGGGAATGAAGCGGTCGATCCCCTGTACCACGGCATAGGTATCGAAGACGCCGCCCGTCGAGGCACAAGCACCCATCGAAATGCACCACTTGGGTTCGTGCATCTGCTGCCAGATGCGTTGCAGCACCGGCAGCATCTTCATGGCCACTCGGCCAGCGACGATCATCAGGTCGCACTGCCGCGGACTGAAGCGGAACACTTCGGCTCCAAAGCGAGCCAGGTCATGCTTACTCGCGCCGGTGGCCATTAGCTCGATCCCGCAGCAGGCGGTGGCGAACGGCATCGGCCACAAGCTGTTCTTACGGCACCAGCTGGCAAGTTCGTCGAGCTTGGTGACGACGACATTTTCTGGGAGTTCAGGCTGCTGTTCTAGCGCCATTGAAAGACCCCTTTCCGCCAGGCATACACCAGGCCGACTGCGAGCAGGGCAATAAAGACCATCGCTTCGGCAAAAATCAGCCCGCGAGAGATTCCCGCCCCGGACGCTTGAGCCACCCTGACAGCTGCATCGATCCCGTCCGGATGCCGGCTGGCAACCGCCCAGGGATAGAGAAAGAGGAGTTCGACATCGAAGATCAAAAAGGCGATGGCGACGAGGTGGAACCGCACATCAAACTTCTTGTGCGCGTCGTGAATCGGGTCCATCCCGCTCTCGTACGGCATCCGTTTGACAGCTGACTGCCGCTTAGGGCCGAATAGCGAGCCGGCAAATAGCATCACCAGGGCCAATCCGGTGGCACAGGCGCCGAACAACAAAATGGGGAGTAACTTGAGTTCCATAACCCCAGAATTTCCAAGCGGTTGCGTATTCGAACCAGGACTTTGTGAATCTTATCACAAGGTCTGGCTCAAAGAAAACCCGGCTTTAGCCCGGGTTTGCGTTTTTGATCGTATCGCCAGCTATCACTAGGGTCAATCGGGGGCGATAAGCAGCCAGGAACCGTATCCGAGTGGCAAAATTTGCTAACTGGTGAACTCTCCAGACATTTATATTGCAGCAGTCAGGGGGCCTCTTCTCTTGGAGCACACCCTTCGCGTACACGATAGCCAATCGGGCGAAACTCTGTTCGCCGCGCAAACACCTCACAAGATCGACGAAATTGCCCTTTCCGCCGATGGCAAACAATTCGCTGCAATCACCAGTGCGCACAAGATTCTAACGTGGAAACTTCCTGAGTAGTTGTTTGCATGCGATCTCCACGACCCAAGAATGTAGGAGTCTATTATGCGCCGAGCGTCTATCTCGGCATGAGGCCACGACTGGGCATCTTCATTGTTGATTCGCTGGTGCTGGGATTTGCCCTGGGCACGTTGGGAATTATTTCGACGTTGATTGCGCCGAGTCTGATAAGTCTGTATTCACCACCTGCCATGATTCTCATCTGGCTGTATGAAGTTCCGTTGAAAAGGTCTTCGTTACGAACCGTTGCCTATCGCCTCTTCGGTTGCAAGCTAGTGGATTTGCAAGGAAATCCACCCTCGCTCTTGATTCTCACCTTCCGCCTGTTCTTCTGGATGTTCGGCTTTGGCATCATGTTCTACGACCTGGTCTGGTGTGGCATCGACGATGACCATCAGGGACTGCGCGACTCGCTGGCTGGAACTTGCCTCGTCAGGCAGCAAGCGGTGCCGCTGGGAATCGGGCGGATCCAATTTCCGTTCTACTTCACGCTGGGCTGCAACTTCATGTACCCGCGCGTGGTTCATTCCACTGGCGCGACTGAATCTCAGCCAGCAGAAAAGATTGCTGCCGAATAAATAGCTCGCTGATCTTCTACGGCGTGAAATCTTCCTCGCCGGTAAGGCCGACGACGAAGGCGGCGAGCAGGTCGGCGGTGCGGTCGAGGTCTTCGAGTGAGACCATTTCGACGGCCGAGTGCATGTAGCGATTCGGCAGGCTGACGAGCCCCGTGGCACACCCCGCGCGATTGAGTTGCAGCGCGTTGGCATCGTTCGGTACCGCGCGGCCGCTGGCGGAAAGCTGATGAGGGATCATGTTGTCTTTGGCAGTTTGAATCAGCCGTTCGGTGACGTGGGGATTCATGTTCGGCCCGCGAAAAATAACCGGACCATTGCCGAGAGCAATGTCGCCTTGTTGCCGCTTGTCGATCGTCGGGCAGTCGGTCGCATGGGTCACGTCGACGGCAATGCCAATGTGCGGATCGACACCGAACGCGCTGGTCTGGGCCCCCCGCAGGCCAATCTCTTCAGCCACTGTCGACACGGCATACAAGCCCACCTGGAGCGACTGGCTCGACGCGCGGCGCAGCGCTTCGACAATCGTCCACAGGCCCGTTTTGTTGTCCATGGCCGGCGAGTTCGCCAGTGAGTTCCGCATTTCTTGAAAGCCCAACTGCAAGGTAACAGGATCACCGATGCGAACCAGTTCCTGCGATTCGGCCTTGCTCTTGGAACCGATATCGATCCAGAGGTCTTCCAGCTTGGTGATCTGTTTTCGTTCTTCGTCGGTGAGCAAGTGAATGGGCTTGCGCGAAATGACCCCCGGGATTGGCCCCTTGTCGGTCCAAACGACCATGCGTGAGCCGATCAATTGCTGGGCATCCCAACCGCCGATGGTTTGGGCATAGAGAAATCCACTATCGTGAAAGTGCGTGATCAGCATGCCGATCTGGTCGCAGTGGCCGGCCAGCATGACCCGCGTTTTGGCCCCCGGATTTTTGCAGGCAATCACATTGCCATGCAGGTCCGTTTTTACTTCATCGGCAAACGAAGCCACGTACTTGCGCACCACATCTTGAATCGGTCGTTCGTAGCCACTGGGGCTCGGCGTGTGGAGCAACTGCTTGAGAAATTCGTACGATGAGGCTTCCATGGAGGCTCCGCGGTGGATAGTTGAATTCGCTATCGCCCTATTGTCGCGGCGTTGACCCCAAGGTGGCAAGGCGGCGCGTTGAGACAAGTTCGGAGTTTTAAGTTCCGAGACAAGTACGACGTCTCAGAACTTCCTCCCCGGATTCCGGTACAGAACTTCGGCCAGCAGTTCGGGTGAGCCGGGTTCGCCCGTGCGGTCGCGATGCCAGTCAGGGTGAGTGGGGACGAACTCGTCGTGATAGGGCCAGCCGTCGAAGGGCTGATAGCCGAGAATGTTCGCGAGTTTGCTACTGTCCATGCTCACGTCGCCAGCGCGCGGGGGAAGTGGCCCCGCTTCAAGGCGCAAACAACCCATCAGGTCTTCCGGGCGATAGCCGCCGACGCGATTCACCACCTGGGCAATCTCATACAAACTGAGTGACCGGGGGCCGCCGGCGTGATAGAGCCCACTCAGTTCGCGGCGACGAAGGACTTCTTCGAGCAGGGGACTGAGGCAATCGGTATAAGTTGGCGTGCGGCGCTCGTCGAAGTAGAGCGTCGCCGGCTTCTGCTTCTTGAAGCGAGATTGAATCCAGTCAATGGCTCCCGCGTGGCCATTAAAGCTGACGCCCATCGGCAATGAGATCCGCAGCAGGCAGGCGCTGGGGCGCTCGCGAGCAATCAGATGTTCGGCTTCGACCATCGTCTTGCCATAGATGGTTACGGGATCGACTTCGTCGTCCTCGCGATGGCCGCCGCCGCGCGTGCCCGAGAAAACCAGATCGATCGACAAGTGTACGAGCCGTACCGATGTGTGGGCGATGGTCTCGAGCAGGACTTCCATGCTCTGCACATTGATCCGCCGCGCCATGCTCGGATCGAGCTCGCAGGACTTGAGCTTGCAGGTTCCTTCGCAGTGCAGCACGGCGGCAAACTGATAATTGTCGAACAACCGGCGCATGGCATCGCGGTCGTCCATATCGCAGGGAATGATCCCCGGCCCGCTCAGCGGCCAGTAGTCGGTACGGCGAATCGCCAGCACTTGATCTCCATACTTACCGCGCAAGTGTTGAAACGCGTTGTACCCCGCTACGCCTGCCAGGCCTGTAATGAGGAGCGGCAATGGGGGTTCAGCGGCGAGCATGGGGGCGAGTCGGAAGCAAGGGGAGGGAGAGATGATTACTGAGCGAACCTCTTACTATAGTAAAAAGGTCAACCGGCGCGCGGGGACGATCGGCTGCCGTTCCATCAAGTGCAGGCTTGTCGCGACAACCGCAAAATGGGGGTGTTCAATTAAGGTGTCACTAATTGGACAGGGAAGCACGTAACTCTCGGGTTTCCGAGCAATCTGTGTTCAAATAGGAGGGGCCATGTTGAACATCTAGGATGAAATTTCGAGGGTAGATTTCCAGGCGACCGGAGTTTTTCAGTCTGCATTTCGAGTCAGCTTGACGCGACGAAACTGCCCGGGCTGCAGCGATTCGCAAGGCGAACCTTGTTCGTCGACGAATTTAGCCAGCCAGCCTGCTTCAGCAGCCAGCTGCAAAAATGCGTTGGCCGTTTCCATCCGTCCAGGTTCGGCGAGCCAAACAAAGCCGCCAGTGTGCAAGCGGGCCTTCAGCGTATTGAGCAAGGGCTGGTGAAGTTCCGAGTCGTAAATGACATCGGCCGCGATGATGGTGGAATAACGGGGTTCGGTGCCTGGCGATCGCCAGTCGAGCACTTTCCCCTGCACTTGTGCAAAGCCGTTGTGCCGCGCGTTGGCGCAGGCCAGTTCGACGGCCAGAGGGACATAGTCGCTGAAGGTCACGTGGCAACCGCGAGCCAAGGCCGCCAACCCAACCAGTCCGCTGCCGCAGCCCAGTTCGAGCAGGCGAGTTTCGGCCGGCCAATTTCGGGCGAGGACCAGGGCCGCCATCGACCGCGCGGCGGGCCAGATTTGCGTCCAGTAGGGATCGGGCCACTCGTCGTCGTTGGCCGTTTGTTGCAAGAAAGCATTTTGATCGGCTGGCAAGAGCAATTCCCACGCGTGGTCGGCCACTTCGATGGTGCGCCACATCCAACCGCCGGGGATGGGGCGGGCTAGCAGTTCTTGTGAGTCGGCTAGAATGGGGCGGTGCATAACAAGCGGCATTCGCAGTAACACGGCGCAATAAAAAGTAACGAACGTGATCACCAGTCTGTGTCAGGCCTGCACGCATTGCCAAGAGGTCATTTCCGGCCGCGGTTCCGTGTTTTATCTTTGCCGTCAGTCGCAGCAAGATTCCCGCTATCCCAAGTATCCGCCGCAGCCTATCGTCCGCTGCGCCGCCTTCGAGCAAAACTGTGACCAGACACCAGGAGTGACCACCGATGACTGACGAACCTGACGAACCGGCCGATGTGCTTAGGCTCGATCATTTCCTGAAGCGGAGCGGCGTCGCGGACACCGGCGGCCAGGCGAAGGTGATGATTCAGAATGGCGACGTAAAAGTGAATGGCGAAGTCGATACTCGCCGCCGTAAAAAGTTGGTGAAGGGGGACGTGGTCGAAGTGAACGGGCAGAAGTTGGTGGTGAAGGATTAATTGGCACTCCTCACACTTTACGTGAGGAGCACTATCATTTCCGTCAAAAACAGGGCGAAAAGTCGTCTTGGCAGGAAATGTCTCGCCCTGCTAAAGTCCCGCCGCTTATCGGCCGTCCGGTTCCTCCGGGTGGCTCGTCTATTCTTGCGGCACTCATCAGCGGAGATTCGCTCGATGCACCAGCCTGGTTTACGGTTTCGCGCGCTAGTCCTCGGCAGTCTGACTGCGCTCCTCGTGCTCACCGGCCTGGCCAAGGCTGCCCCGCCGTGGGCGCAATTGATTCCCTTTCAAAAGAAGCCAGCTCCTGCGCGCACCGTGGCCTCCGCTGTCGACTATTCACTGACCGAGCAGCATGGTCCCTGGCTGATTCTGTGTACGACGTTTGTCGGCAACGCTGGCGAAGATGGAGGCGGCGATGGCGAAGCACAAGCCCACGAGTTCGCCCGCGAACTACGGACCCGCTATCGCTTGCAGGCTTATGTCTATCGTCAACATTTCGATTACACGCAGCCCGAAGTAGGGCTGGGATTTAACAGGTTTGGCGGTGCGAAAAAGATGAAGCCGATGCGCCCAGTCGAATTCAACGAATATGCTGTGATGGTTGGCAATTTCGATTCGGTCAACGATCCGCTGCTGGAAAAAACGCTCGCCCAGGTTAAGACGTTACGTCCCGCGATGCTCACCCCCGGCAAACCACAGCCTGGCCAGCGAAGCGCGACTTCAGCGCTCAGTCAGCCGCTAGATCGAATTCGCGAGTACTACCGCAGTATCGCTCCGACTGAGGAGCGTAAGAGCAAGGGACCGCTGGCGAAAGCGTTCGTCACGCGCAACCCGCTGTTGCCTGACGAATACTTTGTGGCCAAGGGGCTCGATCCGTTCCTGGTCGAAATGAACAAGAATGTCCCGCACAGTTTGCTGCGCAACCCGAAGAAGTACACGGTGAAAGTGGCCACTTTCCGCGGCGTCGACACAATGAAGCCCAAGGAATTTGAAAAACTGACGAATGAACGGCAGGGCGATTCGAAGATCGATCAGGCCGCCATCAGTGCCCGCAATCTGTGCGTGGCCCTACGCGACAAAGGCGTCGAAGCTTACGAGTTTCACGATACGTCGGAAAGCATCGTGACGATCGGTTCGTTCGACTCTGTTGGCGAAGAGCGGGCCGATGGTAAAACCGAAATCAATCCAGCTGTGCACCGCATCATGTTGGAGTACGCGGCTCAACAGCAGGCTCTGCCGAACACAACGCAAATGGGTATCGTGCCCAAAAAACTTGCGGGCATCAGCTTCGACACGCAGCCGATTCCGGTCGAAGTTCCGCGGCAATCGCTGGCCGCCACGTATAACTCCAGCGCATTGCGATAAAGCCAATCAAACGTACAGAAACATCACGCCACGAGCAGGCTGCCCAACTAACCCGGGTGGCGTTGTTGCGCTGCAGGTTGAGCGGATGTCGGTACAGGCTGACGCGGTTGATTAGTCGAGGTTGTTTCCGCTGGTGAAACCCCGACACTCACGGCGTCGATCATCCAACCGCCGGTTTCGCTTTTAATGTAACCAAGCTTGAAGTTGATTCGTGACGGACTGGACGCAAAGTAACCTTCGAGCAACAGCAGTCCCTCTTTGGATACTTGCGGCGGCGCAATCAGTGGATCGAGCACCACGATGGGCGAAAGATCGATCTTTTTCTGCCGCAAGTTTTGAAAGATGTTTGCCAGATCGCCGGCCGAATTGCGGTTGCGAAAACCGGGCGAAGCCAGGTCGCGCAGCACGGTAAAGTTGCCGGTGAGATTTCCCTGATTCACGGCGATCAGCGCGTTCTTAATCAAGATCACTGCCGCGGCGCGGTCATTCGGCGAAATGGCTGGTGGAGTCGCTGCCGGTGATTGGCCCGGTGCGGCATTTTGCGGCGGAGTTGGTTGCGGTGCGCGTGGTGGTTGCTGATTGACGGGGCCACCCACGGGAGGCCGGTATTGATGCGGCACTGGAATCTGTGGAGCTGAGTTTTGCCGAGGTGCCGTCGTGGGCTGACCCGGCGCTGGTTGACTTGGCAAGGGCTGCCCTGGCACGGGTGGGCGGAACTGTTGATAAGGATTCGCCGGGGGAGCTTGGGCGAGAGTCGTCAGGGGAGACGAAAGCAGCCAACCACAGCCCACAACCATCGCGCACGCAAGCAGCAAAGAGCTTTTCATCGAATCCATTCTCCGAAAAGAAACCAACATCGAGATGAGAGGATGCATTCCCAACACGCCGTTCGCAGGCTGGAGACGTGCCAGCCTGCGAACGTGTTTTTCCGGCCCGCCACTACCAGGCGTAGTTCACGCCCACCCGGCCACCTACCGCGCCCTTTGCAGTACCCACGCCAAAGCCACCGTTAATGAACGTGTTCTCGGTCAAGCGAGCGACGCCGCCGAACGCAAAGGCCGATGTGTCTTCGAACACACCCACATTCGCGGACACGCTGTAGTTCACATCGACGGGCAACACCGAACCAGCGCCGGCCATGGCAAGCGCCATCGCCACACCTTCGCTGTTGGTTTCGACCTGCGATTGCAAACCCTGAAATGCCGTGCTGTTGGTCAAGATCGTGTTCGGATCAGAAGCTGCCAGGTTGCCACCCGCGTCGCTCGTCACAATCATGATCGGCCCCGTTTGGGCAGCAGTGCTCGCAGCGGAAGTGATGCCGGCCGCGGTGTAGGTGTTTGTGGCGGTTCCGAGCGCGATTTGGTCGGCGCGGGTGGTGGTGGCTCCAGTTCCAATTGCGGTCGAATTAACGAAGGCCGCGGAAGCGTTGGTGCCGAAGGCAGACGAATAATCTCCCGCCGCGCTGGCACTGTTGCCATATGCCGACGCACGTTCTCCGGCAGCATTAGCATTGGAGCCGGTCGCGACCGAGAAATCTCCCGATGCGATAGATGCAAAACCGACAGCCGTTGCCCGCTCGCCAGCAGCTGATGAAACAAAACCGAACGCGGATGACCCTTCACCGTCTGCTTGGGCTGTATCACCGAAAGCTGACGAGTTGGGAGCGGTGGCCTGCGCAGTGGTGCCCACTGCCGTAGCTGACTCGGCGGAAGCATTCGCCGACGATCCCACCGCGGTCGAGCGAAGCCCCGTCGCAACCGCACCATCGCCATCGCCGGTATTGAAGTTGGTGCCGATGTATTGAGCGTGCAATTCTCCGCCACTCAACAACAACCCCATGCCCAATACCGCGCCGCTTAAAAATGTACGCCGCAGTGCGCGGCGATTTCGTTCTGTCCACAATCGATTGAACCGCATGACAACCTCCGTGTAGTTTTCGGGGAAGGACGACGCCATCCGTGCGTCGCCGCCAGCCGTACTGTCCGTTTCGACGAGCCTCAACCCGGTCGGCCAAAGTTCTGTCACCCCCCCAAGGAATTCCTTAAACGCGGGATAGGTGCAATGCGAAAAGTCGGTAAAGGGGCCGTACCGTTCGCATCCTCCGCAAGCCTTTCAGTTTCACAACTGCGACAGATTGGTATGCCTCCCGCGAAATGCGGAAAACTGCCCGCGCAACCCCTCAACTCGTGTGGACTTGTACTTTGATGTTGGGTAATCCTAATGCACTCGTACCTGCCGACGAATCCTCCCGCTAACTCAAAGTTTCACTCAGGCTCCGACGAGAAAGAGCATGACTGGTACGTCGCTGGAACCGCTAGCATTCGAAGACACTGAACGGATCTTCTCTGTACTGGGACAAGTGGGCGATCCCACGTTGCCCTTGAACCTGGTCGAGCGAAAACGGAAATTGCTTGACGACGTCCGACAGTTAATCGACGCCGATGTTTACATCTGGTCCGCCGCCATCCCCGATCCGCAGCAACCCGATGTTATGACGACACAGTTACTGGATGGGGGCTGGACGAGCGAAGGGCAACGTGTGCAGGCTTACAAAGCGCTATCCAGCCCGCTGGTGAATCAAACGCTCGCTCCGTTCAGCATCGAGGCCGCGCAGCAAATGCGGCACGTCACGCGGCTGCGTAGTGAGATTCTTACCGACGAGTGGATGCAGCAGCATGGGCAGGTCTGGCATCTTTCTGGCCTCGACTACAGTCTATTCACGATCTATCCCCTCAGTCCCACCAGTTATAGCGGCACAGGCTTTCATCGCCTGCTGGGCAAGCCTGACTTCAACAAGCGCGAGCAAAGCATCGTCCACTTCACTTTCAAACATGTCGAGTGGTTTCATCGCCGCAACGTCGACCCATCGCACATCAAGGTACTGCTCCTCAGCCCGCGCGAACGTCAAACGCTCATTCTCTTGCTCGGCGGCGACACCAAACGCGAAATCGCCGAAAAGCTGGGCATCAGTGAACACACGGTCGGCGACTATACCAAGAACATCTACAAGCACTTCGGCGTGAACAGCCGGGGCGCGCTGCAGGCGTTTTTTATGAGCGGACAGTCGGCCAGTTCGCTGTCTACGGCAGAAACATAGTGCAGGTAAATTACATCTTCTCCTGCGCGAGCTGCGACTTCGAGACTTCCTGGCCGCTGGCCTTGACGGCAAAACCAAGAGGTTTGGCGGGACGTGCCGGCCACGCTCAGCAACCATTCGGCCCATAGCCCGGGCGGTCGTCTTGCTGAGTACAACTTTTACCGATGAACAGCAGACGAAGCGACTGCTGCGGCCCTTTGGCTCTGAACTTTCGTGGTGACGCGGACCATGATCGCGCGTTTCTGAGAACGACATTCCGCCGCAGACATCTTCCGCCATAGATTGTTGCAATGTAATTAAAATGTCATTGACATGTGGTCACTAGTTGTGTTTAATTCAAGTGGCCGTATTTTCGTGTGCCTCACTTCACAAGGCAGCGAGGTGAAGGGGCGGCAGGGGTTGGCCTAATTCCGGCAAGTGAAGCGGTGCGCGAGTTTCGTCCCACACTGAAACGATGGCTCGCGAGCGGAAACGGCAAAAGGGGGTGTTGATAAAAGGGTCGCGTCATTCAGCCGTCAAACGCGCCGCACACGGGTTTGGCGCTAGGTTGGGTGGACAACGGGTGGGAGTTTTTCAACAAATTGGATGTGCGTACTCGTCGGTCAGACTACTTGGACCCAACGAAGACCCTTCACATTTGCGCCTGGAAAACGTGACCTCTTAAACTCGATTCAACGTGCCGGTGATTCCGGCAAATGAATCGGTCTCGACGCCAAAGCGTTGCAAGAGAGTCGTGAAAAGGAGGGCGAGGGGTTCTTCCTGGACGCGGGCTTCGCCTTGCCAGCCGGCATCGGTGTCGATTCCCGCGCCCGCCTGGTTATCTTCGTTCCCTTTGCCGAACTTGAGATACCGGCCGTTAGTGAACCCCAGGTTTTTTCCGCCAGCCGAGATAATCGGATAATTACGTGACAGGTGAAAGCTGCTCGAAGCAGAGCCATGCATCGCGAAGGTGTTATCCAGCATGTTGCCGTTGCCAGTCGGTTCGGGTGTGTCCTTCAGCCTTTGCACAAACCGGCCGAATTCTTCTGCCTGGTAGCGATTGTAGGTGCCGAGATTTTTCCAGCCATTGGGCTGCTTGACGGCGTGAGTCAGACCATGAGCACCGCCCAGGCCAACGGCTCTGGACAACAAATCGTGCGGACCTTCGCCGTTTTCGCGTCCCAGTTGGAACGTCGCCACACGCGTGGAATCGCTGAGGAAGGCGAGATAGATCAGCTCATACATGGTTTGGAAGTAAAGCCGAGCTTCTGCCGGAGTGGCTTCCAAATGAAGGTTGCTGGTGTCGATCACAGGAGTCGGCGTATCAATCCACTTCTGCGCTTTCGCCAGCTTAAGTTCGGTATCGCGCACGGCATCCAGATACTGCTTGAGCGTTTGCTGATCCTGCTTGGAAAGCGATTTTTCCAACGCCTTCGTATTCGCGATGAGCAAATCCAAGGCGCTCTTGCTTCTGGCCAGTCGAGCGTGAGCGTCCTTCCCACTGGTGACAAACAGCGTGTCGAAAATCTGCTTCGGTTTGTTCATGGCCGGAATGGGGCGGCCTTCTTGGTTGAACGACTGTGTCTGCGCGCCGCGTGGACCACCGATGCCTCCGTTGGTCGACATCACGAGCGAAGCGTGACGGGTAAATTCCCCAGCATGCCCAGCAATGACCTGGTCGACGGAAACGGAGTTCTTATAGGGACCATGACCGCCGATGTCCGCGCCGGTCAGAAATTGATCTGCGTTGGAATGTCCATGAACCTTTCGGGCAGCCGGGTGAGACAGGCCAGAGTAGATCGTGATATCACTGCGTAGTGGTTCGAGTACGTCGAGGACCTTTGTCAGTTCGAAGTCCTTCTCACCACCGCGCGGGAACCAACTCCAATCACTCCACGCCGGGTCTGACTTGAGCGGCAGTCCGACACCATCCGGATGATAGACGCTCAAAAAACGCTTCGGCGTTGCGTTGGGAGATGAACTGGCGAGGGACAGCGATTCAAGCCACGGCAAGGCGAGCGCTACGCCAGTTCCACGCAGGAAGTTTCGACGATGAATGGTCACTGGTCTATTACTCACGGGTGGATTGGTCATCACCGGTTTCCGACTCTTACTTCGAGTTGAATAAGTCGCTGCTCACGACTAAATGTATCAGGTCTGTAAGCTGATCTTTATTTTTTCTGAACTGGGCGGTCAGGCCATCGACATCCGCATGGTCGGCAAAGGTTAGTGGCCGACCAAGAGCATAAGCCAACATCTTGTGAACCATGGCCCTGGCAAACTGATCTTGCCGGTCTGCGAGTAGATACCGCTTGAGACCTTCTACTCCAGCCAGTTCTTGCTTGTTGAACAGGATCGAGGTGGCGTCCACCGGCTTGTTCTTGATGTTGGATCGCCAAGCACCCAAGGCATCATAATTCTCAAAAGCGATTCCCCAGGGATCGATTCGAGAATGGCACGAAATGCAACTCGGCTTGTTGCGATGGTCGGCAATGCGTTCCTTGAGCGTCATCTCCAGGATTCGAGGGTCCGTCAGATCGACTTTCGGAACATCAGCCGGCGGCGGCGGTGGAGGGTCCTGCAGAACGCGCTCCAGCAGCCAAACACCGCGCTTGAGCGGATGAGAATCGGCACCGTCGGAATTCATCGTCAACAGGCTCGCGGCAGTCAAGATTCCACCGCGGTTTGTTTGGGCAGTGCCGGGCACCCTGCGAAAATGAGGTCCGAACACGCCTGGAATGCCATAATGCTGGGCCAGTCGCTCATTGACCACGACATATTCTGAGTGCAAGAAGTCCATCACGCTGCTATTGCTACGCAGGGCTTCTCGAAAGAAAGCGACCGGCTCTTCCCGCATCGCTTCTCGGAGCGCGGCATCTTTGACATGCGTGACGCTATCCATGCCGTCCAGTCCCAACCATTGCTCCACGAAGTGGTGTGAGAATCGCTGTGCGCGTGGATCGGCCAGCATTCGATCCACCTGCAGCTTCAAAACGGCGGGATCTCTTAGCGTCCCTTTTTGGGCCAGTTGCAGGAGCTGCTGGTCTGGCACGCTCGACCAGAGAAAGAATGAAAGCCGACTTGCCAACTCCTGTTCACTGATTGTTTCTGGTCTCTTTGCATCGGCTTTCTGAGTATCCTCAGCGGCTGATCGCTGAGTCAGGTAAAGAAACTCCGGTGTCGCCAGAACAGTGGCCAAGACTTCCAGCATGGCCGGCTCAAACGCGTCAAAGTCAGAACGATACTTGGAAAGCAAGTCCATGAAAGGAAGAACTTCCTCAGCTACGACCGGACGCCGCCAGGCACGCTCAAGGAAGCGGGTGAGTACCTCCCGGCCGTAAACCTGCTCATCGTTCTTGTTCTTGCTCTCAATGAAGATGTTGGTATGGCTCGGCGGTGGCCAGTGATCGAAGTGAGGTGCGCTGACCTCGATATAATCCATCACTACTTGGAGTGCTTCCTTGCCGCCGCGAATACTCGATTCGTTGCGAATGTGCAGGAATTCATCCCGCCTGGGGAAAGTGGTCTCCAACTTGCGAAAAGGATTTCGCTGGATCTCGCTGAGCGGAATGTCGAACTCGATGAATTCCGGCTTGTCGGCCAGTGCCGTAACCGGCATATCCCGCTGGCTGACGACTTGCGAGAAATTTGCGTTATTGCTGGTATGGGCACTGAAGATCAGTCGCAGACTGGCAAACTCTTCGGGCTCGTTCGTCGTGCGCCACGCGCGAATTCGCACACGCATCATCCCTTCATCGGGCAGAAAGCGATCCAGATTTATTTTCAACTCGCTAGATCGCGGGAGGATGAATACTACGGGAGATACATCTGGGTTGTGGCCCGCAAATTCACCTGGCTGAGGAGCGGCGTTGCCGCCGGCAAACTGAATCCCATCGCCTGTTGATTGATTTAGCAGATGTGGCCTGTTCCGATGATTGCGATAGCTTTCTTCAGACTTATTGAAACGCTTGTTCTTATCGCCCGTCGCCTTGTTCATCACATCTTGCATCGAAATGATGTAGGTCACAGGCCGAGGACGTTCTCCGCTTACGGTCACTCGCTGCAGTGCTTTCAGTCCCAGCTCGCGATAGGCCTCGAATTGCGTGGTCGACATCTGCAGCAAGTCGGAACTGTTCTTAAAGCCGTCGTCCGAAGCCGCCTCCGGTGGCAAGCTGTTGGCGATTGAATAGGGCAAACCGAGAAGATCCTGCAGCGCATAGTTGTATTCGTATTTCGTCATCCGGCGAAACGAAGAATGCTCCGCACGACTGCGGCGAACGACGGACGCTTTGTTCATTTCCTCGCTGAGCCAGTCGACAATTGTTTTACGATCGGCGTCGGCCAGCCGATACTCAGGCTCGTCTTCGGGCGGCATCTCGGAATTGCTAAGGACTTTGTAGATGCCCCGCCAACGGTCAACGTCGGGGCCGGCCAATAAATCGGGATTCAACTGGTCGACGCGCAGATTCGCCATGGTCGAGTCAGGACCATGACAGCCGATGCATTTCTGGGCTAGAACCGGCCCAACGGACTTGCGGAACTGATCAAGATTGGCCGTGGGAACGGCAGGCGCTGCTCCCAGTTTTTTCTCGGCCTCTTTCAAGAACAGTGATTTCGCTCGACCCGCGTCGCGGACCTCTCCCCAAGTCAGAGACGTGCCGACTGTTTCCGTCGAAAATGCACTGCAAATAATTCCGTGCACTAACAGGAACGTGAAGATCAGAGTACGCATGGGCTGACTTGACTTTCCGCGCCAGTTCCACATTTCAAAACTTGTGCTCCAGCGGAGACAGGTCGATTGCAGGACGACAGGACGTTTGTCCGATTATTTTCCCATTTGAGATCCGCCTGGAACCGTTCCAGGCCCGAACCGACTCCAATCTAACATCGCGTTCGTTCGCGTGCATAACTCATTTGAAGCGACCTGGACGGATTTGACGCCGGGCTTTCGGAAGACGATCAATTCCACTTCCACGGTCCTCCGCTGAATCACCTACCCATTCAGCAAGAGTTCCTGGATCAATTCGTAGTTGGCTAGTTCTCAATCAACGAACGAATCGTCTCGGCCAGTCGGGGAATATTCCACGGCTTGAGTAGATCGCGATGCGAGCCTTCGATCTCTTGAACGGTCAGGCCGTTTTGAAAGAGGCCGGTCCAGCCCATTTCTCCCTGAGCACCCACATCCCATTGCGGCAGTTGACGTGAGGCTCGCAACAGATGGGCGCTACATGCCAGGGGCTGGGGGGCGTAGTTGCGAGCAGCCCGCGCGTTGGCAATGGCAATTCGGACGTAGTTGGGGGCCAGGTCAAAGACCTCCGCGTCCCGTTGCTCTTTCGGAATGCCGCGTAACAGGCCACGCGCTCGAATCCATCCCACACGGCAACGTTCCCAAACATACGACCATGTTTCTCCGCGAGGAAGACAGCGGATGCATTGCAAGTGATATTTTGCCGAGGCGGAAAGTGGAATCCTGGGCAACTGGCCAATGTAAGAGTCCAACAAGATCAGCGAACTCACTTGCTGTCCCGCCTGCTGTAACTGACGAGCTGCCTCGAAGGTGAACACGCCGCCCAGCGAAAAACCAAGCAAGCGGTATGGACCTTCCGGCTGCGCACGGCGAATGAGTCGCACGTAATGAGCAGCGATCTCTTCTATGGACTCGGGAGGATTGAGATCGTCCAAACCAGGAGGCTGCAAGCCGAAGACAGGCCGATTACCGCCGAGAGACTGGGCCAGGTGCCGGTACTTCAGCAGGTGCCCATCGATGCCGGGCAAGCAAAACAGCGGCGACAACTGCCCCTCGGGCTGGAGTCGCAAAATTGATTCCCAGGAACTGGACGACAGACCATCCTGAATATACTTGGCCACGGAACGCGGAGTCATGCGATCATGCATGAGAACCGCCATGGGAAGCCGCACACCAAATTCCTTTTCCAGTCGCAATCCCAAGCTCATTGCGGTCAGCGAGTCTCCATTCACAGTAAAAAAGCTGGTGTCGACTCCTGCATCTTCCTGGCGTAGTTCCCGCGCGAAGATCGCCGCCACTTGCGATTCCAGTGGTGATGCAGCCCGTTGCTCTCCCAGTGGAGAAACCTGCAAACCGGTCGGAGGCTCAGGAAGTTTTGAGCGGTCAACTTTGCCATTGGCTGTCAAGCAAAACTGCGGGACGGCGACCACATCCGAGGGCAGCATGTAGTCAGGAAGCGTGCTGGCTAGAAATAGCCGTAGCTGCTGATTCGTCAGCGAAACGAGCGAGCCATCATCTTGTGTCCGTGGCACCACATAAGCAATTAAGCGCACCCCCACATCGCGGCGGGCAACGACAACTGCTTCCCGAATGTCCGGATGGCGGATTAACTGGCTTTCGATTTCTCCCAATTCAATGCGATAGCCGTTGATCTTCACCTGGTGGTCAATCCGCCCCAGGAACTCCATCGTCCCATCGGGCATGTAACGACCTAGGTCGCCGGTTCGATAAAGTCGTTCCGGCGTACCGTCAATTCCGATTTCAGTAATAAAACGCTCGGCAGTAAGCTCCGGGCGATTGAGATAACCACGTGCGACACCGTCCCCACCGATTAAGAGCTCTCCGGCTTCTCCAGCGATGCAATCCTCACCCTGTGCGTCTAGGATGCGAAAATATTGCCGTGACAGTGGGCGACCATAAGGAATGCTCTTCCAGTCCGGCGCAACCTCAACAACGCGATGGAAGCAAGACCAGATGGATACTTCGGTCGCGCCTCCCAGGCTGATCAGCTGAGCTCGAGGAAAGTGCGTCATCAGTCTCTCAGGCAACTTGAGGCTGATCCAATCACCGCTGAGCATGACAAGCCGCAAGTGTTCGTAACAGTCGTAACTGAAGTCTGCGAGGAGCCGCAGCAACAGCTCCATCTGAGCGGGCACCGAATTCCAGACGGTGACTCGCTCGCGCTGCATTAAGTTGAATAGCGCGCGAGGATCTCGGATTTCTTCCATGGTCGCGAGCACGAGGCAGCCGCCCGCGGCGAATGTTCCGAAGACATCGTAGACGGATAAGTCAAATCCGAAGGGAGAAATCCCCAGCACGCGATCTTCACGCCCGATTTGAAAGCGCCGGTTGATATCCAGAATGGTATTCATCGCGGCGCCATGTTCGATCATGACGCCTTTGGGGGTTCCAGTGGAGCCCGAGGTATATAGAACGTAAGCCAGTTGACTTGGATCATCGGCTAGCGGCGCAACGGCCGCACCACTGCTCGAACTGGGGCTCACAAGCTGGTCCACGCAGCGGGCCAGTGGGCTTGTGGGTTTGGCGTAGGCGCGACGAAGCTCGGAGTCGTCGACAAAAAACTTGATGCGCGATTCAGGTGAGGAAGGGTCGATGGGCAGATACGCCGCCTGAGCGCGCAAAATACCAATCATTCCCACCAGCGTATCGACAGTTCGGGCGGCATCCAGTCCGATCAATTCTTCGTGCGGGCGCGGGGACTTCAACAATTCCTGCGCAACACTAGCCGAGCGCTCCTCCAGTTCCTGATACGTCACTCGCTCATTGCCGCAAACGACGGCAATCGCCTGTGGATTCCGTTCCGCATTCAAGAGAAAGGGATGATGCAAACAGGCAGGGCTGACCGAGTCTCTTGGCGACAGCTGCATATGTGCAGCTGAATTTGGTAAGCGGCGATCCTCCTCCTCGGTATCGTACTGCAGTTGTTGGCCGATCAATTGAGACGGGTTCATTGGCTCTCCTGCCCGTCAGACCCGTTGGCGACAGCGACAGCCGCGCCATTCATGGCTGGATAAGAATGCGCCGCGCGAAAATGCGGAGGAGCCGGATATGCTGGAGAATTGAACGCAGCTGGACGCCCATTATTAGGTAACGGAGTTGTGTCCTGGGGACGGCGATACTCGGCAATCAGGGCCACACACATTGCTGAAAACATACCGAGTGCCACGCCCAGCGCCAGGTTTAAGATTGGCTGCGGCCAACTGGGGAGCAAAGAGCGACTGGGGGCTTGCAGCACGTTGATGTTCGAAATGGAGTTGTTATTCATCGCTTGTTCGATGCGGGCCAGCTCGTTCTTCTGCGAATAGCTGAGGTAGTTGTCGCGCGCTAGTTGCAATTCGCGCTGGAGTTCATCCAGTTGGGGCTCTTGCTGATTAAGGCTCTTGATTTCGTTGTTGACCTGGGCGAGTTTCTCGCGCAACGAAGTTGTGCGCGCGGCCAGGGCAGCCACAGTCGCCTTCTGCGTCAACATGGTGACTCGCAGTTCTTGCCTCGCAGTGTTTAAGCCTTCGGTGACCTGCGTCAAATCGCTTTCCTCTTCCAGCTTGCGCCGAGCCAACTTGATTTGATCTTGAATCTGGCGAACGAGATCATGTTCCTTATTGTATTTCGACAGGATCTCCTGCTCCTTCAGTTGGACAGCATAAAGTTGCTGCCGCATCTCTTGAACCGCTGTGTTCGGCAGGCCACTAACTTTTTCCAGCACGAGTTGATCCGGTTCGTCTGCTAACAGGAACTCTTGTTTCTCGAGTTGCGCATTGGCCGCCTGAAGTTGGCTTTCCGCCTCTAACAGCGATGTCTTGAGCGAACCAGCCAAACTCAAATAGAGATCCCGCTGTTTGCCGAAATCCGAAACGCCGGACTCATTCCTGAACGCCGTAAGCCCCTTTTCCAGCTCCGAGACTTGCTTTCGCCACTTATCACTTTGATCGGAAAAGAACTCGCCGGAGCCTTCGATACGGTTGACTCGCAAATGAGCCTTGCGAGCGCTAGCGATCACACTCGTCAGGACTTGTTGGCTCAATTCTGGGCTGCCCCCCTGGTACGAAATGGCGATCACGCTATTTCGATCCACTGGCAACACTTTGATCCGCTTCCGGAATTTATCGATTGCCGCATCGCGAGGGCTGTCGACATAGAAAGGACTGAACGACTTTATATAGGCGGTCAGTCCCCGCCCCCCTGGCTTCAATTCCAACACTTCTTTGAACCCGATCTCGTCCACCACTTCTTCGGCGATCGCGCGACTTTGTAGCAACTGACGAATAGAGTTCACCTCGTTTTCGCGTGAGTCTTGAACGGAGATCACCTGATTTGTCGTGGCGGTGGGATCCAAGCCGATTGTCTCGCGTCCCAGCCGTACAAAGAGCTTCGCTTCGGACGTGAACAGGCGCTTGGTATTGAGTGTGTACGCCGTGACGCCGGCGAGCACGAGCATAAAGATCACTGCCATCTTTATTCGATGCCGATTAAAGATTTCCAGGAGATCGACAAGCAGTTCCGGTTGAGTTGCGTGCATATGAGTTATCCAGAGATAGTGCTAAGTGAGTCGCAGGAGCTTGGCGCGGCCGTCCAAGGAGAAGCCTCTTGATTGATTTCAACGGCTGGCTTCATTTGCAGCACCAGTCCAGTTAGCAAATAAAGTTCCGGCATGGTGGTCCAGAGCGTAAATGTGTCGGCGGTGAGACCGTGCAGCATTTGGCCCACCCAAACAGCGAGTAGTAAGGTTCCGAAGCGATTCCCTTGCTGATGTTGACGCCACAATCCGTAGAAAATGGCTGCGAGCAGTAAGAGCATGCAAAACAACCCTGGCAGGCCGGTTTCAACAACAACTCCTAATAGAGCGTTGTCAGCAAAGTGGCCGGGGACCACGAGATGAGCGGTTTTATAGCCTGTGCCCAAGAGCAAGTACTCGGAACATTCGAAGAGATACGAACTCCAACTTTCTAAACGTCCCGACGCAAAGCCGTTCGCCGTGGTTTGCTCCGATCCCAAAAAGCGATCGAGCGAGCCAGCCAGCGCGCCGCCTGGTTCGCCGCTACCCACCATGCTGCGCAGTGAAAGTGCCACAAAAGCAATCGTCAAAAGCATCCCCGCGACGACAATGCCATTGCGGTGCGCTCGCGAATTGGAGTGGCTTAACATCCAGAGCGTCCACAAACCGCCTACGACGTTCAACAATGCCGCGCGCGAGGAACTAACTAACACGGCGTACGCTACTACGGCGAGCACGGCGGCCGACTTCCAGGTTCGTCCAGGACTGTGATCCAGCCAGAGTGAACCAATTGCCAGCAGACACCAAAGCGAGATCAGATGACCGAACGAGGCAGTATCTCCCACGAGGCCGCTCGCGCGCAAAACTGGCGCCTGTCCGTTGGCTAACCAAAGCTTTTGTGAGTCAGCGTAAATCGGAATTTGCAGCCAATAGATGAAGAAGCCGCAGACGATGGCTGCCGCACCGCCGACGAAAAAGGCACGCAGCCCTTGGACTATTAATTTGTCGGTTACTGGCAGAATCAGCGACAGAAAGAAGGGGGATACAATTGCGAGTAGGCGCAGCCAACGCTTGGCCGAGCCCAGCAGCATTTCGCCATCGACAATCTGCACCAGCGAGAGCATTGCAGCTACTAAAAACATGGCCATCGCCAGATGATGGAGTTTTGGTGCACTTTGCAAGGCAACTAGGCAGAGCGCCAGTAAGCATGGCAACATCAGCGGCTCGCAGAGGCCAAAGCGTTCGCCCCCTATCGGCACAACGATCAACGGGACCAGTAATCCGTAAGCCATCACCAACAGTACGGCCAGGTTGTGACCGAAGGACTGAAGTGGCCGACGATAAGCTTGTTCTGGTGTGGAGCCGACAAACGCGGGCGACGTCTCGATCATTTCGACAACGCCTCACTGCTAGAACCCATAGCGCGGCGCAGACGTTCCCAGACGATGCTAAAGAGAGTCGGGTCCACGATGGTCCAAACGCCAATCGAGCGTTTCACGCAGATAACAAACAGCAGCACCTGGAGAGCGCCGACGCTCGTCGTGGCCGCAGCCAACCCGATCACTCCAAACTGCTGGGTGGCCAGAATACCAGCCAGCGCCAAGGCCAAGCTCGTGAAGCAATTCACCGCCAAGGCGGATCGCTGTTGTCCCGTCATCATCAGCGTCAGTTCCGCGCTCCCTGCGGAGACAAACGCGATTTGCCCGAGACTGAGTAGGACCAAGATCGGCGCGGCCGTCGCGTAAAATGGTCCGAAGATCAAGGCGGCAATCTGACCTGGAAAAGTGACTAGAGCGACCAAAGCCCCGATTGCTGGAATCGCAGCCAATGTCGCCGCGCCGCGCAGCAGCCGTTGCAACTCGACATTTTTACCCTGGGCTCGCAATTCGGCAATCGAGGCGATCACCGTAAGATTTACCAGTTGCATCGGCATACCGATCATCAGCATCAGACGCCGCGACGCCGCGTACAAAGCGAGGTCCTCGTGCGAAACCATGCTCCCCGCAACCCACATATCACCGAAGCCAGTACAGAACGAAAATAGCTGGCTCAACACCAACGGCAAGCAAGCCGCCAGCAAAATCCCGACCATTGGACGGGGCGTCGTACGCGACTCTGCAGGCATTTCGGCGATTCGCGCTGACGAAATTCGAGATAGATACCATAAGGCGAGTGGAATCATCAGCAGCATTGAGAGCGCGCTGAGTCCCAGCGCAGTGGCAACCGTTGGTTTGCTTACGAGTGCAGCGGCTACCAGCATCGTTAAAAAAACGACGTGGCACGCCGGGCCACCGAATTGCCCAGTTAAAAGTGTTGCTACGCGTGAGTCATGAAAGCTTCGCAGTACACCAGAGATTAGTTGCAGGAGTGGAAATGCGAGCAAGCAAAGACCAAGCAACGGTAACAGAACTGTTGGATTTGGTATGTGTAGTACGTGAATTCCCCAGAACCACATGGTTATCAGACAGACGGCGACCATGCAGGGAATACTAATCGCTGCAATGCTCCAGCCCGCACGCAGTGCTTCTCTAGCCTCGCTGGGCGATTTCAAGCCGATCCCTTCGGAAACAAACCTGACCATAGCTGTGTTGAGGCCAAACATGCCGACGACGGCACCAAAAGCCAGTACGTTCGCCAGCAAAAAGAAGACGCCCGCATCACTTGGAGTAAGAAGACGGGTGACAACCATATCGATAATGATTGCTGTTCCAATTCCCACAAGCCGAAATCCGAGCGTCGAGATTCCTTCGCTCGTGAGCCGCTTTCTTAGTGCGGTGTTCAGCGGGACTGCGCGGGTTTGCTCCTCTTGGAGACAGCCAACTAAAGACATCTGTAGTTGGCCTCAGCGCAGATCAACACGCCATTTGCGGTTGCCGCGAAAACTTCGACATCGAGCCATCGGGACCAGTTTCGCAAGTTCTTGTCTCCTCGATGTTGCCGCAAGGCTTTGATGCCAGGAGGAATTGGTGAGTGGAAGCAAAGCCGCTGTTTCTTGACACTGATCTAACCTGCGTCGATTCGCCGCGACGCGACAACAGCAGCTCGTCAGTTCATTGCTGCGGAGCACCTGGGGGAGGACAAGGCCAGAAGCGAAAGCGTTCGCAAATAACATGCCAGCAGTGCCGAGAATGCCCGTGACAACAACGCAACCGCTGATTATCGAACCTTCACTTCTAACCTTTGCGTAGCCCCGGAACCTTTCAATGCACTGAAGTACGTAGCTCAATAGTGCGGTCGCCAGTGCGTATTATTCGCCTGCGGTCACGCTGAAATTCGAAGACGTGAAACCGCACAGCTGATGTTCAGTGTTCTAGCCGATTCAACGCGACAGACTGAACAAACGATCCAGATTCGTGAACATCACAGCTCCATTTGCTCGGCCGAATAATGAAGACCTGTGATCGGCTTCTTCAGCATTTTTAACTAACCTTCGCATGGCTGACCATGTGATTGTCTGGGAATTGCGAACCAAAAGAGCTGCGAAATTCCTGCCTGATGGCTAAAAACTGAGCTTGCATGCAATCAATTTAGGCAAATGCGGCAAGTTGGGGCGTTGTTTCGCACAACTTCACAAGATGGGTTCAATGGCTATTTATCTGCTATTTAGGCTGACATTTCAGAACCGGCACAGAGTTTGCTGAATTTTTCAACTGTGTCAGGTGACCTCCCCACCGAACTTCCCCACATCCAATGCGCCCACGAATCAAACAGGGTATGACCTTCCGAGCGCAATACCAGTGCGCGCCGTCGGCATTTGTTAACTCCTATGAAGGTACTTCAATTCGTCGCCGATGGCTCGCCGGGAGGCGGCACCACTCATGTGCGCCAGATAGTTCGCGGCCTATGTGGGCAGCATGAAGTTGCCCTGCTCACTCAACGAGATTCATTTTTATCGCATCATGCCGCTGATATGTCGGTGAAACTATTTGAAGGCGACTTCTTTCAAGGTCCTCTGAGCCGCGTCAATCCACGTTGCGTCATGCAGGTTCGTAACGCGTTGCGCCGCTTTCAGCCAGACGTGATTCATTGTCATGGCGGCCGCGCAGCTTTCTTTCGGAGCTTTTTGCTCGATAACATTCCGACGGTCTACACCGCACACGGCTTGCATTACAGCAAGAAGCGAAACATCGCTGCACGCACCTTGGGACGCTGGGGAGAGCGCTTGGCCTGCCGCCACGTGGATCATGCGATCTATGTGTGTAAGCACGATGCCATGCTCGCCAAGTCCGACCACTTGCTCAGTCCCCGCACGCCAGTTTCAGTAATCTATCCGTCGATCGCGCCTCATTCGCTCCAGCGTCAGTCGCGTAACACCGCCCAACCAACGATTGGCTTTATCGGCAGGCTAGTGCCGCAGAAGGATCCCCAGGCGTTTGTCGAGATCGTCGAGCGACTACCGGAAGTTCGCGCTGTACTCGGCGGTGGTGGAGAACTCGAGCCTCAAATCCGGGCCGCTGCAATTTCGCGCGGCCTTGATTCGCGGATGGAAATGCTCGGCGAACTAAGTCCCGCCGGAGTGCAGGAATCGCTGTCGCGCATCGATATTCTGGTGATGACGTCGCGCTGGGAAGGCCTGCCAGCCCTCTTATTGGAGGCGATGTATCTCGGAGTGCCCGTTGTTTCAACGGCGGTCGGCGGCATCGCCGAAGTAGTGGAGCATGGACAAACGGGCTTGCTGTCCAGAAGCGGCAATTGCGACGAAATGGCGGACCTCGTGCGGCGGCTAATCGACAACCCCCAAGAGGCGCAGCAGATTGCCTCCCGAGCGCGCGAGCAGCTCACCGCTCAATTTCTCGAACCGGCGATGGTCGCTTCGATCACCAATGTTTATCGCCAAGTGCTTGATCGGCGTAGCGTTTCATCGCCTGCTACGCCGAAGGAGTTGCCCATCTAATGATCATCTCACAAACTCCTTATCGCGTTAGCTTCGGTGGTGGCGGCACCGACTTGCCGGCTTTCTATCAAATGGAGAGCGGAGCAGTCATCAGTGCTGCGGTTGAACGTCACATTTACGTGAGTGTTCATCCACGCTTTGAACGCAACTATCGCCTCGCTTATTCGAAAATTGAAGTCGCCAATAGCATCGACGAAATCCAACACGAACTGATTCGTGAGGCCCTGCGTGTCACAGGAATCGACGAGTTTTTAGAAATTACGACGATCGGTGATGTGCCAGCCGGCACCGGCATGGGATCCAGCAGCAGCTTGACGGTCGGGTTACTCGTCGCTTTGTATGCCTACCAAGGACGAATTGTGAGCAGCCAGCGTTTGGCGGAAGAGGCATGCCGGATCGAAATCGACATTCTGAAAAAGCCGATCGGTCGCCAGGATCAATATGCGGCAGCCTACGGTGGACTGAACCTGATTCGCTTCCATCCCGATGCTACCGTCGAGGTGGAGCCAATCGCTTGCCGGGCTGAAACGATCGATGAATTAGAATCGCAGATCGTGGTCCTTTATACCAATGCCTCGCGCAGCGCCGATGGAATTCTGAAAAAACAACAGGAAGCAGCGCCGCGTCACGCGAGCACCCTCCGAGACATGCGCAATCTGGCCGAACAGATGCGCATGACATTGTCTGGAGCGGGCGACGTGCAAGAGTTTTCGAATCTGCTGGCCGAAGGTTGGCGGCTGAAGCGCTCATTGGGCTGCGGCATCACCAACAACTCTGTTGATGAAATGTATGAAGCGGCCCTGCGCTTGGGCGCGAAGAGCGGCAAGTTGCTCGGAGCAGGTGGTGGAGGTTTCTTGCTACTGCTGGCCCCGCCGGAGCGCCATCAAAGAATTTGGGACGGTTTAGGCAAGCCGATCAAGCTGCCGCTACGTTTCGCGCGGCGCGGAGGCAAAACCATCTTCATGAGTTCGTAGGTTTTCTCCATGTTGAATCGATTCGTCAATCGCTACCCTGATCGGATGGGACCATGCTGAAGGCTTTTTTGTTGGCGGCAGGACTCGGGACGCGATTGGCTCCATTAACGAACAATATTCCTAAGTGCCTGCTTCCGTTTGCTGGACGGCCACTGTTGGACTATTGGTTCGAACTTCTGGCGGACGCAGGCTGCCTTGAGGCGCGTGTCAATACGCACGCTCATGCTGGCGCAATGCGGGAATATCTGGAGTCGGAGTTTCCCGCGAAATATCCGCAAATCAGTGAGTCACACGAACCAACATTGTTGGGTTCCGCGGGTGCGATTGCAGCCAATCCTGATTTCGCGAACGGTGCCAGTGAAGTCGTAATTATTTGCGCCGATCAGATTAGCGACGTCGATATAGCAGCGATGCTCGACTTTCATCGTCAGCACGGCGATCCGCTGACGATGTTGTTGTATCGAGTTAACAACCCTACGGAGTGTGGAATTGTTGACGTCGACGCTGACGCGCGAGTGATTGAGTTTACGGAGAAGCCTCAGTTCCCAAAAGGCAACCTGGCCAATGGCGGCATCTATATTGTTTCCGCGGCCGCTTATCGAGAAATCGCCCAACTGCGACAATTCGACTTTGGCTTCGATATCTTGCCGCGATTTGTGGGGCGAATGCGGGGCTGGACTTGGGCTGGCGTACATCGCGATATCGGCACGCACACAGCATTGGCGAAAGCTAAACTCGAGTTACCTAGTGTCGTGAAGACAATCGCTTCGCGGACCGAAGCTCAGCCCGCAATCTTCCTCGACCGCGACGGGACACTCATCGAGTCGGTTCACTACCTGACTCACCCTTCGCAGGTGCGCGTGATGCCCGACGCTGCCGCTACCTTGCGACGGTTCCATCTGGCCGGCTACCGCTGCGTGGTCACTACAAATCAGTCGGTCATCGGTCGCGGCCTGCTCACAGAAGACGGGCTTCGACTCGTACACGACGAAATGACTCGTCAACTCGCCGAGCAGAGAGCCTGGCTCGATGCAATCTATCATTGCCCATTCGCGCCGAGCAGCGACCCCGCCGGCATCCAAGAGCATTCCCATCGCAAGCCCAACCCTGGCATGCTGCTGCAGGCAGCTGGGGAATTGAATCTCGATTTAAGCCGCTCATGGATGATTGGTGACACCGACTTGGACGTCGAGGCAGGCTGCCGCGCGGGCTGTTGTGGTTCCCTGAAACTCGTAGCTACAACCGACGTAAACATTGCTGAGGAACGATATGCACACCGCTACGACAACACTCACTGTGTCCCAAGCCTAACTGCCGCCGCCGACTTGATATTCCAAAAGGTATCGCAGCCTGAACTGCCTTGCGTTGCAGTCGGGTCATTCTAAAGACGAAAGTTGAACATGAGAATCTTGCTGACAGGCGGAGCTGGCTATGTGGGAAGCGCCTGTCTTCGTCGGCTGATGAAAAATGGCCACGATCCGATTGCGTTCGATAATTTGGCAGAAGGAAATGCTGAAGCCGTGCCACAAGATCGGCTGGTCGTGGGCGATCTCGACGATCGTGAGCACTTGACTGACCTGCTCTGCACGGGCGAATTCGAGGCCGTCATGCACTTCGCGGCCGTCGCCTCCGTACCAGAATCGATTCACGACCCGGATACCTACTACCGAGTCAACGTGCAAGGAACAAAGAATGTTCTGGACGCGATGCGCCGCGCAAATCTCAAGCGACTCATCGTTAGCAGCACAGCAGCGACCTTTAGTTTTGCAGCCGCAATGCCGCTGGACGAAGATTCGCCGCAGAAGCCTGAAGTTCCCTACGGCACTACCAAGCTCGCCGCGGAATGGATGATTAAGGATTATTCCCGTGCCTATGGGCTGGGGTATGCAATTTTTCGGTACTTCAATGCTTCTGGAGCGGATTTGGATGGCCAGCATGGCGAATCCCGCCGTCATGAGAGCCACTTGATTCCCCTGATCTTTGCGGCAGCACTAGGGAAGCGTCCGGCAATTTCAGTCTTTGGAACGGACTACGATACGCCCGATGGAACTTGTGTTCGCGACTATGTCCATGTGGATGACATCGCTCAGGCCCACGAACGGGCCATGCAACAGATCAGCGAAGGCCAAGGACGCAGCTACAATTTGGGCTCAGGAACCGGAGCGACGGTGCTGCAGGTTCTGAAAGCCTGCGAAAAGGTTTTCGGCGGCCCGATTCCGCATCAGTTGGTGGCTCGACGACCTGGCGATCCGGGAACACTCATTGCCTCGCCACGGCGCGCCATCGAAGAGCTCGGTTGGAAGCTAACGTGTTCCGATCTGGAAACGATCGTCAGTTCCGCTTGGCGTTGGCATTCCGCGCATCCCAATGGCTATGGCGAGAAAAAAGTAGTGCGGAATAGCCGCGCGAACGGTCCTGAACTTGTTTCGGAGGTGGCTAGCCGATAGGTGACGGTAGCCATAGCCCGCAAGGTCTATGGCCGAGCAGCAATGCCTTGAAGGTTCGAGCCCTTTCCACTCCGCTTTCATGTTGATGGGTGAACCCAGCCACATTGTGGCCCAGGTAAACCAGACCCCAGTACTGCCGGTGCTGGGGTTTTTTGTTGCCCGCACAAAATTTCCCGCCAATTCTTCGCAGTCACGGATCGAATGCAGTTGTGGTTTGGGCGGTGGCTCCTTGAGCGTATTCAGCGGCTTGGCCACGTCAGACATCTCTCCAGCCAGATTGAGGACTGCCAAGAATGCCGATAGCAGATCTCCGGCAGCTCATTGTGGTATGCGATACGACGTAGCCTATTTAGGACCCTGAGAAATCTTTCTCATCACGTCTCGTTTTTTCACGGGAACTGTTTGCAGGCTGCGTCCCCCGTCCGCAGCGGGCTGCGTTTTGCTACAATCGCGTTTTCGACTATTTGGCGGCGACATTTCCGCAGCGAAGGCCATGGCGCATTGGCAAACAGCAGCGATTATCGGCGTGGGGCTGATTGGCGGCTCCATTGGTTTGGCGCTGCGCCGCTCGGGAGCTGTGGAGCAGGTTATTGGTGTCGGTCGCGACCCCGCGAAATTGAAAAAAGCGTGGGAAGTAGGCGCGATCGACGAGTTTGCTCTGGAATCGTCGCCCGAATTGCCGCCAGCGGATTTGGTCGTTGTTTGCACTCCCATTGAGAGCGTCGGTTCGCAGATCGCTCGTTGGACAGAGACCGCTGCGCAGGGTGCGTTGATCACCGATGCCGGAAGTACCAAAGCCAAAATTGTTGCCGCCGTAGACGCCCAACTATTGGCACACAATCCACGCCAGATTCGCTTCGTTGGCAGTCATCCTCTGGCGGGAAGTGAAAAGACCGGGGCTGAAAACGCCCGCGAAAATCTGTTCGATAAACGGACAGTTGTCGTTACACCGACGGCCCAGACCGATCCGTCCGCGGTCGAGCAGATTCAGCTGTTGTGGGAAGCGCTCGGTGCCCGGGTGCAACTAATGACGCCGCAAGCTCACGATGCCGCGGTTGCTAGTACGAGTCACTTGCCCCACTTGATTGCCAGTCTGCTCGCATCCATCACGCCGCCAGAACTATTGAAACTGACCGCCGGTGGTTGGCTCGATACGACCCGGATTGCGGCCGGAGACGTCGGGCTGTGGCAACAGATTTTGCTCGATAATCGCGAGCCAGTGCTGACCGCGTTATCTCGCTTTGAAACCGATCTCGCCTTGTGGCACCGCGCGCTGGAGCAGCGCGATGCCGTGGCCTTAGAAAAATTGCTCCAGCAAGGGAAGACCATCCGTGACGCTGTGGGAAATTGACCTGCATCCTGCTGCCGGCGAGCGCGACCTGCTTGCGACCGCAGCTGTTTCACAGGCAGCCGATTTGGGCCTGGGATCGTTTCGCGCGGCAGCCGTTCGGGGCTTCTTGCTCGAAGCCGATTTCACTCAAAGCCAGGTCGAACAACTGGCCCGCGAACTGCTCGCCGACCTCGTCGTCGAGCAACCCGTCGTGGCCAAAGTGGGTGAAGCAGTACTCCTCACAGCTCCCAGTGCCAGCGGCCTGAGTGGTAAGAGTCAACTCGTACACGTCCTGCCCAAGCCGGGCGTTACCGATCCCGTCGCCGCCAGCACGCTGACCGCCATCGCCGATTTTGGACTCAAGGCCGACGCCGTCGTCACGCTGCGCAAGTACTGGCTGGCCGATCTCGATAGCGAACGTATTCAGCTGCTGATTAAGAAACTGCTCGCGAACGATTCTATCGAACAGGCGGTTGTTGGTCCGCTCGACTTGAAGCAACTACATGTGGGCGCGCCCGGCAAGTTCGAGTTGCAGACCGTGCCAATTCGTGAACTCTCGAGCGATCAACTCGTGGCTCTGAGCCGCGCGCGGACGCTGAGTCTGACGCTCGTGGAAATGCAGACGATTCAACAGCATTTCCGCGACCTCGACCGCGAGCCTACCGATATCGAACTCGAGTCGATTGCTCAAACGTGGAGCGAGCACTGCAGTCACAAGACGCTTGCCGGCCGCGTGCACTATCGCGATGAGCAGGGTGATCGTTACTTCAACAACATGCTGAAGGAAACGATTTTTGCTGCGACGCAGAAGATTCGCGCCTCGCTCGGGGCGAACGATTGGTGCGTCAGTGTGTTCAAAGACAATGCGGGGGTGATCAAGTTCAACGACGATTTTCACATCTGCTTTAAAGTCGAGACGCATAACCGGCCGAGTGCCATCGAGCCTTACGGTGGTGCGAACACGGGTGTTGGCGGTGTGATTCGCGATACGCTTGGTACAGGCCTCGGTGCGAAGCCAATCTGCAACACCGATGTCTTCTGCTTTGCTCCACCGGATATGCCGGCCGAGCAGTTGCCTCCTGGCGTTCTCCATCCGCGGCGCATCATGCGCGGAGTGGTCTCCGGCGTGCGCGACTATGGCAACCGCATGGGCATTCCCACGGTTAACGGCGCAATCTATTTCGATGAGCGATATGTCGGCAATCCGCTGGTCTTCTGCGGTAACGTGGGGCTGATTCCCGTTGACAAAGCGGCGAAAGAAACTCAGCCCGGCGATTTGATTGTCGCCATTGGTGGCCGCACCGGTCGTGATGGTATTCACGGCGCCACATTCAGCTCGGTTGAGTTAACCAGCCAAAGTGAAAAGGTCTCGGGCGGGGCAGTGCAGATTGGTAACGCGATCACCGAGAAGATGGTTCTCGACGTCTTGCTGCAAGCTCGCGATGAAGGACTGTATACCGCGGTAACGGATTGCGGCGCAGGTGGCTTTTCTTCAGCTGTCGGCGAAATGGGTGCCGATATCGGTGCCGAGGTTTGGCTCGATAAGGCACCGCTCAAGTACGATGGCCTCAGCTATGTTGAAATCTGGATCAGTGAAGCACAAGAGCGGATGGTGTTCAGTGTGCCCGAGAAGCATTGGCCGCGATTTGAAGCCCTATGCGCTGCGGAGAATGTCGAAGCAGTCGCGCTCGGAAAATTTACGCCGACTGGCAACCTCACACTGAAGTATCAGGGACAAAAAGTCGGCGAACTGGCGATGGAGTTTCTGCACGAAGGGCGACCGAAGGTAGAACGGCAAGCTGTCTACTCCCCTCGTTCGCCGGTTGCTGCAACGACAGCTGAGAACAGCAAACTGAATCATGAAGTGACGCTGCTCAAGTTGTTGGGTTCGCTCAACGTGGCGAGTAAGGAATGGGTCATTCGCCAGTACGATCACGAGGTGCAAGGTGGCAGTGTGATCAAGCCTCTGACCGGCGCGGCGAACGACGGCCCCAGCGATGCTGCGGTATTGCGCCCGGTCCTGGACTCGCGGAAGGGAATCGTCGTCTCGTGTGGTATGAATCCACGACTGGGCGATTTCGATCCTTATCACATGGCGGCTAGTGCTATCGACGAAGCGGTACGCAATTGCGTGGCTGTCGGTGCCGACGCCACGCGCATTGCGATTCTCGATAACTTCTGCTGGGGCTATACCGATCGCCCCGAAACGCTGGGCGAACTCGTCCGCGCGGCGCTTGCTTGCCACGACCTGGCCCTGGCGCTGGGCACTCCGTTCATCAGCGGCAAAGATAGCCTCAATAATGAGTACAGCTACGATGCCGATGGGACTCGGAAGACGATTTCGATTCCCTCGACACTCCTCATCAGCGCGCTCGGGCAAGTCGCTGATGTGAGCAAGTGCGTGACGATGGACCTGAAGAGTCCGGGCAACCTGATTTATCTGGTGGGCAACACGCACGATGAATTGGCCGGTTCGCACTTGCACCTGGTTGCCGGAGTCAACGTGCTCGGCGACGGTGCTTGCGGAAGTGAAGTTCCCAAGGTGAATGGTGCTGTTGCCAGTGCGACCTTTCGAGCGGTTCATGCGGCCATTCAAGCGGGGACGGTTCGCGCTTGTCACGACCTGAGCGAAGGTGGGCTCGCAGTCGCCATTGCCGAAATGGCTTTTGCCGGAAACTGTGGCGCGAACATCAGCTTAACGAAGGTTCCGACCTCTATTCCCGCTGCCGAGCGGAACTCGCACTTCGAGAGCGTACTGCTGTACAGCGAGTCCAATACCCGCTTTTTGCTAGAAGTTCCGACCGCCGGGCAAGCTGCGTTTGAAGCGGCTCTGTCAGGGGTGCCGCATGCAGTCGTTGGCGAAGTGACGAGCACCGGCCGCCTGGTCGTAACTGGTCAAGCAGGCCTGCTGATCGACGCTGCCCTTCCTACCCTGAAAGAGGCCTGGCAAGAACCGCTGAGGTGGTAGCTGGCACTACGCCGGAGGAATCTTTTGTTCCTGAAAGGTTCTCTCCCAAGCCGCCATTTCCTTAGTGTGACACCTCTCTGCTCCCTGCTTGGCGGCGGCTGAAATATGTCGCCTCAAAGCAGGGTCACACTTTTCTACAGGAACTTCGCCATGCCACGCGTTACGCTTGGTACGCCCGATTGTCGCAACATTACGCCGCTGACCATTCACCTGCGGATCAAATTCCAGCCCGGTGGGACGGAAAAACCGGGCGAAAGCAAGGTGGTCAAGGTGCAAGGAAAGCAAATCAAACTCGGGCATATTTCACCCGGCGAACTGGAAGCATTTAAGGCCCGCTTTCAGTACGTGGTGACCGATCAGTGGAGTGGCAAGCTTTACATCGCCCTCCCGGACGCCCCACCGCCGTTGGGCCTGCCGACGACTGAGTTCCGCAAGTTCATGTATCCAGGCCTCGCTCGCTGGAACCCCTGCGTGCAATGCAAACTGAAAGTCGAACTGACCGATTCCGACTTCGATTGGTGGGTCATCGTCTGCAAACCCGAAGCTGGTCAGCCCGCGTTTCCGTCGTACATGTACACGCCCGATAAGTTGAAGCTCGTCAATTCGCAAGGGATGCCCCACGGCATGCTCTCACTCAACGATGTCAAGGTTTCGAAGAACCTGCCAGTGCTTAAGCAAACCGCCACCGACAACTGGAATGCAGCTGAGTCAATTTCGTTGCAGCAAGTGGTGGCTGGGCACGAAGTGGGGCACATGCTTGGCCTGCACCATGTCAATTACAGCCATCCACTTTGCCATGAGAAGAAGGATGAGTTGTACGACAACAACGATCCGATTTGTTATGGCGATACCGTCTTCAAAGCTGCCGATGCCATGGGCTATGGCTCCGAAGTGCGCGCTGTACACGCTCGTCCGTGGCTGCGCGTGCTTAAGCATCTCACCGGCCACAAGAAGGGGTGGCGTTTGACGACCGATCCACTCTCGCTCGGCTGTGCCACGCCCGAGACATTGCTCGAAAAAGCGACCAGTGCCGGCAAAGCGCTGCTGCAGAATGCCCTGGGCCAAATGCGTGGACTACAAGTGGGCTGACGTGCTGTCGGCCTCGTCATATTCGTCAGGCGCGGCAAAATCGCTTTCTCGGGCGAACGACGATCGCCCATTTTTTCATGCGGCAAGTCTCGTTAACGTACCAATGCGCAGTTGCGCACTAGGTTTACTTTGGTAGTAAATCCCTGCAACCGCGAAGGATGCTCGCCGTGACCTCTCGCTTTAGTTTCGTGCTCGTCCTCAGTCTGCTGACTTCTTGTCTTGCCGGCTGCGGTAGTGCTGCGCCCAGTGCAGCCGGGCTGGATGTGCCCGAGCTGCTGGAACTGCTCGAAGACGAACAGCTGAAGCAGAACCCCCAAGCGTTCGCCGAAGTCGACCTGGGCAAGTACAAGGTCTCGCGCATGTTGCCAGCCGACGAAGGACAACTGCTCGTTCGCTTTCACTTGATTGGTGTGGTGGCGGAAGCGAAGCAGCCCGACTTCGAAGCCCAACTGCCGAAGTACGAAACGCGCATTCGCGATTCCGTCCTCTCGCTTGTGCAGCGGGCGGAGCCAGAGCATTTAGCCGATCCAGCCATGAGTTTCATCAAGACCGAGATCCTGGCCACCATCAACGACAAGATGCACAGCCGGCTCCTCAAGAGCGTTGCCTTCAGCGATCTTTCCATCGAACGGCGGTAGCCCGTTCTGCTTGTCGATTGATTCGGCATGCTTGTCGCGCAGCGCGACAGCAATTCAATCGCCCCGACCGTCAGGTGACTTTCGCTGGCAATTACTGCGGCAAATCTGGCTGCCGCGCCGTTTGTATCGCGGGCATGCGATGTGCTACGCTGAAATTCAGCGATTCGCAACTTTTCTTCAGGAAGCAGCAGACATGCATACGGTTCAACTTCGTCGGCGTTTGTTCTTGGCTGGACTTGCCAGTGCGGCATTGATGGCCAATCTCGGTTTGGCCCAAGAAAAGGAAGCCAAGCCGGAAATCAAGACAGCAGCCGATCAAAAGAAGTTGTCGGCAACTGTGGCGAAGGCAATCGAGTATCTGAAGACCAAGGGCCAGGCTGAAGACGGCTCGTTCTCCAAGCAGGCGGGGATTGGCGTCACCGCCCTTGCCGTGTCGGCCATGTTGCAGAACGGGCTCTCGCCGCAAGATCCCGCCGTTGCGAAAGGCTTGAAGTTTCTCGAATCGAACATTCAACCTGGTGGCGGGATTCATTCGCCCAAGAGCCGCTTCGTAAATTACGAAACCTGCCTCGCCGTAATGACCTTCAGCAATGCGAACAAAGAAGGTAAGTACGACAAGGTTCTGAATGATGCCAACAAGTTTCTGAAGACGCTGCAATTCGATGGCGAAGAAGGTCACGACAAAGACAGCGCTTCGTTTGGTGGCGGTGGGTACGGTGCTGCCAAGGGGCGCCCCGATCTTTCGAACACCGCCTTCATGGTCGAAGCACTGCGGGCCTCGGGAGCGAGTGCCGACGATCAGGCAATTCAGAATGCTCTCATTTTTGTCTCGCGTTGTCAGAACTTGGAATCGCCACACAATACCACGCCATATGCCGCGCTGGTGAACGATGGTGGCTTTTATTACACCGGCGCTGCGATCGACGAGAGCAAAGAACTGGCGCCCAACGGCGGGCTCCGCAGTTATGGCACCATGACCTATGCCGGGCTCAAGAGCCTCATTTTTGCCGGTGTGAAAGAAGACGATCCGCGCGTGAAGGCAGCCGTGGGTTGGATCGGCAAGAACTACGATCTGAAGAGTAATCCCGGCATGGGGAGTTCGGGACTCTTCTATTACTATCAAACGTTCGCCAAATCGCTCGATACGTTTGGAAATTCCTCGGTCAAAGATGCCAAGGGAGTTGAACACGATTGGCGCAAGGATCTGGTCGAAGAACTCGCCAGCCGTCAGCGACCCGATGGCGCTTGGGTCAACGAAAATGGCCAGTGGATGGAAGGGGACGCCAACCTCTGCACTTGCTTCGCCTTGTTAGCTCTGAGCCATTGCAAAGGGAAGTAGTGAAACGGCGGCAGTGAAAAAAGTAAGCCGGCGGAGCAAAAGCTCAGCCGGCTTTTTTTGTAGGTCACATCGGCCCGATGTGCCCTCGATTCTCGAGTAGTCGATTTGCACAACGACGCGCGGCGTGCTGCTAAGTTCACATCCGGCGGATGTGAACTACTGATCTACTTCGCCTTCACGTCATAAGCCGTCAGCGATTCCTGATCGCGAATGTAAAACTTGCCACCGGCCACAATCGGGTGAGCCCAGGCAGGCTTGCCGTGAGTCTCGACCTTGAACTTGCCGTGCTCGCGATAGGCTTCGGGTGTCGCTTCGGCCAAGGCAACTTCATGACCTTCGCCCAGCAAGTAGAGCATTCCATCTGCCATGCACAGCGAGCCCTTGCCGGAACTGCGCGACTGCCAAGCAATCTTGCCGGTTGAGAACTCCATGCAAATTAAGGCACCGCCACCGTTGCTATACATGTAGTCGCCGATCTTAACGATGCCGCCGTGATGGCAGGCCATCTTCTTTTCGAAGTAGACTTCCTCGGCCTGTTGGGCAGTTCCCGCGGCTGCGATCTTTACTAAGCCACCACCAGTGCCATAAGCGCTGGAAGCAAAAACCTCGTTGCCGGAAACGATCGGAGTGCAGCAGTTCGCGGTGCCATTCGCCGGAGCTGTATAGTTCCAAAGAGGCTTTCCTTCGGCCAGCGTCACACCAAACACGCTCTTGTTCGCGAATTGCACGATCTGCCGCACGCCATCAATGGTGGCGACCACTGGCGAGGAATAGTGCGCGCCGTCGGTCACTTCTTTGCTTTGCCATACGGGCTTGCCGGTGAATTTGTTGAGCGTGAGCAGCGTGCCAGCTTTACCGCCGGGAGTCACGACGACCATGTCGTCCACAATCAGCGGCGATTCGGAGTAACCCCAGCCCGGCGTGTTGCCACCGAAATCGGTCTTCAAGTTCACGTGCCAGATGGTCTTGCCGGTGGCCGCTTCAAAACAGGTGACGTCGCCATTGCCCCCTTCGATGTAGAGTCGTTCGCCATCGACTGTCGGAGTGCCGCGGGGGCCGTCCCCCATGCCGTTTCGATAGCCACCGACCGCACCGCGCAGTTCTTCGGGCGAAAGTTCACCGTCGCCGGCAACCTTGGTCTTGATGTAGTAGTCCTTCAGTTCGCTGGGCGAAATGCTCCCATCGCGAGCTGCTTCGAACTTCACAAAAGCGACGCGCAGTTCGTCGTCGGAGAGCAAGTCGTCTCCCTTCATCGTCGCCGGATCGCGAGCATCAATGCGGCCGAAGTGGCGCTCGAGTGCCGTTCCCTTCACTTCGGTTTTTGAGAGGCGCCCATCGCCATCCTTGTCGAGGTTTTTCAAATGTGCTGCGGTGCGTGTCTCCGCGATTGCCTTCGGATCGGCACCAGCCTCGGCTGTATCGATTCGGTCGTAGGTATCACGGAGCAAGTTGCCCACTTCGGTATAGACGAGTTTGCCATCGCCATCTTTGTCGAACTCTTTGAACAAGTCAGCCGAACGACGCTGCGCCGTTGCTTCTAAATCTCCGCCAGCCGGTTTGTCGTATTTGTTCCAATCCCAGCCGAACCGGGCAATCGCTTCGGCTTCTTCAATCTTGCCATTCTTGTTCTTGTCGATCTGCTTCAGATCGTTGTCGATTCGCGTGGTCAGCAGCTGCGAAACGGGTGAGGGTTGCGTCTTCCAAATGGTCCGGCCATCTTTGGCATCGAGGCAGATGACGTGTTCCACGCCGTCAATATCTCCCTGCGTATAAATTCGACCATCTTTCACTGCCAGCGACGAATAGCCGACCCCCACCGTGTCGACTTGCCACAACTTCGGTGGACCTTCAGCGGGCCATTCCTTGAGCAGGCCTTGATCCAAGCTGATGCCGTTGCGATTCGGCCCGCGCCATTGCGGCCAGTCGCCGGCTGCATAAGGAACTTGAGCATGCACGGCAGCAGCAGAAGCCAGCGCGCAGGTGGCGAGCGCGAGCGTAAACAGTCGTTTCATGGAGGGGACTCCGGTCGGAAGAATGGCGGGCAGGTTGGGATGGGGAGGACGCAGGCGGGTAATGTGCGTGGACCAAGCGAGGTGAATTCTCCAGTCAAACTGACTATCTTGCAAGCTCGAAACGTTGCAATCGTCAGAAACCGACCGGCACGAAAGTGGGGAGAATCTTGAGCTAAGTTTGTGCAGCGGTCCAAACTCCTGCTTCACTTCGGGTCTGCACTATGTGGCTCAATCAATGGCACGAATACGCTCACGAGCATGCCTCACGCGACGAGATTGGCACAATCGAGATCAACACGCAGTATGTCACCCGCCGAAAACCAGCCTGGCTGGTCCTGCTTAAATTGTTTGGTCTGGCGTTCATGGTCGCCATCGCGATCGGCATTGCCTATCCTTCGCTGCGGCAGGTGCTCGCTCCGCTGCAATCGATGGCAGTGATTGCCGGGGTCATCTTGATTTACTCCGGGCTCGCCTTTTTCTTTCGCCCCGAGCCGAATACCGACAACCTGGGCTTTTGCGGCGGCATGCGAGACGATCCGTTCAAATATTCGGACGACATCAATCGCGGGCTAATGGATTTAGACTTTGTTCTTGGTCCCGGGCGGTATGTCTCAGAAACCTTGCTGGATGCTTGTGTTCTCGTGGGACTCGCCGGGGGCGAAGAGGTGATCGACGACTCGGCCGAAAGTGCCGCAGTCTGGAACGATGCAGAAACGCCCCCCAAGTTAGAAACCGTGACACTCCGCTCCGATCGCTTTGAGGCGTAGTGCCAACTCCGGCCGGGGTTTATCAACACCCCCCTCTTGCGTGCATCGCATTCAAGTTGTTTCGCAGCCAAGCATTGCGCCCAACTTTGCAAGTCCGAAAACATCCTGTTTGTTGATAAACCCTCTGCGACAGAGCTGGCCGCCCGGATGGATTTCCGAGCAGGCCAAGCAACGGCCTCGCGCAGCTGCGCGCACGGACCTTCCACCAAGTTGCCAAACACAGACGCTTAGATTGTTGCTACGTAGTGAATAGTTGTCAAGTATCTGCAGTCGAGATTTTGCGAGTTTTCTCATCTCGCCGTCAGCAGATTCGCTAGCTACATCGCCGCAGCCGATTAACGCGAGCGAGCGCGCACGGGTCGGCCGTTTTCCTTGGGCCTGTCAAAACCAGCTTGCCGACCACCCAAAAGTGAGCCGTGTGCTGCTACCGAAACTCACGCATCGCCCCCAGCTTATCGCTTCTCGGCCGCAAAGTGAGGTATGGCGCGCGACTACCTAGCGCCACTTACCGAAATCCCCCATTGGCCTACTTAAGTCACTATGTGCCAAAGCGGAATTATTTCCAAAGTTGAGTCTTAAGTGACACCCCACTACGTCGATAGCAACTCAGGCAGTTTCACTCCATCTCCACCTGCCTGGAATGGATGAATTGACAATTCGGTGCAGTCTCCATGCCGGCAGTTCTCTTCCAACAGCAGGCCGAGAACTCGCCCGACCCGATGGAGCGTCTGAACAATCCGCTAGCGGTTCCGCTGCGTTTGTATTCGGCGATTCAGCTCCGCAGAACATTTGACCACACGAACTTCTGGGAATAACTCAGCCATGTTTTCTTTTCTCCAGCAAGAAGCCAAGACTCGCCCGGCAGCCAAAAAACAAGCCAAGCATGCGCTCTTCTTCGAGCGACTCGAAGCCCGCGAAGTGATGAGCGGCTTCTCGGTGTTGAACCTGAACGATAGTGGTGCCGGCTCCTTGCGTCAGGCCCTGCTGAGCGCGAACAGTTCCCCCGGAGCTGACGTCATCAGCTTTAACGTGGCAGGGACGATTCAATTGTCGTCTGCCTTGCCAATTGTTACTGGCGAAGTTGATATCGACGGTACCACGGCACCAGGCTTTGCCGGCACTCCCGTTGTGGAAGTGGACTATCGCAAGACCATTGGCCTCCGTTTCTTTGCTGGCTCCGATGGCTCGGCGGTTCGCTCGCTGGGCCTGGTTAATTCCAACAGCAACGGCATCTCGCTCAAAGGCGTCAGCGATGTCGAAATCGTTGGCAACTACATCGGCCTCGATTTGGACGGCGTGACGGTCGAAGCCAACTTCGGCCAAGGCATCGATGTGACCACTGCTTCGGGCAATACCATTGGTGGCGATACTCCCCTCGAGCGGAACGTCATCTCTGCCAACCGTGGCAACGGCATCCGGATTGCAAGCTCTTCGAGCAATCAAGTCCTGGGGAACTACATCGGTACCGACGCGACTGGCAACCTCGACCGGGGCAATACATTCAATGGCGTTTGGGTCACGCTTGGCGGCACCGCCAACAACGTGGCCGGGAACGTGATCTCGGGCAACAACGTCAACGGTGTTCTGCTCAGCAACAAAACCAAGCTCAACACGGTGAGTGACAACTACTTGGGCCTCAACGCAGCGGGGACTGCCGCGGTCGGTAATACCAAGGATGGCCTGAGAATTGAGAGCTCCAGCGAAAATCTGATCGGCCATTCCGATCCGATTTCGAGCATCGACTACTTTGATTCGGAAGATGTCGCAGTCTCCGTCGATGCCTGGCAAGGCATTCGCGCTGCAGACACTGCCGACGAATATCTGCTGGTCGGCACTTCGGGCAGCGATGGCTTGCTGTTCGAAGGGAGCATCGAGGGAGTCGGAACGGACTATCTCGTCAACTATCCGGGCGCGTTCAACACCAGCGTCTATGGTCCCGACAATTTGGACGGTGACAACCTCCGCCTTGTCGGTAGCTACAAGGATCCCGATTACGACATGGGCGCAGCCACTGTCGTGCATGCGTTTCTCTACGAGGGAACAACCGACGACCTGGACGAAGCCGGCAACTACCGAAACATTGATTACCCCGGCGCGGTCTATAACTTTGCCCACAGCACCATGGGCGGCCTGGTGGTCGGCAACTACGACAGTCCAGAAGATCACGGCGAAGCTGGCCTCCCCTTAGGCCCCGGCCATGCTTACATCTATGACATCGCTACGGACGCCTTCATTACAGACATCGTCTACCCGGGTTCGCTGAGCAACACGGCCTACGGCATTTGGCACAACGGCGAAGGGAAGTACACGATCGTTGGTGGTTATAGCCTCACTGCGGTGAACAACCTGGAAGACCAGGACCAACCGATCGGCCGCGCCTACATGGTCGACTACGATGCCGTGAGCGGCGAATTTTCGAACTGGGCTTCGTTCAGCTCTCCTGAGGGAACGAACTACATCACTCACTTCGAAGGGATCAGCAGCGTCGAAAAAGGGATCTACACGCTGAATGCCGATTCGGTTCAATCCGGAACGAGCGATCCGACTCAGGGTTCTTTTGTCACGGTTCATCGTCAGGATGATGGCACGTTCGGTCCTGCAGCCTGGGTCGAACTCAACTATCCCGAAGTCGATCCGACCACCAATGTGACCAGTTCCAACTCGGTCTATGGCAACCAGGTTGTCGGGTTGGTCGTTGGCGATGAGGGGCCCATCTCGTACCAGGCGACGATCAACACTTCCTTCCAACTGTCGAATGTCATCAGCGGCAATGGCGACAATGGCATCGGTCTGTATGGTGCGCTCGACAATCAAATTGCGATGAACTACATCGGTACCGATGTCAGCGGCACGCTCGATCTGGGCAATGCGAAGAATGGCGTTCTGATTACGTCCGCCTCTGCCCGCAACCTGATCGGTGGTGTTGCCACCGGCGGTAACGACCCGACAAACGCCATCTTCGCTCGACCGCCACAAGGGAATCTGATCTCTGGCAACAATGGCAACGGTGTCTTGATCACCGACCGCGCGACGAATAACCAGCTGAGCGGTAACTTCATCGGCACTACGACCTCGGGAATCGCCCCCTTGGGTAATAGCCTTGATGGCGTGGCAATTGTGGGGGCCAATGGCAACTCGCTGATCGGTTGCACGCTGCTGGAAGATCCGTTTGTCTTCTACAACGTGGTCAGTGGCAACGGTGGTAATGGCCTGCGAGTCACGAACTCGAACGACACGACGATTCAGGCCAACTTCTTTGGCCTGGGAGCCGACAACGACACGGCGGTGGGCAATGCGCTGAACGGTGTTGTCGTGGAAGGGACTTCCACTCGCACCACCATGGGCGGGCCGATTCCGCTGGGAAATGTCGTCGCTGCCAACGTGCAAAACGGCATCGTCGTGCGCGACAAGGCGAGCTTCTTTGTCACCTACAACACCTTCTGCGGCCTGGCTGCGTTCAGTACGAATCCCGACCTGGGGAACGGCCAAGACGGCATGCTCATCACGACTACGGGTGGCAACATCCTCATCCGCACGAATGTGATCACTCGCAATGGCGACGACGGCATCGAGATCTCCGGAGCAGCGACCGACGTGCGCGTTGCCGGCAATATCATCGGGATGGACACCAACGGGCAGCTGCCGATGGGCAACGAGGGTAACGGCGTCGAAGTGGGCGGAACCGCCCATCACCTGGTCATTGGCGGCCCGCAACCGACGTTCAACATCATTCCGCAGAACATCATTTCTGCCAATCACGACAACGGTGTCGCGATTGTCGGCAAGGCGCATCACGTCACCGTATCGAACGGTTACATCGGCACCGATGTCTCTGGCGAGCATGCCTTCGGCAACACCAATGCGGGTGTGCTGCTCGGAACGGGAACTTACTCGAATACGGTCGGCTCGGAAGATCCTGACCTGCTGACGGTCATCAGCGGCAATCATGGCAACGGCATCGAAATGCGCGGCACCAAGAGTAACACCGTGCTAGGGACCATCATCGGCATGGATGCGGACAACACCGATGCCCTGCCGAACAACGCCAACGGCATTCTCATCAATAGCAGTACGGACAACGTCATCGGCCGCATTCCAACGGCCATTTCCAACGTGGCCAGCACTGCCAACATTATCGCGGGCAATGACGATAACGGTGTCTATGTCGAATCGGGTAGCCGTAATTCCATCTTCGGCAACTCGATCCATAGCAACAGCCTGCTCGGCATCGATCTGGCGCTGGGAGCCAATACCAACCAGGCAGCCCCCGTGCTGACCGCTGTACAGACGAAGCCGCTGGGTTTGCAAATCGCGGGCATCATTACCAGCAAGCCCAAGACGACCTTTATCATCGAGTTCTTTGCGAATGACTCGAACTCACCCTCGGGTCAGATCTCGCTCGGTACCAAGGCTGTGAAAACGAACGCAGCCGGAGTGGCAACTTACTCCTACTTCGGACCACTCCCGCCAGCTGGCGCGACGTTCTTCACAGCCACCGCGACCGACCCGCTCCGGAACACTTCGGAGTTCTCGAGCGCGATCACCTTCGCACCATAATCGTTTGCTGAAGTCGCCAATAGAACGACGCCGACTCATTGTGGCCTTGGGCAACTCGATTGCCCAAGGCCCTCTTCGTGCGCGAACTCAATCTGCCGTTTCGATGGGTCTGGTCGCGCAGCAATCGGGCTGAAGCACTGAAAAATTCAGCCGGTTCGTTCTCGCAGTTGGATATGCCCTCGATGTAAACTGCAGCTCGCACGAAGCTCTTTCGTGCGACTTCGAGTTCAATTCACTCCCAGCTGAAGCTCCGATGAAAAAAATCCTGCCACTGCTCGTCGCCGTATTGCTCGCCCCACTGACAATGCTGCCAGCCGCCGATTCGACCAGGCCCGTGAAGGTGTTCATTCTCGCCGGGCAGTCCAACATGGAAGGCCATGGCATCATTGCCGCCGACCCCAAGCGCAACGGCGGCCAAGGATCGCTCGAGTTTCTCGTCAAGCAAGCGGCAACTGCCAAGCAGTTTGGTCACCTGGTCGATGGGACCGGGCAATGGCGGAAGCGGGACGACGTGTTTATTTCGTATCTCGATCGCCAAGGTCCGCTCACGGTAGGTTACGGCGCAAAGCAGGAACGCATCGGGCCGGAGTTGGGGTTCGGCTCGGTGATGGGGGACGTCTGCGATGAGCCGGTCCTCTTAATCAAGTGCGCGTGGGGAGGCAAAAGTCTGGCTGTCGATTTTCGCCCGCCGAGCGCCGGCCCGGTGCCGTACTCCCTTGGCCAGAAGCAGGATGCTGCCATCGCTGAAGATCCCGCCATCCTTGGTAAGTACTACCGTGAGACGTTGAGGCTCACCAAAGGAGCGTTGGCGCAAATCAAGGAACTGGTCCCTGGGTCCGACGGTCGCTATGTCATTGCCGGGTTCGGCTGGCACCAAGGCTGGAACGATCGCATCAATGACAAGTTCAATGCCGAATACGAAAGCAACATGGCTCACTTTATCAACGACATGCGAAAAGATCTGGGTGTTCCAGCACTCCCCTTTGTCATTGCCGAGACCGGCATGAGCGGACCCGACGAGAAGCATCCGCGGGCGTTGTCGCTCATGAAGGCGCAAGCGGCGGTCGCCCAGCGGCCAGAGTTTAAGAACACCGTCGCCTTTGTTGGCACGAAGGAGTTTTGGCGTCCGCAGGAGGTTTCGCCAAGTGGCCAGGCTTATCACTGGAACACGAACGCCGAGACCTATTACTTGATTGGCGATGCGATGGGAAAGGCGATGAAGCCACTCGTCGCCAGCAAGTAAGCTTAATCCTGAGAATCGTCGAGCGGTGAACGCCGCTGTTGCCGCTTGCCGGCACTCCCTAGTAATATTACGGGGCAAGTTCATTGCTCAGCGCAGCGACAGTCGGCACGATCCGACCGGAGAAACGACGTGATGGCCCACCCGACAGGCTCCCTTTCCCTGCCCGTATCGCGGCGCACCTTTTTGACTGCCTCTAGTTGCGGTGTCGCAGGCATGACGTTCGGTCGACCGTCGACCGCAGCTCAAACAACGGTTGCGGGACAGGGGGGCCGAGCCAAATCGACGATTTTGTTTTTTCTGAGCGGCGGTGCGTCTCACATCGACATGTGGGACATGAAACCCGACGCGCCGGCCGATTATCGCGGGCCGTTTCAGCCGATTGCGACGTCAGCGCCCGGCATTTCTTTGTGCGAACATCTGCCCCTCTTGTCTAAGCAAGCGCATCATCTGGCCCTGGTGAACAGTGTTGGCGGCACGGTCAACACGAACGACCACCACGCGGGCTACTACTACAATTTGACGGGGCATGTCCCCGATCTTACGTTCCTGTCGCAGGGGAATAATCGTAAGCCCTACTCCGACGATTGGCCCTTCATGGGAACGGTCGTTGCCGCCAAACGCCCGCCACACCCCGATTTGACCAACGCGATTACGCTGCCCGAAGTGCCCGGAGCCCCGACTTATACGCGGCCGGGCCAATTCGCCGCCAAATTGGGATTGGAGCACGACCCGCTCTATGTGCACGGCAATCACGATGAGCCGCTCAAGTTCCAAGCGCCAGCCCTCACGCTGGAAGGGACCATGACGCCCGAGCGGCTAGCGCAACGTCATTCGCTCGTCAGCCATCTGGATTCCCTCCGCAAAGAATTCGATCAGCATGCCAAGGTGCGCACCTGGCATCGTCATCAAGACCGGGCGCTATCGCTGTTGATGTCGGCGAAGACGACGGAGGCGTTTGACGTCTCGCGCGAACCGCAGGCCGTCCGGCAGCGGTACGGCGAAACCGTCAACGGGCTAAGCCTGCTGTTGGCCCGTCGCCTGGTCGAGGCGGGAGTTCCGTTTGTATCGGTGTTTTGGAAGGGGGATCTCAAGAAGGCCAATGCACGCAAGTGTGCTAGTGGCGGCGGTTGGGATACGCATGGCAATAACTTCGCCTGCCTCAAAGAAGATCTGTTGCCGGAGTTCGATCGGGGCTTCTCGGCATTGGTCGAGGATCTGGCCAACCGCGGCCTGCTCGACGAGACACTCTTGTTGGTCACCAGCGAGATGGGGCGCAAACCGAAAATTGGCGATCCACGCAGCGGCGGCGTCAGCGGTGCCGGTCGCGATCACTGGACGCATTGCTTGACGGATGTGCTGGCCGGCGGCGGAATTCGTGGGGGCCAGACGTACGGATCGAGCGATCGCTTCGCCCAGTATCCGTTTAACAAACCGGTCACTCCCGCCGACATTACCAAGACGGTCTATCACGCGATGGGCATCCACAATTTGGAAGCCTTCGACGATCAGAACCGGCCCTACAATTTGCTGGCCGAAGGGAACGCGCTGAGTGAGTTGTTTTGACCGCTGCCAAAACCAATCCAAGTCGCTACTTTTGCCCAGCAATTCGATAGAGCGCTTTATCAGTGCGCAGATAGATTGAGTTCTCGATGGCGGCCGGAGAGGCCATGATCTGGCCATCGAGTTTACCCGTCCCGACGACGCGAAACTCTTTTCCCGGGGCGAGCACGGTCGTTTCGCCTTCGCGGTTCGAGCAGTAGATGTGACCGGCGGCTAGCAGCGGCGACGATGAATAATTGCCGGGAATGCGCTCGGCCCAATGGACTTTGCCACTGAGGGCATCCAGGCAGGTCGCAATTCCTTTATCGCTCACCAGATAGATCTCGTCGCCAACCAAAAGTGGAGAGGGGACCTGCGGAACTTGCCGACCATAGCGCCACGCGATTTGCGGCTTCTCTTTATCGAGCGTCACAGCCAGGAGTTCCGACTGCATGAAGCTTGTACACAGGAAGGCCATTCCATGACCAACCACGGGACGTGGAGCGAGCGAAAACCCCAGCTTCTCGTAGGGAAGTTTCCACACCTCACGACCAGCTGGGTCATAGGCATAGAGCCAGTCCGAAGCGGGCGAGAGCAACAGCGGCTGGCCCGCAACTTCGGCGACGAGTGGCGTGCCGTAACTCTTCTTTAGCTGCGGGTTCGAGTTCATCGCACCAGTGCGGTCGGTTTTCCACGCGAGCTTGCCGGTTCGCTTGTCGAGCGCTGCGATGTACTGCAGGTCGCTGCCGTCGCAATGAAAAATAAGGAGGTCTCCCCAGATCACGGGCGAACTACCCGGGCCGTTTTCGTGCTGGACCACCAAGTCTCGATTGGTCCACAGCACCTGACGCGAGACAGTATCCAGACAGGCCGTTCCATAAGCACCAAAATGGCAGTAGAGCTTGCCTGCCTCGATCACTGGCGTGGGACTCGCGAAGGAATTGGTGGCATGCGTACCTTGCGGGCTCGGCTCGACTAACAATTCGATATCGTGAAGTAACTTGCCGCTCGAGCGATCAACGCCTAAGGCACGCAAGCTCAGTTTGCCCGATACCAGGAGGGGCTGCGAGTTGGTGGTACCTTTCAGTCGCTCTGCTTTTTCTGCTTCCGAAAGGGGTGAGTCGATAGCGGTCGTTAGCCAGATCTCGTTGCCGGCAATTACGGGACTCGACCAACCCTTGCCTGGTAACGGGCACTTCCAGGCGACGTTCTCTTGTTCGCTCCAACTCGTCGGCAAGTCGCGAGCGGCGGCATGTCCTTGACCTGCAGGCCCGCGAAACTGAGGCCATTCAGGGCTGTCTGCCGCTTGAACGAATGCAGGGATGAGTAGCAGGCAAACCATCGAGCAGGAACTGGTGTGGAGCATAAGGTGCTGTGGGCAGGGGCCTAGGTGACGAAGTTTCGCTGGAGAAAGTCTTAAGCGAGGATATCGCGGACCACGGTGCCGAACACATCGGTCAAGCGATAGTCACGGCCACTATAGCGATACGTGAACTGCTCGTGATTGATTCCCATCAGGTGCAAAATGGTTGCGTGCAGGTCATGGACGTGGGTTCGCCCTTCTGTCGTGTAAGCACCGAACTCGTCGGTGACGCCGTGAATGTGCCCGCCCTTCACACCGCCGCCAGCCAGCCACATCGAGAAGGCCGCTGTGTTGTGATCGCGACCATTCTTTCCTTCTGTGTTCGGAGTGCGGCCAAATTCGCCCCCCCAAATCACCAACGTATCGTCGAGCAGTCCCCGCTGCTTCAGGTCCGCTAGGAGCCCGGCAATGGGTTGATCGACCGAGAGAGAATTCTTCGCATGGCCGGCGAGCAGGTTGCTGTGTTGATCCCAGTCGGTATGGTTCACCACCACGCAGCGCACACCTCGTTCGACCAGGCGGCGAGCCAAGAGACATTTCTGACCGTAGTCGTTGGTCGTGGGCTGATCGAGTCCATACAGTTGCTGCGTGGCTGCCGTCTCGCGGGTGATATCGAAGGCATCGGACGCGACCGTTTGCATGCGAAAGGCCAGTTCGAATGCTTCAATGCGCGCGTTCAGGGCCGAGGTATCCGCGCGACGATCCAAGTGCCGCGCATTCAACTGCTGCATGACATCCAGTTGTGCCCGCTGTTCGGTTTCAGCAATTGGCGACTTCAAGTTTGGAATCGGTTCTTTCAGATTGGGCAATCGTGTCCCTTGGAACTCAGCCGGTAAAAACGCCGAGCTGAAGACTTTCGTCGCGTCGACATTCCCCATCACATTGCCCAGGACCACGAAACCGGGCAAGTTGCGATTTTCAGTTCCCAGGCCGTACGTCAACCACGAGCCCATGCTGGGGCGAAGAAACAGACCGCTGCCGGTCATCATCTCCAGCGTCCCTTGAGCGTGGAAGAAACTATCGCAGCACATGGAGCGAATCAGGCACAGATCATCGGCGTGTGTCGCGACATGCGGGAACAATTCGCTGACGTCCATGCCGCATTCGCCATGCTTGGCGAACTTCCACGGCGAAGGAAAAGCATTCCCCAGCGGTCGCGGCTTGCCGAGCAATTTGTTCGTGTTTTGGTCGAGCACCGGCAATCGCTTCCCTTCCCAGCGCGCCAGTTCTGGCTTGGGATCGAAGGTGTCGATCTGCGAAGGGCCACCGTTCATAAACAGAAAGATGACGCGCTTGGCCCGGGGCTCATGGTGCGGCAGGCTCCGCTTCGCAGGCGATGAGTCGGCCGCAGCTGATTCGCCCAGCATCGTTGCCAGGCCCACCGAGCCGAAACCGCCGGCCAGGCAACCGAGCATTCGCCGCCGATCGATCGCTGGGAATTCTGTCTTGCCTGCTTGGTTGGTCGTCATTTCGCTCACAACACTTTCTTTCTACCGGATCAAATCGAGACCAATTCACGCGTGGGCATCAATCGAGATAGCTGAACTCATTCGTTCCCAGCAGGGCTTGAATGAACCGTTCCCACGAGTGGTCCGCCACATAGCCCTGGGCAGTTTTCACTTCCTCAGGGTCTGGCGGACGCCCAAGAGTCAGGAGCCAGAGTCGCTCCAAGCGCTGGTCGTCTGTGCTCAGTGACGAGTCCTTCGTCAACTGTTCCGCCAGTCGTTTGGAGGCATCGATCACCAGCGGGCTGTTCAGCAGAAACAAGGCCTGCGGTGCGGTCGTCGTCTCTGCGCGGGCGGGAACGATCGCCTTCGAATCGGGGCCATCAAAAATCGCGGCGGTCACATCGGTCTTGCGGCGATCGAGCGCTTCGTACATGGTCCGGCGGGGCATTTCGCTACTCGTCGCGATTGGCTTCGCCTCCGCATCTTCAGCCACTTGTTTGCCCAGTCGCAGGAGCGAATCACGCAGTTCTTCATACGTCAGTCGCCGCCGGTTCATGTGCGCGAGCGCCAGATTATCGGGATCGAGGCGGGCAGCTTCTGGTGAAACGAAACTTGTCTGTTGAAAAGTGGCGGAGAGGGCGATGTCGCGCACCAAATGCTTGACCGACCAACCCGAGGCGACAAATCGCTGCGCCAGATGATCGAGCAGTTCGGGATGCGTCGGTCGCTCGCCGAGTCGGCCGAAGTTGTCGGCAGTCCGGACCAGTCCCTTATTAAACATCTGCTGCCAGACGCGATTCACCATCACGCGTGCCGTTAACGGGTTGTCGGCCGAGGCGATCCACTCGGCCAATTCGCGACGACCACTTTGCTTGGTTTGTGTACCCAGCGAGGCCTGCTTCTCGCCAGCCAGAATTGCCGGGAAACGGCGCGGAACAACTTCCCCTTCGCGCTGATATTCACCACGCAGATAGATGGGAGCATCGCCGATCTTTTCGCGATTGCTGCCCGGCACGCCACCTTCGGCAATGGCCACGACTGCCGGTGCTGTAACTTTCTGCTTGCGCAGTTCGGCAATTTCCGTTCGCAGGGCAGCGATCTCCTGCAACTCGGGCGGGTTCTGATCCCAGCCGTTCGACTGCTGATCCTTCAGTAGTTTTTCGCGTTCCGTTTTCAGCTTGGCAATTTGATCGGTCAGGCTCTTTTTGCTGGCCGCGGTTTTCGCTCCCTTAAGTTGGGTTTCGAGGTCGGCCAATTGCGTGGTGACGGCGGCCAGCCGCGCGGCCTGCGGAACCTTCTTGGCGATGGTCGCAATTTGCTTTTCGGTCTCAGCCACAACAGCGTCGAGTTGGCGGTTCTTGGCTACTTGCTCTGCATTGAGAAGCGGCACCTCGATCAATTCGGTTGCCAGGCGGGCATCGGCAATCAGCTTGCCGGTGGCAATGTGGCTGCTGAAGAAAATGCCCGCCATTGCGTAGTAGTCGTGGGCTGAAATGGGATCGAACTTGTGATCGTGACAACGAGCGCAGGCCACCGTCAGGCCGAGCAATTGCCGACCGACCAGATCGATCTGACTATCGACGATCTCGGCCACGGCCAGATCGCGGCCGACCTGTTCCCACACGGCCAGGCTCATCATGCCGGTGGCCGTAATGCCATCGAACGAGGCACCACTGGAATGGACCCGTTCGGCGGGGATGGACTCATCGGCAGGGATGAGATCGCCAGCAATTTGCAGTTTGACAAACTGGTCGTAAGGGAGATCGCTATTGAACGCGCGAACTACCCAGCGGCGATATTCGCCCGACTTGTCGATATTGTCGGCATAGCGCACGCCATCGAGCCAGCGACGCCCCCATTGCACGCCGAACTCAGGCGAGTCGAGCAGTCGGTTCACGACGCGCTCGAAGGCGTCGCTGCTTTCATCGGCAACGAAGGCCGCGATTTCTTCCGGAGTCGGCGGCAGTCCCGTCAGAGCGAAAGTTGTGCGCCGCAAGAGTTCGTATCGATTGGCGGGCTCACCGGGACGATTGCCGACTTGCTCGAGTTTGGCCAGCACGTAACGGTCCAGGTCGTCTTTCGCCCAAGCCGAATCCTTGACTGCCGGCGGTGGCGCACTGCTCACTGGTTGAAACGACCAATGCTGCCGATCTTCCGCAGAGATTTGAAAGGCAGCGCGGCGGGGCGTCGGTGCAGCAGTCGAATCGCGCGGGTCAGGCGCACCCAGTTCTACCCATTTGACGAAGTCGGCAATCACGCTCGGTGGCAAGCGACCTTTCGGCGGCATCTCGTACGACTCGAACTTCAAAGCGCCGATGAGCAAACTTTTGGCGGCGTTGCCGGGAACGATTGCCGCACCACTCTCGCCCCCCGTCAGCAGACCTTGCTTAGTATCGAGCGATAGACCCGCCTGAAGCTTGCCTTTGGCGGCAGCTGCGGCCGAATGACATTCGTAGCAGTGTTGCACCAGGACCGGCCGGATGGACTTCTCGAATAGGGCCAGGCCGGCATCGGGCGCTTCAGCTGCTGCACTGCTTGAGACGAGCGCAGTAAGTGCGCCGATAAAGGTCAGCAAGCGAATGGGTTGGCCGCAGATATTCATCACAACTCGTTTCGGGTGGCAAAAAACTCAACGGCAGCGGAATCTACCGCACTGTAAGTTTAATCCGGACCAGGCAGGAAATGGTCGGTACACTGGTGGGGGAATGGATTTAGGTACCCTTCAGGTTATCGGCTCGGCCGCGAGGATTCAAGGAACGAAAGCACCGTCAAGCGCACTGTCATCTGAGCGTTTTGCCCTGATTGAGCTAAAGTGGGCGAATCCTCCCCTCCCTAACCAACGAGAATCGCCATGACAATTCGTTTTGCGGCAAGTTGGATCGTCGTTTTGCTGGTCGCGGGTGTCGTCCGTCCGGCGAGCGTGATGGCCGAAACGTACGAACTCGATCGCGGTTATTCGGCCACCCTGCCGACCGGCTTAAAGCTGGGAGCAGTGCCTGGAATTGCTTTCGATTCCAAAGGTGGCCTTGTCGTTTCTCACCGCGGTCCGCGCCCGATTTTGGTTTACGATGCCGACGGCAAGTTGCTCCAAATGTTCGGCGACGATGAACTGACGGCCGTGCACGGCACGCGGGTCGATGCCGACGACAACATCTGGGTCACCGATTACAAAAATCACACGGCCATCAAATTTTCCCCAGCGGGCAAGGTATTACTGCTGCTGGGCAAGCGCGATGTGGCGGGCAAAGACGAGACGACCTTCAACCGGCCGACTGACGTTGCCGTCGCGGCCAACGGAGATCTGTTTGTCTCCGATGGTTACGGCAACAGTCGAATCGTGAAGTTCACCAAGGAAGGTAAATTCATCAAGGCCTGGGGCGTGAAGGGAAAAGGCGAGGGGCAATTGAACTTGCCCCACTGCGTGCAGTTCGATGCCCAGGGACTGCTGCACGTTGCCGACCGCGAGAACAACCGCGTCCAAGTGTTTGATCAGGAAGGGGCGTTCGTGCGCAGCTACGGCGGCTTCGCTCCGTTCGGACTGTTTATTGGTCCCGACCAAACACTGTTTGTCGCCGATGGTCGAGCCAACAAGTGCCTGCACGTGAGCCTTACGGGCAAGCTCCTTTCCGAATGGGGAACCAAAGGGACGGAGCCGGGGCAGTTTCTGATGCCGCACGCGATTGCCATAGATCGGGCCGGAAAGGTCTACGTCGGCGATATCGATGGCCATCGACTGCAACGCTTTATTCGCCGCGAGTAATCAGCCGTTTAAGACTTTACTGGTTCCAGGGCATAGATCGCCGCTTGCCAGGGACGCATGTCGAGATACAGTCCGCTGTGGACCAAGTCATCGCCATTCCAATGATAAAGGTCCTCGCTCAAGCAATCGCGTAGCTGCCAGCCCTGACCGGCAAGATCACCAAATGGCAAGTGCGCGAGGCACTGGCTTTGCTGATCGGAGTAGTTAACAGCCACCACGCGCCGCTCGCCGCTGCTGTGCTGCCAGGCAAAGACCACGAAGTTGTCTTGTGTCTCGTTTTGCTCCCAAGCGGAGTCGCATTCGACCAACTGCCAGTCTCCATTCCGCACAGAATCGTCATGCAAAGCGGCCAGCAGGCGGTCGTAAAAGGCGGCTAGTTGCTCGTTCTTTGGTTCCTCCGGCGCGCGCCCCAGATGTGGCGAAATTCGCTTCAAGCGACCCTCGAACTGTCCCTGATGGAAGAACCGCAGGCCGGGCGATAAATAGGTGATTACCGCTGCTGCTTCGTGAACGCCAGGGGGGAATGTCGCTGCCGCCCGCGGTTCGTCGTGGTTCTCCAAGAACCGGGCAAGCTTATTTTGATAATCGAGGCCTGCCCAAAAATGCTCGCGGACGGGGCGAGCGTGCCGGTCGCGCAAGCGATCGTAGAGTCGCTTGTCGTACGTGTAGTCAAAGCCCTGCTGTTGCAATTCCCATTCGCGGTCCCAATAAACTTCGGCCATGAAGCAGAATCCCGGCACCAATTCGCGGACCTGCGGAATCGCCTGGGGCCAGAACGGCTGCATCGGCAATCCCCAGGTTTTTTCGAAGATGTCTGGCAGCACGAGCATGGCCATATCGCAGCGCAGGCCATCGCATTGCCGGCCAATCTTGCGCAGTTCTCCGATCAGCGCCGCCTGCGTGGCGGGGTTGCCATAGTTGAGCTGCAGCGTGTCTGGCCAACCCGAGAAGTAGGGATCGCGACCATACGCGAGCACGAGGTCGCCAGCTTGTCTTTTGACCCGGACATAATTCTGCGGCTCTCGGGCCAGATCCTGCTCGGTCCCGGGCACGTAGTACTCCGGATGGTCCGCGACCCAATGATGATCGAGCCCCGTGTGATTGGGTACGAAGTCGAGCATCAACTTCAGCCCGCGCTGCTTCATGCGAGCGCGCAAACGCGCCAGAGCCACATCACCACCGAGATTCGCATGCACATCGTAAGCAGTGATGGCGAACCCGGAACCGGGGATGTCCTCGTCGCGCAGGTCAGGCAACGTTTCGTGGAACTCCTTGAGCCACTCCGGATTGGTGCGCGAAATCCGCTCCCCCTCGGCACCCGTTTGCCACACGCTGAGGAGCCAGATCCAATCGAAGCCAGCAGCAGCCCACCGATCGAGCGCTGCGTCTGGAATGTCGTCGAGCGTTGCTGGCCGCTTCAGTTGGTGGGCAAGTTCGGTAAGCCAGACCCGAGTGTTGACTTGATAAAGGAGAGGATAACGCGACATGAAACTTTACTTCTGGGGAGAGGTGAGTTCAGGCTTCATACGACTCGGAGCGAATCAAGCGTTGATCGCCAAGCCATTACGGCGTGCCAGCCAGTGACTCGGTTGCCGGCCGCGGTTTTGTGTCCGCATTAAAATAGGCCTGCTTGCTTTCGGCGAGCGCCTTGGCGGGCGTCAGCGTGGCAAACAAATGCATGATGCGGGCGATGATTCCCGTCCAACCCGTTTGATGGTTCGCGCCCAGTCCGGCGCCATTATCGCCATGAAAGTATTCGTAAAACTGCAGATAGTCGCGCCAATGCGGATCGTTCTGAAACTTCTCCGCGCCGCCAAACACAGCGCGCTGGCCGGCTTCATTCTGCAGAAAGATGTTCCCGAGTCGGCGGCCGATTTCTTCCGCGACCTGGTACAGATTCATCATTTGCCCGGAACCCGTCGGGCATTCGACTTGAAGATTGTCGCCATAGAACGTGTAGTATTGCAGCAGCGCGCGAATCACGAGCGCGTTTACCGGCATCCAGATGGGCCCGCGCCAATTGGAGTTGCCACCGAACATGCCGGAGTCGGATTCGGCGGGGAGGTAACCCACGCCATACATCTGCCCACCCGTCTCGAACATGTAGGGATGGTCCGCGTGAAACTTCGACAGTGAACGCAAACCAAACTCGCTAAGAAACTCGTTTTCATCGAGCATTTTGGCTAACACTCGGCGCAGACGGGTTTCATCCAGAATCGAAGCAAGGTGTCGCCCATTGACTCCTGCCTGCATTGGATCATGAATGGCGGCGCGGATTTCCGGACGCTGTTCTAAGAACCGCAACAATCGCTTGCCGAGTGCGGGCTGCTTACGGAGCAGTACGCCATCGAACGCTGTCGCAGCGCACAGCGGCAGCAGACCGACCATCGAGCGGACTTTCAGGCGCTGCGATTCGCCATTGGGGAGCCGCAGCACGTCGTAATAGAAGCCATCTTCTTCGTCCCACATGCCGCAGTTCTCGCCAACGTGCCCCATTGATGAGGCAATCCACAGGAAGTGTTCGGTGAACTTGAGCACCATATCTTCGTAATCGGGATCGGTCATTGCCAATTCACCGGCAATGTCGAGCATGTTCTGGCAAAAGAGAGCCATCCAGGCTGTACCATCGGCCTGCTCCAGGTATCCGCCGGTGGGCAGCGGCGCGCTGCGGTCAAACACACCAATGTTATCGAGCCCGAGGAAGCCACCTTCGAACACATTGCGGCCCGAGCGGTCCTTGCGGTTCACCCACCAAGTGAAATTCAACAGCAGCTTTTGGAAGCAACTCTTCAGCCAATCTTTGTCTCCTGCGCCTTGCTGTCCCTTGTCCAGACGATAAGTAAAGATCGTGGCCCAGGCATGAACCGGAGGATTCACGTCGCCGAAGTTCCATTCATAGGCGGGAATCTGCCCGTTCGGGTGCATGTACCGTTCGCGGAGCATCAACTTGAGCTGCTGCTTGCCGAAGTCGGCATCTACGAGGGTGAGCGCGATCACATGAAAGGCGAGATCCCAAGCGGCGTACCACGGATACTCCCACTTGTCCGGCATCGAGATGATGTCGCCGTTGAACATGTGATGCCACTGGTCGTTGCGCGGTGCCAGTTTGCGGGAAGGCTTAAACGGATCGGAACCACGCTCTTCCAGCCAGCGGTCCACATCGTAGTGATAGAACTGTTTGCTCCAGAGCATGCCGGCAAGTGCTTGCCGCATGACGTTGGCTTCATCGGCCGACAGTTTGGGGGGCGTGATGGCCTGGTAGAACTCGTCGCATTCCCGCCGCTTGCCATCCATCGCAGCAGCGAACGGAGCACCAAACGACAAACTCGACTTACCGTTTCCGCCAGTCGTGGGCGGAGCGTCGGTCAGGCGCAGTTGCAGAACTTGCTTGCCACCAGCTGGTATTTGCAGACGATAGTGCGGCGCGACCTTAGTGCCCGTTTGGGCTGGATTGACCGCGCCGGTCTGGCCTTGGACGACGAAGTTGTTAATGCCGTCCTTTACATAAGGCGTAGGATTGGCAACACCAAAGATGCGCTGTGTGTTCGTTTCATTCTCGGTGAAGAGGAGCGGAGCAGCTCCGGCGCAATAGAGATATCGCTCGCCCAGTTCTTCATCGACCCCCTTCACAATGCTGCCTTCCTGCGTGGCAGCGATTTGCTGCAGCGAGGGTCGCGCAGCTTGATTGTGCCACGACCATTGATTGCGAAACCAGAGTGTTGGCAGCACGTGAATCTCGGCTGTGTCTGGCCCGCGGTTCTCGACCGTGATCTGAACGAGAATTTCTTCGGGCGTTGTTTTGGCATACTCGACGAAGACATCGAAGTAGCGATTCTCGTTGAACGCGCCCGTATCAAGCAGTTCGTATTCGAATTCGGCCCGGCCTCGCTGGCGGCTGGTTTGTACGAGGTCGGCATAGGGAAACGCGACTTGCGGATACTTGTACAAGTACTTCATGTACGAGTGTGTCGGCGTGGAGTCGAGATAGAAGTAGTACTCTTTGACGTCTTCGCCGTGATTGCCTTCGCTGTTGGTCAAGCCAAACAGCCGTTCTTTGAGAATGGAGTCTTGGCCATTCCAAAGGGCGACCGCAAAGCAAAGCCGCTGTTGATCGTCGGCGATGCCCGCGATGCCATCTTCGCCCCAACGATAGGCGCGCGAGCGGGCCTGATCGTGGGTGAAATAGTTCCACGCGTCGCCCCCTTCGCTGTAATCTTCACGAACCGTCCCCCATTGCCGCTCGCTCAGATACGGCCCCCATTTCTTCCAGGGTGTTTCCTGATTGCGAGCAGCGGACAAGCGGTCGTGTTCGGCGGTCATGGCAGGGACCTCAGCAGGTGTTTAGAACGGCAGTCGTAGTAGGTATCGATAGTGGCCCGGAATCGGCTCGAGCGAATTCTCGGGGAGTGGTTCGAACGGGCGGCGATTCTCCCAGGCAATGTTCTCGCTCGGCAAACTCCAAAAGTTTCCGGCGCGGTCGCGAACGACCCATTGTTGCGTCGTACGATCCACATACAACGCAACGACAAACTCAGCGGTCTCAACCATCGTGCGCTCCTTCAATAGCTAAAGTCATCCTGCCAGCCAGCACAGCCGCCACTGTGCTAGAAATGCTCCTTAATGAACTTGAACGGATAATCAGGCTCCTGGTAGTTGCCTGGCTTCTGTCGCTTCGGAAGTTCAATCTTGGATCGCGGCAACTCTTTGTACGGAATCTGGCTGAGCAAATGCGCGATGATGTTGAGCCGCGCTCGTTTCTTATCGTCGGAATGGACGCAATGCCAGGGAGCAAATTCGGTATCGGTTGCCTCGAACATTTCGTCGCGGGCGCGCGAGTAGTCGTACCATCGGCTGTACGACTTAAGATCCATCGGCGTGAGTTTCCACGTCTTGCGACCGTCGTTGATTCGCCCCTCCAAACGTCGCGTCTGCTCCTCGGGGCTGACTTCGAGCCAGTACTTAATCAACGTGATGCCTGACTCGACCATGGCCTTTTCGAAATGTGGCGCCACTTCCAGAAATCGCTGGGCTTGCTCCGGCGAACAAAACTCCATCACGCGCTCGACGCCGGCGCGGTTGTACCAGCTGCGGTCGAAGATCACGACTTCGCCAGCGGCGGGAAAGTGCGGCGCGTAGCGCTGGACATACATCTGAGACTTCTCGCGATCGGTCGGTGCCGGGAGCGCCACGACGCGAAACACGCGCGGGCTGACGCGCTCGGTGATGGCTTTGATCGTGCCACCCTTGCCAGCGCCGTCTCGTCCCTCGAAGACGATACAAATCTTCAGCCCTTTGTGCTTCACCCACTCTTGCAACTTCACCAGTTCCACGTGCAACCTTTTGAGTTCGCGGTCGTACTCCTTGCGCGAAAGTGCCTCCACAGGTGGTTCGTTCTGCTTGCGCTTTTTATCGCGGCTCATGATTGCAGGCCCTTCGTGTCACGTCATTGGCGCTGAAGAGAGGAGTAAGCGAGATTCCCGCCATTTGCATATGCTATACCGCGGTCTGTCACTATCAACAGCGACCAGCTACTCTGCATAACGAACGAGATTTCGTCACTTTAATCGCTACGGCACGCGCATGCGAACTGGCCTGATAAATTCCAGCGGAGGCGAGTCGATTGATGAGTTGCTGGTCGCTGTGCAGGGCAATTTGTGTGGGTAGCAGCGTGCGGCCCCGCACACTTGGCGCGCGGCCGCCCCCATTTGCAATCGCAATTGGGAACACGAAGGTTCCTCTAGCCGAAGCTGAACGTTTTGGCTGATGCGGCTCCAGCAGCTTACGCCCATGTAACACACAGGTTGTGACGAATTTGCGACTGATGATTCCATTGGCGCGTTGATTGCCATATAAAACCGAAACAACTCTTCTGATCCGTTCGTAGCCAGTTTTATTACTTCTCTAAGGAACGACCCATGAAAGAACAATTTAAGTGGCTGGCGATACTCGCCAGCGTGTTGGTGAGCGCGAGTGCTTGGGCTGCCGAACCCTCGGCCGACGAAACAAAAATTCGCCAGGCGGTAACCAGCTATGTAAACGCGTTCAATCAGGGGAACGCGAAAGCACTGGCCGCGCTATGGTCGCCGGAGGCTGTCTACACCAATCCGGATAGCGGCGAGCAAGTGGTCGGACGGGCCGCGATTGAAACGCAATTCGCCTCGATCTTCGCGGCAGCGAAAGGAGCGAAGCTGGAAGCCACTACCGAGAGCATTCAATTCGTTTCGCCAAATGTGGCGATCGAACAAGGGACGGCGAAAGTCCTGTCGGCAAAGGGGGATCCAGAAGAGTCTGGTTACTCTGCCGTGTATGTGAAACGCGATGGCGAGTGGCTGCTTGATCGCGTTACCGAAGAATCGCCGCCGGTGGTGCAGTCGAACTACGAACATCTCAAGTCGCTCGAGTGGATGGTTGGCACCTGGGTCGACCAGGACGAACAGAGCACGATCGAAACGACCTGCCATTGGGCCAAGAACCAGAACTTTCTGGTCCGCTCATTCACAATCTCTGCCCGCGATCGCATCAAACTCTCGGGCATGCAAATCATCGGTTGGGATCCAGCCGCCAAGAAGATTCGCTCGTGGGTCTTCGATTCGAACGGCGGCTTCGGCGAAGGTAGTTGGAGCAAGAAGGGTAACGCCTGGCACGTGCAAACGTCGGGCACTGCTGCGGATGGACGAAAAGTGTCGTCGGTCAACATCATCACCTACGTAAGCAACGATCAGTTCACGTGGCAGATCGTTAACGGCCAAATCGGCGACGAATTGCTGCCGAACATCGACGAAGTGCTCGTCGTGCGGCAAAAGACCGAGTGAACGAGTCGAGTCTGATGCGATTCCTATGAAAACCAACTTATTTTGCAGAGGTGCCTCGATGAACCGACTTTTTGTATTTGCCTTGGCGATCGGTGCCGTGACGTTCACCACCCAATCCGACTTATTAGCCCGTGGTGGTGGCGGAGGAGGTGGACGCGGTGGCGGCGGCTTTAGTGGCGGTGGCGGAGCACGGATGGGCGGCGGCGGGGGAGGAATGGCTCGTTCTCCAGCAGTCAGCAGACCTGCTCCCCGGCCAGCGCCACGACCTGCGACTCCCAACATTTCTCGTCCGGCCACGCGACCGGCCACGAATCCTCCCAGAGTTGCTACCGGCACACGGCCAGGCACAGGTGTTGGCACGGCACCGCGTCCAGGTACGGGAGTGGGTTCTGTTCCACGACCGGGAACCGGCGGCGTGGGTACGGTTCCGCGACCTGGGACCGGTGTGGCGACCCGACCTTCCAATTCTCAGTTACAGAATTTTCTCGACATCAAACCGGGTGCCGGAGCCAGCACATTGCCGGCGAATCGTCCTGGCAACATTGGCGGGGCGGTCGCGGGGGGAGTGGCTGGCGGTGCAGCAGCTGATTTTCTGCGCGACGGTGGCGCTCGGCCAAGCACTCTGCCAGCGACACGACCGGGTGTAGGTGATCGGCCGGGCGTGGGTGAACGGCCAGGAATTGGTGATCGACCCGGAGTCGGCGAGCGACCTGGGATTGCGAATCGACCAAGCCAGCTGCCAAACAACCGCCCCGATCGAATCGACAACCGGCAGGAGCGGCACGACAACCGCATGAATCGCCGCGATGAAGTTCGGGACCAGGTGCGCGACAATCATCCTCGCCTCGACTTCTGGGCCGATCATCCCAACTGGGCCGCATGGCGGATCAATCGCCCCTATCGCTGGGCCACTTGGGCAGCAATCACCGGCTGGGTCGGCTATGGGTGGAGCGATTCGGTGGGCTATGCATATGGCGAGAACGTCTATTACGACGACGGCGAGGTTTACTATGGCGATCAACCCGTGGCCACGGCAGAAGAGTATGCCCAGCAGGCCGAAGACATCGCCGCGAGTGCGCCTGACATTGCACCCGATAAGGCCGAATGGATGCCGCTTGGTGTGTTCGCCCTGACGCCCGATGGTCAGAAGTCCGGCCCCGACCCGACGCTGTTTCTGCAACTGGCCATCAGCAAAGAGGGGGTCATTAGCGGCCTGCTCAACAACACGGCCACGGGCAGTACGCAAGAAGTCGAAGGGATGGCTGATAAGAGCAGTCAGCGTGTCGCCTGGACGGTGAAGGGCAAGAGCCGACCTCTGATGGAAACCGGCATCTCGAACCTCACCGAAGATACCGCCCCCGCGCTGATTCACTTTGCTGATGGTCAAACGCAGCAGTGGCTCATGGTCCGGCTCAACGAACCGGCCATGCAGTAGTTCCCAAGAGTCGATCGTTACAACGGCGTTCTGCTCATGAGCAGCGCCGTTGGCTTTATGGTCGTTCCCACACTGCGGGCAAACGCTTTGATTCTTCGCCGTAGGTTTGCGAAACGACAAACCCGCTGGCCTGGGACATGTAAAAAATACGACCGTTGGAAACAATCGCGCCCAGGCATTCGCGCGAGTCGATGGCGGGGCCGGTCGAGACGAGTTTGCTGCCGGCAGCCAGGTCGATCATGTCCATGTTCGCGCCGAGAATATAAGAGCCCGACATGGTGAAGCGGCAGCAGGCATAGTTGTGGTCGACTCCCCCCACGACTTTGCCCGTCTGGCGATCGAAGACGTTGCCGCGACCACGCAGCGCGTTCGAGAAGATGAATTGATCGCCAACGGTCACGACATTCAAGGCAGAAGTGACCACGTCGGACTGCCAGATGAGTGAACCATCTTTGGCATCCAGGCACCAGACAAAACGATCTTTGGTGTCTTCTTTGGCGGGGTTAAAGCCGCCGATATAGATGCGGCCATCTTTGCCCGTGAGCGTACACTTGGCGGTGACGAAGTGCTTATTCGAGAGCCACACGACCTCGCCCGTCTTGGGTTCGAGACAGGCCGTCAAGCCGTTGTTCTCGGGTGGGAGCCCGCGGCGGGCACGATGGCTGGCCGAATAGCCAAAGAAGGTGGAATAGAACAACTTGCCATCGAGCAGGCAGATGCCGCAGTCGTTACCGCCGCGGCCATGTTCGGAAAAATCCTTCTGCCACACGACTTTGCCGGTATCCAAGTCCCAAGCCCACAACAGCGGGCGATTGTCTTTGGGGTAATACGGATTGTCGTTGGAATAGATCCAACTCATGACCTCGCGACCATCGGCCGCGGCTTGAGGGGCTCCTTTGAAGGTGTAGGGTTTCTCGGTTCCTTGCGGAGCATACTCGCCGGAACCAGAGGCATAGATGGCGAGATTGCCGTGAACCACGGGTGGGAATTGTCGGCTCCAACTGGGCGAACCGGTGAACGGAGCTTCCCAGAGAAGTTCGCCGGTGGCGGCATCCAGGCAACGCATCACCGAGCGTTTCATCCCTGCTTGAGGAATTAGCAGTGTGCCGTCGTAGTAGAGGGGGGACGTGAACGAAAGATAGACATCGGGCCAATAGCGACGCCAGAGCAGCCGGCCGGTGTCTTGTTCGACGGCAATGATCTGACCTTCGGCAGTGTGCGAGTACATCCGTCCGCCACCGCAGACGGGCAGATGCTTAACGGTTCCTTCCAGTCGGCGGGCCCAGCGCATGCGCAGCGGCGGAGCCAGGTCCTGCAGGTTGGCATTTGTCGAGCCGAAGTCGCCGTAGTTGGTGTACCAGTCGTACTTGGCTGCAGCGAACTTGCCCGTCAGCGGGCTGCGGATCTTGGCAACGTCGAGATTCTTCGTGGGAAGAGGTGCGTTGCCGTCGGCACCAAAGACATACAGGTAACCATCTTCACAGGGGGCGAAGATTCGGCCAGCGGCCACGGCGACCGGAGCGGTGAGCGCGGAGCCGTGGGCGGTGGCAAGCGAAGTGGGCTCACCGCCCGCCAGGGGTACGACATATAACTTGCCGTCGAGCCCACCATAGATGGCATGGTCACGCGTCAGCACGGGTGGACAAATTGATGCTGCGGGACAAAGGACCGTGGGTTGATCTTGACCTGAAGTATGCCGGCACAAGCCCAAACCTTGTTCGGGGCGCACGCGATAGACATCGTTCCCCCGAATACTAACCGCTGCGAAACTGAGGAGCCCTGGCAATTGAATGGCCGTTTGCGTGTTCTTAATGAAGTCGGTCTTCAGCTTCTCGCCGTCGAGCTTGAGAATCTCCACGCGCCCCGCGTTATCGCGACGATGCCACTGGACATACACATTCCCCGCCGCATCGGCGCTTTGGCCAAAGGTAGCGGGGAATTCAGAGCCATCGAAGGCCGGAATTTCCCCGGCCACGCGCAGCTGGGGATTGGCGCCGGCGTCATCCAGAAAAACAGTCCTGCCACCGGCGGGAATTACCACCGTCTTGCCGATGAGGCAGATATCGCGCGAGCAGACAAAGTGGTCGCGCCAGTTCACTCGCCCTTGTCGCTCCTTCAGCCAATCCTCACCGCTCCAGCGATTGCCCGTGAACTTGACGACTTCCTTCACGAAGTCCCAAGTCCAGACGAGCGTGCCATCGGGCTCAACTGCATACACCTGCGCGCCGAGGGTCGCGAAATAGACGCGGCCGTTACCAGCAGCGGGCGCTGAAAAAATTGGTTCCTGGCAATCAAGCTCGCGAACGACCTCGCCACTTTCACGATCGAGCACATAGTAGTAACCGGCCGTAGTGCCAACGTGAAGATATTTACCGCTGATGGCAGGGGCTGCCACGTTGTTGCAATTTCCCGCGCCACCACGAGTCGCGAATGTCCATAGAACCTTCAGCGAGGAGGCATCCAAGCACGTAACGACGCCGGCTCCATCGATGGCATAGACCTTGCCATCGGCAATGACCGGCGCGGCGTAGATGCCGTCGGTCAGCGGAACCGCTCCCACCAGCCCCAGTTTCGCGGGGAGCACCGTCTCGGGGTGATTGCCCGAGCGGAGAGAGTCTCCTTGGAGCTGCGGCCATTGATCCGCGGCGGCAGCAACGGTTGCACAACAAAGCACGACGAGTAACGTGAACGATTTCATGGCGACTCCTGCAAGGAAGGGGTACGCGGCCCATGATAGCGGATCGCTACGGGTAATTCGCCTGCGCACTGGCTCGCTTGCGCTCAGAGGCCGGGGAGCCTAGAATTGAAAAGCGAGTTCGATACGCGGAAAGTAACTTTGCAACAACAACGTCCAGCAGACCATTTGATGAGTCAGTCCAACCAATCGTCCCGCTTCATCACACGCTTCGCGCTCGTGCTCCTGTGCACTTTCGTGATAGCGGTTTGGCTCTTGCGGGCCGAAGGGTTTCGCTCGTGGCTGGGCCGGGACCAATCGCCGGCGAGCGCACCAGAGCCGAGTTGGGAGGCGCAGCTCAACGCGGTCAAGCAAGGCAAGTCCGATCGAATTGAAATCACCCAAACGCCGATCGGCGATGAGCAGCTCCAGCAACTGACCGAGCTAGCGGAACTGCGTGAATTGTTGATCGATCAGGGAAAAATGACGGACGGCGGTTTGGCGGCAATCTCCAAGCTCCCCAGCTTGGAACACTTGCGAATTCGTGGTGCTCGCATTGGGGATCTTGGCCTGCAGCAAATCGGTGAGATCAAGTCGCTCAAGCGGCTTAATTTGCCCCAGGCAGACTTCACCGACGAAGGGCTGGGGGCGTTATCGCATCTGCCTGAGTTGGAGTTGTTGCGGTTCGGCAGTCCCCGCGTGACGGATGTCGGAATCGCGAAGCTCGTCAAAGTTCCGTCGCTTCGTTGGCTCCACTTGATCGAGATTCCCGTTACCGATGCTGCCATGAAGCCGATTGGCGAGATGAAGCAGTTGGAATCGCTCTATCTGGATGGCGCACGCATCAGCGACGCAGGTTACGATCAACTCTTCAAAGCTCGCCCGAACCTGCACCTGCACGTCGACCAGCGGCATCACGACCGCGATCCCCACAAGCACGATCACAGCCACTAGGTACTATTTCGCCGGCCCAGCAAGTATATTTACGCATTCACCTTTTTGGAGAATGGCTGACATGAAACGTTTCGCATTGGCAATTGGCATCTTGATTACCTTGGGCGCGGTCGCCTGGGGTGCGTTCTTGCGCGTCGGTGGCACGGGCGGTGAAATGATCACCGCAGCTGACAAATGGCTCGGCACGCTGAGCGCCGAACAGAAGGCGAAGGCCGTCATGAGTTACGACGCGCCGGAGCGAGTCGACTGGCACTTCATTCCCAAAGCTACCCGCAAAGGCTTGCAGGTTAAGGAAATGAACGAGCAGCAGCGGAAGGCCGCTCACTCGTTGCTGCAGAGCGCGCTCAGCCAGATTGGCTACGGCAAAGCAACCAAGATCATGGAACTCGAAAAGGTTTTGAAAGAGCTGGAGAAGAGCAAGGTCGGCGGCAACATCCGCGACAACGAACGCTATTACTTCACTATCTTTGGCGAACCAGGCGACACCTCGCGCTGGGGGCTGAGTGTCGAAGGGCACCATACGTCGATGAACTTCGTCGTCGATAAGGGCCGCGTGATTTCGTCGACCCCCATCATGTTCGGCACCAATCCGGCCATCATGAAGGAAGAGGTCGCGGGCATCGCCAAGGGAACGCGCGTGCTGGCTGCCGAAGAGGAACTGGCGTTCGAACTACTCCACTCGCTGTCGGCCGAGCAGCGGAAGGAAGCCGTCATCGCCGAAAAAGCACTGGCCGAAGTGCGCGAAGCGGGCAAGCCCCAACCGGCGACCGATGCTGCCGAGGGGATCGCCGCCAGCAAGTTGAACGACGCCCAGAAAAAACTGCTGCGGTCGCTCATCGATACGTATGCCAACAACGTGCCGGAAGAAGTGGCGAAGGAACGGCTCGCAGCCATCGAGAAAGATGGCTTCGACAAGGTGAAGTTCGCCTGGGCGGGGGCCGACAAATTGGGGATCGGCCATTACTACCGAGTTCAAGGCGATTCGTTCGTGATTGAATTTGTGAATACGCAGCCCGATGCTGCGGGGAACCCGGCCAATCACATCCATTGCTTCTGGCGCGATATGCGTGGCGATTTCGCGCTGCCGATCAACTAGTCGAGCGTAACGACGAGTTGTTGCCTTTGCCTAGCGAGGCAACTGGGCCAACGCGGCGGCAACTCGCGCAGTTATTTCAGCGTGCAGATCCGCCGGCAGCGGACCACGCTCGGCAGCTGCCACATTGGCTGCCAGGTGCTCGGCATTGCAAGTTCCCACAATGGTTGTGTGGCAGTGCGGATGCGCGAGCGTATACCGCAGAATCAATTCAGCCCGGCTTATCTCAGCCGGCAAGAGTTCGTCAAGCCCAGCCCGAGTCCAGACATCGTCAAGTGTTGGGCGCTTCACTTCGGCATCGGGCCCACCCTGAGCGATGCCGCCCCGCAGAATGATGCCAGCGCCGGTGGCAGCTGCGGCCGTGATCAGGTCGTGATGCTGAGGTGCCAGGCATGAATAGGGAATCTGAAACGTATCGAACACGCCGAGGGCAATCAGTCCAGGCAGGTTGGGAAGTGAGCTCGACGCGCCGATAAACCGCACAAGTCCCTGCTCGCGAAAGCTGATAAGCAACTCGATCAGCCCGGTACTCTGCAACTCTGTGGCATTGCCACCGTGGAATTGCAGCACATCGAGATAGTCGGTGCGCAATCGCCGCAAACTGGTTTCCAAATTGCCTTTGATCACGTCCTGGTCCCAGACGTGGTCGATCTCCAAATGGTCGGCCTGTTGCGTGTAAACGCAGCCGCACTTGGTGGCCAGATAGTATTCGCTGCGCCGTGAGCCGATGAATCGGCCGATCCGCGCTTCGCTCTGGCCATAGTCGGGCGAAGTGTCGATGAAGTTAATCCCGGCATCGAGAACCTGGTTCAGAAAAACGTCCGCTGCTGCGTCGCTCACCACGCGCACGCCCCACGTCCGCGGACCGCGCAGCCCCATGCTGCCATAACCTAATGAGGTCACTGCGAGTCCCGTACGGCCGAGTTGGTGCTTGATCATGAGGCTACTTTGCTTCGACGAGGGTGGCGTTGCGTCAACATGATTGCATATTCTGTCAGCTAAAGCGGAAGTGCCCATCACTATCCCAGCGACCTGGGAAAAACATGCGGTCAATCCGCTCCAGGGGCCAGAACACCCGATCAGACCAAGCTCCGCCGTAGCGATAGTGTCCCGATCCTGTATTCATTCCCCAATTGGGAAGCCCAGTCGGGTCTGGATTTACCAGTGCGAAGTAACTTCCCACGTAGAGAATGGGATGAAGAAGCAACAAGATGCCTACGATAACCGATGCGGTCGAGTGTTTATTGGGCATGACGGCATTCTACGCCTGAGATCTCAGCCGCATCGCTCTGGCGGGACGTTTTCGCGCGCGAGTATCATATGAGAATGGATGCGAATGCCGCCAAGAAGTTGTCGGGCGAACGCCAAGTACACATACGAATGTTCTGGTGCGCGATTGCCCTACTCGCCGGCTCTTCAAGCCAAGCGTTGGCCCTGCCACCATTCAGTCGGGCGTGGCGCGACCGATATCTGAGCGGGGATGTCTCGGATGAATATAAGGTGGCGGCCGAAATGGCGCGCTGTCATGTCTGCCATAAAATCGCCGCCGGCAAGGCATTGAACTCATACGGGAAGGCTGCGGGAAAGTTCCTGACAAAGGATGAGTGGGTTACGGTCAGGGATGAGCCGGCAAAACTACGGCTCTATATCGACAACGGGCTGAAGCAGGCCGAAGCAGAGAAGTCGCCCAGCGGTCGAACCTTCGGAGAACTGATCAAAGACGGGATCGGTCCTTGGGACTGAATATTCTGGTTGTACCGCCTGCCGAGAAGTTTGTAATCGGCCGCGTGCTGGCTGCCGATGAATCCGGAATACGTCCCCGGGGTTCGTGTGTGAGACCGATCGATGTGCGACACCAGTAGCGTCTCCGCCGCCCAGCAGTCGTCGTTGCAAACGCAGATTCAAGTCAGCCTGCTGGTGAAGCAGCAGTCGGCCGTGAAGCAACTGGGGGCCGCAGCCGTTGAGATGATCCAGGCTGCTGGCCAGGTCGGCAAGTCGCCCGACACCGGCAAAGTATTCGACGCCGTCGGGTAATTCTCCCGGGCACACTGCCCGCCGCGAGATTTCTTTTGTAATCGCTTACGCCGGCATGAATTTAGGTAACCCGAAGCGTCAGCGAGGAGAGCGAACGGGAGGCATCGAAGCGAATTTCCTTCGTGGTCCGGTGGGAGGACTTTGGAGGTGAATCGGAGCCTGCCCATGCAAATGATTTAACGACGGCTCAGGTTCAATGCGGCGATGAGCACCCTCCTCGCTGACGCTTCGGGTTACCCAAAATGCGAGGAAATCGCATTTCCGCAACCCAACACCATGCTGGCATGAACGGGCACGTTGTTTTGCGGCGTGACCAGACGTGTCACTCGACCAGCATCTAATTGTCGTGGGATGTTCTTTTTAGTTTGGTAGAAACTGCGCTATATCTGCGCGCACTGTCTCGAAATACTAGCAATGACATGATGTGTCGTTGATGCGTAGTAATGGCGATGTCTGTTCCTTAGTCGGCCAGCATTGGCGTGCTTATTGCTGGGCGGACAAGGGTGACTTTAGCGCCGCGAGGCATTACGTCAATCAGGAAATTGAAGTTTGGAAAATTCAGACTCTGGCAAGGACTTACAGTCATTGCGCTGCGCGTAAGTGGTTGCCCAGGTGAGGCTTGTGGGAAGTGGGCAAATTGCGCGGAAATTGAGAATAACGGAAATTTCCAATTGCAAGTGTGAGCGAAGTCGGCGACATGAGATCAGGACATTATGGAAATTGATTCAGAACATTGACAGAGAATGGCAAGGACGTATGACCACGGCGAGGAGCAGAAGTGGTTGCCGGGGAGACGTTTGCGGGATTCGGGAAACTTTCGCGATTCATTGCAATTGTGGAAATTTCCTGCATCCCGAATCGGATCGGAAACGAGTGGTGCTTTGCACCGTTCGCGCCGGAGTGAGAAACGGCTTGTGGTGTACTTTCTGCCGAAAGGGCGGCGATTGTTCACGGCCTGCTAAGCGGGCTGGCGGTTCGTAGTCATGAAGTCAGCGCATCGGTTAGAATCGCCGCAGATCAAATTGCCCAGACTTGCCACCGGGAACCAACGCATGCTCTTCCGTGCTTCGTTTCGACTGATGTTGTTGCTTTGCCTCCTCACAGCGACGCTGCGTGCAGCTGAGAAGACAGCCCCGACCCGTCCGGCTTGGACGAAGTCGCGGATTGTCGGTGCGCCGCAGGCTCCCGAACCATATCGACTGGAGTCGGCGTTCCCCCAGTTGCGGTTCGAGCGGCCGACCAGCATCGAGCAGTTCCCGGGGGCTAATCGACTGCTGGTGACGGAGATGGGGGGGAAGGTCTTTACCATCGTCAAAGGGGCGGCAACTAAAGAGAAGGATCTGGTTGTCGATCTGAAGGGGCTGCTGCCGCAGGAACTGGCTGGCAAGAATGTCTCGCTCCTCGATGCCGAGTTTCATCCGCAGTTTGGCGAGAATCGCTCTCTGTTCATTTGCTATGTCCATCCGGGCAACGGCGGGCATACCCGCGTGTCGCGACTCACGTTGACTGGTGGTTCCACTCCGTCGGTTGTGCCGGGTAGTGAGCAAGTCATCATCACCTGGCCCTCGGGAGGGCATAACGCGGGCTGCTTGGAGTTTGGCAAGGATGGCTTCTTATACATTGCCACCGGCGATGGTTCGGGGCCGAATCCGCCCGACGGTCGCACGACGGGGCAAGATGTTTCCGACTTGCTGGGAGCGATCCTGCGAATCGACATCGATCGCCAGCAGGGTGACCTGGCCTATGCGATTCCCGCCGATAATCCATTCGTGAACACGCAGACCGCGCGGGGAGAGGTTTGGGCTTATGGCCTGCGCAACCCCTTCAAGATTGGCGTCGACATGGAAAGTGGCGATGTCTTCGCCGCGGACAACGGTTGGGAGTCGTGGGAAATGGTGCATCGGATTGTGCGTGGCGGTAACTGCGGCTGGCCGATCATGGAAGGGCGAGCGCTGTTGCGATCGGAGGTCAAGCCAGGTCCGACGCCCATCATTCCACCGGTGAAAGATCATCCGCATACGGAAGCGAACTCGGTGATCGGCGGGCCCGTGTATCGCGGAGCGAAGTTGCCACAGCTGGCCGGATCGTTTGTCTATGGCGACTACATCACCGGCACCATCTGGTCGGTGCGGCGCGAGAGTGACGGTTCGTATTCGCACGCGACGCTGTGCGACACCGACCAACGGATTGTCTCGTTTACGCAGGGGAATGAGGGTGAACTGTATGTGCTCGACTATGACTTCACCGGGCAGATTTACGAACTGCTGCCGTCTGACTTGCCAGATACTTCGGCGACATTTCCGCGGCGGCTGAGCGAAACGGGGCTATTCACTTCCTTAGAAAACCTTGAGCCCGCGCCGGGAGTTGTTCCCTATTCTGTACAAGTCGAACGCTGGTTGGACGGTGCGCATGCGCAGCGCTGGCTTGCCATTCCCGGTGATGGACAAGTGCAACTGTCGACGAGCAAAGAAGAGTCACCCGTTTATCCCGAGGGAACGGTGCTGGTGAAGCACTTGAGTTTGCCCGAGCACAAGCTGCGGCTGGAGACGCAACTGCTGCACTTCGAGCGGGGCGTTTGGCGGCCCTACAGCTATTTGTGGAATGAGGCCGGTACCGACGCGGAACTTGTCGACTCGATTGGAACTCAGCGAGGTCTCAAGATTCCCAGTAAGGATGCGAAGGAGGGGTTCGTCGAGCGGACGTGGCGCGCGAGCGCGGTGAACGAGTGCAAGCTTTGCCACAACGCAGAGTCGCGCAACGTGCTGGGCTTCGTTCCCCATCAATTGACTCGCTTGGTGGCAAGCTCTGGCGGAGAGACGGAACTTACGAGACTCAGTGCCATGAAGGCAGTTGCAAAAGCGCCGACGAACTCGGCCGACGATCAACTTCGGCTGGTTGATCCGCACGATGCGGCGCAGCCGCTCGACGAGCGGGCTAGATCGTACCTGCACGTGAACTGCAGCATGTGTCATCAGCCCGGCGGCAATGCGATTGTGTCGTTCTTTCTCCGCAAAGATCTGCCATTCGAAAAACTCAATACCAGCAAGGGAACGGGCATCGGCACGTTCGGCCTGCGCGATGCCAAGCTGATTGTGCCGGGCGATCCCGCCCGCAGCGTACTGATGTATCGCATGTCGAAATTGGGTTACGCGCGAATGCCGTACATTGGTTCGCAAGTCGTCGATAGCCGTGGCGTCGCGCTGATTGATGCCTGGATTCGTTCCATGCCGGGCGAAGCTGGTGCTGGAGCAGTTGCGCAGTTGTTGGAATTAACGTCCGCACTTAACGGAGAACCTGCTGCACGAGCAGCGAAGATCGATGAATTCGTCAAATCGACCGGTGGAGCGTTGGCGCTGGTGGCTCGCCTGCATGGCGGCACTGTCAAGGATGATGATCGTGCGATTGCAGTGCGGCAAGGGAGCGCGGCACCTACTGACATTCGCGGGCTGTTCGACACCTTCATTCCTGAGTCGCAGCGCCGCCCGACGTTGGGGGCCAATGTCGATCCGCAAACGATCCTGAGCAAGTCAGGCGATGTGCAACGCGGCAAATTGATCTTTTACAGCGACGGTGCCCGCTGCCGCAACTGTCATGATGCCAGCGACCGTAAGTTGTCGATTGGGCCGACGATTCAGGACATCAACAAGAAGTACACGAAGCTCACCGACCTCTTACCACACATCTTGCAACCCTCGCTGAAAGTCGACGAACCGTTCGCTGCTTACACCGCGCTCACTGACGATGGACGCGTGATCGGTGGGCTCCTCGTCGAACAGTCCGATCGCCAGGTAGTGCTGAAGACTGCCGAGAAAAAACTCGTACAACTTCCGCGGGCCAGCATCGAAGAACTGCGCAAGAGCGAGAAGTCGCTCATGCCCGATAACATCCTGAGCGACCTCACTGCCCAAGAAGCGGCTGACCTGCTGACGTACCTTGCTTCACTCGGCGCAGCCAAATAACAACAATGATTTAAGCCATCGTTGGAGTGAAACGATGAACCGATCCTTGACCGTCATAATCTGTTGGTTGCTCAAGACAGCGATTCTTGTCTTGTCACCAACTGCTGGGTTGCAGGCCGCCGGTTCCCAATTTGTGCCGCCCAACATCGTTTACATCCTGGCTGACGACAAGTAGCAAACTGAATTTGCCAGGTTCAATTGTGCCCGTGTTTAGCGGTAGATTCGCGGAATTTGGCCTCTTTGGCAAGCGGCTCCAAATCCCGGTGAATTGCGGCGGACTATGCTCGGTTGCGGAAAATTAACTACACATTGCTACAGCGCGCTTGGTTCGGTGATCTTGGAGAACTTGACGATCTCACCAGGCGCCTGGGTGGCGTAACCACGAAACTTGTCGATCGCATCGTCGATCGACTCCATAGTCCCGAGCGACGCCGTGTAGTCCAAGCGGAAGTGCACACGGTTGCTTTCATTGAGCCCTTTGCGCAAGACGGCCTTGAGCAATGCACTAACAGCCCGTTGAAATAGGCTTGGTTTTCAGTTGATAGAGGCAATGAGCGCGGGGGGCGGGCCAAGTTCTTGAAAGGTGAGCGTAGCGAGTTCCTCAGGTGGCTACAGGCGGTTGCGAGAACTGCCATGAGAAGGCAGGCGAAATACAAAGGTGAAACAACCGCCGCCAGGTCATTCGCGAATTGTTGCAGGCCGCGCGGCGTGCCCATCTTGAAGAGTACGCGCATCAGCACGCTCAGGTTGTGAGCGGCAGCTGCGATCAAGTAGCGTTTGCGCAGCTTGTCGATGCCCGTGAGCCAAGTGCGTCTCGCGCCGCCGGTCTCGCAAACGTGAGCGAAGGTTCGCTCCATCTTCTCGCTGCGGAGCCGTTGCAGTTGTTTGCCGCGCTCGCCACGCGTGCGACGGCGATTGGCGTAGACCGCGGCCTTCTGCTCCGGCGGCTTTCGGCAACGCGATGAATTCCAGTTCATCTGCAAGGTTTAGCATTCAGCGGGCTGCGGGAATTCGGTTTCTTTTTTACCTGTACTTTCAGTCGCGCAGTCGCGGTGAAGCCGCGTCGATTGGTCCGAGAAACCTGCACCAGGTAGGTTCCCGGTTTCTCGAAGCGGTGCACCGTCGGAACATATCCGTCTTTTGCCAACTGCACGACATTACCATCGCTGTGCACTACAACAGTTGGACTCCCGTCGTCAAAGTTCCAGGTTTCTTCTCCGTCGGTCGTGCGAAAGGTGCGAACCAGAAACTTCACGGCATCGCCGGCGCGAATTCCTTCGGTCGGTGCGTACGCCGCGTGAATAGACGGCGGCAGTTGCTCGGGATGTTCACGGTCGATGACATTGACAATCGCAAAATCGTAATCGACACGCCCCTCGCGATCGGTAATCTGCAGGATCTCACTGTAAACGCCCGGACGGGCATAGGTCCGTTCGAGTAGCGGTCCTTCGGCCTGCTGACCATCGGTGCATTTCCAGTGGTATTTCGCGATCGGGCCTGCCGCAGTCCAGGAACGACTACCATCGAGTTGTACTTTTTCGTTTACCGAAACGAAATGATGAGGTCGCGCCACCGCAATTAGTTGTGGTTTCCGCTCACGCAGATTCGCCTCCCAGAGGAATGCGTAGCCATCGATAATGCCCCACTGACCCGACGGTTGCCGCCCGCTGATATCGAAGTGCAAGTGCGACCAGCCGCCACTGCCTCCTTCTTTGCCCAACAGCCCCAGGGGTTGCCCGCGTTTTACCTGCTCGCCGGGTTTCAGCCCGGCCGCAATCGTGTGGAGGTGGCTATAGCGATAGAACCAGCCGCGGCTATCGAGCAGATAGACGACGTCGTAACGCGGAGCGACGGGAGTTCCCGAGTAGCCGGGCAGCACTTCCTTGCCCACGGAAACCACGAGCCCGTCGGTGGCCGCGACGACATCTACCAGGCCCTCGGCGCCGCCGATGTCGAGGCCGTAGTGGTAGTAGACATTCCCCTTGCCGGGATTTTCCCCGCCATCGACATAGGTTGGCTCGTTCGCCATTTGCGTTGCGCTCGCGAACCAAGCTTGCCTTGCGGGGTAATCAAAGGTTCCCGGATTGAGCCACGGCGAATCCGCCGGCCAGAGCCGCAGGCGGGCATCCTTCACGAGGCCCCAGGGGGCGTGACCTGCTGAGGACCGAGTGGAGTTGAGTGTGTAGCCGCGCGTGATGGGGCAATCGATCTGCACGTCGCCGATCTTCATCGGCAACCGGTAATTCGCGGAGACGAGGGTGAATGTCTGTCCCGCCACCTCGACGTCGACTTCTGCGCGACGAACGGCGTTGCGGAGGGAATCGCTTTGCTCGCGCAGGTCGCGTAGCTTCACCAAGACCTTTTTGCCGGCAAGCATTACTTCCTGCGAGTCACCGACGTTGAGGTCAATCGTCTGGAACGGCGGTTGGAGTGTCGGTTCAGGAATCGCTATTTGCGATTGCGCAGTGGAGTGGAACAGCAGGACTACAATGGCGACTGGCAACAACCTTATCATTTTGGGCCTTGTTCCTGTGGGCATAGTCATCGTCCAAGCCTGATTTTCGGGTAGTGGGATTTTATGTTGCAGAGGGCGACCGCGATTTTCATTTGCCGCCGAGTTGGCTGCGTTCGAGGTGCGTTCGAAATTCAAGACGCAAAGACTTCGTGTACTACTTCGCCGCCATTCACGGTAACCAGTTCGCGGCGGTTGTTGCGTTCGTAATAGAGGCGATGCTGATCCAGTCCCAAAGCATGCAGAATCGTCGCGTGCAGATCATGGGGCGAGACCGGCCGCTCCACTGCCGCGTAACCCACAGAATCGGTCGCGCCAATCACCTGGCCGCCGCGGACGCCCCCTCCGGCCAGCCACATTGAGTAGCCCGAGGGAGAATGATCGCGACCTGGCTTGCCGGCGCCGGGCTGGGCGGTGGGAGTGCGTCCGAACTCGCCTCCCCAAATGACCAGCGTTTGCTCCAGCAGGCCGCGGCGCTTGAGATCCTGCAGGAATCCGGCGATCGGCCGATCCGTCGCCTGGCACTTCTTGGAGTGATTCCCCAGCAAATCGCTATGGGCATCCCAGCCTCCGCTCCGAATTTGAATGAACCGCACACCCCGTTCGATCAGCCGGCGCGTAGTCAGGAGAATTCGTGCATACTCTTTGGTCTCGGCATCGTGCAGCCCGTAGAGATTCTCGGTCTCGACCGTCTCATGGCTGATATCGAAAGCCTCCGGAGCCGCTGTTTGCATCCGGAACCCCAACTCATACGAGGCAATCCTGGCTTCCAACTCCGATCGATCGCTGAACTCGGCGAGATGCCGGGCATTGAGCCGCTGCAGGAAATCGAGCTCGGCGCGGCGTTGTTGCTCCGAGACGTGCGTCGGTCGCTGCAGATGCGAAATCCCTTGCTCGCTATCGACGAAAATCCCTTGATAACGGGTGGGAAGAAATCCTGCGGCGGTCGTCGGCGGGCGCACGGTCTCGCCGGTCTTGAAAACGAGAAAGCCGGGGAGATTCTGATTCTCACTCCCCAGGCCATACGTCAACCAGGCTCCCAGGCTCGGGCGGTCTCCGAGTAATGATCCGGTTATCGACAAGTATTCTGCGGGTGCGTGAATGGGTGAGTCGTGGCGGCAACTTCGAATGACGCACAGGTCATCGGCACATCCGGCTACGTGCGGAAAGAGTTCGGATATCTCTAGCCCGCTTTGTCCTGCGCGCTGAAACTTCCAAGGGCTGGCGAGCAAGTTGTGCAGAGGCGCGCGAGCAATCTGAGGAACATCACTGGCGATCGATTCCGGCACATTCTGACCATGCAAACGGGTCAACTCCGGCTTGGGGTCGAAGGTATCATTCTGCCCCGGCCCGCCACCCAGAAAAATAAAGACAACCCGTCGGGCCGTTGCGCGGCGTTCCGTCGTCGCTGGCTCCTTGGCCGACAGGCCATCGTCGCACAGCAACCCGGCCAGCGCGGCAGCGCCGAATCCCAGCGTTGATCGTTGCAACATTTGTCGGCGGGTGAGATTCACCAAGGGTTCACTCCACATAAATGAACTCATTCAAATTGAGGAGTGCCTGGCAAACGCTCGCCGGGATTTGCGAAACATCGGCCGCCGGTTTACCAGGGATAAGAACCGGCCACAACTCTTGAGCAGCCGACAGTTCTTCAGCGGAAGGTTCGCGCAGGAGGATATGGCGAAATGCACGGTGAATCAATTCCGTCCGATCGTTGGCTCCTTTCGACAGCCGTGCGGCCAGTACGTTGCTCTGACGGACCGCGAACGGGCTGTTGAGCAAGAACAGTGACTGCAGCGGCGAAGTCGACACGTCTCGCCTCGCCACGCTGGCTGCGCATTCCTGCGGGCCGTCGAAGAGTCGCTGCACATCAGGGGCCTGCCCGCGCCGTTGAGACAGGTACAAACTGCGGCGTGTCGATTCCTCGCGTTGATCAATCGGAACGCTGGGTCCCAACACGCGGGGATTGAGTTCACCCGAGGTCGCCAACCAGGCATCGCGAATCATCTCCGCGGTCAGCCGCCGGGGGACATGCCGGGTCAGCCAGCGGTTGTCGGAATCGCGATGCGCCGAGTCGGCAGACGCGAGCGCTCTCTGCTGGTAAGTGGCTGAACTCACGATCATCCGCTGAATCTGTTTTGTGCTGCCACCGCCAGCCAGGAACTCCGCCGCCAGCCAATCGAGCAATTCCGGATGCGACGGTCGGGCTCCGCGCAGACCGAAGTCGTCGGCTGTCGCGACAAGTCCTCGCCCGAGGTGTTGTTGCCAAATTCGATTGACCCAAACTCGCGGCACTAGCGGTTGGTCGGGCTGCGTTAACCATCGCGCGAGTTCCAAACGGTTCCGCGGCGAATTCGTTGACGTGCGGCGCAAGACCTCAGGAAAGCTTGGCTGCACTTCGTTGCCCAGTTGATGCACCTCACCCCGATTGAGGATATAAGTCTTTAGTGACGCCAGTTCGACCGGGTCATACGAAAGTGGATAGAAGCCCAAACTGGGAAGCACCTGCAGGCGATGCGGACTCGTAACGGGAGAGTAATAGGCAAAGGTCTGGGGAATGGGCGGCGTCGCGGCGGTGAGTTCGTTCGTCCGCTTCTTCAGCTCGTCGTACAACTTGCGATTGGCCGGCGAGATTCGCTTTTCAATTTCGCCGTTCGACTTCTGGAACTTCAGACTGATCTTGCGGGCCCGCAACTCTTCGGCCGGCGTTCGTTGATCGGCAGGCAAATCGTAAACTCGCCGATTCTCAGGCGATAGTTGCTCACGAATTTCGGCGAAGAGTGCAGCCTTCCCTTGTTCGAAGAGCGTCCGTTGCAGCGCGACGGCCGGCGCTAACTCCGCTGGACCGACACGATCGTAATCGGCCTGGACCTCCCGCGACTGCAACTCGATATTCAGCGGCAGGCCCCGGACAAAAAACGAGTGCAGGCCGTAATAATCGCGGGCGGTGAGGGGATCAAACTTGTGATCGTGGCATTGGGCACAGTGAAGCGTCAGCCCGAGCAATCCGTTGCTAACAGCATTTACGATGTCGACGGCGACGTCGTTCCGCTGCAGCGCCTTGTCTTCTTCGTTGCTGCTAATGCGTGTGGCAGCGAGGAAACCGGTGGCGATCAGATTTTCGTCGGAGTACTCCGGCAGTTCATCGCCGGCAATTTGTTGCACGATGAACTCCGCAAAGGGCTGATCGCGATTGAATGAGCGAACCACGTAATCGCGATACCGCCAGGCGAACGGCCGTGGGTGATTGCTCTCAAAACCCTCCGATTCCGCCCAGCGGGCCAGGTCGAGCCAGAGGCGGGCCTGATGTTCGCCATAACGGGGATCGGCCAGCAAGCGATCGATGAGTCGCTCCACCGCATCGGGACTTTGATCCGCCGCGAACGCTTCCCCGTCTTCCCAAGTCGGAGGGAGACCGCAGAGATCGAGAAACAAACGTCGAACTAGTACCCGCCGCGGCGCCTCAAGCGCGGGAGCAAGTCCTTGCTCCTGATGTTTCTGCATGACAAACGCATCGACCGGTGAGCAAATCCAGTTGCCGCTGGTGTCGGGAACACTGGGCCGCCGCACTGCTTGAAACGACCAATGTTGCTGGGCGGCGATTCTCTCCGGCAGAAGATTCGTATCCCAGGGGAGTCCCGTATCGATCCAACGGGCGAGGATAGCGATTTCAGCGGGCTTGAGTCTGGGACCTTCCGGTGGCATTCGACGGTCTGGGTCGGATCCGAGAACGGCCCTCAACAAACGGCTTTCAGCGCTCTTCTTGGGAACCACAAGTGGTTCGTTGCCGTTCTCCCCGAGCAACTCCGACCGCAAATCAAGTCGCACTCCGGCGCGAGGCTGATGGCCTTCGTGGCAACGAAAGCAGCGTTCGCGCAGGATCGGCAACACATCCCTGCCGAAATCAACGGCTGTTCGCTCAACGGCCGCTGCTGGTTGCAGCCAACTGATGGCCGCAACCAAGCACATCCAAATCATGTTGATTGGTCGCGTAGACAAAGGTTGCACTCGAGGAGAGTCCGTGAACAACGCTTCACTTCAACTGCAAGGATAGTCCGTCTTTGATGCGAAGAGCAAGCAATCACTACGCACAGGGTCACCAAAAGGATTCACATGGGAGCAACGGGAAGGCAAGAATACACGCTTGGATGTTGATGCGATTTCGGTTACGCCTCCCTCCACTTCGTCCCCGGCTGACCGAGGCGCTCGCGCGAGGAAGGACTGCCACTCACTTCTTAAATTTCTCGCGAATCAGGGGCGTCAGGAACTTGGCGGTTTCATCGCCGATGACGTGATAGCCGGCGAGATTAGGGTGGCGATCGCCAAACCAGCCCGGCAGATGGCCGAAGTGAGCATCGAGCCGATTGTCGAGAACTTCCACGCTCGGATTAGCTCCCGGAACGACGAATGGCTTCACAAACTCGCGCCGGTTCTCTGGGATCTTCTCCAGGGGAAACCGGCGGTAGTTGAGCATGTCCGGGCCGCGTTTCAGCTCGGCGGCATAACGAGGATAGATATCGAACAGCCGCAGTCCTTCCGCTTTCGCGACGTCCGCGTTGAGTTTGTTCAGCCGCTGAGCTACTTCTTCGCCGCCGTAAGGAATGACCGTCATCACAATCAGCGAGGCCCGTGGATGATCCTTCCTGAGCCGCTCGATCAGCTCGTGATAATCCTTGGGGAAATTCTCGGCGAAGTTCTCGCGGCGGGCGTTGTCGTTCAAACCGTACCGAATCAGAACGAAGTCGATTCCGGGTAGTTTCGATGCTGCTTTCTCGTATCGGCCAGATTCCAATAGCCGTTGAATGTACTCGCCACTCAACCCCAGATTGATCACGTTGGTCGGCGGCAAGTCCTTCTCCGCAGCTAGTAACTCGCGTATCACGTCTTCCAGATGCGGTCCCTTGGGCACATGACGTCGCGGCACACTTCCCTCCGTCGTGCTGTCGCCGAGCAACAGGATTTGCACTTTGCCTTCGTGCTCGGCCTGAAGCGGACGGCTGCTGAAGGAGAGCGAGAAAACAATCGCAAGGAGCAGACAAACGCGGCAGCGCATCGTAGTATCCTTTGGGTTCATGGTGCAAACAACGGACGATCGGCGACGAATTCACTCCGACCACTCATACACAGTTAGTGATCCGGAGTCTGGATAAGAGCGTTGCCCGATCATTTGTGTTACGACACAGCGTTCGCCGCTCGGCTGAACATCTAGGCTCGTACAAGGGCCGATAGTGGCGGTGGTGGCGAGTGATTCATCCTTGGTGGGATCCCACGCACGCAGCTCGCCTTTGCCGATATCGCCTCCAGCCGTGAGTAGAAAGCCTTGCGCGTGAAATTGAGCCGAATAATAAAAGCCCTTCAACTGTGAAGCAAGTTTGAGTTTCAGTTCACCGGTCGCGATGTCGAACAGCAGCGCGCAAGCAGGGCCCGAGTATTCGTTACTGCCGCAGGCGACAAGCGTGTTGCCATCCGGCGAAATCGTAATCCCTCGAATGCCGCCCCACTCGATATCTTCCACGCGGCGATACGCAGAGAGTTGAGGCACATCGATGCTGCGTTGCTCCTTGCCGGTTGCAAACTCCCAGACCTTAAGCCGCGGCTTCTTCGGCTGACGGTCGGCAGAGATCAGTCGTTGACCATCCGGATGAAACGCCAGCCCGTACACAGGATGGCCCTCAATCCGCAACTTGTGCATACGCTTTCCATCACTGGCCTGCCAGACGTGTATGTTGCCATCGCGGTCACCGGTCGCGAACAGCTTGCCGTCTGGGCTGGCAGCCAGTGCGTAGATGGTGCTCGCATGAGCGGTGATCTTCCAGCGCTGCCGAGGTTTATCGCCTGTGCAGTCCCAAGCGAAAACCACACCCGCAAAGTCCGCCGTCAGAATCAGGTCTGTACCGGAACGTACGATGTTGCCGACCCAAGTCTCGTGGCCCGATAGCTCCGTGGTTGACTTAGCAGCCACATCGAGGCAAAGGATGTTGCGGTCTCTTCCTCCGGCCAGCACAAACCGGGCGGTCGGATCGAACGCGCAAGAAACCAGCGGCGAGTGGTGTTTGTATTCAGCCACTTCCTTGATTTTGGTGGGATCACTTTTCATGCATTGCCGCCGGAAGAAATGGATCAGGCGAGTAGTTCGTCAATCGGTTTCGCCGCTGGGTCTGCCACCGGATTGGTTTGTCCGCCGATGCTGTAAGATGCCGATGAATCGATACCTACGGCTCGCAAATAAGTGTGAAACAGATCACCGAGTTTGACGGGCTTGTCTTTGACTTCCGTACCGAGGTCGTTCGTCGAACCATACACCACGCCCGGCTTCACACCACAACCGGCCATAGCCACGCTCCAGGCGCGGCCCCAGTGATCGCGGCCGCCGAGCTTATTGATCTGCGGCGTGCGGCCCATCTCGCCCGAGATCACGACCAGCGTGTGCTCCAGCATGCCGCGCCGCTCGAGGTCGTCGAGCAAGGTGACCAGCGTGCGGTCGAACTCGGCACACCGGATTTGGTGCCAGTAGAAATTGTCCTGATGAGCATCCCAGTCGAAGTGAGTAACTTTCACGCAAGTGACGCCAGACTGCAGCAGCCGGCGGGCGAGCAAACAATTCTGACCGAATTCGTGCTTGCCATATTGTTCGTGATCAGCACCAGATTCTTTCGTCAAATCAAATATCTCGCGCCGATCCATCAGTGCCTGCGCTTGTTCGAATGTCGTCCGATAGGCGTCAATTGGCGCTGCATCGCGGCCCTGCCGGAAGCGTTCATCGTTCGATTTCCGGATGCGATCGACGGTCTCGGCAAGGGTTGGTTTTACCGCAGCAGGCTGGACGAGATTCTCCGGAGGCTGATTGTTGACGACCCGCACACCTTGGTACTTCGCACCCAGAAAGCCTGCATCGCCGACATCGGTGTACGCCTTCGGCCCATCGCGCCGGATCGAAACGTAGCCGGGCAACACGTCCTCGGATCGTTCTAGCAGCTTTGCTACCGCGGAGCCGAGCACCGGATAACCGGGCGCGATGCGGCCCGATTGCATGGCGTAATGTCCTTGGAAATGATCCGGGATGTTCGAATTCAGGCTGCGCACCACCGTCAGTCGATGCATGATCTTCGACGTGTGGGGCAGAAGTTCGCCGATCTGCACGCCAGGGAGTGATGTCGAGATCGCCCGGAACGGGCCGCCGGTTTTGGTGCCCGTTTTAGGGTCCCAGGTTTCGAACTGGCTCGCACCCCCGGATAGAAACAAGAGGAGCAGTTGTTTGCGAGGTAACGTCGATACCTCGGCACGCAACGGTTGCTCAATTGCCCCCGCTCCGAGTGCAGCAGCAGTCCCTTGCAACCAGGTGCGGCGTGAGATCTCCGAAGCTGCGGTACGTGATTGACGCCCTGCCATCTGCTGCTCCTGAAATCAGTGGTTCAAACGAAATTCAGACGACAACAGCAAACCCCACAGCAGAGCTTGCAACGGTTCACGCCGCTCCTTGGGAGTTTTGATCGACTGGAGCAGTTGCCGAACTTCGGCCACTTCATCCTCCGTTGGCAGGCGTGACAGCACGCTCAGATACAGTCCATCGGCCACCGACTGGATGTCGGACATCTGGTTGAGGCGCGCGAGCAGAGTGCCAGAGTCCTCTTGGAGAATCGGTAAAAGCTTCGTGCTGTTGCGAAAATACAGCGCCTGATCGACCACCGGTTGAAAGCCCTCTTCCGGTTGACCGGGAAGCCCCGTGAACGCGGCCACCAAGCTAACAGACTGACGTTCCAGGGCTTCGTTCCGCGTGATCTTCTCTTTCCAAGCCGGTGTGGGACTGGCTTCTGGCAATGGCGAAGTTTTCTTCGTTTGAGCATCGAGCCGAGCGTAATGCAATTCAATCCGACCCGTGGCCTGCAGCACCGACCACCGCAATTGTTCAGCGCTCAGCCCACGCAAAGACGCGACGGCAAATGACTGTTCCGGCAAATCCTTTGAGTCAACCGTCATCAAACTGGACCGCTGATAGGTATCGCTAAGCGCGACTTCGCGGAGAAAGCCCCTGATGTCGTAATGGTTCTCAACCAGCCAGCGTTCCAGCACGGCGAGCAATTCGGGATGTGAAGGTGGATTGGCAGCGTGATGAAGATCGAGGGGGTGTACCAATCCTCTTCCCAGCAAGATGGCCCACAAACGATTGGCGATGTTTCGCGTAAACCCTAGCGTTTCCGCGCGGGGAAGCTGCTCAGCCAGTTTCAATCGCCGGCTATAAGTGGGGACGCCCCGAACTTTTGGCTCCGGTTTGACGAGGTACTCTTTATCCTTTTCGAGCGGCGGGTCGGCAATCATTTCGCCGCCGGGCAAGCGGGGACTGGTCTCTCCGGACTTGGTCGTGAAGACCGAGACAAACGTCGTTTTGCTCGCGGCGGTTTCTGCCAGTTGTGCTCCGCGCGGCGAGAGCGGGTGCATTTTGGACCGTTCCAGAAACGCGTAAATGCCGAAGTAGTCTGCCTGGCGATAATCCGCCACGTGCGGGTCGTCATGGCACTGGGCGCACTGCAGGTCGACTCCGAGAAACAGACGTCCGACATCGCGCGTCAGTTGATGGGAAGCAACATCCCGGACGATGTAAAACTTGAATGCACCCGCAAGCTTCGCATCGGTGCCGTCACTGGCCAGCAACTCCCGAACAAGCTGGTCCCAGGGTTTATTGGCGGCAAACGACTCGGCCAAATACTCGCGCCAGGTCGCTGCGGGCACATCGTACAAGTTGCCTCCCGCCGCAATCCGTTGCTCGGTGAGCATGACATCAAACACCCGGGCCATGTGCAGTGCATAGTCGGGGCTGGCGAGCAAATCGTCAATCAGCTTTTGCCGTTTATCGGTCGCACTGTTCTCCAAGAATGCCCGAGTCGCTTGCGCTGTGGGAATGACGCCGGTCAGATCCAAATGCACGCGGCGGATGAACTCGGCGTCACTGCTAGGTCCCGCCGGTGTGACCTTCAGTTCGTCCAGCCGCTGGGAAACAAGTGAATCAATTTGCTGATGCAACGGAGGTGCATCAGCAGCGACCATAGTTAGCGAAGTCACAGCCCAGACCGCGAGGCAGATCGTCCACGCAACTGCCCTTGAAATGCCATAAATTGTGTGCATGGTGAGATGATGCCGGTGACACGCAATTCAAAAGGTCTTCGCTGGAAACATCAGTCATCGCTTATGCTTCATGGTAAGTAGTTCAATCGGCGGCTGCAATTGGCCGTTACAGGCATCCATTGATTGAAGGAGCGAGCGTGAAAATGGCTCTTCGTTCCATATCTCTCCCTGGTAATTTCGGCCTGCGTGCGCTTCATTTGGCATGGGCCTGTTGTGCACTTATCGCCTGGCAGGTTGAGTCGCACGCTGCGGAGGATTTCTCGTTGCGAGATGGTGACACCGTGGTCTTTCTGGGGGACAGCATTACGGCAGCGCGCACGTACACGAAGATCATCGAAAACTACACCCTCCTGCGCTTTCCACAGCGGCGCATACGCTTCTACAACGCCGGCATCGGCGGCGATACGGCAGCGGGGTCGCTCGCGCGATTGGAGCGCGATGTGTTCTCGCGCCGTCCCACCGTCCTCACGGTCTGCTTCGGATTGAATGACATCGGCTGGGGCTTGAAAGCCGATGATGAGCACAAGGCGCTCTATGTCAACTCACTGCGCACGATCATCGACAAGTGCCAGGAACGCAAGATTCGGGTCTTCATCTGCTCGGGTCCGATCACAGCCGAGGATCCTGACAAAGGCGAAGCGGGCTACCTGCAGAAAATGTGCGACGAAGCGTTCGTGATGGCCAAGGCGAAAGGAGCGGGAACCATCGATGTGCAGCGTCCCATGCGCGAGATCCAGCGCCGCGTGCTGAAAGTGAACCAAGGGATTGCCGACGAATCGAAGCACACCAGGTTGCATTTGGCGGATGGTGTTCACTTGAACGATCTTGGCCACCTCGCAATGGCTTACGCATTTTTGCAGGGCTTCAATGCACCAGGGGACATTTCGCAGGCCGAGATCGATATTCCGACAAAGAAAGTCACTGCAGCGGGCTGTCGGATCAGCGACGTTCGACAACTTGATGATGGCTGCGAGTTCACCCGGTTGGATGACGGATTGCCGTTCAACAACGGTTTGTTCTTTGCCCTGAATTTTGCCTACGTCCCGCTTCATCGCGATTTCAATGCCTATCGACTAAAGATCACGGGTCTGGCGGACGGAAGATATGAAGTCACCGTGAATGGCCGCAGCACGGCGAAATTCACCGCGAAGCAATTGGCGGCTGGAGTCGACATCGCCTCGACGACGACAAGTGCGTGGCAACCCGGAGGGCCCTGGGATGCACAAGCCACGGTCCTGCGTTCGCTCACCGAGGCTCGCCACGAGGTGGATACCGCCCGCTTGTTGTCTCGCCTTTACCTCGCGGATCAGCCAATCGTCGCTGAGTTAGATCGCAAGTCACAGCCTGCCGAAGAACAACTGATCGAATTGCAACGACTCGCAGCGCGGCCACGCCCTTATCACTTCGTCATCCGCCCGGCCGCTGAGGCTCCTTAGAGGCCCCGCGAATCGTATTCCCCCCAGACGTTTGATTGACTCCGCAGAGCCATTCGCATTAGGCTGGTTTTATGGGTAAGCCGCTTAGACAATGCTAGGCGTGGCCAATCCCGTCAATTACCCTCCCACCCACCCTCCCTCCTGATCGCTTCCCCACCGTAAGAAAATGGGCATACTCCCTCGAGTTGCGTTACGCCGAATACTGCCTGCGGAAAACTTCGCTGCCGTAGTTTTGTTGGCGATGGCAGCTACACAGTTCAGCAATGCCGCTGAGCGACCCGTCAGCTTTGTCAACGATGTCATGCCGGTTTTGACGAAGTCGGGTTGCAATGTCGGCGTCTGCCACGCCAAAGCCGGCGGAGGTCAAAACGGATTTCAACTCTCGCTGCTGGGATTTGAATCAGCTGATGACTATGAACACATCGTCAAGGAAGGGCGCGGACGACGGTTGCAACTCGCCGCGCCGGAGCAAAGCCTTCTCCTTCTCAAAGGGACTGCAACAATCCCACATGGCGGCGGTGTTCGCCTGGAACTGGGTGCTGAGAATTATGCCGTGCTCCGCGAGTGGATCCGCCAGGGAGCGCCGTTGGATCAGGACAAGGCGCCATCACTGACCGGGTTCGAAGTTCAGCCCGGACGAGGTTCAATTAATCGCCAGGGAGAGCAGCAGCTCACCGCGATCGCTCGCTACTCGGATGGTCAGACCCGCGATGTCACGAGGCTCGCCATCTATGAGTCCAATGATCCCGCCATGGCCGAGGTCACCGAGCGGGGCCTGGTGAAGATCCTCGATATTTCGGGCAACGTGGCCGTGATGGTTCGGTATCAGGGCAAAGTTGCCGTCTATCAAGCCTCCGTTCCGCTCGGCGCCCCGGTTGAGAGTTTCCCCGCACCAGGTAACTTTGTCGACGAACACGTTTTTGCGAACCTCAAGACGCTCGGCATTCCTCCTTCCCCCCTATGCGACGATGCCACGTTTCTCCGGCGCGTGACGTTGGACATTGGTGGGCGGTTACCGACGGAGAGCGAAGCGGCAGCATTCCTGTCGAGTCAAGATGCCGACAAACGTGACAAGGTGATTGACGAGTTGTTGCGCAGTCCCGATTACGCCGACTTTTTTGCCAACAAATGGACGGCGTTGTTGAAGAATCGCCGGGACGATGCCAGCGACATCGTTTCCAACTTTGCGTTTCATGCCTGGGTGCGCGACAGCCTGCTGGCCAACAAACCTTACGACCAATTTGTCCGCGAATTGCTGGGGGCAACGGGCAACGTGCTCGGTAATCCGCCTGTCGCCTGGTACAAGCGCGTTCAGGATCCGAAGCAACAAATCGAAGATGTCGCGCAGCTCTTCCTGGGCGTTCGCATGCAATGCGCCCAGTGCCATCACCATCCGTTCGAACGCTGGAGCCAGGACGACTACTACTCGCTTACAGCATTCTTCAGCCAGGTTGGCAGAAAGCCATCGGGAACGCGCGGCGAAGACTTGATTTTTCACAAACGTGGGATCGCCGTTGCTAACAACATGAAGACGGGCTTGCCGCTGAAACCGGCAGCCCTGGGAGACACGATTCCTGAGATTGCCCCGGATGAAGATCCCCGCCTACGACTCGCCGATTGGATGGGGTCCAAAGACAACCCGTTTTTCGCGAAGGCGCTGGTGAATCGCTACTGGAAGCACTTTTTCCAGCGCGGCCTGATCGAGCCCGAAGATGATATCCGCGATACGAATCCGCCGACCAACCCGGCGCTCCTCGCCGCGCTTGAAAGACACTTCATTGCAAGTGGCTTCGATCTGAAGGAACTCGTTCGCGTCATTACGCGGTCGAGTGCGTATCAATTGAGCGAAGTGCCGAACGAGCACAATCGCGCGGATCGGCAGAACTATTCCCGTTACTATCCGCGGCGGTTGCCAGCCGAGGTGCTGCTGGATGCCATCGATGCCGTCGCCGGGACGCAAACCGACTTCGCGAATTTGCCCCTGGGAACGCGAGCCGTCGCGCTGCCCGACAACAGTTACAACCGCTCGTCACCTTTCCTCCGAGTATTTGGACGACCGGAAGGGGCGAGTGTGTGTGAGTGCGAGCGAGTTCAATCGTCCAGCCTCGCGCAGAGCCTGCACCTGATCAATGCGCCGGACATCAAGGCCAAGCTGAGTAACGCGAATGGCCGAGCTGAACGATTAGCCAAAGATCCAAAGCCTGTGGAAGCAAAAGTTCGGGAACTTTATCTGGCGGCTTTCTCGCGCGAGCCGCGTCCTGACGAGTTGAAGACCGCCGTGACTTATCTCACTGAGCCTGCCGTCGCTGCTGACGGCTCTCCCGTCGATCCTGCCAAGGCCGCTCGCGAGAATTTCCAGGATCTGATTTGGGCGCTGATCAACACCAAAGAATTCCTCTTTAACCATTAGGCGCATAATGAACGACCGGGTTCGAAATAAGACGGGCACGACCATCGTCTCCTTATGGACGCTCGTCGCTGTCTGGCTCTGCCTGCAATCCGTTTCGCTGGCTCAATCGGTCGGTTTGCCCGCTCCCCGCCTGCTGACGACGATGCCGATGGGGGGCCAGGTCGGGTCTCAGGTCGAGGTCACCATCAGCGGCGAGTATCTCGACGACGCGGATCACCTGACTTTCTCCGATCCGCGCATCACAGCAGTCCGCAAACTGGATTCTGCGGGTCAACCCGTGCCAGGTAAGTACGTCGTCACGATCGGCGCCGATTGCCCGGCCGGACTCTACGAAGCCCGCGTGATGACTCGACTCGGGATTTCATCATCGCGGGCCTTCTCCGTGGGAGCGCTTCGAGAAGTCGTGCAGACAAAGGCCAATACGTCTCTGATGACCGCGCTGGAACTGCCGCTGAACTCGATTTGCAATGCGGCGATGACCGCTCGTGCGGTGGATCACTATGTGTTTGAGGGCCGCAAAGGTCAGCGCGTGATTGTCGATTGCGCGACACGGGGGATCGATTCCAAGTTGGACGCGGTAGTGATCATCGCCGATGCGGCTGGTCGCGACTTGCTCGTGGAACGTCGTGGCGGGGCGCTCGACTTTAAGGTTCCCAGTGACGGCCGGTATGTCATCAAGGTTCACGAGATGACTTTCAAAGGTGGGCCGGCCTATTACTATCGACTGGGCGTGTGGGAATCCCCCGCGGATGCCCCGCTCGTTCGCATGCCCACGACCAGGCCCGTCAACTCATTCTCCTGGCCGCCCCAAGGGCTGCCAGAAGTGGCAACAACCACGGAAGCCGAGCCCAATAACGAGCGAGCGAAAGGGCAAAAGATCTCGCTCCCTTGCGATCTGGCGGGCAGTTTCTTTCCTGCCGCCGATGTAGACGTCTTTGAATTTGAGGCGAAGAAGGGAGATGTCTGTTGGGTGGAAGTTGGTTCCGAGCGGTTTGGTTTGCCGACCGACCCGGCGATTCTCGTTCAGCATGTCAGCCGGACTGGCGATGAGGAGAAACTGACCGATGTTGCTGAGTTCAGCGATATCGCCAGTCCCGTCAAGGTTTCGAGCAACGGCTACGCCTACGACGGCCCTCCTTACAATGCCGGCTCTGCCGACATTCTCGGCAAACTCGAGATCAAGGAAGATGGCCTCTATCGTTTGCAATTGTCAGACCTGTTCGGCGGCACGCGCAGCGATCCCCGCAATATCTATCGCCTGGTGATTCGCAAGGCAGCTCCGGATTTTGCCCTCGTCTCGTGGGCGCTGCACATGGAACTGCGGAACGGCGATCGGAATGCCGTGTCAAAGCCACTGGCTCTGCGCGGCGGAGCGACGATGGCCTTGGAGGTGGTCGCCATTCGGCGTGACGGCTTCACTGGCGACATCGACCTGACCATGGAAGGTTTGCCGGAAGGAGTGACCGCGCACGGCTTGAGAATCCCCGCCGGGCAGTCGCGGGGCTTGATGCTCGTGACGGCGCGTGACGATGCTCCGCGCGGGATTGCGAACGCAACCTTTACAGGACGCTCGACGATCGACGGCGTCGCGGTAATTCGTCCTTGCCGAGTCGCGTCGATGGCATTTCCCATTCCCGATGCCTGGGGCGAGATTCCGAGCCCGCGACTGGTGGCTGATGTTCCTGTGGCCGTCAGCGGCTTGGAATTGGCTCCGCTTACCATCTCGCCTGCGAGCAAAGAGCCGTTGACCGTTGTAGCGGGCGAAAAGTTGACGATTCCGCTGAACCACACGCGCCGCGGCGAGTTTTCGGGATCGACTCTGAATTTGCGTACGATGGGGGCCGTGTTCGAACGCGCCCCGGCGTTTAATGTTCCGCTGACTGCAGACAGTTCGCAGGCTATTCTCGATACTGGCGCTTTGAAGGCGCCTCCGGGAGATTATTTGATCGCCTTTTACGGCGGTGTGGTGACGAAGTATCGGCACAATCCTGATGCGGTTCCTGCACTGGAGGAAGCACGCCGACAGGCTGAGCAAGAACTGCAGAAAATTGACGCCGAGTTAAAAAACTTAACCGATGCATCGAAGGCTGCACTGGCCGAAGACAAGAGTGAGGCCGAGAAGTCTCTCGAAAGCATGACCGCAAAGCAAAAGGCCGCAGCCGCTGCCTTGGCTACCGCGACCGAGCGACTCAAGACCGCAACCGAGGCTGCCAAGCCGCGCGACATTGTCGATATTCTGGTTTCCGAGCCTATTGCCATTCGGGTCCTGCCGGCGGAGAAAAAATGAGCGATTCAGACAATGCCAACTCGAATCCTGTCTGCCCCGGTCCGATCACGACCTCTGGCAATCGTCGCGCCTTCCTGCAGGCTGGCCTCGCCGGTTTCGCGACGCTGAGCCTGCCAGGCATCCTGCGGTTACAAGCACAGAACCAGTTGCTGGCAGCAGAGCGAAATTTGGCTCGCGAAAAGACCGCGGTGATCATGGTCTGGCAACCGGGCGGCTGTTCGCATCTTGAGACTTATGATCCCAAACCCGATGCCGGCAGTGAGTACAGTGGGCCATTCGAAACGATTTCCACCAAAGTGCCCGGGCTGCGTTTTTGCGAACTCCTGCCGCGGCAGGCGGCCATTGCCGACAAGTTCACGGTGCTCCGCTCGATGCGTCAGGCGGCAGGCGGTCATCCAGCTGGCTCGATGCAGCTGCTCTCAGGCGATCCGGACACCCGTGATAAACCGAAGCCGAAATTGCCCGACTGGATGTCGGTGACCAATTACCTTCGGTCGCAGGCCGGTCCGCGTCAGAATCCCTTGCCTGCCTACGTCGGCATCAATCCGCCGCTGGAATACAACGGCCCCGCGTATCTCGGTGATGCCTATTCACCGTTCGTCGTCAGCGGAGATCCTAGCAAGCCGACGTTCACGGTTCCCAACATCGGACTGACCGACGCCAATGAAGTCCGTCGCCTGGGTCGCCGTTCGTCGTTGCGGCAAAACCTCGATACGCTCGAACGCTCTTTCGATCAGCAGCGCGAGTTGGCTGCGCTCGATGAATTCGAGTCGCAGGCCATGACCTTGCTCACCAGCCCCAAGGCCAAGGAGGCTTTTGATCTCACTCGTGAAGACGAGGGCACGCGAGATCGGTATGGCCGGAATTCCTGGGGACAACAACTGCTGCTCGCGCGACGTTTGATCGAAGCGGGCGTGGATGTGGTGACCACCAGTCTCAGCGGACCGTTGTGCGGACGGGTGAACAACTGGGACGATCACGCGGTGAATCATCATGTATTCGACGCCATGCGTTTTCGCTCCGTGGCTTACGATCAGGCGGTTTCGGCGCTGATTGAAGATGTCTATGAGCGGGGCTTGGACCAACGCGTGCTCGTCGTGGTCACGGGCGAGTTCGGCCGCACGCCCAAAATCAGCTACGCCGCCAGCACCGGCGCGGGCGATGCCAGCGCTCCGGCCGGCACGCAACAACCGGGTCGCGACCATTGGCCGCGGGCATTCTCGAACATTTGGGCGGGCGGCGGCATTCAAACAGGCCGCGTAATTGGCGCCACGGATAAGCGCGGCGAAGATTCGGTCGAGCGAATCTGTGGTCCGGGCGACTTCCTGGCAACCATCTATCACCACCTGGGCATCGACGCAGCGAAGACGCTGATTCGGGATTTCAACGGACGCCCCACGCCGATTGTCGATCACGGGAAACCCATTCCGGAACTGATGGGATAGTCCAGACAATTCGTCAACCGCCTACTCCAGTCATGACCGCGCATTCCTGGGCTGCACGAGGAACAAGAGATGATCTTCCGCAGCCCGTACTCAGTTTCAGTGTTGTTCTTCGTCCTGTGTCTGACCCGATTTGCCACAAGCTCTGCTACTGGGCAATCGCCGCCGGTTATCAACGTTCTCTTCCCTGCTGGCGGAAAGGCGGGCCAAGCCGTGGTGGTGACGGCCAGCGGTAGCAATCTGCAGGGACTTCAAAAGCTGCACAGCAACATTCCTGGTTTCCAATGCGAGCGGCTCGATGGAGGCCGTTTTCGGTTGACGATCCCCGAGGGCGTGATGCCCGGACTTTATGACCTCTGGGGACAAAGTGATAATGGACTCAGCGCCCCCAGGACGTTTGCCATTAGCAATCGCACGGAGCATCAGGAGACTGAGCCCAATGATTCAGCCTCGGCGGCGATCTCCATTCCCATCGATGCTGTGATCAATGGGCGGATCGACAAGGTAAGCGACGTCGACTTTTTCCAGTTCTCGGCCAGGCAAGGACATCGCGTGGTGGTCGAATGTTGGGCTGAACGGATCGACTCCCGCCTGCGCGCGGTGCTGGAAGTGTTTGATTTGGCCGGTCGGCGACTGGCGGTGAACCGAGGCTATTTTGGGATCGATCCACTCATCGACTTTCGCGTGCCGGCCGACGGTGGCTACATCATCAAAGTGCAGGATCTGATTTCTGCAGGCAGTGCTGAACATTACTACCGACTCGACATCGACACCGGGCCTCGCGTGGCCTTTTCGTTGCCGAATGTCGTCGAACGCGGCCAGACGTCACGGGTCGTATTGTTTGGCTGGAATCTGTCGAAGAGCGGCAATCTCGCGGCTGGGACTGCCAAACACACCGACGACAATGCAGTCCATTTTGATCAGATCGAAGTCGAGATTCCCGCGGCGCTCGCGCGAGAATCTTGGCCTTTGCCTGTGAAGTTGTTGCCCCCTCAAGCGGTACTCGCAGGCGCGTCCTTCCCATACTTCCTGCGTGGCAGTCATGCGCCAGTACCCATTGGCGTGACGGATGTGCCAGTCGTCGCGGATCACCGTGATAATCACTCGCCCTCATCGGCCCAGAGAATTGACGTTCCCTGCGAAGTGAGCGGGCAGCTTGCAACCGCCGACGAACGGGATTGGTTTACCATTCAAGCGCGTCGCGGCGAAGTGTTTCAGCTGGAAGCGTTTGGGCAACGCATCCAGTCGCCAGTCGACTTACAGGTCAGAGTGCTCGACGCAGCAGGCGAACGGGAGTTGGCAAGGTTCAGCGACGAGGTGCGCAACAGCAGTGGTCCGTTTCCAACCGCTCATCTCGATCCAGCTGGTCGTTGGGTCTGCCCGGCAGATGGTCGATACCTGCTGACGATAAGTTCTTTGATTGGTGGCTCGAAAACGGACTTACGCCGGACCTATCGGTTGAGCATCCACCGTGAGGAACCTGACTTTGAACTCATTGCCCTTCCCCGTCGCGACAATCTGTCGGCCCTCAATATTCCGCGTGGAGGACGTGAAGCAATCGACCTCTTGGCGCTACGCCGCCGAGGCCTGCAGGGAGCCATTCGTGTTTTCGCCAAGGATTTGCCAGCAGGAATCGAATGTCCCGATGTTTGGCTCGGTCCCGGCGTCGATCGTGCGACCGTCATTGTCTCCGCCCAGCGCGACGCGGCCCCGTTCGGAGAGCTGAAACTGGATGGTGTTGCAGCCGACGTTCCGGAACTCGACGGGAAAAGTTCACCCATCGTTACAGCTGACATCATACCCAAGGTCGCTGCGCCGTCGGCCGCGGACATCCGTCGCCCAGTGTTGGGTGGCACGATTGTCCGAACGGGAACGCCTAATGGCTGGGGCCGCATTACTTCGCAAATGCCGCTGGCAGTTGCGGGCGATTCGCCCCTGCGAATCACGGCCGATGCTCACGAAATGCTCGATCATCATCTCTATGGAAAGTTGCAAGTGAGGCATTCCCCGGGCAGCTTTCTCGACGTCGCAGTCCACGTGGAATGGCAAGATGCCGGGCGCCAGGAAGCCGTTCGTTGCATCGGTGTGGGACTTCCTGAGTTGGTTCAGAATCAGACGACTAAGATTCCGCCTGGACAACAAAAGGGGTACGTGAGTTTCTATCTTCCGCCAGCGCTTCCCGTTGGTCGCTACTCTCTCGTCATTCATGGGGAGACCTCGCTGCTTGCTCAGGGCAAGAAACCCGAAACCGTCGTGGTCTACAGCAATCCTGTGACCTTTGATGTGCATCCTGCCGCGTTCTTGGTCGAAGTTGATCCATTCACCGAGAAACGGGTTAAACGCGGCGATGTGATCAAAGTCACCTATTCGTCAAAGCGTTTGAACGGGTTCATTGGTAAGATGCACACCGAATTAGCCGTACCGGGTCGTGTTACGGAAGTCAGTGGATTCCTCGGGCGCGGCGAAACATTTGTCGGTCAGTCCGAAACGGGTGCGTTGCAAATCATCATCAACGGCGACGCCCCTTTGGGACGGCAGTCTGATCTGCGGTTGTTGACCGTCGGTGTGCTTGAAGAAAAGCCCGTGTTCTTTGGCAGCAGCTCCCTTCCGCTGGAAGTTGTCGAGTGATGCATGTTCACCAAACCGCTGTGTGGCGGCCTTCGCTCGCGAGAGGACTACCTTACATGACCACCACCAGACTAGTTTGGCGGCAACTACTGCTGCTGCTCGTTGCCTGTGGCAGTACATGGACTGCAGTGGCGTGGTCGGCTGAGGGTGCAAAGGTCAGCGATGTCCACTTCGGCACCGACGTGGTGCCGATCCTGACTAAGCTGGGATGCAATGGCGGTGGGTGCCATGGCAAAGCGACCGGACAGAATGGCTTCAGGCTGTCGCTGTTCGGATTTGAGCCTGACGTTGACTATGACGCGCTCGTCTATGAGGGCCGCGGCCGACGCGTATCTCGCGCTGCTCCCGACCACAGCCTGCTGCTGCTGAAGGCAACGTCTCGCGTGCCGCATGGTGGCGGCCGGCGACTCGAAGAAGCGAGCGAAGACTATCGCCTGTTGCGGGACTGGATCGCTCAGGGAGCGAATCCCCCACGGGCCGATGATCCGCATCTGGATCGCATTGAGGTTTCACCGGGAGAGCAAGTCCTTCAACCAAACTCCTCGCAGCAACTGCGCGTGACCGCGTACTTCTCGAATGGAACCTCCCGCGATGTTACTCGTCAGACGGTGTACCAATCAAACGAAGGCGGCATCGCTGCCGTTGACGCGACGGGGTTAGTAAAGGCGAGTTCGCGTCACGGCCTCGCTTCGGTAATGGCTCGGTTCGGTGAGCAGATCGCCACTTTCCATGTGGCCGTCCCGTTTGCTGCGGATGGTTCGAAAATGGCAGCAGCGCAAAGTGAACTAGATGTGCTGGAACGGCAGTCGGACTCGTCAAAGATTAATCGCCTGTTGTTTCGTCAGTGGCGACGGATGGGCGTCGTGCCATCGGCAGTCGCTGACGACGCGACTTTCATTCGCCGGGCAACTCTCGACATCTGTGGAACGTTGGCGACGAGCGAGGACGTGACGGCCTATCTGGCGGATCAACGTAGCGACAAGCGTGCGCGATTGATCGACCATCTGCTGGCGCGGCCGGAGTACGCGAGCTACTTTGCGCTCAAATGGGCTGACATTTTGCAGAACCGCGGCGCCGGGTACTCGACGAGCAAGCAACGGGCGGGGACGACCCTGTTCTCTGCGTGGCTTCGCGACTCGCTTGAATCCAATAAACCGTATGACCAGTTTGTGTCGGAAATCCTCACTGCCAGTGGTAGCCAACGCGAGAACCCGCCGGCCATCTGGTATCGCACGGTGCGGAAGTCGCCTGAATATGTGGAATCGGTGGCCCAGGCGTTTCTCGGCGTCCGCGTTCAGTGCGCGCAATGCCATCACCATCCGACGGAAAGCTGGAGCCAAGAGGACTATTTTGGTCTCGCGGCCGTCTTCTCTCGCGTGGGTCGCAAAGGGGGCTTCGCCGATGCGGAAGTACCGACCGACGAGATCATTTACCTGAAGGAGCATGGCGAGGTTGTGCATCCGCGCACCGGAAAAATACTCATGCCACGGCCCTTGGGCGGGAGTGAGTTTTCGCTCGGTACCCAGGATGATCCCCGCCTCAGCCTCGCGAAGTGGATGACGAGCCGAGAAAATCCTTATTTCGCCCGGACGATGGCCAATCGCTTGTGGGCCCACTTTCTGGGACGCGGCCTCGTTCACCCGATCGATGACGCGAGAAGTACGAATCCGCCGAGCAATCCGGAACTGCTCGACGCGCTGTCGCAGGACTTTATTGCCAGCGGCTTTGACGTGAAGCAACTCGTGCGCAAGATCGCCCTCAGCCATTCCTACCAGTTGGATTCTGCACCTCACGCCGGCAATGCCGGCGACATGCAGACTTTTGCAAGGTTTTATCCTCGCCGCCTTTCGGCCGAAGTGATGCTCGACGGCATGAGCCAAGTGCTGGACGCGCCGACCATCTTCCCGGGGGTTCCCGCTGGCACTCGGGCGATTGAACTGCCGGATGAAAACGTCGCAGCGCATTTTCTCGATGTCTTCGGCCGTCCCGCACGGATGTCAGCCTGCGAATGCGAGCGCGTCGATGCGCCAGCCCTAGCCCAAGGCCTGGAATTGGTGAACTCGACCGAAATCCAACGGAAGCTGACGGTCAAGACAGGCTATGCGGAAAGATTGGCGACTAGCCACCAGTCAACAGCTGAAGTTGTGACAGAAGTCTTTCTGCGAGCACTAGCGCGACCACCGCGACCCGAAGAGTTGAAATTCGCGGTCAACTTTCTCGCTGCGGAGTCCGATCGCGCTGAAGCCATCCGCTCGCTGCTTTGGTCGCTGATAGCCACCAACGAGTTTTTGTTCAATCACTGATCTTCCTCGGGGTTCTTCGCCATGCTTCGAATCGAGGGCAAGTCCTTCCAGAACTGCTCCGGTGTTACACGCCGCAACTTTCTGCAGATCGGTGTGCCGTTGCTTGGATTGGGACTCGCCGATTTGTTGCAACGCGAGTCTCAGGCGGCCGAGAACGGCGCCACGTCCAGCAAAAAGTCCCTGATCGTCTTCTGGACGGATGGGGGCGTTAGTCAGCAGGATACGTACGACATGAAGCCGGATGCACCCGCCGAGTATCGCGGCATGTACCAGCCAATTCGTACGAGTGTTCCTGGGATAATCCTCAGTGAGCGACTTCCGCAGCAAGCGAAAGTGATGGACCGGCTCTCGATCGTGCGCTCGGTCCATCACGAGAATGGCATTCACGCTCCATCGGCTCACTGGATGCAAACCGGCTACTTTGGTCCGACCCTGGCCCGCAATGCGGCCCAAAAGCCATCGCTTGGTTCGGTCATTGCGCGGTCGCTGGGCCCCCGCCAGCCACCGCTACCCGCGTACGTGAGCATTCCCAAGTCGGAAGCGTTTGGATATCAGGGCGCCGTCTATCTGGGCAAGGCCTTTAATCCGTTCGAAGTGGGCGCCGATCCCAATGCTGCCGACTTCAAGGTTCCGAACCTGTCGCTGCCGAGCGGGCTCACGTCGCGCAGCGTCGATTCGCGGCGCATGTTGCTCAAACAATTCGATACGCTCCGCCGCGACATTGATGAGAGTGGTGTGATGGACGGACTCGACACCTTCAAGATTCAGGCGTTGGAAATGGTCGCGGGAGATCGCATGCGAGCCGCCTTCGACCTCAGTTCCGAAGACTTAGGCCTGCGCGAGAAGTATGGCCGACACCGTTATGGGCAAAGCGCCATGCTCGCGCGGCGACTCGTTGAGGCAGGTGCGCGCTGCGTGAACATCAACACGGGAAATTGGGATCATCATAACGATATCGCCAAAGGGCTCGAGCAACACTTGCCGCCCCTTGATCGCGCCATCGCCACGCTGGTGGAAGACCTGGAAGCGCGGGGCCTATTGAACGACGTAATCGTGTATTGCGTGGGCGAGTTCGGCCGCACTCCACGCATGAACGGCCATGCGGGCCGTGACCATTGGTCAGACTGCTTCAGCGTGCTACTGGCTGGCGGCGGCATCCAGGGAGGGCGCATCGTCGGTGCGAGCGAAAAGTGGGGTGGCGGGGTTCTCGAACGGATGGTATCGCCCCTCGACCTGCTCGCAACGATATACCACACACTCGGTATCTCGTTGGGTACTCACTACGAAGATGCCAGCGGCCGCCCGGTGAGCATCGTCGGTGGCGGTCAAATAATCCGAGAACTAATGTAAGGCTGCAACGGTAGATAAGCGGGACAAAGGGTTACCGATGAGTCGATACAAGGAGATCGAAGTTGCCGGTTTGCCGCGCGCGATGGGCCGCCAAATCGGCGAGGCAGCCCGCGAGGAAATTCGAGGATTTTGTGCGATTGCTTTGTCGCTTGTGAACAAGTCAATCCACGTATCCCGGGCAGCAGCCGACGAGATCATCGCCTCGACGCTTCGCAGCGCCGAGTTATATTCGACCGACATGGCCGAAGAACTCCGGGGCATGGCAGAGGGTGCGGGCGTTCCGCTATCGGATCTCATGCTGCTCCAAATCCGCAATCAGTTGCAACCGGACGCAGATGCGGGCTGCACATCCCTCTCGCTGCCAGGGCAAAGAGAAAACCGGAGCGGCCGAATCGTCGCCCAGAATTGGGACAATGACCCGGCGTTGCAACCCTTCACGCTAGTGCTCACCCGCCGTCCCATTGGAAAGCCTGCCCTGATGACCGTTACGCAAGCTGGGTTGATTGCCTACATCGGGTTCAACGAGGCTGGGATCGGCGTTTGTCTGAACACACTCCCAGCACCGTCTCGACGCTTTGGTGTGCCGCACTATTTCACGGTCCGTGGCGTTTACGAAGCCGATTCTCTCGAAACGGCCTTACATGCGGTCCAGCGAGCCGACCGAGCCATCCCAGCCAACATCATGTTGACGACACCCCAGGGACCGGCCGACCTCGAGGTGACGCTGGACTGCGTTCATGTCTTGAGCAATGAGGGCGACGCAGGCATCACGCACACGAATCACTGCCGGCATCCGGAACTGCAGACGATCAACCAACAATTTCCCGAACTAATTCAGTCGCACGAGCGACAGTCGCGAGTCGACCAACTTCTGGATTTTCCAGTGCAACATCCCGGCGTGAAAGAAGTGATGAGCCTGCTGTGCGATCATGTGGGATTTCCCCGATCGATTTGCCGTCACGCCAACGACGATCCCCAGACCGGCAGTTGGGAGACTGTCTTCTCGGTCGTCATTGAGCCTGCTGCCCGGCAAATGCATATCAGTCGCGGCACACCATGCAACCACCCCTACGAGGTCTACAATCTCACCTAGTCGTCGCCGATTGGCCGCAACCATTTTGCGCCGCGAATCTCCATTCACCAGCGAAAACCACACACAATGCGCAAGCCCTCCATAGACGCCAGGTCAGCCAGCCGTCGGACAATATTACAAGCGAGCGGCGCACTAGCGGTCGCGGCGATGCTGCCCCACGCCGCCAGCGCACAATCTCATGCAGCGGTGGTCAAACCGCTATCCAGCTACTCTGAAGTGTTAACCACGCTCGCGAAACGTGGCCGCAAGTTTCGCGTGCTAGGCTCGGCTCCCGATCAATCACCTATCGTTGCGGTGAAATGTGGCGGCACAAAATTGCCGGCCATCTTCATCAGCGGCGGAGCGCACTCCACGGAGCATGCAGGAGCGCTGGCGACCGTTGATGTGATTGAGCAACTAAAGACGGATCATGTGGTGTGGGTCGTGCCGGCTCGCGACCCGATTGGGCTCAGTGGATTTCGACATGCACTGAGTTTGGGGCTCGGCAAAGCTCCAGATTTGAAGTCGGTTGACGATCTGGATGACTTCCTGCGCAAAAATGGCGAAGTGCTGTTCGATTCGGAGGGCACCCTACTCGCAATGATCGGTGAATACGGGTACTCCAACCGCGGACTGCTGGGGAAGTTTCCCAAAGGCGCTGCATTTCTCGCACCCTTACTCGGCCGGCGAATTTGGTATGCGTCCAAGCGTTTGGATACTCCCGGCTCAGCACCGCTCGAGCGTGCTTACACGTTGATTGTCACACCCGAGGGCGAGATCCTGCATCTCAATCGTTTTCACGATACGCGCTGGGCACCTGCCGAAGTGCAGTGCGTGCGCAAGCTGATGGCTGAAATTCAACCTGGATTGACATTTGACTTGCATGAGCACGATCACGGTCCGCATTTTTGGATGTCGGCTCGCAAGCAGAAAACGGAAGAGCACGAAATCTGGGAGCGACGGATGGCCGCGCAGGCCGCTCGCGCAGTGGCTGCCAGCGGTGCGGAACTTGCGCCCGATAACTATTCCCCAGGTACGTTTTTTGAAAAGCTGGAACGAGGAATATTCTGGCTGGATGCCGGTAAGCGGGGAGAAGGACTGAACCTGGTCGATTTCGCGGTGGCAAAGTATGGCCCCGGTTTCACGATTGAAACCGGAATGCAATGTCCCTTTGAAGAACGCGTTCGCCAGCATCTGCTGGTTGTCCAGACGGCGGTCAGCGTCTTTGAACAACGGTATGCCTAATACTCTCTTGGCGGCGGACTCCCGCAGCAGAACTCTGCCCGCTCGCAGTGGCAATCGCCAGTTGGTTCGGCGATACTGAAGTTCCCGCCCAACAGCCGCGAGGCGCCTCCCCATGTTTCCCCCTCTCTCCGCCAAAATCGCTTTTTGCGTATTGGCTATCGTTGTCGACGCTGCCACGGCGCGCGCCCAGGTGCCGTACGCCGACGATCTGAAGTTTTTCGAGAACAAGATTCGCCCCGTCTTGGTGAAGCACTGTTACGCTTGTCACTCCCAGGACGCGAAAGAGGTGGGAGGCAAACTGCTGCTCGACACCCGTGCTGGTCTGCGGAAGGGGGGCGAATCGGGGCCGGCTCTGGTGGAAGGAGAGCCGGAGGAGAGCTTGCTGGTTCAAGCGCTGCTTTACGATGACCTGCAGATGCCTCCCGAGGAGCCATTGCCCGAGGCGATCATTAACGATGTGAAGGAGTGGATTCGCCGAGGTGCGCCCGATCCTCGCCAGCCCAAGAAGGTGGTGCGGCAGCGGGATGGTTCAACCGTCGTCAGCGACGAGGCGCTTTGGTCGCTGCGGCCGCGGCTCAACCCTGCGGTGCCTGAGGTGCAAACTGCGGAGTGGTGCCGCGATCCGCTCGATCGCTTTGTCTTGGCGCGCATCGAAGCAGCCAACCTGAAGCCCGCGGGCGATGCGGAGCCGGCGAAGCTCGTCCGGCGACTCTACTTTGACTTGCTCGGTCTGCCGCCGACGAAAACTGAAGTCGATCAGTTTGTCGCCGATCATCAGCGGCGCGGCGCTGTGGCCGTCTCGGCGTTAGTTGATCAGCTGCTCACAAGTCCGCAGTTCGGCGAGCGCTGGGGGCGGTTCTGGCTCGATTTCGCGCGGTACGGCGAATCGAACGGGAACGACGGCCTGGGGCGGAACCCGACCTTTCCGCATGCCTGGCGCTATCGCGATTACGTGATCGCCGCCTTCAACGCTGACACGCCTTACGATCGCTTTCTGACGGAACAGATCGCCGGAGATCTGCTGCCGAGCGATTCGCCGGAACAGCAGGATCGTCAGCGGGTGGCAACCGGGTTCTTGGCCTTGGGTTCGAAACCAGCGAAGGCCATGAACACCAATTTCGAAATGGATGTCGTCGCCGATCAGATCGATGTGATCGGCCGCGGCATCCTCGGTTTGAGCGTGGCTTGTGCCCGCTGCCACGACCACAAGTTCGATCCGATTCCCACTCGTGACTATTATGCGCTGGCTGGAATCTTCACGAGCACCGAAACCCTATGGGGAACGGCGGCCCATGAGGGCTTGACTGCGCCCGCAACCGATCTGCACGTGCTACAAGCCGCTCCTCACGTTACTCCACCCGAGGGCTTTGTGGAAACGGTGTTGGTGCTCGAATCGAACACTGGAAGGCCAAAAACGCCTCCCAAGTCCAAGTGGAAGTCCGGCACACCGCTCGCCATGGGCGTGCGCGATCGCGCGAAACCAGCCGACACGAAGGTCAACGTCAAAGGTGAGATGTCGAAGCTCGGCGAGGTGGTGCCACGAGGCTTTCTTTCGGCTTGCGAATTGTCGGAAAACATCGAAGTCGATCCAACTCAAAGTGGCCGGTTACAATTATCGCAGTGGATCACTCATCGCGATCATCCACTGACTGCGCGTGTGATGGTGAATCGAATCTGGCAGCAACTCTTTGGCACGGGAATCGTCGCGACGCCGGATGATTTCGGCGTTTATGGTGAGCGGCCAACACACCCCGAACTGCTCGACCATTTGGCGACGCGGTTTGTCAGCGGCGGCTGGTCCGTCAAGCAAATGGTCCGTTCCATTGTGCTGAGTCGAACTTATCAACTGGCCAGTGATGCGGACGCAAAATTAATCGAGGCCGATCCGCAGAATCGATTGCTCGCCCGGCATGCGCGTCGCCGGCTTGAAGCGGAAATGCTGCGCGACAGCATGCTGCTCGTCAGCGGACAATTGCAATTAGTGCCGGGCGAGGGTTCGCTCGTCAGACACCGCGATATCCTGGTGAATCTGGCAGGCAGTCTGCACCAGGCCAGCAGCCACCGCAGTATCTATCTTTGCTATCTGCGCAGTTCACCGCCACCGGAACTGGCTGCCTTCGATTTGCCCGATTTCACGACCGTGATCGGGCAGCGCGACGTGAGCATGGTACCGAGTCAAGCGCTGCACCTGTTCAACAATCCGTTTGTCATCGACCAGGCAGGACATTTCGCCCGATTGGTCACGAATGAAACAGCTTCTCCTGAGGGACGAGTGCGAATCGTTTGGGAGTGGGCTTTCGGCCGAGAACCCAGTCCCGCCGAAATTGAGAAAGCCTTAGAACTGGTGCGTGTCACCGAAGTGGAACTATCCGACAGAGAGAAAGCCTGGGCCAGCTTGTGTCAGGCTGTATTGATTACCAACGAGTTTCGGTATGTGGATTGATGATTGGTCACGACGATAGCATTTCATAAAACTGTGCTTACCTGCGTGAAGAATTCCATGGCTTACTCACGACGCGACATGCTGCAGGCCACCTCCTGCGGCTTTGGCTACCTGGCCTTACAAGCCTTAATGGGCGAGCGCGCGTCGGCGGCACCAAATTCGCTCCCGCTGCCGAAGGGCCTTGCGGCACGACAGCCGCCGCTGCCGGCGCGAGCCAAATGCGTGATCTTTCTGTGCATGAGCGGGGGGCCGGCGCAGCTGGATACGTTTGATTACAAGCCGCAGACCGGCGACAAGAAGCATCCGGGCTCGGTTTTTCCCTTTCAACAGCGTGGCCAGAGCGGATTGTGGATTTCGGATTTGCTGCCGGAAACCGCGCGCCATGCGGACCAATTGTGCGTCATCAACGGCATGCATGCCGACACGGGCATTCATGCCCAGTCGTTCCTGCAGTTGCACACCGGCGACCGTTTGCGGCAACGCCCCAGTTTGGGCTCGTGGATTAGCTACGGGCTGGGTACCGAGAATCATAACTTGCCCGGGTTCATCAGCCTGAATACTTCCAAGAGCTCGGTATATTCCAGTGCTTTCCTGCCCTCGATTTACACTGGGACTCCGATTGGCGTGAACGGCGAGAACATGTCGTCTGCCACGATCAACAACGTGACCAGCGATCATTTGCCGCTCCCCGCCAAACGCCGGCAACTCGATCTCGTGCAGTCGCTCAATCGGCAGCACCAGGCCGATCGTCCACATGATGAAAAACTGGAAGGCGTTATTCAGTCGATGGAACTTGGTTTTCAAATGCAGGCGGAAGCGCCGGGCTGGCTGGACCTCAGCCGCGAAACGCAGGCGACGCTGGACCGTTATCGAGTCAGCAAACAGGGCGAATCGATTGGCGTTTGCAAGGAATCGGACTTCGGCCGCCAATGTTTGCTGGCCCGCCGCTTCATTGAGGCCGGGGTGCGATTCGTCGAACTGAATCACGGCAGTTGGGATCAGCACAAAAATCATCGCCGCGACTTGCAGGCCAATTGCGCCGCGACCGATGCACCGATCGCGGCTTTGCTGGAAGATCTCAAGCAGCGCGGCCTGCTGGAAGATACGCTCGTGATCTGGGGCGGCGAGTTCGGCCGCCCCGGTTTGACTCCCGACGATGGCAAGGACGAGACCGACCACAACTTTCGCGGTTTCACCTTCTGGCTGGCCGGCGGCGGTGTGAAGGGTGGTTATGTCCACGGCAAGACGAACGAGACCGGCGCCCAGGCCGTCGAGGGCAAGGTCCACTTCCGCGATCTGCACGCCACGGTCCTGCACCTGCTGGGCCTCCCGGCGAATGAACTGACCTACTGGTACGCCGGCCGCGATCATCGCCTGACCGGTCCCGAAGGTGGTAAAGTGGTCCACGAGTTGTTTGCTTGAGCTTTTATTTCGCCGCAATCGAACGCTGAGACTGGTTGAGTTGTGATGAGCATGGGTCGACGAACAATTCGCTGGCTGCTGGTCGCGCTGGGCGCCGCCGCGCAGGTCTCCGCGCAAGCCGCGGACGACGGCATCGAGTTCTTTGAAAAATCGATTCGCCCGATCCTCGTGCAGCATTGCTACGAATGTCATTCGCAGGCCGCAGCCGAGAAAGGGAAGCTCCAAGCGGGATTGTTGCTCGACAGCAAGCAAGGCGTACTCACCGGCGGTGAAAGTGGCCCGGCGATCGTCGCGGGGAAGCCCGACAAGAGCCTGCTGATCGGCGCGCTGAAGTATGAGTCGTACGAAATGCCTCCCAAGGGGCGTTTGCCAGCGAGCGTGATTGCTGACTTTGAAAAATGGGTGAAGATGGGCGCGCCCGATCTGCGCGAAGCCATGTCTGCGCCAGCACCGCGGCGGACCGCGTTTCAAATCACAGCCGAAGACTGGGCTCACTGGGCGTTTCAGTCCCTGCACAAGTCGCCGCCGCCGAAGGTCCACGATGCTGCCTGGGTTCGCGACGACCTCGACCGCTATGTCCTGGCAAAGCTCGAACAAGCCGGGCGGCGTCCAAGCGGGGAGGCGGATCGAGCGGCGCTGATGCGGCGCACCACCTTCGCGCTCACCGGACTGGCTCCGACTCCTGAAGAGATTGCCGCCTTCATAGCCGACGACCGGAGCGATGGTTTCGAGCGCGTCGTCGATCGGCTGCTCAAATCGCCGGAGTTCGGCGTGCACTGGGGCCGGCACTGGCTCGATGGCGTGCGCTATGCCGACAACATCGACAAATCGGGCGAATATCGCCGCTGGGTCGTCCGGGCTTTCAATGACGATTTGCCATACGATAAGTTCCTCAAGCTGCAGATTGCCGGCGACCTGATTCCCGCCGACGAAACGGCTCCCGCAGATCGCGTGCATGAGAGCGGCGCGTCGCTCGATGGGATTACCGCCACGGGGATGATGAGCCTGGCTGTTTGGGAACAAGTGGGTCGCGACCTGGCCGTCGCCGAGATCGTCGATAGCCAGATCGATCTGGTCGGACGGCAGTTGCTGGGCCTGACGCTCGCATGTGCTCGTTGTCACGATCACAAGTTTGATCCGATCTCAACCAAAGACTATTACTCGCTGGCCGGCGTATTGTTCAGCAGCCACATCGCCACCGGCAAACTGATCGCCGACGACCGCTTGGGAACCGATCTGGTCGAGGTTCCGCTCCTCAACGCTGAGCAGGCTGCGGCGAATCGGACGCTCGATGAACAGATCGCCGAGGCCGAGGAGAAGATCGCCTCCCTCGCCAAGAAAATTCCGCAAGCCGCAAAACTGGCTGACCTGACGAAGACGTTCCCCGACCTGGAAGCTCAATTGGCGAAAGCCACCACCTCCGCCAATAAGAAGAAACTGAACGAGCAGATCGCGAAAGCCAAAGCTGAACAAGAGAAACTCACCGCCGATCAGAAATCATCCGGCTGGGAGGTCAATCCGCCTGAACTGCAGGAGATCGCAACGATTCGGGCGGAGATTGCCGACCTGCAAAAGCAAAAGTTCAAAGCCCCGTCGGCGGTTTCGATTCGCGAAGGGGGCGTGCCTGGCAGCAATCGCGCAAAGATCGGCGATGCGCCGATTTACTTGCGCGGCGAATACACGCGCGAGGGAGAGATTGTTCCGCGGCGTTTCCCAACGATCCTGGCTGGTGAGATGCAGATCCCGCTCGGCGAACGTACCCAGCAAAGCGGACGGCGGGAACTGGCGGAATGGATCGCCTCGGCCGAAAACCCGTTGACCGCGCGGGTCATGGTGAATCGCGTCTGGCAGCAATTGATCGGCAGAGGGCTGGTTCGCTCCCCCGATAATTTCGGCAAACTCGGCGAGCGACCGACGCATCCCGAACTGCTCGACCATTTAGCTCAGCGGTTCTTGGCTTCGGGCTGGTCGGTCAAGCAGTTGGTGCGCGAGATCGTCCTCTCGGCCACCTTCCGGCAAGCAAGCTTCGTCTCCGCCGAGGAAGCTCGCCTCGATCCGGACAATGCCGCCATCAGCCACATGAACCGCCGCCGGTTGACGTATGAAGAACTACGCGATTCGTTGCTCCGCTTGGGCAGGACCACGAGCGAAGATGCGCCCACCACAACTTCAGCTGCAGCCACCGAAATGCCGCGGCGGACAATGTACGAAGCCCTCGACCGCCGCAAGACGGACGTAACCGCCGCGATTTTTGACGGTCCCGATTCCAAAGCGATCGTCCCCTTCCGGGCGGAAACAACGACCGCGCCGCAAGCCCTGTTTTTGATGAACAACGCGCTGGTGGTCGATACTGCCAAGCGCCTGGCCGCTCAACTGCAGAAAGACCCGCAACTGACCACGGATAGTCAGCGGCTCGATCGACTGTGGTTGCTGACTCTTGGTCGCCCGCCGGAAACGGAAGAAATGGAAACTGCCTTCGGGTTCATCGGCAAGCACTCGTGGGAAGGATTTGTTCAGGCGCTGTTGGGTTCCAACGAGTTTGCTTATCTGGATTGATGTCGCTGGCTGCAGAATTGATTGGACGGACGAACGATGAATGACATGACGACAACGATCGACCGCCGGCAAATGCTCAGTTGCCTTGCCGGGGGATTCGGTTCGGTAGGATTGGCCGCGATGCTGGGCGAATCAGCGGCAGCGGATTCAACTCCTTCCAAGCTGAGCCTGCCTCACCATGCGCCGCGCGTGAAGCGGGTCATCTTTTTGTTCATGAACGGCGGTCCGTCGCAAATCGACACCTTCGATCCCAAGCCGGAGCTCGCTCGCTGGGAAGGGAAACGGTTGCCGGTCCTCGATCAGAATACGAACAAACTGCTCGGTAAACCACGGCCGCTGGGCAATGCCTTTCCTTCCCCTTGGAAGTTCGCCAAACATGGGGAATCCGGCCTGGATGTGAGCGAGTTGTTTCCGCACGTCGCCCGGCACGCGGACGATCTGTGCCTGATTCGTTCGATGTGCTGCGACAGTTTCTTTCACGCCCAAGGGACGCTCGAGATGATGACCGGCAGCGGTCTCTTCCTTCGGCCGAGCATGGGCTCGTGGCTGACGTACGGCCTAGGGACGGAGAATCGCAACCTGCCTGGCTTCGTCGTTCTCGGTAACGTGATGGGGAATGTCGACGCTACCAAGGTGTTCAGCTCCGCGTTCCTGCCGGCCGAGTTCCAAGGGACGCGCTTGGCGAATCTGAAAGAGCCCATCCCGAACTTGAAATCGCCTCTTGCCGATGATGAGCAGCGGGCTCGGCTCGACGTCATGCAGCAGTTCAACGCCCGGCATCTGAGTCGCCGGAACGACACCTCGGCCTTGAACGCGCGGATTGAAGCATTCGAACTGGCGTACCGCATGCAAACGGTGGCGTCGGATGCGTTCGATCTGGCGAATGAATCGGCCGCGATGCAGCGTTTGTACGGTCTCGACGAAACGAAGACGAATGCCTACGGCCAGAAATGCCTGCTGGCACGCCGGCTCGTCGAACGGGGCGTCCGCTGCGTGGTGGTGAACCACATCGATTGGGATCAACACAGCAACCTGATGGCGGGACATGCGAAGAACGCTGGCGAGGTCGATCAACCAATCGCCGGACTGCTGACGGATCTGAAGCAGCGGGGCCTGCTGGAAGATACGCTCGTGATCTGGGGCGGCGAATTCGGCCGCACGCCGAACACCGAGGGGAAGAACGGCCGCGACCACAACACGGCTGCATTCAGCATGTGGCTCGCCGGCGGCGGCGTGAAAGGTGGGCACATCCATGGCGTGACCGACGAATTCGGCGCCTACACGGTCGAGGGCCGCACCCACGTGCACGACCTGCACGCTACGATCCTGCACCTGCTAGGCATCAACCACGAGCAGTTCACCTACCGCTATGGCGGCCGCGACTACCGGCTCACGGATGTCTTCGGAAATGTCGTCCGGGAAATCCTGGCTTGATCGCGATGTGGATCTTCGTCAATTCAATGAACTGCTCAATCGCTAATAAATGTCCTTGGATAGCCTTTTTTCTGAAGCAATTCTCCATGCGTAATCGAACTCCTTGGTGGCGGCCGTGGGGATTGTTTATCGCTGCAATAGCGATCTGGAATCAAGGGTCTGGGCCCGCGCATGCTCAGCAACCCTTCGCTGCAGAGCCGCTGAGCCGCGTTGCTTTTGGCTCATGCGCCAAGCAGGACAAGCCGCAACTCATTTGGGACGCGGTCATCGAAACGAAGCCGCAATTGTTCTTGTTCCTGGGGGACAACATTTACGGCGACACCCAGGACATGCAGGTGCTCCGCGACAAGTGGAACCTGCTCGGCGCTCAGCCTGGTTACCAACGGCTCAAGGAGACCTGCCGGATCCTGGCGACCTGGGACGACCACGATTACGGCGCGAACGACGCAGGGGCGGACTATCCGAAGAAGCACGAATCGCAGCAGATCTTTCACGATTTTTTCGGCGTACCGGAGGACAGCCCGCGGCGGAAGCACGAAGGTGTGTATCACGCGCAGGTGTTTGGTCCGCTCGGCAAACGGGTGCAGATCATGCTGCTTGATGTACGTTATTTTCGCAGTCCGCTCGTCAAGGGTTTCAAGCCGGGCGAACCAGGGGACGGTTATCGCGGCGTGTATCTTCCGAACGATGATCCCGCCGCAACCATCCTGGGCGAGGCTCAATGGAAATGGCTCGCAGAGCAGTTGCGATTACCAGCCGAGTTGCGTCTGATTTGCTCCGGCACGCAGATCCTGCCGGACGAACATGGTTCGGAATGCTGGGCTAACTTCCCCCGCGAGCGGAAGAGGCTCTTCCAGACCATTCGCGAGTCGCAAGCTAAAGGCGTGGTGCTCCTGAGCGGCGATCGGCATCTCGCGGAAGTGATGAAGCTCGGGCCGGAGGAAGCCGGCATCGGCTACCCGTTGGTCGAAGTGACTTCGAGCAGCTTGAACGCCCCGAGCGGCAATGTGACAAAGGCGGGCGTTCGGTTCGCCAATGAAATCAATCGCTATCGAGTCGGCTTGACGTACTTCGACATCAACTTCGGCAACGTGCTGATCGATTGGGAGCAGGCCGATCCGCTCGTGCGCGTGCAGATCCGTGAAGAACAAGGCCAGGTTGTGCTCCAGCAGCGAATCTTGCTCAGTCAACTGCAGCCAAGCCAGCCGCCAGCTAACAAGTGATCGTAAAGATCAAACTGCGCTGCGCGCGGGAGTCGCGAAGGTCGAACTCTGACGCTGCAACTTGCGAAAAATACATGCTTGGACTTTGATGTGTTTTCGGGTAGGCTTCACGCAACTTCGCCCGACTGTTCGAGGTGCCCCATGCAAACGCAGGCTGCTCTCCCCACTCTGTTGAACGTCGGTCGCCGGCGCTGGCTCCTGCAGGCTGGGCTGGGTGTTCTGACGGGGCTATCCGTTCCACAACTCCTGCGAGCGCGAGCGGTAGCGGCGGAACGCGGCCAGGAAAAATCACAGGCGGCAGTCATTCAAATCTGGTTGTCCGGGGGCCCGAGCCAGATTGATACCTGGGACCCGAAGCCGGAGATGCCAGCGGAGATCCGTGGGCCGTATCAGCCGATCGCTACTTCGGTGCCCGGCATTTCGCTCTGCGAACACTTGCCGCTACAGGCAGCAATGATGGAGAAGTTCGCCATCATCCGCTCGATGGACGCCAGCTCGAGCAATCACACGCCGATCACGTTTCAGGCCGCCAATCCCAGTGCGCAACGCACCGAAACTGGACGCCAAGGGGGCGGCTATCCGTCGATGGGTTCCGTCGCCGCAAAGTTCCGTGGCTCCAATCAGCCGGGGATGCCGCCGTTCGTGGCGCTGGCGAAGAGCATGGTCAGCGACATCTATGGCGCCGGCGACTTGGGGCAGGCGTTCGAGCCGCTCGACGGACTCAATGTCAACGGACGGTTCGCCATGCCGGAAGGCCTAACCATCGATCGCTTGCAGGATCGGGCCGCCCTGCGACAGAAGATGGATCGGTTCGAGCATAGGGTTGCCACAACTCCGGGGTTTGGCGATCAAGACCGCAGTGTGCGTGAAGCGTTTGACCTCGTGCTCGGCGGAGCCGCTCAACGGGCTTTCGATTTGAGCCAGGAATCGGAGGCCACCCGCGATCGCTTCGGCCGGGACTCGCTCGGCGAGAAACTGCTGCTCGCGCGGCGGCTCGTAGAAGCCGGCGTGACCTACATCACGCTCAGTGATGCCTGGGGGCACTGGGATCATCACGGCGATGAAGTTCGCTGGGGCGGCATCGTGAAAGGCTTGACGCCGATGCTGCCAGTCCTCGATCGCGCGATCACGACGCTGATCAAAGATCTCGACGAGCGCGGCTTGCTGGACAACACCCTTGTGATCGTCGCGGGCGAGTTCGGCCGCAGTCCGATCATGACCAAAACAGCCGGCCGCGATCACTGGCCGGCGGTCATGTCACTGCTGCTCGCTGGTGGCGGGATCCGCGGCGGACAAGTCATTGGCAGCACCGATCGCCGCGGCGGTGAAATCCGCGACCGTCCGCTCGGCCCCGGCGATCTGGCGGCAACCGTGTTCCAGCACTTGGGCATCGCCCCCCATGACCATTGGATCAGCCCTTCAGGCCGTCCGACGCCGCTGGTCGAAAAAGGGAAACCGATCGCCGAATTGTTCTGAGGCTAACGATGCTCCTGTGGAAGATTGTTCGCGTCGCTCTGGCCGGACTGTTGACGATTGCTCTGCAACACCGCGGCTTCAGCGAGGAGCCGCCAGCGCCGCGAGCAAAAGATCATCAGCGGGTAATGTACTTCGTCGATGAGCAGGGCGCTGAGCGTCCGGTCACGAGTCGCGCAGACTGGGAGCAGCGCCGCCGGGATATCGTCACGGGCTTCGAAGCCGCGTTCGGCCCGTTGCCGGATCGCAAGAATCTCGGGCCGGTGAAGTTTCATGTCGTCCCGGGAACGCGCACCGAACTCGAAAAGTACACTCGCGAGAAACTCGAAATCGAAGTCGAAGAAGGGGACAAGCTGCGAGCCTGGCTCCTCGTTCCCAAAGGGCTCAAAACTCACCTGCCCGGAATCATCGCCATTCATCAAACGAACGGCAAGCTTGGCAAGGATGAAGTCTCCGGTCTCAGCGGGTTGAAGAATCTGCACTACGGCCTGGAGCTGGTCGAACGCGGTTATGTAGTCATCGCGCCGGACTATCCAACCTTGGGCGAGTATGCCTACGACTTCGAGAAGGACCGCTACCAGTCAGGCTCGATGAAGGGCATCTGGAATCACATGCGATGCGTCGATCTCCTCTGCGCGCACGAGCAGGTCGATTCGGAGCGGATCGCCGCGATCGGCCATTCGCTCGGTGGTCACAACTCGATCTTCCTCGCCGTGGTCGATCCGCGCGTGCAAGCCGTGGTCAGCAGTTGCGGCTGGACGCCGATGCACGATTGCTACGGCGGCAAGCTCGCGGGTTGGGCCGGCGAGCGATACGCGCCGCGGATTCGAACCGTCTACAACCTCGATGCGAATCGCGTCCCGTTCGACTACTACGAACTGATCGCCGCCGTCGCGCCGCGGGCATTCTTCACTTGCTCGCCGGTGGGGGACAGCAACTTCGACGTCGCCGGCGTGAAGAAAGCCATGCCGGTTGTCCGCGAGGTGTATGATCTGTTCGGAGTCGCCGACCGCCTGCAAGCTCGTTATCCGGAATGCGGCCATGATTTCCCGCCGGAGGTGCGCGAGGAAGCGTACAAGTTTCTCGACCAGGCGCTGCAGGAGCGCCGCTAAACATTCACCGTAGAAGTTGGCATGTCACTTCGCATTCCCACGATTGCCGATGTCCGCGCCGCGGAGCCGATCATTCGGCAACATGTGTTCCCGGCGCCACTCATTCGCTCGTATACGCTCGAACGCGAACTGCAGCTGCCGCCGACGCGGCGCGTCTGGCTCAAGGACTATGGCTGGACACCCGCCGGCTCGTTCAAGTTGCTCGGCGCTCTGAACTGGATGGCAAATTCACTGGAGCGCATTGGCGACCGCCCGGTCGCGGCGCATTCCTCTGGCAACTTTGCCTCGGGAATTGCCTTTGCGGGCATGCGCTACCAGAAGCGGGTGATTGTCGTCATGCCGGAGACCGCGCCGCGGATCAAGTTTGAACGAACCCGCTCCTTCGGGGCGGAGATCCGCACCTACGACATTGCCCGCGATCATGAGACGGGCGAGCGGGACCGAATCACGCGCGAGATCGCCGAGCAGGAGCAGGCCGTGCAAGCTTCCCCGTACGACGATCCGTTCGTGATTGCCGGCAACGGCGTGGGCGCTTGGGAGGTTGTTCAGGACCTGCAGCGCGCGAGGCGCGGCGTTTCGCATTTTTATTGCCCGATCAGCGGCGGCGGACTGATGGCGGGGCAAGCCCTGGCCATTGCCGACGGTTTTCCTGCGGCGCGGATCATCGGCGTCGAACCAGCCGGGGCGGACGATTTTCGCCAGTCGTTGGCAGCGGGCTCGATCGTGCGGCTCGCGAAGCCGACCAGCATCTGCGATGGGCTGCTGTCCTACGATGTCGGCCAGCATAACTGGCCGATCCTCCAGCAACTCGTTCGGCAGTCGCTGGCGATTGCGGACACAGCGACGCAGCAAGCGATGAAATGGCTCTACGACCAGCACGGTCTGCGAACCGAACCCTCCGGCGCCATTACCGTAGCTGGATTGCTGGGCGGCCAGATTGATCTGACGGGCGACGGCGACATCGTCGTCGTGATCAGTGGCCGCAACGTGGATGAGAACGCGTTTCGAAGGTTTATTGGCGATTAAGGCGGGAGAGGCATCGATGCGTCGATTGGTTGACGTCAAGTTCTGTGCTTGGATCGTATCCTGGGCGTTCCTGCTCGCCGGCAGCATCACTGCCGTGCAAGCGGCCGAGCCGTCAGCGGTGAAGCTGGCCGTGTTCGATGTCGATGCCACGCCGCCGCTCGGGTCGGCGATGGCCTACGATCCGGTCAAGCGGCTCGATGAAATGACCCTCCGCTGTCGTGGTATCGTGTTGGTCGGTGAAGAGAAGCCGATCGTCCTATGCGCGTTCGATTGGATCGGGATCGCTAACGAAGGGCACGATGAGTTTCGCGACGCGCTCGCCGAGGCCGCGGGCACGACGCGCGAGCGAGTCGCCGTACACACGCTCCATCAGCACGATGCGCCGGGCTGCGACTTCACGGCCGAGCGGATCCTCCGCGAGATGGGTCAGATGAACTACGGGCGATTCGAGGGGACCTTTCATCGTCAGGTCATCGCCCGGGCTGCCAACGCGATCCGAACGGCGCTAGGCACGGCCCAGCCAGTTACGCACTACGGCTGGGGACAGGCCGACGTGAAGGAAGTCGCCTCGAACCGCCGCATCAAAGGCCCGGACGGCAAGGTGCGGGCCACTCGCTACACTGCGACCCGCGATCCCGCCCTGCGGGCGGAGCCGGAGGGGGTCATCGATCCGCAGGTCTCGATCCTGTCGTTCTGGAACGGTGAGAAGCCGCTCGCGGTGCTGAGCTATTACGCTTGCCATCCGCAGAGCTACTATCGAACGGGTGTTCCCAGTCCCGATTTTCCCGGCCTGGCCCGCTTCATCCGCGGTCAGGCGGTTCCCACGGCGCTGCATGTTCATTTCAACGGCGCTGGCGGGAACATTGGCGCTGGCAAGTACAACGACGGCAACTTCGAAAATCGCATGCTCCTGGCGCAACGACTGGCCGCAGGGATGAAGCAAGCTTTTCTGGCAACGGAGAAGGCTCCGTTGTCGCCCGCCGATATTCGCTGGCAAGCGGTTGCCGTGAGTTTGCCAGTGGCGCCGCACCTGAAGGAAGACGAACTGGTGGCAGCCATCAAGACGGAGCCGCCGGCGGGTTACATTGCCAAAGCCGATCAGTTGGCCTGGCTCAAGCGGCGTCAGGCTGGGCATGAGATCGATGTTACGTGTCTGCGCGTAGGCAAGGCGCGCGTGCTGCATCTGCCGGGAGAACTATTTGTCGAGTATCAGCTGGCCGCGAAGGCGCTGCGGCCCGATCTGCAGGTGGCGCTGGCTGCCTATGGCGACTACGGCCCCGGATACATCGGCACCGCAGCCGCCTATCCCGAAGGAGGCTATGAAACGAGTCCTCGCGCGAGCAATGTCGCGCCGGAAGTCGAGGAAGTCTTGATGAATGCCATGAAGAAGCTGCTCAGCAAATAGCAGCCACCCGCGCACTCCCACCGAGCGCGAGATGGTCAGCCGTTCGTTTACGCCGTCGATCGTGAAGATCCTGGTTGCTCCGCGCAGCCAAGCCCCGACGGTGGCGCACAAGCCAATGGGGCCTTGGGCAAAAACAGCGACGGAGTCTCCGATGTGAATGCCTCCACGCTCGGCCCCGGCGGATCCTGTGCTCATGATGTCCGGGCACATCAGAACCTGTTCGTCGGTGAGACAATCCGGGATTGGTGCGAGGTTCGTCATCGCATCCGGGATCAGCACAAGTTCCGTCTGGCAGCCGTCAATGGTGTTGCCCAGCCGCTATCCGCCCATCGGCTTGCCGCCGCGCTGGGAATGGTTGCCACTCAGGCAGAAGTAACATTGGCCGCAGGGCGTGATTGCCCCGGCGATCACGGGTTGCCCGACTTCGTAGCCCGTCACAGTGGAACCGAACTGCTCGATAACGCCCATAGGTTCATGGCCGACCGTCAACCCGCGTGCGACCGGATACTCGCCCTTGAGAGTATGCACGTTGGTACCGCAGATCGTGGTCGTCGTTACGCGCAACAGTGCGTCGCGAGGACCGACTTGTGGAATCGGTTTGTCCTCCAAGACGATCCGACCTGGCTCGACGAAAATGGCGGCTTTCATGAACAGTGCCTCCCAATGCGTCTAGCACCCACCGCCCGACGAACGCATCAGTTGTTGGCGTTCATCTGAGGACCGAGTTCTTTGAAAAGCTCCACCCACGACAGCCAAATCACATTCTGAATGGTTGCTTTTCCGGTCCTCTTGAGCTCCGCAAGTTCCGCCGACGATTCGTCAGTCCAATGACCACCCGCCGCACGGAATGGGTCCGCGAAGAGCGATTACTCAAGACAGTGCCGCTGTGGCAAAAGGCGCAACCGATCAAAGAATATGTGGCAGCCGTGCGTGAAGAGGCCCAGCGCCGCGTGGCTCAGATTGACGCTGAAAGTGAACTCGGTCGGTGGCTACGTTTGGTGGAGCAATACGTGGAGTCCATCGCCCCTCTAGCTATTGGTCACGATCTTCCCACATTTTCGCTGACCTCGCCGGAGCTGGAGGTCCTCTGGCGGGAGTGTGAAGCTGATCGGCAGCCCTATTCAGCGACATTCCGTCCGAAGCAGCTACGGTAGTTTCGTGGTGCGTTCCAGCGCCGAACCCGCGACGGCTGGATTATGAATGAAGACAATACGCGTAAGAAAGCAGAGTTAATCGCTGAACGAATGTGGACATCAGCGAATTACAGCTAAGGGAAGGAATCGCCATCTCTTCCTCATGCGCAAGCGGAACGCAAAGAGTTTTCGTATCGCGGTGGATACATGACCATGTACACGGTGGAATACGGAAGCAGCTTATGTTTCCTAACGTGCTTCTTCTGTAGCACTTAGACGCCCGTTTCTTAGGGAGCCGATTCGAACTTAATCGGCTTTGGCGACGCAATGCCACTTTTTTCGCAACGACAATGGTTACCGGTTGGTGGTCGGCATGTCATACCGGCCTGGCAACGATAATGTTTGTTTCGCGAACCCACAATAATCAGTGCCATTCCGCGAGCGGTAGCGAAGGTGTGAGCGTCAGCGGCTTACGGTTTCCCTGACTTAAGCTCGCCGAGCATCTCGGCCAATGCGTCCACCAACTTCACCGAGGCGTCGAGTTGCACCTTGTTGACGCCGATCCATGTTTCGTACCCGCCGAGCCGGTGTTGCTCGGGAGTCGGCAGGTAGCCGTGCGAGCCGTGGGCGATGGAAATGTTCATCAGCGGCTGGATCGGGCTGCGCTGCTTGAGGTCTAAGCCGATCTCTGCGAACACCTCGAACGGCATCGCGGCCACGGCTAGATCGCCGATGCGATGCGTCTGCACGATTACGTCGATGGTCGGCGGCATCTCCGGCGAGTTATAGGCAAGCACCGTACTATAAGTGCTGTATCGGCTAGTGCTCATGGGCTTGATTTTCTTAGCCTTCACTGCCTCGGCCCACTCCACTTCCTCCTTCGTCGGATAGCGCCGCTTGAACGTGAGCGTCCGCTGCACCGACGTGAGTTTCACATGATCGTGCCACTTGAGCGTCTTGTGCGCCTCCGTCACCTTTTCCGCACACAGGTTCGCAACTTCCCGGGCCTTCTCATAAGGTAAATATCGTTTGGTCGGCGGCGGGCCTCGCTTGGCGAGCTCTTCATCGGAGTAGCGGGCCAAATTGTTCACGTCGCCGCTGGTACCGTTGGCCATGAGGCCGACGAAGGGTGGATCCTGATGTCGATCGGCACCGACTAACTCGCCTACGCGGTCGGCGAACATTGCGAAATAGTCGGCCGAGATTGTATTTGCCGGTATCCCGCCGACATAGTGCAGACCATAGGCAGCGAACAGCGCGATCGGCTTGCCCGAGGTCGACTGTACCGAAAGAAAGGTGATTTGCGGATCCACGGGACCGGCGGGCCGAAGCAAGCCGCTATAACCCGGGTTCGTATCGACTTGCTCGATGTTATCGTGCGCGCCGTAGATCGGGCCGCGTTTGGCAGTCAGAAACCAGCGGCGGTTGAAGACTTGCGTCCGCTCCTCGGCAACGCCCCAACCGATCCGCGCCGGTTCGAGTTGATTCACAGCACGCAGCACACCCTCGGCAATCCGCCGCGTGAGCAGCGCGCTGTAGTCGTAATACGGCACACTCTCTCCCTCTTCCAGCTTGGTGCCCGTCGAGGTGTGTGTATGAGTCGCTGAGACGAGTACGCATTCCGGTGGGATGCCGGTCGTCCTTTGGATGATCTGCTTGGCGTTAGCAACGACTTCGGCCGAAATGTGCCGCAGGTCGCAGACGACGAGCGCGAGCTTTGATTGCCCGTCGTCGAGGACCAGGCACCGAGCATGCAGTTCGTCATGCACGTGTGTCGCTGGCGGTTTGCTGGTGCGAACATTCGGGTCTGCGCCGATCGACGGGGTGATGTTGCTCGTCGCAGCACCGGCACGAAACACGCGGTCGTCCGGAGTGGCGACGTCGACAAGGCAGAGCGAAAGAAATGCCAGGCAAAGGCCTGCGAAGATCATCTGACGCGGGGTATTCATGGCGATGTATCTTTTGATCATGGTTGAGCACGTAGGAGGGCAACAACGCAGTCAGATGGATTGCGGCTCGAGTGAGGTCAAAACATGTTACATCTACCGGCCCGATGAATGTGCGGCCGGCCGATTGTCGTGCGTTGCAAACCAAGCGAGGGTTCGCCGCAGCACGTCAACCTGATGCTTTGGCTGGCGGATACCATGCCCCTCATCGGGATAGATCACTAGCTGCGTCGGCACGCCGCGAGCGAGCAGAGCCTGATGGTACATCCGGCTCATCGGCAAAGGGACGCGACGATCATCGTGCGAGTGGACAAGCAGGGTCGGCGTGGTCACCTTTTGAACATGACTATAAGGGCTGCGTTCGTGCATCCGCTCGGGTACTTCCCACGGCAGCCCGGAGAGCTCGTACTGCGTCCAGCTTTGAATATCGGATAAGCCCCACATCACATTCATGTCTGTCACTGCATTCTGTGCGACGGCGGCACGAAACTGCCGGGTATGGCCAATGAGCCAGGTTGTCATAAAGCCGCCGTAGCTGCTGCCGAAGACGAACTGCCGATCGGGATCGATCAGTTTTTCTTGTTTGAGGTGTTCGATGCCGGCGAGGATGTCGCGCATGTCGCCCCCGCCCAAATCATTCCGATCTGCGTCGAGAAACTTCTTGCCATAGCCAGTCGAGCCGCGAAAGTTGGGTTGAAAGACGGCGTAACCCGCGTGTGCCAAAACATGTGCAGTTGCACCGAATCCCTTGCTCGAACGACTATGCGGGCCGCCATGCGGATACAGAACAAGCGGATACGGGCGCTTTGCAATCTCGCGAGGCGGCAGCGTCAACACTCCTTCCAATTCCAGGCCTTCGTTCTTCCATCGCAACACGTGGTCTACCGCTATAAACCGCTCCTTCAGAATCGGATTGCTGGGAGGCGAGTATTTTTTGGACAGAGTCACTTGGCGAACCGCGGGCGATAATTCATTGTTGGAGTAATCTTCGCCGACGTTCAGTTCGATCCCTTTGGCGCTTTCAATCTCGACGCGGATCGTTTTGTTCTCCACTCCCACAAGCGTGGAGTAAATGACTGCCGACTCACCGTCCCAACAGGGATCAGGCAAAGGGAATGTTGGAATTGAGTGGGGCGGTTCGACCGTCAATTCTGCATGATGATCAAATAGGTTAACCGCCGACGGCTTGCCGAAACCCGCAACGGTGAAGTCTACCCACTGCAAATTGAAAACGTCGGCATGCGGTCCCTTTCGCGGTGAGCTGAGGCAGATCAAATGCTCACCGTCCGGATGCAGCCGAGGCGACACTTCCGGCCCAGGTCCGAACGTCAGTTGATGCTGTCTCGTGGTCGCCACTTCGATCAGAAATATGTCATAGTTTTTGTTGATGCTGAAGCGCACTGCCTCGACGTCGTTTGTCTTGTTGGCGTGTACCACGAGCCATTTGCTGTCCGGTGTCCACTGTGGATCGCCATACCAGACGTCGTCATTGGTCACTTTAAGAAAGTTGCTGGCGGCAAAGTCGCCCGGCTCTTCTTTCAACTCAGCCACCCAAATACGAGCGGTGCCATAGCCGGTGTACCCTTCGCCCTGATCGGGCCGATCCACATAAACGTCGGCCTCAATCTCCTCCTTGGTCCGCGGATCGACACCGTCATCAGCAACAAAGACGAGTCGTTTGCCATCGGGGGAAAACGCCACACGGCCATAGAAAGGATCATTGAACACGCGGCCATACGGTTTCTCCGGTCCCGCGAGCGGGATCGCTTGTTTGCCGTCGGTTGAGACCAGCCAGATGTCAGTTGCGACGTCTGACTGCAACGGCGTTGCTGGAATCTGTTTCCATCCTTGTGGGCGCAGTCGAGTAGATCGGACCGCAAGCCATTTGCCATCGGGGCTGACAGCGACATTACGCGCGTCCGGCTCATCTTTTTCAAGCAGGCGATATCCTTCCGAATCCGACCAACCTAGCGCAAACCGCTCCTGCTTCGACGTCTGATCGACGCGGCGGTAGATAACTGCAGCGGCACCTGTCTTCGGAGAGGCGACAGTGAGCTGCGGACCGGCGAGCTTGTAAATATCCTCCGGCACGAGGCGAGTTGGCTCTGCCGCGAGTATCAGCAAAGAATGGGTAACCGCCAGGAAGAACGCTAGGTGGCAAATCGGGCGCATTGTGGTCTCGCGAAGTGGGGCAAAGAACGAAATGCCGTCGGCGCAGTCTACATTTCCTGCGATTGCACTTGCTAGACAGATACTCGCTTCTTCAGGGAGCGTAACGAGGAGTCAAAGTCAGTAGACTGCCATCAGGCGGGATGAGAGGGCTGTGCACGAGTAGGACTGAATAAATGCTCGTATAACTTCCGCGGACGCATAGGGCAGGGATTGTGGGCGCTGTATCCCCAAGCCCGGCGACTCGCTCCCTGTGTTGTTGTAGCCGGAAGATCAGGAGCCAAAATCTGCTTCGGCGTGTCGGTCGAATGGCACGTAGTTGAGGAGTTTTGCGACAAGTTAGGGAGGATGCGTGGCTGCCCATCTCTCCCAGCATTACGATTTTAAGCCTAATCTACATGCCATTCGCGTGTCGGTCCGAAGCAGGTTAGAAATTAGAACACTTTCGATATTGCTGGCCAGCGCTAGCTAGGTTTCCGGGAGATTTACTGGGGATTTTCAATAACTTAGCAATCGGTTCCAACGCCATTTTGCCGCTCGTTGGATCATACAGCACTGCTGGGGCGTTCAGGATTGCGAGTTCGCGCCGTTTGCCGAGCACTTCTCGTCTTGCATCTTTGTGCCGATCGGCCAAAGGCATTGCTAGTGGCAATACGATTGACAATGTCGGCCAGCGGTGTGCCGTTGGCGAGCAGAATGCGTTACTGGTTCCACGAGACTTGGCTTCGAACCAATTAGACATTCGAGGTGTGCGATGACACGGAGTGCGCGCGGCCCTACTGTGCGGGAGGGCGCGCTGGGGCAGTCGGCGAGAGCGCGCGACCCACTAAAGTGCGAATTTTTGCCGTGAATTTGCCCGAAAGTTGCAATCCAGCAGTGCCAGGCACGTCATCTGCAATTATTCGCATTCTGCAGGCTGTGGCGACGCCCTGGGCAACCGACGTGATCGTCAAGGGTATAGACGCGCGGAGCGTGTTGCTGAGGAAAGTTAGGGGCGACACGTTGCTGATTACGTCACGTGAGGCAGGAGGTCCTTGATTACTTACGCAGTGAAGTTCACACATCGGATGCACGAACTCGTCAGCTTTTCCGACGACTAACATACATTTCCTTCTCGAATCTCTCCTCCCGAAGCGCGCCCCACGATGAATCATCGCACCGAACAGCCCTACATCATGTGGTTCGCCGATATCACCATCGGCGACATTCCGATCGTCGGCGGCAAGAACGCGTCACTGGGGGAGATGGTCCGCGAACTCACGAGCAAGGGAGTGAAAGTGCCCGATGGATTCGCCGTCACGGCCGAAGCCTATCGCCATTTCATCCGCGAAGCCCGGATTGATGAACGGATTCGCGCGACGCTCTTCGACCTCGACACGCAAGACACCGCTAACCTGAGCGAGCGCGGGCACGCCGTGCGTCAGGCCATTCTCAGCGCGACACTGCCGCAGGACCTGCAGGACCAGATCGCCGAGGCGTATCGCCGCTTACAGGGGAATACCAATGTGCCGCTGGATGTGGCCGTTCGCTCTTCGGCCACCGCGGAAGACCTCCCCGATGCTAGCTTCGCCGGGCAGCAGGAGACGTATCTCAATGTGCAGGGGATCACGGCGCTCTTGGAGACGTGCAAGCGCTGTTTTGCTTCGCTCTTCACGGATCGCGCCATCAGCTATCGCGTGGACAAAGGTTTCGACCATTTTAAGATCGCGCTCAGCATCGGCGTGCAACGGATGGTCCGGTCCGACCTCGCCTGCTCCGGCGTGATGTTCACCATTGATACGGAGTCAGGGTTCCGCGACGCCGTCCTCATCAGTTCGGCTTACGGCCTGGGTGAGAATGTGGTGCAAGGCTCGGTCACTCCCGACGAGTTCATCGTCTTCAAGCCGACGTTGAAGACCGGCCACCGGCCCATCCTGCAAAAGGTTGTCGGCAGCAAGGAGTTTGCGCTGGTGTACGACGTGGGTGGCGGAAAGATGGTCAAGAATGTTCCGGTGCCACCCGCAGATCGAGCGCGATTGTCTCTGACCGACGACGAAGTGCTCGAACTCGCGCGCTGGGGATGCATCGTCGAAGACCACTATTCCGCGAAACGAGGCCAGCCGGCGCCAATGGACTTGGAGTGGGCCAAGGACGGTCGCACCGGCGAGTTGTTCATCGTGCAAGCGCGGCCTGAAACGGTGCAGTCGCAAAAGAATCCTGACGTGCTGGAGTCCTATCAATTGGGTCAGCGCGGCAAAGTGCTGATCACGGGACGCAGCGTCGGCGAGAAAGTAGCCACGGGAAGAGTGCGGGTCATCAAGAGCGCACAGTTCATCGGTCAGTTTCAGGAAGGAGAAGTCCTCGTCACCGACAAGACTGACCCCGACTGGCAGCCGATCATGAAGAAGGCGGCCGCCATCATCACCAACCGAGGGGGCCGCACTTGCCACGCGGCGATTGTCAGCCGCGAATTGGGCGTGCCGGCGATTGTCGGCACGGATCATGGCACTAATGCGCTCAAAGACGGCCAACTGGTGACCGTGAGCTGCGCCGAAGGGGACACGGGCTTCGTCTACGAGGGTGAGTTGCCTTTCGAAGTGAAGCGCACCAGCTTGAAGACACTCGGCCATCCGCGCACGAAGGTCATGATGAACCTGGCTAATCCCGAAGAAGCATTTGCGCTTTCCTTCATCCCCAACGAAGGCGTCGGACTGGCGCGAATGGAGTTCATCGTCACGACCTATATCAAGATTCACCCGCTCGCTCTGGTGAACTTCGAGCAACTCGAGGACCTGGCCGCCAAAGCTGAGATCGAGCGACTCACGACAGGGTACACCGACAAGCCACAATTCTTTGTGGATAAGCTGGCACAGGGCGTCGCGATGCTCGCCGCAGCGTTCTATCCCAAGGACGTCATCCTGCGATTAAGCGACTTCAAAACGAACGAGTATGCGAATCTCATCGGCGGCAAAGCTTACGAACCGGTCGAAGAAAACCCGATGCTGGGCTTTCGGGGGGCGAGTCGCTACTACCATCCGCGCTATCAGGCCGGGTTCGCGTTGGAATGTCGCGCTGCGAAGAAAGTGCGAGACGAGATGGGGCTCACCAATCTCAAGCTGATGATTCCCTTCTGTCGCACCGTGGAGGAAGGCCGTCGCGTGCAAGCCGAAATGGCCAAACATGGCCTGCGAAGAGGAGAGAACGACCTCGAACTCTATGTGATGTGTGAAATCCCCAGCAATGTCATCCTTGCCGATGAGTTCGCGGACATTTTTGATGGCTTCAGCATTGGCTCGAACGATCTGACGCAACTTATTCTGGGCGTGGACCGCGATAGTGATATTGTTGCGCCCATCTTCGACGAGCGCAATGCCGCGGTGAAAAAGATGATCGCCCAAGTCATCGCGACGTGCCGCGCACGGGGTCGAAAGATTGGCATCTGCGGACAAGCGCCGAGCGACTATCCCGAGTTCGCACAGTTCCTGGTGGAGCAAGGCATCAACAGCATCTCGCTTAACCCGGACACCGTCCTTAAAACTACACTGGCAATCCTAGAAAAAGAGAGCTCCTAGAGAACTGGAGCAACGCTCCTCGCCGTGTGCCGAAACTCAACATTCATTGCTGTTCCGGCGGTAGACTTTCGATTCCAGCCGAACGACCCTCTGGTTCTGCCTGGCAATGGACCTCAAGATCCAGATGCGGTCCGGATCATCACTTTGGGAGCGAGGTCATAATGGCGCTGGAAGATATTTATAAGAACCTGTCTGAACTGGGGTTGTTTTCGAAACTCCCAGAAACGATGTTGCGCCAACTGGCGCAACTGGCCGAGCTACGCTCGTACGGTGCTGGCGGACTGCTGTTCCACGAAGGGGCACACTGCGCTGAGTTGTTTGTGCTGCAGAGGGGAAAGGTGCAGTTACAAATGCGCGTGCCGGGACGTGGATGCATCCCCATTCTGACCTTAGGGCCCGGGCAGCTTGTCGCCTGGTCCGCTATGTTGGGAACGGGTGAGATGACGACTTCGGCAACTGCGTTAGAGGAGACTTCGGCGTTCGCCTTGCCGGTAAGCAAACTCAAGGAGCTATTTGAGCAAGACCACGAATTCGGCTATCGGTTTATGGAACAATTGGCAAACGCGTTGGCTCGGCGATTGGTGGCGACCAGGTTGCAATTGTTGGACCTCTGCTCAACTGATGCGCAACAGATTTCTGTCAAGGAGGAACCGCATGGCTAAGTCTCAAGAAACAGACGATAGGCCGCCGCGGTATCTGGCCAAGGCAGCGTTTAACCGATTGTTCGCCGTGCTGGCCGAACGGGGATATCAGGTACTCGGTCCAACAATTGACCAGGAAGCGATTGTGTATGCTCCCATCCGGTCGGTAGAGGACTTGCCGCGCGGCTGGACCGATGAGCAAGCCCCTGGCAAGTATCGCATTGTGCGGCGTGACGACGAACAATGGTTTGGCTTTGTGGTCGGTCCGCACTCCTGGAAGCGTTATCTTTTTCCACCACTGACGACCGTCAGCAAAGCCGACAAAACGGCTGACGGCTGGCAGTTCAAGTCGGCGGACGATTCACCGCCGAAGCAGGCGTTTCTCGGTGTGCGGGCCTGCGAAATTGCCGCCATTCAAGTGCAGGACCGCGTATTTTTAAATGGCTCCTTTGTTGATCCTGTGTACCAACGTCAGCGATCACAATCGCTCATCATCGCGGTCAACTGTACGCAAGCTGCCCCCACATGCTTTTGCACTTCCATGAATACCGGACCAGAGTGCCAGTCGGGCTACGATATCGCGCTCACCGAATTGCCTGAGGGGTTCGTCGTCGAAACAGGAACGCCCGAGGGAGCAGCGATCGTCGCTGACTTGGAGACCCGCCCCGTAGAGGCCGATGACCTGGGTGCGGCAAAAATCGCCCGCCAGCAGGCCGTGGATCAGATTCAGCGGAGCCTGAACACGGACGGTATTCGGAATTTGCTGCTGGGCAATCTCAATCATTCACGCTGGGATGATGTCGCCAGCCGTTGCCTTTCCTGCAGCAACTGCACGATGGTCTGTCCAACGTGCTTTTGTGCTTCGGTCGAGGAAGTTGCGGACCTTTCCGGCGACCATGTGGAGCGGCAACGAAAATGGGATTCGTGCTTCAGCATCGACTTCAGCTATATGAACGGCGGGGAGGTGCGAGATCAGATTCGGTCTCGCTATCGGCAATGGCTGACGCATAAGCTCGCCTCGTGGATCGACCAGTTCGGTACTTCCGGTTGCGTCGGCTGTGGACGGTGCATCACGTGGTGTCCCGTGGGCATTGATCTGACTGAAGAAGTGGCGGCCATCCGCGGAGCAACACAGTGAGTGCAGCGCAAACCCGATTCGACTGTGAATCTGCTCCCAACCCCAATCCCTGGTTGTCAGAAACGGCGGTCATTCGCGAGATCACTGCCGAAGTGGAGGGTGTCGCCACCTATCACCTGGCGTTTGTTAACGAGGCGCGCGGCGCAACCTACCGGTTCCAACCCGGGCAATTCAACATGCTGTATTTGCCCGGCGCTGGCGAAGTACCCATCTCCCTGAGCGCCGATCCGGAAAGTGCCGGTACCTGGGCACACACAGTGCGCGCGGTGGGAAATGTAACGAAGACGCTCGCGCGACTAAAGCTCGGCGATACATTAGGTCTGCGCGGACCGTACGGCAGCGGTTGGCCTTTAGCGGAATGTGTGGGGCGCGACGTGCTCATCATCGCTGGTGGCCTGGGACTCGCACCGCTTCGGCCAGCGATTTACCACTTGCTGCGGCAGCGTGGACAGTTTGGTCGAGTCTGGCTGCTCTATGGTTCACGTTCTCCAGAACTGCTCTTATACGAGCGGGAATATCCGGACTGGATTACGAGCGGTATTTCTGTCGAAGTGACCGTGGACCGTGCTGCTCCGGGTTGGCAGGGCAATGTCGGCGTGGTGACGGTGCTGGTCGAGCAACTCAGTGACTTCGATCCAGCCAAATGCGTGGTGCTCTGTTGTGGCCCGGAAGTGATGATGCGGTTCGCGGCGCAGGGTGCATTACGGCGGGGCGTGCCCGCATCGCGAGTTTGGGTCTCGTTGGAGCGGAACATGCAATGCGCGGTCGGCTTTTGCGGCCACTGCCAACTAGGGCCGGAGTTCGTCTGCAAAGATGGACCCGTGATCCGCTACGATCGAGTCGCGTCCTGGCTGAAAGTCGAGGGACTGTGATGAGCGGCAAACCGAAACTCGCGGTCTTTAAGTTTGCGTCCTGCGATGGGTGCCAATTATCGTTGCTGAGCGCCGAAGACCAGTTGCTGGAACTTGCCGGTAAGGTGGAGATTGTTCACTTCCTTGAAGCGACCAGCCGAATCGCGGACGGTCCCTACGACGTGACGCTGGTGGAAGGTTCCATCACCACGCCGCATGACGTGGAACGCATCCGGGAGGTGCGGCGGCAGTCGGCGTATCTGGTCACGATCGGCGCTTGCGCGACGGCCGGTGGCATTCAGTCGCTCAGGAACTGGGCCAACCATCAGGAGTTCTTGCAGGCAGTTTACGCGTCTCCTGAATACATTTCATCGCTGGCTCACTCCACGCCGATTGCCGCCCATGTAAAGGTCGATTTTGAGTTGCGTGGTTGTCCGATCAACCAAAACCAACTCGTCGACGTCCTCTCCTCATTGTTGGCGGGTCGGCAGCCGCGCGTGCCACGACATACCGTTTGTCTCGACTGCAAACTGCGGGGCACGGTGTGCGTGATGGTCGCCCAAGGTCAGCCCTGTTTGGGGCCGGTCACTCATACGGGATGTGGCGCCATCTGCCCATCGTTTAATCGCGGCTGCTACGGCTGTTATGGTCCCGCGGCACAGCCCAACCTCATCAGCTTAACGACGGAGTTCTCGGCGACGGGAGTTCCACGCGAACAAGTGATCCACAGCCTGCGGAGTTTCAATGGCTACTCTGAGGAGTTCCGCCAAGAAAGTGAACGGCTGCAGGATTCACCATGAACCAATACCTCGATCCCGCCGTCACTACGTCGGAAGCAGTCGAACAACTGCAGAGCGGCATGAATATCTTCGTGCATGGCGCGTCAGCGACACCGACTCCTCTGCTCGAAGCGCTGTGCCGCCGCTGCGATCTTACCGATGTGCGGCTGTATCATATGCATACCGCTGGTCCGGCGCCCTTTGTAGAACCGGCCTGTCACGGCCGTATCCAGTCGGTGTCATTATTCACCGGCAGCCCGGTTCGGCAAGCCATTCAGGACGGGCAGGCGGACTTCATTCCGGTGTTCTTGTCCGATATCCCGGGCTTGTTTCAAAGCGGTCGGATTCGTCTCGATGCGGCGCTGCTGCAGGTTTCGCCGCCAGACAAGCATGGGTTCTGTTCGTTAGGAACATCGGTGGATGCAGCCCGCGCCGCCGCCGATTGCGCGCCGCTGCTGATCGCCGAAATCAATCGCCAGATGCCGCGCACGCACGGCCACAGTGTCGTGCCGCTAAAATCATTCGCGGCGTGGACCGCAACGGATCGCCCGCTGCACGAACACCCGCCGATGCCGGAAACACCTGTCGAAGCCGCGATCGGCGAACAGATCGCTCAGTTGATCAAGGATGGTGCCACGCTGCAAACCGGAATAGGTGCAATTCCCGATGCAGTGCTGAGCCGCTTAGGCAGCAAAAGCGACTTGGGCGTTCATACGGAAATGTTCTCTGATCGAATCGTTGATCTGGTTCACGCGGGTGTCATTACGAACCGCTGCAAAAAAATCTATCCAGGGCAGATCGTGACCAGTTTCGTCACGGGCACTCGGCGACTGTTTGATTTTGTAGATGACAACCCGCAAGTGGCGTTCTATCCCTGCGACATTACGAACGACACGAACCTGTTGCGCAAGATCGACAAACTCGTGGCCGTGAATTCCGCTTTGCAAATTGATCTTACTGGGCAGGTCTGTGCGGACTCGATCGGACATCGCATCTATTCGGGAATTGGCGGTCAAATGGATTTCATCCGCGGCGCGGCGATGTCGCCGGGTGGGCATGCGATCATCGCACTTCCCTCCACGGCCGTGAGAGGTACAGTGTCGCGGATTGTGGCGGAACTAGCGCCGGGAGCGGGTGTCGTGACAACCCGTGGACATGTGCAATGGGTCGTCACGGAGTACGGTGCTGTCAATTTGCATGGACTGTCGCTGCGGCAGCGGGGTGACGCGCTGATCGCGATTGCGCATCCCGACTTTCGTGGCGAGTTGCGGCAGCAACTCAACCAGCTCCGTCACTTTGGAGGGCTCACGCCATGACGCCTGACCAATCGACTCGGACCATCAAGATCGAAGCACTCACGCGAGTGGAAGGGGAAGGCGGCCTGCAGGTGCGCTTGCGCAACGGTGTGATCGAAGATGTGCAATTGCAAATTTACGAGCCACCTCGTTTTTTTGAGGCATTTTTGCGCGGCCGGTCCGTCGAAGAGGTTCCCGACATCACCGCCCGAATTTGCGGCATCTGCCCCGTGGCCTATCAGATGAGCAGCGTGCATGCGCTGGAATGCGCACTCGGCGTGAGCGTCACGCCGGAGATTCGGCGACTACGGCGGTTGCTGTATTGTGGCGAGTGGATCGAAAGCCACGCCCTGCACATTTACTTGCTGAATGCCCCCGATTTTCTCGGCTTCGAGAGTGGTCTGGAGATGGCCGAACGCTTTCCCGATGAGGTAAATCGCGGCTTACGACTCCGGAAGATCGGCAACCAGCTATTGGAAGCTCTCGGCGGCAGGGCCATTCATCCCATCAATGTTGCCGTGGGGGGCTTTTATCGCTCGCCCTTGCGCGAGGCGCTGCAGCAGTTAATCCCTCAGTTCGAATGGGCGGTCGAGGCGGCCGTAGAAACGACGCGCTGGGTTGCGGGATTCGAGTTTCCTGACCTTACCTGCAACTACGAGTTGGTTTCACTTACACATCCCGACGAGTACCCGATGAATGAAGGTGTGATCTCGGGATCATCGGGCTGGTCGGCGCCGGTCTCCGATTTCGAGACGGAATTTATCGAACGGCAAGTGGCACATTCGACCGCTCTGCATTGTGTTCGCACGGGTGGTACGAGTTACCTCGTGGGACCGCTCGCACGAATTGCTTTGAACCTGGAACAACTGTCACCGACGGCCCGCCGCCTGGCGCACGAATTGCCGCTGGTTTGGCCGTGTCTCAATCCCTTCCAGAGTATTGTCGCCCGCGGCCTGGAACTGATTCACGCCTTTGAAGAAGCGCTCTCGATATTGCGAAGCTATCAGCCCGCGCAGCCCACGAGAATTCCGTACGAATATCGTCCAGGTGTGGGTTGGTCCGCCACCGAGGCCCCTCGCGGACTCCTTTATCACCGCTATCGCGTGGACGAGGCCGGCCTCGTGTGTGAAGCCAAGATCGTGCCTCCGACGTCGCAGAATCAGCGGCAAATCGAGTTGGACCTGAGGCAGTGGCTGCCCGACATTATCGCGCAACCAGACGAAATCGTCGCTCGCAAGAGCGAGAACCTCGTACGTTGCTACGACCCCTGCATCAGTTGTTCCACGCACTTCCTGCGCGTCGTCATTGAGCGAGGCACGTCATGACCGACAGTGGACAACGTGCTTCGAAGCCACGCAAGCTCGCCGTGGGCATCGGGTCGCCGCATGGCGACGACCAGATTGGCTGGGCCGTGATGCGAGAACTTGCGGTTGCGATGCAGGGTGAGCTGCAGGTCAAAACGGCCAGTCAACCTCTTGAACTGCTCGACTGGTTACCGGACTTAGATCAGCTCATCATCTGCGATGCTTGCCAGGCTGACGGCGCGCCGGGTGACATTTATCGGTGGCAGTGGCCAACGGAATCTCTGGCCACATGCAAGCGCGGCGGCTCGCACGATCTAACATTGCCGTTCGTGCTCTCACTAGCGGAGCAGTTGGAGAGACTACCGCAGCAAGTCATTGTGTGGGGAATAGAACTTGGCGACACCTCGCCGGGCGCTCCGCTCAGCAGTGCAGTGCGATCCGCCATCCCCAAGATCGTGAAGCTCATAAGCGATGACCTGCAAATGACGCTTTCCAAGTCGGAGCCGATCAGCCATGCATGAATGGTCGTTTGCCAGGAAGCTGCTGCAGCAGGCGACCGGTATCTGCCACGCGAACGGCGCGAGGCACTGCTTGGAAGTGCGGGTCCAGATTGGGCCGCTGTCGGGGATCGAGGCCACCTTGCTGGAAAGTGCTTTTGAACAACTGGCCAGCGACCACGAACTCGCACCCACACGACTGGTGATCGAGCGAACGCCGCTCGTGGTACGTTGCCGCGATTGCGCGGCCGAGTCGGAGTTGTCCGATTTCGATTTCTACTGCCGATTGTGCGGTGGTCGTGCTGTGCAAGTGGTGGCGGGGGACCAATTGCAACTGGTGAGCGTCACCGTGGATGATGCGGCGTTAATGATCAAAGGTACGACATGAGCAAACAAGTGATCGTCGTCAGAAGAGATGTGCTGGCAGAAGAGCGGGCCGACGCTGCTGCGGAACGGGCCCGACTGGCGGGGCGCGGGACGCTTGCGGTCAACTTGTTGTCGTCTCCCGGAGCAGGGAAAACTTCGCTGCTGGAAGCAACCGCGCAATACTTCCAGAGCCGCCGCACGATGGCAGTGCTCGTGGGAGACCTCGAAACAGACCGCGACGCGCAGCGGCTTGCGCGCTATGTTCCCACCGTGCAACTCACCACGGGCGGAGCCTGCCATTTAGAGTTGCCGCTCGTTAAACGCGGTCTGGTGCAGCTCGGCGACCCGCAGGTCGATTTTCTGTTCATCGAAAACGTCGGTAACCTAGTATGCCCCGCCTCACACGATTTAGCGGAACATTTGCGAGTGGTTTTGCTCAGCACGACAGAAGGAGATGACAAGCCAGGCAAGTATCCGAAGATGTTTCGCACGAGTCAGGCAATGGTCATCACGAAGCTCGATTTGCTGCCGCACGTTCCCTTCTCCAGCGAATCGGCCGTGCAAGATGCGCAGCGCATTCAACCGAATCTCGATGTCTTCAACGTGTGCGCACTCGATGGCCGCGGCATTGAGGAGTGGTGCCAATATCTAGAACAACAACGGGATGCAATGCTGCAGAAGCGAGACCAGCACCCGTGACGGATGTATTGCCTAGCGCAGTTCATGTGACGTTGACCGGCCGGGTCCAGGGTCTGGGTGTAAGACCCGCAATTGCGCGGTGGGCCCGCCAGTTGTCTTTGATGGGTTGGGTGAGCAACACCTGTCGCGGGGTGGAGATCGTCGTGGGGGGCACCTCCGATGAAGTTGAACAGTTCATCCGCGAACTTCCCCAACGACTGCCCCGCGCCGCAATCGTAGAAAGCCAGGAGTGCGCGCCGATTGAACCTCCCATGTGCAAGACATTCGCCATTCGGAGTGAATCAGTTTCAGGCGCGCTAAAAGTACGCGTGCCCCCAGATCTCGCCGCTTGTGAAGACTGTCTTCGCGAAACACGAAGCGCTACGGACCGGCGTTCGAGATACCCGTTTGCCAGTTGCACGGCATGTGGTCCTCGGTATTCGATCATCGAGAAAATGCCGTATGAACGCGCTCACACAACCATGCGGAACTTCACCCTTTGCCCAATCTGTCAGAGGGAATTCAATTCGCCTGCAGATCGAAGGTATCATGCGGAGACGACCGCTTGTCCGGCTTGTGGACCGCACTGGTGGTGTTGCGACAACACAGACCGAACGATCGCCACCGGCAGAGACGCGATCCAAGCGGCGGCCGCGACCATTCTTCGCGGCGAGATCGTCGCCTTGCAGGGACTCGGCGGGTATCAACTCATTGTCGATGCCACCTCAGAGACAGCCGTCAATCGACTGCGAACTCGGAAACAGCGCAACGGCAAACCCTTCGCGGTCATGGTCGCGAGTGTCGAACAGGCCTTGCGCCTCGCGCGGTGCGACCAGACCGAGCGTCAGGCGCTCGCGTCACCTGCGGGGCCAATCGTCATCTTAGATCAGCAGCAGGGGAACGAACTTGCTCACGGTGTCTCACCCGGACTTGATACGCTGGGGCTGATGCTGCCCACGTCACCTTTGCACGATCTGCTGCTGATCGCCTGCGGGCGGCCACTCGTCGTGACCAGCGGAAACCGAGAAGGAGATCCGCTAGCGTTCGAGCACCGAGGGGCGCATATCCGCCTAGCAGCCATTGCCGACCTGTGGCTGGAGCATAACCGCCCCATTCGGCGACCCGTTGACGACAGCGTGGTCCGCGTCATAGCGGGGCGAGTTGCGGTCTTGCGTTCGGCACGCGGATTTGCGCCACTGCCTTTAGAAGTACATTCGCCGAAGCCGCTCCTGGCGATTGGGGGGCATCACAAGGCTGCCATTGCAATCAGCAATGGTGCGCAAGGCGTGCTTGGGCCTCATGTCGGCGACTTGGATTCTGCCGCTGAACGTGAGCGCTGGGAGACTCATGTTGCCGATCTGCAGAACCTATTTGGTTCGTCGCCTGTGGCGCTTACTGGCGACTTGCATCCCGATTATTACTCAAAACGTTGGGCCGCGACGCAGCCGCTTCCTTGCATGCAGGTGCAACATCATCATGCGCATGTTGTTGCCGGAATGGTCGAGCATCGCTGGCTGGACCGAGCCGTTTTGGGCGTGGCCTTTGATGGCACTGGACTCGGCGACGATGGAACCATTTGGGGCGGCGAGTTTCTCCTGGCCACATCCGCTGAGTTCAAACGCGTTGCCCATGTGTTACCATTCGACCTGCCCGGAGGCGAACGTGCCGTTCGCGAGCCGTGGCGGGTTGCTGTGTCATTGGCACAGCGCGCTGTCGGCAGTGAACGCGCCTCGAAACTCGCATTTCAGGCCGGATCTCCCCAAGTGCTCCTGCCTCTGATAGGAAATCCGCGGTTCTCACCCGTCACGACCAGCGCCGGACGCTTGTTTGATGGTATCGCCGCGCTGTTGCTCGGAGTGGAGGTCGCACAATTTGAGGGACAGGGGCCCATGGTGCTGGAGGCAGTCTGTGATCGCACTGCTGCCGGTTGTTACCCCATGCCTCTTCAGGGGACTAGGCCGTGCGTCCTTGATTGGCGACCAGCCGTGGTGCAAATTCTGGGCGATCTACAAGCCGCAGTCGCACCGGGTGTGATTGCGATGCGGTTTCATCGTGGTTTAGCGAAGGCCGTGTTGGCGGTCGCGCGTCGGTATCCGCAAAGCCCGGTTGTCTTAGGTGGCGGCTGTTTTCAGAATCGCATCCTCGTCGAATTGCTCGTCGAAATGTTTGCACAAACGGGCCAATTAATCGGCCTACCGGGACTGATCCCGGTGAATGATGGTGGTCTCGCTGCCGGACAATTGGCGATCGCTTCCAGTCAACTTGAAAATCAATACAGCAGGTGAATCGTGTGCCTCGGCGTTCCAGGGAAAGTAGTGCGCTGGATTGAACGTAGTGGCCCTTTGGCCCGCGCGGATGTCGAGTTCGCAGGAATACGCCGCGTTTGCCACCTGGCCTTGGTGCCGGAAGTTGAGGAAGGTCAATTCGTCTTGATTCATGCGGGTATCGGTATCGGCCGGATCGATGAGGCCGAGGCTCAGCGGTTGATCGTCGACCTGGCGCGGTTGGCGGATGGTGCTGATTGGTCGCGCACTGGAGACCGCACATGAAGTATGTAGATGAATTTCGAGATCCCGAAGCCGTCCGACGACTGGTTGAGGCCATTCGTCGCATGGCCACGCGGCGCTGGACGCTGATGGAAGTCTGTGGCGGTCAGACGCACAACTTGTTGCGGTACGGGATCGATGAGGCGCTGGAGGGCTGCATCGAACTGATCCACGGCCCCGGGTGTCCTGTCTGTGTGACGCCGGTCGAGACCATTGACGCGGCACAGGAATTGTCCCTGCGGCCGAACACGATCTTGGCCAGCTTTGGAGACATGCTTCGCGTGCCAGGCAGTCACGGCACGTTGCTCAGTTCGCGGAGCAAAGGTGGGCGTGTGGCGGTTGTCTATTCGCCGCTCGACGCTGTGGAAATTGCCCGCGAGCGACCACAGGATCAGATTGTGTTTTTGGCCGTGGGTTTCGAGACCACAGCGCCTGCCACCGCACTGGCAGTGCAGCAGGCAACTCACTACGGCCTCGACAATTTCAGTCTGCTGGTGGCCCATGTCTGCGTCCTGCCGGCCATGCAGATGCTGGCAACCGCGCCGGACCACCGCGCTAAGGCCTTTCTGGCCGCCGGTCACGTTTGCGCAGTCACCGGCTTCGCAGAATATGACGAGTTTGTCCGTCGATTTCGCCTTCCCCTGGTGGTGACCGGCTTTGAACCGGTCGATCTGCTGGAAGGCATCCTCGCCTGTGTGAGACAATTGGAGACCGGTGTTGCCAGCGTGGAAAACTGCTATGCGCGTAGTGTTCGCCGCGAGGGGAACCTGGCAGCCCAGCGCCTGGTCGAGCAGATTTATGAAGTACGAGATACGCCGTGGCGCGGTTTCGGTGTCATTCCTCGCGGCGGCCTGAAACTCAGGGAGGAGTGGCAGCGATTCGACGCACGGCAGCGATTCTCGGCGACGCCTGAGGTCGCGGCCTGCGCTACGGAGTGTCCGGCGGGCGACGTGCTGATCGGTCGAATCAGGCCGACGGAGTGCCCGCACTTTGGGACTCGCTGCACGCCCGACTCGCCGCTCGGAGCACCCATGGTGTCTACCGAAGGTCCATGTGCCGCCTACCATCGCTATCGAGTTGCCAGCCACGCGGGGAAGTGAGAACCATGCCTCCAGAATCGGTTTCGCGAACAAACAACGAAGGACTTTCCTGCCCCATCGAGTTGAATCGTGATGTGCCGCACGTGACCTTGGCGCACGGCGATGGCGGCCGGCTGACGCGGCAACTCGTGCGAGAACACATTACCAATCGACTGGCCAATGTTCACTTGCAGTCGCTCGATGATGCTGCGTGTTTGCCGCAACCGGTAGGGCCGCTGGCGGTCACGACCGATAGCTTTGTGGTTACGCCGTTGTTTTTCCCCGGCGGCGACATCGGCTCGCTTGCGGTGTACGGAACCGTTAATGACCTGGCTGTCTCGGGAGCGCACCCCTGTTGGTTAACGCTCGCGCTCATCCTGGAGGAAGGACTGCCGCTGGCCGTTCTCGATCAAGTGATCGCGAGTGTGGCCAGTGCCGCGCGGCGTTCCGACGTGGCGATTGTGGCTGGCGATACGAAGGTTGTTCCACGCGGCGCGGTGGATGGGTTGTTTATCAACACAACCGGAATTGGCGTTTTCCACTCGCCCGTACCTGCGGGGCCGAAATCGCTTACACCAGGAGACGAACTGATCATTAGCGGGCCCGTCGGTCAACATGGAATCGCGGTCATGGCCGCCCGCGAACGACTGAGTTTCGATCCCGCTCCTCACAGCGACTCACTGCCGCTGGTCAAGCCGATTCGAGTGTTGAGAGAACAACTCGGATCGCGCGTCAAAGCCATGCGCGACGCCACGCGAGGCGGCGTGGCAGCCGTGCTGCACGAATGGGCCGAAGCAGCCCGCGTAACGCTGGCCGTCGAGCAAGCCACGTTTCCCATGCCTGACGAACTCCGCGGCCTGTCAGAATTGTTGGGCGTCGATCCTCTTTACTTCGCCGGTGAAGGGGTCTTCTTGCTGGCCGTTGAACCGGGTGCCTGCGAGGCAGCCTTAGCCATCCTGCGCTGTCATCCAGAATCAAAGCTTGCCGCTCGCGTCGGTGAGGTCCAGGCTCAACAACGCTTCCCGGTAACCATCCGACGTGCCCTGGGAACGACGCAACCACTGGACGAACCAACCACCGCTTTGCTCCCGCGTATTTGCTGATGGAGACGCATTACGTCATTGCGTTTGTGTGGAGCATTGAACCGGGGACAACTGGTTTCTGAATGAAGCTAAATTTTGCCGCACAACGGCCGGCTATCAGGATTCATCCAACCTGCGTCGCCCGGTTATTTCGACTTCGCTGCGCAGCCCTCGCTGAATCGCGTACTGGTGGCGGAGCTCTTGCGGTGCGAGTTCGTGGAACGCCGCGAGTCGGTGATCTTCCTGGGGCATCCGGGTATGGACAAGACGCATCTGGCCACCGCGCTCGGCATTGCCGCTTGCCAGCGGGAGAAACGCGTCCGCTTCTGCCGCGTTACCGAACTGATCACGCAACTCATGGAAGCTCGGGAAGAACGGACACTGTTGCGGATGAAAGCGTCCTTGGCGAAGTTCGATCTGCTGATCCTCGACGAGCTGGGTTACGTCCCCGCCAGCAAGCTCGGCGCGGAGCTACTCTTCGAGGTGATCAGCAGCGCGTATGAACGGCAGTCGTTGATCGTGACGACTAATCTGCCCTTCGAGCAATGGACCGAAGTCCTTGGCAGCGAGCGGCTAACCGGCGCCGTGCTCAATCGGCTGACGCACCACTGTCACATCCTCGAATCGACCGGCGAAAGTTATCGCTTGCAAGATGCACGGAGACGCCGCAAGGGATCGCGCCCGAAACCCGCGACCTCCTCCTCGTCACCTGATGACGAATCGGCAGAATCCTAGCCGCCGTTAAAATCGACAAGATCCTTCCTCCTCCGGAGGAGGAAGGATTCTTACTGGAATACTCCCGCACCCTGATTTAGACTGAGACCCTCATCCACCCCGGCGCCACACTTTTCAACCGCCACGCGCTGCACTATTCGACCGTCGTTTACAGCGACTGAGTGAACATCGGATCCGGTAATCGCACCGTTGGGTCAATTGGGTGATCGTGTACCTATGCAGAGCTGCCAGCGAGTATGTGGTCGCCGGGGTCGGCACGAGTTCAGATCCTTGCCGAATTGTTTGCCGGCGTGCCCACTCGAACAAGATCACAATTGGCTTCTGTCGAATTCGTCATCAGCACGCAGAATCATCGGCAACATGTCGATTTCGATAGGTGGCCCGCCAGCGTGACTGAATTTGGTCGCGATCTGCCTAAACGGCGCCCCGGAAGCTCAAGCGATCAGCACTTCCATCCCATTAAACCAGGCCGCTGCAAGATTCTTTTTGGATTCCGTGGCGGCGTTCACGGCTGGCCTGCGAGCTAACTAAAAAGGGCTGTCGAATACAACCCCCAGCTTGACCGAATGGAAAGTCACGGCCGGCATTTGGGCCGCAGGCCTGATGTTGTGAACTGTGTCTCTCAAAGTCGCCGTGGCGGTCTTCACCGACGAGATGCACCTTGACGACCACTTGCCCGGAGGCGAAGCACTGCCGACCTAGCTTCGCCAGGCGCAAGGGCGGGTGAACTAAAGTTCGTCGTGCATCTCAATTACCTCCAGCGCGGGTGGAGTGCGCCGGGCAGATTGATCACCAGAAACTGGCGCCGCGACCGCTGCCTCCGAAGTCGACGCCAATTGAGTCGCTCCGCGGTGAAACGGCATCAGCCGCCGCAGCAAGGCAAGCAACCGATTTTCTTCCACTGCTTGAGGCTCGGAGTCTTCCTGCACCGACGCTTCGGCAGGGTGGGAGGACGTGATCACTACTGGAATCTTCTTGCCGCCGATGTCTTCCAGCTTGCCGGCTTCAACGTAGGCCGGCAACCCGCTAAGTGATTCGACAATCTGCTGCCAGAGATTGAAGTGAGTAGCGGAGACAAAATCAGGACGCTGCATGACAAGATGAACGATGCATTTTGTGTATCGAACAGACGCATCGACTGCAATCCGCCCATTGATGCCCATTTCGAGTTTTAGATCGATGGGCCAGTCTTCCGCCAAGTCAGCGGGCAGGTCCTCCAGAACCGCGCGACCGATCAATGTGCGATGTTGAGCGTTTTCCGCATCACCTTGCCAAAGTGACAAGACGATGCTCTTTCGCTGCGCGCCACGCATGATCAACTCGCGCGTCACTTCCGTTGGCAGCGGCGTGCCGCGGCGAATCAGGGTCTTGCGCATTTTCTGCTTGGTGATCGGCTCTTCCCATTCGACTCCCAGGCTGTGGGTACACTGGCTATGGATTGCCGGCATGGGCGCCATAGTCGAATGGAGTCTTTGAAAAGCATGACGAGCGGCGCCGCGCGCCACGGCTTCGTAGGGACTGATCCAAGCTTCTGGCAAGCGGCCGGTGCGCTGCTCGAGAAGTTCACGAATCGCCGGCAACTGGGAAGCGCCGCCCACGAGCAGCGTACCGTCCAATTGATGCCAATCTAAATGTGCGGCGGACAATGCCCCCTGAATGACAAGTTCCACGCGTGTGACCAGTTCACTCATGGCCGCATTGAATTTCTCGCGGGTGACTTCGATTTTGTGGGTTCTTTCGCCGACTTGCAACGTGAGATGCGTTGCAGGTCGGGACGACAGGGCGAGCTTTGCCTTTTGCGAAAATTCTAAGATGCGAAAACGGAGGCCGGGATTCATGAGCCACTTTCTTCCAGCCAACTGCGAAACTTCTTCGGCGACTCTCCGCGCCAGGCAAAGATCCCAGTCATGCCCACCGAGCTGCGGGTCCCCTTCTGTCGCGAGCGCCGACAACCCATGAAAATTGAGTGAAAGGACAGAAGCTTCGGTGGCTTGCCCGCCCATATTCAAAACCAGGATCTTTCTGAGGCTCTGTTCTTCGCCGACAAAGGACTGCGGTATTTTCTCCGCGTAGGCAAGTGCGGCTGCGAGAGGTTCGTCAATGATCTCGACGTTGGTGATGCCTGCGAGTCGCGCGGCCTCAATCGTTGCGCGACGTTGTACGTCGTTGAAAATTGCCGGTACCGCAATCGTGACGACTTTACTCCCAAGAAACTTCCGATCCCATTCCAACCGTAACTGACGCAAGATGCACGCCTGAAGCGCCTCGGGCGGCACATGAACGCCGCCAATCGCTGAGTGATACCAACGACTGCCAAGGTCCGCTTTAATGTGCGCGGCGAGTCGCTCTGGGTGGCGGCGTCCACGCAACAGCGCCTCTTCACCGACGATGGTTCGATCATCCGCCAGGTACACAGCCGCCGGCATCGACGCCTTGCCTTCCGAATTCAGCAGAATTTCGGTCTCGCCGCGTGAGTTAACCCACGAGACGACAACGTTCGTGGCTCCTAAGTCAACGCCGATCGCCGTACGAGTGGCCATAAACTTCATTCTCCGAAGACCAAAGACGCTGAAATGTGTTTAGGGATCTTGTTTATTGCAGACCACTGATTCTGCAGAGAAATCACGCATTGACCTGCATTACACCAGCCGTGTGTTACTCCGATTGACTGGAATCCTGCTTCACTGGAACGCTAATGATCAGTCCAGCGAACTTGGGCGACTTGGAAGGCTGCTGGAACAACCCACCGTGGCAACTGATGCAGCCGTCGCCGAGGGGGATCGCACCGACACGGCGATAGTAACCATCCTCGACGATGTCCACTTCTGCCTTGCCACTGGCAATTTCCTTGGCTGCTCTTTTTTCAAACTCGGTTTTGGGTTCGTGATTGATGCTCATGGGCTTCATGTTCACCGAAATCCAGCGGGCTTCCACTTTGGATTGACGCTTGATCTCGGCGAAGATGTCTTCCATCGCATGCGCCGGCACGATGGCGCGATCGCCGTGGAAGTAACGCTCGTGCATCGTGTCCAACGTGGCGGCATAGATGTCGTACATGAGTTTCGCGCGATCGCGGGCCGTTGCCACCGGAACACAATGTGATTTGTCGTCTTTAGCCTCGCTGGCATCAGGCTCAGCACAGAACGCCGCTGCCAAGTACAGCAGCCCAACGCAGCCGCAGAGGATTCCCGTTCGAATCAACCATGTCGCTTTCATCGTACTGCTCCTGTGGAACTGTTGGTTTCGGGGCCGCTTCAAACCTCGCAGAGCGCGACGATCTTACTGCTCGATTTGAGAAGTTGTTCGAGCGTCACTCCCGCAAAGGCCTTCTCCGTTGCGGCATAGGCCCGGTCCAGTTCTTTGTGCAGCGGGCAGAGGCTGGTGTGAGACTTCAGTCCCAGCGGGCACTCGCGAATCCGCACCAGTGGCGCTACGGCGTTCACCACGTCCAGGATCGAGATCTTTTTCACCGCAACTGCGAGCGTGTATCCACCGCCGGGCCCCGAGCGTGAATGGACTAGTTCCGCTCGCACCAGATCCTGCAGAACTTTATGCAAATACCGCCGCGGCACTTTCGTCTGCTCGGCAAGCAAGTCCGCGGACAGAGGGAACTCGGGCTTGTTTGCCATGCACGCCACGGCGCGTAGGGCGTATTCGGCGATTTTCGGTAACACGGTGGTTGCTCCTGCCCGGTGGCTCGCTTTCGCTCCCCACAGATTCTACACCTTGACATGAAGATTTCAATGGTTACGCTTTAGGAAATTGAACTTGACGAATGATCGCTCCCGATCAGTCCGGCTCTCGTTTTCGCCCGTCGGTCTTCATGCCGCCCGAGAAGTGCCATGCATTGCCGCAACATCTTCTGGTTGACAGTGCCGTCTTTCACTCTGACATTCGCCCCGCGAGCAGTGGCGGCGAACGGAGTCGCGGGCTCCGAAGACGTTGAAGAATCACGCAGTGAGCCTCTCTCCCGACGGCCGATTGGTCATGTACAAGCAAAAGGCCTTAACTAGCTGTGACCGAGCGGCCGCCAGCCTGTGAAAATCAACAAGTGGCGTTACCTTTCCGTTCAGGGAGTCTTTGATGTTCTGTAACCAGTGCGAGCAAACTCAAAATGGAACCGGCTGCACCGAAATTGGCGTGTGCGGGAAGGATCCGGACATCCAGTCGCTGCAAGAGATCCTGCTCTACGGGGTGAAAGGAATGGCGGCCTACGCGCATCACGCGCGGCGACTGGGTAAGGTCGACGAGGCCGTCAATGCGTTTATCGAAGAGGCCTTGTTCGCGACGGTGACCAACGTGAACTTCGACATGGAGAGTCTCTTCGAGTTGGTTCTCGAATGCGGCTCACAGAATGTCCGCGTCATGCAACTGCTCGATGAGGGGCACACGGAGTGCTTCGGAGCACCGACGCCCACAACGGTCTATGAGGGGACGAAGGCCGGACCGGGGATTCTCGTCACCGGTCACGATCTGGCCGATCTGGCCGACTTGCTGGATCAGGCGGCAGGCCAGGGCGTCAATGTTTACACGCACGGCGAAATGTTGCCTGCTCACAGTTACCCAAAACTGCGCGCACACTCGCACCTCGCCGGGCATTACGGCGGCCCGTGGCAGAATCAGCAGTGGGAATTCCCTGCATTCACCGGACCGATTCTCGCGACTACGAACTGCATTCTGATCCCGCCGGACAGCTACAAGGACCGGCTCTTCACCACACGCGTCACCGCCGTTCCCGGCGGTAAGCGGTTGAAGACGAATGACTTTTCCGCAGTGATTGCGATGGCGAAGACTTCTCCCTCGCTGCCCGATCGCAAGGTGAGAGAGTCAACGATTGGCTTCCATCATAGCGTGATCTTGAGTTTGGCCGACAAGATCGTGGCCGCCGTCAAATCGGGAGAGATCAAACGCTTCTACCTGATCGGTGGTTGCGACGGCGCGGAGATGGGCCGCAACTACTACACAAAACTGGCTCAAGGCGCACCACAAGAATCGGTGATCCTGACGCTTGGCTGCGGAAAGTACCGCATCCGCAATCACGACTACGGCACGGTGGCTGGACTGCCGCGACTGCTCGACATGGGCCAATGCAACGATGCCTACGGAGCGGTCCAAGTCGCGCTCGGTCTGGCAAGAGCCTTCGACTGCGGTGTCAACGATTTGCCGCTGTCGATCGTGTTGTCCTGGTTTGAACAGAAGGCTGTGGCCGTGCTGCTCAGCCTGCTGGCTCTGGGTGTGAAAGGGATTCGGCTCGGCCCTGTGCCTCCGGCGTTCGTGTCGCCCAACGTGTTCAAAGTCCTGCAAGAGAAGTTCGACCTCAAACTGATTGAAGCCGAACCCCCGAGGGAGTTGGTGCAGTTGGGTGCGTAGGACATCGAGGGTTCTCCGTGGGGTGACTGGCCTGTCTGCTCTTGATTCAGAACAGGACATCCCGCGGGGATGACTGTGGTTTTTTGGTTTCACTAGAGGCAATGTTTCATGCAAAGCATCGATGAAGCACGATTGGAAGCCGACTCGCAGTACCGGTACGAGTATCTGGCGGGGTTCATGGGCTTCGGCCCAGAAGACACCGCGTTGATTCAGGCGAGCGCTCCGCTCCTGGGGCCGTTGATTCCGCAATTGGTGGAGAAGACCTATGAAAAGCTGCTGAGCTATGACGCGACCGCTCGGCACTTCGTCCCAAAGCAAGCTGGATACGAAGGGCCGTTGCCAGGGGGTGTCGCCAATCTGACGCTGTCCCATCCTCAGGTGCGATTTCGTAAGGAGCATCTCAGCCGGTACTTCATGCAGCTTCTCGGCCGTTCATACGACGCCAAGATGGTCCAGTATCTCGACATGGTCGGCAAAATGCACACGCCGAAGGCCGGCAGCAAGGAGATCGATGTGCCGCTCGTCCAGATGAATGCGCTGTTGGGCCTGCTAGTCGACACCCTGACCGAGGCGATCTCGCAGCAACCACTGGATAACGCGACGATGTTGCGCACGCTTCGAGCATTCCACAAACTGCTGTGGATTCAGAACGATTTCGTCACTCGGCACTACTGCAACGGCAACGCGAACGTAACCTGAGTCGAAGTCGTTTCTAGATCCCGTAGTACCGGGAGCTCAGGTCGAATCCTGGACATCAGAGCCGTCCTGCGTGTGCATGATCGGCAAGATTCATGGTAAATCCCTTGCCATCTGTGGCGTGCAGCCGGCCTTCCTCTGCCCGAAGAATAAACGATTCCATGTTGACTGTGCTGGGGAGTTGATAAACCAGCAGCGTCCCAGAAGTCAGCGAGAAGATCTTAGTCCGTGACTCTGCTTTTTCGATGATTTTCCCTGAAATTACATCTCGGACAAATGAGTGCCCTTGAACCTTCACCAACCCTGCGTCATAGGCGACGACCTTGCCGATGAAAAAGCGGTTTTCGTCTTTGTCGAATAGGCGGCGATGAGCAATCAGCAGGTTATCACCTTCGGCAAGTAACATTTCGATGCATCCCTTCCAGGGTTCAAAGAACTTCTCAAATGGCCTCAGGCCGGCTCGTCACCATCAGCAAGCCAAGTGCCATTTCAAATGATCGCTGCAGAATCAACTGTTGTGAGCCGAGTTGTCGTCCACTTTCAAGCGATAGCGAAACCAAATATCGCGCAAGTACAGGATCACGAAAGGCAAAGCGACGGACATTCTTCAGCAGTCCTGCAAGCGACTCCCGCTCAAGACCAAATGCCAGCAGTTGGAGTCATGCCCTTAGCGACTTGCGGCAGACGTAGCCTTGCGACGCTGGCCGGGCGTCCGCTGGTCTTCTTAGGTGTGCATTGCCGCACAGACTGTCCGGTAAATCCGCACACTGCGCGGCCGATAATCGCCACGATCGACCATCGGGAAATCAGGAACTCCGCCTGGCAAGCTCTGCTGACGCCTGTGACTTATTGCAATTGATTGTTTCAGAGCGTTGCTGGCGCGAATGGCCCCAACAATGCTGTGAGGTCTTGGCATAGCACTTGCGAACCATTTTCATCTTGGGCCCGATGTGAGTGCAGATTGATTCGAAGCGGACTCATTCAATGGGACAAATCTGGCGGGCAAATCTCAGAGCTGAAACAACCTGAACCGTGAGCGCTTGTCTCTAATGAAATCAATCGAAGTTCTTCTGCTCTCCCGGAATGACGTCGTCGAACTCGGGCTTGCTCCGAGCAAAGTAGTCTCCGTGGTGGAAGATGCCCTGCGCGAACATGCGGCCGGAACCTACGAAATGCATCCCAAAATCGGCGTGCATCCCACCGGCACCGACCCTGCAAATTTCATCCACGCCATGCCGGCCTACCTCCGTCGACTTGGTGCCTGCGGTCTGAAGTGGGTCGCAGGATTCGCCCAGAACTACCAGCGTGACCTTCCCAATGTGACCGGTTTGCAGGTTTATAACGATACGGCAACCGGTATTCCGCTGGCGGTCATGGATTGCAGTTACTTAACAGGCTTGAGAACGGCGGCAGTGAGTGCCATCATCGCCCGCCGCAGTGTCGTGTCCGGTGCCCGGACCCTCGCTCTGGTGGGTTGTGGCTTCGAGGGTTCGATGCACCTTCGTTTTCTCGTTGACCAGATTCCCACGCTCAAACAAATCCGCCTCCGCGACATCCGACCCACGGCAATGGCCGCGATGAAAGACCGCGTAAGCTCTGAGTTCCAAGGCGATGTGATACTTTGCGAAGACAATGAGTCGTGCGTCAAAGACGCCGACCTGATTACCACGTGCACGAATGGCGATGAGCAGATCATCCGTCCCGAATGGTTCAAGCAGGGTGCCTTCGGCGTGGGAATCGAGGGAGGATGCGCCTATACGGCTGAGGCGCTACATCAGGCCGACAAATTCATCGTTGACGATGTAGCCTTGGCCGAATATTTCGACAAGATCGGCCGCGCTCGCCTAACGGCAGATGGCCAGCCGGATCCCGAATTTCCGGGTGGCATGCCGCCGATCTATGCCACAATCGGCGAGATTGTTGCGGGCACGAAGCCGGCCCGTGACTCGGATCAGGAGCGGATCGTCGCACTACCGATTGGAATGGCGATTTGCGACATTGCACTCGCGCACTTGGCCTATCATACAGCATTAACACGGAAGGTCGGCCAGACATTCCGGCTGGTATAGCGAGGGAATAGCAGGGGCGATTCGTTTGGATTTGCAGTACAAGGGTTTGATAAGAGGCGACAAACGTGAAGAATGCTCCGGTTCCTAACGGCGATCCAACAACTTCTCAAGCTTTGCCAGAATCAAGTTCTCCTGCTCGATCTAACGGTCAAATGCCACGTTCGATGGCGGCGGGTGATACAGCGCCGACCCTTGAGCCGCAGCCCCTGGAACAATTTGTGATCGCTGAATCGATGCGAGCGGCTCAGACTTCGAAAGTCGAAGCAGTAAAAGAGATCATCGACGGCACGCCGCAGCAGGATATTGCGTCACTGGCACGCTCGCTACAGGCGATTCTGGCAGGGGCATCGCCCGATGACGCCACGATGCTGCGAAATCTGTTTCAAGAAGATCCAGCTGCAAACTCGGGCCGGCGATCCGTTAACCCCGACACCGAATTGGCTGCCGACTGGCGCGACGGTGAGTATCCGTATAAGAACCTGTTGTCGAGAAAAAGCTACGAGCAACAAAAGTACCATTTGCAGGTTGAATTGCTGAAAGTGCAGGCCTGGGTCAAAGCTGCGAAGCAGAAGGTAGTGATCCTGTTCGAAGGACGCGATGCCGCAGGCAAGGGAGGCACCATTAAACGCTTTATGGAGCATCTGAATCCGCGCGGGGCACGGGTCGTGGCGCTTGAAAAGCCCAGCGAAGTTGAGCGTGGGCAGTGGTATTTTCAGCGGTACGTGCAGCATTTGCCCACGGCGGGAGAAATCGTGATGATGGACCGCTCCTGGTACAATCGCGCGGGCGTGGAACGCGTGATGGGATTCTGTACAGACGATGAATATCACGAATTTATGCGTCAAGCTCCGGAGTTTGAACGCAATCTCGTCCGCAGTCGGGTGATCTTGATCAAGTTCTGGTTCTCGGTAAGCCAAGCTGAGCAGCGAAGGCGTTTCGAAGAGCGCAAAGCACACCCGCTCAAGCAATGGAAGCTCTCGCCCGTCGACCTTACATCGCTCGATAAATGGGAAGCCTACACGCTGACAAAAGAAGCCATGTTTTTCAATACGGACACAGCAGATGCTCCGTGGACGGTGATAAAGTCCAATTGCAAGAAGCGTGCTCGTTTGAATGCGATGCGTTATGTTCTGCACCGTTTGCCGTATGCCAACAAGGACATCGAGGCGATCGGTCCCCTTGATCCGCTGCTGGTCGGCAGGGCCAATATCGTGTACGAGCGTGGCGAACATCCCGGCGGCATTCCGGTCCTGTGAAGCCAGCGACCGCTTGGCCCTGAACGACGGTCGAAAATTGCGAGGCGGAACTATCGGATTATCGGCAACTCGTCGGCATAGCTATTGCTGAGGTAGTTTGATTGACCGGTTCGCTAGTAGAACGTGGGAATTGATCGGCATTTGATTGAGCGAACTGCGAAGATGTGTGCGATTCCGCACGCCGGTTATCACTTCTTTGTTACACAGCGAGAAACAAATGATTCATGAAGTCTCGGGTGACATTCTGTTGACCAAAGCTGAAGCCATCGCCCATGGCGTGGCTCCGAATGATCACTTCGACCAAGGTTTGGCTGCTGCACTCCACGAAAAGTGGCCAAAGATGGTCAAGGATTTTCGCCACTATACTCATCAGACCCATCCGAAGCCGGGCGAGCTTTGGTTTTGGGGCACGATAGGTGTGCGAGTGTTCAATTTGCTGACTCAAGAGGGTGAGCACGGTCACGGAGCCAAGCCGGGCAAGGCCACCACCTCGCACGTGAACCACTGTCTGAAACGGCTTCGGCATGAGCTGGAAAAAGAGAAGATTAAAAGCGTTGCACTGCCGAAACTAGCAACTGGCGTCGGCGGATTGGATTGGGACGTCGTGCTGCCGCTCATCCGTACACACTTAGGCGAACTTTCCATTCCGGTGTTCGTTTACACGCAATATCAGAAGGGCGTACAGGCCAATGAAGTGGGGGCTTAATAACCTCGAATCAGAGGTCAATTCTCCGCTCACGTAATCGCCGGCGCAAACCGAAGTGGTCCGAACAATGGGGCCACTTCCGCAATCCTGGGCGAAACAATGGACAACTCCGACTAGGCTGCGTGAATTTCCACCAAATTCGTTGGTCCCTTCTTGAACGCGAACGATGCAATTGCATCAGCCAATGAAAGCCGTCTGGCCGCTGATCTCTGTGCTCATTTCGAGGAGTGGAATGGGACACACGAAGTTCTCAGGCTTGACCGTCAGGAGGCTGCTTTGGCAACACGTGAGAAGTTGTTCCGCCGTATTGCCCACGAGCATGCCGGCAATCCCGCTGCGGCCGATGCTGCCCACCACGAGTAGGTCGGCTTTCAGATGATTGGCGAAACGATTGATCTCTTTCCAGGGCGTGCCCCAAGTGAGATGCGGCTTGATATCGACCTGTGCTCCAAGAGGGGCTAAGAACTCAATGAGCCGATTCTTGGTGGCTTCGTAGATCTCTTCGCGCAGCGATTTTCCTTCAGGGACTTTGCTGAGAATATCTTCGGGCACATCTGCAGAATCGACAACATGCATCGTGTGCAACTGGGCGTTTGCTAGTTGTGCCAGGCTACCGGCAACTTCGATTGCGCTGCGACATACGGGGGAGAAATCGGTGGCCGTGAGAATGGCAGCAGGCTGCCCGACATGTTCGGGCCGGACGATCCAAACAGGCGCAGGGCAAGTGTGAATGAGTTTCTTGGCGGTGCTTCCGACAAAGAGCTCTTTCCAAACTGTCATCGCATGTGCGCCGGCGAACACCAAGTCGTAATCGCCATGCTGCGTCAGACGGCAAATTTCAGTTATTGGCTCTCCAAGCAAGACCTTGTGTTTGATCACCAGATATGGATGGGCAACGTTGTTGACTATTTGCTGCAGACGCTTCTCGGCATCACCCAGCACTTCGCGGTGGAACACACTGCCTTCGCCGTACAGCAGGTCAAGTTTGGCGTCGATTGAAGCCGATTGCATGGACTTTCGCATATTCGGCAGCACATTTACCAGAGTAATCGTCGCCCCTGTTTGTGTTGCGACCCACAGCGCCTGCTGGGCCGCGGCAAACGAAGCAGGCGAGAAATCAACAGCAACGAGAAGCTTGTGAAAGCTGAGCTGATTCGACATGGTTCTCAAAAGAAGCACGGAGTTTATGTTCTGAAGGTATGCAAGCACGATCACTGGCAGCGGCTAATTACACGACGCTCGGCATCCGTAAAAATGCAAACTCCATGCCGTCGATACTTGCGACAGAATGGGGCCGATTGCGTTCATCGCGTCGGCATGAGTGGCCCGAAACCGCACACCAGAGTGGCAAAAATGACGCGCTGGTTCAGAGCACTTTCCATCGCAAACCCACCGAGTACCGGGACTTCGATGACGACCAAGCGCCATTGCGCCCAAGTGACTGCGCCGAGGCAGTGAGTCCGCCGAAGTTCAGGTAGCAGCAATACTCGGCCCACTGGCACTCCAAGCCTTAGGGGCAGGCACCAGGGGCTCCAGCAGGGATGGGGCAGCCTGGGCTGGATGTAGGGGCGGGAGCAATGGGAGCTGCAAGCTCTCTTCCTAACGTTACACAACCTGGGGGAATGGCAGCCGTAAGCCTGGGGACTGGGCTGCCGAATCAGACACCCACGGCCCTCCCGCCCGCGATGCAGGCCGGCCTACCCCAGTCGGCGTGAACCCGCTGCCCGGGAGCGCATCGACGTGAAGACCGCCCAGCTCATCGACGCCGCCGGCCGGCCGAAGTACCTGGTCGATAAGCGGGATGTGATCAGCGAGTTGGTGTAGTTCACGCTCCCAAAGAACACCCTGACTCAACAAATCGACACACCCTCACGCCCGCGCGCTGCTGGCGCCCGAAATGGGGTGGAATCGTGCGATTTCGCACAACGGCTGGAACATCAAACACTGCTCCTAACGCGAAAAGAGGCTCAATTTCGAACTCGTTAAGATTGGCATCATTCGTGCGTTACTTATTACCAGCGGGTGATTCTCCCAGTTAGCGGGCACATGGAGGTAATTGAAAAGGAGACCTAATCATGGAACTTCACAACATCCTCATTTATCATTGCGTCGCTTGCGGACGGATCGTGCATGCGGAACCAGAGGCCAAGGTGCCTCAGTGCTGCGGCCACGCCATGGTGAAGGCGTCCGAAGAGACGGTTCACGGACTTGAGTCCGGCAAAGATTGGGACGACGATCTGGATCCTGAGTTCAAACCCACTAATCTGGAAGACGATTAGTGCTGCCAACAGATATGGGCGGCCTCCAGCGGCACTTGAGCCGCTGGCTGGAACGGCATGATCCGCGCGGTGTAGTGCTCGGCGGGTCGATCAGCAGGCACGCTGCCTCGATATTGAAATCCTTGTACCGAGCCTAAGAGCGGCCCGCGCAGCAGCATGGGTGCGGCTATCGGCTGTCCCGCATCGGCCGAGTCCGCAAAGAGTTCAACTCGAACCTGCTCAGAGGACAGTTCGCCCAAATAGAGCTGAGCGGTGAAGAGCCACTGCTCACCCTCCCGCTCGACGTGCACGGTTCCAAAACGCACATTCCGCCAACAGTCATCCAGGGTGTTGTGCCAGGCAGTCAGTTCACGCGCCAATAGCCCCTGTTTCGCGGTGCGCTTCAGAAAAGCTTCGGCGGCGGGCAGGTAGGCAAGGTTGGCATAATCCTGAACCATTCGGTCACTGCTGAACGGTGCCGTGAGTTGCGACATGCTGGCCTGAATCCGCTCGACCCAGGCGGACGGCAGACCCTCGGCGTCGCGGTTATAGAATTCAGGAATGACTTGTTGTTCCAGAATGTCATACAGGCGCAGCGCATCTCGCACATCGACTTCCAAGGCTGAGTCTCCGCAGCCATCGTCGATGGCCCAGCCCACGTTCGGTGTATAGGCTTCATCCCACCAGCCATCGCGCTGCGAAAGATGCAGGCCGCCGTTGACGACGACCTTCATCCCGCTCGTGCCGCAAGCCTCGGCCGGGCGCCGCGGAGTATTGAGCCAGACATCGATCCCGCCGACGAGATGCTGGGCAAGCACCATGTCGTAATCTTCCAGAAACACCACCCGATCGCACACATCCTCGCGTCGGGCAAAGTGCACCATTGCCTGCACCATGGCCTTCCCTTGGTCATCGTTCGGATGGGCCTTGCCTGCCACGATCAATTGAATCGCTCGATCGCTCGCGCGGATCATCCGCACCAGCCGCTCGACGTCGTGCAGGAGCAAATTGGGCCGTTTGTATTCGGTGAACCGGCGGGCAAAACCAATCGTCAGCACGTTCGGGTCGAGCACGTGTTCGGCCCGATGCACCACATCAGGAGATGCGCCATGTTCTCGGTATTGCCGGGCGAGACGACGGCGGACATAGTCGACTAGCGTATTGCGCGCTTTCGCGCGGAAGTTCCAGATTTCATCCAGCGACAATTGCTTGACCGAAGCCGTCGCTTCCTCCAGATTCTGAACCCAACGCCGCTCGCCAGTTCCAAAGGCCTGACTCCATAACTGGTTCGCCTCGGCCGAATCCCAGGTCGGCACATGTACGCCGTTCGTCACATGGCTGACCGGAACTTCCGCCACGGGCCAGCCGGCGAATAGCGGCGCGAACAATTGCCGGCTGACCTGGCCGTGCAAACGACTCACGCCATTCACATGTCCGCATCCACGAATGGCCAGAAAAGCCATATTGAACGGCTCGTCAGGGTCGTGCGAATTCTGGCGTTCCAGACTCAAGAGCTGTTCCGCAGGGAGACCCGAGAGTTCGATGATCCGCTGCGCGTAGCGCAGCACCATGTCGGGCGGAAACTGATCAAAAGCCGCGGCGACGGGCGTGTGCGTGGTGAACACGTTCCCGGCCCGCGTCGCCCACCAGGCAGCCTCGAACGGCAGGCCTGTCCGCCGCGCATAACTGACCGCTCGCGCCAGCACCGCGAACGCAGCATGACCCTCGTTGAGATGGCAAACCTCGACCTCAATCCCCAATTGCTCCAGCAGTAACCACCCGCCAATCCCCAGCACAATCTCTTGCAAGAACCGCTTCTCCTTGCCGGCTGCGTACAGGTTGGCGGAGATACCTCGGTCCCAAGGGCTGTTGAGCGGATCGTTCGTATCGAGCAGATAGAGCATCGTTTTGCCGACCCGCGCCTGCCAGACGCGGAGCTGCAGCGTTCGTCCTGGCAGCTCGATTCCAATTCGCACCCGGCTGCCGTCCTGATCGCAGAGGGGCGTCACCGGCAGGCTCCCCGGATCGTTGTAGGGAAACGCTTCCAGTTGCCAGCCCGATTCCGCCACCACCTGCCGAAAATAACCCTATTGATAAAGCAGACCAATGCCCACGAGCGGCACTCCCATGTCGCTGCAACTCTTCAGGTGATCGCCGGCCAACATGCCGAGCCCGCCCGAGTAAATCGGCAAGGCCTCGCTCAGACCAAACTCCATGCTGAAGTAAGCCACCTTGCGCAGCGAACTATTCGGTTGAGTCTTGGCAAACCAGCCACCCGATTCCAGATAGCGGCGGCGACGCTCCAGCCACTGATTGAGCTGCCTCTTGAGCTCTTCGTCTCGGGCGGCTTCCTCCAGCCGCTTCTGCGGCGCGTTGAGCAGAATGATGTAAGGGTTCTTCGTTCGCTCCCAGGTTTCCGCATCCAGGCGGGCCCAAATCTGGCCGGCCAGCTGGCTCCCCATCCAGCGCAGATCCATCGACAGGTCAGCAAGCTCTAACAATTCAGGAGGCAGGGTTCGATCCAGAATCGTTTTCGTAGTCATTACCATTCCCCGCCTGGCTCACGCCGTTCAACCTCACGCTGCTAAACATCATTGCCTGCAATCCTACCATCACGCTCCAGCTCCATGATGGCTTACCGGGCGCAGGTGGTTGTTTCTGCGCCAAACGGCTCAGCTGTCCGTCACAATAATCGGCACTTTTGTGCGCTCAATGCGATTGGACCGCCGCTGTTGACTGCCTCGTCCAACAGTTCGAAGAGGGTCACAACCGTTTTCCGCCACCGAAACTACCTCAAAATCGCGAAGTCGTTGTTTAAAATTACTTTCGGTCTTCAGAAAGAGAGAGCTTTTGTTCGAAGAGGGTTGGGCACAGGGAGAATCAACGCGATCCAAGAGCTGGTGACGTCCGACGAGTACCGGCATGTGCCAACCGGGACACTGGCTCGGATCGGGTCTACCAAGCCGGGACCGGCATGGGCCAAAGTCCAAAGTGGCGAGAACTCGCGCACAAAAGTCCAGAATGTCGTGAAACACAGCGTAGCGGACATTCTCACTGCTCATTCTGGCCGTAAGTCAGCCCAGTGGTGAAATGGTCGTGGGCGCAGTGCTGACTATCGGCTTGCAGCGAAGGATGTTCTCATCGTGCTCGCAAAACCCGAGAACCTCGAACGATTTCGCAGGCATCACGGCCGCGGAGCCGAACCGATTTAGAACAACGGGCTTGGAGTTCGTAGGGGGGCTCGGCTGGTATCGCAAGCATCGAGCAATTGAAGAAAGCGTGATGCGGCTATGCGAACAGTTGGCTAAGGCGTGCAATTTGAGGGCTAGCGCCGATAGGGTCGTGTGCGATCAGAGCTATTTTCCAGCTCCGTGGTAGGTATCGGAATGACGCGTAGATCAGGACCCTTTTCAGAAATGTGAAGAACGTGTCGGCAGTGCTCGTGACAACTGATGCACGTGGTGAGCGAGTTCATGTAAGTGTACGACGAGCCATCAAGGTTCTTCTCCTCCGCTAGCAGGATTAGCTTCTTGGCGGTGCGTCGTAATTCCGCACGATAATGGGAGTAGACTTGGTCGTCGGTAGCGTGCCAGTTTGTTGCATCGCAGACCTTCGCCATTTCTTCGGCACCCTTGCGGATCAGGTCGAAGTCGCTGGCCATCAAACCTTCCACCACTTTCTGCGAGCTTGCCAACTTCGCTCGCATCAAGCCGGCCAGGGCGTCCTCGCTATGCGTTGGGACAGCGGGCTTGGGTTGCCCCCACGCCAACATCGCTAGGGCAGTTGATATTACGCCGACAATGCCCAGGAGTTTCAACTTCGACATCACCACACCTACCGTCTGTTAGTTCACGGACAAACCCCTTCGTCTTTTCGGCTAATGATAATCGTACAGTTTAGGGATTCTGCCGATTGTGAGGAGCGGATCCCCAAGTAATCATATTCGGCGCTCGAATAGTGCAGCGCGCGGGGGCTGATGGTCGGTCGAAAAGTGTAGTGTTAGCCCTGCTCGGGAGAATCCGTAAGGCAGATTTGAGACTTCCCAGCGTCTCAAGCCTTACGATCTGCACCATGCTGACAACCGTGCTTTGCGCCAGGAAAATTGGGACTTTCCGCACGAGTTCTCGCCACTCGGACGGCTACTCTCCTCGCTCCCGCTGAGTTTCAACCCGACGTGTTTTCGGTGGTTATTGAGCGATAACCTCAACCATCCGCACCCAGCGCCGGTATGATCATCGCCTGCGAGAGATGGTCGGCAACAGCAAGAACATCGACGCGGCGGTCGGCCCCGATCTACAACGCGTGGCTGGCTCGCGCCGATGGCGGCGCCAGTCGTCACGTTGCCAGCCACCGACCATGACCACCTTCACCTGTAGCAGCAGGTCCTCGTCCTCCGTCGTCGACTTCACCGCCTCGTCTCGCTGCTGCGACTGATGACAGTCCCGCCCTGGAATTCGCCGCCGTCGCCGAACGGATATGGTCCGCCTTGAGCAATCCGACCGTGCCCGATGTTGTGGGGAAGGTGTATCCCATGTCGTGTTTTGATGTACAGTATTCGGAGCTGACGGGCGCCGCGTGGGAAACGCATGCTCGTGACATGCGAAGTCAGTTGAACGAATCAACGACGGTGATGATCATTCTCGATCAGCAACTTTCGGACGGCCGGGCCTACGGGTTTCTTAGAGCGTTGGGGGTATGAGTACGCAAGTCAGGACGGCCTTTCATTGCCGAACGGCATTTACCTTCCATTGCCCAAAGGATCGCCGCATGCGACCGTCGTCGTGACTTCTCCTGGGATTCTTCGCGGCATTCCCGACGATGATCGAAACGACTTACTCTATATGCAGTGATCGACACAACGTCGCGACAGGGAGTCACCAAGCCCATTTCAATCCCGGGAAGGCGCTTTTACCGGTGGCGAACTACGCAGTCGGCTGGCAGTTCGAAAATAGCTACTCGCAGCTTCCAGAGATGTTCTTCGCCATAGCGAAGCCGTCCACGGCGCGAGCGCCAAGGCTGTCAATTCTGAACAAGCGGCTGGCAGAGGAACTCGGCCTCAATCTCGAACAAATTCATCGGAAGCTGCCGCGGCTTTCTTCGCAGGGCAGGTCGTTCCAAGCGATATCGACCTATCGCACAGGCATATGGCCGACGCTGCCAATCGCTTCATCGCCGAGGTGGAGTTGATCGATCTGTAAAGCACCGAGGACGCGCCCAAGCGATAGGGTGAGGATGATTTTTTCGCTGATTCGGTCACATCGTCCGAGGGTGTGAAACCATCAGTCCAATAAAAAATCGGCGACTAATCTTCGGCATCGGCGGTCACAACTTCAGCCGGTAGGATCAATTCCTCAGCAGAACGCGCGAGGTATGGTGGTACGGTCATCAAGATTCGTTCACCGGCTGATTTCGAGAATTGCCATAGCCGGCCTGCCTGTCCCTCAGCGACCGGCACTTGGAAATAGCCCGCCTCGCGGCCGAAGGTGTGGACTTTGTGCCCCGTTGCATCGATCAAACCTTCTTAGACGAGTGGTAGAATCCCGTCGGCACCCCGGGTAACCATTCGCCAGGCGGAATTACTTTCACGGTAGGCCCCAGAGGAGTGCGCTGTTTCGAATCTGTGGTTGCTGGGTGCCGCAGAGCTCAACAAGGACACAGTATATTCTGAAGGAGCCGTGTCTCTACCGCGTTTGGTTAATAGCACCAACAGGTGTGGGCGTGGTATTCGTCGCGACTGAATAGAGTTTAACTGGAAAGGACGCCCGAGTTCACCAGTTCCAAGATCTCAAATGCTAAAAAAAAGACAGCTGACCGCCCGGAGGCGGCCAGCTGTCATGCTTGTTCGCAGCTGTGACTAGCTTCTTCAGCCTTTCACATAGCGAATCGCCTTGTTGATCGTTGGCTCGGACTTACCGAAGTGCACTGCGGCGGTCTTAATGGTCGAACCATCCAGACGCATGAACTCAGCAACCGCCGCGGCATTGAGCCTTGCCCAGTTGCGCTTGTTGGGCCTTGCGGACAGCTTGCCAGTCAGCTTGCCCCCTCCGGCCTTTTCCGCTTCGCGCAGCGCTTGACGAATCGTGGGGATGCTCACATTGAAGTGCGCCGCCAATTCGGCCATCGAAGCTTGATACTCCTGCCGATAAGCGGTCACCGCTGACGCATTCCGTCGGGCCCAGGACGTGGGGGCCGGGATCGTCAACACATGCGACACGAACCACTCCCGTCCCAACCCGGCAAACCGGTGAGGGTCCACCGCGAACGCGTTGGCCGCATCGAGCACCTCATCGTCGTGAATGACTGCACGAGCATCACGCTTGGTCCGGCGGCGAGGCTCGAAGCCTGCACTTCCATCGGCAGCCGTTCCCTGCGATTCTGACTCAGTCCATTCCACCGGGATGAAATCGAGATCGCCAGCAAGTGCACCCAGCTTGCACAGCTTAAGTTCACACCGACCATCCCGAAAACAATGGATGCCATCGATGTGCTGCGCGAGCAAGAGGCTTGTCGCCGAAGGATTGGCGCTCAGCATCGCCTCGGCGAGATGCTGCAACCGATCCACGATTACTTCGGCGTTCAACACCTCCGCTTCGATCCGCTCGCTGGCTGCCAGCGAATCGATTTCGGCGGTCAGCCGACTCAGTTGTGCTTGAGCATCGTTCAGCTGCTTCCCGAGCATGTCGCGCACGGCCTGCGACAGGTCGCGATTGCCGAGCGACATCACCCAACCCTGCGACTGTTCCTCGATCGCCTTCTGCGCTGCTTGGAGACTCGGGAGTCGATTGGGCTGATCGGCCCGCTGCCGCGCGAACGTGGCTTGCGTGAGCTGCACCAATTCGTGCACCGCAGGCGAATCGGCGCTGCAATTCGCCAAGCCCAGCCCCGCGCGAATGATGCGATAGGTTTCTTCGCGGAGCCACTGCTCCGGAACGAACCGATCGTTCACGCAGACCTTCCCTTGCTTATAGCCAGCGCAGCCGTAATAGACGTACCGCCGTTTGTTCCCCGCTTTGTCGACGTATGCAGGCCCAGAGGAAGCGGTCATCGCACGGCCACACTCAGCGCAGATCACCAAGCCCGACAACGGATAGCGAAGGGCAATTCCAGGAGCGCACAAACCGGCGATCCCAGAACTGCTGCACTCCGCCGCGACCCTTCGTCGATTCCGTGCCTGGCGCAGGTTGTTGACTCGCACCCAGCGATCGTTGTCGACGATGGGTTCACAATACTCTGGGACACGCAGCCAATCGCTTTCGGGAACGTCCTGCAGCACCCGCACATCTTGCACGATGTCCCCCGTCTGCTTGTTCCACACGAACTCGCCAGCATAGATGCGCCGCTTGAGGATCTCAGAGATAGTCGCACCCGACAGCTTGCCGACCAGATCGGTGACGCGCGAGTCGGCATTCAGCGTGGCCGCCACGCGCGTCGCACCGAAGCCATGTTCATCGGCAAGGCGAAACATCTCCTCGACGACCCAGCGCGTACGCGGATCAGGCTCGAGCACATTGTGCGCGACGGTTTCCACCCCGGCGACGTTTTTCATGACTGGCCGCAGCCGCATCCCCAGGGGGACCGGCCCCCCTGGCCACTGCTTGTGGCGAATGGCGTCGGCTTTTCCACGCCGCACTTGATGCCCCTTCACACGGCCTTCTTCCCGCGAGCGAGCCTCATCCAGGGCCGTCATGACCTGACCGGCCACAGTTGTGGGATCGGCAAAGTTATTGTTGGCGGTCACCACCAGCACGCCCTGCCGCTCGAGCTTCGCTCGGTACTCGCCGCCACGCCGCGAGCGCGAGAAGCGATCGTACGTATCGACCACGACAAGCTCGACCTGAATCACGCGCGACCTGATATCGCGGAGCATCCGTTGGTAGTCCGGTCGTTTCTCGTCGTAGCGTCCCGAAATTGCTCGGTCGACATAGATGCCGACGACCACCCACGGATAGCCGGCGCGCCGCAGCCGTTCCTGGATTTCGGCGATCTGCGACTCCGGCGACCGTTCATTCTGCGCTGCTGATGACATCCGGGCATAGATGACAATCTGGTATGCCCGCAACGGGTTATAAGAGGACTGATTCATTGTTCGCATTCCCTTTTCGTAGTAGAGTTCACTTGGCACCGAGCCATGACCTCCGCGATGTGCGCCAGCAGCGACCTACGTCGTGCTGCCTGGATCTCTTGCGCGAGCTCCAGCAGGTTTGGCTGATTGCCCTCGACGTGAAGGGGAATTCCGGTCGCGATCGCGGTAAGACGTTTCCGCAGCGAATTGTTCAGTGACTCGTCGGATTGTTCCGGCGAGACAGACGGTGGGTTCGGCATGATTCATTCCTTGTTTTTAAGGGGGAAGCGTCGCTAGCATCCGCAGACGCTGCGAGCCGCTGAGATGTCACGAGCCAGAGTTCGATTCAGAGTTAGCCCACTGAACTGCTGTTGCCGCGCGGGGCGAGGCGATTCGAGTCGCCTGCTCGTTGTGCTTCAGGCAGTGCTCAGCACTGAGGAGCGCCCAGACATAGGCCCGCCGTGTGTCGCGGCAAAACAGCGGGGCGGCCGTCCCACGAAATAAGATCTCGCGAAAGCCGAGCTGCACGGCGCGTTGCAGATAGCGACGATCGCTGCAGCAGCGAACTTGCGCGCCACTGCGCTCCGAGCTCGATAGAACCAGTTCCGTGACGGAGCTTGAATCATTCTTAGCGCGGACAGCGACAGAGCCATTCAAGTCAATGGTGATCGGTTCGTTCTGATCAGCGCCGCCTGGTAAGTGCTTGAGCTTTTGCAGGATGAACGTGGCATCAGCTTCGGCCAGCGACAGCGTGGTATCGGCCTGCTCGCGGGCTGGTATCTGAGACTCGACATCCGGAAAACGCGCTTCGTGCTTAATCTTCAGCCAGAGCGTCCAGCGTGGAGCGCGGAACACCAGCCAATCTTCCGTCCGTCCCACGTGCCGTTCGTCGGTCGCTGCGAGCCGCAGCTTGGTGAATACTGGACAGCGACGCGCCAACACATCTCCGCTCCACGGGAAACGAAAACCGGATAGCAAGATCGCCTGGCGACCATCGGTGGCGGCCAGTTGTCCGCCGTCTCCCCGAAAGCGAATGCACCCGAGCGAGTAACGCAGCGACGCGATGTCCGTCGTGGCGGCCGCCTCGCGCAGGGCGGTCAGCAACTCAGCGTCGTTCGCGCAATCCTGAGCTGGCAAACTCGGCCAGGCAGCGGGCTCCAGCGCTGGTGCCGATAACACTTGCGGGATCCCGACCTCGGACCAGCGAAACACATTGCCTTCTAGCGTTGCCGCCAATTCCAACGGTTCGTGCTGCCGGCCTTCGACCTTGGCCAAGGAACCGTAGGGCACTGAAATGGGGGCACCGCTACCTGCTCCCTCAACAGTGAACTCGATCGCAACATTCTCGTTCTGAGCCCGTACGAGCAGCCCAGCAACGGTCGGAACAAAGGTCACTGGCGTATCGCTTTTGCTGGGCGTGAGCTCCAGTGCTGCGCGCAGCAGCGGGCGGACGTAATAAAGGGCTGAACGGTGTAAACGCAGCATGGCTAGATCTCCTTGGTAAGCAGCAAGAACAAAAAAAGGGGCCACCTCGCCGCAGCGAAGTGGCCCCCAGTAAAAACAACGCTAGAATCCCCAACCGCTGGGGACGAGCGAGTCGGGATGCCGGCGCTCGCGCTCCAAGGCATCCCAATCGACGAACTGCGGGGACGACGGTTCGGAGTCGAAATCGACTTCGAACTCTGGCACGATCGAAAATCCCCGGCGACGAATTTCATGCAGGTCTTCGCCGGTCGCTTGAGAAATAGCCGTTTCGAGTTCGCATTGAGTCATCAGCAGAATCTCCATGAAAATGGGTGAGCGCATGCGCGCAGCGGTAGCGAGTGACTGGAAATAGAGGTCCGAAGCAAACGTTGCCCCGGGCAGAAGACGGGCTAGGTGCCTGGTTCGAGCCAGTGCCGCTCTAACCATTCGCGTTCCGCGCTGAGGGCGAGTGAACGCGTGGCAAACGGTCCAAGTTCAGGACCGTGAACCGGGGACAGGTCAGCCAGCCACTGGCCGTCGTCAGTCGGCTCGACATGCGAGCCTCGCGCGATAGCCAGTTGACCCAAAGTGGCTAGCTCGATCGTCTCGTCGTAGAGACCACGAATCGAGCCGTCGACTTGAATAACGAGTTGCATCGGTGCTTCCCTTCTAATGCGGCCGACGAACCAGATTGCGACGAGGACGATCGACCATTAGGCCATCGAGCACGCTTTGTACTCCGGAGAGCTGGGAGGCAACTTCCTGACGCAGACCGCGATCGTCGCGGAGCTTTTGCGGACCGACCCCGCGCACGATCCGCTGCGCCTGCGAGACCAGTTCCTCCAATTGCTGGTGGGAACCGACATTCAGCGATTGGAAGCGCTGGAAGAACTCCCGCAGATTCTCGATGGCGGAGTCACGGAAGACTTTGGGTTTGCCATCGACGTCTCCCGTGAGCCGTTCGGTTAGATGCTCCAGCAGCTTGGCAAACTCTTCGAAGAAAGCTTGCTCCGCCAGTTGAATCGCTTCAGTAAAGCGAGCCTGCACCCGAGTGCATTCCTGTTGAAACAGGTCGGGAGACAGTTGCTGGAGATAATGGGGCGGGTCAATCGACGGCCAATCCCAGTTCACATCGAACATGCCCCGCAACGTGACCGGATAGTCGCTGGCATTGAAGAGACGACCGAGCCGCTGACGGGCCGAGCGTTTGAGTTCCGCATAGCTCTCCTCTAGCTGTTCGACAGTCTCTCCCAATTCCCCTTTCAGCGAAGTCAGCTGCACATTGAACGCCGCAATATCCGCGCGGCGAATCAAGCGAATACCTGGTTCGGGAAAGGGGAGAGAAACGCGGCGCCAGTACTGCACAATCTGACCGCGCAGGGCAGTCACCGCCTTCATGGCCGGATGGGTGGTATCGATCAGCTTCTTGCGGGCTGACAGAAACTCTTTCTCGGCGTCGAAGGTATCGGCGGCCTGCGATTGTTGCTCGGCCGTGAGCGACTTGCGGGATCCGAACCAGGTAAACGAGACACGGGCTGCGGCCATCGCCGCTCGCAAGCGGTCAGCCAGCGGATCTACCGGATTACCGGTCAGGGGAATCGAAACTCGATCAGCAACAGACATGGTCATAGGACCTCCAAGAAGTTTGGAAAATGAGAAGGACAAGAAAAGCCGCGGGGCCAAACGACGGTCGTTTGGCCCCGCGGCAACGTGAGTAAAACAACGAGGTCATGCGCTGCTATCGCACTGGCCTAAAGACGAAGCTAGTTCTGCTGGGCCGACCGGCTGACCTTGCGCCGCGTGGTAGCAGGATTGGCTCCGTGCTCGTAGATCCCTGGTTGATCGGCGGCGAGGCAGCGGCCGCTGGCCCAGGTCCGCAACCGTTCCACCGACTCTGCTGCGGTCACCGCGATCGGAGCAATGTTCTGGGCAGCCACAGTCAGGGGAACATCGAGTAAGGCCGCCAAGCGGCAGCAAGCGCGGACCTCTGCGCCCGTCCACTGCTCATCACAGGGACGAGCCTGCTGCGGATCGAGCCCGAACGTCGCCAGATAGAGTTCCCAGATCTGCTGGCGCTGCGTTGCATTGGGGAGGTCGATGAAGACGACTCCATCAAAACGTTCCGCCCGCGCGAACTCGGGTGGTAGCCGACTGACATCGTTGCACGTCCCCACGAAGAAGACGTCACTGGTATGGTCGTTGTAGGGTAGGCAGCCAGCGAGTTCCCCAACCGTCCCGGTTGGGCACTTTTCCAACTGCCCCCCTCCGAACCGGACTTGCGACTTTCATCGCATCCGGCTCTCCAGTGTTATCTTTCAATGAATCGAGGATCGGTCGTACTGGCCATTGTCAATTTGCAGATGGCAAGCACGACAGACTACTAGTGTCTTTCGTCTGCGAGCAATCATCACTTCTTTCCACGGTGCCTTCACTCGTCGACCAGGTTGGTTGAGATCGGAGAGCTTGCGAATGTGGTGAACCTCCACTTGGTTCGTACTTCCGCACAGTTCGCAGTGATCCGCGACCAACCGTTTGACGAGTTCAGACCGTCGGTTCCAAGAAGGAGATGTTGCCGAATCGGAAAGACCGAAGGGACGATCTTGTTTCCGCAGAGGAATCCCACCGAAGACAGCTACCAACGGCCGCTTATCGGGCCGAGGTTGAATAGCTCCGATGGTTTTTAGAGGACCATGCACGGTGATCGCTTCACTCCGGTATTTTCGGAACACCTGAGAAAGCGTCATCTGATGCTTGGCCGCCAACGTTTTGCAGAGCGAAATCTCCATGGCTCGACGGACTTTGGAAAGCCTTTTCGAGACATTGTGGGCCATGAGGTAGTAATTGACCAACCCTCGCCATTCCGATTGATAAAGCGAGATGATCGAGAGATCGTCATCGCTTAACAGTTCGGGACGATGGATGACCTTTCCAGCCTTCATAAACCGCTGGACTTTCGCCCGCTGAACATCGGCGGGCACGAGTAAGGCAATCTTGCCATTCACACTTCTGGTTCGCTGTGATCCAGCAACCTTCGTGGCGCAATGACTAACCTTGATCTCGTGACCAAGAAAGCGGGCTGATTCGGTCTTAGCGTGCGTCACCAACGTCTTTGCTTGTGACAACTCCAATTGAAGTTGTCCTTGCAGGAAGCAGGCGATCTTCGCTTTGATCTCGTCGGCCTCAACTTTCGGTCCAATGAATCCCAACAGAAAATCATCCGCATAACGCACGTAGGTTAGCCGCCGAAATTCCGGATCGCTCTGGTCACCGCACGGCAACAAGCGCATGGCTTGTCGTGCCGCTCGCCAACCTTCCCGATCTCCAGCTTTCCTGGCCACACGTGACAGGTATTCATAGTGACGGTAGTCACTATTTCTGGCACGTATTTTCCCTCGCGTGTACTGCGGAATCAGCACGTCTTCGACGTAGCGATCGAGCTGATCCAGGTAGATGTTGGAAAGAAGTGGGCTGATCACACCGCCTTGTGGCGTACCACTGAGCGTGCGATTCCACTTCCAGTCCTCCAAGTACCCGGCCTTCAGCATGTTCGCGACGAGTCGCAGCAGGCGGTTGTCCTGAATGCGTTCACCCAAGATCTTCAACAAGACCGAATGGTCTATTTTGTCGAAGCATTTGGAGATGTCGCCTTCAATGAACCAACGGCATGCCTTCCACTGTTTGACTCGGAAGAGCGCCGTATGGCAGCCCCGCTGAGCCCGAAACCCATGGGATGAATCCCGAAACTGCGGTTCGTAGTACGCCTCCAGAAGAGAGCGAACTACGTCCTGCAAGAGCTTGTCGGACCACGTCGGCAATCCCAAGGGACGAGTACCACCCGCTTTCTTGGGAATGTTGATCCGCCGCACCGGCGTCCATTCGTATCGTTCATGCCTTAAAGCATCAATGATCGCATGGATTCGCTCCAGGGACATTCCGTCTGCAGTTTCACCAGTGGCCCCCTTCGTCAGTGCTCCGCTGTTACTGTATATCTTGCCGTAACTTCGGAGGTAGAGTTCAGGGTTAAACAACTGTCGATAGACGCGCTCAAGGGGCATCCCTTGAGTTCCTCGTTCACGATAGATTCCAATTAAAATGTCGGCTTCTTGCATTTCGCATACCTCCAAATGATTTGGAATCAAACACCTGACCCCCTTCGCCATGTGACAGGCTTTCCCTATCTCGGACTACTATGGGGTCTCCGTCGCCGTAGGACTCGCGTCCCTTAGGCGATCCCGTCTTCCAACGTAATGGACATTCAGGGCGAGGTAGGTGCCTCGTTCAAGTCCTTGCGGTTGCTCATTGCAACCCGTCCCCTCGCGGATGCGTTGCCACAACTGGCTTAACTTTGTGGTATGCGAGAGGCAACCGGAAATACAACCGTTGTATCCGGCCTGCTGATCATTACAGCGTGGACTCTGAGGTTCAACCAATCCAGGTTTCACCGTATCGCCCGGGTCTCGCGATGCCTGCCCTAAACGGCTTCGAGGCAGCAATCGCTTTCCAGACATGCTACTTTCCCCCTTTCCTTTCGGTCCGAGGTGGGTCTGGTGACCCGTGGGTAAACTTGCATCCAACCCACTCCGAGTTTCTCGGAGATCCATTACGCCGTGAAACGGCGCACCAACCAGACCAACAACTGGCCAAAGAGCCGGGCCGAAACTCCCGAGTCGCCGCTGCCGGAGACTCCCGCGAGTCCTTTCTCCAGTTCATCAAGAAACAAGACGCAGGGCGCCATGGCATCGACCACCTGCAAGGCTTGCCGCAGATTGCGCTCCGACTCGCCAACCAGACTGCCGAGCATGGCGCCCAAGTCCAGGACCAGCGTTGGCCGGCCTGTCTCACGACCCAACGCCTTCGCAAACTGACTTTTTCCGCAACCGGGTGGCGATAACAAGAGCACGCCCCGCGGCCGCAGCAGGGGATTGGCCTCCCCCTGCCGGCGCATGGCCCGCAGACAAAAGGCTTTCAAGGACTCCAGGCCGCCGAGCTGCGCGAACGATTCTCCACCCCGGTGCAAGGTGAGGAGACCACTCTTCTTGAGCAACTGGGCTTTCTGTTCCCACAGCACCTCAGCCGACAAGCGGCCATGGCGAATGAGCGACAGGGAAAACGCACCTTCGGCCTCGTAACGAGTCAGACCGAGGGCGGCGTCGAGCACCCGCTCGAATTCCATTTCGGGTGGAAGTTCATCCTCTTGCGTGGCAATCCCGCGGGCGATCTCCGCCAGTTGCCGGCGGCCCGGCAAGGCATGCTCCACCACGACAAACTGCTTTTCGAGTTCAGGCGGCAGAGCTACTTGATGCGCCAGGATGACCAGTGAAGTGCGCGACTGCTTGCCGCTCACTACCTGATGGGTCAAGGCTTGCACCGTCTCCGCTCCTTGGAGAAACCGGTGAAAGTTGACCAGCACGACAATCGTTGGCTGGTCGGATGCTGGCAGCGTTCCGGCCACCTGAATGGCCGCGAGGGGATCGGCGGCGAGCGGTGCTGCCTCCAGGCCAGCGAGTTTCATCCCTTGCTGGATATCCCAGACCGCGAATCGCCAACTCTGGGCGTGGCAGAGTTGGGCAATCTCCAGGAGGGCCTCTTCATGTTCGTGCGACTCGATCCAGATTCCTGTGAAGCAAGCGCGCACGAGTTCTTCCAATCGCTGGGTAAGCGACATCGTCGGTTCCTTATTAACGTAGATTGAGACAAAAGAAGTGGCTGCGAGTAGAAACAGATGCGCTCAGCGCATCTGTGCGTGGCAGCCAGGTGGGGGCTAACGTTGCCCTTGAGACTGCGCGAGGTTGGTAGCCTGCTGCTGATAAAACTCCGGCGTCAGCTGTTCGGCCTGGCGCAAGCCGAGGGCCGCTTCGAGCGACTGGCTGGCAGCCTGGCAGCCGGTTCCCGCGAAACCACGGGTAGTGACTTGCGTGGCTCCTTGAGGAGAGACGATGACTTCGATGGTTGGCATCGGCTTAGGCTCCCACGTGAATGACGAGTTTGACGGAACCATCTTGTAACGACTGCTCGGTGACGCGATGTCCTTTGCGGCGCGCTTCGAGTTTGGTTTTTTCGATGGCGTAGGTTTGCAACAGCCGATCAAGTTCGACTTGCGCGCCCCATCGACCGTTGTAGTTGTCGTAGCGGACTTCGCCAGAGGCGAGTTGGCAGACGACCGGATAGCGCCAGCCGGGGAGTTCGACAGCGAGGCCCGTCTCCTGGCGGCTGAAGAGCTGCACGGTGCGGTGGATCGGTGGAGATAAGCGTAGCCGCTCGCAGGCACTGGCGATCGCCACCGGATCGCGCACCTGGGTCTGGATCTGCACAATGTGGGACATGAAATAAGGCTCCTAGGAAAATGGAACGTTGTGTTAACCGTTTACAAAAACTAGCTTGATCACTCCTCTCGACTGTCGGTCGAATCCTCGCGCTCCAACCGGGCCGGTTCGATGGGCGCTGAGAACAGCCGCGGTGAATCGCTGGTCAGTTCCGAGAGCAGGACTTCGGTCAGCGCCGCGTCGTCGGGATCGGGTTGACGGGCCAGGTACAGCAGGTAGGCCATCAGAGCGAAAGGCAACAGTACCGGTGCCAAAACAAGCAGAGCGCTGAGAACAGTCACAGACCGCGTCTCGCGCGCCCGTTCGTCGGCCAAAGCTCGCCGTTCTCGATCGAGAAGTTGCCGGGATTGATCGATTTGAGCAGTGGCCTGACGAAAGGCCGCCTGCTGCTCACGACTAGCCGAGAGTAGCTCTTGCCGCGCGGAAGCATCCGCTTTAACGAGCTCGTCAGTCGCGCGCGTCAACTCTTGAACGTTGGTGGCCATCGCCTCATTCTGCCGAGCTTGTTGCTGCACGCTCTGTTCGGCAAACTGCGCGAGGCGCTCATTTGGTGCAGGGTTACAGCCGCTCATCCAGAGTGGCAGGCTCATCCCCAGGGGGATGAGCAGAAGGGGACGGTTCATCGGGCGGTCTCCGGTGGTGAAAGATTCGGACAAGTAAGCGCTGCAAGGCCCGCCGCAGCCGAATCTCACGGACGAGCGCCAAGGTCAGCAGCAGTGCCAGAAGCGCAAACGCGCTCAGCACTTCGGTTCGAAACATGGGTTCTCCTTTCGAAGCAGAGACAAATAAAAAACCGGGATTGCATTTTCGGAGCGGAAGGGTTCAGGTTGACGCGTTGCCATGCAGAGCGAGAGCAGGGCGGTCTTTGGAAAGACAATAAATCTTTTGGGGTCAAAAATGAAAAAGTGGCTCGATGAGTTGGCGTACCTGTGGCCAACGCACAGCGGAGCAAGTCAGAAGTCGCTCCGGCAACCTTACGGGACGATCGCAGTTGCCGATGATGGATCTGAGCTCGCGCAAGAGGCTCGCGTCTCTTATTTGTGGCGGCCGACCACAGAACTTGGTGAAGAACTCGATGAACGGTTCTCTGTCTTGCATCGCGCCCGAGTAATGCCGAGCGGTGGCCGCATGATCCGCCCTGCTGACCCGGAGATTTTTGCTGGGCAGGCCTCCGCAGTGGGTCAGCTGATTCTTCGCCGTGAACTGAGCGACTACTTGGTAAGCGAACTCAATGCCCTTCCAATTCAACTGATTCGGTGTCGCGCGGCCTCGACTCACGCGTGCATCAGCCGCCGTTTCGCGTGCCACAGCGACTTACACGTCAAGCAAAGGGGAGCTGACCTTATCGGGGCTGGCTCGGTACTGCCGCTTGATCTCGGTCTTGACGCGCGAGGTACCGGCAGACCTTGGACGGTAGAGATCTTGTTGAAAGAGGGCCGGGCTCGCGCGAAAGCAGATGGCCATAGCAATTGTCCTACGGCGACCGTGATTAGCTTTGGGCTCATGGCCGCTGCCGAACGGAATCCGCTGGTGATATCTGCCGCTGAAAGCGAGTCGCTCGTCCGCGCTGCCCTGTTCGAAGTTGTACCCCCACCTGCCGATTGGGAGGATAGGCTGCTCAACGTCGTGACAGAGCGATACGTGGCGGCAGTCGAACGGCGCTCGGCTATGCCACAAGCCAAGTTCGACGCTTCGATGTCTGGTGGAAAATCAAATCTGCCCAAGACCTTGATGGGCAAACCCGGCACGAAAGGCGGCGTGCTTTCGAAAGCGGTGGTGCAGTATGCCTTGCAAGAGCTAACTTGGCTCTCCTACTATTTGTCGGCGATTGCCATCGACTGGTACGCGACTGCTTTCGTGCATGCGCTCGAGTCTCCTCTCGAGAACGAAGATCTGGTGCGATTTAGCCAACTTCATCGGTCACAACCTTACTTCGGCTACTTACCGCTGGCTCTCGTGTGGCGGCGGCAAGAATTGCTGAGGCCGATCATCACAAGGATCTGGCGGGAACCAAGCAATGAATCGCTGTGGCACGTGCTTTGGCGCATGCTTTATTTCTTTTCGTCCATGGTCGAAAACCGCCGTATGGCTGACCGAGCCTTTAAGGGGCTTGGCTTGGCTGATCTTGCGATGCGAGAAGAGATGATACGTCCGCGGCAGAAGAAGCACAGACGATCGCGCTAGACCGGATTTCCCCTGGTGGTCGAAAGACAACTCACCACCAGTGGGATTCGGCCGTGGAAGATGCATACTTAAAACCAACCGATGCCGCGCGCCGGCTCGGCATCTCGGTTACTACGTTCTACGACTGGCTTGGGCAGTCGGACTACGGGCTGCTTGAAATCCGTGGGGAACGAGTGCGGATTGACTATCTGCAAGGAGGTGCTAAAGGGCAAGGTCGTATTCGAATTGCGACGAGCGAAGTCGAACGCATTGTCGAACTGATGCGGGTGCAACCAAAACATCTTCCCGAGCGCCGACCCCCGGTACAGCGTGCCGCATTTCCGGGAATCACGGTACCGTTGGGTAAGCCACGAGAAGCTTGAAGCAGGCAATCCATCTCGTAACACCGCGCTACAGCAATAGATAACTCTCTCCTCAACTTACTATGCGTACCATAACCGCGAGGGGCGACCGTTTTTAGCTGTAAAATAGGAGCGCGGTAGCGATAGTCCACACATCCTCGCGGGAGAAATATCATGTGGCACATCGGTATTGATCTGCATCGGCAGAGCGTTGTCGTTGGGGCGGTCCAGGATTCGGGCGAGGTGCGACCGGTCAGACGTTTTGCCTGTTCCGAAGTGGAGAGCATCGTCAGCTTTTTCACAGAACTGCGCCCTTTCCGAGCCGTAATCGAAGCGACCGGAACCTATCGCTGGCTTTACTCCGTCCTATCGCCACTGGGAACTGTCCTGTTAGCGCACCCGCTGCGGTTGCGGGCCATGTTGCAGCGGCGCAGCAAGACGGACCGCTTGGATGCGATGCTGCTCGCGAACCTATTGCGGATCAACCAGATCCCGCTGGCTCACATTCCTGACGAGTCGTACCAACGGTTGCGCGACCTGACCCGGCATCGAAGTCGCCTCGTGCATGCGCAGGTCGAAGGCAAGAATCTCTTGCGCTGGCTGCTGGCGCGTCATAACGTCACAGCCCCTTACAAGTATCCTTTCGGGCCACGGGGCTTGTACTGGTTTAGTCGGCTTGATCTCGGCGGAGCGGACAACCAGGTGCGTGACGAATTGCTGGAGCGGCATGCGCACTACGAACGCCAACTCAAACTGATTGACGCCAGGCTGGAGACGATGCGCGATGAGTTTCCCGAATGCCAGGCCCTCTTGGAGTTGCACGGCATCGGCACCTTCACCGCGCTGGTGCTAATCGCCGAATGGGGCGACGTCACGCGTTTTCGCACGGCCAAGCAGGCTGCGGCGTACACGGGTTTGACGGCCCGGGTCGAACAATCAGGAACTCATTGCCATCACGGTCACATTACCAAGCAAGGCTCGCCCTGGATGCGTTGGGTGTTGATCGAGGCCGCCATGAAGATCGTGGGGCACGACGTGGCGCTGGCGAACTTCTATACCCGGATTCGGAAACGCGCGAGCGCCAAGATCGCTCGGGTGGCAGTCGCCCGCAAACTGGCAGAGATCTGCTGGAAGCGATTGCGGCGTTGGCAAGCCGACCACCAGGCAGCTGCGAAGGAGGTGGCCATGCCTGTATGAATCACTGCGGGCGCGCCGCAGAAGGCGAGATCGACCCGAAAATTTGCGTCTGGCGAGGCTCTGCCTGCGCCGAGTATATGAATGGGTGTCCCTCGCCGGTGAATGACTACACGGTGCGACGGTCTCCGACCGGCCGGCACGAATGGGTGACTACGATGGCGCGCTTCCCGCGCAGGCTGAGTCCGGAAAGCTAGCCGGACCCTCACTATATAATGACGCGAAATCGGCCGGAATTTAGCTCCCGGCCGCGGAACTCCCACAGTGGGATTGCGTGGAGGGGAGGATTTAGCGCTTTGATGCCAAGCCCGAATGATATAGTCGGGGGCGATCCCTCGCCCCCTTCGGTCCTGGCCCCTGGGACGGCGCTCGGGTCGGTTCCCACCGTTGCCCTATCCTCCGCCCAGGCCACTCATCATTTTAAGCGATGCGCAAGGCAAATAGCGCTGGCACCACCAAATGATCGTCGATGCCGAGCTGAAATCGCTACAGTCGCCCCGCTTGACTTCGCGGTTATGGGTGACGCAAGACTTAAAGAAATTTAGGTTCTCAGCCAGAACCGAGACACAGAGTGTCATTCAATGACATGGTCATGCGTGTGACGAATAGATGACGCTGGTCTCACAAGAGCCTACCTGGATGAACGCAAAGTGCGGACAGAGTTGGCGCCGAACCAATTCGACGACTTGCAGGAGATGATCGCGAAGCATGCCGCAGGGCCGACATTGTGGGCCTTCCCGCGGCAGTGAGGGCCAGCAGTATTCGAGAGGGCGGACTAGCGCCATCCTGGCCGTAGAATCCTTCAGCCGCCAAGCAATCGAGGCGGTTTACTTTGGCGGCCGTACCGTCAGCGAGGCGGCGTAATATCTTGGCTGGAAAATTTGAACGCTCAAGGCGCGAATCAATACGGGGCTGAAATTGCTGCGACAGCAAATGGCAGGTTAAGTGTTTTCGGCGAGAAAATGCGCGAGCCTCAACCTTGGGTTTTGCGTCAACCGCTCACCTAACGGCGCTAACAGCACGCCGATGCCGATCATCAGGAATGGTTCACCCATGCCTCTCACGACCCTTTCGTTGAACCGCCTGAATGAGATCGCCGAGGATCGGATAGACCGTCAGGCAAGCTGTGCGGTAAGGGTATCCTCTCACCGCTGATCTTGGGCGGAAATCCGCCCTTCTCAAGCCACTGCAGAAGGTTCCGTGCGTGGTCGCACGCGTCTTCGAAGTAAGCGTCCTTCATGCACTCGGCGATTAGTTTCCAACAGGCATCGGGGTCCAGGTGCTTCTCCTCTCGAAAGAACGGGGGTTCAGACGAGAGGAGCGTGCACCGACTGCAGTCATTGCGAAACTAAGTCGTGCTAAGCAACCGCATCTGGCGGATCATCACTTCGTTGAAGAGATTCTTCCAGTGGTTGGAACTTTTTCCGATCGCATCTGGATTCCGCCCGAGCTCACGGCTGGTTTCAATTGTGGCCTCCATCAGCTGCTCAGCCAGCGTGCGCCACAGTGTTAGTGTCTGATCAAAACCCTTCTGCCAGCGACACTTGCCGGTGACATCTTTCACAACCGTTGCCCGAAATGCGGCCAGCAGGGGGAACAATGCACCGCGGTACATGCGGCAGTCGCCAGTTTTTCCGATGAACGGAAAATCAAACGGCGGTTGCTTCTTTTCCTTAGTGTCGTTCTCTCGATTGACGGTTTCCATGAATGCGAGAGCCGCACCTTTGCGATTCGCCCCGCCCTTGTTCCACAGGTTGCGAGCTTCCAGGCTGATCGTGTCGTGGAGGACGAGGATGTCCTTCAGGATCGGCTCCAATTGCTTCAACGGAATGGGATTCCTCACGTGACTGTTGAGGACATTCTCCTTACCGGTGTAAGCGCGCGTCGGATGCTTATTGCCTTCGACCGGATAGTCATGGATGTTGAATAGCTCAAGGATACGGAGGACATCGCCGACGTCCATGTCCTGATCTTCGTTCTCGCGGAAAGCGATTTCCTTCAGGTACGGCTCATCCTTAAGCACGGCCTTGATCCAGTCGAATTTGCCGTCGAAATTCGCCAGAGTTTGTTCCTGCACCTGAACGGCGGTGTTCAGGCCGCGGGCGATCTCCGAAGTCAGGCTCGCATTAAGCCCGGTCAAGACTTCCAGCTTCACGAACTGGCGGATGTACATCGCCTCCTTATCCTGATCGGTCAGAGAAGAACTGGCGGCGATCATTGCGTTGTGCTCTTTGATCCGCTCCCTGTTATTCCGGATGATCTTATACGTGTGGCCACCGTCAACGATTCCCTGATTCTTGTGCGTGAACAGAATCTGCGTCGGGTCCTCGTCGTTTTGGCGCTTGACCTCCTGAGCAAGGACCGTGATCCCCTTGTTTTTCAGGTGGAACGTGTTCCGCTCGCCGCTTTCGTTGCGAAGGTGCTTCTCGACTTCCTTGTAGACCCGCTTATTTTCGTTCTGCGGGCGGACGTTCGCATCGTCTACCGGGATGTCGTCTGGAATCTCCTCGATCGGACAGAGGAGGACATGGCGCTCCGACCCTTTCATGGTTGGGTCTGGGAGTCGCCGCGCAAAGCGTGCGCGCAGAGTGATAGTAGTCATCGCATTTTCCCTTTTCTAAATCTGCCGGCATCCGCCGACGAAATGTAAAGAGACATGGCCGAATCCACGACCTGTCTCACTGTTGGTAGAAGAGCGAAAAGACGAAAACGTGTCAACTAGGCAGAATTAGGAATCAGGCATCGTCCAACGACTGACCGAATTCTTCTTTGTACAGACGCCTGGCTGCGGTCACTTCAGGCGACAGGCGGGACTGCATGGCCCCCCGATCGTTCACAAGTGCGGCTACTTCTCGGAATATCCTTTCGGCGAGCTTCTTGCTCGCGGGTGGGTTGACCATGACTCTGACCTTCCGCAGGAACTTCTTGCGATCATCGTTGTTCAGCATCATTCGCTGATCCCAGACCTTCTGGGCGTAGTGGTCGTCGCACCACTGGTTCTCGATGCAGATGCGGATGAAATGCCGTTCAAGGTCGAATTCGTTCACCGGCAGACAGTACGCTACGGTGTCACTTAAGTCACTTGCCGGAATCCCGATTCTCGTGCTCTTCCCAAAGGACGTGATCGAGGGCTATGCCGAGTTCGGTGTAGCGATAGAACACGATGTCAGCGACTACCCCACTCTCGTCGATTTGAGTGCGTTTCAGACCGGCCCGCATATCCTCTTCTGTGATCTCGGGGAGTTCCACGAAGGGAGCGTAGCAGGCAGCAAACAAAATGCCCTTGCAGAATTGCTTCCGCAGGGGCATCCTCTTTTTGCTAGAAAAGATTGGAACAATTATTACAGACTCCAATCTCGAAGCCAAGCGAAAGTCCCACAGATCCTGTTGCCAATGGGATTCAGCTGGTTCCTTCACATCAGAGCAGCAATACCCTGCCCCCGTTGAGTAATCACCGGATGAATCTCTGGCGTAGTCGGTAGAGCAGGCAAATTCTTGCAGAGTGTTCAGTGCTGGTGCCGTCCTTGGTGAGACACGCTACGTACGTAGCCTCGTGTTCGCATCACGAGTCCTAGCCGTTAAAAGCGGGGGCCGGGTAAGGTTCGAATCCTTGCCACCAGCCTTGAGCACTTTGCACCAGCGAGAACCACGGAGAGCGCCCCCCGCCCTCTTCGATTTCCGTATGACATTCCCGTCGTCTTAGACCGGCCGCGGAAAATCTTCTTCGACATCCCTTTGTTTCAGCAGTCCACAGCGAGCAGTTCCGTTCCACAATCTGATACAGAATCGGTGTAAAACGATACGGAATCTTGTAAAATCTGGAGACTGGCGAAGAGACGTCGCCCAAAAGAAAAAGCCGCAACTCGTTATCGAGTCACGGCTTATTAAGTGGTCAGGGCCGGAGTTGAACCGGCGACACATGGATTTTCAGTCCAATACTCGACTACAGCCAATCGCGGCCCACAGGGGGTCCTGATAGTGCTTGCCCCATTCCCGGCCATAGTGAGCAAACGCCACTTGAGGCGTGTTGCCCATCAGCTCGGCCAATGTCTCAATCGTGCAACCCGCGCCGTTGTTCCAATACCCGGAGAGCAAGCGATGGGCAAACGTATGACGGCAGGTGTAACAAGAATAGCCTTTGCGAACCGGATCGGTATCCCAGCCTAAGTCCTTCCTCATTTTCGAAAATCTCATTCTGCCGGTAACCTTATTCCAAGGCCTTCCTTGTGGATTAGGGAGCAAAGGGGCATCTTTTGCGGCGGTACCTACTCGCCACATCACCAACTTGGCCACTTCTGATCGGACAGGAATCTTGCGGGCCTTCTTTGTCTTGGTTGAATAAACTCGCCAAAGCATCCCGCCTGATTGCAACTCCACGTCGCAAACACGAAGCTTCGCCAGTTCGCAGAAGGGCCTCAGGCCTGTGTGAATGGCAGCAAACAGAAAATCCCGAAATGGCTTGTCAGTAGCACCATAGAGGGCCTGCTCATCGTCGGAACTTAGGGACTGGAGTCGCGGCCGCGGTGGTGGCTTTGGAAACCCACGCAGCGGGTTTACCACTCCATAACTATCGCTAGCGAATTCAAACGCGGCCAACACGGCCGTGAGTACGTTTCGCTTGGTCACTGGAGATCGCCAGTTCGGATGAGCTTCGACCCAGTGTTCGAGATGCCCCTTTTGAAGCTGTTCGATAGGCAACGCGCCGCAGTAACTCGCGAGATCGTTGAGGGTCCGGCGAACATGATCGCCGCTTTCTGTTCCGAGATGCTTGCCTCTTACTCTCGTCAAGCAGTGCTGGACGTAATCCGAACACACCGTGGCGACGAGTATTGCTGGTTTCGGCTCAACCGCTTCCTCGGGTGATGGTTTCCAATCCGCTCGCGATTTCAATCGAGCTAATGCTAACTCTGCTGCCTGCTTGTTCGATTTCCCCTTGATTCGTTTGCCCGTGGAATCGAGCAACGCTACCCGACGTTTCGTCCCAGGAGGCGTAAAGTACCATGCGTCGGTCTGCTGCCAATGCCAGGCTGACCCATGTGCCCGTCGTCGAGATTGATTCGTTTGGCTTGTAGTCAACTTTGTCGTGCTCATGCGCGCACCTTCTTGCCAGCTTTGGTTCCCTTTGGCTTGGGGATGTTCTGCGGCTTAGGTTGTTCACCGATTGCAGCCCAAAGCGGAGCCTGATAATGCTGCCCCCATTCGCGACCGTAGTGGTCGAAAGCAACCTTCGGAGTATCCCCAATTAGTTCCGCAACTGTCTCGATCGAACAGCCGACGCCATTGGTCCAGTAACCCGAAAGCATCCGATGCACAAACGTATGTCGGCAGGTGTAGCAGGTGTATTTGCTACGAACCGGGTCCTGGTCCCATTTCAACTTCTTGCGCAGGTTGCCAAACCTCACCACGCCCGTCATCCGCTTCCATTGCCCACCCTTGGTGTTTCGAAACAATGGCAGGTTAGAACCGGGCGGCGCGTCCTTCAGAAGCTGCGTGGCAAGCTGTGCCACTTCGGGGCGGACGGGAATCTTACGAGTTTTCTTCGTCTTGCTGGAATAGACACGCCACATCATCCCTCGCGGGGTCTGTTCGATATGCTCGGCCTTCAGTTGGGCGAGTTCGCAAAAGGGCCGCAGTCCGGTATGAACGGCCGCGAACAGAAAGTTTCGGAACTGCGGTTCCAGGTTGTCGTAAATCACCTGCTCATCATCTGGGCTGATCGATTGCAGGCGGGGCTTGGGCGTTGGCTTCTTGAGCCCCTTGAGCGGATTCGCCACCCCGAACATTTCTTCGGTCCGATTGAAGGCTGCCAGCACGATGGATAAGACCCCTCGATGCGTCTCGGTGCTGCGCCACGATGAGTGGGATTCGATCCAAGTCGTGATGTGTCCCTTCTTGAGTTGCGAAACAGGGAGGGCGCCGCAGTAGGCACAAAGGTCGTTGAGCCACATCTTCGCGCTGCGGTGGTGCCCTGCACTGGTGGTCGCCTTGGAAACGCCCCGTTCGCAGTACTGGAGGTAGTCTGAGCAAACGCGAGCGACGATCCACTCCCCCTCGGGGACGTAGCCTGGACCGTTGTCGGCCAGAGTTACCTTGATCTTGGCAAACGCGCGCTCTGCCCCGTCTCGCCTTGCCAGCCCCTTAATCCGTTCACCCTGTTCGTCGAATAGCGGCATTCGCTTCTTCGTGCCCGGCAATGTGTAGTACCAAGCGTCCGTTTGCTTCCAGTGCCAAACCGAGCCGTGCTGTTGGCGTCGCACCTTGCGTTTTCTACCCACGAAACAGTTCTCCTTTCAGCTTGGTTGACCGCTTAATTTCGCGCCTCGATACTGTCACCGTTACTCGCAACCTCGACGAAACCTCTGTGGTCGGCTTGTTGACCCGTTCCATCACACGGATATTTTATGCGTTTGCTACACAGATTAGCTACACTAATCATTGCTGCTGGCCTGTTTTGCGTACCGTTTATGCCGGTTTTCGCCGAACAGAAGCCAGATTCTGGCCGTGTACCTAATATAGTGCTGATACTTGCGGACGATTTGGGTTATGGCGATGTGCAGTGCCTCAATCCTGAGCGGGGGAAAATCAAGACCCCTCAACTCGATCGGTTGGCTGCGGAGGGGATGACATTTACTGATGCCCACAGTGGTTCGTCCGTTTGCACGCCCACCCGTTATGGAGTTCTCACTGGTCGTTATGCCTGGCGCACGCGTTTGCAGAGTAGTGTGCTGGATGGATATGTGCAGCCGTTAATCGCTGCCCAGCGACTGACAGTCCCCGCGCTATTAAAGCAGCACGGCTATCACACGGCCTGCATTGGCAAATGGCACCTGGGCTACACCATCGACGGCGCGGACAAGAGTGGTGGCGGCAAAGGGCAATTTGCAGGGGCACCGCTGGGAGCGGTTACCAAGGACGGTCCCATTTCGCGCGGATTCGACCAGTTCGTTGGTTTTCATCATGCCCGTATGATGAAGTCCGTCTTTGCCAACGATCGTGTGGCAGAAATCGTTGAACCGGTCGATATGCTTCCTCGCATTACGCGGGCATCAGCCGAGTACATAGCGGAGCGGGCGCGAACGAAGGAGCCGTTCTTTCTTTACCTGGCGTTGAACTCGCCACATACGCCCATCGTGCCGTCAAAGGAGTGGCAAGGTAAGAGCGGACTCGGCCAGTATGGCGACTTTGTGATGGAAACCGATTGGGCCGTAGGCGAAGTTCTTGCTGCGCTCGAAAGGGCGGGGATCGCCCAGAATACATTGGTGGTTTTCACCAGCGACAATGGCTGCTCGCCGCAGGCAGGAACTGACAAGCTGGAAAAAGATGGGCACTTTGCGAGTGCAGGATTTCGAGGTTACAAGGCAGATATTTGGGACGGTGGGCATCGCGTGCCGTTTCTGGTTCGTTGGCCGGGCAAGGTGCGATCTGCGTCCACGTCTGCACAATTGATCTGTCATACCGATCTCATGGCGACCTGCGCCGAGATTCTCAGTGCCCAGTTGCCCGAGACTGCGGGTGAGGACAGTGTGAGTATTCTGCCGGCATTGCTGGGTAAAGATTCGGCACCCTTGCGCGAAGCAGTGGTTCATCACAGCATCAACGGCCGATTTGCAATCCGACAAGGAGCATGGAAACTCGCGCTATGTCCTGGCAGTGGCGGCTGGGGTAAGCCTGGGGATGCGGGAGCCAAGAAGCAAAGCCTTCCTGACGTGCAACTGTACAACCTGAGTACCGACAGCGGCGAGGCGAAGAACCTGCAGGCCGAGCAGCCTGAAGTTGTGCAGCGATTGACCCGGTTGCTGGATCGATACATCGCTGAGGGGCGCAGTACTCCCGGACAGGTGCAGGCCAATGATACCGAAGTTGTCGTTAGGAAAGCAAACTCGCGAGCCGCGAAGGATTAAACCAATGAATCGCTTACTTGTACTCTTCACTCTCGCCACTTTGATTGTCACCAATAGCGAATGGCTGAACGCGGAAGAAGCGCTTGTCTATAAGAAGGTAGGCGATCGCGAGTTGAAGTTGTTCGTCGAGAAGCCGGCCGACTGGAAGTTGGGTGATAAACGTCCGGCGATAGTCTTCTTTTTTGGTGGCGGTTGGGTGGGAGGTTCGCCGAGTCAATTTGCTAAACAGAGCGAGTATCTGGCGACGCGCGGGATGGTCGGCGTGCGAGTTGAGTATCGAGTGATTCCCAAAGGCGAGAAAGGCCCGCCGCTTGTCTGCTGTGCCGATGCCAAGTCAGCGATCCGCTATGTTCGCTCGCATGCAGCTGAGTTGGGGATCGATGCGAGTCGCATTGCTGCCGCGGGAGGTTCTGCGGGTGGTCATCTCGCCGCGTTCACAGGTTTGGTGAAGGGACTGGATGATTCTCAGGATGATCTCACCGTGTCCTGCCAGCCAAATGCACTCGTGCTGTTCAATCCGGTCTTCAACAATGGCCCAGGCCAGTGGGGACACGAGCGTGTTGGCCAGAGGTACTTGGAGTTCTCACCGGCCCATCACGTGACGCGGGATGCTCCGCCGACCATCGTGTTCCTGGGTGACTCGGACAAGCTCATTCCTGTGAGCGTGCTCCGGGACTTTGAAGGCGAAATGAAGAAGTTAGGAGCTCGCTGCGATGCGCGTGTTTATCCCAACGCCGCGCATGGCTTCTTCAACCGTGACCCGCACTTCACACTCACCCTGATTGAGACGGACAAGTTTCTGACTTCGCTGAAGTGGATTGAGGGCTCACCGACATTGAAGCTACCATCGCCGTGATAACGAAAACAGGGCTCGCTTTGATGCGAGCCCTGAAGTTTGCACTTTCCAGATTTGGTTGTCGCCGCTCCATCGCGCCAACAACTTCCAACTACGCCTTCGCTAGTTCGTCGCGGACTCGTTCGAGCAGCTTTTTGGTGGCGACGATTCCTTCGTGTTCGCCCAGCTTGCTTCCTTCGTACTCGATGCCGCAGTAGCCGTGATAGTTGTGCTTCTTCACGACGATTTCGAGCATCTTCTTATAGTCCGTCTTGGTCTCGTTCCCCTTGTCGTCGAAGTCGTGGCTCTTGGCACTGACTGCCTTGGCGAACGGCATCAGCTCATCGACGCCTTGATAGCGGTCGTATTGCTTGCCGCCGCCGATGTTGAAGTTGCCGAAGTCGGGCAACGTGCCGCACATCTTGTGATCGACCTTCTTCATCACTGCAGCCAGCCAGGCTCCGTTGCTTGAGTTGCCACCGTGGTTTTCGACGATCACGTTAATCCCGTGCTTCTCGCCGAACTCGGTCAGCCGGCGAAGGCCATCCGCTGCCCGCTCGATTTGCTCTTCGTACGTGCCGCCCGATTGGGCGTTCACGCGGATCGAATGCCCGCCCAAATACTTGGCCGCTTCGACCCACTTGTAGTGATTCTCGACGGCCTTCGTGCGCTTGGCTTCGTCGGCATCGCCCAGGGCACCTTCGCCGTCGCACATGATTAGCAGCGTCTTCACGCCCAGGTCATCGGCCCGCTTCTTCAGGTCGGCCAGATACTTCTGATCGTTGGCCTTGTCCTTAAAAAATTGATTGACGTATTCGATCGCGTCGATGCCAAAGTCTTCTTTGGCCGATTTGGCGAAGTCAAGGTTATCGAGCTTCTTGGCGAACAGCGTCTTGTGCAGCGACCACTGAGCCAGCGAGATTTTGAAGAGGGGCGCGACTTTGTCTTCAGCTGCTGCAAAGGCGGGAAGCGAAGCAGCGACGACGCCGGCACCAGCCAGGCGGAGGGCATCACGACGAGATAGGGATTGGGCAGACAGATTCATGAGAGTTGAACTCGGGAAAGGAGAAACGAATGAAATACCGGAAAAGACGGCGGAGACAGCCTGTCTTCCACAATTCTTAACTGGAGGCGGACTCGCCGCAAGCGGCAGGGGAGTTTACGATGGTGGGGCGTCTCAGGTTAACCGTGCCGCTTGCGGCCGCTGAACTGCCCGACGAATCCTTTCGTAATACCCCGCCAGCACGTGGTTCGACTAACTCCATGGCCGCTCTTCCCCCCACTGCCAAACCCACCGACCCTAAGCCTGCGGTCGGCGGCACTCGGCTCGACGCAATCGCACGTGGTGAGCCGATTCAGCCGGTTATTCACAAGTCGCTGCAGGGGATCGATCCGGTCGTCGAGGTGAAGGATTTCAACCTTTGGTACGGTACCAAGCAAGCGCTGTTCGACGTGAACATTTCCTTCCCGCGCGGGCAGGTGACAGCCATCATCGGCCCCAGCGGCTGCGGCAAGAGCACGTTGCTCCGCTGCATCAACCGGATGAACGACCTGATTGAAAACGTCGAGACCAAGGGAGAAATGCTCATCAATGGGCAGTCGATTTATGCCCCGGGTGTCGATGTAATTGAACTTCGCAAACGAATGGGAATGGTCTTTCAAAAACCGAATCCCTTTCCGATGAGCATTTTCGAAAACGTTGTCTATCCCCTGCGAATCGACGGCGAACGCGATCGGAATATCATTCGCGAAGTGGCTGCCCAAAGCTTGCGCGGCGCGGCCTTATGGGACGAAGTGAAAGATCGACTGAAAGATAGCGCTCTGGGACTTTCGGGCGGTCAACAACAACGACTTTGCATCGCCCGGGCGATTGCCGGCGAACCTGATGTTCTCCTGCTCGACGAACCCTGCTCAGCGCTCGATCCGATCGCCACGTCGAAGGTCGAAGACCTGATTCAGGAACTTCGTGGCGACTATTCGCTGATTGTCGTTACCCACAACATGCAGCAGGCCTCGCGCGTGAGCGACTTTACGGCCTTCATGTATCTCGGCCGTCTGATCGAATATGGTGAGACTTCGGAAATCTTTACTCGTCCGAAGCTCAAAGAAACCGAGTCGTACGTCACCGGCCGCTTCGGGTAACGCCACGTCCTTGTGGCAGCAATCGCACCGTAGGCCCGCTTCGCCCTCGGCGACCTTAAAACGGAATGTCGTCGTTGGGTTTGGGATTCTTGGGGGTGGCCTTTTTGGCAGCTTTGGTCGCCGTCTTGGCAGCGGGAGCCTTCTTAGCGCTCTTTTTCGGAGCTGCCTTCTTAACTGTTGCCGCCTTAGGGGCTTTTGGAGCTTTGGGCGCTTTCGGAGTCGCGGCCTTCTTGGGTGCTGCTGCTTTGGCACCACGTCGCCCCTTCTTGGGCGGTCCCATCGCGGCCCGCTCTTCGAGCAAGGTCAGGGCTTGGGGCAGCGTCAACTCTTCGTGCGAGAGATCTTTGGGAAGCGTGGCGTTGGTCACGCCGTCGCTGATATAAGTGCCGTAGCGGCCTTCTAGCACCTTGATAGGTTGGCCGGTGACTGGTGATGATTCGAACGTCTTGAGCGGCTCCTTGGGGGCATTGCGACCCCGTCCGCGGACCTTGGGCTGGGCAAAGATCGCTAGGGCTTGATCGAGCGAGACCGTCACTGGCGAAATGTCCGGCGGCAACGAGCGGAAATCGGAGCCGTGCTTGATGTAAGGACCATAGCGGCCGTTGGCGGCCAGGATCGGCTCTTTCGTTTCTGGATTTTCACCCAGCGTGCGCGGCAACTTGAGCAGGTCGAGTGCGATCTCGAACGTCACATCGGCCGGTTGCATGCCCGGCAGCAGCGACGCATTCTTCGGCTTCTCGTCTTCATCGCCAGCACCCCGTTGCACATAAGGACCGAAGCGGCCTTGCTTTAAGTACACCGGCTTATGCGTATCGGGACAAATGCCGAGCGGCTCTTCGCCCACGCCAGCCTGGTCGAGCAGCTTGAGCGCTCGTTCGAGCGTCATCTCGTCAGGTGGTGTGTCCTGAGGAATTGAACCCTTCCGCTCGCCTTGTTCGATAAAGGGGCCGAACTTGCCCACTCGTACAAAGACTTCTTCCTGATGCTCCCCTTCGGTTGGCGTGCCGAGGGTGAAGCGTCCCATCTCGCGCGGATCGACTTCGATGATTTTCTTATCCAACTGGGGCTTGAGTCCAGCATCGCCATTGCCGAAGTAGAAATTCTGCAGATACGCGACCGAGTCTTCTTCCTTGCGACTGATCGAGTCGAGCAGGTCTTCCATCTTGGCGGTGAATTCATAGTTCACCAGGTTCGGCAGATGCTCTTCGAGCAAGCGTGAAACGGAGAACGCAACCCACGTTGGGACGAGCGCATTTGCCTTCTTGAAGACGTATTTGCGCTCGAGAATCGTATCGATAATCGAAGCGTACGTACTTGGGCGGCCGATGCCTCGCTCTTCGAGGGCCGCGGTGAGCGACGCTTCGCTGAAGCGCGCGGGGGGCTGGGTCGAGTGGCTCTTTTCAGTCAGCTGTTTGCAGCCCAGCGGATCGCGAATGTTCACCGAAGGCAACAGGCGCTCTTGATCGGCGAGTTCCGCTTCCGGATCGTCCGATCCCTCCACATAGGCTCGCAAGAAGCCGGCGAATTCAATCGTTTTGCCGGTAACCTGAAAAATCGCGTCTCCGCCGGCTACCGACAGAGTGATGCTGCGACCGCGGGCATCGGACATTTGGCTGGCGATTGTCCGCTTCCAAATCAGGTCGAAGATTTTGAACTGATCGGGAGTGAGTACGTTGCGTAGCGACTCGGGCAGTTTGAACGGATGACCGGCTGGCCGAATGGCTTCGTGAGCTTCCTGCGCGTTCTTGACCTTGCTCTTATAAACTCGCGGCTCGGCGGGGACGTAATTCGGTCCGTACTCAGTACGAACCAGATCGCGGGCCGCATCGATGGCTACCTGCGCCAGATTCGTCGAGTCAGTACGCATGTAGGTGATGTAACCGTTTTCATACAAACTCTGGGCGACGTTCATCGTCCGCCGCGCGGTGAACCCCAGTTTGCGGTTCGCCTCTTGTTGCAGCGTGCTGGTGGTGAACGGTTCCGAGGGCTTGCGCGTGTAGGGTTTGTCGTCGAGCGAGCTGACCGCGAACTTTTCGTTGTGTAGCTTTTCGGCCAACTCCTGCACAGTCTTTTCGTTGAGCAGCAGCAAGTTCGGATCTTTAATCTTGCCGGTGGCAGAGTCGAAATCCTTGCCGGTGGGAACTTTTCGCCCGCCGACCGACACGAGTTCGGCGTCGAACTCTTTGCCGTCTTCGGTGACAAAGCGGGCAATCAAGTCCCAATACGTGGCCGAACGAAACGCCATCCGCTGCCGTTCGCGTTCGACAATCAACCGCACCGCCACGCTTTGCACGCGACCTGCAGAGAGACGCGGCGCTACCTTTCGCCACAGCAACTGCGAGACTTCGTAACCATACAAACGGTCGAGGATGCGGCGCGTTTCTTGGGCCCGCACCAGCCCATCGTCAATGTCGCGGGGATGTTCGAGCGCGTCGAGAATCGCCTCTTCAGTAATTTCGTGAAAGACCAGGCGATGGACCGGAATCTTCGGCTTGAGGACTTCGAGCAAATGCCAACTGATGGCTTCTCCTTCGCGGTCTTCGTCCGTCGCCAGATAGAGACGCGAAGCATCTTTCATCAAGGCTTTGAGCTTGGTGACCTGCGGTTTTTTTTCTCCGGGAATGATATAGACCGGCTCAAACCCGTCGTCGACGTTCACTCCCAGGTATGACCACTTCTTCCCTTTGAACTCCTCCGGCATCTCCTTCGAGCCCTGGGGTAAATCGCGAATATGGCCAATGCTGGCTTCAACGGTGTAGTCCTTACCAAGGTACTTCGAAATCGTCCTCGCCTTGGCGGGAGATTCGACGATTACCAGGGATTTTCCTGTTCCAGCCGCACGCTTGGCCATATTCGATTCACTTGCCAATGAGGATGGGCCGGCCTGTGAAAGCCGACCATCCGAGCTTGCCTGTTGTTCCGTAAATCGTTGCCCGCCAAGAGCCTAGTACTGCTCCTGCCGGTCACCCTGCTGCCCGAGGGCAGTGGTGGAGTAGGACGTTTCCTAAGCTTTAGAGCGCCCCTTCGTCAAGCCGTCACAGGCCGAGAAGGGATTTGAAGCCGGCCGCGACTGGCGGCGCAAAGAGTGCGCGGCAGGTGGTCAGCAGCCACGAAATAATTGCTCTTGGCAGTTTCTCGCGCGTTTGCTACCGTCCGCCGCGCTTATCGAAATTGCGTCTCCACAGAAGCAGGGCTTGCCAATCTCTGCGCGGGAAGTGGTGCGCAATCACTTGTCTGGTATTTGATCTTTTCTACAGAGTGAGGCAATGTCATGGCGGATACGCAAAGTGCGCGTGCGCGCAAATCGAAGCAGCGTCGGCCTGCTCCCCCCCACAGCAGCCGTTACCTCGGCATCGAGTCGCTGGAAGCGCGCGAAGTGATGGCTTCGAGCGTCACGGCCGTGTTGAATGATACGACGCACGTGCTGACCATCAATGGCTCGGAACGGGCCGACAATATCGTCGTGCGCCTGATCGGTGGGAAGTATCAGATCAGTGGCGTTTCGACCCGCTATGACGTGGCCGATGTCACTTCAATCGTGGTCAACGGCTACGAAGGCAACGACCGTATCGACTTGGGCTCGGGACGTATGAGTTCGGGAAAACGAGTGCCCGGCGCACTCATCACCGTGCCGACCACCATCAATGCCGACGAAGGAAACGATACCGTTATCGGCAGTTATGGCACGAATACTGTCGATCTCGGCGATGGCAACGATAACTTCTGGGGCATGGATGGAATCGATATTGTCCTCGGCGGTGCGGGGAACGACATCCTCCGTGGCGGCCTGGGAGATGACAACCTCGACGGTGAAGCCGGCAACGATCAACTGATTGGCGGCAACGGGAATGACGTGTTGATCGGCGGCGACGATAACGACCAGATTGATGGTGGACTTGGTAATGATCAGATGGTAGGCGGTGCCGGCGACGATCGGCTCGAAGGCCGCCAAGGCGATGACACCATCAGCGGCGGTTTAGGGAACGACATCATCAACGGCAGCGATGGTGACGATACCCTCAGCGGCGACGACGGTGACGACAATCTGCACGGCGGCCTTGGCGACGATGAGTTGCATGGCGGCCTCGGCAACGACTTCCTCAATGGCTTTAAGGGGAATGACGTCATTTATGGTAACGAAGGCAACGACACCATTTATGGCGGCGATGGCAACGACGAACTTGAAGGTGGCAGCGGCAACGACTTGATCTACGGCGGCAACGGGAACGATTGGCTGAAGGGTGATTCGGGGAATGATACCCTCGATGGTGGTGCAGGGATTGATATTCTGGATGGCGGTACTGGTAACGATCGCGTCCGCAATCGGAAGAGCCAGGATACGCACTCCGATATCGATACGACTTCGTTCTAAGTTGAAGCCGTTAGAGATAATCAGCCACAAGTCCTCACAGGCGACGTGAGGACTTGTGTGGATACTGACTGGCTCGGAAACCCATCACGCGGGCGCCATCTGCACCGGGTGGGTTTATAGCCACACAAAGTAACACGATGAACTGGAACGGCTGCGGGTAAAGACCCCAATGCCGTTCGCGCTGCCGTCGTTATTGGTATTGCCTTCGACCGTGTTGATCGAGCCGCCGGTGACAATGCCGGTATGAATGACGCTGGGCTTGCCATCGCGCAGGCCTTTGACCAGGAAGATATCGCCCCGCTGCGGCGTGGTGACGAGTTTCTGGTTGTCCCTGGCCCATTGATAGAGGAATGGGCAATAGGCCGTTTGAGGCATGGGGTTCGGCTGTCCCGTTTGCGCTGCCGCTTGCTGAAAGCTCCAATAGACAAACGACATGCACCAGAGCGCGCCGTTGTTGACACCAGCAGCCGCGTTGTAAGCATCAACCTTCGCGCCCCGATTCGAACCCGCTGGTTCCTCGCGCACGCCATTTTCGCCCAAGGCGATTTGTACAGCCTTCTCAACGAGCGAACTAATGACCGGCCCCGCTGGCGGCGGCATCGGTGGGGGAGGTGGCGCACCAGGTGTGGAAGAAGTTTGATCGAGCGCAGCCCAGGTGTTACCGCCGACCACACCATCCACGGTTAGCTTGCGGGCTGATTGAAAGGTCATCACTGCGGTCTTGGTCTTCGCACCAAACGAGCCATCGACCACTAGCGGTGGCGCGGGTCGCACCAGTTGATTCAACCGAGTTTGCAATTCCTTCACCGCTTGGCCAAAACTTCCCTGACGCAGGATCGGACGACTGTTCATGGGATAATCCTCGCTCGAGAACGGTGGGGTAGGCACATGGGGAAGATTAGGCAGAGGGCTATTCAATTTGAGCGTGATTCGTCGCATTTTGTGACAGACAATTCTGTGCGATTGGGATTGCGACAGTGCTAACTTTTGGTCGCAGCATCCTCCGTTTAATCGCAGCGCTCAACTAGTTGTCAATTGAATCAGCTGCGCGAATCCGCAACAACAAAAAAAACAAGTTATCTCACTCGCTCGGCACCTGCGATCTTCTTGTGTGTTGCCAACGACCAGCCTGACCGCACGCGAGCACATTCAAAGTGGCTCTAGCTGATTTCTAGACGCGAATTAACCGCAACGGCTGCGGATTGCCGCGAATAATCGACGGGATGGGTTTACGAACCACCTTACCTCTCCAAAATTTCGGGTACGGAACACTTCCTGCACTTCCGTTGAATTAACAGGCCACCTCTCCCCCGACTTCGAAAGCGGAGTGCCGCGCTCATGCTGAGTACTATTCGTTCGCGCCGATCGACGGCAGCCTTCACGCTCGTTGAATTGCTGGTCGTGATTGCCATCATTGGCGTCCTTGTCGCGCTCTTGCTCCCTGCAGTTCAAGCTGCTCGTGAAGCGGCGCGGCGCTCGCAGTGCCTCAATCACTTGAAGCAGATTGGTTTGGCAGTTCACAACTATCACGACACCTACAACTACCTGCCCAACTCTCGCCGCGATGCCAGTTTCACCTGGCAGGCGCAGATTCTTCCGGGGCTCGAACAGTCGTCCCTATATGCCAAGTGGAAATTCGGTCCCAGCTTCGACACTCAATTGCAGGAATGTCGTGAAGCAAAAATCACGGTTTACTTTTGTCCTTCCCGGCGTTCCGCAAGCAGTGCTCAGCCGATCACAGAAACCATGGACTCGGGGCCATCGACCACGGGTGTTGGCAGCGACTACGCCATCTGCTCGGGTAACTCGGCGTTGTCAAATAATGACTATTGGCAAGCGAACTCATCGAATCAGGCTGCCGATGGTGTCGGGACGATTTTCAATGCTAGTGGTACGGTGACTCCCGGAGATCCGTCATTCAAAGCGGGCCCCAGGCTCACGGATATCACCGATGGAACAAGCAACACGATCATGGCTGGCGATAAGCACATCTACGTTCAGGGGTTGAACAAGATTTCCTATGAAGGCCCTGCATTCAACGGGGACAAGGGACACTCATATCGGCCACTGGGTGTCTCGTATCCGTTGTCGAAGGGACCGATGGATAAGGCGACCAAGGCTTTCGGCAGTGCTCACCCGGGCGTGACGAACTTTGTCCTTTGCGACGGCAGCGTGCGAGCTTTCTCGAATGGTGGAAATGCCACGATGCTGGGCTATATGGCCGGCAAGGACGATGGTCAGGTTGTTTCGGGCCTGGAATAGTCGTTCGGCATCGACAGCGTTACCGATAAGAAATCTTCAGGCAGTACACCAGGAGAGACACCATGAAAACGACTCGAATTTCCATCGCGGGATGCACCTTGGCGCTATTGGCGTTCGCATTGGGTTGCGGCGCGAGCAGCAAGTTCGAGCCAGTCACCGGCGAACTCGTATTTCCCGACGGTACGCCGGTCAGCGGATTAGAAGGTGGACAAGTCACCTTTCGTCAGCAGTCGATTGGCAAAGAAGAGGTGCCAGTATCAGCCTCGGGTTCGATCGATGCGCAGGGCAAGTTCTCCCTTGCGACTGAGCAACTGAACGACGGAGCACCGATTGGCACGTACGACATCCTCATTAAGGTGCCGGAGCCATCTGGCGATGTCCCTCTGCCCCCGGTGATCCATGCGAAGTATGGCAAGTTTGAAACGGCTGGAATCTCGCAAGAGGTAAAAGAGGGCACAAATCACTTCAAGATAACGGTAGAGCCCGCCAGGTAAGTGGCGGCGACTAGCTTTCCCTCCCTAATTCTCTGCGGCTTTCCGCGAATGCTCGATGGGTGGGTTTACGTAGTACACAAGTTCAGGAATATTCGAAAAGTAGATTTCTCGCTGTTTTTTGCTTGTCAACTGCTTTGGCCCCTCTCTCGTCCGCTTGCGGAGTGCCCTTCATGTCGTTCAAGTCCCGCCGCCCCTACGCGGTGCGTGGTTTTACGCTCGTTGAATTGCTGGTCGTGATTGCCATCATTGGGGTGCTCGTGGCGCTACTGCTCCCGGCAGTTCAAGCTGCTCGCGAAGCAGCCCGCCGAACGCAGTGCATCAACCATCTCAAGCAGACTGGCTTGGCAATGCACAACTATCACGACACCCACAACTGCCTGCCGAATTCGCGTCGCGACGCGAGTTACACCTGGATGGCTCAGATCCTGCCAGGAGTCGAGCAGATGGCACTTTACAACAAGTGGCAACTAGGAACATCATTCAACTCGCAACTGCAGGAATGCCGCGAAGCAAAGATCTCGATTTACTATTGCCCTTCGCGCCGGACTGCAAGTAATGCGAAAGTGATTTCCGAAAACATGGACGGCGGAACGGCCACGACTGGCATCGTCGGTGACTATGCTGTCTGCACCGGCGATTCGAGCGTATCTGGCGGCGACTATTGGCATCCCGATGGTACGAGTGCGGCCAACAACGGTGTGATGGCCTGTTGGGGTCGCATGGGTACAGCGCCCCCCGCGGGAACACCTGCGTTCAAGATCGGGACGAAGTTCTCTGAGATTCAAGATGGCACCAGCAACACGTTGCTCGCCGGAGATAAGCACATCTATTTGAAAGAGTTGAACAGCCCGGGCTACGGTGATGGCACGGCCTTCAATGGTGACAAAGGCCATTCCCACCGAGCGATTGGTACGACGGTGCCTTTGGCGAAGGGTCCCTTTGACCAAACGAAACGTGCATTCGGCAGCAATCATCCTGGCGTTTGCAACTTCGTGTTGTGCGATGGCAGCGTGCGGGGAATTGCAGTTAACGCCAATCCCACGATGCTCGGCTATATGGGCGGCATTGCCGATGGCCAAGTAGTTCAAGGCGTCGACTAATCACGATAGCGCATTCGACGTGCATTAAAACCCCGTCACCACCATCGAGCTACGCAAATCGAGCGTGGCTCCCACGGCCATGACCGAGAACGTGGTGCCACACCAGGCCCACGAACCACTTTGGGCTTCAATGGCAACCATTGTCGCCACGGCCAGGCCAATCAGGCAGCCGAAAAAGAGGGTGCGGAAGCAAGCACATTGCAATGGACAGCGGCGGGGCAAACGGGCGAGCACGACACTCACCAGTCCCACCAGTTGCAAAGCGAGCGTAGCCCAAAACAGCATCGGATCCATGAATTCCAACATGCGCGCACTCCCTGCACGCAGCGATTTTTAAGAGTCGGCCTGAAGTCAGGCTGGGTCGATCATCGACACCATCGACCTGCCATCCACCGCCTCTTCACAACCACCGCGAACGCGCCGGCAACTTACCCCAACCGAGAAAATCCAGCCGGGTAATCTGACCGCCGCAACCCTTGGGCACCATTCATCCATGAACGGCTTGCCTCACCCTTAGCGACTGCCGTGCCAGATTTTCGAACTCATTTCAGGAAAATCGGCTCAGCACGAAAGAATTGTTGTAGATTCCGGGGGAAACTGTCGACCCCAACTTCACATTTGGCTGAAGATTTGCGCAGAAGTGCTAGCAGATTGTCATTTTTACCAAGGGCAAGCTTGTAGGACTTACAAACTTGCAGAGCCTGGCAGGTTGACCGCTAGCAAGTACTTAGTAGAAACCGCGTAAGATTCGCGCTACCAACGTTCGCCGCGGCGACCGTAACGGCGCAAAAAAGGTCGCGGCTCGAAAGGCTCGCGACCGAATGATTCGCGAAGTCGCTCCTGAGGGTTCTCATCAACTAGGCTTTCAATTTCTGCTGGCAGTTGGTTTTGCCCTACTTGTTCGCGGGCCCCATGCTCGGTGCTTACCAAGATAATCGGCGCGCTTTTGTCAGCCGCTGACCGTGAGTCGTGCCATTCCCACGGAGGCGTCGCCCAATTGCCTGGGCGAGGTGGGCGTGGGCCGAAGCCAGCCCCCCAACCACGTCCTAGTGCGCGCCACGAAGGTCGCAGTACACCTTCCAAACTCCAGTCGTGACCGTTGTGGTTGTAGGCATCGCTACCAAAGCGATGGAACTTGCCGCCGTCGTCCCGCGCATCGGGCCCGGTGCTGTAGAGCACATAGCTGTACTTCAGCGGACGATAAAGGAGGGGCTGTTGCGTGAACGGATCGAGGGGCATCATTGCCAGGATGTGCGGCACGAGTTCCTTGAGCGATGTCGGCAGGCGATCGTGCTGGTGGCGGAACAAACGCAGGGCCAGGTCGGTCGATAAGAGCCGTCGCTGGGCCGCTTCGCGGTTATAAGGCTGGGCCAGGGTGTGATAGCCATTGCTCTCGGTGCTGGGAATGCTGAGAGCGCCTTGCACGACGGTTTCGAGCCGGTGCCGCCAGCCGTGGGCAACGTCGGTCCAGTAGCGATCGCGAGCATTCGTTACTTCAGGATGCTCGGCCGCCGCATCAAGCGCGTCGAGGACATTCAAGATGGTCGGCAGTGAAGTGGGGGGCAAATGGTCGCGAAACTGCGCCAGATGAACCAACCCCAGGCTCTTGATGGCACCAGCCGCCTGCGCGTGAATGCAGATGCCGCCGCGCGAGAGATGATTTCCCAGACGCAACGTCGCCAGGTCGAACTCGATGCCGCGTTGCACGTTGCCATCGCGATAAGCCGACTCGGCTTCACGCGACCAGCGACGGGCCAAGCCGCGCAGCGTCGATAGTTGCGCATTTTGCGTTTCTAGCGAACCCTCGTCGGCGCGCCGCTTCAGATCCAAGGCAACGCAACCGGGCTGCTTTACGAGTCGCAGCGAGTGGTCGTAAATCGCTGCGACGCGCGTCGAAAAATTCGTATTCGGGTGACGCCCTTCGAGTTCACTCAGCGTGTATTCGCCGACTCCCATCGTCTCTAACTCGGTGCCAACGGCGACTAACTCCGGCAGCACATTGTTGCGAATGTGAGGTGCCGTAACTTCCGGCGGGCCCACAAACATGGCCATGTACAGCACCACGACGGGCGAAAACGTCAGAGCAGCAACCGAGCCGACTAGCCGCCGCCGCTTTTGAAACAGTTCGTTCTGATCGATAACTTGCCAGCACCAGCGCACCAGCCAGAGTCCCACCAGCAGCAGTGTGGTAAAGAACAAATAAAACTCGCCAATCGGAGTCCATGTTAAGTGCTGCGGTCCCGCGACTCCAAGCAGATACAGGGCCTGCAAACCGTCGCCCCAGGTCGATTCAAACACAATACCCAGCGACACGCAGATGAACATGGCGATCGCCCACACCGAACCGCCACGCAGGCCAACCACGCCGAGGCTGATAAAGCTGATTGCAAAGAGCAGTGCCAGGTCGAAGCATAAGCCGGTCCAGGAGAAGTTCAGGTTGCGCCACGGCAACTGCACCAGTACTCCCAGTGTCACGGCAATGACCGTCATTCCCAGCCAGGCATCGCAGAGCGAAATTTTCCAGCGTTTGTTGCGGGCAGTCTTCGCTGTGGCTGTCTGCTTGGATTTGGCAGTCTCTTTCGCTGGAACAAGCTTCGCCGGAACAATTCCCAGGCCCGCTTCCCAGCGCTGGCGCAAGCTGGCAGCAGCAATTGCCAGGGCCAGCACGAGCGGGAAGAGCATCACTAGCGGCTCGTAAGCGCGGATGGGAAGCAATAGGACCAACGGCGCGCAGAGGAGCGAGACGCGCCAGAACCAAGGCAATCGACTCAGCCCAGCCAGGATCGCGGCCCAGCAGATGCCACCAGCCGTGAGGGCTAGCGCAACCACATGAACCTGGATGGCAATGGACTGTAAGGTGGTAATTTCGTCAGGCATAACGATCCCTTTCAAGCGAACTGAATCATCACTAACGAGACTGGCTCATCGTGATTAGTTCAGTTTGCAGCCCTGGAGTTAACTCCTCGCGCACGAAAAATTAAGCTCCTGGAATGGTCAACGACTCCATCGCCCGGTTGTTACGGTGGCCCGTTGTCATGCCTCGACTCACACTCTCTAGGAAGAAATGCGAGCCGACTTTACTCATTTGTAATTTTCTAATTGTCCGCCAACATGCGACCTTCTAACCCTTCGATGGCTGTTCGCACCTCGTTGGGAATCAACGCCGGCCGCTGCGTCTGATAGTTAAACACCACAATCACGGAAGAGGACTCGGCGACGATGGCGTTTTGCGCATTACTTACAATCGCGTGCTCCATGGAGAGGCTGGTTTTACCCAGACGGGTGATTCGCGTACCGATCAGCACGCTATCGGGAAAGTGCAACTGCCGTTTGTAGTTACACTCGATTTGCGCGAGGATCGGGCCCAGTACGGTCGGGTTCAGCCAAGCGGCGAGCCCCAAACGCTGGAGATAGGCAACTCGCGCTGATTCGCACCAGCGAAAGTAGACGGTGTTATTCACGTGACCGAGTGCGTCTTGATCGCCCCATTGCACGGGCCAATCAATTACGACCGGAAAACCCTTTAATAGCTCGCTTGTTGCCAGCTGCCCGAGAGGGAGTTTTCTGTCGTCACGATCTGCTCCAGCATTCATGCGCGTCTCGTTCTTCCTGAACGCTTTCGATTTTGAGGTGTACTCAAAAAAGGTGGTCAAAATAGTTGCTTTGTCAGTTCAACTGACACGAAGAAGCACTTTTTCGCCGCTGCGCGGTCATTCCGCTACGAGAGAGGTTCCGTCCGAGGGAGGTGGGTGAGATTCGGGCGGGTTGCAGTCGCGACCGGGGAGAAGATAGTCGCGGTACAGTTTGAGGCGGGTTCCAATCTTGACCACTATACGCGACTGACCTCGAAAAGGAAACCAGACCAGAAACCAAGTGCTCCGTTCCAAGTGCTAAGTTCTGAGGCAAGAGCTGAAGGTGAGGAACTTAACTGTCTGTCGGCTAGTAGTTTAAGGGGCTTCGTGTCGGACTCCAAATTGCTCCCTTTGCTCTTTCCTTCATTAAACTTTGAATCTTAAACCAGAAACCTCAAACCCTTCCCGGCGACCACTGCTAGCAATTTCCTGTCTCACAACTCTGAACTTTGATCTCCGCGCTTCGAATACCCCGCTGCCATTCCGGCAGCCAATCCGCAATTGACCATTTTCACTGGTCGCAATAAACTTCTGGGGCTGAGCAAGTTGCGCCAATCTGACGAGATTGCTGCAACCTCGGGCAGGACTTTTGCATTACCACCACGGATTGCGCCAGAGCTGGCAAGATGTCACTCTGTGCTGGGGAACCACGGCCCAGCCCAAGCGCGTGCTAAATACTCTTTGCGACTGATGTGAAGTATGGACTTACTAGAGCGGACCTGGGAATCGTTTGGCCAGTTTTTCGGCGGCCTGCTGTCTGGGTTCGAGCGCGGCGTAACAGCCATGTTCGGTACGTCCAACGCGCGGCTCATTCGCAAGATGTATGCCCGGGTCGAAGGAATTAATGAACTCGAGCCGCGCTTTCAGGCGATGTCCGATGCGGAATTGAAAGAACAGACGATCAAGTTTCGCCAACGGCTGAAAGCGGGCGAGTCGCTCGACGACATCCTCGTCGAAGCCTTTGCCGTCGCCCGCGAAGGTGGCCGCCGCTATCTCGGCATGCGTCACTACGACGTACAAATGGTCGGTGGCATGGTGCTGCACAGTGGTGCCATCGCCGAAATGGTGACTGGTGAAGGCAAGACTCTCGTCGCCACGTTGCCTGCCTATCTGAACGCCATTGAAGGGAAGGGTGTGCACGTCGTTACCGTGAACGACTACCTCGCCCGCCGCGATATGGAATGGATGGCGCCGCTCTATATGGGGCTCGGTCTCACCGTCGGTGCGATTCAAAGCGATATGGAAGTCGACGAGCGTCAAGCGGCCTACGACTGCGATATCACCTACGGCACGAACAACGAGTTTGGCTTCGATTACCTGCGCGATAACATGCGTCCCGCTGCCCGCGGCGACGATCGCTTTCCCAAGCCGCTGCAGCAATCGCAAAAGCATCTTAACTTCGCGATCATCGACGAAGTCGACAACATTCTCGTCGACGAAGCTCGTACTCCGCTCATCATCAGCGGGCCGGCGTTTCAGAATGTTGCCAAGTATGCCGAAGCCGACCGCGTCGCGCGTCAGCTGAAGCGTGAAACGCATTTCGTCGTGAACGAAAAAGATCACAATGTCAGCTTGACTGACGATGGCGTGCGCGAGGCCGAACGGCTGGCCGGCGTCGAGAGCTTTTACACTGCAGACAATATGGAGTGGCCGCATCTTATCGATAACGCCCTCAAGGCTCACTACTTGTATCAGCTCGATGTGCGCTACGTGGTGAAAGAGGGTAAGGTCATCATCGTCGACGAGTTCACGGGCCGCTTGATGGATGGCCGCCAGTGGAGCGATGGTTTGCACCAGGCCGTCGAAGCCAAAGAAGGGGTCAAGATCAAGGAAGAAACGCAGACGCTGGCCACCATCACGCTGCAAAACTTCTTCAAGCTTTACAACAAGCTCTGCGGTATGACTGGCACGGCCATGACCGAAGCCAGCGAATTTTGGAAGATCTACAAGCTCGACGTGATCGCGATTCCGACAAACCGCGGCATGCAGCGGATCGAATTTCCCGATGCCATCTATCGTACCGAAAAGGAAAAGTTCATCGCGGTGGCCGACGACATCGAACGCGTCCACAAGTACGACACGGTCGTGCTCAAGACGGGCGAAGAGCTCGTGGGTCTCATCCTCAAAGAGACCGACGACAATATCCAATATCAGCCCAAGGAAACGCGCGACGTCGAAACGATCGAACGCGCGAAGATCGATCACCTGGAGTATCGCGGCCGGCCGGTACTCATCGGTACCGTCTCGATCGAGAAGAGCGAACGAATTGCCGCGATGCTGGAAAAACGCGGTGTGAAGCACCAGGTGCTCAATGCCAAGCATCACAAGCGCGAAGCCGACATTGTGGCGCAAGCCGGCCGCCTCGGCGCTGTGACCATTGCCACGAACATGGCTGGCCGCGGTACCGACATCATTCTCGGCGGCAATGCCGAAACGATGGCCTGGGCCAAGCTGCAAGACAAGTACGCCACTCGCCTCGACGTGCCGCATGCCGAGTGGGACGCGCTCACGCGCGAGATTGAAGAAAAAGAGCAGATGAAGCCGGAAGGCGTAAAGGTCAAGGAACTCGGCGGCCTGTACGTCATTGGCACCGAGCGCCACGAAGCTCGCCGCATCGACTTGCAACTCCGCGGTCGCTGCGGTCGCCAAGGCGATCCCGGTAGCAGCCGTTTCTTCTTGTCGCTCGAAGATGACCTGATGCGGATCTTCGCCGGCCAATGGGTGAAGTCGGTGCTCGATTGGCTGGGCATGAAGGAAGGCGAGCGAATCGAACACCCGATGGTCAGCCGCCGTATTTCGGCCGTGCAAAAGAAGATGGAAGAGCGGAACTTCGAAATCCGCAAAAACTTGCTCGAATACGACGAAGTAATGGACGAACAGCGGAAGCGGGTTTATCGCTTTCGGCAGAACATTCTCGATGGCGAAAATTGCCGCGATGTCATCCTGAACATGGTTCGCAAGCAAGTGAACCAGAATGTCGAATCGTTCCTGAAACGCGATTATGGTCCGGGTGTCTTCGCCGCCTTTGCCGCCACTCGCCTGGCTGCCACCTTCGAAGCTCGCGATTTCAACGGCATGGACTTCCCTGCTGCCGAAATGTTTGCCCTGAGTGAAGCGACCCGTTCGGCCGAAACGCACGTGCAGGACGGCCTCGATGAAAACTTGCCCGAAGGTACCGATGAAGAGGAATGGAACTGGGAAGCGATGGCCAAAATGGCCAATACTCGCTGGGGTTTGAATCTGCGCGACCGGGACTTGAAGAAGGTCGGCCGCGATCATGTTGCCGAGCATATCATCGACCTCGCTCGCGAGCGCATCAAGACGGTCGATCTGACCGAAGGGAAGCCGTTCCTCGAAGAGGATTTTGGTTATCGCACGGTGGTCGCTTGGGCGCGGGCCAAGTTCGGTCTGGAACTCGATCTCAAGGAAATCGAGAAGCTCGACGTCTCGGCCCTTAAGAAGTACGTGGTCGATCAGGCCGTAGCCTCATACGACCGCAAGGAAGCTGAATATCCGATCATGGCGGGCATCTATCGCTGCGGCGGTGGAGAGAAGGGGCAACTCGATCGCGAAGCCCTCATCGCCTGGGCCCGCGAGCGCTTTGACTCATCGCTCGAAGTTGACGACCTGCGCAATAAGACGCAGGCCGAGATGCTGCAGTTGTTGGCACCTTTGAGCCAACGGAAGCAACAGCAGGCCGAGCAGGCAATTGCAGATGTGAAGAAGCGCGTTGCCGAAGCTTATCAAAACAGCAACGGCGACGATGGCGAAGCCAAGTACCAGCCGCTGGCAACGTGGGCTGCCGAAACGCTTAAATCGGAACTGACCGCGGAAAAGATGGCCGAACTGGATCGCGACGAACTCGAACATCAATTGCTGATCGATGTCGAAGATCGTTATCGCCCCGAGATGCGCCGCATGGAGCGCTCGGTGTTGCTGCAAGTCGTCGATAGCATGTGGAAAGACCACCTGCTGATGATGGACCGCCTGCGCAGCTCGGTGGGGCTGATGGGCTACGCCCAGATCGACCCCAAGGTCGAATACAAACGCGAAGGGATGAAGACCTTCGAGCAGATGTGGCAATCGCTCGACGACCGCGTGACGGAACTTGTCTTCAAGGTCGAACAGCTGAACGAAGACTTCGTCCGCAGCACGTTCCAGGAAACGAGCGCTCGCCACGATTCGCTGCCGGGTGCCGACGACGAACTGGAGAGTTCGCAGGAACAAACGAGCAGCGGTTCGTCCGGTACCGATACGCGGCCCGAACCGATTCGCAATCGCGGCCAGCGTGTTGGGCGGAATGACCCGTGCCCGTGCGGCAGCGGCAAGAAGTACAAGAATTGCCATATGAGAATGGGTGGCGGAGCCACTGTGTAGGGCAATGGCTCCGCGCTTAACTCACGTTTCCTATACATTTGGAAGTCGTACTCCCTCTCCCCGTTTATTCATGGGAAGAGGGGCGCGGTGAAGAGCTGAAGCTGAGTGGTTACGGCCATTGCAATTCAGCCCCTCACCCTAACCCTCTCCCCGGAGTACCGAGGAGACGGAACTAAGAGCGAAACAACACCAACCGCGAAAGGATTCGCGCATGGCCTACGTGCTTAACGTTGCGTACGTGCTGCTGCTCATCGCGGCTGCTCCCTACCTGCTCTACTCACGCATTCGGCACGGCAAATATCGCGATGGCTGGCGACAAAAGCTGTGGGGCGATGTTCCCCGCCGCCGTTCGCGCCGCACGCCCTGCTTGTGGCTGCACGCAGTCAGTGTGGGCGAAGTCAATCTGCTGCAACCGTTGATTGCCCGCTGGGAGAAATCGCATCCCGATTGGGAAATTGTCATCAGCACGACGACGCAAACTGGCTACGCGCTCGCGCAAAAACGATATGCTCCGCGGATGATCTTCTATGCTCCGCTCGACTTCACCTGGTCGGTCGAAACGTCGCTCCGCATCATTCGGCCCACGATTCTCGTCTTGGCCGAACTGGAACTGTGGCCGAACTGGATCGCCGCCGCGCAGCGCGCTGGTACGAAGGTCGCCGTGATCAACGGTCGCCTCAGTGCCAAGAGCTTTCGCGGCTATTCACGCATCGCAGGTTGGCTGCACAGCACGCTGGCAGCAATCGATTTGGTGGCCGTACAGAACACCGAATATGCCGAACGATTTGTGGCATTGGGTGCGCCGGCCAAGAATGTCTGCCTTACCGGCTCGATGAAGTTCGACGGCGCGAGCATGGATCGCGGTAACCCGGCCACGCGCAAACTAAGCGCGCTCGCGGGAATTCAAGACAGCGACGTCGTCCTGCTCGCCGGCAGCACGCAAGCGCCGGAAGAGCAGATCGCGCTCGATGTGTTTCAAAAACTGTCGCCGCAGCATCCGAATCTGAAACTGCTCATTACCCCTCGACATCCCGAGCGATTCGACGAAGTCGCGGCGCTTCTCGACCGTAGCGGGGTGCGTTGGCAGCGTCGATCGCGTCTGGAAACAGCAGGCTCTGATCCGCTTGCGCGCGTGCTGCTCATTGATGTTGTTGGTGAACTGGGAGCTTGGTGGGGCGCTTGCCAGATCGCCTTCGTCGGCGGCAGTCTCGGTCGTCGTGGTGGGCAGAACATGATCGAGCCCGCTGCGTACGGCGCGGCGATTTCATTCGGGCCCAACACCTGGAACTTCAAAGACGTCGTGCAACTGCTGCTCGGCAAACAAGCGGCCATCGTCGTGAGGGATGCGGCCGAACTGCAGTCGTTTGTCGCACGCTGCCTGGTGGAATCAACGTTTGCATCCCATCTAGGTCAGCGGGCAAAGGAATTGGTTCTTCAGCAACAAGGGGCAACGGATCGCACCGTGACACTCTTGGAAACATTGGCGGCGAAGAACCTCGCCCCGACGTTGCCAGCGCATCCCAGCTGGAAGAAGCATGAGAACAAGAGACGAGCGGGGTAGTAAGAGTTCAGGATATACGAGCCGACGAAGTCCTTAGTAGAGCAGGCCCCTCACGCCAACCCCCTCCCCGGAGTACCGAGGCGAGGAAGTTAGGAATCACGCGTCAGCATCTTTGCGCACGCTAAATTCGAGTTTCCAGCGCTGGGGTGCTTCGCTGTTGGTGTTGCGAGTGCCAGCGCACCAAAGTTCGAAGACGCCAAGTTCGGTCAGGTTCGATTGAAACCGAACGGGAACATAGTCGTCCTGGGTGTCGTCTTCTTTGGGCAAGGCGGCTTCGAGCGAATCAGTCTCGGCCAGTTCTTCGTCATCCCACGAGCTGAGTAGGTCACCAGGTTTGTCGGTCTTGCGCGTGGGGGAACTGAAGAAACGGAATGTCGCGGGTTCGCCGACGACGAGACCAATCTCGCCCGAAGGGACATCCACGCTGGTTCCTTCCTCCATGCCGAATGGCACGACGCAGAGTGCTCGCAGCGGACGCGGCGCGCCGGGAATGGCGAGGCCGGCGGTCTCGATCCCTACGTAATACGAGCGAGCGGTGCCGCCGCGGATGCGAACGCCGCCGTGCAGCTTGGCCCAGCCGTAGTAGGCAGCCCCGCGGGCCACGGCATGATCGAGGTCTTGCTCTCCTTCCAGAATCTTGGCGGGCTTGCTCGGGGCCCAGTCGGCAAGAACTTCCATCAGCCGATTGCGGAATGGAGCAGCTTTAAAGACGCCGCCGTTGAACAGAACGTGCGTCGGTTGCACCGCGGTTCCATCCGCACCGTGCGCCGATAGAAACGCCGCGAGGTGACGCGTCACCGCAGTATCGGATTCAAACGGCAAGCCGATTTCTTGAAAGCCCGATTGCCGACGGCGTGCCGGTTTATCGCCGAGTGCGGTTTTCGGGAAGAAGCCTTCTAACAACAAGTCAGCGGCACTGGCACGTTCGACTTCGACGGTCACTGTACCGCCGATCAGTTTGCTGCCGCGGCCGAGCACACTTACGGGATGCTTTTTCGGCCCTTCTTCGGGTAACAACGTTTCTTTCGCCGTGCGGCAGGCATGCCAGAGCGAGACCGATTGCCAGGGATCGAGCTTGGTTCCCTTGTCGGCGAACTTGCCGGCCACGAAGTGGGCGAGGGCCAGATCCATGTTGTCGCCACCGACGAGCAAGTGATCGCCGACGGCAATCCGCCGCAGCATCAGTTCGCCACGTTCTTCGGCCACACCGACGAGCGTGAGATCGGTCGTCCCACCGCCGACGTCGCAGACCAGTAGGGTATCGCCCACTTTGAGTGCGCGGCGCCAACGTTCGCCCATGCTCGTCAGCCAGGCATAGACGGCAGCTTGCGGTTCTTCGAGCAGTACCAGACTCTGCGGCAAGCCAGCTGCCAGGGCTGCTTCGCGCGTGAGTTCACGGGCGGCGGCATCGAACGAAGCGGGAACAGTGAGGACGACTTGTTGACTGGCCAGTGGGGCATCCGGAAAGGCTTCTTCCCAGGCCGAACGAAGATGTTCGAGGTATCGCTTGGAGGCAGCAACCGGCGAGACCTTGGCCACTTCGGCCGGCGCGTTCCAGGGAAGGATGGGCTGATGACGATCGACCTTGCTGTGGCAAAGCCAACTCTTGGCGGCAGTCACCGTTCGTTGAGGGGCATCGGCAGCCTGCTTACGCGCTAGCTCGCCGGCGACCTGCGTTTGGCCATTCTGCCAGGGAAGATCGAGCGCGCCGCCAGTTGCTTCGTGTTCGGGGGCCAGATAGAGGAATGAGGGGAGCGTATTGCGCTTTTCAATTGAACCTGGCGCAGTTAACTGCGGAATCGCGAGGAGTTGCACCTGCGGATTTTCGGCGTTAATCGGTGCATAGGCGAGCACGCTGTTGGTGGTACCCAGATCGATGCCGATGACATATTGAGCGGTCACTTAAATCTCCACTTCGGCAGGGGCGACGACGAGGGCTGAGTTGTTGCTGCCGGTCCAGGCGGGCAGATTCACGTGCTTGGCTTCCCAGCCCGCATGGGTGAGGCTTCCTTTATACGGGCCATTGCCGGCGACATTTCCCACGAGCCGGTAGCGGGCCGGATCGTACCCCGCAGGGACTTCGGCGGTATCGCCTTCGGCCTGGGTGGTGACTCGCTTGAGCGCGAAGAAACGCTCGATAACACCCGCAGAATCCCGCAGCACGTTGCGAGCGGCAGCCCCGATTTGCTCGTCGGAATAATCACCCAGTGGCTCTTGAATCAGGTCGATCAAGCGGGCCTCACGCTGCAAGGCGGCCAGCAGCGTGAGGGCTTCGCTCCGTTTCGGTGTGGACGGAGTCTTCACTGCCACGTTTTCTTTCGGCAACGTCTCGTAGCCAGCGGTGACGGCGGGCAACGCCTGGCCGGCGAGCGCAGCATCGATTCTGGCCGCCGATGCAGCATCAAAAAGAGCCTTGAAGAAGGCCCGAAAGGCCACTCCGATTCGTCCCATGTGTATGTCTCAAATAGAGTTGCGGCGAATTTTGCCGCGCGAGTGAAAAATCCGCACAAACGGACGAAACTTCCCAGGGCGTGCCTGCGTCAAAGCTCTGGCGTATTTCGCTGCGCGGTTGGAGCGAGGTTTGCAAATTGGTGAAGGCACCGGTAGTACAACCCGGCTGGAGGCCAGTTGTCAACCGCCTGACTGGCAACGTGCAGCAGAGTGGTTGCCATTGCCCAAGTGTCTAAGTTCACTGGTTCATCCCGAAAAAGCGGCATTTTCGAGCCTTATGTCTTTCCACACTTCCCTAACCGGCTATCTTGGAAGTTGTGAGCGATCCGACAGCGGCGGGTCGTTTGCCGCGATTCAACCTCGCGCGGGCGTATTTCGTGTCAGCACTGTCCGGAACCAGGGCTGGCCACATCCGTTTTCCACTCAACGCGGCGGCCTGCGATGGCTCGCGCCGACGCGGACATGCGGCAACAACCTCGATCACTCCACCGTCGAATCACGGTCGGCGCTGCGCTTTCAGTGCAGGCCCGTCCAAAACGATAGCGGTCGGAGGGAGTGTGATGTTGCTGGTGTTTTTGCAAACCCTGTTGTGGCAACAGCAGGGTCGATGATCCCCTGTTCGTCGTCTGAACGTGACGTCTGGTAAGTCGGAACCTTATCCGTCGTTCGTCGCTGGCAACTGGCACTCATCTCCCGACACACGCTTATCTCGGCAACAGAGCAGAAGGCAATCTCTCGAATATGAAGAAGCACCACCCGAGCCTTGCACAACGCACCATCGCCTCGTTGAAGAAGATCTGGAGCCGTCGCGAATCGGCCGAATCACGCAACGAAGACCTGCGGGGCCGCAAGAAGGCGTTCTTGTTCGAATCGCTCGAAAATCGCTCGCTAATGGCTGGCGATCTCGGCAACGTTCCCGATTACGGCACACCGGACAACGACGATACTCCGGCCATCACGTCCAACAGCGCCGGCGAAGCTTCCATCGTGGCGAACGATCTGGTCGCGTTTGCCAAACTGCTGACGGCTGCCAATATCAAGTTCTATGGAGCAGCTTGGAATCCGGCCACAACAGCGACAAAGAACCTGTTTCAAGACGGTGCCCAATATCTCAACTTTATTGAGGTCACCAACCCCGACCGAACTCTAAACGCAACGGGCAGCGCCAACAGCATCAGCATCTTCCCGACTTGGGTCTTTCAGGACAGCTCGCGTTTGACCGGCGAATTGACGCTGGCACAGATTGCGACCAAGGCGGGCATTGCGATTCCGCAGACCAGCACGCCTTACCTGGCGGAAATCGACGACAAGACCCTGCTGGGTGGTTCGCCACTAATGGTCGGCCTCGATGGCTACGATCCTAACGGCGGCACGATTACTTACACCGTCACCAGCGACAACCCGAGCCTGGTTCAGCCGACCGTTCTGACCGGCAACCAAAGCCTGCGGATGAACGTCGAAGGCTACGGCTCGATGGTCTATCAGCTGTTCGATAACTACGCGCCGCGCGTGACCAGCCGGATCAAGCAGTTGGTTTCGAGTGGCTTTTATAGTGGCGTGACGTTCCATCGCGTTATCAACGACTTCGTGATTCAAGGTGGCGATCCCACCGGCACAGGTTCGGGCGGTTCATCCTTCCCCGACTTCGCCGATCAATTTAATGTGAACCTGCAGCACAATCGCTCGGGCCTGTTGTCGATGGCTAAGAGCCTCGACGACACCAACGATTCGCAATTCTTCATTACCGAAGAATTGAACCAGGGCTGGTTCGTCACTCTTAGTGGTTCGCCCACCGGTGGCACGTTCACGCTCAGCTATCAGGGACAGACGACTGGGGCGATTTCCTTTGATAACTCGAGCATGACAAATACGGCGACCAGCATGCAGAACGCGCTGGCTGCCCTGACCAAGATTGGCGCGGGGAACATTCAGGTTACGCATTCGCCGCAAATGAGCGGTAATACCGTCCTTGAGAATCGCCGATTTTACGTTGAATTCACGAACGAACTGGGCAAGCAGAACCTGATGCCAGTGACCGGCAGTGGTACTGGCCTCACCGGCGGCACTTCACCGGCCTTGTCGATTGTCGAAGGTCCGCGCTCGGCTCGGCACCTGGATTTCAATCACTCGATCTTTGGTGCGATGGTCGAGGGTGAGACTAATCGCGATGCAATTAGCAACGTCCCGGTCAATGGGAGCGATAAGCCGCTGACGAACGTCGTCATCAGCTCGATGGAGATCTTTAATGACACCGAAAACGGCATGCTGCAGCTTTTTGCTGCCGAAGGTGCCAGCGGTTCCGCCAATATTACGGTGACGGCCACCGATGCCGACGGCCAAATCTTCACGCGGACCTTCCGCGTCGATGTGAAGGCCGACACCGTCGATGGAAAGCCATTCCTCGCCGATATCGACCCGATCTCGATTACTCAGGGAGGTTCGACCACCTTCCAGATGCAGGCGACCGACGTCGAAGGGAACGCAATCACCTATCAAGCTGTAAAGCCCAGCAACAACACCGTCGACTACACCCTGAACGTGAACAACAGCACGGGCCAGGTGACGATTACGCCGCCAACCGGCTTCGTCGGGACATTCAACGTCATCATGCGAGTGCGGGCCAGCACCGCGGCCGACGTCGAAGGGAGTTACGACTCGCAGCTTGTGCAAGTGAACGTCGGCCCATCGGGAACGCCGACGCTCGACCTGAACGACGCCTCGGATACAGGCAGCAGCAACTCAGACAACGTTACCAACGCCAGCACCCTGAACTTCACCATCTCGGGCGTGACGAATGGAGCCACCGTCAAGCTGTACAACGGCAACACGGTTATCGCCCAGGGCGTTGCCACGGGAACTTCGATCACGCTCCCCACTGTCGCTATCTCATCGCTCGGCACAGGCACGTATCAGATTTCTGCCAGTCAGACGGTGAATGGAGCCGAAGGGGCTCGCTCGGCGAATCTCGAACTTAAGTTCGACAACACGGCTCCTGGGGCCTTCAGTTCGACCGCTACGACCGAAGCGACCGTGGGCACGAACTATGTGTACAACGCCCAAAGTGCCGATGAAGGAACCGCTGGTTACCTCTATTCGCTGGTGAGCGGTGCGCCTGCAGGCGTGTCGATCAACGCTCAAACGGGCGTCGTGAGTTGGAACCCGACGGTCGCGCAAGTTGGCTCGCAGACGTTCGCCATTCAAGGGACCGACCTGGCCGGCAACAGTGTGTTGCAAACGGTCAACGTCAACGTGGTTGCTCCGGCACCCAAGGATGTTGATTTCATCCTGAAGATTGTGGATGCCAACGGGGAAATCTTAAACAACCTGACAGTTGGTCAGGAGTTCTTTCTCGTCGGATATGTTTCCGATACCCGCGACGACAGCGAGAGCGAAGACTACGGTATTTTTGCCTTTTACGCCGACGTGACCTACTCGTCGAACGTGATGGTGAACGGAGCGATCCAGCCTGGCAGTACTTACACTGGCAGTCGCAGTGGCTCGACAGCGACGGCTGGCGTAATCGACGAATTGGGTGGCATCGCCGGTTTGACCCCTGTCGGTCGTGGCGAATTCGAGTTCTTCCGGGTGCCGATGAAGGCAATTGCTGGTGGTACGGTTACGATTTCATCCGATCAGGCCGACTCGGAAGTTGATATCGCCATGTACGGCGCTGCGGCACCCACGCAGCCTGACGATGTAAACTACGGCACTACGACTGCTTCGGTCGGTCTGTCGTTTGCCGCGGTCAACGACACCTTCAACTTCGACGAAGATTCCACCAACCAACTGGTCAGTCCGCTCTCGAACGACACAGTCGAAAACGGCAACTTCAGCGAACTGACGATCACGGAAGTCGGAACCACGAACAACGGCGGCACCGTCACGATCGCTGCCGATGGCAAGTCGCTGCGATATACGCCGGCCCCGAATTTTGCCGGTTTGGATACCTTCACCTACACCATCAAGCGTGGCACCGGCACCGAAACGACTACCGGCACCATTAACGTGCAGGTGCAACCAGTGAACGACCCGCCGGTGGGTGTCGATGACACCGCCACGGTCGCCGAAGACAGCACCAACAACTCGATTGACGTTCTCGGGAACGACACGAGCGGTCCCGATATCAACGAAACTCGCATCGTTTCCGCAGTCACCCAAGGGAGCAACGGCGGTACGATCACGATCGGCCCCGGTGGCAACTCGGTTCGCTACACACCGGCTGCGAACTTTAAGGGAACGGAAACATTCACCTACACCGTGCAAGATAACGGCGGCTTGACCGACACTGCCACTGTTACCGTGACGGTAACGGACTCCAACGACAATCCGGTGGCCAATCCCGATACGGCAACGACGACCGAAGACATTGCCACGCCCATCACCATCAACGTGCTGGCAAACGATAACAGCGGCGACGAAACGGGCGAAACTCTGATCGTGCAGAGTGCTGGTTCGGCCAGCAACGGCGGTACAGTCGCAGTTGTTGCTGGTGGTGCAGGTGTCACCTACAAGCCAGCTGCCAACTTCACCGGTACGGAGACGTTTACCTACACCATCAGCGATGGCAATGGCGGCACCGCCACGGCCACCGTGACGGTCACGGTAACTGCCGTCAACGATCCGCCGACGGCGACCAACGACACGCTCAATGCATTCAAGAACAGCACGACCACGATGCAAGTGCTGGCCAACGATTCGAGCGCGCCCGACACTGGCGAAACGTTCACCGTTACCGCAGTCACGCAAGGAACTGCGGGGGGCACCATCGCCATCTCTGCAGGCGGCGGCAGTGTGACCTACACGCCCGCTGCGAATTACACCGGCTCCGATACCTTCACCTATACCATCACGGATTCCGGCGGTTTGTCGGCCACGGCTACGGTCACCGTCACCGTGCAGAACTTCGTTCCGTCTTCGCTCGCAGGCTTCGTATTTAAGAATGGAGACAGCGGCCCGCTCGAAGGTGTGACAATTACGCTGACCGGAACCGACGTGAACAATACCACCGTCAACCGCACGATTAAGACCGACTCCAACGGTGCTTACAAGTTCGATGCTTTGATTCCTGGTACCTACAAGATCAAGGAAACACAACCCGCGCTCATTAACGATGGGACCGACACCATCGGCAGCCAAGGTGGCACCGTCGCCAACGATGAGTTCACGATCACGCTGGCTCAAGGGACCGACGGCACGAATAACAACTTCGGTGAAGCGGGCGTCCAGTTGACGACCACCACCGGAACCACGACGACCTTCAACTTCCGCAAGAGCGATCTGTTCTCGCACAACAGTTCGAACTATGTGCTGGCCGCTGTCGATAGCGCGACCGGCAGTGCTTGGCTGTCGGATGTCGGGACTACCTTTGCCGACGGAATGTCGTCGACCCTGGTAACCCAGCAGAATGGCAACGAACTGAAGATTGAAGTGAAAAACGGCACTTCGCCGGCCCAAACGGCCACCGTGAGCATGACCAGCCCTCATGTCCGCGCGGTTGGCAAGGTTGGCAATACGACGCTCTATCGCCTCCGCGGCAATTCGAGCTTCTATAACTTTGCACCGGTGACGGCCACCACCACGAGCAACGAGTCGGCTGGTGAGTTTGTCGATGACAGTCTGGCCGCCTCGGTTGCCGCCAATAACAATTCCAGCGACGACAACTCGGGTTCTGCTGGCGAATACGTCGACCCGAATGAGGCCGCTGCCGTCGATGCCCTGATGGCGCTGATGGGCAGCGACCAGGACGACGAAGACGATGGCAACGACAGCAACTAGCTCGTGATGTCGCTGTAGCTGAGCAGTAGACCTCGAACCCGGCGCGATCCCCTCTCGCCGGGTTTTTTCGTTTCGGCACGTCTACTGGCAGTTGGCGGTTTGGGCCGCGATACTAGCCCGCTGAAAAGTTCATTACTTCAGCAACTAGTTGTCCTATGCCACTCTCCAGTGTGACCATCAGCCTTGTGCCCGAAGCGCGCGGCGGTCCCTTTGTCTTTTGGGACGATTTGCCGGCCGCTTGTGCCGCGGCGCAGCAATTGGGTTTCGATGCGATCGAGATCTTTCCTCCCGGGCCCGAAGCCATTGATGTCGCCGCTGTCAGGCAGCTCCTCGGCGAACATCAGTTGCAACTGGCGGCGATGGGAACTGGCGCAGGCTGGGTGAAACATCGGCTACACTTGACGCACGCCGATCCCACGATTCGCACGCGGGCCAAGGATTTCATTCGCTCGATCATCGATACCGCCGGGCCCCTTGGTGCGCCAGCCATTATCGGTTCGATGCAAGGCCGCTGGGGCGAAGATGTCAGCCGCGAACAAGGCTTCGCCTGGCTGGGTGAAGCGCTCGTCGAACTTGGCAGTTATGCGCGGCAATACAACGTGCCGCTGATCTACGAACCTTTGAACCGCTACGAGACCAACTACTGCACCACGGTTCAGCAAGGCGTGGCCCTCCTGCAACAAGCGGGGGCGACCAACGCTTTGCTTCTCGCCGATCTGTTTCACATGAACATTGAAGAGCCCGATCTTCCTGCTGCCATTCGCGCGGGAGGGGGATACATTGGGCACATTCATCTGGTCGATTCGAACCGTCGTCCCGCCGGGCTGGGCCACCTCGACTTCGCTCCCCTGGCTGCCGCGCTTCGCGACATTAACTACAGCCGCTTTCTCTCCGCCGAAGCCTTGCCATACCCTGACTCTTACGCTGCCGCGCAACAAACGATCGAAACCTTCAACAAGTTCTTCAAATTGTAGATTGCAGATGTCAGAGTGCAGATTGAGGACCAGCGACCTCTACTGCACCTGCTTACTCCCCAATCTGCAATCCTCACTCTGAAATCTGCAATTCTTCCCATGCTTAACCACAAACTGATCCATCCTGAAATCAACGCGATTCTCGGCCGGGCAGGGCACCATTCGACGATTTTGATCGCCGATGGCAATTACCCCGCAGCCTCCAAGCGCGGGCCGCGCGCGGAGCTGGTGTCGCTCAATCTGATGCCTGGGGTGGTGACGTGTACGCAGGTGCTGGAGGCGATTCTGTCGGCCGTGCCGATCGAGGCGATTCACACCATGATGTACGAAACGGAAGGCCCGTATGCCCTCAAGGGGGATCCCGAGGTTTGGGAATCTTATCGCCAAACATTGAAAGCGGCGGGCTCTTCGTTGAAACTGGAGCCCATCGAGAAATGGAAGTTCTACGATGCGGTCGTCACGCCCGACCATGTGCTGACCGTGCAAACCGCCGATCAACAGCGGTATGCGAACGTGCTGTTGCACATTGGGGTGAGGATGTAGGGGAATGGGTTGGGGGCTAGGGAAAGGCCGGGGAACTTGAATCTCGAATTGAATCTCAGAGGGCTGGATAAAAATATGAATCGCGTTGTGGCACTAGTAGTGATCGGATTGCTGAGCCTGGCGACCAGCGCGCTAGCGGCAGATGCGAAAGCGGCAACCGCCGAGCAGTTGGCTGCGCAGAAAGATCAGCTGAGCAAAGTGCAAAAGCTGGTGGGTTCTTGGAAAGGTGTTGGGCAGCCCCAGCGCGGGAGCACCAAGAACTCGTGGATCGAGCAGGCCGATTGGGCCTGGCGCTTCAGTCCGGAACGAACCACGCTCTTCACCCGCACCGACAAGAGCAAGTACTTTGCGAAGCTAGAACTCGTGGCTGGCGAGCAGGCCGATTCGTATACCCTACTGGCGACCCCGATTGCCGGGACTGAGGTCGTTACCTATCAAGGCAAGCTCGATGCCGACGGCCGCTTGGCGTTAGAGCAATCAGCTGCCCCTGCAGGATTGCCGCAGCGGATTTCGCTCCGTTTTGTCGCGGACGGAAAACGCCTGTTGGTTCTGTACGAAGGAAAGACCCAGTTCAGCGATCAGCTGGTGCGCCTGGCCGAAGTGGGGCTGACCCGCGCTGGCAGCGGCTTTGGTCAAGGCGCGCAAGGACCGGAGTGCATCGTCACTGGCGGTGCGGGCTTGATTGCCGTCGAGTTCGACGGGCAAAAGTATTTCGTCTGCTGCACGGGCTGCCGCGACTACTTCAATGCCGATCCCGCCAAAGCGCTCGCAGAATACAAAGAGCGCAAGGCGGAGGAGAAAAAGGCGAGGGAGGAAGGGAAGAAGGGTTAAAGGGAGGAAGAGAAATCTCTTCGCCCCTTCATCGCTTCCGCCCTATATCCCTACTTCACTAGCAGCCGAACTTTTCGAGCTTCTGACGGAGCGTGTCGGCGGTGAAAGGCTTCACCAGGTAGTCGGAAACGCCGGCCTGAATGGCTTCGAGGACGCGGGTCTTTTCGGCTTCGGTCGTCACCATGATGATCGGTACCGTGGCGTTAATCGCGCGGATCTCGCGAATCACGTCGAGGCCGTTCTTCTTGGGCATGTTCCAGTCGGTCAGCACCATGTCGTACGTGGCTTGCTGAAACATGTTGACCGCTTCTTCGCCGTCAGCTGCTTCGGCAGCATCTGGCACGCCCACGGCTTGCAGCGAGCGCAAGATAATCTTTCGCATCGTGCTGGAATCGTCCGCAACCAAAACCTTCTTGCTCATGTCAGTACTTCCACTCGCGTGTTCTGGAAAACTGCCCCAACTGGCGGCTCAGTAAAAGTACGTTACCTAACCCTTATGTCAAACGTGCGGAATTCCCCACCGGCACCGGCTACTCATTTGGCGCGATTGCGTCTAACCTGGACGGCTCAGCAGGCCGACCGTGCGGACTGTAGTGGTTGAACCGTCGCTCGCTCACACACTCGTCATGAACAAACTCGCCACTCCGCCTGCTCAGGAACCTGCTCGCCCCGCGGCCAGCCAGTTGGCTGGCAAGGTGGTGGTCATCGGCGTGCTGGTGATTGCCGTCGCGCTGGCTTCGTTCGCGCTCTGGTGGAATGTGAACCGCGCGAAGCGCTCGCTGGAGTTTTGGCAAGCTGATGCCGTGCGGATCATACAGCATGGAAAGCGCGTGGAGTTGCTAACGCTGCGACAAGTCGCAGGAGCGAGTACCGCCGAGGACGCTTTCGCGCTCGGGGGTCAGCAGATCGAGGTGGTTTCGACGTTGGACATCTCGCAGGCCAAGGGGCTGATTCACGCCCGGCATGCCCTGACGGATGACTCCAGTTTTGTGTGGAATAACGAGAAATCGCCGGCAAATCCTCAGTGGATCTATGCCATTCGCTTCGCGGACGACAAAGGCGAGGTCTTGTTGGCTCTCGACCTGAAAAATCAGCGTCTGGCGAACGTTCACGGCGGACGAGAAGTAACGGTGATTCCCAAGATTGCCGAAGGCTGGCAAATTTTCATCGACAAACAGCTGAAACGGCAGGAATGAACTGCTGTTTCTGCACCGCAGCTGCGCTCAAGGAAAAATCTCCGCGGGAATAATCATGAGATTATGAACCGAATGCAAAGGTGAGCGATTGTTCTGATTGTCTCGGCGGTAACGGCTGGCCCCATCGAGGCCAAAGGATGGTAGTAGCGGTTGCAGCAGGGACGCGGGTTTAGCCTCAGTCACTGTGGCGACAGCTGCCACTCGTTCAGGGAGTCTGGCGTCGGTCGAGCGTGCGGATTTGGGCTTTCAAAATGCTCCGCGGGCCGGTTACCAGCCGAGCTAAATTGGCCAATCGTCAGATTTTGTAGCGTTTCGTTGAATTTGCCAGCAGGCGAAATTATACTGCAGTTACGTTCTGCTCTTCTGTCGCTCGGTGGTATCGCGCTGGGTGGAATCGCAGCGTGGTCGCAATTGCCCATTCGGGCGATTGCTACATGCCAAGGTTGCGAGGCTGCTAGTGCTGCCCGGATAGTTTCACCGTGCTGGCTGCGGACCTTTCGTTAAGGTGACTTACCTATGACTCTCGTCGGAAAGATTTTCACCGTTTTGATTTTCGTCATGAGCATCTGCTTTATGACGGCCTCGGTGATGGTCTTCGCCACCCACAAAAATTGGAAACAGTATGCCACCAACACCGATACTTCCCTGGGGAAGATCGGGCTGGAAAAGCAACTTGCCGATCTCAAAATTCTCGAGCAGAACCTGAAGGACGAGCTCGAACGGTACAAGCGAAAGCTCGAAGAAGAGCGTGTGGCCCGCCGTGCTGTCGTCGGCAGTTTGCATGCCCGCCTGGCGAAGGCTGAAACAGAACTGGCCGCCAAGCAAAACGAATACGCCACTTTGATTACTTCGAACACCGTCATTTCGCAAGAAGTGAAGGTCGCCCAGGACCGCCTGGCCGAAATCGAAAAGATGATCGCGGCAACGCGGCAGACCCTCCGCGATACCGAAGCCGATCTGGACGACAAGTTTGCCAAGGTCGTGCAACTGACCGACGACTTGAATCAAGCCACTGGCCTCAAGGCTCGGCTTGATGAACGCAACACGCAGTTGGCCATGCAAGTCACACGCATGAAACACGTAATGACTTCGGTGGGTGTAGATGAATACACTCCGGTCGCTCACATCGCTCCCCGTGTGAAGGGGAAGGTTCTGGATGTGAAGACCGACCTGATCGAAGTCTCGCTGGGTTCCGATGATGGCATGAAGCCTGGGCACCTGGTGCAGGTGTATCGCGGCAATCAATACCTGGGCCAGGCCACCGTCCGCACGACGGGCCCGGATCGCGCCGTGGCACAAATCGATAAGAAGATGCTCCGTGGCCCGATTCGAAAGGACGACAATGTCACTACCCAGTTCAAGTAATCCGGGCCAGCCTGCCGTCCAGAAGCAAGGGACCAACATCTACACCGTAATGTTGATTCTCTCCTTCCTGGCGCTCGTCACCGGCACCGTCCTGCTCGCCATGGAACTGAATCGCTACGGCGAATATCCCCAGTGGCGAACCCCCGCGAGCGCAGTTGGTTCGTAGTCCGCACTCCCCAGGGCGAACAGCCCTCATCCAAATCACGCGGCCGCAGTGACTCAGCTGAATCACTGCGGCCGCAAACATTTCTTGGCCGCTGATTCGATGGCATCTGCTCGCGAAAACCGTTATCGTGGGGAGTAGAATCCTGTGGGGCTGCCAAGAAGGATCCAAACTGTGCCCAACCTCTTCCGCTGGTGTTTCGCCCGCTCTGTGCTTGTGCTGCTCTTCGTTGGTTACTCTTCGGCCGATGCTCAGGTCTCGCTCTCCGCTACCGCCGACAGTGATGCCACCGCCGAAGAGAAGATCGAAGCCATTCTGCTTACCAAGATCTCGCTGGCGTTCAAAGAGACGCCCCTGAGCGATGTGATGACCGCGGTCAGCGAGAAATCGGGCATTCAGATCATTCTTTCGAAGAAAATCGAAGACGCCGGCGTTCAGCCCGACCAGCCCGTCACCATCGCGCTCAAGGACGTTTCGATTCAGTCGTTTCTGAACCTGACGCTCCGCAATCTGAATCTCACCTTCATGGTTCGCGACGAAGTGCTGGTTATCACGACGGTCGAAGAAACCCAGTCCCCGGAAAACATGACGACGCGGGTTTATCCCATCAAAGATCTGCTCGACGCGAAAACGCACGATTACGACGCGCTCATCGATCTGATTACTTCGACAATCGAACCCGACTCGTGGCAAGATGTCGGCGGACCTGGCAGCATCAGCGCGTTCGAAAACTCTTGTTGCCTCGTCTTCTCCCAGCGCCGAGACATCCATCAGCGCGTCGCAGCACTGCTGACAACCCTGCGCAAAGCCAAGACGGTGCAAGGGATCGCTCCTGCAGCGCCCGTCCCCAGCAAAGCCAGCACCGGCTTGCCATCCACCACTGGCCGCAACAGTGGCTTCTTACTTCCGACGACGAGCGCAGCGAAGGAATAACCCTCCGCGTCTCGGCTCGCTGTTCGTCGTGATGATGCGCCCGTCGATACCATGGATGTGTGAAAGCAGAGGTGTTTTCGTGAAGAGTTTCCACGTATTACTGACTGCGGCAATACTCGGTTCACTTTCAGCCGTCGAAGTTCCTGCCCAGGTGCCAACATCGCTGGCGGTAGCCACTGACGAGGAACAGCAGCAGATCAAGCGAATTGAAACCGCGCTCGCGAGCAAGGTTTCGTTCGATGTCAAAGATCTGCCGCTGGACGAACTGCTACAAAAAGTCTCGCAGCAGTGTGGCATCCCCATTCTCTTGAGGAAGAGCCTCGCGATTGCGGGAATAGACTCGGCACGACCAGTCACCATTTCGCTGCGAGACATTTCGCTCCGGGCCTTCCTGCGCAACTTGCTGGGTGAACTCAATCTAACGTTTGTCGTGAAGGATGAGGTAATTGCCATCACGACGACCGACGACTCATGGGCCTATCCGGTCACTCGCATTTATCCCGTCAAGGACTTGATTCAAACCAGGCCGACACCGAGCGCGAAGGTTGAGTACGATTTTGGCCCGCTCATCGAGTTGATTATCTCCACGGTCACCATTACACAAGAGAGTGGGGCATCGCCAGTGGACGGATTCGACAACGCCTTATGTATTATCATCACCACGCGCGACGAGGAGCATGAACAAGTGGAGCGGCTACTGACGACTCTCCGTAAGTCGAAGGCAAGGCAACAACTGGCCCCGCCTCCGGAGCCGATTCGCAGTGGGAAATGACTGGTTTGCCGGGCTGAATTCCCGGGTTGCGAGGTCTGCATCCGGTGCTTTGGCGGGAGCGTGCGGCAGCACTCGCAAGTCCTGTTTTCCGAAGCGTTTGCGCCCCCAATAAACGGGCTGCTGGTCGTTGTTGACAGGCTCCAATTTTGCTACATTATGGGCACTCCCGATTTGGCCTGAAAATCACGAAAAACGGCCTGTTTTTTGGCTGTTCCCTCTGCAGTAACCGCGGCTCCGCCCCAGCGAGTTGGATTCTGAAACTGAGTTCGCTCCTCGCTCCGGTTTGCCTGCTCCGCGGGAAAGGATTCTCACTTGTCGACCGACGATGATTTGCCCGTTGATCCCAGTTCTTCGGACCCTCCCGTTCCCCCTGTAAGTGATCGCGACCGGGCTCAGGATCAGCCCATCGAAGACGAGTTGAAAGAGAGCTACCTGGTCTACGCGATGAGCGTGATCGTGAGCCGCGCGCTGCCGGACGTGCGCGACGGGCTCAAGCCTTCGCAGCGGCGCATTCTGGTCGCTATGAACGACTTGAACCTGGGTCCCAACGCGGGCCGCGTGAAGTGCGCCAAGATCTCGGGCGATACCAGCGGTAACTATCACCCGCACGGCGAAAGCGTGATCTATCCCACGCTGGTCCGCATGGCCCAAGACTGGAACATGCGGCACGTGCTGATCGACAAGCAAGGGAACTTCGGTTCGATCGCTGGTCTGCCCCCAGCCGCCATGCGATATACCGAAGCCCGCTTGTCCCCCATCGCCGCGCTGATGCTGGACGATCTCGATCGCGACACGGTCGACTTCCTGCCCACTTACGACGAACGGGCTCTTGAGCCCACGGTGCTGCCGAGCAAGTTCCCAAACCTGCTGGTGAACGGCACGCAGGGGATCGCGGTCGGCATGGCGACCAGCATTCCGCCGCACAACCTGCGCGAAATCTGCGATGGCATGATCCGCGTCATCGATGAGCCCGAAGTCTCGATGGACGAACTGCTCGAACTGATTCCCGGCCCCGACTTCCCCACCGGCGGCATGATCTGCGGCCGGGCGGGAATTCGCCGCGGCTATCTGACGGGCCGCAGTACGATTACCGTGCGCGCCCGCGCCAAGATCGAAGAGTACAAGAAAGATCGCTATCGCATTGTGGTCACGGAAATCCCGTACCAGGCGATGCGCGACAACGTGATGGAAAAGATCGCGGCCCTGGTCAACGAAGAGAAGATCAAGGGGATCAGCAGCGTCACCGATTACAGCGACTTGAAGCAGCCGGTCCATATCGTCATCGAACTCAAACGCGATGCCGACCCCGAAGTGGTGCTGGCCCAGTTGTATCAATTCTCGCCGCTGCAGGATTCGTTCTCGATCATTCTGCTGGCGCTGGTCGACGGCAAGCCGCGCAATCTGACGCTCAAGCAGATGCTGGAGGAATTCCTGCGGCATCGCGTGACGGTGATTCGTCGCCGGACGCAGTTCCTGCTGGCGAAGGCCCGCAAACGCAAGCACACGGTCGAAGGTTTGCTGCTGGCCTTGGCCAATATCGACGAGATCATCCGCATCATCCGCCAATCGCGCACGGTCGCCGAAGCGAAGTCTGGCTTGATGAATGTCGAAGCTCCCGCGGCGATGATGGAGCGCGCACTCGGCCCAGAAGGTTTTAAGTTCTTCCAGTCGGAACGAGGCGTAGCTGCCGGCTATCGCCTAACGGCAGTCCAAGCCGATGCAATCCTGCGCATGACGCTGAGCCAACTCGTCAATCTCGAGCAGGAACGCCTGGGTGGCGAGCATGCCGAACTCTTGGCCGAAATGGCCGAGTACTTGCGCATCCTCTCTGACGAAAACAACATTCGCGCGATCATTCGCGAAGACCTGACCGAAATCAAGCGGAAGTTCGGCGAAGATCGTCGTACGGAACTCAGCGGTACCGAGATCGGCCACGTCGATTTGGAAGATCTGATCACCGAAGAGACGATGGTGGTCTCGATCTCGCACAAGGGCTACATCAAGCGTACACCTTCGAGCGTCTATCGCGCTCAGCGGCGCGGTGGCAAGGGACTCAAGGGAGCCGAGACTGAGGGTGAAGAAGATCCCATCGAGCACCTGTTCGTCGCCAGCACCCACGCGTACCTGATGTTCTTTACGAACATGGGGAAGGTCTATTGGCAGAAGGTTTATGACCTGCCCGAGCTCAAGCGCGACTCGAAAGGGCGGGCCATCGTCAATCTGCTCAACCTGGCCCCGGGCGAAAAGATTGCTCAGTGCCTCGCCATTCGCGATTACGACTTGCCCGAGCACTACCTGATTATGGGTACCCGCAACGGGCTGGTGAAAAAGACGCCACTGGCGCAGTACAGCCGGCCGAAGAAGACGGGCATCATCGCCATCAATCTGGTCGAGGGTGATGAGCTCGTGAGCGTGGCGATTGCCAAGCCCGGCGATGAGTTGATCCTATCGTCGGCCAAGGGGCAGGCGGTTCGTTTCCGTCAATCGACGGTGCGCAGTTCGGGCCGCAATGCCCAAGGGGTGAAGGGAATCAAGCTGCGAAAAGAAGACTACTGCGTGGGAATGGTCGTCGCCGATCCCGACGCTACGCTGCTGACCGTTTGCGAAAAGGGTTATGGCAAGCGAACTCCGATCGGCCCGAACAGTGGCATTCCCGATGTTCCTGAAAGCGAATTGCCCGAAGATGGCAGTGTGCCGGAAGCTGTGGCCGAAGCGGCCGCTGAAGTCGATGAACCCGCCGGGGAAGATGGTGAAGCTGGCGATTCGTCGGGGAGTCGTTATCCCACCAAGGGACGCGGTACGATGGGCGTGCGCGACATCAAGACCACCAATCGCAATGGTCCCGTCGTGGCCATTGCCGTGGTTCGCGATGGCGACGAACTGCTGATGATGACGGCCCGCGGCAAATTGCAGCGGATCGCAGCGGGCGAAATCAGCGTGATTGGTCGTAACACCCAAGGGGTGCGGATCATGTCGCTGGACGATACCGATGCGCTGGTTGCCGTGGTGCGCGTGCCCAAGGAAGAAGTGGAAGTGCTGGATGCTCCGCAGGCTGTCCCCGGCATCGCCCCGCCGAGCAGCCCGCTTGCTCCGCCACCGGAATTGCCGGAAGACGACGAAGCGTCGTCCTGAGCTACTTTCTGATCTTCATCGATTCTTACCTCTGAACTTCTCTGCATCGTGCGGAGAAGTGTGCGGTGCCTGACCGTGCTTGCGCAAGAATCGGCATTAGTGACTTGACAAGTGTTCATAAAGTCGTAATGATATTAGCAGCTGGATTGGCAACTTGGTGGAAGGTCCTGCGCCTGTGCAGCGGGAACAGTTTGCGCCGCTGTGAGGAAATGCTGATGAGCATTCCGGGCCAGGTATCGATCGTGGCTGGCAGTCGACTTGGCGTTCAATGTCATCTGGTTAACCCACGCGCATGCCCGGGTACACTGCAAAACAAACGAACTACCAGTTCAACGGCCGCAAGCGGCCCGGTTAACCAATGTTTGGCAACCTGACATCCATCGATAGTTCAGCTACTAGGTGTACTGAAGACGTTTATCAACAAACAGGATGATTTCAGAGTTGGCAAATTAGACGTAATTCGTTGCGGCGAAACACCTTGTTAGTGATGCACGCAAAAGGGGGGTGTTGATAAACCTCGCGGCGATGCGACTGAGGAGCCGGGGCAACGAGCGTTCTGTAAATAGTGACTTCGAGCGCGACGGCAAATCAGGGGGTGTTCAATTATCCAGTCCGTTATTGAGTCGATAATGGCGTAACTCTCGTGTTTCCGCGAGATTGGCTACTAACAATAGGCCGCTTAGTTGAACACTTTGGGCGCTCGAAGGACTTACTTCGTCGGAGTGTTGAAGCCTTGATTGATGAGCCACTCGGCACAGCGGTCGGGCCACTGATTCACCGGGTGCCCCGTTTGCCGCATGCCGTAGCCATGTCCGCCGCTGGCATAGACATGCAACTCGGCGGGGATCTTGGCCTTCTTCAGTTCACTGAAGAGAAGGACGGAGTTAGCTACCGAAACGCCGTCGTCCTGCGCGTGAATGAGGAACATCGGCGGCGTGGTGCTGTCGACCTTCACGTGGTCTTGCAGTGTCCAGGGATTCTTCTTGTTCTCGAAGCCGCCAGCATAGATGAGGGCTGCGAAATCGGGGCGGCAACTTACTTCGTCAATTTTATCGACGGGTTGATACTGCCGCTGTTCGTGGAGGATGGCAGTCAGGCCGGCCGTTTCGCCCCCTGCAGAGAAACCGAGAATGCCGATTCGCTGCGGGTCGAGTTTCCAGTCCTTCGCTCGGCTGCGAACCAGGCTCACCCCCCGCTGAGCATCTTGCACCGCGGCTTCCCAGCGCTTGTCGGGGTTACGAGCGGGCACACGATACTTGAGCACGATGGCTGTCACGCCCCGCGCGGCGAAGTACTGGGCACACTCGGTTCCTTCGTGGTCGTAAGCCAGAATGCTATGCCCACCGCCCGGAGCGATGATGAGCGCACAACCGGTGCGGAGATTGGCCGGCGGCTCGAAGACGGTGATCTGCGGTGTGCTGACGTTCGCCAGCTTGATGATTTTGCGATCGCCGATCAACTTGTCGGTCGGCTTGTTCACGTCCTGTTCGGGAGGCAACTCCCTCACTTCGCCGGGGGCTTTCGCCGGCCAAAGATCGATCGGCGTGGGATCTGCTGCGGTTGCCAATCGAATGAGGCAACCAGACACGAAGCAAGCGCAGGCGAGTGTGCGGAGAAACGATTTCATGAGATCCTCGTTACAAGAGTAGGGCGGGCGTGTCGTTATTTCAGCAGAATTCAGAGCGCCGCGGAAGAGTCGCAGTTGGCGAATTGAGTTACATTGAACGAGAAGATATTACGTTAGAGAGCGTTCATTCAGTCGACAGCGAATGCAGTCATTTGAAACGGCGGCCAAGGGGAGGGCGGAAAAATGTTGCGCTTGAATTTGTGGTTCGTGGCACTATGTGCACTGATGATCAGCGGCGGAATTGCGTCCGCTGCCGACCCGCTGGAGACGACCGTGCAGGGTAAGTTGACTACGGGTGTTAACGCCATCGGTGCGGAAACGACCGGGACGACGATTGAGGGGAAGGGATTCACCTGGGAACTCGATTTCGGCAAGAACGATGCGTTAGCGAAAGCGGCCGAAAAGCTGAACGGCCAGCAGGTCGTCGTTTCCGGCAAGTTGAACAAAGTGCCCGGGGTCGAAATCAAGGAACGGCTGATCTTCACGGTAAAGACGCTAAAAGCCGCGGCGACGAAAGTCGAACTGGAAGCTTACGGCATGAAGGGGGACACAAAGATTGAGTTCGCCAGCGAAGGGGAACGAACGATAGTCGATATTCACTGCGCCAGTGGTATCGACCGCTGCGGGCTGAAGCGAACCGGTGCCACGTGGCCGAAAGACGTCGTCGTGCGGCTGCACCTGAAGGGGCTCGAAATGTTTCTGGTCGCCGCCGACAAGAACACCATCGAATGTGCCGTGCCCAGCAGTGGAGCCCCGAATTCGACTTGCCAGCTGATGTCGGGCAAGCGAGTCGGCGAAATTACCGCGGCCAGTCCTTATTTCGCGCAAGTGCGACTAGTGGCCGCTGGTGACAAGAAACCCAAGATTCCGCTGGAAGGTGGTTACTTCGAAGTTCCGTTGCCCGCCCAACTGCTGGCCGACAACGCCAAGAACGAAATCATGCTGCAGTGGGTCGATTTCTATCGGCGGTAAGCGGGCTGAAATCGCTGTGGTAATTAATGCTTGTTTTAGTGATTTTTTGCTATACTTGCTGCGTGCCACTTTTCAGACGGTTTTTGCGGCCTCTCTCCCAGGTTGTCTCATGCGGACTCTGTTCTTTGCTGGTGGGCCACGACGCTTCAAAGCGGGTGGTTTCACGCTGGTGGAATTGCTGGTGGTGATTGCGATCATCGGCGTGCTTGTCGCCCTGTTGCTGCCGGCGGTTCAGGCGGCCCGCGAAGCATCGCGCCGAACGCAATGCGCAAATCACTTGAAGCAAATGGGGATCGCCACGCACAACTTCCACGACACCTACCACTACTTGCCCGGCAGTCGGATTTGGGACCACTGGGCCACATGGGCCGTGCAGTTGATGCCGTTCATGGAACAGCAGTCGCTCTACGAAAAGTGGAACATTCAAGAGCAGTACTACAACCAACCGCAAGTGATCCGCGAGACGAACATCAAACTGCTCTTCTGCCCCACGCGAAGGCCACCGGGCAAGCCGAGTTCGTCGGGCGATAATCCGGATAACGGCATGCCAAATAGTACGCACAATCCAGGAGCCCTAAGCGACTACGCTGGCTGCTCGGGCGATTTCGGCTATTCGGGTTGGTTCGATGGGATCAACGCCAATGGAGCAATTTTTACGGGGGAAGTGTTGGAGCAATCGGGCACGACCATCAAACGCTGGAAGGGGCGAGTGAACTTCGCCAAGATCGAAGATGGTACGAGCCAGACATTCTTAATCGGCGAGAAGCACATTGTGCTAGGCAAGTTCACCATCGGTACAGGTGACGGCTCGATCTACAATGGCGATCACGAATGGGGCTTCGCCCGAGTCACTGGCCCGGGCTATCCGCTCGCGCCCAATCCGAAGTATACGACGAGCAGCAGTCTCATTTTCGGCAGCTACCATCCGGCCGGTTGCCAGTTCGTATTGGTCGATGGTTCCGTCCGCAACATCAAGCTCGAAACCAGTACAACCGTTCTCGGTCGCCTGGCTGTCCGCAATGATGGCGAAGTGATTCCCGATTTTTAGTCGTCGATGTGGGTAAAACCTGCGACGATCTCAATAGCTGCCAGGCACTCGCGTTCCAACAGGAATGTCGTAGGTATTCTGATTGTTGGGCAGAACTTCAAAGCGTAGGCCAGAAGTTTTGTAGTCCATAAATTTGCGCTGAAGGGGTGAAGGTTTCGGCTCGCTATTCAAATTGCCTACCTCTGGCGACGGTGGCGCGAATACTACAACTTCATGCTCTCCGACCAACGCTTCCAGTTTAAACTTGCCATCGGGCCCAATTTCAGCGTGAGCGTTTACCTGCTTTGCGATATCGTCTGTGACGTTCCGAAATTCGATCGTGCCACCGGCCAAAGGGCTACCATCGGCGAACTTCACCGAGCCTGTCACCGGAAAAACGGTCGGCTTGTTGTCGCAGCCCGCGAGTAAAACCAAGCCGGTAACAATTAGCGAGCGAAGAAATGGAGAGGTCATAACACTTGCCGAAAAAAGGTTGCAAGAGAGTTCACTGGCCTGATTAAACTCGCCTGCCGCCGAGAAAGAAAGAGTCCGTCACCCGCGGCTGGCAAGGACGGGGCTTTCGACTATCTTGCTGAGGAATGAATGAGCCCCCATTGAAACCGCCCGAGGAACAGCTGCCGCGCGTGGTGATTGTCGGCGGCGGACTAGCAGGAATTGCGACCGCGGTGGCGCTGGCCGGCAAGGGACTGGAAGTTGAACTGCTGGAGGCGAAGCAGTCGCTGGGGGGGCGCGCCGGTTCGTATCGTGAGCGAGAGGAAGATGGGCTCGTCGATCATTGCCAGCATGTGGCTATGGGCTGCTGCACGAACTTTCTCGATCTCTGCCGGCAAACAGGCTGCGACGATCTCTTCACGCGCGACCGCCGGCTGCATTTCTTTTCTGCAGAGGGAGTGCGCAGCGATTTTGAGCCAGCCAGTTGGCTCCCCGCGCCGTTGCATCTGCTGCCGGCCCTCTTGGAGCTGAAGTATCTTTCGTGGCGCGATAAGTGGAGCATCATGCGCGGCATGGTCGCGCTGATGCGAACGAAGCCTGAGACGGCGGCGTACGAGTCGACGGTGGGCCAGTGGCTGCTGCAGACTCGGCAAACGCCGGCTGCCATTGAGCGATTCTGGAAGGTCGTGCTGGTGAGCGCACTGGGAGAGTCATTGGAGCGGGCTTCGCTCTCGGCGGCGAGGAAGGTGTTCGTCGATGGCTTCTTGGCCAATGGACGAGCGGCCGATGTACTGATTCCCCGCGTGTCGCTCGGTCAGTTGTACGACGAACGAGTTGCTCACTGGTTACGCGAGCGCGGCGTGAGGATTCGCTTAGGCACTCCGGTGAAGGGCCTGCGACTGACAGCCGAGAATAAGGTGCAAATCGACACTATGGCGGATACCAAAACTGCGGACGTGGTGATCGCGGCCGTTCCCTGGCGCCGCCTGCCGGAGTTGCTCGACGAGCGTTTGGCGGCAGCCATTCCGGGGCTCGCAGATTTCGCCAAGATTGAAAGTTCGCCGATTTCCAGCATTCACCTATGGACCGATCGGCGGCTGACCTCCCTGCCGCATGCCGTGCTCGTCGATCGTTTGAGCCAATGGGTCTTTGCCCGCGCGAAGCAGGGTCGGAACGAGCAGCGGCATTATTATCAGATTGTAATTAGTGCTGCGCGCCAATTGGCCGGGCGCGAGCGACAGTCGATCATCGACGAAGCGTGGCAGGACCTGCAGGCGATCTTTCCGGCCGCTCGCGAAGCTAAGCTGCTAAGCGCTCAACTCATCACGCAGCGCGAAGCGGTGTTTTCGGTGCAACCTGGTCTGAATGCGATTCGACCAGTTCAGCGAAGCAATTCTCCCGCCTTGGTACTCGCCGGCGATTGGACTGCGACCGGTTGGCCGGCCACGATGGAGGGCGCGGTTCGCAGCGGCTATCTCGCCGCGGAAGCGGTTCTGCACCAGTTGCGAGTTAGAGGCTCCATTGAACCGAAGTGTCTCGTGCCCGATCTTCCCCGCGGACTGCTCGCCAGACTGCTCATTCGCTGAGCCGTTTTCCTGTTGATTGGTGGGTCGCTGCCCACAGTCGCTTCGCGGCGCACTACAATGCCAAGGCGGTTTTTCGAGTGCAGCCACGAAGGATCAATTATGCCGCTGGATGTCGTTGAGACGCTGGCCGACCTGGTGCGGATTCCGAGCGTGAATCCGATGGGACGGAACGTCACGGGTGAGATTTATTACGAACATCGCGTCACGGATTATCTCGAATCCCTGTTTCGCCAATTGTCGTTGCCATTCGAGCGGCACGCGGTAGCCCCGCTTCGCGAGAATATCATCGTTCGCGTCGAAGGGAGCACTCCGCCCGAGAAAGGCGGCCCGGTGTTGATGTTCGAAGCCCATCAGGACACGGTTCCTGTCGATGGCATGGAGATCGATCCGTTTGCGGCTGACATCGAAGATGGCCGGCTGTTTGGTCGCGGGGCCTGCGACATCAAGGGTGGCATGGCAGCCATGCTGGCCGCGCTGGTGCGCGTGGCCGACGAACGCCCGGCGTCTCGACCGACGATCATTTTGGCCTGCACGGTGAACGAAGAGCATGGCTTCACCGGCGCGACCCATTGGGCCGATACTTACATGGGGCGCAAGGGTCTGAAGTCAAAACTGTTGGCGCGCTCGCCGGATGCTACTATCGTTGCGGAGCCTACCGAACTGAATGTTGTGGTCGCTCACAAGGGTGCCTGTCGCTGGCGATGTCACACGGGGGGCTTAGCAGCCCACAGTTCGCAGCCCGAGCGGGGCGATAATGCCTTCTATCACATGGCCCGTGTGCTGACGGTGCTCGAACAATATGCCCGCGATGTGGTGCCGCACTTGAAGCAGCATCCGCTGGTTGGCCATCCAACCCTGAGCGTGGGGCTCATTAGCGGCGGCATCAGCGTGAATACGGTGCCCGATCGTTGCACGATCGAGATTGACCGCCGCGTGCTGCCCGGTGAAGACCCCGACGCTGCTTTCACCCACGCCGTGACGCATCTCAATTCCTTCGTGACGACGGGGACACCGATCATTCACGACAAGCCGTTCATGCTGACCAAGGGCTTGAACAACGATCACAATGTGCCGCTGGCCGAACGCTTGGGTCAGGCGATACAGCACCATGCGCCCAACGCGGGCGAGCAGATTGGCGTTCCCTTCGGCACCGATGCCCCGCACTATGCTGCCACTGGCAGCCCCACCGTCGTCTTCGGCCCGGGCAGCATTGCCCAGGCCCACACCAAGGACGAATGGATCGACCTCAACCAGCTGAAGACCGCCAGTGAGATCCTGTACGACCTTGTTCGGCACTGGGACGAGTGAGAGGAAGGGGGATAGGAACTTAGAGGTTAGGGGTGGCAAAAAAGTTAAATACAGTTCGAATTGGCCTAGGTAACTGGCTCCCGATTGGTGAGTTTCAGGGCAGCATTGAGGCCGCTCAGGATATCGATGAGTGGGTTAAGCCCACGATGCCCTTTTGGCAACATTTGCAGTTGGAGTGCGAAATTGAATGCTGTGGAGTTGAAGCCCTTCGCTTTGACCCCAGCGATCTTCTGCAAGCAAGAGCGAAATGCAACGATCCAGAATTAATGAACAGCCTGCGAAAGTTACGAAGGAACGTACAAGACAGTAGCGAGGTTATCTTTTTCAGCAGCCAACTTTGCCAGCACTTCCCGCGTCCATTTCTCGTTCAATTGCTGGACCACATCGTCTATTATTTGGATTCGCCTTCTAATACTTCCCAGCCTAGTTCCTAGCCTCTTCCCAGCGCAGCTGACAGGTGCTGCACGAACGCGAGGTTGTCAAGCTGCAGATACTGCATCTGCCCGCCCATGCGTGAGTAGCTTTTGCAGAAGCGAAGATAATAGGCAGGGTTCGATTTTGGTGGCTCGCCTTGGGTCCAGTCCCAGCCGCCACCATCTTGCAGATCGACAACGTAAATGCCCAGGTCGCGGAGCACGGGCTGGCCGGCTTGTAGCCGCAAGTTGTTCACGCAGCTGATGCTTTTCTCGAAGACCTGCGGGCCCATGATGGCCGAGCCCACGGAGAGCACAACTCCTCCTTCGAGTTCGGCACAGGAGCCGCCGAAGAGTTTAAAGTCGAGTTCTGCTCCGCGACCAATCACACTGCCGCTGAACATCGGATGGTTCGCGATGATGTCGTAGCCAATGCCAGGATGTACCGTCAACGGGACGCCATGCTTATATGCACTGCGGAGGATCGACGCTTCTTTCCAGCGATGCTGCACGTCGATGCGCCCGCGGGGAAGGTCGAACTTTCGCATCGCCTGCAGCAGATCTGCTCGCGCTGCGGTGAGTGGGTGTGTCGGCTCGCGCGAAATGGCATCATCGAGTTCGTTGGGAGTTGGGATCGTGAGCCCATCTTCATGAATCAGCCGACCGAGCGAACGACCGTAGCCATCGCCCTGCAAGGCACCAACCATCAGCGCCACGTGAATATGCCAGGCTGTTTCATGCCAGGTGCCGAACTTTCCTTCGGCCACGTTCATCTCGACGCTTTCGGTCGAGGCACCGAACCAGGCGTATTCCCAGTCGTGAATCGTCCCCGCACCGTTGGTGGCCAGGTGAGTGAGAAAGCCGTCCCCCAGTAATTGATCCAGGATGAGGGCCGCGCCATTCCGGAGCAAGTGCGCGCCATAGATCAACATAACCGAGCGGTCGTTGTCTCGCGCCCGTTTGATCCGCTGTGCGCACTCGTCAATGATCGCTGCCTGACTCTCATCGCGCAGTGGTTTGGGCTGCGCCGTCGGTGAGACGAGAACTTCTTGCACGCGCGTTAAACTTTGCCGCTCCGCGAGCGGATAGACCTGCAGCTGGCTCAGATCGAGCGGTTGGATTTTGCGTTTCATATGGGGACCAGCGTAACGATTGGCGAGGTGCTTGTCTGTTGCCTTGCCAGGGTGCCTAGCCTGAGAAAAATGCCCGCCTTCTTGTTGAAAATCTTACCGCTGGCATCGAAAAGTGGCACTGTCGACGGGCCGGTCAAGGCGGTCAAACAGTGAGCAGTTGCCAATCCGTGGGTTCAGCCAATAATTATTCGAAAGCGCTAAAATTGCCTAAGAAAGTGAGGTGTTTATGGCCATGGGCGAATTGGCACAGCTGTTGCAATACGGACCTGCCAACTTGGAGCAATGAAATCGATTCACGCTAAAGTCGTGACGATATTATCAATAGGTTATGTGTATGCTCGCTCGAGGAAGCGAGGTTGGGATAATGGACGTGAAAATCAAAAAACCCGAAAACGCTCAACAAAACCTGGCCAAGACCGGTGTCGACGGCCTGGACGATATTCTGGCCGGCGGCCTGACACCGAACCGCCTTTATCTGGTCGACGGCAACCCCGGTTCTGGTAAAACGACCGTGGCTTTGCACTTCTTGATGGAAGGCGCTGCGCTTGGCGAGACAACGTTATACGTGACTCTCGCCGAGACCGCCGAAGAACTCAAGGCCGTCGCCGATAACCATGGCTGGGATCTGGATGGGATTGAACTGCTCGAAATCATTCCCGGTAGCGATGCGCTTTCATCGGATGAACAGATTACGATGTTCCATCCGTCGGAAGTCGAGTTGGGTGAGGCGACCAAAAACATCTTGGCCGCCGTGGAACGTCTCAAGCCGACGCGGGTAGTGATCGACTCCCTCTCGGAACTACGACTCCTGTCGCAGCATTCGCTCCGCTATCGTCGGCAGATTCTGGCGCTCAAACGGTTCTTCATGGGCCGCGAGTGTACGGTGCTGCTGCTCGATGATCGGACTGCCGACGCGACGGATCGCCAGCCCTATTCGATCGCGCACGGCGTCGTCACTCTAGAACAGTTCGCGCCCGACTACGGTCCTGAGCGTCGCCGGCTTTTGGTCTCCAAGTATCGCGGCTCCAGCTTTCGCGGCGGCTATCACGATTTTGTCATTCGCCAGGGTGGAGTACAGGTATTTCCGCGATTGGTGGCTGGTGAATACCCCATGCGCTCGCAGCGCGATGTTGTTCCTAGTGGAGTTTCTGAATTGGATTCGCTGCTCGGTGGCGGCCTGGCACTTGGAACCAGCACACTGATCACTGGTCCCGCTGGTGCAGGTAAGTCGAGCCTGGCAATGCAGTATGTGCTGGCGGCGTGTAATCGAAACGAAAGGGCCGCGGTCATTCTGTTCGACGAAAGCATTGCCACCACCTGCGACCGCATGTCGGGAATGGGTCGCCCGCTCAATGAAGTTCGTAAGAAAGGTTTGCTGTCGCTACAGCAGGTCGATCCTGCCGAACTATCGCCAGGCCAACTCGTGCATTCACTGCGCGAAAAAGTGGAACGAGACGGTGCCAAACTGGTCGTCCTCGATAGTTTGAACGGCTACATGCACGCAATGCCGGGCGAAGGGTTCTTGACCGTGCAATTGCACGAGTTGACCACCTATCTGGGCCAACGTGGTGTGACAACTATTCTCGTCACGACTCAAATGGGCTTCATTGGATCCGCCATGCAATCTCCGGTCGATGCGACTTACCTGGCGGACTGCGTGGTGCTGCTGCGGTACTTTGAGGATCAGGGGCGTGTGCGCAAGGCTGTGTCCGTCGTTAAGAAGCGTACTGGGCACCACGAAGACACAATTCGCGAACTAATCATCAGTTCGAACGGTATTCATGTGGGTCCTCCTTTAAGCGACTTCCGCGGCGTGCTTACCGGTGTTCCCGAGTGGCGTGGCACGAGAAAGGGCCAGGAACGCTGATGTCCAGCACCCTGACTTCTAAGCCGCCTACCGCAGCGGAGCAACGTGTGCTGATTCTTGCGCCGACCAAGCGCGATGGCGAGATCTCGGCTGCACTACTACTGCAGGAGGGAATTACCGCTGATGTTTCCACCAATATCGATTCTTATGTCGAAGAGCTGCGCCGGGGAGCAGGCGCGCTGGTACTCACTGAAGATGCACTGTTTCATCGCAACAGTGGTCCTTTGCATGTTGCCCTGAAGCAACAGCCCGCCTGGTCGGAATTGCCCGTCATCGCACTAGTGCGAAATTCCAGTGATGGCTCGATCGATCGCCAGTTGAAACTGCTGGGCCATGTAACATTGCTCGAACGACCAGTGCTGCTTCGCACGTTTGTTTCGTCGGTGCAGACAGCTCTCTGGGCGCGCATGCGGCAGTATCAGATTCGCGATCTGCTGGTCAAAGAACGTGAAGCGCGCGAAGAAGCCGAGCGAACTAGTCGGCTGAAGGACGAATTCATCGCGACGTTATCGCACGAACTGCGTACGCCGCTGAGTGCCATTCTGGGTTGGTCGCAACTGCTCGGGCGCGATCTTCTCGACGAAAAAGAGACTCGGGAAGCTGTCAGCAGCATTGAACGAAATGCTCGCGCGCAGACTCAATTGATCGAAGACTTGTTGGATATGAGCCGGATCATTTCCGGCAAGATGCGGCTCGATGTGCAGACCGCCGATCCTACGGATTTCATCGCAGCAGCCATCGAAACGGTTCGCCCAGCGGCCGCTGCCAAAGAGATTCGCCTGCATTCCGTGCTCGATCCCAATGCGGGACCGGTTGCCGGTGACCCCAACCGCTTGCAGCAAGTGATTTGGAATCTACTTTCGAACGCGATCAAGTTCACGCCCAAAGGGGGCGAAGTCAAGGTGATCTTGCGGCGGACGAATTCGCACCTGGAGATTGCCATTTGCGATACGGGGCAGGGGATTTCGGCTCAGTTCCTGCCTTACGTGTTCGATCGCTTTCGTCAGGCTGATGGCTCGACAACTCGCCGTTTTGGCGGCTTGGGTCTTGGGCTGGCAATTGTCAAGCAACTGGTGGAGTTGCACGGTGGTCGCGTCGAGGCTCAGAGCGATGGCGACGGTCGTGGCAGCGTTTTTGTTATTTCGCTGCCGATTACTGCAGTCCACTCGCAGCTCCCTGCGGTTGCGCTTAAAACGCCAGCGTCACCTTCTCCGCGGGAACGGAAGGCAGCGATTCATTCCCTGGATGGGCTGAAGATCCTGGCTGTCGACGATGAAGCCGATGCGCTAGCGATCATTGAGCGGGTGCTGGTGATGGCTGGCGCTCAGGTTTACACCAGCACCAGCGCGAATGACGCGCTGGTGGCGGCCCGCAAATTCCAGCCTGATCTGATGGTCAGCGATATTGGCATGCCCGATGTCGATGGCTATGAGCTTATGCAAATGGTGCGGGGACAAGGCTACAAATTTCCCGCCATTGCATTGACAGCGTTTGCGCGGTCGCAAGATCGCACACGTTCGATGCTCGCCGGCTTCGTTGCTCATATCGCCAAACCGGTGGAACCGACCGAATTGATTGCCACAGTAGCTGCGGTTGCCGGCCGCGTTTAAGTCCGGCATCCATCACGCCAGTATCTGTTTAATGACCGTCGCAGGCTGGCCATCAATGAGGGAACCGGCTCCCTGGGGACGAGCAAAGTTGAGCTTGGTGTGATCCAACCCAAACAGATGGAGGATGGTCGCGTGCAGATCGTAATGATTCACGACATCCTTAACGGCCTTGTGGCCGAACTCGTCAGTCTCACCATGCACGTGTCCGGATTTCACGCCCCCACCCGCCATCCACGCACTAAAGCCGTAGGTGTTGTGATCGCGGCCAATGCTCTTCGCCTTTTGAATGACAGGCAGGCGCCCCATTTCGCCACTCCAATGGACGAGCGTGCTATCGAGCAGACCACGGCGTTTGAGATCGAACACGAGCGCGGCCGTCGGTTTATCGGTCTGCTTGCACCGCATTGGCAGCGAGGTGTGAATCCCACTGTGATGGTCCCAATTCTGATTCCCCGAGCAGATCTGCACAAAACGAACGCCACGCTCGACTAAGCGGCGCGCGATCAAACAGCGCGATCCCCAATCGCGAGTCTCAGTTTGATCGATGCCGTATAGCTGCTTTGTTTCAGCCGTCTCTTGCGATAAGTCGAGCGCTTCGCGTGCGGCGGTCTGCATCTTGGCAGCCAATTCATAACTGGCGATGCGGGCGGCCAGGTCGTTTTCGCCCGGATGCTCTTTCAAGTGCTGTTGATTCAAGTTGGCGAGGAAGTCGAGATAACGCTGCTGCGAGACTGGCGACGAATCACTGGGTGGGTCGAGATTGAGAATCCGCGGTTCGCGGGCCCGGACGACGGTGCCTTGATAGAGCGAAGGGAGCCAGCCGTTGGCCCAGTTATAAACACCTTCGACCGGCAGATTGGCCGGATCGGTCAGCACCACGTATGCGGGCAAATTATCGCTTTCGCTCCCCAGCGCGTAAGTAAGCCACGAGCCCAGCGCGGGACGCCCCGTGATTGTGCGGCCGTTGCAGAGTGCCAGGATCGATTGGCCGTGATTGTTCACGCCGGTATGCATCGAGCGGATCAGCGTAATGTCATCCGCCACGTTCCCCAGGTTGGGCAGCAACTCGCTAAGTTCCATACCGCATTCGCCGCGCGGAGCAAACTTCCATTTGCTGGCCATCAGTTGCGAACTGGCCTGTTCCACGCTGTCGAACTTGATACCGCCGCCAGTAAAATCCGTACCATCGCGCTTGTCGAGTTCCGGCTTAGGATCGAACAAGTCGATATGGCTCGGGCCACCCTGCATGAAGATCGAAATCATCGCTCGCGCTTTGGGTTCACCCGCAGGCTGTTTCGGCCGCAAGTCGTAGGTCGGCTTTTCGAGCGCTGGTTTGGCCGGCGGCGCAGGAGCGGCGGCAGCTTCGTGCGACAACAGCCACGCCAGTGCCAGCGATCCGATTCCCGCAGCCTGTTGAGCGACGAAGTGCCGGCGTTGCGAGCGAAGAATTGATTCACGATCCATGGAGGCAATCCCGACACAACGGAACAAGGGAATTAGTCGACGTATAAAAACGCATTTGAACCCAACAGGGCCTGACAGAGATTAGCCAGCGCTCGCACCTCGGCGCTGGGAGGCTCCTTAGCTTGGTCGTCGGCTGCCGGCTTTACAGCTTGCTCGAACTCGGCCGCTTGAGCCACAAGGAACTCGCGCGCCATCGTCAACTGTTCGGAATCAGGCCGCACGGCATAGATCGCCTGCCAGGCAGCGTCGATCTGTGCCGACAAATCCCCCTTGGCATCTGCCTGAATCTTCTTCGCCAAGTAAGAGGCCTGATTGAGCACAAAGCGGTTGTTCATCATCAACAGTGACTGCGGAGCAGCTGTCGACTGATTGCGCACTTCACAGTTCGGCGTCAGCAGTGGCGAGTCGAAAGTTTCCAGCATCGAAAGTGGCAGCGAGCGGCGAACTTGCACATACAAACTGCGGCGAAATTCTTCTTCACCCAGCGGAACAGCTCGCCCCGTAAAGCGACCAGCACCGTCGCGCGTATCAACCCCGACGATCACCTGGCCAATCTCGTCGGGTGTGACTGGGACCGGTTTCCCGTGCAGCTTCGTCGTCAGCCGACCGCTAACCTTGAGCATTGCGTCGCGAACGGTTTCTGACTCAAGCCGACGAAGATGCATTCGGCCGAGGAGTTGATTGTCGGGATCGACGGCATCGAGTTCATCGGTCCGGACCGACGACTGTTGGAAGGCGGTGGACGAAAGAACCAATCGCTGGAGGCGTTTTAGTTCCCAGCCATCGCGCGTGAAGCGTGTTGCCAGCCAGTCGAGCAGTTCAGCATGCGTCGGGCGAGCGCCAAGCAAACCGAAGTCGCCGGGAGTTGCCACAATGCCGCGGCCAAATTGATGAAGCCAGAATCGATTCACCAACACGCGGGCGACGAGTGGATGCTCGCCGGAGGCTAGCCATTTGGCATAGGCAAGACGGCGCCCGGTCGTCGCCACCTTGGGATCGTCGACAGGAATCTTTGCCAGCGGACTTACTTCGTCTCGCAACAGTACGGTCAGTTCCGCTGGCTGAACTTGAGCGCGCGGAGAATGGACATCGCCACGAAAGAAGACGTGCGTGGCGGGTACTTTGCCGGGAACTTCTGTCAACACCGCTGCCTCGTTCTCAGTCGGCTTCTTCTTGTTGAGTTTGGCAGTTTCGTCAGCGTACTTCTTATTGATGGCGTCTAAAGGAGCCTTTTCAAACTGAGCCAGATTCTTCACGTTCACATTCAAGCTGGGGTGTCTGGCAAGCAGTTTCTTTTGTTCGTCCGTTCGGCTCTTCACTGGCGTATCGAGCGCCGCGCGAGCCAGTGCTCTTTCTTCTTCCTGAAGTTCGTCCAGCTTCTTTTGAATCGCACTGGCGACGAGTTTATCGACTTCCGCAGCTCGTTCCTGGTTGAAATGCGAAATGGCGGCATCGAGGTCTTTCACACGTTGGCGCTCGGCAGCGGTAAGGAGCGAAATCTGTCGAGCGCCGGGCGTTTTCCACGCTTTCACGTCGTAAGCAGGTTCGAAGATTGCGCGGATTTGATAGTAGTCGGTTTGCGGAATCGGGTCGTAACGATGGTTGTGGCATTGGGCACACCCCACAGTCAGACCAAGGAGCGAGGTCGAGACGATTTTAATCGTGTCATCCAACACAGCGTTGCGAGCCACAACTTGATCGAGTGCGGTATCGCCCGTACCATCGGGGCCCATCCGAAGAAAGCCGGTCGCAATCAACTGCTGGGCCTCTTGCGGAGTTAGCGAGGCGTAAGGAGGCTTGTGCAACTCATCGCCGGCCAGTTGCTCGACGATGAAATCCTTCCACGGCTTGTCGACATTGATCGAACTGATAACGTAGTCGCGATATTTATAGGCATATCGCCGCTCGAAATCCTTTTCACTGAAGCCATCGCTATCGGCGTAGCCGGCGACATCGAGCCAATGCCGGGCCCAACGCTCGCCGTAATGAGGCGAGGCCAGCAAACCATCGAGGAGTCGTTCCCAGGCATCGGGGGCAGGATCGTTGACGAAGGCTTCGATGTCGGCCGCGGTGGGTGGCAGACCCAAGAGTGTGAACCAGGCGCGCCGCGCGAGAACTGCCTTGTCTGCGACGGGCGAGAACGACAGGTTCTTATTCTCAAGCTCCTTGAGCAAAAACAAATCGATCGGAGATTGCGCGATCGCCGCATTTGTAACAGACGGCAAGGCTGTGTCGCGAATTGGTTGGAACGACCAAAAAGCTCGCTCTTCGTCGGTGATTTCACTCAGCTGGGCTGGCTCCGGTCGAGCCGTTTTGGCTCCCTCGTCGATCCACTGGCGAAGAATCGCAAGTTCGGCTGCCGTTACTTTCTTTCCTTCGGGTGGCATCTCACCTTGTTCGATACGTTGAATGAGCAGGCTGTCCGCGCCTTTGCCTGACGTGAACGCAGGGCCACTTTCGCCGCCAGTGGTCATCAAGCGAACAAGTCGCAAGTCCAGCTTTCCCTGCAGCTCTTCTTCCTCGCCGTGGCATTGAAAACAATGCTTCTTCAAAATCGGCCGGACGTCTCTCTCGAAAGTAAGGGACGGCTCGGCACCGATAGCTACGTGTGCGACGCAGCACGCAGCCAGCGCGAACAAGATGGCCAGGCACTTCCTGTGAGTTGGCATAAGGAGCCGCAAAGGTGGGATGATGGCGGGCGGGATGGATCAGACATCAATTATCATCGTCCCGCCGTCACCTTGCAAGAAAAACTTGCGACCCGTTGAACTTGTTGGCTTGCCCGCTGATTTATTCCGCCTTCTTCACATGGCTAACACCGCTGGCCGTGTTGCCATCGAGCAATCGCCACAGAAGTTCGGGCTTTGCTGCGGTGCCGCCGGTGATGAGTTCGAGATAGATAGTGCATTCTTCGGCGGGCGGTCCTGGGTCGCGAGGCACGCCTGGCTTGGGCCGCTGCGAAGTAAATACGTTCTGCGTCGCCCCGAACTTCCGACCGGCATTGTTCTTCAGAGTGTCGATCACCTTCATTTGATACCACATCACGCCTGTTTCGCCGCCGAGCGGGCGCATGAGTCTTGCCCGCAACACAACTGTCGCACGTTCAAATCGCTTGGGGTCGACATTCGCCGGAAACTTCTCTTGCTGCTGCCCTTCAGCCTGTGGAGTGGCCTTAAGTATGTCACTTGCGCGAGCCGTGGCGCTAATTCCGATTGCCAGTAATGCTGTGGCGATGCCACAGATCAACTTTGCGTTCAACGACATAACGATTCGCCTCGAAACGAGTAAGCAGTTAATTCCTAGCTGAAAAGAAGACGATACCGGCTCGGGAATCGTTCTCCTTTTTTATGCCAATTTTACTTTGCCGGGACCTTTTTCAGTTCCGGCAATTGCTTTTGCAGGTCGACGCGAAAGCGAAGTGGCCAGTCGATGCTTTCGAGTTGCTTGATGGTCGCACTTGCAGCCTCGGTTTGCTGCAAGTGAATTTGAACACGCGCTGAGTTGAGCAAACCGGTGGGTTCCAGCTTCCGCAGCTTAGCCACTTGTATCTACTGCTCGAGCGCGTCCTTCCAACGCTCTTGACGCGCGCGCTCTTTGGCTAACAGCGACAGTCCCTCCGTTTCGCCGGGCATTACTTCCGCCAGAGAAGTGCGGGCACGCTCGGCTTCGGTTGGTTCTTGGAGTGTATCGAACCGTTTAGCTAGCTTTTGCCACAACTCAAGATTGCGGCGATTGAGCTCGAGCGAGTCGAACGACTGCATCAGAGTTCCCTGGTGATCTTCGACTGGATCGAGGCACTCAATAACCGCGTAGTATTTAGACGACAGTGGCTGGGCTTTCGGTTATCGTGAGCACCAATAAATTAAAGCAAATGTTTCGCCAGGAGTAAGGAACATGCTCGCACGCTCTGCCGTTTGCCTGTTGATGACTACTCTCGTTCTGGGCACGCTGTCAGCTGCCGAACCGGTACTGGTGAAGATCGGCAGTCCCATAGGCGGACACATTCACCCGGCCATTTGCCGCACGAAAAAGGGGACGCTGATCGTCACCTTCGGACAGGTAAATCATCGCGACCTGCGCATCAGCCGTTCAACCGACGCGGGTAAGACCTGGTCGGAGCCGGCGGCCTTTGCGCATACCGTCAAAAAGAGTTATTACCCTGGCTCGCTCACAACCCTGGCGGACGGTCGAATCGTTCACTGCTGGAATCGTTGGAGCACGGACACTAACGAACAAGAGCCACGCAGCGTGCTCTATTCGGTATCGAGCGACGATGGTCTGACGTGGGCAGAACCACAGGCGTTACCTCGCGACGAAAAACTTCGCAGCGTGATCCGGCATCCCTTGGTCGAATTAAGTGCGGATAGCTGGCTCTTCTCGCTCGACGACCGCACACTGGTTTTTCACCCTTCTACATCCACGGACGAATCTTTTGGCGATGGTCGCGTACACGGGCTGACTCCCATCGTCCGCACGCCGCAGGGAACTTTCATCAGTGGCGCGGGACTGCGGAGTACCGATAAGGGCAAGACTTGGAGCAAAATCGAAAAGTTCCCCGATCTCAAGACACAAGGTTGGCGGCACGAACTCGTCTGCCTATCGAATGGCTGGCTCCTTGCTTCGGAGATTCTTGGTCCCGGCTTCGGCGGCGAGCGGATTCGCTATGTGATTTCAACCAATGACGGCCTGACTTGGGACCAGACGTACGAGTATTACAATCCGGGCCGCGCTATTGGCGGCCGTGCTTGCCCACGCACCGTCGAACTTAACGACGAAACGATTGGCGTTGTGTTTTATGATGTTGATGCCAAGGAGAAGGAAGGACGCGGGCTGTTCTTCCTGACGATTCCACTCGCGAAGCTTGCGAGTAACTGATATCTCACCAATGTGCCCTCCACTGAGTTGAACCATGTTGCACCGAGCCTGTTCGTGTTTGCTGGCGATTGCCTGGCTGCTCGCGGTCGTTAGAGGCCCCGCTTTAGTCGCGCAAGATCAAGCTTCTGCGTTACCGCCGAATCAGTGGCAAGAGATTGTGGCGGGCGGAGTGGGACCGCGTGTTTCGCCTGCGCTCGTCTGGTCGGCAGCAAGGCAGCGATTTGTGATGGTTGGTGGCACCATTTCGCATGCCCACAAACCTCCGTTTCCCTATGATGTCCTGTCGCTGAATCTTGCGACCAAGACCTGGGAGAATGAATTGCCTCCGGGTGGCGAGAAGTGGGGGCCGCTAACGGGTGCGGTGCAGCCGCCCAAGTTCAAGTCGCCCTACTTCGAGATGCTCGATAGCGAGCAAAATGTCCGTCCTTGGCAACGGCACGCGAAGATGTGGTATCAGGGCCAGCTTGCGCCGTGGGATGGCAATCTTTATTCACTCTTATGTGGGCGAACGGTGGCCTACCATATCGAAAGTCGGCAATGGCGCAATCTTGAGCCTGCGAATGCTCCGCTGCCGCTGACGAAAAGCGAGAAAGAAGGGCTCAACTGGTCGGCGCTCGGACTCGATCCATTGAATCAGGAACTGGTGCTGTTCGGCGGTGGCGGGTTGGCTACATCGCGCGGCGATGCGGGAACGTGGGTTTACTCGACGAAGAAGAACGAATGGCGGCAACTCGATTTGAAAGTGCAGCCGCCACCGCGCGCACTGTCTCCACTGGTCTACGATCCCCAGTCCAAGCAACTCGTACTCTTCGGCGGCGATGGTCTCGACACGCTCTATGGCGATACTTGGACTTACGACTGCGCTACGCGTACCTGGCACGAGCGTAAACCGGTTGTCGCTCCCGCGCCGCGCTTGGGGCATGCACTTGTCTCCTTGCCCAAAAGCGGCAAACTGGCCCTCGTCGGTGGAGTTGGGTACACGTCGTCGACGGCCTATCAGGCACTGCTCTACAAGCCGCTGCCGCTGGAAATCTGGACATACGATGTCAGTCTGAATGCGTGGTCGCTGGTGAAACGATTGGAAGAGAAAGGCCCCACTCATTTTTCGGTCGATGCCGCTGTGGCTGCCGTCGATGACCAGGATCGACTCCTCTGGTGGGGGCCGAAGACGACCGGCAACCGTTATGAGAACGATTCGCGCACCTGGCTGATTCAACTCGATGTCAGCCATTCTGATGCTGCGGCGACAGCTAAATTTGGCGTACCCGCGGGGACGGTGGTTCAACGCGACGAGTCGCACGATCCAGCCTGGTACGCTGCTGATGTACCAACTCCAAACCTCTCGGAGCAAGTACGGTTCTATGAGGAGTTGCCGACCAATCGCTGGACAGCAGTTGCCGCGCCCAAGTGGCCGATGAATCGCCAAGGGGGCGGTTGGAGCACCGTGGCCTACGACACCAGTCGCCAGCAGTTTTTGCATCTTGGCGGTGGTCACAGTTCTTACTTTGGCAACGATGTGGCCCACTTCGATACGCGCGCCGCGCGCTGGAGCATCAGCTATCGGCCGCAGTTCGCTCTTGATTTCAATTACGATTTATCGGGACCTGGCCCCTGGGCATTTAACGGCGGCCCGTGGGGCAATCACAACTATCATGCTTACAACTATGACCCAGTTCGCGACCGGCTCATCTTTATCCGTAACGAGTACACGCATGTGTACGACCCCGAGCGCAGGGTTTGGCCCCATGAGGAATTGTTGCGCAACAATCCCTTTGCCGGCAGCAAATACACCAGCTACCTCGTTACGACGCCGGCCGGGGTAGTGATCTGGACGAATCGCAAGGAGAGTCAGTTTGCCAGTGGCGTATGGAAGCTCAGCAAGGATGGCTGGAACGAATTGGCGACCACGGGAGATTCGCTACCGTTGCCACAAACCGATGGCAGCACCCTCACGTTCGATTCGGAGCGAAACCGCTTGCTATTGACCACCACCTTGGGTGAAAAAGGAATTGTTCACTCGGGCCAGGTCTGGTCGTGCGATTTGCGCAGCGGTGAAGTCCGCAAGCTCGACCCCGCGGGGCGCGAGGCGATCACTTCAAAGCGCTTTGCCCGTGAGTCGGTCTTTTTGCCCAAACGCGACGCGGTACTGTTCGGGCATCATCTTGGCGAACAGAACCGGCTTGCAATTTACGATGTTGCCAACAATCGCTGGTGCGTTGCCCACGTTCCTGGCAGCGAGTTCTTTTACCGTCCGGAAGCGGGGAGCAGTGTGGACCTGGGGTTGCAATACGATACGGCTCGCGATCTCGTCTGGGGCGTCATGTGCAAGCTGCATCCCGGCGCGGTGCAAGTAATGCGAGTCAGTGACGAGTTGAAACTCACCCCGTTACCTTAACAAAACGGGCAAGGGGTACGCGCTGCAGAACAGATACACCGCCAAGGCGATGCCTAACACGGCGACTAATGAAGCCATCCACACGCTGAAGTTCATCCAGTAGCGGTTGGGCTGCTGGTCGGCCGGGAGTTCGCTGCAGAAGCGAACTTGCTGGCAGGCTGCAATTCCGATCATCGCAGTACCAAGCAGCACGAATGCAATGCCGATCAGTGACGAGAAAACCGGCGGCGAATGATCGACGTTGGGTTGACGAATCAGCTTGAGAAACAGCCCGAAGCGGGCGACGAGAAAGCCGACGCCAATCACGGCCAGGCCAGTGCGCAGCCAGGCAAGCAAGGTGCGCTCGGCAGCAAAGAAGACGCGGGGATCGTTTTCGGCGGGCACGGGGACTTTCGAGTTAAGGGGTGGTTTCCAAGGGCTTTTTCAATTCCACGCGGGCCTTGACCAGCGCCGCTTCAAGCGCGGCGCGGTCGGTTTTCGCCGGATCGAACCTCGCTGTAACGAGTCCCGTTTTGAAGCTGGCGGTTGCTCGTTCCACGCCATCGACCTTGGCAACACTTTCGTATGCAGCCAGCGCACAGCCTTTGCAGTCGAGGCCCACGACGGAAATGTCGACGTTTTGCAGCTTGTCTTTTGCCAGTCCGCTGAGCGGTTTCGCCCCAAAGGTGCCGCGCGAGTTGGTGCGGATGGCGTTATCGATCCGTTCCGGAATCTTATCGGGCTTGGCTTTATCGAATGCCTTGTTGGGCTCGTACTCAAACACCGCTTCGGCCTGAAGATAGTCGACGCTCACGAGCGCCACATCGGGAATGAGCATCATCAGTTCGCGAAGGTCCGCTTCGCGATCCGGCGCAAACAGTCCGGTAACACGCAAGGTTAATTGCGCGCGCTCGACGGGCACGTCGTCGGCAGCCTGCAGCGCAGCGGCGGACAGGCAGGTAACGGCAACAGTGATTAACAGTATAAAGCAACGCATGTGAACTACTTTGTTTGAAACAATTCGCTTTGCACCAGTTCGTGAATCAAGGTGCGAATCCCACCGCCACGCTGTTCGGTGCTCGCCACAATCTTCGCCAGAGCTTCGCGATCGCCGAAGTTGAGATCGCGGCCCGTGGAATAAATGGCGAACTGGCGAGCCATGTTTTGGAGGAGCAATGGCGTATCGGCGGCCAATAGCGCCTGATATTCGCGAATATCTCGGAATTGACGTTCATCCAGCAAGATACCTGCACTATCGACGGGCGGACCTAGTTTGAAACTGATGCCGATGAACGGATCGATCGAACCGCGCGGCGCGGGGTCCCCTTCGCCAATCGAACGATAGCGATTGCGAAAACCGCCGATCACGTCGAATGATTCGAGCGCGAAACCGGGAGGGTCCATCTTGGCATGGCACGATGCGCAGGCAACATCGGCCCGGTGCTTATCGAGTTGATCGCGAATGGTGCTCGCGCCGCGCACATCGGGCTCAATGGCCGGGATGTTCGGCGGTGGCGGTTCCGGGGGCTGACCAAGGATGCGATCCATGACAAAGGCTCCGCGCGGCACGGGGGAGGTGGTCGTCCCATTGGCGGTGATCTTCAGAATCGCAGCTTGTGTGAGAAAGCTGCCGCGGGGTGAATCGGCCGGCAACGCGACGCGGCGAACTCGCGGCCCACTGACACCTTCAATGCCATAGTGCTTGGCCAGTTTCTCGTTGAGCATGGCGAAGTCGGATTTCACGAGATATGTGGCCGAAAGATCTTTCTCGACCAGTTCGCGGAAGTAAGCCCGCGTTTCTGCAATCATCGAGTCCTGCAAATAGGGACTGAACTCGGGATACAACTTCTTATCGGGATCGTTCGCGGCGATGGCTCGCAACTTCAGCCATTGGCCCAGAAAATCCTCAACAAACCGCTCCGACTTCTTGTCCTTCAGCAGGCGTTCAACCTCCAGCTTAAGCACTTCGGGTTTGTGCAAGTCATTCGCAGCGGCCAGCGTGGTCAGGTGTTGGTCAGGCAGCGAATTCCAGAAGAAGTACGACAGCCGGCAAGCAAGCGCGTGATCGTCGAGCTTGCCAGCTGGTTCGATGTGGTAGAGAAAATCGGGCGAGCAAAGTGCCGCGCGATAGGCCCAACGCATGGCTACTTCGAAACAGTCGCCCGCTTGCAAGCGTTCGTCGACTTTGGTGACATAGGCTTGCCGCAGTTCGGCATCGACCGGCCGACGAAACGCGCGAGGTAAAAACGTGGCCAGCAATCGATCGGCGTCGACGAGCGGTTGGTTACTCTGGACGGTCCAGATGCCGACAACTGGATCGGGTCGGTTGGTGACGCGGATGATCTCTTGCTTGAGCGGTTTTCGATTCGGCTTGCGCACATTGGGATGATCGGCCGGCTTGAACTCGGTAAGTGGTAAATCGCCAAACAGCCAGCGGTGAGCGCGCGGCGGCCAGACGTCATATAGCGGGCCTTCTACTTCCAGCCAATCGACGGCGATGCCCGGTCCAGTGAAGGCCATTGCCCGTCCCTTGCGGTTATAGTTCACCGCCGGAGCAAGCGAAGCGGCATTGAAGCCGATCGTCTCTTTGTAGTTGAACCAATGGACAAACTCGTGCACTTGTGATTCGAGCGAAGGAGCATCGTAGTAACCGAGCACATAGCTGGGGTGACCACCGTGCCGGCCATTTCCACTTAACTGCACGGCCGAGAGGCGGGCTGCTTCCACACCGCGATTCGGCACGACCTTCCCTTTGTCCCAACCAAAGCTGAAGAATGAAGCGCGAATGCGGTAGTTGGCCGGATAGATGGCGGCGAATTCGAGGAAGTAGGGATTGAACGATTCGTCTTCGTGGCGAAACACGCCCGTGCTGCTATCGCGATTGAACGAACCGATCCGCTCGTGGGCTCCCTGGTCGATGTGACCCTGCTCGCCAGCTGGCGGATATTCTGGATCGGGCTGTTTGTTCTTCAGCAGCACCGCATCGCCGTTGTTCAAAATGTGCCCTACATGGCTGGCCAGCGAAATTCGCTGCTTCTGAACCTTCGGTGGTTCGGGCTGCGTGGCAATCGCCATGTCGAGCACGTGGTCTGCCGCTTCGACGTACTTGGCCATGTTCACGTGCGAAATATCGAGCGCATCGCTGTTTTTATCGAAGCCGTGCGCCGAACCATCGGCTGGCAGACTGCCATGCAGGGCAATGCCCGGCATCTCGAACAGGTCGCGCATCGTATTTTCGTATTCCGCGCGCGTCAGGCGTCGTACGCCGGTGCGGACTTCCTCTTTATGCTTCTCTTTTTCCGCTGCGAGGAGCCTGCTGCGCAGTGATCTCGTAACTGCGGCTACGTCTTCTGGCTTTGGTCGAGACTCCTTCTTGGGTGGCATTTCTCCCGAAGCGATCCGGTCGTGGATCTTCACCCAACGGGCAAAATTGTCTCGGTTGGTGAAGTCTTGCTTAAAAGACGATAGATCAAGCCCGCCTTCTTTTGTGTCTGCATCGTGGCAGGTGAGGCAGTGAGCCTGGAAGAACGCAGTAGTAGATTCGGCCGCGTTCGCGCTTGCCAGAAGGAGAGACAAGGTGACAAGGTGAGGGGGTGACAAAGTGATGAAGCGGGAAAAAAAGTACATGAGGGTTGGCTAGTCGTTTGGCTGGCGAATGATCCAAGTATCGGAGTGGTGGATCATGCCAACGAGCGTGGAAATAATCTGGTCGTATGATTGGTAAAAACTGGTGGCGGTATCACGATCGAGGTATCGACATTTCACCGCGAATTCAATCCAGACTTGGGTTTCTGTTGCTTCTGTCTCGGCGTCGGACAACTTGGCAATGAAATGGGCCTCGTATCGGCGTTTGCGCCATGCTTCAGCGAGATTCGCACACACGCTGCGTGACGACCGTCGTAACTGGTCAGTGAGTGAGTATCGCTCTTCTTTCGGAAAACCCTGCGACAATTCAAACAGTTTCATCGCCACGTCCATCGCTTGGCGATAAACATCCAAGTCATAGTGATTCCGAATTTTCGCGCGCGGTGAATGCTCGTCTGTCACCTTATCACCCCCTCACCTTATCACCCTTGCATCTCCAGGCCGCGCATGGTCCCCTTGGAGGTCGAGAACTCAGAGGTTTCTACGCCCAGACGCTGGAGCATGCTGAGGTAGAGGTTGCTAAGCGGGTAGTTGTTCTTCTGATCGAATGCCAAGTGCTGGCCGTGCTTGAAGCCGCCGCCAGCGAGCAGGACGGGCAGGTTGACGTTCGAGTGGGAGTTGGCGCTGCCCATACAAGTTCCGTAGAGGATCATACTGCGGTCGAGTAAGGATTCGCCTTCTTCGTTGGTCTCGGCCAGGCTAGTAAGGAACTGGTTGAGGACAGCGAATTGCCCTTCTTCTTTGCTACGGAGTTCGGCGATTACTTCGGGGCGATTGCCGTGGTGGGTGATGTTGTGAATTACGACGGTATCGATGAACAGCGAGACCAGTCGCGACGAATCAGTCTCGATGGCGAGCTTGATGACGTCGAACATTAGCTTCGTCCGGGCCACGAATTCCTTTTGGTCTTCGATATCTTCGGGCGCTGGCACGCTCACTTGCGGCTTCGGTTTGTATTCCCAGGCTTCACTGTTGTGCAGTCGCTGTTCGAGTTCGCGAACCGAGGACAAATATTGATCCATCCGTTGCTGGTCGGACTTCGACAAGCTGCGATTGAGCCGCTTGGATTGGTCGCCGACGAAGTCGAGCATGCTCCGACCCTGCTTGAGCGCTTCGACGTTGGCCGCCACTTCGTCGGCCTTGCCTTGGACAAACAGCTTCGTGAAGACCTTCTTCGGGCTTCGTTCGGCCGAGATGGGGGCTCCGCTGCGGGTAAAACTCAGCGTGCTGCCCTCATTGCTGTTGGCCAGGACCAGCGATGGATAACGCGTGCGATTGCCGATGTGTTCGGCAGCGAATTGATCGAGCGAAACCCAGTTGCGAAAGCCGCCGCGCTCGGGATGCGGCGTGCCGGTGAGAAAGCATTTCTCAGCTGCATGCGCGCCGGTGACTCCCGGCAAACTGACGCCGGAGAAAATGGTCATGTTCTTCCGATGCGCGGCCAACTTTTCGAGATATGGTGTGAGCGTGTAATCGCGGCCCGCCTGCTCGGGAAAGAAGAACTGCGGCAAAATGCCCATGTTCGTTTCGATGGCTACCATGCGCCGGGGCACTTCCTTTTTCTCAGCACTAAATGCCGGACGCATGGCATCCAAGAAGGGGAGCGCCATAGCGACGCCCGTGCCACGCAAAAATGCACGACGATCGAGTTGTTTGGGCATGTTGGTCTCTCGTTTGGTTTCTTTGGGCCCTGGTCGTATGGCTCCCTCACCCCGGAGTACCGAGGAGAGGGAGCAGGTTCTTACGAACCAAAATCTCACGCCATGATCTCGCGGATCGGTTTGCCGTGATCGATATCGAGACGCTTGCGGCCGGGGATTTCGAGCTTGCGCGAATCGAGCCCCAGTTGGTGCAGGATTGTAGCGTGAATATCGGTGACGTAATGCCGATTCTCAACAGCGTGGAAGCCGATTTCGTCGGTCGCGCCATGGACGATGCCACCCTTGAGACCGCCACCTGCCATCCAAACCGAGAAGCCATAGATGTGGTGATCGCGACCGTCGGCCCCTTGTGAACCGGGCGTGCGACCGAACTCGCTGGCGAAGACGACGAGGGTCGATTCGAGCAGTCCGCGCTGCTTGAGGTCTTTCAGCAGACCCGCAATGGGCTTATCGACCGATTTAAAATTCTTGCTGTGATTGGTCTTGAGCCCACTATGGGCATCCCAGGCTCCCGCGCCGCCGGCACCGTGTTGTACTTGGATGAACCGGACGCCGCGCTCGACAAAGCGGCGGGTGGCGAGCATTTGCATGCCAAAGTCGCGCGTGGCCGGATCGTTGATGCCGTACATCTCCTGCGTCGCTTTCGTTTCGATATCAAGATTCAACGTCTCGGGAACCGATGTCTGCATGCGATAGGCAAGCTCGTAAGCCTTGATTCGCGCGCTGAGAGAGGCATCATTCGGGTACTGCGTCGCTTTCAATTGATTTAACTTGCCGACCAGATCGAAGCCGATTTGTTGCTCGGTCGCAGTGAGACCGTTGGCGGGCTTGCCAAAGTCGAGCGGGTTCTTGGGGTCGACGCGAACCGGAATTGCGTCGTGCGCGGGCCCGAGATAATGACCGTCCTTGGCGTTCCAGTACTCGCGTTTCCCCAGCGAGATGAATTGCGGCAGGTTGTCGTTGATCGAACCCAGGCCGTAGTGAACCCAGCCACCGAGCGTAGGGTATTCGCCATCGAGCATGTGGCGGCCCGAGTGGAATTGCGTCTGTGCCCCGTGATTGTCGTCGGTCGTGTACATCGAGCGAATGATGGCAATGTCGTCGACGCAGCTGCCCACGTGCGGCACCCAGTCGCTCAGTTCAATTCCCGCCTGGCCATACTTCTTAAAACCGACTTGCAGCGGATAGAGCTTGTTGCGCTGCTGGCCGTTGGCATCGTTAATGACGGTGACGCGGGCCAGTTTCAACTTCTCCGGATTCTGCGCATCCTTGTGCGGCGTCTCGTTGATCGCCTTGCCCGCATATTTCGTCAGCTCCGGTTTGGGGTCGAACGACTCCATGTGCGCGACGCCGCCGTTCATGAACAGCCAAATCACGCTCTTGGCCTTCGGTTCGAAGTGTGGCTTGCCGGTCGGTGGCTGCCATTCTTCAGCGGGATTGGCCTGCACGATACCATCGCGCGCGAGCATCGCCCCAAGCGCGATTGCTGAGAGCCCTGCCTTCAGGAAGTTCCTGCGCGGAAGGGGTGACAAGGTGAGGGGGTGATAGGGTGAGGGAGATTTCATAACATGCAATTCCTTACCTGATCGTCACAAAGTCGTTGTGGTTCAGCAGGGCGTGGATGATAGCGGTGCGGGCGACGAGGTCGGGAGTCGGCTTCTGTTGCGAACGGGCCAGTTCTTTGAACTGATCCAAGGCGGAGGCTACCAGGGCGAGTTCGTCGGCGTTCGGTTCGACTGCCAGGATGGTAATGAATGCCGCGCGGGTGAACTCCTCGTCGCTGGCCTTCGGTCGATCCATTTCCAGGCGGGCGGCGATCTTTTGGGCCACGTTGGTTGCCAGTGGACTATTCTCGAGCGCGAGAGCCTGCTGAGGGACAATGCTTTCGCTGCGGCGATAACACTCGAGGACGTTGGCATCGTCGAAGATCGAGAGAAACTGCTGATGATCGTTATGGGAGTGGACAAAATACAAGCTGCGGCGGCGTGATGTTTCGTCCTTGACGGGAATCGAAGGACCGCCCCGCGTGAGATCAAGTTCGCCCGCGAAATGAAGCAGGCTGTCGCGGATTAGCTGGGCCTGCATGCGAACTGGGTTGCCGTGCCAGTAGTAACGATTGTCGCCATCGGCGGCGAGCGTGGCTGCAGTCGCACCAGCTGTCGATGACGAGAGGCGATAGGTCTGCGATGTAACAATCAGGCGGTGAATGTGCTTCATGCTCCAGTTGTGTTCGCGCAGCTCGACCGTCAGCCAATCGAGCAACTCCGGATGGGTCGGCGGAGTTCCCTTGCGCCCGAAGTCGAAAACAGTAGGAACGAGCGCGCGGCCGAAGTGCCGATTCCAAAGATGATTGACGGCAACTCGCGCGGTGAGTGGATGTTCATTGGCTGTGATCCACTTGGCCAAAGCAGTGCGGCGACCTGTGCTGGTGGCGGGAAAAGGCTTGCGGCGGGAGTCTTCTTTTTCAAGATTGTTCTCGAATGTCTTCAGCGAGCCGATAAGGGAAGTGTAAGCTTCGCCGGGCTTGGCGAGCCCCTTCTGGGCTGCTTCGAGCGCTGTTTTCGCCTTGCCGAGCGCGGCCTTGGGTACATCTTTCTTGTTGTCTGCCGCGCGCAGCAAAACGAGTTCTGCCCGGGCGACTTCTTCTTCGGCCTTGTTGACTGCAACCGTCTTCTCCGTGAGGGCAGCAGTCGCGGCAAGAGCGGCAGCATCGCCGGCTGGTGGTTGCGCGAATTTTGCCTGGTCGGCCACCGTGCGAGCTTGAATCGAGAGGAGTTGCGATTCAGCGGTCGCAAGTGCCCGCTCGGCAATCGTCACTTCGAGTTGGGCAACCGGTTTGTCAGCGTCGGTGGCAGCAGCAAGTTTTGCCTTGGCTGGCTCCACGGCCTCGCGCGCTTTGGCAACCGCTTGCTCGGCCGTTAAGCGATGGGCTTCGATGACACGCGTAAGCAAGCCGGGGCGATAAGCTTCCAGGGGAAGTTGCACTGGTTGAACGTCGAAGGGTACGGTCGACAAGAAGTTCGGAATCTTGGGCTCGATCGTTTTGCCTTTGTCCGGATTGCGATCGTCGCCCCGAATGTGCAGGAAGGTTGCTTCTTCCAAATTGCAATCGAAGGGGCGCGGCAACCCATCTTTTTCGAAGTCGAGTTCACTGCCGACGACATCGGTACGAACTTGATAGGGCTCGAAAATGGCCCGCAGTTGATAATATTCGACCTGCGAAAACGGATCGTACTTATGGTCGTGGCACTTGGCACAGTTGAACGTCAGCCCGAGCATCGCTTTGCCGGTATGTTCGACCGTGCCATCGAGCCAGGTCGTGCGGTTGAACTTGAAATATTGCCGTGCGAGGAAGCCGCCACCACGCAACTTATCGGGATCGTTGGGATACAACTCATCGGCGGCCAGCATTTCGCGCAGCATCTGGTCGTAGCCTTTGTCCTCGTTCAGCGACTCGATGATCCAGTCGCGCCAATGCCAGATATGCTTCTGCGAATTGCGAACTTCGACGCCGAGTCCCCACCAATCGCTGTAGCGCCAAATATCCATCCAATGGCGGCCCCAGCGCTCGCCATATTGCGGGCTTTCGAGCAGGCGATTGGCTACTTTTTCGTAAGCGTCCGCTGAATCGTCGGCAAGGAAGGCCGCTTGCTCGGCTGACGTCGGTGGCAGGCCAATCAAGTCGAGTGAGACTCGCCGCAACCAAAGGCGTTTGTCGGCGGGCGCTTGGGGCGTGAGATTTCGTTTCTGATATTCGGCCGCGATGAAGGCATCGATGGGATTCTGGGCCCAGGCCACATTGGCCACGATAGGTATCGTCGGACGAACTGGATTCTTGAACGCCCAATGCTCGCGCGGGTCACGTTCGGGCTGCTCATCGGCAGGGATGATCGCCCCTGTCGAGATCCACGCGCGAAGAGCATCGATCTCAGCTGGCTTGAGAGGTTCGCCTTCGGGGGGCATCCGTTCGGATTCTTCGGCGGCGGAGACGCGTTCGATGATCAGACTGGCGGCCACGTCGCCGGGCTTGATGGCTGCGCCACTTTCACCACCCTTGATGGCGAAGGTCGCGGTATCGAGTCGCAGGCCCCCTTCTTGTTTGAGCACGCCGTGGCAGGCATAGCAGCGCTCGCGGAGGACGGGTTTGATGCGGGCGAGATAGTCCGCGCCGGGCTGTTTGTCGTCCGCCATTGCGACCGCGCAGCAAACGAAGCTGCCGAGGGCAAGCGAGGCGGTGAGTGTCCAGCGCTCAGTCAGACGGTGGGCCATACGGTGGGGCCTCGGGCGAGGGACTTGGCCAGGTGGGAATAAGGGGGCCGCAGCCCGTATCGTACTCGGTCGGCGGGCAAATGTCTCGATTTGTTTTGACACACTTTTTGCGGCCTCGAATGAATTGACATCCCTTCGGCTGCGTGTTCAGATTAAAATCTGCCGATGGATAAAATGAGCTATAGTTACCCGCCCTGTCAACGCTCTCCCTGCCCGCTCCGCTGGAGTTCCCGCCGATGACGTTTTCTGCCCAGCCGATTACAGACAAGAATTGCCCCGGTCCACTGGGGCGTCGTTCGTTTCTGCAAGCTGGGGCAGTAGCATTTTCTGGGCTCGGCATGGCTGACCTGTTGCGGCTCAAAGCGCAGGCCGCGCAGAGCGATCCTGAGACCTCGGTCATTTTCGTGTGGTTGCCGGGCGGCCCGCCCCACATGGAAACGTTCGACATGAAGCCGAACGCTCCGGAAGATTATCGCGGCGTTTTCCGCCCCATTCATACCAATGTCCCAGGCATTGATATTTGCGAACACTTGCCGCTGCTGGCCAAGTGTGCCGATAAGTACTCGCTCATTCGCTCGATTGCTCACAAGTTTGCCGACCACGGCGGCGGGCATAAGCGGTTCATGACCGCCCGCGATCCGAAAGAGCCCGTCGGCTTTGTGAATGACTATCCGGCCGTCGGTTCGATGATTGCCCGCATGCGCGATCATGTGAATCGCGGGCTGCCGAATTACATTCTGGAAGTCGATGGTGGCCGGCAGCAGATCGATACGTTCAGCTTGGGGACCGCTTACCTGGGCGCGGCATACGCTCCATTCACCGTGCCGGGCGATCCGAGCGAAAAGGCCTTCAAGGTTCAGAACGTTTCGCTGGCTGCCGAGATGGAAAACCGCTTAGCCGACCGGACGCAGTTGCTGCAGGGGCTCGACCGGATGCAGCGAAAGATCGACGGCAGCGGTCGGATGGACGCGCTCGATCAATTCAGCGGCAAAGCGGTCGATCTGTTGACCAGTGCCAAGGCTCGAGAGGCGTTTGATTTTTCGCGCGAGCCGGAGCACATCAAAGATCGTTACGGCAAGCATGCCTGGGGCTATCGCGCGCTGATGGCTCGGCGACTGGTCGAAGCGGGCTGCTCGTTCGTGAATGTGATTATGGAGAATCCGTACGTCAGTGGCGTCGGCTCGTTGAAGAATGGCACCTACAACTGGGATTCGCACGCGGTGAATTGCCACTTATTCGATGACGCCCTCGTGAGGCTGCCACTGCTCGACAAGGTGATCTCGGCCCTCATTCAAGATCTGTTCGAACGGGGCCTCGATAAGAAGGTGCTGCTCGTCGTCACTGGGGAATTCGGTCGCACACCGCGCATCAGCAATACGCTGGGCTCACAAACGGGCATCATGCAGCCCGGTCGCGATCACTGGCCAGGTGCCATGAGCGTGCTCGTTTCCGGCGGCGGGCTAAAGATGGGTTCTGTCGTGGGTGCCACCAACACCAAGGGTGAATACCCGGTCGACACACCGCTGACTCCCAACGACCTGTGGTCCACCATGCTCAAGCACTTGGGCATCAACCAGAACCACAACTTTCTCGATCATCACGGTCGCCCCATGCCGCTGCTTCCCTACGGCTCGCCGATCGCGGCACTGGGATAAGTTTCTATCGCACTTGGGTGGCTGTGTTTTGTACTCAAAACACAGCTGACTTTTGAATTGACGCAATGCCTTGGTTGCGCATCTGCGCGCTGTGTTTTGAGCACAAAACACAGCTACCCAGATCCTAAAGGATTGTCAGAGTTCCTTCGTCAGGAACACGCTGTTGGGATCGGGAATGTAGTTGGCGAAGGGTTCGCAGGCGACGAAGCCGAAGTTGGCGTAGAGGCGGCGGGCGGGTTCGAAGTAGGCCATGGCACCGGTTTCGAGACTGACGCGCGAATAGCCGCGGAGTTGGGCCTGGGCGAGGAGGTGCTGCAGCATGGCGGCCGCGATTCCTTGTCGCAGGAAGTTGGGCGCGGTGCGCATCGACTTGATCTCGGCGTGCTGGGCGTCCAGATGCTTGAGGGCTCCGCAGCCCGCGAGGTTCGGGCCGCTCCAGATGGTCCACAGGGTGATCTCTGGCCGGCGAAGACCATCGAGATTGAGCGCGTGTGTGCTCTCGGGGGGCGTGGCGAGCTGACAATTACGCAGGTGGTCGAGCAGCAGTTCGATCACAGCCGGGCTGCTGACATCGTCGGTGCGAATGAGCAGGGCAGGGGGGGCAGGGATGTTCGTCATGCGTGTGTCGAGTTTAGAAGTTCGCGGGGGATGTGCCTCACGATAGGGCAGGGGGGCGAGTGAGGTCAATTACGCTGGAATCCAAAACCAAAGTTCCCCGCGGAAGCTTTCTTCAGTGAGCGTTCGCGCTAATGTGACCGGGGTCGCGAATTCGCACGATTGGGTTCGGGAGGATTTTCGGGCCTTCGCCGAGCGGCTGAAGACACGGTCCACCTGCCCGAAAAATCTCCCGACCCCGGGCAGATGGTTTGCCGGCGTGATTGGCTAATTTCGTTAATCTTGCGTGACCAGACGTGTCACGGGTGTGGCGTCTAATGTGTTTAGGAAGTGCTGCGCATAAAGTGAATAGTTGGCGTGGTACTTAGGTGGAGATTTTTGGAAGGTAGGGCGCGAGCGCTCGAGGCGAATACTTAAAACAGGGGGTGTTGAAAAATGATCCGGCGCCGCGAGCCAGAAAGTGTGTCAAACGCGGGAATGGCGCATGTTGAGAGCAAAATTAGGGGTGGGTTTGTCAACACTTAGGTAGCAAATCAGGTGTGCGATGAAACGCAGCACACGGCATTGCGGGGAACGTGGTCCGCGGGTCTCGCTAGCAAGCGGCAAATATTGCAGGTTGGTCTCGACTTGAGGAAAACTTCCTGCGATATGCGATTCGTGTGAAAAAATTCGGGCGTGGAAATGAGTCGTTTCTGATGAGGTTGGCAGCAGCTATGTCTGGGCGATGTTTACGTCTGACAGCGATCTCGTTCGGCCTGGCCATGTGCCTGGTCACGGGCAGTGGCTGTCAGTGGTATGAGAAGTTGAAGGGGCCGGGCTTTTCGCATTGGAATGACTCGTTCGGCGGCGGAATGCGGGGGAAAGACCCGGATGCCAAGCCGAGCGGTTTATTCACCGACCGCCGTTCGGAAGAAATAGAGAAAAACCTGGGCGGGAATTTTTAATCGCAGGAATGCCACGATGCCTGGTTGGAAACCGCTACCGCAAAAACTTTCAGACTTGCAGCTTTCGGACGTCGTCGCGCTGGCGGTGTGCTGTTTGCTGCCGTTGTCTCTGGGCTGCGGTCTGGCCGCGCAGGGACGGAACGTCGACGGCGTACGGTATTTTCAGCAAGGCAACTATCCGGTGGCGATGGCTAAATTTCAGGAAGCCATGCGAACCGATCCGCAGAACCCTGACAGCTATTACAACGCTGCTGCGACCAGTCACCGGATGGGGCTCGTCAATCGCGATGCCAACGCGCTATCGCAGGCGGAATCGCTCTATAACACTTGCTTAAGCTACAACCCGAATCACGTCGATTGCCGCCGTGGTCTGGCCGTGTTGCTGACCGAAACAGGTCGCACGACGCAGGCCTTCACGATGTTGAATGATTGGGCCGCGAAGAGTCCGAGTTCTGCCGATGCTCGCGTGGAACTCGCGCGGTTGAGCGAAGAGGTGGGGGACAACCGGAATGCGGAATACTATCTGACCGAAGCGCTGCGGCTGGATGTAGGGAACTGGCGGGCGCATGCAGCGCTAGGACGACAGCGAGAATTGAGTGGGAACTATCAGCAAGCCATCGTCAACTATCAGCGGGCTCAGCAGTTGAATCCTTATCAGCCACAACTGGCCAGCAAGGTGCAGGAACTGACGACGCGCATGGCCCAGGGTGGTTTGTCGCCGGGGGCTTTGCCGACTGGCAACACACAAGTGAACACGACTCCTGGAACTGTCGGCCCCTTTCAATGGACCAATCCGCCGAGCAGTGCTCCGGCCAACATCATTGCCAGTCCAGCCCGCGCCACGTTTGGAAATTCAGCTTCGATGCCGGCGGCGAGTCGGCAGTATTAAGAGGCGAAGTTCAAGCGGGCGAATCGCAACGCTAAAAGTCGCCCGCTCCACGATGCCCGTAGAGTGGCATGTGGCGGTAATAGACTTCGAGAATCATGACGGCCAGCGCGGTGTCGCACAGACGGCCGCCGGCCACCGTGTGATGATCGGGCGTGTACCAACTGCCGGCAGCATGCCCCTCTTGCACTTGAGTTGCGATGAGTCGGTCGCGCTGGGCGAGGTTCCATTTTTCCCAGAGAGGACCATCAAAGTGGTGGAGCGCTTGCGTGGCGTAATAGTTGAAATAGAGGTCTTGCTCGTCGGGGCCGCGCGCAGCGAGTTTTTCCAGACCGGCGATCAAGCGCGGGTCGGTTCGTTTCCAGCTGCGATGCATGCGGCACAGGAGCCCGATGGCAGACGGGGTGGGCTGGTCGCCCGGTGATTGATAGCCATAGGTTGCTCCCCCTTCGTCTTGCACGCGGTCGAGAAACTCGTGGGCGAGGACGAAGGACTTGGTTGGGATTTGCAGACCGGCGAGTTGCCCGCTGTGTAAGGCGAGGAGTTGGCTGCCGAGTACTGTTGTATCGCCGGTTTGGCCAGGGAAGTAACGCCAGCCACCGAGCGGGTGTTGGACGTTGATGATGTAGTCGAGCGCGAGCTGGGCTGGGTAGTGCAGTTGGTTGTCTTGCGTGATGGCGTAGGCCTCACACAGGGCGAGCGCGGCGAGTCCTTGGGCATACATAGTTCCTTCTTGAAAATCGCCACCGCGACTGTTGGGAACCACGCGGCTCACGAGATAGTCGAGGCCCCGCTCGACGACCAGTTGATAGTTTCCTTCGCGATGCGTTTGACCCGCCCCCATAAAAGCTAAGAGCGCTAACGAAGTGGCAGCTGTGGTGGATTGATGCGTGCCGGGATGGCTGCACTTGCCGGCGCACTTGCCATGCTGATGGTCGAACTGCCAGCCTCCATTCTTGTGTTGATGGGCGGCAAGCCAGTTGAGGCCCAGTTCAACCGCCCGTTCGCTGGCGGGTGAACCTCCGCGTGCAGCGGCCAGGCGATCGCGCGCGTCAGTAGTTCGCCCTTCGTAGCCGCCGCCAATCTTCAGTTCGGTATTAGTTAGAAGCATTTGCGGACTGGGTTGCACGCCTTTCCCTTCGTCCAACAACAGAGGTGCGGAAGCCTGGCCAGCCGTGGGAGCCGGAACGTTGGGAGCGTCGGGTGCCAGGGTTGGAACGGGAACGGCATCGGCTTCCGTCGGCAGCCCTTCCGGAATCTCAGGGGGTGTGAAGTGAAGCTCCGTCGGCGGCAACGGTTCTTGTTCCTCAGGAGTCCACTGGGCAATGACCGTCGCAGCGGGAAACTGCTGCTGTCGGGGTTGAACGGGCCGCATGTAAATGGACAACACGACGATGGCTATCAAATGGCCATACAGAGTCATCAGTCCGCAAAAGACCACTTGCTGGGACCGACGACCGAACAAGCAGCGATATAGCCACTGGCGGCGGGTCTCGGGCTCGATAGTGATGTGGACAGACACAACCGTTACCAGCGTTAGCAACAGAATCAGCGTTACCGGCGGTACCAACTACCCGCACGCGGGGGCTGGAAACTATAGCTTGCGGCTGAAGGGGCGGCCGGAGGTGAAATCTGCGACCTGGGCCGGCGTAGCCCGAAAATCTTGAGGCGAAGATCACAGGTTTTGCCAGAAAGAGGCATTTCCCTTGTAACAACCGGCAGATCGCTACGCTCAGCAAGTTAGAACAAAACCAACAAGCTCAACGGTGATGACAGGAACTTTCGGATGGTCGCCACGACAAATAACAACACGCTCGATTGCTCGGCCGGGGACAATGCCTCCGATTACGAAGCAGCGGCGAACTACTGTGTCGCCTGGCGGCTCCGATCGACCAGTACCTGGAATCGCGAGTTGTTCGCTAACCGCTTTGAGGCTCATCGTCGCTATTTGCAAGTGATGACTCGGGCCAGCGAAGTTTGCTTGTATGTTCCCAGCAACAGTCCCTGACAGGAACGTTGCGATCAGAGTGGCAATTGGAAGATTGCCGGAAGCGCCGGCCAGCCCGCGGCGTCAGTAAGAGAGAACCACGCACGACTTGATTTCGCACCGGCCGAATTGCAGAGCAAAACACTGCCCAGCCAACTCTGCGAACCGGTCGGTTGAACATCAACACCGCGCTGGCCGAACTCTCTTACTGACACTGCGGGCTACGGTGTTTCTTGGCGGTCACTCGTGGGATAGGCATCCTTGCCTGTCAGAACTCAAAATCACAGGCAAGATGCCTATGCCACGGAAGCCAATTCTGTAAGACAAGCTAATTCAACCGTTCCCAGCCGGCGATCTTGTCGCTGCTCTTGGCAAGTTCGTCGAGCTTGGCTTTGATGTCGTCGGCGGACTTGGTCGACCAGAACGAGCACTCGTGCTTGACGGGATCGGTCACAATGTTCGAAACGCCGTCGACCTTCACGAGGGTGTCTTTCACTTCTTCGGCACAACCGCCGCACACCATTCCTGGCAGCTTGAGCTTCACCAACGTCGTGCCGGCTGGAGGAGGAGTTTCAACCGCCGTAGTGCTGGTGGAAGTCATGCAGCCGGAAAAGGCCAGGGCAATGAACGCGACGCAGATAGCTGTCAGAACAGACTTCATGACCTTGAACTCCAAACAAAAACCGAGAATCGTCCGCCACTGCGATTGGCTGGGAAACAGCACTTCTATTGTAGTCGGTCAGGGCCGATTTCGGCCAGTGGCGTAACGGACCGCTTTAGGGCGAAATGTCTCCGCCGTCGAGGGTGGCGAGCGCGACAAGTTCGTTAAAGTTGATCGAGTAACTAACGAACCGAACGGAGCCATCGGCGAGGCCGAACACGGTGCCGCCGGTGTGATAACTCCAAAACTTATTCAAGTTGCTGGCGACGAGTTCGTCATCGGTCCCCTTCGAAATCCCGAGCGACATGCTGAGGAAAGCGTCCTGGTCGTTCTCGCCGCAGAGGGCCCAACCCCAGCGTAAACTGCGTGGCACTGCCCGTTCGCCAATGATGGCGGTGTTCGACAGCCCATCGGTAAAGTGCTGAAACCTCGTCTCGCTGAATTTGAAGAGCGCGCCGTCGTACGAAGTTGCCAACTTGCCGCCGCTGACCCCCATGTAGTTGGTGGGCATGTAGTTCGCCCCCATGTGATTCAAGAAAGGCTTTTTCGCATTGGGGTCGCTGGGGCAGTGATAGAGCGGCACCGACTTCTCGCTCGGATTGTTCGGCCCCGCTTCGTAGGCTGCCTGATAGCAGGAGGGGTACTGATAGTTAATCTTGGCGTGCAGGTTACCTTGCTCGATGTTCGGCAAGAGCGACGAGCGCCAGAGGTAAGTGTGCTTGGTCGTGAGGACCGGCTTGTACGCGCCCGAGGGAAGCGCGAGATGCGAATCGTGATAGGTGTGAAGTGCGAGCACCCATTGCTTTTGATGGTTCGTGCATTGAATGCGCCGCGCTGCTTCGCGCGCAGCTTGGACCGCCGGCAGGAGCAGCGCCATGAGTGTGCCAATAATGGCAATCACGACGAGCAATTCCACCAGGGTGAAAGCGCGGCGATGGGAAACCAGGTTATGCATGCAAAACTAAGGTTGAGTCTCGGGGACGATTAGATCGAGTTGCAATGAACCACTCGCAGGAACTTCCACCGCAATGGTCGGCGGTGCCGGCGCGGGGTTCAGTGTTCGCGTGGTCAATTGCGGAACTTTGTCGACGGCTTGCGGCAAGTGTTTGAGCAGCAGCGGAGCGAAGCCGGTGGAGGGAGTATCGAGCAGGAACACCACTTCGTACGTTCCCGGCACGGGACCGTTCTCGGTGGTGAAGCGGTAACTATTGTTTGTGACGTCGGTGGTGACCGCCGGACCACTTGTCTCGGCGGTTGGTTGAAAGGTGACTGCCAGGACCGCGCGCGAACTGGTGATGTTGCCGAAGATCGGCCGGCGAGACGCTTCGGAACTACAACTCGCGGTTAGCAACGCCAGCATTAGTAGTGCGCAGCAGCGAACCGCTCGTAGCCAGCGATTGTCGTTGGAGGACCGTGGGAACATCATTGCCAGACGCGGACGGAGTTGGATCGGTTACAGGGGTTTTGCCACCCTCCTACCACCCTAGCTTCCAATTCCGTTCTTGGCGATCATTCGGCAACAAATCGTTCCTGGGCGAGAGAGCGAATTTCCTTCAAATCCAGCTTTCCCGTCCCCAAAATCGGTAGTTCTGGTACTTCCAGAAAACTGTCCGCCGACGGGATGAACAGATTCGGCAGCCCGGCTTCGGTCAGTCCCTTGCGCAACTCGTCGACCGATTTGTCCAGCTTCAAGTGGAGTACGATCAGTCGTTCTCCCTTTTTCGAATCGGGAATGGCAGTCACTACGGCGGGCTGCTTTTCGTGTTCGCCACCAATAATGGCGAAGAGGGTTTCTTCGATCTTGATATGCGGCACCATTTCGCCGCCGATCTTGCTGAAGCGGCTTTCGCGACCGGTGATAAAGATGAAGCCATCGTCATCGATGTATGCGACATCGCCGGTTTGATACCAGCCGTCCTTGATTACCTGGCTGGTCAGTTCGGGTTGATCCAAATAGCCCTGCATGACATTGGGCCCGGTGATCCACAGCATGCCCGACTTGTTCGCCGCCAAGACTTTGCCGGTATCGAGGTCGGTAATCTTGGCAGAAACGCCGGGGACTGTTCGGCCCACCGAACCTTCTTTGCGATCGACCTGAAAATTGCCGACTGAGCGCGAAGGCGGAATGTTCACCGAGACCAGTGGCGAGAGTTCTGTTGTGCCGTAACCTTCGACGGGACGCACGCCAAACCGCTCTTCGAAGCCTTGGATCAGATCTTGGGGGAGTTTTTCGGCACCAGCTACGACGACGTCGAGCGTCTTGAAATCTTCGGGCTCAATGCGCCGCAAGTAGGAACGCAAGAAGGTTGGGGTGCTGAGCAGCAGCGTTCCGCCTTGGCGCTTGACGAGCTTGGCGACCATCTTGGCTTCGAGCGGGCTGTAATGCCAGGCACCTTTGATGTTCAGGGCCGCTGGGCCCCACATGGTGACCGTGTAACCGAAAGAATGAAAGAACGGCAGAATGCCGATCAGCACATCGCTGGGCTTGAGCTTCACGACTTGATCAATGGCGTCGACATTGGTTCCCACGTTGCCGTAAGAGAGCATCACCCCCTTTGGAGTACCCGTCGAACCCGAGGTGAAGATGATCGTGACAATGTCGTCGCTCTTCACTTTATTCAAGCCCAGCGACCACTCGACGCAGCTGGCGGGCAAGACATAGGTCTGCAGGGCTGCGATGGCTTTATCGGCCGCCGTTGGTTTGTCTTTGAGCGTTTCGAGTTCGATGATTTCGGCATCGAGCTTGAATTCCATTTTCTCCATGAACCGCCGGCTGGTGAGCACGTGCTTGATGCCCGCCTGCTTGATGCACGCGTTCATCACATCGGGCGAGACGGTGTAGTTCAAGTTGACCGAAACGCGTTTATCTAAGGCCAAGGCCATGTTGGCCAGAAACCCAGGAACCGATGGTGGTAGGAGCACGCCCACGCACTTTTCATCGGGCTTGATGACGTGCCTGCGGAGCAGGCGGCGCAGAATCAGGGCGCGGAGCAGGGTATCTGCGCCGGTCATGTCTGCCCCCATCGAGTCGGCAACCTTAGATTGCTTGAGGCGTTCCTTGCAACGGCGAATGAACAAACGCGGGAGTGGCAGCATCGATTGCACGCTTTTCTTCACGGCGACTGCCCCCAGGTCGAGCACGGCCTGACGAATCTTGTGGATGTCGTCGGGCTCGGTGACCGCAGGGCCAAAATGAATAGACAAAGGATACGGAATTCGCTTGGGCCATTTCCAGAAGAACTTGTTTCCCTCAAAGCTGAAAATGCTTCCCCACAAACCTTCAAAATAGACCGGTACCACGGGGGCGGTGGTCCCTTCGAGGATTTTCATCATGCCGGGGCGAAAGGCTTGCACCTGGCCTGAACGCGTGAGGCCGCCCTCGGCAAAAATACAGACGAGTTCGCCATCGTTGAGCGCCTGGCGAGCAGTTTTGAAGGCTGTGACCACCATCTTCGGCTTCGCCGGATTGATCGGAATCACACCGAACATATTGGCCAGCCATTTGAGCCAGTGATTCTCAATGTTCGACGACAGGGCGACCATGCGGATAGGTCGCGAACTGGCCAGCAGCAGCAAGATGCCGTCGACCCACGTAATGTGATTCGGTACGAGGAGAGCGCCCCCTTCGCGGGGCAGGTTTTCGCGACCATACACGCGCATGCGGTAGATCGTCATGCTTAGCAGCCACACGAAAAATCGAAGCGAGGCCTGGGGAATTAGCCAGACGATGTAAACAAACACTGGCAGGGTGAATAAACCGGCCAGCAAAAAGATCTGCTGCGAAGTGAAAAGAGGTTGCAGCGCTGCAATGGCTGGATCGCTCGATTTCCAGAACGGTAATCGCAGGGTGGCAAACAGCACCGAAGCAAGCAAGATTCCGGAGAAGGTGAGAAAATTGCTCGCGGCCAGGATCGAGCCACGCTTATCGCGCGGGCTCCGCTGCTGCAGATAGCTTTCGAGCGGCACATCGAACAGCCCGGCACTGGTGCCCAGAAAGCAGAGCAGGGCACAGGCCCAGACCAATCCGCCGGGAATGTTGCTCCCCGCCTCGAAGATGTGACCCGGAACGGTGAAGAGTAAGATCGATCCGATCGCCATCCCCAACGCACCGAGCGGGAGCAAACCAAGTTCGACATGATCGCCCGACCAGATGCCAGCGAGCACACTCCCCACGCATACTCCGGCGATGAGGGCAATGAGCAGCGGCACCTTCGCGGTCTCTGTGGTGCCACCACCTTCCGTCGCCAGTTGGTCGATGTTGAGTTGTGCGAGAGAGCCAATCGAGAAGAAAAACAGAATGCCCAGTGCCACGCGAAATAATGCCGGTTGATTCCACAGGAGTTGCAAATCGCGAAACGTCTGGGCGGGAAACGACCAGGGGAATTTTAAGTTTGGATTGGCGGCTGCAATCTTCGGTATGAGCAGTGAGGTAAGGGTGCCGACAACGGCAGTGCCCACTAGCACGGCAGCGGTCAATTCCCAATGCTCGAGGCCTTTTGGCTTTGTCCAATCGGCCAGCATGCTTCCCACGACCATGCCCACGACAGTTGCAAACACCCCCGCGAGGGCAAACAGGCCATTGGCGAGCGAGAGCCACTTGGGATGAAGCGTTTCGGGCAGCGCGCCCGAGCGAGCAGGCGAAAAGAGCGCGCTTTGGCCGCCCATCAGCGTGAGTGCTGCAAACAACAGGAGCAATGTCGTGTTGCTGGCGACTTGCTCGCCACTGAGGATGGCAGCGACTCCGAGAGCCATGAGCAGGATCTCGGCAATTTTGCAGCCGATAATTACCGATCGCTTACTGAAGCGATCGGCCAAATAGCCCGCGGGAGCGGCCAAGAAGAGAAACGGCATGACGATGCAGGCCGTGCCGGCCATTAAGATCGTGCCGACCGTCAATAGCAGGCTGACATCACCTTTCAAGACATAATCTTTACCAATACCAATCACCAGCCAGCGAAAGATATTGTCGTTGGCTGCGGTGAGGAACTGAGTCGCCACGAGGCCAAAAAACCCGAGCGACCAGATTGAGGCATCGCCAGTGGGAGTGGTTTCGACCGGCGCATCTGCCCGCGTCGACGGCGGACTCGCATTGTGTGATTCGTCGGTGTCAACCATGATAAAACGTGGCCAGTTCCTCAGCAGGCTGCAGTGCTTAATTTTTGTACCCCGGTAAGGTAGGGTTGTCGCCGGACTGCCGCAAGGTTGAGTTGTCTCGTTTGACCGATAGTTGCCATGAAATCTCCCTCTCTTACCGACAAACTGCTCCTGGTCGTGGCTTTGGCCATCGTCGGTGCCCTGTTGGTCTATATTCCGCCGCGCTTGCTCGACCAATACGACCGCATTAAAGACCTCGGCCCACCGTTCACGTATCTCTACTTTGCCCTGGTCGGCAGTGGTGCGGCAATTCTAATCGGCCTGTGTGGCTACATGATCTGGCGAGTCTGGCTGAATACTCGCGATAAGCGAAAAAAGACGGAGCGCCGGGCTAAGAATCCCAGCGAACTCTCGGCGGCTGAAAAACAGCAGGAGCTGGTCGATAATCTGGCCTCAGTCGATCAGTTGCAGAGTGATTCTGGGGTCAAACCAGAACTGAAAAAAGAACTTACCGGCCTGCGTGAGAAGGTCGAGGAGAAGCAACAAGCTCAGCGGCTGGAGATCGTCGCCTTCGGCACCATCTCCAGCGGCAAGAGTTCGCTGATGAACGCACTGGCCGGCCGCGATGTCTTTCAGACCGATCCGCGCGGTGGAACGACATTGCAACGTCAGCAAGTTCCCTGGCCAGGCAACGATCAGGTGCTGCTTGTCGATACTCCCGGCCTGGGCGAAATCGATGGCTCGGAGCGGTTGGCTGTGGCAGCCGAATCGGCCCGTGATGCAGATCTGGTGCTGCTCGTGGTCGATGGTCCGCTGCGCGATAGCGAGTTCACCCTGCTGCAAAAACTGGGCGACATGGAAAAGCGAGTCGTTGTTTGCCTGAACAAACAAGACTGGTACGCAGCTGATGACCAGCCCAAGTTAATGGGGCAGATTACCGAACAACTGAACGGAATCGTCGAGCCAAATCATATTGTGGCCGTTCGTGCGCAAGCCTCACAGCGCTCGCGCGTGCTCGTCCATGCCGATGGCAGCGAAGCTGAGTCGATGATTACCGTACCGCCCGAGATCGGTCCGCTGGCCGAGCAGATGCTGCGGATGGTGCGGCGCGATGGTCGCGACTTGCTCCTGGCGAACTTGCTCCTGCAATCGCGCGGGCTGGTCGATCATGCCAAGGCGAAAGTAAAGGCAGCCCTCGATGCCCGCGCTTGGGAAATTGTCGATACCTACACCTGGGCTGCCGGCGGCGCTGCTGCAGTCAGCCCGATGGTGCTGGACGTCATTATTGGCAGCGGCATCACTGCCAAGATGGTCGTCGATCTGGCCAAGGTCTATCGCCAGCCCATCGATACTAGCATCGCCATGAACCTGCTCGCGCAGCTGGGCAAGAACCTGGTCGCCATTCTCGGTGTGAATGCAGCTGCCCCGGCCATCGCCGCTGGCATCGCGGGCTTGCTGAAGACAATTCCGCTCGCGGGAAGCATCGCGGGTGGTGCGTTGCAAGGGCTGACGCAGGCGCTAGTCACACGCTGGATCGGCGGCGTGTTTATCGGTTACTTTCAGGCCGATATGCAGCAACCCAAAGAGGGACTCGCTAATCTCGCCTTGCAAGAATGGCGGCGGGTTACCGCTCCCGCCGAGTTGATTAAGTTCGTCCAGACCGCCCGAGACAAGCTGATGAACACGCCTAAGTAGCCCGACGCGTCAGCAAGGAAGAACTGCACAAGAAGTCGCCTGCGACAAGTTATCAGGAAATGACGTTCAACAAGACTCAGCGGTCAACTAGTTTTCCCCTCGCTGACGCGTCGGGCTAAGTAATTCAACCTCAACCTTAAACAAGATTCAGCACTTGCCCTCGCAATCCTATAACGAAGCCCTGAATTCCGTCGAGCAGACGCTGACGAAACTCAAGGGCTGCACCGAAGATGAAAAATCGCGCCTTCGCGGCGAACTCGCCGGCCTGCGCACCATGCACGAGAAATTGACGAGTGGCCGCGTCGAAATCGTGATTTTCGGTGAGATTAGCACCGGCAAAAGCGCGCTCATCAACGCACTGGTGGGGAGCAAAGTGTCGGAAGTCGACGTGCGGGGCGGTTGGACGAAAGAAGTCTGGCACGTTGCTTGGAATGGCGCAGGCTACTCGATCCCCGGCCTGGGCGAATCGCAAGTCGTGCTGATCGATACGCCCGGCATTAACGAAGTCGGTGGCGGGCCGCGGGGCGAAATGGCCCGCGATGTTGCCCAGCGAGCCGATCTCATTTTGTTCGTTACCGATTCGGACCTGAACGAGACCGAGTACACCGCCCTCGTCGAACTGACCACTTTCCACAAGCCGATTCTGCTGATCCTCAACAAGGTCGATCTCTACAGCCGCGAGCAGCGGAGCCGGCTGATCGAAGTCCTCAACGAACGACTGCGCGACATTCTGCCACCCGACCAGATTGTCACCGCCTCGGCTGATCCGCGCGAGAAGGAATACATCATTCAGGCGGCAGATGGCAGCGAGCGGAGCGAATGGCGCAAGCCGCTTGCCGATGTGAGCGAAGTCAAAGCCCGCATCCTGCAACTGCTCGAGAAAGAAGGTCTGGCGCTCATTGCGCTCAATGCCGCCCTCTATGCTTCCGATCAAAGCGACAAAGTCGCAGCGCTGCGGGTGCAACTGCGGAACTCGCGGGCCGAAAAGATCATCTGGGGCGTCGCGGGCATGAAAGCGGTCGCGGTTGGCTTTAATCCCATTCCCGTCGCCGACGTGCTCGGCGGTTTGGCTTTTGATGGGCTGATGATTGTTTACCTCGCCGAGATTTACAACTTGCAGATGTCGACCAAGCACGCGCAAGAATTGGCCAAGGCGATTGGTGCGGCAGCGGGCGGAATTACGCTCAGCGTCGCGGCCACGCATGGAGTGACGTGGTTCTTCAAGACGCTTACGCCGTTGTGGGGCACACTCATGACCGCGCTGCCGCAAGGCACTGCAGCTGGGTACGGCACGTACATCGTCGGCAAGGCAGCCAAGTACTATTTCGAAAATGGCAGTAGTTGGGGGAGTGAAGGCCCCAAGACGGTCGTCACGCGCATTATCGACTCGATCGATAAAGACTCCATCATGCAGCAGTTCAAATCCGAGATCGGCAAAAAGCTGCTCGTGAATCGCCACGCGAAAAAGTAGTTGGCCTACTGAGCCTACTTTTGTGCGCGTTTGCGGCTGCGCGTGCCGGTCTTCTCGGCGAGTTCGCCAGTGGTGGAGTCGAACGGTTCCGTCGTGGCCTGGCCTTCCTCATCGACGCTCGTGAGGAGCTCAATCTTCTGTTCGGCCGCATCCAGCAATTGATAACAGCGCTGCAGGTGCTGAATTCCCTGTTCGTAAAGTTGCAGGGACTTGCCGAGTCCCTGCTGGCCATCTTCCAGGCCGTACACAATCTTTTCGAGCGCAGCGAGCGACGACTCAAACGATTCGGGCTGATCGGCGGTTGCGTCGGGCGTGGCGGGGGACTTGGTCATCTCTTACTCCGTTGCCTCGGGAATGCGTTCAACCTTGCTGACCACCTCGCCGCGCAGCAGGCGCGTGGTGAGCGTTTCGCCAATCGATAGTTGCGCAGCGTCGCGCACGACGCTGCCGTCGCTCCGCTGAGTGACGCTGTAGCCGCGCGTCAGAACTTGCAGCGGACTAAGCGATTCCAGTCTGGCTGCCGTAGCAAGCAGCGAATCGCGTTGGCGTTTGACCTTACGGCGAATGGCCTGATCCATATTGCTCGACAGTTCGTCCAACCGCCGGGCGCGTTCGTGAATGCGGTCGAGCGGATGCGTGAGGACGCGGCGGCTAGCCAGCAATTGCAAATGCCGGCGGGCCGAAATGAGCTGCGTCGCCAGCGAAGTCTTCATGCGCCGTGCGACAACATTCAATTGCTCGCGCAGTTCGGTTGCCGAGGGCACGACTCGCTCGGCCGCTTCCGTGGGTGTGAGGGCCCGCACATCAGCGACCAGATCGGCGAGCGTGACATCGATCTCGTGACCGACGGCCGAAACGACCGGTACGCGAGAAGCAAAGATCGCCCGCACGACCGGTTCTTCGTTGAAGCACCACAAATCTTCGATACTGCCACCACCCCGACCAACCACCAGTACGTCAAGCGATGGGCGCAAGCGATTCGCCAGTTGAATGCCACGAACAATCTCGGCGGCGGCACCTTGCCCCTGCACTTTGGCCGGAATCACCAGCAGTTGCACCCCTTTGAAGCGGCGGCGAATCACTTGCACAAAATCGTGAATGGCGGCACCACTGGGACTGGTGACAAAGCCGATCCGCCGCGGAAATCGCGGCAACTGTCGCTTGCGTGCCGGGTTGAAGAGCCCTTCGGCCGCTAGCCGCAATTGCAGTTGGCGAAACGCGAGCTGCAGCGCGCCGATCCCTTGCGGCTCGATCTGTTTGACGACGAGTTGATAGGTGCCGCGGGGTGGATAGACGTCGATATCGCCCCGGCAGATGACTTGCTGCCCTTCTTCCAACTCAAACTTCAAGCGCTGAGCCGATGTGCGCCAGAGGATCGCGCGCACCTGGGCCGAGTCGTCCTTGAGCGTGAAATAAACATGCCCCGAATGAGGCCGCGAGATTTCCGAGATCTCGCCACTGACACTGATCGACGAGAACTCAGCTTGCAGCGTTCCTTGAATGGCGGCGTTCAACTGCGAAACGCTCAGCACCAAGGGCTCGGGCGGAAGTTCGATCTCGATCGGCGCGGGCGCTGCTATTTTTGTCGGCGCTGGTTCTGGCTCGGCACTGGTCGCTGCGGGCACGGAGACGCCGGGCGTTTCGTCGTCGTCTTCGTCCGAAAATAACCAGCGCTTTACCGGCACGATATTACTCCGGCCAATCGCCCGAAAAAACTTCGACTGCAGGCCCTGTTTTGTAGACGCAGCCGTCTTGCTCGTTCCACTCCAGTTCGAGATCGCCGCCGAGCAGGTGGTTCACGATTCGCCGGTCGGTGCGTCCCGAAAGAACACCGGCTACGCAAACAGCGCTCGCCCCTGTACCGCAGGCCAAGGTCTCGCCCGAGCCCCGTTCCCAGGTTCGCTGCCGCACTTCGCCGCGGCTAAGAACTTCGACAAATTCCACATTCACGCGTTTGGGAAAGAGGGGCGAAGTCTCGATGTGTCGGCCAAAACCGAGAACCAGTTCGTCGGTTGCGGCAGGCACGAAGATCACGCAGTGGGGATTTCCCATCGAAACAGCGGTCACTTCAAATTGCCGGCCGTTCGCTTCCAACGTGACGTTCACCGGTGGACTGCCGACGAGCTTGGTAGGAATCTTTTCGGCTTCGAGGATCGGCTTGCCCATGTTCACGCGGACGCGCTCAGCCTTGCCGTTCTTCACTTCCAGGTCGACGGTCAGAATGCCGTTGCCGGTTTGCAAACGGAGTTGCGGCGACTTCTTAATGCCGTGGTCATGCACATATTTGGCTACGCAGCGGAGGCCATTGCCGCACATTTCCGATTCGCTGCCATCGGCGTTGAACATTCGCATCCAGGCATCGGCCCCTTGGTTGCTGGGGCAGATGAGAATTAGCCCGTCGCTGCCGACGCCGAAGTGTCGGTCGGACACCTGCTTGGCCAGTTCTGCAGGATCTCGGGGAAACGGCTCTTGGAAGCAGTTCACGTAGACATAGTCGTTGCCGATTCCCTGCATCTTCGTAAATCGCATGTCCCGCATCTCCGCAGTTGTCTGGTGGGTAGCTCTTTAGTTTATCGCGAGACGCGATTCGGCAGAATGGCGGGGCAGGGTGGAGCGATCTTCAAGTGAGCACTTCAAACCCCAGCCGCAAAAGGGGGGTGTTCAATTAAGGGGTTACTAATTGAACAGGACACTGCGTAATTCTCGGGTTTCCGAGCGTTTGGTGTTCAAATAAGAGGCACGAAGTTGAACGAGTTGGTTGAAAATGATATCGGGGTTTGAGCGGCGTTGGGGATCGCGCTCCTCTATACTGACGACCTTATCTGGCGGGCCAAGAGGCGGATGAAACGAAAACGAGGGGACGATGTCTGGCTTCCTGAAGTATGTGATTTTGGCGGGGCTGACGTTGCCGATTGCTGGCTCGGTGTTCGCCCAGCAACCGGAGCAGCCCAAAGCGAAACCAGCTGAAACGAAGCCGGCACCGGCGGTCGCCCAGGAAGGGAAGCGGCCGGCTAATCGCCTGGCGAAAGAAACGAGTCCGTATCTGCTGCTGCATGCGCACAACCCGGTCGATTGGTACCCGTGGGGCGAGGAGGCACTGACGAAGGCGAAAAAAGAAGGGAAGCTGATCTTTCTCTCGGTGGGCTATTCGAGTTGCCACTGGTGCCACGTTATGGAGCGAGAATCGTTTCTCGACGACGAGATTGCCCAACTCCTGAACAAGCACTTTGTCTGCATCAAGGTCGATCGCGAGGAGCGACCCGATCTCGATTCGATCTATATGACGGCGCTGCAAACGTACAGTCTGGCCACCACGGGCCGGCGTGGCGGTGGCTGGCCAATGAGCATCTTCCTGACGCCAGAAACGCAGCCCTTTTTTGGCGCAACCTATCTGCCTGCTCGCGACGGTGACCGCGAAGGGATAAGCGGATTCTTGACCGTTCTAAAGCGTGTGATCGAGGCGTGGGAGAAGACCCCGGAGCGGATCAAGCAGGATGCACAGTCGCTTACTGACCTGGTGAAGGCGGAGCTTGAATCGCGGCGGACGATCTCGCTGGCCCCGCTGGAGATCAAGTTGTACGACGCCGTTCAGCCGGCGCTGGCCGAGCAATTCGACGCCAAGTGGGGCGGTTTTGGTTACGACGAAATCACCTGGCAAAGGCCGAAATTCCCCGAGCCGCCGAATCTCATTTATCTGCTCGACCACATTCGGCGGAAGGATGACGCTCGCTCGAAAGAGATGCTCACACTGACCCTCGAGCGGATGATGCGCGGCGGCATTTACGACCACGTGGGGGGCGGCTTTCATCGGTACAGTGTCGACCGGATGTGGCGGATCCCGCACTTCGAAAAAATGCTCTACGACAATGGTCAACTGGCGAGCGTGTATGCCGAGGCGGGCGAGTTGCTCAAGCGGCCCGACTTTTCGCGCGTGGCGGATGAAACCTGCGACTTCGTCCTGCGCGAGATGACTTCGCCCGCAGGGGGCTTTTACGCAGCCCTCGACGCCGAGTCCGAAGGGGAAGAAGGGAAATTCCAGCGCTGGACAAAAGAGGAACTGCAAAAGTCGCTGACGGCTGAAGAATTCGAATTGGTGGGAGCGATGTTCGCCCTGCAGAAGGATCCGAATTTTGAAGAGCACTATTACGTGCTCAATCTGGGGCAGCCGAACAGCGAACTTGCTACTGAGCGAAAGATTAGCGAAGAGGAGTTAAACAAAAACTGGACTGCGATCCGCCAGAAGTTATTGGCCGTGCGTGATAAGCGTGCGAAGCCCCTGACCGACATCAAAATTCTAGCTGCCGACAACGGGCTGATGATTGCCGGGTTGGCGGACACCGGGCGCTTGCTAAAGAAGCCGCGGTACATCGAAGCTGCGAAGCAGGCCGCCGATTTTGCCTTGACCAGGCTCGTCACCAAAGAAGGTCGGCTGCAGCGGAGTTACGCCAGTGGCGAAGCCAAGTTCAACGCCTACTTGAATGACTACGCCTATCTGACTTACGGTCTGCTGGCGCTGCATCGTGCGACCGGCGAAGACCGCTGGCTGCAAGCGGCCAAAGATCTGACGGCGAAGCAAATCGAACTGTTTGCCGATCCGCGGGGGGGCGGTTTCTTCTTCACGTCGAAAGATCACGAAACTCTGCTGGCCCGCGGTAAGGATCCGATTGACGGCGCGAACCCGGCGGGCAATTCGATTGCGGCCGGGAACCTAATCGCCTTGGCCAAATTGACGAACCAGCCCGATTGGCTGATCCTGGCTGAAAAATCGATCCAGTCGGCTGCTGGTCTAATCGAGCAGGCCCCGTCGGCGGCTCCCTGGATGGCGGTGAACATTCCGGCCCTGCTGGCAGCCCGCGCGGAGGCTCCGGCAAAGTGACCTGCCGTCAGCGAAAAACGCTGAGAAGTTTCGCCCCGGTCCCTATTCCGCTCGGCCGGGTGAATGCCTATACTCTTGGATTCCCTGAAAAGCCGCCCCCAGTTGCGGTGCGTGCTCTCTGCAGCAGGCACGCCTGATTTGCTGGCGAATTGAATCGATCCGACGGAAGTCCCTACCATGGCCAAAAGCAAGAAAAAAGCCGAAGTCGTCTTTCTGGTTTGCGAAGAAACGGGCGACATCAACTACATCCTCCGCCGTAAGCCGGGTGGCGAAAAGCTGAAGCTCAAAAAGTATTCTTCGCGCCTGCGCAAGCACACGCTGCACATCGAAAAGAAGAAGTAAGCCGGCTCTTGCCGCCGACCTTCAGCTGGCCTAGGCTTGGCTGGATTGTCAGTTGCCCGGCTGCCTGCCGGGCATGCTTCAGGGATTTATTTTCAGTACGGAAGCTGTCATGCGCAAGCGCTGGCGAATCAGCCCCTTGGATGCGGGAAGAGTCGCCCAGCTTGAACAAGCCGCTGGCGTTCCCAGCATCGTCGCGCAGCTCCTGCTCAGCCGCGGCGTTTACGATCCTGCTACGGCAAGGTCGTTCCTCGAAGCCAAGCTGTCTGGCCTCCGCGAGCCCGACCTGCTGCCGGGTGCCGCCGCAGCTGCGGATCTCATTCACGCCGCCATCCAGGCCAAGCGCAAGATCGTCATTTATGGCGATTACGACGCCGATGGCATGACAGGCTCCAGCCTGCTGCTGACGTGCCTCAAGTTGCTCGGCGCTGATTGTTTGTATTACGTCCCCGATCGTCTGTCGGAAGGCTATGGGCTGAATCACGAAGCGCTCAAGACGCTCGCCGAGCGGGGCGCGAACATGGTCGTCTCGGTCGACTGCGGGATTACTAGCGTCGAGGAAGCCGAAACTGCTCGAAAGCTCGGCATCGAACTGATTATTACCGATCACCATGAACTGGCCGACAGTTTGCCGAATGCGGCGGCTGTCGTGCATCCAAGGTTGCCGGGAACGAACTATCCCTTTGGCGGCCTGTGCGGGGCAGGGGTGGCACTCAAGTTGGCCTGGGCTATTTGTCAGCGGGCCAGCGGAGCCAAGCGAGTTTCCGAAAATCTGCGCAACTTCCTGCTCTCCGCGGTTGGCCTGGCTGCCATTGGAACGGTGGCAGATATGGTTCCGCTCATCGACGAGAATCGCATCCTCGTCCGGCACGGACTCACCAGTTTGAAGTTTCAGCCTTCGATTGGTCTCCAGGCGCTGATGCAGGTCTGCAAGTTGACCGATAAAACCGCGCTCTCAAGCGAAGACATCGCCTTTGCGATTGCCCCGCGATTGAACGCGGCGGGCCGCTTTGGGCAGGCGAAGTTGGCCGTCGAACTGCTGACCACCGACAATCCCACCCGAGCGCAGCAACTGGCCGAATACATTCACGAACTGAACAACAGCCGCGAAAGCATCGAGCGGAGTATTCAACTGGCTGCTGCCAAGCAGGTGAAGGATGAGTTCGACCCGGAAAACGACGGCGCGCTGGTGCTCGCAGGCAAGGGCTGGCATGCAGGAGTGATCGGTCTGGTTGCTGGTCGGTTGGCCGAGAAATATCAAGTTCCGGTGGTTCTCATCGCGCTCGATACCACGGGCTCTCAGCATGGTGTTGGCTCTGCGCGGTCGCCAGGACGGCTGAACTTGCATCAGGCTCTAAATGCCTGTAGCGAGCACTTGCTCGGGCACGGTGGACACGCAGCGGCCGCTGGTCTGCGGATCGAAGAGGCGAATATTGCTGCATTCCGCAACGCTTTTCTCGACTACGCCGCGGCAGAAGCTGGCGCGGTGGGAGCACAAGGGAGTGAATTGCGGATTGATGGAGAAGGCCCCTTTTGCCAACTGACGGCGGAAGTTGTCCGTCAGATCGAATCGCTCGCGCCGTTCGGCATGGGTAACCCGCGCCCCGTTTTGTGCGCGAGTGGGGTAACACTGATGGAACCACCGAAACGAATCGGCGGTGGCGAACGTCACCTATCGCTCAAGCTTTCGCACCTGCGAACGCCGATGCGGTGCGTGGCGTTTGGCTTCGGCGATGATGCCGAAGCAATCACAGCAGCCAATGGCCCGCTGGACGTTGCCTATAAGCCTGTGATTAATGAGTTCCGTGGTATGGCGAAAGTAGAGATTCAACTCGTCGACTGGCGAGTTTCGGAACTATCGAAGCCCGCGACTGCAGCCAGTTCGATTGCTGCAGTGTAATTGGCAAGGCAAAGCACAGGCGCGTTACTTCGCCGGTGCTTCAGCCGCCGGTTTCTCGGCCTTCTTTTCGTTGGGATTATCTTCCGCCTTCTTCAGTCGGGGCACGAGCACCACGCGAACAGCTGTCCCCTTGGCGGGAATGTTCTCGGTGAAGGCATGAAACAACAGCCCTCCGTTGGCCTGCGTGCTTTCGACTGGCAGATCAAGCGTGGCAGTTGGGAAGTTGGAAACGCAGATGAAGTCGCCGCCGTTGGCCTGATAATGCAGGCGATTATTCTCCGGGTCTTTGTAAAAACCGCTCCCCGCAAAGACCCAATCGTAAGCCATCGCCTTGCCAGTCTTGGCGTGCTTAATGAGTTCCTGGGCTCGCACTTCCTTGGCGGTACCATCGGGTTCTTTCCACATCACATAGATGTCGACGATTTCGCCCGTGGCCGATTTGTATTCCGGATCGAACTTGACTGTCGTCCCTTGCTTGGCACCCAGGGCCAATAGCCCGGCATGCACTTCTTCGGGCAGGCAATTGAGGGCGACGATCGATTCATGCTCTTTTGTTCCCTTGGGGCAGGCGAACATTTCCAACTGACCTTCGCGCAGGCAGATTTTGCCATCAACGACAATGGCCTTGCGCTTGGTATCGAGCCAGACGTCGTGTTTTTTCGACAGCTTGACCATGCCGTCGGGAGTCTTTTCGATGGCTGGCAATTCCGGCTTGGTTTCAGTCGGTTTTTCGGTTTCTTGCCCAATGCTGGGCAAGGACCACAATGCGGTACCGAAGGTGACGCCAGCAGCCAGGAGGATGATCGCGAAGGGGAATTTGGCCGGCCAACTGCCAGTGCGAACTAGTTTCACGAGAGGAACTCCGAGAAAAGGCTGAAGGATCGAAACACAAATCGACGCTGGCGTCGTCGATGCTAAGGGACACGTCGGATACTGCTTGTAACTTGCAGGATAGCAGTGCCGGATAGGCAATGGCCATGCGAGTTGCTAAAACAGCCTCGCCTGCATGGGCAAACGAATTATACACCTACGGCGTGCGCTCTGAGAATGGACGATTCAACCTATCGGGATGTGGCCGGTCGTTCGTCGTCCGATTTCGCTCCCACATCGCGGGCCAGCGAGCGGGCGGAAGCCACCCGCCCAGCACCGCGAGCACCGAAACCAATGCGGCGAATCGACGAAACCGCATGGGTTGCCGCCTGCCGCGAGGCTGCACCATTTTCACCTCTAGCGCGCCTGGTTGGCGGCAAGACTTCGCCGTTGCTATGGGGAATTCCCACGGGATTACTAGCCGGGCAAGAAAAGCTGCCACAGGCCGTCCGTACACAGCGAGTCAAGAGCGACCTGCTGGCGGATAGGAACACGATCCTGGCTCAGATGGGATCGGACCTGGCGGACTTCACTACGGCACTGAATAAGTTGGCACTCGGCTATCTGCTGCCAGCCATTGCGAAAGTCGATAAGAGCGATTTGACTGCTCGTCTGTTGACTGCCTTGCTCGCAGTCACTGAAGCTGCGCCGGGGAATGAATCGGCAGACGCAGCCTTGAATCAGTTGATACTCGGTTGCGAATTGCCACTGGTCCTGGCTCTCATCTCGCCCGATGCCAAGTTGGCTGCTGCTTTACGCAAGAGCGCGCTCAGTGTGGAAGCAAAACTGGCAGTTGCCTGGTTCGATCCATTCGCATTGCCAAAAGCAAACGTGCGAGAACTGCTCCGCCCTTGGCTCGCGTCGCTTGTTCGATCGCACGAACTGCTCCGCAGCACCGAAACACAATTTTCCGAGGCGGCCCGCGAACGACTCGAGCGGATGGCCCGTCACGCGCTCAGACTTTCGCGCCCCGATGGCAGTTTCGTCCTGCTACAGGCTGCGGGCCTGGCCTGCGATCGAGAGTTTCTCACTGCTGCCGTCTTGGCCACCAAATCCACGCCGCCGATTGCGGAACTCGCCTTCGGCAAGCATAAAACTGAGCCCAAGCCTGTGAAGGGGATGCCCGCTGCGCCGCTCTATTCGCCGCAAGCATCGCTGGCCGTGCTTCGTAACCGCTGGGCCGCGCCGCAATTGCAAGTAACGGCGGATTTCGCACGCGAGCAAGTTTGGCTTGATCTATCGAGTGGCAACCAGTCTCTGCTGCATGGCGAGTGGTCAGCAAAGGTGCAGATTGATGGCCGCGCTGCGAATCCCATTGGCCCTTGGACGGAAGTTTGTTGGCATACCGACAAAGACTGCGACTACCTTGAAATTGAACAAAAACTGAGTGGTGGGTGGTTGATGCAGCGGCACTTGTTGCTCGTGCGGCAAGACGAATGCCTGCTCATGGCCGATAGCCTGTTGAACGAACAGAACAAACTCACACCTGCGAATGCGCTCGATACTTCGGTACCGCCGCCGCGGCTTGAGTATTCGTGTAGCGTTCCCTTGGCCAAGCCGGTTTCGTTCGTGCCGCAACAAGAGTCGCGCGAAGGTCATCTGGTCTGCAATAAAAAGCCACTTGCGCTCGTCATGCCGCTGGCAATGCCCGAATGGCGTGCGCAGCCGATGGCCGGAGACTTGACCAGCCACGACAATTGCCTGCGACACTCCTTGCGGACCAATGCACGCAACCTGTTCGCCCCGCTGTGGCTCGATTTAAGCCCCACGCGATTTAAAAATCCGGCGACCTGGCGACAACTCACCATCGGCGAGTCGCTCCTTGTGCAGCCACGCGATGTCGCCGTCGGCTATCGCGTGCAAGTCAATTTCACGCAGTGGCTGCTGTATCGCTCGCTGGCCTGGCGTGGCAATCGCACCGTGCTCGGCAAGAATTTTGCAACCGATTTCGTCTGTTGCCGTTTTCTCCCGAACGGCGAGACGCAAGACATCTTAGAAGTTCAATAGCGGAATCCAATCATGCGCAAGAACACCGTCAAAGAAAAACTCCGTCGCGGCGAAGTAAGTTACGGCACCTGGTTGTCGCTTGGCGATTTGTACGCGACCCGCGTCCTCGCCCGCATGGGCTTCGATTGGCTCACGCTCGATATCGAGCACTCGGCCGTCGACTGGTCGCAAGCTGCGATGATCTTCGCCGCCGTGGCCGATGCCGGCTGCGTGCCGTTGGCGCGCGTTCCCGAAGGGAATCATCACCTGATCAAACGCGTGCTCGATGCCGGCGCGTGGGGCATTGTGGTGCCAATGGTCGATACGGTTGAACAAGCCAAACTGGCGATTGCCGCCGCTTACTATCCGCCCGTTGGCAACCGCAGCGTCGGTGGCGGCATGCACTCGATGAACTTCGGAGCGACCGCCGGCGACTATTATGCCCAGGCCAACGACAACATCCTGGTGGTGCTGCAAACCGAAAGTCCGCAGGGTGTGAAGAATGCCGAAGCGATTTACAGCTTGCCTGGCGTCGATGCCATTTTCATCGGCCCCAACGATCTGCGCTTTCAGATGCGCGCGCCCGACGGCACCTTCCCCACGGCTGAAGAGCACGAGGCGGCGATTCAGGAGGTGATTCGCGTCGGCAAGAAGACCAAGTGCGCCACCGGCATTCACGCCATGGATCCCGACTCCGCCCTGCAACGGGCTCAGCAAGGAATGCAGTTCCTCGCCGTCGGCAGCGACCTCCGCATGATGACCCTCAAGGCCGAAGAGACCATCACCAAGTTGCATCCGAATCAGGGCAAGAAGGATCTGGCGCGGTATTAATCGTAGGCGAGTCGTTCCCTGACTCGCATCTTTCTCCGTCATGGATTGACTGAGTTACGAAACATCAGGCGATAATATCCTTCAGCACGTGTCCCTTCACGTCGGTGAGTCGCATATCGCGACCGGCGAAGCGGAAGGTGACCCGGGTGTGATCCATGCCGAGCAAGTGGAACATCGTCGCATGCAGGTCGTGGATCTCGCAGACGTTTTCGACTGCTTTGTAGCCGTACTCATCGGTCGCACCGTACGTGGTGCCACCCTTGATGCCGCCGCCAGCCATCCACAGGCTGAAGCCGAACGGATTGTGGTCGCGACCGTTCTTGCCTTGAGCGAATGGTGTGCGGCCGAACTCGCCGGACCAGACGACAAGCGTGCTTTCGAGCAGTCCACGCTGGGCGAGATCGGTTAATAACGCCGCGATGGGCTGATCGACGCACCGGCTGTTGTCTTCGTGCCCCTTAACCAGGTTGGCATGCTGATCCCAGCGATCGTGACCGAGACCCGGGCAGGTGAGTTCGATGAACCGCACCCCTTTTTCGACCAGCCGGCGCGCGAGCAGGCATTGCCGACCGAAAGTTTGGGTCGGTGCATATTTGGCATCGAGCCCGTACATGCTTTGGGTTGCAACAGTCTCGTCCTTCAGGTCCATCAACTCCGGCACAACGGTTTGCATGCGATAAGCAAGTTCGTAGTTGGCGATGGCCGACTCTAGCGCGTCGGCACGACCTTCGCGGGCCAGCAGTTGCTCATCGAGTCGCTTCAGCAGTGCGAGCTTGTTCTTTTGCAAGGTGTCGGTTGCTTCGAGACGTTGGATGTTCGAAACCGGCGGCTGCTGGGCGGCGAAGATCGAACCCTGATAGGTGGCCGGTAAGAAGCCGCTATTAAAGTTATCGAGGCCGCCAGGAGGAATTAGCCCGCCGTTAATGACGACGAAGCCGGGCAGATCGCGGCACTCGCTGCCGAGGCCATAGTTGAACCAGGCACCCATGCTCGGCCGGCCTTGCACGCCCGTACCGGTGTGCAGAAAGTAGTTGGCCGACGTGTGCTCGGGAAACTCGCTCGTCATTGAGTGAATGACTGCAAGCTTATCGGCATGTTGGCCCACATTCGGAAACAAATCGCTGACGGGCAGGCCCGACTCGCCGTAATTGTTGAACTTCCAGGGGCTGCCGAGTGTGGCCCCGTTGTTGTTGAACTGCGTCGGCTCCATCTTCAAGCCGAACGGCTGGCCGTCTTCGGCCGTCAAACGTGGCTTGGGGTCGAACGTATCAACCTGGCTTGGTCCGCCATCCATGTACAGATAAATGACGCTCTTTGCCTTGCCTGCAAAGTGCGTCTGCCGCGGCGCAAAGGGCCCCAGGTCTTTGGCAGCCTCGGCAGCTAGCGCGCTGGGCAACTCGCCGCCGGCTAAAAGCGCCGACATGGCAAACGCGCCGAACCCCGCTGCCGACTGCTGCAGGAAGTCGCGCCGGGAATGACAGGTGGAACGAACGCGTTGACAAGGATACATGGAAGCGATCTTTGAAGGAGTTGTTTGGTGTTGCTTTGATCTAGTTCCCTCTCCCCGGAGTACCGAGGAGAGGGAGTAGGGATAATGCTGGAGGACTTCACCGGATAAACACAAACTCTTTACTATTCATGAGCACATGGCACAGGTCGGCCCAAATTCGTTCGTCGGTACTAAGCGAGTCAGCAGCTACACCGTATTCGGTTCCTTGGGTCTTGAGAAACTCATTCGCTGCGGCAATTTCATCGCTAGTCGCCGGTCGGCTGAAGGCCTCCTCATACAACCGCTCGATGCGAGTAGCGGGCGCAATGTCTTTGGTGATCAACGATCGTTTGGCCCAGAGCTTGGCTTGTTCTGAGACCAACGGGTCGTTCATGAGAATGAGTGCCTGCGCAGGAACATTGCTGACGTTGCGTTTGCCAATAGTGCTGGCCGGATTCGGAACATCGAATGCGAGCATCATTGACGAGAGAAAGTTCCGGCGAATGCCCAGGTAAATGCTGCGACGACCGTCGCCATCGAGCGGGCCGCTGCCAGGGCGGCCACGACCTTGCATGAACGCCGTGAGATGGACAGGGACGCTCGGCCCGAATTGTTTTGAGTCGAGACGACCCGACAAATGGAGGATCGAATCGCGAATCACTTCGCCTTCCAGCCGACGAAGCTGGGCTTTGTGAAAGAGGAGATTCTGCGGATCGCGTTGTTCTCCGATTGCCAGTTGCGAGCGGTCCAGCGCCGAACCTCCGCTGGCCATTTGATAGACATTGCTGAGCATCAACCGACGAATGGCTCGCTTCACCGACCAGCCATCGGCAATGAACTCGAGCGCCAAATGATCGAGCAGTTCGGGGTGAGTCGGGGCTTGTCCGAGCACGCCGAAGTTATCGACGCTCGGCACAATGCCGCGCCCGAAGAGGTGATGCCAGATCCGATTGACCATCACGCGCGACGGAAAAGGATTCCGCGGATTCGTCAGCTTTTCTGCGAGTTTCAATCGTCCACTGCCGGTTGGTTCCGGCGTGGCTGCAGTCGTGCTCAGCGTGCTTGTGGGAACAGTCTTGCCAGCGGCGAGATCGGCTTCGATGGCTTCCAGCAAGCGGCGTTGCACGAGCGGGCCGGTCGTTTTCTGGCTGCTGTTGCCGCGGATTAGCAAGTGCTCATCGACGCTGCTGCCGTCCCACATCGCCAAGGCAACCTGCGATTTGAGCGGGCCAGCGGCGACCAGCTTTTGCTTCGCGGCTTGATACTCGGCCTGGAGTTGCTTGGAAGACGTTTTGCCGAGCAATTCCGCCTCAGCCGATTGCCCGCCAGTGGTCGGTTCGGACCAGAGTGCAGGCTGTGCGACTAGCAGATTCAAGAGCTGAGCCTGAATCGCAACATCGAGTTGTGGGTCAACGTGCGCAGCCAACAACGACTTGCTGGATGAGACAAAACGCTGCTCGTACGCAGCAGCGAGGCTGCTCAAGTCCTTCGATTCATTGGCTGTGAGCAACTTGGCAAACTGCGAGACACGATTCAAAGGGTAGGGCAGGGGAGGGGCTGTTGCACCTTGAGCCACAGCGAGCACTTGCAAGTCTTCTTCCCCCTTAGGAGTGAACTCCAGGTGCGCGTTGTGACCGATGTAGCCCTTCAGATCCTGCGTAATCCAGCGCGGCGCGGTCTCGCCGTTGCCGCCCGTTTCCTTGATGAGTTGCCCGTGCAAGGGGCCGTTGAGCATCGCGTGTGAATCGACAGCTGCGTAAACGTGTCCGGCTCCTTTCACGAGATAATGCACGGGGCCGTCTTTCAGCACGAAGGTCTTCGTACGAATGGTGCGGCCAGCACGCGGATAGGCAAGTTTCCCGGCTTCGGCTTCGCCATCAATTACCAGCTTGTTCCAAATGGCATCGCGCTGCGCTGCACCGTATTGGGCTACGCTTAGCTTGCCATCGCCAAGCAACAGAGTGCCGGTGGTGACGGGAGCCAAACCAAACGTGACGCCATTGCTGAACCATTCGTTAGCGGGCAACTTGGAGTAGTCGACAATCCACTCACCTTGATAGGTAGCCGCTTCTGGTGCTTCTTTCAATTTGGCGACTAGCTCGGCGAGTCGCGTGGGCTCGGCAGCTTTGGCATCGTGGGCAATCAGCGCCCAAAAATGCAAAGGATCCGCTGGATTCTTTTGGGCTTCGGCCAATTGCGCAAGCCAGGCCTGCAAACGTATCGCAGAAAGTTGCTGAGACTTGGCAATTGCCGCAGCATCGTTGCCCGACTGAATGGCTTCTCGGGCAGCGAGCAGGTACTTGGCCAGTTCTCCTGCTCCTGCTGCATTTTCTCCGGCAATCGCGGCGGCAATTTTCGGTCGCCAAGTGTTTTCTAAGTCAGCCAGTTCGCGCGCGAGGTGTTCTTCTGCCAATTGCGTTTCGAATCGAACCAGCCGATGTCCACTACTTTGCAGGTAGCCAAACAGGGCGTAATAATCCTTTTGCGAAATGGCATCGAACTTATGATCGTGACAACGGGCACAGGTGACAGTCAAACCGAGAAAGCTCTTGCTGAAGACGTCGACCATGTTATCGAAGCGGTCGGTTTCATCCTTGCGAATGTCGACGGGAGAGTGAATCCATTCGCCGAGAAACCAGAAGCCGGTGCCGAGAATCGACTCGTTGAACTTCTTCTCGGGATTCTGACGAGGCGTGCGCATCAGGTCGCCCGCGATGTGCTCTGTCATGAACTGGTCGTAGGGAACGTCGGCGTTGATTGCGCGAATGACGTAGTCGCGATACTGCCAGGCTCCCGGAATGGTGTAATCGAATTCATGCCCGCGCGATTCGGCGTACCGCATCAGGTCGAGCCAATGGCGTCCCCAGCGTTCGCCGAAATGAGGCGACTGCAATAAGCGGTCGACTACTTTTTCGAGCGCTGTGGGTGAATCATCTTTCAGGAATTGGGCGACTTCTTCCGGTGTGGGAGGGAGGCCGATCAAATCGAAGTAGACGCGGCGGATGAGGGTGCGCTTGTCGGCCGGCGGGGCAGGGGAGAGGCCCGCGGTTTCCAGCTTGGTCAGAATGAAGCGATCGCTGGGCTGCTTGACCCACGCTTCATTCTTTACTGCAGGAAGTGCGGGCTGCTTGAGCGGCTGCCAGCACCAGTGCTCAGCTTTGCGACGGGCGAGATCGAAGTCCTTGGTCAGCCCTTCGCTGGGGTCTTTTTCCGCAGGCCACGGCGCGCCCATTTCGACCCACTTCGTCAGTACGTCGATCTCGTCGGCTGGCAACTTACCCTTGGGCGGCATTTGATAGAGTTCGCCGTAGTTCACGGCATCGATAATCAGGCTCTCTTTTGTTTTGCCTGGAACCACACCGGGACCGGTCTCGCCCCCTTTGAGAAGTGCCGCGAGCGAATCGGCCCGCAGTCCACCTTTGGGCTCTTTGTTCTTACTGCTATGGCATTCGTAACAGCGGTTGATCAGCACGGGCCTGACCTTCTTCTCAAAGAATTCAAGCGCGGCAGGTTCGGGATCGGCGGCTGAGGCCAGGCCCTCAATCGTCAGGCTGAGAAGCAATGCGACCAAGACGAACAACGGTAGCCGGCAAGTGCGCTGCATGCGGAGTGAATCCATGGGCGGGAACGCGGAGGGTAGCGTCAGGATTGCATTCTAGCCACGCAACAGTGGGGGAGGAAAGCATTGGAAAGCCAGCGAGCAGTGACGCGCTAGCACAGTTTGATCCCGCGATCGTTAGCGATTCACTGCAGGGCGGTGGCCAATTGTGCCGATCATTCCGGATGTTCGTAGGCAGGCGCGCTTTTTTGATTGCAGCTACTCACCAGAATTCAAGGATTGAATACCATGTCGCTGAGCAACCGCGCTGCCCTCTTGTTGATTGTCGCAGCAGCCGTCGCAATTCCGTCTGCATCTGCCCAGCCAGCAGCCAGCAAGGCTCAGGCGGCAATGAGCCAGGCCGCGCAACAGGGCAAGTACACGTTCGTCCTGTTCTATAAGCAAAATGATCCGGCCACGTCGACGATGAACACGACCCTCCAACAATCGTTGGCCAAGTATGCGAATGTGGCCGTGTTGACGTTTGTGCAGGTGGCCGATCCGAGTGAGCAGGCTTTGGTCGCCAAGTACGATGTGGCCCGCGCGCCCATGCCGATGTGCGTCGCCATTGCTCCGAATGGCGCGATGACGGGAATCTTTGCGCAGCAGCTTCAAGCACAGCATGTCGCCAACGCGATTGTCACGCCGACAATGATGCAGGTGATGCGGGCACTGCAGGACAATAAGTTGGCGTTTGTGACCGTGCATGGTTCGGGCAACCCGGTTGTGCCAGCTTCGCTACGTGAGTTCCAGAGCGATCCCCACTTCAGCGCGCGGATGGTGTCGCTGAGCATGAATGCTGCTGATCCCGCTGAAGCCAGGTTTGTGGCGGAAATGGAAGTCGATCCGCGGACGCCGGGAACTCACCTGTCGCTGCTTGCACCTCCAGGAGTATTGGTCGGTAAGTTCGCCGCGAACACGCCCAAGGCCACCATTGCCGCTGCCCTCGCCGAAGCCGGTAAGTGCTGCGACGACCCGAACTGCAAGCACCATCAACAACCCGGCCAGCAACAGCCCACGCAAGGGAACAATCAAGCTGCGACTCAGCGTGCCCCGGCCCGGTAGTGGTGTTTTCGCTCGTCGATCACATCGCTTCCTCAATCATCTGACTCGGGGTACGCACATGAATTTGCAAACATTGGTCTGGCGCGAAATGCGCGAGCGGCCGTGGGCGATGTTCACCAGCGCCACGGCAATCCTGCTTGGCGTGACGGCACTGGTGGCGATTCGCCACGTCACGGTTTTTTCGGAGAAGGAAGTTGGACGCAAGTTGGAATCGCTGGGAGCGAACCTGCTCGTTCTGCCGAAGGATGTCACGCTGCAAGATTACTATGCCGCGGATCTGAGCGAGCACACGCTGCCGGAATCGCACGTCGCGAGCATTCTCATAGCCAACTTGCCGGGCGTTGAACGCTTGTCGCCACGGCTTTGCACGGTCACCAAGATCGCCGGCCGCGATGCCACGCTGACAGGCATTCTGCCACAGGCGGAGTTCGCCAAGAAAGCCATTTGGCAATCGGCGGGGCTGTTTAGCAACAAGCATCAAGGTTGCACCAAGGCATCGCACGGTCCGAAGACCTACGATGCCGCGCCTGAGACTTTGGCCAGCAGTCGTTCGATCGATCAACTGAGAGGCAACGAAGCCGTCATTGGTGCCGACATCGCCGAGTTTGCCAAATTGAAAGCGGGGAGCAACCTGGTGATTCTCGGCGACCAGTTCAAGGTACTCGCTGTCCTGCCGCCGACAGGCACGATTGACGACACCCGCGTCTTCGCTCACCTGCACACCGTGCAAAGGCTCACGGAGGCTGGTGAAGTGGTGAACGCGATCGAAGTCATGGGCTGCTGCGAAGACGCTGCGGGCAATCTGGCTCCTTCGCTAGGCAAGCTGATGCCCGATGCGAAGGTTGTGACCATTTCTCAAGTGGTTTCGACCCAAGTTGGCGTGAATCAATTGATGAGCCAAATGAGCTGGTTCGTCTTTGGCATGCTGATTGTGATTGGCGGCGCGAGCGTGGCCAGCACGATCTCGGCCAATGTGCGCGAACGTCGCCGCGAAGTCGGAACGCTGCTCGCACTGGGCGCGACACCGCGACTCATCTCGCAGATCTTCCTGTTGAAAGCGTTGATCCTGGGTGTGACCGGCGCGGCTTGCGGAAGCTTGCTGGGCGTGGTCATTGCGATGGTGTTGGGAGCTTACTGGGCGGGAGTCACGGTGACTCCGCTGCCGGGCTTGATCGCTCTGGCCTCGGCTTCGGCCTTGCTGGCGACGCTGCTTGCCGCGTTGTGGCCCGCGCGGACTGCCGCGCGCCTCGATCCTTGCCTCTGCTTCCAGGAGATCTAACCATGTTTCAACTGACTGACGTGATGAAGCGCTATCGCCGGCGAGAAGAAGAAGTGGTGGCGTTTCGCACCAGCGACTTAAAGATCGCCAGCGGCGAGTACGTGGCGATCGTCGGACCCAGTGGCAGCGGCAAGACGACACTGTTATCGCTGCTCGGCGGCATGCTCTCGCCTGACAGCGGCAAAGTCGAGTTTCAGGGAGAATCGATTTACGATCTGCCGATTCAAGTGCGGACGAAACTACGCCGCTCGCAAATCGGCTTCGTCTTTCAGACGTTCAACCTGATTCCGTACCTAACCGCTCGCGAGAACGTGCAAGTCCCGCTCTACCTCGCCGGCATGAAGCCCGACGCTCAGCGCGAGCGCGCGGAAGCATTGCTCGAGCAAGTCGGCCTCTCTCAACGGCTGAATCATAAGCCGAGCGAAATGAGCACCGGCCAGCAACAACGCGTGGCCCTCGCCCGCACGCTCGCCAACTCGCCCAAGCTCATCCTCGCCGACGAGCCCACGGGCAATCTCGATCCCGACAGCAAAGCAGCAGTGATGAGCATCTTCACCCGCTTCGTCGCCGACGGCGGCACCATCGTGATGGTGACCCACGACCCCGCCTCAGCAGCCCAGGCCTCACGCCGGCTGCGAATTGTGGATGGGTTGATTCAGGAAGAGCCCGCGCTGCGGAAACGGGTGGCGTGATGCTTACTCAATGACGTACCAGCTGAATCCGTCTGCGGGAATGGTCACTGGGAGTTTTGCTTGCGATTGCTCATCCAGCGGATAGGGCTTGGCTTCGCCTTCCTGTTCATGGATATGAGCTTGGCCGGTGAGGCCAGTGTAGTACAGCGGGACGGTGAGGGTTTTGGTGACGGGATGTTGGAGGGGATTGAACACCAGCAGCATGCCGCGCTTGTGTTTGGGATCCACATGCAGGGTGTAATCCAGGCTGCGGCCATCGGGACGGCGCAGATGGATGATGTCTCCTTGGACCAGGTCGCGGTGCTTTTTGTACCAGGTCATCCATTTGAGGAGCATGGCTTTGGACTTGGGGCCGTCATACAGGCGATGCCCGCGCACCCACACTTGCGCTCCGGATGACATCATGGTGAAGAACATCCGTTCGTATCGATCCAGGTCTTTTTCCATGTCGCCATGCAGCATCTCGGTATTGAGATTGACCCAGCCCATGCTGGCGGTCTTGTGCCAGGTGCCGTCAAAAATATATTGACGATAGATGAGGGCCTGCAGGCCGATGTCGATGTTGTCGGTGGCTTCACGATAGCCCATACCGGTGCAGGTTTGGCCATTGAGCACATACCAGTCGGGAATGGTCAGGTACAAGTCGCGCTTCTGGCCTTCGTGCAGGATTTTGCACATCCACTTCCACTGCGCCCATTGGCTGGTGGTGTAGGCCGTGGAATTTCACCCCGACCCCAACCCCAAACCGGACGTGCAAGTTTCCAAGCATCCGGCTTTCCAGATGATTCTTCTCTCATATATCTCCCTTGGTTTTGAGCTTGTGACAACGCAGACACAAGGTCTGGATGTTGTTCAAGTCGTTTGCCATCGCGAGATTGGCAAAGCGGTTGACAGGTTCGATATGGTCCGCTTGCGAGGTCTTGGATGTAACCGCGACCGCGCAATGGCGGCATTGAAAGCCGTCGCGAACCAAAGCCTTCCACTTGAGGTCTCCGCTTCCTGGCCGGGGACGATCCGGGTAGACGAACGACGCCTCCCATTCATCATCCTCCGGGTATGGCTGTGGGCAGCCAGGTTGATACGGTTCCGGCGCCGGATAATAGAACGTCGAATCCGTATCTTGGAAGCGAACCAGCGTATGGTCTTCGTGAACACCGATGGTGTTGTGGAAGACATGCCGCCGGAGACACTGGGCAGTCGATATGTCGTTCTTCTGGCATATCGCCTTCGCCGCAATCCAGTAAGCCTTGTGGTCCAGCCTGTGGGCAACTTTTGGGAAGTTGTGGGCGATCTTGAAGTAGTTCGACCAGCCGCGAATGACGGCCGACGCATCATCAAGACGGACCGAGATGCTTACGCTCATTGGGCAGTAACGAAGGACTTCGCCCAAACGAGCCTGGATGCGGGTAATAGCCTTGCGGCCAACCCTGAGTCTGGGTACGAGACGCCCGGATCTGCCAACACCAACCTGGATGTTGAATCCGAGAAAATCGTACCCGTCTCTCACGTGGGTAATTCGGGTCTTGTCGGCCGACAGTTCTAACCCGCAGACTTTCCGAAGAAAGTCGCGGATTTCGTCCCGTAGCCTTTCCACTTGCTTTCGGGAGGCCCGTGTGAGACACACGCACCAATCGTCGGCATAGCGGGAGAACCGAACATTGGACAGGCCGCGAGCCCACCTCCTATTGCTGTCCTTACCGTGGAACCCCTTGGAATGAATGAACCAATCCAATTTGTTCAGCACGATATTGGCAAGTAGTGGTGAGGCCACGCCTCCCTGCGGAACCCCTTTCGTCGTCGGATGAACGACGCCATCAATTTCCACACCTGCTTTCAACAGAAGTTGAATCAGGGCGAGGAACTTGTTGTCGATCACCTTCTCCTTGATACACCGCAAGATCGCCTTGTGCGAGATTTCGTCAAAGCAAGCCTTGACGTCTCCCTCGATGACCCAGGTGAAGCCCGTCAACGCCAAATAGCGACAACGGGCTACCGCATGGTGCGTGCTCCGATTGGGCCGAAACCCATAAGAGCTGTCATGGAACTCGACCTCGAAAATGGGTTCCAACGCCATGCGTATTGCCTCTTGAACGATTTTGTCGCGTAGGCACGGGATTCCAAGCTGGCGCATTTTGCCGTTAGCCTTGGGAATTTCCACTCGCCGCAGCGGCAGAGGCCGATACGTACCGCGTTTCAACTCCAGACGTAGCTGTTCGAGACGGTACTCAAGGCTCTGAGCGAACCTGTGAGCCGTCACCCCATCCACGCCTGCTGCTTTGCCTCGGGAGCGTTTCAACACACGTTCACAGGCGGCTGCAATCCACGTGGGATTGTGTATCAGGTCCATCAGGTTCCGAATCCGGCCACCGTATGGGTTGGTCGGAAAGAGCGGTAAACTAGATTCCCTGTGTCGCCTGTGGGCCTGCGATTGCTCCCAGAGCCTACGTCGGACTTCGTCGATGTTCATTTGGAAGCCTCCAAATTAAAGAACACTTCAGTCATCCTCCACGAATCATCCTGCACCCCTTCGCCCTGTGGCCGGCTTTCCCGACCTCCGACTACTACGGGTGCTCCGCCACTCGGCTGCCTCATCGGCAGGTGCTTGGGTCGATCTTGCGACCGGCCTAGCCGTGTAACTGCCATACTCAGCCGAGCTTCCCTGGTTCCCTTGTTGGCACTCAAACGCATCCGTTTAGACTCTGACTTTTTCATACCCAACAGCGGGCTGCTGCTCCCCTAAACATCACGGGATACTTGGTTGGCCCGTGAATCGTTGGCACAGTTGCCATGGATCGCGAAACCGGAAAACAGAGCTTGCGATCGTTTAGGACACTCCCTATCCCGGTGTCCAATCCGGGCGGCTCTGATGTTGGCGGGAGTGTGGTTCAGATTTACCGAAGGTAATAGTCAGTTCCTTTCGTAGTCGTGCGGATGCTCTGGTTAGCAGGACTTCCAAGGCTACAGAGCGTTGCCAGTGTCCCACATTGTTGGGGTAGCTTTCTTGCCGACGAATTACACACTTCATCAACGTAACCCCTTAGCCACGGTGGCCGACCAAACGGCCACGGTCTTTCGACATTGCCAACAAGGCTTCCCGTGCGGGCTCATCGCTGAGCCAGCACCGATACATCAGGCGCACTCTTCCAGTCCCTTGTGGTGCGGATGATCGGTCGCGGCGCAGCAGTCGCCGTGGAAGGGGCCGTCGGGCTTGAAAGCGCGCATGCCCGCACCGTCGATGACTTTCCACATGTTGGTGAAATACATGTCGGCCCAGGCGCTGGCGCCGCAAGCGCTCTGGCCGAATGCGCTGCCGGGGGCTTTGGAAGCCGGATCGATGCAGTTGAAGTTGTCCTGACGCGATCCCCAGCCTTGCGAGGCCATCATCAACTGGTAGGCACCGACGCGGATGTCGTATTGTTTGGCGTAATCGCAGACGGTCTTCATCGCGGCGATGTTGCCCGGCGAAGCGTCGGCGTAGTTAAAGCTGCCCGGATGCTCCGGAGCTTGTAACTGCTCGAAGCCAATCTCATGCATCTGGTCGAGCAGGGGACCCAAATGTTTGATGTGATGCGAGGACGGCGCATGCACTTCAAACAGGTGCTCGTTGGATTGAGGCGCCAGGGTTTTGTAGAAGCGGCGCTGGGCCAGGAAGCGACGCTCGTCTTCTGTAGTGTCGTTCAGGATGGTGAAGGTGCGAAAGGCGTCGAACGATTCGCCCGGTTTGACTGTCCAATTGGGACCGGTCGGCGGAGTGCTGATCAGCAATGCGTTTTCGATGTCGCGCACGAAAATATCTTCGGCCGGATTGAGCGTCGCCATCGAGCCCCAGTTGGGGTCCCGTTTAAAACGAGTGGTTCCACCCCCGAGGTAGTACTCTTTGAACGGGGCCCGGGAGCCGGCTGCGTGGATGCCAAGGCCGCTGGATGTTTCTCGGAAGTTAGCAAGTGCGAACGAGTAATCGCTCTCTACATGCATCATTTTCGAGTTGGTCGGCTGCACGGCCAAATGTTCGCCTTCAAAGCTGGTCACCACGACTTCTTTGCTGGACTGGTTGCGCAAGGTGAACGTTTTCATCATCACCGGAATGCCATCGTAGATTTCATAATGCAGGTCGATGTGCAACCCTGCGAGGGCTGCGTTGTTTTCCGGAGGCGCAAATTCAAAGGTCACGCGGCGGCCAAGCGCTGGCCAGGGAATATCGATCGGCGCGTTGCACTTGGGCTTCCACTCATAGGGTTTGACGCAAGGGCCGACCTTCATGCCCGCCAGGCGGAACGATTTGCCGCTGGATTGCAGACGGTAGAACCAATCCGGCGTAATGAAGGCCTGGTCGAGCGCGCCGACGAGGCCGCCGATGTCCACCCATTGCCCATTGAGGCTGACCCGCGCTTCTGGCTTGATGGCGCGCACGAACTCGATGTCTTTATCGGCGCGGCGGAGACTGATGCAGCCGAGGTTGCCGTCGGTCACTAGGAAGGTGCGACTGACCAGGCCGTTGGTCAGCATGATTTGGGCGGGCTGGTTATCCTCTCCGGGAATGACTTGCACGGAGGCTGGGGTTTTGGCGGCGGCTACCAGCCAATCCTTGTCGTAGGCCCGTTCCGCGAACGCGTCTACCTTTTCGACACCGGGCGCTGTGGCGAGCCCTGTGATGAGTTTGGCCACCAGGGCCCGATCTGCATCTCGCAAAATCTTGGCTTGGGCGGTGTCCACCAGAAAGTCGGTGGCTCCTGCGAATTGGCCGGGCTTGAACGTCGAAACCCTCGCTTCCGCAATCCAGCCATTGAACGATTCTTTGCCTGGTGCCGAGGCACCCAAACTGAAGTTGTTCGCACCGCCGCCGCCGACGGGCAACTGGTTGGCGACTTTCTTGCCGTCGATCCAAGCCGAGGTGATGCCGCGATCGCGCACGATGGCCAAGTGCGTCCAGGTATTGGCTGTTACTTTCCCCAGATTAGTCCCGCCCACGCCGCCAATGAACAATTGCCATTGGTCGCCGCTTTGGACGATCAGAAAGCCGTTGCCGCCATTGCCATTGGCCAGCACGGTATGTAGGCCTTTGTCATTGACTTGAGTGGCGTAGGCCCAGGCTTCTACGACCCAATTGTCGCCGCGAACAAGATTCACCGGCGCGGCATAGCATAGGTTGGCATCTTCGAATTTGATGGATCCGGTATAAGCCAAGGAGCGGATCGCCGGCCCATTGGACATGACCTTCGGCTCGCCGTGGGATTTGAGCGCCGGCCCACCCTTGGCAAAACTTTCCAGCACTGCTGGTGCAGCCGTATCGCGGATCGCGCCCTCGTCCGACTTGAGGTGGTAATGGGCAATGGGCGTGGTTTCCGCCACGGCAGCGTGTGTTACGCACAAGGCCGCCAAGAAAGTCAAAGCCGTGGTCCGATGAAGGATTCGCATGGATGCTTGTTCTCGAAAACGTGGCGGGCAGGCAGGACTGAAGGCCGCAACCAAGAGTTTTAACCTGCGAAGCGAGCAAACCGCAAAAGGGGGGTGTCCAACAATCGGGTCGATTGTTGGACAGCGGTGTAAGTTTCGCTCGGGTTTGGCTGCAGGTTGGTGTCCAACAATGGGGCGGATGTTGGACGTTTAGGTGAGAATTGGGTACCGCAAATCGGCACCGCCGAAGTTGACCGCCGCTCGCGCGTTGCACAGCCAAGAAACGCAGAATGGCTGGTTCAGCACCAGCCATTGCGTCGTTGTCACGTTGTCGCGGACCGTCTCTGATTCTTCTGCTAGTCCCTAGACTCTAAGCTCTAGTTCCTAGCCCCCCATTTCCAGCAGTGGCTTAGTAGCCGCTGTCCATGCCCAGCCGCATTCGCAGTTGGTCGAACTCGTCGAAGTACTTGTCGTTCGACGAGTGGACGTGTTCGGCTTCGGTGATGAACTTGATCTGCTCATCGCACTTGATGCCAAAGCGTTTGAAGATTCGTTCGTAGTCGGCGAGCGGGTTGCCATAGACGATGAGCAGCTTGTGCTCGTCGAACTGGACTTCCTGCGGGATGCCGGGATTCAGCACCGCGAGGCCCGTGCAGCCGTCGTTCATAATCAGGTCTTCGTAGTCCCAGAGCGTGCTCTTGAGGACCGGCACATCGATGTGCTCGCGGTACAGATCCTCATGGCCGCCTTGGTCGCGATGGTGGCTGGTCTCGAGGACCACATCGACTTCGTGACCGAGCGGATCGATCAGTTCCATGAACAGATCGAACACGATCTCTCGCGAAGCGGCAGCCATCAGGACTGGCACTTTGCTTTTCGACTCTTCGTCGACGTATTGGTCGTGGCGATAACCGGCTTGCGGTACCACTTTTAAATCGTAACTAGGACGAACTGCGTCGGTGAGCATGAATTTGCCATACCGTTGCACGCCCAAGTGCGTTTCGAGTTCTTCTTCCGTAAGGCGCTCAAAACTGCTGTGGGTCGGAGCAGCTGGAGCACCTTCGTGAAACACGCCTCGAAAAAACCGCTTCAGGAAGCCCATCGTAATCCTCAGTCGTTACTGCTTCAGGTGAAACTCTCGCACGGCGAAAGCTTGGTCTCACCAATCGTAGGTTACAGAAAATGCCTCTCGGGGCTTGGCATTCTGAGGCTTCCAGGAGAAATGTTGCGGCGTAGGAATCATCGGTGCAATCGTCACAGGTGGACTCGGCAAAGGATTACGAATCGACGAACATCAGTGGGACTGGAGCCAATCCGCGCGAACCTGCCGATTAGTTGGTTTGTCGGGTTACTCACCTGGCGGGGTCAGCCCAAATGAGACCGGAGCAAGCAAAGGAAAAAGCGGTGGTCCGCACACGCCACAACTGCAGAACGCAGCCTTGGCGCTGTTAGTCCGCAACTCTACCCGCCGTTCAGTCCGAAGCTAGCAAAGCGTCGTGACTTAGCAGCAATTTCCCACCAGTGAGCGACTGGCGTAACAATCAGCGAGACTTGCACTTACGGGCAAGCTTCGCGGGTGCGCGAAGCTGGTCCGGCGATGCCGAAGTATCTGCCGCGAGTGGAGTCTGATTCGATATACTGCCGTACGAGGCAAATGGTTCGACTCATTTTTGCCGCTGCTGAGAAACCCTTTGCGACACTCGCGAGATCCGATGCGAAATCACTTCAAAGTCACGCTGTTTGTACTGGCCGCGGTCCTGGCGGGCTGTCAGCCCACGGCTGCGCCGCCAGCGATCAAGCCCGTGACGGGTCCGCTTGTAAGGCCTGCGCCGGTTACGGGGCCGATCACTTCGCCCACGGTCGAACCAAGTGGTCCGAGTGTCCAGCCAGTCAACCATGAAACGGCCTCGTCGGGCGAGCGCGAGGTTTGGTCGGTCTTCTATATGCAGGATCAGAGGGTTGGCTTTTCACATGTCGTCACGCGGCCGGTGCAGGATGGGGGACGGACGCTGTTGCACACGCATGGGCAATCGGAACTGACACTGAATCGCGAGGGGAGTGTGCTGACGCAGCGGATTGAATTGCAGACCTGGGAAACGCCCGAGGGCAAACTTGAGCGATTTCAATCGCGGCGAACATCGGGGCCAGGCGAAATCGTCACGCAGGGCAAGCGCCTGGGCGCGATGATGCTGGTCGCTACCGAGTCCCTCGGCAAGCGCGAAACGAAACCAGTTCCATTTGCCGAGAATTGCGGAGGCTATTTCGCCGCGGAACAATCGCTGGAGCGGTCACCGCTCAAAGCGGGCGAGAGCCGCACGGTCCCAAGTTTGGTTCCGGTCATCGATCAGCAAGGCGAAATCATTCTGACCGCACTAGGCGAAGAAGAAGTCTCGATTCGCGGCCTCACCCAGCAACTGATGAAAGTGAAAAGCGATATCAAAATCGCCGGTCAAACGCTGACGACGTTCTGCTGGATCGATAGTCGGGGACAAACTCTCAAGACGTTCGACCCCAGCTTTAAACAGGAAGCTTATAAGACGACTCGCGAGTTCGCGCTGGCGAAAGAAGACCTCGGCAAGATCGATCTGTTGGCTGTGACAACGGTGCCGTTAACGGGAAAGCTGCGAGATGTTCGCCCACTCTTCGAAGCCACTTATGTGGCCAAACTCAAAGGCGACAAGATTGCCAATCATTTTGCGAACGACGAGTTTCAGCAAGTGACCAAGGTCGACGACCACACAGTCAGGCTGACGATCGCCGAACTCGACCGCCTTAGCCCCGTGAATCGTGAGCGGCTCAGCGAACCACCGACACCCGAAGATTCAGCCCCGAATAGCCTGGTGCAAAGCGATGACGCTGCCATTGTGCGGCTGGCAAACTCGTTGGCCGGCGATAGAACCGAACCGTTCCAGGTTGCTTTGGCCCTCGCCAAGGGAACGCGGGCCCACATCAGCAAGCGGACCTACGCCCAGGCATTTGCCACTGCTGCGGAAGTGGTGCGGACGCAAGAAGGAGATTGCACCGAGCACGCGGTGTTACTTGCTGCACTTTGCCGGGCGAGAAAAATTCCCGCTCGCGTTGTTTTGGGGCTCGTTTATTATCCACCGCAGAAGGGCTTTGCGTATCATATGTGGAATGAAGTTTGGGTCGGCAATCGCTGGTTCCCCCTCGACGCCACGGTCGTCCAGGGGACAGTCGGGGCCGATCATATTAAACTGAGACACGCGAGTTTGCATGGCGAGTCGGCTTACGCGGTGATGTTACCGCTGCTGCAGGTTGTCGGCCGTTTGGAGTTGGAGGTCGTCGAAGTCGAGTGAATCAAGCTACCCTGTCGCAATTGCCGGACGAGCCCGCTCCGATTCTTCCTGCCGTGCAACCCACGCTCCGCAGCAAGCGCCTCCGCTTGCGCCCATTCGATATTTCCGATGCTCGCGTCGTGCAACTTTTGGCCGGCGATAAGGAAGTCGCTCATAACACCAGGCTAATCCCGCACCCTTATCCGGACGGCCTGGCCGAAGCCTGGATTACCTCGCTCCCCGCGATTTACGAAGCGGGCAAAGGCGTCTCGTTCGCGATCACGCTTCCCGCTGGCGATGTAATCGGCAGCATCGGCCTGATGATCAACAGCGTCGATAACCACGCCGAGATGGGCTACTGGGTTGGCCGCCCTTATTGGAATCACGGCTACTGCACCGAAGCGGCCCAGGCCGTTTTGAAGTACGCCTTCGACAAACTCAAGCTCGAACGAGTGTTCGCGAACTACTTGGCCCGCAATCCTGCCTCCGGTCGCGTGCTGTCGAAACTTGGCATGACTCAGGAAGGCTGCTTTCGCTCGCACCGCTTCAAACACGGGCAGTACGAAGACCTGATTGTCTGCGGTGTGCTGAGGAAAGAATTTGCGGCGAAGAAGAGTTAGCTGGGGTGCCAGCCGTTCCTTCGCTAGTCATCAGCAACATTGACTCTCCACTGCAGCCGTGCGAATCTGATCGGATGGCTCGTTATTTTCTCATCTGCTCTTTTCTGGTGATTGTCGCACATTGGTCTGCGCACAATCTCTGCGCGCAAAGTCCGAAACCTTCGGCACCGAAAACACTTGGCGCTTGGAAGCTAGAAGAGTTGCTCCTCAAAGATGGGAAGGTCTACAAGGGGGTCGTGCAGGACGAGCGCGAGTACGATCTTGACTTTGCCGAGATCATGCAGCCTGCGGGCAAGCCAATGTATGGCGTGTTGCGGTGGGTGAATAAGCGCGAAGTTCTGAAGTTGACCAAGTTGCCCAAAGAAGAGCATGAGGAACTATTGCAGCGGTTCGAGCAGTTTCGGAATCGCACGGTGATTGAAGCGGGCCGTATGGAAGAACTGCTACTCAAGCAGGACGAGGTCGGCGGCAAGCTGCATCACCTTTACGATGGGCCGTGGTTCCGCGTCGATAGCACTACGGACGAAGAGACCACGCGCCGCTGCGTGGTGCGCATCGAACAAATCTTTCGTGCTTATCGCATGGTTCTGCCGCCCAAAGGACGACCGCCGGAACCCCTGACCGTTCGACTGTTCGGTTCGCTCGATGAATATCGCGCCGAACTACGGCGGATGAAGTTGAACATCAAGAACCCGGCATTCTATTCCACTCGTCAGCGGACGATTCTTGCCGGCAGCGATCTTAATACTTATGCCGAGCACTTGACCGAAATTCGTAGCCACCACGAAGAGTTGCGCAAGACGTGGCAAAAGTTCGACGTCGATTTCCAGCGTGAAACGGCCCGCATTATTGGCGACCTAAAAACAGCGAAGTTCACGACCGACGAAATCAATGCCGAGATACGGCTCCGCAAAGCTCGCTGGAACGAGCAACTCGTCGCCCAGTTCAACACGATTACCGAACAGGATCGTCGCAACGATGGCAAGTTCGCCGAGGTCACTGCGCAGATGTTCGCGCAGTTGTATCACGAGGCCTTTCATGCTTGGATCGACAACTTTGTCTATGCGAGTTCACGGCAGAACGTCCCTCGCTGGCTGAACGAAGGCCTGGCGCAAGTGTTCGAAAGCGGCAAGCTCGACGGTCAATCATTGCGGCTCGATTCACCTTCTGCAGTTCAACTTGCCGTGCTGCAAGAGGAACTGCGTCGGCGACCGCAGCCGCTGGAAGATATGCTGGCAGATGAGAACTTGCCGTTTCTCGATGGACACGTGCAGGACGCCCAGCGGGCCGATCGCAACTATGCGTATGCTTGGGGTCTTGCCTGGTATCTGACGTTTCACGAGCAGAAGTTGGCAGGCCATGCGCTCGATCGCTACGTGTCTGAAGACTCCAGGCAATTCACTCCGGTGGAACGGTTCGAAAAGTTCACCGGCAAAAAGCTAGCGCCGTTCGAGACAGACTGGCGTCGAGCGATGCTGGAGTTAAGGGTGCCAAAGTAGGCGGACATGCATCCTACATATTGAACTGGCAGCCGAAGACGTAGTAGAGGCCGACGCGTGGTTCGTTGCCCCAGGCGTCGTTGAGCGTCGTTTCGTTCATCATCATTAAGTAGGTCTCGACCATCGGCGTCCAGTGCCGGCTTGCTTTGATTAAGCTGCGGGTGTTGGTCTGGTCTTGTTGCCGGATGCCAATCTGCTCGGGGAAGTATTGGCCAATGTTCGCCACGAGCGTCCATTTGGGACCGGTGTATTGCAGGTTCACGTAGTAACCCATTCCGTACATAGGTTCCCAGGGACCTTTGTTGACGTCGCGATAATACAAGCTGCGTCCCCAAAAGATGTTGTCGAGCGGATAGGGCCGCCGCATTCCGTATTGGTCATAGATCACTTCACCCGAAAGGCTCCAGCGTTCGTTGCGAACCATGGCATCGAGGCCGACATGGCCGTTGTAGAGCTTTTGGTCTTCTGAGCCGACGCCGTCTTGAATCTTGACTGACGCTCCCGTGGCCAACCAGCCAAAGTCGTTCCCCACACGGGCCACCAGCGCCTTCGACGAGTTAGTATCACCTTCCAGGCCGCCGTTGGTCAGCGCCACGGCAATATCCCAACCTGCGGGTTTGTATTCGAGCAAAGCACCGGTTTCACGATAAAGAATGGCTTCGGAGCGAATGAAGGGCGAGTCGTCGAAATTGTTGCGATAGAGCGGATAGTAAAAGCGGCCGAATGGCGTTTGGAATTTGCCTACCGTTGCCCGCCAGTCTCCCCACGCCGCGGCGAGTCGCAATTGCGAGATTTGAAACTGGTCGATATCGAAGTTATGGGCGTACGACCAGCGCCAAGGCGACTCCTGGTAGATGTTTCGTTCGAACCGCTGATTGAGGAACAACTCGGTGTCGAACTGATAGAGCCAATCGCCACATTGTCGTTGGACGCCTGCGTTGACAACTCCCTCGACGAGAAACGTCGCTTCCAATCCGGTGAACTCAATCCGCTGATCGTTGTAATAGTAAGCCCGGGCCTTGCCGTTGGCGTAATACGAATAAGCATCTTCGCCCATCGGGTCAGTGGGGAGTCCCAGGTGATCGGGGTGGTACTCTGTCGATTCGCCGTAGGCAGGCATTGACGGAAGCTGTTCAGGAAACGCCCCGGTTGGCTCGTGGATCACGGACAGATCGTCGTAGGCAGCACTGCTGCCAAGGTTGCCGGGCCAAGCTGGCTGTTGCGCTGAGCTAGCATCTACGAACGCCAGCCCAAGGCAGGCAACCACTAGCCAACAGAGAGAACAAGGCGTTTTATTCGACAATTGGGCCACGGCACTGATCCTTACGGGTTCTTAAGATTTCCACCCATAACGGTTGTTTCGACCCATGCGGACGGCACAATCAGTTCGCGAGGAACAGGCGGCATGATGTGCATTACCAACAGTCTTTCGCTAGCGAGCAAACCTTGCCGGGCTTGCCTGTTTTACAGCCCGCATTTTGGGCTCCATTGCGCGTCGCGAAACCTCGTGAAACTGGCGCTTTCTGGACTGACGGGCACGCCACTTCCCGGGCGGCGGTTGTTCATTAGCTTGTGCATTAACCAACTCCATCCTGGATTTGCCACCAGCGCTATCCTGGCGCTTGCAACAGGCTCGCGCGGACACCATGATTGGAGACTTGCAACTTGCTCCTACCTCCCGCCTGGAATACTCCTCATGCAAACGAAGTTCATGTTCACCATCCTGTTGTGCACGCTGGTTTTCGTGGTGGCAGGGCAGGGTAGAGGTCAGGAACCAGATGCGAAGCTGTTTGCGTCGCTCGCCGAACGGGCGAAGGGCGCGGAGTACTCACTCTTCAATGGCCAGAACCTGCAGGGTTGGAAAGCACTGACCTGCGAGGTGGTGGTCGAAGACGGCAAGCTGGTCATCGCTGGCGGTAATGGAGTGCTGCGGACGGAGCATCGCTATCAAGACTTTGTGCTGGAATTGGAGTACAAGCCGCGCAAGGGAGAGAAGTACGACAGCGGAATCTACTTTCGCGCCGAAGAGCCGGCGATGGGCAAGCCTTTTCCCGATCGCTTTCAAGTCAATCTGAAGCAAGGGGACGAACTGAACCTGATTCGTTTTCCCAAGGCCCGCAGCAGCGGATTGATTAAGGCGGGCGACTGGAACCAGGTGAAGCTGACCGTAATCGGCGAGCACGCGACCATGGAGATTAACGGCAAGCAGGCCTGGTCGACCGACGGCGTTGAAGTGAAGGACGGTTATCTCGGCTTGCAGGTCGAAGTGCCGCTAGGTGGGCAGTTTGAGTTTCGGAATATCAAAGTGAAGGAAATCGGCTATCTGCCTTTGTTCAACGGCAAGGATCTGGCGGGCTGGGAAGGAGCCGGTCAAGAGGCCAGTGCTTGCTGGCAAGTGGAAGATGGCTTGCTGATGTGCACCGGCAAGAAGGGACCGTGGTTACGCACCAAGGAGCAATACGGCGACTTCAATCTGCGACTGGAGTACAAGTTGAAGGCTGGCGGCAACTCGGGTGTGTACGTGCGGGTGCCGGAAAACGGCAATCATCACGGCAAAGATGCGGGTGTCGAAATTCAAGTTCTCGACGATCACGCTCCCAAATACAAAAACTTGAAAGACTATCAGTTCACCGGCAGCGTGTACGCCGTTGCTCCCGCGAAAGAGCACGTCGGTCGCGAAGCGGGCGAGTGGAATTCGCTGGAGATCGATTGCCAGGGGACTCGTTACCGCATCACCCACAACGGCATCGTCATCTTAAACGCCGATGTCGAGGAATATCCAGGATTGAAAGAACGCCTGACCAGCGGCTTTTTAGGCCTGCAGAATCACAGCGAAGCTGTCTGGTACCGGAATGTGCGGATCAAGAAGTAGGTTCGCTGGATTGCAGTGAGCCGGAAGCGTCAGCGCCCGGAGGGCTCACCGCCGCAGCTGCAAATACTCTCCGGGCGCTGACGCTTCCGGCTCAGGAGTTTACTTCTCCAACGTTTCCCAGCGCGCGAAGGCGGCGGTGAGTTGGTCTTCGAGCGATTTAAGATTGGCCTGTTCCGCGGCGATGCGGTCAGCCGGCTGTTTGTAGAATTCAGGCTGAGCAAGCGTGGCGTGGAGTTCGGCGATTTTGCTTTCCAGCTGTTCGATCTTCGCTGGAAGTCCGTCGAGTTCCTTTTGCTCCTTGTAAGAGAGTTTTCTCTTCGGTGCGGCAGGAGTCGAGGAACTTGTCTTAGCCCCGGCAGAGGTTGAGGTTGCTGCCCGTGCTTTCTCGGCCTCGCGTTCGAGCCGGCTGGCTCGCTGACGTTGCCAGTCGTCGTAGCCCCCGACGTACTCTTTCACGTTGCCGTCTTCAAAGACGAGCGTGCTGCCCACGACGTTGTTCAAAAATTCGCGATCGTGACTAACCAGCAACACCGTACCAGAGAACTCAACGAGTCGCTCTTCGAGCAACTCAAGCGTTTCGGCATCGAGGTCGTTCGTCGGTTCGTCGAGGACAATCACATTGGCGGGTTTGGTGAAGAGCTTGGCAAGCAGTACGCGATTCCGTTCACCACCGGAAAGGAACTTGACGAGTGTGCGCGAGCGCTCGGGCGTGAAGAGAAAATCTTGCAGATAACCGATGACGTGCCGGCTACCACCTTCCCAGCGGATGGTGTCGTTCCCATCGCCGACGCTTTGCTGCACGGTTTCATCTTCGCGCAGCTGATGCCGCAACTGATCGAAGTAAGCGATTTCCAAGTTGGTGCCGAGTCGCACGTTTCCTGTTTGTGGTTGCAGTTGACCAAGCAGGATGCGGAGGAGTGTGGTCTTGCCGGCACCATTGGGACCGATAATGCCAATCTTATCGCCGCGCATGATCATGGTTGAGAAGTCCTGCACGACGGGCTTATCGCCATAGGCGAAGGTCACATCCTTGACGTCCGCCACCAAAGCCCCACTGCGCTGCGCCTCTTGAATGACAAGTTCTACCTTGCCGGTCTTCTCTTGTCGTTCGCTTCGACTGCGGCGCATTCGTTCGAGCGCGCGGACGCGTCCCTCGTTGCGCGTGCGGCGCGCTTTGACGCCGGTGCGGATCCAGACTTCTTCCTCCGCCAGTTTCTTATCGAAGAGGGCGTTTTGCTTCTCTTCGGCGGCGAGGGCATCTTCCTTGCGCTTGAGGAAGGTATCGTAGTCGCAACTCCAGTCGAACAGCCGGCCGCGATCGACCTCCAGAATGCGCGTAGCTAACTTGCGGAGGAACATCCGGTCGTGCGTCACAAAAATGAGCGTGGCGTTCCAGCGGGCGAGAAATTCTTCCAGCCATGTGATTGAAGTGACGTCCAGGTGATTCGTCGGTTCATCCAGGAGCAGCAAGTCGGGCTTTGAAACAAGCGCCCGGGCGAGTAGGACGCGGCGCTTCATGCCGGTCGATAGCGTGCGAAACTCGGCCTCGATGGGCAACTGCATTTCGGCGACTAGTTGTTCCAGGCGCTGTTCCACTTGCCATTCGGGCTCATGATCTTCCCCCGTCTCTTTTACGCCGCTGGCAATCACGTCGTGCACGCGCCCGCTGATTTCCGGGGGCACATCTTGGGGCAATAACGACATTTTGAAGCCCGGCGCATAGAGGACTTCGCCGGCATCGGGCTGTACTTCACCCGTCAAAATGCGAATGAACGTGGTTTTGCCCGCGCCGTTGCGGCCAAGCAAGCCGATGCGCTGGCCCGCATCGATCTGGCAGTTGACTCCATCCAGCAGCAGCGGTCCCCGATAACCGATGCGTAAATCCCGAACCGTAACAAGCGGCATAACGTCAATAACAAGAAGGTCGGAGAAAGCCCGAAGGCGGAAAGCACCGGATTATACCGCACAACCGGAACTTGCGGAGGAACCAACAGCCCAGGGTTTGCCCGGGCACTGTTTATGACCTAGGCATTGTAGCCCGCGGATGCGCCCCACATGGTGCTGCAGCCGCGCGGTCCCACCCGCCTACATCCTTCGCGCCTGCGAACCCACCGATGATCGAACCACAAGCCATCTGGCAAACGCTGGACTTTGTTAAGCAAGCCCTCTGGCGTCACCGCACGCTCGCAATCGGTACGACCTTTTGCCTGCTCGGACTGACAACCATTGGCGTTTTAATGCTGCCGAAGTCGTACTTGTCTGAAGCCAAGCTGTTCGTACGCTTTGGCCGCGAGAATCAACTCGACCCCACCGCCTCGACCGGGCAAGCAATCTCGATCAACGAGACGCGAGAAAGCGAAATCAACTCGTTGCAAGAGATCCTGCGCAGCCGGGCCATGCTCGACCGCGTGGTGAGCGAACTGGGCCCCCAATACATTCTGGAAGGCAAAGATCTGGGGCCAGAAGTGAAGGTGACGACGGTTGGCAACGACCGCTCGACGACGCGTTCCGAGGGGAATGAATACACTTCCCAAGAAACGTCGGAGGGAACTCCTTCCCGCGCCCACCAACTGGCGGTGCAGAAGCTGGAAAAAGATCTGGAGATTTTCTCGCCACGTAAAACGACGATCATTGCCGTAAGAGCCAAGGCCAAGAATCCCGAAATTGCGCAACGAATTGTCTCCAAACTGGTGGAGACCTATCTCGATGAACACGTCCGCGTACATCGCACGCCCGGTTCGTTCGAGTTCTTCGAGAGTCAGACCAACTCATTCCAGGATCAATGGAAATTGGCTGCCAATGACTTGCAGAAGTTCAAGACCACGATGGGAATTGTGACCATCGACGGTAAGCGGACGCAGCTGCAGTTGCAGATCAGCGATCTTGAACAACGACTGCTGGCGGCTGAGTCGGAAGTCACTTCGTCGGAAGCTCGCATTGTGTCCTTGAAGTCGGCGATCCGCCTATTGCCTGAATTCATTGCCTCGCAAAAGGTGCAGCAGCCGAGCGTGGCGATGGAAGGCATGAAGCAGACGCTGTTTCAGTTGCAAAGCCGCGAACAGGAACTCCGCTCGAAGATGACGCCGAATCATCCGATGGTGATTGCCGTGCAGCATCAAATGGAAGACCTGCAACAGATTCTGGGCGAACACGATGTGAATAGCGTGCAACAGACGCACGTGATCAATCCGGCGCGGCAGACGCTCGAACTCGACTTGCTCAAAGAGCAGTCGCAGGTTGATTCGCTGGCTGGGCGAATTGCTTCGCTCAAATCACAACAAGCGGCTTTTTACGTCGCCCTCGGCGAGTTGAATACCGACGAAGTGAAGCTGGCGAATTTGCAGCGAGACATGGATCTGGCAGAGAACCGCTACCGCAGCTACTCCGAAAAACTGGAACAAGCACGCATCAATCGCTCGCTCGACGAAGAACGCATCAGCAGCTTGAGCATCTTTCAGCCGGCGACTTACGCGATTCAACCGCAGGGTCCGCGCAAGCTGATGATTATCGCGCTGGGTGGTTTTGTAGCGATTGGCGGCGGCCTGATTCTGGCTTTGGCCATGGCCTGGTTTAACCCGGTGTTGCTCAGTGCTGAATTGATCCAACGCCAATTGCAACTTCCCGTGCTCGGCACCGTGGCAATGCACTAACGAAGAACGACCGTGAAGGGCGTCAGGGAGCGTTCCCTGGCAATGATGGGACTAATGGGCATAATCGGAAGAACCGCCAACGAGCGGTTTTTGGGCGGCAAACCCTGCGAAACGGTATGGGCATGACCTATTGTTTCGTAGGCGAAAACTTCGCCCGCAATCGTTAGTCCCCCAGAAACGGTGCATCCGTGAATCAACTTCAACTCAGTTCGACGATGATTGCTTCGGCTGACGGCTTAGAACGCGCTGCCGATTCATATTGGTCAGCTCCCATCACGCCGGTGGTACGCAAGCCAGCGCGCGATCCGCGGTTTGTCGAGAAAACAGCCCGTGGCGTGGCCGTGGCACTGAACGAAATCTGCGGCTCTTGTCAGCGCACCGGGTTTGGCATCTTGATGTATCATCGGGTAATCGACACAGTACCCGGTCAGCCGCGACCCACCTGGAACGTGACCCCCGCGCAGTTCGAAGAACAGCTGAGTGGCCTGCTCAAACGCGGCTACGATCCGTGGCCTTTGCATCGCGTGCTGGAGCATCACGAGAAGCAATGGACCATTCCGCGCCGCGTGTTTGTCGTTACGTTCGATGATGGTTACCAAAACAACTTCACCCGAGCGTTCCCGATTTTGCAGAAGTTGCGCGTGCCGGCGACAATCTTCCTGGCGACGCGCTACCTCGATTCCGACGAGAACTTTCCGAACGACGACTGGCTGTTGAGCGGTTCCGCAGAGGCTTCGCCTGAAGCCTGGCGGCCGATGACGACCGACGAATGTCGGCAATTGCAAAAGTCTGGACTGGTCGAACTCGGTGCTCACACGCATTCGCATGACGACTATCGTGGCCGCCCCGACTACTTCCGCGCCGACTTGCAGCATTGCTGCGAAGTGCTGCGCGAGAAGTTCGGCATCGAGCGGCCGACGTTTGCCTTTCCTTATGGCACCAAGAACAACGGCTTCGCCGGCCCGGACCTGGTTCAGGCGGCGCGCGAGACCGACGTCTGCTGCAGTCTGACGACCGAAGCCGAAATCATTACCGCCCAGACGGATCCCTTCGATTGGGGCCGGCTGGTGGCGGAAGACATCGATACCTCGACGACCCTGGCTGCCAAACTGGGTGGCTGGATTTCTGCGGCGCGAAAAGTGAAGCACTTTATCAAGGGTTTGCGCGGCGGAAAGAAATCGACCGGCGACGACAACTCAGACTCTACTCCGGAGCGATCGAGCGCTGCCGATTGATGGCTAGTCCATCAACCGGCCCAAGCGCTCTGCAGCACGCATGAGCAACTTGCCGACCACCCAATCTGTTGCTCTTGATGTGCCGCAAACTGCTGGCCGGATTAGTCGTATCACGATCTTGCTCAAGCGACTCGCCAGCAGCAAGCTGCTGCAAAGCAGTGGGCTCTCGATCTTCGATCAAGCGATTGTCAGTGGCACCAGCTTCGTCACTAGCGTGATTCTCGGCCGCTGTGCGGGGCGCGAAGATCTCGGCATTTACTATCTGGCGTTAAGCATTGTGCTGCTGGTGCGCGGCTTGCAGGAACAGTTGGTTTCTGCACCTTACATGATTTATTGCTCGCGCCAGACAAAGGCCGATCAGCCCCGCTATGCGGCGAGTTCGCTGCTTCATCAGTGCTTGATTTCGCTGTTTGCCGTCGTGGGACTCGCGCTCGTCGCGGTAATGGGCTGGGGACCAGCGGGCATTCAGCAGACGATGTTCTTGCTGGTTTGTGCCGCTCCCTTGTTGTGGATGCGGGAGTACGTTCGGCAGCTGTCGTTTGCTCATCTCGATGTCCGTGCTGCGATCGTTACCGACGCGACCATTGCAGTTACGCAACTCGGCGGTCTCGCTTACCTGGCCTGGCTCGGTGAACTGAATGTTGGCTCTGCGATTGCTGTGATGGGAATTTGCTGTGGACTGGCGAGCGTGGCCTGGCTGGCCAGTGGCCGACAGAAGTTCACACTCTCGTGGTCGGCCGCTTGGGTCGATTGGTGCCACAACTGGACATTCAGTCGTTGGGCCTTGGCCAGTCACATCTTGGCGTGTTCGGCTCCGTACATTTTGCCTTGGGTTGTGGCTGCAACTCATGGCGAACGTGAAACGGGCACACTGGGCGCGTGCGCGACGCTGGTCGGACTGTCGAATATGTTCTTGATCGGGCTGGCGAATTATCTCAGCCCCAAAGCGGCGCGGGCTTATGCGGAGCAAGGGTTGCCCGAATTGAAACGAGTCCTGCGGCAGACGGCGATCATGTTCGTCGCCGGATTAGGATCGATGTCGGTCTGTGCCTTCATTGGCGGGCATCACGTTGCTGCGTTGGTTTATGGTCCCGAGTTTATCGACACGCGCTGGATCATTGGTGTTCTATCGCTCAGTGTGCTCGCGAATAGTTTGGGTGTGACCGCAGGAAATGGCTTGTGGGCGTTGGAGCGTCCGAGCGCTAGTTTCTTTGCCGACTTGTGCTCGCTGATTGTCACGATCATTGCTACGGCCTCGCTGGTACCGGCCTTTGGACCACTCGGAGCGGCGATTGCAGGATTAACTGGCACCGCCAGCGATGCGGTCATTCGCGGCTGGACGCTGCGGCGTACGATGCGTGAATTTGAACATTTGCCGAACATCTCTGCGGGAGGCTCGGCATGAGTTCCCCCGCAGTTGCACCTCGGCCCATCGCCGACTTCATTCCTGCGCAGGCGTGCGCGGTGGCGACTTCCGAGAAGAAGTGGCTATTTGGACTGTCCCCCACGTTTTGGTATGCGGCCATCGCCATTTGGTTTGGCGTGTTCCTCAACGAGCACAATTTGTTCTTCTCTCAGATGGAAGACTTCGCGCACGGCGAAGATCATCTGCTCGATGGCGTTGGCGGTGGCAACGTGCTGCGCCGCATGACGTTCTTCTGGTTGGGGGGCATCGGACTCGCGCTCCTAATTGGTTCGAATCAAACACCCTGGAAAGTGAAGCCACTGCTAGCGCTCACCTTTTGTTTGCCGCTTGTCTGGGCCTGGACCAGCATTCTGTGGTCGATCGATCCCGGCATGTGCTTACGGCGTTTGATCGTTCGCACTTGCTGCGCGGTGGCCGCGGTGGGTATCGGTCGCATGTTCACGCTGCGCGAGCTTTGTTGGCTAGCCGTGGTGGTGATGGGTGGCTGTATTGGCGTCGGTGTGCTCGCCGAGATCGGGCTGGGGACCTTCAGGCCGTGGGCCGGCGGCTATCGATTTAGTGGTACCCAGCATCCGAATCCTCAAGGGATGTACCTGGCGGCCTGGTGCTTTGCCTCAATCTCGCTCGCCTGGAACGAACGTAAATATCGCGTGCTGCTGATCGGCTGTGCCCTGGCCGGACTAACTTTATTGGTGCTGACCAAGTCACGCAGTGCGACTGCCGCGCTGGTAATAACGGCGGCAGCGGTTTTGCTGTTGCAAACGACATTGCGATTTAAGCTGTTCGCGGGACTGAGCGGCGGCTGGTTACTGGCTGCGTTAATTCTGGCGATCTGGTTGCTCCAAATCGACGCCTTGCGCCAGTTGGGCGAGGCCGTTTTGATGGGTCGTAAGGAAGAAGCGGACACGCTGAGTGGTCGTAACTTCATTTGGCCGCTGGCCCAGCACTTCATCGATAAACGTCCCTGGTTCGGTCACGGGTTTGAATCGTTCTGGACCGCCGACCACGTGCAGTTCATTGCAGACGAGCTACAGTTTCCTGTCGTCGAAGCGCATAACGGCTATTTGGAAGTGATGCTCAGTACCGGTCGTATCGGCCTGGGATTGCACTTGCTGGCGGTGTTCGCCGGCATTGCAGCTGCTGCACGCACGCTGTGGAAGACCAACGATCCGGCCTGCGGTTTCATCACCGCGGTGCTGATTTATTCACTTCTGAGCGCCTGTTTCGAGTCGACGATGTTTGGCATTTTCTTCGTCACGCTGGCCGCCTGGTCGGGCGTGGCCCATCTGGCCTTTGGTGGCCGAGAAGAAGAATCGTGTCCTGAAGAGCAGCCGATTGCAGTGCCTAATCAGCCGCGGTCGGCCTTGAACTGAATCACGTGAACCGATGACGAACCCCGACATCTCGATTATGGTTTGCACTTATAACCGCGCGGGAATGCTGCGCGACGCGCTGCGCAGCCTGTACGACCTGCAGACAGCCGGCGAATTCACTTACGAGGTTCTCGTCGTCGACAACAACTCGTCCGACGATACTCCCGCGGCGATTGCCGCCGCTGCGACCGAATCGACCTCAACCTTGCGCTGTGTGCGGGAGACGAAGCCAGGTGTCGCCGCCGCTCGCAATCGAGGCGTGCGCGAAGCACGGGGGGAGTGGATCGCCTTTTTCGACGACGATCAGATTGCCGATCCGAATTGGCTGTTGGAACTGCGTCGCGGGGCGAGTGAGCACAACAGTCGTGTTGTCGGCGGTGCAGTTCACTTGCTACTGCCCGAGAACTGCACCCGCGACCTTCATCCATTCTGCCGGATGCTGCTGGGCGAATCGCGCTGGTCCGAAACGCCCCAGCCGTACGACGATCACATCAATCCCGGGGCGGGAAACCTGCTCGTGGAGAAGTCGGTCTTCGCCGAAGTCGGTGTCTTTAACGAAGCCCTGCGCCGCGGCGAAGATACCGACCTTTATCGGCGCACCCGCGCCGCGGGAATGGCCGCCTGGTATCTGCCCAAGGCCATCATTCATCACATGACGCCCGATCTGCGATTGGAAGATGCTTATCTTCACAAGCTGTCGCGCAGCATGGGCGAGGGCGTGAACGACTACGAATGGAACGATCGCGGTCCACTTGTCGCAACTGCCATTTGGCTCGCGAAAGCCGCTCGTGCCGTCGGACTTTACTGGCCCAAGTTGCAGTGGGCATGCGTGACAGGGAACCACGAAGCAGCTGTTGGCCTGCGTTGTCAATTGGTTCTTTCGGCAGGCCATTTTTGGCAAGGTTGGGCGCGCCTGCGGCAACGGCTGAGTGGTCCGCGCACGAAAGTTCCGACAACGGCCGTTGCCAGTCGTCCCTTGGCCTGAACTGATTGAGCGAGAGACGCGGTCTGACCGATGAGTCACCATTGCCTGGATGACAACCTGAAAGTGCGAGTCGTCCCCGGCAGGGAACTGTCGGGTGACCTCTGCGCTCGTTGGGCTGAGATCCAGTGCTCGAATCCGGCACTGTCGAGTCCCTACTTCCGCCCCGAATTCACCCAAGCGGTAGCGGCCGTGCGCACCGACGTGGAAGTAGCTGTTCTGGAGAACGACGCTGGAATTCAAGGCTTCTTTCCGTTTCAGCGCGGATGGTGGGGAAACTCGCAACCCGTGGCTGGCCGGCTCACCGACTTTCAAGGCTTAATAATCTCGCCGGGAGTTTCGTGCGATCCGCTTCAACTGCTGCAGAAGTGTGGACTCGCCTCGTGGCGCTTCGATCACTTGCTGGTTTCGCAGTCGTGCTTTCAATCGCACATGTGGACATACGGCGAGTCCCCCTACATCGATTTGTCGGCCGGCTTTGCCAACTATCAAGCCAAGCAACGCCAGCAGAACACCGAACTGAAAACGATCGCGCGAAAGATTCGCAAGCTGGAGCGCGAAGTCGGCCCCGTACGTTTCGAGTTGAGCTCAGCGAATCCTGATGACTTACAGAGCCTGTTTCGCTGGAAGAGCGCGCATTATGTGCGGACTGGTTTCCGCGATTTACTGTCGTTCGCTTGGATCCGAGAGTTCTTCACACGGTTGCCTCAACACCAACAGGTTGAGTTTGCCGGCCTGCTCAGTTGCTTGTATGCGGGTGATCAACTCGTCGCCGCGCATTTGGGCATGCGCTCGCGCCACGTCATGCACTGGTGGATGCCTTCGTATGATCGCGAGTTTGCGCGCTATTCGCCCGGCCTGGCGCTGATTTATTTGTTCGCCCAGCAAGCGGGCGAGCAAGGCATCACGCGCATCGACCTGGGGCAAGGTAACGAGAGTTTTAAATATCGGATTGCGTCGGGAATCGACACTGTTGCCGAAGGTCGAGTTGACAGGCGCGCGGGAACGCGAATGTTTTATCGCACGTGGCAGGTCACGCGCGATTGGGTTCGTACTTCGCCGCTGGGTGGTCCGACCGAACGCCCCCTGCGCTGGATCCGGCGGATGAGAGACTGGCTCCAATTTCGTTAAAGAAAAGTATTGCTTCATGGCCGCTTTGTTAACTACCAACATGTTCAACCCTGTGAACGTGCGCGAGCACGAGAATCACCAATGTGTGCGCGTTGTCCCCGGTCAGCAACTCAGCCCACAGTTGTGCGTTGAATGGCGGCTGCTACAGCAGGCTAATCCCACGCTGAGCAGCCCTTACTTCAGCCCCGAGTTCACGCAACTCGTTGCCAGTGTGCGATCGGATGTTGAAGTCGCCGTGGTCGAAGAGGCGCAGCGCGTCGTCGCGTTGTTTCCGTTCCAACGCGGGTTGTTCTCGGCGGCGAAACCAGTCGCTGGCCGTTTGTCCGATTTTCAAGCCGTGATCGCTGCGCCAGGGACGCCGATCGACCCGCAGCAATTGCTGCGGCAATGTGGGCTGAAGAGTTGGAAGTTCGATCACTTGCTCACTTCGCAAGTTGAATTTGCGCCCTATTTGTGGACCCGCGCTAACTCTCCCTACATCGATCTCGCGCAGGGCTTCGCTGCCTATGAGGCGGGACGCCGAGGTGAAAACTCCGAACTATCGACCATCAAGCGCAAACTGAAAAAGATGGAACGCGAAATTGGCCCAGCACGCTTGGAATGGAAGTCAGCCAGCCGCGAAGACTTGCAAAAGTTATTGCGGTGGAAGAGCGAGCAGTACGCGCGTACCGGCTTGCGAGACCTGTTTAGCATCGATTGGATTCGTAACTTCGTCGATCAACTGTTGCTGCGAGACGATCCCAATCTGACCGGTCTGCTGACTTGCCTCTACGCCGGCGACCGCCTGGTGGCAGCCCATCTGGGAATGAGTTGCCGCCACGTCATGCACTGGTGGTTCCCTTCGTACGATCGTGAACTGGGGCGCTACTCGCCGGGCATGTCACTGATTTACTTGATTTCCCAACAGGCGAATCAGCACGGCATCACACGAATTGATTTAGGCAAAGGTGACGAAGACTACAAATTTCGCCTGGCTTCCGGAAGCGACGAAGTGGCTGAAGGAAGCGTCGATTTAAGTCCGGGTTCACGTTTATTTCGTCGGACGTGGCAAGCCACGCGCGATTGGCTGAAGACGTCGCCCCTGTATGGACCGGTAGCAGCACCGCTCCGCGCTGTTCGCCGCTTACGCGATTGGTTCAGCTTTCAGTAAGTGCAGTGTGTGGTTGTTAAGACCATTGTTTCGACTTGTTCACTCCATTGGCGGCAGGGATGCCTTGCGTAACTCACCATGACCGAGCTCATTCCTGCGACAGAACCGAGTGCTGTTTCCTCCGCAACCGCGGCACCTCTGCACGTTCGTGTCAGCCGGCCGAATGACTTGACAGCTGGCGAGTTGGCACTGTGGAGCCAATGGCAGGCCGAACAGCCGGAATTGCAAAGCCCGTACTTTCGCCCAGAGTTCACGCAGACCGTCAGCAGAGTTCGTACTGATGTCGAGATCGCCGTGTTGGAACAGGCTGGCAAGACCGTGGGCTTTCTGCCGTTTCAGCGCGGGCGCTTGAACATCGGCAAGCCGGTGGGGGGCAAGCTGTGCGACTTTCATGGCTGCATTACCGCGGCCGGGCTCGTCTACGATCCCGCGCAAATTCTGGCCGCTGCAAAACTTGCCACGTGGGACTTCGAGCAAGTTCCTGTTACGCAAACCTGCTTTTTGCCGTTTGAAGTCCTGCCGCCAGGACAAGAGCGAGAACGTGCGCCGGGGCTCGAACTGCGCGACGGCTATGCTGGCTGGTGCGAGACGCGCCGCGAACAGGGCTCGCAGATCGTCAGCAAGACGATGCAAAAGGTCCGCAAGCTGGCGCGCGAGCAAGGGGAACTGACACTCGAGTTGCAAACGCACTCGGGCGAAGTCATGGATCAACTGATTGCCTGGAAATCGGCCCAGTATCAGGCGACCGGGCTGACGGACGTCTTCTCGTTTCCGTGGACGCGGGCCTTGATCGAAAACCTGCTCGCTGCAGAAGGTGCCGAGTTCGGCGGCTGGATGTCGGTGCTGCGGGCTGGTCACCGAATTGTCGCCATCACCTATTCGCTCCGCAGCCGGCACGTGGCGCATGCCTGGTTCACTGCCTACGACCGCGATCTTGCTGCCTACTCGCCGGGCTTGATTCATTTCCTGAAGCTGGCCGAAGCGTGGCCGCAAGTTGGCGTGACTCGGTTCGAACTCGGCAAGGGTGACGAGCGCTTCAAATGGAACCTGGCAACCGATAGCCAGGAAATGATTGAAGGAACCGTGGCCAGTCGTTCGCTGGCCACCTGGCTGCGAAACAGCTGGCGACAGACTCGCAGTTGGGTGCGCGAATCGCCCCTGGCGGCGTCGGTGAAAGTGCCTGCTCGTTTGTTAAAGCCCCTGCGTCAATGGCTGGCCTATCGCTAGTTCCAGCGACTGCTGCTGAGATCGAGGTACTTATGATCGTGCTCAACGTATTACTGATTGTTGCCGCTATTCTGGTCGCGATTCCCGCGGCCATGTTCAGCGTCGAAGTTCTGCTGGCCGTCCTCTTTGGTCGCAAGACTCCGGTAATCAACGACACGAGCAAAGTTCCTTCGTTCGCGGTCCTCATTCCCGCGCACAACGAGCAAACGGTGATTGCCAAAACACTGGCGACCTTGCTGCCGACGATTCCTGCGCAGGGGCGGGTGATTGTCGTGGCCGATAATTGCAGCGACGCGACTGCTGCAATTGCCCGCGAATGCGGCGCGATCGCTGTCGAGCGATTTGATACCACACGCCGCGGCAAAGGCTGGGCGCTCGACTTTGGCATTGAATCTCTCTCGGTCGCGCCGCCCGAAGTGGTGGTCTTTCTTGATGCTGACTGTTGCGTCGACGAACATACTGCGACTCGTTTAGCGGTAGCAGCCCAATCATCCGGTTGTCCCGTGCAAGGTCTGAACCTGTGCGATCCAGATCCCAATGGTGGCGCACTGCAGGCTGTTTCGGGCCTGGCCTTCCGCTTCAAGAATCTGGTGCGGCCGCTGGGGCTGACGAAGCTTGCCGGAATGACGCATCTCACCGGCACCGGCATGGCATTGCCTTGGGCACGCATCAATCGTGCCCAGGTTGCCAGCAGTAATGTGGTCGAAGATATGCAACTGGGCATCGACCTGGCCGTCGCGGGTTTTCGAACGAAGTTCCTGCCCACCGCCCGCGTGAATAGTCCGCTCCCGCAACAGCGGGCAGCTGCCAAGACGCAGCGCACCCGCTGGGAGCACGGCCACCTGCGCACATTGATGACGCAAGTGCCGCGGTTGTTTGCCCGCGCTTGCGCGACTCGCCGCTGCGACCTCTTCTTACTAGCACTCGACCTTGCCATTCCGCCGCTCTCGCTCCTCGTCATGATGACGGTCGCTTTCACATTGCTGGCGACCGTTGCCGCTTTGTTCGGTGGCAGTCCCATCGCGGCGGCGATTGCTGGCACGGCGCTGCTATCGATCGTGTCGTCCGTTGTGCTGGGTTGGGCCGTCTTTTGCCGCCAGCAAATTCCCCTGCGAGCGCTCGTCCTCGCGCCCTTGTACGCACTGTGGAAAGTGCCGCTCTATGTGGCGTTTCTCTGGCGTCGTCAGCAGCAATGGGTGCGGACTGCCCGTGACTCGGCGGCGTAACTGCTAGCTGCCAGCATTTTTATTTTCTGTCGCGGTAAAATTTTCCGGTTAAATCAACCTTTCGGGTTGGGAAAGATTCAACGCCGGCGGCTGAAGTGCCGAAATAAGGCTTCGTAACGATCATCTCCGTGCCGGGGGGCGCGCGGGTGTATTGGCCTCGCATTGGGAAAGCCCCCGCATGTTCGCAATCTCCACCCGATCGACACTGACCTCTCTGTTGTCGTTGGTCTTGGCAACTGCGTCGCTCGCCACGGCTCACGCTCAGTACGGCGCGCCCGTCCGCAGTAATCCCAATCTGCGGCGTCCCCTGCCATCCATTGCCCGTCCCGCTGGGACGCAGCCCGGCTATCCTCAGCCCGGCGTCGCTCCGGCTCGCTATCAACCTGCGGCCGAACTCATTCCCGGCGAACGGCTGCCGCCACCCGCTGGCGAACTGATGGAAGTTCAGCCGCGCTCGATGCGGCAACCCAATGTTGCTCCCAGTACGAATCAGATTCCGCAGTCCGATGTCATTTACGACGACGGTATGTACACGGGCGAGTATGGCGCAAACTACGGCGGTTACTATCCGCAGAATCAGTGGTGCGCACCGATGCTCCCCATGCTCTCGTGTATGAACTTCTCGCTGCGCGGCGAACTGTTGTATTGGTGGACGAACTCGATGCACACGCCGACCTTGGCGACCAGTTCACCGGCGAATACGCCCATCGAAGAAGCGGGCGTGCTGGGACAACCCGGGACTACTTCGCTGTTCGGCGGCAACTTGAACGACGAAATTCGCGCGGGTGGTCGTTTCACCGCCGACTTCTGGTTCGATCCTTGCCAGATGAACGGAATCGAAATGAGCTACACGTTTCTCACGGATGGTACCGAACACTACGACGTGAACAGCAATCGCCTGCCGATTATTGCTCGCCCTTTCCTCAATGCCGAAACCGGACTGCAGGATTCGAGTCTGGTCGCCTTTCCGAATCAACTCATTGGGGCTCTCGCCGTCGATACGAGCACCACGTTTGGGATGTTCGACATTGCCTATCGCCGTAACCTGGTCTGCGATGGCTGTCGTCGCGTCGACCTGCTGGTCGGCTATCGCTACGGCTATCTCAACGATCAGATTCGCATTCGCGAACGGGAAACCTCGATCGATGACGACAGCGGTATTCCAGAAGGAACCACTATCGCCATCACCGACCGCTTCGAATCGACCAACAACTTCAACGGCCTGATGCTGGGCATGAATTTCCAGCGGCAAACCTTCCTCGGCTGTGCCGACCTGTGGTTCAAGTCATCGCTTGGCAACACGCGGTTACAGTCGACAATCTCTGGTTCAACCGTAGTGACCGCCGACGGCCAAACGGACACCAACAACTTCGGCTTCCTGGCGTTGCCGACCAACATCGGCAATCGCCGCACCGACGAGTTCTCGGCGATTAACGAACTGGGTGTGCGGTTGAATCGCGACATCGGCTGCTGGCGAGCCTCGATTGGTTACAACGTGTTGCTCTGGAGCAGCGTGCAACGTGCTGGCGATCTGATCGATACCGAAGTCAACACTTCGCAGTTGCCCCCTGGTCCCCTCAGCGGCTCGCCTCACCCGCGCTATCACGAAAACAAGGGTACCTTCTGGGCTCAAGGTTTGACCTTCGGCCTCGAACGCAGCTTCTGAGGCGAGTTTGATAGCTGGCGGAAGCAGAGCTTCCGAGCATTATCGCAGTTCCAAATCGACCAGTGTCCCATCGAGCGGTTTGGTCGAGACTCCCGCTTTCACTCGGTATTCAGCAACCGGCGAGCGGAGGCGGAACATCTTCAGGAGTGCGCCGACGACGAGCGCGACTTCGAGCTGCCCGAGATGCTTGCCAGGGCAAACGCGGGGGCCGTGACCAAAGCCGAAGTGGAGCACGTCCTTCGAGGCCCGGCCCGCGGCGGCGAGATGCTCCCAACGCTCCGGAGCAAAGTCGACGGCCGGATAGCCCGCGACTGCTGTTCCCCAGTGATCTTCGTGACGATTAGCGTGCCACACGTCGAGCAACACGTGCGTCCCCTGTGGAATGAACATCTTCCGTCCGTCCGCCGTATCGACCCAGGTATCGACCGTTGCCTGCCGCGGCAGAAAGTATAGCGAGGGAGTCAGCCGCAACGTCTCGTCGAGGACTCGCCCCAAATACTTCGCGGCGTCGAGATGCTCGGGAGAGTAGTCTTCGAGCGACTTCACTTCCTCCCACACCTTCTCTTGGGCTGCCGGATGTCGTGCCAGGTGAGCCACGGCCCAACTGGCATAGGAAGTTGTCGCTTCCAAGGCACCAGCGAGAAAGACTTTCAGATTGCTCCGCAGAGCCTCATTGGGAACATCCGACTTGAACTGCTTCCACAGGCCTTTTCCCTCGTTGCGGGCAGCCAGCACGTGGTCAGTGAGTGCCTCGAAGCAGGCGAAATCTCGCTTTGTTTGTGCCATGCCGCGCGTCAAGCTCGGTAACTTCCAGACGGGAATGCCGAGCTTGTTCTTAACCGTATCTCCCACGATGTGCTCGATCACGCGTTCGAGTCCCGGGACGTAGCAGTTACGGATTTCGTCGTATGACAATGTTGTGCCGAAGAAGCTATTCGTAAGCATCTCGAGCATCACCGCTTTGATCTCCGGTTCAAGCGGAATGCGGACTGATTTCTCGCCGCTGCTAAGCAGGTGTTGCCGCAGCACTTCGAGCCGTTTCAGGACAGTGTGCCGAAAGGTCTCGGCAAACTCGTGAAACATTTCGGGTTGGAAGAGTGTGGTCTTGCCGAACGGTGACGCAGCCAGTTTGCGCTGTGACTTCCAGATCGCGCCATTCGAATAGAGGAGTGTGTCGTTGCCCGTGGCGCGGGCAATTCCCGTAGAAGGGAGCGTATCGCGATCGAACTGGCCCGGCTTATCACCCGTTTCCGTCGTGATCGCGCGGATGATTTGCGGATCACGCGTTACGAGGATCGGGGCAAAACCTGGCACGTCGAGAAAGCGATTGTGCTGGCCACCACCAGTTTCGTTTTCCGAGTTCCAAAAATAGCTTTCTAGAATCTCAATTGGCCGGTCGTAGTTCCAAGGATGCGGGAACGGAAACGTCCCGCGCCCCGAGCCAAAGTGAATGAGTTTCACTCGCGAGGGGAGACAATCTCCGCGGAACGGATTGCGGCCGAGCAATTGTCCAGGCAAGCGAGTCAGGCATCTTACAAGGTTGGCAAACATGAGGCAGGTTCATTTTCGGAGAGGTCGGCGACAATCTTGAGGAACTGCTGGCGAAGAGCTAGTTTGGTTCTGAGCAAGTACCATACGCCAGTTTATTCAAGCGGAGAAGCAGCACGATGTCGTTTCAGGTACTGCAGACGATTCCCATCTTGCGAATCTTTAGCGTCGAGAAAGCGCGGGAGTTTTATCTCGACTTTCTGGGCTTCGCGGTCGACTGGGAACATCGCTTCGACGAACGTGCGCCGATCTACCTGCAGATTTCGCGCGCGGGCTGCGTACTGCATCTCTCGGAGCATCATGACGATTGTTGTCCCGGTTCGACTGTCTTTATTCGGGTTGCGGGACTGGAGGAGTATCATCGTGAGATCACGGGCAAGAACTACGGCTACATGCGTCCGGGCATCGCGAAAACGTTCCATCAGTCAAAGGGAATGGAGGTGATCGACCCGTTTGGAAATCGCCTGCGGTTCGACGAATCGATGGTGTCAGGTAGTTGAAGATGCCAGCGTGCTAATCGGTGGCCCCAGCGCAGTCAGCGGCATTCGCCGCTTGGCTCTTAATCCAGCGAACCAACTGCGGATGCCATTGTCTGTTGATTGGTAAGAGCGATCGAAGTTCATCGAGCGCCTTGCCATCAATGGTCGCTACTCCGATGTTTATTCGCTTTGTTGCTGCTGCCGAGACGGACGATCCGTGGTGGGCCGATGGTGTCATCACGGCAGCGTGCTCGTTGCTGGATGACGGCACGTTAGAGTCTTACCAGGCTGAAGTGGTGAACGACTCGTTTGCCTGGTTCAATCGGTGCTTACCCTGTCCGCCGTTTCATGCCGGCAGCTGGTCGCGCAGCGCCGTCTGCTGGTTTCGACCGACGGCGAAGGAGCCGATTGCACGGATGTGGGATCTGGTTGCCGTGCTGAAGGATCACGATCTTCGTGTGAGAGTTATCCGCACGGAGTTTCCCGGGCGAATTGTCTATCAAGATCCGTTTCAGATTGTAGCCGAGACACCGCGGCCGAGTGGAATCCGTCGACGCCATCAGCCGCGCAAGCTTGCGCAGTGCTGAGGAACGCAAACGATAACTGCTGCTTGCGTGAGGCCAACCCTAGTCCGACCACGCCAAGTAGGACTAAAAAACATCAACATCATTTAATTTACAAGTAATCACTAGATAGTCATAAATAAATCAGCTGTATTGGCAATCTGGTGGAGAAGTGTGCCTGCGCGACGCGTGGCAGTTCGCGCGCGAAGAGGGCTGTTTCGTGGCTTGCCTGGAAACTTTCCGATCTCGGAGAGATGTGCCACTGAGGTTTATCAACAAACAGGATGATTTCAGCATTGCCAAATTGGGCGCAATTCGTTGTCGTCAAACAGTTTGCAGGTGATGCACGCAAAAGGGGGGTGTTGATAAACCTTGCCCCGCGGCGAACCGGCAGGAAGGCGAATGCCGGGCGTGAATCAGCCCGGCACGACGATCTGCAGCGAGTGGCCGTCCGTGCGATTCGCTGCTGCCGAGAGGAGAATCTCGAAATAGGTCGTGTGATTTTCCCCTTCGCCAAAGGGGACGTGCTCGTGCACGATGATGAGCGCGCCATGTTCCGGCAATGACGCCAGATATTCGCGGAGGGACTCTTCAAAGGCGTCCCAATTGCGGCGGAAGTAACGGGGAAAATGGAGCGCATCGGCGAACAGGCGCAAGAGGGTGTCTTTGCTGCGCACGCTGCGCGGCACCCAGACGACGCGATTCCGTGGATTCGTCCGGGCTTCTGCGGCGAAGGCTCGTGGGTCTTCGACCGGCAGGATTTCCGGCGTGGGGTGATCGGCTGAAGATGCTTCGTCGGCGGTCATCGTTTATTTCTTTCCCGCGGGTTGATCGAGCCGCTCGAAGGTTTCGTAATGATCGGGCGTGTAATAGAGTTCACCTTGTTCGCCAGTAACAATGCGCTGCGGACCAGGTCCGCGCTGCTTGGGGGTGGGATGGACCCACTCGTGATAGTAGCCACTGGGCTGCTTGGGCAAGCGCTTCTCGCGATTTTGAAACACGCTCCCGTCGTTGACATGACTGCCGTAGTCGCGGCGTTCGATCCGCGCCAAAGTCTCGCTCAGGTCAATATTGCCCCGATAGATCACGCTGCCATCTTGGTTCCGAATGACAACGTTCTTGATAAGCGTCTTGACTGCCGGCTGACTTGGCGCTCGATCGACGGTACTTTCTGCCGGAAGATCCGCAGACTTTGTGGTCAGCTTCTTCGCGGGCAATACGACAACTTCAGGATCGCCGGTTTGCGCTGCTGGCGTTTGCTCGGCAGCAGGGTCCACTTGTTTCGCCCGCTCGCGCGAAAAGTAAATGAATGCCGCCACCACACACAGGCTGACAATCAGCCTGATGAGTTTGGAACTAGCGCCGGCCGTGGGTCGCGGCTGCGATCCTGGGAGAGATGATTTCATAACGACTCGGGGAATAAAGGGAGCAATCGCGGGCGATTCAGTTCGTCGCCAAGTTGCTTGACCAGCTTAAAGGTGCATCATACAACGCGGGGCAGCTTTTCTTCTATCCGGCTGTATTGGCACGAGGCGGAAATGGACGACTTTCCCGTGATTGTTGAAGTAATACCCAAGCCAGATTTAGGCATAAGCTCCAGAATGTCGTACGTGCAGTGGTTCGTTGAGGTCGTCGGTACGCCCACGCTATTGCTGTTATTTGTTGCCACCATTGTGGCGTTAGGCTTGATCGTACTCTTGCGCTTTCGAGGGCGCGGATCGGCAGCTTCTACGGCCGTATTGCTGCTGATGACATTGCCACTCCTGGTTGGCACCTTTGCTTTCCTCGCCGCAACTTCCATTTCGCTAAGAATCGTTGCCGTAGCAGGAGAGACATCGGACGCCATGGCGTGGTTTGCTTATGGGGCGACGACGGCCATGTTGTCGGCAAATTGCTTTCTGCCGATTCTGCTTTTCGGCTCTTACGTTCTTCTGTCGATGGGAATGCGAGGCGACCCGCTGAAACGAGCATCGGCACCAATCGTCACTGTCTTGAAATAGACAGACTACGACAACGAAGGACTTTGAATGGACGTCAACTGTCAACTCCTGGGCGCCGACGACACGAGCTATTTGCTCTGGTTCCTGCGCGCACTGGGCATCCGGTTTGTGGTGCAACTGCTAATGACCATTTTCTCGCTCACCATGATTTGGGTGCTCCTTAGGCGTGGCAAGTCAACCCATCTCACGGCTGCGCTACTGCTTCTCATTCCTTTGCCTTTGGACGTGACTTTCATCAGTGAATTCGATGGCTTCATAGCCAGCATGCAGGTGATTGCGCTGAGTGGTGCTAGTCCCACGCCGGAAGAACTGGCCGCTGGTGGTTCGATGTCCCTGGCCGCGATTCTCACGGGCATGTGCTTCGCGCTGCCGGGCTTTTTGCTCGCGATTACTCTCCTGGTGATTCGTGCTTTGACGCACGATGCTGAGCCGCGTGACCAGCGAGCCCAATAAACACGTTCGCTTCAACCGCAAGCGAAGTTCGGGAACGTGCTTCGCCTCTTTCGCCACACACCTGTCAGCGATACAACGGAGGGCAACAGCCAAGAAAACTCTTCTCTTGCCGGAGCGGTACTGCCATGGGCATTCAACTTGAAGTCATTCAGTTTTTCGATAACACCAATCGCACCATCGTTCACCGCGAGCCTCCGGAAGGTTCGGCCGACATCAAGTTGGGTGCCCAACTGATCGTTCAGCCCAATCAAGAAGCGGTCTTTGTTCGCAGCGGCAAAGCGCTCGATAAATTCGGCCCTGGCCAGCACACGTTGTTTACGCTGAACGTGCCGCTCCTCACGCGAATGCTGACCATTCCGTGGGAGAAGTCGCCATTTCAGGCTCAGGTCTATTTCATCGGCAAGCAGACGTTTCTCGATCAAAAATGGGGAACGCGGCAGCCGATTACCGTGCGCGATAAGGATTTTGGCATTGTCCGCCTGCGGGCCAACGGCAAGTTTGCATTTAAGGTCGTCGATTCGAATAAGTTTCTGGATGACCTCGTCGGCACGCAGGGGAAATACACGACGGATGAAATCCAGTCGTACTTGAAAGACTTGATCGTCTCGCGCTTGACCGACCTGCTGGCTACTTCGCAAACCAGCTTGCTCGATTTGCCGGCGCAGTTCGATGAAATCGGTGCGGGAGCCACTTCGAAGATCGGCCAGGACTTCGCGCGCTACGGGTTGGAGCTCGTCGAGTTCTTCATCAATGCCATTTCGCCACCCGAGGAAGTGCAGAAGGCCATCGACGCCCGCAGCAGCATGGGAGCCATCGGCGACCTGCAGGCTTACACGGTTTATCAAGCGGCCAATAGCTTGGGGAAGATCGCGGACAATCCAGGTGGGCAGGCGAACAGCGTCGTGGGGATGGGTCTAGGTGCCGGCTACGGCGTGATGCTGCCGGGAATGATTCAGAATGCCATGCAGAATCGCCCACAAGTGAATCCCAATCAGTTTTCGCAACCGGCTGCTCCACCGCCATCGACGGCCGCAGCGATTCCCGGTGGCATGCCGGTTGGCCCCGACTTGAGCGGGATCACACCGATGCGGCCTGCTGCGTCCGCTGATCCGCGGGCATTGATTCGCAGCGTGGCGCAGTCCGCAGGCTGGCAATTGAATGACGCCGCTGATGTTTGGACAGCAACCGTCGCGGTTGGTCCGCTGCGGAAGCAGACCGTTTCGATTCGTTTCGAAAAGGATCACGGCGGCAATTCGGTGGTCGCTTATTCTTCGACCTGCGGACCATGTTCGCCCGAGAACGCCCTGGCTCTGCTCAAGTACAACAACAAAATGGTGGACGGTGCGTTTGCCGTGGAAGATACTCCTTCCGGCGATATCGTGGTTGTCCGTCACAGCCAGCTCGCCAGTACGCTCACGCCCCTCGATGTCAGCCGCGTCGTCACGTCGGTCGCCTGGCAAGCGGACCGCGTCGAAGAGAAGCTGATCAGCGGCGGCGACGAAAACTAACTCGCTCCCCAAACATATCCCGCCCTGACCGCCGCTCAATGCGGCCGAGTTACCTCTCATGCAATCACGCCCCCACTGGGCCAGCCTTTCGCTGGCCTGCGCGTTTTGCCTTGCGCTCATTGGTTCATCGTCGGCCATCGCGCAGCCCACCGGTCCGCAGCCTTGGTGGCCGACGCGCCCCACTCCGCTGCCTTTCGTTCATTCGCTCTTCACCAGCGACATGGTCCTCCAGCGTGATGTGGCGGCTCCCATCTGGGGCTGGAGCACACCCGGCGATGTTGTCACGATCACTTTCAACGACGAGCCTACCGACCAACCCGCGAAGGCTGGTGCCGATGGCAAATGGATGACGAAGATTGGCCCCTTCCCAGCAGGTGGCCCTCACAAGCTGTCGATCGCCGGCAGTACGCAACGCGTGGAACTTACCAACGTCTTATGCGGCGACGTTTGGCTTTGCTCCGGGCAATCGAATATGAACTGGCCCGTGCGGCTGGCACAGAATGCGGAAGCAGAAGTGAAGCAAGCAAGTCATCCGCAGATCCGCTCGTTCACCGTCGGCTTTTATCCTTCGCTAGTGCCGCTGAAACTTCCGCCTCCCGCGCGCTGGGAACAATGCACGCCGGAACTTGCGCGCAACTTCTCCGCCGTCGGCTACTACTTCGCCCGCGAGTTGAATCAGACGCAAAAAGTCCCCATCGGCATCATTCACAGTTCCGTCGGCGCGACCGCAGCCGAAGCTTGGGTCTCCGGTCCCGCGCTGGCGCGTCTCATGCCCGAAGACTTTCCCAAGGAACTGGCCGACCTCAAACAACAGGCTGGCGATGTCGGCGAGAACTACGATCACTTCGCCGAACTGGAAAAATGGGCCGCGAAGGTCGATCCAGAAAGCGCGAAGAAGAAGTACACCAGCGATCCAGAACTCGATACCTCTGACTGGCAGGAAATTGACGTCCCTCAGCCTTGGGAAGAAGCCGGGCTCGGCGACTTCGACGGCCTCGTTTGGTTTCGTCACCACTTAGAGATCCCCGCTGAATGGGCCGGCGAAGATCTCCTCCTGCAGCTTTCGGTGATTAAAGATTTCGACATCGTCTGGCTGAACGGCAAACTCCTCGCCTCGAGCCAACTCAAAGGAAATACGCGGAACTACACCATCGAAGGCTCACGCGTAAAGCCCGGCAAGAATCTGCTAACCGTCGCGATCCTGAACCAGGAGGGCCCCGGTGGTTTTTGTTCAATGCCATCCAACATGGCTTTACGCTCGGTAAAGCGACCCGCCGAAAAACCTCTGCGCCCCGCAGGCAAGTGGAAAGCAAAGAAATCAGTCTCGATTACGGATCTGAGCGAGCCCTTTCCCGAACCGAAAGTCGGGCACTACAAAACCATTACTGGGCTCTACAATGGCATGATCGCGCCGCTCGAGCCTTACTCGATCAAAGGAGTCGTCTGGTATCAGGGTGAAGCGAACGGCCCGCGCTGGCTGCAGTATCGTCGGTTGTTGCCCACGCTCATCACCGACTGGCGCGAGCATTTTCAGTCCGGAGAGTTTCCGTTCTTAATTGTTTCGCTGGCTAATACGAATCCCAAGCAGACGAAGCCCACCGAACCGGGCTGGGCCGAAATTCGTGAGTCCCAGTGGCGCACGGCGCGAACGGTTCCCAATACGGGGCTGGCAAATACGATCGACACGGGCGATGGCAACATTCATCCGCCGAACAAGCAGGAAGTTGGCCGACGACTAGCGCTCACCGCGCGGCACCTGGTGTATGGCGAGAAAGAGCTCATCTATTCCGGTCCGCAGTTCAGCTGCATGAAAATCGAAGGGCCCAAGAACGACCGCATTCGCCTCTCGTTCACGCATCTTGGCGGCGGCTTGGCGATCAAAGAAGGGGAAGAAAAACTAACCGGCTTCGCGATCGCTGGTGAAGACAAGCAGTTCGTCTGGGGCAACGCAGTGATCGACGGCGACACCATCGTCGTCTCTTCCCCCGAAGTGGCCGAACCCAAGCACGTTCGCTATGGGTGGGCCTGGAACCCGCTCGTGAACCTCTACAACAAAGCCGGACTGCCCGCGGTGACATTCCGGACGGATGAGTAAGAGTTCGCCAAAACCGTAGCGGAATTCGCCAGAATTCCGATGAACTGCAATGCGCAGGAACCATGGCGAGGAGATAATGAGCGAAACAGACGACGGCGACTATCTAAAGCGATTACCCGCAAATGCCTATCGCGGACAGGCGTATGTTCACTGGACAATGACGATCGAGGACCGTCTCACCGGCTGGCTAATTCCGATTTTCTACTACAAGTTTCGTGAGATCCTCACTCATACTTGCTTTCGTTACGGACTCTGTTGTCCCGTTTATTGCTGCATGCCCGATCATCTTCATCTGCTGCTGGTTGGGATCGCCGATTCCAGCGATCAGCGAAATGCCGTCCGTTTCTTTCGGAAGCACTTGAATCCAATCTTGGCTGTCTTGCAGTGCAAATTTCAAACGCAACCATACGACCACGTTTTGCGAGAAGAAGAGCGTGAGGTTGGAGCATTCGAAAACGTTGTGGAATACATCGCCAGAAACCCCGAACGCGCCGAACTTGTCAGCACGGACTGCTTTCGGAACTACAAGTATTCTGGATGCTTGATGCCGGGCTATCCGGAACTAAAACTCTGGCAGCCCGAGTTCTGGGATCGCTTTTGGCGGATTTACTCTTATCTTCGCAAGCACGGCTTTGGTGACGGGACGATCGGAGGCGAAGAGTAACGTTGCGGGGATTACGAGACCGGCCTGCGGCGAGTTGTTTAGCCCCTGAATTCTGGCGAATTCAGCTACCGCTGTTGCTGCCATTGCGATTCTCATTATAGACGGCGATATTGCACAATTCCTCTCAACTCGCCAATTCGCGGAGTAACGCGTTGTGAACTGCCTTCTCTCGTTAGCGCCAGCCTGGCAATCACGCGCGGTCCTGCTGTTGGGAATTGTCTGCGCGCTTGCGCCGATCGTTCTCACAGCCGCTGAACCCGCCGTTGTCGCTCGTCCCTCAATTTCCAGTGAAGCAAACGCCAGCAGCATGAAATTCACATATCCTGAAACCGCCCGCGGCGAGCAGATCGACGACTATCACGGCACCAAGGTCGCCGATCCGTATCGCTGGCTCGAAGAGCCCGATAGCGATGCCACCAAGGCCTGGGTTATCGCCCAAAATAAGCTGACGTTTGATTACCTGGAGAAGATTCCGCAGCGCAAGGCCATTCGCGCTCGCCTGGAAGAACTCTGGAACTTCGAGCGATTCGGCCTGCCGCGGGTGAGGCACGGCAAGTACTTCTACACACGGAACGACGGCCTACAAAATCAAAGCGTGCTCTATGTGACCAATGGTTTGCATGGCGAGCCCAGGCTGCTGCTCGATCCGAACAAGCTCTCGGCCGATGGGACCGTGGCGCTCGGCGATTGGGTCGTCAGCGACGATGGTAGGTGGATGGCTTACAGCCTGGCTGCTGCCGGTTCGGATTGGAACGATTGGCGAGTGCTGAATGTCGAGACGAGTGAGAACGAAATCGACCACTTGAAGTGGGTGAAGTTCTCGGGAGCCTCGTGGACCAACGACAACGCCGGCTTCTATTACAGCCGTTACGACGAACCGAAGCCCGGCGAAAAATACACCGGTGCCAACTATTACCAGAAGCTCTACTACCACAAGTTGGGGACGCCGCAGGCCGCCGATCAGTTGGTATACGAACGCCCCGACGAAAAGGAATGGGGCTTCAGCGGCGATGTGACCGAGGACGGCAAATACCTGATCATCACGGTCTGGCGCGGCACCGAGCAAAAGAATCTCGTCTTTTACAAAGACCTCACGCAGCCCGACGCGAAAGTCGTCGAGTTGATCTCGGAATGGGACGCCAAGTACTATTTTGTCGGCAATGAAGGGGCCAAGTTCTGGTTCACCACCGATCTCGGCGCGCCGTTCAAAAAGTTGATTGCCGTCGACATCACCAAGCCCGCGCGGAGCGAATGGAAGGACGTCATTCCGGAGTCGCGCGATACGCTGCAAGGTGTCGGCGCGGTCGGCGGGCACTTGATTGCCAATTACCTGCACGATGCCTGCTCAGCAGTGCGCATCTTTGATACCAGCGGCAAGCTGATTCGCGACATCGATTTCCCGGGTCTCGGCTCGGCCGGTGGCTTCGGTGGTCGCTTCGACCAGAACGAAACGTTCTATACCTTCACCAGCTATACGGTGCCCGGGGCCATTTATCGCTACGACATTCGCAGCGGGAAGAGCGAGATCTTCCGTCAGCCCACGGTGAAGTTCGACGAGAGCGCGTTCGAATCGAAGCAGGTTTTCTACCCAAGCAAAGATGGCACACGCGTGCCGATGATTCTTACCTATAAGAAAGGTATCAAGCTCGACGGCAATAATCCGACAATCCTATATGCCTACGGCGGCTTCAATGTTTCACTCACGCCGGGGTTCTCAGTTGGCGTGATTGAATGGTTGGAACTGGGTGGCGTCTACGCGGTTCCCAATTTGCGCGGCGGTGGTGAGTACGGTCGTGCCTGGCACGAAGGGGGCATGAAGGATCGCAAGCAGAACGTTTTCGACGACTTCATTTCCGCAGCGCAATGGCTCATCGACCAGAAGTACACGAACCCGCACAAGCTGGCGATTCGCGGTGGCAGTAACGGCGGTCTGCTCGTCGGCGCTGCAATGACTCAGCGGCCCGATCTATTCGCAGCAGCGGTCCCGGCGGTTGGCGTCATGGACATGCTCCGGTATCACAAGTTCACCATTGGCTGGGCCTGGGCCCCCGAGTATGGCTCGTCCGATGATGCCGAACTCTTCAAGGTGCTGCATGCCTACTCTCCGTTGCACAATTTGAAGTCAGGAACAAAATATCCCGCGACGATGGTCACTACCGGCGATCACGACGACCGCGTCGTCCCGGCGCACAGCTACAAGTTCGCAGCCGCACTCCAAGCAGCGCATGCCGGAACTACTCCCGCGCTCATCCGCATCGAAACCCGCGCTGGCCACGGCGCTGGCACCCCCACCAGCAAACTGATCGATGCTTCGGCGGACGTGTTCGCGTTTCTCGTGAAAGAATTGGGCGTGAAGTAGATTCCCGGCTGAAGGAGCCCGCCGATGAATGTGTCGCGACGTAGTTGGCTGCAACAGGCTGGTGCAATGGGTGCCGTGTTCGCAGCCGATTCTGCGCTGTCTGCGGCTCCACGACCACTCCCGCCCGACATCATCGATTGCCACACTCACTTCTACGATCCAACTCGCAAAGAAGGAGTTCCGTGGCCCGGCAAGCAAGACTCTGTGCTCTATCGCCCAGTATTGCCGGACGAGTTCCAGAAACTGACGAAGCCGCAGGGCGTAACCGGAACGATCGTGGTCGAGGCCAGCCCATGGGTGGAAGATAATCAGTGGTTGCTTGATCTGGCCGCCAAACAACCGTTCATCGTCGGTCTCATTGGCAATTTGAAGCCGGGCAGCGACGATTTTGTGAAGAACGTCGAACGATTCACGGCCTATCGAAAGTTTCGCGGTATTCGGCTCAACGTCAATGATTTGAAGAACGGTCTGGAGCAATCGACCTATGTTGACCATTTGCGGGTGTTGAGCTTGCTGCAATTGACCGTCGATGTGAATGGCGGGCCCGAGACACCCGCTGTCGTCGCGAAGCTGGCGAAAGCCCTGCCAAACCTGTCGATTGTCATCAATCACTGCGGCAATCTACGCATCGATGGCGAGGAACCGCCCGCCGATTGGCTCGCGGGCATGCAGGCCGCCGCCGAGCACAAGCACGTATACTGCAAAGTCTCGGCGCTGGTTGAAGCGACCGGCAAGCGCGAGCAAGATGCGCCGCAGGATCTGAACTTCTATCGACCGGTGCTGGACGCCCTCTGGAAGACTTGGGGCGTACATCGCGTGATCTACGGCAGCAATTGGCCTGTCTGCTCGCGCGCTGCCTCGTATCAAACAGTCTTCGACATCGTCAACAAATACACCGCGGCGCGGTCCCAGGTTGCGCACGAAGCCTTCTTCTCCCAAAACTCGATTGCCGCCTATCGCTGGAAGAAAACATGAAAACCTCTCTCCTCGGCTTCAGCGTACTGCTCGTCGGCTCGGCCTTGTTGGCCCAGAACGAACTGCCCAAGGTTCCAAGTTCGGAGATCTCCCCCTTTCAAAAACCGGGGCGAGTGAGCATCGCCTCGCAAATGATGGCCGCAGCCCAACAAGCAGCGGCAGCCAAGCGGCTTGAAGATGCCGAGAACGCCTGCCAACGTGCGGAGCAGGTCGCGCCATTCTTTCCTCTGTTCTCCTATAACCTCGCCTGCTTCCAGGCGCTGCAAGGAAAAAAAGAACCAGCGCTCGCCAGCTTGGAACGCGCGGTGAAGGCTGGCTTCTCGAACGCGGCGCATTTGCAGAAGGATGACGATCTCGCTTCGCTGCGGGACGATCCCAAGTTTGCGGAACTCGTACAGCAGGTCAAAGACGGCGTCTACAAACCGGCCAGCACCGATCCACCAACCAGCAAGGTCGAAGTGGGCGTCGCCACGGTCACCGCTAAGAATGCCGTCTGGGATCCAGGACGTAATCTCGTTCGTATCTCGTTCGAGCCCGCCGAGCTTGATAAGGACGCGGAAGCTGTTCCGGTGATCAAGGGGCACGGCGAAGTTGGCAAAAAGCTGATCGAGTGGTTCAAAGAGGGAACCGCAGCCGGCAACAGCGGCGACTATTACGACAACTGCGATCGCGACCACTCGAACATGGCCTACGAGCAGTTTCCGCAACTCACCCGCATCGAATACGCTCCGGAAATCTCCAAGGAAACGGGCTACGGAGTTCAATTGACGAACATCTTCGCCGCTCCCGGGTTGCAGGCAGTGCTCGGCAATTCATCGACCGCACAAACGGCCGGCCCGCTCTGGCGCAGCAATCCGCGGCTCGCCTACATACGTCCCGGCGGCATCGAAACTCTCTTCGTCCAATACCTGAATAACCATATGTACTTCTATCCCGAGCATCGCGATCACGACCCGGGTCACAACGGCGAGGGAGATGGTTACGGCGACGTCTACGCCGTGAATCTCCCTTACGTCATTGTCAGCCAGGGCTCGTCGGGCTCCGATCGCGCCTTCATGGATGCCATCTGCTGCACGCTCGCCGCCTTGCGGCCCGATGTGAAAAAAACGCTGGCCGAAAAGCAGATGCTCATGCCCGCCATGCAGATGATTTTCCGCCGCTCGAACAAACCGGTGAAGAACGACGCCGACTACCTGACCGGCAGCGCGCACCCCACCGTCTTCGATGGCAAAGAACTCGACGTGCTCCGCATGATCGAGCTCGCTCATTCGCTCACACTCGAATCGCTGCCGCCGGTGGTAATGGTCCGTGTGGAGGACGAAGAGAAGCCCGTTCTCGGCCGCGACTACTTCGACGCTGGCGAGCGCGAAAAACTGTTCGACACGCCGATGGCCGTCGCCCGCATTTGGCGATCGACCCAGTACAAGCGCAAGTACATCCTGTCGGCCAAAGGGGTCGACACCAACGGCGCCAAGCTGACCTATCACTGGAAAGTCCTGCGCGGCGACGCGAGCAAGATCGATATCAAACCCCTGGGCGACGGCACGCGCGCCGAAATCGCGCTCACCTGGCAAGGCCGCGCGCCGATCGCCGAGGGCTCGACAATGGAATCGAATCGCCTCGACATCGGCATCTTCGGCCACAACGGCACTCACTACTCCGCTCCAGCGTTCTTTTGCGTCAACACGCTCGATAACGAAGAGCGGACCTACGATGACCAGGGACACATCAAAAGCATCGTCTACACCGGCGCTGAAGAAAAAGGAAACTACGTCGACCCCGCCTTCGACACGCCGAAGTCATGGCGCGACGACTACCGCTACGACGACGCCGGCAAACTTCTCGGCTGGAAACGCACCAAGGGCGAACGCAAAGAAGACTTCACCGCCGACGGCCTCCTCATCACCTCCAAGGACGACAACGGCCTGCCGCTCGTTCTCAAGCACGTCACCTACGTCCCCGTCCCGCGTGCAGGCAAGCCCCCCGCGCTCGAAGCCATGGTGGGTGAAGCGGTGGAGAAGGGGAAATAGTGGGGAATTCGGATTGCGGAATGTGGATTTAAGAAATTGACGCATTTGCACTCCGCATTTCGCAATCCCCACTCCGCACTTTCAGGTCCGTCGCGTAAAATCGCCCGATGGCTGCCGCGACCCCCATGATGCAACAATATCACGATGCCAAACAGGCGTGCGGCGACGCGCTGCTGCTGTTTCGCATGGGTGATTTTTACGAGCTCTTTTTCGAAGATGCGAAGACCGCTTCGCGCATTCTCGGGCTCACCCTCACCAGCCGGGACAAGGGCGAAAACCCGATTCCCATGGCCGGTTTTCCCTACCATCAGCTTGAGGGCTATCTCGCCAAGCTGATTGCCACCGGCCTGCGGGCTGCGGTGTGCGAACAGGTCGAAGACCCCAAGCAGGCCAAGGGACTCGTCAAGCGCGAGGTCACCCGCGTCGTCAGTCCCGGCACACTCACCGACGACGCACTGCTCGATCCGCTGCAAAATAATTATCTGGCGGCGGTTGCGCTTCCTGTCGATCTGCAAGCAGCCGGTGCGCTGGCGGGAATTGCCTGGGCGGAATTATCGACCGGTCGGTTTTTCGCCGCGGTCGTGCCGCTCGCGCGCGTGAATGACGAGATCGCGCGCATCGGCCCGGTCGAATGCTTATTGGGCGACGAAGCCGAGTTCAAGTTACACCTTCCCAGCAAGGCTGTTCTCACCAAACGCCCAGCTTGGGCATTCGCGCACGATACGGGTGCCTCCGCGCTCGCGCGGCATTTTCAAACCAAGAGTCTCGACGGCTTCGGCTTCACTGAAGACGATGTGCCCGCCATTCGCGCGGCCGGCGCGGTGCTCGATTACCTGCAAGAGACGCAGAAGACGAATCTCGAACACATCGACCGACTGCTGCCGTATCGTTCCGGGCAATCGCTCGAAATCGACGAAGCGACCCGCCGCAGCTTGGAACTGACCCGCACGCTCCGCAGCGGCTCGCGCGAGGGTTCGCTCCTGGCCGCGATCGATCGCACGGCAACCCCCATGGGTGGCCGCTTGCTCGCCGATTGGCTGGCCAGTCCGCTCACCGATAAGACGCAGATCGAAGGCCGACTGAACGCCGTCGCCGAACTGGCGCACGAATCTTCACTGCGCGACGACCTGCGCGAGCAGCTTCGCGGCGTCTACGATTTGCAGCGGCTGCTCGCTCGCGTCGCCACCGGCCGCTGCACGCCCCGCGATTTGTGCTTTGTCGGCCGCACGCTCGCCTCGCTCCCCAAGCTCAAGGCGAAACTCACCGCGCGGAAGAGTACGCTGCTAGGTGAATTGGAAGGTCAGATCGATCTCTGCCCAGAGATTCGCGCTCAGCTTGAATCGGCCCTGCTCGACGACTGCCCGCTGCTGGCCCGGGATGGCGGCATGATCCGCGGCGGCTTTCACGCCGATCTCGATAAGCTGCGAGACCTTGCTGCCGGCGGCAAACAGTGGATCGCCAAGTACCAGGCGGAAGAAGCCGCGCGGACCGGCATTCCGAATTTGAAGGTCGCGTTCAATAAGGTCTTTGGCTACTACATCGAAATCACCAACAGTCACAAAGACAAAACGCCCCCCAACTATCATCGCAAGCAGACCACCACCAACGCCGAGCGGTACGTCACGCCGGAACTCAAAGAGTACGAAGAGCAAGTCCTCACCGCCGACGAGCGTGCCAAAGAACTTGAGTACGACCTGTTCCTTAAACTGCGCGACATCGTGCAGGCTGCGACTCGCCGCCTGCAAGGAACCGCCGCAGCCCTCGCGCAGATCGACGTCCTCGCTTCGCTGGCCCAGCTTGCTTGCCAACGGAATTACTGCCGGCCGGTGATGACCGAAGAACCGGTGCTGCAGATCGTCGACGGCCGTCATCCGGTGCTCGACGTCATTGAGACGCAGGGTTCGTTCGTTCCCAACGATGCCCGCTGTGGCGGCGACGACGGCTTCGTGCTGCTGATCACCGGCCCCAACATGGCCGGTAAGAGCACGTACATTCGCCAGGTCGCACTGCTCACCGTTATGGCCCAGATTGGCAGTTTTGTACCAGCCAACTCGGCGACTATCGGCATCGCCGATCGCGTGTTTGCCCGCGTCGGAGCCAGCGACGAACTGTCGCGCGGGCAAAGCACGTTCATGGTCGAGATGACGGAAACGGCCCGCATTCTGAACACGGCCACGGCTCGCAGCCTGGTGGTGCTAGACGAGATCGGCCGCGGCACTAGCACCTACGACGGCATCTCGCTGGCCTGGGCCATCGTCGAACACCTGCACGACACCATCGGCTGCCGGACCTTCTTCGCCACGCACTACCACGAACTGACCGACCTTGCGGGAACCATGGCCGGCGTCCGCAATCTCAATGTCGCCGTCAAAGAGTGGGAAGAGCAGGTCATCTTCCTCCATAAAATCATTCCCGGCGCGGCCGACAAGAGCTACGGCATTCACGTCGCTCGCCTCGCCGGCGTGCCCCGCAGCGTGAATGAACGGGCCAAACAAATTCTCGCGCAACTCGAACAGGAACACCTCGACTCCGACGGCAAATCGAAGCTCGCCGTCAAACCCAAGACCAAGCGCCGCGGCGACCTCCAGCTCACGCTCTTCGCCCCCGAAGAGCACCCCGTCATGGATAAGCTCCGCCAACTCGACCCCAACAGCCTCACCCCGATGGCTGCGTTGCAACTGTTGAGTGAATGGCAGCGGGAAGTGAAGGCAGAGGCAAGTAGGACGAATCTCAGCTTGACTCCCCTGAACTCCTAAACCTTCCAAGGCACTCGTGAACTCTCCCAGACGGCTCTTCGCGTAATTCGATTCGCATAATTGCCTTCATGACCGCAGAGTCGAAGTAACACGAGGTCCAGATACCACATGGATAGACGCCAAGCATCATAAAACGCGCCTTCCGGAAGACCTTTGATCTCACCAGAATGGACAAGCCCGTTTCGAATCTTAGTAACTGCCTCTAACCCATCTTCCCACTGCTTACCTGGTTGGGCGTGTAATGTCCGTAGTTCTTTGGGTATTTCCGAGGGAATGCCCAACGACGTCGTAAGTAGCCGTAACCGATTCGCCGCGCTTAGTCCTCGCGGAGCAAAGGCATCCTTCGTAACAAGCTTTTTATCTTCGACACAATAGGTCCAGGCCAACCCTTCGAGAGCCGTCTGTGCAAGTATCAATCCCGTATCGACACCAATACCAACGCCTCGGTCGCTCGCACCGAGGTACCAGTACAACGCGTTTGTCAGAGCTTTCCTCCACGTCTTCTGGAAAAACAGGTTAGCAAATCCTGGGAACACCTGGGACAGAATTTCCCCTTCCTGCTCGCAAAACCATGATTGCGAAGAATTCCACGCTCCATCGGACACCATTGGCAAGCCCCATTCTTCATGCACAACTCTGCCGTTTTCATCAAATCCGACCGGCAGCGCGACGGCTGACCAACGTCCAAAGGCGAAAGACAGAAAATACTGTAGGCAAGTGATAATCTCTGTTACCGATTTGGTCGAAAACTGTGAACTGTCCTCCCTAACGATTTCACAAATGTGTGTAATCGCATAGCCACCCTTCTCCTTAAGTTCTTCGAGCATCTTGCCTGTTTGTAAGTTTGCCGCAATCGTGATGGTCCAGCCATCAAAACGCAACACGACACGCCCACATCTGCAACCGCCAAAAAGTGGCGGCTCGTGTGTTCTAAAAATGTAGTCCTGCGCAGACAGAAACTTGGGCAAATTGAATAGGTGAACGACCGCGCGACTAATACAATTGGAGGGAGCCGTCGCACAAATAGCCGACCTAGCCGGTACAAACTCTAAAGTTCCTTTCGATCCATGTGCGGAACTGAATAATGCATCGAAGGAAACATTCCGCTTCGTGAATCGGAGCTGCAAGTCACCCCGATCAAAAAGAGTATGGATTGCCGGGCCTTCATCACCATTCATTGGACACACAATCTCAAGCCTGTCCCTTGGTGCAAAACGCAATCTAAAGTCAGCTTCATAATTTAGGGTCACGCCATCGACTTCGAAGTCAATCGAATGATTGCCAAACGAGATCGGTTCATTTGCGAAATTCTGAGTATAGACAGGAGCGATTGGGGCTTGCAAAAGTATTTCTAAAGACATAGGGCACTTTGATGTTCGCTACGTTGGTGTGGCATTTGTCGTGAAGGACACTCTACCAGATAACGATAATGACCCGAAACCAAACAAGTAGTTCAGGCAAGTACTCTTGCCTGACAGAACCCGCGTTCGTTTTTGTTTAAGGCCGGCACCACATATGCTCGCCCGCGTTTCGTGGTAGGTCAGGACTTCTTAGGGAAAACGCTCGCGGCACTCGCGCATCACCTGACCGAGCAGGTCGCGCGCGAGTTCCGTGGCGAATAGTGCCGCGCGACGTTCGGCAACAACCGTGAAGAAGTACGTTCCACCAGGGATGAAATGTCGTCGATAGTCGGACATGGTAGGTAACCACCCGTGAGGTAGGAGTACCTGCCTGACCTACTGACTGACTTGTATTGCAGTTGTTGAGTGAATGTCAGTGGGAAGTATATTGGTAGCCGATGCCATCAGCCCTTGGTAAAGCCGATATCGCGCATGCTTCCGTCGGAAAGTTTCACTGCCACGATCCGACCCGACCATCGATAGCCGATAAGCTCATCGGGATTTTCGTCGGATATGACGATGTCTGTGAAGGAGTCGGAATCATGCTGTGGGTCGTCTGCAACTCTCCACTTTTCAGTGCCATCGGCTGAAATCAAAAAAACATTGCGATGTAGGCCGCCATCTTGCAGATCCTCAAGAACAAACACGTATGGGTCGTCCAGCATGCAGAGTGTAGGGTCGTAGGACTCAAACAGTAGAGCAGTCCCGTAGTTGCCGCACATCAGTGACTTTTTAGCATGGCGGGAATCTGGCATCGGCATGTCATAGAGACTTTCGAAGAGCAAGTTTATCAGGCAGGTACTCGTGCCTGACGGTGGAGGCTGAGGCTGCCAAGGTAATGATAAGGCATCGCTGCAATCGAGTACACACGCGGGCCCTGCGGCTTGACGCTGGTTTGTCTGACTATTATTTGCACCGGACGCCTTTGGTCACAAATCTAATTCAATTACATAGCCAAAAATCCATAAATAATACTTCGGTTTCCATGTCAAGCTGCTAAGTGGTGTGCTTATCCCCCCTTCATGCAATAGCTCGCCTGCCTCAATTACTAGCGGAGCCTTCGCAGTTACGTCTTCAATCTCTACGAGTCTATCTTGCCGCGCCAAGAAGTCTTTCACATCTTGAGTTCCCCAGTCTTTTGTAGCCTGCAATAGACCAAAGTAGGCCGCTGCACCCAACACGGCGACAATCAGAAATGCGAGCGAGAATCGCGGCTTCCATCGTTCAGTTTCTAATTTGCCCATCGCATGCGATCTCATATTCTCGGTACGGAACGAAATTGCCGGCGATGCTAATATGACTTCTTCGGAATCCGCTCTGGCTTTCTATCGAGATCTGACACTACTGATCTAGCTACCTCTACAATTACTGGCTAAGGTCGCACAATGACGTAGGACGTTTCGTCGGGCATGACGAGAATGGCGGAGATGAAGCGTCGTTCTTTGCCCCAGCCTTCGTCGACGGGACCGATGATGTAGCCTTTCCCTTTGGTTCCCGTAATGTCGTAGACGGCGGCCTTCTTGCCGATGCGGCCTTGGTTGGCTCCGGCCGACTCCGTCAAGTTAATGCTTAGCTTGGTGATGTCGCCGATGTGCTGCCGGATGTCGGGATGGCTCTTCAACTGATTGAGTTGCGCCTGGCTGGCCAGGAAGCCCAAGGGGCCGCTCGCCTGTTTGCTGGGGGGCGGTGCCAAGGCCACTGCACCGCAGCAGAGCCCGCAGGTGAGCAGGCCGAGCAGGGCAAAGCCACCGAGGACATACCAAATGGTATTGTTGCGTTGCGGGCGACGATAAGGTTGTGGCGGATAGTTTTGATAATGCCCGGGAGGGGGTTGCTGGGCATTCAATCGTTGCCAGTTCGGGTCGTTCGGATCGAATGACATTGCTTCCTCAACAAATGGCAATTGCGCGGGAGCGGTTGTTGTGAGGAAGGTTTTACCAGATAGCAGTAGGGGCCGAAAAGAACTTTTGCCTAGTTGGGGTCGGGGTCAGGAACACTCTCCGGGCGATCACGCTTCCGGCGCAGGATCGCACGATGTGAAATCGTAAATGGGGGGGTGTTCAATTAAGGGTGCCTTAGTTGAACAGCAGTGGTTGTATCTCTCGGGTTTTAGCGGGTGTTGGTGTCCAATTAGGCGAGGCAAGTTGAACGTTTAGGCGCGAATCGGAACGGCGCTTGGCCAGGCTACTGCGGCCGTTGTCGCGCGTCGTGCAGTTTGCTGGCGATCATGCCAGCGAGATAGCCACCCTTGAAGCCGGCGTTGATGTTGACCACGGTGACATTGGCGGCACAACTGTTGAGCATCGACAGTAGGGCTGCAATGCCGCCGAAGTTGGCTCCGTAACCCACGCTGGTCGGCACACCAATCACTGGGCAGTCGACATAGCCGCCGACGATGCTGGGGAGGGCTGCTTCCATGCCGGCGACGCAGACAATGGCATCGCTGCCGACGAACTCCGGCAGCCGCGCGGGGAGGCGATGGGGGCCGGCGACCCCGACGTCGTTGATGGTGTGGACGTTGATCCCCATCCAGTCGAGCGTTTCGCGGGCTTCGTCGGCGACGGCCAGGTCGCTGGTGCCGGCGGTGATCACCGTGACCCTTCCCTTGCGCTCCAGCGGCGGAGCATCGTGCGGATCGACGCGAAACGTGCTGGCGAGTGAGTTGTAGCGCGCGGTGGGATTCTTCCTCGAGGCGAAGTGGGCGCGGAGCAAATCGGCTTTCTCCTCCGAGATTCTGGTGGCCAGACAGCGAACCTGCGCGGCCAATAGACGGTCGAAGATGGTGGCGATGGTTGCGGCGGGTTTCCCTTCGCCAAAAATTACTTCGGGAAAGCCGCAGCGGCGGGCACGGTCGAGATCGAGCGTGACGTCGGGCGTAACGGCTGTGGTGTTGGCCGACATCGCGGCCGAAATGGCCGAGAGGAAGTCTTCGCGGGGAAGTTTTCCGGCGAGCAGGTCAGCGGTGAGTTGAGCCAGTTCGTCCGGCGGCATAGGGGAGGGGAGGGGAGGAGGCATCAAACGTAAATCCCGTCAGCGGACACAGGGTCGGGTTGTTTTTCGGGCAACAGGACTCGGCTTTGCCAATTCGCGTTGGCCCGAAACATCAACCTGACCCTTTTTCGGGACGAGTTTGTTCGGCCACGGCAAGATCATGCTGTCCGAAAAACCTCCCGACCCTGCTCATATTATCGCGGCCTTGTCAGCAGAACGATGGGTGGTGAAAATACGAGGCTTGCCGGTAGGTCACATTCGCTGAATGTGACCTATGCGGATGCGAACGGGCAACCTTGCTCGCGGACGCTCGATCGTCGCGAGCAGCAGAGGTCACTTCGGGCCGAAGTGACCTACTAGTCGACCTTCAACCACAATTCACAACAGAGTCTCTTTCCATGCCTAGCTGCGTGTTGGCTTATTCTGGCGGTCTCGATACTTCGGTCATTCTCGGCTGGCTGATGGAAGAAGGGTACGACGTCCACGCGGTGTATGTGGACCTGGGGCAGCCTTGCGAAGACCGCGCGGCAACCAAGAAGAAGGCCCTCGATTGCGGCGCGAAGAGCAGTCGGATTGTGGATGTGCAAGAAGAACTGTGCCGCGACTTTGCCTTTCCTGTGCTGCAATGGCAGGCCAAATACGAAGGCTGGTACTTGCTGGGGACTTCGATCGCCCGCCCGCTGATCAGCAAGGTCTGCTTGGAAGTGGCTCGCGAAGTTGGGGCCGATGCTTATGCCCACGGAGCGACCGGCAAGGGGAACGATCAATGCCGTTTTCAGTTGGCCGCTGAGGCGCTGAATCCTGCGGTGAAGATCATCGCCCCTTGGCGGATCGAAAAGTTCCGCAAGCTGTTCCCCGGCCGGACGGAAATGATCGCCTACTGCGACAAGCACAACATTCCGGTCAAGGCCAGCGTGAGCAAGCCTTATAGCAGCGACGAAAACTGCCTGCACATCAGCTACGAAGCGGGCAAGTTGGAAGACCTGAACGTGAACGGCGTCGAGACCGTCGAGTTCGGCATGACGGTAACCCCACAAAAGGCACCCGACAAAGTCGAGCAAGTGAAAATTGCCTTCGAGAAGGGCGTACCCGTCAGCGTGAATGGCAAGGCGCTGAGCCCGCTGCAGATTGTGAAAACGCTGAACGAAATCGGCGGCCGCAACGGCGTCGGCCAGATCGACATGGTCGAGAATCGCTTTGTTGGCATGAAGAGCCGCGGCGTGTACGAAGCCCCGGGCATGACCATTCTTTACGCCGGTCATCGCGTCATCGAACAATTGACGATGGACCGCGACCTGATGCACCTCCGCGATTCGCTCTCGCCCGTCGTCGCAGAAATGGTGTACTACGGTTTTTGGTATCACGCCAAGATGGACGCCCTCCTCGCTTTCATCAAGGATGCCCAAAAGCACGTCACCGGCGAAGTGACCCTCAACCTTTACAAAGGGAACATCCAGGTCGACGGCCGCAACAGCCCGAACAACCTGTACGACGAAGGGATCGCCACGATGGAAGGTGGCGGTTCGTACAACCAGACCGATGCCGAAGGCTTCCTGCGCATTCAAGGGCTGCCTGGTCGCGTGCAAGGCCGGACGACACCGCGGAAGTACTAATGGTTATGCCAGGGCTTGCAAGGCAACTAGCGGGGCTGTCGCGCCCAAGCGTCGAACTGCGATGCGTCCGCACGAGCGCGGCCGGCCCGCCAATGTCCCGTGGCAGTGTATAGCTGTGCCCGATTTGTCAGGAAACCGGCTTTCCAGAAAACGTTTGGCTCGATCGCGGCCAATGCGGTGAGGGACTGATCTGGCGAGATGCACATGGCGACCAGGCAACGACCGAGCAAACGATCCTCTTCCAATCGATGCATCGAGAATGGCGTGTCTAGTTGCGCCAAGACTTGAGTTGCCGCGGCAGCATCGACTTCGGTTAAGGGAATGGTGTGGCGAAGTGCGGCAGTGAGCAGTTGCGGACTTCCCCAAGGGTTTTGGTGCAATTGCCGCAGCATCGCCAGTGACTCTTCGAGCCCACGTCGACGGTCCCCTTTTTTCAGGAAGCCGATCGCTGCGATGGCGGATGCTTCGGTTTTGTTATCCGCTTGAATGGCTGCCAGCACTTTTTCGGGAATTGGCTGCCCCGCTTCAGCCAACGAGTGCGCGTACAACACTCGTTCGATTGCACAGGAATCGTCGAGCGGGAATTTCTGAAACGCTTGCGCTGCGGCGGAGTAGTTGAACTGCGTGTAAAAAGTGAAAGCATCGGCGCGGTCCGTCTGTCCCGTGAGCAGCCACGGTTTACTGGGAACTGTGCCCCCTAGATAGGCATGGAGTGCCAACCGCCGCTGGGCGAGTCGTTGCTCGTTCCATTCGCCCGGTGGCAGCGGGCTGTCATCCCGCAGTTGAATCGCCTGCGCCTGCAGATCGACCACCGAAAATCGCGTCAGCTGGCCCATGGTTTTCGCGAACGCATACTCCAGCAAGTTGCGATCGTCGCGATTCAGGACAGCTTCCTCACGACTACAGAATTGTTCGATCGCTTTCGAACCGCAGACATAATGCGCGAGCAACCCTTCCAGATCGTCGATGCGCCAGGCAAGTTGCAAGCCTTCGCGAATCACAGGATCGGCCTGCCAGCGAGTCAGCGAAGCCTGGGTGTGTTGCAGCGACTGTGGCGACTTCCCGCAGACCAACACCATGTCAAGCGCGATCGTTCGCCACACTTGTACTTCGGGAAAAACGGTTCGTAGTGTCCTGAGCACGATCTGCACGGTCCGGTCATCGACTTCATACCCCTGCAGCCATTGCAGAAACAGACCATCTTCCGAGAGTCGCTCGTGGGCCGAGCGATAGAATTCCTGTGTGTACAGGTTCGCGATGCCGGCGCGATACGGATTCGAAGGTTCCGAAATGATAATGTCGTAAGCCTGGCTGCTGGTCAGCAAAAACTCGCGAGCGTCGTTGTAGTGCAGTTGAATCTTGGGGTTTTGGAGGGCGTTGCGATTGAGGGGCGCACAGAGTTCGGCCATGTACTGCACCGCCGGTTCTAGTTCAATCACATCGACCTGCTGCATCCCGCCAGCGTCCGCCAGCCAGCCTGCCGTTTCAGCCGTTCCCAGGCCAATGACGAGGCCGGTCTGGGGTTTGGGATGAAGGATTGGCCCTAGCAATCCCAGGCCAATCTGCGTGCCGGCATCGGCATAGGCGTTTCCATCGCTCTTGCCATTTACATTGAACGACAAGCTATCGGTGGCAATGATTCCGACACTGGACTCCAGTCCGTCTGTTTCCCACACGCACTTTCTGCGTTGGGCGTGCAGGAACTCCTGATCGGAATTTCTGCTGGTGCCGACGATTTTTCCGCGCCCCGCGCCGATGCCCGAATGGCGCCACGCAGGGGTGGGACCGTCCGCATAAGTGGCGAGAATCGCCAATCCAGCACAGCAGGCCGCCAGGCCCAACGTGCGGCTGTCGCGTAGATGCTTTGTTCCGCGCAGGCTCACGACGGCGAGGACAATGCCCCACGCGGCGAGGCCGAGGATCGCCGCCATCCATAACCCGGGCGCGGTGAGGGCAGGCAAAAGCAAGAAACCACCTGCTAACGAACCGCAGATCGCTCCGGCTGTATTGGAGGCGAAAGTCCACCCCACGTGCTTGCCGACGTTCTCGCGACCGCTGCCGGCGACAGCAATCAGTAAAGGAAACTGAAAGCCCGAGACGGCTGCCGCGGGCAGAATGACAAACGCCCCCACTTGAAACCAGTTCCACACGACGGCGGCGAAATTGGCGCTCTCCACACTCTGGGCATGCTGCATCCACAAAGCAATTTGATCGCCATACCAGAAAGGAATTGCGATCAGCAATGCCTCGAGAGCGCATGTGAGCGACACCAGTTGGAGAGACGGTTTGAGCCATCGCCCCACCAGATTGTAAGTCGCGCCTCCTGCACCAATGCCTAACAGCGCGACGCAGAGGATCAGCCCGAACGTGTAAGTCGTCCCTCCCAACAGAGGTCCGAGCATGCGATACCAGACAAGTTCCATCAAAAAGAAGGCGCACCCGACGACGGCCGAAGTGGCACAAACAAAGACTAGTGACGATGCGTTGCCCACTTCACTTGGCGCAGGTTGGACTTGCAAGTGTTTCTTAGTTTTGACGGGACTCTGGGCACATAACTGCCGGGAATAGGAAAACGCCGCCAATGCGATGAATGCATTGACGCCACAGGCGAGCCAAAGAACGCCGCGGTTACCCAGTTGTTCGATGAGCCAGAAGTTGGCGAGAAAAGCACCAAGCACTGCTCCCAGTGTGTTCAGACCATAGAGAGCGGCGATACCCCGGCGCGTGGGGTCCGAATTGCTAACCACCGCGCGGGCGGCCGCCGGAAGTGTGCCGCCCATGAGGACGGTGGGGACGGCCAGAACCGCAGCGGCGATCAACAATCGTACGAATGTTGCCAGGGTTGGCCCCAGCGCGACTTGGCCGCCGATGCTCACATAGAACCACCGTGCCAGGTCAATCAAAAATGGCGTGCTCGCAGTAAATATGGCGATGCCAAGTTCAAACCGGGCGTACCAGCGCAACGGCCGCTGCGACTCATCCATCCGCTTTCCCAGCAGTGCGTTACCCAGTCCCAGACCAGCCATGAAGATTGCCAGCACTGCAGCCGAAGCCGAAGTCGTGGCGCCAAATACCAATCGCAACTCGCGAATCCAGACGACTTGAAAGATCAACGCGCAGCTGCCTGAAATCATTAACAGGCACGCCAGGAGCCAGGCTGAGGCTGGTTGTTCGGGTCGGTCGTCGCGCACAGAAAGCTCAAACTTGTTGAAGGCACACAGAACAGAAAGAGTCGGTTCTCAACGATTTTCTCAGGCTGATCGCCCGCTTCGATGAAGTTTTGACGAAGAATTCGCCAACTTTGGCGACTTCGGCAAAATCATTGCTTGATCGACAGCGGGCTGCGTAAGTATCGCGGTGGGCAGTTGGCGACTTAACAGAAACAGACCGGCCGCGGCACTACGATCGACGGGGGGTAGGGAACAGGAAATCGGTCATTGGCACTGTTTATTTAACTTGCCCCGTCGCTCTGTGGTGGGGTATCTTTAGCTCCAACTCTGCCGGAACAGAGTACCCAGGCAACGTCGAGTCTTTCCCTCCTCTGGTTCGGAGGTTGCGATGCGGCTTTGCAGGTTCGTTCCCCGATTTTCTTTACGCACGCTGTTGGCGTGCATGTTCGTGGCGGCAGTCTCGTTGCAGACGGGTCTGCGGGCGCGCGAGCATTATCGACAGCAGCGGCAGGAAGTGTTGATCGCCGATTTGCGGGCGTCGATCGTTACGAGCCAGCGGCTAGCGCCTTGCTTTGGGCCAAGGATGCTCGATTTCACCGAGCGGCGCATCAAGCAATCGCAGCAGGAGGGGTGGCTATCCCCGCGGCAGCAGCGCGACCTATTGCAATTGGTGAGTACTGAACGGGTGCGTCAGCAACAAGAACGGGTTGCCTTCGTTCCCAACCAACTCGACCAGTGGGCTGGAACGGGCGGGCAACTTTGCCCCTGGTAGTCGCTGGGCCATAAGATGCCAGCTATGGGATTGAATCGACACTACCTGCAATTTTCGCTGCGCACACTGCTGCTGAGCATCTTCGTGGCAATTGTGATGGGGCAAGCAACGCGCACCGTAATGCACGCGCGGCATGAGGAGCAGTTGCGACTGAAACGCGAAGCGTTTATCGCCAAGATTGAGCAGTCCATCGCCAACACGCGCAACTACCCGCCCCGCTGCGGGCTGATCTTTTTGAATCAGATCGAAAGACAGATGGACACAGCGCCGGAGTATAAAACACTCCGCGCTGACGACCGTAGCCAGCTGGGCAGCCTGCTCGAAGCGAAACGCTTTGAGTATTTTTCGCAGCGCGATCAGTTGGCAGCAACGCGGTCGATGTCTCCCGATCGCGCCGCGGTCGTACCGTAGCGAACGTCAGTTCCAGGTCGATTGCTACAGCGAATCAAGCTCCGGCAGCACGCGGACGAGTTTCCAGTGCTGTTCTTTTCCGTCGTGCCATTTCCACTGGATTATGCGAGCGCTATCGTCGACGCGTGCTGCGGCCACCGAGACGTAGTGACCGGAAAACGTCAGACGAATTGCGTAGAACGAGCCCTTGTACTCCATCCGCACCATTTCGTTGTCGCCGTTCGTAACCGTCCATTGCAGGAGCGTTCTTCCCTGGGCACGGTCGCTGGCGGGAACGTTGACCACCATGTCGGTCTGGCGATTTTTCAGTCGTGGCTTGGAACCATTCCACTGAGCGGAACGCCAGTGCAGCAAGTGGTTGGTGGGATCGTCCTTCAATTGCCCAAGTTCACTGCCGCGATGGCGTCCCTCGTTTTTCACACCAAGGACAAGCCCGCTGTTCTCGTTGATCAGGCGGAACCAGCAATCGGGAAATCGCTGGATGACGTCGCCAATCACCGCACTTTCCGTCGCCATGAATTCGGTGAGTTCGGCGTGAAGTTTGTCAAGCCGAGCCTGGTCGCCAGCGGCCTTCGCTTCTTTGAGGAGCGACACGAAAGTCTGCTCCACCGAGGCCCGTGCGGCGATGATCTCTGCCAGGTCTTGCGCTGGAACATATTCCGGAACGATGCTTCGTGTCAGGTAAGCTTCGCGCGCGGCGATGACTTCATTGGTGAGTTTCTCGACCCCCGACGCAGCCTCTTCCTGCTTGGCGAAAAAACTCAGGATGGCTTTGGAAAACTCGTCTCGCTCACGAGCGTAATTTGCATGCGCCTGCTCGAGACTCACACTTTCGACAACCGGTGGCGTGAGTGGAGCGGGTGGATCGACGGTCGCTGGAGGCACGAGCGCGACGGGTTCGAGTTGTTTCACATCGGGATCGGGAACCTTGGCCACTTCCGCTGGCTTGGCCGGTGGTGGTTCGGTGATTTTCTTGGCAATCGGTGGGACGAATTTGGGGACTGGACGCGTGACTGCGATTTTGTCGGGCTTGGTTTTAGTCGGTTGAACCTTGGCCGTTTGCTTGGGGACCGCGGGGCCGCCCGAATTAATCAGGACGATCACGCCGGCGCAAACGGCAACGGCGCCGAATGCGATCAACGTCATGACGGCCGGTGAAGCATTTTCGCGCTTCGCGGGCTTCGAGAACTTGCTCTTGCTGAACGAAGGTTGCGGCTCGCGTATCGGAGCAGTTGGTGCCACGACCGGCTTCACGGAAGCGAGCACCGGCCGGATGGGCTGCGGCGCGAGAGATGGTTGCGGCAGCAGCGGTGGGGGAGGTGGCAACGGCAGGCTGACGGGCCGAGGCGCAACCGCGGCACCGACAGGCGTGATTGGCACCGTTGGCAGTGGTAAAGCTGTGGTCGCTACAGTCGGTGTTGCTGGTTGGAGCGTGGCTTTGAGTGCATCGTCGTACTTGGCCTTCGACGCCGGATTGAGCAAGCAGATCATCGCTTGCGACAGTTCGTTCATCAGCTTTTGCGAGATGGGGCCCTGGGGCCCGGACTGATATTGCTTGACGAACGTTCGCTGACGATCGGCTGCATTTTCGATTACCTTGCCATCGGCCTCGAACAGTTCCAGGCCGAGCAAGCGGTAATGATTCGGTGGCTGATCCTTGGGCGGGATGCCCAGCCAAGCGTGATACGGATCAAAGGACTTCATGCGATGGTTCTGCGGCGCGAGGCGAGCGTTTTACCCATGCCTCAACCTAGGGTCGTGCAGCGGTAAATGCAATCTTGGTCAACGTTCGACCTAGCGTCGCTTGCTCATTTGCTGGCTGAGCAGGTCGAGTTGACCTTTGAGATCGGCAAGCAGGAGGTGCGGGCTGGCCCCTTCGGACAGGTGCAGATAGAAGGACTGCGAAGGGTTGCTGTGCGACTGAGTGAGAAGGGTGGTCGAGTGACGGAGCTCGTGGAGTTCGCCATCGAGTTGGTCCAGCGTGTGCGACGTGGCGCGGTTGGTTTGCCAAAGTGTTTCGAGTTGCAGGACGAGGCCGAGAATGAGTCCTGCTTGACCGAACAGGGTGAGGGGCAGGCCAATCGACCAGAGGCTTTGACGGCCGGTGATGGCCGACCAACCCAGCAGGACGCCGCCGCAGACGAAACACATCACGCCGACAGACAGGGTTGCCCAGGCCAGCGCAGCGAACCGCGGTTTACTTGCGACTGAGTCCGAGTGATGGGGTGGCCTGCTATCACCCGTTGAGTTCGTCTCATAGGTGCCCGCCACTCCACCGGACAGTTCGCCAGCCCGCGCTAGGGACTCGGCAACTGGCGGAGCATCTTTCCAGGCCATGGCCAGGCGTTCGACGTAGCGAAGTTCCGCCTCCAGCTGCCAGTCTTCTTGGGGCAGGGGAGGGAGGAGCAAATTCTCGATGCTGGCCTGTTCGGGCAACGTGGTGAGCGGTTCGAGCCCGGCTGGCAGCGGCGGCATGTCGTAGCTGGCAACGCTACCCGGTGCGAATGGTGTCTGGCAACGAATGCACCGCTGGCCGCTGGTCCGGTCGCCCGGAACTACGGCGGGAACATCCTGCTGGCACTTCGGACACCACATAGCAGCCACTTGCCGAGAGGGAAAAGGCATTCTGCCGACGGCACAAATGCCACCGGCGTCTGTCCTAATCCATCGGCAGGCTGGTTGTTAATCTGTAGCGATTTTGCCGATTCTGCGGGGTGACTTGGCCGCGGCAAAACCTTTAAGAACTCCGACCTTCGTTTGACCAGACGTGTCACCAGCTGACGCTCTAATGGCTTGGCGATCGCTCTCTTTCAATTTGGTAGTTCCTGCGCGCGTGATATGCGGATAGCCTTGCTGCGCGCCAAGTGAGGTCGCCAACGTTGGCTAGCAAGGGCCGGCGAGTGTCCTTAACCTTCGCGATTGCCGGTTTTGGAATGAGCCTGCTACTGGGAGATGAGGCGAGATTTACTTCACGACATTTCGGAAACTGAATTTGGAGGTTTCCACAACGCGATCAGGACTTACGACTTGATCGATTGCCGCAAGTGATTTTCTGTAAATGCTTTGGTAGTTGCCGGAGAGACTTTCCGAAATTCGCGCACGCTACGAATTCCGGAAATTTTTCCAGATGATTGCCTCGCCTGCGAAGCAAATAGGTCTGAGCAGGCCCAGATTTGGTAAGGGTAGGGAAGCTTCCGCTGACCGCTCATTCCGCGACATGCGGAATGAGCAGCACGATACTGGCAATTAACCCCGGTTCACTAATCGCCAGCTTTATTCCAGCTTTTCGCCCCGGAGCCAGCGAGCAAGATCGGAGATTTGCTGCTTGGTCAGAAGCGAGCCCTTCGCGCCGGGCCCTGCTTTGCCGAAGAGGGGCATGCGGTCGTTGTTCTCGCCATAGAACGACGCATGGGCCGGGTCGGCAATGAACCGCTCGAGCCATTCTTGCGATCCCCAGCCCGTGAGGTCGGGAGCGGAACCAAGATCGCCCAGATCGCCGATCTTATGGCAATCGACGCAAGACGAGGTTGCAAAGCTGGTTTCGAACGCCGTGCGGCCCCGCATGAGCGTGCCATCATCGGCGGCTTGCTTATCGAGTTCCGCTTGGGCGGGAAGTTTCGCTTCGGCTGAGAGGGCGGCAATCAAGTCGGCAACTTGCTTTTTGCCGTCATCGTCCAGCGTCGTCATGTTGTCTTTGACAAAGTCGACCATGTCTCCTTCGAAGTGCTTTTTGGTCCGGCCGAAGTAATTCGGTCCAGCGATCTGCTTAGGATCGAGCAAACCAGCGAGCCAGGCGCGCGAACCGAAGCCGAACAGATTCGGCGCGGTCGCTTGCCGGGAAACGACGCCATTGCCGCTCGAGTCGCTATGGCTGTGGCACTGCGAGCAGTTGCTAACAAACAGTTGCTCGACCTTGTCTGCCTTGGAAGGCTTTTCCCCGCCCACGATTGCCAGCGGCTGGTTTTCGAGTTCGCGCGATTTGCGGACAGTCTGGCGAGCGAATTCCTCGGTCGGTGGCAGTTGAGGCTGTTTGGAATGCGGGTCGTAATATTCGCCGCGGAGCCAGGCAATGATCAGCGACAACTCGCGCACGCTGACCGAGTGCTTAGCGGGGCGGTCTAGGTCTTCGGCAAACTTGGGCATGCGATCGTTGCCGCTGCCATAGAACCGTTCGTGTTCCGGATTGCTAACGAGGCCCAGCATCCATTCGTAAGAGCCATAGCCGGTTAGATCGGGAGCAAGCCCGAGTTGTCCGTGATCGCCGAAACGATGGCATTCGTTCGTGCAGTTCTGCTGAATCAGGCCGATGCCCGCGCGAATCAGTTTGCTCTGGTCTTGCGAGTCGATTTCCTTCTGGCTAGGAAGCTTCGCTTGGGCAGAGAGAGCAGCAGCGATCGCGTCAAGCTTGTTTACACCATCGTCGGTCGTCCCTTCCAAGTCAGCTTGATGAGTCTTGAGCCATTCGACCATGCGACCTTCGCGCTGATTGGTGTGGCCGAAGTAATCGGCGGTGATTGGCTTCAGGTGATTATCGGGATGATCGTTCTGCTTGGCGACTGCTGGATTAGGCGAGGGAATCGCATCCCCCACGCTGACGGCGGTGAGTTGCTCGGGATTGAGAAAGCCCTTGATCCACTCGCGCGAAGCAAAGCCATACAAGTTGGGAGCGCCACTGTAAGGGAGTGTTTCGTCATACACGACTTTGCCGGCGGAATCACGAACGACTTTGATTTCCTTGCCACTGCCGGTGGTTTTGGGCGGCAGCATTTGGTTGGCAAAGCGAACGGCTGCAGCGTGCTCATGGTCGGCGGCCTTCTCTGGCGGCTTATCAGCAGTGGGCGCTCGATAGTCGTGACAGCTGGCGCAGTGCTGAGCAAACAGGCGTGGACCTTGAGTCAGAGGGTCGTTCCGCAGCAGATAGACGGCACCCTGACGTTGAATAAATCGCTTGTCGGAGAGCTCCCCTTCGTCTGGTTTTTGTTCATCCGGGATGACCCACTCTTGTCGGTTGATCAGATCGTACGTTCGCTCGGCATTTTGATGCGCGAGGATTTTCGCCTTTTGAAAGTCCGGGTTATTGGCGTCTTCCTGCAACGCAATGCCCGTCAGTGCCATGGCACCAACGAGCAAGAACAAGATGAAGCCAACGTTGAAATAATGCCCTGCTTTACTCATGCCAATGAACGGCGCGAGCGCGAGGATGGTCATCACAACGCCGGGAATCACCAGCGCGCCGATGATTTCCGTATTGCCGTGGAAGTACTTGAGGAGCTGAAACAGGAAGAGGTAGTACCACTCAGGACGAGCTGCGTCGTATGGTTCCGAAGGATCTGCGGGGGCACCGAGTTCGGCACCTTGATGAGCGATGGGCAACCTGCCGGCAACAGCATTCGGAACATCCCAGTGAATCACGCACAGGAGGACGATGGCCAGGAGCACTAGACAGCCCACGGCATCGAACAGAACTTGCTTCGGCCAGAAGTATTCGTTTTTAGCGTTCGGCCGCGGATGGGTCGTGATGCCATGCTTACGGAACACGGCAATGTGCGCGGCGAGAAAGATCACCAGCAAAGAAGGCAATACGCCGGTGTGCATGGCGAAGAAGCGAGTCAGTGTGTGATGGCCGTACTCACTGCCACCGACGGCGAGCAGTTGCAGGTCTTTGCCGACGACGGGTACCAGCGTGGCGAGGTTGGTGGCAACGTTGGTGGCCCAATAACCTTTTTGATCCCAGGGGAGTAAATAGCCGGTGAGACCGAGACCCATGACGATTTGCATGAGCACGAGGCCGAGCCAGTAGTTCACTTCGCGCGGGGCGCGGTAGGCACCATCGACAATCACCTGCAACAGGTGAATGCCCATGACCACGACCATTGCCTGAGCCATGAAGTGATGCACGCCGCGCAGCAACCAGCCGCCGGTCATTTCATGCTGAATGTAGTAAACGCTTTCGTAAGCGGTTTGACTGCTGGGGCTGTAAGCCATCCAAAGGAAGATGCCGGTGATGGCCTGCACGGTGAAGGCGAACACGAGCATGCTGCCAGTGATGTATCGCCAGCGGGCACCGCCGGGGATAGGTTCATATAAGGCATCGGCGAGCAACTTGTTGTAGCCGATGCGACGGTCTAGCCATTGGCTTAAGGCACGGATCATGCTGGTTTCGCCTCCCGGTGCTCTTTGCCTGGATAGAAGTTGCTGAACGCGACGAGGACTTCACCGTCGGGCTTCACTTCGACCTTGAGCGGGTCCATGTTGCGCGGACTGGGTGAGGGGAGAATGCGGGTGCCATCGGTTTCAAACGAACTCGTATGGCAAGGGCATTGGTAGAGCTTGCGTTCGGCCGAATAAGCGACGAAGCAACCCGCATGAGGGCAGATGGCGTTAAAGCACTCGACCGTTTTGCCGCCATCGACCTTACGCAGATAGACGGCACCGATGGGCTGGTTCGGCTCGACAGTCCAAATGTCTTTCAAGTCGGCGATGACGGGAACTTGGATTGGGGTGCCGTCATTGGGAATAGCAGCCAACGTGGCCACACGACGGAACGGCGGGACTGGCTCGTCACCAAAATGATCAGCGGGCGAGGTCTTCCGCTTCTTGATCGCCGGATCGAGAAAGAAGGCGAGGCCGGTGAGAAATGGAAAGACGCCGACGAGTCCGCCGACGACGGTGGCAATGATCGCGTAGACCACATTTCGCCGCTTGGTCGGTTCATCGAGCACGACCGTGACGTGAGCAGGATTGCCCACCGGATCGGGCGCTGCAGGGTCGGATGGTTTCATGGCAGCAGTCTCCAACATCCAATGCCGGGAAAGGTGTTCGACCTGGGATCGTGACGAACCAAGGTCGAACCGAAAACGACACGTAGTTAGGCGGGCTTAATAGGTGAGGCTTTAAGGTGGGAGCAGGGCAGGGGGGCGATTATTGCAGGGCGGCGCGCGCAGCGTCAAGAACGCGGGGCTGGACGTCGGCCAAGGTGCCGGGCAGGAATGCACCGGCAGCAGCCTTGTGTCCACCACCTCCATATTGTTCTGCCATCTTACTGCAATCAACAGCGCAGCGACTACGGAAGCTCAGTTTGAATCCGCCAGTTTGCTGTTCGACAAAGATGACGGCGAACTGGGTGCCAGCAATGGCCAAAGCCATGTTGATCACGTCTTCGGTATCGCTGGGCAAGGCCCCGGTGTTCGTGAAGTCTTCTTTCAGAACGTGCGTGTAGACCAACTTGCCGCCGAGCTCCGCTTTGACACGCGAAAGAATCACCCCTCGCAACAACACCCGACCGAGGGTGTCCTGCTCGTAGAGCGAATTGAAAATCTTCGACGGGCTGGCCCCGGCATCGATCAGGCGAGCAGCGATGCGATACGTGTTGCTGCTGGCCGAACCAAAGCGATACCAACCGGTGTCGGTGGCGATCGCAGCAAACAATGGGGTGGCGATCTCCGGCGTAAGCTTCACGTTGAGGGCATCGGCCGCTTCGACCACCAAGCGTCCCGCTGCTTCAGCCGTGGTGTTCTTAAAGTTTTCAGCTCCCAGATCGTCTTGGCTGACGTGATGGTCGAGGACCATCTTCTTGGCCGAGTGCGCGCGAATGACTTCGGCCATCGCACCCAGCTGTTGCCACGCGCTGGTATCCAAAATCATGATCGCGTCGCGATCGGCCAGATCCGAGGCTTGGGCAGTTTCGCCGATGACTTTGATGCGGCAAGTGGGATCGATGAACGCAAGATTTGGCGGCGTGGCCATGCCATTGACGATCTTCACGTCCTTGCCGAGCGCTTCGAGAATGCCGGCCATGCCGAGTTCGCTGCCGAGGGCATCGCAGTCGGGGCGAATATGGCTGACCAGCAGGAACTTCTGGTGAGCACCGACGAGTTCAACAAAGCGGGACCAATCAATCGACATGAGAGAGATTCTTTCGTTCGTTTCTTCAAGCGTCTTCAGCAGTATCTTGTTCGTACGTTTTCAGCACTGTCTGCACGTCGGCGGCCAGTTGTTGGGTGAGCTCTGCGACCGAGGCAAAGGGTCGAGTATCTCGCACGCGGGCAAGGAACTCGATCTCCAGCGGTTGACCATACAGGGACCCACTAAAGCCCGGCAAGTGTGCTTCGAACTTGAAAGCGTCTTCGCCGAAGGTCGGATTGGGACCGATGTTGATGGCGGCTGGCCAAATTCCCTGTGGCGTGAATGCCCGACCAGCATAGACGCCGATCGGGGGGACCAGCGTATCGATGCCGGCGAGGTTCGCCGTGGGGAAACCAATCTTACTCCCTCGCTGGGCTCCGTGGGTGACGAGTCCCCGCAATCGATAGGGGCGCGTCAGGAGTTGTCTGGCGGCGGCGACATCGCCCTGGCGAATCAGGTCTCGCACCCGGCTGCTGGAGACCAGGTCGCCAGCGGTTGCCAAGGGCTCGACGACGTCCAACTTCAGTCCTTGGCTGGCACAGAGCCCCTGCAGCAAGGCCACATCACCCCGCCGCTGCTGACCGAAGCGAAAATTCGGGCCTTCGACCATCCCCTTTGCCCGCAACGACTGGACGATGATCTGCTGAAAGAACTCCTCGGCCGTTAGTCGCAGCAGGGCTTCGTCCGTGGGGTAAGACCAGACCGCGGTTACGCCGAGTTCCGAGAGGAGTTCCGCCTTTCGCTCAGACCAGGTGAGCGGTGGCGGAGCGAGTTCAGGCCTTAAGATGCGAACGGGATGCGGATCGAAGGTGAGGACGACAGCGGGACCGCTTACTTCGCGGGCTCGGGTAAGCAGGCGTTCGACCAATCGCGCGTGCCCGCGATGAACGCCGTCGAAGTTGCCAACTGCAACAGCGCCTCCCAAAAACTCAGCGGGCAGGGGACCCGAGGTGCGGACGAGATGCAGGGCAGGATCCTTGTGGAAACAGGCTAAAGGTTGAGTGGCGAGTCTAATTGCTGGCACTTCTAACTATAAACCTTGCGGCCGAAATTTTTAACCCTCAAGGCGTTGAAACGCCGGCGGGAGAAAGCGAACCAGATCGGTGGCGATCAGCGAAACCTGACCGACTTCCGTAGCTGCCAGGTCGCCGGCTAAACCATGTACGTGGCAGCCAAGCACGGCCGCCTCGAACGGGGCGAGTCCCTGGCAAACGAGGGCGGTAATGACGCCCGTCAAAACGTCGCCACTCCCCCCAGTCGCCATGCCGGGATTGCCGGTTTGGTTCAGTTCGTGGCGAATGCCATCGGTGATCAAGGTGTGCTGTCCTTTGAGGACGAGCACTACATTCCACTGAGCGGCGAAAGTCTTGGCAGCTACGACCTGCTCAGCTCGCGAGGCAAACTTCTGATTGGTCAGCCGGCTGAATTCGCCTGGATGGGGTGTGAGGATCCGCGGGCCAGGATGCCGAGGGGGCTGACCATTCCGCTGGGCAACGTCAGCCAAGGCGTTCAAGCCGTCGGCATCGACCACCAGAGGCTGTGGAAGTCGCTCGTACAAGTGCTGCACGATCTTCGTCCGAACTTCGGATCTGCCGAGCCCGGGACCAATCGCCAGGCAAGTCGCAGGCTCGGTGACTTTCTGCAGTTCATCGATGACCTCTGGAATTGCGAACTCGGCGTCATCGTGGCAACTCAGCGGCGTGGTCATGTAGCACGGATCATGGCAGGCAACTTGGGCGAGCATTGGCTCCGCGACAGCCAATTGCACTAGTCCGGCCCCGCTGCGCAGGCAGGCCATGCCCGATAGGCTGATTGCTCCAGCCATGCCGTACGAGCCGCCAATCAGCACAGCGCGGCCAAAATTTCCTTTGTGGCTATCGGGCTTGCGCGGTGGAAGGTGGGGAAGAGGCATGGATTCGCTCGAACTCAGGAGTTCACCGGCAACAGGGCGTGGAGAATCTTCAGTTGAATGTTGATCTTCAGCCCGTCACACCGCTGGTGAATGACTTCAGACAGGTTGTTGAACAGCAGTGACGAGTTTTCCTGGGTGTAGTAGCCGCTGATCATGCTGATCTGGCCGAGCAAGTCACTGCATAAGCCCAAGTAGAGCAGGTTTTCTTTGCGGCTGGCAGGATCGGCCAGCCCCAACACGTCCTTATTGCTTTGCAACATACTGATGAGGCTGATGAGGGAGTTAAGTTCGTGAAACCGCTTGCGATAGGCCATGATTTCCAATCCCAGCAAGGCCAGGAACGCGAGGCCAATGTTGACGATGATGCCCAGAAAAGCTTCAACGCCTTGAAAGATCTCGCTGGCGTCGTTCATGTTTGGTTCGAAGCCGCCGTCACTGATCGTCTGCGGATGGAAATCGAGCAGGTGGTTCGCTTCGGCCAGCAAACGCGGCGTTAAGGCTGAGCGAGCCACGAGAAATGTCGAGACGCTGTAAGTGGGAATCGCTTCCGCCGGTACCGCGGGCGAAAAGTCAAAATGCCGTGCAGGAAGCGTTGTCGAGTGCAGGTAGTCGAGCTTACCAGCCCGCGCGCCGAGATCGACAGCTTGAAGTTTGAAGCCAGCCTTCGTCAATCGCTCGATGGCGACGATCGTTTTTTCATCGGCCGGGTCTTTCACGACAAATGCGGCATCGACGTCGTCGGGTAGCCGATAGTCTTCATTGACACTCAGTTCGCGCCAATCGTGTAACCATTCGATCTGCTTGTTCATCTGCCAGAGGGCAAAAAACTGCATGGCCACGGTATGACTACCTTCGCCGGCGAGGGATGTCAGTACTTTTTTCACATCGCGTGGGTTCTGGATGTGCTCCTTCAGGAGCCACAGGACCGTCTCGGGACTCGGCGTTTCTACTCTTGGCAATTCTGGTGGGATCGCAATGCCACCTTGCACAAACGCTAGATCGACTTCGCCGCGCGCGACTTTCTCGGCTGCTTCGCGTGAGCCGGGGACGACAACCGGAGTAAAGCTAACTTTCGAGCGTCCTCGTAGTCGTTCCTGCAGTTGACTAAAGTCGCGATCAGGTAAAGCAATGGTCAGTTTTGTCGTATGAACAAAGCGCCAATATGTCCAACCCAGCAACAAGATCAACGCGACGGCCAGAAAGATTGCCGGGAGGCGATGCAGGCTCCAGGGACGTTGAATTTCTTTCGATGCACGCTCGGCTTCGCGTGCTGCACGGGCCACATTCGCAGCGGCGCCGGCCAGTCCTTGGTGCGTGGGGAGATCGCGCTGCACGCGCTGGCTGACTCCCTCCGCGGCGGCAATAACTGGCGCAATTCGCAGCTTAAGCGGCTGACCGGATTCCAGCACCCCATTTGATGGCGGAGCAGGCGCATCTGGCCGGATTCGTTTCGACTTTTTGGCAGCCATTGGCACGACTCCCATGTTCAACAAAATCAGCGAGTCAGCAAGCTCGGCAACCCCCGAATTAGCGGGTCTCCGGTCTTTTTTAGACGCTGGTCTCAATTACTCGAAGCCGTTATAACAAAGAAGGCGTGCCAGACGATTGGCGGAGCCGGTCCCTTTGCCCTGGCACACTTCTTCTCACCGGAACAGGCATGACAACTTCTGTTTCCCGTATTGATCCGGCAGCATTGCCGGTAGATGAGCCTGTTTTGCACTCACCCATTTGGACGCTCACTGGCGTGCAAGTCCTTGGTATCGGAGCATTTGTACCGCCCCGGGTGGTGAAGAACGAAGACCTGATTTCGCTCGGCTGCGATGCCGAGTGGATTGAACAACGAACGGGCATTCGCGAACGCAGACAAGCCGAGCCCGATCAGGCTGCCAGCGATTTAGGGTACGAGGCAGCAGTCAGGTGCCTGGAGCAGGCCGGCGTCTCTGCCAAGCAAGTCGACCTGATCGTCCTGGCTACCATGAGTGCTGATAGCCCGGCCCCGTCCACAGCCTGCCGCCTGCAACGCCGCTTGGGTTGCAGCGCTCCCGCCTTTGATGTGAGCGCAGCCTGTGCGGGCTTCATGTATGCACTTTCGACCGGTATGCAGTACGTCAAAACTGGCAACGCCCGACACGTGCTCGTGGTTGGCAGCGATGTGATGTCGCGAACGGTGAACCCGGCCGACAAAAAGACTTTTCCTCTCTTTGGCGATGGCGCTGGTGCAGTGCTGCTGGGTGCCGGCAAGCCCGACCAAGGCCTGGTCGCCTATACACTGGGTGCCGATGGTAATGGCGTAGAACTACTGCACATTCCCGCTGGTGGCAGTCGCGAACCGCTGACGCCAGAATCGCTCGCAGCTGGCCGCCAATACATGTCGATGGATGGCCGGGCGGTCTTCAAGTGGGCGGTGCGCACGGTTGCCGACTCGTGCCGGGAAGTGCTCGGCCATGCGGGACTGACTACGAGCGACGTAACGTGGCTCGTTCTGCATCAAGCGAACAAGCGCATTCTCGATGCAGCTGCTGCGGATCTTGGTATGTCCGCCGACCGAGTGATTATGAATCTCGATCGTTACGGCAATACTTCAGCCGGTAGCATTCCGTTGGTGCTCGACGAACTTAATCAGCAGGGCCGACTCAATCGTGGCGACCATGTGTTGCTGAGTGGCTTCGGTGCCGGTTTGGCCTGGGGCACCGGAATCTTCCGCTGGTAAAGCTAGGCCGGAACTGTTGTTCACGGACTACATTGCACTCGCAATTCGTTCTGCAGCTTCTTCGCCGCTGCGGACGCAGAAAGGAATGCCCACGCCGTGGTAGGCATTGCCGGCAAGCGCGAAGTGCGGAATCGCGTTGGCCGCAGCGTCGATCTTGGCGACCAGGTCCAAATGCCCGACGTGATACTGCGGCATGACGCCATGCCAGCGATTGACCTGGCAGAATTCGGGTTCGCCGGTCGCTCCCAGTAACTCGCCCAGCTCTTTGCGGACGAGTTGTTCAATGCCCTGGTCGTCGAGTTCATTGAGCTCGGGCTGCAAGGCACCGCCGACAAAGACGCGGAGCAGGATCCTCCCATCGGGTGCTCGGCCGGCGAACTTCACGCTGGCCAAACTGCCGGCGATGATCCGGCGATTCTCTACCCGCGGCGCCACGAAGCCGAAGCCATCGAGTGGATGCGTGAATTGTTCCCGCTTGTATCCCATTACTGCCACGCTGCAGCCGGCATGCGGAATGAGCTTCACCAGGCCCGACAACTGCGGGGCGATTCGTTCGAGGAGCGGCGGACACGAGTGGGCCGGGGAAGCGACGATCACGTCGTCGAACGTCAGGGGCGCGGGTGAGCCTTGTACGAACAGGCACCAGTTCACGCCGCTATCGTGAGGAGTTCGTTCGAGCCGTTCGATGCGGGCATTCAAGCGAATCGAACCAGCGGGCAAGTGATTGGCAATCGCATCGATCAATTGACTCATGCCAAGCCGCGGCGCGAGAAACTGGCCATAGCGCGCACCGCTCGCAGCAGCTTCCTTGGGCTTGCCCGGTTGCGTCTTTTGCATGGCCCGCATGGCACGGATCAAGCTGCCGTATTTCCGTTCGTGCTCCACAAATTGCTTGAGCGTGGCCTGCATGCTGAGGCGATCGGGGTCGGCGGTGTAAATGCCGCCGATGAGCGGTTGAATCAACCGGTCGAACGCTTCGCGCCCAAAGCGGCGCAGAGCGAAGGACGTCAAGCTTTCGTCCTGGTCATCGCGCTTGCCAGGAATGAAGTACTCGCTGGCGAGCCGCAATTTGCCGAGCGGACTGAGGAGCGGAGTTTTCAGAATCGGCCAGACTTTGGCCGGCGACATCAGCGTGAAGCCTTCGGGCACGGGACATAGTTTGCCACGATGAACGACGAAGGCGCGGCGAAAGCGTGGATCGGTGTTGATCAACTCATTCGTGAGTCCCACGCGCTGGGCGAGTTCGAGCGCCCACGGTTCGCGGGTGTTGAACATGTCGGCCGAACGTTCAATCAGGTAACCATCGCGCTCGACGCTGTGCAACACGCCGCCGAGTCGATCGCTCCCTTCAAACAACGAGATTTTCGCAGTTGGGAGCAATTCGTGCAGGCGGTGAGCGGCGGCCAGGCCGGTGATGCCACCACCGATGACGGCAATTCGTCGTTGTACCGAGGAACTCAAGGCTGGATCGCAATCAGGCGGAGGGCGGGTGAGATGAACGAGCTACAACAAATCGAGCGGGTCGACGTCGAGCACCCATTGTACCTCAGCGGGAGCTTGCAGCGACGCCGCCACCTTGGCGATGCACTGCCGCAAGGGCTCGCCGTGCGCACTGCTGATGAGCGCATGAAAACGGAATTTGCCGCGGAGCCGTGCGATGGGACAGGGCGCCGGGCCGAGAACTCGATGCGCAACCTGGTGGAGTTCGAGCGCCTGGCGAAAGCGTTCCGCGGTCTGCTCGGCAAAAGCTTCTACAATCGATTCTTCGTCGCCACGAACAATCAGCCTGACGAGGCTGGTCTGCGGAGGATAAGCGTGCTCGAGTCGCACGGGCAATTCGGTATTCGCAAACAGGGCGTAGTCATGCTTGAGGGCAGCTTGAATCGCAAAGTGTTCGGGGCTGAAGGTTTGAACCAACACGCGGCCACCTTTGTCGCCGCGGCCCGTTCGGCCAGCGACCTGCGTTACGAGTTGAAACGTCCGTTCCGCAGCGCGAAAGTCGGGGAAGTGCAACGAGGTATCGGCATTCACCACGCCCACCAACGTCACGTTGGGAAAATCGAGTCCCTTAGCGATCATCTGCGTGCCGAGCAGGATCTTGATCTCACCCGCGCGAAACTTCGCGAGTGCCTGCTCGTGACTCCCCGGCTTTTGCATTGTGTCGCTATCCATGCGCAGCACAGGAACATTGGCAAATCGCGACTTCACTTCCGCTTCCAACCGCTCGGTGCCGAGGCCGCTGTAGCGGATGCCATCAAACTTGCAGTCGGGACATTTCGCGGGGGCTCGTTCCTGATGATCGCAATAATGGCAAACGATTTTGTCCCCTTCGCGATGATGCGTGAGGGCAATGCTGCAGTGCGGGCAATTCGCCACATAGCCACAACTGGGGCATTGAATGTGAGTGCTGAAGCCGCGTCGATTGAGGAGCAAGATCACCTGGCCATCTTCGCGCAGGGCGTGTTCCATCGCCAGATGCAGTGGGCGGCTAATCGCGCCGCGACTACGGCGATCTTGAAACTCAGTGCGCAAGTCGATCGTTGCAACATCCGGCAACGGCCGGTTGCTGACACGCGTGGGCATGTCGATCAGCAAGAATTCGCCCCGCTGTGCTGCCTGCCACGATTCGAGGGCCGGTGTGGCGCTGCCCAGAACCAGCGGCACATTCTCGGCCAGTGCCCGTCTCTGAGCGACATCGCGAGCGTGATAACGAGGGGATTCGCCCTGCTTAAACGAATGGTCGTGCTCTTCGTCGATGACGATCAGCCCCAATTGAGGTGTGGGAGCGAAGACCGCACTGCGGGCACCAATGACAACTTGCACTTCACCGCGCGCGATCCGCTGCCAATGCCAATGGCGCTCGGCATCGCTCAGGTGCGAATGCAACACGGCCACGCTGCCAAAGCGAGAACTGAACCGCTGCTTGGTTTGGGGTGTGAGGCTGATTTCCGGAACCAGCACGATCGCTTGCCGGCCGAAGCGAATGACTTCGTCGATGGCGCGGATATACACTTCGGTCTTGCCGCTGCCGGTGACACCGTGCATCAAGACAGCGCGGTGCTGACGCCTTTCGAGTGCCCCGATGATCACGTCGAGCGCTGCTTGCTGGTCGACATTCAGATGCAAGTTCTCTTCGCGGGGAGTAGCCGCGATGTCGATCTCCACGTTCTGAATGCGCTGCACCTGGGCCCGCAGCAGTTTCTTTTTTCGCAGCTCGCTAATGGGACCCAACGTGCACTTGGCCGCGGCTGCCAACTCCGGCGGCGTGAGTGGCCGCGGCGAAGCAGCGAGGATGCGGAGGGCATCGAGTTGCTTCGTGGGGAGCTTGAGCTGATCGAGCTTGAGGGCGACATCGTCGGGTACGCTGAGAAAGGTCATTTCTCGCGTGCCGGCTTGCCCGCGCACACCGGCGGGAAGCACGGCGTGCAAGACCTGGCCCAGCGGACACAGGTAATATTCGGCCATCCACTGCGCCAACCGGAGCATTGCGGGCGAGAGCAACGGCTGCGGATCGACGACCGCCAGAACTTCCTTCAGCGGACGACTCCCAACGCTCTTTGACCCTGCGTGCAAGCAGTAGCCGATGACGCCGCGGTTCCCCTTGCCCAGCGGCACCTGCACTCGTTGCCCGGGAGCCAACGGAGCCCGCAAGGTCGCGGGAATGCGATACGAAAAGGGGCCGTGAGGCGGATCGGCAAAGACGATTTCAGCGACCTGCTGCTCGCTGCTCGCATCGAGGGTCCAAGGATCGGGCTCCGTCTCGAACAGCGATTTTTGAGATTTATCCATAAGAAGGCCGGCCGTCCAAGGTCGTCGAACATTTATTGTAGCGTGTTCAATCCTTAGTTAAGCTGTGCCTAGCAGTTTTCCCGCCCTGATGTTTTAACCTCTCCCCATCATGACGTACTTTGTACTGCACCGCCGTTTGCGCTTGCGCAAGTCGCGAGGTTTCACCCTCGTTGAGTTGCTGGTAGTCATTGCCATCATCGGCGTACTGGTTGCGTTGCTGTTGCCCGCGATCCAAGCGGCCCGTGAAGCGGCGCGGCGAATGTCTTGCCAGAACAACCTTAAACAGTTCGGGTTGGCGATTCACAATTATGAATCGGCCATGAAGACGTTTCCCGCAGGCGGACAAGCAGGACGGACGGGGGCCGCGAACAATTATGGCGCGTCGTGGCTCATCATTACGCTGCCCTATACCGAAAACGGCTCGATGTATAACCAGTTGGATTTGTCGGCGACGACCGCCGCGGCAACAGGGTTGACGTATGACAACGGGACGATGGGGAACGCGCACAACGGAAATCTACTGCGAGGCAAGTCGATCAAGATTCTGAGTTGCCCGAGTTCTGTCCTCTCCAAATGGGGACTGGTAGGCCATAGTCCGCCAGGACCAGAAGGCGTGATGCGACCGACCTATGTGGGCATCAGCGGAGCGAGTACGCATCCGAACGTGCCTCCGTCCGACGTGACCGGCAACACGAACCAGCACACCGCGACCGGTCACCAATCCAAGGCCGGCGCACTTGTATCTCACAAGTATGTGCGCATCAGCGAGATCTCCGACGGCACCAGCAATACTCTGGCTGCCTCGGAACAATCGGGCCATTGCTTTAGTAGCACAGGTGCCAAAGTCGATTGTCGCAGTGACTACGGTCACGGTTTTTCGATGGGGCCATCGACCGACAACAACCGCGACTGGAACATCACCACCGTGCGCTATGCCATCAACGAACGAGACTGGGGGAAAATGGGAATTGGAAATCCCAGTTACGCCTGCAATCGGCCGATTCAATCGGTTTACCCCGGTGGCGCGAACGGGCTCTTTGCTGACGGGTCGGTGAGATTTTTGCAGCAAGGGCAGGCGGTTCAAACGCTGCACGATCTGTGCAATCGCGACGACGGTAATACGGCAAATTAACCTCCCGCCATCGATACCACTTGTTTCTCAGTCTTTGCTTCCCAGTCGCTGGTTGAGCCCATCATGTGTTGCTATCTGCGCCGTTCATGGTTCCTGCTTGTCTGCGTGCTTCTGTGCTGCGGATGCAATCCTGCCAGGCCGCCAGTGGCGAAGGTGCATGGGCAGGTCCGGCTCAATGGTGAACCGTTAACCTCTGGCATCGTGATCCTGGAATCGGAAGATGGTCAGCAATCGCAGCTGGCCGATCTGGATGCACAAGGGAAGTTCGAAGTGCGGACCTATCAAGACGCGGGTATTCCGCCGGGCATTTACAAGATTGCCGTGCAGCCCGGGCGTCCCACGGGCGATGAAATGCCCCTCGTGAGTGACGTGACCAAACCTGCGCCGCCGCCCAGTCCGATTCCGATGAAATACTTTAGCGTGGCAACCAGCGGCCTGACGTGGGACATCAAACTCGACCAGGATAATGACTTGCAAATTGACTTGAAGCCTTAACGGCTTGGTGCTCTGGGCACCTCAGTCGTCCCGTACTTGCTTGCGGAACTGCACCTGCTGCACTCCTTCGACCTGGTTGATTTTGGCGACGAGTGTTGCTGCCGAAATTTCCGGGCGCAACAGGACGCGATACTCCACATCGACCGCGGCCCCCTGCTTGGCAGTTTCCACGGTCGTCAGTTCGCGCCGTGTGGTGAATTCGGCCAGGACAGGCTCGAGAACTGCTTCCGGACTTCGGCCCAGTCCTAAGCGAACATGCAAGATTGCGACTGCGGTTGAATTCACATTGGCGGGGAAGTAACGGAAGATAGTGGCTGCTGCTGCCACTCCCAGAAACGACATCAAGGCAACCACGGGCTGCCCAGCGCCGATCGACATGCCCACAGCCACCGCAAAAATCACGTAGGCAACATCTTGGGTGTCCTGCATCACGGTGCGAAAGCGGACAATCGACAGTGCTCCGACGAGTCCGAAGGCGCGGGCCAGATTGTCGCCAATCACCTGCGTGACCATGGCGATCAAGATCGTCATTAGCACCAATGTGCCGGGAAATGTCGAAGCGGTCAGCGTGGTTCGACGGCCCCAGGCATAAACAAAGGCGACCAGCCAGCCACCGGCAAAGGCAACCAACAAGCGGGCCAGGATGGCATCCCAGGCCAGCAGGTCTTGAACGGGCGCGAAGAGCGCATTTTTCAGCCAGGTCTCCATGCAATACTTTCTAGAGAGCAGGCCTAGGCCACTGCGCGCGATTCATCCGAGCCCGATACATCGCCGGCAATTTCTTCTGCCGGCGGCACGACCCAGGTCTCCATGCAAGTGCGAAACTTGCTGACCTTGAGCGGATCGAGCGTGAAGTCACTCATCACCCCTTTGAAGAGCGCTGGGAGTGTCGTGGGGTACTTCAGTTCAAGAATGCACAAACCACTCAGGCGGTTCAGTCCACTGAGCGAACTGCGAGGAACTTCCCAGTTTGCAGCGGGCTGGCTGTCGACACCACTCTCGAGCAAACCGCTGCCGCCGATGGCGCGATCGAGGGTCATGCGAATCGGCCCTTCGGGAGTCAAACCGACTCGCGCGAAGCGTTCGTAGGTGACTGAGCAAACAGGCTGGAGTTGACGTAACTGCACGCGGCGGCGGAACCAATGTCCTGGCCAGTGCGGCGGTGGCGCTTGCTGATGAAGGCAAGCCAATTGATTTTCCTGAATGGCTGTGCGGCGCTTTTTAACGCGGCCTCTGACTTTGGCTTTCCGCTCAAGCCAGATGGTCTCTTCGTGGCCATAGCGGCGGAGGCGATATTTGCGCGTGCGGAGTGCTCCCGCCCGGCCAAATACGCCGAGCGCGGGAGTATCCAGGTAGACGCTGTGGACCTGATACATTTCGCTCTCGTCGCAGAGGGCGACAGGATCGCGGGCCATATGAATGCGTGCCCAGTCTATTACCTGTGCTGCTTGTCCTTCAGACAGCAAAAACTTTAACTCATACTGGCCAAAACGATGATCGCTCCGCGAGCGGTTGGGGGGAGTCGTGTTGCTAGAACCCGACACTGTTGAACTCAACGCTGCACCTGCTTCCTTGCTACCGGTCATCCTCGGCCCAAATTCGGGCTGAGATCGCTCCGGTTCTGCGCTTGCGTGCATTCGTCCCTCGCTACAGAACTTTGTGATCTGAATCAAATGCCCGCCGCTGCCTGCGGCGATATCAATACAGTGTAATTGGTCGCAAGGTGTGATTCTGTTTCAACATACCAGCAATTAGCAAGCGAAAATTACAGCCCCCGCCCCCCGGCCTAAGAAAAAAAGGTTTGTGCCCGAACTTTCGTCACCTACCAAACAATGCACGACGAATCGAAAACAGGTCCTTCGACGCACGTGCGCCGGTAATCCCATTCGCCATCTTCATCCCTCACTTTGGCGACGCAGGTGAAGCAAATTCCGATGCCACAGGCCATGGGTGTCTCCAAAGAGATTTGACACGGAACCCGCTGCTGTGCCGCCAACAGCGAGACGGCCTCCATCATCGGCTCTGGACCGCAGCAGACGATTCGCGGTTGGCCGCGGTCTTCCGCAAGCACCTCACGCAGCAGATCCGTCACGAGTCCCTTCTTGCCGCGACTGCCGTCATCCGTAGCCAGTCGAACATCCACGCCTAGCGCTTCAAAGTCTTCAACCCCGGCGAAATACGATTGGTTTCGGGCACCGTAGCAAAAGGTCACTCGCCGGGCTGGAGGAGCACTTCTTTGCGGCAACCCGAAGCGGGCGAGCCCCAAGTATTCTTTGGCCAGTGCCAGAAAAGGCGTCTGCCCGATGCCCCCAGCTACCATGATCAAGTGTTCGGTCGGCTGCGGTTGAAAGCCATTGCCGAGCGGTCCCCAAACATCGAGCCGTTGCCCAGGCTGCAAATTGCAAAGACGCGAAGTCAGCTTGCCTTTGACGAGATAGACAACATCGACATCCGTCGCTTCGCCCTGCGCATTGCCCTGCACGTCGTACATAGCGAGTGGGCGCCCCAGGAGCGGATCGTTGAAGCCTGCCAGCTTCAGCATCACGAATTGGCCCGGGGTGATTTTGGCTGCTAGTTCCGGGAAGCGAAACCGGACCCGCCAGGTATCGCGAGCTAACTCGATGTTCTCCACGATCTCGACCGATCGCTGAACTGCTGAGTCGGCCAAATAGGGCGCGTGAGCCACGCTCATGAAGACTTACCTTTCTTGCGAACGCGCTTGCCGAAGATATTCTTGCCGCCCCCACCACCGCCACCGATGTCCTCGCGTTTTCCCTTGCCCGTAATCTTGCCCGGATACTTACCCCGGGCTCCACGATTCTCTTGAGGACGAGCGGCCACCAACTTGCCGGGGCGGCGTGGCATCTTGGCAGGTCGTTCGTCACTGCGGATCGCATCACCGCGAGGAGCCTCAGGGTTGATCGCGACATGGCGACCGGCGACGCGGGTCATTTGCTGACCGGGACGACCGGTGCCGCGCCCCTTGTTAGGCCGGCCTTCACCGCGAGCACCTTCGACCCGGGCAGCTTCCGTACGTTGTCCGCGACGTCCTCCTTCGGGCTTGGATCCTGGGGATCGCGATCCTGCGGGCCTCGCTCCAGTTGGGTTGCGGCGGTCATCACGCCCACGATTGCCACCGGGACGATCACTGCGCCCTGACTCTTGCCGTACGCCACGCCCCCGCGATTCGGGCATTTCTTCTTCCCGTCGATGTCGTTGGCCCCGACGCTGCTCTTGTCCCGATGCCGACCGATGCCCCGTACGCGGTTCAGCTCGCAGCGGACCCGATCGATCCGATCTGGCCGCAACCTTGTTGCCAGCAGATTTGTTTCCGACTGGCTTTGTCTCTTCACGCCGGCGCGGTTGCGGGCGAGTGGATGCTGGTTCACGCACCCGAGCAGGCTGTAGCGGCGGTGGGCCATCTTCGTCGAAGTCGATCACATCGCCACGAGGAGCGGGGCCGGAACGGGGCGGACCCTCGTCATCTGTGATCTCTTCCATGATGACGGTTTGCTTGACGTGAGTAGTTTCGTCATCGTCATCGTCTTCATCGTCGTCGCTGAAGTCACTTTCCTCTTCACTGTCGTCATCAAAGTCGTCATCCGCGAAGCTATCGAGGAAGTCTTCATCGTCGTCCTCAAAATCTTTGCCTGCGAGCAACTTGGCTGCGATGGAACTCGCACTAGGTGGTTTTTTGGCTGGAGTCGAAGGGCTGGCACTCGGAATAGCAGCTTCCGCTGCGGGGCGTTTCTTCGGTGCTTTAATAGGCTGTTCGAGAATGACTACCTGTTCGGTGGACTCAGCAACCGTCTCGAGCTCCCGAGGGGGAACTTTCTTCTTCTCTTTGCGCTTCTGCCGCGAGATTGCCAGGAGTGATTCGATCTCGGCACCGCTTAGTTTCCGCCATTCGCCCGTTTCGAGCATGCCGAGCTTGAGTCCCCCTATGGCAATCCGCTTCAGCTTGAGAACCTTGTGTCCTACTTTCGCCAGAACACGCCGAATCTCGCGATTGCGCCCTTCATCGAGCACCATCAATAGATCGCTGCTTTGCTTGTGGCGTCCCTTTACCACGACGGACTCAACTTTGCAAAAGCCTTCGGCCAAATGCACGCCGCGGCGGAGCTTAGCCAATGCTTCCGGACCAGGGCGTCCTGCCACGCGGACCAGATAGGTTTTTTCCACGCCATAACGTGGGTGCGTGATATGGTTGGCAAATAGTCCGTCGTTGGTGACGAGGATCAAGCCCTCGCTCGCGCGGTCGAGACGACCCACAGCAAAGACGCGCTCGTCGTTCGGAACCAGATCGATCACCCGGGCGCGACCGGACGGGTCGAAGTTCGTGCAGACGACGTCGACGGGCTTATTCAGTGCGAAGTAGACCCGCTTAGGCTGCCGCAGGGGTTCGCCATCGACCCGAATCTCTTGCGAGCTGGGATCGACTCGCGTTCCAAGCTCCGTCACGACCTTGCGGTCCACTTCCACCCGGCCTTCGCGAATGAGTTCTTCGCAGTCCCGGCGGCTGGCAACTCCTGCCGCTGCCAGCACTTTTTGCAATCGCTGGGCACCGGCGGTTTCGTGTTCGGCGGCAGCGCGGCCAGAGGGGCGAGACTGCTGGTTAGGTCGACTTTTTCGGGGGCGTGTCATGGAAGCCAATCGAGGGAAAGGGGAAGCACGTGGAGCGACTGTCGGCGTGCCTCCAGGCAAATGCAGAACCATCAATTTAGCCGAATGACGGGAAAACAGCCATGGCCGCCGCGGATCTCCTAGCAAACTGCGAATGAACGAACAGCGTCGCATGCTCCCTGAACTGAGGGGCCTGTCGACCGTCGCGCGGCAAGCCCTGCCGCCTCGCCGTAAAAGCCGAAAGGGAAGGAGCCTGATATTCCGATGAATCGTTTGCTGCGGATCATTCCGCCCCTACCGGCCGCACCGCCATCTCCTGCCTCGGTTCGTTCCCGCTGCAGCCCACCTAATCCGTACGGTTTGACACCCGTTCGCAATCCCGTGCATCTCTTGTGAGGATGGTCGCCTATGTCCAGCCCCGTTTCACGCCGTCACTTCCTGCTTGGTTCCGCCGCTGCACTGGCGGTTGGACAATTGGCAAACGCAGAGCCTAAAGTTCCGGTGGGTACTCCGCTGCCGAAGCAATCACTCAAGGGAGTCGTGGTACCAGGAACGGGATCGCGCGTGCCACGAACGGGCGACGACTTCGAAGCCGACGATTGGATTTACTATCCCCAGCACCCGAAGAGCAGCTACAACATCGACGAGAACATCCGGGCTCCAGGGGGTGTGAGCAAGAACTATCTGTGGGTGGAAGCTGCGAAACGCGGTACTCCCGACATCGTGAAGCGAGTGCCGACGCCGAAGGGCGGCATCGAAGGGAGCAAGGGTTCGATTATGATGCAAACGCTCTACTCGGGAGTTCCCGGGCGGTTGTCGGGAGCCGATCAACAGGATGACTTGCTGCAAGATGTGAAGGGACGCTTTGGCAGCGAAATTCCTGTGTCTTGGACTCCCAATGTCGTGGTGCGAGTGTACGTGCCCGCCGCTGAGAAATGGGAAATGCGTTACGCCTACACCTTTGGCTTTCGCGCTGGCCTAATGGGGCATACACCGAAAGGGAAGAGTGACGAATACTGGCCCGGCATCTTCCTCGAACAGCAGTTCGATCTAAAAAATAGCGAGAAACATTCCTTCGTGCGGGCTCGCATTCGCGGCGACGAATGGGGCCGCGACCTGCCTGGTCCGACGTACGAATGCGAAACGTGGATTACGATGGGCATGAGTTTCACGCCCGATGGCCGCTGCCATTTCTTTTCGAGGGCCGGTGTCGATAACCTGACCGAAGCCGATCATCTCGGTTCCTGGTATAGCTATAACTGGCGAGCGCACACGTTCATGGCCTACTTTTTTAACGTCATGAACATGGACGACGGCCGTTCGCTCTCGACGCCGTGGATCATTGACGATCCGATGCTGTATGTCGCTTCGGCACCGCAACTCCGTTCCGCCCAAACGCCGCCGGCCGCGAGCAAACGATAGCGTGCACTGCTATTCCGGCCGCATGGCGCGCCGGATGACGTCCGCATCGAAGTAGTTCGTACTCATGCCCGCGTCGACAATCAGATTCTGCGCTTGAATGCCGGATGAACGCGGGCTGAGGAGGAAGACGGCAACATTCGCCGCTTCCTCGGTCGTCAAGGCTGCTTTACGCGGGATCACTTGCTCGGCATATAAATACGAGTCGATATAGCCGGGAATACCGGCGGAAGCACTGGTCTTGAGCAGCGACGGCCCCACGGCATTGAAGCGCACTCGCGAAAAACGACTGAACGACTTCGCCAAAAAGGCCAGCGAGGAGTCGAGGGCTGCTTTAATCGGTGCCATGTAGCCATAGTTCTCGCTGGCCATTCGCGTCGTCGAAATCGATACAGTTACCACACTCGCATCTTCCGCCAGCACATCCTTCAGCGCGTTGCTCAGCGCCATTAGCGAGTAGCACGAAATATCCATGGCCCGCAGAAATGCCCGCTTGGGCGTCTCGTGAAACGGCTTCATCCCGTCGCTGTAGTCAGCAAAGGCAATCGAATGCAACAGCCCTGCAAATTTTTTGCCGGTTGCGATTAGGTCCTCGCGCAGCCGTTGAATTTGATCTTCGAACTCGACATCGCAAACGAAAACCGGCCGGCTGCCAATCAGCTTCTGCACACTGGCGCGGCGCTCTTCGCTGCGGACGACGAACGTGACTTCTGCGCCACAGGCGATCAATCCCTGTGCCACCTGCCAGGCAACACTCTTTTTATTGGCAACGCCCAGGACGATCACCGACTTGCCGGCGAGGCCCAAATAGTCGGGCTGAGGGTCACTCATCGATCTTCCTCATCGTCTTCGTCCTCATCATCCTCACCTTCTTCGTGCTCGTGCTCGTCGTCCTCGGGCACCTGGTTCTCGGTCCAATACTCTTCGTTAGAAAGCAACTCTTCGACAACTGATTTGTCCGTTAAGGCTTCGACTTGCGGCACGCAGTTGATCTCGTGATAAGAATGCATCCCTTCCATCGAGATCTCTTCGACCGTGGTGGGGATAAACCAGCCATCGAGATAGACGTACTCTTCGCCCAACTCCAGTTCTTCGCACATGACTTGCATCGCCTCGACCCAGGCCGCGACATCGTCCTCCGTGGGAGCGTCAAAACCCGGCCCGCGTCCCTGAAGATCGCGCAGGGCCGTTGCTTCCCACGATTCATTCAATTCCACCGCGACCGCAAATGAAAACGCTTTGCGGCACTTCGCGCAGCAGAACAGCCAACCGCAACCGCACCAGGGACAATCCATCTGCGGCGGGAAAGTGATCAGCGCTTCGTCGCACTGGCAGTGGCAAACGAGCTTATCGTTTGCCCGCTTTAAGTACAGGTGCTTTTTGGGACGAGCGGTGAGCGGAGTGGACTTTGACATAACCGGGGCTTCGGCTGAAGGGTATTGTAAGGACTATTGTTTAGGGGCCAACTTAACGACGAAGTTGAGCGTGCAGGCAGGCTTTCCTTCGTGCAGAATCTTGCCGGACAGAAAGTAGGCATCGCTGACTCGGTCGTCGAGATTGGCCTCGATTTCGACAGTATCGCCAGGGCGGATCATCCGCTTGAATTTCACATCGTTGAGTCGACCGGCAACCGGCACGCAATTAGTAGCCTGGGCGACTTCACTGAGCAACACCGCGCCGGCTTGCATCGTCGCTTCGCACAGAATAACGCCAGGTACCAGCGGATAATCGGGATAGTGTCCCTGGAAGTAGAACTCTTCAGCCCGAAATGTTTTGCGGCAGACAACACGATTGGTTTCGCGCGAGACGATTTCATCCAGAAGCAGCATCGGTGGGCGATGTGGGATCGAATCCAGAATCTCGGCAAGTGACATGCAAGCGGCCAATCCGGCGGAAGAGAGTAGTAAGCGAAACGTTGCGGCCAGCAGATTGAACCATTGTCGAAGAGACACCCAGGTTAGGGCAAGCGGGTTAGAACAGCGGCGGATGTCCTAATTGTCGCCGCATCAACGATAGCTGACCGATGTGCAGCGACAAATGCGTGGTCATGAGCAGGGCTACCAGATCGCCAATGGTCGCAACAGGCGAGCCGTGGAATAAAGCAATCGCATGGGATTGATTCATGGTGTCCTCGTCGGCCTTAACGGCGGCAGCACAGACGGCCGCGTGTCCCACTTCGAACCGTTCGAGCAAGGTCTCTTTGGTCGGATAGGCATCAGGTGCTGGGGGAATTGCGCTGGGCCCAAAGAGCGTATGCCATGCTTTGGGGCAGACCATCGGCTGACCCAGCAAACGCAAGGCACTATCGTTCGAGATCGCCAAGTGGCCGAGCACATGCGAAGGTGGATTGACCGCGCCAATCGTTGTTTGACGGCACTGCTCGTCGCTCATCTCGCCGACTACTTTATGTAGGTAGCCAGCCATAAACTGGGAGAGTCTGGTTTCGCGCTCGAACATGTTGCTGCCTGTTATTCTGCCGCGTGCGGCTGGGGCGCTGGTGCTTTCATGAGCAGTGCATCGACATCGTTGGCGACGATCACACCATAGTTGATCGCACCCAACCAGCCCGACATGATGATGCCGACGCTGCCGGCGTGATAGAGTCCGCTCACTTGTTCCGGCAATGCGCGGCTTACTCCCAGTCCCTCGAACTTGGTTCCAAAACTGGCGCCGGCAACATGCTGCGTGTAGTGCTGAAAAGTCTTAGGAGTGGCCGCTTCCACGTGATCCAGCCGCTCGCGGATGCCAGGAATATAGTTGTTCAAATGATCGAGCGTTCCCTCAATTAACTCCTGCTTACTGGCTTCGTAATCTTCGTCCGAAAGTTTGGCCCAATCGGCAAAGTTGGCGTTGGTGCTGGAAACAATCAGGCAGCGCGGCCGGCCTTGCGGGCGCGTGCGCGGGTAGTAGAACGAATACGTCCGACTGGTGACATCCTTGCTCAGCAGCAGATCGGTGCGAAATTCCTTGGCGGTGCTGGTGAAAAACAAGTCGCCCATGTTTTCGTCCACGCGTTCATCCGGCTTCAGGCCGATATAGACCTGCGTGCTGCTGTTGTTGAGTCGGACCGCTTCGGCATCGTCGACAAACTTGCGATCGAAATGCTCTTTGCCCGCAAGTTTCAGGATGGTGTATTTCAGGTTGGCATTGCTGACGACTGCTCGGCAGCCAATCTTGCGGCCGTTGATGGTAACGCCTGTGACGCGGTCGTTCTCGATGTGAATCTTTTCGACATCGCAATTGATGCGCACATCGACCCCACTGGCCTTGAGGTCGTCGTGCATCAACTGCACAAGCCGATCGGTGCCACCCTCGAAGGTATAAACCCCTTTCGACATGAAGTTCGAAAAGACGATGCCATAGGTTATGGCCGGGTCTTCGAGCGTGCTGCCGTTGGCGTAAACAATGGGCTCCATCAACAGGCGAACGACATCTGGCCGGCCTGGAAAGAACCGCTCGAAGAGTTGCCCGGTCGTCAGTTTTTGATCGTCGTAAAAGTTCATCCCGCGTGCGGTATCAAAGAACGCCTTGATGGTTGCCGCCTCGATCCCGAACCGCTCAATGAGCAAGCGAGTGAAGTCGTCGCGGTTGTAGCTGGTCGTCAGCGAGAACATCGGGTTATCGAACCGAATATTCTTCAAAGGCACGATCGATTCGGCGATTTCCTCCGTCCAATAGCGGCGACAACTTTTGATCATTCCAAATGGAAAGCCGTGCAACGATACATCGAAGATGTGACCACCGGGGCGCTTGAACCAGGTGGCCATGCCGCCGAGTTTGTAGTGCTGTTCTGCCAGCAGCACGCGATGCCCCGCACGGCCGAGGATGTTCGCGGCCGTCATGCCAGCGAGACCGCTGCCGATGACGACCACGTCATACTCGTCGCTGGCACCTTTGAGAAAATCCTTCGGCATCCAAATTCCTTCTGCTCTTGTTGGAGTACTGGCATTGGCCAGTACTCCCAAGGCCGGCTAAAGCCGGTACTCCAACTATTTTGCCAGTTCCACAGCACGCAGATTCCGGAACGACAAGTCGGTCGTCGGATCGTGTCCCTGAATCTGCAACGTACCCGCTTCCGTTCGCAGGCCCTCGCGCGGGTTTGTGTGAGGCTTCCGTTCATCGGTCCAAGCTGTGACCGGATAACCATTCACCCAGCACTCGATGTTCGCGCCATCGGCAATCAAAGTCTGGTGGAACCATTCGTTGTCGTTCGAAACAACCATGCGGGCGGGAATTCGACGGTAAATGCCACCCGTGCCGAAATCCTTGGGTTTCGTGCGGTCCCCGTCCTTATAACCGTTGTGAATCTGGCACTCATAACCGTTGGTCACTTCGCCAGGAATGCAACGGAAAAAGATCCCGCTGTTTAATTCCTTCGCGTTGCTGATGCATTCCCATTGAGCCACGAAGTCACCGAACGTGGCCTCGCTTTCCAAACTGCCGCGGCCATCCTTTACGTTGATCTCGCCCGCTTCGGTTACGGTGAACTTGCTCTTGGATCCGGCCACATCTTTCCAGCCGGTCAAGTCTTTGCCATTGGCAAGCGAGGTCATGCCCAGCGGCTTGAGCTTGATGTTTTTGAACTCGACTTGACCTTCGTTCAGTTGCAAGCCAACGTATCCGCGGCCAACCGGTTTTTCGTCGACATACTCCAGCACGGTCTTGCCGTTCAGATCGACCTTGGCTTTACCACCGACAAGCGTGACGTGAAACGTTTGCCATTCGCGGCTGTCGGGAACTTCGTCGGCTTTTTTGCGCCCTACAAAACTACCGGTGGGAAACGGATTCTCGGGAGGGGCGATATTCAGTTCGTAGCACTTGGTCGTGACATCTTCCTTACCTACCACTGGTGAGGTTCGCAGGAAGACGCCGCTGTTGGTCCCCTTCGCAGCGCGAAAATCGACCTTGAGCTCGTAGTCGGCAAATTGCACATGTGTGCAAAGTAAACCTTTCTCGCCGCCGCCTACCACAATCGCTCCGTCATTCACGCGCCAGTCGGCTTTGCTGTGGGCTTGCCAGCCGAACAGGGACGTGCCGTCGAACAGGGCGATCCAGCCGTCCTTTAGTTCATCTGCGGTCAGCAGGGCAGGGGCCTCTTTCACCGGCTTGGCCGCCACCAGAGTTTCTGCCTTGTCGGTCGGCCTCTTATCGGCCTGCGCGATCTGCTCGGCGATCTTCTTCGCTGGCGGTGGTGTGAACTTGACCGTTGATTCTTGGCCAATGCAGCCAGCAGTTGGCAGGCTAAACACGACAGCCAGAAGCGTGGCGAATAGAACAGTCGATCGCATCGGGTAAGTACCTTGGCGAGAGTTAGACGAGGTTAATTGAAACATTGTAGCAATCCCATGAGCGCCGGTCCGCTGACTTTTCGCAGCATCACATCGACGCTTGTCCCAGCAGCCGTCGCAAACAAGTGATTCCAATTTCGCCCATCTGCAGCGGTGGAATGAGCCACAGCTGTGGGTTGAGGACTTCGAGCGAGACGCAGCCGGTGTAATGAATGGCCCGCAGTCGATCGAGTAACGGAACCAGATCGATGTCTCCTTCGCCAGGCAGGATGCGCTGGCTGTCGCTGGCCAGTTCGCGCGGCAAGTCGGCGATATCGCACAACTGCACATGGAACAGGTTTTCGCTCGTGAGTGAAGTCAAGTCGGCCGGCTTGCTCGAACTGGTGTGATAGTGAAACGCGTCTAGACAAATCCCCAAGCTCGGCAAATTGAGATCGGCCAGCAGCATCGCCAGCGTCTTCACGTTGTTGCCGAAGGCGGCCGACGATTGAAACTCAATCGCCGCTCGCACGCCGTGGTTTCCGCACCGCTGCCCCAGGTCTTGCAGCGAAACCAGCACCCTTTCGAGCATCTGCTGATCGAAGCCTTGTCGCGGCACATCGCAGGCCACGACGATAGTCCCAATCTCCGCTTGCTGACAAAGTTGCAGCCGGCGGTCGAGCAGTTGCCAGGCTTCCTGCCGTCGCTCGCCTTGGCTGGCGAGCAACCCACCTTGAAAACTGGCCACTGGCGTTTGCAACTCGAGCTTGTTTCGCAGCCGGCGAAACTCGTCGAGCGAGTGTTGCTCGAGCCATGTTTCAAACTTCGTCAGCCAGATCTCTACGCTGCCGCAATGGCCGGCAGCGTAGTCTTCCAAGTCCTTGGCGAACGGACTGTTGAGCGAACAAACCTGGCTGATGGTGGCGAGCATGGAAGTTAACTCAGTCGTGTTTCCAGTTCAGCCACCAGTTGATCCTGATGCACTCGCTTTTGTTCGAGCGAATCACGATCACGGACGGTAACTGTGCCATCCTGCAACGTCTGGCCATCGACGGTGATGCAGAACGGAGTTCCGACTTCGTCCTGACGACGATAGCGCCGGCCGACCGCGCCCTTCTCATCGTAAAAGACGTTCCACCGCTTCTTCAGCTTGCGATAAATGTCCTGGGCAATCTCGGGCATCCCTTCTTTCTTTACAAGCGGAAAGATGGCCACTTTGATTGGCGCGATCCGCGGATGAAACTTCATCACCACGCGCGTCTGCAGCTTGCCGTTCTCGTCCGGAGCTTCGTCTTCGTGATAGGCCTCGCACAAGAATGCCAGCGTCGCTCGATCAGCACCAGCACTCGGCTCGATGACGTGCGGCGTGAACCGCTCGTTGGTCAACTCGTCGCGATAGGTCAAATCCTTGCCGCTGCCGCGCCATTTCGGCTTGCCATCGGGGCCGAGTTGAACTTTCAAGTCTGGCTTTGAATCCGGATCGAGCTTCCCTTCCATGTGACTGCGCAGGTCGAAGTCGCCACGATGCGCCACACCTTCGAGCTCGCCGTATTCACCCGCCGGCAGGAAGGGGAACGCATACTCGATGTCAGCAGTGCCGGTCGAATAATGGCTCAGTTCATCCTGGTGATGTTCACGCAGTTGCAAGCGTTCACTCGACAAGCCGAGATCGGTGTACCACTTCATCCGGCGATCGCGCCAGTATTCGTACCACTTGCGCGACGTGCTCGGATGACAGAAGAACTCGATTTCCATCTGTTCGAACTCGCGCGAACGGAACGTAAAATTCTTCGGCGTGATTTCGTTGCGAAAACTCTTGCCAGATTGCGCAATACCGAACGGAACTCGCACGCGCGTGCTGTCGCAGACGTTCTTGAAGTTGACGAAAATACCTTGAGCCGTTTCGGGACGCAAAAATGCAGCATCTTCTTCGGTGCCGAGCGCGCCGACGATCGTCTTGAACATCAGGTTAAAGTCGCGCGGTTCGGTCAGCGTGTTCAGTTCGCTCGCATCGGGACCGAGCACCTTCACGCGATCGGGTACCGAGATCGTCGAGTATGAGACGTGGCTGTCGACGACGATCTTCGTCTCCTTGCCGCCGAACAGTTTGCTCACCTTCTTATCAAACGTGTTCGAGAGTCCCTTGGCGAACTCTTCTGGCTCTTTCATCGACGAAACCCAACCAACCGTCTGGCCGTCGATCTGGACGGGAAAGCAGCGGATGTGATCGGCCCGGTAACGGCCTTTCGATTCCTTGCAGTCGACCATTTTGTCGACAAACAAGTCGTAGTGGCCCGAGACCTTCCATACCTGCGGATGCATGATGATCGAGCAATCGAGGCCGACCATTTCATACGCGGCGGGGGCGCCGGGCAACGTCACCAGGTCGTCGTGGCCGCTGACCATGTCCCGCCACCAGGCGTCCTTGATGTTTCGCTTCAGTTCCACGCCCAGCGGGCCGTAGTCCCAGAAACCATTGAGGCCGCCGTAGATTTCGCTCGATTGAAATAGAAATCCGCGCCTCTTGCAGAGCGAAACCAGTTTTTCCATGTCCATGGTAGGTCGGCAGTTTGTAAGGAAGTGAAATGGCCGGTCCTGACACGGCGTCAGGCTCTTCCGCGAAACTAAAGAGTGTACGTTCTCTTGGCAGGTTCGGTCTATGCCGGGGACGGGTCCGCCTGCCTGACAACGCCTGTGACGTAAGTCCTCGAGCGCGACCTGCCAGTTTCAACCAACTTGTCCAACAATCACCCCGATTGTTGGACACTCACCCGCGCCGTTGCCGAGAAATACGCTATCGCGCGTCCAGCAATGGGATTCATTGTTGGACACCCCCCTTGGGTGTGTACGCTCGACTTACGGCGATTTGCTACTGCGATCGGTAGGCGAGAATTAACTGCTGGAGACAATGTCTCTAAAACGCCCAAGCAAGCCACCAACTTTTCAAAGAACGCAAACCTTCCAATCATACGAGGTCGCGTGGACTAGCTTGGTCCTGACGCGGGCAGTTTTTGGCTCTGCTGTAGGTCACATCGGCCCGATGTGACCTTGGATTGGCGAACACGCGCTGTCGTGCCAATCAAGGTTACATCCGGCGGATGTAACCTACTTGCTACTTCGCCGTAATCCGCCAGCTCGTAAGATCCAATTCGGCAACGAGGTCGAACTGGTCGATCTGGGCGGCCAGGTCGATATCGTTCTCGTGGCCAATGTCGATCAGGTTGCGGCCGCCGCGACTGGCTCGCAGGGCCTGGCCGAGGGGCGAAGTACCGGTCAAGTCGCCGACTGCGGAGCGCCAGGCATCGGCTGCGATATCGGCCTGGTCGTTGGTCTTAAACTCCAGGCCCGTCAATCGCGACAGATCATCGACGATCGCGCCGGCCAGCAGCGTGTCCTCGCGAGTCACGTGGCCATCGGTGCCGGCGCAAACAATGTCGATTTCGCTTTCATCTGCCAATTCACGACAGACGGCTGAGAGATTGACGAAGCTGGCGAGGAGCACACGCTTGGCCAGCTTGCAACGTTGCATTGCCCGCGTGCCGTTCGTCGTCGTGAAGATCACCGTCTTGCCGCCAACCACTTGCTCGCTATATTCCGCCGGCGAGTTCCCCAGTTGGAAACCTTCGATTCGCAGGCCGCCCCGTTCGCCGCCCAGTAAGACTCCAGCGCCGATGAGTTTCGCTTTCGCGCGTGCATCGTCGACATTCAAAAACGGCAGCACTTCGCGCGCGCCATTGGCCAGCGCATGGACGACGGTCGTCGTCGCGCGGAGCACGTCGATGACAACAGCGGTCTTGCCCGCCAGTTGTGGCGGCTCGACCAAATCGGGCAACAAGTGTACGGCCACAGTGCGAACGGTCTTGCCAGCAGGCATGCGTCGATTCCTTCACCTTCGTAGCGTGGGCTTTAGCTCCTGGACTGCTGAGCCGGAAGCGTCAGCGTCCGGAGAGTTCTCTTACTCGAGGGCCAATTCTCTCCGGGCGCTGACGCTTCCGGCTCAATAGAGACAAAATGCAGTTTAGCGATTTGAACTAGCAGAGGGACTGAGGAAGAAAGTCACTCAGCCTTCAGCCAAGGTGCTTGTTTGAACAACAGCTCGATGACGGAGACCGGCACAAAGGCCAGGCCAACGATCAGCAGCCAGTTTTCCAGCGTTAAGTCTCCAGCACGGAAGACGTCGCGCACGCCAGGCGTCAACACTACCACCAATTGCAATGTGGCAGAAGCGGCGGCAGCGATCAGCAAGTAGCGGTTGCTAAAGGGGCCCAGCCGCCAGAAGTTATAGGTCAGACTGCGGGCCGAAAGACTACGCAGGATCTCGGAGAACACCAGCACGCAGAAGGCTGTCGCTTGTGCCTGGTGCAAGTTGCTGCCGTCCGAGTTCAATACCCACAGGAACGCACCGAGCGTGACGGCCGCTTCGAGCAGGCCTTGCGAGACAATGGTGAAGACTCGTGTCGCCGATAGAACCGGCTCTTTGAGCCCGCGGGGATGCCGTTTCATGATGCCCGGCTCGGGTGGTTCGAGTGTTAGCGCGAGCGCAGGCAAGCCATCGGTGACGAGATTAATCCAGAGCAAATGGATGGCAATGAGCGGAGCGGGAAAGCCAAACAAAATGGCAATGAACATCAGCGCCAACTCACCAAAATTGCACGACAGCAGATAGGCGAGCACTTTCTCGATGTTGTCGTAGATCGAACGCCCTTCTTCGACGGCGGCAATGATCGTGGCGAAATTGTCGTCGGCGAGTACCATGTCTGATGCACCCTTGGTGACATCGGTACCCGTAATGCCCATCGCAATGCCGATATCCGCAGCCTGAATAGCCGGGGCATCGTTCACGCCATCGCCGGTCATCGCGACCACTTCGCCGTTCTTCTTCAGGGCCTTCACGATTCGCTGCTTATGCTCGGCCGAGACACGAGCGAATACGGCGATCTGCGGCAACTTCTCGCGCAGTTCCTCATCCTCCATTTTGTCGAGCTCTTGGCCGGTGACGGCGATCGACTTGTCGTCGGCGACGGCCAATTCGCGAGCAATCGCCAGGGCAGTAGCTGGATGATCGCCGGTAATCATCAGCGGACGGATGCCGGCAGTGCGTCCCGTTCGGACGGCTGCCTTGGCCTCGTCGCGCGGTGGGTCGATCATGCCGACCAGGGCCACGAGCACGAGATCTCTTTCCAATCCTTCTGCAGTTGCTTTGAAATCCCTCTCACTAGCCGGGCGATGCGCCAGAGCCAGTACGCGCAGGGCGCGCTCGGCCATTTGATTGCATTGAGCCAATATTTCTGTTTGCTGACTTTCGCCGAGTTCCATGACCTCGTCTCCCCGCTGCATTTGTTTGCAGAGGGGCAAGATCGACTCGGGAGCACCTTTCGCCAGGACGACGTGGCGATCGTCGATGGTGGCCACGACCGACATCCGCTTGCGCTGCGAATCGAAAGGGGCCTCGTGAAGAATGCGCTGCTGATTGCGGCCGATCTCGACGCCCGCCTTGCTCGCAGCCACGAGCAAAGCACCTTCCGTCGGATCGCCAATGACCGTCCAGGTTCCGTCCTTCTCCTGCAATTGTGCCGAGTTGCACCAGGCGGCAATCTGCATCGCCTGAATCAACAGGGGCAGTTGCTGGGGATTGATCTGCTCTTCATTCTTCGCGACGAGAAAATCCCCCTCGGGCTTGTAGCCGCCACCGGTGACTTTCAACTGCATTTCGTGCAGCACGATTTCGCGCACCGTCATTTCGTTGCGGGTAAGCGTGCCGGTTTTGTCGGAGCAGACAATCGTTACACTGCCGAGCGTTTCGACGCTCGCCAGTTTGCGCACGATGGCGTTCCGCTTGACCATTCGCTGCAAGCCGAGCGCCAGGGCAATGGTTACCACAGCTGGCAGTCCTTCGGGAACTGCAGCGACACCGAGGCTCACGGCGAGGAGAAGCGTTTCGGTCCAGTCGTCGGGTTTGCGCCACAATTGCAGCGCAAAGATGAGGGCGATGGCGCCAAGGCAAAAGACGACGAGAGTCTTCGTGAGCGTGCCGAGTCGCTTTTGCAGGGGCGTCGCTTCTTCTTGATGTTTGTCGAGCAGTCCGGCGATTTTGCCGAGCTCGGTATGCATGCCCGTGGCGACAACGATGGCCGTGGCCTTGCCAGCCGTCACCACCGTGCCCAAGTAAGCATGGTTTACGCGATCTGCGAGCGGCGTATCTTCGGCCAGTTCCTGAGTCGACTCTTTGTCGACGGGAACCGATTCGCCGGTGAGTGGCGACTCGTTCACCTGCAAGCTGCTGGCGTGATTCAAACGGACATCGGCCGGGATTTGATCTCCCGCTTCGAGCTCCAAGCAATCGCCCGGCACCAGATCGCGGGCGGGAAGTGCGCGCAGTTTGCCGTCGCGCAGCACCTTGGCCTGGGGCTGCGATAGTTGACGCAGGGCTGCCAGCGCCTGCCCTGCGCGCTCTTCCTGCACAAAGCCGATGACGCCATTGAGGATGATAATCGCGATGATCGCAATCGCGTCGGTCCATTCCTGCAAGACGATCGACAGGATGGCCGCTCCGATGAGTAACAGCACCATCAAGTCGGTGAAGTGGAGCAGAAAACGGATCCACACCGGTCGCGGAGGTTTCTCGGCTAGTTCGTTCCAACCATGTTCGGCGCGTCGCTGTTCGACATCTGCTTCACTCAGTCCGCGCGCGGGGTCGACGCGAAAAAGCTCTGCGACTTGCTGAGGCGACTGAGAGTGGGTGGCAGGCATGGATTCAATCTTGAGAGCAGGTTGGTCAAGCCGTGGGCACTGCTGATTGTACTGCAGGAGTCTGCGGGCCGAGGATGACTGGCAGTCGCGAGGGATGAACGGTAATGGTCAGTTCCGAGGCAGTGAACTCCTGGCCATCGACAGCCCAGGCAAACGGCTGCTGCGAGCGGAAGGTGACTTTCTTTGCTTTCCGCGCGAGGATCAGATCGTGTTCGTGGGGATCGCCGACCACATACGTCAGCGCCAGTTGCGCGAGTTGTACGCCCGTCCCATCGAGCACGATGACCGCATCGAGCAGTCCATCGTCGAGCAGGGCATTCGGTGCCACCGGCAGGCCTGCGCCGGCACAGCGACCATTGGCCACAAACAAATTGAGCACGTTCAACTGCTGCGGCGGCTCATCGTCGAATTGCACTTCGACCGGATAAACTTCCAGATTGTTCAGCACTTCGATCGCGCCGCGCAAAAAGCAGAACGCGCCCCATTGCTGCTTCATCTCGTCCGTCAGTTGCTGGGTGTATTGCCCGGTGTTGCCCCCGGCCAACATGTTCGCCCCATACCGCTGAAAGTCGCCGGCGCTGGACTTGCCGTGCAGTTGAAACACATCGAGTCGTCGGGGGTTTTCGGTGAGAATCAAAGGGGCTGCTTCGACGGCCGAGAGGGGCAGGCCGAGCGAACGGGCATAGTCGTTGCCCGTGCCCGAGGGGAGCACCGCGAGCGCGATGTTGGGCTTGCCAGTTTGCAGGATGGCATCGGAGACGACGTTAATCACGCCATCGCCACCGGCCGCGGCGATGCAGGTGGCACCTTGGTCAATGAGTTGGCGAGTTAGTTCTGCCGAGTGCTGTTCCGACTTGGTCACATGCACTTCGACATGGCTGCCCAGTTCGGTTTTGATCTGCTCCAGCGAAGCAGCGTTTCGCTCCTGCGGTCCCGCATTGGGGTTCCAAAGGATGGGGATTTTCCGAGAGGAACTTTGATTCATGGGATTCAGTTCGGCAGGGCTAGCGGGATGAGCAGTCGACGCCGCGCCCAGCCGATGCAATTGACGTGCCGTTCACATGGCAGTTGTCAATACTGCGGGTTCGCCCGAATCGAGAAACACGTCCATCTGTTGGCCCACGTAGAGGGCTTCGGCCGTGTCATCCACTTCATAAATGACCTGCAACACACGCGTGTCGACCCGCTCGGTGTTGTCACCGGTAAGTGACCGCTTGGGAACCACGTAGGGTTCCACGCGGACAAAGTTTAACTTGATCGGCCGGATGTTATTGCCGCGAGCATAAGCTTTGGCGGGCATTCCTTTCGAGAATCGCGCGATATCCTGCTCGTCGATATCGACCCGCACGCGCAGGCGGGCGAGATCGCCCAGGACGATCAATTCTTTATTGGGCGGCGCCGAGACAAACTCGCCGGGCCGCACGCTGACTTGCAGAATCTGCCCGCTGGTCGGGGCGCGAACGAGGCAGCGCTCGATATCGGTCTTGGTCATTTCCATTTGGGCCTTGGCCTGTTCAATGGCCGCTTGCGCGATCAACTTGTCCGGCTTCCAGGCACCGGCTTTCAGTTCATTCAATTCCGCCGTCGCTTGCGCCTGTTGGGCCAGCGATTCTTCATAAGTCATGCGCTTGGTGTTGTTCTCTTCGGCACCGATCGCGCCGGAACCCAGCAGCTTGGCCGAACGATTGTATTGATCGAGCCACAACCTGACTTTGGCTTCGGCCGCTGCCACGCGGGCTTCGGCTGGGGGCAATTCTTCCGGCCGCGGCATCATGTCGAGCTTGGCAAGTTGCGCTTCGGCTGCTCTTAAACTGGCGGTTTGCCAGGCGAGTTGCGACTTGAGATGACGATCGTCGACGCGGAACAGGGGAGTGCCGGCCGTGACTTCCTGCCCCACTTTATCGGATGGCACAAAGACTTCGAGCACGACACCCGACAACGGCGAACCGATGGCGATGTTTTCGCTGCGCGGTTCGACGATGCCAGCGGCGGCAATCGACTTGAGATATGGATTGCGGGCCGGCAATGTCGGCGGCTGTAACTTCGGCAATTCTTGCTCGGCCGAGAGAATATGGAACACGCCGAACACGAGCATCGACAATGCCCCGAGGGGCACGACATACAGAATCAACTTGCGGAACATCGTTTGAATCCTCCTATCCACTCACGCCGGCTGTCTCGAGCCGACCTTCGGGCTGTTTGCCTTGTTCGATTTTTTCCACGCGACCATCGACCATGTGCACAATGCGATCGCCATAGTTGAAAACGCGATTGTCGTGCGTCACTACCACCACCGCGCGATCGTGCTGCACAGCGACGCGCGTGATAAGTTGCATGACGGTTTGCCCCGACTGGGCATCGAGAGCCGCGGTCGGTTCGTCGCACACCAGCAGTCGCGGTTGGTGAATGAGGGCTCGCGCGATCGCCACCCGCTGTTGCTGACCGCCAGAAAGTTGCGAAGGAAAGGCATTCGCGCGGCTGCCGAGTCCCACTTCTTCGAGCACTTCTTTCGCGCGCTTCACAGCGGCATGGCGATACTCGCCTTTGATGACCAGCGGCACGCAAGCGTTCTCGGCAGCGGTGAGCGCCGGGAGCAAGTTGTACTGCTGAAAAACGAAGCCGATGTTCTGCGCGCGAAAGTTCACCAGGCGACCGCCACGTAGTTGCTTCAAATCTTGGCCGAGCAACTTCACTTCGCCCGCAGTGGGATTGAGCAAGCCGGCAATGATCGAGATGAGGGTGGTCTTGCCACAGCCCGAGGGGCCGACGAGGAGCGTCATCTCGCCGTAGTTTACTTGCAGATCGACGCCGCGCAGCGCCAGCACGCGGGTATCGCCGGAACCGAACTCTTTTGTTACGCGCCGGCAATCGACGGCAACAGCGGTGGTGATAGCAGGGGCGGTCATCGTTGGTCTCGAAACATTCTTATCCACGGAAGACGACGGCAGGTTCGAGCACCAGCACCTTGGCAATCGCCACGAGGCTGGTGAGGATAATGATGCACAACACCGCCACGCCGCAGCCGCCCGCTGCGAGTGGCGTTAAGCTCAGACCGGCCAGGTGCGTAATGCCACTGGTCGATTCAAAAAACGCAGCCGTCAGCCCAATGCCGATGCCATAGCCCAACACGCCAACGACCACAGCCTGCAGCAGAATCATGCCGATCAGTCGCAGGTTACTTACGCCCATCGCCTTGAGCGCGCCGAACTGTTTCAGGTTCTCGATGGTGAATAGATAAAACGTCTGCCCCGTGATTGCGGCGCCGACGATGAACCCGAGCGTGATGGTGATGCCGAAGTTCACGGGAATGCCCGTCGAGCCGAGGAAGTAGTAGACCGTCTTCCAGAAGAATTGATTCTGCGTGAGGGCCATCAGCCCCGTTTGTTCGTTAATCCGTCGGCAAACTTCTTCAGGGTTTCGATTGGGTTCGTGCTGCACCATGACGAAGCTCATCAAGTTGCGGCGATGCGGAACGAACTCGACGGCCTGGCTATAGCGCGTGTAAAGCACCGGAAGCGTGACGAACGGCGGCGAGGCTTTGCAAACACCGACCAGGACTGCGCGGCGATCGTTCAGTTCAAAAGTGCGGCCGATTTGGTATTTGCCGTGATCTTCGGGCCACATGTATTCGTAGCCCGCCTTATCGACAATCACTGCATCGGGCTGGCGAAGATCGTCGAGGCTGCCGGCGAGCAACGTTTGCGGCGCGGCGACCATCGTTTCGTCGTCGACACCATACAACAGCAAGTTGCGAAGGTTGCCATCTTCCAGTCGTGCGCGATTCTGGCCGTAATACAATCGTACTGCCCACGCTACACCTTCCACACCGCGCACGCGGAACAAATCGGTATCGGGCAGGGCAGGGACCTCGTCGATGTAACGACTCTTTTCGTCCATGACCCAAATGCTGCAATCGCGAACATCGAGAATCTGACTCGCTGTGCGGCGAATGATGCCCATGAAAATGCTCACCTGCTGAGACATGAGCAATGTGGCGAAGGCTACGCCGAAGATCAGGCCAAAGTACTTGGCCCGGTCACCCATCAACATGCGGAGCGCGATCCAAGTCATGGCAGTGACTCCTCTGGCGGGGCACTCTGGGGAGCATCTTGAGTGAGCCCGCGAATGATGGCGTCGATCATCAAGCGGGCTGTTTCGTGAACGGGGCACCAGGCAACCCAGGGGTCTTTGCCGCGCGCGAGGTGCAGCGAGACCACCCCATGTGTGCCGGAGAAAAACAACTGAGCGATTTGATCGGCGCTCGTCAGTTCGGAACGAAAGCGCCCGGCGGCCAGTCCTTCTGCTACCGTCGCCCGCAGATAGGCATAACAGTCCTGCGCGGGATTGCCGTGCTCGATCAGCCCGATCTTAGGGAACTGCTCGATCTGCGTGTTCATGAAGAGGAACTTATAGGCAGACGTCTGCTCCAGCCCAAAGTCGACGTAAATCATTCCCATCCGGCGCAGCCGTTCGATGGGATCGAGTCCGGGCTGACCAGCTTGATCGAAGCTGCGGCGGAACTTCATGAACTCCCGTTCGACAAGTTCGCCGAGCAGGGCTTCTTTATCGGGGAAGTGAAAATAGATGGCCGTCGGCGAGTAGCCGATCTTGGCGGCCAACTTCCGCATGCTCAGACCGTGGAAACCTTCCGTCAGCAACAGTTCGCGGCACGCATCGAGCATTCGCTCGCGCGTTTCCAGCTTCTGTCGTTGACGGCGTTCGACGATCGACATGGTTCTTATGCTTGCGGCTTATTTTGCGTAGCCCGCGTGGGTGAGCCATTTCATGGCTGAGGTAAGCGAGTCACGGAGTGACTCGGCTACGGGCTTAACAGTGTTATATTACCTAACGGCGTTAAGTCGGCAAGGAAGAAAAATTCGCAGGGCGACGCAAGTCGTTATTTATTATAGGCTTGCGAGGCAATAAATTTGGTTGCAGTGGTTGCTAGCTAGGGCACGTTCAGGCCAAGTTGACGTAATTGTCGAGCCAGCAGCATGAGCGGGAGCCCGGTGATTGCCGTGTGATCTTCCGACTGGATCGACTCAAACAGACTGATTCCCAGGCTTTCGAGCTTGTAGCTGCCGGCGCAGTCGAGAGGTTCGTCGGCAGCCACATAACGGGCAATCTCGCCCGCAGATAACGGCCGCATTTGGAGCGTGGTCACGTCTTTGAAGGCCAGTGTGCGACCAGCGTGGATTAAGCAAACCGCCGTGATGAGAGCGTGCTGCTTGCCAGCCAAGAACGCCAACTCCTCGCAAGCCCGCTCGACGGTACCAGGTTTGTTGAGGACTTGGCCAGCGCACACGCAGACCTGGTCGCTACCCAGCACGATTGCATCAGGTTCAAGCGCCGCCACGCTCCGCGCTTTGGCCTCCGCGAGATGTTCGGCCAGTTGTTCGGCCCGGTGGGCGGCGTAGCGGGCTTGCACGACTGCTTCGTCGACTTGGGGTGCGATGCAGCGAAAAGGAACGCGCAGGCGGGTGAGCAATTCCTGCCGATAACGCGACGTGCTGGCCAGAATCAATTCGGTCATTGGCAACTCATTCGGCAAAAATCTGTTAGCAACCGTTTGGAAAAGACTCGAAATGCCCCCGCTGCGGGAGTTACACTTTCGTCGTCAAATCTTCACTCCCACCTCACACAGGCCCAGCCCATGTCCCACCGTCGTAAGTTTCCGATTGCCATTCTGACATTAATCACCGCGCTCGCGAGTGGCCTCTGGTCGCCCGCTAGTGCCCAGGTCAAAGTTGCGCCGATCTTTGGTAACGGCATGGTCCTGCAGCGCGAGATTGCGGTCCCTGTCTGGGGCACGGCTTCTCCCGGCGAAGAGGTTACCGTCACGCTTGGCGAGCAGAAGCAAACTGCCAAGGCCGACGAAATGGGTAAATGGCAAGTCGAGCTGAACAAACTGACTGCCGGTGGTCCGCACGAGTTGACCGTCGCGGGCAAGAACATGCTCAAGTTCACCGATGTGCTCGTCGGCGAAGTGTGGCTCTGCTCGGGGCAATCGAACATGGCGTGGCGGCTGGCCCAATGCAATGCCGATGCTGAGATTTCCGCCGCGAATGACGATCAACTGCGGCACAACGGTGGCGGCTCGAACTGGCAAAAGACCACGCCGCAAACGGCCGGCAATTTTTCCGGCGTTGGCTATTACTTTGGCAAAGAGCTGCGTAAGGCGCTGGGTGTTCCGGTCGGACTCATCAATCGTTCGGTGGGTGGCACCAGCGCTCGGCTCTGGACCAGCCGTGCTGTGATTGAATCGGCCGATGAGTTGAAGCCGTTTCTAGCATCGCTTTTGAAGCCCGATGTCGATAAGCAAGGTAAAGAGAAGCCGCTGAACTTGGGTGTGTTGTACGAAGGGCACATCCGTCCTGTTGTTCCCTACGGCATCCGCGGTGCTATCTGGTATCAGGGTGAATCGGATGCTGGTCGTCCGGCCGAATATGCCCAGCTCTTTCCGACCATGATTAAGTCGTGGCGCAAGGACTTCAATCAAGGGGATTTTCCCTTCCTCTTCGTGCAACTTGCCCCGATCGGCGGAGCTCAGAAGCAACCGGCCGAAGGTGGTTGGGGACCGATTCGTGAAGCCCAAAACGCAGCGCTTGCATTGCCGAACACTGCCGTCGCGGTGATTGTCGATAGCGACGTTGACTTGCATCCCAAGAAGAAAGAGATTCCTGGGGCTCGTCTTGCACAAGCGGCTCGTGCGATTGCTTATGGCGAAAAGGTCACTCCTTCGGGCCCGCTGTATGATTCGGTGAAGTTCGAAGCAGGCAAGGCCATTGTCTCGTTCAAGCATGTCGACAAAGGACTCGAGACACGCGGCGAAAAGCTGACGGGCTTTGCCATCGCCGGCGACGACGGCAAGTTCGTGTGGGCCGATGCCAAGGTGGAGGGAGACAAGGTCGTCGTCTCCAGCCCCGATGTCCCCAAGCCAGTTGCCGTTCGTTATGGCTGGGCCAGCAACCCGGCGTGCAACTTGTTCAGCGCGTCTGGCATGCCCGCTTCGCCGTTCCGCACCGATCCCACCGGCAAATAGTGAATTCATCGCTGGGGCGAGGCTCGTCAGGGGCCTCGCCCTGGTTCTTTTCTTCAGTTCATTTTCGTCAGGAGCCTCTGTTCATGTTTGCCGCTCGTCTCCACCTGTTCGTCGCACTGGCTTGCTTCACTTCGTTTGCGGTCGCCCAGGAACTGCCCGACGCGGCAAAAACGAAGACGCACGAAATGTTCCGCGTGCTGAAGTATTGCGAAGGAGTCGTCTTCGATCACGACGGCAAGGGCTACATCAGCTGGGGCGATACGATCACGCAGTTCACGCTGGACGGAAAGAATCAGCCGTGGGCTAAGACCGGCGCGCCCAACGGGCACAAAGTCCTTGCCGATGGCACGCACCTGGTGTGTGACGCCAGCCAGCATGCGGTGCTGCATCTGGCTGCCGATGGCAAACTGTTAGATCCGGCCAGCAAAGAGTGCGAAGGGAAAGCCCTTCGCGGGCCGAACGACCTGACGCTCGACGTGAAGCATGGCGGCTTTTATTTCAGCGATCCAGGCGGCAGCAGCGCCGAGAAGCCGATTGGCACGGTTCATTATGTTGACAGCAAGGGAGTTACTACGCTGGTTGATTCTGGCCTGGCTTTTCCCAACGGCATCGTCCTGACGCCCGATGGCAAAAAGCTGTACCTTGCCGAGAGCCAGAAAAACATGGTGCATGTCTACGACGTGAAAGGCCCCGGCAAACTCGGCAAACGCGAGAAGTTCGCCGACCTGCCGCGCAAGAAAGAGAAGACGCCGCAGATCGACAACCAGCCCGACGGCATGTGTCTCGATGCGGCCGGCAACCTGTACGTCGCCCACTACGGAATGAAGCAAGTGCAGGTGCTCAATCCCAAGGGGGAAGTCATTCGCCGTTACGACGGTGGCAACGTCACCACCAGCAACGTCGCCTTCGGCGGCCCCAAGATGGACCAACTCTTTATCACCGGCGGCATCGGCCCCGAAGCGGGCGAAGGTGGCCTCTTTCGCATCGACCTCGGCATGAAAGGCCTCGTGATCCTGCCGGCGAAGAAGTAGGAGAGTACTTGTTGCACACGATGAATTGGCCCTGCTAACCAGTTAAAAACCTAGTTGAGCCATTTTTAGTCCCGTAGGGACGTCCCTATGTCAGCCCAGGCTGCAAGCCTGGGTTGTGCAATACCACCAGCACGAAAGCCCCGGAGGGGCGGCCCTATTGGAGATCGCCAATGCCGCAATCGCAGGCCATGATCATTGTTCACATTGTGTTCAGCACGAAACATCGTAAACCGTGGCTCCGCGACCCTGATCTCCGCGCATAACTCTACTCCTACATGGCGACGATCTTCCGCGACGTTGTTGATTCTCCCGCGCTAATCATCAACGGAGTCGAAGATCATATTCACGGACTTGTTTTGCTCAGCCGCAAATTCGCAGTGATGAAGGTCATTCAGGATGTGAAGACCGAAACATCGAAGTGGCTGAAGAAGCAGCCCGCCTGCGTGCGAAATTTTGCCTGGCAAGCTGGCTATGATGCGTTCTCTGTCAGCGAATCAAATATTCCGAAAGTGACGAACTACATTCAGAATCAAGAATCGCATCATCGCAAGATGACCTTTCAAGATGAGTATCGGGAGCTCTGCCAGCGTCACAAGATTGAGATCGATGAGCGCTATGTCTGGGAGTAGTTCCGTAGTTCAAGCTGCCCGATTAGGGCCGCCCCGTTGGGGCTTATTCGAGCAACAACGAGCATTCCCAGGCTTGCAGCCTGGGCTGACATAGGGCCGCTTCTTCGGAGCTAATTCTGCTCGACTATTTCCCTCGCGACGCATATGTGCGGCCGAGTTGGTCGACGATAGCGCGGCGGACGGCGAGGGGATCGATGGGGCCGTTCTTGCGATAGAGGAGCTTGCCGCCGGGGCCGATGAGGATGGTGTGGGGCAGGGGGCCTTGCCACTTGGCGTCGACCAGGTCGGCCAGGCGGTCTTTCTCGTTGATGAGCGAGAAGTAGTTTTCGGCGGCAACATGTTTTTCTTGCAGCAGCTTGAGGGCATCGGCCCTTTGTTCCTCGCCATCGAGTGTGATGGTGATGAGCTTCAGTTTGCGGTGGCGATACATGCGGTTGATCGTCACGAATTCGGGCAGCTCTTTCACACACGGGCCGCACCAACTGGCCCAAACGTTAATGAGGAGGTACTCGTTGGCTTCGTTCTTCACCAGCTTGGCCAGGGTGGCTTCGTCAAGATTCTTCAGGGTGACGGGTTCCTGATTCCACTTGTCGATTGAGGCCTGCGCCTCGACTCGTTTCTCGGCCCACTTGGTCGAGCAGCCGAAGGTGCGAGTTTTTTCGACGGGGACCGGCTTGCCGGCGAGCAGGGCCTCGAGGGCGTTGCGGCAATCGTGACTGGTGACTTCCTTTACATCGGAATTGTCGATGCGGCCAACGTAACGGAGTTTGCGCTCAGCATCGAAGAGAAAGACCTGCGGCGTGGCAACGACTCCGAAAGCCCGCGACGCAGCCTGAGTCTCGCCGTCGTACAGATAAGGAAATTTGAAGTCCCGCTCTTTCGCCCGCACCTTCATGTCGGCCAGTGAATCGCCGACATCGGAGTAACCGAGTTCATCGAGTCGCACCGCCAGGTCGTCGTTGGGCGAAATGGCAATCAACTTGACGCCGCGACCTTCATAGTCGGCATGCAATTTGATGATTCGATCTTCATAAGCCTGAGCAGTCGGGCAGTGATTGCAAGTGAAGACAACCAGCAGGAGTTTGGCGTCAGCAAAGCTTTTGAGCGTATATTCCTGATCGTCGACGCCGGGTAATTTGAAATTGGGCGCAGCAGCACCAATCTCGAGCGTGGTTACTTCCTCAGCAATTGCGGACGAGTAAATCGCGAGAAAAGAAGCGAGAAAAGCACCCAACAAAAACATCGCACGCATGTGAGAGAACCTCCCGTTGCTGAGGTGAAGACGAGAGGGATTGTAAGAGCGGGGAACTCCGTGGGATAGGCTTGCAGCCTGCGAAGTGGGCAGGAGAGTGACGACAGGCTGGAAGCCTATCCCACGTGGCTAGCGAATCCAGAAAGGGCGGACGACGCGGCCAAGGATGTTCGCGAGCGGCACTTCGGCATGGGGCCATTGCCGACTATCGATAGAGACGGTCGGATTATCGCCGAGCACCAGGTAATGATGGGGCGGTACCACTTCTTCGGCATGCCACGCGCGCGCGGTATTCAGCGGTTCGAGATAATAGATGTCTCGCCAGACTTTTACCTTGCTGATGCGAATGCGGGCTCCTGCGCCGCCAATCTCCAGCTGCGGCTCGGTCTGCTTGGCGTTTTTGTCGGTCCGCGTGTAGGGCTGGCGGAGGACTTCGCGGCCATCCATGCCGAACAGCACGCGCTGATCGCAAAGTGCGAATTGAATATCGATGGGCTCATCGTTGCGGCGATGGGGGAGCAGCGTCACGTTCGTCTGCGTGCCGTTTTGAAACAGCTTGAGCTTCTGCTCGTCGTGGCACATGTGCACTTCAAAACGGTCGGCTCCATCGGTGGCAGCAAAGACGAGGCAGCCATACTTGGCCACGCTCGCGCGGCAAGTGAGGAGCAAATCGGAGACGTCGTTGAGCGGCGCGCCGCGCTCAAGGTCCTGGTTGTAACTGTCGTGATCGAGCACCGTCGAAGGGAGCGTGCGAGTTTCGGGCGTATAGCCGAGTTGCCAGTTGCGGAACGACAGCCAATCGAAGTTCTTGCCATCGGGGGGCCGCTTCCCGCTATAGATAAAGGCCTGCTCGCGCTCGAGCCAGTGACTCTTCTTCGAGGCGGGCTGCCAATGCGCGGGAAGACCGCGCGACTTGGTGGTGGGATGCCGCTCGTCACTTACCAAAATCGCCTGCCCGCGTAATTCGTTGAGGCTCTTCTGCCACGGCTGACCGTTGACGTAGATATCGCCGCGGCGAATGGCAATCTGCTCGCCGGGAAGACCGACGATCCGCTTCACGACCCGCTGCGAATCGTCATCGGGATGCGTGAACGCCACGAGCTCACCCCGCCGCGGTCGCCCGAGCAGATAGACCCAGTGATCGATCAGCACCTGGTCGCCAGCATGCAGGTCGCGCTCTTTGAGCTGGTTCGCGGCGTAGCCACAGTGGGGGCAAATCGCTTCGTTCGATTGCGGCACGTCGAGCGCGTCGCAGCGAAAGATGACGCCGCAGTCCTCGCACTTCACGCGGTAGTGAATGCCGCTCAGCGTTTCGCCCATCGACGCGCCGGAAATGTGGACGGGAAACAGCAATCCTTCGAGACACCAAATGCGGGCCGCGACGAAGGCCACGAGCACGACGACGATGGCAGCAATCGCCTGCCGAGTGCGGCGCAATCGCTGCTCTTCGAAATCGACGCGCTCGCCGGTCAAGCTGAGCGCGGAAGCTTGCGAGACAATGCTGTTGCCGATTTGAGCGGACGTGGCCATGCGTCAATTATAGCCGGCCCGCGAGATTGCGAGGGGCGGGGCCAAAGATGACAGGCCGGAGGCCTATCCCACTTAGTCTGCTAGCGGGCAGTGGGCCAGCGCTTCGTAGGTGGGACCACTGCGGCCGAGAAAGCTGGCGAAAATGATCGCCTCTTCGACGACGGACAGATCGGCGTCGAACTGCGCGAGTTCGCCGAGCTTGGTCGCAATTGCCGCCATCCCTTCCGGCGTGCCACCTTTCACACGGCCAATCGTCAAGTGAGGTGTGAAGCCCCGCTGTTCTTTGGCAAAGCCCAATTGGTTGCTGAGCGCGGTATCGATGGCCGCTTGCAGTTCGCGCAACTCGTCATTTCCTTGCTCAAGGCCAATCCACAGCGTGCGGGCCTCGGCAGAACTGGGAAAGCCACCCAGTCCACGGCAGATGATTTCGAACGGCTCGACCTCAGCAGTCGCTTGAGCAACCACTTTGCAGATGTCGGGAATTTCGCTATCTGCCACGTTCCCCAAAAACTTGAGGGTGAGGTGCATTTGCGTCGGCTGCACCCAGTTCACGTCGACGCCCTCCGTCTTGAGTTTTTCAATCAGCTGCTTCGCGCGTTTGGTCACGCTGCTGGCGAGTTCGACGGCGATGAAGGAACGGATGCGTTGCATGGGGGAGCAGGGTGGAAGGGATAAAGGGTCGAAGAGAGGAAAGAGATGGTTGATTCTACCAAAAACTCTCTCCGTCTTTGCTCTTCATCACTTTATCCCTTTGTCGCTTCATCCCTCACGCTCGCCCCATCCTCGCCACGGCGTCGCGATTCAACTTGATGCCGAGGCCAGGGCCGGTGGGGACGGGGAGCATGCCATCGGCGTCGAGCTTAAAGGGTGTTTCGAGAATGTCTTCGATGTAAGGGACACCCGTTTGATATTCGACCCAACGCGCAACCGGCATCGCCGCGGAGAGCGCCAGGTCGGCAGCGACACCGATGGCCGTGTTCCAGCCATGGGGCACCAGCAGCACGCCCTGATCGTAGGCCAGCCATGCGAGCTTGCGACCTTCGCTCAGGCCGCCGCACTTGGTCAAGTCAGGCTGAATGATGTCGACAGCCCGCTTGAGCAAAAACGGTTGAAAGGCTTGCCGGCGGGAAAGGACTTCGCCGGTCGCGATCAGGACCGGCGACGTAGCCTGCAACTGCGCGAACCCTTCGACATCGTCGGGCTTGAGAGCTTCTTCAAACCAGGTGATGCCGTAATCGCCAAGCATCTTGGCCGTTTCACGGGCCCAACTCACGCTATGCGGCCAGAACTGCTCGCTGCCGCCGGCATCGACCATTAATTCCACTTCTTCGCCGACGGTTTCGCGGGCGGTTCGAATCAGCAATTCATCAAGCTGCCTGCTGACGCGACCGAAGGGTCGCCAACCCATCTTGATGGCGCGGAAGCCACGCTCTTTTTGCACAAGGAGCGCATCGCGCAGCTGCTCGGGTTGATCGAACAGGATCGACGCATAAGGCTTGATTCGGTCTCGGTAATTGCCCCCCAGCAGCTTCGACACAGGTTGACCGAGGGCTTGCCCCCACAGATCCCACAGGGCGATATCGATGCCGCTGATGGCGTGTTCGACGCTGCCGCCGCGCCCGAGCCAGAACATACTTTGCCGCAGCTTCTCGCTGACGCGATCGGGCTCGTCGGCCGCTTCGCCAATCAAATGGGGCGAGAGCAATTGCAGCGCGCCTTCGACGAGAGCCCGCGTGGTGTAGCAACTGCCCAGACCGGTGATGCCTTCGTCGCTGATGACTTCAATCAACGTGTTGTACTGCACGTTGGGGTCGGTACCGCCCGGCCAGCCGTGATCGTGCGTGGCTCCGCCGAGCGGAATGGTTTTGACTGCGGCGATTTTCATATAGCCATTCTCCGTGCGATTTGAGTCCTATCAGTGAGCCGGAAGCGTCAGCGCCCGGAGGGTATGCCGAAACAACCTGCGATAAGCTCCGGGCGCTAACGCTTCCGGCTCATTCTTTAATGGTCCGCGCTCGTGGTTGTGGTGGAACCAAAGTCCCGGCCGTGGCGGGCAAACCGAATCAGCGAGAGGAGTGCGATAATCATCAGCCCGATGGCGGCGTAGTACGGCGCGACTGCCGAGACGCTCTTAAAGAGCGGAATGGCGAACAGCGGCCCAGCGATACGCGCCAGAGCGCTCACGCCTTGACTCACACCCATGATGCCACCCTGACGATCTGGATCGCTGCGGCGACTGATCAGCGCGCTGAGTGAAGGAGTTGTAAAGGCGAAGCCGCCGACGGAAACCGCAGTCGCAATGAAGAGGAGCGGCCAACTGTGCCAGAGCGTGGCGAGGGTGAGCAGCACGAAGCCGATGGTCGTCAGTACGAAGCCGATTTCCGCCATCGTTACTTCACTCAATCGCGTTGAAAGTCGGCGCACGACGCCACCTTGCACCAGGCTGAGCATGATACCGATGTAAGCAAAGAACAGCGGGATTTGCCCGAACTTCATTCCAAAGCCTTGGTTTTCGTCCTTCAGCAAGAGTGCAGCCGTCGTTTCAAAACCGCCGAAGGCGGTCACGCTGAGGAACGAAGTGAAGAGCAGGGCAGCGATGGTTGGCGTCGAGACGGAATCTCGCAGGGCGCGAAGATCGAACAGCCCCATGTGCGTGTGCGAGACTCCGGGGCGCAAACTTTCGGGCAACAAGAAGACGGCCAGCAACAGGGCCACGAGTGAGAGACCCGCGGCGACGAAGCCGGGCAGGGGACTGCGAGCCACTTCGTCGTATTGCCGCTTGTCGGCCTTGGCAATCTCGGCGCTCGACTTAGCAGGATCGAGTTGCACATCGAGGTTGTCGGTGGCGCTCGCTGCAATCACCGGTCCTTCGCTGGTGGGCTCTACTCTCGCCGATAAGAGTGCCGCCCAGGCGAGCAAGGGGCCGAAGGTGAAACCGAGACCAAACGAGACGCCGATCAGCGCCATCCCTTTGGCTCGTTTTTCTTTCGTTGTTACGTCGGCGATATATGCAGCGGCGGTGGAGATGGTCGCGCCGGCAATTCCCGCCCCCGTGCGGCTGATGAACAGCAGCAGCAGGCTTTGCTGGATGGCGGCGATGCCGAACAGCGTGTAACAAACGACGGAGCCGATGAGCCCGATGATAATGACTGGCCGCCGGCCGATGCGATCGGAGACGCGCCCCCAAAGGGGCGAGAAAATGAATTGCATCATCGAGAAAATGGCCATCAGCAGCCCGAGCTCCCAACCATGCTCGGCGATGCCGAACTTCTCCGCATAGAGCGGCAGCAGCGGCAGCACCATGCCAAAGCCGAGCAGGTCGATGAAGACGGTGAGAAAAACGACCAGCAACGAACCTTTGCTGGCATTCGTATCGGGTGAATTAGAGCGTTCGCCCGCGAGGGGCGAAGCAACTTGGGCGGGCATTTTCGTTTCCAAACGGCGAATCGTAGGTAGTTACTGACCACAAAGCGGCTGTTTTCTTTGCTTGGTTATCCGGTACCGAGGCAATGGCAGCAACAGGGCAGCCACCAAGTGCGAGCGGGACAAGTTCCCACTTCTTTGTTGGCGATCGACTGGACAGCCGACGGCAACGAGTGTGGACGAACCCAAGTCACGCTGACCGAGACCGCATCATCGCGCGCAGCGAAGCGCACGTTGCATCCGGGGGCACCGGAACAAATCTTGGCACCGCAAAAAAATGAGATGCAGGTGAAGAGTGCCTTATGCGCTGCAGAATCTCCAGCAACCCTGGAGCGCGCAGATTCGCTGCGCTGACAATCCGGCACACTTGTTGCAACCCGCACATCTTCCACTTGCCGCCACAGCCCGCCACCTCGACTAAAAAACCTCTGCTCTGCGCCACAAACTCTTTGGCGCATTTCTTTGGCGTTACATCAAAACTGCTCAGAACAAGTATTGAATGTCTTGAGCAACTGTTGCGTTTTGTTCTTTCCCTTACTCCGCCTTTGGAAACGATCGATGACCGCTCTCGCCACTTTGAAGAAACTGTTTGCTCGATCCACGCCAGCAAAACAAGCTCGCTCGAAATTCTTTCGCCCTGCAATCGACGCTTTGGAAGATCGCCGGTTGATGGCGGTCTTCATTGTCGATGACGACTTTGCGGCCGATAATCCCGCGCGCCGCCAATACACCACCATTCAGGGGGCGGTCGACGCTGCAATCACTCCGGTTGGCAATCGCGCGGGCGATTCGATTGTGGTCCGCCCCGGCTTGTATAACGAATCGGTCTCGATCGATAAGCGCATCACCATTACGGGGGCCGTGGCACCGGCTATTCCCTTCATTGGTAACAGACCCTATGCGAACGATCCTTCGCTCAACCCGGCGCGGGCTTCGATTGTCGATCCGGCCACAGGCGCTGGGTTCACCATCACCGCCAGCAATGTGATTCTGCAGGGCTTTACGGTCGCAAACTTCGACGAAAGCGAGGATACGCAGGGCATCGTTGTGACCGGTGGCACAGCCAATAAAATTCTCAGGAATGTGATCGTCGATAACACGATTGGCATCTCGCTAGCCACCGATACTGCCACATCCAACGTGGGTGCAGCCCGAACGACCTACGTCACCGGCAACGTACTGCGCGATAATAACACGCTTGGTGCTGCGGCAGGCAATGGTATCTATTCTGACGCTGGCCTGCGCAACGTCAGCATCACGGCCAATCGGATCACCGGGCACGAAAATGCATCGATTCTGGCCATTACCACCGTCGATACGGACTTCAACACGAGCGTGACCATTGCCTCCAACTTGATTGGCAATCAAGTCACCGGTGAAGCTGATTCGGCCATCATCCTGGCGAATCTGACGAACTCGACTGTGGTTGGTAATGTAATGCGCAACATCTACAACAACGGCACCGGTATCGCGCTGGTGGGTGGTGTCAGCAACGTGAAGGTGTTGAGTAACAACCTGGCCAATGGCGCGTTCACTGGCATCAACGTCATTTTCCGCCCGGGTGATTACGCAGTTGCAGCGCCGAACTCAAACAATCTGATTCAAGGCAATGTCATAACGAACTTCGGTGACGGCGGAATTCGTTTGCGAGAAGGGGCGAACAACAACGTCGTCAAGGCGAATGTCGTGCAGAAGAATGGCTTTGGTGCCTCCGAGGCAGACGCGAACGATGGCTTCGGTTCAGGCATTAGCTTGGAAGATGCAATCGATAATATCGTGGAACTGAACGTTTCGTATTACAACGACACGGACGGTTTCTATGCCGATTTGCTCTCCAGCGGGAACATCATTCGCAACAACACCGGCCTATTCAATGGCGAACACGACTTTCACGATGATTCGATCGGCGCGGGAACCGCTGGCACAGCCAACACCTATACCAACAATCGCGGCCGAAATGGTTCGCCTGCAGGGCTGATTCGGTTCCGTTACTAGGATCTTCGCTCGACTTTTGGGCGAATGTCCTTAGTCGGCAACACACCGGGCGGGGAAAGAATTTTCTCTGCCCGGCTTCGCTTCTTGATTCATCGCGCAGGTACGTGTTGCTGCCAGTTCGAGCGTAACTACTAACGGTGTCATTCCGCTGCGCGCTGTTGTTTGACCACCTTCTGGAGACGGGCTAGGATTGGCAACATCCTGCTTGGGGCGAATTCTTGCCTACCCAATTCTTTGGATTTTCATTGTTTGCGACCTGAGGCTCAGCGGATGGCCGAACAATTCGATCCCTATTACACCTGGCTAGGAATTCCGCCGGAGGATCAGCCTGCGGATTACTACCGACTGCTTGGATTGAAAAAGCTTGAGTCGAATCTAGATGTGATCTCGCATGCTGCAGATCGCCAGATGGCGCACCTTCGCACTTTGCAGACCGGCAAGCATGCCACCCATTCGCAGCGATTGTTGAACGAGATCTCGAGCGCGAGCACCTGCCTGCTAACGCCCGAAAAGAAGGCCGCTTACGATCGCAAACTGCGGGAAGAGCAAAAGGCAAAAGAACAAACCGTCGCCAAGCCCACACTGCAAGTCGCGAAACCTCTGCCTGTGGCGAAGCCGAATGTACTTCCAGTCGCGGCTTCAGTTCCGTTATCGCCACAACCGATTCCGGTTATGCCACAACCGCTGCCGAACCTAGCGCCAGCGCCCATTCAACTCGCCCCCAGTTTTCGTCACAACAGTCCCGCTGCCAAGAGTGGCCTGGCCAAGCTCATTCTCAGCGCTGCTGCCATCGCCGCCGTGTTTCTCGTTGCGCTGACGATCGTCGCGCTGAATCTCAACCAGCCGCCAGAAGTTGCTACTCGACCGGCCAGCGCCGAGGCGGCTCCCACTCCGCCCGCCATTCAGCAGTCGAGTCAGTCACCCATTCAAAAGTTACCGACTCCTCCCGTTGTTCCAACGCCCAAGGTTCCTCAGCCTGACGCTACAAATCCGGCGGTGAAATCTAACTCGCCAGTCGGTTCTCCTGCCAGCACTTCTCCGGCCATAACAGCGAACAATCCTCCTCCGGCAGTTCCGGCGAATGTCATTCCCGCCTCAGCCCCACCCGAGCAGTTCGTCATGCGACTTCCCAAACGCGCGCGCATCGATCTGCAGAATACGCAAGCTCTTGTGGATTTTCGCCAGCCATTCACCTATGAATTGGCGGTGAAATTCGATGCAGGGTCGACAGGTTTTCTGTTTGGGAATCGCAACCATCTGAACTTGCTGAAGGTTCCTCCAACTGGGCCGATGATTGGCTACCGCTGGAACTTAATTGGCCTCCCCCCAGTCACCTGCCTGATGCCCCCTCCGACTGGTAGCGAGTGGTTTCATCTGGCAATCTCGCACGACGACAAGCGGCTGTATGCCTTTGTCAACGGCCGTAAGGTGGACGAGGCCGACGGGGAATTTAAGAAGGGGGAGATGCCAGTTCACAATGTGCCGCTCTACTTTGGCTCGCATCCCGACCACTCACCGCTCTTTAGCGGAGTTCTGGGCGGGATTCGCATCTCGTCGGTGGCCCGCTACGTGAGCGACTTTGCACCGCCAACAAAGTTCACGAAGGATGCGGACACACTTTTGGTCCTCGATATGGCAAATCCGCAACCCGGCGTCATGACCGACCTTTCGGGGCAGGGGCACGATGGCTCAATCAAGCTGGGGGAGTGGGAACCGGGTAAACCGGACTACTCGACTGCGGTGGCCTTGCTGGGTTTGCCATTGCCAACCGGTGAGGCGGTCGTCGCAACTACGCCGAATTCACCCAGCAATCCAACGCCATTCGGTGAGAGTCCTGCATTTGGCCCGCAGCCCGCGATCGAACCGACGCAACTTCTTGCTGTTCCAGACGAAGCATTGCTTATGAAGGCCCGAGTTGCTGTTTTTGATGTTTTTGGAGCGGCGGCCAAACAGGCGACCAAGCCCGAATTGAAGGTCAAAGTCGCCCAGGACATGCTCAAGCTGGCGAGCGAGACCAAGGATGACTTAGCTGCTGAGTACGTGCTGCTCGACAACGCCCGCAAATTGCTGATTGGTGCCGGGGATGTCCAACTGGCTTTGGCAGCAGTCGCGCAGATGGAACAACGCTTCATGGATCCGGCCCGCGAGATTCGCACGACCACACTCACCGCGCTAGCCGACGCCAATCTGTCACCCGAGGCCCGCGAACAGTTGGTAAACGTCACGCTGGCAGCGATGGACGCTGCCACACAGGCTCGTCAGTTTTCGCTTACCGAGCAATTGTCGCTACTCGCAGTACGGGTTTCGACTAAGTTGAAGGATGCCGACGCGCGCAAAGCCGTTGCTCAGCGGCGAACCGAAGTGGTTCGCTTAAGGCAGCAAGTTACGATCTTTGAAGCTGCGCAAGAAACGCTCAAAAGCTCGCCCAGCGATGCTGCGGCGAACCTGGTCATCGGCAAGTTTCTCTGTTTTCTGCTGCACGATTTCGCTGCGGGACGAACTCACCTGATTGCTGGCGATCTGCCCGAGTTGGCTGAGGCGGCCAAGCTCGATCTGGCCGCGGACCAGGGAACTCCCGCCGACAAAGTGGCTGCTGCAAATGCCTGGCTCAAATGGGTCGAGGGCGCGAAGGGGACTGATAAGGATTTGACGTCTGCTGCGCAAGTTCGGGCGAAAGCTCGCTACCGCGAAGCGCTGCCATCCCTTACTGGACTTGAGAAAGTGAAAGTGGAGAAATGGCTGGCAGACTTGGCCGCGGTGGCCGATGTCTCGTCTGCGACTCCCGGCACATCACAGGCAGTGGCCAAAGGCCCAGTGCTGGTGATTTATAACACGCATGGTTTCCGCTTCCGTGATCGAGGAACGCTCGAGTTCAACGTGCTCTTATTGAAGGACGGGAAGATCGTGGATCAGGCCCGGGGAGTGCCGCTGGAGTGGAACCCTGAGATCAACGTTTCCAAGCAATTGCAGTTGGGGACGAAGCCGTTCGACACCATTCGCGTGGAAATCACGCGTTGGCAAGAGCATAGCGGCGGCCTCGCAGAGGTTGAATTGCTGGTGAATAGCGAGAATGTACTGCGGGGTAAGCCGGTTACTGCCAGTGGAAAGTACGGCACCAGTTTGACTCAGCACCAGCCGGCGATGGTTACTGACGGCATCAAAGACGAAGAGCGACACGGTGGCGAAGGAAGAGGCTACTGGATCTTGCCCAACAAGACCGCTGGTTGGATCGAGATTAGCTTAAAGTAGCGGTCACAGAACATCTGCGCTCATCCACCCGCGGATTTAATTTATTGCTGCGCCAGTCGACTGGTGATCCACTGCTGGTCGTTGGGCGAGAGTTTGGCGAGGGGGATGGTGGTGTTTACGCCACTCGGGCGACGAAGGCGGACGATGCCGGCTTCGAGTGCGACGAACTCGGCGTCAGCAGTGTATTTGCCGCTGGTCCAAGTGCGGGGCTGGGGAGCTGGCGGTGTGGCCGTCGAAGTTTCCACTTTGTCGCGTTGCTGGGCGACGATTTGGGCCGCTTTTTCCGCCACGGTAGCTAAGACGGGCTTGGCAGTCTTCGTGGGCTGGGTTTGCATTGCCTTGACCACGCTAGTCACTTCGGCGGCTGGCATGGCGACTTGGACGACGCGCCACTTGCCGGCCTTTTGCACGCGGAGCGGGCTGGTTGAGTCGGTGGAGTGTTCGTGCATGGGGTGCGAATTGCCACGCAACACTTCCGCCGCGGCCGCGATAGTAGTGACGAGATCGCTAGAGCCTAAGTGCGTGGTCAGCATGTCGATGCCGGCTGATAGTCGCTCACCCACGAGCGAATCGTGAACCCAGAGTTCAATCGGGCAAGTGACGTTTTCGACGATGTGATGATCTGGCAATTCGATCGTTGCAGCACCAGCGCAGTTCTTGGTGGCAATGTGGAGATGGCGCGGAGTGGTGCAGCAAGTGAAGTTTGCTTCGCCTTGCGAATCGGTTCGCAGACCGACCATCGCCAGCGAACGATTGTCTAAATTTTTGTTGAGCTTTGCCAGGCGAACCTCGCTGGTCTTTTCAAAGCCCAGAGCGATTCGTTGTTCGGCACGGCGGCGAGCGATCTCGGTAACTTGCGGACGTAGTTCAGCCTCTCGTTGAGCGGCCCGTCGACGGACGATACGGCCAAGCCAACCGCTGCGAGTCGAGGCGATTCCTTCCAGGGTGGAAGCCGTCGTAGCCTTCACCTTAGTCGGCTGGCCTACAAACCCTTCGCCTGGTTTGAAAACGACCAGTTTGGACGCCGAGAACTTGGTAACTGCCCGGCTGTAAATGATGGCCGGGCCATGATAGCCGGTGGTGCGGGAATGAACTTCGCCGTGAAAGTGAATGACAAACTTCGCCGCGTCGCCACTCTCGACCAGATTGACGTGAGTGTGACCGACAACTCTTCCTTTACCTTGGATGGCAGTTCCCAAGATGTCTTCGCGGATGTCGATGGGGCGGTCGATTTCCTTGTTATCGAGCATGCCGTTGAGCATTGCACCAGAAATGCGGAGCACCACTTGGTGATCGGGACTTGCGTCGCGAGTCGTTGGCTGGGCAGCGGGAATTGTTTCGTCGGCATGGGCACCGGTCGCTACTGCCAGCAAACAGGCCAGCGAAAAGAAGAATGCCTGCTGAGGCTGATAGCAACGAAACGAAATCCACATGGCCCGCTCTCCGTACCGACGTGATGAGCTCGATTCGCTTTAGGAATGCACTTCGTGTGCCGGCCGGAAAAAGTGTGCGGAAGGGCTCTTGCCGGCGAAATATCGCTCTCGTTTATCATCATACTTACCTGTCGAGATAACGGAATGGAGAACGTGAAACAAGATCATTGAAATCAGGATTTCTTGATGGTTCAAGCCAATGGTTGTGGGCCTCACTCGCCAGATATTCATATTTGGGATGTGACCAGACTTGTCCGTTGCCGTTGCTCCAATGTTCTCACGACGAGTTTCATCAAGTCGGTAGTAGTTAAGGAAAAAATGGCAATTTGTGACGAGGCGTTGTGGGGGTGATGTTGTCAGTGAATCGTTCCTGGTAATGGATCGCGTTGATCCCTTGATGCGCCCGGTGGTGGTTGGCACCGAGCCCAAGAGTGGTAGGTGGAGGGTCGCAAAAGCGCGCACGAATTACGGAAATCGATTTTGGAAGTTTCCTGATGCCTGTAAGGACTTAGGTCGAAGGGTTTTTTTGTTAACTACTTGCGCAATAAATGATTGCGATATATTGGTCATGTGCTTGGAAATTTGCAGTTAACGGAAATTTTTTGGCGTGGATCGTAGCGACTGCGGAACCTGGGGGGCAATGGCGAACTGAACTCGATGCAGATGCGTAGGGGACTTGAGTTGCCGGCAGCGAAGTGGGCGTGTGGTCAGCGAGCTGTTTTCGGGAAGCGACTTGGCGGTTCAAAACCGGGTGTGGCCGTCACGTTGTGACTGCCTGTCTGGGCAAGAGGGGCGCAAAGTTACTTCTATGACTTTTTTGCCAAGAATGCGGGTTGTAGGTTTGAAATCCGGTCTGCGTTGGGCTAAGCTGCTGCGCTTTGGCCAACCGTGCGACGCTTTAACAGCGTTCTCGCTGCCCTTGATGTGCCAGCCGGGGTGTTCCGGGGATCGGATTGTTGCTGGGTCGGTAGTCATCGACTAAGCGAACATTAGCGCTGACAACGTTATTCCCACGAGACGGTAATCTCATCGGACAACCCAAGCCAAATTTTTCGTTCATTGTTTAGGAGCCTATTTGATGTCGAGTAAGCAAACACGTCGTCGTTTTCTACAAACCACGGCAGCTGTTGGTGTGGGTTATTGGGCAGCCGGTGGTGTCTCGCCGCGTGTGAGCTTGTCGGCTAATGAAGAAATTCGTTTCGCCAGCGTCGGCGTCGGCGGCAAGGGGAGCAGCGACTCGGCCGATGCGGGGCGCAGCGGCAAGATGGTCGCCATCGTCGATATCGACGACTCGACCCTCGGCAAAGCTGGCGAGAAGTTCGAAGGAGCGCAAAAGTTCAACGACTATCGCAAGATGCTCGACGAAGTGGGCAAGAGCATCGACGCGGTGACGGTCAGCACACCTGACCACTGCCACGCTGTGGTTGCTTCGGCCGCCATGAAGATGGGCAAGCACTGCTTTGTGCAAAAGCCGCTGACCAAGTCGCTGCACGAAGCTCGCCACCTGGGCAATCTGGCGAAGGAAATGAAGGTTGCCACGCAAATGGGCAATCAAGGAACAGCCGGCAACGACCTTCGCGAACAAGCGGCCATTTGCAAGAGCGGCGTGCTCGGCAAGGTGAGCGAAGTTCACGTGTGGACCAACCGCCCCGTTTGGCCACAAGGGCTCGACAAGCCAACCGACACCCCCGAAGTACCTAAGAACGTCCATTGGGACGAATGGATTGGCCCAGCTCCGAAGCGCGCCTTCCACCCGGCCTATCATCCGTTCAAGTGGCGCGGTTGGTGGGATTTCGGCACCGGTGCTCTCGGCGATATGGCCTGCCATACGCTCAACATGCCATTCATGGGCATGGACCTGCGCGACCCAATCAGCGTGCAAGCGCTCACTTCGGGTCACAACAAAGAGACGTTCCCCAGCTGGTCGGTCATCACGTTCGAATTCCCCGAACGGAACGGTCGCCCGGCCGTGACCTTCAAGTGGTACGACGGCGGCAAGAAGCCTGACACCGCTTTGTTCCAAGGCGCGAAAGTGGCTGGCAGCGGTTGCTTGATCGTGGGCGAAAAGGGTTCGATGTACTCGCCTGGCGATTACGCCGGCAAGACCGAAATGCTCGGTGGCATCACCAAGCCAACGGTGGAATACACCAAGTCGCCCGGCCACTTCGAAGAATGGGTCCGCGCGATCAAGGGTGGCGATGCAGCTGTTTCGAACTTTGGCGATTATGCATCGCCGCTGACCGAGACCATCCTGCTGGGCAACTTGGCCGTTTGGGCCGCTGCCGAGAAGGAAGTCATGGGCAAGAAGATCGAATGGGATGCCAAGAGCCTGACGGCCACCAACGCTCCCGAAGTGGCTCACATTGTCAAGCCTGAGTTCCACAACGGCTACAAGCTGTAAATCGTCGGTGAGTCACCCGTAGGCGAGTCATTCCATGACTCGCTCCGGTCAACCGAACTCTCAGTCACGGAGTGACTGAGCAACGGTAACAGTCGACGGTGCAACACCAGAGTTCAACCTCTCCACCCGCGGTCAGTCGGAAGATTCCGACTGACCGCGGTTTGGTTTCTTGGGGGCGCATGAGTTAGAATTCAGGTGGAAGGAACGTTCCCCATGATTATTGCCAACACGCCCATCACTCCTGAACAGCTGCTCGCCATGCCCGATAGCAAAGGGCTCGAGATTGTGGCAGGAAAGCTCGTGGAGAACAAAATGGGAGCGGAATCAAGCGAACTCGCAATCGTGCTGGCGAGCATCTTGTATCAATACTGCAGCAAAGACCGTATTGGTCGCGTATTTGGCCCCGACACTTCGTTTCAATGTTTTCCGCACGACTCAACGATGGTCCGCAAGCCCGATGTGGCGTTTCTAAGCTACGCCAGATGGCCTGCCGATAAACGAATCGGAGCTTTCATCAAAGTCGCTCCCGAACTGGCGATTGAAGTTCTCTCGCCCAACGATGTGATCAAAGAGGTCAATGACAAGGTTGACGACTACCTTGCCGCAGGCGTATCAACCGTGTGGGTCGTGAATGAGTTTCGCCGCTACGTGGAAGTCCATTCCGCAAACCAGCCACCGCGAATCGCAACTTTGAATGACGAACTGACGTGCGAAGAGATCCTGCCGGGCTTTCGTTGCGGAGTGAGCGAAGTCTTTGCCCGTATTCCCACGGCTGAGTGATTGGTTTCGCCAACCAGTTTCCCCGCCTCGCACGTTTTCCGGCCTTGCCCCCTTTTCGCCCAATATGGGTGCGGTAGGCTGACGTTTTATCAGCAAATCGTTACGCGTTCTAAGCCGATTTGCCATTTCCATTTCGAGTTGTTCGGACCCGAGCCCAATCCAACATGAGCGACCCTTATTTTCAGCAGTTGTTTGCCGAGCGAATCGGTGGCGTGAATTACGGCAAGGGAACCGAGATCTATAAGTTCGAAAAGATCAAACGGGCCAAGCGGAAGGCACTGGCCGATTTTCCGAATCGGCTGCTCGTCGATTTCGGCATTGGCGAAAACGACTCGATGGCTCCCGAGAATGTGCGGGCTGCACTGACCGCCGAAGTCAACAAGCCCGAAAATCGCGGCTACATGGACAACGGCAATCAGCGGTTCAAAGAAGCGGCCGCTGCGTTCATGCAGCGGAACTTCGGCGTGAAGCTCGATCCGAACACGCAGGTGAATCACTGTATCGGCAGCAAGCCGGCACTCGCGATGATCCCCGCCTGCTTCATCAATCCTGGCGACGTCACTTTAATGACGGTGCCGGGCTATCCCGTCGCCGGTACCCACACGCGTTACTACGGTGGCAATGTCTTTCGCCTGCCACTCCTCGCGCAGAACAATTTCTATCCCGATTTCAAATCGATCCCCGCGGACATTTGGACGAAGGTCAAGTTGCTGGTCATCAACTATCCCAACAGCCCGACCGGCAAGACCGCGACCAAGGAGTTCTACGAGCAAGTGGTTTCACTCGCCAAAGAGAAGAACTTTGTCGTGGTGCAAGACGCTGCTCACAGTCTGCTGAGCTACGACCAAAAGCCCTCGAGCTTCTTGCAGACGCCCGGGGCGATGGATGTCGGCGTCGAAGTTCATTCGCTCTCGAAGGGCTTCGACATGATCGGCTGGCGCATCGGTTGGGTCTGCGGTCACGAACGGATCGTGCGGGCCTTTTCCGATGTGAAAGACAACAGCGATTCGGGGCAGTTCGGCGCGATTCAAAACGCTGCTGCTGCCGCTCTCGATGACGACAGTATTCACGAACGGACGCGCACGAAGTACAAGCGGCGGCTGGAGAAGCTGGTCGCGATGCTGACTCGCTGCGGTTTCAATTGCAAAATGCCCGGCGGTACTTACTTCCTGTACACGCCCGCCCCCAGCGGCTTAAAGGATGGCACCAAGTTCGCAAATGCCGAAGAGGCAAGCCAGTTCCTTATTACGCAACTGTCAATCGTCACCGTCCCCTGGGACGATGCTGGAGCGTTCCTGCGCTTCAGTGTGACGTACGAAGCCGCGGATGAAGCTGCTGAAGACGCCCTGATGGCAGCGGCCGAAGATCGGCTCAAGGGCTGCGGCGTCCAATTTTCCTGATAGGATAACGTGTCGCGCGTTGCCAGTCGCCGATTGTTTCGTTTATCGCTTCGTACTTCTCGTCGGTTTGGGGTGCTTGCATGTGCAGTCGGATCTGGCTTGTCGCGTTGGCCTGTTTGCTCGGTGCTGCGGTCGGTTGTGGTGGTGGTGGCAGCGGCAAGAAAGAACTGTCCCTCGACGCCCAAGTGAAGAAGGCGAATGCCGAGACCGATGCCGGTCGCCGGGCCAAGTTGTTGGCAGGTTTGGGCGAAAAGCAACTCAAAGCCGGCGACGTCATCACTGGCGATACGACTTTGAACTCCGCGCTCGAATCGGCGATGGAGGTGGAAGAGCCTGGGAGCAAAGCCAGCGCCCTGATTTTTGTGGGCCAGGCAATGGCCCGCGCCGGCAAAGTAAGCGAAGCGAAAAAGACGTTGCGCGAAGCAGCGAAAACTCTGGAAGCAGTAGAAGACTCCGGGCCTAAGGCCATGGCTTTTGCGGAACTGGGGACTGCTTCTGGCGTGCTGCTGAAGAATCCGGATCAGGCGACGGAGTACCTGAAAAGCGCGGAACTGGCCGCCGACAAGATTGAGTTGCCGGCGATGAAAGCTGGCGCAATGGGAAAGATTTACGTCGCGTACGAGCGCTCCGAACGAGCGACGGAAGCTGAGGCAACGTTAGCGAAGGCCAAGACCTTTGCCAAGGAACAGCCAACGCCACGGGAACAGGTCGATTGCCTGGCTGAAATTGGCGATGCTTTGTCCAAGGCGAAAAAGAACGACGAAGCAACAACTGTCTTCACAGATGCCGACAAAACAGCGGGTGACATTAAAGAGGACGAGGCCCGCGGCTACGCTTTTTTGAACCTGGCCCGTAAGCTGAAGCAAGCCGGTCGTCCCGATGAAGCACGCAAGGCACTCTCGAAGGCCGATGATGCCGCGCTCAAGATCAAGGACGGCAGCCTTCGACAGCCCTTGATTGCCGAAATCCAAGCCGCGGCGAAATAACATGCTGGTCGAACTGGTCCGCACGACAACTGCCGACGGCCTGCGGCTCGATGGCGCGCTTCACGCCAGCGACGACGGCAACGTTCGTAAGAAGCCTGCAGTCCTCGTGCTGCACGGCGTCGGCGGCAATTTCTATTCGTCCAGCACGTTCGAACCACTCCTCCCTAAGTTGCACGCGGCAGGTTACCCCACGCTCACTGTCAACACACGCGGCCATGATTCGGTCTTTGGTGCGCAGTTAGGGAACATTCGCCGGCGACTCGGGGCGGCTTACGAGATTGTCGATGAATGCCGGGCCGATATTGCTGCCTGGATCAAGCTGCTGGTGAGTCGCGGGCACCAACGGGTCATTCTGCTCGGCCACAGCTTGGGAGCGATTAAAGCCGTCTATGCACAGGCCCACGATCGTCATGCAAGTGTTGCAGCAGTGCTTGCCGTGTCGCCGCCCAGGTTGTCTTTTACCGCTTTCAACAATGCAGCCGAAAGCAGCGTCTTTTTCGAATCGATGAGCATCGCTCGTGAACTCGTGAAGGAAGGAAGTGACGACGAGCTGTTCGATGCTCGCTTTCCTTTTCCGTTGTTAATCACGGCGGCCAGTTACATCGATAAGTACGGACCTGCCGAGCGCTACAACATTCTGGAGTTCACCCAACTTCTCCGCTGCCCCACGCTCTTCACCTACGGCAGCAAAGAACTGGCCCAAGGGGGCATCGCTTTCGCCGGCTTGCCCGAAGCGATCAATAAGATCCCTGCACATGCCGCGCGTGATGTCATCACAATTCCCGACGCCGATCATTTCTATACCGGCGTGCAAAAGCTGTTGGCCGACAGGGTAGGGGAGTGGCTGACGCAGCAGGGGATTGATTGATTGCGTGAAATGGCTCGCTATTTTCCTTCAAATTGCAACTCGTGATTTGGATTAAGTGGCTTCCCAATCTTCACAAAATTCGCCCGAAACTTGCTCAATTCCGCGCGTCCGTCGTTCCAAACTTTCGGCTCAATCCGTTTGTCGTGCGGCTGCCGCAGAGCCCAGTCGATTGCTTCCAGTTGAAGCTCGAAAAGTGGCTTGTCTTTGCGCGACTGATACCACACTTTGTATCCGCCTGTGCTCTCGATGAAATAAAGCGAACGAGGTACGCCAGTATCATCAAGAAACGCGATCTGGCCTTGATAAACTTCGATATGGGCGGCGATTAGACTCCTGCACGCGTGCCCGACGCTGTACGCCGCGAAGACACCGTTTGACGGAACTTCTCGCCAGTGCGAAAAGCGGTTGTCATCGACGCCTTGCATAATCGACGGCAATGAAACTTCAAAGTTGTCGGCCAGTTGATCGTAAGCTGCCTTTACGTCTTTATAGGCAACGTCGCCAGAATTGCGCGGCGAGTCGAGCACATACGATTCCTTGTACGGCCATGCTTTCCGATTCGCTAATTGCTGCACCCAGACATCGCACTGCTGGCGAGTCACTTGCTGGTTAGCCGGTTTGTCCTGTGCGAATGCGAGGCATGGCAGAGATACGAGAAGAACTAACGCAGCTCGACTTATTGACATCATTGCAAGATTCTCGGACATTGATCGCCAACACGTAGTATAAGCCGGCATAATCTACCAGGCACGTATATTAACGCGTTGCCACTTCAATCCCTTCTTCCACTGCCAGGCAAATCCGGTCGAGTTCTTCAAGTTTGATGTTAAGCGGTGGCATCATCACGACGACGTTGCCGAGCGGACGCAGCCAAACACCGCGGGTCAGTGCGTGATTGCAGACTCGTTGACCGCGTCGCTCGCCCCAGGGAAAGGGCTCTTGCGTCACACGGTCGCGGACGAGTTCAATTCCGGCAATCAGGCCCAGTTGTCGTACGTCGCCGACGTTTGGGTGGAGGGCAATTCGAGCCAGATATTCTTGCAGCCGAGCGATTTTGGCTGGCATGTTTGCGAGCGTTTGTTCTTGCTCAAAGACGTCGAGCGTTGCAAGCGCGGCCGCTGCACCGAGTGGATTGCCGCCATACGTGTGCCCGTGGAAGAAGGTGCGCGACGAACTGTAAGTTCCCAGAAAGGCCTGCCAGATTCGATCCGTCGCGAGTGTGGCTGCCAGCGGCAGGTAGCCCCCGGTGATTCCCTTCGCCAGGCAGAGCAAATCGGGCTGCACATCTTCTTGTTGGCAGGCAAACATTCGCCCGGTGCGACCCATGCCGACGGCCACTTCATCGGCAATCAGCAGTACGTCGTGCTGGCGAGTGAGTTCTCGCAGGCCCCGCAAGAAGCCCGGTGGGTGCAAGATCATTCCAGCCGCGCATTGCATGAGCGGCTCCACAATTACCGCGGCAATCTCTGCGTGCTGGTGCTCCAAGACTTGGGCAACCAGATTCAGGAAATACTCGCACGCATTCTCGCGTGTGACGTTGGTCGGCAATCGATACATCGTCGGCGACGGCAGACGCAGCACTTCGAACAGCAGGGGGCGAAACATTTCATGAAAGCGCGGCACTCCCCCTACGCTCACGCTGCCGAGCGTATCGCCGTGGTAGGCATTCTCAAACGCCAGGTATTTCGTTTTCTTCGGTTGAGGCTGTTCACACTGTTGCCAGAACTGAAACGCCATCTTCAGGGCCACTTCGACAGCTGTGGCCCCGCTATCTGAAAAAAAGACATGCCCGAGACCTGCCGGCGCAAGGTCGACTAGCCGGCGGGCAAGCTTGATCGTCGTGGGGTGTGCCATTCCCAGCGAAGTGACGTGTGCCACCTGGTCAAGTTGCGCACGAATGGCCGCGTCGATTGTCGGGTGCCGATGTCCGTGGACGTTGCACCACAGACTGCTCACGCCATCGAGATAGGCCCGCCCCTCTAAGTCGTACAGGGTGCAACCTTCAGCCCGCTGAATGATGAAGGGCTGATGCTCGGTCATTTGCGTAAAGGCATGCCAGACCAGCTCGCGGTCCCAGGCTTCGAGTTGCTCGCGCGTCGGCGATTCGTCAGCAGGACGCGGTGAATCGTCTACCATTGCACCGTGATGGCTTGCCCCGCGCGCACGCCCAGCATGATCTTGGCACTATCCCCCACAATCACCAGTTCCAGAAATCCGCTGGGGGCGAGCAGTGCGAGAAATGTCATCTCGGGCTCTTGGTGGTCGGGCGCAAACAGGCCGACAGTTTGATGCTCGTCACACGTAATCGTTACCGACTGGTCACGCGGGACCGAACGCAGTCGGTCGACAGCGATATCGGTCACGAGGTTGCCGGCCTCGTTATAGGATGTGATTTTGCCTTCGATCTTTCCCGGCACTAGCTACACTCCGCCCGAAGTGGTGAGATGTCGCGGGTAAACGTGTGGCGACATTCTAAAACGCCGCTAGCGGAGAGCCAAGCGGTCTGCGGAGCCTATTCAGGACATTGTTAAGATTTTGTTCCCCGGCGTACTCGCACCCAATCCCCCACTTGTACGGCGAGCGCGTTTGCCGCGTTGCCATTGACCTGGGCAATCTCCAGTCTGCCTTGCGAATCAACGAGCGAAATGAGTTCCCCCGGGGCTTGCTTGCCATAAGTGGTTTGCAAACCACTGATACGCCGCTCGCGAATCTGCGTTTCGATTCCCGCCGGCCCAGCCCAGCCCTTGATTTTGGCAGCTGATAGGTTCGTAATTAAATTGCCGAACGAATCGATACAGAGGACCTCGCCCCGAACTTCGTCGAGCTCGATCAGAGGCTCATTCCATGGCAACATTATTAGCGATTCATAGATCGGCCCCAAGTCGATAGGATCGAGTCCGCTGGCCAGGTGCCCGGCCACCGAGGCGAGAATATCGCGCCCGTGAAATGTGTTACTCACCACCTGCCGCCAGAACCTCGGCTCCGCTAGCGCAACGACTCGCTGCGGCGGATGCTGTTTTGCCAAGTAGCTGAGCACCCCGTTATCGGGCGCTAAGAAGCTCTGCCCGCCGATCTCTGCGTAGACCATTTTGCGCTCGGTGCCGACACCCGGGTCAACAACCACCAGGTGCAAGGTATTTGTTGGAAAGTAGGGAGCAACATCGGCCAACACGATCGCTGCTTGCCTTACGTTTTGCGGACTGATGCCGTGCGTAATGTCGACCATCTCGACCGCTGAGCAAACCTGTAGCACTGCCCCTTTCATCGCGGCGACGTAGGGACTCGAAATGCCAAAATCGGTGGTGAAGGTCAGGAGCATGCAGATTGCAGAAGTGAGAAGGCAGAAGTAACAGAAAAGGCCGCTTTCGCGGGGAGGTTGATTGCGGCCAGCTTGCTTTCAAAATACATTGCCACATTCACTGAGCGAAACAGCTCGAGCGAATTATTAATTCTGCATTCCGCCTTCTTACTTCAACATTCCTATGTTTCTCACCTTCGGCGAAGTCATGGCTCGGATCGCACCTGCGGGGCATTTGCGTTGGCCGCAAACGCTGCCTGGTAGTGTGCAAGTTACTTGGGGAGGTGGCGAAGCCAACGTGGCAGCTTCGCTGGCGATGTTCGGACATAGCGCCCGCTACCTGACCGCGCTGCCCAAACAACCGGTTGCCGAAGCACTCGTGACATCGCTCCGCGGTCTGGGCGTCGATGTTTCGCAGATCTACTGGCGTAAAGAGGGACGACTCGGGCTCTACTTCGTCGAAGTCGGCGCTAATCAGCGGGGAAGTACGGTCCTTTACGACCGCAGCCATAGCGCCATCAGCCTGGCCGCTGCGACTGAGTACGACTTCGAAAATGCGTTGCAAGATGTTCACTGGCTGCATGTGACGGGTATTACACCAGCCATCAGTGAAGCCGCAGCGCACGCGAATCAAAAGCTTGTTGAACTTGCTCACTCGCGCGGGATAGCTGTTTCGTGCGATCTCAACTTTCGCAAGAAACTCTGGAACTGGCGCAGCGGAACCAAGCCTAAAGATCTGGCCCGCGAATGCATGACAAAACTGCTTGCGCATGTCGATCTCGTCATTGCCAACGAAGAAGACGCTGCCGACGTGCTGGGGATTCATGCCTCGGGAACCGATGTCACTCAGGGGCACATTGCTGCCGATGCATACGAGCAAGTCGCGCGCAAGATCGCCACTGAATTTGCGAGCGTGAAGCGGGTGGCCATCACCCTGCGCGAGAGCATCTCGGCAGATCACAACAACTGGGGAGCGATGCTGTTCGATGTCGCGACTGATCGCGCCCATTTCGCGCCTCTCGATGCAGCCGGCAATTATCAGCCTTACGAGATACGAAACATTGTCGATCGCGTTGGTGCCGGCGACTCCTTCGGAGCCGGTCTGCTCCACGCGCTCAGTACGCCGGCAATTTCATCCCCCGACAAAGCGATTGCCTTTGCCGTCGCGGCCAGTTGCCTGAAGCATTCCGTTCAGGGCGATTTTAACTATGTTACAGTGGAGGAAGTGACCGCCCTGCTTGCCGGCAATGCGAGTGGGCGAGTGCAGCGGTGAGTGCTCTGAGATTGCACGAGGAGGGGCCATGTCAACAAGATATCTTAAGGATCCAGGGCAAATTGCAATACCACCGTTAGAACCCGGCGATCATCTCACACGTGATGAGTTCGAACGGCGATATGAGGCAACGCCGAATCTAGCGATGGCCGAGTTGCTTGAGGGAGTTGTCTATATGCCTGCTGCGACACGAGCTTCGTACCACAGTCGGCCTCACCAGATGATTGCTGCCTTGCTAGGTGTCTACGATGCCAATACCCCAGGTACGATTTCCTTCGACAATGCCTCTGTGCGGCTTGACTTGGATAATATGCCGCAGCCCGATCAAGTCCTCCTCGTGCTGCCAGAATGCGGTGGGCAGTCCAAGCTGAGCAGCGACGACTATATCGAAAATGCTCCCGAACTTATTTGGGAAGTCTCGGCGAGTTCAGCGAGTTACGACTTGAATGTAAAGTTTCGAGTTTACAGGCGAAACGGCGTCAAAGAGTATGTCGTTTGGCGAGTGCTTGATGAAGCCATCGACTGGTTTGTGCTTCAAGGAAGCGAATACGCAAAGCAGACAAGAGCCGCTGACGGCTTGCATCAAAGCGTGATTTTTCCAGGATTGTGGGTGAATCCCGACGAGCTCGTACGACAATCTATGGATTTAATGCTTAAGACGCTCGACCGGGGACTGGCCTCGCCCGAACATCAAGAGTTTGTAAAGCAACTTAAGTATCAGCGCTGATATCCCATCGGCAAAATCGCCGAAGTTGCTAAAATCCGCATTTCCATTCGGCAGGTATTCGCCCGGTAAAGTTGTCACTTCATGTCGCACGATCGTTACGAAAATCCCCTCATTTCCCGGTATGCTTCGAGCGAGATGAGCTCGCTCTGGAGCGAACAACGGAAGTTCAGCACCTGGCGCAAATTGTGGGTCATTCTGGCCGAAGCCGAGCAGCAATTGGGGCTGCCGATCACTAGCGAGCAGATTGCTGAACTGCGCGGGCAGGTCGACAACATCGATTTCGACGCCGCGGCTAAGTATGAGAAAAAGTTGCGGCACGATGTGATGGCCCACGTCCATACGTACGGCGATGTCTGCCCGAGTGCCCGCGGCATCATTCACCTGGGGGCTACCAGCTGCTACGTCACCGACAATGCCGACCTGCTGCTCCTGCGCGAAGGTCTGCAACTCGTTGCCCGCCGGCTGATGACCGTCATCGACTCACTTGCCAGGTTCGCCACCGAGCAGCGAAGTGTTGCTTGCTTAGGTTTCACGCACTTGCAGCCCGCGCAGCCCACGACCGTGGGTAAGCGTGCGACTCTCTGGTGCTACGATCTCGTCCTCGACCTGCTCGAAGTGGAGCATCGCATTGGAGAAATGCGCGCACGGAGTGTGAAAGGAACCACTGGCACTCAGGCGAGTTTTCTGGCCTTGTTTCATGGCGACCATGCGAAGGTGCGTGAGCTCGAGAAACTCGTGGCGAAGAAAATCGGCTTTGCAGATAGCTATGCCGTGACCGGGCAGACTTACACGCGCAAAGTCGATTCGCAAATTGTCGATGTCTTGTCGGGAATAGCCCAATCGGCTCATAAGTTGGCGACCGACCTCCGCCTGCTCGCTTCGCGCAAGGAAATGGAAGAGCCCTTTGAAGCCGATCAGATTGGCAGCTCGGCGATGGCGTACAAGCGGAACCCGATGCGCAGCGAACGGGTTTGCGCGCTCGCGCGGTTCGTGATCAGCCTGCAGTCAAGCGCTGCCAATACGGTAGCCACGCAGTGGATGGAACGGACGCTCGACGATAGTGCCAATCGCCGGCTCGTGCTGCCGCAGGCATTTTTAGCCATCGATGCGATTCTGGTGTTGCTGCAGAATATTTCGAACGGGCTGGTCGTTTATCCGCAAGTCGTCGCGCGAAATCTGCAAGAAGAACTCCCCTTCATGGCGACGGAGAACCTGTTGATGGCTGCCGTCGAGCGGGGGGGCGATCGCCAGAACTTGCACGAAGTGATTCGCAAGCGCAGCCACGAGGCAGCGGCGGTTGTGAAGCAAGAGGGGAAGCCGAACGATCTGCTTACGCGTCTGGCTGCTGAGCCGGACTTTGCCGGCGTTGATCTGCAGGCAGCGCTTGATCCCGCGCAATACGTTGGCCGCGCTCCGGAGCAAGTGGATGAGTTCGTGGCCGAAGTGGTCGCACCCATTCGGGCACGTTATGCGAATCAACGCGAATTGACGGCCGAACTAAAGGTCTGATTCGCACATAGCCCGACGCGTCAGCGAGGGAGATTTGCCGATTGATTCTCGATTGGCACTTCTCCCTCGCTGACGCGGCGGGCTAAGTAAGTCAGAACTCACTGTGAGCCTGCAGCGGAAATAAGGCCGGCGCAGATGATGAACAGAATGATGGCGGCGATTACCGCAGCGGTGACGGCAGCAATCTTTTTGTAAGAGGTCGGTGCGGTGCCTGTGCAGCGGCCTGTTTGTCCGTTCAGCAGAAAACGAAAAGTCTGCTGCTGATAGGTGTAGGCCATTATCCACACGGGCAGTAACACGGGATCGGCCGACAATCCTTCGACACGCACGTTCACGTGTACATTCCTCGCGTTTCCGGGAACTAATTCCGCGCAGGCTTGCCGCACGCGCTCTTCGAGTCCCTGTTGTGCAAGCGGACGAGCATATTTGCGTTGCACCTGAAATTGCTCAAAGAGTGAATTCTCTAAATCGACTTGCCTGGTGGGGACTGCCTGCGCAAGGTCGTAGGGACAAATCGCGTGCGTCTCGGCAGGCGAAAGAGAACTACTTGCCCCCACGAGCAGGCCGTGGTGCTCGCCCCGATGTTCGCCCGAGACAGGGCACCAACTGGCGTTTGCGCCCCACGGTGTTTGGCTGCTATCGGCTGTCCAATAAGTGAATGTCTTACCGCTGAAGACCCAATAAGGAATATAAATGGCGGTCAGCTTCGTCACGATGGCAGCGGTAGCCAGATCGCCGGGACGCCAGAAACTGCTTCCCATCCACTCTTTCAGCCGACTGACGGCGTCGGACTGCTCGATTTGAAATGGCACGACGTACTTCGGAGCGAGCGACTTTGCATCGCGCTCGGCGTGCAGTTTTTCGCCACCACAAAACGGACAGCGGAGGGTTTGGACCGAGGCATCGTAACTCATCGACGCGCCGCAGCCATCGCAGCGAAAGTTGTGCGTGGTTTGCATCGTCGCGCTGCCGTCGTTTGCTGCGCGATGGGGCGCTTCGGTGCCGCAATTGGCGCAGAACAAGTCCTCCTCGTCGAGCAAGGCCTGGCATACGGAGCATTTTTCAACCACTTCAGTCATGGATCACATTACCGCGCATTCACGACAGCGACGATGAGCAGAATCAGCACGATGACGGCCACAATTACACCGACGAGGATCGCAATTCGCTGACTGGAAACTGGCTTGTCGCCGGCCATGCGGCCCGTTTGGCCGTTCATCAGAAAGCGATAAAGCTTGTCGTGATACTTGTAGCTGGCGATATACATCGGCAGCAGACAGAGGTCGGAATTTACGTGGCTGAAGTCCGTGCTGACGATCAAGCTGCGATGCGTGTCGCCCGGCAGGAACGACGCAATGTTCTGCTGCTCGCGGCGATAGAACTCGTGTTGCGAAATGGCAAGCGCTTGCTCGCGATCGACTGAGTATTCTTCTGCGAACCAACCGGCTAAGAAGTAGGCTGCGTAGCGCTTGAGGGCTGGCAACTGGTAAGGCTGCACACGCAGAGCCTGATCCTGCGGCAGGCCTTTGCTGCCAGAGACTAAATAGCCGCTGTAATAGTGGTGATGCCTGCCGGCCAGCGGATACCACTCGGTCTCTTGCACCTGCCGCGTATGCGTGGTCGTGTTCCCCTTGGAGTCTGTCGTGGTATAAGTTTCGGTTCGGTACCAATGTTCGCCGATGGAAGCTTGCCAGTTGCTATCGGCCCGCATCGAAAACGACCAGAACGGCAGATAAACGCCTTTCATTTTGTCGAGCACGGCAGCAGTCTGCAGGTCGCCGGGACGGTACCAGTCGTTGGCCGCAAGCCAGGCTTTGAACTTGGCCTGCGCTTCTTCCGGGGGAATCGCAAAGCCGATCACGAACTCGGGTTGTTGTCGGCCGGTGTCGCGTGCCGGGAGTTCGACGACATAGGTCGAATCGCAAAATGGGCAGATGTAACTCCGCTGGTCCGGATCGGTCGCGACTTCCGCGCCGCAAGTTTCGCAGCCGAAGTGTTTTTGCTCGGGAACTTCTCGAATGGGGGCAGTTGACGCTGGGCCGACCACTTCCGCATCAATCACTTGGGGCGGCGGAGCTTGAGAGGCGGAAGTCGAAAGGGCAGGGGACTGAAAGTCAGGATTGGTAGTGCCGCAAGCGGGACAGAACTTATCCAACGGTTCGATGGGGGTGCCACAAGCTTCGCACGGTTTGCCGCGCGGCGCGGGAGCATCGCGATCGACCGCTTCGGCATCGAGCCATTGGATGTCTGTCATGAAAGTTGCGTTAGGAGGATGTACTCAACTGTGCATGCGGGGGAAATCATCGCCGTCTGCGAGAATGGCGGCCTCAGCTGCCGCCAGTTCCTGCAATCGCTGGCGGAGCGAGGCTTCATCGGTGTATTTGCGGGCCAGTTGAACGTACGTACTATGATGCCGCGCTTCGGATTCGAACAGGCTCCCATAGAAATTAGCCAGTTCGCGGTCGGCAAGGCGATCGCGGAGCAAGCCAAAGCGTTCGCACGAACGGGCTTCAATAAGTCCTGCAATCAGCAGACGGTCGACTGCCCGCTGCGGTTCGTGCTTCGCGATTAATTCGTGCAGTTTACTGCCATAGGTGCTGGGATGAATGCGGCGAAACTTCAGCCCCCGCGCGGTGAGTAAATCGATGACTAGGTGATAGTGTTCGAGTTCTTCGTTGACGATTTCCGTCATGGCGGCGGCCAGTTCGGTATCTTCGACATAGTAGCCAATCAGGGCCAGCGCGCAGGCGGCTGCTTTGCGCTCGCAATGAGCGTGGTCGATCAGCAGTTCTTCGAGGTTGGCTTCGACTTGGTGCAGCCAACTTTCGGGCGTGGTGCTTTGCAAGTTCAACATGCGATTATGATAGGCGGATCGAACGAAAGTGGGGAGAGGCGACCGCCGACCACGCAAGGTTGGCTGAAAACGATTGGCTGTTTAGAATGACAGTGCTATCCCTTTTGAAGGACACATTGCATGTCAACCGTTTTCTTCCAGTCCCTTCCGTCGCCGGTGACTCCGATTGCCGAACAAGCTCCCCCATTGCAATCGGGCGATCGTTTGACGCGCGACGAATTCGAACGGCGTTATTCTGTTGCACCCAGCCATATTCGTGCCGAGCTTGTGGAAGGGATTGTATACGTCATGGGGCCACCCGTTTCTGAACAGTATCACGCCATTCCGCACGGCGACTTTGTAACTTGGATGGGTGTTTACAAAATTTACACACCCGGAGTGCAACTCTACGACAACGCCACAGTTCGTCTCGATAGCGACAACGAGTTTCAGCCCGACGCTGCGTTGAGAATTCTTCCGGAGTTTGGTGGTCAGTCGCGGACACGCGACAACTTCATTGATGGTGCTCCGGAACTCGTTGCCGAAATTGCGGCCAGTAGCGCTAGCTATGACTTGGGCGAAAAGCTGAAAGTCTATCGAAGGGCAGGGGTGCGCGAATACGTTGTGTGGCGAACTTGGGATGGAGCAATTGACTGGTTTTCGCTCCAAGCAGGTCAATACGTGCCACAATCGCCCGATCAGCAGGGCCTGCACAAAAGCGAAGTCTTTCCCGGCTTGTGGCTTGATCCCGCCGCCATGCTTGCCGGCAACGGTGTACGGGTGATTGAAGTGCTACAACAGGGACTAGCCACTGCTGAACACGCCAAGTTTGTTACTGACCTGGCCACGAAGTTTCGTTCGCTTGAGTAGTATTGCTCTTCTCCAAAACTCCCCCGATCGCGTTTTTCTCGCTTAGCTAATGATTCTGTTGACCGTTCACGACATTGTGAAGCATTACGGCCCCGAACCGGTCCTGGATGGCGTGACGTTTGACTTGCGGCCAGGCGAACGGGCATCGCTGGTTGGTCCCAACGGGGCCGGCAAGACCACGCTGATGCAGATCATCGCCGGGCAGAGCGAGCCGCACTCGGGATCGGTGGTGATTCACCCCTCTGCGCGAATCGGCTATTTAGAACAGCAGCCCGAGTTTCCCGTTGGCCGCACAGTTTGGCAGGAAGCGAGCAGTGCGCTCGACGAGTTGCTGAACCTGTCGAAAGAGGCCGAGCGAATTGCAACGGCAATGGCCACCGAACAAGAGCCCGCTGCGCGGCGCAAGCTTGAACAGCAGTTCGACTTTATCCAGCACCAGTTGCACCGGCACGATGTTTATCAGGCCGATCGCCGCATCGAACAGATTCTCCAAGGGCTGGGGTTTGGTCCTGCCAGTTATCATCAACCCGTCGATCAACTATCGGGAGGGCAGCAGAATCGCCTCTTGCTCGCAAAACTGCTGCTGGCCGATCCCGATCTGCTTCTGCTGGATGAACCTTCGAACCACTTGGATATCGACGCGACGGAATGGCTGGAAAACTATCTCACAGCTACCGACCAAGCGATGCTGGTGGTCAGTCACGATCGCTACTTTCTCGACCGGGTGACGAATCGGACCATCGAACTTTATCAAGGTACCGTTGAATCATACCCCGGCAACTTCACGCAGTACAAACGGCTGAAAGGGGAACGCCTGGAAGTGCAGCGGAAGACATTCGAGAAGCAGCAGGAAGAAATCGCGCGGATGGAAGATTTCATCCGCAAGAATCATTACGGAGTGCTGGCCACACAAGCTGAAGATCGCCGGAAGAAACTGGAACGGATCGAACGCGTACCGCCACCGCGCGAAATCAAATCGCCAGCGATGAGTTTTCCCCCGGCTGCACGCTCGGGCGATATCGTACTACGTGTCGAAAAACTGAGCAAAGCTTACGACCGGCAACTGTTCAAAGACCTGACGTTCGACGTGCTGCGCGGCGAGAAGTGGGGAATCCTCGGGCCGAATGGAACCGGCAAGACGACGCTCCTGCGCTGCATCTTGGGGCAGATCCCGGCCGATAGTGGCCGCGCGGTCCTTGGCAGCCAGGTGAAGCTTGGCTATTTCGATCAGCACTTGAGCAGCGTACCGGCCGATGCCGAAGTGGCCGATGCCGTTCGTCCCGATCACAAAGAATTCATGATTCAGGCGCGGCGCGACTTGCTCGCGCGGTTCGGCATTACGGGCGATACGGTGCTGCAGAAGGTTTCTAGCCTGAGCGGCGGCGAACGAAACCGCACGGCACTGGCGAAACTGGCGGCCCTTGATGTGAACGTACTGATGCTCGACGAGCCGACGAACCATCTCGACCTGTGGGCCCGCGATGCGTTGGAAAAGGCCTTGAAGGAGTTCGATGGCACGGTGATCTTTGTCAGCCACGACCGTTATTTTCTTAACCAGGTGGCCGACAAGTTGCTGATCGTGCAGCCCGATCGTTTTCGCGTGATCGAGGGAAACTACGACACATACTTGCATCTGGTGAAACAAGGCTTTGCGCAAGATGCCCGGGCTGGGGTCGCTGCTGAGAAGAAGCGCGAAGCAACCACAGCCAGCCAGGTCGCCCAGACGAAAGAACGGGAAAGCCGTCGCAAGCGGAAGTTTCCGTATCGCAAGCCGGCCGACATCGAAGCTGACATTCACGTGCAGGAAGCCCGTCAGGAAGAATTGCTGCTAACTTTCACGCAGCCCGATGTGCTCCGCGACGGCGAGCGAGTCAAGCAGATTCAAACCGAACTCAGCGCGCTGGAAGAATCGTTGCCCAAGCTGTACGAGCATTGGGAAGAAGCGCTCGAGATGAATCAGTAACGGGCGAGAGTCTGGTTCGCTGCCGGTTCGCCTCGCTCTACTAAGCGGAAGGCATAGCCCCGCCAAAGCGTGTGGAGCATGTCGCTCGGCCAGTGTTCGCGGCACATTTCGAGCGAAGGATCGGCGATGACTGCATTGCCGCTGGAGTCGAACCGCAGCAGGACGACGGAGTGATTCACGCCCGGTTGCCAACCAAATTCGCGGGTGTAGTCCGAATCGGAGCGTGCGCCCCGCGACAGACCGACGCTGAGAATCAGCGGTCGATCGGCCAACTGACGAAGTTGTGAATCGCTACAGTGCACGACTTCCACATCATAGGGAGTGCCTGCAGTCTTCAGTTTCAACCCGCGATAGAGGCCTTGCCAGCTCGTTCCGTGACGGGTGAGACACAGTTCTGCCATCTCTTGCTCGGTGGCGGGAATCCCATACTGCTTCAGTAAGGTGGCGGCACTGGCTGGCGAGCAAGTCTGCTGGGTCGTTTGCAAACAGGTGCCGAGGCTGTCCCAGCGGTTGCCGCATGCGGGCGCGCTGCCAAGCAGAGGATAAACAAAGCTATACGCGGCGGCGGAGGCCAATCCGACGACGCAAGCCATTCGCCGCGCGTAAGAGCTTGCCGGGCGATGCCAAACGATGGCCGCCAGGGCCGCCGCCAGCAGCGGTAGCCAATTGCCCACGAGAATCAAGTTCGAGTAGGGGAGCCAACGAGAGATCCGGACGTCGTACCACAACTCGTAGATGTAGTAAAAAAGGAGGCCCATGATCACGCAGCCCGCTACTTCACTAACGCGGGGCGAAACTCGCTGGGTGACGCGGGCACTGAGCAGAAACACCGCGACCGCAGCTACTGCGATCATCAGCGATCCCCACCCAAGATCCGACATCCGCTCTCTCCCTCGCCGGTCGATTGATTTCGACGTGGCCGAAAGGCGTGACACAAATCTTCCGCGAAGCAAATGCGAAGATTTTGTGAAGACCCGGGGAATTTTAGGAGAGGATTCAGGTCGGGTCTAGGGAGAACATCGGCAAAAGTGCCCGTTGAATCAAGTATTAATAAAGAAAGGCGCTAGCGCGGCTGAACGCCAAGTGCTCAGCGCCACCCAAGAGTGAAGTGAACTGACCTGCGAGCAAAGTAAGCAGTGGGGATGCGTTCAGACAGCGGTGACTGCGTTTGCTGAAGCAACGACTATCGTCCGCCGCGGCCACCGGAGCCGCCACCAAAACCACCACCGCCGCCGCCTCGGCTTCCGCCGCCACCAAAACCACCACCACCGCCGCCGCGACCACCGCCCTGCAGGGCATTGAACATCTGCATTTGCTGGCGAATCTGGTTCGAAACCTGGGGAGCCTGCTGCTGGGGCTGATTGTTTTGCCCGCCCGTTCGCGAGCCACCGGTACGCTGCCCACTGCTTGAACTGCCAGATGGGCGACCCGTTGGAGTGCCGCTGGTGGTGGTCTTGCTACTGGTGATCGACTCGCCATAGACCTGCGCGAGCGAACGGGTAATCACGTCGGCATTGGAGCCGCGGAGAGACACCACGCGCACCGTTTGATCGGAGGCCAACTCAGCGGTATCGAGTTGCTTGACGAGGGCTTTTACTTCTTCGAACAGATAGTCGGGAGCAGAGACAATCAGCGAATTGGTGCGGGTGTCGACCCCGACCGTCATCTTTTGTTCTTCACCCTTGTTCTCCTGAGCTGCGCCGCGTCCGCCACGACCGCCGCCGCCACCACCGCGGAGAGCGCGAACGAAGTCTTCGGGCGATGGTTGCCGCTGTTGATTGGCGCCAGCATCGGCAGTCATCCGACCGGAGTAGACCTGCTTGACGACCACTGCGATCTGATCGGCAGTCGAGTTGTAAACGGGAATGAACCGCGGCGCTGCCACGGTTTGCACGGCTTCGGGACCAGAGGGCTTATCGAGCAGTTCCAGCAGTTCTTCGATTTTCTCGTGATCGCGCGATGTGGCCTGCACAATGAGGGCGTTCAAACGAATATCAGCGGTAATGGTCGCGCTGCCGGCGGTTAGCGGGGCACTGCCGCCACTACTGCCGCCGCCACCCATGCCGAGCAAGCCGCCCAGCAAACCACCACCCATATCGCCCATCATGCTCGAAGCCAAATCACCCATCAGGCTGCCACCGCCACCACTATCGCCGCCCGAACTGCCACCGCCACTCAGAATCTCTTGCAGCAGCGTGGCTGCAACTTGAGCCTTCGAATACTTGAGATAGTAGATGGCCAACTCTTTGCCGCCTACTCCCTGACTATCGGCCACTTGCCGCAGCAGTTCTTCCAGTTCATCGAGCGCGTCGAGATCTTCGGAGGTAATGAGGATGCCGTTCGGGGTGAGCGTAATCACCACCTCGGCACCCGGCTTGGAGACCGGACCCTTCGGAGCTTCAGCTGCTTCGGCGGGCTGGGCTTCCGCCGGTTGCTCAGCGGGCTTTTTCTCGGCATCGGCGGCCGGCAACGGCTGGCTGACAAATTGCAACTTCAGGTCGCGATATTCCTGCCGGGTCGTCCGATCCTTCACATCGGGGTTCAAGATGGCGGGCTGGTCGGCTTTTGGTGCAGCAGGTGCGCGCCGCGTCTGATCGGGCAACGTGGTGGCTTCGGGCTTGGGAGGAGGAACAGGACCAACGGGCCCAGGAGGATACTCGTTCGCGGATGGCGGGCCGAAGTTGTCTTTCAGTTCATTTGGCAGGCTCTTGCTGGCAGGGGTGATGACGCGAATCTTGTTCTTGTGCATCGTGGGCCAGATCATTTCGAGTTGTTCGATCGCCGTGCGCGCCGATCGACCCGTGAGGGGAATCGTGCGATAGGTCTTCCGCTCCCCCATCTCGACCACGTCGTTGCCGCCGACTTCGCCCATCTTCTGCAACAGTTCACGAATCTGGGCCACCTGCGGTGCGTTGGCCCGAATCAGCAGTTGCATGTTGATCGTGTCGGCTTCGACCTTGGGCGCGTTGGCGGCAGGCTTGTCGCCGTCGCCACCAAACAGCTTGTTGATTTGCAGCACGGCCGCTTGCGGATCGGTTCGTCGCAGTTTGATCACTTCAACCATCGTGGCGTCGCGCTGCATTTCTTCGAGCGTCGCGCGAATGGTGGCATGTTGCGACGGGCGACAGAGAGCGACGAGGTTGCCCGTCTTGGGGTCAACCGTCAGGCGGACATCGGCAAGTCCGGCCAGCAGGGTTTGCAGCACCTGCAGTACGGCAGCTGGGTCGGCCTTCTGCACGCTATAAATCACTAATTGGGGCTGTTCGAGCGGAGTACCTTCGCCGAGTGTGCCCGAAGCTATGTCGACCAGCTTCTGAATCTCTTTCACCTTCTCGATTCGTTCGGGCTTGCCGGTGGCGAGAATTCGCATCCCCAGTTCATCGACCGAGAATCGCAGGCTGCCGTCCGGTGCCGCATTCACATTGGCTGGAATGCCGAGCAGAGGATTTGCCAGCGCGAGAAACTCGCTGGGGCGAATATTCTCGAGCTTGATTACCGTCACGTCTTCATCTTTGGGGACGGCGGGATTTTCAATGGATTGAATCGCGTTGCGAATCAACCGCAGCGTGCCGACCGCTTCAGTAATTACCAGTTGGCGCGCTTTCGACAATACGACAATCTTGCCATGCACACCGATCAGTTTCTTGATTTCGGCCTCGGCCTCTTCCGCAGTAATCTTGGTCAGTTGAAAGAGGCACTGCACGATCTCGAAATCGCCACGCTTTTCGAGTTCCGACTCCAGAATGCGCGGGGCGAATGTATCGGGCAGTTCATCCTCGGAGTTGAGCAGGAACAACATCCGCTCTTTGCGAATCAAGCGATATCCCTTGGTCAGGAGGACGCTATTCAGCAGGTCGAGGGCCTGCGCCGGAGTATAGGCCCGCGTATCGGAGTAGTTGAAAGTGCCGGTCGGGTAGATATCGGAGACGAGCGAAAAATCGGACTGCTCGGCGAACCACTCAATCACTTCTTTCCAGGGTGCATAACGAAACTGGAACTTCAATTTCACATCGCCATCGGCGGCCTTCAGCCCGGTGCTGGGAATGCGTACGCTGGAATTGGTGGGAACGCCAGTTGGGGGATTTGTCGGTGCGGCCGATGTGCCGGCAGCAGGAGTGCCAGCCACGGCGGTTCCCGGCAGTGGTGTGGTTGGTGCAGTTGGAGTCAAATCTGGCAAGACTCTTCCCGTGAGCGCTTCCCATTTTGTTCGTTGGTCTTTATCGAGCAAGGCGAGCATCTTCTTTTCGAGTTCGATGCTGGCTTTGGCTTTCTCTTGTTCGGGAAAGGCGGCCGTATCGCGCAGAAAGAGTTGATGCAGAATGTTGAACTGCATTTTCTGTCGTTCGGAGACGCCCACCTGGTCGGCGATCGACTTTTCCAGCAGACCTTTCATGCCCGCCCGCTGAATGCGGATTTGTTGCAACTTGGTTTGTTGCTCGGCAGTGAGGAGGGCGAGACCCTGCTTTTCAGATTCGGCCACAAACGGAGCCAGGCGGGCTTCTTTGTCCGCTGCGGGGAGGTCTTTGATTTCGAGCACCAACGGACCGGCCTCGTCCTCGCGCTTGCCAACAAGGTCAGTCAGTTGCTTGAGCACTTCTTCGCTCAGCCCCAGTTCTTTGGCAACAGCTGGATCAGAAGCCAAGGCCAGCACGCCCACGAACGTACCATCGGCGGCGACCACCGAGGCCAGCGAACCAACAACCAGCCAACTGGCGAGCACCCAAGCAGCAAAACGGGTGGACGATGCCATGAAGTAAATCCTCGGCGGCCCGCGGTCGGTGGCGGGCCGGATCGTTTGAATAACAAATGCGGTGGGCGACGGCGAAAAGCAGCACGAATGCGCGGTGCGGGCCGAATGCACCGTCAATCAATCTAACCCCTGGCAGGTTCTGGGGTTTCGTATTTGCTGGCAGGGGTGGCTACCCGAGCTAGCCCCGATTGCCTAACCCCTTCGTAATATAGTACTTAACAGTGAGGTTGCCGGCCAGCGAAATTGGCCGCACTTGCTTTCCGCGGCCACTCCGGATGGCTACGATAGAGATGTCTGGACGGCTGCCATTATTCTCCTCCCGCACTCGATTGGCCTGCTGATCGCAGCTTTTGTGGCATGAAATCCGCTCGAACCAGTACGCAGACCGCCGTCATCGCCGCGGCTTTGGGCCTGTTGGCCAGCTTCGGGTCTGAAGCCGGTTCCGGTTTCTGGTTTGGGGAGGGTGCCCTGTTTTGTGCCGGTTGTGCCGCTGCCGACTGGCCCGCGCCGACCAAAATCCAACCGCGCGAAATGGGGATCGACCTGCCGGGCGGCGCTGTGGTGAAAGGGAAGGGGGAAATCGTCACCACCCTCGATCAGGCTTCGCGGCCGGCGGTGGCCAAGGTTTATGTCACGGTTGGAGACAACGCCATTCTGCTAATGCCCGATGGTCAACTCCTGCCGCGCAAGAAAGGTGAGTTCTCGCCCAGCGATCGTAAATTCGAACCGCTGGACAAGAAAGCGCTCGGCGAGGCTTTGGTTCGCGATGAGTTCGCCGGCTTCAAGATCAAGCCGACCAATCACTACGTATGCATCTACAACACCAGCGAGGAGTTTGCACTCGCGACCAGTCGCATTCTGGAAACGATGCTGCCGGGGGTAATTCTGCACGGCAAGGCCCAGCAAATTGAAGTCAAAGAGCCCACGCTGCCGCTGGTGGTGGTGATGTTTCGTTCGGAGGAAGAGTTCCAGAAGTATCAGCGAATGCCCGCAGGCGTCGTGGCCTATTATCACACGCTCAGCAATCGCGTGTTCATGTATGAGAAGTCGGATTTTGCGCAGCAGCGACCCGATCTGGCCGTACAGCAGGCGTTTGCCACGATAGCGCATGAAGGGGCTCATCAGATTCTGCATAACATCGGCGTGCAGCAACGTTTAAGCCTGTGGCCCATGTGGCTGAGCGAAGGACTGGCCGAGTACTTCGCGCCTACCGCGCCTGGCGAACGGCTCCGCTGGAAAGGTGCCGGGCAGGTGAACGACCTGCGGATGTTCGAACTCGAGCAGTACATCAAGAGTCGAGCCGCCGAAAAGCCCAATGGTCAACTCATCGAACACACGACACAGGCGGCGCGCTTGACCAGCACCGGCTATGCCACGGCGTGGTCTCTAACGCACTATTTGGCAAAGAACAAACGGGTGGAGTTCAACGCCTATGTCAAACGCATGAGCCAATTGGGGCCGTTCGAAGCGACCGGGCCAATCGTCGAGCCCGGACTGGTGCGACAGAATCTGGCGACGTTTCAGTTGCAGTTTGGCGAAGACTTGCCCGAGCAAGAGAATCGCCTGGTGTTGCATTTGAAGAAGCAGAATTACACCGATCCGTTCGCGAATTACGTCCACTTCGTGGCCACGATCAAGGCCCTCGATGGTCGCCGCCCGGTGCGCCAGGTGAATACGTTTCATGCCCCCAATCTCGCCGAAAAGTGGGTGCGAGACGCCGTGCAGCTATTGCCGGCGGGGGCCCGCCCGAGTGCTGAAACTTCGGTACGGGCGTTCCCAAATCGACCCACCGCCGAGGCCTGGGCTCGGCAGTGGGTCGGTGGCAAATAATTCCCAAAAGGCTGGGGCTAACTGGCTGCAGCGCCCGTCGTCATCTCGAGTTCCAGGTCGTTAATCAGCCAGTGGGCTTCGCGTTCGGGCAGTTCGACGATGATCGGCATGCGGCGCGAAATGCGGTCGAGATCGATGATCTGCTTGACGACCAGATACCGCCCGCCGGTGACGCGGACCAGCATCGTCAGATACTGCTGAATCGGCTGGCCACTAAAATCGGTCTGAATGCGGTTCGATGGGCCCCAGGCTTCGCACAGGCGGGTTGGCATGCCGAGTTGCGTCTGCATGTGATTCAGGGCGGCCGCCACCATGTCGGGAGTGCGCGATGGATGTAATTGAATCATTCTTGAGTTCCTCTCTCGTTCAGTTCGTTGGCGATTTTGTGTTTGGGCAGACTGTGTTTGGGCAGAAAACGTGGGGGCTGATCTAAAATCAGCTTGCCAGGCGAGAAAAGTGCCAGCGCGAGATTGCCGGAAAGTTCACTAGCGAACGTGAAGGGAGCCCAGAGAGCAGCCCGAGTGCGCATGAATGACCAGCTCGACGGCTGACACTTCATCGCGGGCTGATTTAGATCAACTGCACGCCGGAACACTGGTGGCGTGCCGAATCGCACAAGTAAGACAGGACCAACCCATTAGGGATGAGCCTGGGAGAGGGGAGGGCGGCGGGTTGCCAATAAATGACTTCGGTCCAGTCACTTTCGACCCGCAACGTACTGCTGGAATTCAACTCAGTCGGAGCATCCGGATAAACCGTCCGGAACTCATCCGCCGGCAACTGATCAGAGTGCCGTTCCTCGGCTTCGACCGAGCAGTCAAACAGTCGGATCGTCGAAACCGTAGCAGACTGCCGCGAGCAGCTGGTCTCTTGCTGGATTGACTCGGCGGATTTCGCAGTTGGGCAAGTTGCCAGAATGCTCAACAGCAACAGGCCAGCGGAAAGAAAAGCAGGCGACCAGCAGCGAGAGCGCTGGTTGAGGAGGCGGCAAAATGCACCGTCCGCGGGCATAAACGCAGTCTGCAAAGACTTCCTGATGGGGCGCAAGCGACTGAGGTATTGTGATAATCCAAACGAACGGTTTCGTCAAACACTCCCCGTTAGAAATATCTCGCCGCCCGGGGTCACGGCAGGGAAAAGCGAAAATTCACGCGTCTTTTTCTGCATCGCGCACGTCCGCTGGTGGTCAATTGAAACCACCACCCACTCGAACTATAGTGCCCTTCTTGATTTGACGACGGTTGAGTTGTTGTTCTTCTGTTTGGCTCGCTGTTCTCCACGCCGGCCAGCTTTCGCCCTCCATTCGTAGCTATTAAGTCCGGCGAGGAGCCGCTCGATGCCTTTGCGCCCATTTCGCTTGCTCGGCAGCAATAAGCCCCGCACTTCCCGCCCGCTGCGCGTGGAGCAACTCGAGTCTCGTCATCTCCTGAGTACTCTGCCCGTTGGTTTTCAAGAAGACTTTGTCGCCGGCGGACTCTACGAACCGACTTCGGTGACCGTCGCGCCCGACGGCCGCATCTTCGTCACCGAGAAACCGAACGGCGTGCGGATTATCGACCACGGTCACCTGCTGCCGACTCCGTTTGTCTCGCTCGACGTCGAATCGGGTGGCGAACGGGGCGTGGAAGGTCTCGTCTTCGATCCGAATTTCGCCCAGAACCGATTTGTTTACATATATTACACGCATGCCACCCCGACCGGCTCGTTCGACCGCCTCAGCCGGTTCACCGCCAGCAGCATCAATCCGAACGTCGCCGAAGTTGGGAGCGAAGTTGTTCTGCTCGACGGCATTCGCACCGCCGAACCGGGCTTTCACAACGGCGGTGTGATGAAGTTCGCCCCCGACGGCATGTTGTTCTTGGGAATTGGCGATGTCGGCGACCTGTCGCTGCCGCAAGATCTTTCCAAGCTGCAAGGGAAGATACTGCGACTCAACGTGGCCGCATATCCGAACATGATTCCCAGCGATAACCCGTTTGTGAATACACCCGGCGCGCGGGGTGAAATCTGGGCCTACGGTTTTCGCAATCCGTTTACGGGTGACCTGGTTCCCGGCACCGATCGACTGATTATGGGAGACGTCGGCAGCGACAACTGGGAGGAAATCAACGAAGTCGAAAAAGGGAAGAACTACGGCTGGCCATTAGCAGAAGGGATGAGTGACGACCCGCGGTTCACCAATCCGCTCCATTTTTATCCGCACGATAACGGCATGGGGGCAGCGGTTGTGGGTGGCGCGGTTTACGCCGGAACGAATTTTCCCGAGGACTATGTCGGCAAGTACTTTTTTGCCGACTATGTGCGCGGCTTTATCAAGACACTCGACCTGACCACACGCGAGGTCGAAACGTTTACGCCCGACGCCTTCATTCCCGTCGATGTCGCGAATGCCCCGGACGGTTCCATCTATTGGCTCTCGCTCGGCTTAGGCTCCGCCGCGAACGGCTCCTTGTATCGCATTCACTATGTGGGCGGCAATCGAGTGCCGCTGGCGGTGGCCACTGCCAATCGAACCAACGGCCTGTCGCCGTTGACGGTGCAATTCGACGGCACAGCCAGTAGTGACCCAGACGGAGATACCCTCGTTTCGTACAACTGGGATTTTGGTGACGGCCAAACCGGCAGCGGGGCCACGGCCACGCATACCTACAGCACCAACGGCGTGTATACGGTTCAACTAACCGTGAGCGATGGGGAGGCAAGCAGCCAGTCGCAACCGCTGACGATTACGGTCGGGAATGAAGCGCCCACGCCGACAATTGACTTCCCTCTGGCCAATTCCACTTACAGCGCTGGAGACATCATCAGCTTTAGTGGTTCGGCCACCGATCCGCAGGACGGAACTTTGCCGCCGAGCGCGCTGACATGGAGTGTCGAGTTTCATCACAATACGCACTTCCACCCGGGGATCGTTGTGGCGGGCAGCGCCAGTGGAAGTTACCCCGTTTCGCTATTGGGAGAAGTGGATGCCGATCAGTGGTATCGAATTCTGCTCACCGCCACCGATGCTGGCGGGCTAAGGTCGACGACCTATCGGGATGTGTTCCCCGTTACTTCGACGTTCGCTGTCGCCACGAATCCTCCCGGCGGGACGATCCTGCTCGATAGCCAGCCCATCGGTGCGGGAGAAACCGTGACCGGCGTCGTGAATATGACCCGCTTCCTGGCGGCACCGCCGACGCAGTTGATCGGTGGGCGAATGTATAAGTTCGTCAGTTGGTCCGATGGCGGCGCAGCTGAGCATGAGATTGCCACGCCCGCTGTCCCCACGACTTACACGGCGCAGTATCAATTGATGCCTTTGGGTGCGACCTATACGGGCCCCATTCCCACCGAAGTGATCAATAATCAGACGATCAAATACTCCCTGACGATTACCAATGCCGGCACGCAAACATGGAGTGCGACGGGTACCAATCGCGTTCGCCTCGGCGTTTATTTCGACGGTACGAGCGACGCTGCGGGAGCTTGGAGCAAGGATCCGATTCGTTTCTCGTTGCCGCGGAATGTCGCGCCGGGACAGTCCGTCACCATTGCCGTGACGATCAAAGTCCCCGCGACAGCTGGCGATTTTGTCCTGCGCAATCGACTTGTGAAGGAAGGATCGACGCCGACCTGGTTCGAAACTCTGCGCAAGACGGACGTCGCCGTGCAGACGCTCAACGCCACCTACGCGGGCGATGTACCAACGTTCTGGCATACGAAGCAGAATCAGGAATACCAACTGACGGTCACCAACACCGGTACGGCTACTTGGAATCACTTGGGTGCAGATCGCGTTCGTCTTGGCGTCTATTTTGGTGGGACAAGCGACGCCCCCGGCACTGGTACCAGTCAGCCGTTGCGATTTGAATTGCCCCACGCTGTGGCCCCCGGTGAATCGGCCACCATCACCGTCACGCTCGCGGGACCCGCGACCGCCGGCAATTTCACGTTGCGGCATCGCCTGGAAAAAATGACGGTCGCCTGGTTTGACGACATCCTGCGGACGAGCGTCAGTGCCCAGATTTTTGCCGTTACCTACAGTGCCAGTCCGCCCAAGATTTGGATTGTCGGCGAATCGAAGACCTACACGATCAAGCTCACCAACACGGGCACCAGTACTTGGAACGCCACGGGTGACAAGCCGGTGCTCTTGGGTGTTTACTTCGGTGGTACCAACGACAATGCTCCATTGACCGAAGAGCCACAGCGTTTCTATCTGCCTAAGAACGTGGCCCGCGGTCAAACGGTCACGCTGACGATTACAGTGCAAGCCCCTGAGACTGGCGGCAACTTGGTGTTGCGCCACCGCCTGGTAAAAGAAGACGTGAACTGGAGCACTTCGATGCTCAAGACGAGCGTTGCCGTGCAAACACTCGCGGCCTCGTACGTGGGGACGGTGCCGACCGCCTGGACGGCCGGTGAAACGAAGTCCTTTGTTCTAACGGTCAAGAATACCGGCACTGCATCCTGGAACTTAACCGGCACGAACCCCGTCCTGCTGGGCATCTATTTTGGTGGCGCCAACGACGATCCTGACCTTAACGATGAACCCACGCGCGCGGCACTTTCCACCGGCAAGCTGAGCCCCAGTGGAGCAAAAGTGGGGACGGTGATCGCCCCCGGCCAGGCGGTGAAGTTGACCATAACCATCACTGCGCCCCTCACGCCCGGCCAATACGTGCTCCGGCACCGCATGGTCAAAGAGAACGTGAGCTGGTTCGACACAATGCTACGGACCGACGTGACGGTAGCTGCGCCGTAACAAAAAGCACCCTCAAGCCAAAGAAAAACCCGCCCCGGTCGGCAAACTTGTTTGCCAACCGGGACGGGTAAAGGCTTCAATGAGACCGGCGGGACTCGAACCCGCGACCCCAGCATTAAAAGTGCCGTGCTCTACCAACTGAGCTACGGTCTCAACCCTGCCCTTCATTTTCGCAGCCGGCGATGCTTGGAGGTAACGAAGCACCTTTGGACCCGCCGGGCGAAGTTTCTGATTGTAGGCAGCTGAGGCGAATTTGCCCAGCGGTGGCCAGCCCCAAAATCGTACCCAAAAATCGTAGGAGAAAGGGAGTTTACGTCCCGCACCAATTCGCAAAGAATGGCTACTGCTCAAATCCTCTTAACCAATGCCGACGGATCGGTCCCCCGCTTATTTTTCCTCGATTGTCCCCCAGCAATGACCGAACCGTCGACCCCTCCGCGCTTTGCCGGAAAAGTAGCCATAATCACCGGCACCAGCGACCGTGGCATCGGCGGAGCGACCGCTCTGCGGATGGCGGACGAAGGGGCCTCCCTCGTCATGGTCTCGCGCCATCTTCCCGAGCGTCTGCTCAAGCGTCTGGAGAAGACCACCGCGCCCCACGTCCACATGCTGGCCGATATTACGATTCCCGAAGACGTTGAGAAGATCGTCGCGACCTGCCGCGAAAAGTTCGGTAAGCTCGATATTCTCATCAACAATGCGGGGATCGAAGTTGCTTCGCGACTTGTCGATTCCAGCGAAGCAGAATGGCGAAATCTGCTCGATGTGAATTTGAACGGCTCGATTGCCCTGACCAAAGCGGCCTTGCCACAGCTGTCGCAACCTGGCGGCGTGATCGTCAATGTTGCCTCGGCACTTGGCCTGGCGGGGTGCGCAGGTTTTAGTGTGTACAGCGCGAGCAAAGCGGGGCTGATCGGCTTTACGCAGTCGCTGGCTTGGGAAGTTGCCAAGCAGGGAATTCGTGTGGTCGCAGTTGCCCCCGGCCTGGTAGTGACCCCCATGGTGCAGAAGCACACCTCCAAGCTGACTCACGAAACCTGGGCGCAACTAGAAGCCTGCCATCCGCTGGGCGTCGGGCGAGCCGCGGACGTGGCTGCTGCGATTACCTTTCTCGCTTCCGAAGATGCCCGCTGGATCACCGGCATCACCCTGCCGCTGGGCTTCGCCCATCAATATCCGCTGCCAGTCATGGGCGAGTAGCGGGCGGATCAAGCAGCTAGCGATCCTTACTGCCCTCTCTTCAGAGTAACCGCCACGCAGAATGCGACGATCAGCAAGCAGACGATTAGTCCGCAGCCGATGCTCGTTCGGCGGCCGTCGGGACTCGAATCAGCTTCGTAAGCGCTGACGAAAATGGTGATGAGAAATTCGAACACCTCAAACATGAGTGTACTTCGCGCGGCACGCTCAAAAATTGCGCCAGTGAAACACGGGCGAACAAAAATTCGAAGTGCACTTCAGCATGGAATCGCCCAAGGTTGCAGCCTTAGGATCGCATCGTCGCGCAAAATTACTTGACAAGTATTCAGTAGTTGTAGATAAAGTAAGTGTCTGTTTTGCCGGCTGACGGAAGGAGCGCGCATGCGCTTATGGAAGGGGTCTCGTGGACGCGAGGAACCGTTTCTTGGCGTCACTTGGAATTCGTCAACGGCGACAGGGTGTGCGGCTGAGGTTTATCAACAAAGAGGATGATTTCAACTTCAGAAAGTTTGGCGCAATTCGTTGCCGAGGAACGTCTTGAGTGTGCTGCACGCAAAAGGGGGGTGTTGATTAATCGGGGGTCGGGAGATGTTCATGCCAGCACTTTTCAGTTGCTCAAGTAGCGGTGGACAGACGTTTCAGGAAACCCGAAGCGTCAGCGAGGAGAGTGCTTCTGCCGGCACGGCAGTGTGGTCCCAGTCAGGCCATTCGCTTTGCCCAGTAGCGAATCTCTAGGAGGTTGGTTCGAACGATTTTGGGATGAATCTCGGTTCGGTGCCACCGTCTCGCTCTCCTCGCTCACGCTTCGGGTTTCCTAAAACCGTGCAGGCGTGAACAAATACGGAATCAGGAAACTGGAAATCAGGCGCGATGCGGGTTTTGCTGGGGAATTTGCGAGTGGAAGACGTTTTGCCGATGTGGAATAACGGAAATTTCCGGAAATCGGAAATTGAAGAAAAACGTAAGTCGCACGGGAAATTTCCGAATGAAGTGCAGTTTGCGAACGTGGAATAATGGAAATTTCCGAATGGTGGTGGGCCACATTGCAGGGGTGGACTTGAAAGTGGATGTTGACATCCAATTATGAGGCCGGTAGGTTGAAATCGTTCCAGGCGGAGAGGGGGATTCCGTGCGATGAGGCTGCTATGCCAACGAGATTGATTGCTGTGACGATGAATGTGCTGGCGCTGGCGGCGCTCTGGTGCGCGGTCAGTTACGCGCGTGCGCAGGAATATGAACGAGAGCCCATTGAATACGGCAAACGCGAACCGGCGAACCAGGTGAGTCGCCTGGCGGCGGAAGTGCAGGGGGGGAAGCGGAAGTTGAAGTTTGACGAGAAGTTCGGCTACCTGCCGGACCTGCTGCGGGCTTTGGAAGTGCCGCAGTCGTCGCAGATGCTGGTCTTCTCGAAGACCAGTTTGCAGCGAAATCGAATCACGCCACGAACGCCGCGGGCAATTTACTTCAACGACGATGTGTACGTGGGCTATTGCCACGAGGGGGATGCGATCGAGGTCTCGGTCGCCGATCCGCAATTGGGAGCGGTGTTTTATACGCTCGATCAAACGCCTGAAGCGCGCCCGGTGTTGGTGCGGCAGCAAGAGCAATGTTTGATCTGTCATGGATCGCCGAACACGCGGAACATTCCTGGGCATGTTGTGCGGTCGGTGTATAGCGATGCCGGTGGCTTGCCAATTTTGGCCTCGGGGACTTTTCGCATCGATCACACCAGCCCGCTCAAGCAGCGATGGGGCGGCTGGTACGTGACGGGCACACACGGCGAACAAACGCACCTCGGAAACTTGATAGTGCGCGGTCAGTCGCGACCTGAAGAAGTGGATAATGCGGCCGGCCACAATGTGACGGAGTTGAAGGATCGATTCGACACCGATAATTACCTCACGCCTCACAGCGACCTGATCGCCCTGATGGTGCTCGAGCATCAGGCCGATTGTCACAACTACATCACGCAGGCGAATTTCACCACGCAGCAGGCCCTTTATTTCGACCGCGCGCTGAAACGCGATTTGAAAGAGGAGTCGCCCGAACTGCGCGATAGCACTAAGAGCCGGATCAAGAGTGGCTGCGAACCACTGGTCGAGTATCTGCTGTTCAGTGAAGAAGCACCGCTAACGCATGCGCTTAAAGGTACGACCTCATTTGCGGATGAATTTGAGAAACAGGGGCCGCGCGACAAGCAGGGGCGTTCGCTCCGCGACTTCGATTTGTCGCGGCGGATGTTCAAGTATCCGTGCAGCTACCTGATCTATTCGCCCAGCTTTGCGGCCTTGCCGGCCGAAGCGAAGAAGTACGTTTATCGCCGATTGAACGAAGTGCTGAGTGGCGAGGATCCAAGCGAGAAGTTCGCCCACTTAACGGCGGCCGATCGGCGGGCGGTTCTCGAAATCCTGAAAGAAACGCACCCCGATTTTTAGCGACGTTTTTTGTGTTGTATTTAAGTCTGATGTCCGGTCGTCACCATGTCGGTGTTGGTACCCGCTTCGCCCAGTTGGATCTCGTCGGTCGTCAGATCGTTCGAGATGCCCGGGGGCGGATCGAAGGCGGCGCGGCCGACTTGCTGTGTGCCGAAGGCGGGCCAGAACAATGAGACAAAAAAGTTGTTGAACCAATAGAGGAGCACATTCCGCTGCTGCAGTCGGACGTCGATTTGGTGAGCGATCTTGCGGTGCTCCTGCGGGGTCTTGCTCCAATGCAAACCGGGCTGGTTGTGGTGGACGGTGTGATAGCCGTTATTGAAAAGGAGAAAGTTGATGATCGGGCCGACGAAGTTGCGGGAGTGATTGTGCGCGGACCAAGGGTCGGTGTGCACGTGCTGCTCGTAGTTGAAGAACATGATGGTCCAGACCGACGAGAGGGCAGGGAGGCCCACACCTAAGAGCCATAAGACCGTGCCGCGGCGCAGGCCGTGCAACATGACTCCCGTTAACCAAACCGCAAACCAGATGCTGAGCCATACGGTGTATTGCCATTGAACGCGACGGAAGAGCTTGGAGTTGGTGGCTTTGGCTTTCGCCAGAAAGGCCTTGATTTGCGCGGTCTGATGATAACTGGATACGAAGAAATAGCTGGCGGCAACCCACAGGTTGTGACGGTCGGTGTGTCGCCACGTGATGGTAGCATCGCCCGCGCGGTTCACATGTTTGTGATGATTGAGGTTGTGAGTCGGCACCCAAACGAAGGTCGGGTAGCCATAAAAGAAGGTTAGTACATGACCTAAAATGCCATTGCTGCGTTTGCTCGCGAACATGGGGCAATGGTTGTGATTGTGGGCGATGACGCCAGCGCAAATGGCAAAGTAGATATTGATTGGAAAGAGAAAGAAGACGAGGTACGAATGGGAGTACTCGAGAATCAAGATGCCGATTGCCAGGGTTAACCAAAGGAGCGCGCGATAATCGGCAGCGTAGCGTGGCAACAAGCGATAGCCCCTCCCTGTGCAAAAAATCTTTAAGAACACTTCGATTCTAGAGATCGCCAGGTAGAACTGTAAGGAGCAAAATGACTCGCGGCGACCGTATTTGGCAAATGGTCTGACACCGCAATTCAGCTATCAACGCAAAAAGGCCCACGAACTCTGGTGAGAATTCGTGGGCCTGGCACTGCGAGGGGGTATCGCGGTCCGGAGTTTATTTTCGGAGAAGCCACGTTGCCGAGTCGAACTCGTGAGCAGCCCTCTCCCGGATGGGAGAGGGAGACATGAGCAACGCTTAGCGGCGAATGTTGTCTTCGGGATCGGGCAGCGGGGCAGGAATATTGGCGACCTTGGTAGCCGTCATATCGCTGCGCTGAGCGAGCTTGCCGGTTTCTTTCCACCACGACCACTTGCCCACTGGCACGCCATCGCGGTAGTCACCGGCAATCTGCTTGATGCCGTTTTGGTGCCACCAGGTCCAGGTGCCGTCTTGCTTACCATCGACGTACGTGCCTTCCATCTGCTTTTGGCCGTTGGAGTAGTACCAACTGGCTTTGCCGACGGGCAGGTTGTAACGGAACTCGCCTTGGCGAGCGAGTTGTCCGTTCGCGTGCCAGATGCGGAACGAACCGAACTTCTCGTCCTGGCCACGAATTTCGAACACGGCCAGCGTGGCAGCGTGGAAGTCGTCGGTGGTCTTCACCACCAGTGGAGCGTGGAGGTAGAAGATCTCCGACCGCTTGTGTTCGGCATCGTAGTAGTCGACCTTCGGCGCCAGCTTGCGGCCGTGGGTGAATGTCTCTTTGCCGAGGAGCGAGGCATCGGTGCCCCACTTCATAACATCGCCATGGACGCGTCCATGATCGTAGGCGGCTTGCGAGAGGAGCGTGCCGTTAGGATAGAACCAGGCAGCTTTGCCGTGGCGATTGCCGTTGGCAAAGTCGATCTCGCTGATCTTCCGCTGCTTGGCATCGGAGATGGTCCACTTGCCGTGCAGCTGGCCGTCGACGAACGAGGCCTGCGAAGTGAACGGTGCTTGAAAGTCTTTGTAGGGAGCAGTGGCAAGCAGGGCTGCATCGCCGCCGCGATAGTAGCGCTTCCAAGTGCCGACGGCTTGACCCTGCTCGTGTGTACCTTCGCACACGATCTGGCCACGTTCGTCGTACTGGCGATAGACACCATGCAGCACGAAGTTACCGTCGCGGTCCTGGGCCATTTCGCGTTCGGCCTTGATGGTGCCGTTGGCAAAGCGTTCCTTGACCAGTTCGGTGACGATGTCATCGTCATCGCTCTTGGCGGCGGGCGTCGGCTCGGTGGCCTGTTCGGTGGGAGCGTTCGGGCTTTCGTCAGTGATGCGAACCTTCGACAGCCGGCTGCTGGGAGGTGCTGCGAGCGGCGGAGCGAGTTCGACGGCCTGCAAGGGCTCGGCGACTACTTCGGCCTGGGCCGGAGTCGGTTCGCCGGCGACCGGTTCCGCTTCGGGGGGCACAGCCGAGATTGGTTCGGCAGCAATCGGCTCGGCCGAGGGTACCGGAACGGGGATGATGTCTTCGGCCACAATCGGCTGAATCATCCAGCCGGCGGCGAGGCACAGGGATAGCGAGACTCGCATCCAGGGCGACGTGACTTTCATGAGGCACTCCTTTGCCAAGTATCCGACGGCGGGACTGACCAGTCTGGGGTCAGCTTGCAAATCGGCAGAACGTGATGAGATAAGGCAGGGGAGGCGGTCGCTGAGAGACGACTGGGTCTCTGCGAAATACTGCCCCGGCAGGGTAGGCTTGCGTTGCACTCTCGGGATAAGCCCGAGAACCCATACTGCCGTTTTCGACGGTCTCTGTAGAAAGATGCAGAGTTTTGCGACTTACCGTCAGACGCGGAACCACTCGGAGAGACTACGTGGCCGGCAAAGTTTAACAGGCCGTTGCTAGCGGCAGGCCGGAGCGAACCTGATTGCGTCGTTCCGGCCAGGCAGCGCGTAGTTCAGGCCGGAACTACGCAGCGGTCGTTCGCGGCCTGAGTCAAGAAGGCCTGAATCGAGAAGTGTGGCCTTACCAGCCCATGACCATGTTCGACTCAATGACTTTACGGGCGTGTTCCAGGTCGGTGCCTGTTTCGTGCATGTACAGGCGGATGGCATGTACCTTGTCGCCGGACGACTTGCTGAGGCAGTCGCGGGCGGTCGAGCAGACGTCGACTCGCTTGGTGGTCAGGCCGAGGGCACCCTTGGAAATAACCCAGGTATCGCGTGGCCGCTTAGTGAGGCGAATGACTTTATCACCTGGGTAGGCCTCGTGGACGACGCCGCCCGCAGCGGTTTCGTCAGCGGCCCAGGTGATGATGATGTGAGCGTCCGTTTCAATCTCAAACAGTGGCATGACAATCTCCTTCCCTAAACTAGAAACGCCGGGAAGTGTCGCTCTGTTGGCTCGAGCGAGCCAGGCAGAGTCAGGCACCCAAATGCAGGCCGATGACAGGCCTTCGAATCGGCCGCTGACGCGACCCCACAGCGGGATTACGGCAGCTAACCGCAATTCTACCACATTGCTTCTGCCAAGGTTCCCCCATGGGCGATTGGATTTCAAGCCCTCACGGGGAAAAAAGGGGCGAAGCGGGCAGAGGGTGGAAGGGATTAAGCGAGGAAGGGTCGAAGAAAAAATGCATCGAATTGAATTCTTCGCCCCACTCTTCATCCCGTTCTCCCTTTAACCCTTTCCTCCCTACTTCAGCCCCACACAATACAACGCCTCGTTCGACCTGAGCAGCAGTTTGCCATCGACGGCGACAGGACTGGCATTGAAGACGCTGCTGTCGAGCGAGCGATTATGGGCGACGAGTTCGAACTGCGGCTTGGCCGCCACGACATACACGCCATTGTTGCGGCTGACGTAATAGATCTTGTCGCCAGCCAGCAGTCCGGAGGCGTAAATCAGGTCCGGGCGAGGTTCGAGTCGTTGCTCGTACAGAACTTCGCCGGTCTTCGCATCGGCACAATAGGCCACGCCGCGGCTTTCGTGCGTCCAGTACAAATGCCCCTCATGAAACACGGGCGAACAGACATTCGAGCCCCGCTTCATTTCCCACAGCACCGGCACATCGCCGCGTCCGCCAGCTTTCACGGCCACACCCATGCCCGACCGGGCACCAATCGCATAGATGATGCCGTCGTGGGCAATCACACTGGGGCAGACGTAATCCTGAATGCCCGGTGCCCGCCAGAGTGGCTTGCCATTCTCGGGATCGTACCCCTGCAGTTCACCCTCACTGCTCAAGACGAGTTCCACTTTGTTATTGGGTGCTTTGACCAGAATGGGCGAATTCCAGGCCGCGCGCACGCCCCGCTGAGTCCAGGCAATACTTCCCGTTTTCTTATTGATTCCTACCAGCGCACCACTCTCGACGCTCGCGTTCACAATGACCGTGTTTTTGTACAGCACGGGCGAAGTCCCCGAACCCCAGCTGTGCGTCTTGTCACCGACCTTGCAGCCCCAGCGAGGCTTGCCATTGAGCCCCAAGCAGCCCACACCCGATTTGCCAAAGAAGACATACAGTGCATCGCTGTCGCAGGCGGGTGTGCTGGAGGCATAGCCGTGCAACGCTTGAAAGCCTTGAAAACTCTCTTCTGGCACCAGGGCTTTGGCCGCGAAGGTCCACTCCTCCTTGCCGGTTTTCAGATCGAAGCAGAGGACTTGCCGCTGCAGGGCCGATTGATCGCCCGGGTTGTTTTCGTCTTCGCCATAGCCCGAGTAACTGGTGAGATAGATCTTGCCGCCGACGACCACCGGACTGCTGCTCCCTGGGCCCGGCAGTTTGGCTTGCCAGAGCAGGTTCTGGCTATTGCTCCAAGTGGTCGGCAAGTTCGCTGTTGTCGCCACACCATCCTGCAAGATGCCGCGGAACTGCGGCCAGTCTTCGGCCACCGCTGGCAGTGCCAGAAAACAAACCAGCACGCTCCAAGTCCAAAAATAAGTCTTCATGTGGCCTCACGGGGGATAGGCATTTCAGTCTGGCACCAATCTTACATGCCGCTGGAGTATCCCGCCTGCTGGTCCGTCAATTTGAATGCCTGCTCCACGGCGAGCCCGGCTACCTCCCACCTATGGTCACGAGTTGCCCGGACCTTTCACGCCCGCCGAAATTATCTCAGGCATTCCGCTCGCTGCGAAGAGTTGCGCACCACTTGCGCCTCGGGTGCTCACGAAGAGTGAGATTCGAGAACACCTAAAGGTTGATTTTCACTCGCGTTTTTCAACACCATCGCCTGCCGCACGCGGGAAATACCGCAGCAGGTGTTGATAAACGCCCGAGGTTTATCAACACCCCCCTGTTGCGGTCAGCACATTTGCTTGTGACGTAAGTCAGCTAAATTATCTCCACTTGAATCGCCGGCTATTTCTTTTCAACGGGCTTCTTTCCGTCGGCCTTCTTGGCTGGGACAGCCATCGGCGCAGCTTCGATCGCTTCGCTCGATACTTCCACATCCTTGCCAAGCAAATGCTTATCGAGGAATGTTTTCACCCGTTCCTCGACCTTGGGGCCGCCAATGCCGTGGCCGCCGCCGGTGATTTTCACGAAGGTCGACTTGGTGCCGGCCTTTTGTTGGGCACTGTGAAGTATTTCGGCCTGGCGAATGTCGACCGTCCGGTCGTCGGTCCCATGCAGAATGAGGAACGGCGGGTCATCAGCGGAAACATGGGTTACGGGTGACGCTTCCTTAGCGACGTCTTCCTTCGTGGTAATTGGTCCCCCCAGCAACTTGTAAACGGGGCCCGAGGGATCGTTCAACTTGGGATTGTCTTTGTTGATGGCGAGAAAATCGCTCGGGCCGCAGAAATCGACCACGCAACTCACGCGGCTCGAGTTATCTGGCGAGCCATTCTTCCCTTCGAGTTCTTTCACATCGCCGCTGGTGCCCAGCATGCTGACCAGGTGACCACCAGCCGATGAACCCATGACGCCAATCTTATCGGGATCAACTCCCAGCGTCTTGGCATTCGCCCGAATCCAGCGGACTGCCGCTTTGCAGTCGTGAATCTGACCGGGCCAGGCGGTTTCGTCGGTCAAGCGATAGCCAACCGTCACCCCCACGTAATCACCGCTCGCCACGAGGTTCGTCAAGCGAAAGTGACCGCTGCTCTTGTTGCCATTTTGCCAGCCGCCGCCATGAATCCAGACCACGCAGGGGCGCGGCTTCTCACTGGCTTCTTTCGGCTTGATGACGTCCAGCTTCAAACTACGGTCGCCAGCCTTGCCGTATTCCACATCGGTTTGCACATCGACTTTCTCTCTCGCTGCCGCCGGCGAAAGCCTTTGAGCAAACGTTGCGGAAGAAGTTAACAATGCGAGGGCAAACACCAGCAACAGCGTGCGAAGCGGGCTCATCGAAAGAACTCCGGGCGCGAAAGACTTCGCGCAGTGAAGAAATAGGCAACTCGTTCCACGGCAAGATGTGTCTGCCGTCGCGATTATTGTGGTCCGTCGCCGCGGCTGCCGCAATCATCGGCCGCTGCCTCACTTTGCCCTGTCACTCCTTCTCCCGCAGTCGAGATTTTGGCTACGATGGTGCCAAACTTATTACCGACGATGAAGCTCCGAGGAGTGCAGGGAATGCGTCACGATCCGATTGAAGCCGAACTGTTTACAGAAAATCGCGCCAGGCTGAGCGCCAAGCTCCCCCCCAAGTCGCTGGCGGTGGTCCAGGCCAATGATGTGCTCCCCACCAATGCCGACGGCCATTTCGTCATGCACCCCAACTCGGACTTGTTCTATCTGAGTGGCATCGAGCAAGAACAGAGCATTCTGCTGATCGCCCCGGATGCCGATGATGAAAAATGGCGCGAGATTCTCTTCATCCGCGAGCCCAACGAACTCCTCAAGACCTGGGAGGGGCACAAGCACTCGAAGGAAGAGGCAACGAAGCTCAGCGGCGTGAAGAACGTGAAATGGTTAAGTGAGTTTCGCGGCATCTTTCACAAACTGATGTGCGAGTTGGAGCACGTCTACTTAAACACCAATGAGCACAAAGCCGCTTCGCTGGAAGTCGCCAGCCGCGATCAGCGCTTTGTGCAAGATTGCCGAGCCAAGTATCCGCTGCATGACTACAGGCGACTCGCTCCGCTCATGCATCAGCTGCGAGTGGTGAAGTCGCCGCCGGAACTCGAGCTGCTGCGCAAGGCGGTCGACATCACCCGAGCTGGCTTTTTGCGCGTGTTGTCGTTCACCAAGCCGGGCGTGAACGAATGCGAAGTGGAAGCCGAGTTTGCCCACGAGTTCATCCGCCAGCGCGGCAAGTTCGCTTATCCGCCGATCATCGCAGCCGGCAAGAACTCCTGCATCTTGCACTACAACTCGAACGACCTTCCTTGCGAATCCGGCGATTTGCTGCTGCTCGATGTGGCCGCCGCGTACGCCAACTACAACGCCGACCTGACTCGCACCATTCCCATCAGCGGCCGTTTCACTCCCCGCCAGCGCGAAGTCTACGATGCGGTGCTGCGGGTCATGCGCGCCAGCATCAAGGGAGCGGTGGTGGGGAAGAAGCATCGCGACTGGCAGCGAGAATCGCAGCTGCACATGAACGAGGAACTTCTCAAGCTCAGTTTGATTACCGAGGAAGACATCAAGAAGCAAACAGAGGACGAGTTGGCGTGTCGCAAGTACTTCATGCACGGGCTGGGCCATCCGCTGGGCCTCGACGTGCACGACGTCGGTCACACCACCGAAGCGTTCGCCCCGGGCTGGGTTCTGACCGTCGAGCCGGGGATTTATATTCCCGACGAAGGTTTTGGAGTGCGGCTCGAAAATGATATCGTGGTCACTGACGACGGCCCCCTCGACCTGATGGCCACCACGCCCGTGGAAGCCGAAGAGATCGAGCATCTGATGGCTTCCCGGCACAACTGATCTTCACCACACTCACCCACTCGAGTTTTCATCATGCAGCGAATCACTTTCGTTCTCCTCCTCATCGCACTCTCGCTGACGCAATCGTTGGCCGAAGATACCTCTGCGCCGGTGCCCACCAAAGTGGCTGCTTCGCGCATGAAAGTGCCCGAGGGCTTTCACGTGTCGTTGTTCGCGGGGGAGCCCGACATCGTTCAGCCCATTGCCTTCACCTTCGACGACCGCGGTCGGCTGTGGGTCGTGGAGTGCCTGTCGTATCCGCAATGGTCGAAGACAGGGGAGGGGAGAGACCGCGTTACGATTCTGGAAGATCGCGACGGCGACGGCACGTTCGACGAGAAGACCATTTTCTATGACAAGGGAGTGAATCTGTCGGGTATTGAGTGGGGCTATGGTGGCGTCTGGCTGACCGCAGTGCCGAACCTGATCTTCATTCCCGATCGCAATGGCGACGATAAGCCCGATGGCGAGCCGGTCGTTGTGCTGAACGGCTTCGATCTGGCGGCGAAGCACAACGTGGTGAATGGCCTGGCCTGGGGCCCGGATGGTTACTTGTATGGCCTCAATGGCATTCTCTCGAACTCGCGCGTTGGTCGCCCCGGACAGCCCGATGCAGAGCGCAAGCCGATTAACTGCGGTGTGTGGCGAGTCGATCCAAAGACTCACGAATTCGAACCGTTCGCCTATGGCACGACTAACCCCTGGGGACTCGATTGGAACGAACACGGCCAGCTGTTCATTACCAATTGTGTAATCAAGCACTTGTTCCATGTCGTGCAAGGGGGGCACTACGAACGGATGTTCGGGCAGGATCTGAGCCCGCGGTCGTATGGGCTGATTCAAAGTTGTGCCGATCACCTTCACTGGGGTGGCGGGCATTGGACCAGTTCGCGCGGCGGGCAGGGGATTCACAACGATGCCGGTGGCGGCCACGCTCACAGCGGTTGTTTGATTTATCAAGGCGACGCCTGGCCCGAAGCCTATCGCAATCGCGTTTATGCCTGCAACATCCACGGCGCGCGCGTGAACCAGGATCGTCTCGAACCTCACGGCAGCGGCTATGTCGCCAAGCATGAGCCCGACTTCTTGCATGCCGGCGATCCGTGGTTTCGCGGCTTGGCTGTCAAGCAAGGGCCCGATGGCAGTGTTTATATGACCGATTGGTGCGATACGGGCGAATGTCACGACTACATCGAATGCGATCACTCGAATGGTCGCATCTACAAAATCACGCACGGCACTGCCAAGGCTAAGTCGCCAGCACTGCAAACCAATCAGCTCGAACTCGCGAAGCAGGCACTGAGCAAGAACGAATGGCTGGCGCGGCATGCTCGGCGGCGACTGCAAGAAATGGCTGCGACCGACGAACTCGATAAGGTTGTCGTGCGCGAAGCGCTCATCACCGAGTTAGTTACCGGAGAAAACGAGCATGGCAAACTGCGGGCGCTCTGGGCGCTGCAAGCGACTCGGCAGATCATCGATGCCGATCTTCGCGGCGCGATGCGCGACGAAAACGCCTACGTAAGAACTTGGGCCGTCACACTCGCCGTTGATTCGCCCAAGGCCAAAAACCCGCACCTCGACATGTTGCTGCGATTGGCAGCCGAGGATCGTGCGCCGCAAGTGCGTCTGGCATTAGCGTCAGCGCTGCAACGATTGACGGCGAAGGAACGACTGCCGCTGGCAACGCGACTCGTCGCGCACGAGGAAGATGCCGGTGACCACCACATTCCGCTGATGCTCTGGTATGGCATCGAGCCGATTGCCGGCGAGATGCCCGCTGAAATGTACAAACTGCTCGCCGAGTGTCGCATTCCGCTCGTGCGGCAACATCTGGTGCGCCGCTTGCTCGAAGAAGATCCCGGCGACCAGCGTTTGGCAACTCTGATCGAAACGCTTGGCAATGTCCGCGATGCCCAGGTGCAACTTGATCTGCAGCGTGGCATTCTGCTGGCCCTCGAGGGCCGCCGCAGTGTGCCGATGCCCATGACCTGGCCCGCAGTCTTCGAAACCCTCAGCGATAGTCGCACTGTGGATGTACAAGATCACGCCGTGGCGCTGGCCGTGAAGTTTGACGATGCTGCCGTCATCGCCAAGTTGAAAAAGCAACTCGTCGATATGGGGCAGGACTTGGGCACCCGTCAGCAGGCCCTGGCTTTGATTCTCACAAAGCTTCCGGTCGAATTGCCGGTGACGCTGCACGGCTTGCTGCGCGAGCCGGCGATTCGCGCTCAAGCGATCAAAGCGCTCGCGGCTTACAACCACCCGGGCACGCCGGCGGAACTTGTCAATCTTTATGGTTCGCTGACAGAAGCGGAACGAGCTGATGTCGTGCAGACGCTGGCCTCGCGCCCCGCCTATGCCGTCGCGCTCCTCTCTGCGGTTCAAGAGAAGAAACTGCCGCGGACCGACATCACCGCTGGTGTTCTTCGCCAACTGCAGGCTTTGAACCATAAAGACGTTGCCGCGAAGCTCGAAGCAATCTGGGGGACGATTCGTCCAGCTGCCGAAGACAAGAAAGAACTCGCGGCCAAATACAAGTCGCTATTGACGACGGAAACACTCGCGACTGCCAACGCCTCACATGGTCGCGCCATCTTTGCCAAGAACTGTGCCAGCTGTCATAAGCTGTTCGACGAAGGTGGGAAGATGGGTCCGGATCTGACCGGTTCGCAGCGGACGAATCTCGACTACGTCCTTGAAAACGCCCTCGATCCCAGTGCGGTCGTGCCGCGCGATTACCAGGTGACGACCTTTCTGCTCGACAACGGCCGCGTGGTGCAAGGGATCGTCCTCCGCGAAACCGCCGTCGCCGTGACCGCGCAAACGCCCAACGAAGTCCTGACCATTCCCGTCAGCACCATCGAAGAGCGCAAGCTTTCAAAGCTTTCGATGATGCCCGAAGGAATCTTTCAGCGACTGAGCGACAACGACGTTCGTGACCTGGTCGCTTACCTTGCCAGTTCCAGGCAAGTCCCGCTGCCCATGCAATAAAAAGCGAGAAAGGGTGGCTGAACTAACTTCGCCTAACTCACCGGGCTCACAAAATCGTCGGGTTTGATCGCCAGGATGGAAGTCTTGAGTTGGGGCAGCACTTCTTCGGCGGTGTTGCCGAGCAGCGCGCCGGCGATTCCTTGGCGGGCGACGGTTCCCATGACGACAAGGTCGAAATTGTGCGTGTTGGCGAACGCCGGGATGTGTGTGTTGGGCAGGCCGCGAACCAAATTCAGGTGCAACTCAGCCGGCTTCTCGGCAAGGGTGGCTGCGAGTGCCTGTAGGCCTTCTTCCCCCAGCTTGCGCGTGGCCTCTTCAATATCTTTGAACTCCGCGGCCGACATGTAATCTTTTACTAGCCCTTCGCCATAAATGGCCCAGCAGTGCATGGCAGTCAAACTTGCCCCCAGCTTGACGGCCAGGTGAGCGGCAGCAGCCATGATTTTTTGATTGAGGGCAATGTGCTTCTGATCTTCGGCAGCAGCATCGAGGGCGACGAGGATCTTCTTGGGCGACGTGTTGGCCTCTTGCTGCGAGACGAGCAGCACCGAGCTCGGACATTTGCGCAGTAGTTCCCACGCAGTATCGCCGATGCCACCAGCGCGGCGGCTATGCGGGCCCTTGGCTTGCAGAATCACGAGGTCGTGTTTGCCAGCCAGCACCTCCTTGATGACCGCGGTGCCGGTTTTTCCTTCGGCAACCACCGGCGCTACCGGTCGCCCGCGCTTTACGGCTTGTTCGCCCGCCAGCATGCTAAGGGCCGATTCTTTTTGCGACTTTAATTGCCGGCGAATTTCGTCGGCCTTGCCACCGAGCATCTTCCAAGTCCACCCTTGATCGGGCAGCACGTCGATCAGCGTGATCGTGGCTGTAGGCTCCGCCAAAGCGATCGCCAGATCGATCTCTGGCAGGGCAGGGTGGAGGGCATCGATGAGAGCCAGTGGTTTTTGATAAGCGGGCATGGGAGTGGATTCGTGGAGAGAAAGTAGACTCAATTGATCGCAGTCCTCAACATACCAAATTGCAGTGAAGATTGCGGGCGAGTTAACTACGGGCTAGCCGCTGCAGCACTTCTACTCCGCGAGCGAGCGTAGCTTCTGATGCGGCGTAGCTGATGCGGAAGTGGCTGTCGCGACCGCTGAAGATATTGCCGGGAATGATGAGCAGTTGATTCTCGATGGCCTTGGCGACGAACTGTGCGCCACTGGCGATGGGCGCTTTGGGAAAGACGTAGAAAGCGCCGCCGGGAACGGTCAGTTCGTACATGTCTTTCAGCCCGTTCACCACGAAGTCGCGCTTCTGCTTGTAGGCCGTGACGTGCGCGCTCATGTCGACGTCCATCGCCACCGCGCCGGCCCATTGCACGGGCTGCGGGGCGCAGACGAACGTGTACTGCTGCAGCTTGACCATCGTGTCGATCACTTCGGCCGGTCCGTGGACGAAGCCGAGCCGCCAGCCGGTCATGCCATGGCTCTTGCTGAAGCCGTCGATTACCAGCGTGTTGGGGTTGTACTTGGCCGGCGAAACGAAAGGCTGGTCGTAGCAAAAGCTGCGATAGATCTCGTCGCTCAACAAGCAGATGTTCCGCTCGGCAGCCAGTTCGGCCAGCCCGCGAACTTCCTCCTCGCTGGCGATCACTCCCGTCGGATTGGCCGGGCTGTTGAGCAGAATCAGTTTGGTCCGGGGTGTGATGGCGGCCTTTACCTTGGCCAGATCGATGCGGAAGTCGGGGTAGGTATCGATGATGACTGGTTTGCCGCCGGCCAGTTGCGTTAGCGAGGTGTACATCACGAAGTAAGGATCGAAGACGATCACTTCGTCACCCGGATTGATTAACGACCACATCGCCAGGGCCAGGCCGCCGCTGGTGCCGCTAGAAACAAAAACCTTGCGGTCAGCGTGACCATATTCGGCATCGATCCGCTGCTGCAACTTATCGCGCAGGACCGGCATGCCTTGGGTCAGAGCGTAGGCGTTCTTGCCTTTCTTGATCGCATCAATGCAGGCTTCTTTGATCGGCTCGGGCACATCGAAGTCGGGCTGCCCGATCGAGAGATTGATCGGATCCTTCATCTTCGCGGCTAATTCAAAAACTTTGCGAATACCGCTGCTATCAAACGCGCGGGTCCGATCGGCAATCCAAGACATGGCAACCTGCGTGGCTTAGAGAAGACAGGGCCCACAATTGAACCCTAATTCATAGGGAGCCAGCGGGCCGGGAGTTGCGGAAAGAACCAAGTAGTATCCAGCGATTCTCCATTTTCGGCAAGCCGGGGGACTGAAAACTGTGAATTTGCGCTGAATGGCTGGTTTTGGAAGAGTATTTGCATCGCTACAATCACCCCATCTTCGCACCCTTAACATGTCTCATGTGACAAGGAGAAGACCATGTTTTGCAATCTGAACTTCATTTCGACGATCCTGCTTGCTGGCTTCACCGCCGCCATCGCAGCTGGTCAACAACCAGCCAGCGATGATCCGTTCGCTCCTGCGCCGACAGTGCCGACGACTAATCAACCCGCTCCAGCGAATCCTGACGATCCTTTTGCCCCGACTCCTAAACCAGCACTGCCGCCTGTTGTTCCAGCGCCAGGTCCAGGCATTGTTCCGCCACCTCAACCGCGCGTTCAGCCTGTTCCAACACCGCAACCGGCGAACCCCGCCCCGGTCAACCCCGATGCCGAGGGTGCCAACGACGGTAACGGAGTGATCGTTGCTTCGCCGGGACGTTTCGCACCCTGGGGCAACACCAAGGGGACCTGGGTTCCCTTTTATTACAACAAACAGTGGCACCTCTATCGCAGCTGGTGCCAATAACCGCTCTGCCAGCCGTCGAGGTGACGGCTGGAGTTTTTGCTTGAGGGGCCAGGCAGGGTGCCTGGCCAGAAGTTTTTCCGTGGAGGGAATTTAGAATGTCGAAGTATGTGAAGATGTTGGTGATGGCAGCCGCAGTGGTAATGCTGAGCAGCACCTCGGCGATGGCTTTCGGTCATCGTCGTTGCAACAGCTGCTGTGCGCCAACTTGTGCAGCACCCGTGTGCGAAGCACCAGCCCCAGCCCCAGCGCCAGCTCCTGTTTGCGAAACTTGCGCACCTTCTTGCGACACTGGTTGTTGCAAGCAAAAGCGCTGCAAGAAGCAACGCTGCCGTCGCGTTCGCTGCTGTGCTCCAGCTTGCTGCAGCTAGTCCGACACGCAATCCTGCCGTCAGACAAAGGAAGCCGCGGGCAAGGGATGCTGGCGGCTTTCTTTATTTCTTGCGGCGACAGACAAGCATCGCAGATGGCGAGGGCTAACCAGCAACGCTTCCCAACTATTTGAAGGTGTTGCCCGTGTTTGATCGAATCCATTTCTCCAGATTGCTCCAAACTCGTTCATCGCCGCATACGGCATCGTCCCACTGAACTTCCCAAGCCCCATCAGCACCAAATTGCTTTTCCATGAACTCATTCCGGAGCTTACTGTCTCGCTCCGGAAACGAAATGCCGAACGAAGTTGCGGCATCTTGAATCGCATTAGCGGCGTCGACACTACCAATCCTTCGGTACGCGTCAGCGAATAGCGAGTAGGATGGATTCCCCGGCCAGTCAGATTCGAAAAAATAATTCAGCCCGCCGTTATCGATCACACCTTGTGCGGAAAACACGAGCGCGACTGTCCGAAACGGCTCGTCCAACAAGCTAATTTCGCCGCCTGCGACTTTGAGCTTTTCAAATGCGATGGTGCTCGCATGCTCGAGGAGTGATTCTTGGTCATTCATGTGAAATAACGAATCGGTTGATTTTTCCGAGATGAAAAACTGTCGGTAGATGAAACGATCACGGCAGATCGATCTGCACGACTTGATCACCGCAGAGCTGCGTCATCTTCCAAATCCTCCGCTCGCAAGCTACTTATCCTCGGCTGGAGTAGGTGGTTTGCGAAACTGCAACTGCTTCTTCTCCCAGCCCAGATTGCTCGCCACTTGCTGCGGCCATTCAAAGCCGGCGACATCTTGATAGATGACGACTTGAGTCTTCTCGGCTGCCAGGGCCACCGCTTGCGGCATGTCGAGCTTGCGCTGCACGTTTAGATAGATGGGCCCATCGCGATGCGTCGTGGGCAAATCGTAGAGGTCGATGCGTTTTGCACCTGGTTCCATGATTGAGGCGTACAGCGCATTGCCACCCATCTTCCGTTGGCTTTGCAACCAGAGGGCCGCTTTGCTCAGTGTCTCGGGCGTGCGGCAAGCTTTCATGGCGGCCACAATGTCCAAGGTTTGCATTCCGTCCAAGGTTTGCCCGAGCAGATAAAACCGGCGGCGATTTTGAATCTGTTTCTTTTCCGACTGATCGAAGGCCGTCGGGCCGACGCCGCGCGGCGCGCAGTAGCTCATCACCCAGGGGAACTTTTTCAGCATCTGTGCCGTGGATTTCCAATTCTCAGACTCTTCAGCAGTTGCGGGTGCCAGCTCGAATTCCTTGGCAAAGCCTGCCCGCAGAAGAAGTTGGAATTCTGCCCAGGCTTGATCGTCGAGCACATTCAGTACTTGCAGTTCCGGCTCTTTCAAGTCTGCCCGCCGGAACGTGAAGAGCTGCAGGCGAATTCCTTCCTGACTGGTGAACTCGCTGGTCGTCAAGCGAATGCCGTCGTGCTCTACAGTCGAAATCTCTTTGAGATCCAGCGGAGGCGAGTTCTCCGGCCAAGCGCGGAACGACTTCGCGCGCAGAAAAGCCAGGTAATCGTCGCGCAGCGTGTTCCACTCCGCAGCGGTCTTGAGCGGCTCGGGAATCACTGCAGCCGGTACAAACGTCTCGTGAATCGTCGTGTTGATCTGATCTTCCGGCAGTTTGTCGAAGACCTTCAATTGCTCGGGCTGAAAGAACTTCTCGGTGACCTTGGTCACCTGGTCATCAGTTCCCTTCAACTGTTTGTTCAGCCAGCGGAACGCGTGTACCTGCAACTCTTGCGTATCGAGATGCCCGCCAAAGGTAATGTTCAGACCGACGTCATTCTCCTTGCCGAGCTGCGCATAGAGTGGGCGAACCTTTTGAAACGTTCGGTAAACACCGTCGAGCGGAAAGATTCGGTCCCGGTCAGTGTTGGCGATCAGCAGCGCGCGGGGGGCGACCATCGCGGCCACCTGTGGATAGTCCCACTGATAGGTGTTGACCATGAACATGCAGTCGCAGTGTCCTTCGACCGCGCCGTCGACCACATAGTTCTGCAAATCCGTGATGCCGGCAGTTGGCACGGCACACTTGATTCGTTCATCGAGGGCCGAGATCCACCAGCTGTATGCACCGCCGCCACTGCGGCCGGTCACCCCCAGCTTTTGGCCATCGACCTCTTTGCGCGACTGCAGATAATCGAGCGCGCGGATGCAGTTCCAAGCCTCTACGCCGGCCGGCGTATAACCGCGGTTTAGCCACCACCACATGCCATAGCGATGCGTGCCGTGATGAATTCCTTCAATCTCGCCCAGTTGCAGAGTGTCGATGGTCAGGCAGACGTAGCCATTGCGGGCGAACCAGCCGCCGTGGTGCTGGTAATGCGACTTCGAGCCGTAGGCGATGCCGTCCTTCTTGATCTGCCCATGCCCGCAAACATAGAGAACCGCCGGCAATGGCTTATCGATCGTCTTGGGAAGATACAAATTGCCCGTGACATAGAGCCCAGGGCGCGATTGGAAGTGCAACTTCTCGACCGTGAACTCTTCGTGCTCGACTTTGCCCGTAATGACCGGCTTCAAGTCCGTGCGTTCAGGGAGTGGATCGAGACCGAGCATCTCGTGTAGTTGTCGGCGCAGTTCGACTTCGCGTGTTTTCCAATCCGCTGCCGTCTTCACGTCGTTCAAGCAAGCTTGCTGCAGTCGCTCGGTCTCTAGTCGAAAATATTCGGCGAGCATCTCGTCGCCGCGCTTGGTGTCCAACTTCGCGACGGCAGGTTTAGCCGCTTGCTGCTCTTGGGCTGAGCAGGGCAGGGGAGGGAAGCAGGCCGCTGCGAAGAAAGAGCCAGCCAGCAAGACGCAGCGAAATAAACGGTAATCCATACAAGGTTCCTTCAGACGGTCGCGCGAAGCGCAGGAGGGAGCCGCTATGGTGGGATAACCTTGCCGCGAATGCAAGTCTTTTACTTGCCGCCGTCGATCATCCCACTGCAAATGAAGACGTGGAACTGCCTCGCTGTTGAAGGTTCAACACTCGTGAACCAACGCGTGAGATTGGTGTTGTACCAATCGGGCATTTTCGTCACGAGCAGGAACTTGCCCGTGGGCTTGAGAGCGCGGCAGGCAATCTGAATGAAGAGCTCCGGAATTCGAAAGTTGCTGTAGTAAGGCGGATTGCCCAGCGCCAGATCGAACGTGCCAGGAGCAAGTGTGCTGCCGTCGCAATCGAGCGACGTAGTCACTCGCGCCGCTTCGTTGCGCACTGCCCCCCAAGCGGTCGCTTCCACCGCTCGCGCGTTGCTATCGATGGCGGTGACGGAAACATTTTCGAGTCGGAAGGCCGCTGCCAGGGCGACCGCGCCGCTGCCGCAGCCAATATCGAGCACATTGTCCCCCGCTTGCAGCGGCATCGATTCAATCAGCGCGCGAGCGCCGGTATCGAGACTGCGGTGGCTGAAGACGCTGGGCCGACTGCGGAGGTGAATCAGTCGCTCTTGATCGCGAAAGGCAAACTCGCAGGCGAAGTTCTTTTGCTTCTTCAGTGGCTTCTGCTTGATTGCGGAATAGACGACGCCGCCAGGGACGACGTAGCGCGAGACCTTATCGAACAGCGGCTTCAGTTGTTCGTGCAGCCAGGAATCTTCAGCGTTATCGGACGACGCGACGAGTTGCCCACCGATCGCCAGCCGTTCCTGGGCGAGTTGTAACTGATCGCGAACCAGTTCCACTTCACCCTGGCGTTGAAACGGCAAGCAGGCCAGATCGAACTCTTGCTCGGGTGGGTCCGCCACGCAGACTAATTGAAAACTTTCTCGCCGGCGGCCGACTTGCAGCGCGCTTTGCTGCATCGCATACAGATCTAGAAACCAGCACGTGACGGCTGACTCGAGGTGGGCATCGGCAAAGGCAGTCGCGAATTGTGCGCGGCCCAGCGTGGTGCAGAGGAGTCGCTCACCTTTAAGTCGCGGCAAGAAGTCGATCAGCAGTTGTTCGGCGGAACGGGCCGGGTCGGGCGGGAAGAGGGAGCGGGGCGCAACAGGGGAGGGCATGGAGCAGATTTCGCTGAAACTCGTTGATGGTCGGTAAACGGCCACTCAGGTTATCACGCAGGCCAGTTAAGGCCAATCATCGCTCCCTCAATCGGGTGCAGTTACGGCGTTTTGGGTAACAAAGCTGTGGGATACCGCCAAAAAGCGGCTGTTTTAGTGCCTCACTCGCCTTTGGGCCGCGGCTGGCACGTCGCCTGCATAAGAGTTTATCTCGTTAGCCTGAGTCCTGCTGCTCAGAAATGAGACACACTTTCTTAAATGGAGATAGACCATGAAATCGATTCTTCTCAGTATGGTGGCAGCGAGCGCCTTGTGGATTGGCGGGACGTTTACGTCGCAGGCCGACGCTCAAATTCGCGGCGGCTACCGTGGTGGTTATCGCGGCGGGTACTACTCTGCTCCGAGATACTACAACAACAACTATCGGAGTAACTACCGGCCATATTACAGCGGCTACCGTGGTTACAGCCGACCGTACTACGGCGGCTACAACTACGGCTACGGACGTCCCTACTACGGTGGCGGTTACTATCGACCCGGCGTGAGCGTCGGCGTCGGCGGCCTTGGGATCGGCGTAGGCTTCTAAGCTCGCCTGCAAACAAACAATCTGGTTGAACAATTCGAACACGTGATCTGTTCACAGATCACGTCCCTACAGGGAAGTCGCCGCGAGCTGGGCCGAACAGGCTTGGCGGGCGACTTCCTTTTTTTTGCGCGCACGTGAAACAGCAGAGCGGCGGCGGGGCCTCCTTTAGGCCACGGATATATCAGTTTGATGGCGGCGTGTTGTCGAAGTGACGACGCTGTCGCGTGTGGCTGACCACTTTGGCATGTTGCCAAAAATCTTAACTCGTTTCCGGCATTGAGCTTGCGACAATTGGGAAAAAACTGGCACACCCACTGCTTTATTACTGATCCGTTGCTCGGGCACATCGCTCGGCCGAATCAAAAAGATCAAGCACAAGGGAGTTCTGCGATGAAAAGTTTTCTCTACACATTGGTTGCTGTGGCTGCTCTGTCGCTCGGTGGCGTGTTCACTTCGACGGCTTCGGCCGGCGGTGGGCACGGTCATGGGGGGCATCATCATGGCGGGCACGGTGGTCATGGCCATCACAATCATGGCCATCATGGCCATCATGGTCACCACCACCACAACCACCGCAATCACTATCACGGCGGCTACTACCGTCCGTACTACGGCAATTATGGCTACGGCAACCCCTACTATCGCCAGAACGGAGTCTACTTCGGTGGCAGCAACTTCGGCGTACGGATCGGGTTCTAAGCAGTCGCAGGTTCGATATGCGTACGTGCCCATGGAGGGGCCAACACTTTCGGCCGCTCGCTCGGCTGGTGCTGTGCTGGCCGATCAGCACTAGCGAAGCCAGCGGCTGAAGTTTGGCTCGCCCACGAAGATTGCTGCTCGAGTGTAGAACGTGATGTTCGAACAATGAGCAACAAGAAATGAAAAAGTCCGGGCCCTTCGCTTTTGGCGAAGGGTCCCGGACCGTCGTCCCCCCCGGGATTATCGATAGTGCGACCATTCGGTCGCTGATCTGTTCGTTAAAGAAACGCAGGGCGCTTCCTGTTGCTGAACACCGGTTGCAGCGATCAAGTCGCTCGCAGCGGTGATGGTTAAGAAATCGGTCAGCGAGCCCTTGCGACTTTGGCAAAGTTTGCCGGTTGTCTCTTAAAACCGTCACTTTGTCGGATTTCGACACTCCACTTCTTCTCCAGTCGCTCTTGGCTGCGCGCGGCGAATTGTGTATTCGCTTCTCCGTCATCGTGCGCAGATTGCGTTTGCCAGCAAGGCTAGCAAATTGTGCGGTGTGCTCGGTCCAGGACAATGACTGATTCGGCGGCGGTGTTTTGGTCGATCTTAACGGTTAGCCAAACCTTGCCGGCCGAAATGGGCCCGTGATAGTTGCCCGTGAGAAAGGATGCTCCGGTGTCGCAAGAGATTAAGTCGCCAGCAGCGAACAAGCAGAATGCCCTCTGGTCCCTGATCAGCGGGGTGGGTTGGCCCCTCATGCTCGGTCTGGGACTGGCGGTCATCTTTTATGCGCTGATTTATCGAGGGCCCCTGCATCATCCCTCGATGATTCGCTACTTTGGCGGTCACCCGATCAATATTATCGAGACCGCGCTGTTCTTCATCGGACTGGTCGCGCTCATCAACAAGATGCTCGACGTGATTGCCCAGCAAGCTTCGCTGGGGGCCATCAGCCTGGGTGAATTCAACGGCCCGCAACCGACCACCAAGGCTGGCGAACTGCTCGATATTCTCTCGTCACTCTCCAAACGGCTGCAAGAAACGTATCTCGGCCGGCGTTTGACCGACGCGCTCGAAGCCGTCGAGCGAAATGGCTCGGCCGATAAGCTGGAAGAGGAATTGAAATACTTGTCCGATATGGACGGCGGTCGGCAGCAGGAAAGTTACTCGCTGGTCCGAATCATTATTTGGGCCACGCCGATGCTCGGGTTTTTGGGTACGGTCGTCGGCATTACTGCCGCGCTGGGTGACCTGGGCAAAGAGCTTGGTTCTCAATCGGCAGATGCCGGCGGAGGCCTGCAGGGGGCAATGACCGGCCTGCTGGCTGGATTGTATGTGGCCTTCGATACCACCGCGATCGCCCTTTGCTTTTCGATTGTGTTGATGTTTATTCAATACGGCATCGACCGGGTTGAAATGGAGCTGCTGGGTCAGGTTGACAAGCGCGCCGCACAGGAACTGATCGGCCGCTTCGAAATGGTCGGCGCTTCGAGCGATCCGCAGCTGCAATCGATCCATCGCATGACGCAGCTCGTCGTGGCTGGCACCGAACAACTTGTCCTCCGGCAAGCCGAGCTCTGGCAGCAGACGATTCACTCGGCCCATGGTCACTGGGACCGCTTACAGCAGTCGAGTGGCCAGCAGTTGCAAGCTTCGCTCACAGCATCGCTGACGGAGTCGCTCGAGCAACATGCCACTCATCTGGCGAGGATCGAGCACTCGTCAGCCGAACACATGCTTAAACGCTGGGAACAATGGCAGGGGGCGCTCAATGAGAACGCCAAACTGCTGTATGCCCAGCAACAAGAAATGGCTCGCCAGGGTGAACTGATGACCCAAGCTATTCGCGCTGCTGGTGATGTGGTGCAGCTCGAGAAGGCTCTGAATAGCAACCTGTCGGCACTCGCCGGTTCCAAGAACTTCGAGGAAACCGTTATGAGTCTGGCTGCGGCGATTCACCTCCTCAACAGCCGGCTGGGGCGTTCCGATGCTCAGCATGTTGAACTTGGACCTCAAGGCAGGAGTCGTGCGGCATGAGCAAGAAGGTTCGCCGGCAAGCTATCGGCGTCGCCCTCTTCCCGTTCCTTGCCGTACTAATTTGCACGATGGGCGCCTTGATCGTGCTGCTCGTGTTGCTGGTGCAACAGGCGCGGCTTGATGCGCACGATGTCGTGAAGAACAAGCAGCGGACTCCGCCGCCTGTCGACCCGCTCGCGGCCGAACGCAAGATCGCGCAAGAGAAAATCGAAGACGAGCAGTGGCGGCAAGGAATGCTCGAACAGCAACGGCTCGAACAGGCTGAGGTATTGGCCTCCAGTCGCGTGAAAGTTGCGCACTTAGAAGATCACATCCGCCGCTTGCAGGACCAGGCCCGCGCGCTGATGACCCGCGCGCAGGAAATCGATCGTGGCGAAACGGCGAAAATCGCTGATGTCACGGCCGAGCAAACTGAACTGGCGAAACTGCAAGCCGAGATCGCCCGCCGCAAGACCGAACTCGAAGACAAGAAAAAGAAGCTGGCCGAAAAAGATCGCTCATTCGCGCTGATTCCCTACGATGGGCCCAACGGCACCAAGCGCCGGCCGATTTACATTGAATGCCGCATCGAAGGTGTGGTGCTACAGCCCGAAGGTCTCATTCTCGGACCTGCCGACTTCAGTGGCCCGATGAATCCGGGCAATCCGCTTGATGCGGCGCTCCGTACCATTCGCGAGGCCTGGAAGCGGTCGGGTGAACCGGGCGAGCCTTATCCGCTGTTGGTCGTGCGCCCCAGCGGCATTGTCGCCTATCAAGCAGCGCGACAGGCGCTCCGCGGTTGGGATGACGAGTTTGGTTACGAACTCGTCTCCGACGAGAAACGACTCGACTACGGCTCGCCGAATCCGGCCATGCAAAGCATGCTCGAAGAAGTGGTCGGCAAAGCGCGCGAACGACAAGTAATGCTGGCTGCTGCCATGCCGCGCAAGTTTCAAGACGATGACACGCTGACCTCGTTCTCGCCGCAAGATCAACCTGAATTCCAGGCCGCTGTGAATGCGGCGCGCGGTTCGGGTGGTGTCGGCAATGGCAACGGCGAATTCGCTGGTGGAGCAGGGAGCATCGGTGGCAACGGCGGCTACAACCCAGGCAGTAACGCCCCTGGCATAGGCAATCCTCAAGGCACTTATGGTGCTCCGGGCAATCCTGGAACCGGGCCTGGTATCGGGCCTGGAACGGCCGGTGGTGGCCCGAATGCACAGTTCGCCGCCAGCAGTGTTCAGGCCAACAGTATTCAGGCCAACAGTATTCAGGCCAACAGGGCAGGGCAGGGGGGCGCGACGGGTGGCAGCGGTGCCGCGAACAATAACACCGGAGCGAATGCCGGCGCAAATGGCCAATACAGCACCGGACAAACCAGCGGTGGCGGCGGTTCGAGCACGGGACGTCCCACCACCAACATCAATACCGGACAAATGGCAGGGCAGGGGAGCCCCAGTGGTTCCGCCAGCGGTTCGCCCAATACCAACTCGGCTGCTGCGTCGGGCTCGAATCCAGGCGGCACGCCCAGTGTTACGAGCGGTGCGAAAAGTAGTCAGCAGCGCGCGGGCAACTCGCGCACGGCGAGCAATTGGGGATTGCCCGGCGCTCAAGGACGAACCACTGCGGTCACACGGCCAATTCGCGTGGTCTGCTTGCCCGATCGATTGGTTGTCGTTCCCGAGCGAGGTGACGATCGCGCTGTCAGCACCATTGCCGTCTCGCCGCAAATGAAACCTGAAGAGGCCGATGCCTTTGTGAAGGCGGTGCAAAAGCACTTGGATGCGTGGGGCCCCGCCATGACCAATGGCTATTGGAAACCGGTGCTGCAAGTCGAAGTGACCCGCGCCGGCGAAGGACAATTCACGGCTTTACAGCAGATGCTGAATGGCAGTGGCTTTGATTTGCAAAGGAAGACGCCGTGAGACGCCGAACCGCACAGGTCGAAGCGCCGGGCCAGGATTCCTTCTTGGATGTCGTCGCCAATCTCGTCGGGATCTTGATCATCCTGGTGATGATCGTCGCTGCGCAGGCCAAACGGGGTTTCATCGCGGCTGAAATGCCGGTCGAAACGCCGGCAGCGGAAATTGCTCCGCTACCCGATGTGATCGCGGCCACCGCAGCTGCCAACGAAGTCGAGCAAGGGATTGTGCAGATCAAGCGGAATCTGGCTGCCCAAAACCTCGAGTTGCAAATCAAGCAGCAAGAGCGTGCGCGCCTGCAACTGCTCGTGACGGTGGCTGAGCAATCGCTGGAGAAGCACCGCAACAAACTGAGTTCCGAAGATCAGCAGCGGTTCGATCTGAAGTCGCAAATGGATCAATCGCTCAAGGAGCTACTGCAACTCGATATTGAGCGGATGACCCTCGAACAGTCCCGTCCGGGCAATGTCATTCCCCATCTGCCGACGCCGATGGCGAAGACAGTCTTTGGCAAGGAGATTCATTTTCGTCTGCTCGGTGGCAAAATTGTTTATCTTCCCTGGGACGAAATGATTGAAGCGATGAAGGCGGACTTGCCTCGGCAAGCTCAAAAGCTGGCCGATACGCCGCGCGCCGAATTTGGGTTGCCGATTATCGCGGGCTTTGGTGCCAAGTACATCTTGCGGCGGTTTGATGTCGACGTGCAAACTCGCATTGCCGCTGCGCGGCAAACTCGTATCGGACTCGAACGCTTCTTCTTTGTGCAAGTCGACGACCCGATTGGCGAAACGATGGACCAGGCAATGCGCCAAGGCTCGCAGTTTCGCGGCCGCTTGGGAACCGTCAATCCGCAGCAAGCAACGGTCACCTTGTGGGTCTATCCCGATAGCTTCGAAGAGTTCCGCGCCGTCAAGCAGGAACTTTTTCGTCTCGGTTATCTCACTGCTGGCCGGCCACTCCCCGCTGGTCATCCCATCGGCGGCTCGCCCGAAGGCTCAAGGTCGTCGGCCGAGTGAGAAGAATTGCAGACCGCTGATTTGAGATTGCAGATTGAAGGCAAGCTCGTTCCCTTATCTGCAATAAAAAAGCCCGCTGATTTCTCAACGGGCCTGACTAATTCTGCATTCTGCCTTCTCACTTCTGCATTTGCTCACTCCGAGACATCCAAGATCGTCTCGATGCTGCTGATATCGAGCGGGCTGTTGCCGCCCGCATCTTCCAGCTTGTCAGTGCCGCCACCACCGTTGAGTTCGACATCGGCTGCGATCAGTTCGAAGATTTGCAGCAGGTCGTTCCCCAACCCAAGGTTGATATCAATTTCGTCCAGGGCTTCGACTTCGACGGCAATCACCGTGTCGTTGCCGCCGCCGGCATCCACCAGCAGGTCGTCGGCAATGAGTAGGTCGAACAGTTCGACTTTGTCGTCGCCCGCTTGAGTCCGAATGATCAGATCGCTGTTGTTCTCGATTTCGGCAAAGAACAGGTGGACCAGATCGTTTTCGCTTCCAGTATCGATGTCGACCAGTCCCTTAAATTCGGCGAAGTCGATCAACACCTGGTCGTTACCGCCGTTGGTATCAATTTCGAGTGCCTGGCCACTTGAGCCGACTGCGTTCACAGTGACTCCATCCAAGCGGACGATGTCGATTCCCGTGCCGCTGCCGCCATCGACCTTGAGTTTGCCTCCGACGGTCATATCATCGGCGGCGTAGGTGTCGGCTCCATCGCCGAGGTTCACGGTGACATTCTTGGCGAACTTCACCGGCTGGAACGATGTCGGCAGACCAGGTTGCGAAGCGAAGAAACCTTGACCATCGGAGATGTGAACTTGATCGTTGCCGCCGTTCATGTTGAAAGTCACGTTGCCGGTGACGCCGCTGAACACCTTGAAACCGGCACCGTTGATCGAGGTGTTCGCACCGGCTTGCTTGAGGCCAACGACAGCAAACTGGTTGCTGGAGATTTGGCGAATTTGGACCCCGTTACCTTGAGCATCGCCGGTCACTGTCAAGTTACCGGACGAGAGCGTGACGTTAACGTTGCCGGCCATCAGTTCGCGAGCTTCGAGGGCTTCGACCCCGTAGCGGCGAGTGGTCTTGGGGGGAGCAACTTTGCGAGCAGCGGGCTTGCGAGCAGAACGGGCAGTGGTGAAACGCGACATGACAGAATTCCTTGAACTGAGGTGGGATAAAGTGAGGCGGGAGACGAGTGTCAGGCTTTTTCGTTAGCACTTGTAACTCTCGTCAGGATGGTTAGGCGGGGAATGCGGGAATTTGTTTCGCAGGTTATTCGCAACTTTCAGCGGGAGCGAGCGAAGCCCACAGACATGCTGGCATCGAGGCCGGTTGCCTCTCTGGATTTGTAGGCGAACTTGCTGTTTACTAGGTGACCTGCCAGGCAGCAAAGTCATGGAATCTTGCGACCGCTGCCCGCAACGCTTTGCCCAGTTCCAGTTGGGCGAGGGGACCGATTTAGTCGCCAAAGGATTGAGATGCCGCATCAAGAGTTAATTCGTGTCGTGCAGCGGCTGTCATTTTGCCGCGATCTGCCAGCTGTCTTTAGCGTGCTGCAGAATTCCGCCCGCAAGCTGACCAAAGCGGACGGCGTGACCATCGTTCTGCGAGATGGCGATTTCTGTCACTATGCCCAGGAGGATGCGATCAGTCCTTTGTGGAAAGGGCGACGGTTCCCACTCGAGAAGTGCATCTCGGGTTGGTGCATGCTCAACCGCGAACCCGTAGCCATTCCCGACGTCTTTGCCGATGCGCGAATTCCGCACGATGTCTATCGCGCCACTTTCGTAAAGAGCATGGCGATGGCACCGATCCGGACTGAAAATCCGCTCGGCGCTGTGGGTGCCTATTGGGGCGATACTTGCCACGTTACCCCCGAGCAACTCGATATGCTGCAAGCGCTGGCCAATGCCGCCGCGGTGGCCATTGCCAACGTGCAACTCATCGACTCGTTGCAGGAAGCGAATCGGCGCAAGGATGATTTTCTGGCGATGCTGGCGCACGAACTGCGCAATCCCCTTGCGCCACTGAAGAACAGCTTGCACCTGCTGAGCATTTCGAACTGTGATCCGGCAGTGGTTGAACAATCGCGGCTGATCATGACGCGACAGGTCGACCACATGTCTCGGCTGGTCGATGATTTGCTCGACGTCTCGCGGCTTACTCGCGGCAAGGTCTCGCTGCACGAGGGTAAGCTGGAACTGAATCAACTCGTCCGGCAAACCCTGGAAGATCGCGCATCGGCACTGGCTGCGGGCCGCCTGCAATTGACGACCGATTATTCTCCCCAGCCACTTTGGATCAGTGGCGATTCCACGCGGCTAACTCAAGTCATCGCGAATCTGCTCGACAATGCGGTGAAATTCTCTGATGGCGCAGGCCAGTTGCACATTTGCCTGGCAAGTGACGAAACAAATCGCCAGGCCGTCTTGCGCGTGCGTGATAGTGGCATTGGCATTGCCGAAGAGTTGCTGCCCCATGTCTTCGAGAGCTTTTCGCAGGCCGATCGTTCGCTTGATCGGACTCGTGGCGGACTAGGACTCGGTCTGGCCGTAGCCCATGGTCTGGTCACGCTGCATCGCGGCACTATTACGGCTCACAGTGAAGGGCAGGGGAGGGGGGCTGAGTTCGTGATTCGCCTGCCTCTTTTGCAGGTAGCACCCATGGCAGCCAAGACGCCCAGCGAGCCGAAAGCACAGCAGCGCCGGCAACGGGTGCTGATTGTCGAAGATAATCAAGACTCGGCCAATACGCTGCGGATGTTGCTCGAACTATATGGCCACGAAGTGAGGTTGGCCTACGACGGGAAAGAAGGAGTGACTGCGGCACAGCAGTTCCAACCCGCCGTGGTCTTGTGCGATATCGGGCTGCCGTTGATGGACGGCTTTGAAGTCGCGCGGACGTTGCGAACCATGCCCGAGGCGAAATCAGCCCGGCTGGTGGCAGTCACCGGTTATGGCCGCGAAGAGGATCGCCAGCGCGCATTCGCAGCTGGCTTCGATGCTCATCTCACTAAGCCGGTCGACATGACGCAGCTGCTGCTGCAGATCGAGCCGGCTGGAAACAAACTGTAAACTCTCGCGTTATCGCACGCGGCAGCGGAAGCGGATCAGCCCGCCTTGGCCCACTTCGAGTGGTTCGGTAACTTCCCACCGCAGGACGAGCGTATCGGGATTCTCTTGCATCTTGAATTCTGCACCGACCGTGCAGCTTTGGCTCTTGGCTACATATTCGAGCCGTGGCGTCAGGTGATCGATGATCGTGACGTTACCGATCTTTTGATCGCCGACGTTATCGAACCGCAAGGTGAACTCGACAAACTCACCCACCTGAGCATCGCAGCTGCTGGCGATCTTGCAGATTCGCAGACGGGCTTTGCCTTGCATTTCGTAGGTGTAGGTGACTTCAGGTTTGGCAATACCTTTCGCCTCGTGAGCCATCACCCCTTCGATGATAACTTGAACTGCCTGATTGCTCTGCCAGGTGACCGCGGCCAAGGTCCGTTCGGCCAACACCGCTTTCTCTGCGTTCTCGAAAATGCCCTGTTGAATGAACTTCAGATTCTCGTGCGGCATGAAGCCACCGCGAGCGAGCACAGGATTGGTGACGTTGTCGACACCAATTCCCTTGGTCTGTTCGCGGAAGGTAACTGCCGGATCGATGTGCAGATCGGCGAGGACTTGTTCGGGCTGAACGGCCGTCGTGGGCGAGCCGAGCTCTTGATGCAAGTTAAGTTTGGTTGGTTTTTCGACGCCCGCCATCCGCTCGTGACCTTCGTACACGATCGGGTTCATCACTTTGCGAATTGCGGCGAAGCGCGGAGCATAGATGCAGCACTTATTGCTCGCGGCGACTTCGGTTTTTCCATCGAGCGTGTCGAAGTGAGCGATTGTGTCTTCGGGATCGAGCCCGACGACATCCCAGTTCTGCTTCACGCGCACATCGTCGTTGTTGTCGCCACCATCGCAGATGTATTCGTCCGAGGGCCAAGGCTTCTTGATGCCGTCGGGCATCCAGCCGCCATAGGGATCTTCGCCGGGCAGATCGGGTGAGAATTGAAACGGAGCTTGGGGCCCGCAGCAAGGGCAACCGCTGCCGTGGGGACCATGTCCGTGCATCGGCTGACCGGTGTAAGCGCTCGAGGGGAGCGAAGGTGCTGGTGCATTCACGCCGGGATAATAACCAACGGGCCGCACCAAGCGCGGAGGCTGATAGCCCGCTTTGGGCACTGCAGCCAAGGGAACGCGATCGACGGCCGGTGTCGGAGAGGCTGCGGTGGTTGCCGTGGGAGTGGTCGTTGTGGAGGCAGTTGGCTTCACCCCGTCGCCAGTCGGCAACAGTGGACGAAACGGAACCTGCAAACCTTTGCACGAGCAGAAGGTAAGGAGCGGCAAAGCGATCAATACCAGCAGGCCCCGCCGAGCGAAGTGTTGGGCAATGATGTTGGGCTGGCTCATGAGCAATTCCTTTACGCGTCGTGTCTTGTTCGCTACGCTCGTTGGGCAATTAATGAAGCGACCTTCAAAAATCAGCTTTCGACCTTATGGCACGTGCATTTCGCGGGCTGGTAGGCGCGGAATGAGAAAGCTCTTCTGCCCCTGATTGAGCGGACCTTCGAGCGGTGGCTCGAGGCCATCGCGGCGATTCACAAACGGCGGCGGCACTTCGTATTTGACGTAAGGCGGATTGAGGTACAGGAACTTGCCATCGACGAACTCGGGCGTCGGCAAGCGTGAACCCATTCGCAGGATGGCTACTGGCCGGCCCATGCGATCGGCCACATGCAGCGGATCTTCGCCAGCTGGAACTTCGATGTATCGCTGACGGGGCGGTTCATCGCGGCGGGGCAGGGCGGTCTTGGGTTCTTCGATATAGATGACGCGCATCACGTATTTGCCTTGCAAGGCAAACTCGAGCTCTTCAGCGGTCAGTTCGATCGGAATCGGAAAGCGGGCTGCTTGCCCCGGCGGTGGATACAAACGATCGATCACTTCGACCGAAGGATAGACTTCTTCGCCTTCGTGCAGCGGGATGCCCGTGACTTTCAGGCGATAGACCTGACCAATCAGCATGCCGGCCAGGGCAGAGTTCTTATCGGTGGGCGCAAAGCCACCTTGTTCGGCCAGCGCGACACTGGTCCCCTCGGGGCCGGTGACTTTGACCGGTTGAAAGTAGCCAGGTCGTGGTCCACCACGTTCCAGCTGCTTTTGTCCAATCCAACCCGGCGGCATATCGGCGTTGTCTTGCAGATGCCACACGTTTTGAGCGTGGGCCGAAGAGGTTAGCAGCAAGGAAGCTGCCAAGACAACGAATGTGAAGTGACTTCGCATGGTGAGCAGCCAGGCAAGGCGTTAGATGGTTCGTGAATTTGCACCGCAAGCCCGCTGGATTTCGCCAGCGGGCTGCGAGTTTGTTGATCTGCGGTTTTAGCAACCGCGTGATTGTTTACTGCTGGCCGGGCGGGCAGTATTCGCCGGCCTGGTTGTAGCCACCGCTGCCAGGGCCACCACCGGGAATTCGTTCATGCTTGTCGTAGTGCGGTTGCCCGAACTGATAACCAGCGTGAATGTTCTGTTCGCGGATGTGTACCTTGTTGACCGGCTTCGGATAGCTGAAGCCCGGTTGTTGCCGCACGTGCACTTTGAAGTGCTCGGTCGGACCTGGGATGTGATAATGCGTGTGGTTCTTCATCATGTGCGACTGCAAACCGGCTGGGCCACCCAGTGGAATGTGGGGCGGGCCAGGCAGGCCGATCGGCGTGCCGCTGGTGGTCATGCCGTACTGAGCGGCTGTCACACCGGCGACGTAGTTCGGCGGCAAAGTACCAGGGAAACCACCACCCATGCCTGCCATTCCGCCAGGTCCGCAATAGGCACCGCCCATACCTCCCATGCCAAACATCTCGCCACCGAATTCCGGCCCGACGATGCTGCCCGGCATTTCGATGTCCTTGTTACCGACACGGATCACCGCGAGGATCGCACCGCGGCGATCAGCTTCGACGATCGGATCGACACCTGGATCGAGCCGCGTGCTGACCAGAGTTTCGACACCGGCCAGAGCCAGTTCTTGGAACTCCGGATCAGGCAAGTAGATCACCTTGGTGACGAAGTTGCCGGCCAGTACCTGGTCGAAATCTTCTTCGGTGAACTGCATGGGAATCGCGTTGTGAGCCAGGAACGCTTCCGACCGTGGAGTGGTCGGGGCGATCTCGACGGTGGGATACAGTTCCACACCTTCGCGGCCTGCGATGTTGGTGATCTTCAACCGGTAGATACCGTTCTGGGGAAAATTCTGGCGACCAGGAACGACCAGCGGAGCTGAGTCGAACGAGGCTGTGCCACTCACATCCCACCGCACTTGCATCCCTTCGGGTTTCGCGAAGAGGAGCTGCACGGTTGGCATGCTGACGGGAATCATCGCGGGAGGTAACGAGGGGGGCAACACGCCCGGCCCTGGTCCACCCACGCCTGGTCCCGGCTCCAACAATTGCGAAGCCGGTGGCAGATTGTGCGCCTTGGGGAATACACACCCCGTAGCCGTTACGACGGCCAGCGACATGATGCAAAGCAACAGACGGATTTTCATGGTGTCCCCCCTGACACAACTCACCGCGATTCACTCCGCAAACCTCCTGGCTTGCTAGGACCGCGGCGTTCATGCTTCCCTGAACGAACTTGTGTGTGCGTGTGCTAGCGTCCGATTGCAATTCGCAACACGAAAGCTGGCTTAGACTGCCGTGGACCCGAAAGTCGCTGAAGGCCTATCATCTGGGCAGAAAATCTCGCGACCAATCTTCGCGAGGTTCCCCTTCAATGCTCAGGATGCACCTGCAGCCACTTCCGCTGACGGAGTGTCTATGGGTAATTGTTCGGCCCGGTGCAGAACGAATCTTTGGCAAAACCCGCACGACCCTCCAATGACATACAAACTGCCCGATTTAACACTCCCTGGATTCACACAGCCCAGCTTCACAAAGGGGCTCTTGGCGCTCCTGGCCATGGGAGTTGTCCTCTATTTTGGTGCCAGCGGCATTCAGAGCGCGCTGCGCATCGGTCGGGCTCACGCGCAGGACCGTGCTTTTCCGCTGGCCGAGTTTCAGGGGCTGGCCGATAGCCGCGCGAAAGCAGGCGGGGCAGGGCAGGGGGGCGCGCCAGTTGCATCGCCAGGCGTGGTCGATGGGAACGCGCTCGTCGCCCAAGCTGCGCGGCGCGTGCAGGCCGAGCCTTCGGTACAGGCGCAGATTCGTTTTCGCATCGATGCCGCGGGCCAGAACCTGCTGGGCAACGGACAGTACGTCCAACTGGGCGATGGTCCCGAGAAACTGCTGCGGTTCGATCTCAAGTTGCAAGTCGCCGAGCGCACCGCGGCGCTGCAGCAGATCAGCGGTCAGCAATATTATTGGGTTCGGCGCGATCTTCCCCCCGCCGCGTATAAAGTGGCCCGCGTGAACCTGCGCACCGTGCGTAACGCAATTGCGAAAGAGAAGGCGGCGCCTGAGCGCGACGAAGTGCGCCCCGCAGTCCCTTCGCCCGGCGACGATGCCTGGCTGCTGCTCGGTGGCTTGCCGGCGCTGCTCGAGTCGCTCCATCGCGATTTTGAATTCACTGCTGCTCGCGCTGGTGAGATTGAATACCCAGTATCGAGTGAGTCGCGCGCGCGACGCATGCCCGTTTGGGCCGTGAGCGGCAAATGGAAACCGGATCGCTGGAAAGAATTAACAACGACGACGGGCAAAAAGAGCAAGCACGAATCCCCCATGTCATTGCCCGAACGAGTCGACCTGGTGCTTGGCCGCAACGAACGCTCGTTTGGGCTCTTTCCGTATCGCGTCATCTACTATGCGCGCGCCTTGCCTGGCGAGGCAGGGCAGGGGAGTGGTACCGGTGAATTGGTCCCACTGGTCAGCATGGAGTTCTTCAACGTCCAGCCCGCCGCGGAACTCGACCCGCGCGACTTCGACTACAACCCGGGCGAACAAGAGATTGAAGACCTCACGCAAGCTTATCTCGTGAAGCTGGGACTGCCGGTGAAATGAGAGCGGCGGGAGACGGGAGACGGGAGACGGGAGGCGAGGGATGTTGGAAAGAAGGAATCAGGTTCGCGATCCACTCACATTATGAAATGCTTTATCCTCTCGTTCTCACTGGCCATAGTTTCGATTGCAACTTCCCTCGCCCCTCATTCCCCCAAGTGCCACACCGAGTTGACCGTGCGGACTTGCATCGTGGCGTGTTGCCAGACGAGTACATTCACGCAGCAGTTCTCTTGCGTAAGTTGGCGATAGCGGGCGAGTGGAATTTCCAAAACTTGCGCGAGGTAGGCGCGCAGGACAACGTTATGTACGACAACGATGATACGCTGGCCCAAGTGGCGCTCGGCTAAGGCTTCGAGAATGGGTGTCACGCGGTCGGCAACTTGCACGACGTTCTCACCCTCGGGATAACCATTGGTTGCCGGGTCTTCCAGGAACAGCAAAAAGGCTTCCGGATCCATCGCTTCAATTTCGTCGCGATCGCGGCCTTCCCAGCGGCCAACATCGACCTCGTGCAGACCCGAGAGCGGCTCCACCACCAAATTCTGACGAGCTGCGATTCGCTCCGCTGTTTCCACCGCTCGCTTCATCCGACTGCTGAAGACGGCTGAGCACGGGATCGTTGCTAAAAACTCAGCAGTTGCTTCCGCTTGCCGCACACCTTCGGGTGACAAACTCAGATCGATGCCACAGCCTTGCAATCTGACTGGCCTGGCAAGATTGGCAACCGTCGCACCATGCCGCACCAGCAGCAATACGCAAGAATCCGGGGCAGGGGAGGGGAGCATGTGGAAGTTCGGAGGTCAGAGAGCTTGTTCGTACTCGATCAACAGCCAATTCTAGTCGAATCGTTCTGCTTTAGGTTTCACCTTATCACCTTGTCACCTTATCACCTTGTCACCTTATCACCTTGTCACCCCCTCTCCCTCTCTTCCTCTCTTCCTCTCTTCCCTTCCCCCGCCTCGTCACTCACTCCCCGCCTCTCTAAACTGTCGTTAGTCTCTAAGCCCCAAGTCCCTTAGCCCCTCCCTCACGTGTCACGCATTTTTTTGGTTCTCGCTGCCATCGCCTGGCTTTCGCTCGCGGCCAATTTCTTCATCGGGTTGTGGATCGGCGACTTCAACAGTGTTGCTGCGTCCTACCGCGCGGCAAATGAAGAATACAAACAGGCGAAATTTGATCCGCAGAGTCCTGCCGACAAAAAAGCGGCTGCGGAAAAGAATCTGAAGGCTGCTGCCGATTCGCTCGACGTCCCGCGTTATCGCATGACGTTGCACTTTTATGTTGGCGTGGCTTCTTCACTGCTTGTGGTGCTGGTGAATAGTGTGACCGTTACCTATTTCGTCGGCACGAGCAAATGGTGTCGCGAAGTGGGCGAGACCTATTCGCTCCAGGAAGAGTTGCAGGCTCGCAGCACGCTCATCAAACGCAAGACCTTTCCCTGGGCCGCCGGGAGCATGGTGGCAATCGTCGTGCTGGTGTTTCTGGGCGGGCTCTCCGACCCGTCGATTCCGCTGAACCAAGCTCAGCCCGGTCGCAGTGCCGACATGGTGCAGTGGCATTACTTGATGGCGATGCTCACGCTGGCGTTCATCGCCGTTTCGTTCTTCGTCCAGGCGCTTCGCATTGCCGAGAACTATCGCGCGATCGAAGCGATTCTGGCTGAGGTTCGCAAGATTCGCATCGAAAAGGGGTTGCCTGTCAGCGAAGAGGCCGCCCGATGAAAGCGGTCCTGCAGCGAGTGAAGCGAGCGAAGGTCACGGTCGCGGGCGAGATTGTCGGCGAGATTCAGCATGGCCTGCTCGTGCTGCTGGGGGTTGCGCAGGAAGACACGCTCGACGATGCTCGCGCACTGGCCGATCGCACCGTTGGCCTCCGCATCTTTGACGATGCCGATGGGAAGATGAATCTCAGTGTGCGCGATGTGGCTGGCAGCGTGCTGGTGGTCAGCCAGTTCACGCTGCTGGGCAACTGCTCGAAAGGTCGCCGCCCCAGCTTCATTGAGGCAGCCCCACCGGAGCGCGCGAACGAACTCTATCTGAGTTACGTGGCAGCAATCAGCGAACAGCAAGTTCCCACTGCCACCGGCCGCTTCCGCGCGATGATGGAAGTGGAACTCGTCAACGATGGTCCAGTCACACTGCTGCTCGATACGCGCAAACCGTAGACGAGTCATTCCCTGACTCGCTTTACTCAGTCACGGAGTGACTGAGTTACGGAGTGACTGAGTTACGGGACAGTCACGGAGTGACTGAGCTACGGGGAGGAACTTACCGTTGCAGTTGGGGCGGATACTGTTGCTGCTGCTGATATTCGTACTGCGCGCGATAGCGAGCCTGCTCCAGCGCCTGTTGAGTGGCGGGATCAATCGGCTGCGTGTTCGGGTCATACGGTTGTTGATCTGCGGGCACAAACCGTTGATCGACCCGTTGAAACTGTTGTTGGATTTGTTGTGAAGCTTGCAACCCGGCGGGATGGCCAAAATGGACTTCGTGCCCAAAGTGGTCCATCAGCATTGGATCGCCAACGGCAAAGAAGCTGAGCGCGAGCAATTTGCCATACACGCTGTAGTTGGCCCAACTATCCTTGCCAAAAAACTTGATCGCGGTGCCAAAGCTTTTCTTCACGTTCAGCCGCCCGCTGCGGACATTAAAACTCCAGATCTCATCCAGCAATAAATGCGAGAAGAAACCCAGCATCACTCCGCCCGCCTTGAACAAACGAATCTGCAAATCGAGATCGGCAACGATCAAGAACGTGAGCAGTCCGCAGGTCAGACACGCCGGGATGCTGTGCCACATGCCGCGATGGACGGTGTACCTTTTAAAAATCTCGACAATGCCAAAGCGGATGATGACATACGTGATCGCGGCCGCCAGCACCATCATCTCGCGCGACCAATGCAGAGCCTCGAAGCGCGGCATCATCAGCATGGGAATGACCGCTGCGGCGAACGTCGACATTTCGCGCACCGGCGTTCCTGAGTCGCTGTCGAGATCCGGGAGCATTCCCGACAAGCTGCAAAGCGCGCCACCAAGAATGCTGATTTCGATTGGCTCGTTCAGAAAGAAAAAGCCCACAGTCCCATAGCCGACTCCCAGCACCGAACTGAAAGTGATGTGCGATTTGAAATCCGCCATGTCAGGTTCCTTCCCGCTGCTCGCCCGCCATCGCTAGCATCCTGCTGGCGATCCGCCCTGCCCTTGCCTGCTGCTGTCTATCTTGCAACCGCGCGAACTTTACCGACGTTGTCTCTTCTCTCCAAGATCAATGTCAATTGCTCTTCGGCGTTTGCCCCCTGCTCGGCTATACTGCCGCCGACCCAGGATGACCGCGCGCCAAGCGCGACCGTTCGTCCTCGCCAGAAATCGAGGGCTTCCCCGCACAGCGGAGTTTGCAAGGATGCAAGGTTACGATTTTTTGATGATTGGCGTTCTCGTCGGCGCGATTGCCTGGGGAGCTTGGAAAGGCTTCGCCTGGCAAGTGGCTTCAACGGCTTCGATGGTGCTCAGCTACTTCGTCGCGCTTAACTTTCGCGCGCCAGTCGCGCAAATGATCTCTACTTTCTTTCAGAATCGCGCGGAGCAATCTTCGGGTGCTGCGGCTTTGGCCAATGGGCCGTGGAACGTCTTCGGCGCGATGCTGATTTTGTTCCTGGGAACGTCGCTCGTGGTTTGGTTGTGCTTCAACTTTGTGAGCCAGGCGATCGAACGCATGAAGCTCAAAGAGTTCGATCGGCAAGTTGGCGCAGTGATGGGTTTAGCCAAGGGTGTGCTGTTGTGCATCATCATCACCCTCTTTTCGATGACCCTGCTCGAACAACCGCAGCGACAAGCCATCATCAACTCGCGCTCTGGCAATGTCATCGCCCAGATTCTGGCGAAGGCCGAATCGGTTTTGCCTCCCGAGATTTTGCAGGTGCTGGCACCGTACATCGACGGACTGGAAAATCGGTACCCCACGGCGAATTATGGCGGTGCCTTCGAGCCTGCCCGCGACCTGCTCAACACGGCAACTCAGCAGTTCGAAAAGACCTACCAGGCGCAGCCAGCCAGCAGCTACTACGGTGGCCAGCCTGCGAGCAACTACGCGCCCAATGGCTACGCCCCAACGACCGGCCAGCCCGGCATGCTCCCCAGCTTCAACGGCGGCCAGCCCACCTATATCGACCCGCAAATGGCTGACCGCTATCGCCAGGCGATACCACCTGTTCAACCTCCCGGTGACCGGCCGTATTAGTTGGAGTTGAGGGGGCGAAAAGATGGCAGTCACACGGCGCGACTTGGTCTGGGGAAGTCTCCTCGGTTTGGTCTGCGTCACTTGGATGCTGGACCACTTACAACTTCAGTGCCAGGTACTCCTGCATGAATGGGCTTGGGAAATGCACCCGCCCACACAGCGTTTGTCGCAGCGGCGGGCAGGGGGGGCATACGCGGTTCCCGATGGGCCAGAATTCTACTGCCCAGTCGACTCATCCAACACCGATCAGCCTCTGCCATTTTCGTTCATCGGCCAACCGAGTTCTGGCACCAATTTCGAGGACGTCTCAGGTCGTTCGGCAACAGGTATCGATTCACAAAAAGGCAGGGGAGAGTGAGTCGAAATTTGCGCCACTTGCGCGATCTGTTTTGGGCGAAACTGCGCAGCGAAACCCAGTCAGATTATCGCTGCCGTTGCAGGGCCGATCGCAACGTCTTCGAATAGCAATCGTCAGAACCGGAATATGCGTATTTCCCGAGAGAAACAGCGACCTCAACCGAACATAACAAACATTATCGGACGTTGGGCACAGGGTCTCATTCTCAATAAAGGCCCGCTGCTCTTGGCGAGAATCGCCTGTAGATGTAGGTTCAGAACGCACGTTAGGAAGTCCTTTTTCCAGCGTGTAAGTCTTGGCAGTTGATAGCTGCACAAGCACCCCGCTCGAACACCCCGCCAAGGGTGAACGAACATCAGCAAGCGACCAGGTTCCAACGCCTGGTCGTTTGCGTTTCTTGGGTCAGCTGCGGATCATCGGCGAGAACGCTGGTTCCCGTCAAGTGCAGCAGCTGGGCAGACTGGTCAATCGCCAGTTCTGCGAACGCGAGCGCAACCGTTTTCAGAGGGTCGTGCGATGGTTGCCGCGATTAGATTCCTGCACACTCCGACCATGCGTGAGTGGCTTAAAGGCCCGGCTAGTAAGGCCTGTTCGGCTGATAGTATTTTCGACCTGCCGGGGTTATCGAACGGACAGCCCCCGAACTTTAATTTCGTCGCCTGACGGATGGAGACGGAGACAAGCCGTGGCACGACAACCCGCCGTGGAAGTTGAAGGTGTGTGGCGTGCCACCAAGCGAAAGACCGAGCGTCACACCCCAGGGTTCGACAATGGCCAACCGCAGCTACACCAGCTAAGACCGGGGAACCTTCAAGGCGGGCGGCTGGAGTGGTTCGAGAGTGGCCGGATCACTCGCCGCCAGCTCCCCGGTTGCACGCACGGCAGCGAAGCAGCCACCGGAACACTGAGCCGATAAACGAACAAGGGCCGATCACGTCTCTTAATCGTGACCAGCCCCGTGCGTTGCAAGTGCGGCGTCCAGTTGCCGGGATTCTATCCGGCTGCTGCTCGTGAGAGCAACCGGACTTTCACCCGACGCCCGAACGTCAACGCCAGCTCCCGCAGCGACGTCAGCATGTTCTGAACACTGCCCACGTGGCCGAACGTCCGAACTCGCACCGCGTGCAAGAACTCCTGACACCGAATGAACTCCAACCCTCGCGGGAACAGCACCTCTACAACGTTCGCTCCGCACCGGAGATTCACCGTTGTCGGACTCCATTCCTCACGCGCTTTCCGTTTCTTACGCATCACAGATTCCATTCTGATTCCCGGCTGTTGATGATCGAGCGAACGCGAGCCAGGTCAACGCGGTCGCCGTTTTCTCATTCGCTGTTTTCCTGCTTGGCTTCGGCCGCGAGCACGAGCAACGCCGCGAGCCAAGTTTGATCTTGCACGGCACCACGGAGAATGAACAAGCCCAACTCGTTTTGCGTGACGAAGTTTTCGCGTGCGATCCGCATCAGCTCGCACTTGAGCTTGAGCGGAATCGACACCACGAACTTCTCCCATTGCCAAAGCCCGCCGTCTCGACGCCTCGGCCGCACACCGAGAGACGTCGTGCTGTAGTCATCGAGCCTTGCCTTCTCGCTCAGCAATGCCGGCCGTTCGATCCGTTCGCGGATCACATCCAACGAACTACGACCTTCTTGCGTTGCCTGCTCGAACATTGCGAGCAACACCGCTCGGCTGATCGCCACTCGAATCTCGACCAACTCCGGCACGCTCGCCATCTTTCGCTCCTACGCCGTTCGCTGATCTTCAAGTTCCTTGACCCACGCTCGCATAAGCCGCACGGCTTGCGAGATCACGAACGCCCGCGAACGTCGTTGCCGCTTCGCTTCCTGATCGAGCCACGCGACCAGCTCAGGAGTCATCCGCAGGTACACGGCCCGCGTCTCTGCTTTGGGAATCTGCCCAGGTAATCTCATTTTCTTGCGCTCCGATATCGCTGTTACTCTCGTCCGATATTTCCCGCGATCGCACCGGCTAGAACGGCACTTGTCCGGCACTGACACCAAGCACGCCGATCATTGGCCGACGCTCCTGGAACTCCGCTTGCCGTTCGTTGATGTCGTGCCAGAACGTCGGCGGCAGCAGCAGTTGGAACATGTCCCACAAGGCCCCGACTGCCTCATCTTGTGACGTGAACTTCGCACACACTTGTGCAAGGCCCGACTTGATGCAGCCGACCGCTTGCCGCAACAGACGGCCGGTGTCCGGCACCACTTTCGGTTTTGGTTCGGCCGCTTCCTTCGCATCTGGGAACGCGTCGAAGAACCTCTGCACGACGAGTGCCCACACGTCGGCAACTTTTGCTCGCGACTGATGGCCGTTGCTGCGATCCGGTGTTTCCGCCGTGAACCGCAGCCAATCCGTCGTGAGCTTCTGACCGATGGTTCGCAACTTCGAGAACAGGTCGTAGATGTCCGTTACCGAGAAGTCATCCCGCATTTCCTCGCGACGAAGCTGGAACTCAACTCGCACCGCTTCTTCAGGGATGACGCCGCCCCAACGATGCACCCGCATGACTTCCCGTTTGGCAGGATCATCCTTGGTTTCGTACACCTTGTCGTAAATCCGGCACCGAATGCCCTTGCCGAACACGATGCCAGTCACCTTGCGATGCTTCCGATACCAGCCGTCGTCGACGGCCCGGCAGACGAACGCTTCGGCGACGTACTTATCGCGGAACCACTTGATCGCCTGGTTAATCAGGTCAACGCAGATGTCGCACCGAGAGGCCACGCCCTTTTCGTAGTGCCAGCCCAACCGCTCAAGCGTGGTTCGAGCGAGAGAGAACGCCTCCACATGCCCACGCTGCATCAGGACCATCGAGCTAAGGTCAACCAAGCAGTTCGGAATCTTCTCCGCTGACTTGCGCTTCGCGACCAGGAGCGTCATCCCCTCATGCTCCAACGCGAAGTCGAAGAACCACGGCCCGCGACGGATGCCAGCCGGTCGCACGTAGATGCGGCCACCGTCCGGCCCTTCGAAGAACACGCCGCCTTTCTCCTGAGCTTCGTCCTTCATCCCTTCTAGCATTGCTATCAGGCGTTGGTAACTTTCGTCGCACCATGATCCGTAGAGGGGCACGCTGAGCCAGTCCACGCCTCCCGTGACGCTATCGCTTGGGTCTTGGTTTTGGCTGTTTGAGCCCCCCGTGATACTAGACTCGGGGGGCTGGCCCACTGAAGTCGCTAAGACGTTGCCGCTACTTGGCTTCCAGGCGTTCGACGCAGCGGCTTCGCCGCCTGCTCCCGAATCCCCTGATACAGCCAACGAGACGGCCTGAGCTTCGCTGCTGGCCCCCTGCCCTGCTCCGTTGGCACCCGACAACTCGTCAACGCGACCCCAATCAAGATCACGCCACCAATCGTCCGCGACTGGCCCTCCGTTAACGCAGCTCAGTGCAGCACCCGACAACTCGTCAGGCATCCCACCGGAGAGGAAATTTTTTCGAGAAATTTTCCCGGTCGCGTCCGACTGCTCCGATTCGCCTCCCCTGCCCTCTCCCGCGATGCTCCCGAGACTACCCACTTTCGTCTCAATAAGACTTTCGTCTCGTCTCAACAAGCTATCGGGAATTGACTTGTTATTTCCGACTTCTTTCCTATGTCTGCAAACATTATCGGACGTTGGGGCTGGGTCGAATTAGGGCGAAAACGGCTTGGGCGGCCCTGCTCTGCGAGCCCATTTGGCAGCTACGATTTTAGTGAACTTCAGCTGTGATTTCGGGACGGAATCTGGCGCTTGAAGCACTGCCGATTTTGGGAGCGAAGCGAAGAAAAAACGGTCGCACGGATGGCCCGTTTTGCTGGCCGGGAATCAGGAGTTTTTAGCGCCAGATTCAGGGCCAGATTTGGTTTTGTTTTCGAGTTCGGTTTTCTCTTCCGCCGGGAAATTTGTGCCGCCAGTTCGGCCGTCCCGAATCGACCGGATCGAGCCGGCGGAAAAATGTTCGAACGAACTGGTCAACGGACTGCCAACTCGCTGCGAAAGATAAATGCCGGTGTGACCGCTCAGGAAATACGAAACGTAACAAGCGATGGCCAGATAAACGACAAAGCCCGACTGGAGTAGTTCGCCGTTGCCTGGTGCGAAGAGTTCGATTCCCATGATCGTGCAGGCGAGCGGAGTGTTGGTCGCGCCGGCAAAGACGGCGACGAAGCCCAGCCCGGCCATGAAGTCGACCGGCACTCCGAGCAGCAGTCCGAGCACGTGACCAAGGGCCGCGCCGATGAAGAACAGCGGCGTCACTTCGCCACCCTTGAAGCCGCTGCTGATCGTGACCACCGTGAACAAGATCTTCCAAGCCCAGCTGAACCATTCCGCGCCGCCGGGACGGAAGCAGGACTGAATCGTGACTGCTTGAGGAGTTGCCGGATCGGCATTCACACCGAGGCCGAGATAATCTCGATTGCCAACCGTCCAGACCAAGGCAATGACGATGAGCCCGCCAACCAGTGGCCGGAGTGCCGGCCAGCGAATCGTCCTCTTGAACCAATGATGCAGCGAGTGTGCGAACTCGGCGAAGAGGACGCTGCACAGCCCAAAGCAAGCGGCAGCGATTGTCACTTTGCCGGCCAGCCACCAATTGAGTCGCGGTGCGTGTTCAATCAGTCCGACCTGCGTCAACGCGTGAATGCTGTAGTGCGTGTGACCGATGCCCCAGGCCGAGGTCGTATAGTCGCCAACGATGCTCGCGATCAAGCACGGCAGCATGGCGCGATAGTTCATTTGCCCGAGTGCCAAAACCTCGAGCGCGAAGATCGCGCCGGTCAGCGGCGTGCCAAAGACCGCGCCAAAGCCAGCCGCGATCCCCGCCATCAATAGCAGTCGCGCGTCTTCGGAGTTGCTGCGCAACCAACGAGCGTATTGACTTGCCAGGCTGCCGCCCATTTGCACAGCTGTTCCTTCGCGCCCAGCGGAGCCACCAAATAAGTGAGTCAGTATCGTGCCGACAAAGACCAGCGGAGCCATCCGTAGCGGCACGCCCGCCGCGGGCTCGTGAATCTCATCGAGAATCAGGTTGTTGCCCGCCTCAGATTCCTTACCCAAATACTGATACAAGAGCGCGATCGCCGCGCCTGCGAGTGGCAGCAGATACAGCAGCCACGGATGTTCCCAGCGCAGCTCCGTCGCGCGATCGAGCGACCATAAGAAGAGTGCCACGGCGCTGCCAATGACAACACCCAGAGGGATTGCCAACGCCAGCCATTTCACCAGGAAGCCAGCAAGTTGCAAATGTTCGCGCAGAACCCAACGGTAAGGCATTTTCGAAGGGCTCGCGGAGAATTATTCGGCAACGGCCAACGGTTCTTCGAGGAACTTGCCCATCGCGCGGAACTTCTCGTAACGCTGTTGGGTCAATTGGTCGCCAGTCTTGCTCGAAAGTTCACGCAGCGAACGGAGCAAGTACTGTTTGACCCGCGCGGCCGTTTGAAAGTGGTCGCGATGTGCGGCGCCCAGCGGCTCTTCAATCACGTGATCGATCACGCCGAGTCGCAGCAAGTCGCTGGAAGTGAACTTGAGCGCGGTCGCGGCCTTCTCGGCAAACTGATGGCTCTTCCAAAGAATGCCTGCGCAACCTTCGGGGCTGATGACCGAGTAATAGGAGTACTGCAACATGGCCACGCGATCGCCGACGCCGATGCCTAGCGCGCCACCGGAACCACCTTCGCCAATGACGATGCAAATGATGGGCGTCTTCATCCGCGACATTTCGTACATGTTCTCGGCAATCGCCTGCGACTGCCCGCGCTCTTCGGCGCCGATGCCCGGATAAGCTCCCGGGGTGTCGATCAGGCAGACGATCGGAATGCCATACTTCTCGGCCATCTTCATCTTGAGCATCGCCTTGCGATAACCCTCGGGATGAGCGCAGCCAAAGTAGCAAGCGGTTCGTTCTTTGTAGGTGCGACCTTTCTGATGGCCGACGACGAGCACTTTGTGCTGATCGAGCCGGGCAAATCCGGTGAGCATGGCGCGGTCGTCGCCAAACTTGCGATCGCCGTGCAGTTCGACAAAGTCTTCGAACACCAGCGAGACATAGTCGGCCGTGTAAGGACGATCTTTATGGCGGGCGACTTGTACGATTTGCCATGGCGTGAGGTTGCTATAGACCTGTCGCGTGGTCTCGTTCACTTCGCGGCGGATGCGGCGGAGTTCTTCTTCCTGCTCGGGCGTGCGCGCGGGAGTTTGCTCCAGGGTGCGAAGTTGCGCTTCGAGTGCGAGAATGGGAAGTTCGAAGTCGAGGCCAGGGGCCGTTTGCGCGGCACCGCTCGACGACCCATTGGCACCACTCGGGGAACCGTTGCTCGCGATGCTTGTCGTTTCACTCATTTCAATTCACCATCATCGAACGGAATATGCTGGCAGCGAGGAGCAGGCTTGCTAAGACAGCGATGCTAGGAAAGTGTTCGGTAATAACACGGACGATTACACGAAGCCTTTGCGGTCGTCCTTTAATGTTGGTCGAACCGTCGGGGGCTTAGGGACCACTTTGAAGGCGCGCATTTTCTGATACTCCTTCAAAAACTCCCACATCGAGGGTGGGCGGTCCTCTTTGCGCTTGGCCATCATGCGGCGAATCAGATCGCTGAACTCTTGCGTGACATTGTCGTTCATTACTAGCACTGCTGGCACAGCAGCATTCAAGTGCTTGTTCAGCAGATCGTCGGCATTGTCGCCCGTGTACGGCACCTTGCCGGTGATGAGTTCGTACAAGACGCAGCCAAAGCTATAGATGTCGGCCCGCGCGTCGAGATTTTGGTTCCGAATCTGCTCGGGCGAAATGTAGCTGCGCGTGCCTTGAGTGCGCGTGCCGCCGAACATGTTGCCAAACATTGCCGAGAGACCCGTCCTCATCTTCTCGGAAATGGCGAAGTCGATCAGCTTGACGTGGGCGTCGTCGCTGATGAGAAAATTATCTGGCTTCACGTCGCGATGAACCCAGCCTTTGGTGTGCAGATAAAACAGTGCTTGCGAACCTTGCTCGACAAACTTCGGCGCGAAATAGCTGATGGCCTGAGGCCCCAGTCGCAACCAGAGTTTAAGGTTCGGGTGCTCGAAATATTCCATCACCAGGTAAGGCGTTTCGCCTTCGGTGTTGAACTCGTGAATGCGAATGAGGTTGGGGTGATTCAATTCCCCGGCCACTTCATATTCGCGTTTGAGTTCGTTGATGATCGCCTTGTCTTTTCGCTTCTCGGGGACGGGCACTTTCAGTGCATAGCGAGTCGTATCGTCCGATTTGGCTGCTTCCCAAACCTGGCAGGTCTGACCGACGCGAATCAGTCGCACCAGGCGATAAGGTCCAAGAAAATCGCGGGCTCTTGTCACTGCCTGTATGCTCGCAAAAAGTTGTTGACCATTTATTTGCAGGGTTCCGCCAAGTGCGCCCTACAATCGGTAGTCTAAACCAGCCCTCCGAATGGTTAAAGGGCAGCCTGCGGCGTGTACCCCCCTGACCTGCCTCGTCAGATGGCTGCTGAAGGTTAAGATCGGATCAAGTTTTCGGTTCCAAGTGTCAGGTTTCACGTTCGAAGTCGATAGTTCGAAGTTTAGTCCCTTTCACTCACTGCCATCCCATGCCTGATTGGACTTACCGCACGCTGTTCCAGAGGCCGCTCTTCGCGCTGCCTTTTAAGACGGCTCGCGCGCTGGCCTTCAGTGGACTGGGAACACTCGCGAAGATACCGGGTGGCGTATATGTCGTCGATTTTTTTGGACACATGCTGCCGCCGCGCGATCTGACGATTGTTGTGGACGGCGTGGAATACCGCAGCCCCGTCGGGCTTGGCCCTCATCTCGATCCGCAACAACAAGCGCTCAGGGCGATCAGCCGGTTTGGAGTGGGCTGGGTCGAAATTGATCCCGCGTTCCAAGCTCAGGATGCCACCGCGAAACTGTCAGTTTCAGCGGTCGAGCAAACGGTTCAATGGCAACTCAGTTCCGATGGGACAGAGCCCGCTGCAGATCCGCCCCCCTCCCCTGCCCTGACGGTTCCCGTTTGGCGACGGCTGAGTTGCCCGCATACGACCGCCGAGCAAGCAACCACCGCTGCCTGTTTGCAGCAGATCGAGGCCCACGGATTTACAACGAATCCGCTAACGCTCAATACACTCGGCATTGCAGTCGCCCAGCAGTGGTCACTCGACGAGTGGAAAGTTCATCTCGGCACGATTCAAGAGCGGCTGCGCTACGAAGGCGAAGACGAGCTCGCAGAGATCGAGTTCGCGACGCCCGTCTACGTCGTGCTGCCATTGGATCTGTCGCTCGCGGACCAGCGACACTATTTAATCGCAGCTCGCGAAGCAGGGATCCGTGGTTTCGTGATTGCCAATACCGAATTCGACTCTCCCCTCGCCGCGAGCGCGCAACTTGGTTGCTGTTGTCTTCTCCTTCAAGCTCTGCGAACCGAGTTCGGCAACGATTGCACGTTGGTTGCCTCAGCTGGAATTCACTCGCCCGAAGATGCGCTGCGCGCCTGGCGCAGCGGCGCGACGCTGGTCCAAGTCGATTCCGGACTGATCTTCGCGGGCCCCGGATTGCCGAAGCGAATTAATGACGCGCGGCGGTTCTTCCAATCGATCTATCCGCCGCTCTACGCCAATCGTGGCCAGCATGTGCAGTTCCCCTCCCCTCCCCTGCCCCAGCCACACTCACCTGCCGTGCGGATGGTCGAGCAGTCCTGGTTTTGGTTGCTACTCCTCGGGCTCTCGATGTTTGGCGGTGGACTACTCGCAGGAATTATTGCCGCGACTCGCGTGGTCCTTCCTTACGACGAAGCTTACTTGGGACTGACGCGCGTGCAGATCGCGGCAATCAATCCGCGGCTGTTGCTCTTCATGGCGCACGACCGCGTGACCCTGGCCGGCACGATGTTGGCCATTGGTGTCTTCTATTCGTTCCTCGCCTGGCATGGTGTCCGTCAAGGTTCGCATTGGGCCTGGCTGACGATCCTCACTTCTGCCCTCTCCGGATTCGCCAGCTTCTTCTTGTTTCTCTTCTTCGGTTACTTCGACCCATTTCATGCGCTCGTCACGGCCATCTTGCTGCAGTTACTGCTCGCCGGTTGGCAAGGGAAGTTGAGTTCACCGGCCGTGCCGCAATTTCCTAACCTGCGCGATACGCTCGCCTGGCGTTTGTGCCAATGGGGACAGCTGTTGTTTGTCATTCAAGGGGCGGCCCTCATCGTTGGCGGCTGCGTGATTTGTTACGTCGGCAGTACCACCGTGTTCGTGCCCGAAGATCTGGAGTTCATGCGGACCACGCGCGAGACACTTCTTGGTTTGCATCCGCGACTGATCCCCGTCGTTGCTCACGACCGCGCCAGTTTTGGTGGCATGCTGATCTCGTGCGGGCTCGCCACACTCCTCTCGGCGCTTTGGGGCTTTCGTCAGGGTGACGGTTGGCAGTGGTGGATGTACTTGCTCGCCAGCACGCTGGCCTATGGTTCCACCATGCTCGTCCACTTTGCGGTCGGATATCACAGCGGCTGGCATCTGGCCCCTGCCCTCCTTGGCTGGGGGCTGGTCATTGCCGGCCTTGCCCTCAGCTATCCCTATCTCATGGGTATCGACCTGGCTCACTATCGCCGCTGGAAAGAACTGCTGGCAAAGTAGCGACCAAAAGCTCTTCATCCGGCATTAAGGTTGGCTTCCCTACAGTTCCTCCGAAAGACGCCGTGGTTCCGCAACTTGGCGGGCTTCCGCACACTTCTCGAAAAGGAACGATCATGAAACGAAGCCTTTGGACGAGCGCAGCGCTCATCATCGCCACCGCCTGTGGGGCTATCGTGCTTCCCGGCAGCGGGTATTTCGGCTGGCAGACTTCGGCCGAGGAAGTCGCCCAGACCGAACAAAACTCTGAAACTGTCAGTGGCAAGGTCGCCAAGCTCCTGCGCAATGACCGCGACGATGTTGATGGCCTCAAGCTGGAGAATGGTCGCGACGTTCATTTTCCGCCGCACATCGGTCGCGAAGTCGAACGGGCGGTGAAGCCAGGCACTACGGTGATTGTCGTCGGCAAGCTGGAAACGCGGCCGAAGGGAGAGAAGGTTTTCGCGGCCTTGCGAATCGAAGCGGCTGGTCAGACCATCAAAGTCACCCGCCCAGAGCCACCTGCACCCAAGGATGGACCCAAAGCCAACAAGCAGGCCGAAGAGAAGATGAGCGTGACTGGCAAGATCGAAAAGGTGGTCAAGAACCCTCACGGCGATGTTGATGGTCTGCTTCTCAGCGACAAGACCGAAGTGAAATTCCCACCACACCAAGGTGCGGAACTCGCCAAGCTGATTGCTGTCGGGGACGAAGTGAACATCTCCGGCCGCAAACATCAGACTCCCAAGGGGGAAACACATTTGCAAGCCGACAAGATCACCGCGGTGGCCAGTGGCAAAGTGATCGAGCGCGAGGAACCGGCTCCTCATCGCCCCCCTGCCCCGCCCCACGGCCCCAAAGGCGGACCAATGCACGATGGGCCCAAAGGCGGGCCGAAGCACGATGGGCTAAAGCATGCCAAGCCAGCTCCGCACGAACAGCCACCGCACGAAGAAATTCTGCGCGAGTTGCGAGAACTGCGCAAACTGATCGAACGAAAGTTTCCAGATCAACCTACTTCGGCTGCCGACGCCGCGAAGTAAGCGGGCCAGCTAAGATGGCTGGTCTATCACAGCCCCTTTGGTCCCGAGTTCGATCATGCGTGTGCTGATCATTGAAGATGAGCCTGACCTGCGGCGTCTGATCGCCGAGGTCTTGTGCGAAGCCGATTACGCCGTCGACATTGCAGCCGACGGTCAGGACGGACTCACGAAGGCTCTCAGTTGGTCGTACGATGCCATCGTGCTCGACTTAATGCTTCCCAAGCTCGATGGCTGGAAGTTGCTCGCGCAGTTGCGGCGCGAGAAGGCCACGCCCGTGCTCATTGTCTCTGCTCGCGACTCGGTGCGCGATCGCGTCGAAGGGCTCGACCTGGGCGCCGACGATTATCTGATCAAGCCCTTCGAGCGCGCCGAGTTGCTCGCACGCTTGCGGGCGCTCATCCGCCGCGCCGCGGGGCAGAGCGTGACGGAATTGACCATCGGCGAAGTTCGGATCGACCTGCGGTCGCGCACGGTGTTGCTGGGGCAGGAACCAATCGTGCTTACATCGCGCGAGTACGTGCTGCTGGAATACCTGGCGCTCCATCGCGGGCGCGTGGTCAGTCGCACCGAACTCTTCGATCACTTGTTCGACGAGAACGAAAACAGCTTGTCGAACTTGCTCGATGTTCATGTTTCGAACATTCGCAAAAAGCTCGGACACGAACTGATCGAAACCCGGCGAGGGCTCGGCTATGTCATCCCCGAATGAGCCCGAAAATTCAGCGCAACCGGAGCGCCTCCCCTCCCCTGCCCCGCGCGCGGGCCGTCCGTTATGGGTCGAGATTCTCTTGGCGCAATTGGCCGTGCTGCTGCTCGTTGTGCTTGGCTTCGGCGGGACCGTTTATGGATTGCTGCGGCAGAGCATCTATCGCGAAGCAGAGGCGGACCTGTTTGCCGCAGCCCAGCTAATCGAACGTGATCTCGCCAGCGGACAACCCGCCACGCAGTTGGAAATCTCGCGCACTTATTGGCACCGCTTTGGTCCAGCCCCGCGCGATCGCGCATACTTTGTTGTCTGGCAAGCTGCGGGCAAATTACTTGCCGATAGCGGCGACGTGCCGAAGCAGGTCACTCCGGCGAAAGAGTTGCCGAAGCGAGGTGGTCCCCGTCCTTACGCCACGCGTTGGCAGGCTGGCGACTTGCAAGTGATTGCCCGCGGACCCCGCGATGAGCAAATCTTGATTGGTCGACCACTCGGCAAAGAGCAAGATCGCTTGCGCAATCTGCTCTCGACCCTTGCTCTGATTGGCCTGGCAGCGCTTGCCATCGGCGGGCTCGTGGCATGGTGGCTGGCGCGGCGGATTACGCAGCCGATTGAACAACTGACGCAAACCGCGGAGCAGATCTCGGCCCGGCAACTCGACCAGCGACTGCCATCGCCGACGAGTTCCACGGAACTGCTTAGCCTGGCCACGGTGTTTAATCGGATGCTCGACCGTTTGCAGGGAGCCTTTCAGCAGCAAACGCGATTCACGTCCGACGCTTCGCATGAATTGCGCACGCCGGTCACCGTCATTCTCACACAGGCGGAGCATTCGCTGGCCCGGCCGCGCAGTAGCGACGAATACCGCGCGGCGCTCGATACCTGCCTGCGTGCTGCGCGGCGAATGAAGCGGCTGGTTGATGACTTGCTGTTGCTGGCTCGCGCCGACGCCGGCCGGCTGCAACCAAGGCGAGAAGTGTGCGATCTGGCCGAGGTTGCTCGCACGACGCTCGCCTGGCTCGAACCGCTGGCCAGTGAACAGAAAATTCAGCTGATGTCGCAACTAACGAGTACGTTGACCGCGGGCGATGCCCAACAGCTCGGGCAGGTTGTTGCCAATCTGGTTGGGAACGCCATTCAATACAACAGGCCTGGCGGCGAAGTGCAAGTCACCACTGCGACCGAAGATGGCTGGGCGCTGCTCCGTGTGCGCGATAAAGGCCCCGGCATTGCGCTAGCCGATCAATCGCGAATCTTTGAACGATTCTTTCGCGCCGATCAAGCTCGCACGGTTCCCAGCGATTCCACCGCCGCCGCGAGTGGTCAGGGAACGGGGCTCGGGCTGAGCATTGTCGCCGAGATTGTCACTGCACACGGCGGGACGATTCTTGTGGAATCATCACTGGGGGATGGTTCGACGTTTACTGTGCGGTTACCGCTGGAGGATGAAGCGGCCGAAGCAAAGTTGAAATCAAGCTAGTTCGCGGTGCAGCGCACTCAGGCCAGCGACAATGTCTTGAGTGTCCGGGGAAGTTGCCGTGCCGTGTGGATGACGGCGAGCACATCAATATGATTTGCCTGAATCTGATAAATCACCCGATAGCTTCCCTCAATCACTTTGGGAATTGACGGGTCTCCGTATTCGAGCACTATCTGGCCCGATTCAGGAAAAGTAGCAAGTTGGATCGATCGTCCGGTGATGCGATCTACCATTCGATGTGCGTAGCGTTGTGAGTTACCCGCGATGTACTCGTAGATGTCCGTCAATGGACCAATGGCAGTATTGGTCCAGTACACTTTCATTTGTTCAGCCCAAATCCTCGGCGCACTTCTTCGACATCGACCACACGTCCCGCCTTGGCATCATCCAGGCCACATTCGATGCACTGACGAACGTAAATCTGCTGCATCACATCATCCCGGGTGGCGTTGAGTGGAAGTGAGTCGATCAGTCGATGAGCAGCGGCCCGAATATCGGGCGAAGTTTTATCCGCCATACCAGCATCCTTGGGGCTTGTCCGCTTGACGATTTCCACTTCTAAACTACCGCCGAATTCCCCTTCGTGCCACCTGGTTATATCTTTGCCAGTCCAGAACCGTAATTTGGCGAATTCCCCTCCTTGCGAGAAGTATCCCTATATAGCCGGCTGAGGCAGCGCCAGCGGCTGAGACTCTGGGTTGACTGCAGTTCGTCGCAGTAGTGAGAGGGCGGATGGCAGGCCGACGAGCGCGAGTAGCACGATCAGTCCGATGATTACGAGCCCTGCTTGTTCATCGCCGAGAAGAGGAGTTAAAGCTCGGGTCAACGCGCCGCAGGCGACAGCTCCCATGTTGTGAATCGCGTGGACGAGCATGCCTGGCTTGACTGAATTAGTGCGGTAGGCAAGCAAGCCGGTTACTATCCCAAGCGGGATTACCGCCACGATATGTTGCAGCGAGTCAGCATGCAGGATGGCGAACAGGAGTGTTGAGACAGCAATGGCTGTTGTTGGCGACCAGCGTGCGAGCAGCCGACGTTGAACGTAGCCGCGAAACACGATTTCTTCGACGAGCACTGGGAGCACGCTGAGGATGACTGCGACCAGAACGATCGTCCACCAGGCACTTTCGCTCACCGCCGCGCTCGTCGGACTGGCGGCTGGCTGGCCCAGCAGGAGTGTCGAGCCGATCATGACTGCCAGGGCCGTCGAAAGTGTGAAGCACGCCAGTGTCGCCAGGCCGAGGCCAGTGAAGTTTCGCCCCGTTGGTGCCAACAGGCCGAGCCGTTGCTGGAACGGCTCTGGCGAGCAGCTGGCGGCGAGCAGTACGAGTGTGCCCATGCCGAGTTGAAAAGGAATGACCGTGACCAATAGTGCCATCAGTGGCTGCTGAAAGACTTCTTGTGCATGGGTTTTCATGGCAGAGGGATCTAATCCTTGCGGTCCGAAGGATATGGCAATTACGATGCCGGCAATCACGAAGGCCATGATTACGGCAATCTGCCCGACCAACGCCGCGACAAACAAAGTGGTGAAGACTGTCCAGATGCGCGGTTTGCTCGGCGCTGAACTAGGGGAGTAACTTGGAACAGCACTCGCGGCAGAACTTGTGGCTGGCAACGCCGATTCAGAACTTTCCAAGGCCAAAGCGATACCCGTGCTCATTGCTGGACTCCGATAGTAAAGAGGCGCTGCGCTGACAACCGCAGCGCACTTCGCGGACTTACACTCCAGCGTAAGAATCACCACTTTGTTACAGCCGGGCGGTGAGTTTTCGCACGACGGCTGAAGGGTCAGAATAAAGGGCGTAACCGTTCACGCCAGCACACGAATCTAGGAAACCCGAAGCGTCAGCGAGGAGAGCGAACGGGAGGCATGGAAGCGAATTTCCTTCGTGGCCCGTTGGGAGGACTCTGGTGGTGAAGCAGAGCAAGCCCAAGCGAATGGTTTGGCGACGGCTAAGGTTCATTGCGGCGATAAGCACTCTCCTCGCTGACGCTTCGGGTTACCTAAATTGCGCTGAAACCGCGTTTCAGCAACCCGCCATGGTGCTGGCGCGAACGGTTACTAAAGGGCAACTCTCGTGACCAGACTAGTCACGACATGTGAGTATATTGAAACACATATACGACTCATCTAATCAGGTAGTGTCGATAACTAATAAACCACATAGTAACGATAAGTTGCTGGTGTTGCGAAAACTCTGCAGCCTGCTGGGGACCGCTTGACGAGGTTCTGTAGACAACTGGGCAATGAAAAACCAAGGGCGAGCAAGGTGCCATTGATAAATGTTGGAGTGGTCTGCGAATCTGGTGAGGATGTGGTGAGTAAGTAGACGTAAATTGCGGAACATTTCGGAAACTGAAAATGGAAACGTTCCAGGTTCTGCAGGGGTGTCAAACGGCGAAATCGATTGGGCGATAAGAGGTTAGTACGATGAGGCGATTTGCAGAAAATTTGGAATTATGGAAATTTCCTGTTCACTCCCCTGCCCTGCTGACGGCATTCGGGAAAACTCAAAAAGGAGCGATCAAGGGAGGAGAAGTTGCCGCAAAGATTTGGAACTCAAGAGCGAACGGGAGATGTCCGGGTGACGCATTCCAGACCAGATGCCAGCTTGGCGACGGGTCGCGCTCCCCTGGGGGTATGGGCAGCAAACCGTTATCTTTGAAGCAGCAGAAGTCGGGTCAGGAGGCAGTGCTTGTGTTTCGCATCGGTGCGTTTCATCAGGCCACTGTCAAATAAGCCACCGTTGATTGAGATGCCTCGATGAAGATTCAGCAATTTCTCGAACATCATGGAATCGCTCGCAATCCGTTCGCCGAGGAGGATGCGCAGACCGATCCCGTCTTCAAAGATCACTGCATCGACAGTACCTATCATCCCACTTGGGACAAGGTCTATGGCGATCCGAATGAGCCGGCGAGTTCGATCGTGTTCGGCGAAAAGGGATCTGGCAAAACGGCCATGCGGCTGCAACTGGCCCGGCACTTGGAGGCGTTCAATGAGCAATCGCCAGTCAAGCGGCTGTTCGTGATTCATTACGACGATTTCAACCCGTTTCTGGACCGCTTTCGCGATCGCTTGAGTAGCCGGAATCGCCGGCCCGACCGAGTGCTGCAGCAGTGGAAGCTGTGGGACCACATGGACGCAATTCTGACGCTGGGTGTGACTGGTTTGGTCGACCGGGTTTTGGAAGGTCGGCAACCGAGTACTTCAGTCGTCTGCAAAATCGAGCAGAGCAAAGTCGATAATCTCGACCGGCATCAAGCGCGCGATTTGCTAGTGCTCACTGCTTGTTACGACCAGGCAACGGGCGAGAACTTTAAAGATCGTTGGGCGCGGCTGCGCAAGCGACTGAAGTTCAACACGTACAAGAGCTACTGGCAGTTGGCCGTAGGCTGGGCGTGGATGCTCGTGGCTTTCACGCTGATGGTCGTGATGTTTGCGAACGGTTACGGAACGTGGCTCAAGCCCTTGTGGCTGTACTTGCTGATTGCCGTGGGTGGTTGGATTCCGTGGTTGGTAAAGGCATGGAAGAACTTCTGGCTTGCGCGGAGCATTCTCGGCCGCATGCGAGTTGGCATTCGTCACACCAATGACCTGCGCAAGGTCTTCATGCAACTGACGCCGGCCGAGTTGTCTTCGCAGCCATTGCCGAACAAGGACAGCACCGACGACCGTTACGAATTGCTGATGAAGTTTCAGGCGATTCTGCAGACGCTCGGATATCCGGGCATCATTGTGCTCGTCGACCGCGTGGATGAGCCGCACTTGATCAACGGGCAGGCGGAACTGATGAAGGCCCTGCTGTGGCCGATGCTCGACAACAAGTTTTTGAAGCATCCGGGGCTCGGCACCAAGCTGATGTTGCCAATGGAATTGACCCGCTTCATCGAGCGCGAAGAGCGCGAGTTTTATCAGCGGGCGCGGCTCGATAAACAGAACATGGTTCCGTCCTTCGAGTGGACCGGCGAAGCGCTGTACGACGTGGCTAATGCCCGCGTCAGAGCCTGTGCGCTCGATGCACTAAAGACGCCGACGCTGCAATCGCTCTTCGACACGAGCATTTCCGAAGCGCGCTTGATCGATTCATTTCGTACGTTGCGCGTGCCGCGACGGCTGTTCAAGTTTCTTTATAAGTTGCTCGTTGCGCATTGCAATTCGCACACCGACGAGAATCCGGTGTGGCAAATCAACTCGTCGCGGTTTGAATCGGAACTCGCGCTCACGTTGCGCGATCAGGATGCGTTCGATCGGGGAGTCGGAGCGGGGTAAGCCATGTCGCAGCCAAATCCTTATGCGTCGCCAGGCTCGGTCGATCCGCACGTCGAACGAGTTCCCGAGCCCACTTGGGCTCGCGTACTAAGCAGGCTGCAAGATTTGTTGCTTAACATCTGGCCCATGATGTTAGGCGTGCTGGTGGTGCTCTGCCTGCCTTGGCAGTTGCTGCTGAGCTTCGTCATCTACACTTTTTTGGAACAAGAAGAGGTGATGTCGCTGGTCTATGTTTCGCTGCTCGGTACGTTTGGTCAACTGACCGTACAACTGCTGGCCGAGGCCTTGGTGATTGCCGCTGCATGGCAACATTTGCAGAAGGAGACGCTCGACGTGTCAGCTGCCATTGGCCGCGGGCTGCGCGGCTTCGTGGCGGTATTTCCCTCGATGCTGTTGAGCTTCATGGCGATCAGCGCTGCGATGATTCTATGCATCTTTCCAGGTGTTTATTTGAATATTCGCTGGATGTTCGCGCTCCCCATTGCTGTTGCCGAGGGACGCGGCGGACTCCATCCGCTGCAAAAGAGTTGGGAAATCACGGAGCCGCACTTTTTCTATTCGATGCTGATGTTCGCACTTTTTTGTATTCCGCTGGTGGTTGTGATGGTCGTCACTTCCCTGCCCAGCGCGCTGATGCCGGAGATCGACCATTGGGTGATCGACGGCACTCTGACCACTGTCGGTGATCTGTTCACGCTCATCGTCTGCTGCGGTTTCACCGTCGCTTACTACGAGTTGTTACTCTCGCAAGTGGTACCAGCGACCGCGCTGCCGCAGTCGCCGCACTTCAATCAATAAACGCCTTTGCGGCGTTCAAACAATTTACGGCTTGAGAACGATTTTGCCACAGAGCGTGTTGCTCTTGCGCAGGGTGTTTTCTTCCTGCAAGCGATGAGCTTCGGCTGCTTGCGCGAGGGGGAGCACTTTGCCGATGTGTGGCTTGAGCAAACCGGATGAGAGCCAGCGGTTGATATCGTCGGCCGCGATGCGTTGTTCTGCGGGCGTCGCTTTGAACATGACGAAGCCGAGCAGCGAGCAACCTTTGACATAGAACGGACCAACGGGAAACGCGGGCCGGGCATCGCGGCCAGCCATCAAGAGGAGGCGGCCACGCTCGGCCAAGAGTGGGACGATCTTTTCGAAGTCGGGCTCGCGGGTAGTTTCCCAATAGACATTCACACCGCCAGGAGAGAACGCTTGAATGGCCGCAGCGATATCGTCGGACTTGTAATTCAGCACTTCGTCGGCACCAAGCGCTTTGACGGCGGCCATCTTCTCTGCGCTGCCCGCCGTGGCGATCACGCGCGCGCCGGCCGCTTTGGCCATTTGCACCACGATGGATCCCACGCCACCCGAGCCGCCATTCACAAACAGGGACTCGCCAGCTTTGATTGCCGCCCGATTGAATAGCCCCAGATGCGCCGTGATGCCAACCAGCGCGCTGGCCGCTGCAGCCTCGTCGGGCACATCGCTGGGAGTGGGTTGCAGCCAGTGAGCATCGACGGCGCAGTACTCGGCAAAGCAACCTTGCCGGCCCATCAGCCCTTGATTGCTGGCCCAGACGCGGTCGCCAGGATTGAAGCCTGTAACCTGCGAACCCACTTCGCTGACGACTCCCGCCAGGTCGCTGCCAATGATGAACGGCTGCGGCAGTGGCCAGTAATTGGCTCCGTTGCGGATGTAAGTGTCGATGGGGTTGACCGCGACCGCGCCGACCTTCACCAGGACTTGCGCGGGGCCAATTTTGGGCTGTGGCAGGTCGCCAAATTGGATGACATCCGGCGGCCCCGTGCGTTCGATGTAAGCGGCCTTCATGGGGAGGTGACCTTTCGTAGCAAGTGGCAAAATCAGCGAATTACAGGGGGAGCAGTCATTCTACCGGCCGAAAATTTCTCGTGTTTATCGCACTTTCGGGTGAAATTAATGTTCGCCGTAAGCCATGTGCCAGCTTGTGATTACGCGACCGAACAACGGTTAAAATAGTAAAAATAGGTAAATTGTGGTGTTTCGAGAGATTGACATAATTCATCTGGACATTACGGTAATAACCGCAAATGCAGTCAAAAAGGCGAGGCGATACCCCTCAAATGGCTGCTGCGTTAACCCCACATCCCTGTATTGCTCTCGCTGGAGTCCCCGCCATGAAGAATCGTACCAACGCCAAGCCCAAGGCACGCCGCCTGTTTCTGGAGAACCTCGAACGCCGTGAAGTGCTAGCTGGCACCGTGCTCGCCACGCTCTCGGCGGGCACACTAAAGATCACCGGCGACGCGGCAAGAAATAGCGTTGTCATTTGGCAGGACGCCGACGGCAACTTCAATGTGCTCGGCCGTACTTCATCCGGCGGGACCATGGTGAAAGCTAAGGCCAGCGATCCGAATCCAGCCGTTAATAACAATCTTCCCATTGTTGGCAAAGTCACGAACATCACGTTTGATGGCGGAGCAGAGAACGACACGGTCGCGATTTTTTCGGCGCCTGATGCCACAGCCGCCGGTTTTATTGCAACTGGACTTAGTGCGTTGCCATTCATCGGAGCCGCAGGACGTGGTGCCGCTCTGGCTCTGCTTCCCCCAGCGATTGTCTCTGGCCGCGTAACCATCAATGGCGCTGCCGGTAACGACACTGCAACCCTTGCTGTAAATGGTGGGCCGACCGGTGTTCCCGGGGTGCCAAAGTTTACCTCTGCGATCGTCTTCAATGGCGGGTCTGAAACTGGTACTTCTCAGAACGATGTTCTGAACGTGGGCAATACGTTTGCCAACTCGTTGACGGCAACCACCTACAATGGCAACGACCGGGTCAGCTTGGGTTTGGCGGTCATCCCAACCATCAACATCAATGTTGGTGGCACTGGAACGCAGACCACCGATAACGATGACGTCGAACTGAGTCTCACCGCAGCACTCAGTGCGATCGTGTCGCTCGGAGCCGCGTCTACTTCGGGCGATGGCAATGACTTCTTTGCCAGCAATGTGTTGATTGCCAACTTGAGCGTGACGGGCGACAAGGGTGTTGACGATGTCGAACTGTTCGACGTTGGCGTGCTCAATGCTTCGTTCAATCTTGGTGCCGGTGATGACTCCCTCGAGGCTGAGGGTTTGAAGGCCGGTCTGTCGCAACAAGACTTTATTGACCTGGCCGAAGAAATCGGACCACTACCGTTCGGGCTGGATAACTACATTAAGTCGATTCGTGGCATTCCTGGTTCGGTGAGCATCAACACGGGTGAAGGGAGTGATGAAGTTGAACTCGTTGATGTCGACGTTGCCACTTCGCTGGCCATCACTTTGGCCGGTGGCTTGCTCGACACCCTGGCAATGGAAGATGTAATCACCCAAATTGCTAACATCAACACTGGCGAAGGGGAGGATGAAGTTGCGATTGATGGACTCACCGCCACACTTTCTCTGTCACTTACGCTCGGCGGTGGTCTGAATACGGTCGACATGTTCGACGTCGCCACGAAGACTGCCAGCATCACGGGTGGCAAAGACGGCGACGATATTGAGGCCACAAACTTCACCGCGTCGAGTCTGCTTAGCGCCAACTTGGGCGCTGGCGAGAATTTCCTGTCGTTGACGACAGTACTTGCCAACAGCGTCAGCGTCACCGGTGGTGCCGGCGTTGACACCGTTACCATTGACGGTCTGACCGCCTTGAATGGCGATCCGGCAACTTCCCTCACCATTTCACTACTTGGTGGTGCAGATGTCCTGAGCGTCAGTAACGTGTCGACGAAAGCTGCCACGTTGAACTCGGGCGAAGGGGACGATGAAGTCACTCTGACCAATGTGGCAGTTGTAAACACATTGTCGGTGATCATGGCTGGTGGAGTGGATACCCTGACGACGACTACGGTTACAGCCAAGACCGCCAGCCTCAATGGTGGGGCAGGGATTGACACGTTCAACGACGACGTGACCACGACGGGAACAAAGTCGGTGGTCTCCTTCCCTTAGTTTTAGCGAAGACGAACTACTAAACTCCGCGAAGACATTTCGCACGCCCTCTTCTGCATACAAGCAGCTGGGGGCGTGTTTTATTTTGCGCGCCGAACTTGCAATTTCGGAACGGAGCTAAATTGCAAAAACCAGGGGAAATTGCCCAGAAATGCTAAATGCCAGTTGACTGCAGTGGTTTTTCTGCCAACACTGTTCGCAGTCGTTTTGTAAGGATGCGGATGAGGTTTCTGAGGGATGCGACAAGATCTTTGTATGACATGAGCGCTCAAGTAAGGAATCTGGCATGAAGACATTTCGCAAACCGGTATCCACTCCTAGGCGGTTGTTCTTGGAAAGCCTCGAACGCCGTGAAGTTCTGGCAGGCAATGTCGCCGTATCGCTCGTCGGTGGCGCGCTCCGCGTTACGGGCGACAGTGGCGACAACGTAATTGGAATCTTCCAGCAACCCAACGGGCGTTTTAACGTCGTGGGTCTCGATGATGAGACGATCACCGGTCCCCAAGAGAACCTAATCGTGCGCAGCATTCTCGTGAATGCAGGTGCCGGCGATGATACCGTCCTTATTTCTGCCGAACCCGATCCGTTTGATCCCTTTACGATTGTGCCTGCTCAAGTACTCGGAACGACGGTGGTGAACGGTGGCACTGGTGGCGATACCATCTCCGTCAATGTGGTGGGGCGGTTGATTCCAGCTGCTAACCTGGCCTTACCTTCCCTTTCTGTTACGGTGGATGGCGGCATTCAAACCACGGGCATGCAAGACGACGCGGTGGCAGTTGTCAACACCGTGACTGGCGTACTGACCGTCAACACTTACTCCGGAGACGACACCATCGATATCATTGGTGTCATCTCGTTGACGGCGTCGATCAACTCCGGCGTGGCGGCCACCAGTAGAGATGCGACCGACAACGACTTAGTCAATATATTTGGCGGCTATGCTTTGACCTCGACCGTCTCGCTGGGAACCAGCAGCAACACCGACTCAGGCAACACTCTGGCGATCGATACCGGTGCTTACGGCACGTTGACGATCATGGGGGGCAATGGCATCGATAACATCGAAGCTTCCAATGTGCTGGCCGGCCTCGCCTTCAACATCTACGCCTATGGTGGCGCCGACACGATCACGCTCAACGAAGTGCAGACGGGGCTGACAAGGGACAACTATCAGGAATTCGCTGACCTGGTGATTCAGGCCTTGGGCATCGACGTCAATCGGTTGCCATTCGACCTGCCGTCATTGATTGGTCGCCTGCCCACTTTGCCCGGTTCGCTGACCATTTTCTCCGGTGCGGGAGATGACGCGGTCACGCTGACAAATATTGTTTCGACGTTCAACATCTATGCGTACTTGGAAGGTGGCAACGATACGCTGGATGCCGACTTCATTATCGCGAAGCGTGCCTACTTCAACGGTGGTGCAGGTACCAACTTCAGTACGTTGGGGGATGAAATCGACGCCATTGTCAGTTTGCTGCTGTTTGAAGACCAATAAGCTACGTACGTTCCCAGGCAGTCCGCCTGCCTCCATTGTTACAATCCGAACCCTCCGTACCTTCCGTGCGGAGGGTTTTTTCGTTAGCGAATCAGATCGTGACCTAGGCTTACAGGAAGCAGGAGAAAATTTCGCTCCCCCTGTAGGATGACTGAACAATGACGGCTGTTGCTGCCCCACCCGCCTCTGGCAATCTCTTGGCGTCGATTTTGTCGGAAGACAGCTTTCGCCCCGCGGAACCGCGGACGATTGAAGAAACCGGACTCACTGGCACAGTGGTCGAGACGCTTGTCCTCAAGTATCTGCTGTTACTAGGCTCGGCCAGCGGCCGGCAAATTGCCGAGAACGTCTGCATCAACTATCTGATCCTCGATCCGATCTTCAACTCGCTGCGTCAGCGGCAATTGATTATCCATAGCGGCAGCGCTCAGTTGAATGACTACAACTACACGCTCACCGATCAGGGTCGCGCGCGAGCGCGGACTGCAATGGAGCAATGCTCGTACATCGGAGCGGCACCGGTGCCACTCGACGATTACATCGTCTCGGTCGAGGCTCAGACGATCCGTGCTGAGGCCCCGCAAAAGCGCCAACTGCAAAAGGCGTTCTCCGATATTACCGTCGAGCAGCAGATGCTCGATATGCTAGGCCCTGCCGTCAACAGCGGAGCTGGTCTGTTTCTGTATGGAGCTCCGGGTAACGGCAAGACCACGCTCGCCAAGCGAATCACGGCCTGCTACGGACAACACATTTGGATTCCGCGCACGATCACCGAAGACGGGCAATTCATTAAGCTGTTCGATGCCGCCTTTCACGAGCCGCTCGAACAAAGTGGCACTTCGCTCCTCAAGGCTGCCGAGCACGACCGCCGCTGGGTCAAGATTCGCCGGCCGACGGTGATTGTTGGCGGTGAATTGACGATGGATGCCCTCGAAATCCGCAACGACGCGCGCAGCAATGTCAGCGAGGCTTCGCTTCAGTTGAAGAGCAACTGCGGCTGCCTCCTGATTGACGACTTCGGTCGTCAGCGGATGCAACCGGTGGAGTTACTCAATCGTTGGATCGTGCCGCTCGAAAACCGCTTCGACTTTCTCACTCTAGCCACGGGCAAGAAGATTCAAGTACCCTTCGAGCAGTTGATCATCTTCAGCACGAATTTGCAGCCTAAGGATTTGGCCGACGAAGCGTTCCTCCGCCGCATTCCGTACAAGATCGAAGTGAAGGATCCGGGCCGCGAAGAGTTTCATCTTCTCTTTAAAATCTGCTGCAAGTCGCTCAGCTGCGAATTCAAGCCGGAAGTGGTCGATCACTTAATCGAGAAACACTACAAACCGGCCCGTCGTCCGCTGCGTCGCTGCCAGCCGCGCGATCTGCTCAATCAGGTGCGCAATTTCTGCGTTTACAACGCCATACCGGTGGAAATGAAGCCAGAATACTTCGACCGCGTAGTGCCGAGCTACTTCACCGTCGTCTCCGGCGGCTAACGTACATTCTGCTTAAACAAAGCCTGTCGCCCGCGCTACAGCGGCGACATAGACCCGTGCCGCGCCCGCCTTCTTCAGTTCCTTGGCAATCGCGTGGCTCGTCGCGCCGGTCGTAATGACGTCGTCGACCAAAAGCACATTCGCGCCGCGAATATCGAATCCCCAGCCGACGGTATATGCGCCGCGCACGTTGTTCTGCCGCTCGCTGGCTGGCAAGTGATGCTGTTTGGCAAGCCACTTCTTGCACCGAACCAGGTCGTTCACTAGCGGCTTATTCATAGCACTCGAAATCGATCCGGCTAACGACTCGGCCGGGTTGGTTCCTCTCCATACTCGCTTTAGCCAGTGCATAGAAACTGGCGCAACGACGTCGGCAGCTGGAGTGAACTCTGCTTGCTGGATTCGCTCGGCCAACAGATCGCCAATTTGCCGCGCGAGGGTTTCATAGGCCGGGTTCTTCATTCTTAAGACTGCGTCCCGCAACACGCCGTCGTACACACCGAGGGTTCGCGCGGCGTCAAATGCGGGGCGATGCTTTCGGCAATCCACACAGTCGCCGTTGGGATTGGGCAAATCGGGGTAAGGCATTGCACAGCGTGGACAATAGTTACGTTCGCGCGCCCACAGCTGATGCTCGCAACCGAGACAGAGCAACCGCGCCCGCTCCGGAAGTTCTCCCGGCTGTTCGAACAAATCGCCGCAGACGGTGCACGCCGGCGGAAAGAGCAAGTCGCTCGCCGCACCCAACGATCGTGAGAATCCGGTCGTCAGCCAGGCGAAGCACTTCGCAGTGGGGCGATTCATCGGAAGTCTCGTCTCAAGGCAGTTCACGCACGTGCTCCCTATTATCGCCAACGAGTGGTCCTCGTCGCAATCATCTCTTTGCCTCCCCCTCCCCTGCCCCGACTTTTCACTGCCCACTCAGCGTGCGAAACTCAGGCGAGTCCCACTTCCGCCGTTCTTTCCTTGGAGTCTCACCCCATGCTGCGCTGCCGATTTAGTCTGCTCTTCACCAGCCTTGCCCTCATCGGACTCGCGTCCGCCACCACCAATCTTTCTGTATCTGCCCAGGAGAAAGCTGTGCCACGCGTTTATGAACTTCGCACTTACACAACGCATCCCGGTCGGTTGCCGGCGCTCAACAAGCGGTTTCAAGAGCACACGCTCAAGCTGTTTGAGAAGCATGGCATGAAGAACGAGATGTATTGGATTCCGACCGACACAGCCAAATCCGAAAACACACTGATCTATGTTATCTCGCACGAAAGTGAAGCTGCCGCCAAGAAGTCGTGGGATGCGTTCCGTGTCGACCCCGATTGGATCAAGGCCCGCGATGCCTCCGAAGCCGATGGCAAGATCGTGCTCAAGGTCGACGCAGTATTCATGACCAAGGCACCCTACTCGCCGTAAAACCGTTCGACAAACGTCCTTCAAAAAACGCCACCGCCCCTGCGGCGGTGGTTCATTGGCTTATGCACTACCGATTTTTTAACCCCGCAGCACGCGCCAATACAACTCTCGGATCCGCCGGGTCATGGTTTGGTGCCCGAATTGATCGGCAAATAGCCGCCGACCTTCTTGCCCGTATTTCTCTCGCAAGTCTGGAGCGTTTGCCAGCGCAATGATTGCTCGCGCTAAGCCATCAATATCGCGAGGCGGAATCAAGAATCCCGTCCGCTCCGGCAGAGTCACTTCGCGCGCGCCATCGATGTCGTAACTCACCACCGGCTTGCCAGCGATCAGCGCCTGAGGCAGGGCGCGGGCGAGACCTTCGCGCAGGCTCGCATGCACGAGCAAGTCCATCGCGCCCAGATACTGCGGTATCGTGGACGGCGGAACTAAGCCGGTGAAGACGAAATGCTGCCGAAGATTTGCCGCAGCAATCTGCGCTTCCAGTTGAGAGCGTAGAATTCCATCGCCGATGAAAAGAAACTTGACGTTTCGGTTCGCGGCAATTGCCTGCGCAGCAGCAGCGATCACATCGTCGTGCCCTTTGAGTTCGAACAAGCGGGCGATTTTGCCCACCACGATATCGCTCTCGGCAAAGCCCAGTTCCTGCCTCACGCGCGCGCGGTGCTCATCGGCCTGCAAGAAAGGGTCGACATCCATGCCGCTGCTAATCGTCGTGAACTTCTCGCGCGGTGCTACGCCAGCCGCGACGAGCTGATCGGTCATCGCATCGGCCACGCTGATCAGGGCATGGCAGCGGGTCGCGGCGTACTTCTCGCAGGCACGATAGAACGTGCGGGTCGGCCACGATTGATAGGGATGAAATGGCGCGCCATGAACGGTGTGAACGATCGCCGGCACTTGCAACTCCCACGCCGCGAGTCGCCCCAGGATGCCGGCCTTCGCGCTGTGCGTGTGGACGACATCGGGTTCAAAGTCGGCGAGGACTCGCTTGATTGCAAAATAGCTGGCCAGATCATTGCGCGGGTCGATGGCCCGTCGCAAGGAGTCTATTTGCTCAACGGGGACTTCGCGCCCCCCTCCCCTGCCCTGCTGCAGCAAATCCCCTTCCGGACCAATCGCTGGCCCGGTAATCAGCAGCACATCATCGCCGTGCAGTTCCAGCAGGTCACGACAGTTGTAGAGAGTATTCTCTTGCGCGCCGCCGACGATCATCCGCGTAATGATGTGGGCGACTCGCATGCGATTCTATTCGTCCAGCATTTCTGCGTTGGCCAGTTCAGTAGCATTGGCAGCGGCATGAGCGGCCCGCAGCGAAGCCGACATCTCGGGATCGTCGTAGCCATCATACTCGACGCCGATCAAAAACAGCCCTTGAGCCGGCGCGGTCATTCCCGCGGCGCGGCGGTCGCAGGCCGCGAGCGCTTCGGCCGCAAAGCTGACGGGATACAAGCCCTTGCCGATTTGTACCAGCGTGCCGACGATGTTGCGGACCATGTTGTACAAGAAGCCGTTGGCTTCGACTTCGATAATCACGCGCGACGTCAACTCCGCTTCGCGTCTTTCAACAAGCAGGTCGAGAATTGTCCGCTCGGTCGTCAGTCGCATGGAACCGGTGGATTGATAACTCTTGAAGTCGTGCGTTCCAATGAGCGCGCGAGAGGCTTCCCACATCAGGCGTTCATCCAGTTTCTGCCGTACGTGCCAGACATACTCGCGGGCAAAGATGTCTCGCAACCGGCCATCCTGTACGACATACCGGTAGCGTTTCCGCACTGCATCGCGAATCGCATGAAACTCGGCCGGCGCGAATTGCAGATCGCAGACGATCATGTCGTCGGGTAGTTCCGCGTTGATCCCCTTCCGCAGCACATCGCAGTTCAGGCCCGTTTCGCACTGAAAGCTCACCACTTGCCCCAGCGCATGCACACCCGCATCGGTTCGCCCACTCGCGGTGCAACGAACCTTTTGCTGCGTGATCCGCTCGATTGCCTTCTCTAACTCCGCCTGCACCGTCCTCGAATTGGGCTGCCATTGCCAACCACCAAAGTCAGTGCCGTCGTAGGCCAGCGTGAGTTTGAAGGTAGGCATGGAGCGGGGAAGAAGGGTTGAAGGGAGGAAGCGATGAAGAGTTTAGGATGAAGCTCGATCGGAAGTCAGGTTTTCAATAACGAGTTAGAGGAGTGAAGAGTTTTCTTTTTCTCTCCCTCCCTTCAACCCTTTTTCTCTTCCTCCCTCGCCCCCCTGCCCTACCCCACCACAATTCGCAACATGCGGCGCAGCGGCTCGGCAGCGCCCCACAGCAGTTGATCGCCGCAGGTGAAGGCCGAGAGATACCGCCCCTTGTTTGTGGGCTCTAGTTCGAGCTTGCGGAGGCGACCGACGGGCACGTTGAGCGTGCCGCTGATGTCGGCGGGAGTCAGTTCGCGAATCGATCGCTCCCGCTCATTAGGCACGACCTTCGCCCAGGGATTGGCTGCAGCGAGCATCCCTTCGATCTCGCCGACTGGCACGTCCTTGGTCAGCTTGATCGTCATGGCCTGGCTATGACAACGCATGGCACTGATCCGGACGCACAGTCCTTCCACAGGAATCACTTTGTCGCCGGTCAGTCCGAGGATTTTGTTCGTCTCGGCCTCCCCTTTCCATTCTTCCTTGCTCTGGCCGTTCCCCAAATCCTTGTCGATCCACGGAATCAAACTACCGGCCAGCGGCACGCCGAAGTTCTTCGTGGGATAGTCGCCGCTCCGAATGACTTCGCTCACGCGGCGGTCAATTTCCAGTATGCTCGACGCGGGATCGGCCAGTTGTTCTTTCACACTGCCGCTGGCGACCGCCATTTGGCTCAGCATCTCGCGCATGTTCTGCGCACCGGCACCAGAAGCAGCCTGATAGGTCATGCTCGTCAGCCACTCGACCAGGCCCGCCTTGAACAGTCCTTGCAAGCCCATCAACATCAAGCTGACCGTGCAATTGCCGCCGACGTAATTCTTCACACCCTTAGCCATTGCGTCTCGAATGACGTGGTCGTTCACCGGGTCGAGAATAATGACCGCGTCGTCCTTCATCCGCAGCGACGAAGCAGCATCGATCCAATAACCGTTCCAGCCTGCGGCCCGAAGTTTGGGATAGACCTCGTTCGTCCAGTCGCCACCTTGGCAGGTGATGATCGCATCCATCTTCTTCAAGGCGTCAATACTACCGGCGTCTTGCAGTTTGCCTGTCTCTTTGCCGTCGATCGTGGGACCAGCGCCGCCAGCAGCCGACGTGCTGAAAAACACGGGCTCGACCTCAGCGAAATCTTTCTCGGCCTGCATCCGCTGCATCAGGACCGAACCGACCATTCCCCGCCACCCGACCATGCCGACAACGCGTTTCACGACTGGCAAACTCTCTTATTTTTGACATCTATCCGGTACGAACCAGGCAAACCATCAGCCTAGTTTAGGACCAGGAAACAGGCAATTGCCAATAGGTTCGCGCCCCACTCTCCCACTCGTAGGGTCCGCTGTGCGGACCATAGCTGGCTCTGCTACTCAGCACTTGGTTTGAATAGTCCCATTCATGTCTACTCGGCCGCGCGGATTACAACCTGCTTCCCCGCACTGTACCAACGATCGAACTTCGTGCCGATTGCGGCGAATCGTCCCTTTGAACAGTCGGAATTTCACTGTGTTTGCGGCGAACAGTCGGGGTGGTCTTCGGATTGCAACTAATTTCCTTCAAACGCTTTGCGTCTATTCGGCGGTCCCGCTTCTCAGCCTTAAACCCCTGTTCAGCGGTCGACCCTGAACAGGCACCATTCAGGGGGGCTTTTTCGGAGTTCAGTCACTCCGTGACTGAGAATGCCCGAGTCATGGAATGACTCGGGAACGGGGCTTCGTCTCCTGTTCACAACTCCAGCCTGAACATGCCCCAAACGGGGGTCTGTTCAACGTTGTTGCCGTCTTCACCCTCCGCCACGATGCACCTATCAACACGATCATTCCTGGCAACCTCGTTCAGCTGATTAGTGCAACTTCCACCCACTTCGCCGCGAATCATTTCGCGCGCACCGATACCTCTCGCCCCAGTTTGCAACTGCGACCGGGCAGATTCCCTCCCCATCTAACCACACACTCGTGACACGTCTGGTCACGCGTCAGAGGAAAATATGACCATTCGCGCCTGTAGCCAGTATGGGAGGGCGAGGCTCCTGCCGAGCCGTGGTAGCGATGAAATCGCCGTCGACGATTGAATCCCGTTCCCAAAATCGATTGAAATGGCCGAAGGGAAGCGACGACCAACGGTTTGCGGCTCGGCAGGAGCCTCGCCCTCCCGAATTGCAGGCTAACTTCAATGCCAGCGTGCATGGCTAAGGTCCTGCCCAGTCCCTGGCCCAACGAGTCGCTCACAACCCAATACTTCTGGCAACCTCGCTTCATTCCCTTCGGGCTGGCACTTCGCTACATTGCGGCAATGTCGAGGCTTGCCCAGCGAATACCAATACGTTTGCTGATTCGCGGCAATTAGCTTCGCTCACAGAAAGGTGGCTCGCTCCATGAATGTGCCCTCCGTGTCGGTTGGAAGTATGGCTCGCCCGAACAACACCCACTCGGTTCTGATTGGCTACTTGTGCTGGCTGATCGGCATTTTTGGCGCTCACCGCTTCTATTATGGCAAGCGGATTACAGGCACGATCTGGTTTTTCACCTTCGGCCTTTTTTTCATCGGTTGGTTGATCGACTTGTTTCTGATTCCTTCGATGGATCGCCAGGCCGACAACAAGTATGCCGAAGGCCCGATCAACTACAACGCGGCCTGGGTGCTACTCGCCTTTTTTGGCCTGCTCGGCTTCCATCGATTTTACATGGGCAAATGGCTGACCGGCTTGCTCTGGTTTTGCACCATTGGACTCTTGGGAATGGGTTGGCTGTATGACCTCTGGACCCTGAACGAGCAGGTGAGCGAGATCAATCTCAAGACGCGGATGTAGTTTTCTTAGTTACCGTTCGCAGAGGAGCTCGGTCCCATGAATGACCTTCCTCCTCATCCCACCAAAGACGACTGGAGCACGCGCGACATCATCATCGCCGTGCTCTTTGCCTTGGCTGGGCTGACGCTCGTTGCCCTGGCAGTATTCGGCTCGGCGATCGTGAATTGGCGACTCAACGACATGATGCCCAGGTAACAATTGAGCTGTTGCTTGCACGGCTCCCGCCTCGCGGCGAAGATAGAGGCGCCCTACCCATCGCTATAAGTTCCCTCGCCGCGAAGGTCTCTCCCGAGATGAAGCTGCTTGTCGCTTTGCCGCTCCTGTTATTTCTTGCCACGTCGCTCCCCGCTGCCGATGTCGACTTCGCCCATGAAGTGGCGCCTGTGCTGAAGCAGCACTGCGGCAAGTGCCATTTGGGCGAGCAGAAAAAGGGGGGCCTCTCGCTCGACACTCGCGAAGCCATGCTGATGGGCGGCGAGTCGGGCAAAGTTGTCGCTCCGGGAAAATCGGCGGCCAGCGACCTGATCGAGCGGCTGAAGTCAGCTGACAAAGACTATCGCATGCCCCCCGATGGCCCGCGCGTGCCGGCCGAGCAGATCGCCAAGTTAGCCAACTGGATCGATGCCGGTGCGCCGTGGGAAGCAGGCTTTCGCTTCACGAAGAGCGGCTACGAACCGCCGCTGAAACCGCGCCGCCCCACCCTGCCCTCTGCGCGCGATGGTCGCGAGAATCCGGTCGATCGAATTCTCGATGAATACCTGGCGCAGAAAAACTTACAGCGCCCCGCGACCGTTGACGACGCGACCTTCGCCCGCCGCGTTTCGCTTGACCTCGTCGGCTTGCTACCTTCGCCGGAAGAACTGGCGACGTTCGAAAGTGATAAGTCGACCGACAAGCGCCATCGCTATATCGCCCAACTGCTGGCCCGCGACATCGACTATGCCGAGCATTGGCTTACTTTTTGGAACGACCTGCTGCGGAACGACTATGCCGGCACCGGTTTTATCACGGGCGGCCGCAAGCAGATTTCGAAATGGCTGTATCAATCGCTAGCCTCGAATAAGCCCTATGATCAACTCGCGCGCGAGTTGATCTCGCCCCCCACGCCCGACAGTGCCGGTTTCATCGATGGTATTCGTTGGCGCGGCGATGTGAGTGCCGGGCAAACGGTCGAGATTCAGTTCGCGCAAAGCGTGGGTCAAGCCTTGCTTGGCATCAATCTCAAGTGTGCCTCGTGCCACGATAGTTTTATTGACCGCTGGACGCTGGCCGAGTCGTATGGCCTGGCTGCCATCTATTCCAATCGCCCGCTCGAGATTCACCGCTGCGACAAACCCATCGGCCAACAAGCGGCAGCCGCGTGGCTCTTTCCCGAATTGGGCCAGGTCGATGCCAAGGCAGCTCAGCCTGAGAGGCTGAAGCAATTGGCTGGCCTGGTAACACACCGCGACAACGGCCGCTTTACGCGGACGATCGTCAATCGCCTGTGGCATCGCCTGATGGGGCGCGGCATCGTTCATCCGCCCGATGCCATGCAGACTGAACCGTGGAACGCCGACCTGCTCGATTTTCTCGCTGAAGATCTGGTCGAGCACAACTATGACCTCAAGCACACACTACAACTCATCGCCAGCTCAGCTGGTTATCAAAGCCAGATTGAAGTCGTCGGCAAAGATACTGACGACGAAGGCTACACCTATCGCGGCCCGCGTGCCCGCCGCCTGACAGCCGAGCAATTCGTTGATGCCGTCTGGCAACTGACCGATACCGCGCCGACTCGGTTCGATGCGCCGGTGATTCGCGGTGCCGCAAGTTCCACAGGGACGCCGCTCGCGATGCGTCCCGTGCATGGCAAGTGGATCTGGTCGCGCGCCGATACTGCCGACGCCAAAGCAGGCGAGACGATAGTGCTCCGCAAGCAGTTCGATTTGAAAACGGCCCCGCTGCAAGCGATTGCCGCTCTCTCGTGCGATAACAGTTACACGCTGTTTGTGAACGGGCAAAAAGTTCATGCCGGCGAGAATTGGGAAACGCCCGATGCCGTGGTGCTAACAGGCAAACTAAAAGCCGGCAGGAACGACCTGGTCATCGTCGCCAAGAATGGTGGGACTGGTCCCAATCCGGCTGGTCTCTTCTGTGAAATCGTCGCGCATCTCAGCGACAAGGAAGAAACAACGATTGCCAGCGATGAATCTTGGCAATGGACCAGCCAACTACCCGACGGCAAGGGCCGTTTTGGTAAAGAGCCCGCAGATTTTTCCCAAGCCGCGGTCGTGAAGAATGCCGACGTTTGGAACAACCGCGTTGCCCCGCAACTCTCGGCCGCGCTGACGGCTGGCAGCCAATCGGTGGGTCTTAAGGCCCGGGCGTCACTGCTGAAGAGTGATTTTCTGATGCGGGCGCTGGGTCGGCCGAATCGCGATCAAATCGTGAGCCTGCGCCCCGCTGACCTGACCACACTGGAAGCCATCGACCTGGCTAACGGACAATCGCTGGCCGATAGTTTGCAACAAGGGGCCAAGAAGCTGTCTGCTCGCAACTGGCAATCGCCCGATGACTTTGTCCACTGGCTTTTCCGCAGCACCCTCAGTCGTGAACCTTCGCCGGCCGAGCTTGCTACGATGAAAGCGGGGCTCGGCGAACAGTTGAGTCCTCAAGGCATCGAAGACGCCCTCTGGAGCGTGCTGATGTTGCCCGAGTTTCAGTTGGTAAGGTAATCGAAATAATGCGGTGAAGCGTTAGCGTCCGGAGAGTAGTGACGACTAAGAAGAACTACGGGCGCTAACGCTTCCGGTTCAGGAATAATGGAATGGCAAACGTGAAGCAACTTGAGATTATCGCGCGTCGTCAATTCGTGCAGAGCCTCGCTGCCATGTCGACCGCGGCACTGATGGCGGGCGAACCGCGCCGACTGTTCGCGGCCGAAGAGAAGATGGTGCAGCCCAAGGCAACGGCCGACTCCTGCATTCTGCTGTGGATGGGTGGCGGCATGGCTGCACCCGATACCTTCGATCCCAAAAAGTACGTGCCGTTTGAAGTCGGCGTGCCGGTGAAGGAGATCGAAAGCACTTTTCCGGCCATCGACACCGTCGTCGACAACATCAAGATCACTGCCGGGCTGGAAAACATTGCGAAGGTGATGGACCGCGGCACGCTCATTCGCTCGCACGTCCTCCCCGATCTCGGTCACATTCTTCACTCGCGCCATCAATATCACTGGCACACCGGCTATGTGCCGCCACAGACCGTCGCCTGCCCACACCTGGGCGCGTGGATGGCAAAGGTTCTCGGTCCGAAGAATCCGGTCATTCCCGCGTTCATCAATATCGGCCAACGACTCGAAGGTGTCGGCGAACAGGAAGAACTAAAGGCCTTCACCACCGCTGGTTTCTTTGGCAGTGAGTTCGGCCCGATGAACTTGCCCTATCCGGAAGATGCCGCGCAGTCGGTTCGTCCGCCCAAGGGGATGCAGTCAGATCGTTTTGAGAGTCGCAATCAGCTGATGAAAAAGCTGATCGATCAATCGCCACGGCGCGAGTTCATTTCCGACTATCAGCAGCAATCAATGCTCCGCTCACTCGAAAATGCACATCGCCTGCTGAGTGCGAAGGAACGGGCCGCGTTCGATATCTCGCTCGAACCAAAAGAGAGTTACGAGAAGTATGACACGGGTCGCTTTGGCCGCGGCTGTCTGCTCGCGAGGCGCTTGGTCGAAGCGGGTGCTCGCTTCATCGAAGTGACGACCGAGTACGTGCCGTTTCTCAATTGGGATACGCACGCCAACGGCCACACGACGCTGCAAGCGATGAAGAAGCAGATCGACGGACCCATCGCGCAGCTGATTCTCGATTTGGAATCGCGCGGGCTGCTTGATCGCACGCTGGTGATTTTGGCCAGTGAGTTCAGCCGCGACATGCTGATGGAAGGCGTGCCGGGCTCGAATGCCGGCGATCAAGCGACCGAGAAAGTCGACGTGATGAAAGAACTAAAGCACTATGGTCAGCATCGCCACTTCACTGGCGGCTCTTGCGTGATGCTTTGGGGTGGCGGCATCAAGAAGGGCCAACTCTACGGCGAAAGTGCGCCGCAGCGTCCCTTTCTCGCCACCAAAAATCCTGTCAGCGTGATGGACCTGCACGCGACCATTTTCAGCGCCATGGGCATCAGTCCGGCCACCGCCTTCGACGTCGAAAATCGTCCCTTCTATGCCACCGAAGATGGCAAAGGGAAAGCGGTGAAAGAGCTATTCGTGGGATAGGCTTTCAGCCTGTCGTTCCCACTCGTGTGCACAGCCATAACAGTGACTAGACAGGCAAGATGCATGTCCCACGACCTACGACGGGTTCGCCACGGGGGCTGGGGGTGCAGCGCTCAATTGCGAGAGAACTTGCAGCACACCGTTCAAGTGGGCCAGACGCGGACCGAAGCGGTCTACGAATTCGTTGAGCATAAAGTCGCTATCGCCCAGCGATTCTTCATTATCGAACACGTCCTGGGTGATGTTTTCCAGGAATTGCGTCTGCACCTTGCTGAGCGTCTCAGTGGCGTACCGACAAGCTTGAGCCAGCTTGGGATTAGCTTCTTTCCACTGATTCAATTCCTGCTGGCGCTGCTTCTGGCCCTGGCTCAGATGGTTCGACATCTCTTCCAGCAGGGTAATTTCGCGCTTTTGCCCTTCGAGCATTTGCCGCAACAGCGTGACGATGAGTTCGTTCGCGTCAATCTTGGACTGATTGCTGTTTTCGGTGCGTGGATCAGCGGAGACATCGATGCTGAACATGGCAGAAAACTGGCGGGGATCTTGCGACATGCGGTTTTCCTTGGCGAGATGTACAACTTAGTATACACGCCTCTGAAAGACTGTCGAGCAATTCCAAAACTTTAGCGAAAACCGCAGGATTTCCGCGGCTTGACAGTTTGGTGCAGGACAAGCTCAAGGCGCGCGCGCGAAAACCCGATGCTGAAACAGTCGGTTCGCCGGTGCCCCGCGCGAGCCGCCGCGTATTGGTAGCAGTCGTTGATAGCTGCCGTGCGAATCCCGCCTGAACCCGCCGTCTCACCCCTGAGCTTCCACCTGATGCCCGCTGAACGGACACCGACTGCCTTGGGTTTCTTGACCGTGACCGAACACGCCGAGTTGGGCCTGTTTGGCGGCTACCTCGTTTTGAATCATGCCGGTCGCCCGCTCGAGTTCCACTGCACTTCGCCCGTCAAAGCCAACCGTGCTCAAGAGATCCTGTATGGCCCCACGCTGCGGCCCTATCTCTTTGGCGAGCAAATCGGGCAGACGCTGATTGCGAAAGCCCGCAACGAAGTGGCCCTCGTCTGCACCGATCTGGCCTCGTGCCTCGCCGCCCGCGAGTTCATCGAAAAGCCGCTGCTGCTGATCATGAGCGGCGAAAATAAAACAACGACCGCCGCGGAGGGTGAAGCCTTGTTCGGTGCCCGTTTCAAGCTCGGCAAGAACGACATCGCCATCGCGGCGAGGTTTGAAGCCGACGAACAAGCCGCGCGAACATTCCATTCGCAACTAATCGACGGCATCGACCTGACCGAGCCCTTCGCGCGCATTCGTGAAGCTCTTGAAGAGGCGCAGAAGAGCGTGCGGCAGGTAGCGTAGATGTTTGTCTTGATCCTCTCCCCGGAGTAACGAGGAGAGGGAGTTTGAAATAACACAGGTGCTAAGCATGGATGCGATGCCCTCTGCCGATCACAGCCTCTCGCTGACTACCAGCGATCTGTCGCTCCCTGTCGATACCTTCGCCCTTGGTTGGCAGGCAGCCCTCACTCGCGCACCCAAAATCGATACGGAACTTGTCGATTTCTCCGGCCAGCAATTGAAGGTCATCGCGCTGAAGATTCCCCGTACCCTGCCGCGAGTCTATAGCTTCACGTTTCCTGAGTGCCCGTCGTTCTTTCAGCCACCCCTGGCAAAAGAGGCGAAGCCCGCCAAGGCAGAAGCAACAACAGCTGAGACAGTAGAAGAAGCGACCACCACCGAAGAGACTGGAGAGTCGAACGGCGAAGCGAAAAAGTTGACGCGCATCAAGCCGCCGGGTGACATCGTCAAGCTGGAAGACCGCTTGTACTACGTGCTGCAGCCGCCGCTCGAATCGCTGGTGAAGAACGGTTCGCTGACATTCCCTTTCGAGCCTTTCCCTTATCAGTTTCAAGGGATTGCGTTTATGTACCCGCGCTATACCGCGGTCCTGGCCGACGAAATGGGGCTCGGTAAGACGATGCAGGCGATCACGACGATTCGCATGCTCGTGCGCGCCGGCGAAATCCGCAACTGCTTGCTCGTTTGCCCAAAGCCCCTCGTCACCAACTGGCGGCGCGAGTTTCAAACGTGGGCACCGGAAATTCCCATCAACATTGTCGAAGGCGATTCGAACAAACGGCGCTGGCAATGGACCGAAGCAACCGCGCCAGTGACGATCGCTAACTATGAACTGCTGATGCGCGACCGCGATGTCCTCGACTCTGGTCTGCATTTCGACCTGGTTGTGCTCGACGAAGCGCAGCGCATCAAGAACGTCGGTGCCACAACCAGCGAAATCGTCCGTTCCATCAGTCGCACCCGCAGCTGGGCACTCACGGGTACGCCCATCGAGAACCGGCCCGATGATCTGGTGGGCATTTTCGAGTTCCTCTCGCCCGGCTATCTGCAAACCGGACTCCCGGCGAAGAAACTGGCCGAGCTCGTGCGCGACCACATCATTCGCCGCACGAAGGATATGGTGCTCACCGACATGCCGCCGAAGATGTTCCGCGATGCGGACATTGACCTTACGCCCGAGCAGTGGGCCACCTACAAAATGGCTGAGGACGAAGGGGTGATCAATCTCAATGCGATGGGCGATCAGATCACCGTCCAGAATATTTTCGAACTCGTGCTGCGGCTCAAGCAGATCTGCAACTTCGATCCTCTGACTGGTGCCAGCGCCAAGCTAGAACGACTCGAAGCAGACATGGAAGAAGTTGCGGCCAGCGGCAAAAAGGCGATTGTCTTCAGCCAGTGGACGAAGACCATTGATCAGATGAAACCGGCGCTCGCGCGGTTCAATCCGCTGGAGTATCACGGCAAGATCCCGTCTGCCAAACGCGACCCGATCTTGAAGGAGTTCAAAGAAAACAAAGACCGGCACATGATCATTATGAGCTATGGCGCCGGTAGTGTGGGGTTGAATTTGCAGTTCTGCGAGTACGTGTTCTTGTTCGATCGTTGGTGGAACCCGGCCATTGAGGACCAGGCGATCAACCGCGCTCATCGGATTGGCGCGAAGGGTGCCGTAACAGTTACTCGCATGTTGGCAATGAATACGATCGAAGAGCGGATTAACGAAGTGCTCGCCCATAAACGAGAACTTTTCGCTGCGGTAATCGATCAAACGGGCGGCGCTTCCAGCGCTGGCCTCAATCAGTCCGATATCTTCGGCCTCTTCAAACTGCGCACGCCCAAAGGACCGATCAAAGCGGCCGCGTGACGCCGTTAGATTAGATCAGGACTTCTCAGCCTGCGGTTACCGGGGCTGGCTTGGACCGCCGATCGATGAACCGTTGCCCCTTCCCTTCGAAGCGGGGCAACGTGCCGAGTGCGACAAGTTGCACGTCGATTTTCAGGCCAAGTCGCAGCTGCATTTCGCGCGCGATCCGTTCGGGTTGGGCCAGACGATCTTCGACTTCGACCGCCAGCGCATCCATCGCCCCTGCTTTGGTCGCTGTTACGCGAAACTCGACCACTTCGGGAAAGCCGCGCAGGATGTGTTCGATGGAACTAGGAAACACGTTCACGCCGCGGACAACCAGCATGTTATCGGCCCGGCCGAGGACTCCCCCTTCGAGCAGCACGAAGCGACAATCGCCGCTGGCGTTGAACTGCGGTCGCACCAGGTCGCCCGTGCGATAGCGAATCAGCGGGCTGCCGCGGCGACCCAGCGAAGTGAGCACCAGTTCCGACAATTCGCCATCGGTAGCCGGCTCACCCGTGGCAACCGAGAAAAACTCCGCGATGAATTCACTTTCGACGATGTGCAGGCCGCGATCATCCCGACTGAAACCCCAAGGTCCGACTTCCGATGCTCCGGCATGATCGATGAGTGTTGCGTTCCAGGCTTGTTCGATCCGCTCTCGCGTGGCCGGCACCGAACCGCCCGGTTCGCCCGCGACGATGACTTTGCGAACGTGCAGCGCCCGCGGATCGATCTGATTTTCGTGGGCCACTTCGGCCAGATGTAAGGCGTAACTCGGTGTGCAGAACAGCACTGTCGCCTGAGTGCTGCGAATCATTTCCAACCGACTGCGACTGTTCATGCCGCCGGTGGGAATGACCATTAGTCCGCGAGCGACAGCGGCGTCGTAGGCGCTCCAAAAGCCGATAAACGGGCCAAACGAAAATGCGAGCGCGGCCCGATCTTCCGTGCGCACTTCGGCCGCATCGAGCACGTACTGCCACGTTTCGATCCACCACTGCCAATCGTCGGCCGTATCGAGCACGGGCATCGGACGCCCGCGCGTCCCCGACGTATGGTGATAGCGCACATAACGTTCGAGCGGATAGGTCAGATTCGCCGCAAACTCGCCCTGGGCTGGCGCGGTGACCAATTCATCTTTATAGGTGAACGGCATTTCGCTTAGTTGGTCGAGCGACGTAAGCGGGTGGACCAGCTTGCCGAGTTTGTCGAGATAAAAGCGATTGTGCGAAATAACATCGACCAGCAGCTTGTTCAGCCGTTCGAGTTGCCACGCGCGCAGGCTATCGCGCGACAACTGTTGACGATGCCAACGATCTGAAGCAGTAGTACGAAGCATGAGCGCTATGATAAGTGACTGCGCGGCACAGGGGGAGAGCGCGGTTATTAAGTCTTCTACCTCGCGCGTTGGCACTAGCTCGAACGAGGGCAGCCACTTGCAAGATTCGCCTCCCGGCAGAGAATACTAGTTGGCGGCATGGCGTCGCCTGGTTTGCCTCCCCTTTCGAGCGGGAGCGGATTGCCCGTTGCTTCACCGCTGCGAGAGGGGCTCCCCCTGTGGATAAGCGTTTCGTTACGTTTCTTGTGCTGGCTTTCTTGATCTGGACGACCTTTTTGGTTGGTCGTGCGGTCTTCCTGAAGCCTCAGCCCCCCGTCGCAGCCAATCCGGCCGAAAAGCTGGATCCCGCTGCCGTTCAGCCCGGCGACGACCCTGCTGGCAAGGCTGCGGACCCAAATCCGGAAAAAACTCCAGCCGATCCGGCGGCAGTCGATCCCGCCCAACCGAACCCCGCCCAGCCAAACGATGAGCCCCAGGTTGGTGCTGCCGATGGCACACCGACTGTTGCCCGGGCGTCGGTCACTATCGGCTCGCTCGATCCGACCAGTCCCTACACCATGCTGGTCACACTTGATAATCGGGGTGCTGCGGTCGAGCGGGTGGAACTCAACGACCCGAGATTTCGCGATATCGAGGATCAATCAGGTTACCTGGGGCATCTCGGTTTCGCCCTGGTCGGGCGCGACACCAAGGATGCCACCGTGCAGACCGTTGGACCCGGCACGCCAGCTTCGCTGGCCAAGCCTGTTGATGGGACTCGCCCGATTGGCCTGCAGGTGGGCGATGTCATCCGCGAGGTCAACGGCGCACCCATCGAACGCGGCGAAGAACTCGAGTCGTGGCTGCGCAGGAACAGCAAGCCTGGGCAGTCGATCGAAGTGACCGTCGACCGCACCACCGCGGGCAAGACCGAATCGCTGAAGTACACGATTCTGTTGACTCGTCGGCCGCTGGAAATGATTCGCCCCGAAACTCGCGTCACGGCCGATAAGCGGACGGTCACCGATCCGCTGTCCATGCTCCTTACGCTCGAAACATTGCAAGGCGTGCAGATTAAGGCAGGCGAAGAAGAGATTCGCGGCTTGTCGGCGCTGCGCAACGGCAATTGGGAAATGAGCGATCAATCGGAAAGTGGCGTCACGTTCAGCATGACCCTGACCGAACAAACGCTGCAAGGAATTGGCCGCAAAGAAGCTGGCTCGCTCAAGATCACCAAGCGGTACTCGCTTCCTAAGGCTGGCAAAGAGGAAAAGATTCCCGGCAAGGCCAAGATCTATCATTTGGATATGGTCGTAGGTGTCGAGAACACCGGCGATAAGCCGCTGGGCCTGGCATATCGACTCGACGGCCCGAACGGTATTCCGCTCGAAGGCTGGTGGTACAGCACCAAGTTGCATCGCGATATGTTCCGCGGAGCAGGTGCTCGCGACGTGTTGTATCAGACAGGCGATCTGCCCCACCATCTCGTCGGCACGCCCATGATCTTCGATCATGCGAAGAAGGCCCTTAAAGATCACACCACGATCGAATACCTGCTGCAAGACAACAGCAAGGATGCCGAACCACTCACTTTCCTTGGTGTCGATGCGCAGTTCTTCGCCGCGATGGTGATGCCTGTGGGAGACAAGGATCATCCCGCCCCGAAGTTCTCGCGCGCGAGTGCCATTCCGATGCACGACGTGACTCAGCTGACCAAGACGCGCATCCGCACCACGAACACAAGTGTGCGCATGGTCACGCCGCGGGAAAGTCTCGATGCTGGCAAATCGCTCGAACATCGCTACCAGATATTTCTCGGGCCGAAAGATCCCGATATCCTCAGGCCTTATGGATTGGAAGAGATCGTTGAATTCGGCTGGTGGTACGCGGCCTATCCCGCGATGCTCCTGCGGAACATCTTGACCTTTCTGTACTCGGTTACCGGTAACTACGGCATCGCGATCATTTTGCTGACAGTACTGGTGCGAACCTGCATGTTACCGTTCAGCATTCGGCAATCGATCGCCGCGAAGCGGATGCAAGAGATTTCGCAGCTCTTAAAGCCGGAATTGACCGCAGTTAAGGAGAAGTACAAAGACGATCCACTCAAGCAGCACCAGGCCACGCAAGAGTTGATGAAGAAGGCCGGCATGCCCAACCCGTTTGCCGGCTGCTTATTGGTCTTTTTTCAGCTGCCGGTGTTTGTGGGGCTTTATCGCTGCCTCAGTGTCGACATCCACCTGCGCGATGCGTCCCTCTTCCCCGGGCTCGCTTGGGCATCGAATTTGGCCGGTCCCGATAAACTGTATTATTGGCGAGATTACGTGCCGGCTTTCATTGGCGACGAAGCCGACGGCTGGCTGGGACCATTCTTCAACGTGTTGCCGCTGGTAACGATTGCCCTGTTCATCGTTCAGCAGAAACTGTTCACGCCGCCGCCGACCGACGAACAGCAAGAAGTGCAGCAGCAGACCATGATGATCATGAGCCTCATGATGGGCGTGTTCTTCTATAAAGTTCCCGCCGGTCTCTGCTTGTACTTCATCACGTCGAGCTTGTGGAGCGTGGCAGAACGAACCTTGCTGCCGAAATCGAAGCCCATCGATCCGAGCGTAATCTCCGAAAAGAAGCTCGTGACGGAGTCGTCCAACGGTAGCAGTGCCCGCGCGGCTCGCAAGCAGAAGAAGCGGTAATGTCGCTGGAGATGGACGATACGATTGTCGCCATCGCTTCCGCAACGGGGGGAAGTTACGAAGGGATCATTCGCCTGAGTGGTCCCGCGACCGAGAAGCTGCTGCAACAAACGTTGCGGTCGGCACCAACCAACCGAAAGAAAGCATCGGCAACGATCCAGTGCCTGTTGCTCGTGCGCGGTAGCGATGGTGTCGAACGCAGCTTACCGGCGATCGTTTACCTCTGGCGAACTTCACGCAGCTACACGCGGCAGCCCCTGGCCGAAATCTACCTGCCGGGCTCGCCTCCGCTGCTCGACTTGGCCATAAGTGCGTTGTGTGCCGCTGGCGCAAGACTGGCGCGCCCTGGCGAATTTACGCTCCGCGCGTTTCTTGCCGGCCGGCTCGATTTAACGCAGGCTGAAGCGGTCCTGGGTGTGATCGAAGCCCGTGATGCTGCGGAACTGCAAACGGCGCTCGCGCAACTCGCGGGCGGCCTATCGCACCGGCTCGCCGAAGTTCGCAATCAACTGCTCGATTTGCTCGCGCACTTAGAAGCTGGGCTCGACTTCGTGGATGAAGACATTGAATTCATTACCCGCGCGGATCTGCAAACCCAGGTGGCTGCAGCAGCGACTGCCGTGCGCGCTGTGGCGGAGCAGTTGCAGTCGCGCGCCGAAACGAGCTCCACTGCGCCGCGAGTGGTCTTGCTTGGAGAACCGAATGCGGGGAAGAGTAGCCTGCTCAATGCCTTGGCCAATGAGCAAGCTGCCATTGTTTCACCGATGGCGGGTACGACACGAGATTATCTCGCGCGACTTCTCGTCGTCAGCGGCAAACAGTTTCAACTGATTGATACCGCGGGTATCGAGACGGCTTCGAATGCCGACCAAATTGGCAGCGACGCCCAGGACCATCGGCAGCAGCAGCAGGCACAGGCCGACTTGGAAGTTGTCTGCATCGATAGTACTCAGCCCGTATCGCTCGCCGTCACCAAGCAACTGGCACGCTCCACGCAACAGCGGATCGTCGTGCTGACGAAGTGCGACCTCGATGATGGTCGACACCCAAACAGGTTCTCGCTCCCCTCCCCTGCCCTGCGAACCAGTGCCACGACTGGGGCAGGTTTGAACGAACTACGCACGGCAATCGTGGCCGCACTCGATCTGGCGCCAAGCGAAAGTCTTGCCGTCCCAGCTACTGCCATCCGCTGCAGTGCTAGTCTGCAAGCCGCGGCTGCATCACTGGCAGCAGCATCAGACCTCGCCAATAGCGGCGCGAGTGAAGAATGGATCGCGGCCGAGCTGCGCTTGTCACTTGATGAACTTGGTCAGGTCGTCGGTGCGATTTATACCGACGACATTCTCGACCGCGTCTTCAGCCGCTTTTGCATCGGCAAATAGCGGGTTACTTCTTTTCTGCCTTCGAGCGCAGGTGTTTCTCGAAAAATTCGTTCATCGCCTTACCCGTTTCCGGTGAATAGGGATGATGATTGCCACCCTCCACAACCAGCAGCGTGGAATCGGCTCCTACCTTTTCGAGCGCGGCGTGCATTGCTCGTCCTTGGCTGACCGGCACGATATCATCCTTGTCACCGTGAATGATCAGAAACGGCGGAGTCGATTTCTGCACGTGCGTGACTGGACTCGCTAGCGCGGCCAGTTCCGGCTTCTCCGTCACCAACCCACCGAGCAATCCTCTGACTGCCGGATGTGCTTCGTTGCCCCATGTGGGAAAATCGGCTGGTCCGCTGATGGCGCAAACGGCCCGCACCTTACTGGAAAACTCTGGCCAGCCTCCTTTCCCTTCCAACTCCGGCAGATGGGCCGAGGTGCCGACAAGCGCGCTCAAGTGCCCGCCCGCCGAATGCCCGCAGACGGCGATTCGATCGGGGTCGAGATGATACTCCTTGGCCTTCGCACGCAGGAAGCGAATCGCGCATTTGCAATCTTCAATCTGAGCCGGAAACTTGGCCTCGCCCGAGAGCCGATACTCGATCGACGCCCCGAGAATCCCCCGCCGCGCCCACTGCGACGCATGGCCGAGACCACCGTCACGATTGCCGCCCGTCCAGCCGCCGCCGTGGATATAGACGATGGCCGGCATCGGTTCGGTGGGCAATTCCTTCGGCCGAACCAGATGCAACTTCAGCGCTCGTCCGCCACCTTGGCCGAATTCGATATCGCGAACGACTTCAATTTCGGTAGGCAAACGAGGTGGCGCTTGCGCTACGACCTGTGTGGCCGCCGCCGTCCAGAGTGCGAGCCAAACTGATATCCAACATGGCATTTGCAATTGCAACATGACTAACACTCCGGACCTGAGAACTGTCGACCAATGCTTGGAACAAAGCCGCCTTAGTTGCCCGTAGGCAATGGAATCTTCACTCCCTGCTTATCCAGTTCCTGACGGATGTGCTGGAAGCGTTCGTAGTCAGTCAGGGTAACCGGTCCTGAATAGGCCTCGCTCTGTAATTTACGCGGTGGGTACTGGGCATAGGTCTTCATCAGTCGATTGATAGCTTCGCTAATGGTGACCATTGTCCAGGTCCGTTCCGTGTAATTGTTCATGAAAATGTCGTACCGCTCTTGGGGGTCTTGCCACAGATCAAACACTTGTGGCACCGTTGCCACATATTTATCCGGACCTTTCCAGCCGAGGTTCGAGTCGACTGCTAGACCGCCTGTTGCCTGGCCGTTATCGCCCCGCAAATTAAAGCACGCTTTATAATTACCGACACGGGCGGCACCAGGAGACAATTCATTCTCGGTGAAGAAGAACCAGGAGTTTCGCGCGCACTTGCCAGTTCCAAACAGGACTGGCGACATATCGAAACTATCAAAATAGATCGGCTGATTCGCGCGATCTTGGGTCGGAAGTTTAGTTCCTGCAATGGCAGCGAACGTCGCCATCAAATCGAGCCCACCGACGATGTCGTGGTTCCGCTTGCCGGCTTCGATTTTTCCCGGCATCCACGCTATGGCTGGAACGCGATTGCCGCCTTCGCGAACAGTCCCTTTGGTGCCCCGGAACGGTGTGTAGCCCGCATCGGGATAGACGTCCTGCCAAGCGCCATTGTCCGTCGTGTAAAACACGAAAGTGTTCTTGTCTAAGCCTAAAGCCCGGACCTTATCCATGATGGCACCGATCCGCGAATCGAGTTCCACGACGGAATCGGCATATTTGCTCTTCGACATCGATTTATGCACGAAGTCTGGGTGGGGCATGTTGGGCTGATGCACCTTCATGAAGTTCACGTTCAAGTAGAACGGTTTGTTCGACTTGGCAGCCTGATCGAGATAATCGAGCGCTGCTTTTTCGACGTAAGAATCAAAGAACGGAATGCCGACAACACCCTTCTCCGGTGTGTTCACATACTGGCCATTGATTTTGAATTCTTCCTTGACGGGTTCGCCAGCCTTACCCGAAAGAGCGCCTTTCGTCACACGGTTGAACATGGCCCGCAGCGCGGGGTCCATATCGGGGAACCACGTTGGATCGCCGTAGGTATAGGCATTGAGATGATAGAGACCGCAGTACTTCATCTCGTCATAGCCTTGCGCGGTTGGCATGGCGTAATCGGCTTCGCCCAAGTGCCACTTGCCAGTGAAAAATGTTTGGTAGCCAGCGGTTTTAAGCACCGACGCCAAAGTCCACTCAGCTGCCGGCAGTCCGCCACCTTGACCTTGGAAGGCAACGGTCGTCATGCCGCTGCGGTTGGGAATGCGGCCGGTTTGCATGGCGGCTCGACCCGGAGTGCAACTTGGTTGGGCGTAGAACGAAAAGAAGGTCATTCCCTCTTTGGCCAACCGGTCGATATGGGGCGTCGGCATCCCGCGGCCTTCACCGCCGCCATAGGGGCCCAGGTCTCCATAGCCGGTGTCGTCGGAGACAAGCAGAATGATATTTGGCTTTTGTTGTGCGAAAGCAGTTTGGTAACTGCAACAGGTGAGGGCTGCGCACATAACGAGCGCAGCAACTCTCGATGAATTCAACATGGTAGGCAACTCCATAAGATGTGGCAGAAGCGATGCCGTTTCGAGTGAAACGAATCGATGCGCGCGTCATCCTAATACTGCGGTCAGCTGGCCGCCAGTTGTGAGAATCAAATCTTCACTCAGTATATAAGAAGATTGATGAATCGATAGCGCGTTACTGCACTAACTGCTCGTTCTCTTCGGCGGCATGCACGGTGATTTGTCCCGCGTCTTCGAGCTTGCGGACGATATCGACGATCTGTTGCTGCACCGCCTCGACTTCGCTGAGTTTCTTCGCGCCGAGGTAGTCGATTTCTTCGTTCAGCGTTTGTGCTGCCCGCGTCGAAAGATTGCCGAGCACTTTCTGCTTGAGCTCCGGGCTGGCACCCTTGAGGGCCATGGCCCATTGCGAAGTCTCGACGTTCTTAAGGACCGTCTGAATGTCTTTGTCGGTCAGCTTGCCGATGTCGTCGAACACGAACATCAGGCGACGAATCTCGTCGACCAATTCGGGATCTTCTTGCGCGAGACTTTCGAGCAGCGTGCGCTCGGTTGCGCGGTCGGTAACGTTGAGAATCTCGGCAACGCTGTTCACGCCACCTGCTTTCTCGAACGATTGATTCATGACGTTGGCCATCCGGCTTTCGAGTCCTCGCTCGACTTCGGAAATGACTTCCGGGTTCGTCTGTCCCATGTTGGCGATGCGGCGAATGACCTGCAGTTGCCGCTCGGCTGGAAGTCCCTTGATGATTTCCGCCCCGTAGGTCGACGGCAGGTGCGAGAGGATGAGCGCGATCGTCTGCGGATGCTCATCCATGATATAAGTCATCAGGTTCTGCGGATCGATCTTTTTCAGAAAGCCGAACGGCAACGATTGAATCGATTGCCGAACGTTTTCCAAAGTCTTACTCGCTTCGGCCCCGAGCGCTTTTTCGACCAGATGGGAGGCCACTTCCAGACCGCCACCGGCCACACCGAGCGCAGCAGGGTTCACACCGGCGAAGTCTTGAATGACCGACTCCTGCTCGGTGCCGGACAGCCGACCCAACTTGGCGATCTCGATGGAGACCACTTCGACTTGCTTGGGCGTGAGCTTGCCCAGGAGCGCAGCGGCATCTTCTTCCGGCAAGCTCATGAGCAGGACAGCGGCTTTTCGCAGTTCGGACATTGCGATCTCTTCCTAGTTTGCGCTTTCAAGTAGCCCGACGCGTCAGCGAGCAGTTCTCCCTCGCTGACGCGTCGGGCTAAGTGCGTAGGCGCGGAGTATCGGTGGTCGCCGGAAGTACGTCGAGAGCAATTGCCGGCTGCTAGCGGGGCAGAATGTGGAATCGGTCTTGGGCGGCAAGGGAAAAAGCTGGTATCGTTGGCCGCTATGGAAACTTCTCTCCATCGACAGTTGAAAGCACTCTACGCGGGCGAGCACGAAGCTAGCGAGCAAGAGTGCCGCAAGTTGGCGGGCTATCGCATCGATGTGGTGCGCGGCGACGAGTTGGTCGAGATCCAGCATGGGTCATTGGGGGCGATTCGGAACAAGGTCGCCAAACTGCTCGAAAAGCATCAGGTCCGCGTCGTGAAGCCCCTCATCGCGCGCAAAACGCTCATCAAGATGGAGGAAGTCGGCGGGCGGGAGATTAGCCGTCGCCTCAGCCCCAAGCAGGCGACGCTGCTCGATTTGTTTCACGAGTTGATTTACTTCACGTCCGTCTTCCCACACCCGCGGCTGACGGTTGAAGTGCCGCTGGTGATCGTCGAGGAACGCCGAATTCCCGGTCATGGCAAGCGTCGGCGCTGGCGGCGCAACGATCACATTGTGCATGACCTGAGCATGGTCGATGTTGTCTCGACGCATGCCTTTCAAACGAACGGCGACTTGCTGGCGCTTCTTCCCTGCGATCTGCCCACCGAGTTTCACACTGGCGAACTCGCCGACGCCATGGGCATTCAACGCTGGATCGCCCAGCGGATTACCTACTGCTTGCGCAAGACCGGCGGTATGAAGGTGACCGGCAAACAAGGGAATGCTCTGCAGTACGAACTGATTCGCGAGCTTCCGGCCCCGAAAAAGCGGGCTGTGGCCACAAAAAAACGCCCGCGAAAGAATTCGCGAGCGTCCTAAGGGAGTTCGATATTAAGTGCTGGGCAGCTTATGCCTTGGCACGGGTCCGCGATTCACGCAGGCCGCGGCTGAGGATGTCTCGCAGTAGTGGCGAGTAGTCTTCATAGCGGGCCACATCCGGGGCACCATTCGCGTATTGAAAAATCGCGTCACGAGGCTTCTTGCCGAGGGCAATCAACGTCGAGCTGACGGTTCCGCGTTCTTTGCCTTGCACCACCATGCCCGGTCGATCCGGAGTCGCTGGCGGGCGAGCAAAGGCCTTGCTGGCAACGGCGAGGAACTTCACAGCCGAGTCGAGCGTCTGCAGTGTAAGCAACCGGCGAGCGAGTTTTTGACGCTCGTCGCGAGGGTCGTTCACATCGTAGCTCGAAATGATGTTCAGCCCCTCTTCCAGTTCTTCTACCTCTGGGTCTTCGCTCCCGTGTACGACCCAGCCTGATTCATTGTCAGCGATGACAAAGTTCACGCCTTCGTACTTGCCGGAGAGAAGTTCTTCCATGGCCAGATCGACCGCTTGTCGGGCCGAGTTAACCCGCAGCAGCTCTTTGCACAACAGGCCGCGCGAGCGCGGTCCCATCGTTGCGAGCATTTTAGGCCGGTTACAAGCCCCAACAAACAAACCGTTCTGATTGACGCCTAACCACGTGCCCCCGTGGCGTGCGTCAACTCCCGACAGCACCCGCGGTTTACCAGGCTGAATAGCTGGTACCAGCGAAGGGCGGTCGTAAGCTTCCTCTCGGTTGGCGGCGACCAGGATTGGTGCCTCCGGTACCGAGCGGTATTGTATCGCGAGCAAACACATAAAGTCTTATCCATATGTGGGTTGCAATCCCGGCGCACCATTCCACGAGGGGTTCGCCGGCCCTGTTCCGTTCCGAGTCAATGTAACGGCTTCAGGATGAAAGGGACACCCTCTAACGGGTGGTGATTGAGAAAAGATTCACAGCTTCGCCCTGGCGGAGGTCCGCAAGCAACTCGCCTTGCGACCAGTTCGCAGCTGCTGGTTTGCTTCGATGCAAGTCCCTTTCTAGAATTGATTTAGAGCGATTTCGCGAGGGGTTCGCAGTGCGTCATCAAAGTGCCCAAACTGTTGCCGGCAAGTTTATTTGCTCCAAATTACTTTCTTCTTAGGTAGACCCAACAATCTGCGGGCAGGTTCTTGGAAACTTGGTTAAATCGTGAACGACTTGAGAATTCGTCTCGGCTTGACGTCCGGCCCGGCGGCGTCACATTGGTGGGCTGCAAAAACGATAAAGCTCGCCTGGATTGCCACGATTACCTTTCTACGCTCCCCTGCCCTTATTTGTTCGAGGAGGACGAAATGCCTGCTTACTCTGCGGCCAACCCCGTCAAAATTGCAATCGTCGGCGCGGGCGCCGTCAGCGACTATCACCATGTGCCTGGCATTCGGATTGACACGCGCTCGAAGCTAGTTGCTGTCTGCGATGCCAGCCAGGAGCTGCTCGAGAAGCGCAAAAAGGACTGGGGGGTCGAGAAGATCACCACCGACTTTGAAGCCATCTGTGCCGATCCCGGTGTCGACGCGATCATCATCGCCACACCCAATGATACGCATCGCCCGATCACGCTCGCGGCCGCAAAGCATGGCAAACATGTAATGTGCGAGAAGCCCCTTGGCCTGCACGCGCAGGAAGTGCGCGACATGTACCACGCCTGCCGCGACGCGAACGTCGTCCATATGACGGCCTTCACCTATCGCTTCGCCCCCTCGATGCGGTACATGCGACACTTGGTGAAGAGCGGCACGCTCGGAGACCTGCGTCACTTTCGTAGTCAGCGGTTTCTCGATTGGCCGGAGACAAGCTGGGGCTGGCGACAATACAAAGAACGGGCCGGCGCTGGCGACTTGTTCGATATGACCATTCACCGCATTGACTTCGCGCTCGATTTGCTCGGTCCGCTGAAGACCCTGAGCGGAGCGGTAGCGCGGTTTGCTCCCCGTACTAAGACCGTCGATGGCAAAGACTGCGCTCCCTCTGAGGTCGACGATTGGTCGTGCATCCTGGGTGAATTCGCCAGCGGTGCGACTGGTGTGTGGGAAGGAACCACGCTGGCGAAGGGTTACGGCTTTAAGGGCTTTGGGCACGAATGGGCCGAAATTAACGGTTCGGAGTATTCGTGTGTCTATCGCTTGCACATGCCCAATCAGTTGATGATGGGCAAGACCGGTCAGGACCTCGCTCCGGTCGATGTTCCCGCTGAATTCCTCAAGCCCGTCGGCAGCCCGCGCGATGTCACGCAAGGTGAACCGGCCACCGTCTTCCGCTACGACCTGGTCTGGGAATTTGTCGACGCCATCTGCAACGGCCGCGAAGCGGTCCCCAGCTTCTATGATGGGCTGCAGTCGCAAATCATCGCCGACGCTACGCTGCAATCGCACGCCGAGCGCCGCTGGATTGATATTCCGGTGGAACCGAAGTGAAGCAAGGGAGGCAAGGTGAGGGGGTGACAAGGTGACAAATGCCTTGATGTCCGGATAACTTGCCTACTCTCGACCGTTTCTCCAGCACACGAAAAAACCCTCGTACTTCGCAGCACGAGGGTTTCTTATTTTCTTGCGATCCTCACATCGGTGTGAGGTTTCTCGTCACGACGGAGCGTGACGAGCACTTCAGACTAGCGAGTCGAAGCAACCTTCGGGGTTTCGACGTCGAAGGTCAATTCCTTCGAGTCGCCAGCAGCGAGGGTGATCTTCTCTTCGCGAGTGACGAGTTGACCATCGCGTTCGAATTCAACGCGAACGGTGTAGTCGTTCCAGCCCTTGCCGTTGCTCAGGCCAGTGGTCTTGAAGACGCGAACTTCGCCAGCGGCGGTCGTGGCATTGCCAGCCAGGTAAACCTTGGCATCGGCAGGAACGCGAACGGTCAGCGAGGTTTCAACCGACTTCGAATCGAAGTTGAAAGCCAGCGAGTTGTTGGCACCGGCGCGGAGGTCGATGGTCTTGGTTTCTTCGATGGTCTTGCCATCGCGAACGACTTCGGCCCGCACTTCATAGGTGTAAGCGAAGCCATCCTTCAGATCGCGCGACACATACTGGCGGACGTCGCCCGTGCTGCTGGTGGCTTGGCCGTTGACATAGATCTTGGCATCTTCCGGAACTTGAACGGTCAGCAGACCTTCAGCCCGGCGAGACATGGTTTGAGCAGGAGCGGCTGGAGCTGGTGCCATGGGAACGGCACCTTCAACGCCTGGAGCTTCATAAACTTCAACTGGCGAGTACGAGCCGCCACCCGAGCTACCCCCCGACGAACCACCACTGCTGCCGCCACTCGATCCACCCGACGAACCCCAGCTACCGCTCGAGCCACCGGACGAACCGCCCGAAGAGCCCCAGCTGCCGCTAGAACCACCACTGCTATGGTTGTGGCGACGCCAATGCTTGCCACCCGAGCTACCGCCTGAAGAACCGCCGCTCGATCCACCCGAAGAACCCCAGCTACCGCTGGAACCGCCCGATGAACCCCAGCTGCCACTCGAACCACCCGAGCTGCCCCAGCTTCCGCTGCTGCCACCCGACGAACCCGAGCTACCACCACTCGAGTGGTGCCAGCGCCAACCAGCCATGGCGTCCGTTGCTTCGCCGACGACTGCGACGCACGAGACAGCAGCGATAGCAACAGTCCGTAAGGCCTTCCAAGACTTCAACATAATAACCTCGTAACTGCAGAACAAAAGTTTGTAAGACGCGAGAGGATTTCCGAGATTTCACCTCGGAGGATAGTCAAGCGTAGCTCGTAATTCAAGCAGTTTGGGTGTTTTTTAGCGACTAAGTAATCTAGCGATCTTTGGAAGGGTTTGACTCCACACAGCCCGTTTCATCGGTTCTGCCCGCACAATCGTGCTAGCCAGAAAGAGGGGTGGCAGCGGTTGAGGTTAATCTAAGTGAAAGCTGCCGCCCCGAAACGGCGGCCCCGGAGAAAGAAGGGGTAAGGTTGGGAACGATGCGATTCGCAGCCTTGTCACCCACTCAGCGCTTGCCGCGGGTGAGTACGGTGAGGCCGAGAATGGTCAGCCCTACGCCGGCAGTGAGGGCCACGGAAGCGGGCTCGTTAAACACCAGGACGCCAGCTAAAGCCGCCAGTGCTGCTTGGGCTGCATTGAGTACATTGGCATACACCACGCTCGTTAGTTGCAGGCAGCGCGTCAGCGCCACAAAGGCGGCGGCATTGCAGACACCGGCAGCCAGCATCCAAACAAGATCGAGCTGCGCGGTCTGCAGCATCCCTGCCACGCCGATTTTTCGCAGCGCAAGCATTCCCAAGGCGATGAGTCCGACCATGGAGACGGTCATGAGCGTGGCGGGTAACGTGGCTCCCCGTTGCACGGCGTGTCGAATGACGACGTTTAACACAGAGTAGGCCACGCCGCTCAGGCACGCGGTCGTAACACCCAGAGTAAGTTGCCAGTGATTCGCCGACACCTTCTGCAGCACCATCGCCCGTGCTTCTTCCGCGCCGAGTGACAGCACAGCGATTGCCATAAGCAGAATTCCCACCGCAATTGCCGATGCCACGCTGACGCGCTCGTGCAGGAAGAGTCGGCTGAGGACCGTGGCTCCGACGATCATGCCGCCGAGTGACAGCGGAACAGTGAGCGCCAGCCCAATTTGTCCCAGGGCATATTGAAAGGAAATGTTTCCGCCCAACTGCCCGACCAATGACGACGCAGCAATCATCAGCCAGATTTTAACCGGCGGGAAACCGTCTCCGCGGCGCAGCGAGAGGACGAGCCACGGTGCCAGGCAAGCGGCGGTCGAGAGGGCCTTCATGGCTGAGACCCAAATCGGATCGCTATCGGTCACCGCGCGGAGGAAGCCGTTGGCGACAGTATAAACCACTGCCGAAAAGAGCCCGCAAAACGTGCCCCACCAGGGATGTGGCGAGTGCAAAACGGCGTTGCTAAGAAGTGGCGCAGCGGCGGTGGAAAGTTGTTTCACAGAAGTTGAATCGCAGCTGGCAATGATCAGTCGCCGCAATCGTCGGGCTTGAATGGTGAGAGCGAAATTATAAGACTAATTCTCTTTACATTGCAGGGGACAACGGGGTTGCTCGCCGTGAAAAAACGCCTAGCGTCGCCTACGAACCGGGGGTAGTATTTGAGGACCGTTGTTCGCAGAGTTTCTTAAGGCGGGGCCTCTTATGTCGTATCGAAATCCCGTTTTGTTTACCGGCCTATCACTATTCGCGATTGTGATTGGCATTCACACTGCCCTTGCCCAAGATGGCGCGGCAGCGATCATGCTGACGCCCGCCGAAGCGAAGGCTGCGCTCGAAGCCTCTGGCTTCAAGGTAACAGTAACTGGCATCGCTCTGCCCGATGAGGCGGAATTTGCCAAGCTGATGAAAGATGTGACTTTGGTCCGCAAGAATTTCATCACCGCCGAGAAAGAGTTGGCCCTCACGGAAATGGAACTCGAACAGGTTAAGGCCACGATTACCAAATTGAAGTCAACCGAAGTTGAATTGAATGCCGCGTTCGCGGTTGGCAACCTGACGATCGATAATCACAACCGCCTGGTGGGTGCGCTCAACGCCATCGGCGGGCAAATTCAATTGGGAATCCAACAGCAGGAAAAATCGGGCGATAAAGTGAAGGCAGCCCGCGGCAAGTCAGCTATCGCTCGCGAGGCTTACACGGAAAAACTGCTCGAACTTCGCACCGCGGCCACTAAGGTCGAACAAATTTGGGCCAAGGCCGCTGCTGATCCGAATAGCCAGGCAGCGCTCGCCAAAGTGAACGAGGTCCTGAAGAAATCTCTCGCCCTGAAGCCGACACCGGTATTCACGGTAGCCGAACGGCAATTAGCACTCCTCGAGGACAAGATTCTCTCGGAGAATATTCCCCTTCGCGACGACGATGACACGCTCTGGGCCTCGGTGATGATTAACGGCAAGCACACCAAAGAGATGGTCGTCGATTCCGGAGCTACTTCGTTGGCCTTGCCCTATGAAATGGCCAAGGAAATGGGGATCGAACCGAACAGCACCGATCAACCGATTCGCCTGATACTTGCCGATGGTCGCGAGATTCCTGGTTTTCGCAAAACGCTTTCCAGCGTGCGGGTCGGCAAGTTCCTGGTCGAAAACGTCGAATGCGTCGTGATGGATCAAGTGGCCATTAAGGCCGTGCCACTCTTAGGCATGAGCTTTCTCGGCAACTTCAAGTTCGAAGTCGACAAGGCCCGGGCCATTCTCAAGATGGTCAAGATCGACGACGAAACCGTCGCCAGCAAACGCGAAGCCGCGAAGAACAAGTAGTATGAATACTGTTCAGGCTCCCCGTTTTCTCAAAATGAAAACCGTGTCGGAAAGCTCATTGCTGAGCTTGAGCGGTTCGTTGATGTCATACAAAAAGTCGTAGACATCGCAAAGTTCCAACTCGGGAACTTCGGCAAAGAGCGCGCGGATTTGAGCAGCGGTGTAGATGCGAAAGCTGAACTCGCTCGCCAGGCGGAGTTCTTTGCCGGGAGAACGGACCAGCATCGTGGCTCGCAATTTTTCAACTCGTGCGCGGCGGTTGAAATCGAGCACCCGCAGCGTGAAGACCACTTTTGTTTTGCCCTTCACGGCGGTCCAACGTTCGAGGCTCTCTTCGTCGGCATCTGGGGGGAGCAGGTGGAGCCCAAGCACATAAATGCCGCCCGGAGCCAAAGCGTTCGCGATGCTTTGCAAGTGATCGCGGGCTGCTTGGGCTGTGGTGAGATGGCGGAAGGTGTTGAACGTGCAGATCGCCGCATCGACAGGTTGCTTTACCGTGAACTTCGTCATGTCGTCGGCATAGACTTCGGCCTGCAGGTTCTTCCGCGCGAGTCGCTTGCGCAAATAGGCGAGGGATGCCTGGCTGGTATCGAAGCCGAGCATTTCGTAACCGCGCTCGGCAAGCGCCACGACGAGTCTACCGCCGCCGCAGCCAGGCTCGAGCACTCGCTTGACGGGGTGCTTGGCGTATTTCTCAAACGCAGCGCAGAGAAAGCGAGCTTCTGGCTTGGTGTCTTCCAGAAAGGCCATGTCGTAGTACTGCGGGTAGTCGTACCAATCGGCAAGGACGGGGCGAGGCATGAGGTGCGTCTTTGGTTGTCGGCCAGGGATAGAAGTGGCCGCTCATTCTACGCCAGCGGCTGCTTCGTGGGGCTGCACTTCTCTGGTGTCGCATTGGCCTGCTGACGAGTCGCCAGCCAATAGAAGACGAAGCCCACAATCGCGACCACCAATACCGCAGCGAGAATCGGGAGCATAATCGCCAAGATGGTTGCAACTAGCGCGCTAATTAGTTCGAACGTCGAGATGATGAAGTTGCCGGTGCCGCCGGTGGTTGCGGTCGAAGTTCCTCGCAGCAGCACCGTTCCCGTTTGCACCATGCCCGCGGCACCACCGCCGGCAATAATTGCCACCGTCCAGCGCATGAGGGGAGACATGTCGGTGACGACGGATGCCGTCAAAATCGTCCCCGCGACGACTGCTGCGGGGGTGGCGATGGTATCAAGCAGGTTATCGAGCCAGGGAATATAAAACGCCCCAATTTCCAACACTGTTGCCACGGCAAAGCAGGCCAATGCGACTGGCGAATCGAGCCATTCGAAGCCGGCTCCGAGTTGCAACTGATCGGCCTGGGCTGCCAGGCTTAGGCCAAGCATCGGCACGAAAACCCGAAAGCCGCAGGCGGCAGCGAGTCCGATGCCCAGACAGATAGAAAGAGCGAATTCCATGGACGAAGGAACCAGTGTTGAGACCAGAAAACGACGCGAGTTAGTCCGCGATTAACGGCGTGTCTGTTCTCTTATTCGTTTGACGAGTTCGTTTCTTGCGATTGGGGTCGGCCAGTTTATCGGCCACGCGTTTGCCCGCTGCCGTCGAAGGAGCACTCATGGTCGGTTCAGCGGCGCCGACGAGTGCGTCACCGACTTGGGTTTGCTTCAGCCGCTCGTTGCCGCGCTCGACGTAATCGGGCGACAGGTCGAAGCCCAGGCATTCGCGGCCGAGCTTCTTGGCACAGACGAGCGTCGACGCGCTGCCGCTGAAGGGATCGAGGACCACTTCGCCGGGTTCCGAACAGATGCGGATGATCCGCGCCAAAAGTTGCTCGGGCATCTGACAACCGTGAAATCCGGCCCGTTCTTTGAATGTGCCGGCGACGCGAGGAAAGTACCAGGTATCTTCTTCACTCGAAAAGCAGCCGGCAAGATCCTGCGGCCGCAGCACCCAGGTGTCGTCGGGCAAGCGGCCGTTCGGGTTGGCTCGCGTGTCGGCATAGACCAACTGCCGGGCCGACGGAATGCGGTTCTCCAACTCTTCGCCGCGGAACGTGAACTTCTCGCGATCCTTCACGAAGTAGAACAAGTGCGCATGCGACCGGCTGAACTTGGCTTTGCAATTCACGCCGAACGTGTAATACCAAATGACCCAACTCCGCGTGTGAAAGCCAACTTTCTGACTCAGCAGCTTGAGTTCCGCTGCGTACTCGTCGCCAATGGCCAGCCAAAACGTGCCAGTCGGCTTGAGAGCGCGATGGACTGCGGCGATCCACTTCTCGGACCAGTCGAGATACTCGTTGTGCTCTTTCTGGTCGTGATAAACGTCGTAGTCGTAGCCAATGTTGAACGGCGGATCGGCGAAAGCCAGATCGACCGAGCCCTCCGGCAGCGAATTCATCTGCTCGACGCAATCGCCGTGCGAAACGCGACCCAAAACCTTTGCGAGCGATTTCAAGCGAGACTCCTTGCCCAATAGCTTCAGCTCAACCTGCCCGCGCGAAACCTGTAGTCGCGACTGCCCACGCGTGAAGTGAATTCTCGTTCTGAAGCTGCAGCAGACTTGCCTGCCCATGTCTCAGAACGTTAGTTCTTTGCGTCAGTTATCCATCACTTCGGCTTCGCGGGTTTTCGCCATGTCGCCGGCGGCGTTCTCGTACTTCTTGGTGAGCTCTTGAATTTCTTCCTTCAAGGTTTTGCACTCGTCTTCGCTCAGGAGCTTGTCTTTTTCTTCTTGCTCGGCGGCCTTATTGCCGTCGCGGCGGACGTTGCGAATGGCGACCTTGGCTTCTTCGGTTACTTCCTTGATGCGAACGACCAGCTTGCGGCGCGTTTCGGTGGTGAGCGGCGGAATGTTCAGACGGATCACGCGACCATCGCTTTGCGGCGCGAGCCCAAGCCCGCTGGAGATGATCGCTTTTTCAATGTCCTTAATCGTGGTCGCATCGTAAGGGCGAATCACAATCTGCTGCGGCTCCGGCGCGCCAACCGAAGCGAGCTGCTTCATGGGGCTGAGCGAGCCGTAGACTTCGACCTTCAGTCCGTCGACCAGACCGGGGTTGGCCCGGCCGGTGCGAATGCCAGCCAGGTGGTTCTTCAGCACGCTCAGGGCCTTGTCCATGCGTTCTTCTGTGTCGAGCAAAATTTCGTCAGCTGGCATACACCTACCCTCAAATCAAAAACCACAATTCCGCGCCTGATTTTGTATCGTATCGTTACTCCCCGCAATTCACCACCGGGCAGCCCCGTAGGCGAGTCATTCCATGACTCGCGCCCTCTGAATGGGGTTCTTGGCAACTGCAACAATCGTTCGCAAATTGAGGGGCGGTCTCGGAGTGACCGAGCTACGGTGGTTTCTGCGATACTTGGAAGCCTTACTAACCGCATTGCGAGCATTCTTATGTCCATTCCCCAGGTTGCCCGGCGAGTCGCCAAATTGCTGGCCGAGAAGCAGCGAAAAGTGGCGTTCGCCGAGAGTTGCACTGGCGGTCTCGTCTCTGGGGCACTCACGGCCGTGCCGGGAATCTCCGCGTGGCATTGCGGGGGTGTGGTGACGTATCGCAACGAAACGAAGCAAGCCCTGCTGAAGATTCCCGCGTCCCTGCTCACTGATCCGGGACCTGTAAGCGAGATCGTGGCCCGCCGGATGGCCGCCGGGGTTCTGGCGATAATTCCCGAGGCGAATATATCCGTCTCCGTCACCGGACACTTAGGTCCGCAAGCCCCGCCGGAACTCGACGGGCTCGTCTTCATTGGTGTGGGTCAGAGACGTGCAAAGAAGACCACTGTCAGCGTGCATGAGCTTCGGCTGCCCGCCGGTACCACGCGTCTCGCGCGGCAAAAGCAGGTAGTTGCGGCAGCGCTCGAATTGCTTGGAGCGGCGCTAACGGATTAGGAAATTCAGAACCAGAGCCAGTTGCCGGAGGTGCACTGGGTTTTGAGGAGCAGGTGTCAGTCACGGAGTGACTGACCAACGGAAGTTACTCCGGCATTTTGCCAGCGGCGACTTCGGCTTCGTATTCTTCCATCAGCGGCCAGTGCGTGGCGCAGGTGCCCCAGTCGGCCATGCTCAGGTAACCGGTCAGGCGCTTGACGGTGGCGTCGATCAGTTTGTTGTCCTTGCGAAAAACGGGGCCGTGGCTGGGGAGGAGCCATTCGACGTCGCTGTTGCGGATGCGTTGGAGCGACTTGATGAAAGCGGGAATGTCGCTGCCGTGATGCGCGTCGATCGCGCCGACGCAGCCGTCGCGATAGATGTTATCGCCGCTGAAGAGGATGTTCCCCATGCGAAAGCTGAGTTGGCTGTCGGTATGACCCGGGGTCAACCAAACTTCGAGTTTCAATTTGCCGACCGTGATTGTGTCGCCATCTTCGATGGTATGATCGATTTTCACACTGGGCATCGCCATGTCGATGTTCTGGGGCTCGATCTGGGCGAAGGTCCGAAGCCGATCTCCTTCTTCCAGTGGCTTCACCGCCTTGGGGTGGGCATAAACGGGTGCCTTGAGCAGCGCCTTCGCCTTGGCCATTCCTTGAATGTGGTCGACGTCCGCGTGCGTGGCGATCAGCATCTTGCAGCGGCTGAGGGGAAAATCGAGGTTGCGGATCAACTCGACGATTTCTTCCGTCGACTCTTCGAAGCCAATATCGATCAGCAGCCACTCCTTTTGATCGAAGACCAGATAGACATTGCAGCCCATGATCTGGCCGGCCTGGAAGTTCAGTTCGATGATGTTCGGAAAAATTGGCTTACGTGGCAACATGCGTACAAACTCGACAAACAAGGCTGCTGGCGGATGAGGGCGACAAGAACATTGCCGCGATGCGGGATTGTAGAAGGGAGGGTAGTTGCCAGCAACCTGCGGACGGCGTGAAGATCGCTAAATTCAATAGCAGAAACGAGTTATTGAGAGTCGCTCTCAGTGAGGCGGCGATTTCAGAGGCAATGAGTTGGGTATGGCTGTTCGCTGTAATCCCAGCACGGTCTTCCCAAAATACCCAAACTACTAGCGTGGATTCCTGTTTCGTGCCAAAACTGAGGGGTATACTCGCATACCAAGGAGGCGCTCCGCGGCACGTAGGCCCAATTCCCCTCGAATCGGCATTTCTCGGCTGTCATTTGTGACCCCGAGCTCGCCCCACCGAGAAAGTTCTATCGCTATGTTTGATCTCCCATCGTTTACCTCCCCCCTGCCCCGCTTGATAACTGCCTGCACGTTACTGGGCAGCGCACTCCTATTTGCTGGTTGCGAAACCTCGCCCGACCTCCCGACCGTGCAAACCAATCGACCGGTGATCGATGAGAGCGGGGCACCCAAGAAACTTGAGCTGACCGATGCCGAGCTCAAAAAGCAGATCGACGACGCGCTCGACTATACCTACGAGAATCGCCGGCTCGATCTGAAGGACCAGGCTGCCTGGCAGATGATTCACGGCGCGCTCGCCTTCAAGCGAGACTTTTTGGTGCGCGATGGCGACAAAGACGTCTCAGCCCTAACGCACGTGTTAAATGGCGGCAAGATGAAGGGTTGGAACCTCGTCCGAGGTGACCTGCTCAACGAAGAGACCAAGCAGTACGGCGTTCGCGCGCTGCTCGAAGAAGGAACCAAAGCTGGCCAAGGGCACACCGACCAATGGCTCGGCTATTTGTGCGATTGCGGCATGCCCCTCGATGAAGCCGTGATGGTCGAAGGAGAGCAGCAGACCCTCAACGATTGGATTCTGCAGGCCGAACGCGACGTCCATCGCAACCCAGCGAAGGAATACAGTTGGACGTTGATGGCATTGAGCGCTTATCGCAAACCTGGTTACACCTGGATGGCTGCCGACGGCTCGGAGTGGAGCATCGAGAAGCTGGCCGAAATCGAACTCGGCTACAGCTTGGATCAAAGCCCCTGCGGTGGTGCTCACCGCATGTTCGGCCTCGTCATGGCTCGCGATCGTCACGTGGCTGCTGGCGGCAAGCTCGAGGGAGTATGGGCCGACGTCGATCAGAAGATCAAAGACACGATTGCCAAGGCTAAGGAACTGCAGAATCCCGATGGTTCGCTGTCGTCGAACTACTTCCAACGCCAAGGCATGAGCGCCGACCTGGCTCAAGCGATGGGTTCGGCCGGTCACTGCATGGAATTTCTGGCAGCTGCTATGACCAAAGAAGAACTGCAAGAACCTTGGGTCCGCCGCGCTGTCGGCAGCGTCTGCTCCGTCTTCCGCAAGACGAAGGCAGTCGATGTTGAATGCGGCGCGCTGTTTCACGCCGCCCACGGTCTGCGTCTCTATCGCTTCAAGGTCTTTGGCCCTCGTACTTTCCCCGCCACCGGCGAAGAAGTGAAGACCGCTGCCGCGAACTAAGAAGTAACGTTATGAAGTTGGTAGGTCACGTTGGCCCGATGTGACCTCGGACTGTCCGTCGGGGCATGACTCGCCGATCAAGGTCACATCCAGCGGATGTGACCTCCTAAGAGAGCCGGAGTTTTCACTCCGGCTATTCTGTTTCTTGGTTCGTTTGTGGGTGATCCAGCCGCCGACTGGTTCCTGACCCGGTCCCCGGCCAGAATGGTCCTACTCCGCTCGCTCGCGGCTGTGCGTCGACACACTTTCAGAGGAAAACACTCATGCGACTTTGGATTTGCGGCTTGCTCGTCGTGCTGGCCGATACTGGAATGACTCGCGCGGCCGATGATGCACCTGAAAAAACTCTGCCCAAAGTGGTGCTCATTGGCGACTCGATTCGCCTGAGCTACGCGCCGGTCGTTGCGAAGCAGTTGGCCGGTAAAGCGAACGTCGTTAGTCCGAAGCCGAATGGGGGCGATAGCTCGAATGTGCTGAAGCACATCGAAGAGTGGGCCGTTCGCGAGCAGCCCGCGATCGTCCATTTCAACTGCGGCATTCACGACACGAAGAAATTCAAGAGCACTGGCAAGTTTCAGGTTTCTCCGGAGCAATACGAAGCCAACTTGCGCGCGATTGTCGCGGCCATTCGCAAAGGAACCAAGGCCAAGGTATTCTTCGCGCTGACGACGCCGATTGTCGATGATCGCGCGGCGAAAACGCGGGCTGAGCGCGATTACGGTCTCCACAACGCCAGCACCGAGCAATACAACGAGATTGCCCAGCGGGTGATGAAGGAACTCGATGTGCCGGTCAACGATCTGCGTGCAGCACTCGGCACGCCCGCAGAGCAAGCTGCCAAGATTGTTGATGATGGTGTTCATCTAAACAAACAGGGTGTCGAGAAACTGGGCGCCGCAGTCGCCACTTTTGTCGCCCAGCACTTGCCGGCTGCCAAGTAAGTCACGGAGTGACTGACCTACGGAGCCAGCAGCAGGCGGCTGGGGCTCTTGAGATAGTCGATAATGTCGTTGAGGAAGCGAGCCGCAGTCGCGCCATCGACCAGGCGGTGATCGTACGAGAGGCTCAGCGGCATCATCAGGCGAATCTTCACTTCGTCGTTGACGACGACCGGCATCTTGCGCGAGCGCCCCAAGAGCAGGATCGCCACTTCGGGCACATTGATGATGGGCGTGCTGTAGGTGCCGCCGATCGCCCCAAGGTTGCTGATGGTGAAGGTGCTTCCCTTCAACTCGGCCGGGTTAATCTTGCCGTCCCGCATGTTGTCGCTGATGGTGCCGAGGGCTCGGGCGATATCCGGAATCGACATCTGGTCGGGGCCACGCAAGCTGGGCACCACGAGGCCGCGCTCGGTGTCGACCGCGATACCGATGTTCACGTAATTCTTGTAAATAATCTGCTCGTTTTCCATGTCGAGCGAAGCATTCACGGCTGGATGCGACTTGAGACTCATCGCCACGGCCTTCATCACAAATGGTAGCGCCGTGAGTTTGATTCCTTTACGGGCGTAATCTTCTTTGCTACTGACGCGAATTTTTTCGAGTTCAGTAATATCGGCATCGTCGAAGTTGGTAACGCGTGGGCAAGTGGTCCACGACAGGTGCATCTGCGCGGCGATGACCTTGCGGATCTTGGTCATCTTTTCGGTATGGATCGGGCCGTAGGCATCGCGAGCCGTAGTATCGGGGCTGGCTTTGCCGCCGATGATCGCCCCTTGGCTTTGCGAACGAACAACAGCGAGGACGTCCTCACGCGAAATGCGTCCGCCTTCGCCCGTGCCTGTGACGCGCGACAAATCTACGCCCACTTCGCGAGCAAAGCGGCGAACAGCAGGGCCGGCAGCAACATCGCCGGTTTCCGTCGGCGCTTCTTCCGTCGGCGCGAGCGTGGCAATAGGTGCCGCAACCTCCGCCGGGGCAGCTGCAGCTGGCCTCACTGGTGCTGGGGCTGGTTTTACGGGAGCAGGTGCGGGCTTAGCAGCGGCAGGAGCCGCTGGCTGTGCTGGAGCCGGCGCAGCCTTGGGCGGAGCGGCAGCAGGGGCGGCCGGTTTGGCAGCAGTGGGGGCCGCACCAGCCGCAGCACCTTCGAGTGTAAGGAGGACGGCGCCGTTCTTAACGGTTTGTCCCTTGGTGACATGCACCTTGACGACCTTGCCCGCGGCATCGCTGGGAACCTGCATGGTCGCTTTGCCGGTTTCGATTTCGAGAATTCCCTGATCCTTGGCAATAGTGTCGCCAACATTCACCAGCACTTCGACAACATCGCCCGATTCCACACCTTCGCCCAGGTTCGGCAGTTTGATTTCAATGGCCATTGGTCTGAATTCGCTTCTAAGTATGCGTTAAGTTGATGCCAAACGGGGCGAATTCGTGGGCGGCGTTAATCACGCATCACCCCTCACCCCAACCCTCTCCCCGGAGTACTAAGGAGAGGGAGAATGAGGGCCTTCTCCCTCGTCATCCCTTCCTCGCTTTTTCAACTTCTCTCTCTAGGCAAAGTATGGATCGATCTTTTCGGGATTGATCCCCAGGTCTATCACGGCTTGGGCGGCGACGCTCTTATCGAGATCGCCGCGAAGCCCCAACTTGTAAAGCGTGGCGAGGGTGATGCACTGGGCATCGACCTCGAAGTGACGACGCAGGGCTTCGCGGGTTTCGCTGCGCCCCATGCCGTCGGTGCCGAGAGCATAGTAGTCGCCTGGCACCCATTGGGCGATCTGTTCTTGCAAGGCGCGAACGTAGTCCGACGCTGCGACGAACAGACTTCCCTTTTCTTCCTTAAGCAGTTCTTCGACGTAAGAAGTCCGCCGTGGTTCGCCCGGGTGGAGCATGTTCCAGCGTTCGCACATGTGGGCATCGCGCCGCAACTGCGTGTAGCTGGTTACACTCCAAACATTGCTGCTAATGCCGTACTTCTCGGCGAGCAAATCCTGTGCGGCGAGCACGTGGCGGAAGATCGCTCCGCTGCCGAACAAGTTCACCTTCAACTTGCCGCCAGCTTCCTTCGTGCGGAACTTGTACATGCCGCGAATGATGCCGTCTTCGCAACCTTCGGGCATGGGCGCGTGAACATAGTTCTCGTTGCCGACCATCAAATAGTAGATGGCGGTCTCGCCATCCTGATACAACCGTCGCATGCCGTCGAGGATGATGGTGGCGATTTCATAGTTGTAGGCTGGATCGAAAGCGCGCACATTCGGGAACGCGATTGCATTCAGCAAACTATGGCCGTCTTGATGCTGCAGTCCTTCGCCGTTGAGCGTCGTTCGTCCAGCAGTACCACCGAGGAGGAATCCCTTGGCTCGCATGTCCTGCGCGGCCCAGATCGAGTCGCCGACGCGCTGGAAGCCGAACATCGAGTAATAGATATAGAACGGAATCATGTTCACGCCGTGCGAAGCGTACGCCGTTCCGGCCGCGCAGAAGCTGGAGATCGAACCGGCTTCGGTGATTCCTTCCTCGAGAATCTGGCCGTCCGTCGCCTCTTTGTACTTGGCGAGAATGCCCGAATCGACGGGCTCGTACAACTGTCCGACGTGCGAGTAGATGCCGATTTCGTTGAACATACCTTCCATGCCGAAGGTGCGCGATTCATCGGGCACGATCGGCACCACGTACTTGCCGATTTGCTTATCGCGGCAAAGTTTGCGGAGCAGCGCGACGAACGCCATCGTTGTTGAAGCTTCCTTATCGCCAGTGCCGACGAGGAATTCCTTGAAGCCCGGATCGGACAGGCGAGGCGTTTCAATCAGGGGCGCGACCTTCGGCCGGCTGGGCATGGAACCACCGAGGGCTTCGCGGCGTTCGCGCAGGTACTTCATTTCGGCCGAGTCGTGCGGCGGCTTATAGAACGGTGTCTTGGTGACTTCGGCATCCGAAATGGGAATGCCAAATCGCGTGCGGAATTCGAGCAGTTCGGCTTCGTTGAGTTTCTTGTTGTTGTGAGCGACATTGCGCCCTTCGCCCGCCTCGCCCAGCCCGTAGCCCTTAATCGTCTTGGCTAGAATGACCGTAGGCTTGCCGTTCGATTCAGTGGCTGCCTTGTAAGCCGCGTAGACCTTCTCGGGATCGTGACCGCCGCGCCGCAGCTTGGCCAGCTTTTCGTCCGAGTAGTTTTCAACCAGCTTGAGCAGTTCGGGATACTTGCCGAAGAAGTGCTCGCGAATGTACGAGCCGGGCATGACGACGTACTTTTGATACTGACCGTCGACCACTTCGGCCATGCGCTTGGCGAGCAGGCCGGTTTCGTCTTTTTCCAACAGCGCGTCCCAATCGTCGCCCCAGACGACCTTAATCACGTTCCAGCCCGCACCGCGGAAGAGCGCTTCGAGTTCCTGAATGATCTTGCCGTTGCCGCGCACCGGACCATCGAGCCGTTGCAAGTTGCAATTGATGACGAAGATCAGGTTCTCGAGCTTTTCGCGGCCCGCCAGCGTGATGGCACCCAGCGATTCGGGCTCGTCGCATTCGCCGTCGCCAAGGAATGCCCAGACCTTGCGGCCGTTCATCGGGCGAATGCCGCGGTCTTGCAGATAGTAATTGAAACGGGCCTGATAGATGGCCATGATCGGGCCGAGACCCATCGAGACCGTGGGGAATTCCCAGAACTCGGGCATCAACCAAGGATGTGGATACGACGACAGGCCAGGAGTCTCGCGCAACTCACGGCGGAAGTGGTCGAGATTCTCTTCACTCAAGCGACCTTCCAGGAAGGCCCGCGAATACATACCGGGCGAAGCGTGCCCTTGGAAATAAATCTGGTCGCCGCTGTAACCATCGCTGCCGCGGCCGCGGAAGAAGTGATTGAAAGCCACTTCGTATAAGGTGGCGCTCGAGGCGAACGTCGAGATATGACCGCCGACGCCATCAAAGTTCTTGTTGGCTCGCACGACCATCGCCATCGCATTCCAGCGAATGATGCTCTTAATGCGGCGTTCGAGTTCGCGATTGCCGGGATAGCGTGGCTGAGCCTTCGGCGGAATGGTGTTGATGTAGGGGGTGTTCATGTCGACCGGCAATTCGACACCCTGCTCGCGAGCCCGCTCTTCGAGAGCGTTGAGCAGATACTTGATTCGTTCCGGTCCTTTGCTTTGCAGGACGTAGTTCAACGAATCGAGCCACTCTCGCGTTTCGGCCGGATCGACATCCTGAACTGGGTTAAAGGTGCTAGCGGCGGCCTCGTCGACAGGAATGTCTTGTACGTCCGACATGGAGCGTCCCTCTTCGTTCTGTTTGCTGGACTCGCTCAAGGGGCGAATCCGACCTGTAAATGTTCCTAGCTCAATTCAGCATCGTGCCATAACTCATTCCTGGCAAAGGATTTGAGCCGCCCTACTTGCCCAAGGTCCCCTGCTCGACGCAGTTTCTGGCTGGCAGCGACGAGGCGTCGTCGGCTTGCCGAACCATTAATGTCGGCAGGTCAGCCCCGTTTATCCAGCCAACGAATCGTTGCAATCCGCAAAAACTACCAATCCACGTACCATTGTTTGCCGAAATCGCGTCGGGGTAAAGGTCTGTTGAGTTCCGCCACCTGAAATGACACCTGAATTTTTCGCAAGGTTCGGCTAGATAACGAGTTGCTGGGCCACCAACGAGGGGAATTGCTGGCCATCGTTGCACCTGATTGGGGCGGGGAAAACTCCCTTGACCACAACTCCTGGGCATCGGTAGACTCCGCCCCCTTTGCTGACGTTTGTCGCCGCAATCTGTCGCGCTCCGGCTGGAACCCTGAATGCCACGAACTTGCCATGTCGCTAAAGCTCGCCGGTCAAAGGCCGCCGAGATGGTTGCGCTAGCGATGCTGTTGGCCGTTCCAGCGCTGGCCCCAGCGCAAGTAACTCGCACCGTGACGTGGCCCGCCGAGAAGACCGTCGGCAACTTTCATTGCCATGCAGATTTTCCTTTTGGCCGTGACGAACTTCTCCTTGCGCAATTGGGCGAACTGTCGCGAGAGATCTCGGAGATCCTGGGCTTGCCGCCGGCGCGCGAGCCGGTCCATCTGTTTCTGCTACACGATCGCGAGACCTACCAGGCTTACATGAAGCAGCATTTTCCTCGCGTTCCCGCGCGACGGGCGATGTTCATTAAGTCGAAGGGGCCCGGAATGGTCTTCGCATATAAGGGAGACGAATTCGAAATCGATGTGCGGCACGAATCGACGCATGCCGTACTACACGCGGTCGTGCGCGATCTTCCTTTGTGGCTCGATGAAGGGCTGGCGGAGTATTTCGAAGTCCGGCGCGATGACCGCCCTTCGAACAATCCGCACCTCGCCGATATTCGCCAGCAGCTGCGAGCGGGACATGCGCCTCGATTGGAAGCACTCGAAGCGATCACCGAGTTCGACGATCTGGGTCGGGCCGAGTATCGAGACTCTTTCGGTTGGGTTCACTTCATGCTGCATGGACCGCGTGCCGCGCACGAAGAACTGGTCGCTTATCTGACCGACCAGCAACAAGGCCGCGACACCGAACCCCTCAGCAGCCGGCTACGTCGTCGCCTGCCCGATCTCGACCGCCGCTTCATCGAGCACATCCGGCCGTAACAACGGTCAGCGAGCCTATTTGGGTTTGATGGGTGGCAATGTCGTTTTGTCGAGTTCGTTTTTTAGCGGCATGTTGTAAATGAGCCCCGGCAATGCTGGCTTCTTCACGTATTCGACAGCATCGAATTGAAAATCGAGCGGCCGTTCCATACGTTCCATATTTCGCCAATAGACGGTGCCGGCGCGATCGTTGATCGTCAGAATGGGCGTCAGAATGCGCAGCACTTTCAACCGCTCTTCCGCGGGTACAATCCGCCGTAACTCAAACGTCAACAGCAACTCGGCGTTAGGGTCATAGGTAAAACCGGAGGCCGTCAGCTTCTCCACCAGCGCCTGGCCAACTTCGTTGGGTTGGCCGACTTCGCCCAAGACTTGGGCGGACATTTTCGACCCGCGCTGGGCAATGAACATGGACTTCAAGCCTTGAGCCGGAAAGTTGAAGTCCCGATCCGTGAATCCCTGTAAGTAAACTCCGCCAGTTGCCACATTCGGTTGTTCCTGGCTCAGCTTCACGATTCGCTCGCTGCGCCAAAATGTGCCATCCGGCTGAGAAACGTGAAAGTCACTGGTTGGCCCAGCGCTATAGATGCCGGCGATCTGCTGCAATTCGAGATCGTAGAGCAAGAACCCGTTCTGGCCGTTGACAGGTTGCTCAAAGAGCAGGCCGCGCTGACCGAGCGGCCAACAAAACGAGCGCGCTTGAGGCATGCTGAGGGGCAACCGGTCCCGGATCTTGCCATCTAATCCCCAACGAATGATGGCATCCCCCGCTTGATGCTTGGCCCAGCAAATTAACTGATCTCCCGCCGTACTGAAGCGGATCTCGCCAAGCATGCCGCTGTTGGCGAATGGACTTTCGAGTTGCACGAGTGCCTGGCCACTCAAGCTGTCGTACATGACGCGTTGGCTGGGATCGAGCCAATATTTGCGCGATGGGCTTACGAGCGGCGAGCCCTCGCAAACGCGGCGATAAACCATTTCGCCGGCGGGCAATCGCCACAGCGCTGCCTCGTTGCCGTCCCAAGTCAATACGTGGCGTTTGTCGACGAAGCGCGCGCCTTCCGTCGAGGCAGTTACCGGCGATGTGCGCGAAACTGTTTCCCAGCTGAGAACGTGGGACTTGCCGATCTGCGGCCCCCAGATGTCGAGGCGTGTATAACCCTTGTCGCCAGGAAACCGCCCTTCCCCCTGCCCTGTCAGCACCAACGAACCATCGGCAGAAACATCCAACAATCGCGACTTACCGGGAATCTTCAAATGGTGCAGAAGTTTGTTTTGCGCGAGATCATAAATGTCGATGGCCGCGCCACGTTCGGGACGAAGGGGGTGACCCTGCTGCTTCCACAAGTCATTGACCGGCTGTGCATAGTGTTCGGGCAAGTCTTCCATTTCGACAATGGCCAGTCCCCGCGCTGGGCCGCCAATGCACAGCCCGCTCGGGCGGCCAAATTGCTCTGTGAGTTTCACGGGCCCCAGCTGGGGTTCAGCGCTGGCAACGGAGTCAGCGGTTAGCGATCCGGTCGCGGGCGCTTGAAAGGGAACCAAGGGCGGAACTGCCGCACCGGCCGTCAACGCTAGTTTCGGCTGATTTTCTGATGCTGCCTGCCGAACCGCGGCGACTGCTGCCGACAATTCCTGTGTGGGCAGAGGCACTGCACTGACCACTTCTTCGTCGTCATATACCAGTCCTTGCGCGTCGCTCAATGGTTGCACGAGCCAGTTCGGTTCTTGCGGCAGACGGAAGAAGGGTGTGCCGCTTTGACGATCAATCACCAGCGTGCCGTAGGCCACGAGCAAATCGTTGCCAGCCCAAGCCAGCAGCGATCGTCCCGAATCCTCACTGCGTGCCTGCCGCCGCCAGGCTTCCCGATAAGTGCGGCTCAGCAGAGCTTCGCCCGTTTCCATGTTCCAGATGACGAGCTTGTTGAAATAGCCATAGGTGTTCTCTTGGCCAAATGCCAAGAGCGCAGCCAGATAACGACCGTGCGGGGAAAAGCGAAGTGCATGATCCACTTCGGAATGTTCTGCGGGCTGCCAATGGAAGGGGACTGCCGCGCGCTGAATAACTTTGCCAGCCTCGAGATCAATGATTGAGACTCCGCGATGCGCTTGCACTGCCAGGTATTTGCCGCCAGGGCTAATTGCCACATGCGCGGGCTGGTCGGGGGTGTTGGGCAGCGCAAGGACTCGCAACGTGTGTTCGGGTTTGGCTTGTCCCCGGGCATAGATACGTACGATGTGGTCGGACAACTTCTCCTGCACCACGATCAGGCTGCCCGCCGATGAGAAGCCGAGGAAGCGAACGTCATCAAAGTCGTCGATGCTGATCGATTCCACTTTCCCATCCTGCAAAGTGCGAACTTCGACCCGCTCGTCCCGTCCGCTATCGCGCGGAATGTAGGCAATTCGTTCCACTCCCAAATCAACGGCGAGAATCTCATTCCGCTTATCGTTGGCGAATGGCTGACCAACTTGCTTGCCCGTGGAGAGATCAAAGACGCGCACTTCACCTTGCTGATCGCGCGTGATCAGTCCCTTGCCGTGCTGAGAAGGATAAAAAGAAGTGCGCCGCTCGAAAGAATGGCTGAGCTTGCGCGTCGGCGTAAAGGCTGCTTGGGCGGAAGGATCGATGATCGATTTCCATTCGCTTGGGGGCGTGAGTGGAAAATCGTCGTTCTTGACTGCCGGTTGGCCTGCGATTGGCGTCGCCGCTGCTGGGGGAGTTACGTCGCGAGGTTCGACACGAGCAAGTGTCGCGGGAGGGGGCAAGTTCGAGAGCGCGACGAGTGACGTAGGACTGCCCGACGAATACTTCGTGCCAATTACCATTTGGGGACCGATTGTCAAACGTTCGTGCGTGTCGTGCTCGGCCGGAAAGAGTGGCGTCAGATCGCTCCCTTCAGAGGGCAGAAAGTACCGCCCACTAACGGCCCAGCCACCCTGCGGAGCATCGGCCTGGGGCGATACCGGCTGGAGTTGTGGTTGCTGAGCAGAAGGTAGAGTCGAGTTAGCTTCGAGCGTGTGTGTCGCCATTCCTTTGCGCGAGCCGCTGGCCATGTCCCAAATGAGGATCCGCAGCTGATGTTGATTGGTCGAGAGCGCGGCAAGCTGTTTGCCATCGTGCGAAAATGCCAAACCTTGCGCCCGCCAGCCTGCGGCGACCGGTTCCATCTCCAGTACACCCGCACGCTGCGCGCTATCGAGGTCGTACAGCACAATCTGCGCTTGCGAAACAGTCTGCAGGACTGCTGCCAGGTATTTCCCGCCGGGGGAACAGGCGGCCATATCTGCTGCGGCAGTCGTTTCCTCGGGTGAATTCGCAAACAGGTCGAATCTCGGTTTTAGTCGAAAATATTTCTCCTCATCGACGTCATGCACAATGGCAGCGGTCCGCTTCTCTCCGCGGGCGATGGCCACCACGCGACGATCCGAAGCGAACTGCACGAAACCGACTTGGCCATACTCGCTGGGCAATTTTCCGCTACTATCGACGCCGATGCCCTCATTCCCCAGCGAAGTGATCACAATTCCAAAGTTTCCCGGCTCACCATACGTTTGAGCGATCATCTGGCCATTGGGGCTGACGGCTTCGCGGTTGTACTTGCGATCGCTGAGATGCCCCGAGCCCGTCACTTTGCCCGTCAGCAGATGGATTACCTCGGTGTAGTTAGGTCGGGCATATTTTACGAGTGCCAGCGGAGCAGGTGTGGTCGAAAAGGTGACCGTCGTCGCGGGCTCTGGCAAGGTTCGCGGGTAGAGCGTGTTAAGCGACTCTTTGCCAGGAACGTTGAGCGGCGTGGAAGGGGGATCAACTTGCACCTGCCAACGCAGGGCGGCGTCGAAGGGAGGTGCTACTGGCAGAGCTGGCTTGTTTTGCGGGCGATTCAACGCGTGTTGCGGGTGATCGAGTGGCAGGGGTTGCTGCGTGATCGGAGGCTGCACCGGCATCATTGGCCGGGGCGGTTGTTGCCTCTGGTTGTTTGCCTCGCCGCAACCGACGAGCAACGCCACCAAAGCTCCTAACATGGAGCCGGAAATCAACCAGCGTTGGCACATATCCTTCGCCCTGTAAGAAAACCACCGATCACTACCGAATACGATTATGGCGGACGTCTCTCAAAACGACTACCAAATGGCGCAGGTCGTGATTTGCGGGAGAGTGTTTTATCCGACTTCCATCAGGGCTCACTGCTTTCTCGTTCCGCTGCGACTGCATCCGCAAACACCTGCAGCAGCCTCTGCCGATTCTGCTGCATGGTGGTGGCACAGATGTCGTGCAGTTGTTCGGGAGATTCGTAGCCAAGCAGAAGCGAGAGACGATGCAGGTCGACCGTGTAATGCGGCAACTCATGCCGATCGCGCGCGTTGAGAAGCCGAATGCCGCACTCGATGCGCCGCAACAGGCGATAAGACTGCGACCAGTGCACGGCATCAGCGGGGGAAATTGCTTGCGCTTTGGCAAGGGCTTCGATTGCTGCCAAGGTATTGGGTTCGAGCACCCGCGGTTCGCTCTGAGCGAATTCGAGTTGCAACCGCTGCACCACATATTCGATATCGAGCGTGCCGCCAGCACCGCGCTTGATGTTCAGCGGCGAGGCACCTTCTTCGAGTTTGAGGCGGGCGTGAAATAATTGGGTTGCATCGTCGGCCTGCCAGGGGCGGGAAGTCAGCGATTGGCGAATCGCGCGCATGGTCGTGGCTCGCGTCTCGGCGGGACCAAACACCGCGCGGGCTTTGCACAGAGCCTGCCAGTGCCAGAGGGGCGCACTGCCCGATTGATAGTGGCTGACGAAATCGGAAAGGGAGATGGCCAGCGGTCCCGACATTCCCAGCGGACGCAGCACGGCTTCAATCGGATAGAGGCGACCTTGGGGCGTCGATTGCGACAGTTCTTTCAAGATTCGCTGAGCTAATTGTGTGAAAAAGTGGCTATTCGTGGTCGCTTGCACACGCTTCGCGCGCCCCACACTTTGCGTCGTCCCTTCAGCTTCATAAACAAACGCAACTTGCAGATCACTGTGATAGTTAGGCTCACGCCCGCCGAGTTTGCCGAGTCCCAGAATTACGAAGCCACACGGATCGCCGTTGTACGGTCCCCCTTCAATCGTGGGTGTGCCGTGTTTTTCGCTCAGGCGATCAAATTCATGCTGCGCAATTGCGTTAAGACTTACTTCGGCCACATCGCTCAACGCCCGCAGGGTCGAGTCGATGGGTTCGCGCTGCAACACGTCGTGAACGCCGATTTGCAAATGGCGCGAGGCCTTGAACGACAGCAACTTCGGCAAGGGTGCTCCCTCGCCGCGATACAACTCTTCCCACGACCGTTGCAGTTCGGCCAGGTCGGGCTGATGCGCCAGCTGCAGCGAATCGAGCAGTTCGTCGAGCATGCCCGGATTGCTGATGAGCAGGTCGGACAGATAGGGACTGCCGCCGCAAATGCGCACGTACAATTCCAGCGAAGGTTGATGCGCGTGAAAGAGTTCCCACAGCACTCCTTTGCCACCGAGCGAATCGCTCACGCGGCTCAGATTCGCCAACGTCGCGTCGGGCTGCGGTGTGGCTGCGATGGCGGTGAGCAGGCGGCCGATGATGGCCGACAGATAGTAGCGGCAGCGGCGCGTGGAGAGGAACGTGATTCGCTCGCTGGCCAGTTCGTTCAAGTGACGGAGCGCGGCGGAGCAATCTTGAAAGCGATAAGGGCCCAGAATCTGCTCCGCTGCGGCCCTCTCCGGATGTGGTGCCAGGAGCAAATCAACCTCTGCGGGCGGGTCGGATTCTTCAGCAAATGCCGCGTTGAGCAAGCCACTTAACAATTGCCAAGATTGCTTCAACCGCTGACGGCGTGCGGTATTGTCGGCAGCCGATTGAGCACCCAGCACACTGGCCGAGGCCGTTTGTTCTAAGTGCAATTGTCTCCGCAGCCACAGGAACGACTCTTCGAGTGCGGTTCGTTCGGTAACATTGATCGCACCGGCTTGCTCTAGTCCGGCAATCGCTTCCAGGGTTTGCGTGGCTCGGACTTTGTTCGGTGCCTCGCCCCCGCTAAGCAGCCGCAGCAACTCCAGTGTCTGTTCGAAATCGAACAGTCCGCCGGGCCCCAGTTCGATACTCCCCTGCTCTGCCGGCAACGTAGCAGCGAGTTCCGCGCGCCGAATGATCCGCCGCTTGAGGGCCCGCAGGCCGGCTTCATCGGCTGGCGAGAGAAGGCGGCGATAGATCCACGGTTCGATCTGATGCAAAAAACGCTCGGCCAGCGCGCGATCGCCGGCCACACAACGGGCTTGCGTGAAGGCTTGTCGGTGCCAGGTACGACCGAGATTATCGAGCAGTGAGGCCAGCGCATCGGCAGCGATGGTGAGGGGAGTTGTTTCGCTTTCTGGCAGTTCTTGCAGTTCAATCTGGAAGACGCTACCCAGTTCGGTCGGTTCCGTGAGCAGACGAATTGCGCTCCTCGCCAGACGTTCGTACTGGTCTTGAGCCACACGGCGCGAAGCATCGTCGGCCGGCAATGCCTCGTGCAACAGCAGAAGTTGCAAGCGATCGCTGTAATCTTGTTCGCCCGCCCCGCAGCGGCCAAGGGCGACAATCGTCATGGCACCCAGTGGTTGCACCCGGCGCGAAGTTGTCGCCGGTTTGTGCGCGAGCAGCTTGCGCTGTGCAGCTGCGAACGATGCCTCTAGAAGTGCTTCGGCCAGATATGTCAACTGCTGCCAAACCAGTTCGGGCTTATGCCGCGCCACGCGCTCGCCATAGGTGATCCGCAGTTGCTCGCGCCGTTTAATCCGGCGCAGCGCGGCAAGGAGTGAACGCTCGTCGACCAGGTTGATGGCCTCTGCGGTAATGTCGGCAGTGAGCACCGATTGTTCGACCGGTTGACCTTCGGTCAGGCGCAGAAAATCGTAAGCTTCGGGATCGCGCAAAATGGTTTCGCGCCAGACGCCGCCCCAATCGAGCACGCGCACCAGCATTGGCAACGCCGTGGGATCTCGTTCGCTGAGCGCCGCGAAGGACATCGGGCTGCGAGAGACGAGCATGAACTGCCGAATTCCCTCGAGCACACTGCCAGGGTCGAGCGTACTGGGGAGCAATTCATCCAGTTGAGTGCAAACCGTGGCTAGCAGATCGAGCGGGACGCCCGCTTCGGCCAGATCGAGTAGGGCATGCCGCGCGAGGGCTGGGTCGCTCACCCGCCAAGGCTGCAAGATCGCCGCTGCCTGGTCCGGTTGATCGAGCAACGTGGTTAGGGTCTGAATTTCCATTCAGCTATTCTAGCGTGACACTGGTCAGCGGGGATGACGTTCACTTCACCGGTAACAGCTTGACGAGCGGCACATCCATGACCGCGGCTCCGGGCTTCTTTTGCGGGCGAATTTCGAGCGTGTGCCGGCCGGCCTTCGTTAGTTCGATCTTGCCGATTTTACGCGCAACGAAGTTCTGAAAGCCGCCCGTCTGTTCGACGACGAACGAGAGCTTTTGCTCGCCAACGAGCACGTCGACTTCGCTGCCCCCACTCCCATTGCCGCAGCCGATAGTCAGTTCTACTTCGTAGGTTCCGGGTTGCTTCAAGTCGAACTCCCAACTGGCCCAGTCGTTGGGATTGGTCCAGTAGCCGAGCGTGTTCTTATGCGGCAGCGGCTCAAAGCGCAGAGTCTCGCCATGCACAGTAACCCATTTGCCCGGCAGCGAGACGGTTCCATCGGCGGCCTGCGCATTGGGCGAATAGTCGGGGTTGGGCGTCATCATTTTCGCGCCGACCGATTCTCGCCAGTCATCCAATTGTTTCTTTAGGTCCGCCACCACCTGCGGATTTTGTGCGGCCACGTTGCGCCCTTCGCGCATATCGCTGGCAACATCGAACAACTCGCGTCGGTCATCCTCATAGAATTCGATCAGCTTCCAGCGATCGGAGCGAATTGCTCCACCCGGTTTGCCACCCTGGTTTGCATAGTGTGGATAGTGCCAGAAAAGGGGTGACTTTCGCCGTTCCTTGGTCTGTTTCCAAACGGGCACGATGCTTTGGCCATCGATCTCGGTGGGAACCGGCAAATTGCAGATTTCCATGATGGTGGGGAGTAAGTCGATGCTGCTGACAGGCACGCTGCTAGTGCCGGGCTGAATGCCGCGCGGCCAGCGCATGATCAGCGGGACGCGAATGCCCCCTTCGTACAAAAAGCCTTTGCCTTCGCGCAGCGGCGCGTTGGAAGTCGCCGGAGTGTGCGCCCCTTCGAGTGTCGCGAGGCCACCGTTATCGCTGGTGAAAATGACCAGCGTGTTCTCGGCGAGTTTTAGTTCGTCGAGCGTCTTCATGATTCGTCCAATGCCGTCGTCCAGGCTTTCGATCATCGCCGCATAAACGCCGCTGTTCTGCTGGCCGCTGAACTTGGAATCGGCAGGGTACTTTTTGATGACCTCTGCTTTCGCCTGCAGTGGGATGTGGACCGTATAATGCGGCAGGTACAAAAAGAATGGCTCGCTCTTGTTCTTTTGGATGAAGTTAATCGCCGCATCCGTCAGCAGATCAGTCAGGTACTCGCCGTCTTTTGCTGCTTCGAGTCCTTTCAATTGCCGCCCCTTGCGTTTGCCACCTGGATTGCCGAAGGGAGCAAAATAGCCCGGCGGACTGCCACCTTGGTCGCCGGCAATGTTCAGTTCGAAACCTTGCTCTTCGGGACCGAAGCCAGTGCCGCCGAGATGCCACTTGCCAATGCTCGCCGTGCGATAGCCGGCAGCGCGGAGACGTTCGGCAATCGTTACTTCCGCGAGTGGTAGCTGCTGTTCGATCTTGGGCCGGGCCAGTTTCTGGGAAGGTTGGTCGCCACGACCGGGAAGCCAATCGGTCAGGTTCAGTCGCGCGGGCCAGCGACCGGTCATGATCGCCGCGCGCGTGGGGGAGCAGACCGGGCACGAGGCATAGGCATCGGTAAAGCGGAGTCCTTCTTTCGCCAGTTGATCGAGTTGGGGTGAACGATGGAACTTGCTGCCGTAGCAACCGAGATCGGCCCAGCCCATGTCGTCGATGACGATCAGCAAGACATTCGGCGGCACAACAGCGGGCTTGTCATCCGCAGCTTGCAAGGATTGAGTGATGAAAAGTACGATGCTGCTGAAAGAGAGAAATAAACCGATTCGCTTGTACATGCTGTGTCTCCCGTGGCGTTGTTAGCCCGGCAGCATAGTCGCTCCAGTGGCTCAGAGCCAGCTAAAGGATCGGTCAAGAAGCGGGAACATCACGCAACTGCATTTTCTTCCAGCACGCGCTTGAGCGTATTCAAGTCGCGCTCAACCAAGCCGGCATCTTCGGCAAATTTGGCGGCCGACATGGAAGGGAGTTGAAAGAGCGTGAAGAGGACTTCGCTGCCGGCACCATTGGTGATCACGCGCATGGGAACGTGCACTTCCACGCCCGGCGCAAGCATGACTACATGATCGAGCACTCCCAACTCATTTGCCGCCGCGAAGCGAATCTGCACCTCTCCCTCGGGTGTGCTGATGATCCAATCCCCCTGCTCTTCGCGCACCGATTTGCAAAATGCGGTGGCCCATTGTGGCAAGTTCCGCGGATCACTCACAAACCGATAGACTCTCGCTGCGGAACAATCGATCGAGACGCTGATGTTGCGAACAGGATGAGTGAGCATGGGAGGAAGAGGCTAGGGGTCAGAGGTCAGAGACCAGGAACAAAGCAAATGCAATTAGACCAAAGCGTCTTGGCTGCTCTAGTCCCTAATTCCTGGCCACTGGTCCCTTCCCTACGCTAGTTCCCGAATCGTTGTGGCGTCGCTCACGAGATGGGTGGGCCGGCCTTGCGGCGTGTAGACGATCTTGCCGGGATCGATGCCGAGCTTGGTGTAGATCGTCGAGACGAAATTCTCGGGCGAAAGGACGCGCTCTTTGGCGGTGTAGCCTTTGCGGTCGGTGCTGCCGACAATCACGCCGCCTGGTGTACCGCCGCCGGCAATCAGAACGGACATGGCATTGGCCCAGTGATCGCGACCGGCCCCCTTTTGTCCGTTGAGGGTGCTGATGGCGGGCGTACGACCGAATTCGCCCAGGGCAACGACGAGGGTGGACTCAAGTAATCCGCGATCGTTCAAGTCGGAGATGAGCGTGGCAACGGTGTTGTCCCAATCTGGCAATCGCTTGCGAAGGGTGGGGAAAATATCGGCGTGATGGTCCCAGCCCCCGTCGTTGATCGTAATGAACGGCACGCCCGCTTCGACCAAGCGTCGCGCGAGCAGAGCCCGCTGACCAAAGCCGTTGCGTCCGTAAGCGTCGCGCACTTTTTCCGATTCGCGCTGAATATCGAACGCAGCTTGCGCGGTGCGCGATGTGATCAGGTCGTAACCCTGGCGATAGTATTCGTCGAGACCGCCCACAGGATCGCCAGCAGCGGGGTCGTTGATTCTTTCGATCCGATCGACCAGTTTGCGCAGGTCAGTCCGACGATTGAAATGATCTTCGGTCAGTCCTTGAGGCAGGGCCACATCGCGGACGCGGAAGTCGGCCGAGTTGGGATCGCCACCGACGACGAACGGAGCATACTTGGCTCCGAGAAAATTCGGTCCCCCCGATCGCGACATGCTGGGAATCGAGAAGTAATTCGGCAGCCCGTTGTCTTTGCCCAGTTCATAGGCGGCCACCGAACCCATGCTGGGATGGAAGCTGACGAACGCGCCACAGCCCACGGGAATGCGAGGGGGCGAACCGGTCATCATGTAGTGATTGCCAGCGCCGTGATTTCCTTGGTCGTGACGGATCGAACGAATCACGCTGAACTGGTCGAGCATGCCCGCCAGGCGAGTCATGTGCTGAGAGAATTGCACGCCGGGCAGCTTGGTGCTAATCGGCTCGAACTCGCCCCGAATTTCCGCTGGTGCATCGGGTTTGGGATCGAATGTTTCGAAGTGGGTCGGGCCGCCGTCCATCCAAATCAGGACGCAACTCTTGGCGGTTCCCTTGCGGGCCACGGTTGGCGAAGCTTCGGCTTGCAAACGGAGCAAGCTGGTCAGACCCACGCCGGCCATGGCCGACAAACCGAACTGCAAGCAGTCGCGGCGACTTACGCCAGCACAGTTTCGATACTCACTCATCTTGCTCTTCCTCGCCAAGGTCATTTCGTTCGGCGCTCCCGCCGACCAACATCAAAGCTCATTTATCCTATCGGCCGCGCGGGCTGCTGCCAATCCTTTTCTGAACACTGTCAGCTGTCAAATCTTTTTTGGATAAATACTTTTTGATGAATTGCCTTGACGTCGGAAGATTGAACTCAGACAATGCGCTAGTTGTGCCGATAATTCCGATTGGCCAAACTGTGCCGCTATGATTTGCGTTTAAAATCGTCCTCCCTAGGTCTGTCCGGAGAAGTCCAAATGAAGAATCGCATGTTCCTCGGTCTCGGTCTCGCATTTCTGGCCGTCGCAGCGGTAGTGGCTGCTGAAGGTGTCAAGCTCGAAGGCGTGAAGTGCATCATGGCGGCCTCGAAGGACGCCAAAGAAGCTAACGCCGTCGAATATCGGGGTGCCAAGGTCTTCTTCTGCTGTCAGAACTGCCCCAAGGCATTCAGCAAAGACGTTGCCAAGCACGCCGCCAAGGCCAATCACCAATTGGTTGCCACCAACCAAGCTAAGCAAATCGCTTGCCCGCTGAGCGGCAAGGACCTGAATCCTGACACTAAGGTCACCGTCAACGGCGTTGACGTCACCTTCTGCTGCAACAACTGCAAGGGTGCGGTTGAAGGTTCGAAGGACCAACTTGAAATGGCCTTCGGCGATAAAGCCTTCGATAAGGGATTCAAGGTCACCAAGTAGTTTTTCGGTAAGCCGAAAGCCTTAGCAACTCAAGGGTCGCTGCTGTTCATTCAGGAGCGACCTTTTTTCGTAGCGTGGGCTTTAGCCCACGTTTGCCTGTGAATCGACGTGGACGAAAGCCCACGCAACGCGATCATGTTTCCTCTGGACGCAATATTTCCGTTTGGGTATGGTCCCGGCGGAAACGATCAACCCGACAGGCGGCGGAAACCGAATTTTCCAGATAGACCAGTCAAGGATGACTCGTCCCCCTCGCTAGCGATTGGCCGCTGGCGTCCCGCTTTGGAACTAAAAGGCAAGGAGGCCTGTCCATGCAACTCAATCTTTTCACTTGGATTCGCGAAGGTGTTCGTCGCAGCGTGTTGCTCGGCGTTTCTGACGCCGTGGAAGCTCTCGGCAGTCCCTCTGGTGAGGATGTCTTCCACCAGAATTTGGGCCGACTCATCGACAATACGCCGGCTGACGACGGACGTGCGACGTTGACCGATGTCAAACGCAGCAAACGACTCGGCCGCTCGCTCAAGGACTTTGATGGCGCGGCTGGCTAAGGCCGGTCACCAGCTTGAATGCTCGACCATCAAGAAAATACTCACATGGTCGTCTCTTCGTCGCGAACTGATGACCGTACTTTCGTGCGCGGGCTAACCGCAATGTTCGCAAACCCCGCCTCGGGGGAGTGACAATTTCGTGTACGGTGACCAGCCACAATTGGACGATAAACCAGTTAGATAAGCCAGTTCGGGCAACCGAAGCTGGCCATCTGGAAGCCCCGGCACTGCCCCGCTGGGGCTTTTTTCATGCGCCGTGTGTGGCTGGGTGCTCAGCGTTGACGAGGGAAAACAGGCTGGGCAAACATGAGGCGCGGATGCGCAGCCGGCAGTTGAACATTTCCTGAATCACGCTGCGCTGATAAAAGTTCGATAACTCATTACAGACGCCGATCCGCGGTGTTGTGAGTGAGGGGCAGACTCACCAGGCCCGCGGCTCGGCGTTTTTCTATTGGCCGCGCATCTGCGGCACTAATGAAGTTCCCACTTCCAGCGAGTAAGATGCGCACTTGAAATTGAGTGCCTCATCCTGGAATTTCCACCATGACCCGTTCCGATTCACGACTGGCTGTCTACACCGGTTCGTTCGACCCGCTGACGCTGGGGCACATGAACGTGATTCGCCGCGCGGCGCGGCTGGTCGACACGCTGGTGGTTGGCATTGGCGTGAACGCCGAGAAGAAGTCTCTCTTCACCCCCGAAGAACGAGTGGAACTGGTGGGGCGCGTGACGCACTCGCTGGGGAACGTGGTGGTGAAGGCGTTCTCGAATCTGGCCGTGGAATTTGTGCGCGAGTGCGGGTCACGGGTGATGGTTCGCGGCGTGCGTCCGCTCACCGACCTGGCCGGCGAGTTCACCATGATGATGGCCAACAAGCATCTCGATCCTGCGATCGAAACCGTCTTTCTAATGGCCGACGAAGAATTTGCCCACGTTAGCAGTACGCTGATCAAGCAGATCACGCCCCTCGCGAATGACGAAATGCTCGGCCGCTTTGTCCCGCCAGAGCTAATTCCCGCGCTCCGCGCCAAACTAGCGAAGCGATAGTCGAAAGCGGTCTCGCTGGCCCGCTGCTTACAGCATCGCCTGCAGTCGTTCGTAGGCTTCGAGGCGCCGCTCGTGTACGTCTTGATAGAGTTCGACGTATTCGAGCGCGCTCTTGCGCCACGACCAATCCTGCTTCATGCCGGTTTCGACAATCTGCTGCCACTTCTCGGGCTGATGATGATAGGCATTGAGCGCCCGGCCGAGCGCAACTTCCATATCATGCGTGGAGTAATTGTCGAACGAGAACCCTGTGGCTCGCTGCTGCCAGAGGTTTTCGTCGTTGGCATCGGCGACGGTGTCTTTCAGGCCGCCCGTGGCTCGCACCACGGGAACGGTGCCGTACTTCAAGCTGTAAAGCTGATTGAGTCCGCACGGTTCGTACCGGCTGGGCATCAGAAAGATGTCACTACCGGCTTCGATGCGGTGCGACATTCCTTCATTGAAGTCGAGACGCAGGCCAACGCGGTGTGGATATTCGCGGGCGAGTTGCGCGAGGATGTCGTGGTACTGCATCTCGCCAGTACCCAGGATCGCCCATTGCACGTCGACTTCGCGGACCCAGCGGCGCATCAGATCGGTAACCAGGTCCCAGCCCTTTTGTTCCGAGAGGCGACCCACGAGACCAATGACCGGCGTGCGCGGCGAGACCGGCAAACCGAGTTCGGCTTGCAGCGCCGACTTGCAGGCTGCTTTGCCCGATTGCCAATTCGAGACGTCGTATTTGTACGGCAGGTGCGTGTCGTGCGCTGGGTCCCACTCGGCGTAATGCACGCCGTTGACGATGCCGCACAGCACGTCGGCCCGCGATTGCAGCACCCCTTCGAGTCCACAGCCTAGTGGATCGGTTTGAATTTCCTGGGCATACGTCGGGCTGACGGTGTTCAAGCCATCGGCGAACGTCAGGCCCGTCTTCAGCAGGTTCAGCTTGCCGTAGAACTCCATCTGATGCCAGTTGAAGTACTTCCAGTCGAGCCCGGTCAGCAACATGTCCCAATGCCAGAAAATGCCCTGATAGGCCAGGTTGTGAATGGTCAGCAGCGAGCCGATGGTTTCGTAGCCGTGGCAGTGGGCATATTCAATGTGCAGATACGCGGGAATCAGGCAGGTCTGCCAGTCGTGGCAGTGAATCACTTCGACGTCCAATTTGAGGATGCGGATGGCTTCGAGCGCAGCGCGGCAGAAAAAGGCAAAGCGTTCGCAGTTGTCTTTAAAGTCTTCGCCCTTATGGCGATAAAGTTCGGGGCGGTCGAAGTAGTCGTCTTGTTCGATGAAGAAGATCGGCACTTCAGAGTTTGGCAGGGTGCTGCGAAGCAGGCGGCCCCGGACGATCTTGTTGCCAATCGGCACATCGAACTTGATGTTGAGGGGCTCAATCCCCGGATGCCCTTTGGTTTGGCGATAGGCGGGCATCATCACGGCGACGTTGTGCCCGAGCTTGTTGAGCTCGATGGGGAGAGACCCGCAGACATCGGCCAGCCCGCCCGTTTTGGCATAGGGGGTGACTTCGCTGCTGACAAAAAGAATGTTCACCGTCGGCTCCCCAATCGATGCTGCCCCAACCATTCCGGCTTCTCTGCTGGCGACCTGCGGTCGATCCATCGGGGCGCGATGCAGAAAGTTTATAGCTTAAGCCTAGCAAACTGGCCAGCGCAGCAGGGCTTACAAATCGCCCAATTTCGCTGTTTGCTGCTTGTTGAAAGGATTCTGCGGGCTGTTCAGGGGTGTGAATGTTTGGTGAACACGCGGGATGGGGTGGTTTCGGTTGAACTTCGCCCCAGGTGCGGGGCACTAAGCGTTGTGGACGAAGTGGTCGGAGACCGCACGAAAGTCGCTTTGCGCCCAGTTGTTTGTTAGAATCCAAGCTGCTCGATCCCTAATTTTAGGCGGAAAGGATTGGTTGAAGCGTGGCTATCGACCTGCAAGAGACCGCCCGGCAGCATTTCGACCGGATTCACCGGGCAGCGCTCGTTTTGAGCGGCAACCCCTGGGATGCCGACGACCTGGCTCAAGAGACCTTTCTCGTTCTTTCCCGGCAGTCTGGCAGTTTTGAAGGCCGCAGCAGCTTGTACACGTGGCTGTACGGCATTCTGCTCAATCTCGAACGGCGGGAACGCCGGCGAATTGGGATGCGGCGCAAGAAGCTGCAGGTGCTGTGGGATTCAGAACCCACCGAAGAGCGCTCTTCCCCCGGTGCCGATGCGCCGGCCGAAGTGAGCGAATGGAAAAACAGTTTGTGGGCCCGAGTGGCTCAGTTGCCCGACGGTCAGCGGCAGTCGCTGGTGCTGCGCTTCAGTGAAGGCCTGCGGTACGAAGAGATCGCCGAGATCCTGGCTTGCCCGCTAGGCACGGTCAAGTCGCGCATCTTTCATGGCCTGGCCGCCCTGCGCAAGATTCTGGAATTAGAAGGGGAAGACGCCCGGCAGTTGCCTGCGTTCCCCACCGAGGACCTCTCTCATGTCATTTAAGTTCATTCCTGCTGACGACTTGCCCGACGAAGAACTGGCGGTTGAAGAGTGCGCCGGCGATTTCACCGGTGACGAACTCCCCGCAGATTTTGCCGCGCTGGGCGAACAGTTGCAGGCCGATGCATTTCGACTCGGGAGCGTTTATCCCGCCTGTCGTCCGCCGCTGGAATTGATCGAAGCTTTGGCTCCGCGGCCGCAACGTCCTCACTGGGCACGCTGGCTCGTCGGCAGTTCCGCAGCGGCCGCCATCTTGCTGGCCGTTGGTTTGATCGTCGCGATGAACGTCCCCCAGCAACCGGCAGTTACCTCAGCCCATTCAAACACGACAGCGCCAGAGGCTGTTCCAGCAGAGAGCATTGTCGCGGTCGTTCCCGCGCCAACACCTCCGGTCGTTAGTTTGCCGGTCGAGCCAACTCGTCCCGCGTTCCTTACTCCTTCGCGCCCGGTTTCGTATCGGCCTGCGGTTGTGGGTGTAAGTGGCCCTCAGTTAGAAGGGTTGCTCGATTTGTGGAATGAACAGCCGCAAGCTGGGGCCACGATTGCGTTTTAGTTTTCGGCAACCAGTTTCATCGTCACGCTGAGATTGCTCGGCTTCCCTGGTTTCGCATGGTTCGCTTGTCGCCTATCGCCGCCCTCCTCATCGCCTTGCCCGGCGCGATGTTGGCCAGTGCGCTAGTCGCTCGCGGGCAAGTTGCCAGCGCTCAGGTGAACGGCCCCCACGAGTGGAAGACCACTGCCGAGCGCTTGCAGCGAGGGATTGTCACTGTCCGAATTCGCCGGGCTGATGTGCCGCAGCCTCCAGCCGCCGACCAGCCCCTAGCAGATCAGTTGTCCGGCGAGCAGTCCGCGAAGAAAGCAGAAGCTTCGGTAACCATCTGTACTGGCTTCTGCGTCGCCCCCGGCAAGATCATCACCGCGACGCTGGCTGCGACGGACGATCGAATTCGCTTCACGCTGCCGGGTGGTTTGCAAAGTGATGCCCGCTTGCTGGTCGTCGACGAATACTCGGGCCTGTCTCTCCTCTCTTGCGAGCGCAAAGAACTCGATCCCCTGCCTCTTGCCGCCAATCAGCCCGACGTGGGCGAGTATGTGATGGCGGGCGCTGCCTGGGGTGTCGAGCGGCCGGTTGTCTCACTGGGCATTATTGGCGCGACAGAACGGACGCTGTCCGGCCTGTTGGTGCCGCCGCTGTTGCAATGCGACTTGCGAACCGTCGAAACGTCGAGTGGTTCGCCGCTGGCGAATCGCCAGGCGGAAGTGGTCGGCATTGTGATGGCCGTCGAAGAACCCGAAGCACGCCGCGGCTGGACGTATGCCATTCCCGCGACTCACATTCGCCGCCTGCTGCGCAGCGCCGATGCTGTGGTGACGAAGCCGGGCACAGAGAAATCTCCGAACGTCCTCATTCTTAAACGCCGCCGGCCAATTGTCGGTATGGTGCTCGAATCGAGCGATGAAGCAATCTTGGTTCAGCGATTGACGGCTGGTGGTCCGGCAGAAAAAGCGGGCCTCAAAATTGGCGACCGAATCCTGACTGCCGATGGCGTCGCGATTCGCAGCGTCTATCAAGCGGTGCTCCCCACGCTCTATAAACAGCCCGGCGATAGTGTGCGCTATCGCGTGCTGCGAGAAGAAGGCGAACGCGAGCTCGAAGTGATTCTCGGCGGCGGTGTCGAACTCCCCAAGCTCTCGCAAAACGATCTCGGCCAGTATATTCTGCCGCGCGTGGAAGTGGGCCGCGGTGCCGACGGTAATTACTTTGCCCAGTCGGGCCGCAGCGGCGTCCGCGAAGTCTTCTCCCCTCCCCTGCCCCAGGATGTTGAGCCCGCCGTTGCTCCCGTCCCCACCGCCGAGCAGAAGATCGACCTGCTGATGAAATCGCTAGAGCGGTACCAGGCCGTCATCGAGTTGCAGCAGAAAGAGATCCTCAAGCTGCGCGAAGAGATGAAGAAGAAGTAGCCTTAAAGTAGTCATCACCCTCCGCGTGATGACAACGCTGGGTAGGAATCTCGCTCTTTTGATTGATTTGAGCGATGCTTCGGCTTAGCATCAGACTCTCTGGTACTTCCGAGCCGGCGGTTCCAGCCCAGCTGCGAGGATCCTCCGCATGTCTATCGCCGACCTTGGCCCGCCACCGCCGGTGCCCGAGCAGTTGATCGGCGAACCGCCAGTCCTCGTGCCCCTTGTCGTCGAACCGTCGCAGCCGGAACCCGTCGACCGCCTGGTGAAGCGCAGTCTCCCTTGGATGGTGTCGCTGGTCATCAATCTTGCGCTGCTCGTGCTGCTCGCCTTGCTGTCGGTCACCGGCCTGCTCGATAAGTTGCAATCCGTCGAAATCATGGCCCTGTTCGACGCAGAGTCAGAAGTGGCTCCGCTCGAAATGGTTTCGATCGGTTCGGCCGGCACCGAAACATCGAGCATGAACTTCCAAACGGAAGCATCGCAAGAAGCGGAACCGAGCAGCCAAGCGCCAATCGAATTGAATCAAGAATTGCTGCCGACCACGCGCAAGTACGACTCTGCGTTGCTCGGCGACGGCGCGCTCGATTTGCCAGCCGCCCCCACGAACAAGTCCGGCCTCATGGGTTTGCCCACTTCCAGCGACCTATCGACGCTAGTTCCCACGACGACGGCCAAAGGCCCGGTCACCGAACGGGAACTGAAGGAGCGGACTTCGCTCACCGAAGTTGCCGGCGACCTGGGGCAGGAGATCAGCGATAAGTTGAGTGAAGACAACTTGCTTGTCGTTTGGCTGATGGATGCTTCGATCAGCCTGGTCGATAACCGCCTGGAGTTGGCCACTCACCTGGAACGGATGTATGCGGGGATTGAACACGATTTTTCGAATGCGAACGCCAAGGGGGCGAAAGGCCAGAAAAAGCGACTCTTGATGAACTCGGTCGTCGCGTTCGGCAACGGCGCGCAAGGAATCTCCGCACCGTATCGCATCCCTACCAAAGCGCTCACAGCCATGCGCAACATGCCCATCGACGTCACGGGGGCTGAAACGACTTGCCAGGCCATCATGTGGACTGCAATGCAGGCCCGCGAAGAGTGGAAGCCGCACCGCGGTCAGTTGATGATTGTTGTCTTCACCGATGAATCGGGGGACGACACGCTGCTGCTCGAACAAACGATTGAGGTTTGTCGCGTGAACAAAGCGACCGTTTCCATTATCGGCCCCTCGGCCGTGCTTGGTACCGACGAAGGCTTTCATCGCTGGAAGCATCCGCAGGTTCGTGAGCCGTTTTGGTTGCCAGTGGCGAAAGGGCCCGATTCGGCCATTCCCGAACGCTTGCGCCTGCCCTATTGGTGGAGTGCCGAGCGGCTCACCCAGCGTCTTAACATCCCACCGGCCGCGCAAGAATTTCCGACCGATCGGCTGATGGCCGTCGAATGGGCAGCCAAGTTGCCGGCCTGGGCGCAGGGGGCTGAAGTAAACCCGCGCGATTATTTCGTCGGCTCCTACTCGGGGCGCGAACTGATCAATTTGAATTCGGGCTTTCCTCCCTACGCGCTGATGCGATTGGCGCGGGAAACGGGGGGCACTTACACCATGTTCGACCGCCACGGCGACCGGGGGCCGTTTCGGTTGGAGTTCATGCGCAAGTATGCTCCCGACTACCGCTCGCTGCCGGAGATCATGGACGAGATGCGGTACCATCCGCTGCGACTGGCGATTGTGAATGCCGCCATGCTGACGCGCAAGTACGCGCCGCAAACACCACCGCAGACCAGCTTCATCGATCTCTACGATCCCGATAACTTTCGCCGGTATTGCGGCCGTCAGTTTCCCGAGTGTGATGCCAAGGCTGAATTGACGGCCAACCTGCTGGAAGAAGCCTTGATCCCGTTTGGCGAAGCGGGACTCGAAAAAGAGTACGAGCGCGAGCAGTTGCCACGTTGGCAAGCCTGGTACGACCTGGTGCTGGGTCGCCTGCTGCTGCAAAGCGTACGGCTGGCCGAGTATCGCATGATCTTGCGGATGCTTTCGACGCCGCAGGGCTTTCCCTATCCATCGAACTCCATCCAACTCTTCCCGCAAGAAGGTTTACGAACCGGAACGGCTAGTGCGCTGCGAATTCAAGAGGGGCGCCGACTGCTGCAGCGGTGCCTCGACAACAACCCGGGCACTCCGTGGGCCTTTCTCGCTGCGCGGGAACTCGAACATCCCGAAAGCCTCGATTTTCGCTGGCGGCTGATTCCCGTGCCGCCCCCATCACCCCCCGGCCCACCTCGCCGCCCTTCTCCACCGTCAGCCCCCATCGTGCTGCCGCGGCTGTAGCGCCATTGCGAATCGCGCGCCGCTAAAAATGTTTATTTGAATTCAAATCAGGGACCAGACTAGTCAATGCGCGCGCATCGAACTTGTTGGCGCTCCTTGAAAATCTGGTAGTACATGCGTAGATGTTGTGCGCAATTGTTGCGGTTGTCATCGACAAACGGTGAGCAGGTGTTCGGAATCATTATGGAAATTGAAAATCTAGCGATCCTGACTAATTTAAGGACTTAGGACGAGTGGCAATCGCCCAAACGGTTGTTGGTAAACCCTTTGCGACATTCAGGAAACTTCTCGTAAGAGTCGAAATAGTGGAAATTTCCTGATCCCAAGCCGGCCACGCGCAACGTAACTCTGCACTGCTGCAGCATGTTGCGCCGCATGACTTCGCTTGCAACTCCTGCCGGATTCAGGAAATTGAAGTTGGCAAGTTCCACGCTTGCGTAAGGAGTTATGGCGCGCCCGGTTGCCACAGTTGCTTGCACTTAAAGAGGTTTCGACTTAACGGAAACTTCGCGAAGTAAGTTGGATCGTGGAAATTTCCTGATCCGCGTTATCTGGAAATTATTCCAGCCAGTCGAGTTCGACTTGATAGCCGTCCTGGGCTGCGAGCTTGGCATGCTGGCGGAGTTGGGCGATGGTGAGGCCCCGAATCTGCGCAGCTTCAGCGAGCGTGAAGCCGGCGGCCAGAACGCGCCAGGTCCAGTAGTGCTCGGGTTGAGCGGCCTTCTGTCCGTTCGTCTGCTTGACTGGCGCGGTCGACTCCCGTTGGGCCGGCACCGAGTCGAACAAATCAGGCTTCCGCAGCACCCCGGGCGTGCTTGCCGTCGGCACTGGGGTGGGCCTCGGCGCGGGTTGCTGAATCGCGGGTGGTTTGACCATCGTCTCGGGTTCGTCGGTGCGAAAAATCTCCTCGAAACATGGTTCGTAACCATCGTCTGCGGACTCGGGCGAATAGCTAGGGACTGGCTCGCGCGGTTTACTTGTCGGAGGCATTTTCGGCGGTGTCGCTGGCGGCGCTTTTTGAGCGGCAGGCGGAACTGGGGCCGGCGCGGAACCGGTAACAAACGGCCCTGCTGCGGCGATTCGCTGTAGCAGCTCACGCTCGACCGGCAAGGTGTGCTGCAGCGGAACTTGCCCGCGCATCACGGCATCCCCTTCGTCACTCAGTTCGATGGTCGGCCGATTTCGTTCGAGCTCTGTTTGCTTGAGGAGTCGAATTTTGAGGAGCCCGTCGACAATGGCTGTCACTTCCGGTTGCTTGAGCCCTTCGAGCAGACCGAACGTGCTGAGCTTGGCGAGGCCGAACTGCTTGATTTCTTTGGACGTGGAGCCACAGAGCATGCGGACAAGCATCCCTTTGCCAAATCGCCCGCGACCATTCATGCGGGCCGCGCCGCTGAGAACAATGCGAACGGCTTCCACCACGTGCGGATGAAGGGCCATTGGCTTTTCGGTGGAGTTAGCCAGCAGCCCCACGCTCTTCACGCCGTGGCAGTTGTCGCACAGTCCGCAGTTGCCGGGGCTAGGATCACCGAAGTAATCGAGCACCGCGCGTTGCCGACAGTGGCGCGTTTCGGCATAGTCGATCATCCGGTCGAGCTTTTCATACTCGGCCCGTTTGCGCCGATCAAGCTCTGCGAAGTCGATGCCTAATTCACGGAACGGCTTGTCTCGCTCCAGCATGTGAATCGCGCGGCCACGGAATGGTGGCACATAGCTGAAGGCCTGCAACTTGTTGAGTTCCTTCAGCGCGCGGTTGACAGCGCTGACATCGAGCTCGGCCGCTTTGGCCACCGATTCGGCCCGCATGAAGACCCGCTCGCCGCGGACATCGCCCATGAATCGTTCGATGACTTGCAGCACTTTGCGTGGGTTCTTTGCGTCGCGTGAAAGCAAGTCGACGAGCGAGGGCAAATCGCTATCGATCCGCACCGCTCCTTGATTTTGCCGCGAGTCGAGCCGCTCCAGCGCGCCGCATTGTTCGAGCAGTTTTTCGCAGGCGCTGACACCTTCGCTCGAGATGGGCAAGTTCAGCGTTTCCTTGATTTCCTGTAGCGTTTGTTCGATGGGGTCGGAGTTTTGTTCGCGCAGGTAGTCGTAAACCTCCTCGACAATTTCCGGAGGGGGATAAGAACTGTCGATGAAGAACTCTTGGATTTTGCGATCGGCATAGCTGTACAGCAGCAAACATCGCGACCGTTCGCCATCGCGGCCGGCGCGGCCCGCTTCTTGATAGTAGGCCTCCAAGCTGCCTGGGATGTTGTAGTGAACGACGAACCGCAGATCGCGCTTGTCGATGCCCATGCCGAACGCGTTGGTGGCGACGATGATGTTCACGCGATCGGCCATGAACGCTTCTTGCACGCTCCGTCGTTCCTCGGGTTGCAGGCCAGCATGATAGAAGGCGACCTTCCGCTTGAGTCCGGCATCGCCCAGCATTTCGACCAACTCGCCACAGCGTTTGCGCGTGGCCGCGTAGATGATGCCGCTGCCGGGAGTCGCTGCGAGGAACTCCATCAGCTCTTGAAACTTGTCGGCCTGGCTATGGGCGGTCGTCACTTCGAAGTGCAGGTTGGTCCGCGCGAAGCCGGTGATAAAGACTTGCGGATCTTGCAGGTTGAGCTGCTGGACCACATCGCCGCGGACGATGGGTGTAGCCGTGGCGGTGAGGGCAATGGTCGGTGGACTGCCGATGCGTTGGCGGAGCAAACCGAGTCGCGCGTAATCGGGACGAAAGTCATGTCCCCACTCGCTGATGCAGTGAGCTTCGTCGACGGCGAGGAGGTCGATTTTCGTCGACCGCAGCTTTTCGACGAAGAGCGAATTCCGCAGTCGTTCGGGGGCGATGTAAACCAGCCGATATTCGCCCGCAGCCATCCGGTCCATGCGATCGCGCTGTTCAGGCAACGTCAGCGAACTGTTGATGAACGTGGCCGAGATGCCCAGCGATTGCAGGGCATCAACCTGGTCTTTCATCAGGGCGATCAGCGGAGAAACGACGAGTGTGAGTCCCGTGCGGGCAATGGCCGGCAGTTGATAGCACAAGCTCTTGCCGCCGCCCGTCGGCATGATGCAGAGGCAATCCTGGCGGGCCAGGACGGCACTAATGACGTCTCTTTGTCCGGGGCGAAACGCGCGCAGGCCGAAGGGGGCCAGGTGAATCGCCAACTGGTCCGTCGTTTCAAGATTCGAGTCCGCAACTTCCATGCACAGATTGTAGCGAGGACTACCCGGTGCGTGATGCGGGGCGGCAAGTCGGTATAATGATTGAGCGATCTCTACATTCCGTGTTTGCCTGCCGCTGCACTGATGGAGTGATTTTTATGGTCCAACCTGCCAAACCGAGTCCGACCAATTCCACCAAGGGGGCCGAGTCGCCGCTGATGAGGATCATCAAGGGGACCGTGGCGATTGCGGTGCTGGGATTCGTGGCCTGGTACATCTATCAGCAGATGTTTACGGAGCAGTGGCCGTTTGAAACCCCCGATCGGGTTCTAGCCACCAATGCTCACGAGATCTCGGCCGAGCAATTGCTGGGGCTGAAATTCACCAACGACCAAGGGGCGCCGGTGTCGCTGCGAGAATTGGTTGGCAAGAAGCACCAGGTGATTGTCTTCACGCGTGGCTCGTTGGCGTCGGTCTCGTATTGGAACAAAGGGAAGACGAAAGAAGGGCTGGTGAATGTTTGCCCTTATTGCACGTCGCAAGTCTCGGGTTTGGCCGCAGTGGCCGACCAATTTCACGAAGCAGGGGCAGAGGTGCTCGTGGTCTTTCCCGTCAGTAAGGCTGCGGAGGCCAAAGACGCCGAACCGATTCGCGCGATCAACACTCCCAATCAAGTTCCGGTGTTTCCCCTGTGGCTCGATCTCGATTTGAAGGCGGTCGACGCGCTGGCAATTCGCGCCCACTTGGCACGACCTTCGTCATTCATTCTCGATAAGGCTGGCCAACTCCGTTTTTCGTATGTTGGCAGCAATGCCGATCGACCCAGTGGCAACGAGTTGCTCCGGCAGGTGCGCGAATTGGGCAAGGAATTTCCTGTGGAGCCTGTGACTCCTGAGCCCGCACTGGAACCCAGTGGTGCAGCGCCAGAAGTGCCAGCCACGAAGTAGGATGTGTCGAGCGTTTACCAAAAAAATCAGACCCTGCTCTGTTCTGAGAGCAAGGTCTGTTCAATTCCGCTGGTTTTGCTCTCTCGTCATTAGGGAGGCAATTAGGGATTCACAGGTGCCGGTTCGGCGGGGACGTTCGGGTCGATGGGCTGGTTCTGGTAGCCATCATTTTGCATCTGGTAGTCACCCCCGTATTGCACGCCGCAGCCGCCGTTCGTGTAGCAACCACCGGCATTGCAGGGAGCAGTGTGGCAGCCACCACGATGATGCCGACCACCGCAGCGATGGCGTCGACCGGCTTCGGCTTCCACAACGCTCGTGAGGGCGAACAAACTGGTGAGACCGAGCAACAACAAACTTTTCATCAGACCAACTCCTTCCAAGTGCTAAACATTGCTGGCAAACTTTTTCCCAGCCCGTGGCCGGTGGTAAAGCAGATACGATGCCAAAAGCTACAACTGGCAAAGAGAAGTAAGATTCAGCCGCTTTCAGGTTGTTTAGGCTGAGTGTCAGCGGGGTTTTCCACTCCTCCGGGGCGCTGCAAAGTAACGTGAAGTTCTGCGCTGCTGATTTCAGACCGGCCGCGGTGAATTTTGAGAGCGCAAGTGAATGCGCAGTTGCCGCTCCTTTAGAATGTCGACGCGCACAATTAATCCACATCTGGAATGAGGTAACTGAAAATGGCTGATTGGCTTGAAGAAGGTGCGAAGGCACCGGCATTCACCTTGGCAGACGACAAGGGAAACAAAGTGAAGCTCTCGGACCTGAAGGGAACTCCTGTGGTCCTCTACTTCTATCCCGCCGACGATACCCCCGGCTGCACGCGTGAGGCCTGTGCTTTTCGCGACCGGAAGAGCGAGTTGGAAAAACTCGGTGCCAAGGTGCTGGGCATCAGCCCCGATGATGTTGCCAGTCACGGGAAATTTCGAGACAAATTCAACTTGAACTTTCCCTTGCTCGCCGATCCCGATCACGCCGTAGCAGAAAAATTCGGCGCCTGGCGCGAAAAGAACATGTACGGCAAGAAGTCGATGGGCATCGCCCGCTCGACCTTCCTGATCGATGGCAAGGGAGTCATTCGCAAGGTTTGGCGGGCGGTAAAAGTTGACGGGCACGACGCCAAAGTAATTGAGGCCGTGAAAGAGCTGACAGCAGTCAACTAGGGAAGAATTTGAAATTTCTTCGTCAAGAAAATCAGAACGGCAGCGCCTTCGATACCTGCCATATCGTTGACACTGCCGCCTGATTTCAGCATGAAGCTGATTTGAATGCTAGGCAACTGGGCACTAGCAGTTGTCTACCTATCGAGCCTTGCCCGGACGATGGTTTGAATCGCGGAGGGCCTTCACTTCGTCATGCGAACTCTGCACAGCCGTGAGGTGGCGGCGGAGCGTGTCGCAACACGGCTCCGAACCACCCATGTCTTTTAGGGCCTCTTCGTATTTGGCCTTGATCGTGTCTTCGCCCCGCTCAGCTTCGTCGAGGACGGCTTGCTCGCCCCCACCAAGTGCGGTGCGAAGGTCCATCCAAGTGCGATGAGCTGCCGCTGAGAAGCTGCCAGACTCGGTTGGCGCTTCGGCGTTGCTGGCGACCATAGTCTGCAATTCAGTGGCTTGTGAGTCACGTTGCTGTGCGAGTGAGCAGAAGCGGTTGGCGAGAGAAGGATTTTTTTCCTTCAGGTTTTCGGACGCTTCTTTGAATCCATCCCGACTGTCGATATTGATTTGAATCAGGCTCTGGAGCCAATCGATCGATTTCTGAGTGAGAGTTTGGGCAGACATGGCCATGATGAGGGCTCCTAAACGTGTTTCCTTAGCCGACAGCAGTTTTGCGTCGTAACGAAACTCACCTAAAGCAGCTTGCGTGCCACGCAACGCGACAACAGCCCATAAAAGAATTGCATTGACCGAAATCGTGCGAAAAGCCTACGCTAAAGCGGGATTCTTCTTAGAAACCGATTGGTCCCGGATTTTCTTGTAGGCATAGATCACCGCCGGTGAATGGACGACCGGCAACCAACACGAACAAAGATCGGCCAGCCGGTCATTCTCCGGGATTGCAGCGGACGGGCTAACCAGACAAGTGAAGAAACAATGAATCAACCGGCAATGTCGGAAATCTTACCGAGGCCCGGGCAATTCAGTTTGATTGCCCACTTCATCGTGGTGTTAGGTTGTTCGCTCGCGATTCCTGCCGCTCCGTGGCTCCAAAATCGAATCGTCGGAATGGAGCAAGTTTCCGAATGTGAAATGGTGATGCCGGTAGTGCCCCGGACTGAAGCAGTCCGTGCCGCTGCCTCGTTCATGGCCCAGCAAGCATCTGATACGTCTCACATCACCGTCCCCGAGGGCTTTACGGTTGACGTTGCTGCGGCTGCTCCGCTGGTGCAGCATCCGATCATGGCAGGGTTCGATGATCGCGGCCGCTTGTATGTGGCAGAAAATGCCGGGCTCAACTTGCGCCGCGAAGATCTGGAGAAACAGCTTCCCAATAGCATCGTCCTGCTCGCCGATACCGACGACGACGGCGTTTTCGACAAACGAACTCTCTTCGCCGACAAGCTTACCTTTCCTCAAGGGGCGCTGTGGCACGATGGGTGGTTGTATGTCGCCTCGTCCGGTGCCATCTGGCGGTTTCGTGACTCGAATGGCGATGACGTCGCCGACCAGCGCGAGCAGATCGTCGGCAAGTTCGGCTATACCGGCAACGCTGCCGATGTGCATGGCTGCTTCCTAGGGCCTGAAGGTCGCATCTATTGGTGCGAGGGTCGGCATGGTCATGAAATTGCGAATGCGGCTGGCGAGATCGTTTCCAAAGGGAAAGCGGCCCGCATTTTCTCGTGCGAGCCCGATGGCACCGACGTGCGCACGCATTGTGGTGGCGGGATGGACAATCCCACGGAAGTCGATTGGACAGCGGCGGGCGAGATGCTGGGCACGGCAAACATTTTTTATCACCAACGGGGCGATTGCCTCGTCCATTGGCTGCACGGTGGCGTTTATCCGCGGCACGATCAGCCCGCCATGCACGCTGAATTCCGTCGCACGGGTGAACTGCTCGACGCGGTGCACGACTTTGGGCACGTCGCCGTCTCCGGTCTCTGTCGCTATCGCCCCTGCGGCGAAGGGAAGCAGGGATTTGGCAAAAATTGGAACGATGCCTGGTTCGTCACGGAGTTCAACACGCACAAAGTGAAGAGCGTGCAACTTGCTCGCGAGGGAAGCTCCTATCGCGCGGAAGTGCTGGATTTTTTTACATCGTCCAGCAGTGATTCGCACCCGACTGACGTGCTGCAAGATGCCGATGGCAGCTTGCTGGTGATCGATACCGGTGGCTGGTTTCGAATCGGCTGCCCCACGTCGCAAATTGCCAAGCCCGACGTGCTCGGGAGTATTTATCGTGTGCGAAAGCGCGATGCCGCCAAGATGGTGGACCCCTGGGGAAAGAAAGTCGCTTGGAATCGCGCGACTGCGGAAGAACTGATCGCCCTGCTCGGTGACACGCGCCCAGCGGTTCGCGCGCGAGCTGTGGCTCAACTTGTACGCAATAAGAATGCCGCAGTTCCTTATCTGGGTAAAGCGATTGACGAAGAAGATCCTTTGCTGCGGCAACACGCGGTCGAAGCGTTGACGAAAATTGGCTCCCCCGCCGCCCTCAGTGTGCTGCGGGCCGCTATTGAAAATAATGATCCCGTTGTGCAACAACTGGCTGCGCTCGCCCTCGGTGCGCACGCCGATGGTGACGCTGTAGACTCTCTCACCTCGCTGCTGGCCAAGGATCAACCTGCGCAGTTGCAACTGACGGCTGCGACTGCGCTCGGTCAAATCGCCTATCCGACCGCAATACCCGCATTGGTCAAAGCACTTGCGGGTAACCTCGATCGGCCGCGCGAGCATGCTCTCATTTACGCCTTGATTGAAATCGACGACCCTGTCGAAACCCGCGCTGCCCTCGCGCATCGCAGTCCGCTCGTCCGCCGTGCGGGGCTCATTGCGCTCGATCAAATGCCCAGCGGCGATTTGCAGCGGGAAGAGGTGGCGAACTTACTTAGTACTGGCGATCTAGGCCTGCAAACTGCCGCGCTCGATGTGATCAGTCGCCGTCCCGGGTGGACTGACGAACTAGTTTCCTCAATTAGCCAACTTCTTGCTCAGCCCGAACTGAACGAAGCGCAGCAAGGACTTGTAATTCAATCGTTGGTTGCTTTCCACAAACAACCTGCGGTGCAGCGACTGCTGGCCGAAACGCTGGCCAGCGAAAGAACTCCGGCTCGTACTCAGCTTCTTTTGCTGGAAGCGGTCGCCCAGGCCCGCTTCGAGCAAGTTCCTCAGGCGCTCCGCCCTCCCCTGCTCCGCGCTTTACGCCAGGCAGAGGCAAATATTGCTCTATCGGCAATTGCGGCAGTAAGTTCTGCGGCCGATGCGTTTCGTGATGACCTGAGCCAACTCAGTGCCGACGGCAAACTGTCAGCTGAAGTCCGTCTCGCCGCCTTCGCAGCAAGTTCTCCGGGCCGGCCTCTGCAAGCCAGCGAGTTCGCCTGGCTGGAATCGCAATTGGCTGGCGAAGTAGCTCCCGCGCTGCGCATGATCGCCGCCCGCGTACTTGGTGCTGCGAAGCTGACCGCCGATCAACAGCAACAACTCACCAAAGCAGTTGCGATTGCTGGCCCGCTGGAAATCATCCCACTGCTCGCAGCCTTCGAGCACTCCGGCGATGAAACTTTGGGAAAATCGCTGGCTGCTGCCATTCTGCAATCGCCTGGTAATGCATCCCTCTCGTTACCGCAAATCGAAGCGCTGCTCGCGCACTACCCGGCCAGCACCCGAACCGCGTTGCAAACACTCATCACACGGTTGCAACTGGCCGTTCAAGAGCAGCGGTCCCGACTCGAACTACTTACGACGATGCTACCCGCGGGTAATCCAAAGACCGGCAAGCAAGTCTTCGTCAATCGCCAGGCCGGCTGCTTTCTCTGTCATCGAGTGGGTTCCGAGGGCGGCCGTGTGGGGCCTGATTTGACAACGATTGGCCAGCGACGCAATAAACGCGACCTGCTCGAAGCGATTGTCTTTCCCAGTTCGTCCCTGGCACGTGGTTTCGAGTCGCACACCTTCCTGCTCGACGACGGCCGGTCGCTTACTGGGCTTATCGTGCGCGAAGCAGCTGACTCACTCGTGCTGCGCGCGGCCGATCAAAGCGAAGTAAGGGTATCACGCACAAGCATCGAAGAAATGAAACCCAGCAGCATCTCCATCATGCCTGCGGGGCTCGACAACGTGATGAGTCGCCAGCAACTGGCCGATCTCGTGGAGTATTTACAGACGTTGAAGTAAAGCTATCGCGGCGTTCGTTTCACTTCGGCATTCAGAATTGCCAGTAGTCGATCAACCTCTGCCTGCGTCTCGGCGTCCAAGTTCCACGAGTTGGGTCGCCGCCGCAAATCGGTCGCGAACAGCCCGCGCTGATGCAGGATGTACTTTTCAATTGCCAAGAAGCCATCGAGTCCCGCTTGCAGCTGCAGGGCAACCAGAGCGCAGACCGGAAAGTAAAGTCGATAGGCGGTCGCATCGTCGCCGCGCACGAGTGCTTGCCAGAGCGGCACGATGGCATCGAGATATTCCATGCCCGGCATGGTCCCGGCAATACCGCGGCGAAAGCTATCGATCAGCAGGATTCCGCCAGAGCCTTCGTACACGCGCGCCTGCCCGCTGGTCATGTCTCGCAGTTCGGAAAGGAGCGGCCCAATGGGCGACGCTTCGGGTTTGAAGAGAATCTTCTCGTTGCCGTAACGCTTGAGAAGTTCGGCCTGCACGCTGATAGGAATGCTCTTGCCGACATATCCCGAAGCATCTTGCACAATTACAGGCAAGGGCGAAGCGTCGGCCAGGCTGGCATAATAGTGCAGCAATTCCTCCGCCGGGACGCCGCACGAAATAGGCGGCACGGCCATTACCGCATCGCAGCCCGCGGCAGCAGCCCGGCGTGTGAATATCAACGCCTGCTTCACACTTTCGGCACCCACGCTCATTACCACGCAACCTCGGCCCGCAGTGATGGCGGCCAGTTCGTCGGTTAGTTGCAGTCGTTCGTCGTGCGTCAGTCGCAGCAGTTCGCTAACCATGCCAGTGCAAACGCCATCGGCCCCCACGTCGATGGCCCAATCGATCTGCTTCCTCAAACTCGCATAGTCAATTTCATCTCCGGCAGTAAAGGGTGTATGTGCAATCGGCAGAACGCCGCGGATGGGACGGGGCATGAGCAGACTTTCTAATTTCGGTTAGTGGATTCAATGAGGTTGAACGGCCAGTTTTGCAGCCAGCCGAACTGCGGCAAACAGGCTGCTGGGACCGGCGATTCCTTGCCAGGCGATATCGAACGCGGTGCCATGATCGACGCTGGTTCGAATCACGGGCAGACCTAGCGTGGTGTTAATCGCAGTATCGAAAGCCAGGGCCTTCAGCGGAATGTGACCTTGGTCGTGGTACATGCAAATGTAAGCATCGGTCGCCGCCCGCCGCCACGTGAGAAAGCAAGTGTCGGGAGGCAACGGCCCTTCGATCTGAATTCCTTTCGCCCTGGCCATGGCTAACGCTGGTGCGATGATCCGTTCCTCTTCGCGATTGCCGAACAGACCATCTTCGCCCGCGTGCGGATTGAGTCCGCAGCAGACCAGCTTCGGTTCCCGCTCGCGCAGTCTGCGCATCGCGGCGTGCGTGAGTTCGATCACTTCGAGAATCCGCTCACTGGTGAGCAACTGCGGCACTTCGTGATAGCCGACATGCGCGGTGACAAAGCTGCAGGTGATCTCGGGGGACGTGAGCATCATGCACCAGCGGTCCACTTGCATCCGCTCGGCGAGAATCTCGGTATGTCCCGGGTAATGATGCCCCGCGGCATGCAGGGCCGCTTTGTTGATGGGGCCTGTGCAAATGCCGGCAATCTCGCCCGCCAGCCCCGCTGCAATCGCCCGGTCAAGATACTGATAGGCCGCGTGACCTGTGTTCGCATTCACGCGGCACGGGATCACGTCGACGGCGGTCACGCACTGCAAGTCCAGCACCGCGGGCACAGTAATGGTGCGGTGTTTCTCGGGCCACTCGGCAGTGGTGATGACTGGTGCATTGAACGTCCAGCCTAAGTGCGCTGCTACGCGCTGCAGCACGCCGGCATCGCCAAAGATGATCGGCGTCACTTCGCGCGCAAGCTCTTCATTCTGCAGCAATCGCAGGCAGAGTTCGGGACCAACCCCGGCGGGGTCTCCCATGGTCACGGCAATTCGGGGAAGCGGGTTCATGGAATCGTGAGCGGATTGCAGGAGCAACTAAACTCTGAGTTTAGCCGAAGCGCCGGCGTCGCGCGGTAAGTAGAACAGCCAGCCGATGGCCGAGAGTCGCATGATCGTCCCCACGATGAATGCCAAGTGAAAGCGATCGACCGAGACCGGTCCCAGCGGCACGGGCGAAGTGCGCGGCAACTGGTCAAACAGCACCCCGAATAGTACCGAACTGGCAGCAGTCACCAATCCACCTAGGGCAAAGTACAGGCTGATATACGGGGGCGAGTTTTCACCCGGCGACAACTTGAGCATCAGGTGGGGCAGGCAGACGTTCAATCCGGCGTAGGCGATCCAACAGAGATAGGCACCGGTCAGCCACAGGGGATGTTCGCGCGTGGCTAACGGAAAAAAGAGAAGCGCGATTGAAACGATCACTTGTGAACCAATCATGATCGCGCGCGAGTTACCTCGATCGGCCCAGTAGCCAATCAGCGGGGCAACGATGATCTGGCCAATGTGCATTAGCGCTATCAGGAACAATGTCTTCTCGACTGGCAACTTCAGCACCACAATGGGGAAGAAGGCTTGGGCCGCTTGAGTTACTCCATTGGCCAATCCGGCGTAACACCAAAAGCCGAGCAGTGGACGGAAACGATCGTCGGTGATGGCTGCGAGGAGTTGCCGGGTGGTGTCGTTGGGTTTGCTGATGAGTGGCGGCTCAGGCATCCAGATGAGCGGGACGATGGCCAGGATCATGCACCATGCTCCGGCTAGCGCCGGGCCAGCCAATGTCTCCCAACGACCGATCGAGGGATCCCACAGCGGATACCACTTGGCGAAGCCCGCAGCGGCGAGAATGCCGACGATTTGCCCAACGGCCATCAGCGAGGTGCGCAGGCCGATAAACGAACCTCGGGTGGCAGACGCCGCAACATCTCCCAGCCACGACCAGAGGGCAATCACGCCCAGGAACATCGCGAAGTGCCAACCGCCCCACAGGGTAACCAGCCAGAAAAGCTTCAGCCGTTCATCGATGGCTGACTTCGGCTCGCACACAATTGGCAACGCCAAGAGCAACAAGCAACTGAGCAGAAAAGCGGCGACAGCGAACCACTTGCGGCTGCCAATCCAGCGCAGAATTGCCGGAGCGAAAAGCCTTAAACCGCCGGCCAGATTGGGGCTGGCAACAATCAGCCCGATCGCGATTCCTTCGGCACCCAACTCGCGCGCCAGGTAAGTCACCAGCGTGGTGCTTACCAGCCCATTTCCCAAACCCCAAAACAACCCATTGAGATGCGCTTGCCAAAGCGTGGTCGGGCGCATCGTGCGGAAGACCTGTCACTGCGGAGCTACTTGGTAAGTGTCGTTGTGGAAATAATATTCTTAGAAGTCAGCCGGCAACTTGGTGGATTGCCAGTCGGGCTCGGGTGAAGCATTCGTTGGATTGGCGGGATCCTTAGTCTTCGCGCCGTGGGATGTCATTAGCAGGCAGAACACTCCATAGTCGACGGTTTCCGCCATAAACTTCGCTGAACCATCTGCGTAGCAAACCACAAAGCCGCCAGGATGCTGGCTGGAGGGACGGGCATAGTCACTGCTACCGGATAGGGGAGAGCCAGTCCCTTGAGCTCGCGCGTCGTAGTTTTTGTTCAATCCCTTGGAACTGGTTGGCTGTGACGTAACGCTTGATACCGCTTCCCACATCACACCGCACAAGTGTTCCTCGGAGGCTTCACGCCAGTCATAAACATCCAAGTTCTCAAGGAACTGCAAGGTATTCGTTGCCCCATCGCCGTTGGCAATATCTCCACTCGTGCTCTGGAAGATTTTGAACGTGTCACTCGACCCCTTGAGCCGATCGTCGAGAGCCCCATTGGCAAAATAGTCGAGTGCATTCGAGCCGCTGACGGCAGCGTTAATTCGTCCTGAATTGGCCGCATAGGACGACTTAAAGGCTTTCACGCTATCGCTATTATCGGAATTGTCAGAAGCACATACCAGACTCTTAAATGCGCCGCCCGATACTTTCCCCAAACCTCCTGTGGGTGGAGAAGCGGCATTCGTCGCCAGGTCGGTAGTGACATCGGGACGCCCCAGCGAATCTGCCAATGCATGGACCCAGTTCAAGGCATGGGTCGTGTCGGTAGCGTTGGTCGGTCTGGCCGAAGCGTGTGGATAAAACCAGCGCGAGGGGGGCAGATGCTGTTTGCTCGATTCGTAGTATTTGGTAGCGAGCCCAATCTGCTTCATGTTATTGAGGCACGCCATTCGTCTCGCTGCTTCTCTCGCCATTTGCACCGCTGGCAAGAGCAACGCCATCAGCACGCCAATGATGGCGATGACGACTAGAAGCTCGACGACCGTAAACGCCTGCCGACTGTTGCGACCCATGTGAATTGCCCCCTCCAACTTGTGCGTGCGTGCCGTTCCTGTTCCGTGGCGTTCGAATCTGTTCCGAGATGCGAACGGTTCTTCTCTGCCGCTCATTCTGACCGCGGCAACTAGCGCTGGCAATTATCCCCCAGCAGTCTTAACAAGTGGGCTGCTCATCCTCGGCACTGCCGTTGTTTGATTCGGCTGCGAATCAACATCGGCTCCAGTCGAACCACATGCGCTGGCAGATGATGCTTGCGCAGGGGGAACCAAGCCAAAACTTCGTGCTGTCAGATGAGAGAACCGCCACAGATAAGATGCTTCAATTGTCGCAAAGGGGAACAGCCATGTCGAGTTCGCGTCAGGAAAAAATCTCGAAATCTTCGCAATCGAGCGTTTTCGCCGGGCCTGCGGTGGGGCGACAGGAACCTTATGGCACGCTCACCGGTTCGCCGTCATCGCGATTGGCTATGCGATCGAGGGTCGTCAAATCGGTGGTCACGCTCAATGTTTTCACCGCGCCATCGCCAAACACGAACTGGCAAACCGCGGGGTGATAACTGCCGAAATTGCCGCCGGCGCGAATATCTCGCACGATCGGGGCACCCGTCCCCAGCTTTTTGAACGAACCGGAATGGTCGCCATTCCAGATGGAACTGTCTTTCTGCGTGGTTTGATTCAACTGGACATGCTTCTCGCCATAGAACACCGTGTTGCTCAATCCGTCCGTAATGTTACTGAATTTTAGTGGACGACCCCCACGATACCAAAAGGGTCCGTTCGCCCGGTTGTCTTCGGTGACGGCAACCATCACGCCGCCGCCCGAGTCGTACGTCATCCCCGGAATGTAGTCTGTTCGGCCAGCGGGCGTACCGGCATTCGAGGCATAGTCACCAACGCCGCCGGGTGTATGAGGCGTCACGCCATCCTGATGCTTATCGCCATCGGGAATGGTCAACTTCGCCCGTTGCCGCGAAGGACACAGATAAAACTTCATGGTCCGCTCGCGAGCGTCGGCAGCTTGGGTGTAATAGGTCTTGGTGAGATCCCATTTTTCGAACTCGTTTCGCGATTCGATAAACGGCAGCATGATCAGAAATGAGGTCTCGCGCGTGTCGTACCGCGAATAGGGAATGTACCCATAGGTGTCGTGATAGTTCTGCACTGCCAGCCCGATTTGCTTCAGGTGGTTGCCGCACTGCATGCGGCGGGCAGACTCGCGGGCCGATTGAACCGCCGGCAACAAGAGAGCGACCAGCACACCGATGATCGCAATCACGACGAGGAGTTCCACGAGGGTAAACCCCCGCTTATGTCGTTGGTCGGTTGGAGAGGACTGGTCCGCTGGAGAAGACATGACCGAGACTCCGCCGCTTTGGATATGCTCGCTCGCAAGACAATACGTAGCCGAAGCGAATCCTAAGTGTTTTTGCGCGCCGAAGTCAATCAATTCCGCATAAATCTGCCACCGCGAGGTTTTGACAGTTGAATTTTGCTACCGCAATTCCTTACAGTCAGCAGCACTCGACTCTCCCCGCCTGACGTTATGAGGTTGGCCATGCGTGTTCCTTTCCCCGTGCCCGTTTGTTTCGCCTGGATAGTGGTTGGCCTGCTCGCAGTTGCCGGTTGCAGTCAACGCACGGTGCCGGTAACCGGCCAGATCACGATCAAAAACGAACCGAACGCCGCCAAGCTGGCTGGCTATGGCGTGATGTTCGAACTGGCCGAAGCGGGCCCCGATGGCAAACTGGTCAGCAGCTTAGGGGAAGTTGATGCTGATGGAAAGTTTGCCCTCAGCACGCTCGGCAGTAACGACGGAGCCTATCCCGGCAAGTATCGCGTGGCGATCACGCCCCCGATACCAATGGGAGACGATCCGCACCCGAAGCCCGTCATTCACAGTCGCTATCACGACCTGAACAGTTCGGGGCTAGAAGCAGTCATCGGGGCCAACGGCACCCAGTTCACTTGGGAACTCGATCCACCGGGTAAGTGAACCGTCATCGCCGAGAGGTTAATCAACACCCCCCTTTTGCGTGCATCACAGGCAAGCCGTTTCGTGACAACGAATTGCGTTCAAATTGCGAGTTCCGAAAACATCCTATTTGTTGATAAACCGTATGCGTTCATGCCAGCCTGATGTCGCGGTACTGACCCTCAGTTCGCAGTATTTCAGGTAACCCGAAGCGTGAGCGAGGCGCGTGCTGATCGCGGTTAAGAACTGTCGCGACTGCTAGACCATTCGCTTTAGCCCACGCGATCGCGCGCCCCGAGTCGCCCCAACGATTCAAGTGAGCTCTGCGCGTCCGTATCTCCGTTTCGCTTTCCTCGCTCACGCTTCGGGTCTCCTAAATAAGCCGTACTAGCGTGTGCGACTCCCACGCCGCGAGCGCGCATTCCTTCTACCAGGTTGCCAAACAGCCGCTCTATTTATGACGACTTATTGATTAAGTGTCAAGTAACAGGCGCCGATATTTTCGCGTTTACTTGGTAACAATCTCGATATTTGCCTGGTCGGTTCCGCCGGCCGGAACTTCTAACTCGTAACTCCCATCCGTATAACGCGCAGGGACTTTCTCCGGTTCGGCGAGCTTCAGGTCATCGTCGGCGGCCTCGGCAAAAACGGCGGTCGCAATTGTTACCCGATGTTTGCCCACCAGGGCGCCGGGTTGCTCGGGGGTGATGAGTTCGAGCGTAAACTTTCCCTCGGCATCGGTCTTGGCGAACGAACCGCTGGCGGAACTTGCCGCGGCCGATTTGTCCGTGACCGGTTGAAAGGTGATATTCGCGCCGACGAGGGGCCGGCCATCGAGCGTGACCTTGCCGGAGACGGGCACAATGTTGGCGCTGGGTCGAGCACAGCCAGCGAACTGCGCGGCAGCGGCCAACGCGACCAAGACAAACAAGGCGCGACCAGACTTCACGGCGATTGTTCCGATGGTGAGAGAGTCGGGGCAACGATGCGGGCGATTACTGCGACGTTTCGCCGCCGTTAATGGTGGCCAAATCGCAGAAGAGGTTGATATCGATGGTGGGTGAGATCGAGCGCGCCGAGCCATCGACATTGATGAACTGAATCCCGCCCGGGTGAAAGCTGCCCCAGCCGCGTTTGCAAGGATTGGCGCCCCCGGTGCCTCCGATCGCCACGCAGCGATCGAAGTCATTCAGCAGCACGCGCGACTGCGGGGTAGCTGCACCTTGATTGTAAGAGGTGTAGCTATAGCCCCAAAAAGTGCGCCGGCGCGGATGTGTTTTGGTCGAGTATTCGCCCACCATCAGCGTATTTGAAGTGCCGTCCTGCACCGTGCCGATCCGTTCTTGTATTGGCAAGCCGCTGTCATAAATATGCAGCACCCCGGCCCACGACTTGTCTTGATTGCTGTATTGATTCGTGTCCCACCAGCCGTTGCCGTCCGACTTTCCCTGCATGCCGCGGTAACTCCCTCCCATGAACTCGATGTTGTTGGTCCCGGCCGGGCCACTTTCGGGCACCAACTTTTGCTTCGTCTTCAGTTCACTGGGGCACTCATACAACTTGATGTACTGCTCGCGGACGAACTGGTTCGCGGCGTCTTCGTTGTTCTTCGCAAAGTCATACTTCTCGACCAGGGCTGTCTGTTCCAAGTAGGGCAAGATCGAAATCGACCACGAAGTGAAACTGGGTGTGGCACAGCAACCCCCCAAGGTGATGTTGCCCGGCGGAAAGTAGAGGAACGTATCGTGATAATTGTGCAGGGCGATGCCGATCTGCTTGAGGTTGTTCTGGCAGGTCGAGCGACGGGCCGATTCGCGGGCTGATTGCACGGCGGGGAGTAGCAGCGCCACCAGGACCCCGATGATGGCGATGACGACGAGCAATTCGACGAGCGTGAATCCGTGAAGCAGCCTGAAATCGCGAAACTTGGTTCGCTGACGAAACGAAGACATCCTGCGCTGGCGGGAGAGTTGACCAGTCATGTTCGTTGGCCTTGTCGGTTCCGCTGACTGCGGAATTTGCACGGGAATTCGCCGTTTACCGCTTTGCAGAATGGTGGCAGGAAAATTCCGCAAAATGGCTAGAAAAGTTTCACCTAAGCTAAGCAAACTTCGCCTGCGATGCAAGTTGAACGTAGCGAAGTTTTGCCGATTACGATGCTGCAGCCGGCTGCGAAGCTTGCGGCGCAACTCGAACATCCACCAACCCGGGTTCCGGCTCGCTCTGGGTGAACTGCACGGGGAGAAACCGCTGGATGATATCGATATGCGTGAGCGAGTGGCCGCTGAGCGTGCAGGTGCGGAATTCGCTGGCTTGGCCCTGGTGGGCGGCGATTGCCAACGGGAGCATCAGTTGGTCGGCCAGGTGCGGACCAACGGGGGCTGCGTGAGCGAGATACTCCTCCGTTTCTTGCCAGGCACGTCGCGCAACTTCTTCAGCCCGCACACCCCGCTCGCCAAAAGCGACGAAGAGTTCGGTCACGTGTTCGAATTCGAGTTCGATGAGAACGACATTGCCGCAGCCGTGCGCCGGAACTTCCTCAGCCTTTAGCCATTCTTTGGCCCAGCCCGAGAGGCGTCGCAGTTCGTGACATTCACGCTCGGCGATTGTTTTGGGCAAGTTTGCCACCAGCGCGCGAGCCCTTTGCTTGAGCAATTTGCCCCGCGCGAGCAACTGCAGCCCAACCAGCGGCTCGCGCGGTTCGATATAGACACGCAGGCGACCTCCACCAGCTGGATAGAAACCGTGGCGCTCGAGTTCCAGTTGCAGGCCGGGACCAAGTTGGCGCACGAGTGGTGCATAGCTGCGCTGTAAGAAGTCGACCGGTGGCGCGAGCGGGTTGTGCGTTCCCCCTTCGATGACGAGCGACGACGGGCCGCTGGCCACGAGCAGCGGGGCGAGCACCGTTTGCAGCACCAGCGACGCACTCCCCGCCGTGCCAATCGAAAACGTGTACTCGCCGGGCTGGACCTCGCCCGGTTCGAACCAGAGTTGCGACGAACCGAGCGCGGCGCCGCGCAGCCTGGCACTGCTAATCGCGGCCGAGGCCTGCACGGCGACCAGATGCTGCTTGGCCAGGCCGCTGTTCTTGCGCTTGGCGCGAATGTTCTGCAGCATCACAGGTTGGCCAGTGACGAGCGAGAGCGCGAGGGACGATCGCACGATTTGTCCGCCCCCCTCCCCTGCCGAGCCATCGATCTCGATCATGGTTCCCTCGCCAAATGTTTTTCGATTCAACTAGCAAGAGAGCCCGGCGTGGCCAGGGTTCGCGATGAAGTGGATTGAACTCACCGCGTCGAGCTATTTGGCAGGCGCTGCGCCGCGAAGCTGCGCCAGTTGAGCGGCCAGTTGGCGCTGCTGCGGCTGAGAGAGCGAGGCGAGCAGGCAATTGCCGGTCGCATCGAAACGGAGTTCGCCGTGGCCCCCCGCTTCCCGAAAGTGTTGATTGCCGAGTGCGGTTCGCAACCTGGCCACAAGGTCATCCCCGCCAGTCTTTTCCGAGAGCAAATCGCGGACAGGATAGACTTCCAGCTCAGACTGGGCGGCGAGCGACTGAAGCGAGACGATTTGCAGTGTGCGACCATCGACCACGCGCCAAGCCAGTTGCATGCGGCGGGTGAGATCGTCGAGCACGGTCGCCAGGGGCTGCTTCTCGACCGTCAGGGTCACTTCCCCCAATGGATTCCAGCCCGCGGAGGCCAGCGATTGCCAATCAATCAGAATGCGGACCTTGGCAGCTTTGCCCAGCCGATCGGCCACCCGGAGCAGCGACGTGGGCTGACTGTAATTGAGTGTGATCGGTGTAGCCAGCGCGGCCTGGGCCCGCTCGGTGCGCGTGGTGAGTTCGAACAGCTTGGGATCGAACTTGCTGGCCGGACGTCCGCCGCGCGCGACGCGCAGTTTTTCGGCGAGCAACACACACTCGGCCAACACCAGGCGATGCTGACGAACCTGGAACTCGTCCTTACCGGTGATGAGCGTCGGCTGGCCTTCGTCCTCGCTCCAGGAATCGGGCGCGATCAAGCTAGTGAACAGGCTGGACAATTCGGCCGCTCGATTTTCATCGCTGCCGGTGAGGTCCTTCACCGCGAGACGCATGGTTGTGAGTTGCGGGCTGGCGACATCGATCACCAATTGACCGGCCTCCAGGCGCGCCTCCAAACCCATTGGCTGCAACGCATCGCGGAGCGCATCGCCAATCGTGGTTCCTTCGCCCTTCCAGGTGATCGGAGTTTCGGGCGAGTAGGGAATCAGCTTGACCATGCTCAGGCCATCGGGCCGCAGCGTGATTGGCACGGTGCTTAAGTCTTGCATCACTTGCAGGAAGTCAGCGAGCGGAGTGCCGGCGATTTCAATGGCCGGTAGCGGATCGGACAACCGGGCGGCAGCATCGACGTGCAGCGGTTCAGGCTTGGGCAGGTTGTCTGTCGGGGCAGCTGGTTCTGGTTCGACTTCGAGTGGCGGCAGGACCGGTTTTACTTCTGGCGCGGCGGGACTAGGGAGCGGGTTCTCGTTGCCGCCACCAAGAATGTTGTCGAACTTGCTGAGTGGATCATCGCCCGGCGCGAGTGGTTTTTCAGGGGGCTGGGGGGCGGTCAGTCCGAGTGGATCGATCTCTGGCGGCTTCGGTACAGGAACCGGCACTGGCGTGATGTTCGGCAGCGGTGCCGGAGTGACGGGGGCTGTTTCGACTGGTGCCGTTGGTGGAACGTTGGCAGCTGGATTAGGCGTTTCAGGAGCGACAGGTGGATTGCTCGGCGCGGGTGCGACCGGCGTGGCCGCGGTTGGTGGTTGTTCAGGGATCGTGTTCGTCGAGCCTGGGTTTGCTGTTGATGGGTTCGTCAGTGCTGGGTTGGTTGGTAGATTCGCGATGGGCTGGGCAGCATTGCTGCTGAACCACGAGAGGGTCATCGCGACCACGCCGATCGCCAGGATCACTCCCAGTGCTCCGGAGGCAGAGACAATTGCCCAGTATTGCCACGGGCTGCCAGCAAGTGTTCCAGTTCCAGTTGCGGTGGCCACGGGCTCGTCTTGCGGCAACACCGTGGGGTCGTAACCGGCGGGGGTCGCATTGATCGGCAACGTGGGCTGAGCAGGCTTGATCGGTGCCGCTGCTACCGCCGGGGCTGAGGCGGTGGCCAACACTGCGGCAGCAGTTGCCGCCGCAGCTTTTTGCTGGTTGTGCTCACTGGGCTTGATCGCGACCGGGGACTGATTGCGAACGGTGGTCGTCGGCGGATTGGCGACGGGAATATCGTTCTGCGAAATCGTCTTGGCTTGCGAATCGGGATTTTGCTTCGCATCGGGCGAGCGAATCACCGTGGGCTGAGTACCCATGGGTGGCGCGGGACGCGCGGCGGCTTTGGCTGGTGGGCCCGCAGCAGGAGTGCGGGCGGTTGGAACTGGCACCATCGACCGAGCCGGAACATTGCCGAGCAACGCATCGACATCGTCGAATGCGCTGGTATTGATGGGAGTGTTGATCGGAAAGTTAGCGCTCGCCGGTGGCAAGGGACGAATCGATCCCGACAGATCGGAACGCGTTTCACCGGTGTCGCTGGCACTTGCTGGCTGGGGAGTTTCGGGGGGCTTCACCAGCACCATGCCACCACATTTCGGGCAGGCCATGATCTGGCCAATAGCCGAAGCGTCGCGGACCTTGAGCCGCGACTTGCAAGTGGTACAGGTAAGGGAAAATGCTTCCACGATGGTTCGAGCTCTCGTTCGGTCTGCGCCCCGTCTCTCCTAACCTTACACTCTAGGCCACAAACGGCCCGCCCGCAGAATCGTTACTGACCTTTCGGTCGGAACGCGGGGGGGAGCGTGTACTTCTTCGTGGCCGCTGCTGCCCGCGTGGTAATCAGAATCATCTGCTTGGCCGGATTATCCGGATCGGGCCCCACCACCCACAGCAGTTTTTGATCGGCCTCGTCGGGCGTTTTGACGGTTGTCACTGGATTTGCCTTCATCACCAGCGCCGTCAAGATGTCGGAGATTGACTTCCCTTGTTGATTGAAGTCGCGAACGGTTTGATTGCGCGTAATGCCGTCGATCTTCAAGTCATCGCCAATGATCTTGATGTTCAACTCCTGAGGTCCACCTTTGGCAAACGGCGACCCCTTGGCGACTTCCTGGGCATCAATGGCCAAATCTCGCATGCAGAACTCCAGCGGGTTAGCGTCGAACTGCATGGACGTCTTCAGTGCCAAGACTTCTTCAATCGACTTCGGTCCCGTTGGTTTCGCTGGGCCACCCGAGGCTACTTGCCCTGCTCCTGGCGCGCTGGCCACCAGCAATTCGCCGCCGAGCACCAGGTTGTGGGCAGCGGAGCCGGGAAGATAGGCGTTGACGATGGCTTGATCCCCTTCGACCCCGACACGCATGTTGTCGTGCAGTTTTTCGATCATGCCCGGAAACTTCATCGACAGGCGACGCCAGTAATCGGGCGTGTTGATGCTGGCGACATAATCGAAAATGGAATTGGGGACAGCCTTCAAACGCGTGCGCAAATCTTGAGCGACGCCGAAGGGATCGCGATTGAGTCCCGCAAACATGCGGAACTCGAGATAGAACGCACTGTCGAACTGCATGCTCAACAGCCCAGCTTCGATGTCGTCACCTAGGAACAGATCGAGCGGCTGACGAACCTTCGCCCGGTCTCCTTGAAACAATGTTTGGCCATCGTCGTTGTCGAAGAAGTCGGGGTTGAACATCACGCTCACATGCCGCGCACCATCGATGGAACGACGCAGTCGTTCGAGATCGCGGGCCATGAGTGGCGGAGCGCCACCGACCATCGCCACTTCTTTCACGTCGATGGGGTCACCCATCAAAAACGACTGGGCACCTGTCGGCGAATCGGCCACAAAGAAGGCCGACTGCTGGCCGAGATAGTAACGGTTGTTTCCTTCCTGCGTTTCGGCCGGATTGCCCCACTTGGCAATCAAGTCGCTGCTGGGAACAGCGGTCTTCAGCTGCACAGAGTGGGAGACTCGCGGAAACTTTCCTTCGTTGTTATGCAGAGTGATGATGATCTGCTCAACATCGTTCAACGAGACACCGGCCGCTTGTTCCCAGGCTGTGCGACCAACAGAAAATTGAGGCCCGAGCGCGTCGAGCACTTTCGTTCCTTCGCTCGCTGCGAGGATTTCCGCAGGGCGAGCGACGATAAAGATCTGCCCTTCGGGCGGAACCAGGCGGAATTCCACGGGCTTGCCGCTGGTAGGAGAGGCCCAGAGCAATTGACCATCGTCAGCCACGACCTGCTGGGTGGGGCCGCTATCGCTGGTACCTGCCGGATTGCCCGCTGGTCCCGTCACGGGATTGTTGATTTTTTGCGTACCCGGAATCAGCGGGTTATTGGTGCCAGGGTTCCCCATTCCATTCGTTGGGTTCGTTTGGACAGGAGCCTTGACGTTCGGGTTGAAGTCACCCTCGATCCGTTCGATCACAATCGGTGTAAAGTTATCGTCCTTCGTGACGACCTTCGTCACTTCCGTCGGCGCAGGCTTTTGGTTCATCGCATAGACAACCAAGATCAGCGAGATGGCCACAGCCCCGACTCCCACGAGCGCGGTAATCACGGTGCGTGTTTGATCTTTTTCCTTCTTGGCGATCAATTCCTGGCTAGTAATGGCCCGGTTCACTGGCGACGGTGCTGCGCCGGCCAGCGCCACCCCAGCGAGTGGTGATGCGCTAGTGCCACTCTTGGCAGTCACCACCGCTTCACCCGCTTCTTGAATGCGCAGACCGAAACCAGGTTTGCGAGTCTCGATTGCTAATTCGGGCTGCGGTGTTGGCTGCGCGGCAGCGGCCAACTGGGCTTGCTTCTGAGCGACCCAGTGTTCAAAGCCACCTTGCGTGGGCAAAGGTTGCGGCGGGGGCGAGTAGAGCAATTGCGGATCAACAAACGGAGCCAATTGTTCGGCCACGATGGCAGCCGACTGATAGCGCACCTGCGGATTCTTCGCCAGCATGTATGTGACCAGTTGGGCCAGCGGCGGCGGCACACCGAGCGGTTCGAGCGGACGAATCCCTTCCGTCGCGTGCCGAGTCATCTTCTGCAGCACATTGCCGCCGGTAAACGGAGGACTGCCGGCGAGCAAACAATAGAGCGTGCAGCCGAGCGCATAAACATCGCTGAGCGGATCGGGCGCGCGGCCGGCATGCATCAACTCGGGGGCGAGATAGTCCGACATGAGCGTCAACTTCGCATCGGCCTGCGCAAAGTTGATCGCACCGGGAACCGTGTGCGGATCGAAGAGGACTTTGACATCGCCCGGATGACCAGGGACGGAAGTATCGAGAAACAGGTTGGCGGGACGCAGGTCACCATGAGCGCGGCCCGATTGATGCAACTGCGCCAGACCAATGGCCGCCTGCCGCGCCAGTCGGGCAGCTTCGCCAGCGGGGAAGCGGCCCATCGCCAGGCGTTCGTCGAGGGCCGCGCCACGCAGGTCTTCGGCGACGACAAACTTGAAGGAACCGAGATCGACGGGCTCGAAGAATCGTTGGACGTGCGGCGATTGCACCGCGCAGGCGGCCAGGGTGTTTTGCACCGCATCGGCCCAGGCACTGGGGTCTTGAATCACCGCGCCGGTGAGAAACTGCAGCAGCACGGGATGACCCGTCGGACCATGCACCGCGCGAAACGCTCCCGCCAGTCGCCCTTTTTCAATGCGGTCGTAAACTTTGTAGTCGCCGTAATGAAACGGTCCCGGCCGTCCTGCCAGCAGAATCATCGTCTGGTAGCGACTAAGCACGTTCCGCGCAACGAGCCATTCGGCCAACGTCCTCGCATTGCTTTGGTCGCTGGCACCCTTCACGTGACTAAAGTCTGCCGCCAATTGCTGGCACTGTTCCGGAGCCAGCAGCCGACTTTGTTGTAGCAACGACCAGAAATCGGGTATCGGAATCGACATCCAGAAAAGCTCCCTCGCCTCAGTTCCACTCGCACCCTGCCCTACCCTTCAAATGTAACGTGGGCCAAGGGTGGTGACTAGCAAATGAACTGCGGAAAGGGCGGGAGGCGAACGCCGGGAGACGAGGAAAATGTGGTGGAAAATACAAAAACAAGCCGCATTGTCATATCTGCCGCCTCTCGTCCCCCGCCTCCCGTCCCTGAAATGCTAGAATTTTCAGGCTAGGCAGATTTGCGTTGCACCTTGCTAGTCGCTTAGCCTCTCGTCACCTCTCCCGGAGCTAGTCATGAAAGCGTTTGAATCGACTCGGTTGTATTTTGAGCGGGCTGCTGATCGTCTGGAACTGGCCGAGTCGCTGCGCAAACTGCTCCTTACACCCAAGCGAGAAGTGCAGGTGCAAATTCCGGTCGAAATGGACGATGGCCGCCTGGAAACCTTTATTGGTTACCGAGTGCAGCACGACGACTCGCGCGGGCCCATGAAAGGTGGCCTGCGGTATCACCACGAAGTCGATCTGGATGAAGTCCGATCACTGGCAACGCTAATGACCTGGAAGACAGCCGTCGTCGATATTCCCTACGGCGGAGCCAAGGGGGGCATCGCCATCGATCCGAAAAAAGTCAGCGTGAAAGAGCTGGAACGGATCACGCGGAAGTTCATCGATCAAATTCACGACATCATCGGGCCGCACAAAGATATTCCCGCGCCCGATATGGGAACCAGCGCCCGCGAGATGGCTTGGATTCGCAATCAATGGGAGAAGTATCACGGCTTCGGCCCGGCATGCATCACTGGCAAACCAGTCGAGGACTATGGCGCACTAGGGCGTGAAGAAGCCACGGGGCGCGGCGTTGGCGTGCTGGCTTATAAGCTGCTGGGGAACTTGAGCCGCAAGCCGCAAAACACCCGAGTTGCGTTGCAGGGGTTTGGTAATGTCGGCTCGCATGCAGCCAAGTATCTGTATGAGTCGGAATACAAGATCGTGGCTGTCGGCGATCATACCGGTTCGTTCTATTCGCCCACCGGGCTCGATATTCCCAAGATGCTCAGGTACGCCCTGGCGAACAAAGGTTCGCTTCTCGGCTTTAGTGAGGCGGAGCGGATTGGCCACGATGAACTGCTGGAGTTGAATGTCGACTTGCTTATTCCCGCAGCCCTCGGCGGTGTGATCACCAAGCAGAATGCCGCCAAGATCAAAGCTCCCTTAATCATCGAAGCTGCGAACGCGCCGATCGATCCCGAAGCGGACGACCTGCTGCATCAGCGCGGCTGCATCATCCTCCCCGATATTCTAGCGAACGCCGGTGGTGTTACCGTCAGCTACTTCGAGTGGGTGCAGAACCTGCAGTTCTACAAGTGGAGCTTGAACCGCATTCGTCAGGAACTCGAAGCAGTGCTCACCTATGCCTTCGAAGCGGTCTGGCAAGAAGCCAAGCTGCACAACGTCAGCTTGCGAACCGCCGCCTACATGATTGCGATTCGCCGCGTGCAACGGGCGACCGAACTTGGGGGCATGGGGTAAATGCAGAATGCAAAATAAAGAATGCAGAAGGAAGGAGTTCTATCCCTCCGTTCATTCTGCCTTCTGCGTTCTCATTTCTGAATTTCGCCAGATTTTGCTTCAAGTAGCAATCACGTTAGGCCGATAACTCCCGCCATAGCTCCGATTCGGCGTTCTGGGGAAACTTTGACGCCGCTAGCGACCCCCTCGATAGCAAGGACGATGGCATGGATGCCCGCCACTCACTCACTTTGACCGCGATCTCCGGTTTGCTGGCCCTCAGCTGCCTTAGCACGGGCTGTGCGTCACTCGGCAAAACGGCGCTCTGGGGTTCCAAGGCAGAAGTAGTGAAGGGTGACGCTGCCGACGTCCCGGGCGCGGCCGCACCAGCTGGCAAGTTCATCGTCGAACTCCGGCCGGTGAGCGGCAAAGCGCGAGCGATCGAACACACGATTGCCGGGCCGCTTAACGTGCACGATGCCCTGGTGCAGGCGAAAGTCATCAAGGAGTATCGCCGCATGAAACTGGAACTGGTTCGTCCGTTGCCGAGTGGCGGCTGGCATCGGATGCCGGTTGAATACGATCGGACTTCCAAGCGAGTTGCCGCCGAGTGCGACTATGCCATACTCCCCGGCGATCGCCTGATCGTTACCGAAGATCCCACTACGATCCTCGGCGACATGATGGATTCGGCCACCAATGGGGCAGGCTTCATGGGCACGGGCACGGCACCCAAATCGGGCAAGACCAAGTACGGCACCTTTCGCGTCGCCGGTTAGTCCCACCTGACTAAGCAAATACTCTTGATCCCTTCAGCCCCGTCATTGCGATGGGGCTGTTCTGCGCGCCTGCCCAGGGACCACCAATTCGTCGGCTGCTTTTCGCCCGATACGTCCAATCTAGCTGGCCCTAATGAGACATACCTGGATGGCGACCTTTCTTCGTCAGGGCGAAGTACCTAAGCTGACCTACTAGTCCGACTAGCGATCAACGTCATCTGGTTAACCCTCGGGTTTGCGCGGGTGAACTGCAAACTAGGGAACCACCAGTTCAACGGCCGCAAGCGGCCCGGTTAACCAAGTTTGGCAACCCAACATCCATCGGTAGCTCAGCCACTACGCGGCTGCCAAGGGGGAAAGCGGCAATCGAATATAACCAGTGAACTTTCCTGGACTAAAATGAGTTGGCCAATCGAGCACGCTTGCCCATTGTCTTCGTGACTTGCTTTTCTCAGTAATCCCTCAATCTGTTCCTGGGTATTCCGCATGAATCGCTGCTTGTCGTTGCTCGTTCTCATTGCTGGTACCGCTGTGGCGGGGGCGGCTCCGCCGCATCCAGTGACTAACCCGAATTCGCCGCAGATGTTGGCGGGGTCTTGGGTCCCGAACGACCCGCACAAGTTGGATTTCAACCGCCTGCCCAGAGTTCCCAGCGAGCACGTGGTGGTGAGCAACGTCCGCGACCCGGCGAACTTGTCCAAGGGGCCTGACAAAAGCAAAGGTGGGGTCAATCAGCACAACTATCTCGCCCATCACAAGGGAAAGTTCTGGCTGATGTGGAGCGATGGTCCAGGAATTGAAGATCGCGTGGGCCAGCGGGTGAAATTTTCCAGTAGCCCGGATGGACTCACCTGGGCCAAGCCGCAATTTCTCACGCCAATTCCGCCTGGTTCGGGGCCAGATTCGCCCCATTACGCCACCCGAACCGACCAAGGTTTTCGCTACATCTCGCGCGGATTTTGGCAGCGCGACGGCGAACTGCTGGCGCTGGTTTCGCTCGACGAAGCAGCCGGCTTTTTCGGTAAAAGCCTAGAATTGCGGGCCTTTCGTCTCAATGCAGATGAAACCTGGTCCGACGCCGGCGTGGTCTACAAAAATGCGATCAACAACTTTGCTCCGCTCATGCTCCGCACCGGCGACTGGATGATGTCTCGCCGCACCCACGACTACAAAACCGCTGGCGTGCATTTTTTGGTGGGGGGCGCGAAAGGGCTTGATCAGTGGGACTCGTTTCCGGTGCTGGGCTCCAGTTCGGCGCTCAAGGCCGAAGAGCCCGATTGGTGGATCCTGCCCGATCACAACCTTTCCGCCATTTTTCGAGACAACGGGGGCGGAGGTTTTCTTTATCGTTCCTTCTCGAGTGACGACGGCCGCACCTGGAGCCCGCCAGTCAAAACCAACTTTCCCGACGCCACATCCAAAGTCAGCGGCTTGCGCCTCAGCGATGGCCGCTATGTGCTGGTTTCTAATCCCAGGCCGAAGCACCGTGATCCGCTCGTGATTGCCCTCAGCGACGATGGGCTCGTGTTTACTAAAATGGTCTATCTAGTCGGCAAACGTCATGTTGATTATCCCCATGTGATGGAACACGAAGGCCAACTCTACATCGCCTTTGCCGGTGGCAAACAGTCGATCGAAGTGCTGCGGCTGAAACTCGCCGATCTGGACGCAGTCAAGATGCCGACGCAGCCGCTGACGTTCGCCGCCCCCGCCCCGCAGAAGATGAAGTAAGGCCAGGAACCCCGTCCCTGACTCTGCTGCTTGCCGCTGCGGGTCTGATGGGCGACTGTATCTTCTGGCCTTTACTCACCGGCATCTCCCGGCAGGTCTGGTGGCTCGTAGGCCGCTCCCGAATCGTTATCGTGATGTCCTAGTTCGACCCAGCGATGAAAGGTGGACCAGGGCCAATTGCGCGGACGCGGCGTGTACTCACCCATGTCTTCCCCAGACTTCTGCGGTAAGGTTTGTGGCCAAGTCTGCCGGAATTCAACGTAATCTCAGCCCAACCTGCGGCGCTACGTTACCTCAAAACCACTTTAAGTGAGAGAGCCAGTCTCAACGGCCTACGTCGCGGCCAGCGTAACAAACGGCTGCGATTCACGCTTGGCAAATTAGTGGATGATCTCATCCCCTGCCTTCCATCGCCCCCTGCGATCCGTGTTTCTGACGGCTTTAGCAGTGTCGAACAAGCTCTGCCAGGCGACAGTTCAGAACATCAAGCTGCTTCCCCCTGCCGTATTGCCGGAGAGCCCCCATGTCACCCGATAAACTTCGCGACTACCGCAACTGGTACGACCTGAACGCCGAGCAAGTCCTCACGGCCGTGCAAAATACCCAAGGAGGCTGGGCGACAGTTTTCCCGAAGGGGATTCCGTGCTGGGCGAGCCGCCTCCGCAACTATTTCAACGTCACACCGAAGTTCCTGATGCGTTACGACTCGCAGCGGGAGGGGACGAATTACTACAAGCATCTGGTCAAACGAAGCCTGATGGAATGGCATGCGCTGCACGGGGCCGTGTACAAGGACAAGCAGAACCGCGATTGGCTGCAGATGGCGACCGCAGCCGCCATCTATCACTACTCTGGAGAGAACAACAATCGCAAGAAGGTCGCGGCTTACATCAAACCGCAAATGATGATGCCGATCTTCAAGCTGATCTCGCCCGATGGTACCGGCGGGTCGCGGGAACTTGTTCTCACCAACCCCAAAGGCTGGATCTTTGGCGACAGCACGGTCGCCGAAGTGTGCGAGTGGAAGTACCTCCGCAACCGGGTCGTTCTGCAAGAACCCTACGAGGGAAGCTACAACTACGCCGAGACCATCACCAGCGGCTACGATGAGCACGTGAAAGCCGATGTCGACACCCACCGCGAATGGCCAGGGTTCTACATTAACCCTGACCCCGACTCGGCACTCAAGGACCGCGGCTTCCCCGAACGCGACGGCCGCGGCGCTCTGCTCTTCGAGCAAGTGAAGTACATCAGCCCGGCAGTAAACGCCTCACCCAAGCGAACCAACATCATCCCCAGAAGCCTCGCCGCCTCGCACCTGCCGCCCATGGCCGATCCAGATACCTGGTAAGGCTCTATTCCTCACCTGGAAGCCACAACTTAAAAGCGTCCCGAATATCTGGAACGAGTTGAACTAGGCATCGGATTACGTACTTCCATTTGGTTGCTTTGATTGCACCGTGCTTCGAGAAGATTCCCGTTTGGATGCCAACTACCTTCATTTCATCAGGGGTCCAAGCAGGTGACAGTTGAGTTGTTGAAAGTCGCCATACCGCGCAGCCACTAATCCCCTCAAGGCTCTTTGGGCAAGGTGCTGGTGGATCGAGGTCCATCAGCATGTGTAAATTGGGATTGAACGAGGGAACTCTCTCGGGCGCTTCGAGTGGGCCAGTAATTAAGGGCATTGGAGTCAAGTTGATCATGAGTGCATTCAGATCACTCGACGACCACTCCGTTGGATAACCGACCAGGAAGTACACCCCAGATGTAACATCTGCGGATATGGAAATGCTGCCCCGATTTAAATAGGACTTTCCCGTGAGAGAGTCGATGGTTTTTTCGTGCAACTTCCAAACGGCGATGTCGAGATCGTCGCCATCTGCTGCGTGTTGGTTACTGGAAGTATCATTCGCGGTTTCTGTTGCGTTGTATTGTCCGTATAACCGAACGAGTTTTCCTGCCCCATTCTCAACGAGAAGGACAAGGTCCTTGTAGTGTTGTTTGCCTCTTAAATACTGCTTGATCGCATGGCTCGCCGTCACTAGGAAGCGATGAGAGCCGAACGCGAACAAGGTTCCTGTCGCATGCTGATAGACCTTGCCGCCGTATGCCGCCAATATTGGGGTGGAATAGGACTGCATTATTGGCGTCAAACGATCAAGGATGACGTTGAACAAACCATCGGAGGGTCGCATATCCCGGTCCTCTGCCTGGGCTCTGGAGTTCTGCAGGAAAGACTACCATGAATAGCGGTGATGCGGTCGGTATTCTGCAGCGCGAGATGGTGGCGGTCAGCTCGATGATGGCGGTTGTTCTCGTGAAGGTGGACGAGAAATCAAGCCTATTTGCGGCGCGGCCCCTCACCCCGGCCCTCTCCCCGGAGTATCGAGGAGAGGGAGTTCAGGCACTTGCCTTCTGACCTCTGACTCCCGACCGCCGACCGCGCGCTTGCAACTCCTCCGCAGGGTCGTCATAGTCGAGATTCATTCCTCCGCTATAAAGCTCCGCCTGTCTGGATGTAGTTGCAATGTCCCAGTTCGATCGCCGTCATTTTCTGATTGCCTCACTGGGTTCCGCTGCGGGCTGGTCGCTGAGCAGTTCGCTGGCAGTTGCTGCCGACAGCAAGTCGAGTGAAAAGAAGCAGGCGTTGGTCTTGCCGTCGGCCAGTATTCCCGGCGAACCGACGTCGCTGTTTCTCACCTGGTGGACCGACCCCACCACGACGATGGTCATTCAATGGATCGGGCTGGCCGAGCAGAAGTCAGTCATTCATTACGGCCTGCATAAGTCGAGCGACAGCCTGGTGGCCCGCGTTTTGACCAAGCCGTTTCCCGATACCACCTTGAAAGTTCATCGCTGTGAACTGACGGGCCTAAAGCCCGATACCGATTATCAATTTCGGATCGACGACTCAAAGCGGAACTATCGCTTCCGCACGATGCCGGCGAAAGCAACAAATACCATCCAGTTTGTTTCCGGCGGCGACTGTGGCACGGGTTCGGCAGCGCTCGAGACCAACCTGCTCGCGGCCAGGCAAGATCCGCAGTTCGCGTTCATCGGCGGCGATCTGGCCTACGACAATGGCAAGTCCCCCAAAACGTTTTTGACGTTCCTCGAAAACTACAGCAAGACGATGCGGGACTCGCAGGGGCGCGTGATCCCCATGGTCACCTGCATCGGCAATCATGAAGTGACGACCAGCGGCATCTTGGGGACGAATTTGCTTGCGACGAGAAAGCCCATCGCGCCGCACTATCTCTCGGTCTTCGACGGCATTTTTCACGACTCGACCTATGGTGTGCTCGACTTCGGCGACTATCTGAGCCTGGTGATGCTCGATACTGGTCACATCGCGCCGGTGAAAGGTGCGCAGACAAGCTGGCTGGAAGATGCTCTCAAGTCGCGGCAGTCGCTGCCGCATTTGCTGGCGGCCAATCATGTGCCTGCTTATCCCTCGCATCGCTCGTTTGAGAATACGGGCAAGGAGAACCGCAAGTACTGGTGCCCGCTGTTCGAGAAGTACAACGTCGATGCAGTGCTCGAACATCACGACCACACATTCAAGCGCACGCACCCGCTCAAGGACGGTTTGTACGACAAGCATGGCGTGCTCTACTTGGGCGATGGTTCCTGGGGCAAGCTTCGCCCAGTCACTCGATCGGAAGAGCGGCCCTATCTGGCCAATTTTGGCGAGTCGTACCACATCAGCGTGCATCGGCTGGAAGGAAATCAGCGGTATCACCTCGCGCTGACTTCCTCGGGTCGAATCGCCGATATCTGTCAAACCAATGGCAAGCGAATTGCGCGGCGCGGTTAATCGTTATGTGATTTGAATTATCGATCGACGCTCGTCTTCGTCGCTGCTGCGGTCGTTACGACGGGTTTGGAGGTTTTCTTTTCTTTCAATTCAAAGTGGCCAGCATAACGCGAGCCGCCGAACTTCCCTTTAAACATGGCCGGTGACTCGTCATCGATCACACCGGTCCAGGTGTAGTCAGCATGGTCGATGACCGCCGTTCCCTGCAGCGACGATTTCGGCCCTATGAACTTCACCGTGTAATCGAAGGGGACACCTTGCCAGATGCCATAGAAGCGTCCCTGCATTTTGTTATCGCCTAAATCCTTCACTACGGCGGTCATAATGCCGTCGAGTTTGCGATTCGTGGTTTTCCATGGTCCTTCGAACACCCGGTCTTGCCCTTCGACATGCATCGATCCGGCGAAAAAGGCAGCAAAAATCAGCGCGTAGTAATACCATCGCATGACGAATCTCCTGCGGGAGCGGAATCACTTTGGTTGTATTTCCCCCGGATGACGAAAAAATAAGCAACTACCGTGCCTAGAAGCTGTCGCGTGACAGTAGCACAATGAGCAAGCGTAGAAGGAGCTTTAACAGGTGTAGGGCGAGCGGACGATGATGCGCTCGGGCTTGCGGCGATAGATGAGTCCGCTGGTGCGGGCCGCCTGTTCGATGGCTTCGAGTTCTGCTGCGCCGAAAGCGCCGCCACTCCCCTGCCCTGGCGTCTGCTGGTCGAATTCGAGTTCCAGCGTTTCGTAGAGCTTGTAGTTGAACTCCGGATCGGCCGCGAGTTCTTCTTCGCCGATCAGTTCGGCAGGCGGGATGAGCTTGATGAGTGACTTGCCGTCCGACATGCGCCAGATGGCCACGAGCGACGTTGTGCCGGCTGGATTCAACTTCCTAAGAAACTCGGCCCACTGCGACATGGTTACTTCTTCGTTCCCGTCGACCAGCGAATGCCGGCGTACAAGAGTGCATCTTGTCCTTCGGTCATTTCCGGATGCGGGCTGTAGCACAACACGCGCCCCGCGCCGTACTCCGCACTCACGATGGCTGAGGTGCCGACCATCACGCCCATCGGAGCGCCGTTCTTCGCGACTTCGGTTTCGAACCTCGCGAGTTCTTGATAAGCGGGCAACTCTTTATTCTCGGCAGGGGCTAACAGCGGACCCTGATGATAATGCAGCGTGAGCCGATCCTTCGATTCACCGAGCAACTGTTTGCCGGGTTCGGGCAGAGAAACTTCAAGGTCAGCAATTCCGCGGGCCCAGTGCTGCTTGTCGATGACCTTGGCATTGAGAATATGCAGCGACCATTTGTAATCGCAGGTCGCCAGGTAAGCTCCGGCACAAATGCCGACGTAGCCACCGCCATCCTTCACAAACTGCTTGACCTTCGCCCGACCATCTTCGCCCAGCACATTCCCTTGCCAGCTGCTGCTGCCGCCGGGAGCGATCAGAACAGCAAACGGCTGCTTCAGTTCACCAGCGCGAATCTGCTCGGCCGTGATCTTCTGAAACTCAAAATCTTTCGACCGTTCCAACGCCGCGATCAGCTTTTCGCGACTGCGGCTGTAGCTGTTATCGTCGAAGATGGCGAGTTTGAGTGGTTCGCCAGCGGCAAGCAGGCTGGGCAGCAGGAGAATGAAGAATAGCGTGAAGTTGCGCATCATGAATTAGGATTCCATTCTCACAAGACTCTTTGTGACTTCAGGGGGCAGGCCCATCGCCCCAACCCTCTCCCCGGCCGTCTTTTCGAAAACAGGGCGAGGAGAGGGAGTTAGGAGTAGGGAGGACACTTATTTGCCAGTCAGCTTCGCGATGAGGAACTTGGCGACGGTGCCGAACTCCTTATCTTCAGCCGTTTCGTACTGCACGATGCACTGCACGCCGGCAGGCTTGCAGCGTTCGGCCAGTTTCACGCCGTACATGGGCGAGTGAGTTGGGTCCGGAGCTGATTCGCCGAGCACCGGCGGCCTCTTGCCGGTGTAGTCGAGGAACAACGGCGGATCATCTTTGCTGACGAGTTCGATCGGCGAATATTCCTTGATCCAGGGCATGACTTGGTCGCGATTGGCAATCAGCAGGTCGAACTCGGCGGCGCGGTCGCGTCCCGGTCCGGCAAAGCCGAAGGCGTGGCCACCGTAGATGGCGTTGGGCATCCATTCGCGCAGTTCTTTGGGATCGAGCGAAGTTTGCGCACCGCTGACGGCTGCTGCTTGCAGCTTGGTCGATTCGCGGGCGATGGGATCGCTGCTCTTGGGGTCGGCCAGGTCATCGTGCAATGCGAGCCACAGCGATGTGCAAGCGCCAGCGGAACCGCCCGTCGCGCCGACGCGAGTCGGGTCGAGATTCCATTCCTTCGCCTTCGAGCGAATGGTTTGCAGCGCGCGGGCCGCATCGTGCAACGGAGCCTTCACCGGCGGCACAACCTTTTGTTCCATGGCCTGATCGATAAAGCGATAGTTGATCGCGGCGACCGAAATGCCGGCATCGAGATAAGGCTTGATCGTGGTGGTACCGTAACCGGTCTTGTCGCCGTTCTTCCAGCCGCCACCGTGAATCAGCAGCACGACCGGCGTGGGCTTGTCGCTCTTGGCTTGCCAGAAGTCAAAGCGTTGACGTTCACTGTCCTTGCCGTATTCATAATTGGCAACCGTGGGTGCGAGCCGTTCCGGGGGAGCCTTTTTGGCAGGTGCTTTTGGTTCGACAACTTTGCTCTTCGGCGCGTCGGCCTTGGATGCAGCCGTCTTTGGTTCAGCAGCTTTTTTCTCTTGAGCAAAAGACGAAGTGACAGGCAGCAGGCCGAGCAGCAGTGCTGCGGCGGCCAGCCAATGAGTGGAACGCATGGGCAAATCTCCGGAAAGAGAGCGGATGAACTCGTTACGAGCCGCTTAGTCTGGAGAGGCCCGCGCGCGAAGTCAAGCGCTCGTACGGTTCGCCAGTGAGAGCAATGCTCGGCCCGTGATGGTCCAAATAGCAGAGCCTACTTGGAAACCAGATCAAAGTTCAGAGTTTGATTGCCCGGGCCGACATCGCGCACCAGTTCGGATTGGCGATTGTATTTGGTCGGCACCCGTTCGCGCTCGCGCGGTTTCGACTCACGAAAGCTGGTGATGCGGACGACATTTTTACCGACCAGTGCGCCGATCTGATCGTTCGTGAATTGCAGGACGTAATTTCCCTGTTCATCGGTCACGCCATAGGCAGGAGAGCCACCTTCGGGCTGAAACTCCACCGTGCAAAACTCGAGGGGCTGACCATCGAGCGTGACCTTGCCACTGACGCGACCAAAGTCCGCTTCACGGCAGCCGGTGGCAAATGCGAGAACCGAAGACAAACAAATGGAAACGGAGAATCCGAGTTGCTTTGAAGTACCCAGCCAATTCATGCAGCAAGATCCTGTCGCTTAGTAGCCGGCCACCGGTTGTCCGTCGTTGCGCATGCCCAGCCGCTGATAGGCACCCAGCATTGTCACATCAAGCGGGCTGCCGGTGGTGCTTTGCGGGTCACCCGCGCTGATGTCGTAGTGAATCGTGTTGCTGATAAAGTGCACACTGCCATCGCAGAACAAAAACATACCGCCGCCGGGATGCAAACTGCCGAAGCCCTCGGTGCAGGACGTATCGCTGCAGAACGTGGGCGGCTGGCGCGGGTCGTTTAGCTTGACGCTCACTCGCCCGCGCAAATGATACGAGCCCCACATATCGGGCCCCGGCGGATTGCGCGAACCAGCCCAAACTCCCGCGCGACAACGGAAATCGCGCTCACCAACGGCAAAGGTTTGGCTCAGGCCATCGACAATATCCTTCATGCCGTAAGCCCTGTTCGCATGCAGGATGCCCGTGCGCAATTCTTCGTTGTTGTGCCCGTTTACACCGTTGGGGTCGAAGAAGCCGCCGTTTCCCATGTAATTGTTGGTCGCCATCTCGAAATCGATGTCGCAACCATTGCATTCAAAGTGTCGATGGCACGACAGTCCGCTCTTGCCAGCCGGCGAAAGTGCGGGCGTGATATCTGACGGGCAGCGATACATTTTCAATTTGGTTTGCAGGAACTTTTGCTGGGTGGTGTCTTTCACCACGTCCCACAGGCGGCGCTCACTCACGCCCGCTTTCTCGAACAGTCCCTGCTGTTCCATGTACGGCAGCAGAAACGCGGGCCAGCCCCATTCGGCCTCGTTCCCCGCCTTCATGATCCAGCCCGAAGGGAGCGTCTGATACGTGTCGTGATAGTTGTGTAGTCCGACGCCAATCTGCTTCAGATTGTTCGTACACTGTGCTCTCCGGGCAGCCTCGCGGGCCGCTTGCACCGCCGGCAGGAGCAGCGCCACCAGGACGCCGATAATGGCAATCACGACCAGCAGTTCCACGAGTGTGAAGCCGCGAACACCTTGGTTCTGAATACCAACAGATCTGCGCATCGCTCAACCTCCCCGATCATTGCCCGCTGGCGCTGCCGAATGGAGAGACGCGCGGGAAAATTCAACCAGGACAGAACCTCAGGCAACAGGCTGACGCAGGACGAGATGGTTCGAACGAACTAACAGTGAAAAGAGTGCAGCACTCGCCCCGTGCCGACCATTGGGCGGATGATATAGCACCGTTAGGGGAAATTCAATCAGCGAAATTCAAGTTCGCCAAAGAAATAATTTCCCGGAGCCAGAAGCGTCAGCGGCGCGGAGAGTATTTGCTTGATATCTCCTGCTGTACTCTCCGCGCCGCTGACGCTTCCGGCTCACTGTGACTGCATCGCTCGATGGCTTTTTACGCGCCGCCTAAGCGCAAGCCCTTCGGCAAGCTTTCGCCGAACGCGCGGGACTGTTCTTCGACGTCGAGCTGGCCACCAGCGCGGACGAGTTCCAAGATGTGGGCCGCTGCGTTTTGTTGTTCGAGCCAAGCGAGGACGCGGTCGCGAATGAGCTCGGGAATGTCTCGATAGCGGTCGCCCGTCTTGCGGGCTAGTTGAACGACGGCAAAGACCGTTTGCGCATCGGGCGTTTCGATTTGCAGCAGCGCATGGAGCCAGGTGGCCGCAACGTCCGCGGCGACGACCGTGTTGAGTGGGCCATACATCGGCTGCCGAGCGCCAAGGCGGCCGAGCGTCCACTGCATGGCCGGGCGAATTCCTTCCAGCTTCTTCTTGGGCAGCAGATCAACGAGCAGCGTCCCCAGTTCGAGCTTGATAGTGCCGGGCAGAAGCTCGAGCGAACCGAGGAGCCGCAGGACCTCAATGGAGTCTTGCACACTAAATGCCGCGGCCTGCTTGCCGCCGGCGGTGCTCTGCTTGTGCAATTGCCTGACGAGCGCCAGAAGTGGCTCGGCGATCGCCCGCTGCTGACCGGCTGAGAAGCCGCCGGCGATGCGCCGCCACAAAATGAGCGACTCCGTCCTGCTGCTCGCAGCAGCGTGTGCCAGTTTGCCTTGTACGGTTTTCCAAGTTTCGGCAACGCGCCAATCATCCACCGCCAGGCCATAACCGGGACGCAGTGCATAGCCAAGCAAGTTAAGCCAGCGGGCTTCGTGAACGGCCGATTTCTTTCGCCCCGCTTCGAGCGCGAGGAGTGCTTCCCACAAGCGGCGGAGGAGCGACGTCGGCCAATCGGCACGATCCATTTCCAGCGCGGTGGTCAGCCCTTTCATCAGCGAGTCTGGCTTCTCCGTGCTGCCCGGGCCAAAGACATTTTCCAGCACTTGCTGACAAGCGGCCCAGGTCTGCTCGTCGACAAAGCCTTCTTCTTCGGCTGCCGATTGATGGGCCGTCAGATCGGTTTGCGTCGTGGAACGAACATCGAACTGCAACTTCCAACTCCGCTCGCCCCGCTGCTCGGCACACCATAGTTCGAGGGTGCCGATTTCGGTGAGCATGGCATGCAGCTTGACGGAGACCATGCCCCGCTCGCTGCGGCGACGCGTCTTCAGGGCGGTGCGAATCGGTGGCAGCGGCGTCATTTGTTCGCGATCGACGGAAAAGACTTCGCCCGGACGATCGGCAAGCCGTGTGCTCGACACATAGAGCGGAAACTCGACCGGTTCGCTGACGAGGAGTTCCAGCGGGCGGTCGAGGACCACTTCCTGTCCCGGTTCCGCATTGCCAGGTAACAGGCAGATCGCGGACGGCGGCTCCGATTCAAAGCCGATGTAATACGTCCGCGCCAGCGAAGCTGCGATCCGCACACCTTGCCCACGCCGCACCATGCCGTAATAGGCGGCCCCGCGGGCCACGGCCAATTCCAGCCGGTCGTTTTCCAGAACGGTTGGCTGCCACGGTTTCTCTGGCGTGCTGAACCAACTGGTCACCACATCGACCACGCGTTGCTGCAGCAATTTCGAAAGAAATGCGCCGCCGTTGAACAGCAGCACGTCGGGCCGCGCGGGATCTTGCCCGGCAGGCAGATTCACATCGTCGAGCGCGACATTGCGATGCGCAGTAAGAAACGCGGCCAGATAACGCGTGATCGCCGCGTCGTTGGCATACGGCAGTCCAAACTCTTGAAAGCCCGAGCGCCGCGCGCTGGGCTTGTCGTTCAAACTCACATGCGGGCAAAAACCTTCGACGAGGACTTGCCGCACTTCGTCGCGGGTGACCGTCAGCGACGAACTACTGCCAATCAATTTCGAGCCCGTCGTCGGCAAGCTCACGCTGCGCTGCTCGGGGGCCGGGTCGGCCAGCATCTCTTCTTTCAACTGCCGCGCCAGCCGCAGCAGAATGTCCCACTGACGCGGCTGCAGCTTGCCCCCTTTGGTAAAGCGTGCTTCGAGATGCTGCGCAAGTGCCAGGTCGAAGTTATCGCCGCCGAGAATCAAGTGATCGCCGACGGCGACGCGGTGAAACTGGACGCGGTCCCCTTCGCCGCGGCGGACACGAATCAGCGTGAAGTCGGTGGTGCCACCGCCGACGTCGCAGACGAGGATCTTCTGCCCAGGAGTGACGCGCTCTTCCCAATTCGCCGCGTGCTTGTTGATCCAAGCGTAGAACGCCGCCTGCGGTTCTTCGATCAATACCACCCGCGGCAGTCCCGCCCGGGCCGCGGCCTGCACCGTCAATTCGCGAGCCACTTCGTCGAACGACGCCGGCAGCGTGAGGACAACATCTTGCTGCTCGAGCGGTTCGGTCTTGAAGCGGGCATTCCAGGCTGCCCGGAGGTGCGCGAGATAACGACTGCTCGCGGCAACCGGCGATAGTTTTTCGACATCCTCGGCCGCATGCCACGGCAGCACATCGGCGGTCCGATCGATGCCCGTATGACAGAGCCAACTCTTGGCTGATGAAATCGTCCGGCCAGAAACCTGCGCACCCCAATCGCGGGCCATCACACCGACGCAACTCGCCGGCTCAGCAGTATCCCAAGGCAATTTCAAACCGCCAGCGGGAATCTCGCCCGCCGGAGGCTGGTAATGAAACGACGGCAGCGTTTCGCGCGGCTCGATCTGGCTCGGGGCGACAAGCTGCGGAACCTGCAGCACCCGAATCGGCCCGTTCTTCTCCTGCGTATCTACGTAGCAAAGCGCTGAGTTGGTCGTCCCCAGGTCGATTCCCACGACATAGCGACTGGGGAGTTCGGTTTCGAACGGCGCGGGCGTAGCATCCATGAATGGGCGGACAAGCAAAGGGGCGAGAGGACGGAACCGCCCTCATTGAACCCGCTGGGGTGAAGTTTGGAAACCGGTGTTCCCGCGTAGGGTGGGCCTCGTGAAACTCGGCCCACCCTACACCCGGTTTACGGCCGCCCCGATCGTTGCTGAAAGGTTGTGGCGGAATCGCCGTTATAGCTATGATCTGTATGCCCCGTTCACTACTCACGCATCCACCCGCCAGGTTCTCCCCATGATTAACGCTTCCCCACTTCGTAGCATTCTTCTCTTCCTGTTGCTTGGCCCGTTCGCGATGGGTTCTGTGGCGTTTGCACAAGAAAAGGGTGTCGCCGATTTTCCCCAGTTATCGGCAGAAAACGATTGGCCGTGGTGGCGGGGGCCGCAGCGGAATGGCATCGCCGTGGGGAAAGCGCCGATTCAATTTGGCGATTCACAAAACGTGAAATGGAAAGTCCCGGTACCCGGCCGCGGTCACTCGTCCCCGATTGTCGTCGGAAATAAGATCTTTTTGACCTCGGCCGACGAAGCGCAGCAAATTCATGCCGCTCTCTGCTTCGACCGGACAACGGGCAAGCAGCTTTGGCAGACGGAGATCAGCCGGGGCGGTTTCCCGGACGACAACCACGCGAAAAATACCGAAGCGACTCCCTCGGTAGCCTGCGATGGCGAGCGGCTGTTCGTGACCTTTTATCATCACGAGCAGGTGCAGGCGACGGCGCTCGATTTGAACGGCAAAAAGTTGTGGCAGAAGTTCGTTGGCGACTTTCATCCGCAGCGCTATGAATATGGTTATGCACCTTCGCCCATTCTGTACCAGAACACGGTGATCATCGCCGGCGAGTGGGAAAAGACGAGCTTTCTCGCGGCCTTTGATCGCGCATCCGGTGCTGAAGTGTGGCGCACCAAGCGGCCGAGCAGCATCAGCTTTTCGACGCCGGTGATCGGCCACATTGCCGGTAAGGATCAACTGCTGCTGAGTGGTTCGCAGCAAATCGCGTCGTACGATCCGGCGACCGGCAAACCACTGTGGACCGCAGCTGGCTGTGCCGCTGCAACCTGCGGCACGATCGTATGGGACGGCGACATTGTCTTCGCCAGTGGCGGCTACCCTCAATCCGAAACGATCGCCGTTAAAGCCGACGGCAGCGGTCAGGTAGTTTGGAAGAACAATCAAAAATGCTACGAGCAGTCGATGATTACGACCGGCGGCCATTTATACGCCCTGACCGACAACGGCATTCTCTTCTGTTGGCGGGCCAGCGACGGCCAAGAAATGTGGAAGCAACGACTCAAAGGCCCGGTTAGTTCGTCCCCCGTGCTCGCTGGCGGGCATATCTATTGGGCGAATGAACTGGGCACGCATTACGTCTTTAAGCCCAATCCCGAACGCTTGGAAATCGTCGCCGAGAATCAACTCGGCCGTGATTCGTTCGCCAGCCCGGCCATCTGCGGCGGGCAGATGTTCCATCGCACGGCGATGCAAGTTGGTGGCAAGCGGCAAGAGTTTTTGTTTTGCTTGGAGTAGGAAATGCGATGCATCCTTATCCGGATTCGAGAAAATCGCGGCCATTTGCACCCTGGAAGCCGTTTTGGTTCTTCCTGCGGATTTTAGGTTATTTTGCAGCGATCCTAGGCGTCTCAGTCGCGTGCTTGTGGTTTTGCGAAATCCTATTTGGCATGGTTGGCATTATTGCGGTCATTTGTTACCCGCTACTGATCGTCGGTTTTGTCGGTGTGTCATTTGGTGCATTTGCCGGGATCATCTCGCTGTGGATTGGTGCTTGCACGCGGTGCCCAAAATGCGGTTCGATATTCGCCGGACGATACTTCGCAACCGAGTGCAGTAATTGCCATATCTCTTTGCAAGAGCTTGAATCGATGCCAAACATTGATTCGCGGACCACCAACAGATAGACTCAACTACGCATCAACAACCGCTAATGCCCCCGCCGATAAGATAAAAGCAGTTCCCCCCTGCCCCGCTTCCCGCCTGGAATTTTGCCCGATGGACCGCATCCCTGGCTGTGCTGAATTTCGGAAGACGCTCGAGTTGAACCGCCGTGGGCTGTTGCGGTTGGGCGCGCTCGGGGCGAGCGGGCTGACGTTGGGGCAATTGTTGGCCGCCGATTCGCAGGCCAGTGAAGCGGGCACGGCCTCGAAGAAAGATACTTCGGTCATCATTCTGTGGATGCGGGGCGGGCCGAGTCAGCTGGAGTTGTGGGATCCCAAGCCCGATGCGCCGGCCGAAATTCGGGGCGAGTTCGGCACAATTGAAACCAAGGTTCCCGGCATTCGCCTGGGCGAGCACTTGCCGCTGTCAGCGAAGATGATGGACAAGTGGTCGATCATCCGCAGCATGCACTTTCGCGCGGAAGATGGCCTGACCGATCACAGTTCGGGTGACCAGGTTTGCTTCACCGGCTATCCCGCGGCCAAAGATCCCAGCAGCAACATCAGCCCGAGTGTGGGCTCGGTGGCGAAGCGACAACTGCAGGGATTTTCGCCAGAGATTCCCGCCTATGTAATGATCCCGAAGATGGTCCCCGGGACCGACGCTTCTTATTTGGGCGCGAATTGCAAACCGTTTGAGACGCAGGCCGATCCGGGGAATCTGGAAACGCCCTTCAGCGTGCCGAATCTCGATTTGAGTGGCGGGCTGTCGGTCGATCGGATCGAGTCGCGGCGGCAATTGGTTTCGAGCCTCGATCAGATCCGTCGCTCGGTCGATCAGTCGGGGCAGATGGCCGCGCTCGATACGTTCAATCAACAAGCTTGGGAAATTGTGACCGGCCCTAAAGCGCGCGAAGCCTTCGACCTGGAGAGCGAGCCCCGCGCGGTGCGCGAGCGGTATGGCTTTCCCGAATCGTACACGCCGCGAATGCGAGCCGGTGGCGATCGGCCAAATTGGCCCCAGCGGTTGTTACTCGCGCGGCGCTTGGTGCAGGCTGGCGTGCGACTGGTAACCGTCGACTGCCGTTGGTGGGATACGCACGACGACAATTTCTGGGCGCTCAAGAACGGCTTTCTGCCGCCGTGGGACATGGCCTACACCGCGCTGCTTGAAGACCTCGAGCGGCACGGCCTGCTTGAAAAGACGATGGTCCTGGCCTGGGGCGAAATGGGTCGCACGCCGCGCGTGAATGCGACGGCTGGGCGCGATCACTGGGCACGCGTCTTCAGCGTGGCGATGGCTGGGGGCGGCATCCAGGGGGGCCGCATTGTGGGTTCGTCTGACAAAGAGGCTGCGATTCCCAAGGACAACCCAAAGATCGCGCAGGACGTGCTCGCCACGCTCTATCGCCACCTTGGTGTGAACACCAAGGCCAGCTACCTCAATCACTTCGGCCGCCCAATGACGGTGCTGCCCTGCGGCGAGCCGATTCACGAGCTGTTTTAAGCCTGACTGAAACTCTCCCCTATCTATGCTCGGGCGGATTGGCGGCAGCTTGCCTGTGTGCCGCCGTGAAGAACTCCTTCACTTCGGGATGATCTTCGGGGTATTGCTGAATCTGTTGAGTTTGAGTCGGGAACTTGTTGACGTCGATCTTCAATTGCTTGACTTGTGGTTTGTCATCCTGCGTTGAGATCAAGAACAGCGAACCATCTTTTGAGTCGAATGTCTGGCCTTCAATGGTGATTGTCGCATCGGTACCGTTCTTTGTTTCGCAGCGAAACTTCGCCAGAGGCTGCCCCGCCTCAAGCAGTTCCCCTTCGGCAGACGCTCCGGTTGCACTACCCGAGCCATGACTTTTGCCGCTTGACCGATCGCCCCAGAAAACAAGCTTCACTCCCTGCGGCGGACCATGCTTGAGCGTCACCACATTGACGGTTCCTTCGTGAATGCCAGGGACTGGGTCCGCAGTGGTTGTCACCCAAGTAACCGCGCCAGTGGAGACGCCGTTGGCCGATGTTTTTAGGCAACCGGTCAGGGTGATGAGTAGCAACAGGAAATTGGCAAAGAACGAAAACTGTTTCAAGCGGTTCAACATCGCAGATCTCAGAGTTGGTGCGAGAGGCAGGGCCACGACCATGAGCAGTCACCGTGTATTCGCAGCACCTGGGCAACTCTTGGCAAGAGCTGCGTCGCTCGGGCCAAAAACGTACGAAAACGCAGCTTCAGTCGGCGTCGGTATCGTCTTGCACGAGCAGGCTGATGCTCCCCACGCCCGCAGCTGCGCCAGCATCGAAGACGCGGACTGCGGTGCCGTGGTTGGCATCGGCATTGCCAATGACGACCAGCGAAAGAGGCGTTCCTCCGGCGCTGCTAACCGCAGTGCGAATCTTGGTTCGCAGGTCGTGATCGCTATAGACTTCTTCGTCATCGACCAGGATCGAATTGTCGTCCTGAATCTTGACGATCAGAGTTTCGCTGTCGGTTTGAATTTCGCCAATCGAACGCGAGCCGCGTTTTTCGGTCGCTGATTGGGGCGTCGGCAAGTCCATCACAGCTTGCAGGGAGGTGAGCGAAGTCGTGAGAAAAAAGATCAACAAGAAAAACACGATATCGACCATCGCGGTCATGTCGATCAAATCTTCGTGCTGCGCACTCTTCGATGAAACCAAGGGCGCCATTTCCTCGTCATCGTCGTAGTAATCATCATCGTGCGAATCGTGCTCGGCGGTGGGGACGATTGCCGGGGGTGGCGTTCCTTTCCACTGTGGGCGATCTACGGCCGCTGCTGGTGAAGTTGAACCGGCCGTGCCTAGAGGAGCGGGCACAGGTGGCAGCAGCGATGACTCGGCCAGCGTAGTGTCAGCAGTGCCGGGCGCATTGGGCACGGTGACCGCGGCAGCACATTGCGGACAGCGGGCACGGCGGCCGGCAAACTTGTCGGTGGTTTTGATTTCGCGATTGCACGCGGGGCAGTGAAAGACGATGACGCTCATTCGGCCGTCTCCTGCGATTCCATCACGGCAATGTGCAGCGTGACCCCTTCCGCGCTGGCAGCAGTCGCCAGGCGGTGAATCTCGCGCAGGCGAATTCCCTGTTGCGCGCGGAGCAAGACCTTTTTCTTGTTTTGCGAAACAGCCACTTCCACGGCCTTGGCGATGGCTGCTTCCTGGGCCACGGGATCGCGAATAGCTTCGCCTCCTGCCGATTCCAACTCCACGGTTACAAAGTTGGGGTCGGGGCTCTCGAGCACGGTGATCTGAATGGCTTCATCCATGTTCAAGGGCGCGGCATGCACGGCCTGGGGTAGATTGGCGATATCTCCCATGGCAGTGGTGATGAACGTCACCATGAAATAGATGTTCATCATGAACACCAGGTCGATCATGGCGGTGATGTCGAATTCAGCATCGTCGTGCTTTTTTTGCGAAGACAGCAGTCCCGCACTAAAAGGCCCCGACGATAAATTCGAACCACTCATTTCGCGCTCAATTCAACCGGGCCACTGGGTCGCAACTCGCTAAGTGAAGATCAGGCGGCACGGACGCGCTGATGCTTGAAATGTTCGAGCACTCGCAACATGCTCGACGACACTCCGTCCTGCAATTTCTTCAGCCGATTGTTGATCGAGGCCAGCAAGAAGTTAAACGGAATGGCGGTGAGCAGCCCCAGGGCCGTGCAAATGAGGGCGATGGAGATATCGCGGGCAATGTCGTGCGGTTCGACCTTGGCTCCAGAGCCGATGGTGCTGAACGCCGCCATCATCCCCATCACCGTGCCGAACAATCCCAACAGCGGACCGCTCTTGATGGTCACTGCGATCCAACCCGTGCGGAATTCGAATTCAGCCAGAATGTCTTGGGTCAGCATCTCGGTGACAATTTGCCGCTGCGGTTCAAAACCGTAAGAGCGACTGACGATGGCCGCATGAGCCAGCTGAGGAAACGCGCGGACGTCGCCATCGCACATTTCGGCAGCAGCGTCGTACTGTTTGTCGCGCAACTTATTCATGACCTCGTCGGTGAACTCGTTCAACTGCTGCCGATTTTTAAAGGCCAGTTGCGACAGGCGGCGGAAGGCGATGATGACGCAGTACAGCCCCCAGAAAAAGTTGAGGGTCAGCAGCAAGTAGCAAGCTTTGTCGACGACCCCGGCAATTGCACTGATATTCATAGCGTGTCCACGAAGAGAAGATCGACGACATCCGCCAGCCAGTCAGCGGAGCTTCGGGCCATTCTAGTTGCTGGCAACGAGAAATGGGATAAGGCGACAAGCCCTTGTAGTAGTTGGTCCACGACCTGTGTCGAGCTTCCGGATTTGGATCAAAGCTCGCAATTGCGCGGGCAAACTGCGAAATAAACAACTAGCAGTTTAACGGCTGTCCACGCAAAACGTGCCGGGTGCGTCAGTGCAGTGTGGTACACTGATTTTCCGGAAATTTGGCCGTTGGATGATCGGCCGCGGTTCCATTGAGGTTGTGCGGCCAGGCTTCGCCCCGCATTTTCGCAGCGTCCAAAGGGACAACACAATCAACGATTTGAAAAAACTTGCCGATTTGATCGAACTGCAGAGCGAAGACTTGCTGTCCAAGTGGCGACACCAGGTGCGGCAGCTTCCCTCGGCAGAGACATTGGATGTCCCGACACTGAATGATCACATGCCGCTTCTCCTCCAAGAGATCTGCAAATCGTTTCGTGCCTCGTCGGATCAATCGATTGCCGAAGCACTCCGCGACGGGAGTGCCTTCGCGCATGGACTGCAGCGTGTTCAAGATGCGTTTGACATCGAAGAGGTAGTGGCCGAGTACAACATTTTGCGCTGCTGCATCCACGATGTGGCTGAAGAGAACGGGCTGAACCTGCAAGGCATTCCGTTCCGCATTATCAACCGCGTGCTGGATCAGGCGATTGGGGTTGCCCTGCAGACCTATTCCACCGAACGAGCGGCGGAGGTTTTGAAACGCCGTGAAGAATATCTGGCCTTTGTCGCCCACGATCTGCGCACGCCGCTCAATGCCATCTCACTAGCCGGACGAATTTTAGAGGTGTCGCAGTCAGGACAGGAGGCCAGTGAAGAATCAGTCCAGGTCCTCAAGGCCTTGCGCCGAAGTGTCAAACAGCTGGAAGGGATGGTCGACAAGATCCTGGAGGAGAACGCCAATCTTCAGACCGAGTTGGGGGTTAAGCTCGAACGGAGAGAGTTCGATCTATGGCCGCTGGTAGAAGGCCTGATTCACGACCTGCATCCAGTTGCTGGCACTTCTAGTACGAAGCTGGTGAACAAGATTCCCGGCGACCTTGTCGTCTACGCGGATGCTGGCCTCCTCCGGCGAGTCTTTCAAAATCTCATTGCCAACGCCATCAAGTACACTCCCCGCGGCCAGATTGTCATCGATGCGCGCGAGGCGACGGATGGTAAATCCATCGAATGCTCTGTGACCGACAATGGCACGGGCATTCCGCCAGAGCTAATCGACAAAGTCTTCGAAAAAGGCGAAACCGATCCGCACAATGTGGGCGGACTTGGTCTCGGACTGGCGATCGTGAAGACTTTTATTGAAGCGCACGAGGGGAACATCAACGTCTCCAGCGGACAAACAGCGGGCACGGTGTTCGTGTTCACCTTGCCTGGCAAGGCTGCCTCGTAAGCCTGTTTGATTGTTCTCTAGCTTAGCCACGTGCTCGGCCAAGTGGTGTGCGATTCCGTCTGCGGCTTTACTCAAAGTCGTAGGCAACGATCTTCTCGAAATACTTCGCGTACTTTTTCTTTAGCTCGTTGTGCCGTTGGTCGTTGCCGTACTCGGCCATGCCATCGAAGTTGTCGAACGTAAGCACGATGCCCACGTGGTAGGCATTTTTCGGGTCGATCATGTATTCTCGCGGCGTAGCCTTAGTGGCCGGTTTGCCGATGCGAAACGTGCGAACCGATTCGATTTCGCCAAAGCACTTTTCGGCCTCGGCCACGAACGCAGCTACTGTCCCCATGGGAGCATCGGCTTTGAAGGTGTAGAGGGCCACATGCACAAAGGGCCCTGCAATCGGTTTGGTAGCTGGCTTTGAACTGGTGGCCTCGTCCGCCATGGTTCGCGCTGAGATAGTAAGCAATCCACAAAGCATGGTGAGAAGTAAGAGTCGATGGTTCATGGCCATGCTCCGCGAAAAGATTGCCCTGAAAAAGACGAGTGGGTTGACGTTGCGTCAGTATAGCCCTGCGAGTAACAGGTCGCAAAGCCGCGGAGGCGGTCGTAATCTGCCCGCAGTTCCAGCGAAGGTTAGACCCCGAAGTGGTAGATATAGAGCCGACCATTGGCCGCGCGAACTTGCGCGGCGTAGTTGGCCAGTTGTTGCAAGACGCTGACGATGGGATCGCGAGCCAGGTGGAGTGGCTCGTAACCTCCTTCCAACTGCAGCGAGTCATAAACGGCTGTTAATTTGGCTTCAGGATTCATTGGCGCATTTTGTTCGGGGCCCCAGCCAAAGCAACCCGTAAGTTGCAGTGTTGATGGCCCGCAGGCGAAAAGTTTTGACCAGGCGCCAAACACTCGTTCTGCGATTTCGGCTCCCTCGTACTCGATGATCGTCATTCCCCACATGTTGAGACCAACCTGCCGCGATTGCAGAGCAGGATTGAACGTCGGGATCCAGGCCAGAGTGTCGCTCAGATAGCGGACGAGATCATCGTGCAAATGGATCGCCCGCGGATCATGAAAGAAACAATGGCCTGTTGCCGATGGTTCACCGTCGACTTCGCAATCGAGCAGCAGAAAGTCGTGATCAAGGCTCATGTAATAACTTGCACGTGGCAAGCTGCGTTTGGGACCTGTGAAGCGCTGGACGCCAATTCTGAGTGAGTGGCACTCTGCCGTAAACCGTAGTCGCGATTCTTGAGAATCTAGTGACCAAACGTGTCAATGAAGTGCTGTAAAAATGTATTGGACGTTTGTCGAAGGTCGGGAGCGGTGCGCGCGGAGGTTTGACGAACTTACGAGTTGGCTGGTAGCAGCTTGGGCGTGAAGCAATCAACTTACTGACTTTGACTACCGCAATTATGCGGTAGTCGTGAGTATGTGTAAAGTAAGTGTTGCGAACTGGTGTTTTTGTAAATTGAACGCGACCGTGACCAAACGTGTCAAAGCCCGCGCATCGAGTGAAGGGGGATTGTGCGCGCGGAGGTTATGGGTGCGGAAGGGAGAAGTGTTCGGTGCGAGTGAAGAAGTGGTTTCGTAGTGGAAACTGGAAATAAATTGGAGAGTGAGAGGTCGGTCGGTGGAGGGTGGCGAATTTCCCCTTGCGAGGTTGAATTCGCAAGTGGAAACAGGAAATTTCTTGGTTGGTTGCGGGGCGAAATCATTCATTCATTTTGGAAACAGGAAATTGCCTAGATTCTGAATAAGTGATTTCGAATAGCTTCGGAAGTGGTTGATTTGTGGGTGGTTACATGCATCGCGGTGGCGAGTTTGGCGATCAGAGGAAATTGGAATAACGGAAATTTCCTGGGTAGTCGGAGGCGGGATCGGGCGAGGAAATCTGGAAACTGGAAATGGGTGCGGAAAGGTGGTTAAGGGCAGGAGCGGTAAGGCGTGTAGTTCAGTTTGTAGTTCAATCACAGAGTGACTGAACCCGTAGCTCAGTCACTCCGTGACTGAGAAGAATCGAGTCATGGAATGTCTTGTCTACGGGGGTGGGAAACCGGGTCGTGGAATGGGGAGGCGGTTGTGAGGGCGGGCAAAGCGCGGCATAATTCGGGGTTTACTATTTTCGCAGGACTGCCCAACTGGCGATGTCGTTGACAGCACCGGTCGGCAGTCAGTTTGAGGGAGGGGAATCGCGATGGACGACCGCATCGGACGGATGGGCATTACTTTTGACGATGTGCTGCTGGAGCCACGCTACAGCGACGCCGTGCCTGCCGATGTCAACGTCTCGACGATGCTCACCAAGCGGATCACGCTCCATATTCCCCTCCTTAGCTCGCCGATGGACACCGTCACCGAGCATCAGATGGCCATCGCCCTCGCCAAAGAGGGCGGCCTCGGCATCATTCATAAGAATCTGTCGATCGAACAGCAACAAGAAGAAGTCATCAAGGTCAAACGCTCGGCCAACGGCATCATTCTCGACCCCGTCACGCTGAGGCCCGAAGCTCCGGTCAGCCAGGCTCAGGAGTTGATGAAGCAGAAGAACGTCAGCGGTTTCCCCATTACAGATGAACGGGGCAAGCTGGTGGGAATTTTGACTCGGCGGGATCTGCGGTTTTTGGAGAATCGCGAGCAGCCCATTAGCGAGGTAATGACCGCCACTAATCTGGTGACAGCAAAGGGGACCGTAACGCTTGAGGAAGCTGAGCAGATTTTAACGGCAAAAAAGGTCGAGAAGCTGCTGCTGGTTGACGATACATATTGCCTAACCGGCATGATTACCATTCGCGACATCGACATGATGAAGCGCTTCCCAAATGCCTGCAAAGACAAACTGGGAAGACTGCGGGTGGGTGCTGCGGTGGGAGTGTTCGACTTCGAACGTGCTCAGACCCTGATTCAAGCAGGCGTCGATGTGCTAGTGGTCGACAGTGCTCACGGGCATAGCCTGAATGTGATCGAGTCGGTTAAGGAAATTAAGAAGCGTTGGGACATTGATGTCGTCGCGGGGAACGTGGCAACCCGCGAAGGCTGCAGAGACTTGATCGCCGCTGGTGCTGACGCCGTGAAGGTGGGCATCGGACCGGGATCGATCTGCACGACGCGCGTGATCAGCGGAGTGGGCGTTCCGCAGATTACGGCCATTATGGAAGCAGCCCAAGTTGCCAAGAGCAGCGGAACTCCCATCATCGCCGATGGTGGAATTCGCTTCTCCGGAGACATCACGAAAGCGATTGCCGCCGGTGCTCACGTAGCGATGATCGGCGGATTGTTTGCAGGCCTGGCCGAAAGTCCGGGCAAGACCATCCTGTTCCAAGGACGAACCTTTAAGGCCTATCGAGGCATGGGTTCGATGGGCGCGATGGTGAAGGGTTCGAGCGAGCGATATCGCCAGTCTGGTGCCAACGGTGGCACCGGCAAGCTGGTGCCCGAAGGAGTCGAAGGACGCGTTCCATTTAAGGGAGCGCTCAGCGACTTCGTGTATCAGATTGTCGGCGGGCTGCGGGCCGGCATGGGATATTGCGGAACGAAGACGATTGAAGAATTGCGAACGGAAGCGCGGTTCATCCAGGTCTCGGCGGCGAGCGTACGAGAAAGTCACCCCCATGATATTGCCATCACGCAGGAAGCACCCAACTACAGCCCGGACTATTCGTCCGGCAAAGAGACGGACTAGTCTCCTGCTGGCCAGCTGCGCGCTGGCCGCGGGAAGCTTCTTCGCCTTGCTGCCCGAGCTGCTAGTTGCTCAAGACAATTATCAAGCACCGATTTCCGCAGATGCCAAGCCACTGCGGGTGGAAGGCAGCGCTGAAGCGCCGCTTCGCTGGAAAGCTCGGCCAATCGCCAGTCTGAACCAAACCCAACATGCGGCCGGCACTGGTCCGATCACCAGAAGTGCCATTGGCAGCGGAGTCGTACAAGCCAGTCACACGAGCGAAGCGCAGCCTGCTGGTGCTCCCGCCGGTGCCTGGAACAAGATGCGGATCGATTCGTACGTGACGCCGGTGCAACACTCTACGGCCGTCGATCCATTTCGCGATCCCTTCAACGATCGCCACGCCACTCGCAAGGCGTCGGCTTTGCAGCTGCAAGGTGCCGAGCAGACAGTGAGCCAACCAGGCTTCTTGCAGCCACCGGGCAGCGGTGGCTTAGGTGGCACGGGCAATCCGAACGCCCCAGGCGCGAACCCGAACGCGCCAAGTGCGAATCCTGCTGGACCAACACCGGGCTTCAGTCCGTTTCAACCTGTCCCTTCGCCCGCACCGGCTCCAACTCCAGACCCGAACAATCTGCGGCCGATGACCGATCCCGGCATCGTACCCCAGGAAGCTCCGCAACCGTTGACGCCGCCGGCGTTCAATCCGAATCAACTCGCGCCCGAAGCTGACAGAAGCAACCCTGCTCCGCTGAATCGCGCGGTGCCGTATGGCGCCCGGCCACAAATGGTCGAAGGGCAGCCTTGCGAAAAGCGGACCTACGACGAACTCAACTGTTGCGATGCCGACAGCAATTGCCGCAGCTTTGTTAACGGCTTGTTGCGCGATCGGTTGAATACGATTTCGCTCGACATTACCCCGCGCTTCATGCCCGACAAGGACCTGCAAGAAGATCAACAACAGCGCGAAGCGCGCATGGTCCTCAGCGGAACCCGCGAGTGGCACGACCGTCGCGTGCGGTTCGAAGAACGTGAAAACTATGAACCGCTGGCCAAGGGACAACTGCTGGACCTGCAACGTGGCCGGGCAATCATCGGCAATGAAGCTGGCGAAGTGGTGGCCCGCGTGCCGCTGACCGACCTGAGCGAAGACGACTTGTGCTTCATCAGTGGTTGGTGGAAGTTGCCGGCCGAGTGCGCGATCGCCAGCAATCAACAGATCGACAACTACAGCCGTGGCTGGATGCCGTCGACGCTCAACTGGCATGCTTCGGCCCTGTGCCACAAGCCGCTGTACTTCGAACAAGTGCAGCACGAACGTTATGGCCACTCGGCTGGACCGTTCCGCCAACCTTGGATCGACGGAGCCCACTTCTTTGGCAGCTTCCTGTTGTTGCCTTACCAGATGGCTCTCGACGCTCCTTGGGAATGCGAATACGCCTTGGGTTACTATCGCCCGGGCAGCTGTGCTCCTTACCAAATCCCTCCCTTCCCTTTCAGCCCACGGGCTGCGATGGCTCAGGCCGGGTTTGTGGTCGGTGGCATCTACATCATCCCGTAGTGCCAGGTTCACTCCGATGTAGTGTGGGCTTCGGCCCACACTCTTGGACGATCAACGTGGGTTAAAGTCCACGCTACGAAGAGCGACGAACAAAGACTGATGAACGAAGAAATGTAAGCCTCCCACTAGCGAATTCTCCGATTTCGCGGGAGCGATTGGCCGTCCTGACGGCGAGCACTCAACTGCTCGCCGTTTGGCGTTTCTTGGACGCGACGATGCGGTGGTTTGCTGCTATCTTCCCGCTCGCTGCTTGATCCACTCAATCCCGGCGGGGATGCCCTCTTCGATCATTGCATCGTAGTGATCTCCTTCTTCGACCGTATAGACCGTGACTTGGGCATTGGTCTTTTGCAGCAAGGCCGCGAAGTCACGGGTCTTTTGCACGTCGACGACGGAATCGTCTTCGGCCGAGAAGAGCAGCACGGGGCAATGAATTCGCTCGGCGTGCGTCGTGGGCGAGCTTTGATGCAGAAAGTCGATAAGACCCGGGAACTTCGGCTTCATTCTCAAAATCGTCCCGTAGGGATGAAAGCCAGCGACATCGGCACAAGGGGCATAGGCGACGCAACCTGCCACGCGCGGTTCGTGCGCGGCAAACAGGAGCGCGGCTGCACCCGCGGAACTATGTCCCGCCGTGTAAATCTGCTGTGGATTGATTTGGGGGATCCTAGCGAGGATGTATTCAAAGGCGTTCCTCGCATTCACCATGCCCGCGCACGAGGCTTTGAATTGGTTGTAGGCTACGGTGAGTTGTTCGTCTGACTTCACTTCCGCTCCGCCATCCATTTCATAGACGACGACTGCGAACCCCGCCTGAACGTAAGGGAGGTGTTCGGCACCAGCTGAAATATCCTCAATCGGTCCGAAGTTAGCACCTTGCAGCAGGTTAGTCCCAGCCACGGTAATCAGCACGGCAGGCAAGGTTCTCGGCGCATGTTCGCCGAGCGGCAGATAGACGCAGATTTTTCCGCTGTGGCCAGGCGTCGAGCTATTCTCGCCAACGGAAACGGCACTGAAGTTGGCCTCGCCCTGAAACGGATTGGGAATGGCAAAGCTACGTTTCCTGAAGGTGTCAATAACGATGCGTGTGCCAATCGTCTTGGGCTTGGGATGGACATGAAACTTCTTCTTGGGGGGCGGCAGAGTGAGCAGCGTGGGGATGGGTACCAGCGAAAGATCGAAAAGTTGAGACGCTGCCGAGGAAGGCTTTTGGGGCTGAGCCAGGTAAACGAGGCCACCGCAACACGACACGAACATCAGCCCAAGCAAACTGCCAATCACTCCCAGAATAATCAGTAGCGTCTTCAATCCACTGCCGGCGTGTTTGGGGCGCTGTGGCGGATAGCTCTGACTGGGAAAGTTCTGTCCGGTGTAGTTTTGCTGCGGATATTGTTGACCCTGATAGCCACCATAGCCGTCTGCTTGCGGTGCGAAGGGATTGGGCTGCGGAAAGCGAGGATCGTAATTGCCTTGCGACATGCGAACGTTCCAGCCCGAAGATGTTCAAAGAGATGTTAGTAGAGTTTTACTCGCTCCTCGTGTGAATCGCCAATGTGACAGCTGAGAAGTCAAAACGGATTCGGTAGAAAGTCATTTGCACTCCGATCACCGACTTGCCAGAATGCCTTGCAACTTGCCCTGCAGCGAATCCAACCGATCTCCCGCCTCTCTTGTTTGGAGCCAATTCTCATGCCTGTTCAGCCTGCCCTGCGACTTATGTTTGGCTGCGTTCTCTTCGTTGCGGTTTGCTCGTTCACCATCGCAACGGCACAAGATGCTGCGAGAAGTAAGAAAGAAGTCGCTGCGACTGATGCCACGGTGAAGGGAGCCAAGGTCTTTTCGATCGGCCACAGCTTTCACGTCTTCATGCCGGGGATCTTGACCGATATTGCCAAAGCAGCCGATGTGAAGGAGCACATGCACCTGGGCACGTCGGGCATTGGCGGCTCGCGCGTCATTCAGCATTGGGACGTGGCCGATGACAAGTTCAAGGTGAAAGCCAATCTGAAAGAAGGAAAGGTCGATGTCCTCACCATCGCACCAATTTTCCTGCCCGATCCTGGCATTGAGAATTTCGCGACTCTCGCCTTCGAGAATAACCCCAACATTCGCATCACGCTGCAAGAGAATTGGCTCCCCTACGATGCGTATACTCCGCCAGCCCTGAAGCGCGTCGCCACTGTCGACCACAATGCAATCAAAATTGAAGATCTGCGCAAGCAGCAGAATGAATATCTGGTGTCCCTCACCGAGCATGTCGATCAGCTGAATAAGAAATTCGGCAAGCAAGTGATTGTGATTGTGCCGGTCGGTCAGGCGGTCGCGAACTTGCGAGAGAAGATCGTGAAGGGAGAAGCTCCTGGCCTGAAAGAGCAGGGTGATCTGTTCACCGATGCCATTGGCCACGCCAAGCCGCCGTTGATGGCGCTCGTCGGCTATGTGCATTACGCGACCACCTATCAGAAGAGCCCCGTTGGTTTGCCGACGCCAGCTGTCCTCGGAGCAGGCAAGAATGCTGCTTACAGTCCGGAACTGGTGAAGCTGTTGCAAGAGTTAGCCTGGCAAGCCGTGACGGAGTGCCCGGCAAGTGGTGTCAAAGTGAAATAAGAAGTAAATGCAGCCATGACCACTGAAACAGCCAACATTCATTTCGAAGTTCACGGCCAGCAGCACATGCTGCCGGTCGAGTTTGAATTGGGCGAGCAGCCTTTGCGGGCCATTCTTCCCGTTGCTCGGCAATTGGCCGAACGTTTGACCACTTTGGCAATCGAACAAGTCGAAGCGGAAGGGAAGTCGATCAGTTGCCGTGCGGGATGCGGCGCTTGTTGCCGGCAATTGGTCGTCATTACCTTGACCGAAGCAGAGGTGTTGGCAGACGTTGTGGCGGCGCTTCCTGCCGAGCAGCAAGCGGCGATGCGCGCTAAGTTCGCGGCTGGCATCAAGCAACTGGAATCCGCGGGCATGCTCGACCCTGCCGAAGAGCCCGGGACGCGATCATTCTTAAGCGACGTGGCGGATCAGTTCGCCTTAGCCGTCGCCGATGTCGGCCGCCGCTACTTTTCCCAGCAAATTGCCTGTCCGTTTCTCGTCAACGAAAGCTGCGGAGTGTATGCCGAGCGGCCGCTTGTCTGCCGCGAATATCATGTAACCTCGCCAGCCGCTGATTGCTCGAATCTCTATCAAATTGGAGTCGATCGCGTGACCAGCGATGTGAATATGGGGGGCTACGTGACACGTACGTTGCATCAGTTGGCGGACCAGCCGATGCAAATGATTCCACTGATTCTGGCCCTGGAATGGGCGGCGTCGCGATCGGCACGGCAAGCGCGAACGATCGATGGCCTCACACTCGTGCAAGCCCTTGTAACCGAAATCGGCAAAGGCCCGCAACTGCCTGGGAACTGAAAGTCCCCTGCCCTGCTCCTTTACAAGTAATTAGTCTGGAAGGGAGCTGTTTTCGGTTGCGCTTACTTTTGCCTGCTGCTACTTACTCCTGCTGCCTCCATGCGACTTACGTCGATACCCCAGATCTATCGCAACGTCCGCCGTGGTACGGAAATTATTTCCGTGCTCAGCAAGTATGGACTGGCCGATTGGTTGAGTCGTACGAATATCGACTTTGCCAAGGATCGCCTGCTCGATCGCGATGGGGATTCGCTGGCCCGCCTCACGCGCGAGGCTCGCATTCGCCTGGCGCTGACGGAACTTGGTCCCACCTTCATCAAGCTGGGGCAACTCCTCAGCACCCGTCCCGACCTGGTGGGAAAAGAACTGGCCAATGAACTGCAGTTGCTACAGTCGTCGACGCCCGCCGACCCGCCAGAAACCGTGCGAAAGTTAGTCGAGACGGAGTTAGGCCAACCGCTCGAAGAACTGTTCGCGGAATTCAGTCTCACGCCCATCGCTTCGGCCTCCATCGGCCAGGTGCATCAAGCGCGGCTGCTCACCGGCGAACGAGTTGTGGTGAAAGTGCAGCACGCCGGCATCGAACAAGTTGTGAACGAAGACTTGGATGTCCTTGCTGGACTGGCTCAATTGGCCGAAAGCCTGAGCGAGTTCAAGCCCTACCGACCTGTAGCCAACGTGGCCGAGATGGGGCGCACGCTTCGGCGCGAACTCGACTTTGGTCGTGAAGAGCGCAACCTGCAACAGTTCGCAACACTGTTTTGCGACGACGACACCGTCTGCATTCCGCGCGCTTTCACCGACCTCTGCACGCAGCGGGTGTTGACCATGGACATGGTCGATGGTCTGCCGCTGAGCCATACCGGCCTCATCGACAGTGCGGGGATCGATCGTGAAGAAGTCGCCCGCCGTGGTGGGCAGATCTATCTGCAGATGATCTTCACGCATGGCTTTTATCATGCCGATCCGCACCCGGGAAACATCCTGTTGTTGCCCGGCAATGTCATCGCCCTCATCGATTTTGGCATGGTTGGGCGCATTGACGAGCGACTGCGAGAAGACATCGAAGAAATGCTGCTATCGATTGTCAATCACGATGTGCCGATGCTCACGCGACTCATCAAGCGAGTCGGGGCGGTGCCGCTGAACTTGGATGAAGCGGGACTGGCGAACGACGTCGCCGACTTTGTGGGGCACTATTCCACGCAAGCGCTCGACCAATTCGATCTTAGTGGCGCGCTAACAGACATGGTCGAAATCATTCGCCGCTACCAGATCACTTTACCCACTCAAGTCGCGATGCTCATCAAGGTGCTCGTCACGCTCGAAGGAACGACGAAGCTGCTAAGTGCCAAGTTCAGCTTGATGGAACTGATGCAGCCGATGCAGAAGCGGATGCTATTCCGCCGCCTCTCGCCGGCGCGACAGGCGCGCAAGTTCCGCCGGCTGATCGTCGAGCTCGAACAGTTGGCCGAAGTGCTCCCGCAGAGAGTCATGCAGATTCTGGAGCAGGTGCAGACGGGCAAGTTCGACGTGCATCTCGATCACCGGGGCCTCGGCCCGAGCGTGAATCGACTCGTCCTGGGCATGCTGGCCAGCGCACTCTTTATGGGAAGCAGTTTGATGATGGCGCATCACGTGCCGCCAATCCTGCCCACTATTCCCTTCATCAGTTATTGGCTGGGGTTGACGAACGTTTCCATCCTCGGACTGAGCGGCTGCTCGCTCAGTTTGCTCGTCGGCCTGCGGCTCTTGCGGGCAATCGGCAAGAGCGGGCACTTGGATCAAAAGGTTTCGAAGTGAGTCTCGCAAAGTAGGTCACATCGGCCCGATGTGACCTTGATAGTCAATGTCGCACTGGTCTTCCGTTAGTTCAGGAATCTAGTCAGCTAAGCGGCGGAGGTCACATCCGGCGGATGTGACCTACACTTCTAGTTCAGCTCTTTGACGTAGATGTTGCGGAAGTAGAGCGTATTGCCGTGGTTCTGCAGTTCGATTGGGCCGCGCTCGTAGCAGGGCTTATCGCGTTCCCAGTAGTTCTCGAGCACGGTGTCGGTGACGAGCTTGCCGTTCAGGTGAATGGTCACTTTGTCGCCGACCATCTTGATGTGGAAGGTGTTCCACTCGCCGATCGGATTGTCGGCCTTCACTTTGGGAAAGCGGTCGTTCTTCTGATTGTTCCACAAAGCGCCGGAGCCTTTGTCGCAGCCGTGCTTGAGTTGATTCGGATCGGCTGGATCCCAAATCTGAACCTGCGGAGTGCCGCGCAAATACAAGCCGCTATCGCCATTGGGCTTGATCTTCCAATCGCAGTAAAGCTCGAAATCGCCGTAGTCCTTGACAGTGCACAGGCTCTGGCCTTTTCCATCGAACTCCAGCACACCGTTTTTCACGCTCCAATGCGCATTGGCAATTTTGTCGGCGTCGATCTGCGCCTTGGCAATTTCTTCAGCAGACATCGTCTTGCGGGCTTTGATATTCTTCACCAACCCTTGCCAATTGGTCAGGTCCTTGCCATTAAAGAGCGCCGTGAAACCTTCGGGGGGACTGTTTTGCGGCTTGTCGTCGGCAGCCATCGCGGCCGGAGCAAGTAAGAACGCAGACGCGAGTGACCAGCGCAGTAAGGAAGCATTCATGGAGACAAATCCTTGGGTGGATGGTGAGGAAATAAAAGGGTAGGCAGCAAACGATGGAGACCGCGTGATTCTAAACGACGGCCACTGCTCATGCGACCTACACGCGGGGTTGTGGCAAAGGAGCCAGATCGGGTTCGACGAATCTGGTCTTGCAGTCGTGTTGCTGCCAGATCGCTTTGGAATAGAACAGCCGCAGCAGCGTGCTCGCTAAGAGATGGGGCTGGCGATCGACGAATTCAGAAGACGAGGCCGCAGTTCCTTGTTCGCAGATGGTGGTGTGAACTAAACGAGCCCAGGCTACTGTCATGGTTTCGTTGTATCCCGCGTTGGGATTCTCTGGCACTTCGTTCGCTGCATTCAACCGCTGAATACCCTCGCGAATTTGCTCCAAGGCCTCTGCGAAGGTGTGCTGAGTTAGATAGAGGTAGGCCACGCGCACGTGCAGGCGATGCGTCCACTCCGCGCGCGAAAGGGCCTGCGATTCGAACCGGCGGAGCAAATCGGCGTCGTCCATATTGAGGGCTACTTTCCGCAGGCTTACCTGCTCAGCGGGTTAGACGAACTTTACCCCAAAAGGTTCGCCAGAACTTGGTGAAACCCGCTGTGGAGTCTGTTATGCTCAACGGATCAATCCCGCCCTCTCCCCTATCCTTCCAGGAGCTTAGACGTGACGCGAATGCCTGATGCCAACTCGCCCGAACAATACGCGCTGGATCGCCGCCAATTCTTACAGGCTGTCGGTTCCGCGGCTGGCACAGCTGCCGTTGTCGGTACACTTGCGGAGCCGCGAGCTGCCGTGGCCGCCAAGGGGCCGAACGAAAAGCTGACCGTCGGCATCATGGGGGTGAATGGCCGTGGCAGCGCTTTGACTCGCTCGTTCGTGACTGCCGGCGCGCACGTGTCTTATATCTGCGATGTCGACGAACGGGCCATTGCCAAGGCAGCGGCCATTGTCGGCGATCAACAACAAATCAAGCCCGCAGGAATCTCCGATTTTCGGAAGATTCTCGACGATAAGAGCGTCGACATTCTCATTTGTGCCGCACCCAATCACTGGCATGCTCCAGCAACTATTCTTGGTTGCGCGGCGGGCAAGCACGTGTACGTGGAGAAGCCCTGCAGCCACAACCCGCGCGAAGGTGAACTGGCGATCGCGGCTGCTCGCAAGAACGATCGCGTGGTCACGATGGGGAGCCAGCGACGAAGTTGGCCGGGAATTGTCGAAGCGATTCAAAAAATCAAAGCGGGCGAAATCGGCAAAGTGCACTACGCGCGTGCCTGGTACAACAACAAGCGTCCGAACATCAAGCATGGCCAACCCGCCGAAGTGCCGAGTTGGCTGAACTGGACGCTCTGGCAGGGACCGGCTCCCGAGAAGGCCTTTAAGGACAACATCCTGCATTACAACTGGCATTGGCACTGGCACTACGGCAACGGCGAGCTTGGCAACAACGGTGTGCATGCCCTCGATGTCTGTCGCTGGGGGCTTGGTGTTGATTATCCGATTCGCGTGACCTCCGGCGGCGGCAAGTATCGGCACGACGACGATCAAGAGACGCCAGACACGCATGTCGTTACCTATAACTTCCCCGGCAATAAGTCGATCATGTGGGAAGGGCTTAGTTGGTCGCCGCTCGGTTCCATGCTGAATCAATTCGGCTGCAGCTTTCACGGCGAAAATGGTTCGATCGTGATCATCGATCCCGGTTACAAGCAATACGACGACCGGAATAAAGAAATCGCCGCCAGTCCGACAGGTTCACGTGGTGGCGATCCCGATCACGTTGGCAACTTCCTCGACTGCGTGCGGTCGAGCAAACGTCCGAATGCCGATATCGAAGAGGGGCACAAGAGCACGCTCATGTGCCACCTCGGAAACATTGCCCATCGGGTAAACCGCGTGCTGACAACCGACGAAACGAATGGCCACATTGCCAATGACGAAGCAGCCATGAACCTTTGGAGTCGCGAATATCGTCCCGGTTGGGAACCAAAGGTCTAAACGGTTGATTGGATCTCCATTGCGGAACCAGCACTCGAACGCTGGTTCCGGGGTGCGGATTTATACCAAACCGAAGGCCTTCTGCATTTGCTCACGAACAATCGTCAAACGTTCGAGTCCACCGCCGCCTACTTCGGCAGTGGCCCAACCGGTGAAGCCGATTTCGTCTAGTCCCTTGCGCACTTCGTCCCAAGGAAGGTCGTCGTCGGGCGAAGTGATGTCGACGAACTTGCTCTTGGCCCGGCTGAAGCCTTTCACATCGAGCTTGACTACCCGGCGGCCAAACGCCTTGAGCCATTCGCGCGGCTGACCATATTTCCAGTGGTTGCCAATGTCGTAGTACATGCCCACCCAGGGGCTATTGAAACTATCGACGAAGTCGATGAACTTCTGCGGCGATTGCTCGGGCGGGGCATCGTGGTCGTAGTGTAGCTTGTTCCAGACGTTTTCGAACAAGATTGGCTGGCCTAGTGCTGCCGCCAGCGGAATCAGTTTTTGGATTTCAGTGCGAGCCCGGTCGTTGCACTCGGCTTCAGTACCATCGTCGCCACGACCGACGACGATCAGTACTCCGCTACCACCCGCCGCATGAGCGACACGGATGCAGTGCTCGATGTTCTTAACACCTTGATTTCGGTCTTCCTCCACTGCGCTCGTCAAGCGTTTGCCCCAGTGAGCATGGTTGATGGCATTATGGACAAACACGCCTGACTCTTGCACTGCCGCGCGTGCCTGCTCGGGAGTGAAGGACCCGGCTTCATCGAAATCGACACCGTCGAAGCCGGCTTCTTTGGCGAGTTTCAAGCGTTCGACAATGGTTAGATCCTTGCCATCGGCCTTCTTGGCAATCATGCCCAACTTGCACGAGATCAGGATGCGCTTGCCGCTGGGCGGAGAGACGAAGGAGCCAGGTTTTTCCTCCGCACGAACTTGTTCTGTTACGGCTAGCCCGGCCGCAGCCACGGCACCAGCGGCAAAGAAGGAGCGACGAGGAAGGGTGAGTGGAGTGGCGGGCTCAGAAGGCATGAGGGTGGTTCCACAAAGCGGGTGATTAAGATGGGATGCTGTCAGGCAAGTTTGGCTGCCACGAGCAGTGTAACATGCTCGGTATTCACTCGTCCCTGCAACCCATGTTAGGCTGCGATCATCGTAGCAAGTGCGTCGTCGGTCGGATTCCATCATGCGCCCCAAGCATTACGCCAATCATCATGTGCAGCCCACCCAGCAAGGGCGAACGCTCTCCGCTGCGTTGAGGGAGTTTCTGCCCGATCGTTCCTGGTCGCAGATTAAGAAGTTGATTTCGCAGCGACAGATTCAAGTGAACGGCAATTTGTGCTTGGAAGAAGGACGCAAGGTCAAGCCGGGCGATGTGATTCAGGTCTGGGAGCATCCGCTGCCGCCACCCGTCGATGAGCAAAGCGTCCGCGTTAGGTATGCCGATCAACATTTGGTGATTGTCGAGAAGCCGGCAGGTATCACCACGCTTCGGCATGCCGAAGAGCGGAACTGGTCGGCCGATCGCAAGCGGCGACAACCGACGCTCGATGAACTTGTGCCTCGCGCGCTGGCCAAACATCTGGGCTGGAAGCTGGAAGATACTCGTCCGCAGCCCAAGCGACTTCCTCCCAAGCGAGGTCGTAAGGAGCATCGGCACTTGTATCAGTCGGAGCAAGTCAAGTTGCCTCAAGTGCGTGCGGTCCATCGGCTCGACCGCGATACCAGCGGGCTGATGGTCTTCGCCCGCACTCAGCAAGCCGAGACGGCGCTCATTCGACTGTTCAGCAGGCATCGCATTCAGCGGGCCTATCTGGCCGTTGCCCATGGCAAGGTGCCAAGCGCAACAATTGAGACCATGCTCGTTCGCGATCGTGGCGACGGCTTACGCGGCAGTGTGATCGACTCGGAACCGCCTGCGGAAGTGGTGGAAGGGAATGAACCGCAACAAGCGATCACCCATGTGAAGCCGCTCGAACAGATTGGCAACTATTCGCTTATCGAGTGCCGGCTTGAGACGGGCCGTACCCATCAGATTCGCATTCACCTTGCCGAACGAGGGCACATGCTCTGCGGCGAGAAGACCTACACGCACGCGCTTGGTGGTCGCCCGCAAGCAGATCCCAGCGGAGCGCCGCGGCAAGCGTTGCATGCTGCCGAGTTAGGTTTTGTCCACCCGCAAAGTGGCGAGACGATTCTCGTCAAATCTTCCCTCCCACCCGATCTTCAGCAATGGCTGGTCCGACTGCGTAAACAAGCCTCCACACCCTCCGAAAGTCCCACGCATGAAACCTGAACGCCTGAGCCGCCGCACATTTCAAACTGCTGCCGCAGCTTCCTTCGCCTTGGCTGCTACCGGTAACTCATTTTTGTCACCGGCACCTGCTGCCGAGGAGAAGAAGACTGAAGCGGAAAAGCTCCAGGTTCACGCTTGGGAGCGAGACAGTCGCAATCCGGTGCTGCCCCCGGGCGGCTTTGAGTTCGACAAAACCTGCTGCATGAATCCGTTCGTGCTGCGGCGCGACGACGAGTACTGGCTGTATTACGCCGGTGGCGATGCCGGCGGCCGGCGGCGAATTTGCCTCGCGATTGCCAAGGTGAACGACCTGTCGAAATGGGAACGCAAAGGCCCGCTGTTCGATCTGGGTGGTAAAGGCGCATTCGATGAAAGTTGGTGTGTACTGCCTTGCGTCCATCGCGTCGGCGATCGCTGGCACATGTACTACACCGGCCGCAGCACCAAGGCTGGTGTCGGTTTGCAAGCCTTCTGGGGAATGGGCCTGGCCACCAGCGATGATCTGCTGACCTGGAAGAAGCACTCTACCGATCCCATCATGACCGGCGACGGCTTCGACCAATGGCCAGGCAACAAAGGCATTGCCGGGGGTGGTCGGATCATCGAGATTCCTCAAGAATCGGGCCCACCGCTGCTGCGGATGCACTACACCCTGCCGACCGGAACACCCAGCAAGGATCTGAAAATCGATCAGGCGAAGCACTCGGTCATTGCGCATTCGAAGGACGGCATTACTTGGACCGACAAGCGACATGTGCTGGGCCCGCGCCTCGATGCCCCTTATGAAAACGCGGCGACCATTGCGCTCAACGTATGGAAGACGAAGACACGCTGGCGCGCCATCTATGCCGGCATCGGCACCAAGTTCGGTGCGTATAGCATTTGCGAAGCGGTAAGCGACGACGGTCTCACCTGGCAGCGGGGCGAGCCAGGCGAAAATTTGGCTTTGGCTCCCCAAGGCAAAGGCTGGGAAGCGCGCATGACGGAGTATCCCAATGTGATTCAAGAAGGGGAAAACCTGCGGCTCTTCTATTGCGGCAACGGTTACGGTGCCACCGGCATCGGGACCGCTGTGGCACCAATGTTAGATTAACAATGGCCATGTTCGCCGCGACACCTCAGCCGCCGTATTACGCAGTGATCTTCACTTCGCAGCTTGCCGATCATGCGCCGGGCTATGACGAACTGGCTCGGCGGATGCTGGAACTGGCCGCGCAGCAGCCCGGCTATTTAGGGGTGGAGAGCGTGCGGGATGCCAGTGGAGCAGGGATTACCGTCTCGTACTGATCATCGCGCGAGAGCATTGCCGCGTGGAAGCGGCAGGGCGAGCACGCGCTCGCGCAGCAACGGGGGCGCTCTGTTTTATCGCGATTATCGGCTCCGCATTAGCGTTGTTGAGAGTGAGTCGTCTCTTAAGAATCGTGATTAACGACACGCAATCTCAGCATCGCTAGAAGCTGAGAAAATCTCTCGAATTCTCTGCGCAAATGCTTCGCAATAGCCGAAGGCGATGTCTAGAATGCCGCCTACTGCAAAACCCGTTTTGCCTGATTGCAGCCAAGCATTTCAACCGCTCAAGACGCAGCAACGTATCGCCAGCGAGAGCGGTCGAGCCAGCCACGATTCAGGAACCCGCCGATGATTCTCGGTCGACGAAAGTTATTGTTGTTCGCAGTTGGAGGTGCCAGTGTCGGGCTCCTGCCCTGGCTCGCGACGCGCCGGCACTCCCCTGCCCTGTTCACGCGCACCGCTTGGGCGCTGGGCAGCGATGTGTCTCTCTCAGTCGCTGGGTTGGGCGAAGCGGCGGCCAATCGCGCATTGGATGCGGCATTTGCCGAGTTGGAAACAGTCGAACAAGTGATGAGCTTGTATCGGCCAGATAGCCAAATCAGCCTGCTCAATCGCGATCGCAGGCTGCGCGATCCGCATCCGTACCTGTGCACGGTGTTGCAAACAGCGGCAGCAACTTCGCGAGCAACGGCCGGTGCGTTCGACATCAGCGTGCAGCCGCTCTGGGAAGTATGTGCTGCCGCAAAGCGCGCTGGCAAGTTGCCAACGGACGTGGAACTCGCTTGCGCGAAGCGAAAGATCAATTGGCAACGGATTGAAGTTGGCAGGGATCGCGTCGTGTTTCACGAACCGGTTGAAAGGATCACTCTCAACGGAATTGCTCAGGGATTTGCGCTGGATCGCGCGATCGCAGCGCTCAAGCAGCAAGGTGCGAAGAGCGCTTTGATCAATACGGGCGAGATCGGAAGTCTCGGCGACAAAGCAGTCGGTGATCCCTGGACTGCGGGCATTCAGCATCCGCGCGAGACAGACGCATATCTGGCGGTTGCCGATCTCGATGGCCGCGCGCTGGCCACTTCTGGCGACTATGAAACCGCTTTTTCGGCGGACTTCAGCCGCAATCACGTCTTCGATCCTCGCACCGGCGATTCGCCAACTGAACTCGCCAGCGTCAGCATCGTCGCCCCGACCGGATTGCAAGCTGACGCTTTGAGTACCGCTGCGATGGTGCTGGGCAAGTCCCGTACGTTGGAACTGATTGCCAGGCTGCCGAATGTCGACGCGCTGCTGGTCGATAAGGCGGGCCGCGCGTTTCAAACCGCGGGCTTTCCCGCGTCGGCAGTCGCTTAGAACGATCGCTTAAGAATCCTATCCGAAGGCATACCTATGCTTCCCCAAATAAGAACCGCACTCTTGACTGTTTTGCTGGTCGCCACTTTCACATCGCTGGCAACTGCCGCCGACGTGATCGAGCTCTTGAGTGGTGCGAAGGTGACCGGCGAGATTGTGCTGCGCGATGATAAGAACGTCTACATCAAGGCGATTCTGAGCGGAGTGACATTCAACCGCACGTACGCACTGTCGAGCGTGCACGCCATTACCACCACCGATGGCACCCGAACTGTGATTAACGAAAAAGGGGCCGCTCCGGCCAAGGGACCGATCACGAAATCGGTCAGTCCGAAGGTCGCGGGCACCAGACCGGGAGTATCAACGAAGCAACAGGGAACGCGCGCCGAACTAGACGCGCTGATCGAGCGCGAAGGTCGCGCGCCCCCCGAATGGTTCGAGGCGACACCACTTAACTATCCGCAAACGCTCAACCTGGCGTTCGACCAGCCCGCGCCGATGTCGGGCTGGAACAATCAGAAGAACGTCACGCAGTTCCTGTGGGACATCGTCAATCCCAACCCGAATCGCTGGAAGGAAGGTGTGCGATTGATGCATCACCTGCTCACGATGCACAAGGACGATAAAGACAAGAGCGAAAGGATCATGCTCACACTCGCGGGCATGTATCACAATCTGCACGAAGATTACGCCCGTTCTGCGTTCTGGTATCGGGCCGCGGGAGTGGAACGCGATCCCACGAAGTCGCAGCAGTTCATGGCCAATTCAGCCACGCTGGCCGAGTGCTATTGGAAACTGGGTTACCCGGCCGAGGCGGTGAAGTTGATGGTCCGAACTCCGTCGACCTACGCCCAGATCAAGTTGCTGGGCGATATGGGCGAGACCGATCAAGCGATAAAACAATTGCAGCACTCGTTCACCCAGCAGCCCGAGGTTGCCTATCTCGCCGCAGGGGACGTCTGCCATGTGGCAGGGCGATACCGTGAGGCGCTGAACTATTATCAAAAGCTGCTCGATTTGCCAGTGCCAGCGAAACCCAACAACCGACTGGTCAAGAACCGGGCGCGGGCCTCGGCCAACGTTGCTGCGATCAAGGCATTCGAACTGTTCGATCTCAGCAAGGTGGCCGATGGAGATTATCAATCGGCCAGTCAGGGGTATGAGGGGCCGGTCGAAGTGAAAGTGAGTGTGAGTGGTGGCAAGATCACCACAGTCGCAGTTACGAATCATCGCGAGAAGCAATTTTACTCCGCGATTTCCGACACTCCGCGGAAGATCATCGCCAAGCAAACCGTGCGTGGTATCGATACGACGAGCCACGCCACAATCACATCCGAAGCCATTGTAAATGCCACCGCCAAGGCCTTGGCAGGAAACAAGTAGCCACCCATGCGGATCGATCACTTTCTCCCCTTCCTGAAAAAGGCGAAGAAGGGCGTTGTGCAGACACCGGTAGGACCGGTGACACAACTCGTTCGCCAGGCCTTACCTCGCCCGCTGTTTGCCGATCTCGAAACCGGCAAGCCGGGGCTAGTGCGCCGCTGGCTGAAGTGGATCGGCCCATCTTGGCACTCCGCTCCGCTGCGGCGGATTGTGCAGGGAACTTGCCTGGCGTTGTTCCTGGTACTGTTCTTTTATGTTTGCTGGCCGTACACGGCGCGGCCGACTCGCAGTTGGACGAACTGGGTCGCGGCCGAAAACGATATTGAGAAGCGCGAAGTAAAGTTCCTGCGTGGCGAAGCAGAAGCGAATCCACCACGCGTGGGCGAGACGCTCTTTCTCGTTGATACTTCGCTGCCCGTCGAAGAGACAGCAACGGGTGGGGCCACTGCGGCACCGTTTGCAGTGATTCACGCGGCAGAGAAAGAATTAGTTCTGAAGGCAGTTGCCGCGCTACCGACCGAAGGACTTGCTCCGGGGCCCTGGTCGCTGCAGCAAAACCCGCCCGGGGCTTGGCCACGGCATTACACACAAGAATTGGCCCGCAAGGAAAAGATCTCGGCCGAGATCTTTCTAACGATTGATCCGCTGGTGAGTCTATCGACGGGAATTGCCTCGCGCTCTTGGATTTGGTCCCTGACCTCGGCTGCGGTGATTCTGCTGGTCTGTGTATTCATTCCCCGCGGCTTCTGCGGTTACCTGTGCCCTTTGGGCACCGTAATCGATTTGTTCGATTGGAGCATCGCGCGGCGAGTGAAGCGATTTAACGTTCCCGAAGATGGGTGGTGGGTACACGTCAAGTATTACTTGTTGTTCGGCATTCTGGTCGCGGCCTGTTTTGGGGTGCTGATCTCCGGCTTCTTTGCCGCGATACCGGTTATCACGCGCGGGCTGCTGTTTACTATCTCGCCGCTGCAGACTGGCACGCTTAGGGGGTGGCACTTGGTGCCGCCGATGAACGTCGGGCATTGGTTATCGATTGGGCTCTTTTTCGCTGTGCTCGGACTTGGCTTTCTCAAGCCTCGCTTTTGGTGCAAGTATGTCTGCCCCAGCGGAGCCGTCTTCTCACTGGGCAATCTGTTTCGCGTGACGGAACGAAAGGTGGAAGACTCCTGCATCCACTGCAACAAGTGCGTGGAGATCTGCCCGTTCGACGCAATCAAGCCCGACTTTACCACTCGCGTGACTGATTGCACGCTCTGCCAGACTTGCGGCGGCGTCTGTCCCACGCATGCGATCAAGTTCGTCGATCGCTTTAACTTGATTCAACTGAAGACCTACAACGACCCCCCCACGCACGAAACGGCTCTCGGTCGCCGTGGTTTTTTGGCAGCAGGGGTTGGTCTCGCGGCGGGTGCAGCTGGCGGATTGGCAGCCGCGGGAACAGCGACGGCCTTCGGTGCGAATGCGGCAAGCAAAGATGGCTGGAAGCCGGTGCGTCCGCCGGGGAGTTTGCCCGAGCAGTCGTTTTTGCAAGCTTGCATTCGCTGTGGCGAGTGCTTCAAAGCGTGTCCGAACGACGTGCTGCATGCGATGGGCTTTCAGCAAGGCTTTGAAGGTTTGTGGACACCGCACGTCGCCGCCGATTGGGCGGGCTGCGAGTCGAGTTGCAACGCTTGTGGCCAGGTCTGCCCGACCGGAGCTATTCGCGCGATCCCGCTCGAAGAGAAAAAGGTCTGCCGAATTGGACTAGCCGAGTTGAACCTGCAAACATGCTTGCCCCATGCAGGGAAAGAAGCTTGTCAGCTGTGCGTCGACGAATGCGTGCATGCCGGCTACAACGCCATCGAGTTCACGCGCGTGCGCACCGAAGTGGATGGCGATGGCAATCCCGTCGAAGATAGTGGTTTCATCGCGCCGGTCGTTCTCGCCGACAAATGCGTTGGCTGCGGACTTTGCCAGACGCGCTGCTACGGCATCAATGTCCTCGATAAGAGGCTGCTCACCGAGTCTGCGATAATTATTCGCGCTGGTGAAGGGAAGGAAGATCGCCTGCAGAGCGGGTCTTACCTCGCGTTGCGCGCTGCGGAAGAAAAGGCCCGCGATGAGCAACAGCAGAAAAACTCTTCGCAGCCTGGCGAAAACTACTTGCCGGATTTTCTGAAGTAACTCGCCTTACAGAGTAGAAGGTCGCTCGGGCGACTCAACTTCGTCTCGGCTTTGCGGGCGGGTGCGGAGCATGCCGAAGAGTGGGCGAAAGTAGCTGCTCGAGGTGTTCATGAGCGGCACGGGGAGGCGAATGGCAAGGGGTGCGGGTACTTCGCTCAGCAGCCAGTCACCCCCCGTCAACTTGCAACTCGAAGCCATGAACTTTTGCACCGATTCGATTTGCACCAAGTGATCGCCACTCCACAGAACCTGCGGCGTCGCAGTTGCCGAGAACAAGATCAGTCGGTCGGCCGTACCTAGTAACCATAGATCGACCGATTTGAGATCGAGAGGCATCTGCCCATCCGGCCATTCGAGCGTTACGGGGTGAAAGAGATAGAAGCGAGAGGAGTCGCCAGCGAGCAAATCGAGCACTGCCCGCATGACGTGCGCCGGCGCTCGTCGCAGCGGCGCTTCGGGATGCAACCGCTCGGCGAAATAGGCCTGCCGCTGTTTCGTCAACAAGGCCTCGAAAGTCTTTGCATCTTTGCGCAAGTAGGCTGCCACGGCGAAGAGCGAATCTTCGCGCTGCACGTCGTGCGGTGGCACACGAGCATCGAGCGCTGCCAGATCGTCGAGATAGATGCCTACCAGATCGCTATCAGGATCGAGGTCGGGATGCTCAAAGAAGTAGGGAGGATTCTCCAACAGTTGAGCAAGGAGCGATTCCCGTTGGTCGTCTGGGATTTGAGCAAAGATGCGGGTGTTACTTAGCAACGCGGGCAGTTCTTCGGGCTCAAGTTCTTTCTCGCCGACCAGGTAGCTAGCGAGCGAGCGAACGGCATCGGTCAGTTGTTCGCGCACGCTCATGAGGGCCGGTTTCAGGCCGACGGTTAGTTTTACTTGCAAGCGAGCTTCGACGCCTTGCTTCCAGGTTGCGATCCGTTCGGGGCTGCGGCCGTGCAGGTATAGATCGAGAAACTTCTCGAGTCGCGTGGCAATGGCGTGCCGCTCGTCGCTCAGCAGGCAATCGAGGGCGTGATATTTCTGGGGCTGCGCGCTTTGATGAGCAGCGAGACAACGGTAGAGAAAGAGGCGGTCGTACTCGCAGCGGAATTGCAGCGCACCGATTTCCTTCAGCGAAGCTGACAGACCTTCGCGCGATAGAGGAAAGGCGGAGATGAGTTCTGTCAGTTCCGCACCATAGATCCAGTTCGCATCGCGATGGCGAAAATCACCGCCGTAGATTGCGGCCACTTCACAGCCAATGACGCGCACCACACTCGACAGCAGCGCGAGCGCCTGGCGATTCACGACCTGCTGGGCGATGACCGTGGCTCCTTGTCTGCCAATCGAGCCCAGAACCCACCACGCGCCGAGTGCCAGCGGATTGGCACCCATCGCAAAGCGGCTCAAGTAATACGCCGTGTTCACGTACGGCCAATAGGGCTCTGTCTTTCGATAAAGTCGATAACCTTCGACTGCGCGGCGAACATACTGATAAAGCGCGCTGAGGTTGTAGTCTTTCACCGAGACAGGAAGTTGGTCGAGCACGATCAGAATGTTGAGCGCACCACGACTAGACGCGCGGACGATCTGATCGAGGCTGACTTCGAGCAGCGGCTGCTCGGCAGAAGGTTGATAGAGACGCGCCACTTTCAAAACGAGTTGATGAGCATCGTCGCGGACCAGTACGGGCTGGAATTGTCCCTCGATCAGATATTTGTTGCTGATGATGTTGTCGTACAGGACCTGCGTTTCTTGCTTCAGCAGTTCCATCAGCTGGCGATCTTTGCGAACCAAATCGGAAATGTTCCCAGCTGGAGCGGGGCCAGATGCGAGGGACAACGGCTCGGGGAATTCCATCCATTCGTGAAAGGTCAAGAGCCGCTTAGCGAGGGCCTGTTCGCGCACATCGAGTTGACTAGCCTGCTGTTCGAACTGCTTTTGCACCAGAGCCTGCTGCTCGGCCATGTCTGCCTTGAGGCGGGCAATGCGGGCTTCTTCTTCGGCAACGTTTTGACGAAGCTGTTCGATCTGCTGTTCGTCGGCCGATAGTTGGCGGCGCAACCAGAATGTTGAACCAGCGACGGCAGCGATGCCGAGGTAAATGGCTAACTGCCACCAGCCGAGCGTCTCGCGCGCAGCAATCGTCGCGACCACAATGGCGACAGCACCTGTAGCCACGAGAATCAGTGGAGTCCATTGCCAGCGGAACTTGATCATGCGAAACAGGGCAGGTTCGAAGTGTGAAGTTTCAGGCTCAAAGTTGACGGCAACTGCCCAAGCAAATCATTCTAGCTCCTTTTGCCTGCAAATGATGAGCCGGGGACTCACCCGCCGTCTTATGGCCGCTAATTCCCAGGGTTCCAGGCCATGATTGTAATAGGCTCGCCGCGGTAGACCGCACCTTCGACGCGATGCCAGCCCAGGCTGGCGTAAAAGCGTTCATGGTGGAAGGTAAACAAGTAGAGTTTGGTCACGCCGAGAGATTCTGCTTCCGCCATGATCCGCTCTACTAGTTGGCGACCGATGCCTCGCGCGCGATGCTCCGGCGCGACGAACACGCTGGCCAGCCAAGGAGTGTATTCGGGGCGCAGGTCGAGATCTTGCTCGACCAGGGATGCGGAGCCCAGAAGTTCCGTGCCCTCGACACCAACGAAGGTCGTGGGAATGGCATGTTCTTGGAGATGCCGTTGCAGCTTGAGGCTACGGGCGGCTATATCGTTCGTAGGATTCAGTTTCCCCCATTCGCCAAAGTGCCATGCGGCTAGTTGCTCGATGGTATCGGGTCGCGCGGCGAGAGGAAGTATTTCGAGCATGGGGTGACGGAAGACTAAGGGGCTAGGGACTGGGTAAGTCGGAGTTCTGAATGTAGTTATAGTCCTTGTCAGCTCAGGGCTGTTTGGTCCCAAACTCTCGTCAACCCTAGTTCCCAGTTCCTAGCCTCCAGTTCCCAAGAAATAAGAACGGCCTGTTCAACTCGAAAGCTGAACAGGCCGTTTCTCGTGTCAGAGCCTCTAACCAACTAGCTTAGCGAACCAAGCTGGTGCTGGCATGAACGACTCGACGGGGAGCGGGGATGTAGGCCGAAGGATCGACCACTGGGGCTGGCGGCATCGGCGACGCGTCGATGCTGGTAGCCGAGGTGCCTTCGAGGCCACAAGCAGGAGCAGCGGCTGGGCCAGCACAGGTCGGCTGAGGAGCCGGGGCTGGGGCGGCACAGGTCGGAGCAGGAGCAGGAGCGGCACAAGTCGGAGCAGGAGCCCCGCAGCTTGGGGCAGCAGCACCACAGCCAGGAGCAGCAGCTCCGCAGCCAGGGGCAGCCGTCGCACAGCCAGTGCTGCAGCCGTTCGAGCAACCGCTCTTGCAGCAACCACCGATCAAGCAACCACCACGGCACTTCTTGGTGCAGCAGAAGATGCGATCGAGCAAGCCAGTCTTGCAGCAGCTGCCGCAAGCAGGTTTGCACGACGAGCAGGCAGGAGCAGCAGCACCGCAGCTGGGGTCGTAACCACAGCTAGGAGCAGCGGCAACACCGCAAGTCGGGGCAGCAGCAGGAGCTGCACAGGTCGGGGCAGCAGCACCGCAGGTCGGAGCAGGCATACCGCAGCTAGGAGCGGCAACACCGCAGCTAGGAGCAGCAGCCGCACAACCCGTGTTGCAGCCAGTCGAGCAAGGCGAGCAGCATTTGCGGCCGTGGTGACGGTGTCCGCAGCTGTTGCAGCTATTGCAGCTGTTGCAGGCCGGGGCAGCTGCACACGAAGGAGCAGCAGCACAGGTCGGAGCAGCAACACCGCAAGAAGGAGCAGCAGCACCGCAAGTCGGGGCAGCAGCCGAGCAAGTGTTGCAACCCGTCGAGCAAGTGTTGCAAGCAGGCTTGCAGCACTTCACTTTGACGCATTTAACTTTGCAGCAGTTGGTTTCGCAGCAGCTGCTTTGGCAACCGCAACCGCTGGAACCGAGCATCCGGTCCAACAGTTCGAAGCCGAAGCTTTGGCTGCAAGTTGCCAAACCGAGAACAATCGTACTGAGAATAATGTTCCACTTCATCGAAAGACGTCTCCTTAACGATGGAACCAATCAACCTGGCGCAGCTACCGGCACCGTCCGACACGTGGCTTAGGGCGGCCGCGCTAGAGGCACGCGTGCCATGTCACGGTGGGCAGCATCCCGTGGGCAATCCGATTGCCGGCGGGATCTTGGAATGTGTGCGGTGGGTTTTGCCAGTGTGCGGGATAGGTGGGCTTGAGCCCGCACATTCGTGGTGGGATTCACCAAACCGGTCGAGTCGTCCTGTGACCCGAAAAAATCAGCTCCGGCTTCACTGGATCAGCATTACGTCCCTGGCGGGTCGCAATTATTGATTGTGACACCTACCCTATCGTCGCGGCTGACTCTGCCTCTTGAACGCACGCAACCAATTTTCAGCTATTGGGTTAGGACAACGCTCAGGCAAACTTTGACGCACCTGGAAGATGTTCCGAACGTGCCGCTTAACCACCCCCATTGCAGGCCGAACGGCAGAACAACTCGACCCTGCCGGCAAGGTCGCTGCTGGCAGAGAAATGCTGCGCGGCGACGGTCATTCGCTAATCGTTAAAGTCCGCTGCGGGAAGTCGCAAGGGAGGAAAAACACGACATCACGAGAAGGATCGATTTAGGGATATAATACGACGAGTCTGATCACTTCGAAGGTTTTACGAATGAAAAAGCGACGCCGCGCACCACCCAGCGACCAACCGATTCACGGCGACCGGCCGTTGTCTCAACTAAAGCCAAGCGAGCATATTCTCATGGTTCCGTCAGATCAATTGAGATTCTGGCAGGCTTTGAATCGTCCCGTCACGTTGAGCAATAAACAACGCGAACTGGCGAAACTCATGGAGCGTGTGTCAAGCTGATCTGCCCTCAGTCCATGCCCAGATCTTCAACCAGCCGCGACTCCGGCTTAATCGATTCCACAGGTTCTCCGAGTAGATCAGCCAGGCATTTCTGGACGAAGATCCAAACTTGTAGGCGGTTCAGTTTCACTGCAGCCAAGCGACCGAAAAATCGCGGATTCAGTGCGGCAAGATGATCCGCGAGTTGTCCAACAGTTTTCGTCGACGGCGTCGCAGCGAACCATCGTTTGCCAGCTATCAGCCCACCGACATACGCCAACAGAAAAGCAAAACCGCCACCAAGTGCTGCTGACAGAAAATCAACACGACATCTTTCAGCGAAGATGAGCAGCCCCAACACCGCCGAGAAGCCGGCAATGATGCCCATTTGTCTCCAGGACAACCATAAATGTGGTGTTTGCAATCCTGCCAACTTCAACGTTCGAAAGAACGAGCGAACTTGTCGGCCACGAATCAAACTCGCGAGTTTCAACTCCTCGGGAAAGTCTAGCGACGAGTGATTCGGTTGCTGTTTAAACTCCCTAAGCTTCTCTTGCAGCCAGCGGAGTGCAGCTCGGTTAATCAAATCCACTGCAGCTTGAGTTAGCTCAGGAGGTGACGAATCTGCTGTTAGGCTGCTCTCTTGGGGTAATCGCTCCGTTTCAGGCAACTTCTCGAAGACAAAATCCGCAAGGCTCCCTGCAGTAACTGGTTTCTGCGCGGCGAGTTCTTGCCAATCTCGATGCGAAATTTTGACGTCGAACTCTTCTTCAACCGCGTAGACTAACTCAATGAAGTCCATTCCCATGCATTGACCAGCCGTGCAATCACGTCGCTAAACCACGCCGCTACTCGATTCCAGCTCATTCAGAATCAGCCGAATCGCTTCCACGCACATGCTTGTCGGCAAGCTGGGGACGTCGTGGCGCTCGTGTAAGGTCTGGGCGGGGGTGAGTGGTAGGTGAATGAAGGCTGCCTGTGAGTTGAGTTGCTGCTGAGCAGCGAAGTGGTGGCAGAGGTAAAGAATCGCGTTGCACAGATAAGTCCCTGCGTGATACGAGACTTGCACCGGAATGCCTGCTTCCCGAATCTTGGCCGACCATTGGCCAAGTGGCAGGGCGGTGCGATAAGCGGCGGGACCATCCACCACAAGTGGCTGAAAATCGTCGGGCGATTGCTGCGAGTGTCCGGCGACGTTGATGCCGACTGCTTCGAGGTGAATTCGCGATGAGCCGGGTGCCTGGCCAAGGTGCAGTACGTAGTCGTAATTCGCGGCAAGGTCTTCAGCCAACTTGGCCCGCGTCTTTTCAAAATCGACCGGATACCGCCGTGTTACGACCCTGGGCCGTTCCGGCAACTGGCTCGTCAGCGCCACGAGCGCATCCCAACTGGCATTGGTTCCCCAGCGGTCGTATGGCTCGAAAGCAGTGATGAGAACGGTTTTCATAAACCGACTATAGCTCGAAACGCGGCGAAAGTGGCGCGCCGACCAACTAGGACACCACTTCCACTGCTGCCAACTCATCCACCGCGACCGGATAGTTCGCAAACTGCAAGCTGTAGTGTTCTTGAAACCAGTCGCGAATGTGTGGAACTCGCGCGCTGTCGTAAGCTGGCGCGACATGAATCGTCTTGCCAAACGGCGTCGCCCGCAGCTCTCCGTCGTCGATCAGAACTTCGCCCGCCTTGAGGACGTAACGTGGCATTTCGAACATCCGCTGCTTGTCGTCGTGCGGTGAATAGAGCGTGATGTCGGCGTCGGCGCCGATCCCGAGATGCCCTTTGTGTTTGAGGCCCAGCATGCGGGCGGGACCAGCACGGGTGATGATGCAAATCTCTTGCAGGGTGTACTCACGTGTGAGATCGCCAAGTTGCGAACGTTTGCGCACCTCGGGATGGCAGCGAGCCAGGGCCTCTTCGCGAAAACTGCGGTCCATGAGCAGCCGAATGATCTGCGGATAGGCGAGAAAGCTGCCGCCGTTCGGATGATCGGTGCTCATCGCCACGCGCCACGGATCGCTCACGAGCAGGTACCACTCCAGCCCAATCGCCCATTGCAGCCCGCTAACGAGATTCTTATTGCGATACTTGATCGGCGAGACACCGCAGCCCGATTCCATCTCGGTGTCGTTGCTATACCACTTGCTCTGCGAGAGGTTGGCCAGGTAATAGCCAAGCGGACCGTCGCCGGTCATGCTCGTCGTTTCGCCGAACAGCACTTGCCCAACATCGACCGTGATGTTTGGATGGCTGTTCACATAGTCGGCCAACTGAGCGACTTTGCTGTTGAAGGTGTTCTCGTCTCCATCGCCACCGCCATAGCTATGAAATTGAATGTGAGTGAGATGGCCCCGATAGCCTTCGAGGGCCCGCATGGTTTCGAGCGTGGTCTGCCAATTGCCGGGCATGCCGAGCTGATTGCAATGGATGTGCGCGGGGTGGGGCAGATTCAGTTCGTTCGCCGCGCGGACGATCTCGCGCACAATCTGCCGCGGCGTAACGTCGAAATGACCAACCTTTTCGTCAAGTCCCGTGACATTACCGCTGGGAAGTTGCTTCCACACTTCCACGCCGCCGGGATTAACGATCTTGGGGGCGTAACCTTTGGCAGCGCTCAGGAGCCAGGCCAGAAAGTTCTTCACCCGCTCGGGCTCGCTGTCGCGAATCGCGTTCAGGATGTAATGGTTGTTGCCCGTAAGAACAAAGAAGCCCTTATCGAGACAGGGCGTATCGGCGAACTCTTCGTGGGTGTGCCGTGCGAGTAGAGGCGTCACTGCAGCATCGAAGGCGGTCGTATAGCCCATGCCGAGATACTTGTAGCCCGTGGCAAAGGTGCTGGGCACGCTGCCGAGAGTGCCGCTTCGTGTGAGTTCGGTCCGCTCCACCTTTTCCGCAGTTCTTTTCTCCGCTGCTCGCATTTTGCGGCCGGCATTCACCTTGGAGCCAGCGATGTGGCAGTGCATGTCGACACCGCCAGGCATTACCACTAGCCCGCGCGCATCGAGCGTTCGGTTGGGTCGTATCGTGGGATCGGTCGGAGCAGCGACGAGCTTGCCGCCGGCGATCCATAGATCGCGCACCTGGCCATCGATGCCATTGGCCGGATCGTAGACCGTGCCGCCCGTGATGAGGAGAAATTCTTGATTCATGCCCGCTGTTGCTCTTGCTTGCCTGTCGTCGTTGGCAGCTTAACCTTCCGTAGTACTTATCGGGCCTTTAAACTTTTCTCGTGATTTCGCTTATCCATGTAATACGAAGCGCCGAGATTCAAGACGATCAAAATCGTGGCTGCCGAGGCGAGCAGATAGTCGCGCTCGCCCCACACGCGGTTCGGATCGCGCAGCAGGAGAATGCAACCGAGCGCGAGGACCAGCACGGCGCCGATCGCAGCTCGGCGAAAGTTGGTGTATTTCATCAGCGGGCCTTCTGCAACGTTGTCGAACTGGAATTAGAGAGCGCGGAGGTACTTTACTGCGGCGGCAATTTCTTCAATCGGGTTGTCTGCATCCTGGCGGCGAATGGTGAGATAGCCGCGATACTGATGTTCTTCGAGCGCGCCGAGAATCTCGGGGAACTCCGCGCTGCCGCGGCCTAAGGGAACTTCAATTCCGCGACCGGCCGCGACATCGCGCGTGCCATCGGTCGCATGTACGTGTACTACATAAGCTCCTAGCGCTTGGGCCGCTTCGCGAGCGTCGAAGCCGTGGACGATAAGATTGGCCGGATTGAGGTCGACCAGCAACGAACTTGGCGGCAGCGAATCGATGAGCTTGCGCAAATCGGCACCACTTTCGGTCCCGGTCTCAGCAGCGAGGAACGCGCCGACCCGCTGACCTTCGCGGCCCAGATCCATCAAGGCGGTGCGGAGTGTGGTCAGGCCTTGCACGTCTTCTGCGGGTGGAACTCGGCCGATGTGATTAATGACGACATTGGTTCCCAGATCGTAGGCGAGTTTCAAGGCCTGCTTGGTAGCGTCGACACGGCGGTCCAGGTCGTCGATGACGTTGTACCCCCGCCGGGTACGGAACGAGACGGCCGAGAGCCGCAAATTCAGATCTTCCAGCATTTTCCGCACTTGCCGAACACCTGTACGGCTTAGTTCTGCCGTGGAAAGCTCGTTGCGGCCGTCAATTTCGACCGCTTCGGCCCCCAATTGGGCAGCCGTGAGCAAGGCTTGCTTAAAGGGGAGCTTCAGGCTCGCTAATTCAATGGCAACCTTGATTTGCAGCATGGTCTTGCTTGGTACTTGGTGCGGCCGGCGGATCCGGACGCGAATGGACTGATTTATGAATGTTTTGACGTCGCTCATTCTATCGCTCGCGGCCTTGGGGGGCGATGACAGTTCGCAGCACCCGGCAGGTGCCGCTGCGCAGGATGCTGCGCACGACGCAAATCTGCCGCATGCCGTGCAAGTGTATCGGTGCGATTTTGCGCAGGAAGACGACCGCAACTACGATGGCTGGCCCGATGGTTGGGTCCGTCGCCGCGGCAAAGAATTTCCTGCCTTCCTCAAGATCGGCATTCAGCCCGAAGCGACCGGCGCGAAAGTGGCTGCCGATAGTGAGCGCTATTTGCAAATGGAACTGAGTGGCGGCAGCGCAGGGGTGATGACCCCCTCGTGCGCGCTCGGTGCGCGCGGCAGCTTTTTGCTCGAATGCCAGGTTCGTACGAAACAGCTGAAGCACGACCATGTCTTCGCCACCCTCACATTTTATGACGACCATGGTCAGCCGCTGGAGTCGTATGAGTCGAACCATGTGGTCGATGCGCCACGCTGGCAAACTTTGCGCGTTGGACCAGTCCTGCCCAAGAGCGAAGCGGCCACGCACGCGCGCGTGACGCTGGCGGTGACACCGCGCGGCGATCAAGAAGATTTGAATGGCGTCGTGCATTGGGGCAGCCTGCGAATGCTGCGCTTGCCGCGGATTGCGCTGCGGGCCAGCGGCGACTTGCAGGTGTACGACTCACTCACCGCGCCGGAAGTGAGTTGCGAAATCTCGGGACTCGTCTGTGCGCGGCCCGAGTTGCAGTTCGAATTGCTCGACCATACCGAGCGCGTAATCGCAACCGAAATGCGTCCGCTCGTGCTGGAAGAAAAGCGAACTTTGCTCAAGCATTCGAAAGCGCATAGTGAGCCCGAACATGCCGCGCCTCAGGCCGGCATCACGGGAAGCGCGAAATGGAAGCCGCCAATTCCCGACTATGGCTTTTATCGCGTGCGCGTTTCGATGCAGCAGGCTGACCAGCCGACAGCTGCAGCCATCGCCAATTCGCAGGCAAATGACGCCACCATGCTGCATCGATCGGTGACACTCGCCGTGCTGCGGCCATTGCCGCGCGTGGCAGGCGGAGAGTTTGGTTGGTCGCTGCCCGGGGGCGAGGATCCCCTGCCCTTGAATGCGCTGGCCAGTTTGCTGAGTCAGTCAGGGTTGGGCTGGGCCAAGTACCCGGTCTGGTTTAGCGAGCAAGAACAAGCTCAGGCCGATCGGTTGGCCTGGTTTGCCGAGCGGTTGAGCATTCACGGCATCGAGATGGTGGGGGTGCTCGATCAGCCCCCGTCACCGCTGCGCGAGATGTTTCGCGATAAGGGACGCCTGCCCGCGGCTTCGGTCTTTCAGGAGCCGCAACTCTGGCAGCCCGCTGTCGATCCTGTAATGACGCGGCTATCGCTCAAGGTTCGCTGGTGGCAACTGGGGGACGATCGCGATACCAGCTACGTCGACTTTCCGATTCTCGAAGAACGCGTACAGGGAATTAAGACTCACCTGGAACGCTTTGGACAACAAGTTCATTTGGGTTTCGGCTGGCGCTGGCTGCGCGAGATGCCAAACTCGAAAGGAACTCCACCGTGGGAGTTCCTTTCGTATTCGGCTGACCCTGAACTGACCGCCGATGAACTGGCCGCGTATTTGCCTCGCAAGGTAATTCCTGCTGCACCTGGCACTGCGGCAAAACTAAAGGCCAAACTGCCGACGACGCCGGTCTCGGTCAACGCCCACGCGCTGCCGACCATTCCGCCGACTGCACCTTCGCCCAGCGCAATGTTGCCGCGAGCTTGGGTGGTGCTCACTCCCCTGCCCCGTTCGCAATACAGTACTGCCACGCGCACGCTCGACCTCGTGCAGCGAATGCTCGCCGCGCGGCAGCATGGCGCGTCGGCTGTGTTCGTGCCGCAACCCTTCAGCGAAGAACAAGGGCTGATGAATGCCGATGGTTCGCCAGGCGAACTATTCGTTCCGTGGCGGACAACGGCCACGTTGCTCGGTGGCACGCAGTACTTGGGTGCGTTGCAACTGCCGGGCGGCAGCGTGAATCACGTTTTCTCGCGCGACGGGCAGACGGTGATGGTCATTTGGAACGACGTGCCTGGTAAGGAATCGTTTTACCTGGGGGATGAAGTTCGCCAATTGGATCTGTGGGGGCGCGAGATTAAGCCCGAGTTCAAACTGACGGACGAGCAAGGGGAAGATCGACCGGAGTCGATCATTCAAGTTGGTCCGGAACCAACCTTTGTGACTGGCCTCGACGAAGGGCTGACGCGGTGGCAGATTCGGGCGAAGTTTGTGACGACGCACCTCGAAAGCGTGTTCGGTCGGCAACAACCGGTGACACTGCGACTCGAAAATGCCTTTGCCCAAGGTGTGAGTGGTTCGGCCACGTTACACGCGCCTAAGGCTTGGAACATTTCGCCGCAGCCGCTGCAGTTTCGCATGTCGGAAGGAGAAACCGCCCAGCCCGATTGGCTTGTCTCGCTACAGCCCGACGCGGCCAGCGGGCTTCAGCGCGTGCGCATCGATTTCGAACTGACCGCCGAACGCAACTATCGCTTCAGCGTTTATCGCACACTGCAACTCGGCCTCGACGACGTGACGGTCGAAATGCGCACCCGCGTGCGTGAAGACGGTCTGCTGCTGGTCGAACAGCACGTCACCAATTTAACCGGCAAGCCGATCAGTTTTCAGTGCCTGCTCTTTCCACCTGGTCGTCGCCGCGAGACCAAACAGATGCTGCATCTGCCCGCTGGTCGCCACACGGTGACGTTCCTGATTCCGCAAGGCGAATCGCTGCTCGGCCAAACCCTGTGGCTGCGAGCAGAAGAAATTGGCGGCCCGCGCGTGCTGAACTCGACGGTGGTGGTGGAACGCTAACCCTGCACTTCTGAAAACATCGAGGCGATGACTTCTTCGAGGGGTGGATCTTCGACGACGACGTCTTCGATGGTCCGCTGAGCGAGGATCGCGGCGAGCGCGCGGGGGACTTCAGCGCGAGGTATGCGGATTTTGACTTTCGGCAGTTCGATGCTCACGATCTTGCCGAACGCATCGAGGCCGTGAGCTGATTCTTCGGCAGCCAGTTGCAAGGTGATGAGCTTCTGCCCGCTAAAGCGGTCGACGATGCCACTGAGCGAGCCGTCGTACTTGATTTCGCCCTGCGTGATGATGACGACTCGCTTGCAAAGCGCTGCGACGTCTTTCATGTAGTGGCTGGTGAGGAGCACGGTAATCTGCCGCTGCTGTTGATATGTCTTCAGGAACTGCTGGATGCGATGCTGGGCAATCACATCGAGGCCGATCGTCGGTTCATCGAGAAAGAGAACTTCGGGCGAATGGAGGAGCGCGGCGGTGAGTTCCATTTTCATCCGCTCGCCGAGCGATAGCTCGCGCACCGGTTGATTGAGGAGTTTGCCAATGTCGAGCAGTTCGCACAGTTCGTCGAGCGTAGCCTGGTATTGCACCGGATCGATGCGATAGATCTGTTGATGCAAGCGAAACGACTCACCGGCCGGCAAGTCCCACCAGAGTTGATTCTTCTGCCCCATGACCAGGGCGAAACGGCGGCGATACTCCATCTTGCGTTCCCAGGGAACGAAGCCCATGACATCGGCCTGGCCGGACGTGGGATAGATTACGCCCGAGAGCAACTTGAGCGTCGTCGTTTTGCCGGCCCCGTTCGGGCCGAGAAACGCCACGAACTCGCCACGTTCCACCTGCAAGCTGACGCTGCGCACCGCTTGCACTTCGCGATACTCGCGCTTCATCAATCCTTTGACCGAGGCCCACAATCCTTCCGCCTTCTGATACACCCGGTACGACTTGCTGAGCGACTCGACAGAGATGACAGGCATGGGGGAACGCAGAATGATGAAGGCAGAATGCAAAATGAAGAGTCAATGCCTGTTATCTTATCAAGCAATATCCGGTCGCGGCGGCGACGTTGGCATTTTTCATTCTGCGTTCTGCATTTTGCATTCTGCATTCACTAGAATGGCAAACAGTCCATACTTTTCTCGTCTGCCTTGAAGGCCGCTCGCCCCATGTATTTGCTCGAAAATCCGGTGTTGCAGCGTGAGTTGCTGGTCAACTTGCGGATGGTCCGGGCGTTTGTGCTGCTGTTTGTTTATCAGGCGTTACTTGGAGCGGTGGTTTATTTCGCCTGGCCGCAGGATACGCATCTCGACCTGACGGCCAACAGCCAGCATGCCACCCAAACGCGGGCCCTCGTTGATTTGTTTTTCATTGGTCAGTTCGTCATCGCCTCGATGATGGCCCCCAGCTTTGCGGCGGGTTCGATCACCGGCGAGAAAGAACGCCATACCTACGAAATGCTGCTCGCCAGCCCGCTGCGGCCGGCGGCGATTGTGTTGGGGAAGTTGGTGGCAGCGCTCACGCATTTGGCCGTGCTGATCTTTGCCTCGCTGCCGATCGTGATGCTCTGCCTGCCACTCGGCGGTGTGTCGGTCTACGAAGTACTCGCCGCTTACATCGGGCTGATCTTGTCGGTGATTACGTTCGGCATGATCAGCGTGGCTTGCAGTGCGTTCTTTCAGCGGACGAGTGCCGCCCTGGTCGTTTCGTACTTGCTGATTCTGCCGCTGGTGATTATCGGTGCCATTTTTTGGCTACGGATGGCTCGCTTTGGCGAGTTCCGCCTGATGCTCATTCTCACGGTGCTGCCGGCCCTCTCCGCGGCTGCGTTCCTGGTGCTGTTCTTTAACACCAGTTCGCTATTGCTGCACCCGCCTGATGTGGGAAGTGAAGGAAAAGAAGTCGTCGACCTGGAACAAGAGGCCCAGCAAGCGGTGGGGCTCGTGATTCAACGAGATCAGTTCCCCGATAAACTGTTTGCGCCACCCAAGCGCGACGACCTGATGGAAGACGACGCGAACCCGGTCTACGACAAAGAAATTCGCAGCGAGATTTTCAGTCAAGGGACCCTGATGCTGCGCCTGGTCATTCAAGTGAGCATGGTGCTGGCGATTCCGTTCATGGCGGTCTGTCTGTACATCTGGCCCATCTACGCTGCGTGGTACATCAGCTACGTGGTGGTCTTCAACATGCTCGTCGGCCCGGTCTTCTCGGCCGGCAGTGTGACCAGCGAACGCGAACGTGAAACGCTCGACCTGCTGCTGACGACCATCATTTCGCCGTGGCAAATCCTGTGGGGCAAGTTGATCGCTGGTCTGCGTGTCTCCAGCGTCTTGACTCTGTTTCTCGTTTGGCCGGTTTTGTTAGCGTGCGCGATGGTGAAGGACTATTGGACCAATCTCCCCTCAGTGGGCGCTTATTTTTCGATCATCCTGCTGACGTGCTTAACCACCGCGATGATCGCGCTATTTTGTTCGGTGCTGTTTCGCACGACGTCGATGAGCCTGATGACGACTTACTTGGTCATCATCCTGCTCTTCTGCGCTCCACTGGCCGTGAACTTCTTCGCGCAGACGTTTTTTCAGGACCATCCGAATACGCCCTGGGTAGCGCAAATGGGCTTCACGAGTCCATTTGCCGCGGCGTTTGCGGTTCCGCTCGATATCTCTTTGGGCACCGAAACGCTCACGCCGGACCAACTGCAGGGCAATTGGCCCCTCTATGCGCTCTACGTCGGTTTCACCGTCGCGATGAATGGCCTGCTGCTCGTTGTGATGATGTGGCTATTCAGCACGCGCTGGCGAGTGGCAGCGTAATTCGATTGTTTACTTTTTGCCACCTTGAATGACCTTGGGCTTCCAACCTGGCACTCCGACCGGAGCGCCGGGTTGTTTGGCCTGACGACCGAGCGCATCGTAAAACTCTTCTTGCGCTTTGCGCCCTTCCATGATGAAAGTGCGGCCATCTGGAAATACTGCGTACGCGGTGTCGTCGGTTAGCCCCATATATTTGGGGTTGCCGCCGTAACCGTCTTGAGCGCCATGCAGCACGCGCGGTTCATCAAATCGCTTGTTGGCCGCTTTCGCGTACTTCTGGACGTCTGGGCCATTCCAGTCACCATATTTCAAATCTTCGGGAACCACGTTGATGTTGCGTCCCGGCGATTTCACCGGGGCGACGCCCAGCAAGTCGTAGTCGCCGACGATCGGCTTGCCGTCGCGTGCGAATACCTGACCGGGCTTGGGGCTCCACTTGGCACCGTCGATTCTGATTACCTCGGCAGCCATTTTGTCACCCTGCTTGTACATTCGCCGAGCTACTCCATCGGAGCCGATGACAAAGCAATCGTTCATATTCGCCGCGGCGGCTTCGCCGGCGTTGGTGGCGGTAAGGATGCCGGTATTCGGGTCGGTTTTGAACTTGGCCCACATCGGTTTACCATGCGCTCCCTTCCGGATGAGTTCGATGGCGGCCTGCTTATTCGAACGAAAGATGGCGATCAGGCCTGCCTCCTGGGCGGCCTCGACCATCTTTTGAAAGTGTTCTTCCGGAATGCCCATCCGCGGATCGTAACCCCGTTTCAGCTTGATTCCTTTGAAGATCATTTTCGCTTCGGCTTCGCTGATTTCCTTGGCTGCCTTTTCGGTGGCTTCTTTGGCCAGCGCGGCCGAGGGACCGTCGAGCGCCTTGGCCGCCTGCTTGGACACAGCTTTGCGGACGAGCGTCTTGGCAACTTTGCTGCCGATCTTCACGCTCAGGGTCGCAATGAGTTTGCCGAAGGAGAGAATATCGGAGGGGGAGTACCAGACGTCTTCCAGAAAGCCGGTGTTGCTGCGGACGGAGTCGAGGACTTCGCCATTGATTCCAGTGATGAGTTCGAACTTATGTTCGGTCGTCGAGGCCGTAATGAAGACCCAACCGGACGGCGCCGAGTTTTTGCTCCGGTTGTGAACGAACACGCGAATCCCAGCACGCAACAGTCCATTCAAATCGTCTGTGTGGTATTCGTCGTCGGGACGATAGCGATGTTGCACGGCACCAAAGGGCAGAATCAAGTCGGCAAAGTAGCCACCGCTGCTCGAGCCGGTGTGACCGATCACGGTCAGGTTCTCATCGAGCACGGGCAGATACGGATTCGCCGGCTTGGCGAGCACGCTCCATTCGCGTTCCCACTCGGTGGCGTATTCCTCGAACTTCTGGTCGCGCCGCGCCATGATTTGCACGGGTTTCAGTTGATTGCCATCGATGCGATAGCCGCGGTAAGCACGATCAAAAACATCCGATACATTGGGGGCCGCACCACCTACACCAGCCAGATGGCCGCGTCGACGCTTCGCATCAGCAGCGATCTTCTCCAGTTCAAGCCGATCACGAAACGAACGATGGTATTGGACGACGGGGTCTTCGGTGGTCATGGAAACACGATGGCAAGTTGAGAGGGGAAAAGACGCGGGAGCAAATCAGGCGTGAATTGCCTAATGCTGCTCAGCGCAGGTTGCCAGAGAATGCTTCGCAGCTTGAACAAAGTAAAACCCGCAAGTCAAAGCCGGCCGCTGATGGCATGCTGCGTAGATGCACAAGGCCGCGTTGCCCAGGGCCGTTCAGAGCGCCCCAGTTCTGTCGTGGAAAGGACCGGGCAGTACCAAGAAATGAAACAGGCCCGTCGCTGCGGGCCTGTGGTTTTTTGCAGTTCTGTTGCCGGAACTGCGGTGTACTTAGTTTCGGCCGACCTAGATTTCCCTCATTGGCAGACGAGCGAGCAGTGGAGGCACATCGGATTGACGAGGTCGCAGCGGGCCAACCTCGGGACCGAGGAAGGCGACGATGTGCGGTGCATCGCGACCTTGTAGCTGCGCTGCATGAGCAAAGAACTTCTCGGCGCGGTCAGCTTCGCCGCTGTAGTGCAGCGTCACGCCGAGCAGATAGTAGGCGCTCGGCAACTCTTGTTCGAGGGCAGCCTTGGCTAGCCCTTCGAGATGGGATGCCTTTGCGGTTCCCACCAGTCCGTAAAGCGAGTCGAGTTCAAAGCCATTGCGATCGGTGTCGTCGGCAATCGCCAATGCCCTTCGCATCGCGCTTGCAGCCAGGTCGTATTCACCCATCGCCACGAGCGTGTGACCATAACGCCAATTGGCTTCGGGCAGGTCGGGCGTCAGGCTGGCTGCAGCCCGATATTGCTGAGCGGCGGCCGCATAACGCTGTTCGCGGAAGAGGTTATCTCCCTGGGTCATGTACGCGCGAGCTTTGCTGCGCGAATCGGGATTCGAGAAGCGAGTCGTCGTCGGCAGCGTGCTGGAGAGGGGTTCGTTGCGAATCACGTTTTGCGTGATGTTCTGCACCACGCCGCGGAGTCGACCGTTGCCGAGCAGGCGACCATTGCTAGCCACGTTACCATTCGTCATGCCGCCGGGCTGTTGGCGCACGGCATCGGCCAGACGGGCGATGAGCATGCCCGTCGTTAACTCGGTGCTGAGTCCGCCATTGTTACCCGAGTAGTTCACAATCGTGCCGGTGGGCAGGATTTGTGTGTCGTAGTAAGGCTGCTCGATGGTCGTGGCCGGAACTACGTTTTCGCAGCCGTAGTAGTAGCTGTTGTAGACCGGGAAACCATAGCTGGGGTAATAGCCGTAATTGACTGCGGGATAGAAGCCGCCGTAGCCGAAGCTGCGATAGCCCACGTTGTAAACGGGACGGTAAAAGGGTCGATAGACGTAGCCGCGACCCCAGCCCCAGTTGCGATGTCCCCAACCGTAACCGCCCCAGCCGCCGTAAAAGCGATTGTGACCATAGCCCCAGCCGCGATTCCAACCGTGGTGACCCCAGCCGCGGCCCCAACCCCAGTTGTGCCCCCAACCTTTGTAATGACCGTGCCCGGCTTGTGCCTGGGCAGCTGCGAAAGTTTGTAGCAGCGTCACTCCCAAGAGGAGAGCGAACAGGAGAAAAATCTTACGCATGGCCCTACGCATGGCACTGCCTCCTTGAAACCAAAAAATCGTGTAGCTGCAGCTGTCGCGGATTAGCCCACGTTGGCCTGGCGATCAGCTTGTACATGACTCGCGTGGATTATCTGCCTGTTGCGGCAACAAGGCAAGTGATTTGCCGAGTTGCTTGATTTGGAATCCCGACCAGGGCTAGCGACCGGTCGCTGGTGGCACTGCGGCGACTGCCGGCGCACTGTTTTGCGAAGTCGGTGTTGCGTTGCGGCGATGTACTGCCAGCGTGGGAACTTCGCCCGTGCGGAGTTGCCGCGCTGCGTCACCGCTAAGGACGGCAGCCAGGCGGGCGATGAGCATGTCGCTGGTGGGACGCGGCCGAGCGCTGTTCTTCTCGGCAGGTGGCTCGGCGTTTGGCTGAGGGGCGCGCATCTTGTCGTCAGCGGGCTTCAGTGCGGCGGGCAGGTCATTGTCTTTCGGTTGGTCGGCTGCTGGCGGAATGATAAACGGCGTGGAATTCCAATAGCCGAGATGGCAACTGCCGCCGTTGCAATTACTCGCGTAACCATAGTTGGGGTAAATGGCGTAGGTTGGGCTGGAGCAATAGCCGCAACTGTAACCATGATGTCTGTGCCCTTGATGCCGCCCCCAGCCGTGAGCACGATCGGTGGCTCGATAGAAGGGCCCCCAAAAGTAGCCATGGTTAAGGTATTGCGCCTGGGCAGGTGCCGCGGCGACTGCTTGGAGCAATGTCAGCCCCAAGAGGCCGGTCAAAATCAGACATCGATTGCGCATTGCGGTGACTCCTCAATATTCACGTCCGGGTGTGTGACTGCGTCGATTATTGGCGTGCCGCGGGCGTAATACAAGTAAAGCAATGGACTGGGTGGGGCTTCGGCGGGAGGGCGAGGCTCCTGCCGCGCCGTGGTCGCTAAGAACAGTTGGCCGGCGAAATGCTACTCCGCAAAATATATTTGACAGATAGTCACAATGTTCATAATATTTTCTAGCGCCGCCGGGGAAGCGTTGCGCGCGGGGAGAAACAGACTGGGGCCGGTTGTGCTGCCTGCTGTTTGGGCAGTGCGCTACGCAGAATGAGAATTTTCCTGGCTTCCGCTAGGCGGACCATTGCCGTGATGTGGTGGTGTGCTCCGGGATTATATCCCTTGTAAGTGCGGTTTTTGGGCTGATGAATAACGGAAATTTCCGGAAACCGTTTTCGGCATGTTTCCGGAATCAAATCGTTGCAAGTCGAGTTAAATGAACGGCTTAAGGTTGGTTATGAAATAGAAGAATGTTGAGAATTCCGGAAACTTTCTGGAAACAAATGCAGCTTGTCGGCGGATACCGCAGCCGACGGGTGCGGTTTGAGCTGTTTGTCGGGGTATGAACTTTGCCTGCCTGTTAGGTGACTAAAGAGGGGAGACCTGCCACCCGCTGAACTAGATTTGTGGTCAGAAGTTGTTGGCTGAAACATCAGCCGGCATTGATAATAGGTGTTGTTCCGTTCCACTCGCCCGATCGAGACTCGAGCCATGCCAGAAGGTCAGACCATGCCAGCAGGTCAGACTCGCGCCCCGGCTGCGTTGGCAGCTATTAGCCGTCGCCAGGCTCTGTTGGCGATCGGTGGTGCTACTGCTTCATCGCTGGCCGGGATTTCGCCGGTGCAGGGGGCCAAGCGCGATCCCAAGTGGGAAATGGCCATCGACCGGGGGCTGAAGTGGGTGGCGAAGAATCAATCGACGCAGGGGCATTGGACGGCTGGCGGCTATCCGGCGGCGATGACGGCCTTGGCTGGAACCGCGCTGGTCGGCTCGGGGAGCACCACGACTCAAGGGCCGTACGCCAAGCACATTCGCAAGGCGGTCGATTTTCTGCTGAGCAAGTTGCGCGATAACGGGCTGATCGGCGATCCGCGGAACGACAATCGCTATACCTACGGCCACGGTTTCTCGATGCTCTTCCTGTCGCAAGTTCTGGGCGAAGAGCAGGACGAAGAAGTGCGCGAGGAACTCGTCAACGCGCTGACGAAGTCAGTCGAGTTCAGCGTGCGTGCCCAGGCTCCGACGGGTGGCTGGGGCTACGTGAGCACCAAGGATCAGCCCGACTTCGACGAGGGCTCGACCACGATCACGCAGGTGCAGGGTTTGCGCGGTTGTCGCAACGCGGGCATCGTCGTTCCAGGCGAAGCAATCGAAAAAGCGAAGGAATACATCTACGCCTGTCGCAATGCCGACGGTGGCATCTCTTATAGCTCGCGCAATCGCGGCAGCAGTCGGCCGGCGATCACGGCAGCAGCGCTGGCCACGCTCTACAACGCTGGTGCGTACGATGACAAGCACGTGCCGCAGATGCTTGAGTACTGCAAGAAAAACCTGCAGAACTTGTCGGAAGGTCCTAATTCATTCGGGCATTGGCATTACACTTATCTGTATTACTCGCAGGTGATGTATCGCCAAGGTGAAAGAGAATGGGCACCGTTTCGCGATAAACTTTACAACAAGATTGTCGGCGAACAGACGGGCGACGGCTCCTGGACCGGAAACATCGGACCGATTTACGTCACCGCTTGCAACCTGATCATGATGCAACTCGATAAGTCGTTCTTGCCGATCTATCAGCGGTGATGGTGCGCGCGAGGATCGCATGGGGCCGAAGGAAATTGCGATATTTCTCGCAGGCCTGATGGTGGGCATCCTGCTCACGATCTGCTTTGCATTCGTGCTGCGGATTTTTTCGCCCTGGCTGCGCTGCTTCCTGGGCGGAGCACCAGTGTCGTTCTTTTCGCTGATCGGTATGCTGCTGCGCGGCACGCCGGTGAACTTGCTGGTCGATGCGCATTTGAGCCTGGTTCACAGCGGAAAAGGTGCAGCGATTCGGGAGTTGGAGTCGACGTACATTGCCCAGCGCGGGAAGATCCTCACCAGCAACGATCTAGTGAATGTTGTGGCCGCGAATCGCGTCGATCAATCCCGGCATGGTGAATGACGTGGCTTCGGCGGCGGGTTCGTGACCCAAGTCGCGGAGGGTGCTTGTGGTGATGGGACTGATGCTCGCCAGTTTGGCGAGGCGAAGATCGTCGCCGAAGAGTGAGTGCAATGAGCGAGCGATGGCGCTGCTGGTGACGGTGATCCAATTGATCTTACCCGCCTGCAAGAGCGACGTGATTTCTGCCGAAGCATGCGTGATGTCGTGACTATCGTAGACGACCACTTGTTCGACAATGCCGCCTGCCGCAGTCAACTCTTCGGCCAGAACTTCGCGCCCGCGACTGGCGCGCAGGAGCAGAAACCTTTTGCCCTGGGCTGTGGTGGCCAATGACGCCGCCAACGACTCCGCGCGGAACTCATCGGGGATTAAGTCGGCACGTAACGAATGGCGCGCAAGTTCCGCAGCTGTGCCGGGGCCAATGGCGGCGATCTTCAGCGAACCGAGGGACCGTAGGTCGTGTCCTTTCGACCAGATACGCGCGAGAAAATGGTGAACTCCATTGCTGCTGGAAAAGACGAGCCAGTCGAAGTCAGTCAGTCGCTCAATCGCTTGATCGACGGGGGCCCAGTTGATGGTCGGAGTGATTTCAATCGCGGGCTGATGCAGCACTTCCGCGCCCAATTCGCTGAGTGGTCCGCGCAGATCTTCGATCTGGTGCGCGGGGCGAGTGACGAGAATTCGCTGGCCGAAAAGTGGCCGCTGTTCGAACCACGACCAGGTGCGCGAGGAGGCGGCCACTTCGCCCACGATGATGATGACCGGCGGGCGAAGCTTGAGACCTTCGATGAAGGTGGCTACTTCTCCAAGAGTCGTTTGCCAAACTTGTTGGTCAGGAAAACTGCAGCGGCGGATGAGGGCAACCGGAGTTGTCGATTGCCTGCCGCCCGCCATCAGCCCGCGGGACCACTCGCGCGCCGACGTCACGCCCATATAAAAACAGAGCGTGCCGGGGAACCGGGCGAGTGCGCTGTAGTCGAGTGTTTCGCCTTGCTTGCCAGGGCTCTCTTGGCCGGTGACCAACGCGACCGCAGAAGCGTGGTCCTTCTGCGTGAGGGGTATCCCGGCGTAACTGGCCGAGGCAAAGGCGGCGGTAATGCCGGGCACGATTTCGAACGGGATGCCAGCTGCGACGAGGGCGTCGATCTCTTCTGCTGCCCGCGCGAAGACGGTGGGGTCGCCGCATTTGAGGCGGACGACTCCCCTCCCCTGCCCTGCCGCAGCGATCATGTGGGCGTTGATTTCGGCCTGCGACCAGAGACGGCCGCGGCCATGTTGACCCAGGCAATGGAGTTCGGCGGTCGAGCGGCAATGGGAGAGCAATTGCGGATTAGAGAGATAGTCGTACAGTACGACGTCGGCCCGGTGGAGGCAGTCGCGACCGCGAACGGTGATCAGACCGGGATCGCCGGGGCCGGCACCGACGAGATAAACCACACCGACTGCGGCAGATGAGAGAGCGTCCGGTGTTACCATGAAGATGACTTTTTCAACGAAATTCGGAAGGCGACACTTCCGAGAATAAATCGACCAGCCTGTTATGACCAGCCCTGCGAGTTCCACTCCGCCACCGACCAATCCGCCTGCGGTTCTTTCCGCGGCCCAGCGGCATCAACTGGCGCGGCAATTCGAACAGGCCAAGCAACTGCTGAATCGACAGCCGCCGGACTTCGCCGGTGCTCATCGCGTACTCAGCGATTGCTGCACGCTGGACCCGGGGAACACACTATTTCTGCAGGCGCTGCTCGAGAACTTGCAGCGGGCCAAGGGGAAGACGGCGAAGGCGTGGTTCTGGCAAGTTTGGCAACGACGGGCGGCGTTCAGCGTCGCGGTCCGCGAACGGCACCTTGGCCTGGCATTAAAGCATGGTTGGTTCTTGCTAGGGGCATCGCCGCGTGACATAAAAACTCTGGCCAACCTGGCAGAGATTTGCTTGTTGCTCGACCATGGGCAGTCACAGGTTCTGCTGCTTCAAGAGGCCTATCGACTGGCACCTCAGGATCCAGCCGTGCTGCGTCCGCTGGCCATTGCGTTGGGCGAAGGGGGGCAATTCTCCGCGGCAGGACATGTTTGGCAGGAACTACTGCGAGTGACCAAGGACGACGAACAAGCCCAGCGACTTGCAGCGCTCTTTGTTCGTAATGAAGTCCCCTCTTCGCCCGCGACGGGTGGTCTGGTGGATCGAGTTCAAGAGCTAATTGAGTTGCAGCACTGGCTGGCAGCAGAAGCTCTGTTGGCTGAGCCAAGCGACGCGTCAGGAGATGCCCCTCAACCCGACCCTCTCCCCGGAGTACCGAGGAGTGGGAGTTGCGAGACGAGGGATTATCTTCGCCTGCGAGCACTGGGCGAGGAAATCATGCTGGGACGGGCACGGGAGAAAACGGAGCTCGCCCGTCGGCAAGCAGAACTGTTGCCGTCTCCGCGAACTCACCGTCTGATCGACGAGGTCCTAGAGGAGCAGCGGCGGATCGAGCTCGGCGTCGCCTTTGCCCGCTACGAGCGATTTCCTTCAGAGGCGGCATCGTCCTGGGAATTGGCCGGCTGTTTATCCAGGGCGGGGAACTATAGCGAAGCGCTCAAGTACCTGAAGCCGCTGCAAGAGATGGCAGGGTGGCGACTGCGTGCTTTGGTGGCTGCGGGCGAGAACTGGCAGCAGTTGCGGCAGTTTGACCGGGCGTTGGAGATTTATCGGCAGGCGACGAAAACGGAGCCGGCCGATGCTAACGACGCCGATTTTAAGAAGGCCCTGTATCGGGGTGCCATCTTGGCCGAGGCCAGCAATTCGACGGCCGAAGCACTCCACTGGTGGCAGCGGTTAGTGGCCCTAAATCCCGCCTATAAAGATGCCTTAGCAAGGCTAGACAATCTTCGCCTGATCTGCGATAAAGGTGGATTCTCTGCCCGGCCCGGCAACGATTGCCCGTGACATTGTTCGAAGTGTCACTGGACTGGCCTCACGCCCTGACAGAGAGCGAATTTGTCCTGTCCTAGAAACGTGTTGTTACGGAACTGTCATGCCACACACCAGTAGTGCGAAGAAGCGACAACGTCAGAATTTGAAGCGCCGGGCATCGAACCGCGCCACCAAGAGCTTGCTCAAGACGCAGGTTCGCAAAGTGACCACTGCGGCTACCTCGGGCGATATGACCGCTGCCGCGAGCGAATTCAAAGTGGCCGTGCAAAAGCTCGACCGGGCTGCGGTGAAGGGTGTGATTCACAAGAATGCCGCTAGCCGCAAGAAGTCTCGCTTGTCTGCCGCGCTGAAGAAGGCCAAAGCGGCCGCTGCTGCCAAGTAATTTTTCGATTCGATTCGGCATCGCCCCAGCATTCCCAATCGGGTTTGCTGTTATGCGGCTTGCTGCTGCCAGTCGATTCGTGCTCTTAGCGCTTGTTGCTCCGCTATTGTGCGGGGCAGTTCTGCTGGAACCAGCTTGCTGCCAATGATGCAGCGCTGACCATCTTTCCAAAGCTAATCGCGGAAGTTAAAGCGAAAAGCGTTACGCACCGCGGAATCTAAACCGAGTGTTGTACGCCAGGGTGTGTCTTCACGCGGGCTTGCATCACTTGCCAATGGGCAGTGGCCAGGTGGCCTGGCATGCGCGAGAGGGTCCAATCGACCACGCGCCAGTCGAGCCAGCGGCAGTCGGCGTCTTTGCTGCGGGCTGCGATATACCCGAGATGACCGCCGCCATCGGCCACGATCAGGCGGACGAAGGGCGAAAGCTTCGAGTCTTGAAATGCCACCACAGGTACGATCGGATCGTCCTTGGCTGTTACGATTAGTGTGGGAATGCGGATCTTTTCCAGATAAGGGCCGGAACTGGCCTGCGCGTAGTAGTCGATGGCGTTGGCAAAGCCCGACAAGGGGGCGGTGATGTGAGAGTCGAAATCCCGAATTTTGCTGACGCCGAAGGGAATCTCCGGAGTTAGCACGTCGGGCGTTGAGCGTTGACGCAGGGCGATGTAGTTTTTCATCCCCTGTACGAACGAGCGGTCGTAAACGCCGCGCAGCACCGTTTCGACATGGGTGCAGCAGACGTTGAGATCGACGGGCGGAGCGACGCCCATTACGCCGACGACGTTTTCGGGCGCGTCGCACTGCCATTCGCCGGCCAGTTTGAGCACCATGTTGGCACCCATTGAAAAACCGATAACGGCCAGCGGCGAGTTCAGGCAGCGGGAGTTGATGTCGGCAATGATCTCACCGACGTCTTGGCTGCGCCCCGCATGGCACAGTTGGCGTGCGAGACCGATTCCGGCTCCGCAGCCGCGCAAGTCCATACGAAACACGCGCACACCATGCGCGTTGAGCTTCTTTGCGCAGCGTTGCATGTAGCCCGATTTGTGCGAGCCGCCGAGCCCATGTACTAGCAGTGCCACCGGGTCGTTCGGTTGCCACTTCTGAGGGCGGTCGTCGTGGAGGGCGATTTGATCGCCGTCCTTGAGCGTAACCAGATGCCTGGTCGCGGTATACGGAATCTCTTGGTGGAAGAAATAGCAGCCCAGAATGGTCTGCAAATGTCCTCCACGAACCCAAGGATGCGCGCGGAAGGCAGGAAAGTGAACATCCATTTTCAACTTTTCCAAAGTCAGCTAGAGACAGGGTGCCGTTAATCCATTATCGGCGAACTATCCCATATTCCTCTATCTTACGATACAACGTGGCTCGCCCCAATCCCAAAAGCTTCGCTGCTTCTGGGACGTTGCCATCCGTCCGATTCAACGCTTCTTGGATCAGCTTGCGTTCCCAAAAATCGAGTCGCAACGATTCAAGTTCTTTACCGCCAGTGGCATCTCGCAGGCCGAGATCGTCTGGCAGGATAGTATTTCCTTCGCACATTACCACGGCGGAGTCAAGCACGTTACGCAGTTGCCGCACATTGCCAGGCCACTGGTACGATAGCAACTTCTCGCGTGTGTCGGGCGACACCATTAGATTAGGCCGGCCGTGTTGTTTGCGGAAGTGATTGAGGAAAAATTCCGCTAGCAAGTCAATGTCAGCACCGCGATCGCGGAGCGGCGGAATATAAAGTTCGAATACGCTGAGGCGATAATATAAGTCTTCGCGGAACTTGTGATCGCGGACAAACTCGCGCAAATCGCGGTTGGTAGCTGCTATCACTCGCACGTCGACGTTTACCTCCTTCGTCGAGCCGACGGGCAAAAACGGGTGCCCTTCGAGGATGCGCAACAGCTTGGCTTGACCTTCGAGCGTGAGTTCGCCCACTTCGTCTAGGAACAAAGTGCCGGTGTGAGCTTGCTGGAACCAGCCGACATGGTCGGTCTCAGCCCCGGTGAACGAACCCTTCTTGTGGCCGAAGAGTTGGCTTTCCATCAGGTCGCGGGGAATGGCAGCGCAATTCACGCTGAGCATCGGTCGATCGGAGCGAGTACTGGCCCGGTGAATGGCCCGGGCCACCAGTTCCTTGCCCGCGCCGCTTTCGCCCCGAACCAGCACGCAGCCCGTGGCGCGGGCTACGCGATTGATCTTCGACTTGAGCTCCATCATCGGCTTGCTTTCGCCGAGAAGTTCGTCGAAGACCGCTGCTTTGTCGCTGAGGCGGCGATTATCGGCCCGCAGTACAGCTTCTTGGCGCGACCGGACCAGCGCGACGGTCAGGATATTCGCCAGCAGCAGCGAAACCTCGAAGTCGCTCTGACGAAAACGTCCCTGCTCGAGATAGATATGAATCGCACCGAGGGTCTTCCCTTCGTGCACGAGGGGTATACAGAGCGCGTCGGCAAACAGGCGCAGGCTATCGGTGCCGACCGTGGCCGGCTGATTGTCGATCCAGACCGCTTTTCCCTGGCGAATGACCATTTCGGTCAAACTGTCGCTCAGCCTGACTTTGCTGGAAGCTTCCTCGGGAATAACGAGCTTGGGTTTCAGCTGACCATCGTCGCTGACCCACAAAAAGCCGACGACCGAAGCCTGCGTGCGCGTATGCAGCAGATCGAGCGAAACGCGGACGACTTCGTCCGGATCGCTGCAGCCGAGCAACCGCACGCTCAATTGATGGAGCGTGAGAAAGTCTTGATTCCGCTCGTTATCCTGCAGCAGCGAAAAACCAAGATCGCTGGGCATCCCTTCGGTGACGATCCGGTCGCGCACCACCGTTTGCGTATGTTCCTGACGGGCCGATTCGCTCAGCGGGTCGATTTGTTCGCAGTAGATGAACTCCGTCGAGCCGATCTTCACCCGGCAATCGGTGGCCAGGCGAGCCTCGTCGATCTTCTGCCCGTTCAGATAGGTGCCGTTGCGGCTGGTGGCATCGCGAATCCACCACAGCCCATCGCTGAACTGGACGATGGCATGCACGCGCGAGGCGAGGGGGTCGGACAGGACGATATCACAATCGAGTCCGCGGCCGATACGAGTCGGGCGATCCGTTGCAAGCGTGACGTGCGCCCCGGCACGAGCACCGCTGATCATCAGCAAATAAGAATTCACAAGCAGCACAGCCAACAGATGAAAAAAGGGGGCCTACCGCCGCCCAGAGCTAGTTCTGTCAATATAGTAATGAATCGCGGCAAAGGACTACCCCGCGAGTGGGAAAGTTATCTGCCGAGTTTTGCTGGAACTTGAATCTTCATGACAGACGCCATCTTGCTGGTTGGTCACGGCACTCGGAATCCGCAGGGTACCGCGCAATTTCTGCGTTTGAGCGAGTTGCTGCGCGCTTCCGTTGCTCCGTTACCCCTGGAAGTGGGTTTTATCGAACTGCAAGAGCCGACGATTGAGACGGCCTTGGTCAATCTATCTCAACGGGGACTTCGGCAGATTCTCCTCTCCCCTGCCCTGCTCTTTGCCGCCGGTCATGCCAAGCAAGATATTCCCGCCGCAGTCGAGCGGGCGAAGTCTGTCCAGCCTGACTTGCAGGTAACAATGGCCGAACCCCTAGGCTGTCACAAAGCCCTGATTGAACTCGCAGCCCTCCGCTTCCTAGGCTCCCTCTCTCCGATACACCGGGCAGAGGATCGGGGTGAAGGGCCTGCCTCTCAACAAGACCCAGCACCATCGCCGATCCAACCAGTGGACCCAGCGAAAACTGCCCTCGTCCTCATTGGCCGTGGCAGCAGCGATCCGGCTGCCATCGAGCACTGCCGCGAGTTCGCAGCCCTGCTGGGCGAAAAAGTGGGAGCAGCTGGCGTCTACACAGGTTTCATCGCCGTCGCCAAACCAAGTTTACCCGAAGTACTCGAACAGGCCGCCGCGGCGGGCTTCGAACGCATCGTCGTGCAGCCTCACCTGCTTTTCAGTGGCGAGATGCTCGAAACCACAACAGCTGCTGTAAGTCACGCTCGCCAAACGCACCCGCGGGTCGAGTGGCGGCAAGCAGGAATTCTCGGCAGTGATTTATTAGCGACGAATGGACTTGCCGCCCAGCATCTAATTCAGGCCTTGCTCGAACGACTGGAAATCGATGACCGTTGAATGATTGCATTCGCTAGACCGACCCTAGCCGCTGGGTTAAACTTCTCTCAGCATCAGATCGATAGTCATTGATGCTCCCCGCCATTGCCGGTACCTGCCTCGTTCGACCTGCCAATCTCGGAAATCCTCCCCATGACTGTGTCTCGCACTCAAGCTGCCCAGATTACTCGTCGGCAATGGCTGCAAGCCGGTGCGTTTGGGGCGCTGGGACTTTCGCTGCCGCAGATGTTGCAGCTTGAAGCTCACGCGGCCAGCGGTCGCAAGGGGCAGGCCAAGAATGTCCTCCTGCTCGTCGAGCACGGTGGCCTGTCACACACCGATACTTGGGATCCGAAGCCCGATGTGGCTTCCGAGCAACGGACCCCGTTCGATCTGGTGCCCACCAGCACACCAGGGCAGCGGTTCACCGAGTTGCTTACTCACACGGCGAAGATCTCGGACAAGATTGCCGTCGTGCGCGGCATGCGGCACATTCAGCGGAACGATGATCACGGCCGCGGCATGCAATATGTTCTGTCTGGACAAAGTCCGGGCGGGCCCGTGGAATATCCCGATATGGGTGCCGTGGCTTCGTATGTGCTTGGCAGTGCTTGCGAGTACTTGCCGTCGTACGTGCAACTTCCGGCAACTTCCGAATTTGCCCACATGACCAAATCGGGCTTTTTGCCCTCTAGCTATGGTGCCTTCAAGGCGACGGCTCGCGATGCTTCCGATCCCGCCTGGAAGGTCTCGGGAATGCAGCGAAATCCGGAACTAACCGACGAACGACTCGGCCAGCGGCGGGCACTCCTTTCGGCCCTCAATCAGAATCGGACCTTGGCTAACGATCGAACCACAGCGGCCATCGACACGTTTCACGAACAGGCGGCGTCGCTGCTCACCAGTCCGGCAGCTTCGAAAGCCTTCGACCTGACGACAGAAACGCCGAAGACCCGCGAGCAATATGGCGCGGGGCATCGTGGTGCTTGCTACCTGCTCGGTCGCAAGCTGATCGAATCGGGCGTGCGGTTCGTGACCATCGACACACGCTGGCCCAAAGTCCCCGGGCAAGTTGGTGGCGGCAATTTGAACTGGGACCATCACGACCATATCTATGCCAAAGAAACTTGCGAACTCCCCGGAGCCAGTGGCGCAGGTGCTGGTCGGTACGGCATCGCTCACTGGTACATGATGGGAAGCCTCGACCGGGCTTATTCGACGCTCATCACTGACCTCGATCAGCGCGGACTGCTCGCCGAAACGCTGGTGTGCCTTGTGACCGAATTCGGCCGTACACCCAAAATCAACAAGCATGGCGGCCGCGATCACTGGCCCGACGCCTACTCGATTGTGTTTGCCGGTGCGGGCATTCGGGGTGGGCAGATCATCGGAGCCACCGACCGACAAGGGGCGTTCGTCATCGACAATCCCCATTCGCCCGATGACTACGCGGCGACCATCTACGACAAGCTCGGCATCAATCGCGAGAAGCCCCTCTACACGCAAGAGCAGCGTCCCATGTTCCTGGCGCACACGGGCAAACCGATTGCTGAGTTGTTCTGATCCCCGACAATTTCGACCGCCGGGGAAAACAGGGTCAACGCAACTCAGCCCTTTCGCCGCAAAATCTCCGCCCCCATTTTCATCCTAAACGTCCAACAATACCCTCGATTGTTGAACACGAATTGCTCGGAAACCCGAGAGTTGCGCACATCGCTGTCCAACAATCGGCCCGATTGTTGGACACCCCCCTTTTGCGGTCGTCGCGTCAAGTCTTCACTGGCAGATCGGTTTAATCAGTCCCCGTATTCCACACCGTTGCGGACAGAACGACGTGAACTGGAAATTTCCACTAAGTGCAGATGTTCGCAAAGTTTCCATTGTCTCGTAACGACTCTAGTGCCAAGGGTTTGTGGCTTCGGCACTCGCCTTAAGTCCTTGCCACGATCAGGAAACCTCGGAATTCAATTTCCATTATCCGGGCAATAGTCTCACTAGCGTGCAATCTCATCTGGTTAACTCCCGCGCTTGTGCGGGTGAATTGCCAAACACACGAATCATCAGTTCAGCGGCCGCCAGCGGCCCGGTTAACCAGTTTTGGCAGCCTGACATCAGCAGGAAGTGCTGTAGACAATCTGCGAAATGATCGCATTACAATTACCAGATTGAGAAAGAGCATCCGCTGAATATTAGATGCTCTACCCGTGACACGTCTGGTCACCGTCGCGAAAAGATCGTCCCAGTTCACGCTGGCGTGATGAGTTTCCTAAGTAGCCCGACGCGTAGGCGAGGGAGCTATTCTGTTATCGCGTTCCGCTGCGAGGAACGGTTGTTCTTGATTTCCCCTCGTTGACGCGTCGGGCTATTTGCATAGGCATATTACTCTCCGCAATCATGCTTCACCTTGGTGTTGCGAGCCTACGCTTAACGGAAGGTTGAGTTTCATTCCCTCATTCTCCCCGCGTGCGAAAATGCCCCGCGAGAGTGACGGGACCAATACGCCTCACGTACAATCCACTCATGCCGAACACCCGCTTAGCCGCGCCGATCTTTGTCGCCCTCGCAATGATCCTCATTCCAATAGTGTACGTGGGGAGCTACTTGGCAATCGTCGATCCAAACCCGAGCGGCGTTCCTTGTTGGGGAACAGGATCGGGTCACTACGGTTATCGCGGCATCTGGGTGGACCGCGCTTTCTGGCCCTTGGAGCAGATCGACCGGAAGGTGAGGCCGGGTGCGTGGAACCCGCCAGAGACAGATTTGCCGTTTCATCATTGGCGATGGTGACCAGACCAGTCATTCAAAGCCGGACACTACCATCTAATGACTTCATATTGCAGCGAACAAGATCAAGAACCTGCTCACCAATTAGTGTAAATACAAAACCTAGCCCGGGGCATTCACCACAATCGTATCCTCCACCGATGTGGCCAGTCCCGTGGCAATGCTCGCACATTCGCTCGAATTCTGGGAGATTTTTCATGCAATTAGTCCGGGTGGCTCTTTAGCCATGCATTCACGAATTCTAGCAGAGACACGGAAAATGACACAGCAGAGTTTGCGTACCTCGCAACAGCAGCACCTCCAAGCAAAAGTGTAGAGCCGAGCGCAGCATCGCGCAGCTCGGGATCGTAGCGAAGGGCTTGTTCCTTGAACTTTTGATCAACTCGACCGCCTTGGTGAGCAAAAAGATTGCGAACAGACTCTAACGCTTTCAAGTCGCCTGCTGAATCGAACAGGTTGCGCAAGTCTGGGCTTGCTTGTGTTCGCCCGCCACTTGCGGGAACTTGAAACGCATCAAGATATGCTTGTCAGGTGGTCGTGTACGACAGGAAATTTACACGCTTTCGTTGCTTTAACAGATCGCCCATTGTTTGAGTTAGATTAAATCCATGGGCGACTAATTCGGTAAGCGGAATGGTTGCAGCTGAGCGATTGCTGTCGCCTTCGTCCCGCACTTGCGCCGGCTTTCGAATTACGTTTACCGCAAGGGTTTTCGGGCGACTGTTAACTGCTGCCACCCACAAGTCAGCAGACATTGATTCAAATACTGTGTACGCACCTAGAAGTAGTGCAGAATATGTTGACGCCAATCCCTCGCTCCAAAATGGGCTACGATCAGCTTCGGCCGACAGGTTCGCGATCAAATCGTTAAACAGTAGCGCTTCACAATTCGCTACCGCCATTCCGCGGTGAGTCTCGAATAATTCACTTGATCGCCGCAGAATCCCATCAGTCTGCCCGTCCTCCGCCTTGATTGCGCCGTGAAGTTCAACAGCCGCAAGGTCGGGATACGCTTGCAATCTTTGCCCCCTCGCAATGGCATGCGCTGGCAATAGGGCAAAGCAGCCTATGCGCTTAAGATTCTCATCCGCAGCATCCGCAATTTTGACGAGTTCCGCTCCATCGACCCGCTTTGAGAGATTCAAGCAGCGAATTCTGCCGGCTAGCTTTACGACTTCTTGGTACTCGAAACCGGTCATTACGAATCGCTCCCCAAAAGGAGACATGATTAAACACCCAAGGGTTCGCAGCTACAATCCACCCATGCCCAACACCCGCTCAGCCGCGCCGATCTTCGCAGCGATATTGCTGCTGCTGCCAGTGCTGTACGTTGGGAGCTATCCCGCGCTGGTCCAGCCAGCCTCCCTACATAGCACGACGACGGACCAACTTGGTGACCCGAGCTATTGCTTGGCCTTCTATCGATACGGCGGCGAACGATCGCGGCGATTCTTCTGGCCGCTAGAGCAGATCGACCGGAAGGTGAGGCCGGAAGCTTGGGGGATTGAACCGGACTTGGAGACTTAGCCAGCTAATCCATGTACAGGCTAGTCACTCAAAACATCCACTACCTCTCGTCCCCGCGAACCTAGCGGGGCTTTTTCGTGCGAGGGTTGAATGGGGCGATGGACGAGAACCCATACGAATCGCCGCAACTGCTATCGAACGAGTCGGCCAAACAAAAACCGCGTTCGCGGCGCGGCGTTATCGTTGGGTGTATTTTGGGGCTGGTTTTGGGAGCAATGTTCTCGCCAGCAGGCGGACCAACAGCAATAATCTTGCACATAACTGGGGGCGCAATTGCGGGAGCAGTTGTCGGCGGATTCCTGTTTCCTTAACCCAACGAGTAGTCCGACTAGTGATATTTGTCAGACTGCCCTTCTTTGGTTAACCGAGCCGCTTGCGGCCGTTGAACTGGTGATTCGCTTGTTTTGCAGTTCACCCGCGCAAGCGCGTGGGTTAACCAGGTGACATTTAGCGCTAGTTGGACTACTAGTCACTCAAAAACACCCACTACCCGCTTGCACTGTTGCTTTACTCAGCCTCGCGCGACGGACTAAGATAGTGAAGCTGTAATCCTGGGATTGCAGCTCCCACCTTTCGCTCACCTGCCCCGCCTGAAAGCAATGCCTGATGAATCGCCCGCTTTGGATTTGCTGTGCTCTGCTCCTAGCTGGAACTTGCTCGTGGCTGGTGGCGGAAGAAGCTCCGCGGCTGCAAATTTTTCCGCCGCTTCTTACGCTCGATGGTGCCGGCGACCGCGCGAGCATCGTGGCCGTCGTCACGCAGGCCAATGGCCGCACAGTCGATGTTTCGGCACAGGTGAAACTTAGCGCTTCGCAGCCTGAATTAGTAAAGATCGAAGGTCGCGAGATCATCTCCATTGCCGATGGTACTGCCGAGTTGATGATCGAGCATTCGGGCCAGCAGACGAAGATTCCGCTGACGGTGAAGAATGCGGCCGCGACCACTGCTCCATCGTTTCGGCACGATGTACTACCCGTGCTCACTCGCTTTGGTTGCAACCAGGGAGCCTGCCACGGCAAGCTGGCCGGGCAGAACGGCTTTCGCTTGTCGCTACGTGGCTATGCGCCCGAGTGGGATCACGGCTGGCTGACGCGCGAGTTTTACGGCCGCCGTATCAGTTCCACGACACCGGCCGATAGCCTGCTGATTCGCAAGCCCAACGGCCGCGAGCCCCATGGAGGTGGACGCCTGTTCGAGCCCGGCAGCCGCGCCGAGCAAACGCTCTTGGATTGGATTACCACTGGCACTCCCAACGCAATTGCCGATGAACCTGCCGTAACTAAGTTGGAAGTCTTTCCTGGCGATCGCAACACCGCCGCCGGCGATACCCAGCAACTGGCCGTTTATGCTCACTACGAAAACGGCCGCGTCCGCGATGTCACCTGGCTCGCGCAGTTTTTCACCAACGATGCGAGCGTGGTGGAAGTCTCTCCCACGGGGCTTGTGAAATGTTTGCGAGCAGGTGAAACCGTCGTTCGCGTTCATTTTCAAGGCGAAGTGGTCGTCACGCAGTTCACCATTCCCTTTGCCGATCCAGTCCCGGCCGATCAACTGGCTGAGCGCCGCAATGTGGTCGACCAGCATGTCTTCGAGAAACTGGCTGTGCTTCGCATTCCGCCATCGGCAGGTGCTGACGATGCGACTTTCCTCCGCCGCGTTTATCTCGACACCATCGGCACGTTGCCAACGGTTGCCGAAACCGAACAATTTCTCGCCAGCAGTTCTCCCAACAAGCGGTCGCAGTTGATCGACGAACTGTTGCAGCGGCCCGAATGGGTCGACTTCTGGACGCTGCAACTGTGCGATCAGTTGCAGAACCGCAAAGAGCGCGATCATGACGTGCGCGGCACGAAGGGAGTGCGGTCGTTTCATGCCTGGATGCGCGAGCAATTGCAGGCGAACCGTTCGTGGGACAAGATCGCTGCCGATGTGCTGACTTCGCAAGGGAGCGTCGGTGCACATCCGCAAGTCGGCTACTACATCGTGACCCTGGGGGAGCAACGGAGGGCGGAAGATTCCGACCTGGTGTCGTCCGTCGCTCAGGCATTTGTGGGAACACGCGTCGGCTGTGCGAAGTGCCACAATCATCCGCTGGAGCGTTACACGCAAGATGATTACTACCGCTTCGCCGCCTTCTTCGCCCGCACACAGTTGCAGCGGAAGAATCCGGCCGAAGGGATGACAAATCTCATCTTCCGCAACGAAGAGGAGGAGCGCGCTCGCCGCCAACTGGACGATGCTCAAAAGAAATTGGCCGAGGCCAAGTCGAATCTGGAAGGTAAAGAAGGGAGCGAGGCGGAGAAGCTGCAAAAGGAATTAAAAAATCGTCAGCAGCAGGTGGATATCTATGAGAAAGGGGTCGCCAGCGCACTGGCGAAGCCGCCGCAAGTTCGGCAGCCGCGCACGGGGCAAATGATGCCACCCCTGCCGCTCGATCGAAGCGAGGTCTCGCTCGCGGAGAACACCGACCCGCGCACTGCGCTCGTTCGCTGGATGCATCAGCCCACGAACGAGACGTTTACGGGCAACATGGTCAATCGGCTCTGGAAGCACTTCTTCAGCGTGGGATTGGTCGAGCCCGTCGATGATCTGCGGGCGAGCAATCCGCCGTCGAATCGCCCGCTCTGGCAAGCGCTGAATCGGGAATTCGTCGAACATCAATACGATCTCAAGCACTTGATGAAGCTGATGCTCAACTCGCGAACCTATCAACTGAGCAGTACAACGGTCGCTGCGAACGAACAGGATCAGCGTCACTATTCGCACTACTATGCTCGCCGCTTGCCGGCCGAAGTGCTGCTCGATGCCATTAGCCAGGTGACGGAAGTCCCCGATCAGTTCCCGGGGTATCCCGTTGGCTTGCGGGCGATTCAAGTTCCGGACCCCGGTGTCAGTTCTTCGTTCCTGGCAATGTTCGGCCGCTCAGATCGTGTCACCGCTTGTGCGTGCGAACGGAGCGGCGAAGTAACCTTGCCGCAGTTGCTTCACTTGCAGTGTGGCGATGGTCTGACGCAAAAACTCAATCAGCCCGAAAGCCGGCTCAAGCAATTACTAACCGCCAAGCTCGACAATGGTCCGCTCGCGCGCTCCATTTTCCTTTCAGCCCTGGCTCGCGAACCGCGCCCCGCGGAACTGCAGGCGATTGAAACGGCGCTCGGCGACGCTAAGACTGACGATGCTTCCCGAGAAGAAGCGGTTCGCGATTTGTTTTGGGCAGTTCTGAATACGAAAGAGTTTGCGTTCAATCATTGAAAGCAGCCGTCACTGCAAGAAGTAGCTCAGTCACTCCGTGACTGAGAAGGCAACCGAGTCATGGAATGACTCGACTACGAAAAAGAGAAGCCAAAATGCTCGACATCAACTTGAATCAAGCCCGCCAAAAGTTCTGCAACGGCTGGAGCCGACGAGATTTTTTGCGCATCGGCGCCATCGGCCCGCTCGGGTTTTCGCTGGGAAATCTGCTGCAGGCGGAAGCCAGCGGCGCTGCGGCCGCGACGAAGCGGGCCAAATCGATCATCCTGGTCTATTTGGGGGGCGGCCTGTCGCACCACGACACCTTTGACCCCAAGCCAAACGCATCAGCTGAGATTCGGGGCAAGTACAGCACCATTCAGACCAAGCTCCCCGGCATCTCGTACGGCGAACTGGTTCCCAAGCTCGCGCAGCAGAACGACCTGTACACGCTGATTCGCAGCGGGGCCCACAGTAGCGATCATCACGAGACAGCGACCAACTGGGTCATGAGCGGCCGCTTTGGTTCGGCTTTCGGCGACTATCCGGCCATCGGCGCTGTCGTCGCGCACGAGACGGGCTTTCGCACGCAAGTGCCGCCGTATGTTTCGGTGCCCAACAATCCGTCGTTCACTTGGGAACTGGGCCGCAGCGCGTTTCTCGGCGGGCGTTACGAATCGTTCAAAGCCGGCGATCCCAACTCCGGTGGCTACAAGGTCCGCGATCTCTCGCGGGCTCAGCCCCTAACCGATAAGTCTCTCAGTCGGCGGCAGAATCTGCTGCAGGCCGTCGATTCGCTCGGCCAGCAAGTGCGCGGCAACGATCAGGTGGCCACCTACGACGAATTCCAAAAGCGGGCTGCGGAAATGATCCTGTCGCCGCAAGCGCAGGCCGCGTTCGATATCGAAAAAGAAACGGCCGAACTGCGCGACAAGTATGGCCGCACCACGTTTGGTCAAAGCTGCTTGCTTGCTCGGCGGCTTGTCGAAGGGGGCGTGACGTTCGTCACCATCAACTACGGCGGCTGGGACCATCACGGCAAGATCTTCCCCGCGCTTGATAAGAAGCTCCCCGAATTCGATCAAGGTTTGTCCTCGTTGCTCGCTGATCTCAAGGAGCATGGCCTGCTCGACGAAACGCTGGTCGTGGCCATGGGCGAGTTCGGTCGCACACCCAAGATCAACAAGGAAGAAGGACGCGATCACTGGGCGCTGGCAGCTTCGCTGATCTTCGCTGGTGCGGGGGTGAAAGGTGGCCAGGTGATTGGTGCGACCGACGAAATCGGGGCGCACACCACCAAGCAACCCGTGAAGCCCGCCGATGTGGCGTACACGATGCTGTCGGCCCTGGGCATTCATCCGCGCAAGCACATTCACACTCCCGATGGTCGCCCGCTTGAGATCCTCGACGAAGGAAAACTGATCGAGGATTTGTATGGTTAGTGCGCCCTCCCCTGCCCTGCTCGCACTGGTGCTTTGTCTGTCCGCTAGCGCGGTGCATGCCCAAGACAAACCTCCCGAGAAGAAAGATCCGCCGAAGGTGCTGATGTCGTTGCCGCTGGCAATTTCGCCGGGCAAACTTGCGCAGATCACCTTGCGCGGCCAACGGCTCGATCAAGCGACCGAAGTCACGATGGCCGGAATCGATGCGGCACCAAAAGTGGAAGTAAAGAAGAAGGAAAAGGCCACCGTTCCTAACGGCCTGAAGGCGGAAGAGATCGGCGATTCGCAAGTTCAAATCGAATTCACGCTCCCCAACGATTTCGACAAGCCGGAAGTGCAACTGGTCGTCGCTTCGGCCGACGGGACTTCGCAGCCTTATTCCATGCTGGTGCTCCCCGCGGAAAAGTTAGTTGCCGAAACGGAGCCGAACGAAGCCTTTCGCAAACCGGGCTCGATTGCCTTGGGCCAGACGACAAGCGGCAGTGTGCATCAGCAACGGGATGTGGATGTCTTCAAGATCGAAGGTGTCGCTGGAGAAACGATTGTCGCCGAGATCTTTGCTGCCCGCCGAGGCTCGGCACTCGACCCGATTATGTCGCTCTACGATGCCACAGGCCAGTTGCTCGTGCAGAGCGACGACCAGCCCGAACATCGGGATGCAATCCTGAAGCACCAACTGCGAGCGGCCGGCTCATATTTTCTTGTCCTCCTCGATGCTCACGATCGCGGTTCAGCCGCTCATCCGTACTTGTTGCAGTTGCGGTCGGAATAGCAGGACCACCGATCCAACCTGTTCGCCTGCAGTGCAGGTCCGTTTTGCGCAGTATATTGCCCTTGGTCTCTGTTTTTCGAATTGCCCCTCCAACTTCCACCGGAGTTACTCTGATGAAGCGTTTTGCCTTGTTTGCCTTCGTCCTGTCGACCCTCGCCCCCGCGTTCGCCCAGAATGTGGCTCCACCGAAGAACCCGCTGGACACGAGAAAGGGGGACGCACCGGTCGTTTCTAAGCCGCGTGAAGCTGCCGAACAGACCCCCAATACGCTGAGCGACAAAGAGAAGCAGGAAGGCTGGAAGCTGCTGTTCGACGGCAAGACGACGACCGGCTGGCGCAACTATAAGAAGACGGAAGTCGGTCCCGGCTGGCAAGTGAAGAACGGCGAGTTGACGCGGGCCGATAAGGGTGCCGGCGACATCATCACCAACGACAAGTTCACCGCGTTCGAACTGGTGCTGGAATATAAGATTTCGAAGGGTGGCAACAGCGGACTGATGTTCCACGTAACCGAAGAAGGGAATACGCCTTGGATGACCGGTCCGGAAATTCAAGTTCAGGACAACGTCGACGGCCACGATCCGCAGAAGGCAGGCTGGCTCTATCAGCTCTACAAGCCCGAAGCTGACGCCACCAAGCCAGTCGGCCAGTGGAACGAACTGCGTGTGAAGATCACTCCAGAAAAGAGCACCGTCTGGATGAACGGCACCAAGTACTACGACTTTGTGAAGGGGAGCAAGGAGTGGGACGAAAAGGTTGCCGCCAGCAAGTTCGGCAAGATGCCACTCTTCGGCAAGCCGACCAGCGGGCACCTCAGCTTGCAGGATCACGGCAACGAAGTGGCCTTCCGCAACATCAAGATTCGCCCGATCGAGAGCAAGTAGTTTTGTCTACTTGGTTTCGTCTTCTTTGCCTAAGCCATGGAGCGGAATCGGCGCTCCATGGGGGTCGAGATCGCGACCGACCAGTTCTGCGGCGAGTTGCTTTTGCAGTTCCAGGTCAAGGAAGTGCTCCATTCGTTCGGCCGGCGCATGCAAGTGATCGCGCGGCAGATCGAAGTGCGTGGCGAGATAGCTTTCCCAGAGGCGGTGGGCACGGACGATGCTCTGAGCCTGCTGACGACCTTGAGTCGTTAGCTGGGGGCCGGCAGAAGTCCAGCCTTGTCGGCGGGCATGAATCACGGCGAGCAGCGCGACGAGCCAACCGGGGGAATGTGTTTCCGCGGTAGCCTTCACGCCCCGTTCTTCTTCGCGATAGAGTCGCGCGATGATGTCCTCGGCCGCGATTTGCACGGCGAGCAGCAGATTCCGCAACCAGCGACTCAACACTCCGTGGCGCGGCGAGAAGAGAACGGCGAGTCCTAGTTGCAGACCAGCGACCGCTGCCATCAGTCCCGCGACACTGGTATCGAAGGCATGGGCAGCCAGGTATCCGAAGACGGCCGAGAAGGCTGCCGAGATCGCGGCCACAACGAGGGTTGTGCTCAAGCGGTCGACCAGCATCCGCGCTGTGGCGGCCGGCGCAATCAGCATGGGAACGACAAGGATCGAACCGACCGACTCGAACGAAGCGACGGTGACCATGGCCACTACGCCCATCAGCGCGAGATGGATTCCTCTCGCAGGCAGTCCCATCGCCCGCGCGAGGGCTGGATCGAAGGCGACCAGTTGGAGTTCCTTCCAGCCCACGATAATCAGGGCGAGGACAATGCCGAGGACCGGCAGCAGTTTGAGCACGGCGGGGGGCCAGCCGATGCCGAGCCAAGGCACGGGCGGATAGAGACCGGTGTTTTGAATCGCGCCAAACAAGACACAGTCGACGTCCAGGTGGCCATGCGGTGCCCAGATCTGCAGGATGATGACCCCCAGCGCGAACAGCGAAGTGTAAACGACGCCGAGGCTTGAATCTTCGCTGACCTGACCGAAACCTTGCAGGCTTTGCGCGGTGAACGCGGTAATGACACCGAAGATCATCGCCCCTGCAAGTACCGGCCAGCCATCGACGCTGCCCGCAAAGAGAACGGCGAGGGCGATACCGGGAAGCACTGCATGGCTAATCGCATCGCCGAGCAGACTCATGCGACGCAAAACCAGGTAGGTGCCGACGAGTGCGCAGCAGACATTGGCAACAATCCCGACGGCAATCGTGCGCAGCGCTATGTTACGACTGTTCGGGGGAATCAACTCGACGAAGAGCCAAACCGCGAGGCCAACTAGCGCGGCGACGAATAGCGAGATCATCAGACCGCGACGGATGGACAACAGAGAGCGACGATTTTCGGCCGCAGGTGCGATCATGGGCGCGCCTCCGGCAACTCTGGCCAGGCTCCGCGCGAACGCAGGCTGTGTTCCATTTTGTGAATAAGTTCAGGTTGCACTTGCTCGGCAAGTGGGGCGGTCAAGTCGGTAATCGCGGAAGCCTGCTCCGGATGTTCTTGCAAGAGCTCGCGCCACAGCAAATGAGTGCGCGTGACTTCGATCGCTTCGGCAGCTCCGGCGGTGGTGAGTTCAAAGCCGCGCGAACTGCTGCTGATCTCGCCGTGCGAAATGGCTCTGGTGACGGCATCGCTTAAGCGCTGGCGCTGCCAGACTTGAGCTTGGAGCAGATCGTCCATTCGTACCGGCAGCGACCTGGCCTGGCTCCGTTGAGACAACTCCCAGACACCCTCCAGCAAACGCCGCCTGCTGATTTCGGTTTCGAACCTGCGCCATTGCCAATAGCGGGCAATGACGCCCCGCCGATAGCCGCACAATAACGAGATAATAAAGATTGCGGCTCCACACAGCACGATGGTCGGTCCCGTCGGCAGCGAGCGATTGAACGCACTGAAGAGTGTGCCGAGCAAACCCATCGTCAGCCCGAACAGAGTTGAGAGTCCGAGCATGTTGCCGAAGCGATCGGTCCAAAAACGCGCCGAAGCGCCGGGGATAATGACCATCGCCGCGGTGAGTACCACGCCCACCGCCGGCAGGCCAATGACGACCGTCACGGCAAGGAGCGACATCAGCGCCAGATCGAGCCAGCGGACAGGCCAGCCCAAGGTCTGACCGAATTCGGCGTCGAACGAAATGAGTTTGAACTGCTTGTATAGAAGCAACACGATGACGAGGCAAATGGCTGCAGTCACCGATATGCCCACGACGTCGTTAAACGTCATGCTCGCAGCTTTGCCGAACAGGAACGAATCGAGCCCTGCTCGGCTCCCACCGCCGGGCAACTGCTGGATGCGCGTACTCAGGGCAATGCCAACGCCAAAGAACACGCCGAGGACGCTGCCGATGGCAGCATCTTCGCGAATACGCGTGCGGCTGGTGAGGAGGTTAATGGTGAGAATGCCCAGCACGCCGCTGACAAGCGCGCCAAGGAGCAGAATGGGTAGCGATCTTTGGCCGATCAACAAATAGGCGATACAGACCCCGGGCAGGGCTGCATGCGCAAGTGCATCGCCAGTGAGAGACCTCTTGCGGAGGACTGCGAAGGAACCGATCAAACCCGCCAGCGAACCGAGCAAGCCAATGCCCGCGAGGACCACAGCCGTGTTGTAGTAGAGCGTCATGGCCCGACCTTCACCTGCAGCGCGTCGGCAGCCGCATCGAGCAAGGCGAGACGGCCGCCGTAGGTCTTGCGCAGATTCTCGGCAGTGAAGGTATCTTCCACAGGGCCGCTGGCGACGAGGCGAACGTTCATCAACGCGACAAAGTCAAAGTACAAGGGCACCGTGCGGAGGTCGTGATGGACGACAATGATCGTCTTCCCTTCCTTTCTCAAACGCGTCAGCAGGTCGAAGATCACGCGCTCGGTGAGGGCATCGACGCCGGCCAGCGGTTCGTCCATGAAGTAGATTTCGGCTTGCTGCGCGAGCGCTCGGGCGAGAAAGACCCGCTGCTGTTGGCCACCTGAGAGTTGGCCGATTTGACGCGCTTCGTAGTCGGCCATGCCGACTTGAGCCAGGCAATCGCGCGCCAGTTTCCGCTCGCTGCTACCCGGGCGGCGAAACCAACCAAGGCGGCCATAAGTCCCCATCAGGACCACATCGAGCACAGTGACGGGGAAGTCCCAGTCGACACTTTCGCGCTGGGGAACATAGCCGACGCGATTACGCACCTGCCGCACAGGGCGATCGAAAATGGTGACCGAACCACTGGCCAGCGGTGTCAAGCCAAGGACCGATTTGATGAGAGTGCTCTTGCCGGCACCATTGGGGCCCACGACGGCGGCGAGGCAAGGCTGAGTGATGGTCAGGTCGATGTCCCACAGCACCGGCTTGCGGTGATAGGCGACGGTCACATCGTGGATATCGAGGATCGAGGACATGCGGGGCGGTTATTTCAAAGCGTGGACGATGGTCGTCACATTGTGGCGGATCATGCCGTCGTAGGTGCCTGCGGGCGTGCCGGGTTCGCCCATGGCGTCGGAATACAGTTGGCCGCCGATCGTCACAGTATGATTTTGAGCCCGGCAGCCTTCGAGCAGCGACTTGACGTTTTCTTCGGAGACGCTGGTCTCGACGAAGATCGCTTTGATCTTGCGCTGGACCAGAAAATCGACCAGTTCGTTGATCCCTTTCACACCAGCTTCGCTTTCGGTACTCACACCTTGAATGCCGCGGACTTCGATGCCGTAGGCCTTGCCGAAATAGCGGAAGGCATCGTGCGCGGTAACCATCACGCGCTGATCGGCGGGAATCTGCGCCAATTGTTCGCGGCAGAACTGATCGAGCTCATCCAACTGGGTGAAATACTGCTGAGCGCGCGCTTGATAATTTGCTGCTTCAGCCGGATCGAACTTCACCAGCGCCGCCAGGACTTGCTCGCCAGCCTGTTTCCACAAGGCGACATCGAACCAAACATGCGGGTCGTGGGTGCCACCATCGTGCAGCAGTTTGGCTTCGTCGATTTTTTCGGCCACAGCAATCACTGGTTTGGTCGTAGCCAACTGAGTGAAGAGGTCGGTCATTTTCCCTTCAAGGTGCAGGCCGGAGTAGAAGACCACATCGGCGGAACTGAGGGCCGCGATATCGCCCGGCGAGGACTTGTACAAATGAGGATCGACTCCAGCCCCCATCAGTTGTTTGATCTCGGCTCGCGGCCCGGCAATGTTCCTCACCAAATCGGCGACCATGCCCGTGGTACACGTCACCTGCAATGGGCCCGCGCCACGGTAGGCTGGTTGAGCGGCGGGAATCGCTGTCCCCGCGCCTTCCGGTTTGCAACCAATGGCCGAAAGCAGGGCAACGAGAACTAGGCCAACGAAGATCGACGAGCGATTCAAGGGAGTTACCTTTGGCAGGAAAGCAGGCAACGAGATTTGCGAGCCGAATTTCTTACAGCTGTTATTCTATCGACAAAAAGACAGGTTTCGATTACTCGAAACCTGTCTTTAGTCTCTTTGGAGTGGCGACTTGCGTCAAGGGGAGAAGGGGCAACTTGTAATGCTGTCAGGCAGTTTCCTGCGTCATCGCCGCCCAGCGCTGCAGAAGTTTGGCCGCAGTGCCGCGGTCGATGGCTTCCTGTGCTCTGTCTGCTGCTTCCGGCACGGTCAGTCCAGGGGTCGCAATCCAAATGGCAGCGGCGGCGTTCATGACGACGATATCGCGCGGCGGACCAGCTTCGCCCGCGTAAATGCGACGGATTAAGGCGGCACTCGCGGCCGGGCCGTCAATTCGCATCGCTTCAAAATCAGCCTGCTTCAGGCCGAAGTCCGCAGCCGACCAGGTGGCTGTACGCTGCGCGTTCCCCTTGATTTCAATGACTTCGGTTTCGCCGGCCAGAGAAAGTTCGCCGCAACCTTCGCTCCCCACAATCACCGCGCGCTCGGTTTGCAGTTGTTGCAAAGCGCCCGCCATGCGCGATCGCAATTCGCTCCGCCCCACACCCATTACCTGATACTTGGCCCCGGCTGGATTGCACAGCGGTCCGAGCAAATTGAAAATCGTCTGTGTTCCCAGCCTTTTGCGGGCTGCGGCGACATGCTTCATGGCGGGATGAAATTGCGGGGCAAAGCAAAAACAAATGCCCAGTTCGTCCAACGTGCGGGCCATGACGGCGACCGGCGCTTGCAGGTTAATACCCAGTGCGGCCAGCACATCGGACGAGCCGCTCTTGCTGGTCACACTACGATTTCCATGCTTAGCAACAGCCACTCCAGCTGCAGCCGTGACGATTGCGGCCGCCGTGCTAACGTTAAAAATGTCCGAACCCGTGCCGCCCGTGCCGCAGGTATCGACGACGACGCCTCGCTCGGTGGGGAGCCGGGTCATGTGGCTGCGCATCGCTTCGGCAGCACCGGCAATTTCCTCGGCGGTCTCGCCTTTGTCGTGCAATGCAACCAGAAAACCAGCCAGATCGTCTTCGGTTTCCGCACCTTGCATGATGCGGTCAAAAACGGTGCGAATTTCCGCGCGCGAAAGGGGCTCGCCGATTTGCAGCCGGTGGGTCCAATCTCGAAGATCCGATGATGGCAGCGACATGGAGTATTTTGCAAATATTGAGAGATTTACGACCGATTGGGCACCGAACTCGCACCGCCAGGGACTACGTCGCCTTGTGATTCCGCGCCAGCGGCGCTACAATCCCACGCGCACCTGATATTTTCTCTGTAACCCAATTCCAGCACTCAGTTTCCAGTTCACAGCCATGCCTCGCAAGGTGATTATCGACTGCGATCCCGGTATCGACGATGCTGTGGCCCTATGCATGGCTCTGTTCGATCCTCGGCTGGAAGTGCTGGCGGTCACGGCGGTGGCCGGCAATGTGACTGCCGATCAGTCTACGCGGAATGTCCAGGCGTTGATCGAGCAACTCGATCCGCCCCGCTATCCGCGGCTAGGTGCGGCCACCCCCACCGAATCGTTGGCGATGGTCGATAACCGCTCGCTCTATGGCGAAGATGGGCTCGGGAATGTCGGCCTGGTCAGTTCAAAACTGGCTCGGCAACATCCGTCCGAAAAACTGATTTGCGACGAAGTTCGCGCCGCGCCCGGCGAAGTCACGCTCATCTGCCTGGGCCCGCTGACCAACATTGCAGCTGCCATCACCCGCGAACCGCAGCTCATTTCGATGCTCGGCCGGCTGGTGATTATGGGCGGTGCGGTGAATGGAATCGGCAATGCTACTTCGGCAGCCGAGTTCAACATTTATTACGATCCCCACAGTGCTCGACAGGTATTCCGCTCCCCGACCACGAAGTCGCTGATCCCGCTCGATGTCACCGGCCAAGTAACGTTTTCGCTCGATCTGCTCGACCAATTGCCGCCGGAAACTTCGCGGGCAGGTAGCTTGCTCCGTCGCACCTTGCCCCACCTATTTCGCACGTATCGTCGCGATTTGGGGCTGGAAGGGATTCTACTCCCCGATGCCGTCGCCATGGCCGCTGCCTTGCACCCTGAACTGTTCACCACGCGCGACTTGACCGGCGATGTCGAAACCGCTGGCGAACTCACACTCGGTGCCACGGTGTTCGATCGCCGCTCTACGGCTCACCAGCGGGGCGATATGGAAGTCGCGCTGGAAGTCGACGCCGCGGGGGTTGCCGATTGCATCGTCCGCGCACTGGTCGACGCGGGCAAGCAGACATAGCCTGGCCAAGCAGACATAGCCTGGCCAAGCCTGGGCGAGATCAACTTAGTAGTTGAACTGAAATTGAAACCGCAGAATCTCGCCCACAAATTGGCGATACGATTCAGTGTCGTCAGCGCTGATGGCGGTCGTATTCGTCCGATTGGTAAAGGTATACATCCCGACTAGCTCCATCGACTTGTCGATCTGCCATTCCAAGCCGATCTCTGTTTCGTCGATGTGGACGTACGGGGCGTTTCGTTCTGGCTTATAGCCACCCTTGAAGCGGTTGTAACGCGCGAACGGAATAAAAGTTCCGTGACACGGACTATCGTATTTATACATCATCATTGCATAGCCACCCGTGAGGGGACGTACGATGACTTCATCCTGGGCGTCGTTCAGCGCTGGGCCCTCACCAACGTTCCACTCCGCTTGAAAGCCAAACGGTTGGGGATACCAAATAAACGAGGCAGCGAGGCGCTTGTCGAGTAGCCCCTGGCGATTGTCGCTGATCGTGCCATCGGGGGTGGCATCAGGTCCAATTCCGAGCGGACTGATCGCCGAACCGAGAACGGTATACAAGCCGGTGTAGCCTTGGATGCCGACTTCCATCATCTGGCAATTGTCAAACTGATAGGGAACTGTCAAACGCGCGACAACGTGCAAATTGTCGTTCTGTTCAACGAAAGAGCCACCTTGGCCGTTGTAGACGCCAAAACCAAAGACACCATAGTTGCCAGAGCCCTTTAAGCCCTCATCGAGGACTTCCTTAAAGAAGTCTTGAGCCGGTTCGGGAGTCCAATAATAGAACACGCCCAAGTCACGTTCGTTGCGGACTGCAGAGTTGAGCGAGTCGGAACGATCGAGCGGCAAGCGATTGGAGCTTGACTGCATGTTTTCCCAGCCGTAAGGAACCTTCGACTGGCCGACGCGAAACCGGTGGACTTTCGTGGTGTCGAGATAGCAGTCGGCGTACCAGTCCCGAATTTGCGTAAAGTGGTTGGCATCGGGGCTGCCGGGTACGGAGGAAGCAAAGTCAGGCTGCAGGTAAACGTAGGTGTGTTCGCCCACATCTCCCGAGATGATCACGCGTGCTCGGCGAATGAGAAAGTTCTGATTGTCGCCGACCGACCGATCACCCGCATGCTGCGCAGGTGCTGAACCGGGTTCAAGATGGGTCACGTGATTCATGCGGATCTGCGCGTAACCGCGAATGCTCAGTTTGTCGTACCACTTCTTCTCTTTCGGTTTACTCTCTTTTTTCTCTTCCGGCTTGAGGTCCATTCCCACATTGGTGGCGGCGTCGAACGCGCTGGTCATCACGGGCATACTGTCTGCAGACGGCTCACTCCCACCTGCTGAGAATTGCTGCGATTGCATGGCACTAAGCGCTGCTTCCGCCCGCTCCAAACGCGCCATGATCTGTTCCATCGATGGTTGGTCGGTAATCACTTCGGGAGTGAGGTGCGCGACTTGAGCCACCGGGTAAGCATTGCCAGCAACGGGCTGTGGCGGCAAGGGTGCGAATGGTCCGGGTATGAACTGCGCCGGTTCGCCGTGCGGTGCCAAGAATGGTTGTTGGGCTGTTGCGAGCTGGCAACTAACCGACATCGCTAGCGCGATGTTGATAGCAGGGAGTGCCTTCAAAAAGCTTTGCAGGTTGAACATAGGTAAGGCTGCACGGTATCGGCGATGCTAACGACGTTGAGTTATCGGAATCATCGACATAGCCGATACAACCCCTACAGTTGGAACCGTGGCTTCATCAAATCTTAACAATTCCGTCGAGTAATCGGGAGCATCTGCTAGCAAAGTTCGCCTTCTTGCTTTGTTGGCGGTGCGTTAAAACCTACTGCCGGTTTACCCGCTCTCCCGCTTCCGATCGGCTGCTGCCATGGACCTCTCGATTGTTGTCCCGATTCACAACGAACTCGAAAACATCGCGCTGCTTCATCAGCAAGTAACTGCAGCGCTCGATCCCACCGGCCTCGACTACGAATTGATCTTGGTTGACGATGGCTCGCGCGATGGGAGTGCGCTGCGGTTGCAAGATCTGGCTCATGAGGACCAGCGCGTACGCGTCGTCGAACTGCGGAAGAATTTTGGCCAAAGCGCCGCGATGCTGGCCGGCATTCGGGAATGTCGCGGCACCTATGTCGTGACGATGGATGGCGACCTGCAAAACGACCCGACCGATATCCCCCGGATGCTTGCCAAGTTGGGCGAAGGCTACGACCTGGTGCATGGCTGGCGGCGCGAACGGAAGGACCGTTGGCTCGACCGCAAGTTGCCTTCGCAACTGGCGAACAAACTAATCACGCGAGTGACTCGCTTTCGGGTGCACGACCTGGGCTGCACACTCAAGGCGATGCGCCGCGAAGTTGCCCAGGAGCTTGATCTTTATGGCGAGATGCATCGCTTCATTCCCATCCTGGCCGATATGCGCGGCGCGAAGTGCGTCGAAGTGGAAGTGAAGCATCATCCGCGTCTGTTCGGCAAAACCAAGTATGGCATCGATCGCACGGTGCGTGTCTTTCTCGACTTGATTACCGTCACCTATCTCAAGCGGTACGCCGCCAGCCCGATGAAACTGTTCGGCCGCTGGGGGTTAATGGCGCTGGCGGTCACGATGCTGTTGTTTATGGCAGCTGCTGTCCAAGGGATCTGGCACCAAACCGCGAATGTCCCACTCATTGTCGGTGGCCTGCTGATGGGAGGTCTCGCAGGGCAGTTCTTCAGTCTGGGGCTGCTCGCCGAAGTCGCGTGTCGCATCTACTTTGCTGGCCGCGATGAGTCGGTTTATGCCGTCCGGCATCGCTGGGGCTTCGGCGAGAAAAATGCAGTGAGCAGGGAGCAGGCGAAGCATTGGCGCAAGGCAGGCTGAGGCAAAACGTTACCAGCCCCCCTGCCCTGTTCGCGATCGTTGCTTGTCGCATCCGCGGGGATGCAAGGCTGTTGAACTTCGCCATATCTGCCGATTATGACGCCCAGCGCTGATTCCAGGCCGCCATTTTCCGGCGGGTAACAATCGACTCCGCACTTGCGCCGGGTTACAAGGGAGGGATGAATACTCCTGCTTTCTCACAGCCCCTGCGCGGCATTGTTCCTCCTCTCGTCACTCCCTTGGCCGCGCGCGATGAACTAGATCGTGCGGCACTGGCGCGCATCATAGAACGGATGATCGAGGGTGGTGTGGCCGGCATCTTCGTGCTGGGTACCACGGGCGAAGCGCCGGCGCTGGATTATCGGTTGCGATACGAACTGGTCGAAGCCGCTGCAGAGATCATTGCTGGGCGCGTGCCAATGCTCGTCGGCGTGACCGATCCTTCGCTTACCGAATCGCTCGACCTGGCACAGCATGCTGCAGCGAATCGTGCCGCTGCCATCGTTGCTGCGCCGCCCTATTACTTTCCCCTGCAGCAGCGCGACCTGGTTCGCTATTTCAGTCAGTTGGCCGAGCAATCGCCCCTGCCGCTCTTTTTGTACAACATGCCCGCCTGCGTGAAGATCGACATCAGCGTGGAGACAACCGAAGCTTGCACGCGTCTCGCCAACGTCTGCGGCGTGAAAGATAGCGGGGGGAATCTCGAACATTATCGCCGCTTGCTGGAGTTGCGCTCGTTGCGTCCCGATTGGACGTTTCTGATCGGCCCAGAACATCTGCTCGCCGAGAGTGTGCTGCTGGGAGGAGATGGCGGTGTGAATGGTGGTGCGAATCTTCACCCTCGACTCTTCGTCGATTGGTTTGCTGCTGCGGTGGCTAACGATTCCAACCGCATTCATCAGCTTGGCGATCAAGTTCGACTGCTTGGGCAAATCTATCGCCAGGCCGATGAATTCATGGCCGTCGTACGTGGGTTGAAGTGCGCGTTGTCCGTCGCCGGCTTGTGCGACAATCGTCTGGCGGAACCGATCCAGCCCTGCGACGCGGTAGCGCGGGAGAAAATCGTCGCGATTGTCGAGCAACTGGGGCTGTTGGCAGCAGCGTCGCGGACGTGATAATCAGGCGCAGCCAATTCAGACTCGCTGAATTGCTCTCCTCTTCACGGAATCGCAGCCATGCGCGTGGTGCTCGCCTGCTTCGCTTGTTTAGCTTTCTCTCTCGTCAGCGCTGTCGCCCCCGCGGCTGAACTGGAGCGATTGAAGCACAACAACCCAGGTCTGGTGGTCGATCTCGGTGTCGGTTTGTGGGCGTGGCCAGTACCTGCCGATGCCGACGGCGATGGCGACAACGACTTGATCGTGGTCTGCCCTGATGTTCCCTACAACGGCACCTATCTCTTCGAGAACACTGCAGGCAAAGTGAAGCTGCCGGTCTTCAAGCCCGCGAAGAAGCTAAGCAACGGCGCGTTTCAAGTTTCTCCTTCGTACGTAGTCGATTCCGCGGGCAAGACAACCGTCCGAGTGTTGACACCGGGGAACGAATACCCCGACTTTCTGCGCACCGGTTTGACCTCGCCGCAAAAGTTGCCCCTGACGGTGAATGTGCACGGCAGCAAGATTCGCTTCAATCAGTGGCGCTATGTCGACTACAACGGCGACGGCAATCTTGATCTGACGATTGGCATTGAAGACTGGGCCGACTACGGTTGGGATCGAGCGTTTAACGAACAGGGAGAATGGACCCGCGGTCCATTGCATGGACAGATCTATTTGCGGCTAAATCGGGGCACCAACGACGCGCCCGAATATGCTGAGCCCGTAAAAATTCAAGCTGCCGGCAAGGTGCTCGATACGTTTGGTTGTCCCTCGCAGAGCTTCGCCGATTTCGATGGAGATGGCGATCTCGATTTGATCTGCGGCGAGTTTCTCGACGGGTTCACCTACTTTCAGAATGTCGGTTCGCGCACGGAGCCCGAGTATGCTGCTGGCGAGCGAATCACTCACCAAGGCCAGCCCTTGCGAATGGATTTGCAAATGCTAATCGTCGTTCCTTTCGATTGGGACGACGACGGTGATGCCGATTTGATTGTGGGGCAGGAAGATGGTCGCGTCGCCTTGGTCGAGAATGTTGGCCAGCAGAAAAACAAGATGCCCGAGTTTGCGCTGCCTCAGTTCTTTCAACAAGCAGCAGACGAAGTGAAGTTTGGCGTGTTGTGCACGCCGGTGGGCTTCGATTGGGATGGCGACGGCAATGAGGATATCGTCAGCGGCAACTCGGCGGGCTACATCGGCTGGGTTGAGAACCTGGGTACGGCAGAGAAAGCGAGTACGCCGAAATTCGCCGCTCCTCAAATGCTCGCAGCGGATGGTGAAACCATTCGCATTCAAGCGGGCTCCAATGGCAGCATTCAAGGGCCCGCGGAAGCCAAGTGGGGTTACACCACAATCAGCGTGGCGGACTGGGATCAGGATGGCCTGCCCGATATCGTCGCGAACAGCATTCTGGGACGGATTGTCTGGTGGAAGAATGTGGGCAGTCGCCAAGTGCCCAAGCTCGGCAAGATGAAATCGGTGCAGGTCGAATGGCCAGGTGCGCCGCCGAAACCCGCCTGGACCTGGTGGACGCCGCGTGAGAAAGAACTTGCTACGCAGTGGCGCACGACGCCACTCGTGCACGATTTCAATGGCGATGGCCTGGTCGATCTCGCCATGCTCGACCCGGACGGCTACTTGGTGCTCTTTCCTCGGGCACGTGTGCCAGCGACGTCTGAGTTCCCTTTCGGACAGTTGGTCTTGCTGCCGCCGCAGCGAATCTTTTATGGAATTGGCGGCAGTGAGTTTGACGGCGGTGGTAAGAAGCTGAATCAGACGGATGGCCTGTTGCGGCTGAACGTTGGCGAAGCGGGCAAGAGTGGCCGGCGCAAATTAACCGTGGCCGATTGGGACGGCGATGGGCTGACTGATCTCATCACCAACGGACGAAACGCTACATTCTTCAAATGCCTGGCAAACAGCAAAGAGCGAATTGAATTGCAAGACACGCGCGCTCTCGACCAACGTCAGTTAGCCGGGCACGATACCAGTCCCACAACCGTCGATTGGAATGGAGATGGCAAGCGTGATCTGCTAGTGGGAGCTGAGGACGGGTTTCTCTACTTCAAGCTGAACGAGTAGTTGAATCCGCTCGTTATTCATTGCTGGCTTGAGGCTGCGAAAGTTCGCTATGCTGCCTGACGAGCTCCATAAACCGTTTCTTGAGGTTGAGGAGTTCGGGTGGAATCGACTCTTGACTGGCGAAGCGTGCTTCAAGTTGCGCGAGTCGATCTGCGAGCACCGCCTCGTTGCTAATGGGTGACTGCTCCTGCACCAGCCGTGGATAAACCTGTCGCACCAGAATTTGCAGCACGTAACCTACCATCGGGCCAAAGATGAGTCCCCAGAAGCCCCAGAGGGCAGCCATCACAATTGCAGCCAGGGCAATCCACAGCGAGTTGTAACGATCGCGCTGAAACAGTCGCGGCTCGACAGCAAACTCCATCAGCAGCAATACGAGCACGATGGCGACAAACGCTGCTCCACTTTGGGGCGAAACCCAGGCGGCATCCCAGTCCATCATCTTCGGCGAACTAAGCACGAGCACCGCAGCCGACGCGAACAGTGTTCCTAACCAAGGAATCAAGGTAAGCACGCCAGCCATTACGGCCACGAAGGCCGCATAGCGCACGTCGAGCACGAAAAATATTAGCCACAGCAGCAGGACTGCGAGCAGGAATTGAATAATTTCGCTACGCATGTACGCCCCCACCTCGCGCTCCATCGCTTGCCACATTCGCTGCGCACCCACACGCCGGCGCACGGGAATCAGCGATAGCCAGAGCCGTTCGAAGCGTGCGCGGTCGAGTGTCCAATAAAAGCTCAGCGCCAGGCAGATGCCAGAGAACGCACTCAGTTGAAACAAGTTCGAAGCGGTACCGACGAGCGAGGGCAACAGTCCCCCCAGCAATGGCAACGTCGGATCGGCCGTTTCACCCGCCGAAGGCTGAGTTGCGAGGACTAACCAGTGGTTGGGCGAATGTTGAGCAAACGAGGCAACGGCCAATGAGATGTCGGCTTGCAGGTGATTCAAATCAGCCAGAAGTTGCGGCGCGATGAGGGCAGCGAGAATTCCCAGCACTAGCGCGCAAGCTCCCGCCACCAACCCTGCGGAGGCAGCCGATCCGAAACCTTTCTGCTTCAGATATTCCACTTGAGGATGCAGCGCCGCAGCCAGCGCAAGCGAGGCGAGGAAAATGACGATTGCCGTCCCTGCTCCCCACAGAATCAGCAAGGCAATGAGTGTGAACACCACAGCGAACGAGTGCTTTGTGAATTGAAAGAGTGTCATTGGGTCACCGCTGCGATCGGTTTGGGGGGAGCGGGTTCCACTTCATCTTCCTGCACCATTTCATCGAGCGCTACCGCGAGTGTTTCGAGTTCCGCGAAGCTTTCGGTGGTCCAATTGTCGACGGGAATATCTTTCTGCCGCTGCTGGCGCTTCACGTCGTGAATCAGGTCGAGCAGTTGATAGTGCAATACGCCGGCTGCATCGCGACTGGTCGTGAACTCTTCTTGCTTGAATTCGCGGAGCAGCACCAGGCGTTCGAACAGCGTTTGCGAAATAGCTGCAAGCGGGATGGCGAAGATCGCTCCCGTCAGGCCGAAGATCGCACCGAAGGCGACAATCGCCAGCAGGGTGACGATGGCACCAATGCCCACCGAACGATCCATGATTTTCGGCACAAGCAGATAATTCTCGAGCGTTTGAATCAACATTGCCGCGCCGATAACGAGCGCCGTTTCTTGCACGCCGAGCGAAAGGGCCACCAGAATCGCGGGTATCGCTCCCAATGTGGGACCAATGATGGGAACCGCTTCGAGCACACAGGCGATGAGCGCTAGCAGCAAGGCATAGGGGAGCCCAATCACCAGGTAGGCAATCAGGCTCAGCACACCAACCGCCGCGCAGAGGATCATTTGCCCGCGAATATAGCCGCCGAGCTTGAAGAGCATTTCGTCGACCAGGCTTTGGAAGAACGTGCGGCGATAGTCGGGCGCCAGTTGCAGTAACGAGCGAATCGTCTGCTCTTCATTCACCGACCAGTAAAAGGCCAGCACTCCGACCGCCAGCACTCCCAGAATGCCGGTGCCCACCTGCATGATAATTTCCAGCGGCGAGGTTTCACTCCCGCTCATGCCGGCGCCAAAACGCATCACCTTATCGAGATCGGGCATTTCTGCCGGAATGCGTTTGCCCAACGTGAGCAGCACTCTTTGTTGGGAGGCCAACAGATAGTCACGCCCATTGTCATACCAGCCCGGCAATTTTTCTAACAAGCTTTGTCCTTGGCCAATGATTTCGGGCACCAAGGCCACAATTGCCGCAATGAACAAGAGCGAGAAAATTCCATAGACGACAATAGCTGCATGGACCCTGCCCACATGACAGCGTGATGCGACCAGTTCGATGATGGGCCGGAGCGCGGTTGCGAGGACCACGCCGCCGAACAACATCAATCCCACGTGTCTCAGCCAGATCAGTCCGAGGCCGAGAACGATGGTCGCCGCAACAATCAGCGTCGCAGCGACCGTCCAACGTAGCGGCCAATTGATGCGGGGCAACGCGACTGTAGCAGTTGGCGCCGCAAGATCTGCTCGTCCGTCGCGTGCGTTCGTCGAGAGGCCATTGGCCGGCACCGGTGGTGGTGACTCAGGGAGTCGATAATGCGGAGCGGGCATCGTAGGGACTTTTGGCTGCGGGCAGGAATGCAAATGAGACCGTCATTCGCTGCGCGACGTGAGAAGCAGTTCTCGTGCCAAAGAAATTGTTCGGGCCCGAATGCAGAATGGCTGAGTCTGCGAGTGAAAGTTTGCCAAATCGCCGAAGAATGAATGGTCGCTTGCCAGCTGGCTGCATTTTGCAACCAAGCAGGTTCCCGGTGTTCGCAAGGGCTGCCTGATTCAATCTCCAACAAGGTGAACTATTTGCGAACACCAGTCGCAGCTTGTGTTTGGCCAAGAAACGAAGAACGCGCAGGGGCCGAGGGTTACTGCCGCTTGCGCGTTCTGGGAATCAAGTGACAACTATCGCCAGTTTCGACTTTCTGCGACCGGTTTGGCTGAGTCCTGTCGCGTCCCCCATTTATCCATCTGACAGCCGCACTGGTGGCAGGTCCAACCGCCCCACTGGGCTTGCGCGGCCGAAGCGGGAATGCGCAGCGTGGGAAGCGGGGTCTGGCATTCCGGGCAATTCACCCGTTTGAGATTGATCGAGAATATCTTTTGGAACAGTTCTTTGAGCATGCAACGACTCCTAATGGCCCACCTAAATAAAAGCTGACAGGCATACTGCCCATGCTTCGCTAAGCGAGAATTGGAGCCAGTTGTTACAGCCGAATTCTGTTGCCAGCAATCGCTTTCACCGCTTATTCGGGGGCTAACTCAAACTTCCCAGCCGTTGCCTGCAACCGAGGTGATTGCTAAACTAGTTCCCGTTGGTTGTGGTGGCTGTAGCTCAGTTGGTTAGAGCACTAGATTGTGGATCTAGAAGTCGCGGGTTCAAGTCCCGTCAGCCACCCTGATTGCGGGGCCGTTGAATTTGCTTTCACCGGCCCCGTTTTCGTTCTTGAGTCAGGTGCGCGGAGGCCTTGCCTATTGCAGGATTTCGTTCCGCGCTCGGAGCAATAAGCGCTGGACGGTATCGAGCCCGCGAATTTCGTCGAGTTCGCGGCGAATGAGCAGTGGGTCGTCGGTAATCAGGTTCGTAACACCTGCGTCGAGCAGCGGTGCCACCGAATTGGGTTGATTGACCGTCCAGGCATGCACGGCTATTTTTCGTGAATTGGCGCGGTCGACTAGTTGACGCTTGGCCAGGCTCGTCTTGACCATCAAAAAGTCGACATTCAGTTTCTCTGGCGAACCGAGCGAAGTGGCCACGATATACCCGACCGGCAGCTTGGGTTCTAGTTGGCGGGCGAGTTGCAGGCTTTCGTACGACTGCGAACAGATGCGGCAGCGGTCCACCTGCCCCGCTTGTTGAACCTGTTCGATCACGCGCTGGGTGAGTAGCTTCGCATCGCGCGAGTTGTGCGGCTTGAGCTCGATGTTGAGACGAATGTTGTCACCCATGGCCGTCAGAAAATCGGCCAGCGTCGCGATTCGTTCGCCCGCGAAGGCGGGGCTGAACTGCTGGCCAACATCGAACTGTTGAATCTCAGCGAGCGTAGCTTGATCGACTCTGCGCTTGCCGCCGCCCAGGCGGGCCAGATCGATGTCATGCATCACCACCAACTTACCGTCCGCAGTATTCTGGACATCGATCTCGGCCCAATCGGCCTTGTCGATGATTGCCTGCTTGAGTGCGGCAATCGTGTTCTCCGGCGCGTGCGTCGCCCCAGCGCGATGGGCTGTGATTTCGACCTGTTCCGCAACCTGTAAGTCCACGATCGCCAAAAAACTGCCGATCGAAGAAAGTAGTCCTGCCGAGGCTAAAGCGGTGCCCATCAGCCAACCCATCGACAACCGCTGGTGGTCTTCGGCAACCGGTTGATGGACAAGTGCGTCCGGTGGGGCAACGTGGCGATAGAGGGCCAGGATCACGCCCGCGAAGGTGAGGTTCGCCAGGACGCTGATGGTTACCGCGACGATGGCATTGGCGAGCAGAACCAAGCCTGTCGCGAGCACACTGGTTGACATATTCCAACTACTAAAGCGCAGGATTTCTTCAGAAAGAAAATCACTGGCCGAATAGACCGCCAGCACCAGAATCGCTGCGGAGGCAAGCCAGACGCCAAGCATCAGGGCAGCTGGCAATAGTTGGCCGCGCGAGCGCAGGGCGCTCTGGCGCAGCGCAGTTGTGACCGAAACCACGGGTTCTAGGCAGAGAATGGGCACTGCATAGAGCCAGCGGAGAAAAAACCAGGCGACCACCGCGGCATAGCTGCCGGCAAAGACCGCAGCCAGCCCCGCGCCCCACCAGTAAGCGGGCGGCTTCAACACGATCAGGCCGTTCAGATCCTTGCCGCTCCAGAGGAGCCAATAGGTGAGGCCGATGGCGGCAGCAAACGGAATGAGCAAAACCAAATAGACGAGTAGCTGACGCAATCCCAATTGAACGAGGTGCAAAAACAGCCGCGTTGAACTGCGAAACGCTTCCCACCAATGCAGCCTGTCGTTGGCCAGCAGGCGGAGCAGACCGGCAAGTTCCAAATAGGTCGAAGCCAGCAGAATCGTGCCTACTCCGAGGAGCGCGGCCAGCCCTTCGGGCGTGAGCGCAAACGAGAGCATCTCGAAGTTTCCCACCGAAGCGCGTCCCCAGCGACTCAAACCAAAGCGGAGAATGGCGGCGGCCACTGGTGCGAGCAACACCAGGTTCAGCACGCGGAAGGCCAGCGTGAAGGCGAGGGCACAGGCGAATCGATGCCGGCAACGATTCAGGATCCAACTGTACTCGGCCGAAAGCTGCTGCAGGCGGTTCAAAGGTATTCGGTCCAGTTAGCGGGGAGATGTCGGGCAGGACAACTGCTGCCAGCGTACCGACAAATGGCTCGTTCGACGAGAGTATGCGGTTTGGCAACCCCAGCCACGGCCATTGTTCGTAACGGCCGGGCGCGGGAAATTATCAAGCCGAGTGGACTCGATTGCTTACCCAGGAGGATTGTCGTGGAACAACCCGAGAAAGACGAAGCCGAATCTCCGCCCCGCTGTGCATGCCCGGTTTGTGGCGGGCCGTTGATTGAAATTCGCGCGAAGTTGCAATGCGAGCGCTGTCACACCATCTGCGAAACCTGCTGCGAAGGGGGCCGCGGTTAGGGCTTGAGCAGGGCGTCGCGCAGGTCTGCGCGCCAGGCTTTCTTCTCGCGGTCGTAGATGCTGAACTCAGCGCCAAATTCCCAGTAAGCCCAACTGAAGTTGCGGGCTTCAGCTTCGCGGGTGATGGCGGCCGTCCAGAGAACTCGGCTGGCTGCATCGGCCTTGCGGAAGGCACCGAACTCGCCGAGATAGATGGGGCGATTGTTTTCTTTCGCCCAAGCTGCGGTGGAGTCGAACTCTTTGGTGATGGCCTTCATTTCAGCCTCACTGCCGGTCCACTTCTTCCCCAGCCAGCGGTCGGAGTCCTTCACCCAGTGCGCGCCTTGATGCGTGAACTCAAACGGATTGTAGTAGTGAACCGTCACGATCAAGTTCTTATCTTCCGGCAGCTTGAATTTGCTCAGGGCCCACATGCCATTCCAGAAAGGTGGGCCGATGATCACGGGGCGCGTCGGGTTCGTCTCGCGCACTACGCCGAGAAGTGGCGGGATCATCTCGGTCCAGGCGTTGTCCTTGTTCAACTCTTCATGGGGCTCGTTCATCAGTTCGAAATAGAGCCAAGCGCCACGATCTTTGTAGCGCGCGGCAATCTGCTGCCAGATCGCAATCGCCCGCGGTAGTTCTTCCTTTGGGCGGGCGTCGAGTTCGCTGTAATGATGATGGTTGAGGACCACGAGCAGTTTGTTCGCTGCGGCCTGCTCGAGGATCGAATCGACGCGCTCGAAGAACTTGGCGTCGATCGCATAGGGAGCTTCTTTCGCCGCATGCGACGTCCACTTCACCGGCAAGCGCACATGTTGAAAGCCGGCCTGCTTGATGAGCGGAAAAAACTCCGCCTCGATTTTCATCCCCCAATCGCCTTCTTTCGGAGCTTCGAGCGCGTTGCCGAGATTGACGCCGCGACCGAGCGCCTTGTTGGCAGCGAAAATATCCTGAGCCTGCGCGCTCGCGGAAGATAAGATCGCCAGCAACAACAGGCCGCAGCTAGTGGGAGAGAGGGTATTCATGGTTGAAGTCGGGAGAAGAAGGATTGATTGCCGCTGCGAAGATCAAAGCGCACTCTATCGCGAGCTGTAGGGACGGGCAATCGGGTCCGCAATTGGGTAGTGGGATCATTTGAGTGAGTAGTTATGTCACGGGAGTGGAGCAGGCGTAATCTCCCACGCCTCCGGTCTCACCTTCCGGTCGATCTGCTCCAGGGGCCAAAACAACGCAGGCAGAATGACATCGCTATCGATTCGATAGCGGCACAGGTACTCATGTCCCGGAAAATACTCCGTGGCCTTAAAGACCATTCGCCCTTGCGGCACCACCAGCGCCAAATAGCTTCCCACGTACAGCAACGGCAGGAGCAGCAGGACGATGGCTGTGATGAGTGGTGCGCGGCTGGTCTGATTCATCGTCGCACCCGTAGAGCCTGACGCCAAAGCAAAACGACTATGGTCACCAGCAGGCTAATGGCAAAGAGTGCCGCAACTAAGTATTGAACTGTGGCAAGGTAGACTCCTGGTTCTATCGCCCCATTCTACCCGCGCACGAAAAAGCCCCGCTAGAGTTCGCAGTGCTAAGGCGGCTCATGTTGAATCTACTCAAGTTGCACGTTCCAACGGGCAACAAAAATTAGTCGTCAGTTGATTGACAAGTTGTCAGTAAATAGTAATGATATTGTTGTCTGTTTTGGCAACCTGGTCGAAGAAGAAACGCGCCGGCGCGGCGGGGGCGGTGCGCGCCGAGGAAAAGGTAGTAATTCTCGCTGACACCACTTTCGGAAAGCCGCAGCGTGAGCGAGGAAAGCGAACGGGAGCGAGGAAAGCGAACGGGAGGTACGGAAGCCTGTTTCTCTCGTGATTCGTTGGGACGTCGCAGGTTGCATAATTGAACTCGGTAACCGGCACGGTGCAGTGCGGAGGTTTATCAACAAATAGGATGATTTCAGTTGTTACAAGTTGGGCGCAATTCATTGCCACAAAAGGTCTTGAGTGTGATGCACGCAAAAGGGGGGGGTGTTGAAAAACTTAACACCGTTAAGCCACTGAGCGTCGGATGCGCGGCACTTTCCTATGATAAGAGCCATGAAAATACCTACTGCTCGGACTTCGCCGGCCTGGATGTTTTGGATGCTCTGGGCTGCAGCCATTTACAATTTGGCCTGGGGAGCATTGGCTGTACTTTGGCCGCGATTGGCGTTTGATTGGGCCGGGATGGAACCGCCGAACTATCCGAGCTTGTGGCAGTGCATCGGCATGATCGTGGGCGTGTATGGCGTGGGGTATGCCATAGCCGCGTACGATCCCGTGCGGCACTGGCCGATTGTGTTGGTCGGTCTGCTGGGCAAAGTCTTGGGGCCGATCGGTTTTTTGTGGGCTAATCGCCATGGCGAATTGCCGTGGATTGCTGGACTGACGAATGTGACGAACGACTTGATCTGGTGGGTGCCATTTGGCCTCGTACTTTGGCACGCCTGGCAATTCTCGCGGGTGAACCCCTCATGAGTAATCAGGAAGTCGCTCAGCAGCTGGCACCGATCGTCCGTCGCGTGTTGCAGGATTATCTGCTGCCGCTGGATGGTTTTCATGGCGTGAGTCACTGGGCCCGGGTGCTGGAGAATGGTCTTCGCCTGGCCGAGGAAACCGGTGCGAACGCGCGAGTGGTGAGTCTGTTCGCAGTGCTGCACGACTCGCAGCGCGAAAACGAAGGGCATGATCCACAGCATGGTCCGCGGGCTGCTGAGTTTGCCGCTCAACTGCACGGCCAGTTATTTGAGCTTCCCGCTGCTGAGTTCGCACTGCTCTATCGCGCCTGCTACGATCACACCCACGCGCTGACGCACCCCGAGATCACGGTGCAAACGTGTTTTGATGCTGACCGGCTCGATTTGGGCCGAGTCAATATTACGCCCCATGTCAGCCGACTATGTACCGACGTGGCCAAACGGCCCGCAGTTCTGAAGTGGGCCGACGATCGCGCGGGCAGTCGAACCGTGCCTGAATTCGTGCAACAAAGTTGGGGGTTGGAGGTCGATTGCTGAGATTGCCACTGCTACTTGGCAACGATGAAGCCTGCGTCTGTCCAGGCAGCAGCACTTTCGTAAATGCCATCGACACCGTTGATGAGCGTCAGCTGTTTGGCGTCTGCTGGCAGGGGCAATTCAATCAACTCGGCAGGGCGCAGCGAGTTCATTTTTGGTCGTTCCCACAGCACCTTGCCATCGACCATGACGCGCAACGCGCCCGACGTGTGATAGCAACTCCCCACGACAGCGACAAACTTACGATACTCGGGCTTGAGTTCGAAGGTGAGTTGGGAATTGCGAACCATCCCATAACCACCGGTACGAACCTGGCCCAGAAAGCGAATGGGCTGTGCATCTTTGCCGCGATAGGGCATCAAATCTCGAAAGGCATAGCGATTGTGTGGGAGCGAGCTATGAGCCAAGGTTGCTTCCGTCAATTTGACATCGACCTTTGGCAATTCACCACTAGCGGGCAAATTGCCAATTGCCGAGCGGAGCGAACAATCTTGCCAGACAAGTTTTACCTCGCGTGAGCCCGCGCTCAGAGTTAGGTCGAGAGTGACTTCGCGACCGCGAAACTCTTGCAAGTCCCACCAGTAGGCCAGTGTGTCGGACATGAGTTCTTCGCGCATGTCGCTAAATCGGTTGTTGCGGCGAATCCAGGGCTGGACATATTTCTCGTGGCGCGTGGCCATCGCTTCGCGATCTTCACTCGTCAACCACTCCACCACCTGGTCGTTCACTCTCAATTCCAGTTGCTGTTCGGTTGGATTGCGCGAAACAGCGGTCACCATTTCCAGCACATCGCCCAGTGACGTAATTTTGGCCGTTCGACGCAACTGCAATTTGGTGTTCGCGGGAATCGAAAGAACCGCTTCCCAGCGATCGGCTGCTTCGCTCCAACGCTCGCCCACGGAGACTCGGGACCAGTCTTCACTTTGTTGCTGCCAAACGTTCAGGCCAGGCAGGCTTTGGGCGACTGCTTCTGGTCGACGCAAGTACTGCGGATCTATTTCGACGAGAGGGGCGAGCCAACAAACAGCATCACGAATATCGAGTGGATCGGCACCGGCAGGTCGCTCGTCGTGCGCGTCGTCCGTAATCAGGACGATGTTGGCCAGCGATTGCACATTCACCGCACCGGTCGATTTTGGGCCGTCACTTCCCTGCAAGATGCCACTATCCCAGAGCGTGGTTCCTGGCTGGCGTGCGCTTGCATCCCATTCGGCAATGCGACAACGAACGCAACCACCATTGCCGGCACTGCGGTCGAGACCGACGGTCGTCGACAGCGATGCAGCACCTGCGGGCAACTTAAATACGATCTGGCTGATCGAATGAGTTGCCAGACCTAAATCAGACTCCAGTCTGCCAGAAGCAGCCATTGGCCCCGTGTGCGAACGGTTTCTGAGCCAGGTTTGGGGCTTACCAATCAACCGTTGGTTGACGTGCGTTTCTGCAGGGAGCAACGAGAGCGGAATCTCGCTGGATTGGCGATAACCAATCCAGGCAATCTCGCTCTCGGGGATTGCGATGGGGTGTGAACTCCAGGCCGGCTGTACGTAGTACATCACCTCGACCGTGGAACCTTTCCGCGAGCGAATGCGCTCCACCTCTCGCGAAACTCGAGCCCCGGTAAGTACGGCACCACTGTTAATGGCAAGACGCATGATCGCTGGTCCGGTCATGCTCCCTGCGCCCAAGCTATCTTCGACCACGGCTGCCAATTGATCGACCTGCGGAAAAACGACATCGGCCAGATCCGTGAACTCAGCTTGCACGATGCCGTCATCGGTCAAGATCGACAGTCCGTACTCTTGCCAGCGAATGCTGCTTCCTTTGAGCTCGCGGCCATCGAGCAGCACCACCGTGCCGGGTTCTGGTGCCGGGCGTCGCTGTCTCGATTCCTGCCCGATGATTCGCTGCACGCGATCGGTTCGTACGCTGACGCCAGTGCCATCGACGGGCATCAGAGGCGAATCAAGTTGCAAGCGGACTTGCTGCAATTGACCTTGGCGGCCATCGGTTGCGACCAACTGCCGTGGCAAGCCAGTGATCACATCGCCATTGGCCATGATCACGAGCGGCACTCGCAGTTCGATCTTGGCCTCGTGATCGCGAATCAGCCGCACCGGGTTGTCTTTGGCGAAGAGATCACGCCGACCCAACTTCGAATTTGTGCTGCTGCCAGTGATCGGCCAGGCCTCTAAGTCATTCGCTGCCACGTGTTCGCCACTGCGAAAATGCAACGAGAACCGAGCGCTCTCCCCTTTCTCGGCAGCTGCTGTCTCGGTAGCGGATAGTCCAGCGCTAACGAGCAAAACAAGCAGCGCGGCGCAAAGCAACCGATTGAACGAACCAATAGGCATTGGTCAGCATCCATGACGAGACGGAAATCGATCTAGGAAGGGGCAGGAGAGGTAGGTGAATTCTAACTGAAGCCTGCGGGAATTGCTGCGGGAAAAGGGGGGCAAATCTGATGAGCGGCTAGCCCTTGGGAATGCTGTTGCAGATCTCTCGAAGCAGCGGTTGTGTCCCGTGTTGCTCTGCCCATCCTTCAATGTAGGGCCAATCGAGGCTAACTTCGCTGACTCGCCGTAGGGAACGTTCGCGGCGATCAAAGCATCAATGACGCTTCGGACGTAGGGATGATAGTCCATGCGTTGGGTTCAATCGCTTTCAGCCGGTCAAGTTGCGCTCGCAAACGATATTCGATCTGCTCTTCACTCTCGTTGGGAAACCGAGCCCGCAGACCAACTCGAGCCCATTCGCAGGCATCCGCAAACAGCTTAAGCCCGTCGAACATCTTCTCTTCCATCGGCGTTCGACGCGCGCGCTCGATCCGCTCGCGATAGATATCGTCGATCAGTTCTTGGCTAGGCTTCATACCTCTGATTCTTAGCTGACAGCGCGCAATGTACAAGCGCAACCAACGAAAGAATCTGGTCGCGGTTTCGATGCGGGTGAGGCTGTGTCGACTGCCCGTAAGCCCTTGCTGAAATTAAAGTTGCGCCGGTTTTTGGCAGGCGTCACTATGCTTAGACCAAAACTGGGCCGGCTTTCCAATTGCTCTCGCTCCGAACCTTCGCGCCACCGGCTGCAACAACTACACTGGCGGATTCGATTTTCAGCGACCGCTGGATCGATGCACCGAACAACGACAGCCGGCAGCTCTTTGGGCGTAACTCGCTGCCGCCAACCATATTTCGATCGTACCAGAGACGGGGAGGTTCCTTTGCTGCGGACTCATACTTGCGGGCAATTGCGGGCAGAACATGTTGGTCAACAAGTCACCCTGTGTGGTTGGGTCGACACCGCCCGCGACCACGGTGGCACTCTGTTCATCGACCTGCGCGACCGCTACGGCAAGACCCAGGTCGTCTTTGCTCCCGAAGGTGGAGCGGCCCAGCTTGAAGATTCTCGCAAGATTCGCGGCGAGGATGTGATCAAGGTCGTCGGCACCGTGGCGAAGCGGCCGGAAGGAACGATCAATCAAAAGATCGGCACCGGCGAAATTGAAATCCGCGTCACCTCGCTCGAATTGCTGAACAAGTCGAACAACGCCCCGTTCAATCCTACGCAGGCCGATCTGCCCGGCGAAGACCTGCGTCTGAAGTATCGTTATCTGGACCTCCGCCGTCCCGAGATGCAACGCACGCTCAAGCTGCGGAACGACATCATTCTCGAGATGCGAAATTACTTCGCCGACAACGATTTTCTCGATGTCGAAACGCCCATCCTGGGTCGCAGTACACCCGAAGGAGCCCGCGACTACTTGGTTCCCAGCCGCGTCCATAACGGGCAATTCTACGCGCTGCCGCAATCGCCGCAGTTGTACAAGCAGATTCTCATGGTCGCCGGCTACGACCGCTATGTGCAGGTCGCCCGCTGCTTCCGCGACGAAGACCTGCGGGCCGATCGCCAGCCTGAGTTCACGCAGCTTGACTTGGAAATGTCGTTCGTCACGCATCACGACGTCATCAACATGATCGACGGGTTGATGAAGCGGATGGCGAAGAAGTTCCTCGGCATGGATCTGCAACTGCCGCTGCCGCACATGACTTGGGACGAAGCCATGGAACGCTTCGGCCACGACGCGCCCGACCTGCGTTACGGCTGCGAACTGATCGACTGCACCGACCTCGCCGCCAAGAGCGACTTCCGCGTCTTCAAAGAAACGGCTGAAGCGGGCAAGAAGGTTCGCGGCATCAATGCTCCGGGGGGCGCTGCGTTCTACTCGCGCAAACTGATCGACGAGCTCACCGAGTTCGTCAAGCAGTTCGAAGCAAAAGGACTCGCTTGGTTCCGCGTCGAGCCAGACGGCAAACTCTGGTCGCCGATTAGCAAGAATTTCACCGAAGAGCAACTCGCTGGTTTCGCTCAACGCATGCAAGGCAAGCCCGGCGACCTGTTGTTCTTTGTCGCCGACACGTGGGCCATCAGCTGCAAGGCCTTGCACAACCTGCGCAAGAAGGTGGGCGTCGATCTCAAGTTGTACGACCCGAAGAGCTACAGCTTTTCGTGGATCGTTGAGTTCCCAATGTTCGAATACGACGCCGAAGAGAAGCGGTGGAACAGCATGCACCATCCCTTCACCGCGCCTCGTCCGCAAGACATTCCGATGCTTGAAACCGACCCCGGCAAAGCCCGCGCGGTCGCTTACGACCTGGTCATCAACGGCAGCGAAGCGGGCGGCGGCACGATTCGTATCCACGATAGCGCCACGCAGAGCAAAGTCTTCGGGCTGCTCGGCATCGATGCCGAAACGGCCAAGAACCGCTTTGGCTTCCTACTCGACGCGCTGCAAATGGGCGCGCCACCCCACGGCGGCATCGCCCTCGGCATCGACCGCGTCGTCATGCTCTTCGGCCAACTCGACAGTATTCGCGAAGTGATTGCTTTCCCCAAAACCCAGAAGGCCACCGACTTGATGACCGAAGCGCCAAACCTGGTCGACAACAAGCAACTGCGCGAGTTGGGGATTCGAATTGCGACGAATGACACGAAATAAGTACTCAAGGTGCGATCAACAAAATCCTAGCCCGACGGGCTAGGCTTCACTGCATCGGAAAGGACCACGGATGACGGCCAGTTCCGCATCGCCTCTGGTGGTCTACGTTGACGTGGATGACACGCTCATTCGCACAGCCGGCTCCAAACGCATACCTGTTAGCGGCGTCGCTCAGCACGTTATCGCTTTGGCACGTCAAGGAGCAATTTTGTATTGCTGGAGTTCGGGTGGCGCGGACTATTCTCGCGAAGTGGCCACGGAACTCGGCATCGAAAGTTGTTTTGCTGGATTCTTGCCGAAACCGAATGTCATTCTCGACGATCAGCAAGTTGAGAAATGGCGGCGGACCATGCAGATTCATCCGGGTGCGTGCGGTTCGAAAACGATCGAAGCGTATTGGGACTCAGTTCATAATGTGCCGCGACAATCCTGACGAGTGAAGCAGCGATGCAATGATCGCCAGTGATATTGCACCATGATCAACCCTTACGAGTCACCGGTCGCAACGAACCAGAAAATTTCCACGCCAGGCTTAGCCGTTCTGCGAGGCGTGTTCTTTTGCCTGAACTCTTTGGTAGCGGCACTCTTCATTACCGCTGGCCTAAGTGCCCCCTTTCAGGACGAGTGGACCCTGGGGACCATCTTTTCAGTCCTATTCGTAGGACCGATTTTGGCCTACGAGATTGGTGAATGCTTGGCGTACTTCGGCGGATCCAAGTCCGCTGAGCGCGTAATCGGAGGCTTTAACCTCGGCGGCGCGGTGGTTACTGCCTTCGGTATTGTTGCCAATCTCGTGGAACTCCTCTTCAAAGAACCATCGCGACTTGCTGAAGACTGGCCGTTCATCTTGGTGTTTGTGTCTGTTGGCTCGGCGATTGTGATCTACTTCGCAATCTGCGGCTACCTGCGAGTGAAGTGGTCCAACCCTTCGTGAAACCGGTCGTTAGGGCCTGTGCCCAGATTCGTTCTAAATGATTCAGGAGCGGGAGTCGCGCTAAAGCACTGCATGGTCGAGATGACAAGCGTCTTCCGGGGCGTCCTCGATTTGACATATAATGATGAGAGTCCTGCGCATTTGCAACGGAACTACCAAATGTCCACCGCCTCAACCAATTCTCTGATTTCGCCGATCATTCCGGCGTTTGAGCATGTGCCGCCGTTGCAATCGGGCGATCGACTTACGCGCGATGAGTTTGAGCGGCGTTATCGGGCGATGCCCAGGAACACAAAGGCTGAGCTAGTCGAAGGAATCGTCTACATCATGACTCCGCCAGTTTCTGCCGACGGGCATGGAGTTCCGCACTTCGAGTTCATCACGTGGCTAGGTGCCTATCGGTGGAGTACGCCAGGCACACAGGGTGGCGATAATGCGTCGGTGCGCCTAGACGCGAAGAATGAGCCGCAGCCCGATGTGTACCTGCGCGTTCTGCCAAGTCACGGCGGTCAGTCACGGACAAGCGACGACAAGTTTATCGAAGGTGCGCCGGAATTGGTGACCGAGATCGCTGCTTCCAGCGTCAGTTACGACCTGCACGAGAAACTCGAAGTTTACCGGCGCAACGGCGTGCAAGAATATATCGTCTGGCGCACCTGGGAACGAGCCATTGATTGGTTCAAACTCGTCGATGGTAAGTTTGTGCGGCAAATGCCCGGTGCAGATGGCATTCTAAGGAGCGCTGCCTTTCCAGGCCTTTGGCTCGAGGTAAACGCGATGCTTAACGGAGATCAAGCGCGCGTCGAATCCGTACTACGCCAAGGTCTTGCATCGCCAGAGCATCAACTGTTCGTGCAGCGATTGGCCGATCAGGCTCGCGAGAAGTAAAGCCTACCGAACTACTTTCTCGATTGCAGCGTGCGGACTACGATGCTTCGGCGTCAAAAATATCTCGTTTGTGTGAGGTGATCTGATGTCAGCCGATCTGGCAACTCTCGTATCCAACAGCCTGCGAACGTTGCTCTCAGAAACGATGCTGCGGGCCGATAAGCAGGCCGCTTACATCATCAATCAAGGCGAGCCTGGCCTGGTCGATACGCTCAAGTTTCTGTCGGCGAAGAAAGCGTCGACGTCGCCGCGCGCTGGAGGTAAGCCGATCGTCTCCCACGCCAATCATGTGCTCTATGGTCTGGATATAGTCAACCGCGCGATGCGTGGTGACCAAACGGCCTTTGCCCATGCTGATTGGAATGTCGCTTGGAAGTTAGTGCAAGTAAGTGACTCTGAGTGGGCAGAACTCATCGACAAGTTGGAACGGACAGCCAATGACGTCATTGACATCGTGACCACGAATCAGCAGTGGGACGAAATCAGTTTCACCGGCTGCTTTGCCAGTGCGGGGCACGCGGCCTATCACCTGGGCGCCATTCGCCAGATGCTGCGAGACTTAGAACGGGCCGAGTGACTTGCGGCTTTAGGGGGCAGCAGCCCGCTGGGGCAATCTCTAGCGGGCTACCATGCAGTGCGGAAAACCCTCATTGCGAACTGCGGAAGAGATGTGCGCCAGTGACCTATACTTGCGCTGCAACGCCGCACAAGGCTATGTTCGCCGTCGACTTGGCCCCCTAGTTTGCTCTAAATCCAAAGAACCAGTGAGTCTCACATGAAGCGTTCTCGTTATGCTAGCCAGACGATCCTCGCCTTGTTGATTGGCCTGTTGCTTGCCACTCCAGGCCACACCTGTTCGCGCATTCTGTGGAATAAGAACAAGGTGGCGGTAGTGGTTAGTCGGACAATGGATTGGCCAGAATCGACGCTGCCAATGTTGACCGTGTTTCCTCGCGGCCTGGCTCGCGATGGGGGCCGAGTTGGTGCGGAAGTGGTGGTGAAAGAGAACGCGGCCCAATGGACCTCGAAGTACGGCAGCCTGGTGACAACCATCTATGGGATTGGGGCCGCGGATGGCTTCAACGAAAAGGGGCTCGGCGTTCACATGTTGTATCTGAATGCCTGTGACTTCGGCGCTCGAGACATCAGCCGGCCGGCGGTGCATGCCGGATTGTGGGGCCAATACTTGCTTGACAATGCCGCTAACGTGAACGAAGCGCTAAAGTTGCTGGAGGGTGTTCAAGTGGTTATGGCTGAGGCGCATGGGCACAAGGCTAATGTGCATCTGGCGATTGAAGACGCCAGCGGCGACTCCGCGATTATCGAATATATCGGCGGCAAACCAGTAGTTCACCACGGTCGGCAATACACGCTCATGACCAATGATCCGACGTATGACGAACAACTGGCGCTACTCAAGAAGCAAGACTTCTCGAAGCCCAGCAGCACCATGCCGTTGCCGGGCAACGTCAATCCCGTTGATCGTTTTCAGCGCGCCGCCTACTACTCGGCAATGCTGCCGGAACCAAAGAACGAGCGCGAAGCCGTGGCCAGCGTGCTGGCCATTGCCCGGAATGTATCGGTGCCGTTCGGCGCGCCCTATAAAGGTTTCGGCATCTACAACACTGAATATCGCACCGTGATGAATCTCACGGACCTGCGTTACTTCTTCGAACTAACGACCAGTCCCAACGTGATCTGGGCTGATCTTTCGAAGTTTGATCTGGTGCCAGGTTCAGCCGTAATGACACTGAATCCCGACAGCATTGAGCTTTCGGGAGATGTGACGGCGAAGTTCCAAAAGCTTGAGAAGGCACCATTCTGATTCGAATAGCACAGAGCACCAACGCGGCTTACCGATTCCACATCAGACCGATGACGGGTCCGTGATAGACGACTTCGCCACGGTCGTCGAGTTGTGCCGGGCCAGCGCGAAGAATCGTGTTGTCGCGCTGAATGTTGTCTGCGGAAAGGGCAATGCCGTTGAGGAAGACGGCCTGATAGCCGAGTCGCAGCACCAGACCCGGGCGGAATTGGATGTTGTACACCGCAGCGATATCACCCATCCACGAGGTTCGTTGTTGCTCGCGAGCGGTTGGAAAGACCGTGACAACATTGCCAGCGTCGGTATTGGTGTAGAGCGAGGTTTGGCTGGCGTTGTTGTTGAACATTGCCCCCTTGGCGTCGAACTCGAGCCAAACGTGTGAACTTTGGAGCCAGGCAATTTGAAAGCCAATTTGTCCGCCCCACATGTCGTTGTCAGTAGCGACGTTCAGGTCGTTCGCGATGGTACCGGTTGATTCCGAGCGGAAAGCCAGTCGCTCGCGGGCGACAACATGCCGAGCACCAAGGGTGAGCGAGACGTCGAATGGGCCTGGTGGTACGTCAATCCAATAGCGAAGGTTTACTTCCTGGCTATTAAACGTGGCGAACTGGCCGAGCGAGACAAGGTCGTTGTCGTCCAACCCAGGTGCGTCAGCGAAATTGGAAAGGATGGTGTTCAAGTCACCTACGGCGCTGCGGATTGCCGCCGTGTCGTCCCATGAGTAGGAACCGAAATAGGTTCCTTCGATCCGGAGGCACGGCGAGTAGGTATAGCCAATGGTCGTCCTCGCTCCGGCATCAAATTCGTAACCAATATCGCCAGTGCTGAGCGCTGTGGCGCCGGCAGCACCGATGCGGGCAATCTCGACGTTGTGATTCGGGTCGTAGGTGAGCGGCGCGAAGTCGGCGATGGCGTAGATGCCATTCGGACGGTGGGCGACAAAATTCTCCACGCAGGAGTTGCTCGGCGGCGGACAGCCTTGGCTGCCATCCAGGCACGACTGACAATCTCCTTGGGCATAAGGCACGAAGGGATCGAACTGCCAGATCAGCGGATGCGGCCGGCAATTCGACCAGCGGGCCCAATTGGGAAAATCGAAATAAGGCTGCGCCACGGGCCGCCCTTCGTACTGGGCAACTGCGGCTGAACTCATGACCAATGGCAGCACAATTGCAGCCAGAGCCACGATCAATCGCAAGGCTTGAGGACGAGATGCAAGCATGATGGCAATTCCGCTTCGTTCGATACCTGCGGCACAATCCGTACAGGTGATACCCACAGAATTGGTTCGACCATCACAGGCGGAATCCCCAGCAACATTGCTGCTTGAGGGAGAGTCCACTTGGCTTCCCTATCTTCCGCGGTCTGATTGCTAGCGGTGAAGTCGACAACTACGATTCGGGAACGAAAGAGACGCGGGCGAAAACTTCCGCCAGCGATAGAGAAATCCCAAGCTCCGGAAGTTCAATTTGCTGATCGAGCCCGCTGATAAATAATCCGTCGATCAAAGCCTGTTTCGGTTCGAGTGTAGAGCACCACATCCGGGCTATCTTGTTCCACGAGCAAGTAATATTGCAGCGAAGGAATCGTCAGGTAGGCATCGCGTTTTTCGCCATCATCCAAGCGGCGTGTCGTTGGCGATAGCACTTCGGCAATAAATACGGGACGGTCTTGGAAGTAATCACTACCGGGGTTTTGTTCGCAAATTACGGATGCGTCGGGATAGTAGAAGCGGGTGTCGCGCTTGTTGCGAATCCGAACTTTTGTTTCAGCCGAGTGAGCTTCGCAAGGGCCTTTGCTTCCCAGAGCGGAATCGAGTGAGCGGAAGACATTGCGTACGATTCGGGCGTGGTTATTCGTGCCGCCGGTCATCGCGTAGACTCTGCCCGCGACGTACTCTCTGCGCACCAGAGAATCGATCTCGGTGACGAGATAATCCTCCGGGGAAACGAGCGTGAGTTTGAGTGCTGCCGTCATTTCCATAGCATAAACCGGCTGGCAAGAACCGCAACTCAGCAGTCTTTCATTTCTGCATTCTGCCTTCTAACTTCTGCCTTACCATTACTCCGTCAGCAGGATTCTACCTTCCGCATCGTCGCGGCGTTCCCATTCGCGGCGGACTTCACCTAGGCCGAAGGCGCACATTTCAAAGCGGGTGCTGAGTTGTTGCAGAACCTGGTCGGGAGTGTCTTCGGTGCGATCGGTCTTAATCGTGCTGGCGATGTAGTAAGCCTTCTTCCCATGCGAGCAGTAGTCGATGAAGAAGTCTTTCTTCTCGACGGAGCGCAGTTCGCGCAGTGACTCGGGATAGACGCCGGTCCAGAAGAGGGTCACGTCGCCGATGTGCCGATGAACTTCGCGCTTGGCAAGCCCGATGCGGTTCTCGGCTTCGGACAGCATGTCCACCACTTCGACCGCGGGGCGACCAGACAGGTTGCGAACCCGGTGCATCGTCTCGGTGCGTACAAACCGCAGCAGCATTTCGCTGAGGTAGTCGATCAGCGGCGGGTCAACGACGCCGAGGCGAGTCTGAAAGATATACTCGCAGAGTCCAGAAAAATAGCGTTCGATTGTCGAGGGGCGAGCGAAGTCCGTCATGTTGAAACACCTTTCCCGCAGAGTGAAAGTCCGACCCAAGCTGTCGCTGGGACGGCCACTCGCGTGGCGGAAAGGTGTGGAACGATCGCCCGGTTTCGTTCCAGACGCCACGTGGGGTCGTCGGTAGCCGCTCAGGCAGCTGATGAAACCTATCTTCCTAACTCTACTTTCGGCACTTCAGAAAGGTCAAGCTCGATTTATTTCGCGTGAACAGGGCGATTTTCGGAAATGCCGTTATTCCTAGTGCTTGCAAGCAGCGTGCCGCGACTTAAGCGAGTGCGGCAAGTAGAGTAGACACGTATTCGCCCACTTCCTTCAAAACCTCGCCGCGAGGGCGAGTTGCGGCTTCCGCCACCCGGCGCACAATTGCCGAGCCGACGATGAGCCCGTCCGAAACCGGCGCGAGCAACTTCACGTGCTCGGGCTGGCTGATGCCGAAGCCAATGCAGATCGGCAGCTTGGTCTGCGATTTGAGCCAGCCGACGTTCTCGACCAAGTCAGGCGGCAGTTGAGTCCGCTCGCCGGTGATCCCCGCGATCGAGACGTAGTACAAGAATCCCGTGCTGGAATTCGCGATTCGCAGGGCCCGTTCGCGCGGTGTCGTAGGAGTGACCAATTCGATCAAGTTGAAATCCGCTGCTTTGCAAATCGCCGAGAACCTGTCGGCCTCTTCGACGAGCAAATCGGGCACTATGGCCCCGCACACGCCGGCAGCTTTGGCATCGGCGACAAACTTTTCCGGTCCATAGCGGTGAATGATCGCAAAGCTGACCATGGTCACGATTGGCATCTTCACTTCGCTGGAGACTTTGCCGAGCATCGCCAGGATCTGCTGCACCTTGATCTTGTGCGCTAAGGCCCGGGTATACGAAGCCTGAATCACCGGCCCATCGGCGATTGGATCGCTATAGGGAATGCCCACTTCGCACATAGTGCAGCCGCGGCGGTCGAGTTCGCGAATCACATCGGCCGTAAATTGCAGGTCGGGATCGCCGGCCGTCACGAACGGCATGAGCGCCTTCTTGCCCGAAGTGCGAAGCTGCGAAAAGAGATCGTCGATTTTGGTCATGAGCAGGTGAGTTCTAAGCGGCTGGATGTACAGGTGGTTCGCGGCGTGGCCTTGGGGAAGCGAGGTTACTACCCTCGCAGCCGGGCAATTTCCGCTGCGTCTTTGTCGCCACGGCCGGAGAGGCAGACGACCAGCGTTTGATCGGGCTTCATCGTGGCCGCATGCTTCATGGCGAAGGCAATGGCGTGCGAGCTTTCAAGCGCGGGAAGAATGCCTTCGCACTGGGCGAGGGCATCGAAGCCGCGGAGGGCATCGTCGTCTTCGCAGGCGGTGTAGGTCACGCGGCCCGCGTCTTTCCAATAGCTGTGTTCGGGGCCCACGCCAGGATAGTCGAGTCCCGCCGAGATTGAGTGAACATCGCAGGTTTGGCCATCTTCGTCCTGCATCACATAGCTAAAGCTGCCGTGCAGAATGCCTGGCGAACCGTAACTCAGCGGCGAGGCATGATCGCCAGGACGCGAACTGCGACCGCCAGCCTCCACACCAATCAGCTTGACGGTCGAGTCACCGACGAATGGATAGAACATGCCCGCAGCATTGCTGCCCCCGCCCACGCAGGCGACGACGCAATCGGGCAAGCGACCTAGCCGCTCAAGCGACTGAACTCGCGTTTCGCGGCCAATCACCGACTGAAAGTCGCGGACGATACGAGGAAAAGGGTGCGGTCCGACGACCGAGCCGAGAATATAGTGCGTCGTATCGACCGACGACATCCAGTCCCGCATCGCTTCGTTAATCGCGTCCCGTAGCGTGCGTGAACCGCTCGTCACCGGGCGAACTTCAGCCCCGAGCAACTTCATGCTGTTTACGTTCGGGGCCTGGCGGCGAATATCCTCTTCGCCCATGTAAACAACGCAGGGAATGCCAAAGTGAGCACAGGCGGTCGCAGTGGCGACACCATGCTGGCCGGCCCCGGTTTCGGCGATCACCCGTTTCTTTTTCATCCGCATGGTCAGCAGCGCCTGGCCGAGCGTGTTGTTGATCTTGTGAGCACCGGTGTGATTCAAATCCTCGCGCTTGAGCCAAATCTGGGCACCTTTGCAGCGCTGCGTCAGTCGCTTCGCAAAATAGAGCGGCGAAGGTCGTCCCACGAAGTTCTTGAACAGGTCGTCAAGCTCCGCTTGAAACGCTGGGTCTTGCTGGGCCTTGGCATACTCGGCCGTCAGTTCATCCAGGGCCCGAGTCAGCGTTTCGGGAACATAGCGGCCGCCGAACGAGCCAAAGCGGCCCGCGGCATCGGGAACTGACTGGAGTGGAGAAACAGTGCTCATGAGCTGGAACTACGGATGACGTGGCGGAAGCAAACAATCAATTGTCGTTACGCGGTGGCGCGGTGACAAGGTGAGGGGTGGGAAGTGTTGGCAGGAAGAACGAGACGTTGCAGTCTAAAAAGTTCGGAAGGTCGGTGGGTGTTCTCCCATTTCGACCCACAGTCGGCGCACTCGAACGAGTTGTGAGCGGTTCATTCGCAGCAATTCAATCTTGGCTCGGCCACAGGGCGTCAAGGCTAAGATTTCAGCAGAGTCGACACTCCAACCGAAGTGATCTTCCCAACGGTCTCGCTGAGGATGAAACGGTTTTACCGCCGCCCGGCTTTGCGGATCTTCCGCCATCAAACGATCGGCCTTGTAGCGATTGCAAGTGGGGCAGGCGAAACAAAGATTCTCGAACTTGGTTAGTCCGCCCGCTGCGCGAGGTTCAATGTGTTCGATTTCGAAGATCGAGACAGTCAAATCTTCGGCCGATCGGCAATAAGCGCAGCACCCGCCATAGTGTTCGCGAATTTGCCTACGCATTTCCAACGGAACATAGCCGCTCAAGATTAGTGCGTCCCAGTTGCTTGTTGGCGGAGCGTGAAGCGAGCTCGTGTTTTCAGAATGTTAAGCTGGTCGACTCTCGCCAAGAGGAAGTCCAGTTCGAGTAGCTCGTCAGGTGATAGTCGACCTTCGCTGTTTCCACTCAGCAAACCATTCAGACGGGTCTGCGCGCTGGGTGCGAGCAAGCCATCTGCCAGCGCGGCAAGTTCTGCATCACTTAGGCCCTTCAGCATTTCACCTGAGTCAACCATTTGGCACGTTATCCGGAGGAACTCGTTTATCCAACCAATAGTTTATCATATGTCTCGCGGTATTTCCGCAGCGACTAGCTGGCATGGTCTTTGTGGGCGGAAAAGTCGCTTTCCTGTCGTAGTCTGATTTCCACATGCTTAATACCGCCTTTTCCGACCGCCGTCTCCTGACCTCTGACCTCCTTGAGTCGGGAAGGAGACCAAGCGGTAGAATGAAACGTAACTCGCCAAGCACTTCCAACAATCGAACGCCACCCCAATGCCCGAATTGCCTGAAGTCGAAACGATGCGTCGCGGGATATTGGGGATTGTCGGTGCCAAGGTCCGGGGCGCTGCTGCCCTCCCCTCCCCTCGCAAGCCGATTCGCATGGAACCGGCGGCCAACGAATTAGCTGAGGCAATAAAAGGAAAAAAGGTTCAGGCCATTGATCGATTGGGAAAGCGAGTGGTCGTCAGATTGAGCGGCGACGTGTCGCTGGTGTTCGAACCACGGATGACTGGACTGGTGCTGGTGGCTGATCCGCCGTCGCAGGAGCATCTGCGATTTCGGCTCGACTTGACCGGCTGCCCGATTCGTTCTGTCTATTACTGGGATCGTCGCGGGCTGGGGAGTGTCCGCCTCGTTGCCAATGACAAGCTGGCGGCTGAATTGATTGGCAATAAGCTGGGGCCTGATGCACTTGTCATCTCGCCCGAGGAATTGCAGCAGCGATTAGGGAGCAGCCAGCGGGCGATCAAGGTGGCGCTCCTCGATCAAAAAGCGGTCGCCGGCGTCGGCAATCTGTATGCGTCCGAAATCCTGCATCTTGCCGGCATTCATCCGGCCAAAGCGTGCCGAAATCTGAAAGTGGAGGATTGGCAAGAAGTCCATCGCCGGCTGCTTGAGGTGCTGCACTTGGCGATCGAGCACGAAGGCTCGACCCTGTCTGACGGGACCTATCGCAATGCTTTGAATAAAGCGGGCGGATACCAAAATCAGCATCGCGTCTACGACCGCGCTGGCGAACCGTGCGTTCAATGCAGCACGCAGACCATCATCCGCATCGTACAGGCCCAGCGAGCGACTTTCTTCTGCCCCGTTTGTCAGCCTCAGAAGCGAAAGCTGACGATCAATCCGAATGCACTGGTGAAATCGCGAAAGCCCAAGCGCTCGTAGGCCCAGTGCTGGCATCATCTGCTGTCGGGGGGAAATTGCTCTGGCAGCGTACTGACAAATCCAGCTAATATCCCGCGACTTAGGGAACACTCGCAAACCGCTTCGGCGGAGGGTCGATTATGTCGCAATTAGCAACCGCAACGTCTGCCGATTTAACACTTTCGTACCGACTTCCCTACTGGCAAAAAGCATACTTGCCGATTCTCCGCGGGCCGCTCACCGGCAGCCGTTGGTTGCCGGCTAGTGGCGGGAAAATTGTCCGACTGTTTTGCGGAACGTATGAAAAGACGCAGTCGAAATTGTTTCAAGAACTGATCGAAGACGACGCTGTCGTCTTCGATATCGGCGCGAATGTTGGCTACTACACGCTCCTGTCGGCCAGGCTCGCCTCGAAAGGGCATGTGGTGGCCTTTGAACCCGAACCACGGAATATCGCCTTCCTGCGGGCCAATGTTGCAGCCAATCGCTGCCGGAACGTTTCAATCCACGAGTTAGCCGTGGCTGCTGAAGCGGGCTTCGCGAACTTTCAGATGGGCACCGGCACTGGCACCGGCAAACTGTCGAATGAGGGTTCGCTGCGCGTGCCGATGATCAGCTTGGATGAGTTTGTCGACCAGCAGCAAATGCGGCCGACTCACATGAAGATCGATGTTGAAGGTGCCGAGGTAGATGTCCTCCGCGGTGGCCGTGAGACATTGATCAATTGCCGCCCGACGATCTTTCTCTCAACTCACGGCCGCAAAGTTCACGCCGCCTGCTGCGAATTCCTGCGTGAGTTGAATTACGACCTCCGCTGCATGGACGGTGGCGACCTGGCCGAAGCTGACTCGGTTCTTTGTACGCGCTAGTGCCCCCTTCGATGGTTCTGCTAGGGAGCCCGATTCAGCGGACGAACAGCCGATCCATGAAGCTGTTCCTCAAGTTTCAGTGTCCTGGCGGTCAAATAATCGTTCTCGATGCCACGGTTCTTTGCTTCGTGCTCAGCGGCAATCCGGTGGCGGTGCTCCAGCAAGAGCAAGATGAGCAGCGAAACTGCCAAGGTCAGCCAGATTAAGTCGCGAAGCGAGAACTTCATGAATGACTCGTTCCGGCTGGACGCCAACGATCTAAATCATGTTCATCCGGCTGCGGCTGCGGCGTTTGGCCTGAGTGCATTCCTGGCAGATGCCGCTGATGATGAGGCGGTGGCCGGTGACGCGGAACTGGTGCTGCTTGCCTAGATCGTCGCGCATCTGAAGCAACTCGGGGCTGGTGAACTCCAGCAGCTTGTTGCACTCGGTGCAATGAAAGTGATCATGCTGTGGATAGCCATAGTCGTGCTCGTACACGGCCCGCCCGTTGAGATTGAAGCGGCGGAGGAGTCCCGCATCGACGAACTCGTTGAGCGTGCGATAGACGGTTGGCCGGCTAACGTGGTTGGGGTCGCCCGAGGGGGGCAACTGCTCAATCAGTTGGTCGGCGTCGAAGTGCTCGTGCCGGCTGAAAACATGATCGACCAGCGACAGCCGCTGCTGAGTAACCCGCATCCCTTTGCTTTGCAGAAACTCGACAAAGCGGTCGCGCGGAGAGAGGGCAACGGGGACGCGTTCGAGCGATTCTGAGTTCGACATAAAGCACTTGCGGCGAAGAGAGCTGAGAACAGTCTATTGAGACTGGTCGCTGGCAGTGCTTTGAAGTTTCTTTGCGAAAATCCCCATCAGCTGCCGGGCGTAGTCTCAATAAGTGATTCTACGGTGCAGCGGGCGAATGGGGAAGAAGGGCAATCGAAATGCAGAATGCTGATCGAAGAACGCAGAATGTTCGGAAAGTCGCGAAATGCAGTTTATTCTGCACTCTGCCTTCTCACTTCTGCATTTCCCCCTTAGCCGATTTCATCCAGCAGACGACTGAGGGCGGCGTCGAGCTTCGCGTCGGTGTCATACGTGCCCGAAGCGATTTGGGCGCGGATGCTGTTCACCTTGTCCTGACGAACATCGGGCAGGTCGTGAACCTGGCTGATGAGGTCGGCTTCTGGAGAGATGTCCAACTGATCGACTCCCGACACTCCCCGGCTTTGCGGTGCCTGCGCTGCCAAGGGGCGATGCGGGGCACTCAGGGGCTGAGCGGTGTGAATTTGCGAACTACCATAAATATACATGACGGAATCTCCCTCCACACGTGCTGGCCTGTCCCGATTGGGTCGATGAGCTGAGCCAGTCACAAAATGTCCTCAATGGAATTTCAGAAGCGTGGGAGAACGAACCGCAGTCCGAACCGGACGAACAACCGCTGGGGCACCCGAACGGATGCAGCAGTAGCAAATTGCAAGTAACCCGGCACGAAAGACTAAAGGCTGTTTCCCAATCTACGTCGTACAAAAATCAGCAGGCGTCGCGCTTCCGTGTCGGGGGTTTGTTCCGTGTCAGGCGATGAGACTTGGCGAACGCTAGCACGTTTGACACCCCAGAGTTATCGGCAAGGACGCGAGTCCCCTTCGATCTTTGTTTCGCGAACCTCCTGTAGCGAATTTAAGCATCCTGAACGGCTGTAAGGACTGTGCCAGCAAGGTCTAACGCTGGGTCGTCCCGAGGGCGGTGTTGCTTTTTGGCAACCTGCCTCGGCCGCATGAACAGTACTACGCCAACCAGTCGCTGCCGGTTCGGACTGGGTCGACATTTCTGCGTTTCCAGCGAATTCCCGCACGTAGCCCGACCGGCAATATCTTGCGCAGTCTATCGGGGTCGGGAAATCTCAACAAGATCGAACCTGCCGCGATGCTAGCGTCCAGCCGAATAACGCTTGCGGGGCGTCCAAGCTTGTTTCCAGCGCCACAGTTTCAAAGCCAACCCGCGAATGAACAGCGGCGGTCTAGGGTGGATCGGGAGCTTGAAAAGAGGCATCTCCGAGTACAGAGAATCAATGGCAGCGGGGGGGCAGAGATTGCCGCGGACCAGCCTTTGATTCGCGTCGGCTCGCAACGAGCAGGGAATGCGCTGATCGTGCAAATGAGGCTCGTTTACGGCGACGTAGTAGCCACCTGCCGAGAGCAAGTGTTGCCGAATTAGCCGGTGGTGCCGAGAAAACACTTCCGGATTCGTGAGGTGGTGCACAAAGACATGCGGTAACCAGCGGCTGGCTACCAGCGAGGCAACCAGGTAACAACTTCCTTCCGAACTTTCGATCCACAGGTGCCGGCACTCGATCCCCTGATGATCTCGGTACAGCTGAAATTCAGTTGGCGTTAATTTAGCCTCGGCTAATTCAGGTTGGGAAGTCAACTCAATGACATCGGCAGTAGCCCGACCCCGAGGCATTTTTGGAAGCAACCGAATCGTGCGATCGAGTTTCGAAAAGCCTAACCGCTCGGAGATGGCGACCACTTCGCCCGAGGCGGAGAGGTCTGTGACGACGTGGTCCTTTAATGCCAGGATCGGCCGCATGAGCAGCAGGCTGGCGGCTCGATGGGCGGGCTGAACGTACCAATTGTGCAGATTGCAAAACCGGACGTCTTGCCCGTTGATGAGCCTGCGACTGAACAGCGCGCCGAGCACGCCGACCGGGCGACCTTGATCTCGCAAGACATAGCCAAAATGGTCTTCGTCGTGCCAACCACGCGGTTCAAAGGCGCGTCGACATTTTGCTTCGGGCATCTGCGGGTCGAACTCACGCAGCAGCGTGTCGAACACTTCCGGGAACATCGCGGCGGTGAGTTTTTCGATGGCTGGCATGGTTTCTCTAGTCGCAAAGCAGTTGGTCCGCGAGGTAGTCGTGGTCTGTGCCGCGCTTGCGAGACAGGCGGGCAACTCCGCGTTCGACGACCACTTCAACCGGCGCTTGCCGACTGAGAAATCCTAAGGGACTGGCAGATCGACCATAGGCACCGGATTGAAACACCCCGATCCAATCACCAATTTCGATGGGGGGAAGTTCCAAGCCGCGCGCGAGGACATCGAGTGGTGTGCAAAGTGGTCCAACCACATCGATCGTTTCGGTTGTTACGCAATCCAGTTTGTTGAGGACGGCAACGGGATAGTTGCGCTTGATGGTTTGGCCGAGATTCCCGGACGCAGCTAAATGATGATGCATGCCGCCATCGACAATCGCGAACTTCTTGCCGCGCGACGTCTTTACGTCGGTAACTTGCGTCACGTACAGACCCATTTCAGCAGCTAGAAAGCGGCCGGGCTCCAGAACGAAACGAACCTCGCTGAATTCTGCCCCGCGAGCGATCTCTTCCATCCACGCCCTCAATCCCACCTGCAGTTGGCACAGATCGAGCCTGGTCTCGTGAGCAAAATAAGGGACGCCCAGTCCACCTCCCAGGTCAATTGTCTGCAAGGGACGACCTAGACGCTGTTGCAGATGACGGGCAATTTCCAGCCCGGCACGATACTGCTTGAGCAGTTGCTCGTGGTCGAGAATTTGGGTTCCCACGAACAAGTGAAGTCCCACAATCTCAAGCGCTGGGATCGGTAGCAACTCGTCCAGCAAGTCATCAAGCTGATCTTCATCGATGCCAAAGGGAACGGCTTTCGCTCCCATGCGCATCCCACCACCCTCGACTGCGGCAGCGGGATTTACTCGCAACGAAATTCGCGCGCGTGTGTGTTTTAGCTCTGCCAGGCGAGCAAGTCGCCTGGCTTCGGTGCGAGATTCGACGTGAATCTCGCCGATCTGCTGAGCGAGGGCCAACTCAAGTTCTTGTTCGGTTTTGCCTGGACCAGCAAACAGGATCTTATGAGCTGGGCACCCCGCAGCGAGGGCTTGATGCAACTCTCCGCTGGAAGCGATCTCCAGCCCACTCCCCTGCCCCACGAACGTGCGGAGCAGTGCTTGATTGGGATTTGCCTTAACCGAAAAGCAGATGTCGAAGCGAGGAGGTAGCGTCTGCCGCAATAGCTGGTATTGTCGTCGGGCAACGTCCAGATCGTATACATAAAGTGGCGAACCGAACTGCCGCACCAATTCGCTAATGGCCACTCCACCCACCTGCAGTTGGCCAGCGGACACGCCAAAATGCCGCGCAATCAGGTCGGCGACATGGTCAGTCTGAGTTGCGGGAGTGGTTGTGGTTACGCCGGCCATTTGCTTCTGCAATCCAGAAAACAGGGTCGATTCGTAGTGCGCCTTACTTGGCGCTTGAAGCCGCTTCGCGCTGGCGGAGCGCTGGATAGTTAATTTTGCCGCTCGATGTTTTGGGGAACTCGCGCAGTACTTCGACCGACTTAGGAATCATGTGGCGCGGCAGGAGCGTGGCGACTTGGGCGAGCAATTGCTCCGGAATCACTTCTACCCCTTCACGCGGGACGACGAAGGCCTTGATCCGCTGGCCGAGGACCTCGTCGGGCAGTCCGATGACTGCCGCATCGCGCAGCTGGCCTGTCTTGCAGAGTGCTTCTTCCACTTCCGTCGGACTGATGCGAAAGCCCGAAGACTTAATCTGGTTGTCGCGGCGACCGACAAAGTACAGAAAACCGTCTTCGTCGGTTTTTACCAGATCACCCGAATAACAGACTCGCTCGTGGTCGCTGAGTTCGGGCGGCAACAGTGGATTTGGCCGCAACACTTTGGCAGTAAGTTCGGGCTGACCCCAGTAGCCGAGCGAGACGGTGGGTCCGCGATGGACCAACTCGCCGATTTCGCCCGGGGCACATGGCTTCCCCTCTTCGTCGAGCACGAGAATCTCGGTATCGGGAATCGCCTTGCCCATTGAAGTGGGGCGCTTGTCCAATTCTGACGGTGGCAAATAGGTGGACCTAAAGGCTTCGGTCAGGCCGTACATCAACACCACCTTCGTATCCGGCACTGCGCTGCGTAATCGCTGCAGGGTGCTCAGAGGCAAGGCACCACCGGTGTTCGTGATGTACCGCAAGTGAGGCAGCGGGGTACTGGCCAACTTCGAACTATCTTGAGCAATCAGGCTCCAAAGAGGCGGGACGCCGGCGAGGCCGGTGATCTTTTCCTGCGCGAGCATGTTCACGATTTCCTTCGCGAACAGGAACTTCAGCATCACGCACGTGCCACCTTGTTGGATGGCGGTCGTCAATTGGTTCAGTCCGGCATCGAAACTGAAGGGCAGCACCGCCAGGATGCGATCTGCCGCTGTGATTTGCAGATAGTCAGACACAATTGTCGCCCCTGCCAGCAAGTTCGCATGGCTGAGCATCACTCCCTTCGGCTTGCCGGTGGAGCCAGATGTATAGAGAATTGCTCCGAGGTCTTTGTCGATGGCTTGCTCGGGTAACTGCTCCGACCCGGCGGCACTCCAAGCGGGAAAGGAATAGGTCCGCAGCTGGCTTGTTGCCTCAGCCGTCTCGCCGACGAGGACAATGAATTGCAGTGATTCGCAGGTCTCTAGCGTTGGTCGAAGTTGTTGCCACCGCGCGGCATCGAGAATGATGCCGGTCATGCGGCAATCGCGAACGATGTGCTCCACTTGATCGGCAAACAGGCCGTGGTGAATCGGCACAAAGACCCCACCCGCCTGCGACACGCCGAACAACGAGACGGCCAGTTCGCAAGAAGGCTCGAGCAGGACTCCGACGCGATCGAGGCGCTTGGTCCCTGCTTCGCGCAGTCGTGTGCCGAGGGCGATCGCAGCCTGCTGAGCTAATTCATAGGTCAGCCGCGTCGCACCTTGGATCAGCGCTTCCTTAGCTGGGGACCGCGCAGCCGCATCGCGTAGCAGGTGATGAATCAGGAATTGCATGACACTTCCGGCACTCGTTTGCTTTGAATGAATTCCGCCAACGACGCGATGGATTCAAAGTGCTCCGAAACCATCTCGTCGTCACTCAAGACGATGGCGAACTGTTGCTCGACAAATGTCACGATCTCCAAAACCCCCAGCGAATCGATGATTCCGTGCTTGATGAGCGAATCATGGGGGCCGATCTCTTTGCTTGCCGCAGCTGGAAATTGCTGGACGATGAATTCGCGCAACTTCGTTTGGATTTCGATGGGAGTCATGGGCGATCTCGATAAGCGACAAGCAAGTAAGTGCTACATTATATTACGGAAACGTTATTCTTCGGCAAAATTAGCACGCCTAACGAGGGATATCAGTTGAGGTTTGCCCCAAACGGCAAAAAAATACGGCCCATCGTGGACTTGCTGCCACGATCTGAGATGAAAGAATGTCGCAAGTCGTTTCAAGTTAAAGAGTTAGGTGCATGCGACAGGTTGTCGTGCAGCCAAACTGCTCAGCCAGCGTTTGCCGAATTTCTGAACTTTCGCGGCCAGGTGCGCCGCAATCGACGCGAAAAAATCTCCTGGCATCGCGCCCGAGAATCAACGAAACTTCGGAATCCCCATCAGGTTAAAGGGGATGACCAATTCTGACTTCCTCTCGCGAGACCCAACCATGCGCAAGTTACTTTTCGGAATCGTTACTGCTGCGGCGGTAACCAGCGTTTTTCCCGCAGCAGCCCAGGAACCCGCCGAACTGTTTGAGAAGCTTGACGCAAATAAGGACGGCGTTGTCGCCCTAGACGAAGTGCCCGAAGACAAGCGGCCACTGTTCGAACGCTTGCTGCGCATGGGGGATGCCAACGACGACAAAAAGCTTGGCAAGGAAGAACTGATCGCCGCGCTCAAGAAGGGGCAGCCGATGGCCGAGGCTGCGCCGGCTGGTCGTCCCGGCGGTGGTTTTGGCGGGTTCGCAGCAAAGGCGATCTTCGAACGCTTCGATAAGAACAGCGATGGCAAGCTTAGCAAAGACGAAGCTCCCGAACGGATGCGAGAGAACTTCGATCGCCTGGATGGCGATAGCGATGGTAGTGTAACCCTGGCTGAGTTCGAAAAAGTAGCCGGTGCATTTCCGGGTGGGCCACCAGCTGGTCGTCCAGAAGGAACGCCACCAAGGCGACCTGAAGGCTCGCCCGAAGCTCGCGAGAACGGTCCGTCGCTAGTTCGGGCACTTGATTCGAACGGCGATGGCGAAATTTCGGCTGACGAGATTGCCGCTGCTCCCAAGGCGCTCGCCAAGCTGGATCGCAATGGCGATGGCAAGTTGACGCGCGACGAAGTGGGGCCGCCGCCAGGTATGCGGCCCGAAGGACGCCCCGAAGGACGCCCCGAAGGACGCCCCGAAGGTCGCCCAACTGCCGGAGTATTTGCCGAGCAGTTCCTGGCGCGACTGAAAGAGGCCGATGCGAACGGCGATAAGAAGATCAGCCGGGACGAAGCCCCCGATCGCCTCAAGGAGAACTTCGACCGAATCGACTCCAACAGCGACGGTCAACTCGACGAGACCGAATTAAAGGCGATGATCGAACGGATGCGCGAAGCGGGTGGTCGTCGTCCTGATGGTGACCGGAAGAAAGAATAGCCCTTCTTCAAAAGGTCCGATTGAATTCGCTTGGCGGCGGCTTTGGCGACCGGCACTTGTCGTGGAGAGTGAGGCTTATTTGCGCTTGGCGCGCATGAGCCGGCTGTATTGCTCGAGCGTGCGGCGTTCTTTGGCGGTCAGGCTGGCGTCGCCGTGTTGAGAAATCTTGGCGAGAATGCGATCGCCTTCGCGCTCCAGCACGTCTTCATCATCGTCACCTTCATGGGGTTCGGAGTGGACGCGGAGTGCTGGGCGGCTCTTGAAGCGGTTGCGCAAGTTCTTCAGCCAGCGGCCAGGACTATCGAGAAACGTGCCGCGGCCGAAGTTGATCTTCAATGCCCAGACTAACACGGCAAAGGCCGCACCCGTCAGGTGAACGTCGAAGGCCACGCGGCTCCCTTCTTCTTTGGGCCCCATTTGCACGCCAAATAGATCGGCCAGCACAATCAACGCGCCCAGGATCCAGGCAGGAACGGGTATGAGCACTTTGTCGAGCATCGTGGCTCGCGGGTTCTTCAAGCAGAATAAGATGATGACCGCCGTCACCCCACCCGAAGCGCCCAGCAGTGGCCCCATCTCATGCAACAGGAAGTAATGCCGGGCCGCCCAAGCCAGCCCGCAGATCATGATCGAGGCCAGGTAATAGCGAACCAGATAGGCTCCGCCTTGTTTCTCTTCGAGCAGTCGACCGAAGACCCAGAGGCCGATCATGTTCCCCAGGATGTGCTGGACGTTGGTGGAACTATGCACAAAGCCATAAGTTAGAACCTGAAAGAAATACCAAGGCTTGACCCAAACCTCGGGCCAGAGGGCCAAAGCTTTTGTGATGCGATGTTCGGGGCCGCCGAAAAACAGGTCGACCAGAAACACCAGCACCGTTAGCACGATCAGTTTGGCAGTGACTGACATGGCCCGCAGGCCCAGCGGATCGTCGGGTGCATCGTCGCGGTAGTAATCTCGTTCCTGATATCCCATGACTCATTCGGGGCTGAAAAAAGCGGGCGAAGAATTCCACTCATCGTAGCAGAATTCTGCTTCTTACAAGCCTTCGGCTGAACCGGGCACGCGTGGATCGTGTACGCCGGTGAAGGCTTTCGTGGCAGGATCGAAGGAAACCGCCTGGCAGACACCGATGCCAGCAGTTGCGTCGATCTTATGACCGCGATCTTGCAGCGCAGCAACCGTGGCTGCTGGCAGCGATTGTTCCACTCGCAGTTCATCGGGACGCCATTGATGATGCACGCGGGGTGCCGCGACCGCCTCACTGAGTGGCTGGTGCAGGTCGAGCACGCGGACGAGCACCTGCAGCACTTGCGTGATGATGGTGGGGCCGCCAGCAGCACCAACCGTTAAGAAGGGCTGATTGTCGCGCAGCACGATGGTCGGGCTCATGCTGGAGAGTGGTCGCTTGCCAGGTTGCACGGCATTCGCTTCCGCACCAATCAGCCCGAAGGCATTGGGCTGGCCAGGGCTGATGGAAAAGTCATCCATCTCGTTATTCAGCACGAGACCAGTGCCGGGAACGATGATTTTGGAACCGAATGTCGTATTCACTGTCGCCGTAATAGCGACCCAATTTCCCTCGGCATCGGCGGCGGCAATATGCGTGGTGTGTTTGTCGATGATGGGAGCATCGGCCGGTGGCTTGGCGAAAATGTTCTCCGTCGCGCGTGGTGGGCGGCCATAACTTTTCACCTCGCTGGCCTTGTTTAAGTCGATCTTGGCTGCCAGTTCGCGAGCGTACGCTTTGTCGATGAGGCCGCGCGGCACGTTGGCAAAATCAGGATCGCCCAGCCAGTAAGCGCGATCGGCAAAGGCCAGCTTCATCACTTCGGCCAGTAGATGCTCGAGTGCCCCCCTGCCCTGTTTGTTCAAATCGGCCAGCTCGAACTGTTCGAGCATGTTGAGCATCTGCGCCACATGCACGCCGCCGGAACTAGGGGGCGGAAAGCCGATGATTCGATAATCGCGATAGGTCGTTTGCAGTGGCTCGCGAACGATGGGCTGGTAAGCGGCAAAGTCTGCAGCCGTCAGAATGCCACCGTTGGCTTTCATCCACGCTTCGACCATTGCGGCAAACTCACCACGATAGAACCAGTCGATGCCATGCTTCGCAATTTGCTGATAGGTACGAGCCAAATCTGGCTGTTTAAGCGTTTCACCTTCCTCGTAAGCTGTGCCATCGGCCTTGAGTAACGCTCCTTTCGAGCCGGGAAACTGAGCGAGTTTGTCGGCGGTGCTCTTCAATTTGCGGGCATAGTTGCGATCGAGCGCAAAACCCTTGGCCGCCAGATCAGCGGCCGGCTGAACGACTTCCGCCAGTTTCAACTTACCCGCTTTGTTGAGTGCCAAAGCATATGCGGCTAGTGCGCCGGGAGTGGCGACTGCGAGGGGCCCCGTTTGACTAAGCGCGGGAACTGCTTTGCCATCGCGCACGTACATGTCGCGCGAAGCTTTGGCTGGCGCGGTCTCGCGGCCATCGATGGCCAGCAATTTGCCGTTGGCCTGACGGATCAAAATGAAGCAGCCGCCACCGAGTCCCGAATTGTGTTGGTCGACAACGCCCAGCGTAACGGCAGCCGCGATGGCGGCATCGACGGCATTGCCACCCTGGCGCAGCGCATTCACACCAGCCTTCGTTGCCAACGGTTGGACGGTGGCGACGGCACCGCGCTGCCAGGTTTGAGTGTCAGCAGCACGTAACGAGGCAAAGGTATTTGCCGCCAGAGTCCCCGCCGAAGTCGCAGCTAGCGCGCGTAACAAATCTCGGCGAGTGAGCATGATCTTTTCGCTTCCATTCGCCTCCGCCCCTGCGGCGGTGGTTCATTGGCTTAGGCACAAGCTCTACGACACGTGTCATGTGCCCGAGTAGTGCAAAAGCCGTTAAACCCCCGGAACAGGCCCGGGGGCGTGAGATTAGTTGGCGGAACTTAGGAGTTCAACTTCACGTTGGCGTTGTCGGCGATGTTCACCCAGCAGTGAACGTGCGGCACGCTGCGGAAGTTCCAAACGAACGCCGGGCCCTCAAGGCGCCAGTTGTCCCAAATCTTGTCGTTGCCCAGGTCGGCATCAGTGAAGAAGGCCAGCGAGCACTTGTCGAGACCGCCGTTGGTCTTCAAGCAGGCGAGCACTTCGTCTCGATCGCTTTGGCGATAAGGCTCGATCAGTTTTTGCAGCACTTTCTGCATTTGTTCCTTCTGATCGGACGACATATCGGCCACGGGAATGCCGGCGAACGTTCCCTTGTCGCCCTGCAGTTGCACCTGGCTTTCGGGCCACGTCTTCGAGACTTCGGCCTTCTGTCGCTGCTTGCCGTCGAGCATCTCGTAGACCTTGTTGGCTTCGAGCGCTTGTTCCCAGTAAACATTGCCAGGATGGCCGGGCTTCTCGTTGAAGCCACTGGCCGCGTGACCGTAGAAGATTGGCCCGCCAAAGGCCATGTGCTCGGTGCTGTTGCCGTCGCAGCGAAGTGTCATGTGCCGGCCGGTCATCACCAATTCGAACTTGCCGTCGCCCGGCTTGCCGAAGATGGCAACATTTTGGCTCGTGCCCCAGCCCTTACCGCCGTTGTCGTCCTTTAACTGCTTGTCGACCTTGGCATGCCACTCGGGGCTAATGATTCCTTCGTAGATCGCCCGCACGATTTCAGCTTGCTCCTTGGTGTAGTAGTCGCTGCCGATAATGGTGGGCGAGGTGATGTGCCAGTTGTTCGAGATGCGAGTGCGGAGCAGGCCCAGTTTAGGATCTTGATAGTCCCAATCGAAGCAGACCTCTTTCTTTTGGTCCTTGCTCATCGAGTCGTAAAGTTGCTTGACCAGCGTCTCAGGCGTTTTCTTGTCAGCGGGCTTTTCATCCGCACCAAACAAATTGCCAGTTGTGGCACCCATGGCAAGCAGGGTAGCACCGGCTGCCGAGGTACGCAGAAATTCGCGGCGGGCAACTTCCGTGCGGCCACGTTCGCTGCGCGGCGACGCCGAGCCGGGCGATTCACAATCGGGACAGACGGGATGCGATTCAGACATAACCAACTCCTTGCGAGGAACAAACCGAACGAGAACCGACGCAATCTGGCATCAACCACGCTCCATCAATATAGGCTGATCGATTGAGAGCAACCATCCGCAGGGCAGCGGTTGCCTTGTTCTGACTACTGTTTGCCGACCAACACTACCAACAGGCATAAGGCTTGGGTCGATGATCTACGGAACCGACTCCTTCGCTGGTTGCGGCTCGGCCGGTTTTGCTTTCGCAATCATCATCTCCATTTGCAGATCGGCAAGACTTGAGGTCACTCTCTCATTTTCGTCGGTCTTAGCCAGGTGAAGATTTGCCCAGACCAAATCCATTCCCTCATTGACCTTTTCCTCGGCCAGCGAACGGAGCTTCAGGATTTGCTGCTGATCGACATTCTGACCATCGGCCTGCTGTTCTATTTGCTTTGCTTCGGCAAGCAAGGCGACTGCTTCATCGTGCAACGATTTCGCCTTTTCCATCTGGCGGGCGGCGATGTTCGCGTTGTTGTCTATCGCCATCACCACGCCCACTGTCGGCCCAAGGAAAAAACTAGTGCCATAAACCATCAAGAAAAAGAGCGTGCCGAGGATACCGGGGGACGATGTCGAGGCCTGCTCGTGAAGCGAGATCATGCGCGTGCCGATGTTCGCCGGGTTACGATCTTGCGGGAAGATATCGAGCGCGTATTGATACAGCTGGCGGAGTTCAGCAAGTCCCTGCTCGCGCCATTCGGCGACGATGGTTGGAAACTCTCGCCGCAAGCGGCGGGCGCGCGAGGCCAGCTTATAGCCGTAGGGAATGCCGATCAGCATGAAGAATGCCATCAATCCCAGAATGATCGACCCCGTGATGGCCAGCAGTGCCAGGCCGAGGACGGCGAAGATTTTGAACACCACTTCGAGCGCGGGATGTCGTCGAAAGATGAGGAGATTCATCACCCGGCCGCCGTCGAGTGGAATGAGCGGCAGCAGGTTGAACCCATTCAAGGCGACCAGCATGGCTACGAGTTGAAACATCAGGCTCTTGGAGTCCGTCGGCCGGAAGGCGAAAAATAGAACCGTGCCCAGGATCAGCCCAGGCAGCGGACCAAGGAGGAGCACTACGATCTCTTGCCAGGCCGGAACGGCGTGCTTTTTGCCCGAGACCGCCGCGCCGAAAAATGGAATGAAAAACATCTTCACATCGCGATAGCCGAACAACTTCATGCCCAGAAAGTGCCCCGACTCGTGCAGCAACAGCACAGCCACGAGCAGGCCCATGCCGAGCAGGTTAAAGCCCCCGAGGCTCGTCAGGGCGAAGAGAGCCATCGAGATCAGAAGCCACCAACCGTTGTTGTTGCGCGGCGGGGATTCGATCGCGGCATTGGCGGCATGCAGACTCTGCTCGAAGAGGACGTCTTCCTCGCCGAGCAGGATATCGGCCGTCGTTATTTCAAACGCGCTACCAGTCTGACGATGGCTGGGTGGAGGAGGGAAGTCCATGGAGGGCTCGCGAAGCGATGCAAGTTGAGAAGGAGTGCCTGCTCAATTATTGCATGGCCCGCGCGCGGAATGCACTGCAAGATAATTTGCATCACTTATTGCCGGCGTAACAGCAGCGGCATGAACGCCAACAGCACCAACGCAATCAGGCCAATATCGCTGCTGCCGTCGCGCTGAACGTAGACATCGGGACGGCGGACGTCGGTCTGAGTGGTTGCCTCGGCGAAGTAGACATCGGCAGGTGCCACTTTGTACGGCCACTGATCTTCGAATTCGGTAAGATAGAATTCTGCGGGGCCAGTTTCCGAGGGGAGTTTTAATAGATCGAGCAAGCGGGTGCGCTGCATTTCTTCCAACTTGCCGGCCCAGGCCACTTTGCCGGTCCACGGTTGTGCGGGGGTCAAATCTCCTTGGTAGCGAGCGTTTGAGACAAAATAAATCCGCAGCAGTCGCTGTTGCTCCGCGAGTGCTTGCGTGTGCTTCGCATTGCCGGCAGCAAGTTGCGCATAGTCAGGTTCGCGATAAGGAAACAGCGGCTGATCGGTATCGAACGACAGTCGCAGCGCGCCGGCCTGCACGGTTTGTGTCTCTTGGCTATCCGCCCGTTTGGCCACTTTGAGGGCCGTGATTTTCCAGTTCTGATCTACATAAGGTTGAGCCCAGGCAGCAACTTCGGGCGAATAGGCATAGCCGTTGTCTTTGAGCCATTCGACGAGCACGGCAGTGTTGTCAGCTTCCAGCACTGTGGCATTGAACCCGGCCACTTCCTTTTCTTCGAGCACGCGAACAGCCGGACCAGCTGCGGCGGTGACTACCGACTTCGGCTCGTCGATCGAACAACCTAGATTGCAGCCGCCCCCTTGTGGATTGCGCGGACGATAGACAATTCGTGGCGCAGTTACTTCGTGCAGCAGGCCGAACGCTTCGTTGCCAGACTCGGCCAGCTCGGGTTTGCTCGGTGAAGGGATCAAGAAGCCAAAATCGTCCGCTTCGCTTTGAAAGGAAGCCTTTCGGATGAAGTGCTGTTTCTTGGCAGCCGGATCCCAGAGCATGATGACGGTCTGGTCCGCGTTCACCACCCAATCTCCTAACGGAGGAGCCGGGCAACAAGCGATGCTGGGATAAGCGATGGCCAGCAACAGCAAACAGGCGGAAAGTGCACGCGACATGATTGGCCTCCGGGAGATGAGGAGTTGAGGGCCAGAAGTTTAGAACTAGTGAAGCAGAGTTGCGTCACTGAAGAAAGTGAGCCACTTGAGAGTGAGGATATTCCCGGTTGTTACAGTTTACTTAGCCGAATCGGAGTGACCAGGTACTACTGCAGTTCGAGAGATCCAGCTCGATAGTCAATGGTCAGCTTGCAGTTCTTAAGTAGTCCGATGCCTAGTAATGGCATTCTTCCTTCGTTGGCAATAACCTCAACCCGGCGAAGCTTGTCAAACCAAGCGATGCAGCATTCGTAGGTTTCCAGAATAACTTTCGTTCCATCAGCTAGAGTTGCTTCGACTGCAGCTGATTGAGCCAGTCCGAGTTCGCTGATTTTGTCTTGGGACACAACGAGTTCGCCGTCAAAGGCGGTGTCCACCCAGACAGATAGCTCCGTCTAGGTCGGGCTCGATGAAGAACTGACGAGCAAGGTAAGAAGAGCACGGCCGGCCGAGTCCACAACACCGTTCATGTCGAGAGTTCACCCAAATGTACGGTTGTCTCGTGGCCAACACGCAGGGCGAATGATAAGCGATCCGGAAATGCCTGACGAGCTGCTTGGATAGCTGCCGTCAAAGTTTCGCCAATGAAGTGTTGCCCCGAGTAGGGCTCAATCGCGACGTACTGGTCTTGATGTGACTGTTCGAGAATCGAACGGAGACGTAGTTCGTAGATTTCTTTCGCGGCCTGTGACACGACAAGGGTCTGTTGCGAGGCCATGCTTCTGCCTCCTGGTTAATTGATCCTAACAGAAGCGTGACAATCCTTTGCAACCGATCCCTACTTCACTGACGCCGTAGCTGCTTCGGTGCGGCGATTGGCTTCATCGGTGGCAGCGGCCGTGAGCTGGCGAAGTTCGCTATTGAGCGCCTTATTCGAGGCGAACAGCACGCGGATTTCGTTGTTCGTTTCTTGTAACTTGCCGAAAAGTGTACGGCCATAAGTGAGAACGCCATCGCGCTCGAAGGTGACTTTGGCCAGGTCTTCGTCCAGTTGCCGTTTGTACTCGGTGAGCAGGGCGTATTGCTCGTCGGCCTTCGTTTTGGCAGCGGTCAGCGTGGCGATGTTGCGAGACACTTCACGCATGTTGTTGTCAATTTCCACCATTCGGCGATGAAGAGACACGTACCGAGCGGCGTAATCGATAATGCGGCGACGATAGATGGGCTGGATCTTTTCGACGATGCCTTGCGCGACCAGTTCATCGGCTTTTTCGTTCGGGATGATGGCGGTATCGCCCGGCTCGAACTCAGCGATGTCCGATTCCTTGCGATGAAGTCGAATGGGCTGTGCCCGGCCATCTTTGTCGAACAAATCAGCGCCGGGCAGGTTATTGTCCTTCACTAACGGGGCATCGACTTCTTCTTTGTACGTTTTGACGAACTTCACTTCAGCCCACAAGTTGTCCGGTGACGTACCTTCGGGGGCACGTTGGCCATCGAGGACGTAACTGTTGATCAGCTTGTCGTAATCGGCCTGGCCTAGGCCTGTTTCGGCCATGGGAATCAAAGCCTGAAGTTCAGCTGCCGTCAGGCCGGCGAAGAGTTCGTAAGTGTCGATCGGACAGGTTTCGTACAACGTCCAGGTTCCATTCCCGCCGTTGACTCGCGCTGTTTGTTCGGGAGTGAGTGGCACCAGGGGAGCAAGAGTCACTGCATCAGCCTGAGTCTGCGTGACGATGAATTGACCGAGATAGAACTCAGGCTTCATGAAGCCTTGGCCGCTGTCGACTTCGGTAAAGGCATACAGCACGGTTTTCTCGGCAATGCCGTGACCGCCACCTTGCGGCGCGGGTGCTTGAGCGGCCGGATCGGGCACGACGGGCATTGGTGCCGCGGCAGGATCGACCGGAGCAGCTGGGTCAACCGGCGCTGCGGGATCAACGGGTGCCGCAGGATCAGCCGGCATGGGCACAGGTGCTGGCGCTGCTTGCGGCGGAGGTGCAGCGACAGGAACTTGTACGGTAACTGTGCCACCGGCAGCACCAGCGGGACGAGCGCCGCGCCAGACGCGACCGCGATCGAGAATCAAGCGCGAGAGTTCTTCGCTGCGCACGAAGACGGAATCTTTTTCGCCTTTCACATCGTTGGCTTCGCCCCGCTCGAGCAAGGCGACGCGCGATTGGGCCGCTTCGACTTCGACTTCCAATTTTTGCACCAGCGTCATCCAGTTGGCGCGGGTTAGAAGCGTCATCGAGGCATACACCATGAACGCTGGCACAGCAAAGAACACCAATAACAGGAAGGTGACATGCACCCACTTCCACGTCTTGGTGTTCATGTACGTAACGAACCCGAAGAACAGTACCAGCAGGACGCCGAGCACCTGGAAGATAACTGGATTCATTACAGAATTCGCCTGCGAATAGTGAACGGGCTCGCGTGATCAGAACGGCGGCTGGAAACCCAACACCGAGCTCGTTCGAGCGGACACCGAGTTCGAATGCTCGGGGCCATAGGTCGATGATAAATAGGGCAGTCTGGGGTGTCAAGTTTTGCCGCGTTGGCAACCTTTGACGCAAATCTTCTGCCAACTTGGGTTTAGGACGCGTGATAAGTCATCTTTACGCGGCATAACCGTCATCTCTAGCGCATTCGTTCAAGTCTGAACGGTTTATTACCGAATCTTTCCCTGCAGGAACGTTTGTTTTGGAATCGTTCGCCGCTGAACGATCGGCGAGCGGTGCCGCGCGTGGACTTTCGCCCACGTGCTGCAACCACCCAGTGTTGATGAAAGTCAACACGACGAACGGAATACTCAGGTACGGCATGGATGCACGTCTGAATGCAGAGCCGATTGCTCACGCCGGCGCACGGCCGCGCGGAGCACTGCGCGAGTGGTTGCAACTGTTGTTGCAGACCGGTGCCGTCGCCCGTTCTTGGCGTCAACAATTGGCCAGCCAGGTCGCCGGGCAAGAACTGACCGATCAAGAATTTCTCGTCCTCTGGCTTTGCAGCGAACAGCCTGTTGCCAGGCGCGGACAAGGCGAACTGGCCGAAGCGGTTGGTGCTTCGCCGGCGCAAATGAGCGGGCTCGTCGAACGCCTTCGCCGCCGCGAGTTGCTGCGGTTCGAGCGCCTCGGCAACGATCGCCGCCGTCAAGTCTGGCAACTGACCGCACAAGGCGAACAGTTAGTCGCCGAACTGTGCCGCACCCTCTCAGTCCGGAGCGAACAGATTTTTAGCCGACTCACGAGTGACGAGCAGCGACAACTACTCGCGCTGATTCAGCGCTCCCTGCCCAGCGACGATGAAATCGACACCGACGAACCAGCCCGCTTCCTCACGCCTGGCCAAGGAGGTCCTTCGTCATGCGCTGCCTAACTTCTTCGTGGATCAAAAACACTCCCTCAGTTGCCCGCTGGATTTTTGCCTGCCTGGTGCTGAGCCTGGTGGTCGGCAATGTCGGCTGCCATCGTTCGTTCTATCGCCGGCAGGCGGATAACGACGCTTACAACCTGATTCGTCAAAAGGGCGATCATCCGCACTGGGCATTACCGAACATCAGCATCACGCCCGATCCACGGTCGCGCATGTTCGATGCCAACTGCCCGGACTGCCCTCCCCTGCCCCCTGATGATCCGTTTGCGCACGAACTGATGCACTGCGTCGACAACAAACGGGGCTATCCCGGTTGGCACGACAACGGTGAAACCCCCTACATCGAGAATCCTGCCTGGGCCGAATACTTGGAATTTGGCAACAAGGGAGTGCTCGAAGTCAGTTCCGATAACGCCGTCAGGCTGGGGTTGTTGCACTCGCGCAACTATCAACAACAGTTAGAAGAACTCTATCTTTCGGCCCTCGACGTCAGCTTCGAACGCTTTCTGTTCGACTCGCAATACTTTGCCGGCTACTCGGCGCAGTACACGGCCGATGGTCGCCTGCGTAACGATCCTGCGCGGCTGCTCAATTCAGGCGGTAACTCCCGCAGCGATTTTATTCTGGCGACTTCGTCGAACGGACCGCGCCCCATCGCTGTGCGGAGAGCGTTTACCACTGGCAGCACGTTGGTGGTCGGCCTGGCGAACTCGCTGATGTGGCAATTCTCGGGGCCCGACGATTATCGAGGCAATACGCTCATCGATTTCGCGCTGGTGCAACCACTGCTGCGGAATGCGGGACGCGACCGGATTCTCGAACGTCTGACCGTGGCCGAACGGACGTTGCTCTACAACGTCCGCTCGATGGAACAATATCGCCAGGGCTTTTATGTGCAAGTAATGACCGGACGCGACCCAGGCAGCGGTCCAGAGCGGCGCGGTGGTGTGTTCGGCGGTTCGGGCTTCGATGGTTTCTCAGGCGTTGGCGGCGGCGGCTTCGGTCGGGTGACCGCGGGGAATGCCGGCGGAAATGCCGCTGCTGGTGGTGGACAAGGCGCGGGTGCTGCTGCGGTCGGCGGTTACTTGGGACTGCTGCAGACTCAGCAGGACATCAAGAATCAAGAAGACAACGTCAAGCGGTTGCGCAACAACTTGTACCGCTTAGAGCAGTTTCTCGAAGAATTGAAAACGCGCTCGGGCGAAGAGGGACTCGTCAACAACATTCTCCGTCAAGATCTGCAAGTCGCGCAGGCTCGCCAGGCTTTGTTCAACTCCGAAAGCCGGCTCATCAACTCGCGCAATGCGTATCAGCAAACGCTCGACAACTTCAAAGGGACTTTGGGCCTGCCACCCACCATCTGCATGGAAGTGCAGGATGACTTGCTCGATCAGTTCCAACTCATCGACCGAGCGACCCTCAGCGAACAAGATACGATCGAAAACCTGGTCGATGAATTCAGCGAAACTCGCTTGAAGATCACGTCGCACATCGAAAGCCGCGTGGTTGCCGATGCCAACGACGCCACTCGTTCGGTCGTCATTCGCACTCTGGCCTGGTACCCCGAACTTCCCGCGCACTTGCAGGAACTCAAGGCGAACTTGATTCCCATTCGCCAAGTACGCGAACGGATGCTGACCGATTACCTGCCGCGCACCGAAATAGACCTGAAAGAATTCGCGGCGTCGCTCGGTCGCCGCCGGGCCTGGCTCACCAAGTTGAAGTCGACGCTCGAAATGCTGCGTAACGAAGGGTGCGCGATCCTCCCGATTCCCACCTTGAACGAAGAAATCTTTCGGCTCGACCGGCTCGACCGTTCGCGCAAAGAAGTGGAGGTGCAATTCGAGGCCCTCAAGACCAAGGTCGACAAAGACTATCTCGTCCATCTCGAAGAGCGCGAAGCTCGGCTCGATAAGCTGATTAAAGATGGCGAGCGGCTGATGCCGGAGGAACTATTCACGCAGTTGTACGACGGCATCCTGTATCCCAAGCAGGGTGATGTCGATGCCATGGCGATGGCTCCGACCGATCAAGTGGCCGATATCCTCGTCGTCTTGCCTGCGGACATTCTCACGCTGCAATTGGTGCAAGCGCGAGCTCGGGCCGAAGGGATCGAACTGATTCCGGTCGACCTCAAGGCCGATCAGGCTTTGGAAGTGGCTCGCAAATATCGTCGCGACTGGATGAACGCCCGGGCTGGACTCGTCGATGCTTGGCGACTCATCGAATTCAATGCGGATAACCTGGAAGGGTCACTCGATATCTTCTTCAGTGGCGATGTGCAAAACGTCACCGATAATCCGTTCCGTCTGCGGAGTGCGACCGGTCGCTTGAGAGTCGGCGTTGCTTTCGATGCTCCGCTCACGCGGTTGTCGGAACGAAACGTCTATCGCCAGGCGCTCATCGAGTTCCAGCAGGCTCGGCGCAACTATTACAACTTTGAAGATACTGTGGCTCGCAGCTTGCGGACGACAGTTCGGACGATTCTGACCAATCAGATCAACTTTGAACTGCAACGACTGGCTGTGCTCGAGGCAGCCCGACAGATCGATCGGAACGAAGACATTCGGATCGATCAGGAGTTGACCAACCAGGCTTCGGGTGCGACCGCCGCGCGTGACTCGGTGTCGGCGTTGTCGGACTTGCTCGATGCCCAGAACAACTTCATGAGCGTGTGGGTCAATTACGAAGCCCTCCGCCGCTCGCTCGACTTCGATCTCGGTACGCTGCAACTCGACAGCGAAGGTATCTGGATCGATCCAGGTGCGATTCGCGAAGACTACGGCACCAACGACCCTTGTCTGTGGCGCTGCCCCGATGCTCCCGAACCCTGCTACGACGGGGCGACGGAAATTCCCGTCCCTCCCTATCCACAGTTCCACCTGGAAGATGGCGAAATGCTGGAGGGGGTGCCGCAGTACGGCGAGCCGATGCTGATGCAACCACAACCGGCACAGCTAGAGTACGGACCATCGCCGTATAGCCAACCGCAACCTCAAGAGCGGGAAATGTTGCCGCCACCGGTTCAGCGTGGGGCTCCAAACCCAAATCAGAATCGATATCAACCGAACCAGTTCCAACCGGTTCCGAGCCCGGCTCCAAAAACAGAATCGGGGACGACATTGGGACCACAGCATTCGCACAAAGTGAATCCGCTGCCGCCGCTCACTCCCCGCATCAGACCACAGATTCCGGCTCCGCGCACGCCAGTCCCCCGCAAACCGGGACCGGTCGAGGCGAAGCTGAGGCCGCGAGTCAAAGTCGCGGCGCTACCGGAAGGGTCAGCAGACGTCGAAACCGCCGTCGCCACTCAGCCGATCATCGCTGAGCCAGTGGTGGTCGAACCAACCGCTTCGCCGGCCGTCTATGGCCCGGAACTCTCGCCGGCTATCAACGCCGTCGCCCCACCGGTTGCGGTCGCGCCGGTGCAACTGCAGCGCTAGTTTTCTTTGAGCCGGAAGCGTGAGCGCCCGGAGGGTATTCCATCGCAATTGTTCCCAGTTTAAGGTTTCAAGTTAAGGACGGTCATGGCAACCGATATTCTTGGTACGAAGCGTTGACCAGACAACTCTCCGAGCGCTCACGCTTCCGGCTCAGTTTCGTTCGGTGGCCCTTGGGTTCAGGACAATGTTTCGGGCCGACCTTGCTCGGCCTAAGTTCTGTCCAGCTGCCCGAAAATTGCCCCGACCCCGAATCCAGGGTCGGGAGGTTTTTCGGGCGCGCCGAGCTTGCTTTGGCAAAACAGCGACGGCCCGAAAATCCACCTGACCCACATTGGGTGGCCGGCGAGTTGGCTGGGCGAGCCGGTAATCGCAGGCTCTGCGTTTGTTAGGTAAGCAGTGCGAGGCGGCAGTTTGACCCCCTTGGGTTCAGGACAATGTTTCGGGCCGACCTCGCTCGGCCTAAGTTCTGTCCAGTTGCCCGAAAATTGCCCCGACCCCTGCTGGTGCAGGAAATGTTGCGGCTCGTGACCAACCTAGTCACGAGCAGAGCATCTATCCTGTCACGGACCGTTCTTTGTCATGTTGGCAGAAACTGTGCGAAAATTGTGCACTTAGTCTGTGAATAGTAGAAGTTAAGTGTCGAGTGTGTTGCGTTTAGTAATGGCGTAGTGTTGACCCTAATGAGTGTGGCAAACATCCTGCGGCAGTCATGTCAAAACCAAAATGGGGAGGGTTTTTTAGTGGAAATTTCGGAAATCGATTTTGGAAAGTTCCACATCGCCTTAAGGACTTAGGGCGAGTGCTTTGGACTTAACTGCCCGAAGTTCAACGCTTTGTGGGATCGGGGTCGGTTTGCGAATTCATTGTGGATTGTGGAAATTTCCTGAATCCGATTGAACGACAATTTTCTAGCTTTGGGGGGCATAGGCGAGTTGGGATTTTGAGCGATTAATGGCGGACTCTCGGCCGAGAGGCTTGCGGCATTCCAGTCGCCAGTGAGCTAGCGGGCAAACCGCTCGCAGGCAACTGCCAGTGCGGCTTTGTTCGCACCGGAACTATCGACGCGAAAAGTGGTTAAATAGAAATAGAGCCGGTTGCGGTCTCGCGCACGTAAACGTAGGTAATGCTTGGATTTGGGCGCGAAAGAAGATGACAGCAAGGGGCTGCGAGTATAGAATCCATGATGCTTGATGCTCGGGAAACTCGATGAGTTTTCCAGCGGACCTGTCAAGCAGAAAGGCTGCCCGCGCGGCGGCGTATTTTCCCGCCTGAGTTTGGCCCCTTGAGAAATGGATTAGGGCCCGTACGAATGAATAACACTCTCCCACTTTCGCACCTCCCCGCATGTCGTGCTCGGCAGACATCGCTATGCAGCGGATTCCGCGGCGGTCGACGTTTGCGCCGGGGCAACGCCGCCGGGGCCATTCTCGGTCTCCTCGTCGTCTCCATTGGCATTGGCGTGGCTGTCTGGTGGACTATGTTCCGAAGTGGTCCGGCCAAGGGGCCTGGGCCCATGGTCATGCAGGTCTCGCGCGGGCCATACGAGTCGATTGTGCTCGAGCAGGGGGAAGTCGAGAGTAGCAGCAATATCGAAATCCGCTGCGAGGTGAAGTCGCGCAATTCAAGCGGCATCACGATTCTCGAAGTCGTTCCCGAAGGGGCGCAGGTCAAGCAAGGTGACTTGCTCGTTCGGCTCGATTCCAGTGCGCTCGATCAAGAACGACTGCAGCAGAAGATTGTCGTCAATACCGCTCAGGCCCTGCTGGTTCAATCAGAAAACACTCTGGCGGCCGCCAAGATCGCCCGCCGTGAATATCTCGAAGGGACGTTCAAGCAGGAAGAAAAGACGATCCTGGGCGAAGTCTTCGTGGCCGAACAGGGCCTGCGAAGTTCGCAGTTGTCGTTCGACTCGGCCCAACGGTTGGCAGCCAAGGGGATCTTGAGCCCACTGCAACTCGAAGGAGCCAAGTACGCTGTCGATAACGCCCGCAATCAACTGGAAGCAGCTCAGACCAAGCTCGACGTGCTTCGCAAATACACTCGCGAGAAGATGCTCAAGCAGTTCGATAGCGATATCGCCACCGCCGATGCCAAGCTCCGGTCGGACGAGAGCAGTTTGCAACTGGAAGAAGACAAGCTGAAGGACATTGAAGATCAGATTGCCAAGTGTGTCGTTCACGCGCCACAGGCTGGGCAGGTGGTCTATGCCAACAAGTACAACTCGGGCCGCAGCGGCAGCAGTGCAGAGTTTGTGGTCGAAGCTGGTGCGATGGTGCGCGAACAGCAGCCCATCATTCGGCTGCCCGATTCCGCCAACATGCAGGTGAAGGCGCTCGTCAACGAAGCCCGCATCACCAAGGTTAGCCGTGGCCAACCCGTGACGATTCGCGTCGACGCACTCAAAGACGAATTGATGCAGGGTGAAGTGATCAAAGTGAATCAGTATGCCGAGCCCGGCAGCTGGTCGAGTGGCAATGTCAAGAAGTACGCTGCGATTGTACGGATTCTCAATCCACCCGAAGAGTTGCGAACTGGCATGAATGCCGAAGTGCGAATTCACGTCGAAAGTCGCCCCGAAGCCCTGCAAATTCCCGTGCAAGCGCTGGTCGACCACAAGGGGCAATTCTTTGTGCTTGTGCAGAATGGCGAGCAACTCGAGACGCGTTCGGTCGATGTCAGTTCGACGAATGACAAGGTGGCAGTGATCGAGAAGGGTCTGGCGTTCGAAGAGACCGTGGTGCTTAATCCGCGTCGTCAGGCCGAATTGATTCTGCCGGACCTGCCCGATGTTCCCGCCTCGAACATGGCGATTGCGGCAATTTCGCCGGCACCCGTTGCCACTCCCGCTGGCGATACGCCAAAGAAAAAGGGTGGCACATTGAACCCGGTCGCGATGCTTGATCAAACCTTGGAAGCTGCCGACACCGACAAGGACGGCAAGTTGTCGGTCGATGAACTGGCGAATGTGAACGAACGGATGCGTCCGCGCCTGGACGGTGCCGATGTCAATAAAGATGGCTTCATTGACCGCACCGAATTGATGCCGATCATGGTCTCGGCCGTGCAACGCATCAAAGAGATGCAGGCCCAGAGAGGGATGACGGGAGGGGGCCAGTGAATTATGCGGCAAGGCTAGTGGACGTTCGCAAGGACTACGTCCTCAAGAGCGAAACAGTCCGAGCCTTGCGTGGTGTAACGTTCGACGTGCCCGAAGGGGACTACGTTGCGATCATGGGCCCGTCTGGTTCCGGCAAGAGCACGCTTCTTAACTTGCTCGGTTGTCTCGATAAGCCAACGGCTGGCAACTTCTTTCTTGGCGAAGACGATGTCTCGCGAATGAGCGACGACCAACTCTCGCACACGCGGGCTTCGCGCATCGGCTTCGTCTTTCAATCATACAACTTGATTCAACAATTGACGGTCGTCGAGAACATCGAAGTTCCACTCTATTACCAAGGCCGCGTGAATGCTGCGTCGCGCCGTCGCTGCCGCGAACTGGCCGACATGGTTGGGCTTGGCGAGCGCCTGGGGCATCGCCCTTCGCAACTCTCTGGTGGTCAACAGCAGCGGGTGGCCATCGCCCGCAGCCTGGTGAACGATCCGTACTTCATCCTGGCCGATGAAGCGACCGGCAACCTCGACAGCGTGACGACCGAAGAGATCTTGTATCTATTTCAACAACTGAACGATGCTGGCAAGACGATCATTTTGGTGACGCACGAAGACGAAGTATCGATGCACGCCAAGCGAATTATCCGCTTGCGGGATGGCGTGGTGCAGACCGACGTTCAAAACACCAAACGAGTCCTCGTCCGGGCTCGCAATTTGCCGCCGTCTTCCGATACCCAAATTGACCCTGCCCTAGTCGCTGCTGGTCCGACGCACGAATAGGTTGCTTTCGAACTATGTTTTTCCTTCGTACATTCCAGCTTGGACTCAAGAGCTTGCTGCTCCACCCGATGCGGTCGCTGTTGACCGTGCTCGGTATTTTTATCGGCGTGGCGAGCGTGATTTGGCTGTTGGCTATCGGCGAAGGGATCAGTCAGGAAGCCCAACGCCAGATCGAAGGGCTGGGTGCCGACAACATCATCGTCCGCAGTGTGAAGCCGCCCGCAGAGGCCACTGCCGGATTCTCGGGGCCGATTCCCTACGGTCTTAAACGAGATGACTTCGATAAGCTGAAACTGACGATTCCGACCCTCAAGTCGGCGCTCCCGATTCGGGAGGTCCGCCGCACCGCGAGCTTTAATGATCGCGAAGTCGATGGTCGCTTGGTCGGCTGCACGCCCGAGTACTTTGATGTGACTCGCCTGGAACTGGAGCGAGGCCGCTTGCTCACCGATTCCGATTTGGAAGCGGCGGGCAATTTCTGCGTACTGGCTTCCACGGTCGCCGATCGATTGTTTCCGTACGAAGATCCCATCGGTCGCCGGATCTACATGTCCGAGACGAAGGACTATTTCCAGGTTGTCGGCATTTTGAAATATCGCACGCCGACCGCGGCTATCGGCGGCTCGCTCGATGCCCAGGACTTTGGTTCCGATATCTACATTCCGATTTCGACGTTGCGTCAGCGCGTCGGCGACTTTGTCGTCACCCGCCGCGGCAGCCAGTTCAGCACCGAGATCGTCGAGCTGAATCAAATCACGCTGCGCATCGACTCGGTGAAGAACGTGCGCGAGACAGCCGATCTTGTTCGCGCCACGCTGGGGCTGAAAGATGACTCGCGCGCTGCCCGGCAAGCTGCGGAAAAAAAAGGTGGTCTGCAGTTACCCGGCGATGAAACCAACGAAGCGCCGACCCGGCCAGACGTCGCCCTGATCGTGCCGGAAGAGTTGCTGGAACAGGCCCGCGTCACTCGGCTGATGTTCATGCTCTTCATGGGCCTGATAGCCGCGATTTCGCTGTTGGTCGGCGGTATTGGCATTATGAATATCATGCTCGCCACAGTCACAGAGCGCACGCGTGAAATCGGCATTCGCCGCGCACTCGGTGCCACGCGCTCGCACATTGTCACTCAGTTTTTGGTTGAGACTGTTTCGCTGTCTGTCGTCGGCGGATTAACGGGCATCCTGGTGGGGCTACTCTGTCCGTTTGTAATCACCACCACGCGCGATCTGCTGGTGAAGTATGCGCCGAACCTGATGGCTGATGTGCCCGACGTGGTGCATCGCCTGGAGCCGCAGATTGTGCTCCTCTCGCTGCCGCTCGCCTTCGGCATTTCCGTTGTCGTCGGCGTCGTCTTTGGGATCTACCCTGCCTTCCGCGCTGCGCGCATGGATCCCATTGAAGCGTTGCGGCACGAGTAGGGAAGAGGCGAGGGACGGGAGGCGGGAGTGGAGGGAAAGTCAGAGGACGGAAGAACGTTGGAGACCGCCGGGAGATTTGTATTTCCCTAGCCTCTCGTCTCCCGCCTCTCGCGCCCTTCCCCTCCTCAGCCGTCAATCGAATCGGGATAGACCACGATTTCGATACGGCGATTCTTGGCCTGGCCAGCTGGTTCGCCATTGGAGGCCAGCGGATGATTCTCGCCCATGGCGAGAATCGAGAGTTGCCTTGCAGGCAGGTTGTTCTTCTGCACCATGTGCTGGAACACAAGCTGGGCCTGGGCATTGGTGAGCAGGTGGGCGTTCACCGTGTTGTCGGGTGAATTATCGGAGTGCCCTTCGATGATGATGCGTTGCCGCGAATAAGAGCGAGCGATGGCGCTGGCCACTTCATCCAGAATGCGGCTGGCCTCGGGTGTCATCTGGGCGCTGTTGGGAGTGAACAGTTTGTCGGCGGGAATCTCGATGCGTACGACGTCGCCATCTTGCTTTACGATCAAGCCCGGCAACGAAATGGTTTGCAGAGCCTGCTTCACGCTGCTGTTGGCTTGAATGCTGGCACCGCCGCGGAACTTGGTCGACGCTTGCAGGGCATTGAGTTGCTTTGACGATTCCTGGGCGGCCAACTGCTCGCTCTTGAGCCGCGTGGCCGTATCGCCCAACTGTTTTTGCAAGAGCACGATCTGTTCTTGATACTGCTGCTGCGATTGCTGAGCTTGAGCCAGCTCGCGCGTGAGGTTGCTGTTGTTCATGTCGAGCTGTTGCGTGCGGCGCGTCAGGTCTTGCACCTGGCTGGTGAGCGATTGCTGCTGCGCGAGCATCTGGGTTTGCAGCTGATCGACTTGCTGCTGGGCGAACATCTTGGGCTGCGCCGGCGTCGTGGCCAAGCCAGCCGCGCCGGGCTGTGTGTTCTGCGAAAAGGCCCCTTGCTTGCAACCGGTCGACGAGGCCACCAGCAGCGCGCAGAGCAAGCTGGCGAAGGTGAGAGGTCGCAGTTGTGAGGATCCATGAAGCATGGGCATGAGGAGTGGGCGACAGGTGCCGCTACAGGCTGACTCCGACAAACGGGCGGGATCGTAGCGAGCGCGCGTTGCGAGCACAAGGTCGAAACGGACGTGCTAGCATTGGCGCTCATCGGCCCGCAGCTAATGCCGACTGCAGAAAAAGAAAGTCAGGGCGCAAGAGAGCGGCTGAGTAAAGTCTACGGCTACTTCGCTTCGAACTTCGTGACCTGCCAAACCATTTGCACAGGCGAGCCCCATTCGATGCGGCGATAGCGGGCGGGATAACCGTACTTTGCGTCAAACTCGGCCCGCAGGGTCAGTCGCGGCGTCAGGGCATCGGCCTTACCGGTCGCATGTTTTTCGAGCACTTCGATATCGCGACTCATGGTGCCGAACATGCCCGGCACGCTCCAGGTACTGAAGGTTCGCTGCTGCCTCAGCGGCAAGTCGTTGCGCCAGGCAGCGATCGCTTGCCCCTCGCGCACTTGCACACGATACGTGGCTCCTTGCGTACCGGAGATCTGCACTTCGAGGTCGTAATTCTCGACGGCATTCGCCTTCCACTTTTCCTTGGCCGCGTGATAGTCGGCTGGCGTGACCTCGGGAGTTGGATCGGCATACTGCCAGCGGAGCGCGAAGAGGGTGCCAATCGCGCCCAGCAATAAACCCGCGATCAGCCAGAGGACGAAGGTGCGGCCAAAGCCGATCCTCCGCACACCATCACTGGGCCGCGTTTGCACCGGTGAAGTCTTGGTTTCATGAGCGGGAGGCGTGCTATCATTCATCGCGATGCCTGCTTGGTTCCGATAGGTGGCAGCGCGGCGAAGCACTTCTTGGCGGCGGCAATAGGATCGTAACCGGCCTGTGAAAAGACCTGCCCGCTCACTTCCACCACGATGTCCCCTGTGTATCCAGCCTGAGAAAGCTGGGAGAATAGCTCCTTGTAGTCCGTCTTTCCTTCGCCAGGGAGGAGGAACTTGAACTTGCCAGGCTCACCCTCAGCGTCCTTCACATGGACGAATGTCATCTTGCTGGCCAAGGGTTGAATCGTTTCTGCCATGGTCAGTTTTTGCAGTTCGAAGTGGCTGTAGTCGTAAGCTGCTGTCAGCCAGGGGTTTTTTACCTGATCGATCACCCAGGCCAATTGCTCGGGACGTTGCATGGCGTTTGAGATGTGCGCCTTCACCGCCAGCTTCACTTTTGCGTCTGCCATCACCTGGGCCCATTCGCCCAGACGATCGACGAACTGCTGCTTCACCTCGTCCCACTGCGCTGGCTTGCCACCAAGCACCGTTTCGACGAGCGGTGGATCGCTTGGCGCGAGTTCATGTGCGAGCAATGCGGCCGCTTTCAACCGCCCGAGATTCGCGCGATGCTTCGCCTCGTCGCCGAGCAGCGGCAGGTTATCCATGATTGCAGAGAGGCGAAGTTTGTTTTTTTCTGCGTTCGCGCGAAAATCTTTTTTTGTTGCCGCTGTGAACGTCGCAGTGTCTGCCGGCCAGCCCGCGAGCACGGGCAATTCCACGCACTGATAACCAATGCTCGCGCACTGCGTGAGGGCCTTATTCAGTGGCAATGTCTTCATGCCGTACAAGCTGAAGCCAAGTAGCGGGATTCGCTGCTGCGGGGGAGGTGCTGCAGATGCAATCGGCAGCATAAAACCCGCGGCGAAAACGCTGCCGGCTGTCAGGAAAGAACGGCGATCAAGTGGCGCTGGGCGAGAGAATTTAGTCATCAGATTTCGCTCCTGTGGTTCCTGCCGATTGTAGTCGGTCAGAGAGTCGCTCGCGCGCGGATGCCTGCGACAGTTGGTCGTGGGCTGTGGTCGCGCTGTTCGCTGCAAACTGCTGAAACATTTTTTCCCCTTCATTGTGCCTCGTCCGCAAATTCTACTGAAGTTCACCAACTCGCCTTGACGAAGTAGTGGGCATCTTGGTTGAATACGCACATCGGGCAGGTTGAGGCAATCGCAAGAGACACCTCAACCACGGAAGGGCTCGGAAGCGCGTCAATCAAACAAGCGCACAAAGCGACGTTCCCTCAGGGTGTCATCTGGGATCGCTTCGCTCTTCAATCGGACACCCACGGAAGGAGCCATACTATGGCAGCTGCCAAAAAGACCACCGCCAAGAAGACCCCAGCCAAGTCGACCAAGAAGCCGGCCACCAAGAAGGCCGTTGCTAAGAAGTCGCCAAAGAAGGCTGCTGGCAAGAAGTAGTCTGCTGCTGCGGTAACCCAGGTTGAGCAAGCACTAGAGGCGCTCGTTCAGCTGAAGTTCCTGCGGCTCACACTTCCGATCACAACGAGAAAGGCCGGTCGCTTTCCTACGAAAGCAACCGGCCTAACGCTTTTCTTGGCAGACAAATTCCTAGCTTCTTAGTTCGATGACAAACTTCTATCTGGGGTTCTAGCGACGTCACTTCGTGCCAATTTTGTCTTCCTCCGCCTGCGGCGGAAATTCCTGGCAGTTGACCACGCGACTGCGAGCCTTGCGCGACTTCCTACGGAAGGGCAGCTAGGTACCGGAGCATGCGGGCGTTGAGCAGGTCGAGATTGCTGCCGAATGTCGCGGTGAAGTCGCGCAGGCGTTCCGGGCTGCGATAGGGCACGAACGATTTGATCGCAGCGGTCGTTTGCAGATACTGAAAATACTTTTTGGGCTCGGTTTCGCTCAGATAAAACGTGAGGGCCCAGGCCTCGGCATAAGCGCCCTGCACATCTTGTTCGAAAGCACGATCAGACGAAACGAGATCGGCGATGGCGTTCTTGTTGCGACGAGGAAGATAGCGCCGGAACGATTCCAGCTGGCTGCGATTCACGCGGTCGGCTGCAGTCGTGTATTGCTGCGAGTTCCACACGCCGCGAGCTTCAAAGAGAGTGCCGAGCCCTTCTGCCACCCAGCGCGGCGTCTGCCCAAAGCGGTTGTGCAAGCCGCCGTTGAAGGCAGCCTGGTGCAATGCTTCGTGAATGATCGTTTCGGCATTGATCGTCCAGTCGATCGTGCGGCCCGCGGTGGTGTCGTACATCACAATGCGATTCGTCGCGGGAGAATAGTACCCCAGCATCGAACTCGATGCATGGTTTCCCTCGGCGGTTGCGTAGCGGGCAAAATCGGCCTGTTTGGGAAACACAATCGCTACCAAGGGAAATCGAGTCTCCTGCGGCTTCATTCCGCGAGCGGCAAAATAGTGCGCGAATGAACGATGGAGTTGTTCAAAGCGTGGTGCCCAAGCGTCGCGTTGTCCGGCGGGATGCACGACGAGGAATCGCCCGCCACCCGAGACTTCGAAACCCTGGCCAAATTCTCGCAGCAGTTGGCCTCGCATTTCGGCCGCGGTGTAGCTGCGAAATGGGCCACTAGCCGGAGCGTAGTCGGTGGCCTGTTCGGGAGCAAAATCAAGCAGCTTGCCACTGCGAGTCAGCATCAACACTTGCTGCTGATTGAATCGTAGCGGCGTCCCTTCGTGCACCTGGCCGGCGAGTGTCAGGCGGAACATCGGCTCTTGGCAGGTTGCGGCTTGGGCAAAGATCGCCACGAGCAAGCAGCTGACGAAGTGGATATTCGGGCGCATGGCGGCAAGCTCAGAGCAGGTTGGCGGCGACTTCACATTCGCCTATCGCAAACCTAGCTTGCCGGGGGAAAAAGAGTGGGAGGAGTTGTGACGGTCGCAGCGGTTACAAGTACATCCCGAGGTAGCCACCTTGTTCGTCGCTTTGAGCTTGCAGCTTGGCGATGCGGTCCTTGGCCTTTTGCAAGTCGCCGGCTTCGATGTAGCGATCGAACTCGACGATCACTGCCGGTGCCACACAGGTCTCGAACCACTTTACCACCGGCGCGGTAAGCCAATCGCAGGTCTCACGAATCAGTTCGACCTGCAGATTCGCACTTTGGGCCTTCAAATCAGTGGGGTCGGTGATTACCGTGCCTTGCCAGCGGAACTCGACCGTGCCGTAGTCGGCGCGATTCGTCAAATGAAATTTGCACTGGGCGTTGTACAAGTAGTACGTGTTGTGCGAGCCGTGCTTATCGAGCGCGTGCTTGATTCGTTCGCACCGCTGCTGATAGACGGGCGAAGCATCCAGGGGAATATCGAGCCGGCCAATCGTCCGCAGCGGCAAGCAATCGAAACTGATTTCAACCCAACGATCCATGGCAGCAAATCCTCGGCAGGAGCACTCGACAAACTCTTCATCGTCAATTGTCGACCGCAGCGTGAGAATCAACAACCCCTGTTATCCGCCGCACTTGCGCGGGGAGGAACTGCGACAAACGTTCGCGACATCGCAGCGGCTGCACACGACACGTTTATCCGAGAGGTAGCCACCGCACTGGGTCTGTTTCCGCGCGACTGGGCCAAACTTCGAGACCCGGAAACTGGTTTTTCAGGACTACCGCCAATTGCTCGCAGGCAAATCGTTCACTGGCATAATGCCCGGGAAGGAGCAGGCTCAGGCCGAGGGCTTCCGCTTCGAGACACGTATGAAAAGTTGTTTCGCCGGTGATCAGGAGTTGGCAACCGGAGTCGGCAGCGGCGGGTAAAAAGCTGCCAGCACTGCCGCAGGCGATGCCGATGCGCGAGATTTTTTGGTTCGGTTCTCCAACCATCTGCAGGCCATCGATCTTCAAGAAGTTCGCCAGTAGGGCCGCAGCCTCCTGCAAAGTAATGGGCTTCGTCAAAGTGCCAATGCGACCCGAGCCGAGCCCATTGGGATCGTTCTTGGCCGGGACCAAAGGCTGAATTTGCGTGAGACCGATCCCTTCGGCCAATTGCTGATTGATTCCTGCCGCCGCGGAATCAAAGGCGGTATGCGGGCTGAAGATTGCAACGCCAGCCCGCGCTAAGGACCACAAGAGTCGCCCCGGCGTTTGCTCGGTCGTTAGTCGCTTCAGCGGTTTGAAGGGAAGCGGATGGTGAGTGACGATTAATTCTGCCCGCTCGTGAATCGCTTCAGCGGCGCTCGCGGCAGTGATCGTCAGGCAGGTCATGATTTTGGTGACTGGTTGGGCAGGATCGCCAGCGAGGAGGCCCACGTTGTCCCAGTCTTCTGCAAGAGAAAGCGGTGTGTGGGAGGCGAAGAAGGAAGAAATATCGGCGATGGTGGTCATCATAGTTGTTTCAAATCGAAGCCCTATCCCAGTTCCTAGCTCCTAGTCCCCAGCCCCTACCGCTCACACTCGATCAGGCAAATTGCCGTGCTCATCAAAGGGCAGCGGGCGCGGGTCGGTGAGAATGGTTAGATCGGGGCGGCTCTTGGCTTCGTTCCAATAGACGCTGGAGCATTCGACTTCAGCGACTTCGAGGGTGTTGTGAATCCACTGCAGGGCGATTCGTTCGGGTTCAATCAGCCCGATCGTGGGCATCGCGATATCGAGCATCTCTTGATCGGTCGGATAGTCGAGCGGCAGCATCGCGGCAGTCGGATGACCACCGGTGAGGCAGTTGATGCGAGTGATTTTCACATCGAGCTTGTCGATGACGCGTGTGCGGCAGAATTCGCTCATGCCGATGCCAGTGCCATTCCCATGCGTGGCGTTGGTCAGGTCGCGAATGCAAATCCGCTTCACCTTCGGCCATTCGTGTTCCATGGCCACGTGATCGTTGTATTTGCGGCCGATGACATTGGTATCCATCCCTGCCCCGCTGATGTTCTTGCCAATCTGATCGACGAGCAGGATCTGAGCCATGTTGAACGGCAAGCGCGGAATCCATTGTTTGGCGAGAACGAGCAGTTCCTTCTCGCGGTCTTCGAACTCGTGCGGCGCGACTGCCTTCAGCAGCGCGGTTTGATCGTAAGCGTTCTCGACGATGCCCAAGCCGGCGACGACGCGGCACTTCGATAATACTTCGCGGGCCACGCTGCGGACGATTTGTCCAAAGCTGTAGTTCATGATGGCGCGGTGATAGATCTTGGCTCCTTCGTGCTTGCCAAGACCGATGAGCATCATTTTCATCAGCCCGCTTTCGATATCGCCGACAAAGCCGGTGTGCGGCTTCACCCGACCCACCACGCAGACGTGATCGGCACCGTAGGCAAACTTATCGAAGTGGACCGGAAAGCCTTCTTCAGCCTGGCAGACGATTACCGTTTCCATGCTTGCGCGAATCGGGCAGCCCATCGCCTGCTCGGTCATGCCATAGCCTTCGATCAACTCGCGCTGGCCGGCGGCAGTGCCGCCGCCATGCGAACCCATCGCAGGGACGATAAAAGGCTGGGCACCAATCTTTTGAAAGTGCCGCACTACCGCGTGAATGATCTTGGCGATGTTCGCAATCCCGCGACTGCCGGCTGTGATCGCGACCGTCTGGCCCGGCTGGATCTTCGTGCCCAGTTCCAGGCGAGCCAATTCGTTTTCGACCGTGGTCGGAATGTCCTCGACGGTTTGCGAGTCGAATTTTTGGCGAACGCGAAAAATGGCGGGATAGGCGGACATGGTTCAGTACCCAAGGCAAGGGTGAGGCAGGACAGCGGTTCAGTATAGGAGAGCGAGCAGGCGATTTCAGCTTAGGTAGCTGTTGAGCATCTCAGCACAGGGGTTGTCGTCACCCAGGAGGCAAAGTGAGTAGACGAGCATGTTTTTCGCGTCGGACTTGGGCAACTGCTCAAGCGCGTGTAGGACTCGGTCAAATTGATCTGCGGTCACTTCGCGTGTGAGCGGTTCGCCTAAGCCCATGATGACTTTTGCCCGCTGCAGGTCGGCGAATTTTCGCGGGTCGTCCTGCATGGAAGCAAACACTGCGGTGACGACTTGTTGAATGGCAGCCACTTGGGCCCAATCACCCTGTTGAGCCGCACTGGCGATCGCCAAATAAGGAATCAGTGCAAACGACATTGCGCCGCTAGTGAATCCGCAGCGCTGACGGCGCGTGATGTCGTGCCGAGGTCCGTCCTGAAGTGCGCGGGCGAGATGCGGATCCCAGCCTTGAACGATCTTCAAGTGCGCGAGACGGGGATCATCGAGAAATCGGAGCGTGCTCGCCTCATAGTCAGCCTCGGTCACCTTGATGGCAACAATATTCTCGCCCCCCGGCCCGGCGACCAGTTCGGCTGCCACGTCGGGGCTCATGGGACAACCGCTGACATCCGATATGGAATAGAGACCGACGACGAGACCTCGCGCGGCAGCGGCCCGCACAATCGGCCGCATATTCTCGGTAATTGCAGCAGCGGTCGGATTCGGTCCCAGGTTCGTTCCGGGGCGAACAAAAACCACCGCATACCCTAGCTCGGCCAGCACATTTAACAGGTGGTCGTTAGCGGAGCCATCTTCGGGCCGAAGTAAGGCCGTCAGAATCAGGTCGCGTTCGCGTTTCCGTGTGGCATGCGCCGGCAACGGGCGAGCAGCGACGCGAAACCATTCTTCCAGTTCCGCTGGGGTTCGCAAATGTCCTTGTCCCGTTGATGCACCAATGAGGACCGCACCCGCTTCGGCAGTTCCCGAGGTCGTTTCATACGGAAGCGACAACAGGTGCAGGAAAGTCGTGGTCAGCGGGGCATTCAACTGCCGGCGTGGCAAATCGCCGGTGGTGGGGTCGAAGCATGCGACCGTCGAGAATGGATACCTGGCGATGGGGTCTTGGATCAGACCTTGAATGGTCGCGTGCGTAGCAGAGAGCGTCACTGAAAAATCCTTCGTCGCGCCGGGAGAGGACGGGCGCGACGAAGTGTAACTGGTGCTTCCAGCAGTAACTACAGAGTTTAACTACCGAGCAACCGCTCGCTGGACGCCAATGCGATGGTTGGCTTTCAGCGTGATGAGCGTGTCACCGGTGGCAAAATCGACGCCGCGGCGGCCCTGAATATGGTCGGCCCCGGCGCGAAAATCAATTGCCCGGCACGATGTGAGTGTGTGCTGCGAGCGGATAATGGCGGTCGAACTGAGCACCGCAGCGTTAGACGTTTTCATGGCGACTCTCCGCGGGCAGATCGTTCAACAGCGGCCAGCCACCATAAACGGGTGGCACAGCTGGTGCCCGGTCGAGATGCCAATCGTCGTCTTCAGGGGCCAATTCGTCACTCAACCAATAGTGAGCGGCATCTTCGGCCTCTTCCGCATCTTTGTCCAATGCCTCGGCGTCGAAGTCCCAGGTTTCGTTTTCTTCTTCGTCCTGAGCTTCCAGCCGGCCAACGAGAGCGGCAATATAGGGATCAGCCCATGGCAGAAGTTCTTTCGCTGGCAGGAATGCATCGCCTTCAGCGGCCGTTTCAAGGAGTTGGACGTTGTAGTTCGGCTTACGCATGTTCGATACTCCTGCTCTGTTCCTGGGGGGAAGCTTCGATGGTCAGCCAAATTGCAAGTGGCGGGCCAAAGTACGATCGAATCTTCAACAGCGGTCCCAAATGCCGCTCCATCTGCGAAAAACGCTTGTTTGGCCAGCGTCGCCGCGGTCCATTTTTTCACTCTGCCGCCGGACTAACCGGTCCAACCGGAACACATCCAGCAGGCTGGTTGAAAAGGATACAAACGGCTTCCTTAATTGCCAGACGCAGGCCGAAGCGGAAGAGTTCGCTATCAGCTACCTAACTTGCGCAAACCCGCGGAACGTACCAAACAGGTTTTTCTGTAAGGTCTTCGTCGGCGACCGGTAATTCTCGTAGGCTCCTTGGCAAACTTAGTTCACATTGGCCCCGGATGCTGGCGCGTCGGCGAGTCATTCTATGACTCGCATTCTCAGTCACGGAGTGACTGAGCTACGGGGAGCGAGTCATGGAATGACTCGTCTACGGTTAGGACGCTTCGCTTGCGGGATCGTCACAACCGACTGGCAATAGGCAAGTTGCGGTGTTCGCGAAGGGCCGGAAAGATTGACTACTGTACGGCTGTACTTAGAATGCAGCAGACGTTTGTTCCCCTCAGCAAAAAAGGTTCCAGACATGTCGGAACGTTGGCTGGTTGCTTTGCCCGTTTTCAACGAGGTGAAACACGTCGATCGCGTACTCGACGAAGTGCTGAAATACTGTCGCGAAGTGCTTGTGATCGACGATGGTTCCACCGATGGAACTGCCGAGGTCCTCGCCCGTCGGAAAGACGTTCGAGTCCTCACCCATCCGCAAAATCGCGGTTACGGTGGCGGTTTGATCTCGGCTTTCGAATACGCGCACAAACACGGTTTCGATAAGCTCGTGACCATCGACTGCGATGGCCAGCACGAACCCAAGCGAATTCCGCTGTTCTTCGAAAGTTGCACGCCGGACGTCGATATCGTCTCTGGCAGCCGCTATCTACGGCAATTCAAAGATGACAACGCCGCCCCGGAACAACGGCGGCGGATCAACGAAGTCATCACCGAAGAAGTGAATCGTCGGCTGGGAATGGAACTGACCGATGCGTTCTGCGGCTTCAAGTGTTACCGCGTCGCGGCCGTTCATAAACTGGCGATTACCGAAACCGGCTATTCGATGCCGCTCGAACTGTGGGTGCAGGCTGCGTATGCCCGCCTGCGGATCAAGGAAGTGCCCGTGCCACGCATTTATCTCGATGAGAAACGCTCGTTCGGCGGTGCGCTCGACGATGGTGACGTGCGGCTGCACTATTACTACCTGACGCTGAACCGCGCGATTGCGGCAGCGGAAGCGCAGGGTCTGGCCCGCGATCCAATGATGACGGGGAACTGCTGGCTGTGAACGATCCGGCGGAAACTGCCATCCGCCGGCGGCATCTCCGTGCCCCGCAAGGGGATGAAGAGTCATTAATCGAGCCGGCACTGAATGAAGTGCCGGCTTTAGTTGCGCGCAATCGGCGAGGCCTCGGCCGATCTGACTCAGCGAGCATCTTTGGCTCGCCCCTGGCTGACTTCCGTTCCGAGGCGAGAGTAAATCTGGCCGCCGCCGCCAGGCAATACACTTCGGCATATCGCGATGTCTCTGCTCCCACGTTTTCGCCGGAAACGAACATCGTCCTCGCCGGCCACCAGCCCGAACTTTTCCATCCGGGCGTCTGGTTGAAAAACTTTGTCCTCAGCGAGATCGCCCGTCAGCCCAATACGCTGTCGATTAATTTGACGGTCGACAATGACACTGCTGGTAGCGCGTCGATTCGCATTCCCGCTGGCTCTCGCGAAAACCCGCATTACGAAGAAGTGCCGATCGACGAGCCAGGCGAGAACATCCCGTTTGAAGAGCGGCGTATTGTTTCCGCACAGGCAGTGCGCGATTTTGCTGTGCGATTGCGCCAAAAGTTTGATCCCAGCCAATGGTTCAAAACAGGCCACTCCCCTGCCCTGCTCGTCGATCAACTTTGGAAGTACCTTGAGTTGCCGAAGAATGGTGATACGCCTTTTCCACTCGGCGAAACGCTTGCTCGGGCCCGCCATCGTCTGGAGCAAGACTTTGGTCTGAGCACGTTGGAACTGCCGCTGAGTCATGTCGTTTGCACGTTCGAATTCCGCTCGTTTGCCCTGCATCTATTCTTGAACCTTCCTCGCCTGCGCGAAGTCTATAACCGTTCGCTCGACGAATATCGCGAGGTGAACAAGATTCGCAGCTACAGTCATCCTGTTCCGGCACTTGAAGCTGGCGCAGATTGGTTCGAAGCTCCCTTCTGGATCTGGACTGCCGAGAACCCCCGCCGTCAACGTTTGTTCGTTCACCAACAGCACGCGGCGAATGGCGAAGTCACTTTAAAAATTTCGAATGGCAACCAGCAAGAGTGGAAACTGAGCGGTCGCGAAAGTGATTTTTCGCTGGTCGAACAATGGGAAGCTCTGGAATCGCGCGGAGTAAAAATTCGTCCGCGGGCCTTGATCACCACCATGTATGCCCGCTTGATTCTCCGCGATCTGTTCATTCACGGCATTGGCGGCGCGAAATACGACGAACTTACCGATGTCATCATTCGCCGTTTCTTTCACATCGAACCCCCTGCCTATCTGACGGTTACGGGAACCGTCCGTTTGCCCATCGATAGGCCGCCAGTGACAGCCGACGACTTGCGGCGCGAGAAGCGATTGCTCCGTGACACCGAATATCGCCCCGAAGCCTTTTTAGGAGAGTTGGCGGAACCGCTGCGGCCCGAGTTCGCAGCAGCAAGCAAGCAGCGCGACGAACTTCTCGAAAGCCGTCAGTTCGATTTTCGCCGCGTGCCGAAAGAAACGCATCATCAACTCGACACGCTCCGTAGTGACCTGGCGAATATGCTCTCGGGCGTTCGTCAAAGCCATGCCGAAAAACTTGCTCAGACGCAGCAACAACTGACGCACAAGAAAATCCTCGGCAGTCGCGAGTTCAGTTTTGTGTTGTTTCCCGCGGATGAATTGCCGGAGACGTTAGCGAAAATGGCAACGGGCCCATTGAGCCCGAAGCGTTAGCCCCCGGAGAGTTCCGAACCAGCATTCGATGAAATCTCCGGGCGCTAACGCTTCCGGCTCATCATCAGGCGTCTGATTTGCCAACTTGCCACTCCGTGCGTTTCGCCCATTCTTCGGCAGGCAAGTAGATCAAATCGACGGCTGGGTCTTTCACGTCGGGATAAGTTTCCGGATCGCGCAACTCTTTCGCCAACCGGCGTTTCAGTTCGTCGTAGGCCGCGGCTATGGCCGGATGCGCACGCAGATAATCGCGAAACAAGAGCGGATAGCGCTGATTTCGTCGGCCAGCGATACGCACGTGCGTATTCGTCGGCCGCTCTCCCACCGGTGCACGAAAGAACCATTTCTGCCAATCGGTTGCCGGCGATTCATCTCCCGGAGGTCGGTGGTCACCGGTGATGTGCGCTGCCTGCGCATAACCAAGCGCGAGCAAGCCTTGGCGGAGATCTTCGCTGAACTCGGCTGCGGTGATTTGCACGTCAATGACATCTTTGGCCGCCAGTCGTGGCACTGCGGTCGAGCCGATGTGATCGATCCGGAGTGCCAACTCGCTCAGCAGACAACGCAACTTGGTGGCGAGGCGTTGAAACTCAGCGGGCCACTCGGGGCGGTAGTCTACGATCTCGATCATTGCTAGATCGTCGCGGCCAGTTGTTCGCCCGCGGGGCGCTGGGCGGGTTGCTTGCCGCTGTTGAGCGACTTCTGCCAATCGACGGCGAGCATGACGCAGTTGATGCCGCTGCCGATGCCGAGCATGGCGACGTGCTCTTGGGGTTGGATGAAGCCTTGCTCGACGGCGAGGGCCATGGTGATGGGCAAGGCCACGCTGCCGGTGTTGCCGAGCCACGGGAACGTGCAGAAGTCGCGCTCGGGCGAAAGCTCCAGCGACTGCAGCATCATCTTGCGATGCGTACCTCCCACTTGATGACAAATGGAGCGATGCACGTCGTCGCTCGACCAGCCTGATTCGGCCATGAAGTCGAAGTAGGTCTCTTTGCCCGTCGCGAGACCACCGGCGAGCAGTTTTTCGCTATCGGTCTGCATCAGCAGGGCCGAACTGCCACCTTGATCTTGAATGCCACCTTCGCACAGCTTGTAGTGCTGCGAATGCGAGCGAACCGCGGCGGCCGTCAAGCGATTCTGCGTTTTGCTGATGCTCTTATGTGTGAGCAACACAGCCGCGCTGGCGGAACCAATGGTGAGCGAAGCGATAGCCGACTTCACGGTTTCTCGCGTGAGGGACTGATCGGCATTGAGAGCCGCGATCGTACTCTCGACCAGATGCCGGCTATCTTCGGTGCCGACGACAAGTCCTGCGTCGATTTGCCCCAGTTCAATCAAGTTGGCAATCTGCACCATGCCCGAGAGGAGCCCGAGGCAGGCATTGGAAACGTCGTACGTCTGGCAACGTTCGGGCAGGCCCAGGTGATGATGCACCCGGCAAGCAGTGGCCGGTTCGAGATAGTCGCGGCACACCGAGCCGTGAATGAGTGCGCCGATGCGCTGAGGATCGATGCCCGCATTCGCGATGGCCCGCTGGCCACTGACGATGCTCTGTTCGCTTGGCCGCATGCCGCGCGGCCACAGCCTGCGCTCGCGAATGCCGCTGATGAGTTCCAGCCGACCTTCCGGCAACCGCAGCCGCTGATAGAGCGGAGCGAGGCGAGTTTCGATTTCATCGCTCGACAGCACTTCGTCAGGGATCGAGTAACCGAAGGCTTCCAAGCAAACGTGCTGATAACGCATGACGGTCCAGAGTAAGCGATTCGTATTCAGGAAACCCGAAGCGTCAGTAAGGATTAATCGCCGCAGGACGCTCGTCTTTATTATCGCCTGTCGTACAACTTGGTAAATGGCCGATTCCCTGGCATTGCCGAACATTTACACGCTGGAAACATAGATCTGGCTGGCGGCGGCGGCCTACTTCGAGCCAATCGGCAGCAAGGCTGGCGTGGAACGCCGCAGTTGTCCGCAGGCAGCGTCGATCTCGGCACCCTTCCGCTGGCGGAACTTGATGTTGATGCCCCCTTCGAGCAGGATGTCGCGAAAGCGATTCACGGCCGAGGCAGAAGGAGTTTGATACGGCAGCCCGGCGACCGGATTGTAAGGAATCACGTTCAAGAGGGCGGTCCGCTTGGCGAGCAGCGCGACGAGTTGCTTTGCATGTTGAGGCTGGTCGTTGATGCCGGCCAGCAACACGTATTCGAACGTCAAGCGGCGGCCCGAGACTTCGAAGTATCGATCGGCGGCGGCAATCACTTCGTCGAGGCCAATATTCTTATTCACCGGCACAATCTGATTGCGTAGTTCGTCGTTCGGTGCGTGCAGCGAAACCGCCAGATGATAGCGAGCGTTCCGTTCGCACAGTTGATGCAACTGCTTCGGCAGGCCGACGGTCGAAATCGTAATTCGCCGATGGCTGATTCCCAGTCCATCATCGGCTGAAGCTTCATCGAGCGCGAGCAGGACATTATCGAGGTTGGCGAGGGGCTCCCCCATGCCCATGACGACGATGTGACTCAGCCGTTCTTCGGCCGGCAGCAAGCGTTGGAGGAGCAACATCTGCTCGATGATTTCTGCAGCCGTCAGATTGCGATCGACGCCGTCGAGTCCGCTGGCGCAGAAGACGCAGCCCATCGCACAGCCCACCTGGCTGCTGATGCAAATGCTGCGGCGGTCGCCATCGCGGAGCAAGACGCACTCGATTCTTCCGGGTACTCCCGGCAAAGAACCGGCACCCGGTAACTCCAGCAGCAGTTTTTCGGTGCCATCCGCCGATTGCTGATGCTTCACCACCTGGGCCGTCCAGAGTTGCCAATCGGCGGCCAGTTCTTCCCGCAGCTTTTTCGGCAGGTCGTTCATCTCGCCGAAGTCTTTGGCGCGGCGTTCGAAGACCCATTTGCGAATTTGCGCGGCGCGATAGGCTGGATAGCCTTTTTCGGCGAGCCAGGACTTGAGCGGGGCAGGATTCGGGTCGAGCAGTGAGTGCATCCCTCTATTCTGACACGCCGACCGGTTTTATCCCAGGGCTTAAATCTCCATCCGTAGTTCAGTCACTCCGTGACTGAGTTAGCAGGGTTTCGGAGAAACCCTGACTACGGAAGTGCGGCCTGAATTGCCGCGATTTTCTCGGCTAATTTGCCGCTGGCGAGATCTGCCTGAAAGCTTTCCAGGTCGGCGTAGACCGCATGGCTGCAGTATTTGATCGTCCAGTTCAGCACGAGCGGGCTGATGGCGATGACCACGCGGTTCGCCCGCCAGGCTTCCCACATTTCGATGGCGGTCCCCATCGAAGCCTCTGGCACGAAGGCAATCAGCACGTCGATTTGCCCGCAAAGCCGATTGTGGAACAGGAACACTTCGCGGGCGCGATCCTCGGTGTAATCGAGCGACAACTGATGATCGGCCAGCGGGTCGTAGACTTCGGCCCCAGGCAAATGCTGCTCGAGCAACTGCCGCAGTTGACCGCGATAACCCTGATAGTGCATCACGGCCCCCAGATGCGAGCCCTGCATGATGCCAGCGAGAAAGATTCGCACGAACGACGCTCCTGTTTCACGGCCACTTGGAAGGCTGTCTATAATACCGGCCGAAGTGCGGAATGCGGAGTTCGGAATGCGAAGCAAAAAACTCTGCATGTCCACCGGCATTCGCATTTCATTTCGCAATCCGAACTCCGAATTCCCCACTCGCAAGTCTGCCATGGCAAAAAAGATCACCGCTACAGCCTCCCTTGCCCTCCCTTCTCCCGATCTCTCTCGCGCTGAAAGGCTGATCCTCGATCTGCTGGCCATTCCGGGCAAGAGTGGCGAAGAAGGGAAGGTCGCGGAGTTCATTCGCAAGCAATTGCTGGCAGCAGGGGCTGATGAAAAGGCGATCGTGTTCGATAACTCGAACCGCAGCACGCTCATCAAGGGTGAGATCGGCAACTTGATTTTTAAATTGCCCGGCACGAAGAAAGCTCCGCGACGGATGTTGTCGGCCCATATGGACACGGTGCCGATTTGCGTCGGTTGCCAGCCTATGGTCGAGGGGAATTATGTGAAGTCGGCCAATCCGGTGACCGGTCTCGGCGGCGACGATCGCGCGGGAGTGGCCACGGTCTTAACCGCGGCGTTAGAAATCCTGCGCAACAAGTTGCCTCATCCGCCACTGACGTTCTGCTGGTTCATTCAAGAAGAGATTGGCCTACAAGGTTCGCGCTGCTTGCAGGTGCCGCTGCTCGGCAAACCGGCGATGGCCTTCAATTGGGACGGCGGTGCAGCGGACAAATTGAACATCGGCGCGACTGGCGGCTACCGTATGGACATCAAGATCGATGGCCAGGCCAGCCATGCGGGCGTTGCTCCCGAGCGCGGCATCAGCGCGATCGCGATTGCTTCGATTGCGATTGCCGAACTGCAGCGCAACGGCTGGCATGGGTTGGTGGTTAAGGGAAAGAATCGCGGCACAAGCAACGTCGGCTTCATTCATGGCGGCGAAGCGACGAACGTCGTGACTGACCTCGTCACGCTCAAGGCTGAAGCCCGCAGCCACGATCCGAAGTTCCGCGCCAAGCTCATCAAGGAGATCGAACAAGCCTTCCAGCGCGCGGCCAAGGAAGTGACCAGCAGCGAAGGGAAACGCGGGAAGGTGACGATCGAAGGTCGCCTCGATTACGAATCATTCAAACTCGCAACCGATTCCCCCTGCGTACAATTGGCTGGTGAGGCGGTGCGGGCGATTGGCCGCGAACCGATTCACGCTATCAGCAATGGCGGCGTCGATGCCAACTGGACCAACCTGCATGGCATTCCCACGGTTACCCTGGGCTGCGGGCAGATGAACGTCCACATGACCAGCGAAATGCTGGACCTAAGCATGTATCGTGCTGCGTGTCAGATTGCCTTGCACCTGGCGACGGCATAACTCGCCCGGCGTGGTGGGCAGCAAAGGAAAAAGGGAATTGCCATGAACGTGGACGAAGAACTTTGCCTTTGCTTTCACATCACACGGCGGAAAGTCGTCAATTACATCCGTATTGAGAAGCCCAAGCGCCCGGCCCAGCTGGCCGATTGTTTTGGAGCTGGCACTGGCTGCGGCTGGTGTCGCCCGTTTCTCGAACGGCTCTTCGAACAGGCGGTCCTCAAAGGAGAGACTGCCATCGATTTTCCCGATGCGGCCGAATATGCGCAAATGCGGGCCAAATATGTCCGCGCCGGCGGTGGCACTCCGCCACCAGGGGCCACGCCCATCGATGAAGCCGAGACAGATTAGCCAGAGTCAGCGGCGAAAATTCGCGGCCCCTTCCCAACTGGCAGTCGGGCACGATATTCGCTATGATTACGCCACAAACATTCCTTCCTCTCAATGGTCCCTTAGGGCATTTGGTCCATGGCACGTAAAGTTATCAATCGCCGAGAGTTGCGTGAACAAAGTGATGCTGCTGAGGCGCGCGGAGCCGGAGCCGACGACGCGGAAGTCGAAGCCGTAGAAGGTGAAGAAGAGGGTGGGAAAGTCAAAAAGAAGAAAGCTGCTCCCAAACGGAAGAGCCGGGCAAAGAGCACCGAGCCTGCTCGCTTGAAGCTGTTCTGGGGCGTTTTCAATCAAGCCTCGAAGCGAATCGCCAAGTACGATTTCACCCAAAAGAAGCAGGCCGAAGCGAAGGCTGCTGAACTTTCGGCTGGCGGTAAGAATCAGCACTTTGTGGCCAAGGTCAAGGAAGCCGTCGAAGAGTAAAAACTTCGTCCTGCCAATTTGGGGCTCTTCTCTACTTGGAATTGCCCCGCGGTTGCTCCATAGTTGTGGCTCGTTGGACTTGTGAATTTTGTTCCAAGTACCGGAAAGCCTGCCATGACTGACCGCCAGATTGTGCGTCCCAGCCGTCTCGATCTCGAATCTCCTGGCCGCCGCGACTACTGGGTCGCGCTCGAGCACGATAGTATCTGGGGCGATCATCTGTTGCCCCTGACCGTGTTTGTCGGCCCCGATTCCAAGCCGGGCGAAGGACTCCTCGCGACCGGTTCGAATCACGGTAACGAATACGAAGGACCCGTTGTCCTCAAGCATCTAATCCGCGAGATCAACCCAGCCGATGTGCTCGGCCGGATCATCTTGATTCCCGTCCTCAATCCAGCTGCGTTCCTCGCGGGGACGCGCGAAAGCACGCTCGATGATGGCGTGAATCTCAATCGCGCGTTTGTCGATGGTGCGGGGGTCACCCCAGCGCTCGCGGGAATTACGCATCGCATTGCGGCGTTCGTGCGCGAGTACCTGTGGCCGCGCGTGCATGTCGTCCTCGATTTGCATTCCGGCGGCGAAGTCGCCCGCTTCGCCATTTGTGCCAATTATCATCCCGTCGACGATCCGCAGCTGGCCCGCAAGATTGAAGAAACCGCGCGCTGGTTCGGCACACCCGCGCTGATGGTCTATCAAAACGTCACCCCGGGTTTGCTTCCTAGCGAAGCGGAACGCCTGGGTAAGATCACGGTCGGCACCGAACTAGGCTGGGGCCGCGCGGTCTGCACCGAAGGTGTGCGCTATGGTCGTCAAGGCGTTTTGGCTGCGGCCATTCATAACGGACAACTGCGCGGCACGATCGAGCCCATTGCCCATCATGCTGCTGGGACCCAGCGGAAATTGGAAATGGTCGATCGCGACTGTTTCACCGTAGCCCCTTTTGCCGGCCACTACGAACCGCTCCTCGATTGTGGTACGCCCGTAAAAAAAGGTCAGACCGTTGGTCTGCTCCACGACTTCGATCACATCGACGCCGAGCCTTGGCCCGCCCGCGCTGGGGTCGATGGCGTCGTGCTCGCGCAGGCCTGGGTTTCGCCCGTCCCGCGCGGGCAGCACATCGTCGTTGTCGGTCGCGACATTACCTGAAAAATCCGCCTCACTCCCCTGCCCTACTCCTATGAAAATCACCGAGATCGTCTGCCAGATCCTGCGCATCAAAACCGTCGAAGCAAAAACCGCCAGCAGTCAGGACTCGGTCCTCGTGCGAGTGCGCACGGACACCGGCTTGGAAGGAATCGGTGAAGCCGACTCTTCGCCCGAGATGGTCAAGGCGGTTATCGACGCTCCCTTCAGCCACAATATTGCGACCGGCCTACGGCAACTCTTGATCGGCGAAAATCCGCTGGAGACCGAACGCCTCTGGCAAAAAATGTATCGCCGCACGATGTACGCCGGGCGACGATCCGTGCCGATCACCGCCATGGCTGCCATCGATATGGCGCTGTGGGATTTGAAAGGCAAACATTTTGGCGAGCCCATTCACCGGCTGCTCGGCGGCAAGCAGCACGACAAGATCCTCGGCTATGCTTCGATCCTGTTCGGCAGGAACGGCGACGAGACTCAGCGAATTGCGGAGCGCTGGCGCGCGGCCGGCTATCACGCCGTAAAATTTGGTTGGGAGCCGATGGGCCAAAGCGAAGCCCTCGATCTCGACCTGGTGCGCGGCGCGCGAAAAGGTCTAGGGGACGATGGCACGCTGCTGATTGATGCGGGCTGTGTGTGGGACGCGCGGACGGCGCTGCAGCGGGCCCATTCGTTTGCCGAGTATCGCCCCGGTTGGTTGGAGGAAGCACTTCATCCCGATGACTACGAAGGTTATCGCTGGCTGCGCGATCGCTCGCCCGTGCCGATTGCAGCCGGCGAAGAGGAATGTGGCCGCCAGGCGTTCCGTCCGCTGATCGACGGCCGCTGCTTGGACGTTTATCAGGTCGACCTATCGCGCAACGGCTTCACCGACAGCCTGTACATTCGCCAGCGCGTAGAGGAAATCGGCGCGCGACTCTGCAATCACTGCTACACCAGTCCGGTCACTGTCGCCGCCAGTTTGCACTGGCTCAGCACCTGCCGCGATGCGTTTCTGTTTGAAGATTGCGTCGAAGATTCGCCCCTGCGTCACGAGCTAACGCACGAGAAGATCCAGACTGTCGACGGCTGGATTACCGTCCCCGATCGCCCCGGCCTCGGCGTGACGCTCGACGAAGACTTTGTGAAGCGAACGCTCATCTGCGAATCGCGCTGAGGCGATTTACGTAGCTCAGTCACTCCGTGACTGAGACCATTGCAAAATCGTCATCCAGGCTGAATTGTTGTGGCGGAAATATTAGCAGGGTTGCGAGTCATGGAATAACTCGCCTACGATTTTACACGCTGAATCACACTGAGCATCGCATTGCACATGACTGGGCCGGAGTCGGCCGTGAAGGGAAATTGGTTGCAGTACTTGGGCGATTGATAGCCGGCGTAACTCTTGGCGACGATATCGTGCGCATCGGGCAAGTAGCCAATCCGCCCGTTGGCATAGCAGGCGAACATTAACGCCGGGACTTCGGCCCGCTGACGAATCTCAATCGCGAACGGGCTAAAGAATTCGCTGCTATTGGCGACGAGATACAGTTCGCCCACGCGCAGTGCCTGCACTTCGGTGGGGAGTACTTCAGGACGAGTTTCCCAGTCCTGCAGCATTAACTCGGTCCATTCGAGATGAAAGCGACACATGGCGCGAACCGCTTTCCGTTCGTCGCCGTCGTGACGGCGAACCATGTCGTCGGGCCGGTTCGTCATCGAGCGGCCAATGGTCTCGCGCCAGCCGCGGATATCGTCGTCGGCCATGCGTCGTTCTGCCTCGCGCCGGTCCGCTTCGATTTCCTCGCGCGTCCAGCGCCGGGTCGGCAACTCCACCGTTGCTTGTGCGGCGGCCACCGTGGGCTGTTCGCAGTCGTGAGCGGCTCGTAAGGCGTCGCATGCTTCAGCGATCAGTTTCTCGGCCGGTTCTCGATAGCGATCTGGCGAGATGTATTCGCGGAGGAAGTTCGCATCGCCGCAGGCTCCTTGCACGTAGAGCGCAGTGGAACCTGGGAACGCGGCTTCAATTCCGTCGCACACCACTCCCGGAATATCGCGGCTGACGCTCCAGGGCTGCCACTGGGTTGTCAATGTTGGATGCGCGCCATAGTTGGCGACCATGGCCAACGTGTGACCGGGCTGAGTGACGCGATTGATTCGCAATAGTGTGAGTTGTGAGTCGACCACTCCTGCTGGCCGCGTACGGTTGAAGCTGATGCCCGGCACATCGACCTGAGCATGCGCGACGCGTGCGGGTTCGAGCGACTTCCAGGCTAAGATGGCCGCAGTCGCCGCTTGTTGACTGGCCAGATGTTCGTAGAGCGGATGACACTCACCCACGCCGCGCAGGCCGCCGGCAGCGGGCGCGTTATGGCTGTGCGAACAGGTGAGCATGATCGCGGAGCCGGGAATGCCGGTCGCGCCGGTGATCAACTCGCGCGTGCGGCGGGTGAAGGCTTCGTCGATCAGCATCAGGTCGAGCGTGATTAGCACGACCGTTTGCTCGCCGTCGGTCATGACGAGCGCGGTTGCGAAGAGGGGATCGGCGATTTGTCGCCAGCGCCGTTCGATGTAGTAACCCCAGCCGGTTAACTCCACGCCCCAGAAGGGTGTAATCTCGCGACGGGCGACGCCGGCTTGAAACATGGCAACTCCTGCTGTGAGAACGAAGGCTTCGCTGGCATTTCGGGAGCCGGAAGCGTCAGCGCCCGGAGAGGTCCGATCCGCGATTCGGTGAAACCTCCGGGCGCTCACGTTTCCGGCTCAGGAACTTTGCCGCCGTCACTAACGAATCAATTCAATCGAAGGACTACTGCGGGAAGATGTGCGTCAACTTATACTCGTCGCAGCGAACTGTCACGCATTTCTCGCGAACCAATCGAGCCACTATTATGCGGATTTCCCGTATCGAAGCCTTGCCGATTCGCATCCCGCTCAAGCCCGAGCGGCGGATGATTTCGGCGCTCGGCAAGCATGATGTCTCCGAATTCACGCTGGTGGTCGTACACACCGATGACGGTCTGTTCGGACTGGGCGAAGCCACAGTCACGCCGCGATGGAGCGGCGAAACGGCCCGCGGTGCGCAAACGCTCATCGAACACGTTTTCACTCCCGTGTTATTGGGTTGCGATCCGTGCGATATCGAAGCCATCGATGCGCGGCTCGATGCGGTGGCCGTCGATAACTGGTTCGCGAAAGCGGCGATCGAAATGGCCTGCTGGGATCTGGCCGGTAAAGCGGCGAACAAGCCGGTGTACGAATTGCTCGGGGGTGCGTGTCGCCCGCTGACGATTCGCAATCGCTTTTCGCTGGGTGCTTATACGACGGAAGTGATTCAGCCGCGGGCTGTCGCGCTGGTCGCAGCGGGTTTCGATACGCTCAAAGTGAAAGTGGGAACCGATCCAGTAGCGGATGTGGTGCGGGTCCGTGCTGTCCGCGAAGTGATCGGGCCGAACATCAAGCTGACCATCGACGCCAACGGCGGTTGGAACGAAGCCCAGGCGCTCGATTGCCTCGCCAAACTGGCCGACTGCAACTTGACGCTCGTCGAGCAACCCCTGCCGCGCGGTAACTACTCGGGGCTCAAGCGACTGCGAGAACGAACGGGGCAGAAAATTCTCGCCGATGAAAGTTGCTTTGACGAAGTCGAAGCCCGCGAGTTGATCGAGCAAGGTTGCTGCGATGCGATCAGCCTGTATCCGGGCAAGCAAGGCGGCATTCGCAGGTCGATTCGCATTGCGAACCTGGCCGCCGAGCACCAGATTCCCTGCTCCATCGGCTCGAATCTGGAATGGGACGTGGGTGCTGCCGCGATGCTCCATTTCATCGTGGCCACACCGAACATGCAGGTCGAACTGTATCCCGGCGATTGCCTTGGCCCGTTCTATCACGAGGTTTCGCTGGCCAAGAATCCGCTGCACATCTCCGGGCCCTTCACGACGATCAACTCGGGCCCCGGTTTAGGAATCGAACTCGATTTTGATGTCGTCGAGAAGCATCGCATTCGGTAAGGCAGGATTGTGCGATGTCTTAGGTAGCCCGACGCGTCAGCGAGGGAGCTATTCTGATTTCCGGTTCTGTTGCAATGAACCGCTGTTTGTGATTTCCCCTCGCTGACGCTTTGGGCTACCCAAAGAGGGACTACTTCGCTGCCGCCACGTTTTCGAGCGACTTCGTACAGTCGACCATCAACCAGCAGAGGCCACTGGCGAGGTACATGCCAGCCAAGAGATAGAAGAGTGGATCCCAACTGGTGATTTTGGTCAGCTTGTCGTCGACCAGCACTTCGCGCGTGAAGACATCGAGCAGGCGACCAAAGACGAGGGGCATCACCACGCCGCCGACAGTGCCACTGGTGTTAATGATGCTAAAGACGGTCGCGCTATACCGGCCACCCATATCGGTGCAGGTGCCCCAAACCGTGGGCTGGCTCCAGTCGCCAAAAAACTTCGCGAACATCAGCATGAACGCCGCGACCGTCGCCGATTCTTGCTGTGTAACGGTGAGGAGCATGAGGCAGCCGACGACCTTGCCAACGAAGCCCACTCCCGAACGTCCCCAGCGGCGACTGCCGGAAAGGTGGATCGAAACTTCGTTAAGCGCACCGCCGGCCAGTCCGCCTAGCGCGCCACCGATTAAAGGGAGTGCTGCCAGGATGCCCGTTTGCGAAAGATCGAGCCCGCGCGATTGGAGAAAGTACTTGCCGATGAGCGAGACGAAAGCGACATCGGAGCCCGCATCGCAAAACTGCTGACAAATGAACCAGCGCAAGCTAGTGCTGCGGAGCGCGTTGCCCCAGGGGAGCATTGCGGGTTGAGTGGCGGCATTGGCCGGTGTGAGTTCTTCCGGCCCGCGAATGATTATTCGTTCGGCCTCATTCACGCGGGCATCGGCGGCTGGTGAATCGCCGTAGCCGAGCCAAAAGAGAAGGCCGTAAAGCAAACCGACGGCACTGAGGATGAGCAGGCCAGTTTGCCAACTCAGCCCCAGCCAGCCCATCATGATCGTGCCGAAAATGATGGACGAAAGTGCCGCGCCGCTTCGTCCCGCGGTCGAGGCGATCAAGCCTTGCAGTGCGGTGCGTCCCACGGGAGAGAACCAGACCTTCGATGCTTTCGTGAGTGCTGGATAGCAACCCGCTTGCGCGGCACCGAAGAGTAACCTTGCGCCGCCAATCAGCACAATCACCATCGTCAGGTTGCCGGTCGACGAGCCTCCACCCAGCAGCCACGAAACGCCGACCAGCGCGGCCATCGCCAGCGACCAAAACAGAATGCTGAAGGTCAGAAACCAGCGCGGGCCGAAGCGGTCGATGATCATGCCGCTGGGAATCTGCCCGGCGGCATAGGTGTAGTAGAAGAGCGAAAAAAGAAACTCAGTCTGGCTATGACTGAGGTTGAACTGACCCTGCAACTTGGGATTGACGAAGTTCCACGTGTAGCGATGCAAATAGAGCAGGAACGAAGCCCCGCACGAGAGAAGCAGAATTAGCCAGCGAACACGGGTGGGTTGTGGTGGTGGCTCGGCAGACGTTGTTTCGTCCATGAGGCAGGTTTTCGCAAGCGGGTTTTCGCGGTCAAGGTGCTGGCAGCGGGTGAGCGGCTCCCCCAGAATACGCTTTCCCTTCACGCGATCAAGAAGAACCTCGTTCGATTCGCAACCTCTGCCGAAAGAAATCATGAACGCAAAACTGCTCAAAGAAAAAATGCTGCGCGGCGAAACGGTCTATGGCACCATGATCCAGCATGCGACCAACCCGGCACTCGTCGACTTTCTGCCGCCCGGCGCGCTCGACTTCGTCATCTTCACTGCCGAACACAATGCGCTCGACATCGCCGATTTCCTCCCGCTGCGTTACGCTTTGGCCGCGAAAGGGATTGTCTCGCTCGCCCGCACTCATAGCCGCGATCCCGACGATGTCTCCAAGGTGTGTGACAGCTACGACGGAGTCGTGGTGCCGTATGTCGAAGATGTCGCCCACGCCAAGCGCCTGGCAGCTGCTGCCGTCTATCGCCCGCTGAAGGGGGCGGCGCTCGAGCGGGTGTTGAAGGATGATAAGTGGCCGAATGCGCGGACGAAGCAATATTGCTTTGAAGAACGCTGCGCCAATACGCTGTTTATTCCGATGATCGAGTCGGTCGAAGCAGTCGACAATCTCGAAGAGATTTGCTCGATCCCCGGTGTGAACGCCGTCTTCGTCGGTCCGAACGATCTCACCACGAGCATGGGCATTCCCAACGAATACGATCATCCCGACTTCGTCGCCATGATGAAGCGAATTATCGAGATCGCTGACCGCAAGCACGTTCCCGCCGGCAGTTGGTTCGGCACGGTCGAGCAGCAACAACGGACCATGAAGCAAGGTGGGCGGTTCGTTGTTTACTCGAACGACTCCTCGATGATGAAAGACGCGATTCAGTTAGCGTTCGGACAGATGAGAAAGGCGTAACGCGAGTTCGCCGTTCTTACATAGCCCGACGCGTGAGCGAGGGGACATTCGAATGGATTGTTCGCAGCGAGTGAACGTAAACTCAGGAAATCCCCTCGCTGACGCGTCGGCGAAGTGGGAGATCGTCGATATTCTTGGTTACGAAGCAGCGACGTGAAAGTCGGTTAGTGCCGTCCCCTCGCTGACGCGTCGGGCTAAGTGGGAGGGATGTTACGCCAACTCAAACCCCGGTATGGTGCCGGTGCTGGAACCGAACGAATCGATGTCGAGGCCTAGGCGCTGGAGCATCTGGACGTAGAGATTGCTGAGGGGCGGGTTCTTTTTGGGGTCGAAAGCCAGGTGCTGGCCATGGCGATAGCCGCCGCCAGCAACAACGATTGGCATGTTGATGTTGCTGTGGCTGCTGGCGTTGCCGAGGTTGCTGCCGAAGAGAATGGTGGTGTGGTTGAGCAAGTTGCCGCCAACTTCGGGCGTGGCTCTGAGCTTGGCGAGCAACTCGCCGAAGAGCTTCATTTGTTCGAGTTCGATAATCTTGAGTTCGGCTAGCTTCGCGGGATCTTGCCCGTGATGCGACAGGTTGTGCCAGTCTTGAGAGACCCCTTCGATCTTCGGCACTGCGTTCATGCCGGAGAAAGCGAACGTGATGAAGCGTGTCGAGTCGGTCTTGAACGCAAGGCACATCAGGTCGACCATCAGGCGTACCTTCGCGGCCACTTCCTTGTTGTCGGTCACATCGACTGGAATCTTCGCCTCGACTGCGGGCTTCGGTTGTTTGGCCCACGCTTGTGCTTTTTGCAGACGCAGTTCCACATCGCGGACGGCGGCAAAATACTCGGCCAGCTTTTCGCGGTCTTGTTTGCCTAAGCCTCGCTCAAGCGCGTGGGCTTCCGCCAGCACGGTATCGATCACGCTTTCGCCCTGCGAAAGACGGTCGACCTGCGAGCGGACTTCGGCAGGCGTTCCTTCGACGAACATCTTCTTAAAGACGGTCGAGGGACGATCCTGAGCGGGAATGGCCACACCATTGCGCGTGTGCGAGAGCCCGCGGCTGGAGGATGACGACAAAACCAGCGACGAGAAGCGAGTATCGGGGGCCAACCGCTCGACGGCGAACTGATCGAGCGAGATTGTGTTTTTGAAACTATCGGAGCGAGGATGAGGCGCGGCCGTCAGGTACGAAGCTTCGGCCGAGTGACCCCCATCGACATCGGGGTGCGAGAGCCCGGAGAAGACGGTGTAGTCGTTACGAAAATCCTTAATGACGTCGAGATAAGGAGACGGCTCGTACTCTTTGCCGGTCTGCTTGGGAAACAGATTCTCGGTGTGCAGGCCGAGGGTCGTATTGATGCAAAGAAGCCTGCGGGGAGCCTCTTTGGGCTGCTTCGCGTCGGCGGCTTGGGCGACGCGGCGGAGAATCGTCTGCTCAAAAATCGGCAGTGCCAGGAGAGCGCCAGCACCACGCAGGAACAAGCGGCGGGAATGTCTCGATTCGAGCATAGGAGTAGTCTTCCGTGGCAGATGTAGTTTTTTTGAGCGGTTTGTGGACGTTACTTATTGCGGAACAGTTCGCTGAGGACGACGGCGTGCACGAGCGAGCGGAGGCCGTACTTCTGATCTTTGACTTTAGCGACGACGCGCTCGATCTCGGGCTGATCGCCATATTGTAAGCCGCCGCCGGTGGCGTAGACCATCAGTTTTTGCGTTACCGCCCGCGCGACCTGATCGGGGTCGGCCAGCAGCAGTTGTTTGAACTCGGCGAGGTCGGCGAACTTGCGGCCATCTTTCAAGGCGTCCCCTGCTTCGACCTTTGGTCCCCAGCCGTAATTGGGGCGGGCCAGGAACTTGGCATAGCTGACGTCGGGGACTTTCACTTTTTCTCGCGTGCCGATGGCGCGATAGTTGTCACGATAGCCGCCGATAACGTCGTAACTCTCCAAGGCGAAGCCCGGGGGATCGATCTCGGCATGACAAGACCGGCAACTTTCAATATCGCGATGCTTGGCCAGTTAATCGCGAATGGTCACCGCGCCGCGAATGTCAGGCTCGATGGCCGGCACGCTCGCCGGTGGTGGTTTGGCCGCTTGTCCCATGATGCGGTCGAGGACCCATACGCCGCGCAGCACGGGCGAAGTAGTTGTACCGTTAGCGGTGACCTTGAGAATGCTGGCGTGCGTGAGAACCCCGCCTCGATGATGCTCGGGTGCGAGGGGGACCCGGCGCATTTCGACGCCGTCTACATCCTGAATGTTGTAGTGCCGCGCGAGGCGACCATTGAGGATCGCAAAATCGGAGTCGATGAAGTTGAGGACCGGCAGGTCATTCTTCAGCAGTTCGTCGAAGAACAACTCCGTTTCGCGCACCATCGACCATTTCAGCAGTTCATCGTACTCGGGATAGAGTTGCCCATCGGGGGTCGTGAAGTCGATCTCACGCAAGCTCAGCCATTGGCCGGTAAAGTTCTCGACGAATCGCTGTCCCTTGGGGTGAGTGAGCAAGCGTTCGGTTTGAGCGCGGAGAACTTCGGGCTTGCGCAGTTCGCCTTTGGCAGCCAGGCGGAACAAGTCGTCGTCGGGAAGGCTGCTCCACAAAAAGTAGGAGAGGCGCGAGGCAAGCGCGAAGTCATCGAGTGGTCCCGCGGGCTCTTGCAGGTAGAGGAACCGAGGCGAGCAGAGGATTGCCTTGATGCCGAGCCGCAGCGACTCGTCGTACGGTTTGCCAGCTTCGAGTGAGTTCTTCACCAGCGTTAAATAGGGTTGCAAATCGGTGGGCGTAGTGGGACGACGAAAGGCGCGGGGCAGTATGCGACTTAACGTCTTGGTGGCGTCTTCAATGGTTCCTTGCTTGGGGTCGATGTCGCCGTACATCCGCCGATAGCTTTCGGTCGGCCAGGTTTCGGGCAACGGACCTTCGAATTCAACGCCGCGAATGTTGATCGATGGGCCGGGATAATCGCTGAAGGCATCGCTTTTGACAAAGGCCCGCGGGAGTGCGACGGGTTCGACCTTGATCGTCTCGCGCGGAGCGAGACGCAAGACGAGTTCAATCGTCTGATGCTCCCCCTGATGCAAGTCGTAATACCCCACGCGGCGCGCGGAGCCAGCGGCTGTGTTGAAGTTGCCGGCAAGGACGGCCAAGGTAAGAGGCTTGTCCGATTGATGAGCTCGGGCTGTGATTTTGCAACGATAGAGTCCGGGCTCCTTGGGGCGGAACTTCGAAATGTGCGTGGGATTGCCGTCGGAGCGGAAGAGGTAGGTATCGTCACCTTCAAAGACACAGCCGCGGAAATAGGAAGGAATGCAATCTTTGAGAAGATGCTTTTCGATTGCCGGGGGCGCTTTGGTGAGCGGCAGCACAGCAGCGGTGAAGACGGCGTCGGCTGCTTCCAAATATTGTTCGATCAAGACGGGTGAGACATTCAGTGCGGAGCCGACATTGTCGAAGCCGAAAGCGATGGTGTCTTCGGGCAACAGTTCTTTCACGGCCACATCGACGGCGAACAAATCGCGGACGGTGTTTTCGTACTCTGTGCGGTTCAAACGCCGCAAGACCACACGCCCTTCGGCCCGCTTGGCCAGCGCGGCAGCATCGAGCCGGGCAGAGAGGCGGCGAATGACGGCGGTTACATCAGCGGCAGGTGGCCGCGGCTCTTTTTCGGGTGGCATATCCCCCGCGCGCAGCCGACCGACGATATTTTGCCAGCGCTCAAAAATTTGCGCGTCGGCCAAATCGGCACCGAGTTGATCCAGCCGCAATTCCCCTTCGCTCTTTTTGTCGTTGTGGCAACGATTGCAGTGCTGTGCGAAGAAGGTGCTGACGTGCTGGTCGAGCGGTTCCGCCGCGCGGGCTGGGCGCACGGCGGCGATTCCCAACTGAGCAATGACTATTAATGCAATGAAGTTATCGAGCCTGCCAATCATCTCGCCATCCCTTTGTGCATCCCACATCTCCGCGTTCAACGATCGATACCAAGCATCGATGCGCGAAGCTGTCAGTTTATGCGTGGGCTATTAAAAATGCGAATTAGATACTGTGGGGTGCGAGTCATGTAATGACTCGCCTACGTAGTTCGGTCACTCCGTGACCGAGAAGCGCGAGTCATGGAATGACTCGCCTACGGGAGCTTCTATCTTAATGAAGTGATAAGGAATGGCTTTTTTGGGGGAACTCGTTGGCTGGTGCGGGCGTCCAAGTGCTTCGACAGAAGCAGTGCGCGCAGGGAGCCAGGACCGCGCGAAGTGGGGCCGGTGAACGCCGGGACTAATGCTCGTAACTTATGGATGCACAACAGCTTGTGACGTGAAGTGAGATGTCTGGCAGGCGGTGTTTGGACTGGCGCTGTGATTCGCCAGCGAACCATCCGCCGGGGTTCCGCTAGTTTGTTTCTCGGGAGTAACAAATCTCCGAGTGGCAACTAGGATGGAATATTCGCCCTCAGAATTCGTTTGGAGTTCGTTGGGGGCTGAGGCGGGAAGTTAACGCAATCGAATTGTGGAACGGAAGAGGTCTGTCGTGAAGTTTGCCAATGAGCGGATTCGTCGGCGTCGAGATCTTCATCGTGGTGCAGCTGGGCAATTGAGTGCCGAGGAGCGTGCCCGGCGCAATAAGCTGAAGCGGCGGAACCTGTGGCTAGAGTCACTGGAAGATCGCAGCTTGATGGCGACCTTGAACCTGGTCGTCAATTTGTATGAAGACAATGCCGGCTCGCCCGGAGCGCTCATCACGACCGATACCGTCGTGCCGGGGCAGGAGTTCTTTGTCGAGATTACGGCGAAGGATACCTCCACTGTGCCGTCGGGCATCAACGGCCTGGCGCTCGATGTTTCGTTCAACTCGACAGCCTTTGAAGAGATCGATTCCCCTTTCGATCCCGCCAGCGTGGCCAGCCCGCTGATTACTTCGGCCTTTCCATTGTTCCGCTCGGGTACACTCGATAATACTGCTGGGACGATCGACGAACTGCGCGGTGGCAGTTCGCAATCGACCAGCATGGGCTCGCCGATTGGCATCGCCACTTTCGAGCGGTTTGCACTGCTCAAGTTCCGCGCCGATGCAGCTGTGTCGAACAGCCCGCTCGTGATCACCATTGGTTCGAACGGCGTCACGTTCGAAGACAATACGGCCTTCGACAATTCACCGACCATCGAAGCGCAAACGATCACCGTCGCTGCGCCTGCCCTGCCAACGCTCTCGATCAACGATGTGACGCTGAGCGAAGGAAGTGACGGCACGTTCACAAACTATACGTTTAACGTCACGCTGTCTGAGGCAGCCACGGCTGCGGTCGATGTGCAGATCGATACGGTGGGTGGCACGGCAACTTCGGGAACCGACTTTGACGCCATCACTGCCCAGGTACTCACGTTTGCGATTGGTGAGACTGCGAAGACGGTGACGGTCAAGGTGGCCGCCGATACGGGGCACGAACCGGACGAATCGTTCCAGGTGAAGTTGTCTGCGCCGGTTAACGCCACGATCGCCGACGATACGGGCACCGGGACGATTCTCAACGACGATACGGTGACCGCGAGCATCACCAAGACGCTGTCGCTGGCGGAAGGAAATACTGGCACTACCGCTGCCGAATTCACCGTCACACTCGATAAAGCTTCGTCGGCCGATGTGGTGATTCCGTGGTCGTTCACGCATGGCACCACCAGCGTCTCCGACTTCGACTCGCTGGTGACAACTGGCAACGTGACTATTCTCGCGGGGCAAACCTCGGCTAAGATTCCTGCGTTTTTGGTGACTGGCGACCTGCGAGTGGAATTGGACGAGACGTTCAGCGTGACGCTCGGCGCGCCGGTGACAGCGGGTGTGGTCCTGTCGGCCGATCAGGTCGGCACGGGAACCATCGAGAACGAAGACTCGGCCGAGATCGTCATCACCGCGCCCGTTGCGGCACCTGAAGGTAGCACTGGCAATACGAATCCAGAATTCACGGTGACATTGTCGGCGCCGGTAGATGTCGATGTGTCGTTCAACTATCAAACGCAGGACGGCACCGCGAAGACAAGCGGCAACGACTATGTGCCGGTCAACGGCACGCTGACCTTCCTGGCCGGTAATACGACGGCGCAGAAGATCCCCGTGAGCGTGGTCAGCGATGGCACGGTTGAACTCGACGAACAATTCAGCGTGCTGCTAGATTCCCTCAGTGCCGCTGGCTACGATGTCACCCTGAAAACGGCCACAGCCAACGCGACGATTACGAACGACGATTCGGCCACGATCACGCTTATTCCCCTCTCGCAAGTCGAAGGGGATGCAGGCACGACGAACATGGTGTTCGAAGCGGTCCTGAGCAATCCGGTCGATGTCGATGTGACGGTCGAATTCAACACGACCGATGGCACCGCCAAGCTGGCCAACAACGACTACATCGAGACCAAGGGCACGTTGACGTTCCTTGCCGGCGGGTCGCTGAAGCAAACCATCATCGTGCCGATTGTCGGCGACACCGATGTGGAGACCGATGAGAACTTCACCGTCACACTCAGCAACGTCGCAGCGAGTGGCCGCGACGTCACCGCCGGTGCAGCGGTCAACGGGACGATTCTCGACGACGACGATACAACTCCCACCATCAGCATCGACGATGTTTCGATCAGCGAAGACGACAGCGGCGAAACACTGTTGACATTCACCGTCTCGTTGTCGGCAAAGTCGGCTAGCCCGGTCGATCTCAAGTGGTCGACCCAAGACGGCACAGCCAGCGATGCCAGCGATTACACCGCGGTTTCCCTGCAAACGCTCACCATCCCCGCCGATACGTTGTCGCAGACCATCACCGTCAAGGTGCAAGGTGACAAACTGGTCGAGAAGGACGAGACCTTGAAGGTCATCCTCTCGGACATCACCGGCGCGAAGAGTGGCGATCTCGAAGGGGTCGGCACGATCACCAACGATGACTTCGCAGTCGCCAGCATCACAGAATCGGTGATTCATTCTGAAGGAAATGCTGCGACGACCGACTACGACTTCACCGTTTCGCTCGATCAGGCGGCGTCGTTCGATGTGGTCATTCCTTGGAGCTTTAATCACACCACGACCAATGCGGCGGATTTCGACGGCACGCTGACGACGAGTGGCAAGGTCACCATTCTGGCTGGCGAAAAGTCGGCCAAGATTCCGTCCTTCAAGGTTGTCGGCGACTTGAGCTTGGAAGCCAACGAAACGTTTACGGTTGGCTTGGGAACCCCCGAACAGGACGAAGTGTCGGCATCGGTCACCGAAAAGACTGGTACGGGAACGATCACCAACGATGACGATGCGGTCGTGAGCATCACTTCGCAAGTGAAGTTGAACGAAGGGAACAGCGGCACCACCGATTTCGATTTTGCCGTGTCGCTCGACGTGGTCGCTGGAATTGATGTGGTTGTGCCGTGGTCGTTCACCCACACCAGCACCGACGCTGCCGACTTCGATGGCACGCTGACAACGAGTGGCAAGGTCACGATTCCCGCCGGGACGAAGTCCGTCACGATTTCGCCCACCTTCAAAGTCGTGGGCGATAAGACGGTTGAGCTCGAAGAAAAGTTCCTCGTCACGCTCGGCACTCCCGAGACGGCCGGCGCGAGCCTATCGGTGACAGAGCAAGTTGGCGAAGGAACCATTCAGAACGACGATGGTATTGCCGTAATTGTCGCCAGCATCACACCGACCGTTTCGCAGAGCGAAGGAGATGCCGGCACCACCAACTACGAATTCACGGTCAGCATCGACCAGGTTTCTGCGACCGACGTGGTGATTCCGTGGACCTTCACCCATGTCGATACCGAAGACAGCGACTTCAGTGCTGGCTTCACGAAGAGTGGTAAGGTAACTATTCTCGCCGGGCAAACCTCAGCCAAAATTCCGGCCTTCACCGTGCTTGGCGACGCAACGCTGGAAGGGGACGAGTCGTTTACCGTCACGCTTGAGGCACCAGAGACGTCCGGCGTTACGCTGTCGAGCGATGATGTCGGCACTGGCGAAGTGTTGAATGACGATGCCGTCGAGGTCAGCATCGAATCGAAGGTAACGCAGAACGAAGCGAGCACTGGAACGACAAGCTACGAATTCCTCGTCAGTCTCGACCAGGCTGCTGAAGTTGATGTCGTCGTGCCGTGGACCTTCGCGCACGGAACCACCGACGACGACGACTTCAGCCCTGGCCTGATCACCAGCGGCAAAGTCACCATTCTCGCCGGGCAAACCTCGGCCAAGATTTCTGCCTTCTCGGTCATTGGCGACACCACGCTGGAAACTGACGAATCGTTCACTGTCACGCTGGACACGCCCGAAACAACGGGCGCAACGCTCAATGGCATGGAAAATGTCGCCATCGGCGAAATTACGAACGACGACCAGGTGATTGTCAGCATCACCAAGAACCTCGCGCAGGCCGAAGGGGACAGCGGCACTAACGACTACGAGTTTACGGTCTCAATTAATCAGATTGCCGACGTCGATGTCGTCATTCCTTGGACCTTTGCTCATGTCAACTCCGCTGACAGTGACTTTAGCAGCCCACCAACGACGAGCGGCAAGGTCACCATTCCCGCCGGCTTGAGTTCGGTCAAGATTCCCGCGTTTGTGACAGTTGGCGACACGACCGTCGAGAACGACGAGACGTTCACGGTCACACTAAACACTCCGGAAACTGAGGGAGCGGTTCTCTCGTCGACCGATAAAGTCGGCACTGGAAACATTCAGAATGACGATGGTCTGACGGCGAGCATCTCGAACGCCAGCATTACCGAAGGCAATTCGGGAACTGCGACCATCGAATTCACCGTGACGCTCGACCAGAACGCCACGACCGACGTCGTCATTCCTTGGACGTTCGACAACGTCACCACCCTCGATACCGACTTCACCAGTTTGACCAAGAGTGGCAAGGTCACGATCGTGTCGGGATCGAAGACGGCCAAGATCTCGTTTACCGTCAACGGCGACACGACTCTGGAAGGGAATGAAGACTTCACCGTGTCGCTCGGCACTCCCGAAACAGCCGACGTCGCGCTGTCGGTCGATAAGGTCGGCACCGGTACGATCACGAACGACGACCAAGTTACCGTCAGCGTGACCAAGACCAATTCACAGGCGGAAGGCAACAGCAGCACCAAGGACTTCGACTTTACCGTCACGCTCGATCAGGCGGCCGAGATCGACGTGGTGGTGCCGTGGGCGTTTGCCCACGTTTCGACGAACGATGCCGACTTCACCGCGGGCCTGACCAAGAGTGGCAAGATCACGATTCCTGCTGGGCAGACGTCGATCAAGATTCCCTCGTTCCAGGTGAATGGCGACACTTCATTCGAAGGTGATGAAACCTTCACCGTGACACTCAACACGCCCGAGACTGCTGGCGCGGTTCTCTCGTCCGATAAAGTTGGCGAAGGCAAGATTCTGAACGACGATACGATCGTCGCCAGCATCACCAAGACCCTGTCGCAGAACGAAGGAAACAGCGGCACCACGGCTTACGAATTCACCGTCACCATCGACCAGGTGTCGTCGGTCGACGTGGTCATTCCGTGGAATTTTGCCAATGTGACGACTGCCGATAGCGACTTCACCGGCGCGCTCACCAAGAGTGGCAAGGTCACCATTCCTGCTGGGCAGACTTCGATCAAGATTCCCGCCTTCCTGGCCAATGGCGATACCACAATCGAAGCCAACGAGACCTTCACCGTCACGCTGGGGGCTCCCGAGACGGCTGGCGTCACGCTGTCGAATGACGACAAGGTGGGGACTGCCACGCTGGTGAATGATGACTCGGCGACGGCCAGCATCACCAAGACGGTTACGCAGAACGAAGGGAACTCCGGCAACACCGCCTTTGATTTCACCGTCACGCTCGATAAGGCCAGCAACGTCGACGTGGTCATTCCGTGGACGATGGCAAATGTCACCACCACCGATGCCGACTTTGCCACGGGCCTGACCAAGACCGGCAAGATTACGATTCCCGCTGGCCAAACGTCGATTAAAATTCCGTCGTTCTCGATCCTTGGCAATAACATTGTCGAAGGAAACGAGACCTTCACTGTCACGCTGGGCACGCCAGAAACAGCTGGCGTTTCGCTCTCGTCGACCGACAGCGTAGGCACTGGCACGGTCACCAACGACGACGCGGCCACCTTCAGCATTGGCAACGCGGCGCTGCTGGAACCCAGCACAGGGACCGGCGATCTTGTGTTGCCTGTCACTCTGTCGGCACCGGCCGACGTCGATATCACCGTCAGCTTTACGTACACGGCAGTCACTACCACCGATGCCGACTTCTCGAACCTCACCAAGACCGGCACGCTCACCTTCCTGGCCGGGCAAACCACGCCGACCACACCACTGACGTTCAAGGTCGCGGCCGACACGATCGACGAAACGGACGAGACCTTTACCGTGACGCTGGGCGATCCGGTCTTCCCGTCGGGAGTAACCCGCAACGTTACCACGCCGTCGGGCACCAAAGTTGGCACCGGTACGATTCAGGCCGATTCCAAGAACGGTGTTCTGTCGGGATGGGCTTATGTCGACAAGAACAAGAACGGCGTCCGCGATACGGGTGAAGTCGGCATTCCTGGCGTAATTATCACGCTCAACGGCACAACGACCGGCGGCGCTGCAGTCACACTCACCGCGATGACCGCCGACGATGGTAGCTACTCTTTCACCAACCTGGTCGGTGGCAAGTACTCGCTTACCGAATCGCACCCCGCTGCCATGTTCGACGGCATTGATGTCGCCGGCACGGCCGGTGGCACGATGACCAACGACAAGATCAGCGACATTCAACTCGATGCGGCTGAGCAAGCAACGGCAAACAACTTTGGCGAGCGGGGCCTGCTCCCCAAGTTCATCTCGAAGCGGTTGCTCTTGGCGTCTACCCCCGCGGCGGCCGTTTCTCTCCGCGTGATTAACTCGCGGGCCGCAGCGATTGCCGGCAATCAAACACTGGCCGATCAGATTAGCAATAGCTCGATTCCGTCTGTGGTCGCAGCCAATCCGACCACAACCGCGAACACGCAGTCGGCCGGCGAATTCATTGCCGAAGCGCCGAATAACAACAACCAATCGGCTGGCGAGTACATCGACGAAGCTTTGGCTCAGGTCACTTCGCAGTCGGTTGTGCCCGAGACGCCCGTTGTGCCTGTGGCGACACCAGCGGCCAAGGTCGCTTCGACCAAGACAGCCGCCACGAAAGCAGCAGCCAAGACGGGTTCGACAAGCGCCGTTGCCAGCAAGATCAGCAGCCGCAGCAGTGCGATTCAATCGCTCCGCAGTGCGGCCAGCCCAAGCTTCAGCGATACGCTGGAACTCCTCGCGCTCGATCAGATCGCGGCGCGGGAAAAGAAGGGGAGTTAGACAGTGGCATAGGCTTCCAGCCTGTGAGGAAATTTTGATGACAGGCAAGATGCCTGTCCCACTAGACGGTCGGCAAGAACTTCAGCGAGCGGACGATCTGTTCGACTTCGGACAGTTCGCTCGCGAAGGCCGCGCCTCGTTCGCACGTGTAGGTGACGAACGCCAGCTTGCCACTGTCGGTCAGGTACCAGACTCGCAGAAAATCGTCGCCCCAGATGAAGTTGCCAGCCAAGAGCGGGCGTGGGGATTCTTCTCGCAGCAGATTGTTCGGGCTCCCCAGCTCATGCGCTTTGGCGAATTCCTTGAGCATGGTCCGCAGGACCTCGATGATTGCCGGCGGCTCTCCCTGGGCGGGAAAATCGGCCAGGCTAATTTGCAGCACTCCCAGCCCTTCTTCCGGCGCGAGCGTGCTGGGCGAATCTTCTTCGTCCATCTCGGCCGTGACATCGAACCAGTTATCGGGGGCTAAGACGGCAAACTGCGGAAACGTGATTTCGTTCATCCCTGATCTTTCTAAGTAAGTAGCCACCTACTATAGCGGCAATCGCCTTTTGGTGCGTGCCCTACCCGTAGACGAGTCATTCCATGACTCGCTTTTCCAATCCGGCTGAACCGCATAGCTCTCGGTCACGGAGTGACCGAGCTACGGGGGAAAAACAGATGTTGTGAAGAAATAGTCGCTGACTGCTGACCAGACTAGTCAACGAGTTGTGATGGAATGAGGAGATTATTTCTTTCACGAGTCGGGAGAACTGCCATGGTTGCGGATCTGAAAGTGCCGCCGAGCGAACGGGATTTTCAAGCGTTTCGATTGATTAAAGTCGAGCAGCGGACGACGCGGGCGGTGGCCGAACTGCTGGGCATTTTGCAGACCAGAGTCTGCCAGATTGTGCAGCGAGTGCTGGAGTTTTTGATCGAGACGGCCCCCACTGCCGACGACGAAGCGCGGCGCGCGCATTGGCCGAGGAAGTGGCCGCGGATCGCTTTGATTTTCTGTTTCGGGTGGCCATGCAAAGTTGGGAAGACTCGAAAGGTTACGTGACGACGTCGCGGAGCGTGGGGCGCGACTCGCGCTCGGTGAGCACAACGCGGCGGAACTATGGCGACGTGCAATACCTGTCCGCTGCGGTGCGCATCAACGTGATGGCCGCCAAAATGACGGCCTCGCGCCTGCCGCCGTGGCAAGCGGTGACGAGCGAGAGCGAAGTGCGTCCGGAGAAGCGGCGCAAGAGCGCGGCGGTTGCAAATGAACCGGCTGTAAACCACCCGGTTGAGGACTGTTCAACCCGCGTGAGCGAACAGCAGGCTGATGCTCCGTGCGAGATCATCGCCGAGCTGGTAAGTCGTGAGAATGGAACGGTTTCGCGCGCGGAGCGGTTCGCGTTTCGGCAGCACCGAGAGAGCGAAATGCGAACTGTTCAAGAGGAGCAAAGCGACCCCGGTCCCGCTGCGACTTCCGCCGCAATCCCCCTGAATCGCCACCAGCGGCGGGCCAGGCAACGACTTTTGGCCAAAGCCACGAAGTCGAAGAAGCCGCGCTAGTCACGGGAGTGACCAGCGAGCGACGAATTGTTCCTGACTGCGCCAGCGCTATGCGCTCGGTTCGTAGGCGGTGGTGAAGGGGCTGCGGCTTTGCGGCATCCAGATGCACATGCCGATACCGAGGACATAGAGTCCGCACAACGGAACGGCCATCAGCATCATGCTAATGGGATCGGCCGGCGTGAGGACCATCGCGACGACGAAGATGATCAGAATCGCCATCCGCCACTGCTTCATATAGACATCGACCGAGACAAGGCCCAGGCGATTTACAAACAGCATCACCAGCGGCAATTGAAAACTAATGCCGAAGCCGAGCGGCAGGATCAACACGAAGCTGAGCCATTCGCCAATTCGAGGATCGAACTCGGCATTCAAGCCTTGGTTGAATTGGAACAGGAAGTTCAACACCGGTTCGAAGACAAAGCCAAACGCCAGCGAGGCCCCGGCAAAGAACAGGAGCATGCTGATGGGGAGATAGAGGAAGACCTGGTTTTTCTCGTGCGGGTATAAGCCCGTCGCGACGAAGTTCCAGATCTGAAAGAAGATCCAGGGACTGGAGATCACGACGCCGGTGAGAAGTGCCGCCTTCAGATAAATCATGAAGGCTTCCTGGGCGTTAAGGACTTGGAAGCGGACCTTCACGGGTTTCCAGTTATAAAACGTCACGAGGTTCACGCGCGGAGAACGAACATGATCGGCCAAAGCGCCCGCTACGAGAAACTTGTTGAGCCGGCGGGTAGTTTCCGGATTCTCTTCTTTCTTTACCGCCTCTCGCAGTGCGCTGGTGGCCTCGTGGCTGGCGCCGGCCAGGGCGGCGAACTCGGCCGAGTCGTGCAGTTCCTTCTGCGCCAGAAGTTCGTTCAGCACCATGATCAGTTGCTGCCGCTCGGCAGGAGTGAACGAGGTTCTCACTTCAGCCAATTTGGTGATCGCAGCCTGCTGCTCGGCAGACATCATTTGCCACAAGCGCCGCGCAGGGGAGTCGGTCTTGCTCGCTTTCTGCTCGGCCAGCAGTTTGGCCACGGCCAGTTCGCTGCCCGCTTCCTTAAAGTCGGCAGGCACAAAGGTGCTGGACGAGATGCGAGAATCTTTGAGGTAGTCGGGGAAGGAAAGTCCCATGACGCTGGCGATTTGCGCCGGCTCGACGCTCACCTTCTCGGGAATCAACTCATCTTTGATGATCGTCTCTTGAAATTCGACGGGTGGATTGCCGTCGAAGTCGTCTTTGACTTGTTCGATGGCGCGGGCCAGATAGTGCGATTTGAGGGCCCGTTCGAGCGGACCTTGAAAGAAGACGACGACATATTCGGCAGCATACAGGCCGATCAAGCAGCCGATGATGACGCCGAACAGCGAGCGGAAGAGGCAGATGCGAAGTTCTTCGAGGTGTTCCCCGAAGGACATGGTGCCACCTTCGAACAGATCGTCTTGCGGTTGCTTCGCCATGGCTGGTGTTCCGTTGTGAATGCCCGTGTGAATGATTGTGCCACGCCGACGACAGACCAGCATGCACACCGCCAACAGGGCCTGTGTGACTGCAGCCGGCGCGAGAAGATCGCCGCACGAGTGCTCCGCGCGCAACAAGATTGCGGCAAACACCGGCGGGGATGCTTTGTCCCGAAGGACGCGACCGGCAACGGCTGGCCCACGTTATTGCGGACCAAAACATACGGTAGGAAGCTGCCGTACCAGCCTCAGATCGGGCAGGTAAGTACCCGAGCCAGACCTTATAATACTTGCGGTGCTGGCTGCCGACAACACAGGATCCTGTCCATGAGTTCGCTCTACCCTCTTCGGTTCGAACCAGTCTTGAAGCGCTACCTCTGGGGTGGCAGGCGGCTGCACACCATCTTGGGCAAGCCCTTGCCGGCTGGCGACGACTATGCCGAGAGCTGGGAAATCTCCGATCACCCGGCGGGACAGAGCGTGGTGACGGCCGGTTCTTTGAAAGGAGCCACCCTGGGCGAGTTGGTCGCCAATCATGGACCAGCACTGCTGGGGAAGCACGCGTCGCAGGCGGCCGCGCAGGGGCGGTTTCCGTTGCTGTTCAAATTGCTCGATGCCCAAAAGGTGCTGAGTGTGCAGGTGCATCCGACCGATGCCGCTGCTGCCCAGCTGACGCCGCCCGACTTGGGAAAGACCGAAGCCTGGGTTGTGCTGCATGCCGAACCGGGGAGCGTGGTCTATGCGGGCATCAAGCGGGGCTTTGACCGAGCGACGGTCGAACGAGAGCTCCTCAGCGGCACGGTGGAACTGTGCCTGAACAAGTTCGAGCCGCAGGCTGGCGACTGCTTGTTCATTCCCGCCGGAGTGGTGCATGCCCTGGGTGCCGGGCTGGTGATTGCCGAGATTCAGCAAGCCAGCGACACCACCTTTCGCTTATACGACTGGAAGCGCGTCGGGCCGGATGGTCAGCCGCGGCCGTTGCACATTCAGCAAAGTCTGGCGGCGATCGACTTCGCCCATGGTCCCGTGCAACCGCAAAAGCCAACGGTGGTGCCACATGCCGACGGCACTGCCCAGATCGAACAACTCGTCAGCTGCGATAAGTTCGTGCTGGAGCGCTGGACGATCTCTGGACCCACGAAGATTGGCGGCGATGACCGCTGCTACCTGCTTTGCGCGATCGACGGCGAACTGTCGATTTCGAACGATCCCAGCCAGAAGCCACTCGCTCGGGGACAGAGCGCATTACTTCCGGCCACCTCCCCTGCCCTGCTGACGCCCCGGCGGGAGGCGACGGTGCTGGTGGCGAGTTTGCCGGGGTGACGGATAAGTTTGGATCTCAAAACGCTGAACTAATTCTTTGCCTAAGCCGTATAACCGGCGGGCTGGATGACAAAAGGGAAAGTGGCCTCAAGACGAGGTGCCAGCAGCGCCGATGCTGGCAGAGATGACTACCCAATCTGTCTTGGGCGGAATTCGGCGGTTCTCTATAATCCGCTGCCCGCTCGGCACCCCTCAGCGCGAGGAAAATCGCATGCGAACAACATACATCTTGATGCTTCTGGCTCTCTTGCTCGTTCCGAATGTGGGATGCGCGGGTAACCGCTTTGCCGCTTCGCGCTGGAATTTCTGGCACCCCGGCCCCACGACCCAGCAGCGAGTGCGCGCCAGCGTTCACGATCCCTACTCCGACCGCGATCTTGGTCCGGAAGTGGTCGGTGGTCGGCCGCGCGAGTTCATGAATCAATATCCTGAAGCAGTCCGCAATCGGTTTTATTCCGATACCAACGCTCGGTAGTTCGCCGTCTCCGAATTACATTTCGACTCGCCGGGAATAACTTTCTCCTGGCGCGACCTTGCAGGGGTCGGGAGGTTTTTCGGGTGAGTTGACACTGTCTTCAGCCACTCAACGACGTCCCGAAAATCCTCCTGAACGAAGACGAGCAAATCCCGCAATCATGGGTCAGGTTGGTGTTTCGGGCCAACGGTTTGCGGCACAGGTTGCCCGAACTCGCCCGAAAACCAACGCCGACCCCGGTCAAACAAGCGTGGCCGTTACCCCTACGTTGGCCAACTTGGCCGGCCAATAATCTTGGTCGGCAGCACATCTTTATCGTGCCTCCGCGAACCGTTGCTACGAGGCGGCCCCCGCGCTGAAGTTGGCCGGCCGATCAGGTAAAATCGAGGCAGCGGAATCGCAGCAATCTTGCCGATGGATTGCCGGCCGCTAAGGCAACCTCTCTCTGTGCCTGGCAAGGAACTGTGATGAACTCAAGTCTGACCTCGATGAAGATTGTCCGCTCGACTCGCCGCCTGTGGTTGGCCCAAACCGCGGCGCTCGGTGCAACCGCCTATCTGGGCAGCACTGGTTGGGGGCAGGACTCGGCAACTCAAGCTGCGGGAAGCAAGTTGATTGTGCGGCAAGAAAGGCCGTTCAATGCCGAGCCTGGTTTGCCAGAACTGGTGAAGAACTACTTCACGCCCGTCGAGCAGTTTTATGTGCGCAGTCACGGCGATGTCCCCACGGTCGATGAGAAGACATTTCGCCTGAAGATTTCGGGGCTGGTGAATCGCGAACTCGAATTCAGCGTCGACCAATTGAAGGAAAAGTTCGATACGCACAAGGTTGCCGCGACGCTGACCTGCGCGGGAAATCGCCGGCAGGAAATGAGCGCCATCAAGAAAGTGGCTGGCGTGCAGTGGGATGCCGGTGCCATCGGCCATGCCACTTGGACCGGCGCTCTCCTCTCTGAAGTGCTGAAAGCCGCGGAACTGAAGCCCGAAGCCAAGCACGTGTGGTTCGACGGGCTCGACCCGATCAAAGAGAAGGACGGCAGCGAAGCTCCGTTCGGCGGCTCGATTCCGCTGGGGAAAGCGCTGGCCCACGAAGGGCGCGATCTGCCTTCGCTTCTTGCGCACTCGATGAACGACAAGCCCCTGACTCCAGCGCACGGCGCGCCACTTCGCTCGCTGGTGCCCGGCTTCATTGGAGCCCGCAGCGTGAAGTGGCTGGCGAAGATTGTCGTCAGCGATCGGAGCTCTCCCAATCATTACGTTGCCGAGGCGTACAAGTTAATTCAGACAGATGACAAGGAAGAAGTCGCCAAGGCCGAGCCGATCTATGAGTTTCCGCTCAATGTTGCGATTGGCTTGCCGACGGACGGAGTCAAACTGAAAGCAGGACGACAAGAGATAAGTGGTTACGTATTGCCCAGTGGAACGCCAAACAGCTTTTGCCAAGAAATCGAACTGTCTGTAGATAACGGTCGAAATTGGAGGAGTGTTAAAACGCTCGCGAGCGATCCGATCACCGCAGCAAGTACTTTCAGTTGGCGTCTGTGGACTGCGAATGTTGACATCTTAAAAGGTCGTCAAACGCTAATTGCTCGAGCGGTCGACACCGCAGGCAAGTCGACGCCTGAACAGGGCCCCTGGAATCTCAAAGGCTACATGTACAACGCCTGGCACCGCGTGCGCGTCGAAGGGGTGTAGCCAGCAACCGTTCACGCAAAGATTTGGAGAAGTAAGTCCACGCGCAGACGGGCGCTCGCTACATAGCCCGACGCGTCAGCGAGGGAAAATCAATAACAACGGCTCACTGCAGCGGAACGTGAAATCAGAATAGCTCCCTCGCTAACGCGTCGGGCTATTTCGATACATCAAGTGGCTACGGTAACCAGCAGCAAAGAACTACTTCAGCCTCGTCATCTCGAACAGGTTGGTCGCTTGTGGCCCGAGGAATCCTTCGAAGCGAACCTTGTTGCCGGTCGCGGCATCGGTGATCTCATTCCGCTCGGCTAGCTCGAAATAGGCATAGGACCAGGGCAACTTGGTGTTGGTTGCACCCTCGCGGACATCGACGTCGATCTTGACTGCTTCGGTTGCACTTTGCCGGAGCTTGCTGCCGCGCTCCCCTTCGATTTCGGTCTTGATCGGCACGCCGGCCGCAGCGAGGGCCTGCATGGTTTTTTCGAGATCGTTCAGCTGCGGCACGCCATGCGAATTGACGAGCGAGGTGAAGTGATTGACGTTGTAGCCATGCACTAGCGTCCAAGCTCCATACTGGCTGACCGCGTTGAGCTTTTGCACGGCCGCTTTTTCTGGCGCTTTCCAAGGAAGGGTATGAAACCAATCAACCACTTCGGTCATTAATAGGTCGCGGTGCGAATCGGTGGGTTTCGACTGGTCCAGTCCGGCCAGTTCTGCTAACAGGTCGTTCCGCAATTGCGGACGATGGGCCGCGAGGGCCAATTCGATGAGCGAACGCGACTCGGCCGGCAATTCCCACGTCTTCAATTCCGAAACAAACAACTTGGGAAACTGGACATTCGGATGTTGGAAGTGGATCGCGCTCAGTTGCTTGTCTTCGAAGTGGTAGCTGCCTGCAGCGCGATAGCCGAGGGCTTCGAACACTCGCGACACACTGGCGATACCGGCCTGGGGTTGTTGCACCGCCAAGGTACGGAATGCGATATGATCGTTGAAAAAAGTGGCCCCGGCCTCGTGCACGACTTTTTCATACGTCTGCACGTACGACACTCGCGAGCGATAGCGTTCCCACAGAGCATCGAAGACCGCTGCCAAAAACTGTTCGCGGTTGGCATCGCCAGCCAATCGCTCGTGCGGACCAGAGATCGCAGTCATGGTAAAATCCTCTGCAGGGAGAATTGAGAATTCAGATGGCAGCAGTAAAGCACGTCGTTGAATTGTACGCCACACCATGTTTATGGGCTTCTAAATCCTGAATCCTGACGCTCGGCCAAAGAAAGACATCCGATGAAAATTGCCATGATTGGCGCTGGTTACGTGGGCCTGGTTTCGGGAACCTGCCTGGCAGATACGGGGAACGAAGTCACTTGCGTCGACATTAACCAGGACCGCATCGAACGGCTCGAGCAGGGGCAAGTTCCCATTTATGAGCCAGGGCTGGCAGAACTAGTGGTGCGCAATGCCGCACTCGGGCGGTTGCACTTTACCATCGATACGGCTGAAGCCGTCCGCAGTGCCCAACTGGTGTTTTTGGCGGTCGGCACGCCCAGCAACGAAGACGGCTCGGCGGACCTGAGTTATCTGTGGCAAGCTGTGGAGAAGATTGCTCCGCACTTGCGCACCGATGCCGTCGTGGTGGTCAAGAGTACTGCTCCGGTTGGAACGAATCAGGAGATCAGCAATCGCTTGCGCAAATTGACCGGCCGCGAATGCGACGTGGCGAGCAATCCGGAGTTTCTGAAAGAGGGAGCGGCAATCAACGACTTTCAATACCCCGACCGCATCGTGGTTGGGGTGCGGACCCCAGCCGCCGAAGACAAGCTGCGCGAGCTGTATGCTCCCTACTTGCGCACCGATAAACCGTTTTTGACGATGACGCCCGAAAGCGCCGAGCTGACGAAGTACGTGGCCAACGCGCTCCTCTCAACCAAAATCAGCTTCATCAACGAGATGGCCAATTTGTGCGAACGGCTAAAAGGTGACATCAACGACGTCCGTCGCGGCATCGGTCACGATCGCCGCATCGGCTTTCAGTTTCTCTTTCCCGGCGTCGGTTATGGCGGCAGTTGCTTTCCTAAGGATGTGCGTGCCTTGGCCGACATGGCCCGCAAGGTGGGTCTCGAACCGCGCATGCTCGATGCCGTCGACACGGTGAACAATCATCAGAAGTTCGTCTTGCTGGCCAAGCTCAAGCAGCAATTCTCGGACAAGTTGCAAGGCCTGACGATCGCCATTTGGGGCCTCGCATTCAAGCCGCGAACCGACGACATTCGCGAAGCACCGGCGCTGGTGCTGATCGATCAGTTGCTGGCGGCGGGGTGCAAAGTGCAAGTGCACGACCCCGAAGCATTGAAGAATGTGCAGGCCCTGTATGGCGACAAGTTGCTGTATGCGACATCGCCGCTGGATGCCCTGGAAGGTGCGGATGCCTTGTGCATTAACACCGAGTGGGGCGACTTTCGCAATCCCGACTTCGACGAAATGAAGCGCCGCTTACGGCTGCCCATCATTTTCGACGGCCGCAATCTGTACGAGCCCGAAACAATGCGCGAATATGGCTTCGTCTATCACAGCATTGGCCGGGTACCGGTGAAATAGAGGGGCTTACGTGTCCGTCTTCGTCTCTGAAGCCGTCATCCCTGGAACCAAGGCCTCGAATTTCAACTTCTTGGCCTGTTGATAATCAACCGCTGACAGGTATCGACCGTAGTAACGCTGGTACTCTTCCAGGATCGTGGCTTGGTCCGCCTGCGAGAATTTGTTCAGGTCGATCGTTCGTGTTCGTTTGCCAGCGCGCGTGAAATGAATCGACAGCACGCCGCTGTCGTTCAGTTCGCTGCTGCTAATTTCGTTGAAAGGGAGCGGGTCGGGCCAAGGAGTATGGTGGCATTTGCTGAAGTCGAATTCGACGGCACTTTGTTTGCCCTCGATCTTTAACGCCGGAAACGACCTTTCCACGATGGCTTGCTCAGCGGGATTGTCAGGCATCAAGCGGTAGGCGAGCGTGCTTTCGTGAAACCCACGGAATTGTTCTTCGAATTCTTCCCACTGGGCACGCTCCAGTTCATCGGCATGGGGAATGTGGTAATACCAGCGCCCATCGCCGACGACTTTCAATCTCGAGCAGATATCGTTGGCATTCAACTGCACACCAATCGCCTGGAACCGTTGCAGCATGGGAGGGTGAGAATCGAAGGGATGCGTTGTTTCACTCAGCCCCACATCAGGATCGGCAGAGAACGCCGTTGCGTAGTCAGGAAATCCGCGGGCGATGCGCTGCGAAACGTCAGCAGTGACGAGCGCCTGCTCCTGGCTGAACAGATCTTGTTCGACCGAGGTGCGAAATTTGGAGTAGGCGGCAATGCGTAACAGCGCACCGGCAAAGTCATGCGGCGAGGTCACCTGGGCGGCAATGGCATCGGCACGAAACTCCCGCTCGCGACTATGTTTGCCCAGCGAGAGTTCAAATAGTGCGCGAAAACATAACATGAAATAGAAAATCGGCCGCGTGTACCCGCCATGATAGAGCGCATCCAGGTACGCCTCGTATCGCTGCAATAGCGGAGCTATCTTCTTGCTAAAGAGCGTGTCACGCCCGCTGAAGTGAGCCATTTCATGGGCTAGTACCGCATCGGCTTCAGCCGCATGCAGTTGCTTGAGCAGCGCCAAACTGACGAACAGCGTCTTGCCGGTAAGCTTTTTGCCGTCCGCAGTGAGTGGTTGCTCAGTTACAAAGAAATTGTCGTCAATCCCCGCTACGATCTGGTCCGGTGGTTGAGCGCCCACTTTGGTGCAAATGGATTCGAGAGCCTGCCACAGTGAACTGGAGGGATCTTTCGGCAGCACGACTCCTTCGACGACAATGTCGTGCTTGGGTCGCTTGAAGATCGCGGCCAGAATTGCCCCGACTCCGCACAGAGCCAGAATGCCAGCAATTACAACGAGCTTCACAGAAAATGCATTGAGCCACAGCGCAGTGACCCAGTACGAAAGCGCTACCAGCATGATCCCAATCGCGATCGTCAGCAGTGCACTGTAAATGCGGAGGACTTGCCAGCTAATGAGCAGGCTCAAGTACTGAGCATATTGCGAACGCAGGGAAACAAGCACGCAGATACCAGCAAACGCAAATACCAAAACGCCACCCACGAGTGAAGCGATGGAGAGGCGAATCAGCCAACGGAAGGTCGCGTAATCACGTAGCGTACTGTCGGGTAAGCCGAGTTGGTCTCCTTCTGGGGTTAAGAGCAATTGTGAGACACGAACGCGTTCAAAAAACTGGCGAGCAGCTCTCTTTTCATCCGGTGCGACGTTTTGTTCTGAATCGATCTGGTTCAAAATCGCGGCCCGGATCTCCGAGTCATAGCGATGTTGAGCATGCAGAAAAAACAGCAGCGAAACTAGCGGACCAACGAAGATAAACAGCGCGGGCAAGACGAATGTTTTCACGAAACCCAGGTTGGTGAAAGTTTGCTGAGAGTGGCTCATTGGATTTGGGTGCGTTGCTTGCGCGCCGTCGGCTATTGGTGAAAGGCTGTTTATCCCGGGCCGAATTTTAACTCTTGTCGAGAAACTTTTACAACGAAGGTTTCGCGACTATATTTCGCAAAGGCTGGCGGCAAAAGTGTGTCCATTTAACGTAACCGTGGGTGCCTCCGAACCACTGCATAGAATCCAGCCGTAAGAAAATGATTGGCACGTTCGTTAGATGCGCGGGAAGTTGCTCAACAGGCATGGAACTGAATTTTTTTTTGGCAGTTCACGTCGAAGGGCAAAATCGGAGAGATGACGTTCAGTTCGCCGACCGAAACTGCTTGAGGGCCGGCACCAGTTTCCGCAGCTCGGCGACCAGTTCGACAAGCGCACCTCTGGCTGCGGAGAAATCTCCCGCGCCACCAGCAGTCTCTAGTCGTTGGGCGGCATCCATAGCGGTGGGTGCCGCAAAGTAGCCGCACGAACCTTTGATGGTGTGGCCAGCGCGGCGCAGGCGAACGCCATCTTTCGAAGTTAGCGCGTCGCGGGCTTCGGCAAGCATTTTGGGGCCTTCCAGCAAGAAGGCATCGATCAACGCCTTCATCAGATCGACATCGCCAGCCGTTGCCGAAAGCGCCGATTGCCAGTCGATGGCGAGAGGAGAAACCGGGATTGGCTTTGGCCCGGACGAGCTTGTTGTCGCTGAGGTGGGAACAAGCGGCGCTCGGGGCGGACTTGGCGGCGGCTTGGCTGCCGACATGACACGGTCGACGGCCTCGAACAGGAGCGGAGCTCGAATTGGCTTCGCCACGTAGTCGTCCATTCCACCTTCCAGGCAGCGTTCGCGATCACCCTTCATCGCGTGCGCGGTCATCGCAATAATCGGAACGGGCTGCTGATTGGCGGCTAACTCGGCACGTCGTATTTCACCCACCGCTTGCAGCCCGTCCATAATGGGCATCTGCAGGTCCATGAGAATCAGATCGAACGTTGACGATTGCCAGGCTTTGATTGCTTTATGACCATCGTCTACCACCGTCACCTGGTGGCCACGCTTCTCCAACAGAGCAACGGCCAGTTTTTGGTTCACCAGATTGTCTTCGGCCAGCAGCACTCGGAGTTGCGCGGTGACGGGCTGACTGCTGGCAGATAGTGCGACCTTCCCGTTCTCGTGAGTACCGGGCTGCATGATGTTGAGAATGGCGTCGAACAATCGCGATGGGTTGACCGGCTTGGCGACCACACCTTGCACTCGTGGCGAAGTTTGCCGTTGGTCGGCCAAAGGAAACGGGCCAGGTAGCAGAATGACCGAGGTGGTGGTCAGCCGCGGATCGGCGTCAATGGCATCGATCAGTTCCAGTCCGCTCATGCCGGGCATTTGCTGATCGATAATGGCCAGGCGATATGGTTTGCCCCGACTGGCAGAGGTGATTAACTCACCCAGCGCGTGCGAGCCGCTGTCAGCTTCGGTGATCGGAAATCCCCAGCATTTCAAAAGTTCGCTCAAGCTCTGGCGACTACGGGCATTGTCATCGACGACCAGTATCGGCGTGGCACTGCAGTCGAGTTGCGGCGAGGGTGTGGTTTGGTTCTCAGATTTCTGCCGCAGAGTGATCGTGAAATGAAATGTCGACCCCTGAGTGGGCTGACTCTCGACCCAGATGCGCCCGTGCATCAATTCTACGAGGCGTGCCGAAATCGAAAGTCCCAGGCCGGTACCGCCATATTTCCGCGTGGTGGTGCCATCGGCTTGCTCGAACGCTTGAAAGATTTTGTCGACGCGATCGGCGGGAATGCCGATGCCCGTATCCGCGACGGAACAGTGCAATGTCAAGCGATCGCTGGCCGCATGCTGCGCTTCGACATTCACAAATATCTCGCCGCGTTCCGTGAACTTAATCGCATTTCCCACGAGATTGGTGATGATCTGTCGCCACCGCGTTGGATCGCCGATTAAGTGATCGGGCACGTCAGGAGCGACGCGATAAATCAATTCCAGTTCTTTTCCGTGAGCACGAAAGGCCAACGGCTTTAGCAAGTCGTTCATGGTTGACCGGAGTTCGAAGTCGATCTCTTCGAAATCGAGCTTGCCGGCTTCGATCTTGGAGAAGTCCAGCACGTCATTGACGATGGCAATCAGCCATTCGGCAGAGTTGCGCACCATCTCCAGATATTCACGCTGTTGACCATTCAAGCTCGTATCGAGCAGCAGATCGGTCATTCCCAGAATGCCATTCATGGGGGTGCGAATTTCATGGCTCATGTTGGCCAGGAACTGACTCTTGGCCAGATTCGCCGCATCGGCCGCATCCTTTTGGCGCTGAATAATCTCGCTGGCGTGCTCGATGATCTTCGACTGTGCGAGGAGTAGTGTTTCGCTGCTGAGCAGGCGGACGTCACCATCCGGAAAGCGAATCACGACCGGTTCGTAGATAATGTGGCGTGAACGCGATAGTGCGACGGCGACGGCAGCCGGCACCGTCATTGTCGAAGGGAGTTCCAGCGAGTCGGTTTCCACGGCAGCGGCCAACACCTCGATGGGGCGCCTCATATAGAGTTCGAGGGCGAATGGCTTGCTCAACTGGTTGAAGAAACGCTCGCGCGAAATGGTCGCCAGGTAGCGACCGTTGGCGACAATGAGCACGCCGGGTAACTCGGCACTTCGTTCAAACTCGGCGCGAACGTTCGTCCCCCACGTGTCGGGAGTTACACGATAGTTATGAACCGGAAGGTCACCCAGGGTCGAGTTGGCATGCAGCGTGGGATTTGCAGGTCGCACGCCCGAGGTGTCTTTGCTTCCTCTAGTTAGTCGGAGCGTTTGAGCGTGGTCCATGTATCCGCAGTTCTAATTGCTGCCCAGCGGGATCGAGCCAGACTTCGTCGACAAAGGCTTTCATCAGAATCAAGCTGCGATCGCCGAGGCCATCGTGGGCAGTCGCTTCCGGACTTGAATCCTCCAGCCAGTTTAACGGGGGACCTTCATGGCGAATCGCAATCAGACCTTGTGCCGGCGATAACTGCACAGCTACCAACAGCTTTCGGTCAGATACTCCTGGTGCGCGTCGGCGCTCTTCGACCAAGGGTTGGGCGGCACCACGATGAAATTGAACTTGCCGCATGTCGGCTTCGGAAAGTTCGAGATTGCCGCGGTAAAGGCACATCCGCAACGCTTCTTCCAGAGCCATCCCAAGCCGTACCTGCCCCCCCACATCACACAACCCCATACAGGTCGAGATCTGTTGCACGAGTTCTACTAGTCGCTCCAAAAGAGCGCCGTCATTCGCGAGGTCGAACCGAAAGTTTGCTTCTTGCATGCAGGAGGCGAGCAACTCATAACTGCGGTCGGACTTCGCCAGGTCAAGCACTTGATCGACCGAGTCGAGCAGTTTTTCGGCCACTTGCGACTTCGGAACATAGCTGGCCGCACCTTGCTCTAAAGCGCGGATGGCCAGGTCCTCGCTGCCGTGTGCGGTGATTAGCACAACCGGCACATGTGGATAGTGCAAGCGGATCGCGGTGACGAGCTGCAAGCCGTCCATTTCCGGCATTTGCAGGTCTGTGATAACCACATCCTGCTTGGTTGCTTCCATTTTGGCGAGGCCGTCCAGGCCGTTGGTCGCAACGGTTGTCTTCATGCGCGAGTCGCGCTTCAAGATCCCCTCGACCAGAATGCGGTCGATTGGCGAATCGTCGATTACGAGCACGTTAGGCATTACGTTAGTTCCAGAATTTCCACCACGGTCGTTCATTTGCCGCGCTGGCAGGCGAGCGCGCAAGGGCGACCTCGTCCTTGGTCATTTGAACCAGCTGCTGATGAAGCGGGGTTAGCTTGGCACCGACGACTTGAGCACGCGCAAGCTTGGCTCCGTCGAACCGGGCGTCGGTCAAGTCGGCGTCGCGCAGATCGGCACTACGGAGATCGGCGTTGCGGAGATCGGCACCGCGGAAGCTGCCGGTGATTCGCGCCATGGTCAGGTTCGCTCCGCGCAGGTCTGCCCCATGAAAATCGACATCGGTGATGCGGGCATAGCGAAACTGAGCCTGCTGCAAATCTGCATTTCGAAACGAGACGCCGATCAGCACGGTCTCGGCGAAGTCAGCCGACGTTAGCTCTGCTCCTTCAAACCGTACATTCGTTAGCAAGGCACGATAAAAACTTGCCGCTGCGAGCTTGGACTCGCGGAAATCAGCATTCTTCAGGCAGGCGTGCATCATGCTCACGTCGGCCAGAGACATCGCCGAGAAGTCTGGCGAATCGAGGTTCACTGCCGAAAACGAATGGCCGACCAGAGAGTCCTTGAAAACTCGCAGCAAGATTTGGCTCGAATCCCGCTTTCTGATCTCGATCATTGCCGTGCCTCAGTTGGACACTGCCAGCTTCCTGCGAATCATCTCCCATGAACTTACTCCGCCTGCGTCTTAGCCCCCCCATCGTAGCGAATGCCCCGTACCGTTTTCGTGAAGGAAAAGTGAAAGATAAGTTAAGAGTCGCAGCGCACTAGCCAAGATCAAGGCTTGTCCGCTCGATTGAGCACCGCCGTCTGGGGCGATGCGGCACGCGCTCAGCGCGCTTTCCCAGCAGGGGAATAAGAAAATTGGGGTAACTGGCATTCGTTTGAACCGTTGGTCACGGCAATTGTGGATGCCGTTCTTTCGCCAACCTCGAAGACGCATGTATTGAACCGAATTGTCCAACTTTCTGCGTAAGCCGCTTAGCGAAGCCGATAGATTCCAGATCGTGAGGTTCCAACGAACTCCACCTTTCCTGCTTTTTTCAATGCATTCAGATCCCGTTGGACCGTCTTTACCGAACATCCAAAGTGCTTGGCCACGTTTGGAGCGTTGAGCGGCCTTCCCTTTGCGAGCTCCTTCAGGATCCAAGTCTGACGTTCATTTCCGACATCGGGGACGTTCCGATTACGGACATCCCCATTAGGGACATCAGGGACATCCCCACTAGGGACACTAGAGACATCATGTCCCTGATCGTTGTCCTCAATGTCCGTGATCGCGCTTCCCGGTGCCAACTGGACAGTTATCGCGTCGGCAAAACGGTATCCTGGGCCGCCACTCAGAATGACCTGATGTCCATCGCATTGGATATTTGCCAGCTGCCCTAAACGCGCGGTAATGTCCTCGCGCAAATCCCGAACGAGGCCCGCAACGGACTTTTCGCCACTTTTCAATTTGATTCGTTGCGCGATCTCGTCCTTGTCATATGCAGGAAACTGCCCGTCAGGTCGGCGCTGGGCAAGCAACTCAAGAAAGTCTCGCCGTGGTTTGGAGCGAGCCCCACTACAGATGTCGACATCGCAAAGGGTTACCCGATCCTCACGAAACACCATTAGCCCGCCAGCGAAGAGAGAAGGCGTTACCGCTTTAGGCCCAGTTGCAGGAGACGTAGGCTCGCCTTGAGGGACTGTCGCGGCGGACGGAGATTGTACTTCCGGCCTTTGTCCCATCAACTCGGTAAAGACGGCAGCAAATGCTGCCGCACCCTCGTCCCAGTTGTTCACATTCACTTTGGAAGCTGGCGCTGATGCTTCGACCTTACGAATTTCAAGCAGTTCACCATTGCCGTTACACGGCGGCCTTGGCAATGTCCCAAGGTCTTGGCCGGCTGCTTGGAGTCTGGCGACGGTCTGCGTTTCCTCTTCTGACAATGGTCTCCCGCCGGGCCCCATTCGTCGCAGCCAGTAGCCGGGGCCATGAGGCCCTCGCTTGAACACAAAATCAAACACGAATGCCGGATCCGAATCAGGATTCAACCCGTTAAGATCATCCCGAGCCAGAACGCCTTGGTCGGTTAACCTCCATTCTTGCGGCTTGATCATATATGAATGAAAAGGACTAGCTCCGCCGTGCGAACGACCACACCAATCCCGCCACGCATCGCGCCAAACTTCGAATTGGGTGGGCGAGGCCTGCTGAAGCGCCTCGTGGTAACCAGATTCTCCCGTAGCCTGGAAGCGTATTTCGATGCATGTGGAATGATTGGCTATCGTGGTGCGTAGCCAACCTCGCCGTTCGACCATCCCCGAGGAAATGAGCAGAAAAAGAGCTCGGGTTTGTAGATGGCTCAAACAATCACCATCGACGTCTGCCCAAACAACTGGAATTGCCCGAAGCAGGTCGGAGATCGCCACCTGCAGCGACTGAGCCTCCAAATCCGTCACCGGCAACTGGGCTGAGACGTTCTCTTCGTTTGGCCCGGGGTGTTGTTGCTTGCTCATGCAGACAGTGGGAACTCGAGAGTCCGAGGTGAAAGCAAAAGAGTTTAGCAATCGACGCAGACTAATTGCAATGTGGATCGCGCGATGGAATTCGCTTCGACCTAATAAGCTGCTCTGATAGCTTCCGACGCTCCTTGTGCCGCCAGTCGATCTCAAAGGCCATCATTGTTATCGCTAGGTTAGTTAATCGTATTCGTTTGCTGTGCGCGCCGCACTGGCCGATTTTGGCTGCCTATGGCCATCCCTATCCAATCGCGAGCAAGTCCGCGTGGTCGAGCTACTCGTAGAGACGGTGGCCCACGATGGGCGTGACAGCAATCTGGCGATTTCGTTCCGGTCGGCAGGGATCAACGAGGAGGCAGTGGCATGAAATTGGAAATGAAAGTGCAGTTCAAACGAGCGGCCAAGGGGAAGAAGAAACTGGCGACGGAAGAGTAGGCCCCGGTCCTTCGTGTTCCTCGCATCGCGAAGCTTATGGCACTAGCGATTCACTTCGACCAGCTGATACGCGAGGGGAAGGTGCGGGATCAGGCGGCGATTGTGGAGTACAAGATGTCTCGTAAGCAGCTTCTCGTGAATCGCAGCGCTGTGCGTCAAAACCAACCCCGACGTGGTGCAACGCATTTCAAAGGTTTGACAATAGCACTCAGACTTGCACAATCAGTCCTTCCGTGGTCAATCCCCGCCGTTGGAGGTTCGTGTGAATTCAGTTCCCGGCTACGAAATCGGTCGAATATACAACCGCACAATTGCCATTCATGCACGCTTTGGCGGCCAGCAACAGGGCGGAATCTCGACTCCTGCTGACTATCCATATGTGTTCTTGTTCACTGGGGAAAGTGGCGAGCAGTTTGGATACTCTGATGGCTGGAACAAGGATGGAGTTTTCATCTACACCGGCGAAGGGCAAAAAGGTGACATGCAGTTTGTGCGAGGGAATTCTGCGATTCGCGATCATGCGGCTAACGGGAAAGCCTTGCACTTGTTTGCATCCTTAGGCAAATCAAAGGGGTACAGGTATCTGGGCGAATTTTGCTGTGCAACTTGGGAAGGGCGAACAGGCACAGATGTTGAGGGGTTGGAGCGAAAAACGCTCGTCTTCCATCTCGTACCACTTTCAGCAATTGAGCCATTGGAAAATCAACGAACTCCAGCAGCGGCATCGATACGAGATCTCCGCGCTGCGGCATATGCAGCAGCAAGCGAAGCCGCCCAGGCCGAACCGAAGTCGGCAAAACGCATCGTTTACGAACGCAGCGCGGCAGTGCGCGACTTTGTTTTGGCTAGGGCGGCCGGAACTTGTGAACTCTGTCGCATGCCAGCACCCTTTTTTCGTCCCAATGGTTTGCCTTACCTTGAGCCGCACCACATTCGCCGTGTTTCGGATGGGGGGCCGGACCATCCGCGTTGGGTCGGCGCAATCTGTCCGAATTGCCATACGGAGATTCACTTTGGCCTAGATGGGAATGCAAAGAATCAGGCACTCAAAGACTATGTGCGACAGCTGGAAGACCAACACTAAACTGAAATCCGTCGGCTCGGTGCCGGCTACGAAGTTCGCTAGTCAGTTCAATCACGTCAGCGAAAGGGTCCCGGCACCGGCAGTTATCCTGGTGGCGTCGGAGGACATTTATAGGCTCGGTGGCTACAAATGACCGATCACGAACTGCTTGGGCTCATTAATACAGCTAAGAAGGACTTTGGGCACAAATGCTCAAAATACGCTGGGGCGGTTTGCGCCGAACTCCTCAAGCATTCGTTGTCGCGACACGGTGTCACGGCCTCTGCACGTGACGTCTTTATCGACGGTATCCCTATCGAAGTAGACCTGTTGATCGCTCGGGAGGGCGTTGAACCGAAGCACGGCCTGCTTTACCGCCCCGAGGATGTGCGCGTGGTTTTGGAAATCAAGAACTCGGGTGTCTTTGAACTGAGTGCAATCTCGAGGATCAGGCATAACTTTGACGCGGTGCGTGACAAGAATCCGAAAATTACTTGTGTTTATGTCACACTTGCTGAGCTGAAAGGATACAAGTACGCCGTTACTACTGAGGCACTCGGCTATCCGGCATACACGTTGTTCTTATACAACAGTTCGCAAAAAAACCGCAAATACGAAGTCACGGGGCATTGGGACAACCTCATCCATGACTTGCAGCAGATGGCTGGATGTGTTCCCTGCGGCTAACCGCGCACGCGCTTAGCGATCTACTAAGAATGAACGCCGGTCGGCGCGTTGCCGGCCAGTGAAAATTGATTGCGCTAAGCCACCATGCGACACTCGAGGTTTGGTGTAATCATCGATCTCTGGAAGCCGCAGGTAAGCTGACTGCCGAACAATTATTCCACCGATTTCCCTTCGGATTTCAAACAGTTCACGCGACGTTGTTTCACATCGTCGAAGTACTTCAAACGTGGAGCGGGTGCGTGGCCCCGACCGTTTTCAAGCCGCCGATGTTACCGTATGAAGCGGAGATGTCGTTGGAGCGGCTCACGGAATGGAATCGCGAACTTTCCGATGCCTTTTTGGTGGCAATCGATGCATCCCATGACCTGGAACTGCTGCATCGCGATCGCCGGTTAGAACAGATCTTCCACCTGGTTACACATGGCACGCATCATCGCACGCAGTTTATTACGATGCTCCGCTTGCTCGGCAAGGATCCGCCGTTCGAAGCTGGGGACTTCGGTGGCTGGAGCATGGGAATAGACTCGCGGGCAACCGGCTAATCACCGCTGGTACAGACCGGCCGGACAGCTAGCGTTTTGGTAAGGTGAAGGGATTCGGGGCCGTGTCCCCGTTCTTGATCGCAACTTGTATCCGTGGCCCGAGTAAATACCCCGGGAGCCGTGAGTTTTAAGCTGTAGCTTCGCCATGTCAGCAGGTTACTGAGGAAACAAGAGGATGTTTGATTTTGACCACGTGAACCGGGTTTACCGGAGTTTTGCTGACAATGAATGCCAGGGTTACTCCGACCTGTACTTCAACTTGGCCCATGCGGTTGCCGCCAAGGATGAGCTTGTTGCATTCCTTTCCCCCTTGCCCGTCATTCAGCCCAATCTCTTTCTGGCTGCTATTCAATACCTTGCCGGGCAGGAATGGATGCCAAAGTCGGCTAAAGAGTTAGAAGTTTTTGTGCAGCGGAGAGGTGTAGAAATAGCGACGCTAATGAATTTGCGACGCACGCAAACTAACGAAGTTGGCCGCTGTGCAGTACTGCTGCCAGCATTGCCTGACGGTCCTCTCGCACTACTGGAGGTCGGTGCAAGTGCCGGGCTTTGTCTGCTTCTAGACGAGTTCTACTACGACTATGGTGACACAAAGATTGGCATTCCAGAGTCACCCGTAAGGCTACGGTGCCAGACTCAGGGCGTGCTTCCGTTGCCCGAAAAACTGCCGCAGGTTGTATGGCGAGCGGGGTTAGATCTTGCGCCGGTCAATTTACGGGACCAAGCTGATGCTCGCTGGATGTCATCGTGCGTATTCGCTGATCATGTCGAGAGACAACAGCGGCTTCAGGCGGCGATGGACTTGGGCAGACGACGCGAAGTCAAGGTGCATCAAGGCAATCTAGTGACTGATCTAAGGCAACTAATTGACGATGCCCCCGACCACGCACTACTTGTCGTATTTCATTCGGCAGTGCTCAGCTACGTATCCCCTCAAGAACGAAATATCTTTGCCAGTAACATGGCCGATGCGTCCCGAGCACGTGACATCATCTGGATCTCGAATGAATCGAGATCCGTCGTTCCGGAAATTGCCGCGTTAGCTCCGCCGTCGGGTCCACGTCCGTTCTTGCTAGGCCGGACAACATTTCATCGCGGTGAGCGAAGAGATGAATTTCTGGCGTTAGCTCATCCCCATGGGGCAGAACTTGAATGGCTGCACCCACGATACTAGCCGGGATTTCAACTCCGCGCTCTCTCGTCACCTCAACCGAATGAACCACACGCCTCCTGCAATCAACTCAGGCCACTACCGCTTAAATAGCTGAGCAAATGCCGAATGTCGACCGGTTTGGCCAGGTGAAGGTCGATTCCGGCGGCGGCCGATGCATCAACTGCTTCCGGCTGGCTGTGCCCAGTGATGGCGATGATCACAATCTCTTCAGCATCCGGCATAGCTCGCACGGCCTCAGCGACCTGATAGCCATTCATGATGGGGAGGCCCAGATCGAGCAAGATTACATCCGGGCGACGGACGTTGGCGACCTGCAATGCCTGGAGCCCCGTGTAGGCCACGTCGACGGTATGGGCGCACTGGATTCGCAGCAGCATTGCCAGACTGTCAGCTGCATCTTTGTTGTCCTCAACGACTAAAATCCGCAGAGGCGTGTGAGATTCAAAAGTGTCAGACACGGATTGTCCTTGGCGAAGGGAGAGGAGAGCACCAGAGTTTAGCCTGAATCTAGCGTGCCTTGGCCAGTATTCGCGGCTCGGCAAGCGGGACGACAGCAACCACTGCTTCGGGCTAGCTCGGCCAAATTAGATGTCGTCGGTGGGGTGCCTACCGCGCTGGGAACCTGCAGTAATGGTGACCACGCTCTCCAGTTAGTATCTGCGTCCCGACCAGTACCCCGGATCGAACGAGGCCATTCCTCTTCGGTCCATGTGACCGAACCGAGTTGGCGCTGCAGATGCTATAGCGCAGCCATTGGTGCAAAAGCCAACGGACCTAGCTGGGCAATTCAAGCCGTGTCCGCCTTCAACGACAACAATAGCTTCTCAAGGGCCACAAAATCCACCGGCTTGACAAGGTGTTGATTGAACCCGGCGGCTTGCGACCTCCGCTTGTCCTCGTCTTGCCCCCAGCCTGTCATGGCAACAACGATGGTGTTTTTGCCCCACGGCTGTTCTCGAATGCGGCAGCAGGCTTCGTAGCCGTTGAGCTTCGGCATCCCAATGTCAAGTAAGATGACGTCGGGCCGGAATGCTTCTGCGACATCTACTGCTTGTAGGCCGTCGTGCGCAGTACTCACGTCGTTCCCCAGCAATTTGAGCAATCGCCCTAGCGATTCGGCCGAGTCTAAATTGTCATCGGCGACCAGAATGCGGCGGCTAGTCGATTTAACCGGCTCGTCGACTACTGGCGGCCTGATTTTCTCAACAGCTGATAATACGAGCGGCAGTCGTACAGTGAATTCGCTACCCCGCCCTTCACCTTCGCTGTGAACTTCGATGGTCCCGCCGTGCATTTCGACAAGCCCCTTAACCAGCGAAAGCCCGATTCCCAATCCGCCTGTCGTCCTCTCCAGCGCGCGGTCTACCTGGGTGAACATATCGAATACCTTGGTGAGCATACTGGGCGGGATTCCGATGCCATTGTCGGTGACCGCCACGACCGCCATGCCGTTCTCACAACGGACAGCCAACCGAATCTGCCCGCCCGGGTGCGTATACTTAGCCGCGTTATTCAGCAGGTTGGACACTACCTGGGCCAGTCGGGTCAGGTCGCCATTCATCGAAATCGGTTCGTCCGGTAGTACGACGGCCAATTCGTGCCCGAACTGCTCAATTGTTGGTCTGCTCGTCTCCACGGCGGCGTCAATTACCGTTTTTAGTTCGACCCTTTCCCGGCGGAGTTGCAACTTGCCGCTTGTCACCCGGCTCATGTCGAGCAGGTCGTCTACCAGCCGGACCAACTGCGTGACTTGCCGCTCCATCATGGCGCGGGTTTCTTCGATCGTTCCATCAGCGCCGGCGAATCGCAGGACTTGAAGGCAGTTGCGGATCGGCGCCAGCGGGTTGCGTAATTCGTGAGCCAGGGTCGCCAGGAACTCGTCCTTGCGTCGGTCGGCGTCCCGCAGTTGGCCAACCAACCGCTCCCGCTCCTCTTCGATAAGTTTGCGGGCGGTGATGTCCGCGACCGTACCGTCGAAGCTGACGAGCCGCCGCCCTGGCCCCTCGTGATCGTAACTCGCACGCCCTTTGGCGAAGACCCAGCGGACAGACGCGTCCGGGTGAAAAACGCGGTACTCCTCGGCATACGGGGTAGGGTCATCAATGCGGGTCGACGCTACCACCGCCTCGTGCAGTCGCTCCCGGTCGTCCGGGTGAATGGCGGCGAATGCCTGCTCGTAATCCATAGCCTCGGGGGCGCCCGTGAAGATAATGCGGAATCGCTCGTCGGTGGTTAGGGTGAAGGTCGCCGGGTCGACGTGCCAGGTGCCCAACTCTGCGGCATCGAGGGCCAACCGCCGCCGCTCTTCGCTCTGACGCAACGCCGCCTCGGCCTCGCGTCGCTCGGTCACGTCGCGCGTGGTCCCGGCTACCGCCTCAACCTCGCCGTCGGCTCCGATAATGGGCACAAAGATATAGTCGTAGTGCCGCCGCCCGTGCGTTCCGTTGAACGGCACCTCGCCGCGGATCGGCTGCCGCGTGGCCCGCACCTGGTCGATCTCGCGGTCGTGCATCTCCGCGTGCCACGGCTCGTAGCCGATCTCCAGGAACGTCTTGCCAATCGCGCCCTCCTGGCCGCGACCCCACATCTTGATCAACGCATCGTTGGCATAGAGAACCTTGTGGTCGAGGCTGAAGACATACACGAAGTCCGGTGTGCTCGAAAGCACCGTTTCGTACAAGCGCCGTTGCCGCTCCGACTCAGCGGCCAAGCGAACAATCTCTTGTTCGGCATGTTTGCGGTCGGAGATGTCGATGATCAGCGACATGCCTTCCGAAGTCGAGTCGTCGAACCGCGTGCCCGCGATGATCAGCGGCACGCGCGAACCGTCCTTGCGAAAGTATTCCTTCTCGTAGGGGGCAGCATGTCCGTCCGCTCGGATGGTGCGGATCCCCTCTTCATTGCGGAGGGTCCACTCGGTCGGGGTCATGTCGCGGAAGTTTAGCCGACCTTCGGCCAAGTCTTCGCGGGTATACCCGGTCATCCGCAGAAACTCGGCATTGGCGTCCAGGATCAGACTGCTGTCCAAGTCCCAGCGGATCATGCCGACCACGTTCGACTCGAACACCCGGCGGAGCCGGGCCTCGCTCCGTTGCAACGCCTCCTGATTCACTTTCTGCTCGGTAATATCGCGGATATACGTGGTCAGTCCGCCGTCCGCAGTTGGAAACCCCTTTAGGGAATACCACCGACCAAACGGTTCGTAAAAGTTCTCGAACTCGATCGTCACGCGATCCGCCACTGCTCGCCGGAACTCGGCTTCAAACTTCGTGCCAACCAGCGCGGGGAAAACCTCCCAAACGTTTCGGCCGAGCATTTCGGACCGGGTCAGCCGGTTGATGCGTTCGGCCTCGGCGTTCACATAGACGATCCGCCAGTCGGCGTCATATCGCATGAAACCGTCGGTGACGCTTTCGAGGGTCGTTCTGGTCTGCTCCTGCGCCGCCTGCTGCTCGGCCTCGGCGCGGTGCCGTTCGCTGATATCACGGAATACCAGCACGCACCCAGTGATTGCTCCGGCCTGGTCTCGGATCAGGGCGGCACTGTCGTCAATGGGCCGTTCCGTGCCATCCTTCGCGATGAGAACGGTGTGGTTTGCCAGCCCGACGATGACCCCTTCCTTCAATGCCCGCAACCCCGGGTTCTCGACCTCCAATCGGGTGGATTCGTTGACGATGCGGAGCACCTGCCGCCTCGTCGTGCGTCCACCCGGTCAGAACCTCAGCGACGGGATTCATCGTGGTGATGTGGCCGTCGGTATCCGTGGTTATCACCCCATCTCCGATACTGCCCAGCGTGACTTGCAAACGTTCGGTCTGCTGTCGAGCCCTCTCTTCCGCTTTTTGGGATTGCTGCTGCGCGCGGCGGAAGGCTTCACCGAAGCCGATGAGAATCGACGCCGTGGCCAGGTAAACGAGCAAACCGACGACGTCGGCCGAGTCGCTCAGATCGAGTTGCCCGCGGGGTGCAATGAACAGATAGTGACAGAGCAGGTAGCCGAGAGCAGCAACGAGCAGCGCGGTCCGCCACCCGCCGATCCAGACGGCAACGCCGATTGCCCCGAACAAGGTGGCGAGCGGGAGTGTATCCGCCATCACCGGGTCCAGCAGCCAACGAAGCAACACCGCCGCAGCTAGACTTGCGAGCGAAATACTATATGCGAGAAAAGAGGCCGGGGCGGAACGGTTCATCAGCGACCTTTGCGCAAGACCACAGGTCTATCTCGAAAGTCACAATTACGTAGGACCAGGATTCTGCCGGTGTAGACAAGTAACGTCAATCTGGTTTGAAATCAGGAACAAGAGGTCGGATCATCCAGCCCCTGGCACCGCCATCGAATTCGACCTGCTCGCGGGACGCAATCGTCGTCAGGATTGAGCACCACGGCGTCGATGACAAGGACTAACAATTGTAGCCCACCAGAAGGCAGCTGGAGAGCATTTCATAGCGTGCTTCGGTCCGACACTTCGAAGTGAGGCCCGGCGCTCTCGGTTAGTATCTGCGTCTCGACCAGGCCCCGGACGCTAGTTCAGTCAAATTGGATGCGATCCACCCTGGTCTAGGTGGTATTAAAGGGGCGCAAATCTACTCGGCGTGTAATTCCGATCGCATTCAGAAAAGTCTCGTCGTGGCTGGCGACAAGCAATGCTCCGTCGTAGTCGCGTAGGCCTGCTTCGACCGACTCGATTGAATCGATGTCCAGGTGATTCGTCGGCTCATCCAAGACCAACAAAGGTGGTGGCATCGGCCCGCCGAGAACACAAGCCAAGCCGGCACGCAGTATCTGTCCGCCGCTGAGGGTCGAAACAATCTGGAGCGCCGATTCTGCCCGAAACATGAATCGCGCCAAAGCGGCGCGGCAGGCGTTTTCGTCGGCATGTAGGTTGATCCGGAGGAAATTGTCCCGGATCGAAGCCGAGCGATCGAGGAGTTCCACACGTTGATCTAGCAACGCGAAATTGACTGGGACCTCAACCGTGCCATTCCATGAAGCCAACTTGCCGGTGATGAGCGCGATTAGCGTCGACTTTCCACATCCGTTTGGTCCTGCAACTGCAATTCGCTCTGGACCTCGGATGCTCATGGAGAAGTCCTGAATTATCGCTCGACCTGGCTCGTAGCCAGCAGTTACCGCATTCAACCTGATCACCATTTTGTCGGCGGGGAGGCATGTCGGCGGAAGTTTGACGGATAGCGGCTGCAGAACTTCGACCCGCCCGCGCGCGATTGCCAGCGCATCACGGGATTCATCTCGAATGCGATCAGCGATTCGGTTATTTTCGCCGGTTGTCTTTTCGCTCCGATCCTTCATTCCCCCGAGCAGGATTCGCGGCGTCCCCCCCTTGGCTCCCTTCTTTCGGCCTGTGCTACTTCGGCGAGCTTGTCGTTCGGTCGTCGCCTGGGCGTATCGGGAAGCGTCAGAAACACGCCTTTCTGCATCCGCAAGGTCGCGCTTTGCTGCAGCCAGTTCCTGAGCCTTCTGTGCTCGGTACGCACTCCAGTTGCCGCCATATCGCGAGGCACCGATCGTGGTTAGTTCAACGATCGCATCCATCGTTTCGAGCAGTTCTCGATCATGACTGACCACAATTGCACCGGCCCGCCAGTTGCTAAGAAGTTCAAGTACGGCTGAGCGCCCATCGCGGTCAAGGTTATTGGTAGGTTCGTCGAGCAATAGAAAGTCAGGCTCAGAGAAGATAAGTGCGGCAAGACTCGCACGAGTGCGCTGGCCACCCGACATCGAAGTAAGATGAGCGTCGGGTTGTACGCGCAATCCAACGCGGTTGAGCGCAGTAGCCATACGCGTCTCAAGCGTCCAGTCAGCGTCCGCAAGTTCGTCATCCGTTGCTTCTCCTCGTTCAGCGCGACCCAGTACGGCCAATGCTGAAGTCGCACCGAATAGGTCGGCAACTGTTTGATCGGCGTTCACCTGCACGGTCTGGCGCAAACAGCCAAAACTACCGCTGACGGTTATCTTTCCAGTCTGTGGCTTTAAATTGCCGGCAATCAGCTGGAGAAGCGTGGTCTTACCGATACCGTTCCGGCCGACCAGTCCAGCCTTAGCTGGCCCGAAGGAGAGGTTCAGATGCGAGAAAAGCGGACCGCTCGAAGTGGAGTAGGCGAGATCAACGAGTGTGATTGAGGCTGGCATACGAGGTTCCTTCCTGGCAAGGCGACGGTTCGAAGAACGTAGCGGTGTCCAAGTCGGTTTTCCATTGTTGCCAGCAGCCTCCAAGCGTGAAGAAATCGAACTACAGGAGGACGCGCAGCGGGAGCGAAGGTTCGCGCTCTCTGGTTAGTATCTGCGTCCCGACCAGTACCCCGAACGGAACGAGGCTGTTAAACACTTTTCCGGCGAAAACAGAGAGCGGAGAGAGTTCTGGCGAGGGTGGCGGGCAAATCGCCGAGGCGGCCGAAATAGAGAGTGCCGCCGCAATCGAGCAGAGAGCGCAGCCGTCGTCGTAAACTCTTACAGATCAACGCCTAAACGCCAAACGCCGGCAGAACTCTCTGGCCGGCTTGGTGCGTTAACCCGTGGGTATCCCGAATTTCGGGATTTTGGAGAAGCTCCCTGGTCGGGACTCTCCTACTAACCGCGCTCTCTGTTTTTCGTCTCAGATTGGGACGCGGTTTTGTGTTAAGCAGTTATGAGGAGAGTTCGGCGCGATACCCCAGTCGTGAATTCTGAACTCGGGTTAACAGCCGAGAGAATGATTTGCGCTATCGTTGTGAAGATGGGCTTTTAACCAAACCATCGTGAGAATTGCAGCGACGCGAAGCTGTTGAGTTTCAGCAAATCGAGATGTACTCTGAAATCGAACGACGCAAAGCAGTGGCCAACAGAGCACGCTTCGAGCGAAGCCAGGTTTTCGCGGCAATGAAGCAGCCGCAAGCTTGACAGCGCGGTCCGGTGAGTTGGTCGCAGGTTTGGCAGGTTGCGAGGCGGGCGCTGCGGACGGCCGAAGAGGTCAGGCGACCACCACTAGCCGCGAATTGGAGGGCTGCGTTAGTGGCAGATGCCGCCAGCTGGTTGACACCGGGCTTCGTGGATTGTTGTTCCCCCTGAGACATTGCCAATCTTCCTATCGACTTCGCTTTGTTGAAGAACGATCAATCGTAATGTTCTGAGTGTCCGTTCCGCGAACCTTTCAATTACCCACACTTTGCGCCAAGCTGAAGCCAAGGTGAATGTCGGTCAGACGCGCCATGCCGCGCCAGATCACCATGTTGCCCGGCGGCGAGTCGCGTGTGCGGCCGAGGTAGCCGCCGAGCTTTGCTAGTCGCACGAGATGGGCCCACCGTTTTTTTGCGCGCATCGGTTTTCATGGGAACGAGGCGAGCGAGGAATTTCATCTCCGTGTCGGTAAATACCAGGCGAGCTGGTAGCTCAGGTGACAGTCGATTCACCATGGTCAGCCATAAGACTCGCCATGCCAGAATGCACAGGAGTGCGATCAGATTGGCCAGTCGCTCCGCCGTGCGCAGCTTCGATTCCTCTGCCCTGCAGCCGGATTTGAGGATCTTGTGAAAGGTTTCGATTTTCCACCGCATCGCATACCAATCCAATTTCTCGACGGCTGCAGCCTTGCTGGCGACAGGAAGGTTGGTGATGAGTTTCCATTGGATTGGCTCGCGATGCTTGGGCTTGCCGCGTTCCGTGGCATGGATCACGATTAGCGTCATCCCGGCGTAGCGTTTCTCCTTGCCGATAGGCGGACAGACCGGGAGCCGGAGGTACTTCAGTTCCAGCACGGCGGTCGACGTCTGCCCCTTGGCATCCAGCACTTCTACCCGATGTACAGCTTTGATGGGCTGCCGCCGCATCGTCTTGGCCGCCGTCTGTTCACCATCACCTGAGCGACGATCAACACACGTGCGAAACACAAACTGCGTGCCCAGCGATTCGCATTCGCCGAAGAGTTCATAAATGTCGCTTTCTCGGTCGCCAATATGAATGCAGCGTTTGGTGTCGCCCAACAGTTCTGTCGACTGTCGTACGTTCTCGAGCCAGCGAACACTCTCCTTCTTTTCAATCGGAATGCGCGTGGTGTTCACCGAATGCTTGCTGCTGACGTCCGGGCCTCGGCCCATGAGGGCGTTGAGACCTTTGAATTTCTTACGTGTCCAAAGCTTGATTGCCGCCAGCCCCAGCGGCAGACCTTCAGGTGTCACCACCAGACTCGAATGCATGAGCAGGCCACACACGGTATGCATTCGCTGTCGCCCCTTGCTGTCCTTCTGTCCGCGGGCGACCTTGTGAGTCTTTCCGATGGCCTGCGTATCGCTCCGCGTATAGGAGAACTCGGTGGTATCGTGCAGCACCAAGATCGGGCCTTCGGCCGAAGCTAAGCGCTCGCGCGTGGCCTGAAAATGCCCGCCCAGAATCTCTGTCTCGCTCACCCGTTCGTTGTCAATGAACCGATACGCTCCCTTCGTAGCGGCCCAATCTTGGCAGGCGGTCGGCAACGAATCGCCGATTTTATCACCGAGACTTTTGAGCAATTTATCCATCCGCGATTTAAGCCGCACATCGGGAAAGTGGCAGCCGTCCAGTTCACGATCCACCCAGACATCCATGTCGGGAGCTCCGCTTAGCAAACAATCCGACCGTTACGTGACTCGCCCGCGGCTCACTCTAATCTTGATTCTCCGCAGCAAAAACAGGAATATTTGTGGGTAATTGAAAGCTTCGCGGAACGGACACGAACATCATGGTCAGTGAGGTGAGGCGGCTACCACTGCCTTTCGTGCGACGATGCCGCAGGCGGATGGTGGCGAACGTCGACTCGATCGGGTTGGTGGTCCACAGGTGTCGCCAATGTTCTGCAGAGAAGTCGTAGAACGTGAGCAGCGCGTCGCGATCTTTCGTCAAAGGGCTGGAAATAGGGGACACATCATGGGAACTCCTTGTGAGTGGCACCAGACGAATCAAATCTTGCAAATGTTGCAACTATGGCAATGCAATATGATGAATACGCCACTTTCCCCTCTCCTTAACAAGAATCAAGACACAGTTCCTCTCCTGAGAACGGACCATAAAGTGCGACTGCCGACCTCTCTTAGTCGACTCAATTCGTTGAAGATGAACAATTAGGCCTGGTGATTCATTTCGCGGAATTGACTGCAATGCAGTACGAAATTGAGGTAACGTCACTTTGCTTTGAAAATCCGTAGATGCCTCTTCGTACGCCTCAATCTCTGCGGCCTCTTCGTTAATATGACCTATGAATTCAAGGACAGCGAGTTTCGCTTCAGTGGAATCACTCTTAAGAAGCTGAAGCATTAAAACTGAGCCACCGCAAGCGCAGAATATAAGCAAGGCCACGCAACCGATTATATAAAGTAGAGCTTTGGGCATTGCACCTGCCTAGCGAAATACAATTCACCAAAAATTGGCGCCTAACGAGCACGAACGAGAGGATCAACAGGCTTAACCCTGATTGGCACATATCTCGTGACAACGCCACCTTCGGACGGAACGTCGATAGAAGTTATGAACGGTAAAAGCGTCGGAAATAACGAGGAACTCGTAATTAAAGGCGAACCGAACTCACTTGACTCGTGAATAATCGACAAGCGGCCGCGTGAACATTCTATTTGCGAAACCATTGTCCAGTCGATAAAAAATTCCCCTATCAAGGAAAGGTCAACAAAAATACCACTGTCACAAACCTTCCAAACAACAAATGGTGCCGACGCTGAAAATCGCCCAGGCACACTTAAAATAGCCCGATATCCTGGAGACCTAACGAATTGCGATGGAATCGGTAGAGTGTCGGCCCAGCCTATTCGGCTATGCTTAATGCCGCATAACGATATTGATAGGCCAATGATTGTCAAGTACGGTATACCTACAAACATCAACGCCAGGGCAAGCGAAAAAAGCGTGTCATGCTTGAGCATAGCGGCCATCGCTAAGCATGCCAGCGAAGCAATCACTGAAAGCAGCGATAATGCAGCTGGCACCATTCGACGCCACAAATAATTCGATCTTTCCATACCTAGGCTCAGTGAGTGTATCTTCCAGGTAAAACTATATCTCTAATCATCTGATTAAATCGTGTGCGCATGTTGGCCTGGCATCCCGCCGCGCCAGCACCAGCGCGGGCCGAAAAGACAGTCCACGCAGTAATGACCGCCCGAGGTGTGATAGCTATCGTCTCCGTTCTTCCCCAACCTATATAGGCCCCCACCGGCTCGGGTGCGCGAGCGATTACCCCCCCGGCGACGGTGGTTGTAAGAGGTGGCGTGGGCGAATTGATTGAAGTATCGCTGATGTTTCCAATAGTAACTCCTCCGCCAACTCCTTCTCCAGCACTCACGCCGACCGAATACGAGTATCCATTGAGATCGTCTGGATTGGTGGTATTTGTGTAAGAACAGGCACCGCCACCGAAAAGCCCTGGACCAAATGGATTAAATCTAAAATTTCCGGAAAGCAAGAAACCAAATTGCCAATCAAGCGGAGACTCTTCGTTTACGACCCAAAGTCCCTGTGCCGTGGCGTCAAGCCCGATAATCCCTTCCGCGCTACCAGTCGGTCCAAATGCGTACGTGCCATTTCCAATAGGCGCTACAACTCGCCGTGCCGTAGCTTCGGCAGTTGATTGCCGACGCTCAAGACCATTTGGATCGGTAGCGTCTAGCGGATTATTCCCAATATATTCAGCTAGATTCGGGGTTCCAGCGGCAAACCCGATCGGATCTTCACTCATCCACCTTCCCACCGTCGCGTCGTACCACCGATTAAGATTGTTCTGCAGACCGGTCGAATCATCAAACGGTCGAGCTGTAAAGCCAATCAGCGAGGAGGTGCCCGCCTGGCTCGTCAGATTGCCGAAGGAGTCATAGATGCGGTGGCCGGTATCGACAGTGTCCGTCAGCCCAGAATCGTAGGCCACAAAGTCCCGCGGCGTACCGAGTTGATCCGTCAGTCCAAAATTCGGCGTATCGCCATGCGTGATGTCCGCGATCAACTGATCGACGTTCGGTCCCCAACTATAGATGTGGGAAAGATCGCTACCATCGTCTCCGGCAAACTCGAGCGCAAGCTGGTTGCCGTCGTAAGTAAAGAAGCTGTCAACCGCCGCCGCGGCACCTGCTCCATCCGAATCAACTGACCTCCGAATCCACCGGTTGAAGACATCGTAGCTATTTTCGACCACGCTAAGCACATTGCTCGTGTCGCCCTTCTCGGTCACTGCGACGAGTCGGTTACGATGATCCCAAGTGTACTCGGTGACGTAATTCGTGCTGATTTTCGTACGGGTCGCACGATTCCCTTCGGCGTCATAGGTGTAGTTGTAAATACCATCGGATTCGAGTTGGTTATTTGTCCCTGTCGTATAATCAGTGTCGCGGTTGCCGTTGGCGTCGTAGTCGTAGGTTTCATCGGTCGAGCCGGTGTGATCGGCCCCTACGAGTTGATCGGTATCGTCGTAGTCGTACTCGCTGAGCCCGTCCAGGAACGAATCGATCGAGAGAATGCGGCTGGCGGCGTCGTAGGTGTAGTCGTACCCTGCCCAGGTCGTGAGTCCGGTAGTGTGCAGGATGCCCGTGAGCCGGTTCAGGTCATCGTAAGAGTAGGCCGTGTCGGCCACGCCGATCGGCATCGTGTTGCCCACGAAGCGGTTCAGTTCCGTGTACTGCCCCAACTTGTTGTAGCTGAAGGCCACGCGATGCCAGAAGCTCGCTTCTTCGTCGCTCTCGCGGGTCAGTTGCGTGAGGCGATTCAGGTCGTCGTAAACAAAGCCGGTGGTAATTTCCTCGGTCGTGCCGAAGTTCCAGCGGCTTTCGGTCCGATTGCCGGCCGCGTTGAACTCGTAATCGAAGGTGAGCGTATCGGTGAACCCCGCGAAGGTCTGCACTTCCTGCGTCACACGACCAAGTTTGTCGTGGATGTAAACGTTGATCGCCGCCGGATCGCTGGCCTCCGTCAGCTGGCTGGCCGCATCGAACTCAAAACCGATCGTCCGCACGAGGGATACTCCGTCGTACCACTTTTCCGCCGTTCGCCGATGCAGCGCATCATACTCGTACTCCGTCCGCTGATCGGGGCGATCCACTAGCTCCAGATTGCCACTGCTGCCGTGGCGGTAACTCGTTGCCAGACCAAGCGAATCGATTTCGGTCACCAACTGGACTAGCGAGTTGGACATGCAGACCACGGTTGATCGCGTGAGCACACCCACCGTCAGGGACGGAGTACCGTACGTGACCTACTCGCCACCCGAGATTATTGCCTTGTACAGCCTACTTTACGATTCGATCAATCCCTCAACTCGCATTTTAGAGAAACGTAGCGAGACTGCACGTGTTCTTGTAGCTCACGAACAATGCCAATCGCCTCGCCTCGGGCGATATTACTATCTGTCCGCAGCATTCGCCCGGGCCCAAAGTCTGGCCCGGGCCAAATTACAAACATAAAGCATGAGTCGCGTTGCCTCACTAGGCGAATTGCAGTTACTCGCTTCCAAAGCCATTCCTCGTTGCCATATCTTATGCCTTTGTTGGAGATCAAAAGTTCAATCGGCTTACCAAACAATCGAATCCAAGTCCAAGCATTTACTACGGAAACTGCAACGACTCCAAACACGAGGGTTATCGACAGCACCACAATCGACTCATTCCGCCAAAAAAGAACTACGCCGACGAGGCAAATGGCTGACGTCCACACTGAGGCAAATAGCACCAATAATAATCGCATCCATTTCGTGTGATAGACGTGAAAGGTAAGACAACTTTGGAACATTGCTCTGCTTTCTTCTTTCATGTCCCGCGCCACCCTAGACAACACATTAGTCTTATTTAAAGCATTCATCGATCATGTCCCAGAGCCCACCGTTCCTGGAGAATCTCTCAGCAATTGTCGATCCGCCTCCGGCACCAATGCCTAGCCATCCTGCCCACACCGCCAGTTCCAGAGCGAGCGTTTGAGGAAGTTGTGATAAGGGAACAACCCCAATCATGCTGATTCCTGTTGCCCCAGCTACGGCGAACCCTGCGGCAGCCGATCCTGCAATTACTGCAGTTGCTTGTCCCAGCCTGGTACCAATTCGGAGTGCAGCGTCAACACAATCTTTCCCGCTTGTATTGGGATCAGTGTTAATCGGATTAGCGTAGAACCACCAATCAGAAAAGTATTGACCAACCCCACGTCCTAAGTTGCGTATTTCACGGTTTATAATGACACCGGGGTTCGGCGGAATCAGTCCCGTCGGATCAGTATTGCTTAGTGCATTGTTGTAGGCGTACTCCCGCAGGTTCTCAGTTCCACCATCAAACCCAATCGGGTCCTCACTCACCCACCTTCCCACCGTGGCATCATACCAGCGGTTGAGATTGTACTGGAGGCCGATGGTGATTTCGAAGGGGCGGGCGGTGTAGCCAAGGAAGGAGGTAATGCCGGTGGAGAAGGTGAGGGTGCCAAAGGCGTTGTAGATGTGGTGACCGGTATCGACGGTGGTAGTGAGTAAAGAGTCATAGGCAACGAAGTCGCGCGGGGTGCCAAGGTGGTCGGTGAGGCCGAAGTTGGGCGTCGAGCCGTGGGTGATGTCGGCGATGAGTTCGTCGGTGTTTTGGCCCCAACTATAGATGTGGGAAATGTCACTGCCGTCGTCACCGGAAAATTCAGTAGTTAACTGAGTACCTTCGTAGGCGAAGTAGGAATCGACGGCTGTAGCGATGCCGGGACCATCAGAATCGACGCTGCGGCGAATCCAACGATTGAACACATCGTAGCTGTTCTCGACAGTGCTTAGGACGTTATCGAGGTCATCTTTCTCGGTGACCGCAACCAGGCGGTTGCGGTGGTCCCAGGTGTATTCGGTAACGTAACTGGTACTGATGTTTGTACGAGTCGCGCGATTTCCTTCCGCGTCGTAGGTGTAACTGTATGTGCCGTCGCTCAGGAGCTGGTTGTTGTCGCCAGTAGTGTAGCCGGTTACACGGTTGCCGTTGGCGTCGTAGTCGTAGGTTTCATCGGTCGAGCCGGTGTGATCGGCCCCCACGAGTTGATCGGTATCGTCGTAGTCGTACTCGCTAAGCCCGTCCAGGAACGAATCGATCGACAGAATCCGACTGGCGGCGTCGTAGGTGTAGTCGTAACCGGCCCAGGTCGTGAGTCCGGTAGTGTGCAGGATGCCCGTGAGCCGGTTCAGGTCATCGTAAGAGTAGGCCGTGTCGGCCACGCCGATCGGCGTCGTGTTGTCACCTACGAAGCGGTTCAGTTCCGTGTACTGCCCGAGCTTGTTGTAGCTGAAGGCGACCCGATGCCAGAAGCTGGCCTCTTCGTCGCTCTCGCGAGTCAGTTGCTTCAGCCGATTCTGAGCGTCGTACTCAAACTCCGAGGTAATCTCCTCGGTCGTGCCGAAGTTCCAGCGGCTTTCGGTCCGATTGCCGGCCGCGTCGAACTCGTAATCGAAGGTGAGCGTATCGGTGAAGCCCGCGAACGTCTGCACTTCCTGTGTCACACGACCAAGTAAATCGTAGTTGTAAACATTGATCGCTGCCGGATCGCTTGCCTCTGTCAGTTGGCTAGCTGCATCGAACTCAAACCCAATTGTCCGCACGAGCGAAACTCCGTCGTACCACTTTTCCGCCGTTCGCCGATGCAGCGCATCATACTCGTACTCCGTCCGCCGAGCGAGTCTGTCCACCTTCGCCGTGAGATCGCCCGCCTGGCTGTATTCGAACGTGCGGGTAGCGCTCAGTTCATTCGTTTCCAGCACGACGCGGTTGAGCGCATCGAATTGCCAGGTCGTCGTATTCTCCTCGGGATCGGTGAGCGAGAGCCGATTCCCAACCGCGTCGTACTCGAAGCTGGTCACACCGGTAAGCGGATCGGTGACCGAGGTGTTGCGGTAGAGATTGTCGTAGACGTAAGTCGTCACCTTGCTGAGCGGACTCGTGACCGTCAGCCGATTCCCCACTGCATCGTAGGTGTAGCTGGTTACGGGCGCAGAGGCACCGCCAACTCCATCGGGGTCGGGCTGAGTAACGCCGAGGGTACGGCCTAGCTGGTCGTAGGTGTAGCTGGTGACATTGCTGAGCGCATCGGTCGATTCGAGGAGTTGCCCCGCGTCGTCATAGAGCCACTCGCTGACGGGAGACGTCAGTGGGCCTCCGCCATCAGGATCAGCCTGAGTGAGTTCGATCATGTGATCGAGCAGATCGTAGGCATACTCGGTCGTATTGCCGAGCGGATCGGTCTCACTTAACTTTCGTCCCGCAGCATCGTAGACGTAGCTGATTTCCGGCGCGGCGAGTGGTCCTCCACCATCGGGATCGGGAAGCGTGACAAGCACCAACCGCCCGAGACCGTCGTAGTCGTACTCCGTCACGCGATCGAGCGGATCGGTCACGCTCAGCAACTGCCCCGCCACATCGTAGACGTATTCCGTGACCGGTGAATCCAGAGGGCCCACGCCGTCTGGATCGGGTGACGTCACTCGTGTCTTGCGATTGAGGGCATCGTACTCGTAGGAAGTCACGGCCCCGCCCGGCGCAGTCAACGTCACCAGGTTGCCGACCTTGTCGTAGGCGTACTCGGTAATCATCGCCCCGAGCGGACCGTAATCATCCGGATCGGGCTGGGTAACTCGAATCAGCCGACCCAGGATGTCGTACTCGTTGGTGGTGACTCTTCCCAGGGCATCGGTGACAGTCAGCAGGTTGCCGGCTTCGTCGTAGGTCATCACGGTCACCGGCGATGATTGCGCACCCGCACCGTCCGGATCGGGCTGCGTGATGGTGACCGTCCTGCCATAGTTTTCGTAGGCATAGGTGGTCACATTGCCGAGTGGATCGGTCTCCGTCAGTTTGCGGCCCATCGCATCGTAAGAGAACGAAGTCTCAGGCGACGTCAGGATGCCGCCGCCGTCGGGATCGGGCATGGTGATTAAAACCAAGCGACCCAACTCGTCGTATTCGTAGCCCGTCACGCGACCGAGCGGATCGGTGACGACCGTAGGCAAGCCACGGTCGTCGTAGGTGGTGTAGCTGGTCGTGAGATTGGTATCGCCATCGTGATCTGGACGGTCGACTTGGGTTACCCTGCCGAGACTGTCATAGTGATAACTCGTTTCGCGGCCGAGCGGATCAATCTCGGTTACCAGCTGGCCCAGCGTGTTGTACACATAGCCCAAGGTGGGTCGCGCAAGTGGACCACCGGCGTCCGGATCGGGCTGCTGCACTTCAACCAACTGGCCAACCGCATCGTAGGTGTAGTCGGTGCGGCGGCCCAGCGGATCGAGTTCATACTCCAGCAGATCCTGGACATCGTAGAAGTACTGAATCATCGACTCCGAAACAGTCCCTTCGCCGTAAGTAGCGCGAATGAGATTGCCATGGCCGTCGTACTCCAGATACGTCACGCGTCCCAAGGGATCGGTGATGCGTTCGGGCAAGCCTGCCGGGGGATCACCGGGGGAACTGGGAACCGTGGTGAAAGTGAAACTGGTGACGACGTCGTCAGTCTCAAGATTGTATTCGTCGTCGACGCTGTCCACGACCTGGCGAATAGCGGTAACCAAGCCGGTGGCGGAGGCGACTGTATACAGCGTCATCAAGCCCCGCTCGTCCTCGTAGCTGAGCGGCACGTTCCAGTCTTCATCGTAGGTCCAGGTGCGCACGCTACCGTCTGGAAGTGTCATTTCGAGGAGATTGCCGAGGGCATCGTACTCATAAAGTGTTTCGTGGGCGGGCAAGGGACCAGCGCCGTCTGGGTCGGGATCGACTTGGCGGGTCAGCCTGCCGCGGCTATCACGCTCCATAATCGTGACATTCCCCAACTCATCCGTCGTTGAGGTCTTGTTACCGAAGGCGTCAGTTGTATAGGACAGAGCATTGCCAGATTGATCTTCGAAGCTACCGGCGACGCCGCTGCTTAACAACAGCGGGGCTGGATTCAGTGCGCTGCCCAACGTGCCAGAAGTATCGACGACGCCCGCCGTCATGGAGGGTGCAAACGTTTCTTCGGTGCTATCCGGCGCAACTCGCTTGTACAGTGAGCGATCGGGGCGATACTCGAACGTAGTCGCCTGGTTCTCGGCATCGGTGATACTGGTCATCAGCTTTGTGACCGGATCGTAGTCGAAGGTAGTCACTTTGGCCTCACCTGGCCCAGCACCGTCCGGATCGGTTTCGGTAACACTGACCAACAGACCGTCCTCGTCGTGCTCATATTCAGTGACTCGACCGGCAAAATCAGTCACACTGCTCAGTCGCCCTTCGGTGTAGGCAAAGGTCTTCGTGCGGCCAAAGAAGTCCGTGATGGTCTCGATATCATCGGCAATAGGACCGTCATCCGCATCGATGTAGGTGTAGGTGGAGACATTGCCGACCTTGTCGATTCGAACTTGCAATAACCCATCTTCGTCGAAGTGGCTTTCCTCCCCGTAAACGGTGCGGTAAACATATTCTCCGCCGCCGTAGACGAGCGTAGCGTCAACCGGGTTATCGCCGGTCGCGACGTATACTTCTCCATTGAATTTGAATCGAAAGAGGTTTCCCTCGCTGGTGACAAGGCTGGCTCCATTCTCATCGACAACCAGTCGGTCCACGCCTTCAATCGTCCAACGATTTCCTACCGAACTGCTGATCTGGTTGACGATCTCTTGGCGGCCACGGTATGTACGCGTGACCGAGGGCAGGCTCGGATAATGCTCGGTGAGCGTCATTTCCCAAGGGTATTCACCCGTGGGAAGGCTCGTCGCATCGGCCTGCAACGCAAAACGGTAGGTTTCGCCCGAACTCAGCGACGAGGCATCGTAGAAAACAGAGTCACCAATAATCCCACCGAAGGTGAGTTGGGCTTCGATCGCATCGGGTGTCCCGCTACTTGGTGTAAATGGCACATCCAGGGCAATCGTGGGATGGGGGTTCCCTTTGGATAAGTAGATCGCTGAGGAGAACTTCACTAACATCGCGCCAACGGAGTCGACGACCGACGTCACGACACCGTTTAGGCAATTGCACCAACAAGAGCAGACGAAGAGTTTTCCAAACGGGTTATCGTTATCCTCGATCGTGATCTTGCCCGTTAAGTCGCCCGCAGAAACATGCAAGGACAGGTTCGATAAAGTTGACTTGAAGTTCTCATCGAACTCCCAGAGGTTGTCATCTACGATTGGGACCAGAAACGTTTTCTCAGTCTCGCCAGGCGCAAAGGTGACTATGCCTCCAACCACTGAAAAGTCATCGTCGTGCTCTGCCCCGAAAAAGCCCAGCGGATCGTTTTCTTCGGCGCTATAATCGGCGGTGATTTCCCAGCTACTCTGGCTTGAAAGCGTGACAGTCACAGTCGCATATTTTGATTCGATACCCTCCGACACGTTAACGTCATCAATCGAAATCGACGGCGTTGCATCATCATCTTCGATGGTGCCAAGTGCTGCTCCGTCAGCCAAATCACCATCTTTGCTTACAGTCAGCCCAACCGAAAAGGTTTCATCGTCCTCATCCAGGCTATCACCTACAACGGCAACAGTCAGCGTAGTCGAGGTTTCACCCGCCGGAATGACAACATAAGAGTCACTTTCGAATTCGTAGTCTACGTTACCACTCGCGCTAATATCGTTTGTTGAATAAGATACAGTTACATCCTTGCCACTGACCGCATCGAGGCTAACTGTAAAGGTAAGCGTTGTTGAACTTGTAAACGACGGTCGAATAGTGCAGCGCGCGGCGGTTGAAAAGTGTGGCGCTGAGGTGGGGAAGGGTCTCAGTCTAAATCAGGGTGTTGGGGCATTCCAGTAAGAATCCTTCCTCCTCCGGAGGAGGAAGGATTGCGACGGTTGTAACGACGGCTAGGATTCTGCCGTTTCATCGGCGGGTGACAAGGATGAGGTCGCCGGTTTCGGGCGCGATCCTTTGCGGCGGCGCCGCGCGTCTTGCAAGCGATAACTTTCGCCGGTCGATTCGAGGATGTGGCAGCGGTGTGTCAGCCGATCGAGCACGGCGCCGGTCAGGCGCTCGCTGCCCAGGACTTCGGTCCATTGCTCGAACGGCAGATTGGTGGTCACGATCAACGATTGGCGTTCGTAAGCGCTACTGATGACCTCGAAGAGCAACTCCGCGCCCAGCTTACTGGCGGGGACGTAACCCAGCTCATCGAGGATCAGCAGATCGAACTTGGCTAGTGACGACTTCATCCGCAGCAGCGTCCGTTCTTCTCGGGCTTCCATAAGTTGCGTGATCAGTTCCGTCACGCGGCAGAAGCGGACCCGTTTGCCCCGCTGACAGGCGGCAATGCCAAGCGCGATGGCCAGGTGCGTCTTCCCCGTGCCCGGATGCCCGAGAAAGATCACCGACTCGCGGCGTTCCACGAACTCGCACCGCAGTAGTTCTGCCACCAGCACGCGATTGAGCGAGGGCTGGGCGGCGAAGTCGAAATCACCAGGCGATTTCAGGTTGGGAAAGCGCGCTGACTTGAGCCGCCGCTCGCTGGCACGCTTCTCACGGTTGAGTAACTCCAGCTCACACAGTTGCAGCAGAAAGCCCAGATGATCGACGTTCTCCGTCGCACACCGCTGGGCCGTTTTCTCGCAGCCCTCCAGGAACGACGGCAACCGTAGGGCCTTCAAGTGATGCTTGAGCAGCACCGTGCTTTTGGTTTCGAGAGATTTCATAACACACCTCCCGTCGTCAGCGCGCAGGTCAGTTCACGGTAAGACAGGAGATTGGGAGGAGGGATCGAGTGCGACTGCAGATGCGGATGATTGTCCAGCCGAAACCACCGCGTCGGCTCTTCCAGTCCCTGCTGCACGAGCAGCCGAATCGCATCGACGGCCAGAACGTCGATCTCCAGTGCCCGCTCAATCGCCGCAGTTAATGCAGCCAGCGAGATAGTCTCCAGCAGCCGCAAGGTTTTGATGAACTCCCGGCGGCCGTGTGCGCCGCCATCTGCTTCCAGACGCCGCCGGAGGAGATCGAAACAGTCCGGCAAGCCCCAGTTTTCCAGGGGTTTCGCGAAGTCCAAGCCCCCTGGCTTCCGCTCCAAGAGTGCCAGGTAATGCAGCGGGTTGTAATGGACCTGCTCCTTCGACCAGTCGCGTGGATGCTGGGCAACCAACTTGTCGTTAACGACCAGCCGAACTTCCTCCAGGCCGCCAATTGCGGTCACTTTCTGATGAGCATACTGCGTCGGCACCGAGTAATCGTTGCCGTCGAAGCGAACCAAGGAAAGAGAGTTGGCCTGGGCCGGTTCGACTCGCCGCGCTTCAAAGCCCGACTTCGGCAGCGGCAACAACGCAGCCTGCTCCTCTGCCAACAACGTGGCTTTGTTCGCCGGTTGTCCGCGTAACTGGCGTTCCAGATCTTCACAGCACTGCCGCTCGAGTTCGGCATTCAGCACTTCCAGGCTGCCGGTCCGTGGTACCGGCACCAGGAAGTTCCGCCGCGCGAAACCGATGAGGTTCTCCGTATGCCCCTTCTCCATCGGCCGTCGCACCAGGCAGAAGTGATGCTCAAACAGATAATGACTCTGCAGCCGTAGGAACTCACGCGTCGGCGTGTCACCCCGTTTCCCCACGAACCGGGCCACAGCAATCCGGCTGTTGTCGTAGCTGATCCGGCGGGGCACGCCGCCGAAGAACTCAAAGGCCCGCTGATGGCCCGCTTGAAACGTCTCGGTGCATTCGCGAGGAAAGACCTGCACGAAGAACGCGTCGCTGTACGGCAACGACATGACGCAGTACGCGACTTTCGTCGGCATGCCTTGCAGCACCACCTCCGCTTCGCCGAAGTCGAACTGGGCTTCGCCCGGTTGATGCGACAAGGGTAAGAACACCTCCGCCGTGGTCGTTCGCCACTCCCGCACGACCTCGCCGACCACCGTGATCCCGCCGGTGTAGCCATGCTCGGCACGCAGGCGGTCGAAGATCCGTTTAGTGGTGTGGCGCTGCTTGCGGGGCGCCGTTTTGTCCTGCTCCAGGATCTCGTGGATGATCGGCAGGAACGGATCGAGTTTGGGCCGCTCCCGGGGCAGACGTTGTCGATAACCGGGCGGCTCAGGGTGCTGCAGGATCTTTTCGAGGGTCTGCCAGTGAAGGGAAAATTCCCTGCAAACCGCTCGTTTGGATTTCTTCTCGGTCAGGACAAGACGACGGATTTCGGTCCAGTTATGCATATCTCGCAGCATGGGCTACGCTCGCGGATCGTAAGGCTTGAGACGCTGGGAAGCCTCAAATCTGCCTTACGGATTCTCACGAGCAGGGCTAGCGCTGCACTTTTCGACCGACCATCGGCTCCGCCGCGCGCTGCACTATTCGACCGTCGTTTACAGAGACTTAGCAAAGGCTTGCCGATCTAGGTTTGCTACCAGTGATGCTGCTGAGATGGCACTGCAACAGTTGGTCGATCTGAAACTAGGTGAATGGCAACCTATCCCGACTACCGCTCTTGGCGGCCGACCCTCTCGCGAGTTCTCACTTAAGCAAAGTTGCGGCACAACCTCCGAAACGCCAGAGAATCAGGCAGGTTGTGCCCCTGAGACCAGCCTGAAATCGAAGTTAGACGCCTACAGGAAGACCCGACAAGCCGCAGCAGAGGCACCCCAAAACACGCCCTGCGAGCATGACGACCACACGCAGTTTGTCCGCCGAGGCAATGAGATGCACTGCCCAGGCTGCGAGCGGTTCATGGGGTTTGCTGATGAGTACGAGGACCGGGCAGCGCGACCCGAGCCCCAGGACGACGACGGGGAGGGCGAATGAGGGCACCCCCCCCCCGAAAGTGGAAGGTACTCCGACGGCCACCCGGCAGGGGTGCGGGTAGGCAATGGCACGCATCGGCGAAATACGAAATTTTTAAAATCAGGTTTACATTTACATTGCTCCTGCAATTAAATTGCATGTAGCCCAAAGGCTTGCGGAGAACCGCGAGTGTCAACTTAGGGGGTTTGCTTGACATGGCAACACGATACGACCTTGCGAAACGCTACGAGGTATCCCGGCAGACCATCAATGAGTGGCGGGGGATTGGTGCGCCGGTCAATGGGGACGTTGTTGAGGATATGGACGACTGGGTCCTGACGAACCGCAAGGATCGATGGCCGTTTGCGCAAACGTGCCGCTGGTCCGAACTGCTGCTCTTTGCGATTGAAGACTTGGGCGAGCGCATCGAACCCGATGAGTTGCGTCAGTATGCCGCTGAACTTGCGTGGTCCGTGCTGATTCGCGCAGCAACCAAGCGGCCGGACATCACCGTCAGCGACTTGCTGAACTTGATTCAGCCCCCCGCCCCCATTGAAGCCGAGCCGAATCCGAATTTTGAAAATTAAAAATTCTGCAGGGATGCTTTACATGGACCAGCCCAACACACCCCGCAAGTCAACCGAGGCATTGCCGCGGCACGTCTTCCGAGAACATCAATGCCAAAACTGCAAGAGCATCCACTTGGCGATAAAGGGCAGCACGCGACCAGCCGGCAGAAGTCGATTACGCCGGGCCAGTTGCAAGGACTGCGGTTACCAGTTCGTGATGGTTATGGTTTTGCAGGAATAGCTAACTCATTCAGTTAATCATTTTCTGGACTATCGGAGCATATGCTCGACAATTGGGGCAGACGTTCACAACCTTTCATCAGGAAATAACCAATGTCAAAGACATCAGTTTCCCCAAGTCGCAAGATGCAACTCTCGCAGAACAGTGCTGCCATGCGTGAAGCTCTCGTGGCAAATGCTGCCCAGTGCAACATTCTTCGCGCTGCACTCTTGAGTGATCCGCCGTCCGATCTGCGGCAAGCCTACCGAGCAACGCTTTCCAACCTGGAAGCCACCGGCATCGCGATTGCCGAAAAGCTCGGCCACATGAAAACCGAAATCGAACTCCCTATTTCCTAACCCCTTTCGAAAGTCTGACCTATGACGACTCTACTTGACCGCGTGTTCGGCCGAACCAACGCCGATCCCCACAAGGCCACCCGCGACGCGCTCCCCACGCCAGCCGACCTGGAAGCCGCCGAAGCCAACTACCGCCAAGCCAGCCTGGCCTTTACCGCTGCTCAAGCCAAAGCTGCCAGCGGTGAAGTGTGGCCGGGCAGTGTGACGCCGCACCAACTTCGCTTCAGTGAAGCCGGGCAGCGCGTGCAACGCTGCAAGGAAGGGCTGCAGAAGCGACGCAACCTCGCCCCCGTCGAACTGCAGGAGAAGTACCGCCGAACCAAGGCCGGGCTCGTGAAGCTCGCTGGTGAACGCCGCAAGCTCAATGACGCCCTGGCCGAGCAGGCCCGCGAAGTGGCCAAGTTGACCACCGCTCGTGATACCGCCATTGCCAGCCAGAAACAGCACGAGGATCCCAAGGATCGATTCCGCAACGCCGATCTGGCTCGCGCCGTGCAATCGGCCGAGCGTGCTTTGCTCAATGCCGAACTCGACCACGAGAACCTCGTGGAACAGATCGACGCCAACGCCCAGGCAATCTTGGAAGCCGAGCAAGCCGTGGCAGCCGCCAACAACGAACTGCTAACTGCCTAACCGATTCACAAACCGGGGCGCGAACGGATAACACGCGAACGGACCTGGCAAGTAAACCTTGCGATTTTTTGCAGGACCGTCCCCGCAAGAGAAAGAACCAATAACGGTCGGGTGGTGGCGGTTGCTGAGTAGCCGTCACCCCCGCCCATAACACAAGGAAAAGAACGATGTGCGGAATTGTATTTGACGACAAGTGGCCGCGGGTCCAACAAATCTTGGCGATGGAAATGGGTGGCATGAATCCCCTCGAGCGCATGGCCGCAATGGCGGAACCCAAAAAGACAGAGGCCAACCTGTCAGCGACTCGCGCACGCATGAGCGAATTTACGCCCGTGGGTGTCGATCCCGCAACCAACGAAAGCTGGCACGGCGAGATAGACGTGGTGACCGGCGACGCCTGGCAGGATGAACTGCCACAAGCCAAGGCCGCGTTTTCTCTCGGCACCGATCCGTTTACTGGCCGGTAGTAACACACGGGGCAGCACGGTCCGCGCCGTGGCATTTTGCAGTAGATGGGCTTTTTGGTCGGGGTCTGTCTGCCTGCCCCACCTTTCACGATAGGAACAGCGCATGTCTGAGGAAATGAAGTGGGTAGTAAGTGCTGATGACAAGGACGTTATCGCTGCATTCAAGCGAATGCAGAAGGAGACCGACAAAGCAAAGCAGGCCCTGAAGGACGCGGGCGAAGCCGGCGCGAAGGCGGGCAAGCAAAGTTCGGATGCGTTCGGGGGCACAATCAAAAACCTCCGCGAGATGGTATCCCTGGCGACCGTGACGACTACCGCCATTGCCGGCTCGGTGGCGATCTATCGAAATTGGGAGCAGGAAGTCAACCGCGTCCGCGAAGCCCACAAGGGACTGCAGTCCGACATCATCAAAACCATCTCCGCGAATAACGACCTGCGCAATGCGTCGCAGATTGAAACCGCGATCAAGAATCTGAAAGGGCTCACGCCGGGAGATGCGACCAGGGGCTTCGGCGCGGCCACCGCTGGCAGTCCGTCGATGAACTGGCAGAAGCGACTCGACATTGTTCGCGAGTCTGCCCCGCTGGCCGCGATGGGGCACGACATTGCAGGGCAAGCGAACATGGCCGCGAAGCTGGCCGAACTCGACCCCATGATGAGCGCGAACGATTCCGCCGACTTGGCGCTGTTCGTCCGTCAGCGGCTCGGCGAAGATGCCAGCAAGGCTGGGGGCGGTGAGTGGCTCGCCGCTGTTGGTCGCGCTAAGCAAGTCGGCATGAGCACCGACGAAGCCGTGGGCATTGGTGTTGCTGGTGTTGAGGCAAACCTGCCGGCTGGCGTTATCGGCAACCTGATGGGGAAGTTGATTGAGTCTGACCCTAACAAGGGCAAGCCGATCCGCTCGGCTGAGGATCGAGCCAAGGCGAATTGGTACAAGCTCCCGACCTGGCAGGAAAAGCTCCGAGCGGTGCAGAACGATGCCAAGCTGGCCGGAACTATTCTCGGCACTGGCGGGGCAATGGACCTCTCCGCGATGGGTGACGGCTCAACGCAAGCTGCAGCAGCGCGTGCGGCGCGCGAGCAGAACCTCGTGCAACAGAACGCCGCCGACTTTAACAACTGGCAAGGCGGCAAGCTGGCCCAGCAGCAGTATTTTAATCAGGTAAAGGTGTCGCAGACCGATACGAAGATCGGTGACGCGATGGCCCCCGCCGACACTCTGCGGCAGACCTACGCGGCCGACGCCTACGAGCGGAACAGCGGCACCATTGGCCAAGCAAACTACCGCTGGCAGATGGGTACGAACTTATACGCACGGCAGATGTGGGCTGCGGCAACCGGTGGCGACCAGGTGCAAGCGGTACGCGCTGGCATCCAAAATGAAATCGACTTTAACCGCGGGGGCGCCAATAAGAACCTGCTGAACAAAGACGACGGCAAGCGATACGACGACTTTATCAAATCGCTCGACAAGAACACGAAGGCCGTCGAAGAGCAGAACCGAATCATGGGTGGCAACGGTGGCAAGCCGCCAGCGAAGAAGATCGTCAACGCGGATCGTCACATCGATTAGGAATTAACCGACCATGCACGAACAACTAGCCGAACTGCGAGCAGAGAATTCCGTCCTGGTTGCCGCGGTGGTCGACCTGCAAGCGCGGGTGACTCGCGACGAAGTGGCCATCGGGAACTTGCTCACGCTGATTCAATCGCTGCACACCCAACACGGGCAACACATGATTCAATCGCTGGAACTGGCGACCGAACTGCGCGACCACCTGAAAGAGCATCAGGAACAGCGCGAGACCGACGAAACGGCCGGCGACTGGTGGAAAGAGGGGCCGCGGGATTACGAGGAGACGGACAGATGATTGAGCACATCTATTACCTTCTGGATCCGATCACCAGCGAAATCAAGATTGGCATTAGCTGCGACGTGAACTCGAGGCAGCGAAAGCTTGCCAACGAGAGAGGCACATCGTTGGTTTTATTGGCATCGCATCGTGGCACCATTAACGATGAGCGGCGAGCGCATGTAGCTTGCAAGTCCTACCGAGTGTCTGGTGAGTGGTTTACGGATTGCGGTGCGGTTCGCGCATACATTCAGAGCCAGTTGACCCAAAAAACGGACGCAGCCCTAGAGCGAGTTCGGCAACTCATCGACACCCTGGAGCAGCATGGCAAAGGCGAGTCGGCAGACTGGCACGAAGATTTGACGACGGCGATAAGCGAAGAAATGGCGGATTACCTTCGCTTGCTCGCATTTCGCAATTTTTCCGTAGGTATCGCGGCGTGAATTCGCAATAGGACGCACGCTAGAACGCGCTAACGTGCTTTTAGGTATCAACGGTCACCGACGCGGGGAACGCTCTAGCGGGGCTGCTAGGCTTTCTTCCGCTTCGGTGGCTTCGGTTCAGCCGGTCGCAGTTCTAGGCCGAAGTGAGCGGCAAGTTTATCTGCAGTGGTCAGCCTCAAATCCTGACCGTTCATAAATCGTGCGAGCATCGGCTGAGCAACGCCGCATTCTTTCGCGAGTGCATTTACCGACGTGCCACAATCCCTGATGGCTTCGCGCAACTGGTCCGTCAGCGACATTTATTCACGACCTATGCTAATGCGTATTGACGTATCTATGCGAAAGAGTATAAATACCCAACCGCTGACCAACGTGGCCGGCGAAAACGAAAACGGTCGCGGCGATGCTACTAACCATCCCGCGACCTGGCCCCAATCTCTCTAGGAGATCGAGACAATGACCAGTGTAGTTATCCCTGCCCGGTGCGACAACGCGGCAGCATCTCCCCCGAACGTCACGTTTCTCGACGTGACCGACGACAATGGCAGGCTTCTCCTGCGGACGTTCAACACGGCCGAGGCAGCAGCCTACAAGCACGCATGGGATAGCGTCCAAGCCCCTGGCGTGAACCGCTGCCGAATCGAGCAACGGTCTGCAACTCTTCCCGCGCGGGCCTAGCACGCCCGGTCTGTCTTGTCCCCCTGTCCCCTGCAAGTGCTCGCTGTGAGCGCCTGCGCACGCACAACCAATTCTGAAGGCTGTTTCAAATGACAATCAAACAAAAGCCGAGCAAGGCATACAAGCGGAACCTCAAGAAGCTGTGGAATAAGCGGCCACCTGATGAGCCGGAGCCAGTATTTAGCGACGAGGACACAACGATAACGATTTACGAAGTCGTCATTCCTCAAACCGGCAAGATACTTCGCCGGATGCTGGAAAAGCGCAGCGCGCTCGTTTCCTGCAACGCGTGCAACTCGCTCAATTTCTTTGCCGAACCTAACAAGGTGGCAATCATTCGCGAACGTGAGGCGGTTCTCTGCTCGGTGAGAAAATCACCGGACGTGGAACGTGCCGAAGCGGAGGCGTTTCTCGCCAGTCTCGATTCTGCCGTTGCCAAGGTTGAAGCCGCCTTTAAAGGCAGAAAGGTAGGTGCCCGATGAAGCCCGAACAAATCCAAGAAGCCCGCGTAGCAGCCGAGCGAATGATTGCACTCGGCAACCGGAAGGATAAGCAGGCACGGCGGAAAATGAACGATGCCGAACTGAAGGTAGAGTTCTCGCGCGTGCTCGCAGAGATTGACGCATCGACCAGCCGGCTATTAGCCGCAATGGAACGCAAGTAACCTCTCACCCCTCGCCCCTGGCTTCGGCTGGGGGCTTTCCTTTTGGAGAAACGAACAATGGACGAGATCACCGTCAAAGTTACGAAGTATGCCGACCGCCGATTCTGGCTGATGTACTACGATTGCCCGATGAGCGGCAACCGGGAAACCCGCAGCACGAAGCAGGACAAGCAGAAGGATGCCGAGAAGGTAGCCGCCAAGTGGGAGGCTGAGCTACGCGAAGGACGCTATAAGCCGCTGGTCAATATCGGCTGGGCTGAGTTCCGCGAACGGTATGAAGCCGAAGTTGTGCCGCGAATGGCAGTCACCACACGGAGCGCCATAGCCACCACGCTCAACAGTATCGAGCGGATTCTCAACCCGCAGCGACTCCGCGACCTGACCGAGGAGCGATTGAGCTATTACCAATCGAAGCTGCGAGCGGCCAAGCTGGCCGAACCGTCGATTCGCTCCTATTTCGCGCACCTCAAGTCGGCGCTGGCATGGGCTGCTGATCTGAAGTTGCTGGCCGCAGTTCCCAAGGTGAAGCTCGCCAAGCGTGGTAAAGGCGTGAAGATGATGAAGGGCAGGCCGATTACCGGCGAAGAGTTCGACCGAATGCTGGCCAGCGTGGAAGCCGGCTTACTGCTCGCCGCGAAGGAACGCCGGGCAATCCGTGTTAAGAGCGAACGGCGTGGCAATGAAAAGCCGCAGAAGGCCCGCAGCGATGCCGCCAAGTTGGCTGACCAGAAACGCAATGAAGCATTCGCCAAGGCTACAGCCCCCGCGTGGCGCCGCCTGCTGGTCGGTCTGAGGCTTTCCGGCTTGCGGCTCGGGGAAGCTCTCAACCTCTCTTGGGACGATGAGTCTGGAATTCTGGTCGACCTGAGCGGCAAGCGCCCGATGCTGCGAATCTTTGCCGATCAAGAGAAAGGTGGTCAGGACCGGATGCACCCGGTGACGCCGGACTTTGCCGAGTTCCTGTGGGCAACCACGCCGGCAGAACGCACGGGCCCGGTGTTCCCGATTCCGAGCAAGGGATTCCGGCAGACCGTGGGCATGGTCTGGGCTTCGATGGTGATTGCCTGCATTGGCCGGGCTGCTCACGTCGTCGTCGACAAGGAATCGGGCAAGTTCGCCAGCGCTCACGATCTGCGCCGGACGTTCGGCGAGAAGTGGTCCAAGCTCGTGATGCCCGTTGTTCTGCAGCAGCTAATGCGGCACGAGGACATCAGCACGACGATGCGGTTCTACGTTGGCAAGAATGCCGAAGCGACTGCCGATGCGGTCTGGGAGGCTGCCGGACGAATCAACACTTTCGTCAACAGTCAGCCAGAATCGAAGAATGAGCAGAGGCTCGAATCGTCGCAAGTGCTTGGCACTTCAGCGACTTAGAAAATTGACCTCCATGGATTTGAACCATGACTAAATGATCCAGAATCATTCGTGCTACCGTTACACCAGAGGTCAAGGTGAGTCTTAAAGTTACGTCGTTTTGGCAGGTGGGTCAAGGGTGGTTACGGCAACGACTTTCTGAAGCTGTTGCAGTCTTCACCTTACACCCTGAGAAATAGCTTCCACCGGATTCCCCTTGCGGATGGCGGCGAGGATAGCGCGGAGGCGCTGGCGATAGTACTTCATGCCGGGAAAGAAAAAGCAAGCGGCGGCGACGACACCGAAAATGAAGTGCGCGTATTCGGGAAACAGTGCCATCAGTCCGGCCGTTGCAAACAGGGCGAAGGCCTGGATATAGAAGGCCCCGGTGAGCATGCCCGCTTTGATCAAAAAGGCCATACCGTTGATGATGCCCAGCATGGGCGAGAGTTCAAGCACATCGAGTTCCAGCCAATACTCCAGCGGGAAGAGGAGCGCGATGCTGATCATACTGCCGGCCCAGATGTGGGCGATTTGCCGCTCGACAAAGGTCACTGGCCCCATGCGACGACGAAGAGCCCAGAAAACTGCCGCCCAAGTTCCGAGCCCCGCGGTCCACAGCAAGAAGTAATGCCAGCGGTTATCGTCGCCCGACAACTCCAAAGCGTTCGTCAAGCAGCAAACGAGAAACAGCACCAAGCTGTGCCACATCCACAGCAGCCCCCAGTTTTCCAGAACCTGCGCGTGATGCGTCTCGCGCATCCAGCCTGCCAGGACTTGGGCAAACCGCCCACTGCGGGCCGAGATGCTCTCGTCGTTTAGATAGGCGTCGAGATCGCGGGCGAGCGCTGCGGCCGATGTGTACCGGAGATCGGTGGGCTTTTGCAGGCAGCGGAGGCAGATCATTTCCAGATCGCGGTCGGCATGTTGGTTGAGCATGCGCGGTGGAACGGGATCTTGCTCAAGCACCATTAGCACGGTTTCGACCGGCGAAGCACCTTGAAAGGGTGGACGACCTGTCAGCATGTGATACAGCACCACACCCAGGCTATACACGTCGCTGGTTGGTCCGACTTGCCCGCGATTGCCGGCGGCTTGCTCGGGTGCCATGTAAGCCGGAGTGCCGAGAATCGCGCCAGTCTTCGTCAAGCTCGGCTCATCGCTGATCTGCTTTGCCAGGCCGAAATCGGTGACGTGCGGCTGACCCTGCTCATCAAGGAGAATATTCGACGGCTTGAGGTCGCGGTGAAGCACGCCCTTTTCGTGGGCAAAATGGATGGCACGCGCGACCGACACCAGTAGCTTTGCGGCGTCGCGCGAGGGCATTGGCCCATCGGCCAGTCGCTGGGCGAGCGTGGTGCCACGGATGTACTTCATGCTGAAGTACGGACGACCTTCGATCTCGCCCACTTCATACACAGGGACAATGCCCGGATGATCGAGCTTCGCTGCCGCTTGCGCTTCGGCTTGAAAGCGTTCTCGTTCTGCATGGCGGGCCAGTTGCCCGCGCAAGATCATCTTGATGGCAACCTCGCGTCCCAAGCTCTCTTGCTTGGCGCGAAAGACGACTCCCATGCCGCCACGACCGAGTTCTTCGAGCAACACATAATCGCCCAACTGACTCGGCAACTCCAGCGAGCCAGTGCCGGAATCGTGCTTGCCGGGAGCCATCGTTTCTGCGACTGAGGAACTCTTGCCGGCCACCTGCGCAACCATAATTGCGCCCCACAGTTCGCGCAAATCACTGGCGAAGATGGGGTGCTCGCGGCATTGCCCTTCCAGGTCGATCTGCTCGCCGCGCTGCGCACGGTCGGCCAAGTCAGCAATGAGCATGGCGAGTCGCTCTTCGTGCTGATTGGCTTCAAGATCGTGCGGAGAAGGCTGAATCATGCCGATTGCGAGCAGTGTTTACTCGGCCCCTTCATCGATGACAGAAGTCGGATCGTTGAGCAACACTCGTAGCCGTTTGATCGCCCGCAAATAACGCATGCTGGCCGCCGGTTCACTGAGGCTAAGTGCCTGAGCGATCTCTTGATTCGAGAGTTGCTCGAAATGCCGCATGATGATGATTTCGCAGTCTTGATCGGGCAGCTTGGTAATCGCGAGTTCCACGGCTTTCACCATTTCCGCTTGTGTTGCTGCCGCAGCAGGTGTCATTTGCGGGTCGCACAGCTGGGCGACGAGCTGCATCGTCGAATGATCGTCGGCCCCTGCCACCAACATCGGTTGCTCGCGATCGACGCTTCGTTTGGCGGAACCGCGGTGCCGCCGGTGGGCATCGATAATTCGATCCTGGGCAATTTGCCGGAGCCAAAGGTGAAATGGCATTACGGGATTGGCGATATAGTCTTGCAGCCGGCGATTCGCCTCGACGAGGACGTCCTGCACGACGTCGCTCACATCGACGCGTCGTTGCACTTTATGGTCGAGCCGCATCTGCACCATGCGACGGAGCGAATCGCGATGGCGGTCCATCAGGCGGTTCACCGCATCGGCATTCCCGTCTTTAGCACCGGCGAGCAGATCTTGCGTTGGTTCTGGTTGTGGCCACATGGGGACATTATCGCCTGCGGCGGGGGCCAGAGCGAGAGTGGTAGAGGTAACAGGAAAATCGTTGGTGTTAAGTGGTAGATTCGGCCATTTGAAATCTGGCAGCAAACCACCTAACTTATGGAGGCTGGCCGGCATTTCCCTGGAGCGTCACTCCAACGCTGGCGCCTCACTCAGCAAACAAACATCTCTTGAGGTTCCACCAGATGACACTCAAGTCCGATCTTTTCAAAAAGAGTCAGCAACTCAAAGATTGTGAAGTCAAAGACAGCGCCCATATCGTGGCCGATGAGCCCCCCAAACGTCGCGGCGTGAATAACAAGGGGCCGCATGTGCCGCTGATTCACAAGGCGTTGCGGAAGGTAATGTCCAACCCCAAATTTGGCCTGGAGGAACCGGACGAAGTCTACGGTCCGCTGACGGCCGAGGTGGTGCGGCAGTTCAAGCTGGGGCCGCCCATGATTTTGAACAAGGCACTCGGCCAAACGACACCGGACAACATCATTGGCAAATTGACGATCAAGGAACTGGATCGTCAGGTAGCGCTGCTCGAAGGGAAGGAACTTCCCGATCTGCCGATCGTGCCTCTCGATCCCGACGCGCGCCGCTTCACGGTGGTGCCGTTCACGTCGCTGGGGCCTTTTATGATCAGCGAGCAAAAACATAATCCCGGCGAAGACGACCTCGACAGCACGCCACGCCAGCCCAGGAACGTGCCGATGACGCAAGCGCTCAAAGATAAAATGGCGCTTGCTCGTGCTTCGCTGACCTTCGCCGAAGCCTCGATGAAACTCGAAATCCGGGGAGCTGCTGGTGCCCTGGGTGAGGATATGGCGAATCGCTTTTTTAAGAACGGCGCCGTGCAAGAAATGCCCTTTGGCCCGAACGATCTCCTGACGCAGGCCGTGGCCAAGTCACCCACCTTCCTCGCTTGTCATAAGGAAGTGCAGGATTTGATTACGGAGACCCTCAAAGAGCGAATCGTGAAAGAGCATGTTTGCGACTATCACGATCTGGACGTCGTTCGACATCGCATTGTGCCCGACTTGCCGAATTGGCCCGCCTTTCCTCCAAGTGAACTTGCCCTCAAAGCCGTGATCGGAGGGACCAAAGGACTGGAAGTTTATCTCACCAATTTCACCGCAAGCGACGATCCGCCCCGCTGGCAATCGAAGTTGAAATATGTGCTCTACGACCATTTCGGTATCAACGACTCCGACCTGATTTTGAACAGCACCTTGCACGGTACCCAAGGGCAGGTCTCAATGTGGGTGATGCAGCACGAAAAGCGCCCGGGACATTTTCCGTTTATCACCAAGATCACCCTGTTCTTGGACGGCAGCGGAGATTTGTCATGATCACTCTTGGTCGGAGGTGAGAGGAAAGTTTGGCTGGGGATGGTCGTGAAGCGACCGCCCCCAGAAGCATGGATGATCAATTGAACTGGGGGTTGCTCTGGCGCTCCGTCCCCATTCGCGCACGATTCGTGCCCTGGCCCCTCATCTCTGGCCCCAACTCCCCCTAAATCCTTACCAGCTGCAAACTTCCCTCCCCTCCCCTGCCCTGTTTCTGCTAAAAAACTGGCTGGGAATCTCGGGGCACAAATCAAAACGTGCTGGCGCGTCGTCTGTATTAAGAAGGCATGAGTGTGGCATCCCCCTCCCGCAAAGCTGTCGGCAGCGATACCGCGGTCCAGCCGGCAACGCGCCCGGCTAGATCGTTGGAGGACGCGTTTGCGCTCCACCAGTCGGAATTGCTCGGCACGCTGTACTACCTGGTGGGGAATTTGGAAGATGCCCGCGACGCCTTGCAGGAAGCGTTCGTCAAGTGTTGGAAGCATCAGGACCAGGTCGAGGGAGTGCAAAACCTCAAGGCCTGGATTTTCCGAATTGCTTTAAATACGGGGCGCGACCTGCGCGAGACCGCCTGGCGGCGCAAGCGGCAAGGCCTGCCTGAAGACGAAAATTCACTAGCAGGGAACCAACTGCGCCCGGACGAAATTGTGGAACACGATGAACGTATGCAGCGGCTACGCAGTGCGATGCAACTGCTGCGAGAAGAAGAGAAAGAAGTCTTTCTGCTGCGGCAGAACGGCGAGTTGACCTACGAAGAAATTGCCGAGGCCTTGGGCATTCCCTCGGGCACGGTGAAAACGCGGATGCGGTTGGCCCTAGCGAGATTGCGAGAAGTGCTGGCCGAAGGATGACGCCGGTAACAAGGTCAGAATGATTGCAACAGGATTTTGCAGCTGTTGGCGAAACTCACGATGGGCGAGCCAGCGGCGGGAATGTCAGGCAAGATGAATACGAACGAAGAACTCCGACAGCAACTTTGGGAAATGGCCTACGGCCTACTTGATCCCGAGGCAGAAGCTGCGCTGCACACGCAAATCAAGTCCGATCCGGCAATTGCCCGGCTGTATGCCGAAGTGCGTTTGCAGACCGACCTGGTCTCGAATGCTGCCCGCGTCGAAGATTCGTCTCTCAATATTTCTATCGGTCCTGCTGCAGACGTTGCCACGCAAGACCATCGCGTTCGTTCCAAGTCTCCTTCGCGTAGCCATTCGAAAGCCTCGCCTCGGCCCTTGGCTACAGGTGCACAGTACCAGGCCGGCAGTTCAACCAATTGGCTGGCGATCATCGGTACGACGGCCCTGTTGTTCCTATTAGGTTTTGGGTTGTGGCAGCCGGAGTTTCTCGCTCGTTCGGTGACGATTCAAAACACGGCGATGAACTCCGAGCCGCGTGAAGCATTTTTCACCACCGTGAGTGTTCCTTCGGCCCTGAACGAAGGCCTGACAAACACGATTGAAGTCGAGACACGCAGCACCCAGGACCAAGCCTTTGCAGCTGACCTGGATGTGCGGCTGGTCGATGCGGCGGGACGTGAAACGTTTCGCCAAAAACTGAGTACCAACGAAAAAGGTCGGGCTGAAGTTTTGTTGCCCGGCGCGGCGCTACGCCCCGGGGTGCGATTGCAAGTTTCTCCCGCCGCTGAGCAAGCGCAAGGCCAGCGAGATCAAACGCAAAGTCTGTCGACAGAGTTGCCGATTGCTGCGGAACGTCAGCGAACTCTGATGTTGCTCGAAAAGCCGTTTGCCGATCCTGGTGAGAAAGTTGGTTTCACCATGGTGGGGGTCAAGGAGTTTTCGAAGGAAACTCAGTTGCCGCCAGCGGATGAGTTGATGGTCGAGAATCGCGCGGGCGCCGATGTGGTGCAGCCCATGTGGACTGCCGATGCGAACATCGGTGTCATCAAAGGCGAGTTTGAACTTCCTCCGGCAAGTTCGACAAATGGACTGACGATGCGACGGGAAGCAGCCGGTCTCAAGACTGTGGAACAGCAAACTGCCGGCGTTGATCTCTTAGCGAACAGATCTGCGGCTGAGGGCAATGTGATTGAAAAGCAATCGTTGCCCCTGTCACGTGGTTTGATGCTGCGCAACGACAACGCAGCCTCGGCGAACGGAACTAATCGCAATAACGAACCCATGCGTAAAGCGGGCGAGAGCGCTCTGAAGCTGGCTCGCACAGCCGATTCGCAGGCATTGGCCGCCAATCTCTCCGGTGCTGCCAACCAGACGGAGAGTGGCAAAACTCCTGCTCTGCCCGCGCCAGCAATGGCCCCCGCTGCAGCACCGGTTGAGGTAGCTCCTGTTGCTCCGCCGGCACCTCCCTTGGCAGCGAAAGGCTTTCAACGGGGAACTTTGGAGGACGGACGTGCTCAGTTAGCAGATGCAAAAAACAAGAGTCAGGTTCCAGAGGTTTCACGCAACGTTGCTCCCAGCAAACCTGGCGCGGTTGCTGTTGATAAGTCTGACCTTCCTCCGCCCAAGGCTGATCAACTGGCTGCGAATCAAGTTGAAGCAGAGCAAGCGAATAGTAAACTGTCAGCATTGAAGCTGCAGGCGAAGGAGTCCGCCAACTTCAAATCTCTGGCAAGTAACGGACGAGAACCACAGGCCGCGCTGTCGCCGACGGATATTCACGAATCGTTGGGTGATTTGCCCGTTCCGGCTGAGTTGGCGAGGCAGTCAGTGATTGTCGTTGCGACGAAAGACAATACGGTGATTGCTCGCCAAGAGCTTAGTCCGCAAGAGCTCGCAGCAAACAAGCGAATCTCGCTTCCGCCCGAAGTTGAAGGTGTAGTTGACCTGGAGTATTTTCGTCCAGGTGATTCGAGCGCGCCCATCTATCGTCAACAAGTGAAGCGAGCTGCCTCGCGCTCGTTGCACTTTGCGATCGAGGGGCTGAAAGACGACTATGCTCCCGGTGAGCGAGTGCAATTAAAAGTGCGCGTGCAAGATGAAGAAGGTCGCCCTGTCTCGGCGGCAGTCGGCGTTCGCGTGTGGGAAGAAAACGCGGTGCAGCAAGTGCGCGAGCCGCTACTGCTTGCTGATTCGTTTTCGCGAGCCAAGGCTCGTTCGGTTGATGTCGACGAAAAGCAATCGCTGGCTCTGGCGGGGACGTCTCAATTTCGCAAATCGGCCGTGCAGTTAAATTCACGCGCTGCAGATCCACCCGCAGTTGCAGCGGCCAATGCTCCAGGCGAACTAGCGGCTGCTCCTGCCGGTGGCCAATTGGGCGCTGCCAACGCTCTTGAGGCAGAACGCAAAGATGGTCAACGAGATCTCGCGAAGGCGCAGATGGCGTCTGACGAAACAGGATTCGCCCTGGCTCCCGTGAGCGTGATAGTGGCCGACAACCGCGCCGAAGTAATGAATGAAGTGAACCGTGCTGCTGACATGACCGCCGCGCTGGAAAGTCAACGGCAATCGAGTCAGCGCAGAATCATCGGCAAGGTGTTGGCATTTTCTGCCGGTGCCCTGTTGTTGCTTGTTGGCGTGTTGGCTGTCGCGCGCCGCCCCGTACGCCCGCTCGTTTGGCTTCCTGCGGTCAGCGTGGCGCTCCTCACGCTCGTGGTGGGAGCGGTTCAGCTCGTGTCTTCGGGGGCACGCCAGTCGTTGCCTCACTCAGCAGCAGCTCCGGCGATTGAGATCGCCATGTCGCCGGCTGAATCACAGAACGAGGTGCCCATTTCACCGCCCAGCGCTGAGGTTACTTCTGCGGAAATAGAATCGCTGAAGCGAACTACTCCTGCTCAAGCAGTTGCTGCTAACGGTGAGTCGAACGATGCGGTCGTTAGGGTGCCTGCAGCGCTACCGCCAGCACCGGTCGTAGCCGCGCGAGAGATGAAGCGAGAAGGTACCACGCTCGATTCGCCAGCGCTGCAACAGACGCAAGCTCCCGCCAAAGTCGACAAGCGGCGAGCAGTGGGTGAAGACAAACAGAATGCTACCGACAGCCCCGCTGTGGTTGCTCGCGCCTTCGGTGCGCCGGCTGCGAAGAAATCCGTCGGTGTGCAAGCGTCGGAAGGGAACCGCGATGGCGGCGTTGCCGGCGATAGCGTCGTCAACGATCTGGCAGGGGGCGAAATCAGTTTGCCCAGTTCGCTCTTCTGGCGTCCCCTCTCACCCAGCGAACCCGATGGCAGCGTGACGATCGAATTCAACATGCCTGCTGTTGCGTCTGAGTATCGCCTGCTCGTGGATGCCATTGGCGGTGGTCGTCTGGGTGGGCAGCAGCAGTTGCTCATTTGCCGCGAACGAGCGCCGTAGTGAATCCTTCGCCTCCGCTTACCACGCCAAAGGTTGCGGTTGCTGATCCCAAAAGAGCCAGCGGCGTCGTTCGCGGTGTGTAGCGGTACCGATCTGATATGGGTCGGCCTCACCGGTATGCAGATCGATGATCGACAGGTATCCCGCATGACTGCTGGCTATCAGTCGCTTGCCATCGGGAGAGAGATCGAGGCCGCTAATCGTCGAACCGAGAAAATGCTGCCAGAGCAAGTTCCCCTGCAGATCGATGGCCCTTAACCAGCCGTTGGCATTTCCCAGAATGAACATCTTTTCGTGCGCGGCCACCGCGTACACTCGCGATTCGTCTTCCAGCATGCGGAGGCGCGGATCTCGGTCAACATCGATAATCTCCAGTTCGGGAACGATGCTCAACGGGACTCCGCGGCTGCTCCCCCAATAGAAGTGGCAGGAGTTGCAAAGAAGCAGACTATCGTCAGCGCTAAACGCCATGAAGTGTGGGTACGAACTGGTTGGCGCAATCTCGCCGGCAAATTGCAACTGCTCGTTGAAGATCCAGTGGTTGCCCCATTGGTGACCGAGTGCAAACCAACGACCGTCGTGCGAGACGGCTCCGTGCGGCATATCTAACCGGCTGGATTCATTATCTTCTTCGCCGCTCGGTCTTCCCTTGGGCCCGTCATAGCGATCGCGAAACTCGTCGGGCGTCGGCAGCAGTCGAATTGCCCCAGTGTTGGTCAGCACGAAGATTCCGTTCGAGGTGACAAGCAGAGCGAGTTGCCCGTTCGGGAATGGAATCAGTTGGTGGATGTTGGGCAAATAGGGAGGGCTTTGTTCCTGCCACGACTTTCTGCGAAACGTCAGCCGCTTGGGAATTCCCTCGAGGCCGGTTGGCCACTGCAACTGGCTAACAATGGGGCCATCCCAGCCATCATGAATCGTAATTCGTTCGAGCGTAGCCTTGGCAAAATAGCGGCGATTCGGTGAACGACCATAAGTGATGAGGTCCGGCAAGTCGGTTACCGTGAGGTCATCGATCACGGCCACACGCTTATATTGATAAGGCGCGCCAATACCCACGACGATCCGGCCATTGGGCAATAGCGAAATAGGTTGCAGCGCGCGGCCGTTGTCTTCAAGCAGATCCACCAACGGATTGTGCGCGGGAGGAAACCGTTCGCGCAGTCCCGCGATGTTGCCGCTGGCATTAGCTGAACGCACGATTTCTAAGACGCGGCCGGTAAAGCGTTGGCAATTGTCGGGCGTCGGTTCCGTGGGATCAGGATCTTTCGATCTCAAACGATCTTGCACGGATTCGTTCGCCGCATGCACATAGGCGGCGGTTTCGGCCCGCCACAGGGCGGACATTTCGTCGTCGGAAGGTTCGGGCGCAGCTTGAGTCATGTTGCCGGTATGGGACGTGAACTACGCCAGAATGCCTTTGACCACGTGGCCGTGCACGTTGGTCAAGCGGCGCTGAATGCCATTGTGATAAAAGGTGAGTCGCTCGTGGTTGATGCCGAGCAAGTGCAGCACTGTAGCGTGAAGATCGTGCCAGGCAACGGGATTCTCGACTGCTTTCCAGCCGATGTCATCGGTATTGCCGTAGGCCATGCCCGGTTTTAAGCCTGCCCCAGCAGCCCAGATCGAAAAGCCGTATTGGTTGTGGTCGCGACCTTTTCCTAGTTCACTGGAACCAGCTTGCGTGAAAGGCGTGCGGCCAAACTCCGTCGTAAAGAGTAAGAGGGTATCTTCGAACAGCCCACGCTGGCGGAGATCTCTCACGAGCGCTGCGACAGGCTGGTCGATGCGAATCGCTTCGCCGGTGTGATTCGCTTTGGTGTCTTCGTGCCCATCCCAGTTGATGCGGGGCGAACCAAACGAGCCGCCGGAAAAGAGCTGGACGAAACGAACGCCTTGCTCAATCAAACGTCGCGCCAGCAAACAACTGCGGCCGAAGTCGCGAGTTTCATCACGCTCGAGTCCGTAGTCGTTTTTAGTTGCAGCGGTCTCTTGCGACAGGTCGGTGACGCGCGGCACGGCGAGTTGCATCTTCGCCGCCATTTCGTAGGCCCGCATCCGCGCGAGCAATTCGTCGCTGTCGCCGCGCTCAGCGCGGTTGGTGCGATTCAGCAGGGCATGCAGTTCGCGGCTGTCGCGTTCGACATCGCTGGCAATCTCGCGGGCGGGAAAGAGGTCGTTTATGACCGTTCCCTTGCTCTGAAACATCACTCCCTGATGCTGCGCCGGGAGAAAGCCCTGCGTCCAGTTGCTCGTGCCACCCGAAGGAAGTCCGCGCGTATCGGGCAGTACCACGTAGGTCGGCAATTCATCGGTCTCGCACCCTAGGCCATACGAAAGCCATGAGCCAAGCGTGGGAAAACCATTCAGGCGAAAGCCGCTGTTCTCGTGCAAGGTCGCCGGCGTATGGCTGGAAGATTCGGCGACCATCGAACGGATAATCGTCAACTCATCAGCCACGCCCGCCAGGTGCGGAAAGAGCTCCGAAATCCAGAGGCCGCTTTCGCCCCGCTGTTTGAATTCAAAATCATTCTGCCGCAAGAGCCCCACTTTGCCGAAGAAGACGTCGGGCTTCTCGGTCCCGCCCAGCGGCTGCCCATGCCGCTTGGCGAGTTCTGGCTTGTAATCGAACGTATCAAGCTGGCTGTAAGCGCCGCACAGACAGATATGAATGACGCGCTTCGCTTTTGCCCCGTGATGAGGTGGCGGATCGCTGGCCTGGCCAGGAATCTTGTCCGCGCGCGCGTTGTTGCTTTGTGCCAGTAGCGACGCGAGCGCGGTGGCACCGATTCCTTGCGCGGCAAAGGAGAGAAAGTCACGGCGGGTGTTAGTTTGTAATTCGTTCATATTCTTGTTCGTCTTGCTTAGCCCGACGCGTCAGCGAGGGAGCAATTCTGTACTCGCGTTCGCAGGCAGTGAATACGCACCACAATCTTCCCTCGCTGACGCGTCGGGCTAAGTAAACCAATTTCAGCCTAGTCCACATACAAGAACGCGTTGGAATTCAGCAGCACGCGGCAGAAGGGCGCGAGCCCGTGTTTCTGCACGAACTGCGTGCTAGCCTGTTTCTGTTCCGCTGTGGGTGCATCTCCCGCGGTGAGTGAAAACGCCAGCGCGACTTGTGCATCGATCTCTTTCCCGGCGTCACGCTGCAACCGTTCGGCGAAGGCATCGGCCATCCGCAACGTGAAGGAGTGATTGAGCAGAGAGAGTGCTTGCAGCGGCGTGGTAGTGCTGCCGCGCGTGGGAGTGGTTGTCGACGGGTCGGGGCAATCGAACGTGTCGAGCAGCGGGTTTTTGCCGCCGCGGGCCCACATCCGATAAATGCTGCGGCGCTGATATTCCGGTCCCTCCAAGTCTTGAGGCTGATAGAACTGCGTGCCGCCGCGCGCGACTGGCAGGAAGTCCTTGAAGCTTGGACCGCCGGCCTCACTATTCAATTTGCCCGAGACCATCAGCATGGAATCGCGGACAGCTTCCGCTTCCAAGCGACGGGGCGAAAATCGCCACAGCAGGCGATTATTGCTATCGATCTTTATCGCCTCGCTTCGCGGCATTGAGGCCTGCTGATACGCCCGGCTGGTGACGATCAGCTTGTGGAGTTCTTTCAAGCTCCACTTGCGCTGAATAAACTCGCTCGCCAGGTAATCGAGCAGTTCTGGATGCGAAGGTTGGCCACCGCTAAAGCCGAGGTCGTTGGGCGTCGAGATCAGTCCTTGGCCGAAATGGTACTGCCACAAGCGATTGACCATCGTCCGGGCAAACAGCGGATTCTGTTCGCTGGCGATCCACTCCGCGAGCTTCTTTCGTCGCTCCGCTTCGGGGGCATTGGCAGCGAGTCCAAAGTCTGCCGCTTTTGGACTGAGGGAGAGAATTCCCGCGGGACGAACTTCCGGCCCCTTTTGCTGCGGATTGCCGCGCACAAGCAGGTGCGAAATCTCAGGCTGGGCAGGCGTAATTGCGAAGGTCTTGCGATCGCGGTGATAGTCGACCTTCGGCGTGATGGCCGCCAATTCTTCTTGAAGTCGGCGGCGTTGCGCTTGTTGATTCGGTGTCAGTTGAGCCATGAGTTCGTCTTCACTCACGTAGCTTGAAGCCACACCGGCGGCGGCTGCCACTTCGCCAGCGGTGAGTGCGCGGCTATAAAGCCGCGCGCGGTCAATGCTTGCCGCGATGTGCTTATTGCCGCCGGGCGGACCATGGCGCAAGCCGATCAGAACTTGGGATGACTCCGCCTCGAACATGGCTGAATTGCTGGAGCGGTATTCGCTGCCGTAGGGGCGGCCGTTGCGATAGCCGCGAATCTGTCCTTCGGCCTCGTACACGACAGCGAAGTGAACGAACTCATTTTCCTGTGCGGTTTCAACTTCGCCGGCAAAGGGAGTCGTCCGCTGAAAAAAGTTGCTGCCGGCTAACCAGTGCCCGGGCTCTTTTTCGCCATAGACGATCGAATCGAACAGGCTGCCGTCAAGTTTTTGCAGCGTGATCGCGCCGCCGCCCCGCTGCTTGAGTCCATTCAGGGAGATGAGAACTTCCAACGTCTTGGCGCGAATTCGTTTCGCGAGTGGCGGAGTCGAAACATACGCACTCTTACCATCGAGGACGAGCAGTCCGTTTTCGATCTTTGCTCCGCCATGCAACTGACCATGCAGCGAGCCCCGCGAGTCCTTCGCATCGCCGTCGAATTCCCATTCCGCTGTTGGCTCCGGTGCGCGCACTGCCGCTTTGTTATCAATCGTACGCTCGGCGAGAATCGCGGCGCGAACGGCAGCCTCAAGTGTTTGCAGTTCTTTCTGCAACGACTTTTGTTTGTCGGCCAAATCAGGTGGAACTGTCGCTGCGGGCAACGCTCGCTCGCCGCGCCGCACGCCCGCGAGGGCCGAGGCCAGGCTGTAATAATCGTGCGCGCGAATCGGGTCGAACTTGTGATCGTGACAGCGGGCACAATGCACGGTCAGCCCGAGGAAAGTTTGCCCCACCAGGCCGACGATATCTTCCAGTTCATCCTGCCGCATGATTTGCCGCATGGCATCGCCGGCGGGTAGCAAGCTGTCGTGGGCACCGGCGACGAGAAAGCCGGTCGCAATCACCGCCTGCTGATCGGTCGGCGCGAGTACATCGCCGGCAATCTGCAATTTGGCAAATTGATCGTAGGGAAGATCGCGATTGAGCGCGTCGATGACCCAGTCTCGATAACGCCAGGCATTGGGGCGCATCTTGTCGAACTCGAAGCCGTCGCTTTCACCGAAGTGAGCCACGTCGAGCCAATGCCGGGCCCAGCGTTCGCCGTAATGCGGCGAAGCCAGTAGCCGTTGCACGAGTTCCTCGTACGCCGAATCACTCGGGTCTTTTACGAACGCTTCAATCTCGGCGGGTGTCGGCGGCAAGCCGGTGAGGTCGTAGGTTAGGCGGCGAATAAGAATGCGTCGGTCGGCCGGCGGAGAGAAACTGAGTTGCTTCTCGCGCAGCTTGGCGAGCAGAAGCTGGTCGATGGCATTCTCATCCGTCGTACTGGAGGGCGCCGGAGATTTCACAGGCTGCAGCGACCACCAATCGTAACCAGCGCGAGCACCGGTGCTGAAGCGGTACGGATCGATCGGATCGCTACCCCATTTCGCCCCGGCTTCGAGCCAGGCTTGGAGCAACTTGCGCTCATTCTCGGGCAGCGGCTTCTTTGGCGGCATGTCCCCCGCGGCAACGCGTTGCCACAGTTGGCTCTCGCTAAACTTGCGCGGAACGATGGCTGGTCCCGATTCGCCACCCTTGGTTGCGCCCTGCAATGTCGAGAGATCGAGGCCCCCTTTGGATTCGCTGCCACTGTGACAATCGAGACAACGGCCAGCGAGCAGCGGCGCGATCTGACGGTCGAAATCGGGCGCGTCGGCAGCGGACAAGAGTGTCGCGGCGCGAACGAACCACGCGCAGCCAATCAGTAGTAAAAACCAAGCTCGCATCGCAGCGATCCTTGCGGAGAGGGGCTCGCTGTGACGTGCGGCGACTAGCGCGACAGAGCGAGCCGTCACTATAAGCGGAGCGAACGGCAGGAGCCAGCAAGAGCCTGATGTTCAGGAGGTCACTTCCACTGGAAGTACTTTATTTCGACCGATTCGTGAAATGGTTCTCGATTCTCACTTTGCTAATCCATGAATCGCCGAATGGATTCTGGCATCCGTTCAGCGCGAAAGAAGGCGGCAACAGTCTCCGCGTCAAGGTTCCGGAGAGGACCATCGACAGCAACCCAGATCGAGTTTGAAAGCCGTGAATCCGGTAGCAAGTATACGTAAGCAGATTTGCAGCCGACTTCAAAGTCAATTAATTCGGGAGGTCCGTCCATTTGCAATCCACCGAAATACAAGATGTGCCCAGCGTCCTCACGCCGTCCTAGGAGGACTCCGGACAGCACCTTCAGGTACACGAGGCCGGTACACAAGATATATGCGAAATCGACATAAATCGCCCGATCACTCCGAGGGTTCAGGGGATGCTCGACAAGCCCAAAATTAACGTAAGGGATAACCAAGTTGGAGTTGTCGAAGTACACGTTCGAGTAGTAGGCCTCACTAGAATGAGCCGCCTCACCAATGTCGTAGATTCTCTCGTCCATCACTGTTGGCCTACGAGTTTAACTTCGAATGAATAAGTTGTTTGGCATAGTCGAATGCTGCTGAAGTTAAAGCGGGAGTCGATCTGCCGATGGGAAATGAAATAGGCAGAGCGACCCACGACTTGCAGCCTGCCATCTCGGCGGATTCTGTCACCTGGTTCGTGATTTCGCTGCGAAAGACACGCAGCACGAAGAGAAAGAGTCCGGGCTGACGATAGGCAAAACGCTGGCGGACGACGTCTTCGCTCCAGCCATGTAGGCCGCAGAGAGCGAGCGCCTGTTCGATGGAGGTCAGATAGCGCACTTCTTCAACCACTGCCACTGAACGCAAGACCAGATCGCCGGCTGCGGTTCGCAATTCAGCGGTCTCACTTAACAGTGGAACCAAGTCACTTGTGACCTGCTCGGCCGTTTGATGAAACTGGGTGGGATAGAGCCAGAAGCGAGCATGATCCGGACGAAAGACCCCTGCCCCTTCGGCGATGCCACCCTTCCTCAGCAAAATCGTCTGCTGTCCCGTCTCCAGCGCGCGGCAAATAACAGCCCATTCCTTCAGCGCGACATCGCAGGAGTTTTCGGTCATGCGTCAGATGGCGACGGTGGTTTGAGTTGGATCGGCAGCCGGGCTAAGTGCTTATCGTATTCAGCAAAAAAGTCGCGCAGCGATATCGTCAGGCCGGGAAGGACGTCACTGCCTGAAAGGGTACCATCGACGTCGATCTCCAGAACGTTATCCACTGAACTGAACGCACGTGCTGTGCGCCGCGCGGGATCGACGTACCAAACCAAGCGGGCACCATGTTCGAAGTACTCGTGCAGCTTCCGCTCCATCTCCCGTCGCGTATTTCCTGCGGAGAGCACTTCGACGCATAGGTCGGGAGCGCCGGGACAGAAAGTAAGCTCGTTGTCCGTCAGTCCCTTCAGCCTTTCGATGGAAACAAAGCTCACGTCAGGGGTTCGTACCAATCCCGGCAACAAGCGGCAGATCCCGGATTCCCCCGCGACCATTCCAAGCGGATTCGCTTTCAGGTATTCGAGCAAGCGAAAGCTGAGGAGCATGGCAATCAGTGATTCGTGGTACCCCATCGTTTTCACCACCAGCGTGCCGTCAGCAAGTTCGCAACCGACTTTCTCTACTTCAACGCATTGCAACAAGTCCGCTTCGCCTGCAGAGCCCGGCGGTGGCTTCAATAGAATGCGCTGCAGCGGCAAGTCGCCCAGTTGATGGACCAGCTGCGCGAGTGTCCCGATGTTTGGCAGCGACCAGTCTGGTGAAATCGGCGAGGTTAGTTCAGCAGTCGACATGCTCTATGTCCTGAGGCGAATGTGCCTTACCCAACCGATCAGTATAGCCGTGGGCGCGGTGTTTGCCGAATAAGCAGAATTCGCGCGTTTAGGCAAGGCAATCTGGAAATCGGGGAACTCAGAAAACAGGCTGGAAGTGAACAATCAGGCCATCCCTGATGAAGTAGTCCCAATCTGGATGGTCATCTGAATCCAAGGAAAGGTAAAAGTCAGCACGATCCCCCATAAACTTACCCCGCGTAGTTTTTGTTACTAACCCGACCAAAGTTTCGCTATCGACAGGAGTCTCCAGGTCGAGGTGGTTCAGTGCGAGATCCTCCAGACGGCTGCGCATTTCTGGCCATAGTTGAGGCCAAATCGCACCGAAGTGTTGAAGGATGATGCATGACTCGTCGGAGTTGTCATCCGCGTAGAGTAGCTTTGTTCCATAGGGTTCCATTGGCAGTTCAATGGCAGCGCGGACGTCGCCGCTCTCAAATTCAACGTCAAACGTATCCATAACTCTGAGCTCCGGTGGTGAGGCGCAGTTCGTATGGTGTCATTCCACTCACATATGAAAAAGCCCTGCCAATGAGACGCGGCAGAACGGAATTGGGAGGGCGAGGCTCCGGTCGAGGCATCACAAGGAAAATCAATCTCGCGTCAGCGGCTCGGGAGGAACCTCGCCCTTCCGGGAAGGTGCAAACTCGACTACAACAACTCGTCGAGTTCCTTTACCAGGCTATTGAAATGCGCCAGCGTGGTATCGACGGCTTCGGGCTTCTCCATGTCGACGCCGGCGTCGCGGAGCAGGTCGAGCGGATCTTTCGAGCAACCTCCCTTGAGGAAATTGAGGTAGCTGGCGAGTTCGGTGGGTCCGCCGTTGAGCACCTTGCGACTGAGCGCAATCGCAGCACTGAGGCCGGTGGCGTACTTGTAGACGTAGAACGCGCGGTAGAAGTGCGGAATGCGGAAGCACTCGAGCGATAGTTCTTCGTCGATGGCGAAGTTCGGCCCGAAGTAGGCGTCGAGCAATTCGCGGTACGCAGAACGCATCGATTGCACGGTGAGCGGTTCCCCCGCTTCGGCCATGGCATGCGTGATTTTTTCGAACTCGGCGAACATCGTTTGGCGGATGACGGTGCCGCGAATGTCGTCGATCTCGCGATTGATCAGGTAAGCTCGCTGCCGCTTATCCTTCGCCTGCTTGATCAAATGATGGCTAAGGAGCATCTCGTTAAACGTGCTGGCCACTTCCGCGACAAAAATCACATAGCCGTAATACTGATAGGGCTGATGCTTGGCCGAGTGCCAGGTGTGCATCGAGTGCCCCGCTTCGTGCGTGAGCGTGAAGACGTCGTTGAACACGTCTTCCTTGTAGTTCATCAGAATGTAGGGATAGCCCGTATAGCTGCCACTGCTGAACGCGCCGCTATTCTTACCCTGGTTCGGGTAACGATCGCACCAACGGCCCAGCAAACCTTCTTCCAGCACGCTGCAATATTCGCTGCCGAGGGGCCGCAGAGATTCCATCACCAGTTTGACGGCCTGGTTCCAAGTGCGCTTCACTTCCAAGTCGCTGAGGATCGGCACGTAGGTGTCGTAGTGATGAATGTCCTTCAACTTCATTTTGCGACGTCGCACGTCGTAGTACTGATGGACCGCGGGCAAGTTCTTGCGAACCGCAGCGATCAGGTTGTCGTACACGGCTGTCGGCACATTGTCTGGAAAGAGTGCGCCTTCGCGAGCACTCTTGAAGCCGCGCACTTTGGAGTAGTACACATCCTTCTGAATGGACCCATTCAGCGTGGCTGCGAGAGTATTCTCGTGCCCCTTAAACTGCTCGTAGTATTGAAGGAAGGCCGTTTTGCGGACCTTGCGATCGGACGAGACGAGCAGCTTTATGAACGTCGAGTTCGAGAGTTCGACTTGTTGCCCCTTCTCGTCTTTCACATTGCCGAACTTGAGGTCGGCATCGAGCAGTTGGCGGAAGGCCTGGTTCGCGGCGCCAGCCATTTCTCCCTGCATCGCCACGATCTCTTCTTCGCGCGGCGAAAGGGTGTGAGGCTTGAAGCGGATGATGCGCTCAAGGACGAGCTTCCAGGCTTTCAGCTCTTTCGAGGCTAAGTATTCTTGCAGCTTGGCTTCAGGAAGCGCGAGCAACTCAGGCCGAAAGTACGAGGCGGCTTGCGACGCCTTGGTTGCCAGATTCTGGAACTTGGCGACCATCGACTGCGCCGCATTATCGGTTTGATCTTCGGTGGCCCGCAGGTGGGCATAGCCGCCGACGTTTTCGGCAACCTGATCGAAGTCGGCGTCGAACTTCAAAAACGCCAGCACCGTTTTCGCGCCGTCGCCAAGTTTGCCGCGAAACTTCTCGAAGCCCGCGATCATCTTTTCGAGCTTCTTGAACTGCAGTTCCCAGTCTTGTTCACTCTTGCAGAGAGTAGAGAGATCCCAGGTGTCGGCAGTTTTCACATCGGACCGCTTCGGAAGACGCACGACTTTATTCATGGTGGCAACGCGCAAAGAATGGGTACGGAGACAAGAGAAGATTGGCAAACAAGCGCACAAACGTAGCAAGAGTCGACGCTTCGGGAAAGCGGCAGTAGGATGCGTCGCTTCGTTTCCAGCCCCCTTTTTCAGGACCCATTGTCATGCTTTATCCGCTGCGGTCTCGTTGCTTCTGCCTGGCACCCGCACTCCTGCTAGCAATGTTTGCCGTTCCCGCCAACGCTCAACCTGCGGACGGCGGCGCTAAGGCACTTATTACCGGGGGCCATTATCAATTGACGTTAGCCGGAGCGGAGAAGATTCTGGCTGCTGCGAAGTCGAAGGCTGAGGAGATGAATTTGAAAGTGAATATCGCCGTGGTCGACGACGGTGGTCATCCGCTTGCTTTTCAGCGGATGGACGGCGCTCGACCGGCCAGTTTGTATACGGCGATCACCAAGGCCAGTGCTTCGGCCACACTTCGCGCAGCGACGGGGCCGCTACCGCCGGGAACCAAAGAACCCGATGTGTGGTTGAACTTGAGTCTGCAGTTTGCCGCGGGGCAAAGCGGAGGAAAACTCACCACGTTGAAAGGTGGCGTGCCGGTGATCGTCGCAGGAGAGGTGATCGGCGCGGTTGGTGTTGGTGGCGGCACCGGTGAGCAAGATGCAGAGATTGCCGCCGCGGGGATTGCTGCACTCATGAAGCAACTGGCCAAACCAGAGTAATCGCCTGACGGCAACTAAGCAGCAGCGGCGAGTTCGTCGGCAGCCAATTCCTCGGCGACGGATGGCTCCGGTGTTTCCAAGTGCAGCTGACCAGCGAAATACTTCAGCTTGGTGTCTGCCTGATCCGACTTGCCAGCAGCCTCGCAGGCTCGTTTGAGCGCGCCCATTTGGGCTTGCAGCTTGGGATCGGAATTGATGATTTGTTCGAGGACGGCAGCCGAGTCGGAATCACCCGCGACCGAGACCTTGCCGTCGGCGTCGATGCTCAGTGTCAGTTCGCCATCGAGTTGCAAACCCATCGACTGCAGCTTGGCTTGCAGGCCACTTTGAATCTGATCGACGAGGGCGATCACTCCGTCGCTGGAGTCGGCACCCTTCAGCCCTTGTTCGATCTTCTTCTCGTCCTCGCTTTCGTTGTCTCCCGCGAGCAGCTCGGCAAATGCGCTGCCGGTGTTCACCGCGCTCTCAGTCAACTGCTGAATGGCCGCGGTGCCCAATTGGGCCGCGGAATTGGCGAAGGGGAGAAAGTACATGACGGAGTTCATACGTACCGTATCGTCGCGGTCTGCTCGTTGGTTTGAATCAATATTTGCAACAAGCGCGCTACTTTCCCGCAGGCTTACCCAGTTTGTCTTGCTATCAATGCCAGCTACTGCGACAAGTCGCCCCATGGCTGGCCCTTTCTCCGCACCCGAGCACGAACCGACGCTATCGCGTGCCGCGCGCCGCGCGCGAGGGGTTTTCTATACGCCGGTGGAAGTGGCCGAGTGGATCACACGCGAAACGCTCGGGCCGCTGATTGCGGAGTGGAACGGAACCACTATTCCGCCGAAAGTCATCGACCCGGCCTGCGGTGGTGGTGTCTTCTTGACGGCTGCTGCGCGGCTCATCAAAGAACGCTGCGACGAACTGGGAATCAGCACACGAGCGTGGAAGGAAGTTTGCGGGCAAGCGATCTACGGCTGCGATATCGATCCACAGGCCGTCGCAACTGCGCACGAGCAATTGCCAGATCTGCCGCCAGAGAACATCCGCTGCGCCGATTCGTTAGTGGAGGCAAAGTGGGGCGAATTTGCGGCAGTGATTGGCAATCCGCCGTATGTCAACATTCGGGAACTAGCGCGGGCGCAGTCACCCGCTACGGTGCAATCGCTGCGCGGGCGATATCAAACGGCTCGCGGTAACTTTGATCTGTACGTCCTGTTCATCGAACGGGCGCTTGAACTGTTGCAGCCCGGCGGCAGGCTGGGATTCATTGTGCCGAACAAATGGGGCACGCTCGATTACGCCGCGCCACTGCGCGAGCTGCTGCTGCAGACGACTACGCTGGAACAGATCGTCGACTTATCCTCGCTGCGGGTCTTTCCGCAGGCGAGTACCTATCCGCAAGTGATCGTGCTGAGTAAGCGGCCAGCCCCAGCGAAGCATCTGATTCGAATAGGCCAGAGCAGTGACTCTCTTACGAAGGGCTTGAGTACACGAAGCATTTCGCAGGCAACGTTGTCGTCGCGAGCGTTCGTGCTGGGAAGTGATCTGCGACTGGAAGAACGTGTTCCTACGGTTCCTCTCGAACAAGTTTGCACGTTGCATAGCGGAGCGTCGGGCTACGCGGCTGAAAAAATGGCCAGGCTGTTGTTCGAGCAAGAGCGCTCGGCGAACTGCGGGGACGATGGCGTCGACTTTATTGTGAGCGGCAATATCGATCGATATGCCATTGAGCGGGGTAACGTCCGCTTCCTGAAAAAACTGTGGATGAAGCCGCGACTAAGTTTGAACTCGCCGCAGTTGAGCGCGCAAAAGCAGCGGCTCTATCGCGAACCCAAGATCGTCTTCAGCGGGATGAGTCGGCGATTGGAAGCCGCCTACGATGAACAAGGCTGCGCGCTGGGGGTGCAAGTGTATGCTGCGGCCGAGATGCAGATCGAGCCGTTTTATCTGCTAGGACTATTGAACTCGAAGTTGCTGAGTTACCTGTTTCGTGAACGTTTTGCCGCGAAACGACTGGCTGGCGGTTATCTGGCGATTAACAAAGGTCAACTCGCGCAGTTGCCGATTCGTATCGTCGATGCCAGTGATCCACGCGCGCTCAATCGTCAGCGCAGCATTAGCTCACTCGCACAGCAATTGCATCGCGCACCGGATCTTGCTCTCGACCAGCAACTCGATGAGTTGGTGTACGAGTTGTACGAGGTCAGTGCGCCGGAGCGAGAAGCGATTGAGACGTCGTTTGCTTCACCGCCCGCCGTCAAGCGTGGTTCTCGCGCCGCTTAGAGCGAGATTTCTTGCCTGCGCAATCGTCGCCGATATACTCGGGAGGTCCAACGCGTTCGCTCCTTTCGTTTGGAGATGCCATGCTGCGTCGAACCCTGCTTGTTGCTTGCGGTGTGCTGGTCGTTTGTCTCGCGCAGCCAGCCTTGGCCAAAGAGGGTGAGCCGCTGGCAGGGTCGAAGCGACTAGAACTTCAGGGCGACATTGCCGCGCAAATGGTCGCGGGCATCGATCGCTTTCTGCTCAAGCAACTGGCGGCAGCGCCCGCGGGTAGAGAGAGGCGGTGGGGGCCAGAGTTTGATACGACGGGCCACTACATCCGCACGATTGAGCCGTTTCGTCAGCGACTGGCTCACATCCTGGGCGTGCGCGATGAGCGAACGAAGTTCGCGGCGCCGGAACTGATCGCCACGACCGAGCAGCCGGCGAAGATTGCCACCGGGAAAAAATTTGAAGTCTTCCGCGTCCGTTGGCCAACGGTCCGCGGTATTCAAGCGGAAGGCCTGTTGCTCGTTCCTCTCGATAAGAAGTTCGTTGCCGACATCGTGGCCATTCCGTCGGCTGAACAGACACCGGAGCAGCTATGCGGGCTCAGTGAAGGAATTGCACCGGAGTCGCAGTATGCGCGCAGGCTCGCGCAAAGTGGTTGCCGCGTGTTGGTGCCGGCGATTATCAGCCGGCGAATGCAGAAGCGGTCTTTCGGGGGCGGCGATCGGGGGCCGAATTTGACCGACCGCGAATTTGTCTATCGTCCGGCGTTCGAAATGGGTCGGCACATTCTCGGGTACGAAGTACAGCAAGTGTTGGCCGGCGTCGATTGGTTCGCGCGCGAAGCTGGCAATGATGATCCCACCATCGGCGTGATCGGCTATGGCGACGGCGGCCAGTTGGCCATGTATGCCGCGGCCCTCGATCAGCGGATCGATGCTGCCTGCGTGAGTGGTTACTTCGGCCCGCGCGAAGGAGTCTGGCAGGAACCGCTCGACCGGAATGTGCAGGGGCTGGTCGAACTTTACGGCGACGCTGAAGTGGCAAGCCTCATCGTGCCTCGGGCGCTGACGATCGACAGTACACCGGGGCCGAACATCAAGTTGCCCAGCGAAGGAGGTGGGCCAGCCGACTATGTATTTCCCCAGCCAGCTGCCATTCAGGCTGAGATTGATCGTCTGCTGAAGATCAGTGACCAAGTCCCTCTCAAACCGAAGGGATTTGCCTCGCGGAATCTGGCGATATCAGCGGAGTCGGCCGGTCAGTTTTGTGAAACACGGACTCTGCTTTCGTTCCTGAGGCAATTGTGCGGACCGAATGGTTCGGTCGATACGTCTGAGGTGATGCCCGAGAAAAATGGTCCACTCCCCGATGTTGCCGAGCGGCAATCGCGACTCGTGAAACAGTTAGTCGACGATACGCAGTTGCTGCTGCAAGATAGCCCCAAGGTTCGCAGCGAGTTCATGCGCGAGCTGTATGCCGTCAAGGATCTCGAGGTATACCGCGGTGTTGTTGGAAAGTATCGAGCGATGTTCGCAGCCAACGCCATTGGTTACCTAGATGAATTGTCTTTGACGATGAACCCGCGCACGCGGCAGACCTACGAAACAGACAAATGGATCGGCTACGAAGTGCAACTCGATGTGGTGGACGACGTATTTGCTTACGGGGTGCTGCTGGTGCCGAAGGATTTGAAGCCGGGTGAGAAGCGGCCGGTGGTCGTTTGTCAGCATGGTCTCGAAGGGCGTCCGGTCGATACGTTTCAAGGGAATCACTATGCGTATCACGACTTTGCCGCCAAGCTGTGCGAGCGCGGGTTTATCACGTTCGCGCCACAGAACATTTACATCGGCAAGGATAACTTTCGCACGTTGCAGCGGAAGGCGAATCCGCTGGGGCTGACATTGTTCTCGATCATGGTGCCGCAGCATCAGCAGATTTGTAACTGGCTGAAGCAATTGCCGATGGTCGATGGCGAGCGAATCGGCTTTTATGGCCTCTCGTACGGCGGCAAGAGTGCGATGCGGATTCCGCCGCTCGTTCCCGACTACTGCCTGTCGATTTGTTCGGCCGACTTCAACGAGTGGATCTCGAAAAACGCTTCGACCCGGCTGCCCTTCAGCTATGTCTGGACCGGCGAGTACGAAATCTTCGAGTTCGATCTAGGGAACACGTTCAACTACAGCGAGATGGCTGCGCTCATCGCGCCGCGCCCGTTCATGGTCGAGCGTGGGCACACGGACGGTGTCTCCACCGATGAGTGGGTCGCACACGAATACGCAAAAGTGTTCTATCACTACAATCATCGCTTGAAGATCGGCGACCGCTGCGAAATGGAAATCTTCGACGGCCCCCATACCATCAACGGCAAAGGAACGTTCGACTTTTTGCATAAGCATTTGAAGTGGGCAGCGAAATAAACGATGAAGCAAATCTTCGGTATACGATCATGACCGGCGCCGCCATCTTGACTGTCGTTTTTCTAATCTTGCTGTTCAGCAGCGGGTTCCTGGACTTGTTTTTCCTGGGGCTCGGCGCCTGGATGGGCTTGGTGGAGCCGACGAAGTCGCCAGGGCTGCGCAATGCGGGTCTCGTAATCGCCATTGGCGGGCCCTTGTTGATTTGCTTGTCTTTGGTGCTCTTCGGTGTGGCCGTGTTCACCAATGTGCATGCGTTCTACGAAGTCGCCGCGCTTCTGTTTGCCTTCGCAACGATCGCGATGTTCGGAGGAGGGCTGGTGTTAACGGTCTGGAAGGCATGCGGCCCCCTTTGAACGGGAGCAAACGAAAGAGAAGCAAAAGGACGCGGAGGCGGATTAGGAATCGCCTTAGCCGCTGCCGCGGCTGGGGAAAAAATGAGAGGTTTCCAGTAATTCATCCCATAGCTGGCGGCTTTCTCCGCTTGTCAAAGCTGGGGCGGGCCATGAAGATACAGCCAAGCGATTCTAACTTTTGTGCGAGTGAGTAACGGCGTGCGGCGGGCGATTCTTAGCGACATTCACGGCAACATCGAGGCACTCGATGCCGTGCTGGCCGATGTGCAGACCCAAAGCGTGGACGAAATCGCCTGCCTGGGAGATATCGTCGGCTATGGCCCCAATCCGCGGCAATGCGTCGATAAGGTGATGAACTTCGCCTGGTCGGTGCTTGGTAATCACGATCAGGGCGCGCTCTACGATCCCGAAGGTTTCAGTAGCGGGGCGGAGCGGGCCATCTTTTGGACCCGCGATCAGCTTGAGAATTCGCAGGAGGATTCGGCGGCGATTGCCCGGCGGTGGGAGTACCTGAGCGAACTCCCCCGGGTGAAACGGGACGGCAGATTGATGTTCGTGCATGGCTCGGCCCGCAATCCGCTCAGCGAATACGTCTTTCCCGAAGACATCTACAACCCGCGCAAACTGGAGCGAATCTTCGCGCTGATCGAGCGGTTCTGCTTTCAGGGGCACACGCACGTGCCGGGCGTCTTCACCGAGGATGGCAAGTTCCTTAGCCCGGGCGAAATCAACAACAAGTACACACTGGCCGGCAACAAGGCCATGTTCAATGTCGGCAGCGTCGGTCAGCCTCGTGACGGCGATCCGCGGGCCTCCTATGTGATCCAGACCGATACGCACGTCGAATTTCGCCGCGTGGCCTATCCGGTGGCTAAGACGATCGAGAAGATCAAAGCGGTTCCTGAGCTTGATCCGTTCCTCGGCGACCGATTGCGGGACGGGAAATAGCGGACACGCACAACGCGCTACTACGAACTCACCGCGCAATTCGTCAGTTAGCCTGGCACTCGGCACGTTAGTGCTGGAGTCGAAATTCTTAGCGGTTGAAGTGTGGACGGCTACTCAAGCTTGTCTCCCAGGTCCCACGACTCTGGTCTCACTCTTCGGTCGATCTGCTCCAGTGGCCAGAAGACGCGCGAACACAATTTGTTCTACCAGCGGTAGTGTTCTTCAAATTCCGCCTTGTAAAAGTGGATACCGCCCGGCACGATCAGCACCAGATAACTTCCCGCTTACAACACCGGCAGGAGCAGCAAGACGATCGCGATAATTAGGGGTGCGCGGTTCGACTTTACTCGGTTCATGCTGAGCCTCGGTCAAGCCGTTCGCCCTCGTCTGCCAATTGAAGGAGAAGATGGCCTAACTGGCGGGCATCACCCCACTGCAACTCAACTGGATCACCGTGACTATTGCTAACTTTGAGCATGATTGAGTTTGCCTGCTCGATCCAGGCGTAGGCATCGCCGTTAAAAAGCTGATGTATTTGGTTCTCGCCCATACTCGCCATTCTACCCGCGCACGAAAAAGCCCCGCTAGGTTCGCGGGGCAAGACTTGTTGGGCAGACGCCGGACTTGTTGCGCGAGCAGGACTTTTAGCGCACCGCCTCGAATGACGCTCAATCGGGTGGTGTTGAAAAAGTCCGGGGGTTTTTCAACAGAGAGGCGCGCCGCGCTCGAGAGATGCTGCATGTGGTGTTGAAAAAGTCGGCTACTTTTTCAACGAGTGCGCTGAAAACGACTGCCGTAAACCTGTGAGACTGCGCTTGTCCGCTGTCGCAACTTCACGTGCCGGTCGGTGTTTCATTCTGAACCACCTCTTCCTAGGTTCTCTTTTCTTTACTGCGGGCGAACGGAGTTTCTTATGCGGTTACGCATGCTGGCAGCCGGTTTGGCAGTGCTTGGTTGGCAAGGGTTCGCTCAGGCGGAGAATTGGCCGCAGTTTCGGGGGCCGACGGGGGCGGGGCTCGTGAGCGAAGAGAAGCTGACGACCGAGTGGGGGAACGAGAAGAACATTGCTTGGAAGGTGGAAGTTCCCGGCGCGGCGTGGTCGCAGCCCGTGGTGTGGGGAGACAAGATCTTCGTGACCACGGCGGTGACCGAGAATCAAACCAAGCCGAAGTCTGGTGGTGGCGGCTTTGGAGGTGGTGGGTTCGGTGGCGGTTTCGGTGGTCGTCCTGGCAGCGGCCGACCGGGTGGTTCCGGGAGCGACGCGGGCGATACCAAGAAGGGGGAGACTCCCAAGGCTGGTGACGGCGGCTCTGACAACAGCCGCGACGATGAACCTCGCCAGCCTCCGCGCGGCAGCGGGTTCGGTGGTCGTCCTGGTTCTCCGGGTTCGGGTCGTCCCGGTGGTTTTGGCGGCGGCTTTGGAGGAGGCGGCTTTGGGGGACGAGGCAGCAGTCCGCCGAATGCGGTCTATCGCTGGAAGGTGCTGTGCCTGGATCGAGCCACGGGCAAGGTGCTGTGGGAAAATCTCGCCAAGGAAGGGAAGCCCACGATCTCGATTCATAGTACGAACACCTATGCTTCGGAAACGCCGGTTACCGATGGTGAGCGGTTGTATGCCTACTTCGGGATGACCGGGCTGTTTTGCTACGACCTCGACGGCAAGCTGCTGTGGAAGAAGGATGTCGATTCCTATCCCATGATGAATGGCTGGGGCGCGGGAAGTTCGCCGGCTCTCGATGGGAATCGCCTGTTCATTCAATGCGACAATGAAGAGAAGTCGTTCCTGGTGGCCTTTGATAAAAAGTCGGGGGACGAGTTGTGGCGCGTCTCGCGCAATGAGAAGTCGAACTGGTCGACCCCCTTCGTCTGGAAGAACAAAGAGCGGACCGAACTGGTAACCGGTGGCGGCACGAAGATGCGGTCGTACGATCCGGCCACTGGTAAGTTGCTGTGGGAACTTGGCGGCAGCGTGAGCCGGTGCTCGGCGACGCCGGTGGGTGATGCCGAACTGCTGTACGTCGGCAGCGGTGGTGGGATGGGTGGCAATGGTCCGCTCTGTGCGGTGAAGGCCGGCGCAAGTGGCGACGTCACGCCTGGCGACGATGGCACCGGCCCCGGCGTGGAATGGACCGTCGAGCGGGCTGGGCCGCCGATGGCCTCTCCCCTGCTCTATCGCGGCAATCTGTATGTCCTCGATCAGCGCGGCGGCGTGCTGAGTTGCTTTGATGCCAAGACGGGGAAGCAGCATTTCAAACAACGGCTGCCCAGTGCCAAGGGCTTTACCTCATCCCCTTGGGCCGGCGATGGAAAAGTCTTCTGCCTGGATGAAAGTGGCCAGACTTTTGTGCTGGAAGCGGGGAATGAGTTGAAGGTGCTGGCCACCAATAAGCTCGACGATATGTTCTGGTCGTCGGCCGCGATCGCCGGCGATCAATTACTGCTCCGCGGCATCGACCGGTTATATTGCATCAAGCAGTAGAGTTCGTATTTATTGCCCGATTTTGATTGACTCAATTCGCAGCGGGAATAGCCCTATCAGAGCTTCCCGCGAACGCGAATAATGCCTACTATCTGCTCGGCCAAAAGTTTGACGAAACTTGGGGTGAGAAGTTACGATAGGCAGGTGTCGCGGGGAGTTCTGCGGCCTGCCACGTTGATTGAGTTTCTGATCGCAAATCAAAAGGGCTGTGGTAATGGGCTATCCCTATGGACAGCCAGGTAGTGATCCGTTTGCTCCAGGTCCTGGACCGCAGCGATCGGGCTTGAATCTCAAGGTCCCGCTGCTAATTAGCGGCATCATCCTGGGATTGGTACTGCTGTTTGTTGCCGGCGTGATAGCCCTGGGCGTGGGTGCATTCGCGCTGCTTAAGTCAGCGGAAAAGCAAAAAGTAGAGCCAGGGGCCGAAGCGTTTGCGGATTATCTAAAAAAGCAACAAGCGTTGCCGCCGGGTGAGCGAGAGATATTTGGTCGGACGAATCGGCCTTACAAGTTTGTGTCGGTGACAGTTAAGCCCTTTGTGCCACCCGAGGCTCCACCCCCAAGCCTCCCCAGTACTCAGCCCAGTCCACCCCCCAGTTTTCAACCCGTAACGCCTAGCTTTCAGCCGGCGCCCACTCCCAATTTCCAGCCCGCGCCGGTACCCAGTTTCGAACCAGCACCCAGTTTTCAGCCTGTCGCTCCTTCGTTTACACCGGTTCCGATTCCGCAACCGGGCGCTAACCCAGTTGCTGGTGGGAACGAAGAAAATGCTCCTCCTCCCGGTTTTCCAGCGACGGATGTTTCGCAATTTAAGCCAAGAGATTTGGTTTACGTCTTCTCTGACAAGAAGTGGTATCCGGCCGTCGTGATGCTCAAACGCGGGATTCTGACCAGAATCCGCTATTCCACGAACGGCGTGATGGAAGTGGTTTCGCTGGATCGCATTCGGCTCGAAAAGGATCCTCACGTGCAGGTTGCTGCTTCCGGTTTGCCATCGGCTCTAAAACCGCTGACACCCAAGCCCGGCGAGACCAAGGAGAGTGGCGAGTCTGAAGATGACTCGCTCTTTGTTGCCAAGCCTAGCGATGAGCGGCTTGAACCGACCACTTCGACGCCCGCTGCGAATCCCGCTATCCCGGCGGCATTGAAGCCGGTAAGCGAAGCAAAAATCCGCGAATGGACGGATGCCACGGGACAGCACAAGATCAAAGCGGAACTAATCGATTTCGAATTCGATCACGTGCAACTGCGTCGCACCGACGGCAAGGTCATCAACATGCCAATTTCGATGCTCTGTGCGGACGATCAGGCGATCGTCCGCGAGAAGTATCCTTAGGCTGAGATGACTCCTACAACGATGATTGCAATCATCGCAATTGCGCCGATGGTAGAGATCACGCCGCAGATGATGCCAATCCAGGCATGAACGGAGCCTTTTACTTCGGGCTCCCGCGCTCGCTTCTGCAAGCCCATGACTCCCAGCACGACCGCCACGATGCCGATTGGCAGTCCGAAGAAGCAGCACAACATCGACACAATGCCGATGTAGTACGCCAGCAGCGCCGGCATGTTCTTATAAGGAATCAGGCCGCCTGTGGAATCTCCTTGGCCGTGCCCTGCAGAGCGTGGTTCCGACGGATGCTGGGGTGATTCGAAGGGATTCGACATGGAGAACAATTCACTTTTGCTTAAGGCCGCGGGTCTCGTTGTTTAAGTAGTCCTCAAATTTGGTCGTGACCTGGAATATCTCCAGTAGCAGCGTCGCTTTCTCTTGTTCGAGTCGATAAATATTTCCCTCCTCGATGGGAAAATATTGGTAGTCGAACTCAGTGGGTTGGGAATCGACTTCGAACGCGACCTTCTGCTCCCGAAAACTCTCGGCTGGTAGGAGTGGAACGTGCTTAGTCTCGACTTTTTGCATCTTCTCCAAAGTTCCTTGACCTAAATCTTGCACCTTCCATTTGCCGGGCCCCGCAGAGAAGAACAGCCTGTGCTTCTCATCGCGGTACAAACCCGACAAAGACATTTCAGGCATTTTCACCAAATCAATCCCGACAAACTGGTTAAACAGGCCACCTTGAAGTGGTCCCAGGTAACTCATCTGGTTGGTGACGTAATTCGCGACTCCCGAGGTGACGTGTTCGCCGCGTTTGGGATTTAAGTGATCGGGACCATGGTAACTATAGCGAGCCACTACGAACGTCAAAGGAGGCATATCGATCGGCTTGGCGTCAACAACTTGTCCAGCACGCAAGGTGTAGTTTTCGAAGTATGCATCACGTCCTGGAGCGTAAATTCCTACCACGTAGCTGCCCGGCGCGAGTTGGTAACTGAAGTCAGCAGGAAGTGGAATCGGACTGCGATAGGAATAGGTGAAGAGTTGATCGATCACTTTCTGTTCGGTACTATCGCTTGGTAGTTCGTTGATTGGAACGAGTCTCAGGTCGAAAAAGAATTCTCCTTTGGTGCCAAGTGCTTCTCGCAGTGGCTTGCTAAATGAGAACTTCAGCGTGGCTAATTCTTCTGGCTTTGGTGGCATGAGTTTCACATCGCCGAGCACCAAGGGGCCATCTCCTGCAGCCAAGGGTAACTGCAAGGGCATGAAGTTTTCTAATTGCACACCGATAATTTCTTCCTCCGCGGGAGAAAAGTTTGTCACGAGATAGCCGCTTTCGTCGATGACAGTCGACCACCGTGTGGTTTTAATGTCCGCAATTTTCCCATTTCCCTTGATAATTAAGCGCGCCAGGAGCAATCGTTGCGAGGACTTTTTTCGGTGGTATTCATGTTGCTGCAAAGTGCCAAATAGTGATTCTGCGCGATTGGGATCGTACTTCACGACATGTGCCAAGACTGCGTCAACCTTGTTTCCAAGTGCGGCAGGCTCAGGCAAAAACGTCATCTGCGACGTGCAGAGAGTCCCGAACTGTCTGGCGATTTTCTGGCCTGGCAAGTCGATCGGAAGGTCGTACAGGTTGGCGTAAATATAAAAAACTCCTCGCTTGCCGATCAATTCTGAGGCCTTGTTTGCATTTTCAGGCCCCTGCGGCGAGTTGCGAGTTTTCAATAGATCGACGTACGTGAGATACACTTCCTGCTTACGTTTGGTTGGTTCGAAGATCAGGTTGAGCGAGTTAAACTTAGCGTCGAACGAATGCACAGTTGCATAGTAGAAGCCATTTCGCACCGGGTAGGGCGATGCTTTGGCATGGGAAACTCGAGATCCACCAGCGGTGGCAGTCCGTTCAGAAGCAGATTGATACGGCCGTCGAGTTGGTTGTCGCAACTGCTGGGCATCGGCATTCGCCGCTGCCAAGAGGAGTGCGAAGCTAGAGACCAACAGCGGCTGCCAAGAGCGAATCATGACGTGTCCCTCGCCTCGGTGCATGACCACTGGATTGCGTGCGGAACACGTCGGATTCTACGGTTTGGTCAAAGAGGACTCAAACCGATTGCAGATGTTTTTCAGCACATCAGATTTCTGCCCCGCCGCTGCCCATGGATGAATGACGCTTCGCATCGCGCAGTTTTTCAATGCGGCTGTCGAGCGTGATGATCATGGAATCGAGCGCGGCGGCGAGGGCTTCTTCGACGGTGGGAGAGTTCTTGGTGACGGCAATGGGGTCAAGCCCCGACCAGCGCGCTTCGACCGTACATTGCTTGTCGACTTCCGACTTTTTGTGACTATTTACATCCGACAAAAAGACTTCTACGCGTGTCAGTTGCGGCTGAAAGCGACCGAGCGAGGAATCGACTTCATTGCGGACCCAATCTTGCAGCGAAGTCTTGCCTTCGATGTGGTTGTCGGTATTCACTTGAATGAGCATTGAGTTACTCCTGGTGTCAGGGAGAGAGGGAGTCAGAGAGAGGAATTGTCCGGACAATGTCAATCTTTGGTTGCCGGACGTAAGGTTTAGCTGCCTGTACTTTCATCAAGCACTTCTTCGGACACGTAAATCGGCAGCGGAGGTTCGCAAGCGAAGGCGACCGCGATGGCATCGCTGGGGCGAGAATCAATTTCGATGATCTCACCCTCTTTGCGCACTCGCACGCGGGCAAAGTAGATGTGGTCCTTCAACTCGCTGATGACGATGCTATCGAGTTCGCCACCCATCGACTCGATTGCCCCGACCAGCAGTTCGTGCGTCCGTGGGCGCGGTGAGCGAATGCGCTTCACGCCGCTGTTGATGGCCTGCGCTTCGAACAGGCCGATCAGAATGGGAAACTGGCGATCCCCTTCGACTTCTTTCAGATAAATCAACTGCTGTTCGTTGATCTCGCTGATGATGATCCTCGACAACTGCATTTGCACGGGCATGAGCGGGCATCCGACGGAACTGGGCGTTGGCATGTGAGCGTGAGGTTTATTTTAACATGAGCCGCGGCGCGCAAGGGGGCCGATCAAGTGCAGATTGAAGAATGGAAGGTACGGCCAAGGTCTATAGACACTTAGGCGTCGATCGCTTTAGCCGCAGGCTTCTTCTCTTCCGCATAACTGACCCGCATGTAGTGTGGCGCCAGAGTCCACAACTCGTCGGGTTGGTTTGCTGCGAAGGCCTGGAGGGCGAGCAGTCCGATCGTCGCTGCCTGCGGGTGCCAATGTTGCGGGTCGACCACTGAAGTGCCCGCGGGTAGGGATTCCCGCAGTTTGTTTAGCGCGGGCCCTGAAACGGCGACGCTGGAAACGGGATTTGCGGTCAGCGATTGCAGCCAATCGGTGGCGGTGACAATTATGTCTGTTCCCTGCCGCTCCCATTGAGCTTGGGGAGTGACCCGCTGCAACGTCGCCAGAAACAACTCCTTTCGCTGAGCATCAAGGACGACATGTAACGCTAAGTCCTCGGTTTTTGCTTGAAACGCGATTGCGGTGAGCGTGTTCACGCCGATTAGCCTCGCTCCCCAAGCAAAAGCCAGGGTCTTGGCCGTCGTGATGCCGACCCTTAAACCGGTGAACGAACCCGGGCCGCTGGCCACCGCCACCAAGTGGATTGGCGGCTTACCTGCCCCTTGCCACAGCTGGTTGATCGCCGTGGCGAGGGTGCGGGCCGAGCGCGAATCGGCAGGAAGTTGTTGCTCGGCCACAACTTCAGTTCCCTGTAACAACGCGACCGATCCAGCCGTTGCCACCGTTTCGAGCGCTAGGGTCCACACCGTCATTCGAGGGGGCTTTCGATAAAATCTAGGGAAATCAAGCAACCGCGAGAGAAGGGGAAGCGATAATTGATATAGGCCCTGCGCCAAAATGACCAGCGGGTCGAAAAACCGCTAAGTCACGTCTCGCAGGAGCTGCTCAAGTTTCGCCGATATTGACCAAAGTCCAACGTAGTCTTAGACTTGCTGGCGCGTTGATCAGTGTGAGCAGGCGGCTGATCGCAGCTGCTGTCCGTCCTCATTCGCTCCGCACAGGCACAGCGGAAAGAATAGAAACCATCGTCAGGCTCGGAAAGGTTCACCCGCGTGAAGCGTGCTCTGATCAGCGATATTCACGGCAACTTGGAGGCGCTGCGCGTCGTCCTCGCCGATATCCGTCAGCAGGGCGTGAGCCAGATCTATTGCCTGGGCGATATTGTCGGATATGGGCCCAACCCGTGCGAGTGCCTGGACGAAGTGATCGAACATTGCGAGGCCACGATCCTCGGCAACCACGATCAGGCGACGCTGTTCGATCCCGATGGCTTCAATCCGGTCGCTCAGCAGGCCATCTATTGGACGCGCGAACAGTTGGAAGATGGTCCGGGAACTCCTTCGCAGCGAAATCGTCGTTGGGACTTTCTGGGCGAACTCCATCGAACCTTATCGGAGGGAGACTTTTTGTTTGTGCATGGTTCGCCCCGCGAACCCACGAATGAATATGTCTTTCCCGAGGACATTTACAACCAACGAAAAATGGATGCGCTTTTCAATCGCATTCAAAAATACTGTTTGCAGGGACACACGCATTTGCCCGGCGTCTTTACGCCCGACTATCGTTTCATCACGCCCGAAGAGTGCAATTATCAGTATCGCTTGAGTACCGATAAGGCGATGGTGAATGTCGGCAGTGTCGGGCAGCCGCGCGATGGCGACCCGCGGGCCTGCTACGTGATCTTGGAAGATGCGTCAGTCACCTATCGGCGCTTGGAATATCCCGTCGAAACGACGCGCGAAAAGATCTACGACATTCCCCAACTGAACAACATGCTCGGCGACCGGTTGGTCACGGGGCGTTAGTACGGGCGATTCGATTCGTCGAAGTCCGGTGCCTTCAATTCGCTTGGTTGTTCTAGGGGTGCTGGTGGAAAGTCGACGTCGAAATAGATCTCGCTGAGCGGTAGGGTCACGTCAATAGAAGCAAGTTCCAATTGGCCAGCCAAGTTGTCTGCCAGCGTTAGTTTCCACGACCCATCAACTTCGCGCAAGAACCGTTCGACGAGGGTTTTGTGCTGCGCAATGAGTACATATTCATGCAGCGAAACCAGATTTCGATACATCTCGAACTTGCTGCCCCGATCAAAGTGTTCTGTCGATGGTGACAATACCTCAATCACCACGACTGGATTCAGGAGCGTATCTTCGCGTTTGTCGAGGAATTCAGGCGGACCGCAAACCACAGTTACATCGGGATACGTATAAAGTTTCTCAGCATCAACGCGCACTCGCATGTCGGACGAAAATGCTTCGCAACGGCGAAGTTTCTGCCGGAATCGGTTTTCCAGGCTGACCAAGAGATTTCGGCCAATTCGATTATGGTTCTTTGTTCCGCCCGCCATGGCGAACATCTCGCCTCGGTAATACTGGAATCTTTCGCCGGCAGCGCGGTCGAGTTCTAAGTACTCTGCGGCGGAGATTCGGCGAGTAGGAGCGGCGGACATCTGTGAAGGTTCCTTTTCACTCCAGGGTAAATCAGATGTCAGTTACCGACAACCTCTACAACTTCTTTCCCGCAGCGTCGGTTCCGTAGAGCAGGCGCGCGAGGAATTCGCGATCGCTCCATTCCGTAGCGTCGCGACCGCCGAGAGCTTCCAAAATGCCGCCGGCCTGGCGCACGACGACGAGCTTCAACTGCCGGCTGATATACAAACGCTGATTGCCGGCGCCAGCGGCTTGAACCAAATCGGGCACACGCAGGGGTTGAGCGCCGTCCCCTTTCGCTGCCCGCGCGAGCGCTGGAAAGAGCGCCGCCCGCTGATTGTTGGCGGCGCTGGCGAGCCACCAGGTGAGGCCATAAGCGGGATTCGCTTTGGCGGGAATGAAGCACTCGTCAAGCAGTTTTTGCTGCACAATTTCCTTGCCGTTCCAACTGCCACCGGCACGCACGAGTTCGCCAAACTTGGCCCACTCGGGGGCCGTTAAGTGTGCGCCGGACGGCAAGTGTGGCATACCATCGACCCCCTTGCGCCAACTGCCGACTTGCAGGTCGATGGGTTTGAAGATCCGCCGTTGCAGATAGTCGAGTGGTGTTTCCTTAGTCTCGCTGAGTTTGCGACGCAACAATTCGCCAAAGGTTTGAAAGGGAGCCGGTCCGTACTGAAAGCGCTGGCCGGGTTCAAAACGCACGGTCGTTTGAATTGCATCAGCAAAAGTAGGCACGCGGGCAATTTGGCCGCCACCCATGCCGCTGGTCAGGCTGAGCAGGTGCCGCAGCGTGATGTTCTGTTTGGTCTCGTCATCTTTCCATTCGGTGATGGTATCGCTGACCTTTTCATCCCACGACTTGATCAACCCGTCTTGAATCGCAGCAGCTGCCATTATCCCGTTAAAGCTCTTCGTGCCGCTGGCCAATTCGTGTGCCCGGTTCTGGCCACCGCCGTTGGTGTAGTCGGCAAAGACCTCCTTTCCGTCGACGCGGACGAGCACGCTCAAACCTTTGCGTGCGGCGCTATACTCGGCGGCTAATTTGTGGTGCTCTGGATTCGTAGGATCGGCGACAGGTTCCGCGGCCATCAACGATACTTCCGGTGAGACGACGAGCCAGGCGGCAAACAGCGGGGCCAGCAAAAATCGCCAGACATAGAATTCACGCATCGGTCACCATCCCAGTTTGCGGCAGTCCAAATGGCTCATCGACTCAAAATTCTAAACCAACTCGACCCCGCAGAGTTCCGGTCAATCAGGATCGCAGCTCCGATAGCTTCGCGGCGTCTGACCAAACGAAATAGTTAATCGACAAATGATTTACAAGTGGTGACTATGTAGTTATAAATAAAGTGCCCGTTTTGGCAACTTGGTGGAAGAAGCGTCTCGCCTGCGCGGCCGGAAAGAGTTCGCGCCGTTACGCGCGACTGTTCGTTTGCTTTGCGTGCAATGGTGCAACGGCGGTCGGGTGTGCCGGGGTTTATCAACAAAGAGGATGATTTCAGAACTTGCAAGTTAGGCGCAATTCATTGTGGGGGAAAGGTTTGCAGGTGTTGCACGCAAAAGGGGGGTGTTGATAAACCCTCGGCTGCGACGCCCCTGATACGAAGTTCTGAGAGTCTGACAACGAGCGAACTTCGACAGATCCTGCAGGCGACTTGCCATAGTTGTGATTTTGTAGCCGGCGGCGCTTGGCGCAGCTGCGGGCAACTCAAAATCGCGACAACCTGTAGTCAGCTTGACTTCATTTCTGGGAGTGGCGGTTTGGGCTGCAGCGGCCGAGTGAGTTCGTCGAAGTAGAGATTAGACGCTGAAATTGCCCGCATTGCTGTCGTGCTAAGTGCAAGCAACGGTTATTCTTCGGGAATTGAACGACGCCTTGTCAGCAGCCAATTGCTACTGCCGGCTAGCATTTTTCGCGGCACGACAGCTGCCAAGGCTTGCAAGTTGCTTAATTTGGGATCGCGTGGTCGAATGCGCCCAGAGTTGCTCGAAGTTTTGTAAGGAGGATGACATGCCTGTTCATCCGTCAGTAGGTGAAACGTGGTCTTCTTTGTTCGGCCGACTCTTCCTTGGACTGATGCTCACCAGTTTCGCCCTGGCGGGTGTCACAAGATCCGCGCTGGGACAAGCGGAACTGCCGCCGGATATTGATTCTGACGGGGTGCAGACTCTAACCCGCGGCCCGGTGCACGAAGCGTTTGCCAGCCCAACGGTTGCCGATCCTGCGCCCGGGCTGATCATTCCCAAGCAACCGCCGGCAGACATCAAAGAAACTCCTCCTGAATACCAGCCCGAAGGGGATAACGTTCAATGGTTCCCCGGCTATTGGTCTTGGGACGAAGACCGAGAGGATTTCATTTGGATCAGTGGCGCCTGGCGCGATCCGCCACCTGGTCGTCGTTGGGTTCCCGGCTACTGGGCTGAGGTGTCGGGTGGGTATCAATGGGTCGCCGGTTTTTGGATCGCCGAGCAAGTCGAAGAGATGGAATATCTGAAGCCGCCGCCGGCTTCGCTCGAACAAGGGCCCACCGTTGCTTCGCCCGGCGATGATCACTTTTACATTCCCGGCACGTGGACCTACGCCGATAACGACTATCGGTGGTCAGCTGGCTACTGGGCTCCTTATCGCGAAGAATGGGTCTATGTCCAACCGCATTGGGTCTGGACACCCCGCGGCTGCATCTACGTGGCAGGGTACTACGATTGGCGTCTGCCACGCCGCGGTCAGATTTTCGCGCCGGTCTTTTTCAATCCAGTCGTCTATCAGCGGCCGACTTATTTCTACACGCCGCGCTGCGTAATCAACACCAGCAATCTGTTTGTCCACCTTTGGGTGCGCGATTCGTACTGCCACTACTACTTTGGCAATTACTACGGACCGACTTACACCAACCGTCACTTTACCCCTTGGTGCAACTACAATTCGCGGCCCCGCTGCTACGACCCGTTGTTGTCTTACTGCAATACGCACTATCGCCGCCAGGGAGTGAACTATGTCGGCCGGATGCAGGGTTGGCATAACCATTACGTCAATCATGCCAACGAACGCCCGCCGAATACTTGGCGCGATCAGGCCGCCCGCCATGGGAACGACCGCGATTTCCAGACTCGCCCCTCGTTTATCGCGCAGGACTTGAGAGACGTCGTCCGCTCGCCCGACAAGCATTGGAAGAAGCAAGACCTGGTACAGCGGGACAATAACAAGCACTCGATCGATCAGATCAAGCAGATCCACAAGATGCGGTTCGATCAGGAGAAAGTTGGTTTCGTCAGCCGTGACGTGCCCGGACGAGATTTTTCGGGCAAGGGACCAGACCGCGACGGACCAGACCGAGATGGACCGGGGCGCGACAGACCTGCTGGAGATGGACCTGGTCGCGATCGTGATGGCAACGGCCGAGATTTCCCAGGTCGCGACATTGCCGGAAAGGGCCCTGATCGTGACAACAAACCCAAGGGACCGGAACTGACTTTGCCGGGAAATTCCCGACCCGGTGAGCGTGGGAATGATATCGACAAACCGGTATTGAAATTGGGTCCCGACAAGACTGGTCCTGATAAGATCGGGCGTGAAGATCGGCCCGGAATCGATCGCCCTGGCAATGAAATCGCAGGAGGAAACGAGACGCTGCCGGGCAAATTCAAACTTCCGAAGCCGACGCAGAGCCTGAACAAGCCCAAGGTCAATGTTCCGGAAACGCCGGATAAGAACGTTGTTTCGCGTCCCGGCTTTGATCGCCCCGGGACGAAGGTAGGCAACAATCTGGGGGGTAATCTCGACAAGCCCGAGGATCGCAATCCGTTGAGCCGCCCGACTGGTCGGCCTTCTTTCGGCAATAACAAGCCACCGGTAACGAATTCGCCCGCCAATACAACTGTCGACAATCTGCCAACTCGGAAGCCCGGTGAATTCAATCCGAGTGGACGCGATCTCAATAAACCGCTCGACGTCGATAAGCCCAAGACCCCGAGTGTTGGGACGGGCAATCCTTCCTCGAGCAGCGCATTACAGGACCGACTGAATGCCATTCGTCAGCAACAGCAGGACGCGATCAACAAGGCTCGCGATCGGAGTAACGGCAGCAACGTTCCCAAGACGAATCCGAACGTTGGCGGAAACAACTTAGCGCCGATCGATCGGACGCCGAAGACGGAAACTCCGAAAGTCGAAGTACCTAAATCCGACCGATCGACATTTACTCGCCCACCTTTGTCGTCCGATCGCCCCACTTTTACGCCCCGGAATAACGTGGGTGGTAGCAATCCGGTTGGCAACAAGAGTGGCGGAAACCCGGGCTTGAATCCAACGACAGAGAACCGGATCAAGGATTTGCAAAATCGGCTGAATCCCAATCGGGGTGGTGCGATCACACCGAAGCCGGATATTGCCCCCCGCTCGTTTACGCCGAAGGTGGAACAACCGAGATCGTTCAAGCCGAACATCGAGCCGCGAGTGTCGAAGCCGACGATCGACCGAACTCCCGTGACGCGTCCGCAGGTTCAAGTGCAGCCGCGAAATAACCCTGCCCCACGTTCTCTGCCACAGACCAACAATGCCGGTGGTGGTGACAGGTCCGAAAAAAAGCGAGGGCGATAAGCCTCAGCCGACTCGATTGATCGGAAATCCGCGGCCGTCCTTGTGGCGGCCGCGGTCGTTATTATGATGCACGGATGGCACAATTCACCCACCACATTTTCGTCTGCTGCAACCAACGTAAAAAAGATAGCTCGCGCGGCTCGTGCGATCCTGATGGCGATGAAGAGTTAAAGTCTGCTCTGAAAAAAGAGATCGAAAAGCGCGGGCTCAAGCCGATGGTTCGGGCGAATGAAGCTGGCTGTCTCGACCAGTGCGAACTCGGGCCGGTGATCGTTATCTATCCACAGGCGATCTGGTACGGCGGTGTCCGGATCAAGGATGTGCCAAGGATTGTCGAAGAGACGATCGTCAACGGCCGGGTCATTCCCGACTTGCTCATTCCGGACGAAAAGCTGAATAACTGCAAAAAGAAGTAGTGCCGCGCAGGTGTGGCTCCTCGCGTTACAACTTGGGCTTTCGCCAACTGCGGGCAGTGAGCATCATCCACCAGAACGAGACGAAGATGAGCGCGCAGATAAAAACAATCCCGCCGCGGATTTCAGCATGTTCGCCGCCGAACAGATAAGCGCCCAGGCCGAGTACCGCTCCCCATACGAGCAGGCCGCCCATAATCCAGGGAATCCACTGCTGCGTCGGATTCACAGCTAAAGCAGTTGACCTGGGAGCGGGGGGCTTGGGAGGGGATTCGTTCATGATTCGCTTGGCGACGCTTGCAGGGCGTCGGTGTGAGTTCCGTAAAAAGCTTGGGCCGGTATGCCAGTCTGCTCTTGCACGCGGGAAACGAGGGCATCGACTTCCGCATCGGTCAGCGGCGTGACGTAACTTTCCGTCGGCTTGCGTGCCACAGTATAGATCTGAATCAAGCTCAGCTTGCCGCCCGCGGCAATGATTTCATTCAGGCGATCGCAATAGGCAGCGAACTCGGCCGCTGTTGGTGGCTCGCCGGCCACACGCATGAAAAGAGACTGAATCACCAGCGGGCGAATCTTCGCGGCCGCGGCAATATTATCAACAATTTGCCGTAGAGAGATGGGAGTCCGGTCGATGAGTTTTAAATAGGCTTCAGTTCCTGCTTCTAACTTCGCCCAAACCTCGCCATTGTTTTGGTCGAGGACTTCAAGTCCCCGCTGCACATGCTCACGGTGGAACATACTCGCATTGGTGATCAGCACCAGCTTAACGTTGTCGAGTATGTGTTGCTTCTTCAGCGCTGCTGCTGCGGTTACAATCTCGTCGAAGTTGCGATGAGTGGTTGGTTCCCCATCCCCAGAAAAGGCGATGTCGTTTAGTCGGCGGAGATGCCGCGGTGTGTGGCTGAACTTTTCGAACTCGTACAACTGGCCACTGGTGATGAGCGTTAGGAAGTGATCGAGTTCGTCCAGCATTCGTGGCAGTTCGACGAACCTGGTATCGCTTTGAGTCGTGCGATCGACCTGGCAATAGATGCAGTCGAAGTTGCAGACCTTGTCGGGATTGAGATTCACACCTAGCGAGATACCGCCACTGCGACGACTGAGAACAGGATAGACGAACTTGCTTTCGGCAAACCGGCGTTGATGCTGCGTATGTAAAACGTCGAGAGGCATGGACAGTCGCCTTTGTTGGAGTTCCGGCTTTAGCCGGTTCTCAGATTGCCGGCTAAAGCCGGAACTCCAACGATAGCCAGCTACAGCTTCTTCACTTGCGAAAACTCGTCGAGCGTGACGGTGGTCAACTCGCCACTTTCTCGCTGGATCACTAGCACGTCGCTGAAGACCTTATCGTCGCTGTTGCGGCGAAAGTGCAAGCTATGGCGACGACGTTCTTTACGAACGACTTTGCCGATCGTTGTCGTGTGCCACTTGCGAAAGCCAACTTTCACCTCGTGATCGACTTGCACCCGGTCGCCGGCCTGCAGTTCGGCGAATAATTCGAGCATTTCTGCCTGTGCCATAGTGTTATTCCGTCGGCGAAAATGGTTGACCCGCAGCTTCCATTATACGCGCACGTTGACCCTGGCGTGAGGGGAGTTCGCGAGGTGGATAGCCTCAACGCAATTCCGGCGCACGCCGGCAAAAACGAAAAAGTCCCGGCGGAAAACCAGTTCCGCCGGGACTGAGTTTGATCGATTTGTCGAACCAGAGTTACACGAGATTGAGGGTGATCGACGTCAAAGTCGGGGTAAACGCGAAGTCTACGCCTGCGCCTGCATTTAGCTCGTCATCGCCAGCTCCGCCGTTCACTACGACTCGGCTATTGAAGACCACCACATCTCCCGCGGTTCCAAGGTTGACGACATCATCCCCGCCAGCAAGGCTCACGCTCACCACGCCATTAAACGTGGTGCCGATACCTAGTCCACCTTCTTCGACGTTGATCGTATCAACACCATTGAGGGAGGCAACAGCTACCGCACCGCGGAAGATAGAGCTGTCGACGTTGACAACGTTCACGCCATCGCCCAAGTTAGCCGACGTGGCACCCTTCACGAACAGCCCAGCCACGGTGATGGTATCGCCACCAGCTCCGCTAGCGATCGTCAAGTTCGCCCCAATATTGGGAGTGGCACCGACGACCGACACGTCTTCGCCGGACGTAATGGTGATGGCATCGTCGCCGGCACCCGTATTCAGAGTAATGCCGAGAATGTCCAACTCAGTCGTGGCATTAACCGTGATGTTGTCTCCGCCCTTGCCCGAAACGACGCTCAGCAGACCGTTGATCTGAATGTCTTCGGCCGTAATATTCAAGCCATTGCCGTTAGCGAGGGCACCATCGCCCAAGTTCACGACAACGGAACCTGTCACAAGCAGATCCGCAGTGGCTCCGCTGCCGATGTCGAACAGGTCTTCGCCAGAAGTGCCGGTCAAGGAGATGCTGCCGTTCACGGTAATGACCGCTCCATCCACGAGGATCTCATTGTCGTTGGCACCGAGATTGGCCGTGATCGAGCGTGTGGCGAGTTCCGTGGTGCCGCTGATTTGGACATTGTCTTCGCCGGTTGTGCCAAGCACCGTGATGTTGCCAACTACGTCGACACTATCACCGAGCAAATCGAAGGAATTTAATCCAGCACCAAGGTTCACCGTGATCGCACGGGTGTCCAGCAGAGCGACCGCATTGACACTGACAATATCCGAGCCGGTCGTGCCTAATACGGTGATGTTACCATTCACGTCCAAGTTGTTACCGGCGGTCAATTCGAAAGCATTCACTCCGGAGCTGCTATTCACTGTGATAGCGCCCGTGGTCATGTCTGCCCCTTCGAGCAAGACGTTGTCGAGGTCTCTGCCGCCAACAATCGAAGCGGTGCCGAGACTGTAGGTGCCCGTTGCTCGGATCGTCGTGTAGTTGTCCCCGTCACCGTTGTTGATGGAGATCAAGCCAATGGTGACATCTACGTCTTCGACAGTAATCGTGTCATCACCCGCGCCCATGAGGGCAGTCAGTCGACCCAGTTCGGTCGTTCCACCCGCATCCCCGATCAGCAATTGATCAGCGCCATTGCCGCCGTTGAAGCTCAGCAGTCCACTAATCTCTGCACCGGTAATGGTCACGATGTCATCGCCGTTGTTCATCGTGATGAAGATATTGGCGATGTTGTTTGCTTCGAGGTCAAGAATTGTCGCCCCGTTTCTTGCCTTGAGGGTAGTGCCGGCGGCGGCCTCTACCGTAAAGTCACCTCCCCCGGTGCCCGTGAGAGTTACTTCGTTACTGGCGGTATCGCCAGTAATGTAGAGATTAGCGCCCAAAACATAGGCCGCGACATTTCCCGCCAAGTTGAGGCGACTTTCAAGCGACTCAACGCGTGGAAAAAAATTGCGAGCCGACTTCTCAACACGTACAGGCTTCCTTGAACGACGCAGCATAGTTTTGACTCCCCCTGAATTGCGAAATAGGCCAGTAATTCGCGAGAGTCTATTGGCTTAACCTTGAGATTTCAATTGGTGGGGGGGGGCAAAATACCGATTTTTGCCTGATCATTTTCGCCATTTGATGTAGATTAATTTAATGTGGGCAAAATGGGAAAAATGGGCAAATGAAAATTTGGTTCAATGTCGCCTAGCGTACATTCGAAAGTATGGTGAATGCTCCCGAGCAAAACCAAAAAAGCCCCGCCGGAATTGGCGAGGCTTCAAGGGATATTGCTTAATCGCTGTTCAGTTAGATTAGACTTCCTTCGCGTTGATCCAGGTCATCAACTTGCGGAGCCGACGGCCAACGTCTTCGAGTTGTGACGCCTTCTCTTGGCGGCGAGTGGCCTTAAAGCCAGGGGCACCGGCCTTATTCTCCAGGATCCATTCGCGAGCGAACTGGCCGCTCTGGATTTCCTTCAGGATCTTCTTCATCTCCTTACGGGTCTCGTCGGTCACGATTCGCGGGCCGCGGGTATAGTCCCCATACTCAGCAGTGTTGCTGATGCTGTAACGCATGTAGCTCAGGCCACCTTGGTACAGCAGGTCGACGATCAGCTTCAGTTCGTGCATGCATTCGAAGTATGCCATTTCGGGCTGATAGCCGGCTTCGACCAACGTTTGGAAACCAGCTTTCACCAGTTCGCTGACGCCGCCACACAATACGACTTGTTCGCCGAACAGGTCAGTTTCGGTTTCTTCCGCAATCGTCGTTTGAATCACGCCACCACGTGTGCCGCCTATGCCCTTGGCATAGGCGAGACCGATCTTCGTTGTTTCGGGCTTCGCGCCAGGACCAACGGCGATCAAGCAGGGAACGCCACCACCCTTTTCGAACTCGCTGCGGACCAAGTGGCCAGGGCCCTTGGGGGCGACGAGCAGTGTATCGACACCAGCAGGTGGTTCGACCTGGCCGAAGTGCAGATTAAAGCCATGCGAGCACATCAGGATTGCGCCGGGCTTGAGGTTCGGCTTGATTTCCTGGCGATAAACATCGCCTTGCAATTCATCGGGCAGCAGGATGTTCACCACATCGGCCTGCTTGGTGGCATCGGCCGCCGACATCGGTTTGAAGCCATGCTTGATGGCCAGGTCGTAATTCGGGCCGCCCGGTCGTTGGCCGATGATGACATTCACTCCACTATCGCGCAGGTTTTGAGCCTGGGCATGGCCTTGCGAACCGTAGCCAATAATCGCGACAACCTTCCCCTTCAGGTGGCTCAGGTCGGCGTCGTTGTCATAAAAAATGGTGGCGGGCATGGACGAATCCTTTTGTAGCTAAGAGGAGTACGGGTGTGATTTGTTGGTGCCTCGCTGGAGTTCCGGCTTCAGCCGGTGCCGCGGTCGCACGCGAATGGTTGCCTGCTAAAGCCGGAACTCCAACGGAGTCGACTAGAGATTGTCGTGCGTGGCGACTTCCCGAGTGGGGATATCTTCCGGCAAGCTGATGTCTTCTTCCTTCGGCGTCGTGCGAGGCAGGCCCCGGACCATCGCAATCCGGCCCGTGCGCACAAGTTCAACAATGCCGTAAGGACGCATCCGGTCGATGAAAGCAACGATTTTTTGCTCTCGGCCGGAGATTTCGATCATCACTTCTTCCGGGCCTACATCAACGATGCGACCGCGGAAGATCTCGACCAACTCACGCACTTCGGTCCGCTTGGAGCCCGGCGGAGCGCTGATCTTGAGGAGCATCAAGTCGCGTTCGACAAAGTCCTGCGCGCTGATGTCATCAACGCGGACGACGGTCACAACCTTGATCAACTGCTTGCGAACCTGCTCGAGCACTCGGTCGTCACCGACAACCACGAACGTCATCCGCGAAAGGGTCTTGTCGTCGGTTTCGCCGACGGCCAGCGAATCAATATTGTAGCCGCGCGAAGCCAGCATGCCGGAAATGTGAGCCAGCACGCCGGGAACGTTCTGCACGACGGCCGAAAGAACGTGTCGCATGAGCGAACCCTCTCCGGATTTTGAGAAAACCAGTATGTTAATTACCTCGCCCCAAGCCAACAAGGGCCGGCAGCGAGAACGGTGGGCGTTTATTGGGGGCTTAACTCGCCTCGCTCCCAGTGGCGATCGCGATGGGAGAGAAATTCGGCCCATAAACACTGAAACGCGAGACATCGGCCTCGCGTTTCAGGTTCACTCGATGGAAAGATTCTAGCGAGCTTCGCTGCGCCTAGGCAGCTTTGTTGTCGCCATTCAGCGGGATGGCGGGAGGAGCACTCGGATCCGCATCTGGAGCGTGATTGGGATCTGCAGCGGGAGCGTTCTCTGGTCCTTGGAAGCTCGGCTCCGTGGCTGGCTTCTTCAGCGACGGAATCGTATCGGCTGGCTTCACTGGTTCGGTCGCTTCGGTTGGTCGCCGCACCGGTACTTGTTCCTGGCCTTGGGCCGGGGTCGCCGCAGGTGTGGGGCTGACAACTCGGCGTTCAACACGGACCGGATTGGCATAAATTACAGCTGGCGGCAGCGTCGGAGCTGGCGGGGCGTAGAGGGTTGTCGTACCCCCTTCGATAATCGTTTCGTCATAGGCGCCAACTGGCACCCGCGTCACAACAGTTTTCGGAACCATTCGATAGGCAGTGTACTGAACCCACTTCTGCACCGTGCGCGGCACTTGTACCTTGCGTACTTCGTAATTGATCCTCTGTACCTGGACCTGATAGTCCTCGGTTACTTCTTCGGTCACTACCTTCTGCACGGCCACTTGCACCGGGCGGACGATTTCTTCACGTTCAAACCGGGTTGTTTCGACCGGAATTCGGCGCGTGATGCGTTGCGTGACTGGCCGTTGCACCGTGACTGGCACTTCCCGGACCTCTTCTACTTGCTGCATGCGGGTGACCTGAATCGGCGTCTCCTGAGTCACTACCTCATCCACGAAGCGCGTGACATTAAGCGGCACTCTCTGGGCGATGACCTGCGGCTGCATGGTGGTTACCGGAACCTGAGTGGTTACCGGATTCGAGACGAATGTCGGACGGAAGGTGGTCACGCCCGGGGCCTGCATCGGCACCCATCTTAATCCACCCCGCTGCCATACGGCGGCACCGGTTACTGGGTCAGTCAAAAAGCCACGCTGTACCCAGGCGAGACGATTGCGAGTATTGCCTGGTTGATAAAAGGCCTGATTTACCACTCCGCCCATTTCCACAGTCTGTGGCATGAAAGTCGTTACGGGCGAAAACGTCGTGACTTGTTGGTCTTGAAATACCGTCTCTTGGACCGGGCGGCGAACGGTGAATTGCTGCTGCTGCATCTGCGTTTCGGTGAACGGCCGATTCACGATAACCCGCTCTTGGCGGTTCTCGGTCTCGGTTACCCAAGTGGTTTGATCGACCGTTTCCTCGCGAAACGAAGTCTCGACCACGGGTCGTAGCACCGTGATCCGCTCTTCGCGCTCTTCTGTTTCTGTCACGGGTTTGCTGACCTGAAACCTGCGTTGACGGGTTTCAGTCACCCATTCTGGCCGTTGGACGGTAATTTCTTGCTCTTCGAGGACTTGCTCAGTCACCAAGCGATACGCGGTGACGGGCTGTTGCTCATAGATGGTCTTATAGACGACTCGCTGGGTAACGACCGGCGTGCCGCAACAAGAGCCCTGGGCGAAAACAACTTCGCCAGTTAGCAAGAGGGGACTACCGATGGCCAGCATACTGAGGAATCGAATGGTGCGCTTCATGACCGCTATTCCGCGCCCAGTTGGGCAAAAGCCGTACTCGCGTCCGCTGGCACTCCTCCCTATTGCCGCGACAACGCTAGAAAAATCGCGCAATCGGTTGCGCGAGCCGCTGTGTACGGGTAAGTGTGGGGGACGACTGGTCTAAAGGCAAATGGATTTTTTTCAAGCTGTAACGCGCAGGCTTGTTAACTTCTCTTGGCGCATCACTTTAGGAATTCGAAAATTCTCTGAAGAAAATCGAAGCACCTGCCGACAAGCAAAACTGGTAATTTCCCGCTTGTTTTCGGCGTTTTTGCCCAGTCGTTACAACCGCTCCAAACGGGACAACTTACGGACTTGCGCGTGTCGGCGAACTGAGGAGTTTGCGACCGACAAATAGAGGCAATGCAAGCAAAGCAGATTGGGAACGCTGGCAATGCTGTCCTTCAATTCTTAGTTTCAGCACCTAAGCGGACTAGCCAATCATCCCCGCAGCGCTCCCTAGGCAGGACCATTCATTCTCTTCCAGTCCAACGTTCGTAGTCGTTGAACGATCGATGGATGTCAGGTTGCGAAACTTGGTTAACCGGGCCGCTTGCGGCAGTTGAACTGATGGTCAGCACCATCTGTCGTCTCGCAGAGAAATCTCACCTCCAGTTTCATCGTGAGCGTTCAACTTTGCATTGCATTGTTGAACACTGACCGTTCGGAAACCCGTGAGTTACGCACCTCACTGTTCAACAATCGACCCGATTGTTGAACACCCCCCTTTTGCGGTTCGCACGCCTGTGTTGTTCGAAGATCGCTGGTTGCCAGAGCCACTCCAACCAGCCCACGAAGTCCTGCTATCTGCGGTTGCGTCCCGCCAGCAGACTGGTATATTGCTTGGTTTCGGTAAATGAGACTTAGGTTTGCGGGGACAATTGTTCGCTCCCGCAGCGACCCTTGGCGAAGGATCTGGCAATGGCGTATCAGTGCGAGTACTGCGAAAAGTCGAAATCCAAGGGGAATCAGATCGAGACCCGTGGTAAGGCGAAGTATTTGGGTGGCGTTGGTACCAAGGTAACTGGTATCACCCGCCGCGAGTTTAAGCCCAACTTGCAGCGCGTCCGCATCACCACTCCTGGCGGCACGAACCTGACCGTCCGCATTTGCACCCGCTGCCTGAAAAAGGGCGTGGTTCGCAAGGCCGTTAAGCAGGCTCCTTTCAAGTTGCCAGTGGCTGCTGCCAAGACCACCCCCGGTGTGAAACCCGCCACAACTGGCAAGTAGTTGCCGGAGTTTTCCGCGTGTCGCTATCTCGCGCCGATGTCGAAAAAGTCTCCCTGCTCGGTAGGCTCTTATTGAGCGAAGCCGAGTTGGGGACGATGACTTCGCAACTCGGGCGGATTGTCGGCTATGTCGAGCAGTTGTCCGCATTGAAGACAGACGACGTGCAGCCCATGGCGCACGCTTTCGATCTGCAAAATGTGTTCGCCGACGATATTCAGGGCGAGCACTTGCCGCGCGCAGCGGCGCTGGCCAATGCTCCCAAACGCGACGAAGAGTGCTATCGCGTGCCGGCCGTATTGGGCGAATAGCCCAGCGTAGTCGAGTCACTCCCTGCCTCGATCCACCGTCGCCACCTTTTGGTAAATAAACAGGTGTGCCTCATACGCATTGTGCGACCGGGCTTCGTTGCCTCCCCGCATTGTCAGTTTGCGGCGATTCCGTCATTCTAGCGGTTGTTCCGCGCTTCCTCTGTTTGCCCTGCGCACAGGTTCCCATGTCATTGCTTCGCTCGACCGCCGCTGAACTCATTCAATCGCTCCAGACGAAGAAAGTGTCGTCTGTTGAATTGACGACCACTTACCTCGACCAAATCAAGCAGCAGGATGCCCGAATTCAAGCCTTCTTGCACGTCGACCGCGAGGCAGCCCTGAAGTCGGCCAAAGCAATTGACGATAAGCGGGCCGCAGGCAAAGAAGTTGGCAAGCTGGCCGGTTTGCCGGTGGCGATTAAGGACGTACTCTGCACTCAAGGCGTGCGAACAACGTGCGCCAGCAAGATGCTCGAGAACTTCGTTCCGCCCTACGACGCAACGGTCATCACCAAGCTGAAGCAGGCCGACGCGGTCCTCATTGGCAAGACGAACATGGACGAGTTCGCGATGGGAGGCTCGACCGAGAATAGTGCGTTCCATCCGACGCGCAACCCGTGGGACACTGCCCTGGTTCCCGGTGGCAGCAGCGGTGGTGCCGCGGCGTGCCTGGCTGCTGGAATGGCACCGCTTTCAATCGGCACCGATACCGGCGGCTCGATTCGCCAGCCCGCTGCGTTCTGTGGTGTTTCGGGCTTAAAGCCGACCTACGGCCGGGTCAGTCGATACGGCCTCGTTGCGTTTGCAAGTTCGCTCGACCAGGTGGGCCCTATGGGGCACACGGCCGAAGACTGTGCGATTCTGCTCGATGTGATCGCTGGACATGATGCCAAGGATTCAACGAGCGCCAATCTCGCGGTGCCGAAGTATGCCAACTCAATTGCTCAGCCCTTAGCTGGCCTCAAACTTGGAATTGTGAAGGAACATTTCGGCACCGGCCTCAACAGCGAAATCGCCGCTGCCGTGCAAGCCGCCGTGCAGGTGTATGAATCGCTGGGCGCGAAAGTGAAAGAGATTTCGCTGCCGCATAGCAAGTACGGCATTGCCACTTACTACATCATTGCTCCCAGCGAGGCGAGCAGTAACCTGGCCCGGTATGACGGCGTGCACTACGGCTATCGCTGCGAAGAAAAAACAATGCTCGCCGAGTTGGCCGCCGAGAAGGCCTCGCTCGAATCCAAGAACGACAAAGAAGGGCTGCGAAAACTCGACAACAGCCTGATTCGCCTCTATCGCAAAAGTCGCTCGGAAGGTTTTGGGCCCGAGGTGAAGCGCCGCATCATGCTCGGTACGTATACGCTCAGCGCTGGTTACTACGATGCCTACTACGTGAAGGCTTTGAAGGTCCGCCGCTTGATTCGTGGCGACTACGACGCTGCCTTCAAGGACGTCGACTTTATCGTCGGGCCCACGACTCCTTCGCCCGCGTTTAAGCTCGGTGAAAAGACCGACGATCCCTTGGCGATGTATCTAGAAGACCTTTACACCGTCACCACGAATCTTGCCGGCGTTCCCGGCATGAGCATTCCCTGCGGCTTCACCACCAGCGGGTTACCGATTGGCCTGCAAATGCAATCGCAGCCTTTTGACGAAGAACGCTTGCTCCGTGCGGCCCACATTTATCAGCAGAAGACCGATTGGCATAACCGGCGAGCTCCTGAGTAACAAATCGCCAAGTTACCGGTGTCGTCTCTCAATCTGCAATTCACAATCTTCCATCTGCAATTCCCATGTCCGACTATCCCTACGACATCATCATCGGCCTCGAGACACACGTTCAGTTGCAGACGAAGACCAAGCTCTTCTGCCGCTGCAGCACGAAGTTTGGCGCGGAACCGAATACGCAGACGTGCCCGGTATGCATCGGCATGCCGGGCAGCTTGCCGGTGATGAATCGAGAAGCGTTTGAACTGTCGCTGCAGACGGCCATCGCGCTCAACTGCGAGATTCCCGAGTTCACGAAGTGGGATCGCAAGAACTACTACTATCCCGATTTGCCCAAGGGATATCAAATCAGCCAGTTCGATCTGCCCATGTCGCAAAAGGGCTGGCTCGAGATTTTCGATACCAAGGGCGAATTCGAACCCAAACGCATCGGCATTATTCGCGCTCACCTGGAAGAAGATGCCGGCAAGAGCTTGCACGACGAAGCTCACGGCAAGAGCGACACGCGGATCGATCTCAACCGCACTGGCACGCCGCTGCTCGAAATCGTCAGCGAGCCTGACATGCGGAGCACGAAAGAGGCTCGCGCGTATCTGACTGAGTTGAAGCTGCTCCTTACCTACCTCGGAGTATCCGACTGCAACATGCAGGAAGGTTCGCTGCGTGTCGATGCCAACGTGAACATCCACATTCACACGCCGAATGGCAAGATCGCGACGCCGATCGTCGAGATCAAGAATCTCAACAGCTTTCGCTTCATCGAGCGGGCTCTCGCTTACGAGGTGCAGAGGCAATACAAGGTGTGGCAAGAGACCGGCCGCACGATCAAGGATTATCCAAAGCAGACTCGCGGCTGGGATGATGCCAAGGGAATCACGCTTCCCCAGCGCGAGAAGGAAGATTCGGCCGACTATCGGTACTTTCCCGACCCTGATCTGGCTCCCGTCATTACTCCCAGCGCGAAGACCGAGAAGATTCGTGCCTCGCTGTGCGAACTCCCTGCCGCGATTCGCAAGCGACTCGAAGGTAGTTATGGGGTCACGGCCTACGACAGCGATGTCGTCGTGATCCAAGGACAGCCGTTCGTCGACTACTTCGAAGAAGTAGCCAAGCTGGCCGGCGATGGCAAAAAAGCGGCCAACTGGGTCACGCAAGACGTGTTGCGGGTGATGAACGAACAAGGGGGCGATATTCTGTCATTCGGCATCCGCCCCCCTGCCCTAGCCGAACTTGTGAAACTCGTCATTTCGGGCGACATTGAAGTCACGCGTGCCAAGGAAGTTTTCAACGACATGGTGGAGCACAATCGCTTAGCACCGGAGTCGATGAAAGCGCTCGGTATCGCGAAGGTTGACCTTAGTGAACTCGAAGCCATCTGCAAAGAACTTGTGCTTGCGAATCCGAAAATCGTGGCCGATGTCAAGGGAGGAAAAGTGCAGGCAGTCGGCTCGCTGCTTGGTCAGGCGAAAAAGCGCAATCCCAACGCCAACCCGAATGACGTCCGGCGAATCTGCCTCGAACTGATCGAGAAGATGTAGCTCCACCGCGTGTGCGCTGCGGCAGGTATCGCGGCTATAATTGAGTTGCCGCTGGTGGTTTTCAGGCCGGAAACCAGCGGTTCCGGAGCAACCACGCATGTCGACTGCCTCGCAGCGAAAATACACCGTCGAAGAGTATCTCGAGCGCGAAGAGCGGGCCGAGACCAAGCACGAGTTCTACCGCGGCGATATCTTCGCCATGACGGGTGCGTCGTTCAGGCATGTGCAGATTGCGCGCAATCTCACGATCGCCTTAGGTGGCAAACTGCGGGGAAAACCCTGCCAGCCGCTTGGAAGCGACTTGCGTCTGTCAGTTAGTTCGATCGGCCTGTATACCTATCCCGACTTATCGGTAGTCTGCGGGCCCGTAAAACTTGACTCTCGCAGCGCAAACACGCTTACCAATCCCACTCTGCTGATTGAAATTCTGAGCCCTTCCACCGAACGTTACGATCGCACGACGAAGTTCGGATTCTATCGACAGATAACCAGCCTTCGCGAGTACGTATTGGTCTCCCAGCACGAAGCTCGCATCGAGGTTTTTCGTCGCGATGGTGAAGACTGGAGATTTGCCGATGCAGTTGGACTGGAGGCATTGATCGAGCTGACATCCATCGAATGCACGCTGCCTCTTTCGGATGTCTATGAAGGCGTCGAATTGGACCCACCCGTGGCCTCGTCCGATGATAAATTTTAGACGATTACGACGCGCAGCTTCTTTTTCGTTCCCCTTGTGACGCCTCTATGACCGTACCTCTTGATGATCGTCTGACTGCCCTGCTCGAAGATTTGCGCCGCGGCAATGAACTCGAAGCGCAGGAACTCAATCGTGCGCATCGCCGCGCCGCCTGGGTGATTGAATCGCCGCGCGAAGAGTGGACGGAGTTCTTCGCCGAAGTCTGCAAGCTCGAATTGCCGCTGCCCGCGAATACCGATCGACTGTTGACGTCGATCCTGGCGAGCATGGTGCAGCAGCGCCGCGCATCGCTGGCCTCGGGCGAAAAACGAGACTGCTTGCTGGCCGATGCTCAACTGCTCGCCGTTCTGCATCAACTCTATGTGCAACTGCCGCAGCGCAGCGGTGCCAAGGCCCCCATTCTCACCTGGTTGGCCGTCGGTGGTACCGCGGAACAGTTAGACTTGCTCGTTGACTTGCTGCTCGAAGATCCGCCGGAAGATGAACAGCAAATCGCGCTGGCGCTTAGTCCGCTATTCTTGAAACGTAAGTTGCCCGTTGAGTCATTGTTTCCCAAGCTGTTTGCAGTGATCGACAAACCTCAGTTGGCCGCAGCTGTCATTGACCTGGCCAACTATCTAACGCGTGAAAAACTGATAACCGAACATCCAGGCAAGGCGATGGCGGTGCCGCTGATGGAATTGCTGTCGTCGCTGGCTCAGTCCTTGGCCAGTCTGGAAGAGCGGCCCGAGGACTTTGCCGAAACGCCGCAGCAGTTGGCCCGCAGAGTTGCCCACAGCGTTTCCCTGGCCGTTTCGCTTTGTGATGCGCTAGCGCTTATCGGCGATGAACGGGCAATCGGCAAGTTGAATCAAGTGCTCGAGTTGGCCCATCGCCGCGTCCGCACCGAAGCTGCCGGAGCGCTCGCCCGACTGGGCGATCAGCGGGGCAAAGACACGCTCGTCGAACTGGCCGCAGAGCCCGTCGCGCGGTTACGTGTCCTCACTTATGCCAGCGAACTCAAGATCGCCGATAAGATCCCGCCGCAGTATCGCTCCCCTGCAGCCAAGGCCGAATCGGAACTGGTCATCTGGCTGGCAGAGCCCACGCAGTTCGGCGTGCCCCCTTCGCAACTCGAACTGGTCGATCATCGCCAGCAACATTGGCCTGGTTACAACGGGGCAATCGATTGCTTCCTGTTCCGATTTACGTATCGACTCACGCTCGAAGATGGCACGCAGCGGTCGTATAGCAACGTCGGCATTGCTGGTCCGCTGGCCCATGCTTTTACGGCTGATCTGGCCGACCTCCCTCCGGACGATATCTATGCCGCCTTCGCGGGCTGGCAGGCCGAGCACGAAGACATCAAGCAATACGAAGTGTCGCAACTGAGCAAAACCGAACAGCTCGAAGTGGTGCGGCTCGAACGCCGGCTGCACGACGCGGGCTATGCCGAAATTCAGCCCCTGCAAATGGGATATTTCTTTGGCGAGAAGGCCCTGCTCGCGCAAGTTCAGCGCGATGGTGCCGCGGGGGTCGCCGTGGCCGATTTTGAGGACATTCTGTTTTATCCGGTTCGCCAGCCCCGCCGCTCGCTGGGCATCGAGGAAGCTTATTCCATCTATAAGGGTCGTAAGCTGCTCCGGGCCTTCAACCCTCCCCCGGCTGCTCCTGGGGATGCGGCGAAAACCTAGCCCGCATTAACCCGTCTCAGCCCGCGTTTGACAACCCTTCGCTGCGACGTACTGTTCCTTGGCTGGTAATGCGCTCGTTCGTCATGCGCACGATCCGGGCTGCAGTTCGTGGGCTTAAGGAATTTGTTTATGTCGCTGGCAACTCTGGTGGAACCACAATCGACCCCGTTTCTCGACCGCCGCCAAGGGAGCGCCAATCAAGACGCGCCCGGCCGCGAACGCCGGCAGTTTGCCAATAGTCACGACGAACTCTCGCCCGACGCCCGCGAACTGGCCCTCGCCATCGATGCCTACAAGCTCATGCATCGCCGCCGCTTCATCACTTTCGAAGAAATGCTGAGCGTGATGAAAGAACTGGGCTACCAAAAGTTCTAAGCCGCGGGTCTCGCCTCGCCGTTTCTCACCCCGGGACTGGCCCCACCTGGTTAACCGGGCCGCTTGCGGCCGTTGAACTGGTGTTTCTGGGTATTGCAGTTCACCCGCGCAGGTTAACCAGCTGACATGGAGCGGTAGTTGGACTACCAGGTTTATCAACACCCCCCTTTTGCGTACATCACATTCAAGCCGTTCTGCAGCAACGATTTACGCCCAATTTGCCAACTCTGAAATCATCCTGTTTGTTGATTAACTGGTTGCTCTGGCAAATCATCAGCCCGCTGTCGGCAGGTTTTTCGGGCCAACTGTTACCGGAAAAAGGACTGCCCGAACTCGCCCGAAAACCAACGCCTGCCCCGGTCGTACTGGCATGACTGGTTACCAGAAACGGTTCTTCGCACTGGCGCGAATTCTTGCTGCCTCGCAAACACGCATTTTCCACCAGGTTGCCAAACAGCCGCTTAATTTATGTCGACTTAGTGCGCACTTGTCAAGTAATTGCCGACGATATTTTCGTCGCGCCCAGGATGGCGGTATTCTGCAGCTGGCCACCTTTCGCTTCCTTGGTTAGCCTCCGTCGTCTTACGAAGTAAGGCTCCTCACCAAGCCTGGCGGCTGTCAGCTCAATTTCGCCTCCAACTGCAGCGCGGCCTTACCCCAGAACGGCTCGAAGTCCACCAGAAGCAGTTAAATCCTCCTCGTACGAGAATTGCCAGCAGACACGGGAAGAACCCGTGCCACCCGGGAAAGGCGAGCCTATCGGGCGTGCCACCCAGTCGTGGGCAAGTTACTTTGTCGCAATCGGAATCCCAAAGCGAGCTGCATCGGGCTTGCCCTCTTTCCACTGCAGAACTCCAGAAACCACATGAGGCTGCTTGAGCCAAGCATTCTTGGCGGGGGATGAATTATGAGCGGTAAAGCATGTAATGCGATCCGAATGTTGGGCAGTCTCGAAAGTCGCAACGGCGGCTTTCTCTAATACGCCATGTAGGCGGAGTCGCGGTTCAGACAATGTCTTGAAGTCAAATGCTCGAGTGGGGTCTACTAAATGCGGGCCAAAATTGAATGGCCCAGAAGAGTCATCCTCACCAGGAAGCCCCTGAAATGAGGCAACTGCTTTTTCCCGATTCGCCCGCACAATGATGACCGTTTCCAGTTTTTCACGACTGGGAGGTTTGTTGGCGACGATAGTAAGTTGCTCGCTGAATTCGAGCCGGAAAAATACCTCACCAGCATCACTTTTCTGATATTCAAATGCCCCTTTAATCACTAGAACGCCCTCGGGTTGCGTAATTGTCATCGTGATATCAGCGACGCCGTTGCGAGCGCTTGAAAGTGGAGCGATGAGTAAAACGAGCATAATTGTGAACTCGTTCATTAGCAATACTTCCCATTAACACTGTTAGATTGTGCCGTTGAGACTGATTAATCGATACTGGAGAGTGCCGACGCGGTACCAAGAGAATGCCCATAAGCTAACAAAGCATCGTTAGTAAATGGTTGGATTGTCCCCTGGGTCCGCTGTGAATGCTTCCCAACTATCAGTTTGTAGGTCAGGTCGGTACTCCGGCCTGACAAACCAGCCCTGCCCCAACAAACAACTCACTGTTTTAGTCGCCCGCATTGCCCGGCAACTCCGGTCCCGCGCTCCGCATCGAACCGCATTTGTTAGGGTGGGGTACCGACCTGACCAACTGGTTTCTTTTCTTGCGCTTCCCGGCGCATGCGCTCGGCGATTTCGGCGTCCATGTTGCGTCGGTATTCCCCGCTGGCATCGATCCATGATTTCCAGCGAGCAATATCGGCCCGAGCTTCCTCGACGGACTCGCCGTGATCGATTAGCCACTGCACGACCTTTTCATAGTCAGCCTTTTGCTCGGGTGTCCAAATCTTGCTGCGGTGCTCCTCTCCAATTACAACATGAATTAACCGTGCGTTGCTCTTTGGCTGATAAACTTTGTGGTCCGCGCCTGCGTCGAGTAGCATAAGAGCAATGTCGTATCTACCGCCGCTTAAGGCATCCATCGTTGGAGTAGCCCAGCTTCCGCTCATGTGGTCGAGATTGGCCCCCTTTTCTATCAAGAATTTGATCTTCTCTTTTTTGTTCCCCCTACCTCGCGCGATTACAGCAAACAGAGGCGTATGGCCTGAAAAAATACGATCCGTCCTAACAAGGTTGGGATCGCCGCCGTGTTCGAACACTGCTTCGAAATACCCATCAAAGGTAGTCCTGCACGCCATATGCGTTACGGAATCTCCAGGACGAAACTGACCGCGCGAATTGAAGTCCCCTTGAATCACTACATTGGGATCGGCCCCGTGTTCGAGCAGACGAGTAAACCTCTTGAGCCTGTTATCGGGTTATGCCCAGAATAAGGGCGTCATATTATCTTTCCCCCTGGCGTTCACGTCAGCGCCCGCCGCCACCAAGCGATCGATCTCCGCAATGTCGTCCGCTTCGATCGCCTGACAGAGCTTGATCACCTGCGGATCGGCAAAGTAGTCCGCCGCCTTCCAGCCACACAACTGATGCACGGTTGGACGGATGGCTATCCGCGAAGTAGCGCAGGCAAGCACGATGATCAAGCAGGCTGCGGAGAACGTGATGTAAAGCAATGCGCCTCGGCGCTCATTACTCAAAATAGTCATAACGTCACCACAGAACTGCTATTCACTCGCACACGCCGTCTGCGTTAAGAAGCCCATACAGCCAGCCAGCAAGTAGGTCAGGCAGGTACTCCTGCCTGACGAACCGGGCGTCATACAGGCTCAGGACCCGTGTGTATAGAATTGTAGCGGTGCCTTCGCTTCTTTGCCCGCCTCTGCTCAGAGACGTCTGTTGTACGTCTTCAATGTTAAACGCTTCCACCGTCAGGCAGGAGTACCTGCCTGACCTACTTGCTGGAAGATCCGATCGTTATGTGCGAGGTCCGACGGTCGTGACAGAACCAGCTGAACGAATAAGACTGGAAGAACACGGGTGAGTACACCTGTGCCAACCACCGGTCAAGGCAGCTACTCTTCATTCCCGCCGCGGCTGCGGCCGAGGGCGACGTCGAAGCCCGAGAGAGCGGGGACGAGCATGGCGGCGACGGCAAAGCCGTAGGCGGCAGAGGTGACGAGGAAGACGTCGGACCAGTGACCGATCAGAAAACTGGTGACCGCAAAGAAGGTGGCTAAGGGCAAAACCATCGAAGCCACGCCAATGGCACCGGACGGATTGCGAATCCCCAGCGAAACGAAAATGCCGACGCCGCCGCCGACAATGAAGGCCAGGAACGGCGCGTACTGCACTTGAAACGAACCGCTGAACGAAATCATCAGCAGCATCAGCGTGACGACACCGAGACACAGGAAAAAGACGTTGCCGAGGCTCACGCCAATCGCCTGGCGCGAGTTGGCATAATTCAAGCCGCAATGCAGTCCGAGTGTGATCACGAAGACGTTCATTACCGACAGCCCGAGCATTAAGAAGATCAGATTTGCCAGCGTCATGCCGCCGATGGCAAACGTGAAGACGCCCAGCAAGAGAGGCAAGACGATCATTTCCTTGGCAACATAAGCGACCCCTAACAGCTTGCCAAATATGAACTCTTTCGGCGTCAGATCGGTGACGAGTAGCAGGTCGAGAGCGCCGCCATCGCGCTCGTTGGTGATCGATGTTACGGCCAAGGCATTTACAATCACCAGGCTCACCACCAGCACCGGCGCGAGTGTGCGAGCAGCTTGCGGCACGATGGATGTTTGACCACCGGCGACCACGGGCCCCGGTCGCGCCGTGAACCACAGCCCGGCCACGGCGAGCAGAAACAGCAGGATGTAAGCCAGGCGGACAATTAGTACTTTGCGGCCATAGGCCCAGGTACACATCTCTCGCCAGAGGACCGGGTTGTCCCAGACGCGGCGACTCGTTTGATTCACGTTGCGCACGCGGGCATCAACGTGCCCGGCCCGTGCTCGTTCTTCACGATCGGCAGATTTCGCCCCCGGTTCGGTTGCCGGCTCGGCATTTTCGTTGCGGGGCATCGCATCGCGACCGGTGTTCCAGGCGCGCAGGTTGAAGATGGAGATCGCGTTTAAGATTGCCGACAGGACGAAGGCCACGACCACGAACAGCAGTTCTTTGGGGAGTGGACTCGATTGCATAAGCGTTGAATTCTGTAGTGTGCTCCAGGTAGCCCGAAACGGACTGCAAGCCATCGCGAGTTCTTTGACCGGCACGCCAGCAATCAGTTCGTTTCCCGCGAACATGGCAGCTGCTTCCCACAGGCTGACCCACAACGTCAGCACGATGGCGGTCATCGTTAGTGCTTGAAAGGTCTTCTCCCGCCAAAGCGCGAAGAGCGTTCCCAGGCTGCCGGCGGCGAGCATCGCGGCCAAGGCGATGGCGTAGATGGTGAGGACTTGCTGCCAGGAAACGCCACCGAAGAGTGTGATCAGCCCAACGACCGGCAGCGAGGCCAGCAGCATCGAACAGACCGGCAACAAACTGGCGACGAGTTTGCCGAGGACCACTTCGTGATCGGACAAGCGAGTGAGTAGCAGCAGAACAATAGTCCGGCGATCTTTTTCCTGGGCAATACTGCTGACGCAGGCGAGCGCGGCGAGAAACGACATCACCGCCAATTGCAGCGGCGAAACCACTTGCAGCAAGATGGCACCAAAGCGGGCCATGTCTCCCGTGTTGCGAACTTCCTGCGTTCCCACCACGATGAACCAGGCGGTCGACATTAAAACCGCCAGCGCCGTCGGGTATAGCACCCTGGCAACATAGTGCTGCCAGCGCCGCGGGGTGATTGCCAGCTCGCGCGAAAAGATGGGGCCTAGGAGCACAACGGTCCGTTTCGTGAGGAGTTGGGTTGAATCACTCAGCCAATGATTGGAGTTCCGGGAGCCAGAGATTATAACGGACAGCGAGCCACTGTCGTGTGAAGAACCTGCGATAGTGCAGGGGTCGGGAGTCTTTGGCGAGTGCAGACTTCAAGATGAGCGGGGTCTCAATTCGCCAAAGACTCCCGACCCCGTGCATCGCCGATCATCCATGCTGTCAAGCAAAGATCCCGCCCAGTATTTTTTGCGATTGCCACGCAATAAACTCTGAACCCCACGCGTCTTACCTACGAAGCGTCCTCCGGCGCGGAGATGCCGCAGGAGCGAGCCGTTGTCCGAGAAACCGCCCTCCCCCCTTGCGACTGAATTGGTCGCTGCGCTGTATGTCCAGCACAGCGAAGAGCTTAGGTGTTTTTTGGTGGGTCTGTTGCGCGATTCGCAACTGGCTGCCGATGTGCTCCAGGCGACGTTCGTCAAAATGGTGCAGCGAGGTGGTGAGACCCAGGAAGAATCGCGCAAGGCGTGGCTCTTTCGGGTGGCTTATCACGAGGCGATGGCAATTCGGCGGCGCGATGCGGTGGGCGATAGAATCGTCAAACGAATCGCGGAGTCGGATAGCAACGGCCGGTCGATGCCTGACGATCTGCTGGTCCGCCATGAGGCGGTCGAGCGAGTTCGGCAGGCCTTGGAGTTGTTGCCGCCCGACCAGCGGCAGGTTGTGCGGATGAGGATTTACGATGAAAAAACGTTCGCCGTGATTGCGGACGAGTTGAACATACCCCTGGGGACGGCCCTGGGACGAATGCGGTCGGCCCTGATTAAATTGCGAGCACGCTTGGGCAACACATTCGACGACGAAAGCCATTTGAACGGAACCTGAAAGCAGGTAAGCCATGCCAAACCAACCCAATATCGAGCCCCAAGATGAGCTTGCCTGGCTCGCCTTTCGCTACGTTGCTGGCGAATTGACTGCGGCCGAGACCGAGCAGTTCGAACTGCAGTTGGCCGTCGATCAACGGGCTCGCGAGACGCTGGCTCAGACGGTGGAACTCTATCACGCGGTGGCTGCTGCTGAATCACTTCCCACCATTGCCGCTTGCGAACCGGCTCGTCGTCAGACGACAAGTCGGACGCAGCAGGTCGCTTGGATCTCGGCCGGCGTTTCCGCTGCCACTCTGTTGTTGATGGCTGGTTGGAGCGCGGGCTGGTTCTTTGGGCCGTCATCGGTTCCGTCGGCCAATATCAATGTGGCTCATGTTTCGCCGGAGTTGGCTGCCGCTTGGAACGAATTGCGGGCCGAAGCAACGGTTGGTGATGACGAACTCAGCGACGACGAACTGGCTTCGCTGCCTGAAGACGAGCTCAGCATCTCGACCGAAGCTCCTTCTTGGATGACTGCTGCGGTGCTGGGCATCGCCGGTCATGATCCTGCCCTGCCTGTTGCCACTCCGCTTGATGCAGCCGAATCTCGGCCGCAGGAGAATTAGTACATGTTTGGTTCGCGCCTGATGTTGATTTTGCTCGGGGTGGTTTGCTGGTTGAATGCCGGCAATTCTGCTGACGCGCAAAGGCCCGGCGCCAAGCCGATGCCGAAGCCCGGTCAAGCGCGGCTCGTCACCATCACTCCCGAGCGGGAAGCAACGGTTACGGATTTCGTGACGCGCAATCATCCCGAATTGGCTCAGCTGTTGTCGCACCTCAAGGCCAATCAGCCCAAGGAATATGAGCGGGCTTTGCGCGACTTGTTCCGCGTGACGGAAAAGTTGGCGATGGTCCACGAGCGCGATAGCCGGCAGTACGACTTGGAACTGAAAGCCTGGCAGGCCCAGTCGCGGGCTCAGTTGCTGGTTGCCCGGATGAAAATGGGTGATGCTGCCTCAAGCGAAAACGAAGATCTGAAGGAGCAACTGCGCGAGATCTTGGCCGAGCAATGGCAAGCCCGCCTCGATGTACTGCGATTGGAACGCGAGCGAGTCACGGGACGTCTCGGCAAGTTAGAAGAAGACATCAGTAAACTGGAGCGAGATCGCGATGCTGTGATCGAACAGCATTTGAAGTCGCTGACGAGTAGTGGTGCGAATTCTGGTAAAGCAAAAGGTAAGCCTCTCGATAAGCGTCCCAGTGAACGGGTGGCTAGCGAGAAGTTAAGTGGCGAGAAGGCAAGTGGCGAGAAGCCGTCACCGGCAACTTCCGTCAAGCAACCCGTCAAACAGCGGCCCGAATAACGACCCAACCCGGCGCTTTGAGTGCCGCAAACATACCCCCCTCAATATTATGTCCTACCTGTGGAAGATTGGAGATTCCGTCATGCGAATCGGTTTCGTCAGGCTGCTTGCTTGCACGCCGCTCGCCTGGGCCATGTTGGCCCTGTCTGCCCCTGCGGCCGACGAGGTTCAGAAGCCCATTTACGAGCGTTTTGAACAAGCAGAAGGGGACGAAGTCCCCAGCTTTCAACGCCACGTCAGCCCGCTGTTTGGCCGGCTCGGCTGCAATGGCCGCTCGTGCCACGGCTCGTTCCAAGGGCGCGGCGAGTTCCGTCTTTCGCTCTTCGGTTACGACTTCAAAGCCGATCACGAAGCACTCCTCGATGCCAAGCGTCCCCGCGTGGATGTCAAGAACATTGACGAAAGCTTGATTCTGGCGAAGCCCACCGATGCCGACATGCACGAAGGTGGCGAGCGCTACAAAAAGGGAAGCTGGCAGCACCACGTTCTTCGTCGCTGGGTTGCCGCTGGAGCCAACTACAGCGAGAAGGAAGTCCAAAAGCTCGTTACGTTGGAGGTCACCCCGCAGGAACTGCTGCTGACCAAGCCCGGTCAAACCGTACAAATGAAAGCCGTCGCCGTGTGGCCGGACGGTTCGAAGGAAGACGTGACTCCGCTCTGCCGCTTTCAAAGCAACAGCGAGCAGGTGGCCAAGATTTCGGAAAATGGTCTCGTCACCGCAACTGATACCGGCGATACGCACATCGTCATTTCGTACGACAACGCGGTGATCGCGATTCCAGTCATCCGCCCCGTCACGGAACTCTCGGGCAAGGCGTATCCCAAGGTTTCAGCCCCCACGGCCATCGATAAGCTGGTCGTCCAAAAGCTGCAAAAGCTCGGTGTTGTTCCTTCGGGCCTGAGCAACGATGCGGAATTCCTCCGTCGCGTTTCGCTCGACCTGACCGGCACTCTGCCGAGTGCCCAGGAAGTAGAAGAATTCCTCGCCGATAAGTCGCCCAATAAGCGAAGCGAGAAAGTTGAAAAACTGCTTGAGTCGCCAGCCTATGCAGCCTGGTGGACGACCAAACTGTGCGACTTCACCGGCAATAACGATTCGCAACTGAACAACGTCTCGCCGGTCCGCACTACCTCTCCAGGTCAGGAGTGGTACGACTGGATCTACAAGCGGGTCAGCGAGAACAAGCCTTATGACGAAATCGCTGCAGGAATTGTCCTCGGTCAAAGCCGAAACCCCGGCCAGGACTACAAGGAATATTGCGAAGAGCTGAGCGAAATGTATCGCGAAGGGAAGGCTTCCTTCGCTGATCGTTCGTCGATGCCCTACTACTGGGCTCGTAATAACTATCGCCAGCCTGAAGAGCGGGCGATTGGCATTGCCTACACCTTCCTCGGCATGCGGATTCAATGTGCCCAGTGCCACAAGCATCCGTTCGATCAATGGTCGAAGGATGACTTCGATGCCTTCAAGGCCTTCTTCGCTCGCGTCCAGTTCAATCAGGCTGGTGCCCGCGATAAAGAATCGCTGGCGCAATACAACGAGATCATTGCTGCTTCGGGGCTCAACAAAGAACTCAAGGGAAATGACCTCCGTCGCTTGCTGCCAGACGCGTTGAAAGAAGGAAAGACCATTCCCTTCGGCGAAGTCTACTTGATCAAGCCAACAGCTGCCCCGGCTCGCAAGAACGACAAGGGGAACGCCAACAATAAGAATCGCGCTCCGATGCCGGTGGCCAAGGCCCGCGTCCTCGGCGGCGAAACGATGGATCTCAACAGCGTGGAAGATGCTCGCCAGCCATTGATGGATTGGATGCGCAGCCCGAACAATCCTTACTTTGCGAAGGCGTTCGTGAATCGCGTTTGGGCCAGCTACTTCAACGTCGGTATCGTTGAGCCACCAGATGATCTAAGCCTGGCCAATCCGCCGAGCAACCGCGGACTGCTCGACTACCTCGCCAAGGGCTTCATCGAACACAAGTTCGATATGAAGTGGCTCCACCGCGAGATTCTCGCCAGCGACACCTATCAACGATCGTGGCAGCCTAACGAAACCAACAGCAAGGACGAACGTAACTTCGCTCGCGCTGTGCCTCGTCGCCTGCCGGCTGAAGTTGCCTACGACGCGATCACCATCGCCACGTCTTCGGACGCGAAAGCAGCTGGAGCCCGGACGGAAATCAAGGGTCGAGCCATTTCGATCGCCACTTCGAGTGCTCGCGTGCAAGGCAATCAGGCTGGCAATGCCACGTTTGGTTTGCAAGTCTTCGGCCGATCGACTCGCGAAAGCAATTGCGATTGCGATCGTTCCATGGACGCCAGTTTGTTGCAAACGGTCTATCTGCAGAACGATACCAGTGTGCTTTCGGCGCTGGAAGGTGGTCGCGATACCTGGATCGACCAGATCAAGCAGAAGCCCACCAGACTGAAGGATGGGACTGACCCCGAAAAGGTCGACCTCAGCAAGGAGTTGCCGCGGATGAAGGCTCGCCTCGACCGCGCCAAGAAAGAGAAGAACAAGGAACAAATTACCCGGCTCGAAGCTCGCATTGCAGAGTTGGAATCCGCTGCGAAGACCAAGGACGAAGTCAAAAAGCAGCCCGAAGGACTCAGCCTCGAACCAATCACGTTGATTCGGCAGGCTTACCTCCGCACGCTCAGCCGTCAACCGACGGATGACGAAATCAGCCGTTGCCAAGAGTTCCTGGCATCCTCCTCGTCGCCCCTCGAAGGAGCACGCGGGCTGCTGTGGACTCTGATTAACACGAAGGAGTTCATCGTCAACCACTAATTGCCGACTGACTCCCTAACCAAATTTTATTCGTTCAATAAAAGCAAATCCTCACGTTCGAAAAAAGGAATTCTCTCATGGCTCTGTCCTTTACCTGTGATGGTGTGAAGCGTCGCGACTTCCTGCGGGCTGGTGCCCTCGGCGTTGGTCTAAGTCTCTCTGGATACCTTCGCTTGTCGGCTGCGGGCGAGTTGAAGAAGGCCAAGGCAACTAACGCCATCTTCATCAACCTGACCGGTGGTCCTTCGCACATGGACACCTTCGATCTCAAGCCGGACGCTCCGGCCGAGAATCGCGGCACGTTCAATCCAATCAAGACCTGCGTGCCTGGTGTTGAGATTTCGGAACACCTGCCAAAGCTGGCCGCCCAAGCGGACAAATTCTGCGTGCTCCGCGGTGTCTCTCACACCTTGGGTGCCCACGCTCTGGGAACAGAGTATGTGAATACCGGGAACCGTCCGATTCAATCGCTCGAGTATCCTGGCTACGGCGCTGTCGTGACCAAGGAAAAGGGAGGTCCCAAGGACTTGCCTCCGTTCGTCGCCATTCCCAACAGCAATCAACGGACCGGATTCTTGGGCGTGCAGTACGCACCGCTCAATACCACTGGTTCGCCAAAGTCGGGCCAATCTTATGGCGTCCGCGGCATCTCGCTGGGGAACGGCCTGACGGTAGAAGAAGTCGAACGTCGTCAGAACCTGCTGCAAGGCCTCGACAAGACGTTCGCTAATGTCGAATCGAACAGTCAACTGCTGACCGGGCTTGATCGCTTCTCGGAGCAAGCCCACTCCATCATCACTTCGCGCCGCGCTCGCGACGCCTTCGATGTGAGCAAGGAATCGCCGAAGTTCGCCGAACCCTTCGGCACCGAAACCTTCGGTATGAACTGCTTGCTCGCTTCGCGCTTGGTCGAGTCGGGCGTCCGGTTCGTCACGATGACCCTCGGTGGTTGGGATACCCACACCAACAACTTCACCAACCTCCGGACCAAGTTGCTCCCGCAACTCGATACTGGTGTCGCTGCCCTCCTCAATGGTTTGCAGCAGAAGGGTTTGCTCGAGACTACCGCGGTCTTCATCACCGGCGAATTCGGCCGCACGCCAAAGATCAACAGCCGCGCTGCGGAAGGTGGTCGCGACCACTATCCTCGCTGCATGTTCATGTTGCTCGCAGGTGGCGGCGTGAAGGGTGGCCAGGTTATCGGCGAAAGCGATAAGACCGCCTCCGGACCGAAGAACGATGCCATCACACCTGACGATGTGGCTGCGACCTTCTACCACACGCTCGGTATCGATCACACCCATGAATATCACACCAACACCGGCCGGCCGATCATGATCGTCCGCGACGGCAAGATCATCACCCAAGCTTTGAGCTAACCGCTAACCTCAACAATTCGTCGTAGCGAGCATGGATGCCCACGAGTTTCGTGGGCATCGTTTTGCGCAACTAGATTTTCAATTTTCGCCACTTTTCGTTCCCCTCTCGTGATTCGGAGTTCGCCGCATGAAATCGTTCTATTCGAAGTGTCTCGTCGCCCTCGCCGTGTTCGCTTGCGTCGCCCTTGCTCTGCGTGCTGACGCGCAAAACGATGGCAAGAAGGCAAAGAAGATGCCGGATCCCACCGCTGCCATGGCTAAGAAGCTGGAAGCTGCGGAACTGACTGCCGACCAAAAGGCCAAGTATGAAATCGTCGCCAAGGAGCATGCTCCCCGGTTGAAAGCCGCGCAAGACAAGGTCAACGGACTGCTGACAGCGGACCAAGTCAAAGCCAAGCAAGAAGCGATGAAGGCTGCCAAAGCTGCCGGCAAGAAGGGGAAGGAAGCAGCGGATGCGGTTAACGAAGCGCTCAAGCTGACCGACGACCAAAAGAAGACCATGGTCGACGCCGACAAGGAACTGCGCGAAGCTCAAGCCGCGTTCAATACGGCTGTCGCCGCCATTCTGACCGACGCGCAAAAGACCACCACGAAGATCGGGGCCGGCAAAAAGAAGAAGTAATTGTTTGCAATTACCTCGCACGAACAAAACCTCAGAGCCAGGTCGCCCCGTGCGGACTGGCTCTGAGTATTTCTTGCCGCATGCAGCACTTATCCCATTTCATCGGGATGCAATTGGAATTGCTCATTGAACTGCGTTAGCCAATTCCACAAGTGCTCTGGCAACTTCATTTTCAGTAGGCTGACTGCAATTCCCGCCACGACGACGGCAAGTCCCACCAGCAGATAAGGTAGGCCTGCGGCCAGCCACGACTCGGCCAGCATCTTTCCCGCTGGCCAGAGGTAGAGCAGGCAACTCACCATCCCTGTAAGGCCAAAAGCGAAGAGTTGACTCACCTGCCGGTCAAGCAGCCAGAGTCGGAACGAAACCAGTAACAGGAAGCATAGATAGACGGTGAACTGCAGCAGGGGAGTGCGCGTGAAGCACCACGGATAAGCCAAGGCCGCAACACACGCGAGCGTGGGAATCGCCGATACGGCAAAATTCCGCAGCAGCGCGGCCAACTGATCGCGAAAGACCGACAGCAAAGCGAGGATCACCAGCACGGGCGCATGCATGAGCCAGAAACGATCCGGATCAGCAGGAAACTTCGCAATGTCGGTGAGCCACAGATAGCAGCCTCCCAGCAAAGCGGCCACCAAGGCTCGATAGCTGCTTTGTTGCCGCATCGCATTAGCCATAAAAGCCGCAGCCACCAGCGCAATTCCGCTCGGGTTTGCATCTGTCAGCGTTTGCCAATCGAGCGTGTGTTTTCCCGTCATGCAGGCGAGTATGGCTGTAGAAGTGAGAGCTACTTCACTCGCGAGATTCCAAGGGCCACTGGCCGTTCGCCAATATGCCCAAGCTTGAAACGCCAGCACACTCCACACGGCCAATTGGGGTGGCGAGCCCAGTGTGTTCGTCACCCTCGCCAAAAACGCTGCTTCCGCGCTGCTACTCCCGGGTCCCCAGTAGCCGAGTAGGATGGCAGCTGCAGGGAGCAATAGGCCACCTGCGAGGAAGTATCGTCGGTGATGAACCAATCCCGCTTCAAGCAGAATCAGGCTCCAGACGAGTAGCAGAGGAATGAGCAGGTAAGGATGAAACGAATTCCCTTCTCCCTTGGTTGGGTCGAACGAAATGGTCAGCCACCAGGCCCGCAGTCCCAGGCCCACGGTCAGATACACAAATAGCGACCACGGATAAAACGGCCACTGCCAGGTGGCCGCACATGGAACAGGAACGGCGGTGCGACTCCGTGCGGCAGGAATGAGCGCCAGCAGCGGCAGCGAAGCAGCCAGCGCGAAACTGCCGATGACCCAACTGCGGGCCTCGTAACAGCGATAGTCACTGAGCCACGCGAGCGCGATCGGATAGCTAAACAGGAGGCAGAGGGAAAGATAGAACGCCCAGCGATAGGGTGCCGGCAACTGCAGCCTGAGAATCCGCAGCAGGAATTCGCTCAGTCCCAAGCAGAACGCGAGTCCGCATAACAGCAGCGCGGTTCCGCGCGAGGGAGACTCGAGTACATGCACATCGAGGCTGGTCGAGAGCATGTAAAAGAGGAGCACAACGACGAGCAAAATTGTACGCACATCGTCCCAGAGTTGTCCCCAGCGCACGATGACGACACCAATGAGCACGAGTAACACCGTGTAGCCGGCCAGCAAGCTGGTTAACAAACCCGAGGTGGCCAGCAGCGGTTCTTGGCCCAGGCTTTGTTGCAGCCCGAGCAGGATTAAGAATGTTCCGATCAAGTAAAACGGATTTTGCGTATAAAGCAGGCGAACGAAACGAGTCAATGAGAACGAAGAGGATTCGCTCATCGCGGCCTCCGAAAAAATAAAGCTGTGGAATGAAAAGAAGAGATCAGCTTCAGCGTCCGATAAGAGACGTCAGTCATCACCCACAGGCGGGACAACGAGCTTGGACCACAGCCAGACCGGGAATCGCGAGATTCGATGGTTGAATCACGCGTGATAAATAAAAATGAAAACGACGACACTAGCAGTGGATCGAACTTCGTCAGCCGAGCGAGGTGAATACCTGCGTCTCGAGCGTTACTGCATCGGCACCTCCCCTCGGTAGATGAGATATGGGGAAAGCGACCACACGTTTGTTGTAGTTCTCGGGGCGGCGATTCTCAAGCGCGCACGCTGCGACAGCGTGCGGTTTGTCCCAATTTCCGAATGCGGTGGCAAATCGATCAGCTCTGATTGCTCGAATCCAGCCCATCACTCACGACTTGTGAAAATAGGTAGTTCACGTCTTCTGCTCCCTGGTCGATTTCAAACCGGCCCGGTTTAGCCCGGAACAAGTGACTTGCCCGCACTGGTCGCGTAGTAACCAATCCTGTGGATTTACGAGGAAAAACGACACTTTTGGCGAGAGTTGCGGCAGTCGGCATTGATGTTGCAAAAGTGTTGAATCATCACTGCCAAGTGATTGATACCCGGAGGAAGGGCAGTGTGTACTCCTTCGCAGACTCTCCATAAGGATCGGCCGGTTATGAATACGCCAAAAGCATTGAGTCGGAATACTCGTCGCACCTCGTCATCCCTGAGCCATTCGCGTCGTCTATTTCCGGAAGGTTTGGAAAACCGGCAGGTTCTCGCCGCGGATATGGGGCCGTTTCTCGCTACTGAAAGCGTTCAGCAAGTCGAACCCGAGTCGCCTGAGGACACGTCGTACCTTATCTCTTGCGACTTTGGCACCACGACCTTTGAAGAGAGTGGAGAACAGCCAGTCGCCGCGAATCAAAGTGCGATGACTGCGACCAGTGCCGGTGAAGACGTAGGTGGCGATTTGAATTCTGATCTCGCTGCGGACCTGCATCTCAATCTGGCGAGCGATCACACTTCGTTAGAGACAAGCGTCGGTGCTGACGTGGCTAGTGCTACCGATGCTGATGTCGCGGCGACCGTGGATGCCGACGCTGATACCGTTCTCGAAGATTTGACCGGTTCGCTTGGCTCTAGCACCGATCTCAGTATCTCCGCTGATGTTGATGCCAGTGCCAGTGCGGACTTGAATGATTCGACGAATGTAGACAACAGTCTTGAGGCGGACATCAAAGCGAACGTGGACGCGAATCTTGACGAGGTGATCGATGGCTTGGATATCGATGGACTCGGTTTGGGAACCGACTTGGATATCGATACTGCCATCACCGCCAACCTGCTGTTGGACTCGGCCCTCAACAGTTCCAGCAACCTGGGCGTCAGTTCGCTGCTGAATAGCGACAACAACTTGAATGGCTCCATTGGTGGTTCCGCCGCCCTCAATCTAACAGGCGATGCGAACTTCGACGACTTGGCCACGTTCAACGGCGTCAGTGCCGCCAATCTGACGGTGGACGATGCAGCGAATCTCGCCCTGAACAACTCGCTCCAGTTCAGCTTGGCCAATCAAGCTGCCGATGATTTCTTTGCCAGCCTGGCTGGTCAGAATCAGCTTAACGTGAATGCCAATCTGAACACCGAGGCTAGTTTGTTTGCAAACCTAAGCAGCCAGAACAACAGCCAGGATTCGTTCGGTAACCTGGGCCTCAACAGCAATATCAACGCTGGCGTACGCAGCGTCAGCCAATCTCGCCTGGGCAGCCTGCCGTTTGCCTAGCGCGTACTCCTCACTTTCGACGATCCCCGTGGGCCCCGGTTGATACCGGGGCCTTTTGCTTTTGCGCGCGGGCTCCGGGAATTCACCGTCAGGGGAGAGAAAAATCTCACGCGGAAAGCTATCGTAGGAAGTTGATCGGTTGAAATTCGTTCAGCTCGCACCTTTCCCTTGCCAGAGGTTCTTATGCGTTTTGCCGGAAGTCATTGGTTCTTGTTCGCCGCATTGGCCGCTGTAATTGCCATCGGACTTGGCGAAGGGCACGGGCAAGACGCGGGAAAGAAAAAAGGAAAGCAGGCTCAGCCCAAGCGAGCCGATAAAGCGCCGGACAAGAATGCCCATCTCCCCGAGCCGCCTGCAACTCCGGTCGCTCAGTTGAAGGTTGCCAAAGGCTTTCAGGTGGAGTTGCTTTACAGCGTGCCGAAAACGGAGGAAGGTTCGTGGGTCAATCTGTGCGTCGATCCGAAAGGGCGGCTGATCGCGTCCGATCAAAACGGCGGTCTCTACCGAATCACCGTCCCCGAGATTGGCAGCAAAGACGCCACGAAGATCGAGAAGATCCCGGTCGATATTGGCGAAGCTCAAGGCCTGCTATGGGCCTTCGACAGTTTATATGTCGTCGTGAACACAGCGGGAAAATACCCGAGTGGTGTCTACCGTGTGACCGACACCGACAACAACGACATGCTCGATAAAGTCGAGACACTCCGCACGCTGGAGGGGCGCGGCGAACATGGTCCGCATGCCGTGCTGTTGACGCCGGATAAGCAGAACCTGTATATCGTTTGCGGCAATGGTACGAAGCAGACCCAATTCAATCGCTCGCGCGTGCCGCAGCTTTGGGGCGAAGATCACCTGCTGCCACGAATGCCCGATGGTCGTGGCTTCATGCGCGACGTGCTCGGTCCGGGTGGTTGCATCTACAAGATTGACCCAGCAGGAAAAGAGTGGGAACTCGTTTCGACCGGCTACCGCAACGAGTTCGACGCAGCCATCAATCGCGAAGGAGAACTCTTCACCTACGACGCCGATATGGAGTGGGACTTCAACACTCCCTGGTATCGCCCGACTCGCGTGTGCCATGCGACCAGCGGCAGCGAATGGGGCTGGCGCAACGGAGCGGGGAAATGGCCGACCTACTATGCCGATACGTTGCCACCCGTGGTCGACGTTGGCCCCGGCTCGCCGACTGGAATTGTCTTTGGTTACGGCGCGAAGTTTCCTGCCCGCTATCAAGAGGCTCTGTTCATTTGCGATTGGAGCTACGGCAAGCTCTACGCAGTCCATTTTGAGCCGCAAGGATCTTCCTACACCGCCAAGTTGGAAGAGTTCGTCACTGGTACTCCCCTGCCCCTCACCGATCTAGTCGTTCGTCCCCAGGATGGCGCAATGTACTTCGCCATCGGCGGACGTAAGACCAAATCGGGCCTGTACCGTGTGACTTACACCGGCAGCGAATCAACCGAGCCCAGCAAGCTGGATCAAACCGTCGGCAAGCAGGATCGTGAACTCCGCCGCGAACTGGAGTCACTTCATTTGCAAAAAGATCCGCGCGTAATCGACAAGGCCTGGCCTCATTTGGCTAGTACGGATCGCTTTATCCGCTTTGCCGCACGAGTGGCCATTGAACACCAGGATGTGAAGCAGTGGCAGGACAAAGCACTTGCCGAAAAAGATCCGCAAGGTGCGATCACCGCGCTGCTCGCTCTCGTGCGCGCTGCGGGGACAGACCCGTTTCATCGAAAGGCTGATTTGCCCGTTGCCGATTCTACTTTGCTCGGCAAAATTGTTACCTCGCTCGAAAAAATCGATTGGCAGTCGCTCGACGGCCAACAGCGCAATGAACTGCTGCGGGTATATGCGGTTGCTTTCAATCGCTTGGGTCCGCCCAGCGATGACCTCAAGGCCCGGACAATCGCCCGCTTCGATCCTGCTTATCCAGCGGCCACGCGCGAGCAAAATGCGGAACTCGCGAATCTGCTCGTCTATCTGCAGGCTCCGTCGGCCGCCGAAAAAACGGTCCTTTTGCTAGCAACCGCGCCGACCCAGGAAGAGCAGATTGAATATGCCCGCGCCTTGCGAATGCTGCGTGCTGGCTGGACTCCGGATCTGCGTGAATCGTACTTCAAGTGGTTTCACAAAGCGGCTGGTTACAAGGGAGGAATGAGCTTCGTCTTGTTTGTAGAGAACATCAAGAAGGATGCGCTCACCACTCTTTCCGACGCCGAAAAAGATCAACTCAAACCCCTCTTGGATGCTCAACCCATTCAATCAGCCGGTCCGGTTGCTCCTCCGCGACCGTTTGTGAAGGAATGGAAACTCGACGAGTTGACGCAATTGGCCGATGCAAAATTGACGGGCCGCAATTTCGACCAGGGGCGCAAGATGTTCGCTGCAGCGAATTGCTTTGGCTGCCATCGCTTTGGCAATGAAGGTGGCTCCGTGGGCCCCGATCTTTCTGGCGCTGCGGGGCGCTTCAGCCGTCGCGATCTGCTGGAAAACATCGTCGACCCTAGCAAGGTCATCAGCGATCAGTACGCTGCGGTGCGAATTCTCACGGCCGATGGCCGAATCGTGATTGGGCGCGTCGTAAATCTGGCGGGCGATAACATCAAGATCAACACCAACATGCTTGATCCGACCGCAGTGGTGGATGTCGATCATCGCCTGGTAGAAGAAATCTCGCCGTCGCCGAATTCCATGATGCCCAATGGACTAATGAACACGCTTAGCGAGGAAGAAGCTCTGGATCTGGTCGCTTACCTGCTCTCGCGTGGCGATCGGTCGAGTCCTATGTTCGCCAAGTAAGCAGAAGTGGCGGCTTCCGCCAATATAGAGTCTTGTCTTGACACCGCTGCTGAATACAATTCGCGCGCCACGAGTCTCCGTCAATGGACCGTGGCATGTTGGAGAGGATAGTAGTCGGAACAGTGCGGGGGTGTTGTTCGACTTCTCATGATCTTTCGGTTCCGTTCCTTTTTTCAAGGATGCCTACCATGATCGGACGAAGAGAATTCACCGTAGCCAGTTTAACAGCGGCTGCCTTAGCGGCGATGCAGAACTCGGGAAGTGCGCAAGCTCCGGCGACCAAGCCCGGCCCCAGCGCGGAGAACAATCACGCGCACGCCGACATGAACGATGCCTGTGCCAAGGCTTGTTCCGATTGTCAACGCGAGTGTGATAGCTGTGCGGCTCATTGCGCTCGGCAACTGGAGGCCGGCAAGAAAGATCACGCCAAGACGCTGGCGTTTTGCCACGACTGCGCTGCGTTTTGCGCCACGGCAGCTTCGATCGTGGCCCGCAGTGGTCCTCTTGCCGCACTCATCTGCAAAGCGTGTGTCGATGCCTGTGCGATGTGCGCCAAGGAATGTGAAAAGTTCGCCGACGATAAGCACATGAAGGAATGCGCCGCCGAGTGCCGTAAGTGCGAGAAGGCGTGTAAGGACATGGTTGCGCATGCTGGGCACGCGCATTAGACTCCTAAGGAAGCATTTGGATTTGGTTGCAGCCTCGATGATGCGGAAGTAGATTCAGAAAAATTTGGCCTGACTACTGTGGTGCATTTAGAGGGGCTGATGAATCGATTGACTTCCTGCGTTAGCGTTGCTTGGCTAGCGCTTACCATTTCGTCGCTGGCCGCGGAACCGGGGCGGAAATTCCCGGTGCCAGAAGCCGCCGCACAGCAGGCCGCTGTGGCGCAAGTCGCCGAAGTCTACAAACCGGACTATGAGCTGGCGAAGTCTCCCGCCCAGAAGATTGAACTCGCGAAGAAACTACTGCTCGAAGCTACCGCGACCAAAGACGATCTGGTCGCGCGCTTTGTCCTGTTCCGCGTGGCGCGGGACATCGCCGCGCAGCAGGGCGACTTGACAACGGCTTTTGATGCTATCGAGCGCATCGACGTCGAATACGACTCCAACGTGTTACCGCAGAAGATGGCTGCTGCCGCTACAGCCGCCAAGGCGCTTAATACCGAAAAAGAGAAGCGGGAAGTTGCCGCGTTGCTTTACCCGCTGGTCGATGAAGCCCGCATGGCGGATCGCTATGAGCCGGCCAAAGCCTTGGCCGAGTTAGCCCTGAATTGTGCCAAGGAAGGGAGGGATCCCGAACTTGCGCGGCACCTGGCAGCCAAGGCAACTGAGATTGAGGAAGCAGCCGCGGAATTTCCGACCATCCAGGCAGCGGAGAAAGTCTTGCTCGACAAGCCGTCCGATCCTGAGGCGAATGCCGCCGTCGGGAAGTTCGCTTGCTTTTGGAAAGGGGATTGGGAGCGCGGTGTGCCGATGCTAGCGCTGGGGAACGATGGATTGTCGAACGCCGCGGCACTTCTTGAACTGGCGGAGAGACCTGATCCACTCAAAGTGGGCGATGCCTGGTGGAAGGTTGCCGAGGCGGTCGAAGGAAGCCGGCGGTCGCGGGTGCAAACTCATGCGGCCGAATTCTACCGCCAGGCCCTCCCGGCTTTGAGTGGTTTGACGAAAACCCGCGTGGACCGCCTGCTGGCATCGCTTCCGGCAACGACGAACTATTCGCCGACTCCCGCGGGAGCAAGGGATCGAACTCCATCCATCGAAGGAATCTGGCGAGAATCGGCCAACGTGGTTTACTCGATCAGCCAGACAGGCAATCGTTTCCAAGGGACAACGATCTATCGCCACCCTACGGCTGGCCAGATTCGCGCGGTGGTGGAGGGAAACATTGCGCTAGATGGCAAGATCACGGCGAGTTTGCGGCATGTCCAGGCTCCCCGCGATTGGCAGTCGCAGAAGAGATCCGCCGCCCTATCGGCAGATGGCAAAACCATTCAGGGGCGAGCGATCTTAGAGAGTGGGAAGTCCGAAGCCTTTGAATGGAAGTTGCAAGACACGGAAGCGGCATTTATCGGCATGAAACGAAAGTCACTGAACTTCAGTAAACGGGTGTTCCAGATTGCCAGCGGAGGAGTCGTTATCGGTGCAGTAAGTGAGACGCAGAGTTGGAAAATGGTCGGGCAGCAATTGGTGATCTCGTGGGGACCCGGCGACACCGAGACGTTAACGTTGTCGGCGGACCAAAAGACGGCGAGAGCTGTGGTCGTCTTTAAGAATGGGAAGAAAGAAACAACGGCGTGGCAGAAATAGTGCCTGAATTCGTGATTTTTCCCCAGGTCAGTTCATAGCATCGTCGTTCCGCTGGCAGTTATAATGCAGACCGCTGCAGCGACTGAGTTAAAGTCTGCTACGGCCCCTTCCGCTCGCTCCCTCCCCGCACTTCGAGGCTCTGCTCCGATGCTTCGCAGCTGGCTGATTGCGTATCCACTCTTCGTCTGCTTCGCCCTCTCAGCGGCAATCATGGCCGCCGAGCCGTCGAAGCAAATCGACTTCAATCGCGACATCAAGCCGATCTTGTCGAATAAATGCTACTTTTGCCACGGCCCCGACGAGGCTGAGCGAAAAGGGGGCATCGATGGCCTGCGGCTCGATACGTTCGAAGGAGCCAAAGCAGACCTCGGCAGCGGTCACGCGGCTGTTGTCCCCGGCCAGCCTGAAAAGAGTGAATTGATCAAGCGAGTCACCTCGCGCGAGGCGGATCAAGTGATGCCGCCCCCGGGCATTGGCAAGAATCTGACGCCTCGCGAGATTGAGCTTCTGCGAGAGTGGATTCGCCAAGGCGCTCCTTTCGCCCAGCACTGGTCGTATGTCAAACCAACATTTCCGCAGCTTCCCGCGATCAAAAACAAGGCTTGGCCAAAGAACGAAATCGATCACTTCCTGCTCGCACGGCTGGAGCGCGAAGGGCTGCAGCCGCAAGACGAGGCCGATCGCTATACGCTCATTCGCCGCCTCTCACTTGATCTCACTGGTTTGCCTCCCACGCTCGCGGAAGTCGATGCTTTTGTAAGTGATTCGGATCCCCAGGCCTATGAGAAACTCGTTGACCGCCTGTTGCAGAAAGAGGCTTACGGCGAGCATTGGGCGCATCAGTGGCTTGACCTGGCCCGCTATGCAGACTCCGCTGGCTATGCCGACGATCCAGCGCGGACCATCTGGTCCTACCGCGATTATGTGATTCGCTCGTTCAATACGAACAAGCCCTTCGATCAATTTACGATCGAACAGATTGCGGGCGATTTGCTACCGAACCCAACTGATGAACAGCTGACTGCGACGGCCTTCCATCGCAACACGCTAACGAATAACGAGGGTGGCACGAACGACGAGGAGTTCCGTAACGTCGCAGTCGTCGATCGCGTGAATACCACGATGGCGGTTTGGATGGGAACGACCATCGCCTGCGCTCAGTGCCACACGCACAAGTACGATCCGCTCTCGCAGAAGGAGTTCTTCGGACTGTTTGCCATTTTTAACAATACCGAAGATGCCGATCGCAAAGATGAATCGCCATTGTTGTCCCGCTTCTCGCCAATGCAATTGGAACAGAAGACCCAATGGGAAAGCGAACTTGCCGCCCTGGCAAAAACCCTGCAAACAACCACCCCAGAATTGGCCGCTGCTCAAGCAAAATGGGAAGCAACCATTCCGCGCGCGGTGGAATGGACATCGCTGGTGCCAGCCAAGTTTCAATCGCAGACGGGCCTGCCTGGAGTCATCGCAAATGATGGCGTCGTCCGCGTGGCAACGGCTGCTGACAACGACGACTACACGCTAGAAATTCCGCTGGCCGCTGGGAGACTCCGCGCCCTGCGACTGGAAGCACTGGCTGACGAACAATTGCCCGGCAAAGGCCCTGGGCATTCTGGCAGCAACTTCGTCATCAGCGAAATCTCTGCCGTCGTTGTGCCGCCCGAGGACAGCTTGCTGCGCGGCCGCTACGTCCGCGTGGAGATTCCCGGCAAGAAGAAAATGCTCTCCCTGGCGGAAGTGCAAGTGTTCTCGGGCTCAAATAACCTGGCACTCGCCGGCGAAGCCACGCAAAGTTCGACCGACTACGATGGCCCGCCGAAGTTGGCCATCGATGGTAACACGAATGGTGATTTTCAAGCCAAGAGTGTTACACATACCGCGGCGTCGAACGATCCTTGGTGGGAAGTCGATCTTAAGGATGCACGCGATGTCGACCGCATCGTGATTTGGAACCGGACCGACGGAAATGCCGGCGGACGGCTCGCTGATTTTCAGGTGACTTTGCTGGACGAGCAGAGAAAGCCCGTTTGGCAGAAAATGGTAGCTAAGGCACCACCGAAGAGCGAAGAGTTTCTTCTCTCCGGCGAGAAGGCACTCGACTTTACTACGGCGTTTGCTACTTACTCTCAGCCCCAATTTGAAGCGGCCAGTTTGATTCGCCCGGATGGCAAGGCCGACCGCAAGCAGAAGGGCTGGGCGATTGGCGGGAGGCCAGGCGAATCGCATTCGGTCACGCTAGTTGCCAAGCAGCCAGCGGAAGTGGGCGCAGGCAGCAAGCTGGTCGTTACCATTCACCAGCAGTCTGTTCACAAGCAGCACACACTCGGCAAATTTCGCTTGAGTGCGACATCGTCCGACCAGGTGCAAATGTGGGCTGAGGCACCCGCCAACGTTTTGGCCGCCCTTCAGCCTGCCGTGGATGAACGAACTCCAGAGCAAAAAGATCTGATCGCCAAGCATTTCCTCAGCATCACGCCCGAGTTGAAGGGGACTCGCGATCGGCAAGCAGCGATCAATAAGTTGATTGCCGATCTCAAGCCCAATACGGTCCCGATCATGAAGGAGATGGCAGGCAAAGGTCGGGTCACACGACTGCAACATCGCGGGAACTATCTGGACCTGGGTGACGAAGTTCAGCCTGGCAGCCCGGCCATCTTTCCGCCGCTCCGCACCGATATTCATCAGCGGCTCGCGCTGGCGCATTGGTTGGTGGACGATAACAATCCACTCACGGGGCGGGTGATCGCCAATCGTTACTGGGAACAGATCTTCGGTATCGGCATTGTCTCTACCAGTGAAGAGTTTGGCTCGCAAGGCGAACAGCCCGCGCATCCTGAGTTGCTTGATTGGTTGGCGACTGACCTCGTCAAGAACAAATGGGATCTCAAGGCCTTCGTCAAAAAGCTGGTGACATCAGCCGCTTATCGGCAATCATCGCGTGTCACGCCCGACCTTCAGCAGCGCGATCCTGATAATCGCTTACTCGCGCGAGGACCACGGTTCCGGTTGTCAGCCGAAATGGTGCGCGATCAAACGCTGGCTGCCTGCGGGCTGCTGAGTACTAAGATGTATGGCCCGCCCGTTAAGCCGATGCAGCCCGCGATGGGTTTGAACGCGGCCTTTGGTAGCGGCATCGATTGGCAGACCAGCGAAGGCCCTGATCGCTATCGCCGGGCGCTGTACACCACCTGGCGTCGGTCGAATCCCTATCCTTCCATGGCGACCTTTGATGCTCCGAATCGTGAAGTCTGCACGGTCCGGCGAGTTCGCACCAATACCCCGTTGCAGGCGCTCGTCACGTTGAATGACCCCGTGTACATCGAAGCTGCTCAGGCTCTCGCGCGGAAAGTTGTTGCCGAGGGCGGAGCTACGCCTGCCGATCGCGCGGCATTTGCTTTTCGCCTCTGCCTGGCCCGCCCTCCTCACGCCGACGAGCGAGAGCGGCTGACGCAACTCTTCACTCGCACCCTTACGAAATTCCAAGCCGATCCCGATGCAGCCCGCCGTTTGGCGACCGAACCGATTGGCCCGCTGCCGAAAGATGCGTCCGCTCCCGAACTGGCTGCTTGGACTGTCGTTGGCAACGTGCTCCTCAACTTGGACGAAACGCTGATGAAGCGATAAGGAACCAACGATGAATCCAATTTGTGATCAGCTCCAACACCGCACCCGCCGTCACTTTCTCCAGGACTCGGGTGTCGGCCTCGGCGCGATGGCCCTTGCTGGGTTGCTTCAGCAAAACGGCTATGCGGCGCCGGATAACGGGACGAACAAGGCAGTGGCCGAGATTAATCCTCTTACGCCCAAGCTGCCGCATTTTGCTGCGAAGGCCAAGCAGGTGATTTATCTTCACCTGACCGGTTCGCCACCTCACCTAGATATGTACGACTACAAGCCCGAGCTCGTGAAGCGCGACGGGCAGGCCTGTCCCGATGAGTTCGTCAAAGGGAAGCGGTTTGCCTTTACCTCCGGCGTTCCTAAGCTGATGGGTACGCCCCGCAAGTTCGCTCAGCATGGCGAGGGTGGCGTGTGGCTTTCCGATGCGGTCCCGAATTTTCACGGCATCGCCGACGAGATGTGCGTCGTCAAGAGCATGTTCACCGAGCAGTTCAACCATGCTCCCGCGGAACTGCTGCTTTACACAGGCTCACCGCGCTCGGGCCGACCTTCGTTCGGCACGTGGGTCACTTATGGCCTCGGTAGTGAGAACGAAAACCTGCCGGGCTTTGTCGTTCTCATCTCCAGCGGTGTACAGCCCAACGGTGGGAAGAATTCGTTTGGCAGCGGCTTTCTCCCCTCTGTCTATCAAGGCGTGCAGTGCCGCTCCAAGGGAGACCCTGTTCTATATGCTTCCGATCCCGCTGGTATGAATCGTGACCTGCGCCGCGACACCCTCGACGCTCTCCGAGATCTGAACGAAATGCAGGCCCGCGAACTTGGGCACCCTGAGACCGCGACACGCATCGCGCAATACGAACTGGCCTTTCGCATGCAGACCGCCGTGCCAGAAGTAATGGACATCACGCGCGAGAGCAAAGAAACGCTCGAAGCCTATGGTGCGACTCCTGGCGGAGCCAGCTTTGCCAATAACTGCCTGCTCGCGCGGCGGTTGGTCGAACAAGGGGTTCGCTACGTTCAATTGTTCGACTGGGGCTGGGATTTTCATGGTACGGGCCCTGGCGAGAGCATCGGTGACGGCCTCACGAAGAAGTGTGCCACAATGGATAGGCCGGTTGCCGCGCTCATCAAGGATTTGAAACAGCGAGGTTTGCTGCAGGATACGTTGATCGTCTGCGGTGGCGAGTTTGGCCGTACGCCGTTCCGCGAAGGACGCACCGCCGGCGGACCGAACCTGGGCCGCGATCATTTTCCCGATTGCTACAGCATGTGGCTGGCTGGTGGCGGAGTGAAAGGCGGCTTCAGCCACGGCGAATCGGACGAACTTGGCTTCTCGATCGCTCGCGACAAAGTTCACATCCACGATCTGCAAGCCACGCTGCTCCACCTACTCGGTTTCGATCACACCAAGCTGGTGTACCGTTTTCAGGGGCGCGATTATCGCTTGACGGATGTCCACGGGCAGGTCGTCAAGCAATTGATCGCTTGAGGCATTTAATATTCGCAGCTTGGCAACCAGCAACGTGAGTCCGCAGCATGGCGAAGAAAAAAGTAGCACCGAAGAAGCCGATCAAGGCCAAGCCTGTGCTGGCCAAGGCGAAAAAGGGAACGTCAAAAGCAGCGGTCGTAAAGTCGGCGAAGCTCAAGCCGGCCAAGAAAACCACAGCGAAGCCCAAACCCAAACAACCAACTTTGGGCCGGCCCTTAGTCACCGCGGAAGAGAAACTCTACATGCTCTTCAAGGAAGACTACGAAGCGCGACAAGTGTTCGAATTCCTGCGGGTCGACTCCGTCGGTGACCTGGAAAAACTCTCGCCCGAAGAAATCATCCGCGTCCTCACCGCCCCTGTGCGTCGCACCGTCCACCGCATTCGCCAACGCCTCGCCGAAAAGAACCGAGCCTTGCAAGGCGATATCGAGTTCGCACTTCAGCATCGAAACTCAACTTGAAGTCACTTCAGAGTTGCCGACAAAAGGCTACTTGGAGTGTGAACGTCAATCTCGTGATAACGGCGAAAATCCGAATCGTTTAGCGTCAGTATGGTTGGCACTTGATTCGAAAGCATGACGGCGACTAATCTCGCGTCATGGACCGACACGCCGCAAATCTGGTAGCGCACAATCAAACTGCGCCAGTGTACGTAGTCAGCCAAATCGAAGGGCACAATGCGGCAAACTCGTTCAATCAGTTTGACGCGTGGTTCAACGATGGAGGGAGCAAGTCCTAAACTGCCGCGAGCCGATGCGGGTCGTGTCGATACGTTCCAAAACTCGGCTATGTTCTGCGTCGTCGTTAGCAACTCTTGTTTCTCGAGCCAGAGTCTTTGAAACGACTGCAGAATCGGGGGGCGTTCCGGGGAGTTACGTTGAAACGCTCTCAGCTACACGCCGGTATCAATCAGAATTGACATGGCTTCAACCGAAGGAGCTAGTCGTGGTCTTGATAGATTTCAGCGCGCGAGTAATTGGAATCCACGACCTCAGCCGAACTCAGCAGGTTCAGCTGATGGACCAGATCGTCGAAAGATAGTGGCGCTGATTCAGGAGGTAGCTTCGCAATCAGCCGGAGAAAATCCTCCAAGCTGCAACCACGGGCCGCGGCGCTGGTGCGCAGGGCATTTGCAGTGGCGTCGTCTAAATTGATGGTTACCATTTTGGGTTCCTGGGAGTCACACACCAATTATACGCTATTGCATCTGACGATTCGACGATTGCTTGAGAGATGGCTGTATTCTGCTTCGGCGACGGCTAAGATGGCCGCAGCAATTCAATCCCAGCAATGCAAAGGTGAACCAATGCTCCTCTCTCCTTGGCGATTTCTTAGGATCTTTCTGGTGCTGACAACGGCCTGCCCCGCCCTCGCCGCTGATCTGAGCGATGAAGAAAAGAAGGCGGGCTATGTCTCCCTGTTCAATGGCACCGATTTAACCAACTGGCGTTTCGGTGAAGAGTCGCCGCCGAAAGAAATGCCCGCGAACTGGAAGGTGGAAGAGGGTGTGATCAAAGTCACCGGCGGTGGCAGCCCGCATCTGGCTTCTGCCAAGGAGTACGGCGATTTTGAATTTCGGCTGGAGTGGCGGGGGATGAAGCCCAAGTACAACAGCGGGCTCTTTTTTCGTTCGGGCAAAAAGGTCGGCGCGAATCAGATCAACCTCGCCAGTGGCAGCGAAGGGAACTACATCAACGGCAAAATGATGGGGCCGAAACCGGTTCCAAAAATGCAAAAGCCTTCGGGGGAGTGGAACGAGTGGCGTGTCCGCTGCGTGGGAGACAAGGTTACCTTTCATTGCAACGGCGAGTTAGCTTGGGAAGGAACCGGCCTGGTTGCGAAAAGTGGCTATCTCGGTTTGCAGGCTGAAGGTGCTCCGCTCGAGTTCCGCAACCTGCGGATCTTAGAAATCAAGTCGCCCTAAGCGATCGACGTAAGTTGTCAGTCGCGCGATCGGTTTTTAGCGCACTTGTTGAAAATCGGGTCGACTTATTCAACACGACCTAGCGTAACTCTCGTGCGCGGCGTGCCTGAGTGTTGAAAAAGTCCCTGACTTTTTCAACACCCTCCGAATTTGGTGCGCAAGACTTACGTCAATTCCCGCGAACGCAGTTAGCCCGTGGTGCGCATCCCTGCCGCGATTCCCTGCACGGTTAGGCGGAGCATATCGCGCAGTTGTTCGCGCTCGGCGTCGGTGGCTTCGGCTGGCAAGGTTCGCCGCCGGCGAAGCAAGTCGACCTGAATCAGGTTGAGCGGATCGATGTACGGATTCCGCGCATCGATCGAACTATAGAACCAGGGGTTTGTCGCCAACAACTCGCCACCGCCGACCATGTCGAGCAGCGCTTGCCGAGTGCGGTCTCGTTCGGCTGCGATCAGGCTCCAGCAGCGCTGGCGAATATCGCTATCTTCTTCCAAGTCGGCATAGTGATGGGCAATGTACATGTCAGCCTTCGCCAGCGCGAGGACCGCGTTGTCGATTGTTGCCTGCATGAACGGCCAGGCCCGGTACATTTCGCAGATTGTGTTCCAACTGGTCCGATCGCGATACTTCACTTCGGCCAGCGCGGTCCCCAAGCCATACCAGGCGGGAATCATGCAGCGATTCTGCGTCCAGGAGAAGACCCAAGGAATCGCGCGCAAATCTCCCAAAGAACGCTCGCCGCGCCGCCGCGCGGGACGCGAGCCGATCGGCAAGTTTTCGATTTCGTCGATGGGCGTTGCCGAGGCAAAGAACTGAATGAAGCCGGGCTGATCGACCAATTCGCGATACGCTGTGTAAGACCGCTTCGATAGTTCGTCGATCATGTCGCGCCAGGCAGGTTTCACTTCCACGCCGGGCAAGGCGGAAGCGGTCAACGTGGCCCAGGCTACTTGCTCTAAGTGCCGAAATGCAACCTGCGTGTCGTCGTACCGTTCGGCGAGCACTTCCCCCTGCTCTGTGAGCCGCAACGTGCCGTCGAGCGCCTCGGGTGGCAACGACAGAATGCCGCGCGCGGCGGGACCACCGCCACGGCCGAGCGAACCGCCACGACCATGGAAGAACGTGAGCGAAACGTCGTGCTTTTCGGCGACTGCCTGCAGTTGGCTTTGCGCCTGATACAGCCCCCAGCAAGCGGCGAGATAGCCACCGTCCTTGGTACTGTCGGAATAGCCGACCATGATGACTTGCCGATTCTGCAGCCGCGAAACATGCTCGCGATACAGTGGATGACTGAGAATCGCATCGAGCGTTTGCGAGGCATTTTTCAGGTCCTCGATTTTCTCGAAGAGAGGAATGATTCGCAGTTCGTCGTCTATTGTTTCAGTCGCGGTCGCCTGTGCCCAGCGCCACAGCCACAGCACATTCAGCACGTCGCTCGGGCACTGCGTCAAGCTGATGACGTGACCGCCGAGGCAATCGGGACCAAACGAGCGGACAGCTTCGTGCAATAGGCGAAACAGTTCGAGGGTATCCAGAGTGAGTGGCGCGAGTTTGTCGGTCGCGATCGGCTTGGTCCAGGGCAAGCTCTTCGAGAGCACTTCACAGCGTTTCTCTTCGGGCAAGTCGCCATATCCCTCGACGATGCCGAGCGTCGAGAGAATGTCGGTCATGATTTCGCGGTAGCGGCGCGCATCTTGCCGCACATCGAGCCGCGTCAAATGCAGGCCGAAAACGCGAGCCAAATCGAGCCAACGCTGGACTTCTGTTTCCGCCAGCAATTGGCTGTGATGAACCGTCAGGCTGTCTTGAATTACCTGCAAGTCAGCAAACAAATCGGCACCATCGCGATAGCCTCCGATCGGAATGCTCGCGCCGGCATCGACGGGCATCGACTTCTGCAACCGCCACTGAATCATGCAGACCCAGCGCCGATAAACTTCCAGCGGCGTGACTGGCTCCAGTGACTTGGCCAGTTCCGGCCAAGTCGCCGACCGTTCGGCCAACCGTTGCACAATTACCGATTCCACCGGAATCTCGTGCGTGGATAAGCTGAGAAAGTCGTACATTTTTTTGCACATGGCCAGGTGCTGAGCAATCGCCGATTCTCGCAGCCAGAGAAGCGTTTGCCGTGAGACGGCGGCGGTAACGTGCGGATTGCCATCCCGGTCGCCACCCATCCAGGAGCCAAACCGCAGGAAGAGCGGAATATCGAACTTCTTGCCCGGATAGTACATCTCGAGCGCGCGGCGCAGAGAGTCGTAGACCTGCGGCACGACTTCAACCAGGCGAGGTGTGATCGATAGCCCGCGTTCGACTTCTTCCAACACGGTTGGTTTCGAGGGACGGAGAAAGTCGGTCTGCCAAAGCACGGTCAGGTCGGCGCGAATTTGCATCTCCAGCCGCTCGCATTCACGCGGCAACAGGTCCGGGCGATCGCGCTCCTGAAGCGCGTGCCGCATCCGGCGAAGTTTCGCGCGGATCGATCGACGCTTGGCCTCGCTGGGGTGGGCCGTGAAGACGAGCTCAATTTTGACGGCGTTGATCGCAGCCTGCACTTGGTCGGCTGTGAAGCCGGCCTCGCGTAACTTCGCAATGCCGGCAGCAATCGTCTCGCTGATGGGGTTGGGAGCAGTTTCTTGCACACGTGCCCGCAACACGCGAATACGGTGACGGTCCTCCGCCAGATTTGCCAGGTCGAAAAATACGCTGAAAGCGCGAGCCACGACACGCGCTTCGGGAATCGTAAGCTGCGGGATTCGCTCCGCCAATTCCGCCTCAGCAACATGATCGCCACTGCGCCGCCGCCGAGACAGTTGCCGGATCGTCTCGATCAGGGCGAGTGCCTCGCTCCCTGCCGACTCGGTTATGACCTCTCCCAGCATGTCCCCCAAAGTCCGCACATCGCGCCGCAATAAGTCGCTGCTAATCGTCGCCATGATTACCGATCCGCCTGATGCCAATTCAAAAGTGAAACCCACGGCTAATGGCAAAAGTCATTCCATTCCAAACGTTCCCAAAAACCGATTTACAACTGCTTATAGGCTTTGGGCTTAAGGCCATGACGTCGTGTCTGGCGAGTACTCTCCCAACTCGCACTTGCCCAGAAAGCAGGCAACGGTGCGGTGAAAGGAGCGGAACGATCGCCGGCAGTTTAGTTCGCGGTTCACCCGCCAATGCTGAGTATAACGACCGGTTAGGCTGATCGAACGCCGAATAACCAGCGCGAAAGTGCCGGTTGTAATGTTTGCTCGGCAAAGTGGTCGCCGGATGGCGGGCTTCTCTCTCCCTCGGCGTTGATAATTGCAGCCCGCGGTGAACTAGGGTTGCACGGGGCAGAACTAAGGCAGGCCGATGCGCGCGGAGAAATCCGGGGCTGCGCAATGGCCGCGCTACGGTTATGCCGTGAAAGATTTGAATTTCACGGTTAATGAGTGTGCGATGAATCGCGTAATGACCTGGGGCCTACTTCTCGGCGGCGAAGCAGCACTGGCTGTGCTGGTGGGCGCTACGTTTTGGTATCAAGATGCCCAGTATTCGCTCCCGACGCCCCGCCCCCTGGAACTCGTGCAACCTGCGCTCGGCGAAGTTGTAGAACTGCCTGAGTTGAACCACCTTAGGGTTGATGATATTGACCCGCGGCCCACGCTCTTGCACTTTTTCAATCCGAGTTGTCCTTGTTCGCGTTTCAATTTGACGCACGTGCGAGAATTGATCCATGAATTCGGCCCCCGGGTGAAGGTGGTTGCCGTTTTACAAACAAAACAAGACACAACAGCGCTTTCAGAGTTTAAGCAGTTAAAACTCCCCTGCCCTGCCCTGGTCGACCGGCAGGGAAATCTCGCGCAGCGTCTGGGAGTTTACTCGACTCCTCAAGCGGTCGTCCTCGATGCTCAAGGTACGTTGTTCTACCGCGGAAACTACAACCTCAGTCGCTACTGCATTGCGCCCGATAGCCAGTTTGTCGTCCGGGCCTTAAAGGCCTGCCTGGCAGACGAACCGCTACCCCGCTTCGAGCCGATCGCCATGGTGGCCCAAGGCTGCCCGCTTCCCAATGCCGCGCACGTGGTGCAGGAGAAACCTGCGCCATGACGTTCAGCGCCAATCAAGCGAGCGAATCGCACCCGCTCACACTCGCGGATGAATTGCACCAAAGTGATCAGCCGATCACGTTGAGTCGCGACGAAGCCGAGCGCGCGTTGAGCGAACACCGCGCGCTAGGGCATCGCCTGATTACGCAGTTCCTGCTGTTGCACCTGGTAATTGCGTTGGCGTTGGGCTGCGTTTATCAAACGTGGCTCGTCACCTTGACGGTGTCGACCGCCGGGCTGGCGATGTACGTCCTCAGCGCGAAGCTATCCCCGCAGTCGTTCTTCACACGCTGCATGGCAGGCGTCGCGCTGCAGGTCTTTGTGGCCCTGCACATTTATCAAATGCACGGCATGCCCGAGATGCACTTCTTTTTCTTCACCGCCTTCACGGTGATGATTGCCTATTGCGACTGGAAAGCAATGTGGCCGGGTGCGCTGCTCATCATCGGTCAGCACATTTTGTTTGCTGTGCTGACAAACTCCGGCGTGAATATGTTCTTCTTTCCCGAGACTTATGTCAGCTTTACGAAGCTGTTTTTCCACTTTGGCATTGCCCTGGCACACGTGGGTGTTTGCGGAACGTGGGCCTGCATTCGGCAGAATCAGATCTTGCAAGATGCGCGACAGCGGCGAGTTTTGCGGCGGTCATTCGAAACAGTTGCCGTTGCTGGGGCAAGGCTCGAAGAGCAATCGATCCAGCTGCAACTGCGCAACGAAGAACTGGGCGAAGCGCGCCAGCGGGCTGAATCGGCCACGATGGCGAAAAGCGAGTTTCTGGCCAACATGAGCCATGAAATCCGCACTCCGATGACGGCCATCTTGGGCTATTGCGATCTGCTGTTGGGCGAGTCCGAAACGAACGAGCATTTGCAAAATCATCGTAATTCGCTGCAGACAATCCGCCGCAATGGAGATTTTCTGCTGGGCCTAGTGAACGAAATTCTCGATCTGTCGAAGATCGAAGCCGGCAAGCTCGAAATCGAGCGCATTACCTTCTCGGTCGAAACGCTGCTGGCCGATATCGTTTCGCTGTTTCGCGTGCGGGCCGAAGGAAAAGGCCTGCAGTTGACGGCCCGGTTTGTTGGCGCGGTACCGGAGAAGATTGAATCGGACCCCACTCGCATTCGCCAGATTCTCGTCAACCTGGTGAGTAACGCCATCAAATTCACGGAAACCGGTACGGTAAGTATCGTCGTACGAATGCTGCCGCAAACTTGCCCGAAGTTGCAATTTGAAGTGTCCGATACCGGGATCGGCATCTCAGCCGAAGCGGCGACCAGGTTATTTAGTCCGTTTACGCAGGCCGATACTTCCACGACGCGCAAGTTCGGGGGGACTGGTCTTGGGCTGTCGATCAGCCGCCGATTGGCCCAGATGCTGGCAGGAGATATCACGGTCGAAAGTCAGCCGGGCCGCGGAAGTCGCTTCTGCTTGACGCTGGACGTCGGCGATGTCGATATGTCCGCAGTCGTCAAGTCTTCGGCCAGCGTGGTGAGTGAAGCGGCGAAGCCCGTTGTTGCCAAAGGAATGCCGAAACTGCCAGAGGGTTGCCGCGTCTTGCTCGTGGAAGATGGCCCCGACAATCAACGGTTGATTTCGTACGTGCTGAAGAAAGCAGGCGCGAGCGTGGTGCTGGCCGAGAACGGCGAGATTGGTGTGCAAACCGCATTGGCGGCCAGCGATCGCCGCGAACCGTTCGACGTGATCTTGATGGACATGCAAATGCCGGTGCTCGATGGGTATGCGGCTGCCACCAAGCTGCGTCAACTAGGTTATCCTCATCCAATTATCGCCCTCACCGCGCATGCCATGAGTGGCGATCGGCAGAAGTGCCTGGCGTCTGGATGCGACGATTACCTGCAAAAGCCCATCGATCGCGAAGTGCTGGTGCAGCGCATCCTGACGTGGATTGAGCAAAACCAGACGGCGGCCCTTTTGGCTTAGAGTGACTTACCCGTCAGTCGCTCAAGCGCTTCCAGATACTTCGCCCGCGTTTGCTGGGCGACATCGTCAGGCAATACGGGTGGCGGGCTGTTCTTGTCCCAACCACTTTGCTCCAACCATTCGCGCACGAACTGCTTATCGTACGATGGCTGAGCCCGACCCGATTGATAGCGATCAGCTGGCCAGAAGCGGCTGCTATCGGGCGTGAGGACCTCGTCGCACAAAATCAACTTGCCGTCGTGCCAGCCCCACTCGAGTTTGGTATCGGCAATGATTACGCCGCGTGTGAGTGCATGTTTGGCTGCTCGTTCATAAACGCCCAGGCTCAACAATTTCAGTTGGTCGGCAGTCTCTTGGCCAATCAGGTCGACCATCTGCGAAAACGTAATGTTGATGTCATGGCCGCTTTCCTCTTTCGTTGCCGGTGTGAAGATGGCTTCCGGCAAGCGGTCGCACTGCTGCAGCCCAGCTGGCAGTTCTACGCCACAGACAGCCTGATTTTGACGATATTCTTTCCACCCCGAACCTTCCAGGTAGCCGCGCACGACGCATTCGATCGGCACGATGTTCGCTTTACGGCAAATCATGGAACGGCCACGCAGCGGTCCGCGATCGACGGTGGCGGGGAGCGAAATGCTGTCGACATCCAGGGAGAGCAGGTGATGCGGCACTTGGAGCAAATCGAACCAGAAGGCGCTCAATTGCGTGAGAATTCGCCCTTTGTCGGGAATGCCGTTGGGCATTACCCAGTCGAACGCGCTGATGCGGTCGGAAGCGACTAGTAACAGTTGTTCGCCCAGGTCGAAGACATCGCGCACTTTGCCGCGGCGAACCGCCAGGCCAGGGATTTCGGTTTGCAGGACAGGAGCCATTGTCATGGAGTCCAAGGCCGCTGAAGTGAAATAGGGAGAAGCTACGGAACCTAAGCTTCGCCAATTGCCAACGACTGTCAACGAGGGCTATCGGATGAGCCGCAAACAGTGGCCAGATTGGTCACTTCGGTTGCTCCGCAGCACCTGTTAAGTTAGACTCGCCACGGGCGTGGGAAATGGGCAATCGGTCTGCTCCCGGCCTGCTTTTGTTTTCTGCCTTACTGTGCTGGGGAAGCATCGTTCGCCAATGGGTCAGTTGCGATTTACCGTTCCCGCTCCCGAGCGGCTCGCAGCGCATGGCCGTGAATTGGCATACGTCGCCGGAGCCGATGGCATTCCCTGGGAAGGCCGAGCTCGGCTCGATGGTCAACTCCTCACGATTGAGCGCGACCAACGCGAATCGGGTTGGATCTATTGTGCGTGGCACGTGCCGAAGCGGGGCGTGCAAATGCTCTGCACAGGCAGCCTGATGGAGCGGCAAAGACCTTACTTGTTACCGATTGAATTGGCCCGCGGCACGATCACGCGGCTGCGCAATCAATCGGCGGCCTGGCAGCAAGCGGGCATGCATCTGCCGGAGTCGTATCTAAGCTCTGCCAAACTGGCGACTCAGAAATTGGTCGCGGCCCTCACTGATCGCTCGTCGGATGAAACGGTGGCAAAGCTGGCGGACGAGAGTTTGGTTCACGGGCTCGATGCGGCCGACCATTTGGCTCAAGCCTATACGCAGCAGGTGCTGGAAATTCGCCGCGGACAGCATGCCGTGTTGCCGACCCTCTTGGGCGCTCGGCTCGAGAATGCTCCGGCGAAAGAGATTGCCGATGATTTGGCAGCGGCCAGCAACACGTCGCTGATTTCCCCGCGCTGGAACATTGTTGAGCCGGAAGCCGGCGAGTACTCGTGGCAAGCCACCGATGCCGCTATGCACTGGGCCCGCGAACGGGGCCAGCGAATTTGCCTGGGCCCGCTCGTGCAACTCGATCGCCCCAGTTTGCCCGACTGGCTGTTCTTAATGGCCGACGACTTTGATGAAATCCTGGACTATGTGCTGCAACATGTCGAACGAGTCGTGCAGCGGTACAAGGGGAAGGTTCACTTGTGGCATGTTGCCGCGCGCATGAACTTGCCCACGGGAATTGAACTCGACGAAGAACAGCGGCTGAAGTTGACTGTCGAAGCTGTCGACCGCGTGCGCACGCTGGATGGCAAGACGCCAATGATCGTCAGCTTCGATCGGCCTTGGGCTGAGTACATCGCGGCCGAAGATCAAGAACTGACGCCCCTTCACTTTGCAGATACGCTGGTGCGCGGTGGACTTGGGCTCGCGGGCATTGGACTGGAATTGAACCTGGGCTACTGGCCTGGCGGCAGCGTGATGCGCGATCCACTGGAGATTAGCCGGCTAGTCGACCGCTGGAGTCAACTTGGTGTGCCTCTGGTTTTGCAACTCACCATGCCCAGCCAGGACACTTCCGATCCACTTGCGCGGCATCACGAAAAGCCGCATTACTGCCAACCCTATTCCCCCTTCACGCCCACAGAACAGGCGGCGGTAATGAATCGCCTTGGCACTTTGCTGCTGGCTAAGCAGCCGGTGCAAGCGCTGTTCTGGAATCAGGTGCGCGATGACGTGCCCCACGATTATCCGCTGGGAGGGCTGGTTGATATGGGGGGCAAACTGAAGCCGGTGGTCTCGGTTCTCGCTAAATTACGAGCCGAACTTCTGAGCTGATCGTAGCGATTATGCTATTAACGACGCCTGAATGGATCGGCGCGCTCCCCAGTTCAAGACGAATTGGGGCTTACCTGCCGGGCTGCAAACTACATTTGCAAAGCTTGGCTGCGGATGGATCGCCAGTATTTTTTAGGCAGTGTTTTTGGGAAGCAACGGGCCGAACAATCAACTTGCATGGCAACTGTGAATTGGGGAGTAAGCGTTATGAGGCGGATGGCAGCAGAGCGAATCGTCGCGGCACTAGTGTTGGCTTGGATGCTGGTCTTGGCGGGCACAGCAGTGCAAGCCGCTGATCCACCGAAGGACAAGAACAAGAAGACCTTTCTCGACGCAACCGAAGCTGGTCTCGACTATGCCTTGCAGGGCGAACTCGTCGGCGCTGCCCGCGCTCCCGGTTGGGGCTATGTGAACACTGGTTTGCAAGTCATCGCCAATGGAGACGGCAAGTTCGACGCGGTCCTCTATCGTGGCGGATTGCCGGGTGCGGGTTGGGATCGCACGAATAAGCTGAAGCTCAGTGGCCAGACCAACGAACAGAATATCCTGTGGGTCGAAAATGAAAATCTGAAGATCGCCGTCACGGCTGCGGATGCAACCGTGTTCGACATCTATGGCAATATCGCAGGCAACTTGCAAAAGACTCGCCGCATCAGCCCGACGATGGGCTTGCTGCCCCCCGCGGGTGCCGTGGTCCTGTTCAATGGTCAGCCGACCGAAGAACTCAAGGGAGCCAAGCTGACGAAAGACAATCTGCTGCTCGCCGGCACGCTGACGAAGATGCCGGTCGGCGATTTCCGCCTGCACCTGGAGTTCCGCTCGCCGTTCATGCCCTATGCCAAGGGACAAGCCCGCGGCAACAGCGGCGTCTACATTCAGCAACGGTATGAAGTGCAAATTCTCGATTCATTCGGCCTCGAAGGAGTCGAAAACGAATGCGGCGGCCTCTATAAGCAAAAGCGGCCCGACATCAACATGTGCCTGCCGCCGCTGACCTGGCAGACCTACGACATCTACTTCTCGCAGGCTCGCTGGTCGTCGGAAGACAGTAAGAAGAAGACTCAAAATGCCCGCATTACCGTGCTGCAGAACGGCGTGCCGATTCACTGGCATCGCGAGATTCCCGCCAAGACTGGCGGCGGCAAGGCTGAAGCACCCGAAATCTTCCCGATCAACCTGCAAGATCACGGCAACCCCGTGACCTTCCGCAACATCTGGATTGTGCCCGACCAGGGTGATGTGATTGCCCCCGCAGTCAACTACCAAAGCTGCTGCGGACGACGGCGTTGCCGGTAACGACTTGGAATTTGTTGTGCACTAGGGAGCATTCTGGTTGCGAGCGATTGCTCGCGACCATGCCAAGTCTGCGCCAGTCAGAGGAAGCTCAGGCTCGTGCTCGTAGATGATCAGATCGTACCGGACCTTATCGTATTCGGTGTCCAGCAGTTTCTTTAGATCGATACGCACATCGGGATCCCCAGGACCAAGCGGCACTTGCAGTGGCGGGAAGGGATCTCGCACGCTGAAGGGCCAAATGTCAGCCTGCGGTCGCTCGTCGACACGGCTAACGAGAAGATAGTAATCGCAGTGCTCTAGCCCCTTCCAAGGAAGTTGCGGCCCGCTGCGTCGCAAGTCAATTTCCACGTAGTTGGCATCGCTCTTCAACACTTCATGTCGGCGGGCGATGAACAAGTCGCGATCTTTCCCCAATGACTTATTGGCCGGGCTTAGCAACTCGATGACGGTGACGACGTTGTGAGATTCTCGGTCGTGGATCTCGATAAAGGATACCCGCTCTTCGCTGTAGTGCGTCTGCCAAACATGCTTCGGTGCCGCAGACTCCGCGTGCGACAAAGTGGCGATCGCCACATTCTCTACCACGCGCGCAGGTGGTCGTTCTGTTACGGCTACATCGGCTCGCGCAAAAGAGCGAGGAGTTTGTTCTTCGAAATCATGTATGTAAAGGTGCTCTTCGATATTTGCGTAGTACTTCGGTGTGATCACAGCATTGAGCGCGGCGCGAATTGCCGTGATGAACGCCCCGTGAAAGTCTTGCCAGGCGGCAGGCTGTTCTAAGTAGGGGTTCATCCCGGGAAATTGCGAAGGCATAGGTCGGGCTTCCGCAGCAAAAGACATGGAGCCAAAGACGGCCCTTATGCGTATTCTTCCATCACCCGGCGGCTATAGCTATCGAGCTTGCGAAAATCAGGCACAAGGTACCGCATGCCGATGGCATCGACGATCAGCAGTTTGCCGGGTCCAAGGCTGCGGATATCGTCTTCGCTCTTGAGCACGAAGCGGGTTGGCCCGCGGTCGGTCTGTACATGCCACTCGCTGGGTTCGGTGTCGCTGCTGCAATGAGTCAACTGCTCGATGACTGGCAGGAACTCACGGTCTGCCAATTCACTCTCCAAGACCTCGCGCAAGTGAGTGGGTAGTTTCGTCAAGTCTTCGATCAGAAGTACTTCGACGTTGCCGGGACCGACGAGCGAAATCCAATGATCGCGATCCGAGAATGGGAATAACCGGAGAGGAATTACGCCGACGTGCCGCACTCCGTCGGCATCGATCATGATCAATTGACCGAACGAGTCGCGTCCCAAGCTGAATAAATCTCCGTCGTGATGCTCGTTTTTCATGGCGAGACGCCTCCCTGAGCCAATTCGTACTGAGCCTGATGCAACTTGGCGTAAGCGCCGTTGCGATCGAGCAGTTCCGTGTGACCGCCTACTTCCATGATGCGGCCCTGGTCCATCACGACAATACGGCTAGCGTTGCGCAGGGTGCTAATGCGGTGGGCGATCGCGATTGTCGTGCGGCCACGGGTAAGGACGTCGAGCGCTTCCTGAATCTCTCGTTCGGTTTCGGTATCCACCGAAGAAGTGGCTTCGTCCAGGATTAAAATTCGCGGATCGGTGAGCAAGGCGCGAGCAATCGAAATTCGTTGACGTTCGCCCCCCGAGAGCGACTGGCCACGTTCGCCGACGATGGAATCGTAACCATCGGGCAGGCGAAGGATGAAGTCGTGCGCTTTGGCCGCTTTGGCGGCGGCGATGATCTGCCCGCGAGTTGCACCGGGCTTGGCATAGGCAATGTTTTCGGCAATCGACCCGAAGAACAGAAACGGCTCTTGCAGCACAATGCCGATGTTGCGGCGGTATTCCTCGACAGGAAACGAACGAATATCGATGCCGTCGACCAGGATCGCTCCCGATGCTACGTCATAAAAGCGGCAGACAAGGTTCACGAGAGTGCTCTTGCCGGCACCACTCGCGCCGACCAGGCCGATCATTTCGCCCGGGGCAATCGACAAGCGGACGTCGTTAATTACCTGGCGACTGCCATAGGAGAAACGAATGTCTCGAATCTCGATTTTTCCCTCCACACGTCCCGGTGAGACCGGCTTCATCGGTTCGGCCACGCTGGGGATGCGGTCGAGAATCTCGAAGATGCGGTGGGAAGCGGCAGCCGCTCGTTGCGAGTTCGAGAACATTCGGCTCATCGCATCGAGCCGAGTATAGAACCGGCCGATGTAGGCGAGAAACCCGATTAGCACGCCTGTCTTCAGTTGGCCATTGGCAATTTGATAAACGCCGAACGCCCAAACCACAAGAATACCCGCATCGGTTAGCAAGCTGACCATTGGCCCGAAGAATGCCCAGACGCGATTGACTCGGTCGTTCGATTCCAGCACATGGTTGTTGGCCGAGCGAAAACGCTCGACCTCACGCTGTTCCTGGGCAAACGCCTTGACCACGCGAATGCCGGGGATCGTGTCGGAAAGCACGCTGATCATGTTCGACCAGGTGCGGTTCTCTTGATTGAACCCGTGCCGCATCTGCTTGCGGACTTTTTGAATCAGCCAGGCAATGATCGGAAACGGCACCAACGTGACGAGCGCTAGCTTCACATCTTGGGAGAACAGGATGAGCGAAGTGCCCACGATCATCAACAAGTCGCTGGCAAATTCGAGCAGATAGATGGAGAGGAACGTGCAAATTTTATCAGTGTCGCTACCCACGCGAGAGATCAAGTCGCCCGTGCGTTTGCCGCCGAAAAACTCCAGCGACAACTTCTGCAGGTGCGAGTACATCGCATTGCGCAGGTCGGCAGATATGCGGGAACTCAGGCGGGCGATGATCCAGGTTTTGGCCCAGCCCAAGAGCCAGGCGAGGAGTGCAGCAGCTAATAATCCTGAGAGATACCAGACGATCAGGCTCTGCTCGACCTTTTGGCCGGCCGCGAGAGGCGTCAGGACTTCGTCGACCAGCGGCATCGTCAGGTAGGGCGGAATCAGTGTTGCGGCAGTGGCGGCGATCGTCAAAACCAGGCCGATCGCAAGCATCCCGCCACGCCGCTGGGCAAAGGGCAACAGCCGCAGCAGTGATTTCGAGGGTGGCAACTGAGCCATTGGCGCGCAGTTGGCGCAAGTCACATCTTCGGGCCCCAGCGTAGAACCGCAGGACGGACAAACGGTGACTGTATCTTTGTCGGCGAGCGTTTCGTTCCGCAGGGCTGCGGCAACCCGCTGAGCAAAGCGATGGGCGGCGGTGGTATGGCGAGACGTGAACCGCCAAGTGCCTAACCGGGCCGCAGCGCTGAGTAGTTCAATGGTTCCCAGGCCAAATTGATCGCGGCATTGGATCGATTGAAGCTGGTCGCGATCCCAGGTCTTGTTTTCGCCGCTTACCGCCGCAGCAGGAATGGCCAGAAACCGACGGTCGGTGAAGAGTAATAAAGTCTTGCCGTAGCTTAGGTTAGCAGCAAGATCGACTTCCAGCCAACAAATCAGATTTTCCCCTGCCGAAAGCGCAGCAGTCACCTTGGGCCCCCATTCTGGTGGAATGGCAGCCGGAGGAGTCGCAGAAGAAATGGGTTCGATCACAGGCCGGCGAGAAGGAGCACTCTGGCGGGAAACAGCAAACTTCGCACAAATCTTTGGTCACGCAGTAACAAGACGTAACTCATTTTCCATATCTTACTTCAGAGAGATCATTCGGCGATTGTTTGCGAGTTGGTTGAGTTAGCTAAATCTTAGGAATCCTGCACCGATCTAGCTAGCCGAAACGTTACCAACGAGCATAATAATCGTCACCATTCCGGCGTTAAGCCGGGGAAGAAGAATAGTCTGGTGCGGATGGCGAGGGACGTCGCCAAGGGCGTCGCGGGTGTTTGGGGGACTTTGCCGGTGGTTTGGGCTAATTGCCAGGCCATGCGGTGAGTCAGTCACACATTGCGGCGCATCAGGATTTCTTCTTCGATGCGGAGCGATTGATAGGTACAAGCAGTTGCGGAAACTCCTTCGTGGTTGAGTTTCCGTTGCCGCAGCCGAAATCAATCGACTTTATTGATGCATCGCCGCGCCATATTGGCTGTCAACACAACGCACCACTCGAACCTACAGCAAAGATTCGAGCGGGCTTCAACCCTGCGCCAGTCCTGTCGATATAGCTTAGGACCAGTTCTCGGGGTTGAAAGGATGAAGTTTGCTGTGCCTGTACGGTTGTACGATTCGCGACGATTGCACAGTACGCAGACAGTTTGTCCGACAGCGACGGCTGGGAATGTTGACCGACACTTGATTCTCAACAATCGGGTGGCAACCAACGAACAGGCGGGCTTTGGCCTGCGTAGCCAATCACGAGGAATCGCTCCTGATGTTATCAGGCGGGAGATGGAAGCTCCCACGCAGCCAAGCGGACAATGGCCGGCGGCAATCCGTTATTTAAGACATTTTTCGCTTGAGCAACCATATTTCTGATCACGAGCGCATCAGATTTGCAACGGCAGGAAGCCTAATTCTCCTCTTAGTCCCCTGCCCCAACCGCGCGGAAGTGATCCAACACATGTAATCGTTCAAAACAACTCCTCAGCGCATCGCACGTGTGTACCTGCCGAGTCGTCACTCGACGCACGCTCCGCGATGCTGACCGTACAACCTCTCCTCAACTTACACCCGCTTTTTTCGATAGGCTTGAATTACAGCCATGCAATTCCGTAAAGTTCTCGCGCTGCGTGGACCTAACTACTGGGCTAATTTTCCGGTGCTTGAAGCCTGGGTCGATCTGGGGGAGTGGAAAGACACTTCTTCGGAGATGATGCCCGGTTTCAACGAGCGGCTGATGTCATGGTTGCCCACCATGATCGAGCATCGCTGCAGTGTCGGCGAGCGCGGCGGCTTCTTCGAACGCCTCCGCCGCGGCACGTACCTCGCGCACATCCTCGAGCACGTCACGCTCGAGCTGCAATCGCTGGCCGGCACCGAGGTGGGCTTCGGCCGTGCTCGCGAGACTTCCGAGGAGGGAGTCTATAAGGTTGCGATCGAGTTTTCCGAAGAAACGCTGGCTCGCGCTTGCTTGGAAAAAGGTCGCGAACTGTGCATGGCTGCGGTGCTCGACAAGCCCTTTGACGTCGCTGCCGAAGTGCAACGACTCAAGGAACTGGCTTACGAATCGTGCTTGGGGCCTAGCACGGCCGCTATCGTGGATGCCGCGACTGCCCGGGGCATTCCCTATCGCCGTCTGAACTCGGGCAGCCTGGTGGTGCTTGGTCATGGGCATAAGCAACGCCGCATTCTGGCGGCTGAAACGGATCGGACCGGCGCGATTGCCGAGTCGATTGCCCAGGACAAAGATCTGACGCGTTCACTACTTTCCAGTGTCGGCGTGCCGGTGCCGGAAGGGCGGCCGGTGACCGATGCGGAAGATGCCTGGGAAGCAGCCCAGGAAATCGACGCTCCCGTCGTCGTGAAGCCGCAGTTCGGCAATCATGGTCGCGGTGTCGCCACGAACCTGACGACTCGCGATCAGGTGATGGCAGCTTTCGATGCCGCGCGGCAAGAAGGCAAAGAAATCATCGTCGAGAAGTACGCTCCTGGCGCCGATCACCGCTTGCTGATTGTCGGTAATAAGGTGATCGCCGCTGCTCGCCGCGATCCACCCACAGTGACTGGCGACGGTCGCTCGACCGTAGCTCAACTCGTCGCCGAAGTGAACAAAGATCCTCGCCGTAGCGACGGTCACTCGACGGTGATGAGCATCATCAAGCTCGATACCATTGCCCGCGCGGTCCTGGGTGAACAGGGTTTATCGCCCGATGCGGTACCCGCCGTAGGCCAGGTGGTACTCATCCGCCGCAATGCCAACTTGAGCACCGGTGGCAGCGCCATTGATGTGACCGACGAAGTTCACCCCAGTGTGGCCGAGCAAGCTGTCGATGCAGCTCGCGTCATTGGTCTAGATATCGCCGGTGTCGATATCATTTGCCAGGACATTCGCCAGCCACTGAACGAACAAGGTGGCATTGTTTGCGAAGTGAACGCGGGCCCCGGCCTGCGGATGCACTTGCAACCTGCGAGTGGCCAGCCCAAGCCGGTCGGCGAGAAAATTGTCGAACTGATGTTTCCGCCAGGCGAAAACGGCCGTGTGCCGATCGTCGCCGTGACCGGTGTGAATGGCAAAACGACGACGACTCGCCTCATTGCTCATATCTTGAGTGTGACAGGTCGCACCGTTGGCCTCACTTGCACCGATGGCATCTACATCGGTTCGCGCCGTCTCGATACGGGCGACTGCAGCGGGCCAAAATCGGCTCGCGCTGTCCTGATTAATCCCACGGTCGAAGCTGCGGTGCTGGAAACAGCTCGCGGTGGTATCCTCCGCGAAGGTCTGGCCTACGATCAGTGCGATGTGGCCGTCGTCACCAACATTGGCGAAGGTGATCACCTCGGGTTGTCGGATATCGACGATCTGGAGAAGCTCGCTCGCGTCAAGCGCGTCATTGTCGATGCCGTTGCCAAGACCGGCTATGCAGTGCTCAATGCGGCTGATCCGTTGGTGGCTGCGATGGCGGAGAAATGCCCTGGCGGCGTGGTCTTCTTCGCGCTCGACGAGAAGAATTCCGTCCTGAGCAACTGGCGCGACGGCAACGGCCGCGTGGTCTTTGTGCGGGACAACAGCGTCGTCCTCGCTGACGGGCTGTCCGAATTCTCGCTACTCTCGCTCGAGCGGATTCCGCTCACGCACGGCGGACGAGTTTCGTTCCAAGTCGAGAACGTGTTGGCTTCGGCAGCTGCTTGCTGGGCTCTCGGAGTACCGGCGGAACAAATCCGCGCTGGGCTCGAATCGTTCCACGCCAGCGTCGGCAAGTCGCCAGGTCGCTTCAATCTGTTTGCCTACAATGGGGCGACGATGATTGTCGACTACGGCCACAATCCTTCGTCCCTCCTCGCGCTGATGGATGTGATCCAGCAGTTCCCGCACGAGAAGCGGCTTGCCGTTTACTCGGCGGCTGGCGATCGACGCGATATCGACCTGGTTCGACAGGGCGAAATCCTTGGCGAACACTTCGACCGCGTGGTGGTTTACGAAGATCACTACCTGCGTGGCCGCAAGCCGGGCGAAATCACTGCTCGCTTTCGAGAAGGTTTGGAGCGTGGCAAGCGAGTGAAAGAGATTCAGGAAATCACAGGCTGGAAGATTGCCTGCGAACAAGTCCTGGCCAACGTTCGCCCCGGTGAACTGGTGCTGATGCAGGCCGACGTGGTGGATGAGACGGTCGACTACCTGAAGACGCTCGTTGCTGCCGACGCGCCGATTCGGCAAATCGATCTTTCCGAAGCACTCGCCCAGTCGAAGCCAGCCACGGAAGAGAAGCCCGCAGACCAGCCTCACTCGTCCAAAGTGCCGCTGAAGTAGTGGTGGCGTAAGTATAGGCGCGAATCAACGAGGCCCGTCGGTGTTCCCGGTGGGCCTTTTTCGTTGGTCAATTAATCCAAATCAACACCGGCACGTCTTCTTCTTTTTTCCGAGCGTGCCGCGGGCGTGCATTTTCGCAATGTATTCGGGGGCAAAGGGTGTCTTGCACGACGTGTCGCCCATGTCGACCTCCACAATGCCGATTGCCTTCGCGATGGCCTGCGCTTTCTCTGTGAGCGGCTGGGAGTAGCCGCCACAGGAGATCACAAACATATTCATGGCGGCGCGAACGCGGTTCGGCTGCTGATGAATCGTCTTTTGCACGCGTTGCAGCAACTTGAGGAATGCGGCGAAGTCAAGTTCGTCGTCAGGCTTCACCGCAATCAGATTGCTGAGCGTGGTCCAGCCTGCGGCAGCGGTTTTCTCATCCTTGCTCTCGATCCATTTCAGCGCTAGTGCCCAGCCATGCGGCCCTTCGGCGGCTACCCAAGGGACGGTGTACTCGCTCAGCATGTACCAGTAGGCGCCCTTGAGCCAGGTTTCCAAGTCGGCTTTCGTCATTTGCATTTCGTCGGCAATCAGGCCGGCGAGGTACATGGCGTCCGAAATGCCGGTGGCATACAGATCGAGGGCCAGTTGATAGTCCTTCTTAATCCGTTTTTGGATCGGCTTCATGTCCTGAATCTTCGTGCCGAAGAAAGGCTCGCGCGCACCATGCTTCATCAGCGTGTTTTTGGTCGACTGGCTGCCGAGCTTTCGCAGTTCTTCCACAATCGCTGCGGCGGATTCAGTTCGCTTCGCTCCAACTCCCTTCGTTACCGCCGGCTTTTTCGGAGATGATTTCTTCGGCGGCGACTTCGGGACAGCTTTCTTCTTCATCTCATTTATCTCCGCCCTTCATTGCCGATTCCCTGCCCACCACAATGAAATAAACAACGACTCCGGCCACGATCAGCAGTGAGCCGGCAATCGTTTGCGGCAACGCATCGAGCAATAGGCTGACCAGGGCCGCTGCGAAGACGAGCAAATAAAACGCCGGCGTAATTGGGTAGCCCCAGGTGCGATAGGGACGAGGTAACTCGGGCCTTGTCCAACGGAGAATGAAGACGGCCCCGACGGCCATCGCATAAAAGATCGAACCGCCAAAGATGACGAAATTTGTCAGCGCATCGAAGGCCTCGCGCGGTCCACTCTTGGGAATAAATGCTTTCCGCAGCCATTGGGCGATCATGCCCACGGGTTGTGCGTCGGCAGCAACCATGGGGCTGGTGACTGGTTCCGGTCCGGGCACTGGTGGATCGGGGGCAGTCCACCAATACGCTCCGATCACCAGCACCAACGACCAGGCCATTTGGGCGATGACGGCATTGGCCGGTGTTTTGAAACGAGGATGAACATGGCTGATGGCAGCGGGAAGCAGACCGTCGCGCGCCATCGCGAAATAGATTCGGGGGCCGGCGAGCAAATTGGAATTGAGCGCGCCGAAGGTGGAGAACGTTACCCCCAGCGCGGCGAGCCACAGCCAGTGAGTGCCAAGCAGCGACCGGGTGACGTCGGTTGCCACCGCAGTGGAGTTAGCGACATCCTGCATGGGAAGCACGAGGTGATAACTGGCGTTCGCCCCCAAATAAACGGCAATTACCAGCAACACCCCTGCAGCCAGCGCGAAGGGAACATTTCGCTGAGGTTCTTTGATTTCTTCGGCGACCGGGCCAATGTTGATCCAGCCATCGTAGGGCCAGAAGACGGCGATCATGGCAATGCCCATCGAGCGGAAAAAGGCCAGCGACCAATCGGCGGGCCATATAGGTTGCAGGTTGTCGGTCTTCGCTTTGAGCAGGACGAATGGAGCCACGATCAGAAACAGGATGAACGCGACCTTGATGACCGAGGTTACGTTCTGCACCCAAGCTGCCCAGCGCGTGCCGATCACGTTAATCACCGAACAAATGATGATCAGCAGCAGCGAGACCATTCCTTGGGCATTGTGGGTGAGAGGTATATGGTCAGCGAAGAACGCGGGTAACCAGTCGGCGCTCTTGGCTGCGACCAGCAATTCATTGCCGTAAATAACCGTTGCGCACGCCAGCGCGCCGAGCGAACCGGTGCGAATAATCCAGAACTCGGTCCACCCCCATAAGAAGGCAGGCAAGCGTCCATAAGCTTCGCGCAGATAGACATACGGTCCTCCCGCCTGCGGCAGCATCGCGGCTAGTTCAGCCAAGGCAAGTGCGCCACAAAGTGTGACCAGGCCCACGACAATCCAGATCAGCATGATCGGGCCGAAGGACTGCAGTTCTGTCGCAACGGTGCTGGCCTTGAGAAAGATTCCGCTGCCGATGATCGATCCGACCACGACGGTAATCGCATCGAAGCGATTCAGCACTCGCGGCAGCGTTTCGGCGCTACTTAGTGGTTCATTGGCACTCTCGGGTCGTGAAGACATGCAGACCTTTCGCAAACCGGAAATAGACCGCTAGCGCACAAGAGAGGAATTCGCCCGCGCAGCATATCGCAGCAGCGCGGCTCTGGCGAGGCGGAAGCGAAATTCCTTGCCCAGAATCAATCGAACTTCAGCTTTCGGTTTCTCGCAAAAAATGAGGGCAAAGGATTCGATGGGTTTGGGGTAATTTCGCTGCAGTTCTGCACTCACCCACGAACCGCCAAGCTAGCGCCGCCCCTAGTTTCGCCCGACCGCCGCGATACAATGCACCTCTTGCAGTTCGATCCTTGACAACCTGAACCAATCGCTTCCCTAAATGCCCTGCCCGGCCACGTTGGCGGCTATCCGGGAAATGTTCCGGGAGATGTGATGAGCGGTGCGCTGAATCAAACGCCTCTGCACGCCTGGCATGCCGCGCACGGCGGCCGGATGGTCGACTTTGCGGGCTGGTCGATGCCCGTGCAGTACGGATCGATCATCGACGAACATCAGGCCACTCGCACCGCGGTGGGCCTGTTTGATGTCTCGCACATGGGGCGACTCCGGATCGACGGACCGGGCGGCGCTGCTCTTCTCGATCGCCTGCTGACTCGCAAGGTCACCGGCCTTGGCCCCGGGAAGATTCGTTATTCGCTCGTTTGCAAAGAGGACGGCGGTATTCTCGACGATGTGCTGGTCTATCATCTCCGCCAACCTCAGGATGCGCTCTATCACCAGTTGGTCGTGAACGCGAGCAATCGCGAGAAGATCGTCAACTGGTTTCGCAGTCAGATGCGAGCTGACGACGAAGCCACACTCACTGATCAAACCGTCGAGACCGCGATGATCGCGGTCCAAGGGCCGTCCGCTCTGCGATTGCTGGAACCCCTCGTTGGTGCCGATTTGGGCGGCCTCGCCTATTACAGCGGGGCTGAGACTTCGATCTGCGGTCACCGTGGCATTGTCAGTCGCACGGGTTACACCGGTGAAGATGGTTGCGAACTGATTGTTCCTGCTGCTGCGGCTGTCGACGTTTGGACCCGCGTGCTGGAAACTGGCAAAGATCAAGGTGCTCGAGCGGTGGGCCTCGCTGCCCGCGATACCTTGCGGCTGGAAGCTGCTATGCCCTTGTACGGGCACGAACTGAACGAGTGCATTGATCCGCTGACCGCCGATCTTGCCTGCGCGGTAAACTTCTCCGGGCGAGATTTTGTGGGGCGCGAAGCGCTGCTGGTCATTCAAGCAAAGCCGGGGCGTCCACGACGCGTGGGACTGGAACTGGTCGGACGGCGAATTCCCCGCGAGCACTATCCGATTGTCGTCGGCGGTGAGAAAATCGGCGAAGTCACGAGTGGTACATTTTCACCGACGTTGCAAAAATCGATTGCGATGGCCTATGTCCAGCCGCAATTTGCAGAAGTAGGAACGGAAGTGGCGGTCGATATCCGCGGAGCAATGGAACCGGCGCACGTGGTGAAGCTGCCGTTTTATCATTCACGGGCCAAATAGCCCGAGCGATCTGCGAGAGTGGTTGCCACTGAGTTTGTTTTCGATCATCCAGACATTTGAATCACTGATACAGAGGTTGCGCATGAAGCCCACAGAACTGTTGTACGCCGAGACGCACGAATGGGTCGCAGTCAGCACCGAAGGTGGCCGCAAGGTCGGGACGATCGGCATCACAGCCTTCGCCATCGAACAACTGACCGACCTGGTCCACATGGTTCTTCCCAAAGTGGGAACCAAAGTCGGCGCTGGTAAGGAATTTGGCGAAGTTGAATCGGTAAAGGCGGTCAGTTCTCTCTATAGTCCCGTGAGCGGCGAAATCGTAGCGGTGAATGATCAGTTGCCCGGACGGTTAGAGAAGCTGGGCGACGACCCGTACAACTCGGGATGGATGATTAAGGTCGCGCTCTCGGATGAAGCTGACCTGAATAAGTTGATGGACCATGCTGCGTATCAAAAGCAGTGTGCGTCGGAATAGTTGCCCGTTTAGCGTGGTGCTTGTTCTCATTGGTCCATTTTTTGGTTACTGGTTCTCATGCCTTATACGTACAACACGCCTGATGACGAACGGTCCATGTTGCAATCGATCGGCGTCGATTCCGTCGCCGAACTTTTTCAGTTCGTTCCGGAAGAGTTTCGGCTGCAACGACCGCTCGACATCCCTTCCGCCCTGGGCGAATTGGAACTGACGCAGCACTTGTCGGCCCTGGCCAATCGGAATGCCAGCGCGCAGCAGAAGGCCTGCTTCCTCGGCGGTGGCAGTTACGATCACTTTGTCCCCGCAGTCGTCGATGCCCTGGCTTCTCGCGGCGAGTTCTACACGAGCTACACGCCTTATCAGCCTGAAGTGAGCCAAGGCAATTTGCAGGTGATGTTTGAATATCAAACACTCATCTGCCAATTGACGGGCATGGACGTCAGCAACGCCAGTTTGTACGACGGCGGCAGCGCTGTGGCCGAAGCTGTGTTGCTGGCCATGAGTGTGACCGGACGCAACCGCGTGGTTGTCCCCGCGAGCATGCACCCTGAATATCGCCAGATTCTCGAAACCTACTTCGCGTGCTTGGGCGCGGAACTCGTCACCGTCGCCGCACCGAGTGGTTCGGTTTCGCTGGCGGATATTGCGGCCGCCGTGAATGCGGAGACTGCCTGCGTGGTGGTGCAGCATCCGAATTTCTTCGGCTGTTTGGAAGATGTGCAAGGAATCGCCAAGATCGCTCACGCCGCGGGTGCGCTGTTGATCCAGTCGTTCGATCCCCTCAGCTTGGGCTTGCTCAAGCGGCCCGCGGATATGGATGCCGATGTGGCGGTGGCTGAAGGTCAATGCCTGGGAACTCCGATGCTCTTCGGCGGGCCCTACTTGGGCATCATGGCTTGCAAGGAACAGTTTGTCCGCCGGATGCCAGGACGAATTGCCGGGCAAACGGTCGACCGTCGTGGCCGTCGCTGCTGGGTTCTGACGATGCAAACGCGTGAGCAGCATATTCGCCGCGAGAAGGCCACCAGCAATATCTGCACAAACCAAGGGTTGTTCGCCTTGCGGGCCGCAATTTATCTGTCCGAAATGGGACCGCAGGGTCTCCGCGAAGTGGCGGACCTGTGCGTTCGCAAGACAGCCTACGCGAAGCAGCAATTGACTTCGCAGCCGCGGTTTGTATCCGCCTTTGATCGGCCGACGTTCAAGGAGTTTGTCGTTCGCGATACGCAAGGTCGTGTTGCCGAAATGCTGGAGCAGGCCGCTGATGCCGGTTATCTGGCTGGTGTGCCGCTGGCTCGTTGGTATCCCGAAATGGCCGATTGCTTCCTCGTCGCCGTCACCGAGAAGCGGACTCGTCAAGAAATCGACGGGCTCGTTTCGGCTCTCTCTGCCGCCAGCAAGTCGTCGGCTCCTCGTCCGCACACTTCCCTCGCTCAAGCTGCCTGGGCGTAAGTGGCCCTGTAAGTCACTCCCCTGCCCTGCTTCGAAATACATTTGTCTTTTGCTTGCTGTTAACCATGCGAAACCTCAAATCAACCACGCTGATCTTCGAACTCTCGAAAAAAGGACGGCGTGGCGCTCACTTGCCGGCCTGCGATGTCGGCGGGCCATCCGCCGCAGAATTGCTCCCCGCGGAGGCGCTCGCGGCTGAACCACCGCCGTTGCCCGAAGTCGCCGAGCCCGAAGTCGTGCGGCACTTCACTAACCTGTCGACGCTCAACATGTCCGTCGATACACACTTCTATCCGCTCGGCAGTTGCACGATGAAGTACAACAGCAAGCGGAACGAGCGAATCGCCGGCCTGCCGGGCCTAGCTGATTTACACCCCTATCAGCCCGAAAGCACTCTGCAAGGCATTTTGCAACTCTTTCATGAGCTGCAGCAATATTTCGGCGAAATCTCCGGCCTCCCAGCCGTTTCCTTGCAACCTGCTGCCGGTGCACATGGTGAACTCACGGCACTTATGGTCGCGGCCGCTCACTTCCGCAAGTTGGGACAGAAGCGGACCAAGATTCTCGCCCCCGATAGTGCTCACGGGACAAACCCAGCCAGCGCTAAAATGGCTGGCTTCGAGTTTGTTACGGTGAAGAGCTTGCCCACTGGCAACGTCGATATGGACGATCTCCGCTCCAAGCTCGACGACACGGTCGCCGTCTTCATGATCACCAATCCGAACACGCTCGGCATGTTCGACAAAACGGTCGGCGAGATTGCCAATCTGGTTCACTCGTTCGGCGGTTTGATCTATCTGGACGGTGCGAACATGAACGCCATTCTGGGCATTGCCCGGCCTGGCGACTTTGGTGCCGACATGATGCACTACAACCCGCACAAGACCTTCAGCGGTCCGCACGGTGGCGGTGGTCCTGGGGCTGGTCCGATTTGCGTAACCGAGACCTTGCGACCGTACCTCCCCTGCCCTGTTGTCGAAAAGACGGACGGTCAATATCGCCTTGTCTATGACAAGCCCGATTCGATCGGCCGCGTCCGCAGCTTTTTTGGCAACGTCGGAGTGTTGATTCGGGCCTATTGCTATATCCGAACGCACGGACCTGATGGTCTCAAGCGAGTGTCTGAGACTGCGGTCCTTAACGCGAATTACTTGCTCAGCAAGGTGAAGCACTTCTTGCCGGTGCCACAGGGAGCTCGCTGTATGCATGAATTCGTGGCCAGCGGCCTCACGTTGAAGAAGTCGAAGGGCATTTCGGCCATGGATGTCGCCAAGCGGCTGCTTGATTATGGCTTCCATGCCCCGACGGTTTATTTCCCGCTCACTGTGCCTGAAGCAATGATGATCGAGCCGACCGAAACCGAGAGCAAGGAAACGCTCGACTCGTTTGCCGAAGTGCTGTTTCGCATTACGGAAGAGTCGGGCGAACTGTTGCACGAAGCACCGCATACCACGCCGATTAGTCGTCCCGACGAAGTGCGGGCCGCTCGTCAGCCGGTGATTAAGTGGACTCCGGCAGCGACCTAATTCCGATGACAGTTCCACTGCGCGTCATCATCGATTCGCCGGCGTCGGGCGCGTGGAACATGGCCGTCGACGAGGCAATCCTGCAGTCGACAGCCTTCGACGGGCTTACACTTCGTTTTTATCAATGGGCGGAGCCGACTCTTTCGCTTGGCTACTTTCAAGCGCTCACTGACCGGTTGCAGCATCCGGCCAGCCTTGGTTGTTCGGTGGTCCGTCGCGCCAGTGGTGGCGGTGCGATTCTTCACGATCGTGAATTGACCTACAGTCTGATTGCGCCGGTATCGGAGCGGTTTGGTGCTGCTGCACACGAACTCTATCTGATCGCGCACCGCTCACTGTGTGTCGTTCTGGCCGACTTCGGCGTCAGAGTGTCGTTGTACGAAGTTCCCTCCCCTGCCCTGCCGAAGGCAGCGGAACCATTTCTCTGCTTCCAACGGCGCAGCGGCGGAGATGTCGTACTCGCCGGCGCGAAAATCTGTGGTAGCGCGCAGCGGCGTCATTTGTCCCGTGTGTTGCAGCACGGAAGCGTGCTTTTGGGGAGTTCACTTGCCGCACCAGAACTACCCGGACTCCTTGAATTGACCGGTATGGCAATCGATCTGGCCGACTTCCGTGGGGCTTGGCTCGCTCAACTGGCCCAGAGTTTGCATGGCAATATTGTGCCAGCAGAACTTACGGCAGCAGAAGTAGAAGCAGTAAGCCAGATCTCGCAAGGGAAATTTGGCAACCATAAATGGACAGCCAAGCGGTAGTGTTTTGCCTAACGAACTTGACAGCAACGAATTTTTCGCAAGAAATTCACTGAGTTTGGTAGTTGCAAACCGCTCCCGGGTCTGATGATAATTCGAGGAGGTGACAACTGACTGTCGCTGGATCTAAGACGACTGAGGCTAATCAAATATTTCATTCGGCGTATTCTCGCCACTCAGTTTTCTTCGAAAGGCTACTAGCAGTTGCCACAGCAGGCGTACGGAGCGCTTGCACACAAGTATCATTCGCCCCGCTTCGAGATGATTTTGATCAATCCGTCATTATTCTCGTAGGGTAGGTTTGCAGATCGCAAATCGCGAAGGGAAGGCGAGTTATGCAGGTTCGATTCAAGCTGTTGAAGGGATCTCATGCGGGCAAGGAAGTCAAACTTCCGGCACCTAAGTGCTTGATTGGGCGAAATGACGATTGCCACCTCAAACCGCAAAGCGAAGCGGTCAGCAGGCGGCACTGTGTGATTTTGACAACCGATAGCGAAGTGATTGTTCGAGATTTGAACAGTCGCAACGGCACTTATGTGAACGGGGAGAAGATTTCTGGCGATACCGTGTTGCTAAACGGCGACACGGTAAAGGTAGGTCCGCTGGAATTCGAAATGATGATCGAGCACACCGCGGCCCGCATCAAGCGGCCGAAGGTCTCGGACATCAAGGAAGCCGCCACGCGGATGGTGCAAACCAATGCTTCGGCTTCCAGTCAGGATTTGAGCGACGTCACGGCGTGGCTCGACGAAGCTGACGTCAAAGCACGGACGGAAACGCGGCAATTTCGCGTCGATGATACCGCCACCGGAACCATCGCCGACGTAATGGGCGAAGCGGGTGCGGCTCAGGTCAAGGCAGAAGCGAGTCGCGAAACGGCAGAAGTGAAGGTGGACGAGTCCAAGCGTTCCGACAAGAAGCCGCCCGGCAAGTTGCCGCCTCGTCAGGCAGAGAAGGCCAAGGACTCGCGCGAAGCCGCTTCCGACATGTTGAAAAAGTTGTTTAACCGCCGCTAGCGGTTGAATTCCTCATCAATCGGCCGACAACGAGGTTTTTGTATGTCGTTGTCGGCAAGATTCTTATCTGCGAGTAGAATACTCCGCAGGGACACCGCCACCGCAGGTTTCAGGCTGGAAACGCGGTCCCTTCTTCTACTTTGCGGACGTACCCATTTATTCATTCCTGCAAGCTGCTTGCTGGTGAAACTCCCACAGCCAGGGCGGAGTACAACTGCATGACAAAGCCTCCGGCTGCTGCAAGCAGTTTAGTTCCCGATTCTTCGCCAGACTCCATGTTGCCAGACGAACTGCGTCCGCTTGTTACGCTCTGTTTACAGGGCAATCAGCGGGCAATGTTGGCGCTGGTGGATCGATTTCGCGGACAGGTGTTTGGCCTCTGTTTGCGCATGCTGGGTCAGCGTCAGGATGCCGAAGACGCAGCTCAGGAAACGTTTGTCCGAGTGCTGAAAAACCTGCATCGTTGGGATCCGGGACGGGACTTCGAGCCGTGGTTGTTGGCGATTGCCGGCAATCGGTGCCGTACTGCCTTGGCCACGCGCAAACGAAAGCCAGCGGCGGAGATTCTGCCCGAGCAGGTTCCCGATGACGGCCCGGACGAGCAAAGTGCTCAACATCTGGCCGAGGAAGTAACGTTAGCGCTAGTGGACGTGCGGGTTGAATATCGGCAAGCCTTTGTCCTGTTTCATGAACATCAAATGAGTTACGACCAGATCGCCGAAGCCATGGCGGTACCACTGGGTACCGTCAAAACCTGGGTTCACCGGGCCCGGCGCGGGTTGATCGAACGCTTGCGGCAGCGAGGCATAGTTGAGGGGGCCTCTTATGAAGTGCACTGACTTTGAAGATCGTTTAAACCAACTGCTCGATGATCGTCTGCCCGTGCAGGACGACCAGGAGCTCGCCGCGCATGCCGATCAATGTGCCGATTGCCGTGAAGTGCTGACCGCACAGGAGCATCTTTTCCGTGGCCTGCGCACGTTGCAGCGGCAAACCATGGCTCCCGATCTGGGCCGCCTTGTGTTGGCAGAAGTCGTAACTCAACCCATTTCGTTCCCCCCCATTCCGCCGCCGCGGTTTCAGCGACCGTGGGCAGCGATCCTCACCTCGGCTGCCGCACTGTTAGTGGCCGTGAGCTTGGGGACGTGGATTGCCAATCGCAGCAATCCCGCAATACCTGCCACCGGCACGAACGAGACCAGCAGCAGGCCGCTGCGTCCCGATGGTCTGGCGATCATTAAGGCCGGTCCCAAGCGGTTGCAAGCAACGCCCCACGGGTTGGCGCTTAATCCAGCGCCCAGCGGTGATTCGTCCGTCCCTTTGGACCAGCGCGCTGCCTATCGGCAGGCAATGGAATCGCTCTCAACGCATTGGCCACACTCTTCCGCTTGGACTCAGCCTTCGACCTGGCCGGTGGAGAATCTGGACGTCGAGCACTACGCCCCGAGCATTCGGCCCATTCGCGAATCCTTCGAGGTGGCCATTGATGTGCTCATGCGCACTTTGCCCGGCAAGCGGGACGTCCGGTCCTCGCCCCCTCAGGCTCTTCAACCCTACGGCGGTTGGCGAGACGTGGCCTAAGCTACCCTGCTGCCTGATTGCCCCTAACCATCATCCCGGCTGGGCGCGTCTGGATCGGTAATGGCCATCCTTGATTGGCCACAGAATCGGCAGCCTGCGCGCATTCTGTCGATATCCGTTCGTGCCGGCATAATCGTTACTGCTTCAACCGGCAGGTCTCGCTAATCGCGCAAGACCGGACTTTCCGTCATCTTTGGCTTAGCCGAACATTTTCACTGTCCGGTCTATTTTATCAGGCTGGTGGGACGATTCCCTATCTTGTCGCCCCTGCTTTCCGGCGACGTGTTGCGATCCCCCTCGCTCCCCGTTCTCAAGGTGAATCACGTGCCTAAGACCAACTCGCCCGAAGTCGAACTCAGCCGCCGCTCTAGCGATCGCCGTGCTACGAAGGAAGAACGTCGCAAGGAAAGCGTCCCTGTTGCCGCCGAACGCCGTGGAACTGACCGCCGCAAAGTACAACGCCGCCGTCAAATCGATCCCACCACCTGCGAACGCGATTATTCCGGCGAAGAGATCGAATTCATGCAAGCCATGGACGCCTACAAGCGAGCCAACGGTCGCATGTTCCCCACCTGCAGCGAAATTCTGGAAGTGATTCGCGGCATGGGCTACGTCCGCCTGAACGGCACCCCCAACCCGACCGAAGGGACCGGCAGCGACGACGTCGTCGCCTCCTCGTCGGACGAAAATCAATCTGCCTAGGCCAACTGGCCAGCAGTTCCCGCTCGGACCCACGCCGTAGACTGCGGGGCTAGTGCGCAAGCATTAGCCCCGCGGTCGTTTCTTGGCACTCTCGCCACGCCTGCGCCCGGTTGATACGCTTGGGCATCGACCAATCCGCAACTCCTCTTCCCCAAGTGTCACCATGAACATAGCTCCACGGATTATCGCGCTCAGCTCCGTCTTTGCCCTGCTCCTTCCCGCCTTCGCAACTGCGCAGCAGCGTCTGGCCTTGCAAGGTGCCGGCAAGTTGGCCATTGTCGATCGCGCGGGGAAGATCGAATGGCAAATGCCATGGGGCGGGATTCACGACCTGCATGTGCTGGCCAATGGCAATCTGATGGTGCAGCAGGGCTCGACCAAAGTCGCTGAGATCGACGTTGCCAACAAGAAAGTCACCTGGTCGTACGATGCTGCCAAGAGCAACGGCAACGAAGGAAAGAAGATCGAAATCCACGGTTTCCAGCCGCTGGCCGATGGCAGTGTGATGATTGCCGAAAGTGGTGCCAGGCGAATCATCGAAATCGATCGCACTGGCAAGCTGCTCAAAGAGTTTCCGCTCAAGGTGAACCATCCGCATCAGCACACCGACACTCGTCTGGCTCGCAAACTCGAGAATGGCAACTACCTTGTCTGCCATGAAGGAGACGGCACCGTTCGCGAATATGATTCCGCCGGCAAAGTGGTTTGGGAGTTTGAAGTCCCGCTCTTCGGCCGCCAATCCAAGGGTGGCCATGGTCCCGATTCCTTCGGCAACAAGTGCTTTGCCGCCGTGCGCCTCGCCAGCGGCAACACCCTCATTGCCACCGGCAACGGCCATAGCGTGCTCGAAGTGACTCCCGAAAAAGAGATTACCTGGAAAGTCGAGCAGCGGGACCTTCCCGGCATTACGCTCTCGTGGGTGACAACGCTGGAAGTGCTGAAGAACGGCAACTACTTGATCGGCAACTGTCACGCGGGTGCCGGACAGCCGCTAGTGATCGAACTCGAACCGAAGGCCAAGAAAGTAGTTTGGACCTTCGATCAATACGAGACCTTCGGCAACGATGTCTCCAACACCACGGCCCTCGACTAAGCCGCCAACGCCTCGCAGCTTACTTCTCCGGCACAAAACGATACGTGCCGCCATGGGCCTTGGCGATTGCTTGCATTGCCTCTTCACCATCGCGCTGCCAGAAAGCGATGGTGTGGACGACAGAGCGCGGCCTGGTTCCAATCGCCGGATCTTCCAAAATGTTCTCGGTCTGCAGATAGCGGACAGTCTGGCCCCGGTCGGTGAATTTGCCGTCCGAGAGAATGTAAATTGCATCGGGCTCGAGCGTGAGGGCGAACTTCACTGCGTCGTACGGATTGGTTTGCAACTCGTTCTTTACCGTCTTGATCCACGCCACGCAGCGGTTGATGTTCTTGGTCGTGGCTGGGGCCGCGTTGTCTTCGGGGAACATTTCGTCCGCGAACTTCATCCGTTCCGCATTCTGATCGAAAAAGATCACATAGAACAACTGCTCCGGACTGAGCCGCCGCAGCGAGTACTCCAACTCTTCTTTCGCGGCGTCAAACTTTCCTTTGCGCATGCTGTTCGAGCTATCGACGATGAAGACGAACTTGCGCCCCGCGGCCTTCACGCCAAAAAACTCCGCAGCCTTGAGCGACGAGTTCCCCGCTTCGCTCATGCCGGTCCCTTCGCCGCTGAATAGTCCGCCGATATCTCCCGTCGTATCCACTTCCAATTCGCCATCGCTCACACTGACTGCTGCTGTTTCGCCGCCGACTTGCGTGATGTCGCTCACTTCAATCTCGCCTGCTGCGACCGACGACGCCATCGATTGAACATCCTCCAGCGGTTCCAGCGTCAATTCTTCGACTTGAACAATGGCTGGCGTTTCTTCGACAAAACTCGAGGCAATGACTGTCGCCAATAGCTTTGGCTGAACAGTCACGGTGCAGAGCGCGAGCAGCACGAGCAGCAACAAATGAATTGCCAGGCTCACTAGCCAACTGGGCGACTGCCGCAGCGAAATCAGCGGAGCCGCGTCTACTTCTACAGGAGCGGGCGACGTAGCCGGAGGAGTTACCGGTGGCTCTTCCGCCTTGATCGACTTGCGCGGCTTCGCTGCACGCACCGGCGGAGGCGCAATCGGCCTTGCGGGCGAATGTTCGAATTGCAGTCCGGAATCGCTGACAGACGACATGGTCTGCCTCACGCTGCGGGGCCCCTGAGATGAGATAGCCCGATTCTCAGTGAGCCCTGCTCAGGAGTCAATCAAACTTTTTGGAGTTGATCGCACCTCGCTACGAGATCGTCATTACGCCAGGTCACGATCTTCGAACAGTGTGAGCGCCAGCAGCATTGCAATCGTGCTATAGATCGCCGCATACACAAAGCACCAGCCGAGATACACCAGCGGCACGATTCGACCGCCGGCCACACTTGCTTGCACATCGAAGTGGTCAAGCACGGGAAAGACCGTTGCAATCAACTTGCTGAAGAAGATGATTGGCGGCAATTGCTCGGCCACCACTTGCGACTGCGCCAACTGCGGCGTGAGATGCCCCAGGGCCCAAATCGTGAAGCAAATCAGCAAGTTCGGAATGAACGGCAACCGCGTCGAGATCGCCACGCTGATTGCGGTCATCACCACGACTTGCAAATAAACCAGCACCAGGCCCGGCACGGTCGAGGCCATTTCATGAAAGCACAACTGCCACGTCAACGTATAGTCGGCCCCTTCGCGCTCGTCGTATACGGGCTTGTATGCCACGCCGAGTAAGAGCACTAAACCCAGCACCGTACACATGAACAGGGTCGACCAGGCAATGCCCGAGAATTTGCCGAGGATAAAATCCAAGCGACTGACCGGCTTCGAGAGGACCGTGAGTGCCGTCTTGCCGTCAATTTCTTCCGCCAGCGAAGTACTCGCCGACCAAATCGCGGTGAACAGGCCGAGCACCGCAATCAAGCTAAAGCCCGCGTTCTTTAAACCCTTGATGTCGTTGCCAAACGAGTTCATGGGCACGATCACGAAGATTAAAAGTGCGAACACGCCAATGGCCATCACCAATCCATACACGGGCTGGGCGAAGTCGGTCTTGGCGGTGGCCAAGGTCACGGCGGTCAGCTTCGGCATGGCGGTCCGCTGCAGCAGATAAAGCAGGAATATGCCCACGACGCAGATCGCCACAATCGGCGCGGCCTTGATTTCCGGATTCGCAATCGTGCTAAACCGCGAGACGGTCAACTTGGCCGGCCCGGTCCCCATATTCTTCACATAGAACTTGCTCACGTTCCGTTCCGCGAACGGAGTGACGCCGGAACCATCGCGTCGCCAAACGGTCGGTTCGCCAGGAGTCAGATCAATGGTGATCGAAGTGGCTCCGGGCTTATTGAAGGGTGCCGTCGACACCTTGAGGTGTTGATTCGCTTCGAAAGTAAGTTGCCGAACTTCGTCGCGCCGAAAATTGGTGGGAACTTCCTGCTCAAGCGAAGCGTTCAGATCCAGCGATGGGGCGGCAATCTCAAACGAGTGGGTCGCCGTTCCTTCGGAAACCATCGCCGGCCAGCGACTCAGGCTTTCGACCATTTCGCTCGGCTTGCGGACGAACACCGTCCCCAGCACGCCGACCACCGCCATTACGACCACCACGACACCGAACGGCGCGAGCACCCCTTCGGTGACAGTCTCCCACGTTTCGTTGGCCGCGCGGGCCGAAACCAGCGTCACGGCACCAATGGCAATGACCCAACTGGCTACTGCCAGCCCGCCGAGTAGCAAGATTCCATCGAACACGCTAATCGGTGCTGCCGCATTGGCACTGGGCTGAAACCACCAGACAAGCGTGCCGACAAAAATCAGGACGGCCAGCACCGCCGAGACAATTCGCGACGCCTGTTTGTTGGCGGCCAGATTGCCCAAGCCCGGAATGCGCGAGAGGCCGAACATCAGCGCCCAGATCAGCCCGCACAGAACGAGCCCCATCAATGCTCCAATTCCCAGGATCCAAATTGGCGTCAGCGCGCTGACCAATTCGTCCTTGATATCAATGTGCAACGAGTCCAGCCAGTTGGCCAGAAACAACGGAGGGACAGCCATATCGGGCTCACGCGCTGGTCGTACGAATCGAAATTGACGGAAAAGGCCTTATGGTAGCAGTTTACGCTGTCTGACAGCAGGTGGTTCGCGCGGTTGGGCAATCTCTCCAGGAAATTCGCCGGCCCGTTTTGAATTCTGCCAGTTGCGTTGAGTTCGGCAGCGTCGCCCCGGCTCAAGGCAGCCCGTTGAACAGTCGGAAATCGATAAAGTTGCGTCACGAAGCGTTCTTTGGGTTGAAACGTAAGTGTCCACGTAGTATTGATTTACGGTGTAGTCGATGCGTTTGATATCGCCCGAAGTGCCTGTTCAGCGATTTTCTTGAACAGGCCCTAACCGGGGGGCTGTTCAGGTCTGGGTGGTGGCTTCATTTCCAGTGACTCGTTACGGACGGCAAGTTTCCCACTTCCCATTCAGCATTCAACCATAACGTTGTGACACGTCTGGTCAAAGCAACGCGGAGTGCGTAATAGTTCGCGCTGGCATCCTTGGGTGGGCGAGGCTCCTGCCGAGCCGTTAATCGTTGGTCGTCGCTTCCCTTCTGCCATTTCAATCGATTTTGAAGACGGGAGCCAATCGTCGACTACAATTTCATCGCGACCACGGCTCGGCAGGAGCCTCGCCCTCCCAGCGTTGGCTCGGATATTGTTCGCAACTAGGCAATCGAAAATGCGACGTACTTGCCACTGGCTGGGGCGGTCGATTGATGGGCGGCCGTGATATTGCCGGCCATCGAGTCGGCGATATCGGCCAGGAACTGCTCGACGTGCTCCTTCTCCCCTTCTGCCAGCAGATGCACGCGACCATCCGGCAAATTGCGGACGAATCCCGTCACCACATAACGCCGTGATATATGCCGGGCATTGGCCCGAAAGCCCACTCCCTGCACCCGGCCCGAATAGTAGACCTCGTATTGTTTGGCTGTCGTGGGAGCACTCATCGGGAACTCATCTGCGGCGACGATTAGGATCGAAAGACTGTTGTCTGCCAGTCTCCGCCCGCGGAGAAACGGGGCCGAGCGGCATTGACGCTATTTGCAAGCCACTTCTATACTTGCGATTCTCAGCTGGCATTTTCCAGTTGAAACGAACGGGCGTTTGACGAGGTGCGACCGCAACATCGCGCCTTGAGCCCGCCACTAGGGCGATTGTACGGAAATCCCTCGCTATGAAGTCCGAGAAACGACACGAACTGCAAAAAAACGAACTGGCCGATTGGCTGGGCAATCGCGTTGAAACCTACAGCGAATACTTCTGGCCCGTCGTGGGCGGAATCGTCGTCGCCTTTGTGGCCGCGATTGGCATCGCCTGGTACGTGGGCACGCAAGACGCCAAAGCGGCGACTGCCTGGAACGCCTATTTTCAAGCCTATGGCGAACGTGACCGCGAAGCCGAATTGAAAAAAGTTGCCGAGACCGATGTCGGCACCCCAGCTGCCATGTGGGCCCTGCAAGGTGTGGCCGACTTGAGCCTGGCCAAGGCCTCGAACCTGATGTTCACCGACCGGGCCGAAGCGAGCAAACATCTGAAGGATGCCGAAGACAACTACAACGCAGTCTTGAAAGAAGCCCGCGATCCTTTCCTGCTCGCGCGTGCTCAGTACGGCATGGCTCGGCTGCAAGAGACGCAATGCAAACCTGCGGAAGCACTCAAGTACTACGAACTGGTTGCCAAGAGTCAGAAAGACAAAGCACTCGGCAAAGCTGCCGCGCAAGATGTGAAGCGGATGAGCGACCCGCAGACGATCGCCTTCCTGGAATGGTTTGCTGCGCAATCTCCCAAGCGGCCCGTCCCCACGGGGCATGGCGGCATGCCGGGTATGCCTCCGCTCAACGTGCCGACCGATCTGCCCGAACGTCCCGATATCAGCTTGCCGGGCAATTTGAATCTCGATCTTCCCCAGTCACCGACCGGCGAAACAAAGCTCGAATTCCCCAAGCCTGACGATGCTCCGAAGAACGACGCTCCCAAGGCCGACGCGCCGAAGGGTGATGTTCCTCCTGCGCCTGAACCGAAGAAGTAAGGCGCTGGCCGAACGTTTGGCGGAGAGGATTTACGGTTTCCCATGTCTGCAGATGACGAGCTGATTGAGCCAGCCCCTGAGCTCGTCGTCTTGAATGAGCAAACGCAAGAGCTCGTCGTCGGCGAGGCAGACACGGGAACTCGGCTCGATGCCTTTCTGGCGAAGACTTTTCCCAAGTACAGCCGCATGCAACTGCGCCGGATCATCGGGGCGGGGGGCGTGCGGGTCAACGATCAGGGGACGAAGGTCGCTCACAAATTGCAGCCCGGCAATCGCGTCTCGATCTTTCTGCCGCCGATGCCTTCGGCCGGGCCGAACCCCGAGAACATCCCGCTCGACATCTTGTACGAAGACGAAGTGATGCTGGCGATCAACAAACCGCCAGCGATGGTCGTCCATCCTTCGCGCGGTCATTGGTCCGGCACACTCACCAGCGCGCTAGCCTTCCACTTCGACCAGTTGAGCACTGCTGGCGGCGCACATCGCCCGGGCATCGTCCATCGTTTGGATCGGGACACCAGTGGCGTCATGGTCGTCGCCAAGACCGACACCTGTCACTATGCCCTGGCCGAGCAATTCGCTGCCCGCACCACCGAGAAAGAGTACCTGGCGATCACGGCCGGCGTACCTGACCGGGATCGCGATATGATCGAACAGCCGATCGGCATTCATCCCTATCAGCGCGAGAAGATGGCCATTCGTTCAAACCACGAGACGAGCCGCGAAGCGACCACTTTCTACGAAGTGCAAGAGCGACTACGAGGTTTCGGCATTCTCAAGCTGTTGCCGAAGACGGGCCGCACGCATCAGATTCGCGTTCACTTGTCGCACATCGGTTCGCCTGTGCTCTGCGATCGCTTGTACGGCGGCCGCGCAGAAATCAGACGGGGCGAATTGAGCGGCGACCTCCGCGAGCAAGACCTCGTGCTCAATCGACAGGCTCTCCATGCCCGCCGGATTCGCTTCCTGCATCCCGAGACGAAGGAAATGCTCGAAATCGAAGCCCCCATCCCCGCCGACATTCAGCACGCCATCGATACGCTGCGTGAACTCCGCCAGCGCTAAGTCTTCCTATTCCCTCGACTCGGTACTCCGGGGAGAGGGTTAGGGTGAGGGGCTGAACTGCAACATAGCGTCTTGAATTGCAGCTACGCGCTTCATTGGTGGCGCAGTTTAGAAAGTTGAGATTCAACCTGCTCTTTGGTCAATGCCGTTGATGGGTCTGCATCGTGCGCGGCCAAGCGACGAGAAATCTCCAGCTGTTGGGCAGAAGTCAGTGGCGGAACGTCTGAGTCGTCAAGCGAATCCCAGATAGCGTCTGCCAATTGAAGTCGTTCGGCAACAGTCAACATTGGAACTGCCGCGATCGTCTGTGCTAAGGTCATATTGTCGCTCCAGTTTCGTCTTCATTGTAGCAAGATGGTTGGCAAAGTGAGTCGTCAAAAAACTCAGGATATATTCGCCTACAACGCGCTGCCCTGTGCAAAAAGGCGAGATGTTAAGTTTCGGCTGCACATCGATCTTCGTGTCGCAAAACAGCACTGGCAAAGCCAGTGACACCCGGCGAGTGGCCATAGGGGAACGACTCCGCACTGCAGCGGCGGGGGCCGAGTGAGCTATGAATCGGGAAAAGCTTACATGCCCCCGCCGTCTGCTGCAGCGCCTGGTTCGGCGTGCTGCTGCTTGTAGTATCGTGGTTCGTAGTTTTGGGTTTGAACGAGGAACTCCACAAAGAGTCTTCCGACCTCCAACACCAATTCTGTGAACACGATTAGCGGGGCGATGTGCCCTTGGTGGCCCGCAAGACGAACATGCTGCATCTTTATCAGAGGCTCTTCAACTGTGAGGTCTTCGTGACTGCTCCCAACCTGTTGAGCAACAGCGAGAATCAGTTCCCGGTAGCTGTAGTCGTAGGGTGCAATGAAAACGGCGAGGCTTTTTTCGACATACTCCCGGAACGGGACGGGGCGTCGGAGTGAGGCCTGCCTTTGCAGCACTTGACTTAACTTCTGCTCATCACCGATTGCAGCTTGGACTTCGGCCGTCAATTGCTTGTGAGCTGGGTCGTCCCGCCACCCGACCATCGTGATCGGTTGTTTGTCGAACGGCGGACCCGGCGGCTGCACGTCGAAGGGAAAGGCGAACTCCTCCATCAGCTTGAGGAGGAGAGGGTGATTTGTTCGAGTTTCACAGACGAGAATGCGCAGCTCGGCGGCGATTTGCTTGAACCGATCCTCCTGCGCCGGGTACAGCCGGCGCGCGTCCCAGAGAAAGTAAAGGTGCGTCTCGCAGTCTTGAAGCCGCTGCTCCAGCGACTTCGGGATACGGGGCTTGGCGGACACTTTTGCCTCCGGCTGGCACGAGCAATGCGGAACTTATCCCAATACGTGACAGATTCGGAACACCGCAGGTTCGCCTGGTGCCACTGGTGTTGCCGGTGCCTAGTCAGCGCGGGTGAGTGGACGGATCGCTGAAAGTTGGAGAATTTACATTTTACCAACGCGCTGCCCTGTGCAAAAAGGCGAGATGTCAAGTTTCGGCTGAAGATCGATCTGCGGAGGCCAAATCGGCACTGACAAAGCCAGTGACACCCGGCAGTCGCCGAAGAGATGTTGACCATCGCCTTATCGCGGTCGGGGACTAGAAATCCACTCGGCTGGCAGCCGGATCGCAGCCCTGCATGAACTGGAGCCAATAGTCGGAACTAGTCTGGAAATCTCCGCGGGGCGGAAGCGTCGGGCCGCCTTGGACGAGCAGGTCGCGGAACCAACGGTGGCTCTCTTCCGTTCCCGCCTCGGGCGGCCGCGGCGGGTAGTCGGCGTGCTCCCACTCGAGGAGCGGGCGACCGATGTACTCCTCGACGCACTCGACCGCCTCTTGCAGCGTCGCGAACTCAGCGCGGTAGTACAACCCTCCTTCATCCATCCCCCACACGTCGAACTCGATGATGACGCGGTTGCCCTCGCTGATCGTCGTGGTCCGCACATAACCCGGTGCGCCATCGACGGGGCGGACATCGACGCGCACGGCGTATTCCTGACCGACAGATACCTCGCGAGTTAAGTCGTCGAAAGTCAGAGGGCCTCCGCCGAAGAATGAATGTTTCTCTTGCAAGTAATCGTGTCAACGTAAGTCGGCGAAAAGGGGTCGTCAATCGCGCAAACCAAGAATGGAATTGAGTTTCTGCGCACCGTCCAAACCTACACTCGCTGGGTCGAAGTGGCGCGAGCGTGTATCATGCACCCATGGCCGTCGAAAAGTATTTAAAACCCGAAGTGATCAACCAGATCAAGCGACTCGATCTGCGCGCTCAGTTCGTCGTGAAAGGCTTCTTGCAGGGTTTGCATGCCAGCCCGTTTCACGGCTTCTCGGTCGAGTTCAGCGAGCATCGCCGCTATTCGACCGGCGACGACCCGAAGGATATCGATTGGCTCGTCTTCGCGAAGACCGACAAGTACTACGTCAAGAAGTTTGAAGCGGAGACCAACATCACCGGCTACCTGGTGATGGACCTTAGTTCGTCGATGGGCTACACGCTGCGGCAGGAACTGACGAAGTTCGATTACGCCATCTGTCTCGCGGCCTCGCTCTGTTACTTGATGATTCTGCAGCAAGATCCCTGCGGACTCATTACCTTCGACGAAAAGATCCGCGACTCGCTGCCCCCGAAGAGCAAGCGGACGCAACTGGGGAACGTCCTCGCGCACCTGGCGAAGCTGAAACCAACCGGCCCGACCGATATTGGCCGCAGCCTGACGCAGGTGGCGGCGATGCTGCGGCACAAAAGCCTGGTGATGGTCTTTTCCGATCTGCTGACCGATCCAATACCGGTTTTTCAAGCGCTGCGACGACTGCGTCATCGCGGTCACGACGTCATCTTGTTCCACATCCTGGACGAAGCTGAAGTCGCGTTTCCCTTCGACGGCATGGTCGAGTTCGAAGATCCGGAAACGAACGAGAAGGTAGTCGTTGACGCGTCTGCCTATCGCAAGGACTATCAAAGTGAGATCGAAGCCTTCCGCGCGCTCTACAAGCAAGAGTGTTTTCAAACGCGCGTCGACTATGTGCCGCTCGACACCAGCATGCAATTCGACCGCGCGCTGCTCGAGTATCTCACCAGTCGCAAAGACCGGGGCTGAGAGTGGGACAGGCAGCTTGCCTGTCATCACTTCCTACTTCTCGCGGACCCGCACTCGCTGCAAAAAGACACCGCCCCAGGTTTTCGGCTCGTCCGTTTCGATTCGGTACTTCGGTCCCAGCGACTCTCCTATTTGAGCGAGCAGTTGTTGCTTCTTGGTGGCACTCGTCGTGCGGATGAGCAGCCATGCTTCTCCCTTTGCGACCAATGCCGAGCGGGCCTTGGCGCTAAGTTGGCCGGGGTTTTTGGTGGGGAGGGGAAAAAGTTGATCGTCGGCGAAGTTCGCTCGGTATATGCCCCGCACGGGGAGCAGGCAGTATTGCAAAAAGAGAGAATCCTCGCGGGCCGGGAGTTCATCCGCCTCGATCAGCCCGCTCCGCACCAGCACGGGGGCGGGAGAAGTTTTGAGCTGCTCGTTGAGTTCCGCCACGGCCGCGCGCCAGTCTTCATTGCGGCCGGGAAGTGGCCTGCCTGTCGCGCGCAGATTCTGAATCAACCCGCTGTTGCCGACCGCGATGGCCAACAGAACTCCGATCACTGCTGGTTGCCAGTTCACATTTTTTGTCAGACTCGAGCAGAGGGCGGCCATCACCAGCGTCGGCGGCACTGCGAACAGCAGATACCGCGGATAAAAGATCGCAACCCAGCCAAAGCGCGTTGCGGTCCACGCCACGATCAGCGGGACGAAGAGCCAGCAACTGAGGACGATCAAACTTCGCTGCGAAACAACTTGTCGCCAACCGTTGGCGACGATCAAGACCACCGCCGCAATCGTCCAAGGAAAGAGGCTGAAGAGATCGAGCGCCTCGGGCCGGGCGACAAACGTTTCCCAGTTTCCCTTGCGCGCGGCGACAGTTGCAATGCCCGGAAGTGCGGGGACTATCAGCAAGCACATCAGCAGCAAGTCCATGCCCCGCTGCAACAGGAACTCACGTCGCTGGGCCGGCGCGTAAGCATAGGAGATCATCGCCAGCGCCACGACTTCGGCCACCAGCAACAATCCCGCGGTGTAATGCAGATGCACCAGCAGCGCACCAGTGATTATCCAAGCAATGCGCGCCGGCCAATTCGCCTGGGCGAGTACATTCAATAAGAGCCCGATATGCACGACCGCCAGCAACATCAGCAGCGCATAGGGCCGCGCCTCTTGCGAGTAGGCAATCGCCAGCGGATCGACGACCGTCAACCACGCGGCCAGCAGTGGCGCGGTATCGTCTTCCTCGTCACTCGCAGCGCTTACGAATTTTCTGGTCAGCCAAAAAACAGCGACCGGCAGCGAGCAGCCGGCGAGGAGGCTCGGCAGACGCAGCACAATCTCCGCCGGTCCAGGCAAGAATGTGAAGAGCCACACCAGCCAGAAGTAAAGGGGCGATTGATTGCCAATGGCTGCCCGCTCGTAGACTTCGGTGAGCGACCCGCTGACAGTCCACGAAGTGTGCAATTCGTCAAGCCAGAGACTTTCACTTGCTTGATAACAGCGCAGCACTGTTCCAACGACGACGGCAACAATGAGCAAGAGAGGAGTGGACTTCAAGGGGAACTCGGCAGGTGATTCAGCGGCAGGTTATTCAGCAGCGATGGTGCGCGTCTCGGTGCCGGTCAGCAGACCGCTCAATTTAAGCGAGACACTTCCCCGCAAGTCAGCGGTTGCTTGATAGAACTGCTTGGGTGTGGTGACGCGCGACTTACCCACATGACTAATGAACTCACCGGGCCTCAGTCCCGCCTTCCAGGCTGCCGAGTCTTTCTCGACATCGATCACCCCCAGGCTTCCTTCCGGATCAAGATCTCGGCTGTGATCGCGAAACTGCGGAGTGGCCGTCGCGTACTCGACGCGGAGTCCGCGCCAGCTGGGGTCCGGTTGTTCTGCAAAGGCAGGGCGCGGTCCTTCGACGCGCTTCTTCGAGAGTGTGACTTTAGACGTCACCACTTTGCCGCGACGATTTGCACCACCGCCGCGCTCAAGCGTTAGTTGAACGTTCGTATCGGCGGGCAAACCACTCAAGCGGCGAATCAGTTGCAACTCGTCGCTGATCGGCTCCCCTTCGACATGCGTGATCACATCGCCAGGTTGCAGGCCCGACTTGGCCGCGGGTGTGGAGGGAACAACATCGAGTAGCCGCGCGCCGAAGCGGCCTTGGCGGCGCTCTTCGGCAGCAAGAAAAGTGGGAGCAACGCCGAGAAAGCCATACTCCGGAACTCGCCCCGACTTGAGCGTTTCCAGTGACCGGCGAAAATCCTCATCGACGGGAATCGCAAAGCCGCCACTCTTTTCATAACCAACCAGCGCGGCCAGTGAAGTGGTGATGCCGATCAACTCCCCCTTCAAATTGACGAGTGCTCCGCCGCTGCTGCCCAGTTCGAGGCGGGCATCGGTTTGAATTAGATTACCGTAGTGATGCAGAGTGAATCGACCTTCGGTGGCACCCGCTCCGGTTCGTTCGGGAGCAGGCGGGGCGGGACGAGCCAGATTGGCGATGATGCCCCAGGTGGCGCTCGGCTCGCCATCGCGGGCAATCGCGTATGGATTGCCGAGGGCCAGGACGATCTGTCCCTTTTTCAGCGACTTCGCATCACCCAGTGCCAGGGCCTGCAGCTCATTCGCTTCGATTTTCAGTACAGCCAGATCGAGCCACGGGTCAGCCGCTTTGACGGTGGCTGGGTAGGGCTTCTTGCCGATCCAAACGAGATAGCGCGAAACCCGGATATCGCCTACGACGTGATAAGTAGTGAGAATCAGCCCACGAGAATCGATCACAACGCCAGAGCCGAAGTCGTGCGGCACATAGTCGGGGCGAGTGGGATCGCTGAAGAGATCGGCCCCTTCGCCGGACAAGCCTTCACCTAATTCGGCAGCTGGCGAAGCATCGGGCGATTGCTTGCGCAGGCGGGCGACAGCGACAACCGACTTCTCGGCTTTCGCGATAGTATCGACCAATACCGATTCCAGCGCGACGGCAGCTTGCAGCCCGGATGGCTCCTGGGCTGGTGCGGAGTTAACACCAGCCAGCAGCCAGGTACCTAAGAGCAAACCGAGCAAGCGCTGGGAGTTGAATATCATGCGGCGAGTCCTTCTTCAGACACGATGCGTGCTGCGCGAAGAAGAAGGAGGCTGCTGACGGGCCAGCAGTCGCCGTTTGGCCAATTCCTGTGAGGCCAGCCCCGACTATTCGTCAGGACCGCCTTCATCTTCTTCACCAGGTTCGGGGGCGACTTCCTTCACGCCAACGATTCCCGACGCCAGAATCTTATCACGAATTTCGTCGCGAATCGCGGTATTCTCGGCCAGGTAGGCCCGGGCCTTCTCTTTGCCCTGGCCAATGTAGGCATCGTTGTACTTAAACCACGAACCGCTCCGGGTGAGGACTTTCTGTTCGACACCCATGTCGAGCACGTCCCCTTCGAAGCTGATGCCGTTAGTATGCATCATGTCGAATTCCGCCACGCGGAAGGGTGGTGCGACCTTGTTCTTCACGATCTTGGCCCGTACCCGCTGGCCGACCACATCTTCACCCTCTTTGATTTGGGTGACGCGGCGGACATCGATCCGGCACGAGCAGTAGAACTTGAGAGCGCGACCACCGGGAGTTGTTTCCGGGCTGCCGTAGGTAACGCCGATCTTTTCGCGAATCTGGTTGATGAAGATGACCGCTGTCTTGCTCTTGGCGATCACCCCGGTCAGCTTACGCATCGACTGGCTCATCAAGCGAGCTTGCAGGCCGACGTGCGTATCGCCGATGTCACCTTCCAATTCCGCCCGCGGCACGAGGGCTGCCACCGAGTCGACCACGATCACATCGACTGCGTTCGATTTCACCAGCATTTCGGTGATTTGCATCGCCTCTTCGCCGCTGGCCGGTTGGCTGACGAGCAACGTATCGAGCTGCACGCCCAGCTTTTTGCCCCAGGTCGGGTCGAAAGCATGTTCGGCGTCGATGATCGCGCACACGCCATCTTTTTTCTGAGCTTCGGCAATCACATGCAGTGCGAGGGTTGTTTTACCGCTCGATTCTGGGCCAAAGATCTCGATGATGCGGCCGCGAGGAATGCCCTGTCCGCCGAGCGCCACGTCGAGTGCCAGGCTGCCGGTCGGAATGCCAGAAATGGCCAAGGTGCGATCGCCACCTAGGGGCATGATCGAGCCATCGCCGAATTGCTTTTCGATATTCTGAAGGGTGGCCTTCAGGACCTCGTTACCCTCAATCAGCGCGGCCAGCTTGGCCTTGCCGCTATCCTTGGGAGCCTTCTCTTTTTTTGCCATACGTCCATTCACCTTCTCAGCAGCAACCATCGGAACTTCTCCTTTTATGAGGAAGGCTCGGGCGGCTTGCAAGCGGCCCGGCTTCCATCGTGGAAGCGAAATCGATAGTGGACAAAGGAATACTGTACAGTTATCCACATCGACGTCAACAGCTTTGTTATTAAGATTTTCGCGAAGAGAGTGACTAGTCTGGTCACGGCGCGGACACATTCGGAAAAAAGGAGGATTTTTTTGGAGATAGCCGCCCGCTGCAACTGGTCCAAGAGATTGACCGAAATTGATACCTGTTGGCCGCTAGCGGCTGCTCGCTCAGGTGAACAAAATAGCCAGCATGAAAATCGTGGAACTAAATCATGTGGCCATTCACGTCGCCGACCTTGAGCGCAGCCGGGCTTTCTTTCGAGACGTACTACAGCTAGCGGAGATTGAGCGTCCGGCGTTCGACTTCCCGGGTGCCTGGTTTCGCCTGGGAACGCAGCAGGAATTGCATTTGATTGCCGGGCGGCAACTCGCCACGCACTCTCACAATCGCGGCGATCACTGGGCCTTGATGGTGGACGATCTCGACGCCTGGGAGGCACATTTAACATCCGTCGGCTATCCGCATTTCCCGCGCAAACGTCGTCCCGATGGCGCGGGGCAGGTCTTTTTGATCGATCCCGATGGCCACTACATCGAACTTTGCACCCCTCCTGGTGTCATTTCCAGCGAGCAGGCAAAATAATCTTCGTCGTCTAGAAACTGGCGCAATACACCGGTACGGACGGCGGAAATTCCTGCCGACTACCATCGCTGAATTGCCCAGTTGATTTTTTCTGGCCTGACGAAATGCCGATACAACTAGTGTCCTCAAGGTTTGCTTGGTCGCTAAGACAGTCAACAAAGCGCGGTTTGTTCGACAATTTTTCGTGATTCCTGCCGAAATTACCTGCCCCGCGATTTGGGTTTTTGAAAGCGCCGGTTAGAATTGATGTAGAGAGCGTTCCTCCAGTGAATGGCTGAGATGATTCGCCATGTCTGACCCCAACCGCATCCGCCGCCAACAGATCCTTCGGGAAGCCGAAGGTTATTTGGATCTCATCACTGTCTTTGGCGGTCGTTGGCCGTGTCGACCCGATGCTCGCGACCAGGTGGCTTTGCGAGTGCTGGCAACGCTGGATCGCATTGATAACCCAGGTGGCTTGCGAGCTCATATGTTGTTCCTCCGCGGGCAGGCCCTGCGAACGATGGAACGGTACGGCGACGCGGTCAAGCCGCTGCGCGAAGCAGCTGATCTTGAGCCCGAGAATTTCCACATTCGCTTGGCTCTTGGCTGGTGCTACAAACGGGTGAAGCGGCTCGATCTCGCCATTCAATCGTTGGAAGAAGCGCTCGAAGCTGATGCCGAACAGGCGATTCTGCACTACAACCTGGCTTGCTACTGGAGCCTGGCTGGCAACGCGAAGATTGCCTGCTCTTATCTTGCCCAAGCTTTCGACTTGCAGCCCGATTATCGCGAGCTGGTCGGCAGCGAGCGGGATTTCGATCCGATCCGCCGGCACCCTTACTTTCAATCGCTGACGAGCGTCATCGTTTGAAGGTCGGCATTCGCGCTCGTTGCGTGGGCGCTCACTACTGCCGTGTTAGGTAAGACGAGTTTCTGAGCCGGAAGCGTAAGCGCCCGGAGATTTCACCATCTTAAGCGCCACTACTCTCCGGGCGCTTACGCTTCACGCTCATTTACCGGTTCAAATAAGACTTCAGCACCAGTTGCGGGAAGATCCAGGCATCGCGGGCGTAACGACTGGCCAGCCGACGTGGTTCCGTTGCTAAGCGGTGCATCCATTCGATGCCCATCCCGCGCATCCAAACCGGCGCGCGGCGTTTTTCACCTGCCAGGAAGTCGATCGTCGCGCCAACACACAGCGCGGCCCGGGCTGCAATACGCTCGCGATGGCGATGTACCCACAACTCCTGCTTAGGAGCACCGACCCCCACGATCAGCAAGTCGGGCTCGGCAGCGGCGATCTGTGCAAGGATCTTGTCGTTTTCTTCCGCAGATTTTTCAAAGCCCAGTGGCGGGCTGTAGCAACCGGTTACCTTCACCTGCGGCCAGCGGCGCTCGATGTTCTGGGCTGCTACTTCGGCCACGCCGGGCATTGCGCCCAGCAAGTAGGTCTTCAGGATTCGATCTGGCGGCACGGCGGCGAAGATCGCCGGCGTCAGGTCGGAGCCCGGAATGCGGTCGGGAAGTCGTCGGCCGAGCAAGTGCGACGCCCAGACCACTGGCGCGCCATCGGCCAGAATTAGTTCTGCACCTTCATAGGCAGCTTGCAGGTCTTCGTGGTGTTGCAGCAGCACGATGTGGTCGACGTTCGGCGTGACGACATAGCGGCACGGTCCTGGCTTGGCAGTCCATGCCAGGACAGTTTCGACCGCCTGGCTCATGGTCAGCGGATCGATGGCGACGCCCATCAAGTTGATGCGTTCCGGCCGAACACAGATTGTCATAACGCGTTCCCTCTGACGGTACAAACGACAAAGCCGGCAGAATCGCTCCCGCCGGCCAGGTCGCTGTTTCCCCGTCTCATTTGCATTTCGGTCCCAGCCGTAAAGCTGCCGGACGTTAGGAAAATGTAGGTCGCACTTTGGCGGGTCGTTGGCAGCTCAAACCGGAAAATCGCGGTTGCCGCTAAGTCGATAGGGGCCTACGCTTTAGTGCCGAACTTGGTTAACGTTACGCAGTCAGCCAATCAGAGGGGCTGATGGGCGGTTTGGGGTGGCCTTGTGGTATCGAAGAGACTGACGAGCTCAATCCTGGCTGGCATCGCGAGAATGCTGAGCGGGGCAACCGTGCGCTGGCACGAGATCCAGCCCGATCCTTGTCAGCGCATCTACTTTGCCAATCACACCAGCCATCTCGATGCCCTGGTCCTGTGGTCGTCGTTGCCGCGGCCGGTGCGGGAAGTCACCCGTCCGGTCGCTGCCAAAGACTACTGGTCGAAAGACCCGGTTCGCCGGTACATCTCTAGCTGTTTCAACGCGATGCTGATCGACCGCGAAGAGATCAAGGTGCACCAGAGTCCGGTCGATGTGATGATTCGCGAGATCGGCCTGAAATACTCGCTGATAGTATTCCCCGAAGGAACGCGCAACCGCGACGAAGAAATGCAGGAGTTCAAGAGCGGGCTGTATTACCTAAGTAAGAAACGCCCCGATCTGGAACTCGTTCCCGTTTACATCGACAACTTGAATCGAGTTTTGCCACGTGGAGAGTTCCTGCCGGTGCCGCTCTTGAGTTGCATCACGTTTGGCCCGCCAATGTGGCTGGAACCGAAGGAATCGAAAGTCGAGTTTTTAAAGCGGGCCCGCGAAGCGGTGCGCCGGCTGAAAGAAGTATGAGCCCTGCGTCGTCATTCATCACCGACAGCTTCGCGCTGGCAGGTCAATTGACCTGGCTGCCGGAAATTCGCGCCAACATTCCGCAGATCAAACTCGACGCGCGCACGAACATTCTGCTTGGTACGGTTCTGGTGCTGCTGTTCGCCGCCTATATCGTCGGCCGCGTGCTCAAGCGGCAACCAGAGAGTACTGCGAACCCGGCCGTGGTGCGGACGTTCAATCTGCGCGTGCGGGCCTGGTGGATGATGTTCTCGATCCTGATCGCGGGTTTTGTGATGGGCTATTCCGTCACACTCGTGCTGTTTGGGGTGATTTCGTTTTGGGCCCTGCGCGAATTCATCACCATGACGCCGACGCGCCGCGGCGACCACCGCGCGCTGTTTTGGACGTTCTTTCTCTTCACGCCGCTGCAGTACTTGCTCGTGGGTTTGGGCAAGGAGTTCTACGCAATTTATACCGTGATGATTCCCGTCTATGCCTCGCTGATCATTCCCGCGCGGATTGCCTTCTCGGGCGATCCCAAACGATTCTTGGAGCGAACGGCGAAGATTCAGGCCGGCCTGCTGATTTGTGTGTATTCGCTTAGCCATGCGCCGGCGATCTTAAGCCTCGATCTGACTGACTCCAGCAAGAATCCTTGGGACCTAAGTGCTGCTGCGACAAACAATGCCGGCACATTGGCGGATGAGATGCCGCCAACCGAGCCCGCGATTAGCGCCGCCCCACCGCTGCCAGTCGTGAAAGTGGCGAAGGAGCCGGGCAGTAATGCCGGCCTGCTGTTTTATTTCATTCTCCTCGTGCAGTTGAACGATGTTTTTCAATATGGTTGGGGGATTCTGCTTGGCAAGCATGTGATTGCGCCGCAGATCAACGCGAGTCGCACCTGGGAAGGATTGATTGGAGGCTGCCTTTGTACGATGCTCGTCGGCACGTTGCTGTTTTGGGCAACGCCGTTTGAAGTTTGGGAAGCAGCTTGCATTTCGCTGATTGTGGCGATCATGGGCTCAGCTGGTGGCATCACGATGTCGGCCATCAAGCGCGACCGGGGTGTGCGCGACTACGGCACGCTGGTGCAAGGCCATGCCGGAGTGCTCGACCGGATCGATTCACTCTGCTTCGCCGCCCCGGTCTTCTTTCACATCACGCGTTTTTTCTTCACACAGTGGTCATAAGCTACCGCACTTGTTCGAGCAGATAAGCTCCGACCAGAAACGAAACGAGATTTGCGACAACAATAGCAGCACAATCTTGCCAGGTGCTGCGCGAGCGATTCGATGAATCGCCATCTCGTGGCGCGTCTTGCTCCGGCGGAAAGGCCAAGATGAAAAGTACGCACTCTGCGAGCGGGGCAAAGATTTCGGCAATCACCACATACGTGGTGTAGCCCCAAAGAGGCCAGATCGTCAGGGGCATCAACACCACGACGATGGGATACGTGCAGGCAGTCAGCCAGAATCCAGCGAAGAGTCGTCGCTGCCACGAATGACGGCGTGACAGACCGAGAAGCAAAACTGGCGTCTCGAGCGCGATGGTCAGCAAATAGCCCCACAGCAGAAACTGCCACAATTCAGCGGAGCTAGGAGGCATGACGAATTCTTGGGGACGCTACAACAGTCGCAGCAGGAAGGGAACTTCCGCCAGCACGTGCAGCATGGCCACGGTGAAATAAACGTTGCGTGTCAGCGGATAATCGGCGGCGAAACCGGCCCAGAGCGCGATGACAATGATTAGTCCCAGTGCGAGCAGGCACGCGATTCCAATTCGCCAGATCTGTCCGCGCCGCGCGAGCGGAAGCTGCTCGAGTTGCCACGGTTTGCTGATTCCCGCTAACAGCGGAACAGCAATCAGCCACACGCCGTAGTGCAGCATTTCCAAAAAAGTATGCGTGGCCACCAGCAAGTGAGTTGAGATGCCACTTAAGATGCCATCTCCCGCGTGCTGAGAGATCTGCAGCGAGAGGATGTCTTCGCCGGGCAAATCGGGGGTGTTGCGGAGCGTCCACCAGAGCAGGCCTAGTAACAGCGGCAGCAAAGCCAGGCAACCGCGATACGCAGTTAGCCACGGCGACTTGGCGCGGGCCAGTTCCCGTTCGAGAAAGGTGAGCGCTACGAGCGGATGAATGTAAACGAGCGCCAAACTCCAGCCGAGCGGCCAGAGCCAGTTCAAACCAATCAGCAGTAGGCCGACGGGAATGAGCCAGCGCCAATCGCGCCGCGGGTTTTGTGTGCTACGAAGGAGCGCAAGCGAGATGATCCAGACGACGAGCGCCGTGTTCCAGAGGGCGATGGTCGACAACCAATCGTCGGCCGACCAACGGGCCGATCGGCCCAGCCAGGGAAACAGCGCCTGCCAGGCGGCGAGCGCGATCGTCCCGCCGATACCGAGAGCGAAGTAACCTGTCAGCGGGCCCCACTTGGCTGGCATGCGCCGCAGCATGTAGCGGGCTTCCATCCAGTTATGCGGACCGGCAAACAGGAAGACAGCCACAATCGAAAACCCGAGCGGAGCGCACGCCGCCAGCAACCAAGCGGCGAGAACAAACACAACGACCACCGGCACCGGCCACCAGAGGATGACCGCTGAGGTCGATTCCGAGTATTCACCTCTCGCGGGTAGGCTAGCGAAAGTCGACAAGAGAGTGTGCTCCGTGAATCGAAGACTAGGTCGATCGAACTTGTCGATCGAACCCTTACTTGCCGCTGCTGAGGGTGAGCGTCACTTCTTCAGCTTCGTCCGAGTACTCAATCATGATTTGCGGCTTATCGTCACCAGGTGGTCGAGCCGGCCCGCGATAGGGTTGACCGGGAACCTTGATGTCAGCTTGGGCCACTCCCAACACGGCGAGCAGGCCAGCAGCGCCCAAGACAACAGCCTTCGTCGTTCGCAGCACATGCTTGCCCCGCAGCACGAACACGACACTAACCGCGGCCAGCGAGAGTGCGATGGCGGCAACGATCGAGCGCGGCGTGGGAGCAAGCGAACCTTGAGGTCTCGGTCCGGGTCCAAAACCGGGGATGCGAGGTGCCTCAGCTACAGGCTTCAAGCGAGCTGGAATGACAATCTTGGCTCGCACGCCTTGGTCACTCAAATCGGCCGTCTTGATCACTACCGGCGCTTTTTGAGAAGTCGCTTGTGGCCGCGGTATCGGCGCAGCATTGGCCGCCGCAAAGCGGACTCCCAACAGCAACATGGTGAGCGAAACGGCCATCGTCAACGTACCGGTTCTCATGGATTTCATCCTTTGACGTTGTTGCCCCACTAGGAACGCCCGCTATTAGAGCGTGATTCGCTCCCCCAGTGCAAACGTGGCCAGCCAGCATCTGTTACACGAATGGCTGATGATAGCGAGACAATCTGTCGGACTGATTGCTTCTGCTTCTCGCCCATGCGCACAATGACCGCATTCGGACAGTCAGCTGAGTGCCGTACTTGGCGGCTGTGTTGCATCTTTTGTCGGGAGTGGAACCATGCGCAAAACTGTCTCGTTCGCCAGTCTGCTGGTCATGTTGCTGACTTTGGCTACCACCAGCCAGGCTGCCAACAAATGGGGTTTAAAAGAGGGATCGCCAGAATTGAAGTCGGCCGGGCATCTGGCGTTTGGTCCCGACGGCGTTCTCTTCATTGGTGATGCCAAAGGAGCTCAAATCGTTGCCATTGATACTGGCGATGCCAAGGGGGAAGCTGCCAAGGCCAAGTACGACATCGCTAATCTGAACGAAGCGCTCAGCGCTGCCGTGGGCGGTTCGAAGGTCACGGTGAACGACCTGGTTGTGAACCCAGCCAGCGGCAACCTGTTTTTGTCGGTCAGCAAAGCCGATGGTCAACCTGGGCTGATCAAGATCGACGCAACTGGCAAGGCGAGCGAAATTTCGCTGACGAAAGCGACGTTCCAAAAACTGGCCCTGCCCAACCCACCCGAAGATAAGGTTACGGGCGAAGGCCCTCGCGCTCGCAATCGCCGCAATGAAGCGATTACCGACCTGGCTTATTCCGACGGTAAGTTGCTCGTCACTGGCATGACGGCCGATGCCGCTCCGTCGAACGTCCGCGAAATCACGTTCCCCTTCGTCGAAGCTGATCCAGGCACACAGGTCGAAATCTATCACGGTGCCCACGGCAAGCTGGAAGATTACGCCGCCATCCGCGCCTTTGTGCCGCTGACCATCGATGGCCAACCTTCGATTCTCGCTGGTTTCACCTGCACGCCGCTCGTCCGCTTCTCGGTCAACGACCTGGACGCCGGCAAGAAGGTCCGCGGCACCACGGTGGCCGAACTGGGGAATCGCAATCAACCTCTCGATATCGTCCTTTATGAAAAGGGTGGCGATAAGTTCCTGTTAATTGCCAACACCAATCGCGGGGTGATGAAGGTCAGCACCAAGGACATCGGGCGCAAGGACGGCATTACCGAGCGGATCAGCAACACTGCCGGACAAGCGTACGAAACGATTGCCGATCTGCAAGGAACCGTGCAACTCGATAAACTGACCGACACGCAAGCGGTGGTGGTGGTCAACAAAGATGGGGCACTCGCCCTGAAGACGGTCGCCCTGCCGTAGTGCAGTTGGCCGTCCAACTTTCCCACCTGTTCAATATTTGAGAGACACGCCGATCGGCGTGTCTCATTTTGTTGACAAGCCAAACTTGGCAACTGCCGGGCCGCTGCTATTCGATTCCAATTCTTAACTCTCTCACTCTTCCGCCGCGGCCGCGCGCTCCGTTTCTTTCGATCACGCAACTCGCGCTCCTGTTGCCAAAAGGCATCATTCGGTTGTGCGGGAGCGGAGGCATGCTGAGAAAAATCAACACGTGGCGAAATCACGATTTGGCAAAAGAAAAGGTCATCGCCCCGATTTTCTTGCTGATTTGCGGGATTTTTAGCTGATTAGTGCACTGGCCTGAATTCGCCACCACGGTCCGCGGCAATTTGGCACAACCCCTGCTTTACTCCCCGGCCATACCAGAAGTCGGCGGAGGCGGTGTGCCCCCATCTCCGCCGGGCCCGTCGACGATCGACGGGCGTACACGGATTGAACGTGTTTAGTTTTTTTTCCCAATGTTTCGAGGAGATTGGAATGAAGAAGGTTCTTGCTCGCGTTTGGTCGGAACAGGACGGCGTCCTGTCGTTTGAATGGGTACTGCTCGTGACTCTGCTCACGATCGGTATCGTTAGTGGTGTTGCCGGTGCTCGCGATGCGATCATCGACGAACTGGGTGACGTGGCCCAAGCCATGTTGGCTTTGGACCAATCGTATGTCATCGACTTCCCGTTGGCCGTTTCGGTTCACACTGCCACGACCACCTCGGGTGCCAGCGATTCGTCCTTCACCGACTTCCTGATTTACACCGACTGCGCTCGTCAAACCAGCACGACTGGTATGGGTACGGTTTCGGACAACGAGTCGTAATCGTCCCAGCGAGATATGTCAGCTGGGGTGGACGAGGTTCGTCTTGCTTCACTCCGGTTGAGCGCTCGTTCGCTGAGGTCTGACTGTCAGTTGGCAGTCAGACCTCGCGTATTTTCTTGGCAATTGTTCGGCGCATTATTTGCGCCGGTTACGCAGCGTTTGAGCCAGCGTTTGCACGTCTTGCAGCGGGGTTGATTGCGTCGAACCAGAGGATGAACTGCGGATCGATGGTCGCTGTTCGCGGAACTGGCGAATGACGAACCACCAGAGGCCGATGCTTAGCACCACAATCGAGGCTAAGGCGATGAGGGCTTCGCGCAGCAGACGATTGCCCAACTGCTGCACCGGGCCGATCACAAACCGATAGTCCTCCTGCATCAGGACGATCAAGCCCGATTCGGCCTGCGAGGCATCCGGTAGTTTGACCGGCGCAGCCACGCCAATCCAGGGACGATCAAATCCCTTCTCCTTGCCCAGCGGATGGTCGCCGAGCGGGTCATGATAGGTGCCGCGTTCCGTACCAGGAACTGCTTCGCCGCGCATGATTTCGCCCGGCACGCGACGGGCGAATACATCGGCTGGCAACCGCACCTTGTCGTGTCGCAGCAGGTCGTATAGCGGATGGTGGAGAACGGTCCCTGCCGATTCACCCTTGCGCCCGTCGATCAGCACGGGGAAGTGATCGACTTCAACGATCTTCTCTTCACCGGCCTGCTTTTGGCTGGCTACTAATTCGAGATCGCTGAGGTTGACGGTGAGAACCAGCACACCAATAAACTTTTTGTCGTTATCCAAGAGCGGCGTGGAAACGGCGACCTTCCACCGCTGAGTGGATGAGCTTTGAAACACGCTCGATAGATTTGTCTGCTCGATGTGTTTGGCATTGGGACTGGCGCGGGGAAACTCCGGCAACTCGACAGCATCGCCCGAAAAGTAAGATCGGTGGGCGACATTCTTACCGATGCTGCGCGAGACGGCATCTTCGTCGAAGACGACTGCCAACTGCGTGCCGAAGGCATCGGTCACGAACATGCTCGCAAATTTAGGGGCCCGCGCATCTTTTTCCGCTGCTGCCTGATAAGCCCGGAAGCGTTTGTCGAGATACTCGTTCAGATCCGAACGAACTTTCTCGTTCAAAAACTTTGGCCGGGCTTCATTCAGGTCGGCATCGGTAACTTGGGGGTTGTTTAACTTCGGCAGCCACATACTCTGCTGCAGTACGGGAGCCAGATGCGCATGCAGTTCTTCGCGGTTGGCTTCCTGGCGGCAAATATCGAAATAGTTCGCGATCTTGACGGTCACCTTTTCGGCTGCCAACTGAGCGGCGAAGTCGTTGTTGTCGACTGCCCGGCTACGGGCCATTTCTTCGGTATCGCGCAGGGCCTGCTCGTAGCCACGAAAGCCGAACAGTGTCATCGCCGAGAGCAGAATGAGCGGCCCGGCAAAGCCCAATACCAGCATCGGCCGCCGCGATCGACTCTTTTCGCGCGCGGTCAGTGCATCGAGCACTTCTTGGATGTTGGCAAAGCGATCTTGGGGATGCGGCGCGAGGCAGCGGTCGATGATCTCGGCCAGCGCGCGATCCATACCTGTCACCCGGCGATGTTCAGTGGGCAACGGGGCCGTTGTGATTAGTCGGCGATAGCGGGCCAGGCGATCGGCCAGGTCGCCGGCCGTGTCGATGTGCGAGACAGAGTCGTCGTTGCGATGCGGAGGCAAACCAACCAGCAGGCAGTACAGAATGGCTCCCATTGCGTAGACATCCCACCGCACGTCGGGGACGGCTTGCAGGTCGGCCTGTTCGGGGGCCATATAAAACAGCGTACCGAGCGCGGGGCGCTGCTCGTGCGATAGCCGCGACTGACCAAAATCGGCGAGTCGCGGGCGATTATCGGCGTCGAGCAGGATGTTCGCGGGCTTAAGGTCGCAGTGGAGCACCCCTTTGCCGTGGGCATGGGCGAGGCCAGTGCAAATTTCTTTCCACAGGTCGACGGCGTCGGTAATGCCGAGCGTCCCTTCGCGCCGCAGCATTTCATCGAGCGAGCCGTTCTCGATGTACTCCATCACATAGTACGGCGGGTCGGCATCCCAGCCCACATCGAGCAACTGGACGACGTAACGATCGGCCGAGAGAAAGACCAGCTTCTCGACCTCGCGCGATAGCAGAGACCAATCGACGCTGCGGCGATGGGCATAGAACTTGATCGCGACTCGGCGGCCCGTGTTTTGATCGAGGCCGACCCAGACTTCGCCATACGCGCCGGTGCCCAGCAGTCGTTGGGCTTCGTAACCCGGGGCCTGCGTCGGAGGCTGCGTGCTCCGCAGGCTCAAGTCGCGCGAGCGCTGTTTATCGTCGTCGGACTGTTGCTCGGTAACGTCGGCACTCATGCGGTCACATCGGCAAGTGGCGGAGAGTAGGTTATGGTAACACAGGTTCCGCAGGTTGGGGCGGGGGCGGAGTCGGGAGGCGGGAGTCAGAGGACAGAGGGCGGTCAAATGCGATGTTGTTGGTTGGTGGTGGCGATGCAGCTGTTATTGGTAAGTGAAGTGCTTGCGCAGGAGAAGGCGGAAGAGGCACCAGTGTTGGATGGTCGCGAAGGGCGGCAATTGTTGCTGGAGAATTTTCGGCCGCAGTCGATGCTGAAAGTGCCAGCGACAAAACTAGCGGGGGCAAAGTATCCCGCGATTGATATTCACTCGCACTTTCGCATTCGCCTGCGTCACTCGGCAGAGCAACTCGAGGCCTTTGTGCAGGTGATGGATCGGCAGCGAATTGCCGTGTGCGTCAGTCTCGATGGCCAGTTGGGTGAGAACATCGACGAACATGTGAAGTATTTACTCACCAAGTATCCCGATCGGTTTGCGATGTTCGCGAATCTCGATTGGCAAGGGACTGGCAAGGTCGATCAGCCCGCGACTTGGGACTGCAATCGCCCCGATTTTGCGCGGCGAATGGCCGGGCAATTGGCCGATGCGAAAACGCGGGGCTGTTGCGGGCTGAAGATTTTTAAGTCGTTTGGGCTCGAATATAAAAACGCAGATGGTTCGCTGGTGAAGATCGACGATCCGCGGTTCGATCCCATCTGGCAAGCGTGTGGCGAGTTGGGCTTTCCGGTGATTATTCACGTTGCCGATCCCGCAGCATTCTTCTTGCCGATCGACGAGAAGAATGAGCGCTGGGAAGAGTTGCATCGCCGGCCCGAATGGAGTTTTTACGGCCCACAGTTCCCGCCGCGCGAGGAGTTGCTCGCAGCCTTTCATCGAGTGGTGGGACGACATCCCCAAACGAAGTTTATTGGCGCTCATCTCGATGGCGATGCGGAGAATCTCCAGGCCGTCGCCAGGGCGCTCGACGAGCATCCGAACCTCTATGTCGAACTGGCTTCGCGAATTGCCGAGCTCGGCCGACAGCCCTACTCAGCCCGCAAGTTTTTAGTGAAGTACCAGGATCGCGTCTTGCTTGGTACCGATGGCCCCTGGCCGGAAGAACGCTTGAAGTTGTATTGGCGATTTTTGGAAACCGAAGACGAGTATTTTCCCTACTCGGAGAAAGAGTTTCCGCCGCAAGGGCTGTGGCAGATTTATGGAGTCTATTTGCCGGATGAAGTACTGCGGAAGATCTACTTTGAAAACGCGCTCAAGTTACTGCCGAGTGTGCAAGCCAGGTATGCGCGGGCCGCGGCTGCATTTAAGTGATTGAGGGGCAATTGTTGTAAGCAACAACAGAAGACGATTCCCGTAAAAGAAGAATGGCATGAGGCCACGGAGATTGGCTATACTCCTCCCCACAGAGATGGTTGGCTGCTCACGACAATTCAATAGCAATGGAACGGGCTATGTCGGTTTCCAGCGAGAAGATTTCTGTCGCATGTCCGCAATGCAACAAACGACTGTCGGTACCCGCCGGAACTCTCGGCAAAAAAGCGCGCTGCCCGAGTTGTCAAACCGTCTTCTTGCTAGAGCCAGTGTACGACGCTGAGGTCGTGTCCACTCCGCCTCCCATGCAATCGCCAGCGCTCGCGCCCCTCTCGCCTTTGAACGCCCCTGCCAGTGGCTTTGGCGGCAATCCTTGGGGTACACCTCCCGCGTCTTCTCCTTACGGCAGCGATGCGTACGAGCCCGACTATCAACTGCAAGCTGCGCCACCCACACCGGTTTCGAATTATCCGCCGCCGCAGTTTTCGCAAATGCCAATGAACACCAGCGGCTATTCAAGCACGCAGTACAAACGACAATCGCGGGGCTTTAGTAGTACCGCGCTCGGTGGCATGGCGATGATGGCCCTCGCCGTGGTGTGGTTTTTTGGGGGCCTGGCCGTGGGTGTGATATTTATCTATCCACCAATCATGTTTGTCATCGGCTTCTGCTCGATGATTGGCGGCCTCTTTGGTGGTGGTGGAGATGATTAGTTGTTGCCAGGCGTACTAAGGCTTCGCCGGTACCGCGAACAGAATCTCCTTCTTCGCGCGATTGATTCCAACCAACCCGCCGGTGACGGGATCGTGAGCGATCCCCTGCCCTGTGAACGGTGCCTTCTCTTGGGCGATGAATTCCAACTCCGTTGATTTCTTATCAGCCGCCGGGACTTGTAGGCGATAGAGCACGCCATGATCGTGATCGGTGACGAGGAGCGTGTCTTTGTGCCACACGCCGCCCGAGATGCTGGCGCTGCCGATTTGGTTGATGACCACGTCGGGATAGGTCCAGCGCCCGGTTTCGTTCCACTTGTCATCGAAGCGGACGAGAAATGTCTCCTGGTTGGTGCTGCCATAGCGGGCGAAGTTGCACCACCAATGTTCGCCCCGTTGGATGGCCCACGTTAAACTCCCACCGAAATTGCCGAAGTCTTTGAAGACGGCGATCTCCATGCTCGCAGGATCGAGCAGCATGATTTCGCTCTGCTCAGGCTTGAGCGGGTAGTTGGAGTGAGCGCAATACAACTTTCCCTCATGGAAAAAGCCGCTATTTAGGTGCTTGACCACGATCTTGGCGGTGCTTGTGGCAACTCGCTGGTCTGTTTTTCGGTCGTACTTAGCAATTTTGCTGTTGGTGATCGCGTAAGCATATTTCTCATCTGCCGCTGCTGCCTGATGAGCTTCGGGAGCAGCGATCGATTTTGTTTGCTCCCAGGCGGGACCTTGCTTGGTGCTTTCCGCTGGCTCCAGTCCGTGCGCGCCAGCAGGTAAGAAGCTGGCAGTCACGAGCGCGCATAGTGGCAACATCAACGCGATGGCCACGACGGCGAAATGCTTTTGCATCGGGGACGACCTTGCGTTACTTGAGCAAGTGTTTCTTAAAGAAGGCCATCACGGTCGGACGCAGGTCTTGCTGCTTGGGTTGCAGGTGGAAGGTGTGCGGCGCCCCTTCAATGATGACAAGTTCCTGTTCGATCCCCGCAGCTTTGACGGCTTCGGAAAGTTTTTCAGAAGTCGCGACAGGAACCGTCGTGTCCTTGGTGCCGTGCATGATCAGAAACGGTGGATCGTTCTTATCGAGGTATTTGGTAATGGCCGTCGCACCGTCCTGATCGCCGCGGACGGCAATTGGCCCGTACAAATCGACAACACAGCGCACTTGAGTCGAGACATCGCCCCACGGCGCTTTCGGATCGAGCCCATCTTTCTCCTGCGTCACGGCAATCAGCGACGACAAGTGTCCGCCGGCGCTGCCGCCGATGACGCCAATTCGGTCGGGGTCGATGCCGTACTTCTCGGCATTCACACGCAGCCAGCGAACTGCTGTTTTGCAGTCGTGCAAATTCTGCGGCCAGGCACCCATCGCGTTCCCCCGTTCGCCCAGTTTGTAGTCGATGCTGAACCCGACCATGCCATGTTCGGTCAGCGTCTTGCCGATGTTCTGTTCGCGCCCCGCACGTTTGCTGCCACCAGTCCAACCGCCGCCATGAATGATGAGAACTGCAGGAGATTTGGTGCCGGGCTTGCGCTCGGCAGGAAGGTAGAGGTCGCCGGTCTCTTGGCGGTCTTTGCCTAGGTAGGGAATATCTTTCTCGACCTGGGGCGATTGAGCGCTGGAGACTGATGACGCGACGCTCACCAACGCGAAAGTGGCGAGGCCGCTAAGCAGCGACAGGAACAGGGTTCGCATGCGGGAACTCCGGGAGTTGGGCGAGGTATGTCCCGCGGATTGTAACCCCTGCCCCGCAGACTGCTAGTATTTCCCGTGAAAACTGTACTCCGCCAGACTCGGAAAAGGACCGCGGGGCCAGTACCATGTAAGATGACTTCCGGAAGTGACTTAAGGCGATGCCACCCTTATGGGGGTGGTCTCGTTGCTGGCTGAACGAGTTGAGTACTTTCCCCCTCTTCAAGCGTTTCACTATTGGCAATGAAGTCTGCACCTATCCCTGTCGCGACTGGATTCGACCCAGTCCGCCTGATAGAAACCTATCAGGTGGGGATTTGGCGCTATTTGCGGGCCCTTGGTTGTGATGCCGCCCAGGCAGAAGACCTGACGCAAGAGACTTTTTTGGCCGCCCTGCAGCGTCCGTTCCAAGACATAAACGCTTCAGCCACATCAGCTTACCTCCGCAAGATTGCCTTGAATTTATATATCTCCTACCGCCGTCGCAGTGGCAAAGTGACGGCTGTTGAGAATGTAGAAGAGTTGGATCGAACCTGGTCGACTTGGGCCGGGGACGACGAGGGGGAGAACGCCCTCGACCTGTTACGAGACTGCCTAAAAGGCCTGACCCCGCGGGCCCAGAGATCGCTCGAGATGCGATTTCGCGATCAAAAGTCGCGCACCGATATCGCTGAAGAATTACAGATCACCCCTGATGGAGCCAAAAACTTGATGCAACGTGCGAAGCAACAACTTCGCGAATGCATCGAGAGCAAACTGAAATGACCCCTGACCGCGACGACCACTTGCTCGATGGCTGCCTGGACGAAGTCCTGGGTGGGCGCACGCCCCCAGATCTGACCGCGCGCATCATGCAAGCTTGGGCCATGCGTAGGCAGTCGGGAGTTGAGGGGAATCTGCACGAGCTGAATGGTCATTTGCCGCAGCTCCCTGGTCCGCCAATTGAGACCTTGCCGCTGGAAATTGCTCCGCGCGAGATCACTGCCCAGAGTGCTGTCCCCACGGCTGTGGTGCGGGCAATTACTCCTCCGCCACCGCCGGCCAGCGACTTTGCTCCCGTTCGCCGCGCAACAGTTCATCGTCCGCGTAGTCGCACGGCAGCCTGGCCTTGGTTCGCGGCTGCCTGCCTGGCGGGAATCGGTGCTGCCGTCGCGCTGTTCACCAGTTCGGAGTGGAATACTGGCCCGGGGCCGGTGGTTGTGAAGCCGCAGCCGAAGCCGAGCGTGCCAAATGGTGTCGCGCAAAATCACAATGTCCCTGCTCCTGTAATTGCAACGAAGCCCGCGCCCAAGCTGCCGAGTAAGAAGGACGATACCTTCAAGCCGGCGCCGCAAATTGTGGAGGCGATGCCCGATAAGCGGCCCCTTCGTCCGGCACCCGTTCCAGGTGAATTACCCCAGGAGAAACAGCCCCCAGTTGCTGCGGTCAACGTGCATGAATTGGTGAACAAGACCTACGACCGCGCGATCAGCGATGCGGAAGTAGTGTCGTTCATCAATACGTCCCTCACACAGTCGTGGAAGGACAACAACGTTCAGCCGTCCCCTGCTGCCAGTGACGAAGAGTGGTGCCGCCGGGCGTTCATTCGCTTACTGGGCCGCATTCCGACCGTCGACGAAGTCCGCAAGTTTGCCGGCGATAAGAACCGCGACAAACGTGATCGTCTGGTGACGCAGTTGACGGACGGCGAGCAATATGCCGAGCAATTCAATGCTCACTGGGCCGGTGTTTGGTCGAACTTGCTCATCGGTCGCACGATGGGGCAAGAGTCCGAAAAGATCGCCAGCCGTGCGGGGCTGGAACAGTACCTGCGGCAATCGCTGGCAGCGAAGAAGCCCTACTATCAACTCGTTTACGAACTGCTGACCGCAGAAGGTTCCGCTCAGCCCGGCAGTGCCGATTACAACGGGGCAGTCAACTTCCTGGTCGCTTCGCTGGGGCAGGATGCCACGCTGGCAACCGCTCGCACTTCGCGGCTGTTCCTCGGGCAGCAACTGCAATGTGCGCAGTGCCACCAACATCCGACGAACGACTGGGGCCAGCATCAATACTGGGCCTTGAATGCGTTTTTGCGGCAAGCCAAGGTCGAGCAAGTGGCCGGTGTCACGCGGCTGACGAATCAGGATTTTGTCGATAAGAAAAATGTCACGACCGAAGGGGAGGTTTACTTCGAGTTGCCCAACGGCACCATTCGCGCCACAGGCCCGGCCTTCGTTGATGGGAAGAAGATTCCCGCCAGCGGTCGCCTGGACGAAGTCAATCGTCGCGAGGAACTTGCCAAGTTAGTGGTGACTTCGCCCCAGTTCAGCCCCGCTCTCGTGAATCGTCTGTGGTCGCATTACTTCGGCTATGGCTTCACCCGCCCTGTCGATGACATTGGCCCGAGCAATCAGCCCTCGCATCCCGAACTGCTCAGTCGCCTGTCGGAGCAGTTTGCTGCTCATAACTATGACGTCCGCAAGTTGATGAAGTGGATGGTACTGAGTGACGCCTTCGGCCGCTCAAGCCGGATCACGCCGCAGAATGTGGCCGATGCTCCGGACGCTGGTGGCGCGCCGCTGTTCAGCCACTATTACATGCGGCAACTGCAAGCAGAGGAAGCTTATAATTCGCTGCTGATCGCTGCCGACCTGCGGAAGAAGTCGGCCAATCAAAAGGATCTGGAAAACGCCCGGATCGATTGGCTGGCCCAGTTCCAGCGGCCGATGGGTACCGACGACAACGAAGAAGAAACGCATTTCAACGGTGCCGTCCGGCAGTCGCTCATCATGATGAACGGCGACCTGATGCGTCGTGCCGTGAGCAGTGGCGAGGGAAGTCTGATCAAACACTTGCAGCAGAGCAATCTCAAGCAAGAAGAGAAGGTCGAGCACTTGTTCCTGGCCGCGCTCTCGCGCCAGCCCAACAAGCGGGAACTGGAAGCAGTGAAAAAGATCGCTGCCCAACATCCCGACAATCCAGCCGCCGTGCTCGAAGACATCTGGTGGGCCCTGTTGAACAGCAACGAGTTCATTCTCGATCATTAAGCCGTGGCATTCCACTTTTCCTGAGCCGGAAGCGTCAGCGCCCGGAGAGTTCCCCGCTCCTGATAGCAGGGTCGCATGACTCGCTGGCTATTGACAGCCACGTATTACGGCACCTGGCTCCCCGGTGACAAACGCGGCTCCGCACAGCGGAACGTAGGTCTTCATCGCCGCCCCAATCGGGTGGTGTTGAAAAATCGGGGGTGAATTGATTATAAGAGTCGCGAGTTCTTCGTAAACGGCAAGCAAAGACTCATAACAATTGCCTGAGTTTTTCAACAAACACGTGCGAAAACGTTGGCCACGCCCGGTGGACAAAGGGAGGGCGTCACGCGAAAGTGAGCAGACTTCCGATCGCCCACTAGCTCGCTGAATCGCCTTCCATGCCCCAGGATAAACTTGCCACCGATTCTGCGCCCGCGGTGAAGTCCAATGCAGTGAAACTGAATACGGTCCACAGTGGCGATTCACTAAGCGTGCTGAGCAAGTGGCCGAGTGAGTTTGTCGATTGCGTGGTCACGAGCCCGCCTTACTATCAGCAGCGGGACTATCACGGGCAGAAGAAGCAAGTCGGCCGCGAAGAGTCGCCTCAACATTACGTCGAACGGTTGAAGAGGCTCTTCGCCGAGGTTCGTCGAGTGCTCAAAAGCACCGGTTCGTTGTGGCTGGTGATTGGCGACAAGTACGAAGAGGGAGCCCAACTGGGGTTGCCGTGGCGGGTCGCTTTGGCATTGGTCGATGAAGGGTGGATCTTGCGCAGCGACTGCATCTGGCATAAGCCCAACGCCATGCCCTCGAGCACCAAGACGCGGCCAACCACCGACCACGAGTACATTTTTCTACTGACCAAATCGGCCGACTACTTTTACAACGCCGATGCGGTTCGCGAGCCGCACGTTACGTTCACCGAGAAGAGCAAAATGAAGGGTGGACGCGGCCATTTTGGCAAGCGCGGCGGTACGCCCGAAGTGGGCAAGAACGCCGGCGACACCAACCTGCACAATGGCCGGTGGGATCAGGCTTTTCATCCGCTGGGGCGCAACAAGCGAACCGTCTGGTCGATTCCGCTATCGAAGTTTCGCGGGGCACACTTTGCTGTTTTTCCGGAGTCGCTCGTCCGGACTTGCTTGCTGGCCAGTTGCCCGGCCAATGGCGTGGTGCTCGATCCGTTTCTCGGCAGCGGCACGACGGCGGTTGTCGCCCAAGAGTTGGGGCATTCGTACCTGGGGATCGACGTCGCGCCCGAGTACTGCAAACTGGCCCGCGAGCGACTGAAACAAGCGCGGCTGTTTTAACGTACGACGATCGAGCACTGCCCATGAGCAACGGCAGTTGGATTTTGCTACGATGCGGCAAGAACGCTCCTCGTCGGAAATCTTGTCATAAGACGTTCGCACTGCTTCGTTCCACCTGCTCTGGCGAATTTGCAGGAGTCACCCGCATGGCCTTCCAGATCGGCAAGTTTATCGTGCGCGGAGAACTGCGCAACTTAAGGCGGAACTGCGTGCATGGCTGGTTGGACTTCGGGAACGACGAAGGGATTCGCGTCGAGATCACAGGGAACATGAGTGGCGAGTTAGCAGGCAAGATTGTGCGGTTCGCTTCCGGATTACCGGACGAAGGAGTGCAGGAACCGGCCGATGAGCGCGAGGCGCTCGATGCGTTGCAGTTTCAGCAGATTGGCGTGGCGGAAAGAATGGATCTGAGTGGTGAAGGCGCGGAGCGGCTGTTGCACTTGGAATGGTTCAGCCAGGATGGCCACCTGGTAATTGAATTAGTGAATCCAACAATCGTCTACGTCGATGAAGAGGCGGAAAAGCAAGCGGAAGCCGACAAACGCGAGGCAGCTGGCGAGGAAGACACGCCCCGCTTCGATGACATTCCCTTTGGTGGCGAAGCCGATCGAGATGATCCGGATGATCCGTACCAACTATTTCCCGCCGATCTCGAATCTCAGCTGCGGGAATCTACTGGGGGCGAGAAGCTTGCGGAGCCTGCCGCTGCAGAGTTTGAAAGTGACGAGTTCGAAACTGATTCCAGTACCGAGTTGGAAGCGCTGGTCGATGCAGAACTTTTTCCGCCAGAGAAACCGAAGTCGCGGCCTTGGGATGAAGTGATTCCGGGTATCGATGAGAAGACCAAGCAGATGTACGAGCAGTGGGACGAGGTCTTCGACGGCGAGAAGGATGAACCGATTGCCACAATGTTCGATCCTCCCTTGCTGCTGAAGTCGCCAGCTGAAATTGCGGACGATGCCGAGGCAGACCCGTATCTGAAAACGTTACTTGCGCGGCTGGCGCTTCATTGTGTTGCCATCGACGTGTGCGAGCACTTTGGCCCGTTGCAGACTTATCGCTGGCTGCTGGAAGAGATTTTGCCCGAAGCGCAGATCCATCCCAATTTAAAACCGACCGGATTTATACGACACTACGCGACGTATGAATCGTGCCCGCAATGCGACGCTGAGTTCGAAGAGCGGTGGGAACGTGAACACAAAGACGATTCGTAATTGCGACCTGATTTTTCCGATCCGCAGACCTGTTGAGATAGCCCCTTCATGACGATTATTCAGAGAGTTTATGCCCGCGAAGTTCTCGATAGCCGGGGCAAGCCCACCGTCGAAGCAGAGGTGCACTTGTCCGGGGGTGCGATGGGTTCGGCGATTGTTCCGTCGGGGGCCAGCACAGGCTCCGCCGAAGCGTGTGAGCTGCGCGATGAAGACCCCGCCTATTACGACGGGCAGGGAACGCTGCTCGCGGTCAAGAATGTGAATCATTTGCTGGGGCCGGCAATTGTGGGGATGCGGGCCGAAGAGCAAATGTCGTTAGACGAACGGCTGATCGAAATTGACGGCACGCCGAACAAATCGCAACTCGGCGCCAATGCGATTCTGGCGGTTTCCCTTGCCGCCGCGCAAGCAGCGGCCGTAGCGTGGCAGGTTCCGCTGTTTCGCTACTTGAATGGGCACTACAACACGGTCGCCCAGAAGCTGTCGCGCGGTTCGTTTGTCAGCGTTGCTCCGCGCATGCCGCTGCCAATGACGAACATGATCTCTGGCGGCAAGCACGCCGGTGGCAATCTCGATTTTCAAGACATCCTGGTTATGCCGCACGCTGCGAGTCACTATGCCGTCGGGCTGGAATGGATTGTGCGCATCTATCGTCGCTTGGGAACGCTCCTGAATCGTGCCGGCTACGAAGGTTATCTGGTTGGTGATGAAGGGGGCTACGGGCCGCGTTTGCCCGGCAATCGCGAGGCAGTCGAGTTTGTGGTGCGGGCCATCGAACTGGCGGGACTTAAGCCTGGCGAGCAAGTGTCGATTGCCATCGATGTGGCCGCTTCGCACTTTTATCGCGACGGCGCTTATCAATTGGCTGCCGAGCAAGGAAAGAAACTGACGAGTAGCGAAATGGTCGATCGGCTCGAACAGTGGATGAATGCCTTTCCGATTACGAGCATCGAAGATGGCCTGGCCGAAGAAGACTGGAATGGCTGGCAAGAGTTGACGAAGCGTTTAGGTGGCCGCGCTCACATCGTGGGGGATGATTTATTCGCCACGAATCCCCAGCGAATCAACAAAGGGCGCGACCTGCAGGCCGCGAATGCGGTGCTCATCAAGATGAATCAAATCGGCACACTCAGCGAAACGCTGGAGGCCGTGGCGCTGACCAAGCGCGCGGGCTTTGCGGCGGTAGTGAGCGCGCGCAGTGGGGAGTCGGAAGATACGTTCATGTCCGATCTGGCAGTGGCTGTCGCAGCTGACCGCATCAAGATTGGTTCGATCGCGCGGAGCGAACGGCTGGCGAAATACAATCGCTTGCTGCGCATCGGCGAAATGCTTCGATAAGCAAACCTGAACGAGGCAATTCTGCAAATCGTAATGCGAAGTTCACGAACAATTTGCGGCCCTAATGCAGCAGGTTCAGAACGAGCGAGAAAAGTGCCAAAATGACGCGAAAACTAGTGAACAAATCGCCACCATGGCGCGCGATAGCATAGAAGTGCTAGCACAATGCGTTGCGATAGCGTGAAGGCCAGCGCGCAAGATCGGCGAATTCGATTGTCGGTAGGGAAATGCTCTTTACACTCTGAATCATCGATCACAGGGTTGTGATTGAGACTCAGCCTACGGATTGGCTGATGCCACACGATAAGGAGATCGCAGACACCGCTTCGGGACGAACGGTGCGAAAGATAAACAGGCTCGCCTCATCTAGGAGGTGAACGTCAGGGACTGACACGACGCACTTCTCTCCATTGCGTCGGGTTGCTCAAGACAACAAGACATCGTTACGTAACGGTGCGCCTATTTTCTTTTCGTTCAGCCCAGTGGTGCGACTGATCCGCATGGTTGCGGAATTGGTGCAGTCCCGGCCCAGCCGGGTGTTTTCTACCGAAAGGAAATCGTTCATGTCGAAGAAGCCCCTCATTGGTTTGAATGCAGATTACCGGCCTGCGCAAAAGGCTGGCCCCGCGCTGACCTACGTGCCAGCAGGTTACTACAACGCCATTCAAGCTGCCGGTGGCATTCCTGTCATCCTGCCCCCGCTGGAAGATGAAGACGACATTGCAACTGCTCTCGATCGCCTGGATGGTTTTGTCATGGTGGGTGGTGGCGACCTCGACCCACGTCGCGACGGCTATCAACTGCACAGCAGCGTCAAGCTGATGGATGCCCGCCGCGAAGACTTCGATCGTACGCTCATGAAGCTCATCGCCGACCGCCGCCTGCCCGTCTTCGGCATCGGTTCAGGCATGCAGCTGCTCAACATCTCGCAAGGCGGAAACCTCTACCTGCACATTCCGGAAGAGTTGCCAGATGCCCTGCCCCACCGCGATCCGCAAGATCCCGAGCATCGCCACGGCCTCAATATCGTCTTCGGCACTCTGATGGAGCGGGTCTATGGCGATGGCGAAATCCGCGTCAACAGCACGCATCACATGTGCGTCGATGAAGTCGCCAAGGGCTTCAGCGTCACGGCTCGCTGCCCCGATGGCGTGGTTGAAGCGATCGAAAGCAACATCGAAGACTGGTTTGCCATCGGCACTCAGTTCCACCCCGAAGCTGACTCGGCCTCGGCGCTCGATGTGCGCATCTTCGAAGAATTCATCACTGGCGTGCAAGCTCGCTGCGGCCAGTTGAAAATGGTTGCCTAGGGAAACAGGAAGTTGTTGCCATGGATGGCACTTCAACAAAAACATCCGCGACGAACTAGTCGCCGCGGATGTCTTCTACTGCTCGATGCTGCTTGGGCATCGAGCCGTTTAAGATTTAGTCGCAGAAAGCGCTAACAGCTTACTGCTTGTTGCGGGGGAACAAACCGGGTCGCGGAGCTGGGCTGCCAGCCGGTCGCGGTGCCGGCGCGGGAGCAGGCGCCACTGCTGGGGCTGGGGCCGGAATAACGGCTGGCGGATTTACCGCAGGTACAGCTGGCGCGGGAATCGTAGCTTCGACGCCACCTTGCACCCTCGGAGCCGGAACAGCCCGGTTATCGCGACGGTCGTCAATTCGCTCTTCGCGGCGGTCGAGCCGGTCGTCACGCCGATCTTCTGCATCGAAGTTAGGACGCAGGGCATTGCGGCGTTCGCTGCGAGCTTCAAACCGCGGCACATCCACTTCGTAGGTCCGCGTGTTCTGACCGCGACTGACCTGCACTTGCACGTTGCCGACATCGACACCGGTCAGTCGTTGCACCAGATTCTGAACACCCGTCACGCGTTGATCGCCAAGCGAGACAATGACGTCGCCAGCCCGAATGCCAGCATAATAAGCGGGCGAACGAGGAATGACACGCCAGACCACAATGCGGTCGGTATAGCGATCGTCGATCACCACGCCGAAGTTTTCGAGCGGATCATTGTCGACGTAAGCCAATTCGTCGATGAACAGATTGGGTTCGACGACGACGACTTCTTCGCGTCCGTCACGCATCACGATAACCTTGACTTGTTGGTCCCGTACATCGTCGGCAAAGATGTAAGAAACAAAGTCAGCTTCGGTGGCGACCTTGCGACCATTCACCGAAATCACGCGGTCCCCTTCGCGCAGGCCGAGTTTGCTGATCGCACCTTGGCTGGCGATATCGGCGATCACGAGGCCATTGTTCAGGTTGCGGTTGAACCACAGGCCGAAGTCGGCCGGGCGAGTGCCATCGGCACGAAAGCTGGCACGTACGGCGCGAGCATCGCGAACAGTGTCACGTGTATTCTCGCGAGCATCGCGGACGTTGTCGCGAACGGCGTCCCGAGTGTCACGGACCGCTTCGCGGCCGTCACGCACGGTGTCGCGGGTTTCTTCGCGAGTTGTATTGCGTGGATCGCGAGCATCGCGCGATAAATCGCGGGCTGGATCCCGTGGGTCGCGTGGATCTTTCACGGTGTTCTTGGTGTCGCGGACCGCTTCGCGAGCATCGCGGGTCGTATCGCGCACTTCTTCTCGCGCGTCCTTCACTGCTTCGCGAGCATCTTTAGCCGGTGGGGGGACGTTCTGGGCGTTCGCTGGAGAGGTGTAAAGTGCAGCGCTCAGCAAAGCAGCGGGTACAACGGCGGACAGTGTTTTGAGCCAGGTGCTCAAGGTGGTGGACATAGGGTTACTCCATACAGTGATTCGAAGTTGCCACAGACGTTCTGCAGCGCGGCGTTGAAGCCCCAAATAGCACGCGGTGTGCCTAAAATGCCCCAGCCCGCGGTCCCGCATGGGGTTCCTTGAGTGAAACGCGTCAGATTTGCGTACTTGGCAGAAAAATGCCGAGAAAGTTCGCTGCCCTCGCGACGCGATGATAGTCAGTCAGCCAGATCGTATGAACGTCGCGCGGCCAAATTGAACGCGCGGTGCGCACGTGCACAGGTCGCTGGTAACTTGTTCATCGGGAGGTAAGAATATGGCCGGATACGCCATTTACCCGCGCTCTCCCGCTGGACAAAGAATCATCATGCGAAAATCAATCCACCTGCTTCGATTCGTTTTCCTTTATCTCAGTCTCGTCGCAATTTCCTTGGCCGCGGTGAAAAGCGAAGCACAGGAAATACCTGCCAAGGCACCGCCCAATGTGGTGATTATTCTCTCCGACGATCAGGCTTGGACCGATTACGGCTTCGTGGGACACAAGCAGATTCAAACGCCAGCCATCGATCAACTAGCGAAAGAAAGTCTTACTTTCACACGCGGCTATGTTCCTTCCAGTTTGTGCCGTCCTAGTTTGATGACGCTCATCACCGGGCAGTATCCCCATCAGCACGGGATCAGCGGCAACGATCCGCCGAAAGGTACCGACCGCCGGGAGATGCTCAAGCATGTGCGGCGGGCCGAGACGCTGCCGAAGTTGTTGGGCAAGGCTGGCTACACTAGTTTTCAGTGCGGCAAATGGTGGGAGGGGAATCATGCCGAGGGTGGCTTCACCGCTGGCATGACGCATGGCGATCCGGCCAAGGGTGGTCGTCATGGAGACGTGGGTTTGAAGATTGGCCGCGAAGGCTTGCAGCCAATCGCCGACTTTTTGGACGCCAACGGCGAGAAGCCATTTTTTCTCTGGTACGCACCACTGCTGCCCCACTCGCCCCATACTCCGCCAGAGCGACTGCTGGCTAAGTACCGCGACAAGACCGAGTCGCTCCACATCGCCAAGTACTGGGCCATGTGCGAGTGGTGGGATGAAAGTGTGGGCGAGTTGCTGGCCATGCTCGACAAGCGGAAGCTGAGCGACAACACAATCGTCGTCTATCTGGCCGATAATGGTTGGCTGCAGGATCCCGCTTCGCCCAAGTATGCTCCCCGCAGTAAGCGGTCGCCCAATGAAGGTGGCATTCGTACGCCAATCATGGTCCGCTGGCCGGCGAAGATCAAACCGAGTAACAGTGACGTCGCGGTCAGCAGCATCGATTTGGCTCCGACCATTCTGGCAGCCTGTGGCGTCGCCATTCCGGCCGACCTGCCGGGCTTGAGCCTAATGCCTGAGAACCAGAGCAAGGTAGCGGCCAGAGAATATCTGTTTGGAGAAATCTTTGAGCACGACGTGGCTGACATCGATCGCCCCGCAGCCGGCCTGATGTATCGCTGGGTGCTGGAGGCCGGACCCGGTGACGATCGTTACAAGCTCATTGTTTCTGCCGATGGCAGAGCGAGCCAGCTTTACAACATTGCCCGTGACCCAACCGAGGAAAAAGATCTCGCTACGGCTGACCCCGAGCGTGTGGCGAAGCTCCAAAAGAAACTGGATGCCTGGTGGAAGCCCTAGTTCGAACGTAGCGGGCTAAGAAAAACTCGGCTCGCTTGCCTTCGTGCTAAAGTGGAAGGCTGTTCACCGCGCAACACCTTCCTCCTGACCTCTAGCCTTTGCACTCTGCTCAACATGACTTACGACGCTCTTTTGCTGGTTTCTTTTGGCGGCCCTGAAGGGCCCGACGATGTGCTGCCGTTCTTGGAGAACGTGCTGCGGGGCAAAAATGTGCCGCGCGAGCGGATGCTGGCCGTGGCCGAGCATTATCAGCACTTTGGCGGGGTGAGCCCGATCAACGAGCAGAACCGCGCGCTTTTGGCCGCTATGAAGAATGATCTCAGCCAGCATGGCGTTGACTTGCCCATTTACTGGGGCAATCGAAACTGGCATCCCCTGCTGGCCGATACGCTCGCACAGATGAAGCAGGATGGCGTGCAGCACGCGCTCGCGTTTTTTACTTCGGGTTTTAGTTCCTACAGCGGCTGCCGGCAGTATCGCGAAAACATCGGCGTCGCGCAGCAGACGGTGGGCGAAGGTGCCCCAGCTGTCGACAAACTACGTGTTTTCTTCAATCACCCGGGATTCATCGAGCCGATGATCGAGCGCGTGCGCGACGCCTTCGCGCAGATTCCTGAAGAGCGCCGCAGCAAGGCCGTACTCTTATTCACGGCGCACAGTATTCCCCTCTCGATGGCGACCAACTGCAAGTACGAAACACACTTTGCCGAGGCATCGCGGCTAATTGCCGAAGGGGTGAACCATCCGCAGCATCGGCTGGTCTATCAAAGTCGCAGCGGGCCGGCGAACCAACCTTGGCTTGAGCCGGACGTGGGCGATGTGCTGAAAGAACTGGCGGTAACGGGTGACGTGCGCGACGTGGTCGTGGTTCCGGTCGGCTTCATATCCGATCACATGGAGGTGATGTTCGATCTCGACTACGAAGCCAAGCACCTGGCAGATGAACTTGGTCTGAATCTCGTGCGCGCGGGAACGGTGGGGACTCATCCACGGTTCGTTGCCATGATACGCGAGTTGATTCAAGAGCGAATCAGCGATGCCCCGAAGTTGGCCATTGGCACACTCGGGCCTAGCCATGACGTTTGTCCGGCCGACTGCTGCAAGTACGAACCGCGCCGGCCGATGCCGCCAGCCGCCGAGTCGCGCCCCACGGCCTGCTGAGCTTTAGTGCTTGAGCAGGGGCTTCAAGAACTTGCCGGTGAGGTTTTCCGGCAGCGACGCCAGTTGTTCGGGGGTACCGGCAAACATAATCTGCCCCCCCCCGTCGCCACCATCGGGGCCTAAATCGATGAGCCAATCGGCCGACTTGATTACGTCGAGATTGTGCTCGATCACCAGCACTGTGTTGCCGCGATCGACCAATTTCTGCAGCACGCCCAAGAGCAAGCGAATATCGTCGAAGTGTAGGCCGGTCGTCGGTTCATCGAGCAAGTAGAACGTGCGACCCGTTTCCGCGCGAGCCAATTCCGTCGCGAGTTTCACCCGCTGGGCTTCGCCACCCGAGAGTGTCGTGCTGGGCTGACCTAGTTTCAAGTAACCAAGGCCGACGTCGCACAGGCTCACGAGCGTCCGTTCGATGTGCGAGAAGTTTTCGAAGAAGCCGACCGCCTCGTCGATCGACATCTCCAGAATCTCAGCAATGTTTTTGCCACGATACAGGACTTGCAACGTCTGGGCATTGAAGCGTTGGCCGCTGCAAGTTGGGCAAGGGACGAAAATGTCAGGAAGGAAATTCATCTCGATTCGCTGCAAGCCTTGCCCCTGGCAGGTTTCGCAGCGGCCGCCAGCAACATTGAAGCTGAAACGGTTCGGGGCGTAGCCAAGTTGCCGGGCTTCCTTCGTGGTCGCGAAGACTTTGCGAATCTCATCCCATAAGCCAGTGTAGGTCGCAGCATTGCTACGCGGCGAACGACCAAGCCCGCGTTGATCAATTTCGATTACCTTGTCGATCAGTTCGGTTCCCACCAGCGACGCATGTGCTGCGGGTTTGGGTGCGACGCCCCCCAGCTTGCGAATGAGGGCCGGCGCGAGCGTTTCGTTAATGAGCGAACTCTTCCCAGAACCGCTGACGCCGGTCACAGCAATCAACAGTCCCAGCGGAATGGTTGCGGTGACATTCTGCAGGTTATTCGCAGTGCAACCGGCAATCGTGATGGCTCGCGCCAGGTCAGCTGTTCGCCGGTTCGTGGGCACCGCGATCGTTTGGCGACCGCTCAAGTAAGCACCGGTGAGAGACAGCGGGTCCGCAGCCACTTCTGCCGGTGTTCCCGCGGCGATCACTTTGCCACCCTGGCTTCCCGCGCCGGGACCAATGTCAATCAGCCAGTCGGCCGCGTGCATCATCGCTTCGTCATGTTCGACGACCAGCACGGTGCTGCCGTTGGTTTGCAAATCGCGAAGGGCTGCGATCAGGCGATCGTTATCGCGCGAGTGGAGCCCAATCGACGGTTCATCGAGAATGTACAAGATGCCGGCCAGTCCCGCGCCGATGCCGGTGGCCAAACGCACGCGCTGAAACTCACCACCGCTGAGTGAATCGCTCGAGCGCGCGAGAGTGAGATAGCCCAGGCCGACTTGCTGCAAGAATCCCAGCCTGCTCCGAATCTCTTGCAAGATGGGTTTGGCAATTTGCTGGTCGTGCCCCGCGTAGTGCAAGCCCTGAAAAAACGCCGCCGCGGCGTAGATCGACTGCTGCGTAATTTCGTGAATCGTCTTGCCCGCCACACGTACACCGAGCGCTTCGCGCCGCAAGCGCGAGCCGCCACATTCCTGACAACTGATCTGTCCGCGATAGGCTTCGAGTTGTTCGCGGCGGGCTTCGTCGGTTGCAGTGGCCAACTCTTGTTCGAGCAGCGTCATGAGCCCTACAAAGCGATCGGTCTTCTCGGCCGGTTCACCATACAGAAGTTGCGTAAAGAAGCTTTCGGTGAAATCAGACCAATTGGCGTCCTTTGCTTTGTCGTGCTCGGTCAAGAATGCTTCCAGGCTCGCGCGCGACTTCTTCACGGTGGCCGATCGAAGGCCCGCCCAGGGGGCGACCACTCCGCTGGCGAGCGACAGTCCGCGAATGGGGACGACCAAATCGGGATCGAACTGATTCAAATGCCCCAGCCCTTCGCACTTGGGGCAAGCGCCGTAGGGACTGTTGAAACTGAAGGTGCGGGGTTCAATCTCGGCGAGATTGACCTGGCAATTCGGGCACGCATATTTCGTGCTGAAGAGGCGATCGGTCCACAAACCTTCCGTCGTTGTGCCGGTCGTGCGGGCTTGTTTTTCCTGCTCGGGATCGAGATAGCAGGCCACGAGCGCGCCGTCGCCGTGCCGGGCTGCTAATTGCAGCGACTCGGCCAGGCGCGAGTTTACTCCTGGGCGAACGACGATCCGGTCGACGACCGCTTCAATCGTGTGGGCCTTGCGCGCATCAAGCTGAGGCGCTGCATCGAGTTCACACAACTGGCCATCGATCCTTGCGCGCACCAGTCCTGCTTTGCGCACCGTGGCGAGCGCTTCGGCATGCTGCCCTTTGCGACCGCGCACGATCGGCGCAAGGATCAAGAGCTTCGTACCTTCGGCCAGCGAGAGGAGTGCTTCTTGAATTTGATCGAGCGATTGATGCCGCACCGGCTCGCCACATTGATGACAGCTGACGTCGCCGAGGCGAGCCATCAGCAGTCGCAGATAATCGTAGATCTCGGTGTTGGTGGCCACCGTGCTGCGCGGGTTTTGATTTCCCGGGCGCTGATCGATGCAGATCGTCGGCTGCAAGCCATCGATCGAATCGACATCCGGCCGCTGCAGTTGCGTGAGGAATTGCCGCGAGTAGACGCTCAGGCTTTCGATGTATTGCCGCTGTCCTTCGGCGTATACGGTGTCGAATGCCAGACTGCTTTTGCCCGAACCGCTGGGGCCAGTGATCACCACCAGCTTGCCGTGCGGAATATCGAGGTCGACATTTTGCAGGTTGTGCGTTCGCGCGCCGCGAATCGAAATCGCGGAGTACTCGGAACCAGCGGCGAGCGCAAGTGCCTCGCCGGTCGAAATAGAAGAGCTGGAGTTCTGGCTGGGCATCGGTAGGTGCTTGGTCGAGGGGGACGTTTACGCACCATGTATGCTACCGGCTGAGCGCTCCAGGGACAGGGGACCAGTGACAAGGGGATTGCGACGTTTTCTGAAGTAGCTGAATTCGCCAGAATTCAGGCTTGATGGCGGACTGAATTCTCGCGAATTCAGCTACGCGATAGTCCGCGCGGGACCAATCAACACGCGCGGCAACTACCGCCCGGCCAGCGGCTGCACTTGATTCGACACTGGTGGTTTGGCCGCTTGCTGCGTTGCTTGTTGCCAGCCCGAATACGCAGCCAACTCTTGGCGGGCAGTCACGTAGTCGTTCGCTGCGGTCCGTACGACGGCGGGGAGCTTGCCGGGCACGTTCGAAAGCGAAGGTAAGTAGAGGATCCGTTCGAGCCAATCGTGCGGCACTTGCGGATCGTTGTCGCCGACGAACAGCGGCGCGAGTCCGCGACCAAAGGGCAGCTGCGGCCGGTTGGTGAGCTCTTCGATGTTTTGCCGGGCCGTGATTCGCAGGTTCGCTTCTGCGCGGGCGAATTCGAAGGCAGTCTGCTGAGCCTGAACGTCGCCGGCGACATAGAGCGGCACGAGAAAATCTCGCTGACCGACGCGCTGGGCATTTTGTCCCCGCACGCGCCCTTCGGCCAGGCAGCGCACATGCAAGTAGTCGGCGCGCCAGTTGGCCGGGACTTTCCAAATCACGCTGACTGTCGTCGCTCCTTCGAGCAATTGGCGGTCGGTCGTGTGCAACTTGAAGTAAGCGCCCGTGCCACGAAAGACAGTGCCGCTGGCGACCACGGTCTCGAGCGCGGGGAGGCGTTCGAACTTGCGGCTGGCATTTTCTTTTTGTCCTTGCCCAAGATGCGCGGCGGCGCCCGTCAGGTTTTGATAATTGCCAGTGATATCGAGGCCGAAGTTCGTCGAGTCTTCGCGACCTTCGTTCACCGACACATTGCCGGCGACGCTCGTATCGCGCGCCGAGCGAGGCAGGTAGTCCTGCACGATCATCGTCCTCTGCATGCTCTGCACTTGAAACACGAACTGCGTCACATCCCGTTCGTTGCCGGCAACAACCAGCGACGAGATGTCGAGTCGCGACTCGACCAGCTTTTCGTGACCCAGCGTGGGCGAAGGAGGGAGCGGGAGTTCGCGGACGGCAATCGAGTACGGAGCATCGAATTGCACGCGCGGCGGCTGAACCGTTTGCGCTTGCGCTGCTGGCGTGCCGAAGCTGAACACTTCGCACAGGCCGAGACCGCCGACCACGAGCGACCAGAGACCGACGACTGGCCGAGAAACTTTACCCGCTACCATGGCTGCACACTCCTGCTTGAGGACTGTACCTGGGCCATCATGGGCAAAGACCGCGAGCGCTAATTGAAGCGACCTCGCAGCGGCTCCCTCCTGGAGCAAACAGGCAATTGAATTGCGAATTGCGAACAGATGCTTGCAAAAGCATGTCGCCCACCAGCCAGCTGACCTCCGCTGGCTTGGCCTCAATTGGTGAGGACTTCGAACGAGCGACTGCCGATTCTACGCAGCCACCCTTGGATTGGTTGGCGACGGGTGAATACTAGCCACCGGTTGCAGCAAAGCAAATTTGTCCACCGCAGGCAAACTGTGCGGGCGAGTGAAGTTGCAGAGGTTGTGATAGTGATTGTAGCTAGCTGGGTGCTGGCAGGAGACGTAGATCGGGCGGAGCAGAAAGGCCCGGGTAGAACGGGCCGAGTCGATGTCGTCAGAATTCGGTGTTTCGTCCAGCATGATTGGGAACCTCTCGCGCGACTCGAACTGCCGTACCAAAAAATCGTGCGAGGGGAAATTGAGAGCAACCGTTCCTCGCAGCGGAACGCGATATCAGAATTGCTCCCTCGCTCACGCGTCGGTCTAGGTAGGAAATTTATCCTGCCGGCGTATATGGCTACAAAATCGTTCGGCCCGTGACCAACCTAGTCAACGGCCGCGCATCTTGGTTGTGGGTGCGCTCTCTGGCAATTTGGAAGTAAACGCGTGAATCATGCGCGGGTTGTCGTGAAATGGTAGTAATCACATAGATATGAAATTATTGGAAAGATAATGGAAATCGATTGGCGACGGTTGTCAAGTTCGGTAAGGACTTAGGAAGAGCGGAAAGTCCGCAACTGGTTGCAAGTGAACTGTTTGCGAGATTGCGGAAACTTTGCGATTTGCTTGCGATAGTGGAAATTTCCTGATTCGTGGTCGACGGCCAAGCGAGAGCGGCTGATTGCTGGTGGTGGATTGATGGAAGCGACTTCGAGAATGAGGCAGCTGCAAGGGATGGCTTGGCGCGCGGACCGCAGAAGGGGGTGTCCAACAATTGGGTCCATTGTTGGACAGCGACGTGCGTAACTCGCGGGTTTGCGAGGGATCAGTGTTCAACAATGAGGGTAATTGTTGGACGTTTAGGTTGAAATTAGTTATTGGAAATCGATTGGAGTTGTATTCGGGTAAACGTAAGGAGTGGAGGCACTCATGGGCGTCGTAAATGCCTGTCAGTCAGGTCGTTGCAAGCTGCTGGAAGCTTCGCGCACTGGTTGGGGATTGTGGAAATTTCCTGAAAGCACTGTCGCGATATTCTGGCAAGTGTCAGAGTGTTTGTCAGAGAAATTAGGTGAATGCGGACAATATGTTTTGGCAACGTGCAGGGGACATGGTAAACAAGAGCCCGCTTCCCCCCTCCGCATTCTCACCACCTGGAGATTGCCATGCTAAGGCTCCTACCGCTCGTTGTTGCTCTGCTTGCCCTTCCCTCACCACTGGCACTTGCCGATTGGCCCGCCTGGCGCGGCCCGACCGGGCAAGGTTTTAGTGACGACAAGAATGTGCCGCTCACCTGGAGCGATACCGAAAACGTGAAGTGGAAAATTGAACTTGCTCACCAGGGGAATTCCACGCCCGTCATTTGGGGCGACAAGATTTTTATGACCCAGGCCGACAAGGACGGCAAGACGCGGAGTTTGATCTGCTTCGCCCGCGATGGCGGCAAGCTGTTGTGGCAGAAGGATGTGACGTACGAAGAAAAGGAGCGGAACTGGAACCCCAACTGGTACTGCAATGCGTCGCCAATGACCGATGGCCAGCGCGTGGTGGTTAGCTTTGGTTCGGCGGGGGTCTATTGCTATGACTTCGATGGCAAAGAGCTTTGGAAGCGAACCGACCTGGGGAAGTGGGAACATGCCTTCGGCAATGCTGCCTCTCCGGTGCTGTACAACGACCTGGCGATTCAATGGTGCGGGCCCAACGACAAGGGTCGCAACTTTCTGCTGGCGATGAACAAGCAGACTGGCGAGACGGTATGGGAAGTCGACGAAAAGAATGGCTCGTGGGGAACACCTTTGATCGCCAAGATCGATGGCAAGGACCAACTGCTGCTTTCGACGGTGCCGCACTTGAAGGGATTCGAACCGCAGACCGGCAAGGAACTCTGGTTCTGCGAAGGGCTGAACAAGTACGTCTATACTTCGCCCTTGTATGGCAACGGGCACGCCATCGCAATGTCGGGCTACACCGGCGCTGGGTTTGGAGTCAAGCTTGGCGGCTCGGGAGACATCACCGCTGACCGGCTCTGGTTGCATCCGGTCAACATTCAGCGTGTCGGCTCAGGCATGTTGATTGGCGATCACGTTTATATGGTGGAAGAAAACACCGTGCCGCACTGCTACGACGTGAAGACGGGCGAAGAAGTTTGGAATGTCGGCAAGCGACCCGGCGGCACGACGTGGGGCTCGATGGTTTGTGCCGAAGGGAGGCTGTACATCCTGATGCGCGACGGTTCGACGCTGGTGCTGGCGGCGAACCCCAAGTACGAAGTGCTGGCGACGAACTCGCTCGGCAAGGGAGAGCAGACGAATTCATCGGTGGCGATTTCGAACGGCGAGATCTTCTTGCGAACGTTCAAGCATCTCTATTGCATTGCCAAGCCGAAGTAGCGGCAGGCAATTTGGATGAGATCATTTGGCGTTAGGGTTCTTACCACCAGAGGTGACGAACTCTGCGCGGGTCAGCGAGCCGTTCTTATCGACGTCGAATTGGACGAAGCGCTGGGGCGCTTCGTCCGGATCGGGTTGATTGGCGAGAAACTCCTCGCGCGTCAGCTTGCCGTCGCCATCCTTATCTTTGCTGGCGAAGAGCACGCCGCGATCTTGCGACTTCTTGGCGGCTGGCTTGGATCCGGTATTGGCAGCAGCTTTGATTTGCGGCTTCGCTTCTGGATGTTTCGCCAGATTTGCCCGCAGCTCGGCAACGACCGTTGGCAACTCGGCGGCCAGATTCTTCGTTTCGAGTGGATCGGTCTGATAGTCGTAAAGCTCGAGTTCAGCTGTCTCGGGCGAAGCGCCGATCTCCTTCCATTCAACCAGCCGATAACGAGCCGTGCGAACGGCGCGGCCTAGCAGCTTGCCGCGCGGATAGACGTGAATGATCGAGTCCTTCGTCGCAGACTTGGGATCGGAGAGTGTCTTCGCAAAGCTGCTGCCATCGAGCCCCGTGGGAATCGGCAGACCAGTCAGTTCACATAGCGTGGGATAGATATCGACGGTTTCAATAAGTGCAGATGTTTTGGTTCCGGCCTGAGCACCCTTAGGCAAGGCCACGACGACAGGAATGCGAGCGGCCTGTTCATAGTTAGTGTGTTTGCACCAGATGCCATGATCGCCCAAGTGCCAGCCATGATCGCCCCAGAGAACGACGATGGTGTTGCCCGAGAGCCCGGAATCATCGAGCGCGGTGAGCACGCGACCGAGTTGAGCATCCATATAACTAGTCGCGGCGTAGTAGCCGTGAATCAATTTCCGTTGCAGGTCAGCGGGAAGATCACCTTTGACTGGAATGTCTTTGTAGTTGCGGAGTTCGCCGCCGAATTGCGGGGCGTAACTTGGTGCACCCTTAGGAGGCTGTGTGACTGCTGCAAGATCGAGCTTCTCGGGGTCATATAGATCCCAGTACTTTTGCGGTGCACAGAACGGAAGATGGGGCTTGAGAAAGCCGACTGCGAGAAAGAAAGGCTGGTCTGGCTTTTCTTTCAAGGCCTCGATTCGCTTGACCGCTTCGTCCGCGACGATGCCATCACCATAAGTGGAGTCCGAAACGTCAGCCGCTTCATAGGCTGCTCCTTTGGGCAAATTGCCGGCGGGCTTATTGCTGAACAAAGCACCTTCGCGAGTTTCCTCCGCTTGATTCGCCTTGAGTGCGTACTGCACCGTCTTGGCTTGGAAGTGAGGCACGCTCCACGAAGTGGCGTCCTCGTTATTGCCGTGACCAACATGAAACAATTTGCCCATCGCTTCGGTGCGATAGCCTTGCTGCTTGAAATACTGCGGCAGAGTGACGGCTTGCGGTGCTGACTTGCGAAAGTTGGTGCCCAGGTCGTAAATGCCCAGTGTTTGGGGGCGCAAGCCAACCAGCAGCGAGTTGCGCGACGGCGAACAAACTGCCTGATTGCAATAGGCACTATTAAAGACCATTCCACGACTGGCGAGTCGATCGATGTTTGGCGACTTGGCAAGTTTGTCGCCGTAACAGCCGAGTTGCGGCTTCAAGTCGTCAACGCAGATCAGCAGTACATTCGGCCGCGTTTTTTCTGCGGCTGCGACAATCGCAACAAAAAACAGCACGAGCAAGAGTGAGGAGAGGAGTTTCATCGTTCGCTTCCAGAAGAGTTCGTCAGGCGAGTAATTCACGCACGACGTGACCATGCACGTCGGTCAGGCGAAACTCGCGCCCCTGATATTGAAACGTTAATCGCTCGTGGTCGAGTCCCAGCAGATGCAGTATCGTCGCGTTCAGGTCATGCACGTGTACTGGCCGTTCGGCAATGTTGAAGCCGAATTCGTCCGTCGCGCCCACGCTGCAGCCCGGCTTAATCCCACCACCTGCCAGCCACATCGTAAACGCGTCTTTGTGGTGATCGCGCCCCGGCTTCGTCTTTTCGCCATCGCCGCCCAAACCTTGCGCGAGGGGCGTGCGACCAAACTCGCTGCCCCACACGACCAGCGTATCGTTCAGCAAGCCGCGCTCCTTTAAATCGGCCAGCAGGGCCGCCATGGGCTGGTCCACATCGCGGGCTTTTCGTGGCAGCGAACTGGCGATGTTGGAATGATGGTCCCAGTCAGCGTCGTAAAGTTCGACCACGCGCACCCCGCGCTCGACGAGTCTCCGCGCGAGCAGACAGTTATTCGCAAAGCTCGCTTTACCCGGCTGCGCGCCATAGCGTTCTAAAGTCTCCTGCGACTCGGCACCAATATCGATCAATTCAGGAACCTTGGTTTGCATTCGAAAAGCCATCTCGTACTGGCTGATGCGAGTCGCAATTTCCGGATCGCCCACATCGGCCAGTCTGGCTTCATTCAGAGCACGCGTGGCATCAAGCACGCGGCGACGACTGTCGTTCGAGTGCCCCTGCGGATTCGAGAGGAAAAGCACCGCATCTCCCTGCGAACGAAATTGCACGCCCTGATTCACGCTCGGCAGAAACCCGCTCGACCACATGGCGGTCCCTGCGCCACCCGCATTGCCACTGAGCAGGACGACATACGCCGGCAAGTCTGCATTGATCGAGCCGAGTCCGTAAGTCACCCACGAACCAAAGCTGGGGCGGTCGCCGCGGCCGAAGCCAGTGTGCAGAAAAATCTGGGCGGGGGCATGATTGATTTCTTCCGTATGGAGCGAACGCACGACGGCGATTTCATCGGCCATTTTTGCGAGGTTGGGCAATAGCTCCGACATCTGCTGGCCACTCTCACCATGCGGCGCAAACTTGAACTTCGAGCCCGACAACTTCTTTTCTGCCCCGAGAAACGCAAACCGCTTGCCAGCCAGCAGCGATTCGGGACACGCTTCGCCATTGCGGCGAACGAGTTCGGGCTTGGCATCGAACAGATCGAGCTGCGACGGCGCACCGATCATGTGCAAATAGATGACTCGTTTCGCCCGCGGTGCGAAATGAGGCTGTTTACCCGCTGCAGATTCCGGTGCCGCTTGCAGCAGATTGCAAAGTGCGAGCGCGCCAAGACTCAAACCGCCACGCTGGAAAAATGAGCGCCGGTCGGTCAACTTCAAGTGAGCCAGTTGCTGCTGCATTACTTAACCCTTAGTAATCGTTTCGTCGAGGTTCAGGAGCGCGCTAGCGACGGCAAACCAGGCTGACACTTCATTTCCCGCCGCCTGTTCGGCATTGAACAGTTTTCGCAGGACGGCGAGTTCCGCTGCGGATGGCGCCCGCGCAACTGCCAGGCGAAAAGCGTGCGCGAGTCGGGCATCAAGGTCACCATCAGGTTGCTCGCGCACAATTCGCTGCGCAAAAGCCTGAGCTGCGCCAACGTAAACGGGATCGTTGAGCAGCGTGAGGGCTTGCAGCGGAGTGTTCGAGCGCAGCCGTTTAACGCGGCACGACAAGCGAGCGGTGGCATCAAAGGTAATCATGCTTGGATTCGGGGACATGCGCTTGAGCACCACATAAATGCCGCGGCGATATTGCTCCGAACCGGGGCTGACGGTGTATTCGTATTTCTCGCCACCCACTTTGTTCCAGAGTCCCGCAGGTTGCGGCGGATAAATAGGGGGGCCAAACTGCTTGAGGTCGATCAGCCCGGCGATTGCCAACGCGTTATCGCGAATTCCCTCTGCGCTGAGGCGATAACTGGGTCCGCGAGCCAACAGGCGATTCTGTGGATCCCGCTCGCTCAGTTCCGGCGTGAGTCGGCTCGATTGGCGATAAGTTTCGCTCGTGAGTATTGCCTTGAGGAGCTTTTTCTGCGACCAGCCTTGCTCGCGATATTCGACGGCCAGCCAATCGAGCAATTCGGGATGAGTCGGGCGTTGTCCTTTGATGCCGAAATCCTCCGGCGTTGTGACCAGACCTTCGCCGAAGAGTTCTTGCCAGACGCGATTCACGGCCACGCGGGCGGTGAGTGGGTTCTCGTCGCTACAGAGCCAGCGGGCGAGCGCGATGCGGTCGGGTTCGATCGCTTTGTTGGTGCCGGTGAGAATCACAGGTGTCGCGGCCTGAATGGCTTCTCCGGGTGTGCGAAAGTCACCGCGATTGAACATCGTCGTCGGGCGAAGCTGAGCAACCTGCTGCATCACCAAAGTGCGCGGCGGCTTCAATCCCTTCAGGCGATTTTCCAGCGCGGAGAGTTGGGATTCGAGTTCCCGTTTGGCCGGCGAAGCAGCGATTGGCTGTTTGGGAGCAGGCTTGGCTTCGCCGGTGAGCGCGGATAATCGCACTCGCCCCAGCGTGCGCGCCTGGCCAAAGTTCTGTTCGAGTTTGAAAGTGAGTGTAGTTCCCTGCTCAAAGCCGATTGGACGTGCGGTCCGAAAGCTGGCCCAATGGCTTTGCTTGAAGCGGGGACCAATGGCCCAGCCCGTCTTCGCTTTTCCATCAATGGCCCCCGAGACATCCCAGCCTTGCTGTGAAAAACTGGCGGTCGCATCTGCCAAAGGAACTTTCTCGGCGCGAGATGCCGCATCCAGGGAAGCCGCCTGGACAGAGAATTCGTGCAGTACGAAGTTGGTCCGCTGTGGATCGCCGCGTCCTGGTCCCATTCCTGGCAACGATTCGTCGGTCAGGGCCTCTAGTTTAAAGCCCGTGATGTTCTTCAGCTTGGTGTGAACAGTGATGGTGTACGTGTCCGTGGCGGGTGGATCGCCGACGAGCAAGATTGAGCCATCGTCCAAGATCTTATGCCCGGCATCGCCGGCGGAATCGAAATCGATGGGGACGAGTATTTCGGCCTTCGGTTCCTCCTCTGCGGTTGCTGTTGTTGTGGTGGTGGAAAAATTCGCCAATCCAGCTTTCAAACCGGCGATTTCCTGCGTCAGTTTTTCTCGCTGCTGTTCGAAGGCAGGATCCTTGATGTCTAGGTAAGGCCCGAGGAAACGAATGGAACCGGGCACTCTGGGATTTGATCGTTCGGCTTCGATCTCAGTTTGGTTGAAGTACGCGAACAGCCCGTAATAGTCGCGGTGAGTAATCGGATCGTACTTGTGATCGTGACACTGAGCGCACTCGAACGTCGTCCCGAGCCAAACGGCACCAAGCGTGTTCACGCGGTCGAACACCTGGTTCACGCGATTCTCTTCGGGGTCGGTTCCGGCTTCCACGTTGCAAGGAGCACAGCGGTTGAACCCGCTGGCGATTCGTTGGTCCTGCGTGGCATTCGGGAGCAAGTCGCCGGCCAACTGCTCGAGCGTGAACTGGTCGAACGGCATGTCGTCGTTGAGTGCGCGAATGACCCAATCGCGATAGGGCCACAGCTCGCGCAGGTCGTCCCGTTGAAATCCGTGAGAGTCGGCATAGCGAGCGGCATCGAGCCACGGGCGAGCCCATTTTTCGCCGTATTGAGGGGAACGCAACAGCTCATCGACCAGCTTTTCAACGGCCGACGGCAGATCGCGACTTGCTGCCTGCTCGAAGGCAGTCACTTGTGCGGGCGTGGGAGGAAGTCCGATGACGTCGAAATAAAGTCGCCGGGCGATGACGGCAGCGCTGGCGGGCGGCGAAGGCTGGAGGCCTGCGGATTTCAACTTGTCTAGGACGAATGCATCGACTGGATGGCTGCTTGATTGTGGGAGCGGCGCTTTCACCGGCGTGACATAAGCCCAATGTCGCGCGAGTTTCGCACCGGCGGGCCAAACGGCACCGGCGTTGATCCAGTCGCGAATCCTGGCGACTTCATCCGGTGTGAGGACATCGCCCCGGTTCGGCATTACTTCGGAATCGCTCTTAGGCAGCGAAATGCGCCGCAGCAATTCGCTGTTGGCTGCTTTGCCCGCCACCACGACCGTGCCGCTATCGCCCCCTTTCTGCAGCGATTCTGCAGTATCGAGTTTGAGTCCACCGGCCGCCTTTTCGCGGCCGTGGCATTCAAAACAAGATCGCTGCAGAACTGGAAGCACGTCGCGCGCGAAATCAACTTCCGCGGCAAGCGAGGCGCAAGAGCCCACCACGACAAGAACGGCAGCGAGCAGAGAACGAACAACCATATGCGCTGGGCCTATTCTTTGTTTTTGTTTTTTGATGGCTGCTTTTTCGACTGCTGCTTTTTGTTGGCCGGACCATTCTGATAGGTCTTCCACCAGGTAGGCCCTTCGGCCTCAATCTCCGCATTCAATTTCTTGAGTTCAGCTTGCATCTCGCCAAACTTGGCTGGTTCCTTCTCTTTCAAATCGTCCTGTTCAACCGGATCGGACTTCAGGTTGTAGAGTTCGAACTGCGTAAGGGGTTCATCGGCAACGATCTTCCAATCGCCAATCCGCATCGCTGTTTTCATCGGCCCGGGAGCAATCACGCAGCGCCAATAGAGCGGTCGCGAACGTTCCACTACTTTGCCTTCCAGAGCCGGTAGCAAATCTCCACCGTCCAGCACGCGATCGGCGGGCAATTTGGCTCCGGCGAGTTTCACTGCAGTGACGAAGATATCGGAGCCAATGACCGGTACAGCACTCTTGCTCCCTGCCGCTACGCTGGCTTTATTCAGGCTGGTAGGCAGCTTCACAATTCCTGGGACGCGAATTCCCCCTTCGTAGACGGCCCGCTTGCGGCCGCGCAGGCCTCCGGTCGAACCTCGGCCCGGCGATTTAATCCCATCACCTTCGGGGCCGTTATCGGAGGTGAAGATCACGAGCGTATCGTCGGTCAATTTCAATTCATCGAGCGTCTTTAGCAACTTGCCGAAGGCCGCGTCGAGTTGGCTGACGTTGGCATGATGTTCACGCTGGACGTCGTCGGTCAGGTCGGGATAGAGCGCCTTGAATTCGGGTGCCGACTTGATTGGGTAATGAGGCTCATGTGCCCAGACCGACAGGAGAAACGGCTTCGCCGCGTCCCGCTTGGTTTTCAGCCAGGTTGCTGCCTCATCGACAATGATGTGCGACGAATAGCCTTCGACCTTGCCGATTGGCTTGCCGTTGCGAACAAAGTTGCTCGGGTTCTCGTGGCTGGGGGCCGCATTGTTTTGCGTCGCGAGCCAATGGTCATATCCATGGTCGTTGGGCTGCGGCTGCGTGGGCTGGTTGAAGTGCGAATTGAGATGCCATTTGCCAACGTGGCACGTTTCGTAACCCACTTCCTTCAGCAGTTTGGGGAGCGCGAGTTCACTCGATCGCAAATGGATTTCGCGATTCTCGGGAATCCACGTGAAGACGCCATTTCGATACGGAGTGCGCCCCGTGAGAATGGCTGATCGCGAGGGACTGCAGACGGCACTCGCGGAATAGCAGTTCTGCAGCAACACGCCCCGCTTGGCAAACTCGTTGAGATTGGGAGTCTTGATGATCGGATGGCCATACACGCCCAGATCGCCATGCCCCAGGTCATCTGCCAGAAAGACAACGATATTCGGCTGCTTGGTTTGGGCCGCAGCAGTGGCGGCCAATAAGAGCCCGAGAACAAGGGCAAGAATTTGATTGCCCAACTGGTGGGACGATGCTGTCATGTGAGACGTCATTAGGGAACCACGGGAGAGGATGCAGCGAATGTTCCGAATGTACAACATCCATGCGCGAAACACAGATTTTATTGACCCGGACGAGCCGACGATGATATAAACATAACTTGATTAGAAGCCCCGCCTATAGCTGCCCACCAAGTTCCACGGAGATTTGCCGATGCTCACGGTAACAGGGAACGAACACCGCCATTGCGACGGCGTATCGCGACGTTCGGTGCTGAAGATCGGCGGTCTCGCGATGGGGGGCTTGTCGCTGTCGCAATTGCTGTCGGCAGAAGCAGCGGCCAAGCAACCGCAGCGGCAAAAATCGATCATCATGATCTTCCTGACCGGCGGCCCGCCTCATCAGGATATGGTCGATCTGAAAATGGATGCCCCGGTGGAGATTCGGGGCGAGTTCCGGCCGATTGCCACCAAGGTTCCCGGCATTCAAATCTGCGAACATCTCCCCGGCTTAGCTGCGACCATCGACAAGTGGACGATCATCCGCTCGCTGGTGGGTTCTGAAGGCAGGCATGCGGCCTTTCAATGCAACACGGGCTGGCCGGTGACGCAGCAGCCTGCGGGTGGCTGGCCGTCGTTCGGGTCGGTCGTATCGAAACTTAAAGGACCGGCCAATCCTGGCACTCCGCCGTTCGTCAGCCTGGCGAACAAGATGAAGAACCGCCCCTGGGGCGATCCTGGACAACCCGGATTCGTCGGTCAGGCATTTGCCCCGTTCACACCCAACGCCGACGGTGCCGGGACTTTGTCGGTGGGGAGCGTATCGGTCGAGCAGATGGCCGATCGTCGCGCTTTGGCTCAGCAACTGGACCGCTTCAAGCGTACGGCCGATGCCAACGGAGCCATCGAAGGACTCGATGCCTATCAGCAGCAGGCCTTCAGCATTTTGACTTCCGGCCGGTTGGCCGAAGCTCTCGATCTCTCGAAGGAAGACCCCAAGCTGCGCGATCGTTACGGCCGCGGCTCGACGGAAAATTCGGGCTACGGCGATGCTGGTCCGCTGATGAACGATTACTTCCTGGTGGCCCGCCGCCTGGTCGAATCGGGTGTGCGCGTGGTGAGCCTCGCTTATGGCCGTTGGGATTGGCACGGCCGCCCGCACGGAACAACGTTCGATAACGCTCGCGATCACTTGCCGCTGCTCGATCAAGGGTTGACCGCGCTAATGGAAGATCTCACTGCCCGCGGCATGATCGACGATGTATCGATTATTGTCTGGGGCGAATTTGGCCGCACGCCACGCATCAACAAGAACGGCGGCCGCGATCACTGGCCCAATGTCGGCTGCGGGCTGCTCGCTGGCGGCGGTATGAAGACCGGCCAGGTAATCGGCGCGACGGATCGACTGGGGGATCACGCAACCGAACGACCGGTTCATTTTCAGGATGTGTTCGCCACGCTCTACAACCGTATGGGAATCGATATCAACCGGGCCACGGTCAACGACCTGAGCGGTCGGCCTCGTTACCTGGTCGATCACACGCAGTACCAACCTTTGCGGGAAGTGATTTAGCGCGATGCCGACGCTCGAACTGCTCCACACGCTGACTCATCCGAATTCAGCCTATGCAGTGGCCTTTTCGCCGGATGGCAAGTTGCTCGCAACCGCGAGCCTCGACAATACCCTCAAGAATTGGGATGTCGCCAGCGGGAAAGAACTTGCCCGCCTGAGCGGTCATGGCGACGGTGTCTGCGGCGTGGCCTTTTCGCTGGATGGCAAGAAGCTCTATTCGGCCAGCATGGACAAGACCGTTCGCGTCTGGGATGTCGCCAGTGGCGGTGTCGAAGCGACGCACGGCGGGCACGGCGCGTATATCGAGAGCTTTGCGATCTCGGCTGACGGAACAACAGTCGCCACCGGCAGCCACGATAAGTCGGTGCGAGTCATTGCCGCCGATTCGGGCAGTTTGAAAGGAACTTTAGTCGGTCATGCCGACGCCGTCTTTGCGGTCGCACTCTCCCCCGATGGCAAGCGCGCCGCCTCCGGCAGCAATGATGGCACATTGCGACTTTGGGATGTGGCCAGCGGCAAAGGTCGCACGGTGGCCAATAACGATGGCGTACCGCAAGCCGTCATTTTTTTGAACGACGGCAAGAGCGTCGTCTCTGGCGGCAACGAAGGATTGATTGAATTCTGGAACTTTGCCACCGGCGAGCGTTTTCAAACGTTCGAGGGGCATCAAGGCATGGTGAAGAGCCTGGCAATTTCCGCCGATGATCGCTGGCTGGTGAGTGGCGGAACCGATGGCACGGTGCGGTTGTGGAATGTCGAACTCGGCAAGCAGATCGCGTCGGTTGCCGCCCACAAGAACAATATCTACGGCGTCGCCATCGCGCCCCATAAGAAGCAACTCGCTTCGGCCAGCTTCGATCGTTCGATCAAGGTCTGGGCAATCCGCGACTAGGTTTATCAACACCCCCCTTTTGCGTGCATCACAGACAAGCCGTTCAGTGGCAACGAATTACGTCCGAATTGCAAGTCCTCAAATCATCCTGTTTGTTGATAAACCTCGTAACCGCTGACGCTCGTACGACCAGGGTCGGCGTTGGTTTTCGGGCTGGCTGGTCGCCGTTAACCGTTGCAGCCTATCTAAACGCTTCTTCCACCAGGTTGCCAAACAGCCGATTAAATTATGACGACTTAGTGATTTATTGTCAAGTAACTGGCGATCATATTTTGCTGCTGTTTTGGTCCGGACGGTCCTCGCCTCTTTCAATAATTCGTAATACTCGCGTGCTTAAGTCAACTGCAGCCGGGCAGCGGTCAGCGTATTGAGCATCAGCATGACGACGGTGAGTGGCCCCACCCCGCGCGGCACCGGTGTGATGGCGCTGGCGATTTCACGGACGGCTTCGTAATCCACGTCGCCGCAGAGACCCGTTTCAGTGCGATTGATACCGACATCGATCACCACTGCACCGGGCTTGACCATATCGGCCTTGATGAACTTGGGAATGCCGATCGCGGCCACCAGCACATCGGCGGTGCGGGTGATAGCTGCCAGATCGCTCGTACGGCTATGGCAAACGGTTACAGTCCCATTGCAGCAATTGGGGCCAACGGGTGAATCTTTGGCAGCGAGCAACGTGGCGACGGGCTTGCCGACAATGTCGCTACGGCCGACGACCACGCACTGCTTGCCGGCGACAGAGATTCCACTTCGATCCAAAATCTGCAGCACCCCGTGCGGCGTACAGGGAAGAAAGCGTGGCCGTCCCTGAACAAGCAGCCCGACATTTTCAGGATGAAAACAATCGACGTCCTTGAGCGGATGAACCGCATCCAGAATCTTGGCCGACCGAATCTGCGGCGGCAGGGGAAGCTGGACCAAAATGCCGTTGATGTCTTCATCGGCATTCAATTTGGCAATCAGTTCGAGCAATTCCTCTTCGCCAGTTTCGGCGGGCAAGCGGTGCATCTTGCTTTCGATGCCGACCCGATCGCAGGCCAGGCGCTTGTTGCGCACGTACACGGCGCTCGCAGGATCATCGCCCACGAGGACCGCGGCCAGCGTGGGGCCGTCGCCATTGTTTTGAATGAAGTCGGCGACTTCCTCCGCCAATTCGATCTCGATTTGCGAAGCGATGGCCTTGCCATCCAGAACCGTACCGGCCACGCGTGAATTCCTTCGAAGGTTTGCAGAATCTGGTTGAACTAGCGCAGGCCTATTGTACGGATCATCGTCCGGGGCTGGTAGGCTTGCCCGCTCGTCGCCCGTTCGTCGAGGCGATAAGTTGAGAACCGTTGAATTCTTAACCGTTCTGGATACCAACCCGCCTCATGCGTTGCCTGGCTCTGTTTACCGGTGGTCTCGATTCGCAAATCGCCGTGCGGATGATGCAGCGACAAGCGATTGAAGTGATTGGCGTTCACATCCGCACGCCGTTCACTCCGCCGGCGAACGATGCGCGCGTGGCAGCGGAACGGGTGGGAATCGAGTTGCGAGAAATTGAGTGGTTGACAGACTATCTCAACTTGCTTCGGCGTCCGCTGTTTGGCTTTGCGCAGGAAATGGCGCCGTGTCTCGATTGCCGCATCGGTATGCTTCAGCGCGCTCAGCAACAACTGGAGTCGCTCGCTGCGTCATTCCTCATTTCCGGCGAAGTGGTTGGTCAGCGCCCAAGCAGCTTGCGCTCGCGCGATCTGGAGTCGATTGCCGTGCATGGCGGTGTCGACGATTTGTTGCTGCGGCCCCTCTCAGCCCAGTTATTACCGCCGACATTGCCCGAACGGAATGGTTGGGTCGACCGCACGCAGCTGCATGGCTGGCATGGCCGCGGGCGGAGAGAGCAACTGCTACTCGCGCGCGAGTGGAATCTCGTCAGCGAGCGCGAACAACAGAACAGTTGCCTGTTGCTCGAGCCGACCTACGCCGGTCGACTGCGCTTCTTATTGAAGCAGTCGTCGAATCCTCCGCTTTGGCACCTCGCCACGCTCAAGTTCGGTCGGCACTTTGGACTTGAAAACCGGGCACACATTGTCGTTGCCAAAAACGCCGATGAGGGCCGCGAACTAACGACTCTGTTCGACGCCAACGTGGCCACTGCAAATGTCGCCTTGTTGCAACCGTTGAACTTTCGAGGCCCACTAGCACTGCTGATTGGCAACATTGACGATGGCACACTGCAAGCAGCGGCCACTCTGGTGGCCCGTTATGGGAAAGACGTGCTGCCAGAGGAGTCAACGATTTCTGTGCGCGGAACAGTCGATCGACACGTGACAGTTCCCTGTGCTCAGCCCGACCAGGTTGTTGCACCTTGGCACTGAAGCGCTAACGGTGAGGTCCGTTTGTAGTGATTAGGGCAAACGTGACGTCCTGGTTCGACACCAACTCTCGTCTTCCACTTCTCGGCAGCCCGTTCAGGCAGGTGGATGTCGTAGGTTTCTATGTTCTGAGAAGATCGTCGCGCTTGGTTCGAGCACCGTCAGTGGGAATCTTGTTATGGGCCTCTGGCTGCCAACATTTGGTCGGTCCCTTTCCACCGTAACGGCAGCAGAACCGCTCGCTTTGCCGCGCGGCCATATTCCCGCGCTGGATGGGATTCGCGGCCTCGCGATTCTGTTGGTAACGGCCTATCGCTTCGCTGGTCCGCACGATGCGGAAACGCCCGATTGGATCATGCCGCTCATTAACTTCGGCAATCGGGGTGTCGATCTGTTTTTCGTGCTCTCGGGGTTCCTGATCACCGGCATTCTCTTCGAGGGGAAGGGATCGGACGGCTACTTCCGCAACTTCTACGCCCGCCGCACACTGCGGATTTTTCCGCTCTACTACATCACGCTGCTGATTGTGCTCCTGGGTTTGCCGCTGGTCGGCATCGGGACCAGTTGGTTAAAAATGACCGATAGCGATAGCAACTCGCTGTGGATCTATGGCAGCAATGTCTTGATGAGCTACCGTGGCCAGTGGCAGTTTGGCGGACTGAATCACTTCTGGTCCCTCTGTGTCGAAGAACATTTCTACCTCGTTTGGCCGCTGGTCATTTTTGCCTGCTCGCGCACGACGGCGATGCGCGTTTGCGTAATTACGATCGTCGCCTCGGCTGGTTCGCGCTTGGCCTGGTTAGCGCTCGGTGGCAATAACGTTGCAGCGGAAGTCTTCACTCTGTTTCGACTCGATGCCCTGTGCGCTGGAGCTTGGATCGCGCTGGCGGCTCGTGGTCCGGGTGGCCTCGGCGCTTTGTTGCCATGGGCCAGGGGCACATTTGTTATTTGTGGCTTGCTCTTACTGCCACTCGTGGTACTGGGCGCGCGATTGCTCACCATTCCCACGACCATGTTTGCGTTCTTCTTCTCGTCCTTCATTCTGTTGGCAGTGGCCTCGGCCAAACAGGGTTGGTTGTCGTTCTTAGGAAAATCGCAGCTGCTCCTCTGGCTGGGGCGCTATAGCTACGGCATGTACGTCTATCAAAACCTGCTGTTGTATGGCCTGGCCGGCGTTTTCACTGCCGAGACCATTCAACAAGTTACTGGCTCGGACCTGGTTGGCCGGCTGGGCTTCATGCTGGTGATGTCGCTCTTGACGTGTGGTTTGGCCTGGCTCAGTTGGCATGCCTATGAAAAGCGCTGGCTAGCCTGGAAGCATCTGTTCGAAGCCAAACGCCCCTCAACTGCTCGCACTGCGGTAGCCACGTAAGGCCTGCTGAAACAACCAGCGAGAAAACACGAGGCAAACGATCGTCGCGATCTGGCAATACAAGGCCAGTTGCATAGTACTACGAAAGTCCGCAGCTACTGGCCAGGCGATGACTCGTGCCGGGACGTTCACGACCAATAGAATCGGCAACGCGAACGTGAAGATCCAGCGGAGGGGCTGTCCCCAAAAACCGTCGTAGATCTCCATGGGATAGCGCGAAAAGTTGGTGATGTAAAACCAGAAGTCGTACAGCGACCGATTCTGACCGAGCCAAATACTGGTCGCTGCCAGGCTGATCATCACGCTGTACATGATCGCCACGCCACACACGACGTAGTAGGCATAGACCAGCAGCCAGAGTGGGTTGAACACCAGCGGCGAGTCTGGTTGCTGAGTAAGTCGCCACAAACTGAAGCCCAGCAGCAGCAAGCCGGCAACAAAGTTCGAAAGTCCCGCCCACTCGATCTTGCGGAGCGAAATCAGGAACTGCGTATCGATTGGCTTGAGCAATGCAAAGTCCAAGCCGCCGGTGCGAATCAATTCGCTGAGCTCTTCGCAATTCGGCATAAAGAACGACTGCACCAGGCTGTTGACGATCATCGTCGTCGACAAAAAGGCGAAGAACTCGTACTGATTCCAGCCCGAGATTTCTGCCGTGTAGCGAAAGATGAGCAAATAAAAGCCCAGGTTCATTGCCATCCACGTGACCGAAGTGACGCACTCGATCAAAAAGTTAGCGCGGAACATCATCGCGCGAATCAGGCTATTGCGCGCGAACGTCAGGAACACTTGCCAGTAAGAAGGATGCTTCGAAGCGATGGCAGGCGCGAGTAAGTTTGGGTTGGAGTCCATGGTTAACCCCCGTACGCGCTATAACGGCGCACGCCACGTGCCCACAGCACGCGGGCCAGCACAGCGAAAAACAAAACCCAGGCGATCTCGATGAGCAGCCCCCAGGCCAATTCCCAGCCTCTCACTTTTCCCAGCCAGACCGCTGCCGGAAAATAAGCCAAATACTGCAGCGGCAAGAAGCGAACGATGCTTTCCCACGGTTCGCTCAACATGTCGATGGGGAACATATGCCCGGAAAGGAAAAAGCTGAAGAGCATGTAGACGAACAGCATCGAACTGACTTCAAGCATCCAGAAGCCCACGAGCCCCAGGCACGCCTCGAGGAAGTAACCCAGCATGAAGCCGAGGATCAGCGATAGCGCAAAGGCCCCGATTGTCGTCAAATCGGGCCAAGCCGGAAAATAGTTGCGGCAGAGAAAAAAGACCAGCGCGAATGGACCCGTCGCCACCGAATAGTAGGCCAGCTTGTGTGCCACTCGGCTAACCAACTGAAACCCGAGGGGATCGATGGGTTGGATCAGGAATTTTTTGATCTCGCCTGTACGAATCTGACCGGCAATTTGCGACGACAGGCCGGGCATACTCGAAAAGGCCCGCGCGACCATGGTCAGCAGATAGTAGGCGACAAATTCCTCGTAGGAATAGCCCGCGATTTTGCCATCTCCCAGATTCTGGAAGATGGCGTACCATAAAAAAACCTGCGTAACGATCGGCAAGAACCGCATCAGCGTACCGAGCGCGAAATCGCCGCGGTAAACCAATCGTTCCTGCAGCGAGATTCGCAGGATCATCCACCAGGTGCCGAACGCTGCATTCACAGGGGAAAGTTTCTTCTCGTTTTCTCAAGCGGTCTGCAGGCGGGGACAAAGCAAATATCGTTCAGCCTCGCAGGACTATTTCTTCTCGACCTTCACGCCACGGAGTTCGAGATTATCGTAGTCGGCAGTGTCATCAAAGGTACCGACGCCGATTTGTCCCCACGCAAACGTTTTGTCCTTGGCGGTCATGACTGGTTTGTTCATGTCGTCAAAATAGATCTCGATTGTGCCATCGGCAACCTTGCGCACGACTTTCACGTCGTGCCAGCGCTCCTCCCAATTCGTGCCGGGAGTCGTGGTGAGCGAAATCTTCGCCCGCGCCGAGTCGTTGACGATGAAGATTTGATTGGCGCGATCGTCACCCTGCTTGCCGAGGTGGACATAGTAGAAGTGGCTTGGGTCTTGATAGCCAAACACCAGGCAGGCATCGCGATGGCCGTAATCGACGTGCGTGCTCTGAACTTTGGTTTTCAGTTCGAAGTCGCCGACGACCACATCCTTAAGGATCGCAATGTTCGTGGGACTGCGGTGCGGCGGCTTGTACTTTGTCTTCTTCTCGTGCTGGCTAAAGACTTGCCCTTGGTCGGTCTTTTTGACCTTCCACTGGGCAGGATCCATCGGCTGCCAGTTGTCGGCACCTTTCTCGAAGTCTTCGGTGTAAACCACCGGCAATTGGTCCGCAGCAGTTACCGCGGATGTCGAAAGCAGGCTGCCTAGGCCGAGAACGACGCCGCCAATTGCCCAACAGAGAGAGTGAATCATCCGACGCATGGAGTTTGCTCCGCCAGTGAAAACATGAGTTAAGTTAGCCTGCTTATAATACTGCGAGCCCCTTCGCGTTACCATTCCCATCACTGCCACTGGACTGACATGTCTGCCGATTTTGCCACGATTCCACCACAAAGCGTCCGCCGCGATCACAGTGCGGGCGTTCTCCATATTGCCTGGCACGACGGCCTGGCAGCAGCGGTGAAGTATCCGCTAGTGCGTGTCGCCTGCAGTTGTGCGCGTTGCGTGGATGAGGTTACCGGCAAGCGGCTGATCGACATTACCGATATCGATCCGCTGGTCATCGCGCAGGAACTGCAAGGAGTCGGTTCGTATGCCATTCGCATTCAATGGAGCGATGGCCACAATACGGGGTTGTACACCTGGCCCCAACTCCGGGCGCTCAGTGAAAGTTCCGTGGCTTAGGGCTTTATGCCGATGCGAATTGCTTGCGGATTGCGGGCTTGTTCAAAAGCCTCTGTGACTGCGGTCAGCGGGCACCAGGCCTCGACCAACCCGGCAAAGGGATAGTGTCGATGATGCTGACTCAGGAACTCGACGGCAGCGATCAAGTGCTCCGGCCCGTAATTATGCACGCCGGAGATCGTCAGGTTTCTGCGCACCATTTGCTCGAGCGGAAGACTGAACGGCGCGCCGGGAAACACTGCCCCGACTAGCACGAAGCGCCCTCCCATCCGCACCAATGGCCAGGCGTTTTCGAACGCAGCTGTCGCGCCAGTGAACTCGAGCACCAGGTCGAAGCCGTGTCCGTTGGAGACCTCTTTGGCGATGGCAGGAAGTTCATTCGGTGCCACACTGTGGGTCGCGCCAAAGGCCTTCGCTCGCTCGCGGCGATCGACATGCATATCGACGCACACAACTGCCGATGCCCCTCGTGCATGGCACATGGCGGCTGCGGTCAGACCGAGCATGCCAGCGCCGAGAACGCAGACAGTGCGTTCACACACCTCGCCCGCCGAGGCAAGCGCTGCGGCCACCGTTGCGGTTGCGCAACTGGCTGGGCAGGCAACTTCGAGAGGGAGTTCATTCGGCAAACGTATGATTGAGGTGCCAGCTACGAGCAAGACGTGCTCGGCAAGACCGCCCAGCAATTCACGACCCGGGCGCAACGGCTCATGCCCATACTTCACGCTCTGGAGGCATTTCTGGGCGAGCCCGCGGAGGCAATAAAAGCACTCGCCGCAACTGGCGACGATGGCCCAGGTCACTCGGTCGCCAACTCTCAAGGGCTGGCCGGCAATATCGAGGCGAGACTTATTCTTACCGAAGGCGACGATCTCGCCAACAATTTCATGTCCCAGCACCGTCGGTACCGGCACTTTGCGATGCCCTTCATAGCTGTGCAAATCGCTGCCGCAAAGCGTGCAGCCCAACACCCGCGCGAGTGTTTCACCAGCCTGCAGTGTTGGCAATGGCAGTTGGCTTAGTTCCACTTCGCGGGGTGTGCCATGAAAGAGTGCGGCCCGGGACTGAATCACGTTCTCACCTCGTCACCTCGGCAGCAACTACTAATTTCGGCTCGCGAACTCGGTCGCTGAAGTATCGCCAACTTCCTGCCAGGCAGCAGAGCGCGAGGCCAGTCGCGATCCAACAGACCAGCAGAAAAAAATTGAGAAAGGAACCTTCAATGTTCAGCAAGTTCTTGCCCAGCAGCACGCCCACCACACCGAGATAGCCGATGGAGTCCGCAACATACATCAGGAAACCCAAGTTGCCTCGTTCGCGAGTCATGGCGAGAAACCGCTCGAACACCTTAGTGTGTACGGCGACATACGGCAGGTACAGCCCCAGTCCGATCAGCACCATCAAAGTAAAGCCGTCAATCATCGCCGCCTGTCGACACAGGAGCGCCACGAGGATTAGTCCTAGCCCTGCGCCACAAATGCCGAGCGAGATAAAAAATGCTCGGCGACTATCACGGACAAAAACGGCCGATCCATTGGCCAGCAAGACGCCAAGTGCCACACAGTATTCCGATTGGCTGTAGATCGCTGGTACCGCCTTCTTGCCGAGCAGATCAAGCCATAACTCGGGTGCAAAATCACTACGGATGCTCCGCAAGATAGAAATAAGCAAGTACAAGATCACGAGCAGCGTGAGCCCGAACATATAGCGGAAATAGAGTTGCCAACGGTCGTTGCTCGACATCGTCACCCGCGCAGCGCGCTCGGCGATGTCTCGCTGGTTCGGTGGGGGGATCATCGCCAGCATCGCGACAAAGATCACCAGTGGCACCACAAAGAGCAGCCCGGCAACACTCGGCATCCACGGTTCAGGCACCTTCTGAATCAACAGCCAGGCCCCCACCGATTTGGTCATCCCATCTGCCAAAATGAAGCTGGTACACAGTCCGGCCGTTAACGCCTCGGTCGATCTTCGGCCTTCCAAGAATCCCAGCACGAGTCCAAACACCATGCCCAGTGAGAGTCCGTTCAAGAACAGGCTGCCGACGTTCCAAGGGCTTGGGAGCAGTCCAAAGAGTACCAGCGCGAATTGGGCGATCATCACGAGAAGCAGAATGCCGCCGGCACGACGATGCGGTGGCATCTCGGCGATGACTTTGATGCCAATAAACTTCGACAGCATATAACCAAGCGTTTGCGAGATGACGAGCGCAGTCTTGAGTGTGACCCCAGCCACCATCGCATCTTCAAATGTTGCTGCGGTGAACGGCTTGCGGAACGCATACATGCAGAAGTAAGTGCCAAACGCCGCCACGACCGACCATATTTGCCAAAACCAATCTGGCATATTCGTGCGAGAACCGCTCAGCGGCGCGACGCCTGCGACCGAAGCATCAGCGGGAGTAATTTTGAGATCGCGGTCCACGGCAGTCATAGCGAGCAAATCGAATGGGCAAAGACGCGTTTACTATACAGTCCGCCATCACAGCCTGTGTTTAGATTTCGTGAATCTGGCTGCCGACCCTGCTCAACGTTAGGTTCAGACGTTACGATGCGAAGCGAATAACTTAGGAATCTGGTGAAACCTCCGAGCCGCCCTTAACAGCGCTGCCTGCTATGGATTCTACAAACAGTTCGACTCATCATCCGACAACTCTAGCTGTCCTGCAATTATTCCGTGCTCATGGTGGCTCTCGCTATGGCGGAGAAAACGTTTCTCAGCTTGAGCATGCCTTGCAGGCGGCCTTTTTCGCCGAACGCGAAGGAGCGAGTTCGCCACTGATAGTAGCGGCGCTGTTGCACGATGTTGGTCACTTGCTCCACGACCTCCCCGCCGATGCTCCCGATCGCGGCATTGATGATCGCCACGAGGAACTGGGCGCTCATTGGTTGCAGGCTCGCTTCGCGGCGAATGTCTGCGATCCCGTGCAGTTACACGTGGTCGCCAAGCGGTACCTGTGCGCAGTTGAACCGACCTATCTCGGGCAGCTAAGCGCTCCTTCCATCCAAAGCCTAGGTTTGCAGGGTGGGCCCATGTCTCCGGACGAGGCGCGCCAATTCGAGCAGCATCCGCACTTTTGCGATGCCGTTCGCTTGCGCAAGTGGGACGATGCTGCCAAAGTCGAAGGACTTGTCACGCCCTATATCGAACACTTTGCCCCTCACTTAGATGCTGCAGCCAAACTTGCCGGAGCGGCAGAGTGAAGCCGCAGCAAGTCGGCATCATCGGTGCGGGAATCGTTGGCCTGGCCTATGCCTGGTCGGCTGCCCAGCGCGGGCATCGTGTCACGGTGTTCGAGCGAAGTCCGCAAGCCTGCGGCGCTTCGATTCGCAATTTCGGCATGATCTGGCCCATTGGTCAACCCGCCGGTGAACCGCACGAAATCGCACTCGCCAGCGCCGCGCGCTGGCGGCAAGTGGGCGAAGCGGCAGGAATCTGGGTAAATCCCTGTGGTTCCGTTCATCTCGCCCATCGCGATGATGAGTGGCAAGTGCTGCAAGAGTTTCATGCTCAATCCAACTCGCTCGGGTTTGAATGTGAACTGTTGACGTGCGACGAAGTGCTGCGCCGTACACCCGGAGCAAACCGTGAACAACTCAAAGGCGGCCTGTTTAGTCCCACGGAACTGGGTGTGAATCCGCGGGCCGCGATCCGCGAGTTGCCCGGTTGGCTGGCGAAGCAATTCGGCGTGCAGTTTGAATTCCAGACGGTGGTGACTGCGGTTGATGATCGGGGGATTCGGACCGCCAATGGTCGTACCTGGTCAGTCGATCGGGCGGTTGTCTGCGCCGGTGCAGACTTTGCGTCGCTCTTTCCCGAAGTCCTCGCGACCGCTGGCATGAAGCAATGCAAGTTGCAAATGTTGCGTACAGTTTCGCAATCCAGCAATTGGCGAATTGGGCCGCACCTGGCCAGCGGATTAACGCTCCGACACTACCACAATTTTGATGTCTGCCCGTCGCTGGAACCATTGAAGGCGCGGATCGCGCACGAAACTCCTGAACTCGACCGCTATGGCATTCACGTCATGGCGTCGCAGAACAACTTAGGTGAGGTGATCTTGGGGGATTCGCACGAGTACGATGACGAAATCGAGCTCTTCGATAAGACCTTGATCGACGATTTGATGTTGCGAGAGTTGCAGAAGATTTTGCATTTGCCCAACTGGTCAATCGCCGAGCGCTGGCATGGCGTCTATGCTAAGCATTCGGAGGTGCCACTCTTCGCAGCCGATCCACAACCCAACGTTCACATTCGCACGGGCACGGGCGGCGCGGGTATGACCATGTCGTTCGGTCTCGCCGAGCGCTGCTGGAACCGCTGGTCAGCTGTGGCAACATAATTCAACAGAAATAGGGCCGGAGGCAAAGTATGAAATCGCCACTGCAAGCTGTGATCCTCGATTGGGCAGGAACCACTGTCGATTATGGCAGCCGCGCACCGACCGAAGTCTTCCTGGAGATCTTTCGCCGCCGTGGCGTTGAGATCACCGTGGCCGAAGCCCGCGGACCGATGGGCATGGCCAAGCGCGCCCACATTTCGACCGTCATTTCGTTGCCGCGCGTCGCCCAGTTGTGGCAAAGCGTGCATGGCCGCCCCCCCGTCGATAGCGACGTGCAAGCCATGTACGAAGAATTCCTCCCGCTCCAGCAAGAAACTTTGGCGCGTGGTTCTGATCTCATTCCCGGCACGCTGGAAGCGATTGCCGAGTGCCGGCGACTGGGCCTGAAAATTGGCTCGACCACGGGTTACACCCGCGCACTGATGGAGGTCGTTGCGCCGCTGGCTGCCCAAAGTGGTTACAAGCCAGACTGCATTATCTGCTCTGACGATGTCTCGGCGGGTCGACCAGCACCCTGGATGAACTTTCACGCTGCAGAACGGCTCAACGTCTTTCCCATGGATGCCGTTGTGGTAGTGGATGATACACCGGTTGGCATTCTGGCTGGCAGAAATGCTGGCTGCATTACTGTCGGTGTTTCTCAATCGGGAAATGCCCTCGGCCTTTCTCTGGCAGAAGCAGAAAGCTTGCCTCCAGCAGAGTTGCAAGCTCGACTGCAGGCCATTGAGCGGGAGTTTACAGAACTGGGTGCTCATTATGTCCTGCGCAGTGTGGCTGAACTGCCAGCACTGCTACGACGGCTGATCGATGGCCTTTAGCCCTCCCCTGCCCTTCAGAACTTTTGCGTTTTGAAGTAACGCCAGCAGAATTCGTCTGGTCTGGTTTCTTTGCCACTGGTATAAGCCGCGACGAGTGTTGCCCGCCTCGCGCTCCGGCGCGGTCGTGGCGACGACGCGCCCGTTTGTCATTGCGCAGGAAAACATCCTTGAGCTCTCATCCTCCTGCATACAACCGAAGGTGGATTTGTTGGGCTGCCGTGCTTGGCTGCGGCAGTTTCACTTTGGGTTGCGCCGAAGGCCCCGTGCCAGAACTGCGCTCCCTCAATCCCTGGGTGACTAAGGATTGGAATGCCGACGAAGCCTATGCGCCCACCTATCATCGCAAGGTGCAAGACCTGGCTGACCTGCGCAACCGCGCGCCATCGATGACTCCCGAAGAACATCAACGTTTCAGCGCCGAGATCGTAGCCGAATTGCAAAAAGAAGAAGCTGTGGTCATGCGGACGGAACTCGTCAAAACGCTGGCCACGCTCCCCACCGAACAATCGCGGGCAGCCATTCAAATGGCTGCGAACGATGCCGATGCGTATGTCCGCCGTCAGGCCTGCCTCGCTCTGGCGAAGAATCCGGACGCGACTTCGCTGCAGATTCTCGGCCAGGTTCTCGCTAACGATAACGATACGGATGTGCGACTTGTCGCCGCAAAATCGCTCGGACAGTTCCGCGATCCACAAGCGACACAAGCGCTGGCCGTGGCTATCGACGATAACAATCCGGCCTTGCAGCACACGGCCATGGACTCGCTGAAAAGCGTCACTGGAAAAGATTACGGCTACAGTGCCTCCGCCTGGCGCGAATACGTCCAAGGTGGCACACCCACGCCACCTCCGGCACCTTCGTTGGCTCAGCAGTTTAAAGAAAACTGGTGGTGGTGGTAAACGAACAATCGACAAGGTCGGTGCGGCTTAGCTAGGCGCAGCAGCACCTTAAATTACCCCTGTCGACGGAGTACGACAGGTTTGGCCATCAGCCAGGACCCGCACATTCCGCAGGTTAAACAACGCACAACTGGAGTGGGTAGTTTTTTTCATTCGCGGTTCAGACTAGTCGCCATGCGGTTCCGATATTGGACCTACCACGGCGTGAGGCGGAATCGTCGTGAGTACTACCCTGGCAAAACAACCGGCAGAGTCACGCTAGCAGTCGGACGATCTACCCTCGTCCGTTGCTGGCACGACTACCATTGCTATCACGTCGAGCGAAAGCTAGTTCATGATTCGTACGACTTTCTCGTTCACCGCGCTCTTCGGTCTGCTCGCTTTGGCGTGCAACCTTTTGTTTACTCATACCGCAGACAAATCTGACAGCGGAGGGGGTGATGCGAGTGGAGTCGGCACAGAACTTAAGTGTGAATCGCCAACCAACGAGCCTTTGCTGCGGCAGGCTCAGCGCCAAGATTCGCCGCTGTCGCTGCTGACAGAACCCATTCATTTGCAGTCGATCAGTCAGGCACAGAAGCCTGGCGAGATCCAGTTGGTTGATTTCGAGGAAGCTTTCTTTCTCGACCCGCCTGCCAAGGAAGACGAAGCCAAGAGCGACGTAAGTGATGGTATCGCTCCGACTAAAACGATTGATGAATTGGTGGGCGACGAAAAGCCAGCGGAAGAAATCAAAGACCAAGCGAAAACCGACGCTGATAAGCCAGTTAACGATAAACCCGCTGGCGAAACTGAAGATGCCAAGCCGATGGGGCCCGAAGAGGGAAAGACACTGCCCGACGCCAAGTCGCAAGAACTGACTTCCGAGCAAATCATTCTTCGCGACGAGATTCGCGAATGCCTTGGCCATTATTATCATCGCCCCGAAAACATCGCGACCCGTAGCCCGTGGGCCTGCATGCACGCGATGATCGCTTACGGCGTAGATACCAACCTGGTGGTCGGTGGCCAACGCGCCAATGCCATTGGTTACCTCTGCTACAACGGCAATTGCAACGGCCAACAATTGTTCTACACCCAAGGTGGCCAGTTGCAGGCTCGCATTGGCCCCGGAGTGCAAGGTCACGCCGGCCAGTTCCTGGCTATGCTTGCTCAATCTCGCGTGAAGACCACCTTCCCCATGAAGGTCGATGCTCGCGACTTCACGGTGGCCGATCTCGTCGAACACGAGAAGCTCACTTGCCGCCCAAACACCGAACTCACATTCAAACTGATTGCCCTCTCGCACTACTTGCGATCCGATGAGTCGTGGACCAGCAACGATGGTCAAACGTGGGACATTCCTCGCCTGATCAAAGAAGAACTCAACCAGAAGATTGTCGGCGCCGCGTGCGGTGGTACGCATCGCCTGATGGGTTTCAGCTATGCCGTTCGCAAACGCCAGCAACGGGGCGAAGTGATGGAAGGGCAGTGGCTGCGGGCCAAGAAGTTCCTCGAAGCCTATCACCAGTACACTTTTCGTCTGCAGAATCCGGACGGCAGCTTCAGCACCGACTGGTTCGCTGGTCGCGGCGACAATGGCCCACCCGCCCGCCGCTTAGAAACGACCGGCCACATTACCGAATGGTTGTCGTACTCCCTCTCGCAGGAAGAACTGAACGACCCGCGCATGGTGAAGAGCGTTGGCTATCTGACGAAGCTGCTGCACGACGGGCGCAACGACCGCTGGAACATCGGACCGCTTGGTCACGGGCTGCATGCCCTCGCCATCTACGATGAACGCGTCTTCGGTGGCGAACCTGGCAAGCGAGCCGAACAGCTTGCCCGCAAGTCGGCCATCCAGCGCTAAGTGATCGTCACTAATCCGATGATGTTCGAATCGTACGTTTACTTTGCCTCTGCCCGGGTGATCGTCCCGGCGATGGTGCCGCCGTGTTCTTTGTTGGCGGTTTCCCACCAACGGCCGGCGTAGACGTCGTCGTAAAACATAACGCGGGCCGACCAGTTGGCGCTTCCCTGGCTGGTCTTCACGTTGTCGAGCATCAGCACTGCTGTATCGCCGGCGAACTTTACCGAGCAGGCAATCGGAAATTCAACTTCCCGATCGCCCAGTTTGAACACCGAGACCACGGCCCACTTGTCGCCGTCTTTCTTCTCGACGCGGGCAATTCGGTACGAATCGTTCCCCTTCTCGCCCCCCAACTTGCCCCCTGCCACAGGCGCCCAACTACCCTTAAGCGTCGCGTTCTTCAGCATGGCGACAAACTTAGCTTCTACCTCGCCATCGCCTTGAGCGAAGCAAGGGAGTGCCGAAGTGAAGCAGTAGGCAATGAGAAGTCCGAGCATTGCTGCTTGAATGCGTTTCATGAGAGGAGTCCAAGGAAGTTGAGAAAACTGCGGGCAACGTGAAGCGGATTCTATGCTGCCCTTTCGCGCCTCGCAAACCAGCGTCGAGCGATTAGGGAAACCTGCCAAGCGGTCAGAAAGGCAGAAAGAACACTTGATTGGCAATCTCGCTTGCCTGGATCTCGCGGGAAAGAAACGCGATGTCGGCAATTGCTCGGCTCGTGGCGAGTTGGTCAGGCACGATGATGACTCCCGGCATGGGCTTTGATTCAGCGACTCGCTGGTATGCCGCTGGGGGAACTGTTGAAACGTCGTACGTGACAAGGACGCGGTTTTCGCGGGCTGCCCATTCCAGGATTAGCTCGTCGGCAGTGTTCATCAAGCCGACGTCTTGCACGCGCACGCAGTCCAAGTCTGGATGAATCCTCATCAAGCCCCTGACGATATCGCCGTTGAGGTTCTCATCACTTAGCAGGCGGAGCATCAATAGATCCCGCTAGGTCGTGTTGCGGGGCGTTACGACGAGCCAGCAGCTTCTCCCGCAGGGCTGACTGGTCGGGCAACTGAGCTTCGATGGTGCTGCGAATGTTTGCAGCGTCAAGGTTGCGACGGCGAAGATACTCATGCACTTCTTCGCGACGCTGGAGATACCAACTCAGAACTGAATAAACATCGGCGAGCTGCAGGGTGTCGTAGCACTGCACGATCCCTTCCGGTGTTGCTCCATTTTCAAACGCCCGGACGACTCGCTCCAACAACACGCGTGTTCCCCGGACTCGCAGCCCACCTTGCTCGTCGGCTACGAGCGGCACTTCGACGGCAGCAAGGGGTAGGATCATTGGAATGGTTCCAGCGCGGTCGCAGAAGAGCAACTTTTCCCAATTGTAAGTCACCCTGGGCTAGATTCCAACTTCTGCTTCTACTCCCGCGTCAGCTGATGGAACTTGGCCGTGAGTGACTTGGTCATGGGGCCGGGTTTGCCTTCGCCGATGATGCGGCTGTCGATTTCAACCACGGGAATGACTTCCGCGGCACTGCCGGTGAGGAAGACTTCGTCGGCGATGTAGACGTCGTGGCGCGAAAGGGGAATCTGGCGAACGGTGATGCCGGCCTTTTCGGCCAGTTCGATCACGGCGTTGCGGGTGATTCCTTCGAGAATGCCGGCGTCGATCGGCGGCGTGAAGAGCACGCCCCCTTTCACCAGAAAGATATTGTCACCGGTGCATTCGGCCACTTCGCCCTGGGTGTTCAGCATCAGCGCTTCGACACAGCCCGCCCGCAGACCTTCGATCTTGGCCAGGATGTTATTCAGATAGTTCAGCGACTTGATCCGTGGGCTTAGGGCGGCCGTGTGGTTGCGCACCGTCGCGGCGGTCACGATCTTCAGTCCGTTGTCATAGAACTCTTTCGGGTACAGCTGAATGTGATCGGTGATGATGATCACTTCGGGAACCGGGCACTTGTTGGGATCGAGCCCCAAGGTGCCGCTGCCGCGGGTGACGATCAGGCGAATGTAACCATCGCGGATATTGTTCTTCGCTAGTGTCTCGTTCACTGCCGTGGCCATTTGTTCTGGTGTGATCGGAATCGTCAGCCAGATTGACCGGGCAGAATCCCACAGTCGGTCGAGGTGCTCTTTGAGGCGAAAAACCTTGCCGTGATAACTTCGCATTCCCTCGAACACGCCGTCGCCATAGAGCAAGCCGTGGTCGTACACGCTGATCTTGGCGTGTTCTTTGTCGTAATATTTGCCGCTGATGTAGATTTGGAGCGTCATGGGGAGGGCCAGAGGTTAGGGATCAGGGGCCGGGGAAGGCCAAGCGAAATTGCGCGAAACCAAATATATCGGACTTGTGCACGCTTGAGCAGAGAGCAGGTGACAGCGTTTCTGGTTCGGGGATTTGCCTGAGTGCTAGCGAGATGGCGGCAAGTTCAGCAGCGCGAAATTGAGTTTTCAGAATCGGCGCGATTCTTGCTTTAGTGGTTTACCAGTCGCGAAAGCTGCCGAAAATGCGTCGGCCGATCAGATCGGCTGGTAATTTGGCAAGGCGAGACCGCGGCCCCGTAAAACATCGCTTCCCCCTGCTTCTAACCGCTTGAAATCATTCATCTTGTCGCAATTTTCATCCCTCACTAGAATTCCGCTTACAGGTCATCGCTGGCAAATGCCGCGTTGGACCCGCAGACGGCGTGTTTCAAGGAGGATGCTTTTCGCTGCCCATGCCAGATTCGTCCGCTGGAGCAATGGCGAGCTGGTTTCCGCCGCCGGTCACTTCGTTGTGGCCCGGACTGGCCCGGCTGTGGCTGCGCGGAGAGATTCGCGGGCTGTTAACGGCGGTAGCGTTTACGCTGGCTGTGAATTTTGCCCTGATAACGACGCTTGTATGGCCGCAACTCGTCTCGCGGCAACTGCCGCCTTGGCTGGTTCCCACAACGGCCTGGATTGTGGTGGTATGGTTTTGGGTTGCCGGGATGCGCGCCGGGGGGCAGTTGGCTGCCGCGATAGCGCGGGCCAATCGGCCAGCCGACAAGCAGTCATTCGAACTATACCGGCAAGCTCAACTCGAATATTTGAAAGGTCACCTACTCGAAGCCGAGTCACGCCTGCTGACTTTGCTGAATCGCACGCCCGGCGACGTCGAAGCTCGACTCCTCCTGGCGAGTGTCCAACGAAGAACAAAGCGACCGGCCGAAGCGCGCCAATCGTTAGCTCAATTGGCCGAACTGTCAGGTTCAGCCTTGTGGAGCGAAGAGGTGCAGCGAGAGCTAGTGCAGGTCAAAGAACTGGAACGCGAATTACAACTGTCAACGGGAATAGTGAAGCCAAAAGCGGCTTAGTCCGAACTAGACCACTTGGCGATTGATACCGAACACGAAAGAATGCCTGCGATGGAGATGCCTGACACCTTGTCAGCATTGATGTCGCGACGCGCAGCAGATGAGACGCGTCGCGGGCAGATGTAACCGAACAGATGAAACACAGTCGACAGACTTAGTTTAAGCAACCACGAAGATCGTTGGCTGTACACCGGGTAAGGATGCTAACACTTGTCACAAGGTGACTCACGCGACTGGACTGTCCAGCACACGAAGCACCTGCGGGAGATGAAGAATGTACGAACGATTTACTGATCGCGCCCGCAAGGTCATGCAATTGGCCAATCAGGAAGCTCAGCGCTTCAACCACGAATACATCGGTACCGAGCACATCCTGCTCGGACTGGTCAAGGAAGGTAGCGGCGTCGCGGCGAATGTGCTCAAGAACCTCGATGTCGATCTGCGCAAGATCCGCCTCGAGGTCGAAAAGCTGGTGCAGAGCGGACCAGAAATGGTCACCATGGGCAAGCTGCCCCAAACGCCCCGCGCGAAGAAGGTCATCGAGTACTCCATGGAAGAGGCTCGCAACCTGAATCACAACTACGTTGGCACCGAACATATACTGCTCGGCCTGCTGCGTGAACAAGAAGGCGTCGCTGCTCAGGTTCTGATGAACCTCGGCCTCAAGCTGGAAGAAGTTCGCGAAGAAGTCCTCAACCTCTTGGGCCACGGCCTGGAAGGCGAAGGCTCGAGCGAACGTGGTGGCCGCGAAGGCGTCGGCGCTGGTGGTGGCGGCGGATCGGGCGAGCAATCGAGCTCGGGCCGCAGCAGCAAGAGCAAGACCCCAGCCCTCGATAGCTTCGGTCGCGATCTCACCGAACTGGCTCGCCAAGGCAAGCTCGATCCAGTGATTGGCCGCGAACGCGAAATCGAACGGGCCACTCAAATCCTCTGCCGCCGCACCAAGAACAACCCCGTGTTGCTCGGTGAAGCTGGCGTGGGCAAGACTGCCATTGTCGAAGGCTTCGCTCAACGCGTGGTTGCCGGCAACGTGCCGGAAATCCTCGCCGAAAAGCGAATCGTCGTGCTCGATCTGGCGATGATGGTCGCCGGCACTAAGTACCGCGGTCAATTCGAAGAACGCATCAAGGCCGTGATGAACGAAGTTCGTCGCGCTCGTAACACCATCCTGTTCATCGACGAGCTTCATACGCTCGTGGGTGCCGGTGGTGCAGAAGGTGCGATCGATGCGGCCAACGTACTCAAGCCAGCTTTGGCTCGTGGCGAAATTCAATGCATCGGTGCGACGACTCTCGATGAATACCGCAAGTACATCGAAAAGGATTCGGCCCTTGCTCGCCGGTTCCAAGAGATCATCGTCGAACCGACCGGCAAGGAAGAAACGATCGCGATCCTCAAAGGTCTGCGCGAGAAGTACGAAGAGCACCATCGCGTGCAAATCACCGACGACGCTGTGGAAGCAGCCGTCGAGTACTCGGAACGGTATATCACCGCCCGCTGCTTGCCCGATAAGGCCATCGATGTGATCGATGAAGCCGGCGCTCGCGTCCGTCTTCGCTCGATGACTCGTCCGCCAGATCTCAAAGAGATCGACGAAGAAGTCGAGACTCTGAACAAGCAGAAGGAAGAAGCAGTCGCCAATCAAGATTTTGAGAAGGCCGCTGCCCTCCGCGATCAGGCCGACAAGCTGAAGAAGAAGAAGGATTCGATCACCCGCGAATGGCGTGAGAAGTCGCGCGATAACGAGGGTGTGGTCGATGAGGAAATCATTGCCGAAGTCGTCAGCAAGATGACGGGCATTCCCCTCACCCGCATGACGACCGAAGACAGCATGCGGCTGATGAAGATGGAAGAAGAGCTGCATCGCAAGATCATCAGCCAGGAGCAGGCCGTGAAGGCCGTTGCCAAGGCAGTTCGTCGTAGCCGCAGCGGTTTGAAAGACCCGCGCCGGCCGGCTGGCTGCTTCCTGTTTGCTGGTCCGACCGGTGTAGGTAAGACGTTGCTCGCCAAAGCTCTCGCTGAATTCATGTTCGGCGACAGCGACGCGCTCATTCAGATCGACATGAGCGAATACATGGAGAAGCACAACGTCAGCCGTCTGATCGGTGCTCCGCCGGGATACGTCGGTTATGAAGAAGGCGGTCAATTGACCGAGAAGATTCGTCGCCGTCCGTACGCCGTCGTGCTGCTCGACGAAATCGAAAAAGCTCACCCGGACGTGTTCAACACCCTGCTGCAGGTGATGGAAGAAGGCCGTTTGACCGACAGCTTCGGTCGCCGCGTCGACTTCCGCAACGTGATCCTGATCATGACGACCAATGCTGGTGCGTCGGCGATCAAGAACGAGTCGGCCTTCGGTTTTCAGGCCACGAGCGATCAAGATGCCTCTTACGATGGCATGAAGCGCCGCGTGACCGAAGAAATCGAACGTCAGTTCCGTCCCGAGTTTTTGAACCGGCTCGACGACATCATCGTCTTCCGGCACCTCAACACGAAGGATCTCAAGCAGGTCATCGACCTGGAACTGTCGAAGGTTCGCGAACGGTTGGCCGAACGTGGCTTGAAGCTCGAACTCACCGATGATGCCAAGGAATTCATCATCATGAAGAGCAACAAGGGTGGCGAGGACGACAACCCGTACGGTGCCCGTCCGCTCCGCCGTGAAGTCGAACGGATGATCGAAGATCCGCTGTCGGAAGAGCTCCTCAAGGGCGAGTTCCAAGGCAAGGACACGATCACCGTCAGCGCCATTCGCGACGACGAAAACAAGCTCCGCCGCCTCGACTTCAAAGGCTCGGTCTCCGTTAAGGAACCAGTCGCCGCCGAGACGAAGTAACACGCTTGTGACCAAATCGGTAGCTGTGTTGTGTATTTACAACACAGTTGCCTGACGGATAACCATCGAAGCCCGCGATCACAACGATCGCGGGCTTTTTTCGTGGACACCTGCGGTACTCGAACCACTCTTACGCGATGCGGCTCGAAAGTCCGCCGTCAATGACGACGGTTTCACCTGTGATGTAGTCGTTGGAGATCAGAAAGGCTGCGACGTCGGCTACTTGCTCGGCGGTCCCTTCGCGATGGAGCGGAATGCGATTCTTGAGGTTGAACTCTTTGCGCTCTGCGCTCATGTCTTTGTGGAAACGCGTCCGAATGACTCCGGGGGCAACGACGTTCACGCGAATGTTGTCGTCAGCTAAATCGCGAGCGAGTGAGCGAGCCATCTGTGGCAATGCGCCCTTGGCCGTAGCATAAGCGATGGCACCCGGCACGCCACGTACACCAGCTGACGACGAAATCATGAGGATCGCACCCTCGCCACCCTGCTTCAGGTGTGGAATGGCAGCTTTAGTTAGGTAGAAGTTGGCGCTCACATGCAGGGCTATCGTGTGTTCCCATAGTTCGGGCGTCACTTCCTCGGTCTTCCCAAATGCTGGACCACCCGCATTGTGCACGAGCACATCGAGACGGCCAAAGTGACTGGCCGTTTCGGCCACCACTCGAGCGCACTCACTGGCGACAGCCATGTCGGCTTTGATGAGCAGGCATTTGCGCCCCAGTTGTTCGATTTCTGCCTTCACTTTCGCCGCATCCTCGCCCAGGTTCCGCGCGCAGATCGAAAGGTTTGCGCCGCGTTTGGCCAGTTCCATGGCAATCGCGGCACCAATGCCCAATGTACCTCCGGTGACGAGTGCCGTTTTTCCAGTCAGGTCCATGAAAATGTCTTTCGAGGAGGTGGGTGTGTGGCGGGCCCTTACATGTCTTCTTCGCCAGCAATTTGCATGCGGCGTTCGATCACGTCGGGAGCGAGGCGGACGATTTCGCTATCGGCAGCGAGATCGGTGAGTAGCGCATGAGGATCGTTTTCAGATTGGCTTTGCAGTTTAAACTTCACCACGAACGCGCCGATCTGAATGCCGTGCCCTGAGTAAACTGGCGGCCAAAATTCTTCCCCGCGGCGGGCAAGCATTCGCGCAAGGAGTCGGGTCGCGCGACCTGAGTAGCCGCCGAGCATCATCTCCAAGCGGCCTTGCGATTCGCGATGAATGTAAAAGACCACTGCTGCGTCCTGCTTGGTCGCGTTCCAGGTGCAGGCATCCCAGGTGCCGTCTGATTTTTCGTAATAAATGCCCGGCGCATCCGATTTTTCACTCGTCGACAGTTGCACACCGCCGCAGCACGAGGGAGTTTGCGGATCGTGACCACGATAGCGGAAGAAGATCGGGCAGTGGCGCTTGTTCGCCGTCGCGAGGCCATCCTGGGTTTCGAAAGGGACAGCACCGAATGCTTCCGCCAGCAGGATTTCGACGACCGGGTTGCTCTTGTTGCTGCCGAGGCAGATCAGCGCTTTATCCCCAGCTGCACTGCAGAAGCCGTTGTAGACCTGCTTGGCCAGTTCGACATAGTCGGCAAACGACGACTGACCGGGACTGAAGACCAGTGACTGGTGCAATTGCTCCGGATGCGGATCGAACGAAGGCTCGGCCGGCGCGCCCTCGACTTTCTCCTTCTCGCGCTTGTGCCGGGCGGTGCCACCCAGCGACGTAACGCCATTGAGCAGTTCGCCCAGCAGGACCGAGTCGGATGCTACGACCCAGGCGTCGTCGAGCGAGTCACCTGGTTCCCCCCGCCGCACGCCGAGGCACAATTCCAGCCGTCGCCGGCGTGCGAGCAATTCCCAAAAGTGTTCCGGTTCGACTGCGAACAATCGCCCGGGCAGTTCCTCTGCTGTAGCGAAGCCCTTTTCGATTAGGTAGTCGCACAGCTTCGACAATGCATCGAGCGGGATGTATTTGACTTCGTTCTTAAGTAACGCCGCGACCTGATGCCGATCGAGGCCCGTGTAGTCGCAGATTGCTTTGATCGTGCCCGGTCGTCGCCGGGGATCGGGAACGTGCCCTACGACCTCAGCCAGTCGAAAAGAATATCGCATCGCCCTCTACCTTTTGTGGCAACCATTTCGCCGCAAGCGAATCGCAGAATTGCGTCTTTGGCGGCAATTGTGGAGGCCTTCCTAGCCCGTAAACGCTTACGACGGCAGATTGTGCCCCGTTTGGCAGACGTCGATTCTAACGCTTTAGGCGCGATAAGCAACCATTAGATGGCCGCTAGTGGGGCGCGTTTTCCAGCCGCTGCGGGCGCGGCTATCGGCCGCGGTTCAGCAAGCTACGCTGATTGAGATAGTCGATAAAGAGTTCGGCCATCGATCGGCGGGTATCGACCAGAATCCGTTCGCAGCCATTGCGCTGGGCGAGGTCTTGAAATTCATCGTTGAACTTTTTGAGAGCAGCCAGATAGCCGCGGCGCAGGTCTTCGGTCTGAGCCAGCAGTTCGTCTGGTGCTTCGAGCCCTACGAATTTCACCATGCCATCGAACTCAAACGTTGTCTCGTCGTGATGCAGCACTTGAAACAACACCACTTCATGCTTGTTATACCGCAGTCGCTGCAGGATCGGCTCGAGCGATTGCAGATCGCCAAAGAAGTCGCTGAAGACCATGACGATTTCGCGGCGAGCCATTCGGCTGGCAACTTCGTTCAGGCAATTTGCCAGCGAGGTTTTTTCGACGGGGTCGATCTTGTCCAAATGTTGCGTCATGCGAAACACTTGGCTCATCGAGTTGCTCGGCGGCACTACGCCGCGAATCTGGCTATCGAACGTCGTGAGAGAAACCTTGTCGCTTTGGCGAATGATCGAGTAACCGAGCATTGCTGCCATTTGCGATGCGTACAGCAGTTTCTGCTCGCCGCCGTCGCCATAGCGCATCGAGGCGCTAACATCGAGCACTAAGTGGCAGACGAAGTTCGTTTCGAGCTCGTACTGCTTGACGAAATACTTCTCGCGCGTGAAATAGACGCGCCAATCGACGTGCTTGGGATCGTCTCCCGGCACATACTCACGATGCCCGGCAAACTCCACCGCAAAACCAGCCAGCGGCGACTTGTGGGCGCCAGCGAGGTTGCCAATCACCAAGCCGCGCGGCTCGAAATGCCGGTCGGCGACGTGGCTGAGCACTTCGGGGTCGAGATAGCGGTTGAGGACGGAGTTGGACATGCGAATTGGTTATCGTAGCTTTTGGTAGCCCGACGCGTCAGCGACGGTGCAATGCCGATCTATATCGATTTCGAATCACCCTCGCTGACGCGTCGGGCTACTTACTCACGCAGCGGGTTTTTCGTACTTGCGGTCGGCCGGAATCGCTTGCAGCAGCATGTCGATCAGCTTTTCGCTGTTCAGGCCGTTCGCTTGGGCGGCATAATTGCCGGCCATGCGATGCCGGAGAGCCGGTTTAACGATGGCTTGTACGTCTTGCACGGTGGCATGATAGCGGCCGTAGAGGATCGCTCGTGCTTTGGCGGCCGTGACCAGGGTGAGGACACCGCGCGGGCCAGCGCCCCAGTTGACCCACTTGTTGACGAACTCAGGAGCTTCTTTGCTATTGGGACGGGTCGCTCGAACGAGTGCCCAGCAATAGCCGAGTACCTGATCGCTAACCGGAACACGCGTGACGAGCTTCTGAAACTCGACGATCTCTTCGCCGGTGAGAACAGGCTGGATGTCGCCGAGTTGGCCGGAGGTAACGCGGCGGGCGACTTCCCATTCTTCCGCCGGGCTGGGGTAATCGACCTTCACGTACAGCAGGAAGCGGTCGAGCTGCGCTTCGGGCAGCGGGTACGTGCCTTCTTGCTCAAGTGGGTTTTGCGTGGCGAGCACGAAGAATGGAGCAGGGAGACCGTGGATCTTGCCGCCTGCCGAGACCTGCCGCTCTTGCATCGCTTCAAGCATGGCAGCTTGCGTCTTGGGCGGGGTACGGTTGATTTCGTCCGCGAGGAGCATGTTTGCAAAAATCGGCCCAGGCAAAAACTTGTAGCCGCGGTTGTGCGTTTCCGGATCTTCCTGAATCACCTCAGTGCCGGTGACGTCGCTCGGCATCAAGTCGGGAGTGAATTGAATTCGCTTGAACGACAAGTGGAGGGCTTTGGCGAGCGAACTAATGAGAAGCGTCTTGGCCAGACCAGGCACACCTTCCAGCAGCGCGTGACCCTTGGCAAACATCGAAATCAGCACTTGCTCGATCACGTCGCTTTGGCCAACGATCACTTTCGACAGTTCGTCGCGCAAGCGGTTGTAAGCCTTCTCGCACTTTTGCACGGCGGCGACATCGTTCTGTTGTTGCTGATCACTACTCATACGAATCACTCAACTATTAGGCGGGCGATAATCAGGAAAGGGATCTCTGTTCGGCTGCCGTTACTTGATTTCACAGCAGCCTCTATTTCACTCGAAAAATTAGTCGATGCTTTCAAAGTAACGACGGAGCCGTTCTTCGTAGCCGCGTGGTGCTTTGCCACGAGCCTTGGCTTGAATCGCACTTTGTAGGGCGGGAGGCAGCTTGGCGAACCAAGGTTCCTTTTCGAACTTCTGTGCCTTCGCGTCTGCATCTTGGTTGTTCTTCTCGCCGCGGCTGTCGCCCTGCTGGGTGGCTTCGTTTTGCAATTCGCCGGGCGCTTGATCGGGATTCTCCCCGGTCTCGCCACCCATGGGCGAACCACCCTTGGTGGCCTGGCTCGTTTGGCCGGGCATCGGCGGGCCTTGTCCCGGCATCGGTTGACCGGGCATTGGAGTCCCCTGCCCTGGTTGACCAGGCATCGGTGGGCCTTGTCCAGGCTGGCCGGGCATGGGTTGTCCTTGACCAGGTTGACCTTGGCCTGGCATTGGCTGGCCGTGACCGGGTTCGCCTTGAGCCAACTGACCCTGCAAAGCGGCTTCGGCAGCTGCTTCGATGGTAGCTTCGGCTTGGGCAAGTGCATCGGCACCGGCAATTTGCTGCGCGGTTGCTTCGGGATTGCTTGGCACCAGACCAGTACCCAAGTCAGTTGGCGCGGCTGGCGGCATGCCTGCAGCCGCTTGAGCCTGACCCATAGGTTTGGCTTGACCAGCAGGGGCCTGACCTGCGGGTGCTTGGCCCATTGGTTTGCCTTGTGCCGCCTGACCCATTGGCTTGCCCGTAGCAGGTTGACCAGCGGGCGTTTGCGCAGCGGGTTGACCGGGTTGTGCTTCACCAGGTTTTCCTTCGGCTGGTGCGGCCTCTCCCATTGGCTGACCAGCTTCGCCCATGGGGGCTTCGCCGGCAGGCATTGGTTCGGCTAAGCGGGATGCAGCTTCCAGTGCTTCGCGAATTTCAGCCTTGGCCACTTCTTGTTGACTGGAGATTTCGGCAGCACCTACACCCGTCGCCTTTTGGGCTTCGGCAAACGACTCAGTTGCTCGTTGAAGAGCTTCGGCAGCGGCTAGCTGTTTGGCCGAGGGCTGCTTGGCGGCAGGCATCGGCTTGCCGGCTTGTCCCGCGGGCATGGGTTTACCGGCTTCGCCAGCCATCGGTTTGCCAGCTTCACCAGCCATTGGCTTACCGGCTTCGCCAGCGGGCATGGGTTCGCCGGCTTCTCCTGGCATGGGCTTCGCCGCTTCACCAGCTGGAGAATCACCCTTGGCCAGCTGTTCGGCAGCTTGACCGATGGCATCACGGGCAGCCTGTTGGTCTTTAGCGAGTTCAGCGATGGCTTCAGCCAAATCACGATCTCGACGAAGCTGTTGCTCGCGAGCGGCCAGATTCGCGGCGGCACGATCGAGACGCTGCGCAACTTCAGCGCGAGCTTCGGCCGCTTTAGCGGGATCAGCAGCTGCCGGTTTTCCTGCTTCGGGTTTGCCCGACTCCGGCTTGCCTGCCGGTTGTTCCCCCGGTTTCGCAGCGTCGTTAGCAGCCTTGGCTGCTTGTTGCAGGGCAGCCTGAGCACCGGCATCGACTTCACCGGCCTTTTCAGCGAGTTCACCGGCCGCTTTGCCTTCTTCGGCCAGTCCGGCTGCTTCTTGCTTGCCGAGTTCCTTTAGTGCTTCTTGAATCTTCTCACCGGCCTTGGCGAGTGCTTCACCGGCTTTCTTTTGAGCCTCGGCTGCACCAGCGGGCATACCCTTATCGAATTGCTCCTTGGCGGCGTCGGCTTGGGCAGCGGCGTCAGCAGCTGCTTTGCCAGCTTCCTGGGCAGCTTTCGCGGCCATGTCTCCCGGCTGATCGCTGGCTTCGGCGGCGGCCTTCTCGGCCAGCGCTTCGGCTTCACCGGCTTTATCGCCAGCAGCTTTTTGGGCCATCGCGTCGGGCTTGCCGGCGGGTTGCTTGGCTGCTTCGGCTGCTTGAGCTTCGGCGGCTTCCATGGCTTTCGCGATTGCCTCGCGCGCTTCATTGCGGGCTGCTTCGGCCTTGGCAGGATCACCACCGAGCGTTTCTTTGGCAGCTTCAGCAGCGGCAGCAGCAGCTTCCTTCAAAGCTTCAGCGACAGGGCCTTTGGTTTGCTTGGCGGCTTCGGCAGCTTTTTCGGCAGCCTCTTGTTGCTCGCCGGCAGCCTCGAGCGGAGTGTTAGCTTTGCCTTGAGCCAGATCGTTAGCTGCTTTGTCAGCCTGATTCTGTTCTTTCTTCACTTCCGCCACTTTTTCGGCCTGAGTCTTGGCTTCGGCAGCAGCCGCTTTGCCTTCGGCCTTAGCTTGTTCGGTTTGCGCTTCGCGAACTTTCTCTTTGGCTTTCTGGAGGCTGGCGATGGCTTCGGCCTTCGACGGCATCGGCTTCGCCGCGGCCTTTTCGACGGCCTCCAAAACCGCTTCGGTCTTTTCCAATTGTTCGCCGGCAATCTTGGCGAGTTCCTCGGCAGTTTTGCCAGCTTCCTTACGAAGTTCAGCAGCTGCCTGGGTTAGTTTTTCGGCAGCTTTCTCAGCGGCCTTGGCAGCATCCATAGCGGCCTGTTTGGCGGCGGGCTTGGCTGCTTCACCGGGCATTGGTTTGGCTTCGGCCAATTTCTTAGCGGCCTCTTCAGCAGGAGCCTTCGCTTCGGCTACTTTCTTGGAAGCTTCGGGTGCCGTGTTCTTCGTGCCTTCAGCAACCTTCTCGGTGACTTCTTTCACGTCGGCCTGTTTGGCTGCCAGCGCCTCAGCCTTTTCGGCCGTCAGTCCTTCTTCCTTCGCAGCAGCAGCGGCCTCTTTGGCGATTTCCTTCTCAGCAGCGGCAGCGCGTTCGAGTGCTTCGGCCGCCCGGGCCAGTTCGCCCACCTCGACGGCCTTCTCGCGGCGCATGGCATCGGCCAGCTGTTGTTCCACTTCGGCCTTGGCCTGAGCGATGGCTTCCTTAGCTTTTTCGGTAGCGTCCTGGCGAGCCTCGACTGCTTCGGGAGCCATTTTCTTATTGGCTTCGATTGCTTCTGCGACAGCCTCTTCAGCGGTTTGCAGTTTGTTCTCGACGGCGGAATTCAATTCAGCCTTCTCATCGGCCTTCTTCAAAATCTCGGCGACTTTCTCTTCTTGCTTCAGGGCTTCGGCAGGAGCTTTTTCCGCATGTTTGGTCGCTTCCTTCTGCTGCTCGGCGGCAGTTTCGAGGTCCTTCTTTAATTCTTGCAATTGCTTGACCTCAGCAGCCAGTTGATCGGCGCTCTTGTCGGCCTGTTCGAGGTCGAGTCCTTGTTCGATTTGCTTTTCGATCTGAGCCAGATCGCCGATGACTTTATTCTGTTCTTCCAGTGCTTCGGGCTTGTTGGTTTCGAACAAGTCGCGTCGAGCTTCCTGCGCAGCGGCCTTGGCGTCTTCGAGCAACGGTTGAGTGTTCGGGAAAGCACTTTGCAGAGCCTGCGCGAGCTTGCCGAGTTCCTTCTGCACTTCGAGTTGCTTGGCCGCGAGCTTATCGGCGGCTTGCGGATCGAGGGGCGACTTCTTAGTTTCTTCACGCAATTGTTCCTGCTTCTTCAGCATTTCGCGAACCATCTTTAGCGCCGCTTCGCGGTCGCTATCGATCAAACCTTGAGTTTCTTCGAGCTTATCGAGCAGCGCCTGCAAGCCGCGAATCACCACTTGTTGCGATTTGCCAGCGCCAGGAAAGTCCGCCTTGGCCAGTTGCATACTCGCGGCCTTCAATTCTTGATCGACCTGACCGGCGCGCAGGATTCGCAGACCAGCACTAGCTCCGGCACCAGCCTGGCCACCCCAAGTGCTGACGTCGTCGAGCGCGGCGACCAATTGGTAGTAGAGGCGTTGGACATCGGCCTGATCTTCAATGGTCGAGAGTGCGAACTGATCGCGCTGCTGAGGTGGAAGGGCGGGAAGACCAACCGTCAGAGTCTGCGTTTTCACCTGCATGTTGATTAACTCGCGGACTTGGGCCGAGAGCTTGGCGATTTGCATACGGCGGAAAAGCTTTTGCCGTTCAGCCATCAGCTGCACGACGACTTCGCGAATGCGAGCGCGGGCTTTGTTGAAATTATCGAGCCGTTGCGCTTGTGTCCCTTCCTGGGCTTGTACTAGTAGCTGGACGATTTCTTCCATGTCGGCCTTCATCAGTTCATGGATGTTCCCCTTCATCGCTGCGATGTCTTTGTAAATCGGCAGCGCCTTGAGCCCGTTTTCGTCGAGCTGGCGAAGTTGAATGTCGAGCACACCGGAGACGAGTTCTCCGGCCAGCGCCCGGGCTTTCTCCTGTGCTTGTTGCTTGTTGCGGAAGGAGTCTCCGTCGGCAGCGAGCGCGACAGTCCCCAGCAATAGCGCGACAAGTCCGCCGGATGGCAGCCAGCTACGCAAACCACGAGCGACTTTCTCAGCAGCGATTCCTGTCATGGAGATTCTCCAATCCCGAGTTGACGTTTGATAATGTCCGTAAGACGTTGTTCTGAGCGCTGGTCGGCCTCTGAAATGGCCGCCAGTACACCACTCTCATCCGAGATTTCGAGCACCAGCGGATCCGACTGATACCGTTCACCCGCAGGCTGGCCGGCTTCATTGTCACCGCGATAATCGACTACTTCCAACGTTATTTTGACCCGGTCCCCTTTGTTGAGCGCCAGAGACGATAGCGGCAAGGCGAAACTGGCATCCAGCGGCAACTTGCCCGCCCGGAGCGGTTCGCTGGTTGTCAGCAAAGGGAATTCTTTCTTTTCGACGGCCGTGGTCGCTTCGGCAGTTCCTGTCGTCTGCGCACTTTCTTCAGGCGCGGCAGCGGCTACGTTGTCGTCGGTACGTCGTTCGACTTCCGCGATCAGCTTGAGGGAAGCGATGCCGTAGTCATCGGCGGCACGATAGTGAACCACGGGCTCCGCAGTTGGCAGGACCACTTTGTGAACTACATCGGCTGCCGCAGTGGGAGGACGGTCGGGCTTGATGCGGACTGAACCGCGAATCGGCATCTCCAAGCTGAGGCCGTCTTCGTCGATCACTTGCAACTCGTAGCGGAACTCTTCCCGAATGTTCTTCAGTGGCGTGTGGCCTTGCAGGTCGACCAGAGCCCACTTCGTACCGTGCCTATCCTGAACGGCCAGGTCGAGCCGCTCCGTTGTTTCGCGCTGACGAAGGTTGATCCAGGCCGATTGCAGGCGTTTGCCGTTCGTGCAATCGAGCGCTATCTCCAGGGACGAACCGGAGAGCAAGGCAACTTGTCGTTGGCCCGCATCGGGCACTGCTTCCTGCTGGGCATATGCGGGAGGTACGATCTTGAGGGAAGGTTCGACCGCGGGAAGCGGAATCATGCTGATGGTGGCCGGGTCGGTCCAGGCATCACCAGCCACGAGCGAATAGCGAACACTTTCGAGCAGTCGAGGTTGCTGCACCAAAAAAAGCGACTTGTGCTCTTGGATGGCACCATCACTCTTGAGCTGCGCAGCGACTTGCGACGCCAACTCAGCGAGTGAGCTGCGCTGTTCAGTTTTTAGCACTTGAGCTGAATGCTCATCGGCATCAAAAGCTAGCAGCAGGGCTACCTGTTCGCGCCACGGCTGCGAAATATCAATCTCGTCATTCTTCGCCGCGGCTTCCATCATTTCGGCCGCGCGGCGCAGGCGATTGAGGCGCTCTTCGCGCGTAGCGGGTTTGAGGTCGAGCTGGGTGCGGGTGCGCGTGACGCCGGTGGCCGTCAGCGTGAGTGCAGCGGCCTCGGGTTTGTGGCCGCGGGTGAATACGGCAAACTCAAGCGGTCTTCCCTGAGCGGCCTTCATACTTTGCGGAGCACAACCTTCCACGTTCTCTTCCAGCACCTTTTTCTGATTGATGACGATGCGCTCGATGGTGGTGGCCGTGGGATAATGCCGGCCGCCGAGCAGGAGACGATTGAAGAATGCGCCGGCATAGTGGGGATAGACAATGGCTGCAGCAATGAGCACCACGCCGGTGACCGCAAGCAACGCGGCGCGGCGAATCATCTGCGTGCGCGAAAAGCCTTCGAACACGTTCAACTGATTGCCGACATGGGCGACGTAGTCGATGACCGCGCCTTCCAGTTGCTGCGAACCCCAAGTACCCGCTTGAGTCGATTCGAACTGCAGGGCGGCAATCAGGTCGCTATCGATTTTTTGCTGCCGCTCGACGAGCAGGGCCATATCTTCAACTGACTCATGTTGTTGCAATAAGGGCCAGGTGAACTTGATGGCAGCCCACACGACCGCACCGATGGCAATTGCCATAACGACCAAACGTTGCGGCGCGGGAAGTTCGAACAACAAATCGAGCACCAGGACCGCGACCAACGCCCAGAGCGCGGCGATGACAAGCGCCGCACCCGCGGTGGCCACGCGCACGAGTGAACGGGCCCGCCTGAGCGAGGAAAGTTGTGTGCGTAATGTCGACAGACGCGTCATGAAAGTTTCAGCAGTTTGCGGAACAGCCATTCGCCTAGCATCAAGCCGACGACCAGCGTGAACCAGAGAGGCGTCGACCAGAGAGGTTGATTGCGAGTCAGTTTTTCGACGGTTGGCTCCGCGCGCAGATCGTTCACCAGGTTGTGCACGGTGGTCAGGTCGTAGGCTTTGCCGCCCGATTGCGCGGCGATTTCATTCTGCAGTTTTTCGTCGCGCACTGCGCGGCGACGTTCAGCAGAGAGCGGCGTTACTTCGAACCGCTGTTCGTCGAACTTGCCAGTGACCGGGTCCTTTACACGCAGGCTGTATTCACCCACGGCGAGCACCGGAATGCGAGCTTCGAAGACGCCCTTGCGAAGCATGGGGACGCGAATCGGACGAACTTCACCACCGCCGGGACCAGGAATCACCAACTCGGCTTCAAGCGTGCGGTCGGTCACATTTTCTTCATCGAGCGGTTCGAAGTTGACGTCGTAGGCTTCGACAGTGAGCGTGACTTTATCTTCCGCTCGATACTGAGGCTGATCGAGTCGAGCGACGAACCGCTTATCGCTGCCAAGCGCGTGGCTCATGCCCAGGCGATAGATCAACTGCGACCAGAACTGCCGATAGTATTTCTCGCCATACTTCTTCCGCAGACGCCAAGTCTCGTTGAAGCTGAGGAAGACAACCTCGCCTTTGCCGTACTGACGCACGGAGATGAGAGGCTGAGGCGTTTTGCCATCGCGGCATTTGTCGGTGGGATGTTCGGCCAGAGCGAACGCTTGTTCGTGCAAGGCAGCGACCGGTTGATACCAAGGGAGCTTGCCCAGATTATCCCAAGCCTTGGTGTTCTCGATTTCAGTGGCACCCAATTGCATGAATGGATAACGAGCGGCATGTGGCGTGAGGCGGGCACGAAACTCGGGGAACTCCGGAGCATCGCGGCGGTCGGCTTGCGGGTCGACAATCACGGGCAATAAATCGGCCAGTGGAGTTTGCTGAATCTCTTTGGGGCCGAAACGCGGGCCTGTAATTACGACCAGACCACCACCGAGATTGCCGACAAACTCTTTCACCATTTCGCAGAAGCGATCGTTGAGTGCCGAACGGGGCATATCGTCAAGAAACAGCACGTCGTTGGCGAAGAATTCGCTTCGCTTGGGTGTCAACGTGGGCAGGAACAGCACGTTTGCATCGCGAACCCGTGGATCGGAGGAGGCAAGGAAGGTGCGAAAGCCGTCCATGCCGACGAGTTTATCGCGATGGAATACTTCTTTGATGAATCGCCATTCCCAGGTGGGTTCATAAGCGACATACATCAGGCGAAGATAGTCATCGATGATGTTGACTTGCCGCAGTGCATGGTTGTTCTGGTCGACAATTTCACCTTCGAGCGGTTCGACGGTCGCCGTGAATTCGAAGCGGCCCGATTCCTCGGGAGTAAAGGGAATCTCGAGCGTTTCGACGCCACTTTGCAGGGCAACGGTTCGCTGACCAACTTGAAACTCGGGTAAAAGCGCGGCCGAGTCTCCGCCAACCTTGCGACCACTGACGCGAACCGTGACGTTCTGTCCTTGCAGTCCGCTTTGACGCAACTTTACGAGGACACTGCTCCGCTCGGCTTTCTTCATCTTGGGGTCGGTTTGCAAATCGACCGCTAGATCAACTGCCTCAGTCGCACCAACACCCACGGCGTAGACTGGTACGCCCAACTTGGCGAGAGGGGTATTATCGCCAATGCCCACGGGGGCAGCGCCCGCGTTATGGGCAAAGTCGCTCACGAAGACGACGCCTGCCAAACGACCTGAACCGAATTGTTGACTAGTCTCTTGTAGCACAGCTCCGAGCGCCGTGACCTGACCCTTGGTCGTCAGTTGCTCAGCGAGCCAGGCACCCGAAAGCTTCTTTTCGGATTGATTGCCAACTTCGCTTAGTTTGCGAAGTTGGCTCGTGGTGTTGCCATCGAAGACGAAAGCTTCGAGTTGCACGTTGTGCTTGTCCTGCAACTGCTGCAAGGTGTTTTCGTTCTCTTTGCTCAACCAAGACTGCACGTATTGCATGCGAGTCGGGGTTGTGAAGCTATTGGCGGCGACCGGAGTTTCGCCCGGGGCAGCAGCGGGAGCCTCTTTTAGGCCCGTTGAAGTGGCCAATGCGGTGCGCTGCGATTCGGGGAGTTGATCGCCGATGGCCATGCTGTCGGTGCCATCGAATACGACATAAACCTGTGGCTGATGTTTACGCGTGACATGCATCTGTAGCACAGGGTCGGCCAGAGTCAGAAGCAGAATTGCCAGGAGTAAGCCGCGGCAAATGGCGAGCACCCAGCGAGTTGGTGCCTTCGGACCATTCTGCAGGCGGAGATAGAAGAACATCGAGAGGACAATGAGCCCAGCTGCGGCGAGAAAGACCCAGAACGGACCGTCCTGCGCCCAAGGCGCAGCGAGAGCGATGCCGATCTCGTCGATCGACGTCACCCCATCCAATCCCAGAAACCAGCCCCACCAGCGATTCATCGAGTTATAATTTTCCCTGCAAGTGCAGCAACAGACTCAAACAAAACTAAACGGCCACCTGCGGCCGCAACGCAGGCCACGACAAGACGACCATCTCGGCAAGCAACAGCAGCAACACCGCGAGCGCCAGATACCACCAACTTGTTTGGCCGCGAATCGCGGCTCCAGCCAAGCTAATGTCCTCGCCTGGTTCAACCCACCGAAGCGAACTTCCCGCGGTCAGTTCTTCGAACTTCTCGCGCGTAATCGGCTGCAGTTCCGATTCATCGGCTTCACCATTGACCACGATGGGAATATCCCAGACGGGTTTGGCGTCCGTGGGTTGTGGGCCTTCAGCATTCGGATCGTGACGATAACCGGCGACGCGATACACGCCTCGTTGATACAGGCCGTGCAACGTGATGCCGCGCAAGTCACCGCTGATAAAACCGATATCGAGCGATTCCGGGTCGAGTTGACGCGGACGAGTGAGCGTGACTGCCAAATCGTGCTCGTTCGAGGGAACGGGCAATGTGAGTTGTTCGAGTGGTTGATAGTTCCGCCGCGTGAGTGTCGATCGCGTCATGTTACGCAGCAAACGGTCGAACATCAGAATCGCGTTCGTCTTGGGCAAGGTATTCCACGAGGACAGTAATCCAGTGCCCACGAACAGAATCTCACCTTGGCCCCGTTTGCCCGCAACCAGGAAAGGTGTTTGTGCGGGATCATCGAAGCGAGCCAGGATTCGCGGCAATTGCTGCTGCAGCAAACTGTCGACTCGTTGTGCGCGCAAAGCGGGATCATCGGGAAGAGCTTCGTCGCCCCCGGTACTAACGGAATTCCCCGTGGCCCAGGTGAGCCAGCGCGGCTGGAGTTCGGCCAACTTAGCTTCGTCTTGTTCCTGCGACTCTTGATCGGCCGAGGTGATCTCGCCCGCGGCTTGCTTGGTCGTGAATTCCTCGCGACGCTTGGCAGCGGCCTGCACGAAAGTCAATTCTTCTTCCAGGTTTTTGCGAGCGGCAGCGGCCAATTGAGCGGTCGTATCGGCCGACGTATCGCTGCCAACTGCTTTGAAGAAGAACGGTTCGGAATAGAGATCGCGCAGTTCCGTTTCGCTAATCGACGACAATTGAAACAGCTCATCGCCCGAGAGGCTTTCGAACGAAATGAAGAACGGACGCGTATTCGCGCCAGCAACTTCCGGTACTTCGCCCACCGTTTCGAGCAATGGCAGCGGCAAGATTCCGTCGCCACCTTGCCAGGCCAATTCTTGCCAGCGCGCCGGATCAAAATCGGCTCCAGCAGCAATCACCAGCCGGCCACCTTGGCGAACGTAATCGCGCAGGAGGGAAACAACTTCCTCCGACTGTGGCTCTTTCAAACCGGCGAGCACAACCAAGCGAGCGTCTTTGAGCACTTCTTGATCGAGCTCGTTCTGAGTCAGGTGGCGAACCTTCACTAATTGCCGCGGGGCATCGCTACGCGAGGTCTTCGGTGCCAGCAGTTTTCGCAAATGCCGAGTCTCGCCCAATTGATTGCGTCCCGGATCTTCTGCCGAACCGAATTGATCGACAAAGACCACCGGCAGGCCAGCAACGATTGGCAGGGCGAGAAAACGCTCGTTGTCGGCAGCGAGGGCGTCGTTGGCTTGAATCTCGGCCTTAAGGGCCACAAAAATCGGCCGATCAGGCTCAGGAACTTCGGTAAGTGTATTGAAGACGTACTCGAACTCAACCTCTTTGCTGCCCGAACCGGGTTCGATGGCTACTGTCCGCTCGCCAATCACGGTATCGCCGTACGACAGCTTGACTTGAATGTCTTGCCGGGCGACGCCGCCCTGATGTTGCAGCACCACTTGGATCGTCGTGGGCGTCTCGATATCGGCAAGGCCATCTTGCACCCGCAAATCGGCAATCCAAGTATTCTCCCAATCAGCTGCGGTGCCAGCCGGTGCTACAGCAACAAGTTGCCAGTCTTGTAGTTTCTTCAAAGTTTCGGCCGAGCGAAGATCGCGCCAATTTGTGCCTTGCTGATCGCTGAAGACGACGACTCGTTTGGCAAGTTCGGGTGACGACTCACTTGCCCGTTGCACGTCGTTCACTGCGCGGAGCATGCTCGCGCTGCGATCGACGAGTTCAAGTTTGCCGATGGCTTCGAGAGCGGCGTCCTTGGTGTCGTAAGGATCAGGACTATAACCCTCGCGCGAGCCGCACGCCGGCAGGACCGAGATCTTGCTACCGGTGGGGAGTTGATCGATGAGCCGGCGAGCACGGTCTTTGGCTTTATCAAGCAAGGTGCCGTCGAGCCCTTCGTAGCCCATGCTCAGGCTGTTATCGACCACGAGAATCGCATGCAGTGGTTGGCGCTCATCGACCCCGCTGTTGCCACCCCGGGCGAAAAAAGGACGAGCAAGCACTAGACCGAAGAGAAAGACAGCAATGGTACGCATCACCAGCAGGATGATGTCGCGCAGCTGCAACATTTTGCGGTTTCGTTGCATGGCTTCCTTGAGGAAGTCCATAGCCGCCCATTGCACCACACGATAGCGCCGCCGATTGAGCAAGTGAATGATCACCGGCCCCGTGGCAAAGAGTGCACCGGCAGCTGCAAATTGCCAGGCGGTTAACGACAAAAACGACATGCTACTGGCCCGCCTTTGCCTTTTGGCGGAAGCTCTCGATCTTCCCTTCCTGCAAAATGGGAAGGTAGCGATTCGGAATAGCCAGAATGAAGCAGCCCACGCTAGTCGCGTATAGCTGGCCCTCGCGGCCGCCTACGTGGCCGTTGGTTTTCGCGCCGTGATCGTGCCATGCTCCGTGATTGGCTGCATTCTTGTCGTCCATCACCTGCGCGGTGACGAGATACTCGCGCAGCAGCGGATAACATTCTTTCCACGGATCGCCATTCACTTGATACAAAGCCTGGCCGACGTAATACAGCGTGTAGGCATCGAAGGGCATGCTGCCGTTTCGTTCGCGGGCTTTGGGAACTTCCTTCACCGCAGCCGCGATGACGTCCATATTCTTGCCGATTCGCCAGTCGTCGTACTGTCCGAACTCCTGCATGCAAACCACGCCGGCTGCAGCCATGGCAATGGTGCCACCACCACCACCGCGGCTATACGTGAATTGGCCGGGCATTTTCATTTGCTCAGCTTCTGATGCGCGGCGATCACCCTTTGCCGCGTAATGATCGCGGACGCTCTTGATCGCCTGATCGATGACTTCGGGTGGAACTTCCAGTCCGCTATCGACGGCCGAACGAAGCGCTTTCGCCTGCATCACGGCGAGACTCAGATCGTGACCATTCTTTTGGCGATGAGCTTTGTAATCCCAACCACCGTCGTCGCACTGGACGTTGGCGATGAGTTTCAAAGCGCCATCCAGAACGCGATTAAGCCGGCGATCGCGACTAGCTGTCATGCCATGAGCCTGGCCGAGCACAAAGGTCGCCAAACCGTGGTTGTACATATCTCGCTGGGCGTCAGAAACGTTCAGCAAGCCCGAAGGCTTGGCATGGCTGACTACGTATTCCAATGCCCGATCGACTTCGCGGCCATATTTGCCACGACCGGGAGCATGACCGGCGGCCAGGAACGCCAAGGCCCCCATGCTAACAAGCCCCAGGTCGTTCGAACCCCAGTTTCCTTCGGCACCCTGATTCCGGGCTAACCATTCGAGCCCCCGGTCGAGAGCAGCTTCACTCAGCGGGGTGATTTCATCGTCTTGCCCCCACGCGCGAGCGAGTGGAGCAAAGAGCATTGCCAGCGAGAGAATGGCCAAAGCCAGCTGACGTCGCAACATGCAGTTGCCTCTCGATGGGAGGGAGTAGGGGCGAACGGTGGGGAACAGGCTATTGTCATTAGCCAACGGTTACTTTGCTATGGCTGAAGGGCGAATTTCGTTACACGCCTGCCGAAAAAACCGACAAGAACCGGCGATTGCCAATCGTGAACGTAAGAATCGACCGGGAAGTGACTTGAGGTGCGTTATTTCGCTGTGGGGATCAACTCCACAACGTCGCGATTTGGATCATGTTGCCCGCGGCCAAAGAACGTGAAAAGCCGGTCCTTATAAGGCACCAGCGGGCCAAGTCTCGGCAATGAATCTTTCAGTTCCGAGAGTGTGGCGCTTGTCCGTTCACTTCCGTCCGCCGGGTCCAACCAAACGAGTTGAAGGGCTGGCTTGTCTTTCTGAGCGACACGCTGGACTATGAGAATGGCCGAATCATCGGCCAGGCCATATGGCTGCAACTCCACGACCGGCTTGAACCACCGACGCTCGCCCGTCTTGGCATCGAGCGCCTGCAGTCCTAATTCCGTTTGCACCAGAATGTTGCCGAGTGAGACGCCAAAAACGCCGATCACGTCGGGGAGCAACGTCTCCCACAACTGCAGTCCGGTCGTCGGCTCAACACACACCACGGTTCGGGTGCCAGGCTGGCTGATTACCACATGGCCATCGACCAGTAGCGGGCGCTGATAGTTTTGCAGCACCCAGCGAGGATCTTCTTCACTGGGAACGACGACATGCTTCCGCAGCCAGGCAATCTGCCCGCGACCGTCCAGCGCGAGTGTCACGCCGCCCAAGGTGACAATTAGCTGATGGTCGAGCGGCAGCACTTCACAACAAGCACGTGCGCCCCAGGTATTACGCAGCCGAACTAGATCTCGTTGTTGCTGCAACTCGCCTGTGGCGGGATCGATTACATTCCAGCGCAACAGGCCCTCTTGCTGTTCCTGAGCGACGATGCTGAGAGCCACGATCTGGCCGTGAAGGTAGACCGGATCCGAACAGAAGAATTCGCGCTCACCGCGATCGGTGGTCCAGATCAGTTTGCCGTTGGATTTGTCGAGACAAACAATCTGCTGGCTGCGACTGTAAAGTTGGCGCGCAAGAATCTGATCGCGGAGAACGAGCGGTCGCATGGCAATCAGCGCAAAATCTTGCGCCTTCTGCATGCTTCCGGACGGTGCCTGGCTTTGCCACCTGCGCTGCCCATTGTTCAGGTCGTAAGCCGCCACTTGAAAGCGGTTCGACACGAACAGGGTATCACCTTCGACAGTCGCAGCCAGTTGTTTATCGGGCCAAGGGACCGCGTACTGATTTGTTTTGCGGCCCACTTCTTCCTGTGGGCGTTCGCCGGATGGTCCGTCGAGGCGACTCCGATTGTGAACAGTGAATTGCCCGGGCTGTGGCACCGTCAGCAGGCTTCCCGGCATCACATGCGTGGCAGAACCGACGGCGGAACTGGTGCCACGCGCACGCATTTCGGTGACAAGTGCTTCGAACGCAGGCGCGTCGAGTTTCAGATTGTTGAACTGCACGACCGCTGTGGCGGGGCTGCCTAAATCGCGACCGAGCATAGCGGCTGCCAATCGAATGCGCGGCGATAACTCGGCGGCGATGGAGGGATGACGTACTATCGCCTGTTGGTAATGGGCAATGGCTTCCTCAAACCAACCATTCGAAAGTGCTCGATCGCCCAGCCAGCGAAGCGCATCGGCCGATTCGGCAGTGGCACCGAATTGCACGGTCGCAAGTTCCACGGCGCTCGCATCCGCCGCGGCGATGGCCTGACCAATTCGCAACTTGGCAAGTGGACCGTAACGCTCGCCTAACGCAACGCGCAGCTGTGGAAAGTCACTAAGCAGCAGTTGCACAGCGACCGGCAGCGAGGTCAACAGCTGGCGATCCTTCACATACGGCGCGACGCCCGGCGCTGCTTCATGGTCGACTGAGGTGATGATTCGTGCGGCATCTTCCCAGGCTTCGCTTTCGAGCACCGCCTGCAATTCGCTCGTCAAGTTGTAAGTTTCTTTGCTGAGTTCTTCGACTAGCAGCGGCCGCCAGCCATCTCGCATGAGCGTTGTATTGGCGGTGGCTGTGGCCCTACTCGAACTTTCGCGCCGCGCGTGGGCTTCGGCCCAGGCAATTATCGGCATTGTTTCATCGACGTGGAAAAAGCGAAGTTGATCACAAATGGCCAGCAGTTCTGCCGGCTGCTGCTGATAGGCTCGCTGCAGCAGTTCGGTGCGAATGAGCGGTTCCAGTGGAACAAGAGGCGGACCATAGGGCCGGTTGGGTGTATGAATCGGAGTACTCATGTAGGTCCGGCGAACGGTCGACCAGGGCGGCAATTGTTGGTCTTCAAAGGCGTTCAGGCCGACTTTGGCAATCCGCTGCAGCAAGTTAATTCGCACCGCATCGCCGTCTTTCATGGAACCGACAAGTTGCATGGCATCGACGTGAACAGCAAGTTGTTCAGCGACAGGTAACTTCCGCAGTGCTGGCTCATCGAGCAGCATTTCCAGCAGCGGATATCCCAGATCTCGACCGGGGCAAGCGGCCAGTGTGCTGACAGCGCAGGCGATCCGCCACTCGACTTCGTTCTCTTCTGCAGGTTTTTGCTTCGCAATTTCCGCTTGCCAAGTCGCCAGATTAGCAGCCTGCGGCACCGCTACTGCCGTGGCTCTTTTTTCTTCCGTAGCAAGATTAGACAGTGCCGAAAGTTCGCGCAGTTCTACGCGTTGAATTGTCCCTTGGACACCGGGTCGCTTGCTGACGAGCAGCAGCCCGAAGGAGTCGATCCCGCCTTGCTGAGCTTCTTTGACAAATTCAGGCTGCCCCCAATTCTTCCCGTCGGACGACACCCACCACCTTAGCGAACCGCAGCCAAAACCGAACTTAATCCAAACCGACGTTGGATCGACGCAGGCTTCGACTTGATCGGAATAAGGAGGAGAAGCAAGTTCATGATCGCTGTCGACATAGCGACCGCGGGCCATGATGCGGTTCGTAGTCGTGTTGCGAACAAAACGGACGCAGTCATCCGGATTTCCCTGCTTTCGGCCGAGGTAAACAGCGAATCCAGGCGTGACGTCCTTTAAATGCAGAACAAGTTGATGTAGCCCTTGCTTGGGCAGAGGTGTCCAGCACCGGATATTCTTTTCAGTATTGTTGGCAGTGAACGACAGAGAACCGTCTGCATTAGCTTTGGGCTGCGAAATCTCTGGCGAGGACGAGGTCCAGTTGAGTTCCGCCGGACGATCGGTTTCGAACACAACCTTGTGGGGTGGATCGCTAATGATCGCGTCGATCGAGCGTAGCAACTGCAAACCGTAAAAGGTTGCACGGCCGTCGAAATAGACGTCGTCAGGTGGTCCGGGCAGTGGCGCGGTAACAAGCACAATATCACCGCGAGTGAGAATCACCTGCCCTTCGTGAAAGCGCAGATCGAGCGGGCCACCAAAACGAATTTCGGTGCGGAAGCAGCGCAGATCATCCGTTCCGGTGAGCGATAAAGTATTGGGTCGCGAAGTTTTTGGCTTGCGCGTAGTGGTATAAGCGGCCCAGCGCGAACTTTGGTCCTGATGATAAACGAGCGTGACGCCGGTATTGCCGTGATACAGATGAATTTGGAGCTTGTTGTAGTTCTCCAAAGACATACGCAGAAACGAGTCATTGAGCCAAGGGGACCTCAGTCTGGCGCGTCCTTCGAGCGAAGCACACTTGCCAAACTGCGTGTCGACTTCGTGCAGCCGATAACTGGCGTCGGGTGCTGCTTCGAACCAAGGCTGCAGCTGATCGCGGCGGAGAATCGCTTTCGTCAGATCAAATCGCCCGAAGGCCACCTCCTGAAACTTGGGCGGCTCAACGGTGGAATCGACAATGGCTTGCCATGGCAATGGCAAGGGTGCTGCCGGTTTCACCGGACTCTTCGTGGGGCCTTTGTCTGGAGTGCCTTCTCTCGAGCCTTGGACAGCTGGATGCGCGGGATCGATAGTCCCTGCGGCGGTTGCTCGATTGTCCAAAGCGTTGGCTGGTTGCTGTGGTTTCGTTAGGTCGTCGGTCTTGGTTTCGTCCGCAGCCTTGTCATTGGTCTGTGGATTCTCAGCCACTTCCGGCGTGCTGAACATCGACAAACCCACCATGCCCAGCACCGCAATCGTTGGCACAACGATCAGCAAAGTCAGCATGAGCAGGCTCAGGCCGGATCGCTGCGGTTGTTGCTGACGAGCGCGGGCAGCAATGTCTGCGGGAGTGAGCTTGAGCCGCGCGAGGGCCGTTTGCAGATAACTTTCGAGGTGAACATGGCTGGCGAGCGCTTCTCGCAAAGCTGGAGATTCTGCGATTCGCCGCTGCAGCAGTTCAATTTCCTCTAGCGTCAACTCCTCCGGCATTTTGTCGTCGAGTAGCCGCAACAATTCTTGATCGGTCATTCGCTACCCTTTAGCCTGTTATCGAGACACTGCTTGAGCGCGAGTCGGGCGCGATGAACCAGAAGCCGGACGGCACCTTCGCTGCGTCGCAGCGTATTGGCGATTTCGGCCATCTTTAATTGAGCACGATAGCGGAGGTCGATCGCTTGCCGCGCACTAGGTCCGAGCGATTCCATGCAAATCGGCAAGCCTTGCAACACATCGCTGCTGCTTTCGACCCGCTCTTGCACCATCTGATCGAGTTCCAGGCACAATTCCGTCCAGGCCACTTCGCGCCGCCGAGTAATGCGCTTGACATGCTCGCGGAGCAGATTCCGCGCGATTCCAATTAGCCACGGGCCCACCTGCGTAGCCCGCGAGAGTTTCTCTCGCCCCTGGTAGCAGCGGAGGAATGTCTCCTGGCAAAGGTCTTCTGCATCGGTCGAATCGAACAAGCGAGCCCGCAGATAGCCAAAGACGGTTTGCTGATAAAATTCGACGAGCGCAGTGAAGGCCTTTTGGTCACCTCGCTGCGCCGCCATTACCAGCCCGTGATGTGGCTCAACTCCAGCCGCACACACCGAATCGCTCGGTGACTCATTACCACCTTCTCGCCCATGCGCAGCAGTCCCTAGCACCAGAGCGGCTGACTCCATACTTCGCGCGGGTGGCTGAGACGATTCCATGAATGGGCGTACGAATCCAGATGCGTGTCGAAACAGATAGGGTGGGAACGGACAGGCAGGTGGGCAGCAGCGGATTGGCCCTGACCACGCTCCGCCTGACGCTTTTCCATCTTAGTCCGCAACTCCCCACCCTCGCAATCAACTGGTCGTCCATTCGGAAGTTGTTACGCGGCAAGCTTCAGCAGCGAACAAGTAATGGCCTAATTTGCCCTTGGTTTCGTTCGTTCCAAGAATGCATGAATCGAACGCCCCAGTGCGCGGCCATAGGCCTGATACCCTTCCTGAGTACTGTGCGGTGTGTTGTAGCTCGTTTCGAGTGTGACGGAGACTGCTGGCCGCTTGGTATTTACGGTAACCCAATTCTTGCTGATTTCGCGCCAAAGCGGGTGATATCCCGGGCCACTCTCCTTATGTTTCGGTGCCAGACTAAGTTTCTCCTGGCTGAGAAAAAGAGTCGCCGTATCGATCCATTCCTGTTGTCGGGCGGCCCTTTCTTTCGAGAGCAGCATCGCCGGACTGACGAAGAAAAACGGCTTCAAATCGTTTGGCGCTGGATTATGCAAATCGATGAACAAGTCAAACTCCTCCGCCTCGTCCATTTCTTGGATAAGCAACTGAGCGGCGCGAACCGCAGAGAAGACAGGTTCATTGCTCCAGTCGCGATTGTGGTCGTGAGGTTTCTGGTCTTTGCCCCCGGCCCCTAACTCGACATTGTCGATGTCCATGATGGGTATATAAACAATACGCGTGGTTGCACGCAGAGATTTAGCCTCCGCTTCATCCGAAATAAGCCAGTCGACAAATCCCGCACCGACCCAACGCGCTCCTGATTCCCAGGCGTGTTGTCCCGCTTGCAACCAGATGCCGCGGCGTTTGTTGCCATCTCTCGCCGGTGGATCCCAGCGCAAGGCGGGAATCTCGCTTCCTCCCTTGGTGGTCGCTAGTGTGAACTCCTTCGCACCGGTATCACGCTTGCTCGTACGCGCGATCAACTCTTTCGCGTGACTCAATTGAAACGGCGGTCCCCAGGCAAGCCAAACCCCTGGTTGCTCAAATTGCAGATCGTAAGTGATCTGATCTTTTTCGGAATTTCCCGGCGCGGTGTGCTGCCAGGTGCGACCATCGAGACTAAAGCTAGCACGGATGGGTCGGGCGAAGTTCATTCCTTTAACGATCAGCTGAATTCGCTCGCCGGGATGGATACCATTGAGTTTGAAACTCCACCAGCACTGCCATCCGGCGTCCTTGTGCGGTGCGGGACGAATGACAATGCGCCGCGCCGCTTGATCGAGAGAGTCAACCTGAGCTGAGCCGCCAGGGAACCGGCTATCGATACTCAATTCGGCAGTGGTGGTAAGTGAGACACAAATGGCGGCAGCGGCGAGAAATGTACTCATAAGTTTGTCCGGAGAGGATTGGTAAGAGGCGCTTATGACACCAATGTCAAAGTTTAACGATAAATTTGGTCATTGCGCAAGCAATTCCTTTGAGGGGGCCAGCATACCAAGACAGTCGTTGTATTTGTTAGAGACCGGACAAATGGTACGCCGATGGTAGGGGTGAGAAACTAACACCGTGGGTAACGGCATCCATTGTTGTCACCCATTTGAATGCCCTGGAACACTGCGATGCGACTTCACAGGCAATCAATTTTAGCGTTCCTGACGCTAATCCTCACCGGGCAACTCAGCACGATTTTTGGAGCGACGCCGCGGCGCATTGAACCATCGTGCGAAGTCGTTTCGCCGAACTGCGCCGCACCTCATAATTGCGCTCCTCCTCCCACCTGCGAAGCACCTCCGCCGAAGCGCTGCAAACCTTGTCAGCCGCCGCCCGCGGTCTACATGCAGCAGCCGACGGGAGTGTTCGTGCAACCGCAAGGTGCAGGTCCGGTGCGCGGTCCTGTGGATCAAACTGGTATCGAGGGCGCGACAATTACATTTCCCGAATTGAGTCTCCGGATGCCGTCGTTTCGGTTTCCGGCAATCTCACGATATCGATCGAACGCTCAAATGGAACTGGCTCCGAATGTAGCCCCATTTGTCGAAAACGCGGTTCAAGGCTTTCCCGCTGCAGCCCCACTGGCAGCCGCTCCTATGGCGGCGATGCCGATGGCCGCTCCCGCGATAGCACCATCTCAGTTTGCCACAGTCCAGATGTCGGCAGTGCCTCAATCCACTCCCACGCAAATGATGCAAGTTCAGGCCGTGCCGATGCAGTCGCAAATGATGGCAGTTCCTTCGATGGCTGCGCCCCAAATGATGCTGGTCCCGATCAGCCCTTCGTTGGTTCCTCAACAGGCACAACCATCACAGGTCGATCCGAACTCACAGCCCAATCAAGCTCCGCCACCGCCCTACCATTCGGTGCCGCAGTCTCGGCCACCAATGTGCGATGGTAACGCTGCTGTCTTTCTCGATCCGCTCGAAGAAAAACTTCGGCGCATCGAAGCTGCCGAACGTCGCTTGCAGGCCCAGGTGGCTGAACTGCAGCAAGTGATGAAGCAGTTGCCCAATCCAACGGCTGTCGTTCCGCGCGGCGAGCAGCGCTCGATTCCGCTACACCCCCTTGGTCCGAGCAGCATTCGTCCCACCGAAGCTCGTGAGCCGCTCGCGCCTCCTCAACCACCACCCGATCTTGGTCAGCGTCACGCGGTGCCCACAGTTAAATACTCGGCTCGGCCGGCCGGCTATTACTTGGAACAACCCCAACCACCACCAGTCAGCCAGGTGATCCGCGAACCCGGTGCACCCCGAGCGTTAATCACCGGCTTGAATCGTTAAGTGATCCCGTTGAGCTTCGGCGACCCGGAATTGCCAACTCGCCAAAATAGTGTACACTTGGAGGACCTCTTCGGGCGGCTAGCTCAGTTGGTTAGAGCACCATGCTCACACCGTGGGGGTCGCTGGTTCGAGTCCAGTGCCGCCCATTCTTTACTTTCGAAAAATCCCGGGAATTTAAGCATTCCCGGGATTTTTCGTTAGTATCTCCGCGCAGTGGATGTTGACTGTTCTCGCAGTCCCACCTGGTTTTCTTTGCGAGCGCTCCGAATGTTTTTCGCTGGTTATTTCCTGTTTCTTTTCGCAACAGGGAAAATGCTAAACTCAGCGACCACTTTCCTAAGGTTCTCTAACTCATCCGGAGTTGCGATGGCACTCTTCTCTCGCCAAGAAATTTTGAACCGCCTGCGTGCCAAGATTGCCGCTGGTCAGCCGATTGTTGGTGGCGGCGCTGGGACAGGAATCAGCGCGAAAATGTCCGAAGCGGGTGGCGTGGACTTGCTCGTGATTTACAACAGTGGTCGATTTCGCATGGCTGGACGCGGATCGCTATCGGGAATGATGCCCTATGGCGATGCCAATGCCATCGTCATGGAGATGGCGCGCGAGGTGCTACCTGTCGTGAGCATCACTCCAGTACTGGCTGGCGTGTGTGGGACCGATCCCTTTCGCATCATGAAGCTGTTTCTCAAACAGGTGGACGAAGCTGGCTTTTCGGGCGTGCAGAATTTTCCCACGGTTGGCCTATTTGATGGTACGTTTCGGCAAGGGCTCGAAGAGACCGGAATGGGCTACGGACAAGAAGTCGACATGATTCGCCAAGCCCATGAAATGAACATGCTCACAACCCCCTACTGCTTTGACGTCGACGAGAGTAAGGCGATGGCCGCTGCCGGGGCCGACATTATCATCGCGCACATGGGCCTCACTACCAAGGGAACCATCGGGGCCACCAGTTCCGTCACGCTCGCGGATTCCGTTACGCGAGTGCAGGCCATTCACGATGCTGCCAAACGCGTGCGCAGCGATGTGATTATTCTCTGCCATGGAGGGCCGATCGCTGAACCGGCGGACGCGCAGTATATTCTCGATCACACCACAGGGGTGACGGGCTTTTATGGCGCAAGTAGCATGGAGCGTCTTCCCGTCGAGCCAGCCATTCGTGATCGTGTTGCCGAGTTCGCAAAATTGAAAGTCAAATGCTAGGATCTTCTCTGATGATCCGACTTCTCTTACTTGCACTAACTGCGATATTTTTCACAGCCCACTATGCTCGTGGTGAGACTCACTCGAACATCCGCTAGATCAGCAGCGACGATTGCACCAGTAGTGACAAACCGCGGATTTGCCGGATTGACTATCGCGAAAGTCCCGTTGATTGAAACGGCAACTTAATCGATGTTCTCAATTTGCAATGCGAGAGACAAAGTCGACCATCGCAACCACCGATTCGCGGCCGAATCGGCGCTGAATGTGGCGAACCCATGGGTTGAACAATCGCGCAAGTGGGTTTCGTGGTCTCGAAAAAGCAGCCAGGTCGTACCACACTTGGCCCATTTCATCCTGTTCAATTAAGAAACGCTCTTCACCAGATTCTGCATGGTCGTTCAGCGTGCCGTAGCCGAACCCGCAGCGGCGGACAGGCTGAATCTCATCAATCTCATACAATACGCGGCAGGGATTGAGCCACCAGCAGCCGCCGATTCGAACCAGCATCCCGACGACATTTCCGACTCTCGGTGCACCAATTGGTGCATACAACTCGGTCCAACCGTTGCCGAACATCACCCACGACTCAATTGCCGCTCGCGCAGCGTGCCAAGCGGCATCGCCAGTGCCGATTACGACACGCCGATGGTCGAAAACAAATCCTGCAGGCGTTTCAACATTAGGAATGTCGCGCGTTACGCCGCAGAAATTGTACGAACAAGGTTCGCGCTGCTGAGCGGCAAGATAGGCGTGAACGCGATCAGGAGCAGGCTTGCGGAGCAGTATCATAGTGCTTGAACCGCACGAACACTGACTCACTTAACTTCCGGCGTTAACGGGCGTTCGTTCGCTTGGCCAGTTGATCGCGGATTTCTGCTGCCAGTTCATATTTTTCCGAAGCCACCGCCTCCTCGAGTCGTTCTTGCAACGTTTGGCCCACGCCGAAATGCTGACGCAACGATTCACGGAGTTCGATCAACCGGGTCACCAGTTCATCCTCGTCGTACTCTTCTTCAGCTTCGTAGTCGGCAAAGACTTTCCGAATCTGATCCAGCCCCTGGTTCAACGCTTCGACCGCTACCTCTGCGCCTCCTTCGCCAAGTGCAGCCAGCGCGGCCGCCTGCGTGCGGTGAAAGAGGACAAAAGGGCGGTATTGCTCGTGCGACAGAGTCCATTGATCATCGGGCGAAAACTCGCGGCAGAAGTCCATTAACGCGAGCGTGTGGTCGGCATCGGCCACGGCACTTTCGAACTCTCGCAGCGCCAGCCAACAGACTCGCCGATGATAATACTGCACAAATTCACGATCAGCTTCTTCGCACTCTTCTTCGGACATTTGAAATGTTTCGCCTTCAGCATCGGCTTTCTTTTTCAAATGTTCGTAGAAAGTGTCTTGCCCTTCGGGATGCGTGCCATCGGGACGACCTTGGACTTCGAGTTGCAACAGGCCGAGGTCGAGACGCATTTGCAGCACTTCACGACCGTCGTCCCCCTTCTTTTTGCGGACGCTGATCCCTTGCGGATCATACGGCCAATCTCGCAGTAGTCGATCGATGTTCTCTTTGCGTGCCATAGGTTGACCGGTTCTATTGGCGGAGGCCGCGACGGTCATCATCCGCCGCTCCCAGTCTCCGACACCAGCCAATTATACCAACGAGCCAACGCTTGGGGCAGCGGCACCCGCGGTTCTAATTTGGCCGTTTGGGGTAGGGGTACATGCGGGTAAATCGATTACGCCAGCGGTAGCGGCGATCGCTGCGAGCATGTGTTGCCGTCAGTCAGAGCTAGACAGTTTGTTATTCTCCATAAATCTTAGATCAGTCGGACGTCAGGTCCTGTGGCTGGGTTGTTGAAGTCGTTGGGGCCGGGGGCGGTGAGGGATTCGTCGGCCATGTCGGCGGCGTCCCAGCTGAAGAGGTCGCTGCCGTTGCCGCCCCAGGCGTCGTCGTCCGAGCCGTCGGGCGCGATGATGGGGAGCAGGGCAAGCACTTCGGGCGGTGGTGCAGCGGCGTTGGAGTTCCCCTGCCAGGCCGTCAGGAGTGCGAGCAGGGCTGCGTCGTTATCCATTGGGTCGCTGTAGGTGTTCGCCGCATAGGTCATCGTGTTGGGAGCCGAAGTCCAGGTGCTGTTCTCTTCACCACCCAGCCCACCGGTGATCAGCAGGTCGTTGCCGTCCCCACCCGAGAGCGTGTCGCTCCCCGTGCCACCGATTAGCACGTTGTTCCCCGAGTGACCCAGCAGCCAATCGTTACCGTCGCCGCCCGACAGCAGGTCGTTGCCGCTGTTGCCTTGCAGCGTATCGTTGCCGCTGTAGCCATACACCCGGTCGTCTCCGGCCCCGGCATCGACGCTGTCGTTACCAGCCCCGGCATGGATGTAGTCGTTGCCCCCACCGGAGTTCACCACGTCGTGGCCACCACCGGCATAGATCACGTCGGCTCCGTTGCCCGAACTGATCGAGTCGTTACCGTCGTTCGGGCCTTGGAAGTCCTGCGGAGTCGGGTCGCCCGGATTCGTCGGCGCGTTATCCCCCCAGATCACGTTCTGGCCTTCGCCACCTGTGATCTGATCGTTCCCGTCGCCACCCACCAGCCAGTCGTTGTTCGAGCCCCCCGCCAGCGAATCGTTGCCCGCTTCGCCATAGAACACGGCCGGGATCTTGGCCGTGGTCTGCGACATCGTGTCGACTCCGTTGCCGCCGTACAGCACGGCCTTGCCCGGCACGTTGTAGTTCATGATCGCGCCGCCGATGCGCACCCGCACCTGATGCGGAAGCGCGGCCGTGGCATTGGCCGAGATCTGCATCAGGTCGTTCCCCGTGGTCCCGCGGCCGAACACGTCGCCGATCTGCACGCCCGTCAACTTGCCGTTGTCGACCAGGTTGAGGTCTTCGATGCTGACCCAACTGAAGGGAGCCGTGTTGGCGCTGAGGACGTTCCCCGACGAACCGGCTCCCACGATCATCGCCGTGTTCTTCGGCACGTCCGTGACATCCAGGTTCAGCACATCGCCCACCGTATCGCCGGCCTGATTGAGCGCCGGCACCGGATCGCCACCGTCGATGAAGATGGTGCTTCCCCCCGCAGTCGCGGCCGTGGTCGGACGAATCAGCCGCGTCGTGGCGGGGACGGCTAGGCCCACGTGCATGGCTCCCGTGTTCCCGATGACCGGGGCCGGAGTTTCGCCGAAGATATCTTCACCATCGTTGCCGTACAGACTGATCGTCCCCACGCCGCTGGCCACGCGGGTGAACGGTAGCTCCGTCACCGGGGTGACCCCGCCCCATTGGTTCGACGTGAAGAGGAGGAACTGATCGTCGCCGTCGAAACCACGCAGGGCCACCGTGTTCAGGTCGTGCGGCACATTGGTCGGGGTGAACCGGCCGTCGATCGTGTCGCCCCCTTGCGTGCCCGTGTAATCGAAGCTGTCGATGTTGCGGAACGTCACCCCGCTGGCGTTGATTCCCGTCACCGCATAGTCCGCATTCATCCCGCCGGCTGCAGCAATCAGCACGTTCGGGTCAGCGGTCGTGTCGCCACTGTCGTCGATGAACAACTGATCGTTATTGCCCGCCAGGTTGTTGTCTTCCCCGTCGACCACCACCGGGCCGGCAATGTCGTCGACCGTCAGGCCCGGACCCGCGAGGAAGAACTGATCGCTGCCCAGACCACCCAGCAGCGTGACCAGTCCGGTGTTCGAACTGGTGCTGAGGACGCGGAGCGTGTCGGCGAGGCCGTCGTCCGTTGGACCACCGAAGCCGGTCGGATTGCTGCCGTCGAGCACGATGGTCGGGTTATTCGTCTGACCGCTGCCGAAGCTGGTCAGCGTCAGCGTGTCGCTGCCCCGCAGGCCGTAGACTTCGAAGCTGCTGAAGTTATCGCCGCTGAAGTCGAACGGCGTGTAACCGGTCGGCTGGACGCGGGTCTCACCACCACCGTTATCGGTCGTGTTGATCGTGTTGCCTGACAGGTCGCCCAAGATCTGCAGCCCACCGGCCGTGGCATTGAAGCCCGCCCGATTCACTTCGCTGACGCTGGTGAAGTAGGTGATCAGCGTGTTCGCCGGATTGGTCGTGCTGATCTCGCCGTCGTTCGCAGCAGTTCCCGAGCCACTGCCGATGCCGTACACCTGGGCGGTGCTGGCCAATCCCAGGTTGAACGTCAGCACATCGGTGCCTGCACCGCCGGTGAACAAGAACTCCGGCGTCCCCACCACGTTTGGATTATTCGTTACCCCAGGCACCGTGCCGACGAAGTCGGGCAGGCCCGTGCCGGTGTCGAACACTTCGACCGAGTCGTTCTGCCCGCCGCCGCGAATCTCCAGCGAGTTGATCGTGGCCAGGGTGCCGGTGTAGAAGTTGCCGGTGACCGGGCCCGTCCCCAGGCGATTGATCACCAGGTCGGCTCCGACCCGCTGCATCGTGAGTTGATTGTTGACCCCGTTATAGACCGGCGTGAGATCAATCAGCAGGTTCAGCGGACCGCCGGTCACGTCCTGCTCTTCGATGCTGACGTAGGTCACCGGGTCGAGCGCCGGATTGGCGGTCGGCGCGAACGAGAAGCCGCCGCTCCCCACGTCGCTGACCGTTTGCACGGTGAGTGCCGGGACCGTGATCACCAGGCGATCGCCGTCGGCCGTGCCGTGCGGCGCGTTGCCGTTCACACTGAACGAGGTCGTTGTCTGCGGATCGAAGTCGAACGTGTCATAGTCGTCGCCGCCGTTTAAGAACGTCGTGCCAGCGCCGCCGTTGACGGTGATCACACCATTGATCGTCACCGTCCCACCGCTTCCCGGCGCAACTTCTCCGACTCCATTCGACTCCCCATCGCCCGCATCCACATTCACGGTCACCTGCGTCAACGCGTTCACATCTCCATCCAACAACGCATCGTCACCCGCATTGAGCGTCACACTGCCACCGGAGGAGGTGAGGGCAGCGCCGAGCGGCAGGGTAATGTTCTCCCCGGTGGCTCCCGTATCGAGGCTGGTTAGCACGATCGAACCGGTCGCGGAACTGCTACCGAACAGATCGAGCGCGGAGTTCTCATGGATCGTCGTGCCGCCGGCCGTGGCCGTGAATGTGAGCGAGCCTAAGTTTAGCGCATTCCCCGCCGCTTCGCCGAGCGTGATGCTCGAAGCCGAGAAGGCTGCACTTCCGCTCACGCTGATCGCGGCAGTTGCGTCATCGGTTAGCGCGCCACCTGCAGTAATCGTGGCATTGCCATCAAACGCTGACAGCCCGAGCAAGTTGAGCGCATCGAGTTCGGTAATCGCAACGCTGCCAGTCATGCTGCTGAGCGTGGCATCGACCACGGCCGTTTCGATCGCATCACCGCTGCCGATGCCGGTGGCCGCTTGCAGGAAGATGTTCGGGCCTGTGACGTTGTTGTCGAGATCGCCATCGATGATCGCACCTTGCGCGACAAGCCGGCCGCCACTCGCCGTGGTCACATTCGCGATCGTCGCATCGCCCAGCGTCGTCAACTGATTCGCGCCGAGCGCCAACAAACCATCCACTTCATTCGCAGGGTCATCAATTCCCACAAACGACGACACCGTCTCGTCCGTCAACAATTGCAGTTCCGCGCCGGGCTGCACCGTCACCGTGCCCGCCATATCAGAAATCGTCGTTCCACCCTGCAATTGCAACGTGCCCGCGTTGACACTCGTGGTGCCCAGATAGCTATTCGTGCCAGTAAATGCTTGTACGCCATTTCCCGCCTTGATGACGCTACCAGTCCCACTGATGCCACCGCCAAAACTTGGCATGGCTTCGTTGTTGCCACCAACCGTGAGAGAATTAGTGCCGAGGATCACGTTACCCGATCCGAACAAGCCATCAATGGTATCGCTGGCCCCGACGTTGTAGGTGGCACCTAGCGCTACACTCACGTCGGTCGAATTAGAGAGCGACCCGGTGACCGATAGCGTTCCCGCAGAGATGGTAGTGGTGCCCTCGTAGGTGTTGGTACCGGTCAGTGCCAACGTGCCGAGGCCAGTCTTGGTAAGACTACCATTGCTGATGGCTGCACTAATGGTGAAATCGATGGCGGGAGTTGCCTGGCCGATATTGAATGTGCGTGTACCGCCCCCCAAGTCGAGGTTGCCAGAAATCAGCCCTCCAGTGCCCGTGTATGCGGTATTGATGTTGTAACTTAGGTTGCCATTGAGTGTGAGGGTGCCTGTTCCGGTACTAATGGTTGGCACCAGGGACGTCGCGCTGGCGTAAGAAATGGTGACGTCGGTCGTGGTTTGATTGAACCCGTTGAGATCGAGCCGCGTGGTCAGATTCGAACCTTCCCCGAGAGTAAGCGTTCCCGTCGGTGGCAGTACGTTATCGGCACCCAATCGCAGAACCTGGCTCGCGACGACTGTGTTGTTCCAACTGTAGGTCTTGCCGGCCGCACCGATGAACCAGGTGCCCGCGCCGGTTTTTGATAAGTTACCTCCCGTGAAATTAACGCTGCCCAGCAAACGGTTTGAGAGGCTGGTCGACGCTCCGCGAATAAAGAAAGTAGTACTGGTGAGCGCACCTGTGATGTCGCCAGTGACGGTCAGCGAACCTGAGCCTTCTGAGTAGATTTGAGCAACGCTGCCGGTGCTCGTAATATCGATGGGGCCTGAGAAAGTATTGTTGAGCGTTAAGTTCTGCAGCGCCACGCGGTTGGCGGAAAGGCCACTCAAGTGCAACGATTCTGGAACATCAATCGCCGTGGACTGTGGATTCAAGTTGAGCGCCGTGCCAATGCTGCCAGCAGCACCAGACTTGACAGTTGTGGCGTTTCCAGCACCGGAGGCACCCAGGGCGTTGCTATGTCGCAAATTGATGCTGGGTTTGTTGGTAATTGTGTTGCCAAAGTAAGTATTGTTGCCAGTCAGCGTCACCGATCCCGGCGTAGCCGAGGTTGAGGTCGAGATGAGCGTCAGGCTATCGACACCAGTGGTCCCGCCACTAATGATGCCGTCAATCGTAATTGCGAGCGCATTCGCATCGATCGTGCTAGTGCTTGATCCATTGAGCATGACGCCACGTGCTGCTGGAGAAACGATGTTGCCCGTCGCGAGCAGTGTGCCACCATTCAAGATCAGCGTGTTCGTAGAGGTCTCATTGCCGAGCGCAGCGCTCGTATTTGCAGATAAGATTCCGCCGCTGATGGTGGTGCTGCCTGAATAGGTATTGGTTCCGCTCAATGTAAGACGTCCGGCCCCGACCTTCACCAAATCGCCGGAACCCGAAATGGTTCCGCCGACTGTCACAATTCCAGCCCCGATATTGAACGTGCTGCCAGGCGCTAGTGCCAACGGCAAGTTGAGTTGATTGGTTCCCGACGAGGACACAATATCGTCTCCAGAATTGTTGAGAGCGATGCTGTTGCCGGTGAGCACATATCCGCCCGATGAGTACTGTAGCGTGTAACTGTTGCCGGCTGTGGTGTTGTTGACTTGTGTCAAATTGGAACCGCTGATATCGAACACCAAAGTGTCACCATCCGCTGGGAGAGAGTTCCCAGACCAGTTAGTGTTCCCTCCGCTATTGGTCGCCCAGTTGCTATCGACGTCACCCACCCACGTCAACGTAGCGGCTAGGACTGCGCGATCCTCCAGTTGTTCGAAAAGGGTACGACGCGCGCGGAGTGCAGCAGCGTATCGATTTCGCAAGCGGCGAAGTGCGAGGCGGGAAACAGTCGCGAAGCGTGTCATGAGGGTTAGCTTCCGGTGAAGTAAGGACGATCGGCGCGTAGCATTCCCATACGCAGTCCAAAGACAACGAAAAACGGGATAGCCGAGCAGTTAGCCAAGCGGGCAAGCACGGCTCAGCAAGTGGGCATGAGTTGGCGGGAAAGTGCGACTGCCGCACGGGAGTTGAAGTGGCCGTAACGCGAGCGCGACGGACGATTCAGCAAATGCTGCGATGTCGATTCGCCGCTCCAACGGAGGCTGTGAGAGTCAACTCCGGTTGCGAATCTACTCGCAGAATCCCTGCACGTAAGTAGCAGGACGACGAATGGGAAAGAGGATTTCGCCGTCGGAACTAAACCTAGTTGCTAACTGTGAGTTTGACAACGGTTGTATAGCTGTCTTCAAGAGACTGTGTGGTGTTTACCCGCAACTCATTGTTTTAAGTTGCGTTGATATCGAAAAGATGTGGAGTCATTTAGCTGGATTCCAGTCCATCGAAGCAATGGCTGACGGCTTCTGAAAGAGGGGGTGGCGATGATGCTCCGTCAAGTTGCCAATCAATTTGCTGCGGGATGCCGCATTCCTGACTTCATGCCCCGTTAGTTCTACTTATTTGCACTTTCGCGTAGTTGCAGAGCAGCCTCTCCGAAAGCGTGACCAATGCCCAGCATCGTTTTCGGACTGCCTAAATAGTGAAAGGGAAAGTCGCTGCCGACCTTGTTCCACTCAGCAACATGTTCTTTCCATCCCTTTTTGAAAACGGCGGCTGCGTCCTGGTCCCAATAGACGTCGGTCTTTACAAGCGCGGCGTTCGACTTAAATTCTGGCGAATCGAGCACCTTTGCCTGGGCAGCTTTGAACTTCTGAACGCCAACGCTCGGATTCACGCCATCGACTCCCATTTGTCCAATCACAAACGGTAGTTGGGGAACGTTCAGGTCCTTGCGCACGTCGCGAATGAAGTGTTGCAGATTGGTGGAGTATTCGGCCGTGTATTCAGCGTTAATCATATCGTTCCAGCCTTGAAACCAGATGAAGCCAGCCACTTCGTAACCTTGCTTTGCGTCCGCTGGGAAATGTGCCGGCAAATCTGCCAGCGTTTGCTTCACTTCCGCGAGCATGGCGCGATACGAGTTGCCGAACGATATTTTGATTTCGGCGAGTGTGGCGGCGGGCGTCTTTTTTTGCTGTTGCGCGAGTATCTTTTGCAGCACTTCATCTGTTGGCAGCCCTGCACTGGGAGAGCGAAAGTCGCGATAAAGACTTCGGCCGCCCCAGGCCGTTTTGATGAGGAGCACTGGTTCCGAGAAGTGGTTGCCGACGACAGTGCCAAACTCCAATTCGGGCCCGATGCACTTGGGCGAACCATAGCCCACGGTCAGCGGTCCGGCGCGGTCGAAGAACTTGATGCGGACGTCGTCACGCTCAAGCCACTTGCCGTCGCGTCGCCAATGTTGAAATAACTCGCGCGTGGCTGGTTGTTCGATTTGATAGTCGAGGAGCGAGACTTTGGCCTTCCCTTCCATATTCGACTGACCGGCGAGTATGTAAACCTTGATGGGGCCTAGCTCCTCGGACCCCAGCACCGGGGCAATGGCAAAAGCGAACAACGACAGGGCGAACATACGAAGGTAGTTCATGGCAGGATCTCGGCAAGAGGAAGGGAGAAGCAATGAATTGCAGCGGATGCCATGATAGCGAACTGCTGATGCCACCGACACGAAAAAAGCTCTGCCGAGTCGGCAGAGCTTTCGTTGGTCAGCGAGTTGACCGAGAATTACTTCTTGCAGAGTTATTCCGCGTCGTTGTCATCCAGCTCTGCGGCCAGCAGGGCTAGGAGCGCTTCGTCGGTCACACTGTTCGCCTGGCTCTGGCTGGCGGTGAACTGTTCGGCGAACTGCTGATTCTGGACAGCTTCTGCATTGTCGATTAGCGAGTAGTCGTTCAGATAGGCTGGCATCTCGTAGGTCGTCTCACTGCGATTCAGCTTGTTGATGATGATGAGGGCGTCCATGGCGGTGAGCATCATATCGCCGTTGACGTCGAGGAGATTAATCGGCTGAGTGCCGTCGACATTATCGCCGCTGAATTCGCCGCCGGGCGTAGTATCGATCGCGCGAGTTCCCTTGCGATTCAACTCGTTGATGATGGCCAGTGCATCGAAGGCAGTGATGCGACCGTCAAAGTTCACATCCGAGGGTTCGATCGGATTGGTCATCATTACTGAATAATACTCTTCTTCCACAGCTTCGCCACCGTTCAAAAGTGGCGAATCAGGGGGCAAAGTACCTGAAGGCAAGGCCTTGCCCAATGGTTGGTATGTCGGGCTGGTGACCACTGTCGGGTTAGCGGGGTTGGCAATCGTCGCTGGGCCAGGCTCGCGGATAAAGTCGCGGATCGCTTTATTGATTGGTGCGTACATCTTGGCAATGGCCAGCGGCGTGACTGCCAGTGGCAATTGTGCTTGGAGCCACTCGATGACCGTGAGGCTGGAAGCTTGCGGATCGCCAATGAGTGCGAACTTGCCCTTGATCCAATTATCGAGGCGGGCGAGAACCTGGTTTCGCTTGGAGATGCCGGCATGCGTGGTCGAGTACTTGTCGCCAGCTTGGGCATAGGTGTTCGGCGCAGGGAGGCCTGTATTAACCACTTGAATGCGGCTAGTCTGCGTCCCGCTGCCGAACACGTAAGGGACCGTGTTGTTGACAAAGAAGTCGCCCACGAGGAAGGTCGTACCAGTTGCCGACGAATTTGTCGTATGCAAAAAGTCGATGCCGTCGTTGCCGAGTAGCACCGGACTATAAATGATTGCTCCTATTTGTTTACTTTGAGCGTCGGAACTGATGACGTCGTTCTGATTGCCAGCTTGAACCATGGCATTCGCTTTGGTTTGATCTCCGTCAAGCAAGCCGGGCACGCTGGAACGATTGTGAATGACATCGGCACCTTGAGCACCTTCGACCCACAAACGAGTGACATTCGTCAACTCAAACTGCGAACGATTCAACTCGTTGGTTTCTAGATTGCCGACTGTGATTTTATCGTCTGCAACAGTCCCAATAATGTGAACGCGGTTATCAACACTCGCTGGAGCACCGCCGCCATCCACTGAAACAACCGTGGGAAGATCGGGTGCTGCGGATGGCATGTTGATGGTGACGTCAGTGATTTTCTGATTGGCCGTAACATTCAACAACTCGATATTCGAGTAAGCGAATGTCTTGGCAGTAGGTGATGTCCGCGCAACCTGAATACTTGTGATTGTGTACTTCGCGACTGGATCCGTGGAATTTCCGAAGTCACTCAGGCTCAGGGTGTCACCTTGGGCTTCCACGCTGGACTTCGCATTGAACTTGATATCGTCCGGTGTGCTGCCGCCTTTGAACACCGTGCGAGTGGGCACAGCGGGATTGTTACCACCGTTAACCGTCAAGCCAGCGGCGTAGTTGTCGAATTTGCTAAGAGCCGCCGTTGTGTCAGCCAGGGTAATCGTGTCATTGCCATCTTCGCCATTGATGACCGTGGCGTGATTCGTAGCCCGGACGGTAATGGAGTCGTTGCCGAGGTGAGCGTTGACTGTTGTTGGCGCTGGAGTGGCGAGAGTACCGACCTTGGCAATCGTGATCGTGTCGTTCCCTTCGCCGGCGTTCAGCTTGTACGACGAGAGCAACGTGGCTTTGTAGTTGACGGTGAGCGACTGCGTGGGAATGGTGCGAGTCGTCCTTTCGCCATCGATGGCCCACGTATTGGCGGCCGTATCGCCGGTGTCGTTGATTGTGAGTGCCGTTGACTTGCCGTTGACGGCATGGCTGAGCGTGATTATTGCAGCTTCGGTGCTGGTGCCGTTAAAATCTCCGAAGTTTCCGTCGACGACCTCAATCGTATTGGTGCCGTTGCTGGCCTGAAGCTTGATCGACTCGATATTGAAGGAAGTGCCGCCCGACGGCGTGATCGACTGGCCTTCGAAGTCGATGGAAGTTGGCGACAACTTGTAGTTTTTGTCGGCGTTCTGCGACGAATCCAGCAGTGTGAGTTCGTCGAGGTCGGCAGCATTGATGCCGCCGTTGAGCTTCAGCGATTCGATGCCGGCCAGCACATTGGTGCCGTCCGCGATCAAAAACGAATCATTTCCGGCGTTGCCGTTCAGCGAGAACGTCTCGCCATTATTTACCTGCACCTTAAAGGTGTCCTTGCCCGCACCACCGTTGAGTACTTCGAACTCGACGATTGGCACCGTCTTTGTTGCGGTTGAAGTCTGCTTATAGGTGCTGCCTGTCGTTGTGTTGATGATCCACTCGCTGTCACCAGCCAGGCCGTTGAACGTGTCGTCGGTGGCTGCAGTGCTGCCTTTGAAGTTTTCGATGGCAGAGAACGATAGGAAATCGGAAGCCGCCACATTGGACACCGAGACTTTGCCGGTCGCCCCCCCCACCACTGCCGCAGCGGCAGCGATGCTGGTCAACGCTACATTGGCTCCCTTGTCGGCACCTAAGACCTTGAAGTTGGTGAAATCGAGCGTGTCGTTGCCGGTGCCAGCGGTGATTATGGTTTGACCAGCGGTCGGCTTTTCCAGCACGATGAACTTGTTGCTGCCATTGCCGGCATTCAAATTGAGCGTTGAGATCGACGCATAGCTGATGGGGTTGCCATCGCGCCCGACCTGGCCGCCGTTCAACTTGTAATCGATGTTGGTGTTATCGCCCTGATCGTTCAGCGTGAGCGTGGCCGAGGCGGTTTCGCCATCCACACTGATTGGATAGGTGATGCCATCGAGCTTGTTCGCGTTGCCGAAATTGAACGCGTCGAGGCTGGCTCCGCCCTTGAGCGAGAACGTCGCCGTCGTGCTATTGTTGAGCACGTTGAAGGTGTCGACGAACGAACGGCCTTGGAGCGTATCGAAGCCTGCGAACCGCAATGGACGTGCGGGGCTCGCGTTGTTGACGTACTTGCTCGTGTTACCAGCGGATTCGTCGATCGTCCAGGTGCTGGCGACATCCATGCCCACTAATTCATCGCCGGCAGCCGCGGCTGCGGTGATGGCTTCCACACCGGTGAAGTCGAGCGACTTCATGCTGCTTTCCACTGTGCCATTAAAGCCGGTCGTGGACGGCACACCAGTCAACGCGGTGAGCGTCACCTTGGCGGGATTGATGCCCGCGACTTCGAGCGTGTCGTCGCCAGTTCCGCCGTTCAACTTGACGGTTCCCGTCACGGTCGGCATGCCGGTTAGCGTGATCTTGTTGGCGCCGTTGCTGGCGTTCAGCGTCAAATTGTTGATGGCGTCGTGAGTAATCTCTCCCAGCAGCACATTGGCAGCATCACGCCGAGCCAGCGTCGTGGTGGTCAAGGAGTAATTTCGATTCGCATTTGTCGACGTGTCATCGAGTGTCAAGTTCGCGGTATCGGCCTCACCGAAGACCGAAACATTCTTGCCGCTTGTTAGCAACGAATTCACACCGAAGTTGAACGCATCGAGCCCCGCACCACCCTTGAGCGTGTAGAGCGCTGTCGTATTGTTATTTACGACATTGAACGCATCGAGCCCCGCACCACCCTGCAAGCTGTTAAATCCGGAGATATTCGCAGTGCGGGCTGCAGTTGCGTAGGTGCTCGTGCCGCCGTCGTTGATCGTCCAAGTTGAGTCGGCGTCATCGCCCGTAAAGCTGCTCCCCGTGGTACCCACGAACGAGTCGATGCTGGTGAAGTCCACGCCGGCAAAATTGCCGTCAAAGCCGGCGCTGACATTGTTGTTCGTGATCGTGACCGCCGTCACTCCAGCGCCGGTGAGATCGAGGGTGTCAGCACCCGAACCGCCGTTCAAGGTCTTGATGCCGGAAGCCGTGGGAGCAGCAGTCACGCTGATAGTGTTCGTGCCGTTGGTAGCATTGAGCGTCAAGTTTGTGATGTCGTCGAACGTGACCGTGCCGCCCATTCGACCAATGGTCGTCGCGCTGATTGAGTAATTGACATTGGAATTAGTTCCCTGATCGTTGAGCGTCAGCGTGGCACCATCTGTTTCACCATCAACGCTGATTGGATTATTGATCTTCGTCAGGTTGTTGGCATCGCCAAAGTTGAAGGCATCGATACCATCGCCACCCTTGAGCGAGTAGGTTGCGATCGCGCCATTATCCACGACGTTGAACGTGTCCTTGGCGGAACCACCCTGCAAGTTGTTGAACCCGGCGATGTTCGCCGTGCGGGCAGCGGTGGCATAAGTGCTTGGGACGCCGTCGTTGATCGTCCAGGTCGAATCGGCATCGTCACCGATCAGCGTGCTTCCGGCGGCACCCTTGAAGGAATCGATGCTAGTGAAGTTGGATGCGCCGAATGTGCCATCGAAACCAGCGGGGACTCCGTCGTTCGTGATGGTGACGGTCGTCGCGCCAGCGCCGGAAACATCGAGTGTGTTCGCTCCCGATCCGCCCGCCAAGGTGAAGGCGACTGCGGCTGGGTTAATCACCGCGAAACTATCAGCAGCCGAGCCGCCGTTTAGGTTCTCGAGATTGGAAAAGTTCAGCGTGCCCGTCGAAACATACTTGCTGCTGGCGGGCTCATCGATGGTCCAAGTCGATACGGCATTGAGACCCGTGAGCGAGTCCGTCGTGGTGTTGCTGTTGCCGCTCACGGCATCGATTTCGGTAAACGACGTGATCGTGGGCGCGCCGACCTTGACGTTGCCGCTGAATCCATTCGCCGCGGTGGCGGTCAGATTCACATCCACCGCACTATCGACGGCCGCGACCTGATAGGCGGCATAGTCGAGGGTGTCGCTGCCAATGCCACCATTGACGGTAATCGTCCCAGGGGCGGCAATGGATGCTTCGAAGACAAACGTGTCGGCACCAGCCCCGCCGTTGATGGTGAGAGCTTTGTTGAAGGTCGACATCGAAGCATCAATTCGAATGATGTCGTCGCCAGCTCGGGCATTGACCGTGACGGTCGTGAAGGCCGCGAGCGCGATGTTATCGAGCTCATGCGCGGCGACTAGGCTCGTCACCGTCAGGATGGTCCCACCACCGGTGAGGCTCAATTCGGTGTCGTCCGGCGTGCCGGCGACATCGGGCAGATTGATGACGAGATTGGTGATCGTCGTGCCGGTGATGTCGACCGGTTCCAAGCCGGTGTAATTGATCGTACTCGCGCCGAGAACCACGCTGCCGTCGGTAGCATTGGTGTGATTCAGTGTACCGGTCGAATGGCTTCCGCCGGTGACCACGAGCTTGTCGCCAGGGGCAATTGTCGGATCGCCACCGTTGAAGGTCAGGATTTTTCCCAAGGCAGTCGCAACGTTGGCGGTCAGCGTGTCGTTCCCGTCCATGCCGTTGATGATTACCTCCATGCCGGTGATCGAGCCAATCGGGACCGTCAGAGTTTTGCCGCCGTTGCTGAGCGCAGCCCCGGCGATGCCGCCCGTACCGGCGAAGGTTTCAGTAGCATCCGTAATGACAATCGCGGCACCGTTGTTGGAGATCGTCAGGCTGTTGTTCTTGCCCGTCGCATCGGAATCCGTGATGACCAGATTCCCGCCGGTGAGGGTGGGCACCAGTGTGCCGGCCAGAGCTGGCACGGTGTCGAGAACGGAATCAAGGCTGGTGCCAGCCGGTAGGGTCGCAAACGGAGTCGCAGCAGCAAAACTGCCGCCCGAAGAAATATCATAGATGTCTGGAGTGTTATCGTTTGTCGCCAGGAAGCGTCCGGCGCCGTCAAACGTCAGGCCCACGAAGAAACGTCCCGTTGCAAACGGGGTTGCTGCGGAAAAATCCCCACCAGCCGTGATATTGAAGACTTTTTGACCAGAACGATCACTCGCGTAGATCGCGCCGCTGCTGGACTGCACGATGTCGGAAGCATTTCCCATACCGAAGGCGAACGGAGTGGCTGCTGACAAATCTCCGCCAACGCCAAGGTCGGTTACCTGGCCGGTGCTATCTTCTCCCACCAGGATTCTGCCGTCTGCCAGTTGCACCATGTTCCGGGGAAGACCTAATCCCGTTGCATAGGCTGTCACGCCAGTAAAGTCGCCGCCACTAGTGATGTTCGTGATCTCTCCAGAGCTGTATTCCGACACGAGCAGACGGTCGTCGCTGGTTAGGATTATCCCAGCGGGACTCGTCAGACCAGTGGCAAAGGTGTTGACGATGCCGGTGGAATCTACGGTTAACACAGCGCCGGAGTCGAACAGCGCGATGTAGGCTGTGCTCAGATCGCGCGACCAGGTAATCTGCCCGAAAGTCCGGTCCCCCAAGCTCGCAACGGGAGTTGCCGCTGAGAGATCTCCGCCGCCGGTGACGTCGTACAAAGCTTGCGGAGCCAGGACAGTGCTTGCAAACACATCCCCCGGTGTGAACGCCATCATGCTGCGGGTTTCTAAGGACTCAAAAAAGACCTTGCGGGCTGTTGCCCGGCGTGGCTTGTACTTCGCGGCATCGTTGGCGACTTGCTTGCGATTGCGGCCGAGGCTCGACGAATGGGACGGCTTGTTTTTCGATACAGGCATCTCAGAACTTCCTCGGAAAACGCGGCGAGCGAATCAGCGTGAAGAATCCCCTGCTTCAAGGGGAGGATTTGAGCGGGTACCAATCCATGGTAATTACCCACTCGGCAGGTACAAGAAGTCGTTATCTCTTCCCTTAACGGCAAGGTCAACCGTTTGGCAGTGCTGGCCGGAATAATCCAACCAACTGCTGCGTAATTACCGCTGGAAAGAGCAGCGGAGGACCTATTCGCAAAAAGGAACCGCATTTCCACCCCCGACGGGCAGGGCGAAAATGGGGGCAGGTGACGAAAATTGGCTCTGCAGGGAGTTTTCAGCTGGCAGTTGCCTGCCAGCTGTGAGCCTTGGCAATCCGCTGGCCGGCAGATAGCCAGCGGAGAATGGTATTCTTATCAAATCCTTAACGGCGGAATCATTCCCGTTCGCTGGCGGGAATCTTGATCGAAGTCAAAGCCACTGTATCCCACCCCTTGGTACCGCGGGCGGCATTCCAACAGATGAAGACCTGACTTCCATCGGGAGTGACCGATACTGCATAGGTGCCATGAACGGCCACACCGTACTTCGCTTGATAGAAAGGATGGAGGAACGCAATGACCTTGCGCTTGCCGGTGTGAGTGTTGAATTGCACGACGGGCGAGCCATCGCGATAGCCGCCACCGTGAGCGCCAGGAGCATAATAGATGTACTTGCCAGTGGCCTCGGCCGAGAGTGCGGCAACGTAATGCTCGGTGCCGACAGAAGCCAATCCCAGCGAGCGGATCTTTTCGGTTTTGGTGTCGAACTCATACAGTTCGCACCCGCCGACCGATGAGCCCGCTTGCGAAGCGCAATAGATCTTCCCTTGTGGGGTTTCGTCGCTGGCAGCGCGAATGCCGAGCGAGCCTTCGATTTTCTCGGGAGCCTTGCCCGACTTGGGATTGAAGCGCATCAGCGGTTCGTTGCCGGCACCTGGAACGAAATACACATTGCCAGTCGACTTCGAGACCATCATCGCGCGAGCTGGGCCATCGGGACCCGAGTAGATCATCTTGCGATTGGCCAGGTCATAGGCCCAGAACTGAATGCCGCGTGTATCCGTTTTGCTGCCCGGGGCACTGCCTCCGTAGATAATGAGTCGGTCAGGGTCGAGGTGAGCACAGGGCAAGCAATGCTTTTCAACCGGAGCGGCCTGGACAACTTCTTGCACCCCGGTGGCGGGGTTAGCGCGGATGATCCAGTCACCCTTGTAATGGTATTGATCGGTGGTGATGGTGGTCGAACCGCGGTGCGTGGTGCAGTAGAGCCAGCCATCTTTGCCGACGCCGAGACGGCTATGAATTTTGCCGGGAGCGTAGTGCCCTTCCGGCATGTTCAACAGCTTCTTCGTATTGATGAGTGTGCGGAATTTCTTGGTGGAGGGGTCGTATTCAACGACGAACCCATTTCCTTGCGGAGCCAGGTGGTCGCCGTAACCGCAGTAATACTTGCCATCGTGCACCACGCTTTCGCCCCAATTCGACCAAGGGCGAGCGGCATAAGTTTGCTCTGGCAGATACGCAAAATCGATCGTCGGCGGCGTCTTGGCAATCTCTACGCCTTCCGGCAGTTCTTTCAAGGGTTTCAGGAATTCTGGGGAAGTGTCGGTGACAATTTCCTGGCCGCCGGGCAGTTTGGGGGGATATTCGAGTTCAACCTTGAGCTCAGCTTTCGGCTTGGGTTTAGGTTCGGCTTTCTTCTTCCTTTCGGTTTTGGCCTCCGCCTTTGCTTCGCCCTTCTTCTTATTTTTGGGAGCGTCCTCTTGGGACCAGACTGGCGAATTGATTAGGAGGGCGGTTGTGAAAGCGAGCATCGCTAGTGGGGCGAGCCAACTGAGCGAGCGAACGAGGTATGAACACATCGACAATCGACGCATCGAAACGTCTCCAGGCTGGAAGGGATAGGGTGGGAGCGTTTAGCATAACAATGTCGCCGTCTAAAAGCCAAATTTGCGATTGAAAAATAAGTGGCGGGAGGCGCGGGACGAAGTGCGCGAGAGAACCAAAGAAGGTTAAGACATGAGATACGAATGTCGCCCGATAAAATCGAATGACGATCCTGTCTGCCTGATTCTCGTCCCCCACCCATCTCCTTACATCTCCCGCATCTAATTGAATCCGCCTCATCACGCATCTCCCGACTTCAGGAGCCACGATGACCCTCCTTTACCACAGCCCGCTGTTTCAAACGCATAAGACGGGAGCACATCCGGAGAAACCCGAACGACTGGCGACGATCGACCGGCATTTCAAGCAAGTCGGCATGTACGAACGGTGCAAGACTGCAGAATGGAAGCCCGCGACTGCCGAACAGATCGAGCGGATTCATACCAAGGCGTATGTCGCGGAGTTGGAAAAGTTCGCGGCTAGCGGCGGAGGGCGAATCGAAGCCGACACCGTCATGAGCCCTGAGAGCTTTTCGGTCGCCCATCAGGCTGCCGGGGCCGTTTGTGCAGCCGTAAAAGCTGTCGTGAAAGGGGAAGACAAGTCGGCTATGTGTCTGGTGAGGCCGCCCGGTCATCATGCGCTGGAAAAAAGTGCGATGGGGTTTTGCCTGCTGAATAACATTGCCGTCGCGGCCAAGTGCGCCATTGCCGAGCACGAACTGGACCGCGTGCTGATCGTCGATTGGGACGTGCATCACGGCAACGGTACGCAAGACGTGTTCTACACCGATGAGCAGGTTTCGTTCTTCTCGATGCATCGCTGGCCGTTCTATCCCGGCACAGGTGACAAGGACGAAACGGGCAGCGGACGCGGACTGGGGCATACCAAAAATGTGCCCGTCGCTTTTGGTACGCCGCGTGAAAAGATCCTCAGCCAGTTCGCGAAGGAACTGGAATCATTTGCCGAGAAGACCAAGCCGCAGTTGGTGCTGATTAGCGCTGGCTTCGATGCTCACGTGCGCGATCCGATAGGTTCGCTAGAACTGGAAACCGAGGATTTTCGTGAGCTGACGAAGATCGTCCAGCGCGTGGCCGATGCACATGCCAAGGGGAGAATTGTGAGCGCGCTCGAAGGGGGCTATCAGCCGCAGCGTTTGGCCGAGTCGTTGGAAGTCCATCTCGATGAGTTGCTAAAGAAGAGTTAGGGGTCGAAAAAACTCCCGCCTCGTACTTAGGACGCCCTGCCTCGCAGAATTTCCTTCATAGTCACCGCCCGGTGCTCCTTGGCGGATAGATAACACGCATCGACGAGCGCCATCGTCTTGAGATTGTCCTGCCCGCTGATTTCTGGTTCAGCTTTGTCTTCTAGTGCGCAGAGCAACTGGGCCATGGTGCCGGCAAACGCGTCGGGAAACCAGACTTCCTTCCAGCGCGGTTGCAGCCAATAGCCGGGCTGATGGGTGGTGGTGTAGTCGAGCGTGCTGGGCGTTGGATGTGGGTAGTCAGGCCAACCGATCGTGCCGCGGGCCAGCCCTTCGGTTCCTTCGACTCGCCAGCGAATCCCAATGTCTTTCTCGGCCCCTTCGAGCGCCGGCCCAGCCCAGACATCGTCGCAGGCCATCGCCCGCAGGCCGTTGGCATACTCAAGAATGTAGAGACAGATGCCGTCGGTATGGGCAAACTTCTTTGCCGTGCGGGGATCGGGGCGCGTGCTGCAGAAGACACGTTCGGGATCGCCGAAAAGCATCCGAAACGAATCGAGATGATGGATCGACATGATCCGCAACGTGACCCAACCTTGCCGTTGTTGCCAAGGCATCCAGTGGGGAATCGCCCGCATGTCGATCGTTGCCAGTACCGGTTCGCCAAGCGTGCCGCGCTCCAATAGGCACTTAAGGGCCCGCATGGAATGGTCGTAGCGCATGTTCTGATTCACCGCCAACGTGATTCCCGCGCGGCGGCACATCTGCACAATCTCTTTCGCTTCCGCCAGGCTGCCGCCCAGCGGCTTCTGCGCGAGTATCCCCCGCACATGCTTCTTAAACTTGCAGACGTTGCGGATCACATCGATTTGCGTATCGGGCGGCACCGCGATATCGACCACTTCCACCTTGCCGCTGGCGAGCATCTCTTGATACGTATCGAACGCGGTGAGCGAATGCCGCTCGGCGACTCGTTGAGCGTGGGCCGGTGTGCGCGAAGCTATCGCTACCGGATTGAAGCCCGATTTGCGATAGGCCACCAGATGACAGTCCGCCATGATGAACCCGCTGCCGATGCAGCCAATCGGCGCATCGCGATGCTTGGGCAACCTCGGCAGATAATCGAGCGGCAGGAGAGTGGTCATAAATTTGTAGGTTACATCCGCTGGATGTAACCTTGATGTTCGCAACGCGTTGATTCGCAAATCAAGGTCACATCCAGCGGATGTGACCTACACGACTACATCTTCACTCCCGCTGGATCGAAGTAAGCCGGTTCGTTCCCTTCTTTCCATTTGATGTTGCAGCCGAGACTCGGGATTTGTTTCTCCGGCGCGGGTTTGCCGGCGAGCAGAGCGTCCATGGCAGCGCGGAGGTCGCGACCGTCGGGAACATCACCAGCCTTGGGGCGGGAGGGATCGAGTTGGCCGCGATAATAGAGCTTTTGCTCGCCATCGAATAGGAAGAAATCCGGCGTACACGCCGCGTGATAAGCCTGCGCGGCGGTTTGATCTTCGTCGAACAAATAGGGGAACACATAGCCGCGCTGTTCGGCTTCGTGAACCATCTGCTCGGGTGAGTCTTCGGGATGCTTCGAAGTGTCGTTCGAATTGATGCCGACGACCGCGATCCCGCGCGGCATGTAGTCCATGGCCAGGCGTGCCAGTTCGGGAGCAACATGCTTCACGAACGGACAATGGTTGCACATGAAGATCACGAGCAATCCAGGCTGACCTTTGAAATCGCTGAGCGAAACAGTTCGTCCGTCGACATTAAGCAGCGAGAAGTCCGGCGCGGGCGTGCCCAGTTGTCGCATCGTGCTGGCGGTTTTGACCATGGTGTATCTCCTTCGAAAAGCTTCCTGATGTTAACTTGGCCGGGGTCGGGAGTCTTTGGCGAATGAAGACGTTCTACTTGGCTGAATCGATCTTCGCCAAAGACTCCCGCCCCCAGACGGATCGTGATCCCTACCGCTGCTTCTTCAATTCAAACTGCTTGCCCGACAGTGCGTCCTTTGCGAACTTGCCCCAGAACGGTGTAGGGGTGAAATTCCAATCGCTGATGAGGATGGGTGTCGCCTTGGGATGGAACGAGAAGCCGGTCCAGTTCAGCTTGTGCTTTTGAATCAGGCCGAGCATGTCGGGAACCCAGGTGTAAGGGTCTTCCTGGGCTTCGGCGGGAATGAACGACATCTTGTTGATGTCGGCACCGACCTCGCCAATGAAAATTGGATGCTTGGCAGCGACTTTCATCACCTTGTTTTCCCAGTCCCGTTTCCAGGGATAGATGTGCGTCGAGTAGACGATGCCATTGCCGCTGGTGTCGGAAAGTTCGTGGCCGTTGGCGATGCCCGACAGGTCGTAGGCCCAGTCGAGCCCTCCGCAGATGACAATATTGCGGGCACCGGTCGCGCGCACGGTATCGATCAGCTTTTGCATGCCGGGCGATTCAAAACCGTTTTTGGCTTTGGCTTTTTCTTCGGGCGTGAGGAAGTTGTCTTCATCGGCGGGCTTCTTCTTTTCTTCGACAAAGCCGCCCTTCTGCCAGACTTCCCACGAGATGCCGTGAGGCTCGTTGAACAGATCGAATAGCACGGCGGGATGATTCTTATAAACGGTCGCTGCGTCCTTCCAGAATTCCACGTGCAGATCGTTCGGAGCGCGGAAGCGATGCAGATCGAGCGCGACATACGCGCCGCGATTGGCCACGAGTGTGATTACCTGGTCAACCAATTCACGATACGACTTGCCACCGTCTTTTTGCCCTGCAGCGCGGCCGTACCAGTATTCCTCTTTCACGGGCAGGCGGATGCAATTCGATTTCCACTCGTCGACCGCGACGAGGGCCGACTTCATGACCTTCTCGCCCTTGATCGAAAACTCCAAGCTGACGACGTTCACGCCCTGCAGCCAAACGTGCTTCCCTTGGGAATCGACGATCTTGTTCCCTTCGACGTGAGTCTCCAGCGGCCACTTGGCTTTGTTGGGTTCTTCGGCGGGAACTTGCGCAGCTTTCTCCATGGCCGCAGCGGCTGCGGCCGCCGCAAGGAGTTCGGCCGCAGGGACGGGCTTCATTTTCAGGTCGTCAAGATCGTAGGTTCCGCGTTCGACTTGGAAGAGCGAGGGCATGAATTCCAGCGACAGGGCCGCGGGGGGAACTAGGAACTGCACTTTCTTTTCGACCCAGCCTTCGGTGTTGCTGCGGGCATAAGGAGGCGAAGGCTTGCCGATCTTCTTGCCGGCGGCATCTTTGAATTCCATCATGATCCGGGCATCGAAGTACGATTCTTTGCCGGGCTTGAGGTCGGTAATGCGTTGACGCCAGGTGAATTCGATCGCCTCGACACCGGCGGGGATGTCGATCTCGCGATACAGCATCACAGTTTTGCCTTTTTCCAACGACTTCAGCCGGAGAAAGCGGTTACTGTTTTCTACTTCCCAATCGCCGCCCGGCTTTCCTTTGCCCCATTGATCGGGAACCCCGCCCACTTTGGCGTCCGTCTGAAAGCTGCCGTTGGCAATGATGGAACCTTCTTTTTCCAGCACGGCCGCTGCCTTGGCGCGGCGGCCGGCAGCGTTCTTCTCTTGCTTTTCCTTCGCGGCGGCTGCGGCAGCCTTGGCAGCTTCTTGGAGCGGAGCGGGATCGGCAGCAACGAGGGTTACGTCATCCAAATCGAGCATGCCGGCCTCGACTTGAAACAACGAAGGCATGAATTCCAGCAAGTGAGCCCCTTCCGGCACCAGAAAGCTGGTGCTGCGATCGACCCAGCCGTCAGTGTTCTTGCGGGCATAGGGAGCACTGGGGCTGCCAGCGAGTTTATTCCCTTCGGCATCTTTGAACTCGAGCAGTAGGCGGGCATCGAACCAGGGCTGCTTGCCCGGCTTGAGATTGCTGATCCGTTGTTTCCAGGAGAGAGTCACTGCGCGAACGTCGGCCGGCAAGCGAACCTGGTGATAGACCATCACCATTTCGCCCGGTTTGGACGAAACCAGTCGCAAGAAATGATTCTCCCCTTCCTGCTCCCAGGTAACGCCCTGTTTCTGCTTGGTCCACTGATCGGGCCACTTGTCTCCGTCGGCGTCAACTTCGAAGCCGCTATTGGCCACCAGCGGCTTGGCGGGCGAATCCGCGGCGTAAGTGCTGGCCGCCAGAAGAGTAAATAGAAAAGTAATGAGGAGAGAGGTACGCACGGTTGAATTCCTTGGAGTCCGGGCATTTCGTCCCGCCAAACTGGCTTGTCAGGCTGGCCAGGGGCGAAATGACGCTAGGGTCTTTTTATACCACGATTCGCCGGATTGTCGTGAGCCAAACGCTTTTGCAGCTAGAACTGGGTGTCAGTTCAGATTGATTGCTGAACCACCGCGGCACAACCGAACAGTGGCAAATTCGGTACGTGTTGTCCACGTTACAAGCCGTAAGCGAATTGCTACAATCGCGGCAGCAACATGCGGGGCGATACCGCGTTACTGCGATCGTGATTTTGCGATCTGGGCAGTATTCCATCCGGCAGGCTTCCACCCACCAGCAAGGCCATGACCAACACCGTCTTCGATCCGTTTGGTTCTCGCGACACTTTCTCGACCGGCAGCGGCGAAGCCGGCATCTATCGCCTCAGCAAGCTCGAACAGTTGGGCCTGGGCGCCGTGAGCAAGCTGCCGTTTTCGATTCGCATTCTGCTGGAAGCAGCCCTGCGAAACTGCGACGGCTACATCGTGACCGAAGACGATGTGAAGGCTCTGGCCAGTTGGAACGCCGCCGAACCGGCCAAGCGTGAAATTCCGTTCATGCCGTCTCGCGTGGTGCTGCAAGACTTCACCGGCGTGCCGTGTGTCGTCGATCTGGCAGCCATGCGTTCCGCCATGCAGCGACTGGGTGGCGACCCGAAGAAAATCAATCCGCTGATTCCCGTCGACCTGGTGATCGATCACAGCGTGCAGGTCGATTTCTTCGGTACGTCGCAGTCTCTGGGGCAAAACGTCGACCTGGAATTCAAGCGGAATCGCGAGCGGTACGAGTTCCTTCGCTGGGGCCAACGGGCCTTCAATAATTTCCGCGTCGTGCCGCCAGATGTCGGCATCGTTCACCAGGTGAATCTGGAATACCTGGCCAAGGGCGTATTCATCCGCAGCGATAAGAAGGGCCCCGTCGCCCTGCCCGATTCGCTCGTCGGCACCGACAGCCATACGACCATGATTAATGGCCTCGGTGTACTCGGCTGGGGCGTGGGTGGCATCGAAGCGGAAGCAGTGATGCTCGGCCAGCCGCTCTATATGCTGTTGCCGGAAGTTATTGGCTTTGAATTGACCGGCGAATTGCAACCTGGCGTAACAGCTACCGATCTCGTCCTCACCGTTACGCAGCAATTGCGCAAGGTGGGCGTGGTCGATAAGTTCGTCGAGTTCTACGGCAGCGGTGCCCGCAAGATGTCCCTGGCCGATCGGGCGACCATCGCCAACATGGCCCCCGAATACGGCGCCACGATGGGCTTCTTCCCTATCGACGACGAAACGCTGTCATTCCTGCAACGGACCGGACGGACCGCCGAAGAAGTTTCGCTGGTCGAACGATATTGCAAGGAACAAGGGCTGTTTAACGCCCCCGGTTCGGCCGAACTGAATTACACGAAGAAGGTTTCGCTCGATCTCGGCACGGTCGAACCTTCGCTGGCTGGACCGAAGCGGCCGCAAGACCGCGTGTCACTCGCCAGCATGAAGTCGAATTGGCAAAAGTCCCTCAAGGCCCCCGTTGCCGAACGAGGTTTTCAGCTTGATGAAGCCGCGTTGAATCGCAAGGGGACAGTGCAGACGAACGGTCACAGCGAAACGATCGGCCACGGGGCCGTCGTGATCGCCGCCATTACCAGTTGTACGAACACCAGCAACCCGAGCGTGATGCTCGCCGCTGGCTTGCTCGCGAAAAAGGCTGTGGCAAAGGGGCTGAAGGTTCCTAGCTATGTGAAGACGAGCCTTGCCCCGGGATCTCGGGTGGTAACAGACTATTTCGATCGCGCGGGCGTTAGCCAGGCGCTCGATACGCTCGGTTTCCAAACCGTCGGCTATGGTTGCACGACTTGCATCGGCAACAGCGGACCGCTGCCAGATAACGTCGCTGCCGCCGTGCAAGAAGGCGATCTTGTCGCCTCGGCGGTAATCAGTGGCAATCGCAATTTCGAAGGCCGCGTGAATCCGCTGGTGAAAGCGAATTTCCTCGCTAGCCCGCCCCTCGTAGTCGCTTATGCCTTGGCGGGAACCACTGATATCGACCTGATCAACGAACCGATCGGCGAAGGGACCAGCGGGCCGGTGATGCTCAAGGACATCTGGCCCACGCATGCCGAAGTTCGCCAGGCAATTGCCGACTTCGTTCAGCCCGAAATGTTTTCCAGCCGTTATGCCCGTGCGTTCGATGGCAACAACATGTGGAATGCGATCAACGTTGCCGAAGGGGCACTCTATAACTGGAATGGCGACAGCACCTACATTCAAGAGCCGCCCTTCCTGGATGAGTTCAGTGCCAACGCGACTGTGGTGCGGCCGATAAGGGGTGCTCGCGTACTAGCCATGCTTGGTGACAGCGTGACGACCGACCACATTTCTCCTGCGGGCAACATTGCCAAGAACAGCCCCGCTGGAAAGTTCTTGATGGAACGAGGCGTCGAGCCTGTCGACTTTAACAGCTACGGTGCGCGCCGCGGTAACGACCGCGTGATGGTCCGCGGCACATTCGCCAACGTTCGCATTCGTAACTTTCTCGCCCCTGGAACCGAAGGTGGCGTGACGAAGTACCTGGGTGCCGGGCACGTCGCTGGCAAGCCACCGGTGGCTGATGCCGATGCGGGCCAGGTCATGTTCATCTATGACGCGGCGATGAAGTATCGCGCTACGGGCACGCCGACCATTATTCTGGCCGGTGCGGAGTATGGCACCGGTTCCTCGCGCGACTGGGCTGCCAAGGGAACCAACCTGCTGGGTGTGCGGGCAGTGATTGCCGCCAGCTACGAGCGGATTCACCGCAGCAACCTGGTGAACATGGGTGTGTTGCCGCTGCAATTCCTCGAAGGTCAGACCTGGAAATCGTTGGGCATCGTCGGTGACGAAACCTTCGAGATCCTCGGCCTCGATGAATCGCTCTCGCCTCGTTCGCAAATCAGTGTGCAAGCGACTTCGCCCGATGGTACCAGCAAGACCTTTGCTGCCGCGGTCCGCATCGATACGCCCGTCGAACTCGACTACTACCGCAACGGTGGCATTCTGCAGACGGTCGTCAAGAAGTTGATGGCGGAATAAGAACTCAACCGAAATCTAGTTATCGCGATGAGAAAGTTAGTTAGAGGCTCCGAAATGTGTAGCCTCTATCAGTAGATTTCGGCCGTTTAACATGCGAGCAATTACTTCGGCGCTTCTTCTACATAAATCCCCACCGTCGTCTCGCTGATCGCAGGCCACTTACCGTCTTGCAGCGCAGTGGCGCGGATGACGGCGTGATGAACGCCAAGCTTGGCATCCGGAGCAATCTTGACCTTCAGCGTGCATTGATCCTCGCTGGGAGCCAGGTGCAATCCATCCGCGGTTAGGGGAGCGTTCTTTTCGCCGCTTCCCATGAGCAGAACATCAGCTGATGTGGGCAATTTCACTGTGCGCGAAACTTTGAGCGGAATGTCGATCGAGCCGCCGGGCGACGCGACGTACTCGAGCGGCTCGTGAGTGATCTTGAGCAGTGCCCCTTCCAGCGACATCACAATGAAGCCATCCATGATGCCGGTCACTTGACGAATGTTACCTTTACCATCGGCCACGGGTGTAACACCGATCACGTTCATGCGGGCGGTAAGACTCGTCTCCAGCCATTCCGGCATGAAGATCGGGTACTGCACCTGCTCGACACCAGCGGGAACTGTTAGCGAACCGCCGCGAATCCCCCGGCGCTGTCGCTGCTGGGTTGCAGCCATTTGCAGTGTCACCGGCCCTTCGTAACCATCGAGCCGCTCGACGATGACATCGGCCGGGTAAGTGGTGCCGCGATTCACGATACGGCCGCCGTCTTGCACGGTCGATTTCACTTTGACGCGTGTCTTGATGATGCTCGTCACCAATACTGGCGAACTGCGTTTTTCGATTGTCTTGTCACCAACCGTTGCGGTGGCAACCACGGTGACATACCCAGCCGTCGCCGGAGCAGTCTCGGCGACGTTAAGCGTAATGTTCAGCGCTGGCTTATCAGCTGGAATGGTGTTCGCTACTGCTGGTGCCATTACTTCGGAAGGGACGACACCTTCGGGCAGACCTTCCAACTTGAGAGTCACCGGGGCTTTCCAGGTGCCGCGACGGTCTACCTTCACGACCAGGTCAGCTTTGCCGGCTAGGGGGATATCGAGTTTTTCCGGCAGCGTTAGGTCAAAATCAAACAACGTTTCGACGTCGGCAACCGTCAGGCGATAAACGCTGGCGATGCTCGGTTCGTTTCCACTGACATCGCCGACGACGAGCTCGTAAATGCCGTCGGTAGCCACTTTGAAGTCGAGCAGAGCGTCGTTCGAACCGGGTAGGTCGTCGTTTCGCAGCAGTTCTTTTCCGTCTGCATTCAGGATGACTAAGGCCGGATCTACAGTCGACTGAAAACGATCAACCTCTGCGATGATGCGAATCAATTGCCCCATTTTGCCTTCAAACCGATAGCGGTCGACCGGCATACCGCTCACACCGTCAATCTTGTCGAACGACGCCGAAATAGCACTCGGAATTGTCAGACTTCGCTGAGCAACGTCATTGCTAACCGGCTCAAGGAGGTCCGTCGCATCACCCCCATAAACTTTGGCGTCAGTGCTACCCAGCGGCGACTTGATGCTAACAACCTGCTCCGTCTTGGTCGGATCGTTGCCAATCGCGATTTCTTGCGACATCGTCTCGAGTTGACTCGGCTTGGTCAGTCCCCAGCCGATCACCTTGACCGCGTGCGTTTCACCTCGTTTGAGTACCAAAGGCATGGTCGTGATGACTTCGGGCGCCGAGCGAATGGAGAGGCGATAAACATATCCCCGATCGCCAGCGAACTCTGCATCGCGCACAGCAGCGGTGTAGGTCATGCCCGCTTGCGAAACAAATCGCAAAGTCACGCCGGTGCCCACCGTGTCGGCACCGTCAGCCACAATTTGGCCATTTGAGTCTTTAATCGTCAGCACGCCCGAGAAGGGCTGGCCGAGTCGATCATTCAACTGGCAAGTGAGCTGAATCGCTGAGGGTGTAGTAAAGCGATATTCGTCGATCTCGGTAATGCGCGACACTCGCCCTGATACGGCTGCGGGGAGCGCAGGTAATTCAATGAACTTCTCGCGCTGCTCGGGCTCGAAGATTTCATTGACGTCGCTGATCACGAATTTGCCTGTGTTGGATCCTCCGTTGGCATTTGCCACACGCCAAGCAATCTCGCCCGGGGGTAATCCAGCAGGCAGTGTGATCTTTGCGGGTACTTCTCGCGCCAATGGCGGTTGAGCCTGTCCGGCCTTATTGCCGAACCAATAAGGAGGAGGAGTAAGGAACGGTTCGCTAGCCGGGCCAGTAACTTCGATTTTCACGCGCGGATCGAGCGGCAAGATCTGCATGTCGGTCGTCCAGTCGTAGGTCCCGAGTTGAACCTCGATTGTTGTCCCCGCTTTGCCCGCCGTGGGATAGACGTAGCCGATTTGGGGGCGAATGTTCGCTGCCGCAACCTGGCCGACGGCGGAAAGCATGAGGAGCAAGGTGATCATTCGACTCTCCAGTGTGGTCATCTCGCTCCGCGAGATTACAAGCGTTCGGCTATCAAGTGCCCGTCAGGTTTTCTGAGTAGTTCTCTACCTGGTTTTTCATCATGCGGAGCATGATGACTACTGAGAGACTAGACCAAACCAGGAATGACACGACCACCATTCACAATGGGGACTGGCCGGCCGAGGGGTGTATAATAGGTCTTGTTCGTGTCGATCCCCATCTGGTGGAAGAGCGTGCAGATGACATCTTCGACGCCGTAGGGTTCGGTCGTGGGATAGGCGCACCGGTTATCGGTCGCGCCGATCACTTGTCCTTGCTTCACGCCACCGCCGGCCCACAAAATGGCTTGCGTCATCGACCAGTGATCGCGTCCGGCGCGGGCGTTAATCTGAGGTGTGCGTCCCATTTCGCCCATCATGACCACCAGCGTGCTTTCCAGCATGCCGCGCTCGTCCAGGTCCGTAACCAGCGCGCTGAAGGCGCGATCGGCCGAGGGAATGAGGTCTTCCTTCAAGCTGGGGAACTGCGAAAAATGGGTATCCCAACTGCCGTTATCGACGCCGACGAACCGCGAACCCGCTTCGACCAGGCGGCGGGCGAGCAACGCGCATTGGCCGAGCGATGTATAGCCATAGCGTTCGCGTGTTTTGTCGCTTTCAGCCGAAATATCAAAGGCCTTGCGCGCGTCGGGCGCGGTGATCATTGAATAGGCCTTCTCATAATACGTGCTCATCACATTCGTCCGACCGCTCTGCTGAGCCTTGTTCTGCTGCTCGACCGCGGCCAACATTTTCCGACGGCGCTCCATCCGGCCTTCGGACACGCCCGGCGGCAGACGCAAATCACGCACTTCAAAGTCGGGCTGTACGGGGTCGGTCTCGAGCACGAAGGGAGCGTGAGCAGGACCATAAAACCCAGGTCCGCCTGCTTCCATGGGATCGGGCAGGTTCACGTATGTTGGAATATTGCCACGTGGACCCAATTCGCGCGAGACAATCGACCCTAGGGACGGAAAGAGAAGATTGTTCGGGGTACCGCCGGCCTGACCGTCGGCAAAGGCCGCTTTGTAGCCCGTCATGCAATAGTGATAGCCGGTGCTGTGGCCATTGTCCTTGTGGCTGTGCGACCGAACGATCGTGAACTTATCGGCAATGGCCGCCGAGAGCGGGCAATGTTCGCCCACGAATGTGCCCGGCACTTTCGTGGAAATAGGCTGATAAGGGCCACGAATCTCCGCCGGCCCTTCGGGCTTGAGATCCCACATGTCGATGGTGCTAGGCCCCCCCTCGAGAAACAGGAAGATCACCGACTTTGCCTTAGCTTCTTTGCCATTGCCGGCAGTCGCTTCGAGTTCGAGCAGACGGGGCAACGTCAAACCGCCGATCAGACCGACCGACCCGAGTCTTAACGCTTGTCGCCGAGAAACTCGATCGCAATATGAGCGAGACATCAGTCACCTTCCTTCGTGATACTGGTTGGCTTGAGCTATGTGCAGTGTTAGTGGTTAAACAAGAATTCTTTGCTGTTGAGCAATACCCACACGATGTCTTCGCAGGCTTCGCGCCTCGCCGGCCCTTCGTCGGGGCTCTCCACAAGGATCGGCAGCAGTTGCTCTTTCTCGCCCGGCTTAGGATAGCGGGCGAGTACGGTGAGATAGAGTTGGTCGAGCGTGTCGGCGGCAGACAGCGGTTGCTTTGCGACTGTCGCCGCATTGCCCGAACGGTTGCGAATCTTCGTCATGATCTCGGGCGAATTCATCAGGTGCAGTGCCTGCGAAATGCTCGGCTCGTTACTTCGCTCACATTCGCAAACCGTGGCTCGCACGGGACGACCAAAAATGCGAAAAAAGTACGAGGGCAACTTGTTGTCCCAAATCTGCACCGCTCGATGACCTTCCGGCCAGCCGTTGAAGACTTCCGGTGTTCCGGTGGCCTGACCGATGGCATCCAGCAGAACTTCAGCCGGCAATGCCTTGTGCGCGGCATGCGAGAAGTTTTGCTCATCTGTCGCATTGCTGGGGGTTGTCGTGGTTGCCAATTGATACAGCCGACTGTTGAGCAGTGTCCGCGTAAAAGCCTTCAGGTCGTACTTGCAGTCGCGCAAATGTTTAGACAACTCCAGCAACAGCGGTTCGTTGGAAGCCGGGTTGGTGATCCGTAAGTCGTCGATAGGCTCCACCAGGCCGCGGCCAAAGTAATGGGCCCAGAGGCGATTGGCCATCATCGTAGAGAAGTACTGATTGTCCGGCGCAGTCATCCAGTCCACGAGTTCTACGCGTGGATCGGCCGCTTCGTTAACTGCCGTATCCGGTACGAATCCCTTTTTGGGCTTCGGTGCGGGCCTGGCCTTGCCTTTGACGACGACTGGTTCTGGCACCGGTTCAGGTTCGGGTGCTTTCCGCGGCTTTGGCGTGACACCTAAGGGACGCGCTTGCACGAACTCGTTGGTCCGCGGATGCTTTAAGTCCTTAGCGACAATCGGCACGATGGCTTCACCGCCATCGGGTGTCTTCTTGCGACTTACGCCGCTAAACATGCCCGCCATCGCAAAGTAATCTTCCTGCCCCCAGCGATCAGAAGGATGATGGTGGCACTGAGCACATTCGAGGCGAATTCCTAAAAATACCTGACTCACATTCCGTGCTGCGATCTCCGGTGTATCGAGCGCTTTGTAGAACGCGGCGGGGCCTTCGGCTTTGACGTTTCCTTTAGCAGTGATCAGTTCACGAACGAATTGATCGTAAGGGCGATTCTCGACGAATTGCCGCTGTAGCCAGCGAGTAATCGCGACCGCTCCCTGAGGCGTAATTTTCGACTGATCGACACGCAGCAGGTCGCTAAAACGCATCGTCCAGTAATCTGCATATTCGGGTCGATCAAGTAGCCGATCAACCAGTAGCGAGCGTTTGTTTGGGGCTGGATCAGCCAGAAATGCTTTTGCTTCGGCAGCAGTGGGAAGCACGCCGATGACGTCGAGAAATGCTCGCCGCAGAAACGTCGCATCGTCACACATTTCGCTCGGCTCGATACCGAGGCGTTGCAACTTGTCCCAGGCCAGCCGATCGATGAAGTTGTTTTCGGGCGGGCGAGTGAACGTTACCCCGGGCTGGGGAATCGTGATGCGGCAAACAGTGACTTGCCCCAAATAGCGGGCCAGAATCGCCGCTTCACCAGCCAATTCAGAGGCCTGAACAAACCCACGGCCATCGACACCGGCAATCACCCCTGCATTCGACTCGTATTCCGCCTCGGTCGTGACGCAACGACGCGAACCATCGCTATCGATGGCCCACACCCGCAGTTGTTGCGTCCCTTTGGCATGCAGCACCTGCTCAGTCGGTTCGACTTCGATCCTCACCAAGGTCGGTGCTTCTTCGCTGCCGTAAGTGGCTCCTTCGCTGATCCAGCGGGCCAACCGGCGATGACGGATGCTTCCTTCCTCAAACCGTTGACCGCCACCATGTGGCTCATTCGCCAGCGCCTTGCGCAGTAGCAAACTGTGTTCGGGCGAAGCCAGCGAAATCCGCCGTCCGCGACCTTCTTTGGTGATGGCGTCGTGATCGGCCTTTGGGTCGAACCCAAACACCGTCAACTTGAAACCGTTCTGACCTTCAGCCTTGCCGTGGCAGCCGCCCATATTGCAAGTGGCTTTGGTAAGAATCGGGATGATGTCCCGAGGAAACGAAAGGTGCGTCGGATCCTTAATTCCCTTGATCGTCACCGGGACTTTCGTCGTACCGTCTGGATGTTCCACGATCACATTTGTCTGCCCGTCTGTCACCGGAGTGATTAGCCCCAACTCATCCACGCGGGCGATCTTCTCATCTTCGCTGCGATACTTCGCCACGCGCGTTAGGTCGATGATTCGCTTGTCGGCAGTTGGCTGACTCACGAGCAACTGCAGGCTCGCCTCGGGCTGATCGAGTTCAGCGGTCGCGGGGGTAACTGTTATTTTTTCAGCTGCGGCCAGATGCTGGCACAAGCCAGCCGTCACGGCAAAAAACGCGAGGGCTGGTGCGGTCATCCGCAGCCAACTTCGCAGGTTAGGCAAGGCTAAACGCATGAAACGGTTCGTCCTGGTGGGCTATGGGGGGACGAAGAGGCGGGTTTTGGTCTCCAAACCAAAGCATCAACTTAGCACGATGGATCGAACGACTCAAGAAATATCGGCCCCAAAACGGCGGGTAATGTGGAATTCGGCTGTTGCAAGGCGAACTGGGCAAAACAACCGCCAACGAAGCTATGCCGGTGCTGTCTGCACCGCCCCACGCGGTTCGATCTGCTTCAGTTGTTTCAGTTCCAGTACGCGGTAGACCTCGGGCAAATCGAACTTGCCAAGCACGCCCGGAATGAACGACGAAACGGGCCAGTCATAACCTTCGCTAATTGCAATCGCTTCGTACGACGTGAGATTGTTCTTCAGGGTGACTCGCTTCACATGCTTCGAAAGAAAGCCAGCGAGTGCGGCGGGAATGCTGCCCCAGCCTAAACCCGCCAGGTGGATGTCGGTGTAGCCGTTATCTGCCAGCCAATCGAGAACCGAGAGGACATCGTGTGTCTTCTGCCCGACGTACGGCCGGTCGAGCATAAAAGAATGGCTCGCATAAAAGTAATCGCTGCCGTAGGGACGCAGGAATTGATCGGCACCCGCCGTGTTCGGACGCGATTCGCCGATGCCCCGCACGTCGCAGGCAAAGAAGGGGACGTTGGGCTCGGCTTTGATTAATTCTTGAATCAGCGGTTCATTGCGAAGTTCGGCATCGGATGAATGATGTGCGACGTAAAGGATCGCTGGGCCCTTTCCTTTCGGCGGTCGAGAGTAATGGCTTTGCTCGCTCAGCTTCGTGACAAGCGCGAAGACGCCGGGCTCCGATTCAATGGCATAACTGGTCGACGCTGCGGTCGGGTACTCGCGCTTCGCCACCGGCCGCAGAATGCGATAGTCCGGCGCACCCGTTCGCGTTGGCAACTTGAGTGTGCTGGTTATCGCCTCAGCTAATGCGCTGACATCGCGTTTTTTATGTTGCTTGCCAAGTTCAATCGCCTTGTCCTGCGTAAAGTTGAAGACGCTGCGGGAGCGAATGCCGGCCACTTGTCCGTGCGGAGTACAACGAAGCGTGTCGTCCTTTTCAATCGTCAGCTTCGGTTCGGTTTGGCCCTCGGCGATGCCTGTGGCGCGATTGAACCAGCCATACATGGCCTCGCGATTCTCGATCGAGTAGCCGTGCTCGGTCGGGCCAACGAAGAACGAAATGTTCTCGGGTTTGCCCAGCAGCGTGTAGAGGTTCTTCAGTCGCTCGTAGGCAACTTTGGCTCCACGCACGTCAAAGTAATCTCGTTCCTTCGCCAGAATAATGACCGGCTTCGGAGCCATCGCGGCGAGAAAGTCAGCATGATCCAAACCAAGCGCAATCGCTCTGGGAGGGCATTGCTCGGTATCCGCCGGCAGTTCATTCTCGAGATTGCGACGAAACGTAGTGACGAAGCAACTAGGCGCCGCCATGGTCCAGCGATCTTCGACGCCGCATAACCATGTCGTCATCGTGCCGCCACCCGAGTTTCCCGTAATTCCTACGTGTTTCGGGTCGACCTCTTCGCGCGTCAGCAAATAGTCGAGCGCGCGAATGCCATCCCAGGCCCGCCAGGCGCCAAAAAAATCACCGACAAGAAACTGCTGATTCCCCGCATACAAGTGCTCACTCACACTCACGCCGCGGCGGGGCTTCAGGTTTTCGTCGACGTACTGCAAGCGTTCCCCCTGGCCAATCGGATCGAACAATAGCACTACATAACCTTGCCGCGCGAGTCCCTGGGCAAAGCTCTGGTAGGCATCGATTGCCTTTCCATTCGCCGAGTGTCCACACGATCCGACCACGCCCGGCAGTGGAAACTTGCGATTCTTCGGTACATACAAATTCGCCGTGACAAAGAAATTCGGCCGGCTCTCAAAGATCACATTCTCGATGCGGTACGTATCGCGCTCGACGGTACTCGTTGTTTTGGCATTGAGCGGTGTCTTCTCTGGCCAGGGGCCAAACACCTGCTGAATCTTCGCTCGGATGCCTTTCACATACCTTTCGGCATCTTCCTTTGTCTTCAGCGCGGCTCGCGCGGCATCGCCCTGCGCTTCCATGGTCCGCACTTGATCGACAAAAAATTCCTGCACCATGCGCGGAAAGCGATTGAGCGGTGGAAGGTCAGTGGTGTCCCCTTCAGCGCTCCAGAGTTGGTCTGGCAACGAAGCCGAAAGAACGGAGGCGCTCGCGGCAAGACCAGATGCAGTGAGCCAATCGCGCCGGTTGAACGAGGTTGAACCGCGGTCGGGAAAAGAGTCAGTCATGGCAGCAACCTGGGAGAGTTAAGGAGGGGCGTTGGATCTTTCGAACCGTTTCCGATTCGTTTTCGATTTCAGGGGACCGCTAGTATATGGTCGTGAGAACCGGCAGTGAAAAGCAATTTTGGCGAGCGACGACGAGAACTTTCGTGCCGCTTGACACACTGTCTTCGCCGGCTATGCTTTTGGCTACTGAGACTGACTCTCATTTGATCGCCAGCAGTTGCCAGCTTCTCAATCGCCTGTTTCTCTCGGCAGGCTTGATTGTCAGACTTCCCCAAGTCGCTTATGGTCGACATGCAGGCGTCCGCGCACCGGGCGTTTGTCAATTCGCGGCTTCCTTTCGTGGCTCGCATAACTGCTAGGAAGATTCCATGCTCTCGCGCTCGCTTGGCCTTCTGCTGGGGCTCGTTGCCGCCATACCCGCTATTGCGGCTGATGCCTGGGTAAATCCCATGCCCTATCCGCCGCTGCCAGAGGCCATCTCCAGCTTCGGGGCCACTGTAAGTGGCGACCACATCTATGTCTTTAGTGGTCACATGGGGCGAGTGCCAGGCAATTCGACGGACGGGCTTTCTCCGCACTTCAGCCGCCTGAATCTGCGCGAGCCGAATGCCAAATGGGAAGAACTCGCCCTGCTGCAACCGTCGCAAAGTCCAGGTCTGGTCGCCTGGAAGGGCGCGGTCTATCGCGTGGGCGGCTTGAGCTTTACGAACAAGGCCGGCGAAGAGACCTCGTTCAATTCGCTTCCCATCTTTGCCAAGTACGATCCGGCCTCGAACACCTGGAAAGAACTGGCCGCGCTGCCAGAGCCGCGCTCGTCGCTCGATGCTGCCGTGGTCGGCGACAAATTGTATGTGGTTGGTGGCTGGAACTTGCAGGGTGCCAGTTCGATGGATGCACCATGGCACGAAGAGGCTTACAGCTTTGACCTGACCAAGGAAAATGGGCAATGGCAAGCTATCGCCAAGCCGCCGTTTCAAACCCGGGCCCTCGCAGCTGCTGCTCATCAGGGAAAACTGTGGGTGCTTGGTGGTATGCACAGCACCAACAAAATTACACGCGACGTTCACATCTACGATCCGCAAACCAACACCTGGACCGCTGGTCCCGAATTGCCGGGGGGCGATCAGTTGGCTGGCTTCGCCATCTCGGCGTTCGCCACGGGTGGCAAGCTGTTTTACAACGGCTCGGAAGGAATTGTCTACACGCTGAAAGCTGATGGCAGCGGTTGGGAAGCCGTCGAACGGTTGATGTTCCCGCGTAGTTTTCATCGGCTGGTTCCTGCGAACGACACCACGCTGGTCGCGATCGCAGGTGTGGCTCGCGGCGGTGGCTACTTGTCGAACGTCGAGGCAATTCGCGTTAACACCGGTAACAAGCCGCAGCCCAAGTTGGCGCAGTGGTTGGTCCCGTTTGCCGGCACAGCCAAGCACAGCCAAATCCTCCTGTTGAGTGGTTCGTCGCTCTATACCTTTGGCGGCAATAAGAGCCGCAGCCCGCATAACTTCTCCAAGGAAATGTTCAGCAACGAAGTCTTCCGCTTCGACCTTGCCGCTCGCAGTGTGGAACAGCTGCCTCACTTGCCCCAAGGTTTGCAAAGTGGAGCGGCCTTTCTCTCGGGGAGTCGCGTCGATCAATCGATCTACATTTTGGGCGGTCTTGGCTTTGTCGGCAATGAGCACAAATCGCTCGACACTATCTATCAATATCGGCTGCGTAGCAAAGCCTGGGCAGAAGAAGTGCAACACCTGCCCGGTACTCGCGCCATGTTCAACACGGCAGCCCACAACGGCACGCTGTGGATTTTCGGTGGCGCGGAAGTCAACACTGGCAAGGGACTCGTCAGCGATACGCTCAAGTGGAAACCAACAGCTGAAGAGCCTGCGGAAGTAGTCGCCGCTGCTGCAATTCCGACACCTCGTCGCTCGTTCGGCGGCGCTACGATTGGCGATAAGTACTACGTCGTCGGCGGCCTGGGTGAGAAGGGGAGCATCGTTGGGAACGCTGCCGTGTTTGATCTGCAGGAAAGCAAGTGGGCTGATATCGCCTCGCCCAAGATTGCCCGCGTCTTCCCCAACCTGATTGTCGTCGCTGGCAAACTCTATCTGGCTGGTGGTTTTACCAAGGTCGATGGTCACTTCATGGCCGTTACCGAAGTGGAAATCTACGACCCTGCGGCCAACGCTTGGGAAACGATGAAAGGCGAATTGCCGCTGAAAGGCAAACAGTTGATCGAATATCAGGGGCGACTCCTCTTCTTCGGTGTTGATGAGGAAAAGGAAGGGATCGCCCATTTCGCGCTGCTTGATCTGAGTCCCGAATCGACCTTTGTCGCGTCCCCGCTGAACTTCGGTGGCGGCGAAGGGGAGTCGACTGCGGAACTGCTGACGCGGCTCCTCAAGCTTGATAAGAACAAAGACGGCAAGATCACCAAAGACGAAGTCGGCCCGCGGTTCTTGCCCATTATCGAAAAGGTCGATGCCGACAAAGACGGCGTGGCCACAAAGGAAGAAGTAGAAGCCTACATTCGCAAGCAGACGTCAGCTGCCGGTGCTTCGCCACGAGCGAATCGCAACTAAGTCTGTGGTTCGCGCCCGTTGTCCCCTCACTGAATGAGATCGCTTCGCCGGGAGTTTCGCATGTCTGTCCGCTGGTCTGCTGGTCGCTGGTCTGCTAGTGGCTTTGTTTCGCTGTTTGCGCTTGGTTTGCTCCTGCTGAGTAGTGGCACGGGTCGCGCTGAGAATTTCGTCTTTCATCACGAACACGTTCTCGGCACTTCGCTCGAGATTCAACTGCAGGCGGCCTCTGCCACGGCTGCGAATGAGGCCGAAGCGCGCATCCTTCGCGAGATCGACCGCCAGGCGAAAGTCTTTAGCACCTACGACGCGACTAGCGAACTGACTCAGTGGCAAGCGACAAAGGATGAAGCTCACCCAGTTTCGCGCGAGCTTTTCGCCATCATGCAAGCCTCGGACAACTGGACGAAGCTCAGCGGCGGCGCGTTCAATCCCGCGGTCGAAAGTGTGACAAAAGTCTGGCAGCAAGCTGCGGAAAAGAAGCAACTTCCCAGCGACCAAGACGTTTCTGCGGCGGTCAAGTTGGCCGCTACTCAACCTTGGAAACTTGATACGAACAAGCAAACTGCCACTCGGTTGACCACCGCGCCCCTTACGTTCAACGCCATTGCCAAGGGAGCCATCGTCGATGCCGCTTGCCGCGCGGCAGCTCACAAACATCCCGAGATTCATGGTGTACTGATCAACATCGGTGGCGATCTGCGGGTCGCTGGTGACACGTTCGAGCGCGTGGCGATTGCCGATCCATTTCACGATGCGGTAAATGCCGAGCCCATCACCACGATTTTTGTTCGCAATCGAGCAGTCGCCACCAGTGGCAACTATCGCCGCGGTGTGCAAATCGGCGACAAGTGGTACTCGCATATCATCGATCCTCGCAGCGGCCAACCCGTCGATCACGTCGTCAGCGCCACCGTGGTTGCCCACAGTTCGATCGATGCCGATGCGCTCGCCACGATTTGCAGTGTACTTACTCCCAATGAAAGTCTGGCTCTTGTTGAATCGCACGGCGCTGCTTGTCTCCTCATCACGCGCGACGGCAAGCGACTCGCCAGCGCGGGCTGGACCGACTTCGAACAGCCTCAGCTTTTTCGCCTGGCCACTGCCTTTGAAAAATCGGCCTTTGAAAAACCCGCCCAACAAGCGCAGCCTCAAAAGCAAGTGACAGAGCAAGTCGCCTTGGTCGAAGACGCCAAGGGTGAATTGTTGGAACTGGCCGTGAACATCGAACTCTCGCGTCCTGCGGGGGCGCAGTATCGTCGGCCTTATGCGGCCGTTTGGCTGGAGGATGCCGACGAGTTCCCCGTTCGCACCGGTCTCTTGTTTATGATGACCAAGGGGAATGGATCTCGTTGGCATCGCGATCTCCTTCGCTGGTACCGGCAGGACAATGTTCGCAAATTGGCAGACGATACTTCCCTGATCGATACCATCTCGTCGGCCACGCGCGGTCCTGGCGAGTACAAAGCGGTCTTCGATGGCAAGGACGATGCCGGCAAGCCCCTCAAGCCCGGCAAGTACACGCTCTTCATCGAAGTCGCCCGCGAGCACGGCACCTATCAAATCATTCGTCAGCCCCTGGAACTGGGCACCAAGCCCATTGAAAAAACTAACCTGAAGAGCAATGTCGAAATTAAGTCCGCCACCTACGAGTATCGAAAGCCCGTCGCGCGCGCTGCCGGCCAGTAAAGGCCGCAGCCAGCCGCAAACGCCCAGCGCACCCAAGGCCAAAACTTGGAACACGCAGTTTGCCGCTGCGGTTCGCTGGCTGCACATCTACGTTTCGCTGCTCGGCTTCACGTCGCTCCTTTTCTTCGCCGTCACTGGTGTCACGCTCAACCATCCCACCTGGTTTGGCGTCGACGGCGAGCGCGTCACGCAGCATACCGGTAAGGTCAATATCGAGTGGCTCAACCGTTCCCTGCCCGCCGGCCTCACCCAACCTGCTGACGGCGAGGAGGTCGACTACAGCTTGCAAGTCGCCAAGCTCGAGGTGGTCGAGCATCTCCGCAACAATCACAAAATTCGTGGCTCCGTCGGCGAGTTCCGCGTTGACGAGCGCGAATGCTCGATCATCTTCAAAGGCCCCGGCTACGCAGCCGATGCCTACGTCGATCGCGCGACCGGCGAGTATCAATTGACCGAAACCGTGATGGGTGTGGTCGCGGTGATTAACGACCTGCACAAAGGGCGCGATACCGGCCTCGTTTGGTCGTGGGTCATCGATATCACAGCCCTGCTGATGGTCTTTGTTTCCATCACCGGCATCGTCCTCATTTTCTATCTCAAGCGCAAGCGCTGGTCTGGCATCATCACGGCCGTCATCGGCACCATCGTCTTCGCCCTCCTTTACGTCTGGTACGTTCCCTAATGGAGCCGCCTTCCGGCCTACCATTGTGGGATCGGCTTCCAGCCTGTCGCAGCTTCCCCTCGCCTGTTCACAGGCTGGAAGCCTGTGCCACGTGAATCATTCTTTCCGAAAACCAATCCGTGGCTTCTTCCCCTTTTCCGGCGGTGGCTCCATCAATTGGCGAATGGCATCGAACACAATCCGAAAGTGGTCGTCGTACTTCCGTTCCAATTCGTCAACTTTCCGCGCCAAATCTCTGTGATTCAGCAACAGTTCGCGCAGCTGCACGAACGCCCGCATGATGGCAATGTTCACTTCTATGGCCCGCTCGCTATTGAGCACGCTCGATAGCATCGCCACCCCTTGCTCGGTGAAAGCGTAGGGTCGATATCGGCGACCGCCACGCCCACCGTTTGAGGTCACAATTTGTGACCTCAAAAGTAAGTCCTGCTCTTCCTCGCTCAGTTGGAGCATAAAATCGTCCGGGAACCTGGCCATATTCCGCCTCACCGCCTGATTCAGCACCTTCGTGGGCACTTCGTACAGTTCCGCCAGGTCCTTATCCAAAATTACCTTCTCCCCCCGGATCACCAGAATCACCCGCTCGATCCGCTGCCGCAGCAATAACTCCACCCGTGCCATCAATCACCTCCCCGCTGCCAATCAATTGTTTCCCGACCTAATATTGTTGCCCGACCCACTAATCCACCTCCACCACTCTCCCTTGTCGCCATTTGAGAAATTTCCGTTATTTCCAATTTTCCATTCGTGATTTGCTCGTTATTTACCGGTGATTTCCGCTGTTTTCAAGTGAAAGCGTCAATTTTCAATTTCCTGATAGCCCTAAAAATTTCCGTAATCGGCCACAAAATTTCCTGAATGACGGTGCAGCCGTATTCCAATTTCCAAAATTCCGGAAATTGAAATCTTCATCTCCCCCAACGCCTAGCGCGCACCGCTACCGACCGCCTTCATCAGGCGCCAAACGACTCTGCGGCAGCTCGCCCTGGTGTCCACTGTTTCCGGACGAGTTGCCACCAATTAAACAGCAGGTCGATGACTAGTCTGGTCATAAAGGCCAAAGGTATTTGCAAAAGTATTTGCAACATATTGGCCAGCCGGTTGCATCTGTGCGAACTCATGGTCGCTCACGACGACTGCAATTAACCTTCAATCGCCACTCGTGTGCGGTATAATCCCGGCCAAGCCGCTAACTCGCAGTTGAGCAAATCACCCATGCCGTTGACGAAGAAGCCACTCTCTCAGACTTTGCCGCGCGACGTATCGGCTGGCATTGTCGTCTTTCTCGTCGCCCTGCCGCTGTGCCTCGGCGTCGCGCTCGCCTCGGGGGCGCCGCTGTTATCCGGAGTGCTGGCGGGTATCGTCGGTGGAATATTGGTGGGAGTGCTAAGCGGGTCGCATACCAGCGTCAGTGGTCCAGCGGCTGGTTTGACGGCGGTCGTCGCTGCACAAATTGTGTCACTCGGTTCATTCCAAACGTTCCTGCTCGCGGTCGTCCTGGCCGGCCTGCTTCAGATTGGCCTGGGACTGGTCCGCGCAGGTTTCATTGCCTCGTTCTTTCCCTCCAGCGTCATCAAAGGCTTGTTGGCTGCGGTCGGCTTAATTCTCATTCTGAAGCAAATTCCCCACATCTTCGGTCACGATGCCGACCCGGAAGGTGATCTCGCCTTTCTGCAGCCCGACCATGAAAACACGTTCACAGAACTCCTCCGCATCCTGGGCGACGTGCATCCAGGTGCGGCCGTAATTGGCTTTCTTTCGCTCGCGATCCTCATCGTTTGGGACCGCTGGAAACCGCTGCAAAAGTCACTCCTTCCCGCGCCCTTGGTCGTAGTGCTAATCGGGGTCGGCCTCAGCCAACTGTTCAGGCAATTTGGCAGCCCGTGGGCGATTGGGAATAGTCACTTGGTGCAGGTGCCCATCACGGAAAGCTTCTCGGGTTTATTCGGTTACCTCCAAACTCCAGACTTCTCGCAGTGGGCCAACCCCGCGGTGTACGTTGCTGCGTTAACGATTGCCGCCTTCGCCTCGCTAGAAACTCTGCTCAATCTGGAAGCTGTCGACAAGCTCGACCCACGGCAGCGAACCTCGCCCCCCAGTCGGGAGTTGCTCGCCCAGGGATTTGGCAACATCGCCACGGGACTGATTGGCGGTCTGCCAGTCACCTCAGTGGTCATCCGCAGTTCGGTGAATATTAACGCTGATGCCCAAACGAAACTTTCGGCAGTCATTCATGGCGTACTGATGCTGGTCTGCGTCGGCTTACTGCCGATGTGGCTGAACTTGATTCCGCTGTCGTGCCTGGCAGCGATCCTGCTCATCACCGGTGCCAAGCTGGTCAGCCCGGCGCTGGTGAAGCAAATGTGGAACGATGGACGTTATCAGTTCATTCCCTTCGCGGTGACCGTCGTGGCCATCATCCTGTCCGATCTGCTCATCGGCATACTAGTGGGGCTCGCAGTGAGTCTGGTCTTCATCCTGAACAGCAACATGCGCCGCCCCATTCGCCGCTCGGTCGAAAAGCACTTGGGGGGTGACGTATTGCACATTGAACTAGCCAATCAGGTGAGCTTTCTCAATCGGGCCGCCCTCGCCAAAGTTCTCGACGAAGTTCCCCGCGGTGGCCATTTGCTGCTCGATGCTCAAAAGACCGACTACATCGATCCTGACATTCTCGATTTGATTCGCGAATTCAAAGAGCAAACTGCTCCTGCCCGTGGCGTCGAGGTGAGCCTGCTGGGGTTCCGCAGCAAGTACCTACTCGAAGATCAGACGCAGTACGTGGACTACGCGACGCGCGAACTACAGAGCACTCTCACCCCGCAGCACGTCCTCCAAATCTTGAAGGACGGCCACGAGCGGTTTCGTACCGGTCAGCGACTTACGCGCGATCTCAGCCGGCAGGTCAGCGCGACTGCGGACGGGCAGTTCCCGCTCGCCGTTGTTCTCAGTTGCATTGATTCGCGCACGCCGGCCGAGTTGATTTTCGATCTCGGAGTCGGCGATATTTTCAGCGTGCGCATTGCCGGCAATATTACCAGTCGCAAAGTTCTAGCCAGCGTCGAGTATGGGTGCGCCGTCGCCGGAGCCAAGCTGATCTTGGTCATGGGGCACACCCGCTGCGGCGCCGTGACTGCGGCGGTCAGCCTCATTGGCGATGCTCGCACGCCCGCCGAAGTTACGGGCTGCCAACATCTCGACTACCTCGTGAGCGATATCCAACAATCGACCACCGTAACAGCCAGCCAGGCTTCTAAGCACTTGCCCCCCGCCGAGAAGCAGGCATTTGTCGATGCAGTAGCTAGGCGCAACGTCGCCCGCGTGGTCGCAGAAATGCGCTCGCAAAGTCAGACTCTCGACCGCCTCGTCCGCGAAGGACGCATCGCCATTGTCGGTGCCATGTACGACGTCTTCAGTGGCCAGATCGACTTCCTCCCCGACGACTCCGTCGTCCGCCTGCAGCCTATGGAAGGTTGAGATCATCGCTTGCGATAACGCTGCCCCATCGCACAACCTTGTCCCTCTCACTTGGGCCGAAAAAGCTGGGTTTATGAGCGGAATTCAACGGCCGAATCTTGTTTCTGTAGACGACTGCTATGGTGCCCACGAAAATCGCGCCACTCGCAATTATTGTGCGCATCAGAACGAGCAAGCCCCTGGTCTGTTGCTGACGATGGCGGAATCGCGCTCTCGGCTGCGGAGGTTTTTGTCGTGGTTGCCGGACGACTGGGATTTGCCCCATCAATGAGTTCCGGTTATGGCCACTCCGCGAATTAGGGTTTGGGCCAATCTTTGGCCACGCCTTCATGCACAATTTCCAGTAGCGTCTGATGAGGTATGTTGTAGGTCTTGCCGATCAACAAATACGACTCGACATCGCCGATTCCTGAATCCTGAGCTGCTACAAGTGCATAAAATATCTTCCGCTTTTGAGCGTCGCCTAGCATTCTATCGCCTATAGGTTGGCGACTATGGCGTCTGTCTTGATTGAGCTCAGCACTGATCTCTTTCGAGCTTACTGGCTGCGACTGTTCCCCGCTTGGCACCGGCCCTAGGCTTTTGATTCGAGCCCATTCCTTTTCAAGGGCCTTCAACATTCCTTGCGAATATGCGCGTACACTGTCATCGGAAATGGCGTTGTATCTCTGCCTCAAGTCCTGCAGTTTGGCCTCTGTTTCCGATTCGGACATAAGCGTGCCGTGACTATCACGATAGATTCTATCTGCCATCGGAATCGTAGTTGCAGTATCTAATACTGCGGCCGTCGCGGTTGGAACCGGAGTTACGGCTGCAGCCGATGGTGCATTCTTAACGAGCGTCATGTTTGTTCCATTATCATTGTCCAAATATGCGGGACCTGGATGATAGAACGATAACGCCACCATTAATAGGATAGTCGCCCCGACCATTCCCGCACCTGCGGCAACGAACTTCTGATTCTCGCTCATTCAAACGCCCCCTGTGCTGCTTCTGCTCACTCAACCCCGCGCGTCATTGCTGCGAGATTCTAAAACAATAGCACAGGCCCATAGCAACCATATGTTCAAAGCTATGTTGGCCGGGTAGTCCCAATCAAAAACTGATATTCGCTCATACAAACTAGCCAACCGGTGCTACCCCACCTATACCAGGGTTGTGCTAATGCTCGTGATGGTCTATCGAGTTCCCTTTTCATCACCCCATCGCCACGGTCACCGTCTTGTTCTCGAGATAGGCTTTGAGACCTTCTTCGCCCAGTTCGCGACCTTGGCCGCTGAACTTGAAGCCGCCGAAGGGAGCAGCGGCGTCGAAGACGTCGTAGCAGTTCACCCAGACAGTGCCGGCGCGCAGCTTGTGGGCCAATGCGTGGGCTTTTTGAATGTCGCGCGTCCAGACAGCTGCGGCCAGACCGTAGGGCGTGTTGTTGGCGCGGGCAGCAATTTCGTCGAGCGATTTGAACTTCAGCACCGACATGACGGGGCCAAAGATTTCTTCTTGAGCGATCGTCATTTCGTCCTTCACATCGGTGAAGAGAGTGGGTTCAACGAAAAAGCCGCGACTGCCGTGGCGATTGCCGCCGGTCAGGCACTTGGCACCTTCCCGCTTGCCACTATCGATGTAGCCGAGAATTTTGTCGAACTGTTCTTTATCGACCTGCGGACCTTGCTCCGTGGTGGGATCGAGCGGATCGCCCAATTTGCGAATCTTGTTCATCGAGACAATCTGGTCGACAAACTTGTCGTGAATCTTCTCCTGGACGAACAGCCGGCTACCCGCGCAGCAGCATTGCCCCTGATTGAAGTACAGGCCGAAGTGCGCGCCGGCGACAGCTGCATCGAGGTCGGCATCTTCCAAGACAATGTTCGGGCTTTTGCCGCCGAGTTCCAGCGTCACACGTTTCATGGTGGCTGCTGCTTCGCGCATGATGATCTTGCCGACTTCGGTCGAGCCGGTGAACGCCACCTTGTCGATCAGCGGATGCTTCACAATCGCACCGCCCGCCGAGGGGCCATAACCGGGCACGACGTTAATCACGCCATCGGGAATGCCCGCCTTCTGTGCGAGACGCGCCATCCGCAGGCAGCTGAGCGGTGTTTGCTCGGCGGGCTTCATGACAATGGTGCAGCCCGCGGCGAGCGCCGGGCCCCACTTCCACGCCGTCATCAGCATGGGGAAGTTCCAGGGAATGATTTGCCCGACGACACCGACCGGTTCCTTGCGCGTGTAGCAAAAATAGTTGCCGCGGATGGGAATGGTGCTGCCATGAATCTTGTCGGCATAGCCCGCGTAATAGCGCAGGCAGTCGATCGTCAGGGGCAGGTCGGCATTCCGCGCATCGCGAAACGGCTTGCCGTTATCGAGCGATTCGAGCGCTGCCAGTTCGTCGATTTCCGCTTCGAGCAGGTCGGCCAATTTGTACATCAACCGGCCGCGGTCGCGGGCATCCATGCGGCTCCACTCACCCGAATCAAACTGCTTGCGAGCCGCTTTGGCGGCCAGGTCGATATCGGCAGCGTCCCCTTCCGCCACATCGGCAATCAGTTCTTCGGTGGCTGGGTTGTAGGTGGGAAACGTCTTGCCGCTCTGCGCGGGGATCCATTGTCCGTCGATGAAGCAGGTGGTTTGTTGAATCCGAGGACGCTGAATCTTGACGGGGGCAGTTGCAGTTGCCATGACGTATAACTCCGAGAGAGAGGTGGTGCGTGCATGCGGAGACGTACCGGTGTCGCTATCGCTATTCTACGGGCGCGAGATAGCGGGGTGGCAAGTCGATTCTCGGAATCGCCAACTTAGCTCGCAGCTGCCACAGCGGTCTGCTCGGCCGTGCGAGCCTCGGCAACGGGAGCAGCCTCGTCGCCCTTGAATCGGCACCACTCGTCTGCCACGAATTGCTTCATCGTTTGGCGAAACACCGCCTGGCTGAAGCGCTCTGCCTGGGCACGAATCACGTCGGGGTCGAACTTCATTGTTTCAAAGCGGCGAACAGCGTCGACTAATGAAGCTGGAGTCTTCTCAGGGAAGAACGTCCCGGTTTTTCCCTCGACCACCGTTTCGAGCGCGCCCCCCACACCAAAGGCGACCACGGGAGTACCGTTGGCCATTGCCTCGATTGGCACGATGCCAAAGTCTTCTTCGGCCGGAAAAATAAAGCCCTTCGCCCGACCGTACAAGCGCGGCAGATCGGCATCGGGCACACGACCGAGGAACTCAATGTTCGACTTGGCGCGCGGCTTATGCTTGGTGATTTCTTCGCCCGTTCCTGCCACCTTTAGCGGCAGACCCAGTTCATTAAAGGCATCGACGGCCAGATCGAGCCGCTTGTACGCGACCTGCCGGCCAACAATCAGATAATAATCATCCCGTTCGCGCGAAACTTCGAACTGGTCGACGTTCACTGGCGCGTGAATGACCGTCGAACTCTTGTGGTAATACTTGGCGATTCGCGCTTGAACAAAGCGCGAATTGGCGACGAAGGAGTCAACCGTTTGAGCGCCTTGGTAGTCCATTCGCCGCAGCCAGCCGATCATCAGCGGCAGCAAGCCCTTTACCAACCAGTTCAACTTGCCGAACGGCGGATGCGCCAAATACCACTCGTAGTCACTCCAGTAGTAGCGCACGGGCGTATGGCAGTAGCAGATGTGCAACGTCTGTTCGCCGGTCTTCACGTACTTCGATTCGGCGCTGCAGGAAGAAATGACGATGTCGTAGTCGGAGAGATCGAGACCGCGAAACGCCCAGGCGCGAAAGACCGAGAAGAGCTGATGTTTGCGCTTGGCCAGCGAGATACGATCGAGCCAGGTGGGGCGAATGTCGGCGTTTTTGAATTCGGGAAACTTCTCCGGCACATAGTTGGCAGTGTAGATCGGCGCATTGGGGTACATCTCGTGCAACTCGAGCAGCACTTTTTCAGCGCCCCCGGGCGAGACAAGCCAATCGTGAACTAAAGCAATTCGCGGCTCGGGCATCGAACTTCTACTTTCAAGCGACTTCGTCGCAGCAACTCGGTATTTCAAGGAGACTAGGTGGCCGCGGAGATTAGCTGGCCGCAGCGAGGATATTCCAGGTCTTACGTGCCGCGTCGTCCCAGCTAAAGGTTTGAGCGCGAATCAATCCTTGCTCGCGCATTTTGGCACGCAGCGCCGCATCGGTGGCCAACTGTTGCATGGCGGCAGCAATGCTTTCGATCTGCAGCGGGTCGACGAGGATAGCTGCGTCACCAGCGACTTCGGGAAGTGAGGTGGTATTGCTGCAGATCACCGGCACGCCGCAGGCCATCGCTTCAATCACCGGCAAGCCAAAACCTTCGTACAGGGACGGGCAGGCAAAAAACTCAGCTCCGGCATAAACGGCGGGCAAGAGGTCATCGCCCACATAGCCGGCCAGATGGACGTTTTTGGGGGGCTCGGTCAGGCCAATGTTGTCGTAAATGTTGTCGCGGGCACCCACGATGACCAGGTGCAAATCGTCCGGACGATTCTGCATCGCCGACCAACTCTGCAGCAATCGCAGCAAATTCTTGCGTGGCTCCAGCGAACAAACGCAGAGCGCGTAACGCGACGGAAGTTTCAACTCCTCACGGGCCCGCGCAACTTGTTCCGCGGGCTGAGGACGGAACTGCGGGCCGACGCCACAAGAGACCACTTCCACTTTCTCTTCGGGAACGCGGCAGTGTTCGACAATCCGTTGCTTCGAAAAGTGCGAGACAGTGATGATTCGTTGCACCCGCCGAGCTAAGCGCGGCACCAACCACTGATACCAGGCGGCAAATCCTCGTGTGAAACACTCTGCGCGATCGACAAAGGCCGTATCGTGAATCGTAACCACTTGCTTGCGCACCGCGATCGGTCCCGTCGTGCAAGGCGACCACAGCAGGCCTTTTGCCATCGTCGGCAATCGCAACTGTTCCCACAAATGACCGCTGGCACCTTTGCCACCCAGGTTCGGCTTCAAGATGGGGACCGGTTCCCAGCGCGAAACGATTTCGCGCGCGTAACGCTGCACGCCGGTCAAACGCTGAACGAGATAGCGGCCATTCACACAGGGAAGCATCAGGAGCCTCCCTGCGTGAGCAGAGTTGGGGAAGCAGTTTCGGCAACTTGCTGCAACTGTTGTGCTTTGCGAGCAGCCAGCGAAGCGCGGTAGCCGAGCCAGACAATGACGACCAGCGGCGCGAGCACGCGTGGATGCGTTAGATAAATAAAGCGGGGCATTTCGAGCAGGCTGAGGAACACAATAGGAAACAGGAGTTGGCCCACGAGCGAACCTTCTAAATAGCCGCGATAGGCCCAGCCCAAGACGGCACCGAAGGCGACCCACCAAACGAGCGAACCGAGCGGGCCGTAGTCGCGGATCGGCTCGAACAGGCCGCAAGGGCTGTTGTATTCGACGTTGGCGTACTGCTTGAGCATATCCGTATGGGCCTGCGGAGCATCGATCCCCGTCAGTGCTTGATACGAAAGGGGCGACTTCTCGACCGGCGGAAACTCCCACAGCGCGTCTATCGTCGCCAATGGAATTGGTCGCTGACCTTCGCGCTCCCAACCCAACGCGCCATTGTTCTGCGAGGTGCTGTAGTAGCCCCCGATGCGCCAGACGGTGAACTCGGCATACGAAGTGAATTCGTTGCGATAGTGTCGCCAACTGCGAAAGTATTCGAAGACACCAAACAGGACGACGACGCCCATCAGCCCGACGAGGGGGGCTGCGCGAAACGCGTTCTTCATCCAAGGACTCAGGGGCCGCGCGAGCCAGTATTGCCTGAGCAGCAACACACCGGCAGGGACGGCAACTTCAATCAGCGCCAGCCGTTCGTGAAAGAGAAGTGCCCGCATCAGGGCCAGGCCTGCGATCACCGCAATGTATTTGCGCACATACTTCAGGCCGCGAAAATCGAGCCAAAGCCCGAGCAAGACGCAGCTAATGCCGAACTGAGTGGCGGTTGTTACGCCGGGCAGAAAGACGACTACTTCGCCAGCCAATTCGCGCGAAACTTCATTCGGCGGCGCTAGCAAGTTCTCCATAATCACGCCGAGCGACAATCCGTTTTGCAGGCCGCGCAAGAGCAAGATTGCATAGGCTGCGGTCGTCAGAATGAATGTGGCAAAGAACCACCATTCAACGTCCTTGACGATCGCGTCACCAGATTCGCCGCGCTGGCGATGCCATCCGCAGCCAATCCGGCGACCAATTTCCAAGGCCAACCAGGCTGAGAGGGCAATCCACCAATGCTCGCCGCGCAAGTACTTGGGTGTGTCGTAAAGGGCGTAGCTTTGTTCCGACAGGTACAAAGCCATGGCGAAGGTGCCGACGGTTCCCAAGCCAAATATCCATGACGGATTGAGCCACCAAAGGCGGTTCAGCGGTGTCAGAGGTTGATTGGTCGAGATCATGGCACAGAAGGGCCGTTTTCAACGGGCAAAACAGAATGCGCCGGTGGCTACCGATTGAAGCTGCTGGCAACGTGGCCGCTAAGTAGCAAGCCAGGTTTCAGTCTAATCGAAGGAGCAGTTTTGCCGAGAGGCGGCAAAGCCGCCGAATCGCAGTCTGCCCTAGAAAGCACCTTCGCGCAGCAATACAACCCGCACGGTACTCACTAGAATGTGCAGATCGAGCCAGAGCGACCAGTTGCGGACGTAATAAGCGTCGAAATCGATCCGCTGCTCATAGGTGGTCTTATTGCGACCAGAAATTTGCCAAAGGCCTGTCAGCCCAGGCGTCACAGCCACATATTGCTCGTAGCAATCGCCGTATTTCTCGATCTCGGCTTGTACGATTGGCCGCGGACCAACGAGGCTCATATCCCCTTGGAAGATGTTCCACAATTGCGGCAGTTCATCGAGACTGGTCTTGCGAATAAACCGGCCGATCCAGGTGATCCGGGGATCTTTTTTCAGCTTATGGTCTGCTTCCCATTCGGCCCGCAGGACCGGGTCTTTCGCGAGCAAGTCCTTCAGCACCTGATCGGCATTCGGCACCATGCTGCGAAACTTCCACGCGCGAAAGCGCCGGCCGTGACGGCCAACCCGCTCTTGCGAGTAGAAGATCGGGCCCGGCGAACCGAGGCGAATCGCGGCGGCAATAAATAACAACAGGGGCGAAGCCAGCAACGCGCCGACACTGACAATCAGCACGTCGCAAACGCGCTTGGTAACGAGCGCGGCAGGTGAAAGAAGGCCCACTTGCATGGCGAGTGCTGGTTGACCAGCCACTTCGCCCGCGGTGGCCCACAAATGCGGCATCCCTTGCGATTCGGGCATGACTATCCAATGGCGAATTCCCATTCCACCGCGCGAAATCATCCGCCGCGTATCGTCGTCGAAGTGCGGAGACATCGCCAGCACGGCGGTATCCACGCCATGTTCTTTGGCAATCTCCGACACATCGTCGAATTGACCGAGGTAACCTTCGACTTCGCCGCTTGTGGCGGGCGAAATGACATCTTCGACAATTCCGACCGGACGCAACCCCATGGCAGGAAATCGCTGCATTTGACGATAGGCAGCCAGTCCGCGGCGACTGCCGCCAACCACGATCACTCTCCGGCCCCACCAGTTTGCCCGGCCCGCAGTCATCCGCACGATGGTCCGGGTCAGCGGAGCGACGAGGGCAAAAACGAGGCTGGAGAAAATCAGGGCGACGCACGCGCCGACTGAGATATCTGGCATGGCAAAGAGCAACGTGCCGAGCAGGCAGATGGTCACGAGGCTGGTAAGAAACACGATCCGCAACTCGGCGGCGGGGCGGAGCTGCAGCGCGCGATACAAGCCCTGCGACTGGAGTGCCAACAGCATGGCCGCAGAGTAACCAGTTGCCAAACGGAGCGATGTTTCGTTGGGCCAACCCCAGGCATTTCGCCACCAGGCGACAACGAGGGCGGCAACAGCCAAGCCAGTCAGAACTGCGGCCAGATCAGCAATCACCAGGCAGACCGTCATCGGCCAGCCATTGCGAGTGCCGCGAACCGGCAAGGGGCGTGACGCCGGCGCGCCGCGCTCGTCGAGTAAATGATCGATCCCCGCAGTTTGCGAAGATGGGCGCAATGCGCGCGCAGAAGCAGATACGGAAGTACTTAGATTTTCTGGAGTCATAATCTCAGTGAGCGAGGCACTTTCATCATCTGCCGGAGATGAAAGTACCGAATTCCGCTCACATGTCCTGGGGGGTAGTCAAAGCTTGCTAAGCACGGCTCGCAGTCACTGAACCCAGGTAGGAGAGGGTTTAACCAGTTGACTGTTGGCTGGAAGCAGGATTTGGCTGGGTGGTTTTTGGTAGGAAAATTCCGTACGGTTAACCTGGGAAGTTTTCAGAGTAGTTTGACGATCCGGCAATGTCTAGGGGATCGTTTCGAACGATTTAGCTCCTAAACAGAAAAGTCATGAAAGTTCCTGGCACCTTCCTTTCCATCTGGACACTAACCGCCCGGGTGGGTCAAAATCGAAGCCCCTGCACCGCTTCCCCCTCGCTGAACGCCCACTGAACCTTCCCATGAGCCGCGACGACTTCGATATCGAGAGCCTGGCAAAGTATCTCCACTTGATGCCTAACCAGGTGCAACGCATGGCGGAACGCGGCACCGTTCCCGGTCGGCGAATTGGTGGCGAATGGCGGTTTTCGCTGGCAGAAATCCATCATTGGCTAGAAGACCGCATCGGAGCGGCGGACGAAGAAGACCTGCAAAATGTCGAGGGGGTGTTGAACCGCCAGGCGCGTGAAGCCCAGTCGTCGGTTCGCATTGCCGAAATGCTGTCACCGGCCGGAATCGCCTTGCCGCTCGAAGCCCGGACCAAGGCTTCGGTCATTAGCGACATGTGCGAATTGGCCGCTAGCACCGGTTTTTTGTGGGATCCTGAGAAGATGGCGGAGGCTGTCAAAATGCGGGAAAGCCTCCATCCCACTGCCATGGAAAGTGGTGTGGCGCTCTTGCATCCCCGTCGCCCCTTGCCACACATCCTGGCCCAGCCCTTTATTGCCCTCGGTCGCACTTATCAGGGAATTCCGTTCGGAGCGGAAGGAGGCCAATTAACTGACCTTTTCTTCCTGATCTGTTCCGTCGATGATGCCGGCCACCTGCGGACCCTGGCTCGGCTCAGTCGCCTGCTCGGTTCGCCCGGTTTTATGGAAGCTTTGCGATTCTCCGAAACTCCAGCTGACCTGATTGCCGAAGTCGGCCGGTTAGAAATCCTGCTGCCCGATCTCTAGTCGTGATGGGGCAGTGAACCGATTCACGCCCATGCTTATCACCACCGTTGGCCAGCACTTGTCGCCCGAACTCGTGGCGTACGAACGGGAACTGCGAAAGTTCTCGGTCATCTATGCGTTCGAGCGAACCAGCGACGTGCTGGCTGCCTGGCAAGTCGCCCGCGAGCAACCCCTGCCACGGTCTCACACGTCCGCTGCGGTGGTTTGGTTGCAATCACGCTCGGGGGATTTTCAGCAGACCGAGGTGGACGCCATTCGCGATGCCTCGCCGACTACGGAGCGGGTCGTCGTAACAGGCTGTTGGAGCGAAGGAGAAAAGCGGAGCGGCCGACCACTCGGCGACGTTGCCCGCATCGCCTGGCATCAGCCGCCGCATGTGTTGCTTTCGCTCGTGGGCTGGAAGGGGACTGCAACTCAATCTGCTAACAGTGAGTGGCTGGTTATTCATGCAGCTAGTCAAACCGACTATCAAGGACTCGCCGCCCTCTGTGCGTCGCTAAACTATCGGACGATTTGGCAGCCGCCACACATGCCGGCGATTTGCAGCGAACCGCCGGTTCGTCTCTTTGAAGATTGGCGATGCTGGGAGGATTGGCAGGTCGCAAAAAAATCAGCTGCTACAAAAATGCCTGCGGCAGAGATTCTGCTGCTAAGTTTTCCGCGGCCCAGCGATTTGAAGCGGGCCGCGAAGCTCGGCATCGGGCATGTGATTGCCCAGCCATTCGCCAGGGAAGAATTGGGCGCAGCATTCAATCGAATCTCGACTGCTCACCGACAAACGCCCATTCGGCTGGCGGCGTAGGTCTCACTTCCCTTCTTTTCTCCACTGCTTCATCTGAGCAACATTTTTCTCGACAGCGGGGTTCCCGCGGCCAAGATAGCTGGCCATATCGCTGTCGTAGCGCGATTCGGTTTCGGGCGTTTGACCAAGGTCGCCCGTCTCCTTGATCCAACGATCGAGTCGCTGACGCAGTTTTTCCAGCATGCCCTGATGGTTTGGATCGCCGGCAAGATTGTTGAGCTGATGCGGGTCCGCTTGCCAGTCGTACAACTCTTCTTTGGGGCGGGTGGGGGAGAAAAGAAGCTTCTCTTGCAAATCGCTCAACTGCTTCATCTCATGCAGAGAACGCAACGTTTGCACAATACTCTTTCCATCTTTGTACGCATTCGGCTGCAGGTGCGGCCGCTCCGGGTAGCCATTGCGAATGTAGAGCCAGCGGTCGGTGCGCACGCTGCGGAGTTGTTCGACCGTTTCGTCGCAGCGATCGCGGGCAGCGAACACTGCGTCGCGCGGCTGATAATCTTTCGCCAGGATATTGCGGGCCTGCATTGTTTTGGGAATTTCAATTCCTGCCGCAGCCAACGACAGTGCAGCCAGGTCGATGTGCTCGACCAGGTCCTCGCGCGTCACGCCGGCTGCAATGCCAGGGCCGCGAATCACAAGCGGCACATGAGTCCCCTCGTTGTACAAAAACTGCTTACCCCGAGCATGGCTAATGCCGTGATCGGTCATGAAGATGACCACGGTGTTATCCAGTAGCCCTTCTTTTTCCAAGCGGGCGAGCACCTTTCCCACATGCTGATCGGTGAAGCGCACCGCTTCGAGATACGCCGCCCAATCTCCAAGCAGCACCGGATCGCGCGGGTAATACGGGGGCAAGGTGACATCAGCTGGCTTCACAGCATTGTCGAATTCCGCTGCGGCCCGTTCGCTCAACCGGCGCGCACTGGCGTCGGTACCACCGCGCAACTTTCCACCCGCTAGTTGCACCTGCATGAAAAACGGTTGATCGGCCTTGCGCTTCGACCAGTCCGCCGAATCGTACATCTTGCTGTCGTATTCAAAGTTGTAATCCGTTTTGCCCAATCCACCCCCGGCTTGCTTCTTCTTGGCTGGTTGGCCAGCACGCCCCGCATCGGGCAGTCCACTGCCAATGCAGGTGTAGTAGCCGGCCTGCTGAAAGAGGGTGGGAACTGGAGTCACACCGGTGGGTAAGTGGATCTTCTCCACGCCGCGACCGCTCCGATGATGGTGCGAGCCGATCGTCGTTTGATACATGCCGGTAATCAGCGCCGAGCGACACGGCGAACAAACCGGCGCGGTGACGAACGCCCGCGAGAACTTCGTTCCTTCTTTCGCCAGTCGATCGACATTGGGCGTCGCGATCAGTTTCTCGCCATAGCAAGAGAAGTTCGCCGACATGTCGTCGACGATAAACCACAGGACATTCGGACGCTGTTTGACTGCCTCGTCGGCAGTCAGCAAGGTGGTGCAAAAACACAGTACGACGAAAGAGTAGATACGAAACATGGTGAAATGACCTTCAGTTCACAAGCTGGCAAATTAACTTGGCTGTTAACCGATAAAAATATTAGAGCAGTTCGGCGATCGGTTCGCCGGCAGGGAGGATCGCGAGTGGGCGTCCCAATTGGTCGTGCAAGTGTCGCCGCGTGTCGATGCCAAACCGCCGATAGATGGTGGCGAGCAAACAGTTACTATCCATGCGGCGTTCGACGGGTTCTTCCGCCTTGGCGCTCGTCTTGCCGATGACCTGACCCATCTGCAGACCTCCACCGGCCAGCAGCACGCTCATGGCCTTGGACCAATGGTCGCGACCGGGCCGGCCACTCTTGTCTTGGTTCCGAATCAATGGGGTGCGGCCAAACTCACCACAAAAGACAAAGAGTACGTGCCGATCAAGTCCACGCAGATATAAATCCTCGACGAGCGCCGAAACCGACTGATCGAACGAGGGGAGTTTCTCGCGATAGGAATCGAAAATGTGCGAGTTGACGCTGTGATCGTCCCAGTTGCTGGTCACCCCTGTTTCTGGCCGCAAGCGATAATTCGCCTGGCACTGCACAAACCGCACGCCAGCCTCTACCAGGCGCCGGCAAGTCAACAGGCTCTTGCCGAAGTGAGTGTCTCCATATCGCTGCAGGGTGCGAGAATCTTCCTGCGTCAAATCGAAGGCCTGGCGCGTGCGCGGACTGGCCAGCATCGTCGCGGCCCGCTTTTGAAAGCTATCGAGCGCCTGCATTTCGCCAGCGGCATCCACCGCGCGAGGCAACGCATCGAGTTGCGCAAGAAGATTCATCCGCCGGCTGAGGCTGACAACGCCCTCGGGCGAAATGGCCAGATCGTCGTTGCCGATCCCTTCTTTGAAAATCGGAATCGGGTCGTACTGGTTGTCCCCGGTCGACGAACGTGGATTGGGACTCGGCATGTATGGACCGAATGCGGGGCCCAAGTAGGCAGGGCCGCCCCCATAGAACTTGGTGTTGGCCACGAACGACGGCACTTCTCCGCCGCGGCCACGAAGTTCGTGCGCCACGACTGAACCGAGTTCGGGAAATTCCGCGTCGTTCAGGTTGGCAGCCCGCGAGGGGTACCCAGTGAGAAAGCGATGCGTACCGCCCGAGTGCTCGTTCCGCTCGTGATGCAAACTGCGGATCAGCGAAAATTTATCCGCTAGACGCGAAAGTTGAGGCAGAAGTTCAGTGATTTCGATGCCAGGAACGTTCGTCTGGATGGGCTGAAACGGCCCCCGATACTCAGCCGGCGCACCTGGCTTTAGATCGAAAAGGTCGAGATGGCTCGGACCGCCATTCGCCCAAAAAAGGATGACCGAGAACTCCCGATCCACCGACGTGTGACCTTCAGCAGCCAGTAGACCGCCGAGCGTTGGCTGAATGCCTGTGGCTAACGCTCCCAAACTCAAGCCGCCGAGCGACATCCACAATCGCCGATTCAGCGGCCCGGGGCATCGAGTGTTGAGGTGGGTGAAAGGCATCAAGTGACCCCGTCCAGCGCGGTAAATGTTCCATCAACATAGGCGGATGTGTGGCTGGGGGCAATCAAGATCTGCTCCCGCGTCAGTCAAAAAACGGGAACAGTTTTTTCAACTCATCTGCTGTCGGTCGGCGGCCGTATTCGCACAGTTCGAACGATTCTGCAAAACGGACCTTCTTACCACGTTCTTCACCGTACAGCTTGATCAACAAATCGCGATTGCGGTCGGCCTCGCGCCCTTGGCGATCTTCCCATTTTTCGCGCAGCCAGGCTTTGCGTCCCGCTTCATCGCGGGCCAGAGGAACCTTGCGGACAAACTCTTCGCTGCCGCTGGCACCACCTTCATAGACCTGCGAAGTCAGTTCGTGGATCGCGTCGAGCTTTTGCGTAAAGACTTCGTCGAGCGCCACCACCACATCTGGGCGAAAGGCATACGGCTTTTGAAACAGGTCACTCGAATAGAGGAAGACCGGATTCGTCTTCAGCGGCGGCACATCGGGGCAAAAGAACGGCACCGTAACCATGAATGCAGCATCCTGCACCAGCACGCCGACGTAACGATGATCGGGGTGATAGTCCCAAGGGCGATGGGCGATCACGATGTCGGCTTTCCATTCGCGAATTAGCCGGGTGAGCGTCTGGCGATGTTCGAGCGTCGGCAGCAATTCGCCGTCGTGAATATCGAGCACCTGGCTCGTTGTACCCAACTTCGCGCCGCAGGCTTTTGCTTCTGCCGCGCGACGCTGAGCCAGTGGACCGCCGGCCATTTGCCAGTGCCCGATATCGCCGTTGGTAACCGACACTAGCTTGACGTGATGCCCCTGCCTGGCCCACAGCGCGCCGGTTCCTCCAGCTTTGAACTCAGCATCGTCCGGGTGAGCACCGAACACGATAATCCGGAGTTTGCCATCCGCAGCAGCGGGCTGTTTGATTGCAGCTGTTTCGGCAGTAACGGATTGAGCCGCGGCGACGGAGAGGAGACTTAACCAGACAAGCACGAAAGCCAGATTGCGCATGGTGCGATTCTCGAGAGAAGTGGGATTTGCGGAATCAATTATTCGCTGAAGCAATACAAGTGCTCTTCGCCGCGGATCAGCAGTTTGCCACTCACCGCCACCGGCGAGGCAATGATGCGCTCTTGCATGTCGTTCTCGCTCACCAGCTTGAAGCCATCCTGCACATCGGCCACGAAAACAACGCCATCCTCGCGCGGGGCATACATCCGGCCGCCGGCGATCATGGGGGAAGCGTAGTATTTGTTTCGATTCTTCGGCAAGCGATCGATCCAAACAGTCGCGCCGGTTTTAATATTCAGGCAAACGACTTCGCCTTCATCGCGCACGACGTACACATTTCCTTGATAGGCAACCGGCGAGGGAACGAACGAACCAAGATCGTCGTGCGTCCACACCCGATGCGTCGCAGTTACGTCCCCGGTCCCATCCAGCTTGATGCCCGCAATGCGAGCGCCGCGGCCGTAAGGGACGACAGCCATATCGCCATCGACCACGGCTGATGCCACTTGCACCCAGTTACCTTTGCGGTCGGGATTGAACCCGCCGCAACTCCAAAGAGTTTTACCATCGTCCGTAGAGTGGGCCGTTAAATGTTCGGCCCCCCAAACCAACAGAATCTCGCGGCCGTCCCGCTTAACCACGATTGGCGTCGCATAACTATGATCCCCTTCGACGGGCGTTTGATAGTTGCGAGAGACCTTCCAAAGAAGTTCGCCCGACGCTTTTTCGAACGCGGCAAGGTACGATTCGCCCGAGTGCATGGTCGCAACGATCACCGCCTTTTCGGTAACAATCGGCGACGTACCCACATCCCAGTAAAGCGTGTCTTTGGCGAAGCGAGTCTGCAGGTTCGTGGTCCAGAGCAACTTGCCGCTCAGGTCGAGCGTGGCCAGTTCGCCACTCTTGAAATAGGCAAAGATAAAGTTGCCATCGGTAACTGGCGACGAGTTCGCTGCGGAGCCATTGCGATGTTTGCCGCGGCGTTCTTCGCCCAGCTTCGTGCGCCATTGTTCCTTTCCTTGCCAATCGAGGGCGATCACGCCGTTATGGCCATCAACAGGGCAAGTGACGAAAATCCGATCACTCAGCACCGCCGGCGTCGAGCAGCCGATGCCGGGAAGTTTCACCTTCCAATTCAGCTTCTTCTCGTCGAGGAGATTGGCAGGGTATTTTCCGTCTGCCACGCTGCCGCTGTCGTTCGGTCCGCGCCAACGAGGCCAAGGAAGATCAGCTGCCATGGCTGTTGCAGCCAGCACGAATAGAGCGAGCAAGGCGAGATAAAGACGCATGTGTTGGACTCCCGGAGAGTTAGATAGTCTGTTTGTAATGGCAGGCAGATCGAATTGCTATTCGCGACTGGCAGAAAGCCGGACAAAGTCATCGACGATCTTGTCGTCGGTGGGAATTTTCCAAGTATGGGGCTGCGTACCCACCGGAATGCTCTCGGTATGGGTTTTCAATTTGCCCGCTTCGAGCCAGCCATACTCAACCTTCATTGTCGAGGAACTTGGCTGTTCATAAATGCCATAAAACTGCGCATCGATGAGGCCCGTCTTGTGTCCACCGGCGTAAAGTGTGACGCGCACCAGCGCCTGGTTCTTCTTTGCGTCCGCAATGTTGACAGCCCCCGCTAGCCAGCCACTGGAGAATTCGTTGTCCTTGGGGATGTCTGCCTTGGCAAATGTTTGCCAAGTCTTGCCTGCATCGGTGGAAACTTCCAGACAATAGTCGTGCCCCTGCGGCGGCGGCACACGAACCTGGTAGCGAATCGCAGCTCGCACTTCGACAAGCGGATGCTGCGACACGATCGGAAACACCGTGCTCGCCGGCTTGTTGTTTGTCGTCTCATAGGCCAAACGGGATTGGGCGCTCCGACCGCGATAGGCCAGGTTGCTGCTGCGGCGGGATACATCTTCGAATTTTCCCACCTCCTCTTCCGCCAAGCCGAAATTAGGCAGGACTGCCACCACGCCGCGTGCGGCTGCGCGATAGTCTACTTGAGAGCCACCCGGTCTAAGCCGAGGGTAAATCGCCTGACAGACTTGCGTCGTGGTCGTGAATTTAATCTCGTTGATGCTTGACGGTTCCGCCGCGAGAAGACGGACGTGCCAACCGTTGCGTCCTTTCACGCGCTCCGTCAGATCGAGCGGCAACTGAGGATTTTCAATGGTCGTCCACGTCTGACCTTGATCGGGAGAAACATCGACTTGCACTTCGCCATGGAGTTTGCCAGAGACGATAAGGCCATCGGTTGCGCGCCCCGTCATCGGATTGGCATCGTCGACCGGATCGCCGCAGATAACGTATGGGGACCAGTGAGTGAAGGTCACTGAGAATTTGTCACCCAGTTTCGCAAATTGGGCCTTTGCCAGGTCGGGCTGATAGACAAACTCCCCATTGCTATACGAGGCATTGCCGCGGGCATTGTGCTCTCTGCCGTCGTGCCGCGGCTGGCCGTTATTCGCGAAGGTCCAATCGCGAAAGGGTCCGCCAGGCTGATGGTGCCAGAAGCGGCGTTTTGTTGGGCCGCCGAAATGATCGGGATCGAACCAGCGTGTGAACGTTTCGCCGGCACGCAGGTTGACAATTCCGGGCTGGCACTCGTAGCCGCCGTTGTACATGCGGTACCACTTGTTCGGCTCTTTCGCGACCTGCAGCCAGCCTTTCTTCATGCCGTTGAAATCGCCGGGCCAGGCAAACGGATAATGCGGCACGGGAGCTTTCACCGAACCAGCAAGCGTGGGATCCGCGATGATGTCTTCGTAACCGGCGACGATGCCGTCCTGGCGAAACAAGAGTCCGGCCATATCGGTATCGAAGGCATGCCAGGTTCCGCCGTACTGAATCTCGCTGTTGGTGTGCCCGGGAAATGCTCGCCGCCGCGCCGCAAAGCCAGCAGCTTGCCAGTATGGTTCGTTCCAAGCATGTACGGTGCCGCACAGGCCGTAGCCGTACGAGAATCGCGCTCGCGCGGCGTCATACACAATCGAGTCTTCATGCCCCGCATTCGTATCGGGCTGCCTGCCTGGCGAACAGAACTCTTGCGGCGACGCCAAATGCCATTGGTGCGTCAAAAGCCAGTTATAAACGGCAATAGCCTGCTCTTGCTCGGTCAGCGGCTGCTTGCCATTCACGGCGAATTTCACACAGTCGGCTACCGTCTGAAACGCTCCCTCGCCGGCATACTGCGGGTGGTCCGTGCGCAACGTGGGGTCGCCGACTTGGGCGTAGGCCGTGGAAATTTGCCAAGCTACCAATGTCGCTACCAAACTGTAGGTAAGTCGAGCTCTTTTCAACATCGAATGAATTCGTCCGTGTTAGAGAGGCGATTGCGATGCGAATGGCTTGGCACGGCCCGCAAGTCGCCAACCATGCCATCGCAATAGATGAAGTCCGCAAGCATACGTAACCGTAAGCGAAAATATGGCGAGGCAACCGATCAACAGCATTTGCCACAGATCTTGGGAGAATGACCAGGATGCGTAGAAGGCATACACCACGGCGAGCCCCATGGATCCTGCCAAGTTCGCTGCCCAGGCAATCGACAATCGCCCGCCTCGCAGAAACAGGGCCGTCAGGGGCACAGCGATCATTAGCACGAACAGGGCGATGATGGATGAGAATAGCAAAGTTGTGATGCGCGAGTCACTTTGACTAACAGCAACTTCCTGGGAACATGTTTTGCTGAATTGCAGCAAGCCCAAACTAAGCGCGACGATGGTGGTCGCCAGTAGCAAGTCCCGCAGCGAAAGCTTGTCAGTCGAGCCGCACGCAATTGTGCCCACTGGCCGTTCATCGCTGCGCTGCAATCGCCACCCGAAGACCACTCGCATGAACCAAAACGGAGCTTGAAAACCCAACAGCAAAATTGGAATCGTAGCCATGAGCGGCCAGTTTTCGCTCCAAGGTACACTCAAGTAAAAGTCGTGCGAAAAAGGATCGGCTGGTCGGCGTAGCGATTCGAGCCAAGTGCCGAACCAGGAAGCGAAGGGGTAACTCGCGCAGAGAGATGCCGCGATTCCGGCAATCACCAGCCAATAGGCGGTCAGGCGCGGCCACAAGGTTCCTGTGCTCCCGGCTAACACCAGGCTCGCCAATGTGGCCTGAACCATAATGAGTAAATAGACCAGCAGCGAGCCTGACGCCAGAAGTGCGAACCCAAAACTGTAGTTGTAGGGATTGCTGAATTGCGTGGAGGCCACGAAATGCATCGCCAGCGTCTGCCAGCAAAACAGACTCGCGTTAGAAAATGCAAACGGCAATCCCAGCCAAATCAACAACGTCCGCCACGGCGAACCGTGAACCTGCCAGCGGAAGACTGGTGGCGCAGACGCTGCTGAAGCGTCACTTTCAGCAGGTGGCAATGCAACTGCGGGCGATGTGGCGAGCGCGGCCTCTTCCATGCGTTCGCCTCCCAACATCCTTGTGATGATTTACCGATTGAACAAAAACGCCGGGCTGTTGATGAGAGCCCAGGCGAGATCTTGCACACCGATGAGGCGGGCATTGCGCGTGGTCTCTTCTGCTTGCGAAATGGCGTTCTTCAGGCGGGCAAGTTCGCCATCCTGAGCAATCACGTGCGCAGTGAGCGCGCTGTTCTGCTCGGGCGTTCGTTTTTCTTTAGGCGTGGCAAGGATCGCGGCAATCGCGTCGGGCACCTTGCCGCCGCTGATCGGCCGGGGCGAATTCGTTGCGCTCAAGCGGAACTTACCGAGGGCGTGCGTACCATCCTGATACTGCTGCGACAGGGTGAACGTCAGCACCGTACCACCAGCAGCACCGGCGTCGGTTTTCGTTTCGAAGATGGCAATGTGCGTTTTGCCTAAGTCGGGCGAGACACCCCAGCCGGTCGCTTCGTTGCCATCGATGGCGCCAACCACCGCCCAATTTGCCTGGCTAAAGTCAGCCGTGGCGTTTTGCAATACCACGGGCTCTAGTTTCATCGGTTCCGCCTTCGGTGCAGCAGTGACTTTGAATTCACTCAGCACGAAGTTCCCCTTGGCCGATCGCCCGGGCCCCTTGCCCGGCAATGCGGGGTCTGCCAAAGCTTCCAAGCGAATGCCGGTGATTCCAGCGAGATCGACGTTGGCAGTCAAGGTATAAACATCCTTGGCAGTCGAACCGCTCACCATCACTGCTTGATCGTCCAACACCTTAAAAGTGGCACCCGCTTGCGACTTGGCTTCGCCAATCGTCAGCGGAGTCCACGCAGCGGCCTTGCCAGCCGTGGCTTCCCAGGCGGCGACCTTCGCTGGCAAAGTCGTTTCATAAGCGGCCAATTCCTGCTTGGCCTGTTCCACTTCGCCGTTGGTGGCAACGAGCGCAGCCTGCGAGAACTTAATCTCTTGGGCCGAAGGCTCGCGGGCCAGGAAACGAAGGAAGACCTCGCGAATCAGTTTCGTGTCGTCCTTCTCTGTCGTGACCAGCTTGCTGAGTTCGCTATTGGCGTCGGCGAGCGCGTTGGCGACCGTCGGGCCGTTAATCAACTTCAATACTGGCCCCAGCACCATGCCGGACGAGCGCTCGCATTCGCAGCTGCTCTCGCGCACCGGCTTGCCGAAGTCATCCAGGAACGGATCGGAAATGCCTGCATCGGGCAGCGCTGCCGCGCGGAATCCAGCCGGCACACCTTGCAGGCGCGGCTGCGATCCGGTCGCAATGTGAATGGCGTCGTATAGCGTCTCAGCAGTCAAACGCCGCGGTAAAGCGTGCGAATAGTTGATGCCGTCGTCGTCGTTCCACTGGTTTGTTTTGACCGACAGTTGATAGGTGCGCGACTTGCAAATCGTCCGGAGCATGTGCTGCACGTCGAAGTTCGATTTGACGAAATCGATCGTGAGAGCATCTAGCAGTTCGGGATTCGTTGGCGGATTGCCGGCGCGAATGTCATCGATGGGCTCGATGATGCCCACGCCAAACAGATAGCCCCACAACCGATTCGCATAGCTCTTGGCAAAGTACTGATTTTCTTTCGACGTCATCCACTGCGCCAGTTGCTGCCGGCGCGGTGTGGTGGTCGGGGCCACGTCGCTGTGGGCGAAGGGAAATGCCGGCGGACTGACCTGGCCGGTACGGTTGTGATTGATGTCGCCGCTGCGGGCATCGTAAATCACTTCGACCAGAGGTGTCGCGCCTTCGACGGCCGAACCACCAATCTTCATACCGGAGTAGAGCGGGTCTTCCTTGCGACCAATCTGAGCGAAGTAGGCCGCCATGTTGTAGTACTGGTCCTGCGTCCAGCGCTCGAAGGGATGGTCGTGGCACTTGTTGCAATTGAACCGCACCGCCAGGAAGAGGTGCGTCGTATTCTCCATCGCGTTCTCGGGATCGCGCAGCACTTTGTAATAGGCGGCCGGCGGATTCTCGATGTTCGAGCCGCGGGCGGTGAGGACTTCGCGGGCGAATTGATCGTAAGGTTTGTTGGCGGCAATTGCGTCCTTGATCCAGTTGCGCAGGGCGACGGAACCTTCCTCGCCCAGGAACTTACGATTCACCTGCAGCATGTCGGCCCATTTGTTGGTCCAGTTTTCGACATATTCTCGGCTGCCAATCAGACTGTCGACGAGCGCGTCGCGCTTGGTTTTGCTATCGCGCGTGTCGGCGAAAAACGCCTTGACCTGCTCAGCGGATGGCGGCAGGCCGGTGAGGTCGATGTGCAACCGGCGAATGAATTCGTCATCGCTGCACAATTCGCTCGGCAGAATCTTGACCTGCTGCAATTTCTTATAGATCAGCCCATCGATGTAGTTATTGGCTGGCGGTTCTTGCCAGGCGAAACCGCTGCGGTCGCCCATGCAGATGATGGTGGTGGCCGCATACGCACCTTCGTAGCGCACCAGCACGGGTGCTTCGCCGCGACGCAGGGTGGTGATGATTCCGCGGGCATCGGCTTCGATCTTTTCGATATCGCCACTTTCGATGAAGGCCTCGCGAGTGACGTCGCGAGTGCTGCCGTCGCTATAGGTGGCTGTGACAGTAATCTGCTGTTTCATGTCCGGACGCGGGACGATCGGATTGAGCGGATAGACATCAATTTTCGTAACCCGCGGCGCTTGCAGGTCGAGCTTCACCCCCTGAGCAATCCATTCGCGAAGCAGACCGTAATAAGCATCTTCCACGTTCATACGTACGCCACCGACGTGCGGCGCGGAACCAGTTGCTTTGAGCAACATCAAGCTCTGATCGGGAGCGGCGCGATTGAACCGCCGTGCGCCCAGATCGTCCGTAAGTGCGCGATGATCGTAAAGCGCGTCGTAACCTCGCAAGGAAAGTTTAAATCCGTTCTTACCATCCTTCGCGCCGTGGCAAGTTCCCTGATTGCAGCCGGTGCGCGAGAGGACAGGTTGCACGTCGCGCAAGAAGCTGATGGGTTGGGCTTGTTCGACACCCGCGACTGCGACCGGAACTTTGGCGGAGAGATTGTTGTACGAGTAAACGAGTTCGGCGTTGCCGTTGCCCACGGCCCGCAGTTGACCGTCGGCCGAAATGCTGGCGACCTTCGCGGCATCGGCACCGTTAAGTTGCGGCTTGGCAATGCGCGTCAGATCGACGCTTTCGCCCGAGTCGAGCTTGCCGGTCACGAGAATCTGCCGGTAATCGAAGCGGTGCTTTAGCTCCGCTGTCGTCGGGCGAACTTCGAGGGACACGACCTTCAAGCCCTTCGGCAATTCCTCGCCGCGTGCCGCCGATAACGACATAATCATCAGCGCGAGGGGAATGGCGGTGAGCCAGCACAACCAGCAGTAAGTACGATTGCAATGCATTTCCGTGCCTCAATTCTTCGTTACTAGTCCGACGCGTAAGCGAGGGACGATGCGGGTACCAGCTTCACCCTCGCTTGCGCGTTGGGCTAATGGACTAATTCGCTGCGGTAGCTGTCTTGATTTCGATGGGCAGGAATTTGCTGATGAGTTTTCCATCGGCGGCATTCACCAATCGCACTTCACCATCAAAACCGGCGATAGCTAAGGTCTGGCCATCGGGCCGAAAATCGACGCTGTAGATGCCCCCTTCGGGAATTTCCAACTTCCACAGCTGTTGGAAACTGGTTGTGTCGTAAACGCGAACTTCGCCGCGGCCATCTTGACTGCTGCCCGCAGCGATCTTGCTGCCATCCTTACTGTAAGCCACGCCAAAGATGCGGCCGGGCTGAGCGGGAAACTCTTTGAGCAGGTTCGCATTGTCGCCGATCTTGCGGGCTTCGGTGCGGATCATTTTGAAAACCTTCGGGGCACCATCGGAACCGCCGCACAGCAGTTCGTCCTTGGTGGGATGACGATCGATGGCAATCAGCCCGCCCTTGAGCGCGCCGGGTGTGATGCTCGTGAGATTATCGACGAACCGCTGCGTACCAACTTCGACCAGCTTCATCGACATGTCGCGACTGACGGTGATGATGTGATCGCTGGCGGTCGAGAAAACGGTATCGAGCACCCAGTCGTTATGGGCCCCGTTAAACAGCACCTGTTCGCCGGTTGTGGGATCGATGCCACGCATCGTGTTATCCGGGCAACCAAAGCCAACCAGCTTGCCGTTCGGCGACCAACTGACTCCATAGATCGTATCGTAGCCGACCATCTTCGAGAGCTTGAGTTCGCGCTTGGCGATGTCCCAAATCTGCACTTCGCCAAAGCGGCCAGGCGAGCCACCGCAAGCGGCGAGCATGGTGCCATCGGGCGAAAAGGCAATTGCTTCGATTCGTTCCGACTCGCCAACCAGCCGGGCAATCAGCCCGCTGCCGTCAGGCTTGTGGAGCAGTACCTCGTGATAGCCGGCCACGGCTAGCGCGTCGCCACTGGGCGAAAACTTCACGGCCTTCAGCACAGGCGGAGCCAGATACTCGGGCGGATGATCGGCATCGTAGCGGAGCATGTTCGAGGCGGGCGTATCGTTCTTGGCCCCTTGCTCAATCCAGGTCTTCACCAGGGTCACTTCGGCATCGGTCAGCGGCGGGGCATCTTTGGGCATGTCCGCCTTGCCATCCTTGGGCGTGATCTGTGCGAGCAGATGACTCTTGCTCGGCTGACCAGGCACCACGGCCGCATCGCCCGATTCGCCTCCTTTGAGCAGGGCCGCGAAGTCGGTCATGACATAGTCGCCACCTTGCTTGGCAGGCTGGTGACAGCCCGTGCAGTTCTTGGCGCGAAAGATCGGCAGCACTTGTTTGAAGTAGCTGACTTCGGTCTTGGCCGGCGCTTCTTCAGCAGCAATAGGCAACGAGAACAAACAGCAGAGGCATAGCGCCGCTGTGGGAGCGAATACGAAACTCTTCATGCCAATTCACGTCCGCGTAAGGCCACGGGAAAGGATGGTCGACGGCTGTGGGCCCAGCAGGCAGCTGACGCAGTTCGCAAGTTGCGATAGCCTGACCGGCAAAAAGGTAGGGTCCAGCGGCGAAAGAGCCCAGCCGGACGACCTCTTCACTATATCTGTCCCGCAAAATCGCCGCAAACTTTTTTCGGGCATTCTTCGCAGCGGCGCGCGAGGGCCAGGGAGTAAGCGGAACGCCGACTTACGTCAATCGTGCCCTCCTTCAGGAGCGATCTGAACGAACCTAAACGTTCAATTATTCCCCGATTGTTGAACACCAATCCGCCGCAAACCCGAGAGTTACCGTAGCGCGCGTTCAACAATGGCGTCCATTGTTGAACACCCCCCATTTGCGGTTGGCGCAAAGGCTCAACTCCTAAGTTGCAGCTGATTGGACTTGTTAACGGCGAATAGTTCCAAGTCAGGACGAAAACGCCCCAGCCAGCCAGGGCTCTCCATTTTCGCAGCATCTGCCAGTTCTCACCAAAGAAGATGACGATTTGATGTCATTCGACCGCAATCTGCCGCGTCGTCGCTCTTTACCGAAACCGCGCCTTTCGACTAATATTGCCGCAGGCCTGCGATTTCCGTTGGCCGCACGGGGTAGTTGTTGGCCCCCTTACGCCCAGGCAGGAACGCTAGGGTGGGAGTTGTAAAGCGATGAATGGAATCGCGCTATTAATGATTGCGGCCACGCTAGGCGTCGAATACGACTGGCGCACCACTGACGATGGCCAGATCGAATACGTGCTGATCGTCGAGCCCGACTTTATCACCGCGCTCGCCGAAGGGAGCGAAATCCGCAGCAGCGTGCCCCCCGAACTCGAGAGCGTGCAGCGCCTTTGCATTCGGATTGCACCGCCAGCCAATGCGGCCGCGGCTCCGCGGCCTGAGTCGCAACAGCGGAAGTTACCCGCCAGCGCGTTTCTCACGTCCCGTGCTGGCCAGCGACCGGGCGAACCCATGACTATTCTTTGGAAGGCCAACGGCCAACCCGAAGAGAACATCAGCGTCCGCTACGGCTGGCAGCCAACCAAAGAAGGACTGCTCGAATACTTCGTGCAGGTCGATCCCAAACTCCTCCGCACACTCGTCCCCGGCGACGAAATCTACACCCTGCTCAGCACCGAAGCTGGCCGCGTCGATACCTTCGTCGTGTTCTCGAACACCAAGCCATTGCCCCGCGTCGCTGGTCGTCCGGCTGCTGCGCCGCTGGGTGCTGCTCCACTCGCTAACGCACCTCTGGGGGCCACTCCGTTTGCCGCCAACGACACAAGTAAGACGCGTCCCGCGCTGTCGACTCCGCCGCTCGGCCCTGGTTCCACGAACCTCAACGGAAGCAGCAATCCATACAGTCCTTATAGCTCGACGGGGACGGCCCCCGCTCCGCTCGCGCCACTCGGTCCAGCACCCGGCTCCACCGCGCCGCCGTCGCAGTTTAATTGGACGACTCCACCCACAACCACCGGTACTGCGCCTGCAGCGAACGATCGTTTTGCCAGTAACACGCCCCGGGGCTTTGGTACCACGGGCGATTCGACACTCGAGAACTCGCGGGTGAATCCCGCCACTGGCTACGAACCAGTCCAGCCGGGACTCAACAATGGCGGCTATCAGAACCCCAATCCGCGCACGGACATGACGCGCCCGAACCTCGGCGCGCCACAACTGCCCAGCATGCAGCCACCTGCCAATGGCTATGCGAACGATTTCCGCAACACGGGCTTGAACCCGGGCCTGCGCGATAACTCGTTGCCCAATCAGCAGCCCGCGGCCGATCCGTATGCACCACGCGACCCCTATCGCCAGGATCCTCCGCTGCCGACCGCGCCGCGTAACGATTTGTTCCCATCGAACAATAACAACTACGCAAATAACCCCTATCCCAACAATCCGCAAACGCCCGCCTATCGCCCCAACGATCAGTTGCCTCCGGCTGGAAATGTTCCCTATCGGCCGACGGTCGGCTCGCCGCAGGATAACCTGGCTGGCCGTGGCTTCAACGATCCCAACATGCCTACGGGTCAGTCGGCCAACTATGGCTCGACGAGTCCCGACAACCGTATGGCCTCCCTCTCAAACGCACCACTTTCGCTCCCCCCAGCGCGCGTCGACAGCAGGGGAAATCCGCTGGCCCCGGGAGTAGAACCCGAGAAGCCGTGGTGGACGCTGCTGTTCACCGTCATCATTCTGTTCTTCTCGATCGGTGCGAACCTGTATCTGGGTTGGACTGCAGCGGAGTTCTACAGCCGCTATCGTCTCGCCGTCGAACGCCTCCGTTCCTCCGGCGGACGGGGCTAACGTCCCCACGTCACGTTCGAGAGCCTGGCGAGTTCCCATCTCGAACTGCCAGAGATTGATACTGCGGCGAGTTTACTTCACGCCGAGCGCTGCGAGGCGTGAAGCAGCTTCAACTTCGGCCTTCTTCATCACGGCGTCGATCGACACCGGCTTGCCGCCCTGACGCTTGCTCTCGTCGGCAGCTTCCATGAAGGCATAGATTTGAATTGTTTCTTCCGCCGAGATGGGCGCTGGGCCGCCACGGAAGAACTTGACGATCTCGACGGCCAGCGGTCGGTAGCCATCGAACTTTCCGATTTCGCGGATTCCCTTGCTGCCAAAGGCAGTGCCGCCGTAGCCGGTCCCTCCCTTGCTGCGAATGCCGCGGAAGGTGCCAATGCGCCCGCCGTTCCACACTCCCGCGACCAGATCGCAGTCGGGGGTCGACAATCGGCTCACACTTTCGCAGCCGGGGCCCATGACGGTGAAGAGAGTCTCGACACCGTGAATGCCGTACCAGAACAGATCGGGATGGGTCTTTTCCAGCGAGCAGGGGCTGTAAGCATCGCAGCCTTGTACGTCACCGATTGCGCCGTTGCGAATCTCTTGCGCACCCTTGGCAAACCGCAGCGACGAACAGCTGAAGACCGGCGCGTTGTACTTTTTGGCCGCTTGAAAAATGGCCACAGCATCGGCCAGCGAACCGGCGACCGGCTTATCGATGAACGTCGGCTTCCCCGCTTTGAAGGCGACGAGTGCTTGTTCGAGATGCGGCCGGCCATCGTTTGTTTCGAGCAGCACGCAGTCGACACGCTTCACGAGATCCTCGACCGAACCGACAATCTCGACCCCCAACTCTTGAATGCTCTTGGTGTAGCCGGGAATGCGCGACGCGCTCGATTCGATATCGGCGCTCCCCTGGGGATAGGCGGCGACCACGCGGCAATGGGCCACGTCTTCCATCGCCTTCGGATTGTTCAGTTCTTTAGCGAAGGCCATGACGTGCGAAGTATCGAGCCCGATGATGCCAGCCTTCAATTCCTTCGGCGCAGATTCTTTTGCCTCTTGTCCCATGGCCGTCAGCCCCGAGAGGGCGATACCCGAAGCGACGGAAAGAGAAAACGTGCGGCGGGAGACCTTGGCCATGAGATTCATTCCTGATGTGGTTTTGGTAGCGTGGGCTTCAGCCCACGGGCAATGCGTCAACGACGTGGGCTAAAGCCCAAGCTACGGGACAGTTACTTTTTCTCGGCCGGTTTTTCAGCAGGCGCTGGCGGAGTGAAACCAGGTGCCGCAGTGAAGGCGACCACTTGTTTGCCGTCTTCGGCATTCCAGATGATGACCTGGCCATCGAACGTGCCGCCAGCGATTCGCTGGGTGCCGGCATGATAGGCGGCCGAGAGGACCCAGTCCTTGGCACCCGGGTATTCGCGAATCTGCTTTTGATCCTTGGCGTTGAACTGCCGGACCTTGGCCTCGGCGGAGCTCGTCAGAAAGAACTCGCCACCGGCTGCCAGCTTGTAGACCTCGCCGCCAAAGCCAACTTCGGCACTCTTTTTGGCTTCGCTGACGGTCCAGCGCTGAATTTTGTTATCGCTGCCGCTGGAATAGACTTCGGCACCATCGGGATGGAACATCACGCCGCGAACTTCCTTGTTGTGGGCCGAGTAAGTGATGAGCAGGTCGCCGGTCTTCGCGTCGTAGACCTTGGCCGTCTTGTCGCGGCTAGCCGAAGCGAGCTTATTGCCATCGGGGCTCCAGGCCACGGCGAAGACCCAGTCGCTGTGACTGGTGATCGTGTTCTGCTCCTTGCCGGTCGCCACTTCAAACACGCGAACGGAGCCATCGGCGGCAGCGGTCGCGATGCGATCGCCAGCCGGATTGAACTGGCAATCGTAGACGACGTCGCTGGTGGTCGAGATGACGCGGACTAGTTCGCCGCTATCGAGTTTAAAGATGCGGCATTCGCCCAAGCGACCGGGAGCGCCGCAAGCGACGGCGAGCAATTGGCCATCGGGACTGACCGACAGGCCATACGTCCGCTGGCCGACGTTGTTGATGCGGCGAATGAGCTGGCCGTCGGCCGGATTCCAAACGGTCACTTCGTGATAGCCGGCAGCCAGCAGTTGCGAACCATCGGGTGTGAAAGCGAGCGCCGTGATGGGCATGGTCGCGCTGTACTTTTCCGGACCAGCGGGATGCTTGGGGGCCGGAATGTACGAAGCCAGCGGAGCTTTCGGATCGGGCCCGTCGAAGTTGGCCCCTTCTTCGATCCACTTCTTAACGGTGGCGATCTGCTCGGCTGTCATCGGGTCGCCATCAAGCGGCATCCGTTCCTTGGGGTTCGTTTCAATCATGCGCCGGAATGCTTCGCTTCCCTCCAGATCCTTCGCATGAAAGCCCGGACTCGTCGAATCGCCGGCGGCCATCACCTTTTCGAACGTATCGATCCGGTAACCACCTTCTGCCTTCTTCGGCCCGTGGCACGCCAGGCAGCTGTTAATCAGCAACGGGGCGACATCCCCCTTGAAGCTGACGGGATCAGCTTGGGCAGAGGAAATTGCGAGGGCGGCGACGATTGCCGCGACGAGAAATTCGAATGTGCGTTTCATGTTCAAACCGGTGGGAGTAGGCGGATGCTTGGCCGAGGAGAGGGAGCAGGGAAGGGTTAGTGTTGAAACAGGAACTCGTTGGTGTTGAGGAGCGCCCAGCAGACATCTTCCAGCCCGACGACCTGGTCCCCCTTGCTGGCGATGTGGGTGAGGCTGGCTTCCAGTTCTTTGGGCGTGGGACGACGGCTGACGGCGGCGAGGTACAAATCTTCGATGATGTCTTCGTTCTTCTTGCCCGCGGTGATGGCTTTGCGAAAGCGATTGTTCGCATCGCGCAGCTTGCCATAAATCAGCGGGCCGTTGAAGAACTGAATCGCCATGCCGAGGTTCGAATCGCTGGTCCGCTCGCAAGCGCACACGGTTTGACGTTCGGGCTGGCCGAAGATCTTCAGAAACTCATGCTTGGCCAGATCGGGCGAAGGCAGCTGCGTCGCCTTGGTACCAACTGGCAAGCCCGCGAAGGTTTCGGGCAGGTCGGTGACGGCACAGATGGAGTCGAGCAATTGCTCGGCCGAAAGGAGCCGCGGCTGATAATGGGAAAAGTACTTTACATCGTCCTTGTTCATATCATTCGGGCGGAAGTCGGCCTGGTAGGTGCGGCTGTTGAGAATGGTCCGCAGGATATGCTTGCGGTCGTAGTTGTGTTCGACAAAGTCCTTGGCCAGCGCGTCGAGCAGGGCCGCAATCGACGGCGGATTCGACTCGCGGAAGTCATCGGCCGGTTCGACAATGCCACGCCCGAGCAGATGGCTCCAAAGTCGATTAACTTCGATCTTGGCGAAGTAGGGATTCTCTTTTTCGATCAGCCAATTGGCAAACGTGTCGCGGCGGTCGCTATCGGCAGGAGGATCGACGTCGCCCCGCTGCGGCAGCCACGGCTTCATCTGCTTGTTGGTGCGCGGCTGGGTGACTTCACCACCGCGGGCCATGTAGACAACCAGTTCATCGGGGCGCGCCGACTTCTTCCGCTGCACGCGATTGAAAAAGGCTGCCATGCCATAGTAGTTATCTTGCGTCCATCGTTCGAACGGATGGTTGTGGCACTTGGCGCACTGCAGGCGAGCGCCGAGAAAGACTTGCGAGATCGTTTCGACGCATTCATTCGTATCGCCGGCCGTGCGATAAAAATTGGCTGCTGGATTTTCCAGCGTGCTGCCACTGGCGACGAGCAATTCCTTGGCGAATTGATCGTAGGGCATGTTGGTGGCTAGCGCCCGTTCGACCCAGCGATGATATTTGAACATCCCGCTGTTGCCGATTTGCTGATTCGTCAGTCGCAGCAGATCGCCCCACTTGAGCGCCCAGAAGCGAGCGTATTCCGGACGATCGAGCAGCGCGTTAATCGCCTTCGCCCGCTTGTCGGGAGCACCGTCAGCCAGGAAGGCTCGCACTTCGTCCACGGTGGGTGGCGTGCCGATCACGTCGCAATAGGCCCGACGGAGGAACTCTTCGTCACTGCAGAGGCCCGATGGCAGGTACTGCAATTGTCGCAGTTTGACGTTGACGAGTTCGTCGATGTAATTGTTCGTCGGCGGATTGGGCCACTGATAGCCGGGGATGTCTTTCACGAAGGTGAGAAAGACCGATTCGATGTGTTCGAGATAGCGAACCAAAATCGCAGCTTCGCCTCGGTTTTTGCCGATGACGAGGCCGGCTTCGGTCACTTCGGCGACTTCGGTATCGGACGACGAGTAGCAAGCGAGCGGCGTGACATCGCGGCTGGTGCCATCCGAAAAATGAGCTCGCACGGCCAACTGTTGGGTGTGTGCAGGAAACTTGAACTGCCGGCCGGTCGGCGGCGAGACTTCAATCTTCACGCAGCGGGCCTGATCGGCGGGATCTGCGTTACAGCCTTGTTCGATCCAGTCGCGCAGCACGGCGTAGGCGGGATCCGACTTCTTCATCTTCTGGCCGCCGCCGTGCGGAACTTTCATCAGCGGCTTAAGGAGCAGCAAGCTTTCGTCGGCAGTCACTTTATTGGTGCGGCGGCCGAGATCTTCGCGAATGAGTGTGAGGTTATCGAGCACGGGATCGAAGGCCCGCAGCGAAAGGCGAAAGCCACCCTTGCCACTGGGGGAACCGTGACAAGCGCCGGAGTTGCAGCCGTTCTTCGAAAGGGCCACGAGGGCGTCGAACTCGAACGACAAACGAGCCGGAGTGGCTGCGTGGGTGATTTCCACCGGCAGCTTCACTTGCTGGCCACCAGCGGCGATGGTGATTTCGGCATTGCCATCGGTCTTGCCACGCAGGATGGCACTCTCGGCAATCACGAGATCGTTGTTGCTCGAGGTGATCGTGGCGGCGCGGGTCAGATCTTGCATCGAGCCGTCGGCATAGTGGCCGGTGACGACAAGCTGAGCGGTGGCATTCTTGCCGTTCAGTTTTACGGTCGCCGGATGGACTTCCAACTTTGTAGGCTGGCCGATTTGAAGCGGCTCGAGCGGCAAATCATCAGCCCGGAGCATCGACGTGCTGCTGAGCAGGCAGAGCAGAGCGATGGTCGGTCTCGTCAGCGAACGTGGCAGTTGCATGAGCAAAATCCTGGCTGGCAGTTAGCTGGTTAGGGCTTCTTGACTTCGAGCGTGGCAGCGGCACTTTCGCCGGTCACATTCTGGCCCGCTGCTTTGCTGGTCGCAACAACAGTGAGTTCCTTGAACATGATCGCTGCCGCATCGGCGGCGGCAGAAAGTTCCACTTCCAGTTCGTTTTGATCGGGAGCAAGCGTGCTCTTCTCTGGCGCGGCAGTCACACCTGGTGGGAGCGACTTGAACGTTAGTTCCACGCTTTGGCGATCGTCCGCTTGTCGCTTCACCGCAATCTTTACCTTTTGCTTTTGACCGGCCACCAACGGCCCGGCTGGTGTTACCGTAATCGTCAGCGGATCGACAACGTTCACCACCACATCGTTCGACAATACGGCCAGTCCAGTACCCGCTAACTCGGCATAGGTAAAGTACCGCAGCACGTGACGCCCCGCGGCAATCTCTTTTGGCGCTTTCAAAATGATGTCATACGTTTCAGCCGGGCCGTTGCCGTTTCGTTTGACTTCCGTCGTCACTCCCGCAGGGGCTTTGGTCACCAGCACGGTCAGGGGAATATCTTTGAACGTCGCTTCGGTTCGCTGCATCGCCAGCGTGAGTTGAGCTTGGCCCACTTGCCGCAGCAAGGTGATTTCGGGCTTCGTTTGCGAGAGCGTATAGAACTCGCTCTTGGCAAGCAGGCCCGAGGCGAGAATCAGACCATCGCTGAAGGGAGCCGGGTAGATCATCGCCGGCTTGGCGAGTCGCACTTGAGCGATTGTCGACATCACTGCGGGCGGAATGTCTTCGCTATCGGCTGCTTCGCCCACCACGCGGAGCGAGGCGATTTCTGCCAGCTGCCAATCGGCCGGGGGAATGACGTATAGCCGCGTTTCGTTCGCTTTGGCCGCAATCACATGGTTCACAGTTTGCCAACCGCTGCGTGGCGAATCGATCCGCAGGCGAATGGCGCCGTCGTAACCGCTGCGCTGAGCGACGACATCAATGGCAAAGCCGCCACCGTCGATGCTGACGGGAAAATGGATTCGATTATTGTTCGGATCAGCGACTTTCGGCTTCAAAACGCCTGGCTTGCGAATGAGTTGAAAACTGGGGCCAGTCGTCGCTTCGATGCGATAGGTGAAGTCGCTGCCACCGCGGGCCGTGAGGTCGCTCACTTGCAGCCGATAAACACCGTCGGCAGGAGCCACGAACGACAGAGGCTCTTCCTCGTTATCAGTGACTGCTGCTTCGGCCACTTGCGCACCAGCCGCATTGATGAGGCGTAGCGAAACAATAGCCGGCGAACCGACGCTGCGTGAAACAGGCACAAATGACGCCCGCTGACCTTTGGCCAAGGTGAAGGCGAATTCATCCTGCTCGCGAGCGACGGCGAGCACTCCATGTACCGCAATGGGCAGAGTAAGCGGTTCTTTCGTTCCTTGGGGTTCAACTGCAGCGGGGAGCGAACTGGCAATCACGGTGCTCCAACTGGCACCGACACTGTTGGCGGCGGGTGAACCGAGAGGCAAGCGCCGGCTGTTCGACTCGCCGGTGAGCAAAGTCAACGGAGCCAGGCCAGCGACGTTTGGGCCAACGAATTGCAGCGACGTCGGCACGCCCGTTTGCACACCAATGGGATGTGCGGTCGTAACGATTGGAAAAGTGCCTAGTCGCAGCCGATAGCGACCGTTGGGCTTATAGCGATTGTCGCGCAGTTCGAGCAGATACTTGCCATCGGCGGGAGCCACGAACAGCCCGCGAAAATCGGCCCCCGCGGCGGCATCGTCATCGAGCAGCAGTAGTTCTTTACCGGTCGAGTCAATCACCCGCAGCACGCCATCGAAATCGTTACCCAACCGGGCGGCGACCAGTTCCAGCGAAACTCGTTCGTTGGCTTTGGCATTGAAGGCGAAGTAATCGCTGGCGGGACCATCGCTGGTTCCTTCGATGGCAGCGGGGAGCGAAACGTCCTGCGGCGAAGCGGGCGCGTGGTTCTTGCCGTTATCGGCGACCAGCGGTAAGTCGTCGATCATCACCGGCAACACATCGCTGATGCCTCGAATCGAGGCGATCACAATCCCGCCGACACCCAAGCTCGCGCCGGCCGGGACCGTCATTTTGCAGACCAGGTTTTTCACTTCCTTCGCTTTGGGATCGTGCCCGACCCATTCGCAGCGGGCGGGAAAACTCGTCCAAATCTGCAGGGGGCCGTCGATCTTGGTCCCGGTGAACTTGACTTCCGTTGTCGCGCCCGGCTTAACAGACGAAGGGGACACGCCTGTGATTGCGGGCTGGGCGATGGCCGGTGCAGCACCAATCAGGATGAGCAGGCAGCAACAGACAATCGCTGACCAACATATTGGCGCGGGGTGAGTCACGAGTGCGCTCTGGGTGGAAGGTAGGTATGTCGTGGAGGCGGGAGCGACAAAGCCAGTAGCCAGCTTTGCCAAGGCGAATTGAACACCCATTACCCAGCAGTCAGCGGGCAAGAGAAGAACCAAATCGCCAGCGCCCATTCTGACCAGCGCCAGCGCGCCGGTCAACCAAGAGAGCAAAATGAGAGATGGCCAAGAGATTCCGTCAACAACGCAACCAACGACTAAGCCTTGACTGCTGCCGCTGACTCGGCCGTCATGCTCGCTGATCGCGCCGGCAGATCCTTAAAGCGGGCATGTAGTGAATTCCAGTCGATCACCAATTTGCCACCGGTGCTCTTGTGGCGTTTCGCCCAGGAGGTGATGAGTTCCAGGCAAGCATGGTCGATGTACGAAAGGTGGGTGAAGTCGACGTGCAACTCCGAACCGACGGGCACCTGTTCGAGAAATGAAGCCAAGAGCGGCAAGCGGATGAACGTTGCGGCCCCTTCCAGTTCGAGCGTGGCCTGCTTTTGACCGGCAGCAATGGTCAGTTTGGGTGCCAGATGCGAAAAGCGATACAAAAGCTTGCCGGCGCTCAGAGCTAAACCGGCCAGCACACCGAGGAGCAGATCTTCGGCCACGATGATGGCCATCGTCGTGAGAAAAATGAGAGCTTCCCCTTTGTCGACGCGCCACAGTTCTTGCAACGTTTTGAACTTCACCAGTTTAAAGCCGGTGTAAACCAGGATAGCTCCCAAGGCCGCTTTGGGAATGTAAGCCAGCAGGAATGGCAGAAACACCACAAAGACAAGTAACCAAATGCCGTGCAAAATGGTTGACAATCGACTCGACGCACCCGCTTGAACATTGGCCGAACTGCGGACAATGACGCCGGTCATCGGCAAGGCACCCAGCAGGCCACATAAAAAATTGCCGATGCCGTGCGCACACAGTTCCTGATCGTAATTCGTGCGCGGACCGTTCTGCATTTGATCGACAGCTGTGGCGCATAGCAGCGTCTCGGCACTGGCGATGATGGCGATCATTCCACCGGTCAGCAGCACGCCCGGATTCAGTATCGCCTGCAACGAGATCGCCGAGGGAAAGCTCATGTCCGCCAAGATATTGCCCGTAACCTGCAATTTGCGAACTTCCCACCCAGTCACCACGCCGAGCGCCACGGCCAGAATCACGGCCACGAGCGCGGCCGGAATCAGCCGCAACTTTTTCGGTGCCAGGCTTTGCCACAAAACAATCGCGGCGACGCTCAGCAGGCCAATGAGCGTGGCGTGAAACTTGGGTCCCGATAGCCCCCCGGCAAACGCCTGTTGCAAGGCATCCGGAATGGTAGCCAGATATTGCAGACCGCCGTGTGCCTTATGACCGTGAAACATCGCATCGTGATCGCACATTACGTGAAACTGACTCGCCAGGATCAAAATCCCAATGCCACCCAGCATCCCCTCGATCACCGCCGGCGACACGGCTCGAAACCACTGCCCGAGCCGAAACTGCCCCGCCGCGAACTGCATGGCTCCCGCCAGCATCACACTCACCCCAAGCGCGCTGAGCGAATACGCCAGAGCGTCAGCTTCGGTTCCCTGCGGGTTCACTTCCGCGAGAAAGTAGCTTTTCTGTTTCAGGAGGGCATCGGCCACGATCACGAACAGGCCGGCCGCGGGACCACTCACTTGGAGCGGGCAACCGCCGATCAGGCCCACCACAATGCCGCCGACAATCCCGGTGATGAGTGCCCGGCCAGGACTAACTCCCACAGCCACCGCAATGCCGATGCAGAGCGGCAACGCGACTAGAAACACGACCATGGACGCCAGCAGTTCCCGTCTTAAATCGAAGCTGGGAGGGCGTGCAGCAGGAGCGGACTCAGGCATAGTGATTCAGATTCCTGCTGACCAGCACGCCGCAAGCGCGTGAGTCAGATGATCGCGAACCAAGGAAGCAACGGCCGGGCGAGGAGAGTTCCCGAATGCAGTGTGTTTGAAGCGAAAGCCTGAGAGGAAGGCGGCAGCCAGCACTGGAACAGGCTCTATTTTAACTGCGCGTTCTCAAGGAGTAAGTAGACAACTTGATTACGATTTTGCCAGATTTGCTCCAGCAGCGCGGGCAAATGATCCGTTACGAAACAGCAAGGTAGATGGGCAGCCCTAGCTGAATTACCGCTGCAGTGCCAATAATAGATTTAGTGCCGCGCTGCGAATCGCCGCTACCTGCGTGCGATCGACTCCAGCTGCGGCGGAGAATCAAGCATGAACCTGCTGGTAATCGAAGATGATCCCGTCTTGGGTAAGGCGCTGCAAAAAGGACTGGCCGAAGCGGGGCATGCGTGCGAGTGGGTCCGTAACGGTCGCAAAGGCTTAGAAGATGCTCGTTCCCAGCGGTTCGACGCCGTCGTTCTCGACCTGATGTTGCCCGACCTGACGGGGGTCGAGATCATGAAAACGTTGCGGGTCGAAGGAATTCGCACCCCCGTCTTAATGCTCACTGCCATGGGATCGGTAGAAGATCGGGTGACCGGATTGAAGGCTGGTGCCGATGATTATCTCGTCAAACCGTTCGCATTTCCGGAATTGATGGCGCGGCTCGAAGCCATAGGGCGACGCGTGGCCGACCGCCCGAGTTCGACGATGAGTGCTGGTCCCTTGTCGCTCGACCTGACCAACCGCCGAGTTACTCGCGGCGGGGCCGAAATCTCGCTCACCCCCACCGAATTCAGCCTGCTTGAGTACCTCATTCGCTTTCATGGGCAGGTGGTTACTCGCAAAATGCTCTGCGAACATTTGTGGGAATCGGACTGGGAAGGTGTGACGAATGTGGTGGAAGTGCACATCAATCGCCTGCGCGGTAAGATCGACCGCGGCTTCGACGAGCCGCTGATCCAGACTGTGCGGGGAAGAGGATATGTCCTTCGAGCGACTTAAAACCACCATTCGCTCTTTGCGATTCCGGTTGATGTTGTGGAATGCGCTCGCCGTACTGCTCACTGGTTTTGCCATTCTGCTGATTGTGCGCCAGGGGATGGCCTACATCCTCAACTACGACCTGGACCGAGTGCTGGCAGAAGATCTCGAAGAAATCTCGCAGAATCTGCGTGCGGAACCTGAATTCGACTTCGATCGCTTGCAGCGCGAGCTCGACATCAAGGCCGGCAGTCACGCCTACCACCAGTGGTTTGTCTTATTTCTCGATAGTGCTGGCGAAGCCATTTGGACCAGCAAGAGTGCCCCGCAGTTGCCGCGACTGCCAGCCGCAACCGAGACTGTTCAACTACTGACGGTCGGTGACTATCGCCTGGCACTTCGCAAGTTTTCCGGCAAACAGCACGCGATCGTCTGCGTTGGTTCGTCGATTGCCTTCATCCAACGCGAAATGGCCGTCATCGATCGCCTGGTAATGATCGTCTCGGCAGTGCTGTTGGTCGCGTCGCCCGTCGGCGGCTATATTCTGGCCGGTCGCGCCACGCAGCCCCTCGCGCAAATGATGCAGACCACGGCCCGGTTACGACCGGCCGAAATGTCCGAGCGGTTGAAAATTCGTGGCACTCAGGATGAACTCGACCAGTTGGCCATCACCGTCAACGGCTTGCTCGACCGACTGGCTGCTTATTTGAAACAAAAGCACGATTTTCTCGCCAATGCGGCTCACGAACTGCGCACGCCCCTCTCGGCGATTCGCAGCAGTGTCGAAGTGGCCCTGAGCGGCAATCGCACCGTCGACGAATACAACGAACTGCTGGCCGAAGTGATCGACGAATGTGCCTCGCTCGAAACGTTGGTAAATCAACTTTTGCTGCTCGCAGAAACCGATGCCGAACGGCCGACCGTGCTGGATGGCGATGTGCGCCTCGATTCGCTCGTGACGCGTACCGTCGAGATGTTTCAAGGCGTGGCGGATTTCAACGGGGTTCGGCTGCGTGTCGAACCCTTGCCGGTGATCTTCGTCACGGGCAATCGCAACTACCTGCGGCAGGTGCTGAGTAACTTGATCGACAACGCCATTAAGTTCACGGCCAGTCATTACCAACAGCCGTCGGTAGCTGCGGGCGTGAACGGACAAGCGGAACGGGGCGAAATTGTCATCTCGATGCAAAAGGATCCTGAGCGTCCCATGGTCACCCTGACCATTGAGGACAACGGACCGGGCATTGGCGAAGTCGACTTGCCACACATCTTCGACCGTTTTTACCGGGTGGATCGCTCGCGGATGCGGGGCACTCCCACGGGAGGAACAGGCCTGGGGCTCAGCATTTGTCAGTCGATCATTCAAACGCATCACGGCACGATTACCGTCGAAAGCACGATCGATCGCGGCACCAAATTCATTATTTCTCTCCCGCTCGCTTCGAAACTCGCCGAAGTGATCGCCGCCTCGTAGCGACTGTTGTTCATTCCAGCCCGCGTTAGCAGCAAGAGTCAAAAAAGGAGCCCAGGATGGCCATTAAAGTGGGAGTCGTCGGCAGTGGTTTTGTGGGTGCAACCGCCGCTTATGCAATGGTGCAACAAGGGGTTGGCCGCGAAATCGTGCTGGTCGATATGCGAAAAGAACGCGCGATCGCCGAAGCTCAGGATATCTCTCACGCCATTCCGTTTTCGCAGCCTTTGCGAGTACGAGCCGGCGACTATGCCGACCTGAACGGCAGCCAGGTGGTGGTCATTGCTGCTGGCGTGGGGCAAAAGCCCGGCGAGACGCGCTTGCAACTGCTGGAGCGAAATGCCGAAGTATTTCGCGCCGTCGTTCCGGCAGTGCTCAAAGCCGCGCCCGATGCCGTGTTGTTGATTGCTACCAACCCGGTCGATGTGATGACACACATTGCCGCCCATTTCGCGGGTTTGCAAGGCGTGCCCGCTTCGCGCGTGCTCGGCAGTGGTACCACGCTCGATACGGCTCGTTTTCGCACGCTGCTGAGCGAACATTTTGGCGTCGATTCGCACCACGTGCATGGCTACGTCATCGGCGAACATGGCGATTCGGAAGTGCTCACCTGGTCGCAGGCCACGATTGGCGGCATGCACCTGGAAGATTATGCCCGCCTGCGGCAATTGCCGTACGACGAGGCGCTGCGGGAGAGGATTGATGTTGGGGTCCGCCGCGCGGCCTATACCATCATCGAAGGGAAGGGAGCGACCTATTACGGCATCGGGGCGGCAATTGCCCGAATTGTCGACGTCATCGTTCACGATCAGCGGGCGATTCTGACTGTCACCTCGCGCGTCGACGACTATCAAGGGCTGAGCGGAGTCACGTTTGCACTCCCACATTTGGTGGGCGGGGCCGGAGTGCTCGGTTGCATTCCGCTACCCTTGAGCGACCAAGAGGCTGCTGCCCTGCGGCATTCGGCCGAGATTATCGATTCCGCAGCGCGCTCGTTGGCAGGCAAACTTTAAGCGGCCCTGCTTTAAGCAACCCTGCGCGATGGTGTACCGCGGCGGTCGCTCCACTGGCGAAGGGTTTGAATGGCCAGTCCTTGGCGCTCGCGCAGGTGGTTGAGTTGCCCCAGGAGTTGGTCGAGACGATGAAGTCCGCGGGGGCCGGCGTCGCACAATTGTTGGGCATCGATTCCCAAGTGACAGGCCACGTGACCGGGAAAGAGACTCGTCCGGCGAAATTGGGTGGCCAACTGCGACTGCCAGTCCCACCACGACCACCAGGTCGGCAAGGTCACGCGCTGAACTTGCTCGGCCAGTTGCAAATCGTGCGGCAGACCGGCCATCGAGACCGCTCGCACAACCTCATGGCCGATGGGCTGGCGAATGGCCCGAATGCCCAACTCGGCCAATGGCAATCCATTGGCAAAGCTTGATTCGTTGTGCAGGACGAGAGTGCGGATGGTGATCTGGCGGGCAGCGGCTCCGTTGATCCGCCGGGCCAGTTCGCGGTTCGCTCGGCTGCCGCCGGCACCCCAGCCCAACCAACTCCGATCGCCCAACACCGCCAACTCGTGTGGCTGGGTGGAAGCGAGGACAGGTTCGGTCGCCGCTGAGCGAGCAGGGTCAGCCACCGCCCATGTCGCCGGAATCGCATGGCTGTCGAGGAGTGCGACAAGCTCGGGAGTCAGATCGTCCAGCCAGCGGAGCTGAGTTTTCGAGGCCCGGCTGATCTCCAGTTCCAAATCGATGGAAAGCGTGATGGAACCCAATTGGACGTCAGCCATGATCTTTTACCTTGCTTCGCCTGCCCCGCAGTGACAATGGACAGGTCACTAAAAATCTCATCGGCGCAAGCGCAAGCGCAAATCGACGAAGTTGGGCGCGGGTGTTGCTGTCGCTAAGTTGTGCAAATCGGGAGCGCGACGAGCGGAGTCCAGCAGCGGCCAGAGTTCCACTCGGGAGCAAGTCTCTCGTACCTGGCGGCCCACTCGGGCAGCCAGTTCCGCGCAGCCAGCGATCACCGCCGGCCGGTGAACTTTCCCGCCAACTGCAATAGTTTCTATTTCTGCAAACGAATCAAAAAAACGATGGAGTATTCCTCCAAAGGACTGCTATAATCAACGCCTGTATATTGGTGCTAATGATTGTCAGGCCGTCGTTCCTGCAGCGAGGAGCCGCGCTGTGTCAGACTCTAGCCTCTCGGATAGTACCCACGAATCGGCGATGTTTCCGCCGTTCACGCCTACGGTCCCGCCTCACAGCGGCAAACCGCCTGTCGATGAAATTCAGGACTTTGAAGAGTTCGAGGAAGTGGACGAGTTCGAAGAACTCGCTCCCGAACCGACGAAACCAGCCGTAGCGGCACCGTCTGCGGCCGCCTCAGGCACTGCGCCGAAGAAAGCTAGTCCGACCGGCGCGGCGACTGTGCCCAAGACCCCACAGCCAACCGCACCAAAGCCTGCCGCTGTGGCCACTCCCCCCGTCAAGCCACCGGCCAAGGTTGTGACTCCACCGGTGACGAAGGCTGCCATACTCCCGGCCAAGACCGCCAAGCCCCGCACTCCCGAAGAGGCTGTCGAAGAAATTGTCGACGACGGCGCGCAGCCCACGCGGGCTCAGAAGATTGTGCAGAACACTTCGGCTGCCATGATTTCGATGATCGTGCACCTGCTTGGTTTGTTCCTGTTGTCGTATTTCGCCATCGACACGCCGACCGCCAAAAAATTGTTAGAGATCGTTTCGTCGGCCGTCGAACCTGACGAATTGAAGGAAGAGATCAAGGTCGAACTCGAAAATCAGCTGACGGAAGTTACCGAAGTAACGAACCAAACCTTCAGTTCGTCGATGGATGCGGGCGAAGTTGGTGCTTCCGGGCCCGTCGCCGGCGCCCAGGAAGTTCAACCCGTCGATAAAGCCCTGCTCGAGGAAATGGTGAAGGCGGCCGACGTCACCGTCGAGGGGCTATTTATTGATACCCCTTCCAGCAAGCAGCTGATCGTTCAAGCGCCCGATGGCCAGGTGGGGGATGCCCGCGCGGTGGTCGACGACTACAACGAAGCCCTCGATCGCATTACGCAAGAGATTCTGTGGATGCTCGAAAAAGGGCCCGTATTGGTTGTATGGGCCTTCGATCAGTCCGAAAGCATGAAGGACGATCAGCGCGAGATCCGCGACCGAATCGAGCACGTCTACAAGCAATTGGGCCTGGTCAGCAAACACAATCAAGATCAGTTAGAAACGGCCGTCGTCAGCTATGGCGAAGGGTACATTCAGCACACCCGCAAGCCGACTTCGGACTGGTACGAAATTAAGGCCTGCATCGACGAAGTGCCGAGCGACCCTTCCGGCAAAGAAATGATGTGCTCCGCAGTGACCCAGGCTGTGGCGACGCACCGGGCCTACGCTCAGCGGACGGGGCGGCGGATGTGCCTCATTCTCGCCACGGACGAAAGTGGTGAGCAGGCCGACAATCAAAGCAACCTGGAACGAGCCGTGGCAGAGGCCAAGGCAGCAGCCTGCAAAATCTTCGTCATTGGGCGGGAAGCTATTTTTGGCTATCCCTATGCTCATATCCGTTGGATTCACCCGCAAACAGGTCACCATCACTGGATCCGGATCGATCGCGGTCCCGAAACCGCTTTCGTCGAGCAGCTGCAAACCGATGGTTTCCATCGCCGGTACGATGCCCATAACAGCGGCTTCGGCCCGTACGAACAAACGCGAATGAGCCACGAAACGGGTGGCATTTTCTTTCTATTGCCCAGCTTGGAAACTGCCCTCGTGCGCGGCGAGAAACGCCGCTACGAACTCGAAGCGATGCGCATGTACCTGCCCGATATCCGTTCGCGGATGGAAGTAGGTCAGGAAATTGAAGGTTCCGAGCTCCGCCGTTCGCTCACGAAAGTCATTTACGACCTGAATCCGTACAATCCGGAAATCGCCAAGATCATCGAAATGCGAATGGAGTTCTCGCCCGATCTCCCCAATTTGCTCAAGCAAATCCAGATTGAGTCTGGCAAGGCGACCATTTACGGCGAGTACCTGTCGCGGGTCGAACAAGAAATGCAGCGGCTGGAGAAGGTTCGTCGTCACGAATCTTCCCCGCGTTGGCAAGCGAACTACGACTTGATCTACGCTCAGATCATCGCCTACCAAGCGCGAATGTTCGAGTATCGGGCTTATATTCAGGAATTTGCCAAGGCTCCGCGAGTTGTACCGGCGACCAAGCCACCAAATCTGCGGCACACGGGCTGGGATATTCACTCGCGCAAGCAGATTATCACCGGTAAAGTGGTGGAGCCCTATATTGAACGGGCGACCGCGATGTTCAACGCGGTGATGACGGAGCATCCTGGCACACCCTGGGCTGCTCGCGCAGAATATGAACTGAAGCGTGGCTTCGGCGTTCATTTCGTCGAAGAGTATCACGGCCCCGGGCGATCGGTACCGCCGGGCACTGTCCTCCTTCCTGTTCCCAAAATGTAGTTCTGGCGGATCGCAGCGCGCGGCTCGCCACCGCCGCGCGTGCTGAGAACCTCCATGAAGATTGGCATTTTTGGCGGGTCGTTCGATCCCATTCACTACGGCCACCTGTTGCTGGCCGACAGCGCCCGCGAACAGCTGGCTCTCGATCAGGTTTGGTTCATTCCCGCAGCGGTTGCGCCTCACAAGCAAGACCGTCACGCGACGAATGCCCGTCAGCGAATCGAAATGCTGGAACTGGCCATTGCCGGCAACGAGCATTTTCGCCTCTCGACCATTGAGATCGATCGCGGCGGCGTCAGTTACACCGTCGAAACGCTCCAAACCATTGCCGAGCAAATGCCCGGCGCGGAGCTATTCCTTTTAATGGGTGCCGATTCCCTTCGCGACCTGCTGACCTGGCGCGAGCCGGGGCGGATCTGCGAACTGGCCGCGCCGGTTGTTTCGCGTCGCGCGGGCGCGCCCGATCCCGATTTTACGAGTCTTGCGCATCTACTTTCACCTGCGCGGCTGCTGCAACTCTCTGCGTTAAGGTTGGAGATGCCCATCGTCGAACTCAGCAGTACCGATCTGCGGTATCGAGCCCGTGTGGGCCAAAGCTTGCGCTATCGCACCCCGCGGGCAGTTGAGGAATACATCCGCGCCCAGCAACTGTATCGATAGCTCTCATTTAGAGCAGCCCCCAAATGGCGGCGCTATAACCCCCAAACTCCCTCCAGTTTGTCTTGTGGGTTGGCGATCAATATGGTAGTTTGCCCGATTCGCTATTTGCCGGATATTTCGCGCGCCGAGTGGCTCGTACGGCAGCAGCAAAAGCACCTCAAAGCCTCTCCATTTCTGCCCGTCGTCCCAGCTTATCACCTGGCGTTCAACACGCGGCGGTAGTGAGCCAGGACAAACAAGCGGTCAGGGCTGACGAGAGGAAGGTAAGCACGACTGGTCTATGGTTAATCGCAGTCTGATTCGAACCCTGGAGAATGATCCCGACATTACCTCGATGTACGATCTGGCAATCGCCGGATTTGATGAATTCGGGCTGGAACCCGGTGAGGGTGGCGGTGATTTTGACGTCAACAAGATCGTCGAAGGACGCATTCTCCGCGTCGGCGACGGAATGGTTCTGGTCGACATTGGCTTTAAGAGCGAAGGCTCGATTCCGCTCGACGAATGGGATGCCGAAGATCCGCCGCCACAAGTGGGCGATATCGTCCGCGTGCTGATCGAAGATCTCGAAGACGAAACTGCCACGCCGGAAGACGGCGGTATGGTTCGCATCAGCAAGCGCAAAGCTCGCAAGATGGACCAGTGGCTCGATATTCTCAAGAAGATCAAGGAAGGGGACGTCGTCTCCGGTCTGGTCACGCGCAAGATCAAGGGTGGTCTGCTCGTCGACGTCAGTGGCGTCAACGTGTTTCTCCCCGCCAGCCAGGTCGATATTCGTCGCCCGGCCGACATCGGCGATTACATCAACCGCACGGTGCAGTGCGAAGTCCTCAAGATCGACGAAGCTCGCAAGAACATCGTCGTCAGCCGTCGTTCGCTCATCGAACGTCAGCGCCAGGAAGCACGCGAATCGCTGCTCAAGGAATTGGAAGTCGGTCAGGTCCGCAAGGGTGTCGTCAAAAACATCGCCGAGTTCGGCGCGTTCGTCGACCTGGGCGGCATCGACGGCCTGTTGCACATCACCGACATGAGCTGGGACCGTATCGGCCACCCCAGCGAAATGGTGGCGATCGACCAGGAAGTCGAAGTGATGGTGCTGCACATCGACCGCGAGAAGCAGAAGATCGCGCTCGGTCTGAAGCAGAAGGGGCACAACCCGTGGACCAACGTCGCCGAGAAGTACCCGGTTGGCAGCAGCCACAAGGGTTCGGTCGTCAACGTGATGAGCTACGGTGCATTCGTCAAGCTCGAGCCGGGCATCGAAGGCCTCGTGCACATCAGCGAAATGAGCTGGACGCGCCGCGTTAATCACCCGAGCGAACTCGTCAACATCAGCGACGAGATCAACGTGGTGATCCTGGGCGTCGACAAGGAAGGCCAGCAGCTTTCCCTCGGTATGAAGCAGACGCAGGAAAACCCGTGGACCAAGGTCGCGGAAAAGTATCCTGTCGACAGCCTCGTCGAAGGCAAGGTTCGCAACCTCACCAACTACGGTGCGTTTGTCGAACTCGAAGAAGGAATCGACGGCCTGCTCCACGTCTCCGATATGTCTTGGACTCGCAAGATTGGTCACCCCAGCGAAATGCTGGAAAAGGGCCAGGTTGTGAAGTGCAAGATTCTGTCGGTCGATCAGGAACGCCGCCGTATCGCCTTGGGCCTCAAGCAACTGGACGAAGATCCATGGGCCCGCGACATTCCCGGCAAGTACTCCGCGAACCAGGTGGTGAGCGGAACCGTGACGAAGATCACCAACTTCGGTGTCTTTGTCGGCCTGGAAGATGGCCTCGAAGGCCTGCTCCACATTTCGGAACTCGCCGATCATAAGGTCGAGAATCCGGAAGAAGTGGTGAAGGTCGGCGACAAGATCGACGTCAAGATTCTGCGCGTCGACATCGACGAGCGCAAGATCGGCCTCAGCCGCAAGCGCGTCGATTGGTCCGAAGACGACAACGTCGAAGCTGCCGCCGCTGAAGGTGCCGCTTCGCCAGACCAAGGCAAGAAGAAGGGCAAGGGTGGCGAGCTGAAGGGTGGTTTGGGTGGCAGCGGTCCGCTGATCAGCCCTACCATGGCCGCCGACAAGACCGAAGGGGACGAGGGTAAGGCCTAGTCTGCTGGTTAACCACTTCGTCCTGAATTGAAAAACTCCGAGCCCCGCTGATGAACTCAGCGGGGCTTATTTTTTGGCCGACTCCTTCAACTTTTCGGAGAAGAGCTTCCATTCCCAATCGGGAACAATCTCGAGGGGCGTGGTCTTGGCAAGTTTGCGTTCGCTGCGAACTGCTTCCTCCAGCATTTCTTTGCGAACCTCGCCAACGCTCAGCTTCCACGCGAAGAACACAGTCAACAGCACACAGGCGGCGATCGCAGGCAAAAAGTACCACTGTTTGAACAGTTCCTTCGGATCCTCCCGAAAATAGAACACGCCGCCGCAAATCAGCGGAAATACGATCAAGCCACCGACACCCGCGATCGCCATTAGCAACGCGAACGGAAAGTACAGATAGAACCGCGCGGTGCGAAAGATCGGCAAGTCGACCTCGTGCTCTTGCAGTGTGTCCATGTAGTACTCGTTTCGCACCGTCACGTTATTGATGCGCTGCGAGCTGCGAATGAGCAAACTGCGACACTTCACTTTCATGGCAGATCAGCTTTCTGCACGGGTGATCTTGATGAAACGGGCTAGTAGTTTTTCCCGCCAGGCAAGTCTCAATGATCTTACGGGCCGCACCATTCGTAGTAAACAGAATCACTTATCGCCAAGAAATGCGAGCAACGCCTCGCCGCGAGGCGACAGTCGATAGCCCGGGTTGAGACTTTCGGTGAGGCCGAGGTTTTTGAGTTTGCGGACGTTAAGCTTGAGCCACTCTTTGTCGAGCTTGGCTTTGGCAGCCAGGTCACCCGCTTTGAGTTCCGGATGTGCAGCGATCAGGCGCAAGACCCGTTCGGTCCAAGGGCCAATCTTGGAAGCTGCGTCCAGCCGCGCGAGACGCTGCGTCAGTTCTGCCAGTTCGTCGGCAGCGAGAGTTTCCTGTTCACGCAGGGCAATGCGGGTATCCGGGCCGGCCAGGCGAAATTGGATGCGGTAGAGCGTGCCGGGTCGCTTGCCTAACTCTGCGAGCAGATCATCGAGCGAGTGGTAACCTGCCTGCCGAACCGCGGCGGGAGTGAGTTCCCGCTCTTGAATCACGTCGACTGCTTGAATGGCCAGTTCGCCGATCGCGGTGCGTAAGCGTCCACCCGCTTTGACCGTCGGCCGCTGCCAGCGACGAAAGGCGAGGGTGACTTCGCCGCGGGCAATCGCATCGAGCGTGACTTGCTTGAGGAGCATCGACGGAAACTCTCCAAGGACAGAAAGGCGATTCGAGCGCCGGCAGATTTCCTAAACGACGTTTTTAAGCGTTCACGTTAGTGTGATGTCGAGTTGCAGTCACTCAGTCTCGCCGCATTTCAGGAGATCCGAAGCGTGAGCGAGGCGCGTGCTGATCGCGGTTAGGAGCTGTCGCGGTTGGCAGACCATTTCGATTTACCAAGATCAATTACGCAACTTGCGTCATCCCAACGAATCACGAGAGAAATATGCTTCCGTACCTTCCGTTCGCTTTCCTCGCTGACGCTTCGGGTTTCCTAAAGAGGTGCCCGCGTGAGTGGCTGCGAATATTTATAACATTGACCAGACTAGTCAACGAGCGCGCATCTAACTTGTTGGCGCGCTCTTTGACAATCAGGTAGAATATGTGCAACTATCGTGCGATGCGTATCGAAATAATCGCGCGCATGTCTGTAATTCAGTTCTGGAATGATAATGGAAATTGAATTACGAGGTTTCCCGCCTCTGGTAAGGACTTAGGGCCACTCGCGACTGCCCAAGTGATTGCCGGTGAACCACTTGCGACTTCCAGGCAACTTTGCAAACTGAATGGAATAGTGGAAATTTCCTGTTTCCAAGTCGGGCACAAGCTGGCGAGGCCTGATCGCGTTCGGCGCGGGATATTGGAAATTGAATTCGGGGCCTTCCACCGCGCCTTAAAGACTTACGTCGAATTAGACTCGCGCAACTGACTGCCAGCTATCTATTTACGACATCATGGTAACCTTGCGAGAAATTTGAAATAACGGAAATTTCTGTTAGCTACTTTCGCCAAGGCATCAGCGTGTCTTTGGTCGACTTGATCAGCGAGTTGCCGATGCCGGGGCGATTCTCGGGCCGGACGACGCCCAGTTGGGCCAGTTCCGGGAAGAGTTCTTGCAGGCGTTCGTTCAATTGCGGAAAGACTTGCCGCTGGACGATGGGCTGGTCGACGGGACCGGAAACTTCGAACAGCAGGAACTGCCGGCTGGCTTCGCCCAGGATGGGGCGGAAGATCGGAATCTGGGCATCGTCGCGGCCCACCTGCGTGTAAAGCTGCATGTTGATTTCGCGCCCGGCTGTCAGCCGACCGCGCCCCTTGAGGGTGATCGCATCGCCGGCAAGTTCGATCCGGTCGAGTTCGAGATCGTCCCCCTCAATGCGGAAGTCGATGTTGCTTTGCGTAAAGGCCGTTCGATCCGGGCGCTGAATGCTCGACAGCTTGAGCATCGAGAGGATGGCCGGCAGTTCATAGATGTCAGCGTCGCGAAGCCGAACTTGTCCCTGGCCGCGATAGGTATGCATTCCTTCGCCGGTTCCCGACAAGCTGACGACGGCGAACACTTTGCCACTGAGGCGTTGTTGCCGCGGCGCTACCTCGCGGACGATGGTCCCCAGGTCTCCTTGCTCCAGCCAGACCTGCAACTGGAAAGGGAGCTCTTGACCGAAGCGCATCTGCCCGTCGAGTGCGATGGCACCGCCAAAGACGTTGGCGGTGAGTTGGCGCGGGACACGACCGGGCAAGTCTCGTTCGGCCCAGCCGCCGAAGCGCAGTTGCTCGGCATCGAAGACCAGTGGTCCGCGAATCTGCGTCAGTTGCACATCGCGCACGACCGCTGAATCGATCTGCAATTCGCCGCGGTTTTCAAAGGTTGATGCCTGGTTGCGTCCTTTGAGGCGAACCGAGCCGTGAATATGTTCGATGGGCACACCCGCTGTCAGGCTGCCGTTTTCGATATCGAAATTGAGATCCCAATCGATCTGCGGCGGTTGTTCCACATCGGCAGGAACGGTGATGCCCAGTGCCCCTTGCATGTTCAAAGGGCCATTGATCGCCAGCTTCGATAGGGAGGCGGCAAAGCCGGCCGGCAGCGCGGCGAGCAACTCGTGGTCGACCAGCATGCGGTCGGCAGTCACGCGCGACAACATCACACGGCAAGCTCCATCGGGCATTAACTGCGTCTGGCCTTCGGTAGTCAACGTCAGGCGGCCATGCGTGGCCGTCACATTTTGCAGTGTGGTTTCGCCATCGCGATAGTGAAAACTGCCGGTGAGATTATCGAGGCTATAACGGAACCAGGTCGGCTCGATCGAGATCGTGCGCCCTTCGACGTTGCGATTTGGCGGCCATTTTTCGGCGTCTACGGCGACGGAGGTTTTGTGCAAGGCGGGATCGTACTTCACCTGCACTTGCAGATGATCGATGTTGCCGCGCGGTCGCATGTTGACCCACAGTCGCTGCATTGCCGGAGACAAGGCCCGCCGCAATTCATCCTCGAGCGGAAGATCGCTGGCCGTGAATTGCAGCTGAAGTTGGTTGCCATCGGGTGCGTCTTTGCGCCACGTGCCGTGGCCAACGATGTAGCCACTGTCATTGCGGCCGCTGAGATTTGTGAAGTCCCAATTGTCGTTCGTCATCTGCAACGTGCCGTTGACGCGATCGATGGGATAAGGAAATGCCTCGTGCTGAATGGTGAGGTCGTGGAGGGTGACGTTCAATTTGCGATGGAGAGGAGCAGTCCCATGTTCGCGCTCGAGCGTGGCATGAAACGAAACAGCGCCACGGGGCTGGAACTTGCGGACGATGAGCTGAGCACTGGGAGTGAAGGCATGCAACAGGCGATCGTCGATGGCAAGGGGACCACCTTGCGAATGGAGCTGCAGCCAGCCGCGGAACTCGGGACCGGGGTGGTCGATCTCTGCGCGGCAGACGATGATCTTGCCGCCGCCGATCATTTCGAGCCGCACCTTCAGATGGTCGTCTTTCAACTCCACCGTGCCACTGGCATCGGTCATGCGGTAAGGAAACTTCTCATACTGCAGCGAAAGATTGTGGCACTTGATCGTGACCTCGGGCGTCCAGTTTCGGCCATCCGATGTGAGCCGTGTGCGAATGTCGACAATACCGCGCGGCGCGAAGTCACTCCAAACCTTTTGCAGGGTTGCGGGGAGTTCCGTGACCGTCAGACGGTCGAGGTTAAGACGTTCGGCGATGAGATCGATCTGGCAAGGGCTGTTGGGCGAGTAGCCGTGCAACTCGGCGTTGAGCTGCAATTCTGCGGGTCCGCAGCGGCCCGTGAGGTCGTTGATCCAGACGCCCTGCGGATCGAGTCGAATGGTCGCTTCAACGTCTGTCAGCGGATCGGGCAAGCGAGCGTCATCGATGCGTCCTTCGGCAATTCGTCCGTGCACGACAAAGTCGACTTTCGCCCCTTGTTGTTCGCGAGCTTGGGTCGTGGGGCAAGTCACATGAAAACCAAACTGAGTACGGCCACGAACCGACGACAACGGAGCCAGGAGTTCTCCCGCTTCGCGCGGCAAGGCCGCTCGCAGGCGCGGGCTGAATTCCAGGCCTTCAACGGCTCCTCGCAGGTCCCAACTACCGGCGAAAGGTTGCACGGTTCCTTCGACTTCGACACGCTCGAAGTGATCGCCGGCAATCGTGCCCTGCACCTTCAAAGACAACGCGGCGCGATTGTCGACGGTGGCCGGAACGGGCAGCACAGGTGCAGTTGCCACCTCAGGTGTGGGAGCGGCGGAACCAACGGTGAGTTCGATGTTGCGAAGCGTGAGCGGGGTGGTGTTCCCTTGCGAAGGATCGATGACTTCGACGGTGCCGTCAGAAATTGTCGCATGTGGGGCCTGTCCGCCGACGGAGGGAAGGGGTAGCAGATGACTAACGTTCCAGACACCACTTGGTTTTCGTTCGGCCCGCACTTTGACGCGGCGAACATCGATCCGACTGATCTGCGGCAGTTTGGTGAGCAACTCTGGCAAGCTGGTATCGCAATGGATGATGGCTTCTTCGATTTGGGCGATGAGGGGAGCTGTTTTGCCCCCTGCTTCCTGAATGGTAATGCCGCGGATCTCGATGCCGCGCGAATCGAGCCGCCGCGCGGAGCGAACCGTGACTTGCAAACCTTGGTAGTGATCGCGGAGTCGCTGCTCGACGCGGGCCCGAATTTCGCGGTCGAGCTTGTTCACGCCGTAATAACGAACGGCCACGAGAATCGCGAACACGAGCGAGACACCAATCACGACGCGCACGGTCTGCTGCCGCAAGGCAGAGCCCCAAGTGCTGGTCGAACTGGTGATCGTGGAATCCATGCCGCGGTGATTTAGCTGTTTGAAGTTGAGGAGGTAGTGGGCGGTCTACGAACAGTCGTGATGAGCCAGGAAACGGCCACGGCCGAGAGAATCAGCAGCGGAACCATGGCGGGCTGCCGGTAACGAATGGAGCTTACGAAGATCATGTGCAACGAGGTGAAGTAAATCGCGGGCAGCAGAAGCAGCCACACCGGCCAACCGTGCGAGCGCGATCGCCACAAGCCGATCGCGGCCAGAATCATGGCGGGGAGATAGCTGATCATCAGCACGAGGCGCAGCTTATTGCTGCGGAACTCAGCGGCATTGGGGAGAGGACTCCAGATGCGCAGGAATTTTATCCCGGCCAGTTGCAACGCTCGTTGGGGGTTGGCGGTTATCCAGGCGACGCTGTCGCGCTGCAGTCGCTGGTCGAGTCGATCTTCGAAGAGTTGATTTGCCGGCGGCAGATTCGCAGCGTCCAGCTGTTTTTGTAAACGTTCGTACTCGGGGACGAAGCGCATGTCGCTTGCGCCCGTGGCGATGGGACTTAATCCGTCGTACAAGCTTGCGCCCACTTGCAACGAAGTGGGGACAAATCGCCCGGCGACGGAGTAGGTGTAATACCACCAGGGAGACATCGTCAGCGCGAGTCCCACCATCATCAGCACGCCAATCTGCAACTGCTTCACTCGCTCGACAGTCAGCACGATGCCGATGCCCAGCGCGAAAGGAGTGAACAGTAACCAACTGGGTCGCATCAGCGTGGCCACTCCCGCCGCAACACCAGCGAGTAACGAATAGATCACTACGTCGCGGCGCGAACTTGCTCGCCAGGCTGCCAGCCAGGCGATGAGCTGCGCGATCATTAACGGAGTGAAGGGTGCTTCGCTTAATACGAACACACTTTGGGCAATCGCTTCGGGATAGACCGTCACCGCGAGGGCGGTAAGAAGTGCCGTTCGATCGTCGAACATCTGCCACGCCAGCGCGGCAGCGAGCGCCACCGTAAGTGTGCCGAGGAGTGCCGAAAGGAAGCGACCACTCATGACTGAAACATCGTGGCCACCGGCAACAAAGAGCACGCTCAACAGCAGTGGATAACCGGGGGTACGGAAGACTCGATAGCGCTCGGGGCCAAACTCATAAGGCTGACCAGCGGCAATTGTCTGTCCCAGTTGCCAATAACTTTCACTATCAGGAAAACCAAACCGCTGGCCCGCTGGGACTCGGCTTTGCCACCAGAAGGCAGCCCCCAGTCGCACGATGAGCGCGACAGCCAGAATGGCCGCGAGCACCCAGCGAGTACGAATTCCGGGGAGCATGAAGTGGCCTCGCACAAAAAAATCGGGAGCCCCGAGTGGGCTCGCGCGCGAGGAATCGTAGAAGAAATGGAGTTTAGACGCAAGACAAGCCAGGGCTACGATTTAGAGCGATTGCTGTCTGCCAGCTACCACTGCTATTCGCAGCAGCCAGATGAATTGGTCGGCCGCACATGAAAAAGTGCTATCACTGGCGTTCGGGCTTGGACTTACGACGATTTTTTTGGTCTCCAATCGCTACCTGCCGATCCGTTTGCCCCCTGAAGATCGAGGTTGACAAATAACTGTACATAAGTACAGTTTCTGCCAAGGGGATTGATCGTGCCTGCATCACGCCAAGAAGTCGTGGCCGCTCTGCAAGGAGCATTACGTCAGGGAGCCAAAAGCTTCGGCAACGACTTCGTTGCTAGCGGCAGCCGGGCCTTAGATGCTGAGTTGGGAGGGGGCTTTCGGCGCGGATCGCTGGTCGAGTGGTTGGCAGCAGAAGGGAGCGGGGCAGCCACGCTAGCAATCATCGCCGCCCAACGAGCGGCGCAAGGTTTTGGGGTAACCCAGGGAAGTCAGGCGATTGTGATTGTCGATCGGCAGCAGCAATTTTATCCACCTGCTGCCGCAGCGCTCGGGCTGGTTTTGTCACGGACGATCGTCGCGCGTCCCACCACCAAGCGCGACCAGGACTGGACGTTGACTCAAGCCCTTCGCTGCCCGGCAGTCGCAGCAGTGTTGTGTTGGCCAGATCGATTCGATGACCGGGCCTTTCGGCGTTGGCAATTAGCGGCCGAAGCGGGGCGCAGTTTAGGACTGATCGTCCGCAGCGAATCCGCTCGTCACGAACCCTCGTGGGCCGAAGTTCGCTTGTTGGTGGTCCCTGTTGTGGGAGGTGAGAGGAGGAGATTTCGCCTGGAGATACTGCGCAGTCCCACGGGGGGCGCTCGAACCATGGAAGCCAAATCCTTGGAAGTTGAACTCAGTGAAGAGGGCCTGCTCCATGACGCGAATACTTTGTCTCCGCCTTCCCAATTGGCCAGTTCAACGCCTGTGCAACGCTCGTCCCGAGCTTAAGCGCCGCGCGGTCGCGATTTATGAAGAACGGCAAGGTTGCCGAATCGTCGCGTCGAGCAGGTCCGATCTTTTGCCCGGCACTCCTGTCGCCGAAGCCACGGGCGTGCATCTCGAACGTTACGACCCGTTCCTCGATCGCAGCACGCTCGAGCGAATCGCCGTCTGGTGCGAACAATTTTGTCCGCTGGTGGGACTGGAAGAGACCGATCGCCCCAGCAGTCTGTTTTTCGATATTTCGGGGCTCTCGTCGCTCATTGCTGGCGAGCGAGAACTAGCCGAGCAAATTCTCCGCGCCTTTTCTCGCCGAGATTTGCAGTGCCAATTGGCCATCGCCGATACGCCGGGCCTGGCTTGGGCAGTGACGCACGACCCGGAGTCGCCGCGGATTGTCGCTCCAGGCGACCAGAAGGTGCTTTGCAATCTCGCGATCGAAACCTTGCGGTTGCCCTTCAATATTCTGCAGGTATTAAGGGAACTTGGCATTCAGCGCGTGGGGCAAATCTTGGCTTTGCCCCGTACCGCCTTGATGGCACGATTCGGGCAACTGTTACTCGATCGCCTGGATCAGCTCACGGGAGCGAAGCCCGAGATGATTACCGCAGAGCGCGCCGTGCCGGAGATTCTTGCGCGGCGAGAGTTTGAAAATCCGGTGGAAAGTCGCAGCGTACTCGCCGCCGTTCTGCAGCAACTGGTGACTGAAATCTCGGCAGCGCTGGCGGCGCGGCAATTAGGGGCAATCCAACTGAGTTGCCAGTTGAAGTGTGAAAACGAAGAGGTGCACTTCATCGTGGGGTTGTTTGAGGCCAGTGGCAATCCTCGCCATTTGCAGGAACTGGTCGCAATGCAATTGGAGCAATGTCTTATCCCGGGCCCGGTGTCTGGCGTATGCCTGGCAGTGCTTCTTTCTGCCCGCTTAATCGCTCGACAGCGGGAATTGTTCGTTACGAACCAGAATCACACGCGCGACTTGGCTCTCTTGATCGACCGCCTGAGTAGCCGCTTGGGACGAGAGGCTGTCTTGCGAGCCTTGCTCGGGGCCGATGCTCAGCCGGAGTATGCTTTTCGTTATGAAATTCTGGCTGGCAGGGCTAATCGCTCGCTTGGCACCGAGCATCGCAAATTGCCGCTGCGACCGTTGTTTTTAACGCGGCCTCCCCTCCCACTCGCCGCGTTATCGATTGCACCAGCAGGAGCACCGGTGAAGTTTCGGCTGCAAGGGGGAGAGCATCGCATTCTGCGCAGCTGGGGCCCCGAGCGAATTCAAACGGGCTGGTGGCGCGGCCAATACATTCGGCGCGATTACTACCGAGTGGAGTGCGATATCGGCCAGCATTACTGGCTCTTTCGCAGTGGCGGCAAATGGTTTTTGCACGGGGTCTTCGCTTAACCATGCCCGAACACCACGATGACAAACGAATCATTCGGCTCACTCCGCCGAGCCAGGTGAGACCGGGCAATTATGCCGAATTGCACTGCAAGACGAACTTTTCGTTCTTGGAAGGAGCATCGCATCCCGACGAACTAGTAAATCGCGCGGCCGAATTGAGTTATGCCGCGCTCGCGATCACCGACCGCAACAGCTTGGCAGGTGTGGTTCGCGCGCATGGAGCAGCCAAGCAAGTGGGACTCAAGTTGCTGATTGGCGCGGAGATCGTGCCAATCGATGCCGCGCCCCTCGTGCTGCTGGCAACCGATCGCCCTGCCTACAGCAGGCTTTCGCAGCTCATTACATTGGGACGGCGCAAGGCCCCCAAAGGAGAATGTCACCTGACATTTGACGATGTGGCCAGGCATGCCGCCGGCTTGCTCGCGTGTGTGATCGATCAGCATGTCGATGTATTTCGCTACCGCGAAGTGTTTGCCGATCGGTGTTATCTGCTGGCCGAGTTGCACTACGGAACCAATGACGAGCACGATTTACAACACGCTCTGCGGTTAGCAAAACGGGCGAACACTCCTTTAGTTGCCGCAGGTGGAGTTCATTTTCATACTCCCGAGCGGAGGCCCTTGGCGGATGTGCTAACAGCCATTCGCGCCGGCTGTACGGTAACTGAAGCTGCCGAACTGCTGCTCCCCAATGCCGAGCGGCATTTGAAATCGCCTGAACAAATGGAGGAGCTATTTGCCCACGCACCAGAAGCCGTGCGCAGAACGCTCGAAATCGCCGCCCGCTGCACCTTCTCGCTGGATGAACTGAAGTACGAATATCCCGAGGAACTATCTCCACCTGGGCAATCCCTTCCCCAGTATCTGGCTCACTTAACCTGGAACGGAGCTCAGCAGCGATATCCAGCGGGATTGCCCGAGAAGGTCGAGCAGCAAATCCATTACGAACTTCAGCTGATCAACCAACTTCATTACGAAGCCTATTTTTTGACTGTTTGGGATCTGGTTCGTTTTGCTCGTGAGCGCGGCATTCTCTGTCAGGGGCGTGGCTCGGCAGCCAACTCGGTCGTTTGCTATTGCCTGGGAGTGACTGCCGTCGACCCCGATCGCATCGATGTGTTGTTCGAACGCTTCATCAGCGCCGAGCGCGACGAAGCTCCGGACATCGACATCGATTTCGAGCACGAGCGACGCGAGGAAGTACTGCAATATCTCTACGACAAATATGGTCGCGAACGAGCCGGCATCGTCGCTGAAGTGATTACCTATCGGCCGCGCTCGGCGGTTCGCGATGTGGGAAAGGCGCTGGGACTGTCACTCGACAAGGTCGATAAGCTGGCCAAGCATCTCGATAGTTATCATGCGGAGAAGATGAACGAGCGACTGGTCCAGGCGGGGCTCGATCACGATTCTCTCTTGGGATCGCAACTTTTTGCACTCGCAGGAGAACTTATCGGCTTTCCGCGGCATTTGGGGCAACATGTTGGTGGCATGGTAATCACGCAGCGACCGTTGTGGGAATTGGTTCCCATTGAAAACGCGGCCATGCCCGGTCGCACCGTCATTGAGTGGGACAAAAACGACCTCGACGAACTGGGCCTGCTGAAGGTCGACTGCCTCTCGCTGGGCATGCTCACAGCCATTCGTAAATGTTTTGCATTAATCGAACAAGCAACGGGCCGCGCACTCACACTGGCAGATATTCCCGAAGGAGATACCGCTGTTTACACGATGATCTCCCGCGCCGACACGATGGGCGTCTTTCAAATCGAAAGTCGCGCACAAATGAGCATGCTGCCACGCCTGCGCCCGGAATGCTTTTATGACCTGGTGATTGAAGTAGCCATCGTTCGCCCCGGACCCATACAAGGCAACATGGTGCATCCTTATTTACGCCGTCGCACTGGCGAAGAAGCCATCACTTATCCCAGCGAAGAAATCGGCAAGGTGCTGCAGAAAACGTTGGGAGTGCCCTTGTTTCAAGAGCAGGCGATGCGTTTGGCGGTGGTTGCGGCGGGCTTCACTCCGGGCGAAGCCGACGAATTGCGGCGAGCGATGGGCAGCTGGCGAAAGACGGGAGTGATTGAACGGTTCGGTAAGAAGCTCATTGATGGGATGACGGCTAAGGGACTTTCGACGGAGTTCGCCGAACGGGTTTTCAATCAGATTAAAGGCTTTGGCGAGTATGGCTTTCCGGAGTCGCACGCCGCCAGTTTCGCGCTGCTGGTGTATGCGTCGGCCTGGCTAAAGCATCACTATCCAGCAGCCTTTTGTGCGTCGCTCATCAACAGTCAACCGATGGGCTTTTATGCTCCCGCGCAACTGGTTCGCAACGCGCGCGAGAACGGCGTGAAAGTCTTGCCGGTTGACGTCAATCACAGCGAGTGGGACTGCACACTCGAAGCTGGCGCAATGCGGTTGGGGTTAAGGACCATTGCGGGCTTATCGGCCACCGTGGTTTCGAGAATTGCCCAGGCGCGTCCTTTCTGCTCGGTCACCGATTTTACGGAGCGGACGGAACTCGGCGTTCCGGTTGTCAAATTGCTGGCCGATGCCGATGCCTTCCATTCGTTGCAATTAGATCGTCGGCAAGCCCTCTGGCAGTCGCTGGCGCAAGAGCCGAAGAAACTCCCGCTGCTGGCTGGCCTGGCGGACGAAGAAGATGTTCCCAGCGAACTGCCTGCCATGAGCGGACTCGAGCAGGTTCTTGCCGACTATCGGACCCAAGGCCTTTCGCTGCGAGCGCATCCTCTGTCGTTTTTTCGCGATGAAATGCAATCGCTGCAAATCACTCCCGCAGCAGAGTTGAGTGAAAAGCCCGATGGCACGTCAATCAAAGTCGCCGGGCTGGTACTCGTTCGGCAGCGTCCCAGTACCGCAAAGGGAATAACCTTCGTCACACTCGAAGACGAGACGGGAGTCGCCAACCTGATCATCCGCGTAGAAGTTTGGGACCGCTATTATAAGGTGGCTCGCACTGCTGCTGCCTTGATCGCCACCGGTCGCCTCCAAAATCAACGTGAGGTAATTCACGTGCTGGTCACGAAGTTAGAGAACCTCGCTGGCCGCGTTGGTGGGATGAAATCCCAGTCCCGCGATTTTCATTGAATCAGAGGACAATACCTCTGCAAGTGATGTACGATTTGCTGACCGCTCGAATACTCAACTCATATCCAAAGGCGCCTCAACCATGCGACGACGCAGCTTTCTACAAGCCACTGCGGCAGCTACGTTCACTTCGCCAATTCTTGCAGCCGTTCGCGCGGGTAGATGGGACGCAGCAGCCGAGGTACTGACGAAGGCCACCGATTCGAAGCAAGTTCACGCAGCCACCCTGTACGTTTCCCAAAAGGACGATTCGTACACCCGCCACTTCGGGCAGGCCACCACAGGCGACGCCATGTTCCTGCTAGGTTCCATTTCGAAGCCAATCAACATCACGGCGGTGATGACCCTTTATGACCAGGGCAAGTTCCAACTCGAAGATCGCGTGAAGAAGTTCCTTCCCACCTTCACAGGCGGAGGGCGAGACGATGTAACGATCCGCCACTTGCTAACCCACGTCTCCGGTTTGCCCGACCAATTGGCCAGCAACAATGAACTGCGCAAGAGGCATGCTTCACTCACAGAATTCAGTGAGCAGACACTGCGCACCCCGCTGAGCTTTGCCCCAGGGACGAAATACCAATACTCCAGCATGGGAATCTTGTTGGCGACCCGCATCGCGGAACTGATCAGCGGCACCGATATCCTGACACTTGTCGATCGCAGCGTATTGCAGCCGCTGGGGATGAAGCATTCGGCCCAAGGAGTCGGTCGGTTCCAACTCACGGACCTGCTCCCTTGCCAGATGGACGGCGCTGCGCCCGAATCAGGAAGCGGCGATCCCCAGGCTAAAGACTGGAACTGGAACAGCCCCTACTGGCGCAAACTGGGCGCTCCGTGGGGAGGCACGCATGCCTCGGCTCCCGATGTCGGTAGATTTCTCGCGGAGTTCATGGACCAGCGGAACGTTGCTATCAAGCCCGCCACAGCGCGACTGATGCTCCAAAACCACAATCCCGCAGGATTCACGCCGCGCGGTCTTGGATTTCACGTTGGCGCCGAGTCCGGCAGTAAAGGCTGCTCCGACCAAACCTTTGGTCACACTGGATCCACGGGCACACTCTGCTGGGCCGATCCCCAGAGTAAAACCATTTGCGTGGTTCTGACCACGCTCCCGCGCCGCGCCGTGCAGCCTCATCCACGTGAAGTAGCAGCCAACTACGTTGCTGCGGCAGTGCGGTAAAGCGACGCTGATCGGACTGTTCGAAGATTATTTCCAGAGATCGCCAACGACTGCTCGTTGCGTTGACTTCGGTTTTTCACCGCCTGAAAATGAGTTGGTAGTACCGTGCATCGAACATTCCTGCGATCTGCCCGCTTTCCCCCGAAATTTACACCCATGAAACCGCTCGCTTCCATCCTGCGAATCGTGGCGGTCGGCATTGCGCTTCACCCCACTCACTTTTCTGCCATTTGTTTTGCTGACAACATAGATTCAGCGTTTCGCGCTGCCAAGTCAAAGCTCGTTCTCGATCTCCGGTCATCCAAAGCAGAAGTGCGATCCGCTGCGATTACCAGATTCAAGGAATTTCCCACACCCGATGCGGCGAACACGCTCCTGTTGCAAGGGAGCCTGTCCAAGTTTCCAGATGTCCGGCGCGGCTGCTTTGCAGCGCTGCGGTCGTATGCAAATTCGGAAGTGGTGGGCAAAGAATTGCTCACCGATGTGCTGCGGGATTTAAAGGTCGAAAAGATTGAAGCCGCGACAGCGATGCGGATGATCGTGTTGTTAAGTAGTGATGACCCGAAGGTTAAAGAGTTTGCGCAACAGGCCTTTGATCAAACTGAAAAGAGCCCGGCCGGCGTGCAACTTTTGGTAACAATTGTCGATCAACTTGCAGAAATGGGAGACTCGGCCAGCGCACGTTCGCTGTATCATTTGAGCGACCTTCCGCTTACCACTTCCCATGCGGGTCTGAAACGTGCGCTGGTTCAGGCCTTGTGCAAGATCGACGAACCCGAAGCTGTGGCGAAGTTAGTGCAAGCGGTTACCACCGCCGAAGGTGAGACTCGCGCCGACATCGAACGTCGGCTCATTCAACTTAGTGGGCTCAAGGCCGAAGACCGTCCCGACTGGCCCGGCTGGTGGCAAGAAAAACAGACTACTTTTGTGTTTCCGCATGGCGCAAAACCAGAAGTGGGTTTGTTCGCGAAGGCGGTTGCCAACATCCCCTCTTACTATGGTTTGCCACTCTACGGCTCAAAAATTGTCTTCGTCATCGACTATTCCGGTAGCATGCGAGGTGCCAAGTTGGACGCGGCCAAGTGGGAATTGCAAAACGCAATCGCCAAGCTTCCCGACGGAGTAAGATTCAACGTCCTCGCCTTCAATTCCGTCGTCATCCCGTGGAAGCGAGAACTTGTACAATCGTCGCCCGAATCGAAACAAGAGGCAGTCCGGTTCATTATCGGCGGCGACGCGGGAGCACAAACTGCTTCGTACAATGCGCTAGAAGCTGCCTTGTCGCAGGACTGCGATGCGATCTATTTCCTGACCGATGGCGCGCCGCGTGGCAGCAAGATTGACGACCCGCAGCAGATTGTCACCATGATTGGCCGCCGCAATCGAGTGCGGCGCGCGACGATCAATGTGATTGGTATTGGCGTCGGCAATGAAGGTAACGCGTTCGACGTCTTCCTGCGCGAACTCGCCGCTCAAAACTTCGGTGCTTATCGACGCCTGGATTAAGGCACTATTCGTAGCCAAATCGTGAAAAATAGCCGGCCCAGCGACGGCGAATTTCAGCCTCGGTTTCAGCATCCATCTGATGCTTGTTCGTCTGGTAATCCTTCTGCGACTGCATGTACGCGGCGATCTTATCCCGCACTGGGGCAAAATTGCCGAGTTGCAAGCGCTCATAAATTTGCTCGCACTGGCCCACGGGGTCTTTCACCAGGTCTTCGTACTTAAGTTCGTACAAGTCGCCCGCTGGAATCTCGTTCCGCTGTTTTTCGTAACCGCGGTACATCCGCTCGAAGCAATCGAAGACATACTCGCGCAGGTGCTTATGCCGGGCAACTTGCAAACCTTGCACATCGTCCAGCGACTCCCATAGCCGCGTGGTCGAAGGAAAAAGCGAGAATGGACTGCGGGCAATGTGAATGAACTTTGCCCCGGGAAACCACTGCGCCAGATGGCCAATGCGACCGGTGTGCGGAGGGGACTTAAGCAGTAACTGTTTCTGACGGGTTTGCAACGTAATCAATTTGGCGAACCAGACGATCGCCTTCCTAAACTTCTCAACATCGGCGGGAGAAGCTTCATCAAGATTGAGTACATCGCTGTAATCGGCCGGCACGTCGTTTGGAAAGGCCATCCGTGCGTATGGGGTTGGCGCGCCGAGTGCGAGCAGGGCAAACTCATCTTCCTGCGGGCGTTGAAAACCAGCAGCCATGTTGTCCATGGGGCGCTGCTTGGGAACGAGCCAGCCCATGCGTTTGCCAATCAGCCATTCGGTGACGAAGGTATGGTGCGGGGCCATGCACTGATAAGTATTGGGAGTCGCGAACCGGGAATCGAGATGGAGCAGTTCGTGCAGAAGAGTCGTACCGCTGCGCCAATGGCCCACGATAAAGACGGGAGGTTGCTCGACGCGCGTACGCTCGATGTAACTGCCGAACCACAAATGCTGCAGCAGCGCCGCGGCGGAATTGAACGGCGTCGTGGCCGTAATCATCGCCGCCATCGGCAGTTTGAACGGATGCACACGAAAGCCGTGGCGCGCGAGAAGTCGGCACCAATCGCTGATCCGCAGCGCATGCCAAAAGCGCGGGCTGTACCAGGGATAGTCGTTCATCTTCGGCTTTTTAGCCGGTTTATTTTGTGCCGGAGAAGGCGTCGTCAAGCTAGTCATGCGGATTCACTAATAATGGAAGGTAGCGGCACTTCGATGGTTGCGGCAGCCATATCGCGGGCGTGATAACTGCTGCGGACGAATGGTCCGCTCGCAACATCGGCAAAGCCCATCTGGCGGGCAGCGCGGCCGAGAAACTCGAACTCTTCCGGCGGAACATAGCGAACCACGGGCAAATAGTTGTCGGCAGAAACGGCGCTCGGCATCAGGTACTGCCCCAGTGTCAGGAGGTCGCAACCCGCGCGGCGCAGGTCGGCGAGGACTTCGAACAGTTCGTCCGTCGTCTCACCCAGACCTAGCATCAACCCGCTCTTGGTCTTGATCGACGGATCGAGTTCTTTGATTTTGCGCAGCAAGTGCAACGTCCAGCGATAATCCGACTTCGGTCCACGCACTTTGCGATACAAGCGAGGAACTGTTTCCGTGTTGTGATTGAAAACTTCCGGGCGCGACTCGACTACCCGGGAAATCGCGGCATCGTTGTGGAGAAAATCGGGAGTCAGAACTTCAACCGCAGCGCCGGTTTTTTCGCGCACGGCGAGGACGCATTGATAAAAGTGTTCGGCACCGCCATCGGGCAAGTCGTCGCGCGTAACGGAAGTAATCACCACATGCTTGAGACCTAAACGCAGCGATGCTTCTGCCAAGCGCGCAGGCTCGTCGCTTTCCACTTGCTGCGTGCGTCCACGGGCGACGGCGCAAAAGCCGCAGGGGCGAGTGCAGACATTGCCGAGAATCATGAAGGTAGCTGTTCGCTGCGAGTAACACTCCATGCGATTGGGGCACTTGGCGTTGTCGCAGACTGTCTCAAGCTTGAGTTCGTCGAGCAGCCCTTGAGTTAGATGATTAAAGTTGCCTTTGGGAACTTCGCGCTTCAACCAGCGCGGAAGACGACGCGTATCGTTCGCGGCCTCCCCCGATGCTACTTCGGCAGAGGTAGTCGTGCAGCCCGACGAACATTCGCTAGTAGGCTCGCGATACAGCGGCAATTCACGCAGCAGATTCACGGGGGGTAGATCCTGAAAGTTCCGGCAGCAGAGGATGGCCGGTGTGCATGTGGTAGTCGGCACAGCCAAACGCGGCAGCCAAGTGGGGCACCACGGCGGCTCGGACACTAGTCATTTTAACGGGCTGCGTCGTTTCTGACAGGAGAGAGGAGTGAATCGGCCGCTGCGGGGGAAGTGTATTTCCAGCTGGAAGACTAGCAACAAGGCCGGAAAACTCGCGAGCCGGGACTGTTTCGATCCGCTGAATGCTGCGCATGTCAGGATTCACGTTGATAAAGGCGCCCTGCGAGGCGACGCCAAATCTCACGGCAATTCCCAATGCTGCCAATAATCCCGTTCGCCCCCATAGGCCGAAATGTCCTGGTAGGATCGTGGTCGTCACTCCTAATTCCTGCAGTGCGGCGCTTAACCCCGACTGAAAGCGGCGAACAAATTCGCCGACCGACCAGCGGTGCCATTCAAGCTGAGTAATGATGTAAATTGCCAACTGGCCAGGAGCGTGGAGCAAGCAGCCACCACCACGAGCAACGTATCGCACTGCCAGTTCTCGCTCGGCAAGTTCTGCGCCGCTCAGGTGCAGTTGATCGCGCGAGCCGCGGCGGCCGATCGTAATTAGCCCCGGGTGCTCGCACAGCAGTGCGGTGAACCGACCATCGCCACGCGTGGCCGCGTCGTAGGCAAGCCGCTTTTGCGCGGTGAGGCAGTCCTCGAAATCCACCTGCCCAAGCAAGTGGAAATGACTGGCGAACTGCGGCGGCAACTTTGCTGAACGAGGCATATAAATTGATTGCGCGGAACGAATTACCTGCGCAAGGGGGGCGACGAGAGACAAACGAGAGAAGGCGGGAGACTAGCAAAATGCGTCTCGACAGCCCAGAGCAAGAAAAAGGGACATCTTAAGCGGTGCCAGCGTGCATCGACGCGTCTTAGGTGTGCCCTTTAGTCGTCTTGGTTAAGGTGTTGGTGCCGAAACCTCGGTCGGCATGGGCAGCGGGCTTGGCATGGGCGCTGGAACAGGGACGGGGGCAGGGGCAGGGGCTGGTTCAGGAGGTTTGGGCGGTGCAGACTTGGCCGTTTGCAGTTCTCGCTGCAACGTAACTCCTAGCTGCGGATCCAAAAACTTTGATAGCAAGCTTCGCGCATCGATCACCAGCTTTTCGATGCGCTTTTGCGTTGTCGGGTCGATGGACTTGATATTCTGCTGGTCGAGAAACCGGCTCAGATCGGCCCGTGTTTCCAGTGCCCGGAACTGATCGAGCAATTGCTGCGCTTCGTCGAACTTCCCCTCTTTGGTCTTCGCACGAAGTCGTGCGGCTGTGATTTGTCGCCGCGCTTCCAGATCCATGATCTTGCTTTGCAAAGCGACGATCAGCCCCTCCGCTTGCAGTCGCCCGTCGTCGTTCACGACCGACGCCTCCATCTTCAACTGCTGACCCGGCACGATGGGAAGCCGCGCGAGTAACTGACCACCACTTCGCACTAGTAACGTTTGTAAGGCACCGGTCGCGGCCTGCGGCAACTCAATGTTCCCGCGCCAGTCAGTCGCTCCAACCAGTTCACCATCGGTTTCGCTGGTCTTGCGCCAGATCTCATAGCCGGACAGTGGCGATCGACTCGCATCGCGTGCCCGGAGTTGCAAGGTCGTAGAGGGAAACTGGGGCTGCACGAGCAAGGCTAAGCGTTCAGTGCGCGCATTACTCTTGCTGGGGATCGGCGATTTGTAGCCCGAATGAAGTCGGCAGGTAACAAGTGAACTTTCCTGTTTATCGACCTCAAGCAGGGTCCACGGTATCAGACCGATACCACCCTTGAGCGGCTCACCCATTCGATCGTTGCGACGAATGACCGGTCGCAACACAGCACCTGCTCGGATCCAAGCGGGCGATTCGTCCGTAGTGATCAGCCCGCCCGCACGTAGTCGGGCAACGATCGTTGGACCTTCCACCCGTTCGATCTTCGCGATGGGAGTGAACGCGCGCGCGATCGCATCCCAAATCAGCCAAGGCAGACTTTCGCGCTGCGGCGTTTCCCGGGCAAGGACGACGCTGAATTGGTGGGCTCGCGCATCAAACTCACGCACTAGAATCCGCAGACTACCCTGATCTTCATTCACACCGACCAGGTAGATTTTATCGATGCCGGTCAACTTGGGACCAGCATTTACGATTTGATCCGATTTCAACTCATCCATTCGTTGGCGCAGTTCAGCCGCGACTAACGCGGGAGCTGGCAGGACTTCGCAGTTCCAAAGTGGGCCGAAGGTGGTCTCGGCACGGCCAAGCAATGTCGCTCGAATCTGCTCGAATTGCGCGCCCTGCCATGTCGGATCGTCTGGCAACGACAACCAGATCTTCACTTCATAAGGAGTGAATTCCCATGCCGCTTGAGCAGCGCAGTGTTTTGTAGATAAACAACAACAGAGAAATACCAACAACCCGCACGCAAAGCTCGCGACTTGGCACCTCCGACGCAGCCAGGAGGCAACGAACGCCTGAAAACTCGTGATGGCAGCGGGTGGCAACATGCGATTACTTGCTCACCAGCTTGGTTTCGGGCTGCCACTGCTGAACATTTTGAAAGAGTGTCACGCGATCGGTTTCTAGCGCAGTTATGCCGCGGCGGTAGGCATAGTAGTCGTAAGTTTGCCACAGTGGGAGGACGGAAACGTCTTCATGCACCAGTTGATGCAACTGCTGCATCCGCTGCCGCACTTGCTGCCAATTGGTTGCGGTTTCGATCTGCCGGATTGCCAAGCGAATGAAGGCGTTATCGGTGGGCGTGATTCCTTCGGTACTAAACAGGCGCGAGGCATCAATGATGGGTTCCCAAGTGGCAGCTTGCACGTAGGTTAAATCGCACTTTTCCTGCGGGTCGGCAAATACCCCAGGCGGGAATTCCTGCAGTTTGCATTCGAACCCCGCAATCTGCCATTGCTTGACGAGAGCGCGGCAAGCCAGTCGGCTGGTTTCGTCAGCCGGATGCCCCAGCACCAGTGGTTGCCATTTAGGCAATTCTTTCTTGGACTTCTCGGCCGTGCTTTTCATCTCTCGCTGAGCGAGCACCTTGAGCACGATTGCGAGGCGCGGATCGTAGGCGCGCGGCAAGACTTGCTCGTCATAGCCATAGGCGATGTTATCACTGCTATTGGCAGGTGCTGGAAACGGCCCGCTAATGACCCGCCAACCGGGCAATGTTTGTCCCTTCAGTAGGCCTTGTTGCAAGATGGTTTGCCGGTCGCTGGCATATAGCAGCGCTCGGCGAAACGTACGATTGGCCAGGTAGGGGTGGCTTCGATTGAACAGCAGCATGTGGGTCGTGGGGGCGGAATACTGCGCGATTGCGATCGCAGGATCCGACTTAAGTCCGATCACATCGCTCGGAAACACCTGGTCGACGACATCGACCTCGCCCCGTTTGAGCGCCAGCAACATCCGCTGAGGGTCGTCAAACAATCGCTCTACAATCTCTGCTGGCTGGGTTGGTGTGACGAAGGGCGACGCATCGTTACGAACAAAGCGGGCGTTGTCCTTGACCGTCGACAGCACGCGATACGGGCCTAAATCATCTCCTGGTGAATCCTTGTCTGCAGGGGGTGCCACCGGAATCTGCAGCAGAGCCTCGGGGAGCACATGGGGCAACCGCAAATCGATTTGCACTAGTTGCGTCTGCTTGACTTGGATCGCCGAAACGAGCCGCGTCCAAGCCGGCAGAGAATCAGGCCGCGATTCGTCGGCAAGTTGCAAAAGTCGTTGGGCCACATCGAATGGGGAAACCGGCGCGGCGCGATTACCGTCGCCATTCACTTCGAGCGTGAAGTAACGACCGTCATCGCTACGAGAGATTTCGCCAATCGGACTGGAGTACCTACCACCCTCCGGTCCCATGCCGGAAAACTCCGTTAATTGTCGCTGCACCAGGCGACCGGCGCGGCGGGCAGCGGGATCGATCATACTGCGCGAATCGAATGACTTTGCCGGTTGAGTCACTCCCACCGAAACAAGTGGATAGCGGCGCGCCATTTCAATCAGCAACTCGTTCCCGCCAGCAACGGTCGGCCAGATGTTGCGCATGCGACTCGATGCGTCGTAGGCTTCGACAAACTTCTTCTGCTCCAAGAGTGCTTTTGCCTTATCGCGTTCGGTGACGGCCATCTCGCTGAGTTGAGTTTGCCACTTCATGGCAAAGGGCTCATTTCCCGCCTGATAGGTGCGCACCAACCGTTCTAAAAGTATGCGGGCAGATCGATAGTCTTCTTTCGCGACGTAACCGCCAATCAGATTGTCGGCGGTGCTGCCGACAATCTGCATGATCGTCGGCGCTGCGCCACTTGAGCGAAAGTCGGGATTGAGCGAGCGCAATTCTTCAAGCACGCCAAGTGCTTCTGAGTAACGCTTCTGCCGAAAGGCCTGCCCAGCTGCAGCATACAAATACGACTGTCGGGCATCGGCCAAACCAGGAGTGTTGGGATAATTGTTCAACAGAAAAAAAAGATAGTCGTAGACTTCATCGAGTTTGCCTGCAGCCAATAACGACTTTGCCTCCTCAAGCACGATACTCTCGAATAGTTCGAGCTTGCTGATGTTGTACCAGGTGACTTCGAAATCCCGGGCATCGTCGAGCAGTTTTACTTTCAACTTGTCAGTTGGCTTGGGCTTGACAGGGACAGTTCGATTGGGAAACGGAATGGGACGCACCTTGATGACAGCGCTTTCATTCTTTTCATCGAGCGTCAGGCGGTCGAAAGGCTCTCCTTCGAAGATGCGCTGGTTCGCGGGCGGCGCAGGTTTGGCAGCTGGCTCGTCTTGGGCGGAAACGGAACTTAGCGAGCAAAGCAGAAGCAGGCTGGAACCAAGCGACAAACAGACACGCAACAGTTCGGTGCCGAACCAGCAACGCTTCGTCGATGTTGTTGTCTGACCGCCCATGCTAAGGTTTCGCCTGAGGTTGAGCAGTCACATGAATCACGCCATCGCGACCACTTACTAGCAGCCTTGGGCCAAATACGCTCACGATTTCGCCCAGAGGTTCCCCCACTTCAACGGCTGCAATATCTTTGCCTGTGTTCGGATCGATTCGCACGATGGTCCCCGCTGCGTGCAGCAGAAGCAGGTCATTTTCCAGCGGCTGCGGCATGGCCGAAAGTGGGCCACGTGCAAGGTCGATCTGCCATGCCTGACGATCTTGATCGAAGCAAAGAAGTTTTCGTTCCTGCACTTCGACGAAGGTCTTTCCATTCACTGTAACGGGCCCAGCTTTCCAACGACCGCCGAGCGGTAACTTCGCACCTGCTGCCAGGTTGCCAGCTTGAAAAACTTGCAAAAAGTCGCCACTAGTTTCGCGCACCACCGTGTACACAAAGCTCTCGGCACTCGAACTGGGCGAAATCAGAGTTCCTTCGACTCGCGCTTCCGCTTCTTTCAACAAAGCAGGTTGGGCAACGTCTTTCGTAGCCAGTCGATAGATGGTCTGCTTGCCGTCTCCCAGCACGATTGCTCGATCGTTGCCGATCACGGCGGGCTCGTTCCACGCGATTCGTGCCCCAGGAGATAAGGCCGGTTGAAATGGAGAGGCAGCTGGTTTCGTCGTCGCAGGGTTGAGTAATTCCACGCGACCGATGGTCAGCGGCAAAACGAGCCCTTGCTTATACATGACAGTCTGAGAGGCCAACTCTTTGACATTAGCGCCGAGATCGATCAGGCGCGAACGATCACTGGCCGCCGCGGCATCGTAGAAGAGCGCATACGAAGTGCCACTCCTGCCGAGCGATAGCCAGCGACCGTCGGGCAGTTTGCGAGCCTCGCGTAAGGTCAGATTGCCCACAGCTGCAGGGGGCGAGAATGAGGGCTGATCGAAATAGCCAGCGGTGATCGCCTCGGGTGGGATCTCAAAGACTCGCGCCTGATTGTTAAAGGCGATGAATTGCCGACGCTCGATGTCGGCTGCTAAACCCACCAGCGGCACCGCGAGCTGAGTAATCCAAAGTGTCTTGCCATCCGCGGCCTGACTGGCTTCGACGAGTACGGCTGGCGAATTAGGTCGGCGGCGCACATGTAGCAAGGTCTCGCCGAAGATCTGTGGTGCGGACAGGAACGCATCGTCTTGATGCATCGACCATTTGCGCCCGAGTTGCTGCAGCGACACTTGAATCTCGTACAGCGTGCATCGGCGGCCGGCCAGCCATAAGCGTCCGCCATCGGTCGCCTGATATAGCAGCGACGGAACCGGTTCGCTGGCTTCGATCTTGCCGACAGGTTGAACGGGCTGATCTTTAATCGCCGGGTCGACTTCAAACGCATTCACTTCCCCCAAGTCCGTGACCACCGTCACTCGGCGACCAGAGACACCAAGCGGTGTCACCACGCGTCCCTTCAAACGAAATGGTCGATGTACTTCGCGTAATTTGTTCTGCTCGGGATCGCGTGCCAAGACGTGCAGAAGCGAAAAATCGTCTCCGGGGCTTTCGACCACGAGCAAGTGATTGACCGCAAGTACCGGAGGAACGAGGATCGATCCGGCCTTATGACCAAGGTAGAAGGTTTCGTCACATGCCAGCGACGAATTGAATGAAAAGACCGTCGAGTGTTCGCCCAGTTGATAGTACTGAGAGGTCTTCGTGTCGTAGGCCGGTGGCACATTGATTTTTTGTGGCAAAATGAGGCGTCGATCAGATGTGCCACTCTCGGCTTCCACTTCGATCAACTTGCCCGACGAAGTCGCCACCAGCAGTTTGTCTTCGGCCAGCGTGGGTTGATAGAAGGGTTCGCCAATGGGCAAGCGCCAACGTATCTTCCCTGTCAACGCTTCGAGGCGATAAAGCTCTTGGGCGCGGGCATCGGCTACCAACACGTCAGCGCTGACGTCGCGACCGAAAGTGGTTGGAATAATTTGCGTTTCGTGCCCTACGTATCTGCGCCACAGGACTTTGCCGGTTGTTAGATCCAGGCCATACACGGCTCCTTCGATCGTAACGAAGACTGGGCGACTGGGAGGGGCCGGTGCCGTTCCGATCGTACGGCTCGCCAGCACTATTCGCTGCGCTGACGGCCGGGGATCATCGGTGGCTGGGGCAATAGCTGTTTCCGCCAGACGCACAGCTTGCCGCTCACGCTCGCTGATGGCGAGCGTGGCCCCGATCAATTGCGGATTCGGTTCCAAACCCGGGTATTTTCTGACCAAGTCAGTCCGCACCTGATAGCTTTCTGCGGTCTTACCTTCCCCAATCAACGTGTTGATGCTCGCGATGGCGGTTTGCAGGTCTTTGTCTTGATCGATGCTCCGGCGTGTTAAATTAAGCTTATCGATGATCCCAGCAATTCGACCTTCGAGGTTCTTGCGCTCGGAGGACGGGAGGTACTCGGCGTTGTTCACGAGCGACATCGACTCGTCAGCGAGCTTCGTCAGTTCGATCTTGCGCTCGATCTTCTCAGCAGTTTTGGCTTGCTCTGCAAAGCCATCGGCAATAGCGGGCAGGATTGAAGCGAGTTCACCGCGCGAGTCGACAAAGGCTGGTTCCGTCTTAATGACAGGCAGAACTTCCGAAGCCACACGCAGCGCCGAGCGAGGATCCTTATCGGCATTGCTACTCACTTGTTGGATTTGCGCCATTCCATGCAGTACTTTGGCCCGACCGACATCTTTTTCCTTAGGATATTTCTCGATGTACTTACTGAATAAATCCATCGCCGCAGGATAGGAGCCGCCGCGATATTCCTCTTCTGCCTTCGCAAAAACCTCCGACGCAGTTCCGCGCGTCAGCGAGTAGTACAGAATGACGAAGGCGACGATCATTACCAACAGCGCACCACCGCCCAGCAACATCAGAGGCGAATCCCAAACATTCTTCTGCCCCAGCTTCTTCTGAACCCCGGGCTTTCCACCAGCTGGCTTGCCACCCAGCGGATCTGTTGGCAACGGCGCAGCAAAAGGATCGGCACCACCCCCCGCAGGAAGCGGCGCGAGCAGATCGTCCATTCCACCCATCCCCGACGAATCTGGCACTGCGAAGGCATCGAGCGATACGGGTGCAGAGAGTGGGGGTGGGCCGCCAAGTTGCGTTGGGTTGCCAGGCGCACTTGCGGGCGGCAGCGGTGTTAGCGGTGTCAGGGGAGCAAGGGCCGGATTGGGTGCATTCAATGGAGTCAGATCGTCGAGTGGGGCCATCTCCATGGATGACGCCGGAGTCGCCGACTTGGCTGGCGGCGTCGCAGGTTTCGAGATCGGCTTGGCGACCACCTTTGGCGCAGGGACCTCAACCTTGGCTTGTTTGGGAGCAACTGGCTTGGCGGGCGTCGGCGGTGGACTGTCATCCAAAGACGCCATCATCAGCAGATCGTCAGCTGCCGGCGCTTTTGGTTGCGGCTTGGGTGCAGTCGGCTTTGGCACTGGCGCTTGAACCGGCACAGGTTCGACCGCTTCCAACATCACCAAGTCATCGTCGGCGGCAGGCGGAGGCGCGTTTGGCTTGGTAGGTGCAGATGGCTCGGGAATGTCGAGCGTGAGATCAATTTCCGGCTCGGGGGGCGAGGCAGCAGCGACCAGCTTTTTTGCCTGAAACGCAGTCAGCAGCTTCTTGTCGATGAGCGTCTTGGCAAGCAAATCGGCCGTGATATTGGCGCGGCTTTGAACTTGCTTGCGCAGGCTCGCGATCACTTGAGGCTCGAGCAAGCCTTGTTCTTCTGCAAGTTCCAAAAATTTCACTGCCGACATCGGTCACGCTGCTCCCGCTTCACTGCGTTGTCTGCACTTTTCTGACCCGCTCACCGCCCCTAAGCCTCGAAAAGTGACGGGGCAGGTTCGTCCTGCCATGCCGCATGTGTCGACGAACATGTCGCAGAAAGCGACAGGCGGCCAGATAAGATAGTATCGCGCCACTTTGATTCTAATTCAACCTGCGGGGCGCAGCAGCAACGGAGCAGAAAGATTCTGTGAAGTTCGATCCGGAATCCGAAGTGCCCCTTAAAACGCAGCGGGAAGAACTCGCTCTGTCGACGTCGGGAAACTCTTACGGAGTAGCCGTATCCTCAGCGGGACGATCACCTGCCGGATCCACCGCGTAAAACACACATGCTTCTTTCAGCAAAGCAATCGTCTCCCCCATCTTCGCTGGAGAGCACCCCGCAAACTTGACCGTGATCTCGGCGAATGCGGAATTTCCGTTCTTCATGTCTTTGAGCGTAGCCTTCAGCTCATCCAGGGTGGTTGCCTCGCCACTTACCAACAGCTGATCTTGGGCGTTGATTTCAACGGGGAGTCGCGGCACAACTGGCGCGGCAGATTCAGCAACGCCAGTTTGCGGTGCCGAATTTGTCACCACCGCCTGCGGTGGCATTGCCAATACTGGCGCAGGTGCTGGACTGATGCGAACGAAAAAGATGGCACCGACCCCGACAACAACTACCAGGCCAAGGAAAAGGATGATTCCCAAGGCAACCACAATTGCCACCGCGGCTCCATTGTCGCCCCGTCGTTCTTCACTCATGGAATGCCCGCCCCTATTTGATTTCGCCAGTTCGTATCCCTCGCCTCGAACCGCCTGCCATCTTATCCTGGTATTCGGTAGTGCCGATACAATATTTCCCCCGGGCCACATGACCGACCAGAGCTTTCCCAAATCGTTTCACCTGCGCAAGCAGGCCGAGTTCGACCGTGTTTTTGCTTCGCGAGCCTATGCAGCCGACGACTATTTGATTGTGCATGGCTGCGTGAACGACCTTGCTTGGTCGCGATTGGGGCTGAGCGTTTCGAAGAAGTCGGGGAATTCGCCCGAGCGAAACTATTGGAAACGATCGATTCGCGAAGCGTTTCGACTCAGCCGCAGTGAGTTGCCGGTCGGCATCGATCTGGTCGTTCGCCCGCAAAAAGGGGCTCAGGCCGATAGTTTGACGATTCAGCGCTCGTTGCCAGCTCTCGTGCGGCGACTGGCAAAGCGTTTGAAAATCCCCGCTGCGAATGCCAGGCAGGAGGATACCAGATGAATTCGCTTTGCCAACTCTTGAGCAAGTTGCTCGCAGCGGTGCTCATCGGCTGTGTGCGCCTGTATCAATTGCTTCTGAGCCCGATTTTTGGCCGGCAGTGCCGCTTTCAGCCGACATGTAGTCATTACTATATCGGTGCGGTGGAAAAGTATGGTCCGCTGCGTGGCACACTGAAGGGACTCTGGCGGATTTGTCGCTGCAATCCTTTTTGCCGTGGGGGCTATGACCCGCCTTAGTATGCACGTCGCAATCTTCTCCGGCATAGCCTGAAGACCTTGATGAAAACAGAAACCTCCGAGCATCCGCAGCGTTGGACGCAACTGGCCTGGCTATCGGTTTGCAACCTGCTTGCCATGACCCTTTGGTTCTCGGTGAGCGCGGTAGCTCCGGCGCTAAAGACAGCTTGGGAGTTATCGCCGCTCGATCAGGCGTGGCTTACGATCAGCGTGCAGATTGGTTTTGCAACAGGCGCGCTTGCAAGTGCCGTCTGGAATCTGGCCGATCGCTGGCCCGCACCACGTTTGCTTGCGGCCTCGGCACTGATTGGCGCGCTACTTAGTGCCACAATTCCGCTGTTGTTCACCAATGAGATGGCTCGCACCCACGGCGGCTTTTTGTTGGTTTTGTTGTTGAGAGGAGCAACAGGTGCGATGCTCGCGGGCATTTATCCGGTTGGAATGAAGCTGATGGCGTCGTGGTTCCGGCAGGGGCGCGGCTTGGCGATTGGTATCATGGTGGGCGCACTCACTGTCGGTTCCGCGCTGCCGCATCTGATTCGGATCTTGCCTCTGGATCAAATGGCCGCACAGTTTCTGCCCTCAATTGGCGGATCGTTACCTGAAACCTGGCGACTGGTTCTATTAACTGCCAGTGGCTGTTCGCTCCTCGCCGCGATGTTGGGCTTCATTTTTTTGCGATCGGGCCCTTGGCTGCCGAACGCTGCGACCTTCGACTGGTCTTACTTCGTCAAAGTGTGGCAGGATGAACCGCTCCGGCGGGCTAATTTCGGTTACCTCGGCCATATGTTCGAGTTGTATGCAATGTGGACTTGGGCCCCGCAACTGCTGCGCGATGCGTATGCGGGCGCGGGGTATTCACTCGATTCAGCTTCTCTGGTCAGTTTTGCGACTGTGGCTGTCGGTGGATTTGGTTGCGTTGCAGCCGGGCGATTTGCCGATCGTCGTGGTCGTTGTTTGACGACAATCGTCAGTCTGCTGATTTCCGGCACGTGTGCACTGGCAGCAGGCAGCCTTACCCAGTGGCCTGTGCTGCTAACAATCGTGTGCCTCATCTGGGGTGTTAGCGTGATTGCGGATAGTGCCCAGTTCAGCGCCGCAGTTTCTGAATTGTGCGACCAACAATACGTTGGTACTGCGCTCGCCATCCAAACCTGCACTGGCTTTCTGCTCACCACTCTGACGATTGCTGCCCTACCAGTGTTGCAGACCTGGCTGGGGTGGCCGCTGGCGACCGCCATCTTGGCGATCGGTCCCGTGGTTGGCATTTGGAACATGATTCGGCTTCGTGGTCTTCCTCAGGCAGCCCGGCTGGCGGCCGGCAAGCGATAAGCTCTCATGGATGCGTACTTTGCGTCTCCACTCGGCAAAAAAGTTGCAATCCGAACTAATTTTGCTAACATCTGCCTGCAGTTCGGCATTGTCCAAGTCGATACCGGGGAAATGTCCATTCCCTGACTTGCCGACCTGCCTCATTTCTAGTGCAGCCTCTCCATGAACCATCGCCGCACCCTCGCGGGCTTTACGCTCGTCGAACTTCTCGTAGTCATCGCCATTATCGGGGTATTGGTGGCCCTCTTGCTGCCTGCCGTTCAAACCGCGCGCGAGGCAGCACGACGAACGCAGTGCAAGAATCACTTCAAGCAACTGGGGTTGGCGCTACATAATTATCACGACATCCACAAGATCCTGCCCCCGGCGATCCAGTTCTGGAATGGAGATGACGCCAGGACCAGCGACAATATGCGTCCCAATTGGGTGATCTTGATTCTGCCCTATATGGAACAATTGCCGCTTTACGAATCGTTCGATTTCAACGAGACGATTTCGCATGCAAACAACCGAACTCAACGAGGAACGAAGATCGCAGGAATGTTGTGCCCTTCGGACGGTTTCAATAGAACCAAATTCAAAGGACTTACTACAGAAGAGGGAGATAATTGGCAACGAGGTAACTATGCTGCGAACGGACACGCAGACTTCATTCAGAATAATGGCTTTAGCGATGACAAGCGGCGGGGGGTGATGGGAGTGAACGTTAGCCTCCGTTTCTCGCAAATCACCGATGGGCTCACCAATGCTTTGATGGCCGGCGAAGTTCGCTCGGGTCTGACTGACGAAGATCGCCGCGGCACGTGGGCAATGGGCACAGCGGGCGCTTGCGCGCTATTCAAGCACGGCTGTGGCGGTGATGCAAATGGTCCAAATGCACCCTATCCCGAATCAGATGATATCGAGGGCTGCGATATTCTTTATACAACACCCGGCGAAAAGCGACTAAACTCGCAACGCATGGGCTGTTGGCGAACCTGCAATGCCAGCCAGCAAGCTACCGTTCGTAGCCAACACCCTGGTGGAACCGTGATTCTCATGTGCGACGGCAGCGTTCACTTTATCAGTGAGACCGTTGAAACCACTGGCGAAGGCGTAGCTTGTTCGACACCGGAAGCGATTTGGGATCGTCTGATTAGCAGCGGCGACGGGGAAGTTGTCCCGGGCGATGTCTTGCACTAACGTCTGGTTGATGCTTATTTACGGCCCGCAGAGTACCTACGAGAGCGTTAACGTGTTGAAGTCTTGCCTGCTTGCCATTTGTCTGTCGGCTTCGGTTGTTTTATTTGCTGGCTGCAACGCATCGGGAATTTATCCGGTCAGCGGGACGGTCAAGTTTGCCGACGGTGAAATGCCGAACGCTGAGGTAGCGACGATTGTGTTTAAACCAATCGTCGAGGAAACGACGAACACAGCACCAACGAAACCGGCTTCGGGTCGTTTTGGCACTGATGGCACGTTTCAATTGACGACACTCAATCCCAACGACGGTGCCTATGCCGGAGAGTACAAGGTAATTTTCTCAATGCGCAAGGAGTACATGGGGACGGATTCGCTAATTGATGGCAAGTTTACCTCCGTAGCGACCACACCATATACAGTCAAAGTCGAGGCCGGGGGAAAGAACAAGTTTGACTTTGAGTTGACCCGAGCGACTGGTAAATGAGCAATGCGCGACAGATGGTGTTTTTTGCGAGCCAGCTACCAGGCACACGCGGAATTGCTGTTATTTGCAGTCATCATCGTTGGCTCAGCAGGTTGCAAGCCACAGATGTCCCCAGCGGTTACGGAAACGTTGGCCGAAGATGAAGTGTTCGCCGGGCGACTGGTTCTCGGCTCCCCATCGATTACGGCAGGCATTCCGGGCACAGGCCATCTCAGCATTACCGACATTCGGCGGTGGCTGGCCGACCCGAACAATCATCGAGTGCTCGAAGTCACGCTACCGCTTGGATTGCGCAACTCCCAGGTAGTGCCAATTCCGGCGGAAAATCCGCTCACTCGCGCAAAAATCGAACTAGGGCGTCAGCTTTTTTCGGATACTCGAATCTCAAAAGACCAGCGTCTCGCTTGCGTCACTTGCCACTCCGCCAAAAAACGCTTCACCAGCGACCAAATATCCCATCCTCGCTTACGCGAAACAGCTGTGGCCTTCAATCGTGTCTTTGGACACGAACACTTTTGGGATGGTCGTGCCAAATCGCTGGAAGATCAAATCCGATTCACACTCGAACATCCCGACGAGATGAATACTTCGCCAACGGAGTGCGTTCAGCAAATCGGTTCGGTCGAGGGTTATCGACTGCAGTTCGACGCTGTCTTCGGTAAGTTGGATTTTGACAGTTTGTGTCAAGCGATTGCGGCGTTTCTACGGACCATCGTGACGGGCCCGTCCATTTGGGATTACGACGTTGAATTGCGCCGGCTGGACGAACTTGAATCCGCAGAACTGAGTCAATTCGACAAGGCGTACGTCGAGAATATTCGTCAAGCTGCCGCCAGTCAGCCGCTCTCCGCAGCAGCGCGTCGCGGCGCCGAGTTATTCTTTAGCGAGCGAACCGGATGCAGTCGCTGCCATAGCGGCCCCAATTTCTCTGATGAGCGATTTTACGATATCGGCCTACGTCAACTGGTTCCCGATTCGTTTACCGTTCGCAAAGAGACTGAAGACTTGGGCCGTTTTCAGGTGACTAATAAGAAATCTGATAAGTATGCGTTCAAGACCCCGACACTACGAAACGTACAGCTGACGGGTCCATACTTTCACGATGGCCGCTTCCAAACGCTCGGGGATGTAATTGACTACTTCTCACGCGGCGGCGACGTCCCCAATCACGAACTTCGTCCGCTCAATCTTTCGCGAGATGAGATCCTGGATCTCATCGCATTTCTTAAGTCCCTCACAAGTTCTTTACCCAATCCGCCGCGAGATCGATTGCCACCGTAAGGACACTCTTTCTACTTGCTGTCGTACACCAACTTTCCTGCCAGATATGTCTGCAACACCTTGGTGCCAGCGATGTCGGCCTCGGGGCAGGTGAGCAGATTGCGGTCGAGGATTACAAGGTCGGCCTGTTTGCCGGTTTCGAGCGAGCCAACTTCATCTTCCAGAAAGAGAAGGAAGGCATTGTTCATCGTGTAAAAGCGGATGGCCTGTTCGCGCGACAAGGCTTCCTCGGGATGAAGTTGGCCATCGTACCAGCGAGCACGGCGGGTGATGGTGGTGGCGATGGCGAGAAACGGATTGTACGGATTGATGCTCCGGAGCGAGCCGATCTTTTGCATGTGATCGGACCCGCCACCGGCGATTGCGCCCTTTTCGAACAGGCTCTTTAAGGGCTGAAAATAGCGAACGCGGTCATAGCCAAATTGCTTCGTGAGGACACTGGCATCGAGATAGAGCCAAGCGGGCTGAATGTCTGCAACGACGCCCAGCTTGGCCATTTGATCGACGGCATCCTTCGTCAGAAAGTTGCAGTGGGTGATGCAGGGGCGGGTCTCGCGAATGGGCAGTGTCTTGTTCACTTCTTCATAAGCATCAAGCAGATTGTGAATGGCTCCATCGCCGACGGAGTGCGCGGTGAACTGCAGTTTTTCCTCAACGGCCGTTTGCACAAGGGCCTTGAGTTTGTCTGGCTCAACGAACAGGACGCCGCGATACTCGGGATCGCGAATGGAATAAATCTCGCTCACACCCCAAGGCTGCCGCATGTAAGCGCTGCCGGTGAGCATGCCACCATCGAGAAACGATTTGGTGCCAACCACGCGCAGCCGATCGTGTTTGGCACGCAACGGATGCTTGCCCCAGAACCGAATCCGTTCCTGCACGCTTTCGGTTTTGCCACTCGCATCGACCGCGCCAGAAACCATCATCCGCACAGTCAGTTGGCCATCGTCGAGAAGTTTCTTATAGCGATTGAGTTCCCCTTCACCACAGCTGCGATCTGAAACGGTCGTGAGGCCAACCGAGTTGTAGTCGGCAAACAGTTCGCGAAACCGAGCCAGTTTTTCTTCGTCGCTGGCGCTCTTGCCAGCTGATTTTGGTTTGGCGTAGCGCGTGCAACTGCGGAGCATCCCAGTGAGTTCACCAGTAACCGGGTCTTTTTCGATTTGCCCGGTGCCGGTGACCTTGAAATCCTTGTCGATGCCGCTCTCTTTCAGGGCCAGCGAGTTAAGCATGCCATCGGGACCGGTCGAAAACATGACGGGGTGCTTAGGAGCAATCTCATCGAGTTCGGCACGCGTCGGATAGCGTGCTTCTTTCAGCCGAGTAATGAAGATCTGGCGAACGGTGATCCAGTTTCCTACGGGAACGACTTCGGCCCGTGAACGGATATACGCGAGCACGTCGGCGATCGATTCCATTTCAGGAATCGGATGATCGAACTCATGCAAACTGGCACTGCTCGGATGAACGTGCGAATCCATCAGCCCGGGCACTACGAACTTGCCTTGCAAATCGACAACGCGAGTGCCTGCACCTTTTGTCTTCAGCACGTCCTCGGTCTTTCCAACCGAGGTGATCCGATTGCCCCGGATCGCGATTGCTTCCGCGATGGAGAATTTCTTGTCGACGGTCGCGATCTTGCCGTTGTGAAGGATCAAGTCAGGGGCGTCAGCGGCCAGAGAGGACGTACTGCAAATCAACAAAACGACGAGCGCAAACCAGCGCGGCATGAGGGAGGCTCCGCAAAACACAGGCAGGAAGATTATCTCGGGAGGCGTTTGGCCCGAGTATCGTACCGCGCGGCGCGAGCGCTGGCAAAAGAGTCAGATAACGTAGCCGCAACAAATTCATGCCGCTGCGGCCGAGTGATACTTGCGTTGAGAAGCGAACTTCTTGGCCAATTCTGGATCGTTCGACCAAGTGATCAGGACTTGTTCGATCTCGTCTGCACTCATTTTGCGATTGAGCATTTGCAGCACAAGCTCGGCAGCTAGTTCCTGGCGACGAATCACCTGCCGCGTATAGGCGATGATGCCAGCCAAGCCCAGAATCACACCGACGGTGCCCAGCGGAATGAAAACGCTGAGCAAGATAAACACAGGATTCGGTTCGGGCATGACTAGGGTCCCTGTGACAAGCATTAGGGAGTGGATAAATCCAGCTTAGCAGTCGTCGCTGCAGCAGGTCTAGCATTATCTAGTGCCACCTTGGACGGACCCGCTTTTTGGATGGCGGCGATCACTTGATCTTTGGTAAGGATGCCATCGATCACGATGACATCCTCCGGCTTTCCTGCGGGATAGATGGCGAGCACTGGAATCTGCCGCATTCGCAAGCCCTTGAGGGTCGCTTCCAGTTCCGGATTCGGATTGGTCCAATCAGCTTTGACGGCAACCACTTTATTCTGTTCGACCAGCTGTTTGACGTCGGATCGCTCGATTGCAAATTTCAAGTTCGTCTGACAATTCACGCACCAGTCGGCCGTGAAGTCGACGAGGATTGTGCGGTTTTCTTGTTGCAGTTGCTTTAACTTCGCGGTCGAGAATTCCTGCCAGTCGAGGGCGACGGACTTATCAGGGGGACCAAGCGTATTGAAGGCCACGACGCCGACGAGGGCAGCTGCCGCAGCGCCACCGATCCAGGCAGTCAGTTGCTTGCCGAGCGGATCGTACATCGGTACCTTGCCAATCCACCAACAGGCAAAACCGACACCGAGCAAGAGCGAAGCAGTTGCAATGCGCCATTCATTCTGAATGGTGGAGAAGAAGAAGATGGCCGCGGCCATCATCACAAAGCCCATCACTTGCTTGAAGGTATCCATCCAATCGCCCGGCTTAGGAAGCAGGTTGCGAACACCAGGGACGAACGGCAGAGCGAGAAACGGCGATGCCATGCCCAAGCCGATGCAGGCGAAAATCACGACTGTGTAGATTGGCGGCAACGAGATCGTCGCACCGAGGGCAAAACCTAACAGCGGTCCGCTGCAGGAGATGCCAAGGATGGTCGTAAACAGGCCTTTGAAGAACGCGCCGGTGTACCCTTCCTGCTTTTGCAATTTGCTCGAACCTTCGGAGCCTGCGAACCCAGGAATCGGAATCTCCCAAACACCGAACAGGCTGAGGGCCAACGCAAAGGTGATCACCAGCAGTGTCATGCGAAAGCCGAAGTGGGTCATCTGCTCGCCCCACGCCAGGCCAGCGGTGATCGATAGGACCGCGAGGATCATGAAGACGACCATCAGGCCGGCAGTGTACGAAAGATTGAGGAGCAGCATGCGCGTGCGACTCTCTCCGCCTTGCTGGGCAAACGAGATCAGCTTTAGGCCCAGCACTGGCAAGACGCAGGGCATGAAGTTGAGGAGCAGACCGCCAGCAAAAGCGAGACCGATCAATAGGGGCATCGGCAGCGGAGCGGCGGTTGCTCTGCCTTCGGTGGTTGCCGTCTGTGCGGCAGTGCTCGCGGCCATTTCCTTCGTCAACTCGGCTGCCTCTTTATAGGTGCCTTCTTTGAATTGCACGAGCGCGGGGCCGACAGAGTCGGCTTCGCCGACAATTGCACTCACGGTGAACTGGGCACCAGCTGGTGTTTTACAGTTCGTGTCGGTGCAGATCTGAAAACCCAACAGACCGCTGAGGGTGACTTCGCCACGTGGCGCATCGGCCGGAACTTGCAGGTCAACAACCCAACTCACGGTACCCGAGTAGTACGGCAAATCGGAACTGCCACTGGGCGCTTTCGCTGGCGCAGAAGCTTTCACTTCGCCGACCTTCCAGCCGGCCGAGTTAGCGACCACGAATAGCGTGGGTTTGTTGATCGACTCGCCGATGGCATTTGCCTGTTCATAAACGTGCCACTCCGGAGCCACTTCAGCGGTAATGGTCAGCGTTGCTGTACCCCCCGGCTTTACGACCTGGGGCTCAAGCTTGCCCCGCAAGACGAGTTCACCGTCGTAGGCTTTGAACTCGCCAGCGGTCTGAGGTGCTTCGTCGTAGCCGGCAAACTTCGCGACCAGCTTGGGCTTGTTCACAGGAATGCAGCCCCCCTTGTCGTGACAGATTTGTCCCGAGTACGCGACAGGAATTTCCAACTCTTCGGCCTTCACCCCCGCAGTCAACTCGATAGGAGCAGTCCACACCACGCGCCCTTCGAACATCTCTTCTTGGACAGGCTTTCCCTTGTGTTGAAAGACTTCTGATGCCACGACCTTCGGGTTGCGATCGGCAACCCAGGGACCGGTCAGGCGATAGTCGACCGCAGCGGGAACCGTCAGCTTCGATGGTTGCGAACCACCGGGGGGCTGCGTAATCGCAAAGGTATGCCACTCGGGGCTGATGGTCGCTTCAACCACCAGCCGGCCGGTCGATGCACCCTGCTCGATATGAAAGGAGGCGGTCAACTCCATCTCCCCAGACGCAGCGGCCGGACTTAAGCCCGGGTTTGGGGCAAAATCAAAATTGAAGGGCTTGGCCTTGGTCTTGGTCGGCGCCTCTTGGGCGACGACGACCGTACCCAACAAGCCGACGAGCAACCAGGCGCTCGCCAAGATCAGCTGTCCCGATTTCCCCACGCAACGACGCATATCCATTACCCCTTGAAGGTCAACGACAATCCTCACCGATTCGGACTGTCCGATGGGTCTCGTAACCCTTATTAGGTTCGTTTCGCCAGCGCAGGTCAACAGCAGCAGTTCGGACTGCCCGAGACACCCGCTACCACATGCCCCACTCTTTAGATGCCAAGAAATGAAAAAAGGGACACCTGTGCAGGCATCCCTTAGTAGATTCTGTGGCCAAGGCCACTAGTACTCTGTTGCGAAACTTATTCGCGGGGGCGAATGGCGCCAGTCAGGCCGCTGTAATCGCAGCGGTCTTCTTCGTGCCACAAGGGCAAGCCGAGTTCGATGCGGCGACGAAGAATGTCGATCTTCTCTTGCGAGCCAGCTGGAGCATCGGTCGAGTTGAAGTCTTCGGGGGCTTCTGGGTAGAAGTCTTCGTCGTGGCCGTACTTTAGAATGGCTTCAAATACATTACGAACCTTGTCCATGTCGTTTCTCCTCAGTGTATCGGGCAGTTAGATGGCAGCCTGTGGATCGCGACTTTAAATGCCTGCGTCCGGACGGGCTGGGAAATATGCGGGAACTAGTTGCGGGTCAACCATCCTGGCTACACGCGACCGGCTTGTTTTCGGTCGCGTCCTCGATGCACTTCCTTGGCTCGACGTCGACATTATCAGAGGGCGACCACCCCAGGTCAAGTTTATTGCGGTTTTTACGAAGGAGATTTTTCCACTAACGCGCGGGACCGCAATCGTGCGAGCAGCATCTTCGGTACAGCTTAGCTATCGAATCGAATGCCATAAAACGCTCAGCATGAACTAGTTACGGCCGATGCTAGTGCGGCGCTAACCTAACTTACCAGCGAACTAACAAAATCGTCATGACGCAGATCAAGGGAAGTTCAGGCTCCACTAATGGCCTGCTAGTGGTACCGCGAGTCGCACCACCCCTTGACGTTAAGTTCTTGGTACCTTCATACAAGAGGCACCAACGCCTCAGCTGGTTCACCTCCGGTCAATTGGGTGACAACTTGTCGCCATTCCGCCAACTAGACACTTGGGAAATGCGAATTTCGTTATGTGGGCTCAACAATTCATCACGCTAAAGCCTCGCACTCGCGGATTCCATCTCATTACAGGCGAAGTACTTGCGGCGATTTCCGAAGTTCGGCAAGTGAAAATCGGCTTGTTGCACGTTTTCATCCAACACACTTCGGCGTCCCTCACGATCAACGAGAATGCCGACCGCGATGTTCGCCGCGATCTCGAACGAGTCATTTCCTCCATCGCTCGCGAAGACTTTCCTTACGACCATACCCTGGAAGGGCCCGACGACATGCCCGCCCACGTTAAGGCTTCCCTCATGGGGAGTAGCGTGAGTGTGCCAGTTCGCAACGGACAGATGCAGCTTGGTACTTGGCAAGGAATTTATCTTTGCGAGCACCGCAACTCCGGTGGGCCCCGCTCGCTCGTCCTCACCCTAATGGGAGAGTAGCGACGCGGTGCCGGTTCGCTGCAGCGTGGCCAACTCGTCGGCCCACCATTCCAGCACATTCGCCGCCGAGGCATTCGCATCGACGGCCGTGCTCGCTTCGAGGCAAAGATCCACGGCAGTCGCACTCGCTTTCGCGCCGTAAGGCCACGAACGTAACGCCGGCGTTGCCTCGCTGGCTCCACTGGCCGCCAACATCAACTGGCGAAAGAAGAGGGTCGCACTCCCTAGGGCATCTTTCAGGCGTTGCTTCTTGGCAGCGGATTCTTTCCCCGCACCGTCGACAAACGTTTGCACCAATTTGACGAGCACCGCGGGCTGCAGCAGCGTCTGCGATAGCGACTGCAATAACTCGCTGCGAAACTCCGCCAGTTCCGCATCGAGCATTCGCGTCGCCACCGCCACACTCCCTTCGGCAATTGCTGCAGCTTGTTGGGCTGCCGCCGGGTCGTCAGTCACATGCTGTGCGAGCAAGATCGCCGCAATATCTTCTGGCACCAAGGGCTGAAAGCGAACCACCTGGCAACGCGAGCGGATCGTTGGCAGTTGTCGCTGCTCACTGGTGCCAAGCAAGATCAGTATCGACTTCGGCGGCGGTTCTTCCAGCGTCTTCAGCAGGCAATTGGCCCCTTCGTGAAACAGAAAATCAGCATCATCAATGATCGCGATCTTCCGCCGACCCGAGTAAGGCTTCAGCGAGATTCGAAAGCAAAGCCCTTCGCGCATCCGGTGCTCTTTGTCTCCAATCAACATCTCCAGCGGAATGCTCGACTTATCCTCGGGCTTCGCAATCACATCCAAATCGGGATGCGTACCCGCGAGCACTTGTTTGCACGCTGTGCAATTTCCGCAAGGATTCAACGCCTCTTCGGGATTCACTTCGCACAAAAACGACTGGGCCAACTTGTGCGCCAGCAGCCGCTTGCCGCAGCCTTCCGGCCCCACAAATAAGAACGTACTGGCCAGCCGATGATGTGCCAGTGCCGTGCGAAACCGCTCGACCACTTCATCTTGCCCGCGAATGCCTTGCCAACTCATGAGCCACCTGCCAAACCGGCCAACAGTTGCTCGACTGTTGCCACAACTTCTGCATGAATGACTCCGGGCTGTCGATCCGCTGCGAACACCACAATGGGGACTCGCCCGGCAGTTGCTTCCGTGAGAAAACCCTGCCGGACCTTTTCCAGATAATCCAGCCCTTGGGCCTCCATCCGATCGGGCGGGCGACCTTGCCGCGCTCGCGCAGCTGCGGCGGGCATATCGAGCACGATGGTCAGGTTCGGCATCAAGCCCCCGGTGGCCACGCGCCCAGTCTGCCAGACTTCCTCGATGTTCATTCCCCCGGCATGTGCCTGATAGACGACATTCGCCAGCAGGTACCGGTCGGACAGAACCCACTCGCCGCGCCCCAGGGCCGGGCGAATCACCTCTTCGACCAGTTGTGCCCGAGCAGCCATATACAGCAACATTTCGCTGCGGCGATGAATCGCCACGTCGTGGTGCGACAGGAGCACTTCGCGCAACTTCTCTCCCAAGCTGGTGCTCCCCGGATCTCGGCAAGTGACCACCTGCTTGCCGCGGGCGACGAGCCACTCGCGCAGCAGTCGAACTTGGGTCGACTTCCCCGCGCCATCCACACCATCGAAGCTGATAAACATAGGCCCGAATTCTAGCGTAGCCCCGCTCAGTTTCCCAAGTAGTGGGTTCCCACGCTGAAACAGAAAATTTCCGTTATTCTCACTGTCGCGCGAAATTTCCTCTTTCGCACAAAGGCTTATTCAGTCGTCGTTTGCACGCACAGGGTTTTCCCTAACTCCTTGCGACACAGCGAAAAGTTCCAAATTCAATTTCCAGATTGCCCAGGCGTGCGTGCCAAATGCCGGCAATTACCGGCTTTTCTTGCCAGCGGAAATTTCCATTATTCTCGTTTTCGTGAAAAGTTGCCGCCATCGCGTAACTGCCGATCGGACGGGCAGTTAGAAGTCCCGCAGTCGCTGTAAGTCCGTACAGAACAGTGAAAACGTCTAAATTCAATTTCCATTATTGATCGACTCAACTGCTATAAATCAAGTATCTATGTTCGTGCTATGTGTAACGTAAATATTAATCACTTACCACCAAATTGTCATAGAGCGCGCCAACAAGTTAGATGCGCGATCGTTGACTAGTCTGGTCAACGTGATAAATATTCGGTAAGCATTCACGCCAGCATGTAGGTCACATCCGCCGGATGTGATCCTGGTAGGCAGTTGGGCCATCATTCGGCATCCGACCGGCAAACTGCCAATTCGGTGTCTCGCCGCTTCAGGTTCCGGCCAGCGGCCAGAACCTACTTGCACCAACCTGACCAGTTACAACATTCTTGCCTACATCTGGTCTGCCCGCTGCAGCACTTCTAGCATCTGGCCGTGGAGTCGCGAGGACGAGGCAGCGAGCAGTTCGGGATGCTCGAAATTGAGCGAGCCGCCGTCGGCAGCGGTCAAGGTGCCCCCTGCTTCGGTAATGATCAGAATACCTGCGGCGACGTCCCAAATTTGAATGCCACTGGTGGCAAAATAGGCATCCAGCCGACCAGCAGCGACATAGCAGCAGTTGAGGGCGGCGGAGCCCAGGCGGCGAATGCTTTGGGTGGCGTGCAAGGTCTCGATGAAGCGGTTCACGTCGCGCGAGCCGCGCATCACATTCGCCCGAAAGCTAACGGCCACCAGGGCCTGCGAAATCTCCTGGCAGTCGCTCACATGGATCGGCTGGCCGTTTAGCGTCGTTCCGCAGCCGAGGCCCGCGGTATAGCATTCATCGGTGACTGGGTCGAAGATGCACCCAGCGATGATCTGCCCCTTATATTCCAAGCCGATCGAAGTCGCGAAGGTCTGCAGCCGATGGACGTAGTTCGCCGTGCCGTCGAGCGGGTCGACGATCCAGCGGAAGTCGCTCGTCCGCTCCGTTTGCCGGCCACCCAGGCTCGCATCCTCTTCGCCGAGAAAGTCGTGATCGGGGTGAGCATCCAGAAGTAGTTTGCGGATCGCGACTTGCGACGCCAGGTCAGCCTCCGTCACCAGGTCCTTCGGCCCCTTTTCGCGGGCCGTAAACTTGTCTCGCCACTCCATCAAGATGCCAGCTCCCACGCGGGCGGCATGTTCGGCGAGTGACAAAAACTGTCGCGGATCGGGAGCGTTCATGGTCGGTTCGCTGGGGTGAAGGGTGCTTGCCAATTATGCCCCTACCTCAGTTTTGCGAACAGGTGGGCGCGTTTGCCGGGTGCCTCGCACTCCCGGTCTGATCCTTTAATCGCTTGACGCAAACACGCCAGGGGGAAACTCCGCTTGCTTCTCAAATTTTTCACAAAAGTCTGGACACCGCTTCTGATCTTGCTAATATAAACGCAGGTGATGAGGTTTCCCGCAGTTGCCAGTGTTGGTTCATCCGGCATTATATTTATCATCTGTTTGCGATTCGCAACTACGGCCTCTTCTCTGTTCCGGCCCCGCCGACTTACTTCCAAGTGAGCTGGCGGGGTTTTTTCGTTTCCATTGCTCACACGACTTGCGTGAGAGCCGAAAGTAGAATCAGGATTCTCGCATGGCTGCGGATGCTCCCCTTACATGGACCGTTAACGGACAGACCGCGGTTGCCACTTTGGGCGACTATCGCATCGAGGTGAATGCCGCCCAGCCTGGCCAGGGAGTCAGTTGGACCAATACGGCTAACAACGCTTTTCAAGGTCACACGCTGCAGTTCGTCGCGCCGGCCAGTAGCAAGTCAACTCCGCAACTCGTCGACCTCTATGTCCGCGGCAGCGATCTGATTGCCACCTACGAACAGTTGCCCGGCGCCGAAGTGCAGCCGCAACTCTATTGGCGACTCCTCACCGACGACGCCTTGCAAGCCGTCGGCGTGCAGGTGCTCATCTCGATGCAGACGAGCCTCCTCAACAGCGAGCCGAAATGCACCGTCGAGTCGCAACTGCCCGGAGCACGCACGGCGATTTGGGACTTCGTCTCGCAGGCCTGGAATGGTTCGCTCCCCGACCAAACGTTCGACCTGCGCCTAGTGCCCACTGCCTCTGGCCGCGTCACCTGGTTCAGTGTGCCGAAGCAGGTCAACTCGTACATCGAAGTCATCTACCCCGACGACTACGTGGCTCAGCACGTTACCTTCGGCCGCAGCGCCTCGTGCTTCTTCGCCGAGCACTTAGAAAAAGGTGTCATCCGCCGCGGCCGCATCGCCGGTTGGCTCGTCCCCAACAAGAACCTCATGAGCGAAGCTCGCGAGCCCCTCAAGCTGCTCGACTTCGCCAAACGCGAAGCACTGCCGCTGACAACTTAAAGTAGGGTGCTGTCGAGCCGCGCTGACAACTCTGCCACCACAACCGACCAAGCCGCGGCGAGGCTCACCGCGAGTTTGACATAGGTCGCGCCCCGTAGGACTCCATAGTTACGGATCGATTGGGGAATACCATGCCTGACACGCATCCCGCATTTGCCTTTTATGAAAAGGTGCGAGTTAACTCACCCAACGAACGCAACCGGAGCGTGAATGGTGAACTGGGAGCCGTCCTCGGGAGAGTTGAGGATGAAGCAGGCGCGTGGCATTACACGGTGAGTTTGTATTCCACCAAAGTCTGCTGGGACTTTCGTGAGAGCGAGCTACTGCCAACCGGAGAACATGCGCAGCGAGAAGATTTCTATAGCGGTTCAACGATTCGTGTTGACGGCAATGGACGAATTGTGAATGACTCGTAGACCAAACAAAAAAAGCTCGCGAATCCGATGACTCGCGAGCCTTTAAGTTTCTTAATCGGTGTGCCATCTCGCGGAGCGAGATGACTACCTTGGTTTAGTACATGTCGTGGTCGCCGCCGTGACCCTTCTTGCCGTGCTCGTGCTTCGGCTTTTCGGCGATCAGGGCATCGCTGGTGAGGAGCAACGTCGCGACGCTGGCTGCGTTCGCCAAAGCGGTGCGAGTTACCTTCGTCGGGTCGATCACGCCAGCCTTGACCAGGTCTTCGTAGACATTGGTCAGAGCGTTGTAACCTTGATTGCCCTTGCTCTCGATGACGCGTTCGCACACGATGCCGCCGTCTTGGCCGGCGTTGGTGGCGATCATGGTCAGCGGAGCGCGGCAAGCACGGACGACGATGTTGTAACCAACGATTTCGTCATCGGCCATTCCTTCAGCAGGCTTCACTTGCGAAGCGGCACGCAGCAGAGCCACGCCACCACCAGGCAGAATGCCTTCTTGCACTGCAGCGCGGGTGGCATGCAGGGCGTCTTCAACGCGAGCCTTCTTTTCCTTGACTTCGCTTTCGGTCGCACCGCCCACGTTGACCTTGGCAACACCACCCGAGAGCTTGGCCAGGCGTTCTTCCAGCTTTTCGCGATCGTAATCGCTGGTGCTGTTGGCGATTTCGCGGCGGATCTGCTCGATGCGAGCCTTGATCTCTTCGCTCTTGCCGGCACCTTCGATGATCGTCGTGTTGTCCTTGTCGATGATCACCTTCTTGGCGCGACCGAGGTCGGTCAGCGGCAGGTTCTCGAGCTTCACGCCGAGAGCTTCGAACACGGCAGTACCACCGGTGAGGATGGCTACGTCTTCGAGCATTGCCTTACGACGATCGCCGTAACCAGGAGCCTTCACAGCGGCCACTTGGAACGTGCCACGCAGGCGGTTGATGACCAGCGTCGCGAGGGCTTCCCCTTCGACATCTTCGGCAATGATCAGCAGCGGACGGCTTTGTTGCACAACGCCTTCCAGCACCGGAATCAATTCCTTGATGTTCGTGAGCTTCTTCTCGTAGACGAGAATGTAGGGGTTTTCGAGCACGGCAGTCATCGTGTTCGAATCGGTCACGAAGTAAGGCGAGAGGTAACCGCGATCGAATTGCATACCCTCGACCCATTCGGTCTCGGTCTGCAGGCTCTTCCCTTCGTCGACGGTGATGACGCCGTCCTTACCGACCTTTTCCATCGCATCAGCGAGGAGCTTGCCGATTTCGCGATCGTTGTTGGCGGCGATCGAGGCCACGTTGGCCATCTCGCTCTTTTCCTTGATCTTGATCGAAGCCTTTTGCAGCTTCTCGGTGATGTCGGCGACAGCCTTCTCGATGCCGATCTTCAATTGCACTGGATTCACACCAGCGACGACGGCCTTGAGGCCTTCGTTGAAGATGGCTTCGGCCAGCACGGTGGCGGTGGTGGTGCCGTCGCCGGCGACGTCGCTGGTCTTGCTCGCGACTTCGCGAACCATGCGAGCGCCCATGTTCTCGTAGACGTCTTCCAGGTCAATTTCCTTGGCGACAGTCACGCCGTCCTTAGTGACGGTCGGGCTGCCAAAGCTCTTCTGCAGAATGACGTTCCGGCCCTTGGGGCCGAGCGTCGTCTTCACAGCTTTGGCCAGCTTGGAAACACCGCGGCGAATGGCTTCGCGGGCTTCCTGATCGAAAGCGATAATCTTAGGCATTGTTGTTAGCTCCAAAAATCGATGTGTAAGCTGAGGGAACGCTCTCGACCATCAACCGGCACCGCCAAAGCGGGCCAGGATCGCGACGAGCAGGTATTCGGAAAGAACTAGTCTTCGAGAACGGCCAGGATGTCTTCTTCGCGCATCAGCAGCAGTTCGTCGTCGCCGATCTTGAAGTTTTCACCGGCCCAGCTGGTGAAGATCACGCGGTCGCCGACCTTGACTTGCAGTTGGCCACGGGTGCCATTTTCGAGCAGCTTGCCGTTGCCGACGCTGACGATCGTGCCACGTTGGGGCTTTTCCTTGGCGGCGTCGGGCAGCAAGATGCCGCCAGCGGTTCGCTCTTCGCTAGCTTCGCGCTCGACCACCACGCGGTCGCCCAGAGGTTGCAACTTCAATTGGGCAGGGGCCTTTTTCTTGTCTTTGGTCGCGGTCGCCATGTCTCAAATTCCTCCGGGAAAACAAACGGTATAGCTGAGAATGACGGCCCGCCCAGCGGGAAAGGTGCTGGACAGACTGTCAGAATATCGCGGTAAGCGGTTAGTTGGGCCGATAGAAGCAAGCCGCGCGCCAGAGCCAAAAAGATTGCCGTAAACCGTTTTCTACAAGGCTTTTGTGCTAGATGCGGTATTCGGTCCCTGAAGCCAATCCGTCGAAACTGGCAGTTCACCTCTCCGGCACTTTCCCGCCGCTGTCAGATTGGCAGCAGCCGGTATCTCTGCACCGTTTCCTCGGTTTCCGTCCCACTGATTCCCTTGCCTCGCCCCTGCCGGGCAAGTTTCCGGAAGTTTCCATAATTCCAATTTGTGTTTGTTGCTTAACACCTTTATCCGTAGACGCTTGCTCTAAATCGCTGATAATCGAGTTTCCGTCATTCCGGAAGTTTCCGCCGCTTCCTTGCCCGCTCGCGATGGTTTTTCCCCTGTTTTTCGCGGTGACCGCTCGATGTTTCCGGAAATTTCCATAATTCCAACGATGCATTGTTCGTAAGGTGTTTCCTTGTAATGCCTTACGACAATTCACCCAAAAACTGATTTCCATTATCCGGCATTTCGGCAACTCTCCGATTACCCCCTCGGCTCGCCTTGCGAGGATCCAGCTTCGCTAGCTTTCGGCAACGTGCTTCCTCCAGCCGCGCGCAGCCTCCCCCAAACTTCGCCCGAAGTATTTGCAAAGTCTATATCAGGCGTTGACTAGTCTGGTCACGTCGCACTGAGATTTTCCAACCACTTGGAAGTTGCCAGAAGGTAAGAAATTGCGGTTGAGCCGATAGCTTTGCTCAAAAAAACGACCGCCAGCTGCAATCATGCTCAACCCCTACGAATCGCCGCTGTATGCGCACCAAAGAGAAGACGTGCGCCTGAGTCCGAGCCGGAACGACGAACCGCCTCTATGGTGGATCCATCATTCCCGGACCCGAGCCACAGCCTTGCTGCTGTCTGCCAGTGGCGCTCTCGGGGCACCGATTGCCGCGATCTTCCCACTTCTTTGGCCAGGCTTTCTACTTTGGTTTGGCTGGTTGGGCATCGCTGCCGGTTCACGCACCATCGATCAGCCGCTGTTCTGGTTCTTCAGCTTTACTTGGCACGTGATTCAGTTGGTGGCGGCGGGCCTGTTTACCATCTTCTTCTGGGAGATCGCAAGGAATGACTGGGTTTGGCACTACTGGCTGGGCCATTCTCTCCTCGCGGTGGTTCTTTCCGCAGTTTTGGCCGCCAGGCGTAACTCACCGCAGGAAAACGGGCACTGAACAGCCGTAACCAACCGGCAGCGAATAACTAAACCCCCTTCTTCGGCCTCGGCACGCGCGAGCCCCCCTTGCCGCCGCGTCGTTTGCCGCGCGACTGTGGGCCCTCGATTTTGACGTCGCTCACTTTTTCGCCAATCGAGTCCTGCATCTGCGTGATTCGATCGCGCAAGACTGCGGCCCGCTCAAACTCCATCGCCTCGGCAGCTGCCATCATTTCGGCTTCGAGCTCGTTGAGATATTCCTGAGTCACGATTTCCGCTTCGTCGGTCCGACCGATCGCTTCGTTGGCCTTGCGATGGGCCGAAACGGCTTCTTCGATACCCTGCCGAATGTTCTTCTTCACCGTCTCGGGGGTGATGCCATGCTCCAGGTTATACGCTTCCTGAATCTCGCGCCGGCGACGCGTCTCGTCGATCGCCAGCCGCATCGATTCGGTCATCTTATCGGCATACAGAATGACCTTCGCATTCACGTTACGAGCTGCGCGGCCAATCGTTTGAATCAGGGACGTCTCGCTGCGGAGAAAGCCCTCCTTGTCCGCATCGAGAATCGCGACTAGCGAAACTTCGGGCAAGTCGAGACCTTCGCGGAGCAGATTCACACCCACCAGGCAATCGAAATGTCCCTGCCGCAGATCGCGAAGCAGTTCCACCCGCTCGAAGGCATCGAGTTCGCTGTGCAGCCACTTGCACGCTACCTTTTGCTCCACGAGATAGGCGGACAAGTCTTCTGCCAGGCGTTTCGTAAGCGCCGTGACCAGCACCCGCTCGCCGGCCGCTGCTCGCTCGCGAACCTGTTCGAGTAGATGGGGGACCTGCCCGCGGGCGGGCTGAATTTCGACAATCGGATCGAGCAGACCCGTCGGGCGAATGATTTGTTCGACCACTTCACCACCGGTCGCGTTCAGTTCGTAATCGTTGGGTGTGGCCGAAACGAACACGACCTGATTAATCTTTTGTTCCCATTCCTCAAACTTCATGGGCCGATTGTCGAGCGCGCTGGGCAAGCGAAAGCCGTGCTCGACCAAGGTCGATTTGCGCGCGCGGTCGCCGTTGTACATCGCCCGAATCTGGGGAATCGTCACGTGCGACTCGTCGATGATTAGCAGATAGTCCTTGGGAAAGAACTCATAGAGCGTGTCCGGTGTCGAACCCGGTGGCCGACCCGAGAGGGGCCGGCTGTAGTTCTCGATGCCCGGGCAATGTCCCACTTCCTGCAGCATTTCGAGATCGAACCGTGTTCGCGCGCTTAACCGTTGAGCTTCGAGCAGTTTTCCTTGCTCGCGCAACTGATTCAGCCGTTCGTCGAGTTCCAGCTTGATCGCATCGATAGCCGCTGCGATGCGATCTTCGGCCATCACAAAGTGCTTGGCCGGATAAATCACCAGCTGCGAGTGCTGCGAAATGGTCTCGCCACTGGTGGGATTAATGATCGACAGCTTCTCGACTTCGTCCCCCCAGAACTCAATGCGGTAGGCGTATTCCTCGTACGAAGGCCAGACTTCCACGCAATCGCCGCGGACACGAATCTTGCAGCGCTCGAACGAAATGTCGTTCCGGTCGTATTGAATATCGACCAGCTTCTTCAGCATCTCGTCCCGGTCGATCACCTGGCCGACTGTCAGCCCGACCATCATCGCCTTGTAATCCTGGGGCGAACCCAAGCCGTAAATGCACGACACGCTGGCGACGATAATCACGTCTTCGCGACTCACCAGCGAACTGGTAGTGGCCAGTCGCAACCGGTCGAGTTCCTGATTGATCGAAGCGTCTTTTTCGATGTAGATATCGCGCTGCGGAATGTACGCTTCGGGCTGATAGTAGTCGTAATAGCTGACGAAGTAATGAACGGCGTTGTTGGGAAAGAACTCTTTGAATTCGCCGTACAACTGCGCGGCCAGCGTCTTGTTATGCGAAATGACGAGTGTCGGCCGTTGAATATTCTCGATGACGTTCGCCATTGTGAACGTCTTGCCCGACCCCGTCACACCCATCAGGACTTGCGACCGCCTGCCTGCTTTCAAACCGTTCGTAAGTGCTTCGATGGCTGCCGGCTGATCGCCGGCGGGTTCATAAGGGCGATGAATGCGAAAACCCACGCTGGCCGAACCTTTCTGGAGAGGCAAACGCTGCCAAGATGCTTCTGACAACTCTCGTTCGTGGCCGCTTTCGCCTGGCAAGAGTGCGGTGCGCGCCATCACATAACATATCGCGAAATGGGTTGGCGCGGATAGGCGGGACCGCGAATGGATGAGCGCCAGAACCATGCGGAGCTGTCCTTCAGTGTGCCACAAGTTGAGGGGCTCGTTCCGCACGAGATACCCGGTTGGCGTTCTCCGCACGCGGCATCTGTGCGATTCCGCTCACCACTTTCTGCCCAGCGCGTGCTTGGCAGTCGCAAATGCGTTTTGTTGCGGGCGGGAATGCAAGCACAGACGATTCCTCGAGCTTGGCATCAAGGTTGCAAGCTGATTGGTCTCGCTCGCTGCCATCATTGCTTCCGGGGCCAGACAATGGGACGTTGTGGCGCGGGTCAGCAACGCTGTGGCATGGATTAGCGCGGAGGAAAATCCGGCGGCCATCGCAGCGGCGCAGGTTTCTCGTTGGGAGTGAGACATGAACAGTCAAGCGAAAGTTCAATTTCCCGAGGCCCTGCTCGATCCCACGATCTACCCCCAGAAAACAGCCCATATCGAGTTGAAAGAGACGCACATCTCCTGGATCCTGCTCGCTGGAGAGGTCGTTTATAAATGCAAAAAACCGGTGAAAATGGACTTTCTCGACTTTAGTACCCTGGAGCAGCGCAAGTGGGCCTGCGCAGAAGAGGTGCGCTTGAACAAGCGTTTAGCGCCCGACACTTATCTGGGTGTGGTGCCGGTTACCTGCACTGAGGGGAAAATTTCGATTGGTGGAACCGGAACTCCTATCGAGTGGTTGGTGCAGATGCGCCGCCTGCCTCTGCCAGAGACCTTAGACCAAAAGTTTTGGCAAGGGACGCTTCACCGCTTCGATATCGAACGATTGGCGGCTGTACTCGCCAGGTTTTATGCAAGTCTGAGTCCAGCCCCGATGACGGCTGAGGAGTATCGGGCTCGCTTCACGAGTCACGTGCAACACAATCGTGAGGAGCTACTCCGAGTTTCACACCACTTACCGGCAGATCTGGTGAAGCGGATCCATGCCTGCCAACTTCAGTTGTTGCAGTTGCAGCCGGAACTGTTCGACGAGCGAGTCGCGAACGGCTGTGTGGTTGAGGGGCACGGAGACCTGAGACCGGAGCACATCTGTTTGACGGAGCCACCAGTAATCTTCGATTGCATCGAATTCAGCTGTGAATTCCGCACGCTTGACGTGGCAGACGAACTGGCCTTCTTTGTGTCGGAATGCGACCATCTCGGTGCCGCGTGGGTGGGTACCGCGTTGCTGGAAGATCTGTCTCGGCTGCGAGCAGATTCGTGTCCCCAGCGTCTCTTTAATTTCTATAAATCGTACCGCGCTTGCGTGCGCGCGAAGGTTGCCGCTCTCCGTGCCGACCAATTGCCGGGGACCGAGCAAGAGGCAGTCTCCCGTCAGGCCCGTAACTATCTGCAGCAGGCCGAACGATATTTGCTTGCAGCAGAATCCCCCCTGTTGTTGGTGGTGGGCGGTTTGCCGGGAACTGGAAAATCGACTCTGGCCTTCCAACTGGGAACCGATTTAGGGGCGGAAGTATTACGGACCGACGCGATTCGGCAAGAGCTCTTCGACGAACATTCGCCGCAGGCTCTCGATACCGGCATCTATCAGCAGGCGGCGCGAGATCAGGTTTATGGCCAGTTGTTGCAGCGGGCGAAGAAACTGCTGCAACAGGGCTGCTCGGTGGTCTTGGACGGAACCTTTAACGACACTGCAACTCTCGGTGCCGCGCTGCAGTTGGCGCACACTGCCAAAGCTCGCTTTCTGGCCGTGGAATGCACTTGCCCGCCCCCGATTGCCAAGGAGCGAATCGTCAGTCGCCTCGATGCTGGCCAGGACGCCTCGCGAGCAACGACGGCCGTTTATGACAAGCAGCAGCGTGACTGGTTGCGGTGGCCGACAGAAATCCCTCAGTGCGCGGTTGATACCATTCAATCGCTCGCGCTGCAGTTACAACAGGTCTATCAAGGCGTTCGTGCGGCCGAACATCAAGCAGCTTCTGTTGCAAGGTAGTCGTCTGCGAGTTGCATGAAATGCCGAACGTGCACCGTCAATCGCTTGAACGCGCCGGCTCGATCGGGTCCGATGGCGAGTGCCAGCTGGTGCGCTGGCGAAGGCTTAAGTTGGGCGAATTGCCACGCTTCGACGCTGCGCATCAACGTCGGCTCTTCGCGCGTCATCAAGGTGAACGACAACGTCGCTGGTGCCACCGAAAATCCGCTACCGCGAGCTTTAAGGAAGGCTTCTTTCAACGTCCAAAACTCGAAGAACGGATCTTGGTCACGGGCCGCTTGCAGTTGTGCTCGTTCGGCAAGTTCAGCGGGAGATAAGGCAAACCGGGCTAAAGAATCTGGAACCTGGCGGTTCACATATTCGACGTCAATTCCCACTTCGCGGTCCGAAGCCACGGCGAGCGCGGTGAGACCGGTCGTATGCGACAAGCTAAACCGCAGGTCGGTCCCTGTTGCGGGAGATGAGATGACGGGTCGACCTTGAGACTCGATTCGAAATCGCCAATCCGGCGGCGCAATCGGCAGGTAACGCGAAAGTGCTGTTCGTTGCAGCGTCTTGCCGCGCAAATATCGCTCGCGGTCTGCGGGCAAGCGGTATCGCCGCCAGCGCTGCCGTTCGTCGGCGGTGAGCCAACCTTCACAGTTCGCTGGCAACTCGCACGCATCCGGCAACAGCCACACGTGCACTTCGTGCGCGAGTGAGTCAAGCAAGCTGGACGGCGAACCGGCAATCATCTCATCATCCTTATTCGCCCGCCAACATCGCTTGCAAGTTGGCTTCGTACCGGGCGATCAGGGCAGCGCGATCTTCCGCAGTGAAGTAATTGGGGTCCGTGTTCCAGGTCAAATTAAGTCGGGTTTGATTGCCAGTGACGAGCAGCCCGACTCGCGTCCCCGGGCGCAGCGGAGTCACGCCGGTAAATGCTTCCAGGATCAAATTGCCGAAAACGGGTTTTCCTTTGAACTTGGGCAACCGCGAGAGGAAGCGACGGCTGGGATCGCCGGGATTCGAGAACACGGCGGTGGCGGTTGATTGACAGGCCGATGTCATCCACTGCAGCAGGCCCAAGGAGTGGACCACGGCAATCGCATCCAAAAACGTCCTGCCAAGCAGGTTCTTCTTGACCAGGCCAAGCTGGCGCACAATCTCCGGCAGCAGGGCGACGGGCGAGTTGCACTCGTCCGGCCTGCGATCGAGGAAGGCAAACCCCAACAAGTTGCAGGCCGGAGTTTCTTGATGCTTCAGGCCGCGCAGATTTGTGGGAACCAATACCCGCAACCATTTTCCCGGTCCGGGATGTAAGGCATTCCATTGAGCCAGCGTCTGATAGAAGACTGCCAGCAGTGCTTCGTTGGCCGTTGCTCCGTGCGCAGTGCTCCACGTACGGAGTTCAGCTGCCTGATTCTCATCCAAGACGCGCTCTTCGACATTGGGAAAAAGCGCTGGGGCTGGTTTGTCTTTCGTGTGTTGTGATGGCTGTAAGATGATTGGTCTGCGATTGAAGAACTGGTTGGTTTGGATTGCCAAAAACCGGATGACTCGCCACAGCGAGGGACGAGGGCCAGCAGGTCGCTCGATCTTCAGCCGATACTCGAGTGTGGCGGGCTCGATGGGGCGTAGTTCGTGCCCGACACCGCGCTCCAGTTCCCGGGCATAGGCCGTGACCAGGTCGCCGACAAACTGACAAGAACCGACGCCGTCGACGCACGCGTGGTGAATCTGCATGACGACCCGGGTTAGCCCCTGCCACTGGCCAACCCAAGTTCGAATGCCCGGTTCGTTGCGAAGATCGATGGTGTTCAAACTGGCGGTATCCAGCGGCCATTCTCCATCGACCCACTTTACGACCGGGGCCACCGTTTGATCGATTTGCCAGGTGCTGCGTCCACGGCTAGTGGTTTGCAATCGTGCCGAAAGGAACGGAGTCCGCGCCACTGCGACTGCCATTGCACGCTCAAAAGCCGGGCGATCCACCTGTCCGGTTAGCGTTGCCATCGACAGAAAAGTAAGCGGGTAATCTGCCCGCTGATCGGCGACGAAGTAATGCTCAATTGGCGCCAACGTCAACGCTTGCCCGGCCAACAGCGGCGAAATAGAGTGCTGGAGCAGGTCGGTCTCGGCAGGTTGTACACTCATGTTGCGCTCTTAAACTCGAATCGATGAGCCGCCATCCACGGTCAGGGTAGCACCTTGAATTTGATCGCTGCGCGCACTGGCGAGAAACATGACAGTGTCGGCCACATCGCTGGGTGCCAGCAGTTTTTCCCCCGTCAGGCTCCGAGCGCGACGTCCCTCCAGCAGTCTTTCGGCATTGGGCAGGAGTCGCGCGGAATCGGTATCAACCAGACCCGATAGCACGACGTTCAAATTCACACCGCGCGGCCCCAGTTCGAGTGTCAGATGGCGGACGAGGCTTTCTAACGCCGCTTTCGAACTGCCGATTAAACCGTACTTGGGGAGCGCGAACTTCGAACCGGCGCTCGACAGCGCAATTACTTTGCTGCGGGGCGCGATTCCTTTGCCTCCTGGTCGTTCGAGCAAATGCATGCCGGCCTGCACCAGGTGGAGTAAGCTGCGGACGTTAATTCGCATTGCATTGTCGAAGGCCTTGGGACTCGCTTCGAGCAATTGCTTGAAGCCGCCGGTTGCCGCGTTGCTGACGACGACATCCAGGCTGCCCAGTTCTTCCTCGATAATTTCCATCAGCGAGCGGACATCATCCTCTTCGCTGACGTCGGCCTTCACGACCAGTGCCTTGCGGCCCAGAGCTTGAATCTGTTCCGCAGTTTCTTCCGCATTGGAACGACTCGAAACGTAGTTCACCACAACATCGGCTCCGGCTTCTGCCAGGCGAATGGCGCACGCTCGGCCGATGCCGCGCGATGCTCCGGTGACGAGCGCTGTATATCCGTGTAAATCGATCATGCCAAAACTCTTAAGGAAATGAATACGTTTTTGTTCACAGCCGGCTAGACTACTTCAGTCGCTGACTGAGGCTAATTCCTCTGTAGTCAGTCACTTGCAAGATGACGGCGGCGTCACCGCCAATGACTTGAAAATCGAATCTCTGCAAGCCATCTTCTGAACCGCGGTAACGAAAGCGGAGCTTCAACTGCTCGCCAGCGTCTGGGAGACTGCCTAGTTGGAGGCAACCGATCGAGTGAGGAACGTCAATGCGTTTTTCGAACATCCAGAACGAAAAGCTGCCGCAGGCAAACAGGCACGCGTCCAGAATTGCCGCTGGTGTCCTGGCACCGCGCGTCCCGCGCGCACCAAGCAGTGCTCCCAGATCCTCAGCCTGCAGCGAACCAAAGCCACCATCGTACTGAGAGAAATAGCTCTTCAACCGGCGGAACGGCGCGCCGTGATAGATCGGGCTAAAGTCGACATATTGAGCAGGCAACAACCCCAGCGGGGGCTCGTGGTCGGGCCACGCCTGGAGTGGTGCGGCACTCTCGGCAAACTCAGCTTCGGCGGCAGCGATCACGCGATCTTTTTGCAGCGTGCGCCCTTTGCGATCGAGCAGATCGACGGTCAGCTGACAACTATAGCGATCATGTTCCTTCGTAACCGTCACGCGGGCTTCGCGAGTTTGATCTTCGGGCACGGCAAGCCCATTGACGAGCGCGAGATTACGAATGGCTGTGGCAGGACGTCCCGCAAAGAGTTCGGCCGCCTGCAGCATCGTTTCGAGCGAGATGACTGCTGGCAGGAAGGGCTTGCCGTACAGCCGATGATGCCACAAAAACGGATCACGGGCTGGGCAGAACTCGACCCGCGCCGCGAGCGATGCTCCATTCACCTGGCTTTCAATCCGATCAAGCATCGGCGGGAGCGATGGTTGCACTTCCGTTTGTGGAGCACCGCTGGTAGAGACGCTGAGTGGCGGCGTCTCTTCGGCATCTGCTTGTTCCGCCAAACGGGCCGCTACTTTGCCATTCGGTTCGCAAAATGCGATCTGCGCGCTGGGCAGTCCCCGCTCAAATTCATCGATGAGATGCGCAGCCCCTTCCTCAGGAGACATAAACTTGGCGCCCATCTTTTCCAGGGCCAAGCGGCTTTCCGGGCGCGCCGCCATGCCGGTCCCATCGAAGGCCGACCAATGTACGCCCAGAGCCAGGCATCCTGGCCGCTCGTGCCGAATTCGCTCCATCAAGTTGCACAGCAGGTAATTGGCCATCGCGTAGTCGGCCTGTCCTGGACCACCGACCAGGCCGCTCACGGAGCCAAAGCCCAGAAAGAACTCGACAGGGTCGTTCCGGGTTGCGTCGAGCAAGCCAAGTGCGCCGTCGATCTTGATGTTCAGAGTCGCTACGATGGACTCCCACTTCTTGCGAGCGAATTGACTGGCAGCTTCGATGCCTGCGCCGTGCACGATGCCCGTGATTGGGCCATCGGTGTGGCGAATCTTATCGATCGTCGCCGTGAGCTGCGAAACATCTGCAACGTCGCATTGGTGGTAACTGGCCGCAACGCCAGCTGCCTGCATTGCCAACAGGTTTCGTTGAATTTCCAGCCCGCGCTCGAGCTTGCTCCACGCCTTCGCAGGGACAGCACCGGCGGCGCGCGCTTCGGTGAGAATCTTTACCTTGAGTTGGTTTAGACCGGCAGCATCAAGCTCGAGCCAAGCTGGATCGACTTGCGGCTGCGGACTCGAACCAAGTAAGTGCAAACGGCTGCCGTACCGCGCGGCCAGCTCTCGGACGGTGACAGATGTTACGCCGCGGGCACCACCCGTCACCACCCAGACTCCACCGCGCGTTGGAGCTTTGGTCGCCAGAGAGGAAGCCGCTTCGCGAACAATGCGCAGTACGTGTCGCTCGTCGTCGCGATAGGCAACTTCTGCGCTCCGGTCACCACTTGCTAGTTCACGCAACAATTGGATCGCGATCCGCTGAGGATCTTCGTGCGCGGGGGAGTCGACAATCTTGGCTCGGAACGAATTAATGCCCGCGTATCGCAATTCGGACGTCAGGCTCTTGATCATGCCTGCGGTAGCGGCCCCTTCGAAAGCGGGCGCGGCCGTGAGTCCGCAATTGCCGCCCAATGAAACAGCGGCGGCCAGGGTGCACTGCTCTAGCAACTTTTGCTCAGTTGTGAGCTGGTGCCAACGCTGAGCAACAGCAAAGGGAGCCAACATTCCGGCCTGTTTACGAGTTTGCCAGGCAGCGTGTCGCAAGTCACAGCGTGCCGGCGTGTCCCAGCCTTGCATGAGAAACAGATGCGGAACGGACTGGGCTGCGCACTCGGCTTCGACCCGCGCGATGATTTCGGGAAGGGGCTGCGACGCATCGAGAATGACCGAGTCGACCTTCTCCTGACGCAGCTGCCGCGCTAAGGCGCGAGAAGCCAGATTGTCGCCCAGGATGAGCGCGCTGCCGTGCCACTGAGCGCGAGGGCCGGGCTCAAGGGGTGCCGGGACGAGCTTCAAGACATAACGGTGTCCAACTCGCGCTGACTCCGCGGGCAGTTGGCTGAGATGCTGCGACGAGCTTGCGATTTTCGTCTCTGGCAACGCAAGGTCCGCAGCACTCCAAGCAGATTGGCGATGGCATTCAGCCGGCAATTTCGACTTCGATATGGTGCGCGACTCAACCCGACGAGCGTTAAGCAGCAGCAGGCGGCCAGCCGGCAATTCCGCCAGCAGCTGATCACTGACTCCTCCGCCCTTCCAGAAGTTGCGCAGCGACGCGGACTCATCACTTCCGCCCAGGACAATGCTGTCCTCAATGACTGACTTCGTCCAGCTGCCAGCTTGCTGAGTGAGGACTCCGATCTGCTCCCCAACCAGATCGGCAACAAGGAAGCTCCACCCTGACGGCAACTGTTGCGACTGTAGCAAAGACTGAGCCTGAGCGAAGCTGTCTGCTTCGGTCAAAACCTTGCGGAGCAACACGGCACCAGAGACGTAGTTGTCGGTCTCGAATTCAGGTGAAGTCGCGTCACTCGTCGACGAGGCAAGGCAGACCATCGCCAGACCGTGAGAAGAAACACCGGCACGAGCACCCAGTTGTCCTGGCAGACCGAAGAGCGTGACGGTACGACCGGCGCATGTCCTCTGCACGGCTTGAAACTCGCTCGTTTCGGGCGAATCAAACGAATGGGCGTTCTCCGCCAAAAGTAGACGAACCCCAGCGCCCGGTTCGATCTTGGCTCCCACCATCGTCGTAGGCTGGAAAGCGTCGTTGACTAGATTAAACGCAATCACGAGCTGAAGTGGCACGCCTAAGCCTTCCGCCAGGCCTCGCAGTTCTTCGACTCCGTTTCGCCCCAGCCACTTCGCCGCTTGTTCCACACGTCGAGCACGCGAGACCAACTCTTGGTCAGACGAGGGCATCGCTGACCAGCTCTTTAGCAACTCCTTCAGTTCGTCTCCACAAGCGTTTGCCTGTTGAAGTCCCATTTCGAATGGTGTGCCGGCGAGGCAAAGCAGGCGACGCGCGCGGTTACTGCCACTCGCAGGTTGCGGCAGGACGGCGGGAAAAACGGGCGCTCGGCGATAGACCAAGGCTTCGCGCGTGGTTGATCGGAAGTTCTCTCGAGCCAGCGGGTCGTTCCAGGGCTGAACATCAGGTGCGACCGGCGCAGGGGTCGATGCCGTTGGCGCGACCGGTTCTAATTCCGCAACTTCGACCGGTGACGCGCTCGCAACCGCAACGGCCGCCGCAGGAGGTTCGTCGCTGGTCTCTTCCAGTTGGGTGGCCGCGGGGCTGCCAACCGAGTGATGACTGCGGACACCGCGCCGCGGCAGGTTGCGGAGAAATTCGACGATATGCCGCAACGTGGGAAACTGGTCGAGGGTCAAGTTGTTGGTATTTACCGACGTCACTTCGAAGTGATCGTTCAGTTCGCCGAACAGCTGCGCCTTCTTAATGCTATCGATGCCGAGGTCTGCTTCCAGGTCGGCATCGAGTTCCACGAAGTCCTGAGGATAACCCGTTTGATCGACGACGAACTGAATCAGAAACTGCTCCAAGTCGGTCGCGTTCTCGGTTGGATTTGCCAACGTTACGGCACTTGGTTCTTCAGTCAGTACTTGTTCAACAGGAGCGTTAAGTGCCGTCACCGCGGGGAGTGATTGAATCGGTAATGCATGTTCTGCTACGGTCGGTTTAGAATCTGCCGCAATCGGAACGACGATGGCTGTTGTTGGTTGAACTGTTGCGGGCTCAAATGCTTTGACCGGTTCCGAAACGGGCTGCGAGGTTCCTTGTGTCGTTCTTTGTAGAAACTCTGCAATGTGCCGCAGTGTGGGGAATTGGTCCAGCGTGAGCGTGCTGATGGTGGAGGCTGGGATTTGGAACTGATCGTTCAGTTCGCCGAACAGCTGCGCCTTCTTGATGCTGTCGATGCCCAAATCGGCTTCCAGATCGGCGTCGAGTTCCACAAACTCGGGTGGATAGCCGGTTTGATCCACCACGAAATTAACGAGGTACTGCTCCATGTCCGCGACCGATGTGCTGGGCGCTGCTGCGACCGCCACCGGAGCAGCTTGTGGCTGGGCTACCGGCAAGACGTCTGGAAGTGTGTCTGGCAACAGATCGCGCGGCGCGAGGATTGGTTCGACGACCGAAGTCGTTGCTTTGGGCGCATGCTGCGGAGCCGCGGCAGTTGGTTGACCATGAGCAGCTGAATGTCCATTCGACTTTGTTGCCGCAGCCGGTGAGTGACTAGCGTCGCCATTTGCCGAAGGAGACGAGTGCGATTGCTTGAGCTTTTCCTTGCGACGCAGAGTCGCGTCGAAATGAACAATGGGAAACTGTGCATTCGCGGTTCCCTGCTCCACGTTCGTCTGTTTCAAAGTGCGGCTGGCAACTTCACGTGACACTGAGGCCAGCTCCTTTCCGCCGAGGCATTCCCACAAGGCCTGCACGCGCAGCAGCGACTCCCCTCCGGGTTGCTTGGGATTGTCAGTAGCAATCGTTCGAACCTGCATTGCGCCTAGCGTCGGCAGAATGGCTCGGTGCAAGCCGGTCAACACCTGTTTGGGGCCAACTTCAATCAGCAGAGTCACGCCGTCGTCGGTTAGCCTGCGAATTAGTTCTGGGTAGCGAACTGGCTCAGTCAGTTGATCGACCAGATTATCGAGAATGACCTCGGGGTCGGCTTCAAAGCGATTTGAGACACTGCTGAGGAGTGGAATACGGGCAGGATGCAAGCGCTCGCGCCGCACAGCCGACCGAAACGCCGGCTTGGCATCGGCAATGAGGGGCGTGTGAAAGGCGCGCGGGACGTTCAATCGCTTAACGAGAGCGCCGCCACTGACTAAAGCAGCTTCGAGTTGCTCGAGTGCTTCGAGCGTGCCCCCCATGATTGTTTGGGCAGGTGCGTTGTAATTGGCAATGTAGGCGGGCAATCGTTGCTCGCGCAAGGTGCGCTCAATCTCTGCCACCGGCGCTGAGGTTGAAAGCATGCCGGACGGACCAGAGCGACTAGCTTCGATGGCGCGGCACCGCGATTGGGTCAATCGAACCGCTTGTTCAAAGCTCATCGCGCCGGCCGCAACCAGTGCGGGATACTCGCCATAACTGTGTCCGCAGACAATATCCGGCTTAATTCCACTTGCCGTCAGGGTGCGATACAGAATCGTATCCGCCGCCAGAATGCTGATTTGTGTCGAGAACACATCCTGCCCGAGCCCCGCGTCCTCTTGCCAGGCCAACTGAGCAAACGGAACGCAACCAAGCTTGGCGAGCGAAGTTTCGATCTCTTGCTGAGCTTCACGGGCGACCGCGTTGTGTTCAATAAGGTTCTGCAGCATGCCTGTGTACTGCGAACCTTGGCCGGCAAAGACAAATGCCGTTCTTAACTGCTCATTTCCTGGCGAGGCAATGAAAATGCCTTGCTCCATCAGCGGCAACGCCAACTCGGTCTGCTGGAAGTGTTTGATGGCCAGCTCCAGCTTGCGTTGTAACTCGGCGACGTTGGCTGCGACGAACACCGCGCGGGCAGCATCTCCCTCATTGAACTGATAGTTCAGCAACGGTCGCCAGGCGTTTGGCAGATCGATAGACAGTTGCTTCAGCCGCGCGAGCAAGGCTTCCGGGCTTGCGGCACCGACGCGCAACAACGACGGTAAGGTGGCCACTTCTGGAGTTGCTAATTGAATCATGGTTGGCACAGACATCGGAGTAGAAGGCGTTGGTATCTCAGGTGCGTTAGTTACGACACGTGGTTCGGGTGTTGCTTCATCGCATTTGTCAACATGGCGTGTGACAGGCGCCGGAGTTCCATATTCGAGAATCGCGTGCATGGCGAAGCCGCGATCGGTGAGAGTTGCCACTCCTGCCAAACGCGAGCCGACCTGGATTGTTGACGGCAGCGATTGAAGCTTCTGCGAGGCCGAAAGTGCTGCGTGCGGTCCAGTCAACAACGGATGCGAGTCCGTGTGGCCGAGAGTCGGCAAGGCTTCCCCCTGCTCAATCGACAGACTAGCGCGCATGAGCGCCACAATTCCTTGGGCACTACACAACGAACCGAACTGGGGAACGCCGGACGATAAGTGCAATGGTGAAACGCGCGATTTGTGGCTGAAAGCAGCCTGTAGACCCGTCAAATCGGCCAGCACCCGTTTGGCGTCGCCCGAACCGGCAACTTCGACGGTCGCGATTTCTGCCGGAAGCACTTTTGCCTGATTGCAAGCTTGCTGTGCTGCCTTTGCAACTGCATCACTCAGCGCCTGGGTAGAGGCCGCGTGGCCGATCCCTCGGACAATGCCGAATGCTTGGTTACCGTCGCGCAGCGCAGCGCTACTGCGCTGCAACAACCAAACCCCTGCACCCTCACCGAGCGCACAGCCGTCCGTGGATTTGCTAAAGGGAGATTTCGGATCCGACTTCGACAAGTACCCACTTAAGGATGTTGCTTCGAAATCAACCAGATCGAGTCCGCGATAGCCGACAGCACAGATTACGTAGTCGTTGACGCCTGACTCGAGCAAGTTGCGGGCAATGGCCAAAGCCGCCAGTGCGGATGCATCCCCCGCATCGATGGCGACGGCGCCGCCATTCAAGTCAAAGTGTTTCGAGATGCGCGAGGCGAGCGTGCTGCTGGTAAAACTGCCTGTTTCATCAAGAATGTTGGGAAACGCATCGAGCAGTCGCTTGCCAATCAGTGGCAGGAGTTGGGCCTGAAGGTGGGCCGGCACATTCTGTTCGGCGAACAATCGCTTGACCGTGCGTTCCATCTCGGGAATGCGAACCGAGGCAGTCAGGGCTGCGGCAAATTCGCCGCCGAAACCACCCCCCACGACGACCGCTGTTCGCGCGCTGCGCAGCTTCGCAGGATCGAGCTTGGCTTCGCCGAGGGCCTGTTCCACGCAGTCGAGCAACATGAATTGCAGCGGCGAACTGGTTGCCAGTTGCTTGGGCGGAATCTTGTGCTTGCGCCAATCGTAGTTCCAGTCGCGGATGAAACCGCCGCGGGCAGACACCACGCGATGGGGGCGTCGTTCATGCGGATCGACAAAGTGTTCGGCAATCCAACGTTCGGCGGGGGGCGCGCTCTTGGGATCTTGGGCAGATCGAACCAGTTGCCGCAGACTTTCGAGGGAAAACGCGCCCGGCAGCACTACGCCTCGTCCAATGATGGCGAGTCCAGCATCCGGCGAGCGCTGGCCATTGGCTGCACACTGGCAATCTTTGCCGTTAGTGGCAGACAACAACGTGGGCTGCGAAATCTGTTTTGGCTGCGCCGCTCGCGGTGGCGCTTCATCGACAATTACGTGCACATTCAACCCACCAATGCCAAAAGCATTCACGCCGGCACGTCGCAAGCCTCCCGCGGGGCGTGGCCAAGGTTGTTCTTCGCTTGAGACCCGTACCGGCAATTGATCCCAAGGAATGGACTCGCTGAGCTTGTTAGTCGGCGTCACCGGAAATACTTCATGTTGCATGGCAAGCAGCAACTTGATGAGTCCCGCCATGCCCGCCGATTCCAGCGTGTGGCCGATATTCGCCTTCACTCCGCCGATCGGAATTTTGCGACCAGCAGGCACATGTGGTTGAAAAAATTCCCGCAGCGCTTCAAGTTCGGTTGCATCGCCAACTTGAGTGGCAGTGGCGTGGCATTCCACATACTGGGTAAGGGCTGGATCGTGCCACGTGCCATAAGCACGCTGCATCGCGAGTACTTGTCCTTCTTTCCGGGGTGCCCACAGACTCTTCCCCTTCCCATCGCTCGAGATGCCGATGCCGGAGATCACGCCGAGGATTTTGTCGCCATCGGCTTGAGCGCGCGGCAATGTCTTGAGGAGTGCCACCGTGTAACCGTCGGATGGCACCATTCCATCTGCGCGGGCGTCGAATGGGTACGAACCATAAGCGCTGCAAGTTTGCGCTTGGCAAAAAAGCACCAGGACGTCGGAACGAATCTGCGAAGCACCGCCGACAATGGCCATGTCGACCTCGCCCCGATCGAGTGCAAGAGCACCGAGCGCCAGCGAGAACAACGACGACGCGCAGGCCGCATCGATGGCCAGTTGCGGGCCTTCGAGTCCGAAGATCTCGGCAATCGTGGCGGGCAGGTGACCCGAGCCAACAAAGGGCTGAGGGCCAACGGTTCGGGCGCGGCGACTAGCACGAGTATTCGCGATTAAATCAGCGAAGACGCGCTGTTGCGCTGCCGGCGAAAGTTGCTCGAAGCCAGGTGTGTTGCGGACGACGTGGGCAGCCTGCTCGATTTTGGTCGAGAAGGTCAAGTCGGTGGCAATTACGGTTGCTTTGGCATGGCCGACATAGACTCCCACATTCTTGGTCGGCAAATGGAAAGGGTCGTAGCCGGCATGTCGAAAGGCGCTGGCCACCGTGTCGGCATAGGTCAGATGCGCTGGTTCCGACCGTGCACGGAGGGAGTCGGATATCCGGCAGGTTCTGGGATCGGGATCGACGACCGGCACGATGCCAGCCAAGGTCGTATACGCTTTACCGCGGACGCCCTTGTCGGGATGAAAGTACAACTCGCGTTCCAGAAAACTCTCTGGAACCTGGCCGTAACCGACCGACTTCGTACGGATCAAATTCCAATACTCGTCCAGGTTCGCTGCGCCGGGCAAGCGGGCAGCCATCCCGACGATCGCAATGGGAGTTTGAGGCAATTTAGCGCTAGTCATGGTCTCGACGTCTTACTGGAGATGCGGGCTTGGCACGACTAACCTACGTGCGCCAGAATCAATTGCTGCAGCCAAGCGGACCACCCCGAGTCGGGCTGGTGCTGGCTTTCAATCCAGACCTGGCCCGCCGAAATGGCTTGTTGACTTGTAACTTGACCCGTTGCGATTCCTCGCCAGGTGTCACTGGCAAGTCGGACTGTCACGCCCTGGCAATTGGGTTCCGCGTTGAGAGTTGTGCGGAAGTTAGTGAGAGGCAATTGCCAAGCTGTGCCGTGAGTACCGATCAATTCCACGGTAACCAAGGCTCGATCATCGGTAGCTGAACTTGTCGCAATTTCGGTTGGCAGAAATCCGTTTGCGGCAGGAGGGACCGGCAAACCGCCGAGCGCCCCCATGCCAAACCGCGTTGACATCGCGACTTCGCACAACCGAACTAACTGCGCGACGTCAAGTTTAGGACACCGTAGGCCAAGAGTAAACGCTTGCGTGTTGGACGAATCGAAGTCTGGATCGTCGCGCCAGTAGCTGCGATACATATCGAGCTGCGTTTTCAGGAACTGCTCGATTGAATCGACAGACTGGTTTGCCGAGGTAGGGCGCGTGTTGCTGGCGGCCACATCCGCCGCGCGCATGATTGCGGTCGCCCAGGCTTCCCACAGGGTTAGCATGGTCGTGGCGGTGGGATGAGTCAGGTGAAAAGTTCGGCCCGTCGAACGGGCATTCGTAATAATTCTGACTGCTGCCTGCGAGACCCAATCGACGGGGACAAAATTCTTCCGATCGGTTCCGGAAAGTTGAAAACGTTCCAAGATGTCTGGGCTCAGGTCGTTAACGCCTTGCTTGATTAAAGTGCAAATGAGTTGCAGCGGCGCATAGAAGCCGTGATACGTGCTTGTGAAACCAGATTGGGAGTCACCGACAATAATGGACGGTCGTAAGACCGTAACAGAATCGAGAAACGATGCGGCGCGCACCATTTTCTCGCTCTCGATTTTGCTCCGTTCGTATTCATTGGCAGGCGTTTGACCAACATCGAACTCGTCTTCCCAGAAGCGCCCGCAGTTGAGGCCAAACACATAAGCCGTCGAGATATGACAAAAGCGGCGCAGCGCAAGTTGGTGGCAAAGCTCGAGCAGATTGCGAGTCCCTTCCACATTCGTGCGATAGGGTTCGCCGTTGGATTCTGCAGTGAACGATAAACTTGCAGCGCTATGCAGCACCCCAGTAACGTTGCGCTTTAGCCACTGCTGATCGGCGACGGTCAGCCCCAAATCGGGCTCCGTCAACTCGCCAGTGAGAATCACTGGCCGCGGCAACCGATAGCCCAATTCGTTTTCCCAACGAGGAAAGAGCGCTTCGATCCGCTGTTGCGGCGTGCGATGCCGAGAGGACCGCGTCAAGACACAGACTCGCTCTCCTCGCAGCAGCAAGTCGCGCAGCAGGTACTGTCCAAGCAGTCCCGTCGCTCCGGTTAATAACCAATATGCCATGGTGCCGCGATTCCGAGTCGCATCTGAGCCGAGCCGGGCGGTCAGAGGCGTACATAGATGCCAATCAAGGTGAGAAATTCAGCGTAATTCGACGAATTGCAAAGTAAAGCCGCAGGTGATTGTGCGGCTCTTCTCCAGCGTTTCGCGAACCGTGCGCAGCGACAAAGCACCCCTAAACGAGCGGGGTTGCGATCGCCAGCTTCAATGAGAGAGTCGGCCGCGTGATGAACCGGCGCTACCGGTGGCTTAGCCGGCTTTGCCCGCGAAGGAATCAAGGAGGGGTGCACGAACTGACAGTGAACGCGCTAGTCTGCGCCGTCACTCTTTGGCGCGAAGCGAACGCCAAACTGAAGCGTCGTGCTAGTTTTCCGCTTTATTCCGGATAATTGCCGCGCGCAAAAAACAAAGCATTCATACTTATACTAAACGCCCAAGGACCGGACAAAAACAAACAACCAAACTCAGCGGGAGTGTTTAATCCTTTATTCCTTGGTTTTTTTCTTTCCCTGGTTCTTCTTTTTCGGCGTGTCGCCGCCGGCGTTGGTTTTCACCGCGCCGTCGAGTTCTTTCGGTCGCGCGCCTGTGAACTGGTCGAGGACTGTTTGTAACTTCGCTGCGGCGGTCTTGGCCTCGCCGGTAAGCGTCTTCACGTCCACGGGGCTGGCTTCGAACGGATCGGTTTGCAGGTCAAAGAACATTCCGCCGCGGTACAACTTGTAGTGACGATCGAACGCGCACTCTCGCACGGCCTGATCGCCCCCCTGGCGAGGCGAATACCAAGTGTATAGCCACTCGCGCGGCCGGCCAACTTCACCATGCAACTGCGGCAGAAAGCTGACGCCGTCGATCTGCTCGGGAGTCGTGACCCCGCCAGCGGCGCAAATTGTCGGCAGGATATCGGTGCTGCTGATCAGGTTGTCGTTGACAGCCGGCTTTTTGATTTGGGCCGGCCAACTGACGATCAGCGGCACGTGCGTGCCGCGCTCGTTCATCGAGCCTTTGCCGCCTCGATAATTCTGGCCTTGAAAACGACTGGTGATGGCACTGCTGGTGCCATTGTCTCCCAGAAAGATGACCAGCGTGTTTTCGCGAAGCTTCAATTCGTCGAGTTTTGCGAGCAAGCGGCCGACCATTTTGTCCATGTAGGCGACCATGTCGGCGAAGTATTTCGGATTCTGCATCGCCTTCTCGCCCATTGTCTTCGGATCCCAGTCGGCGCTATCAGGTGTCGGTTGAAATGGGTCGTGCGTGAGCGCCATTGGGTAGTACAGCAGAAACGGGTGGTCCTTGTGCCGCGTGACAAAGTCGAGCGCGAAATCATTAACGAGCGTCGGACCATACTCACCGTTCCGAAAGTCTTTCTCGACTCCGTTGTATTCCAGACCCGGATTGGCATAGCGGGGCGGCCGACGTGTGTGCTGCCAGAGACACGATTCATCGAAACCGAAGTGTTGAGGAGAGTCGACCTCGCGACCGAGTTGCCACTTGCCGCAGATGCCTGTGGCATAGCCACCCTTTTTTAACAGTTGCGCGAATGTGGTCTCTTGGCGTGGCAGCGTGCCGAAATTGAGGTAATTACGAATGTTGTACTGCCCGGTCATCAACTGCACGCGGGTGGGCGTACACAATGGCTGCACGTGACAATGCGTAAAGCGGACTCCCCCCCCAGCCAATTTGTCTAGATGCGGCGTTTTATACGATTCACTTCCATTCGCTCCCACGCACTCAAAACCGAAATCGTCCGCCATGATCAGGATAATATTCGGTCCACGCTTGGAAATCGGACTTTCATCGGCAAAAAGCGGACAGAGTGCGGTGCAGAACGCGGCGATGGCAATGGCCGGTGCAGTTAATTTGTGTAGTAATCGCATAAATATCCCGGAGAAGAGCAGGCTGCATTGTCAGCGGTAAACGCACATATCTGCGCGTTTACGAACCGCGTCAGTATCGTGGCAGGAAAATGCACGGTCAAGAAAGACAATGGGAGCAACTCACGGCAATCGCATCTTAATTCTCGGTAAAAGGTGCGGAGTATTCCTTCGAGGGTGTCGGTGGAGACGCAGGCGCGGTAGCGTTTGCCGCGGAGATTATCTTTGAGCTACGTGTCCACTTGCAAGATGGACACTGCCAAGCGTCGCAACATGGCGGAAGTCTGCGGCGCCTGGCGCTGGCGGATGGCGTCCTCTGCAAAAGTTACATCCAACACCCAGTGCAAGCTGCTCTCGATCGACCAGTGGCGGCGAATCGCCGCGGCTGTTAAGATTTGGGTGGAGCGCGCTAAGAAAGTATCAACAGCGACCGCGGAGCTGCCGGCGCTCGCTGGGTGCGGCGTGCTGTCTAGCGAGTGGAGAAAAAGTTTTAATTCCTTACAGCGAAATGCTTTCACTACAAAACACGGCCGTCCGGATTGCGTGGTACTCTAGCGGCCGGGAAAAGGTCGATATAATGAGCGGCAGCAGCCGAGTTCTGCACCTTGCGTGCGGGAACGGGGGACCCAGTTTTGCTGGAACGCGAAGTTCGCATTCCAGCTGGGGGCGCAGGTTGATTCGACGTTGAATCCACCAGGGTACTTTCAAGCCCTAGCCCGACAGCTAACCTCGTAGGCGGATTGGCAACTCGTGTTGCTGATCCACAATTTGAGAGGGCACTCTTGTCCAATGCTTGGACACTGCTGCCCAGTTCGATGGTGGGCCATTGGCTTAGTCCAGTGCTACGGAAGGGCACGTGCGCGCCACCATCAGGAGGTGGTCGATGTTCTTTTTCTTGGTGTTGCTCGGTGTTGTCGCAATTGGATTCAAGCTGCTGTTGCTGACCTGGTTGGCCCTGCGTTTCATTCCGAATAATTGCGTGGGAGTTGTCGAAAAGCTCTGGTCCGCCAGCGGCTCGGTGCCCGAAGGTGGCATCATGGCGCTCGAGGGGGAAGCCGGCTATCATGCGGACCTGCTCCGCGGTGGTATTCACTTTGGCCTGTGGCGCTGGCAGTACCGCGTGCACGTTTGCCCGCTCGTCATCGTGCCCCAGGGCAAGATCGGCTATGTGTACGCCCGTGATGGCCAACCCTTACCGCCGAGCCAAACGCTGGGCCGCGTTGTCGATTGCAATTACTTTCAGGACGCTCGTTCGTTCTTGAAACCCGCGACGATTCAGCGTGAAAACGGCAAGGAACCCGAGCCGCGGCAAGTCGGCCAGCGCGGTCGCCAGTTGGCGATCCTGCGCGAAGGCGTATATGCCATCAATCCGGCATTGTTCATCGTAATCACCGAAGACGCGGTGTACACGCTACACCGCTTGATCAGCACTTGGGAAATGCAGAACGTCTCGACCTGGCAACGGGCGCTCGTTAACGTTGACGGCTTCAAACCCGTTGTGATCGGGCAGCCGATGCAGGCCAATGATCCGCTGCATCCCGAGCAGCATCATGTTGTCGACAGCATTGGCATCGTGACGGTTCATGATGGTGCGTCGCTCGCCTCGGGTGAAATCATCGCTCCCGAAGTCGGTAGCGAAGTAGGCGACGCGGCCTATCACAACAACTTCCAGGATGCCCAGCGATTCCTGAATGGCGGCGGTCGTCGCGGGCGGCAATATCAGCCCTTGACGGATGGCACGTACTTCATCAACCGTTGGTTCGCCAGCGTCGAGCAGATTCCCAAGACGGTCGTCCCGATCGGCTACGTGGGCGTCGTCGTCAGTTACTATGGTCGCGCAGGTAGCGATCTTTCCGGCGAAGCGTTTCGCCACGGCGAACGCGTGACCGAGGGCGAACGGGGCGTGTGGGAACGCCCCTATGGGCCAGGCAAGTACGCGTTTAATACCTATGCAGGAAACATCGTGCTCGTGCCGACGACGAACTTCGTTCTGCACTGGGTGACCGGGCGGAGTGAGACACATCGCTACGACGACTCCCTCCGTTCGATCGACCTGGTCACCCGCGACGCGTATGAGCCGCGTTTGCCCTTAAGTGTGGTCGTGCATATCGACTATCAGCGAGCTCCGAACGTCATCCAGCGATTCGGTGACGTGAAGAAGTTAATCACGCAGACGCTTGATCCGCTGCTGAGTGCGTATTTTCGCGACATCGCCCATAAGAAGACGATGTTGGAACTGCTGCATGATCGCGATGCCATTCAAGCGGAAGCGCGGGCGGAGTTGCGACGCCGTTTCCATGAGTTCGACATCGAATGCGTCGACGTCTTGATCGGCAAGCCCGACACCGAGGAACAGGGAGGGAAGATCGAATCGTTGCTGGAACAACTTCGGACGCGGCAACTCTCGATCGAACAATTGGAAACGTATCAGCGGCAGCGCGAGGCCTCAGACAAACGGCGTGAATTAGCCGAAGCGCAAGCCCAGGCCGATATGCAAACCAGTTTGACCAATGCCCGCGTGAAGGCCCAAATCGCCGAAAGCGAAGGGGAGGCCGACTTGCAACGGGCGCGCAAGCAAGCCGACAAGCAGATCGTCATGGCTGAAGCTCAGCTGACGCAGTCGCGCCTCACCGCCGAACAAACGCTGGTGCTTGCAGAGGCCGATAGTCAGCAGGCGATCATGCAAGGCCGCGGCGAAGCACAACGGATCATGCAGATGGGGATTTCGGAGGCCGCAGTCCTCACTCAAAAAGTGGCCAGCTACGGCGACCCACGGTTGTTTGTCCTCGCACATGTGGGCGCAGCCCTCTCGAAGAGCACACAACCGTTGGTTCCAGAACGAGTCTTCCTATCCGGCGTGCCGGGAAATGGAGATGCTCATTCTGAAAACGGCGTCGCAGCCGGTAATTGCCAGCCGGCGATGACTGGACTAGTAGGAATGATCCTGCAATCGCTGCTCGCCGAACGATCGAGCTTTGCTGATCGGGAAGGTCCCGACCTTGCAGCGATTAAGGAACTGGCAACTCAGCTGACGCGTGAAACGCTACAGTCCATGAACAACTCGTTACCTGGCAATGGTCTCGCGGCTGAGTCAAATGCTATCATCGCTAAGTAACTCCCATTGGCGATCGGCCAAGTAGTAAAGAGAACCAGCGCAGTCCCCAACTGGGGCTGCGCGAACTTTGTCGTTAACTTCGTCGTTCCGACACTCCGATGTTACCTCTGCGCTCTCCAGTTAGTATCTGCGTCCCGACCAGTACCCCGAGCCGAACGAGGCCATTTTTCGTTGGCCGATGTGACCTAAGCGAGCTGCAACCGCCGGAATTATTCCAAAATACAAGACGATAGACCGGTCGATTGCGATGACAACCTAACCTTGGTCGCATGATCGGACCGCTTACTGGCAGGAATCGCGATGCGTTGGCGGTCTGGTGAGCTAAAATCCAGCGCGGCTACAGCACCACCACGAACGCGATTGCCTGTTCAAACGCTGAAACCTTTGGCTGATTCCGACTAAGCGGCCTATCAACTCGGCCACAACCTCGTGAATTTGCCACTGGCTCCGGTAACTCGGGCGGGAGGCGTACATTCTTGGGTAATGGCAACGATAACCACCAACTCCGAACAGCCTGTCAATGACGAACGGCATGAGCTGTTTGTTTCGCTGTTGACGGCTGCGCATCGGCGGTTGCTCGCGTACCTTATGCCGTTGCTGAGGAATCGGCATGACGCGGAGGACGTGTTGCAGCGGGCGAGTCTCACGATGTGGCGGCGGTTTGATTCGTTTGAGACTGGGTCGGACTTCCTTGCTTGGGCCAGCACTGTGGCGTTCTACGAGGCAAAGAATTTTCAGCGGGTCGCGGCTCGGTCGCGATTGCAGTTTCATGACGAACTGCTGCAAACCTTGGCTGAGGAACGATTGGTTGAACTTGATCGTGCGGACGAACGACGCGAGGCGCTTCAGGGGTGCTTGCAGAAGCTTGATGAGCCGCAGAGGCAATTGATTGCGGCGGCGTATTGCGAGAACAGCGATTTGATTGGGCTCGCTCAGCAGCTCGGTCGTGCTCCGCAGACGATCTACAACAAGCTAAATACCATTCGACGATTGCTCGCAGATTGCGTCACGCGACGATTGGCGGAGGAGGCGTCATGAGCAACGAACTCGAACCTTCGCAGCTTGATGAATTGCGGACGCTGTTCGCAGCCTCGAGCAATGAACTGCTGACCGACGAGCAGCACGCGCGACTGCAGGAAATGTTGACTCACAACGCCGAAGCTCGGCATTTGTGGTTTCTACATTGTGATAATGAACTCGGGCTCGCAGAATGGGCGGCTCAATCGGCGGCGGAAGCAGGGTCAGAAACCGTGCCGCTCGCGACGCGTCACAAACGGTCAGTGGAAGTGTCGTTGAAGCATGTCGCGATCATTGTGGCCGCCCTGCTGTTGATCGGAGTTGCGATCCGACTCGCTTGGCGTGCTCCGGCAGAATCGGCTGAGCAAGGAGTCGCGCTGTTGGCTCATGCGGCTCAGGTTGAGTGGACTTCGGAGGCAGACTCGAGAGCGACTGGCTCACTGTTGCAGCCCGGTTGGTTGCGGCTCAAGTCGGGAGCGGTGCTCGTTGAGTTCTATGACGGTGCGCGACTGGTCGTCGAAGGCCCGGCTGAACTGCAACTGATCTCGGCCAGCGAGAGTCTGTTGAAGTCAGGCCGCATTAATGCGCATGTCCCGCAACAGGCTCGCGGCTTCACGGTGAGAACTTCTTCGTGCGAGGTCGTCGATCGCGGAACGGATTTTGGATTGACGGTTGTCGAGACTTCGAGCGGTGCGGCGACGGCAGAAGTACATGTGTTCGAGGGGCTCGTCGAAGTTCAGGCGAACGACGTTGCGACCACCGCTCGCGCATTGAATACCGGTGAAGCGGTGCGGCTCGAACGTGAGCAGCTCGTCGCGATCGAGGCCGATCGTTCGGCCTTCTTGATGGAAGCCGAGCTTGTGCAGCTCGAAGCCGATGCCGACCGAAAGCGGTTCGATGACTGGCGAGCAGTGAGCGCCGCGCTCAGCGCCGATCCGGCGATCGTCTTGCATTACTCGATTGAAGACGGGCAGGGCGCGACGTTGATCGATCAGCAGAGCAACGAAGCCGCGCGATCGAACGGCAGCATTGTTGGCTGTGAGTGGGTCACTGGGCGCTGGGCATCAAAGCTGGCATTGCGGTTTCATCGGTCGTCCGATCGCGTGCGAATTCTGGCTGAGCAACCGTTGCAGCAGATCACATTGCTGGCATGGGTGCGAGTCGATGCGATGTCGTCGGGAATGACGTCGCTAATGGCCGTTGAAGCGGAGCGAGTCGGTGCCATGAACTGGCTCATCACCGAACGCGGGCAATTGCGAATGGAAGTCGGTCGCGACCTCGGGCGTCGCAAGCTCGATTGGGAAGCCGTCAACAGCTATCCCGTTGTGACGAGCGATCTGTACGGCCAATGGCTGATGCTCGCAACGACGTTCGATGGTTCGACGATCCGACACTTCATCAACGGTCGAGCGTGCGGTCACGGGGCCTCTTTCAAACCGCCGTCGCTGCAGATTGGCATGGCGGAAGTCGGCAACGGCCGAGCTGCCGCGATGCGGCACTTGAACGGTGCGCTCGATGAGTTCGCGATCGTCGGCAGAGTGATGAGCGAAAACGAATTGCATGCGTACTTTGAACACGGCAGGCCGTGACGGTGGTTTTTGGCCTTGGTTCCTTGAGCTCCTTTGGTCACGCCTTTTGGAGTCTTCGACGAAGCCGTGAACCAGGCTGACCCGTTAAGGCCGAGCAAATCTATGTGTTATCCAAAAAAGGGAAGCCCTAAATGTCGTTCTTCGCAGTGATCCGCCGAGTATTACTGATCGGTTGCATGGGCGCGGTGATCGTCACGATCGCACAAGCCGACGAACTTTTACTCGTGGCCGGAGGCGGCAAGGGGTCCGACGGTGGCTCTGCGATTGGTGCAGCGATGGGGCAACCCTTTGGCATGGCGATCGACGCTGCGGGTAATCTGTTCATCGCCGACTTCTCGGAACATCGCGTTCGCAAAGTTGATACGAAAGGCGTGATCACGACGGTTGGCGGAACGGGCGAGAAAGGATTCAGCGGTGACGGCGGCCCCGCCGTAGATGGACAGTTCAACGCGATGCACGATCTCGTGCTCGACCGCGAGCGGAATATCTATATCGCCGACAGTTCCAATCTCCGCGTGCGCAAGATCGAAGCGAAGACTGGCATCTTGTCGACCGTCGCGGGCAATGGCGAAAAGGGCGTGCGCGGTGACGGTGGCCCAGGCGCTGAGGCCTCGCTCGACGGAGTCGCCAGCCTATTCTTCGCCCCTGACTACACCAAACTCTATCTGGGCGGCTTCAGCGGAGTCGTCCGCGTGCTCGATATGAAATCCGGAGTGATCGACACGGTCAAAGGTCTGCCGGGAGGTCGGAGCATTGCCGTGGATTCCAAGGGGAACATCTACGTCGCGGGAGGCAGCACGCTCCGCATTCTCAGACCTGACGGCACAATTGAAGTCCTCGTCGACAAGAAGAAGGCGCAACCAGGCGAAGTGACCATCGGCGACAACACGAAACACCTCGGCTTCGACGCTGACGAGAACGTGTTCATTGCCGATGACTTCGGCCACGCGATTAAGAAGTATGTCGTCGCTGAGAAAAAAGTGATTCTGATCGCAGGCACCGGGGAGCGAGGAACCGCAGGCGTTGGAGGACCGCCGCTTGTCGCTCAACTCGACGGCCCACACGGTGTCTACTTTCACCCGCCGACGAACACGCTCTATATCGGCGATAGCCGCAACAAACGCGTTTTAAAGCTTGTGACGGAGAAGTCCCCTACGTCTCCGACGGCGAATCAGACGGTAGTTCCGTTGTTTGATCTGAAAACGGAACGCGAGCCTGCGACGGTCGTTGAAACGGCCGACGCGATTATCACGCAAATCGGCGATCGCGTGCGTGGCCGCCACGCACGGGAAGCCAAGTTTCGTGCCTATGACGAGTACAACACGTTTTACTGGGAGTATCGCACTATCGGCATCGAGATTGTCGACCGGGTCGCCAAAGGCGGCGACGACGTTACGTTCAACATCACATCGCTGTGGCCCCTGAACACGCCCGACTTTCGCGCGTTCTACGTCGGCAAGAACACAGTCGCCGAATATGCACACAATGTCGACTCGAAGCAGATTGACGACACGCACTATACGGCCATCGTTAAGTCAAATTCCCGCGAGCGTCGTCCCTTGCGAATGGGCGATGTCATCGAATTCGAGTTTAGCCCATTTTTGGTGAAGCCGCCGCGTGGTCGCGCGAACTATTACGGCTCGGCGATCGTGTACGTCGTCGGTCGCGGCGTCGTGCCTTGGTATGGCGTAGGCGAGTGGCTCGATCCTGAGCCGTTGCCGGAAACGGCGTGGCTGGGTGGCCACACGACGTTGCCCTATCAATACTCCGACGAGCCAAATCATCGGCTCAAGCAAATGGCGACAAACATCGCTCCGCGCAACGCGCAGCCTTTCATGCTTGGCCGACGCCTCCATCACACCGACTTCGGCACTGGGGCTCATTCAGAGAAAGGCAATCCGCAGTACGAAGAACAAGCTGGCAAACTTGGTCCACAATTCGTGGCAACGAGTTGCATCGCCTGCCATGTCAACAACGGCCGCGCGCTGCCGCCGGAGACCGGCAAGCAGATGTTGCAAAGCGTGGTGAAGGTTGGTGCAGATCAAAATGCCGCTCCCCACTTGCAGCTCGGCACCGCCTTGCAACCGCAGTCGGTCTCCGGCAAGCCGGAGGCAGCAGTTCAAATCGCGGGTTACGACATGATCGCAGGAAAATTCGCCGACGGCGAATCGTATGAACTGCGCAAACCCAGGTACGACTTCTCAGGCGTGACGCCCTCGCATTTCTCCGTGCGGCTGACGCCGCAACTCGTCGGCCTCGGCCTGCTGGAAGCGATTCCCGAAGCCGAAATTCTTGCGGCCGCCGATCCCGACGATGCCGATGGCGACGGCATTTCAGGCCGTGCGCTAACTGTGCTCGATCCACAGTCGAACGTGCTACGCGTCGGTCGGTTCGGTTACAAGGCGAGTCAGCCGAAGCTGCTTCATCAGATCGCCGGTGCTCTCAACACCGATATGGGCGTGACGACGTCGATATTCCCGATTGTCGATCACGAGGCGACCGAGTCGGCGGCAAAGGGCGCTCCGGAATTGGCCGACGAAGATTTGGACCGGATGTATCGCTACGTCGCGTTGTTGGGCGTTCCGGCGCGGCGCGATCTCGACGAACTAACGTCCAAGCGCGGCGAGAAACTGTTTGTCGAAGCCCGCTGTGCCAAGTGCCATGCGTCGTCGTTTACGACCAGCGAATTTGCTTTACTGGCCGAACTTCGCAGTCAGAAGATTCAACCATACACCGACCTGTTGTTGCACGATCTCGGAGCCGGTCTGTCTGATACTCTCGGCGATGGTTCACCCTCAGATGGAGGCGCGACGGGAGCCGAATGGCGTACGCCGCCGCTCTGGGGTATCGGCCTGACGGCCGGTGTCAGCGGAGGCGAGGCCTATCTGCACGATGGCCGAGCCCGAACGTTGAGTGAAGCGATTCTCTGGCACGACGGGGAGGCTGCGGCAGCGAAGAAAGCATTCGTGGAAATGTCCGCCGACGACCGCTCTTCGCTCATCCGATTTCTCAAATCACTCTAGGAAACACGACGACGCAGGAATTGATAGATCTGAAAACCTCGAGAATGGTTTCGTGTCGTAAAGCAAGCCCGCTGGGGGTATCTCGTTGGGACTACCGACGTGAACACCCGCTTCGCACCTGGCGACGTTCGCGCCATTGAGTCCCGATTCTCATCGCACAACCTACCGACAAATTGTCGCTGGTGGAGGTCTTGAAGCGATGGGCCACGGAAGAGGGCGACACCTGTTCAGATTGCCTTCGTATGGCTAATGTCGGGCGTGAAGGCGCCGCTTAAGATTTAGCAAAAAGCCAGCCGGAGCTTCCGTGTGCGGTTCGGTCCGACATGCCGATGTTACTTTTCCTGCGCTCTCTAGTTAGTATCTGCGTCCCGACCAGTACCCCGGATCGAACGAGGCTGTTAACCACTTTTCCGGCTAAAACAGAGAGCGGAGAGAGTTCTCGGGTGAGTGGCGGCGAAATCGGTCGCCGGGCAAAAATAGAGAGCGCGGTAGGAACACCGGAGAGAGTTCGGCTCTCGCCGTAACTCCTTGCAGAACAATGTGTAAACGTCAAAAGCCGGCAGAACTCTCTGGCCGGCGTTTAGCGTTAACCGTTGGGTCGGTCCAAGTTAGGGCCGAAATAGGAGCTCCCTGGTCGGGACTCTCCTACTAACCGCGCTCTCTGTTTTTCGTCTCAGATTGGGCCGCGGTTTTGCGTTAAGCAGTTATGGGGAGAGTTCGGCCTGATACCCCAGTCGTGAAATTTCGAATCGGGTTAACAGCGTAGAGAATGAATTTGACGATCGCTGTGAAGATGGACTGTTAACGGGATCATCGAGAGAATTTCCAGCAGCGCGCATTCTCTTCGCTCTCGGATGAAATTGAGCAACGTCATCCGACAGCTCATCCGAAGTCGGCGTAAGTTTCAGATGGCCGACGGTCCCGGCGGGGTGAAAAAGGACGCACTTCCATCATTCGCTGCGTCAAACCCAGCCCCCAGCAGGAGTGCAATTTTCGGCAAAAAACACATGGACCATGTGTGCAAGGAGTATATGGACCATTACCACAAGGAAAGAAACGCCCTCGCGATCAAGCCGAGAACCCGCAACTCGACACAGCCAGTCGAATCGCTCCCCATGAACGAGATCCGTTGCACACAGAGACTGGCCGTGTTATTGAAAAGCTACGGCAGGAAATCTGCCTGAAGCCTCGCCTCGGTAGCCAATGGTTTTAGAACAGAACCGGCCTGTGCTCATCCTACACGCGACTGCCGCATCAGAGGTTAGCTCGCGCTCGGGTGATAGTGCTGTTTCGTGGTTGGCCGTGGTGAGGATTACGGCAGTCGTTCGTCAGGTCCTGTGGCGGGGTTGTTGAAGTCGTTGGGGCCGGGGGCGGTGAGGGATTCGTCGGCCATGTCGGCGGCGTCCCAGTTGAAGAGGTCGCTGCCGTTGCCGCCCCAAGCATCATCGTCCGAGTTGTCGGTCAGGATGGGGAGACTACAAACGCCGCTTCATAGTCAGTCGGGGAAAAAAGGATGCCAGTGATTTGCCCAACGACGGCACCAATAATCGCACCACTTCTCCAAGCAGCCTTTCGCGGCGCTGGCGCCGCATGAGCTTTTGATGGCGAGCTAGGTGACTCGTAGGGGTTCTGATCCATCGCCCCATTCTACCCGCGCACGAAAATGCCCCGCCAGAGTTGCGGGGCCATGAGTTCGGCTTCTGGGCAGTCGCTGAATCCTGCGGGTGTCATCGGTTGTCACCCGCGATTTTATCAATGGGGAAACGCCTACCCGGTTGGCTCTCCCGAACTTGGCTTAACAGCCGGTGGGCACAGCGGCGATTGCCTGTACTTGAGTTCGCCGCTGCCGTTCTGCGGCTCAACCGGATTGTGCGGACTGCGGACTGCGGGCGAGTTGGATGTGCTGGAAGCAGCGCCAGTTTAAAATTGCAACGGTGCAGTGGTTCCGAAGAATGGTTGTGGAACTAGCTGCCTCAACGGGGTGATGTTTTTGGCAGCCAATCTCGATAGGTAAGGGGTGGTTTGGCGCAATCATGCGCCGCTGCAGTTCCTTCATACTATTCGCGATCGCTCCATTTCCCGATGTCCCAACAACGTTCCCGCCGTACGCGCTGTGCGCAACCCGCCCCAAAACGTAGCCAACGTCCGTTTCATTTCGAAACGCTCGAAGGGCGCGACTTAATGGCCGCCCTGCACACGGGCACGCAAGTGAACGATCTGCCGAATGCGAGCATCTTTGAGGCGCAAACGACGGCCAACGTCGCGGCCTCGCCGAACAGCAATATTTATGTCTCGTATGGTGGTAGCAGCGGCGTGCGAGTTGCGACCAGCAGCGATCGAGGCGAGCACTTTGCCAAGAGCGTGCGACTGTCGACTGCCAACGCATCAAGCGTCGCAGTCGCGGTCAGTGGCGATGAAGACGTGTTCGTCAGTTGGAACGTTGGTTCGAACCTCTATCTGGCCCGCAGCGCGAACGATGGGCTTTCGTTTAGCGCGCCCAAGCTCGTGACGAACAGCTTCTACAACGGCCTGACAATGACCGTTGAGGGGAACAACGTTTACCTCGGTGATTCGAGTGGATATCGAATTTACACCAACACCACCGATGGCGTGGGAGCTTTTGTGGTCACCACGCGTTCGCCCGAAGCCTTCGGTCATTTGCTCGCGGATCCGAGCAACGGCGACGTCTATCAAGTTACCGATAACCCCACCCTCATCGCCGGGGTGAGCACCAATCATGCAGCCACATTCATCGATATTCCGTTATCCGGCGGGAGCATCTATTACAGCAACGTGGCAAGTTCGTTCGGCGAGCTGGGCAAATATGCCTTTGTGGCCGGCGGTGCGTATGACCCCAGCGTCGCCGATGATGCCTTTCGCATCGACCTGGAAACCGGCGACGCAGTCCCCTTGGTGGTTGGTGAAATCACGAACTCCCAAGGTCGCGATTTGGCCGCGGACCAACTGGGCAACGTCGTCGACAGTTATTATCACGATGGCGAGATTCGCTATCGCGTCAGTCAGGATCTGGGCACTACATTCGGCAGTGAAATCACGGTCGCGACGGCCGCCAGTTCCAATGTCGCGATTAACGAAGCGTTTCAAGACGTTGTCGTGCTGTACCAGGTCGGCGGGAACTTATTTGTCAGCACGTTTGCCAACGAATTGCTGACGCAGTTCGATTTTGGCGATGCTCCGCTCAGCTACGGAACGACGCTAGCCACCAACGGCGCACGGCATGCCACCAGTTCGTTGTTTCTCGGGGCTGCCGTTGATATCGATACTGATGGACAACCCTCAGTTGCCGCAGATGGTGACAACACGCACGGCGTGAACGACGAAGACGGCGTGATCTTGCCGGCGACTTTTACCAGCGGACAAACGACCACGATCACGGTAAATGCGTCAGCAGCAGGCAAGCTCGATGGCTGGATCGATTTGAATCGAAATGGCAAGTTCGACGTGACTGAGAAGATCTTCAACAGCGTGAGTGTGGCCGCTGGCAACAACGAACTCACTCTCACGGTTCCGTTCGCCAATGTGAACGGTGTGATCGGAGAGTCCTTTGCTCGCTTCCGCGTCAGTTCTGCCGGCGGGTTGACGGCCACCGGTTATGCACCCGATGGCGAAGTCGAAGACTACGCCGTCAATCTTTTGGGCGGCGGCTTGGTGCAGGTTCTTCCGGCCGGCGAGTCCCACCAAAACGCACTCACGATCAACGGCACGGGTGGCAGTGACGCCATCGCCGTGCAATTCGTGCCGGGTTCCACGACACAGGTCCGCGTGGTCGCGTTTGGCAAAGTGCAGGGGCCGTTCGCACTCAGTTCGTTCGATCGCATCGACATTCAAGGCTACGCCGGCAACGATGCTATTTCGATTGCCAGGGAAATCACCAAGCCCGCGACGATTCGCGCAGGTGCAGGGAACGATAGCGTGGTATCCGGTAGTGGCGACGACTTGATCTTTGGCGAAGCGGGGGTAGACAGCCTGGTGGGCGGAGCCGGCACCGATGTGATTCTCGGCGGCGGAGGGAATGACACGCTCGTCGGCGGACTGGGCCGCGATCTGCTGATTGGCGGCAATGGCGTTGATAGCTTGAATGGTCAAGAAGGCGACGACATTCTTATCGGCGGCAACACCACGCATGATGAGAACCAACAGATGTTGCAGACCATCGCCCAAGCGTGGGCGGCGAATGCATCGTTCGACACACGCCGCACGACCTTAGCTGCGAATTTGAACGTGAACACCGTGTTGAACGATGGTGCCAAGGACAAGCTCTCCGGCAACGCCGATCGTGATTGGATGCTCGACTTCGCGTTGCTCGATCTGTATCTCGACTTCAACGCGAACAACACCACGGGTGATCGCAAGAATTAGATGTAGGTATCATTCGCGTCAGCCAACCTGGCGCAGTGAGTAAACAAGTAAACCTGCTCGGCCAGCATCTGACCTCGAACCGTCGCACGAGTTCGTCGGTTCCCCCGAAGCCGCGGTCGCGCATCCTCTTCGCCAGCTGTGCATAGCGGCTAAGGGAAGACAGTTCCTGCTCCAACAAGAGTTCGACCTGTTCGAGCGTGAGTTCTGACGATTCCATGCCGGCAGTGTACGGATGGCCACGTAGCGAGAAAAGCGGCTGGGCACAAATTAGAATCCGGCTCATGCCAGTGGATCCCACGAAACTACGATTCGGTCCCTATCAATCGCCCCGGCTCAAGGTCGGCCAGAAGGTCGATTGCGATTATCTCTGACGGCCGCATCCCTTGGCCGATTGGAAAGAAGGGCTCAGCGTTGTCGCTAGTGCTCACTGGTGACTTGGCGCGGGCAGTGCGAAAAGAGGCAGTCCCCGCAATCAAGCATTGGTGGGGCGTCGGCACAAGCGCTGTCTGGAAATGGCGGCGGGCGCTCGGCGTTGAAGATACCGAAGGTAATCGGCTAATACGCGTCGAGCATCAGACACCGGAACGCGTTGCTGCCTTCGTGAAAGCAATCGCACCGTCTGCCAGGTCTCCCGTGCGAAGGGCAAAGATTGCAGCGGCGAAACGGGGAAAGCCGCGGCCGGCTCACGTTGTGGAGATACTTCGGCAAGCCAATGTTGGCAAGCGGCATACAGAAGCCAGTCGCGCCAAGATGTCAGCTTCGCAAAAGGCCCGGGCTGCACTTGGTAACTTGCCGCCAGCTGCCGGGGTTCCGTGGTCAGCGTAGGAACTTAAGTTGCTTCGAACATTGCCAGCTGCCACGGTTGCCAAGCGAACCGGGCGAACGATGCAGCCGGTGTACGCACGGCGCTCGCTGCTCAAGGTGCCAGATGGAAGGAGGAATCAAACTCAATAACGGCGCGAAGTATGCTGGATAACTTCCGAAGTGTCAGCCGAGTATGGCTAGACAAAGTCGATTCCGATCCGTTCGAGGGCGTCGCCCCACGCCCACGGTCTCACCTTCCGGCCGATCTGCTCCAGGGGCCAGTAGATATGCCTTGGTCACTTACCTTCGATGCGATAGTTGACAACCATTCCGAATTGTTGCGACGACGGTTCCATATGGAGGTAATAAAATGGCTTCACCAGCGCCAAATAGCTCCCAACATACAGCACCGGCACGAGCAGCAAGACGATGAGGGCGGCCGAGTTCGTTCGCGGCTTCTCCATTTGTCACCGGCATGCGATTCGGAAGGAATTGGACCGCTACTCGGGATTTAGAGCCTGGAGTTCCTTGATCACCGCAGCGGTGATGTCGATATGTTCATTGAAATACAACAAGCGATCCCGTCCATCATGGATGGGAAGGACCAAATCGATTCCTTCGCGCTCACAGACGGTTTTGATTGCTGTCCGCATTTCACTACGCGTTAGCGGGTGAATACCGCCGAATTCGGGTCGCGGGTTGGCCTGCTGCGATAGTGTTGTCAAATCGGCCTGAGACCGCTGGATTTCGACGGACAGTTTTTTGGCTTCCTCCGAAGCCGGATCAAGCGTTTTTCGCTTGGCCCGCAAAGCATCCAAGTCGGCGGTGGCCTTCTGGTAATTTTCCTTTCACTCCGTAGCTGCCTTTCGTGCTGCCAAACTTCGCACCCCGTGACGCGGATTAGCCCGCAGCGCATTACCGTCGTCCACGATGCCAATCACTGTTGCTTTGCGTTTGCCCGCTTCCTTCGGATCCGCAGCCAAGACGATAGCGCTCAAAGCAAGCAACGAAACCGTGGTGATACTGTAGAAACATCGCAGCCAGCGAAGCGAGAAATAACGTGTCATTGCAGATTACTCCCAGATTAACGTGCAGCTTCGGTCGCCAAAGCCGCCTTGATTCTACCCGCACACAAAAAAGCCCTTCCAGAGTGACGTCGACGGCCACGGACCGTTTCACGGCAGCGGCTCCAAAGTCAACATGTGCGTTTCCGGGTTGAACGCGAGCACATCGCTGGAGATTACCGTCGCCCGCAAATCGTGCGGCGCGAAGTTATCCGGCAACTCGATCGTCGCTTCCCAAACTTCAGGGGGAAACGACTCGGTCAAGCGAAACCGGCCCACCTTCCATCCGCGTGCTTCGTCCATCAGCAGTCGCTTGGGAAACGTCGCGAGTGATTCATCTTTAGGTCGAGGAAATGTAATGTGGCATCGCATGTCGGAAGTGCACTTGCGCACACTGAATGCGAAAGTGGGCGAGGAAAGCAATCTCTCTGTATCCACATCCATCTGCCGCCCGCACAGTCGCAGTCAGTCAGCTCGCCGATTGCTGCGATGTCGCCGCTAACCTCAACGCTCTTACGCTTACCACCAGATCCCCGCAGCCTATTCCACAGCTACCAACGAGATCTTGATTGCTTTCTGCTGCTGCGATCGAGTGAGTGGATAACGCAACACCGTCAAAGTGACTTCACTTCCGACTTCATAGGTTTCGATAATGCGGAACAAGTCATCGCTGTTCTTCACTTCTTTGCCATCTACTGCGACGATGACATCGCCGAGAGATACGCCTTCGTCGTTATAACGGGTCGGTCGCAAGTCCGCTCTTGCGGCTGGTCCGCCTGGCACCGTGCTGACGATCAGCGCCCCTTCCAAGCCCAGACGATCCGTAATCGAATTCGCAGCGATGCGCACTCCGAGGCCGGGACGCGTTACTTTGCCATCTTTGATCAGCTGAGGAATAACTCGCTTGACGACGTCCACCGGAATTGCGAAGCCGATGCCCGCATACGCTCCTGAAGGGCTGAATATCGCCGTGTTGACGCCGATCAACTCGCCACGGCTATTTAGCAAAGGACCTCCCGAATTCCCAGGATTGATCGCGGCGTCAGTCTGAATCACTCCTTCAATCAGTCGGCCCGTGCGTGAGCGAATCTCTCGGCCGAGGCCACTAATCACCCCTGTCGTTAATGTTTGATCGAGGCCAAAGGGATTGCCGATTGCAAAGACCTTTTGGCCGACTTCCAGGTTGGTGGAACTGCCACGCAGCAAAGCCTTCAGACGACCGGGCTCCGCTTTGATCTTTAATGCAGCTAAGTCACGATCCGGAGCTACGCCGACGATTTCTGCATCCCAACTGGATTGATCCGAAAGCGTCACCTTCCACGCGTTCCCCTGCTCCACGACATGAAAATTCGTCACGATGTGCCCATCAGAATCCCACACGAACGCGCTGCCAGTGCCGCGTGGAATCTCTGTGGCACGAAACCGCACGCTATCTTCGTCAACAGCGGATGTGGTCACATAGGCCACCGATTGGGAACTTTGTCGAAACAGGTTGATTGTTGATTTTTCATCCTCCGCCAGGTTACCGTCGGGAATGATCGGGACAGCTGGCGCAGTCGGGGTCTGCGAGTGAAGCCACGTTCGCAAATAGGCAACAGCTAGAGCGATCAAAAGAACCGACTGCATTATTAGAATCGCGGAAGTACGGCGGGTTCGTTCCGCGGGATTTTCGGCTGAGTTGGCTGCAGGCATAGATCCAGTTCCGCTGAAAATGGCGTACTTTTAAACTTGCGGCGCTAACTATATCGTGCGAAATGCGCGCCGCGGCCGCCGCAGTTTGCGAACTGGGGGAACGTTCGCGTGCTAGTTGACCGCAATTCGGCTGGCCGACGAGTCTCGTTGATGCTTACTACCGCGGCACCGTACAGAATAGGGATAGTCGCTCGGACTCCAATCAGGCAGGAAACTCAGCGCCGCCGCGACCGTCACGAAGAGTGCGGCTGGCAAGAGAATGAAGTAGCCCAGAGTAGCTGAAAGCGAAACGCTGATCGCGGCTCCGAAAACAAACGCTAAGACTTTACCGCCGCGGAGCGCGGCTCCCCGCAGTGCTTTCCAGCGCTCGTGGTGGCGGCTCAATACCGCGGTGCCTAAGTGGATTCCTAGATCGGTCATCGGGCCGGTCAAATGAGTGGTGCGAACCGCGAGCCCGGTAGTCGAGGCAACTGCAGCGTTCTGCATGCCCATCGAAAACGCGAGAATGGAAAGTAAGACGACCGGCGGCGGATCACTTGCCACGGTGCCCCCAAAAACGCCAAACCAACCTGCACCGCCGCCAATAGCCACGCCGCTCAGTAGCATCGCAACAGCCACCAGAGGTGTTGCCCAGCGCGTGCGAGAACTGGAATTCGCTCGCAGTTGAATGGTGATGGTAGCTGCAATCGCGCCGGCTAAAAATGCGATCAGAACTGCCGCATATTCGAAGGCCAACGCCGCGTGCCACCACTCAATGCCAAGCCTCGTCAATGTTCCTGTGACATGGGTTACAAACTGTTGACAGGTTAGAAACGCAAAGCCATTAACAATTCCAGCTGCTGCCGACAGAAGCAGCCAGCTGGGAACGTGGCGTGGCGAGTAGATTGTTTCCGGCGTATGAAGTGTCATGTTCATTTGGGCGCTCCGCAGAAGTCAGTTAGTCTCCAACTCCGAGGTCCAACCAAAAGCACTCGAAAACAAGATCGACTTCACTCGAATAGTGTCGGCGAAGCGCTGCCAGCAATTCTTCCGCTTCGCGGCGCAACCTCGCGAAGTCTGGTAGATCGCCGTTTGTCTCCAGATCCGAACTTAGCCGCCGTATCGATTGAAGCAAACGGACATGGTCGAGCCTCAGTTTTTCAACACGCATGGGGATGGAACCTTGGGCAATATCTAGTTCCGCGAACAGGCCTCTTTCGCCTTCAGCGGACGCGATGTGCCGTTGTAAGCTTTTCTCAACCTCGACCAGTTCGTTCGCTGCCCTGTTCGCCCATTCTCGCTCGCGCCCAGGGGCCGGAGATGCCAGAGCAGCCTCAAGTTGATGCATGCATTCAATCAGGTCGTCGTGTTCCAGCCGTGTCCGTTCTGAGAGTTCGACCTGGTACGAGTGATTGACAGGCAATAGTTTTTCGTTGTTTGGTTGGAGTGACATGATGTTACCTCCGTAGTAAAGGCGGGCGCTGTGTCGCGCTCGACGAGACTTGAAGTTTTCGCGCAGATCGCAATTTAGCGTCGTGCGAATCCAGATCGGAGATTTACCGTATCCCGCCAACGCGGAATCGATGAGGGCAAGGGTGGGCACGAATCACCGAAGGGAGAGTGCTACCATGCGGATCATTCATGGCACAGTGCGGTGATACAATTCTGGCCTTCGCCTCATCGATTCCAGCGGCGAAATGCACTTACACGCTCTTCACAGCAATCCGTCGCGGCTGCACGCTAGGATGCTTGGGCAATGTGAGCTCAAGCACGCCGTCCTTTAGTACTGCCTCGATGCGGTCGCCGTCGATACCTTCACCCAGCGAAAAGCTGCGGTAGAAGTCGCCGATGCCGTACTCCTGCGTCCAATACTCGACCTTACCTTGACGCGGCGGGGCCTTCCCCCAGATTCGCAACTCGCCATCCTCGTATTGAATTTCGAGTTGCTCGGAGGAGACGCCTGGCAGATCACCCGTCAGATGGAAGGCGGCTTCTTCTTCCCAGATGTCAAATCGCGGAGTGTAAGTCAGCGTCGAGCGTTCCTGGTTCGTGACACGTTGTGTTTGTCGAACTTGCATGGTTGTGTTGGACATGATCTTTTTCTCCTGTTAACAAACGCAGTCTCGTTGAAGTCAATTTGCTCGCTCAGACTTTTGCGACTTCAATGCGTCGCGGCTGGCTCTTGGCCGCTTTCGGCAACGTAATGAGCAGCACGCCGTCCTTGAAGTTGGCCATGACCTGCTCTTCCTGTACGGGTTCCGGAAGTGCGATTTGCCGCTCAAACGAGCCGAAGCCACGTTCGCGGCGGATCCACTTCCGCTGTTCGTTCTGCTCGTCGATGGAGCGCGAGCCTTGAATCGTCAGAACCTGGCCATCGGAAAGGGTGATGTTCAACGAGTCCGCAGAGAATCCAGGGAGCTCCGCTTCGACATAGTAATTCGCCTCATCGTTCCAGCCGTTCAGCGCTGGGAAAGTCGAGCGCGAGTACGACGGACGAGCTGCCCGGCTCAGTTCATCAATGAGACTGAAGGAACGCTGCATCTCGCCCAGCAGTTCCAGCGGTGATACACGATTAAGCAACATGGTACATTCCTCCTTTCGAGATTGATTTGAAACGAACGAAGGCCGGCTCACCGCAGGGGACGACCGGCGAGGTAGATACCGCTCAAGCGGTGAAGCCGGTGACCGACGGGATTTGTCAGCCGATGTCAGATTGACATTTTCATGCCTTTAATCGGCAAGAAAGCAACGGCTGTGCCGAACCGATGTCGGCAAGCGAAAGGCTTTAGGCTGAAATAATTTGCGCAAAAACAACGGTTGGAGATCGCGGAGACCATTAACACGCGCTGTCATTTTGACCGAGGGAGTTGGCTTACAGAGCCGCTACTCAAGGTCGGCCACTTGCCCTGCCGCTTGTTGCACTGGTGGGCGAAGTGGCCGGACGGTGGACACTTCGAAGCAACTTCGCACGGTCCTACTAAAACTTACCAGCATCCCCGTACCCCATTCCACCGACTCAAATCCACCCAAGGACTGCCGTCTCGACAAAACGCCACGGGATTGCTAACCGCCGAGCGGCGGGGTGCTTCCGGGATCTGCTCAGTGATTAACCGTGCACCAGTCAGATGCCCGGCAGCACAGGCGTTATTGATCGCTTCCACCCAGTGATTGTCCTTGCGGATCCGCTCCCACCGCGTGACCACACCCACGCCGCTGATGAACTCTTCGACTTTCGTCTCGGTGTTGAGCGAATTCCGAAATCCCGACTAGTCTGGATTTCACCGTCGCCCGTTCATACACCGCGTGCGATCTGACTGTCACCACGGGTATGGGGTAATTCGCCATCTGAATTGGGCCACAGTGTAGGGGCGGGAAGTCGAAGTCTTTAACTGTCCGCGATAGCGTTCGAAATTATGCGCCTTAAATTCCGGTCTATCTTGGGCAGCTTCTGTTTCAGCTGGAAAAACTCCTGCCAGGGATTTCGCTTAAGTGATTCCAATCGCTGTCGGGCGTTTTGTACTGTCCAGAAATCGGACGCCAGTCGTGGCGACAGTTCTTTCCAACTGATGGGCATCGAGACCGGGGCTTGGCTCTTGGCCCGAGTGGAATAGGGTGCGATTGCAGTAGAACCACGATCGTTTCGCAGGTAATCGATAAAGATCTTTCCTCGACGGGCAGCCTTCGACATTTTGGCCACGTAGCAGTCGGGATATTCTTGCGCAAGCAGCTGGGCAATCGTTTGGCTAAACTCCTTCGCCTTTTTCCAATCAGCGCGCCTCGGTGACAAAGGGGCGACGACATGTAGCCCCTTGCCCCCAGTGAGTTTCGGAAATGTCTGCAGATCGAGTGCGGAAAGCAGGTCACGAATCAAGAAGGCTGTTTCAACCACTTTGCTCCACGGCACATCGGGCGCGGGATCAAGATCGAACACCAGCCAATCGGGATACTCGAGACGGTCTGCGCGCGAGCCCCAAACGTGAATCTCTAGTACTCCCATCTGCGCAAGCGACAACAGGCCCGGCAGATCGTCCGCGACGAGATAGGTTACGCGCTCGTGCTTCTCGTCAATTTCAATGCGTCGCAAGGCAGCCGGCGTGCCTGCGGCAGCGTGTTTTTGAAAGAAGCACGACTTGGCTTGTCCCTCGGGACAGCGGAGCAAACTGAGCGGACGATTTTCCAAATACGGCAGCATCCAGTCCGCGACTTGCTGGCAATAACTCGCCAGATCGAGTTTCGTGAGACCTAAGTCGGGATACAAAATGCGAGCAGGATTGGTGAAGGGAAAGTCGATAGCCGATTTGGATTTGCTGGGAGAAGATTTGATAGCTTGCTTGCGAGTTGGCAGCGGATTGCTTTCTCGATCGGGAGCCAATGATTCTGGTGGACCAACGGAGCGCGCCGTTTTATCTTCACGCCTACCGAGGAAAACCGGATGCCGCAACACGGCTTCTTCAGTCCACCCTGTGAACTGAATCTGGGCGACGAGTTGCGGTAGCACCCAGCGCACCTCGGGGCCGCGCTCGCGGGTAGGAATCGGATCGAAGGGACACTCCTGGACAATTCTTTCGTCCAGTTCTGCGCGTAGTGATGTCAGCAGTCGGGAATCGAAACCCGTCCCCACGCGTCCCGCATACTTAAATTTGCGTCCATGAAAATAACCGAGCAGCAACGTACCGAATCTACGATTGTCCGCAGCTGAAGCCGTAAAGCCACCGATGACGAGTTCTTCCTGCTTTAGGCATTTGATCTTAAGCCAATCGTTACTCCGACCAGATGAATAGGGGCGATCGCCGCGTTTCGAGATTATTCCTTCGAGCCCCAGTCGGCAACTGTGCGCTAAGAATGTGCTGCCGTCACCGGATAGGTGATCGCTAAAACGTAATCGACCAGCGCCTGACTTGGGCAACAGTGCTTTTAGCCGTCGCTTCCGCTCGATGAGTGGCAAGGGACGCAGATCCTCACCATTCAATTCCAGCAGATCGAAGACGTAGTAAACTAGCGGCTGTGACTCACTTCCCTGCAAAGCGTTTTGCAACGCTTGAAAGTTACTGACGCCATTTTCAGACAGCGCCACAATCTCTCCATCCAGGATCGCTGAACTTGCAGATAATTCAACGATGGCTGCAGAGATTCCAGAAAATCGGTGGGTCCAGTCAAGTCGATTGCGAGTCCAGAGCTTAGCTTCACCATTTGAGAGCGTGCAAATCAATCGATAACCGTCGTACTTGATTTCATGTAGCCATTCATCGCCAGTTGGAACGATCGTTGCAAGTTTCGCCAATTGCGGAGCCACGCGCTTCTGTTTGCCAGAGAAAGTCGTGCCTTTGGAGTTTCGCTTTGTCGGTGCCCGCGTCTTCGCTCTCGCGGCGACTTTTGGGGCACCACGCCTCTCTTTTTCTGTAGTCCGCCGTGTCTGTCGGTATTGGGCGGGATTGCCTTGGACGATCGTCGCGAGACTTCGTCCGGTAATGACGCTCTCCGGCGAGGAGTCAGTTAATTCCGTGCCATCTTTGTTTGCCGCAGCATCGTGGCGTTTGATCAGGAGCCAATTCTTTCCCCCCTCGCGTCCCCGGAGTTGAATCAGCCTCCAATTGCCGGAGAGCTTTTCGCCATGCAACTCGAATTCCAGGTTACCCTTCTGGAGGGATTCGCGCGGATCATTCACTGGAGTCCAAATGCCGCGATCCCAAACGATGACTTCGCCGGCGCCGTATTCACCCGCGGGGATCGTTCCTTCGAACTTGGCGTATTCCAGTGGATGATCTTCCACAGCGACGGCTAGTCGTTTTTGTGATGGATTCAAGCTAGGCCCTTTGGGCACTGCCCAGCTCTTCAAGACGCCACCCAGTTCCAAGCGAACGTCATAATGCAGGCGTGAAGCGGCGTGCTTTTGCACTACAAACGTCAGTTTGGCGTTTCCCGCTTGTTTCTTGCGTCGTCCCGTTCCTTTCGGCTCGGCGGTCTTTCGAAAGTGGCGCTTGCGCTGATATTCGGCCAAGCTCATGGATACACCAGCGAGGGAACAAGAGTCTGCGGAAGGTTCCAAAAACTGCAGATTCAAAGGCATCAGCCACTTTTTCGGCGTTTGGGCGCTGCCTTCCGGCGATTCGCGCTGGTCATTCGCGGACCAGCCGACTTCTTACCGCGGCGCGTGTCGTTACTGCTGACTGCGGCAACACTCTTCTTCAAGGCGTCCATTAAATTGATGATCGGCGGCTCTTCCTCAGCCGGGGCCATGACGATTTTCTTCCCTGCGACCTTCGCTTCGATTAGTTCCGTCAAGGATTCGACATAATCATCCTTGAAAGCCGCGATGCTAAACTTTGGTCGGATAAATGCCTTGAGTAGCGTGCGTGTCAGCCTAATTTCGGCATCTTCTAGTGCTGGTGTCTCGAGTTCATCATTCAAAGCCTGTGGATGCAGCACCTCGGCGTCGAATTTAAGTGCCGTCATTGAGAGGAGGTTTTCGACGGGTCGAATCAACACCAACTCCTCGCGGCCATAGAGCACGGCCTTCGCAATTGCACACCGCTTGTCTTCCGCGAGCGACTGCTGAAGTAAAGCATAGGGCCGTTGGCCCACCGCGCCGTCGGGCAACAAATAATACGCTTTCTCGGTGTAGTAAAGCGGGTCTACCGTATCCGCTTTAACAACAGCTTCAATGTTCACCGCCCGTTCGCCCCTACTCCGCAATGCTTTCAGTTCTTTTGGATCGATCACGACGTATTGCTTATCCGCATATTCATACGCGGAGACGATCTCGTCGTTCGGGGTTTGCCCATGTACAGGGCAGACTTTTTGATATTGAATTCGGCTGTGACATTCGCGATGCAATTGGTGCAGGCGAATCGTATCCGCTCCGGTATTGGCAGAGTAACCTTTCACCGGAACAGAAACGAAGCTGAGCTTGAGGTAGCCTTTCCAGGTGGACCGAGGCATGGATAAAACTCCGTAGGCCCGCCCCGCGGCCGAATTAAGAGCAACCGCGGAGAATAGACCGGGTCACAAGCAGGGCGAAGCTAGCAATGCAAGCACCATGCCGAATTCGAAGCCAAAATGCGCCATTGGAAGTGATACTTGCGTCGAGCCAGTGGTTTCGCCTCAAAATCCCGACTAGTCTGGATTTCACCGTCGCCGCATGTGCTCGGGGATGGTCGCTTGTTTCCGTGCGGTCTGCTCCGCCAATTGCCGCGCCGTCGGACGTTCAGCCAATTCCCGCAGGGAGATTCGCTTCCGCTCGATCTTGGTCCCCGTTTCCAGATGCACGCCGAGCATGGACGCCGCCAACCGCATTTCCCACGAGACAATCGAACCAGTGGTTGTCGGGATGGTTGGGGCGAGCTTTCCATTCTTCCACCGTTCTTCCGCGGCCTTGAGTGGTAACCGGGTACTCTGCGGTGAGATGCTCAGACAATAACCGGTGCCGGTTGGGCTCCGTCCCGAAGATCGACAGACAGCTCCGGTCGCCCATAGCCACGGCAAGGCGGGCGAAAACAAAACGTCTTCCAGTAGTTCGTGTCGTAGGTCACATGGCGGCAGGCACGTTTTCCGTAGGTGCTTGGGATCCGCCAGTTGTGGCCGACGCGTTCGCCCGGTTGCCGCTTGTACTCGGCGAAGGGGACGCTCGCGGCGCCGACGTACCGCCCGTGACTCGGCATCAGCACACCACCGAACGTCGAGCGGCGGCAGAATTCGTACACCGTATCCGTCGAAGCGCGCCAGTTCGCATCGATCAGGCAGGCTCCGATCCTGAGGATGCCACCACCTTCTTGCTGCCATTCGCGGCCGAGCAGGTCTGCCGTCAGTCCTTGCAGTCCGGCGAAGATTGCTCCTTCCTGAGCGGTGCCGGGTGCCACGGACAGTAGCGTGGGGTTGGCGTCTCGCAGGGTGAAGTAATCGCGACGCTGGTCCGGATAGCTGCCGTAGTCGATGACGTAACCCGAGAAGTCTTCGGTCCATGCGCACACGAGGTAGTACAGCAGGTTGACTTGGACGTCGATGTAGGCGGTAAGCTGCGTGCAACTGCTCGGAACCGTGGCTCGCGGCATCCGGTTAAGCTTGGCGGCGATATCTTCTGCGGACAGGAGAGTGGAAAACGGAACCGCTTCGGGGAGCGGCTCATTGTGGTATTCCGCGAAGAAAGCTGCTTCGTTCTGCAGCCTGAGGTTCATCGCATGTTGAATGGCGGAGGCTTCGTCCTCGTTGAACCGGGCTGGCCGGGCGATCCGAGCACCAGCATCCATTTCAGTTTGATGCTCGATGTAGAACGCGGTCGCGTTGTACAGACCGAGCTCGGCCCTGAGTCCATCTGCCCGAAGCTGAGCGTATTCTTCCCACAGCTTCTCGTTGGTGGGGAACGAGTAGATCATCTTCGTTCGCTCACCCTGCCACTGCGGATGCTTGTCGCGGTCGAGGATGCGATCTGCCATGTCACCGGGACGGATCACCGTGCAGGGCATGATGCCCGAGATCTTCTGACCGGGACCAGCCAGGCCAAGGACGGCGCCAGCGAGAATGCTTTCACGCTGAGCACATTGACTGAGGGACCGGGCGGATTCATCGGTCTGCGGGTCATCGAGAACTACCAGCGACGGACGAACCGTCTGACCATCGGCACGCTTGTGCTTCATGCCACGGATGCGACCCGTGAGGCCGGCCACCTTGATCACCGCGGCGCTGGCGGGACTCGCGGGCATCGTGGGCAGAACGATTTCCTTCGCCGTCCAACTGATGTGGGTGCGTTCACCCTGGTAGAGCTGACCGCTGCACCGGTTGGCGATTCCGTCCAGTGCGCGAATCGGATAGACCACTTCGGGGTAGTCTTCCAGGAGCAGATCGTTCCCTTCGAGCTCGGTCTTGATCGACTCCAGCATCTCGGCGGCATGCCCTTCGTCCGAGCCGATCAGACACACGAACTGTCGGTGCCCGAAGAGGAGTGCCCAGATACACGCGACTTCGCAGAGGCTACTCTTGCCGGAGCCACGCGGCATCGCCATCGCGAACAGGCCACCTTCAATCACCGCCTTCTGGATCTTGCGAATGACTTTCAGGTGGTCGTCCGACCAAGGATGGTGAAACGTGGTGTGAAAGTACTCTTCACAGAAGAACTGGAAGTCGTCCTGGGCGCGGGCCTTCCGCTGGGGATTCACAACCTCAGGTAGTTCACCGATATCGCGACCAGCGAGGGACAATGCAGCGTTACGTGCTCGGGCTCGGTCTTTCAGTTCCTCATACGGATCGACTTCGAACTCGGGTTTGGGAGCGTGCGTCTGCTCGACGAGCCAACCGACGTAGCGGAGCAGATCGACGTGCTGACCATCACCGATCCGTAAGCCTGCGCGGTTGCGATGGCGCAGGAGCTGTCGTTCGCTGATCACTTCACCGAGCGTGGTGGAGTTGAGCAGGCGGCAGAGTTCGCCGGGGCGGAGTTTGCGTGGATCAGCTACCACTGGCCAACTCCTTCACGAGCCATGCGGCGTAATGCACCAGATTCAGGGTGCCGTCGGCGTTGGTGCGTGGCCAGACCTGCAATCGCTTCTCGAAAGCATTCAGGATCTCCGGGATGTGGTCATTAAATTGCGTGCGAGGGAGAGAAGAGGGTGCAGTCAACTCCCGGTCGTTATCCACCGACGAACGCCAAGCACTCAAAATGCCTCCCCGGCGCGCGGTTAAGTGCGAAGCCAATGTCGCCAGCTGCACATCAGTATTTTGATTGCGATCCATGTTGCCATCCTCGATTCGGTCAGCTTGCACGCCCGCGATCCCACCGGAGTCTTTAAGCTTAGCGGTTAGCTGAGAACCTCATTCTACCGCGTTCCTGGATTCAGGTTCGACACCATCTAGTTGTCAGCCGGGCAGCGGCCACCCGCTTCCACAGCGTAAGCACCGAATCGCCTTGTCCCGCATTGAAATCGACGGCTATGCGGCGGCATGCAAACTGCTTCGGACCGACGCGGCAACTGCAAATCGGTCGATGTGAGCTGCGCGACCCACTAGAGACGCTGAAATGGTCGGGGGGAGCAAGCCAATTTTAGCCGTGCGCGTTCGCCGGTCTGGGTTGTCCTCCACGAGCGACGGGTGGAATCGCACCTATCCGATTCAATCGTTTCGTACACGTTGAGGCCAACCTTGGTATCTTGAAGGCCAACCTTACGCGGCAAATTAGAGTGCGCGCAGATGCGGGACGATTTCAATACACCGCCGCAACAAGGCGATTGACGCCAACTGTAGGCGGTATTTACGACGAGAAGTCGGATCAGATTTAGTGATGTGCACATGACCTCCACTTCGCCCACGACATGGGAGCTGGCGCGGCGATTAATCGCCCTCGAAGCTCCGCGCGATGCTGGGCCAGATGCGAGCGACAGCCAAGCAGGTCGCGTCTGTGAAAAGTTAAGGCAGCCGCTCGCCCGATTTGCCGGCGTCGCTGGCTATCGCTCTCTGATTTCGCGGGCGGTCGCGATGGCGAAGGCCAAAGCCCCTTTGCTTGAACCGTTGCAGGTCCAGCCGGACGGCTCCTTGCAGGGCTTCCATGGGGTCGAGCAAAGCGATGGCGAGTTAGGAACCGTTGTCGTGGTTTACCTGCTCAGTCTGCTGGTGGAGTTTATTGGCACGCCTCTGACAATCAGTCTGGTACGCGACGCGTGGCCTGACGCTTCGTTAGATGAGCTGGAATGGGGAGCGGAGGAAAAATCGTGAGCGCAGACGATCCGGTGAAGATCCGAAAGCTGTCGACGGGAGTGCCAGGCTTCGATGAGATCCTAGGTGGCGGGCTGCCTGAGTACTCGTTCAATATCATTGCGGGCTCGCCCGGGGGCGGAAAGACGACTCTTGCGCACCAGGTGATGTTCGCGAATGCCACACCAGAGCGGCCAGCGCTGTACTTTACCGTGCTGGGCGAGCCGCCGATCAAAATGCTCCGGTACCAGCAGCAGTTCAGTTTCTTCGACCGGACAAAACTGAACACCGCGGTCCGCTTCATCAATCTGAGCGAGGTGGTGCTGGAGAAAGATCTGGACGCAGTGCTGACGGCAATCGTCAAAGAGGTCGAGGCCGCAAACCCCGGCATCGTCGTCGTGGACTCATTCCGCACGGTGGTTCGCAAGGCCACGGGCGGCACTGGCGAGGCAGACCTGCAAGCCTTTGTCCAACGGCTGGCATTGCATCTGACGAGTTGGCAGGCGACGACATTTCTCATTGGGGAGTATACCGAGGGGGAAATTCGCGATAATCCGGTGTTCACCGTGGCCGACGGTCTGTTCTGGCTCTCCCAACAGGTGGAGCGGAACTCGATCGTGCGGAAACTTCAAATCATGAAGCTCCGGGGCCAGGCATCCGTGCCAGGGTTGCACACGCTACGCATCACTGCCGATGGGATCCAGACCTTCCCGCGTACCTTCGGTCTGACGGGGCGGAGGAAGAGAACTCACGAACAGCGGCGGTTATCATCCGGGATCACCGAACTGGACTCGATGCTCGGCGGCGGAATTCCGGAAGGAGACAGCCTGCTCATCGCCGGGCCCTCGGGTTCGGGGAAGTCAGTCTTCGCCACTCAGTTCATCGCCGAGGGCCTGCGTCTGGGGGAGTCTGGGATCGTCGCAATTTTCGAGGAACGCCCGGAGGAGTATGCAGGGCGAGCCGAGACTTTAGGGATGGATTTCGAGACGCCGCAACAAAACGGCAAGCTGAGCATTCTCTATCTCCGGCCGCTCGACCTCTCGGTCGATGAGACGATGCGTGAAATTATCGATGCCGTGGAGCGTACCGGGGCGAAGCGGCTAGTGATCGACTCGCTGGCTGGGTTCGAACTGGCACTGGCGCCCGGCTTCCGGGAAGACTTCCGCGAGTCGCTCTATCGGATGATCGGGGCGCTGACACGGACCGGCGTTACCATTGTCAGCACCGTGGAGTTGGTCGAGAGCTTCACCGAGCTAGCGCTCAGCCCCTATTCGATCTCGTTCCTTAGCGATGACATTATCCGCTTGCGCTACGTCGAGATTGAAGGCCAACTTCGCAAGGTCCTGATGGTCGTCAAGATGCGCGGCGGCAATCACAGCAAGGACATTCGCGAGTACGAGATTACGTCGAACGGTTTACAGATCGGCGAACGGTTGAAAGGTTATCGCGGCCTAATAACGGGTGTTCCCGAACGACTCACCGGAGGATCTAGCGACGACGGCGAAGAGACCACTAGTACGCAGGACAGCAAAGAATAGGAGGGGGTAGTGCACACAGAACCCGACTGCGATGCCGTGGAGCACGTGCCGCCAATTCCCCGACTCTGCCGGTACTTGTCCGAATTGTCGCCTCAGCCGATGGTGGCCGTGGATGGGACAACGCATATCGTGTCGTATGTGAATCCCGCGTTCATCCAGCTGGTCGGGAAAGCGGGAACGGATCTCGTTGGCCGGCCATTTGCCGATGCAGTCCCCGAGGGAGCCCGGAACGGATGCCTGGAACTGCTCGACCGTGTCTTTCGCACCGGTGTCGCCGAAAATCTGGGGGAGCAGGAACACCGCCAACTGCAGCCCCAACCCGTTTATTGGTCATACGCGATGTGGGCGATCCTAGGCGCAAACGAGCAACCGGTCGGCGTCATGATCCAGGTAACGGATACCACCGAGACCGCGCTTTTCCGTCAGAAGTCTGTTGCGATGAACGAGTCCCTCCTCATCTCCGCAAAGCGGCAACATGAACTCACGGAAGTTGCGGAAGCGCTCAGTGTGAGGCTGCAGTCTGCGGTTCGCGGTCGAGACCACTTTCTCGCGGTACTAAGCCATGAGCTTCGCAATCCCCTCTCCGCGTTCAGCACCGGACTACAACTCCTCAAGCTGAGTGCAGGGGATCTGGACCTGGCAGAAAATACCAGAGACATGATGGAACGACAGTTGAGGCAGATGTTGCGATTAGTCGACGACTTGCTCGACATCAGCCGCATCACGACAGGCAAATTGAAACTCCACAAGGAGAGTGTTGGGCTTGCGTCAGTCGTGCGTGATGCCGTGGAGGCAAGCCGCGCGCAAATCGAGAGTGGGGGTCACCACTTGACCGTTACGCTACCGCCGAGCCCGATCATGCTCGACGGCGACCCTGCTCGACTCTCCCAAGTATTCCTGAACTTACTGAACAACGCTGCCAAATACAGTGAGCCGGGCGGGAGCATCCAGCTAACCGCCAGGCTAGATGGTAGCGAAGTTGAGATCAGCGTTCGGGACAAAGGAATCGGAATCCCCGCAGCGAAACTCCCTCACATTTTTGAAGCGTTTGTGCAAGTGGACACATCATGGCGACGCACGCAGGGCGGGATGGGAATCGGATTGTCGCTAGTTAAAGAATTCGTCGAACTGCACGGCGGACGAGTAGAGGTTCGCAGTGAGGGTCTCGGACAAGGCAGCGAGTTCCTCGTGCGCTTTCCAGTATTTGTGGGCGCTGCCGTCGAGCCGATCGACCGCTTAGAGATCCCGAGCGGGCCGCGCCGACGCATCCTTGTAGTGGACGATAACAGGGACGCAGCGGCAACGCTTGCCATGATGCTGAAAATCATGGGACACGAGGTACGAAAGGCGGATGAAGGAGAGGCGGCTGTGACCGCCGCGGAGGAATTCCGACCGGAACTAGTTCTGATGGATCTGGGGATGCCAAACGTGGACGGCTTTGAAGCTGCCCGCCGCATTCGGGCACAGCCGTGGGGGCAAAAAATAATCCTCGTAGCCCTTACTGGATGGGGCGCTGAGCGTGACCGACAGCGAACGCAGGAGGCCGGGTTCAATCGGCACCTCGTCAAGCCTGTGGAGATGGACGCACTGATGAGAATGCTCGCGGAAATGCCACTTTCTTGACATGACCGTTTGATCTGAACAAAACGCGCGATTTCAAGATTCTTACGGGGAACTTCTGCCGCAAATAATTGACGCTTCGGTCGGCCACGCCAGTTGCAGCTCGGCCGTTGTTGCCCGCCAGGTTGAGACTTGCCAGGGTCGAATTGGATGATTTGAAAGTGCAGCAGGTGAGATCACAATAAACGGCACCAATTGCCTTTTGTTTGCAAAACTCAAATGCTCGCTCCGAATAGAGCACCTACACCCGCGGTGAGCGCCATGGCGAGCACGCCCCAAAAAGTGACCCGCAGTGCGGCTTTAACCACCGGCGCGCCGCCGACGTAGGCCCCAAATCCGCCCAAGAGTGCGAGGAACAGAATCGACGTGCTGATGACCACCGGGATTAAGGCAACTCTAGGGGTGACGAGCGCCGCCAGCAGTGGCATCGCTGCACCGACGGCGAAAGTAGCCGCCGAGGCGAAGGCCGCCTGCACGGGCCTGGCTGTCGTTATGTCTGAAATGCCGAGTTCGTCTCGGGCATGAGCAGTTAACGCGTCGTGAGCCATTAGTTGATTCGCGACCTGTTTTGCCAAGGACGCGTCGAGTCCTCGCTTCACGTAGATCCCGGCCAACTCTTCCCGTTCGTTCTGATTGTCTGTCGCGAGTTCCTGGCGTTCTCGCGAAAGGTCCGCTTGCTCCGTATCCGCTTGCGAACTAACGGACACATACTCACCGGCCGCCATTGACATGGCACCCGCCACTAGACCGGCGACGCCTGTAACCAGGATGTCGCTATTCGCTGTGTTGGCTGCGGCCACACCGACGACGAGACTTGCCGTGGAGACAATCCCATCATTGGCGCCGAGAACTGCCGCACGCAGCCAGCCAATACGATCGGTGCGATGTGTCTCTAGGTGTAATGCTCTCAAGTGTGTCTCCTTCGACGAATAATTGTGGACATCGTAGCACGGTGGCGCCCGATAAGTTCGTTTAGCTCGCTCCACTAAGGAACACGGCAGTCGTTGAGCACTAGTCAGGTTGTCCCGGCGAACAACCAGTGTGCACCCATCGCGCGCTGAAGTTGGCCGTAGTGCGTCTTCGCACAGTGGCCGTCCAGGTCCCACGCGCAAATCCCGCCAATTTGCGCAAAAACAAAGATCGATGCCAGCGGCGCAATTAATGCTCTGCAGTCGGGCGGAGTAACAAACCATGAAATCATCTGCGCCGATGCGAACGATGGTCAACGAGGCAGATGCCGAGTTGGCACACCAGGTGAAGCGCTCTCTGAACACGAATCGTAGCGGCTTCCAGCGAATCGATGTCCAAGTTGATGCCGGGGCAGTCCGGCTCACAGGCTTAGTCCGCTCGTACTTCCTGCGACAGGTCGCGGTTTCGATTACAAAGCAGGTGAGTGGAGTACGACAAGTTTTGGATGAGCTCGCGGTCGATTGTAATGAGGGTGCGCACTGCACCCATTAAGATCAAATTGGTTCTATACCTTCGCTGGGGCTTACATAGAGAGATTTGAAATGATTGGCACAGTCTTGATCGTGCTTTTGATCCTGTTTCTGCTGGGTGCGTTGCCTACTTGGCCGCACAGTCGCAGCTGGGGCTACGGCCCGACTGGTGGCCTAGGGTTGGTGCTCATCATCGTGATCATCCTGATACTTTTGGGCAGAATCTGAGCGCGGGTGTCATTCGAGGGACAGGAAAAGTGAAGTCATGAGTGATAGCGTCAGTAAATTTGTTGATAGCGTCCATGAAAAACTTGAATCCCTACAAGGTCGAATGGATTCGTTAAGGGCAAACATTGGGACAACCTGGCATTCCTTGCAGGATGAACTTGCTGAAACCGGCCAAAGGGGCGAAGAGTCGAAGCCGTCCGTCATGAAGGCTTACGCCGCCTTGGAGCAGTGGCGGAAGGACAAATTGGCCGAAGCGAAAAGCACGATCGCGCAATGGATCGAGAATCGCGAGGCTCAGAAACTCGCAACCCGCGCAGAAAAGGCAGAGGCGTGTGCAGCGCTAGCCATCCAGATCGCTCAGGCGAGCATTGACGATGCCGAACATATGATCTTGGAAGCGATCTCTGCCAGGCTGGATGCAGAAGCAGTCGCACATCACTGACCTATTCAACTCCTGAACGAAAGACGAAGCAATTGACGGGAAGAGAGGAACATGTTAACTGCAGATTTGGCCGAGAAAACCCGCGGCGGAATGGGCGCCATACCGTATGGAGCCGGCGTGGCTTTCCGCGTTTGGGCGCCGCACGCAAATGCGGTGTATGTGACAGGCTCTTTCAATAACTGGTCGCCCGATTCACACCCGATGACGAAGGAGGAAGGCGGCTACTGGTATGCGAATATCTCTGCAGCCGCTATCGGTAACGAATATCGTTATCGCATTGTGAACGGCGGAAAGCAATTCTTGCGCTGCGACCCATATGCTCGTCAGGTTGTGAGTTCGATCGGTAACTCCATCGTTCATGACCCAAACTTTGACTGGGCTGGAGACGACTTCCACCTCCCTGCGGTCAACGAACTCGTGATTTATGAAATGCACTTGGGGACCTTTCATAATGACCAGGACGAGAAGTCGGATAAGTTTGCCGAAGTTGTCCAGAAAGTCGAGTATCTCAAGCAATTAGGGGTAAACGTCATCGAAGTGATGCCTTTAGCCGAGTTCCCAGGCAGCTTGTCGTGGGGATACAACCCAGCTTGCGTATTCGCCATCGAATCCGATTACGGCGGCCCCGTTGGTCTGAAGCGGTTTGTCAAAGGCATGCATCAGGCCGGAATCGGGGTGATCCTGGATGTAGTCTATAACCACTTTGGACCGAGCGACTTAGACCTGTGGCAATTTGATGGTTGGAGTGAAAACGGGCGGGGGGGCATCTATTTTTACAACGATTGGCACGCAGATACCCCCTGGGGCTCAACTCGCCCCGACTATGGTCGTCAGGAAGTACGACAGTTCATACGCGATAACGCAATGATGTGGCTGGAGGAATATCACCTCGACGGTCTGCGACTCGACATGACGCTGTTTATGCGCAATGTGCATGGCAACGGTGATACAAACGGCGACTTACCGGATGGCTGGAGTCTGATCCAGTGGATTAATCGCGACGTACGACAAAATTTTCCCGGTCGCATCACCATTGCCGAGGACTTGCAAACTGACGATCGACTAACGAAGCCTGTGGATCAGGGAGGCGCAGGGTTTACGGCACAATGGGGAGCTCGATTCGTGCATCCCATTCGAGCGGCCGTCATCACACCTGACGACAAACAGCGGTCCTTAGACAGTGTTCGTCGCGCCATCGAAGGCCGCTACAACGGCGACCCGTTTCAACGAGTCATCTATAGCGAGTCGCATGATGAAATCGCGAACGGAAAGTCCCGAGTCGCTTCGGAAATCGACCCGCACAATCCCGAAAGCTGGGCGGCCCAGAAACGCTCCACCCTGGCTGCAGCCCTCGTGCTCACGTCCCCCGGCATTCCGATGCTATTTCAAGGCCAAGAGTTTCTCGAAGATGGCTGGTTTCAGGATTCAGTCCCGCTCGACTGGCACAAGTCGGAGGAGTTTAGCGGACTCGTGCGGATGTATCGAGACTTGATTCAGTTGCGTCTCAACAGGTTCGGGACGACACGCGGTTTGACGGGGTCGGGACTGAACACATTTCATCAGAATCAGGCCGAGAATGTCATCGCTTTTCATCGCTGGCACCAAGGGGGCCCCGGCGACGACGTAATTGTCGTCGTAAATCTCTCCCATCAAGCTCACGAAGGCTACAAGCTGGGATTTCCCGCACCGGGAACTTGGAGATTGCGACTGAACAGCGATTGGAACGGTTATAGCCGCGGCTTCGGAAACCAATCAGCCTCCGATGCGAACGCTGGAATGGAATCGCAAGATATGGGTCCAAACCCGCGCGTGGAGGTACGCGATGGGTTTCCTGCGGTGGGAACCGTGAACATCGGCCCCTATACGGTGTTAATTTTCTCGCAAGACAAATCCGTGGTATGACAACCACGACCAAAGCGTAGAAACGTAATTTGCCAATCAAAGAAAGTGAGTGGGCGATGAGGGGATTTATACAAGACATCGAGGAACTTACCGTCAAGAATGAAAACTTTCGGCAAGTGTTGTATACGGCTAAGAACTGTCAATTGGTCCTCATGGCTCTCAAGCCCAAGGAGGAGATCGGGGCGGAAGTCCATACGCTCGACCAGTTCTTTCGCGTCGAGGAAGGGACCGGTGAAGCGGTGCTCGATGGCGTGCGAACTCCGATCCGAGCCGGCTTTGCGGTTGTAGTGCCGGCTGGAGCCAATCACAACATCATCAATACCGGCAAGGATCCGATGAAGCTGTACACTCTTTATTCGCCGCCGAATCATCGCGATGGCGTCGTCCACCACACGCGCGCTGAAGCCGAAGCCGATAATGAACACTTCGACGGGAAAACGTCAGAATTGCAATTAACCAACAAAGACAACGGGTTGCAAAAGTCCTAATCGTGAGCGAGCTAATCGCAACCTCTGAACCCAACCCATCACAGGGCGAGGAGATTGCTAACAGCGTGAGCCATGCAGTGGGTGTGATTGCTGCTTTGGTTGCCGGGCCGCTACTTATCATTCAGGCTAGCGAACACGGCAAACCATGGGGCCTGAGCAGTGCGATCGTCTTTGTGACGAGCATTCTCGTGATGTACGCGACATCGACGCTCTATCATGCGCTGCCGCAGAGCAGTGCCAAACGATTCTTTCGTACCCTGGAGCACTGCGCGATCTTTCTGCTCATCGCTGGCACCTATACACCGTTCACGCTGGTCGCACTCCGCGGAGCATGGGGCTGGGCGATTTTTGGCATCGTTTGGACACTGGCCACCATGGGGATTTTCCTCCAGTGGGTGGGTCAGACGAATCGCCGTTGGCTGCCGGGCGTGCTCTATTTGGGATTGGCCTGGGTCATCGTGCTCGCCATTCGGCCACTCTCGCTCCATTTGTCCCACGCAGGTCTAATGTGGTTGCTCGCCGGTGGTGTTGCCTACACCGCGGGCATGGCATTCTTTGCTGCGAAGTGGGTTCCGTATTTCCATTTCGTCTGGCACTTATTCGTCCTGGCAGGAACTACCTGCCACTTCATCGCAATTTGGCAATATGTGATCTAACGGATCGCCACCTCTGAATCTCACCTCTGGGAAGACTTTTTATGATCAAACTCGGTTTCTACGGTGCTGCGGGCGAAGTGACCGGCTCGTGCTATGTGCTTACGACCGATCGTGCCCGGGTGATGATCGACATGGGCATGCACCAGGGAGAGCGAGAGGCCGACGATCACAATCGACGAATGCCTCCTATCGACCCCGCCCAGTTGGATGCAGTTGTTCTTACACATGCCCACCTGGATCACTGCGGCCGCCTGCCGTTGCTGAACAAGAACGGGTATCGAGGGAGAATTCACTGTACGGACGCCACGGCGGATGTCACCGCCATCATTCTGCGCGATTCCGCCGGAATCCAAGCTGAGGATTGCCTGCGCTTCAACCGCCGGCTTCGCCGCGGAGAGGAACCCTGCCAAGAACCACTCTATAGTGTGCCAGAGACCGAGCAGACTCTGCGACAACTTTCGGCCGTAGGCTATGATCAGGTGACAGCGATCGCTGATGGGATCTCCATCAAGTTTATCGACGCGGGACACATTCTCGGCGCTGCTAGCGTGCAGATGATTGTGCAAGACGGATCGCGCACGATCACCTTTGTGTTCTCGGGTGATGTAGGAGTGTCTGGATCGCCCATTCTGCGTGATCCCACGACACCACTGCCTGCGGACGTGGTAATCCTCGAATCGACCTACGGTGACCGCGATCATAAGCCGCTCGATAAGACTCGCGACGAGTTGCTCGCGATTCTCAAAGACGCTCAGTCCGTAGGAGGCAAAGTTCTAATCCCTGCGTTCGCCGTCGGCCGAACTCAGGATCTCGTCTTTCATATCGGCGAGTTTCTCCGGGAAGGCAAGCTCCCGAGCGTTCGTGTCTATGTCGACAGCCCAATGGCCACGTCGGTTTCTGACCTCTATGCCCGCCACAAAGACGTGTACGACGAACGAGCCACACAACTGCTAGCCGATCACATGTTGCCGCTGAGTTTTCCCGGGCTGATCTATACTCGGACGGTCGAGGAATCGAAGCGACTCAACGAGACGAGGGGTTCGATGGTCATCATTTCCGCCCGTGGAATGTGCACCGGTGGCCGCATCATGCACCACCTATACCATGATCTTGGCAATCCTGAGACCCACGTGGTCATCGCCGGCTATCAAGGGCAAGGAACGCTGGGTCGTCGGCTGGTGGATGGCGCTCGGACCGTGAACATTTTTCGCGAAGCAATTCCAGTCCGCGCCAAGGTCCACACGCTGGGCGGCTTCTCAGCGCACGCCGGTCAGTCTGCATTGCTCACCTGAGCCGTTCCGTTCCAATCCAGTAAGCCCCGGATGTTCTTGACGCACGGCGAAGATGGCCCGCGAATGGCTTTGCACGATCAACTTGTTTCCCGACTAGGCCTGCAATCGACGATGCCTAAATACGGCGAGGAAGTAGAACTGTGACATTTGAATCTGTCCTTCGCGCCACCGAACCACGCTGTTGTGCTATTCGCCGCGTTTAGAGAGGTTTATCATTCGCATTTACCAGCTGAGGTGAGTTGGCCTTATGCGGCTGGATCAGCAGGCGAACCTGTTCCTGTGCCTCAGCCAACGCCGAAGCGACGATGGCGCCACAACCGATGCGTTCTCGGGCCTTGGCCAGGTCGGCTTGGGAGTGCCACAATCCTACGATGAGTTGCACCTTGGGAAATCGAGCCCGAAGACGCTTGCACAGGTGACGAGCGTGCATCACGGCAGCGGGAGGCGTGGCGGAAACACAGATTACATCTGGTTTGCGCTGATCGACATGGACGACCACCTCTTCAGCCAATGATGTTACCGACACGGAATCCACACGGCAGCCTGTTTTCTCCAGTACTTGTGTCAGCATAAGGGAGGTAACTTCATCGGCCTCATTGCGCGCGGGCAGGCAGAGGATGCTAAACTTTGATGGATCGCTGATTTGCTCTGCTGCAGGCAGTTGTAGCTGAACATCATCTCGGTCGTGGATCAGTTCCTGCAGACTCTGCAAAATGAACTTGTGCTTGCCCTCATTAAGTTCGCCGAGCTGCCAATCCGTTTCAGCCATCGCCAGTGCCGGTATGAGCACCGTGTCGTAGACTTGGGCAAGCGGTTGGTGCTCCAGATACGTCTCGAACAACTCGGCAGCCTCTTCCTGATCTCCCGCCAGCAGACGCTGATAGAAGTGCAGCTTCGGCTCAAAGACAGGCTCATTGCCGAGGAGAATATCCAGAAAGGCCAATTGAGGAACGTGCTTGCCGACAACCAACACGCAAACAGTCAGGGGAGTCGCCAAGAGTAATCCCACCGGTCCCCACAGCCACGTCCAAAAAAGCGCTGCCAACATGACCGCCACCGGCGACACGCCGGTATTCTTGCCATAGAGCCAGGGCTCCAGGAGGTTGTTGTTGAAGAGCTCAAGCAAGAGGAACAACAATACCGTCAAGATTGTGGCTACCCAGCCGGTCGAGATTGCCATCGACAGAGCAATCGGCATCACAGCCGCGATCCACGGACCGAGATAGGGAATGAACCGCAATAAGCCGGCCAAAATTCCCCACAGGACGGCGTTGGGTACACCGATGAAGTACAGTCCGACGCCGACACAAATGCCAAAAGTGACATTGAGAGAGAATAGAATGACGAGATAACGACTGACCCGAGTGCCGGCATCCTCCAGCATCTGCGTGGTCATGGTTACATGGCTCTTACCAGCCAAGTGGATGAATCGGTCGCGGAGGTCGTCGCGCCGGAGCAAGAAGAAGATCACGAACACGATGACGATTCCGGTCGTCCCTAACACTTCCAGCAGGGTGCCGAACATACCACCAAAGACCTGCCAGGGACTGGCTGGCGCGGAAAGAACCCGGACGGAGAAGGGTTGTTCATCCGTTCCTTGAGGTGGGCGGGCCGGGCCTGATGGCGAGAGATTTCGGCCCATTTGTTCGGCGGAACTTGTTACCTTGCTCAGCGCGGCGGCGGCAAATTCGTTCACCGAAGATAGTTTGGCCTCGATGTTTTCCCGGTACTCGGGAATTCTGGGGGCAAAATTGGCAATCTGAATGGCTGCCATCCAGGCGACGATTGCTAAGACGACAAAGCCCAAAGTGGTCGTCACCAAGACTGCCGGGATTCGACCTAGCTTTCGCCGCTCCAGCCAATCACACACCGGGCTCAACAAGAAACTGAACAGCACCGCGAGCGTAAAGGGAACAAGTATCCCTTTGGCCAAATACAGAGCCCCGATCACAACGGCGATCGAGGCGAACATCAAAATCGAAGATGCTTTGGGGATTCTGTTCCCGGCGTTCCATAGAAACATCCGATTTGCAGCGCAGTGCTAATCGCCCTCACCTATCGGCGAAGGTAAGTCACTAAGAAACCGATCGTCCAGATCTACTCGGTCACTTTTTTCACGGCGCTCTTGACCGTGTCGGCGACCTTCTGAACTGCCTGCTTGGTCTTTCCCACGGCCTGGTCGGTCTTGCCTTGCTGGCGCAGCTTCTCGTTGCCGGTCAGAACCCCGGCTGCTTCTTTGATTCGCCCTTTAATCACGTCTGTTTTACCGCTCATGGTAAATTCTCCATCACGTTAGGATTGTCTAGTAACCGCCAATTTAATTTCAACAGGCACTCGTGGTCGCCAGATTTCGCCACCACGAGCGCCACAATTTCAACCAAGCGCTCGCCGCCCTTGCAGCAGATTGACGACTAGCACCACCAGTGCAACGACGAGGAGGATGTGGATCAGGTTGCCGCCGACACCAACCCCAAGTCCCAAGGCCCACATCAACAACAGAATTAGCAAAAGTGTCCACAACATAAGGCACCTCAAAGATTAGAGAACAGAGCACTCAACTTCTGGACACAATTCGCGGGAGCCATCCACTCAACCAACCACACCGGGCTCGGTCTTGTCATCTGCTCACTTATAAGAATTGATATGCACCAATCGTGCCGAAGACAGTATTGGCAAAGAGTCGGGAATATCGCCGGTTTCAGACCCATCAACTGTCTCACATAGCGAGCGAATCCGCACAGTGAGCGGAATTGAACGGCAAGCGAGTGTGCGAATCGGGACTGCTAACGACGTCGCGTAATGCGACGATGCGTCAGCGATGGCTCATTCCAGATAACCAGTCCCGGATCTCCATGAATCTAGGAATGATCGGGAACGTTAGTTGCACTGCGCGATGCTACAAGGAAGGCTTTCACCCTCCAGGTTCCAATTCATTTTCCTCGGAGATCTGCCGTGAAGAAACTTGTGCACTTGTCGGTCGCCTGCATCGTGGGCGTTGCCACCATCGGTTGTGAGCCAAAGGCGACCACCGAAAAGAAAACTGAAACAACCGTCACAACCCCAGGCGGCGAAACGAAGACGACCGTTGAGCAAAAGGTCGAAACGACGCCTGACAGCGCAACCCGGACGACCACCGAAAAGGTTGAAACAACCGGAGACAATCCTCCTCCTGCGGCAAAACCGTAGTTGTCCAGTGAGTCAATTGCCACCTTCCTCAAAGGCCATCTCTGGTGGCCTTTGAAAATAGCGGCGTTGGAACAAAGCGAATTCGACGGGCCACGTGTGTGCTACTGTATTTACCCGCGGTCACTCGCTGAGGTGAAATAGTTGCTTGGAAATCTGTAGGGTGCGGTTTTCTGCTCGCCAAAATCGCAGATTGGTGATACACGCAACAGGGGAACGGTGATGACCTTCCAAGTATTCGATAAGCCAATGTGTTGTTCGACGGGTGTTTGCGGGACGCAAGTCGATCAGACGCTAGTGCGCTTTGCAGCCGACCTCGATTGGCTACGCCGTAACGGGGTGCAGGTAGAGCGTTATAGCCTCTCTCAGCAACCGAGCGAATTTGCCCAGAAAGCCGACGTGCGCACCGCGCTGCAAACCAAAGGTACGAACGCTTTGCCCATTATTCGAGTCGACGGGAAGATCGTCTGCCAAGGGATGTATCCGAGTCGCAATTTGCTCGCGTCCTGGGGGCATGTGGCTCTTCAAGACGAGGCTCCGGCTTCCACGGTCTAAGTTCGCAACTTGGACGCGATAGCTGATTAGCGAGTCACTCTTTGTCGTGCCAAAGGATGGTGTTTCGTGGAAGTCCTGAAAAATCCGACCCGGAATTTGTTTTTCACGGGCAAAGGGGGCGTGGGCAAGACTTCCTTGGCGTGCGCCGTAGCCATTTCACTCGCAGACTCCGGCAAGCGAGTCTTACTCGTGAGCACGGACCCTGCGTCAAACCTGGACGAAGTGCTGGGAGTGCAGCTGAACCAGAAGCCGACCGAAATCCCTAGCGTGCCGCGACTGCTGGCGATGAATATTGATCCCGAAGCGGCGGCGCGCGATTATCGCGAAAAAATGGTCGGCCCCTATCGCGGGATTCTGCCTGACGCCGCGCTCCAGAGCATGGAAGAACAACTCTCGGGCTCCTGCACGGTTGAGATTGCTGCGTTTGATGAGTTCGCCAAATTGCTCGGTGATCGGCAGGCTACCGCAGAGTTTGATCACGTCATCTTCGATACCGCGCCGACGGGACATACTTTGCGGCTCCTGACTTTGCCTTCGGCGTGGAGCGGTTTTCTTGCGGATAATACGACGGGCACTTCCTGCCTGGGTCCGCTCGCCGGTTTACATGCCCAGCAGCAACTCTATCAGCAAACGGTGCGGTCGCTGAGCAACCCTGCTCTGACCACGCTGGTCCTTGTCGCGCGGGCGGACATCGCGGCCTTCGCAGAAGCCGCACGCACCAGCGGTGAGCTATCTGCCTTAGGTGTGAACAACCAGCATCTAATTATCAACGGCGTCTTTCGCGCAGCGGATCTCCACGATCCCGTGGCGCAATCCATGCAACGGCGAGCCGATCAGGCACTGGCGAAATTCCCCGCGTCGCTGGCATCGTTACCGCGCACAACCGTGCCATTGGCTCCCTTCGGTTTACTGGGCGCTGATGCCCTGCGGGCGATTGCAGCAGGCCGAATGGAGGAATCGGCCTGGTCGGAAAATTCGGTTCATGCCGCGGACGAATTGCATTTGGGTACCCTGCCTGTTCTGATCGAGGAACTCGCCAGCGCCGGACGAGGCGTCGTAATGACGATGGGAAAGGGTGGCGTTGGAAAGACGACTGTGGCCGCAGCCGTCGCCGTGGCGTTAGCGGATCGGGGCTTTCCCGTACATCTTTCCACCACCGATCCCGCCGCCCATCTGGCAGCGGCCGTGCATGGAACCTTGGCTAATCTCCAAGTCAGCAAGATTGATCCGCGGGCAGAAATTGCCGCCTATTCGGCCGAGGTGATGGCGACGGCCGGCGGCAATCTCGACGAGCATGGCCGAGCACTATTGGCAGAAGACCTCCGCTCCCCTTGTACGGAAGAGATCGCCGTCTTTCGCGCGTTTGCAGCCGCTGTGGATCGTGGGCGAGATGGTTTCGTAGTTCTGGACACCGCCCCGACCGGTCACACGATATTGCTATTGGATGCTGCCTTGGCTTATCACCGCGAAATCAGCCGCCAGGCTAGCCAGCTACCCACGAGCGTCCAGGAACTGTTGCCCCGCTTACGCGACCCCAACTATACGCGAGTTTTAATCGTTACGTTGCCGGAGGCAACGCCCGTACATGAGGCGGCGCAGCTGCAGCGCGACCTGCGACGAGCTGGTATTGAGCCTTTCGGCTGGGTGATCAATCAAAGCCTTTCGACGCTCGATGTTCACGATCCGGTGCTAGTGTCCCGTAAACAGCACGAGGCAATATTTCTGTCCGAAGTTACCACCCTGCATGCGTCGCGCGTTGCGCTTATTCCCTGGCAGGTCGAGCCACCGGTGGGCATTGACGCATTGCGCCGCATGGGAACTCTTCGTGCCGAGGAACTTGCCTTGCAGCAGTGAAATCATGGCCAATACGGAAATAATAGGTCTGGGTTACCGGAGTTGCGGCTGGCTTCTAAAGATCGTCGACCAGGCAATGAACATCATTCACACCCCCAGCACTTTCCGCAATTCTGTTTGGGATTCGGCTTGTACATGACGCTACAAACTCCCAACAGCAATGCTCAAACTGGCCTCTCGGAGGATCAAGCTAAACAACGAATAAAGCAGCACGGCTACAACGAGCTTCCCTCTTCCAAAAGTCGCAGTTTTCTGGCGACTGCCTGGGATGTGGTCCGAGAGCCGATGTTTTTGCTGCTCCTCGCTTGCGGAACGATTTACTTGGTACTGGGGGACGTGCAGGAAGCCTTGATGCTCCTCGGGTTCGTCTTCGTGGTCTTGGGAATCACGCTCTACCAAGAGCAAAAGACGGAGCGGGCGCTAGAAGCGCTGCGTGACCTTTCTAGTCCTCGCGCGTTGGTCATACGAGATGGCGAACGTAAACGGATTGCAGGTCGAGAGGTCGTTCCCGACGATCTCGTTGTATTGGCCGAGGGGGACCGAGTTCCGGCAGATGCCGTGGTCGTTGCTTGCGATAGTTTATCCACCGATGAGTCACTGTTGACCGGCGAATCGGTGCCAGTCAGGAAGGTCGCCTGGGACGGTGTGCGAGAAATGAATCGCCCCGGTGGCGAAGACTTGCCTTTCGTTTTCTCTGGCACGCTGGTCGTGCAAGGGCAAGGAATTGCCCAAGTTCGGGCCACTGGTGTCCAAACAGAAATGGGCAACATCGGCAAGGCCCTGCAAACAGTTCAGGTGGAGCAAACACGGCTTCAGCAAGAAGTCGGACTGCTCGTGCGGCGGGTGGCAATCCTGGGACTGACTTTGTGCGTCTTCGTCGTCGTGCTGTACGGAGTCACCCGTGGTAATTGGCTCCAAGGATTCCTGGCCGGGATCACCTTGGCAATGGCGATGTTGCCCGAAGAGTTCCCCGTTGTGCTAACTATCTTCCTCGCGTTGGGTGCCTGGCGATTGTCGAAGATGAACGTCCTGGCTCGCCGTGTGCCGGTCATCGAAACCCTCGGATCGGCTACCGTTCTTTGTGTGGACAAGACCGGCACGTTGACCGTCAATCGGATGTCGATTCGTAAACTGGCGGTGGACGGGATCGTTCACGACGTTGAACAACAAGCAGCCTTGCCATTGCCAGAAGAGTTCCACGAGATCGTGGAGTTTGGCATCTTGGCGAGCCAACGAGATCCCTTCGACCCAATGGAAAAGGCGTTCCATGAACTCGGCAATCGTCAACTCGCTCAAACCGAACATCTGCACGCCGACTGGAAGCTAGAGAAAGGCTACCCGTTGTCGCCCAGTTTGCTGGCGATGTCCCACGTCTGGAAATCGCCCACCGGCACAGAGTTTGTTCTTGCCACCAAGGGTGCGCCGGAGGCGATTGCCGACCTGTGTCACCTGAGCGTTGAACGAACGAAGGTCATTTTAGAGCAAGTTGCGGCAATGGCCGAAGAGGGCCTCCGTGTGCTGGGGGTTGCCAAGGGTGTGTTCGGGCAATCGACGTTGCCCGGTGAGCAACACGACTTCACCTTCGAGTTTCTGGGACTCGTAGGTTTGGCTGATCCCGTTCGCTCGACAGTCCCCGCCGCCGTTGCAGAGTGTTACACGGCGGGTATTCGTGTCGTGATGATTACCGGCGATCATCCGACTACGGCCAAGAGCATTGCTCGCCAGGCGGGACTCAAGCTCGTGGAAGAGATCATCACTGGCCCTGAACTAGAAATGTTGAATGAAGCAGAACTACAACTGCGAGTGAGGACTATCAACGTCTTTGCCCGCATGGTTCCCGAACAAAAGCTGCAGCTAGTCAATGCTCTCAAGGCCAATGGAGAGGTCGTCGCTATGACGGGCGACGGCGTAAATGACGCCCCGGCACTCAAGGCGGCACATATCGGCATTGCAATGGGAGGTCGTGGGACCGACGTGGCTCGTGAAGCCGCATCACTGGTTCTGCTGGACGACGACTTCGCATCCATCGTCCATTCGGTGCGCATGGGAAGACGTATTTACGACCACCTGCAAAAAGCGATGACCTACATCGTGGCGGTGCATGTGCCGATTGCTGGGATGTCGATTGTGCCAGTGTTGCTTGGCGGGCCGATTGCCCTCATGCCCGTGCATATACTGTTTCTCGAATTGGTGATCGACCCGGCCTGTTCCGTCGTGTTTGAAGCCGAACCGGAAGACGCCGATGTGATGAGCCGCCCACCACGAAACTCAGCCGAACTCCTGTTCGGCAGCCGTCTGCTTGGCCTGGGACTGCTGCAAGGTGCAAGCGCCTTGCTAATCGTTCTGGCGATCTACCTGTCTGCGTTGAGGGACTGGCTCAATGCCTCGGACGCCACCGCCTTGAGTTTCACCACGCTCGTTGTCGCCAACTTGGGCCTGATCTTTGCGAACCGCTCTTGGACCCGCACGATTTGGTCCACACTGAGGACCCCGAACGCTGCCCTCTGGTGGGTTATCGGCGGCACGACATTTTTCCTCGGCTTGGCGCTTTACGTTCCATTTCTGCGTGACTTGTTTCACTTCTCGCCCCTGCATCCTGACGATCTGGTGTTCTGCCTGGTAGCTGGCTCAGCCAGCATTCTTTGGTTTGAGTTCTTGAAGGTGCTCAGGCAAAAGTGGTGGGCTTAAGCCACTCGCACTTTTTCTAACGCGGTATTTCTCTAGAAAGTGAGAACAACGATGTGCTGGCTCGACTGGTACAACTCACTTGCCAAACCACGCTGCAATCCAGCCCCGGCGACCATTGGGCTGTTTAAAGATGCGCGGCCGAAATTTAATCGGCAATCACCGACTGGCACGTCCGACGCAAACTGCGCAATATCTGAACGCACTCAAATGAGATAATATCGCGGTTAGGACGTCACGACCGTCTAAACTCCTGCTAGAGCGAACGTGCGAATGCCTGATAATCCCCTGACCGCCCTGGTCGTCGTCGCTGAGGAAGCGAAGCGACTTGCCCTGCATCAACTGCTGACCAAAGCCGGATTCAAGATACGGTCCGCAAGTAACGGTGCAGATGCGATTCGCTTGGCGAAAGAAATCCCTGACATTATCATTCTTGACCTACATCTCCCCGATTTAAGTGGCTTCGAGGTCTGCACACAGATCAAAGCACAAGCCGCCACGGCCGTAATTCCCGTGCTTCACTTGTCGGATGGTCCGGTCGAGTGTGGTGACTTTGACCACCATCTGGAACGAGGGGTTGAGGCACACCTGATACATCCCGTAGAAGCTGGCGATTTTTTAGCGTCAGTTATGGCCTTGCTACGGGGCCGTCAGCTCAAAAGGCAGTTCAACGCTTTTTTGGAAGTGGCCCCAGATGCCGTGGTTATTGTGGACCACACCGGCAAAATGGTGCAAGTTAATGGACAAGCCGAAAAGACATTCCATTACGGTCGAGAGGAACTGATTGGACAGGATGTCGAATTACTAATGCCCGAACGCTTCCGAGAGCGTCACAAGGCACAGATTGCGGGTTTCGTCGCTCAGCCAATCACTCGACCCATGGGACCCGGATTGAAATTATGGGGCTTGCGCAAGGGCGGCAGCGAGTTCCCCGTGGAGATTAGCCTTAGTCCAATTCTCGACCAAGACAGTGTTCTCATCGCCAGCATCATCAGAGATGTGACGGAACGAAGTCGAACAGAAGCAGCTTTGCACATTTCAGAAATTCGCTATCGACGGCTGTTCGAGACGGCGAAAGACGGCATTCTGATCCTCGACACAGAAAGTGGGAAGATCACCGACGCCAATCCGTTTATGAGCGAGTTACTAGGGTACTCACACGAAAGCTTCTTGGGCAAGGAATTGTGGGAGATCGGACTTTTCAGCGACAAAGTCGCTAACGAAGCTGCAGTCCGCACACTTCAAGACCTGGGATACATTCGTTACGAACACTTGCCGCTGGAAACCAGCCGCGGGCAATTGGTGGAGGTCGAGGTAGTCGCCAACGCCTACCAGGAGGACGACCACAAGGTCATTCAGTGCAACATCCGTGACATCACTGAGCGTAGTCGCTTAGAAAAACAAATGCAGGAGCAGGCGGTTGCCTTGAAAGACCTGCATCGTCGCAAGGACGAGTTCCTTGCCATGTTGAGCCACGAACTGCGCAATCCGCTGGCCCCGATTACCAACGCTGTACGACTTCTCAGTTTCCAAAAGCACGAAGACGACCTTAAGCACCAAGCCCGCACTATTATTGAACGGCAGGTAGGGCAACTGACCCGACTCATTGACGATTTGCTGGAAGTCTCCCGAATCACAACCGGCCGAATCCATCTGCAAAAAGAGCGCATTGGACTGAATGGAATTGTGGAACGTGCCGTCGAGACAGCCCGACCACTGCTCGACCGACACAAACATGCACTCATCATTGCACTGTCGCCGCAACCAATTTGGCTCCAAGCCGACGCCGCCCGAATCGAACAAGTCGTCGTCAATCTGCTCACGAATGCCGCCAAATACACGACCGATGGGGGCCACATCACGATTGCTGTGAAACGGGAAGGAGATCAAGCTGTCCTGCGAGTGCGGGATACAGGCGTCGGCATCGCCCCGGAATTGCTCCCTCACATATTCGATCTCTTCACGCAGGCCGAACGATCACTGGACCGTTCCCAGGGCGGCTTGGGCATCGGCCTGTCTTTGGTTCAAAGACTGGTGGAAATGCACGACGGCAAAGTCGAGGTTGAAAGCGAAGTGGGGAAAGGAAGTGATTTTGTAGTGCGTTTGCCTGTGATGGCGACGCCGACAACGCAATCTGCATCACCCCAGCCCAGAGCACTGAGCCGGACTGGACCATCCTTGCGAGTGCTTGTCGTAGATGACAACGTGGATACAGCTCAGACACTAAGGATGCTTTTGAAAACGACCGGCCATGATGTGTTTACTGCGTACGATGGACCAACCGCGCTGAAGGCAGTTCTCGATTTCCGACCGAACGTCGTGTTACTGGACATTGGCTTGCCGGGCCTTGACGGTTTTGAAGTAGCGAAGCGGTTGCGAGAAGATCCATCGCTTAACGATGTTGTCCTGATCGCTATGACCGGCTACGGGCAGGCGGAAGACCTGCAGCGCTCAAAGGAAGCAGGATTCAATCACCACCTAGTGAAGCCCGCCGACTTTGAAAAGGTGTGCAAAATCCTGGCAACCGTCTCGAAGCAGGCAAACTGAGTAGCCACATTGAACAGCTTCTCAGATTCCGGATCATAGCAGTCGAACGTCGCGCGATGCTTCTGAAGGTTCGCGGTCGATGTTCTTGGAACGCAACAGCAAATTTGCGCAGAACAATCTGTACGGTAGGGAAGCGTCACCACTCGCATCGAAGTTCGACTCGGACAAGTTGTCATCGCACCATTCCCAAAGTTCCATTAAACGGCCAGCGATTTCGCGCCGATCTCGTTTCAGCAATGAGGCCATTACTATGACCTCCGGCTTCTTCGTGAGACCCTTGCACCACTTGATCCAATCGCCAGCCATGTCGGTACTTCCCAGCGTTCCCGCTCCAGCTCCGGCATCGTTCAAAGCGACAATGACTTACGCTGACACCGAACACAAGAGCCTGTCGATCAAAATCCTAGCCCCTGATCAAGGCCTGGGAATACGGACAAGATAAGTCATCTGCGCAGACATGCGCGCATGTGCGCGCAACCTGCGCCGGTTGATTATGGACATGCGCGCATATGTGTTTGCGCTGCGCAGGTATGTGTCCGCAGACGTGTCCCTAATCGGCGCAGACAATTGCCCTCGAGAGTGCTGCAAAGGAGGTTAGCTCTTGCGGCTCTCAAGGAGCAATCGTTCCGTGACATCTTCGAGTTATCTAGCTGGACTTCCGGTAGCAACCCGGCATCATGGACACGAGCCCGGTCCGGATGCCGCACGGCCGCTGTCAACTCAGTGGCTGTCGGACGAACGCATCAGCGAAGCTCGTCGAGTGTGGTCCAAGGCTTATGGCCGAGAGATCAGTGAAGACGAGGCGATCGAAATACTCATGAACGTCCGCCGGCTCGCTGAAATCCTATTGCATGCCGAAGAGGAGAAGCGAAGAACATGAACGTTGTTGTCTGGGCAAGGGTATCTTCACGGAAGCAAAAGGAAGGGTATTCGCTGGACGCTCAACTACGAGTGAATCGCGAACGGGCGAGGGCCAATGGCTGGCACGTCGCCCGCGAGTTCGTAGTGGCCGAATCTGCCAAGCGAGGTGCCGAACGCCTCGCTTTCAACCAGATGTTCGCCTGGGTGAAGGCAAATGCCAAACGCGAGAAAATCAAGGCGATCCTTAGCCACAAGCTGGACCGCGTTTGCCGCAACATGAGAGATGCCGTTCGGTTGCAGGAACTGGAGGACGCCTGCGGTGTTCAACTGGCCTTCGTCGACAACCAGTTTGGTCCTGGAGCTGCGGGGGCGTTGTCGTTCAACGTGATGGCCGCGGTTGCCCAGTATTACAGCGACAACCTGAGGTCAGAGGTTCTGAAGGGCCTCGACGAAAAAGTGAAGCAGGGTTGGCCCACGGGGCTCGCTCCCTACGGTTACATCAATACAGATGATCGGGAGGCACCAGTCCAACCGCATCCGGAGAGAGCACTCACTTTAGTCCGGATGTTCACTCTTTACGCCACTGGCGGTTACACCTTTCAGTCGCTCGCTGACTTACTCGAGCGCGAAGGTCACGTATTCCGCGCCAGTCAGCACCGATTCAACCGAACGGCGCTGTCGTACATTCTCACGAATCGCTTTTACATCGGTGAACTGCATCGCAACTCGCAGGTCTTCGAAGGGCGTTACCAGCGACTTATTGATCGACCGACGTTTGACGCCTGCCAAGACATCATGGCTGGAAGGAATCGGCGCACCAGTACGCCCGATCACCCGTTGGCCGGTGGCCTAATCCGCTGCGAGTATTGCGGCCAATCGATCACAGGAGAACGTATCCGTCGCCAACTCAAGGGTGGTGGCATCCGCGAACACATTTATTATCGGTGTGCGAACAACCATCCCGGCCCAGACCATCCCACGGTTCGCTGGCGATCCGAAGATCTCGAGCAGGCCATCCTCGATGATTTGGCGGCTTTACGATTCGAACCTGATCTGGCTGCTTGGTTCCGGAGCCACCTTAGCGACGCGATTACCGACCTTACCTCTCATCGTCGCCGCCAAGCCACGTCTCTCATCAAGCGTAAATCAGAACTCGCGACGATGCAGGACCGGCTGTTGAACGCGTACCTCGCAGGCACGATCGAAGAAGATACCTACAAAGCTAAGTCGAACGAGCTCAAGTCAGAGGCCGCTAAAACAGAAGAGTTACGGTGCGCCCTTGGAGATGTCGACCCATCCCGCGGTGAGATCGCACTTTCGATTTTCGACTTTACGCAAAAGGCAGCCGATCGGTGGCAGCGTTCAAACAACGCGGTCCGGCGCGAGATCTTGGATTTGGTTTGTTTGAACCGTAGTTTGAACGACGTAAACCTAGTCACCACAAAGAGAAAGCCCTTCGACGTTTTCGTCGAAGGGCTTCAATTGGAGAATAGTCGGGGTGACAGGATTTGAACCTGCAACCTTCTGCACCCCATGCAGACGCGCTAGCCAGGTTACGCTACACCCCGGTGTTGGTTAACGAAAACGAAATTGACTTCAGATCCGTTAACCAAACCGTTAACATCCCATATTGGGCTGAATGATGCAATCGGGGATTTCGAATGTCCAAGGGGGCCCAAGGTAACCTAGGTAATCATCGGATGTACGAATTGGCCGAGGCCCTCACGCTGACAGACGTTTGGTCCGTCTGCTTGCGGCTCGCCAAAGCCGCGTGAGCGAGGTGCTTACCGCGCTGCGTTAGTAGCGAGCGGACCATCCACGGCTGAAGATGAACAACTCACATCGCACGATTCCGGCGCCGTCGTCTGCCGCAACATCACGTAGCTGGCGAAAACGAGTCGCGGTTGAAATATCCCGAGTATCCCCTGGCAGCTCTGCGCGCCTCGACTGCGATGAATAAATCGCTCGTCGAAGAAATAAACTACCGCGAAATTGACTATGTTTCCCTAACGGAGCGGTGGGGGCTCCATTTTGGCAGGCACTCGTGGCATCGATAAACAGGCCAGTACAGATTCACTTTGGAGCTGCGACGTTTTCAACACTAGAACATGCGCAACCGGCAAAGGTGTTAAATTGGGATGAACTTTCGGGTGATTCCGGGGCACACACCTGCGGAGGAATCGAATCCTATGCTCCCAGCAACCGGCAAAAAAGGGGAATTCGTCCCCATTACTTAACACAACACTTTCTGGGAATTAGGCTTAGTTCATGAGAGCGGCGGGATTCTCTCCTCTCCACCCGCCAGCAATCCAAACTGCCCGGCCACTAGTTTCCTCGGCCTAAGTATGTCCTCCTGAACCTCCGCCCACCAAGGACTGCCCATTCAATGAGCGAAGAACAGACCCCTGCCGGCGCAGACGCGTCGGCAATCCGACGCTTAAGCGAAGCCCGGGAAAAGATCGTCGCCCAGTTGTCGCAAGTGATTGTCGGGCAGACGGAAGTTATTGAAGAGTTGTTGATTTGCATGTTCGCCCGGGGTCACTGCCTGCTCGAAGGTGTGCCAGGGTTAGCTAAGACCCTGCTCATTAGCACGCTCGCCCGCTCGCTGAACCTGTCGTTCCAGCGGATTCAGTTCACGCCCGACTTGATGCCGGCGGACATCACCGGCACCGACATCATCGAAGAGAACCGCAGCACCGGTGCTCGCGAACGCCGCTTCCTCGAAGGACCGCTCTTCTCCAATATGATTCTGGCGGACGAAATCAACCGTACGCCTCCCAAGACACAGGCAGCTCTCCTCGAAGCGATGCAGGAGCGAACGGTCACAGTCGGCCGGACTCGGCATCAGCTGAGCGATCCGTTCTTTGTGCTCGCCACACAAAACCCGATTGAACAAGAGGGGACTTATCCACTGCCGGAAGCGCAGCAGGACCGCTTCATGTTCAAGGTCTTTGTGAACTACCCCAGCTTTTTGGAAGAGTTCGAAGTGGCCCGCCGCACGACGGCCGTCCAAGTCGACCGCATCCAGCCCGCGCTCAGTGGGCAGGAAATCATCGAACTCCAGCGGACCGTCCGCGAAGTCCCGGTCAGTGACCACATCATTCGCTATGCCCTGTCGATCGTTCGTCAGACCCGCATCGGCACGCCCGGCGTTCCGGACTTTGTGTCGGACCAAGTGGGCTGGGGCGCAGGTCCCCGCGCCGTGCAGTTTTTGATTCTCGGTGGTAAAGCTCGTGCCCTGCTGCACGGCCGCACGCATGTGACTACCGAAGATATCGCCGCCTTGGCCAAGCCCGTGTTGCGGCATCGCATCGTGGTGAACTTCGCGGCTCAAAGCGATGGAATCACGGCCGACAAGATTATCGACCAACTCGTTTCGGTTACCCCCAGCAAAGAAGACGCGTTGACCAACGATGCCCGATTCAAAAAGATTTTTGCATCCTGAGGCGATCAAGCGAATCTCCCGGCTGGAAGTTCGGGCGCGGCACATCGTCGAAGGGTTTCTTTCGGGTATGCATCGCAGTCCCTACTTCGGGCAATCGGTCGAGTTTCTGCAACATCGCGAATATGTGATCGGCGACGACCTGCGGCACGTCGACTGGAAAGTCTGGGCGCGCCAAGACCGTCTCTACATCAAACAGTTCGAAGAAGAAACCAATCTTCGCTGCCATCTGCTCGTCGACGTGTCGAAGAGCATGCAGTACGGCAACGGTCATCTCAATAAGTTCGAATACGCCAGTACACTCGCCGCCACGTTGGGGTACCTCGTTCTCCGCCAGCAAGATTCGGTAGGTTGCGTCACGTTCGATGATCGGTTGCGAACACAGGTTCCCGGACGTTCGCAGCACAATCATATTCTGGCGATCACCGCTGCCCTTTCCGCGCAATCGCACACCGACAAAACGGACATGTATGCCGTCCTGCGTAACGCAGCGGAAGGGCTGCCGCGTCGCGGTCTGGTCGTGTTGGTTTCCGATCTGCTGGCCGATCGTCCTGGGCTGATCAAAGGCCTGCGCATGCTTCGCCAACGGGGTCATGATGTGCTGGTCTTCCATGTGATGGATGACGACGAACTCGATTTTCCGTTCAACGGCCCGATGCGGTTCGACGGGATGGAAACCGACGACTTTTTGAACTGCAATCCGCGTGCGCTGCGTGAAGGTTACCTTGCCGCGCTTCAAGCGTTCCTCGACGAAGTTCGTCGCGAATGTGCAAAAGCAGCTTGCGACTACGCGCTCGTGCGGACCAGCGACCCGCTCGATGCCGTGCTTGCTACCTTCCTGAGTAAGCGTTTAGCGGTGATGAATAGATACTAGTTTTTCCCTGTCCCAGAACTCGGAACCCAGAACTCCTAACTTTCGCGATGCAATTCGTCCACACAGCTCTGATTGGCGGTTTTTTGCTGGCGATTCTGCCGCTGTTGATCCATTTGATCAACATGATGCGGCACAAGCGCGTCCAATGGGCCGCCATGGAGTTTTTGCTGCAGAGCTACAAGAAGCACCGCACCTGGGTGTGGCTGAAGCAACTGCTGTTGCTCCTATCGCGGATGACGATCATTGCCCTGATTGTGGCGATGCTGGCTCAGTTGAAGACGCAGGATCAATGGCTGGCAATTTTTGGTGGCAAGGTGACTCACCACTACATCGTGGTTGATGACAGTTACTCGATGTCGGACCGCGTAGCCGGTGCCAGCGCGCTCGATCTGGCTCGCCAGGTAACTCGGTCGATCGTCACTCGCGCGGGGCAGCAAGATGGCCAGCAGAAATTAACTCTCATTCGCTTTTCGCAAGTGAAATCGGCGAATGAGGCCGACGCCGAAGCTGAGACAAAAACAAGCGCCACGAGCCAGGCCGATCTCAATGCCGAAGTGCTGAATGCGGCCTTCGACGAAACCCTGGAACAAAAGCAGCGGCTCTTCGAGCCCACAGCGCTTTCTTTGTCACCCCTCGAATCGCTGCAGGCTATCAAACAATTGATGGGACAAGGGCGCGACGAGACCAGCATCGTCTATCTGCTTTCCGACTTCCGCGAGAAGGACTGGGAAAGCCCGAAAGATTTGCGTCAAGCGTTCCTCGATATTCAACAGTTGGGCGGTGAGATTCACCTCGTCGATTGTGCCCGCAGTTCCACGGCCAATTTAGGCATCGTCGATATTTCCCCCGCTGACGAAACCCGCGCAGCCGGCGTTCCGCTGTTCGTGTTCATCAGCGTGCGGAATCACGGCACTAAGCCTGCGAGCAAAGTGCAAGTGAAAGTCCGCTCGACCACCTACGAAGAGGCCTCGGCCAGCGGCCCGAGTCCCGAACAACTAGGCAGTACGACTGAGGAAATCGCGACCCTGCTCATCGACGACATTGGCCCCGGCGAGACGATCACCCGCCGCGTGCAAGTTTTTTACGAGAAGCCGGGCAAGCATGTCGTCGAAGCTATCTTACCTGAGGATCCGATCGAGGCCGATAATCGCTGCTGGTGTGTTGTCAATTTTCCGGACGGCGAGAAGACTTTGATTGTCGATGGTACGACCGAGCAACTAAATGCGTATTACCTAGAAGTTGGCTTTCGTCCGCTGCAAAAGTCCAACACAGGCATTCGTCCCGATATTCAGCCGGTGTCGTTCCTGCGTGATGCGACGCCCCAAACTCTGAATGCCTATTCGACCATCTATCTGCTCGATGTGCCGCGCCTCGATGGCCGCGCGGTGGAATCGCTGGAGGCGTATGTACGTGGCGGCGGCGGCGTGGCAATTTTTGCCGGCCCCGATGTCCTTACCGACTTTTACAACCGCAGCCTGTATCGAGATGGCCAGGGGATGCTCCCCGCACCACTCGGAGACGAAGCTGTCTTGGGCGAAGACATCGATGGTCAAACACCGGACCTCGATTTGGAAAAGCATCCGATCTTCAACTTCTTCCTCGATGAAGCGAATCCGCTGATTCGAGGCGTGACCGTTTATCGCTTTCGCCGCTTGCTCGCGAGTTGGAAACCTTCGCCCCAAAGTGGCACCGAAGTCATTGCTCGCCTTCGCGATCGGAGCCCGCTCTTTGTCGAGAAGCAGTTCGGCGAAGGGAAAGTAGTGCTCGCCCTGACGACGGCTGCTCCTAAGTGGAACGACTGGGCGAAGAACCCCAGCTTTGTGGTTCTCGCGCTCAAGTTGCAATCACACCTGGCGAATCCCAGACGGCTCGATGATCCGCGCCTGGTCGGCACGCCACTCGATTTGCAACTTCCTGCCAGTCAATATCGGACTGATCTCAGTTTCGTACTGCCTGGCAAGAAAGAAGATACTCGCTTCAAGGTGGCTCAGATTGCGCAGAAGGATGGCGATCAACTCGATTCCGGAATTGGTGGCGGAGTGCTCGACGGCCGCCGCAATACCCAAACCGATCTCGCTGGTGTTTATGAAGCCTGGCCCATTTCGCTCAAGGGAGATGTCGACCTGCGGCGCTGGGCGCTGAACGTCGAGCCCGAAGAAGGGAATCTGGCGCGATTGAGTGGAGATGCCTTGCTTAAGACGATTGAACCCGTGCGCGCCTCGCATCACATTGCGGAACAATATCAACAGGGCGAGGCAGTGGCCTCCGGCTACAACTTAAGTCTGTTCGTCATGGGGTTGCTGGTCAGCTTGCTGATTGGTGAACAGGCCTTGGCTTATTCGACGAGTTTTCACCCCTTCCAACGAATCGCCGGAGCAAGCCGCTTATGATTGCTCCCGCGCTTCTCGCTGCCGACGCCAACAGCGGGGTGTATTACCAACTGGCAAGACTGCAGTCACTCTCGGAGTGGTGGCAATGGCTGCTGCTGATCGGGGTGATCGCGGCCATCGTCAGTTACGTCGTCTGGATGTATCGCAAGGATAGCGTCGAATTAACGACCGCTCTGGCCATTCTGCTCGGCGGACTGCGACTGTTCGCGCTGCTCGGCATTCTGCTGTTCTTCTTTCAACTTGAGAAGCGGACACAAAAGACGATCGTCAAGAACTCGCGGGCACTGCTGCTGGTCGATACCAGCCAGAGCATGGGACTGCGCGATGCCGATTCCACGTCCGTTCCGGCGATGCCGAGCAGGCTGGAACAAGTCGTGCTCGAATTGAAGAGCGGGCAACTCTTGCCCGAGTTGCGCAAGCAGCACGATGTGGTCGTCTATCGCTTCGACGCTGCGGAATCGCCCGTAGAAGTTGCCTCTCTACCGAAACTCCCCAGCGAACAGGCCGGTGCTGAAAATCAAACGCCGCAGCAGGAGTTACTCGCGTCGTTAGCCGGCGCACGCAAACTGGCGCTGATTGCTGCCGGGATTCTAGCTGTCGCGGTTCTCGCCGGCGTGATTTATCTCATCTGGGGCCGCGCTACTACTGCTCAATCTCTCGCCCAACGCAAAGCGGGCGCGGAACAAAATGCCTATTCGCTGCTGGTGAGCGTCGTCTGCCTGATCATCGCCGCCGTGGTGTTCGGCACCGCGAACTTGCTGCATCCCGATATCAGCATCGGTGCGATTCTCGGCCTCAGCGAGCCCAAGGTCAGCTCGCCCACACAAGGAACTGAGAAGCAGGCTGAGTTGCCCCCCATCGATTGGGCCAATCAGTTGCTTCCTCGCGGCGTTGAAACGCGCCTGGGTGACAATCTGAAGGCGCTGGTCGACAAAGAACGGGGCGGCCCCATTGCTGCGATTGTGGTCTTCTCCGATGGCGGTCAAAATGCGGGACTCGATGTCTCGGTAGCTTCCACTGTCGCGGCCGATTCACTCATCAGCGTGCATGGCATCGGGCTCGGTTCCGATAAACGCCCAGCGAACATCCGCGTCGTCGACTTGGAAGCACCAGAAAAGGTCTTTCCCGGCGATAAGTTCACCATTAGCGGTTACGTGCAGGGTGTCGGGCTGAACCAAACGGCGCTGACGGCGGAACTCGTCTCGACCGATGTCGAAGGCAAGGGTGAGCAGGTCGAAGACCAGCAAACCATCGATATTGGGAAGGCGGGCCAGATCATCCCGGTCAAATTCGAACTGAAGCCCGAGGAAGAAGGGGTTCGTCTCTTTAAGTTGCGTGTTGCACCGCAAACGGGTGAAATCGAAAAGCGGGATAATGAGAAAACCGCCAAGGTGGAGATTGTCGACCGCAAGACAAAGGTTTTGCTGATTGCTGGCGGTCCAACGCGCGACTTTATCTTTCTTCGAAATCAATTGTTTCGCGATAAAGAGTCGACGGTCCACGTACTACTGCAATCAGCTCGTCCCGGCATCTCACAGGATGCGCACGAGATTCTGACTTCGTTCCCGACCGATCCGGACGAACTGTTCGAGTACGATGCGATCGTCGCCTTCGATCCCGATTGGGAAGCCTTCGACGACAAGCAGGTGCAATTGCTAGAAGATTTCGTGGCGGAAAAAGGTGGCGGTTTGATTGTGGTCGCTGGGCCGGTCTTCACGCCTCAATGGTCCAGCCGACGACGGGGCGATCCGCGGATCGACACGATCAAGAACCTCTATCCCATCTCCTTCTATTTCCAGGGCTCAGCCACCCTCAGCTTGGGACGTTTCGGTTCCGATAAGGCCTGGCCGCTTAATTTCTCTCGCGAGGGTGAAGAAGCGGAGTTCCTCTGGATCGACGAAACAGCGGAAGCCAACAAGCGAGCCTGGGATGATTTCGCCGGTGTATACGGCTACTACGCCATCAAAGATCCCAAGCCCGGTGCCCGGGTTTATGCCCGCTTCAGCGATCCAGACACGGCCCTCGATAACGAATTGCCCGTGTACTTTGCTGGCCATTTCTACGGCTCGGGACGAGTCTTCTTCATGGCCAGCGGCGAGTTGTGGCGCGTGCGGGCCGAAAACGACGTCTACTTTGAAACGTTCTACACGCGGCTCCTCCGCTGGGTTTCGGAAGGTCGCCGCCTGCGTGACTCCAGCCGAGGCGTGTTGCTGACGGACAAAGACCGCGCGCTGCTGGGCGACCCGATTGCCATCCGCGCGGTGTTGCAAGATGCCCAGTTCAAACCGCTGCAGGCTGAGCAAGTCGCTGCGACCATCATTCAGCCCGACAGCACTCGCATTCCGATCACGTTGCGCAAGACGAAGGACGCGGATCGCCAAGGAACCTTCACCGAGCAATTCATCGCCCTGCAAGAAGGAGATTATCAAATCCAGCTTCAGCATCCGGCTGCCGCCGATTCTCTCCTGGTGCGTGACGTGCGCGTTCGTATGCCTGCCCTCGAAACCGAAAAGCCGGAGCGGAATGACAAAGTGCTGCGCGAAATGACCGACCGCACGGGCGGGCAGTATTTCGTCGGCCTCGATGCTGCTCTGCAAAGCAAGTCCGCAGGAACGAAGTCGCTGGTGGAGCTGATTAAGCCGCAAGATCAACGAAATGTACTGCCAGGGACTCCTGACCGAACTTTCGATCGCGTTCTTATGACCTGGCTCATGGGCCTGATTTGTGGCGCGCTCTGCCTCGAATGGCTCTTCCGCCGTTTGAGCAAACTGGCTTAAAAAAATGAAACCCCGGCATCAGCCCGGGACTAACCGAATATGACCAGCACCACTGCCACCACGATGCCACTCGCCGACGATGTCCGGTCGGTATTGGCCGGTCTGCGCACGCGGATCAGGCTGTACGTTTGGCTAGAAGGTTTGGCGCTGGCGGTCATATGGGTGGCGCTCACGTTTTGGCTCGCGCTGGCGCTCGATTATCTGCCCGTGATCGTCGGCGCGAGTGAAATGCCCCTCGCAGCCCGCGCGGTCATGCTGCTGGTGATTGCCGGCGGCTGTGGCTATATCTTCTATCGCTGGATCGGCGAGCGGGCATTCGTCCCCCTCGCCGATGAAAGCATGGCCATGCTCCTCGAGCGGCGATTCACCGACTTCAACGATACGCTGATGACTTCCGTCGAGCTGAGTCAGCGGCATCCAGACGAAGTGGAATTCAATACCGAGATGTTTGCCCGCACTTCGAACGCTGCGCGGCAGATGTTACCAAACGTGCGCTACGGCGCTGTCTTCAACCTGGCACGCCTGACTTTGCTCATTCTGCTGGCCATCGGCTTGATCCTTTCTCTAGCCGGCTTTGCCGTCGCTCGCCCGCAAGAGTTGGGAACTGCCGCCAATCGCCTGCTGCTGTTGCAAGATGTGGCCTGGCCGCGGCAGGCTCAGATTGAAATCGTTGGCATCGATGTGCAACGCACCCCGTCCGCCGAAGATCCGGCACCTCGCCCGCACACGATGGAGTTCGACAAGTCGAACCACCTCAAGGTCGCTAAAGGGGCCAACATCACCTTGCGCGTAAAGGCTAAGCTCCCTCCGGATGCAAAGCTGGTGCCGCAGTTCTGCACCGTCTATTACAACAGCCGCGCCCGCGAAGGTGTACGTGCCGAACGCGGCCGCGTCGGCATGCAACAATTCCGTGACCAAGGTTCGTACCGCAATTTCTGGCTTGAAGAGAAGCCATTCAAGGGGATCATCTCGACGCTGGAGTTTGATGTTGTCGGCTACGATCACCGGGTGCGCGACTACGTCATCGAAGTCGTCGAGAGCCCCGCGGTCGTTGAAACGCTGCTCGATCTTGTCTATCCGCCCTACATTCAGGACGAAGCCACCAGCAGCTATCTCCCCAAGCTTGATAAGGCGTACTTGCCGTCGGGCGAGTTCCAGCCTGCCGGAACGCAAGTCACCTTGAAGTTCCGCTCCAGCAAAAATCTACAATCAGCGACCATCATCGATCCAGAAGCGAAGAAGGAAGCGGATGCCCTGGCCAAGTCGGAACTAGAAGCCGACCGCAAAAAAGCCAAAGACATTGTGTGGAACTACAGTGGCCAGTTGAATTCGAGCGATCCGTCACGATTTTCGTGTCAGGTTCCCAGCTTGGATAAGAACCTGGCACTTGAGGTTTCGCTCGTCGATACCGACGGCGTCACCACGGAACAGCCTCACCGGGTCTTCCTGTCGACCATCGAAGATCAGCCACCGCAGATTGAGGTGACTCTCAAGGGTATTGGCTCGGCCGTTACGCCCAACGTGCTGATTCCGATTCAGGGGACGATTAACGATGACTACGGTGTCGAGCAGCAAGGATCCAAGGATCAAGTTCGCTCGGTGGCTCGCTTGCAGTTGCAAACGGCTGACAGCGCCGATCCGCGGTCGCTGCCGTTCACGCTGGGCAAAGGTGGAGCGGTTGAGCAGGAGTTCGATTTCCGCGCGCTTCGCTCGCAAGACAAGGCTTTTGAATTGCAGCCCAAAGGCAAGCTGATCCTGAGCGTGAAAGCCAAGGATCGTTTCAATCTCTACGGCAAAGATCCGCATGAAGGGACCGGCCAGATCTATTCGCTGGATGTGGTCACCCCCGAAGAACTGCTGCAGCAGCTCGAAGTCCGCGAGCTTGGCTTGCGGCGGCGCATGGAGCAGATCATTGAGGAAATGAATCAACTCCGCGATTCGCTCCTGCGAGTCAAAGCCAGCCTGGGACCGATGGCAGCCAGCACGCCCGATCCCGAAGAAGTCCGCTCCGACGACAACGGCGACAAGCCGAAATCGCCGGAAGAGCTAGCAAAGGCCCGGGCAGAACTTCGGCTGATTCGCGTTCAGCGTGCGTTTCAGCAGAGTCAGAAGTCTGGACAGGAAACGTTGGGCGTGGCCGTCGGTTTCGCAGGTATCCGTGAGGAATTGATCAATAACCGGGTCGATACCGAAGACCGCAAAAAGCGTCTCAAGGAACAGATTTCCGACCCGCTTCAGGCCATTTGCCAGACTTCGTTCCCGGCCTTGGACGGCCAATTGCAGACGCTCGAAGCAGCCCTCGGCAAGCTGCCGCCTATGTCGACCGACTCGCCCGAGCTGGCCGATGTAGCTTTGCAGGAGGCTACTGACACGATTGCCGAGCTCGATGCCGTCCTGCAAAAGATGCTTGATCTAGAAACTTTTAACGAATTGCTCGATATTGTTCGTGACTTGCTCGGCGATCAGGAAAAGCTGATCGACCGCACCAAACAGGAACGACGTCGCCAGGCACTCGAAGATCTGAAGTAGCGATTTGCAGCAGGCGGTGGGCAGTAAAGTCCGGTAAATCGTTGGAAATATCGCTCACAAAGCGGTACAACGAAGGTCTGGACGATTCCAGTTTAGGAGGGGTACAAATGACGGCAGGAACCTCAGCTACCCGGTTTCGCTGGCCAGCAATGGCCGGTCTGGCCATTCCCCTCGGTCTATGGATGCTCGGCCTGCTGCCGGCAGTTCTCATCGCCCAGGAAGAACCCGCGCCCAAAGAGGCAGCATCTCCTGGTACGCCAGCAGTCAACGATGACCTGGCACTTGAGCAAGAGCGACTCGCTAGCAAATATGCCCGGCTGGAAGAGTTGCTGCTGAAGATGTCGTCGCTCGAGGGAGGCAGCAATCCTCGCCGCGCCGCACTGCTGTTGCGGGCCGTTGAGCAGTCGAAAGAAAAGCTCACCAAGACTCAACTTGAGTCGGTGGTCAAACTGCTCGGCCAAAAGCAACTCAAGCGGGCCCTTGATGGTCAGTCGCAAGTGCAGACCGATCTGAAGTCGCTGCTCGATCTGCTGATGAGTGAAGACCGCAGCGATCGCCTCAAGAGCGAACAGCAGCGGATCAAGGAATACATCAAAGAAGTCGAACGGCTGATTCGGTTGCAGAAATCGCTCGAAGGCCAGACCGAGGGTGGTGCTGATCTGCAGCGTGTTGCCAAGGAACAGGAAAACCTAGGCGGTCGCACCGGCGATCTCGCCAAGAAAATCAAAGAGAACGAAGAAGGTAGCCCGCCCAAGCCAGCCGACGACGAATCCGAAGAGAAGAAGCCGGGCGAAGAACAACCAGGCGAACAGAAGCCTGGTGAGCAAAAGCCTGGTGAGCAAAAGCCCGGTGAGCAAAAGCCTGGTGAGCAGAAGCCTGGTGAGCAGAAGCCTGGTGAGCAGAAGCCTGGTGAGCAGAAGCCTGGTGAGCAAAAGCCCGGTGAGCAAAAGCCCGGTGAACAAAAGCCCGGTGAACAAAATCCCGGTGAACAAAAGCCCGGTGAACAAAAGCCCGGTGAACAAAGCGATTCAAAATCTGGAGATCAGCAGCAACAACAGCAGGCCAAGCAAGAAAACCCCGCTCGCAAACGACTCGAACAAGCCGAAGAGAAAATGAAAGCGGCCCAGAAGAAGTTGGCCGAAGCGAAACGCAAAGAGTCGGCAGAAGAGCAGCGTCAGGCGAAAGAAGAACTCGAAAAGGCCAAGGCTGAACTCGAAGAGATCCTGCGTCAATTGCGCGAGGAAGAGGTGCAGCGAACTTTGGCGGCCCTCGAAGCCCGCTTTCGCAAAATGCTGGAAATGCAATTGAAGGTTTACGAGAGCACTCGTCGGCTCGATCAAGTTGTAGCGGCCAATCGCAGCGATCAATTTGTCGTGGAATCCGGCCGCCTCGGCTTTGACGAACGGAAGATCGCCGTCGAAGCCCGCAAGGCCCTCACATTGTTGCAAGAAGAAGGCTCCAGCATCGCGTTTCCTGCTACGGTCGAGCAGATGGAAGAAGACATGCTGCAGGTCTCGGAGCGGCTGGCTGAGACCAAGATCGACGACATTACCATCGGCCTCGAAGAAGACATTATTTCGTCGCTCGAAGAAATGATCGCGGCCCTCGAGAAGGCTCAGCAAGATGCAGAGCAAAAGAAGCAGCAACAGCAACAACAGCAGCAGCAACAACAGGAACAAGAGCAGCCCCTGGTCGATAAGATCGCCGAGCTCAAGATGATCAAGTCGCTGCAGGAGCGAGTCAACAAGCGAACCGTCCGTTACTCGCGGCTGCTGGAGGACGATCAAGACGTCGTCGGGCAGGCCGAAAGTGCCGACCTGTTGGCAGCGCTCAAAGCCCTGGCGGATCGCCAAAAAGAGATTTTCGGTATTACCCGCGACATCGTCCTTGAGAAGAATAAGTAGACGCCGGTTACACCGCGTTCATCGAATACTGCCGGAGGACTTCCCATGCACCATCTCGCTTGCCCTCAGCCAAGATCAAACCATTTGCTGGGGGCCATGCTGCTCGGGCTCATGACGTTCGTCGCTGCTCCCGCGCTCAGTTGGGGTTCCGACGAAGCGGCCAACGAACTGCAAAAGAAGGCCAGTTGGTCTCCTCCAACAACAGCGGAAGTGAAGAAGCAACTCGACGATCTGCTTAACGCGCGCAAAGCTGATGAGACCCAAAAGCTCAAAGTCTCGGCGCTCTGGCCTGACGATACCATCGTTCTGGATCCCAGCGACGTGCTCGATCGAGTAGCCGCCTCCCTCGCCGTTCTCGAACCCGAAGCATCCGCGATTTACCACCTGACGCAACAGCCGGCCGCCGCTGCCAAAATTCCCGCCGCGACGATTTTGTTGGACGAGAGTGTCCCGCTCTTTGTCCGTGCGAATCTGCGCCTCGTCGTGGCCCGCTGGCTCGCCCAGAACAACTTGATCGACGAAGCGCTCGCGCAACTCCGTGGGCTCAACCCCGCTGATGTTGCCGACCCAGCTTCGCTGCTGTTTTACCAAGCCCTCGGTCAGCATCGCCTGCTGGAGAAAGACAACTGCCTGAAGAACGTTACCCTGCTGCTGGAAAACGAATCCACGATTCCGCGCCGTTACGCCACCATCGCCCGCCTGATGGAAGCCGACATCAAGCCGCTGAAGGTCGACTCCCTCGATGAAGTCGCCCGCTTGATGGACGATATTCGCCGTCGCCTCGATTTGGGCCGCGCCGGCACGAAGGTGCGAGAAGAAGAAGAGCAGGTGATCGCTAAGCTCGAAAAAATGATCGAAGAAATGGAGAAACAGCAACAGCAACAACAGCAGCAAGCATCGGGTAGCGGCAGTGGTTCGCCGATGCCCTCGAGCCCGATGCAAGACAGCCAGGCTGCCGAATTGAAAGGTCCAGGCAATGTCGATTCGAAAAACATCGGCAAGAAGGATGGCTGGGGAAATTTGCCACCGAAAGAACGGCAGGAAGTACTGCAGCAGATTGGCCGGGACTTACCCGCTCACTTTCGCGAAACGATCGAAGAATATTTTAAACGCCTCGCTCAGGATGGCGTGAAGTAAGCTGGTAGTAGAAGGGTACACGACTGCTCATGGGGATCATTTCTGTTTGTTCGATGCTCTGCCTCGTGGCCGCTGCTCCGGCTGTGGACGTGCAGGTGAAGTTATTGCGTGGCGACGAGATTCGCGGGCAACTAGTCGCTGCTTCGGCTGAGAAAATCACGATCGCCACCGCGACAGGTGAGCAAACCCTGCCGGCCCCCGAAGTGCTTGCCGTCGATTTTCCCGGCTCCAAGCCTGAACAAGAGTCAGCCCGCGTTTGGATCGAACTGCTCGATAATTCGCAACTCGCCGCTGCCAGTTTGGCCACACTCAGTGGCAAAGCAACGATTGAATTGCTCGGCGGCGATACACTCTCTGACATTCCCTCGCGCTCGATTCGCGCCGTCCGCTTTCATGATCCACATGGCTCCGAACTGAATCCCGCCTGGAACGAAATCCTCGCGGGCTCGCGCTCGGGCGATGTGCTGGTGCTCCGCAAAACTGCGACACGCGAAGTGGAAGAAAATGGCCAAACCAAATCCCTGACCACTTTGACGCTCGATGAACTCGAAGGAACTGTGCTGCAAATCACTCCCGAGAGTGTGAAGTTCGATTTTGATGGCGACAAAGTGGATGTGAAGCGCGAGAAGTTGGAGGGGGTCATTTTCTTTCAGCCTGTGAAGCGTGAACTTCCCGCAGCCAACTTGCGGATGCAGGATGTCGGCGGCAGTCAGTGGCGGCTGAAGTCGATCGAGATTAATGACACGCAACTCACCGCAGTAACGCCCGTGGGGGTGAATCTCACATTGCCTCTCGCGCGCGTCCAGCGGTTGGATTTCTCCGCCGGCAATGTAGCGATGCTCGCCCAGTTGCCTATGGAGTTGAGTGAATCGTCCGGCGCGCTGATTCCCAAAGGACTCTCGGCGGCTGCCAGCGAATGGTTCGGTCCGCTCGCGGGGAAGCGCCCGGGGCCACAGAGTACTTCACCGGACAGAGTAACGACATCGATCGCCTTAACGGGCAAGAGCCTGGCAACCTATCGCACCCCGGAAAGTTTTCGCTGGTTCCGCGCCGGTCTGATCTTGGCCAGCAAGCAGGGGAACGGTGCCGATGTTGATGTGGTGATCTTGGGAGACGGCAAAGAACTCGCCCGGCATCAATTAACCGCGAGCGGCGAACGAAAACCGCTGATGATCGAGGTCGATATCACTGGCATCAATCGCGTAAGCCTGCAAGCAATACCGCTGAGTGCCCAAGGACTGGGAGCGCTGGTAGATTTTCAGGATGCGAGGTTCACGAAATGAGTATCGCTCGCATCGCTCCAATTTTTAGCTACCTGTCTTGCCTGACGTTGCTCGTGCAGTTGGCACTGCCTGTCATTGCCCAGGATGTGCCAGCGCCAGTTCTCTCTGCCGAACGTCAGCGGATTGAAGCAATTGCCAAAGCCAGCAAGTCAGCGGTCGCCGTGTTTGCCAACGGCGGCAACGGCGGCGGCTCGGGAGTTGTGATTTCTCCGGATGGCTATGCCCTCACAAATTTTCACGTGGTGCAGCCTGCGGGCAGCTACATGAAATGCAGCATGAACGATGGCCGCTTATACGATGCCGTGATTGTGGGCATCGATCCGACGGGTGACGTCGCCGTAATCAAATTGCTCGGTCGCGACGATTTTCCCACGGCCAAGATGGTCGATAGCGATCAGGTGAAAGTGGGCGACTGGTGCTTTGCAGTCGGCAATCCATTTTTGCTCGCCACCGATTTTCAGCCCACAGTTACCCATGGCATTGTTTCGGGCACACATCGCTATCAATATCCGGCCGGAACACTGCTGGAATATGCAGATTGCATACAGACCGACGCTGCCATCAACCCTGGCAACAGCGGTGGGCCCCTCTACGATGCCAACGGCGACTTGATCGGTGTGAATGGGCGCGGCTCGTTCGAGAAGCGTGGCCGCGTGAATGTCGGCGTGGGCTATGCCATCTCCATCAATCAGATCAAGCACTTTCTCGGCTGCTTGAAGAGTGGCCGCTTCGTCGATCATGCGACGGCGGGCTTTAGTGTCGGCACGAGCGAAGACGGTCGCGTGCTGGTCTCGAATATTCTCGAAAACTCCGATGCTTACCGTCGCGGACTCCGCTACGACGCTGAAGTAGTCGCGTTTGGCGGCCGGACCATCGGCACTACTAACGCGTTCAAGAACGTGCTGGGGATTTATCCCAAAGGCTGGCGTGTACCTCTCACGTACCGCTATGACGGTAAAACGGTCGATACGCATGTGCGGTTGACAGGTGTGCATGCCGAAGAAGAACTGCTGGAACTCGTGCAAAGGAAGCCCAAGGCTGCCGCACCGAAACCGGGTGAAAAAGATCCGAAGATGCCGGGCGATAAAAAGCCTACGCCAGAGCAGCCCAAACCCAAGGTGCCCGGTGCTGCCGAAAAGCCGAAAGAAGAACCGCCTCCGCCCGAAGTTGCCAAGCTGATTCAACCCCGCCGCGGTTATGCGAACTACTATTTCAACCTGCAAAATCGTGAGCGTGTGTGGAAGGCTGCTTCAGCCGGTGCCGACTTCTCCGCTCAGACGGGCGAATGGAAGTTAAAGGGAACGCACTCGCGCGGTGATGCGGCGATCGAAATCACCTTGTCGTCCGATAAGGTGGAAGGTGTCTTCCCCGCTGAAAAAGCGACGCTCGACCTGAGCAAAGATCTAGACACACAGTTGGCCCCCTCCGGCAGCGGCGGGCTTCTGGTGGCGTTGCACCTATGGCGGCAATTGCTGGTCGAAGGGCCAGAGAAGTTCGGCGACGTCTATTACTACGGCACCGGCCCGCAGCGCGGCATCGACGGGCTGGCCGATGTCTTCATTGCGACTCGCAATGTGGTCGAAATGAGGCTCGCCTTTGACCCGGCCACGGGACGGCTCGCGCTGCTCGAGATGGTCTCCGATGCCGACGAGGATCCGTGCGAAGTCCAGTTCAGCGACTATCGCGAAGTCAATGGCCGCCAATTTCCGCACTCTCTCGAAGTTCGTCGTGGCGAATTTGTGTTCGGCAAATTGACTCTGAATGATGTTCAACTGACGGCCGGCGATGCAGGAGCCAACAAGTAATGAAGTATCTTCCTGCCTGCATCCTGTTGATAGTGGCCGCGTTCTTTGCGCCCCTGGCCAACGCTCAAACGTCGCTGGCGACGGTCATCACCGACGTGCAGCCTCGCATGGTTAAGCTCTACGGTGCTGGCGGCGTGCAAGGGTTGGAGGCTTATCAAAGCGGCTTTGTGATCAGCGACGAAGGACACATTCTCACCGTGTGGAGCTATGTCCTCGATGCGGACGTGATTACCGCCACCCTCGACGATGGGCGCAAGTTGCCAGCCGAGGTCGTGGGAATGGATCCGCGTTTGGAGATCGCCGTTCTCAAAATCGACGCTCAAGACTTGGCCCACTTCAACCTCGATGAAGCCGTTTCGATCGAACCGGGTCAGCGCGTTCTCGCCTTCAGCAACCTTTACGGCGTCGCGGCCGGCAATGAGCCCACCAGCGTGCTCCGGGGGATTGTCTCGGCCAAGAGTGATCTGGCCGCACGTCGCGGCGCGTTTGAAACGAACTATCGTGGCAAGGTTTATGTCGTCGATGCAATGACCAACAACCCAGGTGCTGCGGGCGGCGCACTTACTGATCGCAAAGGTCGGCTTGCGGGTCTGCTCGGCAAAGAACTGCGAAATTCGCAAACGAATACCTGGCTGAACTATGCGATTCCGGTTTCCGAACTGGTCCAAGCAGTCGTCGACATCCGCGCGGGCAAGTTGCGTTCGGCGACTCGCGACGAAACTGTGAAGAAACCCAAGGACGCGCACACGCTTGCTGCCCTCGGCGTGCAACTTGTGCCTGATTTTCTGCCCAAGACGCCGCCGTTTGTCGAATCGGTGCGGCCCATGTCTCCCGCTGCCAAAGCGGGAATTCGGGCCGATGATTTGATCCTCTTCGTCAATGAGCAACTCGCCCCGTCGCACAAACAGGTCGTGGAAGAACTGACATTCATCGACCGCGTCGATGGTGTTCGACTCACGATTCAACGTGGGCAGGAACTGGTCGAAGTGCAACTCTCGCTTGAGCCGTGATCCGCAGGCCATGATTGAACCGCACGCCATGATTATTCGCCATCAAATCTCCTTCTTCCTTTTCGCGTTGCTGGCTCTTGCTGGTCAGCCTTTGCCCGCGCAGGAAGATGTGACGGAACTGGAAGAGCGCGCCATCATCGCCGCAGCGGGCAAGATCGCGCCCGCTGTCGTGCGGATTGAGACGGTCGGCGGTCTCGAACGCGTGGGCAAGCTGCTGGTCGCGACCGGCCCGACGACCGGGTTGATCGTCAGCGAAGATGGCTACGTCATTTCCAGTGCTTTCAATTTCGTCCAAAAACCGACGTCGATTCTGGTGTCGCTCCCCAGCGGTACTCGCGCGGCGGCGACGATTGTCGCCCGCGACCATGCCCGCATGCTGGTGCTGCTCAAAGTCAGCACGACCGAAAAGCTGCCGGTGCCGGTTGCTGTGCCACGCAGCGAGATGCAAGTCGGGCAGTGGACCGTTGCCATCGGACGCACTTTCGAAGCCGGTCAAGTGAGCATGTCAGTGGGAATTCTTAGTGCCAAGGAGCGGATTTGGAGCAAGGCGATTCAAACCGACGCCAAGATTTCGCCCATCAACTACGGCGGTCCGCTGGTCGATATTCAAGGCCGAGTTTTGGGAGTGCTCGCACCACTTTCCCCGCAAGGCCAAGGTGGCGAACTGGGGGGCGCCGAGTGGTACGACTCGGGAATAGGTTTCGCCATTCCGCTGACCGATATCCTGCAGCATCTTCCTACCCTCAAGGCGGGTAAAGACCTTCATCCTGGCCTGCTGGGCATCTCGCTCAAGCCGGGCGATATCTACGCATTGCCCGCAGAAATCGTCGCCGTACCGCCGAATTCACCAGCTTCCAAAGCGGGCGTGAAAGTGGGCGATGTGGTGACTGCCATTGATGGCCAACCTATTGTGCGCCAGGCTCAGTTGAAGCATGCCCTCGGTCCGAAGTATGCAGGCGAAAAGATCAAGCTCACCGTCTCGCGCAAGGTCGACACAAAAGATGAAAAGGTGGAGCTCGAAGCGGAACTGACCGACGTGCTGATTCCTTATGAGCATCCGCTACTCGGCGTGTTGCCACTGCGAGGCGTGAAGGACAGAGGCGTCACGATTCGTTACGTCTTCCCTGACTCTCCAGCCGCCGAAGCCGGACTAAAGCCTGGCGATCGCCTTGCCGAAATCGACGGCAAGGAAATCACCGACGCCAGCGCCCTGCAACAACTCATCAGTAGCGCTGATCCGACCAAGAAGGTCACGTTGAAATATTTGCGCGATGGTGCCGAGCAAACGGCTGCCGTCACGCTCGCCAAGCTGACGGCTGATATTCCCAAGGATCTGCCGCCGGCCGTTAGTCCTGAGTTACCTGCACCGGCAGAAGCGCCGACGACTGGACTCATCGAGATTAAGTTGCCGGAGGAAAAAAATCTTTGCCTGGCACTGGTGCCGAACAATTACCATCCGCAAGTTCCGCACGGTGTGCTGGTTTATTTACCGCCACCCGGCAATGTCGACCGCAATAAGCTCACCGCGCGATTTCAGTCATTGGCTGAGAAGAATCAGGCCATTATTCTCGTGCCTCAGTCTGCCGATCCGAAGAAGTGGGATCGGACGGAAAGTGCTTTCATTCGCAAAACGTTCGACGACTTAATGGCGCACTATACCGTTGACCCTACTCGCGTGGCCATCTTCGGAGCCGAAGCGAGCGGAACGATGGCCTTTCTCACCGCGCTCGAACATCGCGACCGCTTTCGTGGGCTGGCAACTTCCGAAGCCACTCCTCCCGCACGCTTGAAGGTTCCGGAAACCGATCCGGTGAATCGGCTCGCACTCCTCTTGGCCGCGGCGGATAACTCGCCAACCAAGGCTGTCGTCACAGCGCTAGAAAAGAAACTCACTGAGGCAAAGTTTCCCGTGATCGTCCATAGTCTGGGCGAGAAGCCCCATGAATTCACTGCCGATGACGACGCGCTGCTATTTCGTTGGCTCGATGCCTTGGACCGAATTTGATCATCAGGCAGCATTTTTCCAACTCGCTGCTTCTTCACCATCGAGGCGCAAGGTCAGGCACTTCGCACTCCCGCCAGCTTTCACGAATTCGCTGAGCGGCGTTTCGTGTGGTGTATAACCGGCCGCGCGCAAGTTGCGGTGCAGCTGCGGGCAGCCGGTATTTGTCACCACATGTTTGCCGACGACTACCGCATTGCAGGCAAAGCTGTGGGCCTCCTCAGCCGAGACTTCAATCAGCTTGGGGACTGCCTGGCGAATCGCTTGCCGGCCGTAGTCGTCGAATGCTCCTGGAAACCAAATGGCTTCGCCGGCAGCGAGCGGACAGCAACAGGTATCGAGGTGATAGTAGTGATTGTCGACTAGCTCCACGGGAATCACGTGGCTATCGACGAGCTTGCCCACGAGTTGCTGGCTGTGAATGTCGCTGCGAATGCGATATCCGGCCAGCAGTGTGGCGCCGCAAAAGAGAGCGTCACCGGCACCTTCAAAGTACCGGCCATCCGGTAACTTCTCGACTCGGAAACCATGCGAGCTGAGCCAGCGATCGCAGAGGGGCTCTTCGCCTTGTCGCTGTTCGTGGCGAAAGTGGGCGAGAATCGCGCGGTCGCGGTAAATCATTGCTGCATTGGCGGTGAAGACCAAGTCAGGAAGTCCCGCCACGGGTTCCAGCAGCGAGATCGTCGCTCCAACTTGTTCGAGCAGCGCTTTCAAGTCACGCCATTGCTGCTGGGCCAGTTCACGGTCTGCTTGCCGGCTGCGGCTCATCCACGGATTGATCTCGTATTCAATCCCGTAATGATCGGCTGGGCACATCAAGATGTGCGGCGCGTTGTTCATGGCTGACTCCCTCAGACAAACCGGTTCGCTAGCACGGCGGCAGCCAGCGGAAGTCCTGCATTCATTCGCCTTGAGCAAATCAGGCGTTTGCTCTACGATTCGCTGCCCCCAAGGCCTATCCTGATTGTAACCATGATCGACTACGAAATTTCCCGCTTTACCCGCCGCTGTGCCGCGAGCGATCGCGAACTGCAGCCTGGCGAGACGTACTACTCGGTATTGCTGCCGAGCGGTTCGCAGGTATTGCGCCAGGATATTTCAGCTGCCCAGTGGAAAGGTCCGCCAGAGAATGCGCTCGGCTGGTGGAAAGCAACAATGGCCGACACCACCGCGCGCAAACCGCAATGGGCACCGCACGATGTGATGCTCGACTTTTTCGAAGGGCTGGAGAGCGATCCCAGTCGCGAAGATTTGCGTTATGTGCTCGCCCTGCTATTGGTACGACGTCGCGTCTTGAGGCTGGAAGCGGAAGAAACCGACGCCTCCGGCCGGCAAATTCAAGTGCTCGATTGTCCCCGCAAGGAACTTCAATATCGCGTGGCCGTCGTGTTGCCAGAACCAGCTCGCGCGGCAGAGTTACAAGCCCAGCTGTCGCAGCTATTGCAACAGCCGGGCGCGGGAAGTTGAAACAAAGCCTGTTACTCGGCTGCAAGGATGCACCGTTGAAGCCTCACACCTTTATCGTCTTGGCAATCGCCTGTTGTGGGCTTCTCTGCTCGTCGGGTTGTCGCTGGAAAGGTTGGTCGGGCTTCGTTTCGCCTTGGCAGCAACAACAAGATGCGCCGCCGATTCTCTTCTCCTCGATTCCGCCCAAAGAAGAACTCATCGCCGCCCTCAATGCCAGCACCAATCGCGTCAATAGTCTGCAGTCACAGGGAGCCAGCGTATCGCTGGCAGGCATTCCTTCCTTGCCGACCGAACTGGCTTTTGAACGCCCCAACAAACTTCGCTTCCGCGCTTCGTCATCGCTTCTCGGTCCGCTCGTCGACATGGGCTCGAACGAAGAGATGCTCTGGTTCTGGACATCGCAAAGCAATCCACCGAACGTCTTCTTCGCCCGGCACGATCGCCTGGCGGCAAGTTCGATTCGCCAGCAGTTGGCCATCGACCCGAATATGTTTATCGAAGCTCTTGGCTTCGTGCAGTTAAGTCCTGAGTTCGTCGTTGGTGAACCGGTGTCTGCCGACAAGAACCGCCTGAAGCTCGTCGTTCGCCAGCCCACGCCTGCCGGCGACCTGACCAGGACCATGTTCATCAACGCGCAGCACGGCTATCTGATGGAGCAGCAGATTGCTGATGCTGCTGGCCGACCGATGCTAAGTGCCAAGCTCTCCCAGCAGCGTTACTACAAGGTCGACAGCGTCACGCTGCCGCATCGAGTCGAACTGCAGATGCCCGGCGAGGGAATGCGCGTGCAACTCGATGTTCCTCGCTACCAGATCAATCAACCGTTTGGCGAAGCAGGGGCGACCTTCGCTTTTCCGCGCGAGCAACTCGGCCAGTATCAAATGGTCGATATCGCCGATCCAAACTTCGTGCCACCGGGACAATCGCCACCTGCCCAATATTCGTCCCCCGGTTATTCGCAGCCGGGAATTGGTCAAGTTCCAGCGGCGGATCGCTATCGCGGTGCCGGCAATGGGCGTTAGTCCTGGCCGGCGACGAGCTATACTAGAAGTGTCGGCACCACAGGGGCTCGGTTCGTCAGGACTCGGCAATGTCCATTCATACCAAGGGTCGTTTCGCTATGCCCTTTCGCGGCTTTGTATTGCTCTGCGCCCTGCTGACTTGCTCGCTGGCCGGTGCCGTCGAGCAAGTCACCTTAAACCAGGCCGGCAAACAGCGAGTGCTTACGGGCAAGGTCATGGTCGAAGCTGAGGACGGCGGCCTGCTGCTTCTCACTCCCGACGGCAAACTCTGGCCCATTCCCAAGGAAGAAATCACCAACCGCCGTTCTGACGATAAGCTCTTTCAGCCCCAAGCGCGACCCGAGTTCACGAGGCAATTACTCGGTTCGTTGCCGGTCGGTTTCAAAATTCATCAGACCAAGCACTATTCGATTTGCTACAACACTTCGCCTGGTTATGCCCAGTGGGTCGGTGCTCTGTACGAACGACTCTACTCGGCCTTTTATGCCTATTGGTCCCGCAAAGGGGCTGAGCTCAAAGAGCCCGAATTTCAACTTGCCGCAATCGTCTTCGATACCCGCGCGAACTACGAATTGTTTGCCCGTAACGAACTGGGCGACTCGACAAAGTCGATCATGGGCTACTACAGCTTGCACACCAACCTCGTCACCATGTACGACCTCACCGGACTCGAAGACCTTCGTTTTGCCGGCGATCGCAACTCCGCCGCGCGAATCAGCCAGGTCTTGTCGCAGCCCAATGCCGAGCGAAACGTCGCGACCATCGTGCACGAAGCAACCCACCAGTTGGCCTTCAACAGCGGGCTTCAGCAGCGGTTCACCGATACGCCCTTCTGGGTCAGCGAAGGGCTTGCCGTGTTTTTCGAAACGCCCGATCTCGACAATAGCAAAGGCTGGCGCAACGTCGGTGCCGTCAATCGCTACAACTTGATCAACTTCCGCAAGTACTTAAGAACCCGCCAACCCGGTTCTCTCGGTCAACTCCTGTCCGACGATAAGCGGTTTCGCGATCCGGCAACCATGGCAGACGCGTATGCCGAAGGCTGGGCACTCAACTACTTTCTTATTCGCACCCAAGGTGAGCAGTACACCAAGTACCTCAAGACGCTCGCCGATCAAACGCCGCTGGTGATGCAAGAGCCAGCCGTTCGCCAAGAGCAGTTTCTCAAGTTCTTTGGTGGCAACGTCGACGAACTCGAAAGCGACTTCCTCAAGTACATGCGCGGCGTGCAGTAAGTTCTCACGCGGCAGTGCCCAAAGTTTGCTGTAGAATCTGGATCCTGATTCTGTTTGCGCTAGGTGCTACCTTCGCAGCCAGTGCCGGTGCAGCGCTCCGGGGTTTAGTAGTTCAGTTTATCAACACCCCCCTTTTGCGTGCATCGCAGTTAAGCTCTTTTGCGACAACGAATTGCGGCCAACTTGGCATCTCTGAAATCATCCTATTTGTTGATAAACGTCCGTCGCTCCGCTCGCATCGAGTAGCCATTCACATTGGCACCTCCTCAGGAAACCCGCAACGCGAGCGAGGAAAGCGAACGGGAGGCACGGAAGCAGATTTCTCTCGTGATTCGTTGGGATGGCGCAGGTTGCGAAATTGAATTCGGTAAATCGAATGATCTGGCAACTACGACGGCACTTCACCGCGATCAGCACGCTGGCGTGAATGCTTGCCGCGGCGATTTGGAAATTCCCAGCAACGCCAAGAAACGGTTACTCGCAACGGCACGCAGCCTTCCCGCCGCGCGGACACGATCTTGCTACCAGTTTGCCAAAAACAGCTACTCAAATTATATCAACTTAGTTAACAAATGTCAAGCAGATGAAGGCGATATCTTCGTGACGGCTCTAGCCAAGGTTGCTCGTGGCGAAACGTTGTTCTATCGCTCAATCAGCGGCGTCTTCTTCTGTGTGATTTCAGGACATTGAACCGCCATTTCGGCGTTTAACTGAACGAACTCCCGCTCGGCGTCAGGCACGTCATCCTCGGCAAAAATGGCATCGACGGGGCACTCCGACACGCACTGGTCACAACAAATGCAGATCTCCGGATCGATAAACAACATCTGCTCTCCTTCGCGAAACGAATCGACAGGGCAGACAACGACGCAATCGGTATATTTGCAACCGAAGCACCGACTGGTAACCACGTGGGCCATGAGATAGTCTCCGAGGAGAGAGGATTTGCGGCTCGCAAAGTGACGCTATCTTGCTAATCCGGAAAACAGCCAGACAGCGGACAGGCAGAGGCGGCAATTATCAACAATTCTGAAAACCACCAATCGAACGCCATGCCAGGTAGCCTCCCCTTCGAATCCGCTCACTTGCTCAAGCGATGCGAAGCTGGCGATTCCTCAGCGGAGCAAGCACTCTTCAAACGCTATGTTGCGCGATTGACGTTACTCGCGCGCTCTCGTCTTTCTCGGCGTTTAGCCAGTCGAGTCGATCCGGAAGATGTCGTTCTCTCGGCGTATCGCAGCTTTTTTGTGGCTGCGCGGCATCAGCACTTCGATTTACAGCGCAGCGGTGATCTGTGGCGGCTACTGGTGCAGATCACCCTAGCTAAGGTCTACGACCAGGCCGAGCGCCATCATGCTCAGCGCCGCGATGTTCGACGCGAAGTTCCCGCCGAAGACGGAACGACTGCTTCAGCCGGTTGGTTGCCTGCAATTGCTCGCGATCCTTCACCGGCGGAAGTCGCGCAGGCCATCGATGAACTCGAACGGTTGCTGGCCGCGCTGCCGGAGATTGGCGGTCAAATTCTGCAGCTGCGATTGCAAGGTTACCGCCAGGACGAGATCGCAGAGCAGGTTGGCTGCAGCGAACGAACGGTACGTCGTTGGATGGAGCGCGCTGGCAGCTTGTTGAAATCTTCGGCTTCGTCAGCCGAGCATCCACAATGACACAACAGGCCGACCAAATCATCGCGGCGCGCGAAGCGGAATTGCGATGCTCGCAGCCGATGTCACTCGTGACGTACTGGCAGCAGGACTCGACGTCACTGCATTTATCCGCAGCGGAGCAAACTGAACTCCTCTTCGAACTGTGCTTGTTAGAACTGGAATATAGTTGGCGAGCAAATTCGACCTCTTCCGTGGTGACTCGGATATCGGCGAGCGGTTTGGTAAAGGAATTTCCCGAACTCGCTGCGACGAAGTTCTTCATACCGCTAACCGCAGAAGAGTTTCGGGCGCGAGTCCGCTGGGGTGATCGTCCAACGATTCAAGCGTTTGCCGATCAGTTTTCACAGCATCGGCTGGCCATCCACGAGGCGGCTGCTGTCGTTAGCCAACAACTCACACGTGAATTCGGCCCCGACTTCTCAACTAACAAGGGCTTGCATTCGCCCGCAGTTGCACGGCAACCAATCCCCTTTGATCCACGCGCGCCCCTTTCCTCGGCCGACTATCTCGTCCAGCGATTCTTGGGCGCAGGATCGATCGGCCGCGTCTATATTGCCCAGCAACGGAGCTTGCAACGAACGGTGGCCCTTAAGTTCCTGCGGAAAGCCTATCTGCACAATTCGTTAGCAGTCGAACGGTTCCTGCAGGAAGCTCGCATCGCGGGGGGCCTACGGCATCCTGGTATTGTGTCGATTCATGGCTTGGGACGCACTCCGGCTGGCAGTTACTTCATAGCCATGGACTACATCCAAGGATTGCCGCTGCAGCCGATAACGCAGAGCAATCCGACCGGGTTTCGTGAGCTGCTATCTGCGATTGTGCAGGCCGCCGAAGCGATGGCGACTGCCCATGCGCAAGGTGTCATTCATTGCGATCTCAAGCCGGCCAATATCTTGCAAGATGGAAACGGCAGGACGGTGCTGACGGACTTTGGGCTCGCTAGGGAGCTGTCGCAGGCGAACGAAGTTCTCGCGCTGGGCGAGGGTACACCGATTTGTATTGCGCCCGAGCAGGTCGACAACTGCTGGGGAAACATTGGTCCAGCGACCGATGTCTTTGGTCTCGCCGCCACACTTTACCTATTACTGACAGGGCACTCAGTGCATGACGGCAGTACGGCAGCTGAAGTCTTTGCAGATGCAGTCAGTGGTCGACAGATAGTAGCGCTTGATGACAACCAGGTTTCGTTCAGTTCTGATTTACGCAATGCGCTTTCTGAATGCTTAATCAAGTCGCCTGAGCGACGGCTGCAATCCATGAGCGAACTTGCTTCGAGACTACGATCAATTGTCCAAAGCCTGAGCTAAGAGTTTGGCGCCACCCTTTGAGCTAAAGGCCGGAGATTCTCATCGCGGGCAAGCGAGTTAGTCGTAGCGATGCTTGCCCGGTCTGAAAACTCCGGCCCCTGAGGTGTCACCTCAGCCATGTCGGCTAGCAGACGCTTAGTTGTAGCGGCCCAGCGACTTGTTACCGCCGTTCATCCACATGGGTTGGTTGCTGCGACGATACGACGAACCACGGTTGTAGTAGTTCGCCGGGGCAGCTGCGCCGGGTTGATAAGAGAAAGAGCGATAGCCTTGATTTTGGGCAACAGTTGCCGCGGGAGCCGACGTTGCAGCGGCTGCGGGAGAGGCAGCAGCCGGTGCAGCATAAACGGTGTTTCCACAGCAGCAGCGTCGACCGCCCGCTTGAGCATCGCTCATTGGGGCGAAGGCCAAAGCAGCACAAGCGGCAAGTCCCAAGATCGAAAAAGTCTTCATACAGCACCTCACAAAACGGACCGTGATGCAAAACACATCAGGCTTTTTCCCGCTCGAACAGGCCGCAAGTGTCGAGCAGCCATCGGCAGGTCAAACCTCGATGCACGACTCTTATGAATCATGCGCGCAGGCTGCGAAAAGACAACAAGCGAGAGATTACAAAGATGTCAACGAGTGCTGCGCAAGTTAACGAAGCAGCAAGAACGATTGCCGACGGGAAGAATTACTGCCTTCGTGCATGACGCTATTCCGTCACGCCTGTTTTCGACACACGACGATCGAGCGTCAGTCGCAAACCGTGATAACCACGACCGCCGTACCGATGCGCGAGCCATTCTTGCTCCAGTTCAGCTGTTCCGTCGAGGCCGTAGACATCGCGCAGTGCCCGATCGTGGCCATGATCGAGGGCCAGGCGAATGAAGGTGACAAACTTGGCCGGATCGTCCCGGCGAGCGAGAAATGCCGTCACCGATACGCTTTGGCCATAGAAGCCGGGCACGCGATGTGGCTGCGGATAGTGCTCGGCGGCGAATAACTCGCCCACACGGAAGCCGATTCGCCGCGCGACCGACGCCTCCAAATCGCGCTGATGCAACTGTTGCTTCTCGTGCGTATCGGCCAGCATCGCCGCACCTTCATCGGCCCAGCGTGGCGGTTGTCGACCCTTGAATAAGTCCGCAAAGATAACGTGAGTCATTTCGTGGGGCAGCGCGGTGAGGCCCAAATCATCGACACCGAGCAAATCAATCTGCCGCCGCGAAACTTGCTCGGCTTTGAATTCAATCCAGCTAGAGCCCCGGGTCTGTTCGCCGCCGCGGCCAACAGCACTCAAGTAGCTACTGCGGGTGCTATGCAAGATGACCTTGCAGCGAGGATTCCAATGGGGCGTCGGCTCTTGCAACCAATAGCTCTGCAGCTTGGCCCGCCACTGTTCGCAGAGCGCGGCAACCTGAGTTGCTTCCACGGTAGCCGAAGCACCGATCACTTCAAAATTGGCCGAAGTGGCGTGGTGTGCGGTCCCCGTAATCGTAGAGGGAACGGTCGTTGAAGCGGTGAGTGACGGGGTTCCATCAACGGCCAGAGCCAAGCACAAAATCAGAAAGTTCACGTCGCTGTTTCCCGCCAGCTGGAGTTGAAGACAACCCCTCGTAATCAAATGGCGGGCCAAGATTCATGAACGACGCTAGCAGCAACTGCGCGAAGCGAGCAAGACATTGCCGCGTTTGACGTTAGAGCAAACGGGCAAGGCGATTTGTAATCTTCGGCCTTAGAAGACGGCAAAAGAGATGCTAAGGCACTAAGCAAACCATGCCTGACGAAGCGGCAACGACTAGCGCGGCGGCAATTCGTGGGCAATGTCGCTAGCGGAGGTGAACATCCGCACCATGCCGGGGCGCAGGCCGCGAAAGGCAGCTGCATAGCGGGCCGGATCATGTCGCGGGACCGAGAGCGAGCGAATGTAAATCTGCTGCACTTGATCTGGAAAGTGCCGCGCGGCAGCGCCGTAGATTTCCGGATCGGCTTCGACGTTATCCCCAACGAGGATGAATCGTCGCTTGGGGAACAGCTTCAGCAGCGAATGAATCACCACCGCCTTGCCCGACCGTCGCATCAGCAGCAGCTTGCGCAACAGATGATCGCGCAACCGGAACGCCCGCAAGTGAAACGAACCGCCCGGAAAGCCCGAAGCTCCGAACAGGGCCTGCAAGTGTTGATACAACTGCCAAGGGCACGACGACACGTAGTGAAACGCCGCCCCCTGCGCTTCCCAGGCTTGAAACAGCTGAGCCATGCCGACAATCGGCTCGAACTCTTTCAGGAACGTGTTGGTGAGTAGTGTGCGGCGACAGATTACGTTCGAATGTTTGAGCGTATCATCGATGTCCGAAATCACCGACACCCCTTCGGGCTCGATCAAGTGAACCTGCCCGTGTAGTCCCAGGCCGTCTCCCTGTGCATTGCAAACGTCGAGTGCTAGCTGCAACTGCGTGGGCGAAGCCGCCATCACCAGCGGCAGCAGGTGTTGTTCATCAAGCCGCAGCGTGCCGAGAAAATGACCGTTCTTGCGCGACCGTTTGGGGAGCACATAAATGTTCTCGCCCAGCTTGACCGCCATCTGTTTGCCGGCCTCATCCTTGGCCAAGAATCGCTGGACGCGATAGCGGAACAATTCCGACTGAAACGCATCGGCGGGTGCTTTTATCAAACGCTGCAACAGCTTGAGCAGAAAACGTTTGCCCAGCCCGATTGGCCCCTGCGAGAAGACGTCGCCATGCACTTGCACGTGCCAGCCCCGCCCATCGGCACTGCGATAGCCGATGGTGGGAAACAGTACGACTTGTTCGTCGGCCTGCAGATTCGTCAGCGAGTCAGTTCGCCGTGGCAACACGCGTGATAGCACCACTACATATCCGTCCTCTAAAACACCCTCCCTAGACTGCCTTGACTAGAACGCCACCGGCCAGCCATGTCAAGATTGGAGCGACTTCTCGCAACATCACTCTTCTTTATGCACTGCGCTCAGCGAATGCTGGCTCCGTCGGCCTGATTCCGCCGACTTTGAAAAACAGGCTTCGAATTGCAGTTCGGGGAGGGTGCTGCCGGCGCGAACGGTTAGCCGCATTGTGGAAAATGCCGTGGCTCGCTCCAGATTGCAATTCTTACCCAGTCGTTCCCGTGCGAATTGGTCCTGTCCGTTGGAGGTTTTTGGTCGCCCAAAATCGTGCGCCCGCGGTTGGTTGCAGCAGACGAGACGGGTATGATTACTCCGATAACTAATTCTGATCCGCCGCACTCCTTCCGACCATCTATTTTTACCCATGCTTTATAACCGCAAGCGTCGCCTGAAACTCGACGAAGCCGAACGCCAGGCGATGCGTCATGCCGGTCAATTCAACGCTCGGCTGATGGACGAAGTCCGCGCCTTCATCAAACCGGGGGTGACGACCGGTGCGATCGATACGCTGATCCACACTTACACGCTTGACCATGGCCACACGCCAGCCACGCTCGGCTATGCCGGCCAGCATGGGCCCTATCCCAAGAGCTGCTGCACAAGCGTGAACGATGTCATTTGCCACGGTATCCCCGGCGAATATGCTCTGCGCGCGGGGGACATCGTCAATGTCGATATGACGACCATCGTCAACGGCTGGCACGGCGACTCTTCCGAGACTTTTCTCGTCGAGCCCGTCAGTGACCTCGCCCGCAAGGTCACGCAGTGTTCGTTCGATTGCCTCTGGGCCGCTATCGACGCCATCAAGCCCGGCTCGCGTGTCTCGGAGATCGGCGAAGCGATCGTTCGGAATGCTCGCCGCCACAGCTTTTCGGTGGTGCAGGAGTACGTGGGGCACGGCGTCGGTCGACAGTTCCATCAGCCCCCCACAATTCCCCACGACCCGACCTCATCGCCCGAAGCTCGCCGCCAACGCCTCGAACCGGGCATCTGCTTCACCATCGAGCCGATGATTAACACCGGCACGCGCGACACGCTCCTGAGCAAACGCGACGGCTGGACAGTGCGCACCAAAGACGGGGGCCTGAGCGCCCAGTTCGAGCACACCATCCTCATGACCGAGTCTGGCCCCGAGCCCCTCACTGTTCCGCCCAACGGTCCCCACCGCGGACATAAGTTCTAGTACTACCCACGTGCCACTGGCATTCTGCCAGTGCTTGGATCGTGCCGCCGCACGTCGTTGCTTGGGTCTTGTCATCCAACTCTTTTGGATCGGGGGTTGAATAACCACCCAGCTGCGTGGGCAACGAGTTTGGCGCTCTTTTCGCGCGCAACAGGCAAGCGATTGTATTCAGACTCGCGTCCAGGTAACTTTGCACCCTTCCGCCTGCGTTGTTGCCCTCCCGAGTAGGCTACCTTCGTCCTTCCTTCTCAAGAGTTCACCATGCGCATTGCCCTCGGTCAGATCTGGCAAGAGACCAACACTCTCAATCCATTAGCGACTACGCGAGAAAACTTCGAGACCTTCGGCGTGCTGCGTGGAGCAGACCTGCTCGAAAAGATGAGCCGGACGAACGAATTGGGGGGCATGATGCAAAGCATGCGCGTCTGGAGCGAACCGCCAGAGTTGATCGGGCTCGTGCGTTTGCCCGCCTGGCCCGCAGGCTTAATCACGGCTGCAACTTTTGACTGGCTGCAAGCTGAAGTGCTCAGCAGTTTGCGGGCAGCAGGGAAGGTCGATGCGGTCCTCCTCGCGCTGCATGGCTCGCTCGCGGGGCACGACCATCCCGATGTCGAAGGAGATCTGCTCGCCGCGGTGCGCGAACTGATTGGGCCAGATATTCCGCTGGTCGCCACGCTTGATCTGCACGCGTATGTCACGCCCAAGATGATCGCTGCTGCCGATGCACTCGTGCTGTTTCACACCATCCCGCATGTCGACGTGGTCGAAACCGGCAATCGCGGCGCGGAAGTCTTGCGGCGCATCCTGTACGAAGGGGTCAGGCCAGTCGTCGCCTGGCAGGCAGTTCCTGCGGTGCTGCCCGCCGAAGTGGCCAACTCCGAAGAACCCGGCAATGTCGCCGCCATTCGCAAAGCTCGCTTGCAGCACTGGGAAGCACAACCGGGAGTGCTGACGGCTGGTGTGGCGACGGTGCAACCTTGGATGGATGTACCTCATCTCGCTTCGGCAGTGGTGGTGGTGACGGATGGCGATATAACGCTCGCGCAGAACATCTGCAATGAGTTGGCCGGCGACTTGTGGCAAGCGCGGCAGCAATATCTGCCCCAGCTAACCGAGTTGGCCACAGCAGTGCAAATTGCGCACGAGAGCGACGGGCTGACGGTGCTCAGCGATAGCGCTGATGCCACCACTTCAGGTTCAATTGGCAACGGCACCGCGTTCCTGGCTGAAGTGTTCAAACACCAGTGGCCTCGCCCGGTCTGCCTGGCCATGTTCGCGCCGCACATTGTGGCTCAAGCGTTGGAAGTAGGGCTGGGGAACGAATGCGAGTTCACTTTTGGCACGGAGCCACCCACTGATTTTGTCGAGCACTTCACCGCGCGAATGAAGGTCGAGAAGTTCTTTCCCACAGCGTTTACCCTTTCCGGTCACTTGGGGAGTAACCTGGCCATCGATATGGGGCAGAGTGTGCGGCTGACCAGCGGCAATGTGAACCTCATTGTCACCAGTCGTAGCGGGCCGCATTTCGCGCCGGAATTATTTCGCGCGGCTGGAATCGAACCGTTCACGGCGCAGTTGCTCGTGGCGAAGAGCCCCTGCGGCTTTCGCGCTGCTTATAAAGCAGTCGCACAGCGGATTTTCAACGTTCGCTCGCCGGGCTGCGCCCCTGCGAATTTTTGGGAGTTTCCCTTCGCGAACATTCAGCGGCCCCTGTGGCCCTGGGACGAATTCGATTGGCAGCCGAGCGCTTTGCTCAAGCCGGCCAAGTAGCCCGGCGAATGTCACTCTCCGCCCCTTGCATCCGCGAGCGACGCGCACGATGCTGGTTGGCTCCCCACATCATGAGGTCAGGCGATGAATGTCGAAATTTGTCCAAACAAAATTGAGCTAGGTCAACGAGCGGCAACTGCAGGTGCCGAGCAGATTCAAGTGGCGATTGCCGACCGGGGCGTGGCGCATGTCATTGTCGCCACCGGCGCGTCGCAATTTGAAATGTTGTCAGCCCTGGTACAGTCGCCGCAGATCGACTGGTCGAAAGTGATCTTCTTTCACCTCGACGAATACGTGGGCATGCCGATCTCGCACGCCGCTTCGTTTCGCCGCTATCTGAAAGAACGGCTGGTCGACATCCTGCCCCGCGCGCCTAAGGCGTTTCACTATATCGATGCCGAGCGCGACCCGGCGGCCGAATGTCGCCGCTTGGGCGAGTTGATCAAACAGCACCCGATTGATGTCGCCTTCATCGGCATCGGCGAAAACGCGCATCTGGCCTTCAACGATCCACCGGCCGATTTTGTTACTGAAGAGCCCTACCTTGTCGTTTCCCTCGACGAAGCTTGCCGCCGCCAGCAGTTTGGCGAAGGCTGGTTCCCCACGCTCGAAGACGTGCCCAAGGAGGCGATTTCGATGTCGATTCGCCAGATCCTGAAGTCCAACGTGATTGTCTGTAGCGTGCCCGACGAACGCAAAGCGGCTGCCGTGAAGGCGGCTATCGAAGGGAACATTTCGCCGCAAGTGCCCGCTTCGGTCTTGCAGCAACATCCGCGGGCGACAATCTATCTCGATCCACCGGCCGCTTCGCACCTGCTCAAAAAATAATGCGGACTCTCCCGCACTGGTCTTCTCACTCCGCATTCAAATATCTGATTTCCGCACTTTGAGGTTCTCATGTCCGAACAAGTTTCCGAGCGTCCCACCGTCATCCTCTCCGGCTTTGGCGACGAAGCGGCCAATCAAAAGACGGCCGAACAACAGTTCGCTGCCTTCGCCGCCATCGGGTTGCAGTACTACTCGATTCGCTTCATCGACGCCGGCAATGGCATTAAGAATGTGATGCAGTTGACGACCGCCGAGATTACGAAGATTCGTCACTTGGAAGATGAGTATGGGCTGAACGTCGCCACGCTCGGCTCACCGATCGGCAAGGTCAAACTCCTCGATCAAGAAGATGGCACCAAGAATCGCTTTGTCCCCTTCGACAAGTACTTGAACGAAGACGTGAAGAAGGCCTGTGAATTGGCGCACGCCTTCGAGACCAAGCTCATTCGCGGTTTTTCGTTTTATCATCCCAAGGGATCGAACCCGGCCGATCATCTGCCGCAGGCCATCGATCAACTGGGACAAATTGCCGAACTGTGCCATCGCAGCGATTTGACCTTCGGGCTGGAAGTCGAAGCCAATCTTGTCGGCCAAACCGGCGACCTGCTGGGAGAAATTCATCGCCAGGTCGATCATCCCGCCATGGTGCTGATCTTCGACGGTGCAAATATCTCGACCCAGGGCTTCAGCCCGACTGAGACCTTCGACCAGTACGAAAAGATGAAGAAGGGAATCGGCTGGATGCACATCAAGGACTATCGTCACCCGCAGCGGATGCAGCGGACGACGCATGTCGACGAAGAGGCGCTCAAGCACTTCGTCCCCGCGAACCTGGGCGATAGTGCGCACGAAGCGATCCTGCGAGACTTCAAGGAACTGATTCCCGCCGTCGAAAAGAAGCTCACCAAGCGCGGCATCCCGGGGGTGATTCTCGACCTGGAACCGCACCTCAAGGGTGGCGGCCAGTTCGGCGGCTTCAGCGGCCCGGATGGTCTCGGCGTCGCACTGCGGGGCCTGTGCAAAGTGCTCGACTATGTCGGCATCGATTACCACCTGCGCGACTTCGACGATGTCTGCAGTGCGCGCGGGTTTTAAGTCGATCGATTAGCGAAGTTACTTAGGTGCCTTCGCTGCTGCCTGACTTTCGGCGTTAAGTAAGTCAACGGGCACGGAGATGATTTTCCCCGTGTCCTTGCGTTTCAAGCGAACGACTCCCGCGCCCATGGAGACAAACTGCGCTTCGACGGAAAACTTGCCGTCGGCGGTGGTCCAGGTGCGAAACTCGCGCTCGACCTTGGGGAGAGGAGTAGTCTTGGTGGCACCAGCATTCGTACTGCCAGTAACACGCGGGTCATTTTCGGTTGCAGCAACCGCAGCCGACTTATCCGGCTTTGGCAGGTGCGTTGAAACGTCGTAAATGGCAACTTGATTGATCGCGAGATCGTTCGAGCCCGACTTGGCTGCCAGAGCCAGTTGTTGAAAGTCGGACGACAGGGCAATGTGCGGAATGGTGAACTCGCGATGCACGGTCGGAAATCCATCGAATAAGCCTACGATGGGAATCTTCGTGATGAGTTCCGGCTTGTCACCCACTTTTAGCGGCAAGCGATGGAGCTCGAGTTCGCCCACCGCGGGCTTGCGTGTGATGGCAGCGACCTGGCCGTCGCATAGCAACCAGCCTCGGTCGAGTTCACCGCCGAACGAGTGCGTTGAGATTTCTTTCCCGTCCGGCACGCTCCACAGTTTCAGTTGGCCGTCGAGTCCGAGCGACCACAATCCCGCGGACGTGAACGCGAGTGAGTCGACTTGCGTTCCATGCGCTGCGACCGAAACTTCGTTCCCCTCGCTCCAGTCGGGCTTGATTGTCCAGAGGAACATGCGGCCGTCAGGTCGGGCACCAGCGGCGAACTTGTCATCGGCAGACCAGGCAACCGCGCTGGTACGCCAACTCTTAACATCCGGGGGTGGAGGATCGTTGTTCGCAAAACCAGCTGATTTTCCGCCTGTTGAGTTCAGTTCGGGAGAAAGAGCAGCAACGTTGCCGGCGACTCCACCCAGGACGAGCCACTTTTTACTCGTCGTCAGGCCACCCGTGGGGTGAAGATCGACCCCAATGCCGTCGTATCCCAGGTCCTTGCCCGTTTTGACATCGACCAGCCGATTAACAATCTTTTCAATGCAATAGATGGTTCCTGGCTTGGGTCCCGCGGTCAGAAATTGCGTGGGACCGCGCATCCCTTTCAGATCGATCGGCAGCTTTTCGCCAGTCGCGGCATCGAACACCCAGCAGTCGTTGTCTTTGGGAGAGACGACGAGATGTTTGCCATCGCTGGTGAAGGCTAAGGAGCGAATCAATTCGCTCCGCCATTCCAAGACCTTGCGAGGCTTGGGAGAACCTGCGGGTGCGGCATCCGCTGCGGCAACTCCACCCTGCGGTGCGACTGCGGGGGGCTCATTGGTCGCAGGGCGGTTTACAGGCGGACGGTCATTGGACGGTTGCCCAACGGGTTGCTGCTGATCGTTGTTAGCGGGCGGAACATAATCTTTCGGCGGCAACCAGAGACGAGTTCCATCTCTGTAGATAAATACCATGCCTCCTTTTGGAGGGCGTTCAATGCTGGCGGGCTTTTCGCGCGGCAAGTCATCGCGCCCGACGATGCGATCTTCGGCAATAAGAGGCGCCGTCAATACGAACAGCATCACTGCCAAGACGATGGACGAACGCAATCTCAAGTGCGCAGCAGCGGGCATGAGTACACCTCGCAATAGAATTTCGTAGTCAGCCAGGCTCAGCTTTCGATGATCGCTGAAAAGCAGACAATTTTCCAGCAGTTGGCGGCCAGTTGGGGGGGCAAACGCCGTGGTACGAATTTTCCCCAAGGTTACCGATAGTCTTCGCGAATCGGATTGAAGACATCGATGGCAACCGCAGGCGAGTCGCCAGCGACGCAGCCATGCACCACGCCGCCGGGAATGCGCCACATTTCTCCCGCTTGAATGGTCCGTTTTTCGTCGCCGATGGTGAAGGTCAACTCGCCGCTGATGAGCATGCCCATCTGTTCGTGCGGGTGCTGATGGGGCAATACTTCGGAGCGAGGTTCGAGTTCCACGATAGAAATCATGGTCTTTTCCCCCGCACACGTGTTGATGTATACGCCGGGAAAAATCTGATGCCGCGAGCACTCAGACTTGGTGACGAAATACTTGCTCATAGAGGGTCCGTGCGAGAGAGGTAATCGTTTCTAAGGCATCGCGTCGAGGAGCACGGTGTCTTCGTGCTCATAAGCGGGCGCACAGCAGCAGAGAAAGAGAAGACTCTTCGTACCGCTGTTGGTGATTTGGTGCGGAGCGCCAGGAGGAATCGCAATCGCGTCTCCGGGACCAACTTGTCGGCGCTCATTCCCCACTCGCATTTCGCCCTGTCCGTGCAGGATGTAATAAATCTCCTCCGAGCGCGGGTGATAGTGAGGCTGCGTGGTTTGGCCGGGTGCTACGCGAGCTTCGGCCAGACTTTGATTCCGAATGGCCGAATTGCGATGGGCTAGCAGTTCGCGAATCTCCGAACCGTCTTTCGTGGTGAAGGCAGGAGCATCGGCAATATTGAGAACGTCCATGTGCCAGCCTCGTTAGGGAAGTTCGCGGGGCGACATTCCCACGTCGACAATGCTGCAGGCTTGAATCACGTTCAGTCCCAGACGTTCGGCTTCGGCAATCAGTTCATCGCTCTCGGTGCCGGGGTTCAGCCAAAGCTCTTCGCATCCGCGGGCAGCGATTTCGGGCAGCACTTTAATGCCGACTGCCGGTGGCAAATAAACGCTCACGCGGTTCAGCGTGCCGGCGGGAGTCTCGGCTAGCGAGGGGTAAGCCTTCACGCCTTCCACTTCATCGGCCTTGGGATTGATGGGATACACGGTGTATCCCTTGGCAGCGTGGGCACGCACGGACTTGTTGCCGAATTTACTGCGATCGGTACTGGCACCGAGGATGGCGACGGTGGGCATGCTGCTAGTCCTTGCTAAAGTTTTGAATCAATGGATGGATCAGGCGCACTTCGCGACGGCAGCTTTCATTTTTTCGAGGCCGGTCTTCGCGACGACGAGCGCGTCTTGCTTCCAGTACTCAGGGTTGAATAGTTCCAGCGACAACGTGCCGGTGAAGCCGTTAGCAAAGAGTGTTTTCAGAATCGAAGTGAGGGGCGCGACACCATCCCCCGGAAAGACCCGGTCTTTGTCCGCGATGGTTGCCCGCGGGGGATCGGCCGGATAATCATTCATGTGAAAGCAATGAATCGCGTTGCCCGCGACCAATGACAAACCGTGGAATTCACTGCCACCCTTATGCAGGTGATAGACATCGGGCAGGATGCAAGCCGCTGCGTTCTTGCTCTCCACAGCGACCAGCATGGTCTCGCCCAATTTGCTCAGCGTGGTTGAGAAGCCCCAGACTTCGATTTGCGGAATCACTTCCATCGAAACGCCCAGGTCGAGCAACTGGCTGTAGCGCTCGGCTGCTTTAAAGAGGTTGAGATCGGTCTGCTTCGTTGCACCGGCAGGCGGGGCGGCGATGTGCGTGCCGCCAAGCGACTTGATTAGCGCCATATCGGCCTTGGCGACTTCCAGGCCTTTCGCGCGCTGCTCGTCGTTATCGACGATCCACTCGGCAAAACCGATGGCGCTATCGACCTTCAGACCATGATCGGCAATTCGCTTGGCCAGATCTTTGATGCTGCCGCCGTTCATTTCGTACGCTCGGATTTCCCTGATCCAGGGCTCAATCGAATCGTAGCCAGCTTTGGCGGCCAGATCGACTTGCTCGGGCACGCTGAGGTTTTGCCCGCGCACGGTGCTCATATTCAAGCAGTAGCGCAGCGACTTCGGCACTTTTGGTGCATCGGCAATCGCAGCCACCGGAGCGATAACACTGCTGGTGGCCGCACCAGCGGCAACGCAGCCCATCGTTTGCAGCCAGGCTCGCCGGGGTAATTCGAAGGAAGTCATGGGAGTTGCTCACGAGAGGAATGGTCGGGTTCGCTATTCTGGGCAAGGTCTGCGGGCATTGCAATCGGCTGCGATCCGCGCCAGCAGCGCCAGCGACAACTCTGGTAAAATTCGCAGGTTCGGAAAGATCAGCGCTTTCGCCAATTCAGGCGAACATTTGCCGGCTCGCTGCGCCGATGAACAAAGTACGTCCGCTTGCGAATTTGGCTTGCGCCTGGTTTGCCGCGACGCCCACCTGATAGTCTCCCACCTCAACCGCGGCAATTCCTGTTGCTGCTGGCTCTGATTCCCCCCGCGGAGGATCGCATCATGCGCGCACATTTGACGTTCGCCGTCGCCCTGGTTGCGACGGTTGTTCTTTCGATTGGATCCGCGACAGCCCAAGACGGCTGTCAAACTTGCGGTGGCGGTTCGGGCCACTGCGGCGACGCGCACGGTTGCCGGTTGCATCACCACCACAGACACCTGGAAGGTATGGACCGATTCTTTAATTGCGGCTGCAACGGTAGCTACAACTACCCCGTGCCGCCGCTGTACACCTACCATTGGCCAGGGATGTACAAGGCCGTGCGGATGACGGACTATCACAGTGCCTGGCGTTTTCCGGCGATCAAGCCGTTCACCGAAGAGGTGGTGCCAGCTGAAACGATGACGAGCGAAGGAACGCCCAGCGACATCCAGTCGATCTCGGCGGAGTTTCCAGTTCGCTCGTCCGAGCGACGTGTGGGCGAACCAGAATCGCTTAGCAGCAAGTTAAGCCGCAGCTTTCAGTAAGCTGTCGCAACATTCGAGGGTGTCATGAGTCAATTGCCGCTGACACCCTCCGGAATTACTTTGCTTTTTCACGCCGTTCGAGCGCGGCACTAATGCTATCGGCCACTTGTTTGGCCAGATGCTCGTTCCCCAGTTTATTGAAGTGTACCTTGTCGGCCGTTTGCCATTCTTGGGCATTCGGCAGCACCAGCGAGTGCAGATCGTTCACGGCAACGTCGTTCGATTTCATCAGCTCGGCAGCGACAGTATTCAGCTTGGTGAGATCTTCGTAGCGACTTCCCTTGTAGCGCATGATGGGGGTCGTATTGGCAAAAACAATGGTCGCCTTCGTGGCCTGCATCTTTTTGAGGATGGCGGCGAGATTCTCGCGGTACTGCTCCGGCGTATGACGCAGACGCAGGCCTGTCTTGCCCGTTTCGTCGCGAACGAGCGCGCCGGTTGCATCCAGCATATGCGTGTCCCAAATGCCAAAGTTAAAATGGATGACGTCCCACTTTTCCTGCCCCAGCCAGGCATCGATCTTTTTTACGCCGTTGGCTGAGTGCTGGCAGTTTTCTTTGGGGCGACGAACGTCAGCTCGCTCCTTTAGCAGTGCCTTCACCGGCTCGGTGTAACCGAGCGAGATGGAGTCGCCAATGATCAGCACTTTCGGCAGCGCTGGCGCTTGGGCCGAGGTGATTGCCGGTCGACTCCACAGGCCAACGAGCGCAATGGTCAATGAGCAAAGAAAGGTGGGTAGGTGACCGCGTGAACGGGAGAGGGGCATGGAGTGAGTCCTGGGTGTTACTTCTTCGTAGGTTTATCTTCTTCAGTTATTTTGGCAGACTCGGCGGGCTGCTTTTTCTCGTCAGCTTTTGGCTCGGCAGACTTACCTGGTTTCGGAGCAGCCTTTTTAATCACGCTGCTCACAACTTTGCCCACCGCAGCAGTGGTCTTGTCAACATCGGTGGCACTTTGGGTCAGCTCCAGCACATCGGGAATGGTGGTGTATTCGCCCGCGAGCGCCAGGTCGGTTACACCTTTCCAAATGGGCGCAGCCAGTTTGGGATTGTCCTTCGTCCAGGCGAGCCAGGCGAGTTCGGAGTTAGCGTCCTTGGCTTCCAGATAGCGCACCAAGATTTCGGGGTCACCGGTTCGCAGGCCGAGCACGCCTCGCCCAGAAGTAATTGAATGCCAAGTCTTCTTGTTTGCCGCCGGTACGCTCACCAACTTGCTTGTGGCCAGGTGACCAGCCAGATCGTTGGTGATCGGCGAATATTCGATGCCGCGCACCTGCAGCCTGATTAGTGGGATTTCCAAAAAGAAGTATGACCGGCGCTCCAACGATTCGGCACAAATCTCGGTGCCATACACGGAGCCGAACATCCAGACGACCACGGTGGCAGTCAGCCCGAGCGCGAACAGCCCCAGGGTACCCAACAGGATTTTCATCCAGATGGGGGTTGGCTTCCCCTTGCGGACGGTCTTCGGTGCGGAACCAGTGGCCATAGATCACATGCGAGGGGGCAGAAAATGCCGCAACGACCGGCACCGGCCTGCGGACCTGCTCATTCTTTGCCAAATCGGGGGAAGAATCAACGGCTGGAAACCGGCCGCGTATTCTCTGCCTGCACTTTGGTTAGCCGTTGTGAAACATTGCCGGCAGGGTCTATAATCACCGAACTTACGGGCCAACCTTGTGGACCTGCTGATTCCTTGTGAATCAGGGGCGAGGTCAGTGCCCCCTCTACGCCGGTATCGTCAGGAGCGCAAGCAGTGGCATCGGGCAAATATTTTTTCACGAGCGAATCTGTCAGCATGGGCCATCCGGATAAGTTGGCCGACCAAATTTCGGACGGCATTCTGGATGCTATCTTCGCCCAGGATCCGGCCAGCCGCGTTGCTTGCGAAACCCTGGTCACCACCGATTTCTGCTGCCTCGCTGGCGAGATCACGACCAAGGCCAAGGTCGATTTCGAACAAGTGGCCCGCAAGGTCATTCGCGAAGTCGGTTACACCGACGACAAGATCGGCTTCAGTGCCGATACCTGCAAGGTTCACGTCGCCCTGCACAGCCAAAGCCCCGATATCGCCATGGGCGTTGATCGCGACGGCGCTGGCGACCAAGGCCTGATGTTCGGCTATGCCTGCAACGACACGCCCGAACTGATGCCGCTGCCGATCGCCCTGTCGCACCGCATCATCAACCGCCTGACCGAAGCCCGCTTCAAGAAGGAAGTGAATTGGCTTCGTCCGGACAGCAAGAGCCAAGTAACCGTTGAATTCGACGGCGACAAGGCCGTTCGCATCGACGCCGTCGTGGTCTCGACGCAGCACACGCCCGAAGTCAGCAATGCGGAAATCGAAAAGTTCGTGAAGGAACAAGTAATCCTTCCAGAACTCCCCGCCGAACTGAACCAAGGCGATATCAAGTTCTACATCAACCCGACCGGCCGTTTTGAAGTTGGTGGCCCGCACGGTGACTGCGGTCTGACCGGTCGCAAGATCATCGTCGACACCTACGGCGGATGGGGTCGCCACGGTGGTGGTGCGTTCAGCGGTAAGGATCCAACCAAGGTCGATCGTTCGGCTGCTTACATGGCCCGTTACGTGGCCAAGAACATCGTCGCTGCCGGCCTGGCCGACCGCTGCGAAGTTCAACTGGCTTACGCCATCGGCGTCGCAGACCCGGTCAGCGTGCATGTCGATACGCAAGGTACGGGCCGCGTTGACGACGAGAAGATTTGCAAGCTCATCCGCAAGTTCTTCCCGCTCACGCCCAAGGGCATCATCGCCCACCTCGACCTCCGCCGCCCGATCTATCAAAAGACGGCCGCCGGTGGTCACTTCGGCCGCGACGAAGCCAGCTTCAGCTGGGAAAAGACCGACATGGCCGACAAGTTGGCCGAAGCCGCTGGCGTTGCCGTAGCTGCCCGGTAGAGCAAGGGGCTAGGAACTAGAGATTAGGGCCTAGGGAAATACAGAAAACGCGAAAGGGCAGAGAGTAATCTCTGCCCTTTTTCATGTAGTGTGGGCTTTAGCCCACATCGGCGTGTGTATGCAACTGGTGGCCTTTTGGGTCACGAACTGTTTTACGAGACTGATGAACGCCACATCGGCACGCTACGTCGAGCATTGTCTAGCGTTCTATTCACGAGTTGATCTCGCGATTCGGACGGAGTCTGTAAGCTTCCATTTGTGGTCTTCCCGTGCGGCCTCAATTTCTCGGTAGACATTGCCCAGCGGGACGTCCAAAATGGCATCTTCCGCCGGTGTATCTCGCCCCTCTCTCCGTCCGTCATTTTCCAGGCACTTGAATGCTTTACCTTCTGCCTCGATTTGTAGCAGCGGTTGTTCTAGTAAACCTCATGGGGCTGCAGTTGCCTGCTGAGGATTGGCCGCAGTGGCGCTATGATGCGCAGCGGAGCGCCGCTACTCCGCACGAATTGCCAGCGAAATTGACATTGGCTTGGTCGCGCGACCTGCCGGTGCTCCGTCCGGCCTGGCCAGATCAAGTGAAGATGCAATTGGACGCGGCGTATGAGCCGATTGTCGTCGGCCAACGTTTCATTGTGGGCTCTTCTTTTGATGACAGCCTGACTGCTTACGACACGCGGACGGGCGCGGAAGTTTGGCGATTCTTCGCAGATGCTCCGATTCGGTTCGCACCGCTGGCGTGGCAGGACAAAGTCTATTTTGCCGCCGACGATGGCTACCTCTATTGCTTGACTGCCGAAAATGGCGATTTGCAATGGCGCTTTCGCGGCGGCCCGTCCGATCGCAAGGTGCTGGGCAATGAGCGACTCATATCGACGTGGCCCGCACGCGGTGCGCCAGTCTTGGCCGACGGCAAGATTTATTTCGCGGCCGGTATCTGGCCCTTCATGGGAATCTTCGTCCATGCAGTGGACGCCACTAACGGTACTGCCGTTTGGACCGCCGACGGCGATGGCTCGATGTACATCAAGCAGCCCCACAATACCGACTCGTTTGCCGGCGTCGCGCCGCAAGGCCCGCTGGTGGCGATTGGCAACCAGTTGCTCATTCCCGGTGGCCGATCGGTTCCCGCCTGCTACAACCGGACGACGGGAGAGTTTCAATACTATCAGTTGGGCGAGAACGGCAAACGCGGAGGTGGCTCGATGGTCGCCGCCGTCGATCAACTGCTGCTGAATGGCGGCGCAGCTTTCGACCTGAAGACGGAGAAGTATCTTGGCGCGATCAGCGAGCCATTCGCCTTCGCCGCTGGACAACTGTTTGAATCAGCAGGTTCGAGCCTCAAGGTTCACGACGTTAGCAGTTCGAAAGTAGAAATGGTCGATACGGTTGATCGCAAGGGAGTCAAGGCGAAGACCGCGAAATGGACCATGCGTAAGGCCTCTGAAGTCGACTCGCCCAGGTTCACCGCCATGATCAAAGCCGGCTCGCGGCTTTATGGTGGCGGCGAAGGTCAGGTAATTGCCTGCTCTTTACCGCGCGCGGACGAAGAAGAGGTAGCGATCGTCTGGCAAGCAGAAGTCAAGGGAACGATCGCTGGCTTAATAGCTGCTGACGATCGGCTATTTTTCGTTACGCGTGAGGGGCAAATTGCCTGTTTTGCTGAGCCAACGAGTGAAGGTGCGCCTACTCGTCATTTTGCTCTCGAATCGCAGCGGTCAGTGAGTGATGCGGAAGCAGAATCCAAGGCTGCAGAACTGCTCAAATCGGCGGAAACTACCGAAGGTTACGCGCTAGCCTGGGGAGTTGGTTCCGGCGAACTCATCAAGGAAGTCGTGCGGCAGAGTTCATTACGCGTGATTGTCCTGGAAGCTGATGTGGCCAAGGCCCACAAGTTCCGGCAAGAACTGCGCTCGCTTGGTGTTCCCGGCGATCGCCTTTCCGTCATCGTTGCGGATCCACGTGACGCTTCCCTCCCACCTTACTTCGCCAGTTTGGTCGTCGCCGAATCTTTGCCGCAATTCACCAAAGAAGAACAAGCTGCGTTTGTTGAAAAGACTTTCAACGTGCTCCGGCCATACGGTGGCATCGCGTCTTTGTCCATGTCGGCAGCCGAACAGACGGCTTGCGAGAATTTGGTCAAGGAAGCGCAACTCCCCGGTGCCGAAGTGGAAGTTGTCAGCGATTGGCTCCGTATCACGCGCGCCGGTGCGCTGCCTGAGAGTGCCAACTGGACGCACGAACATGCCGACGCGGCGAACTCACGCGTCTCGAAAGACAAGCGAGTGAAGGCCCCCCTCGGTCTACTCTGGTTTGGCGGTTCCACGAACGACGGAATTCTGCCACGGCACGGACATGGTCCGCAGCCGCAGGTGGTCGACGGACGCCTGTTCATTGAGGGTGTCGATATGCTCCGGGCAATGGACATTTACACGGGGCGCATTCTCTGGAATGCATCGCTGCCAGGGATTGGAGCATTGTACAACAACACAGCTCATCAACCTGGCGCGAATGCCAGCGGTACCAACTACATTGCCACGCCTGAAGGCGTTTATGTGGCCTATCGCGATGCTTGCCTGAAGCTTGATCCGGCTACAGGCAAGACAATCGACAAGTTTCAATTGCCACTCTCGCCCAAGACCAAGCGCGCTCCCCTATGGGGCTATCTGAATGTGTACGAGGATTATCTGATTGGGGGCGCTGATCCGGTTTACGATCCGAGTCTCGTAAAGAAGCCGGAGACCGCGAGCAAAACGACAAGCAAGGATTCCGACACGGTCAGTCGTTCTGCCAAAGACAACGACAACTACTCAGCCAGCAACCGCCTCGTGGTTATGAATCGGAAGACGGGCAAAGAGCTCTGGAGTGTGGAAGCTCGGAGTGGCTTTCGGCACAACGGCATCTGTATTGGTGGTGGCAGGCTGTACTGCATCGACCGCCTGTCCGGTCCACAGGTCAATAAACTCAAACGACGCGGGGAGAATCCACCGCATGCACCGAGAATTATCGTCCTCGATCTGCAAACCGGCACCGAATTGTGGACCTCTGAAAATGATGTGTTCGGCACCTGGCTTAGCTATTCGACCGAACACGATATGCTCGTCGAAGCGGGGCGGACGGCCAGCGATACGCTGAGTGACGAGCCGAAAGGAATGCGAGTTTATCGCGGCAAAAGTGGCCAAACTGTCTGGACGAATAAGTCGTACAGTGGTCCTGCCATGATCCATCACGAAACTATCTTAATGGCCGGCAAAGCCTGCAGCTTGCTGACCGGGGATATGAAAATGCGCGAGCATCCCTTGAGTGGTGAATCGGTGGAATGGACCTGGTCGCGCAACTACGGCTGCAATACGCCAATGGCTTCAGAGAACTTGCTCACCTTTCGTTCGGGAGCTGCCGGCTATTTCGACTTATGTAACGATAGCGGCACGGGAAACTTTGGTGGCTTTCGGTCCAGCTGCACCAATAACCTGGTGGTGGCGGGAGGAATTCTGACAGCCCCCGACTACACCCGCACCTGCGTCTGCAGTTATCAGAATCAAACTTCCATTGCTCTCGTTCCGGTCGATGATGCAGAAGTTTGGACGTCGTTTGGCTCACAGACACCGAAACAGCCTGTGCGGCGTGTGGGCATCAATTTCGGTGCGCCAGGTGATCGCAAAGCAGAGGATGGCACGCTATGGCTGGAATATCCCAGCATTGGCGGATCATCGCCGGCGCTCGATATTTCGATCAAGCCTGCCAAGGTGGAGTGGTACCGGCGGCATAGTTCGCAAATTGAAGGCCAGGGACTGAACTGGGTGGTCGCTTCCGGTGTTGAAGGGTTGACCTCGGTGAAAGTGAAGCTGGGAACATCGGCCAAGAGTCCACGGATTTACACCGTGCGGCTCCACTTTGCCGAACTGAACGAAGTACTACCGGGCGAGCGCGCCTTCAGTGTGAGTATGCAAGGGAAAGAAGCGATTGCTTCGGTCGACGTTGTGCGCGATGCTGAAGGTAAGAATCGGTCGGTGGTGAAAGAAGTGAAAGGCGTGCGAGTTGGTGACGATTTGCTCATCGAGTTGACTCCCCATTCGGCGTCGAAGTGGCCAACTCTGCTCAGCGGGATTGAGATTCAGGCGGAAGACTAAACCAATGACAACATATTTCCGCAATTGGCTGCGGTGTTCGCAGTACTTGAAAGTGGCCGCGCTGGCAGCGTTTGGTCTGCTAACGATGGTCGCCCTTGCTCAGGCTTGTAACGTGCCTGTGTTTCGCTTCGCGCTGGAGCGGTGGCGGGCCGATGCGTATCGTGTGACCGTTTTTCATGAGGGGGCACTTTCGCCGGCTGACAAAGCGCTCATCGTCAAACTGGAAGAGCAGCAGGAGAAATCGCTGGCCAATGTGACGGTGCGAACATTGGATGTTGCCGAATTGGATGAGCCTGCCGATCGCGATTTGCTTAAATCGCTGCCTGCAGCAAAGTTTCCTCAGATTGTCATGCAATATCCGGCGGCCTTGAAGATTGATGTGCCGGTTTGGTCGCAGCCGCTCGATTCCACCGCTGTCACGCGGTTGCTGGATTCGCCACTGCGTAAAGACCTGCTCAATCGACTCGTAGACGGCGAAACTGCCGTCTGGTTGCTACTCGAAAGTGGCAATGCTGAGAAAGATGAGCAAGCTGCGACGCTCCTGCAGCAGCAGTTGGCAAAGCTTGGCAAAGAGCTGCAGTTGCCCGAACTCACGGATCTGCCCGATGACAACCTGGTGGCCAAGACTCCGCTGAAGTTGTCATTTTCGATGCTCCGCGTGCCGCGTAGCGAGTCAGAATCGCCACTAGTGCAGATGCTGCTCCGCAGTGAGTCAGACTTGCTCGAGCGATCCGACCCCATGATCTTCCCGGTCTTTGGCCGCGGCCGCGCACTCTTGCCTCTCATTGGGGCCGGCATCACCGCTGATAACATCAAGGGTTCCGCCACGTTCCTCGTGGGTGCCTGCTCTTGCGAGGTGAAGGATCTGAATCCGGGCTTCGACCTGCTGTTGACCGCCGACTGGGATCAGTTGCTATCCAAGGATGGCACGCCACTGCCGATTGTTTCCACTCGTCAAATTGCAGACGGGCCGCCAGAGTTCGTGCCGATTCCGACAGGCAACAAAGCGGCTGTTGACATTGGCCAGTCAGAAGTCGCGGCAATTGCCAGCGATCATCACATCGAGCCAGCGACCACCCCTCGCGGTAACAGCGCCATCTATACGATCATTGCCATCTTTGGAGCGCTGGTCACGTGGATTGTGCTGGTGAATTTCAATCGGAAAAAGCCTGCGGCTGGCTAGCGTCAACTCTGAACTTAGCCATCACTCTTCGTGTGTTCCTGAAAGCGCCATCCACGAGCGATTCTGGTAGCTGCATTGGCAACCGGCCGATGCATCGGGCACTAATACCAGCCCGCCGACGGGCAAAGCGTTGATCCAGCAACCCGGCCGAATGCCGCCGTAGTTTTCGACACCTGAGCCACGTGACAGGTCCAAGTAACCGAGGGTCGCCGAGCGGAAGAGGAGCATGTGTTTGGAACCGGCGAGTTGCCCGCACCCATACGATCGGTTCAGAGCAAAGCCTTGTTCCTTGCCGGTCAGCAAGTCCCACGCTTCGCCCTGTGTGTAAATGATGCGGTCGTTAATCAAAGGTCGAGTCACGTATTTCGCATCCTTCTTCCACATTTCCTGGCCAGTGCTCGCGCGAATTACTGCCAGCTTGCCGCCGATTTCCGAGGGAAGTTTGAAACGCGTCGATTGATAGCCCATCACTAGCGCGTCGTGTTGTGGACTAAGAGCAAGCATCGTTCCAAAGGCATCGCGTTCGCCTTTCCAGACGATTTCGCCGGTGCTGGAATCGAGCGCAACCAGACGTCCTAGCGGCTGCTTCAACGCTGTTACAGCGGGTAGCTTGGCCGACTTGTCGGCGGGGTTCCAGCGGTCTTCGTTGGCGATTGCCCGATCAATCAGAAACACGCGACCATTGCCGATGGCGATGGCGTTGTGCCGGATCGACTCTTCTGCGTCATAGCGCCAGCGGAGCTCGCCGGTTTTGGCATCCAGGGCAAAGAAAGTCGCCGACTCGCCCCATAACTCGCTGACGTCCGCAGCTTTCCAAGCGAAGCGTGCGACGTGCTTGGGGTTAGCCAGTGAGCCGAACAGAAGTTTGCCATCGCAGGCAATGTACCCCCACGAACCAGGTTTGCCATCGCGTTGAGCCGGCGGTTTGAACTCGCCGAGCTTCTTCCCGGTCACAGCGTCGAGCCGATAGCACTGCAATTTGTCGTGAACGAACACGCTGCCCGCGGCAACGCAGAAATTGCTGCCGGTGACCGAAGTTCCTGAAAGATGGTCCGCGTTGTAGGCAGCTTGAATGTTCGGCAGCGGGAATTCCCACAAGTTGCGACCGTTATAGGCATCGACCGCGCGGAGCGCTCCCATTCCTTCCACGAACATGCGGCCATCTTGAAATAGCGGCGCGTGGCCGCGGCCATGTCGCTGAGGCATCTCCAAGTCGACATCGCGGAACCAGAGTGCCTTCAAATCACCTTTGACGATTTCATCGGTCGAACAACTGCTGTTACCCAGATCGGAGTATTGATGCGTCCAACTGCCGGCTTTGGCCAGCGCGGGACGCGTCGCAACTTCCATCGCGCCAAGTTTGCCAGTACACAACATTCCACCCGCAGGTCGAACTTCTCGGGGAAGTTTCTCCAGCGAAGTTCCTAATGAACCGGAGTTCAGCGATGCAGAAGAGACGACTAAGTCGGCAAAGTACTTGCCATAGCGAGCCGTCTCGGCATTGCCTAGATGAACCGTAATTCGCGAGCCGTAAAGGCCATGCGCCGCCAGCTTTGTTCGCAGAGCATTTACTTCTGACTCAGCGGAAGTGAGAGCATAGATTTGCAACTGTGTGCGCTGCGCCAGCGCGATTGCAAGATCTGCGTTGCCGCAATCCAAATCGAGGCAGAAGCCATCTTTCACGCCCGTCCGTTTGATGATCTCGTCCGCAGCATCGCCGGCCAATTGAGCGGCAATTGGCTTGCTCTTGGCGGGCGCGATCTTGGCGGGAGGAGATGTTACGGTGTCCGCAAAGCAATAAACGGTTCCTCGATCGGTACTCACGTAAAGGCAACCATTCGCGGCGGCCAGACCGTAGGGAACTCCATCGACTTCGGCCGACCAAAGTATGGCCTGCGACTTCGCATCAATGGCCGTAACAGAAGTGCCACCACCTGCGACGATCACATTGCCGGCAACAATCAGCGACGCGCTGCCGTCGACATCAGCTACCGACCATTGAACTTCATGATCGAGCGACTTGGTCGGAACGCCTTTGCGATCGGGCGCAGTTTTTTCGACGAGTTTGACAAGTCGCACATCTTTCTTGGTGCCAAAGACCGTTCCAGCTGGCGTGGCTGCGACCATTCCCAGGCCCAGCTTGGCTACGAGCGCACCGGTGGCATTCTGAAACGCTGTACCTCCGTTGTAGAACCTCGAGCCGGCCACAACAGTCTGCGTGCCACCGATGTGCCCGTTCGCTTGCAAGTGATAATAAAGAAAGCTGCCACTGCGGCGGGCAAATCCGGCGGGTACCGCGCGACCTGTGGGAACGATCAACTCGTCGTTCGTGGCGACCAGATAGCCTTGGGCCGACACGCCGCTGTTAGCCATCGCACCTCCGTGGGGCTGAGGCATATAGATCTTGCCCGCCTCATCATTGTGCCACAACACTTTGCCTGTCTCGGCATCGATGGCATACAAGAAAATTCCTTCGGACTGCCAGATGCCCGCCGCGTAATAAACGATGTTGTCGCGAACTACCGGGCCCCCGCGGGCCGGCCAGCGCGAGACCATCCGCCCATTGCCGAGAATCAAATCGTCGGACGGTCCACCACGCCATTTCTGCAGCAGAGTGCCGTCGACGATCGATAGGCAATACAGGTGGCCGTCGTCGCTCACTACAAACGCCCGGTCGCGCCAAATGGCGGGAGCAAAGCGGACTGGCGCATCGGTGAAGAATGTCCAGCGCCGTTGGCCAGTTTTGGCATCCAGCGCAATCACCTGGCAGTCGGTCGAACTCCCGAAGAGGGCAACACCACCGGAGACCACCACGTCGCTGGCACGATCGAACAACATTCGATCATCGCGCGGCCAGGCAGGTGTCGGTGAATGTTTCGGTTGATAAGTCCACGCGAGCGAGAGCTTGGCTGGCAGTGACTCGGCGGTGTAACCGCTGCGCTCGGCATCGCCACGGTACGTTGTCCAATCAGCGCCCTGGATCGGTGCCGTACAGGTCAACAATAGAAGCAGCCAGGCAGATTTGGTCATTAGTTCTTCCTCGCACCGCTCGGTTGGGGAAAGGCATCAAGCGAACAAACCGCCGCATGTGGGGCAGGAAGGACGTCGCATGATTGGGATCGTCTGAAAGCTCATATCGCGCAAGTCGAAAGTCAGGAGTCGCCCGGCCAGCGGCTCGCCCAGTTTGGCGATGAGTTTGATGGCTTCCATGGCTGCCATCGACCCCACTGCGGACGAAACGGCGCTAAACACGGGGAACTCGCGTTTCCAGTTGACTGGTGGTTCGGGATAAATGCAAGTCATGCAGGGAGTACGCCCAGGAATGATGGTCGTCAGGCGTCCTTCGAGTTCGTACATAGCGCAGTCCACTAATGGTTTATGCTGACGAACCGCTTCGCGATTCATCAAGAGCCGCTCGTTGAAGAGCGGGGCGGCACTTACGACTACATCACAACGACCAATCAGCTCCGCCGCGTTCTCTTCGCTGATGTTCGCTGCGACGGTTTCGATTTCGACATGGGGATTCAGTTCTCGCAGACGCCGGCTCGCCGACTCTACACGCGGCTTGCCTAGCCAGTCCGTCGTCATCAACAGCTGGCGATTCAGATCGTTGAGACGCAGTTCGCCGCCGTGAGCCAGGACTAAACGACCGACTCCAGCAGCTGCTAATTGCAAGGCGGCTGTGCCACCGACGCCGCCAATCCGTGATACGAGCACGGTGGCGTCTTTCAAACGGCGTTGCCCCTCTTCGCCAAAATCGGGCACCCAGAGTTGCCACTCGTAGCGTTTTCGCTCGTCGGGAGATAGTTCGGGCAAGTTTGACATGGTGCGAGTGCTTATCCGCCGGCAATCGGTGGTAGGAGTAGCACAACGTCGCCGTCACACAGTTGCACGGAGGAAGCATCCCGCGCGGAGACCGCCGACTCATTCACCACTACCAGCAAGCTGGCGTGTGCCTGGCCTGCATCGCTGAGTAAATGAGGCCGACCGGAATCGTGCCGGTTGGCCAGATGAATGAGCAACGCGGATAGTGGGCTGCCATCGGGCAGGTCGATGACTTCTTCAGCCCGCTTAATGGCGCTGCGAAGTTGCGCGGTGTATTTCACTCGCAGTTTCATCGGTTCAAAGTTCCAACCGGTTCAGGAGTCAAATTGTCCAAATCCGCTAGTGGTCGTTCTTGCAGGTGGCCACTATCGAGCACAAACAGTTTATCAGCTACTTGCCGCGCTTCCGCCCGGCTGTGGGTGACGTGCAATGTTGTGAGGCCAATCTCTGTATGAATGGACCGCAGCAGCGCGCAGAGCCGGTCGCGAGTCTTTTCGTCAAGCGCATTGAACGGTTCATCCATCAGCAGCACCCTCGGCTCGAATGAGATTGCGCGGCCAATGGCTACACGCTGAGCTTCGCCACCGCTTAAATGCTGCACGCTGCGGTCGAGCAGCGGTTCGATGCCAAGTAAGCCGGCGAGCTTAGTGACCCGCTCGCGAATCGCAGCGCGCGACCAGCGTCTCAGTTGCAAAGCAAACTCTAAGTGGCCGCGGACCGAGATGGTAGGAAATAAGGCTAGATCTTGCGGGACATAGCCCACGCCGCGATCGGCGGGCTTCCAGTGAGTAACGTCGTGATCATCCAGCAACACTCGGCCCGCAGCGACTGGCTTTAAGCCGCAGATAACTTCCAACAGCGACGTTTTCCCTCTGCCTGTGCCGCCCATCAATACACCGTAACACCCCTGGGGAACAACTAGATTCACGTTTTGGAGTGTGAATGTTCCGGCCCGCAACGCAAGATTCGCGAGTTCGATCATCGAACCACCTTTGTGCCGAGCAGGCGGACGATGCCGAGCACGATCATCGCAGCCATGACCATCAACAGTGACACCGCGACCGCGGCTTCCAATTGGCCGACGCTTAGTTCGAGAAAAACGGTAGTGGAGAGGACTTCAGTTCGCATACGCGTCGCCCCGGCAAAAACCAATATCGGTCCGAATTCGCCTAACGAGCGGGCCCAAGCAATTGTCAACGCCGCAATCACCCCGCGCCACGCTTGGGGCAATGTCACCAAAAAGAAAGCCTGGCTGCGGCGACAGCCCAGGGTCAAGGCCACTTGCTCGGCGCGGGTATCGATCTGATCGAAGGTCACGCGCATCGTTTGCACGGCGAAGGCGCAGGCGACTGCAAACTGAGCCAACACAACGGCCGGTTCGGCGTAGGTAATGCGGAATCCTAGCCAGCGCTGCGCTTCGCGTTCCAGATTGCTGCCACCAAACGGGAGATGGAACAGAATCAACAAACTAAGTCCAATCACCAGCGGCGGCAGCACGACCGGAATATCGATGATCGTATCGATCAACCAGCGACCGCGAAAAGTGAAACGCGAGAGGATATAGCCCAGCGGCGTGGCAACCCAAACCGACAGTAGTGCAGAGATGGAACAACTGATGAGTGTCAGTCGCACGGCGTGTTGAATTTCTGGTTTGGCAAGTGCTGCCGCAAAGTGCTTGGGCGAAGTGTAAGCCAGGTCGGCCACGAGTAGAGCAACAATGAGCAGCACGTAACTGCCGCCGAGTCCGCCAATCACAGCGAAGAACGGCCAATCGGAGCCGGCCCGATGTGCCTGTTGACGCGCGTCGGGGGGCGATGATACAGCAGCCGCAGCTGGCAACTCACTCATGCGCGGGAGCCTCTGCCGCGAGCCACAGAAAACCCTCTTGGGCAAAGCGATCTTGCGAGGCTTTGGCCCGAATGGCTTGCAGCAAACGCTCGGCGAGTTGCTTGTGGGGTGTATCTTTGGCGATGCCAAACGGTTGGCGAGCAATTGAGCAGGGAATTCCCTTGATGCGAATTGCATCGAGCTGATCCACTGAGCCAGCGGCGTTGCTTAGGTAAGCGACCGCTGCATCCAGCGAGCCGCTACGCATCTGGTTGACGAGCATATCGCCAGTCGGCGTTTGCACGACGACATTCTTCATCACCTGCTCGCGCACCCCCCCTTCATCAAACGTGCGCTGCGTGAGCCAACCCATGGCACATTGCTTTTCGTGACCGATGCCAACTCGCAGCCCGTCTTTCGAGAGATCCTTCAGCGAACTGATTCCCGCGGGGTTGCCCTTTTTTACGAGAATGACGAGTTCGTTTTGCGATATGTCTTGTGGCTCGGGGAATATGCTCTTCACCTGGTTCATGAACTCGACATCGCAGGCAAAGTAGGCATCGGGTACCTGCCCTGCCTTCATCTGAGCGACGAGAATCCCGCAGCCGTTGTAGACTCGGGTCACACGGGCCCCCTCACGCTCTTCGAACTCGGCAATTGTTTGCTCGATTGCGGGGCGAAGCATTGAGCCCGAATAAAGCGTCACCTCGGGTACTTCAGCCCACGCATCTCCCGCCGCCGGTTGAAAGCCAAACTTCTGATAATGCAGCAGTCCTTTGTCGCTGGCCGCCGCGTAACGAGCGAAATGCCGGGCCTGCTTCGCGTTCGAGCTGGCGTTGAGCACTCCGATTGCGACATTCGCTTGAACTGGAGCGAGTTCGGGGAGCGTGACGGCAGTGAGCGAATCGTAATCGTGCAAGACAGCATCAAAGACGATGCCCGCATCGACTGCGCCGGTCTTCACGTCGTTGGCCACTTCGTTCACTGTGGTTTTGTAGACCGTGGTTCGGTCGTGCAATGCGTCCCACAGGCCGCGACTGCTAAGCGACTTGTGCACCATCTTGCCAATCGCCGAAGCTTCGATGCTGGCCTGAGCGATTCGAACCTCGGGTTTAAGCAAGTCTTCCCACTTACTAATCTTGAGCGGGTTTCCTTTCGCAACGGCCACCACCGCTTGCATTTTGCCCAGTGGGTACTCAGCAGCGATCAACTTTCGCTCCTGCGCGGTAACCAGAAAGCTGTCGTCAGCAGGCAGGTACAGGTCGCCGGTACCGGTCACGGCAAGCGATGCGAGCAAAGTTTGCGAAGGGCCGTACTGGATTTCAAGCGGGACTTTGTAATCGCGTTCATAGTCGTGGCGAATGGCTTCGAGCACACTCTTGTTACTTGCGGCACAGTAGACGACCAGAGGTTGCCCACTCTGGCCCTCCGCAGGTTTGCCAGCGGGCTGTTTTGGCGGCAGCAGATTGAACACGAGCAGGACGAGTACAACAGCCGACGCCAAGATGATGGCGAGCGTCCAGTTGATAGAGCCACGCCGCGAACCGAACTTGTTCTGGGCAATCATGGTGGGAATTGATGGGCAGCGGGTCTGGGGACGGGAGAGTAAATTGCAACGACTAGTATGGCTGACAACGCGAGCGAAGTCATCCCGCATCCACCCGACAAAGTGATCGGCTCGGCTACCCGAAAAACAAACGAGAATTCGTTCCGCAAGATGCGTCGCGCATTGCTAAGATGGCAACCAGTTTGCTCGGCAAGGTAATTTCGGACCTGCTGGGCACTGTGGAGCTGACTCTCACTCACGGATCACAATATGCTTAAGCATCCCTGCCAGGGCTGGAGCTGGTTGTTTTTGTTGGGGCTCACGTCGTCGTTGTTGGCGGCCGATACTCCACCGGCTGCGCCCGTGCCCGCAGTTGTCATGCCGCCAGCAGCGCCGCTGCAGGTCTACCAGCGCACTACTTTGCCGGTGAGTCATCCCTATCAGAAAGCCCTGCGCGACTATCTGAGCACGCTAGTGGCGAAGGACTTCGAGCACGGCGTAACCGAGAAATTCGGCACCCCTCCATTCGACGGCGACATCGAGCAGCAGTATCGGCACCATTTACTCAGCCTAATGGGTCAACCGTTGATCGGCACCAAGCGCGGAGCCCCTGCGGTGAATGCTCCGGCTCGGCTTTTTACACTCTCAGAGATCGAAACTCCGGCGGGGGTAATGCGGCCGCCACTGTTTCCCGAGCCGGTGGCATTTCTAGTTCGCTGGAATTATGCCGGCAATCCCTACTATCAATCGCGCGCGATGAAGCTGCGGGCGTTTGTCTTCTTGTCGATTCAAATGACCATGCTGGACGATCAAATCGAACATGCTCCGGAGGTTAACGGTGCCTCGCGGCCCGATTGGATTTCTCCAACGCTAATCATGCTCGCTTATTCGTTTCCAGCAGTCCGCGATGTGCTGCCAGAACCGGTTCAAGAGGCCTATCGCGTCGGACTCCGAAAGCTGGCCCAGCGAGTGCTCGATTGGGGGCCGCTGGGAGAAGAGCCAAATCTTGAAGTCTGCTCACCACTGGCCTTGTGGTATGTCAGCGAGACCCTGAAAGATCCGGCGTTCAGCAAAGCCACTGAGGCCTACGCCCGACGATTCTTCACCGATCCCCAGTTCGTTCATCCGGCAGGTTACTTTGTGGACCGCGGTGGAATTGACCTGGGCTATGCGGGACAGACTAACTTTTTTGCTACCTGGCTGGCGCTCGCGTCCAAGTGGCCATTTGCGATTGATTTTGTCGAGCGGAGCCACCGTTTGCGCGCGCATGTCATTTTGCCCGAGCCAGATGGCAAGACGCAGGTTGGCCCCAGCCATTTTCAAACGCGTTACAGTGCAGATGCCTCGCGCGATCAATGGGAATGGGGATCGTATCGCAATGCGGCCGCAGCGCTAGTCACCGATGAGGCGGTGCATCTCACCAAGTTGCCCGCCCCCGCCGAAATGGCAGGCGCGGCACAGCGAAGAGCGTCGGTCTTTCAGGCTCAGATCAATGAGAATGCTTACAAGCCGATGGGAGCGGGGATGCTTCGCAACGATGAGATCACTTCGCATCCGTGGCAATTTCGCATGTTTCAGTCGTACAACTTTCCCGCGATGGTGAACTACGGCTTCGATCACTATCCCGTTGGTGCCTATGCCCACCGCGCGGAACTAGAACAGAAAAACTCACCGCTACTGAAGTCACCATTCCTCCGCGATGAGACTTTTGTCCGCGATTTCGGTCAGGCATTCACCGTCGCCAGGCTCAAGCCCTATGCGGCCATCGTTCACTCGGGGGCAGTAGCCGAGCCGCAACTTGCCGCGGGGCGAACAATGTTTCCCGGGTTCTATGGTTTTGGTGGCGGTCAACTCTCTGCGTTCTGGACGCCAGCTACGGGCTCGGTGTTGCTTGGTCGTCGCGGCGGACTGACTCGCGAGAAATCATTCGACAACCTCGAAGAGTGGCGACAATGGCCAATTCATGCGGTTTCCGGAGTGCGTGCCAATGGCAAGATCTTCACATCGGCTCGCATTCTTAAGCCCGATGTCACCAGCAACGTGCAGCCCGATCGCGGCGTGGTCCGAGTTTCAGGGCAGATCCCTCGCGGTCTCGATGGCCAGCCCAAGGCACTCGATGGACGTGTCGATTACGCCCGCACGTTCACGATCGAGCCGGATGCCCTGACCGTCGAAACAACGATTAAAACCAGCCAGCAAGATACGTTTGTCGAGATGGTAGAAACGCTGCCGGTCTTTTTGCGCGATGCGCAATCGCAAGCCAGTGTGCAGCCGACGACGATCGAATTTCGCCAAGAGGGGAAATGGGAACCAGCTAGTGCCAGTTGGAGTAACAAAGTTACGGCAGTCCGACTCTCGCGCTTTACCGGTGCGGTGGTCGTAGAGTTTGATCGCGCCCGCAGATTGAAGTTATCGCCGCAGGACTGGAACGACACCTACTTAAGCCGCGCCGCGTGCCGCAACGTCCTGATTGATCTGATCGAGAACAACGACCAGCCGACGGTGCTGGCGAATGCTTCGGTTCGCTATCGAATTCAGCCGGAGAACTGACCCTTCGGCACATAGCACCGGCCAGCCCGAAACAGTTGCTGCTCTACCATCCGATCGAACGCTTGCAGGAGTTGCTCCAAGCCCGACGTTTGCGGCTCCAGGACCCGTAACGCGGCCACGGTCGCTTCAACCGTCGAGAGATACTCGTTACTCGGTTCGAGACGAATGCGATAGCGGCTAGGGGCGCTGGGCGCGAGTTGGTACCGCGGCAAGCTTTGAAGTGCGGGTATGTCTCGCATCAGTGTTTTTGCGTGATGCCAGGTTCCGTCGAGGATCACTAGCTGTTCGGGACGCTCGGCGAAATCACTTGTCAACAACTGGGCGTCTGGGCCGGGATACAACAGAACAGCACCCGGCTTGAGCTTTAGACGGTTCGCCAGTTGCCGGGGGCGATCGATCAGCAGGGCCGAGTTACGTAGTGCCTGCCGCACAATGCGGGCGGTGTTGAACGGATGAAATCGCTCCTGTCGATGCTGCAGAATCAGGACTTCGGTCGTGTTGTCAATCGTGGGAATGGCGGCGCAGAAGCAATCGTAAACTGGCCGGAAGCAACCGTAGCAGCGGTCGCGCAGTTGAAGGTGGAGTGTTGGACCTGGCGACATTCAATTTGACTGGTGCGAGCGTTAGTGACGAAGCATCAACGGTTCGTGATCTTGGTAAGCCAAGTCTACCATTTCTGCTTTCCCTGCTACACCGATCGTAGCCGAACTCCGCTAAAATTGTTGCCAATCCATGATCGATTCTATGAATCATTCCTAGTGAAGGACGTCTGCCCATGTCCCCATTGTCAATGACTAACTTGCTGTTGTCTCTCGTTGTCGGCGTGTCGATATTTAGCGCCGCGGCGCAGGCTCAGGTCTCGGCAGATGAGGCCAGGCAGATCGCTGTCGATGCCTACATCTATGGTTACTCGCTGATTACCACGGAAGTGACGCGCGTGCAGATGACCAATGTCGACAAGGTCGAAGGCGGGCTGCGCGGTCCGATGAATCAGTTCATCAATGTGAAGCGGTATCCGCCGGGTGATTACCGTGGTGTATCTGCCCCCAATGCAGATACGCTGTACTCAGTCGCGTGGCTCGATGTCGGCGCGGAACCGATGGTCTTCTCGCACGCAGATATGGGAGATCGTTATTTTCTGTTTCCGATGTACAGCCTCTGGATGCCAGTGATCGAGAGTCCCGGCAAGCGAGACGGTACAGGCAAGGCAACCAACTATCTTGTCACTGGCCCGGGTTGGAGCGGCGACGTTCCGGCGGGCATGCAGCAGGTCAAATCGCCTACTCGCTACATGCTCATTCTCGGCCGTACTTACGCCGACGGAACTGAAGCGGACTATAAGGCCGTCAATGCGTTGCAAGCGCAATACAAGATTGTCCCTCTCAGTGCCTACGGCAAGCCTTTCACGTACAAGGCTCCTCCGGTCGACCCAAATCCGGGCTTCAGCATGACCGATAAGCCCCAAGCCGTGATTGATGCCATGGATACGGCCGCTTACTTCAACATGCTGGCCCGGCTGATGGGTTCGTCTGCGCCGCCTGCTGCTGAAGACGCTCCCATCGTTGCCAAAATGGCCAAAATTGGCCTCGTCCCAGGCAAAGCATTTGATATCTCTAAATTGGATTCAGCTGCCCAGGCTGCGCTCAAGGATGTCCCCAAGGTTGCTTCGGAAAAGATCTTTGCCCAAAAGGCCTTATCGGGCTACAAGCAAAATGGCTGGCTCATCCCCTCTGCTGCGGGCGCTTACGGCACCGACTATTTGCAACGGGCCTTGATTGCTGCTTTTGGTTGGCCAGCGAATCTCCCAGAAGATGCCGTCTATCCATATACGACCGTCGACAGCGAAGCCAATACGCTTTCCGGCGCCAATAAGTATGCCCTCACATTCGCCAAAGGCCAGACGCCCCCGGTGAACGGATTCTGGTCGATCACGATGTATTTCGACGACGGTGGCTGGTGGTTCGTGCCGAACGACCTGAACAAGTTCACCGTCAGCATGCGCGACAATCCGAAGTTCAATGCAGACGGATCTTTGACGCTCTACTTCCAGCACGAATCGCCCGGTAAGGAGAAGGAAGCCAACTGGCTCCCCGCGCCGAAGGGTGACTTCATCCTGATGATGCGCATGTATTGGCCAAAGACTGGTTCACCATCCATTTTGCCTTCGGGTAAAGGAACCTGGCGGCCACCCGTCGTTACGCAAGTGAAGTAGGACAGCAACGCACGTAGTAATTGAAAGGCGCAGGTGGGAGTCGAACCCACTTGATGTTGCTCTGCAGGCAACCGCCTGGCCGTCCAGCCCCCGCGCCATGTTTGTGCATTCGTTTGCCACGAAGCAAGTGCCCTCGCTGGGAATTGAACCCAAGTCTTCGACCTTCGCAGGGTCGCGTGCTGATCCGGTACACTTCGAGGACAAATCAATTTGTTTCTAGCATTCGATGATCTACTTCGTTCTCCCCAGCGGAAGGCATGGGATTTGAACCCACAAAACTGACGTCGCGCGGTTTAGCAAACCGGCCCAGCGAACCGTATCTGGCTACCTTCCTTCAGTGGACCTCATGGGAGTCGAACCCATCACACCGATCTTGCAAGGATCAGTCGCCGCCAACGGCATGGAAGCCCATTCATCAAGTGACCGAGGTGGGAGTCGAACCCACAGGCACGAGGCTCTCGACCTCGCCGCTGAACCTGTTTGCGTACCCGGCCAGTTTGTTTCAATGATGGGGCGATCTCTGAACTCCTAACCAATTCCCAAGCGGAAGCCGTGAGACTCGAACTCACAAGCGGACCAAGCCGCCACCTGTTTTCAAGACAGGCTCCTCATCCGGCCGGATGACTTCCGTAGGCGAATAATCAAGGCAAGTTCCGGGAGTTGGAATCGAACCAACGAGCTCCTGGTTCAGAGCCAGGCGTCACTACCAACAGCAACTACCCCGGAATGAATGGGCCGTTCGGCAAACGCAACTCTATTCACGTTGCCCAAAACGTTCGGAAATAGGCACCCGCCGCAAGGTTGCAGCTGCCCATGCAAAGTTCTTACAAGCGGCAAAGAAGCTGACTGCACGAACAGGCGGAACGGCTGGCGGCCGCGCGTGAACTGAGTCGCTGGAGAGTGACGGTGAGCATGGTAACGAACATGACGATCAACCTTCGTAGACAGGGATCTGCTTCACATACAGAGAAAGACGGCCTGCCTGCCAATTGGTTCGCGAGATATTTTTCGCGTCTTCAGTTAGATGCATGTGAACGGGCAAATATTCCCCGCTGCTTACGAGAAAGTGGCTAAAATCGGAACGACTCAAATCCCTCCCGGAGTTTCCTCGCATGCCGAAATCGTTGTTTGCTTTGACCACTTTAGTTTTTGCGTCGTTCGCTGGCCTCGCGTTGGCCGCTGATCCGGCGCCGGTGAAAAAACTGATCCTGCCCGGTGAATCGTTTCTTGTCGCGGGACGGCCGGCGTTTATTCTGTTGCCTCCGGAAGAGAAGCGAGCGAAGCCACAGCCGTGGATCATGTATGCGCCGACGTTGCCTCCCTACCCCGATGCTGCCGAAAAGTGGATGCACGAGCAGTTCACCGGCGCAGGTGTGGCGGTCGCGGGGATCGATGTCGGCGAGGCCTACGGCAGTCCCAAGGGGAGCGAGCAATTCACAGACTTGTACGATGAACTGACGAAGAACCGGGGCTATGCCCCTAAGGCTTGTGTGCTCGGCCGCAGCCGAGGCGGATTGCTTGTCACCAGTTGGGCCACCGATAATCCGGACAAGGTCTCCGGGCTGGCGGGCATTTATCCGGTGTTCGACTTCCGAACGTATCCCGGCTTAGCAAAAGCGGCCGGTGCGTATGGTTTGACAGCTGCCGAGTTGGAGGCACAAGCCAAACAGCTGAATCCGATTGAGCGCGTGGGCAAACTGGCGCACGCGAAAGTTCCCGCGTTTCTGATTCATGGCGATCAAGATAAAGTTGTGCCGCTGAAAGAGAACTCGGCCGAGTTTGACGCCAGGTACAAAGCGGCGGGCGCGGAAGACAAGGTGACCCTTGTCATTGCTCCGGGACAGGGTCACAACTATTGGGAAGGCTTCTTCAAGTGCCAGGAACTGGTTGATTTCGCAATTGCTCAAGCGAAAGCAGGGGCTGCGACCAAATAGGATGACCTACCGCATCCAGGCCTGAATGATCTCGGAAAGTTCCTCTTCGTCGAGTCGTTCGTGGGCCAGCAGATTGTCGACCACAGCGGCGAGCGCCGCCCAATGATCGTCGCGGCTAAGGAGGCGGTGGAGTTGAATCGAAACCTGCTCCAGATACTTCATTCGCTTTGCTTCATCGGCAATCAAAACCGCCGCTGACCGCCAGGCTGCTTGCCAATCGGCCGACCATTCGGCCACAAAAGCGGGATGAAACGGATCGCCACTGTGAATCATCTCGGCGACAGGTCCGCCAAGCGCGACCTGAATTTCTTTCTCGGCCAGTTCGCGCGGCGAGTAACGACTTCGCTGCCACAGCACCTGGGTATCGCCATACCGCTCGGGTCCTTCGTCGCGGTCGGGTTCAATGGTCACCGAGCGAACGCGCGCTCCCACGTAGTAGGCGACAAAAACATGCCCGGCTTCGTGATAGGCGACAATTTCCGACACTCCATTTCCCTCGCATTCAACAAAACAATTCGCGGCAAGCGGGCATTCTACGAAAAATAGGAGTCGCTAAAATCAGGGCTTTGCCAGGCAGGCCGTGAGCGAGGATTCGTCGATGTCGAAAAAGAAGCACCGGGAGAATGCCGTGACTACTGAAGAATCAACGTCGAGCGAGTCAGCGGGTGCCGCGTCAGCGGCCGCTGCTGATTCAACCGCGGTCATCGCTAGCTCCGAGGCCGCGACCCCGTTGCTCGCGGAGGTGCAGTCCTTCTTGAGCAAGCGCGATGAACTGGCCCGCAAACTGGCCGACGAAATCACCGCGACCGAAGCGAAGCTGGCTGAATTGAAGCGAACGGCTGCCTCGCTCTTTCCGGAAAACAACAACGCGGCGACGTTGGTGACCAAAGACAAGAAGCTGAAAAAGCTGCCGAAAGCCAAGCCGTTGCCGAGCAAGGCAGAAGTCGCGACAGCGACCGAAACGACAGCAGCCAACGAAGATTCAAGTCCCGTCATCCCGCCGCCTGCCGACGACTCGACAACGGTGGACTAAAAGCCTGCCAGTGCGAATTGGCAGAGCGCCGGGAGGTTTATCAACACCCCCCTTTTGCGTGCATCACCGGCAAGTCATGCTGCCGCAACGTTTTGCGTTCAGTTTGCCAACTCCGAAAACATCCTATTTGTTGATTAACTCAGCGGCATATCCGGTCGCCCTTGGTAACTTTCCACGAATGGCTGGAAAATGACTCCTCGCATCAGCACGAAATCGTCCCGCAGTGCATGCGCAGTTCTTCCACCAAGTTGCCAAAACGGTCGGCAGTATTATTGTCATATATTGAGGAGTTGTCAAGTACATGGTGATATAGTCTGGAGAAATATCTCGGCGGTTTGGGGTTTGACTGCCGGGGGCCTGAGTACTAATTGCCTGCGGAACCATGCTTGGCGATGAACTCGACAATGGGCGTCGAGTCTTCCAGTCCGTGCGGATGATGCCCAACCCCCGGTTTGGCGATCAGTGTGATGTCGCCCCCCAGCTTCTGATATCGCTCGGCGATCAGGCCGGTGTTTTCGTCCCACGGCACGACATCGTCGGCGTCACCATAAACGTGCAGTAGCGGGACTTTGGCCTTGGCCAAAGGTGGGAGGTTGTCGACCGGATTCTTGTCGTAGGCAATCGCGGCGGCATTGTCCTTGAAGCCCCACTGTTGCAGCACCAGTTTCCAGTCGCCGGCGCTCCCTTTCCCCTTCCACTCGCCCCCAAGAGCTTTGCCCCCCGGCCAACTCTTGAAGTCGCAAACGGGCGCGTCTCCATAGATGCAGGCCACTTTTTCGGGGTTAGCTGCCCCCCAGTTGTAGCAATAGAGCCCGCCGCGACTGAGCCCGACGAGCGATACCTTCGGTGCGAAGCCATATTTGCTGGTCAGCTCGGCATAGCAGTGATTCCAATGCTCCACTGCCGCCGGTGAGCCCAGCATGTTTGGCACACTCAGATAGACAATGTGAAAACCGCGTTTGAGTAGCGCGATATCCGGCGCTGGTTTGTGGCCGAAGAATTCGCCATGCCACACCCAAGGCTTGCCAGTTGCCGGTTGAGCGGGCGCGACGACGAGTACATTCTTGCCCGCGACTTCGAAGTCGTAACGAGCGAAGCCATTCCACACGCTCTGCTTGCCCGGAAATGGAGCCGCCGAGGAATCGGCTTTGCTTGCCGCTGCTGGGAGATGTTTGTTCAGCCAGTTAACCAGTTGCGTGCGATAGTCGCTGCCGAGCTTGTCCCAGCCACCCATGCCATGAATGCCACCTTCGATGGTGATCAGGTCGCAGCGGTTGCCCAAGGCCTTCATCTGCGTTTGAAAGCGAGTCGATTGTTCGTACGGCACCTGCTCGTCCTTGGTGCCGTGAATGAGTAAGAACGGCGGCAATTTACCGGGCAACTTGGTGGTCACCGATGCTTCGCGCAGCTTCTGCCACGCGTTGTCGTTGAGTTCCGTCAAATCGAGGAGTGCGGTCATGGAGGGGCCGAGCGCGTTGCGGTGCTTGACCTGAAATTCCAGGTCGTGCGGCGCGTAGATTGGCACCACCGCGGCGAGTCCCAACTTGTCTGGCTCGTTGCGGGCACCCACCCACGACACCAGATGTCCGCCGGCCGATTCGCCGATGAGGGCGATGCGATTCGGGTCAACCTTGTACTCTTTCGCATGTTCGCGCACCCAGCGAATGGCGGTGGTCACATCGTCGGCGCATGCGGGCCAGCGATGAGCAGGAGCCAAGCGATAGTCGATGGTGAACCAGGTGAAGCCTGCCTTCGAAAGGGGCTCGAACAGCGGCGTAATGTAGTGCTGCTTGGTCCCCCGCATGAACCCGCCCCCATGCACCAGAATGCATGTGGGAAATGGACCTTCGCCCGCGGGAACGAAGGCATCGAGCTTGAGGCTGACATCGCCGACCTTGGCGAATTCGATGTCCTTCTGCAGTGGAGGCAATTCGTCCGCAGCGCTGAGAAAGTTCGCTTGCCAACTGCAGAGCAAGAGCAACGCGAGGAGCGAGATCGAGCGAGTCATGTTCAGTTCCTAGTATGTGTGGAGTCCGCTGTGCGGACCGTGATCCGGCTTGACTCTTGAACAGTGTCGGTTCGCTGGCTGAGGTGTCTACGGTCCGAACTGCGGGCCCTACAGCATCGCTACTTCAGCGCTTTAATGGCGAAGTTGTGCTTCACGGGTTGAACCGCCTCGTAGATGGCCGCCTGAGCTGCGGCGATCTTCTCCATCCGCTTCGCGAGTTCCGCTGCCTTGGGCGCGGCGGCAACTTCGGCGAGCCAATCAGGAGCGTTGAACATGACCACGCTGCGAAAACGCTGATGAACCAGCTGATTCTTGGCGTTCATGGCGTCAAGCACTATTTTGCCCTGGGCGTGGATTGGCCCTTGTGTGACGTTGCCCAGGTTCACTCCGGCGGCCAATTCGTCAGCTGTGAATTGCGCGACCTCCTCGCCATCGATGGCGACTGCATAGTTGCCCGCAGCCAGGCCGGTGACCTTCAGTCCGTACCAGTTCAGATCCTTCAGGTTGTTCATGTAGGGAAGGAGCGACACCCAGTCTTTTTGAATCGGCAGAGGGAGCGCGTCGTCGAGCCGAGTGAATTCGACGGCCTGCGGATCACCAGAGACTCCGGTCACCGTACATGCTTTGCCTGTTGCTTTGCCGGAGGTCACGTCGATGGTGGCATCGCTGACCAGTGCTGGGGCATGCAGACCGGTGAGAATGGCGTGAGCCATGAAGAGGCCGCCATTCGATGAAGTGTGAAAACCGTCACCAAAGGGGCGCACGGCATCGGCCTTATCGGCTTCCATCTTCTCGAGCGCGGCGCGAGTGGTGGCGTACTGATCGACGAAGGGGAAGCCGAACTTCTCAGCGCTGCTGGCCAGTGGAGCATAGAACTCCTTTTGCGTTTCTAGGTACAACTTGAAGCGCTCTTGTAGGCGGCGATCGACGGCATTGGGCGAGACCAGGGCCACACGAATGCCAGCATTCTTCGCGGCTTCGAGCATCGACTCGGTATTCTTCACGTAGCGGGCGTTACTGTCTTTGTTGAACGCACCGTAGCCACCGTCGTTCATGCCAAAGTTGATCGTCACGGCAGTTGGCTTTTCATCGAGCACGTGGGTCTTGAAGCGTCCGGCACCGCCACCCGCAGTGTCGCCACTGATACCGGCATTCAGAAACTGCAACCGCCACTTGGGAAAGCGCGTCGTCAGGTAAAGTTCGATGTCGGTCGAGTATTGGTATTGCTCGGTGATGCTATCGCCGATGAACAGGACGCGATCGCCGTCCTGAAAGAAGAAGCCTTCGGCGGCAGTGGCAGTAGATGGTGAAGCGGAGAATATCGCGGCGGCAGCAATCACCGCGCGGATTGCCAGTTTGTGCCAGGGTGAAAGCGAAGCAAAGCAGGACATGGTGGGCCTTTTGAGGAGAGGGACAAATCGCAGTTGATTCCGCTGCGATTGTAACTCCCCGCCAAGGCCGTGCCATCAAGCCGTGATCAGCTCTTCTTATAGACTGCCGTGGGCTCGACCAGTTTGGTGGCGACGACGCGCACACCGACGGAGTCGACCTGGCGAAAGAAGCAACTGCGGTAACCTTCGTGGCAGGCCGCGCCGACCTGGTCGACCTTGAGGAGGATGGTATCGGCATCACAATCGATAAAGATGGCCCGCACCGTTTGGCGGTGACCACTCTCTTCACCCTTTCGCCAGTATTTGCCTCGGCTGCGGCTCCAATAGGTCGCCTGGCCGGTCTGCAGCGTTTCTTCAAAGGCGGGCTGGTTCATCCAGGCCATCATCAGTACTTCGCCGGTTTCCGCATCCTGGGCAATGGCCGGGAGCAAGCCACCTTCGCCGCGCGAGAAATCGGGACCGGTCACTGGAGTTGAGAAATCAGTCATGAGGGTCTTTAGCGGCTAGGAGTTTTGCGGGTGGTCTTCTTTTGAATCTTGTTTTGACTCTTGGCCGGTTTCGATATTACCGACTTCTTCGGTTTCTTGGCCGCCATGGCGACCGCAATGGCCTTGGCAGCCCAGGCGGCCAGTAACGCCTGCTTTTCGATGACTTCGAGCGGCACTTCGTAGTACTGCATCACCAGGCGGTCGTCGCCAAAGGGATGGAACGGTCCCATGCCGGCTGCGACAAAGTCGGCACGATTGGAATCGTCCACTTTCAGGTAGAGTCGATCTTCGGCCAGCAGGGCGAAGAACCAATCGCCGGCATAGATTCCCACGCCGCCGAACATACTCCGGTCGCGCAGCCCGCGCACGCTGGGCTGCAGTTGATCGCGCACCCACTGACGAAATGTAAGACTGACCGGCATGCGAAACGAGCCCTGCACCACGAAGAACGAACGTAGCAGCTTATTGTGAACCATTGGTACGAAGCTCACAACCGACGCTATGCGAAAGCAACGGAGCAACCTCATTGCGCGGCGCGCGGCTTGCCGATGCAATCAATCGCTTCGGCAGCGAGTACCTCTGCTCGCCATGTGTCTGATGGCGGCCCCTTGAGGGCCGAACGTTCTTCAGCCTGGCTGGCAGCTTGTGCCTGGGCAACTCTCAGCTTGTGAGGCCCCCCTTGAGTATAAACGCGAGTAAAGACGCGACGAAGAACGCGAGTAGTACCCTCAGTTTGATTATGCCGGTTCGCGATTGCGAAGCCACGCTCGGCCGGCAGGTGGCTCGGTGGTTGGAAATCATCCCCGAACTGACGCAGCGGTTTGAACTGCTGATTGTCGATGACGGCTCGGCCGATCATACGTTCGAAATTGCCGAGGATCTGTCGCGGCAGTATCCGCAAGTGCGAGCCCTGCGGAATACGGTCGCCCGCGGCACTCAGCAAGCGGTGCGAACGGGCATGGAACAGGCCCGTGGCGAAATCGTCTTCGTGCAAGACGAACAGGCCAATATCAGCAGCAACGATCTTCGCCGGCTGTGGGAAATGCGACAGAACCAGCAATTGGTCATGGCGCGCACTCCCTCTCGTGTGCAGAACTTGAGTAACGAGTTGCTCGATCGGCTTAGCCAATGGGGCGAAGCCCTCAAGGTGCAAGCCAACCAAACGAACGAAGTGGCTTCAATCCACATGATTCGGCGCGGCGCGATCGACGAACTGCGTGCAGGTCAGATCGAGCCCGAGATGACACTCGGCAAGATACCGCCCGTGCCCGTTGCCACCGTGAATGATCCCGCAACCACCATTCACTCGCGCGCCGACAATGTGCACCAAGCTGGCGCGCCCAAGCGCATGGGGAGCTTTCTCAGTCACCTGCGCGAATTAGCGCTGGGCGAGTGAGAACTGGCCAATGGCCGCGGGAACTAATCTCGCAGGCCATAGCGGAAGATGCACCATAAGGCGTTAAAGAGATCTTTAACGCCAATCTTTTTCCCCTCGGCATACGAGCGGGCGTTGTAGCTGATGGGAACTTCGATGACGCGAAACTTGCGGCGGCCAAGTTTCGCGGTCACTTCGGGTTCGAAGCCAAAGCGATTCTGCTGGATCTCGAACTTCGTCAGCACTTCGCGCTTGAAGGCCTTGTAGCAGGTCTCCATGTCGGTCAACTTCAGGCCGGTCGTCACGTTCGAGGCGAACGTCAGGGCCCAGTTGCCAAAGCGGTGAATGAGCGACTTGTCGTGCGGCTTCTCGTGCAAAAAGCGCGAGCCGTAGACCACGTCTGCTTCGCCGGCCAGAATCGGCTTGAGTAATGGCAGAATATCGCGCGGGTCGTATTCCAGGTCGGCATCTTGCACGATGACGATATCGCCGGTGGCGCGCTGAATGCCAGTGCGCAGGGCCGCTCCCTTTCCTTCGTTCTGCGACTTGAAGACGACGATCAAGTCGCCGGCAGCTTCGAGTTCGCGCAGAATCTCGCGGGTCTGATCTTTGCTGCAATCGTCGACGACGATGATTTCGAGCGGCACCGGGAGGGCGGCTACGCGGCTGAGGATTTCGCGAATCGTCCGTTCTTCGTTATACGCGGGGATCACTACCGACAGCTTGAAACCGGCGGGGAGCGCGTAGTCGAGTTGAGGGACTTCGTAGTTTGCGGGCTTGGGGAGCATAGCGATCAATCGGTTGCAAGAGGGGCCCCGATTGTCGCGGCTCGGGCTCGATTCGTCCACGCCACTTCCCAACGGCGGATTGCGGCCGAAATCATGGGGGGCAACGGCTGGAATCGTGTTACAGACTTCGGTGGCGGCAAGTTCGTTCATTTCAAGTTCGCTTTTCGCAGGGACTGTTTGTTTGGTCGGGGGCCGCACGGTGGATTTTCAGCAAGGTTATGCAATCGATCGTTAATGACTGGCCGCAGCGGCGATGTTCAACCCCGCGGAGTCCACAATCTTCGTGGGAAAATAGGCGGGCATTGCGGGCCAGGCGACGTAACCGGTCTGCGGCTGGCTGCCGATCACGCGATTGGACTCCGGCACATAATCAGGGTTAGCTGGATCGTCGAACCGACTACGGCGGCCCCAAAGCTGGGCTAGTTCGTCTTGATAAAGGAGGCACCAGGTTGCTTGCTGGTTGAGCATCACATCGCAACCCGGTTGTTGCGAACGGGCGAGGAGCACCAGGTCGGGCCGATGATTTCGCAGGGCTTTTTCTGGGTCGAAGGGCCCGCTGTTGGGATCGCGGTAACGATCGGTGGGAGGCTGTTTCCCCAGGATGAAATCGAAATGCTCGTCGAGCATGGCCTGGGAATAGCTTGTCCGGCAACGACCGTCGACATGCACCAAGAGCCCATCGGGGCGAGCATCATTGGGGCCAAAGGTTGCCAGGGCATACTGCGCCCAGTTGAACGTGACGATCATCTTGCCGGAGAGTTTTTCGCGCGCGATGAACTCAGCTGCTGCCAGCGGGAAGTTTTCGCGTTCGACTTTTAATTCGTGCAAGCGGCTGGCCAGTTTGCCGCCGGTAATGAGGCATGCGACGAACATCAGCCCGGCGAGAATGGGAGCCAGGCGAGGTGATAATCCGCTGGCGAGTGAAGTTTCGCTCGACGAAGCGCCCAGGCGTTCGAAGATCGATTGCCAATGCCGCGGCAGCCAAAAGCCGCACGCGATGGCAAAGAACGCGATATGCCGCAAGTGCGACATGGATTGCCAGCATAAGAGCGCGAGAATCACTTGTTGCGTAAAGTCGTGCCGCTTCTTGCTGAAGAGCAACGCCCCCACCCAAGCTGCGAGCAGAATCACGAACGGCAATGTTTCCAGGCTGAAGAAGTCGGGGGCTCGCCATTCGACGATTTCGGGCCGAGGAACCTTGAGGTCGTCGTACAGCCAGGTGAGGAACTCAGTTCCATAAGGATTGATGAGTGTAGAAACAGCAGCAGCAACGATCATCAGCCCAAAGCGGAGCAGCAATCCCCACGCTGCGAAGCCGCGATGAGCCACGACTTCGACGCCGCGGAGGCCGAGATACGCAATGAACACACACAACCCGGCCAAAAAGCCGCCGTGCGAGTTTGTCCAAACAACCATCAGGGGCACGATCAGCCACAGGGCTTTCAAGTGAGCCCGCGAATAGGGAATCTCTTGTGGTTCGTTGCCGTCGCTTGATTGCGAGATCCAACTCAAGCAACCGGCCAGACCAAACCGCGCAAGCAGGTTGCGGAGCCAGGGGCCATTCAGGCGGTTATCTCCCTCCCAGCCTTGGAAGGCCCAACCGAGCAGCGCGATCTGGAGCGCAAAGCAGGTGTACGAAGCGAGTTGCGGTCGCAAACTCCAGTGATTGCCTAGCGTCACGGCGACGAGCAGCGCAGTTCCACTTACGGTGATCAGGCTGGCCCCTTGTTTCCAGGCAGCCCGCATGATCAGCCCGATGACGAGCCAACCGAGCAATGCTTTGACGATGAGCAGGCCGCGGCCACCCAAGGTGTCGTTGATGGCAAAGAGTGCGAACTCGGCCACGAGCTCGTGATTCACCCAACGATAGCCCTCGGCGATGTACGAATAGGTGGTGGTCGCCGGCAAGCCATTGCGCCAGCAATCGCGGCCATATTGAATATGACCCCACAGGTCGGGATCAGCCACATTCAGCGACAGCGAGCATCCGCACGCGAGCAACACGGCCAGCAGCAGGCCGCGGTCGATCCAAGCAGCCAGATTTTGCGGCGTGTGACTCGCAGCAAGCATGGTCCTGTCCTTAACTCAACGATTCAATGACATCCAACGAAGCCCGCTGGCAATTCGTACCGAGCGGCAGTTAGCCCGGCAAATATAGAACGCTCGTCGCGGCCGTTATCGTTTGGCTGGCATCTGCACACGTCCCAAGCAGCCGCAAGATCGTCCGCGCGTTCCGGTCCTACCGCTTGGAGCGATTCTGCCGGGCCGTTAGAGTTGAGCTACGAAAGCACAGCGATCACACGTCCGACGAATGAATAGGAAGTTTCCATGCAGCGGGAAGTGAACATCGATGGAATTCACTTGCACCTTAGCCATCCGCACGAGGCGCGGGGCGAATGGATTGGCCAGCGCGAGATCTTGCAGCAGCTAATGGCCTGCTGGCTGGTAGTCGACGAGCGCGATTTGCCGCTGACGCCGCGCCTGGTCGGGCCGCCGGGCATCGGCAAGACGGCACTCGGCATGGCCGGGGCCAAATTGCGTAACCAGGACTTGTACATTTATCAATGCACGTCCGATACGCGCCCCGAAGATTTGCTCGTCACACCTGTCCTGGCCGAGAGTGGCAAGATTGCCTATCACGCCTCGCCGCTAGTGACAGCCGCAATTCAAGGAGGCATCTGCATTTTGGACGAAGGGAACCGGATGAACGAAAAGTCGTGGGCGAGCCTCGCTCCGCTGTTCGATCAGCGACGCTATGTCGAATCGATTGTGGCCGGCATTACAATCACCGCCCATCCCGACTTCCGCTGCTGCGTGACGATGAATCAGGACGAATCGACGTTCGAGATTCCCGATTACATCATGAGCCGATTGCAGCCCACGCTGACTCTGGGCTTTCCCGAGCGTCAGGATGAATTGGCGATTTTGCAGTATCACCTTCCCTTCGCCGCAGCCGAAATGCTGGCCCTGACCGTCGACTTTTTGCAGCGGGCCCACGCGCTCAAGCTCGACTACAGCCCCCGCGATGGAATCAACATGCTGCGTTATGCCATGAAGCGACTCGCGCAGGATTCGAAACATCCGCTATCGAAGGATGCTGCCTGGCGCGAAGCACTCGCCAAGTGCCTGGGAGACGATGCGCTCGATTTGAACTCGGTCGCACAGCGTAAGTCGCGTTCGTTGGGCGAAGCCAATGTTCCGCTGGGGCTCGGCGACTTCTTCTTTGCTGCCGATGATCCGCTCCATCCGGATCGAGCCAGTGAGGATGAGGATGAAGACGACTTCGACGATGATTTTGATGACTCGGATGACGACGAAGAAGATGACCGGTAACTTCCTATGTAGCCCGACGCGTTCGCCAGGGGATGGTTCGTGATCGTGTTCACTATTCATTTGCCGAGCCAAGCGAATCAAAGCCAATCTGCAATGGATTGCAGGCCAACCTGCCTCCATAAACTCCCCTCGCTAACGCGTCGGGCTACGTAACGCATGACCAACGCACTTCATCTCAGCGACCGAATCACGCTCGTCCCCGTGTTGCACGGCAGTGGCGACTTTGCGATTGCCGTGCGCCGGCTGATGCTCGAGCAGTCGTTCGATTGCCTGGCAGTGCCGTTGCCGCCGTCGTTTCAGCCCGCGGTTGAGCAAGCAATCGGCCAGTTGCCAACACCGACGGCGGTGCTGCAGAAGGAACAAAGCGATTTCTTTTCGGCCGAGCGAAATACGCCGGGCGAACATTCCCGCTGCAGTTATGTTCCCATCGATCCTTGCCAGGCGGTGATCGCCGCGCTTCGGTCGGCGATTGCCGAGCACCTGCCGCGGGCCTTTATCGACCTGGAAACGAATCGCTTCGAACCCCCCACGGCCATACTTCCCGATGCTTATGCTTTGAAAAAAGTAAGCATCGAGCAATTCGCCGCGGCAACCTTGCCGAGTACTCGTCCGCCGCAGAGTGAGCAGCACCATGCGCGGATCATCCACATGGCTGCGCAGTTGCGAACGCTCGAACTGAAGCGGCAGCGAATTCTAGCCATCTGCTCGCTGACCGATTGGCCGTGGCTGCGCAATGCCTATCGCGAGAAAACGAAGCTCGTTGCTGAAGACGATGCCGTTTCGGATCCTGAGACCTATGCCATCGATCCCGCGACGCTCATTTTCTTACTTGGCGAACTCCCGTTCATCACGCAGTTGTACGAACGGGCGCGCGCGGAGCTCGAAGATGACGAGAATCTTTCCATCGACGGCATAAAGGAATTGCTGCTCGTTGCGCGGGATCGCTACCGCGCCGATTTCAAGCGGCGAGCCCGCAAGATTACGCCCCATTTGCTGAAGCAGTGCTTGAAGTACCTGCGTAATTTGTCGCTGGTCGACGGACGGCTGACTCCCGACTTGTACAACCTGATTGTCGCCACGCAACAAACTTGCGGCGATGCCTTTGCGGTGCATGTGGCCGAAACAGCTCGCGACTATGAACTGGCGAAGTACACCCCGTTCGAAACAATCAAGTGCGGCATCAGCCAGGCGCGTTTGCCGGACAAAGAGATTGTGGAGCTCGATAATCGCCTGCCCGGCCATCCCATTGTCTGGCGCACGCTGCAACTCACGCGGAAGCCAAAGAAGCCTGAAAAAGAAGAATGGCTGATGCGCTGGAATCCCTATTCGCAGTGCAGTTGGCCGCCGGAAGATCAACAGATTGAAACGTTCCGTGCGCACTTGTTCGACCGCGCGAAGGCGGTGATGGGTGCCGATTTAGCGCGGACGGAGCCGTTTACGACGAGCATTATGGATGGCGTCGACATCCGCGATACGCTGCGGCATTGGTACGAGGAAAAGATCTACGTCAAGATTCTGCCGCCGAGCCGCGGTCGGCTCGACTGCGTGGTGATGCTCTTCGATGCGCCGGCCGATCCGCGTGACTATCCTTGGCGGGCAACCTGGTTTGCCGAACATCAAGAGGAATCGACACTCGCCTTCTTTGCCAGTGACTTCAGCCAAGAAATGGTCGGCCCCGGCATCGGCTTGTCGACCTACGGCGGCGCGATGTTCCTGTTTCCGCCGATTCACATTCCCGATATCTGGACCAACCGTGAGCTCGACTTCACTTCAACGCTGGAGGAGCGACTGCTGGCGGCGGCTTGCCTGCATAGCAGTTGTCCGCAGATCGCGCTGCTCAGCGCATCGCCACCAGGCGCTGGTTGGCGCAGACTGGCGCAGCGGTTTGGGAAGAAGTTCGTTCACCTCCCACTCAATCAATTCAGCGACGCGACGATTCAGCAACTGCGGATGGTACACGTGCTTAATGGCAAGCAAGTTCGCAGCTATGCCGAGCACTTCATTCGCAAAGCTTAGCATCTAGCGTTTAATAGCTTCTCGATTTGAAAGGCACTGGGTGCCTGGGGTTTGCCGCCTGGAACCCGTTTCGCCTGTGTTCTGCAGGTTGGGTAGAGCCCACGCATCGACCGCGGCATACCCCAGAAACGCAAGATCAACGAACTGCAGAACACAGCCACCCAACGAAACCTTCCGGGAAGTTATTAAACGCAAGATGCTTAGCACGTTCTACTTTGGCGGCGGCGCTTGCCAATAAGTGTGCCGCGGCAGCGCAGTGCTGGGAACCTGCACCCACGACAATTCGTCGATGGTCACTGTTGTTGTGCCGTACCGCTGGCGATAGGGTGCCACGAAGCCAATCGCTTGAATCCCATCACATTTCAGCGGCGATTGAGATTGAAACAGGTTTGCGCAATCACCCTGACCATAGGCGCAGATGAAGTCGTCGCCAGGCAACACCAGCGAGGTCCATGCTCCCTTGGGTAAGGAGCGGCGAGTGTGATAGAAGGCATAACTTTCCCCCTTGGTCTGCTGCTGTCCCAAGTAATAGGTGAATGCCAAGGGGGAACTGCGCCACAATTCGGGTGGCTGGAACCTTTGCCAAGGAAAGCGGGCGCTGTTCCCGGGCAGAGTGACATACACCAGAAAGTCCAGTGCTACCTCGCTCTCTAACCTGTCGTGGTCAAGCTTAAGCGTTAGTTGAAGTGCGTTTGCTTCTTTGTTGCCGGGGGCATGGATACCCGTGAAGCAGGTCTCTTCGGTACCACGCTGCTGCGAGCGGAGTGAATGCAGGCCAGTATGTCCGACGGCAAGGCGATCCAATTTCGGAGGTAGCCAATCTGGTCGCACGGCATAGGCTGGCTTGGTGAAGTCGATCGGATCTTGAAAAAACGTGAAGGCTTGCTGAAGGTCGGTTTCTTTCTCGAAATCGACAATGGTCGCAACAGGGCGTACCTGGTCGGGAGTGAAAGTCGGAAACGGTTGACCTTCGCCTTTGGTCAACAGTTCGATCTGGTCGATGAGCAACTCACCGGCCGAGGGCTTGTCGACGTAAAGGTACAGCGGCTCTTGAATCCAGCGGGTGTAATAGATGACCGGGGATTTCTCGCCGAACCGCGCGCGGCGAAAGTTTCGCCGCAGGTTGTGGTGCAAAGAAAACTCGATGGTCTGCCACTCGTCGCCATCAGCTTTGGAGACTTCGCGCGTGGTGGTCGCGACATCGCTATGGCCGAAATAAACCGTGGGACTACCGACGGCCAGAGTGAACTTTCCGCGCAGAACTTTCACACGCAGGCGGAGCGCATCAGCTGCGGGTGGCAGGTAGTCGGGGCCAATGGTCAAAGCTCGATATTCGTCGCGATTGCCCCAGGGAAAATCGGCCCCTATCGTCAGTTTGCATGCCTGCTCTTCTGCAGCCAACAATACGATTTCGACCTGACTGTAGTTCGCCGCGTTGGCCTGCGTCGTGGCATTCCACGTGTGATGTTTGAGTGGTTGCAGCGGACCCGGTTGGTCGCGGTCGAAGTCTCGCAGTACGCTCAGGACCCGCGATGGTTCGGCAGAAAAGGCGACTCCGTTTGTGGCACTAGCGACGAGCAACAAGAGGACCGAGCGCCAAGCGGCAGAGGCAAAAGCTGAAGGCATGAGAGGTTGATAGATGTGCGAGGTGACAGGGGTTAAGCATTCATCGCCGGAGAAGATCGCGACGAATCGGAGCAAACTCATTTCAGCATCCCTCAACTGGGATAACAAGTTGCCGCTGCCCACGAAGTGCGAAACCGCCGGCAATTTGTCGCGGCAAGCCATAGTTGCGCGGTGAGGGGCCAGTTAAGATAAATCGGCTGAGTTAAACTTCTGCTCAGTCGAAGCTAATCCCGGATCGTCGTCCCTCTTCTTCTCGTTCTATGCCTATCAAAGTTGCCTGTGCGTGCGGTGCTGCGTTTGCGGCGAAAGATGAGTTGGCTGGCCGCACGGTTGCCTGTCCTAAGTGCAAACAGCCGCTAAAAATTCAGGCACCGCAAGCTGCGCCGGCACCCATTCATTCCAATGCTGGCTTGTTCGACGACATCGGCTTGAAGGCACGCGATTCGAACATCCCCCGCTGCCCGGGCTGCGGAGCGGATATGCCTCCGAATGCGGTTCTCTGTGTCAAGTGTGGCTACAACGTCAAGCTTGGCAAGCGGATGCAGACGATCAGCATGTCGGGTGATGCGCCAGCTGCAGTCGCAGGCGGAGGTCACGGCGCGCACGCCGACGCCACTGCCCAGATCATGGCCAAAGCGGCCAAAGATGCAGAAGACGACGTGCAAGTCGAGATATCGAAGGGAATGGAAGGGCTGCCACTGCCTGTCTTGCTGGTCGGTCTGGGGGCTTGCATCCTGTTCGCGATCGTCATGTCGCTGATTCCCCAGGCCGTAGCGTTGTTTGGTACTGGGTATCTACTGCTCACCGTCGCCGGTTTCTTGGGGCTCTTTTGTTGGATTCGAGTCATCGCGGCGAGCGCGACGATTAATCCACTGCTGGCCGTCGGTGTGTTTTTTGGTGAACTCATACTGTCAATCATTCTCACCGGCCTGTCGTTTCTCCTGAACTATGCGATGGAGAGCGTGATCTTTGGGAGCTACGTTACCTGCGCAGCTGGATCGGTTTCGCTGGTGGTGGCCATGATGAACTCCGATAAGTGCGGTAGTGTCATTCCGATGATCTGGGGCACGATGGGGCTGCGGTTCGTTGGTTTGACGCTGATCTTGATCGCCTTGTTGATTGGTGCGGCTGCCGAGAAAGAAGGGGATGCGCGTCCTCAGCAGCAGCGGAGTTCGCCAACAGAGTTGGCCTGGCAAGTCTGGCCAATTCCGCTCGTGCGCAGTGAACGTTCGTTTGGATCGGTCGCTGCAATCTCGTAGAATCTGCTGCCGCGTTTGGTCTTCCGTTTCCCTACTCCGAAAGTCGACCCATGTCCACTCACCTGATTGTGCGTGTTGCTGCCGCAATTCTGCTGACCGTCGTCCTCGTCAGTGGCTGGTCCGGTGCAACTGCCGACGAGCCGAAGGCGGGCGAACAGGTGAAGCAACAGTTCACCACCAAGGATGCCGATGGAAACGAGACGACGCTTCATTACTGGCTTTATTTGCCGGCCAAGCACGACGGCAAAACGAAGCTGCCGCTGCTGATGTTCTTGCACGGCTCGGGCGAGCGAGGGGACGACTTGGAAGTGGTTAAGAAGCACGGCCCACCCAAGATTTGCACCACGGAGAAAGATTGGGCTTACATTACCGTTTCGCCTCAATGCCCCAAAGACAAGCGTTGGGATGCCACCACCCTGGCCAAACTGGTCGACCACGTGGCTGCCCAGCAGCAGGCGGACGAGAAGCGGCTGTACATCACCGGCCTGAGCATGGGTGGCTCGGGAAGCTGGGCCTTAGCGACGAATTATCCCGATAAGTTTGCTGCGGCGGTCCCCATGTGCGGGCGCGGCGATGCCGCACTCGCGGAAAAACTTATCAAACTGCCGATCTGGGTTTTTCACGGCGCGAAAGACGTGGGCTCGCCGGTGGCCTTGAGTGAGACAATGGTCGAGGCAATCAAAAAAGCGGGGGGCGAGAAGGTCAAGCTCACGATCGACCCCGATGCCGGCCACGACTGCTGGACAACGGCTTACGGTAAGCCCGAGTTGTATCAGTGGTTGCTGGAACAAAAGCGGCCGTAGTGATCGGCCGTTGGATTTGCCCAGCTGGCTCCGCGACTTGCCAGCATCAACGCGAATGCATTCAAGGGAAGAGGGGGTGCGTGCCGATTACTCTTTGTTAACCGCCCTGTTTGATCCTTCCACTGAGCCCGCAGCACGTTTTGTTCGGCAGTTTTTGATTGCCGTGGTTTGTTATCTCTTTTGTTCGAGTGGAACGGATGCCTGCTTTATATCCCCCGTCGGTTAGTCTTCCTGGCGCGTCGCTGGCCGCTAATTCCGGCACCGCGATTTCCCTGCTGGCCGCGACCGGCCCCGGCAACATGGCCCCGCACTTTCGCGTGCAAACGCGCGAAGCCGCCAGTCAGCAGCCCTGGAAACTGGTCGCGAGCTTTAGCGATCTATCGCTGGCGCAAATCTGCCTGGAACGACTCCGCCGCAGCGGTGCCCCGGCTCGCTTGATTGCCTATCGCCGGGTGCCAACAGCGGCCTAGTTGAGCGATCATTCCGATCGGTAACGATGGGGGAGTTCGTTTACTTCGTCAGTTGAATCGCGGGTTGGCCATCAGCCTGCGCAGCTGCCGCGGGAACGTTGCCCGGCCGGTACTTTTCTTTGAGCGTCTTCGTCGAGAACTTCAGCCAACCGCCGATGAAGACCAGGATCAGGGCGAGCACCAGGTTGATGTTCATGAACATCGCCGCATTGGCTTGCACCTTCTTGGCCAGGTCGGTCTTCCCCATCAACAGCGCGGCGATCACGAAAATCGGCAAAGCCAGCACCAGTTTAATCCCGCCGAGCATGCTGTAGCTTCCGCCCCCATGTAAAGCGATGTCGTACCGCGAAGCGAGTCCCAAATTGGCAATGCCGCTGATGAGTAGCATGCCCGAGGCGATGCCCACGACTTTCGCCCAGCGCGAACGCACACCGGTGTGGACGGCAGCTCGTTCTGCTTCGCTCAGTCCTTTGACGGTGGGGAACAGAGCGAACCGCATGAAAATGGTGCCACCCATGAGGGCGATCGCGCCCAAGATGTGCAGGTAGCGAAGGCCGAGGTTCACGAAAAAGAGCGAGTCGTCCATAGGGTTGATTCAATGCAAAATAGGGCCGGGAAAGTGACTTGCTCAGCGTAGGCGCTCGCCTGCGGATTGTCCACCCAGAGCCCACGACTACCGTGGCGCCCAGCTTGCTTGGGCAATCACAGATTCCCGCGAACCGCTGGGCCAACTCATCAACAGGGTGAAGATCGTGCGCGCACGGCGGAAGGGGGTGTTCAATTAAGGAACTCTTATTTGGACAGTAGCATGCGTAACTCTCGGGTTTCCGCGAGATTGGTGTTCAATTAAGGGGGTGCAAGTTGAACGTTTAGGATGAAAAAACGAATGGTCAAATCGCACGGCGAAGTGCTGCGACCGTGTCACTCGTGGGCAGCAGTGGCCGGAGGGAGTTCGAGCGGGAACCGTATGACCGCACGGGGCAATCTACAGGGCGATCTTGAATTAGCCGGCAGGCATTGTCCGAACCCGCAAGCAAGTTCCGCCCTCTTGTGATATAACTAAGGAGATCGGTAAGGCTTCCGCAGCGGGCTTAGGTTCGGGTTTCACGCCCAGGCCTGGCTAACAAACCGCGTGCTGCCGAGGGATGGCAACACGCCGGCGAATAGCCGACTGGTCGTGTTTCTTCCCAGCGGAGGTGCATGTATGTCGACGGCAGTTCTCCAGCGACCGACGCTGGTACTCAATCGCAACTGGCAGCCGGTGCGGGTTTCGACCGTGTCGCGTTCCCTCGTGTTGCTCTGGAATGGAACGGCGCGGGTTGTCGATCCGCACGATTTCCAGCAATACGACTGGGATGACTGGACGCGGCAAAAGCCGCGCGACGGCGAGCCTTTCATCCAGGCAGTTCATTCGCGAATGCGAGTGCCCGAGGTGCTGTCGCTGGCAGAGTACGACCGCTTGCCGCAAATGGACGTGGCTTTCAGCCGCCGTAACCTGTTCAAGCGCGATCACTACCAGTGCCAATACTGCGGCATTCAGCCCGGCGGGGACGATCTGACGATCGACCACGTTACGCCACGTTCGCGCGGCGGTCTAAGCACTTGGGAGAATTGCGTCCTCGCGTGCGTGGAGTGCAATAAGCGGAAGGCGAACCACTCGTACCAGGAAGTCGGCATGCGTTTGAAGAAGCTGCCGATTCGCCCCAAGTGGAAACCGCTCTACGCAATCTCCAGCGTACCAATCGCCAGTTGGAGCAAGTTCATCAGCGAAGCCTACTGGAACGTTGAACTTGAACCGTAGTGAGTGGGACTGCGGGCTAGGAACTGGGAGCTAGGGATTTAGGGCGAACGAGTCTGATCTCTAGCTTCTTTTGTTTTATGCCGACTGATGCAATGCCGAAAACGCGAACCTTCATCAGCCGCTTTCGGTTTTCACTGAGAGCGTTCGTTGTGGTCCTGACGCTATTCTCGTTGACAATCGGCTACATCGCCGAACGCTGGCGACGCGTTTCAGCATCCGTCCGTAATATGAAACGCGCACGTGCCGGAATCCTCTACCGTAATGAGGCCGGGATCGGTTTACTCCATGGCGCGGACTTCGATACGGCGGTAGCGGAAAGTCGGCGATGGCACTTTCTCAGGAACTTTACCGACTTTCCCACCGTACTTCGGATCGATAGCGATTGTACGGCTCGGCAGCTAACGGAAATCTTGGAGGAAGGTGCGACGATTGGCACAATTCAAGAAGTGAGTGTCTGGTGCGACAGTTTTTCAGACTCTCATGCAAAAATATTATGCCGTTATCCTCATCTGCGCAACGTTAGCGCCCATTCCGAGACCCTTACATCGGAGGGCGCGAGGTGCTTACTCACTCACCGCCGTCTAAGGTCTCTCGATCTGATGGGCTGCGTGCGAGTTACCGACTCGATCATTAGCTCGGATTCAGAAGCAGTCCTTTCACCCTCGATCGCACAACTTGAATTACAGAACACGTTAGTTTCGCAGCCAGTTCAGGATCGGTTGCAAGCTATGGTAACAGCCAACAACTCACGTTAGCGATTGACGTCGTTCGCAATGGTTGAACGCTCAGGTACAATCTTCATTTGACTGCTGTCCTCCGACTCCTGACCTCTGAATTCGTCCCCCTAGTTCCTAGTCCCCAGCCCCTTCCTGCCCCCAGACCTCACACATGAGCCCCCTCACCGCGGCCCGCTGGCAAATGACCGTTTCGCTGGCGTTTCACATGGTCTATGCAGCGATCGGGATTGGCCTGCCGTTGCTGCTGGTGATGGTCGAAGGGATGTACCTGCGCACCGGGCAGGAGCACTACAAAAAACTGGCCATGAAATGGGCCAAGGTGATGGGACTGCTGTTCGCCGTGGGCGCTGTCTCCGGCACTGCCCTGGCATTGGAGTTGGGCCTGCTCTGGCCAAAGTACAAAGAACTGCTTGGAGCGGTCGTCGGGCATATCTTTGGGCTCGAAGGGTATGCGTTCTTTCTCGAAGCGATTTTTATCGGCATCTATCTCTACGGCTGGAACAAGGTCAAGCCGCTGGCGCATTGGCTGTGCGGCGTGGTAATCGCGACAACGGGGATGCTGTCGGGGATCTTCGTCCTCGGTGTGAACGCCTGGATGCAGCAGCCCGTGGGCTTCACGCTCGATGAGGCCGGCGTGGTGACGACCACCGATCCGATCGCCATTTTCAAGCAGCCGTTGTGGTTCTACATGGCCTGGCACAGCACCTTGGCCTGCTACCTGGCGGTCGCCTTTGCCGTGGCCGGTTGGTATGCCTACTTGAGTTTGAAAGGCCGCCGCGATGCCTACACCCGCGCGGGTTTAATCGCCGCGATGGTTCTCGGCGGAGTCTGTGCATTTCTGCAGCCTCTGAGTGGTGACCTGCTCGCGAAGTATGTATTCAAAACGCAGCCGGTCAAGTTTGCAGCGATGGAAGGGCAATTCAAAACCGAACGACGCGCGCCATTGAGAATCGGTGGTTGGCCCGATGAAGAAGCGCAGGAAACGAAATACGCGATTGAGATTCCCGGTGGCTTGAGCATGATTGCAACCGGCGATCCGAATGCCGAAGTCCCCGGTCTCGATCAAGCGCCGCGCGAGAATTGGCCGAACGTGGAACTAACGCACGCGGCTTTCCAGATTATGGTCGGTTCGGGCACCGCGCTGATGTTGGTGACACTCTGGTTCTGGATTGCCTACTGGCGTTATCGCGAGCAGGTGTTCACACATCGCTGGTTGATGTTCGCGTTGTGCGTGACTGCGCCGCTGGGGTTTCTTGGCCTCGAATCGGGCTGGATTGTCACCGAAGTTGGCCGGCAACCTTGGATCATTCAAGGAGTGATGAAAACCAAAGATGCCGTGACCACGGCCGACGGAGTGTTCGGCATGTTCATCGCGTTTACGCTGCTGTATGCCCTGCTCGGAGTGACGGTCATCGTGCTGCTGCGTAAGTTGACGCACACCACTCACGAAACGGAGCCTGCCGCGAAATGATCAACACCGAGTTGCTCATTAACCTGTCGGCCGCGGCTGCCCTGTTCGGCATGATGGCCTATGGCATCCTAGGTGGAGCCGATTTCGGCGGCGGCGTATGGGATTTGTTCGCTGCTGGCCCGCGGCGAAAAGAACAACGCCTGGCGATTCAAAAGGCGATGGGCCCGGTTTGGGAAGCGAACCACGTTTGGCTCATTTTCGTGGTGGTCGTGCTGTTCACTTGTTTTCCGCGGGCCTATTCAAAACTGGCCATCGCGCTGTTTGTGCCGTTTCATTTAGCGCTAGTGGGAATCATGCTCCGCGGCGCGTCGTTCGTATTTCGGTCGTATCAAAGTCAAACGACAGCCGAGTCGGCAGGCACCAGCGTCTGGGGTGTGGTGTTCGGCATCGCTTCGATTATCTCGCCCATCCTGCTCGGCGCTGCGTTCGGTGTGGTGACCGAAGGACTTATTCGTGTATAAGACGGCAAGGTAGTACTTGAGCACGCGCTGTTTTGGTTAACTCCCTATGCTTTGTTGAACGGCCTCCTTGCCCTAGCGACTTGCGCGTATTTAGCAGCCGTTTATTTGACTAACGAGACCAAGGGAGACCTGCGCGAAGACTTCCGCCAGCGGGCAATTATCGCGGGGACTTTGGTCGCCATACTCGCCGGCATTGTGATGGCCTTCGCCTGGTACGAAGCTCATTGGTTCTTTGAACGCTTGCTCAGTCCGCGCTCGTTGCCAGTGGTGCTCGCTGGACTCGCATGCTTCGCCGCGTCAGCCTGGGCCGTATTCACGCGGCGCTACATCTGGAGCCGCGTCTTCGCAGCAGCTGAGATTTGCCTGCTGATTCTGGGCTGGGGACTCGCCCAGCATCCGTATCTGGTTTATCCCGATCTGACTTTCGCTGGTACCGCAGCGCCCGCCACGACCTTACAGTTTCTGGTTCTCTCACTCCCCGTCGGCGCGTTATTGCTGGCGCCGTCGCTTTACTATCTCTATCGCGTTTTCAAGTCAGAATGACCTGTCAGGCTGCGCGTGTTAGATCGTGCAGTGTTCCAGGGGGTGGGCTGGTGTCGAATGCGGTGTCCGCAGTGCGGGCGGCAGGACGTTTGCCTGTTTTCAGCCACTCGCTCAGAAGCAGTTGAGCGCGCTCATTGGCCGAAGTCATGTTCTGCTGCAGTTGCTGGGTAGAACTCATCAACTCCTCCGAGTTCGCCTCGGCCGGCACAAGTAGTCCTGGCCACAAGCAGACTACCGCGCGAGTTCCGGGCCAGGCCAGGGCCATGCGGTCCCAACTGTTGAACCGAGTTGCACAGGTGTAGGCCGTTCCCATGGCAACGATTGGCATGCCAGTGCGTGAGGCGATGTACGTTGTTCCTTCTTTGACTACCCGCCGTGGGCCCTTAGGACCGTCGGGGGTAATCCCCACGTTGGTCCCTTCCACGGTTCGCATCATTTCTCGTAGGGCCCGGGCACCGCCACGACCAGAGGAGCCGCGAATGGCACCGTAGCCGAGATTCGTGACGATGTTGGTGCCAAAGTCGCCGTCGGACGAACTGCTGATCATCACGTGGATGTTGCAGTCATTAAAGCCGCAGCCGTTTACAAATAGATCTTCGTGCCAGGTGGCGTAGATAGCGCCCGAGCGCGTGACGCGAGGATCTTGGGCCGGGTTGGCTACATCGTGGTGCACTCGTAAGGATGAGTACCACAGCCGAAAGCCCCAAGCCAGGGGCAAAGCAAAGCGGTTGAGAAGATGAGGTTTCGACGATCGGTTGCGAGCCATCCGTGACCTTATTCTGGCAGGTGTAATAGCTGCTCTGTTGTAGGTTCTGACACGTGTATGGTAGCGGAATCGCCACCGCCGCGCAGGGCGACTCTCGCCTCCACCCCGATAGCCGACGACTTATTAGTTTTCGGCCGAAAGTATCAAAATCGCCAGCTCGATGTGCCAATCTCTGAAACATTGTGGCGGCAATCGCCATCTGATATTATGAAATGACGTAATTGCTTCCGTCGGAAGCAATTACGTCCCGCCGCAGAACGTTCTTCCCGCCCTTTGGTCAAAATTCATGCGCAGCTACTTCAACGCGCTTGCCAGCATCACTATCGCCACGATTTTCTCGTGCACTGTCGTTGTCGCCGCTGATAGCACTTCCCCTGCGAAGGCGACCTCAGCAGCCTCGCTCGATTTCCAGAACGAGATCCAGCCTGTCTTGTCTCGTCACGGCTGCAATTCGGGGGGCTGCCACGGCAAAGCCAGCGGGCAGAATGGGTTCAAGCTATCGCTGTTTGGCTTCGACGACCGCTTCGACTACGAGGCCATCGTCCGGCATGCTCGTGGGCGACGAATCACCCCCTCAGCACCCGAGCAAAGCCTGTTGCTCCTCAAGGCCACAGGTCAAGTTCCACATGGCGGCGGCCAGCGCTTGGACCCGGATAGCGAAGGCTATCAAACGCTCAAGAATTGGATCGCGGCTGGTGCTCCGGCTTCAGCACCGGATTCGCCCCGCGTCATCAAGTTGCAGATCGAGCCGACGCAGGTCGTGTTTAAGGCTGATCAAACTCAGCAGTTGAAGGTGATTGCCGAATACTCGAATGGTGAGCGGCGAGATGTCACCCGCCAAGCTTCCTTCGACAGCAACTTGGATGTGATTGCGGCGGTCGACGAAGAAGGACTCGTCCGCGTGAATGACGAACGGGGTGAAGCTGCGATCATGGCCCGGTACATGGGGCAGGTCGCGGTTTTTTATGCGATTCGTCCGCATGGCGACGCACTCGCTGAAATTCCTGGCTGGACACCGAACAACTATGTCGACGAACTGGTCGCGGCCAAGTGGAAGAAGTTGGGCCTGCTACCTTCCGGTCCGTGTGACGACGCCACCTTCCTACGCCGGCTGACGATCGATCTGTGCGGTCGTTTGCCAACGAGCATTGAAGCCCGCGAGTTCCTCGCCGATCAAGATGCCAACAAACGCCAAAAGCTGATTGATAAACTGCTCGACTCGCCCGATTACCCGGCGTACTTCGCCACCCGCTGGAGTGCCATTTTGCGCAACAGCAGTTTGGCCGGCGCCGATCGGGCCGCGTATGCGTTTCATAGTTGGATCAAGGACAATCTGGCCGAGAATCGGCCCTACGATCAATTTGTGCGCGGCATCGTGGCCGCCGCTGGTGAGTGGCAAGATTCGCCCGCGATCAACTGGTATTGGCAAAGCCGCGACGATCAACTGCATACGGTCTCTGCCGACACCGCGCAGGTGTTTCTCGGCCTGCGACTGCAATGTGCCCGCTGCCATCATCATCCGTACGAGCGCTGGGGGCAGGAAGATTACTACGGGTTAACGGGCTTCTTCACCCGCCTGGGCCGCAAGAGTTTTGGTGAGCCGCCACCTTACTTTGCTTCAGCCAACGTCAGCACCGGCGAGAAGAATCCGCTGACGGGAAAGACACCGGAACCGAAGTACCTGGATGGTGAGTATGCCAAGTTCACGCCCGAAGAGGATCCGCGGCACGCGCTGGTCGATTGGATGGCCAAGCCCGAGAATCCGTTCTTCGCCAAGGTGCTGGTGAATCGTTACTGGGGGCACTTCTTCGGCCGCGGCATCGTCCACGAAGTGGACGACCTGCGCGAATCGAATCCGCCTTCGAATCCCGAATTGCTCGCTGCGCTGACGAAGGATTTTGTCGCTCACAAGTTCGACATGAAGCACATGATTCGGACCATGGTCAGCAGCCGGGCCTATCAGCTTTCCAGCGAGCCGACCGAACACAATCGGCACGATAAGCAGAATTATGCCCGCTACTATGCCAAGCGGGTCATAGCCGAAGTCTTTGCGGACGCGGTCGATCAAGCGACAGGCAGCAAGACAAAGTACAACAACATGTCCGCCGTCAGCCGGGCTGTCGATCTGCCTCACGAAGGGTTTGGTTCGTACTTTCTGGATACCTTCGATCGCCCTCGTCGCGTCAGCAGTTGCGAGTGCGAGCGGGCAACCGGCGCAACGCTGGCGCAGGTGCTGCTGCTGGCCAATAGTGACGATCTGGAAAACAAGATTGCCAGTGGCACTGGCAAAATCGCGACGCTGGTGAAGGAGAAGCGGCCGGCGAAAGAAATCATCGACGAACTTTATCTCGGCGCGCTCGCTCGTTTCCCGAACGCTGATGAACTGACCAAAACGCATACGTTTGTCGAAAGCTTGCCTGCCGATAAGCAACAGCAGGCGCTGGAAGATATCCTGTGGGCGGTGCTCAATACCCGCGAGTTCATGTTCAATCGCTAACGAAATGGTTTCTAGGTCAAGGTCCACAACCTTGAGCTTTGAACCTGAAATTTTAGACACGAGATCAATTCATGTTGACCATTCACGGCGAATCCTTTGCGAATTGCGACCGCGTCCCGCGACGTGACTTTTTGAAGGTCGGCGCGCTCACGCTGGGTGGCCTCTCGCTGGCCGATCTGCTGCGGTATCAGGCTCAGGCTGCCAGCGCACCGGCGAAGAAGAAAGCGGTCATCCTGCTGTACCTGGCGGGCGGCCCGAGCCATATCGACATGTATGATCTCAAGCCCGATGCTCCTGCCGAAATTCGGGGCGAGTTCCGGCCGATCAAGACCAACGTGGCTGGCATCGATATCGGCGAGCATTTGCCGCTGCAAGCCAACGTGATGCACCAGATGTCGATCGTCCGGTCGGCGTATCACACCAATGCCGGCCACGGCATGGGCAGCCAATGGATGCTCACGGGGTGGCAGCCCACGATTGAAGTGAACGACAACATCTACCCCGCCACGGGTTCGGTCGTTGCCAAGGTGAAGGGGCCGAATGAACCGGGCTTGCCCGCGTATGTTACGCTGCCAAATCGCACGCCGTTTAGCAAAGCGGCTTACCTGGGCGCGGAGTGCAACCCGTTCACTCCCGATGCCGATCCCAACCAAGATGGCTTTCAGGTTCGCAACTTGAAGTTGCCGGGTCGGGTTACGCCCGAGCGGCTCGATCGCCGCCGCAATCTGCTCACGCAACTTGACCAGGTTCGCCGCGATCTCGATACCAAGGGGGATATCGTCGGCATCGATAAGTTCTATCGCGACGCGATGGAAATGGTCACCAGCGATAAGGCTCAAAAAGCGTTCAATCTGAAGGACGAGGATCCCAAGCTGCGGGAGAAGTACGGTCGGCACGACCTGGGCCAATCCTGCCTGCTTGCGCGCCGGCTGGTCGAAGCGGGGGTTACGTTCGTTACGGTGCAAACCGGCGGCGGTTGGGACACGCACGGCGACAACTTCAATCAATTGAAAAACAGCCTGCTGCCCAAGTACGACCGGGCCTTGACGGCGCTAGTGCAAGACATTCACGACCGTGGCCTGGCCGAAGACGTGCTGGTCATCAGCTATGGCGAATTCGGCAGGACACCGCGAATCAATCCCGGCGCAGGTCGCGATCACTGGCCAGGTGCCATGAGCGTGGTTTTTTCGGGTGGCGGCCTGAAGATGGGGCAGGCCATCGGCGCCACGAACGACAAAGCGGAGTATCCCACCGAGAAGCCTTACACCCCGGGCTGTGTCCTCTCGACGATGTATCACTGCCTGGGCATCGACTACAAGCAATCGTTTTTCGATCACGCCCGCCGTCCGATGCAAATCCTCAACGAAGGAAAGCCGATCGCGGAGTTGGTGTAGCGGTATGGTTCCTGGCATCGACCCTAAAGTCGATTACGCTTTCAAAAAGCTGCTTGGTTCGGAGAGTTCGGCCGACCTGCTCGTTTCGTTTTTGAATGCGGTCCTCGATCCACCGCCCCATCAGACGATTCAGCAAGCCGAGATTCTGAACCCGTTTCAACCTCAGGAGTCGGAGGATGACAAGCTTTCGATTTTAGATATCAAAGCCCGTGATGAGACGGGGCGATTATTCAACATCGAGATGCAACTGGTGCCGGCTTATTTTCTGCCGGAGCGGATCCTGTATTACTGGGCTCGCTTGTTTCAGGATCAACTGTTTGCTGGCGACGACTATAGTGAACTAAGGCCGACGATTTCCGTCTGTATCAGCAGCTTGCCGATGTTTCCGCAATCTGAGCATGCACACTCCAAGTTTCGCTTACTCGAGGAAAGGTCGGCCTTTCCGTTTACCGACCGGATTGAACTGCATACGCTAGAATTAGAGAAGTTTCGCAACGGGGAGGCGGCGATTGCCAGCGACCTGGAACGTTGGATGTACTTTCTGAAACATGCCGCAGGATTCGACCAGGCCAAGCTTCCGCAGTCCCTCGATCGCCCCGTCTTTCACCGTGCCATGGAGGTTTTAACCATGATTCAGCAGAATCGAGCCGAACACGAATTGTACGAGGCACGGCTGAAGTTTCAGCTCGACGAAAATACGAAACGGAAGATGATGGAGACGGGAATTCAGCAAGCTCTGGAGCGAGGCTTGAAGGAAGGGCTTGAACAAGGGCTTGAACAAGGGCTTCAGCAAGGAATCACAACCGGTGCGGTCATCGAGCGCATCAGGATCTTCGAAGAATTGCTCGGAAAGGCCGTTTCGCCAGCAGAGGTTTTGAGTGAGTTGACGCTCGATCAACTCAATGAGCGAGCAGCAATGCTAAAGTCAGAATGGACTGATCGAAATGCCCGCAATTAGAAACATCCTTCGGATCGCACTGCCAGTTCTGCTGGTCATGCTTTCTTCGCCCCTGATCTTCGCTGAACTTCCTTCGCCACGACTCGACCGTGTGAATCCGCTGGGGGCTGCTGCGGGGACATCGTTGGAAGTGCAAGTGTCGGGCGCGGAGATTGAAGACTTGCAAACTCTGGTGTTTGATCATCCGGGGATTGTCGCGAAGCCCGTAGAAGGGAAGGATCTGAACAAAGATCGCAAGTTCCAGGTGACGATTGCCGCCGATGTGCCGGAAGGAACTTACGATGCGCGCGTTACGACCAAGTGGGGCATGAGCAGCCCGCGGTTGTTTGCCGTCTCTCATGGCCTGGCCGATATGGCCGAGCAAGAGCCGAATAATGAGAACGCGACGGCCCAGCAGCTCTCGGTGAATACTGCGCTCAATGGCCAGAGTGACGGCAATGATCGGGACGTGTTTCGCGTCGCACTCAAGGCTGGCCAGCGGATTACCGTCGATTGCCAGTCGGCGCGGCTCGATTTGCAACTCGATGCCGTGATGCAACTCCTCAGCGTCGATGGCCGCCAACTGGCGAGCAGCGGTGATTATTTTGGTCGCGATCCATTCATCGATTTTCAAGCAACTGCAGATGGTGACTACTTCATCGTCGTTCACGATTTGTCCTATCGCGGTGGACTTCCCTATCGCCTGATCGTGAGTAACCGACCATTCGTCGAAAACGTCTTTCCTCGCGCGGTGCAAGTCGGCCAGACTAGCGAACTGACAGCCTGGGGACGCAATCTGTCGGGCAATTCGGAAGGCAAGTTCTCGCTCACGCCGCCTGCCGATGCTGCGATCGGCATGTATCGATTCCTGGAACATCCCACGGCTCACTCCGTCGCTCCGACGGCGGCCACTTGTACGCTCAACGGATTCCAGGTTCGTCCTGATTTTGGCGGTGCGTCCCTTAACGCAGTCCCGGTGTTGCTGGTCGATACGCCGGTCAGTGTCGAGAAGGAACCCAACGAGACCCTCGAAACTCCGCAGCCCATCACGCTTCCCGCCGTGATCAGCGGGCGCTTCGATCAGCAGCGCGACGCCGACTGGTACGAATTCAGTGTTGAGGAAACGGGGCCATACGCGCTCGATGTCTATTGTGAGCGGATTGCTGGGCAGGCTGATCCGTATGTCGTGCTAGTCGATGAGAGGGGAAATCGGTTTCAGGAACTCGATGACTTCGGTCATCGCCAAGGACCGTTTGATGGGCACCTGCGCGACCCTTCGGGGATGGTGAATCTGACCGCGAAGCAGAAGTATCAATTGCTCGTGCAGGATCGCTATCGTCGCGGTGGACCGCGGTATCAGTACGTCCTGTCGCTGCGCAAGCCCAAGCCTGACTTTTTCGTAGCCGCCATTCATCACCAGAATCCCGGCCCCGGCGGTACCACGTTGCGAGCAGGCTCGGCTATCTACCTCGACCTGATCATCCACCAACGGGATGGCTACAAGGGAGCGGTCGTCATCACCGCGGAAAACTTGCCGCCGGGCGTTCATTGCGAGGCCACGTCGATTGTTTCAAACTCGCACGGTTCGGTCGTCCTTTCGGCCGATGAGCATGCGGCCAACTTCGACGGACCGATCAAGCTGATTGCCACGGGCAAGCAGGGGGACGAAACGATCGTTCGCGAAGTTCGTCCTTACGCACGCGTTTGGCAGGACAATCCGGCTTCGAGCCGTCCAACACGGCAGACTTTCATTTCAGTGCGCGAGCAGGCCCCTTTCGGTTTGCAGTTTGAAAACGACAAGCTGACGATTGAAGCCGGCAAGAAGGGAGAGGCGAAGGTGCAACTGAAGCGACTCTGGCCCGACTTCAACGGGCAGCTGAGTTTGCAGTCGTTCGCGCCGCCCAATTCCATCAAGCTGAACTTGCCTCAAATTGCGGCGGGGGCGAATGAAGCAACCGTCACATTTGATGTGCAGAACAACACGCAGCCTGGCGAATATACGATTACGCTGCTCGGGCAGGCCCAGGTTCCCTTTGAGAAAGATCCGAAGAAGGGGAAGGCCAACACGCTCGTCACGCTGGCCTGCAAGCCGATCACGATAACCGTGTCGGCTGCAGCGAAGTGATTGTAACGTGGGCTTTTGCCCGCGTATTATCTACCGGTATGCGTAGGCTAAAAACCACGTTACTTAACACCTACAACTTCTTGATCTTGATGTTCCGCAGGCTCAGCGGCAGGCCATGATCTTGAAAACCGATGGCACCGGTTTTGGGACGAGCCTTCAGTTTGTCGGTTGTTAAATCAACAACGTTGACTGTCTCGCCATTGAGCACGACTGTCAGGTTGTCGCCTTTGGCTGTGATGACAAAGCGGTTCCATTCGCCGGCAGCTTTCGCGGCGCTCTTGGTTGGTGGGATGCTGGGGATGATGCCACCGCTGTCGTGATCGGTCAGCTTGGCTCCTGCGGGCTTACCGTGCGAATCGTAGATTTGCACTTCGATCCCCGTAGCGACAGGCTGTTTCACATCGCCCACGTGAAAATAGAACCCGCTGTTACCCTTCGTCTCCACCTTGTACTCAAAATCGATCTCAAAATCTTGGTAATCTCCTTTGAGCCACAGGTAGGCATCATAACGCTGCCAGCCCTTTTCACCGTCCCGCGGTTTGAGCGTAACGACTCCGTCGTCTCCCAGAATCCAATTCCCGGTGGTGGTCCAGTTCTTGGTGAGATCCTTGCCGAGCAGATCGTCGTCCGCAGTTGCCAAGGACGAGAGCATGCAGAGCGAGAGCGTAATCAGACCAGTAGCGAGAACGAGATTCTGTGAATGACTTTTCATTGCGTTTGCTTTCCAAAGGAGAGGACCAGAACCTGCTGCAATTCTGGCTGGTGGTGAATAATCTCGCTACTACCCATCAAAATGGCCTGATATACTTCCTGATACCCCTGCCCGCAGCTTGTGCTGCAAACCACCCGCCGGAGATTCTTCATGGATCACGAAGATCGCTGCCGCCAGTCGGCCCGCCGTACTTTTCTGCAAGCGGGTTGCCTCGCCGCTCTTGGTTTGGGACTACCACAGTTGCTGGCCGCGCGGACGATTGGTCGCGTGAGTGCTGGTGGCGGCAGAGCCAAGAGCTGCATCTTGCTGTTTGCGACCGGTGGCCCTGCCCAACAAGAAACGTTCGATCCGAAGCCCGATGCAGATATTGCAGTCCGCGGTGAGTTCGACCCCATTGTGACGAATGTTCCCGGCATTCAAATCTGCGAGCATCTGCCGCGGTTGGCCGCCCAAGCGGACAAGTTCGCGATCATTCGGTCGACCTATCATAAGAGCGGCACCCACGGCGTCGGCGTGCACTACAACATGACCGGGCTCAAGCATGCTCCGCGGCAACAAGGCGAGCCGCAGGTCTCGCGGCTCGATCCACCCTGCATCGGCGGCGTGGTTCGCCAGTTACGTGGCGACCTGAACGGCTTGCCGGCTTCGGTGCAGTTACCAGTGCGAATCGGCGACCAGAATAACTTTCAGTGGGGCGGACAGCACGCCGGATTTCTGGGGGCGAAGTTCGATCCGCTCATGCTGATCGACGATTCGTGGACGCCCGGCACATTGCCTCCCGCTTTTCTGCCCCATCCCGAAATTGGCCTCGCGCGCATGGCCAACCGCATGGACCTGCTGCATCAACTGGAAGCACCTCGCCGTACTCTGCCGTCCGAAGAGATCGCCACTTATCAATTGGCACAGCAACGCGCAACAAGCGTGCTCGAGTCGAAATCGGCATGGGAATCGTTTCTGCTCGACGGTGAGCAGCCATCCACAATCGAGCGCTATGGCGATAACAAGTTCGGCCGCAGTTGCCTCGTCGCTCGGCGGTTGGTCGAAGCCGGCGTGGGACTCGTGACCGTGCCCTGGATGCACCTGGTTTCGACCAAGAACTTCGATACACATTCGCAGCACTTTAAGCTGATGAAGGATTTGCTCCTCCCGCCGGTCGATCAGGCTCTATCGGCCCTGCTCGAAGATTTGCACGACCGTGGCCTACTCGACGAAACGTTGGTGGCCTGGACGGGCGAGTTCGGACGGACACCGAAGATTAACAACAACGCTGGTCGCGACCACTGGGGTAATGTTTATAGCACCCTGCTGGCCGGCGGCGGCATTCGCGGTGGGCAAGTCTATGGATCGAGCGACAAGCAAGCCGGCGAACCGGTCGATCATCCAGTTCACACCACCGACTTTGTGGCGACCATCTATCACGCGCTAGGCTACGGCCCGACAACGGTGGTGCACGATGCAGGTGGTCGTCCCCATCCCATCGTGCAAGGCAAGCCCATTACGGCTCTGTTTTAGGCACGCTGTCTGGCACATCGAGCGCGGGGTTTTGCGCAAAGAAGCCTGCGGGAACGAGCGAAAATCCGGAGTGAGCCGCGGACATCACGGGCCATTCTTCGGCCCGAGGTACGTGAGTCACGGTCATCGTGTACCACATTACCAAGTCCTGCTTCTCCAGTGATTCATCGCCGCTCCACTGCGGCAGGCCTTCGCCCGCCGCTCGTTGCCGCGGATAGTCCCCAGCAGCGTGCAACTCTTTGTCCTTTTGCTGGGTGACCCAAAGGTGATGGTCAATATAACCGGCACGCTTGCGGATGATCGATGTCGGGCCCAGCTTGGGAACGCAATTGCTGCCTGGCTCCAGCAAGTAGCCAGAAAAGTGCCCGAGGTCGTTCGTCACGGTTGGGTTATAGACCTTCCAACGCCGATGTTCTTGCAAATTCAGATTCCGCCGTGCTTCGCGCTCCGTACGCAGAGGCGTTTCAAGATGGACGAAGGCATTGGCCGCGGGATTGTCTGGCCCCGCTGGTGCTGGTTTCACGCTCGTCTCGACCACGCTATTGCCGGAGCCGTCGATATCGAAGTCCAGGCGAAAACTGAAGATATGTTGGTGGTTAGCAGCGACAACACTTTTGCCTACGAGCGTCCCGTAGCGCTGGTCACCCTTCGCTTCGCCTGTCGCGCCGCGTTCGACGGCTGCACACTTCTCGCACTTCTGCGGCACGACGCCCTTCACCAGTAAAATGCCCGTCAGGTCGACGCGCGCTTCCAGCGTACCGTCCTGGTGGAAGATCCAATTCAGCCCGTAGTCGTAATTGCCTACGGTGGTCACGGTGCCAATCACCAGTTGTCTCGCGCGACGGATGGCGACCTTCCCCGATGTTTCGTCATAGTGCTTCCAAAGCACGCCGCCATCCTGTTCGTAAATCGCTACCGAGGTGGGCTTCGTATAAGGCTGACCGTAGTCGTCGACGAATGTCGTATCGAATAGCCGGGCATTGGCTGGTACGTCCTGACCCAAGATCAATGAATTGCAAGTGCGCCCGAGGCCATATTCACCTTGATCGAAAGCGCTGCGCCAATTCCAGTTCGCCGCGGCATCGCCGTAAGGCACAACCATCTCAGCCACCGAAGCGCGATGCAGGATCGAACGCACTTTCTCTTTCTCTTCGTACCCGATGGTATGCAGCACCAGTCCTTCGCGCGGATGCAAGGAGTAGCGAAATCGCCACTTCTGCCAGCGAATCTCGTTCCCTTCAACCTCGAAGCTCGGCCCCTCTGGCTGAGAGATCAGGAGTGGCTTCGGTACCGAGCGTGGCGGAATGTTGTTTTTCGCAAAAAAGTCGGTACCAGGATCGTTGGAAACTGGCACTACGCCGGTATCGACCAACTGCTGCACTTTGCCTGTATCGAGATTCACAAGCGCGATCACTCCTTCGACCGGCCGCCCATAGGCGTTCACACCTTCGCCTCGATAGAACGACAGCACCCGCATCAGTCTGGCGGTCTCTGCCCCAGGAACCGACAGGAAACCAGGGGCCCAGCCATCGAGGTTGACCTGCTCGAACTTCTCGATGCCGCGTTTTTTCATCGCCGCTTGCCACAGCGGATCGGCCCGCACGATGTTCGCCACCCGCTCGTATTCTTCAAGTAGCACGGTGGGATGAATGCCGGGCAGTTCTTGCCAACTTGTCAATTTGCCTGCAGCAAGATCGACGGTCGCTTCGTAACTGCGGCGCGCTTGCCGATCGAGCACTACTGCACTCGCGCGGCGAGGAACGCTTTTGCCTGCGGCGAGTCCGTGCAGTTCTTGCTTCGTCGGTTCTTGCAAGGCGAGCATTGGGAAAAGGAGTTCCCCTCGCTTGCCGTGTCCCGCGCAGATTAGGTCGACGCTGCGGTTGAGTTCTGCTTCGGTGAGCGGCAGGAGCGGATGAAGACTCTCTGCTGCGCAGGTCATGTGAACAACTACGAAGAAGCACCAAGTTAAGCCAATGACAGATTTCATCGGGTGGAGTCCTTACGGGCAGGCGCGCGGCAGAGCGACCAATCTTGGGCAAGCAATTGGATTGCCACTACTGTCGCTATTTTCAGATGTCTTGCAATGCGAGTCGCCGGGTATTGAGCGTTCTCGCCAATTGCCAATTTTCTGTTTGGCAAAATCGCGTCTGTGCGCTAGACTATGCCCAATCCCCTCCACCAAGCCTCGCTTGGTCTTCCTGCCGCAGACCCATTCACGCCATCCCCACTCCGGAGCATACGCATGCCAGCGTGGCTCGCGCCGAGACAGAAGCTGCGTTCTCACACCCGGCCCATCCTTGCGGCTATAGCAGGACTGTTGTTGCTGACCGCATGTACGGTCAAGCCGAAATCTCGTGAAGATGAGACCACGACAGATTTTCGGCAGATATCTCGGGCCTACGATTTGGTCATCGACGGTAAGAAGCGTCCTCCCAAAGACGTGTCTGAACTGCGTCCTATCTTGCATGATTTACATCAAGCCAAGATGGGCGATGAACCTGACAAAGTGCTAACATCGGCTCGTGATGGCCAACCTTACGTGATTATCTACAACGTTCCGCTAGGTTTAGATGGCTCGAATGACGTTTTCATTTACGAAAAAAATGGAGCGAATGGTGCGAGGTATGTGATGACAGTGGGGCGGGTTGTCTCTCAAGTTGCGGACAGCAGTTTTTTTCACCAGTCATTCGCAAAGGGCCATCGTCCCGAACGCTAAAGGGATTTTTGTTTGTGCCAAGCGATTGGAGGAAGTTGTAAATGATGCGCGTCCATTCAGTACGTCCTGCCCACCGCGGATTTACGCTCGTTGAACTACTCGTGGTAATTGCAATTATCGGTGTCTTAGTGGCGCTGCTACTGCCTGCAGTTCAAGCTGCCCGAGAAGCTGCGCGACGGATGCAATGCAGCAATCATTTAAGACAAATCGGCCTCGGTTTTCAGCATCATCACGATTCACATTTAAGTCTTCCGAGCGGCGGTTCCGGCGTAGACGTTGCCCGCACTTTAGTCGGGGGCTCACCAGCCATTGGCACCGATCAGGCCTGGAGTTGGGCCTACCAGATTTTTCCATTTATCGAGCAATCCGCGTTGTTTGTTGAACCGATCGACGACAATGTCAAAAAAGCAACAGTCAAGATGTACTTCTGTCCTACGCGTCGTTCTCCCCAAGTTTGGAACGTGATGGCAAGTACAACGAATGGAATGCGGGCTCAAATTGACTACGTGGGTTGTCGCGGTTCGCAAAACAACGGAGAAGACGGCTTAGTTTCTCGAGCACAGCTCGCCTCCCCAATTATCACTCGATTTCAGCACGCAACCGATGGCCTTTCGAATACGCTGCTGGCGGGAGAGCGTTGTTGGGCAATCGATTGGTATCGTACTCCCGGTGGACCTGAAAGCGACTGGTACCGCGGCGGTTATCTCAGCGGGTATACAGGCAATTCGGGCCAAACGTTTCTCTGCCTTGCTGGGACCAACGTACCAATCCCGGATCCCCGCGGTCCCTTTCCTACGACAACAGTACCGCTGCTGATGGCAAAAAGCTTTGGCTCGGCGCATCCTGCCGGAATCAATGTCGTTCTTGGGGACGGCTCGGTTCGCAATGTTAGCTTCAATGTCTCGGGGGCAGTCTTCCTCAACTTTGCTGATCGGGACGATGGAAATGCCTTCAATCCCGGCGATTTGAATTAACGTTCGCGTGGCCGTGGCAATTGGCATCTTCGTTACAGTCCGCACCTGTCGGCGGGGGATCGCGGAAATGTCGGTAAGAGTGCGAACACGCTGACGGGCGGTCTTTGGGGGCGGCAAGCATACTGGCGGAGAGACTTCTCTTGTCTTTCCTGCGAGTCGTTATGTCGACGATCGTTGCACCCCCTGAAGTGGTTTCGCCCATTTCGACTACAAGTTCATCGCCTGTGCCTGCTCAGCAGCAGCCGACGAAGTTTTATCGCCCTGAGTTAGACGGTTTGCGATTCTGCTGTTTTCTGGCTGTGTTTATCGGCCATTCGTTCTTGATCTCGCCGCAGATGTTCTCCGGCAGCGGGCCAATGATGGCGGAACTAGGCCGCTGGCTCGTTGCCATCATGAATATGGGTTACGTCGCCGTGGGGGCGTTCTTTGTCCTCAGTTCCTATTTGATCACCGAACTTCTGCTGCGCGAGCACGAGCGAACGGGACGAATCGATATCGGCGCGTTTTACGCGCGGCGGGCCTTGCGAATTTGGCCGCTGTACTACTTCTTCTTGATTGTGACGTTAGTCGTTGAACGAAGTTGCGGACTCGCCAGTATCCCGACCGCCGACCTACCTTGGTACTTCACCTTTTTAGGGAATTGGCAGATCGTCACTTCCGCTCACATCCCGCACTCCGCTGCCCAGTTGTTGTGGACGGTCGCGATCGAAGAGCAGTTTTACCTGGTTTGGCCTGTGCTCATTGCCTTCATTTCGCCGAAGCGACTGGTCTGGGCGTGCCTGGCACTCCTCCTTGCTGGATCGGTGACCAGAATCTGGTTGTGGCAAACGGGAGCTTCGCACTTCGCCATTTACTTCAACACGGCGGTCCACTTTGACACAATCGCGTGGGGCGCTCTGCTGGCGATCGGCACCCGCTGTGGTTGGTTGGATAGCTGGTCTGCTGCGGCTCGCTGGTCGCTTGTTACCGGGGGCGTTGTCGCAGCGATTCTCACGCAACGCTATCTGGCGGACGTTCAACCCTTCCCCGCTTGGCCGGTGATTGCCTATCCGCTGTTTGCCTTGGCGGCACTGGCGGTGGTTGCCGGCGCAATCCGGTTGAACGCAGAACAGACCAGTCCTTTAACACACCCCTGGCTCGTTCACCTGGGAAAAATTTCGTACGGACTCTACATCTGGCATTTGCTCGCAATTCTGCTCGTCTATCGACTGGGTTGGTGCGCGCCTCGCAGTCCTGGGACGATACTGTTCGCATTGCCATTAACGATCTTGCTGGCGGAGTTGTCATACATCTGGGTCGAAAAGCCGTTCTTAGCCTGGAAAGAACGCTACGCCCGGGCCGATGCCAAACCGGAAGGTCTGCCCCGGCAATCGGCCGTTGCTGAGATTTAGTATCAGCTACGGCCACAATTTTCCTGTTTCATTCGCTGGCGTTCTCTTGCCAGCTTGACGCTATTTCGCACTCGTCCTACGATTCCGGCTCAGGTCCGGTGTTCAGAACAGCGGGCCGCTATAGAATGCAGTAGGTTTTGGCAAACTGGGCGCAGGAACTTACGTTTCTGCGGGCAATTTGCCGATCAGCCAATGTGCATGCTGAATTACCTTTGTCTGCAGCACTGAGATGGTTACGAGTGCTGCGATCATCGATTTCCGTCGTTTGACTAGCAGGAGAGTTTGAGTCATGACCCACGTTGTCTGCGCACCATGCTTCGGGTGCAAGTACACCGACTGCGTTATCGTGTGCCCCGTTGAGTGCTTCTACGAAGACGAGCAAATCCTCTACATTCATCCCGATGAATGCATCGATTGCGAAGCTTGCGTACCCGAATGCCCCGTGGAAGCAATTTTCCATCAGGACAACGTTCCTGAAGATCAAAAGGGCTTCATCGAGTTGAATGCCGAGAAGGCCCCGCAGTGCCCCTCGATCACTGAAAAGAAAGAGCCGCTGGGCGACCACTAGTGCGCTCTGGTTGCCGTCTTGGCTTCGCTTCTCATGAATGTGAAGCGAGCACGCGATTCAAATTTTTAAAAATGAGGGCTCCTATCGAACTGATAAGGGCCCTTTGCATTTCTTGGTCGGTCTGACTTCTCACGTCTAAAACAGCGGCGGCTTGCCCAGTTGGCGGCGAACAACGGCCCATTGGCCACAGTGCATGAGCCAGTGGCTGCCTTGCAGGCAGAGTTGCTCACCTTTGGTCGGACAGTACGGCACGCCGGTGGCGAGGCCCAGATCGCCCTCAGAGATTGCCGCCAGCGCCGCCATGGTTCCTGCCCGTTGTTCGGCCCATGCCTGCAGAAGTTCTTCTTTCGTACAGAACTGGTCTCGGTCATCGCTGGTTGCAGTGTCTTTGTGATACTTCTCGGCAAAACCCGGCGGAAGCGACGGCATGCCCCCGTTGGTGACCATATTCCCGTGATAGTTCTCCGCCAGAATAAGGTGCCCGACCTGCCAATTGATGTGGTTCACACCCGCGTGAGCCCTGCGCATGAGATCTTCGTCGGTTAGGTCGGCCAGGTAGGCCTGACACACGAAGTTTCCCATGTCGATTTGCGACTTGATAATGTCTTTGGCGTTCATCGTTGCTTTCAGGGGAGGAGTTCGACACTCGACACTTGGTTGCTTCATGCTTACCAGTCGTCAATAGCCGCTGACTGCGCCCGCTGCCACGCCAGTGATCGGCGACAGATTCAGCCGGCGGCGAACATCATCGAGCATGTCTTTGGTGCGGCTGGCTCCGCAACGTGTGGCACCAACTTCCCGCACTTTCAGCAACGTATCGACATCGCGGACAGCGCCCGCGGCCTTCACCTGCACATGGGCGGGTGAATGCTTGCGCATCAAGGCGAGGTCTTCGAGCGTAGCTCCGCCTGTGCCGTAGCCGGTCGATGTCTTCACCCAGTCGGCCTTTAGTTCGCCACAGATCTCGCACAGCTTGATTTTGTGTTCGTCCTTCAGGTAGCAGTTTTCGAAGATCACTTTGACCTTTGCCCCAGCTGCGTGGGCCGCTTCGACGACTCCGGCGATATCCTGGCGCACGTTGTCCCAAGCACCGCTCAGCACCTGACTAATGTTCACCACCATATCGAGTTCGCGTCCGCCATCGGCCAAGGCTTGCCTGGCTTCCGCGACCTTCATGGCAGAAGTGTGCCCCCCGTGCGGAAAGCCAATCGTGGTGCTGGGGACTACGGTGCTCCCTTTCAAGATCTCGGCACAGCGCTTGAGGTAGTACGGCATGATGCAGACGCTGGCACAGTCATAGGCAACTGCCAGTTGGCAACCGGCCTCGAGATCGGCAACCGTCATCGTCGGTTGCAGCAGCGAATGATCGATCATCTTGGCCAGATCGGCGTAGGTATAGTTCATGGGTTTTCAATTGGAAAAGTAGAAGTGCAGATGAGGAACAGCAACGTGCTGCGAACTCGACTGCGCTACAATACGGCTGATCGATCCCCGTTGGCAAGTGGCCCCTGTTACGGACCCGGGCGCGCCTGCGACGATCGACTCTCTACTATTGCCGCTGGACCCTTCGATTGAGAAACCAGATATGCCCGAAGAGTTGCTGCTGACGACTAGCCGCTTCAAAGTTGTCCGCGATCGATTTGTCACAAGTAGCGGGGTTACCAAGAATCGCGAGATTGTTCGCCATCCGGGCGCGGTCGTGATGGTTCCCAGATTGCCAGATGGCAGCGTTTGCCTGATTCGCAACTATCGCATTTCGGTGAATCAGACGCTGATTGAACTACCTGCGGGCACGCTCGATCCTCAAGAGACGCCGCAATCGCAGGCTGAGCGGGAGCTGATCGAAGAAACGGGCTATCGCGCCGGCACAATGAAGTTCCTGCACGCTTTCTATCTTTCGCCGGGAATTCTCGACGAACGAATGCATCTGTTTCTGGCAACCGACCTGGTCGCAGGCGAAGCGGCCCGCGAAGTGGGCGAAGAAATCACGAACCTGGTCGTACCGTGGACTGAGGCAATCGCCATGATTTTCCGCGGGGAAATTCAGGACGCCAAGACGATTGCCTCGTTATTGTACGTTGACCGGCTGGATTCGCATTAGCCAAATGGATCAACCGGAGCTGGCATGGGGGCGGCTGGCTTTGGTGCCGCGGGAGCCGGATCGCCAAATGGATCGACTGGTGCTGGAGCGCCAGGCATGGGTGCAGGAGCAGCTCCGGGATCAGCAAACGGATCGATCACTGGCCCGGCCGGCATCGGCTGAGGGGCAGCGGGATTCGCACCACCGGCCGTGGGAATTTTTGGCTTTTTCTTCGCGTCGGTGAAATAGTGAGCTTGTGGATACTTGAGATTCGTCTGCCGAATGCACTGCAGGAGGCCGGTCGTCTGGCCCAGAAAAATGCGATCTGTTTGCAGGTTCGGCATTTTCAGGGTCATGGTGGAAGTCGGCAGTGAACCGAGCAACGCACCGGAGTTGGCGTCGAGCACGATCATATTGCCAGTGACATCGGTGCAATACAGACGCTCGTCACTGCCTGAAAGGAATCCGCCAATGCCGGGCACTACCCATTTTTCGGTGGCATCGGCTACGTTGATCGCATACATGCTATGTTCGCGAGTAATGGCATAAACCATATCGCCAATGGCCACAGGCGAAATATCAATCGGTTCTCCGGTGGTGAATCGCCAGAGGACGTCGCCACGCACCTCGTCGATGCAGTAGACATAGCCGTCGAGCGAAGTGGCAAACAACTTGCCAGCTGGGCTGAAACACGGCTTAGAAACGATTCCATCCTTGGCTTCGATGCGAAACCGCATGCCGGTTTCATTCGCAAACCCAACGTACAGATGTCCTTCGTCGGTTGGCCAAGCCACGCTATTGTACGACGTGACAGGCTGGACCAGGATTCGGCCAAACGCCTTGTAAACGGCCGCGGGACGCTTGGGATCGTTGACGTTATATAGCTCGGTGGCGCCATTGATGCGCGGCACGAACACGAGATTGTCCGAAACGGCCGGGCCAGCACCAGGAGCACCGTTGATGGGGCGCGACCAGGCGAAGGTACCATCGGCCGCATTCAGCACATGTAGCGTCGAACCATTGACAACCGCCACAAACTTGTCGCTGCCCCCGGCAGCGGTCGTGGGATAACGAGTCTTACCAACAGAAGTCGACCAGCGCGTCTTGCCGGTGTTCCCGTCGATGGCATGAACCATGCCCTTTTCAGTGGTCGCGAAGAGGGTAATTTCGGGCACAATCCGTTGTTCGATTGTTGGGACCGTTGGTTCGGGCAGGCCGCGCGTCGCATATTCGAGTACGATCTGGGCCCACATTTGGTCAGCCTTCGATTTGGCTCCCGCGGGGCCGAACACGTTGCCAAAGGCATCCCGATCACGTTCCGATACAGTGTACAGCTGATTATCGAAAGTGAATTCGTAGATCGTCTGGGTCTGATTGCTGCTGACGAATTGAGTTACATCGACCACCCGATCGCGACCACGGTCGACTTCGATTGTCGTGGCCCACGCCAGCTGTAAACCCAGTGGTGCCAACGACTCAGGCCCAATCAGCCCGCGGGAAGTAATTTGTCCCCAACAGATCGATCCCTGGCCGAGAAATGCCAGTGCGAGGAGAAATGCAACCGCGAGACTTACGCAGCGTTTTGCCATGCCAGCCATCCTTCTGTCCACAATCAGAAAAGAACCGCCAGCGGTCTTCGCCGGCGATCAGCATTTGATTCTACTCACTGGACTGGACAAATTCATCTGTCAATTTCTCCGCATTCACCCTGCTGCGGATAATCGTCAGCTGCCGTAAAGTCGCCAATCAAGCAATAATCGGCAGAATCGACGCGCCCGTTTCTGGACGTTACGCCCGCCCTAAATTATCCTTGTTTGGATTGTATAGTTGCAGGAAGCCCCGCCAACGGCGATTTCCGCCGACAGCGCCCCCCCGCGAGTGGTCGATCCCCGCCTCGCATCCCGCCTTTTAACTCTCCAGGAGTTTGTCATGAAGAATTGTTTCGTTGCACTGGCGATTGCCGTCGCAGTTGCCGGTGTGGCCGCCGATACGACTGAAGCCCAGGCCTTCGGTCGCCGCGCTGCACGCCGTCAGGCCGAGTTGTATGGTTCGCTAAATGCTACCCTATCGGCCAAGATGGACCGCGACTTAGGTGCCAAAGTGGCTGCTGCCGAAGAGAAATTGGCGAAGGATTCGCAGGCCCTGGTGGCCGACGAAGCTGCCAAGTTGAGCGACCAGGTAAAAGTTGAACTCGCCAAGCTGCGCGACGACGCGAAAGCCGCCGTGGCCAAAGAAGCTAAGCGTCTGAGCGACGATACCGCTGCCAAGGTCGCCGCGCTGAAGAAGGAAGCTGCCGATCAATTCGCCAGCGAACTCAAGAGCCTCAAAGCTCAAATTCAGGCCGACTTTGTGAAGGCTCGCGAGGATAGTGCGAAGGAAATCGCCCTCGTCATCGCTCAGTTCAAAAAGGACGGTTCCAAGGCTGCCAGCGAACTGAAGGACACGCAAGTCGCACTGCAGAAGAGTCAAGTCAGTCTGCAAAAGAACGTCAGCGACGAATTGGCCAAGGCGCAAAAGACAATGGCCGACGAAGTACAGAAGGCCAAGGAAGCTTTGCAGGCTGAAATGAAGACGATGGTCGAGAGTGCCTCGAAGAAGCCGGAATCGACTCCCGAACCGAAGCCAGAAGAAAACAAGCCCGAGGAAGCAATCGCCCCCAAGCCGGTCGATAGCAAGCCGAAGGACGAAGAGAAGAAGGAAGAGTAAGCTCCTCCCTGTGATTCTCAAACTAGAAACCTTCAAACGCCCCGTCAGATTCTGGCGGGGCGTTCTTGTTGACGAGCATCAGTTATCGCGTTGATATGCAGAGAAAGTACGCGACCGCAATTCATGGCGAAGTTTCAGCTTCCATTTTCAACGTAAGTGTCCAACTCGTACCACCATTGTTGGACACCAACCTGCAGTCAAACCCGAGAATTACGCACACCACTGTCCAACTATCGACCCGATTGTTGGACACCCCCCTTTTGCGGTTTGTGTGCCAAGCTGTCACTCGAAGGTCGCTTCTTCACGACGACGCACAAATCGGCCCACAACCTTCTTCACGACTTGCTTTCCCTCCGCACACACGTCGTTTAAGATGGCCGGTTCAGGAACCTCCCTTCCCGCCCGGTTAATGGGCGCTTGTTGACCGCTATCGGAGCAAAACTCACCATGTCCAAACGTAATCGTCGTCAGTTTCTCGAAGATTCCATGTTCGCCACTGCAGCTGCCGTGGCAGCCAGTTCCAGCGGTCAGCTGTTCGCCCAGGAAGAAGACAAACAAAGCAGCAGCCCGAATGAACGACTGAATGTCGTCGTCGTCGGTGTGAACGGTCGCGGTGGTTCGCACATCGGTGCGTTCGCCGGCCGCAAAGACACTAAGATCACGCACGTCTGCGATGTCGACCGCGATATCGGCGGCAAGCGCGCCATCGAAATCGGCAAGCGGCAAAATGGTTTCGAGCCCAAGATGCTCGAAGACCTGCGCAAGGTGCTCGAAGACAAAGACATCAACATTGTCAGCATCGCCACGCCCAATCACACTCACTCGATCCTGGCCATTTGGGCCATGCTCGCGGGCAAAGATGTGTACGTCGAAAAGCCCGTCAGCCATAACGTGGCGGAAGGACGCCGCGCAGTCCAAGTCGCCCGCAAGCACGGCAAGATTTGCCAGACGGGCACCCAAAGCCGCAGCAATCCCGGCATGCGCGATGCCATCGCCTTCATTCACGCCGGCAAGATTGGCGATGTGAAGCTTGCTCGTGGTCTCTGCTACAAGCCCCGCGGTTCGATAGGTCCAAAAGGCGAATACAAGGTTCCCGCCAACGTCAATTACGACCTGTGGTGTGGTCCTTCGCAGATGCTGCCGCTGACTCGACCGAAGTTCCATTACGACTGGCACTGGCAGTGGGAATGGGGCAATGGCGATCTCGGCAACCAAGGCATTCACCAGATGGACATCGCCCGCTGGGGCCTCGGTGTCGATCAATTGAGCGACAAGGTCATCAGCTATGGTGGCCGCTTGGGCTACGAAGATGCTGGTGAAACTGCCAACACGCAAGTCATCATGCACGAATTCGGCGACAAGACGCTGACATTCGAAGTCCGCGGCCTGAAGACCGGCGCCTACAAGGACGCTAAGGTCGGCGTGATCTTCGAGGGCTCGGAAGGCTACGTCGTGCTCCCCAGCTACAACGGCGGCGCTGCGTTCGATAAGGAAGGGAACAAGATCGCGGAGTTCAAGGGTGGCGACGACAAGAACCATTTCGAGAACTTCCTAAAGGGTGTCCGCTCGCGTAAGTCGGAAGACCTGAACGCCGATATCTCGGAAGGTCACCTCTCCAGCGCTCTCTGCCACACCGGCAATATTTCCTATCGCCTGGGCGAAACCGCCCCGATCGCGTCGCTGACCGCCAAGCTCGACGGCCTAAAGACGAACGACAGGTCGAAGGAAACGCTGGAACGAACCGTTGCCCACCTCAAGGACAACGGTGTCGATCTTGAGAAGACTCCGCTCGCCATTGGCCCACTCCTGACGATGGACCCCAAGAGCGAAACGTTCCCTGGCAACGAAGCCGCCAACAAGCAACTGTCGCGCGAGAACCGCAAGCCTTTCGTCATTCCTTCGGAAACCGAAATCTAAAGCGCACTTACTACTCCCCTCGCCTCGGTACTCCGGGGTGAGGGGCTTACTGCCAATTGACTTTGTTCGGCTTTGAGGCTATCCACCTGCCCGGTCAATCTTGACCGGGCTTATTTTTTATCCCGACGAGCAGGGCGGAAATGAGAACCGAAGCACGCGATGCCGATGAGCAGCGAGTCCTCGACGACATCGCACAGCACGGCTGGCATATCGTCGGTATCGAGGAGGATTCCGAGGGACCGGGATTCGCTTACTCCGTGGGAATGTTCCACACCCTGAAGCATCCTGAGATCATCTTGTTTGGTTTGAGCGACGTCGCCACGATGGCGCAGATCATTAACTCTATCGGCGACGAAATCAGAAACGGAGCAAGCTTCCAAGATTGGTATGAGAGCGATCAGATTCTGGAAGGTTACTCGTGCATTTTTCGAACTGTGCCCGCTGCGGCCTATTCCGAATATCTCGGCTATGGGCGGTGGTTCTACCAAACGGCCTCATTTCCAGTTCTGCAGTGCATTTGGCCGGACAACAACCATCGGTATCCTTGGCAGGCCGACTTCCCTTCCGCCTTGCGTGAACGGTAGCCAATTCTCGCGGCGAGTGATGCGTGGCGATTTCACGAAGGGAAGAACCGAGCTGTATTCACGACCAAGCAAGTCTTGGATGGCACGCAGCCGATCTTGCGAGTGAGTCACGATGCGGATGGGGACTGGCAGTTCCTTTGCGGCACTACGACTGAGTCCGCTGACGGCCGAATTGTGAGCCTGGGAAACATCGTCGGACTTCATCCCACTCTCGCCGAACTCGGTGACCTCCCTGCAGGTTGGCAGGCTGAACGAGTATCCGCAGACTCACCTTGGAAACGTTCCCTTATCCTGTAGGGACCTTGAGCTATAGCGAATATTCGCAATGCGGCTGTCGATCGACTAATCTATTCGTCCGTTCCTCTGTTCAACTTTCTTTCCCGCCGCACGACCATGAACATCACTCGCACCCGCTTTTTCTCGCTCCTGCTCATTATCCTCCTGGTGGCTCCCGCGCTCGCGCAGGAAAAAGCCAAACCCGCACCGAATAAGGCTACTGCCAAAAAGACTGTCCGCGTCATGACCATCGGCAACAGCTTCTCGCAGGACGCTACTTTCTATCTGGACGAACTGGCAGCTGCGGATGGCAACGAACTGATCCTCAAGACGGCGAACATCGGCGGCAGCCCGCTCGAACTCCATTGGAACAAGGCTCAGTTGCACGAGAAGGATCCAGCGGACAAAAACGGCATCTACACCTCCGGCCGCGGGCTGAAGGAAATCCTCGCCGATGGTCCCCACGATTTTGTCACCATTCAACAGCGGAGTATGTCGAGCCACGATATCGCGACGTATCGCCCGTATGCTCAGCAGTTGCAGGAGTACGTCAAAAAGCATGCGCCGAGCGCTGAACTGATCGTTCACGAAACCTGGGCTTATCGCGTGGACGACCCCCGCTTCAATGTCGCCAAGCCCCAGGAGGGCGAACCCAAGACCCAGCGCGAAATGTACGACATGCTGGCGAAGTCGTATCGCACCATTGCCAAGGAACTTGGTGTGCGGCTGATTCCGGTTGGCGATGCCTTCATCGCTGCTGACACCGATCCCAAATGGGGCTACAAGGTCGATGCCAAGTTCGACGCCAAGCAAGCGAAGTCCCCTGCCCTGCCAGATCAAACCCATTCGTTGCACGTTGGCCGCAAGTGGTCCACCAGCAAAGACAGTAAGACGCCGTCGCTAAGTATGGATGGCCATCACGCCAGTGTTGCTGGTCGCTATCTCGGCGCGTGCATCTGGTACGAAGTCCTCTTCAACACCAGTTGTGTCGGCAATAAGTTCACCGCCGGCCTCGACGGCGACTACGCCCGCTATTTGCAGGAAACAGCCCACGCAACCGTGATGAAAGAGAAGTAACCGCAGTCGGAAGGTTCATTTGCGAGGCAACACGTGACCTAAGCCGCCGTCGATTCCGATTACCTGCCCCGTCACCCAATTGTTCTCCGCGGCGAGCAACCACTCCACCAGCGATGCCACTTGCTCGGGTTCGCCTAGGCGACCGAGCGCGTGCATTGCCATTGATGCAGTCGCCGCTGCCGGGTTCTCCCACAGGCGGCGAGTTAGTTCGGTGCGCACGAGACCAGGACTAACGACGTTGACGCGCACGTTTGCCGGCGCATAAGTGGCCGCCGCCGAACGAGCCAGCCCAATGATGCCCGCTTTGGCCGCAGCGATTGCTTCGTGATTCGCAATACCGATTTCGGCCGCTGCCGAGGCAAACAGAACGATCGTTCCGCCATGTTCACGGAGAAACTTTGCCCCTGCCCGCACGGTGGCAAAGGCGGTAAACAGGTTGGTTTCGATCACTCGGCGGAATTCATCGTCACTGGTGGCATGAGCCGGCTTGAGCAGCACAGAGCCGATGCAGTTCACCAGTCCATCGTACGGTCCGTGCGATTCCGCAGCTTGACTCAGCGCACCTTCCAAGTTCTCTGAACTACTCAAGTCGACGGCAACAAACGGTTGGCTCAACTCACTACTGAGCGCTTGCAGTTTCTCGACGCTCCGCCCCACTAGGAGCACGTTCCGACCGTGACCCACTAAACGCCGCGCTAATGCGGTGCCGATGGTGCCAGAGGCCCCCAGGATTGCGACTCGTTGCATGTGACCTAGCTTTTCAGAATGAAATGGGAATGCCAGTTCATCTTAGGCACAGGTCAACTGGGTTCGTCACTGCACAAAGCGTTCCGGCCTACTTCGCGGAACTGAGTTCTTTGATCCGCAGGTTGCGATACTCAACGTCGGTGCCGTGGTTCTGCAGGCCGATGAAACCAACTCTGGGGCGTGTTTTCAGTTCTTCGAGTTTCGACATATCCCCTTCGGTAATCTTCTTGCCATTCAGCACGACGGTGATCAGGTCACCGCGGCAAGTGATTTCGTACGCGTTCCATTTGCCTGCGCCGGCGAACTCGCTTTGGTCGGCGGCGACAGCGCCGTAGATCGAACCGCTGTATTGCCAGGGCTTGAGCTTGCCCATGTAAATCGGTCCGCGGTCATCGAGAACCTGAATCTCGATTCCCTGTATCCAAGGCCTCTCACCTTCCTTGAGTTCCGGCACGCGAATGAAGATACCGCTGTTGCCGTTCTCGGGGACTCGCCACTCCAGCTTGAGGACATAATCGCCATATTGCTTCTCGGTCGCGAGCCACGAGTTTCCCGCCTTCGCGGTCAGCACACCATTGACGACCGTCCATTCATCCGGTTTCGAATTCTTCTCGGCCATCACCTTCCAGCCAGCGAGCGACTTGCCGTCGAAGAGTGGTGTGAAACCTTCCTCCGCGGTGGCCAGGGAAGCACACATGAAGCAAAATGAGAACGTCAAGCAAGCCAGGCGAGTGAGCATGGAGAATCTCCAGAGGATGGATTTTGGAGTGAGAGTACATTCGAGATAGACTATAGAGGCAGCACTCTTCTCCAAGCAATCTACTCACTTCAATTCGCAACAGCTCGTGGAGTTGCCCCTATGTCGACTTCCGCACGAACTTCAATCAACGAGAAAACGCAGTTCAGTCTTCGTTCGCTGCTGTGCACGATGGTGACTGTGAGCATGGTGTTTGCGTACGTGCGGCTGTTCGGCACCGAAGGGGCAAATTTGACGGTGCTCATGGTTGCGTCAGCCGTGTGCGGCAGTGTGCTTGGGATCGGGTCGGGGCGAGCGATGGAAACGCTGATGTGGACGTTTGTCGGCGGCAGCTTGGCTCTCTGCTGCGTGCTGTCGGCCGACAATCACGTGAGCATGCCTCAAAAATATTACTGGGTTGAAGTGGGCGTGTTTGGCGGCGCTTATGCGGGCTACATTGCGCCTGGCGCTTGGAAGTGGCGCATCATCGGCGTGCTAACGATCTGGTTAAAGTTTGCACTCGTCAGCTTGCTCGGCGCGATTGGCCCCCTCGCCTATTTTGACGAGTGGAACGCGCTGTTCGATGCCCTGCTGACGTTGCCGGTTCTGCTCGGGCTGACGGTCTTGGTCGAAGCGATCTATTGGCTGCAGCGGCGACATCACATCGCCCTTGATGTGTGGGCGGCTGGAATCGTCTTTGCCGTGATTGCCGGGAACTTCGGCGCGGTCGTGGTGTGGAACCTCTGGTATGCCTGAGAGATACCGGAGCAGCCGAAACAGTTAACGCTGCGTCGCGCCGGGAGCACCAGGCTGAGTTGCGAGCGTGCCGGCCGCTTCGCCGTCATAGATGGTCCAGACGACCGTTTTCTTACGCAGCGTCTCGATGCACTCCTTGTAAGCCACTTCGCGCCGCTGCTGATTGATCAGTTCCTTAATCTTCACTTGGGCATCGGTGAAGGGAATGAAACCGGCCTGCTGCCTGTCGGTAACGCGGACAATGTGAAAGCTCTTTTCGTCGGCGAGGATTTCACTCAGGGCGTTCATTTCGAGCGAGAAGATGGCACGGTCGACGACTTCGGACGCGAGGCTCTTCTCGGTTGTCCAGTCATAAGCGCCGCCTTTCGAGGCATTCGGCTCTTGCGAACCCTTGCGGGCGACAGCGGCGAACGGAGTGCCGTAATAGATCTCATTTCCCATCTGAGCAATCGCGGCATACGCGGCCTGCTTGTTGGGAAAGCTATCGTACCGAACCGAGATGATTTCGAACTTGGCTCGAGCTTTCACCGCGAAGTCGTCGGCGTGGTCGCGATAGTAGTTGAGCATCTCCAAGTGCGAGACCTCGGTCTTCACTTTAAGCTTTTCGGATAGGTTCGAGCGACCCAGGTTGAAGTCGGCAAACTGCCGTTGTTGCTTTTCGAGCGACGAGCCGTAACGCCGCAGAACTTGATCGAGATCGGCAAGTGTTTCGATCTGATGCTCTTTCATCAGGATGGCGAGGCGCGGCAAGATTGGGTCGCGCTTGGCCATGTCCTGAATCTCTTCCGGCGTTGACGTTAGAACCTTTTCGCGAGTCGAGAGGAGTTGCTTCTCGAAATTATCGCGCATCTTTTTGGCGATTTCCTGGCGAATTTCGTTCATCTTGTCTTTGGCCTTGGCTTCGATCTCACGTTCGAAGTCGAGGTACAAGATTTTCGTTTCGACCATCTGCCGCACCACTTGCTGCGTCAGTCGCGGACGGACAGATTCCAGCTCTTGCCGCTCGGCATCCGTACGAATCTTGGCCAACACCGGGGCCAGCATTTGATTCACGGTCGGCTCTACGTCGCCATACAAAATGTATTGATTGCCAACCGTGGCCACGATCTGGCTCGGCTGATAGAGGGCTGCACCTTCGGGCAGCTTGGCGTTCGGCGAACTCGCCAGCGGGTCGTATCCGGGAATCACTAGCGACACGGCATCGGGGCGCTTCACACCTGCTGGAGGTGCGGCGGCCTGCGGTGGCGCAGTTTGGGGAGGCACTGCTTGTGGCAGCGGCGGATTGAACTGTTGAGGTGCGAATTGCGGATTCGGTTGGAACCCGACTGGTGGCTGCATCGCAGGTTGCGCTTGAGGGGCAGCAGGCTGCGCCGGTTGTTGAAGATTTGGATCGGGCGCGAAGCGAAAGCCCGTATTTCCCCCCGGCACAGGAGGCTGAGCATAGGGATCGGGCCGTGGGCCAGGCTGAAATTGCCAGGCTTGCGCGGAACGCACGAAGTGCGCCGCTATCAGCATCGTCAGCAGGAGCTGCTGCAATTTCACGCCGGTGCCTTCCCTGGCAAATGTGTGCGAACGATTTCGCCGCAGCGAGACCGAAAAACAGGCGGGGAACTAATATCAGTTCACTTGATCGGTCGCAACACCGATTTCACCCAAGAAAATATCTGGTCCGGTTCAGTAACGTTTGCTGGCAAAGGCAGATACGCCGATTTGTCGTCCACAATTCGCAATTTGCCGGGGTTTTGCCGTGCCAACTGATCGAGGCGGCTCCGGTCGCGGTAGTGGAAGACGACGAACTTGTCCTCGCGAAAAATCGCCGAGATGAACCAGAGCGTGGCATCCATTTTCAGTTCGACGAGTGCCAGCAGTCGCTCGACTTGCCGCGGAATCGGGCCGAAGCGGTCAATCAATTCCGCGCGAATGTCATCGAGTTCCTGGAAGGCGTTGATCCGCGTTAGGCGGCGATAGAGATCGATTTTCAGCCGCAAATCGGGAACGTAATTGTCCGGCAGTAACGCTTCGCCGGGCAGGTTGATATCCACTTCCAACTTCAGCCGCGGCGTGGAGTTCTGCAGGGCCCGAACTGCATTCTCCAGCAGCTGGCAATAAAGCTCGTAGCCAACGGTGGCAATGTGCCCGCTCTGTTGGGTGCCAAGCAGGTTGCCAGCACCGCGAATTTCGAGATCGCGCATCGAAATGGCAAAGCCGGCGCCCATCTCGCTGAACTCTTCGATGGCGCGCAGCCGGCGCGAGGCATTGGGCGTGATGTGACGATTGGGGTCGGTCAGCAAATAGCAGTACGCGCGATGTTTGTACCGTCCGACTCGACCACGCAACTGATGCAGATCGGCGAGACCGTAGCGGTCTGCTTCGTCGATGAAGATGGTGTTCGCATTCGGGATGTCGAGTCCACTTTCGACAATGGTGGTCGCCACCAGAATGTCGAACTTGTGGGCCACAAAGTCGATCATCACTTGTTCGAGCTCATCGTCGGCCATTTGCGCGTGGCCAATCCGAATCCTGGCCTCGGGAACCAGTTGATTGATCCGCTTGGCGACCTGCTCGATATCGTTGACGCGATTATGCACGAAGTAAATCTGGCCTTCGCGCCCCAACTCGCGGTTGATGGCATGGCGAATAAGATCGTTATCCCAACGGGTAACGCGCGTTTCGACGGCAACACGATCTTCGGGGGGCGATTCGAGATTTGAAATGTCACGCACGCCGACCAGCGACATGTGCAGCGTTCGCGGAATCGGCGTCGCCGAGAGAGTCAGCACGTCCACCGTCGCGCGCAGCAACTTCAGCCGCTCTTTCACATCGACGCCGAACCGCTGCTCTTCATCGATGACGACCAGTCCCAGGTTATGGAACTCGATATCTTGGGAGGCAATGCGATGGGTGCCAATGACGATATCGACTCTGCCCGACTTGATTCCCGCCACCGTCTCGCGAGTTTGCTGCGGTGTGCTAAAGCGGCTGAGCTTGCCGATATCGAAGGGAAACTCGGCCATCCGCTCGCAAAAACTGTTGTAGTGCTGCTCGCACAGGATTGTCGTTGGCACGAGAACGGCGACCTGATAGCCGTTGTCGACTGCTTTGAATGCTGCCCGCATCGCGACTTCGGTCTTGCCAAAGCCGACGTCGCCGCACAACAGCCGATCCATCGGCCGCGGCTTCGTCATATCGGACTTGATCGCGCGAATGGCTGAAAGCTGATCGACGGTTTCGCTGTACGGGAAGGACGAATCAAACTCGCGCTGCCAGTCGCTATCGACGGTGAACGCAATGCCCGGGCGGCTGCTGCGCATGGCCTGCACTTCGAGCATTTCGACAGCCAGGTCGCGAACGGCACTCTCCGCGGCTTCCTTCTGTTTGATCCAAGTTTTGCCACCGATTTTGGCTAGCGTCGGGCGGGTCTTCGTTCCGCCAACATACTTTTGCACCAAATCGATTTTGATCGCCGGAACGTAGATCCGCGTGCCACCATCGAACTCCAACTCCAGGTGTTCTTCGGCCTGTCCGTTCTTGCTGATCTGCTTCAGCCCGCGATAGCGACCGATGCCGTGCGCCAGGTGAACGACCAGATCACCATCGCGCAAATCGAGAAAACTGTCGATCGCCTTGCCGAGATGTCGCCGCGGAATGCGCCGCAGTTCGCCGCGATGAAACAATTCGCCGCCGGTAATAATCAGCATCTGGTCGCGCGGCAGCCGAAATCCTTCGCGCAAACTGCCGATCACAAAATGCAGCCGGCCCGTCGCCATCAGTTTCGTTTCGCGCAGAAGTTCGCGCAGCCGTTCGGTCTCGGCATCGGTGGCGACAATCAAATAGACGCTGTGATCGACGGCCACATGGTCAAGTTCATCGCGCACGCGTTGCAGTTCGCCGCTGAAGCGTTCGACTGACTCAATGGGCAGATGGCAGTGGGCACCATAAGTGCCGCCCGACAGATGGGCCGCGGTGGCGACACCCAGCCGACTGCAACTGGCCAGGACTGCCGTCACCGAATGAAATTCAGCGGGCTTGTCGGTTCGCTGCAGGATGTTTTTACCTTCGTCGGCCAATTGCTGCGGCTCAATCAGCATCGCCCAGGCATTCGCGGGCAAATAGTCCGCCAGATGCGCGCTTGGGGGCTCTGTCTTGGGCAATACCGTGACTTCGATCTGGTCGAGGATTTCCAAGCTGCGCTGGGTGGAGACATCGAACGAACGGAGCGACTCAATTTCGTCGTCGAACAACTCCAGCCGCACAGGCTCCAGCCAATCGGGCGCGAAGATATCGAGAATGCCGCCGCGATGGGAAAATTCGCCGGGCAGTTCGACCGCGCTCGTCGCGTGAAAGCCACTTTCGACGAACCAGCGCAGCAGTGCATCGATATTCAGTCGTTCGCCGCGGCGGATCGTCCGCGTCGCCTTACGCAATTGCTCGGCACTGGGCACGGGCTGCATCAGGGCGGCAATACTGCCGACCACAACCGGTGCAGAGCCGGCGGGCGAACCAAGAGCCAGTTGTTTTAGGAGGCGAATCCGCTTGCCGTAGGTTTCGTCGCGAATGCCGCGGTCTTCGGGCAGCGTAGTCCACGCGGGAAAGCTGACTGCCTGCATCGTGCCGAAGAGCGGCAAATCGGCCACGAGATCGTCCGCTTCACGCTCATGTGCAGTGACAATGAGCACGGGACGTTGCCCTGCTCTGGCGAGTGCGGCCGCCAGCAGCGCGCAGCTTGAGCCCCAGACTCCGTCGAACGTCGCGGGTTGGCCGGTTGCCAACGCTGCGGTCGCCGCGGCGAAGCCTTCATAACGCATCAGCGAATCGGGCAGCAGCCGAAGGCTCTCGGCAGCTGTCTCTGTGGCGGGCAATGTTGCCGTCATGGCACCACCATTCTAGCGCAGTGGGCAAATCCAGCCAACGGCGGTTCGCAGCTCGCTCGCCCCCTGGGCAAAGAGGAGTCCTGCGGCCAATAATCGCGACCATGAGAAGCATGCTGCGCGAGAATTTGACTTACGACCCGATTCACGGCTATCTGCCGTTCGTTTCCGGCACCGACCTACCCGCCGATGAAGTGGCCGAGCGGCAACTGATCGATCATCCCTGGCTGCAGCGAATGCGGCAGATTCACCAGCTTCAAACCGCCTGGTGGGTCTTTCCAGCGGCGGAGCACTCGCGCTTTCCACATGTGCTGGGGGCCATGCATTTGGGAAGTCGCGCGATCGCGCAAATGTATGACAGCTTGCAGGACTCGTGCGCCGATACGCCCAGTCGCGGCTTGGTCGAATGCACGGTGCGATTGGCCGGGCTCTTGCACGACGTGGGGCACGGCCCGTTTGGACACTTCTTCGACGAGCATTTTCTCAAAGCCCACGGCCTCACTCATGAGTCGCTCGGCGCGGCCATCATCGAGCGCGAACTGGCGGACCTGATTCGCGGTATTCGGCGGAATCCCCATTCCGAACTGTTGGCAGACGAGCAAATTGACCCGGCTCAGATCGCCTGGCTCATTCAACGCCCCAAGCCCCAGGACGAAACCACCGAGCGTCCCAAGTGGCTCGTCTTCCTCCGCGGCCTGCTGAGCGGAATCTATACGATCGACAATATGGACTTCGTTCTTCGCGACGCGGCCCTCAGCGGCTATAGCAAGCAGGCTTTCGATCTTGATCGCCTGTTGCATTACACCTTCTTCAGCGAGCGCGGGCTGACGATTCACGACCGCGGCAGCGATGCATTGGTGCGGTTCGTCACCGTTCGGGCCGAACTGTTCCGCAACATCTATTATCACCGCACGGTCCGGGCGATTGACTTTTCGCTGCGAGACTTGTTCAACGAGAGCAAGCAATGGCTCTTTCCGGGGAACCCGCTGGAACATCTCGACGACTATCTGTACTTCACCGAGTCGACGCTGTGGGCCGACGTGCAACGGTGGGCCAAGTCGAGCAATCCACAATTGGCTGACTTAGGAACACGCTGGCGAGCGCTGCTGGCCCGCAAAATTGAATGGCAGATGGTTTGCCAGCGGAGCCAGGTCTATGCACCGAACGACGCCGAGCAAGCGAGCATCTTCAGCGATGCGGAACTCGTGGAGCGGAAGTTGCGGCAACTGCTGCCCAGCGATCTGCAGCAAATCCCGTTAAGAATCGATATCGCCCGGACAATCTTGCGACCCAACACCAGCGGGCCAGCCATGGGTCAGAACTTTCTGTACGATTCGGCCCGCCGGGTTGTGCGGCCACTGGTCGCCGAAGAACTTTATCGCCGGTTGCCTATCAGCCACCGGCTCTGCCGAATCTATGCGAAGTCCTTGGACTACGCACCCATTATCACCACCGCCCTCGATCAACTCGTCGGTGGACCCAGCGGCGATGATGCGACAAATATGTAGTAGCTAATACTACTTTTTGACACTGGGTGCCGCGGCTTTGGCGGGCTTCGGATTTTCCAACTGGTTTAATCGATCCTTGATTGCATCCAGGTCACTCTTGTTCGCTGTCATGAAGCCGTCCAACTTCGTGCCCAATTGTTGAATGGCCTTCATTTCTGTACTGGGTTGCGGGGGAATCTTCGGGGCAGGCACCGGGGCGTTTTGACTATTGGCCAAGCTAACCCGCATCTTCATGATGTCTTTCTGGATCCTCTTCATTTTCAGGAGTGCGGCTTGGTGCGACTTATCAGCTTTCAGCATGTCATCGGCTGCTTCAGCTACATCGGCTTTGTAAGCAGCGCGGAGGCTGGCCGCATCGGGCGACCCAAAGCCAGCCCCGCCATCACCTCCGCCGTCGCCACCGCCACCTGAGTCGGCTGGTGGAGTTGGATTGACAAATTGATAGACTACCGGCGCTACGGGATACGCATAATAGTAATGGTGGCGATGATGATGTCCCCAATGCGCAGAGCCTGCAGTCGGCAGGGCGAAGATTGCCAATATTGGCAGAATCAGGGCAGGAAGATACTTGAGCATTAAACCCCTCCTAAAAATGAATTGCCTACGTCAAATAGCGTATGTCGTAAGCTGGGGTATTTCAAGTCGTCCGTTCCGGAAAGGCAAGATATAACACCTGTTGGAAAGCAAAGAAAAATAGGTTGCTGCCCTCCAAAAACTGACTGCTTTAGCGGTTATGCGACGCATGGTATGGCAGAAGCTGTCCAACACCTGGCATGGTTGAGATTTGCACAAAGAGCCAGAGATAGGCAGCCGAACATTTCTCTATACCCCGGTGAATTCGAGGGGTGGATCATCCTCTGTCCAGGTACATGAAGGCGAGCCGGCCATGAAGCATACTGCAATGAAGCTCTTCTCCACGGTATTTGCAGGCATCCTCGGATTCTCGACCGTCGCGGGCACCGCGCAAGCCGGCGGTGGCTGCGGGTGCGAAGCGCCAACGGTGGTCTGTGCTCCTCGCTGTCATCACCATCGCCACTGTCACTATCCGCCGACCGGAATCCTGGTGCAGTCGGCCCCGGTAATGGCCACGCAAATGATGGCGGCACCCATGATGGCCCAGCCCGCAATGTTCGCGGCACCGGCGGCGCAAGTAACGTTTGCGGCACCTGCTCAATACGCTCTGGTGCAAGTCGCTCCCAGTTCAACTTCCAGCAATACGAACTCCAATCTCAACTCGAATTGCCAAGGTGCTACGGAGTTATTAGAAGAGCTGCGCAAACTCCGCGGCGGACAGGCCTCCAGCCTTTCGCAGGCTGCGTTGGGTTCGCAGGCCGAGCAGGACCTCGCCCGTTTGCAAGATCGCGTGGGCGAGATTGAAACGACCATCAAGCAAATCAAGGATTTGATCACCGACCAGAATAAAGCCATCCTTGAATTGCGTAATAAATAAATTTAGACGGCAGTGGCACCTGCGGCCGCTTCATAGTGCCGAGTAATCAAATCGTTCTGCAGCCACAATACTCTATTAAATGCCCGGAGGGTCTTGACCTCCGAAGCGCGATCGAGTCCCAGTCCGAGCACAGTGCTCAAGACGGCGTCCGACACAAAGCCCATGAGGGCATTCATTTGCACCAGCGGCACGTTCAGGGTCTTCGAGCCGGCCAGCGGAGTGTGCATCTTGCCGACGTTATCGAGATAGCTCAGCATCTTGTTGTCGTAAGGGCGGGTCACCAGGGCAGCGAGATAGCGCCCCAAATGTTGCTTGCGAAACGCGATCATCGGGTGGTCCATCGCCAGTGAGCTCACATCGCTGGGCACATCCCCCTCATAGCCGAACTGCCGGGGTACGAAGTGTCGCTTGGTCGCGTCGTACGAGAACAGTTTCTCGTAAACTGCGTCAACCAGCGCCGGCACCAGCGGCGCGAGCAACGGAGCCGACGCATGCAACGTGGCTATATCTTCCGCACCAAAGCCCATGAATTCGCTGGTATAGCCCACGCGATAGGCTAAATCATGTTCGAGCCGGGTTTCGTCGATGTGTTGCATGGCCGATACTCCAGTCAGGCGATAGTAAGCTGGCAAGTGATAACTGGACAAGTTAGTCCAGTTATCGTAAGATAGCGGTTGCTAACTGGATGTCAATGTCCACTTTTGCAAGTTTTCGCGTCCGGAGTTCAGAGCATGCTATCTCAGACAGTCGAATATGCACTGCGGGCCGTGGTGCATCTGGCGAGCATGTCTCCTACGGCGCGGACGACAGAGCAGATCGCGCAGGCGACCCTTGTGCCGCGGGCTTATCTCTCTAAGGTGCTGCAAAGCCTGGCTCGCGGCGGCGTCGTGCAATCGCAGCGCGGTCTAGGGGGCGGCGTGTCCCTCGTCAAATCGCCCGACCAGTTAACGATTCTCGAGGTCGTCAACGCTGTCGAACCGATTCAACGAATTCGCACTTGCCCACTTGGCCTGCCGAATCACGGCACGCATCTTTGTCCGCTGCATAAGCGGGTCGACAACGCGCTGGCCATGATGGAACAAGCCTTCGCCAGCACCACACTCGCCGAAGTGCTGGCGGAACCGAGTCGCAGTATTCCTCTCTGCCGCTTTCCCAATGAACAAGTTATTGACGATTCTGTTGCCGAAAAACATTCTCAACCAAAAGCAAAATCCAAAGCCAAGGCATAGTTCAATTTTGAGCCGCGCGCTGGGCAGCCACATAGCGGCTGAGCAGATCGAGATTCTTGATAAACGTTTCGCTGCGGACGATTCCTCCTGGCGGATCGACTTTCTTCCCTTCCGCATCGCGAATGGTTCCCTTCTCCGTCCATGCGCCGCGGCTGTCCAAGCTGGCGATAACAGCCTGCACGGGACCGCTCGCAGGTAGCCCACTCTTTTTGCTGGCCGGTTTCTTCACCGAAAAATCCCTCGCGGCTGCAGCCTGATACTTCGTTTCCAGGGAAGCCACGTTCGAGCTGACGATGTACCCATAGCCGTCGGCAATGTTATGGTCGTCGTAGGTCCATTCGTGACCCTTGCCCCCCGGACCGCGCTGAAAATAAATCGGCCGGTTGGTACGCACTTCATAGAACCGTGCGAGCTTGCCGCCGGGTAGTTCCGATTTTTCTAAATAAGCCAGCGCGGGCGGAATTGGCGCGAGATACTTCTTGTCCTGCGTGGCTTCGTACAAAGCGATGAGCGACAGGATGATCTTTTGCGTTTCGCCACCTGTAATTGCAGGCGGCTCGAAGGCGCGGCACCAGCATGGTCGCATTTGCTCGTCGTACTGCTGAGCCCACGCCGCTTGAGGCGCGGGCAATTGGGCGAGAATCAGAAAGTCTCCGGCTCGTTTGGCTGCGGCCAGATACTTCTCTTCGCCATACGTCTGCCAGGCGAGCAGGAGCGTATCGATGCAGTTCGACATTTGATTGTCGTTGAGCACATAGCAGCCCGTAAAATCCTTCGGCCACTTTTGCGAAACCGTCTCGGGCAATTCCGCTTTCTTAATCGGGAACGTCTCTGGCGAAGGAGATCGATCGGGAAAGCGGTCCCACGACGAACTCCAGCCCCCGCTCGGATACTGCGCGCAGAGCAGCGCTTGCAAACTGTAGAGCGCGGCATCGTGAATCTCTTTATCCTGGAACTTCTTCTCGGCATCCATTCGCATCAGAAAGCGCGTGGCCGATTGCGTCACGTCGTCGTCATACGTGGTGATGTTTCCCTTGTTTTTGCGGCGTTTCCAGTCGAGCCAGCCATTGGTGGACTGACGGTCGGCGGCGGCCGTGGGATCGGCCAGCGGCTGGCCTTGCAGATCGCGGCGATAGGCCATCTTCTGGCGAACTTCCGGCGCAAAATGAACGCTGTAGTACCAACCGCCGGAATGCAACTGCCCGCGCGTCAAACTGAGCGCAGCCGCATGCGCGGCACGCCAGACTTCCTCATCTCCAGTTGCCTGATAGGCTCGCAGCAGCGCTTCGCCCACCGCAGGTGTTCCGGGGGGCTGCACCCAGATGGTGTCGTCGTCGGGAATTCCTTCCGCTTCACGCAGCTTCAAGTCGGAACTGCTTAAATAGACGTAGCCGCCGTGGCGGGCCACTTTCTCGTGCGCGAACTTGACCGCCTTAAGGAGCGTCTGTCGAACTTCGTCTGCGGTTGGATCCGCGGCGCGAATTTTCGCGGTGGAAACCAAGCAGCCAATGATGACCCCGAGCAGCAGGAAACGTTTCATAGGAGGCACTCAATGACGAAGGCCGGTGGAGAGATGGGGCGGACGTACGATCATATCCGCGCGGAACAGCCCGAAGATAGTCTCACTATCGACGAAGTCGTGCGTCAAGCATTCGGACAGGAAGACGAGGTAACTCTCGTTCGCGCCTTGCGCGACGGCGGCCTTAATCTGCTGTCGCTGGTGGCGACATCGCAGCAGCAGATTGTGGGGCATTTGTTATTTACTCGTTTGACGATTGTCGGTGCCGATCACACCTGGCCGGCCGTCGCGCTCGCGCCCCTGGCAGTCTTGCCCACGAAGCAGCGCTGCGGAATTGGCAGTGCTTTGATGCAGGCGGGATTGCAGCAACTGACAGGTCAGGGCGAAAAAATTGTGGTCGTCTTGGGGCACGACCACTTCTACGCCAAGTTCGGCTTCACTGCGGCTGCAGCGCTGCCGTTACTCGCAAGTTTCAGCGGTCCCGCCTGGATGGCACTGGCGTTAGTTCCCGGCGCATTGGACGGCGTACGGGGGAAAGTGAAGTACTCAGCGCCGTTTGGCTGCTAACCTGGGACATGCTTCCAGCTTGTCGCTCCGATCGCACGACAAATCCTCACAGGCTGGAAGCCTATGTCACGGCAGATCAGATATTCAGGAACTCTTCGAGCGCATCGCGCATGACTTCCGGATCGGGATCGACGCCGGTCCAAATCTTAAAGCCGATGACAGCCTGATTCACAAGCATGCCAAGACCATCGAGCGTGCGGCAGCCGCGCCCTTCGGCATCGCGAATCAGTTTGGTGCGGGGTGGATTAAAAATCACATCGGCTACGACGAGTTCATTTCGCAGCGTAGCGACATCGACGGGCACCTGAGCCTGCGCATCGCCGAGACCGATCGACGTGGCGTTGATGAGGACGTCGATCTCCGCGGGAACTTCAAAGTCCCCTTTCCAGTGCACCAACCGGCTGTTGACCTTCACTTTGTCATTCAGCAGCGATACCAGGTCTTGCCCGCGCCCCACCGTTCGATTGACGATCACAATTTCAGCGGCACCGCTCAGACCCAGTTCCACCGCAATCGCCCGCGCTGCGCCACCACTGCCGAGAATAGCGATGCGTTTACCACTGGGATCGAGCAGGGAGCGAAGTGATTGCACAAAGCCTTTGCCGTCGGTGTTTTCGCCCAGCAGTTTCGCACCGTCACGCTTGACGCAATTGACCGCGCCCATCAGTTCGGCTGCGGGACTGAGGCTGTCGAGCAGCGGAATGACGGCGACCTTATGAGGAATAGTAAAGTTCGCGCCGCGAAAGCCCATTGCTCGCAGCCCGCGAACGGCATCCGTCAGTTTGTCGGCCGGGACTTCCAGCGTGAGATAGCGCCAGTCGAGTCCCGCAGCGACGAAGGCTTTTTCCATCATATACTGCGTCGGGTTACCCGCGACGGGTTGGCCCAGGCAGCACACAATCTCTTGCAACGCTTGATGAGGCACGGGAAGGAGCTTTCGTTCGCAGGAATTAAATCGACCCCGCCGATGATTAACGCATCAGCTCTTTCATCTCGCGCACGGCCCGTTCGAAGCCGACGAGCACGGCCCGCGCCACAATGCTGTGGCCGATGTTCAACTCGCGCATGTCTTGGATTCTTGCCACGGGTCCGACGTTTTGATAGTTCAGCCCGTGACCCGCATGCAGCGTCATACCCAACTCACGAATCTGCTTGCCAGCCGCGATCAATTGCGACAATTCACGCTCGCGGGCCTGGCCGGTGGTGAGTGCATATTGACCGGTGTGCAGTTCAATTGCCGCACAGCCCAACTTGTGACCAGCTTCGATTTGCCGCGGATCGGGATCGAGAAACAGGCTGACGAAAACACCGGCCGCATGCAAGGCATCGACCGTGCGGCGGACGGCATCGAGGTTGCCGACCACGTCGAGTCCGCCTTCGGTCGTTACTTCTTCGCGCCGTTCGGGGACAACGGTTGCCTGTTGCGGTTTGACTTGCGTAGCAATGCCGACAATCTCGGGAGCGACGGATAACTCAAGGTTCAATTTGACCGTTACCGTTTCGCGCAGCACGCGGACATCACGATCTTGAATGTGCCGGCGGTCTTCACGAAGATGGACCGTAATCACATCGGCCCCGGCCAACTCGGCGAGGACTGCTGCCGCCACCGGATCCGGTTCATAGGTTTTGCGCGCTTGCCGAATGGTCGCCACGTGATCGATATTCACCCCAAGATCAGGCATTCCGTCTCAATCTCCCATTAAGAACTGGCAACAAACTAAAACCTAACTCAACAACTGCTTGACGACTTTCCCTTCGACATCGGTCAGGCGAAAGTCGCGCCCTTGAAAGCGATAGGTCAGCCGGGTGTGATCGATCCCCAGGCAATGGAGCACCGTCGCGTTCAGGTCGTGCACGTGCACGCCGTCGCTGACAATGTTGTAGCAGTAATCGTCGGTCTCGCCATGCGTGATGCCCGGCTTGATGCCGCCGCCGGCCAGCCACATCGAATAACAGCGGCCGTGATGATCGCGGCCGTAGTTGGTTGCGGTCAGCGAGCCTTGGCTATAAACCGTGCGGCCGAATTCCCCGCCCCAGATGACGAGCGTATCTTCGAGCAGGCCGCGATCCTTTAAGTCTTTCACTAGCGCCGCGCTGGGGCGGTCGACGTCTTTGCATTGCCCGCGAATCTGTCCGGGCAGTGAACTGTGCTGATCCCAGCCGCGATGCATCAACTGAATGAAGCGCACGCCGCGTTCAGCCATCCGCCGAGCGAGCAAACAGTTGCGGGCAAAGCCGCCGTCGACGTTGGAGTCGTTCACACCGTACAGTTCAAGCGTCTCTTTGCTCTCGGTGGCGAGATCGGTCAACTCCGGCACCGACGACTGCATGCGGTACGCCATTTCGTACTGCGCAATTCGGGTCTGAATCTCTGGATCGTTGAGTGTGCCCGCCGACAGGCGATTAAGCTCGCCGACGCCGTCGAGCATTTCGCGCCGCGCGACGGCATCAATCCCGCTCGGGTTCGATAGATAAAGAACCGGGTCGTCTCCGCTGCGAAAGCGGACACCTTGATGTTCCGACGGCAAAAAGCCGGGGCCCCAGAGTCGCGAGAAGATCGGTTGATCGGTTTTATTGCCGCTCCCTTGCGAGATCATCACGACGAACGCGGGCAGATTGTCGGTCTCAGCACCCAGGCCATAACTGAGCCAGGCACCCAGGCTCGGCCGGCCCGGTTGCTGCGAACCGGTTTGCACAAAGGTAATCGCCGGGTCGTGATTGATCGCCTCGGTATGCAGCGATTTGACGATGGCGATGTCGTCGGCCACGCCACCGATATGCGGCAACAGTTCACTGATCCACGAACCACTTTTGCCGTGCTGCTCGAACTTGAAGAGAGACGAAGCGCAGGGAAACGCTTTCTGGCCGGCCGTCATCCCGGTGATCCGCTGCCCCATGCGAATCGAAGCGGGAAGCTCGGTGCCGTGATGTTTTTTCAGTTCCGGTTTGTGGTCGAACAAGTCGATGTGACTGGGACCGCCCGACATCACCAGATAGATGACGCGTTTCGCTTTGGGGGCGAAATGCAGCGTCTTCAGTTCGCCGGGACGCGCGTTCCCCTTCACCGGCGCCGCGAGCAGGTTTGGATTCAACAGCGCCGCGAGCGCAGTCGCACCCAGCCCGGCACTAGCGCCGCCCAGGAATTGCCGGCGCGCGAGCGGAAGATTCGCAGGTTGAAATTGCATGGGCTTAACCTTTGCTGAGCGCTTCGTCGGTGTTCAAAATCGCGCTGGCAACCATTGTCCAGGCCGCTAACTCGGTCGCTGAAAGAGTCGCATCGGCGGGATATTCGCCGACTTTAAGCAACTGGCCTGCTTCATCGGCATTCTTGCCAAAGTGGACAAGTTGACGACTGTAAAGGTTCTTGAGGACCACAATTTCTTGCTCGCTGGGTGCTCGCGCAAGGACGGTACGGAACAAGTAAGTCAGCCGCTGGTCCGGCGTGCTGCCACCCGTCTTCATCGCCCGTTCGGCAAGCAACCGGGCAGCCTCGACATAGGTGGGATCGTTCATCGCCACGAGCGCTTGCAGCGGAGTGTTGGTGCGCGAGCGCTTGACGGTGCAGATTTCCCGATCGGGCGCGTCGAACGTCGCCAGGCTGGCCGGTGGACAAGTCCGTTTCCAGAAGGTGTACATCGTGCGGCGATACAAATCGACGCCATGACTCTGCGAGTACTTTTGCGCCGTCCACTTGTCGTTATCGGCCCGCGACATCAGTTCTTCCCACAGGCCGGCGGGCTGATAGGGCGAAACGCTTTTGCCGCCGATGTGCCGATCGAGCAGCCCGCTACTGTAGAGGGCCTGATCGCGAATGAACTCAGCTTGCAGGCGAAATCGCGGCCCGCGCGAGAGGAGCCGATTTTCGTGATCGCCGGCTCGCGATTGCGGCGAAGCGGCCGATGTTTGCCGATAGGTGGACGAAGTCACCAGTTGCCGAACCAAATGTTTCACATCCCAGTCGGTAGTGCGCTGCGAAGTCGTGCCGACGAAATCCGTCGCCAGCCAATCGAGCAGTTCGGGATGGCTGGGCGAATCGCCTTGCGAGCCGAAGTCGTCCGCGGTCTTCACCAGTCCCGTGCCAAAGACAAGTTGCCAATAGCGATTGACCGTCACGCGCGACATTAAAGGGTGAGCCGGATCGATCAACCAATTCGCGAGCCCCAGGCGGTTCTTCGGAGCCTTCGCCGGCAACGGCGTTAGAAATGATGGAACTTGGGCACTCACTGGCTGGTTCTTATCCGGTTTGTCATAGGCACCCCGCATCAGCAAGTAGGTGGGGCGAGCTTCGGGCAGTTCCTGCATTACCATTGTGGTGGGAATGGCCTGCTCCAACTGCGTCTGCAATTGCGTCAGTTGTGTCAGCTCGTCGCGCAGGGTGCTGAGCGATTGCGAGACATAATTGCGAAAGTAAGTGGTCACTTCGAGTTGCTCGGCAGTGCTCCGCGAATCGCGCGATTGCTGGAGGAACCGGGCGATCTTTGCGGGCATTGGCGCTCTGGCAATCGGTTGCTCGGCATCGGTTACCGAGATCCGCACGCGCCCCATCTGATGCTGCGCGAAGGACGACTCGAACGCGAGGCTGAGCTTGACGCGCGCCGCTTCCGAAGCCGCAATCGGCTCCAATAAGTGAAACACAGCCGAGTGATCTTTGCCAGTTTCTGGATGAATCGCCCAGCCTGACTTGGGATCAGCATCGAAGGCCTTCGCCAACGGAAAGGTCTCTTGCTCATAATCGGCTGCGGCGGCTTTGATTCCGACCGCGGCGAATGTGTCGTTCTCGGCAGCCGCTTCAATGCGCACATCAGTCAGGACGAAGTTGCCATTGATCGATCGCCCGGGGCCTTTCCCCTTAAAGCTGTCGTCGGCCAACGCTTCGACGCGAATCGCCGTGATTTTCGGCAGCGGGGCATAGAAGTTGAACTCTAGCAATTCGGTAACGCCGTTCGCACCGCCAAAGAGGAGCGAATGATCGTCGAGTTCTTTCACCGACGCGCCACCGCGACTCTTAGCAGCAGCTTTTTCCGCGACCTGCCATTTCACTTCTTTCTTGGCGAGGGCTGTTTGCTCCCATCTGGCTTGTTCGGCATTGGCAGCTGGCAAATCGCCGGCCAGTTCCTGCTGAATCGCCTGCATGCGGGTGGCGATGCGTTGCAGTTCGTTTTGCTGAAAGGTGGTGGGGGTCTTCAGCAGCGGGGCGGCGTTACCTTTCGAGCCGTCGAGCCCTTTTTCTGGGACGGCATTAAAGAACGCAAACAGCTGATAGAAGTCGCGCTGGGTGATTGGGTCGTACTTATGGTCGTGGCACTGCGAGCAGCCCACCGTCAGGCCGAGGTAAATCGTGCTGGTCGTGTTCACGCGGTCGATGATGTACGCCGTCAGATATTCGTCCGCAATCGCCCCACCTTCGAAGTTAATCATGTGGTTGCGATTGAACCCGCTGGCGATTTTTTGCCGCAGGTCGAGCGTCTCGTCCCCCGTGGCCGGCAGCAGGTCGCCGGCCAGTTGCTCCAGCGTAAAGCGGTCGTAAGGCAGGTTCTGATTGAACGACTCAATCACGTACTCGCGCCACCGCGTCATATTGCGACCGCTGTCGATGTGATAGCCGTGAGTGTCGGCAAAGCGGCTGGCATCCAGCCAATCAACGGCCAGTCGTTCGCCAAAATAGGGCGAAGCCAGCAGCCGGTCGACCGTCTGCTCATAAGCATCAGGGCTTCGATTGCCCACGTAGTCGTCCACTTCAGCTATCGTCGGCGGCAGGCCGGTCAAATCGAGCGTCACGCGCCGGATCAACATCTCGCGCCCCGCAGCGGGCGAAGGTGTGAGTCCCGCTTTCTCCAATTTGGCCAGAATGAAGTGATCGATCGAGTTCGCTGTCCAGCCGCGGTCCTTCACCACCGGCAACGCGGGCTGACGGGGCGGGACGAACGACCAATGCTGTTGAAAATCGGCTCCAGCGGCAATCCAAGCCTTCAGCAGGTCCTCTTCTTCGGCTGTCAGCTTCTTGTTCAGCGACGGGGGCGGCATTTGCACGTCGAGATCGTCCGACATGATCCGCCGCAGCAGTTCGCTTTGCGCAGGCTTGCCAGGAACGATGGGGTGTTCCCCCGAATCGGCTGGCTTCACAGCGGACTCGCGCTCGTCCAGCCGAAAGCCCCCCTTGCGCTCGGCCGCATCGGGTCCGTGGCAGCGATAACACTTGTCCGACAGAATCGAACGTATCTGGCGGTTGTAGTCGATCTTGGCGGGCTGCTCTTGGCCGGCTGTTTCTCCAGGCAAACTTACGCCAGCAAAACCAAGCCCCGCCAGCAACAGCAAACTCAAGCGAGACCAGCCTGGCAATACCCGGCAAATACGAACGAGCGAGTTCATGGGCGTGTAACCGTGGCAGGAAAGGGTGGGAGGTAACCCACAGCATAGCTCAAAATGCTGGGGCAACCAATGTTCGCCCCGCTGGAACATTTTTTCCCCTTCTGCTACTGTAACGCCTTGCAGTTCCGTCGCTTCCGGCCCCGTATTCGTTCGCTAGAACCATGACCACCACTGCTTTGCCCATTCCCCAAGCCATTGCCGGTGTCACTCCCGCAGAAACTCGCGAAACCACAGTCATGACCGTGTGGCCGTCCGTCGCCCGTTTTGGGTTGGGGCGAATGCTCGGCTCGTTGTACGACATCCGCATGCCGGATATCTACTTCTTCCGCCTCGGCCGCCTGATCGCCCTGGCTGCCATTCCGGTGTCGTTGGTCCTGTTCTTCATGCGCGTGGCCCCAGGCATTGGCACTCGCTACTTGCTGACCAACCGCCGCCTGATCGTGCAGAAGGGTTGGAAGATGGCCGAAGATAAAGCCATCGACCTCGACCGCTTCGATACCATTGATGTCGAAGTCCTTCCCGGCCAAAGCTGGTACGACGCGGGGGACCTCGTCTTCCGCAAGGGAAATGTCGAGACCTTCCGCCTCGACGCCGTCTCGCGCCCCGAGGCGTTCCGCTCGACCGTCATGAAGGCCCACATGGCCTACGTCGGTGTGAAGCAAGCCCGCGACCGCCAAGGCCGCTAGTTGGCCGTCCTCACGCGCTGTGAGAGGGGCTACTGCTTGACCGTCGTGATCCACAAGAATGGCCGGTCTGCTTCGTCGATCCGCAGTTCGTACTTGAGCTTGGCTTGAAATAGCAGCCGCTCGAGAATCTTCGCGTAATACGTGTTCGTCTTCGGCAGCGTGACCTTCACCGTCGCGAAGTCGATCTTTTGCCGGGCCAGCGAATTCTGGTCGATAATCATCGGCACGTTCAAGCGCCCCCGAATCGCTTCGACCGACTCGGCCAGCGAGGCATCGCTGACTTCCACGTTCAGAAACTTAAAGAGATCGGGGAGCGTTTCGCGGGGCGAAGTCTTCATCGGCCAACCGACGGGCCAGACTTGTTCTGCGGCCTGCGAGTCCAACACCCGCAGCGTGACGTCGTTTCCCACTTTCGCCGGCAACAGCACCAGCCCCAGTGGACGAATTGCCGCGGCCAGCGCCGTACCCGAACTCATCCCCAGCAGTTCGTCAGTGACTTTCTCCTCGCCGAACTTATCGCGCACGGCCGGATCGACCTTCATCCCGATCGGCAAGTTCACAGCAATTGCCTGCACCACTTCGCGGGTCGTCTTGCCGGTGGTCGAGAAGTTCACCTTCGTTGTCAGCCCTTCGTGCACGGCTACCAAATCTTTGGGTACGAGCCCAAAAGCCCCCGCCCTGGCATTCAACCCTTCTTCGCCACCTGCCTTCAGCTTCTCGACCCAGGCGTTGATTTTGCCGCGACTCTCGAACGAATAATTGCCGTTGGGCAAGTGCAGCCGATTGTCCGATGTCAGCACTGCTGTCACTTGATAGTTGGCCGAGTTCCCGCTGCCGGTCGCCACAATCGCCGCGCCGTCGCCATCGCGACCGGTTCGCACGCGCACGTTGCTAAAGCCCGCCTTCTCCAGCGCGGGGAGCCATTCGCGAATTTCTTCGGCCGAGAACCCGGGCTGCGTTACCACTTCCAGCGAGACGCGCGCCCCACTCTGCGCTGCTGCGGGCAATGTGGCCAGCATCGCCGCCCCCACGAGCATGGTCAGCCAGCAGGCGGCAGCAGCCTTCCTAAGGGAAATCATCGTCACGATTGTTTCTCCCGCCCTGTTTCTGCCCTGGCACCACTGAGACGCCGCTGGTCCGAAATCGGCGCAGGCAATTATATGCCCTTATTTCCCGCAGCAAACGCGCAAAACGGACGGCCTTGGCGGTTTCTGCCAGCGGCGCTCGCCAGCGGCCCATTTGCGAAGCTGCGTAAGCTGCTCAAGATGCCGGTCATGCCGAATAATCGTTCAATGCCGGTCGCAAGGTCTGCCGATGGGATTAGTACAGGCCGCTGGACCCAACGGCGTGCATGATTCCGGATCGCCCGCAACGATCCGCGACTCGTGCCGCTTCTGCAAAATTGGCCGCTTCCTCGACTGACAATGCCGAGGCTGACGATCCGGGTGACGAAGGGCTCTAAGGGGGGACTCTGATGATACGTCGTTTGCTACTGGCGCTTGCCTGCGCCTTTGTCATGGGCGTCGTTACGACGGCCTCAACCGCCGAAGCCCAAGAGCGTGCCTATGGCCGCGTGTGGGGCGGGCAATACAGCCGGATGGACTGGGAACGGTTCTACCACTACCCCTACGTCTACTATCCGCAGAACTTCTACGGCAACGAATACTACCGCAGCAGCGAAGACATGTACTTTCGCTATCCGTCCGAAATGCGGATCCCAACCTACAACCGCCAATGGCACAACGAATATCCGGAAGAACGCCGGTATCACCAAGGCCACCAGTTCATGCTGGACGTGTTCTAAGCGGGAGCTGGGAATTGGGGCTAGGAACTAGGGTCTAGGGTCTGGCAGCAAGACCAAACCTCAACCGTATTACTCCCTCGCCTCGGTACTCGTGGTACTCCACGAAACGACAGGGAGAGGGTTGGGGTGAGGGGCTGAGGCGCTAAACGCCCAGCCACCCACACAAATCACCGAGTGCGAACAGCGTTCTGAACGCAGACGCACTTACCAAAAAACTACAACCCCGGATCTTTGCACCCTGAGCAAGTGCCTGGAAACGGGGTTGTGGCTTTTCTTGTCCCCGCTTTAGGTAACCCGAAGCGTGAGCGAGGAGCGCGCCGTGGTAGCCAGCGATTCCATCTCTCGCTATTCGTTCGCTTCGATTTGGCACCGAGCGCGCTGGTGAGGAATGATCGATCTTGCAGGCGACTGTGTCTACGGTCTTCTGAACAGGAGCAAACTCCCGCATTGCGCACTACTGCGCGAACGTTAGCGTGTGCTGCACTTCATACGTCCGCGAGTCGGTCCCATTTCCCTTGCCCACATTCTCGCGGGCAATCTGATACAACTTCTGCCCGCTCGGCGTCGGATAGCGACCGGTGATGCAAGCCTGGCACAAACTGCTGGCGTCATAACGCACCGCTTTAGAAATCGATTCGACCGGCAAATATCGCAGCGAATCGGCACCCAGCGAAGCGGCCATCTCGGCTTCGATTTCGGGCGTGATTTCGCGTCCCTGCAAAAACTTCGGCGCGAACAGCTCATCGATGGTCGACATATCGATGCCGTAAAAACAGGGCGCGACAATCGGCGGGCAAGCCACGCGCACGTGAATCTCTTTCGCGCCCCCCAAACTTCGAATGCGATTCAGCAGCACCCGCATCGTCGTCGAACGGACGATCGAATCTTCCACCAGAAAGACCCGCTTCCCCTGCAGCACTTCACGCAGCGGGGTGTACTTCGTTTCAGCCTTCTTCCGACGACTGTTCCCACCTTCAATGAAGGTCCGGCCCGAGTACCGATTCCGAATCAACCCTTCGCGCGAGGGAACGCGCAGGCGGTGAGCCATTGCATCGGCGGCCGCTTTGCTGGTGTCCGGCACCGGCACAACGATGGTGTTCTCGTCGATCGGCACCGAACCATCGAGCAGTTCCAAGCGGGCCAACTCTTCGCCCAGCGCGGTGCGCGATAGATAGACGCTCCGTTCATCGAGCGTGCTGGCCACGTTGGCGAAATAGATCCATTCGAAATAACAGTGGGCTCGGCCCACCGTATCGGCATAGCGCTGAATGTCGAACTGGCCGTCGATGATCGTGATCGCATAACCGGGGGGGAGCGACTTGATATTCTCGGGCTGAAAACCCAGATTCAGCAGCGGGACACTTTCGCTGGCGGCCGCGAACAGGTTCCCCTCTTTGGCATAACAGAGTGGCTTGATTCCCAACGGATCGCGGGCGACCAGCATATCGCCTTGGGCATTCAGCAGCACCAGGCTATACGCCCCATCGAACTTGCGGCTGAGGTTCGTCATCAGTTCGATCAGCGTGGGGCGGCGCTCGCCCGACATCTCGCGGCCGATCTCGTGCATGATGACTTCGGTGTCGTTGTCGCGCGTTAAATGGTGCGACGTATCGGCCAGCAGTTTGTCTTTTAGCTCTTGCACGTTGGCCAGTTGGCCATTGAAGCCAAAGCTGAACCACTTGCGCTTTTCGATATGGTTACGCTCGAATGGCTGGGCATAATTGCGATCGTCGGCACCACACGTGGCATAGCGCACGTGGCCAATGGCCGCGATTCCCAGGTTTTTGCTCATGATCGCTTCGGCTTCGTCTCGTTGCGACAGCCGAAAGGCTTCGCTGACCATGCCGAGTTCTTTGTGCGTCGTGAGGAGTTGCGGCCGACCGGGCAGATAAGACGTCATTCCCGCGGCCAATTGCCCGCGGTTTTGAATGTCTTGCAGCATCCGTGGCAACAAGCGGGCAGCATCTTCGTGCACCAGACCAGGCACGAGAGGATGTAAATCGCCTGGCAAGTGATAGATCGCGGCAATGCCGCATTCGTGGTGGATTTCACTCATTTCGGGCGGCACTCGGGCGACGTAAATCGCTAAACAGGTCGCGGGAAAACTTCGAAACCATCACAGGCCTCCATTCTAGCAAGCAGCGGGTGCTGAACAAGCCAACACCTGTGATTCGTAACACAATGCGCGCGAACATGCGCCAAGTTGCGCGAACTACGTAGAAAAATCAGCGCCACACTGCTCGTTATTTCTTCCGCCCCGCCAGCTTCTTCGCTAATAACGCTTGCCTGGCCCGCCGCTGGTGGCGATTCAGGGGGATTGCGGCGGAAGTCGCAGCTTCGCTTTGCTCCTCTTGAACAGTTCGCATTTCGCTCTCTCGGTGCTGCCGAAACGCGAACCGCTCCGCGCGCGAAACCGTTCCATTCTCACGACTTACTAGCTCAGCGATGATCTCGCACGGAGCCTCTGCGGGCTGCTGGCTCGTGCGGGTTGAACAGTCCTCAACCGGGTGGTTTACAGCCGGTTCATTTACAACCGCCGCGCTCTTGTGCCGCTTCTCCGGACGCACTTCGTTCTCGCTCGTCACTGCTTGCCACGGCGGCAGGCGCGAGGCCGTCATTTTGGCGGCCATCACGTTGATGCGCACCGCAGCGGACAGGTATTGCACGTCGCCATAGTTCCGCCGCGTCGTGCTCACCGAGCGCGAGTCGCGCCCCACGCTCCGCGACGTCGTCACGTAACCTTTCGAGTCTTCCCAACTTTGCATGGCCACCCGAAACAGAAAATCGAAGCGATCCGCGGCCACTTCCTTGGCCACATACATGGCCTGCGCGCGCCGCGCTTCGTCGTCGGCAGTGGGGGCCGTCTCGATCAAAAACTCCAGCACCCGCTGCACAATCTGGCAGACTCTGGTCTGCGAAATGCCCAGTAGTTCGGCCACCGCCCGCGTCGTCCGCTGCTCGACTTTAATCAATCGAAACGCTTGAAAATCACGTTCGCTCGGCGGCACTTTCAGATCCGCAACCATGGCAGTTCTCCCGACTCGTGAAAGAAATAATCTCCTCATTCCATCACAACTCGTTGACTAGTCTGGTCAGCAGTCAGCGACTATTTCTTCACAACATCTGTTTTTTCTCCCCCGTAGCTCGGTCACTCCGTGACCGAGAGCTATGCGGTTCAGCCGGATTGGAAAAGCGAGTCATGGAATGACTCGTCTACGGGGAGGGCACCCCAATCACCTCAAAATCCCCATGTCACGGGTTGCCTCGCCTACGGAAAAACGCCCTCTTCCGCAAAAATTCTTCGTCCCCAAGCGTTGACAGCCGCCAGCCAACAAAGAACAATTTGCGGTTTACGAGACGCCGCTCCCTACCAGCCTTGTTGGTGGGTCGCGGCGTTTAGCCGTTTCTGCCCGTAATGGTTCGGCGGGCTAGTAGAAGCAGCAGTAATACCAAAGCTGGGTGTTGCACCCAGGTTAGCTCGCGACGCCGTCGCGGTGGGAGTTTGCCTGAGTTGGAAGAAGCCATTCAAAAGGCCGACGTGCTGATCGAAGCACTCGGTTGGATCCGCCGGTTCCGCGATAAGATCACCGTCATCAAGCTCGGTGGCAGCATCATGGAACAGGAGAATTCCCTGCGCCACGTGCTGCTCGATATCGTCTTTATGGAAACGGTGGGCATGCGTCCCGTCGTGGTGCACGGCGGTGGTGCTGCCATCGACCGCGCCATGGATGCCGCGGGGCTCGTCCCCAAAAAGATCAAGGGCCGCCGTTACACCGACGACGATACGCTGCGGATTGTCGAGGAAGTGCTGGCCGGCGAAATCAACGAAGGCATCGCCCGCCAGATCGAAGAGCTCGGCGGCCGGGCAATGAACCTCAATTTCAAAACCACAAATGTCCTGTTCGGCGAGCGGATGACGTTGCCGGGCGAAAACGGCGAGCAGATCGACCTCGGTCACGTCGGCAAAGTGACCCGCGTCGACCGCAACGTGATCGAAAACCTCTGCTATGCCGGCCAGGTGCCGATTATCCCCTCGATGGCTCTCGACGCCAGCGGCGGCAAGCTGAATGTGAATGCCGATACCGCTGCCACTGCGGTTGCTCAGGCACTTGGTGCCGAAAAGCTCATCTACATGAGCGACGTGAATGGCGTGCGGCGCGATAAAACCGACCCGACGTCGATCATTCACTCGCTCACCGACGTCGAAGCGCGTGAACTAATCCGGACCGGCGTTGTCGATGCTGGCATGATTCCCAAAGTCGAAGCCTGCCTCGAAACACTCGACCGCGGCGTGCGTAAGGTGCACATCATCGATGGTCGCCTGCGTCATTCCCTGCTGCTCGAGATTTACACGACCTCGGGCGTTGGCACGGAAATGATGAAGGCTCAGTAGCGAATTGTTTTGAAAATATTCCCCTCTCCTCGGTATCCGTGGTATTCCACGCAAATACAGGGAGAGGGATAGGGTGAGGGGCTGCGGCTGAATGGTCGCGACTACTCCACTTCGGCCCCTCACCCCGGCCCTCTCCCCGTGAGTACACGAGGCGAGGGAGTAAGAATCGAATGCAGGGAGAAACGAAATGCCTACCGCCGTTGGACTCAGTTCCGCCGAAACCGTCGCGCTGTTCAAGCAACACGTGATCGCCAACTACAACCGCTATCCGGTCAACCTGGTCCGCGGCGAAGGCTCTCTGGTGTGGGACAGCGAAGGGAACCGTTATCTCGACTTCTTCCCCGGCTGGGGCTGCAATCTGCTGGGCCACTGCCCGCCGAAGGTGGTCGCCGCCGTGCAGGAACAAGTGGCCACGCTGATTCACGTTCCCAATACGTGGCACATGGACGTTCAAGGGCGTTGGGCCCAGGTCATCAACGAGCGCAGCTTTGGCGGCCAGGCCTTCTTTTGCAACAGCGGTACCGAAGCCAACGAAGCGGCCATCAAGATCGCGCGTCTGCATTCGCCCAAGGGCAAGTACAAGATCATCACCTTCACCGGCGGCTTTCATGGCCGGACGATGGGTTCGGTCACTGCCACCGCGCAGCCCAAGTATCACGACGGCATCGAGCCGATGTTGCCCGGCTTCGTCTACGCCCCGTTTGGCGATCTCGAAGCTACCCGCGAACTGGTTGACGACGAGACCTGCGCGATCATGATCGAGCCCATTCAAGGGGAAGGTGGCGTCCGCATTCCCCCTGCCGGCTTTCTGCAAGGGCTGCGCGATTTGTGTAACGAGCGCGGCCTGCTCCTGATGTTCGACGAAGTCCAAACCGGCTGCGGCCGCACCGGCGATTGGTTCGCCTATCAAAAATTCGGCGTCACACCCGACGTGATGACGCTCGCCAAAGCTGTCTGCGGCGGCATTGCTGGCGGCGCACTGATTGCCAAGCGCGAGATCGCCCCGGCACTTCGTCCCGGCATGCACGCGGCGACCTTCGGCGGCAACCCCATTGCCGCGCGAGCCGGCATTGCCACGTTCGAAACGATCGAAGAAGAAAACCTGCTCGACAATGCCAAGCAGTTGGGCGAGCTCTTCCGTCGTCGCTTGACGAAGTTGCAGCAGCAATGCGATCTCATCAAGGAAGTTCGCGTGGCCGGCGTGATGATCGGCGTCGAACTTTCGGTCGATGGCAATCCGGCCGTGCAGGCCTGTCTCGAACGAAAGCTGCTCATCAATTGCACGCAGGGGAAGACGATTCGCCTGCTGCCGGCGATGAACCTGCCCGAAGAGCAAGCCGAAGAAGGCTGCGATATTCTGGCCGACGTACTGCAGAAGTTGCCCCGCTCCTAGTCGATTCATCCTGCTTTTTCCGATTGGCTTTTTCCGCTTCGTAGTCCTGCTCCTCTTTCTTGAGGAAGGCGTGTTTTTAATGCGACATGTTCTCACGTTATTCGAATTGTCGAGCGAAGAAATTGGCGAAGTCTTCGCCCTTTCGCACGAACTGAAGCGCGACCTGGCTGCGGGCATTCGCGAGCCTCACTTGCCCGGCCGCGTGATGGCGATGCTCTTCGAGAAGCAATCGCTCCGCACCCGCGTCAGCTTCGAAACGGCCATGGCCCATCTCGGCGGCAATACGCTCTTTTTGGGGCAGGACGTGGGCTGGGGAAAGCGTGAATCGACCGCCGACTTCGCGCAAGTGCTGAGCAGCTATGTCGACATCATCGTCTGCCGCACCACGGCTCATTCGCGCATCGAAGAACTGGCCAAATACTGCAACTGCCCGGTGATCAACGGCCTGACCGATAGCGCCCATCCTTGCCAGGCGCTGGCCGACCTCTTCACGCTCGAAGAGATTCACGCCCCGCTCAAGGGCAAAAAGCTGGCCTTCATCGGCGACTCGAACAACGTGGCCCGCAGCCTGGCCGTCTGTTGCGGCAAATTGGGCGTGGAGTTCGCTGTTGCGTCGCCCAAGGGCTATACTTTCGACGCCGAGTTCCTTGCTGAACTGAAGCGCGAAGTGCCTGAGTTGGTCCTCACGCAAACGGCCGACCCGCGCGAAGCGGTCAGCGGCGCGATTGGCGTTTATACCGACGTCTGGACCAGCATGGGACAAGAGGCCGAAGCAGAGGAGCGCAAGCTGGCGTTCAAAGATTACCAGGTCGATGTCGCCCTGATGGAAGCCGCACCCGAAGGAGCTGTCTTCCTGCACTGCTTGCCCGCCAAGCGCGGCGAAGAAGTCGCTGCCGACGTCATCGACGGCCACTACAGCGCCGTCATTCCCCAGGCCGCCAATCGCATGCACGTGCAAAAGGGCCTCATCGCCTGGCTGCTCGGCGAACGAGCGTAAATCCTCTCTGAAAGCCCTCATGACCCGCAAAGCCAACGAACTCCGCCCGGTGAAGATCAAACGCGGCTATACCAGCGCCACGCCGGGGAGCGTCCTCTATCAAGCGGGCGAGACCGTCGTCCTGTGTACCGCCAGTGTCGAAGCCAAGGTTCCCGACTGGATGGCCGGCAAGGGGAAAGGCTGGATCACCTCCGAGTACAGCATGCTCCCCGGCAGCACTAGTCCGCGTAAGGGGCGCGATCGCGCGAAGGTCGATGGCCGCACTACGGAGATTCAGCGGCTCATCGGTCGCAGTTTGCGGGCGGTGGTCGATTTGAAGGCGCTCGGCGAACGCTCGATCTGGGTCGATTGCGATGTGCTGCAAGCTGACGGCGGCACGCGCACCGCGAGCATTACCGGCGCGCTGATTGCGCTCGTCGATGCCTTGAATTCGATCCGCAAGGATCTGCCCGATCCGACCAAGTATCCTCTCACCGATAGTGTCGCTGCCATCAGCGTGGGAATTGTCGATGGCAAACCGACGCTCGATCTCGACTATAAGCAAGACGTCGACGCCGACGTCGACATGAACGTAGTGATGACCGGCAAAGGTCGCTTTGTCGAGATTCAAGGAACCGGCGAAGAAGCCACCTTCGGCGACGATGAACTCGCAGCCCTGCTCAAGCACGCGCGCAAGGGAATCACCGAGCTGACCGAGATTCAAAAGAAAGCGCTCGGACGGCAGTGGCCCTTTTAGGCAATCACTGGCGCTTTACTGATCGGCCAGGAGTTGCTCGATCGCCCGCTTGGCTTCGGCCACTTGCGGCTCTAGCTTGCGCCGGGTGGCTTCATCGGCACCGGCGACCGAACGGGTAATTTCCGCCAGTCGCGCGCTGTAGCGATCCTTCCGCCCGACCGCCTTTAGTTCCGCAGCGACGCTGCCCATCTGGGTGAAGTCGCGCTTCAAAAGCGCTTCCTTCATTTGCAAAGCGAGAATTCCCTGCTTGGCCACCAGGTCGAGCAGATCGTCATTGAGTTCCGCTAAGGCTGCCGCCAGTTCCAGGCGACGGCGATCGCTGGCCAGGGCCAATTGCAGGCGGCTTTGTAGCCCCGCGATGAACGGAACGCTCACCAGTTCTTCGCCACCATGCTTGACCGTCAGCCGTTGCAGGCCGGTGGTCGTTGGCGGAATGATTAATTCTCCGTTGCGGTCGCTCGCTCCCAGGCGAGGCTTCTCCGCACTGACATTCGAAGTAGCCAGCGCCTGTGCGATCACTTCATAGCCTTCTAGCGGCTGCGCCGAAGTCGCTTCGTCGACCAGTTTGACTGTGGTCACCGCACTTCCCTGCGAGATGCCCAGCGCCAGCCGCACTTGCCGCGGATGGTACTCCGGCAAGATGGTCCCGCGCAGGCCGGTGTGCAACTTGGCGCGGAAGTTCGCCCGCTTCGTTCCCGTTGTAACCACCGTGCTCATTTGTGGCGCGAGATAAGTCCACGGCACGAGCACCGCCGTGCCACTGGGTGCCTGCTGTTCGCCAGCGCGCGCGAGAATGAAGGGACGGAAGGCGGGCGTTGAGCCAATGGTGAGATACGTCCCGTCGCGGCGCGGAATGTTGCCAGCTTTTAACTTGAGGGTGACCTTATCTTGATCGACCGCATCGATGCGCGCGAGGGGCGCGAACGCGGCAACGATGGCCGCACTAGCTTCGGCGGGCAGGCGACCGACTTGCTGTGTAGTCCGCACCACAGGCACATTCCACGCCTGGCAGGTGACGTCCCATTCGCGGGCACAAATGTCGATCTTCCCACCTTGTTCACGCACGGTGACCAGCAGCACTTTGTCGGGCCCGCTCTTGTCATTAGCGGGAAATTGGAGCGGCAGCGCGTCGACGTCGATCAGCGTCAGTAGCAAGTGGCTCCGCAGCGCGGCGAACTTGTCTGCAGCGGATACTTGCCAGGGGCCACCCAGCGTGGCGTTCGCTTGGGCGATCAACTGCGCTTGCAAAGCGGCCTCGACGTTCGGCAGCAGTCGCGCCGAGGGCTCAACGAAAACGGCCAGCTGAATATGATAGGGCGTCAGTTCCCAACTTGTCGCGACTTCTGCTGCAGTCCCCTGTGCACGCGTCGCGCTCAGCGGCGAGAGGCCGATGAGGGCAAACGCGATCATCGTAACAAGCAACTTCATCCGATCACTCCTGCGGCTTTTGCCAGGCGATCTGCCACCGCTGCACATCTTCGTACAACGACACTGGACGATCGGCCAGCCCCTTGAGGCTCGAGTGAACAACCAGGTGATTTGTCGTCTGCCAGAGCGGAATGACAGGTAACTCGGCTGCTGCCAGGCGATGCATGGCGCGGAGGCGAGCCGTTGCCGACGGCCAATCGGCGGCCGCATCGAGACTGCGCAAATGTTCCAGCATGAGGGGCGAACAAGCGCCGGTGAGACCACCGGGACCGAGCAGCGCCCAGGCATCGACCAGCGGCTCTTGAATGGCAACTTCGACGTAACGCAGGTCGGCATCGGTCGCTGCTTCGTCACCTTCGATCTGCTTGAGCGTTACCGGTTGACCGATGCGCGCCAGCTGACGAGCGATCGACTCGCAAGCGATCTTGGCCGTGGGTTGGTCATCGTGCGCAAGCACGAGTGGGGGCACAATCGCCGCGGGCTTGCCGCCGGTCGCTTCGCCGCGCGCAACTTCCAGCAGCATAATCGCCAGACTCGGATCGTACGCGCGGGGCTTCACTTCGGCGTTGTATGCATAGCTCCAAGCTTCGCGCTCTGCTCCCAGGGGGAATGGCCCGCTGATTACTTCGCAGCCGGGGATCTGTTGTTCGACGAGCAGGCCTTGCTTCAGAATCGATTCGCGGTCGAGCGCGTACAAGAGCGCGCGGCGAAACGTACGACTGGCGAGTAACTGCTTGTTGGGGTTGGGAATCAACAGATGCACCGTCGGAATCGCGTACGGCACGACGCGCACATCGCTCATCGTGCGCAGTCGCCGCAACTCCCACGGAGGGACGCGATCGAGCAAACTGATCTGCCCGCGGCGCAGCGCCAATAGTGCGGGAGTGGCATCTGCAAACGTCCGCTCGCGGATGATCTGCGGCGCGGCATTCGCTGCTGAAGCTGTGCCATTCATTTGATACGTCCGCAGCGGGAACGAATCGTCGGCGATTTTATATTGCCCCGTCATGGCAGGCGATTCTTGCTCAGTGGTAACCAACTGCTGAGTGCAGAATCGCAGCCAGGCTCCTGGTCGCAACTGCGGCTGCTGAAACTCAATCAGCAAATCCTGCGCGTTTCGCGCGCGAATGGCCGAGACGAACGGCTTCGCTTCGTCGCTTGGTTTCAGACACCGCGCAAGTTCCACCGCGGATGCACCTTCAGCCAGGCGGATGAGGAACTGCTGCGTGTCCGCCTGCGGTACGATCTGGCCAAATTCCGAACGATATGTCAGTCCCTTTTCGCTATCGACCATATTGACCAGCGGAGTCGCCACCAGTTGATTGGCTCGCCGCGCGGGCCACGAAGCCAACGCATTCTCAGTGGCAGGCAACGAAGACGAAGCACCGATGACACCGATCGTCACGACCGGATAGCGCCCGTGAATCTGCTGCGAGAGGGGACTTCCGCCGGCTACGCGCGGCCAGACATCGAGCGCCTGGCTGCACAACCGGTGGGCGTCGCTCCACCGATTGGCGACCGACGCTGCTTGCGCCTGCGCGAGTAGTTGCTCGGCCTGCTGTTGCAATTGCGTGTGGAACGGAGCACTTACGGTGGCCCCCGCTTCCGGAAAGCGCTTGGCAAGTGAAGTCAAAAGCCCGCGCGCGCCGCGGTAGTTCCCTGCTGCGATTCGCGCTTTCACTAATTCGCTCGTGGTCCGTTCGAAGGCGGTGGAGAGGCCCGGGCGATTCGGGTTGCGGCGATGTAATTCGACCAGCAGGGCAAGCGTTTCGTCGGGTTTGCCTGCGCGAAAGCTGCCGCCAATCTGTTGCCAGAGGAACTTCTCAATCGCTTCGCCCAGCTTGGGAAGTTGCGGATACTTGGTTTCCAGAAAACGAAAGCTGGCCTGCGCTTCATCGTAGTGCCCCGCGGCCACCTGCTGCTCCGCTTCGGCCAGCACACGCTCTTCGAACAATTTGACATCGACCACATTCAGCCAGGGAATGGCAAAGTTCTCGCCCGGGCGTTCGATCATCTCCAGTTCGAGATCGCCGCGGCGATTGGCCACCGCGGGGACCTTGCGCTCGGGCAAATTCAGCGGCTTCACTTTCAACAGTGTGTTGCCGTTCGTCTCATCGAGCTTCACCTCGTCGTACGGGGCTTGCAGGTACAACGGCTCGGCCGCCGTCGCCGATAGCGCTCCGAACAACATCAACAGCAGGGAAGTCAGTCGGTGATTCATGGCTGGACCTGCTCGCGGGCCAGAGAAAGCTGCAACACCTGTCCGCTGGTCGCCGGTAGCCAGAGCGTATTGCCGGCCAGCAATGAAGTTCCTTGCAGCGGTTGACCACAATCGATGCTTTGCACCAGTTCGCCAGTCTCCGCGGCGCGTACTTCGACGACCCCACTTTGCGTTAGTAGCAACCAATGGGTTCCGTGAACCAGCGGCGTGCCAATGAATGGGCCATGCGTCAGCGTCATTCGCCAGCGGCGCGAACCATCGGCCTGCAGACACTGCAACTCATCGCGGCTGGTGGCGAAGAGAATGGCGTCGCCCAGCGCGTGAGGACCGAAGCTGAGGCGAGCCCCAGACAGATTCGTCTCTGGCCCCGGCGTGAGGTCGGGAAGCAGGAACTGACGAAGAGTGCCGCCGAGTTCGCTGACAAACAGTGACGAACCGACGATCGCTGCTGGCGAGCTTGGCAGCCCGGAAAAATCGGCAGACTTGGTGGCCAAGGCAAACGGCGCGGCGAGAGGCTCGCCGGTTTGGGGATTCAAGCAGGCGATGGTCCCATCGGTCAGGGGCACCAGCAATTGCTGGCCGCAGAGCGCGGGCATTCCCGCGACGACCCCGGGAAGTTTCCTGGTGCGAGTCATTGGCGCAGTTCCGGTCGCTTCGGACGAATCAACCAGCGAGAGTTCGCTCTTACCAATCGCGAATAGTAGTAACTGTTTCTCATTGAGAGCGACCGCGCCCAGTTGATCCGCACGATGAATCGCAGAAGTGGCCGCCGTTGGGGAGGCGGGAATGTTCTGCCACGGAATGATGAGGGGGAGTGCCTCACCTGACGCGCGGCTGACCAGGCTCAAAGGGAGCGACAGTGGTACTTGCCAGCGCGGTGCGCCAGCGGCTGAACTCACGGCTGTAGCCCAGGTGATTCCTTGCCCTGCGTCGTGATGCACGGCAATGGTGGTTTGGTTTTGGGACTGAGCCGCAGCGTCAAACGTGGCCGTGGTTACTGCTGACCAGGCTGGTTGGAGCTTTTTGTCTGCGCCGAGCGTAAGTTGTGAAAGGCCCTGGCCGGCGCACAACAGGCCGCCGCCACTGGCAGACAAGTAACATGCGACGGGCTCCGCAGTCGCCGGGCTGTGCGAACTGACCAGCTTCAGAGGCTCGCCTCCTTCGGTCGCAGCTTCGAGCACGTGAATCTTGCCCGCCAAGGTAGGAACAAGGAGCCGCGAACCGACAACCAGCAGCGGAGTGCTTACGTTGCCGTCTACGCGCTGCGACTTCGTCTCAGCTGAACTGCCGGTCAAGGAGATTGAATTCAACTTAGTCTGATTGCCCACGTTCTCGGCCATCACAAGGCGGCTAAGAAATTCAAGGGGCGGGTCGACGATACTCCCCGCATCGTGCCCCAAGTAAACAGCGCGCTGGCAATTGAGATCAGCAGCATTCAGGACGTAGAGCAAGCCTTCATTGGCAACCTGAATCAATTGCTGGCCATCGGCCGTGGCCTGCAGACCAAGCGTCACCGTTTGTGGCAACTGAGCGTGCGCCAGGAGTTCGCCGCTGGCGGCATCAAAGCAATTCAGTTCGCCGGTGCTGAGAGAAACATAGGCTTTGCCCTCGACCACAAGTGGCGCGCCTACCGGATCACTGGCCAGCGGTTGTCGCCAGGCGAGCTGGCCTGTTTGTGTGCTGACTTGCAGCAGTTCGCGGCGCGCGAAATCGACCAGCAAGCTGCTGCCGCTCGTTTGCGGGAAGGAAGCGACGTTCGCCGGACAACCCAGGTAACGACTCCAACGCACATCGCCGGTGGATTCATCGAGCGCGTAGATAGTGCCACCCGCCACCACAGTAACAACGGTGCCATTCGCGACACCGCTCGCTTGTCCCGTCAGTTGTTGCCAAGGAATTGTGTTGAGGACCGCCGACTTCGCAGCCGCCGTCTCAGCAGGACGTTTGTCGCCGGAGCTCTTCACCGCACGCTGCGCGGCTTCGGCCAGTGGTGCCGCCAGTTCCTGCCAGAATGGCTCGCTCGCAACTTCTGGAAAGTGAAGCAAGAGCGTGCTTCGCGCCGCGAGTGCGCCCTGCACATCGCCGGCCGCCAGCTTTGTGGTAATGGTCTGCCGGGCTTGCTCGCGGGCTTGGGCCCGGAGTTCATCGCGGGCGATGAACTGCAGGCTTTCTTCGATCTCGGCCAACTTTTGCCAGGGGCGGAGATTGGCCGGCAGCAGGCGAGCATCGTTGCAAAGGGCGAGGGAAGCGCGAACCGAGGCAGCCGACGCTTGCCGCTCGTCAGCCGACTTCGCTTGCAGCAGTTGCGCGCCGAAGTACTCGGTCAGCGGCAGCAACAAGGGAGCAAGTTCGGTGTGAATTTGCGCGGCAGCTGATTCGCTGGCGAGGGTACCGGCCTCTTGCTGCATGGCCGTGAGCAGTCGCGGCCAATCGGGGGGCGAACTGTGGGCCGCATGAATGGCTGCCATGCTGCGGTGAACCTTGGCCAGCGACGCCTGGTCGTGGTTCGGAAATGTCTTCAGCAGTTGATCGTACTTCGGGATCGCCGCCGCGTACTGCTTTTCTTGATACGCCTGCTCGGCAGCTGCGAATTCTTCCTGCCCACTACCGCGCGGCCACAAGAACAGGGCGAGCCCGACAATGACTACCAGCAACGCGACGCTGCCAATGCCAATTCCCACCCAAAGCGTTTGCCGATTTTCAGTGGCCACTGCGATTGCAGTAGGTGCGGCCGGCGCAGGTTGCGTGCCAGACCCTGGCTTGGCAGCGGGTGGTGGAGCAGAGAGTGAGTTGAGGTCGGCAGGAGTGGCAAAAGGATCGAGCGCCGCGGAACCAAGGGGATTGTCATTGTTGAGTGAATCGAGCGATTCAAGTGAATCAAGGCCGGCTGAGCCCAGATCGTCGAGTGCGGTTAAATCATCCAGTCCACTGGCAGCTGGCGCGGGTGCTGATAGGGGAGCAACCGGTATCGCGGGCTTATTCGCCGGTGCAGGTTTAGCCGCTGGCGCAGTGGCTGGCTTGGATGCGGACTTCGCCGGTGTCGCAGCGGGGGTTGGTTCTGATAAATCGTCGAGCGGCGCCAGCCCCAGATCATCCAGCGCGATGGGTGTGACGGTGGGTGCAAGTGCTGGCTTCGCGGGTATAGTCTTCGCCGGGGCGGCCGGCGCTTTGCTAACAGCAGAAGCAGCCTTGGCAGGAGTCGCCGGCAACTCGGGCAGGTCGTCCAGCGGCGCGAGGCCCAGATCATCGAGCGCGAAAGGAGTGTCAGCTGGCGCTTTAACAACGGCTGGGGCAGGTTTGGCCCCGGCAGGTTTAGCAGGTGCAGCGACCGCTTGATTCACAGCCGGCTTGGCGGGCCCCTTGGCGGGCGGTTCTGGCAGATCGTCCAGCGGCGCAAGGCCAAGGTCGTCAAGTGCGGAACTGCTATGCACCGGCGCAGCTGCCGGTTTCTGAATGGCCGACGCACCAGCGGGCTTGGTTGCCGGCGCGGGTGCGGCGGGCTTTGGCGCTGCGCTCGCGGTACCTCCCGCATCGAGCAAGCGGTACGCTTGGTTGGGGGTCAAATGGCCTTTATCGACGAGCAGTTTGGCGATTGTCGCGGGCACAATCGGTTGCTTAGCGGCCGCGACTTGCCGGCGCAAACTGGCAACAATCTCCGGCGGCGCGAGTCCCCCTTGTTCCAACTTCTGCAAAAATACTTCGCTGGTCATGGCTGCTGGGTCACTCGCCTGTTTGATCGGTCACGACGAGGCGAAATTGATCCAGGCCAGCGGGCTGGATGCCGAAGACGGTGCGGCGAACCCGCGCGAATTGATTCACCTTCGCTTGCTCGCTTTCGACCCGCAGCAGTTCGGCTTCGAACTCCGGCGGACAAAAGTGAGCGAGGACTTTGCCCGCGGGATTCAGCCCCGCACGTTTGACGAGAATTTCGTCGGCTTCGTGCATCGGCCCGCGGTTCCAAATCAAATACATGCGCGTGTCGGCATTGCCGGGTGCTTCGCGGGTGGGTGGCTTGGGGTTCGAGAGATCGGTCAGATAGGTGACGTTCGGCGAGCCGCCAATTACGCCCAGTTCGATCCCGAAAAAGTCGAGCTGCCGGGCGTAAGTTTCGATGGTCGTGCCGGTCGGGAACCGCAACTCCCAGCGCTCATGATTGGGCAACTCCAGCCCACTCACTTCGTTCGTCCCGCCGCCGCGCACAATGTACGGTGGTGGCGCGGCCACTTCACCAGCACCGACGAAGTTGCGCGCTTGCATACGCAGCGTCGCGCTCATCACCTTGCCGATCACTTCGGGCGTATCGCTGGCTGAAGATTGCTTCGTGTCATCGCCGCTCAGGACAAACGCTGGCAATGCCGGCGGTGGTCCAGGTTCGGCAGCGACGGGAAGTGAATCGGCGGCGGATGTAGTTGTTGGAGATGAACTAAAGCGGTAGCTGGCGACCACGCCCCCCACGACGATCAACAGCACGACACCCACCGCGCCGATGATGAGCAGAAATCGATTCGACTTCGCGGGCGCGACTGCTGGAGCACTTGGTTCCGCCGCAACGGAAGTAACCGGCTGCGAAGGTTGGGTGTCAGCGAGAGGAGTGCCGGAAGTCATAAGAGAGAGTCGCAGGCAGACGGGTGCATTTCGGAAGGGGTCAGTTGAAAAATTCCGCATCCGGGCGAATCGACAGGAGCCACAGTTTCCAACTCTGGATGGCATCGGCGCGGGCCACTTTGTTCGGCTTGTCGCCAAGCGTGCTGGGCGAAACGATCCGCCCAATTTGCCGCAAGCTGTGGTCAGCAGCAACGACAATTCGCCAATCGAGATCGTCGAGCGCGGCGATTAGCGATTCGGCCCCGTGCAGATCTCTCACCAGACCCAGCACCTTCACCGCGGCCAGACGGCTCTCTGCGCCCCCCGTTAGCGCGAGAGTGCGTAGGCGAGCTAAGTGTGTTGCCTGTTCGGCAGCCGTTAGTGGCGTGAGTCGTTCGCGGAGCAGCTCCAAGTCGCCACTGACAGTGCCGAAAGCCTTGTGCTCGGGTGCGTGCAGGATATCGACCAGCTGCGTGATGGTGACGTTGACCTTGGTCTGCACGATGCGGCCGGAGCGAATCGCCACTTCCTGGCTATTGCCCGGCAGCCCGCGACCAGAGACAAGGGTCGCCTCGCTGTACGCTCTCGATTTCTCGATGGCCTTCTTCGTCGAGCGAAGCAGGAAGAGGACGGCGAAAGCGGTATCCGGCGCGTTGAGCGCTTCGTTGGCCCCCTTCCAGCTGCCGTCTTCTTGTTGTTCTTTCTTTAGATAGACGAAGCCTTCGTTGTACCAACGGGGTTCTTTGATGAAGCGCCCCTCGGAGGCTTCGTAAAAGCTCTGATATCGTTCGAGGCCGTAGAGGTAATAGAACGTGAAGCCGGGTGGATCGATCTTATAGTTCTTGGCTAACCAACTGCGGCCGCGCTCTTGCGCCGCGCGAATGTAACGCAGTTCGACCTTGTCGGTCAGGGCAACCTGAGCCAGCGGCTTTTTGACCGGACGCAGAGCCGGCGGCAATTTGGCGTCGCGCTCGGTGGTCAGTTCGCTCAGTTTGAGCAAGTCGGCAACCATGTAGGTGCAACCGAGCCCGGCTGCGGCCATGCTCAGTTTGGCGCTATCCTGCTTGACGAGTTCCATCTTGGGCTTTTTGCCCTCTTCTTCTTCAAAGGTGGCTTCGCGCCCTTGATAGCCAAAACTGCCGCCCGGATCTTGGGTGCGGATGATCCAGTTGGCCACTTTCTCGGTCGACTCGATGTCGCAACCCAGCCCCGCTTTCGAGATCTCCCAAAAACTGAGAACGGCGTACTGCGTCATCGAGGTGTCCCCCGTGTCGCGCTCGGGATAGCCCCAGCCCCCGTGCGGCTTTTGGCGGGCGAGCAAAGAATCGCGCAGCTTGAGGATCTCGACGGAGTACTTGCTGGGATTGAGGGTGCAGAGAAAGATGATCGCGATGCCGGTGCTATAGATATCATTCTTGATCTCGGTCGCATCGCGCTTGGTGGCGGCAATGCAGGCCTTTACGGCCGCTTCGATCTTGGGATGCTTTTCGTCGGCGCCATTCTTTAGGAAGGCGAGGCCGATCAGGCACTTGCCCCCCAGTCGCGCGTCGTCGGCTGTCTCGAGAAATTGGAAGGCCTTGTCGAGGACAGCTTTGACATCCGGGCTATCGGGCGTGACAGCGCGAGCGGATCGCCACGGGCCGCAGGCCAGTGTCGCAAATACCAACAAACCGCTGAGCCAGCGGAGGTGGTGGAACCGTCGAAGCATCATGGCGGCAGCCCCGGGGTGGACAAACCCAAGTCGGCCAGGCGTGCAGAACTACGGTAAATAGTCGGTGCAACGCAGAAAAGATGGAGACAAGTCGTTCGCTCGGCGAACTCCAGGGATGCTAACGAGCCTGCTGGCCGCTGTCAAACAAAAACCGACAGTAATGTCGAGGAACTCGACAAAGCGAGGAGAAAAACGACTTCATGAAGCGTGATGAGTAGTAGACCCTATTTCGGCAGCGACTTCAAAAAGGCCGAGATGGCCGCGTTCACTTCGGCTGGCTTTTCGAGCGGGGCCATGTGCCCAGCACCCGCGATGCTGACGTATTTCGCACCGGGAATCGTTTCGGCAATTTCTTTCATTTCAGCGGGAGGGGCGATGGCATCTTCCGCGCCGCAAATGATGAGCGTGGGAACATCGATCTTGGCCAGTTCCTTGGTGAAGTCGGGCCGCTCGGCCATGCCGCGGAGCGCGGCGGCCACACCCGCGGGAGGTGCAGCGAGCATCACTTTTTTCGTAGCGGTGACGAAGTCAGCGTCGCGTTCGACGGCGGCAGCGGGGAATAACTTAGGGAGCATCGCGTCTGCTACCACTTGCGAGCCCTCGGTCTCGACCTTGGTCGCTGTTTCCAGTCGCCCGGCGGCCGCTTTCTCGTTATCGGCCACCGCCCGCGAATCGCAGACAATCAACCCGGCGAGTCGTTGGCGATGGTGGGCATAAAATTGCCACGCCACGTAGCCACCCATCGAGAGCCCGCAGAAGACAACCGGTTCGGTGATCTCCAGCGCGTCGAGCAGTTGGGCCAGTTCATCCGCATATTCCCGCATCGTCGTCTTGGACGATGTGGCCGCAATGCTTTGGCCGAATCCGCGCAAGTCGGGAGAAATCACCCGAAATTCGCTGGCCAGCGCGGCGATCTGTCCTTGCCACATCGTGTGATCCAGCGGAAAGCCATGCACCAGCAAGAGAGGCCGGCCACTTCCTTGATCGACGACATTCATCTGCAGATTACCGACGGTAACTTTGTTGCCACTCATGGTTGTCTCGTTTCTGTTGTCCGGTTGGTCAGGCGCGATTGCGCATGCGCGACGCTTCCAAATTCACCACGCTGGGAGAAATTTAGCCACCCATTGAACAATGAGCACAACGAACAGGGCGATAAACACGCCTTGCGCGACAGTGGTCAGGTTCCAGGGTCGGTGGCCACGCCCTACACGCAATAATTGCGCCAGGCGATAAGGAATCTGAAAGAGAACCACGGGAAACAGCAACACGCCAGCTGGATTGAAGTGCCAGGCTGCCAGCAGTTGCCCGTGCGCGAGCGAAATGAATGACCGCGTCAGCCCACAGCCCGGACAATCGAGCCCCGTAGCACGACGAAAATAGCAGAGTTCCGGAAGTGAGAACCAGGTGCCAGGCAGGCGAACCTCGTGCACTTCGTGCACCTTCATTGTGGCCGCCAATACGATGACCAACACCGAACCAGCCAGCAGCCATAAATGAATTGCCCCGTCGAAGCGACGAACTTCGCCCTCCGTAGCTTGAGCGGGCACCGATTCATCGGGCGCGGCTTCATCGGTGATGATAGCAACCATGGCAGGTCGGGCAGTCGAAGAACTGGCGGCAGTCATCATCAGCTTATGGCGTGGCCGCCGGCTTTGCGGCCCGCTGCCTGGCCAGAGCTTGTTCGAATAATTCAAGCTGCCGGCGAATCTGCCCCGAATGAGGCTGCAACTTCACGGCCTGCGACTGCTGCTTCACCGCATTCTCAAAGTCACCTTTGGCATAGTAACAGCGGCCCAGGGTATCCCAGTAACCACCTTCATCGGGGCGGACTTCCAGCGACCGCTGGCTGCACTTCAGGGCCTCGTCGAAATCTCCCTGCGTATTGCTCACCAGCCAGGCAAGTTGATTGCAGGCAATGGCCAATTGCAGATTGAACTGTGCTCGCATCTGTTCGTTCTGCGCTTCCTGCGCATTCTCGCGCGACTCGGCAACCTGATCGCGAAAATCTTTGGCCGAAGCTTCGATCTGGTCGATGACTTCTTTCCGCTCGTCGGCCGTCAGGTTCGGCAGGCGAAACTGCCCAATCAGCACATCGGCATCGGTCGGGTCGGACTCAATCGCCTTGGCCAGTTCGGCTTTTTCTTTCGCATGGTCCTTCTGCTCGTGATAATGCCGCGAGAAGAAATAATGCATCCGTGAGCGAACTGCTTCGGGGTCTCGCCGGGCACGAATGGCCATATCGCGGGCTACTTCTCCCTTGGCATCGTCCCCTTCGGGATACATCAGTTCGATGGCGGGCTTGAGCGATTCTGCCGCGGCCAGTTCTTGCCCCTGATCGTGCAATTGTTCCGAAAGTTGAAAGCGGGCCTTAAAGTCGGCAACGGATCCGGGAGCGGCCGTCTTCATGACGACGCGATATTCCTGCTCTGCAAAATCGAACAAGCCTCGGTCGCCGAGCAAGGCTGCGACTCGCAGATGCTCTTCCAGGTTGTCTTTACGCAGTTCGAGTGCCGTTTGCGCCATCTCGGCAGCCTTCTTCGCGGCAGCTTTATCGTTTTTGCCGAGCGCCAGAAAAGCTTGAGCGCGCAGATAGAGGAGCAGCGCATCGTCGGCAACGATATGCGGGAACCGATCGCCGACATCGATCACCACTTGCCAGGCCTGGCGATGAACCAGCCAATCGACAATCTCGGTGACTTGCGCTGGGTCGCCATCGAGCAGGTCGATGGTTTGCCGCATCAGGGCGATCGCTTCCTGATCGCGATTCAACTGCTGCAGCAGTTTGATCTGCCACCGATACAAATCGCGCACCAGTTGCCGACTGGTCAACGCGGGCTGAAGCGCGAGCAGTTCCTGCTCTTTCTCAATCGTGACTTGCCACTCGGCCACGCTGGCGGCGGGATCGCGGAGCGTATCGCAATAGGTTTGCAGCCATTGTATTGCGGGACGTTTGCTTGCCCCGATGCCGGCGGCAATGGTCGTGGCCGTTTGTGCGCGCAGGTCACCCTTTGTCGGTTCGGGGCGATGCAGAACTAAAATCGCGGCATGCTTCGACAGAATCGGATTCACTTCGTACCGCGCGAGTCGGCAGAGAGCCGTGAGGCTGGGCAGATCTTCCATGTTGCCGAGACGATCCATTCGGCTGCGGCGCTCTTCGTCCGATTGTTCGCCATACGACTTCAGCAGGCGGGCCACTTCGGGAGGATCGGTTTCGTCGTACCAACGCACCGACATGCCGCGAACCAAAAATCGGGCCCGCATTTGCACTTCGAGCACGGGGTGATATTGCGCGGCTACCAGCGCATCGAACGCTTCGAGCCCCATCCGGCTCAGCCGAGCCTGCGCCAACTGACGAATGGCGAAATCGTCGTCACCCAGTTGCTCGACCAGGGCGGCAACTTTCGGGTCGATATCGCCCGCCCCCCGCTTTTCCGGCGGATCGGCAGCTGGCAGCAACGCACACCAGGCAGGCCCGAAAAACAACCAGCCCAATAACAACAGCCCCACGAAACTGCTGGCTGTTTTCGATTGATGATTCATCAGCGTGTGCCCTTCTCGCGCCTGATCCGTGAGCCTCTACCGACAGTGTAGTTTAATTCCTACCCGCCCATCTTCCTGATTCATCCCAGAATAACCCAGCTTGCTCGACTGCGGCAAGCGCGATTACCCCGTAGACGAGTCATTCCATGACTCGCTGGGCCTCGGTCACGGAATGACCCAGCTACGGATAAAGCGGCCCGTGCGGGACGAAGACAAGTCCGCTCTTACTTCCCGTTGGCGTCATCCATCGGAAGTGGCACTTGCTCGGGGCCCATTAGATAAGCGAGTAGTTGCTGAACCTGGTCGGTCGAGAGATTTTGCAGCAGGCCGTCGGGCATCATGGAGACGGGCGAGACTTTTCGCTCCTCGATTTCATCGGCCGGGACAACGATCTTTTCGTTGACCGTTTGGACGGTGATGGCGGTTTTCGATTCCTCCACAATCAGCCCGGTGATGATTCGTCCGCTAGTCGTGGCAATCACTTGCATCTGGTAATCCTTATTCACCGCAGCGCTCGGATCGATGAGCGTATTCAGCAGGTAATCGAGATTCGTCCGCTGCGAGCCGGTGATATCGGGACCGATCTTGCCCCCGGCATCAAAGAATCGATGGCAGTTCGCGCAGGTCTTTTGAAAGAGGACGCGGCCCGCGGCGCGATCGGCGCGGGCAATCGCGTCGGGAGTGACTCGCCGCTTGATGTTCGCGACCAGCAGTTGCTTATCGGCTGGCGACTCGCGCAATTCTCCCCAGACCGCTTTCACGCGGGCAGTGAGCTCGGCATGATCGAGGCTGAAGAGTTGCCGAGCGGTGTAGGCGGTCACATCGCTGCGGGCAATCTTGTTCGCTTCTAACGCATCGACCAGCTTCATGGCCCAGGCGCTGCGCGCGGCCAATGTTTGCAGCGCATCTTGCCGGGCCGCGCTGGGGAGCGAGTTGTAGTTATTCAGAATGATTGTCGGCGTTTCCGGATTCTCATATTCGGCGAGTCCGCGCAGCGCTACCCGCGCGACAGCTGGATCGGCAGCTAATTTGAGCAAGAGAAAATCGACATTCGCAGCCTTCTTTGCGACGAGCGCTTGCAGCGCTCGATTGCGGACGGCGGGAATTACTTTCTCGTCGGCAGCTTGAGTTTTAAGGAGTTCAAGCGCCGTGGGATCATCGAAAATCAGCGCCAATTGCAGGGCTTGTTCAAGCAAGCGGTCATCGCGGCGTTCCTTCAAGCTGACAAACGTTGCAGGCCACGATTCCGGCATCGGCACACTGCGACGACCTTCGAGCCCGGTAATGATGCCGGTGAGAAACTCCTGCTGCGTCTCTCCTTTGGTGCCGCCGAGCAGTTTAATCGCCGCTGCTAACTCATCCTTCGCCGCTGGAATGCCGGCGATGCGTCGGCCAATGAAGCGGGCCACGAGTGGCAACTCCGTTGTGCCCGCAAGTGACACAAAGCGCGCAGCATCTTCGTTCACCAGCGGCTCGATCGCATACCAGATCATCAGCGGCAGGTTTTCATCGTCGGCGTCTTCGCTTCGCTGTAACAATCGTTCGGCAATCGTCCACCGCTGCTCGGGCTTCAAGCGCTGCAAGCAACTGGCAATATGCAATCGCACGAGGGGTGAAACATCGTGCGCGGCCAGCATGGAGAAGCGATCGAGGGCAGCAGCTGGAGGATCGCGATCTTCGCACAGCAGCCGCACCGCCCAGGCGCGAATGTATTCGTTTTCATTCCCTAATTGTTCGATCAGCAAGGCATCGTTCAATTCGCCGATCACTTGAAGTGCCCACAGTGCGCGGAGCTTCTTCGGCACTTCGATCTGTTCGCTGTACATTGCCCTCAGTTGCTGGGCGACGTCGGTCATGTCTTGTCCCGCCGCCATTCGTTCTTGCAGCAGTCGCCGCGCATGTTGCACGTGCCAGTCGTTGCGATGCAATTGCTTCTCGACCAGCTCTTTGTTGCTCAGCTTCGCGAAGTCGACGGCACCCGTTTGGGGCTGGCCATACGAAATCTTGTAGATGCGGCCCGTCTCGCGTCGTGTATTCTTCACGCTATGGCATTCGCCCGTATCCGACCAATCGCTGGCGAAGACCGAGCCATCGGGGCCGTAGCGTAGCGTCACGCCCATGTACCAAGGGTCTTTCGAGCGCATCAGGTCGTCGCCATGCGCAGCGAGATAACCCGAGCCTGAACGGCGGAGCAGGTCGTTGTTGATGCGACGGCCGTGAATGTTGTTCGTAAAGAGGGTGTTGCGATATTTGTCGGGCCAGTTGTCGCCCAGATAAACCATCGTGCCGCAGTGGGCATGTCCGCCTCCCGCTTTGTCTTCAGCAGCGGAACCAAGACCATCGCGCACGTTGCCGGCCCCGACAAAGTGCAAATGGTCGGCAATGGTATCTATTCGCTGATAAGCGTATTGGCTCGACTCGCGATTGCGCCACGGTTCGTAATGCGCGCCATAGATGACGTGAAACAAGTGTGGATTGACGCAATTGCAGATGAACGATTCGCCGAAGTCGTTCCAATCGATGCCCCAAGGGTTGGTCGTGCCGTCAGCGTACGGTTCCCACTCGTGCGTGATGGGATGATAGCGATAGACGCCGCCATCGAAACGTACTCGCTCTTCCTTCGGAGTACCCGGTTTGCCGAGGAGCGACCAATTTGTGCGGCCGTGAGTGCCGTACAGCCAGCCATCGGGGCCCCACGAAAAACCATTGGCCAGGTTGTGCGAATTGGCGTGATTGCCAAACCCATCGAGCAGCACTTGCGGCGCGCCGTCAGGCTGGTCGTCGCCATCGCGGTCGGGAATGAAGTAGAGGTTCGGTGGCGACATCACCCACGCGCCGCCAAAGCCCACTTCGATCCCGGTCACATAGTTCAGCTGATCGTAGAAGATGGTGCGCTTGTCGAAGCGGCCGTCGTTGTCGGTATCTTCGAAGATGAGAATTCGATCGCCCGGTTTCGTGCCGTGATGCGGATAGTTGTAAGCCTCGGCGACCCATAGCCGGCCACGATCGTCGATACAGAAACCGATGGGCTGTTGCACGTCCGGTTCGCCAGCGAACAGCGTGACTTGAAAACCAGCAGGGACCACCATTGTCCGCGCGGCCTCGAGCGGCGGCAGAGGTTCGTCGACTTCGAGCTCGCGTGGCGGATTGGCAGCGGGCTGCTGCGCCTGCATGACGGTGCCACTACTGAAGAGGGCGAGCGCCAGCAGCGGCACGAGCAGGCCGATGGATAGCAACCTCAGCCGGGCAGGAATCAACTTGTTCGACATTACAGCTCTCGCGGCTCGCTTGCACACATGAATCGACGAGCTTGAATAATCGCCCACAGAATTGTGCCTGACAAGGCACACAGCTTGCACTTCGTGAAAGCCAGACCTTTTGATTCCCCAGCAGATAACACCTTCAGGTGCGCAATCATGACTGCCTCAACTCAGAAATCGGTGCACAATAACAATGCTACGGGCCACGAAACTCACGGCGATATCGACAGGCTGGCGGAGCTGATCAGCGATATTCGCGTGGCCATGCTCACCACGTTCCCGAGTGGCGGCAAGCCGCACGCGCGCCCCATGTACACGCAAGAAATCGAGGCAGAAGATTTCGATGGCACCCTCTGGTTTATGACCGATGCGGAGTCGCTCAAGATTGCCGAGCTGGCAGCGAACCCCGCCGTGCTCATTACTTATGCGGCTCCGAGCAAGAACCGCTATGTCGTGGTGACTGGCACCGCCCACAGCGAACACAATCCCGAGAAAGCGCACGAGCTTTGGAATATTCACGCCAAGGGCTGGTATCCCAATGGGCCCGACGACCCCTCGCTAGCGCTCATTCGCGTGCAAGTCGCCTCGGCCGAATACTGGGACGGCCCCTCGAACACTTCTTATCTGCTCAATCTGCTGACCGCCGTGGTGACCGGTACCCGCGTAAGCACCACGGGGAAGCATGGGACGTTGGGGTGATTTCTTCCGAGCTGCTTTTGACCAGAGACTGAAATCGTTGATAGAATTCAGTTAGGCTTCGATGCTATTTTACGGCTTCTCCCTGCTTGAACAAAGTAATGATTCAGGTCAACCTTTCGCCTGATCGGGAAGCAGTGCTTGCGGAAGCTGCTGCGGAGACGGGCTCGGATGTTTCCGAGTATATCTGGCAGGCTGTGCAGGCAAGAATTGCCGAGCGCAACGCATTGCTCGCGCCAGGAGATCAACGATCTCGCGAACACCGGAAAAGAGAGTATCGCGCATTTATTGAACAACAGACCTCGCACAACCCGAACTTCGACGATAGTCGAGATAGTATCTACGACTAATGCGAGTCTCGCTCGACACAAATATTTAGCTCCGCCTTGCAGAGACTGGGCATCCTCAACACACGCTTGCTGATACAGCAGTGGAAATGCTATTGGATGCCGGATACGAGCTAGTCGTTGTGCCGCAAAACTTTTATGAGTATTGGTCAGTGGTGACTCGTCCTGCAGTTCAAAACGGCTTCGGGTTGTCGGTAGCAGAGGCAACCTCGAAGATTCAATCGTTCCAGTATCACTTTCGATTTCTTCGGGACGAACACGCCATTTTCGAATTCTGGTACCCACTCGTAAACTCGCTCGAAGTAAAAGGCAAGCAAGCCCACGATGCTCGGCTGGCTGCGGCGATGCAACGTCACGCCGCGACGCATTTGCTGACATTCAATGGTGCAGATTTCAAGTGATTTCCTTTCATTCAAGTCATAGAGCCGAGTGCGCTGCTGCTCATTCCGCCCGCGAATTGACCGCCGCGTTCCCCACCTTGGCGTCTAATCACAGCCAGCCGATAATCGCGCAGCCGTTTTGTCTCACGATTATCTGGAGTCTTTCGATGAAAAGTTTGCTTTGCGCGTTTGCGCTGCTCGCCTTCGCCACTAACTTCGCTGCCGCTGCGGAGCCGCAGCTGGCGCACATGGTCTTCTTCACCTTGGCCAGCGATACGCCCGAGAATCAGCAAAAGTTGATCGACGGCGCTGAAAAGTATCTCTCGAACCACGAAGGAGTTGTTTACTTTTCGGTCGGTGCCTTGGCCAAGGATCTCGACCGCGAAGTGAACGATAAGGGCTTTCAGGTCGCCCTGCACATCGTCTTCGTGAACAAGGCCGCGTATGAAAAGTACGCTCCCCATCCGCGGCACAATAAGTTCATCGAAGAGAACAAGGCCCTGTGGAGCAAGGTCCGAGTCTTCGATTCGTACGTGAAGACAGCGAAATAAGTCGTTCAGCTGTCCATGCGGTGAGCGTCTAACCACAAAAGAGGGGTGTTCAACAATCGAACTAATTGTTGAACAAGCTGATTGAAAATAGGCGACTTTGGCGACTAATCCCAGCTCAGCGTGGACGCACTCTGATACTCCGTGACGCGGGTCTCGAAGAAGTTCTTTTCCTTCGAGAGGTCGATCGTTTCGCTCATCCACGGGAATGGGTTCGAGCTGCCGTACTGTGTGGCCAGGCCGATGCGTTCGAGGCGACGGTCGGCGATGAACTGCACATAGTCGCGGAACAGGTCGGCATTGAGGCCGAGAATGCCGCGGGGGAGCACGTCGCGAGCGTAAGCAATTTCCAGTTCAACCGCCTGGCGCACGCGGGCGATCATGGCTGCCTGAAACTCGGGCGTCCAGAGGTGTGGGTTCTCGTTGCGGATGCCGTTGATCAGGTCGATGCCGAAGTTGAGATGGATCGTCTCATCGCGCAGGATGTACTGAAACTGCTCGCCGATGCCGGTCATCAAGTTGCGGCGATGGAACGACAGGACCATCACAAAGCCGGTGTAGAAGAAGATCCCTTCCATGATCAGGTAGTAGCCGATCAAGTTCTTCAAAAAGGCCTGCGCGCCTTCAAACGTATCGGTGGTGAAGTTCGGGTCGAGGATTTCGGCCGTCAACTCCATTTCCATGTCGTCTTTATCAGCGATCGCGGGAACCTCGTGATACATGTTGAAGACCTCGCCTTCGTTCAGGCCGAGGCTTTCGACAACGTACAGAAACGTGTGAGAGTGTACCGCTTCTTCGAACGCCTGACGCAACAAGTACTGCCGGCATTCGGCATTGGTGACGTGGCGAAATATCGCAAGAACCAAGTTATTGCCGACCAGGCTTTCGGCCGTTGCAAAAAAGCCGAGATTCCGCAGGATTACCCGCCGCTCATCTTCGGTCAGTTTGCTGCCGCGCCAAGTTTCGATGTCTTTATTCATCGGCACTTCGGTGGGCATCCAATGGTTCGCGCACGCATTGACGTAGTGCTCCCAGGCCCAGCGATACTTCAGCGGCATCAGCTGATTCACGTCGACCTGGTGACAGCTGATGAGTCGCTTTTCGCTGGCCTCAATCCGCTTATTGGCGGCATTAGCCATCGAAGACAAAGAATCCATTTTCAAAGGAGAAACGGTGGACATGAGTATTTCTTTCGTTGGGTTGTAATTGTCTGTTTCATCGCCCCCGAGCCTGAGATCGGGGGTTTATTAGCTTTTGCACTAGTTGATGCCAGAGGCCTCGTCAGTTAGTGCAGAAGCCGTTGAACCCCCGCCGCAGGGGCGGGGGCGGAAGATTCGCGAGATGCTACTGGCACGCTTCGCAAGTTGGGTCGGTGATGAGGCACTGCTTGGGGCCTGTGTCGGCGGTGAGTTCCCCCTCGCGGCGAACTTCGACGTCGCTCGAGGCGCTGCGGTTTTTCATCCACTTGGGCTGGATGCCGAAGCGATTCACGTCCACCGTCGATTTTTCCACTTGGGTTGCCGCCAGAGTGCGCAGGTAGTAAGTCGTCTTCAAACCCTTCGACCAGGCGAGCAGGTACATATCGTGCAACTTGCGGCCGCTCGGTTCGGCCAGATACAAGTTGAGCGACTGCCCTTGATCGATCCACTTCTGTCGCCGGGCAGCGCACTCGATGAGCCACTTGGGATCGATTTCGAACGACGTGAGAAACCGGCTGCGAAGATCGACGGGAATCCGGCCGATGTTCTGCAGCGAACCATCGTAGTACTTAATCTCTTCCAGCATCTGGGCGTCCCACAGGCCGCGGCGTTTCAGTTCTGCGACGAGGACTTCGTTCACCTGCGTGAACTCGCCCGAGAGATTGCTCTTCACATACAGCAGCTTGTACTCAGGCTCAATCGACTGAGTGACGCCGATGATCGTCGAGATCGTCGCCGTGGGAGCAATTGCCAGCACATTGCTGTTGCGCATGCCGTGCCTGGCAATCGCCTCGCGTACCGGCTGCCAATCGAGCGAGCAGTTGCGGTCGACGAGCACCGGGTCGCGGCGCTCTTGCTCGAGCACATCGACCGTGTCGATTGGCAGCAAGCCGCGGTCCCACTTCGAGCCGACATAGGTCGGATACTGACCACGTTCCGCGGCCAGCTGAGCTGAGGCCGATAGCGCGTAGTAGGAAATGGCTTCCATACTTTCGTCGGCAAAGGCAACCGCTGCTTCGCTGGCATAGCTGATGCCCAGCGCGTGCAGCGCGTCTTGAAAGCCCATGATGCCAAGCCCAATAGGCCGGTGTCGCAGGTTCGAAGTTCGCGCCTCGGGCGTCGGATAATAGTTGATGTCGATGACGTTATCGAGCATTCGCACCGCGGTGCTCACGGTCGTCTTCAATTTTTCCAGATCGAGCTTGCCGTCCTTAATATGGTTCCCAAGATTCACGGAACCCAAATTGCAGACCGCAGTCTCGGTTTCCGAAGTGTTGAGCAGGATTTCGGTGCAGAGATTACTGCTGTGTACCACGCCCGCGTGATCCTGCGGCGAACGGATGTTCGATGGATCCTTGAACGTGATCCACGGATGTCCGGTTTCGAACAGTCGCGTCAGCATCTTGCGCCACAAGTCAGCGGCGGGAATGCGGCGGAAGAGTTGCACGTCGCCAGCATCCGCCATTCGTTCGTACTCTTCGTAACGCTCTTCGAACGCGCGGCCAAACAAGTCGTGCAGATCGCTGACTTCATCCGGGCTGAAGAGGGTCCATTCGGCGTTCTGCTTGACCCGCTTAAGGAACAAGTCGGGAATCCAGTTGGCCGTGTGCATGTCGTGCGTACGCCGACGATCGTCACCGGTGTTCTTGCGGAGGTCGAGAAACTCTTCGATATCGAGATGCCACGTCTCGAGGTACGAACAAACGGCTCCCTTGCGCTTGCCACCTTGATTCACAGCGACAGCTGCATCGTTGACGACTTTCAAAAATGGAATCACGCCCTGGCTGCGGCCATTGGTTCCCTTAATGTGGGAATTCGTCGCCCGCACATTGGTCCAATCGTTCCCCAGTCCACCAGCCCACTTCGAGAGCAACGCATTATCCGAAACGGCCTTGAAAATGTGAGCCAGGTCATCGCTCACGGTGCTCAGATAGCACGAACTGAGCTGTGGGTGCGGAGTCCCCGAGTTAAACAGCGTCGGCGTGGCCGAAGTAAAGCTGAACGTCGACAGCGCTTCATAGAACTGAATTGCACGTTCTTCACGCGCATCTTCCTTGAGCGCGAGGCCCATTGCCACGCGCATCCAGAAGTATTGCGGCGTTTCAATCCGGCGACCGTCGATATGCAGCAGATAGCGGTCGTAAATCGCTTGCACACCGAGGTAGCGGAACTGGCCATCGCGCTCCGGCTTCATCGCCGCGGCGAGCTTAGTCAGATTCAGTTCGCGCAGTTCATTCGACAAGCGGCCGGCGCGAATCCCATCGATGATATAGTGCTCGAATTGATTCTCGTGGACGCGCTGCAGGTTCTTTGCGTCGGGTGTTTCGCCGAACGCTTCGCGATAAATGACGTTGAGTGTCAGCCGCGAGGCCACAATATCGAAGGCCGGGTCGCGTTCAATCCGCGAACGCGAGGCGAGTATCTGAGCGCGATAGATTTCGTCGACCGAAATGCCATCGAACACGCTACGAATCACTTCTTCCAGTAGTTCGTCGACGTTGACCACGTCTTCCAAGCCGCGGGCTGCTTCGGCCAGTCGCTTGCGAGCGCGACGTTGATCGAAAGGAACGCGCGAGCCGTCTTCGAGCACAACATGTACGGTGGTCGTCGGGATGTTTGCTTCATCCGCCAGAGGCACATCGCTGCGCAAGGCGCGAATCTTGGCATGTTCCGCGCGGTAGATGATGTAAGTGCGCGCTACGCGATAATGCCCGCGCGACATCAGTCCCATTTCGACAAGGTCTTGAATCCGTTCGACATCCACGCCGTTCGGCTGGCTGGCGAGTGGGCCGACGTCGTCGGCGACGGATTGCGCAACGGCCGCAATTTCGTGCATCAAGTCGGTATCGAGAGGCTGACCATCGGCCAGTCGCAACTCGGCGCGGAACGCATTGGCGATCGCGTTTTGAATACGACCAAGATCAAACGTCGTGACGCGGGCATCGCGTTTCCGTACCAGCCATTCGTGCGGGGCAAGCAACATCTCGCAAGACTCCTGTGGGCGTATCCGTCCGATACGCATGTGCGGGGCCACGCCGAGGCGACGCGAGAAGCGGAAGATCGAGGTGCGTTGCCGTAGCCTGCGCATGACCAAGCGGCGACAGAAGTGCCGATGAGTCGTGAGTGCGCGCGGGCATTCGCAAGGCCGGCTTTCGCCAGCTGTCCTCGACCGACCTTCCCCGAGAAGGTAACGGCGGATGAGCGTGCACGGCCTGACAGTAACCGGCTGTCATGGGTAAAGCCGCTGCTCAGTCGCTGGCAGGTCTTCGGACTTGTGGACAAACGGGCAAGGCGAACCTCGACCGAACCTACTGGCCATCGCTTCCCAAGGTCGTGCGCGAAGATGTAGGCAGTCCATGCTCCGGGGCAAAATCTCAGTGCTGTTGATGGCGGTCGTTTCCACTTACCGCTGCGGGGCAGTCCCGGTTTTTCACCGGCGTTCCCTCTTTTCGAGGCTCTGAGCGTTCAGAGCCAACCAGCAACGAGGCCCATGATATCGTGCTACCAGAGTCCGTCAACCACAACGTATAGATTTTATGAAGTTGCCGGGTAGGACGTCGGGAGAACTTGCCCAGTGTGAAAAGTCTTCCGGAAAAAGTTGGTTCAGCGGCCTCGCACCGTTAGAATCAGCGGCGCGTGCGTATCCCAGATCGGTTCGTCCAAGCGAGTTCACCATGCGTTGGCAAAGTGATTGGTCGGCGTCCCTGGCCGTTGTTGTGGCGGTTTCATTATTGACTGGCTGCGGGCAGCAGTTGCCCAATCCTGACCAGCGCTCAGCGGCGGCTACAGCAGAGACGGTAGATGACGAAGCACGGGAAGTGGACGAGAGCCCGGCACGAGCGATAGCACAACCTGCGGTGAAACTCACTTCGTTTAACGCAGCCTCGTCCGACGCCAACTGGTCTAGCTTTCGCGGACCGAGCGGTATGGGCACGACCGCAGCCAAGGGCTTGCCGCTGACTTGGAGTAAGGACGAAAACATCGCTTGGAAGGTCGAAATGCCCGGCCCGGGAGCATCGAGCCCGATCGTCTTCGGCGACCGAATCTACATAACATGCTATTCAGGCTTCTTCGTCCCCGGCGAGAAAGGGGACAAGGCAAATCTTAAGCGTCACCTGCTCGCGCTGAAAAAGAGTGATGGGAGTTTGATCTGGGAGCAGAAGGTTGCCGCCAAACTGCCCGAAGAAGACAGCATTCGCGATCACGGTTTCGCCGCCAGCACACCTGCTGCCGATGCCGACCACGTTTATGTCTTCTTTGGCAAGACAGGAGTAATTGCCTTCACTCACGATGGCAAGGAAGTCTGGCGGGCTGATGTTGGCAGCAAGACCAACAAGTGGGGCTCGTCGTCATCGCCGGTTCTTTACAAAGACCTCGTATTCGTGAATGCGAGCGTCGAGAGCGAAACGCTTTACGCCCTTGATCGAAAGACGGGCGAAGTGAAGTGGCAGCAGAAAAAAATCCGCGAGTCGTGGAATACTCCAGTGCTGGTGATAGCAGATTCTGGCCGCCAGGAATTAATTGTGTCGGTGCAGGGCAAAGTGCTGGCGTTCAATCCCGAGACCGGTGAACCGCTGTGGAATTGCGACACTGACATCGGTTGGTACATGGTGCCGAGCGTCGTCGCTGCTGATGGAATTGTTTACTGCCTCGGTGGTCGTTCGGGCAACGCCGCCCTCGCAGTGAAGGCCGGTGGCAGTGGCGATGTGACCGATACTCATCGCTTGTGGACGAGCATCAAAGGCTCGAATGTGACGTCCCCCGTTTACCTCGATAAGCACCTGTATTGGATGCACGAGCAGCGGGGCGTGGCTTATTGTGCGAAGGTCGAAACAGGAGAGGTAACTTACGAAGAACGACTCGAACGAGCCGGGCAGGTCTATGCTTCGGCATTGCTGGCTGAAGGGCGCGTGTATTATCTGACTCGCGAGGGTAAAACGTTCGTGCTCGAAGCCAATCCGCAGTTCAAGCAGTTGGCGGTAAACGACCTGAATGACCGAAGCGTATTCAACGCCAGTCCCGCCGTCGATGGTTCGCGGCTGCTGATTCGGAGCAACAAGTTTCTGTATTGTGTGGGTAAGTGATTTGGTCATTACGTAGGGAGAAATGGGGCTGTCATGCGAATCGGGATCATTGCGCTGTTGCAGGAGTCGAACACCTTCATTGCGCAGCCCACGACGCTGAAGCATTTTGAGCAGGATTTGCTCGTCACCGGCGAAGAGGTTCGCACGCGCCTCGCTGGTTCGCAGCACGAAGTGGGGGGCATGTTTCACGTGCTCGACGATGCGGGCGTGGAAGTGGTTCCCATTTTCGCCGCCCGGGCTCTTCCTTTTGCCTGCATCGAGAAGGCCGCGGCCGAAGAACTGCTGCAGCGAATGTTCACTGCCTACGAAGCGTGCGGTCCACTCGATGGGCTGCTCGTCGCCCCCCACGGAGCCACAGTCAGCGAACCGTGGCCCGACTTCGACGGTCATTGGCTGAGTGAACTTCGCCGCTTATCGCGCCCCGAACTGCCGATCATCGGTACTCTCGACCCGCACGGCAATCTCTCGCCGAAAATGGTCGCGGCCTGCAACGCGCTCATCGCATATCGCACGAATCCCCATCTCGATCAGCGGGCGCGGGGCATCGATGCTGCCCGGCTGATGATTCGCACTGCCAAAGGTGACTTGCAGCCGACAATGGCCGCTGCGTTTCCGCCTCTTGCGATCAATATCGAACGGCAATGTACGCACGACGAGCCGTGCCATTCGTTATATAAGCTGGCTGATGAGCAATTGAACGACGACCAGGTGCTTACTAACAGCATCATGCTGGGCTTCCCCTATGCCGACGTCGAAGAAATGGGCTCCGCGATGCTTGTCGTGACGAACAACAATCGCCCCCTCGCTCAGCATTTGGCCAACCAGTTGGCCGGATATTTGTGGCAACATCGGCAGGATTTCGAAGGGCACTTGATCAGCATCAATCAGGCACTTGATCAGGCCGTGCACATGCCGGGACCGGTTTGTCTGCTCGATATGGGCGACAACGTCGGTGGGGGCTCACCCGCCGATGGGACGTTACTCGCGCAGGCCATCAACGACCGGGCGATTCCCGATTCGTTCGTCTGTCTTTACGATCCGGCGGCCGTGCAGGCCTGCGTGGCTGCTGGCGTCGGTGGCAAGTTGTCGGTCGCGATGGGAGGCAACACCGATTCGTTGCATGGTGCGCCGCTGGTCGCCGAAGTTGAAGTTCTTGGCATCTACGACGGCAAGTTCGAAGAAACGCAAGCGCGCCACGGCGGCTTTACCAAGATGGATCAAGGCGCAACGGCGGTTGTTCGCACCTCGCGCGGGCTGACGTGCATGCTCACGACGCGCCGCGTGCCGCCGTTCAGTCTCAAACAGATTACGACCTTCGGCATCGAGCCAACCAAGTACAAGCTGCTAGTGGCCAAGGGCGTGAACGCGCCGCTGGCCGCCTACAAGGAAGTCTGCAAGAGCTTTATCAAGGTCAACACGCCGGGCTGCACGTCAGCGGATCTGAATTCATTTCACTACGACCATCGTCGCCGACCGCTTTATCCACTCGAACGAGATTTTGAGTGGTCGCCGGTTTGACCTACTCGTCGGTTGCTGTGGGCAGTTTGATGGTCACGTCTTGCGCGCTGAGGCCGGCGAGACGCTGTGCGGGATGGAGCAGGGCGTTGTCGAGAGCTTTGCGAGCTCGTCGCAGCACCGCTTGCAGGTCATCGGAATTGCTCGCTTCGGCCACACCAATGGCAACCGAGACCCGCGTCACGCCGGCACGTTTCGGAAGTGGATAACGGGCCACAGCCGATTGTATGCGCTGAGCAATGGCAAGGGCATCGGTCCCCTGAATGCCTGGCAAGAGGAGCGAAAACGTGTTGTCCTCAAGTCGCGAAATCTGATCGAGGTCGCGCAGATTGGCTTTAAAGATCTGGGCTGCCACGCGTACCGCGATCGAGCCAGCTGAGACGCCGTGTTCGGTACGAATTCGCTCCAGCCCATCAAGTTGCACTAGCAACAGCGACAGCTTGGTTTTCGGCAATTTCTTCAAGATCGAGAGACGCTCGATCATGCAATCGAAAAATGCTGGGCGACTGGAGACTTGCGCGGCGGGATCATCTTCCGCGATCTCTTCGGCCGCGGGTTCGTAGAGCCATTCGTCGCCGACAACCGGTTTGCCGGTTTTGGCCGGAGTCGTCGGGGCGCGGGTGCTTTCGAGCTTAACCGCGTGATTGGCAAAGCCATCGTTGAAGTGGGCACAATTGCGCCCTGCGTGCTTCGAAGCATAGAGCGCTTCATCGGCGCGCTTCACCAGCGAGACGTCCGTCTCGCCGATCATCAGTTCGGCCAGGCCGGCGCTAGCGGTCACTCGCAGTTCGCGACCTTCGTAGCGAAAGCGGGCCGAGGCAATCGCCAGCCGTGCTTTTTCGGCTATTTCGCGCGCCGCGCCGAACGTGGAGCCGGGAAATACGATGGCGAACTCTTCGCCGCCGTAGCGGGCCACGAGATTTGACTCCGCCGTTGACTGCCGCAGCACGCGCGCCACGCTGCGGAGGATTTCGTCGCCGGCCTGATGGCCATGTGTATCGTTGAACTTCTTGAAATGGTCGACATCGATAATCATCACCGACAACGGGCGACCACGTTGCTGATAGTCGTCCACACCGCGCCGCAATTCGTCCTCGAGCGCGCGGCGATTGGCGACCTGCGTCAGCGGATCGGTGCGGGCTTCGACAGCATGTGATTCAATTTGCCGGGCCTGCGACTTCAACCGGTCTTCAGCAGCTTGCAGTTGCTGCTTCATGTGCTCGTTAACGTCAATCAACTTGTTGACGGTCAGCAGCACGTCTTGTTCATCGGGTTTATCAAGCGAGGCGAGCTCGTCGCTGATTTCCTCTACCTTATGCGAATGCTCATCGACCTGCTGAGCAACTCGACCGGCCAATTCTCGTAGTTTGCCCAGCGTTTCTTTCGCTGCTTGCTGAGTGCCGGCCTCTTCTTCGTGAATGGCAAACGCCGCGCGCAGCCGCCAGCCCGTGAACGCCAGAGCGGACACGAGTGTGATGACGACCGCGGCGATGACAATCCAGAGGACCATCGGCAAGGAACTTGGATAACGAGTAAACGGACGATCGCTGGCTTGGAATAGCCTGCAATTTCTCCATTTAGAGCTACGTTGCGGGCAGCAACTGTCAAACCGAGGTAGGGGGAATCAGCCCACCAGTCGGCGTGTTCGCGACAAAGTTGTTGGCAATCAATCACGTAACGGCGAAGTTTGCCGTAGGGAGCGAAAGTGGCACCCGTGGATTTGATCCTTCATGGCATCCTATTCATTACGACCGACACTGCCCCAATTGCAGGCAACGGCTGCAGATTAGTTACGATTGCCGCAGGTGGAACCCGCAGGGAGCTACATTGCCTGCTCGCTCAAGTTGGCTTCGTATCTTGTTTCTAATGCTCGCGAGGGTTCTATTAAGTCAACGCGATTCGGCAACTGCGGGAGGGTTGTTCACGTCGCGATTTACAACACAGTTGAGTTCACCACACGATACGGGAGTTTACGATGAAAAAGTTGGCAGGATTGGCCCTGGGATGCGCTGCTTGGCTCGCAGGAACTGTGGCTTTAGCAGAAGTTAAGACAGAGGTTGTCCTCAGCGGGTTGAGCAATCCCTGCGGCGTGGCAATTCAGCCCGAAACCGGACACGTGTTCGTGTCGGATAGCGGTACCGGCAAAGTGATTCGCGTCGTCAACGGCAAGGCCGAAGATGTGATCGTCGGCTCGCCGAAGGACATCTACGGCAAGGGCCCGATGTACGATATCGGACCATTGGGATTGATCTTCCTCGATAAGAACACACTGGTTGTGGGCGACGGTGGCTTCAAGGATGGCGAAGAGTATGTCCGCGTTTACAACGTTCCCGAAGCCGGCAAGGCCCCGCTTGATTTCGAGAAAGACGCCAAGGAAAAAATCGGCCCCCTGGCAGCTGATGGCGAAATCAAGGGAGAAGGCAATCTCTACGGCTTGGCCGCCACTCCGACCGCCATCTACGTTACGTGCAACGGCGACGATACCAAGGGTTGGGTCGCGAAGATCGAACGCAACGGCACCAAGTTCGGCAAACTCGAACGCTCGATTGCCACTAAGGAACAAGTGGAAGTCGACGCTCCCGTTGCGATCACTATTAATGCCGAAGGGCAGATTGTGGTTGGCCAAATGGGCGAAATCAACAAGCCCAAAGATGGTCTGCTGACGTTCTACTCGGCGAAGACCGGCAAGAAGCTGTTGAACCTGGAGACGGGCCTGTTCGATATCACGGGCCTCGGCTACGCCCCGAAGACCGGCCTGCTATACGCGACCGACTTCGCTTGGATGGAGCCTGCGGAAGGTGGCCTGTTTCGCTTGGATCGCGAGAGCAAGGGTGGCACGCAAAGCGTGAAGGCCACCAAAATCGCCAAGCTCGATAAGCCCACCTCCCTGGTCTTCGCCGACGATGGCAGCGTTTATGTCACGGTCATCGGCACTGCCAAAGAAGGCGAAACCGGCAAAGCAGGAGCCCTGCTGAAGCTGTCAGGATTGTAAACGATCCCGAATTGTTTTCTCGCTCCAGACTTTGGGGAGAGATGTTTCGGATGACGGGCTCAGCTGCCGGTAGTGTCGGTCATCGCAATTGAGTTTCACCAAGAAGTGAACTTTGAACGGGGAGCCCAGTCTCCCCGTTTTTCGTATCTGGCTCTTATGGATTGCGTAGAATGCACAAGGAGGTGTTTCATGCCGAAGAAAACTCAGCCGGCTGGCGAAGTCTTTACCGAGCGGGTCGAAGTTTCAGGACACATCATCGATAGTCTGATTCTTCCCAAGATTCTCGATTGCATTACCGCTGCGGGTGGGGCATTCAAGATCGACCGGATCACGGTTGGCCAAGCGCGCAAAGACCCGAGCTACGCGCTATTGGAAGTGAGCGCACCGAGCGAACAACGATTGCAAGAGATTCTGGCTGTGATTGCCGATCACGGCGCAGTTACCGTTGCCGGCGCTGATTGCCGACTCGTCGCGGCCGATATGGACGGCGTATTTCCCGAGGGGTTTTACAGCAGTACCAATCAGCGCACCGAAGTGCGCCTGGGTGGGCAGTGGATCGATGTCGATTTGCAAGAAATGGATTGCGGCGTCGTCGTCGATCCGCAATCGAAAACAGCGGCGTGTCGCGCGATGACCGAAGTGAGGCGTGGCGAACTTTACATCGTCGGTCATGCCGGCACTCGGGTGCACCCGCCCGAACGGCAGCAGCAACAGCATGGCTTTGAATTCATGAACAGTCCGGTTTCAACCGAGAAGCCCAAAGGAGTGGCCATTCGGCAGGTCGCAATCGAACTGGTGCGAACCAAACAGCAAGGCGGTAAGTCGCTGCTGGTCGGTGGTCCGGCCATCGTGCATACCGGTAGCGTCGAACACGTCTGCGAACTTATTCGCCGGGGCTATATTCACCGCCTCTTTGCGGGCAATGCCCTAGCCACTCACGACATTGAGCAGTCCCTTTTCGGCACCAGCTTGGGCGTGCGGCTCGATTGTGGCGACATTGTCGAAGCGGGGCACGAGCATCACTTGCGGGCGATCAATCGCGTGCGCCGCTGGGGTGGCATCAAACCAGCGGTAGAAATGGGAGAGCTAAAGAGCGGCATCATGTACGAATGTGTCAAGTACGACGTGCCGTTCCTACTCGCCGGCAGCATTCGAGACGATGGCCCGCTGACGGATGTCGTTACTGATGCGCTCGAAGCGCAGCGAATCATGCGCGAGCAAGTTCGCGATGTGTCGTTTTGCCTGATGGTCGCCACGACATTGCACTCGATAGCGGTTGGAAATTTGCTGCCAGCTTGGGTGAAGGTCGTTTGCGTTGATATTAACCCTTCGACCGTCATCAAGCTTGGTGATCGCGGCTCGTTTCAGACGGTCGGCCTGGTAACCGATGTCGAGCCGTTCTTCCGCTCGCTCGTGGCCGAGGTCGACCGCCTGGAAAAGTCAGCATCGTGATTCCGTTGAATTCTTACCATCGAACTCGCACCTCTCATCATGAAACGTGTCGAACATATTCTGGAAACTTGTCTCTGCGTCGATGACCTGCATGCAGCGCGGCGGTTCTATACCGAAGTGCTGGGGCTAGAAGTTGCCGCAGAACAAAACGAACGGCACCTCTTTTTCCGAGTGGGGAATCGCATGCTGCTGCTGTTCGATCCTAAAGAGAGTAGCAAGCCGCTGGGCACTATTCCTCCGCACGGCACTCACGGGGCCAGTCACGTTTGCTTTGGCGTGCGTGAGGCAGAACTGGCCATTTGGCACGAGCAACTATTGAGCGCGGGAGTAGTCATTGAAAGTGTCCACGATTGGCCCCAAGGGGGACGTTCGATCTATTTCCGCGATCCCGCCGGCAACAGCCTGGAATTCGCCACGCCGCGAATTTGGGGCATTCGCGAGGACACGCTTGCGAGGGACTAATTCGGCTGGGCACCTTTAGCATTCCAGTGCTGTAATTCCCCTGCAAACGAACTACACTACTCGTAGTTCCCACCCTGCCCCCTCCCACCTTGGTTTGGTGCGCCTCTCGCTCTCTGGCACCGCCCTTTTTTTGCCAACTGTCATCTCATGAGAACACACATCATTGTTCCCCTCGTCGTGCTGTGTACCTGCTTTGCTGCAGCTGCGAATGAGCCCGCCGCATCGCGCTACTTTCTGATTGGCAACTCGCTAACTTGGGACACAGTTCCGTCGCTTCTGTCGGGCGATACGCAGTGGCATGTCGACTGTGGCGTGAACTTGCCGTTCATTCATGCCAATTCTGCTCATCCTTGTGTGAAGACCTCCACGCTCTGGCCAAACGCGCTGCGCGATAAACAATACGACGTCGTCTCGGTGCAGCCGCACTACGGTTCGACGTTGGCACAGGATGTCGAAACAATCTCCGCTTGGATGAAGCTGCAGCCCCAGGCGGTATTCGTCATTCACTCCGGTTGGGCGAAACACGCGCAACGAGCGGACGAATTCGCCAGTTACACAACACCCGATCTGATGGTTCACAGCCCGGCATATCTTCGCGCACTCATTGCCGAACTGCAGCGGCTACATCCTGACCGCGAGATTCGCCAGACATTCGCGCAAAACTTACTAGCCAAGATTGCCGCCGACGTTGATGCCAAACAGGCTCCCTTCAGCAAGCTCGAAGAACTCTATCGCGACGAAATTCATCTCACACACGACGCTGGCAAATACCTGATGCACAATGCCATGCGCAAAGCACTCGGCCAGCCCGCATCGGCTGCGGGTTTCGACAAGATCGATCCCAAGGTGAAGACGTATTTGGATGGCGTGCTCGCACTGCTCGATACCACACCCTCAGATAAAGCGTTGCTGACAGAGATTTTGTCGAGTGCAGCTAAGGTGGATCGCGCCGCGCTAGTCGCCAAATTGTCTGACAAGGACTTACAGCGCAAGCTGACGACTCTGCTGCCGAACATCGAGCGGGCCGCCGAAGTGCGCCAAAGCACACTGAAATTAGAAGCCGAGATCAAAGAGATTGGTGGCAAGCTAATCTGCACCCCTAGTGGTCCGGAGTGGCTGTATCTCGCCACCGGCGACAGCGGAATGGAGATCTTCGAGACCCCCGCAGCGATTGACCTCTACAACGGCAATAACCCGCTTAAGGGAAAGGGTGGACGGAACGAGTTAGTGACCGATGCCTGGCTTGAGCGACTCTCGGGACTTGCTTCACTGCGTAAACTCGACCTGGCCAATTGTGCCGTGCAGGGAGATGGGTTGCGATTCGTTGGCACACTGAGCGGCCTCCGCGAACTCAACTTGACTTTGACACCGGTGAACGACGACGGCTTGAAACATCTCGCTGGTCTGACGGAGTTGCGCACGTTGGGACTGGCTTCGACCAAGTGCACTGGTACCGGTTTTGTCCATCTCAAGTCGTTGAACAAACTAGAGAACGTGAACTTCCATTTCACTCCCCTGAACGATGCTGGCTTGCGAGCGATCTCGCAGGTTCCCATTTCCGGCCGCTTGTGGTTTGCCCACACGCACTTTACCGATGAAGGAGCCGCCAGTCTGGCCGCCCTCACGCAACTCAAGCGTTGCGGCATTGGCAGCATGGAGAAAGCCAGTTCGGGGGAAGCAGTGGCTGCGCTAGTCAAACTCCCACTTGAAGACCTCTCTTTGCTCGACAATCAGGCCACGCCGCGGGGACTGGAACATGCGGCGAAGATTGCCACTCTCCGCCGACTCGATGCTTCGCATGCACCCACCGTCGGTGATGATTCGTTGAAGCTGCTGGCTCAACTGCCGCAACTCGAAGAACTTAAGCTCGGCAATGCTCAAATTACCGATGAGGGGTTGCAGGCGTTGGCGTCGATAAAGTCGCTGAAGAAACTGTTCCTCAGTGGCTTAAAGAAAGTCACCCCTGCCGGCTTCGAGCGTTTACGTCAGGCTCGTGCCGATTTGGTGATTGAAGCCAAGTAGATGCAGGTCACTTCGGTCGGTTGTCGATTCAACTTTGCCAGATGAAGACAATGGTATGGTACGAAAAACAGGCACATTCACCTTGCTGCTGATCGCGCTAATCGGCAACTGTTTCGCGGCCAACACGTGGGCTATTGAACCTGCGGGTTACGAGCAGCAGGTTCTGCCGTTTTTTCAGAAGTACTGTCTTCGCTGCCATAACGACAAAGAGCAGCAGGGTGAGTTTCGTCTCGACACTTTGTCGCGCGACTTCACCGTTGAAGACAAGGCACAGCGCTGGGGCGAGGTTGTCTTCCGGATGAACTCGGCAGAAATGCCGCCGAGAAATGAGCTGCAGCCGCAGGCAGAGGAACTAGGCAAGGTGGTCGATTGGCTCGCTGCACGCTTAAAAGAAGGAGAAGCAGCGCGGATGGCCAAGCGCGGGCCGGTTTCGCATTATCGACTGAGCCGCGAAGAGTATGGCAACACAGTTTATGATCTGCTCGGAGTTTACTACGACGTCAATCTGCCGGGTGCATTTAACGAAGATCCTCGCTGGCACGGTTTCGAACGTATCGGTTCCATGCTGTCTCTGTCGCCTTCGCATGTCGATCGCTATTTCAAGGCAGCTGAGATTGTGTTGGATCGGGCCTTTCCAGCGCAGCCTCCCAAAATCGCCAAAGGTCGACGCGATGCCAACGAAGGTCGAGAAAGTTGGCTGGCAGAGCGAGGAATCACGGGCCGCGTACGCTGGCCGTTGTGGCCGGAAAAAGGGATCGGTGCCATTACCACCAGTGTGCCGGGGACGTATCGCATTCGGATGCAACTGAGCGGCCTGCAGCCGCCTAACGGCAGAACACCGCACCTGTCGCTCTGGCATCAGCAGCTGAAGCGTTCGGTATTCGATCAAGACATTCTCGCGCCTGAGGATAAGCCGGTCATTCTGGATTTTGAACTCGATTTGTCGCCAGGCAGCTTAAGCATCGTGAATGAAGTTCCCCGGGCATTCACCGATGTCGGCAATCACACGCTCAACGTGCTCAATGGCGGGGGAAGCGTTTTTACAAGCTCGCGCGAGACGAGGCATCTGAATCCTACCGGCTACAAGCTGTTCGACGATCAAGGACAGGCTCTCTATCCGTTGTTGCTGCTGGATTGGGTCGAATGGGAAGGACCGCTGACCAGCGAGGCTGATCTGCAGAAACGCGAGGGGCTGATTCCTGCTACTCAACTCGAAGCTCGCGAAGGTTTGCGCAAACTTGCGACGCGCGCGTGGCGGCGACCAGTCGCCGATGCGGAACTTGATCGCTATTTAAAGGTTGTCGATGACGAATTGGCCGCGGGCGAGAAGTTTCCCATCGCCTATCGGGCAGCCATGGTCGGTGTTCTCACGTCTAAGAATTTCTACTACTTGGAAGAAGGCTCGCCGGAACAGCGTCGCGACAAGGTGAATGACTGGGAGCTTGCCTCGCGATTGTCGTATTTCATTTGGGGATCGATGCCCGACGAAGAAATGTTTGCCGCGGCACGGTCTGGTCAATTGCACCAGCCCGAGGTGCTGCGTGGACAATTAGCTCGACTACTTGCTGACCCGAAGAGCGAACGCTTTGCCGAGTCCTTCCCGCGGCAGTGGTTGCAATTGCACCGGGTGGGCATATTTCCGCCCGATCCCCGTCTGTTTCCCGACTACGATAACTGGCTGCAGACGAGCATGGTTCTCGAAACGACTCACTTCTTTGGTGAAGTGCTGAACAAGAACCTGTCGCTCGCTGAGTTTTTGGATTCCGACTGGACGATGGTCAATCCGCGTCTGGCACTCCACTACAAATTGCCTCCGCTACATGAATCGGGCATGCAGCGCGTCGCGCTCAGGCCGGAGGATCATCGCGGTGGCCTGCTAACTCAAGCTGCAGTGCTGATGCTCACTTCCGACGGCACGCGGCACCGGCCCGTGCATCGCGGTGTGTGGGTTTCGGAAGCGATCTTCGGCCGCACACCTCCCCCGCCGCCGCCGAATGTCGAACCGTTGGCACCAACTCCCAGCAATCAAACCAAGGCAACAATCCGCATGCAGCTGGATGCTCATGCCACACACGCAACGTGTGCCTCGTGCCACCAAAAAATCGACCCGCTCGGTTTTGCCTTTGAGAACTTCGATGCCATCGGCCAGTGGCGAACCGAGGAAGTTGTGCCGGCGGGCAAGGGAGCCAATCCCCCTGTGAATGCTACTGGTAAGTTACCTGGTGGCCGCTCTTTCAACGGTGCCGCAGAATTCAAGCAACTGCTCAAGCAAGATATTGATCCATTCGCAGAGGCCTTTGTCGAACAGTTGGCGACCTTTGCGCTCCGCCGCGTGATGACCATCGACGATCGGGCGCAGCTCAAGCTGATCGCGGCGAACAGCAAGAAAGACGACTATCGCCTGCGAGCCGTGATTGAAAACTTCGTGACGTCCGACTTGTTTCAGAAGCGGTAAAGCAGCAACTTCAATCCACAGCTTGTAGATATAGATGCATTGAACTTCGAATGAGTACGTTCCTCGCAACAACACGTTCCAATGATGCTAACTCGAACAAGCGAGTGGTTCGTGTTATCGCTTTGCTGCTTGTAATAATTGCTGGGCTCACGTCGCTACGCTCAGCGGAGCCTGACTACGTCCCAAAGCTCGGCGAATTTCCGCCAGTTACGGCGGGCGAGTACTTCGCAGGGGAACTTGTCGCCATCGATCACGTCAATCGCCGTGGAGCTTTGCGACTCGATGGCGATGGGGTGGATGATAGGTATCACCACGCCGAATCGCATCGGTTTGCCATGCTTCCCTATGGAATGATTCGTTATCACGGTGCGCCTGCCGAACTGCGAGACATTCCCATTGGCACGCATTTGCATGGCAAGTTCGTGTTGCCACCGGACGGCGATCAATCGATTCCTCCCACCAAACGAACTCCCAAGTACGTCCCGAAACAGAATCACGCCTTGCTGTTGGAAGACGATTTCAGTTTTTACCTGCGGCAAGGGCAAAGTTGGAGGGTCGAAGCTGTTGACCCTGTCAAAGGCAGACTAAAAGTGACTGCTACCGGGCAGTCAGTTGCCGTGGGATTGAAAGGGGAACAGAACTTTGATTTCGACGGTAGCACGCGAGTTTGGAAAGGGCGCCAAATCGGCGGTTTGAACGACCTGGCACCGGAGCAAGTAGTTCAGGTCAACCTCACTTGGGCTCCCGATTGGAAAAACGGGCAGTTCCATGTGGCCGATGTCTGGATCGACCAAGAAAGTCGTGAAGTTGCCAGCGAAGTGCAACGCCAGATCCACATCCGCCATCAACGCCATCGCTGGCTTGCCGGGTGGGTCGATCATGTCGAGCATCAAGCGGCTGGCAAGGGTATTGTGACGGTCACGCTGTTCGGCGGCATGGACAACTCGCTCTACGACCTGGCTAGAGCACAGGCTAAGCCCGGCGGTGGTGCTGCGCTCGCAGCCGGCGAACCGACGCTGCGCACCTGGTGGCAGGAACACGATTCGAAGAGTGGCCCAGTCCTCGACTTCAAAGACATTCCTAATCCTCCACCGGGCAGCAGCGGTCTGCAGTTGAGGGTACAAATAGATGAGTTATTAGAGGGTTACCGTCCGGGACGCATCATCCGCTTTCGCCCGAATGGTTTCCCCAGCGTCAAATTACCGCCCGAAGAACGAGTTAAAAGCTTGGACGACCGGTAGTCTCCCAGCATCCACCTTACGAAGACAAATTCCGCACAAGGAAACACGCATGGCTCACTTCCTTTCGCAGAACTGGCTCATTAGCCGCCGGCACGCGCTGCGAGGCCTCGGCGTCTCGCTGGCGTTGCCGCTGCTCGACTGCATGCGTCCGCTTGGAGCGGCAGAAACCAAATCTCGGGCCAAGCGAAGTGTGTTCATCTATTTGCCCAATGGCGTTAATACGATCGACTTTCAGATCACGCAACCGGGCGCGGACTACAAGTTTTCGAAGTCGCTGCTGCCGCTGGAAAAGCACCGGGCGAATATTACACCGATCAGTGGGCTCTACCATCCGCATGGCCTCGGCCATCACCACAATTGCAGCAGCATTTGGCTTACGGGCGGCAAGATTGGGCAGTCGGAGCGGAACACGATTTCGGTCGATCAACTCATGGCGCAAGTGACCGCGCCGCAAACCCGCTACTCTTCCATCGAAATGAGCAATCAGGGTCAATCGCTGGCCTATACGGCCGATGGTATCGGGCTCCCGGCACAGGGCAATCCCGGCGTAGTGTTCCGAGAAATGTTCACGGCACCGCAAGGTGGCATCGTCAAACAGCGCCGTGGTCTGCAGCGCCGCGGTAGCATTCTTGATGCCGTCTTGGGTGAAGCAACCACTCTAGGAGATCAACTGGGACAGGAAGATCGAGGTCGGCTCGAGCAGTACTTAACTTCTGTCCGCGAGGTGGAAGTGAGGACCCAGCGGGCCGATAAGTGGCTCGATACTCCCCGCCCGACGGTCGACGCTGCTGTTCAATCCCAACTTAATCGAGACATCGCGCTCGATCGTCTCGGCGAGTATCTGCGCACAATGTACGACATCATTGTGTTGGCCTTCCAAACCGATATGACCCGGGTCGCAACATTCAGCACTGGTGAGGAAGGGAAGGGGCCAGCTGTGCCAGAGATCGGCGTGAAGCAAGATCGCCATTCCCTCTCGCATCACAATGCTAATCCGAAACTGATGCAGGATTTGACGGCCAGCGACACGTTCAACATCCAGCAGTTCAGCTATTTTCTCGATCGATTGAGCCAGGTGAAGGATGCCGATGGTCCACTCCTCGATTCGACGATGGCCCTTTATGGCAGCGGCATGGCGTTTGGCCACAGTCACGGTAACGCGAACCTGCCACTCATCCTCGCCGGTGGCGGAGGGCTTGGCTTGAAGCACGGTCGGCACGTCGATTTCAATGCCAAGTCGAAGCCGGAAGGCTATGCCTACAATTTGGACATCCACGCCAAGCACTACGCCATTTGCCACAACCCGGTGAACAACAAAGCCCACTTGAGCAACTTGCTGCTAACGATGGCGCAAAAGATGGACGTGAAGACCGAAAAGTTTGCCGATAGCACGGGCACCGTCTCGGAGGTGCTCGCGTGATGCGACGTTCCCTTTCCTGGCTACTGGCTTGTTCCGCAACTTGTTGCTTGTTTTCAGTTCCTGCCAATGCTCAGGAAGTAGTTAGCTACGTGCCGAAGGTGGGTGAGTTTCCACCGCCGAATAGTGGCACCTATCTCGCGGGTGAACTGGTGGTAATCGACCCAGTAAATCGCCGCGGGGGTTTACGACTCGATGGCAACGGTGCCGGGGACCGTTACAACAGCGGGCCGCTTCATTACTTTGCCATGCTCCCGTACGGCACAATCTCATTCAACGGTGCGCCGGCGGAGCTGCGTGATATTCCCCTCGGCACACATGTGCATGGTTACTTCTATCTGCCGCCCGTTGGCGAAGAAGCCACGATCCCGCCTCTGCCCAAGGATTTGGCCAAGTACGAGATCAAGCAGAATCATGCCGTTTCGCTGGAAGACGACTTCAGCTTTTATCAGCGCCAAGGTCAGAGTTGGAAGGTGGTGTCGCTGGAACTGATGAAGGGAAAGATCAACGTTGCGCCGTCGGGGCAACTTGCTAAGGACGGAATCAACACGACTTACACCTTCGACATCGACGATTCGACCACGGTCTGGAAAGGTCGCAAGCTGGTGGACCTGGCAGACATCACTCCTGACCAGATAGTGCAGTTCAATCTTGGCTGGTCACCGGGCTGGCGTGATAAAGAATTCACGGTTGCGGAAGTTTGGCTTGATGAAGAAAGCCGCAACTTTGCTACGGAACTTCAGCGTCGTCGGCATGTGAAATATCAGAAGCAGCGTTGGCTGCCCGCATGGATCGATCGCGTGGAAGACAACGACTTCGGCGGTGGCATGGTCACACTTACTCTCTTCGGCGGCATGGATCCTTCGCTCTATGCCGACTTAAAGGCGACCCAAGACAAAGGCTTCGGCGTCGCAGCTGCCGAGAAAACATTGCGCACGTGGTTTCATCGTGGCGACAAGAAAATCGGCCAGGTAATTGAATGGAAAGAATCCACGAACCCTCCACCCGGCAGCAGCGGCATTCAAATTCGGCTGAAGTTTACCGAACTTCTCGATGGCTACCGACCCGGCAGAGTGGTTCGTGTGAAGTGCCACGATTGGATCTTTGTCACCATGCCGCCGGAAGAGCGCGTAAAGTCCGTTGAGGACCAGCAACGTTCCACAATCTTTAGCATTCCTTAAGTCAAGCTTTCTCAGGAACCGAAACGATCATGTTCAAACAACTCTCCTGTTCGTTCATCGCGGTCGTCGCCTTGGCGATGACGTTGCGGGCTGAAGAAGCAGAATCACTCGTGGCTTCTGGCGCCAAGATTGAGAAACTTGCCAGCGGGATGAAATTTACCGAAGGACCAGCGTGGTTTCCGGCGAAGAAGACACTGGTTTTCTCTGACATTCCCAACAGCAAGCTTATGCAGTGGCGCGAAGGTGAAGGCCTGTCGGTGTTTCGCCCCAGTGAACAAGCCAATGGCAATATTCTCGATCTGGACGGCCGACTCGTTTCGTGCCAGCATGCGGCCCGCAACCTGGTGCGGACGGAGACCGACGGCACGATTTCAGTGCTTGTCGACAAGTTCGACGGCAAGCGGTTTAACTCGCCCAACGATGTAGCGGTTCGTTCCGACGGGACTCTCTGGTTCACCGATCCGCCGTGGGGACTCACGGGTGCTGCAGAAGTTCCTGGGCATTGGGTCTATAAGTTTGACCCAGCCACGAAAACCGTTGTACCGGTCGTTAAAGACCTGGCCATGCCTAACGGCATTAACTTTTCGCCAGATGAAACCCGCCTTTACATCGCCGATACTGGCGGCCATGCCAAGCATCCTGATCCTGCTTTTCATAAGTTGCCGGCTGGGGTTCATTGCTACGAAGTCAGCAAAGCGGGCGAGCTTGGCAAGAAGCTGTTCACCATCAAGGAGGGCAGCGACGGCATGACTATCGATGTGAAGGGAAACCTCTACACGACCCACGGCGGTGTGAATATCTACAACGCCGACGGCAAGCTACTGGAGAAGATCGAAGTGCCTGAAGGTCCAGCCAATGTTTGCTTCGGCGGCGAGGATATGCGGACGCTATTTATTACCGCCCGCACTTCTCTCTATAGCATTCGCATGAAGAACCCCGGTGCCAAGCCGGTCGGTGCGAAGTGGTAAGCAGCATGAATTCCTCGCTCATGGCGTCAATAATGAAGTACGTGTTGCTTTTAGGTTTGTTGGTGGCAGCTGCACCTGCTGTGCAATCTGCTGATGGGCCACTCGGTTTTGAGCAAGCAGTGCAACCATTCTTTCAGACCTATTGCTTGCACTGTCACGACGGCAAGCAGCAGGAAGGAGAGTTTCGGCTCGATACTTTACCCCGCGACTTTGCGGACGAAACGACGGCACAGCGCTGGGCCGAAGTTGTGTTTCGCATGAACTCAGGAGAGATGCCGCCGAAAAAGGAACTGCAACCAAAGCCTCACGAATTGGGAGTTGCCGTAGATTGGCTCTCCACGCGGTTGAAGGAAGGGGAAGCGGTACGAATGGCGCGCCGCGGTCCCATTGCGCACTACCGTCTCAGTCGCGAAGAATATGGCCACACCGTTTACGATCTGCTCGGCGTTTACTTCGATGTGAACATGCCAGGCGCATTCAATGAGGATCCCCGTTGGCACGGCTTCGATCGCATCGGCTCGCTCCTCTCGCTGTCGCCGTCGCATGTGGACCGTTACTTTCGTGCCGCAGAAACCGTAGTCGCACAAGCCTTCCCCGATCAACCTGTCAAGTTGCAAAAGGGGCGCAACGAAGCCAACGCTGGCCAAGAGAAGTGGTTGCAGGAGAGTGGGCTGACCGGCCCGGTTCGCTGGCCTCTTTGGCCAGGACATGGTCGTCAGATTTTCAAAGCAGCTTCCCCTGGCCTATATCGCATTCGTATCCAGCTCAGTGCATTGCCGTCGTTCAAAGGTCGATTACCGCACCTCAGTCTGTGGCATCACCAGCTGAAGCGCTCGGTCTATGGGTTGGACGTGAGTGCGCCCGAAGACAAACCAACGACCATCGAGATCGAAACGTTCTTGCCCGAGGGGAACTTCAATCTGATGAACGAATCCCCTGGTATCTTGAACGATGGTCAGACCCCCAGTATCTCTCAAATTACGTTTGTGAACACGAAAGTCAGTCGTCAGAATCGCCCCACGGGATACCGGCTGTACAACGACCACGGAGAGTCGATCTTTCCGCTGCTAATCATTGACTGGGTCGAGTTCGAAGGGCCCATTCAACTCGAAGCGGATCAGCAGAAACGGGCAGGGATGTTCCCAGTGAACAACGGCGATCTTGCCGAAGCGCGCGAATGTCTGCGGCGATTTGCCTCGCGTGGCTGGCGTCGCCCCGTGCCCGATGCCGAGTTAGATCGCTATGTGAAGGTCATCGATAGCGAACTGGCAGCTGGTGAAAACTTTCGCTCGGCCTATCGTGCAGCATTAGTGGCTATCCTTACATCTAAGAATTTCTATTACCTCGAAGAAGGTTCGCCCGCTCAACGTCGCGAGACGGTGAACGACTGGGAACTAGCCTCGCGTCTGTCGTACTTCCTTTGGAGTTCACTTCCGGACGAAGAACTCGCCAACCTAGCACGGCAAGATACTTTGCATCGTCCTGAGATCCTGCGGGCTCAACTGACGCGCTTGCTTGCCGATCGCAAGGTCAACCGTTTTACGGAGTCGTTCCCCAAACAGTGGCTGCAGTTGCACCGCGTCGGCGTGTTTCCGCCCGATGAAGGACTTTATCCCGACTACGATAAATGGCTCGAACGAAGCATGGTGCTGGAAAGCACTGGGTACTTCGGCGAGGTGTTCTCGCAGAATCTGCCATTACGCGAGTTTCTCGTTTCCGACTGGACCATCCTGAATTCGCGCTTGGCGATGCACTACGGTATGCCTCGGCCAGCTGCCGCAGGTTTGCAACGCGTCGCGCTTCGCCCAGAGGACCATCGCGGCGGATTGCTTACGCAGGCCTCGATTCTCTCCCTGACGTCCGATGGAACCCGGCATCGGCCCGTCCATCGTGGTGTCTGGGTATCAGAGGCCGTTTTCGGTCGCACTCCGCCTCCGCCGCCCCCGAACGTCGAGCCGCTCGCTCCGACACCGAGCGATCAACCCAAAGCGACGATCCGCATGCAGTTGGAAGCGCACGCGACGCATGCGACCTGCGCGTCGTGCCACGAAAAGATCGACCCGCTCGGTTTTGCCTTCGACAATTTCGACGCCATTGGTCGTTGGCGAACAACAGAACAAGTAGCTGGCGGCAATGGCGACGACCCAAGCGTAAATGCCAGCGGCAAACTGGCCGACGGTCGGCCCTACAACGGCTCGGATGAATTCAAACAGTTGCTGGCGCAAGACCTGGATCTCTTTGCCGAAGCTTTCGTCGAGCAATTGGCCACCTATTCGCTGCGCCGCGTGATGACACTCGACGACACCGCGCAGATCAGGTCCATTGCGGCTGCTAGCAAGAAGGACGATTACAAACTCCGTACTGTCATCGAGAACTTTGTACTCTCCGACTTATTCCGCAAGCGATAGTTGGTTCAATAATTTGCTGTTCGCGGTTCCAAGCCCTGCACCGCGACGATGACATCGTCGAGAGGCATGACATCACCCAAGTCGATATCGATATCCAGCAGATTCACTTCGTGCATGATCTCGCATCGTTCTCCCACAGCTTCACGAGGAACGATGACGCGCACACTGTCGGTTGCATCGCGGCACGTTGCATAGACGCAGTGACTCGTGCTGATGCCGGTGACAATCAGCGTATCGATGCCGAGCGAGGCAAGCATCTCGTGCAGATTCGTTCCTTTGAACGCTGAGGCATAGCGCTTGCGAATCAGCTTCTCGCCCAGTCGCGGCGCGAGGCGCGGATCGAGTTCAAACAGCCGTTCATCACCCGGCTGCAACTTTAGCTGCAGCTTTTTGTTCTGCGGGCTCGGGGGATCGGACGGATCGTAGGCATAGGTTGTGAAGAAGACTGGAATCTTTGCATTACGTGCTGCGTCAAGCATTCGCAGGGTTGCCTGCAAGACCGGCTCCGCCTCGGTGCCAATTTGTGCCCGCGGCTGCGTCCAAAACACTGCCAGATCAATCACGATCAGCGCCGGCCGTTTACCGAAGCCCACGCGACCCGCCCAGCCCCGGGCGAGATACCGCTTGCGCAGTTCGGCCAGATGCGCCAAGAGTGGTGTCCGCAAATCATCCGGCAGTCGCAAGTCTGCAGAGCCGCAATGTGATTGTCTTTCGTGTGTCATCGGGTCAGTCCTACTGCGAAGGAAATATGGCAGCAGGCAATTGTGACGAGCCGTCATGTTTCATGCAAATATCGTTCAGCCGGCGGAAGTGCTAAACTCCATCATTCAACTTCGACGTTATTTGTAGCAGGCAAGAATATGAACGCCGTTCGCAGCTTGATTGCGGCACTGGTTACTTTGTCGGTGCTTGTTTCTGCAGTAGCGCAAGAGCGCGTTGTTCCACAAAGTGCCAAGGGTGGCAAGGAGCAACAAGGTGAAGCGTGGGCAGAAGTACCAGAGCTCTTCAAGGCCATCAAGCTGCCCGGGTGGCAAGTTCCCCAGGATCTGAAGCGTTGGGAGGAAACTGATCGCGCGCAGACGAAGGCCACTCTGGTAGAGTGCCTAGGCGAAATGCCGAAGCGACCAGATCCGAAACAAGTGAAGGTGATTTCGCGCGAAGACAAAGGGACCTTCTGGTTGGAGAAGTTTGAGTTTCACAACGGTGCCGACATGGTCGTGACCGGCATCCTGGCGATCCCAAAGAACATCAAAGAGCCTGCGCCAGTGGTGGTTGGGATGCACGGCCATTCCGGCTCCAAAGGCGAATACATTCCGAACCCGGAGAACGAACTATCGCTTGGTTGGATGCTGGTGCAGAAAGGATTCGTGGTTGCCGCCATCGATGGTTACTTCAACGGCGAGCGTGTCGGCAAAGGTCCCGGTGGAGCGAAGCTCGATGCGGGTGCCTATCCGCAGGAACTGAGTCTGTTCAAGTTGCATCTGTGGCAAGGTCGTTGCCTGTGGGGCATGATGATTCGCGATGAGCAGTGCCTGCTCGATTATTTGGAAACGCGGCCGGAAGTCGATAAAAGTCGCATTGGCGTGACCGGCATGAGCATGGGTTGCACGCGGGCATGGTGGGTGTCTGCTGTTGACGATCGCGTTCAAGCTCAGGTTGGTGTGGCTTGTTTTACTCGCTACACCGAACTGATTGCGCACGGCAATTTGCGTCGGCACGGCATCTACTATTTTGTTCCCGGTGTCTTTCAGCACTTCGATACCGAGGCCATTTTTGCGTTGTCGGCACCGAAACCCAACCTGCAACTATCGGGCGATGAAGACGGCGGTGCCCCAACCGACGGCGTGATCGTGCTGGAGAAAAAACTGGGCGAGATCTACAAACTCTATGGCAAACCCGAGAACTTTCGCAGCGTACTGTACGCGAAGACAGGTCACGAATATCTGCCCGAAATGCGAGTTGAAATGGTCGCTTGGTTTACGAAGCACCTGAAGCCGTAGGGCCGTGGTAAGAAGTACATCGCATAAGCGGTGGGTTCAGGCTGGTGTCTTGGCGTCAGTAGATAGGCCGCTCTCGCCGCGCCGACCGGTGATGAGGTTCCAGCCCCAATCGACAATTGCGGTGTTTCGCTGCTCAGCCGTGTGCAGCAAGCTGAGATGAACGCCTAACCAGGCCAGCCAGGCAGGCAGGCCAGTCAAGGTGAGACCCAGTGGCAGTTCGACGATGGCAGCGCCATGACCGATGGTCGCCATTGTTCCCTTATCGCAATAGACAAATGGTTCGACTGCCTGGTTGGCAAGGCGGCGCTGTATCGACTCGCCCAGATACTCGCCAGCTTGCAGGGCAACAGCACCGAGTCCCGGCAGCGGCGCACCGGTTTTTGCGTCTTTCATGGCTGCGATGTCGCCTAACGCAAAGGCATTCGGATGTCCCGTGATCTGTAGGTCTGCATCAATGGGAATGCGATCTCCATGGGCCAGCGGAATTCCCAGCGAAGCAACCAGCGGATTCGCTTGCAAGCCAGCAGCCCAAATCAATGTTTGCGTCTTTATCGATTCGCCTGTGCTCAACACGATGCTTGCTGCGTTCACTTGGCTGACACCGTTGCTGGTACGCACGTCCACGCCACGCTTCACAAGTTCCTCGCGCGCATAGTTGCGCAGCGCCGGCTGAAAAGGCCCCAGCAAGTCGGGCGCGTATTCGAACAACATGATTCGCGCTCGTGACGTCGGTAAATTCGGGTAGTCTTTAATAAAATCCGACCGCAGCAATTCCGCGATCGCGCCAGCTACTTCCACCCCTGTTGGTCCGCCGCCGACAACACAAAATGTCAGAGCCCCTTCATCGCAAAGCGCTGGATTCTGATGGGCGGCCTCGAGTTGGCTGAGGATCTTAGCTTTCAGTCGCAAGGCGTCATTCAGCGTGTACATGGGTAACGCATAGCTGGCAGCGCCAGGGGTTTGAAAATAGTTCACGACAGCGCCGAGCGCGATCACCAGGTAATCGTATTGCTGTGGCGGTTGGCCCGCGACAAGAACTTGCCTGTTGACGAGGTCGATCTTCTGCACCGCTGCTTCGATAAACCGCAAGTTGGCATATTGGTTCGATAACTCCTGCAGTGGAAAGGAAACAGCGCTGGGCCCCAGTTCGTTGGTCGCCACTTGATAGAGCAACGGCTGGAAGGTGTGATAAGGATTCTTGTCGATCAGCGTGATTCGCACATTCGCAGCGCGCAGACGTTCGACCACGCCAAGACCGCCGAACCCGGCACCCAGAATCACAACATGAGGCTGATCCGTCATTGCTACTCCCAGAGGTTGGACCCTCTACAGCCCCGGGCTGCTCTGCATAATTCCACCGTCGGCAAAAATGGTGGTCGCTGTCAGGTAACTTGCGCCTGGACCGGCCAGAAATGCAACAACGCTGGCAATCTCGCCCGGTTGTGCCATGCGGCCGATTGGAATGGCGCTATCGAGCTTGGCAAGCAACTTGGGATCGTTCATGGTGCCGAGATTAATGGGCGTAGCGACCGCACCGGGCCCGACGCCCACAACGAGCACATTGTGCGGAGCAAGTTCGACCCCCGCAGTGCGGGTGAGCATTCGCATGCCACCCTTCGACAGGCAGTAGGCCGTGTTTCCGGGCATCGGCCAATCTTCGTGAACCGACGTGATGTTGATAATCCGGCCCCCTTCCCCTTGCTTGATCATCTGCTTCGCGGCCAGTTGTGTGCCGAAGAAAGCGCTCTTGAGATTGATCTCCAGCACCTTCTCGTATTGCTCTTCCGTGGTATCGAGAATCGAGGTGCGGGTCTCGACTCCGGCATTGTTGACCATGATATCAAGCCGGCCAAACGTGCTGACGGCGGTATCTACCAGCTTTTGTAGATCGGCGACCTTGCTCACATTCGCTTCGACACCGACGGCCTGATCGTTGAGTGCGACAACCTGCTTCACCAGTGCGTCGGTCGCTTCGGGATGGGCGACGTAGTCGATCACGATGTTCGCACCTTGCCGAGCAAGTTCCAGCACAATTGCCATGCCGATGCCACTGTTGCCGCCGGTTACGATGGCGACCTTTCCTGCGAGGTTCATAGGTGATCCTTTGCGGGTTGTGATTGTGAAGCTTGAGATTCCGTCGAGTGTTCGGGAGGCCGATAACCGCAGCGAAAAATGCAACGCCTGCGATGATCGTGATGTAACTTCGCACAACGGACGTTTGGCAAGCCCTGCACGCGGGCATATATTTCCGCAGCGGTCAGCATGGCGAGCGGGGGAGCAAGAAAGTAGATCCACCACGCGGTCCAGATTTGCGCGGGCCAGGCCGAAGCAAAAGTCCGCGCGGGATTCATGCTCATGCCCGAGAGGGGCGACTCAAAAAGAACAAAGCAGACAAGTAGCAGGCCGACCAGGCAGCCGGTATAGGGAGCCAATCGCCTGCTGTTGGAACTCAGCAGCACCGTGCTCATTAACAGAAACGAGATTGCGAACTCAGCGAGAAAAGCGATGGGTGTTCCCTGAGAACCGGGAACGGTGACGATGTAGTCGACGCCGGGGACAGAGATTGCCTGACCGAGGACGGCTGCTGCGAACAAGACACCGGCAACGCCGCCAGCAAACTGAAAAACAACATAAAACACAGCATCCCAAGTTTCGATTTTGCCCAAGCGCCAAAAGGTCAGCGTCACGGCAGGGTTGAAGTGCGCACCCGATTGTTTGCCCCAGGGTGAGTAGACAATCGCCACTGCAGTCCCTCCCATCGCCATTCCCATCAACAGTCGTCGCAGCCAGGGCGAAGATATCATTGCAGGAGAAGTGGGATCAAACAGCACCACGGCGGCTACGCACGCCGCCAGCATGAAGATTGCCAGTTCGGCAGCTTCCATGCAGTATTCCGGCCAATGGTGCTTGAACGCGTGCCGCATGAGTCCTCGACTAGGTCAACCGTTGAAGCAAATGATCGCCGACGCGCAGCGCATTGGCCATGGCAGTCAGCGCGGGATTGACCGCCCCGATGCTGGGAAAAAAGCTGGTGTCGACGACATACAGGTTATCGAGTTCGTGCGCCTTGCAATTTCGATCGAGGACCGAAGTCTGCGGATCATCACCAAAGCGGCACGTCCCTGCCTGATGCGCGACGCCTCCTAAGTCGATCTCGTTCTTCATGTACAGATTGCGCGGAATGAGATGCTCGTGCATGTCGAGTTGGTTGAGCATCGACTTCAATTTTTCAAAAAGCTTTTGCTTCGGAACCTGGTTCGAGGGCGTGTAGTTGAGCTTGATCGAACCCTGCGAATTGACGGTGACGCGATTCTCAGGGCGCGGCAGATCTTCGGTCGAGAGCCAGAAATCAACGGCGTGCAGGGCAATCTCGTCGAGCGTCCAAGTCGGGGCGAGAATGGTCTCAATCGGCTTTTCGCCGCGGTACATTGGCCCCTGGGACTTGCCGACCATTTGAATGTTCCCCATGGGGAACTCGAATCCGGGCATGCCGAAGTAGAAGTCGTTAAGCCCGAGTGTCTTCTGATACTTCGTCGGGTTAGGCTCTTTCGAGATTGCCAGCACGGCCTGGCTATTGTGGAACATATAGTGTCGCCCGACCTGGTCGGAGCCGTTGGCCAGGCCATGCGGATGTTTGTCATTGGCGGACATTAGCAGCAGTCGCGCGGAATTAGCTGCACCACAGGAGACGACGACAATACTCGCCGAGAAGCTTTCGGTATTGCCGCCGCGACTGACAAGGACGTTGGTGACCGCCGTTCCCGAGGCGTTTGTCTCGAGCTTCAAGACTTGCGAATTGGTCAGAAGCGTCACATTGGGGTGAGCTAGTGCGGGGCGAATGCCGAGGACTTCTGCATCGGACTTGGCGTGAACGAGGCAGGGAAAGCCATCACAGTCCATGCAGCGCACACATGCACTGTAGGGGCGATTCGCTTCGTTGAGCATGATGCCGCAGGGTGAATGAAACGGATGGTAACCAGCCCGGGCAAGATCGTCGGCCAGTTTCTGAATGCGCGGTTCGTGCGAAACCGCTGGAAAAGGGTACGGCGCGCTCGCAGGTGGCTCGGTCGGGTCTTCTCCCCGTGCCCCATGAACTTGATACAGCTGTTCGGCCTGCGAGTAATAGGGCTCGAACTCGTCATAGCTCACTGGCCAGGCCGGTGAAAGACCGTCGTAATGCTGCAGTTCACCGAAGTCTTCTTTTCTCAGGCGGTACAGGGCAGCGCCATACATTTTGGTAGCGCCCCCGACGTAATAATGTACGCCGGGCTGAAAACCGCGGCCGGTCTTGTCGTACCAGGTATCCTTCGAGACGTAACGATTGTCGATGAAGACGGCGGAGGCATCCCAGTTTTCGGGTTCGCGCGGCAGATAGTCGCCGCGCTCCAGCACCAGGATCTTTTTGCCTGATGGTGCCAGATGCCGCGCCAGCGTGCCGCCCCCTGCGCCGCTGCCAATGATGATTACGTCGTAGCTGGCAGTCATGCTCGCTCCTTAGAGGTTTTTGGCAGGCGGCCGCCATATTCGTACAGCAGCGAGACGATCAACGCCGTCCAACCCGTTTGGTGGCTGGCCCCCAAGCCCGCGCCGTTGTCGCCATGAAAATATTCGTGAAACGGAATGTGATCGCGCCAGTGCGGATCGTTTTGAAAGTAGGCGTTACCGCCATAAACAGCGCGCCAGCCGGTACTCGCGTTGCGTTTGAAAATGCTCGTGAGTCTACGCGTGATTTCAGCTCCTACTTCATCGAGATTGCACGTTCGCCCGGAACCGGTCGGACATTCGACTTGAAAGCTGTCGTCATAGTGTTTGTGAAACTCCTGCAGTGCCTGCACGAGCATGTAATTGACGGGAAACCAGATCGGCCCGCGCCAGTTTGAGTTGCCGCCGAATAAGCGATTCTCTGACTCCGCCGGTTCGTACTTGACGACAACTTCCTGGCCCCCTGCGCTAAACACATACGGATGATCGAGGTGATAGCGAGAAAGCGCGCGGATGCCATAGTCCGAGAGAAACTCATTCGGATCGAGCATCCGCCGTAGAACAGCCGCGAGGCGATCTTTGGTCAAGATCGCGAGCATGCGGGTGTTGTTGTCCCCCAAGATGTTGACCGGCGCGACATTCTTCAGCAGGTCGGGGCGGTGTCTCAAAAACCACTCTGCCCGCTCTGCAAACAGGTCGAGACCTCGCGAACGGTAGCGAGGTGTGGTGAGTACGGCAAAAATCGGTACCAGGCCCACCATCGAGTGGATCTTGAGCGGAATGTTTTGCCCGTCGGTCAGATGTACCACATCGTAGAAGAATTGATCTTCTTCATCCCACAGATTGATCCCTTCGCCATTCATGTTGGTCATGGCGTGAGCAATCGACAGGAAGTGCTCAAAGTATTTGAGCGCCATGTTCTGATAGAAGGGCTCGTGCTGTGCGAGTTCAGTGGCAATGGATAGCATCGTTGTGCAGTAAAGCGCCATCCAACTTGTGCCGTCGCTCTGCTCCAACTGTGCGCCGTCGGCCAGCGGCTTGTCGCGATCGAAGCAGCCGATGTTGTCCATTCCCAAGAAGCCACCGCCAAAGATGTCTCGGCCACTGCTGTCTTTGCGATTAATCCAAAAGCTGAAGTTGAGCATTTCGTTCTGAAATATTTCTTTCAGAAACGTGAGATCGCCGACTCCGGCCCGCTCTTTTTCAATTTGATAGACGCGCCACGCTGCCCAGCCGACGACTGGCGGATTCACGTCGTCGAAATTCCATTCGTAGGCCGGATATTGCCCGCTGGCGTGCTGATACCATTCGTGCCCCATGTTCAGCAGTTGTTGCTTGGCGAAGGCCGAGTCAATGCGGGCTAGCGCCACGCAGTGGAACGAGAGATCCCACGAAGCGTACCAAGGATACTCCCAGGTATCGGGCATCAGAATTACGTCGGCATTGTGCAACTCTTTCCAATTTGTGTTGCGGCCGTGCCAGCGCGCGTCTGGCGGGGTGGGTTCGGTCTCATCGCCCCGCAACCACCGATAGACATCGTAATGGTAGAACTGTTTCGACCAGAGTAAGCCGGCCAAGGCTTGACGCATAATTCGCTGCTCGTCGACATCGAGCCCTGCGGGTTGCACAGCGGCATAAAAGGAGTCTGCCTCGGCCGCGCGCGTGGTTAGGAAGTGGTCGAAGTCGCCGAACGGCTCGCTCGAATGCGTATCACTCAAGCGAACATCAACCACGATAGTTCCACCGGCGGGGATCACCGCGCGAGCGTGCCCCGCCAGTTTGCTGCCTTGCAGGTTGTTGACGGCGCTCTTTGCGTTATGCACCACAGCTTCATGAATGCCGTCCTTTACAAAGGGTGAAGTGTTTGGGTAGTGATCGAGCCGCTCGATGTTCGAGTCATTCTCGGTGAAGAGCAACTCGACTTGCTGGTTGTCGCTGGTGCGGACGTACCACCAGCGATTGCCGAGCACTTCGTGAGATGTACTCGCTGTGCCTGGCCCCACGGCTTTGATTGAGGGCCGGGTCGAGTTGAACTTCCACGACCAGGTATTGCGATACCAGAGGTGAGGCAACACATGAATGGGCGCTGCTGCGGGGCCGCGATTGACGACTGTGATACGGCAAAGCAGATCTTCGGGGCTCGCCTTCGCGTATTCGATGGAGACGTCAAAATACCGGTTCGCGAGAAAAGTATCGTGCAGAGCGTCGAACAACTCATACTCGGGCTGATCTCGCCCGCGTGCGCCGTTTACCTTCACCAGGTCTTCGTACGGGTAGGCCACCTGCGGGTACTTGTACACCATCTTCATGTACGAGTGCGTCGGCGTGCCATCGAGAAAGAAATAGTATTCTTTGACGTCTTCGCCGTGGTTCCCCTGCGGGTTGCTGAGCCCGAACATCCGCTCCTTTAAGATCGGATCGCGCTCGTTCCACAGTGCCACGGCCAGACAGAGGTATTGTTTGTCGTCGCAAAAGCCGCCGATGCCATCTTCGTTCCAGCGATACGCCCGGCTGCGGGCATCGTCGTGCGAGAAGTAAGCCCAAGAATCGCCGCTAGCGCTATAGTCTTCTCGAACAGTTCCCCAAGCTCGCTCACTGAGGTAAGGCCCCCAGCGTTTCCAATTGGTCGACTTGGCGTCGTGTTCGGCCAGGCGTTGTTGCTCGGGGGTCAAGTGGCACTCCGCTGCAAGAGACTATGGTGCGCTGGCCATTTTAGCGGCCGGGCGAAACGTTCCAAGTCGTAATCGGAGCATGGGGGCGGATTGTCATAGAGATAAATACAACAGTGAATTCTGGGCAAGTAATCAGTAACAATTCATCGTCGACCCCGGCTAGCGACGACGACGGCGGCAGGAGATACTTCACCTTCTCTCCACCGGCCGGAACTTGCGAGTGACCGGGCGATAGGTCGAGGCAAACTCGACAAAATTGCTGTGACGTGGATGTTGATCGACGTTGAAGCTAGGTGATGGGGCAGAGCGAATGGATCTGTTTGGTGTAGGCACGCTGCTCGCGGATTGCGTCCCACCGGAGAATTTATCGATCTTTCATCCCGTTTCTCCTGGGGGGCGTTCGATCGTCAGTTTGTCGATCTTAGTGCTCGCCATCACGGGTGGCATTCTGCTGGTTGTCGGCACCGTGCTGATGTACTGCGTTTTTCGCTTTCGAACCAAGACATTTGACGGTCACGAACCACCTCAAGTGTACGGCAGTGTGCCCATCGAAGTTGCCTGGACCGCCGCACCGGCAATGATCGTCTTCATTTTGGTTTTGGTGACCACCCGCACTCTGTGGGAAGTTGAAATTCCGGTGCCAGAACCAGTTGTCGGCGACAACACCCTGTTTGTCACCGTGGTCGGCCGGCAGTGGTGGTGGGAGTATCAATACGAATACTACAACGGCCAGAAGCTGGGTTTCACGACGGCCAATGAACTGCACATGCCGGTCAGTGAAGCGAGTCAGCAGCGGCGAGTTTACTTGACATTAAAGTCGGCCGATGTCTGCCACAGCTTTTGGGTTCCGCGACTCGCGGGCAAAACGGACTTGATTCCCGGCCGCGTGAACAGCATGTGGCTACAGACCGAACAGCCCGGGTTGTATTTGGGCCAATGCGCCGAATATTGCGGCACCCAGCATGCTCACATGTTGCTAAGGGTGAATGTCGAATCACCAGCTGAGTTTGAGCGTTGGTTGCAACAAGAGGCATCCGTGGCTTTGCACGTGGACGAGGCGACGATCACTCGAGGTCGTGAAGTCTTCCTCGGGCTGTCTTGCATCAATTGCCATGCAGTCCGCGGCACAGGTGCCAAGGGAACGTATGGCCCCGACTTGACCCACATCATGAGTCGTGCCACCCTCGCCTCGGGGCAGATTCCAAATAATCGTGAGAATCTGCGCAGCTGGATCGCTGATCCGCAGAAGATCAAGCCGGGCTGCTTGATGCCCGCTTTTGGTCTGTCAGATAAGCAGTTGGATGAAGTCGTTTCGTACTTGGAGTCATTGCGTTAGTCGCGCGATGAAACCTGCCATGGCAATTGCCGAACAGCGCCGAACCGACTACCAACGCCAAGTCGTGGCCGCGTCGGGCTGGACTGCTATCTTGCACGACTGGACCACAACCGTCGACCACAAGAAGATCGGCATCTTGTATGTGCTGATGAGCCTGGTGTTTTTGGTAATTGGGGGCTGCGAAGCGATATTGATGCGCTCGCAACTCCTCTTTCCGCGGTACGACTTTCTGCCGCCAGACACGTTCAATCAACTCTTCACCATGCATGGTACGACGATGGTGTTCTTTGTCGGCATGCCGATTTTGATCGGCGTGGGGAACTACCTGGTTCCGCTGATGATCGGCGCTCGCGACATGGCCTTTCCCCGCATGAACGCGCTGGGCTTTTGGGCGACGCTCTTCGGTGGATTGCTGGTCTACTCGAGCTATGCCACCGGCGGTGCGCCGGCAATTGGCTGGTTCGCCTATGCTCCGCTGACGGAACGCACGTTTGCTCGCACGGCAGCGACAGATCTTTGGGCATTGGGACTGCTGGTCAGTGGAATCGGCACGCTCACGGCGGGTATCAACTTCATCGTGACGATTCTCGGCATGCGTTGCCCCGGCATGACGCTTCGCAAGATTCCGTTTTTCGCCTGGACGATGCTCTGGACGTCAGTACAGATTCTGTTGGCAATTCCGCCCCTCACCGCGGCGCTCGTAATGGTACTTCTCGACCGCAATCTGGGTGCGCACTTCTTTGATACGCAAAACGGTGGTTCGGCTTATCTGTGGCAGCACTTGTTCTGGTTCTTTGGCCACCCCGAGGTCTACATCCTGGTCTTACCCGCGTTCGGCATGATTTCCGAAATCATTCCAGTCTTCTCTCGCAAGGTGCTATTTGGTTATGAGTTCATGGCTGCTGCCACTGCGGCCATCGCGTTTATCAGCATGGGTGTCTGGTCGCATCACATGTTCACCGTGGGCATGAGCAAGACCTTGGACCTGTACTTTGCGGCTGCCAGCTTGCTGGTTTCCATTCCCACGGGGATTAAGTTTTTCAATTGGCTGGCGACAATGTACGGCGGCAAGATTCGCTTCGCCTCGCCGATGCTTTTTGCCTTTGGTTTTCTTTCGATGTTCCTTATCGGCGGCCTGACTGGAATCATGCTGGCAATTGCCCCCTTCAACTTTCAGCTTTCGGATAGCTACTTTGTCGTCGGCCATTTCCACTGGGTGTTGATTGGTGGCACGCTGTTTGGCTTATTCGCCGGTTTGCACTATTGGTATCCGAAAGTCACTGGTCGCATGCTCTCGGAGCGGATGGCCCAGTGGCAGTTCTGGCTGCTGCTGATCGGTTTCATTTTGACTTTCGGGCCGATGCACATCTCGGGCATTCTCGGCATGCCAAGGCGGATCTATACCTATGAGCCCGATCGCGGTTGGGAAGTGTGGAATCAAATCACCACGCTTGGTGCGGCGATTCAGGTACCCAGTTACGCACTCTTTGTTATCAACATTGTCTGGTCGTACTTCAAAGGACCGCTGGCCGGCGATGACCCATGGAATGCCTGGACGCTGGAGTGGGCTACCACGTCGCCGCCGCCTGCGTACAACTTCGAGCAAATCCTGGTGGTTAAGAGTCGCCGACCATTGTGGGATCTGAAGCATCCAGACGATCCCGATTGGAACTACGAATAGTCTCTCCATTTGTAAAGCGACCCTGCCTTTCTCAGGCATAACATGTCTTCTACCACGAACCTCGCTCACGAAGAACATCCGCTGTCTGCCGGAAGCATCCTCACGCTTACGCAGATGGGCATGGTGGCATTTCTAGTCTCAGAAGTTGCCTTCTTCAGCACGCTGATCGTGGCGTACCTGACCTTTCTTGGCAAAGACACAATTGGTCCGACGCCACTCGAAGCACTCTCGTTGCCCACGGCGATTGTTTCGTCCGTCTTTCTGCTGGCCAGCAGCGGGACGATCTACCTGGCCGAGAAACAGCTCCATCTGGGAAGCCTGCGCGGCTTTCAAGGCTGGTGGACGTTGACGTTTTTGCTAGGGGCAACCTTTCTTGCAGCAACCGCTTATGAATGGAGTGAATTAATTCGCGTTCATCAACTGACGATCAGTCGCAATCTGTTCGGCTCGACTTACTACACATTGATCGGCTTTCATGCCCTGCATGTCTCATGCGGACTAGTTGCCATGTTGGCGATCTTGTTTCTCTCGTTCCGTGGGGACGTGAAATCGGAGCCTGGGGGCGGCGCGGAACTTGTCAGCTGGTACTGGCACTTCGTCGATTGCGTGTGGATCGTGGTCTTCTGCATTGTCTATTTGTGGGGGCGATAAGTGTGACCAGTGAGTCGCCGGACAATTTGCCGCCTGCCAAAGCAGAACATGGGTCTGTCTTGATGCCGGAGCCAACAGCGGCACCGCTGGTGTTGGCGCTTGGGCTTGCGACTGCTGCCTTGGGTGTGGCCTTCGGTATCGCTTTCATGGTCGTCGGTGGTTTATTGTTGACGGTTGGGCTGGGAATGTGGTTCGCTCATTTGCTCCCAGGCAAGGGGCATTTTCACGAGCCCCTCGTCGCGCCCGAATTTCGGCCCGCGGCCATCAGTGCCAGTTTGGGGACAGTTGCTGAACTCCATCCCGGCGTTCCTGGCTATCGCTTTCGACTGCCAGAGGAAGTTCATCCCATTTCGGCTGGCGTCAAAGGGGGAATTGTCGGCGGCCTGCTTATGCCCATCCCAGCGCTGGCCTATGGAATCCTCAGCGGGCACGGCATTTGGTACCCGATCAATCTGCTTGCCGGCATGGTCCTGCCCGGCATGGATCAGTTGACCATCGAGCAGCTTGAAGCTTTTCGTCTCGACCTGTTTATCGCGTCGAGCCTGATTCACATTGTGATCTGCCTGATCGTGGGGCTGATCTATGGCGTGCTGATGCCGACGCTTCCGTCGCTTCCCCGATCGGTGGCCTGGGGCGGATTGCTAATGCCCATTCTCTGGACCGGCACGATGTATCTCACCATCGGTTTGTTCAATCCGCTGCTGTCGCTTGGTGTTGACTGGCCCAGCTTCATTGTTTCGCAGTTTCTCTTTGGCATCGTAGTCGCCGTTGTCGTGCAGTTGGACCAGCGACGCCATTCGATGATCGCCGGGCTTCTGGGTGGGCTCGTCGGTGGTCTGCTCATGCCGTTACCGGCGATCGTTTGGGCCTGGTCGACTGGGCGAACGATTTGGTATCCCCCCAACCTGCTCGCGGCGATGATCTATCCTGAAATGCGTTCCCTGTCTTCACAAGAATTGCAAATGTTTCGCACCGACTGGTTGGTCGCGGCGATTGCGATTCATCTGGCGATGACCCTGTCATTCGGATTGGTCTACGGAGCCCTATTACCCCGCGTAACACGCATTCCCGGTCCCCTTGCCTGGGGCGGACTGGTGTTGCCGCTGGTTTGGACCGGCATGAGCTATGGACTGATGGGCATAGTGAATCCACTGATGCAGCAGCGTGTCGACTGGCCGTGGTTCGTGGTCTCACAATTCATTTTCGGTATCGTCGCGGCGATTGTGGTCCTGCGCAGCGAAATGGTGCATATCGCGCCAGCCGGAAGTGGTCCCGCTGTCGATCAGGAAGCAGCGACGAAGTGGCTTACGAAATGACGAGCACGCAGACAATACTTGCGAACAAAATCGAGTCGCTCAGCGTCTTCGCTCTCGGTGCGCTCGCGATCACTCTGCTCGCCGCAGGCTGCGGTCATTTGCCCGGCAAGCCCGACCCTGCGCTGCGCCCCATCGCGCCCAATGAGATCACCGATTTTAATGTTCTCTTTGAGCGCAACTGCGCTGGCTGCCATGGCCGCGATGGCACTCTCGGCCCGGCCCCGCCACTGAACGATCGCCTGTTTCTCGCGATTGTGCCGGACGCTGAGTTGCATCGAATCGTCAGCGAAGGGCGTCACGGAACCTCCATGCCAGCCTTTGTTCAGCATCGCGGCGGGCCATTGACCGAGCAGCAAGTTGGCATTCTCGCGGCCGGGTTGAAGCCTAAGTGGCAAGGCCAGCAGTTGCCCAGCAACGATTTGCCAACTTATGCAGTGAGTGCCGGCGATCCCCAAAACGGCGAGCAGGTGTTTGCGCAGGCATGTGCTGTGTGTCATGGCGAGCATGGACGTGGCGGCGATGCGGGAACCATCAACGACGTCGCATTTCTTTCCCTCATCAGCGATCAGGCCTTGCGGCGATTGGTCATCACTGGCCGCCCCGATCTGGGCATGCCCGATCATGCCGGCAGCGAGGGAAGAATCGCTGGCTTCCAGCCACTTAGTTCCGAGCAGATTAACGACGTCGTCGCACTGTTAGCATCGTGGCGAACGGCAAACTCAGTTTCACCAGCACAATAAATCCTCACTAGTGATCCAGGCCAGCGGCCATGCAAACTGAACCTACTCCGCCACTCGACTTGCTCCCCGGTCGCCGCACCTTCTTCGGTTGGTTCACGTATGCCCTCGGCGCGATCGCTGCCTTCGTGCTCGGTCTGCCACTCGCTCAATACTTTCTGGGCACCAACAAAAGTCAGCTGGCTTGGGTCAAACTGGGCGATGTCGATTCCTTTCCAACCGGCGAAACGCGAATGGTTACGTTTGACAACCCCATTCGCCAACCCTGGGATGGTAAGACGTCCCACACCGGGGTCTTTGTTCGCTACCGGGGCAAAGACACCAAGCAGCAAGATCAGTTCCTCATTTTGGCCGTGAATTGCGCTCACCTGGGCTGCCCTGTCTCTTGGTTTCCGCAGTCCGGGCTGTTCATGTGTCCCTGTCATGGCGGCGTCTATCATGCCAATGGCGAGCGGGCGTCCGGTCCACCTCCACGCGGTTTGTTTCGCTGCGTCTGGCGAGTCGAAAAGGGACAGCTCGAAGTTCAGGCTCCTCACTTTCCCAGCCTGCAGGACACACTCGATCCTCAAGGTGATCCGGCATTGTTAGCTGGGAACCTGCCGAGGTGCGATCATGCTTAAATGGCTGACGCAAATCGGTGGCTGGGTCGATCATCGCCTGGGTCTTGGCGCGTTTCTCGTCCCCATGCTCGAGCATCCCATACCGCGAGGTGCTGCGGGACCAATGGGCTGGTGGTATGTATTCGGCAGCGCCTCGATGACGCTCCTTGCCATTCAAATTCTCACCGGCATTGGCTTGTCGCTCGTGTATGTGCCGGCCCCGGACCAGGCCTTCGAGAGTCTCGAATACTTGAACTACGAACAGCCGATGGGCTGGTTTTTGCGAGCGCTGCACTACTATGCGGGCTCGGCGATGGTGGTGATGGTGCTCGTGCATATGACACAAGTGTTTTTGCATGGGTCGTACAAGTACCCGCGTGAACTGACGTGGGTGGTCGGCGTGTTCTTGCTCCTCTGCACACTGGGGATGTTCTTCAGCGGGCAGATATTGCGCTGGGATCCCGATGCTTACTGGGGACTGGCGGTCGCCGGTTCGATGGCGGGACGAGTGCCCGTAGCCGGCCCTTGGATTGTGCAGTTGTTGCACGGCGGGGCTGTCATTGGTGGCAGTTCGCTGAGTCGCTTCTTCGCCCTGCATGTATTCATCATCCCTGGCGCATTGATGTCGCTGCTCGTGGTGCACTTATGGCTGGTGTTGCGCTGCGGTGTGAGTGCTCCGCCCAATGCGCAGCAGCCCGTCGATCCGCGCACCTACGACGCCGACTATCACACTGAGCTGCATCGTACGGGCGTTCCCTTCTTCGGCGATGCGGTTGTCAAAGACGCCTGCTTCTCGGCACTCGTGGTGATTGTGGTGGTCGCTCTGGCGGCGATCATGGGTCCGAAAGGACCAAGCGAACTTCCCGACCCGACCCTCGGCGGCGCCAACCCGCGCCCGGAGTGGCCGTTCCTCTGGTTGTTTGCGTTGCTCTCCATGAGCCCTCCTGCTGCGGAGACTTTCATCATTCTGGTGTTGCCGGTGCTGCTCATCGGCCTGCTGTTGCTGGTTCCCTTCATCAGCAATCGGGGGCAACGAGCGCCGAGTCAGCGGCCCGTCGCGGTTTTGATCGTGGTCATCTCATACACAGTCCTCGGTGTGCTCACCTACGAGGGCTATAGTGCTCCTTGGTCACCGGCGATGAATGCGTGGAGTGGCGATCCTGTTCCTGTCTCGATGGTGAAGCAAAGTTCTCCGCTGCAGTTGCAGGGAAGTTTGGTGTTTCAAAACAAGAACTGCCGGAACTGTCATGCCTTGGCCGGAGTCGGCGGCAGGCGCGGCCCTGACTTGTCGACCATCGGCACGCGCCTGACGCGCGACCAACTCATCGACCAGATCAGCAACGGCACGCCCGGCGGCGGCAACATGCCCGCCTATGGTCAACAGATGGGCCCGCACGAAATGACTGCGGTCGTCGACTTCTTAGTTAGTTTGCGACCAGCAGGACAGCCCCCCGCCCGAGTTGCCACGGTCGATCCACCGCAGTAGGTTCGCTTCTCATGCCTCCTACGCTTGCTGCTTTCGCTCGCTCCTGGCCTTGGGATCCTTGGCTCGTCATTGTTCTGGTCATCACGGCTGCCATCTATGCGCGCGGGTTCTGGCTGCTGCACCGGCGCGATCCAACGCGCTGGCCGCTCCTTCGCCTGGTTGCTTTTCTCGCCGGTCTTGCCACTCTCTTTCTCGCGCTCGCTTCGCCGATTGAACCGTTTGCCAGCCTGCTGTTGCAAGTCCACATGCTGCAGCACTTACTGCTGATGATGGTGGTCGCGCCCCTCGTTTGGCTCGGCACGCCATTAATGCCACTCCTGCGCGGGCTGCCAAGACAGCTGCGCAAGAGCTGGTTCGCGCCGCTCCTCCGCTCGCGCTCGTTGCAATCTCTGTTAGCAGCAATGACTCATCCTTTCGTTGCCTTGCCTCTCTTCACGGCGATGACCTGGCTGTGGCATCTGCCGCGAGTCTACGATGCGGCCCTCCGCGCGCCGCAGTTGCACTACTGGCAACATGTTTCGTTTCTGCTCGCTGGTCTGTTGTTTTGGTATCCAGTTGTTCGTCCTTATCCGGCTCGGCCGCGCTGGTCTCCTTGGCTGCTCTTGCCCTACTTGTTGCTGGCCGATATTCAAAACACCGTCCTCTCGGCACTTCTCACATTTTCCGATCGCGTTCTCTACTCTTACTACAACGAAGTCCCGCGCATTGCCGGTATCACCGCACTCGAAGATCAGTCCTCGGCGGGCGTGTTGATGTGGGTTCCCGGGTCGATCGCTTTTCTCGGACCTTTGTTCTGGATCGGCCTGCAGTTGCTTTTCGGAAGCAGTCAGCGCGCACCAGTAAAACGCGAATCCCACCCCAGCCTGCGAATTCTGCCGGTTGAGCAAGTTGCTCCCTTCGATTTGCTGCATGTTCCCGTCCTCGGTCACTTTCTTCGTTGGCGCTATGCGCGCTTCACGGCCCAAGCCGCGATGACGGTGCTCGCCGCGGTTGTCATTTATGATGGTCTTGTTGGTCCGCAGGTCGGTGCCATGAATCTCGCCGGCGTCTTGCCGTGGATCCACTGGCGCGGGCTGCTGGTCTTGGGTCTGCTCGTTGCCGGCAACTTCTTTTGCTTCGCTTGCCCCTTCACCCTTCCCCGCGCGCTCGCCCGCCGCTGGCTGCCGCAGGGGCGAGCGTGGCCCACTTGGCTGCGCAGTAAATGGCTCGCGGCTGGTCTGTTGGTTTTGTTTCTTTGGTCGTACGAGGCTTTCTCGCTGTGGGATAGCCCGTGGCTGACCGCTTGGATCACCGTTGGTTACTTCGTCGCTGCCTTCACGATTGAAGGCTTCTTTCGCGGCGGTTCGTTCTGCAAATATGTTTGCCCCATCGGTCAGTTCAACTTCGTGCAATCGCTCATCTCTCCCCTGGAGGTTCGCGTGCGCAGGGCAGACACCTGTGCCAACTGCACGACGCACGACTGCCTGAAAGGTAACGCGACCAACACGGGCTGTGAGTTGCAACTCTTCCAGCCACGCAAGGGCGGGAACATGGACTGCACGTTTTGTCTTGACTGTGTTCAAGCGTGTCCTCAGCAAAATGTGGGCATCCTGGCGACGACTTCTGTGACTGAACTCTGGAGCGATCGTTGGCGTTCGGGTGTGGGTAGGTTTTCGCAGCGGCCCGATCTCGCCGCTCTGGTGTTGGTGTTGGTGTTTGGTGCCTTCGCCAATGCGGCTGGCATGGTGGGTCCGGTGGTCGATTGGCAAAACGAGTTGAGTAGTCGACTTGGTCAACGTTCGCATTGGCTGACCTCCACTCTTTTCTATTCCGCAACCATCGTGGCATTGCCGCTGCTCGCCGTAGTAAGTGCCTCTGCGCTGAATCGTTTGGGCAATCCACTCACCACCTCGCGCCGGGAACTCGCCACGCGTTTTGCGTTTGCGTTCGTGCCGCTCGGGTTTGCCATGTGGCTCGCTCATTACAGCTTTCATTTTCTGACGAGTAGCGAAACGATCGTTCCCGTGACGCAACGTTTCACTAGTGACCTGGGTTTCAGCTGGCTCGGTTCGCCGCTGTGGAGTTGTGCCTGTTGCCGACCATTGACCGATTGGTTGTTGCAGTTCGAACTCCTCGCGCTTGATGTCGGCTTGCTCGCTTCGCTATATGTCGTTTGGAAAATTGCCGGCTCGCTGACGAACTCGTCCTCTTCTACTTGGAAGATTGCCGCTCCCTGGGCGGGCCTCGTGTTGCTCCTGTTCGCGCTGGGTGTCTGGATCGTTTTTCAGCCGATGCAAATGCGCGGCACGTTGCCGGGAGGTGGCTGATGCGAACCAATCTCTCGCTGCTGATCGTTACCTCCCTCACTATGCTGTGTCCGCACATGGCCAGTGCAGATGGCGGGACCGTGCGATTACTGGAGCGCCGTGGCAGTCAAACGATTACCGTTTTCACCTCACCCGCGCCGCTTCGCGCCGGCATTATCGACGTCAGCGTACTGGTGCAGGACCAAACCGGCACGGTTGCCATGCGCGAGGTCGCCATCGAAGTCGTGGCTCAGCCCCGCGACCACTCGGGACCGATCATTCGCCTCCCGGCCACAACTGACGCCGCGACGAACAAGTTGCTGCGGGCAGCCAAGTTCAACCTTCCGCATTCAGGCTGGTGGCAGGTCGAAGTCGTCATGCATTCCCCCAATCAGCCCACGGAGCGTTTTCACTTCGATGTGGAAGTTGCCCCGGCCCAACCGCGCTGGGTGACGTTCTGGCCCTGGTTCACCTGGCCCATACTAGCCATCGTCCTGTTCGCCTGGCACCAATGGCGGGCGCCATCCAGGGATTGCACTAAGGTGAACTAACGGCCCATTGGTTCGAGTCCGTCACCTTGGCAATTTACTGCTTGCTCAAGTCCACCGCCCGTTTGGCCAAGTGGAAAAATTTCCGGAATTCTCAATTTTCATCAACTGAGAGTGTTATACAGAGAAACAACTTACGTCAAAAACTCTAGGAAACTTTCCATAATCGATTTCCGGAAATTTACCGCTTTTGGAACTGGAAAAATCCGTCGCGACCTCCCCAAACTTCGCATCCTAATCACTTGTCGACCCGGGCAGTTCAAATGAGTAATGGTGAATCCGTTTCCCTTGTCCGGGCGAGCAGGCAGGCGTTCTGCGACTCGAATTTCCCCTTCGCAAGTGACCACAACTTCGCCGGCCAACCGCGGTACGACGCTGCGCAGTAAATTGCCAGTAAAATACTACCGTATTGTCAAAGAACTTCTCCCAACTCATTAGACGCAAGGGGCGTGACACGTCAGGTCATACGGCAGCAAGAAATTTCGAGGCCGCTACCCATGCTCGTGCGCCGCACCCGGCTCGATCTCCAATCGTTCCTTGCGATTCCCTTATGGCAGCACTTTCAGGGCTAACGCCAGCTTCACCAGATATTCAAAATGGCCGCCCAAAACCCGCTCCCAGCCCGTTTCCCCTTCATTGACGATCAAAGCCTGCGTTGGTAAATTTTTCGCTTCATTTCTAGGGAGTTTCGGCCGATTTTGTAGGCTTCGACTCCCCTCCTGCTGGAAACTAGGCCAGCGGGCCGCCGGAGAGCCCCTGGATCAGCCAGGAACGAGCCTCGCGGTGGTCGGTTTTGTGGTTTTTTCAATTTTGTGAGAAGAATTTCATGGCCAAGACTCGCCCCGCCGCCAAAGCATCCAACGGCAAGATGACGTATTACTTCAGCAAGACCAAAACCGAAGGCAAAGGCCTGAGCAAGGAACTGCTGGGTGGCAAGGGACTCAATCTGGCTGAAATGACCAGCATCGGCCTCCCGGTCCCTCCCGGCTTCACCATCACCACCGAAGTTTGCGATGGCTACTACAAGTCGGGCAAGAAGCTGCCTGCCGGCCTGATGGACGAAGTTCGCAAGAACGTCGGCATGCTCGAAAAGGAACTGGGCAAGAAGTTCGGCGACGACAAGAGCCCGCTCCTCGTCTCGGTTCGCTCGGGCGCTGCGATGTCGATGCCGGGCATGATGAACACCATTCTCAACCTCGGTCTGAACGACGTTTCGACCGCCGGCCTGGCGAATGCCACCCAAAACGAACGCTTTGCCTACGATGCCTACCGCCGCTTGATCGACATGTTCGGCGATGTGGTGATGGGTGTCGATCACGAGCACTTCGATCACGCCTTCGGCAAGATCAAGGCCAAATACAAGGTCAAGGCCGATACCGATGTGCCTGCTGAAGGCCTGATCGAACTCTGCGCGGCCTACAAAGAAATCTTCCGTAAGTACACCGGCAAGGACTTCCCTCAAGATCCTTACACCCAGTTGGAAGCGGCCGTCGAAGCGGTGTTCAAGAGCTGGATGGGCGCCAAAGCTGTTACCTATCGCGAAGTCGAAAACATTCGTGGCTTGCTCGGCACGGCGGTCAACGTGCAATCGATGGTGTACGGCAACATGGGCGACGACAGCGGCACGGGTGTCGCTTTCACCCGCGACCCCAACACCGGCAAGAACGAATTCTTCGGCGAATTCCTCGTCAACGCCCAGGGCGAAGACGTGGTCGCCGGTATTCGCACGCCGCAGCCTGTGGCCGAAATGCCCAAGTGGAACAAGGCCATCCACAAGCAACTCCTCGAGATCAAGGACATTCTCGAACAGCACTACACCGACATGCAAGACATTGAGTTCACCATTGAAAAGGGAACTCTGTTCATGCTGCAAACTCGCAACGGCAAGCGCACCGGCACCGCTGCCGTGAAGATGGCCGTCGACATGGTCAAGGAAAAACTGATCGACGAGAAGAAGGCCATCCGCCGCATTCCCGCCGGTGACCTTTCGCAACTGTTGCTCCCCAGCCTCGATACCAAGGCTTTGGAAGACGCTCGCGAAAAGAAGCTGGTCCTCACCATCGGTTTGCCGGCTTCACCAGGCGCTGCCGTGGGCAAGCTGACCTTCACGGCCGAAGAAGCCGTGGAACGTGCCGCCAGTGGCGAACGCGTGATTCTGTGCCGCAAAGAAACCAGCCCCGAAGACGTCGCTGGTATGCACTCGGCCGCTGGTATTTTGACCAGCACCGGTGGTATGACTAGCCACGCAGCCGTCGTGGCTCGTGGTTGGGGACGCTGCTGCGTCGTGGGTGCAGGCGAAATGACCATCGACGAAAAAGCCAAGAAGATGACCATTAAGGGTAAGACCTATAGTGGCAACGACATCATTACCATCAACGGTACCACCGGCGAAGTTTTCGCCGGGGCCATGCCCACGATGGAACCGAAGCTGGGTGGCGACTTTGCCACGGTGATGAAATGGTCCGACAAGTACCGCACGCTCGGTATTCGCACCAATGCCGACTCGCCCACCGATGCTCAGCGGGCTCGCGAGTTCGGTGCCGAAGGGATTGGCCTGTGCCGCACCGAGCACATGTTCTTTGGCGAAGACCGGATCGCAGCGATGCGTGAAATGATCCTGGCGACCGAAGTGGACGCTCGCAAGACAGCCCTCGCCAAGTTGCTGCCGTTCCAACGCGAAGATTTCGTCGGCATCTTCACTGCCATGAAGGGCTTGCCCGTTACGGTTCGTCTGCTCGATCCGCCGTTGCACGAATTCCTGCCGCACGATGCCAAAACGCAGGAAGAACTTGGCAAGCAAATGGGTCTGAAGCCGGCCGTGATCAAGGCTCGCGTGGCTCAATTGCACGAATCGAACCCGATGCTCGGTCACCGTGGTTGCCGCCTCAGCGTGACGTATCCCGAAATCCTCGAGATGCAGGTTCGCGCGATCATCGAAGCGGCCATCATCTGCAAGGGAAAGAAGATCGACGCCAAGCCCGAGATCATGATTCCGCTCGTCGGCACCGCCGTCGAACTGAAGTACTTGAAGGAACTGACCCAGAAGACGATCGACGAAGTCATCGCCGAGAAGAAGTTCAAGGGTTCGCTCGACGTGCTGATCGGCACGATGATCGAAATTCCTCGCGCGGCTCTCACGGCCGACGAGATCGCCGAGCATGCTCAGTTCTTCAGCTTCGGCACGAACGACCTGACGCAAATGACGTTCGGCTTCAGCCGCGACGACATCAATAGCTTCTTGCCCGACTACCTGCGGAAGGATCTGCTCACCGCCGATCCGTTCCAAACGCTCGATCAATCGGGCGTCGGCCAACTGGTCGAAATGGGCGTCCAGAAGGGTCGCAAGACCAACAAGGACCTGAAGGTCGGCATCTGCGGCGAACACGGTGGCGACCCGGCTTCGGTCGACTTCTGCCATCGCGCCGGACTCAACTACGTCAGCTGCTCGCCGTTCCGCGTGCCCATCGCTCGCCTGGCTGCTGCCCAAGCAGCGATCAAGCACGCGAAGTAAAAGCAGAAGTTAGAAGTCAGAATGCAGAAGTAAAAACAAAAGAGGCTCATTGCGATCAACTCGCAGTGAGCCTTTTTTCGTAGCTCAGTCACTCCGTGACTGAGAACCAACTCACTGATTTGTGCGCGCGAATGTAGTGATTCCCTAACTCGGGTAGTGGGCTAATTTGAGGAACTAGTCTGGTCACCGCTGGCTAGTAATAGCCCTCAGGAATTTCCACGCCCCCGCCCATTGGTTGCTCCTTGACGTGTTTGAGGATTAAATCGCGGATAGCGGGATCGCTTATTGCTTCTGCCTTGCTGTTCCACCACATTCGACTTTCCTTTTGGCCCTGCATATGTCCAGCCACAAAGACAAAGTCGCGATCTAACTTGATTCTTCGGATTGTTATTGCCGTGAGTGACCAACCCAGGCCCATGGCAACAATTAAAATCAACCAGAACAAGTCGCGGGTGGTGAATTTCATTCCCCAATTCTACCCGCGCACGAAAAAGCCCCGCTAGGTTTCGCGGGGCCAATTCGGCTCACGTACAATTCATCCCCATGCCCACCACCCGCACAGCTGCGCCGATCTTTGCAGCCCTCTTGCTGCTGCTGGCGATCTACGTGGGAAGCTACTACGTGATGGTCTTGCCAGTGGGGTTTGTGCAAGTCAGCGGCGTCTACGGCTACATTCGCTGGGCATTTTGGCCGGTGGAACAAGTTGACCGCCGGTTGCGACCCGAATGCTGGTATCTGATCGAGGAAGAACCCCGTGACCAGAATAGCCATTCAAAACCGGAGACTCCCGAAACCGATTGGTTTGATTTTGAGCCGATAAACAATGTCAAACCGTGACCTAACTGGTCCCCCAAATTAGCCCACTACCTCAAAATGGATCCGTTGGCGATGAACAAAAACCCATACGAATCGCCGGAGCAGCCATCAAAGGGCGATCTGGGTGGGCCTACTTCGCAATCGGTCTGGCGAATGGCATTCTTGGGCGCATTGTGCTTGTTCGGGGTATCGCTGATGCTTCGAAACTGGTTGCCATTCGAAAAGGCATTTGGTTTCTCGTCGCTCGAATGGGATAACGTGGTGATCGCGTCCATGTTGTTAGTTCTCGTCAGTTTTGCCGCCACGCTGGTAACTGGTGCCGCCTGGTTCGTCGCTTGGGTGCGAAATGCCTAAATACCAGCGGCTTTCAAGTGCGAACTTTGACTACGGAAACTGCCTCCTGGCACAGTAGTAGCGGTAATTTGGCGCGGAGTAGACGCCCCCATGTACGAAGTCTTCGAGCACACTGCCGACCTGGGCATTCGCGTGCGGGCAAGTTCGCTGAATGAACTGTTTGCCGATGCGGGGCGGGGATTAATTGCCCAACTCGCGAACCTCGCGCGCGTGCAGCCTGTCTCGAAGAGAACGATCACGCTGCAGAACGAGTCGCTCGAATATCTGTTTTTCGATTGGCTCACCGAGTTGCTGTACGCGTTTGAAGAGTCTCGGCTGCTGCTATGTGAGTTCGACGTGCAGGTCGAACAGAGTGGCGAGACGTTCACGCTTAGCGCAATTTGCCGCGGCGAGGCGGCCGATGAAACCAGGCACGAATTGGATCACGAAGTGAAGGCAATCACGTATCACGATTTGCTCATCGAGCAGGCGGACGACGGCAGTTGGCTGGCCGAAGTGATTGTCGATATCTAAGGCGGAAAGTAAGGAAACGGGGCATGGCAAAGAGTGGATTCTATGGGCCGCTGGAGCAGGTCAACGAGTGCCTTTGGCGAATTCCTAAGTCGTACAAGGAAGGCATGCGCGTCGACGGGTTGATCTTCGCCGACGAGAAGCTAATGGAACTGATCCGTAAAGATCAGGCTGCGGAGCAGGTGGCCAATGTCGCGTTCTTGCCCGGCATTCAGCGGGCCAGCCTGGCCATGCCCGATATTCACTGGGGTTATGGGTTTTGCATCGGTGGCGTATGCGCTACCGACCCGAACGAGGGCGGTGTCATCTCGCCCGGCGGTGTTGGCTACGACATCAACTGCGGCGTGCGACTGGTGCGGTCGAGCCTTTTCTACCAGGACGTGAAGCCGCATCTCAAGCGACTGATGGACACGCTCTATACGCACGTGCCGGCCGGTCTGGGCCAGGATGGCAAGTACCACTTTAGCCACAAGGAGCTGCGCCAACTGATGGGGCAAGGGGCTTCGTACCTGAAGAAGCGGGGCCTCGTCACCGCCAATGACCTGGAGCACACCGAAGCGGGCGGCTATTTGAATACCGCGGAGCCAGACTCCGTCAGCGAGCGCGCACTCACCCGCGGCAGTCAGCAGTGCGGAACCCTGGGCTCGGGAAATCACTTTCTGGAAGTGCAGGTAGTCGATGCGATCTTCGATGCCGAAGCTGCCGAGACCATGGGCCTGGAGAAGGATATGGTCTGCGTAATGATTCACTCCGGCAGTCGCGGACTTGGCTACCAGGTTTGCGACGACGCCTTGCGCGAACTGCGACAAGCGCCAGCCAAGTACGGTATTCATCTGCCCGATAAGCAACTCGTTTGCGCGCCGGTGAATAGCGATGAAGGTCGCCAATATCTGGGCGCGATGTCGGCTGCGGCCAACTATGCGTGGTGCAATCGCCAGCTACTAATGTGGCAGGCCCGCGAATCGTTCGAGCTTGTCTTTGCGAAAGGCTGGGAAGCGCTGCAGATGAGCCTCGTCTATGACGTGGCCCACAACATCGCCAAGCTGGAAGAGCACGACGTGAATGGCACCCAGAAGAAAGTCTGGGTTCATCGCAAGGGTGCGACCCGCGCGTTCCCCAAGGGACACCCGGAGATTCCATCGCAGTATGCAGCCATCGGTCAGCCCGTAATCATTCCCGGCGATATGGGGCGGGCCAGCTGGGTGCTCGTTGGTGCGCAGGGGAGCATGGAGCAGTCGTTCGGCACTGCTTGCCACGGCGCTGGCCGCGTGATGAGTCGCACGGCTGCCGTTGCCCATGCCGCGGGCCGACGCATCGATCAGGAATTGCTTGCCAAGGGAATCGAAGCCCGGGCCCGCAGTTGGCGCGGCCTGGCCGAAGAGCAGCCCGATGCTTATAAGGACGTCGATCTCGTCGTCGATGTCGTGCATCGCGCCAACCTGGCGCGCAAGGTCGCGCGCATGCGCCCCATCGGCGTGGTGAAGGGATAGTGACTGTTAGAGAATGCGAGTCACGGAGTGACTCGCCAACGTAGCTCAGTCACTACGTGACTGAGAAACAAGCGCTAGCGGCCTACGAAATCAAACTGCTGACTTTCGCTGACGGCGGCCGAAGTTACGCTAACAGCGACATTATGCCGCACCAACCGTGCAGTAAGACTGCGAAACAAGCTCAAAACGCAGCGCAAGACTGCGAACTTGTTCGCGTGAGCGGGCTTTGCGGACCTCCGCAGCGTTCGAAAGGTCGACCAAAAGGGCGAGTGTTTCTACAATCGAAGGAACACAGTCAGAGTTGGCTCACCTCTCCCACCAGCCTGGATCGATCATGCGTCTCTCTCCGCGACGCTCGGCATTTACCCTTGTCGAGTTATTGGTTGTCATTGCCATCATTGGTGTTTTGGTTGCGCTGTTGTTGCCTGCTGTCCAAGCAGCTCGCGAAGCCTCGCGCCGCGCCAAGTGCCAGAATCACCTCCGCCAGTTGGGGTTGGGCGTTCACAATTTTTCGGATACCAACGGCTTCCTGATTCCCGCCCGAATCGATTTTGAGTATCTCGGTTGGACGACGATGATTCTGCCATACATCGAGCAGCCGGCCTTGCATGCGAAGTTCGACATGAAGAAAAAAGTGTCGGCGCAGCCTGCGGACGCGATGAAGACAACTGTGGCCATTTATCAATGCCCTTCGCGGCATCAACCGGGCCAGCTGACGAAGCAGTTCGACAGTGGAGGCTCTGGCCAGCACGGCTCACTCGGCGACTACGCGACCGTCGATGGTACCGACTCTGCTGATCCACCTTATCGTCGCGATGTTGCCCGCGGCATGCTCGTCAATGCAACTGGCAGCATTACCAAATGGGAAAGCACGACGCGGTTTGCCACCATTACCGATGGCCTGAGCAATACGATCATGATCGGCGAGAAGCACGTGCTGCACTCTGCGTTCGCCACGGAAGAACCTGGTGGCGATGGCCCAACCTTGGGCAGCTATGCCTATTCGACGATGCGCGTTGCTGGTGGTCCCAGCTTTGGCGCAACCCCGACCTTGCCGATCGCCAAGAGCCCCTACGATAAGGTCGGCGGGCAGGCGAAAGTAGTTTTCGGCAGCTGGCACGCTGGCGGATCGTGCAATTTTGTCTGGGGCGACGGTAGTACCCGCCCGCTAGCGCCGAACGTCGATTGTGTCACCTTGGCTCACCTTGCCACGCGCGACGACGGCGGCGTTCCTCCCGGGCAGTACTAAGCGCTTTGCACTCAACTGCCTCCTTGTTCGGTTCTGCTTCCTCGTTCGACCATCGAAAGCATCGCATGAGCTGTTTTGTTTTTCGCAGCCAACAACTTGGCTGTCTGCTGGCGATCCTGTTTCTGGCCGGTTGCGGCGACACCGGTCCCAAGACTTACAAGATTCCAGGCAAGCTCGTCTATGAAGACGGCACCCCGGTGCCTGCAGCGTCGGTCGTATTTCAAACAACGCTCGATGGTCAAGTAATTCCCGCTCGGGGCGTGTCGACTCCCGAGGGACAGTTCGAACTCACGACATTTAATGATGGGGACGGCGTCGTGGCCGGCGAGCACGACGTTGCGATCTCGCCCGTGCCGGCACCTGAAGGTGCAAAGCCTGTGCAGCCGCCGGTTCCGAGCAAATACGGGGACTTCGCCAATTCGGGACTGCGGACGAGCGTCACGCCTGAAACCAAAGAAATCGTGATAACGATCGATCGCCTCGGCAAGTAGTCGATCCTACGCTGGCCGCTGACCGGGCATCGGCCAGCGACTATTTTCCTGGTCGCAGAGTCGTCTGCACTACAATTTCAGTCACCAGATTGCGAATGTTGAAATTGTCCTGCACGAACTTCTTCTGCAGGTCGCTGCGCGTGGCGGGGCCATAGGCTCGCCACTGCTGCTTGACGAAGTAGTGAAACAACTGCTCGACGAAGGCGGCATGCGTTTCGTCGCTGGCAGCGAGGAATGTGGCCAAGTCGCGGGCATTCTTGAATTGTTTCTGCTCCCCGCTGCGAGTCAGATAGCCGCCGCTGGCATCAATGGCCCGCCCCTTTTCTTCGGCCCGAAAACGACCGATGGCGTCGAAGTTCTCGAACGTGAAGCCCAGCGGGTTAATCATTTTGTGGCAGCCCATGCAGGCGTCAGCCTTGGTTTGCAATTGAATCCGCTCGCGCGTCGTAAGGCTGGCATGCAGGTCGGGCGCGAGGGGGGAAACCGCTTCCGGTGGTGGCCGGAGCGTGCGCCCCAGCAGGCTGCGCGAAATGAAGACACCGCGATGAATGGGCGAACTCGTCGCAGTGTAGGCAAAGCCCGCAAGCAGATAAGGATGCGAGATCAGACCGGCCCGCTGCAGCGGATCGAGGGCGACTTTCTCAAAACCGGCCTCGGGGGGCATCTCGACCCCGTATAGCTTGGCCAGGCGGCCGTTGAGATAGAGCGAATCTTCGCTGAGCAGGCGGCGGAAATCGGAATCGTCGCTCCAGACGATCTCTTCCAGCGATAACTCCAGCGACGCGCGCAGATCGGTCGCAATCACTTCGTCGAATTCGGGAAAGAGTTTCTCGTCCTTCGAGAGATCCGGCGCTTGATCGACTCGTAACCATTGCAGGAAAAACGCCCGCAGCTTGGCATGTGTGCGCGGATCGGGCATCATCCGCTGCACTTGCGTGCGGACTTGCTCCGGGGTCGACAATTTTCCCGCGGCAGCTTCCTTGACTAGAGTGTCGTCGGGCAAGCTGTCCCACAGCGCATACGACAGCCGCGCTGCCCGGTCATATTGATCGGGTTCAGCGCTGCCCACTTCGTGATAGAGGAACCGCGGCGACTTGAGCGTTAGCAGAACCACCCGCTTCAGCCCCAGCGTCAGGTCGGGCGCTTCGTCCAACTGCTGATCGATGTAGAGTTTGGCCTGTTCGTCGGTGAGTGGGCGATGAAAGGCCCGCTCGACGAATTTCTTGCAGAACTCCCGCAGCTTGGGTTTTTGTTCGGGCTTGCTGAGATCGATGCCACCGCTGAAGTCCTTCACGTATTTTGCGACATAAGCGGCCGCTTCGAGCGCGCCATCGGTGGTCGCCTGGTCCCAGGCTTTGTTGATGGAGGTCCCCCGCTCGTAGCCGATGCTGCGGTCATCCGGTGGGAAGGGAGTCTGGGGAATGAATTGCGTGGCGAACATCTTGGGCGACAAATTGCGGGCAGGAATTACTTCCTGCTCGCGCTGAGGCGGCTGCCATTCGAGCACGATCATCGCCTTTGCCGGCGGCCGCTCTTTGGCCTTTTTGGAATCGTCGACTCCTTGGTTCGCCTTGATGAACTCCAATTTAATAGGGTAGATCCGCCCGGAGTACAGGCGAATCGAAGCACGATATTCGTTGTCCTTTCCCGACTTTACTTTGGCATCGATGAGTGGCTCGCGGACGTCGTTGACCCAGAGTTGCATCGCATGCTCGGTCTTGACGATTATCTCATACACGCCCGTCTCGGGAGCGAGGAGCGACCCTTCCCAGCGAATCGAAAACTCGTGGGGCCCGATCTTGTCCGGATCGGGACTTTTATCCTCGAAGTTGAAGTTGATCACCGGATCGATTCGCTCGATAGCGCGATCGTTGCCGCGGACGCGACGAGTTTTGTAATACTCCCCCTTCAACCCCTGGGCGGTGGGCCAGGTAGTTGCCAGGCGAAAGCTGCCGATCAGATCGGCGACCGAGTTTTGATACTGCCGCACGGTGATCCGCGAAAGTTCGATGCGGGCCGATTGATTACGGGCCTGCGCGATGGGCGAATAGAACGAATCGAAGACGAACCGCGCGACGTTCTCCGTCTCAGCGCCGTCGATAGCCTCCGGTTCCCCTTCCGGCATTGTCTTTTCGATCAGATCTGTCAATTCCATCAGCGAGCGATCGCCGACCAGCGGCTGCGCGAACTGATCCTTCACACCTTGTCCCCGGTCGCCATGGCACGATGCGCAGTGGGCTTTGTAAATGACTTCGCCCGAGCGTGGGGCGGCAGCAAGCACCGTACTGGCGCAGCCGAAAACCAGGGTAATCGACAACAGGCGACCAAGGATAACCACGGACATACGCGTCGTTCCGTCAGGCACTGGCGGTGGGAGTTAAAGACCCGCGATGCCTACTCAAATACAGGTGGGAAATGAACCGAAGGGCAAGTTTTATCCTAGCCCAAGCGTCCGCGGCAGCCAAGCGAAACGAGTTCGCTCCGCGCGGCGAGAGCGTCGTTCTGACCGCTTCTGTGCCTGCTATTTGAACGGATCGTTGTCGTTCGGGTCAGCGGGTTTATCGGCGGGAAGCGGTGGGAAGCCAGGCGGGAGTTGCCCCTTCTGTTGCAATTGCTTGAGACGTTCGAGAATTTGCGGCGGCAAATTCGGCGGCAAGCCGCGGACGGGCAGACCATTGGGTCCCATCACAGGCATAATTCCATTGGCTCCTCGCGCCGGATCGACCCGCCCGAACAGCCCTTCGGTCGGCTTCACCAAATCGCCTTGAGGGAGGCCAGCCATCAGGCTCGAAAGATTGCCCGTTTGCGCCGGAGCTTGCGGGGCCGCCGGTTCGTCACTGAGCTTGATAAGGGTCACGCGCATGGTGCCGGGCTGAACCCAGGTCGTCACCTGGACCGCTTGCTTCTCGAAGTCGGCCTGTACTTCGCACATGTTGGCCTGCGCGTTGGCAATGTCCCCTTCATAGGCAATGGAGCCATCGCGCTTGTCGATGCAGAGCAAGTTCGCGGCCCAGTTGCCGCTGTTGTTGCCACGCCGGTTGCGAATGAAGACCATCAGCGGAGCATCGACAGGTTGATCCCACGGCAAGCCATGCTGGGCGACAAACGCGGGTGTTTGCCACCGCTGCTTGCCGGTGATCCGATCGATGGCATAAACGCGGCCGTGAGCTTGTTGTCCAGGCATTCCGCCCCCCGAGAGAGGCGTGGTCATTAGTCCGGGAACCGAGTCGGCAATGGGTTGATTGGCGAGCACCGTGTATTGCTCTTGCGAGCGCAGCACGTTCAGCGACGTGAGCGTGGCTTCGGCGACCAATTGCGAAGCAACAAGGACTTGACCCGACTGCAGCGAGATGACCGTAAACTTGCCGGTATTCTCCAGCACGGCGAATTCATCTCCATCGAGCACTTGCCCCTTGGCGCCGATTTTGGTTTCCAGCTTCCAGAGGTCGTCCCCTTCGCTCCAAGGGTCGGTGAGCCTTAACTGGAGCGATTGTCCCACTTGCTCCCAGGCAAGAATGCGACGACCATTCGTGGTCAGGCGGGTATTGGACTTGGGAACCGTCCGCTTACCGACCACCGAGCCATCAAGCATGCTGTAGACAGTTGCCTGGTCTGTATTCGGCGGCACGGCGAACACATATTCGTCGTCGCCGAACAGGTCGCACGCCGGGTCGACTCCACCCCGTTCCCACATCGTTTCGCCGCTGATGGGATCGACGCAGATCAGTTGCCGCGAGCGCTGATAGACAACTCCCGAGGGTGTGACCGGTCCCGGTTGGCAATTCGTCTGCCCCGATTGATCGAAAGCGACCGTGCGATTTCCCGTTACCGGGTTGGTGACTTGCCGCAACTGCGAGTATGAAACCGCAGCCGTCAGCATGTCGAGCGAAACCACTTCGCCGCGCCACAGAATGGGCTCGGCCGTTGCTCGATTGGGTCTGAGGGCATCAATGGCGAGTACTTCGCCGCCGGTATGCACGACCACGATGTGCCCCGCAGCGCGCCCGACCAGGCCTGAATAAGGAATGGAGTACGAACGGCGATAAATGCCGTCGCTGCGGCGGATGGGAGCTTGCGCGATGGTCTTACCCAGGCTATCGACCACCTGCAGCGCCTGCTGCGAAGGATCGTAGAGCGCTCGCATGCCGCGCGGAGCAGCCCCGGTGAACTCCGTCAAATAGACATTGAAGTTGTTCATGTAGGGCCGCGCGCGGTTGGGGTCGATATTTCCTTCGACCTTTGTGACTCGGCCGGCTGGCCAGTGATCGAGAACCAGCGTCTTCTGATCCGTATTATCGATCACCAATTTCGCAACGAATGGACCAGCGGCATGGGTGGCGGCTACCGGGTCACTTGCCAGAAGTTTCTGCAGTTCGGCGTAATACTCTGCGGCGAGCAGCGGGCGCTGAGCTTTTTGATAAGCGGTAATCAGCGCGGCGAGCCCCGCAGCGCGATAGCCAGGATCAGCCGACTCGCGCAGTTCGCCGGCGCGCAGTTCAGCTTCCAACAGGTTTCCTTCTGTCAGCAGATTTTCAACCAGCTGCAACCGGGCCCGATCGGCCAGCGGATGAAAACCGTAGACTTCGACAAACCGCCGAGCACTCGTCAGTGTGCCGGTCTTGATGCACATGGCCAGCCGCGCTTCGAGCCGTTCTTGCAGCCGAGCACGATCTGCTTCGTTGGAACCTCGATACAACTCGCTCAGCCGGGCCTGCAGCCAGCGACTGGTGCGAACTTGCAACCGATTGTCGATGTACTCCATCTGCGCGGTGTTATCGTCGGGCGTATTAGCCGTCTGCAATTCGTCGGCCAGCATCACAAACGCTTCGAGCGATTCCGTGACCAGGCCCGCCTTGTGCAAGCCGACCGCCTGCAAACGGAGCAACTCGCGCCGCTGGGTGGGGTCATCGATCAATTGACTCGCATCGGCAACCAACTCGCGATGTTTCATGAAGTCGCTGCGCAGCAACACGAGCATTACGCGGGCCAGCAGGCCGCGCACTTTGGCATCCTCGGGTTGCAGGGCATTCGCTTCGCGCAGCAGGCGGAGCGATTCGTCAATCTTGTTATCGGTCAGCAATAGTTCGCCCATGCGAGCTAAAGCGCGGACGTTTTTCGGATTGGCGGCGAGGTCTTTTTCGACCTGTGAACGTAAATGGTCGGCCAGGTAGAACGTGGCGATCTGATCGCTGCCGACGGAAACAACCTGCCCTTCAAAGCTGGTGAGGTTACCCAGGGCGAACTCGGTTCGTGCCCGTTCGTTCACTTTGCCCGAATCGAGATCCAGCTTCAGCAACTGCTGCCCCGTGGTCGGCAGGTAGTAATGCGAACCGCTGTAGTAGCCGCGCCCGGTGACCAGTTCGGCTTGCGGATCAACCGGAGTAGACCACGCCTCTTTCCCGTCGCTCAGTTGAATCGCCTTGACGCGATTCTTACTCACGAGAATTGCCTTGCCGTTGTGAATGCAACCGACAAACAAGAAGTCCTCTCGCTTGAGAGGAGGCCAACGAGGCTTGCCAGTGACCAGGTCGAGGCAATGTAGAAATTGCGATTCGACCGGCGTGACCACGACCGAGCCGTCGGCAATGACTGCTGACGAATCGAGCCAGCGACCGGGACTTGCAGCGGGTGTGCCTCCCGACGAAGTGATGATGCCGCGCGATGGACGGGTCGCCAGGTCGTTGCGGTCGTAGGTGTAGTTCCACTTGAGTGCCCGAGTGCCGAGATCGATGGCGACCACCGCACCGGCCGAAGTGGGGCAAATTATCATGCCATCGGCAAATGAAGGCGAAGCACCGGCCAGCCGCCGCGTGGCATCGTAGCGAATGTTCAAGCTTTCGTCGGGAATGCTGCCGAGTTGCTGCTTCCATTCCAGCGCGCCCGTTTCTGGCGACAAGCAGAGGAGCCGCATCTCGCCTTGAAACTCGGCGAGGACATACAGCCGATCGGCGATGGCCAGGGGAGCGCCCAGAAAGAACGCGCCGGCCAGACTCGGATCGTCGCCGCCACCTTCACCACCAATTTGCCAACATAGGGTTCCCTGGCGGCGAAGGTTGAGCGCGCGAAGTTGATTAGCTCCCTTGGTTCCCATGTTGGGCCGCGCACCGATCCAAACGCCACGCATGTTCGGATTGGTCGGACTCATGTATTCCAGGTCGTCGACAAAGTACAACTGCGTGCCGTCGCTGCTCATCTGGCCGTACAGGTTGTCGTCCCACAAGCGCTGCCGCATTTGCGATTCACGCGCAGACGCCTGCTGCTGCGCACCTTGGCTCAGCTTGGCGGCGTTGGTTTGCGGAGTGTCGTTCCACGGATGGACCCAGGCTACTTTGCCGGTCTTGAGCGAAATTCCGCGCACGTGTTCGGGAGTGCGGACCACGATATAGTTCGTCTTCTCTCCGGTCCGCGACGTTGTGGCAAAGGCCAACGGTTGAATCGCGGGGACGAGAGAATCGCCCCGGTCTTGCAGTCCGCGCGCGATTTGCGCGATCCGCTTGTGCATGTCGGGCTCGTTGATGGTGGGATAGTGCCACTCGGAGTTCACCAAGGGCAACCCACCGGCAGTTGCCGCATTGCGGGCTTCGTCGCCACGAAACGTGATCCATTGATTGGCCACGATGGCAGCTGGTGCGAGACCGCGGCCAGCAACATTGTCTAACCAGGTCAGCGCATCGTCATCTTTTTCAAAGAGGGGTGTTTCGCCATCCATCAGGCGAACTTTGACGCGCGGCGTACGTGTACGCAGTGCGATCAGCGTCTCGCGGGCTTTATCGGGGCGGCGGGCATGGCTCCATGCGGTAGCAGTGAGTACCGAAAGTTCGGGGTCGAGCATGTCGCGCGCGGGACCTTGTTCGCACAGCGGTTGCAGCAACATGGCGGCGGCGAGCGTGCGGCCTTGATCCATTTCGACGCGACCAAGTAAGAACGCGGCTTCGTAGCCCGCTTTGGTGTGTACATAGCGACGGGCCACTTCGGCCACGCCGGGCAAATCGCGGGCAGTGAGGGCATCGTTCAGTTTTTGGCGAGCATCGTGCCCCACCTGAGTTTCGTACAGTTGCCGGGCTGGCGCGGGGAGGGTGCCGAGGAGTTGGTTTCCCAAAGACTTCACGCTGAGCTGCGCATCGGGCTGGCCGGGAGGAGCGAGAAAGTAGTCGTCGAGCGATGAGTCGGTCAGCAGTTCTTCGAGCGCCTGCACGGCAGCTGGATAATCTTGCTCGTCGAGCGCGCGGCGAGCGCGATTGAGCAGTTGACGCAGCTCGCGCGTGGCCGGGCGAATGATCGTGCCCGTCGATTCGGTGGTAGGGTTGATCTGTGCTGAAGCAACCACCGGCGCGAGGCAGGCAATTGCCGCCAATAGTAGACCGGCGAGTAGCACCGGCGGAGCCTCCGAGCGGCAAGCGGCGAATCGACCATGAAGCATGAGAAGTCGTCCTGTCTGCGTGGTCCGGCGCGGCAGCGAAGGGGAAAGGGCGATTGCTGGCAATCGGGTTTCGCTGAGCGCAACTCGTTTTCTTAAAATATCTTACCAGGAGCAAGCAAGGAGTTGAAAGGAAACATCGGGCATTCGGGCACCTTGCAGCAGAGGTGAGTCGCCTGGCAAGCCTCGCGAGTTCGCGCCGGACAACTACCGCAAAATTACGCCACCAGTCCGGAAAAACAGGCGATATTTGGGAGGTTTGGCGGTCATTTCGCGTTATTTTGCGGTTTTTAAGAGGTTTTGCCGCTCTGCCCAGTTGCATTTTCGTGGGCAAACTATCTAATTTCGCCGCAATTCCGCCTTACGGACGGACAAACTATTTACTCGTTTCATCGAGGCATTTCGCAACGGAATGTCTCCCAGGGAGGTCGGTAGCAGATGGCAAAGAAAGCCCCCGCGGCGAAGCCCGCCAGCAAGTCAGAAGTCTACGCCAACATCGCTACGGCGACGGGTTTGACCAAGAAGCAGGTCAGCTCGGTGTTCGATGCGTTGACGGCCGAGATTGGCAAGGCTCTGGGCAAGAAGGGTTCGGGCGTGTTTCAGATCCCAGGCCTGGCCAAGATCAATCGTAAGGATATTCCCGCCAAGCCCGCTCAAAAGAACGTGCTCAACCGGTTCACCGGCGTGGTCGGCGATGTTCCTGCGAAGCCAGCTCGCAAGTCGGTCAAGGTTCGCCCTCTGAAGGGCCTGAAGTCGATGGTCTAAGTGACCGTTGGCCGATCAATCATTGGTCGAGGCAAGCAAACCGCTTGCTAAATAGAAGCTTACTGAACTCCCGTCGCGGCCCGGCCGATCGCGATGGGAGTTTTTTTGTTGGTGGCCCGCAAGTCGTCGAGAACCTATAACTCGTGAGACAATGTGTTTCGATGGATTCTGGAAAGAATTCTGCCAATGAACCCGTTTATTCCCGCACCGACAGCTTGGATCGAGTCGATCGGCCAATTGTGTTTGCCGCCTGCGGCGGACCAGCACCTGCAAAGATTAATGGACCGGAATACCGAGGGACAATTGACCCCAACAGAAGTCGCTGAACTTGCAGCACTCGCGGAGTTGAGCGAAAGTCTGTCTTTGGTGAGAGCGGAAGCCCTTCAGCTTCTCGGCCGCAAGCCGCAATGACTTCGCAGTCGGAGTTGGAAAAATTGGTTCAATGGCGCGCGGCAGATCGCTGCGAGTACTGACGGATGCACCAGCAGTTGCAAGGCGCGACTTTCCATATTGAGCATGTCGTTCCAAAGTCTCGCGGCGGACTCACGGAATAACAGGATGTGCATCAAACACTTATTTCGCTTATTCTGGTATGCCAACGAACCTTTCTGCCGCGATTCGCGTCTACAATTACGTCTACGTTACAATGGCCGTACTTTACTAAGTGCTGCTGCAGCCTCCACCAGAGCCGTCCGAAATGCGGCTCCTCATCATGCAACGCTCGAAGCTGCGAAGGCAAATCACCTTCGAAGCGGCTCGCCTCATGTACTCGCGGGAAGAATCGGAATATTTCCGCGCCAAGCAGAAGGCCGCTCACCGTCTTTGCCAAGGCTGGGTTAAACCCGCCGATTTGCCCAGTAATGCCGAAATTCGCGACGAAGTTCAAGCGCTGGCCCGCTTGCACGAGGGCGATCGCCGCACCGATAACCTGCGCGAGATGCGGATCGAAGCGCTGCGGATGATGCGGCTGCTCGCGCGGTTTCGCCCGCGCTTGATTGGCAGCGTGCTCACGGGGCATATTCGCGCGGGGTCCGATATCGACCTGCATTTATTCAGCGATAGCATCGAAGCGGTGTCGCACGTATTGGATGAACAAGGCCTCATCTACGACCTGGAGCGGAAACGCGTCCGCAAGCACGACGAAGAGCGGATCTTCACGCACATTCATGTGCAGGATCGCTTTCCGTTCGAACTCACGCTTTATCCGGCCGACAAAGCGCACTTCGTTTTCAAGAGTTCGATCACTGGGCAAGCCATCGAGCGGACCAGCATCGCGGAACTCGAGCAGTTCTTAGAGCGCGAGTATCCGGAGCTCGACGTAAACGAGGCTGTGCAGTCAGCTGCCGATCGTCCCGATCGGTTTCAGGTCTTTCAAAGCTTGCTGCTGCCGCTGGAGAACGTGAAGCAGAACTTGAAATATCATCCGGAGGGCGAAGCTCTCTATCACAGCTTGCAGGTGTTCGATCACATGCGCGACGAGCGGCCGTATGACGAAGAATTGCTGCTCGCCGCGCTGCTGCACGATGTGGGGAAGGCGATCGATCCACATAATCATGTGGTAGCCGGACTCGAAGCGCTCGATGGCTTCATCACGCAGCGGACGCGTTGGCTCATCGAGCATCACATGCTCGCGCAGCAAGCGCTGGATGGCACACTCGGCGCGCGAGCGCATCGGCGGCTGAAGGAATCGGAAGACTACGACGATCTGCTGACGCTAGCGCAGTGCGATCGTGCGGGGAGACAGCCAGGTGCTCAAGCACCGGAGTTGGACGAAGCGCTCGATTACATTCGTGAACTTGGCGCAACGTTTGGTTAAGCTGCGCCGGAGTATTCAATAGCGTGGGCTTTAGCCCACGTGAACTTGCCTGCGAGAAACGAGCCAGCGAGCGTTATCGAATGTGGGCTAAAGCCCACACTACGGGGTCTTCACGTCGAGGTGACCGAAGGCGAGCGCTTCGACATGATGTTCAGCCTGGAAGACGTCGGTCCAAGTGATGGCATCGGTCGAGTGGAGCAACCGGCCGCGCCAATTGGAACCGACGAATTGCTTTTCGCCGAAAACAGCAATCAGCGGGGCATTCGTATTGGGCTGGCGATCCCACTTCAGCCCGTCAGTTGAGTGATACGTGGCCCCCTGGCCGACCGCGACAAACCTCTCGCCGGTCCAGAGTACGCTGTTAATGTGCTCTCCTTCTTCGCCCGTTAGTCGCTCGGACCAAGTCACGCCGTCTGCGCTACTCATCCGCAGGCCGTGCAAGCCAACTCCAACGAACAGCCCGTTGCCGAAGGTGACATCAATGAGCGTATCGATGGCCTTCACCTTCTCGGTGTCGATCCATTCCTTGCCATCTTTCGAAGCTGCCCGCCGCCCGCGATCCCCCACGGCGACAAACCGCTCGTTGCCATAACAAACGCGGCGCAGCATGTTGCGGCCGGCAATCGGCGTGACGTCGCTCCACGTTTGCCCATCAGCGGAGGTCATCACAAATGGCTTCGAATCTCCCACGGAGCCCGGATCGCCACCCAGCCCAAGGAATTTGTCTTGGCCAAAACCGAGCCCGCGCAGGTAGCTGACGTATTTGGCATCGCGGGTGCCTGTTTGCCAGGTTGTGCCGTCGGCAGTCGAGGCATAAATGTTCGCGCCGCCGAAGGTGCCCACTGCAGCGAAGCGACCGTTGCCAAAACTGACCGCGCGATAGACCTCACCCTCTTTGCCGGTTTGGGCGTTGGACCAGGTTTTGCCATCGGTGGAAGTCATCCGCAATCCGCGGTGACCGACGGCGACGAAGAGGGGAGAGAGTGGCATGAGGCTTTGAGGGAGTGAAGGAATCCGCTGAGGCGCAGAGGGGACGGAGCGGAGAATTCTCTGCGCTGTCTGTGCCTCTGTGGTTTAACTCTTACACAAGCCCAGGCAGCCGACCGTTGAGATCGCCAGCAAACCGCGACGTATGACTATCGCCAAACTCCTCGGTGGGAATGCCGAACAGGTTCAGCATCTCCAAGTAAAGGTTTGACATCGGGGCCTTCTCGTACGCCAAATGCCGTCCCCCCTTCATCAAGCCACCTGCTTTGCCGGCTAGGACGACAGGGTAGTCATTGCGACCATGTCCGCCATCGGCCATGTACGATATGTACAGAAGCAGGCTGTTATCGAGCAGCGAGCTGCCACCTTCATCGATGGCTTGCAGCTTGGCGACGGTTTCCGCGAACAGCTGCGTGTACCAGGCATGAATCTGGCGACAGGCTTCGCGGGCGATGGGGTCGGCATCCGTCGGCCGGGAAGCATTGCCTTGATGTTCCAGCGTATGACAGTGCCGCTCGTAACCGACGGTGACCACGCCGGGGAACATGCAGTCGTCGTTACCGACCGCCACGCTGACGACGCGCGTCGTATCGGTTTGAAACGCGAGAACAAGCATGTCGGCCATCAGGCGAATATAGTCGGCATGACGGGCCGGGTCCTGATCGGTGGGGCGAGTAATTTCCCAAATCGGCGTGCCCAGTTTGGGCAACGCCTCGGGAAGCGTGAGCTTGGATGAGCCGGGAGTGGCCAGGTCGAGCAAATCTTGCCGCTGGCGCGCTTCGGTGAAAGCGATTCGTTTTTCAACCGAGCGGACCGATTCCAAATACTGATCCAGCTTCTGTTGATCGCCTTTGCCCAGCCCGCGCCGCAGATCATTCGCCTGGCTCAGGACCAAATCGAGCACGCCGCGGTCGAGAGAATCGTTCGTCGGCGGTTCGCTGTTGGCTGTGGCTCCGGCGGCCGCGCGACGTTGCCAGTTCGGCGCGACCGGCTGGCGGCCCCGAAACATGCGATCGAAGATCAGCCGGGGGTTGCCTTCGTAAGGAACGACCGAATCGCGCGAGCGGAAGGAGTAATTCTTTTCGCCGCCGTTTAAGCCGATCTCCAACGATGGAAGTAACGTCTCTTTGCCGATTGCCTGAGCCGCGGCCTGATCGACCGAGATGCCGGCGAAAAACTTGCCCCCTTCCTTCTTCACCGAGGTCGCGCCCGTCAGATGCAGCAGCGCGCAGTGCTCGTGAGCATTCAGGTTTTCGGAACGTCCCGAGTGAGACAACCCCGAAACAACCGTGATGTTGTCTTTGGCAAACTCGAGCGGCCGCAGAATCGACGGCAACTTGGCCAGTGGTCCCGCTTCGGCCGGCTTCCACGATTCCAAAACCGTGCCTCCGGTCACGCTGAAAATGCCGAGTCGCACGGGCGGTTTGGCAATCTCTTTGCCCGCGGCAACACGCGCTGGAAACAGCGACTCGAAAAAAGGCAGCGACAACAGGGCCCCGGCAGAGCGGAGCATGGTGCGGCGGGATAGCGGCTGGGGAGATTTCATAGGACAAGCTTGGTTGGTACGACGCGTGGCTCTATTGGCTTAAGTTCGTGCGGCGGTATTGGAAAGGATAACTCTTCACGATCTGGGTGACGAGAGAAGAAAAACGATAGTCGTCCACCTTTAATTGCCCGGCAATTTCGCGCACGGGGCAATCGTCGCAGTCTTCCAGTTCGCGACCGAGGGCATACGTTAACATTTGCTCGCTCAAATTGCGGGCGAATTCGTCCTTGCGCGCGAGGATGATCTGCTTCAAATCGGCCACGCCGTTGAGCTTCTCGCCGGTGGGCAATTCGCCCGAAACATCGAGCGGCTGATCGCCCAGCGAATCGCGCCAGCGACCGACCGCGTTGAAATTATCGAGCGCGAAGCCGAGGGGATCCATTTTGCGATGGCACGCTGCGCACGAAGCATCTTGGGCATGTTGTGCGAGCTTTTCGCGGAACGTCTCCGCTTCCTTCTTGTTTTTGCCGGTCTCTTCTTTGATCTGACTCACGTTAGCCGGCGGCGGTGGGGGCGGCGTACCGAAGATCACTTCGAGAATCCATTTGCCGCGCATCGTTGGGCTGGTTCGGGAAGTGTGTGAGGTCAGTGCGAGGATGCTTCCCATACCAAGCAGTCCGCCACGATGATCGCCGGGTTGCAGCGTGACGCGTTGCATTTCTTTGCCTGTGACCGCAGGCAGGCCGTAGTACTTCGCCAGTTCATCGTTGGCGAACGTGTAATCGGCAGCAAGCAAATCCAGCACGCTGCGGTCCTCGCGGCGGAGCGAATCGAAGAAAAGCGTCGTCTCTGCGAACATCGCTTGTCGCACGTTGGCATTGAACTCTGGAAAGAACTCGGTGCTCGGACGCGCGACGGGTAACTTGTGAATCTGCAGCCAATGCACCGCAAAGTTATCGGTGAGGGCCCGCGCGCGACGATCGCTGAGGAGTCGCTGCACTTGCTGTTCGAGCACCGTGCCCGTTCCGCGGCCGCGAACTTCGAACTCGGCAATGTTGCCGAACGAATTCTTCGGCGGCACATATCGGACATAACGCCGCTCGACGATTTCCGGCACGTCGTGACTCGTCCACCCGCGCGCAGGAGCCTTATCGACGGTGAGCAGTTCAACCACGTCGTCGCTGAAATCAGCTGTGCTAGAAGCTTGAAACTTGCCCCCTACCAGGCGCTGTTCGTGGGCGACGCGCCCGGCAAAACGCAATCGTTGAATAGGTTGTGGTTTGCCCAAGTCGAGGCCAACCCAATAGCTGTTGGCACTGGGGCCATCGAGTTGAGTGAGCAGGTCGTTGTCAAAGACTTTGTCTCGATTGTTGCCTTGATGCGATTCGGAACCGGGGGCGGAAATCGGTTTGCCGCTGAACTTGATCGGTTCGGTCGAAGGACCGGCGGCGGTTAAACGGCCGCGATCTGCTAAATCAAGCAGTTCGTCGTCCGGCATGCTCGACCAAAGGAAATACGACAATCTCGCAGCCAACTGATGATCGGTCACCGGCACGATTTCGCCGGGCTTGGCGTTTGCAATATCCTGCTCGATTCGAAACAGAAACTTCGGCGAGACGAGAATCGCCTTGAGCATGATGCGGATGGAGTCGCCGTAGCTCTTCTGCTGAGCGCTGGCGCGGTCGAACAGAATCAGCAAGCGATCGACATCGGTGGGCGTTGACTGACCGCGATAAGCGCGGCGAGTCAAACCAGTAATGAGCGCGCGAGCCGCTGTGCGCGGTTCCATGCCAGCCGGCGGCGCGACGACATAATCGGCAGCGCGCCAATCGCCGGGCTTGAGCGAAAAGAGTTGCTCGCGGCTGTTGCGAGCCTGGTCGCGAATCTGACCGGAAACCGATGAACGGAGTTCGGTTTCGAACAGGCGATCGAGTGCCTGGTCGGCAGCGGCGAAGTACTTTTCGAGCAAAGTTGGCGGCAGTTCGAGCGCGGTAGCCAGATTGCCGTAGCTGTTCCCCTCACTTGTGTCGTCGGTCATGCCAACAGCTGCACCTGCGTCGAACTCGAAGCCCAGCAGGTCGCGGATCGTGCGGTTGTATTCAGACATGGTCAAACGCCGCACGACAGCTGGTCCGGGGTCGCGATTCGCCGGGTCGTTGCAATCGACGTTGTCGACGGCCCGCTTGAGCCACGCGAGCAGTCGTTCCTTCTCGCCGGGCTTCAGTTGCGGCGCGTCGGCAGGGGGCATATCGCCCGCTTCAAGCTGCGCGATCGCCTTGCGCCACAGTTTGCGTTGGCGGGCAGCCGTTTTGTCGTCGGTGATGGTGGCGAAGTTGACGTTGCCGGACTTTTCACTGGCTCCGTGACATTTTTCGCAGCGGGTTTGCAGTAGCGGGCGAATGTCTTCTTGAAAACTAGATTCCTCGGCATGCGCTAGCGAGCAAGAAAGCAGGTTGCCTGTCAGGAATAAAGCAGCACTAGTGAGCCAAATTCGAACGCGGAGTGCCACGTGGCGGCCTCGGAGACTTTAGAATTCAAAACGGCAGTTCAAACAGCGGGTGGAAGTTCTAAGTATAACAACCAGCCGAGATTTCTGCAGTCTTTCGCAGCTGAAGGAGCCGATCACGTGACCGAACGGACGATGGAAGAGCGTGTGGCCACGCTCGAGCAAGTGGTCGCGACGCAAAGTGACATGCTGATCAAATTGGTGGAAATGATGAACCACTTAGGTCAGGAGACGGCCGGCTTGAGCGAACGTCTGCAGGCGGTGAGCGATTCGAACGCTCAACGGCTGGAGAAGATCGGCAATATGTTTCAATCGCTCGTGTCGCAAATGGGCGGTAAACCGGACGCGAGTTCAAATTAGCGATTCAAAATGGGGAAGGATGGACTGTTTTGGCGAAGTTGATTGTCGGCTGTGGTTATCTGGGCAAACGAGTCTTGCAACTGTGGCAAACTGCGGGGGAGAAGGTGTATGCCACGACGCGCTCAACAGAACGAGCCGCAGAATGGTCGCGGAATGGCGTCGTGCCCTTGGTGGCAGACATCACGCAGCCGATTGCGGCAGACGTTCCCAGCGATATCGATACGGTGCTGTTTGCCGTCGGCTTCGATGCCAAGGCAGGCCACTCAATTCACGAGGTGTATGTTGATGGTCTAGCGCGAGTGATCGATTGGCTCCCCGCTTCGATTCGTCGCTTCATTTACATCAGTTCGACCGGTGTCTACGGTTCGTTCGCCGGCGAATGGATCGACGAAGAGTCCCCCTGCGAACCACTGCGCGAGGGGGGCAAAGCTTGCCTGGCTGCCGAGCAGCGGTTGGCAGCGTCGAAGTTCGCCGCGCAAAGTGTCGCGCTACGGCTGGCGGGCATTTACGGTCCCGATCGAATTCCGCGAGCGAAGGATCTGCTCGCGGGGCAAATGATTGACGCGGCACCGGGCGGCTATCTGAATTTGATTCATGTAATGGATGCCGCGCGGATCGTACTCCTGGCGGAACAGCGGCCGACTTCGTCTCGGCTGCTGGTAGCCGATGGCCATCCGGTGATTCGGGGAGAGTATTACGCCGAACTGGCGCGGTTGCTGCAAGCGCCGCCACCAAATTTTGTTCAGTCGCCGGGCGAGTCAGCCGTGGCAAAACGTGGCTCCGCTGATAAGCGCGTGAATAACAGTCGACTGATGAAAGAACTTGCGCCGCAGTTTCAATTTCCCGATTACCGCGCCGGGCTGGCGGATGCTGTTGAGCACTGGAAACAAAGCGACGCCGCGAACCTTTGAGCCGAAAAGCTGTACTTGGGAGTGTGGCGAAATTGCGTCAACAGCGTCGTTTCTTCAACCGAAGTTTGACCAGACGTGTCACGCGGCTGTGATTCAATCGGTGGGGTTCGATGGCTGGGTGGTGCCTGATGAATTGCCTACCTGGCAATGATGAGCCCCCTTGTTGGGGACTGTTCAGCCCGGACTGTGAACAGGGGATTTCGGTCGCGTGCATATTTCGAAATGATGCTGTAAGTTGTTCACAAAAAAGCATTTGCGGTGTGATCGCGACGCGAACGAGTTGCGGAACGTTCGCTATTCGCGAACTGTTCAAAGTGCGGTGAGAGAGCCGAGTGCGGCGATTGAAATAGCAAGGAATGGCGTGGAGTGATCCCTGTCGCTGTGCGAATTGGTGGCTGACAGCTGCACAGATTTTACCTGTTCAACACCTGCTCGGCAGAGCTGATGCTATTTCGGTGCGAGCCAGTTGGTCAGTTTGTCGCTCTCGTCGTACGCATTTGCGCCCTGGCAATCGAAGGTGACTTTAACGATTAAAGAGCGCCAGATTGCCCATATCGCAGATTACACCCGATGAGTATTCTAAACATTACAAAGCCTGCAACTTTGTAAGCGTCAGTGCTCCTTGCTGAGACTTTTCTATGACTGCTCCATCGACTCCTTTCAAAATTCAATTGGCCGATCGCCTCGTTAAGTTGCCGCCGTATGTGCTGGCACGGGTGAACGCCCTCCGCGATGCCAAACGGCAAGCTGGGCAAGATGTGATCGACCTGGGAATGGGCAACCCCAGCGAACCGCCGCAAGACATCGTCATCAACAAGCTGAACGAGGCTGCGCGCGACCCGAATAACCACGGCTACAGCAAGGCCACGGGTATTCTCAATTTGAAGCGAGAAGTCTCGGCCAAGTATTTTAAGAAGTTCGGCGTGCGGCTGGATCCTGAGAGCGAAGTCTGCGTGACGATCGGCTCGAAGGAAGGCTTTAGCCACATGCTGCTGGCGACCGTTGGTCCCGGCGACAACGTGATTATTCCCGCACCGTTTTTCCCTGCGCACAAGTATGCCGTCGCCATGGCCGGCGCTAGCGTGATTTCGCTGGAAGTTTCCAATCACGAGCGGTTCCTCTCCAATATCGCCTTCACGTGCGAGCATTTATCGCCCGTGCCCAAACTGGTGGTGTTTAACTATCCTCACAATCCGTCGAGCGTCACGGTCGAGCCCGAATTCTGGGTCGAAGTGGTTAAGCTGGCGAAGCGCTATGGCTTTATGGTGATCAGCGATTTCGCCTACGCAGATGTCGCCTTCGATGGCTATCAGCCCCCGAGCTTTCTGGCGGCTCCAGGTGCGAAGGAGGTGGGCGTCGAGTTCACCACCATGAGCAAGGGATACAACATGGCCGGCTGGCGAGTCGGCTTTTGCTGTGGCAATCCGGAAATGGTGAAGGCCCTGGGAGTTATCAAAGGGTATTACGACTACGGCCTGTTCCAGGCGATTCAAATTGCCGCGATCGTGGCGCTGCGGCACACCGATGCAGCCGTTGAGTCGCAATCGCGCTTGTATCAGGCCCGTCGCGATTTGCTGCTGGATGGCCTGCGCAAGCAAGGCTGGCAAGTTCCCACGCCGCGAGCTGGCATGTTTGTTTGGGGTAAATACCCCGAACCGTGGGCGAGCCAGATGAACTCGGTCGAATTCGCGATGTACATGCTCGAGCATGCAAACGTCGCGCTCAGCCCGGGTACGGGTTTTGGAGCTGCTGGCGAAGGTCATTGCCGGATGGCACTCGTCGAAAACGAGAATCGCCTGAAGCAGGCGCTGCGGCAGATGGCCCGTTGCCTGGAACGGGACACCCGCCCGCCATTGGCCGAAAAACCAGCGAATGGCGTCCCTAAAGCGGCCATTGCCACTTAGGGGTAGTTGCGACTGGACGTGAACGACGGTTACTCGGTGCTGATGCCTCGCACCACCGAATCGCGCTGGCTCCTTCTCTGAATGCCAGCAGAGCGGTAAAATTCTTACCGCCGCCCAAGTTTGGCCGAACTGGCTGAAAATCCGTGCGAAGATTTGCCGCTGAGGCAATCTGTGCGGGTGGTGAAGCTACCCAAAGTCGCACACAGTTCGTTCGGCGCAAAAAAAATGGAAGGGCTTCTGTTCGCCGCAACAGAAACCCTTCCGGGAGGCTGTTCGGGCACTGCTCGCGCAGCGACCGAAGACCCACAGCCATTGATTCCGTATCGGGACTTCGCTTCACAAGACTTTAAGCCGCTCGGCTGTCGCGAGACATTCGGGCAGAATCAACGCAGCACATTCAGAGAAGGTTGACTCACGCATGTCGCAACCGGCAAAGCTTGCCTTGGAAGATGGCACGGTTTTCACTGGCGTCGCGTTTGGCGCGATCGGCGAGATCGACGGCGAGGTTTGCTTCAACACCTCGATGACCGGTTATCAGGAGATTTTGACCGATCCCAGCTACCGCGGGCAGATCGTGACGATGACCTACACCGAAATTGGCAACTACGGTGTGAATCGCGAGGATCTGGAAAGTGGGAAACCCCACCTGGCTGGTTTTGTCGTGAAAGAATTTGCCGAGAAGCCGAGCAATTTTCGCGCAGAAGAATCGCTCGACTCCTATCTGAAGAAACACAACATCGTCGGACTCGCTGGCATCGACACGCGGGCGCTCGTCCGCCGCTTGCGCAATCGCGGTGCAATGAAGGGCGTCATCAGCAGTGTCGACTTGAACGACGAGAGCCTGGTACAGAAGGCGAAGACCAGCCCTGGTCTCGTCGGGCGCGATCTCGTTCGCGAAGTGCTCCCCACACAGCCACGTGATTGGAATGAGAAACTGAGCAGTTGGGCTAAGTTGCCCATTGAGCCCAATCCAGCTTTCGACGATCAACGGTTTCACGTTATCGCGCTCGACTATGGCATGAAGTGGAACATTGCCCGCCATCTAACCGACGAAGGCTGCAAGGTCACCATCCTGCCGGGCACGTCGACGGCTGAAGAAGTGCTGGCAAGAAATCCCGATGGCGTCTTCTTGTCGAATGGCCCCGGCGACCCCGAACCATTGCACTACGCGCAGGATTGCATTCGCGGCGTACTGGGCAAAGTGCCGGTCTTTGGTATTTGCTTAGGGCATCAGCTGCTGGGGCTCGCCTGCGGCGCGAAGACATTTAAGCTCAAGTTTGGTCATCGCGGCGCGAATCAACCCGTGCAGAACCTCGATACCAGCAAGATCGAAATTACGTCGCAAAATCACGGCTTTGCGGTCGAGGAAGAATCGCTGCCGACGTGCCTTGAGATCACGCACCGCAACTTGAACGACAACACCGTCGCCGGCCTGCGACACAAAGAAGTCCCCGCCTTCAGCGTACAGTACCACCCCGAGTCGTCTGCCGGCCCACACGACAGCCGCTATCTATTCCGCCAATTCCGCGAATTAATGGCTGCGGCCAAGGGCGTGAGTGCGAGCTAATTTGGGTGCCTCTGGCATTTTGCCAGTGCTTGGCCAGCTCGGATACGTAAGCCGATCGCGGAATGCTGGCCAATCGACCTTCTACCTGAACGCTGCCCTTTGCAAAAAGGCAAGCACTCTGCTTTCCCTGTTAAGCAACCACGCAACTGCCAATCAGCACTGGCAGAATGCCATTGGCACACCAGAATAGACTCTTACTCTGTCTTCTTCCGGCGGTCGCGTTGATAGCGCACCGTGCAGCCAATCGGCACAGTCTCAGTCACTTCGGGAGCTTTGCCGGCGAGTGCGGCACCGACCGCTTCGTGGATGTAGTTACGCTGGGCCTTGGCTTCGTCCGGGTTATCGTCGAGCGCCCCCATGTAGACGATTTTGCGATCCTTGTTCAGGACGAAGAACTCGGGCGTGCGTGTGGCCCCAAAGGCCTTGGCGGTTGACTGGGCGTCGTCATCGTGGACGTAGGCAAACTGAAAGCTCTTTTCCTTGATTTTCTCGGCCATCTTTTCCAGCGAATCCCCTTCGACCTTGTTGGGATTGATGGCAACAATCGCACACTTGCCGTTGGCGGCGAGTTTCTTGTGCAGGGCATTCATCCGATCTTCGACGGCCACCGCGTACTCGCACGTATTGCAGAGAAAGGCCACGATGATGACGTCTTTGTCTTTAAGATCAGCCTGCGAGTGAGTCTTGCCTGAAGGATCTTTCAAGTCCGTCCAGCCTGGGGCGGCATCGCCAATGCTTAAAGTCTTGTTGTATTTTCCCGCCTGGGCAATTGAAATGGCCATCGCGAGCGCGAGGCTGAGGGCCGCGAGTGGGAACACTCGATAGCAAGATTGTTGAAACATTTTTGTCCCCTAAACGCCGTACAGAGTGGTCTGATAAGCGAATTCTAATGACCGGGCTTCGTCGGCTCAACGCGAGCGCGGCATCAACCGAGGCAGATGCAAGTTTAGCATAGACCACGCGATGTTCGCGGTTCGCTTGCTCATCGACCGGAAGAGCGGTATACCTGCGGCTACGGATTTCGAGCGAGATTGGGCAAGCAAAGGACCGGAGTCATGGCAGCCACGGCAGGTTCGGCAGCGGGCAAACGCTCGTGGCAAGGCACTCAGCGGCCGTCGTTCGACGCCAACGCCCGGCACATGTGGCGCTGGCTGTTGTCGCTTTTGGCAATCACACTGGTCGCCGCCGCGATTTGGTATCTCATAAACGCCTTTGACATTCCTCCCAAGACGCTGCTGATCTCGGTCACCGCCGACCGCGAAGAACTCGGCACCGTCCCACCCGTTCCCATGCTGGAACGAGACGAACAGGCACTCAAGGACTGGGCGCAGGCGACCGAAGTGCCGGTTCATTTTGCCAAGCTCAAAGGGCTGCGTCCTGTCGACGAGTTCTGCCGTAAACTCGGGTCGGACGAAGAACAGCCCCGCTTTGAAACGGTTACTGCCGACGGCACCTTGCGCCCCAGCAATAAATCGCTGCGCAAGCAGGATACGCTGATTATCTATATTCGCGCCCACGGCCTCGCGATGATTGAAGGGAAGGATCCCCAAGCCAAGCCGACGCCCTTTCTGGTCACTTCGTTCCAAGGGCTCGCGAACATTTCGCAAAGCAATTCGATCTCAGTAAACGAACTGTTCGCCAACCTCGCCAAGCTGGCGGACGTGAAAAAGCTGGTGATTATCGACGCGGTGCATTTCAATTACGATCCGCGGATTGGCCAACTGGTGAATCAGTTTCCCTCGGCAGTAGCGCAGGCCTTTCCGGTGAATGCGAAAAACCTGTGGGTGATCCTGCCCGGCGAAACAGGTGAACTTTCCGTCGTCGCGCCGCAGCAGCAGCAAACGCTATTCAGCACCGCCCTCTTCAGCGGCCTAAGGGCGGAAGATACGAAAACGGCGCGGACTTCGCTGCCGAAACTGGTCGAGCAGATTCGCGATCGTTACGCCCTCGCGCGCAGTGACGAAGCGGACCTCAGTTTCTGGCAGAAGTTGCAAATGTTGCCGACGGCGGAAGTCGCCAGCCAGGGTAAGCTGCCCGACCCCACCGGGACCGCGATCATTTTCCCAACCATTCCCGCGCCAAAGAAAGGGAAAGGCGAACCAGCACCCGAAGCCAAAGAACCGGCGGAAAAGAAAACTGCCGCAGGCTCGAAACTTCGCCTGCCGTTAGGCGTCGGCTTGAATGGACAACTCGCGCTGGCCCTTCAACAGCCAAGCGATGCGCCAGCGTCACCGGCCGACGATCCAGCGAAGCCTGCCAGCGAAGCGCCGCAAGCAACTGCTGATCCGACCGCTCCAGCTGCCGCGCCAATGCCCCCTGTCGTAGCGCCACCGGTCGCGCCATCTCCAGCACCACCAGCCGCGGCACCTGCGCCGAGTCCCGCCGATGAGAAACCGCGACATTCGCCGTTCTTGAGCGAGTTCACGCAGCAGTTGGCGGAAGCCTGGATGTTGCGAGATGAACTCGAAAACTGGGAGTCGACCTTTGGTCGGCAAGGCTGGTCGCCGGTGCATTTCGCCCCGCATCACTGGCGCAAGTTGAATGCCTTTTTGATTTCCTACGAAGAACGCTGTCGCGCGGGGGCCGTGAACGACAATCGCCAGTTGCTGCTCGACCTGCAGCAGTTGATCGACGGCATGCGTTATCTCAAGCGACTGTTGCAGCAGGAAGTGGAGCCGAGCAATCAAGGGACCGGCGTCGTTCAGGATTTATCGGACGCGTGGTATCGGCTGCGGAGCAATGGCAGCGTCGGGCCTTCGAAAGCCTGGCTCTCGTTCCAGGCTGCGGAGAAGAATTCGCTGCACGATGCGAACCGGGCGCTCAAGATTTATGCAGACACGGCGTACCGCTTTCCGGAGTATGTGCGTCTGCAAGGGATAATGCTCAGTGCCGCCGACGTCAAATTGGCAATCGGCACCGAGCTAGAAAACTGCGAACTTCAACTCAAGGAAATGCGGGCTTCGTTCGAGCGGCAGAGCGAAGATCATCAGATGCGGCCGAATATCGCCCGCGATCTACTCGCGCAAGCAGCGGAAGTTCAGCGGGCACGCCAGGCACTCGATAACAAACTCAGCCGTTTTGGCCAGTCACTGACTTCGAACCGCAGTGTCGCACTCCCTGGTCGCGCGCAGGCGATTGGCCTGCTGCTGGAGTCCCCGTTAATTGCAGCGGCCGACCGAGCCACGTTGTTAGATCGCGTGTTGCCGCTGCTTGATCCGCCGGCTTCACCGGCCACCTCGTTGCGGCCGGTTGCCAGCAGCGGCAGTGGCGAATTGATTTGGGATCATCTGTTCGATCAGGTTGGCAGCGAAGTGCGAGTCATTAAGCTCCTCACAGCTCAGGACCGTCCTGCCAGTCGGCCGGATGAATCGCTCATCGGCTCGGCCAAGTACTGTCTCGGACGTTTGAACGAACTCACGGGGACTGGTGCTCAGCCGCATTCGACGGCCAGTGCGCTGGGCTACGAGTTCCGCGAGTTCTATAGCCAGTTGCCGCCACGAATCATGGATCGCAACCGGTCGCTGACCAATTCATCGCAGGGCATTACTCGCCGTCAACTGCTTGACTTGTATCACTGGCTGTTGCTCGTAGACGGGCGCGATGCTTATCGTTTGCGCGGCCTCCCCGTCTTTTTGACGCAGCCTTTCTTACCGGAGCCAATGCCCGACAGCGTGAAGATCACCGTCACGCCGAATCCCGTGCAATTGACCGACAAGGAACAGCCCGTGCAGGTGACGATCGATGTGTCGACCGATCAGGTCGACATCGAGAACCTCAACGTTCAGCTGTTTCTGGAACCGGGGAGCGGCATCGATGTGATCGATCGCGAACGGCCGGATGCTTCGACCGCGATGAGCAACGTGCATGTCGGCAGCAGCAAGCGTTGGACGCATATCTTCCATTTGAAGAGCCAGCGTCCCGGTCAAGGGGAAGCAGTCAACCTTGCTGCCCGCGTCAAGTTCCATGAAGTGAGCGCGTCGCAAGATGTCTCTTGCTTGTTGCCGCGGCCGAACCTGGTCGATCTCAAGGTTATCGCCGCGCATCGCTACGACGAAAGCAAGCCCAGCTACGGCGCTGAAGAGTCCCTCTCGCAAGGCTCTGTAATGCGGCTGTATCCCAATCGAGATAGCTCGTTCAAGTTGATGCTGCAGAATTATGCCAGTGACGATAAGAAGGTCCGTGTGCAGCTGATTCGTGTGCCGCGGCAAACATTCGTGCCCGATGTGAACCGTCCGCAACCGTGGAGCCCCTATTTGTTCGGCGAAGGTCGGGCGCTAATTTCTGAATTGCAAGATCTCGATGCTCAGTTGGCGAAGATGCAGACATTGCCTGCCTTTCTTGCTGAGCAGGTTGTCGCTGCTTCACCCGAGAAGACGCCAATCGTTCTGCCGTCGGCCAATTCGCCCCTGGTGCCGGTCACGCTGGAGTTAAAGAATGGCGCACCTGTGAATCCGGCCAATCCCGCTGCAACTCCGCCACCCGTCGATGTCACCACGGGCCTGCTGTGTGTGATTACGAACGTCGAAAAACCGAGCGAGCGGTTCATTAAGTGGCTCGACCTGGTGCCGTATGCTCCGCACGAACTATTCGAGCTGCGCGAGAAAGACATCAGCTTCGTCGATGGCATGCTCAGCTTTAAGGTGACGTTGTTTGCGGCGGATGCCGCGGCTGGAATGCGGCTCGATCAGCCCCTGAAGGTGATTTGGGATCGAACCGGCACTGGCCTCGGCAAGCCGGATTACATGGAATCGATCATTAACCCGCAAACCTTGTCGGCGACCTTCAAGGCCGAGATTCCCGAGGCCATTCGGCAGGATGTGGTGCTGCGGCTGAATATCGACGACTATCCGCGGGCGTTCGTCTACGGCTTGCAACTCGATAACAAGATTCAGGTCATCAGTCCGCGGAATCTCAAACGCGATCAACTGAGCGGGTTGCATCTCAGCCGGCTGACGCACGACAAGACAATGTTCCTGATTCAATCGCAAGATGCGGTCTACACGCCTGCCGTGGTGCCCGAGACGGTGCCGCCCGATTTGGTGTTGAAGTACTTGCGGCGCGAAGAGCGCAGCATCGCCGGCATTCGCCTCGATACGCCCGGCAATCGACAGAAGATGACCGCCGACCTGCAAGCGGACGTTCACTCTTCGTTTTTCACCGACGGAGGTTGGATCGAACTGGGTTATGAGGGAGCTGAGCCCAAGTATCGCTTTTTGCAAGATCGCGATATCAAGGTCACACTCGAAGGTTTGCTAACCGATGGCGGGCTGACCTTCCACACCACGGTCGATGACTTCCGCGGGCTCGATGTTGCGACCGATGCTTCGCCGCCGGATGACACGCGCACGCGTCTGAAGGCCAGTCTCAAAGGTGGCAAGCTGGACCTCTCTAGCGATGCTGCCAATCACGTGCAGACGGTAGTCTTCGATCGCAAGGCACCGCTCTTTGAGGTGGAGGCGCTGCTGGTTAAGAACCGCATCCAGATCGACTACACGCGCCGCACCGACCTGATCGAAGTGCTTGGGCGCGTGACGGACGGCCAAGGCGTGGGGATTCAAACGGTGAAAGTGACCATGAGTCGTGAGCCTGACGGCAAGGTTGTCCCAGAAGGTATAAAGCCGGTGGTCTTAGAAACGATGCTCGCCCCTGACGGCACCTTTCGCGCGACTCGCGTAGTTCCCACGGGTCTGCCGCCAGGTACGACGCGCTTCAATATCGATGTGCAACCAATTGATCTCGTCAGTCGCGAAGGAACGCCGCAGACTTTGCAGCTGGAAATCGTCACCCCGGCACCACGAGTCAACATTACTGACCGGCCGTCATTCACGCCGGAAGTAAAGAAAAAGGCCGACGAAGAAGCGACCAAAAAGAAGGTCGACGATTTCAAAAAGAACTTCCCCGGCGCGACGCCGCCACCACCCGGTGCCCCGTAATCGCTGCCCGGCCACTGTGAGAAACTTTGTCGCTTAGGCCGCCCGAATGGGCGGCAGATTTGCCGCCAGCTGGCATATTCGGCAACTGCTCAAAAAAATCGAAGAAGTGAGTCAAGTCCGGACGAACCGAATTGCAGCGTATCGCTGCGCGGATGGAGCACAGAGAGAGCAGCACTGCAGCACTGCAGCACTGCAGCTGGCGGCAGGAATCCGCCGCTCGGCAAATCCAACGATTTGGAGTTCGGTTCGATGAATTCATTGCTAATGGCTCTCTGCCTTTGTTCCGCGGAATTGGGCGGCGGCAACTGCCCCAACTGCGTTCCCGGTCACGGCGACGTAATGGGCTCGCCAGAAGAAATCGGCTATCGCGTCGTCAGCAAGGGCGATCCTTGTTACCGCGGCACTATTTTCCCCGCCCTCAAACTCACGCGAGCCTATCGCGACAATCAGGCATTTGCCTACCATCACTTTGAAGGGAAACGGCTGCAAATATCTGGCCGCCTCGTCAACGTGAAGCGCGACCTGGTTCCCGTAGCCGTCCGTGATGCGGACGGTCGAATTGTGCTTGACCAGTTCGGCAATCAGCAGCTGGAACAGAAAGAAGCCTTCGTGGCGCTCGTCACGCCCGATGGCAAACTGCCGCTGCAGTTCGGCCTCGAGTTCCGCTTTCTGGTCGACGACATCAAGACCAAGCCAGAAATTCGCTGTGCCCTGGCCGCCCTCTGGGCGGGCCAATTCGTGACGCTGAAGGGAGACTGCAAAGGTGCCCTCACATCGCCCGATGGTCTGTACACCGCCATCATCTTCGAGAAGAGCGAAATCGTCCCCTAGTGGCGACGATGGCTTCCTCGCAGCGGCCTAACCAATTTGCCGCTGCACAGCGTCAATCAGCTTGTCCATGGCGAAGGGCTTACGCAGATAGTCATCGACCTGCAATTGGTCGACGGCATAGTCGCGGTGACGAGTCCCTTCGTTAGCGGTCACCATGATGACCTTCACGGTGCTCTTCAAACCCAACCGCAATTTCTCAAGCACGAGAAAGCCGCTCCGCTTGGGCATCATCATGTCCAGAATGATCAGGTCGGGATGTTCGACCTCGGCCATCGCCAGCCCTTGGTTGCCGTCGCGGGCCACCAGAATCTGATACCCCTTCGATTCTAGCGCGTAACGCATGGCGTCGATGATTTCGGCATCGTCGTCCACCAGCAAGATCCGCTTTTGCGCAGGGCTGGTGGTGTCGGCGACTGGCTGTTGCTCCTGGGGCATTTCGACGCTCGTTTCCTACGCGTTACTGCGGGCCTGAAAGTCATTTTCTCGCACGGGCTTTCTCAGGAAAGCACCCCTGCCGACCACGCGTGTGGCCAAAGCAGTTTTACCAACTGGTCTGTCTAGCTTATAAAAGCAGTTTAGCAGAAGCAATCTGCCAGTACGAAGTACCAGCTCCGAGCGCTGCCCAATATGAACACTCTGCAGACCACCGTTTTCACCGACCGCCAGCTTGCTACCTACCGGGAAGATGGGTTTTTCATCGCCCGCGGGCTGTTTGACGACGTCGAGATCAACCGTTTGCTCGAATATGCCCGCACCGACCCGAATTTTGCCGCGTCCCTTTATGGGCGCAAAGATTCGACCGGCATGGAGACCAAATTGGCCCTCTGGAACACGGCTGGCGAAGACCTGTACGGCATGTTTGCCCGCTCGCCGCAAATTGTCGACCGCCTGGAGCAGTGCCTCGGAGGCGAGGTCTATCTCTATCACATGAAGATGATGCTCAAAGAGCCGCACGTGGGCGGCGCTTGGGAATGGCATCAGGATTACGGCTATTGGTACAACAACGGCTGCCTCTATCCGCTGCTTGCCAGCTGCCTGATTGCCGTCAATGCCCACACCCGCGCCAATGGCTGCCTGCAAGTGCTGCGCGGTTCGCATTTGCTCGGGCGGATCGACCACGGCAAGACCGGCGATCAAACCGGGGCCGACCTGGAACGAGTGAATGCCGCCCTCGAACGGTTGGACCTCGTCTACTGCGAATGTGCGCCTGGCGACGCCATCTTCTTCGATAGCAACCTGCTCCACCGCAGCGACGCTAACACCTCCGACGACCCCCGCTGGTCCCTCATCTGCTGCTACAACGCCCGGCGGAACGATCCTTACAAGGACTCGCGCCATCCTCGCTACACGCCCCTCAGCAAAGTCAGCACGTCGGCCATTCGTGACTGGGGAGCGTAGATCAGCACCGTGCAAACGCGCCTAAACGTTCAACCAGCACTCCCTTAATTGAACAGTCATTGCTCGGAAACCCGAGAGTTGCGCTATCTGCTGTCCAATTAAGGAACTCTTATTTGAACACCCTCCCGTTTTTTGGGGGGTGGCACGCAACGCCGTGAACCCTTTTTGGCGAGAGTGAAAAAGTCTTGATGCGATTGAGGTTAGTGGCGATGCTTTCGTTTCTCACCGCGAAAGGATCGTTCACCGCTCACCCGAAAGGATTCGGGAATGTCGCATCAAGACCCTAGTCGAAGTCAGCAAGGTCGAAGTCAGGTTGTCGTTGCCGAGTTCCAAGCGGATCAGCTCAAGCAGTCACTGGAGCGATTGCTCGGCGAGGGGGACTGGGGTGCGATTCGGTTTCGTGACGACTGCACGTGGGGCCCACGGCAATTGGCGGCCACGGCGTTGCTCTGGGCTTGGTCGGATGAACTCACGCTGGGGGACCGCTTCTTTGCTGCCCGCAGATTAGCTCAATTTCTGTTTGCGCCGCAACAGGAGTTTGCCAGTTCGGTGCAAGCCTTCATGAAGTTGCTGCTGCGTTGGACGGTGCTGCTGGTCGGCGTATTGCAGGTGACGTTTCGACGGCAGATGCAGCGTGCATTTCCCACCCTTTGGCGAGTTCATGGCCTGGTCCTCTTCGGCATTGATGGCAGCCGAGTCGACGTGCCGCGAAGCAAGTCACACGAGGCGGCACATGCTCCGGTTCGCGATGGTAAGGGACGAAAACTCAAACGCAATCGTCGCCAGAAACCGCGCACCGCGATTCACTCGCGCAAGGCAAGCGTCCCGCAAATGTGGTTGACCCTGCTGTTTCACGTCGGCACAGGACTGCCTTGGTCGTGGCGAATCGGTCCGACCGGCAGTAGCGAGCGCGAGCATTGGTTGGCGATGCTCGACGAACTTCCGAGCAATGCCCTGATCACCGCCGATGCTGGCTTCGTGGGTTACGATTGTCTGCGCGCCGTTGTTAACAGTGGTCGCCATTTCCTGGTGCGAGTCGGTTCGAATGTGCGTCTGCTGTACAAGCTGGGCTTCTCCCGCGAAGTCGTTGGCACGGTGTATCTCTGGCCCGATCGTGCTGCCCGTCGCAGCCAGCCGCCGCTCGTGTTACGCCTCGTCGTGGCCACTGGTGGAAAGTATCCGGTCTACTTGCTCACCAGCGTCGGAGAAGAAGAATTATCGCGCGGACAAGTCCTCGACGTTTACCGTCGTCGCTGGGGCGTGGAACTCTTCTTTCGCCACTTGAAGCAAACGTATCAGCGCCGCAAACTTCGCAGCACCAATGCCGCGCATGCGCGTTTGGAGTTGGAGTGGTCGCTGCTGGGACTATGGAGCATGGCGCTCGATGCTCAGGTCCAAGCGACGCGCGTACAACTAGATCCTACTCAACTCAGCCTAGCGGGCGTCTGGCGCACGTATCGGCGGCTGATGCGCGACTATCGACATCCGCTGGCTCGGCAACAATCGCTCCCCCACCAACTCCCTCAAGCAGTGCGCGACACCTACGAGCGAGCCAACAAATCCAGCCGCAACTATCCTCGCAAAAAACGTCCCGACCCGCCCGCTGGCTCTCCCGAGTTCCTACTCGCTACCAAGTCCCAAATCCATCGCGCCCGCTACCTCACGACCGCTGCCTAAAAAGGGTTCACGGCGTTGGGTGGCACGTGGTGGTACTCCACCCGTGTGCTCCGATGTCTTCTGCGGTAAGGTTGCTTGCCAAGGGTGACGGAAATCAGCTCGAATTCGCCTGCAGTTGCAGCGCAGTGTTACCTCAGAATGGCATGTACTCCACCACTCGCTGCGTCATTCCCGCGCACGAAAATGGCCAGCAAACACGGGTGAGTACTCCCGTGCCACCCAATAATCAGCAGCGTTCAGACGTGCGACGCCGCCGGGGACGTCGATGCTGCACAGAAAACATGCGAACAAACAAATCCAGCCGACGTGCGGAAAGACTCGGCTCAAGATGGTTCATCAACCGCCGCACGCAGCTGATTTGTAGTGTTAGGCATCCAAAGGGCACAGCTGCTATGGACCACGACGACGGGTACGCGTTCCCGGCTGCAAACATCGGAGATACGGACTTGGTCGCTCTTGCCCAGACCAACCCCACGGCGGCCAAGGAGATCGCGCGACTCGAAGTCCTGTTGAGTCGCGGCGAGGAAACCAAGGAGGAGTTCCTGCAGCTTTGCCAGTTGCTATTCGATGTGGGTTCGATTTCAGCATCTGAAATCCTGCTGCGCCGCAACCTTGACTACTATGAGGGCCACGCGCTTTACGTTCGTCTGCACGGCTCAGCCAAGCAAGAAGAGTTCGCTACGGCGATTGCGGCTTTCAAGTCGCAATTCGAAGTGGACTTGGTGCTGATGGCGGAGAACTACTTTCTTGTTTCAATGTTTCGCTCGAATGGAGGCCCGCGGCGCTTCGACGATCTCGTCCTCCTTTCGAGCCCTTGTGAGATCAAGTTCGGTTACATTGAGCAAGACAAGGTCGAAGCGGACGTGACATTGCTTGATCCAGGGCGAGAGGTCTTCGCCGCCGATGAATGCTTGTTGTTGTTCTTCGTGAATGGTGTTTGGGAACTCGCGGATCCGCTGGATACATAACAAGTCGCTGCACCAGACGGGGGCCGCATTACGGTTTTTCGGAATTCACAGGTTCCTCGGCGGCCCCGGCGGGTGGCACGGGAGTACTCACCCGTGTTCTTCCCTGTCTTCTGCGGTAAGGTTGCTTGCCAAGAGTGACGGAAATCAGCTCGAATTCACCTGCAGTTGCAGCGCAGCGTTACCTCAGAATGGCATGTACTCCACCACTCGCTGCGTCATTCCCGCGCACGAAAATGGCCAGCAAACACGGGTGAGTACTCCCGTGCCACCCGATAATCAGCAGCGTTCAGACGTGCCACCCCGCTGCAAATCAAATTGTGGCCCCTTTTATTTTTCTTGCTTACTGCACTCTGCTCTGATTCAAATATCCTTCGCGGCGACGTTAGATCTAGGAAGTGAGCAGGTGGTGGCTAATTGATGACAGGAACTATCCGCACTCGTTTGGTCGCGATGGTTATGTACGGAGCTATGGTACTTGTAGGTTGCGGTGTAAGGACTAGTTCTTCCATAGACAACAAGATTACGACGAAACACCAGACTGTTTATGTCGTTCATGAATTCATGTGGCGTTGGCGTTCAAACCGCTCGCCGTTGGTTTTGGACGAAGGGCGACCTGGCAAGCCGGTAAAGTCATTCTTAGACCGTGAGCGAGCAGAGGAACATTGCCGAGCACTCAATTTGCACAAGCGTGCGAAATCAAACCCTTTTCGCTACCTGCCAGAAGAGGGAGAGTACACCTCGATGGATAGGGTGGCATTTCTGGCCGCCGTTCGCGCTGAAGGACTTATCCCACCCGCAGATTCGCCGGAAGCGGGCAACGATGAACTTGCTTGGATATGGTTTGAATGGTGGGAAAACCATCGACGCGAGTGGGATAACGATCGCGTGGAGCGATTATGGAAAGCAATGGACCGAGTCTATTTCTACGAGGTATTGCCAGTGGAACTCGTGCCTTAATCGCAAGGTTGTTCGGGTAAACTCACGAAGGCGCAGAATCTCACTCGCTGTATTCACTGTATTCACGCAAATAATTCTTCACCTTGATCTTCCGGGCGGTGTTTTCGCTGCTCATGTAGCGGATCATGCCGAAGATGGGGCGCTCGGGTGCCCAGGGGCGATCGTAGCGTCCGAGGCACCAGAAGATGCCGCTGTACGAGTTGGGATTGCGACCGTCGACTGCGTATTTGTTGTTCAAGTGAATCAGCGTCTGCAGCGCGTCCTCGGGCGAGGCCGACCATTCGAGTACCTTCTTGCCCCAGAGCATGCGCAGGTAATTGTGCATCCGCCCTTCGCGCACTAACTGTCGCTGGGCTGCATTCCAGAGCGGATCGTGCGTGGCAGCTGACTCGAATTGATCGAGGTCGTAAAGATTTGGACGAGCGTCTTTGGCATGTTTCGCCAGCGACTTGCGGCACCACTCGGGAAGGGACTCGTACTGGTCGTAATCGTCGGGACGATGCGTGCAGAAGTTGAAGCCGATCTCGCGCCAGGTGATGAGTTCGTCGAGAAACGATTCGAGCGGCGGTGATGTGCCCCACCAGCCCGAGTTCTTGCCATCGGCCTTCTTGGCCAGACAATCGAGCGACCAGTCTTCTTGCCGGACGGCCGCGGTAAACATTTCGTGCACCGAAAGGTGACCAAAGTGCAAATAGGGTGAAACTCCACTGGCCGCGTTCGCATCGGGCTGATTCCGCTCATCGGCATAACGAGCAAGGCGATGTTTGAGAAACTCTTTGAGGACAGTTTCTGCAACCGCGCTTCCGCCGTGAATCGACGCGGGGAGCACACTGTGATCGATGGGCAACGCTTGCAAGCCGCCGGGCGCGAGCAGCTTTGCCAAATCGGCAGGGCGCCATTCCTTGGTGATACTCGCCGGCAGCTTTTCGAACGTGGGGAGTTCGCAGCGCTTGAGGGGGTCGGCGAGCGGAAACTCACTCTTCTCGAGCCACCTCGGCAGATTTTTCTGTAGCCAGCGGCGAAAGTGAAATGCCATGGTAAAGGCGTGATCGGTACCACGCAGCGGCACGATTCCATTCGAGTCGACGGCTTCGAGCCGCACGGGGAGTTGCCGCCCCGCGACTTTCACGAGCCTGGGCAAAAAGAAGCAAGGAAAATCGTCGGTGACCACGACGGCTGCCCGCTTGGCGAGTGTTGCCAACAGCCCCGAACCCTCGCCGTGAGCTGGTTCGACATAAGGAAAATAGTAGACGCCGGGATTGGCTGCCGCGGCAATTGCCTGCTGATTGGCAGCCATCCCTTCAATGACAAACCGATGAAGCCGATCGCTGGCCCAGTGATAGCGCGTTCGCAGTGCTTCGAGAATGAGTAGCGGCTTGTTCAGTTCGCGGCAATGTTCTAGTGCTCGCTGCAAACTGAAGTTGGAACGGACGCGGCGAAAGGCCGTCATCCAATACAGCACATAGTCGCCGCCAGGTTGAACGGGGGCTTGATTGACCTGGCGAATCCGCAGGGGCGGGACAGTGTGCATCGCAAGCTTTCGGGTAGTGGGCAATGTTCGCAAACTGCAAAAGGGGGGTGTCCAACAATCGGGTCGATTGTTGGACAGTACCTAGCGCCATTCACGGGTTTGCGAGCGATTCGTGTTCAACAATCGGTGGTATTGTTGGACGTTTGGGATGGAAATGGGCAGGTGATTTCGCGGCGAAGTGCGGACCCTGTTGCCCTCGACGGCAGCAATTTCAAACGACAACGCGTGATACTATACAGGGCCGACCACCTCCCAGGCTTGCAAACGCATGTCAGCAGCTGAACCTCTCATTCCGACACTTGTCGCCCTGCTCACTCCGCCTGGCCGCGGCGCGCTGGCGACGATTGCCCTGCGCGGTCCCGAGGCATATCGATTTGCCCAGGGTTGCCTCGCCACAGCGGTTCCTGCTGCCGAACGCACAGAGCGTCCCTGGTTGCGGCAATTCCAAGCGGGAGCAGGTGCCGGCGAAGAGTTGGTGGTTGCCTTTCCGAATGGAGACGAAGCCCGCTTGCATTGCCACGGCGGTGCTGCCGCCTGCGAGGCCGTGCTGAACGCCCTCGAGCGGCAGGGAGCGGTGCGCGTCGGCTGGCAGCAGTGGAACGAAGCGGTTGCTGATAACGCGATCGCTAGTTCAGCCAGAATTGCGCTAGCCGGCGCCCTCACCGAGCGCACGGCCTGCATTCTGCTCGATCAATTACACGGGGCTTTGGCAAATGAATTGCAAGCAATCTGCGATCTGCTGATGCAGTCACAAAACGTCATCGCTGCAACAGACCGGCTCGATGAGCTTCTCGCGCGTGCTTCGCTTGGCCTGCATCTTACGCAACCTTGGCGCGTGGTCATTGCGGGACGACCGAATGCTGGGAAGAGCAGTTTGCTCAATGCCCTGCTGGGATTTCAGCGGGCCATTATTAGCGAGATTGCGGGTACCACGCGGGACGTCGTTACCGCCCGCACAGCTTTTGCTGGCTGGCCCGTGGAACTGCTCGATACGGCCGGACTGCGCGAAAGCACCGATCCGGTGGAATTGGCCGGCGTCGCGCTCGCGCGGCAAGAGATAGCCGGTGCAGACTTGCTGCTGCACGTTGTTCCCGCGAATGAGCCGCTGCCTGGCAAGCTCTCGGCGAATGCCGGCTTGCTGGTGCGCACGAAGTGCGACTTGCTGCCGACAGCTGACGCGCGCGAACCGATTGACGGACTGCTCGTGTCGGTCGTTACTGGCGCAGGCTTGAAAGAACTTGGCACGGCCATCGCCGCGCACTTAGTGCCGCGTGCTGCGGAGCCTCAAACCGCGGTTCCATTTACGGCCGGGCAAGTCGCCGATTTGAAACAATGCCGCGCCGCGATCGCTAGCGATCCGGCGCGGGGCAGGCAGATTCTGCAATCAATGCTCATCGAGCGGGGGACGAACTAGTCGTCGATGATTGGCAGCAGGTAGGGGTCGTTGTACAGGAACTTAATCTTTGCGGCATTGGCTTTGAACTTGTAGTCGGCCATGGCGGCGTCGGTCGAACCAGCAGCGCGAAAGTCAGCCCACAGCACATCGAGTTCGGCGACGTAGGCATTCCAATTGGCTCGGCGAGCACGATCGACGGCCTTGCGTTCGAACAGTTGAATCGTCGGCTGAGCACTCTTGCCTACGGAGGCATGATTCTCAACCGGGTGACCAGGGGGGACCATCGTGGTCGACATTGCTACGGATACGAGCCAGGCAGACAACATAAGTCGCTCCCAAAAATGAACCAGCGGCGAACTCTGTGGACAGCAGTCTGCGCGGGGAACCAGGCCCTCGGCAGCCGCAAACTTTGCGTGTTCGGATAAATTTAGCTCACGTTCGGGGCGATGCCAGTAAAACGCCCCGTTCGCTGGGTTCTGCCGGGAAATCGCAACTTGCTGACCCGCCAGAATCGGGATAGGATGGCGAGCTCGGTTGAGCAGGCAAGATACGGGCAACTCAGCCGAAATGCGTCTGGCAAGCCTGGAGTTCTGCGTAAGACATCGCCCCCCGAACGGCAGTTTTCCGCTTTATTCCGAGCTGGCGAGCCGTACCTTTTGAAGCCAACCTTCCTTCGTTGCCGAAGGTGAGAATAACCCGGCTTGCGCTTGGCATTACGGCTTTACTAGCTGTGCTGTCACTTGGCAGGCCACCAGTTCCTCTCGAGCGGAACGCCGGCGATGAATTTCATCGCCGCCGGCCAGCGCCACCTCACCCCAGCCAGCCCACGCAGCGATGACAGAAAAGACCACCTTTTTCGGCCGGCGTGCGATCATCGTGCTGATGATTGTGTTCTTCCTCGTTCCCTTTGCGCTGCGCGGTGCGCGCATGTCTGTGCTGGGGATGAAGAACGATGTTCGCGATTGGCTACCCAAGGGCTTCAGTGAGACCGCGGAGCTTGCCTGGTTTCGCCAACACTTTCTGAGCGAGCAGTTTGTCGTTGTCAGTTGGGATGGCTGCACAGGCAACGAAGCCGATCAACGCTACAAACTGTTCCTTGCCAAACTCAAACCCGAAGAAGCTCCCTCGAAGTTAGCTGCCGAGCAGGCCGCGGTGGCCAAGCGCGAGCAGGCCGCCCTTGCCAAACTGAATAGCGAAGGCCAAGAAGCCGCCAACGATGGCGCAGGTAGTAGCGAAACAATCAGCGACGCCACCGAACAGGTCGCAGACGAAGCGTCGCCAACCCGGTATATCCACCAGGCCGATTTCATTGGCGATCGCCTGGGGCTCTACTTACCCAAGTATGTGGACGGCTCCTTTGACGTTGCAGAAAACTGGGGCATGCGCGGCGAGAAGTGGCTGCGCGGGCGGGCCAATCCAGATAGCGACAGCGTGGAAGAAGCCTGGTACTACATTACACCCGACGGCGACTTGTATCGCTGGGATGGCGTCGACGCGCCGTTAGCATCTGCCTATCGCGAGCTGCAAAGAAAAATCGCCCCGCAACCGGTTCGCGGTCAGCTGGTCCATTCATTTGGCAAGGTCGATGGCCCCTGGTATTTTGCCGAGCCGCGGCGTCTGCGTGCCCAACTCTTCAAAACGGTGACGACCGGTCCTGACGTTCTCGCCAGCCTCGTTCGCCCCGGTGGTGAACTCGCCAGCAATCCAGAAGAAGCCAAAGAGCGTTTGACCGGCATGCTCTTTGGTCCGAACGGCGAGCAGACCTGCATGGTCCTCACGCTCAGCGACGCCGCCAAACACAACTTGCACTTGGTGCTCGGGCGCGGTGGTCTCGGCAAGCCGCGCGGTCGCCTCTACGAGATCGCACAAGAATCGAACATCTCCGAGCAGCAACTGCGCCTGGGTGGGCCGCCAGTCGATAACGTCGCGATCGATGAAGAAGGTTCCATCACGCTGGTTCGCCTAATTGGCATGACGGCCATCTTAGGGCTGGGCCTTTCGTTGGCCTGCTTCCGTACCATTTCGGCCACCATCATGGTCTTTCTGGTTGGTGGCATTAGTGCAGTCGTCACGCTTGCCATGATGTGGTGGTTTGGCGACACCGTCGATGCCATCGCCATGTCGATGCCAGCGCTCGTATACGTGCTCGGTCTGTCAGGAGCCGCGCACACGATCAATTACTATTACGATGCCGTTGAAGAAAAGGGGCTGATCGGCGCTCCCGAGCGCGCGATCATGAAAAGCTGGAAGCCGGCACTACTCTGTAATATTACCACTGCCATCGGCCTCTTTTCGCTGATTACCAGCGAACTCGCACCGATCCGCAAGTTCGGCTTTTATGCAGGCCTCGGTGTGCTGGCCACGCTCATCATCACGCATACCTACCTGCCAGCCGCTTTGCAGATCTGGCCGCAGATTCGCAAAAAGAAGGCCGCTGGCGCAGACGACAGGCCTTGGCTCGATACCTTCCTGGGCGACTTCTGGCAAAAGCTCGGCGGCTTCATTGTGCGCAATCATGCGGTCGTAGCGATCGTCTGCATCATCGTCATTGCCGCCACGGGCTATGGCGTGATGTACACCAATACTTCGGTGAATATGCTGCGGATGTTCCATTCCAAAGCCAAGATCATTCAGGACTATGAATGGCTCGAGGCCAACCTCGGCGAACTCGTGCCGATGGAAATTGTGGTCCGCGTACCGAAAGCATCGCTCTTGCCACCGGCTGCTGAGTTAACGGCTGAGAATCTGCGCGTCGACGAGCTGACCCAGCAGTTTGAGTCGGCGACCGATCCAGCGGAAAAGCAGAAGTTCGCGACCGAACTCGGCAAGCTCGAAGTGGTCCAACTGCAGCGGCAAAAACAGATGCCATTTCTCGAACGGATGGAACTTGCCGCCCGCGTTCAGCGTGTGGTGCAACAAGAGTTTGGTGCCACTGGCAATGGCAAGATTGGCCGAGCAATGAGTGCGGCCACCTTCGTCCGCAACCTGCCGGAGCCCAAAGGGGACAGCCGCAGCATGCTCACTCGCGGAGCCACGAGCAAACGATTGGAGGCTCACCGCGAAGAGTTTCTGCATAGCGACTACCTCCGGTTAGATGAGCAAGATCAATCGGAACTTTGGCGCGTGAGTATCCGCGTTGGTGCCACCAAAGGCGTGGATTACGGCACTCTCATTCACGAATTAAAGGATGCCGTCGAGCCGATTCTTTCGGCCCAGCAGCGTCGCGATCACATCATGCAGGAACTGATTGCCAAGCGCGGCAATAAGTCTCCGGCCAATAGCAAGGTTTTGTTGCTCGGCGTACCCGCACCTGCTCCGCAGGAAGTGGCGGCAGCTCCAGCGGCCAATCAGAACGGCACGACAAAGCGTCAGGTGAACCAAACGGCGATCTTCAGTGAAGCACTCACCGACATGCTCACCATTAAGCGCTTGAAGGTAATAACCTTCATTCCTGGTGTGGATGAGGCACCCGCCAATTGGAAAGAATACCTGGGCAACTTCGATTGTGTCGTACTCATCAGTGATCAGGCTGCTTATAGCGGTTTCGATCTGAGTCGCGCGACCAAACTCCTGGTCGATGCCCGCGATCATAAGTTCGACGGCAACGAGTTGAACTCGGCTGCCCGTCGCTCGAAGTCAGATGTCGGCCTGACGCATGCCACGTATACCGGCGTTGTTCCGATCGTCTACAAGGCGCAGCGCACTCTGCTCAATAGCCTGATCGAAAGCACCTTCTGGTCGTTCATCACCATTACCCCGCTGATGATGTTCATCAGTCGCAGCTTCTGGGGCGGGCTGGTGGCCATGCTACCGAACGTGCTGCCAGTCCTGATGGTCTTCGGCGGCATGGGGTGGCTTGGCATTGATGTGGACGTCGGTTCGATGATGACGGCCAGTATCGCGCTCGGGGTCGCGGTCGACGATACGATTCACTATTTGAATTGGTATCGCGAGGAACTTGACCGGCTGAAGGATCGCAAGCTGGCCATCCTCGCGGCCTATAAACATTGTGCGACGCCCACCTTCCAAGCGGCCATCATCAGCGGCCTGGGACTCTCGGTGTTTGCCCTCAGCACCTTCACGCCGACCCAACGCTTCGGTTACTTGATGCTGGTCATCTTGTGGATGGGCGTGGTGGCCGAATTGATTTTCTTCCCCGCACTATTGGCTGGTCCGCTTGGTGTGGTCTTTAAGCCCCGCAAGCGGAAAGACGAAGATCTGGCGATCACGCCTGAGTTGCAATTGCCGTTGGCCGCTGTTCCAGTACCAGCAGCCAGTGAAGCGGAATCGGTTTCGTCCGTTCCGCAGCCCGCTGGCAAAGCAGCCCTTCTCAATCACTTGCGGCAAGACAACTCCCACAGCCGCCGGCACTAGTCGCTCGGTAACCAGGGTTCGGGCTGAATTAGCTACCAGTTCAGTCCGAACTTTTCGCCACCAGCTTTGCGCTTGGTGCCACCCTTAAGTTCGCCTTCGCGCTTGGGCACGATCGGTGCCCGCACGGGCTCTTCGACCACGGGAGCCGCTTCTTCCTTCTTGGTGTTTTCTTTTTGCGGTGGCTGAATCGTCGCCTTCATCGAGAGTGCGATCCGCTGCGCATCGGCATCCACAGCGAGAATCTTGGCTTCGACCTCTTGCCCTTCCTTCACGACGTTTTGGACAGCGTAGACGCGGTTATGAGCCAACTCGCTGATATGCACCATGCCTTCGACGCCCGGAGCAATCTTCACGAAGCAGCCGAAGCTGGCGAGTCGTGTGACCGGCCCGCGAATGATCGTGCCCACCGGGAACCGCTGTTCGATGCCGGTCCAAGGATGTTCTTCTGGGTTCTTCAGCGAGAGGCCAATCTTGCCGCTCTCCAGGTCGATCTTATCGACGCGAACGCGAATCTTCTGGCCTTCCTTCAGGATCTCGCTCGGGTGCTTAATCCGTTCCCAACTCATTTGGCTAATGTGAATCAAGCCATCGACGCCGCCCAGATCGACGAACGCCCCGAAGTCTTGAATCTTGCGCACGATCCCCTCGCGCAGCTGGCCCGCTTCGAGTTCGCCGAGCAGCTTCTTCTTCGATTCTTCCTTCTCGCGTTCCAGAATCCCGCGGCGGCTCAGAACGAGGTTGCCCCGACGTTCGTTGGCTTCAGTCACGACGCAAACCAACTTCTGGTCGACGTAGTCTGCCAGGTTCTCCGTGCGGAATAGCGATACCTGGCTGGCGGGAATGAAGGCCCGCGCGCCACCGACCGTGCATTCCAAACCGCCCGTGTTCGCGGCTGTCACTTTGGCTTCGACGATCGAACCTTCAATCAGGTTCGTCCAGTCGCCGCCGACAACTTTGCCCCCCGCCACGTTCACTTCGTGCAGGTCGTCTTCGGCATTGAAGCCAGTCACGGTCACTTCAAGAATGTCGCCAACGGCAGGCGGGGTTTCGAAATTGCGAACCGAGACCACTCCCTGATTCTTGCCGCCGAGCGAGACGAAAATATTATCGCCGTGAACTTCAATCACCGCCGCTCGCACTTGGGTTTCGTTCTCGACGCGGCCAGCTGAAGGCGCGGGCGATGTCTTGCCACTAACGACGTCTTCAATCGAGAGATCGCCGAGGGCTTCCTTCAACTCGGCTTCCAGTTCGGCCGACAAGGGGCCACGGCGGTTGGGCACCGGCACTGGCCCGCGGCGACCGGCCTGGCGTTGCTGCTCGGCAGCGGCGTCCAAGGCGGCTTCTTCCGAGTCTTCGCGCTCGTTGGCCGACTGCGGTTCCCCTTCGCGGCGCGGACGTTGCGGCTTGGGTGGCCGAGGCCCACGGTCGCGACGCTGGCCGCCCCCCTGTTGTCCGCCGCCTGGCTGGCCACTGGGTGCCCCACTCGTGCGGCCCACTTTGATTGGGCCACGCTTGGCTTCGTCCCCACCCCCAGCCGGTGTGGCGGGAGTCGCGGTTTCAGCAGCGGGAGGAGCAGAATTTTCGGGAGAGGTTGGTGCGGTGGACATAAGAGAATCGCGAAACAGTAAACGGGTTTATTAGCGGTGACACCTCGCCGCAACGGAAACCCCTCCATCGCAGCGAAGCTAAGCAGTCTAACATTCGGCTGCCAGCGAAGATAGCCAAGGTTGGTGCTAGCCTCCCCCTAACGATCATCTCTCAGCCGTCAGTGTTCGATCCAGGTTCTTGCACTCTCATTCCTCAGTTCGACCTCGGTTCGCTTAAGGCGAAAACAACCGCCTGAAGCAATCTCCGTTCAACGGGTCCCAGCGACCGCGCCAGTTACTGGTTGGTTCCCTTCGCGGCTTGCGGAAATTTCCGTTATTCTCAAATTTTCGACTGCCTAAGTTCTCCTTCAAGCTCAATTGGTGCAATCACTTACGGTTTAGTTAGTCAGGAAATTTCCACTAAACGATTTCCAGATAAGCGGCACTTATTTCCAAAATATGATCGCAGTAAAGTTACCTGGTTTGCCAGTTGTCGCCTCGATCGACCGATCCTGCACTTGTCCAGTCCGCGACTTTAGGGCAGCGTCCTTTCCCTAAAAACTGCCGCCGCCATGCGCTGTGAGGGGGCCAAGTAACCCACTCATTCATTGGCGCCGGCCAATAGCATCCCCGCCCCCCGCATTTGTCTAGAAATGGGGAACCAAATGCGAGTAACGTTGTTCCATATTGCGCAAGACATCTTGCCAACCTATTAGACAATGCCGTCGTGACACGTCTGGTCACGGGATGCGAAAAAAAGTAGGCGTTCGCGCTGGCACGTAGGGTGTGGCCGAGGTCGCGTCGGTGGTCTTGGTCATGGCAACTGAGTTTCCCGCGACGAGGCCCACCAGCGGGCGAGAGGGATAACGTTCTCGCGTTCCGCGAAAGCGCCAACCAGATTGAAGGCGAGAATGTGCTTCCAACCGGTTGCCAATAGCGCTTTCGCGGCCAGAGAGATTGGATCCGCTCCCTTCCCTCGTGGTGGGTCTCATCGCGGCTGAGTCCAGCGAGATGGGCAGGCCGATAGCGCGATTTGACCCACCCTACCCGCGAATGGCTGTCGCCGATGTCAGCGTGAACGCTTACGAAAAATCAAGCGGATCATTTCTGCCGATCCTCTCTTCCAACTTGCCCGGCAAGTAAAGTGGCCATTTCGTCTGCAGCAGCAGCGTCACTTCGTGTTTAGAATCTCAGGATTACAATACGGTTCTACAGTATCTCTTTCCTCTCCCGCCTTGCCCAGGAATCAGCGACACGTGGCCACCTCGATGACCGGCATTTTTGAGACCATCACCAAGCGCCTCGCCGAAGTCTGGCGGCCGACCGAACCGCTGGGGCGAGGGCGCACGTATCGCTGCCAGTGCGACCGACCCATCTTCTTTCGCAACAGCCTTTGCCTGGGCTGCAAGTCGGTGTTGGGCTACGAGCCGGAGACAGGGCAGTTGCGGGCGATCGAGCCGGGCCCCCAGCCGGACACGTGGAAACTGCCTGGTCAGACCACCGACACACCTCTCTGGAAGCGCTGCGAAAACTTCGATTCGCCCGCCGGCTGCAATTGGCTGGTAACTGCCGATGACCCCGAGCCTCTCTGTCTTTCTTGTCGCTTAAATCGCACCATCCCCGACTTGGACGACGCCCAGAACAGTCGCTGGTGGCGGCTGATCGAAAACGCCAAGCGTCGCCTCGTCGCGCAGCTAATCAGTTTGGGTTTGCCGGTCAAATCGAAGGTGAGCGAAGATACTGAGCACGGCGTGATGTTCGACTTCCTTCGTTCACCCGCCGAGGGACCGCGCGTTCTCACCGGCCATGCCAATGGTTTGATCACCATTAACGTCGAAGAAGCCGATGACTCGATTCGGGAAAAGACCCGCCACGATATGCGCGAGCCCTATCGCACGTTGCTCGGTCATTTCCGTCACGAGATCGGCCACTACTACTGGGATCGCCTGATTGCCGAGACCCCCTGGCACGAAAAATTCCGCGAGTTGTTCGGCGACGAGCGCCAGGACTATGCCGAATCCCTGCAGCGCAATTACACGCAGGGCCCGCCCGCCGACTGGGCCGATCGACACATCAGCACTTATGCTTCGGTGCATCCGTGGGAAGATTGGGCTGAATGCTGGGCTCACTACCTGCACGTGGTCGACAGCCTTGATACGGCCCTCGGCTTTGGGCTGCGGGGCGAAGATGTCGAAGCGGCTATCGAGCCCTTTTCGATTGACGACCTCTACGATCCCAAAGCCCCGGACGCCAAGCGCGTCGTGCTCCTTGTGAACTCCTGGATTCAGCTAACTACCGTGCTCAACGAACTGGCCCGCAGCATGGGGCAACCAGACTTCTATCCGTTTGTCATGTCTCGTCCCGTCCTGCGCAAGATCCACTTCATCCAAATCGTGGTGAAAGAGGCTCGCGTAAAAGTTGCCGAAGAGTAACCTCACCCATGCTGCCCGCAGAGAATCGAGGTTCACCAAACGGCTTCCCTGACTTTCAAGGTCCGATGGAAGCGGTTGAAGAATTCACCTGCAACAGATGCACTTACCCTCACGAACTCCAACGAGTTAGTGCCTGCAAATCACGCATTGCCATGCCGCATTTCTTGTCACACGCAAGCCTCTCAAAAGCCCGTTGCAGTTGTATCTCGTTTTCTGGTCAAACGTTGCAGCACCGATTGAGGGTTGCTATCGTTAGTGGCGCAAAAAGTGCTGGAGCGTGCTGGTTACGGTGAACATGGCCTTAAAACTCACGTTTCTCTCCATGCCATGCGAGCTTTTGGCGGGCTGCTCATGACTACAGACAGCGTACATCCGGATCCCAACCTATCCGTGCTGATCGAACTTCTGGATCCGACGTTCGAGAAGCCTGTGAAGTCGTGGTCCTTCGTCGGACGCACGTCCATCACCATCGGCCGAGCCAACGATCAGGACGTTGAAGTTAGTGACGTCTACGTCTCCCGCTCACATGCCAAGCTGTCGTTTTGCGACAACCGTTGGATCTTAGTGTCGCTCGGGCGAAATGGTGTGTTGGTCGAAAACAAGCAAGTCACCGACTATCCGCTCGAGTGCGGCTGCAAATTTCGCTTAGGGAGCGGTGGCCCATTTCTGCGGATGCAGACTTCGGGTGAGCAATCTGAGGGAACTCACACGATTTGTTTCGATACGTTTCCCGTCTCGATGTTCGCTCTGGACGAGGCCAATCTCCAGCAGGAAGTGACCCAAATCGCCGGCGGCAATTACTTTCAAACCTTGCAAGAGAAGGCGCGCGAACTTCGACTCCGCCGCAACTCGACCTGACTATTTCCTGCCAACCGTCTCGTCTCTCGCCGATAAGGAATTCCTCGCTTGCCGAAAATCATCTCGACCCATTCCTTCCGCGGCGGAACGGGCAAATCCAATACCACTGCTAATCTAGCGGCGCTCACGGCCAAGGCTGGCTACCGGGTCGGCATTATCGACACGGACATTCAGTCTCCGGGTATTCACGTGCTGTTTCAGATGGCCGACGGCGAAATCAAGTTCTCGCTGAACGACTATCTCTGGGGTAAGTGCGCAATTGAGGACGCCGCCTACGACGTGACCGAACGGGGGCTTGGCGGCGGCAAAGGTGGCGAGCGGACGAAGCTGTTCTTGATTCCGTCCAGCCTGAAAACAGGCGAGATCGCGCGGATTCTGCGCGAAGGCTACGACGTCGCCCTGCTGAACGACGGCTTGCAGGATCTGCTCAAGCGACTGCAATTAGATTTTCTCTTTATCGATACCCACCCTGGCGTTAACGAAGAGACGTTGCTTTCGATTGCAGTTTCGGACCTGTTGCTTCTGATCGTACGACCTGATCAGCAGGACTTTCAGGGAACTGCGGTGGCTGTCGAATTGGCGCGCAAGTTGGAAGTTCCACGGATGGTGATGATTGTGAACAAAGTGGCCCCCGGAACCGATTTCGTACAACTTCGTCGCGATGTCGAGGAATTGTTCGGAACCGAGGTCGGTGCCGTGTTGCCATTGAGCACGGAAATGGTCCGCAACGCCAGCAGCGGGTTGTTTTGCTATCGTTATCCCGCGCATCCGTTGACGCAGGAATTGGTGGCGGTCGTCGAAAAAATTATCGTTTCGTAGCACCTCCCGGAGCCTGTGTTGTGGCCGCACCTTCTGACGAGCGGGAATTGGACATGCTGCTGGGCCGCATGAAAGCGGCCGCTGCCCCAATTCGGGAAGTCCTCCGCGAAATTCACGCCAAGCACGCGTCGAACAACGCCGGCAAGGTTGCCGACTACATTCCCGAATTGGCCAAGGCCGACCCGCGCTGGTTCGGCATTTCGATCGCCACAACCGATGGCCAGGTGTTTGAGGTCGGCGATTGCAAACAAACCTTCACGATCCAGTCGATCTCCAAAGCGTTCGTCTATGGACTCGCGCTGGAAGATCACGGCCTGGAACATGTAATGTCGAAGGTCGGCGTCGAACCGACCGGCGAAGCGTTCAACGCCATCGTGCTGGATGAAGAATCCAACCGGCCATTCAACCCCATGGTCAACGCGGGCGCGATTGCAACTGCCGACTTGATTAAGGGGAAGGACTATCCCGAGAGAGTCAACCGCCTGCTCGCAATGTTCAGCAAGTTTTGCGGCCGGGAGGTTTATGTCGACAACACGGTCTTCATGTCAGAACGTGTCACGGGACATCGCAACCGGGCGATCGCGCACTTGATGCGCAATTTCGGCATGGTCGGCGAGAAGATGGAAGAATCGCTGGAACTCTATTTTCAGCAGTGCTCGATTCTCGTCACGGGACACGACCTGGCGATCATGGGGGCCACTCTGGCCAACGGCGGCGTGAATCCACTCACCGGTGAGCGGGCCATTCAACAGAAATACGTGAAATATCTGCTGGGCGTGATGCTGTCGTGCGGCATGTACGACTACGCGGGCGAATGGGCCTTCCGTGTCGGCATTCCGTCGAAGAGCGGCGTGGGTGGCGGGATTGTCGGCGTGGTGCCGGGCCAGTTCGGCATCGGCGTGTTTTCTCCTCCGCTCGATGCCAAGGGAAACAGCGTGCGCGGCGTCGCCACCTGTCGCGACCTGGCCGATCGATTCGGGCTGCATTGCCTCGAAACCGGCTTTGAGGGGACGAAGCTGAAGCAGATGATGGCGGCAACTCGCGCGGGGTGAGGGCCAGATCCCTTTCGCGACGCGCCATCTTGCTAACGCCTTCTGAGCCGCTTCAGTGCGATCACGGCGATGGTGCTCATGGCTGTTTGCAAGACGAAGACCATAGCCATCATGGGATAGACGATCCGAAAGCCAGGAATGTCGTCCCAACTGGTCATGCCAGCTGGCACGAAGCCAACAATAAACAGCAGCGACAAGAAAACCATTGCCGCACCTGCAATCAGCGAAACCCAAGCCGCCCACAAGCGCTGCCGCATCAGCATCCAGCCAATAAAGATCATGGGCACATGACCCGTGAACATAAACAGACAGGCTTGCGGTGCCCATGAGTACAAGCTGAAACTGTCTGGACGCTGAACAACGTTGCCAGCCTGAACCATGTACAGCGTCATCACCATGCTGGCGATGACAGCCGCATGTGTGCCAATCACGGTGAGTCCCGCCTCCCGGATTCGCTGCGGCTGCTGACAAACGCGCAGGGCTCGTTGCCAGATTGAAATGGGCTGAGCGCGCACTTCGCTGCCCGCAATAAATCTGCGCAGATCTTCGGCCAGCTCCTCGGCCGATGCGTACCTCTCTTCCGGACGCTTTTCGAGGCAATGCAGACAAATCGTCTCTAAATCGCGCGGCACATCACTTCGTTCCGTGCGCAGGGAAGGGGGCTCGGCATTTCTCACCCGATCCAACACTTCGAGCGGCGCGATTCCTTGAAACGGAGGGTGCCCGCTGAGCAACTCGTACAATATCGTCCCCAACGAATAAACGTCCGCCGCAGGACCGACATTTTCCGGATCGCCCAGTGCCTGTTCAGGTGCCATATAGAGCGGCGTTCCCACCACGCCGCTGGTTCCTGTCGCTTCCAGGTCTTCTTCTGCCAGTCTTGCGAGTCCAAAGTCGACAATTCGCGGTACGAAGCCAAGGGCCGTCGCATCTCCAACAGGCGCTTTCGCAGGAAACAGCAGCACATTGTTCGGTTTGAGATCTCGGTGCAGCACGCCGCGAACGTGGCTGTAATGCATCGCTTCAGCCAGTTGTTGAACAATGCGAGCTGCCGTCTCAAGTGGAACTCGCGTCGACCTGGTCTTGAGCCATTCGCCCAGGCTTGGCCCTTCGCAATAGGCAAAGGCGATGTAGCACACCGAATCTCCCTCACCCAATTCGTGAATTGGAACGATGTTGGGATGGTCCAAATTAGCCGTCGCGCGCCCCTCGCGACGAAAACGCTCGCGCAGGCTCTCGTTAGCCAGCACATGCAAGCGAGGCACCTTTAGTGCGACCTTGCGTCTTAGCAGCGGGTCGCGGGCCAGGTAGACGATTCCAAAGCCCCCGTGACCGAGTTGCCGCTCGATCTCAAAGCGGCCGATGGCAGATGGCAGACTTTCCTTGGACGACGATGGCTTGCTGCGGGGCCACACCTGCTCCAGCCTGCGCAAGCAGTCGGTCAGTTCCTCGGGCAGGAGCGCGTCGCTCCCGTCAGTACTCCCTGTGGCGACAATCTCGATACCCTGCCGCAGCTGTTCGTCATACGCAACCAGCGCATCCACTTCGGCAGTGTTTGGTTCGCCAAGTGCGCTGGATTTCGGTGATTCAGTAGTTGATTTCAACGGGTCTGCGTTTCTCAATATTCTCTGCCAAAGAGTACATCAAACGGGCACAATAACTACGGTCTCATTTAACTCGCAGTCGCCAATAAAGTGAACCCGCCTATTTGTTGAGGGGGGCGGAATTGTTGCGGCCTCCCGCTGAGAAATAAAATATCTGGCACGCGTGTCACAAATGTGACCAACCGGCCGTCCTAACTCTCGAACGCATTACCAAAGGCACAGATTTGCAAAGGAGAGTGCTCATGATTCGGTCACTTCTTACGTTCGCGACTGGGTTGGGGGTGGGAATCGGCGGAGTACTTGCGGTCCATCACGATGGCGAGCACGTCAGAACAATCTCGGAACGCAATATCACTGAAAAACTTGACGGCAAAGATGCCAAGGTGACGGTCGTCGAGGTGACCCTGGAACCAGGCCAGGCTGGGGTTCCCCACCGACACCCAGGTCCAGGATTCGGCTATGTCCTCGAAGGTGAATACGAATTGGGCATCAACGATCAACCGTCGCAGGTGCTCAAGCAGGGTGAGACATTCTACGAGCCGACAGGCTGTTTACACCGAGTGTCGAAGAATCCATCGGTTAAGGGAAAAACTCGCGTGATCGCGGTCGTCCTCCAGCCGCGGGACGCCAAGGAGATTGCCATTCCCGAGGCCAAGTAAGCGAGACATGCGCTGTGCCTCGTAGTCCAACTAACGCTCCATGTCATCTGGTTCACCCACTCGCTTGCGCGGGTGAACTGCAAAACCAACGAACCGCCAGTTCAGCGGCCGCAAGCGGCCCGGTTAACCAGGTTTAGCAACCTGACATCGATCGATAGTTCAGTTACTAGGCAGGAAGATTCAAATTCAAAGAAAGAAGGAGTTGGCCATGAAGATCGTCGTCATCGGTGGTACGGGGCTGATTGGGAAAAAGCTGGTGAGCAACTTGCGCGGGCAAGGCCATGAAGTGGTTGCAGCGTCTCCATCGACGGGTGTCAACGCCGTTACAGGAGAGGGATTACCAGAGGCCTTGCAAAATGCTCAAGTGGTCATCGACGTCGCGAATTCGCCTTCGTTCGACGACAAGCCAGCCATGGAGTTCTTCGAAAAGTCGGGGCGCAACTTGCTTGCGGCAGAAGCTAGCGCCGGCGTGAAACATCACATTGCCCTCTCGGTCGTCGGCACAGACCGCCTGCTGGCAAGCGGGTATTTCCGGGCAAAAATGGCCCAAGAGAACCTGATCAAAGCTGCGGCGATTCCCTACACCATCGTGCGCGCGACTCAGTTCTTTGAATTCGTTAACGCTATCGCCCAATCGGCCACTGAAGGACAAACGGTTCGCTTGTCATCTGCTCAGTTGCAGCCCATTGTTTCGGACGACGTCGCTGCCGCACTCGCTGAGTTTGCGGTCGAAACCCCATTGAATGACACCATCGAAATTGCGGGTCCCGAAAAGATTCCCCTTACCGATCTAGTCCAGAGCTACCTGAACGCAACCTCCGATTCGCGCCAGGTGATTACCGATGCCAAGGCACGTTACTATGGCTTGGAATTGAACGATCAAAGTCTCACTCCTGGCGAAAACCCGCGCCTGGGCTCGACACGGTTCGCTGATTGGCTGAAGAACTCAACCGCTCGATAAGCGAAGCAGCGACGGATTCTTGCCGAACCAACGAATCGCTTGGCGATCGATTCCATGGAGGCCGGCTTACGCGCCTCTGACGGCGCATCGGCCGTTTCGAGGTAACGCTTGCTTCGCTAGTTCTCCTCTGCCTATCGGCCGTTCTTACTACTTCATCCAGTTTGGGCCCGGCAGTGAGTTGGATCGGCCGCAGTAGTTGGCTACAATTAGCCTATGAAACACAACCTCTCTCTCAGCTTTGTTTTTGTCTGGCTCGCTTCACTAACGGCTCTGCAGGCGGCCGAATATGACCTCGTAATTTACGGAGGAACCTCCCCGGGGGTCATAGCGGCGGTGCAGGCCAAAAAGATGGGCAAGTCCATCATTATTGTCGGCCCCGACAAGCATTTGGGCGGCTTATCAAGTGGCGGCCTGGGTTTCACCGATACCGGCAACAAGGGAGTCATTGGCGGGCTGTCGCGCGACTTCTACCATCGCATTTGGAAGGAATACCAAAAGCCAGAATCTTGGAAGTGGCAGAAAGCCACCGAATATGGCAACAAGGGACAAGGTACTCCCGCGATCGATGGCGAGAACCGCACGATGTGGATCTTCGAGCCCAGCATCGCCGAACGCGTCTTCGAGAGTTACGTCAACGAGTTTGAAATTCCGGTCGATCGAGACCAATGGTTAGACCGCGAAAAGGGCGTTAAGAAATCCGGCTCGCGGATCACGAGCATCACCATGCTGTCCGGCAAGACTTACACCGGCAAGATGTTCATCGATGCCACCTACGAAGGTGATCTGTTAGCTGCCGCTGGGGTCGATTACCACGTCGGGCGCGAGGCCAATTCTGTCTACGGCGAGAAATGGAACGGCGTGCAGGTGGGCGTGCTGCACCACCGCCATCACTTCGGCGCGGTCAAAGAAAAGATCAGCCCTTACGTGGTTCCTGGCGATCCGAAGTCGGGCGTCCTTCCTCGCATCAGCACGGCACCGGTGGGCGAGTACGGCACGGGTGACAAACGCGTGCAGGCCTACTGCTATCGTTGGTGCGGGACCGATCACCCGGAAAATCGCGTGCCGTTTCCTAAGCCGGCAGGTTACGACCCTCAGCAATACGAACTGCTCGTCCGCATTTATGAAGCAGGTTGGCGCGAGACCTTCGACAAGTTCGATCCTGTTCCCAATCACAAAACCGATACCAACAATCATGGTCCGTTCAGCACCGACAACATCGGCATGAACTATGACTATCCGGAGGCAAGTTACGAGCGCCGCAAGGAAATTCTGGACGAGCATCGTACCTATCAGCAGGGCTGGCTCTACTTCATTGCCAACGACCCGCGCGTGCCGAAAGAGGTTCAAGAGAAGATGCGCAAGTGGGGTCTGCCCAAGGATGAGTTCAAGGACAATGGCAATTGGCCGCACCAAATCTATGTGCGCGAGGCCAGGCGGATGATCGGCCAGTTTGTCATGACCGAAAACGAACTGACCAAAAAGAAGCCGACTCCCGATTCCGTGGGAATGGGGAGCTACACAATCGATTCGCACAACGTGCAGCGGTACATCACGCCCGAAGGTTATGTGCAGAACGAAGGGGACATTGGCGTCGGCATCAAGCCGTATGAAATCGCTTATGGTTCGCTGGTGCCCAAGAAGGCGCAGTGCGAAAACCTGCTGGTCACGATTTGCGTCAGCAGTTCGCATATCGCTTTCGGCAGCATTCGTATGGAACCGGTCTTCATGATCCTCGGTCAAAGTGCTGCTGCGGCCGCTGCTATGGCGATCGACGGCAATTTAGCCGTTCAAGACGTTCCTTATGCCAAATTGCGCGAGCAACTGCTGAAAGATGGTCAAGTGCTGGAATACGCGGCGCCAGCATCAGCGCCCAAAGCAGGCCAGGAGTTTGTCGATCCGAAGAAACTGGGCGGCTATGTGGTCGATGACGATGATGCCAAACTGGCCGGCGACTGGACCAATAGTTCCGCTGCGACAACATTCGTAGGGAATGGTTATCGTCACGACGACAAAGTGAATGACGGCAAATCCATCGCTCGGTTCGAATTGACGCTGCCGCAGGCAGGCAAATACGAAGTGCGGCTGGCCTATCCGCCCAATGCCAATCGTTCTTCCAAAGTGCAAGTCGAAGTGCAGGGCGGCGGTTCGCCCAAGGTTCTGGAAATCAATCAGCGTAAAGATCCGCCGATCGACGGACGGTTTGTATCGCTGGGTGAGTTTCAATTCGACAAGGATGAGCTATCGGTCGTGATCGTATCGAATGCGGGTTCGGACGGCTACGTCGTGATCGATGCAGTGCAGTGGCTGCCCAAGTAAAGACTTCGGCTTGGTGCGTAATCTTAAACGAACAGTGACGTGAATTCGCCTCGTTGGCAATCGAACAGGCCGAGGTCGCTTAGCTTTAGTTCGGGTATGACGAGCAGCGCCATGAATGACAGAGTCATGAAGGGCGCTCGCAACAACGAGCCCAAGTGCTTCGCCTTGCGATCGAGGCGCGAGTAGTCGTCGGCGACTTTTTCATAGGGGTCCGTCGACATCAGGCCAGCCACCGGGAGGGGCAGCAGATCGCACTCCTCCCCATCAATGACGGCGAGACCACCACCAGCGGACATGATGGAGTTAATCGCCGCGGAGAGTGATTCATCGTCGACTCCCACAGCAACAATATTGTGCGAGTCGTGAGCCACAGACGACGCGATCGCTCCCCGCTGCAAGCCAAAGCCGCGGATGAAGGCAACAGCCGGTGGGGATGAGCGATAGCGATTGACGACGACCAGTTTAAGCAAGTCACGCGTTGGATCGGAAACGGCGCACCCCGCTTCAATGAGCGGCGCTTCGATCAAACTACGTGTGATGAGTTCGCCATCGATTGCTTCGATAACTCGCAGTTGACTAGTGAGTGCTGGTACGGCGTAAGCGCCGGGTTGTCGGATGGTGGGTGCAAAATGATTGATGATCGCCGACTCAACGCTCGGTAAGCAGGGCTGGCCCGCTTCGGCGACCAGGCGACCATTGATAAAGGTTCGCAGCACACGAAAGTTGATGAGGTTATCGAGTTCGATGAAGTCCGCCGGATCACCAACACGTAGCAGACCAACGGGTAACCGATAGTGCTCGACGGGATTCAAACAGGCGCACCGCAGAACCTTGAGCGGGTCATATCCTTTCGCCACCGCGCGGCGAACGAGCTTATCGATGTGCCCGGCGACGAGCGAATCGGGATGCAAGTCATCGGAGCAAAACATGCAACGGTCGCTGTGTGCCGCAAGCAAATCGCACAGAGCTTCAAAATTGCGCGCTGCTGAGCCCTCACGAATCAGAATCTTCACGCCGAGGGCTAATTTCTCGAGCGCTTCCTCGAGCGATACACATTCGTGATCGGTCGAAATGCCTGCCGCAAAGTAAGCCTTGGCATCTGCGCCACGCACTCGCGGCGCGTGGCCATCCACTGGTTTACCCACCTGACGCGCTACGGCAATCTTACTCAGGACATCGGCATCTCCCCGCAGCACGCCGGGATAGTTCATCATTTCGCACAAATAGCCGATGCGGTCGTCGGCAAGCAAACTCGCAATCTCTTCGACGCCGATGCTGGCCCCGGACGTTTCGAACCTGGTTGCCGGCACGCAAGGCGAGGCTCCGAAGCTGATTTTGAGAGGTGTTTGAGCTGCGCTGGCCAGCATATAGCGCACACCTTCCACGCCCAAGACATTGGCAATCTCGTGCGGATCGGAAACCGTCGCCACCGTGCCGTGAATCACTGCCGCGCGGGCGAATTCCGCGGGGACCAGCAACGAACTTTCAACGTGTACGTGGGCATCGACAAAGCCCGGCGTGAGATAAGTGACAGGCTCGTCGTTCGTGGGGTGAATGGCGGCAATGCGACCGTCCGCGACAGTCACTTCGGCCGGAGTAATTCGCTCCTGGAAGACATCGACGACATTGGCAACGAGGCGGAACGGGGCATGGCTCATAAGCTACTCGCGCCGCGGATGAAGCGGGCGCAATTGGCGTTGGTTATCGTTGGGAGTGAAGGTAATAATAGGACTCGCAGCGCCCGCTGCCAAACCCCTCCCAGTTTTGAGTTTGCATTTGCTTCAGCAGGCAGCCGGTTATGGACCAGGTTCAAGTAAGTATCGAGCTTCCCGCCTGGTTAGCGTCGCTCACTGCAGGGCCGGCTCCTCTTCCCGGCTCGTCCGACGCTGAACGCATGCAGTGGGCGATCGAACTCGCCGCGCGAAACGTAGCCGAAGGGACTGGCGGTCCCTTCGCAGCGATTGTGGTCGATGAAACGACGGGACTATATACTGCAGCTGGAGTGAATCTGGTCGTTGCCTCGGGGCTCTCAATCGCGCATGCAGAAGCGATCGCCATCATGCTAGCTCAGCAGCGGGCCGGTAATTTCGACTTAGCTGGCGACCCTCAAAAGCGATACTCGCTCTACGCGACTGGCCAGCCCTGCATTATGTGCTTTGGCATTCTGTGGTGGAGCGGCATCACCAAGCTGGTGTGTGCCGCTCGTGGTGAAGATGTCGAACGGATAACCGGCTTTCGCGAAGGTCCGCTGCAGGAGCATTGGCCGCAACTTCTCTCGGAACGTAGGGACCTACCCATCGAAGTAGTCCGCGATGTGAATCGCGCAGCGGCCTGCGATGTGCTGAGCGCCTACAAAGCTGCTGGACATCTGGTCTATAACCCAGGCTCGACCGTCAGCGAGTGATTCACTAGTTGCTGTGCGGCGAGTTAATCATCACAGCTGCTCTTGGTGCTACGGAGTTGGTAGCAGTTTCAACAGCATCGATCTCGGACTTCGCAACGTTTGCTCGCCGATACAGTTGCCGCAAGATCTCTTCACCGGTCGCGGGCAAACGGAGGTCTTCCGTTTCAACGGCTTGCGACAACGCCTGTTTGACCGCAGTCCAAACGGAGATGGCCAGCATTAGCGGTGGTTCGCCCACAGCCTTGCTGCGGGCCACATTTTCGTCGTTGTCGTTGTTTTCAAACAGATCGCAACGGAGTACCGGCGGCAGATCGGTGATCGCGGGAATTTTGTAGGTGGTGGGCGAATGCGAAAGCAATTCGCCGCGCTCGTTGTACACGAGGCATTCAGCAGTTGCCCAACCCATCCCTTGAATGAAGCCGCCGATGATCTGCCCCCGATCGACGGCCGGATTGATCGACCGGCCGATGTCCATTAACAGGTCAACGCGCGGCACTCGCAGCGAACCGGTGAAGCGATCAATTTCCACTTCGGCAACGGCGGCCCCCATGGTGTAATACAAGAATGGATTGCCGCGACCGGTTTCGCGGTTGTAGTCGACACCCGGAGTCGCATAAAAGCCGCGCGCACCCAGATCGATTCGCTCCAGCCTCGCTTGCAGGCAGAGTTGTCCAAAGGTCAGCTTTGCCGCAGGATTGCGGCGATCAAACACCAAGCCCGCTTCGAAGATGACGCACTCCGGCGATTCAGTAAGACCAAGTTCGACCGAAGCTAACTTCTTCGCCGCCAACTCGGCGAGTCGCCCGCGCAACGTTTCACAGGCTCGCACTGCTGCTGTGCCATTCAAGTCTGTCGACGCAGATGCCGCGGTGGGGGAGGTGTTCGGGTTCTTCTCGGTCGACGTCGGCATCAGCAACACGCGGTCGTAACCAATCCCGAACTCATCAGCCACGAGTTGGCGAATCTTCGTGTTCACCCCCTGCCCCATCTCCGTGGCCCCCGTCGACACTTGAATCGTGCCATCGGTATAGATATTCACGAGGGCGTTTCCCTGGTTGAGAAACTTCGTCGTGAATGAGATGCCGAATTTCATTGGCATGATCGCAATGCCACGCAGTAGGAGAACGTCGCTCTTATTCTGAGCTTCAATCGCCTGGCGTCGCTCACGATACTGCGAAGTGGCCGCCAGCTGCGACATGATCTCCGGCAGATGATTCTTCCGCACGAGTTGGCCGTACGGAGTCGTGTTGCGATCTTCGGTTCCGTACAGATTGTTTAGCTGGACCTCGTAGGGATCCACGTTCAGATCGCGGGCAATCTCGTGAATGATGTTCTCGATCGCGATCATTCCCTGCGGACCACCAAAGCCCCGAAAGGCCGTGTTCGATGGGAAATTGGTGAAACACACCTTCCCCACCATCTCGACATGCGGCAGATAATAGGAGTTGTCGAAATGAAGTAGCGATCGCTCGAGAACTGCGAGCGAAAGGTCAGCCGAAGCGCCGCCGTTGGAAAAGAAGTTGGCTCGGACCCCCTCAATCTTTCCCTGCAAGTCGAAGCCGACTTCCCACTCTACGCGATACTCGTGGCGTTTGCCGGTCGAACACATGTCTTCGTCTTTGGTCAAGACAAGGCGTGCGGTTCGTCCTGTTTTCTGGGCGACGAGTGCCGCCAGAACGGCTGGAAGTACTGCTTGTGTCTCCTTGCCGCCAAAGCCGCCCCCCATCCGTTTGCACAGACAAACGACCTGATGCTGGGCGACGCCTAAAGCTTCGGCAACCACGTGCTGTACTTCAGTGGGGTTCTGCGTCGAGGAATGAACGATCACTTGCCCCTGTTCGCCGGGATAGGCAATCGCTGCTTGCGACTCCAGATAGAACTGCTCTTGCCCGCCGCAGTGAAACACGCCAGCTAGCTTGCGCGGCGCCGCGGCAATTGCAGTCCTTGTGTCTCCGCGGGCAATGCGCCGGCCCGGACCAATAAATCGCTCTAACTTGATCGCGCGTTCGATACTGAGGATAGGTTCTTGCGCTTCGATGTTCAAAATGATCTGCGCGCGAGCCAGCGTAATCGCGTGCGCGGATTCCGCGGCAATCACTGCGACGGGCTGGCCAACGTAAAGCACCTGCTGATCGGCGAGCACAGGCTCATCGCGAAAGTGAGGGCCAAAATAATTGTGCCCGGGAATATCTGCAGCAGTGTAAATCGCCGCTACTCCCGGCACCTGCTTCGCTGCAGAAAGATCGAGCGAGGTGATCTTCCCGCACGCCACGGGGCTATAGACCAGACCAAGGGTCAGGGCATCGCTTGGCAGCGGTAAGTCTTCGAGAAAAGGAGCAGTGCCCGTGACATGCCCTTGTGCTGCGTCATGCTCGATCGATTGGCCGACGTTTTTCATGCTGACTTAGCCGCGGTTCGCGCTCGCTGGTGAAAGAACTTCAGGAAGACGTTGCGAGTCAACTGCCAGCGAAAATCGGCGCTGCCTCGTACATCGCTAATCGGCGAAATCTCTTTGACTGCAATCTCGCCCGCTGCCTGCATTACCGATTCGGTGAACGGTTTATTGCGCAAGTAGCTTTCGGTCTGACGCGCTCGCAGCACGGTTGGTCCCACGGCGCCCAAGGCGATTCGCGCTTCCAAAACTTGGCCATTTACCACTTCCAACAAGATCGCCGCGGTAAACGAGGAAATATCCAGATCTCGCCGTCGAGAAACTTTGTAAAGAGACAGCGACTGTGCGCGCGTCGGTAGCGGAATTTGCACTCCAGTTAACAACTCTCCCGCTTTCAAGTCCGTCTGGCGATAACCGTGATAGAAGTCGTTGATATCGACCGTCCGCACTCCCCGGGGACCGGCGATTTCAACTTGTGCTTCCATGGCGAACAAAAATGGGAGCGAATCGGCAATTGGCGAGCCGTTGACGATATTTCCACCGATGGTGCCAACGTGCCGAATCTGCGGCGAACCGAACACGGATACAATTTCGGCGAACTCTGGTGCATGCTCGTGACAGACCGGCTCTAGATCGACCCACCGCGCGCGAACTCCGCAGCGCAGAACGCTGCGCGACGAGCCGGTGGCGTCTTTGCTGCTGAGCGAGATCTCTTGCAGTCCCTGGAGGCGATTCAGGTCCAGGAAAATGGTAGGTGCAATCACTCGCTTATTGATTTGAACGCCAACATCGGTTCCACCCGCGACAATCTTGGCGGTCGGACTTGTTTCCAGGAATTCAATCGCCGCCTTCAGCTCAGTTGGACTGAACACGCTTCGCGAACCATCTCGAATCGCAACGGGCTCCTGTATAAGGAGTTGCAATTCGGCCGCGAGCGCTTCATTCGGATAACGTTCGGTCAAAGACTTGTGAGCTTGACTCGCGGCATGAGTTCCGGCGGCAAGGATCGAGGTGTAGCCCGTGCAGCGGCAGAGATTACCGGTGAGTCCGCAGCGCCAATCGTCTTCGCTCGGAGCAGGCTGGTTTTCCAGCAGCCCGGTCATTGCGACAACAAAACCGGGCGTGCAGTAGCCACATTGCGAGCCGTGGTGGGTCACCATTGCTTGCTGCACAGCCGACAGCTCGTGGCCGTTGCTCAACCCTTCGACGGTAACGATATGCGCGCCATCCAATTGAAAGAGAAATTGAATGCACGAGTCAATCGCTCGATAAACCAGCTTGCCACTCTCCGGTCGGCCAGCCAGCACGCTGCAAGAACCACAGTCACCCTCAGCGCAGACTACCTTCGTTCCCATTAGGCGAAGGCGGTTTCGCAGATAGTCGCTAAGCGAAGAGAACGCGTCGGCCCCCGCGACTTCGTGTCGCTGGCCGTTCACATAGAGCACCAGGTGCTGACGCATGGCGTGCCTCACGGTAGCCCGCCGCCAGGGAGCCACCGAATGGATTTCGTGGACAATCAGGATCGGCCTTACTATACTCCAGCCGTGCCCAATCACCTACCCGCGTCAGGTCGCGAGGCGTTCTGATTAGCGATGGACAACGCTCATCATGGAACTGACCACGAGTTGCTCGCCCAGCTGGCCCACCAGGCCTTTGCCCGCTGCCAGGAAGCAGCAGCAAATACGGAAATTCCAGGGCAGATCACGCGGACGTTTTGTTCTCCGGCTATTGCTCAACTGCACCAGCAATTGATTGGCTGGATGCAATCGCTGGGCATGACTTGCCGTGTGGATGGTGCGGGCAACCTTTGGGGAAAGCTCGCCTCGCACCCGCGGCCCGACGCCCCGTCTCTCATTATTGGCTCGCATCTCGACACGGTTCCCAATGGCGGTCGCTACGATGGCCTGCTCGGAGTGATCCTAGGTCTCGCACTCGCCGAAGTGGTCGTTCGCCGGCGTGCGACGCTACCGTTTGCGCTCGAAGTTGTCGGCTTTAGTGAAGAGGAAGGAGTACGTTTCGGAACTCCCTTCATTGGCTCACTGGCTGTTGTTGGCCAGTGCGACGACGCCTTGCTGCAGCGTACCGATGCCAACGGTCTTACCGTTCGCTCTGCCCTTCAATTGTTTGGCTGCCATCCCGATGAAATGAACTCCGCAGCCCTGCAGCCGGCTCGAGTCATCGCATATTTGGAACCGCACATCGAGCAAGGGCCCGTGTTGCAGAGCGCGCAACTGCCGCTGGGTGTGGTCACATCGATCGCTGGGCAGACACGTGCTATTGCTGAGTTCTGCGGCGTAGCTGGTCATGCCGGGACTGTTCCGATGCAACTTCGCCGCGACGCACTCGCCGCAGCTGCCGAATGGATCTTAGCAGTGGAACGAATCGGTCAATCAACCGCTGGATTGGTAGCAACCGTGGGGGCCATCGAAGTCAGTCCTGGTGCTGGGAATGTCATTCCCGGCGCGGCCCGAGCCAAACTCGATGTTCGCCATGCGGAAGACTCCATTCGTTCGACAGCTGTTACCCAATTGCGAGAGTTGGGTAATGAAATAGCCGCTCGACGAAATACCAGCTTCGAACTATCGATCGTACACGAGCATCGGGCCGCACCGATGAACGACGCAATTGCAGCCCTGATCGAGCAAAGCCTCGCCGATACTGGCATCGCCCCACTGCGCCTTGTCAGCGGCGCTGGTCACGACGCTGCCGTGATGGCCCGCCGCTTTCCAACCGGTATGCTATTCATACGTTGCCAAGATGGAATCAGTCACCATCCGGACGAAACAGTGACCACAGACGACATCACCGCGGCCCTCTCCACGCTGTGGTTCTTCGTCCAAAGACTGACTAGCCGGCAAGTAAACCCGTGATGAGAAGGACTCCTCGATGGAAGTTTTCGGCGCGACCCGTTCGCGCATCAGACGCAACTACGCTCTGATCACTCCCGATACACACGTCCCATCGCCACTGCTGGGCTGGGAAAGTGCGACTGCGTTTTTCCATATCACGCCCGAACTCGGAGCCCGGTTTACGCAATACACGGCCGTACTTGCACCAGGTGCCAAGAGCGCTCAGCCGCACGAGTCCGTTCAGCGTTTGATCTATGTGCTCGAAGGGGGCGTAGACGTTCATTGCTCGAGTGCGAGCAATGCGACCGCGCTGACTTCTGGCGGCTATGCCTATTTTCCTGCAGGAACTTCGCATTCGATCTCGGCAAGCGCGGCGGCGAAACTGATTGTTTTTGAGAAAGTTTATCGACCACTGAAGGGAACTGCGGCGCCACAAGTCGTCATCGGTCATGCGGCCGATGTCGAAGCGAAAGCGTTTCTCGGCGACCCCGATGCCCGATTGAAGACGCTGCTGCCGATCGAACCAGCCTTTGATCTGGCCGTGAACATTTTCACCTATCAGCCGGGCGCAACGCTTCCGTTTGTCGAAATCCATGTGATGGAACATGGGCTGCAGATGTTGGCCGGTGCGGGTGTCTATCGCTTGGGCGAAGACCACTATCCGGTGACTGCCGGGGACATTATTTGGATGGGATCTCACTGCCCGCAGTGGTTTGTGGCGATGGGCAAGCAGCCTGCCAGCTATATTTATTACAAAGACATTCATCGCGACGGACTTGAGGAGAAGGGATGACGGAGCTTCGGTTAGCGATCAACAGCGAGCGCATCGGCCGCAATCTCGATCGGCTCGCCGAGTTTTCTGACGCACCGTCCCCCGCGGTCACGCGCGTGCTGTTCACACCGACCGACATGCTCGGCCGCCAATTTATCTGCGACTTGATGCAGCAAGTTGGCTTGCAAGTTCGCCTTGATGCTGCGGGCAACATCTTTGGCCGCTGGCTGGGAACTAAGCCTGAATTGCCTCCCGTAGCAACAGGTTCGCACTGCGACGCAATTCCACATTCCGGTCGCTACGACGGTACGGTCGGCGTGATCGGAGCCATCGAAGCGATTGCTGCCTTGCGCGAAAGCGGCTTCCAGCCCCAGCGTTCGCTGGAAGTGATTATGTTCAACGCCGAAGAGCCGACCCGCTATGGCATCGGCTGTTTGGGAAGCCGACTAATGAGTGGTCGCTTAACCCCGCCAGCCGCCGCTGACCTGCGTGACGAGCAGGACGAGACGTTCGAAATCACACGCACTGCTGCTGGTTGCGTGGGATCGCTCGACACGGTTCCGTTGCCGGCCGGTTGCTATCGTGCGTTTGTCGAATTGCACATCGAACAAGGTCCATTGCTCGAGCAGCAAAACTTACCCATTGGCATTGTGACAGCCATTGCAGCGCCAGCGGCGCTACGAGTCACCTTTGTCGGCGAAGGTGGTCACGCAGGTGCGGTTTTGATGCCTCAGCGCAAAGACGCCCTCTTGCCTGCCGCTGAACTTGCACTAGCTGCGGAGCGAGCAGCCCGCGAACTTGGTGGTGCCGATACGGTTGCGACCGTCGGCATTCTGGAAGTTCACCCTGGGGCAATTAATAGCATTCCCAGCCGCTGCGAAATGACGGTTGATGTTCGCGATATCGATCTGGTGCGCCGCGATCAGGTGTTAACTAGCATTCAGCAGCAGGCAGCCAGTGTGGGTAACAGGCGAAATGTTGCGACCACGGTCACGCTCATCAATGCGGATCCGCCGGCCCGCTGCGATGAAACGGTCGTCGCCGCGATTGAAAACGCGACGCGTGCTGCCAATTTGCCGTCGTTAAAAATGATTAGCCGGGCCTATCACGATTCCCTCTTCATGGCCCTCATCGCGCCGACATCGATGATCTTTATCCCCTGCCGCGGCGGCGTCAGTCATCGTCCCGATGAATACGCGTCGCCCGCGGCCATTCAGGCCGGCGTGGAAGTACTCGCGCGGACCCTCGCCCAGTTGTCACAAGAGTGAAGATCCGATGACCGCTCATCTATACAGTCAACGCTATGGTAAGTCGCGAGTCCGCTTGTCGCGAATCACGCGCAATGGTCCGCGACACGAGTTCATCGAACTGACGGCGGCGATTTCGCTCGATGGTGACTTTGCCGCAGCTTTCACAGCCGCAGACAATCATCTGATTGTCGCAACCGACACCATGAAGAACACGGTGTATGCCTTGGCGAACGAGCATGGCGTTCCATCGATCGAAGCATTCGGTCTGCGGCTGGCCGCTCATTTTCTCGAAACCTACGCGCATGTCAGCCAGGTCACTGTTTCGTTGGAAGAGCGGCCCTGGACGCGAATCAATCTGGATGGCGAAGAAGAGGCACATAGTTTTGTGGCGTCTGCCGGTGAGGAATACTGCTGCGAGATTGCTGCGAATCGCCAGGCAACGACGATGCGCTCGGGCCTGCGGGGCTTGCGCGTGTTAAAGACAACGGGATCGGGATTCTCTGGTTTTCTGCGCGATCGGTTGACGACGCTGCCGGAAACGGATGACCGCATCTTCGCCACAGCGATCGAAGCGAGTTGGCCCTGCGCGAACTTGTGTACCGATTGGTTGGCTATTCGACAGTCCATTCGCGCCGAGTTTCTCCGCGTGTTCGCTCGCGAATTCAGTCCATCGGTACAGGCCACGCTGTTTCAGATGGCCGAAGCTGTTTTCGCACGCTGCGTGGAGATCGACGAAATTTCGATCACGATGCCCAATCAACATCACCTGCCGGCGAACTTAACGCCGCTGGGTTTGAAGAATGCCAACGTCACCTTCATCCCAACCGATGAACCGCATGGCCTGATCAGCGCCGTGGTGCGGCGTGGCAGTCAGGAAGCGTCGTGAACCCAGGGCCACGCAGCTTTGCGCTCCGCAGTACCCGGGTGGTGACGCCAAACGGTGTGGGCCCCGCCATCGTCGTCATTGAGTCGGGAAAAATTCAACGAGTGGAATCGATCGACGTCGAATTGGCCACCTTTGTTGTCGATGACCTTGGTGATTTGGTCATTTCGCCTGGCGTGATTGATGCGCATGTTCACATCAACGAACCCGGGACCAATTGGGAGGGCTTCGAGACTGCCACACGTGCCGCAGCAGCTGGTGGCGTGACAACCATCGTCGATATGCCGCTCAACAGCATTCCGGTTACTACGGACGCGATAGCACTGGCCGAGAAGCGAAGCGCAGCTGCTGGCAAGTGCTGGGTGGATGTTGGCTTTTACGGTGGGCTAGTCCCCGGTAACGCTGACCAATTGCCAGCACTGATCGAGGCAGGCGTCCTGGGCATTAAAGCATTTTTGTGTCATTCCGGTCTCGACGAGTTTCCGAATGCTACAGAGCAAGACCTGCGCGCAGCGATGCCACTCTTGGCCCGCGCTGGAGTGCCACTGTTGGTGCATGCGGAGTTGCTGACCTTGTCTTCGCCAGCTGTGACTGATGTTCGCTCATTTTCGCAATTTGTCACTTCCCGCCCTGAACAATGGGAACTGGATGCGATCGAACTGATGATTCGCCTGTGCCGCGAATATCGGTGCCCTGTCCATATTGTTCATTTGGCGACGAGCACAGCACTGCCGATAATAGCAGCGGCCAAGCAAGAACGATTGCCCATCACGGTGGAAACGTGTCCCCACTATCTATTCTTCGACGGCACGAAGATCAGCGATGGCGATACTCGCTTCAAGTGCGCGCCGCCGATCCGCACGGGGGAAGCGACGCTCCTCTTCGGTGGTCTACTGGATGGGACAATCGACACGATCGGCTCGGACCATTCTCCTTGTCCACTGGAAATGAAGTCCATCGACACGGGCAACTTCTCAACCGCCTGGGGCGGAATTGCTTCGGTACAGCTGACCCTTTCGGCGGTGTGGACGTTCCTGGGGAAGCAAGGCTGCCACGATCTATCGCTGCTCAGCCGATGGCTTGCGGTCGCACCTGCCGAACTGGTGGGGCTCGCGCATCGCAAAGGAAAGATTGCTCCTGGCTACGATGCGGATTTAGTCGTCTGGGACCCGGACCCTACTTGGACCATTCAAGGCGATGAACTGTTCCATCGCCACAATGTGACTCCCTACGACGGTTTTACTGTCAGTGGGAAAGTCACCCGAACCTATGTGCGCGGAAATCTCGTCTTCGCCGATGGTGTTCACCGCGAACAGCCAATTGGCCAGATGCTAAGCCGAACACCTACCAAGGTTCTTCGCATCTCCGTCGCTGAGAGAATCAATTCGTGGAGCGAGCAAGCCGCCCGAGAGGCGTTCGAGAACTGCTGCGCTGCACCAGGCTGGATTGAGCAGATGCTCAAACGCTGCCCATTTGCGAGTGATGCGGAAGTCGTTGCCAGTGCCAGCGAAATCTGGTGGTCCCTGCCGCGCGAAGAATGGCTGGCTGCTTTCGCCGCCCATCCGAAGATTGGCGATCTAGAAAGTCTGCAGAAGAAATATCGTAGCACTGCAGGCTGGGCTTCCGGTGAACAAGCGAGCGTTGCGCAAGCCAGAAACGATACCTTGCGCGATCTAGCGCGCTACAATCGTGAGTACGAAGAGCGGTTCGGCCATATCTTCATTGTCTGTGCTACCGGCAAGAGTGCGGACGAAATGTTAGCGCTGCTCGAATCTCGACTTTCGAACGAAGCCAGCACGGAACTCAACATCGCAGCGGCCGAACAACTGAAGATTACGTTACTGCGGCTCGAAAAGCTGGCCGCTTAAGCTCATCAATGAAAACGAAATCCAATGACCGCTAACAGTCCGATCACGACGCACATCCTTGATGTCTCCCGTGGCAAGCCAGCCGCAGGCGTGGCGGTTCGGCTGGAACTGTGGGAAAACACCGGGCAATGGCAGTTGTGCGGAACGGGGACCACGAACGACGACGGCCGCGTTGTGAACTTGCTGGATCGTGCTTCAATGGTCCAAGGTCGCTATCGTTTGACATTCGACACAGGCAACTATTACGCGGAGCTTCAGGCGTCGACGTTTTATCCGCAAGTAACTGTCGAGTTTATCGTGACGGCGACTTCCGAACACTATCACGTCCCGCTGCTGTTGAGTCCCTTTGGTTACTCCACGTATCGTGGCAGCTGATCTCCAATCCAACCGCAACAGTCGTAGTTCAGCACTTGGCAGAAGTTATCTTGCTAGAATTCAGCACTTAGTCACAGGCACCCTCACGAATTCCTCTCCAGTCCGCGCAGGTTACAACCATGAACCATCAGCCTCATAGTTGTTTGCGTCTGAGTTTCATGACATCACTTTCCACGATGTTGGCCTTCTTTCTCGGCGGGCACCTTGCCGCACTCAGCGTGGACGCTGCCGAACCGTCACTTCTCTACGGGAAGCAACTGACGGTGCCGCAAACGATGCGGCCGGAACTAAAGGCAGCGGTCGATGACTTGCGAGTTACGCTCAAGCAGATGACTGGCTCCGATTTCTCGTCATCAGCGGACGGTCCGCCCGCCGGCATCATTTTGATGAAAGCTGACGATCCTCAAGTTCCTTCTGATGCAATAAAGCTGCTGCCGCCCGATAGCCGCGAAGCGTGTGTGTTCTGGCCCGATGGCGAGACAAAGCTTTGGATCATTTCTCGATCGGACAACGGTTTATCGCACGCGGTCTACCTGTATCTGGAGCAGTTAGGTTGCCGCTGGTATTTTCCGGCGGAGCACTGGAAGATTATTCCTCAGCGTAACGACATCCGCATTCGCAAGCCCTTTGCCATTAAGCCAGCCTTCCGATCGCGAGTCTTTGCAGGATCTGGTGGGTTCGGCGGCAATTTGCCCCTCGACCCGAAGCGGCAACTCCAAGCTCGGTGGACTGAGTGGCAGCGGCGAAATCGCTTCGGCGGTGAGTTTCGCGTGGCCGGGCATTCTGGCGAAGCGTTTAACCTGAAGCATCGGAAGGAACTCGAAGCCCATCCCGAATGGCGGGCGATGGTGAATGGCGAGCGTGTCCCTTGGTCGCTGATCTCCAAGTTTTGCGTGGGGAACCAGGATGTCGTCGATCTCTTCGTCAAAGATCGTGTAGACGACTATCGACTGCGGCAAAAACGCGATCCGGCTGATCCTCACTCGTGGGCAGTTTCGGTTGAACCCGCCGATGGTGGCGGGCATTGTACGGCTCCCGAGTCCCTCGCTATTGGCAACACGAGCGATCGGGTGTTTCACGTGGCCAATCAAGTTGCTCGCGCAGTGCGGAAGGAGTTTCCGGACGGAAAGGTGAGCCTCTTCGCCTATCACGAGCATGCTGCGGTGCCGTCGATTCCTCTCGAACCTAATGTCTATGTTCAGGTAATTCCCTACGCATTCCAACGCACGGGACTGACTCCCGATCAACTGCTCGATGCCTGGAGCCAGAAAGTTTCGCGAATGGGAATCTACGACTATTGGTCGATCCCCGACTGGTCGCATGATCTGCCAACCTTCGACCCGCTGGAGTTTGGTCCCGACCGCATGCGGGGCTGGCATCGCCGGGGCGTTGATAGTTTTCTCTGTGAGTCGACGTTTAGTTCGGGCGCGATGGGGCCAGCCTGGTACATCGGTTCGCGGCTATCCTGGCAGCCTGATACAGATGTCGATGCCTTGTTTGAAGAGTTTCTGCGCGACTCCTTTGGTCCGGCAGCGCCGCCGATGCGGCAGATGCTCACTCGCTGGTCGAAGGGATTTCACCTTACTTCCCACGAATTAGGGCTGTCGTTCCGCGACATTCAAGACGCCGCGAAACTTGCCGAACGAGATCCAGCGGGGGCCGCACGCGTGGCCGACTACGGTCGCTATGTCGTCTACCTGCGCTTGTACTTCGAGCATCAGCTCGCCCCGCGAGGTTCGGCAGAGCAGCGTGTAGCTGCCGAACGATTGATGCGTTACATGTGGAGCATCTACGACTCATCCATGATTCATGCCTTTCGCTTGTCACAACTCTTAGCGCGCGACGAGCGATTGGCCGGCAATGTCGAATTGGCTAAGACGTTCGACTGGCAGGATCAGGCTGCTCCGGGCTGGAAGACAGTTCAGCGAACCACGGATGAGCAAATTAAGAAGATGGTTGACGAGGGAGTGGCAGACTTTCAGCCGCAAGACATTGTCGGCCGACGTTTCCAAGGCCCGCTGGTCCGACTCTCGACAACACCGGCTCAGATAAAGCCCGACAGCCCGGAACCGGTGCTATTTTTGAATAACACGTTGGAATTTCAGCTGTTGACGAATAGCAGGGATTTCGTCTTCCGTCCTCGCATTGCCACGGAACTGCCGGTGCAATTCCTGATCACCGCCCCCGATGGAAAACAAGTCACGGCACAGTCCATCGTCACCGGGGCTGAGTGGCGCACCGAATGGTCGACAACGGAAGTCAACTTGCCACTTGCTGGTCTCTATCGTGTGCAGATCATTAGTCAGAAACGGCCGTTTCGGTTTTCCGTGCCTGCGGACACGCCACTGACAATGAGCGGATGGACAAACAGCCAAGGAACGCCGACCCCCAAGTTGTATTTTTTTGTGCCAACCGAAACGACCCGGCTGGCGATCTACACCAATTACATTCCCGCTGGTCCGCCTCGCTTTTTTGACCCTGCCGGCGTCGAAGTAAAGCCAGACCTGATCGACAAGGGACACTTGCTGATTCTTCCTGTCCCCGCAGAGCATCGTGGTAAAGTGTGGTCGCTGGACCGAGCCAAGTCTCCGATTAGTCCGCTAGTCATGCTCAATGCCCCAGCTGCGTTTGCGTTCTCTCCAGAAATGTTGTCAGTTCCACAAGGGGCTCTGCCAAGTCCTAAGCCATGAGCAAAAAGACCGTTTGAGCGGATTCGGCACTCGATTCGCAAACGCTCTGACATGATTTCGGATCAGGCTATTGGTTGCGTTTTCGGCGAATCGCCGCTCGCAATTCGAGTGGGTAGTCGGTCAAAATACCATCCATCCCCACATCGGCCGCGCGCTGCCAATTGTCCGGAAGATTGCCGCTTACTGTTGTCCCGGCAATGAAGGCCCGCTTGCGAGCCTTATGCACGGCTGTCATCTGCGCTTGGGGCGGCAGATAGCGGAAATATACCCAGTCGGCGTTTCTTGCCGCGAGCGCAGCAGGGAATTCATCCTCGTCGTTGGCGACAACTGCGGTTTGGGCCTTGGGCGCAGCCAGCTTGATTTGCTCGCGCACTTGCGGCTCGGAAATCGTTCTGCCGATGAAGATCAGGCGGTCGAGAACCTGGTGTTCCTCGGCCAGGCGCACCACATCTTTTTCGACAAACGAGGCTTTAAGATCGACGGCAATCAGAACCTCATGTCGCCGATATTCCGCGACGAGCCTGAGAACCTCTTCGATCGTGGGCACTTTTTCGCCGGCGAATGACAGGTCGAACCAACTCCCGGCATCCAGTCGGCGGACTTGCTCCAGTGTCAGCTCGGAAACCTTGCCTGTACCGTTCGTCGTTCGCTCGACAGTGCTGTCGTGAATGCAGATCAGCTGTCCATCTTTCGTGCGTTCGACATCGAACTCGAACCCGCTGCGAAGTTCCAGGCAGGCCCGGAAGTTGGCAAGCGTGTTTTCTGGTGCGTGATGGAGGAGTCCGCGATGCGCAACGACGAGCGGGCGCGTCGGTTCGGCTCCCATCGAGGCGAGTGACTCGCCAAATTGGCAAAGTGAGAAGAGGATAAGGCAGATTCTGGTTTTCATGCAAGGTCCTGTAGTGAAGAGGCGATGGGTGCCGAGAGAGTGCTAGCCGTCCCCGGTCTAATCGTAATGGAGCCTATAAGCCATAGGTCCGGTACCAACCTCAACAAGCCAGCACGTCGCACCCGCGAGAAACCGCTGCCCACACGAGCATCTGGTCGTATGCTTTTTGTGTCTCGTGAACACATCGCGTGCCTGCGTGATTAAGTAGCCTTCAGATTTCAGCAAAGCAGAGTGTTTTCATGCTTCCCGCTAACTATCGCATCTCCCTCGTTGAACGGTCACATTGCCAGGCGATCATCGAAATCTGTCAACTGGTCTACCCCACGGAGAAGCCCTACACGCTCGAGGAGCTTGAGGACCACCTGCAAGTGTTTCCGCAGGGGCAATTCGTGGCAATCGACCAAACTTGCAACGAAGTTGCTGGCGTGCACTTTACGCTACGACTCCGCATGGCCGACTTCCACCTCGATGACTCGTGGGATGTACTCACCGCCGGCGGGACATTCCTGGACCACGTACCGAATGGTCCAACGCTCTACGGTGCAGATATCATGGTCCATCCCCGCCATCAACACCACGGACTCGGTCATGCTCTAACTGACCAGGCTCGCAGCCTCGTGCAGCAAGAGAATCTCTGGCGAATGGTGGGCGCAAGCCGTTTGCCGGGTTATGGCAAGTACCGCGGGGCAATGACCATCGAGCAGTACGTCGATGAGGTGATCAATGGCAAGCTGTTCGATCCTGTGCTCAGCGTTCACATGAAAGACGGGTGGTCGGTGGTACGGCCAATCCACGGTTATTTGCAACATGACGACGACAGCGCCGGCTGGGCCGAGGTGATTCAATGGGTGAATCCTGCTTGTCCACCCCCGCCCGAATTCGACCTGCGAAACGTTCCCATGCTGGTCTGATCGATCGTCATTCGCATAAGCCATCGCAGGCACTGCTGCGCACTGAGGCTTTGGAACTCGAGTCGGCCCCCGTTCAATGGCTAGTGGCGGCTCCGGGTGGCAGCTGATCAACAAGTCGCGCGCTCAGTAATTCACTGGCTCGAGCAAATCGACAATGATCGAAAGCGCAGAATCGTCGCGAAACTTCAGCGAGAAAGTTCTCCCCCGGCCGTTTTTGCGAGCTTCATAGGCCTGGATCTTGGTTCCGAAATCATGCTTGCCGTCGGCATTGGTTAAGTGAATCGTAAAGTCGTCCGAGTCTTCTCGACCGGGCTCCAGCATCTCTTCAAACGTATCGATATCAGGATTATTGTGCTCGCCATTTCCCGAAACCACGTAATGCCTCGCCCGCACACGGCGGAAGAACGTCTTCGTGACGTTGCGATTGCTGCCGTGGTGCATCAGCTTCAGTAGGTCGACGCTGAGCGTATCGCTACCGTTGTCGATCAACTCGGCGCTAATCAATCCTTTAAGCACATCGTCGCTGCGTGCATCGCCTGTCAGGAGCATGCTCTTTCCGCCAAACTCGGCCAAGACGACAATGCTGGAAAGATTGGGGACGGACAGATCTGCATTAGCAGCAAGCTCTGCGATGGTCTCCGGGGACGGATCATTTGCGATTTCTTGTTCCCACTTGTCGTGCAAATCGCTGATCCGCTTTTTGCTGGGGCCGATCACCGTCAGCGACAAGCCGTTGCCGAAGTCTAACTTTCGCGGGCCGTCATCAAGCGCTGCCACGAGAGCTGGAGATCCATCGGGATTCCGAAAGAAGAGATTCGGAGTGAGGCCCAACCGTTTGGCATCGGCGCGCAAGCGACGCCCCTGGGGGACACTGGCCAGCACATCGGAAATGAAGTGATCGCCGACGCTCGTCCCCAGAATCGGTGAATTGCGATCCGCCATCACCGACGCCACCACGCTCGCGATCTCGGCTGGCTTGTTCCCCAGGATTTCGTCAAAACTGTTGAACCAGAGAGTTCGAATGTCGTACAGCGGGCTGGACCCCTCATCGTCCCGCTCGATCGCCTCGCGTGTAAGTTCTAGCAGTCCGTCGATGTGGTCATCGTCGATATGGCTGACCATCAACATCTCGAGCGGCAACGGCACGTCTTCGTCGAAAAACGCAGCGTGAATCTCCTGCAGCCGCGCCTTGATCACATCATGATAGCCGGCCGCTGTCGGCCCGCCGTCGATCAATATGAACTTCGGATTGCTCGCATCGCCGTAGTGCAGAATCAACGCGTCGCCGTGGTCGGCCTGGAGCGCTTCCAATGAGAAGATCATCGTTCCTCCTGCATAATTAGTGATTTCCTGACAGGCAAAAAGTTAAACGGACTGTAGTGCACGCAGCACATCCAGCATTCCCGCCCCCTGGAACTCGCGAGTTCGTCCTAGGTCGGTCGCGGTCGAGCACAAAATGCGCTTGATGTCGGCGGGACGCCCGATTAATTCTGGATGACGCGCCATGAGGAGTGCTGCGGCCCCGCTGACGTGAGGGGCGGCCATACTCGTGCCATCGAGCGCTTTCGCATCCCCATTGGGAACGGGGGCCATGATTTTCTCGCCTGGTGCCAAGATGTCAGGCTTCGCGCGTCCATCGCCCGTCGGGCCGCGACTCGAAAAATACGATACGCCGTACCGGTGAGGATGGCTGCGATGCGTGGCACCGACCGTAATCGCCAATTCCGCATTTCCAGGATCCGTGATGCTAACCGCCCGATAGCCATCGGAGCGCAGACCCAGGTCGGTCGTGAACTGCGCGTAGCCAAGATTGCCAGCTGCTGCCACCACGACGACTCCCGAACCCACCAGTCGATCGCATTCATCGCAAATGGGAGTCCTGCCGCAGGCATAGTTAGCCACATCGTGCGGAATCGACATGCTGATGTTCACGCCATGAACAACCGGTTGATCTTTGCCAGAATTGATAAAGCGAATGAATTGCAGGGCGGCCAGCACGTTAAATTCAGCCCCTGTCGACCGTTCGTTAACGACCCGCAAGTCGTAAAGAGTGATATCGGGGCAAACTCCTTGCAGCACTCCGCCGGGTGGTCCTGGCTTATCGCCGGGGCGCCAATCGGCGGCCAGAATTCCCGCGACGTGAGTGCCGTGCTGAATCTTGGGAATCGAATTTTCGATTCCATTGGTGAGGTAGTCAACCTCGATACTGCTAGCGATCTGGTCCCACAACAGCATCTGCCCGTTCATAAGCGCGTCTTGAGTCGATTTGGCTTTCCTCTCGTCAACGGGATTGATTGAACTTGCTTCCGCGGTGCCCACAATCGGGATTTCGAGCAATTCTCGAAACTTAGTGAAATCGAACGTTTTGACGACGCGAGAATTGTGGACAGCCGTCTTCGGCTTAGCGCTTTGCTTTTTAGTTGGTTGCTCTTTGGTCGTCTTTGGACCGAACTCCGGCAGCTTCTTAACTCCAGTTTCATCGAATTTGCGAAAGGCAATGTGCGTGGCGTCAATTCCGCTGTCGATCACGGCCCAGCATAGATTATTGGATTTTGGTGTGAAGAGCAGGCGTGCCGCGTCGGCCTTAATTGTCGCCGTCGATTTGGAGGTGCTGATGGTGATTTGTCGATTCAATGAGACTGACCACAAATGAAAACCCAGTGGGTCGCTCTGTTTAGCTCCGTTCAGCAGGTTGCGCGTCGCTTCGATCAGCTTGGTTGGCGTGTGCTTATCGGTCTTTCGTTTTTCGACAACTTTTCTAGCGATGGTGCCGACAATGCGGATCATCCAAATCAAATCGTAGGAAATGGCATACGGTTCGGAGTCGGAATGCCGCGGGGCATCCGGGTTTTCCAGATGCTGAATCAATCTTTGCACAACGTCGGGATTGTCCAGCAAAGCGATAATTCGTTCCATTGTGGTTGGCGCGCTAACTTCCGACTCAGCATCCGATTCAGACTCGCCTTCCGCACTATCTTCATTCGCACCTTCGTCAATCGCCGCGAATTTGCAAACATACTGCTGCCACCACTTTGTCAGCGGCAGCGCCACGCGGATTAGTTCTGCAAAGGACAATCGCACGGCAACGTGAGTGTCGTTGAGCGACAGACGGTACTTTGGGACTGGTGAACCTTCAATGAGCTCTTGCGCAAGTCGCTTGCGAATCTCCTCGGCCAAGGCCGCCGCACTGGAATCGCGATGCGGATACAGCAGGAGATCAATCCGCTCATCGTCGGATTCGCTCTCTCGCTTCGACTTCTGGGGATCGGCCAGTGCGGCATAGGCCACCCAAACGTCGCCGAATATGGGTGAATCCTGCATGAAACGCTGAATCGACTCACTACGGAGCATCAGCGAACGAATCTCGTCGGCGAAGAGCGTTGGCAAGAACATCTCCTTCCCGGACTAGCATGGCAGCGAGATTGCTGGCCGTGCTCGGACTGAATTCAGCGAATGGCACTCCATAAGCTGGCAACAAAATGGGTATGAAGGCTAATAGCCGATTCCAACCGAGCGACCGCCTTGTTGGAGGACTATAGTTATGTCACAGCACACTACTAACCATCATTGCCATTCAAACCGATTGAACTCTAATGCATCGCACGTTATGAGGTCAACTAGTTTCTTGGTAATTGACACCTCACTGAAATAGACATTCATGCCCCCACACGTCTTATTATTAAGAACGTGTTTAGAATGGCGATTGCCTTTTCCGCTGCGAGCGCAAAAGCAAAAGCTATGGCGGGCAAAGGTTACCGCTTGAGTCGCAAGACTACGGCTTTCACGTAATTGGAAGTTGCGGACGCCATACATCGCCCGGGAAGAAGGACGAGGACGTTGTCGAATGCCCGCGAGAGAACAAGCAGTGTGCTAACTGGGCTACCAAACGGGCTCGTGTTTATTTCAATACGACGTGCTTGAGCTCCAGCCGAGTGTCTTCTGCTCTGTCGGATATTGCGATCCGGCCGGACCAGGTTACTTCGCCCGCTTTGCAAACGCCTTCGGCACCACTACGGCAATAGTAAAAGGCCAGTGAAATCATCACTGGACCGCCGGTAGCTTTCGCTTGCAATGGCAACTCCAGTTCGAAGTCCGACGCTGTCGCTTCGAGTGTTAACCACTTGCCGGTGGCCGCGGGGGCGACCACGGGGTTCTCCTCTGCGGCATGGACATAGTACCGAACCGGAGCCCCGGGATTCAGTTTGAAGTCGGCCGGTAGCGCCAGATTGATCGCAACCTTTAACTTGTCTTCTGTGGGTTTAATCGTTGCAGCTTCAAACGTGCGCGGCTTGCCGGAAACAGCGGGGGGCGAAACCACTTTTGCCAGAACTGGCGGGCCTAGACCTTTCAGCTCCAATTCTCTGGGCTGTGCATCTGCCGCCACCCCGATCACACGCACGGAGTGATTATTGGTGTCGGCGACAAATAATTGATCTCCGGCAATGCTCAGGCCCCCAGGCTCGTCAAATGAATTCGGGCCGCTCCCGGCCAGTGTGCGTACCGTTGCAGTCTTCAGATCGAGTTCTTTGATCTTGCTGTTGTAGGTGTCAGCAATAAACAGTTGGCCTTCGCGGTACGCCACGCCAAGAGGGTGTTGCAATAGAACCTGGTTGGCGGCCCCGTCCCGATCGCCAAACGTAAAGAGCCGATCGGCCGGCAGTCTCGCCGTGCCGAGGATTGTGGCTACGTCTCGACTGGCTCGCAAAGGAACTGCGCGAATCGAGCTTCCTTCGCTATCGGCCACAAACAGCACTTGCCCATCGGAGGCTAATCCGCTGGGCTGAGCAAATGAGGCATAGCCTTTTTGAAAGGGATTGCGCGCAAGCAATGGGCCGTCGATAATATCTTCGGCAGCGTTGCCCGCAAAGGGAAAGATTGCCCCGGAATCTAAGGTCATCCGCCAAATCTGATGCTGGCCGGCCATGGCGATGTATAAGTTGTTATCGTGCAGCAACAAATCCCAAGGACTAGCCAACTTGATGCCGAGCGGTCTGGCTGCGCCACGCACCGTAGGAACTCTTGCCTGCTCTCCACTTCCAGCCAACGTCGTGACGCGCCGAGTCTTCAGATCGACTTTTCGCAGCAAGTGGTTCTCGGTGTCTGCGACAAATAGTGTCTCCCCCTGCAAAGCCATTCCCTGGGGATGATCGAAAGAACATTGTTCGAACGTGCCATCTTCCCGCCCGATCGCGCCAGTGCCAATGATGTCCAGCACTTCGCCCGATAGTTTCGTGATAACGATGCGATTGTGTCCGCTGTCCGCGACAAACAGTCGGTCGCTGTCGGCGTCAGCCAATACCTTGCCGGGAAATCGCAACGGCAGGTCGGGGCGCGGTGGCCGGGTAGCATCGAAGCTGAGGGGCGTTTCGTCCAGCAAGTTGCGACGGCGATAACTGGGTATCGCTTGCTTAAGGAAGCGTGCGACCATTTCCGCAGCGAATTCGCCCTTATGATGCGCCACGAGGCGCCCTTCGGGATCGATGACCCGTAACGACGGCCAGGTGTCGACCGCATATTTCTGCCACAAGATCTGCCGCGGATCGTTGACAACCGGATGCTCGATCTCGTATCGCTCGATGGCCTCGCTCACGTTTTTGGCATCGCGTTCGTTTTCGAATTTTGCCGAGTGGACGCCGATCACTACAAGGTGCTTAGGGAACTCGTGTTCCAGTTGTTTCAATTCGGGCAGAATGTGCATGCAGTTGATGCAGCAGTAGGTCCAGAAATCCAGAATGACGAACTTGCCACGCAAATCGCGCAGTTCGATGGGACCAGCAGTATTCAGCCATTCGCCACCGCCGTCTAAGGACGGGGCGGGAATTCGGCCAGGAAGAAGCTCCAATTCCTGCGCTGACAGGGGAGAGGCCAGCACCATCGCGATGAAGCCGCCCGCCAACCAACAACGCCAAGTATTCAGAGTGGTAGTCATCGCCAGCCCTTCGCTATTGCACGCGACGACTCGTCATCGCGATTGGTACCCGTTTTCATCTGACAGCCGCGCTCGGCTACTTAGTCCATGCACCCCCCAGCCAAAACTCTTTCATTTTTGCTGGACAAGCTGTGGCCAAGCGAGGCAGTATCACGAACCAATTCAGTATACGAAAGAGGTCAAACCACCTGCGACCAAAATCGCGACAACCGAAGGTATCGCGAACTTAAGGAGCCAGCAGCCGGTCGAGCTTGGCACGCTCTTCAGCGGTCACTGGTTTCCAGTTGATTTGGATACCCGGAAGGAGCGTCTGTGCGCGTTCGATTTCCTGCGCCGGGAGGTCGACCTGGGACAGTTCCAGGCGTTTGAGATTCGGTAAGGCCTTCAGTTTTGCCAGGGCCTCGATCGAGAACTTCTGTTCGCCAAGCGTCAATGTGTCGAGCGATTTGAGCTGGGAAACAACATCGAGCGTACTGTCGGTCAAACTATGGGCGTTTGACGCGCCACCGTAGCGTCGCAATCGCTGCCCAAGATGCAGGCTCTTCAAATTAGTCAGCGATTTGAGCGACTCGTTCCCTGCCTCGGTTTGATAGGTGTGCCAGGTGCGGAAGTTTTCGAGTTGTGTGAGCTTGCCGACGGCGGCCATCCCTTCATCGTTAAATGGACATCCTGCGACCGTTAAACGGCGCAAGTTCTTCAATGAGGCAAAGGAAGCAAAGCCGCGCCCCGTGAAATCCTTCCGCTTGAGCGATGTGTGGAAGAACTTGATCTGCTTGAGATTCCCGAGCAAGGTAAGTTGCCAAAGTGCATCGTCGGAGAACTGGGCAGCGTTGGTAGATAGGTCCTCGAGTGCTGCCAAACCGGTCAGGTACGACAGAGTATTGTCGTTCAGCGCTTCGCCCGAAGTCGAGAGCGTCTTCAGATGCACCAGTCCGCTGAGGGCCTCGAAGTCGGCAATCGTGAACGTCGACAAGTCCTTAACCGCGACCCCGGTCACGTGCCCCTTGGTGAGCGTGACTTCAGCCCCCGCTTTGCGCAGTTGCTCGGCTGCTGCGCCCTCGTCGAGCGGTGCCGCTTGTTGGTCGGCCAGCTTCTTGGCAAACGTCACCTCCTTGAGCGTGACATACGCCTTGTAGCCTTGCGGATCGACAAACGGATTGCCCGGCAACTTCTTTTCCAGTCGCTCGTGCTTGGCAAGCATGTCGTAGTAGTTGCCATGAGCGCCTAAGAACACGTCGCAGGGGAGACTCTTGAGCAGGGAGAATGTCTGCTTGAAATCGTCGGTAATGGTGGGATAGTCCGTATTGCCAACCAGGCGATAACCGGGGTTCACGTTCGGACTCCCAATGACCACCACCCTCAGTTCCTTGTCGTCGACCGATTCTTTCCACGTCCAGGTTGTACACCCGCGAGTATGCCCCGGCGTGTGCCGGGCAATGAGCGTGACTCCGCCGAGTTTCACTTCGTCGCCATCCTTGAGCACGCGATCGACGGGGCATGCGGGCCAACGGCTATCGGCATACAGGTATTGTCCCGCACCACCGGCGGCAACCACCTTGTCATCCCCTACCATCACCAGCACCTTGGCCCCGGTCAACTCGCGCATTTTCGCGTGCCCGGCGACATGATCGGAATGCGCATGACTGGCGAGCAAGTACTTTACGTCGGACATCTTGAAGCCCAACGATTCAATTGCGCCCCGAATAAGCGGCACCGTTTCTTCGAAACTGCTGTTGATCAGAATGTGCCCTGCGGGCGTCGTGATCAGATAGCTGGCGAGTTCTGTCGATCCCACATAGTACGTATTGCCAGCCACGCGATGAGCGGGAAAAGGAGAATCGCCCCGTGCGGTAGCAACGCAGGCAAATAAGTACAACACGACAAACGAAAGAGAGCGAATCATGGAGAGGTCCTGGTCTAGAGGTGTGTCTGCAACTAAATTCGCGCGAAGCGAGTCATTCACCCGCCCGGTACACCCTGGGTATTCACAAACAATGAGTAAATCGACGTGCTGCCACACATGAAGAGCCGATTGCGATGCCTACCGCCAAAACACAGGTTTGCGCATCGCTCGGGCAGATCAATGCGTCCAATCAAGGTCCCTTGTGCGTTGAACACCGACACGCCATCGAGACCTTCTTTCCCCATTCCCCAACCGACCCACAGGTTCCCGTCGACATCGACCCGCAGACCATCCGGGGTGCCGTCCGGCTCAGCGGTCACTAGTGTACTGCCACCCGTTAATTCTTTGCCGCCATTAACGACGTCAAACGAGCGGATCACTCGCGGTGTAGCTCCGGCCTCCACGACATACAGCTTCATCTCGTCGGGTGAAAACGCCAGTCCGTTAGGACGTTTGACATCGCCCGCAACGACCGCCAGTGTTTTCGTGACGGGATCCCAGCGGTAGACATTCGTGGGTAATTCGATCGGGGCCGAATGTCCTTCGTAAAAGCCGAGAATGCCGAACGGAGGGTCAGTAAACCAAATCGAACCGTCCGACTTGCAGACGATGTCGTTTGGCGAGTTCAATGGCTTGCCGTCATAACTGTCCGCAATCACGGTAATCGAGCCGTCGTACTCCGTCCGCGTCACTCGGCGGGAATCGTGCTCGCAGGTAAGTAGCCGACCTTGACGGTCCCGAGTGTTGCCGTTGGAGTTGTTCGCGGGCTTGCGAAACACGCTCACGGTTTCCGTTTCTTCATCCCATTTCATGAGGCGATTGTTCGGAATGTCGCTCCAGACCAGATAGCGACCATCACCGAACCAAACCGGTCCTTCGCTCCAACGCATCCCCGATGCAATCTTTTCGACCTTGGCCAGATTCAAGCGGTACTTCGAAAAACTTGGATCGAGAATCCTGATGGCCGGGTCAGGATAACGCTGACTAGGTTGCCATTGCGCTTCGGCTGGTGCCGCGATGAGGAGCGTAGCAATCGCGCTGGCAGCAGCGGCTAAATCTCTGCGAATCATGTTCAATCGCCCAAGGTGCGGTTCGTTCAAATGTCCCAATAGGGCGAAGTATATCACGGCGCGAGCGGGCATTCCGCCAATTTTGACTCTGCTCCTGCACTGACCTTAGCGCCTGCATAATTCAGCCATAAGCTTTTCGAGATCGGCGAGGTTCACCGGTTTGACCAGATGCCCGTCGCAACCCGCCTTGCGAGATTCCGCTCGATCGTTTTCCTGCCCCCAACCGGTCAGGGCAATAATTGTCATCGAGCGTCCCCACGGTTGCTCGCGAATCTGCCGAGTGGCATCCAGTCCATTGAGTCGCGGAAGCCCGATATCCATGAGTATCACTTCCGGGCGAAAAGCTGACGCGGCTTCAATCGCTTCGAGGCCATCGTGAGCCGTGGTCACTAAATTTCCTAAGCACCTAAGCATCATCGACATCGATAGTGCTCCATCCCGGTTATCGTCCACGACTAACACGCGTCGCTGAGGATCGCGAGCAGCTTGGGCAAGTTCGGCCGGGGAAAGCGGGGCAGCAGTTTCCGCAATCGGTAAGCGGACGGTGAATGTGCTTCCCTGTCCTTCCGTGCTTTCGGCAGTGACTGAGCCACCGTGCATTTCGACCAGCCCTTTCACCAGTGCCAAACCAATACCCAGGCCACCCTTGCTCCGCTCGATGCTGCGGTCAACCTGGCTGAACATATCGAAAATCGTTGGCAATGCATTTGCTGGGATGCCGATGCCGGTATCTTGCACGGTGATGATTGCCTCTCCGCCCACGCGCAGCGCCGATAAGGAGATTGTGCCGCCCCGGTGTGTGTACTTCGCGCTATTGGCAAGCAGATTTGCGAAGACCTGCGCTAGGCGTGTCAGGTCGGCGTCCAGCACAATGTCTTCCGGCGGCAGCAGAACAGTCAATTGGTGCCCGGCCTCTTTGATGGTGGGGCCTGTTGCCTCCACAGCGCTGGCGACAACTTCGGCGAGCGTCACTCGACTCGGCCGGAGTTCCATCTTATTGCGGGTGATTCTCGAAACGTCCAGCAGATCGTCGATCAGGCGCACCATGTGTGAAAGTTGGCGGTCCATCATCTCTCGAGCACTGGCGATGGTGGCGGCGTCCCCCTCTGCCAATCGCATCAGTTGCAGGCCATTGCGGATCGGGGCCAACGGGTTCCGAAGCTCGTGCGCCAGTAGCGCTAAAAAATCGTCTTTTTTTCGATCCGCGTCGCGTAGCGCCTCTTCGGCCTCCTTTCGTTCGGTGACATCGCGTGTGGTACCGGCAACCGCCTCCACTTCGCCATTGGTTCCGAACACCGGAACAAGGATGTAGTCGTAAATCCGGCGACCAAAGGTACCGTTGAACGGCACTTCCCCTCGAACTGCCCTCCGTGTGGCGACTACTTCATCGATTTCTCGATCGTGCATGGCTGCATGCCACGGTTCGTAACCGATTTCCAGGCAGGTCTTCCCAATCGACTCGTCCCAGCTGCGGCCCCACATCTTTAGCAGGCCTTCGTTGGCATAGGCGAATCGATGTTCGAGGTCGAAGACGTAAGCGAGGTCGGGCGTGTTGGAGAGTATCGTCTCATACAGTCGTTTGCGCCGCTGCGATTCGCTGGTGACGCGAGCCAGGTCGTCCTCAGTGCGTTTCCAGTCCGTAACGTCGATGACGACACCGGGAAACCTGACAGGATGTCCCTTCGCATCGCGCTCGACCTTCCCTCGCGCAGTCACCCACTTCCATAAGCCGCCGGGTTGGGCAACGCGATAAGACGCTTCATAGCGATCTCCCGACTGAAGCACCCGTTCAATGAGCTTCTGCACGCGGGGCTGATCGTCGGGATGAATCGTCTCCATGATGCGAGAAATATTGCCACCGGCGACATCGCCCGGTGCCACTGCAAACATGCGGGCGAGACTGGCATCTCCATAGAAACGATCCGCCTGTACTTCCCAACTCCAGGTGCCAATGGCACCTGCATCCAGGGCTGCTTCCATTCGCGAGCGAATGTCGCGCAGTTCCTCTTCAGCTCGCTTGCGCCGAGTCACATCGCTGGCCGTTCCGAACCATTCAACAATGTTGCCGTCAGCGTCGAGAATGGGAATGGCCCGCGAAAACGTCCATCCCAGCGAACCATCGACACGCTTAACCTGGTGCTCCAATTCAAACGTTTCTTTCGCTGCAATCGCGGTCTTAATCGCTTCCTTCACACGCGCGTGCTCGAACGCAGGTACATTCAGATCCAACCAGTTCGCGATCGGCTCGGCATTGCTAGTGACGAAGTCGCGGCCGTCGAGCGGTTGCATTTGCGACCAGTCCGCGCTCATGCGGAAGACAACGTCTGATGTAGCAGTGAGTAACGCGCGATGACGCTCCTCGCTCCGTCGCAATGCGTCCACAGGCCCGTGATTGGCGGGGAGGCTTTCGGAGGCTTTGGCAGGAAATGATCCGGTCATGTCGATCCTGTTGGCCGCTGGGTCTGTTGTCCATTGACGCTACCAATCCTGCGCGTAGCAAATTCGCGAACGTCCCACCGCATCTTAACGAAAAAGCCCCCGACCGGACTAGGTTGAGCAGGGGCGATTGCAACACTTGTGCCGCCCCAAATATCTTCCGCGCCGCGGGGGTTGAAGTCGGGACATTTACTCGCTTTCGACCAACGTGGCTTTTGGCCAGCCAGCTAAGCGGATCGGCAATCGTTTGTGACGTATATTTTCGGGGGCATCTGCCTGCAGGGAAGCAACGGCAGAGCCGCTCGATGTTTTTAACTACGGTAAGGAAATGCTACATGCGTTCGCTCGACATTCGAACACAAACCACCCTTACTCGTGGCCCGCGTCCGCATTCAGCAGTCGTATTGTTCGCCTCAACTGCAATGTTGATCGTAGCCTTGCTTGGTACGGGATGTTCGCCATCGGCTACACCGGCGCAGGCAAGCACTTGCGATCATCACGTGGCATCCGATGCCAAGGACTCGCTCGTGCAGTTCTCGCTGCTGGCCGCTCTCGCGTCAGGCGATTACGAGAACGGTACTTCGCTGCGCGACGTTCTCGCCAGCGGCGACTTTGGCATCGGTACCTTTAGCCGTCTCGATGGCGAAATGATCGTCTTGAGCGGGCAGATGTACCAGGCCCTGGGTGACGGCACTATCCGACTTGCCAACCTGAACGGCTGCACGCCGTTTGCCGCAGTGACGTTCTTTGAGGAAGATGGTCAGTTCGAACACCTGGCTGCTGCCACGCTGGACGATCTCGATACTCAACTCGATCGCAAGCTGCCACGTCGTAATTCGCCGTATGCGTTACGAATCGATGGGGAGTTCGCTCAACTCACACTCCGCAGCGTTCCCGCTCAGTCGCCGCCATTCCAGCCTCTGGTAAGCGTCGTCAAGCATCAGTCGACCTGGGCACATCAAAAAGTACGCGGAACCCTGGTTGGCTTTCGTTGCCCTAGTTGGGTCGGCACGCTGAACGTTCCCGGCTATCACTGGCACTTCCTAAGCGATGACCGCAAACTTGGTGGCCATGTGCTGGCCTGCGAATTCGGTGACGGTACATTGCGTTTTGACGAATGCACTTCGCTGCTGATTCATCTGCCGCAGTCCACTGAATTCGATGCCTTCAACAACGACAGCGTCAAGCATCAAGACATTAATCAGATCGAACGTGAGCGGAAGTAACCTCTTCGTTTGTGACTACTTCAAGGCCGTTGCTACGGGGGCCAAAATGCGCGAGGCATGCAGCCGATTGTGATGCAGCGTGTTCACAGCTTTCACGGCATTCTTAGGAAACTCAATCGTCTGCGCGTCGCCTGTCTGTGGATTGGGTTCGTACAGTGGAGCGCCGGTGCTGGCGATGGTCACACGAATGCGGTGCCCCTTGGCAAAGATTTGACTTAGCCAGCCGATATCAAAGGCCAACTTGTGAACTTCTCCCGGCACCAACAGCGCTTCGTGATCCAAGCCTTCGCGATAACGGGCTCGCCACGGATACTCGACAATCACAATCGATCGCCCATCGGGATAGACATCGCTAATCCGCACCACAACGTCGGTATCGCGAGCTGTCGAGGAAAGCATTAATTCAGCCCGCACGCGGCCCGTCCATTCCACCGGTTCAGCCAGCGGCTCGGTCGTAAACGTCCGAACCTCGGCCTGCTTCTCGAATGGTCTCCCGTCCTTTGCTCCCAAAAATGCTGCGCCGGGCATTTGCATGGGGTTTAGCGGATCGCTCACGTAGCTCGTCGATCCCTGGATGCTGGTTGGTGGTACCGAACTTAGGGCACCTTCCGCTTGCAAATAGAGCGGAGACATTTCCACTCGCGGCGGCCAGTCGTCGGCAGTTCGCCAAACATTGCCCGGCGCACCTTCGTCACCGACGGCCCCCATGACGTAGTACCGCACGGCAGGCTCACGCTCGATGCCGTTCTCCTTTTCCTTGAGCCAATAATCGAACCAGCGAACCATGTGCTCGTGCTCGGGCCAGGTGGCATTCGCGGGATAAACCAGTTCGCCCACGCGGCTCCCTTTGTTCAATCGGCCATGCAGCCACGGGCCAATAATCAACTGCTGCTTGCCGCGCGAGTCGGGCCCGCCCTTGTGCTGACGTCCTTGAAAACTGGCAATCGAACCTTGATTCATGAAGTCGTACCAGCTGCCGATGGTGAAGCAGGGAACATTCATCTTGTCGAAGTGAAGCGAACAGTCTTCATCGCGCCAGTAGTCGTCGTAATGCGGATGGCGAAACCACTCGGCAACTAGCTGGCGATTGTCCTCCGGATTGCGACACACTTTTTCCATGGTGGCGAAGCGCGTGGGACGCGTGATGCCACCGAGGCGATAGCCTTCCTGAAATAGACTCAGCCCGGTATCGACCATGTATTGGCACTTCAAATGCGGCGGCTGAGTCACCGCCAAGTAGTTTTGTGCATAGCCTCCTTGCGAACTGCCAAAGGTTCCTACTTTGCCCGTCGACCACGACTGCGCGGCCAGCCACTCACAAGTGTCGTAGCCATCTTTCAGCTCTCCCCAAGCGAGCGCGCGATAGCCAACCCAAGTCCCCTCCGAAAGATGCGTCCCACGGAAGTTGACCAGCGCTACGACATAGCCACTTTCTGCGAGCTTGGCCGCTGCTTTGCGAGTGGCAGCGCCACGCAGGTCCGCGTAACGTTGTTCGAACACGACGGGCCACGGGCCCAAGCCCGGTGGAATATAGAGATAGGCGGACAGTCGCTTGCCGTCGCGCATCGGAATCATCTCATGCCGCTCGGTGATCGTTCCGAGATCAACAGTCGGTTGAGCTGCCGCAATAACAGGCCCCAGGCCGAGCAGAAATGCGATGAAGAGCAGATAGCGCTGGTTCATGATTCACGAGTCCAATTGCGAAAGGCTGTTTCATCGACATTGCGGCCACTGACGACCACAACCACGTCGCCATCGCCGCTCAGGTCAATCTGCCCGCTCAGCAGCGCTGCCGCAGTAATGGCGCCTGAAGGCTCCGTGCGAAGTCCATGCTGTTCATAAAGCCAGCGCATCGCCTGTTGCGTCGCCGCATCTGGAATGGCCAACGATTGCTTCACCAGCTTCTGCAAGATTGGCCAGTTATGCTCGCCAACGTCGTACGACAACAGGCCATCGCAGATGCTGCTCGGCCGTTCCAACCGCACTCGTGAACCCGCAGCCAGCGATTGGCGAAAATCATCGGCCCCAGCAGGTTCCACCCCAATAATGTTGGCCTGAGGAAAACCGTCGGCAATGGCAATTGCCTGGCCGGCCATCAGTCCTCCGCCGCTCACGGCACAGAAGAAATGGGAGATGCCGCGACCATCGCGTTGTAAGTCGCGCACCACTTCGAGAGCCCCGACGCCATTGCCGGCAATTACAAAAGGATCGTCGTAGGGCGAGGCCTGGATTGCCTGCTCTTGCTCGGCGATCTCCCGCGTAATGCGATCGCGTTCCCCCGTTTGATGGTCGCGCGCGATGTCGTAGGTTCTCACTTCCGCACCGAAGGAGCGAGTGCGTTCGAACTTGATGCGCGGGGCTGTTTCTGGCATCACCACAATCACGCGTTTCTGGTACCGCATGCCCGCGAACGCGATGCCCGAAGCAAAGTTGCCGGACGAGTGCGCGGCAACAGGACTGTCACCAATTCGTTCCAGCGAGTTTGCCATCCAATTCAGCGCGCCCAGCAGCTTGAAGGAGCCAGCTGGAGTCCAACCATAGTCCTTCAGCCAGACTCGCCTGCTTGCTGGGAGCTTTAGCTCGCGTTCCAACGCATAGGAGCGAATGAGAGGCGCGGGAGACACATGCTGGCGAATCACTTGTTCCGCAGCATGAACATCGGCAATGGTGGCAATTTTGAAAGACATGCGCAACTGCTATTTCTTGTGCTGCAGAAGTTTGTCTAAAAACTGATACGACTCTTCGCGCACGTCGGGAGGAAAGTCGTGCCCGCATTCCGGATAGCGAACCTGCAAACGATCGGGGACCTGCCATAATTCATACACTTCGCGTACCACGGGGATTGCCTTCTTCACGCCGGCCACATCAAAGTTGCTATCTCGCATGGGCGAGCAGGAAAAGAAACCGCGCGGCGCGAGGGCTGAAATCAGTTCGTAAAAGTCGAACGGCAGGCGACTCGCTTCAGCGCCGTATTCGCTCCGAATGCGCGGCGCGTATCGTTCGCCGGACCAGCCGCTGATCTTGCCGCCTTCATAGTCTGGCATGGGTGTCCAGCCGCAACTGGTGACGACCGCCTGCACTCGAGAATCGAACACACCGAGAAAGATCGAGTTGTGACCTCCGAGTGAATGACCGATAGCTGCAATCCGCTTCGCATCGACGTTCTCGTGCCTGGCGAGCAGATCGACGCAACGCATGTGATTCCAGATTCCCTTCATCGAGCCCGACAAATAGCGATCCTTACTGAAGTCATACGAATACTCGCCCAACGACGGATAGTCCGGCGCGATCACCACGTAACCGCGCTCGACCAATTCGCGCCCATAGTGCAAATTCTTCAGTCCACTGAGGCCAACCACCTCATCCTTGCCAAGTTTGCCGTTTGTCTGATGGATGGCAATGATCCCCGGTACTATCCCCTTCAGCCCCTTGGGAACCAACAGCCAGGCCAGCAGCGAATCTCCGTCATCCACTTCAATCTTCAGCTTCTCGCGGGTGTGAGTTTCGGTCTCTGCGCGACTCCCTGGTACCACTTCAAATTTCACTGGCCCCAACTGGCTCCGATCGGGCAGTGGGCCGAAGACCGCCTCGACCCCGACGATAATATCCTTGCGGCGGCGCTCCCAGTCGGCCCGCGATTGCACGGGCTGCTCCGTCCCTTGATCGTCGACGAAGTACATCACCCGTTGATGATTCTTGGCTCGCGGCGTGGGAAGTTCATGCGCCCAGCAGAGGCAAATTCGGCCAGAGCTTGGGGCCATCAGTGCCAGTGCCACGATTAATGGGAGCAGGCGATTGAACATGACCGTCTTGGGAAGGATAAAGATGGAAGTATCTCTTGGGCGAAGTTGACCGAGAGTCTACGCGGTGCGAAGTTCGCGCCACGGCGTGTGAGCGAGATTATATTGGTTCCTCCGCGCGGCCACTATCAGGCGGCACTCGTTTAGTCGTAACAGCAAGGAACTCCTGCGATGAATTCATTGGGTGTACGGCTGCTGTTGTTGTCCGTGGTGATGCTTAGCACTGGTACTGTCCTTCGCGCAGAAGAGCAGGCCTATGACGTGGTGGTGGTTGGCGGAACGCCGGGAGGGATCGCGGCAGCTGTCACGGCAGGAAGACTCGGCCGGCGCGTGGCACTGGTGGAGTACCACGATCATCTCGGCGGCATGTCGGCCTCCGGTTTGGGCAAGAGCGACGTCGAAAACCGGGCGATGATCGGCGGACTATTTCAAGAATTTACCCAGCGCATCTTCGCTCATTATGTGAAGACCTACGGCACTGATAGCGAAAACGCACAGCTTTGCCGCGAAGGCTACTACTTTGAACCAGCGGTCGCGGAACATGTATTCGAAGGGCTGATTCGCGAGCAGCCGACAATAGCAGTCATCAAGGGAGCCCGGCTCAAGTCGGCGGAAGTGGTCGAACAGTGTGTGCGGTCGATTGAGGTGGTTTCGCGGGGCGATGGAACCGCGCTCCGATTGGCTGCGCCGGTCTTCATCGACGCAACTTACGAGGGGGACCTATATGCCGCAGCCGGAGCCGAGTTTCGCCTTGGGCGCGAATCGCGCGCGGAATTCAAGGAGCCTCACGCGGGGGTTGTTTACTTTGACTATCAAAAGCACGAGTTTCTGAATGGGTCGTCAGGCGCTGCCGACGAGCGACTGCCGGCGTATACGTATCGACTTTGTTTGACGACAGACCCGAAGAACGCGCAGCCGCTAACGGAGCCTCCCGCCGATTACGACCGACGCAATTACCTCGGCTACTTCGACGACCTGGCTGCGGGTCGACTGGCTGGTCCGAAGGTCTTCAAGGCAGGCCGCGGTTACAACCCGGCTCATTTCGATACGCTGGTGCGAGCGCTATCGGTGACAGAGATTCCGAATGGCAAGACCGATGTGAACATCAATCCTCGTCCCTTGGGCTTTCCATTTTGCGAGGAAAATAAGGGCTATGTCGGCGGCGACGATGCTACCCGCCAGCGGATTTGCACTCGACATCGCAACCTGACGCTCGGGCTGTTGTGGTTTTTGCAGCACGACGAGCAAGTTCCTGCCGCACACCGCGAATTGGCTCGCCAATATCATCTCCCCAAGGACGAGTTCACCGACAACGGTCATTTTCCCTTTCAGCTATACGTGCGTGAGGCCCGGCGCTTAGTGGGTGAGTACACATTGACCGAGCACGATATTACGGGCGATGGCCGCGATCGTCGGCCGCGTCAGCAGCCGGACACTGTAGCCGTGGGTGAGTTCCCCATCGATAGCTTTCCTTGCCGGAAACGGCAGCCCGGCGACGACTTGGTGCTCGAAGGTTATCTTGGCATGCTGGACTACATCACGCGGCCTTATGAGATCCCTTATCGGATCATGATTCCGAAAAAGATCGACGGCTTGATCGTCCCCGTAGCTGCCTCTACCACGCACGTGGCCTACTCATCCATTCGGATGGAGCCAACCTGGATGTCGCTCGGGCAAGCTGCCGGAGCTGCCGCCCATTTGGCAATTAAAGGCGACAAATCGCCACGTCGAGTGTCGATTCCCGACCTGCAACAGTTGCTCAAGAGCCAGGGGCAGGTGCTCAAACATAGCGAGCCGAAGCAACCGTCGAAATGATCGGCAGGCTAGCACTCAATCGAATGTGCGTTGCCCCTTCGAGAGGACCTCGCTGGTCTCAATTCCTTTAGGCAGGTCGAACGGGAAGCCAGCATTCACCGGCTTCAGCGCTACCGCACCAGCTGGAAGAGTGCGAGAGATGGAAAGACCCCGGACGGGGTCGATCCAACGGAGTTGCAGTCGCGACGATGTCAACTTAGCAGTTTCGACATCCTCGAGCGGACCTTCGGTCAGATCCGAAGCCGCTTCGCGCTTTCGTAGTTGTGCCAATTCGTGCTGCAATTCATCAGGCAATGGAAGGCGATAGTCGGCGTTGTAACAGCCGCGTTTGACCGCTGCTACGTAGTACTTGCCCTCCAGGCAGAAGTGCCGGCTGACGCCGCCGGGCACATCGAGCAGCAAATAACACTGATCGTCAAGCAGGTAGACGGCCAGGACCGGCGCATTCTGTTGCGGCTTGGTATAGAACTCGCCGCGGGTCGCTTCCCATTGCACTTCCAGCAGGTCTTTCACGTGCTTGGGCTTCATTCGCAGTTTCGTCCGCAGCACGCTGTCGAAATACGATCGCAAATAAGCCCCGGCATCTTCCGGCCGCTGCAAGAAATCTCCCGCGAGCGAACTCTTGGGAAGAACCAGCCGGCATAGGTATAGGAGTTGTTCGGCATCTTCGGCCAAATGAAAGCGATCGGAATCGGGGACTTCATCGGCAAGCACCTTCGACGAAAGGAGCAGCATTTCCAACTGATCGCGGTGCAGATTCCCATTCAATTCGTCGCACAAGTCGTGGATCGTTTTGCGCAGGCGACTAAGCGAATCCAATTCGCGGGGACCTTTCGTCCCGCTGATGTCAGCAGATGCTGCAACAGGCGGAAGTGGCAACCGCGCTTCCTTTTCGGCAAACACGTCGACGATCGCCTCGGCAAGCTTGGCCAGGGTTCCATTGACTTCGACGGAGCGAAGGTGCAACGCATCGTGCAAGCCGTGAGCCTCTTGGCAATACTTCGTCGCCAGGTCAACGTCTTGAACCTTAGACGGCAAGCTCAAAGTAACCGCCAACCGATAGAGCAGGGCCATGCGCCGTTGATTACGGGTGGTGCCAGCCGGCATTGAAGCGCAGGCCTGCAAAGCGCGGCGATAATCGTCGGCCGCTTCGCGCAGGTCGCGTTCGGCTGCATCCCCAAACAGGTTGCAGTCAGCCAGTCGTTCCTGCGAATTAACCAGGCGCTCGAGCAGGCGTTTCTCGGCATCGCCAGTGACCTGAGCGTTAGCCGCCCCTTGTTTCAATTGCGACATCGCCTCGGCGGTCATCTGCACGATCAGCCGGAAGTCTTCGACCGCTTCATGCTCGTGCCCGCGGAAGCGCTTCGCCATTGCGAGTCCGTGCAAATGGTGGAGGTAACGGACGAGCGAGTGGTAGTCGTAGCCAAGCATCACTTTCAGATCGGCCCAGCGGGTATCGACAGTCGATGACTCTGGCAGAAGCAGCGGTCGAACAGGTTCGCTGCGGTCGACGTCGTTCGTGGTGCGACTCAAGCGGGCCAGAATCTCGTTGGCTTGGCGAAAATAGAGTTGCGCCTCAGAAATGCGCCATTGTTCCATGTTGGCCCAAGCCACTTTGTTCAGCACAAACACCATTAACTCGTGCTCCGCATCGAAGCCACGAGCCACGTGCAGCGCCGTGTTGAGCAGGTCGTTCGCGCGGCCCCAGCGATTTTGTCGCTGCCAGGCTTCAGCTTCGCTGCACAGGACAAACACTCGAAATGCTGGTGGTGCGCTACCGGCGATAATTCGCCGCGTCGCGCCGGGCAGTTCCGATTTGATGCTGGCCTGTGGCGCGACGCCTTCGGAGTCCGGCGGGGTAATAGGCTGGCCGAGCATATCGACCGTTTTTGCATTCGGGGTCAAATCGGAACCAAACAGCCCGAGTGCTTCGTGAAATTGAGTTGCAGCGCCCACGTAGTCGCGCTTCACCATGCTCAGGAACTGCCCGTAGTCGGCATGGCAGAGAGACTTGAGGGCCAGTTCGTTTCCAATGTTTACATCGAATCGCGCGAGGGCGGCGAGATAGGCCGCCTCAACTTCTTCCGTTTCGTTAGTCTCCTGATGCAAAAAGTGTTGAGCCACTGCGAGCAGATGCAAATCGCTGGCAGTCAAAGCCTGCTGTTCCTCGGGAGTCAGGCAATCGAAATCGTCCACGATCTGATTGACGGTGCTGCGCGAGTCCTTCGTTGTTTTAGTCAGCAGACTCTTGAAATGATTCAGCCGCAGTTGCAACAGCTTGCGTTTGATTGGATCGCCACTCGCGTCGCGCAACTTATTGAGTTGCTCTTGCAATTCGCGATGGAGGTCTTCAGCCAGTTTGTGGAGTTCGTCGCTACGAATGGCCGAAGATTGCAGGGCGGCGCGTTCAGGAATGGTCTTCTCCAGGATCATCAAACGCAAACTGGGGACGAACCACGGCATTTCATCGAACCACCAATTGCCGTGGTCGCCGGGGACCATGGCCTGCAACAGGCGGAATTCTTCTTTGCTGGTACGATGCAAAGCGAACTCGGCGACAGCTTCGGGAGTGGAAGCCGGGAAGAACGAAAACTCGCCGTCCACTTCGCCCAGCAGGCGGCAATCGGGACTTTGGCCGTTCGGCAAGTTCTTTAGTTCTGGCAGCATGTAGGTGAAGAGTTGATTGACGCCGATCCGGGCATGGTCGCTGTCTTCTCGGGCGGGAATGCGCCGCAGGCCTTGCAACAGGGCCGCCGTAAATGGTGAATTCGCCCCAATGCCGTCCGAAGCCCGCTGGCGATCGCGGCATGAGGCCATGGCTTGAATCGAGCCCTTGGCTTCGAACAAGGCATTCGAGCGGCGATCGTCGGCCTCGCTGCGCGAACGCGCCCGGAGCGAGAAGATTTCGCCTGAGTGGCAGCAATCGAGGACGAGCATTTTGTGTTTGGCCGGGCAAGCATCGAGCAGCGGGAGCAGGTCCTTGTGCATCCGCAGGCAGCCCCCCTTCAATTTGCCGCGTTCAGTGAACTCGACATTCGCGGCGTAGATGGCGCCCCGTTCGTCACTTTCGTTTTCGATGCGCGTGCCGTGTCCGGAGAAAAACACCAGCAAGCTGTCGTCGGGCTTAATCTTGGCTTCGTCCTTGAGATCGTTCAGGGCGCGTTCGATTTCTTGCTTGGTCGCAGTTGGGCCTTGCAGCAGCAGCACGCATTGCGGCTCGTAGCCGTACAACTTGATGAGCACTTCTTGCAATACTTGGGCGTCGTTCTCGGCATTCCGCAATGGTGGCACGAGGCTTCGGGCCGCTTCGGGCAGGACGGTCTTCTCGTAGTTAATGCCAATTACCACGGCCCACGAACGACGATAGCCGCCGGCCTTGGGTATACCGCTGACAATGTTAATTCCGGCTTCGTCGGGTTCAGCGGCAAAAGGTGTTGCAGGCTGCGCGCAGAGCAGACCATTGGCCAATGGACTGGTGAGTAAGCAGCTGCAAATCAACAGGACGATCCGGCGCAGGGCAATGGAGACCACTGTCTGGACTCTTTTTTCGAAAGGAATCAGCGTCATCCTGACGGGCAGGTCATCCTTGATCTTCTCAACACCAGCGGGCAAAACGCTTAGGGGTGACATCCAGGTAGCCACTTAATGTACTTAGGAGCAGTTGTCCTGAGCAAACTGATTTGGGGGCGATTTTTACGCGTTTCGGGCGGATTCAAGCAGTTCAACAGGACTGCACGCTTCCAAGCTGCCCGATCGTCACTCCTTAACATTTGCCGTAGCATTGCAGAAGTTGTTTTGTCTACTTCGTGGACGGATGAGTCACTGTCCACGAGCGCAATATCAAACTCGGATTCTGATCTGACGGGGTAACCGTGCCGCGAAATAGGCCTTTCTTTCCCGCAACAGCCAGGGCCAATGCTTCGAACGGCGAATTGCCCGCACGCTCGGCGACGATCGGTTTTCGCGCCGCGCGCCCCAAACCACTTTGGGCCAGAAATTGAAAATCTGGCTCCAAGCGATTTGCATCCGCCGAACTAGCAATAATCAACCAACTTTGGGGACCAGACGCTTTTGGTGAAATTTGAAACACGATGGGCTGCAGCGCCGCATCGAAGCCTCCGGCGCGGTTAAGTTGCTGCGTAGGGAGGACGACTACGCGAAAGTCGGCATCCAAAAACACCATGGTCACCCACTCGCGATTTGCTCCTTCATTGCTCACTCGCAGTTCCAGATAGTCGCCAGGCCGAACGGACGCTTGCGACAACAGCTTGCCGCCGCTCTTGTCATCGGCCCCCGCGAGCGATGCCAGTTCGACTTTCAAGTTGCTGTTCTCATCGGCCAGTTCGGTTCCATGACCTCCAGCAATGCGCCACAGGTTCTGCCAGGTGAAAATCTTGTGGATGTCGGCTGCCAGTGCTTCTTGAAACGCAGCGACATCACGCGGGTCGTACTGCTGCCACACTCGCCCCACGCTTTTCGTTTCGCCGCCAGGTGTGGCGCGACCAGGCAGAATCTCTCCTTGCCGAATGAGCAGCACCATTGGTTGAGCAATCGTGAGCTGATAATCGCGAAGCGCAGAGGCAGGCGAAACCGCCAGCAGTTGCCAAGGAGCAGCCGGATCGTCGGTGGCTTGGACCAATTCTGCACTCGAAGTGGAAAGAGCGCTAAGCGCGTTGCGGGCAATGGTCGTGATTGGTTGCAACTCCGCAACTGCGGGCGCGACACACAATTTGATCCGCAAGTCGCCCAGCTGGCGCGAGACAATTTCGCAGCGCATTGCTTCCTGCCACTTGGCTTCGGGAAGGGCTGCGACCATGTTGTGCTCGCAGGGTTCGATTTCTGCCGTGGCAGGCGTGACATTCGTCACACGTAGATAACCACTGGGTAATTGCTCGGCACCACTCCCCGGTGGAAAGAGGGCGAGAATCGAACCTGTCGATAAACCTTGCAACTCGCCTGCGTTGATTCCCCAGCCGGCGGCGCTTTTCAGCAACAGCATTTGCGATCGGCCGGGCCACGTGCGGAGGCCCAGAACTTCGCGATCGAGATCGCCAGCAAAATTCGGCGTTGGTCCGCGCGTGCCCCGTTCGGCGCGATAGCGTCCGACAATCGCCTGTCCCAACTCGCGGTAGGTCGTTTGACCGGCCGGTCGCTCGCGTAGCAGCGTCTGCAATGTCGAATAGGTAAGCAGGCCGAAGTAGTGCTTGTCAGTCTTCGGCGCGTTCGGTGGGCATGGTAAATCCGGCGCTGTCTCGAACGGTTGTGCCGCATAGAAAGTAACAAGGCTCCCTTTCGTCGCTTCACCTACCGGCGCATCGAAAATGTTGAGCGCATCCGCTGCGGGCATGCCATCCGCCGCCGCAACACCCTTCTCTTCGGCTTGCTTGATCGACTCCGCAGTTACACCGAGGTCGGCAGCCACGAGTTCGCGCGAGACCTCGCCACTGGCTTCGTCATCCACACCGCGAGACATGGTCCCCGAGTGACAGCAGTCGAACAAGGCCCACACATTCGCTCCTTGAGCCCGCAGTTTTTGCAATCGCTGGCCCAGTTCGTCATCGAGAATCAGATTCTGCATCTCGCCGTTCACTAAGCGGGCATCCGCGGCCACAAAGGCCTCATCAAAACCATCGGGCTCGGGGTTCTTAGGATCGAGTGGATGCTGCGCGGCGGGAATTGGCACGCGCGTGCCGTGGCCAGAAAAGCAAATTACAATCTGCGTTCCCTCAGCTGCCTTCGTGGCGAGTTGATCGAGTTCGCGGAGGATATTTTCGCGTGTGGGACGAAGTGCCACATCGTCGGGCCAGGCGAGCAGTTGTCGCACATCGGCGGGAGCAAAAGCGAACCGCGTAACGAGCACTTGGGCCAGTTCGCGGACATCGTTCTTAGGCCCACGCAAGTTCTTCCCGGGCAAGTGTTGATAGTCACTGCAGCCAATGAGCAGGGCAAACTTTGGTGAATTTACAGATTGCTGCGCAACCCCCAAACGCGAGCCAATTGCCAAAGCGATCACGATGCTGGCGAGTCCGCAAAAATGAAACTTCGTGTTCATGGCAGGAACTCGTTTCCAAGCGGCAGCAATTGGCCGTTCATCTACAAGAACGGAGCGAGGACAGAATGCGGACAGATTATCGCGAAAAAATCACCTTGCGCATTCCCAAATTGCTTTTTGACACATGCTAACTGCCACGTCTAGGATAAGCCCCGCATTGCTTGCTCCTCAAATACCTGCCCCCGGAAAGAGCCAGCATGACTGCGGTGGACCCCACATCAACAGCTGAATTTGCCGACCTGATCGGCCGCGTCCGTCTGGGCGACCAGCAAGCGGCGACGGTCTTGGTACGTCGCTACGAACCTGAGGTGCGGCGATTCATCCGTTTTCGTCTTTCTACGCCAGCTTTGCGGCGAACTATGGATTCTTTGGACATTTGTCAGTCCGTTCTGTGTAAATTTTTCGTTGAGATATCTGCAGGACGACTCGAGCTTCAAGAACCACGACAGTTGGCGGCACTTTTGATTACCATGGCCCGCAATAAGGTTTGCGACCGCGTCCGGGAGGCGCAAGCTGATTGCCGCGATGCGCGCCGACAAACCAATGGCGGCGAAGACGCCTTGCTCAGCGTCGCCGCGCCAGGAGAATCTCCCAGCGAAGCACTGATTGTTCGTGAGATTTTGGATGCCGTCGGCGAGCGCCTCAGTGCCGACGATCGCTATTTAGTACAGCAGCGGATGGGGGGCCGCAGTTGGGATGATTTGGCCAGTGAACTTGGGGGAAATGCGGACGCAATCCGCAAACGGATGACGCGGGCCATTGATGCGGCGGCGACCGAACTCGGAATCCGCGAGAGCTGACATGAAACCTGCGGATCAACAGCCTTTCAAGCCACTGAATAAAGGCGACGAGAGCCAGGTCAGCGCAAACGATACTGCGGATCTGCGCAGCGACGCCGCAGTGACTGGCGCACTTTCCTCGCGTACGCCGGCCGAGTTTGTAGGCCAAATCTGGGAACAAATGCGGGCCGGTTGGCTGCAAGGGCGGCCTTTCACAGCCGAGCAATTTCTCACCCCGGCGTTTCTCGCCGCCTGCGGTGAGGAAGGAGCAATCGATATCATCTATGGCGAATTCGCACTCGCCGAAGCACACGGCGCCCGTCCCTCCGTCGGCGCTTACCTGGAGCGTTTTCCTCTATTTGCCGAAGGTTTGGCGAAGCAACTTTCGCTCCATGCAGCGATCGCACTTGTGCCCGACGAGTTGAACGCAGAACAGCCCACGCTGCGGGTGGCTGGTACCGCACCGATCGTTTGCCCAGGAACCTTTGGCCGCTACATGCTCGTGGCACCGCTCGATTCGGGCGGGCAGTCGACCGTCTACCGTGCCATTCACCCCGACCTGGCGAAGGAAGTGGTGCTGAAGATCGCCCGCGAACCCGATGGCGCGCTCGATCTGCAGCACGATGCCAGCCTGGCTGCCGAGGCGAAGATCTTGTCTGGTCTGTCGCACCCTAACCTGGCTCAAGTTTTCGATGCCGGGGTTGCGCAAGGGCGCGCTTATCTTGCGATGGAATATGTCCGCGGCTGCACACTGGCCCAATTTGCAAGGCAACGACAAGTTTCGCCGCAGCAGGCCGCAACGATCGTGGCGAAAACGGCACGGGCACTTGCGCTCGTACATTCGCGTGGCATTTTGCATCTCGATATTAAGCCCAAGAACATCGTCATTGATGAGCAGGGCGAACCGCGGTTGATCGATTTTGGCCTTGCGCGCCAGGAGCATGCCTGGTCGCCAACCGCCGTTGACGAAGGACTCGCCGGGACGTTGGAATTCATGGCACCGGAGCAGGCCCGCTGCGAAGCCGCGAAGTTTGGCCCGGCGACGGACATTTTTTCATTGGGCGGCGTGCTCTATTTTCTGCTGACCAACGTGGCTCTATTTAAGGCGAAGTCGGCGCAAGACTCATTGCAACTGGCACAGCGCTGCGAGTGGCGGCGCGAACTCCTCGCTAGGTGTGCCGGCTCCGGTCGGCTTCGCCGCTGCTGCGAACGTGCGCTTGCTCGCAACCCGGCCGATCGTTTTGCCACGGCTGCAGAATTTGCCACGGCCTTGGATCAGTCGGCTGCTTTGCCCCGGCGACGGTGGGCAGCGATTGCCGCCGCGGTGGCGTTTGTTTCGGTCGTCACAATAGTGATTTGGGGGGCGACGAACTTTTTCAGTCCGCAGTCCGTGGTGGCCGCCTCGCCCGAATTGCGAATTCGCATCTGGCAAGAAGGGATTCACAAGGAACTATCTCACGCAGTTCCGCTTATCAACGGCGATCAATTGCGGCTCGAGGCGAGCGTTCCAGTTGGTTCGCGGGCCGCGTTTTGTCTGATCAATGGCCAAGGAGAGATTAGCTTACTCAAGGAATACTCCTCGGCCGAAACCGTTGCCAAAGTCGCCTATCCCGACATACAGTCGGCAGCTCCACTCACCGGCGAGACGGGGACCGAATGCGTGCTGGTGATCTCAGGAGATTTAATTCCTGCTGCGGAAGTGTTGCAGGGATGGTGGGTTAAAACTGACTCGCGCTGGCCAGCGCTGAGTGAGTACTCTGTCGTTCACATCACCGCCGAAATCGTCACGCTTGAACAGTCCGGGCGCGATCTGGGAGCAGCTGTTCTGAAGCGCGATCCGGAAGATGTGATCCGTGTCCGGCTCGACCGTTTTCGCCAGATTTTGCTTGAAAATAGTCTTCGGTTCGACGGCTTGGCGTTCAGCCACTCATCATAAGCCAGCCCGCAGATTACCTATTTTAACAGTAGCTTTTCCCCGGAATGGGCATTAATCTCTGGAGCCCTGCTGCGCGTTACCGCAATGGAGCTTAGATAGCAACGTTCTTTTTGGGGGATTTCTTGTCCGCTTAACTTCGCGAATTCGTTTGTGACTGCGTGATCCCTGCCTCGCACGGTGCTTTATGAGTTCCCCCCACTTTCAACACTTTTGGACAGCGTCCGTATTCGCGTTGGCTACTTGCCTGAACGTGAATTTAGCGACTTGCGCCGAAGGTTTTTTGATCCGGCTGACGCCCGCCGGTCAAGTCGAAGTAGTGCAGTACCGGGTACCAACAACCGGGCGCGATGAACAGAATTCGGGCATCGCTGTTTGGTCGACTGGCGGTCCCGAGCAATGGGCCGTGCTTCCCGGCAACTTGATCGCCCCTCATCCGCCGGCTGGCTTGGCGTCGGCTGCTCTGCGAAGTGCGACGCGCGGCGGTGGTTCAGCTTCGTCTGCCGGGCCCGAAGGAATGACTTTTCAGCCGGAGCAGTTGCTGGGACAAGTGGTCACCCGCGCCGCCAGTTTCACGTTCGTGACTCCCGTCGACCAAGGCTTTTTGCTGGAGGGAAAAATCACCCTGCGGCGTAAGCCCGATGCCGGCACGGAAAAGTTTCCTGCGGCCGAAATCGCGCTGCGGCGCGGGAATCAAAATCTGTTCACCATTCCCTTCTCCGCAGGTCAGACGGAAGTGAGTTGGAACGAAATACCCAAGCTTCCCACCGATCTGAAAAATGGCTTGCCGCCCGGAGCTTATACCTTACGCACGGGGAATGGCCCAGTGACCAGCTTCGTCGTGGTCGAACGAGAGGTGCATGACACCGTGCTCGCGCCCCTGCAGCGACTGGCGGTCGTTGCGGGCATTGATTCGCCCGCTTACTTGTTGGCGACGGCCCAGCATTTGTCTTGTCAGCCCGATGCGGATGGCGAACTTTGCACGTACGCGGCCGATGCCCTCGATCGGTTTGATGCCGCAGCCAAGCAGAAACCTGCTCTCGCAAAAGAAGCCTGGTTTTCGTCGCTGCGAGCCCGCATGCTCAAAAAGCTGACTGAAACCGACGCGAAGCCAAACAGCGACGTCGCCGCCACCGGAATTGAAATCATCGATGCGGCTCGAAATTCGATTCAGGAAGGGAACTGGGAAGCCGCGTTGCAAACCTTGGCGGATCCGCAAGCCGAAGCAACGCCTCGCTCACAGGCTCTTGCGCTGTTGTATCGCGGTGTCATTGCCGCCGAAGCGGGAGGCGCAAGTCTGGACTCGCCCGATGGTCTGTATCAAGAGGCCATTCAGCGATTGCAGGGTGGCGAAGCGAGCGATCTGTTTCGCGCTCACAATAACTACGGCAACATGCTGTTCGCACGGGCCCGCGACCAGGTTCATAATCACGCCTTTCAAATGGCCAGCGGTTCACCCGCTCCCATCTTGCGAGCGCTTCACGATTGGAGCGGAGCGCAAGCCAGCTACGAACAGGCTTTGGTGCATGCTGAGAAGTTAGAACCCTCGCTGGCCGCTGGCGTGCGGATTAACCTGGCTGGACTTTATTCACTGCTCGCCGATTTGATTCGCGTGCTCGACTATGCCAACGATGGAAACCGGCAATTCACTGCTGGCGAGAACGCTGCAACCAAGGCAGCTGCCGCACTGGCCGAACAAGTGGTTTCCCAAGCTAAGAGCTTAGACCCAATTACGATTGCCGCTGCCCAAGAATCCCTGGCTCAACTGGCCTTCCGAGCGAGCGATTCGAAAAGGGCCAATGAACATGCTGAACAAGCTTTACTGGCGTACGCTACAGCGGAATCGCTCACGGGTATCGAAGGTGCCGAACGTCTATTAGGCCAAATCGCTGCCCGCCCGTCTGGCAACAACGTGCCGCTCAGCGCGGAGCAAGCCAGTCGCGCGCTCCGCCATTTGCAAACATCGCACTTCCTCACCGAAATCCTCCGCGAACGCATTCCAGCCGACCGGGCCGGGCGAAGTCGCGCTGGTTTTTTCGCCCGCCGTGGTTACGTGAACGAGCGAATCATCGACTTGCTGCTGGCCCGCGGTGATAGTGCAGCCGCTTTAGCAATCGCCGAAGGAGCCAAGTCACGCTCGTTGCAAGATGTGCTCACCCAGCGGAACGTGGCCACACCAACAACCAGTGGCAGAGAGCTGGCCGCATTGCTTGCCGATTGGCCGAAAGACACCGCAGCAGTTGAGTACTTTCTCGGCACCGAGCGCGCCTGGGGTTTCGTGGTGAATCCGCAAGGCAAAGTGCAGGCGTGGCAACTCGCAGATGCTGACGGCAAGCCGCTCGCCTCCCGCGAGATCGTCCGCCGCGTGCAGCAACTGCTCACCGATTTCGAAGGTCAGGCGAACAAGATGTTTCGCCGTGCTTCATCGGGAAATGGTTTTGATCACAGCTGGCAGGATGAACTGAACCGTTTTGGCAATGAACTACTGCCCGCCAAGGTGCGCGACGAGTTCAAATCAGCCAGGCATGTCGTGCTGGTTCCACATCACGTGCTGAATTATTTTCCCTTTGCCGCGCTGGTCACGCAGGTTGATCCCACGGCCCGCGGCAAGTTGGAAATGCCGCAACCGAGATTCCTGATCTACGAGCCCTACTCCATCAGTCGCGCCCCCTCGCTGGCTGCTTGGGACGTGTTGCGGCAACGAGCCGGCACTTTCGCAGACGTGCGAGCGGTGGGCATCGTCGAATTTGAACAAGCCGATCCGCTCCCCGGCGTGGAACAAGATCTGAAAAACCTGAACGAAGCGTTTGGCAGTCGCATCAAGCAACTGGTCATCGGCCAGGATGCGTCGGAGAAGAACATTCGCGAAGCGCTGCGTCATCCGGGCATGATCTTCGTCGGTACACATGGCCAGAACATCGCTGAAGAGCCGCTGTTGAGCTATCTCCTTTGTCATGGTGATCGCGATGACGATGGTCACCTGACTGCGGGTGAGCTTTTTGGCGGCGAAGTGAACTCGTCCCTCGTGGTCATGAGTGCATGTTACTCCGGACTTGCCGATCGCAGTCCGCTGCCCGGTGATGATCTGTTCGGCTTGGAACGCGCCTTTCTGACTGCTGGGGCGTCGACGGTCGTCTCCGGTCTGTGGGATGTGTACGACGGCACCGGCCCCACACTAATGAAGTCGTTCATGACGGAACTGGTCGCCGGAAAATCGGCTGCCGGTGCCCTGGCCGATTCGCAGCGCAGCTTTCTCGCCGAGCGACGCAAAGAAGGCCCCGGCGACCCTTGGATTCATCCGTACTTTTGGGCCGTCTACACCGTTTCTGGCAACGACTTACTCGCGCTCGAACGTTCCGCTCAATGAAGATCAGCTTTCAAGACACAGGGAATGTTAGGACTAAACCAATGACTGTGGCATCGCCATTTTCTGTCAAACGCTATCGCGCCGTGGCGTTGGCTTTATTATTCTCAGTTCACTGGTTGCCAGCGAGCGCCGCAGATCCAATCAAGGCGGAGGCGGCTACGGTTGCCGTTGCTACGGAAGCAACGTTTGCTCCCGAAATCGCCGAAGATCCAGCCTTCAGCCGCTATCTCGATCTGCTGATGGTGGGTCGCGCGTGGGACAAACTCGACGCCGCTCTGCTTGCCGACTGCGCGTTGCAACTGGCCGAAGGTGAGCGAGTGCTCCACCGGACGCATCACGCTATCACCGCCGAGCAACTCCTCGCGCTGGCCACCAAGATAGCTGCCGACAAACGCGATCTGGCAACACTCGAGCGACTGGCCAAAGCATGCGAGGCAGCCAAAAACACAGCAGCATTGGAAAAGATCACTTTCGCGCGGAAGTTGGCCGGCCAATCGCGGGGCGCGGAGCCGGCAGCTTCTGTCTCTGCATTGGACACCAACCCGAAGCAACTGATTATTTATCAAAAGGCCCTCAAAGGGCTTCGCGCGGCGGATATTCTGGGCGATGCCAAGTACCTCGATCAACTGGATGCCGACCTCAAGAGCAAGCAGGGCCCGCTCAAGGATCTCACTTCGCAGCAGCGCGACAACTTGCAGAAACTCGTTGGCAAATCTCGCGCTGCATTGCCCACTGCCGACAATCAGGCACTTGTCGGTACGTTGTCGAAACTAAAGGCCTCCAGTCGCGGTTTTGGCTGTCGTTTTGGCTCGCTCTTCGGCGGCATGAGTTTCTTTGGTGATGACGACTTCGAAGAGGAGGAATACGAAGAGGAATTTGTTACTCCGCATCCAGTTGTGCGACCTGTTACACCTCAGCCCGCACCTCAACCGCCGTTGCCCCAGTGGCTGATTGGCGCGTGGCAGTTGATGGATGGTCGCACCGGCGGGGCAACCTTTGTCGAATTCACCCCCGATGGCAAGTTTATCACCATCGATACAGCTCAGACCGCGCAGGGAGTCCAAGAAACGGGTCGCTCCACGGCTTCTGCGCGCTATTCGACCAACGGCTTGCAATTGGGTGACAAGCTCTTTCAAGTTTCGAGCTCCACTCCCGGCATCTTGATGCTAACGCTCAACGGAACCGCGGTTCAAATCAAACGAGTGGATCAACCCGCCGCTGCGCCCGGCGGTGGAGGCCAGCCCAATGCGCCAGGGCAACCGAATCCTGGACCCGGCGGCAACAATCCGCGGCCAGGGGTAATTAAACTTCGGCCGCAAGTTCCTGGCGGGCCCGTGGTGGCCAATCAATTGCCAGCTTCGATGCAAGGCACCTGGTTCGAAGTGACCCGCAATCGCTTAGGTGACGAAATCCTGATTCGATACGACTTCAACGCGGATGGTACCTACGACTTGCAGCAGTTTGCCGTTTCGGAGGATGGCGAAGTCGACCTGAACAGTCCAATTGCTCAGCTATCGAAGAAGGTACCAGCCGCGCAGCGAACGATCGCGTTTGCCAACGGTCAACTGACGCTCGGTGCCGGGCAGCGATTCGCAGAAGGTCCCATGACTGCCACAGTGACGACGGATTCGAACGGCGAACCCGCCCTCGGCTTGGGCAATAGCGGAAGAGTTCTTACTCGCTCGCCGTAGTACCGCTTGGATTGACAGTAATAAGCACGCTGCTGTTTGGCACGCGTGATGAGTCGGTAAACAACATCTCGGAGTTTCGCACATGATGGTCCGAAAAGTGAATTACATCGCGCTGGGCGCGGTAGCGCTGCTGGTCAGCGTCCCCTATCTAATCTCAGGAGCTGCCGACGATGCAAAGGCACCGGCTGCGACTAGCGCAGCAGCACCTGCTGCGCCGGATCTGTTCGATCCTGCCTTCGAGCGCTATGTCGATCTGCTGCTGCTTGGTCAGGCCTGGGAAACGCTCGATGCCGTTCTGCTGACTGACTGCGCCCTGCAATTGGCCGAAGGCGAGCGGGTTTTGATGCGCAGCCATAAGGCCATCAGCTCGCAACAAGTGCTGGATCTGGCAGCGAAGATCGCCGCCGACAAGCGCGATACCGCTACGCTCGATCGCCTGGCGAACGTTGCTCAAGTGACCAAAAACACCGCTGCCAGCGAACAGATCGCCGCTGCCCGCAAATTGGCCTCGGCCAGCCGAAGCGTGAATCCCGCGCTGTCGGTTCCCGCAGCTGCCACCACACCCGATCAATTGGCCCTCTATCAAGAGGCTATTAACGGTGCGAAGGCTGCTACTGCGCTCGGCGATGCGACCTACTTCAAAAACCTGGAAGCCGGACTGGCAGACACGAACTGCATTCTCGTGAGCCTGTCTCCGACGCAACGGAGTTACCTCAAGACGCTGATCAGCGAAACTCTCCCTGCGCTGCCGAAGCAAGCCAATCCAGCACTCAGTGAGACGCTGATGAAACTGAAGGAAGTCAGCCGCGAGTCGCGATTTAACCCATTTACGAGCACAGGTGGATTTGACCACCAAGGTCAAATGGGCGGAGGAGCCGGCGGGTTCGGTCAACAGGGTGGCTTTGGTCAACCGCCTCAGCAAGGTTTTGGCGCAGGAGGTGGCCACGGATTCCAAGGGCAAACTGGATTTACAGGCAATTTTGGGCAAGGTCACAACGGCTACTATCAACAGCGTTATCCACAACAGTACCCACGCCCCTATCAAAATATTTACCAGTACCAGTTTCAGTATGGCCAACAAGGCTATCCGCGTCCCCCTTGTTATAGCCCCTCATTGTATGGCCAAGGTGGGCAGTCCCACGGTTGGTGCGGCAATCGCTAAGCAAACGTAGAAGGCCTTGGCCGTGCCTGAACTGTTTAATTCTGAAATCAACGCGAGTCAGTCTCGCGAACCAGTGTTTGTTATCACTAAGTTCTCTCTGGAGTATCCCCAAATGACTAAGAAGGTAAATTTTGTCGCCATCGCGGCGGCAGCGCTGTTAATCGGCGTGCCATTTCTGCTATCGACCGAGGCCCAGGAGGGGAAAGTCGCCCCGACAGCTGCTGCGGCCGTAGAAGCTCCGGCACCGCTGGACTTCGACCTGGTCGATCCCGCTTTCGATCGGTACGTCGACATCCTGTTGATCGGCCAGGCTTGGGACACCCTCGACCCTGTTTTGCTGACCGACTGCGCCATGCAATTGGCTGAAGGCGAACGAATTCTAATGCGCAGCCACAAGGCCGTCAGCAGCAAGCAACTGCTCGAATTGGCAGCGAAAGTTGCTGCCGACAAGCGCGACACCGCCACGCTCGATCGCCTCGCAAATGTCTGTGGAGCCACCAAGAACACTGCTACGCTGGAACAAGTTGCCGCGGCCCGCAAACTTGCCGGCAGCAGCCGCAAGGTTGATCCAGCCATGTCGGTCTCGGCGACCGAAACCACGCCCGATCAGTTGGCCCTTTACCAAGAGGCCATCAACGGGGCCAAGGCCGCCGGCATTCTGGGGGATGCGACCTACTTCGACAATCTCGAAGAAGGTTTGGCCGATAAAGAGAGCGTGCTCGTGACTCTTTCAGAGACTCAGCGCAGTCACCTGAAGAAGATCATGGGCGACGCGCGGGGCAGCATGCCAAAGGAATCGAACGCCCAGTTAACCGACACCCTAGCCAAACTCAAAGACGCCAGCCGTCAAAATATTGGCCACGGGATTGGTTCGATCATTCACGGCATTCGTGATTTGCAGAATGGTCACCATACGGGCCACGGCATCGGTTCAATCATTCACGGCATTAGTGATCTGGCCGGTCACGGTGGACACGGTCGTGGAGGTCATGGCCACGGCTATCGACCTTACAATCCTTATAACCCGTACAACCCGTATCGACCTTACAATCCTTATAATCCATATCGACCATACAATCCCTACAACCCCTATCGCCCTTACTACCCTGGCCATAATCATGGCTGGCGGCCATAGGGCTAGTTGTTGAGTAGATGCTTCTTTAAGGCCGGCGTAGTCAGGTGACTATGCCGGATCTTTTTTGCGCAGCGAGGTATCGACTATTGGGGCTTCAAGGACGACAACCGGTTCCGTAGGCTTTGATTGTTTTCTTTGCGGCAACCAACGGAACAAGCTTACCAGTAGTGCGTTAGCGAAAAGCGAGACAATCAGGATCGTGGGGCTGAACGGAGCATAGATCACATGGAAGAAGGCGAAAATCGCGGCCAGAAATGAAAGGCGGAAGAGCGGCTTCCAGATTTTCCAACGGACGAGCGACATCAACGGCTTGAAACTGCCGACGAGAAGCACGAGTAATACGAATAGCGCCAGCACTCCCCATTGCAAATAGGGAAGTGTGAGGACGATCCACCAATCGTGCTTGAGATAGGTCATCAGAGAAATGACCGTATGTAGCCCGGCAGCCAGGGCAGACGCTATTCCCGCGTTGCGGCTAAGCCGAGCAGAAAACTCTCGCTCCACCCGCAATCCAGCCAGCGAGGCGACACGCAACAGCGGTCCAGCACACAGCGAAACAGCCAGATAGGCGAGCGCTGCATAGCCACTCAACTGACAGGCGAACACATCGCGCTGCACGTAATAGCCCCCCGCGCGAAAAGAAACGACGCACCAGATCGCCAGGCCGATGCCAGCGGCCAGCAGCACAAGCGTATCGAGCGGCGTCTTTTGCGCTTGATCGGGAACTGGGCTCATAATTGCTCGAGTAAGTAGATCAGGTCGTTGAGTTGTTCATTCGACAAAATCTTCGTGTTGCCGTGCCTCCCCGCACGATTCCAGTCGCTGAGAACCGCCCGCAAGGTTGGTGCCCGGCCGTCGTGCAAATAGGGTGGCGAAAGAGAAATGCCGCGTAAGGTTGGTGTATCCAAAAAGTTATCGGCACCGGCGGCCGGTCCCATGGGGCCGTAATAATCGGGAAACAAACTTGCTGCCGATTGCTGCCCCAGGTTCGTGAGCGCTGGGGGAGCGTGACAAGTGGCACAGTCAGCAGCGAAGAAGGCCGACACGCCGGTCCGCATTTTTTCGACATCGAGCTTCTCGCGTTGTCGAGCATGCACATTCAGCGGCAAGCTCTGCAGGTAAGCATCGAGCGCCGCTGCCCGATCCCAAGGAACACGGTCCTGATAATCGCGATAGCCATCGACGGCCACATCGTGCAGATCGCGCAGTCGCCAATGACTGGCGTCGCGCAAGTAAGGCGAAGTGCCAATAACGCCACGCACGGAGAGGACATCGACCGGCTTACCTTGCCCGATATCATGCAGGCAAAAATCGGAATCGGCACCCAGATGGCAACTCTGGCAAGCGATGCCTGCCCGCGTCCCTTCAAAGAATGTTCGCTCCCCCTGACGCCGTGCGAGTTCAGCAGGATTGGACTTGGCGAGTTCATCTTCGGCAGCAGCGAATGAAATTAAGTGCTGCAGATTCCCCTCCAGGTCAAACAGGCCGATATTGCCATCGACCGGAGAAGAAACGGACCACAGGCCATTTCCCAAGTCGGCCAGTCCCTGCGGCGCGAAGAGTGGATAGGAATCCAGCGACAGATACTCCTTCGCGACACCATTTGGAGACAACTCCGAAACTTCATTGCTCCCCGCGAAGGCGGCATACAAGCGGTTGTCGATGACCCCGAGCGCTAGCGGCGAGATTCCATGTTCGGTATCGCCGGGCGAGTCCTGCTCCAGTCCGCGGCGGTCGGTGATTTGCGTCGCGACAATCGCCCATTGATCCAGATCGAGCGTGTGAACTGTATTTTCTAAAAAGTGATTCGCCAGCGGTTGACCGGAGGTCAAAAACGATGCAGTCGTTGCTAACGCAAGCCTGGTTGGCTCGGGCGTCTTGCCGAGCGTGGAGATTGGACGGGGAAAGAAAAGAGTCTGGCCTTTTTGGGCCCACGCATTTGCTTTTTCGCCAGATTCACTAGTTTGTTCGCGGGGTTGTTCGGCCAGTCGAACAATTCCCCGCCCGCGACGATCGGTCACAATGAGTTCATCGCGGGCCGAACCGAATTCCAGCAGATCGGGCGAGAACTTTAGCGGAACGAATGACAGTTCGGTCAGCGCGGGCAAATCGAACAGGCGTATACCAGGCTGCACGCCGTCCAAGGCGACAGCCAAACGCTGGCGGTCATCTGAAATCGCCAGCCGGCATTGAAAAGTACCTGCCGGAACTCGCGATAGTACCTTCGCTTGGGCAGTGTCAATTACCCACAGTTCGGGCTCAAAGCGATGCGCCACGACAATCTTGTGGCCACTATCGAACACAGCGCAGTCGGTTGGTCCATCGCCAACCGCTACCCGGTGATGGGTGCCATCGCGGCGCACTATTAATAATTCGTCGGTCTCTTCGCTGACCGTCGCCGCAATGCCGACGGTTGCATCGGAGCGCAGTTGCCGCGGATGGGCCTGCGGCTGAATCAGGCGAAGCACTCGCTGATGAGGCTTGCCACCAGCGATGATTGTGCAGGTCAGCGAATTGCCCGATAGCTTTGTGAGGGCGACATCGGACCTTGGATCAAAGTCCAGCAAATGGACGCCGTTGCCGAGATCAATGGCTGGCAATTCGGGTGACTCGGAAGTCCAACGAACCGAGACATTGTTCTCGCCCGGAGCATGAATCAAATATCGCTGCGGCTGATAAGTGACAAGCAGCCCCGGCGCGATCGAGGGGGTCTGCTCCAGCGCCCATCGGTCAGCAATGTTTTCGCGTAACGTTCCCAGTTGCTTGGCGGGATTCTGGCCACCGAGCATTCGACCGACGAGCACGGCAGGAACAATTGCCAGCAACGCCAGGCGAAACCAGCTGATTCCGCTCGCGGGCCACCGCGGCAACCAGGCGACACGAATATTTACCAGCAGCAGTGCGACCAGGTAGCAACCCAGCACGACCATCCAGCTGGGAATCGCAATGAGTGCAACCAAAAACAGGGCTACCAGCAGCACGAGTTGCTGTAGCGGAGGGGGTTGAGGTTTTGATTCCAATTTCGCTTCCATTCCCCAGTGGATACTCGCGCTTCAGGTCTTGGTGCTGGGACGACTATACCACGTGCTATGTGTTGCCTGCGAAATTATCACAGGCGGCATTTTCGTTAGCTTTGATAACGGACAACTACTGCTGCTAAAGGTGTATTTATGGCGGTTACCGGCTAGACTGGGCTGATCGAATTCGTAATCGCTGATCGGTTGACGGGGACTCGACGATGCGACGAGGCTGGTTCATTACTCTGCTGCTGATGTTTTTCTCGGTACATGCCCGCGCGCAAGGGCCGGCAGAAGAAGAGTTGCAATTCTTCGAGCAGAAAATTCGTCCTGTCTTGGTAAAGCACTGCTACAGCTGTCATTCGGCCGAAGCGCGCGAAGCGAAAAAGCTGCAAGCCGATCTCTACCTCGATTCGGCAGCGGGAATCCTCGCGGGTGGAGAAAGTGGCCCAGCGATTGTGAAGGGGAAGTCGGCCGAGAGCCTGCTGCTGAAGGCACTCAAGTTCGATGGCTTCGAAATGCCACCGACTGGCAAGCTGTCGAATGAGATTATCGCTGACTTCGCCAAGTGGATCGACAGCGGCGCTGCTGACCCGCGGCAGGATGGTAAGGTCGTCAAAGCCAAACGAGAAATCAACCTCGAAGAAGGTCGCCAGTGGTGGTCGTTTCAACCGCTCAGAGCCGTGAATCCGCCGCCGGTGCCGACGGGCGCTCGCATCCAAACGCCCATCGACCAGTTCATCCAGGCAGCGCTCGCTGAGCACAAGCTGACGGTGAATGGTCCCGCTAGCAAAGATAAGTTGATTCGCCGCGCTTATTTCGATTTGATCGGTTTGCCTCCCACGCCGGAACAAATAGCAACCTTTGTGGCCGATGATTCGCCCCAGGCATTCGAAAAAGTCATCGACGAACTACTTGCCAGTCCTCACTATGGCGAAAAGTGGGCGCGGCACTGGCTCGACGTAGCCCGCTATGCCGAGAGTGGCGGCTACGAGTTCGATGGCTTTCGTGGCGGAGCTTATCACTATCGCGACTGGGTCATCCGTTCTCTCAACGACGACCTTCCTTACAACGAATTTGTGCGTCAGCAGTTGGCCGGAGATAAGCTGCAGCCCGATGATTATGCCAGTGCCGCAGCCAGCGGCTTTCTCGTGGCTGGGCCTTATCCGGGGCAGATCACAGCCAAGACAGTCGAACGAATTCGCTACGACCAACTCGACGATATGCTCATGACCGTGGGTGGCTCGATGCTTGGCCTCACGCTGGGCTGCGTTCGTTGTCATGATCACAAGTACGATCCCATTCCCCAGCAAGATTACTATGCACTGGCAGCTGCCTTAGCCAAGACGGGACACGGCTCGCGGACGCTTGATCCCGACCCGAGTGCCACACAGCGGGCGATGGAGGCACACAGTGCCGCCCACGAGCCGCTAGTAAAGAGCCTGCAGCGGTTCGCGGCTGAGCAACTGCCGAAACACTTTGAAACCTGGCGAGCGGCCGAGCTCGGCAAGCAGCCTGAAGCACCGCGCTGGCAAATTATGGAAGCCGTCGACTGGGACGCTGAGCGTTCATGGCTTAAGGAGTTGCCTGGCGGCATCCTCGCTCACGATGGATTGCTCGTGGCCGGTGTGAACGTGCCAAAACGCGGTCAGGGTCGCAAAGTGGCAGCTGCCGAAACTTACAGCCTGAAGTTTCATACGCACCAAAAGAACGTGATGTCGTTCCGACTCGATGCGTTCACTGACAAGTCACTTCCGCAGCGCGGCCCCGGAGTGAACAACGACGGCAGCTTTCAACTGGCAGAGTTGAAAGTCACCGCGCGCCCTTTGGATTCCAAACTGAAGGATCCACCACAAGTTCTGAAGTTGAAGCCAGTCTTCGCGGCCTTTGAAGACAAAGATCAGCCCCTGGCTCAGGCTGTCGATGGCATGCCGGCCACCGCTTGGGTGGTGAAGACAAATGCCAAGAAGGACAATGCAGCGGTATTTGAACTGGAAGCTCCGCTGGCCGGCTTTGCCGGTGGAACCGAATTGGTTGTGGAACTGAAGTTCCGCGATTTGGGCATCGGCCGCCTGCGATTCTCGCTCAGCACCGAAGCCAATCCGGCCACGTGGGCCGGAGATTTTGTCCCACAACATGTGGGCGAAATTCGAGCTATTCTGGCAACCAACGGAAACAAGCTTCCGGCCGCACAGTACGAGGGAATGACGCGGTGGCTGGCTCCCTTTCATGCCGAGACCGCCAAGGCCTTCCGCACCGTGCGCGACCATGCCGCCGCCGAGCCTCGCCCGAAGTTAAGCGAGGTCTACACCACTGTTCCTGGCGGACAGGACGTGTTTCTGCTGCGGCGCGGCGAAGTCGAGAATAAACTCGGCAAAGCAGAGCCCGGCTTCATTCAAGTCTTACGGCGCGAAACGTCATCTCCGGTTTCGACATCAACGACAGTTGCCGGACCATCAATAGCTAGCACCGTTGAGCCACGCATCGCGCTGGCCGATTGGATGACAAACGTTGAGCAAGGTGCTGGACCGCTGCTGGCACGCGTGCAGGTCAATCGTTTGTGGCAACATCATTTTGGCCAGGGACTTGTCGGGACGCCGAACGATTTTGGCGCACAAGGCGAACGACCGACCCATCCTGAATTGCTGGAATGGCTGGCGAGCGAGTTTGTGAATCACGACTGGAAACTCAAGCCATTACATAAGTTGATCATGCTGAGCGCTACTTATCAGCAGGCGAATGATGTCAGTGCTGCGAATCTGAAAATTGATCCTGCGAATCGGTACTGGTGGCACTATCAGCCCCGCCGTCTGGATGCGGAGTTGATTCGAGATTCGCTCCTCGCCATTGGCGGCAATCTCGATAAGCAAATGTACGGCCCCAGCATCCTCGATGGCGTTCCGCGCCGCAGTATTTACCTGCGCGTGAAACGGAGTGAATTGATTCCGCTGATGACGATGTTCGATGCCCCGGAGCCGACGCAAAGCATTGGGGAACGAATTAGTACCACTGTGCCCACGCAATCGCTGGCGATGATGAACTCCCCGTTTGTCCGCCAACAGGCCGAGAAACTGGCGCAGCGGATCAAGCCGAATGCGGACACGTCGGTTGCTGCGGCGATTGACCAGGCCTATCAAATCACCTTCGCTCGGCTGCCGACCGAACCTGAAAGGGCTCGCCTGGTGGCGTTTGTGGAACAGCAAAAGGCCATGCTGGGAACGGATGCTGCGGCGACGGATAAGGCGCTGGTGGAGGTTTGCCAGTTGCTGTTGTGTTTGAATGAGTTTGTGTATGTCGACTAATACGAGCAGTGGCACCGGCGCCTGCTCACTCCGGCCATTGAATTTGTCCGCATCGATTGATTGATACGGAATTGCTAGGTTCTTTTGCAGTCCTAACCCCTCACCCCAACCCTCTCCCCGGAGTACCGAGGAGAGGGAGTAGGTCGAATGTGATGTTCAACGACAACTTACATCTCCCAAAACGTCGCGAATTCCTCAAATCCGCCGGCCTCGGTTTCGGCTCACTCGCGCTCGCGAGTATGTTGCAAAAAGATTCGCAAGCGGACGTGATACCCGCCGGGCCGCTCGCACCGAAGCAGCCGCACCTCCCCCCCAAGGTGAAGTCGATTATCTGGCTGTTTATGACGGGAGCCCCATCGCAAGTCGATACTTGGGACTACAAGCCTGAATTGCAAAAACGCGATGGCCAAGAACTGGCTGGTTCTGATCCCAAGACGGGCTTTTTCACCACCAGCGGAAAGTGCCTCAAGTCGCCATTCGAGTGGAAGCAGCACGGTGAGTCGGGCTCGTGGGTACCGGAGATTTTTCCGCACCTGTCGCAACATGTTGACAAGATGTGCTTCCTCCATTCGATGTACTTGCGCCAGAACAACCATGCTCCGGCCTCAATCGAACTGATGTGCGGCACGAACCGCCCCGGACTGCCTGCACTCGGTGCCTGGCTGACGTATGGCCTTGGGTCGCTGAATCAGGATCTGCCATCGTACGTGGTGATGCACGACACGCGCCCCCGCGGCGACGATCAGATCTGGTCGGCAGGCTTCTTGCCCAAAACGTACCAAGCGCTGGCGCTCGATGCCCGCCGCAAAGAGGCCATCGATAACCTGCTGCGCGATAATAAACACACCGACGCTCAGCAGCGGTCGCAGCTCGACCTAATGCGACAGTTGAATCAAGAACATGCGGCAACGCGGCCCACGCAAACGGATCTCGCCGCGCGAATCAATTCGTATGAGCTGGCCTATCGCATGCAAATGGCAGCGCCAGAGGCGATGGATCTGACGAAAGAAACTGCCGCCACGCACCAACAATATGGTCTCGATAAACCCGAGTGTGCCACCTTTGCGCGGCAGTGCCTCTTGGCGCGTCGCTTGGTCGAACGGGGCGTGCGTTTCGTCCAGATTTTCGCGGGTAAGGGTGTCGGTGGCGACGGGAGTGTGAACGATGTGCCGTGGGACTGCCACACCGATGTGCAGACGAATCATCGCTCTTGCGGACTGCATACCGATCAGCCCGCAGCTGCGTTGCTGGCTGACCTGTCGGCTCGCGGACTGCTCGAATCGACGCTCGTAATATGGGGCGGTGAATTTGGCCGTACCAGCGATTCACAGGGCGCGAAAGGTCGAGACCATAATCCGAACGGCTTCACCATTTGGATGGCAGGTGCCGGCGTGAAAGCCGGTTTGCATTACGGCGCCACCGACGAGTTCGGCTATAAGGCGGTCGAAAATAAGGTGCACGTCAACGACCTACACGCCACTTTGCTGCATCTGCTCGGACTGGAACACACCAAATTGACCTATCGCTTTAATGGGCGCGACTTCCGGCTCACCGATGTCGCCGGCGAAGTGCTGAAGGAAATCATTATCTGATGTCTGCGCTGCCTTTGTTGATGCGTCTTGTGCTCGTCGTGGCTTGTTTCCATTCGCTGACATACTCATTCGCCATGGCTGAACCGCCCCCCGTTGCTCCTGTGAAGACTGTCGTTGATACCTATCACGGGACGACGATTACCGATCACTATCGGTACTTCGAGGACTTCAAAAACTCTGCGGTGCAAGCCTGGGTAAAGCAACAGGCCGAGTATACCGAGCGTTCGCTCGAGGCGCTACCAGGCCGAGCAGCACTGCTCGCGCGCATTCAAGAGCTGGATGCCGGGATTCCATATACCTTGTCGGGTTTGACCCGCGTGCCCAGCGGCGAACTGTTTTACTTTAAGCAACTTGCCGGAGAGAACGTCGCCAAGCTCTACGTCCGCGAATCACAGCGTGGCACTGAGCGGTTGCTTATCGATCCCGAGAAGTTTCCTCCGCCCGCAGGAGGCGGCCACGTTACGCTCGGGTTCTATCGCGTTTCGCCAGACGCTAGCCAGTTGCTCTACGGGTTTGCTGCCTCGGGATCGGAGCAGACGACGCTGAAAATCTTCGACCGGCGAACCGGCCAGGATCTGCCCGAGAGCATCGATCGCATTGAGGCCGAGTATGCACTTCCCTACTGGTTGCCGGATGGTAAGAGCTTCGTTTACAGTCGGCGGCGACAGATCGGCACCGACGCTCCCGCCGCCGATGGCTATAAGTTCACACAGGCATTTCAGCACAAGTTGGAGAGCAATCCCAATCAAGACAGCCTGGTATTTGCCAATGGTGCTCCCGGTTCACCGCCGATGGCTGAAATGGATTTTCCGGCCGTTATCGCGCCCCTTGGCTCCGCCTGGGCCATCGGACAAATCAAGCACGGGGACGAAACGGATATCACCCTTTACGTAACCCGACAGGAGTCATTGGGCTCGCCCGCGCCGCGCTGGACAAAAGTCTGTGACCGAACCGATCTCGTTACGGAGTTTGCCGTGCATGGTGACGACATCTATCTCCTCACCGCGCACGACGCTCCGCGCTTCAAGGTCGTAAGGACCTCGCTCACCCATCCCGATTTTGCAACTGCAGAAGAGGTTGTGCCGCCGAGTGAGCAAGTCGTCGATTCTTTGGCGGTCGCCAAAGACGCGCTTTATGTCGGCGTGCTCGTGGGTGTTCCTAACAAAATTCTGCGAGTCCCCTACGCATCGCCGGCCAATGCCGAATTGATTGAACTTCCCCAGGATGAACCAGCGGCCCACATCACGGCTGCGCGTGCTGATCTGCCCGGTATATTTCTCAGCACGCGTTCTTGGACCCGCGCTGGCAAACTGTATGAATATGAGCCAGCAACCGGCAAGCTGACCGATACCGCGCTCCTCCCCACCGGCAAGTTCGACGCGCCGGATTGGCTCACTTCGACCGAGGTCATGGTCACCAGTCATGACGCCGTGAAGGTTCCGCTTTCCATCATTCACCGCCGCGATATCAAATTGAACGGCTTAAATCCGACGCTCCTCTCCGGCTATGGCGCGTATGGCTTCACGGCGTCCATGCGTTTCAAACCGACCGACCTGGCTTGGTTGGAACGGGGTGGCGTATTAGCGGTGGCGCATGTCCGCGGCGGGGGTGCCTTTGGCAAAGAATGGCACCACGCGGGGCGCAAACTAACCAAGCCCAACACCTGGAAGGACTTTATTGCCTGCGCCGAGTACCTCGTCCGAACCGGATACACTTCGTCTGCCAAACTGGCTGGCGAAGGCGGTAGCGCCGGAGGCATTTTGATTGGGCGCTCGATCACCGAACGGCCCGATCTGTTCGCGGCGGCCCATATTTCGGTCGGTTGCACCGACATGCTACGCTTCGAAACGACCATGAATGGCCCTCCTAATGTGCCTGAATTCGGCACCACGACTAAAGCCGACGAGTTTCAAGGTCTGCTCGCAATGAGCACGCTGCATCACATTGGCGACGGGGTAAAGTACCCGGCCGTGCTGCTGACGCACGGCGCCAACGATCCGCGCGTCGAACCCTGGATTTCGGCCAAGACCACAGCCCGCCTGCAGGCAGCCTCGGCCAGTGGCAAACCGGTTCTCTTTCGCGTGGACTATCATGCCGGGCACGGCATTGGCTCCACGCGCACTCAGCAGCAAGCTGAGGATGCCGACATCTCGTCCTTCTTGCTTTGGCAATTCGGCGACCCGGCCTTTCAACCCAGGCGTTAGTCCCACCGGAACCTCCCAGGATCAGCTTGTATCGAACTACGCATCCATGTAATCTGATGTGAACCTCACCACACTCCCTCCTGCCACCAACCACCCAGGTTGAGCGAAAGCCAGCTGATGGTTTGCTCTGTTTTCATCGCGCTGGTGCTGGCCTCCGCAGATCCTTCGGCCGCGGGCATCACTTCGCTAAGAATTGATCCACCGGCCCCCTTATTGCGCGGAGCCGACGCGAGCCAACAACTTCTGGTCACTGCGCTGCGCGACGGGGGCGAATTCGACACCACGGACGAAGCGAAATTTCAATCCTCGCAGCCCACCATTGCACTCGTTACTGCTGAAGGTGTCGTTCTGCCAGTCGCAACCGGGACCGCCAAGATCACTGCGGAATTCGGCGGACGAACATTTTCGGTTGACGTGAAGGTGGAGAATCCCACGCAGCTTCCATCCCTGCATTTTGGTCGGGATATCATTCCTGTGCTGACAAAAGCCGGCTGCAATTCGGGCGGCTGCCACGGCAAGCAAAGTGGCCAAAACGGTTTCAAACTGTCCGTGTTCGGGCACGACATCAAGGCCGACTATCATGCCCTCGTCAGTGAAGGTCGCGGGCGACGTCTCTCTCCTGCGGCGCCCCGCCAGTCGTTGTTATTGACCAAAGCGGTCAACCAGGTTCCGCATGGCGGCGGGCAGCGCTTGGACGTCGACTCGACGGAGTATCGTCGGCTCCTCCGCTGGGTAGACGCGGGAATGCCCCGCGGCGATGACGAGACGCCACACGTCGTCGCGATTGACGTGATACCCAAGCAGCCCGTCATGCAACCGCAATCGCGGCAACGGTTATTAGTCACGGCAAAGTACTCCGATGGCAGCTACCGTGACGTTACCAACGAAGCCGTTTACACCTCGAACGACGAAACTCGCGCAACCATTGATCCGGATGGGCGCATCGCGACGACGATGATGGCCGGTGATTCGGCAATTGTGGTTCGCTATCAGGAACTCATCGCTGCCAGTTTTGTCACGGTACCGTTAAATCGCGAACTTCTGGGAACCGCGCAGCTCGCGGGTTGGAATCGTGCTCACTTCATCGATCGTCTAGTGGCGGAAAAATGGGAGCGTCTGAAGCTGTCTCCTTCACCAGGGGCCGATGAGGCGACCTTTCATCGCCGCGTGTATCTCGATCTGATTGGCAAGCTGCCGACTCCGGTCGAAGTGACCACGTATTTGGCCGATCAAGCTGTCGACAAACGAGTTCAACTTGTCGATTCGCTCCTCGCCCGGCCAGAATATGCTGACTACTGGTCGCTCAAGTGGGCTGATCTGCTCCGCATCAATCGCGAAGACCTCGGTCCCAAGCCGGCCTATCGCTATCACCAGTGGCTCCGTCGCTCGCTCGAACGCAATCAGCCGTACGACGAGTTCCTGCGTGAGTTGATTACCGCCCAGGGCAATGGCGATACGAATGGCGCCGTGAATTTCTTTCGCGCATTCGATAAGCCGGACGATCTGTCGGTCGCTGTCAGCCAGGTCTTTCTCGGCGTGCGACTCGATTGTGCTAAGTGCCATCATCATCCGTATGAAAAATGGGGACAGGACGATTTCTACGGCCTGGCCGCTTTCTTCCCGCGCCTGCAGACAAAAAAGGGAACCGGAACCGACGTCAGCTTTTTCGTCGGCGACAAAGGAGATGTAAAACATCCGCAGACCAAAGAAGTCGTGAGTCCTCGCGTCTTGCTGGGCAAGCCACTGGAATCCGTTCCCGACACCGATCCTCGCGAGCATTTGGCTGCCTGGCTGGCCGCTCCCGATAATCCCTTCGTCGCGCGAGCGTTGGTGAATCGTGTGTGGGCACAGCTGATGGGGCGTGGCCTTGTTGAACCTGTCGACGACATGCGCGACACGAACCCGGCGACCAATGAGCCGCTCTTGGATGCTTTGGCTCGCGACTTTGTCGCCCAAGGTTTTGATCTCCGCCGCTTGATCCGCACGATAGCGACTTCGCAGGTCTACGGGCTCAGTTCGTTACCCAATGCCGACAACCTGCGCGATACGCAGAACTACTCGCGAGCCTACCGCAAACGGCTGAGTGCCGAAGTGCTGCTGGATGCCGTCTGCGATGTCACTGGCGAATCAGAATCGTTTGCTGGGATGCCCCCCGGAACGCGCGCCGTTCAATTGTGGGATCATCGACTTCCCTCCGCGTTTCTCGATACCTTCGGCCGGCCGCAGCGCAAGACCGTCTGTCAGTGCGAACGTCTGGCCGAAACAACCTTGGGCCAGGTCTTGCACCTGATGAACGCCCCTCCCGTCAACGACAAACTCAGTTCCCCTGTCGGTCGTGTCGCTCAGCTAGCCGCCAGCGAACGAGCGCCGGCGGAACTGATCGCCGAACTTTATTTGGCCGCCTTCGGCCGGCTACCGCGCGACGATGAAAAAACAAAAGCCCTCGCCGCATTTGCCCAGCCCGGAGCGACAAGGCGGAGTGCCGCTGAAGATATTCTCTGGGCTTTGCTGAATTCGTCTGAGTTTGTTCTGAATCACTGAACCCAATACTGCACGATTCCTTTACAAGGTAGTTCCATGACGAGCCGCTATTGCGACGGACACACGCGTCGGAACTTTCTGCAGGTCGGACTCTGCGGCCTGACGGGGCTTGGTCTGACTCCCTTGCTCCGCGCCACGGCAAGCGAAAGCAGTGCCAAGCCTGTTGCCGCCAAGGCCAAACGCTGCATCTTGATTTGGATGGACGGCGGACCAAGCCATCACGAATCGTTCGACTGCAAGCCCGACGCGCCCGTCGAAATCAGTGGGCCGTTCAGTCCCGTGGCGAGCAACGTCCCCGGCATTCAAGTTTGCGAACTGTTGCCCAAGGTATCGCAGGTGATGAACCTGGTCACGGTCATTCGCTCCGTCGCGCATCGCGATCCGGGGCATGGAGGCGGTAATCACTATCTGACTACCGGCCGCCCCACGCCCGTGCCCATCGGCTGCGGAGACTCGGCGAGCTTTCATCCCAGCCTTGGTTCGTTCATCGCCAAGGAGCGTGGTGCACCGCCGGGACTTCCCGCCTATGTGCAGTTTGCCTTGCCTGCGGCGCTACGTTCGGGCGGGCCGAACTTTCTCGGCAGCAAATACGCTCCGTTCCTGATTTCAAATAATCCGAACAATCCCGATTTCCAACTTCCCGATGTCACCTTGCCCCCCGGCATTGCCGAGGGGCGCGCTCAATCGCGGGTAGCGCTTCGCAAGTCCCTCGATAACCTGGAGCGAATCGGCGACGAAGCAGCAGCCGACCCGGCGCGGGCTCTCGATAGCTTTCACGAGCAAGCGCATCGACTGGTGACTTCGTCGCTGGCCAAGCAGGCCTTCGATATTAACGACGAACCGGAGAAGACTCGCGACGAGTACGGTCGCACGATGGTCGGTCAGCAGTGCTTGCTCGCCCGCCGTCTGGTTGAAGCGGGAGTGCCGTTCGTCACCGTGCAACACGCGGGCTGGGACCATCACACCAACATTTTCAAATACTTGAAAGATCGCTGGCTCCCCACGTTCGATGTCGCCTTCTCCGCCTTACTGCTCGATATGGAAGCGCGCGGACTACTGGAAGATACCCTCGTGTTGGCACTCGGTGAGTTTGGACGCACTCCCAAAATCAACAAGGACGCAGGGCGCGATCACTGGCCTGGCGCCATGTCGATTGTCGCTGCAGGCGCGGGTGTGCCGCGCGGTTTAGTGATCGGCGCGACCGACAAGCAGGGAGCGGCACCCAGCGAACGACCGCTGAAGGTCGAGGACTTCTTCTGTTCCATCTTTACCAAGCTGGGGATCAATCCGCACAAGGAGTTGTTGTCTCCCGAGGGGCGACCGATCGCCATCGTCAACGGCGGCAAACCGATCAGCGAGTTGTTTTAAGCGAATCCCTGGGAGTTGGTTCCTGTATGCTGAGCGATTGCACTCTCGTCCGCTGGTTTGTTGGTTGTTGCGCTGCGGCGCTAGTCGCAATGAGCGGTCCTTTTGCCAGCGCGCAATCGACTCCCAGAATTGAATTCCTCTTTCCGGCCGGAGCGCAGCGCGGGACCACTGTCGACGTGCATCTTGGCGGCGAGTTCATGCCACCTGGCTGTCGTTTGAGTATGGCCGGCGAAGGGATTGCTCTCGAGGCCGCCAGCGATCCCAATCGATACCGGTTCGCTGTCGCTGCCGATGCCAAAACTGGACCGCATGAAGCCCGGCTGTCGACAGTTCAAGGAGCTTCGTCCCCCTTTCCCTTTCTGGTCGGTGAGTTGCCCGAAGTCATCCATCGGGGCGAACAAAAGCCCTTGGAATTGAAGTTGCCGGTAACTGCCAACGGCCGACTGGACGCAGCTGGCGATATCGACGAGTACGGACTCACGCTCGCTGCAGGAACTCAAATTGTCTGCGCCGTAACGACCCGTGCCATTCGCTCGCCCGTCGATCCGATGCTGCGAGTGCTGGATGCCGCTGGCAAACCAGTGGCGAGCAGCTTTCCGCATCGTACGGCCGATGCACTATTGGTGTTTCGCGCACCGGCTGCCGGCCATTACACGCTTCAGATGTTTGATTTTCAGATGGCCGGCGGAGCTGACTTTATCTATCGCTTAACCGTGACCGATGGTCCATGGCTGGCTTACGCCTTTCCCGCGGGAGTATCGCGAGTAACGGAAACACCAGTCACTGTGTTCGGCTGGAATCTTCCTTCGCCGGGCGGAGAAAATCATGTGCTCAGCGTACCGCCGCAAAACGTGGAGCGCTTCGAACTGACGCTGCCCGGCTGCGTCAATCGCCTAAAACTCCCCGTCAGCGACAGTCCGAATCAAATCGAGACCGAACCCAACAATACGATCGAACAGGCGCCAACGTTGCCATTTCCTGCAACGTTGAACGGTCGTCTCGGCACGCCCGGCGATATCGACTTCGCTTCTTTCTCGGCCAAGAAGGGTGAGAAGATCGTGGTGGACGTTGACTCTGCGAACTTGCAGTTTGCGACGGACATTGTGCTGACTGTCCTTAGCGAAGCTGGCAAGTTGCTGATTGAAATTGACGATGCCAAGGGTTCGCGCGACCCGAGCTTATTATTTACCGCGCCAGCTGACGGTCGCTATTTCGTCTCGCTTCGCGATCGAAGTCGCGGCGGAAATGCAGAGTATATCTACCGCTTGCAGCTGACTTCGCAGCAGCCCGCCATGAGTGCCCGTGTCAACACGCCGTCACTGATGGTTCATAGTGGGCAGACTGCCAACGTCGCCGTCATCGTCGATCGAATCGATGGCCTGGCCGACGAGTTGGAAGTCACCGCCCTCGATCTGCCGGCGGGTGTTTCAGTGAAGCCGCAACCGGTGCCTGCCAAAACTCCTGCGACCGTTCAACTGCCGCTGACGATAGCCGAAACCACAGCGCCAGTTGGCGGACTCATCCGCATTGTCGTCCGCAGCACCAAGTCCGGCGAAGAGAAACAGAAAACGGCAATGATCGCCGAGGCTGCTACGGCTGGCTCCGGCAGTGAATCGCTGTGGCTGGCCATCAGTCCCGAGGTTCCGTTCACGCTCAAGACGACGACCACCATTCTCGATGCCCCTCGCACCGCCGCCTTTCCCTTTCCCGTCAGCGTAACTCGCAAAGAGGGCTTCACGGGACCAATTCAGCTGATTGGCGTCGAGCCCGATCGTCGTGGCACCTTGATTCCACTGACGGGTGAAATTCCGGCTGGCAGCGACAGCGGTTCGCTCCCCTTGGTGTTGCAGCACAAGGTGACGGAAGGCACGACTCACCGCAGCCGCGTAATGGGAGTTGCCGAAGTGCCGGGCAGTGATGGCAAGCTGTACGCCGTGTTTCATGTCGCTCCTGGCAGTATGTCCGTCGGCTGTCAACCCAGTTTGCTGACGATGACCGTTGCCCCGGGGATCGTCCAGCGCAGTCACGGAGAGACGCAGCGCCTGGAAGTGCAATTGATGCGGCGCACCACGATGCAGCCCATCACGCTGCGCCTGGCACTTCCCAAAGATGTTGTTGGCATCGAGTGCGAACCGGTTGAAGTCGCTGGCGATCAAAAAACTGCCCAGTTGGCACTGCGATTTCTTCCCTCTGCTGTCTTGCCGCCGCGAACAACAATTGAGATTCATGCTGAGTCTTCGCGCGATGGACTTCCAATTTACGCCACGACAAGTTTTCGTTTGGAATCGCAGTAAGGCAACTTTCACCGCGACGAAATTGAGCAAGGACCGCGAGTATGATGAATCGTTCCTGTATTCGCCAAGAGCATCGTGCCCATGCCTTCGACAACTATGCGGGGAATGTGGCCGAGGGGCTCACGTTGCGCAGTCGTCGCAACATGCTCAAAGCTGGCATGCTGGGCATGGCCGGTTTGCCACTCACGGAGTTGCTACGCGCCCGCACAGAAGCCGCCACAACTGGCCGCCCGATGAAATCGGCCAAGAGCTGCATTTTGCTTTGGATGACCGGTGGCCCGAGCCACATCGACACTTGGGACAGCAAACCCGATCGACCGGAGATCAACCGCGGACCGTTTGGCGTGACGCAAACCAAACTGCCGGGCGTGGTGATCTGCGAGCATTTGCCCAAGCAGGCTGCGATGCTCGACCGCTTCACGATCATCCGCTCGGTCGATGCCAAGCATAGCAATCACTCGCCCAACATCGTCTTTCAAACTGCCAACCTGCGCGCTGAGCCGCGCACCAATCCCGAGGCAGTGAAGTATCCCGCGTTGGCCTCGGTGATCGCCAAGCATCATGGCGCGAATCAGGCCGGTGTGCCTCCCTATGTCGCCTTCATGAAGTCGTCATCGCACCTGGCATTTTCGGGTTACCTGGGGAAGCAATTCGATCCCTTCATCGCCAACGATGCCTGCCTGCTACCCAAGTACGACCTTGTTGGCAACGACACTGGCGAACAAACAACCGGCAGCCTCTTTCAGCTACCCGACGGGCTTTCGATGGATCGGCTCCACGACCGTCGGCGACTGCTCACTGACTTCGATCGCCTGCGCAAAGGTCTCGATCAAAACGGTTCCATGGATGCGCTGTCGCATTATCAGCGACAGGCAGTCGAAATGCTCGTCGGTGGTCGGGCTCGGCAAGCCTTCGATTTGACGCGGGAAGACCAGGCCACTCGCGACCGCTACGGCAAACACTTGTGGTGCCAGCAGGCGCTCGTCGCGCGGCGACTCGTCGAGGCTGGCGTCGCCTTTGTGACACTCGATCTGAGCTATCACACGGCCAGCGGCACTTGGGATACCCACGGCGATAACATTCCGCCGTATGGTGGCATTAAGAAGGGGCTTGGACCATTGCTGCCCCTTTTCGATCACCTCCTCACAACCCTGGTGAGCGACCTCGAAGAGCGCGGCCTGCTCGACGACACTCTGGTGATTGCGATGGGGGAGTTTGGTCGATCGCCCACCATGGGAACCCAAGGAAGTACCGATGGCCGTAATCATTGGCCAGCCATCATGTCGATGTGCCTGGCCGGCGGTGGCTTGAAGCACGGGCAGGTGATTGGTGCCTCGGAGAGTGATGGGGGACAAATTCGCGAGCGCCCCGTGACGCCCGGCGATTTGGCTGCCACCTGGTTCAAATACTTCGACGTGCCAACCGGCGTGCAGTATCTCGACAACCAAGGCCGGCCGCGCAACGTGATCGATGGCGATGGCTCGCCCATCGCCGAATTGTTCTAAATTCGGCGATGCCTGGCTGCGTAATTGTCCACTACTTCACTTCGACCACGTCGACTTGAATGAACTGGCCATTGAACGGCTTGGGAGCGGGGGCCACATCGGGCACGACCAACTTCTTAAAGTTGGTAATCATCCGACCGTTCTGCCCATCGCCATGCAAGGTGATGGTTGCCCCGCCATCGATCTCGATGGTTTGGGTGTAGTCGATCGTGAAGATCTTGTGCCCGACTTTATCCTGGCGATTCAGGAAGTAGTGGCTCTCCGGCGAAGACACGCTGATTTGATAGATGTTGTAAGTGCCGTTGTTCTTCTCACCACCGATGTAGAAGTATTCGCCGACTTGCTTGCCGCCCTTGTACATCATTGGCTCGACCACGCCGCGGAATCGCAGCGTTACTTGATAGCGTTTTCCCTTCTCGCCGCCAAACTCCTTCTTTACCGTAAAGTTGTCCGTCGTCTTGGGATCGCCCGTGACCAGTCCGGATGGGCCGTCCGCACCTTCCTTCGGATTCTCGGGCATCGGATCTTTACAAGGGAATTCAAAGCGAAAACCATGAAGGGCGGCACCGGGCTTATCGCCTTCAGCGGCCTGGATCGACTGCAGACCAAGTTGGCTAACGATACCGACAACAGCCAGAGCAGTGACAGCAAAAAAACGTTTCATGAAAATCCTCGGAGTAGAGAGCGGTCGCGATAATCGCGCGGGAGGGATGCCAATGGAGTGAATCGTGTTAACGAAGTTTCCTACATGCGGTGGGAGCCGCAGATCAGAGCAACGATAACCTCTCCGGAGTTCACCTGGAAGCCGCAGACAGTATAAGCAGGTGAGACCATATTCCGTTCAACTTCCGTTGCAGCTGCCAAAAGCGATCCTCCGGCATCACGCGCGAGCTGGTGGCAAGTTGAGGTGGTTTGGAAGTCAGATGATCAGCATCGCGTCGCCATAGCTAAAGAAGCGATATTGCTGTTCGATCGCCCGCTGATATGCGCGGCGGATGAGTTGATCGCCGCCAAAGGTGCGGACAAGAACCAGCAACGTACTTTTCGGCAAATGAAAATTCGTCAGCAGGCCATCAATTGTCGAGATGTGATGCGGCGGCCGAATGAACAAGTCGGTCTGGCCCGTGAAGGGCTGCAGAACTCCGCCATTCACCGCCGATTCCAGCGTGCGGACCACGGTCGTTCCCACTGCGATCACGCGGCCGGCATTCGCCCGCGTCGAGACAATCTTCTGCAACGTCTCCTGCCCGAGTGAGGCCCATTCCTGATGCATCACATGATCTTCAAGTCGCTCGGCAGTTACCGGGCGAAAGGTTCCCACTCCCACATGCAAGGTGACCGCAGCGCGCGTGATGCCGGCCTTCTCAAGCTTCGATAAAAGTTCGGGCGTGAAGTGAAGTCCCGCGGTCGGCGCGGCGACGGCACCTGCGGTTTGGGCGAAGACTGTTTGATAGGCCTGCTCATCTTCGTCGGTCATTTCGCCATCGCGAATATACGGAGGCAGCGGCACGCGGCCGACCTGCTGCAATACCTCTAACGGATCGCCGAGAGGCTCGGGACGGACCACCCACACTCCACCTTCGAGTTTCGTCAGCAGTCGTAAGCGGGTGCTCTGCCGCAAATCCCAAGACAGCACCTGAATCGATTCTCCCGCTTCCAACTTGCCGCGGGTCTTGCTCAGAATCTGCCACGCACCGTGCTCATCCGCTTGCAAGAAAAGCCCGGTCCAACGAGCCCCGGTTCGTTCACGCCGGCCGACCAACCGGGCAGGAATGACGCGAGTGTCGTTCACCACCAGCAAGTCGCGCGGGCGCAACAGTTCCGGCAGGTCGCGAATGTAAGCGTGATCGATCATTTGCCGCGCCCGATCGACGATCATCAGGCGCGCATCGCTGCGCGTGGCGAGCGGATGCTGCGCGATCAGTTCGCGGGGCAGTTCATAGTCGTAGTCGGCAAGTTCCGTCATCGGTCGCGCTGATGTTGGTGCTGCAGGATGCAAGTTCGGTTACCCGGCGCATCGGCGCTGGAGACTTGCCATGAGACCTCGCTGAATCGGCCTTGTTCCGAACAGCCTCGCGAGCGAGTATAGGGGAATTGCGGCCCGCGTTATAGGCGGTCCCGTGCCCGCTCCTCCCCTTGATTTGCCTCTTGAGACCGCATGACGTCGCTTTCGCCGCGAGTAATCGTGCTGGTCATCACCGAACTGGACCCAGGCGGCGCCGAGCGAGCCTTCACGCACCTGGCCTTGCGTTTGGACAAGTCGCAGTGGCAACCAGTAGTGATTTCCCTGCGAGCGCGGCCCACGGCGGCCAATTCAATCCTGGTCGATCAGTTGGAAACGGCGGGAATTCAGGTTGAATTCCTGAATGCACGGCACAAGTGGCAATTTCCGTGGGCAATCTGGTGCTTGCGCCGCAGATTGCGCGAGCTGCGCCCCGCGATCGTGCAAAGCTTTCTGTTTCATGCGAATGTTGTATCGGCCCTGGCTGGACGCTTAGCCGGCACGAAAGTCGTGGCTGGCGTGCGCGTAGCCGACCCCAGCCGCAGCAGGCAGCGACTAGAACGCTGGCTATCGCCGCTCATCGCAAAATTTGTCTGCGTGAGCCAGAGCGTCGCAGATTTCTGCGAGCAAAGTGCGGGCATCGCGCGCGAGAAACTGCAAGTCATTCCTAACGGCGTTGATGTCGATCGGTTTGCGAACGCTACCTCCGCCGATCGAACCACGCTGGGTATGCCCGCAGATCGCAGGCTGATGATCGCCATCGGCCGACTCGAAAAGCAAAAAGGTCACGACTGGCTGCTACCAATTCTTGCCCGTGTATTTTCCGAGCTTCCGGCGCATGATTTACTACTCGTGGGCGATGGTACCGAGCGAACGCGACTGGAGCAGCAAGCGGTGCAGCTTGGAATTCGCCAGCGCGTTCACTTTCTCGGCCGGCGAACCGATGTTCCCGAGTTGCTTCGTGCAGCTGAGCTAATGGTCCTTTCGTCGCGCTGGGAAGGGATGCCGAACGTTCTACTTGAGGCGATGGCTGCAGGCCTTCCCGTAGTGACCACGCGTGTCGAAGGCGCGGATGAGATTCTCGGACCACTTGCGGCAAGACAGTGTGTCGCCAAGGGAGATTCACCTAGCTTCGAACGGGCTGTGCTAGCACTGGCTTGCGAGCCAGAACTGGCCGCCGCGTTAGGGAGGGCGAATCAATCCCGCGTGACAGCACGCTTTTCGCTAGCAGTCATGACGCAAGCTTATGAACAACTTTACATGCGGCTGACGAAGTCCTGAGAATTCTCGAAATTTCTCTTAGGGGCACTTTGGCGTCCCTTGCCGCGCAAAGACCGCGAATTGCTGCACGTTTGAGGCATTCCTGCTGCCGACAACTGCCGCTGCCCAACCAATCATTCAGTTGACGGACGCGAGGAGATTCGTATGTTGGGAACTTGTCCAATGACCCCAACAAACTGAGATACAAAATACAAGTTGTTGACCATGTTCAACTAAGTTGTATTGAATGTAGATTAGATAGTGTTCAGAATACGACAATGGTTTTGGTTGCAAATTGTCTTACGATCGTGTGCAGAGTTTGTCCGTGAGGTTGCGGCACTGGCGAGTGGAGTGTGGCGATCGGCCACCAGTCACACTTCATGCTGACGTTCCCGTAGTTCAGCTGCCGGTATTACGGAGGGCAAGATGTCCTCTGCCGCTGGGGTGAGTTGACCGAGCCTGATTGGCTCGGAAGGCTGACCAGCTTCGACCCATATGGGGGTGCACGGAAGCACTCCCGTGGTCGGGAAGCTGGTTCGACCGCGAGGTTGGCCAGGCACGTCAAGTGCCCCTGCCGGCGACCTGTCGCTGTGTTATCTTGCGGCATGGATTCCTTGCCCATTCACGTTGCCGTCTTGCCCGCCGAAATTGTGCAGTGGCTTAACCCGCAGCCCGGCCAGATTCTGGTCGATGGCACGCTGGGAGCCGGTGGTCACACGCGGCTATTGGCCGAGCGGTTGCAAGGCGCGGGCTATGTTCTGGCCGTTGATCGCGATCCAGCGGCCGTCGCAGCTGCCGAACAGAACCTGCGCGGTCTGAATGTGAAAGTGGCCGCGGCCAGCTATCTCGAGTTGTCCGAATTGCTGGCTGAACTCGACGTAAAGAGCGTGAATGGCATCGTGCTCGACTTGGGACTATCGAGCGATCAATTGGCCGATGAAAACCGCGGCTTCAGTTTTCATAGCACGGGACCACTCGACCTGCGCTTCAATCCCGAAGAGGGCGAACCCGCGTATCGCCTCCTGGCGAGGCTGCGCGAAAATGAACTGGCCGACATCATTTATCAATTCGGCGAAGAGCGTTTGAGTCGCCGCATCGCGCGGCAAATCGTCGCAGCTCGGTTGGAGCACCCGGTGCAGACGGCCGAACAACTGGCCACGCTTGTTCGCCGCTGTGTGCCGCGATCAAAGGATGGCATCGATCCCGCTACGCGGACGTTTCAGGCCTTGCGCATCGCGGTGAACGAAGAGTTGAAGGCGATTCAAATCGCCCTGCAAAAACTCCCGGCACTCCTGGCTCCTGGTGGCCGCCTGGCAGTGATCAGTTTTCATTCGCTCGAAGATCGGCTGGTGAAAGAAGCCTTTCGGAGCGATACGCGACTGAATGTACTCACCAAGAAGCCGCTCACCGCTTCGCCGGCAGAATTGGCTGCCAATCCCCGCAGCCGCAGTGCAAAGTTGCGGGTGGCCGAACGAATCGCCGCAAGTTAATGGCATGCTCATGTCTCTTCCTGCCAAACCCACTAGTACGATCAAATTACCTGCGATCAAGATCGTCAAGCGAATCGTCTCGGGTGGTCAAACGGGTGTCGATCGAACCGCACTCGAAGTGGCGATGGCCTTCCAGATCGAACATGGTGGCTGGTGTCCGCGCGGTCGCCTGGCTGAAGATGGCCCAATCCCCGCGCATTTTTTATTGCAAGAAACCGACAGCCCGCGCTATCACATCCGCACTGAATGGAACGTGCGCGATTCCGATGCCACGTTGATTCTGTTTCGCAATGCGATGAGTGGCGGAACGGACCTCACGCGTAAGTTCGCGGCCCAGCATCGCAAACAGCTCCTTTGCGTCGACCTCGCCCTGGGAGAACTCAGCGAGCAGGTGGTGACAATTCGCAGCTGGCTGCAACAGCACCAACCGGCTGTTTTAAATGTCGCTGGTCCGCGGGCCAGTTCAGCTCCCGGTATCTCTTTGCAATGCCGAGAGGTGCTCGCCAGTTTGTTCCGCAACTGATGCGCAGTCTTACTTCGGAATCAAGCCACGGTTCGTCACACTCGTAGTACCCATCCCTTTGCGCTTGGCCGGATCGAAGATACTGTCCGGAATATCAACCGTGGCAAAGAAGCCAGGGTTAGGTTTTTGCCAACGTTCCACTTCGCCTTGCAGGGTTTGCCCTTCGCGCAGTGAGACCATTCCGGGAGCACCGGTGCGAGTCCCCGACGACCAGGCTACCGTTTGATCGACGGTCAGGTTCAGGGACGAGATATAGGGAGTGATGGTAACTGACTCTTCGGAGACCGGCCTGCCGAACCCGCCCAGACGATAAGTGACCGTTTGCGATTCACCCTGCTTCATCGAAGCGGTCAGCACGGTGGTTGCATTGTCGTCACGAACCCAGCCATTCTTTTGAATTTCGGCTTCCAGTGCGGTTCGCACCTGAGCATCGTGTTCGCCACATTGCACGTCGAGTTTCACGGCGGTTCCTGGCTTCACGATCAATAGCGAGGCCGGATCGACGGCGTTGTCGGCTTCGTCGACCTTGGGACCAGGCAATTGCACAGCCCCCACTGCCAGGCCGTGATTCGCTCCTTGGCGAACCGAGGCGGCATAGACCAGGTGGCGATCGACAATTTCGTGCGTGCGCGTCGCCCCATGTTCAGGACGGGCATCCATATCCAGTTCGTAAGTCCACAGGGCCAGCCGACGTTTCAAGCTGAACAAGACCAATGACCCATGAAAATCGGAAGTCATCAGGCGGTCGGTGCCAACCCAGGTCATGGTAGTAGAAAACGGAGTGCCGATAGCTTCGGCGGCAATCCGTTCTTCCGCCGCGGCTGGATTGGTGACGTCCCAAATTCGCAGCGAATAGCGTTCGAGCGCAGCCAGTTTCGTGCCGTCTTCGCTGAGGGCAACGCTGGAAACGGATGCTGCTGCTGGTAGAGACGTGAGCGTTTGTCCGTTCGTCGTATCGATGATGCGCACGCGCTCGTCTTCGGGCAGCACGAGGTACTTGCGACCACCACTGATGATTGCGCTCGGAGCGAAGAACGATTCCTGCGAAACGCGATAGGCGATTTGCTTCCGTTCGGTATCCCAGGCGATGTATTTCTGCTTGTCTGCTCGCTGCAGAACCAGTTTCTCGTCGATGATGCGAGCCCAGGGTGTAGTGGCGCTGGGGCCTTTCTCTGCACGCCATTTGACGATTGGCTTTAGCTCTTTTTCGACAGGCGAAGCGCCCCATAAGGTGTAGGCTGTTTCCTCTCCCACGCCACCGCCACTTTGCGTCAGCAGTCGCTTCGCCTTGGGATGATAGTCGAGCACCACTTCACCGGGCGGGAGCATGTGCCGCTGCTGGACCTTCTGTTTGGCCAGCGAAACCCAGTACAGGCGGGTGCCAAACTCCTTCTCAAAACCATTGGTAACCACCCCCAAAATCCAACTATCTGTGCCGCCCAGGGGAATCACGGCGCTAATGCGATCGTGAAAATTGTCCAATGCCCAGGCAACGCCACCCTGTTTGATCTTTAGATAGGCGGGCAACGGATCGGGCGTGATGGCCGTTGTTTGTGCACCGAACGCGGGCGTAGAAGAGAACGCGTCTCCCGCAGCAAAGGTTTCGAGTGGAGGCGGTTCTACCCACTTCTTGCCGGAACTAATGTCGTCGGCAACTTTCTTTTGCAACGACTTCACAAACGACTGGTCGCTGGTACTCAAGTTGGCCACCTGAATCGTCAATTCCTTCATGTCGGGCTTACGAATGACGATCGCCTCGCCTTCGATCTTCAGTAGCGCCGCTTTGGTTTTGAAGGTGCCGCTGGGATCGGACCAGGTGCGAACGGGCGCGATTGCTCCCGACTCGCACTGGTAGCGCACCGCAGCATTCGCAAAAGCCTTGCGCTGGTTGCCGCCAGCGAATTCGTACTCGGCCATGACATCCCCGCGCGCGTTCGTAGCCACGACAGTCGCCGGCCACCACTTGCCGAGGAAGTTCACTTCGATCAAGTCGCCCTCTTTGTAAGTGTTGGCTCCACTCGCTTCGCGGGTTCCGGCAGCCAACAACCCAATCACCAAAGCACAAATGGGGAGTAATGAACGAACGGCGTTCATGGATGCTAGTTCCTGGGAAATCGGAAGAAGAAAAGTTTGGTGGGCATTTTAGGCACTCTGACCGAAGATCACAAACAATTCTCGTCGCCGAATTGGCACGGCAACTCTCGGCGAGATGTACTTGACAAGTAGTAAAGAGGTGTAAATAATTGAGGTGACCGTTTGGCAACTTGGTGGAAGGATCGTATCTGCTCGGCAGAAGCAGTTTGCGCGGCTGCGCGGAAATGTTTCTTGGCATCGCGAGTGAGGAGCAAGAAACGATCGTGGCGAGGTGCGCTGCAGAGTTTCAGCCACGGGGTTTATCAACAAACACGATGATTTCAGGTTTCGCAAGTTTGGCGCAATTCGTTGCAGCAGAACGGCTTGACAGTGCTGCACGCAAAAGGGGGGTGTTGATAAACCCTCGCGGTCCGGGGACGAAACCGGATACGGCGAATGCAACAACTGGAACCAGTAAACAAACCGATGGCACCTAGCGTGAGTGCAACGCAGCAGGCCACGACGGCGAATTTTGTAGCTCCACTGGAGAGTTCTGCTCTGAATCGCTTTGAATGCCGCAAAGGTGCTGGCAACTTGGTTTCGCAGCTAGGGCATGCTTCTTAAAATAGGTGTATGTCCAGTTCCAATCCCTTCGCCGAAGACGACGCGCTGCTGAAGGATCAGGAGCGGTCGCAATCGACAGCCAGTCCGCTCAATCCGTACGCAGCACCGCCGAGCAGCGGGGAGTATCACGCCTCGCGCGAGCTAGGCGTCGGGATCTGGCGCGAGCGGGATATGCTCGTGATCCATGCCGAGGCCGATTTTCCGCCGCGCTGCTTGCTTACCAATGAGCTGGCCGATGAATGGCGCAGCCAAGAGGTGAAGTGGTGGTACGCAATCGACTGGATGTCACGGAGGAAGACGTTTGTCTATGCCATCTCCGCCGAGGGCTACGCAGTAGAAGCTCGACAGCGACGCCGAAAATTCATGTGGGGACTTATCATGCTGGCGTTAGCGATTGCGCTCGTGACCGGCACCGCGCTAGTCGGACGTTTCGGCGGGAACATTGCGACTTTAGCGTATATTCTAGTATCCATCGGAGTCATTCTGCTGATATCCGGTTACCGTTATCAAAACACGCTGCAATTCCGTCAGATCAGAAAAGACTACTTCTGGCTGCACGGTGCGAAGCGAGCGTTTCTCGATTCGCTGCCGGCGTGGCCGGGAGTGGACTAAATTGGCGGACATGATCGGCCCCCCGAACACGCACTTTCAGCGTTCTCAGCCGATTTACAAGTGCTTTGCGCCTTGTCACACTGATGAACCAACCGTGCTTCGTTTGGCCCGCCCTATTTCCCGCGAACTTGAATCCAGGAATTCCTCTCATGCGTTACTTTGCCTCCCTACTCCTGGCCGCCATCGGCCTCGTTGCGACCCTTCAAGCCGAAGACAAAAAGTCGGATTGGGTGCAAATGTTCGACGGCAAAACTTGGGACGGCTGGAAGATTGCCGAAAACGAGAAGAGCTTCTCGATAAAGGATGGCGCCATCGTCGCCCATGGCACGCGCGCTCATGCGTTTTATACGGCCAACGATAAACCGTTCAAGAATTTTGAATTTAAGTGCGAAGTGCAAACCAAGACCAACAGCAACGCGGGCATTTTCATTCACACCCAGTGGCAGGAAAAAGATTGGCCGAAGATCGGCTACGAATGCCAGGTAAACAACAGCTACAACAAAGACCCGCAAAAGACGGGTGGCCTATACAACACGGTAAAAGTGCTGGAAGCTCCCGCCAAGGATGACGAGTGGTTCACGTACTACATCAAGGTCGACGGCAAACACGTAATGGTGAAGATCAACGACAAGACCGTGGTCGACTTCGAAGAGCCCGCCGACAAGTCGGGTACGATCAAGCTCAGCGAAGGAACCTTTGCTCTGCAAGCTCACGACCCAGGCAGCACCGTAATGTTCCGCAATTTGCAAGTTCGCCGCTTGCCGTAAGTTGGGAGTTGGGGGCTAGGAACTGGGAGCTGGGGACTTATGTTCTCAGCGTCTAAGTCGAATGTCTAGTTCTCAGCTCATGTCGATTGATTGTAAATTTCGCTTCGCCATTGTTGCACCTCATTCCTAATCTCCCAATTCCTAGCCACTAGCCCCCAGCCCACCATGCCCGTCATCACACCTGCTGCGCTCGAAAAGTTTGCTGAGAACCTGTTGCTCGCCGGAGGTGCTTCTGCCGAAGAAGCCACCGTCACTGCGCGAAGCCTTGTCGACTCCAACATGCGAGGCTACGACTCGCACGGTGTGATGCGGTTGCCGTACTACATTCAGGCCATCAAGGATGGCGAAGTCATCTCAGGCGCTCCGCTAACGGTGCTCGACGAAGGGCCGAGCCGAGTTGTGGCCGATGCCAACTGGGGCGTCGGTCAGGTGCAGGGCGTGCGGATGTTGAAGATGCTTGCCGAGAAGGCCCACAAGAGCGGGCAGGCCATTGGCACCATGACTCACTGCGGGCACATTGGTCGCTTGGGCGAATACTGCGAACTGGCTGCTGCCGAAGGGCTCGTCACGCTGCTGATGGTGAACTCGCACGGCGCTGCGGTGCGCGTGGCTCCGCCCGGTGGCAAGTCGCCCCGCTTGAGCACCAATCCTCTCGCCATTGGTGTGCCGCACAAAGATTCGCCGCTGGTACTCGACTTTAGCACCAGTGCCACTGCCGAAGGCAAAGTGCGAGTGAAAAAGATTGCCGGCGAGAAAGTTCCTGAAGGTTGGCTTCTCGACTGCGAAGGGAAGCCGACGACCGACCCGAATACGCTGTACGGCAATCCGCCAGGCTCGATTTTGCCGATGGGCGGAACGCAGGGCTATAAGGGCTTCGGGCTTGGTCTAATGATCGAGATCTTCACCGGGGCGATTTCTGGCGGCGTGACTGCCAGGCCGGAACTCTATCCCAAGAAGGGGAACTGCGTGTTTATGATGGTCATCGATCCGGGCCTCTATGGCGGTGCTTCGCACTTCAAGGCGGAGGTGGAGCAGCTGTGCGAATACATTCGCAGTTGCCCACGGATGGATGGTTGCGAAGAGATCATGCTTCCTGGCGATCCCGAGCGCAAGCTCTATGAACGGCGCAAGGCTTCCGGCTTATCGCTCGATGCTGAAAACTGGAACGCCCTAACCGCTGCTGCCCAAAAGTTGAACGTCGCCGTGCCGCAGGTCGCGTAGTTTTACTCGTAGTCGAGTTATTCCATGACTCGGTTGTTCCGGTCAGGGAATGACCGGACTACGGATTGACCCCGCCCTTACAAAAAGCCTGGCGGCAGAATGCTGATGCCCCAATAGATCATCAGCCCGGTGGCGGTAAGGATGGTGATCGTTGTGAATGCGCTCAGCCAGAGCGCTAGCAGCGTGAGGGTTCGACCGGCGGGATCGCGGGCACCAAGCCGCATGGTTCGCAAGTCGTCGGCAGCCAAAAAGACAACGGCAATTGACGGGACAATTCCGATTAATGGCAGCAGCCAACCGACCAGCATGAAGCTAGTGGCGGTAAGCCAGGCGACTCCACTGGCCAGAATCGTGATGGAGGTCAATATCAACAGCAGGCCGGCGCGATGATCGGCAGTCACCTCGTACTGCGGCACAAAGGGGCGACCACCGCTGCTGGCGGGCGCGGCGAAAGAGTTCTTGTCCCGCGTGGAGGCCGCATCTGCTTCGGCCTCCAGCACTCCGTCCCCTTCAGCATACGGATTCGCGCCGTCAGCTTGGGAGATCTGCTGCTTGCGAAAGCGGGGATCGTCGGGACGGAGCAACGGGTTCGACATAGCGGATTGGGTTAGGTTCCGATGCGGCAATGGGCCAGCATTTCGGCCGGCGTCATGATGTAGCTGACGAGGAACGGCCCGAACTCGGCGTACCGCGCACTGGCCTCGTCAAACCGCATGCGATAGACAATCTCGGTGAGGAACTGCGGATTCTTCGCCCAGAGCGTGACGCCCCATTCCCAATCGTCGAGGCCAAGGCCAACCGTAATCAACTGCGAGACCTTGCCGGCGAATTCCATGCCGCTGCGGGCGTGTTCGGCCATCTGGCGATTCCGCTCGTCGAAGGGGAGCAGGAACCAGTTTTCGCCAACCTTCCGCTTCTTGTTCATCGGATAGAAGCAGGTGGCCGGATAGGGAGGGAACTCGGGGGTCAGACGCTGCTTGTTCATCAGCGGCAGGCGATCGCCATAGGCCTTCATCTTGGCCTGATAGGTTGGGCTTCCCTCGGTATCACCTTCGGCGATCAAGCGCTTGCCGTATTGCTCGACGCTGGAGACGTACTCCGAGATTTCGGTGATCGACACGAACGAGTAGGTCGGCACGAGTGCCGGGCCCAAGCTGCCGCTGACGAGCGCTTGCTGCACCGCATCGATCTTGAGCGGATTCGCATCCATCAGCATCAGCCCGAAGTCGGCCTTCTGTCCGCTGACGACGCTGGTCTGTAGCCGTGCGCTGGCGTTCGGACCTTCTGGATTCAGTGCCGCGATGAGTTCTTCTTTGCCCCGGGCGATCTGCTCGGCCGACATGCCAGCGAGCACCCCGCGGTCAAACCGGTAGTAAAGATGGGTGCAGTGCCAGCCCTCTTTGGGCTCCAAACTGATCGGAATGGGTTCTGCTGCCGGAGGACGACCGTGACCGTGTGACATAGGAAGTTTTGAGCCAAATGCGGAGAGGACGGTGAATTTCGGCATTGTAACAGCAGGCCGCGGAATTCACTACCGACCAGCGTCGGCAGCACGAGTCACAATGCAATCAGCTCGCGGAGGATCCTTTTCGGAACACCTGCCACTTTCCGCCGCGCAAGTTCTGCAGGTCTGGTCGGCACTCCGCCCTGACAAATGCGGTTCGATGCGGCGCGCGGGCGATTTGGCAGGACGACAAAGGATCGCTTAGAATCCGCTGCGGATCAATGGTTGTCCCCGTGGTGCTGGCCGCCATGTCAGATGATCGCCGCAATTTCGTGCTGGGTGGAACATTGTTTTTGCATAGTGCTCAAACGCCGCGCTCCGCTGTTTGCCGATGAATGTGCGCGGCAACTGCTCGCAGAGCAGGCGAGTAAGAGAGCAGATTGTTTGTCGGGGCAGCGCTGGTTTGTCAGAGTGGAGTACCGACCTGACCTACAAACTTCGGCGGCTCGGTGCTGGCGTGTTCGCAAACACGTTGACGGCATTTCAAATCAATTCCATTCCATTCAAAGAACCGTGTTCCCATGGAAGTTCATTATCGACTTGCAGTATTTTGCGTATTTGTCGGGGTTCTCACTGCGCAGGCTGCCGGCGCGGATCCGCCCAAATTCGCTGTTCATTGCAAGATTGACAAGGCGGAGCATTCGACAGCCTCAGTCCTGCCTCTGCGAGTCGACATCAGAAACATCACCGGCTCGACCTTGGAGATTCCGAAAGAACTCGGTTGGGAGCACGGCACCATCGTGGTTTTTTTCGCAAGGCAAATAGTCAGGACACTTGGACCGAAATTGCTCCTTTCGACCGGTTTCCGGCCACCGGCGTCCGGCTTACCAAAGAATTTTTCCAGCCCGTTCGCTCGAGGTGTTACTATCTGGTAGTACCGCTCTGGCGGATATCCTACGATGCCCTGCAGTTTCGAGAATTAGATCTGCACGTCAAGTTACGCATCGGCAAAACGTCGGTTACATCCAACGAAGTTCGGATTCAGTTGGCGCCCGTGCCGCCCGAAACGCTGCAGTTCGTGAAACTGAATAGCGATTCGCTGCATCATTATCTTTCGGCCGATCGGCTGTTTTGGGATCGACCTTCGAATGAGTTAGTCGAGGCCTTGAGGAGTCTGCCTGAAACCAAGGCTTTGGGACCATGGCTCAAGTTGATGATTCGCCTGAGGCATCTTTGCTATACCGACCTACTACGGGAACAAGAGCTTCAGGACTTTTTTAAGGAACTGGACTCACTACCGCCAATCATGCGAGAAACTATTGGTCTGAAGTTGGGGCTTGAATTAAACAATTTTCTTATGCATCGCAATCGTGACAAGGAGCCGAATGTCCCCGTAATGCACGAAATGTTAGCAGTTGCGGAAGAATGCCTTGCTCCATGTCATAGCGGCAACAGTATGGCCGTGCATGTCCGGGAACTACTTCAGAGAACTAAACGTAATATGGCCAGCCGCGAGCCAGCAGGTCAAGTCGGTACTTCGCCCTGACAAATACGGTTCGATGCGGCGCGCGGGCGATTTGGCGAGACGACGAAAGATCGCTTAGAATCCGCTGTGGATCAATGGTTGTCCCCGGGGTGCTGGCCGCCATGTCAGATGATCGCCGCAATTTCGTGCTGGGTGGAACCTTGTTTTTACATGGTGATCAAACGCCGCGCTCCGCTGTTTGCCGATGAATGTGCGCGACAACTGCTCGCAGAGCAGGCTAGTAAAAAAGTAGGTTGATTGTCGGGGCAGCGCTGGTTTGTCAGGGCGGAGTACCGACCTGACCTACAAACTACGCTGAACACCGCTTATTATCGGCCTACAAGTTTACAACCGTGGCGCTGTAGGCTTGAACGCGGGTTGCCAGGCGTTAGCGCCGCTGACTTTCACTTTGCGCTTATAGACCCGGTCGCCGCAGGTCGCAAAGACAGTGTCGAACTTTTCGCCGCCAAAGCAGAGGTTCGAACACTTGCCATTGGGTGTGGGAATGATGCAATTCACGCGACCAGCCTGATCGCAGACTTGCAGGCCCATCTTCGTAGCGATCCACAGGCGGCCATCGCGATCGCAGCGCATCCCATCGGCACCGCTATCTTCGGCTGTGTCTGGCACATGCAGGTGATAGTACTTTTGCTTGTGAGCGAGCGAACCGTCAGGCTGGATCTGATAGCTGTAGACCCAATGCGTACGGCTATCGGCGACGTACAGCAGCGAATGATCGGGTGATACTGTCACGCCGTTTGAGAAGATCAAGCCTGAGTCGACGACCTTCTTCTCGCCTTGCGGGCTGATGTACCAGATCTGGCTCGGGCCTTTGTTGTCCCATCCGGGCTGGGTGACGTACATGCTGCCGTTGTGGAGCACGACGAGATCGTTGCCGCGAAAGCCATCAGCGACGACCGTGGCCTTGCCATCGGCGTCGTACTTCACCACTTGTTCTTTTCCCATCAGCACGGCGTACAGAGAGCCATTAGGTCCAAACGCCTGGCCATTCGAACGATTCGAGCTTTCGATAAAGGTGCTCACCTTCCCGTCGGCACTGAGCTTGAGTGTTTTCTCATTGGGAATGTCGTTGTAAAACACTTCTCCCTGGCCGTTGGCCGCCGGACCTTCGGTGAACTTGTAACCCTCAGCGACCAATTGCCAGCCTTCAACGGGTAGCAGGATTTCTTTCATCTGCGGCGAGCCAGCGCCGGCTTTGACCGGTTCCGGATAATTCTTCCACAGCCAGCGCATGGCATCGGGAAAGACTTCGGTCCCGTGCTTGCCGTTGTGTCCGCCGTCGCCCCAAACGTGATTCACTTCGTAACCGGCGAAGATTAACGAGCGCTCCAGTTCTTGGTTGGCCATCCACCAGTCCCCAGCGTAGATGTTTAAGTCGCCGCTGCCGTCCTGCAGAAAAATGCGGAGGGGTTTGGGTTCGACCTTGCGGACCAAGGTGGGATACTCGTTGCCGCCGCGCAAACCGACGTAGGTGCCAATGCCGCTGAAGACGCGACTGAACGCATCGGGGCGTTCCCAGGCCGCGGTGAATGCACAGATTGCGCCGCTGCTCGAACCGCCGATGGCGCGATCGTTGCCTTCTTTCGAGAGCCGGATTGCTCGGCCGTCGGTCGCGGTCTTCTTTTCGACTTCGGGAAGAATCTCGTCGAGGACGAAACGTGCATAGCCATCACCGAGGCCGTCGTACTCAAAGCTGCGGTTAAAACGATCGAGCGCTTCGCCATTCACAGCCTTCACACGACCGGGCTGAATAAAAACGCCAATGGTGATTGGCATTTCCTTGGCGGTGATTAGCTTGTCAAAAACCACTGGCGCATTCCATTGCACGCCGTCTTGATTCACATAGACGCAGGCCGGCTTCTCGGGGGAGTACTGCTGAGGAATGTAGACCCAGTAGTCGCGGGTGGTGCCGGGAAAAATCTTGCTCTCGGTAAAGCTAAATTTCAACACTTCGCCTTTGGGGGGCTCTTGGCCGTGCGCTGCCGGCGATGTCAGGTTGATTATCAACGCGGCTGCCAGAAGCAACGAACGGTGCAAAACAAGGTTCATCGAACGAACTTCCTGGGGGAGAGGTAACAAAGCTAGTAACAGCATCGACTAACGAGCCGTTTTGGCAGGAACGACTTCTGGCGGAAACTGCCTGTGTAAGGCAGTTCGCGCGGATTGCAAGATTGCCGGATCGGCGGGCGCTGACGAAGTGTTGTTGAGTTCGTGGGGATCGCTCGCATGCTCGTAGAGTTCCATCGCCAGGACTTTGCCCGTGTTCCAGTCGCGCCACTCGGTATAGCGAGCAGCTACGGTTTTCACGCTGTAGCCCATCGCAGTCGGGGTTTTACTGGGAGTCCGGTCGTAATACGCCGGGCGCGGATGCTGGGTGAACGCAATGGTATCACCTAATGCGGTGGCGTTAGTCAACGCCGGCGACAAGTCTTTGCCATCCAGCTTTTGCTCGGTCGTTAACCCGCAGGCTGCGATAAGTGTTGGAAACAAATCGATCAATTCGACGGGAGACAGCACCTTGCTCCCGCCGTTCTCGCCACTGGGTGGCACCACAATCAGCGGGACGCGTGCGTCTAGTTCGTAGCAGGATGTTTTGGCCCACAACTCGTGTTCTCCAAGGTGATAGCCGTGATCACCGACGAAGACGAGGTAGGTATTGTTGAGCTTGGCTTCTTCCACAGCCCGCAGGAACTTGCCCACCTGATCGTCGAGATAACTTGTATTCGCAAAGTAACCATGCCGCCATTCGGCAACGTCTTCGTCCGTCAGCTTAAGTCGCTTATCAGGGGGGCCGAGCAACTCCTGGCCTTCGTGCCTGGCAAGTTCTACCCCGTTCTTCGGCCACCTCGGATCGAGTTTCGGCAGTTGAGTCCGCTCGTAACGATCCCAATACTTCTTGGGCGCATTGAATGGCGCGTGAGGCTTCCAAAAACCAACCGCGAGAAAAAAGGGTTGGTCTTTAACTTCCTTCAGCACACGAATCGCTTCGTCGGCGACCCGGCCATCAAAGTAGGCTTCGTCGGGCACGTCGTAAGCGAATGTCTTGGGAGCTGTGGCGTGGTTCTTCAGGTCTGCGATGTTCACTCCCGGCAGTTTTGGTTGATCGTTGCCATGATTCTCGTAATGCAGAAACTCGGGAGCCGACCACGATTGGGGATCACCCTTCACGGCCGTGTGCCAATTGTGAAAAATCTTACCAACGTCACGCGTGACGTAACCATTCTTCTTGAAGACTTCGGGAATTGTGATCACATTCGGCCGCAAGTCGCGAAAGTGCGTGCCGTTGCACCATAGTCCCAGCGAATCGGGGCGTTGCCCGGTCATGAACGACGAGCGAGAAGGATTGCACAGTGCCTGCTGACAATAGGCACGCTCGAACAGCACGCCCCGCTTCGCCAAACTGTCGATGTGCGGCGTCTTCGCCAGCGAGCCATAACAGCCGAGTTCCGGTCGCAGGTCGTCGGCAACGATCAAGATCACATTGGTGCGTGGCTGTGCAGCAGTTGCACCACTGATGATTGCCAGCGAAAACGCGACCGACAGCAGGCTTAAGGAAGAGTGATTCAACATGGCACTCGATGCTCGCAATAAACGGGACTGTCGGCTCGGGGAGAGGCTGCCAGTTATACCCGTTGCGTAGTGGTTTTCACATCGTTTATCTCACCACCTGGAACTGACGGTGGGCTGACTTAAGCGACTGCCAGAACGAGAGAGATTCAAGTGACGGCTGGGCACGCAAACCGCAAAAGGGGGGTGTCCAACAATTGGGTCGATTGTTGGACAGCAGATAGCGCAACTCTTGGGTTTCCGAGGGATTTGTGTCCAACAATGAGGGTGCATGTTGGACACTTTGGTTGCAATTGGGCGGTAAGATTTCGCGGCGAAGGGCTGACCTGGCTGGTCAATCAAATTAGCCCACTTCCCGGGCTCTCGCCTCTAAGTACCATCAGCTTTTTTGCGTTAGAATGGGTAGCAACTCATTTGCAATGGAGGCTGGCAATGTCACGGCGACTGTTCTTGCAGAGTTCACTCGCGCTGGCTGGCAGCGCATCACCGACGGGCGCACTCCTCGCCAACTTGTCAGGCGCAACTGTTGGAATCAATGCGGCGAGCAGTGACAAGCAGAGTGAGGAAGTTCGTAACGTCGAACCTTTAGAACTCGCGATTGGCGGTGGCTTGGTCCGCTTGTTTCGCGGCACTCCGTTTTGCCACATCATGGTCGAGATCCCGCGCATGCGCCAGGCGTTTGCTGAAGAGGGAATTGCGATGCCACTTGTTCGCATTCGAGACTGGCTAACGCTCGGGAAGCTCAACTATGCGATTGACGTTTACGGAGTTCGCATGGCCGAGGCAAGTTGCGGCATGCTGCGGAATGTGACGAACGACGACGCAAACTACGCCACTCGCCGCCGCATCGCGGAAGATCAAATCCTGAATCATCTGCGCACCATTGTGCGCGAGGGTGCGTACTATCAGGCATTGAAATAACGCTGCGGTCTCGGCTTCCACTTCGCCATTTCAGCCAGCAATGCCTGCAAGGTTTACGCAAGCAGTACCACCGGAACAACGCCTACGACATTTCTGGTTGGAACTGTGCGCTTTTGCTTGTCGCGTCGAATTCGTCCGATAAGATTCACCTTGCAGGCCAGAAAAATCTTGAGCTGAATTCGAAAATTGCCGGTTGTAAGGAAAGTTTGTTATGAAGTCGCTACTTCGTCCGTCCTTCGCGCTGCTTGTGGCTGTCGTTGGGCTTTGTGGGTCGGCGACCGAATCGCAAGCCGAATGGCCTCGCTATCGAGTTTCAGCTTCCTATTCGCTCCCTTCAGCACCCGCCTATCGCCCCGTGTTACCCGGTGTGCAGATGCAGCCGGTCGCTCAAGCGTATCACCCGGTTTCACCACCACCGCCGGCCTTCTATGGTTCGCCAGTAGCACCTTCGTACTATGCTCCGCAGCCCGTCGCGGGATCGACGACCAGTTTTCATCCGTTGACTTCGCAGTACACACCGTACTCATATGCTCAACAGCCCTTCCCTCCGTATCAAGCACCAGTGCCACCGCGGTACAATCCGCAGATCAACACGGCATACTATGGCCCACAGCCTCATCAGACACCTTTGACGTTGCCGACAACTCCTCAATCGGTCCATACCTACGGCAACTACTATCAACCCGAGCGACCAGCTGCGTCTTACTCGCCGAATCCCGGCTTTCATTACCTGCAGCCGGCGCAAGGCCAGTACTAATCGCAACGCTTTTAGCAGGGAAGCCTATGTCGGTATCGTTTGCGGGTGAGTTACTCGCCATTGGGATTGCGCCGCAGGCGAAAGCACCGCTTGAACTATGCGAGTCAGTGGAAATCATCGCCGGGCGAGGCATCGTCGGCGATCGCTACTCAGCGGGCAAAGGCGCCGGGCAGAAGGGAAAGATCGACGACGAGCAGCAGGTGACATTGATCGCCGCTGAAGCCATAGCCGCGGCGTGCGAAGAATCCGGCCTCCCGATCACGCACCTGATTACCCGGCGAAATCTGCTCGTTCAAGGCGTACCGTTGAACGATCTTGTCTCCAAGACCTTTCGTGTAGGCGAAGTCATTCTCCGCGGTCTGCAGCCTTGCGATCCCTGTGGCTATTTAGAAAAGCAGACGTTTGCCCACATCAAGCAGGCCCTACTCAAGCGCGGAGGCCTGCGCACCGTAGTGCTGCAAGGGGGAACGATTCGCGTGGGAGATGCGGTGGAACTCGTTGAGTTGCCACGCAGCTAAGGGCCAGCTTTAGCGCGGCAAATCGAGCTTGCGAGGCAGATCGCGAGGATAGGGTGGCGGTAACATCGCCGGCATAGGCTGGCTGTTTTCCGCCGACCACATATCCCGCTCTTCATCCGTAGCGTAGTACGCGAGCCAGGTCTCGGCATCGAGATCTGCGTCGAGACAACGCCAGTTGAGATAGTTGTGAGGCAGGTCGATCATCTTTTCGTGCGAAGGCAGAATATCGCGGGCAATGAGGCAGTAGAGTTGGCGATCTGACAAGTGATCGGTTAGTTCCAGATAGATCCGGCGGGTACTTAGCTTTTCGATCACTGCGGTCAAGCGTTCGCGCAGTTCATCGTCGCTCAGCCGTTCGGGCGAAGCCAACTGCAGAGGAGGATTGAACCACTGGGCAATCGGCAGCGCGGGAGCCCGTTCCCAGGCCAGCATCGAGGCGAGAAATTCGTTCTCGTCCGAGGTGGGCAGTTGTTTGCAAGCCAGCACGTCGACCGATTCGTCCAGAAACGGCTCCAGCTCGTCACGCAGGCGAGCATTAAGGAGCAATTGGTCGACTTCCGTGTTTTCGCTTTGGGAACCCATAGCAGTCTCGAACCTTATCCAGCGGGGGAGTCCAGCGGCCGCGAGCAATGAGGGGGGAGTCGCAAACGCGCTGGCGTGATATCGACTTTAGCTACAGCGGCGCGGCTCTCCAACGCAAACTTGCGTAAATCTGTCGCGTGCGGCGCACTTTTTTGATGCTAGCCGCTGTAAGATCGTCACGAGCGTTTAAGTCGCTGTGAGCAAGCTTTTTGCAGATTTCCCTGCTTGCGGGATTGGTACAGTTTACGAGCGCAATCGCGCATCAAAACTGAAACGTCGGTGCCCTCTTATCGACGGATTATCTCGGGATTCAACCAGCCGAGAACCGGTTGATCGGGATCGACCAGATAAACCCGCACTTCTTCGGCGGCGGTAATGGGCTGGCCATGCTCATTGCGGTTTGATTTTCGCACGCCGGTGCTCGAAATGGCCAGCCGATCTTCGGCAATGCCGTGCCGATCCAAATAATCGGCCACACTTTGGGCCCGCGAAGTTGCCAGTTGGCGACCGCTCTTGGCCAGCCCCTCCTGAGTGCGCGAGCCACTGCGCTCAGCTGAAGTGGCAACCAGAATGCGGAACTTGCTCGCTGGGGATCTCTGCAGTAGCTTGGCCAGTTCGGCCAACTGTTGACGGCTCTCGGGCGTCAGAACTGAAGAGTTCTGTTCAAAGCCGATCCCTTCGGCCCAGACGCCCGCGCCAGTCTCGGCATCGACTTCAATCCGGTCATCCTGCCGTGCAAGTTGAGCGATCGCTGGCAGTGAAGCCGGGGGCTGCGTAGACGCCCGGTGCGGACGCCACGGCAGCGCCTCTTCTCCTGCAGGGGCCGGGGACTTGCTGGCCAACTTTGGTGCCGATTTAGAAGTTGTGTTCGCAGCGTATGAGGTCGGCTTCGGAGGGGTTGCCGTACGACTGGCTAACGGGCGGGGAGTGCCGCCGGCAAGTTGTGTTTCCGCCTGATCTAGCTTCTGTTCGAGTGACGCTAGTTGGGTTTGCAGGTTGCGATTGGCGTCGCGCTGCTGACGAATGGTTGCCAGCAGTTCGTCTTTTTCGCCTTGAATGCGCTGCACCTGCGTATTCGGGCTCGCGCAACTGCAGAGAACTGCACAAGCGAAGCAAAGGCCGATTCGGAATGATGTGCTGAGTTGTTTTAATGCCATGATTCGACTCCTTTCGAACCAAGCGGACAAACTTGTCGGCTTATTTTTCCAGACCAAACGTGCTGAGGGCGGCATCCATCAAGGCCATCGACATCGACGACTGGCTATCGAAGACCCACATGTTGAGCAGGATATCGACCGTCAGCATCCCGCAGCAAACAAGCATGATCGTGACCAAAAACAGCCCCAGTACGTTCCAAACAGAGTACGGTGCTTCGATCACCGGCACTTGTACGTAAACGGGCTGACCTGCCATGCCAGGCATGCCGGCCATTCCCATGCCGCCGGCGACGGGCATCGATTCGGCAAACGGCTCCATCACCATCTGGGCACTGGCGAAGGGATCTTCCGACATCGGTGCCGCACCCGCCGAGCGCAGCATCGTGGCGGCATCAGTATCGAACGATTCGGAATCTTCGAGGGCAATCACTTGCGAACCGCTATCCGATTCATCATCGCCGAGCGAATCGGTGGTCGACAACAGGAACTGATCGTCTTGTTTGAGTTGAGTCGCTTGGTCGGGATCGCCGGAGTCGTCGTCAAGCGCGATGACGTCGTCATCTTCGGGCAATTCGAGAGAATCGACGGCAGAACCGCCAAGATCGAGTGGCTCTTCCTCCAGCGAAAGACCGCTGTCGGTCGGCTTCAGGTTGATGCCTGAATCACCGCCGCGGAGGGCCAGGTCGCTGCCGATGCCGCTCCCAATCACACTGCCGCTGGCCATCCCTACGCTGTCGGAATCGAGATCGATCTCGTCCGAATCGTCATCGTCGATCGGGGCAGATTTCTTCGGTGGTTTCGAGATCGCAGGTTCGTCGTCCATCGACAGTTGCAAATCGTCTTCGCCCAGTTCCATGCCAGCACCAAGGGCCACATCGCTGCCGGACATCTTGATCGAACCGGTGCCACTGCCGCCGCCCAACTTGAGATCGGAACCGCCGAGAATGCCGGAAGCATCGAGCAGCGGGTTGCTGCCATCACCAGACATATCGGGCTCCGAAGCCAACTTCAAGTCGCTATCCGCAGCGGACTTCGCGCCCTTCTTCTTGCCAATGATCGTGCTGTTCGTGCCTTCGGGCGATTGGCCAAGTTCTTCTTCGCTGACGAGGATCGCTTCGTTGGCGTCCACATTGGAGGGAGACGAGAGGCCCGCGAGAGTCATATCAAAATCGTCGGCATTCAGCGCCGAGCCGCCGGCCCGCTCCGAAAGTACACGCTCGACTTCGTCGACTTTGAATTCCCAACCCGAGCCGGTGCGCACGCCAAAAATCTCGCCCTTTTGGCGCATCGTGGCGAGTTGGTCTTCCGTCACACCCAACTTCGCGGCTGCTTCACTGCTTGCGAGATTCTTGCCGGCCATTTCGTTACTCCGCGTCGACGGCCTGTTCAGGCCATCTGTTTTAACCGGCGTGGCGGCCGGTCAGCGCTGATCTGCGATGGATCGTATTTCGCGCGGCGTGGGGCTGCCGCTATTAAAGTCCTCCATGACCAGGTCCCACTGTACATTCCGAACACTTCGTAGGTTGATCGCGCCACTATTCCGGTCAATGTGATAGACGGCCATCACTTGTCGCCGCGGATCGACCACGGTGACTTGCTGCCGACCCTCAACATCCATTGATAGTGCAAGCAATTCGCCCGGCTGACCACGCTCGGCAACCCCCACGGGTCGCTGCGCTTGAGCTTGCGGAAAGTTGCTGGCACCCCAGACGAGAAGCACGAAACCAACGACGGCAAACCCCATCCACACACCACGCATTGCCAGCCTCCTTGCGAGTTGGCGGAAGATCGGGCCGTTACACCTATTCTAAAAGCCCCATTTTCCGTTTCAAGACTTATACTTACGCCGATTTTACATTCCGGACATCCGCCGGGCCGGAATAATCGGTCAGGTCGAATCGAACCGACCGCCCTATTTGGCGGGCCCAGCGAGCGCGGAGTGTACAAAGATGCCTCAATTCGCGAAAGCCGGTTTTTGCCAGCATTTCCTCCGTAGTCGAGTCATTCCATGACTCGTCCCCTGCGCCTCTTTCTCTGACATCCCCATTTGCCAGTGACAAAAATCCTCACAGAGCGACCGAGCAACGTCGCCCCCCTTACCTGACAGCTAGCGACGAATCTGCTAAAAAAGCCCCACTGCACTCCCCAAAACTTAGCTCAAAAACAGACTACTCTCAGCAAGGAGTTACCTCTCCCATGGCAACGAATTTTCCCCTGAACCGTAAGCTGCGAATGGCCCTGGTGGGTGGTGGACAAGGTGCTTTTATCGGCCGCGTGCATGCCACAGCCGCTGTCCTGGATAATCGCGCGGCCCTGGTCGCGGGCTGCCTGTCGAGCGATGCTGCCCGGGCCAAAGCCTCGGCCCCCGATTACGACATCCCCGAAAACCGCGCTTACACTTCGATCACCGAGCTGGTGCAGAAGGAAAAAGCACTCCCCGCCGATCAGCGCGTCGACTTCGTGTCGGTCGCCACGCCGAATCACACCCACTTCGAAATCGCCAAGACCGCGGCCGAAGCCGGCCTCAACGTCATCTGCGATAAGCCCATGACCTTCGACCTCAAGCAGGCTGAAGAACTGGCCGAAGTCGTCAGCAAGTCGGGTGTCGTCTTCGCCGTCTCGCACAACTACACCGGCTATCCCATGGTCCGGCAAGTTCGCGAAATGATCCTCGCCGGCGAATTGGGCGAGATCAACGCCATTCGCTCTAACTACATTCAAGGTTGGCTCCGGACCCGGCTGGAAAGTAGCGACCAGAAACAAGCGGCCTGGCGAACCGATCCCAAGAAGAGCGGCGCTGCCGGTTGCTTCGGCGATATCGCCACGCATGCTTACAACCTGGGCCGTTATATGACGGGCCTCCTCCCGAGCGAGATCAGTTGCCATCTGAAGACCTTCGAACAAGGCCGCGCACTCGACGACTACGGCACGGCCCTTATCAAATTCGAGAACGGCGCTTTTGGCTGCGTGACTGCTTCTCAAATCAGTCACGGCCGCGAGAACGACCTGTTCATCGAAATCGACGGTACGAAGGGGGCCATTCAATGGCGGCAAGAAGACCCCAACACACTCGTCTTCCGTCAGAACGGCCAACCTCACAAGCTTTACACGCGCAACGGCGGTCCCTATATCGGCAGCCTATCCGCTGCCTCATGCCGCCTCCCCAGTGGGCATCCCGAAGCCTTCTTCGAAGCCTTCGCGAATGTCTACCGCAGCGCGTACGACAACATGATCCTCCGCGCCGAGGGGAAGCCGTTCGAAAAAGTCGACACGATCTATCCGAACGTGAACGACGGCGTCGAAGGGATGTACTTCATTCAGCAAGCCGTCGAATCGAGCAAGCAGGGCGGAACCTGGCTGCCGCTGAAGCACCCTCTCGCGCGGCGTTAAAGGGACTCAAGATGACGGTCGTTTAACACCTAAACGTTCAACTTTTAATTGATAGTTGAACGCCAACTAGCAGTAAAACGCGAGGGTTGCGCTATCCGGTGTTCAATTAAGAACCTCTTAATTGAACACCCCCCGTTGGTGGTTGTTTTTTTCGGTGCTTGCGCTGCGTGAAGATTATTGGTTATCGATGTCGGTGCAACGGCCACTTACCCAGCCGTTGCCAGCGGGCGAGGTGCTGCCCCATTGGTAAGCGGAGCAGCATCGGCCGAGCGGACTAGTTCGGCAAACAGCCCATTCTGGGCAACCAGTTCCACGTACGATCCAATCGCGCTGATTCGGCCATCTTCAAAGACGAAGATCCGGTCGCAGTTTTTGAGCGTGGTCAAGCGGTGGGCAATGATAATCGTAGTTCGCTCGGTATTTTTGATCCCCAGAGCATTCTGCACCACGCGCTCGCTGATGTTATCGAGCGCGCTGGTTGCTTCATCGAGAATCAGAATCGGCGAGTTCTTCAACAGCAGTCGAGCAATTGCCAGTCGTTGCCGCTGACCGCCCGAGAGATTTTGCCCCCGCTCGGTCACCTCGGCTTGATAGCCTCCCGGCATCTGCATGATTTCGTCGTGTAAGTTGGCAAGTTCGGCCGCGCGCTGCACTTGGGCCAGTGTTACTTCCGAATTGCCGTAGGCGATGTTGTCGTGAATGGAACCCGAAAAGACGAACGGATTTTGTCCTACGTAACTAATCAGCTGCGCCATTTCAATTCGGCTTACATCACAAAGCGGTTTACCTCCGAGCAAGATTGACCCCTCATCGGGATGTAGCAACCGTAACAGCACTTTGATCCAAGTTGATTTTCCTGAACCCGATCGGCCCGCAATGCCGATTGTCTCGCCGTGCCGAATCGTGAGCGACAGGTGATCGAGCGCGCGGCGCATGCGATGATCGGGAGTGTTGTAATGCACCACCAGGTTTTCGACCTGAATTGCCGGCTCACCGCCTTGCAGTTTCAGGCCGTTGGTATCCGGCGTATCAAACGCACGATCCATGGGTGTGTGCAGCATCTGCAACAGGTCTCCCACGCGCAGGCTCGCCTCGTGACCCTCATCCAACACGCGGTGAACTTCGTTGAGCGGTGCCATCACATTCAAATACAAGACCGAAAATGTAAGCACGTCTCCGAACGAAATCTGGCCATTGATCGCCAGGTAAGTGGCCAGTCCTAGCACCACAATGTGGAAGAAGCCTTCGTTGAGCGCCTTCGCGCAGCCGTACAACGACATTTCAAAATGATGCCGCACTTCACTGGTGCGGCGTTTCTCGGCCCGATTAAACAGCCGCAGCATTTCTTGGTTATAGGTGTGCGCAACCCGAATGTATTCAGCACCATTCAATTGCTCGACCACCGCGCCGTCGATCTCTTCGCAGTCGCGCATCAAGCTCAGGCGCACACCCTTCTGCGACTTGAGTTGTCGCATTGTCAGAAAGACAGCCAGCGGAATCACGCCGAGCATGATCAGTCCCAACGCCGGCTGTTTAGTGAAGGCAACAAGCAACGCGAAGAAGCCGGTCAGAAATGCCGGTAAGCAGTCGAGAAACATCAGGCGCACAAAGCGAATCAAACCATCGACGCTGCGAAAGATCTTGCCGTGCAGCGCGCCGACCTTCTCTCCCGACAGCGAAACGAGATCGCCGCGCAGGGCATGACCCACAAGTTTCAACTGCATGTCGCGATTCAACCGCGCGACGCTCTTTTCGACAAACGAGCGGCGAACGACGTTCAGCCCTTCGCGAAACAAGTAGATGGCTGCTAGTCCACCCAAGATCCAACCCGCTGCCCAGTACATATCGTGATGGTTGAGCTTGCTCGTTGCGCCCGCTTGAATGCGATCGACGAGTTGTCCGAGCAGAATGGCCACGCCCGTGTTTGCTGCGCTCGTAACGCCCATGATGAGCGCTGCACTGCCGAGCGTCAGTCGATCTTCAATGGCAACAAAGGGCCAAACCTGAGTCGCGCGCCGCGCGAGCAAAGCTAGTTCGGAAAGGGTCCGCTGGGGAGTTTCCATAAGAGTTTCAACGACCTCTCGAGGTATATGCAGATAACCAACCGCCCGGAGAGGAGGGGCCTCCTTGCAAGCGACTCGCAGTGTGAGCAAACGCCATTCCATCCGCGTCGTCCCATGTCTATCTGCGGCCTATACTGCTAGAAGTAAGTCTTCTGATATGCGTTTTTATGATCGCTGCGCGTTCACTCTGATCGCAGCGAACGCATCTTTTCCGATGGTTTTGCCGCTAATTGCCTGCGTCGCTAGCAATGGATTTTTCGACGCCATTAGCGGTTTCTAACGCGTGTTTCCATTGCAGCACCCAGCGGCACAGCAGTTGCCTCTAAGGCTCGCATCTAAAACCCCTCAGGAGTCTTCCATGCCCACATTAACTGAATTGCAACGAGGCAATCCATTCCGTCCGCTTCGCGAAGACGCAACGTTTCAAAGTGAAGAGCTGATCACCGATTCACGAGCGACTCTCTCTCCCTCGCAACTGGTGGATCGCAAACTCCAAGCTCGCGTGCTGCCGGATTTTAATCGGCAGAAGTCCGACATCGTTCGCCCACGTGCCAAGTAATCGCCGCTGCCTTTGGCGGGTGCGCTGACGATCTTCCCTTCGAGAACCAGCAATGACATCCGCAACCACCTGCCCGGTTACGGCCGCGGCTGCTACCCCTGCGCTAGCTCCTCTGCGCGGAGAAGCTTTTAGCGCCGAACATCTGGAAGCTCATTTTGCCGAGTTAGCCAGAACGCTTGAGCTAGCAACAGAAAACTTTGAACGCGATCGTGATTTTTCCGCGCGCTTCGAAAGTAACGCCGTCCAGATTGCCGCCGTTTATCAGGTAATCACCAAGGCTGCGCGGCTCGGCGAAGTAGTACCCGCCGAGGCGGAATGGATTCTCGACAACTACTACGTTGTTGAGGAGCAACTCCGCGAAATACGTGACGACTTGCCGCGCGGCTTCTACCGCGAGTTGCCCAAGGTCACGTCCGGACATCCGCGTGTCTATGAGCTGGCTCGTGAACTGGTCATTCATACCGACAGTTCGCTGGACGAATCGTTGATTCAGCGCTGTGTGCAACAATTCCAAACCGTCGCACCTCTCACCATCGGTGAAGTGTGGGCGGTGCCGATCATGCTGCGCTTGGTGCTCATCGAGAATTTACGTCGCCTCTGCGAGCAGATGTTGCTCACCTATGAGTGTCGCCACTCGGCCCGGCAGCTACTCGACGAGTGGCGGCCCGAACGGAACTTCACGCTCGAAGCGCATGCCGAGCCGCGCTGCATTCCGACGATTATCCAACTGCTCGAACAGATTCCCGAGCGTGGACCGGAGCATCGCCCGGCGATTCGCTTACTGGAACGGCAAGTAGCCGATTTTGGCTGGAATCTGACCGATATCATCCATCACGAGCACAATCGGCAAGCCGCGAATCAAGTTTCGATCGGCAACGTTATCACCAGTATGCGGCTGATCGCCAGCCTCGACTGGATTGCTTTCTTCGAGCACGTGAATGCCGCCGAGCAAGTGTTGCGGCAGGATCCGGCGGGCGTCTATTCCCGCATGCACTTCGAAAGTCGCGACCACTACCGTCACGTGGTCGAAGAGCTGGCCAAGCGAACCGGCCAAACCGATATTCAAATCGCCGAGTTGGTGGTGAAGCAGGCCCGCGCTGCAACGTCGAGCGATGTCGACGTCGTCCGACGCCTGCACGTTGGCTATTGGTTGATCGACGAAGGTCGCAAACACCTCGAACAACAAATTGGTTATCGACCGCCGCTGCATCGCATCGTTCGCCACACCATGCTGCAGCGACCGCATGCCGCGTACTTTGGCCTGCTGACTGTCTTTTCGCTGATTGGCGTGGGCTGTATTGCGCTCCTCTGTGTCGCCCTGGGGATTTCACTTTGGCCAACACTACTGCTCGCCGCGCTCTGGTTATTTCCAGCCAGCGAACTCGCGCAAAGTGTCACAAATCTGCTGGTCACCAACATTTTGCCGCCGCGCTTGCTGCCGCGGTTTGACTTCAAAGCTGGCGTTCCGCTCCAGTATCCCACGATTGTCGTCGTCCCTTCGATGCTGAGCAATTCGCAGGAAGTCGATGCACTGTTGAATCGTCTGGAAAGTCACTATCTGGCGAATAGCGATGAAGCGCTGATGTTTGCCCTCCTCACCGATTTTAACGATGCTCCGCAAGAGGAGACTTCCAAAGACGCGCCCCTCGTGGCACGAGCGGTCGCCGGTATTCGCCGGTTAAACGCGCGCTATCGAGAAGGGGGGCGCCAGCCGTTCTATCTGTTCCATCGCCGACGGCAGTGGAATGCTTCCGAAGCAACCTGGATGGGTTGGGAGCGGAAACGCGGCAAGCTGATGGAGTTCGGCCGCTTGCTGCATGGCGAACAAGCCACTTCGTACGTCGTCCAAGAAGGCGATCTCGCCGCCCTCGCAAAATTTCGACAGGCGGAATTCACGCCATTCGTCATCACGCTCGACTCCGATACGCAACTGCCTCACGATGCCGCTCGCAAAATGATTGGCACGCTAGCTCATCCGCTCAATCGACCGCAGTTTTCGGCCAATCACAGCAAAGTTACCTCCGGATATACCATCTTGCAGCCGCGAGTGAATGTACATCTGGCCAGCGCTGGTCGTTCGTGGTTTGCCAAGATTTTTGCGGGGACGCCGGGTGTTGATCCTTACGCCACTGCCGCTTCGGACGTTTATCAAGACCTGTTTGGCGAAGGAAGTTTTACCGGCAAGGGGATTTACGACCTGCAGGCGTTCGAGCGTGCCTTGGCCGGCGCATTTCCAGAAAACGCGATCCTCAGTCACGATTTGATCGAAGGTTGTCACGCGCGCGTCGGACTGGTCAGCAACATTGAAGTTTACGACGGCTACCCCACCCGTTACGACGCCGAAGCGCGCCGCGCTCATCGTTGGGTGCGCGGCGACTGGCAGTTGCTCCCCTGGTTGTTACCATACGTGCCCTACGCCGAGGGTTGGAAGCGAAATCCGCTGTCGCTGCTATCTCGCTGGAAAGTGTTCGACAATCTCCGCCGCAGTCTTGTTCCCCCAGCACTCATCACAGGACTGCTCATCGGATGGTATCTAGCGCCGCGTGGCGCGTGGCTCTGGTCACTCGCCGCTGCCTTCGTGTTGGTGTTTCCGCTGCTGGCTCAGCTGGCGATGATCGCCCGCAATTGGTCGTGGAAGTTAAAGTTTGCCGAGCAAATCCGCGCGGTTTCCGGCGACGTGTTGAAGACAGTGTTGCAATGCGTGCTTGCCGCGGCAGTGCTGCCCTCGAAGGCCTGGTCGATGCTCGATGCCATTGCGCGCACCCTCGTGCGAATGTTCATCACGGGCCGAAGGTTGCTGGAATGGGAAACCGCAGCCGCCGTCGATATGCGGGTGGCCAATAGTCGCGGTTCACTACTGTTGCAGTTGTGGATGATCCCGGCGACGGCACTGCTGGTCGCGTTTACGTTGCCATTCGCAGCACTTCTGGCAGCAGCACCATTTCTCGTCCTGTGGTTTGTCGCGCCGGCAATTGCCTATTACATCAGTCAGCCGATTGTGATCGAACGTTCCCAGTGCAGCGAAACGCAAGCTGCCTGGCTGCGCGACGTCGTTTCGCAAACCTGGGCATTCTTTGAAGCCTATGTGGGAGATCGAGACCATTGGCTTCCGGTTGATAATGTGCAGGAAGAGCCGCACGAGAAGATTGCCCACCGCCTTTCGCCCACCAACGAAGGGCTTTATCTTCTGTCTGCACTTATCGCTCGCGACTTTGGCCTGCTCGGCACACACGGGTTAGTGCAGATTTGGGAAAACAACTTTCAAAGTCTGGAGAGGCTCGAGAAACTCAACGGGCATCTGTACAACTGGTACGACACCGAGACGCTGCAACCTCTGCTGCCGCGCTATGTCTCCACTGTCGATAGCGGCAACTTCGCGGCCTGCTTGCTCACCATGCAGGCTGGTGTGCACGACGTGCTCACGGAGCCGATCTTGCGCGATGAGACCTATCGCGGCGTGCTCGATAGCCTGGAACTGCTACGAGATGCCTACGAGCAAATTGGTGACGAAGATCCCGCGCAGCTCCGCTCGCTGCGGCAAACGCTCCGCCGGGTCGTGGGTGATCTCGAAGCGCTTCTTCCTGGTGAACCGAAGGAACTCAAGTCCTGGTATCAAACAACCCGGCTACTGCAGCAATTTGCCGAGCAACTGCCGCGGGTGCCGGATTCCAGTCTGTCGACCGCACAAGGTCATCACCTGAACAACAAAGTGCGGGTGGTCCGCAGTCGCCTGCAAAGCATCTGTCAGGATGTGGACCTCCTCTTCGCCTGGTTACCGATAATTGCTGAATCAACCGGTCGCAGTCAGTCGCTGCAGTTCAAGCTGGGTGCTGCCGCCAATTCATGGGAAGAGATCGAGAAGCTGCTCGATTCTGCGCGGACGCTCCCCCAAATTGCCACGCTCAATCAAGCAACCACACTTTCCTTCGACCGCCTACGTGAAGCCACCACCGACGCACCGTCACTACAGGTCCTGGAAGCGTTGTCGGCAGCCATCAGCCGCAGTTCTCGCGCCGCGACTGAGTTGCAACAACGGCTGGAACAGGTCAGTCACAAGGCCGAAGAGATGGCCCTGGCAATGGATTTTCGGTTTCTCTTCAATTCGCAGCGTCGCCTGTTTTCGATCGGCTACAACGTCGAAGATGGCCGCCTCGACCGCTCACACTATGACATGCTTTGCTCCGAGGCCCGGCTCGCCAGCTATCTGGCCATAGCCAAGGGAGATGTCGAAGCGACACATTGGTTTCAACTGGGCAGGCACGCGACGATTGCCGCGGGCAAATTCGCGCTGTTGTCGTGGGGCGGCACAATGTTCGAATACTTGATGCCGCAACTCTTTCAGCGGCAGTACGAGGGCTCGCTCCTGACGCAAAGTTGCCAGGCTGCCGTTTTGCGTCAGCAAGAGTATGGCCGACAAAACAATATCCCGTGGGGAATTTCCGAGTCGGCCTTCGGTGCGCTGGCGGTCAATGCCGACTATCATTATCGCTCGTTCGGCGTCCCTGGGCTCGGTCTCAAGCGGGGCCTCGCGAAAGACCTGGTTGTCTCGCCTTACTCCACACTGATGGCGCTCACCGTCGATCCCGCTGCGGCGGTGGCCAACCTGCACGTGCTGGAGGAAGAAGGCGCACTCGGCGATTGGGGATTTTACGACGCACTCGATTACACTCCGGAGCGCGTGCCTTTTGGCAAGCGGCGCTTAGTGGTGCGGTGCTACATGGCACATCATCAAGGAATGGGGCTGTTGGCACTTGCCAACGTGCTCGGCAAGAACAGCATTCAACGCCGCTTCAACGCGCATCCATTCGCACGGGCTACGGAACTTCTTCTGCAAGAGCGCGTGCCGACGGTGATGACGCCGTTCGAACCGCATGCCGACGAAGTCGAACCGGTCGCAGTGCAGCACGAAGAGCAACAACTCGTCAGTCGGCGACTGGTGGGAGTGCAATCGGCCAATCCGCGTACCCACATTCTCTCGAATGGCAAATACAGCGTGATGCTGTCGAGTGCCGGTGGCGGCTTCAGTCGCTCGCAACAACTTGATGTCACGCGCTGGCGATCCGATGCCACGCTCGATGCCTGGGGGCAGTTCCTTTACCTTCGCGACCTCGATAGCGACCAGATTTGGTCGGCCACGTATCAGCCCACGTGCGTCGAGCCCGATAACTACGAAGTAATCTTTGCCATCGACAAGGTCGAGTTCCATCGCCGCCAAGGTGAATGGGAAACACTGCTGGAAGTGGCCGTTTCGCCCGAGCATAACACCGAAGTCCGTCAGCTGCGAATTACCAATCACAGCGATCAGCCGCGGCGAATGCAAGTCACCAGCTATGCCGAAATCGCGCTGGCTCCGGCAGCGGCAGATCTGGCTCATCCTGCGTTTCAGAAGCTGTTTCTCGAAACGGAGTTCATTCCCGAAGAGTCGGCCCTCCTCGCCCGGCGGCGACCACGTGATGCTCAGCAGCAAGCGACTTATGCCGTACACGTCATGGCCACGCACACTGAGGGGACCAGTGATATTCAGTTCGAAACGAGCCGGCAAGAGTTTCTCGGCCGTCGTCATTCGCCGCTGAATCCACAAGCCCTGCGAGCGGCCAGGCTTTCTGGCACCGCGGGCGCGGTGCTCGATCCGATTTTCTCGCTCCGCACGACCATTCAGGTTCCAGCCGGCGAATCGGTGACGGTTGCCTATTCGACTGCGGTGGCCGCAACACGCGAAGAAGCGTTGGCCCTGGCGGATCAACACCACGAACTGCGCAACGTGCAACGCGTGTTCGAATTGGCTTGGGCCTATGCTCAGGTGGAACTGCGCCACCAGCACCTTTCTCCCGGGCAAGTACATCTCTACCAACGCCTGGCGTCGTACCTCCTCTATCCGCACCGCAGTTTACGGGGCGAAGAGGCTTTGCTTCGTTCGAATCGCCTGGGGCAAAGCGGGCTCTGGCGGCATGGCATTTCCGGTGATTTGCCAATTCTGGTAGCCCGCGTCACGGAACCCGAGCACGTTGCTCTTGTGCGCGACCTCGCACTCGCCCAGCGATTTTGGCGCGAGCGAGGCTTTCGTACGGACCTGGTGATTATCAACGACTATCCCGGCAGCTATCTCGACGCGCTTCAGGATCAGATGGTCTCGCTCATGCAGGAACTAAACAGCTCGGCCGAAAAGCCCGGCGTGTTTTTGCTACGCGGCGCTCATTTGCCCGCAGAGGAGCAGGCCCTGTTCGAAACGGTCGCAGCCTGTGTATTGCACGGCGAGCGCGGCACACTGGCACAGCAACTCGATGCGGGGAATCAACTGGCGATGAAATTGGCGGCTTACTCCACGCCGCGCAAACTCGAAACCAGTGGTCGGCAATGGATTCGACCGATCCCTGCACCCGCTGCGCCAGAACCATTGGAGTACTGGAACGGAACCGGCGGCTTCGCCCACGACGGTCGCGAGTATCGGATTCGGGTGAAGCCTGACCAATTGCCGCCAATGCCCTGGTCGCAAGTTGTTGCCAACGAACATTTGGGCTTCTTAGTGACAGAATCGGGGGGTGGGTATTCCTGGTTTGCTAACAGCCGCGAGAACAAGTTGACGAGTTGGTCGAACGATCCGGTCGTCGATGTTCCCGGTGAAGTATTGTATTTGCAGGACGAGGCGACCGGCGATTGTTGGCTGCCCCTTTCGGGCGGCATTCACACGAGTGAGTCATGGGCTCACTATGGGGCTGGCTTCGCTCGCTTCGTGCAGCACTCACCCGAGTTGCGGCAGGAAGTGATGCTGAGTGTCGATCCACAAGAACCGGTGAAGTTCGTGCGATTGAAGATCACCAATCGTTCGTCGCAGGCCAAGACGTTCGTCGCGAGCTACTATGCCGAATTGGTGTTGGGCGTGACGCGTGAGCAGACGCACCTCCATTTGCAAACCGAGTTCGACGCCCAATCGCAGGCTATCTTTTGCCGTAATCCGTATCACCCAGAATACGCTAATCAAGTCGCGTTTCTCAAAGTGCTGGGCGAAACCATCGGCTTTACGACAGATCGTGGCGAATTCCTCGGTCGCCATGGCACGTGGGAACGACCGCAAGGATTGCGTGGCAAGCAACTCTTGGGACGGGTGGGAGTCGGCTACGATCCGTGTGCCGTTGTCCAAACTCGGATCACTGTCGGGCCACAGCAGACAGCTGAAGTCGTGTTTCTGTTCGGTGCCGGTCAGGATGAAGCTCACGCTCGCGCGATCCTGCAGCAATTTCACTCCACCGCCATTGCCGAAAACGCCACCAACCGCAGTATCGCAGTGTGGAACGATATTCTCGGCGCGATCCAAGTAAAGACACCAAATCGAGCCTTCGACTTGCTCGTAAATCGCTGGCTCCTGTATCAAGTCCTGTGCTGCCGAATGTGGGCGCGCTCAGCCTTCTATCAGTCGGGGGGGGCGTATGGCTTTCGCGATCAATTACAAGACTCGATGGCGCTCGTCTACAGCCGACCGCAGTTGGTGCGCGAGCATTTGCTGCGAGCGGCCGCGCGACAATACAAACAGGGAGATGTCCAGCATTGGTGGCATCCGCCGTTGGGCAAAGGAACGCGCACGCGTTTTTCTGACGATCTACTCTGGCTGCCACTGGCAGTTAGCCATTACGTGCGCGTAACCGGAGACCGCAGTGTGCTGGACGAGTCGATTCCGTTTATTGACTCACCCGTGCTGCAGCCTCACGAACAAGAGCGCTACGAACAGCCGCGAGTCTCGAGCGAGACCGCTTCGCTTTACGAGCATTGCCTGCGCGCGATTGATCGTGGACTCCAATTTGGTCCGCATGGCTTGCCGCTCATGGGTTGCGGTGACTGGAACGACGGCATGAACAAGGTGGGCGAAGGAGGAACGGGAGAAAGTGTGTGGGTCGGCTGGTTCCTGCTGGTGCTACTAGATGAGTTCGCACCTTTGATGCGAGCAGCGCAAGATGTCGATAAGTTGCAGCATTACACCGAAACTGCCACGCAACTGCGCGCGGCACTCGAAGGCCAGGCCTGGGATGGAAATTGGTATCGCCGTGCCTATTTTGATGACGGCATGCCGTTGGGTTCTGCAGAGAACGACGAGTGCCAGATCGATTCGCTCGCGCAAACGTGGGCCGTGTTTGCCAAGGCCAATCCCGAGCGCAGCAGGCAGGGTGTGCAGGCGGCCGTCGATCGCCTGGTGAATCGCGAAGCAAAGATTATCTTGTTATTCACGCCCCCATTCGACCTTGGCGAACTCGACCCGGGTTACATCAAAGGGTATTTGCCGGGTATTCGCGAGAATGGTGGGCAGTACACCCACGCTGCCACGTGGATGATTCAAGCACTTGCTCAGTTGGATGAGCCGCAGCAGGCGATGTCGCTGTTCGATTTGATTAACCCCTTGCTGCACACGCAAACGGCTGCCGACGTCGCCAGGTATCAAACCGAACCGTACGTCATCGCCGCCGACGTATATGGTGTATCTCCGCATCAAGGGCGCGGCGGTTGGACCTGGTACACCGGTTCCGGAGCGTGGCTCTATCGGGTGGCCATCGAACAGTTGTTGGGGCTCAAGATCACCAGCGAATCAGCTACGCTCGAACCGAGTGTGCCACCTAACTGGAGTGAGTTTGAGGTAACCATGCAACGGAACGGCTCGCCGCACAAGTTGAAGTATAGCCGCGACGCCGGTGCTGCCATCGTCAATGGTGTTCAGCATCGAATCGATGATGGTCTCCACCAACAACCGGTCGCTATGCCGCCGGCACCGAGCACTCAGCCCAGCGGTTTGGTCGATACCTAAGTCAAGGCAAGATGCTTGGGTTAAATCAGCCGTAGAGTAGCGTTCATTCGGCGCTTGTCAGACGGGCTGCGGAACTGACTGCTACCATCGGGGCGACTCTTACTGTGGAAGGTTCGGGCGGGCTGTCTGGAGTAGTCCAGTACTTAGCGAAGACGGCGACAGCGATCCAACCCATCACCACCAGGTGATCGCGCAGATTGTCGGGCAGTTTGACTGAAGTTTTCATGGGGAACTCGCAGGTCATTCGGTTGGACGCGGACTGAGGCAACTAACTTGGCGAATTACGCAGAAGTCACTACGACTGGATCACGACCGACTTTGCGGTGGCACGAGAGTGGATGAGCAGACATCGACTTGTGGCTTTCCAGGCCGCGAATATCGAGCGTGCGGCCCACGACAAACCAGTCGTTCTTCAGGTCTTGCAGCTTGGCAAGTACGGTGTGATCGACCACGCGGGCCGACGAGAGATCCACAACAACTTTTTGCTTGTCATCCATCGCCTGCAGGCGTTGCTTCAGCCAAATCCAGGTGGTGAAGACCAGTGAATCGATTGCATTCACTACGATTCCCTCATCAGACTGCGTGGTCTTGATGTTGGGGCTGAAGATCGAGCGGAAGGAAATGCCCCTCAACAAGTGCAGTCCAAGTTCGACACAGGTGCCAATCAGAATGCCGACCAGCAGGTCGGTCGCGAGTACACCCACAATTGTCGCCACGAACACAAACAGTTGGTCGATACCCAGTTTGTAAGAGTGCATGAACTCTTTGTACGAAGCCAATCGCGAGCCGGTGTAGACCAGCATAGCGGCCAAAGCAGCCAGTGGAATCCGATGAATCAAGCTAGGAAGGAGACCGAGGAAACCGAGCAAAAATAGCCCGTGGAACATGTTCGAGAACTTGGTACGAGCACCGTTGTCGATGTTCGCCCGGCTGCGCACGATTTCCGAAATCATCGGTAATCCGCCGAGCAGGGCCGCCACTGTGTTGGCAACACCTACCGCCAGCAGGTCGCGGTCGAAGTTTGTTTTTCGCTTCCATGGGTCGAGCAAGTCGACGGCTTTCGCACTCAAAACTGATTCGAGCGAGCCAATCAAACAGAACATCACAATCCAGAAAATGCCCGTGCCGGTGAAGACTTTAGAGAAGTCCGGCGTTGCGATCGCGCCGAGCAAACTGCCAGGAACTGCAACCAGAAACTTTTCCGAGACTTCGTACTGATGCCCCCCGAGCGTGTACCGATGTAGTTGGTCGATGTTGAGGAAGTAAGCCATCGTCACACTGACCGCCACTACCACCAGCGGACCAGGAAGGCGGCTCAAGTAGGGAATCTTGACGTACGGCCACACAAAGAGAATTGCCAGACAGGTCAATCCGATCAACGCAATGGCGGGATTCATGCCGTGCATGATCGAGTGAGGAATCTCGGCAATCAGGTGCAGCGGCTCTTTGCCTTGCGCCGTGGCGCCCAACATTAGGTGCGATTGCTTAGCCATGATGATCACGCCGATGGCGGCGAGCATGCCGTGCACCACCGTTGTGGGAAAGACTTCGCTAATCACACCCATCTTGCAGAGAGCGAGGAGAATTTGAATCACACCGGCGACCACGCCGACTGCCAGCACGCTCCGATAGGCATTCCACTGCGCGGTTGGATCGTTCGGCACCCAGCCGAAAGCCAAGGCACATCCGGCGACAATCACAATTAGCCCCGCCGCGGGGCCTTTGATCGTCAATTGAGAATTGGTGAGGAAGGGAGTAAGTATGCCGCCCACGATGGCAGTGATTACACCGGCGACAGGAGGAAAGCAGCTCGCATTCGCGATGGCGAGACACAGCGGCAAAGCGATCAAAAACACTAAGAAGCCGGCTGTCGCATCGGACTTGAGCCGCGCTTGCCAATTGCCTAGTTCGGGAACGGAGCGGGACGCGACAGGAGCGTGTGAGTCAGACATTGTGCTTTTTTCTAGAAGTGGGCAGCCGAACATTCCGACTGCTGCTCCTAAAGCACGGGTTGTGCCGGCACTTGCCAATACGACTGACCGCTGAGCACCTTGAGAAATTGAAATGTTTGTCGTAAAGCCATGCCAGGCAAGCAACTACGCGCGAAACACTCGGCTCGTTTAGGGGGATTAGGCCGCCCTTGGCTTACAAACTTGTCAACTTGCCTGCACGTCAGGTGGCCAGCATCTAGCATGGGCATGAATAACTTTTTGCCAGCGGAGAATTGACCGGTGAGCGCGAGGTATTTCGTCGCATGATGAAGCGCATCGAGTTAATGAAGTTCATGGCACCCCTGGTGGGCATGAGTGTGCTGCTGGCCGTTCTCGGCGGAACCTCAGCCTGGTACGTGCAGCGGCAGCAAGTCACGGCATCCGATTCGATTGCGCGTGAAGTGCATGGCCTGGTGGCGATCCACAATCTCTACATTGTGATTCGCGAGGTTCGTTACCAACTGAATCAGTACTTGCGGTTTAGCGACGACGGGCGCCTGGACGAGATTGCCGGGCTCGATGGCCAGGTCGTGCAAATGCTCAAGGAGTCTCAGCAACTCTCCGACAAACCAATGCAGCGAGCCCAACTCCAAAAGGTGGCGGAGGGATACCAACTTTTTGCACAGGAGCTTGCCGCAGCCCGCAAACTGCCTGCGGACGGTCGCCACGCGATCTTGGACAAATGGGCGAATACCCAGATCAACGAATTAATTCTCAATCCGGCTCAACAATGCGTGCTACTGAACGAGAAAATAGTGACCAGCACGAATGAAGTGAATCGTCGCACTTCAAATCAGCTGACGCAAGTGTTTCTGTTTCTGGGCATTGCTGGCAGCGTTGCGGGGGTCTTAATGGGGCTGACGATTGCTCGCCGCCTGCAACGATCGCTGCAAGAGCTACACGGTTTTGTCGCGGGAGCGGCGGGACGATTAGAGGGACTGTCGGAACCGTTTCCTGCGCCCCCCACCGGTGAACTGATTGAGCTACGCCTGGGGGCCAAATCACTCGAACGCAGGGCCATTCAAGTGGTCGAGCAACTGCAGCAGCGCGAAATCGAAGTCCTCCGCAACGAGCAATTGGCTGCCGTCGGTCAACTGGCGGCCGGTCTGGCTCACGAACTGCGTAATCCGCTGATGCCGATGAAAATGCTTGTACAGGCGGCACTTTCCGGGCCAGCCAACAGTGGGCTCCAGGGCAGGCAACTGCAAATTTTGGAAGAAGAAATCTCGCGGATGGAGACGTCGATTCAATCGTTTCTCGATTTTGCCCGACCTCCCTCGATCGACAAACGCCGCACCGATCTCCGGCCGATCGTGGAACAGACGATCGAATTGATTTCTGGACGCGCGGCCGAGCAAAACATTGCCATTGAATGCGAGGTTCCTAAAATCCCCTGTGAACTCGAACTCGATCCGACCCAGATCAAGCAAGTGCTGCTGAATCTGTTGCTCAATGCGATGGACGAACTCGGCTCACATGGCAAGATTCGCGTCAGTGTCGAACTCGGTACTCCCTACGTCGAAGTCAACGATGGCGACGGACCAGTTGCCACGGCAGCCGGGGTGCGATTGGTGATTGCCGATAATGGCCCAGGGATTGCGCCGGACCTGCTTGACAAAATCTTCGACCCCTTCGTAAGTCACAAAGAATCGGGAACGGGCCTGGGTCTGACCATTTGCCGGCGTATCGTGGCTGGTCACGGCGGGCAAATCGTTGCCGCCAATTGCCCGGAGCGCGGTGCTGAGTTCCGGATTTGGCTCCCCGCCTAATGAATTGAAGTGAGCAACTTCGCTGTGAAGTGAAAGCCTAAGAACATGACAGCTCAACTGCTGGTGGTAGATGACGAGCCCAACATCTTGTTTTCGATCGAGCATTGCTTGAAATCGAACGATTTGCGGGTGATCACTGCCGGCACGGCGGTTAAAGGAATTGAGATTGTCCGCAAGGAGCGGCCCGATGCGGTACTGCTCGATATTCGCCTGCCGGATATGAACGGTCTCGATGCCTATTTGGAAATGCGCCGGCTCGATGCGAGCGTTCCTATCGTCCTTATGACCGCGTTTGCAAAAACGGCCACCGCCATCGAAGCAATGAGCCGCGGCGCATTCGACTATCTGATCAAGCCCGTCGATCTGGCCAATCTGAAAACCGTAATTGCCAAGGCACTCACCGTTAGCCGGTTGAATCGAGTCCCCGCTGTGCTGCCGACCGAGCACGAGTCGCTCGAACAGGCAGACCAGATTCTCGGTCGCAGTCCGCAGATGCAGGAAGTCTATAAAGCCATCGGTCGGATTGCGCAGCAAGATGCACCGGTGCTGATTCTGGGTGAAAGTGGCACGGGTAAAGAACTCATCGCCCGCGCGGTGTTTCATTACAGTCGCCGCAAAGACCGTCCATTCCTGGCCATGAACTGCGCCGCACTTCCAGAAACACTGCTGGAAAGTGAGTTGTTCGGTCATGAAAAGGGGGCTTTCACCGGTGCCGATTCGCGACGCATCGGTAAGTTCGAGCAGGTAAACGGCGGTACGCTCTTTCTTGACGAGATTGGCGACATGAGTCTGACGACGCAAGCCAAAGCGCTGCGCCTCTTGCAGGAACAGCAGTTTGAGCGGCTCGGCGGCAATGCAACGGTAAAGACTGACGTACGCATCATCGCAGCCACCAATCAGGATTTACCGCGGCGTGTCGCGTCGGGACTGTTCCGGCTCGATCTGTACTACCGTTTGAATGGATTTACGATCTCGCTGCCGCCGCTCCGCGAGCGCGCCACCGATATTCCGCTCCTCACCGATCACTTCCTGCGTCAAATGAGCACCGACTTGAACAAGCCAGTGCGCGGTGTCTCTGTCGAAGCTCGGCAAGTGCTGCAAGAACACGCCTGGCCTGGCAACGTGCGTGAACTGCAAAGTGCAGTCCGTTATGGAGTGCTGCAAGCTGCCGGCAATACTATCGAGGTCAGCGATCTGCCGGCCTCGTTGCGCCTGATTGGCAAGAGAAACGGCCTGTCCAGCGGCGAGCAACCAACAAGCTATGATCTCTCAGCGCGCGTGCGGCAACTGCTGGCGGCCGGCGATCGAGATCTCTATCGGCGACTTCAGAATGAGTTCGATGATGTGCTATTGAAACTGGTCTGGCAGGAGTCTGGAGGGAATCAGGTTCGCATGGCTGAGATCCTGGGCATCTCGCGAATGACGCTGCGCAGCAAACTCAGGGCGTGCGGACTACTGGGGGACGATGCCAACTAAATGCAGCAAATTCCGCCAATCTGTTGAACCAGCGCGGCACTTGCCGATAAACTGAACGTTGTCGCTTGAACGCAACCTTTCCTTTTGGCAATTCATCATGCAAACCAAAATCTGGCCCAGAATTTGGCAATGCCTGTTGTGGTCCTGTAGCAGTTGTTTGGTTTTTGCAGCGACGAATGCTTTAGCCCAAGCGCCAACGACCGTGCAGTTGCCGGTATTTCAAGTCTTTTCAGTCAACACAACTGTGTCTGTCCCCGATGGCGGCGGCATCCTGCTGGGTGGCATGAACCGGGCTGCTGACAGCAGCGTCACTCGCGGCCTACCACTTGGAAAAGGCCCGCTGACGGGAAGTCGTGGCCTAAGTAGTGTGCGGAGTGGTGCAAACATGAGCGTGCATGCCACGATCATCGACCATCAAGAACTCGATGCCGCTGTCCTGGCCGAAGCGGCCGCTCGACGCGCGGCGCGGGGTGAAGATCCTGCAGCAATGGCCGTGCATCAAAAGGCTGACAACCTCACTCGCAATCTGGCCCGCCCACAACGCAGCACGCCGGTTCACACTTCCGCGCAGCCAAGCCTGGCAGATATTCAAGAGCGGAACGAACTGGCAGCAGCGAACCGCTCCGCCGAAGCCGAGAGCTACCTCGCTAAGGCCCAAGCGGCGGAAGCAGCCAACAAGCCCGGCGTCGCCAAGATCTACTACCAAATGGTAGCGCGCCGCGATCAGGCTGGCCTCAAGCAGCAGGCCGAAGCTCGTCTGGCGGCACTGAATGCCCCCGCCGGCAAGTCGCTGGTTGCCAAGTAACACTGCAAAGTACTCAATGTGGGCTGCGGAACTTAGCGCTCCTGCGCGGGTTGATAGTGAGACGCCCTGCGCGCCTATTCGGCCTAGTATTTTCAGACTATATTCGTGGTCGCTCAGCAACCGATCGTTCGGCTGAGCGCAACGGGCCGTCGATGGCGAATCACGCCGGATAACCGCGATATGACTCTCCGCAAATTCGCTTGTTACCTGCTCATGCTCCTCGTCACACACGTGGCAGCCAGTCAGGCATGCGCGCAGGGCAAGGGTGGTGTTCTCGCACGGCGCTTGCCGGCTAAATTCCAAGGCCTAAGTAACGACCAGGCGCGCGAAATCGGCATGCTGGCCGAACTCAACATTAAATGGATTGGGGACATTCGCGAAACGCCCGGTGCCGACCCGGTTGTTGATTTGTTCGGTCCTTATGGTGGTCAACGGGCTACGACCGAAGACGAAATGGGCAATACCATCGTCGTCGACGAAAATGAACGGGGACTTATCGTTCTCTCTGGCCTTAGCCGCCCGCAAATGGGGAGTCTGCTCCGCATTGCAATGGATCTGAAGCCGTACTTGCGCGACTACTATCTGGCCCGCGCCAAACTGATCTCCAAAATCCGCCGCTGTCGCGATCGTGAAGAAAAAGAAACTGCTGCCGACGCCCGGACCTTCGAAAAAGAAGTGATCGAGCTAGGCAAACTGATGGGCGAAGCGGAGGCCCGCGTCGCCGTGAATCAGGCTTGGGCTTATATCGGTGCCGAAGCTGCTTTTGCCGAAGAGCAGAAGAACTACCTGCGCATGCTGCGGGAAAATCCCGATGCCTTCAAGCTCGATTCGCCGGCCGTGAAAGCCGCCCGCGACCTGCTCCAGCAACTCGAAGAGCCGTATCCTATCTTGCTGCAGGATACAGCCGCCAAGCTGGCTTCGTTTCTGGGTAACACGGCCGAAACCAACGCCGCTCGCCGGCCCCATCGCTCGGCCACGCTCTTGGGTAAAGCCAGCCCGCGCATGCCCGACGATGTTCCCCGCTTTCTCGAAACACTCACGCCCGCGCAACAAGATCGTCTGCTGCTTCTGTTGAATGCCGAGCGCCCTTTCACCAGCGACTACGTCAAAAAGCGAGTCGAGTTTTTGGTGGCCTTGGATGGCTTGAAAAAAGTCACCACGCTGCAAGACAAGAAGTTCATTGCTGCGGGTGCCCAGATGGGCGAGCTCGAAGCACGCATCGCATTGGCCCAAGCTCGCGCTTTCGAGCAATTACGCCTCTCACTTGCCCCTGCTCAACTCTTCTTTGTTGAGCAGAATCTGGTCAGCGGGCAGTAAACGAAAGAGGCCGGAATGCGCTGGACAAACGAAGTTCCGGCAGCCATTTGCGAGAGAAGATGTTCTCGCACGCTACGCTTTCGGCCCCTTCGGTCGAATCAACACAATCAGCAAAGCGCCAGGAAATAGGCTTCCAAATACGATTGTGGCAATAATTGTAAACCAGCGGTTGAGCGCAACCATTGGGGCAGGCATCGACATCAGCTCCGCCTGAATTTCAGATGCTTGTCCGCAGCTAATCGCGTAGGCGACCGTCCAGGCAAAACCGCAGATTGCGTTAAGCTGAGCGACTCGCCTCGCGACATTCGACCCACGATACAGGTAATATCCCGAGATGGCAAACACTAGCCCGCCCACTAACGTCAGGGGCATGTAAAAGAACCAGATGCCATGAATGGTGTCTGCTACCTTCATGACATCGATGCCATGTCGCTCGCCAGGACGCACTGGCATCATCCCCAGCATCGCTCGTTGCAGCGCGATAATCAGCAGGGCAAATCCAGCGAACAGGGTCATCAGGACGCCGAACACACCCGTAATAATTCCAGATGCAAAGTCGCTGCGAAGTGACATATAGCTACTGCAGAGTAGGCAGGAACAAAGTGTAGGGCGCGGTTCCTGCCTGCTTTAAAGTCTTGCTGAATAGCTGAACGCCAATGGCAATTATTCCCGCGTCTGCTGAAAATAGTGCACGCCCTTCTTGTTCGACGCGATAATGTCGAGCAGGCCATCGCCGTTCACGTCGGCCACTTCGAACTGCGTTCCCGGCCCGCTGTTGTGGTCGAACTGGTGCGGAATCCAGACCGGGCGGCCATTCTCGCGAGTCAGTTCGAACCAGTAGAAAACGGCTGGATCGTTCACCCCAGGATCGCCAGCTGCATGCGCCCACCAGCGCTTGCCGCAGACCAAATCGGGCAGTTTGTCGCCATTCATGTCGGCCAACATCACGCCGTGAATCTGCGAGAACGTCTTATCGATTTCATGTTGCTTCCATTGATTGGGGGCAACTTGCTCGTGCCACCACAGCCCAAAGGCGTGCGGGCTCGAGGTGACCACGTCATTGTCGCCGTCGCCGTCAAAGTCGTAGGCGTACATTTGCGCGGCCAGCCCAAAGTTCACGGGGTGAAACTTCCAAGGAGTTTCGCTGGGCGTGGCGGGTGCTTCCCACCATCCGCTGGCAGCCATGATGTCCTTGCGGCCATCGCCGTTGATATCTCCCACGCCAATCCCGTGGTCATACTTCTTCGCCCCTTGCACACCCTTTTCGCTAACCGCTGTCAAGATCCAAGGTTCGTTCGGATCCTTCGCAGGCTTGGCAAAACCCACTTGCCGATCAGGCCCATCGGAACTTTTCGTATCGGGAGCAAAGCCCAAAATCAACTCGCGCTTACCGTCACCATCCAGGTCGAGATACTGCGGGCTCTCGTTGTTGGTGACCGGCGTCACGGTTCGCTTAGTCCAGAGCTTGCCGGTTTCCTTGGGATTCTCAAACCACCACGTCGGCGTGCCGGGAAAATCAACAATCAGCAGGTCGCTCCAACCGTCACCGTTCACGTCTTCGGCAAAGCAGCAAAAGGCGTTGCTGTATCCCTTGGGGTTGTACTCTGGTGCCTTGTCGGTCAGTTGGTGCATCTTCCAATCAGGGGCTGCATACCAGACATAGCCGGCAGCGATGTCCTGCTTGCCATCTTTATTAAAGTCAGCGACCGCAACCCCTTCGCTGCGAAACTTATCATCCAGCTGTGTTCGCTGAAAGCGAACCTTGGGCGTTTCAGCGACCGTCAGCGCGGTGCTGACGAGCGCAAACAGAAGGGGGGCGGAGAGAGTCCGAAGCATGGCAAACCTTTCGTGCAGACCGAAATCAGTTTCGACGTGGACCGTGAAGACTGCATTATAAAGCCCGCTCCTGCGCGGGTCGAGCAGCCGATGTTTGGCGATTGAGAGAGCGGCGACCTTGGATCACCAAGAAACACACCGCCCCCGGTTATCTGGGTAGATAATCGGGGGCGTTTTCGGATCCGCGGGGAGGGAGTTCAGGATGGACTTGGGAGGCGAAATCGCGGCTGCGGTGTGTCGTTTCCCCTCTCGTCTCAGGTGCTGTCGTTCAATGATTCAGACTGCTGAGCGAGGGCAGGTTCGGTCAGCTTTGTTAGCAAGTTGCAGAGTGGGAAGCAGTTTGAAAACGTGGCGGTGGGCTTTGCTTCGCTCGGCCCACCTTTGACAATCGATTGGCAAGTTCGATTTAGAACCGGAATTCACCACCGACGTAGGCACCGTGCAGGAGCAGGTTGCCGTTGCTCTCGATTTGGCTCAGGTAGTGAGCATCGGAGAAGTCGTTGGGAATCTGGTGTTCGACCAAGCCGACACCGCTGACACCAACCATTCGGTAGCCAGCCTTCACAGAGAAGTGACAGTTGAATTGGTACCGAATTCCAAGGTCGATCTGGCCAATCATCGAGAGCTGATTCTTGCTGTTGTTGATATGGAAGGGATCGCCCGTCCAATCACCCGAGTTAAACGTGCCGTAGCCATTCTCGCCGCGGAACTCTTGCAGTTGGTTGATGCGGTTGTTGTAGATACCAGCTTTCGCCAAGCCGTACACTTGCAGGCAGTCGAGCACGTTCCAATTGAAGCCACCACCCACTTGAAAACCAATCAGGCGATTCTTCATGCGAACGTGGTAACACATCTCATTCGGCGAGCCGTCAAACACGTCATCAACATCGTCGGCTTCGAAAGAGAAGCCATCTGTAAAGTCGAAGTAGCGTACGCCCATCATCCAGCCGCAACCCCAGCGAGGAGCACAGCTTGGTCCGCACGTTCCGCCGTTGCAACCAGCACCGGTGCAGGTTGCCATGGGGCCGCCACCGATGAAGCCATTGCCATAGCATTGACCCAGCAGGTTGAGTTCGATGTTGTTCAGCGTGTTGTAGAAGCGGACGCGGTGGTGAACGGAGGTGTTGAACCAGTCGCTGGCAGGACCGGCTGGATTCACGCCATCATCGTAATCGATGGTCGAGAAATCGATTGGTGTACCGAGTTCGTTGGTGGGGCTGTAGGCATCCATCCAACGATCGCCAGGAAACAGCCCCCAGTAGGTCACTTCCAAGGCGTTATTGCCGCAGTTGAAGGTGCGGCCGAGCGTCGTTTCGAAACCGCCAGTCCATCCCATGTCACCACCGCACGAGCAAAGAATGCGTTCGTTGGTGGTGGTGTTTTCACTAATCAGAAAGCTTTCGCCCTGTGCGCGGGTCATGATCAGACCACCGGCGTAGCCATACCAAAAGTTCTGGCAGGGCGTGCCCGGCATACCGCAAGAGTCAGCCGTGGCGTCGTCATAGACAACGTCTTTGTCACCCCAGCCGCCGGTCGTGGCCTTTTTATAATCTTCGCTCAGCAGGCTGCGATCGGGCTGAGCCATCGGGGGAGCGGGCAGAATCGACGGGGAATCACTTGGGCTCGGCAGGTTGTCCGCCGATGGTGCCAGGTTCTCGTTATATGCGGCGACGGGCGAGACCGGATACGATTGCATTGCCGACGGAATTGGCAGCAACGAAGGTTGATTCAGATATTGTGCGTGCGCGGTATTGGCCAGACCGGCCAAACCAAGGGCAAACGCGAGACTGTGCGCATAGAAAGACTTCATGTAAACGTACTCCTTACGGGTGCGAGCCATCCTATTCGCGGTTGCGCCCTCCATTGTGCGCAACCGGGATGTGCTCGAAGGTCATCCTGGACTAGGGACCTCATGTCCCGCAAAGGCATCCGTTCCAAGGAGACGCGTCATGTGTCTCCACGCAGCGTTGTCCGTCGCCGCGTACTAACTGTTTCGTCAACAACTGGCCGCAGGTGTGTCGCAATCTGGGTCAGCGGGTAGGAATTTTCTAAAGGGCGGGTGAGTAAACGTCACCAGCGGTTTCCTGGTTGCAGCCGGACTTGCGGTCTTTGCCGAAGCGCTGCATCGCAGGGGACGACCGTCGCAACGACTCGTACGAGCGATATAATGCGACCACCGCGGTGGCCCTTTTTCACTTGCCTGCCAGCCGTTCGTATGCCCGGAGTTCCGCAACATGATCTGCGTCCCATCAGCATTTCGTCTGTCTGCCACATTGACCTTGCTCATGAGTATGAGCGGCCTAGTCACGCAGGCTCAGCCGGCAAAGATTCCTCCCGCGGACTCTGGGGAACAGGCAGTGCTGCCGGCCATACCGCCGATCAAACGGGTCTTGCCGCCGGAAGGGATTGAAGTGCCCACTAACGTCCGCGAACGACTCGTGAAAGAGTTGGAAGCCATCGGCCAGCGGTTTGTCGAAATCAAAGACCACGAGCTATCCGCAGACATCTTCGTCTTCATCAAGGCGGTGACTTATGCGCTAGAGAACCGCGAGTTTTACGATCCGAAGGATTTTGCCAAAGCCGATGCGCTGCTGAAGGAAGCGAATTTGCGGCTTGATCAGTTGGCAGCGGGCAAGCATCCCTGGACCACCGCCACCGGAACCGTTGTGCGCGGGTTTCATAGCGGCATCGATGGTTTCCCGCAGCCGTACGGAGCGGTCATTCCCAAAGATCATGACCTATCGAAGGTTGCCCCCCTATACGTTTGGCTGCACGGCCGAGGAGATAAGCAGACAGACCTGCACTTCATTTACGAACGGATGAGTAAGCCGGGGCAGATCGCTCCGCCGGGGGCGATTGTCGTTCACGCGTTCGGCCGGCAATGTGTTGGATATAAGCATGCGGGCGAAGTCGATGTGATCGAAGCCACGATGCATGCTGAAAAGCAGTACAACACCGATCCCAAGCGGCGCGTACTTATCGGTTTTTCAATGGGCGGCGCGGGCGCTTGGCATGTTGGAGCTCACTTTGCCGATCACTTCCGCGTGGTCGCACCTGGTGCCGGCTTCGCCGAGACCGCGCAGTACGTCAAGCTCAAGCCCGAAGACTACCCGGCGTGGTACGAGCAGAAGCTGTGGGGACACTACGACACACCGGCTTACGTCCGCAACTTGTTTAACTGCGATGTCTTCGCCTACAGCGGCGAACTCGATCGGCAAATTCAAGCTGCCCGCGTGATGGAAGCTGCCTATCAATCTGAAGGTCGCGAACTGACGCACCTAATCGGCCCCAAGACCGAACACAAGTACGAACCAACCGTGCTGAAGGAACTTCTCGCCAAGATCGATGAAGCAGTAAAGAAGCCCGCCGAAGATCCGCCCAAGAAGGTCTCGCTGCAAACCCGCACGCTCCGTTACGCCAGGCAACATTGGCTGCAACTCTTCCGGCTGGAAGAGCATTGGCAGGATACCCGTGTCGATGCCACACTCGATGGCAGCCAGTTCGACGTCACTACGAAGAACGTCGCCTTTCTCGGCATCATGCTCCCTAAGGACATACACGATAAAGACGGCAAGGTGCAAATCACAATCGATGGGCAGAATCTGGTGGTCGAGCGCAGTTCCAAAGGTTCCGATGAGATCTGTGCCATCTATAAAACTGACGGCAAGTGGGCCCACGAAGACTTAGCTAAGCTGTACACACGCGTTCAAGAGAAGGTGAAACGAATCGATTCGCACGGCCCGATCGACGACGCTTATCGCAATACGTTCGTCGTGGTCACTCCCAGCGGCAAAAGCAAAAACGCGCGGTTTCAAGCGTGGCAAGAGTTCGAACTCGAACATTTTCGCAGCCGGTGGCGCAGCTTGATGCGCGCGGAACTGCGGGTTATCAAAGACACCGAAGTGACCGACCAGATCATTAAACTGGCCAACCTCAGCTTGTGGGGCGATGCTGATTCGAATTCGGTCATCAAACAGATTGCCGCCGATTTGCCGATCAAGCGCGCTGGGGAGGATTGGGTTGTTGGCACGGAGAAGTACGATGCGGCCACGCACGTGCCCGTGATGATCTACCCCAATCCACTTGATAAGAACAACTGGCCGCCGAAGTACGTCGTACTTAACTCGGGCCTCACGTTCCGCGAAGCACACGATAAAACCAATTCCCAGCAGAATCCCAAGCTCCCCGATTGGGCCATGATCGACCTGACACAAGTGCCCGATGCCAGCGCACCGGGGAAGATCGTCAATGCCGGATTTTTTGATGAGAAGTGGGAATTGAAGCCAGTATCGAAGAAGTAGTTGCGGTTGCACTACCCAATTACGGCCACAAAATCCTCGGCCAGGCGGCCGAGGACTTCGCGCGTGACATGAGCCGGCACGATTTGCCGGGGTTGGCCCGCCGCTTTGTGGTAGCGGCGGAGGGTGACTTCGCCACCGCGGCGGACGAGAAGTTCGTAGTAACTACGACCATCATCGCCAACCTGCGGCGGACTTGAACGCATTTGAATTGAAACGCTCTCGGTGTCGGTCTCAAGCAGACTGATCGGCTCCATCAAGTAAGTGAGCCGTTGCTGAATCTTGTTGCTAAGAGCTTTCAGACTATCGACGGTGGCTGCGGCAAGGTTGGTCGACTGGTAATCGAAGCAAGTGAACGAGCAGCCCACGGCATCGACGACGTCGAGCTGGCTGACAATGCGGCCCGTCGCAGTGCGCACTTCCAGCTCACCGCCGCTGGGGGCGAGTCGTTGCAGTTCGAGAGCGATGTCTTGTTTGATGGTCATCATCAATCTCCGCCTGCCTTCCCGGCAGCAATTCGCTTACCAATTTCTCCGCTAGGCTTTCTTCTTATCTTCTGAACTCGTGTGCGATTTGCCGTCGAACGACCACAGCACTGTTGCCCCTTCTAACTTGGTTTCAATATGCACGGGCCGCTTCCACAGTTTGTAAAGCGACGTCAACGTGTCCTGTGCATAGTTCTGCTGCAGTTCTGCACCGCTGAAGCGATGCTCCAGCAGTAGTTCGCCGCGGTTCTTGTAGTTGCCGTCAGTCACGTAAATGATCGGTCGGCCCATGTTCGTTAAATTATAGAGAAGCCGCTGCTTTACGTTCGGAAATTCGCGGCTCTCGATTTCGTAGTAACCCGACTCCTGCTGATAGCCGAACGAGAACAACTTGTGCCGGCGGCAAAAGTCGAGCGTCAGGAACTCGTCGATGAACGTCAGATCGTTGTGAACCCTGCGAACTTCGAAGATCTTCTCCCGCCCTAGGCCCGCTTTCGTATTCCAGTGCTGTTGTTCTTGCCAGTCGTCGCAGTTGTCGAAGTCCTCACCAAAGGCACCACGATTCCAGCGGTCCTCGATATCGCGATACAACTCGACACCTAGCTTGTACGGATTCAGGCGCGTCCGCGATCCGGCCAACGTGCCGCTGCAGTGATCGGCGTAACAGATCAGGTCTTTGGCCTCCATGGCGTGCTTGGTCATGATCGTGCTGTGCCAGTAAGTGGCCCAGCCTTCGTTCATGATTTTGGTCTGTCCCTGCGGAGCAAAGTAATACGCCTCTTCGCGAATGATCGACAGCACATCGGCCTGCCAGTTCTTCAGCGGTGCGTTCTCGAGCACAAATAGCGTGACATCGCGCATCGGCTCTGAAGGGAAATTCTCCTTTCGCTCCAACTCTTTTTTCAGTTCAGCACGCTCGGCATCCATTGCTTTGCGTGGGTTCACGTAGTGGTCGAGATACCCTTTCGACTGATAGCGAGTGGGCGAAGTCGGATCGGCCGCGTCGTCATCATCTTCGTCGTGGCGCACCGGTGGTGGTTTGTCGTCGCGGCGTTTGATGTGTGGCGAGTAAATGTCGATCAGATCTTCCACGCTCAGGCAGCAGTCGATGAAGTTCTCGACTTCTTCGACGCCAAACCGGTCCATGTAGTTCCGGATGCGATTGCCGTGATTGGCCATGTCGTCGATCATGCGGCGATTGGTCTTCGCGAACCAGGCGTTGTTCTTGAAGAAGTCGCAGTGGCCATAGACGTGGGCCATCACCAATTTGTGATCCGTAATGCCATTGCTGCCGAGCAGGTAGGCGTAGCAGGGGTCGTTATTAATCACCAGTTCGTAGATCTTCTGCAATCCGTACGAATAGCCTTTTTGCAGCTGTTCGTATTCCATGCCGAACCGCCAGTGCGGATAGCGAGTCGGAAAACCGCCGTAGGCTGCGACCGCGTTCAATTGGTCGGCATCAACGACTTCGAAGATCGTGGGGAAGAAGTCGAGCCCATACGCGCGAGCATGACCTTCCATTTGTCGCTGAATTTCGATCAGCTCTTCGGTGAGGCTGCGAAATCGATGGAGAGCAGGCATGATTACTTCCCTTTCCCCAAAAACGTCTTGATCGATTCGTAGATCGCTTCTTTGTTCGCGATTTCGGATAGGACCAGTTGTTCATGCTCGCTGCCAAACGCTTCTTCCAGCACGCGGATGTACTCGCCACTGCCATAGGGACTTTCGACCTGGCCATAGCAGAACAGATTGCAGATCGGCAGCAGTTCGTCCTTGAGCATCGCCAGTGATTGCCGGTTGTCTTCGCCCCAGTTATCTCCATCGGAGAATTGAAACGCGTAGATGTTCCACTGCGTGGGGTCGAACTTCTCTTTGATTAGACTGAGTGCCACTTTGTAAGCAGTGCTGATGCGTGTGCCGCCACTTTCACGCGTGTGATAAAAGGTCTCCTCGTCGACCTCTTTCGCAGCTGCATCGTGAATGATGTACCGGCGCTCGATCCCCGTGTATTGACTACGCAGCCAGGTATCGATCCAAAACGCCTCGGTCCGGACGATCTCTTTTTGGTCGTCGGTCATGGAACCCGAGACGTCCATGATGTACAGAATTACGGCGTTCGCGACCGGTTCGGAAACCGTCTGCCACGAGCGATAGCGGCGATCATCTTTGTAAGGAATGACGCGTGGATCGTTAGGGCGATAGCTGCCCTCGGAGAGTTGCCGTTTGAGAGCCTGGACATATGTGCGGCGGAAGTGTCGCAGCGATTCTGGTCCTACTTTGCGCACGCTGGTGTAGCGAACCTTGTCATCTTCAATGTTCGCTTTGCCTTTGGGTTCAATCCGGGGGAGCTTCAGTTCCTGCCCCAGGATTTCGGCAAGTTCTTCCAGTGAAACATCGACTTCGAGGACGTGCTGACCTTCATCGCTGCCGGCCTGACCTTGCCCTGGTTCGCCATCGCCGCCCGGCGCGATGGGCTGGCCAACCTCACCTTCACCCTGGCCAACGCCCCCCTTGCCGTTTTGTCCGTAGCGGAAGTGGGGCACGTCAAGCTGCGGCAGCGGGATGGATACGAGATCTTTCCCTTTGCGGCCGATCATCTCGCCGTGCGTCACATACTTCCGCAGATTCTGGCGAATCTTCCCCTTCACAATCTCTTTGAAGCGGCTGTTGTCGCGATCAATCTTCATGACCATGGTCGCACCTTATTTCCGTTTCACATCGCCGCGGGCAAAGATACTGGCCACGTAATGCAGCACGTCGCCGGCGCTTTCGTCGTCGTAACCAAAGTCGCGGATCAGGCGGCTCTTGACCACATCGATCTTGGCTTGCGTGTCCTTGTCGACGACTTGCGACACGAGGCTCGTGAGCTTGATTGTGTCCTTTTGATCCTCGAACAATTTCAGTTGCAACGCGCGATAAAGTCGCTCGTTCGCCTTGTAATCGAAGGTCTTGCCATCGATCATCAGCGCGCCGATGTAGTTCATGATCTCGCGGCGGAAATCGTCCTTTCGACTCTCAGGAATGTCGATCTTTTCCTCAATCGACCGCATCATTCGTTCATCGGGCTCTTCGGTTTGTCCGGTGAACTTGTTGCGAACCTTTTCACGCTGAGTGTAGGCCTTGATGTTGTCGATGTAGTTCGCGCAGAGTCGCTTCAGCGCGTCTTCATCGGCGGCAATAGCCCGCTGAACTTCGTTCTTCACGATGTTCTCGTACTCCTCTTTCACCACGCCCAAGAGTTCGCGGTACTTCGCCCGCAATTCTTCGTTTGTGATGAGTGAATGATGCTTGAGCCCCGCTTCGAGTTCGTTCATCACCATAAAGGGATTGATCGACTTCGATTCGAGATTCGCGACCAATGCATTGCTGATCTTGTCCTGCACATAACGCGGACTGATGCCATGCAAGCCCTCGCTGATGGCCTCTTCCTTCATCTCCTTGATGTTCTCTTCAGTAAAGCCGGCCAACGTGCGGCCGTTATAGAGCTTCAGCTTCTGCAGCAAAGTGAGGCTGGCATTGTTCGGCGGTTCGAGCCTCGTCAGCACGGCCCACATGGCTGCCATCTCAATGGTGTGGGGGGCAATGTGTTTGCCCTTCACTTTGCCGCTGTTGTAATCCTTTTCATAGATTTTGATCTCGTCGCTCAAGCGAGTGACGTAGGGAACGTCGATCTTCACGGTACGATCGCGAAGGGCCTCCATGAACTCGTTGTTCTGCAGGCGGCGATACTCGGGCTCGTTCGTGTGGCCAATGATTACTTCGTCGATATCGGTCTGGGCGAACTTTTTCGGCTTGACCTTATGCTCCTGGCTAGCGCCGAGCAGGTCGTAAAGGAACGCTACATCGAGTTTTAGAACTTCGATGAATTCGATGATGCCGCGATTGGCGACATTAAATTCGCCATCGAAGTTGAACGCCCGCGGATCGCTATCGCTGCCATATTCGGCAATCTTGCGATAGTTGATGTCGCCGGTCAGTTCGGTGCTGTCCTGATTCTTCTCATCCTTGGGCTGGAAGGTGCCAATGCCGCAGCGGTCTTGTTCTGAGAGAGTGATCCGTTTGACGCGAATGTCTTGAATCACCTGCGTCCAGTCGCCGCCGTACTTCTTTAGTCGCTCGGTGTACATAAAGCGGCAGTACGGGCAGAGATCGCCGACGATCTTTACCTTGTATTGCTCTTCATCAGCATCGCCATTCAGATCTTTCAAAACGTCATCGCGGAAGCGCTCGGGTACGAGATGCAGCGGTTCTTCGTGCATCGGGCACCAGTGGACTTCCGTCGGCTCAGCTTCGTTCACCCAACCATGGGTATAGACGGCTCCCGCGTCGGTGGTCGAATACCGTTCTAAACCGCGCTTGAGGAGGCGCGCGATGGTGCTCTTGCTGCTGCCAACGGGGCCGTGCAACAGCAACACGCGTTTCTCAATGCCGTAGCCTTTAGCAGCCGACATTAACGCGTTGACGAAGCTTTCCAGCGTTTCATCGAGGCCGAAGACGGCATCGCGGCCGCCGTTATCGGGATCGTCGAAGAACTTGAAGTGGGTCCGTTTTACGCCGCGGGATTCGTCGTACACCGTAGTGCCGTACGAAATCACCATGTCGTAGACTCGCTCGAAGGCGTTGCGGGCGACTTGAGGCGTTTCTCGCACCAGATCGAGGTATTCCTCGAACGTGCCGACCCAACTCTTGCGACGGAACTGTTCCAGGTCTTGCCGACCGGCAATCAAAGAGATGATGTTCTTACCGCTGCTAGTCTTTAGTGATGTCATCGCACCGTCCTCCTCAGAACGCGCGTGATAGCTGCACGTTTGGTGCCCGAACTTGGCCACTTTCAATTGCGGGCCAATTCAACCACCTGCATGCTGCCTCGCTGGTGATGTTCCGGTCTGTCGACTGAACCTCATGTTCGTGAACTTCATGGCTCTCGCTCTGGCGGATGTGACACGATTTCCAGCCCTTTGACTCGCGGCTCTACCAACCGCGCAGCAGCCGATACTGCTGTCACCCGTGTTGGTACAAGCACGATGCGATTCAGCAGGCACAACGGGAAAGACATCGGGTTGCTGGCAACCGGCGGGGAGAAGATGCCGGGCAAGAATGCCGACGCTAAGTTGCGACCATGAGTCGCTGCGTCTCAAAGAACTTGCAAAAGAGCATTTCGTCAGAGGCGAGAGGATCGGTAAGGCGAGCCACCAGCTTACAAATGCTTTGGCTCCGGCTGTCCCTAGCCAATCAGTTCTCCTACCTCTCCTAAGTTAAGGTTATTTCGACATTCCCATTTCGGCAATAGCACATCGCTGCGAATTCCTCGACAAGGTGCAAAAATGCGGCCAAAAATGCAGCAAAACTGGTAATGATTCTGCTGACTAGCCCCACGCAAACTTGCTGGACAAAGCTTCAGTCCGAACGTTTGCCGCTCTTCCTCATCATGAAACGCTTCGGCGGCTCACCCCTTCGAGATACGTCAGCACGAGCGCCAGATCGGCCGGTGTGATGCCGCTAATTCGGCCAGCCTGAGCCAGCGTAATTGGACGTACTCGCAGCAATTTCTCGCGGGCTTCGGTGCGCAAGTGTTTGACCATCGCATAGTCGAAATGCTCGGGGATCTTTTTTTCCGAAAGTCGCTTTTGGCGATCGACCTGCTGTTCTTGTCGTGAAACATAGCCCGCATATTTCACGTCGTATTCAATTTGAATCGACGACTCGCGCGAGACTGCGCCCAATTGCGGCGCATGTTGAACGATTTGAGGCCAGGTGACTTCGGGCCGCCGGAGCAATTGTTCGAGTGTCACTTCGCCGGTCCGCTCGGTGCGCAGGATATGTAGCGCGCCGGAGATCTCTGCTTCTTTTTCTTGCAACCGCTGCCAGCGAGCATCGTCGACAAGTCCCGCGCGGCGGCCGATGGCCGTCAAACGTCGATCCGCGTTATCGTGCCGCAATAGCAGGCGATATTCCGCCCGGCTAGTGAACATGCGATAGGGCTCGTCCACACCGCAAGTCACCAGGTCATCCGTCAGCACGCCGATATAAGCCTGCTCGCGGCCAATCACGAGCGGTTCTTTCCCTTGCAACTTGAGTGCAGCGCTGGCACCGGCAATCAGGCCTTGCGCGCCAGCCTCTTCATAACCAGTGGTCCCGTTGATTTGCCCGGCGAAGAACAGACCGCCAACGCGCTTCGTTTCGAGCCACGGCCACAGCTGATCGGGAGGGCAAAAATCGTATTCGACGGCGTAGCCATAGCGCATGATCTGGGCCTTTTCCAGGCCGGGAATCAGCCGCAGCATCTGGTCCTGCACATCGCGGGGCAAACTGGTAGAGATGCCGTTTACGTACACTTCGTACGTCCGCCGACCTTCGGGTTCCAAGAAGAGCTGATGTTGCTCTTTCTCGGCAAAACGCACCACTTTGTCCTCGATGCTCGGGCAATACCGCGGGCCCCGCGATTGAATCTGCCCGCTGTACATGGGCGCCCGATGCAGATTCGCCCGAATCAGTTCATGTACCTGCTCGTTCGTGTAGGTGATGTAGCACGGAATCTGTTCGCGCCCCATCCGCTGCCGTTCGACCTCGCTGGTGAGAAACGAAAATGGCTCCGGGTCGTCATCGCCGGGCTGAAGTTCTGTGCGGCTGTAATCGATCGTCCGCCCATTCAACCGGCAGGGAGTACCCGTCTTGAAGCGCTGGACGCGGAATCCCAGCCGATTGAGCGCCCCGCTGATGCCCGCCGTCGTTCCTTCTCCTGCGCGGCCTCCAGGCGTTTGCACTTCGCCCGTGTGCATGATCGCTTGCAAGAATGTGCCGGTTGTGAGGACCACTGCAGGCGCGCGGTAAGTGATATCACCCCGCACACGCACGCCAACGATGCGCGCAGTTTGCTCGGTATTGCTGTCGGCGATTTCTTCGACGAGCAGATCCTCAACCACTTCCTGCCGGAGCGAGAGATTCGGTTGCTCCTCGACGAGCCGCTTTACTTCAAACTGATATCCCTTCTTATCCGCCTGAGCTCGCGGGCTATGCATGGCCGGCCCTTTGCGGCGGTTGAGCAGGCGAAATTGAATGCCTGTGGCATCGATGGCCCGCCCCATTACCCCACCCAGCGCGTCGATCTCGCGCACGATCTGACCCTTCGCCACGCCGCCAATCGCCGGGTTGCAGCTCATCTGGGCGACGGTATCGCAGTTGGTCGTGAGCAGGCAGGTCCGCAGCCCGACGCGGGCCGCAGCCATGGCCGCTTCGGTGCCGGCATGCCCCGCGCCGATCACCAGCACATCGTATTCGTAGTCACTGCGAGTCATAACTTCTTTCTGAGGTCACCCACTGCCAGACCGCAATCGCTGTTAATATCGACGAGCGGGCGGCTGGTCAGTTCGCTGCCAAGCGAGATAATTTTAGCAACCAATGCCCGTCAGCGTGGTCACCTCCCTCGCGAATCTCACTTCCGTGCCACCATCCACAACGAATCCGATCCGCCTGCACATCGGCGGCATGCATTGCGCCAGTTGCGTAGGACGGGTGGAAACCGCGCTCAGCCAAGTGTCAGGTGTGAAATCGGCTGCCGTTAATCTCGCCCTGCACGAAGCGGAAGTTCGGCCCGCGGGCGATGACATTCCCGTGCAGTCGCTGATTGCCGCAGTCGAACGGGCCGGGTATCAGGCCGAGGTAATTCGCCAGCAGCAGAATTCGCCAACAGCGCCCCATTCGCAGGCAGCCGAAGATCAAGAACAACGGGCCTGGGGCCTGCGTTTTCTCCTCAGCCTGGCAGGGCTGGTGCCGCTGGTCGTCATTCACTTTTTGCCCGGCGGTCATCATTCGTCGCCGCTGCTGGGGGTGACCCAGATTGCAATTGCTTGCCTCGTGCAGGTATTCGTCGGCTGGCCCTTTTTGGTGAGTGCCGCCCAGCGTGTGCGGTATGCCGCCGTAAACATGGACACGCTGATTGCCCTGGGCACCACTGCGGCCCTTGTGGCAGGCACACTGGAATGGATCACCCACCGCTCGGGCATGTCTCTCATGGACGGTGTGATGATCCTCACATTTGTCACGCTGGGTCGCTATCTCGAAGCCCGCGCACGGCGGCGAACTTCGCGTGCCATCTATCAACTGATGGATCTGACTCCCCGGGTCGCCAACATCCGCCGCGGTATTCAAGTGGTCAAGTTGTCGCTCGACAAAGTTCAACTTCGCGATGTGCTGGTGATTCGCCCGGGCGAGCGCGTGCCACTCGATGGGCAAGTAATCTCCGGCCACAGCGACCTGAACGAAGCCTGGCTGACCGGTGAAGCCTTGCCGGTCGAGAAGCAGGCCGGCGACAACGTCTTCGCCGGTACGCTTAATGGCAGTGGCAGTCTCGAAGCAACGGTGACCAAGCTGGCCGACGACACGCTCCTCGCGCAGACGATCGAGCTCGTGCGCCATGCGCAAAGTTCGAAGGCCAGTGTGCAACAGCTGGCCGATCGGGTCGTGCAATGGTTTGTCCCGGCGGTCCTGTTGATTGCGACTGCCACTTTCATCGCCTGGCTTGTGGTGAGTGGCGGCTGGCAATTGGCCTTGCTGCATGCGGTGGCAGTTCTGGTCGTGGCTTGCCCTTGTGCGCTGGGGCTCGCAACGCCCACTGCCATCATCGTCAGCTCCGGCGCGGCCGCGCAGCGAGGCATCTTCATCAAGAGCGCTGCGGCGCTCGAAGCGGCCAATCGGGTAACTACGGTGGTCTTCGATAAAACGGGCACGCTCACCGCAGGCCGCCCCGTTCTGCGATCCCTTCAGCCAGCCGAACACGTGAGTGAAGAGAGATTGCTCACCATCGCTGCAGCCATCGAGCGGCTGAGCAATCATCCCTTGGTCAAGGCCATTGTGCAGGCAGCCGACTCGCGACAATCGCCAGAGCAACTTCAAGCCACAGCGTTGCAGGTGCTCCCTGGCGAAGGGATCCAAGCTGATTCTTCGGCAGGGACCATCTACGTTGGCAACCAGCGACTGCTCGATCGGCTGCAGATCGTGCCCGGTGCCAACCAGCAAAATCAATCGGGCGAAATCAGGCTCCATGTCGTGCTCGCGGGAAAGTACCTCGGCAGTCTCGTTCTCCAAGATCAACTTGCCCACGGCAGTCAGGCAGCCGTGGCTGCATTACAGCAGTTGGGCAAACGAATTGTGCTGCTCACCGGCGATACTCGCGCAACCGCCGAAGCGATGGCACGCGAGGCGGGCATTCGTGAAGTGATAGCCGACACGAAGCCGGTTGATAAATGGCAAGTCATCGAGCAACTAAAGCACAGCGGCGAAGTCGTGGCCATGGTCGGCGATGGCATCAACGATGCCCCGGCATTGGCCGCAGCTGACTTGGGGATCGCGCTGGGCAATGGTGCCGACATCGCCATCGAATCGGCTGAGGTCGTGATCACGCAGCCCGACTTGCGGCGCGTCGTCACGACCCTCTCCCTGGCCCAGCGCACGCTGAGCATCATCTGGCAAAACTTGTTTTGGGCTTTGATCTATAACGTGATCCTCATTCCAGTGGCCGCGGGCTTGCTCTCTCCGTGGGGCATCAATCTCTCGCCATCGATGGCCGCAGCTGCAATGGCTGCGAGTAGTGTCTGTGTCGTGCTCAATAGTCTGCGGCTCGCGCGGCTATAAAAATCCAGCCGGTGCCTACCGCCACGCCAACTCCAGCTTCTTCCCGTGGGCCTCGTTCGCGGGGCCCACGCCATGCAGCGTCAGCTCAATTCCCTTGTCGCCGACCGCGGCTTCGACCCAACCGCTGGGCTTCTCCTTGGCAAAGACATACGCCACCGGCGGCAAGTTCACGAGGTGGATGCCGTCCTGCACTTTCTGCCCCCAGGCGTGCGTGTGACCATAAAACAGAATCTTCACGTGCTTGCGCGGAACCAAGATATCGAACAGCTCCTTCGTGTCTTGAATGCCGGCCACCTTATCGCCCTCTTTTTGCGGATGGTGATGCACCGAGATGATCGCGGGCTTATCGGCCTTGGCATCGAGTGCAGCTGCCAGCCACTCCAGTTGTGCGGTGCCCAACTTGCCTGGCGTCGAATTCACTTTCTCCAGCGAGTCGAGCATGAACCAGTTCGCCTGCTTGAGTTCCAAGATCGACACGTGATGCGATTCCAGCGGCGAAGCAGCAGCTGACTTGAGCGATTCCCGAAAGTTCGCGCGGTCGTCGTGATTGCCCAGCAGAAAGTGAAGTGGCACCGCCGACTTGCCGGCTGGCACAAGCAGCTGGGCTACCTGTCCGTAGTCTCCCATTTCTCCCTTCAAGAACGCGACGTCGCCATGGACGATGGCCGACGACAGTCGCCCGGCCGCTTCATTCACTTGTTGCCAGGCCTGTGTCAAATGGTCCGTCATGTTCACGCCGCGGGAGAGCAATTCCTTATCGGCCGAGATGTGCGTATCGGAGAGCAGGGCAATGCGCGTGGTTGCCGACTTGGCAATCTCTTCACCAGGCAAACGATTCGCGGCAATGACGGCAGCGGTCAGGCCAGCCCAGGCGAAAAATCGGCGGCGGCTGGCAAGTGGCTGATCGGCAGGCAAGATGTGAAACGTCATGAGGAGGTTCCAAGAGAGGGTCGTAGGTTGTGGTTTTGGGAATCGGATTTTGTTTTGATAACAGGTTTGAGATTCACCGGCGAGCAGTTTCGGGAAGTGGGGCGAGCGCGTGTCGGACACGCTGGGCGGCCGCGAGCAATCGCTCGCCTATCTGTCCCGCGTCAATGCCGCCGGTGAGTAACGTGCAAATAGGAGCGAATGGTTCGATGGTCGAATCCAGGCAAGGTAGATCGGCCGCGGTCACCTGTTCCTCAGCAAGTGAAGTCCAAAGTTCCGCTAGCCGCTGACCGGCGCTACCTGCTGCTGTTGCGTAGACAATTAACTTGCCGCGACAAGCACGGGATAAAGGTTCCGTGAATGATTCGATTTCCTCTCCAGCAACCACCCGGCAGTGGGCCGCGATCAAGCTTTGCCCGCGCAAAGATTCGTAAAGCTCCATACTCGCCGTATAGCGCGGGTTGACTTCAATCAGCGTCAACCCGGGACTCTCACCCGTCCGTCGAATGAAGTCGATGCCGAACAGCCCAATCAGCCCGGCATCTTCCACTAATCGAGTGGCAGTTTCCATTAACGCGGCCTCTTCGGCAGCCGTGAGTGGTGCCGGGGCGAGCGAACCGGCGTACTGAAATTCCTGCGGCGCACCCCAATTGGGACCGCACCACTGTTCAGCCACCCCCAGCAACTTGACCGATTTCCGGCTTGCCAGAAACGCAGCACTCAGCGGCTTCCCGGCCACGAACCGCTGCCAAACCATGTCCTTATAACCGCTGGTTCGGTTTCGGAAATTTCCGTTAAGTTCATGGGTTGCGTGTTCTCCAAGTGCTGCTCCTGCAGCGACTTGAGCTTCTGCACGGCCCTGTTCTCCACCATTCAGGTTTCCAGATTTCCAATTTCCAATTTCTCCAGTCTGCGGCTGTTCGCCCGTTTCTCGATTCCGGAAATTTCCATTAAGTTCATTCGATTCGTCCTCTTCAAACCCTTCACCGGTAATGACTTGAGTTTCGGAGGTGCCCAGTTTTCCACCAAATGAATTTCCAGATTTCCCAAATCCACTTTCCTCAATCACTCGCCCCGCGCCTCCTCGCTCCCGACTCCCAAATTCCGCCGCCTTTCGAATACCCATCCCGCTGCCCGATCGCAGCGGTTTCATCAACCAACCGTTATCTGTGATTGATTCCGGTGACAGGCAAGTTTCCGGATAGCTCATTCCGGAAATTTCCGTGAGCGTGGCCGCTAACCAACAGGGATCGCGCACCAATGCCAGCTGTTCGGAACCGTTCCCCAGAAGTGGACGAAGCTTCGCCAGCCGGGCGATCAGCCGGGGGTAGTTCTCTAAACTGCCGGTATAGATCCAAGGCGCCTGCGGACCCTTTGCCAGGGCTCGCAAAAATTCTGCCGGATAATTCTTGATCGGGGTCGTCGGCCCCAGCGTTTGCAGGTCGGCATCGCCGAACAGGTCGATTCCCCAGGGCTGATACCCGCCGCGCGCAGCAGATTCCGCCGCCGCGCGCACGCTGGCTCCCAGAATGATCAGCGTTCCTTTCTCTGCCATAGCCCCCTCTCCACAGCACGCACGAACTGCCAAGTCAAATTGTCAGCACTTTGTGATTACATGTCAAATTGTGGATCTCAACTTTCGTGAGCAATCCGCTCCGCACCCGATCCCGTCATCTTGTCACCCACTCTCCCCTCTCTCACCTTTCCTCCATCCGTCTGGCCCGAATAGACTTTCCAAGCTAGAGTAAGAGAAGTGGCAACAGGAAGCTTCGAGGCAGGCGGCAATTAGGCAAATATCGGACTCGCGTGCAGTACGAATACATCACTTCGCATCAACACCTGCGCGATTTCTGCGAGGTGATTGCTTCGGCAGAAATCATCGCCTTCGACACGGAGTTCGTCTCCGAAGATACGTATTTGCCGGAGCTTTGCCTCCTGCAGATTGCCGCCGATGGCCATCTGGCCATCGTCGACCCGCTGGAATTCAGCGATCTCACTCCCTTTTGGGAGCTCCTCTCGAAGCCGGGCAAAGAGTCGCTCGTCCATGCCGGCCGCGAAGAATTTCGCTTTTGCCTGCGTGCACTCGGCCATCGCCCCACGGACTGGTTCGATGTGCAACTGGCTGCCGGCCTGGTCGGGCTCGAATATCCCGCCTCGTACGGCACCTTGGTGCAAAAACTGCTAGGTAAGTCCCTCTCGAAAGACGAAACGCGGACCGATTGGCGGCGCCGCCCACTTTCGCAGCGGCAGATTGAATATGGTCTGCAAGACGTTGTCGACCTGCAGGCCATTCGCACGGTCCTGGTCAACCGGCTGAACGAACTCGGTCGGCTGGAATGGGTGAAGTCGGAACTTAAGGACTGGCAGGACGACGTCGAGCGGGCCGAACTGGGCGAACGCTGGCGGCGCGTCGGCGGCCTGGCTGGCATGTCCCCGCGAGCCCTGGCGATTGTCCGTGAACTGTGGATGTGGCGCGACGGCGAAGGTCAGCGGCGAAACATTCCCACGCGACGCATCCTGCGCGATGACCTGCTGTTGGAACTAGCCAAGCGACAAACTTCGGATCCCAAGCGAATGCGCGCGGTCCGCGGCATGGAGCGGGGCGAGATTCTCCGCCACTTGCCAAAAATCGGCAGCTGCGTCGAAAAAGCGTTAGCCATGAAAGACGACGAACTTCCGCAGACCGAACGCCGCAGCAGCCGTCCGCAATTGAACCTGCTTGGTCAATTTCTTAGCACCGCTCTCGGCAGCATTTGTCGCTCGGCCCAAGTGGCGCCGAACCTCGCCGGCACGGCTCAGGACGTGCGCGACCTGGTGGCCTATCGCCTCGACCTCGGCGGCTTTGCTGCCGACGAGAAGCCTCTTCTCGCTACGGGTTGGCGGGCCGAAGTTGTCGGCCAGGTCATCGATCAACTCCTCTCCGGCGAACTAGCAATCCGCATCGCCGACCCGCTCGACCACGAGCCTCTCGTCTTCGAACCGTGCACGCGCGGCGAATAGCGGTCGTCTTATTTCATTCTCTCCCAGCCGCGGAGCGGCGCAAGATGCCCAGCCCACGGCGTGAGCCGTGGGTATGAATGCAAAAGTGAATCAATAGCCCCGGTAGGGGCGACACGATTGCGGAAGCGCGAGATGTTATCTGCGCGGTCTCGGCGGGGACCAACATCTAAATCCGGTTTATTCTCCACCTCTTTCGCCCCTGCCGGGGCTTCCGTTTCGCGTGCGATCCTTTCCCACGGCTCACGCCGTGGGCTGGGCATCTGATCGCCGCTGCCGCGGCTGGGGAATAAACCGTTCGCTATCTCGACGACTTCCGACTTCCGACCTGTCCCGTCTACTGGCGAACGGACCGTGGGATCGGCGATGATGGTGAGGACGGGGCGATGGCATGCAACCTCAAGAAATCATCATTTTCGATTCCCTTTCTCCCTGCCCTTATCTCGAAGGGCAGACGGCGCGGTTGCCGCATCGTCAACCGTTAAAGCGGCTGACCCTCAACCAATTCGATGAGCGGTTAGAGATCGGCGATCGGCGCAGTGGAACGATGCTCTATCGCCCGGGCTGCCCGCATTGCCAGGCCTGTGAGCCGATTCGCCTGAACCTGCAAACGTTCCAGCCCAACGCCACGCAGCGGCGAACCTTTCGACTGGGAGAAGAACGACTCGAAACTCGCGTCGGCAGGCCAATCGTCGACGACCAGCGCGTGGAGTTGTTCAATTTGCATCGCGACTTGCGAGGACTCGACCGGGGGGATGACCCCATCGATGCTGCCGGCTACGAGCAGTTTCTAACCGACTCCTGCTGCCGCACCATTGAACTGAGCTATTGGCTGGCCGATCGGCTCGTTGGTATTGCAATTACCGATGTCGGCAGCCAGGCGCTCTCGGCGGTCTATTGCACGTACGATCCACGCCTGTCGGACCTCAGCATTGGCACTTACTCGGTGCTGAAGCAGGTGGAACTTTGCCGCGAGCAAGGTCGGCGGTACCTGTACCTTGGCTATTACGTCGCCGGGTCGCCGCACATGCTCTACAAGGCCAAGTTTCATCCGCACGAGCGGCGGATAAATGGCCAGTGGCAGTTATTTCCGTGAGGCGAGTGACCTCAAAAGATCAAAACTCGACCGGCGAAACGCCCTTCAGAAGGTCACCTACGGTCAAACTGGCATTGTATTTACGTCGATGGCTCCTAGAATTTCCTCTTTCCGGCTAGGTCTGCCCCAGGGACCCCGCCGGTCATTGAATCGTTTCGCAGATTTGGTTTCCGACACAGGCAACGAGCATGCTTCACCACATACGGCAAAATTCGAAAATTCTTCTGGCCGTTTTCGGCGTCATTCTGATTATCGCTTGGTTGGTTCTTCCTGCGATTCAGGGCATGTACGACTCGGCCGGGGGTGGTTCGCAGCGCGACCCGGTTGTGGTTACGTGGAAGGGTGGCAAGTTAACCGCCGGCGAATTGCGCCACTTGCGCGCGGTTCACAACACCACACTGCAATTCATCCTCTCGATCATTCAAGAGACCCGTACCCGTGGTGGCACACCGCGAGCCCCGGGCTACATGATGCTCATGCCCGAACAGCAATGGGTGGGCATTTCGCCCTACATGAACGAAGAAAGTCTCGTCAATACTCAGATTCTGGCCCAGCGCGCCCGGGCGATGGGTGTGGTTGCCAGCGACGAAACGGTGAAGCAGTTCCTGATCAAAATGAGCGACTTCATGCTCAACGAACGGGATCTGGCCGAACTCGTCGCCAAGGCAATTCCCGATGCGGCCATCATGGTGACGCAGGGTTCCGTCTTTGAGCACTTGAAGGACGAAATCCTCTCGCAGCAGATGCAGATCATGGCCCAAGCCGGCGTGAACACGCTGACACCGGGCGACTTGACCAATGTTCGCCTGCGCTTTGGCGATCACGGACTGCTGCCGCCGGGCGAAATGTGGAACTTGTACGAACGGTTCAATCGCAAGGTGGCGATTCAAGCGTATCCACTGGAAGTGACGAAATTCCTCGAACAGGTGAAAACACAGCCCACCGAAGAAGAGTTGAAGAAGCTGTTCGAAGAGGGACGCATGCTGCCGCCGAATCCGGAATTTCCGGAGCCCGGCTTCCGGCAGCCTCATCGCGTGGCCTTTGAATATGTAAAGGTCGAGACCGCTCCGTTCCTGGAAGCAGCGAAGAAGGAAATTACCGACGAGCAGATCGCCGCTGAGTACGAAAAAGGGAAGGCCGCCGGTCGCTTCAAGGTTGAGGAAAAGCCTGCCGAAACCCCAATGGACAAGAAGCCCGAAGAAACTCCCGCCGATCCCAACGCGCCGAAGGATCCCGCCGACCCGGCCAAGCCCGACGACAAAAAACCCGAAGAAAAGAAGCCTGAAGAAGCCAAGCCTGACGACAAAAAGCCGGCCGAAGCTAAGCCAGAGGAGAAGAAGCCAGAAGAAAAGCCAGTTGACGACACCAAGAAGGCCGCTGAGCCCAAAAAGAACGAAGGTTCAGCGATCTTGCGCGATGTCCAGCTAGTGAATTTCCAAAACGACGAGCCAAAGGCAAAAACCGAAACCAAGCAGGCTGAAGAAACCAAGAAAGACGAACCAGCCAAGCCAGCCGAAACCAAACCGGCTGATCCGAAGCCTGAAACAAAACCCGAGGAAGCAAAGCCTGCGGAAACAAAACCCACTGATCCTGCCGCCACCACTCCTGCTACTCCGGAACCGGCCAAGGAAGTCAAATTCAAACCGCTCGACGAAGTGAAGGAAGAGATTCGGACGCAACTGGCTCAGCCCATTGCTGCCGAACGTCGCCAGGCGGTCATTGGCAAGATCGTAGCGGCGGTCAATACTTACGCTCGTCAGTTCAATCGCTGGAAGGCGCATCAGGATCGGATCAAGCTCGACAAACAGGCCGCGAAGGTCGATGTCCCCAAGCCCGCGCCGCTCGACCTCGCAGCAATTCTGGGCGATGCCAAAGCCAAGGTCGAGATTGTGCCGCTGTCCGATGTTTATGAGATTCGCAAATTCGAACTGGGCCGCGATGCCAACCGCTTCGATACCCAAACCTTCCAGCAGTATCCGTTTGCCGCCGTGGCCTATCAGGAAAACGCCAGCACCTACCTGCCGGAAACGCTCCCCTTCTCGTTCGACAATAAGCAGTTCGTCGGTCTCTCGCCTACCATTTGGGTTTATTGGCGGACCGATGAACAACCGGCGAAGGAGCTGACCTTCAAGGAGGCCCGCGAGCAAGTCCTCGCTGCCTGGAAGCGTAAAGAAGCAATCAAGCTCGCTGAAGCCGAAGGAAAGAAACTGGCCGAGCAAGCCGCTGCCAAGATGGATTTGAAGGCCGTCGTCGACCCCAAGCTGGTCGTCGAGCCGCCCCCCTTCACCTGGATGACGACCGGTGCCCTTGGTGAACAATTCAACCAAGCTGCTCCCACCATCAGTGCCGTTCAAGGCATTCCGTTTGCCGGGCAAGATTTCATGCAATCGGTCTTCGACTTGAAGGTGGGCGAAGCCGGCACCGCGCTCAATCAACCACACGACACGGTGTGGGTCGTGCGTCTGGTCAGCGAAGAAACCGACCTGGCTCGTGATCGTGCTCGGTTCATCGAGACCGCCAGCACCCCCACAATGCTCGACTCGGCCTTCGGCGTCGAGAGCCAATTGCAGCGCGAGCTCTATCAAGAGCTGTTCAAAGAGTTCAACGTTCAATGGGTGCCGGCCTATCTGACCGGCGAACAAGAAGAAACGAATTAGCTCCTGGAGCAATTCAGCTTCAGAAAAGACGGGGCGGCAGACATTCTGCCGCCCTTTTTTTCGCACTTACTCGTCAGCTTTTTTTGCCCGTTCCAAAGCCTGGCGGCGAATCTCGTCCTTTGCTTTCGTCAGCCGATCGGGCCAGGTGAACTTTGGTGCCTGCTGCGGATCGTACCCGGCAAGGTGCCCCGTGAGTCGCGTCACCGGCTTGGTGTAGACCAGCTTCGTCTCGCCAAAGACTTCGCCACACAACGCAGCCAGCCCTGGATCGTATTCTTGCAGTTCGACCCGCGTATTCACGTGGTTGTGATCGTGGTCGGGCTCGCGATTGTTATCGAACCACGACTGCACTCCCTCGGCAAAGTACTCGTGGTGATTGACCGAGGCGTACTTTCCTTTCCACAAGCCGTTCTTCATCGCCGAGTCATACGTGGCCCGCAACCGTTTGTCGAATGTCGCATCGACACGGTCCAGCCCGCGCAAGTGAATGTTGTGGGCAAATTCGTGGATGAGAATACACTCGGTCGAATAAGGATCGCCAGCATAACCGAGCAAGTTCTCTTCGCCGCACGAACAATAGGGATCGCTCTTGCTGCCGCCGGTGCCGCGAGCCCGCGCATCCCAATAGTCCTTCGCGCTAATCGCTGCATACTCGCGCGGCGCGCGCAATTCGGCAAACTCCGGCAGGTCGGTGGTGAATTCACTCGCGCCGATGATGCACATGCGCGATCCGCTGGCGATCATCGCTTTCCGCACGTCGGGCCGGTGTGCCAACATCTGCTGCACCAGAAACGCAGCTTCCTTGATCGCGTAATCACTCACCTTCTCCGACGCGACAATCGGGTACCCCTCAACGTCGACATACTTTTTATAAAAGGCCGGCACCTTTAACTCAGCCGGCGGTGCGGTCACTTCGTACTCCGCAGCGTGCAAACTAGCCAGCGGCAGACACAAGAGAGAAATTACCCAGCACTTGCGCAACGTCATCTCGGCTTTCCTCATCATTGGCTGGCTTGCCAGTGCTTTTCGAAGCAGGGATCAAGCTACTTCTAGCCCCGTCATCGTGCCCGTGCTGGTCGCGAACTTCTCGACTTCCATTCCCGTCCGTTGCAGGACCGAAAGATACAGATTCGGCAGCGGATAGTTCTTGCCGCGGTTGAACGCAAGGTGTTGCCCATGCCGGAAGCCGCCGCCGGCAAACAGCACCGGCATGTTCTTATTATCGTGACTCGAAGCGTTCCCCAAGTTGCTCGTCAGCAATACGGATGTATGCTCGAGCAGATTCCCGCCGTGATCGTCGGTCTCTTTCAGCCCGCGCAGGAAATCGCCCCAAGCACGCACGATCTCTTTCTCCACGAGCGCCAGCTGCCGTAGCTTCTCGTCATCCTGGCCGTGATGGCTCAGGTTGTGATAACCTTCGTCCACTCCTTCGATCGGCAGCACGCCTCCCGAACCACCGAGATGCAGCGTGATGAATCGCGACGAGTCGGTCGCGAGTGCAAGCCGCACCATGTCGCTCATCAATCGTTGCCGGCCGATAAAGTCGTTCGGATTGCCAATGTCGATCGGCTTCGAAATATCAACCTGTGGCTTGGGCCGATTGGCCCAAGCTTCCGTATCCTTCAGCCGCCGCTCTAACTCGCGAACGCTGGTAAAGTAAGAATCGAGCCGGTCGCGGTCGCCGCGCCCCAATTGCGATTGCAAGGCCCGCGCATCTTCGGCCACAAGGTCCATCACGCTCCGCCCTTCGCGTGCCCGCGCGATCTGCTTCTTTTGCTCGGCGGGAGAATCGCTGAGAAACAAGCGCGCGAACAAGCGGGCCGGTGACTCTTCAGCCGGAATCATCGAGCCGTTTTCGGTATACGACGGACTATTGCTGCCGGACAGACTGAGCGTGAGGGAGGGAAACCGCGTGTGATGTCCCAAGTATTTGGCGAGCAACTGATCGAGCGAAACGGTGTTCCGCGACGCCGCAGCCGAACTCATCGGGGCCGCACTAAGCAAGCTCGCTTCAGCCCGATGCCCGCCCGAAACGCCCGGATGGGAAGTGCCGGAAATGACGGTGAAGTCGTTGCGGATGTTTTGAATTCCTGCCAGGTAGGGCGAGGCCTCGTAGACCTTGCCACCTACCTTGGGAAACAAGCTCTCGGCGTGCAGTCCCAGCCCCAGCGTCATTGCGACAAACCGTCGCGGCGGCGAGGTGGCCTGATTAGCACCGAAGGCCGGTGCCATCGCAGTTAGCCACGGCATCGCCAGCGAGATGCCCGCCCCGCGCAGGACCGTTCGCCGACTGAGCTGTTGTTGAAAGTTGAATTGAATGCCACGTTTCATGAGGTTCTCCTGCCATCATCCTACCGGATGCGCCACGACTCATTTGGTTAAAAACACGTTGCTCGCCGCAACTTCCTTCACAATCGTTCGGAAGCCAAAGCTATCCTTCGCCGTCGCATCCACAATTCGTTCCACTTCTTCCCGATCCGCAAAACTTACCGGACCACCCGTGCCATAGGTGAGCAACTTCTCCGCCAGATTTGCCGCCAACTGCCTGGGCTGATTCGCAATCAACGCGCGGAAGTCATCCACATTTTCAAACTTTCGTCCGTCCGGCATTTCATAACTCGCATCGATCTTCGGTCCTTGGGTTCGCTTACCGCTGGCCAGCAGGACGTACTTCTCTCGCCATCGTCCGGCGGGATCAAAATTCTCCAGTGCAAATCCTGGCGGATCGATCTTCACGTGACAGCTGGCACACGTATCCTGCGAGCGATGCTTCGCCAATTGCTCGCGCACACTGGTCGCACCGCGAATATCGGGCTCGATCGCCGGCACATTATCGGGTGGCGGAGGAATCGGCACGCCCATCAGACGTTCCGAAACCCACACACCGCGCACAACGGGCGAAGTGTTGGAACCATTGGCCGTCACCTTCAAAATCGCACCTTGGGTCAACACGCCGCCGCGATGACTCTCTGGCGCGAGCGTAATTTGTTGCAAGTTGTCTCCGGTAACGCCGCTCAAGTCGTAGAAGCGGGCCAGGCGACTATTCAAATATGTATAGTCGGACTTGACGAGCCGCGTCACGCTCTGATTCTTCTGCAACATCGTGGTGAGATACGTATGCGTTTCGTCGAGCATGCTGTGCTGCACGATCGAGTCATAATCGGGAAACAGCTTCGAATCGGGCTCGGTGAAATCGATCAGTTCCAGATCGAGCCATTGAGCCGCAAAGTCGACGACAAACTGCCGGCCGCGCTGGCCGGCAAGTAACCGTTCGACTTGTCCTCGCAGGACTGGGGACTTGTGCAATTGGCCGGCATCCGCGAGCGACGACAATTCTGCATCGGGCGTGCTGCCGGTCAGGAAATAACTCAGCCGAGCGGCAATCGCATGCTCATCGAGTTGGCCCGGCTCTTCGGTCAAATACAAGAACCGTGGCGAACAGAGCATTGCACGATAACCGATGCGAAGTGCTGACGAAAACTCAACACCGTCGTCGATCGCCGCGTGCACAATTTCGACATAGCGCTGCAATTGTTCGTCGCTGGCTGGCCGGCGGAACACGCGACGGGCAAACGCCTTGAGCAGTTGGGCCGCATCTTTTTTCGGAGCATTGGTCTCGACGTGATAGGTTCCGCCCTTCTTGTCCCGCACAACTTTCAGCGAACCAAACAGCAACTGACGAATCCCCTCGTGGGTCGCGCCATGATGAATCCGCTCCATCGTGATCTGTTCGATCGCGATACCGGGCACGTTCTGCGGGCCACCTTCTCCAGCGCCGACTTGCCCGCCGTTGAATCGCCCCTTCTTGAGCGTGATATCTCCCGGCCGAATCTCCAGCATGTGCCTGGCCGGCAACCACGCTTCGAATTCAATCTCCTTGGCGGCCTCTTCAGCTTCGAACGATGTTACCCAGTTGAGTAGCGGGGCGCTCGAGACACAGAGCCCCGTGCGCACGGTCGTCCATACGCCACCCGTTGCGGGCGCCTTCAATCCGGCTACGCGCACTTTAAAGCGATACCAGCCGCTCTCCTTAGCCGTCGTTACCGGCAACCGGCCATAGAAGATCAGTCCCGACGACCACGTCACCGCGCGGCCATCGAGCATCTCTGGCTCGCGCGTTCGCCTCTTCGGGTCGCTCCGGACGATTTCTTTGGGGCCGAAGACCTTCTGCAACGGTTCGTGTGGTGCCAGCGCGCGGTGAAAGGCCTCGTCCAGGGCCAGATCGACAACGGCCAGTTGCCGTTCCATTTGAAAGTGACTCATTGCCTGCCCGTCGGCCACGGTATTAAAGCCGGCCGAGCGCGCTTCTTCTGGCAATTGATCGGCGAGTGGAATATCGATTCCTAGCAAATCGTGCAGCGACCGTTCGATTTCTCGCCGCGTAAGCCGGCGCGATTGAACGCGGCCGATTTCGGCATCACGGGCGTGCTGGGTCTCGCGAATCCAGTTGCCTGTAGCCTGCAGAAACGCTTTCGTGGCCGCGACCGGCGGCCGCACGGCATCTTTCGGGGGCATCTCGCCACTCTGGACGCGGTCGAAAATGCGGACCCAAAAGTGCTCTGTCTTCTTATCACCAAGTTCGGTGCCAAGCTTCGTCAGATCGAGCCCCGCCTCGGCCGACTTTCCCGTATGGCAGTCGAGGCAATGCTCCTTGAGAAAGGTGGTGGGCTTGGCTGGAACATCCTGCGCGCCAGCGGCATTCACGCCGACCATGGCCAGCAGAATGAAGTGCGAAATGTGAGAGAAAGTACGCATGTGGCCAACCGGGAGGGAACTTGTCAATCGTGTCGTGGGGCAGGACCTTCATCATACCTGCTGGGCGGTTTGGAGCCCACCTGCTTTCTTGAGCCCGGGGGGCGATACCCACAGGCTGATGAGGCCCGCATCTTTGCCTCAGAATTGATCGGTTGGCAGTCACGCGAGGGTGTTCCTTTTCGAATCGCTTCATTCACAATTCTCTCCAGCTTGCAGTGGCATTTCGTTATGAGTCCGGCGATACTAACAATCCCGCCAGCTAACCGCGAGACAAGCCTCCATGCCTCGAACTCACCGCTCCAACTTTTGCCAGTCTATTTTTCCGCTGCTTGTCGTTTGCAACGCGACGATGGTAAGTGCGCAGGCACCATCGGCAGAGGATGTAAAGTTCTTCGAAAATAAGATTCGTCCCGTATTGGTCAAGCACTGCTACGAGTGTCACTCCAAGGACTCGAAAGAGGTCGGAGGTAAACTTCTCGTCGATAGTCGCGATGGGTTGCATCGGGGCGGAGAATCAGGTCCGGCCTTGGTCGCCGGCAAGCCGGCCAAGAGCCTTTTGATTCAAGCTGTTCAATACGACGGCCTGCAAATGCCACCCGATCAGCCCCTGCCCGAGGCGGTCGTCAACGATCTGATCGAATGGGTGCGACGGGGCGCGCCGGATCCTCGTCAACCCAAGGCTGTGGCGGTACGCCAGCGAGACGGTTCTACTGTTAGTGGCAACGAACCGTTGTGGTCACTCCAGCCGATCCAGAATCCGGCCGTGCCAGACGTTCTAAACGCTGAGTGGCCGCGCGATCCACTCGACCGGTTTGTGCTCGCCCGCATCGAGGCGGCGAAGCTCACACCCACCGCCGACGCAGAACCTCGCAAGCTCGCAAGGCGGCTTTATTTCGATCTGGTTGGCCTGCCCCCCACAATGAGCGCTGTCGAGGCGTTTGTTGCGGACTATGAATCGCGCGGCCCCGAAGCAACCGCGAATCTAATCGATCAACTCCTCGCCAGCCCGCAATTTGGCGAGCGCTGGGGGCGCTATTGGCTCGATGTCGCCCGCTATGGCGAATCGAACGGCAACGATGGCTTAAGCCGAAACCCGACGTTCCCCCATGCCTGGCGTTATCGCGATTACGTCATTCAGGCCTTTAATGCCGATACACCCTTCGATCAGTTTGTGACGGAGCAGATTGCTGGCGATTTGCTCCCGGACGACTCGCCCGAACAGAAAGATCGCCAGCGGATTGCCACCGGGTTTTTGGCCTTGGGATCAAAACCAGCCAAAGCGATGAACGCCAACTTTGAGATGGACGTGGTCGCCGATCAGATCGATGCGATTGGTCGCGGCATCTTGGGTTTAAGCGTGGCCTGTGCTCGTTGCCATGACCATAAGTTTGACCCAATTCCCACCCGCGATTATTACGCGCTGGCAGGAATTTTCACGAGCACTGAAACCATGTGGGGAACCGCGGCCCATGAAGGCTTGACGGCACCAGCCACCGATCTGCATGTGCTGCAAACTGCTCCGCACACGCCACCGCCGAAAGACTTTGTCGAGACGGTAGCAGTAACTGACTCGAACACGGGCAAGCCGAAAACCCCTCCTAAATCAAAATGGAAACCTGGTACCCCACTGGCCATGGGAGTTCGCGACCGCGCCAAGCCCGCCGATACCAAGGTGAACATTAAAGGCGAAATGGCGAAGACTGGCGAAGTGGTACCACGAGGATTTTTAACCGCCTGCGAATTGGCCGAAAAGTTGGAAGTTGACGCCACTCAAAGCGGCCGCCTGCAACTGGCCAAGTGGATCACGCACCCCTCTCATCCGCTGACCGCTCGCGTGCTGGCGAACCGCATCTGGCTGCAACTGTTTGGTGCGGGAATTGTCACAACACCAGACGATTTTGGCGTGTATGGAGAGCGGCCAACTCATCCCGAACTGCTCGACCATTTGGCGACCCGTTTGAAGGCTGGCAACTGGTCGATCAAGCAACTGATTCGCGCCATTGTCCTCAGTCGCACCTATCAACTGGCCAGCGATGCCGATGCGAAGTTAATCGAAGGGGATCCTCAAAACCGCCTGCTCACCCGCCACTCGCGCCGCCGGCTCGACGCGGAAATGCTGCGCGACAGTATGCTACAGGTCAGCGGACAATTGCAGTTGCAACCGGCCGAGGGTTCCCTCGTCAGGCACCGCGATATCCTGGTGAATTTGGCGGGTAATCTGCATCAGCCCAGCAACCATCGCAGCATTTATCTGTGCTATCTGCGTAGTTCGCCTCCACCGGAATTGGCAGCCTTTGATCTGCCCGATTTTGCCAGCGTGATCGGGCAGCGTGACGTGAGTACGGTGCCAAACCAAGCGCTGCATCTGTACAACAGTCCGTTTGTCATCGAGCAGTCGAACCATTTTGCTCAATGGGTACTAAGCGAAACGGCCTCGGCCGAGGGGCGGCTGCGATCGGCTTGGGAGCGTGCGTTGGGGCGAGAACCCAATCAGGCTGAAATCGCGAAAGCTTTGGAATTGGTGCGTCTGACAGAAACTGAGTTGGCCGATGAAGATAAGGCCTGGGCCAGTTTTTGCCAGGCGCTGTTGATTGCCAACGAATTTCGTTATGTCGATTAAAGTTTGCTGAACTAGCGTTGAAACAAAACCACTTTCCGGTGCGGAAGCTGTGATGAATTACTCGCGACGCGACCTGCTGCAAGCAACCTCCTGTGGCTTTGGATATTTAGCCTTGCAAGCCTTGATGGGGCAGCAGGCGTCGGCGGCACCAATCGCTCCGGCGGTGCCCAACACGCTCGCGGCTCGTCAGCCGCCACTGCTTGCGCGGGCCAAGCGAGTGATCTTTCTGTGCATGAGTGGCGGGCCCGCACAGATGGACACCTTTGATTACAAACCGCAGACCGGCAATAAGAAGCATCCCGGCTCTGTTTTTCCGTTCCAACAGCATGGTGAGAGCGGCCTGTGGATTTCGGATCTGCTCCCCGAAACAGCCCGGCATGCCGACCAACTCTGTGTGATTAACGGCATGCATGCCGATACCGGCATCCATGCTCAATCGTTCCTGCAATTGCACACCGGCGACCGTTTGCGCCAGCGCCCCAGCTTGGGCTCGTGGATCAGTTATGGACTGGGTACCGAGAATCAGAATCTCCCCGGGTTCATCAGCCTGAATACTTCGAAAAGCTCTGTCTATTCCAGCGCCTTCCTGCCATCGATTTTCACCGGCACACCGATTGGGGTGAATGGCGAGAACATGTCGACCGCTACCATCAATAATGTGGCCAGCGATCACTTGCCGCTCCCCGCCAAACGTCGGCAACTTGACCTGGTGCAACTGATGAATCGCCAGCACCTGGCTGAGCGCCCAGACGAACAAAAGCTGGAGAGCGTCATCCAGTCGATGGAGTTGGGCTTTCAAATGCAGGCGGAAGCGCCGGGCTGGTTGGACCTCAGCCGCGAGACGCAGGCCACTTTGGATCGTTATCGTGTCGGCAAGCAAGGCGAATCGGTTGGGGTTTGCAAACCTTCGGACTTCGGTCGCCAATGCTTGCTCGCGCGCCGCTTTGTCGAAGCGGGAGTGCGATTTGTCGAATTGAACCATGGCAGCTGGGATCAGCACAAGAATCATCGTCGCGATCTTCAGGCCAACTGCGAAGCCACCGACGCTCCCATTGCGGCATTGCTGGAGGATCTCAAACAGCGCGGCTTACTCGAAGATACCTTGGTCATCTGGGGCGGCGAATTTGGACGCCCTGGTCTCACGCCGGATGACGGCAAGAACGAAACTGATCACAATTACCGCGGCTTTACCTTCTGGCTCGCCGGTGGCGGTGTGAAAGGTGGCTATGTGCACGGCAAAACGAATGAGACCGGCGCGCAAGCTGTCGAAGGAAAAGTCCACTTCCGTGACCTGCATGCCACGATCTTTCACCTGCTGGGACTGCCCGCCAACGAGCTCACCTATTGGTACGCTGGCCGCGACCATCGGCTCACAGGCCCCGAGGGGGGGCAGGTAGTTCACGACCTATTTGCCTGAGCACTCGGGGACTCAGCTTGGCAAGTTGCCGTCGGTTTGCAATCGGCCAACTAAAATTCGCTCGGCAGGATGCGCAGTCAGGCTAGTTTCTGTCCTGCGCCTTCAACTCACCGTTCGCCTCTGAGCCACGACAATCAGAGACAATCACGCCAGCGCGAACCAGCCGATTTGGAATCTTCAACAGCGCCAAAACGCAGAGCGGCAAAGGTGCTGGTTCCGTTCATGTTGTTCTCCAACGAGAGATGCCAAGCGGGTCTCAAGCAGCGCATCGACGAGCGCCGGCCTCAAACAGGGCTTTCGATGAACGCCGTCAGAACCGAGCGAGAACTTGAAGGCAGCGTTTGCCGATCGGTCAGCGACAACACCTTAACATCGCAACAGGTATACTCCTGCGGTGAATACGACGTCGCTATCTTTGCTCGATCGTCTCAGCCGCGGCTCGGACCAAGCTGCCTGGAGCCGGTTTGTCGACTTGTACACGCCGCTGCTGCTCGCGTGGTGCAAGCGACTGGGATTGTCGGACGCTGATTCAGCCGACCTGATGCAAACCGTGTTCGTAACGCTCTGCGAAAAACTGCCGGCGTTTCGGTACGACCCGGCGCACAGCTTTCGCGCATGGCTCAAAACGGTGCTGCTGAATTCCTGGCGAAACCAGGCCCGCAAGCAGCGATCAGGCACCCCCGGAGCAGCTGCTGCGCTAGACCCCGATCAGCTGCCCGACACCGATCCGCGGTTGCAACTGGACGAAGCCGAGTATCGCTCGCACCTTGTGCGTCGCGCCCTCGCGATGATTCAGGAGCAATTCGAGCCGACTACCGCGCGAGCCTGTTGGGAATTTGTCGTTGAGGAGCGGCCCGCGCAGGAGGTGGCGGACGAACTGGGTATTAGTGTGAATTCCGTGTATCTCGCCAAATCGCGAGTACTTCGGCACTTGCGGCAAGAACTGCGTTGGCTACTCTGACGACCAACGGTTCTCTTGATTTTCGGCGTTTCTCAAGAATTTCCAAAAGGAGGTGACAGGTTTTCCATAACGACGTGTACTGTTCCTGCCAACATCGCGTCCGCGAAAGAGATATCTGCCATGCCTCCCCAGGTTACCTGTCCGCCGAACCGCGCGCTCGAGCATTTTTTGCTCGGCCGGTTGGAGGACGAGGATTCACTGTCGCTGGAAAACCACCTGACCAGTTGCACCAATTGCCAACAGCAATTGACAACCTTGGCGGCGGAAGATGAGTTCGTAGAGACGCTGCGGCTGTATTCGCGTCTGACCCCAGCCCATGAATCATTCGCATACTTGCCAGATGCCCCCGAGGAACTGGTTAAGTTGCTCGTGCCGCATTTCAAACAGATAACCCTGGCCATCGAAAGTACGATCGCGCTGCCGGTCTCCGCCGCCGATACGCCGACTTTTCCCAAAGGTTTACCTCTGCCCGCCACCTCGGCCGCCGACCCCTCACTGCCAAAGACAATCGGGCGGTACGAGATTCAAGGTGTGCTGGGGAGCGGGGGCATGGGGACTGTGCTCCATGCGCATGATCCGCTGCTCAAACGATCGGTGGCGATCAAGGTCATTCATGGCGAACTGCTTGCCGAAAAGGGTATCGCGACCCGCTTAGTGCGTGAAGCCCAAGCGGCTGCGGCAATCGAGCATGACCACATCGTTGCGATCTACTCGGTAGAAACGCACGAAGGTTTGCCGTGCATCGTTATGCCGATGTTGCGAGGTGTAACGCTCAAGCGGTGCTTGGAAGAAACCACGGGCCCACTGCCACTGGCCGAGATCCTGCGAATCGGACGCGAAGCTGCCAGCGGTCTGGCTGCCGCGCACTCCGCGGGTCTGATTCACTGTGACATCAAGCCCGCCAATCTTTGGCTTGAAACGCCGCGTGGACGTGTAAAGGTACTGGACTTCGGCCTGGCAATTGTCCACGGCGAGAACGATGCCGACACCGAGGCAATCTCCGGCACACCCGGGTATTTGGCGCCCGAGCAAGCTCGCGGCTTAGCCCTTGACCAGCGTTCCGACCTATTCAGTCTGGGCTGCGTGCTCTATCGCATGGCGACGGGGATTTCTCCATTCACAGGTGAACGGCGGATGCGGGCCTTATGGACGGTGCTTTCCGATCCACCGCCCCCCGCGACGAAGTTGAATCCCAAAGTCCCTACCGAGCTGAGCGACTTGATCGGCCGCATGCTAGCGCGCGATCCAAGCGAGCGGCCTGCAACTTCGGCTGCCGTTGTCGAAGCCTTGGAATCATTCGAGCGGCGTCTTGTCGATCAGCAATATCGCATGATTCGCCGACGCTGGTTCGCGGCCATGTTGGCAGTGGCGTTGATGAGTGGCTGTGCAGTTGCCTGGTGGGGAATGATGAACACACCAGCGGCTGAGGCTCCGGTGAAGGTGACTTTCAGCGGCGATGAGCCCTCGTTCGCCGTGGTGCTGCGACGCGATGGGCACGAGCAATCGTTGACGCTCGGCCGCGAAAAAACGCTCGACCTACAGCCGGGCGATTACACCGTCCGACCGGCGACCGAACTGCCAGGCCGGAGACTCGTGCCCGATCATTTTTCGGTGCTTGCTGACAAACCACAGGCACTGCGAATCGCACTTGTGGGCGAGATCACACAGCATGTGACGCATACTCAACCGGTGACCTGCGTTGCCGTGCGGCCCGGGTTGACTCCTCTGGTGTTGTCTGCAGGCCTCGACCGTACCTTGGTCGCCTGGGATCCCACGTCTTCAGCCACTCCGCGCTTTGTCGATCTACCACACGCTGCCCGCTGTTTGGCGGTTTCTCCCGATGGCAATTACGTGGCGACGGCGGGCGGTAACAAGCAGCCGCCCGCGGAACTGGCGATTCGGATTTGGGATGCACAGAAACTGATTCCGCGCGGAGAGCCCCTCGCCGGACATACCCGCATGATCACAGCGCTGAGCTATTCACCAAACGGTGAGCGAATCGCATCAGCTGGAGCAGATGGCGTATTGCTCTGGAATTTGAACACGGGTGAATCGCAAGCGCTCGTCCAGGAATCACCTCAAGTCATGTTCGCCCTCGCCTACTCTGCCGATGGCAATCAATTGCTGACTGGCAGTGACGAGGGGCAAGTCGTCGTTTGGGATAATCGCACACGCAAACGAGAGAGAGAGTACAGCGCCGGTTCTGCTGCGGTGCGCGCCGTAGCATTTCTTTCCGAACGACTGGTGGCCGCTGGTGACGATGGCGTCATCCGCATCTGGAACGCGGGCGCGCTTCAGCACGAATGGCTCGGTCACACAGAGCCTGTGTTGGCACTCGCCGTTTCTTCTGATGGCAGACAAATATTGTCGGGCGATGCTGCAGGAACGATTCGCGTCTGGTCGGTACCTTCCGGCCAGACAACTCATGTTTTGACGGGACACGATCGGGCGGTGCAAGCCGTCGCGTTTGTGGGCAACGGGAGACAGGCAGTATCCGGCGGCGCCGATGGCGTCGTTCGTTTATGGCAGTTGCCATTTAGAGATTGATTGGTTTGATCGTGGCCAGCGGGTGTTCCGCTGACAAGCGTACTTTAGTTTGCAGCTGAGGAGTTTAGATATGTTGTTGTCACGCACTAGTTGGTTGGCGTCCGTCGTTGCCGGATGCCTGTTGTTCTCTGGCACCACTGCGTCGGGTCAACAGACCGAAGCCGACGAGACGTCGAACGTCGTCGAGCAGATCGCGCTCGCAGCGGAATTGACCGCGTTTGGCCGGGGCGAATTGACCGATGCCACAGGTGTCAAGGACTTCAAGTCGGCAGAAGCACTGGTCGCTGCCGGCGGCATCCTGCTGCGAATCCACAAGCAAAGCGGCGGCAAAATGGCACCGTCAGATGCCACGGTGATGGATCAAGACGGCAAGGCGGTGGCGGAGGAAAGCGGCGCAGCCGAGTCGCTCGCCGACGAAGCGGCCGCGCTGTTTGATGAGGCCCGCGCCCTCCCCTCGAAGGACAAGGCCGCACTCGAAGCACAAATCAAGCAAGCGCAGACCGTCACAGCTCGCGCCGGCGGGTTAGGGCCACGGGTCGTCAGTCGCACGATTGTGACGGGCCACGCCCATACAGTTCGCATGGCGGTCCGGCCAAACGCTCCCGCGGTCGTTGTGCATGGGACGGCCAAAACTCACTTTCAAGCAATCGGTCCCGGCGGTAAAGTTATCTGGCACAGCCACGGCCCCAGGGGCATTTATCATCCCGGTGGTGCGAAAGACGTCACGCTCAAGGTTTTCAATCACGGCCCAGTTACCAAATACAAAGTCATTGGCAACTGAGGCGGCAATTAACGCTTGAAAGGTTTGTGGTCGACGGATGTTCCGTCGCCTTTAGTTCCCATTTGAAGAAGGAAGATCAGCTCATGTTCATGTCTCGATCAGGTTGGTTGGCTGCGGTTGTTGCCGCATGCATGATGTTCTCAGTCACAGTCGCGCAGGCTCAGAAGGCGGTTGAGGGATCTGCGGACCAAACAGAAGCAGAGAAGACCGCCGAACTCGTTGAAAAAGTGGCTCTCGCCGCGGAATTGACCGCCTTCGGCCGGGGCGAACTGGCCGACGCAACAGGCCTCAAGGATTTCAAATCACCCGAAGCACTCGTCGCCGCTGGCGGAATTCTTCTGCGACTTCACAAGCAAACCGGAGGTAAAGTGAATCCAGCCAATGCCGAGGTGACGGAAGATGGAAAAGCGGTAGCGGCAGAAGGTGAGACCAACTCGTTTGCTCATGAAGCAGCGGCCCTGTTTGATGAAGCTCGCGCGTTGCCCTCCAAGGACAAGTCAGCTTTAGAAGCGCAGATCAAGCAAGCTGAGCTGGTGACGGAACGTGGTGCTGTGGGGGGCCCCAGGGTCATCAGCCGCATCGTCAAGTCGGGCAAAGCTCAGCATGTGGATTTAGCCTTTGAGCCGCATTCGCCCGCGTCGATTTCGATGCGCGGAACCGGCAAGGTTCAATTTGAAGTGATCGGTCCAGGGGGCAAGGTACTGTGGCACAGCCAAGGTTCGTGGGGCTTTTACAACTTTCAACCTGGCAGAGCTGCTGACAACAAAGGAATCAAGATCAAGGTGATTAACGGCGGCGGACCACCAGTCGCTTACACAATTACCACCAACTAACCAAGTTGCGAACTGCACGATGTCGTATTTGGACGGGCTGCCAGGTCTGTCCAAATACGATCCACGTTCCGTCCGATCCAACGTCGGAACTGTTTGACCCACTACCCCACGATCACCGAGTCCTGCCATGTCGCTGCTCCGCTTCACCGCTGCCCTGTTGTTGCTTTCTCTCTTGGCCGCGCCGCTGCTGGCCCAAACCAAAGGGAAAAAGAACAAAAAGAAAAACGCCGACGAGCCGGTGCCCGCGCAGCCCGCAGAAACTGTTAAGCCGCTGGCAGCGGCCGATGAGGCAGAGGAAGCAGTCGAAGGTGAAGACATTCCGCGCGTGATTCCGGTCTTTGATCCTGGCTCGCATACGCAATCGATTTGCGCGATGGGCTTCAGCAGCGATAAGAAAAAACTAATCACCGTCGGCGAAGATTCGTCCATTCAGGTCTGGAGTACTTCGACTGGTGAGCGGCTCGATATTCTTCGCCTGCCGGCCTTTGGACACGAACAAGTTTCCAGCGTCAATGCCTGGCACACGGCCACGGTTTCACACGATGGTCGCTATGTGGCGATTGGTGGCGGCGTACGCCAATCGTTGTCCGAAGGAGACGCGTCCGAGCGCGCCAAGTTGATGGTTGTGGATATCGAAAAGCGTACCGTGAATCACCTGCGTGCTCCCAGCGGCGAAGTGACGGCGCTTGCGATTGCGCCCGACTATCGTTTGGCCGTGGCGTTCGGTGGACGCAGGAACGAAATCATCATCTACCCGGAGATAACTGCGACAGAAGTGCGGCGGCGCGAGAGCACGGTGCTGAAGGGGGAAGATCTCAAGCGAAACGCCGATTTTTTGCAATTCAGTCCCGACGGCAAGCAACTCCTGTCGAGCCACCGCGAACGCGACTTTGTATTCTGGAACCTCGGAACCAACGTGCCCACGATCACGCAGCGGTTCGGTGCTCAGGCCCAGACTTCGTGCATTGCGTGGTCGCCCGACCGCAAACAATTTGCCAGAGCTCTCTTGCCCGGAGTCCAAGGAAAACATGGGTTTGAAATTCGCTCCGCGGAAGGCAAGTTGCTTCAAGAGCATTTGTTCAAGGAGATTCAAGGATTTGCCTCGGCTACTGACCTGCGGTCCATCTCTTATGTGAACCCGCAAACCTTGCTCTTCTGCTCCAGTGATTCCAATGGGAGTGCGGAACCAGGTGCGTTTGCCTATCTCTTCGATCTGACTACCGGCCAGGCCAAGCGCATCTTCGAAGATTTCTCGGCAGGCATTTTTCACACGGCGGGAGCAGTTTCGGCAGATGGCGAACTCGGGGCAATCACCGTCTCGATGGGACTCGACGCGGTTGTCTTTCGTGTGAAAGACGGCGCGGTTGTCGCTCGCTGCGGAGCTGCCAGTCCTGTTCCTACGCTGGTGGGCTGGGCTGCTGCCGATCGACCGGCTGGTTTCGCCTGGTCGGAATTGCGTCATCGGCGAAAATTCAACACCGAACCCACCGACCTGCAGTTCGGCTTTGATCTGGTCAAGATGGAGCCGATTGCCGAAGTGCGTCCGGCGGACTATGGCGTCCTGCGAGAGTCTGTTGGCGAGTGGAGCATTCGGAAGCAGGTCAGCGGCAAGTTCGATGTCAACCGAGGCGAAGAGTCGATCGGAACCATTCAAGGCTTTAACGGAATTCTGGCGCGATCCTTGATTCCGCGCGGCGATGAACCGCCCCTGGTGATCTGGGCAGCGAATAAGATACGAACTGGCAGCTCGAGACTTAGTTTGTCGAAGAGCGATGGAACTACCGTCACGAGGCTTTTTCCCGACACGATCTTCGTTCGCGACGTGGCCCCGGCCCCCGATGGCCGCTTTGCGATTGTGTCCACCGGCGCGCATCAACTCAACATTTACACCACCGACGGGCAGGCCTTCCCATTTCTCAGCTTCGCCCGCGTCAATGGCGAATGGGTGATCTGGTCGCGCGAAGGTTATTTCGCGGCCAGTCCCGGCGGCGAAAAGCTGTTCGGTTGGGCGGTCAGCAACGGCCCCGACCGCTTATCGACATTTTATCCAGCCGAGAAATTCTCCAAGCACTTTCATCGCCCTGACTTGCTGAAGCGGGCGATTCAGCTTGGCTCGATCGAAGCAGCCCTCAAGCAGCAAACTGAAGCTCGTGCTCCAGCACTCGAACAGTTACTGCCTCCCAAGGGTACGTTGACGTTGCTCAAGCAAACCGATGGCCGCGTGCAAGTGCAAGCGTCGGCGATTCCCGGTGCACCGGACAAGCCCGTCGTCGCCATGCGCCTGCTGCTTGACGGTCGTCCCCTAACCAACGGAGTTGGAACCAAGACAGTTGCACCGGGAGAAAAGGCCGAAGCAACCTGGGAGCTTGAGTTTCCTGCCGGCACACATGAGTTGAAACTGCTGGTTCGCGGAGAGGACAGTTCAGCGGTTTCCGATCCGCTGGTTCTCAAAGGCCCGAAGTCAGAAAGTCAAATCTCTGTCTTGCATCGAATTTGTGTGGGGGTCGACCAGTATGCCTTGCCAGCGCTAAACCTCACCTCGGCCGCCAAAGATGCGACCGATGTTTTTGCTGCTTTAGAGCGACACTGCGTGGGCGAGCACAATCGCTTTGGCAGAGTGAATGGAACGCTGCTGACCAACAGCCAGGCGACTCGCTCGACCGTGCTTAAAGCGATTGCCGATATTCGCAAAGTGGCCAAGGCTGGCGATATTGTCGTCTTTCTTTTCGCCGGGCATGGAATTGCGCAGCCACACGTTGCGATAACGCCGCAAGGAATCAAACGCCTGGACGAGTACTATTTGATGACGCACGAAGCCGATCCCAATCAAAGCCTCAAGGACAAGTCACTTTCGGGCTCCGACTTACGACTGGCCCTGGCCGATATTGAATGCCCCGTGCTGCTCGTCATGGATTCGTGTCACTCGGCCAGCGGAGTAAAAGCATTCCGCCCCGCGACCGACGACCTCACCCGCGGACTCACCGATGCTTCTGCCGGCGTCACTGTGTTAGCAGCTGCCATGTCGCACGAAGTGGCTTCAGCGACCGCGGAGAATGGCCACTTCACCGCCGCCTTCCTCAAAGCGCTCCAGGTGGGCGAGGGCGTTCCGTACGATCCACACGAGCATGTGCTCTACACCCATCACATCTATTCGGTCGTCTTCTCGGAAGTTCGCAAGGCAACCAATGGCAAACAGAATCCCTTCTTGAACATGCCGTGGACCGTGCCGCCCCTCGCCCTCCGCGATGTCCCCTTTACAAAGTAAAGAGCCACACTTTGGCACAGGAAGCAAATTCAGAAAAAATGTGCTGCACGGCCTGCGCGAAACAAATCGTTAGCGATTGCGCGTAGTATATTTGCTATCGAGCCAAATTCCTGTTCTGAGGTGCTGAGCGATGAAAAACACCTGGGCGTCACATTTCCTGGTGGCGGTCGCCTGCTTTTTGCCAAGCGTTTTGGTTTGCCATTGCCAGGAAACTGCCTGGGCTCAGGTGACAAATGGTGGCAAGAAAGCCGCCCCGCCTTCCATTCCCGGTTTGCCGGAATTGCCCCCCGGTGTGGAGTTGCCTCCCGAAGTTCAATCGCAGCTGAAAAAGGCGTTACAGGAACTGAAAACGCTTGAAGACACAGCCAAGACGAAACAGACTCCCCAAGTTAAACTCGCTCCGGCAGCAGTTCCGTTGGCTCCGAACACCAAGCCCAAGAATCCAACCTCCGCACCGGTGCCTCCAAGTGCTACGCGCGTAGCCACTCCATCGGCGTCGGCTGCGACCACGTTCAAACGAGTAGCCAAGGAGAAGTCGCTGGCGAAGGTCGGCGAGCTCGACTTCACCAAGCGCGACAACAAGAAGCCTCACTTTTGGGTCAGTCCCGATGGTCGCCGACTGGCTTACTTGATCGACAAAGGAATCGCCGTCGACGACAAGCAGTATCAATACCAGAACTCCATTCGCCAGGCCGATCAGTTTGTGAAGAACTTCCGGTTCAGTCCTGATAGCCAGCGCACATCTTGGATCGTTCATCTGGGGCAGACCCAAGGTGAAGGGCAAGGAGAGACCCTGGTAATCAACGGCGTGCCCGAAAAGATCGGCTGGAACTTCATCGCCAACCATGATGGCGGCATCTTCAGTCGCGACAGCAAACATGTCGCCTATACGGCGCGCCGCTACGCCAAAGGCGATGTCGAATACGTGCTGGTCGTCGATGGCAAGGAAGTGGAAGTCTTCCTCAAGTCTCCGGCGTGGGCACTTACATTTACGGCCGATAGCCGGCGTGTGATCTGGGCTGAAGATACGGGTGACCACTATGAAATGCGTGAATCGAGCATTGATGGCAGCCAGCCGCGCATCGAGCGGAAGTTTGGTCCCGCTCAACTGTCGATGAATTTCTTTTATGGTCCGGCAGGTGAAGTGGGCTATGTTGCCAGTCAGTCCCAAGGCAACAAGTTCATTGTCTACGATGGGAAGGAACTGAAGCCAGGCTTCAAATCCATCAAGACTCTGCAACTCAGCCGCGACGGCAAGAATATCGCGTTCGTGATGGAACCAGAGAACTTTCGTGAGGTAGTGGTTGTCGACGGCAAATCGAGTCCCGCTTATGGCGGCCTGGAAGCCGATTATGTGAAAGACAGCCTCGCCCTGAGCCCCGTCGGCGGTCGAGTCGCGTATGGCATCGAGAATCGGCGCATCGAGTACCCCGTGATCGATGGGAAGCAAGGGAAAGGCTACGCGCGAGTTGCAGAGTTCACCTTCAGCCCCGATGGCAAACGTGTGGCCCACTGGGCCGTGCAAAACGGCAAGTTGCTAGTTGTGGCTGACGGCCGCGAGAGTGCCCCCTACGATGAACTGGGCCTCCCGGTTTTCAGCCCGGATAGCAAATCGCTCGCTCACGGCGCTGGTGTTGGCCAGCGCAAGTTTGTGGTTATCAATGGTCAACCGCAAAAGTCCTACGCCTTTGTCGGCGAACCTGAATTCAGTCCCGATGGTAAACGTTTAGTCTATCTCGCTGATCATTCGGCTGAGGGACCGACAATCCTCGTCGATAGCGGAAAAGAAGGAAAGCAGTACGACGTGATTCAGGAGCAGTTGTACTTCAGCCCCACGGGTCAGCGGCTGGCCATGGTCACATCTGCCAGAGATCACGAAATGGTCGTTGTCGATGGCGTAGAAGGAAATCGCTACGATCACATCATTACGCTGGGGGGCGGCAAAGTTGTCTTTGACGATGAGGTTCACTGGCACTACTTGGCGGTGAAGGACGGCGAAGTAATGCTTGTGGAAGAGACACTTGCGGAGTAACCTCTCGCCGGGGCCGAGGCGATTGCAGCGCTTGGCTCCAGCAATCATACTTGGCCGCCTGATACACATCCTTTATCTGGCTGCCGTTCTGCTAATCGCCTCACTTGTCGCGTCGAATGCTGGTGAAACGCCAAACATCGATGGCGGTCCCCATGCCGGTCGCTGGTGACCTCTTGAGATTCATTCACGAGGGTAGTCGCGGCGAATCAAGGGGAGGATTGCCATTCTTAACGATCACTCTGACCTGTCCCTTGTCAGCAATAAACAGCTCGTTGATTTCAGACAAGAACAAGCCGTGCTCGATTACGCCAGGAATCGAAGCTAGCCAGGTGGCGAGTTGCAGAGGGTCGTGAATGGCACCGAAGTCAACATCGAATAGATAGTTCTGCTGGTCAGTTACCGCTAGAGTGCCCTTGGGCTCGCGACGCCTGGATACGGCAAGACCCGCTTCTCGAAGACAACGTTCCACAAAGGCCGCGGCAAAGGGGAGCACTTCGAGTGGCAACGATTGACCAACTCCCAGCACTGGGGCAAGCTTGCTGGAGTCAGCGATAATAATTGTTCGTGTTGAAGCAGCGGCCACGATCTTTTCACGAAAGAGCGCGCCACCACCACCTTTGATGGCTCGCAAGTTTGCGTCGATCTGATCGGCACCATCGATTGTCAGGTCGACGATCGAAATGTCCTCAAACGAACGGAGGTTGATATTAAGCGCTCGCGCCAATCGCTCCGTTGCGAGCGAGGTCGCGGTAGCCTCGATCTGAAGTCCGGCAGCGACTCGCGCACCCAGCAGACGGATGGCACAGGCAGATGTACTCCCCGTACCAAGTCCGACAAGCATGCCAGCCTGAATTTCATTTACCGCGCGGGCCGCGACCAACGCCTTTTCTGCCTCAAGATCCAGCATGTTTAAACTTCTTGCTCGTTGGAAACTCTCAGGCAACAGCACCTTATTCGTCGCGCTCCGCATGCTTGCGACAGTTCCACAGTCGGAGAACCGGATTTGAATTCGTCCGGTGATATCCGACGATGCTCAGCGAAGCCGTGTCGAGAAACAAACGCGTGGCAGTCTCAGCTGGCCAATCCAGCCAGCGCGTTGTGAACATCTCCATGATGTGACCGCTTGAGAAGAGCAGTACGCACTCATCAAGCGCTCTCAGTCGCGCAACGACTCGCTCTGCTCGAGCGCAAACATCCGCAACGCTCTCACCTCCCGGGCAACCGTCGCGAAAGATTCGCCACTCGGGATTCGACTTGTGAATGTCAGTTCTCGTTAGCCCTTCATACTGGCCATAGTCCCACTCCGCTAAATCGCTGTCGACTTCCGCGATTGCTCCAAACCCAGCCAATTCACACGTCTGACGTGCACGTAGCAGCGGACTGACGAAGACCCGCGAAACGTTCAGTCCCGCGAGCCTTGCGCCGAGTTGGCGTGCATTTCGCTCACCGCGTTCGGTCAGTGGCAGATCGGTCAGCCCAGTATGTTGCCCAGTGAGCGACCAGGCGGTTTCTCCATGCCTTGCCAAGTAAATCAGGGATTCTGGTTCGCTGGACATCAGTTCCTCTACATCAAATGCTCGCTGCCCACTTGTCCGCTACTGCGAGCGGGCAGCAACAAATCATCCGACCATTGTCTTTATACCTGAGCGAAGTTCCTAGCGACGAACAACTCCACGTAGGTCACAAAGCGGTTGTCGTCAGTAACCAGGAGCAAATCGCAGTCAATAAACGGTGGTGCTACTTTCTGCTCGACCGGCCGGAATCAAATCGCCAAATTGACTCCGAACGAGTATGCTGTCGGCACGCGGGCCAGCACGCTCAACACACCGAGCGACACATTTCAGCCAAGCGAACCTCTCTGATCAGGAGTTGCCAACATGTCCCAACGTAAAGTGAATCTCTCGCGCCGCCGCGCCTTGAAAGCAGCCGTAGCGACAGGCGTCGCCTCAATGCTGCCAACGATCATCCCCAGTTCTGCCCTCGGCAGAGACGGTGCCGTCTCCCCCAGCGAACGGATTGTCGTTGGCGGCATTGGGATTGGCAACCGCGGCACTTACGACCTTGGTTGCTTTCTGGAACAGAAAGACGTGCAGTTTACGGCGGTATGTGATGTGAAAGAATCACGCCGTCTGGCGGTGAAGAAGATCGCCGATACAAAGTACGGCAACGCCAGTTGTGATATGTATCGCGACTATCGCGAGTTGCTCGATCGCACCGATATCGACGCCGTGTTGATTGCCACCGGACCTAACTGGCACGGCATGATGGCAATGACCGCCGCCAAGGCCGGCAAAGACATCTACTGCGAAAAACCCTGTACTAAGAATATCGCCGAGAGTTTGATTCTGAGGGATACGATGGCCCGCACCGCGCGCGTGTTTCAAGCGGGCACGCAGCGGCGAAATCTGCCGCACTTCGCCTTCGCCTGCGAGTTGGCCCGCACCGGCAAACTCGGCAAGCTCACCAGGGTCTATGCACATCCAGCTGGCATGAAGGCCGTCATGAGCGCCTGGCTGCCAGCCCAGCCAGAGCCGCAGAAGGAGGTTGTTGACTGGGACACCTACCTGGGGCCAGCGGCATGGCGTCCGTACAACCCGGCGCTCCTTAATGGCTTCAACTTTGAAAAAGGTGGCGGCCTCGTCGGCGCGTTTGGCGGCGGCGGGGTGCTGGAATGGGGCTCGCACTGTGTCGACCTGTGCCAATGGGCCGTGAACGATTGTCCGCCGCCGGTAGAATACAATCCGCCAAAGGATGGCGAACTCGTTTGCCGTTATGTGAACGGCGTCGAGCTAATCTTCCGCGAAAAAGGCTGGATTCCCCTCGGCTCCTGCCCGGTGCGGTTTGAAGGCGAGACGGGCTGGGTAGAAGCTGGCGACAGCGGCAAAATGGTCCTGAGTTCGCCGGCGCTTCTCGCTGGTCGCGAGGTTGAAGAAATCGGTGGTTACCCAGCCACATTTCACGTGCGCGACTTTCTCGACTGCGTGAAATCGCGAGGTAAGCCGAAGGGGAATGCGGAAGCGGCCTGCAATGCCCACATTGCTTGTCACGCAGCAAACGTGGCGATTGCCTTGAATCGTCCGGTGAAATACGACCTGGCCACGAATGCCTTCGTCGACGATGAGCCGGCGAATCGCATGCGCTCCGAAGCTCTCCGCGAGCCGTGGCGATTGTAGGCATAGAGTCAGTTCTTCGTCCGATGCGTCAGCTGTTCACTCTTCTACACATTCAGCTCTGGTTCACTTATATGCATATCAAGTATTTCTATTGCTTAGCCTTACCTCTGCTCTTCGCCTTAACACCCCTGGCTGCCGAGCCAATCAAAGTTTCGGCAGAGAAGGAAATGGAATTGCTCGCGGTTCTCCAGTCCGATGCACCTGCAGCCGACAAAGCACTTGCCTGCAAGAAGTTGGCGATTGATGGTTCCGCCGCTGCTGTTCCCGATCTCGCCAAGCTATTGCCTGACCCGCAACTCCAATCCTGGGCTCGAATCGCACTGGAAGTGATTCCCGGTCCCGAGGCTGACGAGGCCCTGCGAAAAGCAACCCAATCGCTCGAAGGTCGCTTGCTGATCGGCGTCATCAACTCGCTCGGCGTTCGCCGTGACGCCAAGGCTGTTGAATTGTTGACAAAACGCGTGGCAGACAAAGATGTCGAAGTGGCCTCGGCCGCAGCTGTGGCTCTCGGACGCATTGGTGATGCTGCCGCAACCAAGACGCTGCGCGAGGCCCTGGTCAATGCTCCGAAGCCAGTCAATTCCGCCATCGCGGAGGGCCTGATGTTGTGTGCTGAACAGCGGCTCGCTGGAGACAAGGCGGCCGAAGCAATCGAAATCTACGATCAGGTTCGCATCGCCCAAGTTCCCAATCAGCGTTTCCTGGAAGCGACTCGGGGAGCGATACTCGCCCGCAAAGATGAAGGCATCACGCTCCTGATTGAGCAACTGCGATCGCCCGAGAAGCGGCTCTTTCAACTGGCACTAAGCACCGCTCGAGAATTTCCCGGCTCCGCGGTCGATAAGGCCCTCGCCGAGGAAGTGGCCAATCTGAATCCAGATCGCGGAGCCTTGCTGATTGCTGCGATGACCGATCGCCCGAATACCGTCGTGCTCCCTGCGATTGTGAAGGCCGCTGGTACGGGTCCGAAAGAAGTGCGGATTGCAGCGATCACCGCCTTAAGCCGTGTGGGTGACGCGTCCACCGTGTCCGCATTGTTGGAGACCGCACTCGATGGCGACGCTGACCTGGCCGATGCTGCGAAAGCCACGTTGGCAGAGTTGAGTGGCGAGAAAGTGGACTCGCAAATTGCGGCGTTACTACCTGCAGCAACCGGGAAGCAACTCTCACTGTTGATCGAGTTAGTGGGTGCGCGGCGCATCGAAGCGACAGCCGCCTTACTCAAGGCACTCGATAGCAACGAAACCAACGTCCGCACTGCAGCACTCACGGCGCTCGGTGAGACAGTCGACGCTAAAGGCTTGCCGGTGCTCATTGCGCAAGTGGCAACTCCCAAGCGCGCGGAAGATGCAGCCGCTGCCGAGAAAGCACTGAAGGCGGCCAGCATTCGCATGCCAGATCGTGAAGCATGCGCTGCCGAACTGTCGGCAGCGGTCGACAACGCGAAAGCGTTGCCCTTGAAGGTCAAGTTGCTCGAAGTAATTGGTGCAGTCGGCGGCAAGAAGGCGCTCGCTGCGGTGGGAATGGCTGGCAAGAGCAGCGTTCCCGAGTTGCAAGACGTTAGCACCAGGCTGCTCGGCGAATGGACTACCGAAGATGCCGCCCCGGTTCTGCTCGAACTGGCCAAGATGCCTGGCCACAAATACCAGGGTCGCGCTATTAAGGGTTACATTCGTATTGCCCGGCAGTTCGTGCTGCCCGAAGATCTACGAAACGAGATGTGCGCCAAGGCGATGGACGCTGCGAAGCAACCGGGCGACAAGAAGCTGGTACTGGTGGTACTGCAGCGTTACCCCAACGAGTCCACTTTCAAAATGGCGCTCGCCGCGCTGAAAGTTGCCGATCTCAAAGCGGAGGCAACCGGCACAGTCATGTCGATCGCGCAGAGCCTCGCCAGCAAAGGTGTCGACGTGAAGGACCAACTTGCTAACGCCGGCATAGAGAAGGTGAAGGTAGAAATTTTGAAGGCCGAATACGGCGGCGATTCTGGCAAGAAGGATGTAACCGCTATTCTGCAAAGGCAGGCCACAGATCTGCCGCTCATTACGTTGACCGACACTACGTACAACAAGAGCTTCGGTGGCGACCCAGCCCCTGGTAGCGACAAGAGGCTCAAGGTTCAGTACAAGCTCAACGGCAAGCCCGGCGAGGCCACCTTTGCCGAAGGCGCGTTGATCTTGCTGCCAATGCCAAACTAAACATCAGGCAACTTCGTAGCACGGGCATTCGCCGTGCTACCGTCGTGAAGAGTGCGAAGCCGCCTCTCGAAGCTTGACTCGACGTCCCGCAGCGACGCACCGACGTTCGAATAGAGGCTGTCATCGCCAATTGAATCAGCCATTCACAATGGATGGCTTTGATGAGCGCAGCCAAATCTTCCATTTCTTGCCCTTTTTCGGTTTGGCCGCCCAGTTGGCGTAACGAATTCGTTAAATTGTCAATACTCAATAAACAAGCGCACCGCAGTTGGTGCCGTTTTGAACACGCTTCGCCTACTGGGATCAGTTACAGCATGCTGGCAATTCAACAGAGAAGTGTTCTGTGCTTAGGCCTGAGCTTGGCCTTGCTACTTGGCGCGGTCGCAGAGAGCGCCGATGTGGTTTGGGCGCCTGCTTTCACTATCCAAGATGTAGACTTGGCTCAATCATCGATCGAAAACGAGGGAGTGCGAACACCGCTGGAAAAGGCAGCGTTTGACAATATCTTTCAACTTGCCGCGGCGCGAGCGAGTCGTCCGGAGTTGAAGATTGTCGAAGGATGGCAATTAACTCTGGTATTCTCCCGGCCGACACTCGTGGGAACATCGTTGCTCAGTGCCAGTGGGGCTGAGCGTTCGCATTTTGTCGCGCAGCTATTGCGTTCTGAATTCGCAGGCAGTATAGCCCAGGCAAAGCCTTCCGACTGGCAAGAAATATCATCTGTCGAATCGTTCCCCGCAGACTTTCGAACAACAGCGATCCGTGTAAAGGCAAAACGCGACTATCGCGGCAAGTTGAGTTGGCTCGTCGGCAAGACAAAGCTCAGCAATCTCACTCCGGCTGCGGTGGGAAGCGGCGAGCAAGGTCCGTTTGGATCGCACCCCAACTCTATCCCGCTAGGCAGGCACTGGGTCAACACTGGAAAGGATCCTCGCCCAAACGCGCCGAAGCAACTTCAGCGCGGGCCAATCAGCGATGCAACACCATCGTGGTATATCCTCTCGTGGGACGAAGCGCAAACTGTCAGTGCCTTGCTGTTGAGCAGCAATGTCGATGACTTTCGCCTACTCGCTTATCGTGGTCAGGAAGGTTTGAACCCTGCGATTGCACATGCCAGCGCTTGGGCGCGGGTTGATTTCCATAGTCTGCACGAGCAACGGGGCAACGGTGAGCGATTGCACGATCGCTTGCTAACGTTCCCTGCCGTCAAGACAACGGCATTGAAACTCGAAATGACAAGGTGCGATGGCGGAGCAGTAGCCGCAATCGGTCAGATGGCCGCGTTGTCACAGTCCGCACTTTCTGCTCCGCCGTCTGCTTCGCTGGCGGGTAAGCCGATTCCTTATTTGCAGCCCTTTGATGGGCAGGTGGCAATGGTAATTACGAATGCAGAGGGCCGCACGATCCGTAACCTGGTTGCGCAAGTTGATCGAGCGAAGGGACCAAGTGTGGAACATTGGGACCTTAAGGATCATCGCGGCTTTACGGTTCCGCCCGGCAATTACAAGTGGAAGGCAATCACCTCGCCGCCACTGGGCCTCAAATACCAGTTGTCTGTCTATCCGAACGCTCCGCAGTTGTTTCCGGGCCAAACACCGTGGCAAACGGGCGAGTCGGGCGCAAACGGTTGGCTGGCCGATCATGCTCCCATTACTTCCGGAGCAGTCAGTGGTGACAGAGTGTATTTCGGTGCGCCCGGAGTAGAGGCTGGGGTTTGTCTAATTGAATGTGATCTCACGGGCCGAAAGTTGTGGGGCAAGCACAGCTTCGGACCTTTTGTGGGTGTAAGCCGACTTGCCGGCGACAATCGCCACCTTTACATCATTGAACGAGATTCGCTGCATCGCCTCGATCCTTCAACGCACAAAGTTGAACGATTGACCTCGCTGAGTTCCGCCGATCGCAAAGGGGACATTACTGGATTTGCTGCTCATCAAGGGCAAGTCGCCGTGGCGAGAAATTCGCCAGTGCCGTGGTTAGAGAACGCCACCCGCGCCGACATCGTCGATCTCGAACATTGTTTGCCCAAACTTCCTGAGCGTGTTCCCGATCCACTGGGTACGCGTCGGGTGCAACCCAATCCGCGGCGCGATTTTCTGCGATTGCTCCGCCTGACCGGAACGCCTGCCGGGCAAGCCCAAGTGTCGCCCGACAAACGCGAGACAACGTTTCCAATCACAATCGATACTTCGGGTGAAGGTAAGACTCAATACATTCTGCTCGCGTTCAAAGATCCGGTGTTTCTCGGCAGCCTGGTTCTGCCGTGCGTGGGACCCGAATACTTAGTCGACGTAAGCGTACTCAAGCCCACGGCGAAGTATCCACCGAATCCGCAAAATGAAGATGACTGGCAGTCCGCTCCCGTCAAGCCACGAACGGGTTGGACCTGCATTCCGATGCCACCTCAAGTCCGCACGCAAGGGCTGCGGATTCGTGTACGTCGGGCTAAAGATGCCGGTGAAGACAACCTGATCGACAATCTCCTAGCGGAATCGCAGCCGAAGAAAATTGCAATCGAGGAGTTCGATATCGACAAGCCCGCCAGTGGCGGTTCGTCGCCGAAAGTGGATGTCAAGAAAGCAGATAGTTGGTTTGCAAAATTCGAGGGACTCAAACTCTTAAGACGGCGTTTCACTGATGTTACATCCCAAGCCCAGATTCGCGTGAATTCTGGCGAAGTCAATTCAGTCGGCGAATGGGATGCGCAGCGCAAAGCGGCGCTTTCCGCAGAAGATCCTGGCGTCTATGTCATGGAGTGGCCCAGCGCTACCAAACTCGCTGGCCTCGCAATCAAAGAGATTGATGGCGCAGTCACTGAAATCGATGTTTGGGACGAATCGAACGATAGTGGCAGCGTGTCGCTGACGGATTCCCCTGGCTGGCGTCATGTGGCGACGTATGAGCAAGCGCGACGCGATAGTTACGAACCTTCGTACGAACGCAACGACGCTGCCCGCTATCTCGATGGTTATGTCTCGTTCGGCGGCGAAGTAAGTACCAAAGCCGTCCGTCTGCGTGTTGTCTCGCAATGGGCAGACAATGGCTCGCCGCGCGCTACCGCGTCATTGCGCATCGATCAAGGAGGGCGCAGTCTCGATCCGCGCCGCTGCCGCATTGCCGGTGTCGCAGCGCTGCAGTACCTGGGTGATGAGGCAAAGCTCGACACCTTGGCCTATCAGCGACTTGAACTTCGCGATGGTCAAACAGGTCAGGTGGTGCGCGAGTTGCAAGTCACAAATACGAACCCTGAGATCACCGGCACTCCCAGTTCTTTATCGTTTAACGAAGCAGGATCGTTATTCGGCATTCAGAATGGCACAGTAGTTCAGATCGACCAAACGACGGGGGGCGCGAAGACTGTTCTGCCCGATATCGACGGGAAGCGATGCATTGCCCACCGACTTGCAGCCGGTCCAAACAGTTCTCTGCAGGTATACGTGCTGCCCGAACGCGTGATTCACGTTTACGACCAAGCGGGCAAACTACTGCGCACTTTGGGGCACCCGGGTGGACAAGTTCCGGGGCCGTGGGATCCGGAGAAGTTTCACAAGGTTGAGAACATTGTGGTTGATCACCAAGGACAGACTTGGGTCGTGGAGAGCCAGGATGTGCCGCGGCGCATTGTCCAGTATGCAGCCGACGGCAAGTTCGTCCGCGAGTTTTATGGAAACACCCACTACGGCGGTGGTGGTGTGCTCGATCCGGCAGATAAATCACGACTCTTCTACAATCACGTGGAGTTCGCTATCGATTGGCAGACTGGGCACTCTCGCATCAAAAACATGCTTGCCGATCGGATGCCGGAAGATTGCATCCCGATGCGTTACGGCGGCACCACGTATCTGGTGCGGAACCCGCTTTCCTACAATTCCACACAAAGCACGGCAGTCGTCTATCGCTATCTCGAGGAGCAGGGCAAGGCGCAACTGGCGGCAGCCTTTGGAGAGGCAGTAACCTTCGAGCAATTGAAAATGCCCAGCATTCTCAAGCTCTTAGCCGATGGCAAAGTGCTCAAGGACTACACCTTTTTGTGGTCAGATCGCAATGGCGATGGCAAGGTTGATGCCGCCGAAGTCGTCTTCGAACTGAAAGCGAATGACAGTCAGCCACTGCGACTGGGTCGGTTTAACGAAAAGCTCAAATGCTGGGCCGGCAATAGCTACTACCAGCCCAAGCCTGGGAGTCACCTGGAGTTTGAGAAAGTAGCAGCACCTGAGTCGCTCACGGCAACCTACGAATTTTTCAGTGGCGACCTGCTGGCTCAGCGAGCGCCGGCCGAAAACCTTTCCAGCTCACAAAACGACGAACAAGAGACGCGGGGAGTCGACCGCGCAGGCAACCTGCGTTGGCAATATTCGACGTCTCACCCAGGGGTCTCTGGCTTGTTTCTGCCTCCTTGGTCGCCCGGCTACGTTACCAATGAGTTTGGCATCATCGGCCATGCGAAATCACGCGCCGGCGACCTCGGTGAGTTTGTCGTAGTTCACGGCAACAACGGCATGTGGAAAATCTGGACGGCCGACGGTTTACTTGCGGGGCAGATTCTCCGGCATAAATTCGATCCCCGGAGCACCGTTACCTCGACACAGTCCACGGTCAAGCGCGATCAATCCTTCAATGATCTGACTGCGGGCCAGGAGCACTTCCACGGATACTTCACCCAAACTGCCGATGGTCGCGACTACATTGTCTATGGTTTTAATTACATCGGTCTGTGGGAAGTAATTGGACTCGATGACTTCCGGCGAATGAGTGGAGAGCTAGTTGTGACGCCCGAAGAAGTGCGTCAGATCCGCTCTCATCAGGAAGAACTCGCCCGCCGCGAAGTAAAGAGTCAGGCTAAGGTGATGGACTGCTTGCCGATCAATGGAGATGAGATTGTAGAATCTGCAGAAGTAGAAGACGCGCGCCTCTCGCTCGGCTATGATCGCGAACACCTTTACTTGCGCTGGAATGTAACTGGCATGGGCAAGCTGGAAAACTCCGGTGACGACTTCCATCGCTATTTCAAAACAGGTGCTTGCCTCGATTTTCAGTTGGGCGTCGACGAACATGCAAGTCATACAAGGAAGGCACCAGTAGCTGGGGACCTCCGCTTGCTGTTCACCGTCGCCCAGGGTCAACCGCAGGCGGTGCTTTATCAGCCGCGCCTGCCAAACGCCGATCCCAAAGAAGCTTGGGCGACGCGAACAGATGCCGGAGGCACCACTCAATTCGATCGAGTAGTCCGCCTGACGAACGTCAAACTCGACTTCAAGCCCGATCGCATGCAACCGGATCGCTACACCTTCACCGCTGTCATTCCCTTAAAGGAACTCGGTTGGACTCCTCGCGACGGTCAGCACCTACGCTGCGACTGGGGAGTACTGACTAGTGATGACGGGCACACCGTCAAACGTCGCGTGTATTGGAGCAATACCCTCGCGACTGGCACTTCAGATGAAGCTTGGGAAGCTCGGCTCGATCCACATCTGTGGGGAACGCTGGCGGTCGCCACGAAGTCCCGCTCCGATCGCCAGTTTGACCTCTCGTTACCCGATGCCGGTCGCAAACCGACTGCAGGGGCAGATATCCTGGACAACATCCTGAATCAGCCCAAGCCAAATCAAAAGTGAGCCGGAGGAAAATGCTCTACGTGGGATTCGCCGTTGCGTCCGAAGTAGATGACGCGACGGCCAGTGATCTGCACGAAGTATCCCACGCAGCCGGCAGCCATCGTCTTACGGATGAAGGCCAGGTAGGTGTGCTCGTTCCGCTGGCTCTGACGAACGGCGGATTCAACGGCTGCCGGCATAAACTCATCGGCCGTAGGGTTTGTGGGATGGGGCGTGGCGACAACCAGTGAATCGCCATTCGGCTTGTAATAAGTGATTTCCTGGCGGCTATAGTCCGCGTGATAACGCTCCATGCCGATCTGAGTGAGCTTGCCAACGATTTCCGGAAAGGACAACTCACCGGTCAGCGCTCCTCGCGCGCAGACTTGAATCACCTCTGTTTGTTCCGCGTTCATGGATCTTCCTTTGAGATTGTAGCGACATTGTTCAATCGACTGGCAAGTCTTTCCAACCCTGTCGGCGGACGATGTCCCGGAGCAGGCTAATAAGCGAGGTTCTCTCGTCCGCCTTGAGGTGACTAAAGAATTCTCGATCGTTCTCGTCGGCAAGTTTGGCCAAAACCGGCACTAACCGCTTTCCCGCTGCGGTGAGCTCCACTGTTTGATAGCGCTGGTCGCCATCCGTGGTCGATCGCGCTACAAGCTTTTTGTGGCAGAGTCGCTGCATCAGCTTGGAAACAGTTCCCCGGGTCATCCCCACCGCCTCGGCAAGTTGACTTGGATTCGCCGCTCCCGCGTTCAACATTTCCCGCAACAGAACCCATTCGGCAACCGTAACACCGCAAGCCTCAACCTTGCGCGAGAAGGCATGCGAGACGTGGTTCGAGACGTAACGCAGCCAGTATCCCGCGTGGTCCTCCAAGGCACTTATCGACTTCTTTACCGCCATTTCTCCTCCATTAGTTTCCTAGGAAACTATAAAGTCGGGTCACTCGGCAGTCAACCGCGGTATGCAGGGAAACGTTCGCACTACAAAGCGAACTCCCCGTCGAACTCCAGGGACGAAACGTTCCCTGGCAGCGCTGTCACTCAACTATTTTCGAAACAAGCACTTCGGCCGCAGCGATGCTGGCCGGTTGGCTGCTAGGATACGTTTAGATGCCAAGGCTTATGACACCTCGCGGGTAGATTGGTTCTATGGATATGCTCGACTTCGGTGGATTGGCCAAAAATGCCCTGGAAGAAGCGCTGCGTGAGCGGGGGCATGCGAATGTTCTGATTGCCGGGCGAACAGGCGTCGGCAAGAGTACGCTGATTAACAGCGTGTTTCAGGGCAATCTTGCCACCACCGGCCAAGGCAGGCCCGTTACGCAGGACACGCGCGAAATCACCAAAGAGGGAATACCGCTCTCGATCTTCGATACGCGTGGACTGGAGCTGTCGGACTTCTCCAGCACCAAGTCGCTGAAGGCATTCATTACGGAGCGGCGTCGAGATCGCGATGAGAAGAAGCAAATCCATGTCGCGTGGCTTTGTATTGTGGAGGATCTCCGCCGCGTCGAGCAGGCGGAGACAGATCTCACGGCGATGCTCGCCGAGTTCATGCCAGTCGTCGCCGTCATCACCAAGGCCCGGGCGGATAACGGTTTCCGGGCTGAGGTGCAACGACTGCTCCCCGCGGCGAAAAACGTTGTTCGAACTCGCTCCATTCCCGAAACATTTGACGATGGTCACACCTTGCCACCGATGGGACTCGTCGATTTGGTCCAGCTCACGATGGAGTTGTTTCCCGAAGGGCAAAAGCGGGCTTTCGTCGCAGCCCAAAAAGCTGATCTGGCACTCAAGCGGCAACGTTCTCACTTGATCGTGGCGACTACGGCGTCTTCTGCGGCGGGGATTGGCGCAGTACCCGTGCCCTTCGCCGATGCGGCCATGCTTGTGCCAATGCAGATCGCCATGGTGGCCGGCATCACCGCCACCTATGGACTCTCTTTTTCCGATGGCTTTCTCAGCACGCTCGTGGCCAGCATGGTCGGCGGAACGGCAGCCACACTGACGGGGCGGGCAATCGTGGGTGGTCTGTTGAAGTTCATTCCGGGTGTCGGTTCGGTGGTGGGCGGAGCTATCTCGGCAGCTACCGCGGCTGCGGTAACCAGCGCCTTTGGCGAGGCCTACATCGCCGCGCTCGATGCTCTGTTCGCCAAGCACTTGGGCGAACCACCCAGCCAACAAGAAGTTCTGGAAGAGGTTCGGCGGCGCTTTATCGGCAAGTAAAGCTGCTCGGCGGTTCGTGCTCGTTTGAGTGCCTGACATGTTCACATTGCCTGCTTGCGCGAAACGGCAATCCGCTTGCGGTCGAGATCGACTTCGAGCACTTTCACTCGAACGACGTCGCCGACGGCAACGACTTCGCTGGGGTCTTGAACGAACGTATTGGCAAGTTGCGAAACGTGGATGAGCCCATCCTGATGCACGCCAATATCAACGAACGCGCCAAACTTGGTCACGTTGGTAATCACCCCTTCCAAGACCATGCCGACTTTCAAATCTTTCAGTTCGTTGATTCCCTCGGCGAACTTGGCAACTTTGAATTCGCTGCGCGGATCGCGGCCAGGCTTCGCAAGCTCGGCAAGAATATCCTGCACTGTCGGCAAGCCGATCTTCTCATCGACAAAGTCCGCAGCTTGCAGGCGAGTCGCGAGCGCTATGTTGCCGACCAGATCTTTCGTAGTAACGCCCAGCTTGGCCGCCATCTTCTGAACGACGTAGTAACTTTCCGGATGAACGGCCGAGTTGTCGAGCGGCTGATGACCATCGCGAATCCGCAAAAAGCCGGCCGCCTGCTCGAAGGCCTTGCGCCCCAACTTGGGAACCTTGCCCAACTCTGCGCGCGTTTCGAATCGGCCATTGGCATCGCGGAATTCGACAATTTTCTCTGCCAGCTTGGGTCCGATGCCGGCGACATGCGCGAGCAACGACGCACTCGCCAGGTTCACATCGACGCCGACCGAGTTCACACACGACTCGACTTCGCGATCGAGACTCTTGCGCAGTAGGGGCTGGTTCACATCGTGCTGATACTGCCCGACGCCAATCGACTTGGGGTCGATCTTCACGAGCTCGGCGAGGGGATCTTGCAACCGATGGGCAATGCTGATGGCCCCGCGCACGGTGAGATCAAGATCGGGATACTCGCGCGCGGCGAGCTCACTGGCCGAGTAAATCGAAGCACCAGATTCGCTGACCTTTACCTGCGTGATCGGGAGACCATTGTCTTTAATGACACCAGCGACAAACGCTTCGGTCTCGCGCGACGCAGTCCCATTGCCAATCGCAATCAGTTTCGCATCGTACTTGGTGATAAGTGCCAGCAGCGTCTTGCGAGCGCCTGCTAAATCGCTCGTCGGCGGTGTCGGGTAGATGGTGGTGTTCGCAAGGAACTTGCCGGTGCCGTCGACGACCGCGAGTTTACATCCCGTGCGAAAACCAGGGTCAACTCCAATCGTCATCTGCGGTCCTGCGGGGGCGGCCAGCAGTAACTCGCGCAGATTACTGGCAAAAACGGCAATCGCTTCTTCATCGGCTTTACTTTTCAGGTTTTCGAACACGGTCGATTCGATAGCCGGTAGGAGCAGCCGTTCATAACAATCTTCGACCGTCGTCAGCAACTCGGGATAAAACTCAAATTGTCGATTGTGAGCTAGTTCCGGCTTGATGTTTGCCAGCACGAAATCGTCATCTAGCTGCAAGCTCACTTTGAGCAGACCTTCTGCCTCGCCGCGATTCATGGCCAGCAGCCGGTGCGAAGGAACGCGTTTGACGGGCTCGCGATGATCGAAATACATCTCGAACTTGCTCGCATCCGCTTGCTTGCCGCGTTTAACGCTCGAAGCGATCACCCCCTGTTGGCTGGCATGTTCGATCAGCCACTGACGTAGCGGCGGATGCTGCGACCATTGCTCCGCGACAATATCGCACGCCCCTTGCAAAGCGGCTGCCTCATCGGCGACCCCTTTTTCCAGATTGACGTAGGGCTTCAGCACCGCGGCTTTGGAAAGATTCAGTTTCTCTTGCCGCATTAGCAAGTCGGCCAGCGGTTGCAGGCCGCGCTCGCGCGCGGTAGTCGCCCGGGTTCGCCGTTCTGGCTTGAACGGCAGGTATAGCGTCTCGAGCAGTTGCCGGTCAAAGCACGACCGAATCTGCTGTTGCAGTTCAGGTGTGAGTTGGCCTTGCTCGTGAATCGTTCTAAGAATCGTTGTTTTTCGCTGAGCCAGTTCGCGGGCCCTGGCGAGGGCATCTTCGATCTGTCGCAACGCCACTTCATCGAGTCCGCGGGTCGCCTCTTTGCGATAGCGGGCGATAAACGGAATCGTGTTCCCCTCGTCGAGCAGTTCTACTGCCGCACCGATCTGCTCGACATAAACGCGCAGCGCTGTCGCAATCTCGCGGATCGTCTGAGCCAGGTCAAAACATTCAAATGATTTCTCGTCCATGATGCTTCACAGAGGCGGTTTACGCTTCACTTCAACTCTCGCCAATCACTCGTCGTCGGGTTCCCAGTAGCGTCTGCAGCCCGCGAGTTTATCAACACCCCCCTTTTGCGTACATCACAGTTAAGCCGTTCCGCGGCAACGAATTGTGTTCAATTTACGAACTCTGAAATCATCCTCTTTGTTGATAAACCCCGTTGTTGAACCTTGGCGGCGTACCTCGTCGCCAAGAGTGCATTCCAGTACCAATTCACGCTGGCAGGATGAATTTGCTACTTAGCCCGACGCGTCAGCGAGGGAGCTATTCTGATATCGCGTTCCGCTGCGAGGAACGGTTGCATTCGATTTCCCCTCGCTGACGCGTCCGGCTGTTTGCAGTTGCCCCCGCACAAGCAGGTTCCTTCCACCACATTGTCAAAATAGCCAACTAAATTATTACTACTTAGTGAATATGTGTCAATCAAATGTCGCCAAGATTTGCCGTGCTGTTTTGCCCCAGGGGATTCTGGCAAATTGGCAAATCCTTCCTGCGAATTTCGTGGAGACACTCTATCTAGGGGCGACACGCCCCTTTGCACGCTACCATAGTGGGGGTAATCGGATTTCCTGCCAACTTAGCCCTGCCAACCTGCGATGTCGAGAAGTCCCATGCAACCTACGACCGAGTTAGGAAAGAGCCTGTCCAAACACATCAGCTCCAAGGGAGAGTTGATTCGCGCGATCCTCTGGTTCTGCGGGGCACTAGTCCTGGGGATCGGCGGTACGCTGCTCCTTTTGCTGCTCAACTCCCAAGGGAATCGCGGCATGCTCTTGCTGCTGGGGCTGGGAGCGACCGCGCTTGCCGTGGGAACGACCCTCCTGTGGCTGATCCCGGCGTTTCGTCGTTATGGGCAGTTTGTCGAACTGTACGAGCGGGGGATCGTCCTCACGCGCCGCGGCCAACAGCAGTCGCTGGCCTTTACAGACGTGAAGCAAGTGTCGGAAGACATTCAATCGAACCGCCAAACGCCAGGCGCGACAAGCAATACGACGATCGAACTTACGCCCAACACAGGCCCGCCCATCGTGCTGGCTGCGGGTTCTTTTTCGGACTTTGGCATTCTGCGCGACGCGATCCTGACGGGGGTCACCAAGGCGATGATTCCCCGGCTGGTCCAAATCCTTTATCAAGGGGGGAGCGAACGCGTGGGGCTTGTGAATCTGACGCGCGACGGCATCCTGCTTGATAAAACCAAGGGAGGCAAAGGCCTGCTCTTGAATTGGGAGAGTCTCGAAGGGGTCGATCTCGATTCGCAAACGGGGCATGTACTGTTGCAGACGTCCATCGGCGTGATCGACACCCAGGCTTGGATGCAGGCGATTCCACACTGGTTCTTCTTGCCGATCCTGGCCAAAGCAATGCGGCAGCGACTGGCGATGCCGGTGCCAGCTCCTGCAGCACGTAAGGCGTCGCCGCCGAAGGCCTGAGCGCGGCCCCTGCTCAGCTTCAATGTTGCTGAGCTTCAGACGTTCACATGTTGCCACTTGCCGCCGGCAAAGCGAGCCGAAATGAGCACGCTGCGGACGGCGACATCTGCGACCATTGCAATCCAAGCGCCCTGCGCTCCCCAACCGAAGCCAGGAATCTCGAGATCGGAAAAAGGGAGCGGGATCGAGCTGAGCCCTAGCCAGGCAGCACCGGGCAAACGAATGCAGATGAGACCTGCCAGAGTTGTCAGAAAGGGCCAGGTAGTATCGCCAGCGCCGCGCAGTGCGCCACTCGTCACTTGCAGGACGGCGAGGAACGGACAAGAGATGGCGACGATTCTTAGTAGTTCTCCCGTCAGGTGCGTCGTCTTGCCTGGTTCGCGGGCAAAGATCACTGCCAGTTGCTCACCATGGGTAAAGAAGAAGAATCCCGCGGTACACATCGTGGCCATTGCCAGGCCCGTCGCCACGAGCGTGCTACGAACCGCGCGTGCGGGGTTTTGTGCCCCCAGCGATTGTCCACACATGGTGGCCGCCGCAACTTGAAACGCAGAACCGGCCAGATACGACATGGCCTCGATTTGCACACCTAGCCCGTGCGCCGCCTGAGCTGTTTTGCCAAAGCTGTAAATGATGCCGGCATAAATCAGATGGCAGACAATGACCGCCAGCAGATCGAAGCCCGCCGGCAAGCCGATGCGCAGAATGCGCCGCATCGTCGGAATATCAAACTTTTCCCATTGCCAGGCGAGCGCAATGCCGCCGCGCCCGCGCAGCAAGATAACGAGCAGCACCGTAGCGCCGACAATGTGGCCGCACAAAGTCCCGATCGCCAAACCTTCCCAACCCAAATGTGGAAACGGTCCCCAACCGGTAACGAGGGCGGCACTCAGCAGGCAATTCGTCAGGTTTACTAGCACTCGGGCCTGCAAGCCGCTGACAGTATCTCCCGAGCCGCGCAAGCAAGCGGTGGCGATCTGCTCGAACATGATGAATGGCACGGCCCACGCGAGGATGACCAGGTATCGCTCGGCAAGTTCGGCAGTCAGGTCGGTGAAATTCATCGCCCGAATGAACGTCGGTCCGCCCCCAAAGCAGACTGCCATAACCAGCAGCGTAAGGAACAGGCCCAGCAAGATCGCCTGGCGCGTGACGTGCAGTGCTTGCTCACGATTGCCTGCACCGATAAAACGCGCTACGAGTGCCGTCGCCCCGATCCCCACAAACGAGAAGAAACTGGGGATCAACCACATGACGTAAGCGAGCAGGCCCATGGCAGCCAGCGGTTCTTCACCAACCAGAAAGTTGCCCGCCAGATACCAGTCAGTCAGACCGACGAGCAGATTCAACGACTCTTCGGCCAGCACCGGCAGGGCCAGCATCAACACGGGGCGCAGCACGCCGCCGCTGTTCAAGAGAGGTGGAGAGTCCGTGGCGTTCATTTCACGCCACGCAAGATCGACCACAACTCGCAGTGCCAAGGAACATCGGCCCGGCGAAAACCGGCGGCAAGGAAGTAATCAAGTTGGGTTGCGGCCGTTTCGTGGCAATCGTCACCACTGTTTTTCGGCTCGCCAAAGCGGACTACGTTCCGCTCGATCCAGCCTTGCGCAGCGGGATGAAAGCCCGTGGGAATAGCGCCACTTGCCATTCCTGCCCGCATGAACTGGGCCCAGCGCTCCATTGTGGCCTGGTACTCGGCGTCGTCTTCAGGGCGCACTTCGTCCCCATTCAAGAACAGCCCACCTGTTGCAAGTGTGCCTGCAACCTGCTGATAAAGTGCCTGCTTCTCGCCCGGATCGAGATGATGAATGGCCGAAGTGCTGACAAGGGCATTTGGTTGTTGGGCAAGCTTCGCGGGCCAGTCTTCTTGCAACCGACTCACGACAAATTCGACGCGCCCACCAAATGGCGCCAGACGACGTTCGGCGATCGCCAGGAAAGCTTCGGATTGATCGACGATGGTTGCCGTTGCTGCTGGCAATATTTTGAGGATGCGTTCGAGCAGCCGGCCAGATCCGCCACCCAGATCGACAATGTGCAAGGGCTCACTCGTCGGCCGCCCTGCTGCCAGGTCGCCGAGGATGCCGACGATTCCATCTTGCACTTGCACGTAGTACGGATGAATCTGCGGCGCGGCAGCATCGTAGCCTTCTGCGAACGAAGAGGTGTTCCAGCGATACTCGGGCATGAGCTTCCTCTTAGTTTTGAAGCGGCAACGCGATGACTTCGGCTTCCCCACTGGCCAACGTCAGTTTCTTACCCGGCGAGGCATGGATAGTGCGCACATAAGCGAGGGCCAGATCGGCTCCCAGGTTCGGCGAATAGCCAATCGATGTAATTTGCGCCAGCTTTTTCTCACCTTGCAGGATGGTGGCACCAGCAGCCAAGCCATGATTGGCCGGCAACTTCAGGCCGGTGAGGACTCGATTTACGTGGCCAAGTGCATCGAGCCGGGCTATGGTTTCCTGCCCCAGGTAGCAGCCCTTGGTGAAGCTAATAGCCTGGGTATTTCGCTGCACTTCTTGCGGCAGATTCTCTTCGCTGATATCGGTGCCGAATATCGGATAGCCCGCTTCGAGGCGGGCCAATTCAAAAGCTGCTTCGCTGCACACTTTCGCACCGGCAGCGACAATTGCCCGCTGAACGACTTCGCGCGCGGTCGCTGGCACACTGAACAGAAAATTGGGAACGCGGAGCAAATCGACCGTACGCAGCGAGACTTCTTCTCCCCCGATGCTTACCTTCGCATGGCTCAGCCGCTCCGCCGCGGGAGCGATGTTTAGTTTTTGCAGTACAGCGGCGGAAGTCGGCCCCGCCAACAAAAACTCCGCGTGATCGGTCGATAGGTCGCGGAACTCGACTCGTTCGGAAATGACAAACCGATCGAGATGCACAATGAGTTTCTCGGCTTGCCCCGGCGCACCATCGAGCAGCAGACGGTCGGCATCGCAAAAGACGAGCACATGCCCGGCAACTTTTCCTTGGTGGTTGGTAATGAACGCTTCGCAGCCCATGCCTGTCTGCAGCTTCTTAATGTCGCCGGTGCAGAAGGCTTGCAGGAAAGTGGCTCGATCTTCGCCACTGAGCGCTAGCTGAGTTCGAGGCAAGCTGACGAGGCCAGCGCCGGTCGTCAGAATTTGATAATCGGCCAGTTGTTCGGCAGTCGGTGCGGTCATTGCGGAAAATATGCCAAGCGAGTTGCCAGCATCCAGTTCGGGAGAGAATGAATCAGGTTCTCCATTATGGGCCTTGCTACGATGGCGAACAGGCGGGCAGGCAGAACGAATATGGCGAGGCCCATCTGGCGCGCAACAGAGAAGGCCGGGCGATTAGACCGCCCGGCCCTGTTGTGAAGTCAAGTTGTTATTCAGGTCGCTTTCGCAACCTCCATGCATTAACCGAAAGGATCTGCCCCAACAGCCGGAGCGGGTGCGGGAGCAGCCGCTGGTGGCAGGGCCGGAGCAGCACCGCCAGGAGCACCAAGCGGGGCCGGCGCTGGCTTGGCTGGCGTACGACGCTTGAACTCGTTGGCTGCAGCACTCTTACCGAGTTCGACAGTCCGTTCTTCTGGCTTGTAGCCCATCATCGCCATCAACTTTTGAATGTTGATGGTCTCAGTGCCGTACTTGTTCATTTCACCGAGCAGGAAGTTGTACTCGAGCAGGATTCGCTCGCCCGACTTTTCGTTCGGCTTCTCACCGAGCACAAGGTAACGCGTGTTGACCGTCAACGCGCCCACGCGCTTGCCATCGTCTTGCAACTCGGCATCGATGATGCCGCCACTCATCTGAATGATGTTGCGGATTTGCTCGCGATCGCTCAGGCCGTCCTTGTTGATGTCCATAAAACCGACGAGGGCGAAGTGCACCTTCTGCCCCGGCGACCAGGCTGGAGTGAAGATGATGTCGTTCGGCAGAATTGGGTTCGACGCCTTGTCTTCGAGAATGCGGCATTCGGCCAGGTGATCTTCGACGACGCGAACGACCTCAATACGCCCCTTCGGTTCGGCCTGGGCGACGCCGTTTTCATCGTGATCGAACACCGAGAAGGTGGTTTGGCGTTGCAGCCCGTCCTTTTGTCCGAGGTTGATCCAAACCAGGCGTTGGCCTTGGTTGATGAGCGTGACGCGACCGTCCGGAGCTTCGAACCGATTGACGGTCGAGTTCTGCATGTCGATCACTTTCTTCTTCATATTCTCCGAGACTTGCGACAGCTGATTGATCTGCGTCGAGAGCGTCGCGATGTTCTTCGCTGCGTCTTCGCGTTCTTTTTTCAGCGTGGCGTCTTTGGCGTTGATTTGCACCACGAACTTGGCAGCTTCGGCATTGAATGCCGCGCGGTCTTTGTTGAAGGTATCGGTTTGGTTCCCCAGGTCAGCGGTTGCTTTGGTCGCGACAGCTTCGGAAGCAGCCGTTCGGGCCAGTTGAGCATCGATATCGGCCTTGCTCTTGTCCAAGACTCGTTTGGCTTCTGCTTCGGAATCGACCATCGCAACTTGCTTGCTGTTGATAATTCCCAGCAAGTAGGCTGGCAGTGAGCGGTAGTTCAAAGCCGGTTCGCCCGCTTGCGGATGAATGGCCATGTCTTCGTCGAATTGGCGGAGCACCCGGGCGGCTACTTCGTCATCGCCGGCCGGCTTGCCAGCCAGGGCCGTTTCGCGATCGACACCATCGCCCAGCACAAACTGCAATACGGCGGCCCGATAGCTGACCTTGGCCGTGACTGCCTTGGCCGCGATCGCATCTCGCTCGGCCTGCGCCCGCTTGGCCAGATTTTCTTCCGACTGCGCATAGAAGATGTAAGTCGTTACCGCGAGGATGATTGTCAGCACCGCGAAAATGATCACGGCAATCTGCAAACCCTGACTCTCTTTGGACGCAGCCATCTACTTTCTCCTTCAGCCTTGCTGAAATTGTCAGTTTCCCTGCCACCGGCCGCCAAAAGAAAAGAGGTGCGGCCCGCAGCTTTCTGATATGCGTAATTCGCTGGCTCGGGGTTCGTTTATTCCGCAAGCGAATGCTTCGAAATGCCAACCCCTGGCACGCAGCTGCAACACGAACAAGCTGGGACAGATAAAACTGTCTCTTGCAGTCTAAATGGGGTTTCCGCAAGTGTCAACGAAATGCGGATTTAGGCGGCAATCCGCGCGCGAATCTCGAGTGGCACGTTGCCAAAAGGCAACACCTCTCCAAGTCGGCAACGTAAGTGTCCAACAAAGGACCTCATTGTTGAACACCCATTGCTCGGAAACTCGAGAGTTATGCACTTCATTGTTCAATTAAGGCACCCTTAATTGAACACCCCCCTTTTGCGGTCGGCGCAATGGAATAGCCCGCCACGATCGGTTGTTGCTTGAGATTGGTCGCCTTTGCTCCTTACAATAGAAGAACCACCGGCAACGATCGGGATGACCTTTGCCGCCCCACCTTTCCCGCCCACCTAACGCGACACGCGCTTCGACGGAACCGCTCATGACGAAACTGCCCGTTCGCCCTTGGTCTTGCCGCAGCTGGCTGCTGCTGGGAATGGCCGCACTTAGTGGCAGCCTTTCCACCGCCGCAGCTGAGCCGGTGCTCGCTCGCCTCGAACCGGCCCAGGTGCTACTGCGCGGAGCTGGTTCCTCTCAACAGTTGCTGGCCATTGGCGACGATGTGGGGCGAAGTTGCGACCTGACGACCAGCGTCACCTTTCGTTCAACCGATGCCGCGATTGCCACTGTCGATGTGCAAGGGCGAGTAACGGTCGTCGGCGACGGGAAGACAACCATCATTGCGGAACTCGCCGGCAAGTCGGTCGAATGTGCCGTGGAAGTACAGCAAGCGAAGTCGCTACGCCCCACCAGTTTCGAACTCGACGTGCAGCCCATCTTCGTCAGCAATGGTTGCAGTGCTGGAGCTTGCCACGGCAAAGCCCGCGGCCAGAACGGCTTTCAGCTTTCGCTCCTCTCGTTCGACCCCGACTTCGATTTTGCCTCGCTCACCCAGCACGCCCGCGGTCGCCGAGTCTTTCCCGGTGCCCCGGAACGTAGCTTGATCTTGCAAAAAGGCGCCGCACTGGTTCCCCACGGTGGCGGCGTTCGCCTCGAACCGGCCGGTGCCGATTACGAAACCTTGCGCCGCTGGATTGCCGAAGGTGCAACGCGCCGCGTGGCAGAAGAGCCCAAACTCATCGGCGTCACCCTCTTTCCCGCGCAAGTGACGCTTCGACCGCGCGAGAAACACCGCATCTTGGTCACGGCCGAGTACTCCGACGGCACGCGCCGCGATGTCACCGCACAAACGGCCTTTCAATCGAACGAAGCGGCCATCGTGAATGTCGATCGCAGCGGGCTGATTGCTGCCGGTCCGCTCCCCGGCGAAGCCACGTTGATGGCCCGCTACATGAGTGTGATCGCCACCTGCAACGTCGCGATTCCCGTAACCGGCGACGTCGATGCTAGTCGTTACGCCGCCTTGCCGCGCAAGAACTTCATCGATGGCCTGGTCTGGGAGAAGCTTCAATCGCAAGGGCTCCTCCCTTCGCAACCCTGCGACGACGCCACATATCTGCGTCGCGCCCATCTCGATATTATTGGCCGCCTCCCCACGCCCGCTGAGGTTCGGGGCTTTCTCGCCGACACCAGCAGCGACAAACGCGACAAACTCATCGACGCCCTGCTCGAACGGCCCGAATACGCCGATCATTGGGCCGGCAAATGGGCCGACTTGTTACGCCCCAACCCTTATCGCGTCGGCATCAAGACGGTCATGTCGATGGACCAATGGATCCGCGATAGCTTGCGCGCCAACAAACCCTATGACGAGTTTGTCCGCGAGATTGTGACGGCCGAGGGAAGCACTTGGAAGAACGGCGCGGCGGTTGTCTTCCGCGATCGTCGTGAGCCGGCCGAATTGACGACGATGATTTCGCAACTCTTCCTCGGCACGCGGCTCGACTGCTGCAAGTGTCATCATCACCCGTTTGAAAAATGGAGTCAGGACGACTTCTACAGTTTCGCGGCTTACTTTTCGCGCGTCGGTCGTAAAGGGACCGGCCTTTCGCCCCCTATTTCCGGCAGCGAAGAGGTGATTCTGTTCGGCAAGAAGGTCGTAGTGAAGCACCCGACAACCGGCCAGGAAATGGAACCTCGTCCACTCTACGGCACAGCGCCAGCGATCGCCGAAGGGGATGATCCGCGTCAAGCCTTGGCCGCTTGGATCACCGCCGACGACAACGAACTGTTCGTGCAAACGATCGCCAATCGCCTGTGGGCCGAGTTAATGGGGCGCGGGCTGGTCGAACCCGTCGATGATTTGCGGGCTACCAATCCTCCCTCGAATCCGGCATTGCTCGGCGCACTGGGGAGTCATCTGCGACAACAGAAGTACGACCTCAAGCAACTGATTCGTACAATTTGCACGTCGTACGTCTATGGCCTGAGTGTGCGCCCCGAGGGGACCAACGTGCAAGACACGCGCAACTTCTCGCGCCGCTATCGCACCCGCATGCGAGCCGAAGTGCTGGCCGACGCCATCTGCGATATCACCGGGCTCCCCGAAAATTATCAAGCGATGCCCGCTGGCTCACGAGCCAATCAATTGTGGACCACGCGCATCGACAGCCTCACGCTCGATACGTTTGGCCGCCCCGACCCGAATCAAGATCCTCCCTGCGAGCGAATGAGCGACGGCGCGGTGACGCAAGCCTTGCACCTGATGAACTCGAAGACCATTCAAGGCAAAGTGACCGACGACGCGGGAATTGCCAATCAACTCGCCAAGAGCGAGCGTTCGCCCGATCAAATCATCGAAGAGTTGTACATGCTCTGTTATGGCCGCCTGCCCGATGCCGCCGAGCGCGACATCGGCACGCAGGTCTTCGCCCGCCCCGAAACTTCCCGCCGTCAATCCACCGAGGACCTGCTATGGGCGCTGCTCAACACGCCGGAATTCTTCTTCCAGCGATAAAGTTCAGCGCGCTCGTGCTGCTGGCCAATTCGGCGCTCACGGCTGCGCCGCCGGATGTCACCTCGCTCTATCCAGCCGGAGGTGCGCCTGGCGAACAGGCAGCCGTCACCGCAACCGGCACGTTCGCCAATTGGCCGGTGCAAGTTTGGACCAGCGACAACCGCTTGCAGGTCGAATGCGAAAAAGAGAAGGGCAAGCTGAAAATTCGCATCGCCGACGACGCCATTGCCGGCATTGCCTGGCTGAGGCTCGTCGACGACGAAGGGGCTTCGACTCCTCGCCCGTTTGTCATTGCTCATCTCCCCAGTCTGTTGGAGAAGGAACCGAACGACAAACTGACACAGGCTCAGCAGGCCGCTCTACCCTTCGTCGCCCACGGTCGGTACGACAAAAGCGGCGATTCCGACGCCTATGCCGTTCAACTCACGGCCGGACAGACGGTCGTCGCCAGTTTGCAATCCCATCTGATTCTGGGTTCGCCCGCAGACGGCACGCTACAAATTTGCAACGAAGCCGGTCTGGTGCTGGCCATGAATCAAGATGCTGGTGGACTCGATGCGTTGCTCTCGTACACGGCCAAGAGCGACGGAACTTATTTCATCCGCACGTTTGCCCTCCCTGCAACGCCCAATAGCGGGATCAATTTCGCGGGGGGCGAACTCTTTATCTATCGCCTAACCATTACCACCGGTCCCTTTGCCGATGCCGCGTTGCCGCTGGCGATACCTCGCGGCGAGCCAACTCCGCTGAAGCTGGTCGGTTGGAATGTGTCCGCCGAGCCGGTTGTGGCCACGGAACCGGAACATCTCCAAACCGAGCCTTGGTACTGGTCGCCACCTGGCACTGCGGGACTTATTCCGCTCAAACGCGTCAGCATGCCATCCATCGTCGCCTCCGCTCAGTCACTGACCGCGGAAGGTCAAGCAATTGAAGCCCCTTGCTGCGTCTCAGGAGTGATTGCCCAAAAGCGCGAAGTGCATCGCTTTAAGTTCAGCGGCAAGAAGGGAACCAAGCTGACCATCGCCGCCGAGTCGCAGAGCCTGTCGTTCGATCTCGATCCCTTCCTGAAGTTGAGCACTGCCAGTGGCCAACCGGTGATCGAAGCCGATGACGCGGGCAAGCTGCGCGATCCCACGCTCAACGCCACCCTGGCCGCGGACGGCGACTACGTGCTCGAGGTGCGCGATCTGCATCGGAGCGGCGGACCACGGCATGTCTATCGCCTGACCATCGACGTTCCTCAGCCCAAATTGACCCTCAGCGTCACCGCAGGGAATCAACTGCTCGAAGCTGGCAAGACTCTCGAAATTCCCGTTTCGATCAATCGCCAAGGCTTTACTAGCGAAGTCTCCATCGCTGCCGTTGACCTGCCGATGGGAGTGACCGTCGAGGCAGTCACTTCACCCGCCAAAGGTGAAACGGCCAAACAAGTGAAGCTGATTTTTACGGCGGCCGCCGATGCTCAGGCAGGGCCCATTCGCATTGTTGCTCGCGATGCCGAGGATAAGGAATTGGCCACGGCCTTGGTGACGCAAACCCTCGGCGGCAGTACCTTCCAGCACAGCAGCATCTGGCTGGCAATTAAGAAGCCCAAATAGACGATCGAGTCGCCGGCAACATGAGCAATCCTCTTGACCGCACCGCTTCCCTCGCCCTGATGCACGAATATGTCAGCAGCGAAGCGCTGCGCAAGCACATGCTGTGCGTCGAGGCCGCCATGCGTGCTTACGCGCGCCAGTGGGGCGAAGATGAGGAAACGTATGGCACTGTCGGACTGCTGCACGACTTCGACTACGAGCGGTGGACCAATCCGCCCGATCATCCGCTGCAAGGAGCCGAAATCCTGCGCGAGCGAGGCTATCCCGAGCAGGTGATCTACGCGATCAAGTCGCATGCCGATTATCTACCCGATTGCCCGCGCGTCAGTCGCCTCGACAAGACCCTTTACGCTTGTGACGAACTGTGCGGATTCATCATCGCTTGCGCCGCGGTGCGACCAGAGCGACTCGTGAGCATGGAAGCCAAGAGCGTGAAGAAAAAGCTGAAGCAGAAGAGTTTTGCCGCCGCCGTCAACCGCGACGACATCGACCGCGGGGCTGCCGACTTGGGACTCGACCTCGATGAGCACATTCAGTTTTGCATCGCCGCGCTGGCAGCGATGCCGTCGGAAAGTTAGTCGTGCGCGATATTCTGCGGCCGATGCTGCCGATGATTGTGGTGCTGGCGATCCCGCTTGTGCCTTTAACGCTGCTGGGGTTCGATTGGCAGGATCAAATTGGCGAATGGGGCAAGTCGCGCGAGTCGCAAGCTTTGACCGCAGCTGCCATCATCGGCTTGCTCGCCAGCGATATCTTTCTGCCGATTCCTTCGAGCGTACTTTGTACGGCAGCGGGTTGGCAGTTGGGCGTGCTGCTGGGAACATTGGTCGCCTGGCTGGGAATGTCGCTGGGAGCTGCACTCGGTTTCGCGCTCGCCCGGGGCATCGGTGCGCCGTTAGTGGCCTGGCTGACGACACAATCCGACTTGGAGCGCGCAGAAGAACTTACGCGCAAGCTGGGCCCCTGGTTGCTGGTCGTCGGTCGCGGCATTCCCGTCGTGGCCGAAGCGAGCGTGCTATTTGTGGGGATGCACCAGATGAGGTGGCGAACGTTCTTGCCGCCAGTACTGCTGAGCAATTTGGGCCTGGCGCTCGCCTATGCGGCCTTTGGCCAATTTGCCGAGCGATATCAGTGGCTACCACTGGCGCTGGGCGTATCGATCGCGCTGCCGGTGTTAATGGCAGCGGCGTTTAGCGCGTGGATGAGAGGCAAGCAAAGCGCGGGCCCCTGACCTCATCCCTTACTACCAACCCAACCAGCTAGGGAGCTTGCCAGCGGGTGGCATGGGAATGACTCGAGCGCTGGTGATGCTGGGGTGAGATAGCACTTCATCGATGGCGGCCTTGGGAGGCACGGTATCGAGATTAAGGACCCCGACCGCTGTTCCACCGGGCACGGCACGACCTACGGTCATGTGACCGATGTTCACACTGTGCTTGCCAAAGATGGTGCCGACCGCGCCGATGATGCCGGGCACGTCGTTGTGCGTAAAGACGAACAGATTGCCGTCGATATAAGCTTCCAGGCGCGAGTCGTCCAGGCGAATCAACCGCGGCATGTTGTTGCCAAAGAGCGTGCCGGAAGCGACGTGAATCTTGTTCCCCGTCTTCACTTCAACCGACATCGACGAACTGAAGGCACCCATATCGGGGCGTGATTCTTCCGTCAGCACGATGCCCCGTTCACGCAGCAGCACTTCGGCATTGACGATGTTCACTTCTTCGTCGAGCGCCTTTTCGAGCAGGCCTGCACAGAAGGCGGAAGTCAGGAGCTTCGTGTTCCGCTTGGTCACTTCGCCACGATAAGTAATGTGACAGCCAGCTGCTCCGCTCGGTTGCCATTCGGCCATCAGCAGGCCCAACCGCCAGGCGAGATCGAGATAACCCTTCATTGCCTGTAACGTGGCGGGATCGACCGAGGCCATATTCACGGCATGACGAACTTCGCCCGTCGAGAAATAGTTAATCAGCAGTTGCACCGCTTCGAGCGCGACTTGCTGCTGTGCCTCTTCGGTGCTGGCACCCAGGTGAGGCGTGCAGAGGACGTTGGGCATCTTCAGCAGCGGGCTGGTAGTGTTCGGTTCTTCGACGAACACGTCGAGCGCGACGCCGCCGAGCTTGCCACTTTTGAGTCCTTCGACCAGCGCTGCTTCGTTGTAGATGCCGCCGCGGGCGCAGTTGATTAACCGGCAGCCGGGCTTCAATTTCTCGATCGCAGCCGAGTCAATCAGGTCGGTCGTTTCTGGCGTCAGAGGGGTATGCACCGTCAGGTAGTCGATATGCGGAAACATATCGGCAACCTTATCAACACGTTGAATTCCCAGCTTTTGCGCCTGCTCGCTTGAAAGGAACGGGTCGTAACCCATTACTTTCATTTGAAAGGCATTGGCCCGCTTGGCCACCTCCTGGCCGATGCGTCCGAGGCCAACGATGCCCAGCGTTTTGTCGGCAACTTGCGAACCCATGTACGTCTTGCGGTCCCACTTACCGCCGCACAGGGTCATGTGAGCTTCGGCCACGCGGCGCGAGAGAGCCAGCAGCAGCGTGAACGTATGTTCGGCCGTGCTCAGGGTATTGCCTGTGGGCGTATTCATCACCACGATGCCGAGGCGAGTGGCAACATTTTTGTCGATGTTGTCGGTTCCCACACCGGCCCGCGCAATGGCCTTCAGCCGCTTGTTTCCTTCGAGCGCCTCGCCGTTGATCGTCACCCCGCTGCGGCAGATCGCTCCATCAAACTCCGCGAGCGCGCTGCGCAGAGCGGCACCCTTGAGACCGGTGCGAACTTCGTACTCGATGCCGGGCGCAGCTGCCAGCATATCGAGACCTTCTTGAGCGATCGGATCGAGAACGATGATACGGGCCATGGGGAAAGGTAGAAGTTAGAAGGCAGAAGTGAAGACAACTCACACAGAGTGACGATTAGCCGTTGTTCTTTTTGAATTCGCGCATGAAGTCGGCAAGGGCTTCGACCCCCGCGACCGGCATGGCGTTGTAGATCGAGGCCCGAATGCCGCCGACGCTGCGATGTCCCTTAAGGCCATCGAGCCCGCGGTCTTCGCCCTCTTTGCAAAATTTCTTTTCGAGGGCTTCGTTTGGCAATCGGAACGTGACGTTCATCAGCGAACGATTCGCGGTCTGGGCATGTCCCTTAAAGTACCCACCACTGCCGTCGATCAAATCGTAAATCAGCTTGGCTTTATCCTTGTTCCGCTGATGCATCGCCTTCAGCCCGCCCACATCGTCCTTTAGCCAGCGGAGGACGAGCCCCATCAGGTAGATGGCGAAGGTCGGCGGCGTGTTGTAGAGCGAATCTTCTTTCACGTGATTCTTGAAGTTCAAATATCCCGGCAAGCTATCCTGCGAACGGGCCAGCAGATCGTCGCGAATGATGACGGCAGTCACCCCAGCTGGGCCCGCATTCTTTTGGGCACAGGCATAGACCAGGCCGATATTCTTGAAGTTCAAGGGGCGATGTAAAAAGTCGCTCGAAGCGTCGATCACCAGCGGCGATGCGCCAGTATCGAGCTCTTCAGCAAACTGCACGCCTTGAATGGTCTCGTTGCTGCACAAATAGGTAAAGGCAGCATCCGGATTCAGACCGGCCTCGGCTTGCGTGGGCAAGCGATCGTAATTGGTTGCTTTGCCGTCCCAAGTGACCTTCACCTGGCCTTCGCGCTTGGCCTCGTCGAGCGCCATTTTGCTCCACGAACCGGTGATGACGTAATCGGCGGCAGCGCTTTGGCCACGCAGCAGGTTCATCGGCACCATCGAGAACTGCAATCGCGAACCGCCCTGCAAAAAGATGATGTGATAGTTCTCGGGAATCGCCAGCAACTCGCGCAGCATCTGCTTGGCACCAGCCAGAATATCGAGAAAGCCCTGAGCCCGGTGGCTCATCTCGAGAATGCTCATGCCGTAGCCAGGCAGCGACACCAAATCCCGCTGAACTTGTTCCAGGACCGGCAGCGGCAACACGGCGGGACCGGGGGAAAAGTTGAAAACGCGCTGATTGGCGGTGACGGTCGACATGGAACAGCTACTCCCTCAAAGGACGGCCCGCTCAATCGACACGGATTGGGGGCAAAAGTTCAGCCAGGGGCAAACCGAGATTTTAGGATGATCGGTCGCAGTCGGGGAGGGGACAAGAGTCGTTTGAGGACTTCGCTCGGCTACTTCTCCCCCAGCAAATGTCGCGGCAGCCCGCAAGGGAAGACTGGACCGGTGCTTCAATCGCCAAACCGATTCGGCCGGCACCGGCGATCGTCTAGCCAACAACGGAAGCCGCGGTGGGTACTTTCTCAGCCTTAGCCTCGCCGAGCGTTGCGCTGATTGACGATGTATTGGTAAATGTGCTCAAGAGGCATCTGCGGAGTCGCAAGTTCGATCTTGTAATGCCAGTTAGAATACTTCTTACAACCTTCAGCGTCCGGATGAAACGTGTTCGGATCGGCAAGATTGGCGAGGTCGATCCCGATGAACCTGCCCGTATCGCTTTCGGCAATCTCCATCCGGCTAATATTGTGATACGGAATCTGAGTAATCACTTTCTTCCGGTTGACGACGTATTGCAGCCGATCATGCCCCATGACAAGGCCGCCCCGATTCAACAGCAAGACGATTCCTGCTGCAATCAGCAGTAGACCACCGGAGCCCAAGACGAGCGCCAGCAGGCCAGCGCCGCTGGTGAACTCATACCTTCCGGCGGGTCCACCAAAACTGAAGCCAGATAGTTGTGCGAGCGCGATAGTGCCTCCGAAGAAGAGCCCGATAAAGCCCATGCCAATCACGCCGAAAGCCATCGTGAGTGGAACTCGAATTTCGTGGCCGTTGATCGGCGCTGGAAGGGATGCCGCTGGCTGGTTCATACGATCCTTTCAGTTGTGCCGGCAGGCTGTGAAAATTTGGAGGAAAGGATAGCCAACCAGCGATTTCGCCACAAGCATCGGGACTCGGTACTACTGAACGCAGATGCTATGCTGCAGACTCTACGCGATAAACCTCTCTCCTTTGTTCCTGCCATGCTAACGCAAACTACTTCTGCCGAGCGTTGGCGCGCCAGGCTGCTGGTGCTGATTGCGGCGCTGCTTTGGAGCAGTAGTGGCTTCTTTGCCAAGGCTCCGGACTTCAAGGGTTGGCCAGGGCCGACGATTGCGTTTTGGCGGGCTCTGTTTGCCTGCGTCATCTTGTTGCCGATGGTGCGCCGCCCGAGTTGGTCGTGGAAGATGGTGCCGATGACACTCATCTTCGCCGCCATGAACTATACGTATCTCACCGCCATGGCCCGCGGCTCAGCTGCCAACGCAATCTGGCTGCAAAACACTGGCCCGATGATCGTGCTGCTGGTCGGTGTTTTGGTATTCAAGGAATCATCGCGCGGGCTCGATTGGCTAATGGCAGCCCTCTCTTCAGCGGGCATCGGGTTGATCCTCTACTTTGAATCCCAAGGGGCCGCCTTCGATGCCGTGCTCTATGGGCTGGCTTCGGGCATCACCTACGCCGGGGTCGTCCTCTCGCTGCGCATGCTCCGCGAGCACGAAAGTGCCTGGCTGATCGCTCTCAATCACATGGTGACGGCCTGCATCCTCGCGCCGTTTGCGCTGCCACTGCTAGCGCCGGTCTACGAACTTGAAGCCAGCGTCGTCGAGCAGTATTGGCCGCAGGGTCGGCAATGGCTGATGCTCGCAGCCTTCGGCATTTTTCAAATGGGACTACCCTATTTCCTCTTCGCTCGTTCGCTGCGGACAATTCCCGGCCACGAAGCGAGTGGCATCGGGCTGGTCGAGCCGCTGCTTGTGCCGGTCTGGGTCTGCCTGGCTTGGGGCTGGCGCGAGAACATGCCCGCCTGGTGGACCATCGCTGGTGGCGGACTGATCTTTTCTGGCCTCGTCCTGCGTTACTTAGGCACACTCCGCGATCAACCTGAACTCCCTGTCAGCAATAGGCCGGATGCCAACGAGGCACCGGCCAATGCCTAGGATTACGTGTGGTCAGCGCGCGGTCAGCGCTAAACTTACTCAAGATTGCTCAGCGATTCCGAACTGCTGTTGCGATCAATAAGCAGATCTTCCAGGCTATTGGCGAAGAACCAATCGAGACCTGCCTGCCCACGGAGGTTATCGATATCGTCGTCGTCAAACACCGTCGCAGCACCGAGACCGGAGTCGCCAGCCACTCGCAGCACATACGCGCCGTTGGCACCGGTTCCTTGCCGCAAATTATTAACGCGCGTTGCGTAGTTATTGCCACTTGTCCACTCAGCCATGATGGCAGTGAGCGCGGCAATGTTGGCATCGTAGCTAGTGGTTCCGGCAATCAGCAGATCGTCGCCGCCACCACCGTCGATGCCGGGTGGAATCAAATCGGCTTCGCCGTTATCCGCGCCCGTACCACCAATGAGCAGATCGCGGCCAGCGTTGCCAACGAGCGTATCGTTGCCGGCATTACCGACCACGATGTCGTCGCTGGTTCCACCCGTTAGCCAGTCGTCGCCAGAGCCGCCGAACAGGATGTCGTTGCCACCCAGGCCATTCAAAACGGCAGTTCCCGAGAAGCCACTGGCATCCATCACATTGTTACCCGCGCCACCTTCGAGTTCGGCGACCGTAATTCCCTGCAAGTTGAAGGAAGTACCGTCCGAGATCGACAAGTGAGAATCGGTCAGTGTGAAATTGGCGTTGCGGACAGCTGCGACCGAAACAAATCCTCCATTGCCGGTGAGTGAGCCCGTACCGGTCCAAGCGGTGATATCGAACGTGGCACCCGTCGGTCCCGCAATCAGATCGGCGACGGTGATGCCCGACAGAACTACATCCATGGCGTCGTCGGTTTGCAGGCGATTGTTCGCGAGTTCGAAGTTGGCGCTCTTCGTGGCCCGCACTACGTCGGTGCCACCGCCACCGGCGAATGTGCCTGAGCCGGTCCAGCCGCTCGCATCGAACGTATTATTGCCAGCGCCGCCAGTGAGATTGGCAATCTCGATGGTGTTGAGTGCCAGCGACATTCCATCGAGGGTCGTAAAGGCACCATCGCCAATCGCGAAGTTGGTGTCCTTGGTGGCCGTCACGATATCGTTTCCACCGAGCCCCGTCAGCGAACCAATGCCCGTCCAACCGGTGACGTTGAACGTATTCGCACTCGTGCCGCCAATCAGGTTGGCGATCGTGATGTCTGACAGAATCAAATCGAAGCCGCCGGAAACAGACACGGTGGAATCGGTCAACGTGAAGTTGCCGTTGCGAGTGGCTGCCACGGTATTGGTCCCACCGCCGCCGACTACCGCGCCGGTTCCGGTCCAACCGCTGACATCGAACGTGTTATTGCTCTCGCCACCAATCAGGTTCGCAATCTCCATTGTCGCCAGCACCATGTTCAAACCATCGCTGGCGGTGAGATAAGTGCTACCGAGCGTGAAGTTCGTATCCTTGATGACAACGAGCATGTCACTGCCACCTGCGCCGGTCAGCTTGCCACTTCCCGTCCAACCGCTCACGTCGAACAAGTGACTTCCACCGCCATCGGTCAGGTTTGCGACCTCGACGCTCGAAAGATCGAGCGCGAGCCCATCCGTCGTCGTCAGGTTGGCGTTCGTCAGGATGAAGTCGGTATTGCGATTGGCAATGAGCGTATCGCTGCCGCCGTTGCCAGCAACCAGGCCCGTGCCGCTCCACCCCGAAACGGTGAACGTATTATCGCCATCGCCGCCATTGAGGTGAGCCGATTCGACGCTCGCGAGACTCCAGTTGGGTAGCCCGGAAATGGCAAGCGAAGTGTTCGTCAGGGTGAAGTTGGCATCGTGAGAGGAGAGTATGGTATCGATATCTCCGCCACCATCGACGGATAGATTGCCGGTCCAACCAGCTACGCTGAAGGTGTTTGTCGAGGCACCACCTGTCAGTTCGGCCCGGCCGATGGCATTGAGCGTCATGAACATTCCGTTTGCCGTCAAATGCGAGTCATTCAGGATGATGAAGGTGTCATTGACGTAGATCACGCGGTCGGCACCACCGCCACCGGTAATCGAGCCAGTGCCGGTCCAGTCGCTTAGCGTGAACTGGTTCGCGCTGGCACCACCGGCGAGATTGGCAACTGCGATGCTATCCAAGGCGAAGAACTTAGTGCCGACTGTCAGCGAAGTGTCGCCCAGCACCATGTTGAGGTTTGCAGTCGCCACGACCGTATCGACGCCACCGTTGCCGGAGAACGATCCGGTCCCTGTCCATCCGGCAAGTGTGAACGTGTTGTTGCCGGCACCACCTGCGAGATTCACACTCTCGATGCCGCTGAGCGAATCAACTCCACCGTCATCGCCCGTGAGAGTCGTGGCGGTCACCGTGAAATTGGTGTCTCGTCCGGTTAGTGCCCAGTCGGTGCCGCCGCCGCCGATGAGTGTATTGCTCCCCAAACCGCCCAGCAGACTGTCGTTGCCACTGCCACCGTTGAGAACGTTGTTGGCCGCATTGCCAATCAGCACATCCGAACCATCACCACCAGTGACGTTCTCGATGTTAGCTGCTTGCCCCGCTTCGAACACTTGCAGCGTGCGGTTGGTATGGAAGCCAAGCATTTGCGATTGGCTGCTCAGATCGATTAACAGAGTATCGGTTGCATCTAGCGCACTGAAATTGAGAAGATCGGTTCCGCCACCGGGAAGTTCGACAATGGTATCGGTCTGTTCGATCGCGGTGGTCGTGAAGATATAAGTGTCGTCGCCGAGACCGCCGGTCAGAACGTTCGAGAGTTCGTTGCCAGTGAAGAAGTCGTTTTGCGCACTACCGATCACGTTCTCGAACGTCCCCGTGGTACCGAGTCGAAGCTTCAAATTGCTATTCACGGTTTGATTGGCGGTCACAGCCAGTTTGATCGTGACTCCAATCGTGGTCGTCGACGAGAAATCGAGCGTGTCGATGCCTAGAAAATCGTCGAGCTGATCGGTTCCCAGTTGCGAATCGGTGTCAAACAGATAGGTGTCATTGCCGTCACCGCCGTCGAGTGTATCGTTGCCCGCACCACCTTCGAGCGTATCGTCCGCTTCATTGCCCAGCAGCGAATCGGCCCCCGCGTTACCGATGAGGATATTCTGCTGGCTGTCGCCGGTGAGAATATCGTTCCCTGAACCGCCCGTGAGGTTCTCGATACCGCTAACTCCACCGGTGGCGGTAGCGGCTCCGGTCAGTAAGTTCGCATTGACCGACGTCGTAAACTCGCTGTAGTCAAGCGTGTCGCTGCCTTCCGCGCCGATCACACTACCGCTCACGGAGCTCCCTATCGCAAAAGCAAATGTGTCGTTGCCGCTGCCACTATCGAGAATGGCGATGCCGGTGAAGTCCACCGGGCCGCTGATTCCAACGATGTTGCCTGCATTCGCGCCGGTGACATTCCAGCGAGCATCGAGCGAGCCGCGATACACCAAAGCATCCTCCCCGCCGTTGCCAGCCACCGTCAAACCGCCGGCAAACTCAGCCATCGCTTCCACAATGAAGGCGTTTGTCGAACCGGTGCCACTCAGGCTGGCAGCGGTCGGGCTGTAGATTGCTCCATCCAGAATGATTAAGCCATTTGAGTTGAGATGGATCGCGACGTTCCCCGCTGAGGTGATACTTCCTGTGCCCATGAGAATGATGAAACTGTCTGCTTGAACAGTGACCCCAGCCGACCCCTCCATGCTGGAGAGCATTTGGATCAATTGCGCGGCCTGAACGTTAACCGAACCGCTCGCCGCCAAGATGGGCGCGGGCGTGAATAACTCGCCCGCCGACGTGGTGACACTGATGTTGCCACTCGAAGTCGTGATGCCGTTGATTCCATCAACGGTTCCCACCGTCAGTGAACTCCCCCCGACATAACTGACATCGCCACTCGACGTCAGCAAGGCAATGGTGACGACGTGATTGGCAGGCCCCCCCGTCGACAAATAGATGCCAGTGCCGGCTTCGATCGCTAAATCGACGGTGTTTATGCCGGCGGTCGACTGAGTCACTGCTCCTTCCGTCCGTAGGCTGAGTTGTCCAGTAACTGCCACAGCCCCAAGTTGGATATCCCCCGCGTTAATCAGGGTGACGTTCTCTGCATTGAGCGTAATCAAGCCCTGGAGATCGTTGGTCGGATTATCGAGCACAATATTCGCGCCACTGAATGACGCGTGTGTCGCATTGATGGCAAAATCCTGGGTAATGTTTCCCGCTGCAGCAACCGTTAGATCACCGGACACGCCGAAGCCGTGAATTGCCAGGTCGTTTGCATCGCTAATTGCCAGGTTACCATCGACACCGATGGAGACTGGGCCGCCAAAATCGTTGAGGGGATTGTCCCACACGATGTCGCCGGCACCACCCATGCTGAATACCGACGTGTTTCCCTGGATGACGATGGATGACGAAGGAGCCTGCTGAATGGAACCGCCAGCGATTAAAAAGAGATCGCCAGTGAGGGAGACATCGCCAAAGTTGAAAGAACTGGAGTTCGACAGATGAAGGCTGCCGGAAGTGACCGAGATGTTTCCCGACATCGCATTCTGGAGCGACGACAAGTAAATCTCGCCCGTGCTCCCTGCATCCAGAATCACGTCGCCCGCAACCTCGAGTCTCATCACTCCCATGATGGTTTCGGCCGCGATGAAAAGGTCGCCGGTGACAACTTGAGGTCCTCCAAGGCTCGGAGCAACCACGTCCTGAGCACCTTCCTGCCCATCGATCAGCAAGTCAGTGTCTGCCCTCAACGTGAGCGAGTTGATGACCAACGTTTGGTTACCGGCACCCAAGTTGAAGGCGAGAGACATGCCAGCGCTGGGGACAGCGAACTCAGTGACGGGAATCGAGTCGATGCCGCTATCGATGTGAGCAATACCCGTGCTGTAGTCGTTGATGGAAAGCTCGGTGTCGGCCGTCCCTGGCAGATTGAAGGTGACATTATCCGCGGTGCCCGTATTACGGATGTGGTCTGTTCCCGTAAAGGAGACGGTGCCGTAGTTTTCCAGGATGATGTTTCCTGAAGTTCCACTCGCGTAGTTGTAAGTGACCGAGCCTTGCTCGCCACCGATGATGCGCAGGCTGTCGGAAGTTGCGCCTTGGGGTTCGCCGCCGGCGAAGTCGATACCACCGACAGGTAGCGGATTACCGCCGTTGAAGTCGATGGTCAGCGTATCGTTGCCGTCGGCAGCATTGACGAGCAAGACACCTGTAATATCGTCCGCGAGAATATCGACCGTGTGCGCGTCGATTTGAATTGCTCCCGCCAGCGCGATCAGCGGAAAGTAGGGGTCTGAGATCCGTATATAGACGCCGTCGCGCGAGATCGTCAGGTCGTTCGAGGTTGTCCCGGCGGTGTCCGTAACAATTACGTTGCCACCGACGAGCTCTACCGTCGTTCCTAATTGCGAAACGGTGATTTCAAATTCACGCTCGGTTGCCAGACCGTCGTCATCGATGACAGTCAAGATGGCCGTGTAAGTTCCCGGCTCGGTATAGGTATGTGTCCCAGCTGCAGTGCCAAAGCCGTTAGCCTCCGTCACGCTGGCCGTCTCAATTGCCGAGCCATCACCCCAGTCAATCGTGGCGGTGTGTGTATCGAGAATGCCCGCATCGCTGAAATCTGCCGAAAGGGGAAACTCTTCCCCAACTTGCGCCGTGAGGTTGGAATTGCCGTCGCCATTGTAGCGGGCAATTGCAAAATCGAACGTGAAGTTGCCAAACTGACTGAACGTCGTGCCCGCGACCACAAAGCCGCCCATTGGATCGAGGGCGATCGAGTGCGCGTTATCAATCGGCGAATTGAAGTCGTCTAACTTGAATCCGTTCGTGCCGAATTGCGAATCGATGGTGCCGTCGCTGTTGAGTCGGGCTACGGCGAAGTCGTTGGAACTCGGTCCAGCGGTTATCGAGTATCCCGCAATCAGAACCTTACCGTCGGCCTGAATTGCCAGGTCCGAGCCCGTATCGATGCCGCCAAAATCGATCCGCGTACTACCCTCGTCGCCGAAGGACAGATCGTAGCTGCCATCGCTGTTCCAGCGCGACACTTGCACGTCACCGCTCTGAGTGGTGAAGACCCCGGTCAGTTTTCCGTCTGGCTGAATTGCCACCGAAACCAACCCATCTGGCGATGCATCGGTCAGAACTTGAACGATCCCATTCGTACCAAACGAAGAATCGAGTATGCCGCTTGGGTCGTACCGCAGCAGGGCAAAGCCCGCGTCGATTCGTGCGGCAACCACGATTTTGCCGTCGGGCTGCACGAGCACACTATTGCCGCTGTCGTTTCCATTTACGCTGGTAGTCGTAGAGCCCGCGGTGCCAAACGAGGTGTCGAGCGAACCATCGGGCATGATGCGGGTAAGTAGAATGTCTCCCATTCCCGCCGTGGCAACAAAGCCAGTGACTACGAGTTTGCCGTCGGCCTGCAGGGCAACATCTGCCGTGTGCACGTCGACATCGCCAAAGTGAAACTCGGCGAGACCGTTGACGCCAAACGAAGTATCCAGTGTGCCGTCGCTGTGGTAGCGGGCAACGCCCATGTGCGGCAAACCCATCGCTTGGATCGGCCCAGCCACGATAAACCGGCCATCGGGCAGCAGCACCAGGCTTTCGACAAAGTTCATCATCGCGCCGGGGAAAACCGTTCGTACCAATCCAGCATTGCCGAACGAGGTATCGAGCGAGCCATCGCGATTGTAGCGCATCACATTCCAGGACATCGCGGCACTCATGTCGTGCGCGGTGCCGGCAACTAGCGTCTTGCCGTCGGGCTGAACGACTACTTCAGTGCGGCCGAAGTTCATCGTTGGTCCGATAAACGCCGTTGTCACAAGCCCACTCTCGCCGAACGTCGTATCGACGGCACCATTCGCCTCGAATCGTACCAGGTTGACATCAAACTGCATTGCCGGCGGCAATCCCAGTAAGAATCCTGCGGCGATGATACTCCCGTCGGCCTGCATGGTGGCCGCCACTATATTGCTGCGGGGAGCAACGACGTCTGCTTCAGCGAGACCATCGATGCCAAAGGTCAAATCCAGGTTGCCGTCGGTGAGGTAACGTGCCACAGCAAATGACGGAATACCACTGCTGTTTGTAGCGGTACCCACCAGCAAGATTTTGCCGTCCGCCTGCAAGAACATGTCGTTGATGGTATCGTTGCCACCATGAAAGTCGGTAATGTTGAGTCCCGACGAACCCGGTCCAAATGCGCTATCGAGCGTGCCATCCGCAGCTAGTCGCATGAGTGTGAAGTCTTGCTCCACTTCACCAAAGCGACCAGCGAACACGACTTTGCTGTCGGGCTGAATCACAATCGCCTGGATTTCGTCGTCACCGCCGAGATCCGCAATCTCGTAGCCATCGTCCGAAAATGTGAGATCAAGTGCGCCAGTCGCTGTAACCTTCGCGATGAACAAGTCGCGCTGGCTGCCGTCCCACGTGGAACCGCCAAATACAATCCAGCCGTCGGCATGCAGGGCCGCATCGACCATTTGCTCGGAAAATACGCCCAAATCGACGATTGTTTTGCCACCTGTGCCGAAGGATGCGTCCAATGATCCCGAGGGCAACAGTCTGGCAATCGCGGTATCAACATCCCAGCCATCCGAAAGCTGGCCGACGAGTGTCAACGTTCCATTCACCGGATTGACGAGTAGCTTTTGCAGCCCCTCGGAGGTCCCGCCAAAGTCAATTTGCACCGAGCCCGCGCTGCCAAAGGACGTATCGAGTTGACCATTCGGCAGCAGTCGCGTCACCTGCATGTCCTGGTCGGTTCCGTTGTAAATCGAACCAGCTAAGAGGATGCCACCATCGGCCTGCAAGGCGATGGTTTGCGCAGAGAAGACTGCGGAACTGGGCAGCAAAACATCGCCGCCAGTTCCGAACGATGAGTCCAGGCTTCCGTCGGGCAAGTATCGCAGAAGGTGAAAGGCAGTCCCAGCGAACGAAGACTGATGCGCCAAGACGAGAATCTTGCCGTCGGGTTGGGTGGTCGACAGTGCCAACGGCATGTCAAACGAATCACCCGGCGCATCGGTAGTGACGTATCCGCCGCCGAAGGTTGGATCGAGAGCCGCCGGATTAGGCCCCGCGAAGACAAACGGAGCCACGTTGAGCACTGTCAACTCGTGCGACCACTCGGTACTACCTCCTTCGTCGTCGGTGACGATGACCGTAATGGTGAAGATGCCATCGTCTAAGTAGCGATGATTGCTGATTAAACTTCCCACGCCTTGCGATTCGGTAATGGAGGCATTCTCGAGTGGTGTGCCATCGCCCCAGTCGATTGTCGCAGTGTGCGTGTCGAAGCTGCTCGCATCGGCAAAGTTGATTACTAGCGGAAACCGGCTCCCTTCATTAATCGTAGCTGGCACTGGCGCGTCGCCCAGCAATCTGGCGATCGCAAAATCCAGGGTGAAACTTCCAGAAATGGTGAACGATGTTCCCGCGGCAAAGATTCCGCCCGTGGGCGAGAGGGCAACCGCCCATCCAGTATCTTGCGGCGAAGCAAAATCCAGAGTCTGGATTCCGCCCGTCCCGAAACCCAAATCCAGCGCACCGTCAGTATCGAACCTCGCCACGAGCATGTCTTGAATCGTGGGTTCAGACCCAAAGAACGTACCATTCACGAGTATCTTGCCGTCGGCTTGAACAGCTACTCCATAGCCTTCGGAATAGGTGCCGGGGACCGCCACATACGCCCAGCCGGCATCGCCAAACGCGGTGTCGATGGTGCCGTTTTCATTCACGAGGACCACCGCAGGACCTTGGCCTAAGTTGGTAAACGCGGTCGTCGCGCCGAGCACTTTGCCATCGGACTGCACGGCCAGCGATTGAATTCCGAAAGGGGTGATTCCCGGTGTGCCGTACAAGATTCCATCAGCACTGAACGTGGAGTCGAGTTCCCCATTGCTTGTGTATTGCACAAAGGCAAAGTCGAAGCCTGAGGCCTGACCAGCAACGACAATTTGCCCACCGGGCAAAACGACGAGCGCATTGAGTACATTGGAACCGTCACCCAAGTCGGTAATCGTTGTGCCGCCGGTTCCAAAACTACTGTCGAAGGTACCGTCCGTTTGCAGTCGCGTTACGAAATAATCGAACCCACTACTTCCAACTGTCGAACCACCGATCAGAATTTTGCCATCAGCTTGCACCGCAATCGCGCGGCTTTCATCGTGGTCGTTAATGTTGAGCGTAGTCCGACCAGCGGTGCCGAAGGTGTTATCGAAGCTGCCATCGGCATTCAGACGCACCACCACGACATCGAAAGTGGTAGTCAGGCCGAACTCGCTGCCAGTTAATAAGATCTTGCCATCGGCTTGGACGGCCAGCCCGCCGATTCGGTTGGGCGCGATACCAACATAGATATTCACCGAGCCGCCGTTGCCGAAGGTGGAGTCGAGCGAACCATCTGCGTTTAGTCGAGCCAGACTCAAATACCCGCCGGCTCCAATCGCCATCGAGCTTCCGGCAACCAGTGTTTTGCCATCTGGTTGCACGGCGAGCACGGTTCGTTCGAAATTGCTGAGCGGCCCCTGCAGGCCGGTAACCACGAAGCCATCGTCACTGAAAGTGGAATCGAGTTGACCGTTCGTATTGAAGCGGGCGAGGGTGATATCGGGATTGAAAAAGGTCGCGCCTGTGAATACTCCGCCCCCGATCACCAGCTTGCCATCGGCTTGCAAGCTGGCCGACACGGCATACGACTGGCTTGCATTAAAATCTGCGGTGGCCCAGCCTTGGTCGCCGAACGTAGTGTCGAAAGCGCCCGTGCTTCCATCCAAGCGCGTCAGCGCAATCGTCTGTCCACCGGAAGTCGTACTAGACGTACCGACAAGCAGAATCTGGCCATCGGATTGCACTAGCACATCGACCAGATTCTCGCTTTCGCTCTCAAGATTTACTTCGGCGACGCCATTCACGCCGAATGTCGTCACCAATTCTCCATTGAAGTCGTACTTCACTACGACGAATGTCGGTGCAGCAGAACCGGTCGTCCCCGCAACAAGAATCTCTCCTGTAGGCTGGATCACCACACCAGCAGGAATATCGTAGGTCGAACCCAAATCGGTGACGACGATCCCGCTGTCGCCAAAACTAGAATCGACGTTGCCAGTGCTTAGGAACCGTACGATGAGGAAATCGGTGTCGACACCATCGGAAACCGAGGCTGCCAAAATGATCTTGCCGTCGTCTTGCAGGGCGAGACCTTGAGGATAGTCGTTAACGCTGTAGCTAAAGCCGATTTGGCCATTGTAGGCGAAAGGTAGATCCGGACTTCCATCGCTATTAAAGCGCACAATGACCATCAAGCGAGAGTTACCTACATCGGCCGCACCAGCGAGCAAGATTTTGCCATCCGGCTGAATGAGCAACTCGGTCCCATATTCGTTTGTTCCCTCGCCCAGATCGTATGTGACCAGCCCGTCCGTTCCAAAACTAAGATCCAATTCGCCCGTCGCGGTGAATCGCTGCAGAGCAAGGTCGCCATCAGGTCCGCCCGTATAGCTGCCACCGAGCACAATCCGGCCGTCACTTTGCAAAGCGATTGCGACGGGACTAAAGGAACTGCCGGCCAGCATGGCAATGCCAGCAGTGCCAAACGTACTATCCAGTGAACCATCGACGTTGTAGCGCGCCAAGAAGTTCTTCGAACCGGCAAACGAGTTCTGAAAACCGAATACCACAATCTTGCCGTCGGTCTGAGTGATAGCCAGATCGTTGACAAATTCCAAGCTCGGGCCAGGCACATCCACGCTGTCACGACCATCACCGCTGAAGGTCGGATCAAGACTCGCGGGATTCGGTCCGTAATAGACCACGGGCCCCACGTTATCGACAAACACCGGGCTCGACCAATAAACGGTCGCTCCGTCGTCGTCGGTCACCGTCACATTGATCAGGTAGACCCCGCTCTCGGCATAGCGGTGGGTGTTCTGCATGATGCCGAAGCCCTGGTTCTCGTTGATCGAACCGCTGTCGAGTGGCGACCCATCCCCCCAATCAATCGTGGCAGAGTGATAGTCCGACACGCCGAGATCACTTAATCCAAGTGCCAAGCGATATCTGCTTCCTTCATTCACGTGATCCACGATCGAGGCATCACCTGCGAGGCGGATCACGGCGACGTCAGTGCTGAAATTAGCAAGATTCATCGTGGTGCCACCCACGACGATTTCGCCGCTTGGCAAGACCGCGATACTGGAGGCACTATCCTGCGGCGAATTCAAATCCACTTTCTGTTTGCCTGCTGTGCCGAAGGTAAGATCTAGCACACCCGCGGAAGTAAACCGCGCGATGGCGAAGTCTGAACCTGCCGGACCAGTTGATTGCGCTGTACCGGCAACAAGAATTTTGCCGTTGCTTTGCACCGCGACGCCAAATCCTTCGGCAAACCCATCGAATTGTGCAGTCGCCCAGCCATCAGTTCCAAATGTCGTATCCAGCGTGCCATTGGTATTCGCGCGCAAGACGGCAATTTCACCAGTCTCGGTATTTGTCACGCCGAGCAATTTGCCATCGGCTTGCACGGCCAGCGCTTGAATGGCAACGTCCACGCTTTCCGCTTCGCCCAGCATCACACCAGCGGTACCGAACGAAGTATCGAGCGCGCCAGTCGAGCTGTACTGGGCGAGGGCGAAACTGGATCCAAATCCATTAACTCCCCCCGCGAGAACAATCTTGCCATCCGGCAAGATGAGCAGAGACTGCGCTTGCGCACTGCTTGTGCCCAAGTCGGTCGTGGTCAGTCCACTCGTACCAAAGCTGGTGTCGAACGATCCATCTGCTTGCAAGCGAAGAACGTAGAAGTCTGCAGTTTCTCCGTCCGCTTGCGTGTGGCCGCCAACCACAATTTTCCCATCGTTCTGTACCGCGATTGCGCGTGGCACGTCTGAAGTATTGCCAAGTTCCAGTTGCACTGTGCCGGCAGTGCCGAACGAAGTATCTGCGGAACCATCGCCATGGAAACGACGAATGGCGATATCGAGTCCAGCCGCGCCACCTTGCACCGTGCCAGTTACAAGGAACTTGCCATCGGGCTGAATGGCAATGCCGCCCAGGCGGTTGAAATCGCCTAGAACTTTCACATTCAGTGTGCCGCCGGTGCCAAAACTAAGGTCGGGCGAACCATCGACGTTATTGCGCGCGATTCCCCAGCCGAGATCGCCCGTGATGCCCATGATCGTCGAGGCAATCAGGGTCTTGCCGTCGGGCTGCACAGCCATGACGGATCGGTCGAACGTAATCGTTGATCCCGCAAAGCCCGTTTGCACGAAGCCCGCACTGCCGTACGTCAAATCGAGTTGACCACTCGCGGTAAATCGCGCGAGCCCCAGGTCGAAGTCATTGACTGATGCAGCAGCGACTGCGATGCCACCCACTACCAGGCTGCCGTCGCTTTGCAGGTCAACCGCGGCGCCAAGAGCATAGGCAGAACCCAAATCGGTCGTAGCAAGACCACTAGTGCCGAAGGAAGTGTCGAGGCTTCCATTGTCATTCAGCTTCGTTAGTGCGAACAACGATTGTCCGCCACTGGGTTCGGTCGTTCCCGCCAGAATGATCTTTCCATCTGGCAGGACGAGCATGTCCTGCACTACGTCATAACCTCCGCCAAAATCAAACACGGCGACACCGTCGGTGCCGAAACTCACATCCAGCACACCAGTCTCGTCGTAGCGGGCAGCAACCATGTCCTGCGTTGCGGCATTCGTCGAACCGGAAATCAAGATGCGACCGTCGGTTTGCAACGCGATCGACCGCGCATAATCTTCCGTCCCCCCAAGGTCAGATAAGACTACGCCATCAGTGCCAAAAGAGTCGTCCGCCATTCCGTCCGCTAGGAAACGCAGCAAGACGACATCGGCACCAGTGCCGCTGACGTATGTCGTACCCAGCACCAAGATTTTGCCATCTGGTTGCAAGACCGCGTCTGTGACGTTTTCGGAGAGGTTCCCCAAGTCGACATGGACCCGCCCAGAATCCCCAAAGCTGAGATCAACGAGACCATTGGCCTCGAGTCTGAGGAGTGTGAATATCTGGTTGTTGTCACTGTACGAGTTGCCAATTACTAGCAACTTGCCATCCGCTGGCTGGATGAGCGTCTTGGCTGAATTATCGTAACTACCTTCGCCGAAATCGATCGTCGCCTGCCCTTGTTCGCCAAAGTTCGTGTCGAGCGCGCCGCTGGCGTTATAGCGACGGACGGCAAAGTCGCTATCGGATGAATTGGAGCCAGTTCCTGTTACCAGGATGCTGCCATCAGTTTGCAAGGCCAGCGAATTGGCGCTGAACGACGAACCGCCGACCGTGACCTTGCCCCCATTACCAAACGTGCTGTCCACGGTGCCGTTGGTGTTGTAACGAAGCAGGTAGGATTCCGCGCCACTGAAGCTCGATCCGAAGCCGAGAACGACGGTCTTGCCGTCCGGTTGCGTGATGGCGATATCTTGCAGGAAGTCGAGTCCCGGGCCGAGCACATCGGTCACTGCACTACCATTTGTGCCGAATGATGTGTCGAGCGTGGCGGCGTTGGGGCCCCAGTAGAGCACGGGTGCGACGTTTTGCACCAAGACCGACGTGCTCCCATTGCCCGTTTCGTTGTTTCCATCGGTCACGCTGGCCGTGATGGAATAGCTGTCTTGAATAGTGCCCGTCGGATCATCGTCCAGGTAGCGATGGGTAACCGTGAAGGTCCGCGCATTGGCGTCCCAGGTGACGTGGCCAGGCAGAGCTTGCAGGTCGATGGTTTCGCTGTTGTTCGGCGATAGTGGGTCACCCCAATTGAGAGTCAGGGAAAACGTCTCATCGGCATCCGGGTCAGCGATGGTGCCGACCAGGGTCGCCAACGAACCTTCCTGAATTGGAGCGATGGTTAAACTATCGAACGAGGGAGCCCCGGTCAGCACACGCCGCTCTTCGCAGGTTTCAAACAGCAGAGCGCGCTTTGCGTCGGTTCGCTGCTGAGTACTGCGCTTGGGCGAGGTGCGGCGATGTTTTCGGTCTTTTAGAACGGCCATGATATTCACTCCCTGAAAGCGTGGCGGTCGCTGTTCCTGCGATCCTCTCCACCATGAAATTGCGGCGTTAACGCAGTGCCCGAGGAGCCTCAAATTGGGCGACTGGGATCACTGTTGGTTCCTGAAAATGAGCCTTCGCAAGTGCGTGCCCCTTAACAACAAGATCAGCGGTTCATCGCTGTGACCGGGCCGACAGGAAGGAGCCCGATTTTTATGGGCAGTCGGTGGCGTTTACCCCAACCACACAGAAAGGTACCCGCGAATGGTGGCTGATCCCATTCGGGCCGAATATAAGGGGCAAAAGTGAAATGTCCACAGTGTAGCGGCGCGATTTAACTCACGAATCCGTCGATAGTTGCGGCAATAAGTTGCCATCACGGCGAGCGGTCGACGCGGATACCCGTATGTGGCATGTGTTTCCGACGCGAACGAGTAATTCACGGCGTTTTTTACTATACAAAAATCTTTTTTTGGCGATTTGTGGCAGGCCTAGTTCCGGGCCAAAGATGCTCGCCCCGGCCCACGCTGTGATTTCGTCGCCATTCCTCGCCAAACCCGCACAATCCTCACAACCGGCGAAGTTTTTTGCTTCGCACGACGGATCGCTGGCTGCAGGACTCGTAAATCACTTGATCGAAATTAGCATCAATTCTTCCGGATTCTCTCCCACCCTATCGGCGTAGTGCACTACTGCCGATTTCTCTCCCCACGGTGTGAGAACAGATCCAGTCCTTTTGCCGCACTTTTTCGCGACAATTTCTACGTTCGTTCGGATGATCCGACCCATGCTCAATCGCACTAAGTCGCTCTGGAATCGCTTCTTCGCTCGTAAGCAGTCCGCTGCCAAACGGGCTACGCCCCTGCGGCGCCGCAAGGCGTTCTTAGAATCGTTGGAAGAACGACGCCTGTTAGCGACGGTAGAAACCGCCTTTCCCTTCACAGAAGTTGGAGGAGTTGCGTTTACGTCACTGGGTGATACACCTGGGTCGAGTGCTGGGCGAACCTTTGACTACGACTTTGCAGCCAACCCATCGGCTGCGTACTTCGAAAACGGCATCGACTTTACTTGGGCTCCCAAATCAGCAGGCTTGGGACTGTCCGGAAATGCAAACTCCGCGAATGTCCTGCCGATCAACAGCACCAATCTCGTTCCGGGCTCGATAACGGCGACCAGCGCCCAATGGCTCATTACGGATGTGCCGTTCGACTCCACCGGCGATCATGTTCAAGATTCTTTCATTCCATTCGGACGTCTCTCGCTCACCATCTCAGAAACTTCGAGCCCGCTCCTCACCGGCGCGGCAATCCCTAGCGGTGTCGAACATATTGGCGTCGCAATTCGCGTCACAGATTCCTTCAAAGCAAATTTCAAGTTTGAAGTATCGACGGACGGCATCACCTATGTTCCCGCCGACACTTACTACACCAACAATAGCGCCGGAACCGGAGGTTCGCGAACCAGCTTCGCTGCCAGCGGTTGGTACGACAAAGTTCCCGTTCTCAGCGCGAACGCTGTTGCGACTGGTACCGCCAACGACGGAACTGATGACAGCTTTGAGCTCGTGCGACTCGGTGCAAACATTCAGGCGAGTGTTAACGGCAATCCGGTGTTTCTGCTCCCTGCGGCGAGCATCACCGGACTAACTGTGAACGGCTCGAACGATGACGATACATTGACCGTCGATGCTTCAATCGTCAGTAGCGGTCTGGCAATCATTTTCAACGGTGGCGCAGGCGGCAATGACACGCTGGAGTTCACCGGGACCGGGGTGACGAATGCCACACTCACGCATGCGAGCGCCACGGACGGCACAGTGATGCTGGATGGGACCACGCTAACTTACACGGGGCTGGATCCGATTCTGATCAATACGCCCGGAGCCAACTGGGTGCTGGAGTACACCAGTGATCCGGCACCGGTGACTCTGGCCGATGTAGCGGGCGATTTGCAGGTCACCCGCAGCGGTGTTGCCGAGCAAGTAACGATCAGTCCAGTTGGTCTGGCCAGCCTGACCGTGCGCACTGGTACCGGCGCCGATACCATCGAGTTCGACAGCTTGCCCGCAGGCTGGACTGCGGCCATCACCATCGACGGCCAAGGGGCTGCCGATATCCTGAACGTCAATACGGCCGACCTGACTTCGACCGGCAATATCACGCTCGCCGGCGTCGAGACGGCTAATCTCTCGCGCAACATCACCACCGGCGGCGTGCTAAGTGGCAACGCCACGACGGTCAACGTCGATGACGCGCCCAATGGCCAGATCGCCGACGCCATCGCCCTCGCGGCCAGCGGCGCCACGGTGAATGTGGCAGCAGGAACTTATACCGAGTTCATCCCTTCGCTAAGCAAGAGTTTGAACTTGAAGGGTGCTCAAGCTGGAGTTGATGCCCGCACCCGTGTCGCGGTACCCGAAACGATTCTGAATCATTCGCAGGGCGCGTTTAATGTGCTGGCGAACAATGTGACGATCGATGGATTCACGTTTCAGGGTGTGACGAATTCCGCATTTTTGGGATTTGCCGTGGCCATGGGCAACGGTGCATCGACTGGCACGCAAGTGCTGAATAACGTGTTTCAAAACAATATCGCTGGCCTGGCATTGGCAAACTCGGGCGCATCGCAAGTGCTCGTGAAACAAAACCTCTTCCGTAACAATAACGGTCCGGGTCAGCTGAATACCGACATTTACAGCGATCAGTTCGTTGCGGGGGCAGCAGGGCTCTCGAATGTCTTGATTGAGGACAACACATTCACCAACAGTGCAACCGTTGTGGACAGTTGGGCGATCGGCTTTAGCAATACCGCGGCCACACCGTTTACCAACATCACCATTCGCAACAACAGCATCGATAACCATGGTCGTGCGACCTACTTTTATAACACCGATAACTTGACCGTTACCGGCAACAACATGACGGGCGTCACCAACTACGCCATCGGTCTGTTTAATGGCAACGATCTTGTTTCGGTCAGCAACAATCGTATCGAGAACGGCAACCGAGGTCTGTGGATCACGAGTGATATTGGCGCACCGAATTCGGACGTTACAGTATCCGGAAATGCCCTGTTGAATAACACGTTGGGCAATATCATTTTGGAAGCGGGATCGCTTACCGGCACGCTCAACGCCTCGGCTAACTATTGGGGAACGACAAGCCCGGCAGCCGTCTTGGGGACGATTGACAATAGTCCGGCACTGCCTGTCGACTTCACACCACTACTCAACAACGACGAAAGCGTTCTGAATCAAGCTGTCACCGGCTTCACTCCTAACTATTCCGCACTGACCGTGCATGCAAGTGGTACTCAAGCCGGATCTACTGGTCGCGTTCAAGAAGCTGTGAACCTGGTGACTGATCCAGGGACAATCAATGTTCTTGCTGGCACTTACACTGAAAGTGCGGTCACTGCGAATAAGAACTTCCTCAGCTTGCTCGGCCCAGCAGGGGGAGGGGCGATTCTGTCGGCCGCGCTCAACGCCACCGGCACGGGCACGCTAACCGTGAACGACTTGGCCTTCACTGGCGGCACGTTCACGAACTATGGCACCGTGAATCTCGGCAGCACGTCGATGACTGCTGGCACTTACACCATTACCGGCACTTCCGTTCAGCGGGCTGGCGATCAGGCGACGGGAGCCGTCACGCTGTCGGGCGTCAATAACCTCTCAGCCACCGGTGGCAGCGGCGCAGACGCATTTACGGTCACACCTCCCATGGCCGGCCTCAACATTAGCGTCGATGGCAGTGGCGGGCTCGATTCCCTCACCTATAACGCCAGCGGGGCCACACCCACCGTCAACAGCACGAATGCCACCGACGGCAACATCACGGCACCGGGCCGCACGACTGTGAACTTTCTGAATTCCGAGTCGCTCAACCTCATCAACGTATCCACCATTGCGGGCACCAGCGGCAACGATGCCTTCATAGTCCGTAAGGCAACCAGCGGTGCGGACGATATCGAGTATCAGGTAAATCTTGGTCCTTGGGTCAAAATCGTTTCGCCGCCGCCAAGCGGTGTCGAGTTTCAGGGCCTTGCTGGCGACGACTTCCTCACTGTGGATTTCAGCGCCGGCAGTTTCACCGTCCCTGTCAAGTTTGACGGCGGCTCGCCAACTACGAACCCTGGCGATAGCCTCGCGCTCACCGGCGGTGCTTTTGCCACGGGTACGTTTGCCTTTACCGATGCCAACTCCGGCACGATCGATCTCACCGGCAACAGCCAAATCTCCTACACGGGACTGGAACCAATTGTCTCCACGGGCTTGACGATCAACGACCTGATCCTCACGTTCAACGGTGGCGCCGAGACGATCGAACTGACAGACGCTGCCGGCGCGAACATGTTCATCGATAGCACGGCTGGAGAGAGCCTGACGTTCTCCAATCCCACCAGCTCGCTCACCATCAACGCCGGCACAGGCATCGACATTGTGAATATCACAAGCGTCGATGCAGCTTTTAATGCGGCGCTCAACATCAACGGCGACGCTGACAGCGACACGATCAACCTGAACGCAGCGTTGTCGCTTGGGAGCGCCACCAGCATAGGCAATGTTGCGATTACGGCCGAAGCCATCAATATCGGCGCGAACATCAGCACCGATGCTGCAGCCACGAACGCTGGTAGCGTCACCTTCACCGGCCCCGTTGTCCTCACGGGCAATGTAGCAATCGATACCGACGCAACTTCGGGAACAGATGGTGCTGTTACGTTCACCAGCACAGTGAACGGCACAACAGCTGGCGCGCAGTCGCTGACAATCAACTCGGGTAGTGCGGCAATTGCGCTAAGCGGCGCTGTGGGCAATGCCGTGTCACTCTCTGGCTTGGTTGTCAGCACCACATCTGCTTCTCCCTTTGTTTTGCCGGCAGTCACCCTGGGTGCCAACCTCGATATATCGATAGGTGGCGCGGTAACTCAAACGGGTGCTCTGATTGCGGCGGGAGCTGAACTCAAAGGTGCCGGTAGCTACACCTTGAACAACGTTGCCAACAATGTGACCACGCTTGCGGCCAACTTGACGGGAGCTGGCAGCGGTGTTTCGTTTACGGATGCGAATACGCTGATCGTGGGAACCGTAGGTGCTACGACCGGCATCACCACAGCGGCCTCAAGTGGTGCCGATACGACCGGAAACGATACGCGGACTTCAGGAGGGGTGACACTTTCGGTGACGACCGGCAACTTAACGATTAGTGGCGCGTTGACCACTGGAAATGTAAGTGTTCCCGGAGCTTCCGCTGGCACTGATGCGGCGACTAGTGGCAGCATCACAGCAACCGCGACAGCGGGCAGCATTACGGTGGGTGCCAACTTGACCACCGGAACGGCCACTGAGGATGACGATAACAGCGGAAATGAGTCGACAATATCGGGCAGTATCAGCCTGACTTCGGCGACGGGTATCTCAGGTGTGGGACGCCTGATTACAGGGAATGCGAGTCACACGGGAACCGTCGCTGCTGGAACCGACACAGTAACCAGCGGTTCGATCACGCTCAACGTAACGGGTGCTGGCGATGTCGGGCTTTCGGCTACAAGTGCCCTGACGATTGGTACGGCAGTTGGGCTAGCCACGGCCACTGAAACCGTCACGGCAGGGAACATTACGATTACCTCTGCAGATCGGGTCAACAACGGCACCGTGGGTAGCGCGCTATCTGTGTTGTTTGGCAATGCCAGTGGCGGATCGGCAAACGTCGTTGGTGCCCTATCGGTGACTACTGACGGGCTCGCGGGAAATGCCGGTGAGATTCGTGTCACGAACTCAGGAACCACAGCAATCCGCGTCGGCACCTTGAATACTGCTGACGCCACCAGCCAGAACGTGCGCATTCAGACCGGTGGACCTCTCGCACAGACTGTAAGCTGGGCTCTCGATACTGATATCGTGACACTCTCGGCAGGAACTACTACTCAGACCGCAGCTATCACGGCTGCTCAGTTGGAACTCCTCGGCGCTGGCCCATATACCCTGACTCAGGCCAACAATGTGACCACGCTTGCGGCCAACTTGACGGGAGCTGGCAGCGGTGTTTCGTTTACGGATGCGAATACGCTGATCGTGGGAACCGTAGGTGCTACGACCGGCATCACCACAGCGGCCTCAAGTGGTGCCGATACGACCGGAAACGATACGCGGACTTCAGGAGGGGTGACACTTTCGGTGACGACCGGCAACTTAACGATTAGTGGCGCGTTGACCACTGGAAATGTAAGTGTTCCCGGAGCTTCCGCTGGCACTGATGCGGCGACTAGTGGCAGCATCACAGCAACCGCGACAGCGGGCAGCATTACGGTGGGTGCCAACTTGACCACCGGAACGGCCACTGAGGATGACGATAACAGCGGAAATGAGTCGACAATATCGGGCAGTATCAGCCTGACTTCGGCGACGGGTATCTCAGGTGTGGGACGCCTGATTACAGGGAATGCGAGTCACACGGGAACCGTCGCTGCTGGAACCGACACAGTAACCAGCGGTTCGATCACGCTCAACGTAACGGGTGCTGGCGATGTCGGGCTTTCGGCTACAAGTGCCCTGACGATTGGTACGGCAGTTGGGCTAGCCACGGCCACTGAAACCGTCACGGCAGGGAACATTACGATTACCTCTGCAGATCGGGTCAACAACGGCACCGTGGGTAGCGCGCTATCTGTGTTGTTTGGCAATGCCAGTGGCGGATCGGCAAACGTCGTTGGTGCCCTATCGGTGACTACTGACGGGCTCGCGGGAAATGCCGGTGAGATTCGTGTCACGAACTCAGGAACCACAGCAATCCGCGTCGGCACCTTGAATACTGCTGACGCCACCAGCCAGAACGTGCGCATTCAGACCGGTGGACCTCTCGCACAGACTGTAAGCTGGGCTCTCGATACTGATATCGTGACACTCTCGGCAGGAACTACTACTCAGACCGCAGCTATCACGGCTGCTCAGTTGGAACTCCTCGGCGCTGGCCCATATACCCTGACTCAGGCCAACAATGTGAGTACGCTGCTAGGAACAGTAACTGGTGCAGTCAGTTACACCGATGCCGACGCTTTGATTCTGGGTGCGTCCACTTACGGCAGCACTTTGGCAGTAACTACTGGCGGAGCGCTCACTCAATCGGCCGCGATTAGTGTGACTGGCACAGCGACATTCAACGCAGCGGCGAATAGCATCACGCTCAACACGGCAACGAATGCCTTCTCCACGGTGGTCAGCACCGGGGGAACAGTTTCTCTTCGCGATGATGGTGGGTTTGACCTCGGGGCGACGAGTGTGACTACCAATCTGATTGTGGAAAGTGCCGGAGCCATTACGCAGTCCGCGCAGATCAGCGGTAACGGCGGATTGTCGAAGACAGGTGCAGGCACGCTCACTCTATCACTCAACAACCTCTACACCGGCGCAACTGCCATCGACCAAGGAGTTGTCGTCGTCTCCGATCCTCTGGCTCTTGGCACGATTGCTAATGGCACGATCGTCACTGCGGGCGCTGTGCTCGATCTGAACGGCCAGGCAATTGGTAATGAGGGGCTCACGCTGAATGGGACGGGGATCTCGTCGAACGGGGCGTTGATTAATTCGAGTGGAACGGCCGCAAGTTGGTCGGGGGCGGTCACGCTGGGAAGTAGTTCCAGTGTTGGCGGGACGGGGAATATTTCTCTATCCGGAGCGATCGGTGACGGAGCGGGTTCGTTTGGCCTAACGAAGGTGGGCGCGAACACACTGTCGCTAACGACCACGGTAGGAAGTACGTATGAAGGCGGAACGACAGTCAACGCCGGCACGCTGCTGGTGATTAACACGAGCGGTTCAGGTACGGGTAGCGGGCCGGTGAGTGTCGATGGCTCCGCAGTGCTTGGTGGTACAGGATCGATCGCGGGTGCAGTCACGTTTGTCGCTGCGAGTACCGCTCGCCTGGCACCGGGGGCAAGTCCAGAGACGTTGGAAACCGGTTCGCTCACGCTGACGACGACGAACTTCTTTGATGTCGAAATCGGCGGCACCTCGCCGGGCGATGGGACAACTGGATACGACCAGTTGATCGTCGATGGCGACGTAACTTTGGATAACGCGCAACTGAACCTGATTAAATTCGGCACGTTCGATGTTGATCCGAATACGGCGCAGTTCTTCACGATCATCCAGAACGATGGAACCAATCCGGTCTCGGGTGTGTTCGATACGGCGGACGGCAGTGCAGCGTTGCCCGAAGGTTCGCCCGTCATGTATGCCGGCGGCACGCTGTATGTGTCGTACAGCGGCGGAGATGGCAACGACGTTGTGCTTTATAGCCAACCGACGGTGAATGGCACTCCGAATGCCGATACCCTGGTGCTGCGCAAAGTTCCAGCGCTGGCACAAGTGGAATACAGCTTGAATGGAGCAGCGTTCATTGCCGTGACGGACACGCTGCCGTTCACTTTCGACGGTCAATTGGGAACCGACCTGCTGTACGTCGACACGAGCAATGGCGACCCTATCTCGACCGGGAATGTCGCATTTATTGGTGAATTGCTCCGCGTGCAGAAGCAGACTGGTCCCATCACTGATACTGCCGACTATTTGCCCTCCACGATCAGCGGCGAAGGCACCGTCACGCTGACCGGTTTCGGCGATATCAATTTCACCGACACCGACAATGTTGACTTTATCAACCTACTAACTGTGAACATTCAAACAGCGACGCTCAACGATACGCTGACCATTGCCGATGGTAATACTGCGACGAACGGTGGCACCGTCCTTGCGCCTTATGTAATCACGGCAGCCAACGCGCTCGTGGTGGGTGGTGCAAACGTGCCGGTAGGCTTGCGCAACGTCACGAATGCGAACATCAGCACCGTGACCCTCGGTGGCGACGGCGACGACAGCGTCACCATTAACTCGGGCACTTCTGGCCACGGCATCACGAATCTCGCCCTTGCGACTGGCAACAACACGGGACCCGAAGGCGTTACCGTTTCCGGCGCATTGACGGTCGGCGGCAATTTGAGCATTGCTTCGCAAAACATTGCCGTGAACGCGCTGCTCACTGCAGCCATCACTGCCACGCTCAATGCAGGAACCGGGGGAATCACTACATCGGCAGGCCCGGATGTGGCTGCTGTCGACCTGATTGCATCCGCAGCGACCGGCATCGCGCTCGATACAACAGTGACGAACATCACCGCCACCAATAGCACCTCGAATGCAATTACGTTCGTCGAGAGTGATGGGGCGAACCTGCTCAACGTGCAAAGCACGGGCGGGAGCGTGAGTGTGACGAGCACCACCGGCGACTTGAACGTTACTACGGTATCCGCAACCACCAGCGCGACGTTGATCGCTACGACGGGTAGCATTACCGATGCAAATGCAGGGCTAAGCAATGTGTCTGCGGTTTCGCTGAGTGCCACGGCCGCCGCTGGCATCGATCTCGATACCACGATCACGACCTTGACGCTTGCCAATGTCACGGTCGCAGGCGTCATTAACATCGACGACCTGGCTGGCGGCCTGACTGTCACCAGTGCGACGACCAACAACGGCTCGATCACCCTGAATGCGACCAATGGCGACCTGACTTTGATGTCGGTAACTGCAGGTGGATCTAACAATATCCTGGCCACGACAACGACCAGCGGAAATGTGCTGGTAGACGAAGTGACCGCAACCAGCGACATCATCTCAATCACGTCGGCAGCGGCTATTGAAGAATTTGACGCTGACCTCGGCGACGACTTGTCTGCCAACGTTCTCATGCTGTCTGCAGTGACTGGGATCGGTGGGCTTGCCCAACTAGAGATCAATGCGAACATCACTGGCGTGCCCGCAGGACTAACTGCAAGCGTTAGTGGCGCCGGCGATATTAACTTGCGCGATTCCAGTGGATTGCGCGTGAACTCGGCCACAACAAACAGCGGCAACATTACACTCATCGGAGCAAGTGGCGGCCTGATATTGACGACGGTGACCGCTGGCGGCAGCGGTAATATTTCGGCAAGCACCCTGGCAGGGTCGGGCATTATTACTGTCGGGACACTCACCGCGACCGGCGATAGTGTCACGCTCAACGCCTTCACATCGATTGCCGACGATAATGGCGGTGACAGCAATGTGCTCGCCAACACCTTGAACGCGACTGCAGTCAGCGGCATTAACTTGGATACCGCTGTCGCTTTCGTGAATGCTGCGACAACCGGTGCAGGTAGCATCCTGCTTGACGAACTTGACTCTGTCGAACTGACGAGTGTCTCCACAGCGAATGGACTAATCACGATCACGGCGGATGGCGCAATCGATGCCGTTAGCGTGGCCTCGCTGACCGATGCCGAAGCCAACGACATTAGCATTACTGCCACGACAGGCAACATTACCGTCGGTGTAATTACGGCCGGCATCAATGTTGGCGATGTGACACTTCTCGCCACGACCGGTTCCATCATTGACAACGCCAACGACATTGCCACCGACATCACCGGCGACCTGGTGACATTGACCGCCGCTAGTGGCATTGGCCAAACCGGGTTGAATGAATCGCTCGATACCAGCGCTAACACGCTGGACGTGAGCGTGACGGCAGCTGGCGTGATTCATCTCAGCGAAGCCAATGCCGTAACGCTCAGTGCCATCGATACCGCGAACGGGCCGATCACCGTGACTGCTGGCGGAGCGATGATCGCCACCAGCGTGGTTTCAACCTCCAGCAGTGACGCCAACGATATCCGCCTGTCGACGACGGCTGGCAACATCGCGGTCGGCACAATCAATGCAGGGGCAGCCGGCGACGTGTTCCTGAATGCAGCAGCTGCAATTACCGATGTCGATGCCACGAATCCGGATATCATCACCGACGACCTGAGCCTGCTGAGCGGCAGCGGCGTCGGTACTGGCGATCCGCTCGAAGTGGTCGCTACCAATCTGGAAGCCAGTGGTGGAACCGGCGGCGTATTTGTGACAAACACCGGAGCCCTGACGATTGGCGGCATCGATATTGGCACCATCGGCGTCAGTGCAGGTGGAAACGACATTGTCATCACGACGACGGTTGCTCTGACAGTTGCCGAGAATGTGACTGCCACAGGGGCTGGAGTCGATATCACACTCACGGTCGTTGATGTGGCGGGAAGTGGCCAGGATCTGACAGTGAACGACGCCGTGACCATTTCGAGCGCGGCTGCTTCGGTCACGCTGAGTGCTGGTGACAATGCGGCGCTATTGGGGACGTCTTTAATTGCGGCTGCTACCACCATCACAATCAATGTGGATGCCGGCGATGCTGACGCCGGTACTGGTGGCATCTTCACAATGACCGCCGCCAGCGATTTCGATGCCACGTCCGCAGCGATCAATGGTGCTGGCGACGACGATTCCTTCGGCACTTTGCTCACGCGGCTTAATCCCGATGACGATACGCCCATCACTGCCAATGGCGACGCACCACACGGCACCCCGACGGGTGATAAGTTGTTCCTATCGATTGCTGCAACCGGAACGAACCTGACCGTGACCGACTTCGGCTCGGGTGTATTCAGCTTCGGCGGGCCGCCGCCAGCCAGCGTGGGTTATACCAGCATCGAAGAATTGAACGTGACCGGTGGTACCTACGACCTCACCATCAATCTCAACGCAGCTGAGTTCGATAACGACGGCGTGGCCGATGACCTGCGAGTTACCCGCAATGGCGCGCTAGTAGTGGTCGAACGAACGGGAGCACCGGACGCAGCTCCCGTATCAATGAGCGATCCACCAGACCGGATTGGCACTCTCTATCAAGACCTGATGACTGCCGTCAACTCACTGACGGTCATCGGCTCGAATGACGCAGACAGTGTGACGATTGATGACGTCGGTGGGCTCATCGACTTCGCGGGCACCGTTCCGGGCGTGACAAACAACCTGGAAGTTGTCGGAACGCCGGAATTCCTGTTCACGGGCGGCACTGGCAGCAACGTGCTTAACTTCCACCTAACGGCCACGGGCACGTCGCAAGTATATGGCATCGGCACTGGGTTGAACGGACCTGCTGCGACCAATGGCGAAATTCGCACAGCAAACGCCGCGAATGTTCTCTCCAGCTACTTCACTGGCCTGAGCGAAGTGAATCGAACCGGGATCGGTGCCAACCCAGGATCGCTGCAAGTTCTCGGAGACGCCGCCGGCAACACGATCAGCACATTTGCTCAGGGGAGCGCCACTCGTGTGAATCCAGTCGGTTACACCCCGTTCGACTTCAGTGGCAACAACTACAGCGCCTTCACCGTCGATGGCCTGGGCGGCGACGACAACATTGAACTTGTCAGTTTTGGTACTGCTCAAGACAACGACCCACCGATTACACTAGCCGGTGGAACTGGCAACGACATGCTCCGTCTGCACAGCACCAGTTCGAATACTGGACTCGTAACGATTTTGGGAGGCACCGGCAACGACACAATTAGCCTGCACGACGCCTCGAACACGGTGAATAACATCGCCGGTCTCGTCGAAGTCGATGGCGGCGATGGCATTGTTGCCGACAACGTCGACACTCTAATCATCGACGACCGTGGCGACACTGCAGCGGACAATGTGCTGGTAACGGCCGTCGATGCTGCAAGTGCCGATCTCTACAAAGTGGAAGGAATCAACGGGCTGACCGGGGACGACGTCGTCTTCCGCAACATCGACAATCTCGATTACACCGCCACCAGTGGCAACAACGAGATCGATGGTCAATTCGTTCCCACATCGCCCGCCCACGACTTAAGCGTCGTTTCATTGAGCGGCTGGCTCGGTGCCGATCAGTTCTATCTGTACACTTCGGATCAAGTTGGTGGCTCAGCTCCTCCGCCGTATGTTGGCGGCGACGCCAGTGGAGTCGACATTGTCTCGCTCTATGGCTATCGACCAGGTCCCGTTGTGCCCGGTGATGGCAACGACATTTTCGGCAAGACACCTGACAACATCACAGACACGGGGGCTATGGACGTCGGCGAGATCGTCTCCGACGCCGTTCGCCTGATTCGTCCGAGTGCTTCGACGGCAATTCAAATCAACGGCGGCAGCCCTACGGGTCTCGCTGCTCCGCTGGGCGATGTAGTCGGCGACGTGCTCAACCTCGATATCAGCGATCTGCCCAACACTTCGCGCGTGATCGTGTCGACCTTCCGTCCGGGCACCGTGGTCGCCAACGATATTGAACCGCTGACCTGGGCCGAGATCGAAGACATCAATCTCGTCGATCAACGCAAGCTGACCAACGTACAAATGGGTGACTTGTTTGTTCGGACCACAGCTGCCAACGACCTGGTTCAGCTCAGCCGCAATGCGACGGCGGCCAACCCCAGTCAAGTTCGGCTGCGTCTGAACAGCACGATTGCCAACTACAGTGCTTCGAACAAGACGATCGTCTATACCGGTGAGGGCGCAGACGTCATCACGCAGAGCACCCTGACCATTCCAGCCGAGTTCTACGGTGAAGCGGGTAACGACTCGCTCTCCGGGGCCAGCAATAACGATTGGTTGGTGGGTGGCCTGGGGAACGATCAGATCCAAGGTGGTGCGGGGTTCAACGTGATTTGGGGTGACAACGCCCCGACCAATCCTGGCGATTCTATTCCGCAAATGGCGGAAGAAGGGGGCAATGACACGATTGGCGGCGGCGACAATGCAGACGTGATCTACGCCGGCGGCGGCAACGATATTGTGAGTGCTGGCGGTGGCGACGACTATGTCAATGGCGGCCAGGGCAACGACGGCATCGACGGCGGTGCCGGCGACGATCGGCTGTACGGCGGACTCGGCAACGACACGCTCCAAGGCAATATCGGCAACGACTTGCTGTCGGGTGGCGATGGTGATGACTGGCTGCTCGGCAACTCCGGCAACGATGTGCTAATCGGTGGCACCGGTGCCGACACGCTCGATGGTGGCGATGGCAACGACTTGCTGATCACCGGCGGGTTGGCTGGCGGTGCCGAGAATAGCACCTGGACTTCAGAACCCAACACAACCACGTTCGCCGCCAACACCTTCAGCAGCGTAACGGACAACGACGATGCCTTGCTGGAATTGCTGCAAGCCTGGCGGAGCAATACCACACCGTCCACTCTGCCGCCACTCCTCACCCCGCTGAACATCCAGCACGACGGTGTCGATGACGATGCTTACGGCGGCTTCGGCCACGACCTCTTCAACTGGGAACTAGCCGACATGCAAGATGAACTTCCCACCGCTGCCGGACCCAACGACTACAACAACGCCTACACAGGTCCCGACTCTAACCTCCCGTAAGACGATTGTTGCCGTTGAGCGAATACCTCACTCGTTGCAGAACCAGCTGCCGAGTGAGTTGTTTGGGGAGTTCATCGCGCTGGGCCGTTGGGAATTCACGTCATATTTTGACGATGGTGCGGCCCACAATCTCGCCGCGCAAAATCTGTTGAATTTTCTCTTCCAACTCGCTTAAGGAGACTTCGGTCGCCAGCAGATTCAAATCGCTCATGCGCCAGGGGCCAGCTAACTGTTCCCAGATTCGCAAGCGACGATCGTAAGGAAGTGCAGCTGAGGCGATGCCCGCGAGAATCACGCCACGCAATAAGAACGGATGCACCGATAGCGACAATTCGGTACCACCGACCAGCCCGCACGCAGCCACCACGCCATAGTCGCGCAGTTGCCGCACAATGGTCGTCAAGGTTTGTCCTCCCACGGTATCGACCGCGGCTGCCCAGCGCGCCGAGAGGAGCGGTTTAGTTGTTGCATTTAGTACTTCGTCACGTCCGATGACTTGCTTCGCCCCCCAACTTTGCAGTGTACTGGCCAGCTGCGATTTGCCTGTGACGGCAACCACTTGATAACCAAGTTGCGCGAGCAACTTTACTGCCAGCGAACCGACCCCGCCGGTTGCGCCAGTCACGACCACTTCGCCTGCGTCGGGAGCAATTCCGTTTGTTATCAAGGCCTGCACGCACTGCGCGGCAGTAAAGCCAGCCGTGCCGAGAATCATGGTTTCCTTCAGCGAAAGTCCGGCGGGAAGTGGAACGATCCAATCGGCCGGAATGCGAACAAATTGCGACCAACCGCCCCAATGTCCTGCTCCCAGATCGTTGCCCGTGATGACCACACTTTGCCCGGGCAGAAATCTCGGGTTGGTGCTCGCTTCGACGATGCCCGCTGCATCAATGCCCGGCACATGAGGCAACGTGCGTACGACTCCCGGATGACCTCCGGCGGCCAGCGCGTCCTTGTAGTTGAGCGATGAGTACTCCACTCTGACCAGCACTTCATCGGCCCCCAGCGCATCAAACGGCAGTGAGCAGACTCCGCGCGTCACCTTGCCGGCCGCATCTTTTTCCACATAAAAGCAAGTGAAGTTGTCGATCATCAGAAACTCCAGGGAGAGGGATGTTGTCCGGCGCAAGTGTCCCCTACGCGGGAGAGGGAGGCGCAAAGCGCCCGAACGCAAGTCAGCACCTTGACGTAGGTTGTTCCCGCAGCATGAGTTACGGCTACTGGCTGGTACCAGCCCAGGTTGACAGCACAATCGCAAGACACCTAGAATCTGGAATTCTTCGGCGAGTTTGAAAGACTGATGGAACCAACGGTCGAAGTCAGCATTTCTTCAGCAGTTGGTGTTTACCGCAGTGAAAGGAATTATCTCCTTGGCGGTATAACTCAGTAACTCGATCGGTCGAAGATCTAACCTGTCCATCTAGCCGTCAAAGTCAACGTAACCTCGCAAGATTATACCCGTCGCTGCTGCCCGGTTTGGGCGGCTCAAAGGAGCACACCATGGGCGCCAATGTAGTCGAAATCAACGATACCAATTTCCAAGCCGAAGTGATCTCGAGCGATCAACCTGTGCTCGTCGACTTCTGGGCTCCCTGGTGCGGACCATGCCGTAAAATCGCGCCCATGATTGACGAATTGGCTTCGGAAAACGTCGGTAAGGCCAAAGTCGGTAAAGTGAATGTCGACGACAGCCAGTCGTCGGCCATGCAGTACGGAATCGAAGCGATTCCCACACTGATCATTTTCCACAAGGGCCAACCGGTGCAACGCTTTCAAGGCATTCCCAATAAGGCCCGTGTGCAAGAAGCGCTCGACGCCGCCAAGGCGTAAGTAGCGAACCTGTACGCGACTAAGTCAAAGCAAACCGGCCCGTGAATCTCGAATTCGCGGGCTGGTGTCGTTTCTTGGCTAAGCAGAGTTGGGATTGGTAGTGTGATGCTGTCAGCATGCCTAGTAAGATGACCATGGTCGTCCTCTCATCGACTTTGCACCCACAGGCAGCCGCATGACCACCGCCGATTTGCAAGCCGTTCATCAACTGCACGAAGCCTACGGCCAGATCACGCGCGAGCTGAGCAAGGTGGTTGTCGGGCAGCAATCGGTGATTGAGCAACTGCTCGTGGCGATGTTTTCGCGCGGCCATTGCTTGCTCGTAGGTGTGCCCGGCCTGGCGAAAACGCTCATGATTCGGAGCGTGGCCGATGCCTTAGCGTTGCAATTCAGCCGCGTGCAGTTCACGCCCGACCTGATGCCATCGGATATCACCGGCACCGAAGTGATTCAAGAAGATAAGAGCACCGGGCAGCGAGTGTTTCGCTTTCTACCTGGTCCGATCTTCGCCAACATCGTCCTCGCCGATGAAATCAATCGCACGCCCCCCAAGACCCAGGCAGCTCTGCTCGAAGCGATGCAAGAGAATCAAGTGACTGTCGGTGGCCAGCGGCATTTGCTTCCCGAACCGTTCTTTGTGCTCGCCACGCAAAACCCGATTGAGCAAGAAGGAACTTACCCGCTACCTGAAGCTCAACTCGACCGGTTCATGTTCCACGTTTGGGTCGATTATCCGAGCATGGAGGAAGAGCTGGAAATCGTCAAACGCACGACGGCGGAGCAGGATTTCAAGATCGTCCCCACCCTCTCAGCCGAACACATTCAGCAGCTCGTTCGCATCGTGCGGAAAGTTCCCGTGGCCGATCACGTCGCCCGGTATGCATTGCAATTGGTGCGAATGACGCGGCGCAACGAACCCGATGCTCCGGCCTTTGTAAAGGACTATGTCCTGTGGGGTGCTGGTCCGCGGGCGAGTCAATATCTGGTGCTCGGTGCGAAAGCCCGCGCGGTATTGAAGGGGCGGTTGTTTGTCACGCACGAAGATATTCAGGCCATCGCCCCGCCGGTTTTGCGGCATCGCTTGAAGACCAATTTCAATGCCGATGCAGAAGGCATTACGCCCGACGAAATCGTTCGCCGTTTGATTGCCCACGTCACTCCCCCTGCCGATGAGGATCCCGCTGGTGGAAAGCTCGCCGACATCGTTCGATCCCAGGCAGCTGGCTAAGCTGCGCGGACTGCGATTGCGAGCTCGGCACGTTGTCGAGGGGTACATCGCGGGTCAGCATCGCAGCCCACTGCATGGCTACTCGATCGAGTTCGCGGAACATCGCGAATACTCGCCGGGAGACGATCTGCGCCATCTCGATTGGAAAGTCTTCGGCCGCACCGACAAGTTCTACCTGAAGCAGTACGAAGACGAGACCAACCTGCTCTGCCATCTGATTGTCGATGTCAGCGAGAGTATGACGTATCAAAGCACCAATGCCGCGATGTCTAAAGCCGAGTACGCGCAATTGCTCGCAGCTTCGATCGCCTGGCTGGTGCTACAACAGCAAGATTCGGTGGGGCTGGCAACCTTCGATTCGCAAGTGCGTGCCTTGATTCGTCCCTCCGGTGCTGCACCTCAGTTGCAACAGATCTTGCAGGTACTTGAGCAGGCCAAGCCAGGGGCCAAGACTTCGGCCGGACAAATTCTGCACGAACTGGCCGAGCGGCTGAATAAGCGCGGCGTGGTCATTGTGATTAGCGATTTGCTGGACGATCCGGCAAATGTACTGGCGGGACTAAGACACTGCCGGCATCGTCGGCATGACGTCGTCGTGTTTCATGTGCTCGATCCGGCGGAACTCGACTTTCCCTTTCGCGGTCCCACCAAATTCAACGGGCTGGAAGCGATGCCCGAAGTTTTCGCCGAACCCGAAATGTTGCGGCAAGCCTACCTGCGCGAGTTCAACGCCTATCGCGAGCAGCTCGAAGAGGGCTGCCAGAATCAGCAGATCGATTATGTGCTTGCGAGTACAGAGACGCCGTTCGATCAATTGCTTGCCCGGTTCTTGGTCGCGCGGAGGACGAAGGTGCATTAATTCATTTAAGCCCGACGCGTTAGCGAGGGAGATTTTCCAACAACGATCGAGATTTAGTTCATGCGGCGAAAACTATCTACCGTTGAGGTCGTTTTGAAAAGTGATGAGGGAATCCATCTGTATCCAGGCATCGAATTGGATTCTGCAGAGAATATTTTTGTTGGCGATGACGTCGTATTGCTCCGCCCCGATCGCTCAGAACTGCGCCGAAAGATTGATGCGATCACTCCGATATACCTTGCCGGACAGATTCCAAAGGGGATGCCGATCGGTATACGAAATCTATTGGAAGCCGATGTTCCGATTGGTACAGAAGTCTTCGTTGAAGTGAAACAACGAATAAATCAGACGGAATCAAAACTCTCGTCCAACTAATGTTCTCACCGCACTTACTCGCGATTTGGCAACTCGGCAGCGGCGTCATGCTCTGGTGGGCTGCTGCTGCTGCGCTGCCGCTGTTGATCCATTTGTGGACGCGGCGGCAGTTTCGCGAGACGAAGTGGGCGGCAATGACATTCCTGCTGGCCGCGATGCAGAAGCACTCGCGGCGCATTCGGCTGGAGCAATGGTTGCTGCTGGCGCTGCGCGTGGCAATTCCCCTGGTGTTTGCGTTGGCGCTAGCGAATCCCCAGCAAGTCGGTTCGGCTATTTGGAACACACTAACGGGACAAGGTCGCACCGATCGCGGTCATTGCCTATTGGTGATCGATGGTTCGTTCTCGATGGACTTTCGCGCTGCGGGGGTTTCACGTTTTGACGAGGCGCGTCGCCTGGCCAGCGAGATGATCGACCAGAATCCGCAAGGAACCGGTTATTCGCTGCTGCTGATGGGTCAGCCGACACAAACGATCATTGGCGACCCGGCCTTCGAAGATAACGACGTGAAGCAAGAACTCGCTGGCCTTTCGCTGACTCACGGCGGAGCCAGTTTACTCAGCACGCTGACAGCCATCGAACAAGCGCTTGCCGAGGCGGAGAAGAAATACGGCGTGCTGCCGCAGCGAAGGGTTGTTTTCTTCACCGACCTGGGAAAAACAACCTGGGGCGAAGTGAGCTCGCCCGAATGTTTGCAGCGCTTCGCCGCCCTGCAGCAAAAGGGGATTAGTTGCTCGCTCGTCGATGTCGGGCAAGCAGGGGCAGACAATAGCGCTATCACCGAACTGGTTTCCGAATCTCCTTGGATCACGATTCAAGACCCAACGACCTTCCGCGTCGATCTTAGCAATGAACGCGCGGCCGGGGCGAGTTCCTCCGCACCGCAGCGCATGATAGTCGCGCTATATGTCGATGGTCAGCGCGTTGCCGAGCAGCGGGTCGATTTGCCGGCCGGTGGCCGCGCGAGTGTACCGTTTGTGCAACGAGTCGAAACGGCCGGCGAGCATGTGATCGAAGCGGTGCTCCTTGACGATCAACTCCCCGTCGACAATCACCGCTGGCGTTGGATCAATGTTCGCCGCGCGCTTTCCGTGCTCTGCATTGAAGGTCGCCACGGCGAGGCCGATCATCTGCTCCTGGCTTTGCGTCCACAACAAAACGAAGCTGCGCGGATTGAGGTTCGCCGCGCAACCGAGAGCGAACTGATCGAAGGGGACCTGAGCAAGTACGACATCGTAGCGCTCTGCAATGTCGGTCGCTTCAGCCAGAACGAAGGGCAGGCGCTTCGGCAATATGTCGAGCGGGGCGGTAATCTGCTGGTACTGCTGGGAGATCAAGTTCAGCCTGCCAGTTACAACGAGATTCTCGCCGCGGCCAAACCGCTGTTGCCCGCAAAGATTGGTGAACTACAGCGAGGAAACGATCTGCGCATCGATCCGTTGCAATATCGCCATCCGCTGGTCGCAGCATTTCGCGGCCATCAACGGAGCGGGCTGCTGACGACCCCCGTCTGGACCTTTCATCAACTGCAACCGTTGCCCGGGGCGAATGCAGCGCTCGCGCTGTCTACCGGCGATCCGGTTCTGCTCGAACGTTCGTTCGGTCGCGGGCGATGTTTACTACTCGGAATCGCTTCTTCGCCGCTATCGCTCGATCGCACCGTCGACCCGCCGCGACCTTGGTCCACACTCTCCACGTGGCCCAGCTTTCCGCCTCTCATTCAAGAAGCGGCTGCGTTTGTCGCGGCCAGCAAAGACCGAGATCGCACGGCGGAAGTTGGTCAACCGATCGAAGGCGAGTTTGCGGGCACGTTGCCGCGCCCGATTGTCATTTTGAGAAAGCCGAACTATGGCGCGACAGCGGGGAGCGAAGATCGCCTGGCCGTAACCGACGAACAAGGTCGCACGAGGTGGGTTGTGCCCGGACAGACGCGCAGCGGCAAGTACGAAATTCATTCGCCAGCAGAAGGAGAGCCGCTGCTCGCCAGCTTTGTCGTCAATCCTGATACGCGCGAAAGCAATCTTGAGCGAGTCGCGCTCGAGCAATTACCCGAGACGTTGCGGGCCACTGCTGCCACCGAATCAACGGCCACTGCCGGACAGTTCGGGCCGCCGAAGACCTGGTTTCGGGAACTGCTACTCGGTGTGTTTGGACTGCTGCTGACAGAATCGATCGTCGCCTGGCATCTGGGCCGAGGTGTGCGATGAACGACCAACTGGGGACATTCCTGCAGCGGTGGCTTGGCGATGGTGCTGTCGACAGTGCCCATGTGCTAGAGCATTCGCTCGATTCCACCTGGCCATGGCCGGTCTGGCTCTTCTGGCTGCTACTGTTGGCTGGCGTAACCCTTGTCATTGGCGTTTACATTCGCGAACGGGAGTCGGCCGGACGACTCGGCAAGACGTTGCTTGCCACTTGCCGAGTCTCACTACTGTTGCTGCTCGGCTGGATGTTGCTCGGTTGGACCTGGCAACAACATCGCACCGACCTGCCCGACCTCGTGCTGCTGCTCGATGATTCGGCCAGTATGGGGCTCGCCGATGAACTCGATGATGCCCCGCTGCGAGCAAGTCTCGTTGCCCGCCTAAAGCGTTTGAAGCTGGAAGAACTGACGCGGCTCAATATCGCGAAGACCTTGCTGCTGGAGAACAACGAGAAATTGCTGAGCGAACTGGCTGCCCGCTATCGGCTGAAGGTCGTGCGCGTGTCTGCACCGGGGCGCACGCCAGGAGGAACGGAAACGCCCGCGAAAATGATTACTTCGCTGTCGGCAACGCAGCCCGCCAGTCGTTTGGGAGATAGTCTGCGGGAAGTGATCGAGTTGCAGCGTGGCCGGCCCACGGCAGCCGTGGTGATGTTCACCGACGGGATAACGACCGAAGGAAGTTCGCTGCAGGACGCGGCACAGTATGCGCGGCGAAAGTCGATTCCGCTCTACTTTGTCGGCCTCGGCAACGAAAGACCGGCCATCGACCTGCAACTGGCCGATTTACTCGCCGATGAAGCGGTGTTTCTGGGTGACGCCATTAATTTCGAGTTCAGGCTCGCCTCGCGCGGCTATCAAGGGCCGGTGAAGGTCCGCTTGCTGCGCGAAGGAAGAGCGGAACCGCTGGCAGAACAGACGTTGCAAGTGACCGGCGATGATGGTTCGCAACTAGTTCGCCTCAGCACGCGACCACAGGAGGAAGGTGATTTCGATTTTATTGTGCAGGTAGAACCGCAATCGCGCGAGATCAACACCACGAACAACCGACTGACGCGCCGTGTCGCCGTTCGCGAGGAAAAACTGCGCGTGCTCCTGGCTCAGTCTTATCCCAACTATGAGTATCGGTTTTTGAAACACGCGCTTGAGCGCGAATTGAATCGTCCCGGTCAGGAAGGTGACGAACGTGGGTTTCGCTCGGTCTTGCAAGAGGCAGACCCCGAGTATGCCGAGAGCGATAAGTCGGCGACGGCAGTCTTTCCGGTCAGTCGCGAGGAACTATTCAAATACGATGTGCTGATACTCGGCGACGTGAATCCGGCGCTCCTCACCCAGTCGGTCCTCGAAAACATCTACGAGTTTGTGAATGTCCGGGGTGGCGGACTGGTGCTGATGGCGGGGCCCAAGTACATGCCGTTGGCCTATCGAGATTCTCCTCTGGCCGCGCTGTTGCCAGCCAATGTCGATTCGTTCACCGTGCCCGATCCCGACCAGGTGATCAAGACCAGCTTTCATCCGCGGTTGACCCCGCTAGGCATCAACAGCCCGGCGCTACAACTCACCGATAATGCGGCGGACAACTTGAAGTTGTGGAACGAGACCCTCGCTCCGCTGCGCTGGCTGGTGAGCACTTCGGACTTGCGTCCCGGAGTGCGCGTGCTGGCCGAACATCCCGAATTGCGTGGGCTCGACAATCAGCCGTTGCCGCTGATTACGTTGCAATTTCACGGGGCGGGGAAGGTGGTGTTTCATGCCACCGACGAAACATATCGTTGGCGGTATCGTGCGGGGGATGTTTACTTTGCCCGCTACTGGATTCAAACCATCCGCTATCTCAGTCGATCGAAGCTGCTCGGCGAAGCAGACGGTGTCGAACTGACCACCGACCGCGACGAATACGAGCAGGGTGAACAGATTCGTCTGCGGGCGAGGTTTCTCGACGATCGTAACTCTCCCGCAGAAGAAGATGGCGTGCTGTGCATCGTCCAGCACGATGCCGGCCAGCGGCGGAGTGTGCGATTGCGGCGCGACGCGCTCAATCGCGGCGTGTTTGAGGCAGTGATCGACGGTTTGCCCCAAGGGCGCTATCGAGCTTGGATCGCCTCGCCCGTGTTTCCCGGCAGGCCACCGAGCCGAGAGTTTCGCGTGCATGCTCCGCCGGGTGAGCTAGCCGAAGTGCAGATGAAAGCGGCCGAATTGCAGGCCGCTGCCAAGATAAGTGAAGGGAAGTTCTATCGCGTAAAGGACGCGGGGAGCTTGATCGCCTCGCTGCCTCCAGGGCGGCATGTGCGAGTGGAATCGTTGCCCCCCGAGCCACTCTGGAACCTGCCGCTGTTGCCGATCTTGTTCGTCGGCCTGCTCGCCACCGAATGGCTGCTGCGGAAAAAGTTCGGGCTGATCTAAGGAGCTTGCGCTGTACCGGCGGGAATCCGCGGCGGGATTAGCAGCGTCACGCCGAGGGGCAGAATCTGCGGGCTGGCGAGGCGGTCGATATTGGCGACATGAATCTCGCCAGCGCGCGAGGCATCGCCCAAATATCGTTCGGCCAGTCCAGTGAGTGTGTCCCCTTCCACAATGCGGTGACGCCGCCAGAGCGGACTAGGTTTTTCGCGTTCAATGGCTGTTAGTTCGTCGGCGGACGGGAGAAGGGGTTCATGTACGGGGAGGTCGCTCGCCGCGGGGGCATGATTGGTGGGGCGCACCGGAACCAGGAGCGATTCGTACGCCATTGGCAAAAACGGTGGCGCGGGGAGCGATTCCAACGGCGGTTCGTTGGCGGGAATTGCGTTGTAAGAGGCTGGGCGCGTGAGTGTTCCTGGAGGTGCGGATGACGAAATGACGGGCTGCAAATCGGGCGCAGGAGAACTGCCCGAGTTGGGATTCACTTGCAGTGTTAAGTCTTGCGGCAGCGACCAGGTCGAGTCGCCCCCTTCGTGTTCGAGCGCCAGAGTTTGAGCTGGCGGCGAGGGGGCATGACGAAAGGGCCAGGCTGCCGCGGCACCACCGGATATGACCAGGCAGGCCAACAGGAAACGTTTCGTACTCATAGCGGCAAGGCTCCGCAGCGACCTGTTCAGAACGGCCTTGTTCCGCAGTCACGCACACGCATTCATTCGTGGCAGCTATGTCCCGCGCCGCTCACGCTCGCCGACCAGCAGCGAGAATAATGATCCTGCTCTGTTATCGACCGGGACGGACCCGCGATTTCAGCCGATTGCCACTCGCTCGGGCGACTCCTACGCGAGGTAAGGCTTGCCAGCAGAAATTGAGTACAGCCGGCAGAGCTTTACAGGTCGCCGGCAAATGGCTGCACAAGCGGTGCGAGAAAGGCGTAGGCCTGGGCGGCAGCAGTGGGGGCTTCGTGGCTGTGGCGACTTAATTCCACGTGTACGCCGCCCCGATAATTGGTGCGACCGAGAGCGGCCAAGATGGGAGGGAACTCCATTTCCCCCTCGCCGAACATCAGGTGCTCGTGCACTCCCGCCCGCATGTCCTCGACATGCACATTGACGATTCGCGAACTCCAGCGGGCGATGTAATCGGCGATGGGGACTTCGCCCTGGCAATACAAATGCCCCAGGTCGAGCGTGACTTGCAGCCGCGGTGAATCGACCCACTCGAGCAGCCGCTGAAAGCGACTCATAGAGTCGATGAACATGCCGGGCTCGGGTTCGAAGCCGATATCGACTTGCAACAGTTCGGCAATGGGAATGAGCGTGGCCAAACTTGCAGCCAAGCGATCGAGCAGGGTTTGATCGTCGGCAGAATCGGCAGCCGTGCCGGACCAGAGCGAGACGCAGTCGCTTCCCAGTTCGGCAGCTGCTTCGGTCGATCGCCGGAGAAAGTCGACGCGACGAGCGCGGGCCTCCGCATCGGCAGAGAGCATGGTGGGCTGATGTTTGCGGCGGGGATCGAGCAGGAAGCGAGCACCGGTTTCGATGACCGACGAAAGTTTCAGCCGCTGCAACAGCGCACAGAGGCGGCGGAGATTGGCAGGCCACTCCGGGGCGAAGGGATTGAGTGGACCATGATCGAGCGTGATGGCCACGCTGCGGTAACCCAGGTCGGCAATCAGTTCAATTGCTTCAAACGGGTCGTGATGAGCCCAGCCATTCGTGTTGTAGCCGAGCCGCATGTTCGAACCCGCTTCTCTTCCTGATAACACGCCGCGAAACGCCGCTTGGACCCTAAGTGGAATAAACCCATTTGCCCAGCAGCATGGCGGGCGCGAGGAGCGACACCACAATAATGGCATAGGGTGGCGGGCCGGACGCCAGGCACAACGCGGCATCCAGCATGATAATCGAAAGGATCGCGTGCTTGACCGCACCTTGCACAAGTTTGGGGGAACCATCGAATGCGGCCGAGATGGTGCGGCGCAGGATGGTCACGGTCAGCAAGCCCAGCAGCACCCAATAAACGTAGTTGGGCTGAATGGTCAACTTGGTCAGCAGTGCGACGAGCCCCAGCAGCACCACGCCACTGGTCATCACCAGCACGCCCAGGAGTAACTTCCAGGTGTTGCTCTGTTCGGCTTCGAACTTCGCATAGATCGTGATGCCGAGGACGTAGATCCCCATACCGGCCGCGACGACCAACTGTGCGGCGGTATAGCCCAGCAACGAGTATCCGCCTAGATAAACGACTTCGTCTGCTCGCGAGGCACCCGCCAGACTCATTCCCAGCAGCACGTTCAACGAACGACACAGCCCCATGTTGAGCGGACCAAGTAAGGTCTTCTTAACGATCCCATCGTACGAGAGCACTGCGATGGCCAGCAGCGTGGCAATTACACCGCTCCGCCATGGAAAGGCGAAGGGCATCAATCGATCGTCTTGATACAAATAGCCCGCTAGCCAGCCGAACCCCACGCCCATCAGCAGCATCAAGAATCCCAACACGCGGGCCTGCGCCACGGGAATCTGTCCCGAGGGGAGTGGTCGTTGCGGGCGCTCTTGGCGGTCGACTTCGAGATCGAACACGTCGTTCAAAATCATGCCGGCCGTATAGAGCAGGCCCGATGCTGCGACCAAGCACAGGAGCGCGCCACCGGGACTGAACGAATGCCGGGCAAAGACGAAGCCCATCAGCACGTCGGCAATGGCGGTGAAGACATTGGGCAGACGCATCAGCCGGAGCATGGGAAGCAACGGCTTCAGGGGCGAGCGCGACGGGCGTTGATATTCGGGAGGAGAGGTCACGGGCCGATTTAGTTGGGCAAAACTCAGACTGCTATGGTATTGATGCGAGCGAGTCAGTCTGGTTGATCGAGCGGCCTGGAGCAATCCCCGAAGTGGGCGATTACTTGCTGGCCGTCGTCATGGTGCGGGCGGTCTGCAAGCCAGTGTTAAAGATGGCGTCTTCACCGGGCGTGCGGCTGAGTTGGCCATCGACGGGCTTGGCACTCTTTTGCACGGCGATATCCGGGGCAATCCCCATTCCGCTGATGGCCTGGCCACTGGGCGTGTACCACTTGGCGGTGGTCAAGCGAATGCCGGTGCGGCTGACGGCCAGCGGGAAGATTCCTTGCACGGAACCTTTGCCGTAGCTCTTTTCGCCAACAACCGTGCCACGCTTATGGTCGCGGACGGCACCGGCGAGAATCTCGCTGGCACTGGCCGAGTCGTGATCGATCAGAATCACCAGCGGTACTCGCCAGGTTCCTTGCACTTGCCCCTTATGATCGAAGTCTTCTCGCGGGCTGCGGCCACGGGTAGCGACAATCAGTCCGTCGTTCACAAACTTGTCGGCGACGTCGACGGCAGCCTTCAGCAAGCCACCGGGGTTGCCGCGCAGGTCGATCACCAGGCTCCGCATCCCTTGGTCGTGCAGTTTCCACAACGCAGCGTCGACGTCGCGGGCAGTGGTCTTTTGAAAGCTGGTCAGTTTGAAGTAACCGACGCCAGCAGTGGTGTCGATGATCCGCACATCTTCAACGCTCGGTACTTCAACGCGGCGGCGCGTCAGCTTCAGCGTCCGTTCGACCCCTTGAGCATCGCGGAGAATCACGGTGACGAGGCTACCCTCCGAACCACGCAGCAGATCGGCCAGTTGATCGGGCGAAACCTGGCTGCTCGACTTGTCGTCGACTTGAATGATGCGATCGCCGGCGCGGATGCCACCCAGGTCAGCTGGGCCGCCAGAAATGATGTTCACCACCAGCAGGCCGGCGGGTTCGGTCTTCAGTTCCACACCGAGACCCACAAAGTTACCTTCGATCTGGGCAAAGATCTCGTCCATCTGACTATCGGTCAGAAAACTCGAGTATTCATCCAGGGCCGCGGCCGCACCACTCGCATACTCCAGAATCACTGCCTGGGGGCTGATTGCATATCGTTGCTTCACCGTGCGAGCAATGGCTTCGACCAATTCTTTCGCCTGGTGACGATCTTCAATCGCCTGGCGTTCGGTCCAAAAGCGAATATCGCGTTGCAGCTGGTTGTGCTGCTCGGCGGTGAGTGCCAAGTTGTTCGAAGTGACGAAGATCGGCTCGGTCAGGGCAGCATCGAAGTTAGTGGTACCCTGGCGCAGAATATCGTGCCATTTGGGCTGATGAACATAGTGGGCCGAGACCTTGAGGAGCACTTCTTCGTAAATGGCGAGGGCTTCCCGCTCGGTGATCGTGTGAATGGCCTTGGTGTAGGTCACGTCGGCATAGCGGCGGGCAACATCGTAGTGAGCCCGGACCATTGTCAGCCGTTGCTTGAGTTCCGGCCGCTCGGGATGGGCTCGTAGGGCTTCTTCATAATGCGAAAGAGCTTCGGCCCAGCGTTTTTGCTGTTCCAGGCGCGAGCCCTGTTCGAGCGTCTGAGCGACGTCGGAATTGATGTCTGCGATCGTTGCCAGCGGCTGCTGGGCACGAACGATCGAGACTGGCCACAAGCCAATTACGGCTGCGGTCAGGGCGGTGCAAATCAAGATGCGGGAGCGTGAAGTCATCGTTCCGTCTCGGCCGACGGACACGCACGCTAACCAAGAACCGACGAGCCAACACAATCGCGCAAAGCGAAAGCTGGGACGTTGGTGGGGAGCGGGTGCCACGCCGTTTCAGGATGCGGGCGAATCATCGGGCCGGAACTCGACAAGCGGCGGGGAGCCGCTCGGCCGGAGCGAAAATTGGGGTCCCTGCTGTCGAAACAGCCGGGCTGGAGCCCCCAATATCCCGCTTGCCGGCTCCCCCCACATGCTGTTGAGGGCGGAGCTTCAGCCAGATGGAATATAGGACACGAAATGCGACCGGTCAAAGAAAGTCGCGCCCGACTGCTCCGCTTCCCTAAGCAATGTCGTGCGACAATCCGCACAGGCCACACAAACCTGCATACGCAGGCTGGTTCCACTCGGTTCGCCCTTAGCCAGCAGTAACGATTTTTCCATTCTTGCTGGCAAGCGAAGAGTTGCGGCCGCTGCTGCGAAGACCAGAAGTCATCCATCTTCGCGCGCCGCGACTATTCTTCTTCGCTCAGCTGCACCACCACCATGCTCAGCGCCAGTAGGCCCGTGGCGACAAACAGCACGTTGCGCAAACTAAACCAGCTGGCAGGCGCGGCGGCCGAATTAATCAGCAACACGCGGGTGCCGGTTGGTTCGAGCGGTATGAGCCGATGCTTGAACTTCGCCCCTGCGTACGTCCCCGCTACGAGGGTGGGACTAAGCACTGGCTGTTTCATCGCCTCTTGAACTGCTGGCCAAGGGGCCGGCCAGTGAGTCGGACCTTCTCCATCGTCCTCGTCAATCACGTTGGCAGCAACGACCGGCGGCGCACCAGGAGCACCCTGCAACAAGAGAATTTGTGCTGAAGGATCTTGTTTCGTCAGGTTGCCAGCCAATTGAGAAAGAATGACTGCCTGCTGCTGTTCCGTGGCGACGCGCAGCTGTTCGATTGCTTGCGCATCAGGCTCGCCGGGGCTCGACGGCCCGCGTTGCAAAAAAGTGGCCACGATCACGGCGACCAACAGCACCCCCACCAATCCCCAGCCGTAGCCAAGTTTTTCGCTGCGGCTCATGACGCGGTCACTTCTAATTCGCGAGTCTCGCTCGCCACCACTTCCTGTTCAGCAATTTTGGTTTCAGGAACCGCTGGCTTGCCTGCTCGTTTGGCAAGCAAGGCGGGATGAATTGCCGGATTACCCGCCGGTGTTTTGGCAGCGGTCTTGGCGGGAACTTTCTTTTTGCCGAACTTCTTCACTAGCGGAATGACATACAGCACAACGCCGGTTCCGCCGAGGAGCAAAATGGCAAAACCCGCAACATCAGACCAGAAATAGCCATAGTCGTGACTGAAAATCTTGCCGGTGTGCAGATCGTGCACGACCTTTTGCCAAGACATCCCCGCTTTGGGATCGCCTTTCTTTTCGACCACTGCTTGCTCCGACATCGACCACACAATCTCTTCGGGACCGGTTTGAGCGGCACGATCGACCTTCAGTTTGACGACCATCCCGTAACCGGGCTCGTTCTTAATTTCCATTCGCTCCAGCGGCACTTCGCCCCAAATCTTCACCCCTTCGGCAATCGCCAGGTTCACTTGCTCCCCGTGAGCTTGCCAGCTGTTTTGCTTCGCAAGCAGAGAAGACGGAGAACTGGCGGCTTTTTTCTCGCGATACTTGGTTTCATTTTCCGGCGAGGCGGCCATCTCGGTCGCTTTGTCCTTTTTCTCTTTCTTCATGTATTGCGGCTTCAGCCCCAACAAACGTTCGTGATTCAGCATCACGCCGGTAGCGGCAATCAGCCCCATCGGAATCAGCACAATCAAACCAACCCACAAGTGAACGTCGCGAAACTTGGGATAGAGCGACATTTAGAAATCCTTTGGTCTTGATGAGGGCTGCAGTTAGACAAACGGAGCAAAATCTGGCGCTAGGTCGATTAGTCGTCGCCCGAGTTGGGATCCTTGCCGCGGAAAGCTTCGAACTCTTCCTTCGATCCAAACGTGTGGACATTTCCGCCGACAAAAACGACGTTGAAGACGTTCTCGTGATAGGGCTTAATCGTGTAGATCCCCCGCAGCGTGTTCCATTTCGTTTCGCCAATCTTCCACGGATCGGGCATATCGCGCGATAGTTGAATGAAACTGGCGGCAGGGCCGTCACCGTTGTCGGCTTTTCCTTCCAACGCTTTTTTGATGTCAACTCCGGCATTGTGCTGGGCCAGGGTCCGAACGTTCAGCGCTTTGGCTTTTTTGGTCTTGGTGACGAACATCCCCTTCTTGGCGTCCCACTCGGTCGCCATACGTTCGGGGAGTTCTGGTTCGCTGAACGCGCGACCCTCGAACTTGTAGCTGCTACCCATGGACTTCCACATGGGGGCCGACGATTCATAAGAGCCAATGTCGCCCGGGCAGCGAAACATTTTCTTGTTGTTCTCGCAAAACGGCAGCAAGCCATACATGGCCGTCTGATTTTCGTGGGTAAGGTCACCGTCACCCACCGAGAATGGCATCACCCCGCCGTAAACGTCGATGTAATTGTGGGTGGCGATCCCGATTTGGCGCAAATGGCTCGAGCATTCGGCACGCTGAGCCGCGCGGCGCGCTGCCTGAACGGCAGGGAGCAACAGCGCCATAATGATGCCGATAATGGCGATGACAACCAGCAACTCAACCAGGGTGAAGGCACGAAGTCTGCGACTCCGTCGCAATTCAGTGAACATGGCGGCTACCTTGGGGCGGGGCACAATACAGGTGGGTAGTTTTAAGTGCCTAAATCAGCGATCGGTTTTAATGATACTGATTCTCAGTTCCTGATTGGGTGTAAAATTAAACCAACGGCAAATCGATGTCAACTACACACTTCGTAAAGGTTGCCAACTGAACTCGCGGCCATTCACACCCGCAGCACACTGCACACGCCATCGCTGGGCCAAAACAGCGAGGCAAATCTTAGTGACAGATGATTGACAACTAGTCACTAATTATTAATAATCGGGACGGCTGCTTTGGCAACTTGGTGGAAGGAGCGCGCGTGCGCGGTGGGAACCGCTCGCGTGGCTGAGCGGGACGAAAGTTCTTGCTCTCCCTGGCAATGAACCGCTCTCGGCGAGCTGCATCGCCGAGGTTTATCAACAGATAGGATGATTTCAGAATTGGCAAATTAGACGTAAATCGTTGTTGCAGAACGGTTTGATTGTGATGCACGCAAAAGGGGGGTGTTGATTAATCGGCACCGCAAAAATCTCATCCCCGCTGCATTCTCCATCTCGAATTTGAGCGCGGCGGCACTTACACTTTGAAGACACCCGCTTGGGCTACCCTCCGATTTGCGTCTCTCCAGGAACCTGTCATGCAAAATCAGTCCACTTCGCGCCGTACATTCTTGCGCCAGTCAGCAACCGTCGCCGCCACGGCGGCAGTTGTTCCTTATTTCCTCTCGTCCCCCAAGGCCTTTGCCAATCAAGACAAGAACGATCGCCCCCAGATCGGTTGCATTGGTGTCGGCAGCATGGGGACCGGCGATGCCCGCGCTCATGCCGGCTTTGGCGACATTGTCGCGGTTTGCGATGTGGACTCGAAGCATGCCGACCGTGCGAAGAACGACGAGAAGATCGGCAAAGGAAAGGCCGACGCTTACGAAGACTATCGCAAGGTGCTGGACCGCAAAGATATCGACGTCGTCAGCGTGGTGACGACCGACCATTGGCATGTGAAGATCGCCATCGAGGCGCTGCAAGCTGGCAAGCACGTTTTCTGCCAAAAGCCGCTCACGCTGACCATCGAAGAAAACCAACTCATTCGCAACGCTTGCAAAAAGTATCCCAATCAGGCGTTTCTGGTTGGCACCCAGCAGCGCAGCACGCGTAACCTGTTCCTCCGCGCGGTGAACATGGTACAGAAGGGACTGCTCGGCGATATCAAGACGGTCACCTGCGGCATCGGTGCCAGCCCGACCGGGGGTCCATTCCCGGTGGAAGAAGTCCCCGAGAATCTGAACTGGGATATGTGGCTGGGCCAGGCTCCGAAGGTCGACTTTCGCAAGAAGCGTTCGCACTACGAATTCCGCTGGTGGTACGAATACTCGGGGGGCAAGTTCACCGACTGGGGTGCTCATCACGTCGATATCGCCACGTGGGCGATTGGCGAAGACAAAGAAGGGCAAGGCCCGATTGAAGTCGACGGTACCGATGCCAAGCATCCGGTTCCCTTTGAAAAGGGATATCCCACCGTGGACGATCGTTACAACACCTCGCATGATTTCGCGGCCAAGTGCAAATTCGCGAGCGGCGTCGAGATGATCGTCACCAGCCGCGGCGACAATGGCGTGCTTTTTGAAGGAACCAAGGGACGATTGTTCGTGAATCGCGGCAAGATTACCGGCAAGCCCATTGAAGAGAATTGGGATAAAGACCAATTCACCGACGACGACGTCATCAAGATGTATAAGGGCAAACCGGCCGAAGGCCACAAGAACAATTTCTATCGCTGCATTCGCGAAGGTGGACTCACGGTTTCGGACGTATTCAGCCACGTCCAAATGATGAACACCTGCCATCTGGCAGCGATTGCTTCGCGCTTGGGTCGTTCGATCAAGTGGAATCCCAAGTCGGAACAGATCGTGGGCGATGACGAAGCGGCCACCTTCCTCTCGCGCAAGCAACGCGAAGGGTTCGAGATTCCAAAGGTGTAGCCCTTTATAGTGTGGGCTTTAGCCCACACTGGGTTGAACGAATGAACTGAGCCGGAAGCGTGAGCGCCCGGAGAATTGCGTTTTAAGAAAAAGCGAATACTCTCCGGGCGCTGACGCTTCCGGCGCGGGTGGGGTGGCGATCCCAAGCCACCATTTTGTCGCCCGTTGCGAATCGCGCGGCTGCTCGCAACAATAACCGTCCCCTTTCCCCGCACATTGTTCCAAGTTTTGCAGTCAGGAGTGTGTCTTATGCCGCGTCCGGTTACTCTCTTCACCGGTCAGTGGGCCGATCTGCCGCTGGAAACCATGGCCCGCAAGACGAAGGATTTTGGTTACGACGGCATCGAACTCGCCTGCTGGGGCGACCACTTTGAAGTTGACAAGGCCCTCTCAGACGATGGCTACTGCAAGCGGAAGCGCGAACTGCTCGATAACGTCGGTCTGCAGTGCCACGCCATCAGTGCACATCTGGTTGGCCAGGCTGTGTGCGACATTATCGACGAGCGCCACAAACTGATTCTGCCGCCCTATATTTGGGGCGACGGCAAACCCGAGGGTGTGAATAAGCGAGCCATTGAAGAACTGAAGAACACCGCCCGCGCTGCCAAGAAGTTCGGCGTCGAAGTGGTCAACGGCTTTACCGGCAGCAGCATTTGGCACTTGCTCTATTCGTTCCCGCCAGTGTCGAGCAAGATGATCGACGACGGCTTTAAGCTGTTTGCCGATCGCTTCAATCCGATTTTGGACGTCTTTGCCGAATGTGGCGTGAAGTTCGCCCTGGAAGTCCATCCGACCGAGATTGCCTTCGACATTTACACCGCCCAGCGGGCACTCGAAGCGCTCGATCATCGGCCCGAGTTCGGCTTCAACTTCGACCCCAGCCACTTGCACTGGCAGGGAATCGATTCAGTTGAGTTCATCCGCGCGTTCCCGGATCGCATTTATCACATGCACGTGAAAGACGCGATCGTCACGCTCAACGGCCGCAGCGGCATTCTGGCCAGCCACATCAACTTTGGCGATCATCGCCGGGGTTGGGACTTCCGCAGCCCGGGGCGCGGCACGGTCAATTTCGAGGAGATCATTCGCGAACTCAATCGCGTCGGCTACCAAGGGCCGCTGAGCGTCGAATGGGAAGACAGCGGCATGGAGCGAGAATTTGGCGCTCGCGAAGCAGCTGCCTTCGTTCGTCAAAAGGACTTCGCTCCTTCGGGCCGCGCGTTTGATGCCGCGTTCGAAAAGGCGTAGGCCGAACTTGCGAGTTGCTCGTTTGCTGAAGAGTGCTGTCGCTAGCAGGAACTGGCTAGCGACAGGTTCTACGACCGCGCAAGTGTCTTCCGGTTGTTTTATCTGTAACCGCAAGTCGTTACAGATATGCGGTTTGCAGCAATTCCGCGCGGGGCTACTTTCGTTTGCCTTGTGTCCGCGGATAGAATTGCTTCGTGGCGTCGCGGCCGCTCCTGGTAGTAGCAGCTGGAGCGGAGAGTCGGTGTTGCGATCAACCGACGCCTGCAGGAATGCCTGATTTAAAAGGATGCAACAATGCCAGCTACCATGAACCAACCCAATTCGAATCCACGCCGGCTGCTCGCATCATTTGGGCTCGAATCGGACTCGGCTGGCGCGAATGCCCATTACATCGACGCGGCTGAGTTCCGCCGCCTGATGGTGTCGAATCGCCGCATGGAACGGGCCGATCGCTTAGCCCCCAAAATGCGCGGCCTCCGCGATTTGGAGACCGGCGAACTCTATTTGACCGACGAGCGTTGGCTGCTGGATGGCAAGCGCTAAGGGCGGTTTCGCAGCTAGCCCGGGTCAACAGACTCTGATCAAGAAACATTGAGCGGCCGGCGAATCCTGGTGAATTCGTCGGCCGCTTTTTATTTAGATCCGGCCCACTGCCGGGTAAGTGAATGACAGGCTTGCTTCAGTTCTCTGCTATGAAAAAGGCGTCCGTGCCTTTGGTTTTTGACTGTTGAATTCTGCGGTGAAAGTGGCTGGAGTTAGGGAAGTACGATCGAGAATCCTTTGCCACCCAGCGAGAAGCCAGGGCGACTGATCGGGCGAACCGGCCGCGGCCCGTAGTGGTCGACCTCACGGGCCAGTTCGCGACCGATATAGCTGATGTCTTGCTCGATCGCGGCCAGTTCACTTCGCATCGACCGGCTGAAGCCAAGGCCGACACCGTACGCGTGATTGCCAAAGTGGCGAGCGGTTTGACGAAGGGTGCTCAGTTCGCGTTCGACGAGCGAGATGTTGCCAATGCGGGCGAACGATTGCAGGCGACGGGCCGAAAGTTCGAGTTGGGCAGCATCGACGATCAGTTCGCGGCGTTCCTGAAAGTTGATTCGTGATTCACGCACCAGAAAGCTCAGGTTGCGAGCATGACCGGCAAGTTCTCCGCTCATCGCACTAATGTTGCCCAAATGGTTATGACCGTGATCGGCCCGAGCGGGCGAAGCCACGCAGCTGAGCAGGGTGAGTGCAGCGAAAGTACCGAAGCAGAGCGAGCGGATGGTGGTCGTCATGGCCGAAACTCCCAGGACAGTTTTTTGAGTTGGTGAAGCCTCGTAATCCGTGGCCTCGATGAATGCTAGTAACGCAGCGAGCGTGCCAAACATAACGACGCGACCGCAGTCAAATATGCATAAGGCCATTAAGCGAAAAGACTTACAAGCGAGCGAAAATCCTGCCAGCAAAGCTTTCGCAGGCGTCACAGAATCCGCAAGCGGCGCGATCTGTCGCTAGTTTGAGGGCGCGCGAAGTCGATTTGATTCTGGCCGCCTTTCTGGAGTCTCAAATTCCCAGTCGCAATTGGCGAATCTCCCTGGGACGTCCCCCTGTTTCTGACCTGGAACTCGGTTAAGTTGCAGCAGGCAGTTCTGCTGGTTATCCCCGGCAACTGCGGGCTCTCCCGCTGAGTTTGTTTTTCGTTGGTCGAATGTCCGTGATCCAGCAAATAGCGGCAACGCGGCGCCACGTTCTCTTCTCGGTGAACCCGCGCGCCGGTGCACGCTTCCGGGGCGAACTAGTCGACCAACTGCACGACGAACTCGCCAAGTTCGATCTCACGACCGAAGCCTTTACCGATATCCAACTTCTCCGCACACGTGCGGCGGAACTCCTCGAGACCGAACAACTGCGAGCAGTCGTTGCCGCCGGCGGCGATGGCACCATTGCCCTCCTAGCCAATCACACGCCCCCCGGCGCGCCGCTGGCGATTTTGCCGCTGGGGACCGAAAACCTGCTGGCCAAGTACCTGGAACTTTCTTCCGATGCGGCCGTCCTGGCACAGATCATTTCCGACGGCTACACCCAACAGTTCGATATGGGCGAAGCCAATGGCCAGTTGTTTTCGCTAATGGCGGGCTGCGGGTTCGATGCGGAGGTGGTCCGCCGGCTACACAGTGACCGCCGGGGTAACATTCATCATTGGTCGTACATCAAACCAATTCTCGATTCGATCCGTAATTACGAATATCCCGAACTGCGCGTGCGGTACGCGCCGGCCGAACAAGCGGGGGATGAACTGACCGAAGAACTGTCGGCCCGCTGGGCGTTTGTTGTGAATATTCCGCGGTACGCCGGGGGATTGAACCTCGCGCCGGGCGCGGAAGGCGACGACGGCCTGCTGGATGTGTGCACATTTCGGGAAGGTTCGCTGTGGAATGGGCTCGTCTATCTCGGCGGCGTCTTGCTGGGACAACACGAATCGATGCAGGACTATTCGCACATTCGGACCCGCCGGTTAGTGATCACTGCCGAGCCCGAGGCGCCATTTCAACTCGATGGTGACCCAGGAGGAATGTTGCCGCTGGACATTTGCATTCGGCCGAAGCGCTTGACGGTGCTGGTCTCGCACTATCGGGCCGTGACGCAGCAGCCACAGGCAGTAGAATCACCGGCAGCCAAATAACGAATCGAACACAGGCCGCGAACGAGTCGCAGTCAGTCACCACAGGGAGAGTTTTGTGCCAGCCGATCAACCGACCACCCATAACCCGGCCCGGGTCGGACCCTATCAATGCGGCCGCGGGCAGCCACTGCTGCTCATCGCCGGACCGTGCGTCATCGAGACCGAAGAGCTAACGCTGCACATCGCCCAGCGGCTGAAGGAGATCGTCAGTTCGCGGCCGGTGAATCTCGTCTTCAAAGCCTCGTTCGATAAAGCCAATCGAACCAGCGGTGGTGCCTTTCGCGGTTCGGGCATCGAACGCGGGCTGCAAATCCTAGCCAAGGTGAAGCAGACCACCGGACTGCCGGTGACGACCGACATTCACGAATCAACGCAAGCGGCCAGCGCGGCCGAAGTCTGCGATGTGCTGCAAATTCCCGCCTTCCTGGCCCGGCAAACCGACTTGCTCGTGGCAGCCGCCCAAACGGGGCGAACGGTGAATGTGAAGAAGGGGCAGTTCATGGCCCCCTGGGATATGAAGCACGTCGTCACCAAGCTCAACTCGGCCGGTTGCGATAACGTGCTCCTCTGCGAGCGCGGCACCTTCTTCGGCTATGGTACCCTCGTCAGCGACATGCGCTCCCTCCCCATCATGCGCAAGTTAGGACCACCGGTGATTTTCGACGCTACACATAGCGTGCAAGAACCGGGTGGCCTGGGGAGTGCGACCGGCGGCAACCGCGCGATGGTCGAACCGCTCGCGCGGGCAGCCGTGGCAGTTGGTGTCGATGGACTCTTTTTTGAAACACATCCCAACCCCGATCAATCGCCCAGCGATGGTCCGAACATGATTCCCCTCGACGACTTTGCCGCGCTGCTCGATCGCGTACTCAAAGTTCGCGCTGCAGTGGAGGATTTCACATGAACAAGAACTATTGGCCTGCTGGCCTGGCCTGCGCCGGGCTAGCAATTCTCTCCGTCACCACAACCGGCTGCGTGCCGCGGGCGAAGACGATTACCGAAACAACCAGCACGAGCACCGGCAGCGCGCGGTCGGTCGATGAATTGACGCTGGGCTTCGAATCGCTCCGCAACCTGAACAACCCTGCGGCGACGGAGCGCGGTGCCGACGGTATCGTCTCGAACTCGTCAGCCAGTCGCGCGGTGTTCTACTTGAATCAGTGGCTGGCGCGGCAAGATATCGACGCGTTTCAGTGGCAAAGCGATCCAATGTTCGAGAAGACGCCGCAATCAATCCGCAAACACCCGGTGTTCGCACAACTCGACCAACTCGACTACACACTGCCCGATGTTACCTACCTGCAGCAGTGTCTCTGGTTGAACGACATCGCCCAGCGCACCACTCAGGAGCCTGCTCCGGCGGCGCTCCAGCCTTGGCTGCAAGAGATCGAGAAAAATGGCAAGATCGAGGCAGCCAATCAGCTGCGGCAGGCTGAGCGACTGTTCGATTGGACCGTTCGCAACATTCAACTCAATCCGCTGTTGCCGCCACCGAAGGGACCGCAACTCACGGCCGAAGAAGCCAAAAAGAGCGATAATCGGCCGCCGCCACAGCGGGGCGTTCCTGGCCCCGGCTATCAACAACTGCCGCGGCAAACATTGCTCTATGGCGAAGGCGACTCGTGGGAACGGGGCCGCATCTTCATTCAGTTGTGTCGCCAGGCGGGCATTCCCGCGGTGATGCTCGGCATGGTTCGCGATACCGAACTGGCCGGCCCGCAAGCCTGGGCAGCAGCGGTGCTCGTCGAGGAAGAGTTGTACTTGTTCGATCCGCAACTGGGCATCGCGATTCCGGGGCCCAATCGACAAGGCATCGCCACGCTGACGGAATTTGTTGCTGACGAATCGTTACGGACTGCTTTGCAGCCGCCGGAGGGTGAACCTTACGGTGTGACCGCCGAAGATTTGCAGAATGTGGCGGCACTGCTCGAAGCTCAGCCCGAAACGCTCTATCGTCGCATGGCCTTTCTCGAAGAGCCGATCAACAACGCGCGGGCGCATTCGCGGACGGAACAACGGGCCGAGGGGGACGATCGTCCCCGACTGGAGATCGTCCTCGCATATCGCCCGACGGAACTTGAGCCCAAGCTGCGGCGTGTGAAGCACATCAGCACAGTCGGACTGTGGCGCGTGCCGTTCGAAGCAGTCTTCTATTCGATGGCCTTGCCCGAAGTGGTTGCCAAGCAGCCCGAACTGGCCATGCGTCTGCAAGAGCGCGAGATTGTGCTCAACAAAGAAGAAATGGTTTACCTGGGCGACAAGCAAACGGTCGATCGTTCGCTCGTCGAAGGGCAACAGCAGAAAGTGCGCACGCCCCGCAGCGTGACGCTTAATCAGGGGCGCGATTATTTTCTCCGCGGGCGGTTCGAAGACCTCGATGGTCGCCCCGGCGCTCGTTCGGTCATGCTGTCGTTCCGACCTTCGGCCCAGGAAATTGAACTGCACGAATCGTCGCCCGCCTATCTGCGCGCCAAGTACGGCGAGCATGTCCCGCTGCCGGAAGATCCCAAGCAGCGCGCCCTCGGGCTGATGCGGATGGGGCGAATGATGCGTTCGGCCAAGAACAACTCGACCTATTGGTTGGCTCTTTCGTACTTCGAAACCGGCGAATATGCCAACGCCATCGAATGGCTCGACCCAATTGTCCGCGGCGAATTCCCCGACAGCCCGTGGCTCGACGGCGCGCGGTACATCACCGCGCGAAGCTACGAAGCGCTCGGCAAAACCGACCAGGCCCGCGAACTTTACCTGGCCGACGAATCGCCCCAAGCCGCCGGCAACAAACTTCGCGCCGAATGGCTCAAACCCCCAGTTGACGCGGCCAAGCCAGAGAAGCCGACCGACGAATCAGAGAAGAAGTAGCGAACGCTCAAATCTCCCCACTTAGCCCGACGCGAGCTCAGCAGAACTCCCCTCGTACAAAAAGGCTAGTGAAGCCGTGAACAACCCTAAACCGGCACGCTGGGAAGAGCGGATGGTCCCGTATCTGGAGAGCCTTGCCGCCAAGATGCTCAAGAGCCGCGAGTTTGGTTATTTGAAGAAGGTTGCCGACTTATTGGTGGGCCTGAATGGACCAGGGTGGAGTCGCTTGGCGGACGAAAACAGAGAGCAATATCTGCAGCAGATGAGGGAAGATTTTCACATGAGAGGGATGGGAGAATCGTACGGCTTTGACCCAGATTATTTGGCGGTGTGTGACCTGATTAACGCCGAGTACCAAGCAGTCAGACGTCGACTGTGAACTGCGACCATTTGCCTCGTCACTCTGGCGGGGCTTTTTCGTGCGCGGGTAGAATAGGGGAATGAATGAAAGCCCTCGCAAGCCTTGGCTAATCGCTGCTGCTGCAATTATCCAGGTGGTAGGTGCCGCAGTCATGCTTCGGGCGCTTTACACCGAATCATCTTTGCTGCAGATTATCGCAACACCTTTTCTCGGGGGCGGAACCAGTTGGCTATTCTATCTGACTTATGGCGATCAGTTCGAGCAGGAATTTCCGTTTCGCCGACGGCGGGGACCACCTCATCAAGGATGACCCATAACCAAACGAGCTACCCCAAAACCCTCACGACACATTCTCGTCGTCTCTTGACCATTCCACGTAACTGCCGATAGAATAAGTAATTAGGGCGGTGGGTCACAGTTGATTGCTGAGCGCAGCTTGTCACGCTGTTGAGGCCTGTGAAGCGCAGGTTCGCTCATCCCATTGCCTCGTTTGCCAGCGTAGTGTGACTACGCGCGACAAAAAGCTTGGGACGAAATGTCGCCACTCGTCATTGACGTAAATCAGACCGACGACCCGCGAGACGTAATTCACCGGGCCGTGCAGGCGCTGGTCGAAGGAAAACTGGTCGCGTTTCCTTCGGAAACGGTCTACGTGATGGCCGCGAGCGCGCTTAACGAAGCGGCCGTCCAGCGTTTGGCCGCCATCCGTCAGCCCGAACCGAACGAACCACTCTGCCTGGCGATTCGCAGCACCGACGACGCCATCGATTTTGCCCCGCAACTCCCTTCGCTCGGCCTGCGCCTGGCCCGCCGCTGTTGGCCTGGCCCGGTGACGCTGGAAGTCGAAGACGCTCAGCTAGAGAGCGTGATTCAACGGCTGCCAAAAGGTGTCCAGGCGCTGGTGGCACCGGAAAAGCGAATTCGGATGCGAGTCCCCGCGCACGATATGTTGCTAGGCGCCTTGCGACTTGTGGCCGGCCCGCTGGTTATGTCCGGCGCGCGGCGGGCGACCGATCCCGATACGATTACTGGCAAAGAAGTGGTGCAGCGCATCGGCTCCGAGATCGACTTGGTGCTCGACGAAGGGAAGAGCCGCTTCGGTCAACGGTCGTCGCTGGTCCGAATCACTGGCAATCAGTTGCAAGTGCTGCGGAGCGGGGTCATTTCCGAAGCCAATCTGAAACGGCTCGCCAGTTGGATGGTGATTGTCGTCTGCACGGGAAACACCTGCCGCAGCCCCATGGCTGAAGTGTTGCTCCGCAAACGCCTGGCCGAGAAGTTCGGCGTCTCGGCCGAAGAACTTGAAGATCGGGGCGTGCTAGTGCTGTCGGCCGGCATCGCCGCAGCACCGGGCGGACGAGCAGCCGCCGAAGCCATTGCGATCATGCGCGAGCGAAGCCTCGACCTGAGCCAGCACGAGAGTCAACCCCTCAGCGATCGCCTGGTTCGCTATGCCGACCTGATTCTGACGATGACCCGCGGCCATCGCGAGGCCATTGTTTCGCACTGGCCCGAAGCTGGGGCGCGAACGTTCACGATCTCGCACAATCGGGGCGATGTTGCCGACCCGATTGGCGGCCCGGCCGATCTGTATCGCAAATGTGCCGAGCAGATCGATGCCCATCTGGCCGAATGGGTCAACGAATTAGATCTCGACAAGCCACAGTAGCGGCCTTCTCCGACTAGCCATTGAGAAAGAACGATCATGCGGATTTCGATTGGGAGCGATCATCGGGGCGTAGCACTCAAGGGGCAACTTCTGCCATTGCTCGCGTCGCTCGGTCATGAAGTAGTCGACGAAGGGACCAACCAGACAAGCAGCGTCGACTATCCCGATTACGCCGCACTGGTGGCGGGCAAAGTGTCGAAGCACGAAGTCGACCGGGGGATTCTGGTTTGCGGCACCGGCGTCGGCATGGCCATCGCCGCCAACAAGTTTCCCGGCGTGCGGGCCACCATTGTTCCCAACGAGCGGGTTGCGCGGCTCTGCCGGCAGCACAACAATGTGAACGTCCTCTGCCTGTCTGAAGAGCAAGTGGCCGAATCGACTCCCATCGTCAAAGCCTGGCTGGAGACCGAATTCGAAGGTGGCCGCCACGCTAACCGGATCGACAAGATCACCCGCTGCGAACAGGCGAATTGCGGGTAGTGCGACAGGCATCTTGCCTGTCATTCTTTTCGAACCAAGTGGGAAAATGAGACACAGGCTGGAAGCCTATCCCACGAGGATTGGGCTTGCACGAGCTAGCCAGCATTGCGTAAGAGTCACCCTGGAATCGATCCGAGTTTAGATCGATCTGAAACCAGGGAGCTTTGGCATGACTTTGTTGCGATCTTTGTCGGCGGTGGTGATGCTCGCGTCTGCCTGCCCTCTATTGGGAGCCGAGCCGGCGCCCCAGCAGTACCTGGCCACGGTGCGAATTACCGAGAACCAGCCGGGGGGCGAGCCCAAGGTGCTGGCTGCTCCCAGGGTGATCTTTACAGCGGAGGGACCAGCGATCATCGAAGTTGGCGATGACAAGCGCAAGTGCGAGATTAGCTTGTCGGTAGCGGCGGAAGCAGCCCCCATCACGCATCTGGTGAAGGTGAAGATCATCCAAGATCCGAATTCCAAAACTCCGGCGGTGCTGGCTTCTTCCACACTCGCCCTGGCCGGTGGTAAGCCAGGCAAGATCAGCAGTGATCGCCTCGTGATTGAAGCAGCAGTCGAAACGCTGCCAGAGCCGGCTAAATAGGCGGGCAGAATATCTTTGAAAAACCACCGCGCCGTGACCAACCTAGTCACGCGTCGAGCATCTTCTAGTCACGGGATGCTCTATTTCAATTTGGTAGCAATTAGGTGCTTATTGCGCGCATAATCGTGCGCTATTCGGAAACTACTCTTGTTGTTTCAATTATCGACAAGGGATGACTATTCGCCGTTGCCGCCTGGCCACTGCACGCCGTGTGATTTGCTCAGTGCGAGAGGCTTGCCGAAAAACATGGCCCGATAGCGGAAAGATTCCGGAAATCGATTTGGCCGACTTTCGCGATAAATCACACCTTTCTATATCGCAAGTACTGTGCGTACAACTATTTGTGACATATCGGAAAGTTGTCGCGCACAAGAAATAGTGGAAATTGAATTTTGGAAATCTCCGGTCGCCAAGTCATTTCAGCACGATTTTCGGCGGCAAACAGGTGCTGGCCTAAGGGAGTCTTGATCGCCCGCGCAAATTCTTAACGCTCGTCTCTTTCTGGAACTCTCCGCCGGCCGGTGAACCCAACGGCGAGCGTTTCGCAGGTGATGCATCCGGATGTTTTGGAATCCAGTTCGGGATTGCTCAGCCTGCCCGTTCGCCCCACAATAAGCTGACGCCAGCAGTGGCAGTAACATTGCCCGGCTGATTGCGCTTCGCAGCAAGACCGCCGCGACTTTTGCCCAGCCCGCACATGGAAGAAAGCTCCCCCTCCCGGGGATCGCCGAGAGTGAAGTTATGAGCCCGCGTCCCGATTCGGAAGGTAAATCTGGCGGCAAGCGTGGGCCTGCCTGGATGGGCAAGCGTCAAGCGGCGGGGCGTGCCAAGGTTGAGCAGGATTGGAAAAAGCCGATCGTCCGCGGGTCGGTCGACGAGTATCGGTACAAATTCAAGCGAACGGCACTGTGGATTGGCTGCCTGCTGTTGTTCGGCGTATTCGTCGCCTATCTCATTCCACCAAAGAACACGCCGCTCGTCGTGTTCCGCGCGACCCGCTATCCGCTGCAGATGCCGCCTCTGTCGCTGGCCATGGAAGACGAAGCGTTCCTCAAGCAGATCAGTCCCTCGAACTTGCCACTGCGCGAAAGCGTGCCACTGCGGTACATCGGTGCCAGCGACGTGCAGTCGGGCGAAGAAGATAGTCGCCAGCGGTTCCTATCGCGGCTGAAAGAAGTCCAGCCCTCGGGGCCGGGGTGGTTCTCGCGCAACGACATGGTGATTATCTACATCAGCGCTCACGGGCTGGTGAATGCCGATGGCCAGGCCTGTCTCGTGCCGCCGAATGCCGACGCCTTCGATACCACGCGCTGGCTGCCAATCTCCAAGCTCTTAAGCGAAATCAGCGGACTGCCGAACCTGAAGAAGTCGCGTAAGTTGGTCGTGCTCGATTGCAACCGCATCTCGACACAGTGGCGGTGTGGCGTGATGGACAATCGCTTTGCCGATCAGTTGCCATCCATCGTCGATCATGTGAATGACCCGAACTTGTACGTCCTCAACTCCACGAGCCCCGGACAAATGGCTTGGGCAGCACCGGAATTGAAGGGTTCGGTGTTTGGGCACTTTTTAGCCCTCGGTCTGCGTGGCGATGCGAGTCACGAACATCCGCAGGATGCGAGCCGCGGTGTGGTCTCGCTCAAGGAATTGCACGCTTATCTTTGCGACCGGGTCGATGGCTATGTGCAACAGCGGCGAGCAGCGCGGCAGACGCCAATGTTGATCGGTCCCGATGGCTTGGAGGTGACCCGCGATGTCCCGCTCGTTTCCGCCGACTATTGGCAGGCCTGGCGAAGTCCAGCGAACTCGAAATCGGGCTTCGATGTCTTGGGTGAAGCGAAACGCTTGATTGAAGGCGAAACCAGTCCGCTGCGGCAAGCCTGGCAAGCCTATCAACGATTAGCAACCGCGGGACCGAACGATCGGGCCTCTGGTTTGCCAATTGCCTGGCGGCGCGGTTTTGTGATGGACCCGGTACGCTGGGCCTCGCTCGAACAGCGTCTGCTTGCACTCGAAGAGCGCCTGTTCGCAGGAGAGGAATATCAAGCGGGACTTGGCAATCAACTGGCTGCGCTCTACGACGAGTTCAACTCCGGCACCTGGCATTCGTTGCCACCGACTCAAGCGATTACGAACTTACGTCTGTCGCGTTGGGAGCAAATGGCAGCCGACACGCTGCCGGTAATGACCGAAGAGAATGTTCCCGGCTATGGCGCGGCCTTTGAGAAGTGGTTGAAGGATCCGCCCGATGAACGAGCGCGATTTCACATTCCTCCGGCCGATCTGCCACGGGCAACAAGTGAGATGCTTGAACGGTTTGGCTTGACTCGGGCCGAAGAAACGGCGCCGATCGATCCGTTTAATAGTGACCGGCTGAAACAGATGCTGGAGTTTTTAAAAATCGTCGACCCGAAAGAGCCGGTTCCTGCCGAGAAACTGCCGATTGAAGCGCACTTCCTAAAGTTGCTCGCCCGGGGATCGAATCCCACCGCAGACCGACAGATGATTGTGGGCATCAGGGCCCGTTCGCTGGCGGAACAAGCGGCCACTCCCTTGGACGTGCGAACGCACTATGCGGTCGAAAACCTGGTGAACGTAGCCGACGGCAAGCGGCGATCTGCCGAAGATCTGCTGTTTCTCGGCGATCTGTTTTCGCCAGAAGGGCCTGAGTCGCTGTGGCGCAGTGCCCGCGGAACCGCGACCGAAGAACTGCATGCGGCCAACAACAGCGGGTATCACGGTGCGATTCAACGGGCCGACACGCTAGGAGAGATGTTTCTGTTGCGCGACGAAATCTGGGCTCGATTTCCCTATGTTGCCGAATGGTTTTTTCGGCGCTCGCGATTAGCCTTAGCAGCGGCAGATATTCCTGGTGGCCAAGCGAGTGAAGATTCCTCGCGTGGCAGGCTCGAGCAACAATTCAACGACCACGTCACGCTGCTTAGCGAAGTATTGAACGCGAACGTGACATTCGCTGAACGACTGGAAGCGGCGCTTTTGAAGCGGGACAACGAGACGGAACTCCTCGCCGAACTGCAACTTGCTGGCGAACAGTACCGGCAACTTGATGGTCAGTGGCGACAACTGCTGGACTTGCTGGCCGACGATTCTCGCCCGCGCGAGCAAGAGGAAAACCGCTTTCTCGCCGGCACTTCGGTGCGGAACATTGAGCAGATGATGCATACGCCGGTGTACATCGGCGCGCGTGTCGAAGGGCTCCTCGCCAAGTATCAAAACACACTATTGGGCTGGTCGCAGGAAGAACAAGGCGCGCGCAAGGCGAAATCAACGGCTGCAAAGTCACCGGCGATTGCCGCAGACGAGTCCGTGTTTCGCGAGGGTTATCGCAGCTTTCTGATTCAATACCACAAGTTGCTGACGTACGAGTACAAGCTTCCCTACGAGCAACATCGGACGACATTCGACCTGAGCAGAGAAGATGTCTTGGCCATCGACCAGCAGCTGCGCCGGCAGGTGGTGAAGGATAAGCGAAACCTGTGGCAGAACGTGAAGAATGTCTTTGTCGACTACGACCAGGCCATGCAAGCCAAGCCTGTGGAAGCGGGCAAGTCGTCGCCAGCAGTGCAAGTACGTCGCGACCTCAGCTTGTGGGATCGCCGCGTCCGGAGCAACGCGACCTGGATGGCCTGTTTCAGCCAGGAACTGGTGGCCGATCAACTGGCGATTCCCACACCAACTGCCTGGCTGCGCGATGTTGACCATTGGCATTTGTCGTGTTGGCACGGTCATCGCGCCCTCGAAGACTTCTGGGGCAACGGCATTGCGCGCGATAGCAGCTCGCCGTTCTTCGACATTGTCGCGACCCGGTGCGCTCGCGCCGCGCAAGCGGAGCAACTGCCATTTCAGTACGACTTGCCCAACGAGCCGGTCGAACCACTAAGCGACTTACAGAAGTCACGATTGACCGCGCACGACCGGGGAATACAGATCGAAATAGAAGACGTGCAACTTCTCGATAAGTCTGAGACCAAAGCGATTCCGGTGAATGCCGCGGCCAAGCAATTGAGTGCGACAGTCGATCGCCAACCCATTAATTTTCCCGCTGGTTCTGCGGGTTTCTTCCTCAGTCGGGCCGGCGAGGATAAGCAACTCGACGCGAAGTTTGTGACTTATGGCGACAAGGGCAAGCCTTATCGCTTGCCTGTGCCAATTGCTGCCCGTACCAACGAAGCATTGCCGACCCACAAGTTGCCCTGCGTGCTGCAGCCGACCGATCTGGGCCGTCCACCCATCGATTTGGCGGGACACGTTTGGTATCGCGGTCATCAATGGGACAAGGCGTTTCAGTTTTACTACGATTCGCCCGATGGCGGCCTGACGCTCGTCACGGAACGGCAGTCGTATTCTGCCCCCACCGTACAAGTTCGTGGTAACGATTCGCCAACGGGGGCCATTTTGTTTGTGCTCGACTGTTCGTCGAGCATGACGAACAAGGATGGTCGCTTTAAAACGGCTTACTCGGCACTGAGCACGATTGTGAGCGATCTGAAATTGGTCGACAAAGGGGGCATGCAGATCGGCCTGATGGCTTACGGACATCGGACGCCTAACCGCGGCGGCTATTTTCCGGCACCCAACGACAAAATGTATTACGACGACACCAAGCTCGCCAGCGATCCGAATAACTTGACTGCAGATGGCAAAGCGGCGGCAACTCTTTACGGCCCAATGGAGTTCAAGGCCAGGTATCCGCATCCCGACGATGATATCGAGCTCATGTATCCGCCCGATCGGGGCTGGGGCGAGGAATTGCCGAAGCGCTTGGCTACGTTGAATGTGAATCGCTGCTTTGGGGTGACGCCCTTGTATGCCGCGGTGGCGGCGGCCATTCGAGAAGTGGAAAAAGTCGAGGGGGTGCAGTCACGGCAAGTGATTGTGGTTTCCGACGGCGTGAACATGCCGAACAACTGTAATTTAGGGCACACCAATCCGCTGGAGGACACCATTCGACCGAACGGTGAAATCCAGAACGCCAAAGACTTTGATCGCTTGGACGCAGCGCTCGCCGCGAGCAGCGACGTGAAGGTTCGCGTGGTTCTGTTCGGCGATGTTAAGCCCGGCATCGAGACGTCGCAGTTGAGTGCGCTCAAGAGCCTGGGGGCGAAGTACTCTAAGTTTGAATTGGAACAAATCAAGATTCCAGCGCTCATCAAGCAGAAGATCGAAGAAGCGTTCATTAAGCCGACCTTCACGGTTGCTCCGGCCGATTCGGACCGTCGCCCGCAGAGTGCCCTACAATTCAACGACATTTGGCAATTCGCCGAATGGCCGGCGCAGGGCGATTTGATTCCGCCGCAGGATCATCTGGTTACCGTTAACTCACCCCGCCTGCGCGAGCCGCTGCAACAGAAGATTCAACTCTCGGGGGGCGAAGCTTTGCAGCTGTGGTTTGAGACGGGATTGTCAACTCCTAAATTGTTCTTCGAAGCAGATGAAATGCAGGCGTTCGGCTCGCAGAAACTGCAGGCCGCGGGAGATATCGAGCGCCCCGCAAAGCCAATCATTGTGGAACTCGTGAAACCGGATGTGGGTGAAGCAAAAGGAGACGTGCGCCCGACAACATTCCGCCTCCGACTGCGAACCGAATCGAATGACGAGTTTATTGCGCGCCCGCGATACGTCTGGGCCGAGTTTCGCCCACTTAGCACCGATCCCAAGCATCAGGACTTGGTGTTTCAGATCTCCGATTTGCGGTTTGAGAACAAGACGCGAACGCCGGTGATGCTGTTCCCGATTCCCGGTTGGCCCGCCGGAGTGGACGCGGCCGAAATCAAGATTTGGGTCCGCTATGGCGGGCCACCTCTGCTGGTCACTCAACGAATCACTGCTGCCGATGTTGCGCTGCCGACGATTTTTGGCGATAAGCACGGTCTGCCCGGAGTGGAATTGGCAATTCGGCAAGAGATCAAGCCGGGGACTTCACGGCAGATTCAAATTATTGAGAATCACCCCGAGAAAACGCCTCTCGCGCGGCTGTATCGCACGCGCGTCCAACTGTCACTCCCGGCCGACAAGATTGAGCGCACCTACTTTCCGAGTTCGCATCGAGTGGTGCATACCTTCACTTATCGTTCGGCGCGAGAAATGGCGGCCGATATCAGCTTGGAACTTAATTCGGCCGAACAGATCAAGGATGGTTCGCTCTGGGCGCCACTGCAATTGATGCAAGGCTGGAATCGCTAGTTCGATCCCCCTATAGCCAAGTGGGGGCACTTGTGAATACGATTGGCGAATGAACATCATTGTGCTTTTGACAATCTATTGCGTTTGTATCATCGCAGCTTCGCTGGGTGGTGGAGCGCTCCCCTGGCTGATGAAGTTGTCTCATCGTCAGATGCAATTGCTGATGAGTTTTGTTGGCGGACTGATGCTCGGCGTGGCAGTTCTTCATTTGTTGCCGCACGGTGTGCATGAGTTGGCTCATGTAGTTCACGGAGCAGCTCTTGATTGGGCTGCGATGTGGTTGCTCGGTGGACTGCTGGGCATGTTCCTGCTGATTCGCGTTTTTCATGTGCATGCCCACGAGCATGGCGACACGAGCGACGTTGGTCATTCGCACGGACATAGTCACGGCCACTCCCATAGTCACGATCACGGGCCCAACTGCGAGCACGACCACGATCATCGTCACCAACATGAAGCGGGACTGCTGCATTTGGGGGCGAAGGAGGCAGACGACCCTGCGCATCGCTTCAGCTGGATTGGGCTGGCGATCGGCCTGTCACTGCACACGCTCATCGATGGCCTGGCGCTAGGCGCTGCAGTCGCTGCCGAAATTAATCATCACCACGCGTTCGCACTCGCAGGCTTTGGAACGTTTCTGGCCGTGGCCTTGCACAAACCGCTCGACGCGTTGTCGATCACGTCGCTTATGGCCGCCGGCGGCTGGACGAAGCGCGATACGTGGCTCGCCAATATTGCCTTTGCGCTAATGTGCCCGATCGGCGCCATTGCCTTCGTTGCCGGTGTGGGTGGAATTGGGGGTAATCAGTCGCTCGTCATCGGCTGCGCATTGGCTTTTTCAGCGGGTGTGTTCTTGTGCATTTCGCTGGCCGACCTGCTGCCAGAACTTGCCTTCCACGCGCACGATCGGTTTCCACTCACAGCGCTCTTGATTCTGGGGGTGACTGCCGCGTGGGGCATTGGCTTTCTCGAGCCGCATCACTCCCACGACATCCCGCCAGCACCCGCGGTAAAGACAATCGATCCAGGGCATTCGCACTAGGAACGCTTAACGCTTGCCCTTCGCCCGCGGATTCTCTGCTTGCCCGATGATCTCGAACAAAAAGCGACTGGGCTGAGTATCGCGCGGCTTGCCCCACTTCATTCGCGTCAGTGCGAGCGATAGCGTCAACTTCTCTTCAGCGCGGGTGATGCCGACGTAGCACAGCCGCCGCTCTTCATCGATGTCGTCACCCGATTCCGCTTTGAGCGTGCGATGGTGTGGCAGGATCCCCTCTTCGAGTCCGACGATATAAACGTGCGGATACTCCAGCCCCTTCGAGGCGTGCATCGTCAACAAGGCGATCGCATTGCGACTGAGCTGCTTGTCCTTCGTGTCGCCGAATTCCCGCTCGCCTAAAGTGACTTCGTCGAGGAAGTCTCCCAGCGAGACTTCGCTCTTCCCTTGCTCGTACTGCGCGACGGCGTTGACCACTTCTTCGATGGACGCCAGCCGATTCTGACGCTCATTGGGATCGGGATAGAGGCGATTGAGTTCCGCTTCGTAGCCAATCTCGCTCACTAACTGCCGCAGCAATTCGGCGAGCGCAGCGGGACGCCGCTGCTTACCAGCTTTAGTAATCATCTCCGCATGCGCGCGATACTTTTTGAGCATGTCGACGAACCGCAGCACCTTGTCAGCTGTAGCGCCAGTGCAAATAGTATTCAACTGCGGGCCCGACATGACGTCCCAAGCAGTTTTGCCCGACTTCACGGCGGCGGCAATGACTCCCTCAACAGTCTTGGCTCCGATGCCGCGCGGGGGCGTGTTGATGATGCGCAGCATCGCCTGCTCGTCACGCGGCGACTCGATCGTCCGCAATAGCGAAAGCAGGTCTTTCACTTCTTTGCGGTCGAAGAACGACTGGCTGCCGAGCACCACATACGGCAGCTTGGCCTTGCGAAGTTCCGTCTCGAACGGCCGCGGCTGTTCATTAGTACGAAACAGGATCGCGAAGTCCTTCGCCTCGCGACCTTCGGTGCGGATGACGCGGGCAATGTCGGCGACCACTTCGCGCGCTTCGTCGACTTCGCTGTTGTACTGCAGAATGCGAGGCTTCTCCCCTCCGGGCCGAGCGGCACGCAGAATCTTATCGTGCCGATGCTTGTTGAATACGATCAGCTTGTTGGCTGCGTCAAGGATGGCGGCGGTGCTGCGGTAGTTGTATTCGAGGCGCACCGTCTTGGCGTCGGGCCAGTCTTTGCCGAACTGCAGGATGTGCTTCACCTCGGCCCCACGCCAGCCGTAGATCGATTGATCGTCGTCGCCCACTACGCACAAATTGCGATGATCGCGGGCCAGGGCTTTGATAATCCGATATTGGCTGCCATTCGTATCTTGATATTCATCCACGAGGACATGGTCGAAGAGTCCTGCCTCGGCGAGTCGGACATCGTTGTGCTTTTCGAACAACTCTTCAGTACAGAGCAGCAGGTCGTCAAAGTCGACTGCGCCGAAGTTCTTTAGCGCCCGCTGGTACTTGCGGTAGCCCATCGAAGCGAGATGCTCCTTATCGGTTTGGGCGACTTGAGCGGTGGCGGCCGGATGGAGCGAGAGGGTCTTCCAGCGGCTGATTTGATTGATCAAGTCGCCGGGACGCATCATTTCGTCAGAGACGCGGATCTCTCGTAATACTTGCCGCGCCAGGCTTTCCTGATCGCCGCGGTCATAGATGGTGAATCGCGGCGGGTAACCCAACTTGGTGATGTGCCGCTTGAGCACTTTCACGCATTGCGAATGGAACGTGGAGATCAGCGGCTTGTCTTTTTGCTTGCCCAGCAGTCCAGCGATACGCTCCTGCATTTCGGCCGCGGCCTTGTTGGTGAAGGTGACCGCCAGAATACGGCTGGGGACGATGCCATGCTTGATCAGATTGGCAATCCGGAACGTCACTACGCGTGTCTTACCACTACCGGCACCCGCCAGCACGAGCAGCGGCCCGCGCAAGGTATTGACTGCATCCTGCTGAGGTTGATTGAGTCCGTTCGACATGGTCGGGCGAAGTTACTCGGGTGGTGCGGGGCTGCTGATCAGGCGCTTCAAGCCATCTTTCAAGAGCACGACATTAAAGTTAATTAACAGGCCGACGTGACAGCCGGTTAAGCGCAAGTAAGTGAGCAGTTGTGCGGAATGAATTGAAACGAGACACTCGACGGCTTTCAATTCAACGATCACTTGCCCTTCGACCAAGACATCGATCCGATAGCCAAGCATCAAGCCGCAGGCCTTTGTACACAACCGGAAGCTCTCGTTGGCGCTGGAAGGGAATATTGCGGGCGGATAGCTCGTGACAAAGACAGACTTCGTAGGCGGATTCCAGCAGGCCGGGGCCGAGGTGACGATGAACTTCGATTGCAGCGGTGATAATGTCGCCGGTGATGGAGTTGATTTCACGGGGCATGAGCAGGCTCCTAAGAGGAAACCGAGGGAGATTAGACCACGGAGACACAGAGAGCACGGAGAAGAGGAGATTTCAAGTGTTTTCTCTTCTCTGCGTCCTCTGCGCCTCTGCGGTTTTACTTCCGCTTACAACTCCATCGGGAATTTACTCAGGCACTCCACTCCGGTCTCCGTCACCAGGTAATCATTCTCCAGTCGCATGCCAGCACGTAGCTCGGGGGCATACAGGCCGGGTTCGCAGGTGAAGACGTCGCCGACTTCGAAGATGTCGTTCCAGTTGGGATTGAGGTGGGGTGCTTCGTGCGGGAAGAGGCCAATGCCGTGACCCAAATGATGATTAAAGACACCTAGCGGAGCTTGATCGAGAATCGCTTGCGCTTCGTCAAATAGTTCTTTGCAGCTTTTGCCGGGTTTTACGCTTTTCTCGACATGCGCGAAGACTTTCATGATGTGCGTCCAGGCCGTTTGTTGCTCGTCGCTGGGCTTGCCGTTGACGGCGATCGCGCGGCTGTTGTCGGCAAAGTAGCCGCGATAAGCGGGGCCGAGGTCGAGGATGTAGAGTTCGCCATCTTCGGCGGGACGGTTGTTGCGTGGCGGACCACCACGAGAGCCACATTGATAGTCGTTGCCGGTTCCGGTGAGCATTTCGCCATAGGCGGCGACAGCGACACCCTGCAGATGATTGAAGACTTCAATCTCCGTAATGCCCGGGCGAATAATCTGACGAGCCGCCTCGTACATCTTGCCGGTGCCGGCGATGGCAAACTTCAACCTGACGAGTTCATCGGGATCTTTCTTGCGGCGAAAGCGATAGAGCGTGGGTTCGATATCGACTCGCTCACCGGCGAGTGGGGCGAAGTGAGCGCCGAAGGAAGAGAACTCCACGCCGATTCGCTGGGGATTCACTTTTCCTTGGATCGCCTTGAGGAGGACTTCGGTCGAGGCGTGGCGCTGGTCGTTACGGAGCGTGGAGTGAAGCTGCGCGTCGTAAGTCACAATTTCATCAGCGGCTGCTGGTAGCTCGGGCTTCTTCGGTTGGCTGAGGGTGAGGTGGCCATCGGCGCGGACGGCTGCTGCGGGAGAAAACACCGGGCCGAAGCGCGGACCAACGAGATACTGGACGTGCTCGATCTGGGTGACGATTACAAGGTCGAGCTTCTGCTTCTGCATTTCGTCCAGCAGCCTTCGTTGCCGAGTTCGACAGGCATTCAGGTCGGTATCGCCCACAGACATGGGATATTTCCTTGGAAATCAGAGGAGTCAATTAAGAATGATCGCGGAGGATTTCGACGGCCGCGTTGCGACCGCAGGCACCCATTACGCCACCGCCTGGATGGCTGGCTGCGCCGCAAAGATACAGTCCGCTGATCGGAGTGCGATGGTCGGACCAGCCCGCAACCGGACGAAGCGAGAACAGCTGAGTGGGAATCATCGAGCCCTGCATGATGTTGCCACCGGTCAGGCCATAAGTTCGTTCAATATCGAGCGGACTGAGAACCTGCCGATGCAAGACCGCTTGCTTGATGTTTGGGGCATATTTCGCGAGCAGATCCAAGCAACGATCAGCGAACTGTTCTTTGATATCGTCCCACTGCTGGCCGTCCGCAAGTTTGTAGGGCGCGTATTGAATAAACATGTTCATCACATGTTGGCCGGGTGGCGCAAGCGTGGGATCAACGGCAGATGGAATGGTACATTCCAAAATCGGTTCCGTGCTGGGGCGGCCGTACTTGGCATCGTCGAAGCCCCGCTCCATTGTGTCGAGCGTTTCGCAAATGTGAATCGTGCCCCGATGATGCGGAGCAACCGTTTTTCCGGGCAGGCAGGTGAAATCGGGAAGTTCCGACAGCGCGAGATTGATCTTCAAGCTGGCGGAGGAATAGTCAATGTTCTGAATAGCTGAACGGAAATCGGCCGGCAGATCTTGTTCGCCCAGCATTCTTAGAAAGGTCTGATTGGCGTCGATGCTGGAAGCCACGATGGGGGCTTCCAGAATCGTATCGTCGGCCAGAGCGACGCCGACGACTTGGCCATTCTGAACCAGGATCTTCTGCACCGCGGCTTCGCGGCGAATATCGACATGCAAATCGCGACACGCACCTTCCAGCGCGCTCGCCAGGCCACCCATACCGCCCTGAATATAGCCCCACACACCACGCGCGCCGCCGGCTTGACCCATCACGTGGTGCAACAGAACGTAAGCAGTTCCGGGGTAGGAAGGAGAGGCAAAAGCGCCGATCACTGCGTCGGTGCCGAGTGTGGCTTTCAACACTTCGGACTCAAACCAGCGGTCGAGCACGGGGCGAGCCGCGCCCACGAGCAATTCGATCGCGGCGACGGTATCGTCGCCGAGCGAGTTCATCGCCGTATAGAGTTCCAGCAGCTTGCCGGCATCGCGGAGTTTCTTGGCAACTCCAATCTTGCGCTTGTCGGGCGAGATTGGCAGCGGATCGGGCGCGCTCTGCATCAGGAGCGGTTCGATAACCGCGGCGACCCGCTCAAGGAATCGGTTGTAGCGTGGATAAGCTTCCGCGTCGCGCTCGCTGAATTTGGCGATCTCGCGGCAGGTGGCCCGTTCATCGGGCCCCATCAGGAGTGAGCGGCCATCGAGGAGTGGTGTGAAGGAGGAAGGATTGCGCGGCAGGATATTCAGGCCGTAATGCTTCAAGCGGAAGTCGCGAATGATTTCCGGCAGCAACAGGCTGACAACATACGAAGCCGTGCTGATTTTGAAACCAGGCCACAGCTCTTCCGTCGTCGAGCAACCCCCTAAGACATGTCGCCGCTCAAGCACACAAACGCTTTTCCCCGCACGGGCCAAATAGGCGGCGGTGATAAGTCCATTATGACCACCGCCAATGATCAGGCAGTCATATTTGCGGCGTGTTGTTGCTGAAGGTGTGGCATGCATTGAGTTACGCCGTGGCCAACGCCGCAGCGGGGACCGGGAATTGAGTGCACAGACTGCTCACCTCGCCACGCACTCGCTCTTGCAACGCGGAATCGCTGGGGTTCTTTAGCGATGCGAGAATCCACTCGCCCACCTTCCGCATTTCGTCGCAGCCCATGCCGCGAGTCGTGAGGGCCGGCGTACCGATGCGAACACCGGAAGGATCCATCGGCTTGCGAGTATCGAACGGAATCATGTTCATGTTGACGGTGATTCCGCACTTCTCCAGCGTTTCGGTCGCCAACTTGCCGCCGATACCGAGCGGAGTGACGTCGACCAGCATCAAGTGGTTGTCGGTGCCCCCGCTGACGAGTTTCAAACCGCCGGCGAGGAGCACTTCGGCCAAAGTCCTGGCGTTGTCGATGATTTGTTGTCCGTAGGCTTTGAACTCGGGCTGCAACGCTTCTTGGAAGCAGACAGCCTTGCCGGCGATCACGTGCATGAGCGGGCCGCCTTGAATGCCAGGGAAGACGTTCCGGTCGATGTCTTTGGCCAACTCAGCGCGGCACATGATCATGCCCGCACGCGGGCCGCGCAGCGTCTTGTGCGTTGTGGTGGTCACAACATCGGCCACAGGTACCGGGCTGTTGTGCAAACCGGCAGCGACCAGGCCCGCGTAGTGGGCCATATCGACGAACAGCTTGGCACCAACTTCTTTGGCGATTTCGGCGAACTTTTCATGGGGGATCTCACGAGGATAGGCGCTCGCCCCGGCAACGATCAGCCGCGGCTTATGCTCGCGAGCCAACTTGGCGACCTGGTCGAAGTCGAGGCGATGGTCGCTTTGCCGAACGCCATAGCTGAGGAACTTGTACAGTTTGCCCGAAATGTTCAGCTTCATGCCGTGGGTCAAGTGTCCGCCGTGGGCCAGGTCGAGCCCAAGGACGGTGTCGCCCGGATCGAGCAGCGTCAAGTAGACGGCCTGATTGGCCTGCGATCCGCTGTGGGGCTGAACGTTCGCATGTTCGGCACCGAACAATTGCTTAGCGCGGTCGCGGGCGAGGTTTTCGACCACATCGACGTGTTCGCAGCCGCCATAATAGCGCCGACCGGGGTAACCTTCAGCATATTTGTTCGTCAGCACGCTCCCCGCAGCTTGCATCACAGCGGGGCTGGTGTAATTCTCACTGGCGATCATTTCCAGCCCGTCTTGCTGGCGGTGGGCTTCGGCTTCAATAGCGGCCCACACATCGGGATCTTGTTGAGCAAGCAGGTTCATGACGGTCTCTCAAAAGGCTCAAAGAGGAAGGCGGGCCGGAAACAACAAATTCTCAAATCCAATGGCCAAGTCGTCAATTGGGGTGGGGACAGCGCGACCGTGCATTGTTAGCTAACTCTCGCCCAGATAAGTCGATATCGCCCGAAAATATTGGCAGAAACGACAATTTGTCTGACTTTCGTTTCGGATTCTCGTCTCTGATACCTTCCATATTGAATGCAGCAGTCTGACGTCCCCTGAACTCACAGAGCCGATTCGTGTCTATGCTGGAGCCTGCTGCCATTCCCATTTCCTCATGCGTAGTTCCTTGATGACTAGCCGTTCCGATGAAACGCGCGGCCTCTGGTTGGGCCTGCTGGGCGTGACCATGTTTGCGATGACCCTTCCCATGACGCGCCTGGCCGTGGGGCCCGCAAGTGCTCCGCAGTTGCCGCCGATGTTTGTCACTGCAGGCCGAGCCGCATTCGCGGGGCTATTGAGCATCTTGTACTTGTGGCTGACTCGCGCGCCGCGATTGCAACTTCGGCATGTGCCAGCCTTAACCGTTGCTGCCCTCGGTTCGTGTGTTGGCTTTCCACTTTTTCTGGCCTGGGCACTGCGCGAAGTCGACGCCATGCACGCGGCCGTCGTGACAGGATTATTGCCCCTCGCCACGGCGATTGTCGGAGCCATTTACTTACGCCAACGACCAGCCATCAGCTTTTGGGTTTGTGCGGCGCTAGGCTGTGCGCTGGTGGTCATATTTGCTGCGATGAAGAGTCACAGCGGAATTACACTCGCCGACGGCTGGCTGGTGCTTGCCGTGATTAGTGCCGCCATCGGCTACGTCGGCGGGGCGCGTGTCGCGCGCGACATTTCCGCGGAGCAGACAATCTGCTGGGTGCTAATAATCGCACTTCCGCTCACGTTGCCAGTGACCATCGCCACCTGGCCCAAGGAGGCCGTTCATCCCAGTGCGTGGATTGGCTTCACCTATGTCACGCTCTTCTCGATGTGGATTGCATTTTTCGCCTGGTATCGCGGACTGGCGCTCGGCGGTACGGTACGCGTGAGCCAAGTGCAGTTGGTGCAGCCATTTCTCGCCCTGCTCTTTGCCGTGCCCGTATTAGGCGAAAAGCTGGAGCCTTTGACCGTCTGCTTTTCACTGGCGGTGATCGGCATCGTATTCCTCGGCAAGCGAATGCCAACCGAAACGCGGCTGCAGAATGTGGGCTCGTAGGCGAATCGTGCTGCGCTATCTACCAACCGTATCCAACTAAACGCTTGAGTGAGTTCAGCCGTCATAGTGTGGAAACTGGCTGAGCATCGATCACTTCGACTGCCTTGCAGGCAAGAGTTGAAGCGAAATTCACTGCAGTTTGGTCGACGCAGCTTGAAAAACATTGTGATTCCTGGCGTCAAGCTAAATCATCCTCTTTTGTTGCCTGCTTCGGAACAACTGTTGCAAGCGTAGGGGGCATCAGAGTTGTACCAATCGAACAAACGAAGGAATCAAGTCATGAGCGCGAGCAATCTGGACGAACTGTTTTTGGATCTCTTGAAGGATACGTACGATGCCGAGAAGCAACTTTCGAAAGCACTGCCGAAACTGGCGAAAGCGGCCTCGGACGAACATTTGAAGGAAGCATTCGAATCGCACCTGGGAGAGACCGAAGAGCAGATCGGTCGACTCGAGCAGATTTTTGAGATGCTCGAGAAACCAGCCCGCGGTAAAAAGTGCGCGGGGATGCAAGGACTGATTGAAGAAGGTAAGGAAGTCATCGACGAAGATATGCCGGAAGCCGTTACCGACGCAGCTCTAATCGCTGCCGCCCAAAAGTGCGAGCATTACGAAATCGCCGCTTACGGCACAATGGCCACCTTCGCGAAGATCCTGGGAATGAAAGAGGCCCTCGCCTTGCTCAAGCTGACGTTGGGAGAAGAGAAGGCTGCTGACGAAAAGCTGACGAAGATCGCGGGCACGATCAATTACGAAGCGCAAGAAGAAGTCGAAGCCTAGTTGGCTAGTTCAGAACAAAGTGATGGAGGGAAGTGTGACTATGGTCGTGCTTCCCTCATATTGTTTGAAGACCGCTCGCAACCCTAACCAGGGGGTGCTGAATAAGTCGGCGACTTATTCAACACGAGCTAGCGTAACTCTCGGGATTGGCGCGCATGAGTGTTGAAAAAGTCCTACTCTTTTTCAACGAGTGCGCTAAAACCGGTTTGGTAATGTCTGAGCAAACTTTAGGGACTAATAGCTGGTCCAAGTTGGGGCCGGCGCGGTGAACTCTAGCCGCTGGCGACTGAGGGGATGCACGAAGCTGAGACGGGATGAGTGGAGGCACAGGGGCGGATCGGTCATGGCGTGCGTTTGTGTGTCGCCGAGTTTGCCGCCGGGCAAGTAGGTTTGTTCGCCGCAAATCGGCCAGCCTAATTGCCAAAGGTGAACACGAATCTGATTCGTGCGGCCGGTGATGGGGCGAGCTTCGAGCAGACTGGTGCCATCGGCGAAACGCTCAAGGACGCGAAACTCGGTATCAGCGGCGAGTCCAGCAGCGTCGATGGTTCGTGAACCAAGTTCGCCAGCCGAGTCGCTGATGGGAAGGTTGCACCGAAAGTTATCTTCGGGCGGATGACCTTGTACGCGGGCGAGGTAAACCTTTTCGACCTCGCCGCGCTCGAATTGTGGTTGCAGCAGGCCGGCGAAATGGCGTGTGCGAGCGAAGACGACGATGCCGCTGGTATTGGCATCGAGCCGATGCGCGGGGCGGGGAACTTGCGGCGTATAGACAGTGTGCAAGATCGATTGCAACGTATTGCGATTGAAGCGGCCGCTGGGATGCAGCGGCAGTGGAGCCGGCTTGTTGAGGACGACGATCGCTTCGTCCTCGTGAATGATCTCGATGTGCGGATTGACATCCGGCTCACGCGTCGCTGGAATCAAATGCAGGTACCGCTCACCGGCGCGCACTATGTGCTCGGAAGTGACCGGTTCTTCCAGGCGAGTACGCACTCGCCCCGCGGCAATGATTGCCGCCCATTCTTCCCGCGGAACATGCTTGAGGATGGTGCAGAGAAAATCGAGGAGCGAGAGGCCATCGCAGGCCGAGGGAACGACAAGTGGGCGCTGATTATCGTAAGGCTCGCTGCCAGGGAGTGGAGTTGTCGCAGCCAGTAGTTGCTCCCGCCGTTTTGCCAATGTGCGAGCCCGCTGCTGTTCGTCGGTCGCATAGCAATAGGGGCAAGAAACGGCCTTTTGAAAACGAGGATCGCGCAGGTCCTCTTCGGTCAGCGGAGTCAGGCACGCGTAGCACTGGTCGCTCTCGGTTTCGCTGAGATTCGGGTCGAGCCCCACGCGCTGATCGAAGACAAAGCACTCGCCTTGATAATGATCGCCGCCGACATCCTCAAAATACTTGAGAATGCCGCCATCAAGCTGATAGATCTGCTCGAACCCTTCGCGCTGCATGAAGGGCCCCGCTTTTTCGCAGCGAATGCCCCCGGTGCAGAACATCACGATGGGCTGCTGTTTCAACTGGCTCGGCAACCGACTGACAGCGGCCGGAAAGTCGCGAAAATGATCGATACCGATATTCACGGCGTTTTGGAAGGTGCCGAGCTTCACCTCATACTCGTTGCGGGTATCGAGGAGTGTGACGGGGCGGCCTTCATCGAGCCATTGCTTCAACTCGCGCGGCGACAGCTTGGGGGATGGCGAGCGGGCTGGATCGATCCCATCCACGCCGAAGGCAATGATTTCTTTCTTGATACGGACCAACATCCGCGTGAAGGGTTGCCGCTCACTGGCGCTGATCTTCACCGCCAGGCTCTCGAGGCCAGGGATTGCTCGCAGGACAGAGAGCAGTAGTTCGACGCTGTCGCGCTCGCCAGCCACGAAGAGGTTGATCCCCTCGGTGCTGAGGAGGATTGTCCCCTTTAGATTCCAGGCCTTGCAGTTGCGCAGCAGTTCTTCGCGCAGCGGTTTGAGATCCGAAAGTTCGGCAAATTTGTAGGCAGCGATGTTGATGATCGAGGACATGGCGGGGCGAAAGAACAGCCGGAAAATGCAGCCAGAAGACGCAACCTGCATCGTACCGCGAAACCGCCCGGCTGGGGACGCCAGCTACTTGATGCCGTAGCAATACAGAAGTTCCTGATCGCGCAGAAACAGCCGACCGCCGCTGATGACGGGCGGAGTCCAGATGCGGCCTGAAGGCTTGCGCAATTTTGAAAGCTGCGGCAGTTGAAAGCGGCCCGATTCTTTCCAGCCACTGGGCGAAGCATCGATCAGTGCGACGGTGCCGTTGTCTTCGCTGTAGCAATAGATTTGGCCAGCGGCGACGGTGAGCGACCCTGCTCGCAACTTGCCTCGTTCCATCCAGACGTTCTCGCCGGTTTCGAGATTCTGACAAGTCCAGCCTTTGCCATCGGAGTAGCCGTACACATGCTCGCTGACGAGGGCCACGTTGCCGTGATGATTGGCCATGTTCTTGTTGGCGTACACCAGGTCCACCGCGAACTGCTCTCCTTCCTTGCGAACCTTTAGCAAATCGCAGCCTTGGCCGGCTCCGACGGTCGTGTAGACAAGATCGCCGCGAACAATCGGCGAGTTAACCACCTCGGTTCCAAATTTTGGCTGACGTCGATAGTTCCAGAGGACAGCGCCGTCCTTGGCAGCCACGCCGAACATGCCCTGGTTGGTCAGGACCACATATTGCCGCACACCACCGATTTCGGCGAGCATCGGCGAAGTGTACGCAGCCTGATCGGTGACCTCAGCACTGCGCCAAACAAGATCACCCGTCTTCTTGTTGAGTGCCGCGACTGTTCCCTTCGGTCCGCCGAGCGCGCAAATGAGGTTGTCGCCATCGACAAGCGGAGACCAGGTAAATCCCCAGCCGAGTTTCTTTGGCCCACCGCCAATGGGGTTCACCTCCGCTTCGAAATCCCGCGGCAAGTTCTTCTTCCAGACTTCGCCTCCGTCTTGGACTTTCACGCAAAGCAGATCGCCATTGCCACCGAGCGCGTAGCAGAGTTCGCCATCAATGGTGGGAGTAGCACTGGGGCCAGCGCTCCAGTTGTTTCCTTTGAAATCGAAGAGAGGGCCGACTTCGCGGGCCCAGAGTTCCGCCACGGTTCCATCGCTAACTTTACTCAGATCGAGACAGATCACGAACTCCGTTTCGCCGCGGGCGCCGAGCGTATAGAGTCGGTCGCCAACTACGGCGACGCCCGAATAGCCAATGCCCAGTTTGTCGAACGACCAAAGGAGCGCTGGCCCGCCGGCTGGCCAGCTTGTCAGCAACCCTTTCTCACTAGAGATGTCGTCTCGATTCGGTCCGCGGTACTGCGGCCAATCGGCAGCACTAAAAGTAAAAATGACGACGATGGCAATCACTAGCGCGTGAAGGGTTCGCATGGCTGGCCTCGACGGGAGTGGGAAAGGTGGGTTGCAGATTCTCGCGGAAGTTGCAGATTAGCAGCGATTGACGGAAACTGCCAACATTCTCGACCGCTCGCCACGATCGCGGGCCAACTGTTACGATTGTCGGACATTGGGCGAAACTTGTTTCTGGCAGCAGGTGATTCATGGCGGAGAGCAGTGTCTATTTGGCGGTTGACCTCGGCGCTTCGAGCGGTCGCGTGGTGGCCGGTTCCTTCGATGGCACCCAAGTCACCCTGGAAGAGGCGTACCGCTTTGAAAATGGCGGCGTGCTCGCGGGAGGGCATCTCTATTGGGATTTATTGAATCAATGGGGCAATGTCGTCAAAGGCTTGCGAGCCGCAGCTGCGAAGCACGGTAACCGTATTCGCAGCGTGGGAGTCGATACTTGGGGCGTCGATTTTGGCTTGCTTGGCAGAAATGATGAATTGCTTGGCAACCCGTATCACTACCGCGATACCCGCACCGTTGGCCTGATGGAACAAGCCTTCAAAACGGTTCCCCGGGCCGAGATCTTCGCCCAGACGGGCTTGCAGTTCATGGAGTTCAATACGCTCTATCAACTGATCGCCATGCAGCAAAGCAATTCGCCGCTATTGGAAATGGCCGAGCGCCTGCTGATGATTCCCGACCTGTTTCACTGGCTGCTCACCGGTGAGAAGGCCAACGAATACACCGACGTCTCGACGTCGCAGTTCTACAATCCGCAGACCGGCGACTTTGCGCGCCCGCTGTTGGAGAAGTTCAACCTGCCGACGCAAATGCTCGGCCCACTCGTCAAACCGGGCGACAAACTTGGACCGATTAAACGAGCCGTTGCCGAGGAAACCGGCCTGAACGAAGTGCAAGTCGTTCTGCCTGGCACTCACGATACGGCGAGCGCTGTGATGGCGGTTCCCGCGGCCAGTGTTCCTGGCGCGAAGCCCGATTGGTGCTACATCAGCAGCGGTACCTGGTCGCTGATGGGTGTCGAAACGCCGCAGCCCATCATCAACGATCGGATGTACCAACTGAACTTTACGAACGAAGGTGGAGTCGGTGGCACGACCCGAGTGCTGAAGAACATTGCCGGACTCTGGCTGGTGCAGCAATGCCGGCAGTTGTGGAAGCAGCAAGGTCACGAGTTCGGCTGGGAAGAGCTCACACGCCGGGCTGGTGAAACGCAACCACTCCTCTCACTCGTCGACCCCGATGCACCCGCGTTTGTTGCCCCACGCGATATGCCCGCTGCCATTCGCGAGTACTGTCAGCAAACCGGCCAGCCTGTGCCGCAATCGGAGGGCGCGGTCATTCGCTGCGCGCTAGAAAGCCTGGCTCTTCGCTACCGAATGGTTCTGGGATTGCTCGAGGAACTGGTCGGCGGGGAATTGAAGACGATTCATATCGTCGGTGGCGGTTCGCTGAACCGACTCCTCTGCCAAATGACTGCCGACTGCTGCAATCGCAGAGTTGTGGCTGGCCCTGTCGAGGCCACCGCCATCGGCAACGTGATGCTCCAAGCAGTCACGGATGGCACCGTCGGCAGCATTGCTCAAGCTCGCGAAGTCATCCGCCACAGCTTTTCCGTGCAGCAATATCTGCCGCAAAACACCTGGCCCTGGAACGGCGCCTACGAGCGATTTATGCAACTCGTTCAGCGGGCCAAGTAGACTATCTGCTAAGCCGCTCCTCCTCATGAAAGCCTCTCATGTTCCGCTCGCTGATTGTCTGTTGTTTGGCACTGTTCGTTACTCGTGCTGGCGTGGCCAATGAAGTTCTCGAAGCCGATTTGCTCGTCGTTGGTGGCACCGAGGCGGGTGTCGCGGCTGCAGTACAAGCAGCCCGCTGTGGCGTGCGGCGAATTGTGCTGGTGAGCGACATTGACATGCTGGGCGGCCAGTTTTGCGCTGAAGGGGTCGGGGCAATCGATGAATGGACGACCTACAAAGCAAAACGGGTCGAGTTTCCGCGTAGTGGTACCTTCAGCGAAATTATCGACCGCGTCCACGCCTGGAACGGCAAGCGTTTTGGGTTCATTCGCCCCGGCAACGGCTTTTGCTCGTCAGAGACGATCGAGCCCGCTGGTGCGGCGCGCATTTTCGAAGACTGGATCAATCCGTACAACGAAGCCAACAGCGGGCAGATCGAAATTCGCCGCTCGCTGCGGCCCACTGCGGTGCAACTCGAAAAGGGTGCCATTCGCCGCGTTGTCTTTGAGAGCCGCGACGGGCAGTCTTCGGGCTGTGAAGTGCAAGCCAGGCTGACGATCGACGCCACCGATTGGGGCGATGTCATTCGCCTCTCGGGAGCGAAGTATGCTGCCGGCCCCGATCTTCGCTCGCGCTTTGACGAGCCCAACGCACCGGATGGTCCGCTCGGCATCGATCGCAATGAGATGAACCCCATCAGCTATTGTCTGGTGCTGAGAGAAACGAGCCGCGATGCTACCATCGATCAGCCCGCAGGCTACGACGAGCGTACCTACCTGGGCACCTCGAACGCCACCACAGCCGACTTCAAGCAACTTGGTTGGCCGCCAAAAGCGCAGCAGATGGACGTGCCAGCGTTCGTTGCCACGTCGTATCCCGAAGGCGTTTATTCCGCGCAAGTCAGCATTTATACCCATCGCCGACTTGTCGACGCCAAGCATCTGCAACTGGGCGAGAACAAAGAAACAATCCTGGTGAATTGGCCAACGCAAGATTACCCGCTGTATGACTACCCCCAGCGCGTCGTCGATCACCTCGAAGCCACCGAGAAAGGAGCATCGCTCAAGAACATCGTCGATATGACGTACGCGCAGCGGCAGATCGTGTTTGACGATGCCAAGCTGCATGCGCTAGGCATGCTCTATCACCTGCAGACTGCGGTGCAAAAGAAGCTCGATCCCAAACAGATTGATTTTCGGCGACTGGAGCTGGTGAGTGACTTTGGCACCCCCGACCATTTGCCGCCGAAGCCCTACGTGCGAGAAGGACTGCGGCTGGAGTCGTTGTACATGCTGCGGGAAGGTGACCTGCGGATGCAGCGAGACGAACCCCGTTGGGCGCGACACATGGCCGCTGACAGCGTCTTCGCTTTTCAGTTCAACATCGACTTTCATCCCACGCGCCGGGTCTTCCTGAAGGATGATCGCAGTCAGCCTTGGGTCAACGTTCATACGGCAAATCGAAACTGGTCGACTCACACCGACCGCGCTTGTTTTCCGCTTCGTTCGCTGATTCCAGTCGAAATAAATGGCCTGCTCGGGGCATCGAAGAATCTGGGAGTTTCCAGCATTGTTAGTTCAGCAGTTCGCCTGCACGGACAAATGATGCTCAGTGGTCAGGCAGCGGGCACGGTCGCGGCGCACTGCTTGCGCGAGGAGATTCAACCTCGGGCTCTCGCTGCAGACCCCAAGCAGATTCGCGCCCTGCAATTGGCGCTGGTCCGCGGAGTTGAAGGGAAGCCAGGCGTGCTGCTCTGGCCCTACCAAGACTTGCGTGCCGACGACCTGCATTTCGAGGCCGCTAACATGCTCGCGGTGCTGGGCGTTTATCGAGTTGAGGATGATGTTGATTTTGCTCCGTTTGCGCCGGTCTCCCGCGCGGACTTAGCCGTGGCACTAACTCGTGCCCGGCGGTTGCTCGCGAAAGCTCCTGATTGGGCCGCGGCCGAAACTACCAGCTTCCCCGATGTTCCCAAGTCCGATTCGCGTGCTGCCAACATCGAAAGCCTGCGTGCCTGGGGCGCCAAATTGAATGCTGCCGAGCCCTTCGCACCCAATCAGACCGCTGACTGGAAAACCCTGCATAGCTGGATGGCTGCGCTTGGCATGAATCCGAGTGGCGGCCTTTCAGCGCGAGGAGGTTTGCCGCTTACCCGTGCTGAACTCGTCCAACATGTTTGGCTGGCGATTCGGGGGCGGATCGAAGACGCTCCGCTGCCCGATGGCTTTCTACAACCTGGTCACGATGCCGACGGCGACGGCCGGGAAGATCGCGAAGATCCCCTGCCGCTCGATCGCAACAACAATAGCTTGCCCGACCTGCTTGATCCAGCTCCAGTGCCGGCCGCGAAGTAGCCCTTACGGATCGACGTTTTGCACGTCATATTGATGACTGCAATTCCAACGCTGTGCCCGATAGCTCTTTCCCCAGAAAACGCCCGAGTGACTGACGAGAAATCGCCCGAAGAATCCAGTTCCGAAACTTCTCCCGTGGATGAAGTCGCTCTTGACCCTGCGCCTGCCAAGGAACCGGCAGTTGATCTCTATCCCAACGACACACTCGTGGCGGCTCTGGACCGGCATCAGATTCAGGTTCAGCCCGACCAGTTCAAGCTACTTGAGCAATACTGTCGGTTGCTTTGGGACTGGAATGAGAAGATCAATCTCACGCGGCACACGACCTACGAGAAGTTCGTCAACCGCGACCTGGTCGATACGCTGCAGTTGGCCACGTTGATTCATCCGAAGGAAGAAATCTTGGACGTCGGCAGTGGCGGCGGTGTGCCGGGGATCACGCTGGCGATCATGCGCCCCGATCTGGAAATCACCCTGAGTGAGACCACGGGCAAGAAGGCCCGCGTGCTCGAAGACATGGTGAAGCAGCTCAAGCTGCCAGTGACGGTATTTGCTTGCCGAACCGAGAGCATTCTGGACGACACGCGTTACGACGCTTTAACCGCTCGTGCGGTGGGGCCGTTGTGGCAGCTTCTGACCTGGTTCCGTCCCCATTGGTCGCTCATCGGCCGTTTGCTCTTAATCAAAGGCCCCAAGTGGACAGAAGAGCAAGCTGAAGCCAAACGACGCGGTCTGCTGCGGGAATTGGAACTGAAGGTCGGCGCGCAATACCCAATGCCTGGCACCGATTCCGATAGTGTGATTCTCAAGGTTTGGCACCAAGGTGGCCGCGAGCGCTAAGCTCCGCCGCCTGCACGCTGATTGTCGGCACGTGCTGCACGCCCTAAACTGAATTCATCGGGCGTGCAGGGATTGCCGCGACTTTTCTCATCAGCCAGTTAATGGAGCCTCTCTCATGCGCGATTCCTTCTCTCGTCGCCGCTTTCTGCAATCAACGTCCGCTGCCGGTTCGCTCGGTGTGCTGGGGGCGAGTTGGCTGAATCAGGTACCTGCTGTTACTGCTGAGGAAACAAAACCCGATCCCAAATCGGTCGTATTCACTGCCGACATCGAGCCCACCGTTCAACTTCTCGAAAATACCCAGCGCGACAAGCTGCTCGAAGAAGTCGCCGGCCGCATTCGCAAGGGAAAGCTCAACTATCAACAGGTCGTCACGGCCCTGCAACTCGCTGGCATCCGCAACGTGCAGCCGCGACCTTCGGTCGGCTTCAAGTTCCATGCTGTCCTCGTCGTCAATTCAGCGCATTTGGCGAGCCTCGCCTCGGCCGACGAAGATCGCTGGCTCCCGATTTTCTGGGCGCTCGATGCCTTCAAAGAATCGCAGGCCAAGGATGTCAGCGAAGGCAATTGGACGATGCCAGCCGTCGCGACCGGCAAACTTCCCGCTCCGCACGAAGCTCGCGAGCAATTGACCCACGCCCTGGAAAAATGGGACGCAGAGCAAGCTGACGTGGCCGCTGCGATCCTTGCTCGAACCGCTAGCGCTGGCGACATCTTCGAGCTTCTCTGCCGCTACGGCGCGCGGGACTTCCGTGCGATTGGCCATAAAATCATCTATGTCGCCAACGCATTCCGAGCGTTGCAGGTCATGGGTTGGCAGCATGCCGAGCCGGTGATTCGGTCACTCGCCTACGCGATTCTGAACCATCAGGGAGAAGACAACCCGGCGAACAACGATTATGCCGCGGATCGACCGTACAAGGAAAATCAAAAGCGGATCAAGGCGATTCGCAACGATTGGCAAGACGGCAAAGTTGACGCAGGTGCAACGAAAGAGCTGCTTGTTACGCTCCGCACTTCCTCCGCAGCCGATGCATGCGAAGCCGTCGTGCAGATGCTTAATCAAGGTGTCGCGCCGCAATCGATCTGGGACGGCATGCTGGTGGGTGGTGGCGAGTTGCTCATGCGCCAGCCGGGCATAGTCGGCCTGCATACACTCACAACCAGCAATGCGATTCACTATGCCTATCAGAACGTGCAGCAGGACGAAACGCGACGATTGCTCCTCTTGCAAAACGCAGCCTTTCTGACGATGTTTCGCGACGCGATGGAGAAGCGGGGCAAAGTCTCGGACGCAGAAGTTCTCAAACTGGAACCCGCCGACAAAGCGAGCGTGTCGCTCGACGAAATCTTCGCCGATGTAAGTGGCAACCGCGATGCCGCGGCCCGCGCGACGCTGGCCTATGCAAAAACGGAAGAAAACGCGGACGAGTTCATTCGCCGCGCGCGGCTGCTGGTGTTTCTAAAGGGTCGCGACTCACACGATTACAAATTTAGCAGTGCGGTGCTCGAAGACTATCGCCATTTGTCGCCCGAATGGCGGGATCGCTTCCTGGCGACCAGCGTTTACAATTTGCGGGGGTCGAAGGCGAACGACAATGAACTTGTCGCGCGCACTCGGCAAGCCTTTTCAGCCTAGAGTTTTTGGATTGTTTGTCCGGCATTTCTTAGAGGATTGGCTTCATGCACGAAGAGTTACTTAGCCTGCTTCCGAGGTCCGAATTCACCCGCCGCGGCTTTGTCGTTACCTCACTCGCCACCGGCTTCGCACTCGCGGTTCAGCCGGTCACGGCGGAAACGGTCACCACTGATACAGACGGCCTAGAAGCGGGCGAAGTGAAGATCACGACAGCCGATGGCGAAATGCCCGCGTATCGCGCGATGCCAGCCAAGGGAGACAAGTTCCCGGTCGTTCTCGTCGTGCAGGAGATTTTTGGCGTACACGAGCACATCAAAGACATCTGCCGCCGCTTCGCCAAACTCGGTTATCTGGCAGTGGCCCCGGAGTTGTATGCGCGGCAGGGCGATGTTTCGAAACTGACCGAGTTTCCGGAGATTTTGAAGATTGTCGCTACAGTTCCCGATTCCCAAGTGATGAGCGATCTGGATGCAACGGTCGCTTGGGCCAAGAAGTCTGGCAAGGGTGATACGAGCAAGCTCGCCGTCACCGGTTTCTGTTGGGGCGGACGAATTGTGTGGCTTTATGCGGCACATAGCAAGGACGTGAAAGCGGGCGTAGCCTGGTATGGCAGGCTGACAAGCGCTGTTGATGACCTGCATCCCAAGCACCCGCTCGATCTGGTCACCTCGTTGAAAGCTCCCGTTCTTGGTCTGTATGGTGCCGAAGATATGGGCATTCCCAACGACACTGTCGAAATGATGCAAGCCGCGCTCAAAGAAACAAAGCAGCCTTCGGAGATCGTTCTCTATCCGAAGACGCCGCATGGTTTTCACGCGGACTATCGGCCGTCGTACCGCAAAACCGAAGCGGACGACGGCTGGAATCGGCTGCAAGCCTGGTTCAAACAACATGGCGTTTCGCCGTAACGCTGCAAAGTTGCTCGCGCGATGTCCGATACGTTTGCCATCATCGGCGCCGGTCCTGCGGGACTGGCGACCGCCAAGAACTTTAGCCAACTCGGCCTGCAGGTCGAGTTACTCGAGCGCGAAGATGATGTCGGCGGCAACTGGTACTTTGGCCGCCCCGCCAGCAGCGTGTGTCATTCGACGCACATGATCTCGTCGAAGCGAATGTCGCAGTTGGCCGATTTCCCCATGCCCAAGGACTACCCGCCCTATCCGCACCATCGGCAGGTGCTGACCTACTTACGCGACTACGCGCGTCACTTCGGACTCTACCATGTAACGCGCTTTCAGACCGAAGTGCGCCGCATCGAATTGGCTGTTCAGAATGGCAGCGGCGAACATTGGCAAGTGACGCTAGAGAACGGTGAAGTGCGGACGTATGCCGGCGTGGTGATCGCGAGCGGTCATCATCACGATCCACTTTGGCCCGATCTGCCCGGCAACTTCAGCGGGCAGGTACTTCACGCCCGCGACTACAAGACGCCGGAGCAGATTCGCGGCCAAAGAGTGCTCGTGATTGGGGGTGGCAATTCAGGCTGCGATTTGGCCGTTGAGGCTGCTCAGCACGGCAGCACTTCGTTGCTCAGCCTGCGCCGCGGCTATCATTTTCTGCCGAAGTTCTTGTTTGGTGGCCCCCTCGATGCTGGCGGTGAATTGTTCGATCGCTGGCGAGTTCCTATTTGGCTGCAGCAACAGATTACCGCGTGGTTCGTGAAGATTGCGGTGGGAAGGCCCGAACGCTATGGGCTCCCCAAGCCCGATCATCGGCTGTTCGAAACGCACCCGATCGTCAACTCACAACTCTTGTACGCCGTTGGCCATGGTCATGTGCAAGTGCGGCCAGCGATCGAGAACATCACGGGCAATCGCGTGCGATTTGTCGATGGGCGGGAAGAAGATATCGATGTCATCCTCTGCGCTACTGGGTATAAAACGACGTTTCCGTTTCTCGACCCTTCGCTGCTGATGGCGGACGACGGCTCACCGCGGCTCTTCTTGAATGCGTTTCATCCGCAGCACGATCGTCTGTTCGTCGCCGGCTTGATTCAGCCCAATGGCTCCATCTGGCCGCTCGTTGATTGGCAAAGCCGGCTGATGGCAAAGTTCGTGCGCGCACAAGAAAGTAATCCCCAAAAGGCCGACTGGTTCCGCCAGCTGAAGTCGCGCGGGCACGATGACCTCGGCGGCGGCATTCGCTACGACCGCTCGCCGCGCCATAGCCTCGAAGTTGAGTTCTTCGCCTATCGACGCCGACTGAAAACGCTCGTCAGCAGCTTCGGCTAGGTGGCATTGTTAGTCGAGCTCCAAGAGCGTCTCATATCGCACACACTTCACTCGCGAGGCAATGTGCGGGAAATAGTCGTCGACATAGCCGGCCGCCGCCAGTGCGGCAAAGTCCTTGGCATCAGCTGGCGGCAGTAAAGATTTCAACAGCACGAGTTCGTCCGCAAGCACAACTTCGGCCAATCGGGCAGCGATGGAATCGGTCGTCACGCCCCAATGATGGGGCAGTGATTCTGGTTGTGTAGTCGGTTCAACATCATACAAGAACTGTTGCAAATCGAAGACCACTGGCAAATCGGCCATGCTAGTCGCATCATCCAAACACGTCCTCAAATCGGCAAACAAATCAATCCACCGACATTCGACCAACACCTCACTAAGAACTTTGGCGGTGGTGCTCAGTAGTTCGATGCAGAGCCAATGAGAGCGTTCTTCACCGAGCGCAAATCGCTGATTCCAGTTGCGAATCACATCGGCCAGTTCGCCGCCACCAGCAATCAGCACATTCGTCGCCGGCGTTTGTGCTGCCAACCAAGCTCTGAGCCGTCGGCCCAAGTCGGGCAGATCGAACAAACTGCCGCCGACCTTCACTACGCGAATCGGCGACCGGCTCATTGCTGGGCAGCTTCGCGCGAGAGAACTGCCAGCGCGTAAGCTGGTGCACAGCGGCTGTTGTCGGCACCAATTTCCTTATGCAGTAAAGTCCTCGCAAACGTTGCGTAGGGAGTTCCCTCTAACGCTGCCGCTGCAAGAAACTCGCCGTGTCCGGAGAGAATAATCTTTACCGGCGGCTCCGGCATTTTTTTAATCACGCGCTCGATGGCTTCGCGCAAGTGAGCCGTTTGTGCTTCGGCCAGATTGTTTGCCATGACCACGGCGTCCTTGTGATTGAAATTCTCGTGGTCAGCAGCAATCATTCGTGCCAGCCTTAAGCGTGAATTTGCTTTGGTTGCCGGTCGATGGTCGGCAGTATCTACGGCCAGCGAATCCTCTGGCAACTTCTCCAGCACGATGTACGCATCGCGCATCGTGGCAAAGACTTCCTGCACTAGCGGGCAGCTCTCTCCCCGGTATTTCACCGTGCAGGCCACCGCGCAAGCAGGGCTGCGCTCCACACCGGTATAAACCAACTCTCCACTTCGCAAGCGTTCCGTATCTGTCTTGCCAGTTGCCGCAGGAAGTCCGTTGCGCAAGGGAATGACATCGACAGTCGTGGAACCAACGTCGATCAACAAAGCCGGATTCTTGCCCGCAAACCTTGCGGCGTAACTGGCGAGCGCATGCCAATTGGCCGCGGCGACGAGGAGTGGATCCGCATAGGCAACTTGCGTGCTGACCATTTTTCCATCGACACGGTAGACCCGCGTGTGACGATTGTCGGAGCCAGCTGCGACCGACTTCAGAATGAACTTCACCCCTTCTGCTTTCGAGGTAAAGCAGTCAGCCAATTCGCCCGTCATGGTCACCACCAGATGATCGCTGGGAGGAGCCTCGCTGATGATCGTGCGCACTTGCTGCGTCAGGGCGTTCGGATCGCGCCACAGGGCGAAGCTATAAGACTCGGCGTACTTCTGGCCATTCGCGACTTTAATGTTCGCGCCGCCGATGTCCAAGGCAAGGTATTTGGCACTCATGAGGATTTGCTAACTGGGACAACAACGAAGGAATCAATCGGACGGGAAAGAGACAGCTGAATCGCGAATCGTACCATCGGCCGTGAATTCGAAGCTCTGCGGGCTGAATGACAGGCGGAACGACTCGCCAGCAGCGGCCTGCCACATGGCCTGCGCCAGATTCTGCTTGCCGGCTCGTCGCAAGGCAATGTAAGAAGTGGTCAGTCGAGGATTGATCTCGATCACCACATCTCCCGCACCATTCTCTGCGGAACCTAACACCATGTCGATGCCCACGTAACCGCGCAAATTGGGCAGCGAGTGGGCCGCTGCAACAGCGAGCGCTGTCGCGCGCTTGGCCAGTCGAAGCGGCAGCGGGGTCCGCCCACCCAAGTAAGCAAAGCGGCCATCTTGACTGAGAATTTGCTCGCAGGGAGGAAGGCAGGTGCATCCTTGCGGACCGCCAATCACGGCGGCACTCACCGGCAGGCCGGGGACGAACTTTTCAACTCGCCAACGAGGCGACTCATTCCAGTCCACCAGCTGCAGTTCGTCCGGCGAATTAACGCGTCGCACGTGCCTTGAACCCGCGCCATCAAGGGGCTTAATCACGGCGGGAAATAAGGACGAATCGAACACTTCTGGCATTCCTGCGAAAGAGCTGCCGAGCGGTACGGCCACGCCGCGCCGCGCCAGATGATCAGAAGTCCGCTGCTTGTCGCTAGCCAGTTCGACCAGTTCACTGCCCGGCGAAATCAATCGCCCCCCCGCTGCCTCGGCGACTTGCACGCGGTCGAGAAGCAGACCAGAGAATTCAGGTGCAATAATCACCGTGGCTGATGCTTCCTGAACCAATTGCCGAAACCGCGCTCGCTCGTCGGCAGTTGAGTGGACCGGAATCAACTGCTGTTTTGGCAAATTGGGAGGCGTCAGCCGCGCGTCGTGCATTAGCTGAACAACCGCGACTTCGCCCATGGCCGCAAAGTCCTCCGCAAGCGCGTCGCGCATCGCCCCCCCTTCGGCCAGCAGCGAACCGGCTGGCGGCTCGCTGTTGATCGACCAACAGCCTCCCGCCGTGAGAAACTCATAAATGAAAACGGTCTGCATGCGCTAACCCGGAAATTCCAGTCGACAGGTTGCCTCCATCAGCCGTGAGTTTATCAACACCCCCCTTTTGCGAGACTCATAGTTAAGTCTTTCCGCGGCAACGAATTGCGACCAACTTTGCAATCCTGAAATCATCCTCTTTGTTGATAAACCCCGCCGATGTAACTCTGCGGCAAATTCTGCCGCGATTGCGAAATTGCCAGCAACAGCAAGAAACGACCATTGGCCTGCGCGAAGGTTTCCCATCGCGCAGGCGTAAACCTTCCACCAGTTTGCCAAAACAGACGATCTATTTATGGTTACTTAGTGACTACTTGTCAAGCAACTGACGACGATATTTTGCGGCCTATTTGAGCCCGGGTGATACTTAGTCCTTCGTCCAGTAATCGAACACGAGCACCTTGTCGATGCGCGGGCCAACGAGCTTGACGAATTCCCCATGGGCCGGGTGAGGCAAATAAACGTCACGCCCTTTTTCGTCGGCAAACGTCACGACGAAGCCATGCGTAAAGCCTTCCGACTTCCCCTCGACGCTGACATCGGTGCCCGCTTCGTAACCCTTAATTTCCGCGATTTTCTTCGGCAACTGGCCAAAGGCGTCGACCACTTCCTGCACTTGTTCCTTGGTCACGTCCGACTTGAACTTGAACAACACCACGTGACGCAATAGACCCGTTTTTTGAACTTGCACGCCGAGAGCTCCCAGCATTTGATGAGCAACGAATTGATTCCCCGCGGCATTCAGGTGAACGCGGTCGCTGGTCAAAATGCCAGCCTCTTTGTTGCCTGAGTTGTTGGCCTTGGAGTGTTCGAGAAAGACCTTGCGCAGGTCAAGCATCTGCACTTTGGTTTCCTGGGCAACTGCCCGGCTGACGTCGCAGTATTCGTCGAGCATCTTGTCGAGCTTGTTGCTCCCATCGTGCTTCTCGCCAATGACCGAGGCGGTACACAGCACAACCTTCGCCCCGGCATCGCGAATCCGCTGAATGATGTCCTTCAGGCCAGCTTCGAAGTTTTCCTTCGAGGTGCCGCGACCACTTTCCGAGTGCCAGACGTCGTTGATACCGATGTAAATAAAGACAATCGTCGGCTTCTTGCTGAGCACATCGCGCTCGAGTCGCTTTTGCAGGTCGGGCACTTTGTTGCCGCTGATCCCCGCACCAAAGATCTCGACGGCCGGGTCGAGTTGTTGCTTGGCCAGTTCCTGCTTAATCAGCGTGACGTAGCCATCCGGGCGGACGCCGCCAGCAGTGATCGAATCCCCCAAAAACACGATGCGATCGCCAGCCTTCACGGTCACCTTCTCACTTTCTTCAGCTGCCAAATGAGAACTGACGAAGCCAACTAGGAGCGCGGACAGAACCGTTGCCATGCGCGCGGCGAAAGGGGCGGAATTCATGCGAAAGACCTCAAAGTGACGGGAATTGACCGATGGAACAAGCTCCGAAGTCTAACTGCTGCACCTCCGCCGCTCAATCTACCAACGAGCGGCGACTTGCGACCGCGATGGAAGCCGCTCACAATGAGCGCGGAACGACTTTGACTTCTAACCTGCTCCGGGAGATTTTTGCGTATGTCTCGCTTTGCCTCTTTTGCCGCTTTGCTCGGCGGTCTGCTCCTTCAAACTCTGGCCCTTGCTGGACCGACTTACACCGACCCCGATAAAACGGACGCTGACTTCGCCTATCAGGGTGAATACGCCGGCACCGTCAAGGAAGAGGGGAACGAACTCACGATCGGCGTGCAAGTGATTGCGCTAGGGAAGGGTAAGTTCCACGCGGTCGGTTATCCCGGTGGTTTGCCTGGCGACGGCTGGAACAAGAAGGACAAAGTCGAAGCCGATGGCGAAATCAAGGATGGCGTGCTGGTGTTCGAACAAGACGGCGCGACGGCCCACATCAAGGACGGCACGTTGACGATCAAAGCGGCCGACAAAGAACTCGGCAAGCTCAGCAAGGTGAACCGCAGCAGCCCGACGCTGGGTGCCAAGCCGCCGATGGGCGCCGTGGTGCTGTTCGATGGCAAGAGTGCCGACGCGTTCGAGGGTGGCAAGGTCAGCGAAGACGGCAACCTGTCGCAAGGTTCGACCAGCAAACAGAAGTTCGGCAGCTACAAGTTGCACGTCGAGTTCCGCACTCCTTATCAGCCCGAAGATCGAGGCCAGGCTCGCGGCAATAGTGGCGTCTACATGCAGGGCCGCTACGAAGTGCAGATGCTCGATTCGTTTGGCCTGGCCGGCAAGATGAACGAATGTGGCGGGCTCTACTCCGTGAAGGACTGCGACTTGAACATGTGCTTTCCGCCCCTCGCCTGGCAAACGTACGACATCGATTACACGGCCGCCAAGTACGACGAATCGGGCAAAGTTACGGCCCCGGCCAAGATCACGGTTGAGCTGAACGGAGTCGTCATTCACAAAGATGTCGAGCTTCCCACAGACCGGGGCACCACTGCTGCGCCGGTGAAGCCCGGTCCGGAACCTGGACCGATCTATCTGCAGAATCACGGCAATCCGGTTCGTTACCGCAACATTTGGCTGATCGAAAAGAAGTAATGAGTGGCTCGGCTGATGGCGATCATCGATAAGCTTAGCTTTGAGTCGAGAAGTAGAGGCGGATGTTCCAATTCGCATTATGTTCTCTGCCAAACCACCTGCTGCGACGCATATTGTCTGCAAGATGAAGAGTTGTCGAATCTTTATTTTGATCCGACCGATCCACCGAGAAAGATCAGCTTGCTTGGCGTCGATCAACAGGCAATCGATTGCCCAAGATGTATGGCTAAGGAATGGGACTATACGATCGTTGATCAACTAGCGGAGATTCCCAAAGCTTGGGGCTGGGCTGCAGCAAAAGGTTAGGTCATGCCTGATGATTTGCCGCTTTCAACGAATGCTGATGACTTCACCCTGCGTCCACCCGATGGACCAGGGCGCGAGGCGATCGAGCGTTTTCTCGATCCGCCGAAGTTGCCGGAAGAGCCCCCGGCCAAACCAAGCGAGTATCAGTTTCGCTTGACTGACATTCTCATTGTGACTGCTGGCGTGGGCCTGGGTCTCGCCGGCGGCAGTTGGATGCAGCGAGACATCTTTGCCGCGATCCTCGGTCTCGTCACGCTCATTGGCCTGATGCTCGTGCATGTCTACCCGCCCGAAACGCGGCTGGGCAAACTCCTTTGGGGCACACTGGTGCTGGCCTATTTGATTTCGGTCGTCGCGGCGATCTTCAGGCCAGTGGCGGAACAGCTGCCGTGATTTACTTCGCGGGCGGGCTGGCCGGCTTAATTTCGAAGACGGCCAGGATGGGAAGATGATCGGAGGCAACCGCTTCGTCCAAAACTTTCACTTCCACCACTTTCCAACGTGCCGCGGGTCGAAAGAGAACAAAATCGATTTGCTGCCTCGGCTTGTCCACGGGAACGGTCGGCAGTGGAGTCTGGTTCGCCAGAGTCCAGTTCGTTTGCAATTCCGCGACGGCATTGCTCCTGTGCACATCGTTGAGGTCGCCAGCAAGCAGTGCGCAGCGGTCGCCAAACTTGCTAACCAAACCGTTGATCGTCTTGGCCGACGCGATTCGCTCGGCATCTTTGCCGCGATGATCGAAGTGCGTTGCTAAAAACAGCAGTGGCTCGGCCAACTGCGGCACTTCAATCTCCGCCAGCAGAACTCCCCGCTGCTCGCCACTGTCGATTACGGGCAGCAAGTGATTCTTGTGAGCCGCAATGGGAAACCGCGACAGGATCGCGTTACCGTAGTGGCCCCCTTGCAACGGCAAGTTGGCACCGAACGCCACCTTCATCTCGGTCAGCTTGGCCAATTCTGCAGGCTGATCGATTTGCTTCGATCGCGGTACCACTCGGTCGACTTCCTGCAAAGCGACCAGGTCCGGATCGACCGACTTGATGACGCGGGCAATCCGCTCCAGGTCGAGTTTGCCGTCCGTTCCTTCGCCGTGATGGATGTTGTACGAAAGAACGCGAAGCTGTGCCGGGACTTCCTTTTCGCCGTTTTGCTGCGCATTGGCGAACGATGGGATCAACACGCAGCAACAGGCAAAAGTGGTAAGGAGAGTTTTTTGAGTTAACAACGTGTTTGGTTCCTGTCTCGAATCGACGGTCGGTGTGATTTCGGTGGTAAGCCAGTTGTAGATCAGGTCACGTCCTCAGACGCTGACGATTGCCCGCAAGTCCCACGAGCAGCTTTGGTCGCCATGAATCGAACTTCGTGTAATGGAACGATTATTGCCAGTTCCTACAAAACGACAATGTGCTATTTCGCGCGAAGCTTGATCGTTCGCAGTGTACGCTCCAGCACGGGCCAATCCTCTTTTCCCCGAATCGTTGTCGTGCCCGCGATGAATTGCAGAATATGCCCGTCAGCATAGTGGTGCGCCATCAAGCCCTCCACTCGCTGTCCGTCAACTCCGTCGAGCTGAAACTTCAACCACACAATGCCCGTTTCCTCGTCCAGTACGGGCACGCCAACTTCTGTATTGAGTTGCAGACCTGCGTTCTGTTCGGCCAACCGAGCGATTTGCTCACCTGAATCCCGATAGAGTTGCCGCACCGCTTTGATCTTTTCTTTGGGCATCGCGTCTGCTGGCAGCTTGCGCACGAGAATGAACGGATGAACGAACAAGTCGTTGGTTAGCACCTGGTATCCGGCGATATATTCAATTTTCAGCTCGGGGCCGGAAACCGCAGCACCTTGCCTGGCAAGATCGTCCTGTGAGATCGGTCCCCAACTTTTGGGCAACCGAATGGAGAATCCATGTTCTCCATTCTGATGAAGCTCACCTTCGAGCGTTGGTGCAACCGCTGTTTTCTCGGTGTAGGAAAGCTCGGCTTTATCACTTTGCTGCGAACAGCCAAGCGTGCAGAGCACCAGCAAAACGGCCAGCTCGTGTTTCATTCGACGATTCTTTCTTGGACTCAACGTAATTTCATTCACCAGACGTGCCGCACAACTCGCGGATGGCCACATGGCGCTCGCTGTAAACCTTGAAGGAGGTCGTGCGAGAGCGACGAATTTGACTGTCACAACTCAACCAAATCAGCATGCCGAAAAAAGACGGACAAAAGTCCCCGCGTTTGACTAGACAAGTTGTCGCAAGTACTACGCGGTGACCAGCAAAATTTTCAAATTGCGAGTAGCACGATAGAACTTCGGTTCAGTTTGATGATACTCGCTAACTGCCGTAAGTGCCCACCTCTCCCGGGTCGCTGAGTGCCGAGCAATTGCGCCGTCCAACCATTCGGCGTTGTCTCGCCGCGCGTCACAGTGATCACCCGCTGGCCTTCGAGGAAGCATCTGCGCGCCACTGCTTACTCGATATCTGGGGTACGTACCCCGCAGCGGAGTTTCTGTCATGGCGTCTGACATGTTAGGTAGTTCGGTTGTTTGTCGCAAATCACGCTTGGGTTCTGGAAGAAAAGTTCACGCCAAAAACTTGAAGTGCGTCAAACGACGCCGACTCTTTCTCGAGTCGCTTGAAGATCGCGCGCTGATGGCGGCGCTTTATTGGGATCCAGACGGGAACACGACGAACAACAACCTTACCACTGGAGCGGGGTTGGGCGGCGCTGGTACGTGGAACACCTCCTCGGCTGGCCGCTGGGTGGATAGCAGCAACAATCCGGTCACTTGGACGAACGGAAATGAAGCTGTCTTCTGGGGAACATCTACAGCAGCCAAGACAGTGACTGTCACGACAGTTTCGGCTTCCGCAATTACGCTAAAGACGACTGGGTATACGCTCGGCAGTAGCACTCTCACGCTGACCAGTCCCGCGACAATCACCACCGAGACGGGTGTTAGCGCTACGATTAGCTCTGTCGTCGCTGGCAGTGCTGGCCTGTCGAAGGTCGGTACTGGTACGCTCACGCTGAGCGGTACAAATACCTATGCCGGGACGACATCTCTGGGTGGCGGTACCCTCATTGCCTCGAATAACGCAGCGCTTGGCTCCAGTGCCGTAGCTAACTCAACCATCGTCTCTGACGGAGCAACGTTGGATGTGCGGGCGTCAATCGCAGAGCCTTTGAGCATTGCAGGTGCGGGAGTTGGTGGCACAACCGGCGCGCTCGTTAGCGGCTCATCAGGCAGTGTATCGGGAGCCGTTTCCCTCGCTGGCGATGTCTCGCTGGGAGGCACTGGAACCTTGACGATTTCGGGGGCAGTATCCGGAGGCTTTGGGCTAACCAAAGTAGGTGGTGGCCGCACGGCATTGAATGGAACAAACACCTACACCGGTATTACTACAGTGGAAGGTGGCACCCTACAGTTGGGAAGGCGCTCGTCGCTTTATAATGCAGCCACAGCCAGTTGGACGGACGGAAATATCACTGTCAATTCGGGTGCCACCCAACGCCGTGAACCCTTTTTGGCGAGAGTGAAAAAGTCTTGATGCGATTGAGGTTAGTGGCGATGCTTTCGTTTCTCACCGCGAAAGGATCGTTCACCGCTCACCCGAAAGGATTCGGGAATGTCGCATCAAGACCCTAGTCGAAGTCAGCAAGGTCGAAGTCAGGTTGTCGTTGCCGAGTTCCAAGCGGATCAGCTCAAGCAGTCACTGGAGCGATTGCTCGGCGAGGGGGACTGGGGTGCGATTCGGTTTCGTGACGACTGCACGTGGGGCCCACGGCAATTGGCGGCCACGGCGTTGCTCTGGGCTTGGTCGGATGAACTCACGCTGGGGGACCGCTTCTTTGCTGCCCGCAGATTAGCTCAATTTCTGTTTGCGCCGCAACAGGAGTTTGCCAGTTCGGTGCAAGCCTTCATGAAGTTGCTGCTGCGTTGGACGGTGCTGCTGGTCGGCGTATTGCAGGTGACGTTTCGACGGCAGATGCAGCGTGCATTACCCACCCTTTGGCGAGTTCATGGCCTGGTCCTCTTCGGCATTGATGGCAGCCGAGTCGACGTGCCGCGAAGCAAGTCACACGAGGCGGCACATGCTCCGGTTCGCGATGGTAAGGGACGAAAACTCAAACGCAATCGTCGCCAGAAACCGCGCACCGCGATTCACTCGCGCAAGGCAAGCGTCCCGCAAATGTGGTTGACCCTGCTGTTTCACGTCGGCACAGGACTGCCTTGGTCGTGGCGAATCGGTCCGACCGGCAGTAGCGAGCGCGAGCATTGGTTGGCGATGCTCGACGAACTTCCGAGCAATGCCCTGATCACCGCCGATGCTGGCTTCGTGGGTTACGATTGTCTGCGCGCCGTTGTTAACAGTGGTCGCCATTTCCTGGTGCGAGTCGGTTCGAATGTGCGTCTGCTGTACAAGCTGGGCTTCTCCCGCGAAGTCGTTGGCACGGTGTATCTCTGGCCCGATCGTGCTGCCCGTCGCAGTCAGCCGCCGCTCGTGTTACGCCTCGTCGTGGCCACTGGTGGAAAGTATCCGGTCTACTTGCTCACCAGCGTCGGAGAAGAAGAATTATCGCGCGGGCAAGTCCTCGACGTTTACCGTCGTCGCTGGGGCGTGGAACTCTTCTTTCGCCACTTGAAGCAAACGTATCAGCGCCGCAAACTTCGCAGCACCAATGCCGCGCATGCGCGTTTGGAGTTGGAGTGGTCGCTGCTGGGACTATGGAGCATGGCGCTCGATGCTCAGGTCCAAGCGACGCGCGTACAACTAGATCCTACTCAACTCAGCCTAGCGGGCGTCTGGCGCACGTATCGGCGGCTGATGCGCGACTATCGACATCCGCTGGCTCGGCAACAATCGCTCCCCCACCAACTCCCTCAAGCAGTGCGCGACACCTACGAGCGAGCCAACAAATCCAGCCGCAACTATCCTCGCAAAAAACGTCCCGACCCGCCCGCTGGCTCTCCCGAGTTCCTACTCGCCACCAAGTCCCAAATCCATCGCGCCCGCTACCTCACGACCGCTGCCTAAAAAGGGTTCACGGCGTTGGGTGCCACCCTGGCCTTTAATGTGGGAGGGGCAAATGAGTTCACTGCGACTGATATTCAAACCCTGTCAAATCTTGGGTCGGGGTTGGGTGGATTCCTCGGCGGTTCGTCGATTGGCTTTGATGCCTCCAACGCACCAAGTGACTTATTCACCTACTCAAATGCCATTACCGACACAAATAGCCTCACAAATTCAATCGGCGTAGTTGGCTTGGGTTCGGGAATAGTGGCACTCACCGGGGCGAACACTTATACGGGTGTTACAACTGCCCGCGGTGGCGTTCTTCAGTTTCCGACCATCGGAAACTTGCCCGGTTACAATCAGTCCGGACGTGTAACCGCCGCTGCCACTGGAGCAATTGCGGTGAATGTTGCCGGCCTCGGCCAGTGGACCGAGCTTGACATTTCGAATCTCCTGGCGGCAAACAACAGCGGCTTCGCCGCGAATTCCGCGCTGGGAATTGATACAGCGGCTGGAGACTTCACCTACAACAGCTCGATAGCTGGAAACTTAGGAATTACTAAGCTTGGGCCAAACAGGTTGACACTGGCTGCCTCCAACACCTATGCCGGCACTACCACCATTGATCAGGGCACTTTAACGTATGGCGTCAATCAAGCACTCGCAGGAAGCTTGACTTTTGGTTTGTTCAGCGGTCGGACGAACACTGGCACACTAGATTTAAATAACGCTAGTGCCAGCTTTGGTGGAGCGATCCTTGTTCAAACAAACAACGCCTCGGCAAATACGATTTCAGTAGGTGCCGGCCAGTCAATATCAACTTCCGGTGGATTGACGATTGGAATTAGCAGTAGCTCAGTCACCGCGACGAGTTTGAATGTCTCGGGAGCTGGCAGCTTCGCGATTGCCGGCGGAAACGTTAATGTTGGACTTGCCCAAGCAGCTACCAATGGTGCAAATAACAACACAGGCACTCTTGACCTGAGCGGACTGACAGGTGCTCTCGGATTTTCGGCCAATGTGACAAACTTCAACCTCGGCTTTGGTAGCACCAACCGGGGCGTTATCACACTCACTGAAACATCTAATTCAATTATCGCCACCACGCTGAATATTGGCCATTCGAATGGCTCAAATGCGCTTGGCACCAGTTCAATTACGCTAGGCGAAGGCACGAATACGATCCGTGCAGATACCATTAATATTGGCATCTCCAAGGCCTCAGGTAGATTGGCGTTTGCAAGTCCGGGTGTCGGAACGGGTACGGTTACGATTCGGAACAAGGCAAATTCCGGTCCCGCCGCAATCACCGTAGGCAGCAACAACGGCACTGGAACTGCGGGCAGCCTGACCGGCACACTCGATCTACGAGGTCACGATTCTTCGGTTGTGGCAAGTTCGTTAGTGATCGCCCTTGGAAGCAACTCGAGCAACGGAAGTGTAACCGGCATCGTAGAATTCGATAGGGGTACGTTTACGGCTTCAACGGTAACCATCGCTTCAAAGACCACGGGCACTGGAATTGCGACCGGCAGCCTCAATATTTCCGGCGGCAGCTTCGCGATTAACACAGGTGGAACACTTACCTTTGCCTCCGCCGTGGCCGTGGCAGGAACAGCCGTTGGTAATATCAGCGTTGAAGGCGGCACTTTGACGTCCAATATCAACATTGTTCGAGCGGGTGGCGTTGGTGTTAACTCTGCTTATTTGTCTGTGGATGGTGGCACGCTGAATATGGCTGGCGGCAGCGTCGGCACCGCTGCGATTCCGATTGCGTTCGAGTTTTCAGCGGGAACGCTGCAATCGCTTTCACAACTCAATGGTGGAGAAACGCTCACCAAATCTGGGAGTGGCGAGGGAGTCCTGGCAGGATCCAATACGTACACTGGGGCAACACAAGTCGATGGCGGCAAGTTGGTATTAGACGGGACGTTAACCGTGAGCCCCATCAACGTGAGCTCTAACGGAACTTTGGCGGGAAGTGGAACTGTCCAGTCGTTGACGTTCGCCAGCGGTGCCACTTTTGCCCCTGAATTGAATGGCGCAGTACCTGGTAGCGGCCCGGGATTTTATGATCAAGTGAGTGTCGCCAGCGCTGGCTTGGTTGATCTAACCGGCGTCACGCTGGATCTTAGTGGCAGCACTTATGCGCCGGTCGGGGCAGATTCCTTTACCATTCTTACAGCCGTTGGTGGAATCTCGGGAGAATTCGCCGGATTGCCGGACGGCAGCAAATTGGTAGTGAACAATCGACCGCTGACCATCTCCTACACTGCGAATAGCGTAGTACTGACCTTTGACGCAAATCCTGTAGTCAATGGCACCGGCGTTGACGACAGTTTCCTTGTCACGCAAAACGGGCCTAACCTTGAAGTAAGCCTGAACAATGTCGTCGTCCTATCCTCGCCTTTCGTGGATATCAACATCCTCACTCTGAATGGCTTGGATGGCGACGATACGCTGACAATCGACATGACCAATGGTAATCCGATTCCTACGAGTGGGATATCGTTCGCTGGCGGAGTTGGCGGCAACGATTCGATGGTGGTTACCGGCGGCAGCACAACGACAGTCATACACACGTTTAATAACGCCAGTGATGGGCGCATTGTGCTGGCCGGACCGATTGCCGGCACCATCAACTACAGCGGCCTGGAACCCGTCGATCAGGACATCTCAACTGAATTTGCGGAGTTCATCTTTCTCGGCGCTGCTGAAACCATCACGGTCACCGATGAAACGGCCAACGATGGGCAAATGCGAATCGATTCTGATCTCTTCGGTGAATTGACTGACTTCAATATCCCGACGTCGCGACTAACGATTCGCACGAGCACCGGCGCCGCAGGAGCAGACACACTCACTTTCGACTCGGTCGATGCTCAATTTCGCGCTTCGATAGAAATGTTCACCGATAACAACGATGTCGTGAATTTGAATGCGCCCCTGACGCTGGGCAACACTGTCGCTGAAGGCAACGTCATCGTTGCTGCCGCCAGCCTCGTCAATCTGAATGCCAACATCAATACGGATGCTGGCACCGCAACCGGTGGCGGTGATATCCAAATCTCTGCGCCCGTTGCGCTCGGGGCCAACGTGACGCTGGATACCGACCGCCCAACGGGCACCGATGGAACAATCTCCTTTGGGGCAACCGCGAATCTCGGCAGCAACGAACTGACACTAAATGCTGGTACGGCCAATTACACGATGGCAACGGTCATTAGTGGCACCGGCTCGCTCCGTAAGCTTGGCGGTGGTCGGCTCACGTTGACTGGTGCCAGCGACTACTCAGGTTCCACAACGATCGCCGCTGGTATTGTCGCAATCCAAAACGCTACATCCTTGGGGTCGGCTGCCGGCGGAACCATTGTTATGAACAGCGCTGCCCTGGAATTGCGAGGGAATATTAATGTTGTGGGCGAGTCGCTGGAAATTACCGGCGATGGCGACGGTGCCTTGCGCAACGTCAACGGCAACAACACGTGGGGCGGCAACATCACGGTGGGATATGCCAGCACGAACACCCGCATCACCATCAACTCCAGCACCAGCCTGTTGATTACGGGCAATATCAACGTGGCGGGCGCTGCCGGGAATTCACTTGTTTTTGAAGGATCGGGGCCGGCAGAGGTGTCGGGCGATATTTCCGGAACGGCAGGTCTGATCAAGAGTTCCACCGGGACAGCGGCGTTGACCTTGTCCGGCAACAATTCTTACACCGGCAGCACGGCAATCAGCAACGGAGTAATCATCGCAGCCAGCAATACCGCGCTCGGTGCGCCATCCAGTGGCATCACAGTCGCCGCCGGTTCTACGTTGGACGTGCGAGCTGACATCGGAACTGAGCCGATCACCAGCCTCACGGGGACTGGCGAAGGAAACATCGGAGCGCTGATTACCAGCGTAGGTACCGGCACTGTCGGTGGCACTGTGACATTCGCCGGCAATGCTGACATTGGCGGGGATGGGACCCTGAATATTACTGGCAACATTGTTGCCACGAGTGGTCGAACACTGAACAAAATTGGCGTGGGTACGACCAACCTCGATGGCAACAACAACATTGTCAGCGGGGGAACAACGGTCAGCGCCGGCCGCCTGAACGTAAACGACACGCTCATCAGCAACGTCGTCGTGAGTGGCACAGGCGTGCTTGGTGGAAATGGAGCAATCACGGGAAACGTGTCCAGTACCGGCACTTTATCGCAAGTGGATCCCGGCAACAGTCCCGGCACGCTCACCATCACGGGCAACTACTCAGCCAATTCGACGTTCGAAATCAACGACGATTATTTCACCGCCGGCGTCGGCGGCGATTACGACCAGATCATCGTCAACGGTGCGGCCAACACCATCAATCTGGCTGCTGCAACAGTAACGTTCGTGAGCGCGGGTGGCGGCACTGTTCCTGCATTACCCAATCTGATCACGCTCATTCAGAACGACACATTGAATCCGATCACACCATTCGCGAACCTTGCCCAAGGTGGAACTGTTACGCTGGGTGCGGGCCTGAATGCTCGCCAGTTCATCGCCTCGTACACCGGTGGCGACGGCAACGACTTGGTTTTGTTCAATGCCGCAGTTCCAGACGTGATTTACATTGATAACAACTTCTCAGGTGGCATTGGCCAGACTGTGAACGACGCCGACAAGGGAACCACCGGCAACGAGATTGCCATCTTCGGCGTGAATGCCTTCTCCACCTTCGCTTCTGCGCAAACGGTTCACCCAACGTTCGGCGGCACCTTCATCGTCAACGAGGGCACTTACAGCGAAGCCGTCGTACTCGTGAACGCTCAGACCCTGGAAGTGACCGGTATCGATCTAGCCCAGACAGTCGTCATCGGCTCGCTCGCGGCTGCATCGGCGACGCAGTCGATTGTGCTCCAGGGTTCCTCGAACCTCACCGTTGGCAATGCTGCCAACACCTCGATTACCGCGCCGATCAGCGGCACTGGCAGCTTCACCAAGCAAGGTGGCGGCACGTTGACATTGAACGGTGCAGTGGCCAATACGTTCACCGGTATCACCACGGTGACGACGGGAATTTTGACGCTCGGCAAGTCGGCTGGGGTCAATGCAGTGAGCGGCGATATTCAGGTCAGTGGTGGCACGCTGCAACTGGCTGCAAACAATCAGATCAGCGATACGTCGGCCGTTTCGATCAGCACCGGCACCTTCAACTTCCATAACGGAACCGCGCGCGATGAAACGATCGCCAGCCTGACCATGACAGGCGGATCGCTGAACACCGCCGCGGGTGGTACGCGCAACGACGTCACCGTCACCGGCGCGACCAATGTTTCGGCCGGCAACTTTACCGTGAACAGCGGGACGGTCTTCTCCACCAACGGACTCACGCTGACTGGTGGCACGAATATCGTGGGTGGCAACGACACAGTTCGTGAGAGCCAGATCGTAGTCGGGCCCGGCGGTCTCTCGATGGTTGGATCTCTGTTGACACTTTACCGTGGCACCTTAGCAGGAGCTTTCGGTGCTCACCTGGTGCTTAACGGTGACTTCACGGCTTCGTCAAGCGGAAGCAACCAGGCCCGAATTATAGACAACGGTACTGCAGTGTTCACCGCGCTACCTCAGATTGATCTTGGTGGCGGCGTGCGAACCATTACCGTTAACGATGGAACCCCAGCGACCGAACTCAATATCGGCGTGATAATCGAAAACGGAAGTTTGACCAAGGCTGGCGCTGGCGGCCTCCAGGTAACCTCGATAAATACTTCCACCGTAACAACCACAACCGTGAACGCAGGCCTGTTTCAGGTTGCTACCAACACCGGCACCTACGGCACCGACAGTTTGGAAGTGACTGGAGGGACTGCGCAAGTCACGTCCGGAACACTTGCTGTTTCCAGTACAGCGACCGTGACTGGCGGTCTGTTGCAGGTGGCGGGTGCAGCAGCCACACTCACCACAGATGCCCTCGCAATTGACGGCGGCACGGTCCAGGTCACGAGCGGCACCGCAACCGTTTCTGGCGCTGTGACCAATGCCGCCGGGAGTGGCCTGCTGGCGATCGACAACGGCGCAATGACGGTCGGCAACGGGTTGGATGTTGATCAGCTTCGCGTGGGCCTAACAACTACCTCGGCTTCCGTTGCTGCGACGTTAACCGTCAACGCGGGCGCAGTTGTCGCCGGCTCCTCCGGCCAGGATATGTTCATTGGTCGCCGGACAACGGTGGTCTCTGCGGGCGGAACTACCGTCCCTTCTACGGGTGTTATTGATTTCTCCAATGCGAGCAGCGTGACCCTAACCGCCTCGAACCTGTTGTTAGGCACCAATATCCTCAACACTCAGGGCAACTCCACCGGTGACAACACACGCGGAACACTTCTTCTTTCTAAGGCTGGCACCAACTCGATTGCCGCCACGACGGTTGTCGTTGGCAACTCAACCGCTAGCGGTCACAACAACAACACCGACTTCGGCTCTGAAGCGGCGAACGGCAATCGGATCGTTTTGGGCAACGCTCAGAACAATCTTTCGACCAATACGCTGACCGTCGGCGGCCTGAAGAGTCTCGGTCTCGTTCGGTTTGATGCATCCGGTGGCACGCTCACTTTGCAAGGCAATAGCGTTGCCACAACCACTTTGCTGATCGGCGACAACAACGCCTCTGGAACCGGCGTCAACAGTGCCGCCTTGATGGACCTCAGCAATGGCACGTTCAATGGTACGCTCGGCAACGTCACGTTGGGCCGGCATGGAGGTGGTGGTGGCGGTGGCTCCGGCGTGGGCACACTCACCATGGACGCTGGTAACGTGACTGCCTCTAGCTTGACTCTCGGCAATCCCAGCCTCGCTGGAACCTCAACGAATCCCAATAACACTGCCGGCACGTTGAACCTGAACGGTGGCACGTTCACCGTGAATGGAACGATTCAGAATAGCAACGGCGCAGGCTCCGCGGCGGGCACCGCAAACGTAAACCTGGACGGCGGCACGCTGCAATTCATCACGCTGACCCGGGCCAACGGACCGTTCAACTTCAACTTCTCCAGCGGCACGATTCAGAATGTGGTGAACCAGAACCTCACGATTTCGAACGTCGTGATCAATCTGCTCACCAGCGATCCTCACACGTTTGAGATCGACGCAACTCGTTTAGGCACAGTCGCCAGCACGGCCACAATTACGGGTGCTGGATCGCTCGAAAAAGACGGCGATGGAACGCTGCAGCTAAATAGCAGCAACACCTACAGTGGCACGACCAATTTGAACGATGGACGCCTCGTCCTCAATAGTCTCGTGGGAGAAGGGGCCATCCTGAATGCTGCGGGCACGGTCACTGTGCAGCCCGGCGCGGAACTGCAATTGCTGACGGACGAAACGGTGTCGTCGTTTGTGGGAATTGATAATCCTGCGAAAAAGGTGGATGGCTTGTTGGCGCTTGGCGCGAATCGATTGACGACCACGGGCGATGCGACGATCGCGAACGTTTCCGCCTCAGCCGGTGCCCGAATCGTTGCGGGAGGCGCGATCATCGATGGCGATCTCGACAACAACATCACCGGCCCGAACATCTTCCTGCAAGCAGCCACTGGCATCGGTTCGAGCGGTGCCAATGGTGCGATTGAAACTGCGGTCAGCAACATTCAGTTGTTCAACTCCACCAGCGGGGCGATCAGTGTGCTCAACAGCAACATGGGCGCGTTGCTTACGGTGAGCGATCTGCACCTGCTGGGCTTTGGTGCCAACAACGACGGCGGCAGCACCACCATCGTCAATAGCAGTCCGCTGACGATTGCCTCTGACAGCATCTCGCTGGGGGATGTGGTTTTCACCGCGTCGGATTCGGCGGCGGTGGGTGATAACCTGACGGTGAACAGCGGGGTTACGGTGCAATCGACGGGTGGTAGTGTGACGCTCAATGCGGGTGACGATGCGTTGTTGGATGGAGATGTGACGGCGGCGACGCAGGTGACGGTGAATGTGGATGCGGGAGATGGGGAGTCGAATGGAGTCGGAGAAGTTGCGCCGGGAAGCGGTGGGACGGTGACGATCAATGGTGTGATCACCGTCAATGGCGGCACTGGCACGACGTTCTTAAACGGCGGGGACGACTATGACACGTTCGACTTCGATCCGCAGACAACGACCTCGTTCAGTGTGAACGGCAACGCGCCGCACGGCACGGCCGACGGCGATCGCCTGGTGATCACGGTCCCGGCACTCACCGTGCAAACGGTCAGCGACGTGGGGAGCGGCGGCTTCTCGTTCGCGCCGACCGCCAATCCGGCGCTCGACCCGGTGACCTACGTCAGCATCGAAGAGCAGGACGTGACCGGCGGTCCGCTGAACCTGCTGATTGATCTCACGCCGGTCTATAACGGGGTCAACAATCAACTCACGATGCAGCGGGTCGGAGCCGACCTGGTGATCAATCGCCTGGGGACGGGCCCGGTCACCGGCAACTTCTACACCGGCACCCTGGCCACGATCAACTCGCTGGAGATTCGCGGCGGCGGGCAGAACGACTCGGTCGAAGTGTTCGACACCGGCACGGGCCTGCCCGACTTCGTCGGCACGGTGCCTGGGGTAACGAATAATCCAAACGTGGTGGGGACGCCGGAGTTCTTGTTCACCGGCGGTGCAGGCACCGATGTGCTGACGTTCAACCTGGGATTGGCCAGCACCGCCCAGGTGTACGGCATCGGCAGTGGCTCGGGAACTGCTGCGAACGACGGCGAGATCAGCACGACCAATCCGGCGAACACGCTGATCACCTACTTCACCAGCGTCAGCGAAGTGAATCGGGCGGGCTTCAATGCCACGGCCGGTGGGCTGCAGATCTTGGGCGACCTGTCAGGCAACACGATCAACACGACCGATAACGGTGGTGGTGAGACCCGCGTCCAGCCGACCGGTTACACGCCGTTCGACTTCAGCGGCGATAACTTCAGCAGCTTCGAAGTCTACGGCCTGCGGGGCAGCGACACGCTGACGCTGACCAGCTTCGGCAGCGGTCAGACGAATAACCCGACCATCGTGCTCGACGGCAGCAATCCGACCGGCTTCGGTGGTCCAACGGACGACGGCCTCGCCGACACGCTCCGCGTCCTCAGCACCAGTTCGAACACCGGACTGGTCACGCTGCTGGGTGGTCTGGGCAGCGATCAGTTCTTCCTCGCGGGTCCGGGCCTGACGGTCGACGACATTGCCGGCCCGGTGGTGGTCGACGGGGAAGACAACAACCTGGCGGGCAATAACGATCAGTTGTTCATCGACGACAGTGGCGACACGACCGCTGACCCGAACGTGCTGATTGCTGCAGCCGGCGGGATGAATGCGGACTATGCGGTGACGGGAATCAACGCCAGCGGAGTCACGTTCCGCAACATCGACAGCTTCGATTACACGGGCACGGAGCAGGGGGACACGATCGACGGCCGGTTCACCCCGACCAACGTGCCGCACGACCTGAACACGGTGGCCCTGCGTGGTTTCGACGGCGACGATCAGTTCCTCCTCTTCACGTCGAACCAATGGGGCGGGGTCACCCCGGTGACGGAGCTACCGTTCACCCGCGTGGCCAGCGGCGTGGGGACGATCAGTCTGTACGGCAACGATGGTGAAGATATCTTCGGCGAAACTCCGGCCCCGGTCATCGGGAACACGGGAGCCATGCACGTGGGCCTAGCCGTCCCCGCCACGACGCGGCTGATTCGTCCGACCACGGCCGCGACTGCGGGGGGAAGCACCATCTTCATCGACGGTGGCGATCCGGTACCGGCGCTCAATCAGGCCGGCGATACGGTGGGCGATGTGCTGAACCTGGATGTCACGGACGTGCCGAAGAACACGGCGATGATCGTGGGAGCCGGTTCGTCGGGGAACGTCCTCAGCGCCAACACGGCCCCCTTCAGTTGGGTCAGCATCGAAGACCTCAACCTGGTCGACAACGGCAAGCTGACGGGCGTGCAGATCGGCGACGTGTTCGGCCGCGGGACCACGGGGAACGACCTGATGCAGATCTCGGCCAATGCCACGGCCGCGCTTCCGCATCAGGTGCGGGTGCGCATCGGCGGCGCGATCATGAACTACAACGTGCCGGGCAAGGCCGTGCTGTACGGCGGCAACGGAGTCGACACGATGTCGCAGACCACGGCCAAGATCCCGGCTGTGTTCTACGGCGAAGCGGGCAACGATTCGCTGGCGGGTGGCTCGAACAACGACTGGCTGGTGGGTGGCGACGGCAACGACCAGATCACGGGTGGCGAAGGCCAGAACGTGATCTGGGGAGATAACGCGCCAACGAATCCAGGCGACCCGACCCCGCAAGACTTCCAGGGGGCGAACGACGGTAACGACACGATCAGTTCGGGCAACGGAGCCGACGTGATCTATGCCGGTGGTGGCCACGACTTGGTGAACTCCGGTGGTGGCAACGACTACATCCATGCCGGGGCTGGTAACGACAGCGTCGATGCCGGAGCCGGAGACGACCGGGTGTATGGCTACAGCGGCAACGATACGCTGCAAGGCAACAGCGGCAACGACCTGCTGTCGGGTGGCGACGGTAACGATTGGCTGCTGGGTCACTCGGGGAACAACGTGTTGATCGGTGGCACGGGGAGCGACACGCTCTCGGGTGGGGACGGCAACGACCTGCTGATCACCGGTGGGCTGGGTGGTGCCGAGAACAGCACCTGGACTTCGGCTCCCAACACGATGACCTATGCGGCGAACACCTACAGCGACCCAATGGATAACGACGCAGCCCTGCTCGCACTCCTGACGGCTTGGCAGCTGAACTCCAACGCCGCTGCACCACCGCCCGAAGTGCTTGCCCTGCTCCCCATCTTGACCGACAACTCGGACGACGACTCTTGGGGCGGCAACGGCAGCGACCTCTTCCACTGGGACGCCGCCGACATGGCCGACGAATCCCTCACCGCCCCCGGCCCCAACGACTTCAACAACCCCGCCACAGGACCAGACGTCCGACTACCGTAAATCCCAAGCCCCAGCAGCATTTCTGTCGACGAACGTTCGATTTCACCAAACGTTAATCCATTGGAGCAACCTAAACCGCAGCATCGTCTGGTCCCCCACCTTCAGTTACTTCGCTTGGTGGGCTAGCTCTTTCTGGGGCGAGCCGGCAATTACGAATTACGAGCAGCAGAGACCAAAAGATGTACTTCATCGAGTTGATACGCATTCCAATCTGAATTAGCGCGATTCTTCCCAAAAAGAGCCTGCACCGTCGGTCAGTGTTGCTTGTGGCGGCACAATCGGTCGTTCGACGCTCCAAGAACCACTATTGCCGGCGACCGTGGGTGAAGGGTGCTGGGGCACACATCAACTCGCTCGGGGAAGTTTTACGAAGTGCAATCCTCACCACCTGGTATGCTTTCTTATTCACGGCGCCGTGTTCTCGAAACCTTCTCAAAGCCAGTGACGTGAATCCTTTTAATGAGAATTACCAGTTCCTCCACAGGCAACTTACGATTTAGGATCATCGCCAGCATCTTCAACAGACCGTCAGATCCCGTGAAGTCACCTAATGGCGCATCCCCAAAAGCTCCTCCTTCACGAACTTCTTCAGCTGGTGTGCGATGACATCCATACTCGCTGCCGCTGGGGCTATAACCGGCCGCATGAACAATTCGCGACTTGGAGGCAGTTGTGGTTATCCGATCGTCTGGACTTGGCTCTAAGTCTTTGTCAATCCATTCCACGGTGCCTTGGTCAACACTTTCGATCAGCCGGTGACATTTGTCGCAGTGCCACTCAACGCCGTGAACCCTTTTTAGGCAGCGGTCGTGAGGTAGCGGGCGCGATGGATTTGGGACTTGGTGGCGAGTAGGAACTCGGGAGAGCCAGCGGGCGGGTCGGGACGTTTTTTGCGAGGATAGTTGCGGCTGGATTTGTTGGCTCGCTCGTAGGTGTCGCGCACTGCTTGAGGGAGTTGGTGGGGGAGCGATTGTTGCCGAGCCAGCGGATGTCGATAGTCGCGCATCAGCCGCCGATACGTGCGCCAGACGCCCGCTAGGCTGAGTTGAGTAGGATCTAGTTGTACGCGCGTCGCTTGGACCTGAGCATCGAGCGCCATGCTCCATAGTCCCAGCAGCGACCACTCCAACTCCAAACGCGCATGCGCGGCATTGGTGCTGCGAAGTTTGCGGCGCTGATACGTTTGCTTCAAGTGGCGAAAGAAGAGTTCCACGCCCCAGCGACGACGGTAAACGTCGAGGACTTGTCCGCGCGATAATTCTTCTTCTCCGACGCTGGTGAGCAAGTAGACCGGATACTTTCCACCAGTGGCCACGACGAGGCGTAACACGAGCGGCGGCTGGCTGCGACGGGCAGCACGATCGGGCCAGAGATACACCGTGCCAACGACTTCGCGGGAGAAGCCCAGCTTGTACAGCAGACGCACATTCGAACCGACTCGCACCAGGAAATGGCGACCACTGTTAACAACGGCGCGCAGACAATCGTAACCCACGAAGCCAGCATCGGCGGTGATCAGGGCATTGCTCGGAAGTTCGTCGAGCATCGCCAACCAATGCTCGCGCTCGCTACTGCCGGTCGGACCGATTCGCCACGACCAAGGCAGTCCTGTGCCGACGTGAAACAGCAGGGTCAACCACATTTGCGGGACGCTTGCCTTGCGCGAGTGAATCGCGGTGCGCGGTTTCTGGCGACGATTGCGTTTGAGTTTTCGTCCCTTACCATCGCGAACCGGAGCATGTGCCGCCTCGTGTGACTTGCTTCGCGGCACGTCGACTCGGCTGCCATCAATGCCGAAGAGGACCAGGCCATGAACTCGCCAAAGGGTGGGTAATGCACGCTGCATCTGCCGTCGAAACGTCACCTGCAATACGCCGACCAGCAGCACCGTCCAACGCAGCAGCAACTTCATGAAGGCTTGCACCGAACTGGCAAACTCCTGTTGCGGCGCAAACAGAAATTGAGCTAATCTGCGGGCAGCAAAGAAGCGGTCCCCCAGCGTGAGTTCATCCGACCAAGCCCAGAGCAACGCCGTGGCCGCCAATTGCCGTGGGCCCCACGTGCAGTCGTCACGAAACCGAATCGCACCCCAGTCCCCCTCGCCGAGCAATCGCTCCAGTGACTGCTTGAGCTGATCCGCTTGGAACTCGGCAACGACAACCTGACTTCGACCTTGCTGACTTCGACTAGGGTCTTGATGCGACATTCCCGAATCCTTTCGGGTGAGCGGTGAACGATCCTTTCGCGGTGAGAAACGAAAGCATCGCCACTAACCTCAATCGCATCAAGACTTTTTCACTCTCGCCAAAAAGGGTTCACGGCGTTGAGTGCCACTGGCTTGTTCCACCTGTCGGTTTATTCGCCATTTGTTCAAGTCTCTCCATAGAAAACAGTAAAAAGGTAGCCATTAGAGTTCATCAACTATGCGTTTCAGGGTTGGCCCGGCTCACTCCAGTTAAACGCGGTCATCACTGTGTGAGCGTTAACCGTATCGCTGCCGCGGATGTCGGGGCAGGCTTTGGCAAGAAAAGTCTACGCCGAGCTTATGGGGCCTACTCCCTAGCGCCCGGGCAACCGCATCCCAGGCTTCGACTCGCATGCACGCACCTGCGTCACTACGGCCGCTCGGCGGCTGAGCCACAACACACCTAGGGATTATTTTGTTTTGCGAACGAGCCGCGCGCAAAAGAGAGCTCGCGCTCTTACTTGTTTCCTCGACAGCGTCCGCATCTGCAAAAAACACGATTGGTCGGCCTTGAGCACGTTGCAGAATAAGCGATTGTTGCTGCAGCGATAGCTTTCCCTTCTTCCCAAAAATCGCGACAGCGTTGGTGCCCAGCCGCCAAACATCGGTGACGCCCTCGCAGATCACCACTGGTCCCGTAAGTTCGCTTGCCCATGTCAAGCCATATACCGCAGCACTCGCCGAAAACCCAGCAGCGGTCAAATATTTTGGGTCGTTGCGTCCTGCCGAACTCTCGGCGATCGCACGGGCTTGCCAACCGACTAGATGTACACGCTGGTGGGCTTGAGTGCTCGGGATCCAACCGTAAACAGGAATCACAAGCCGATGCCGAAATTTCGGCTTCACATCGCCGCAGAAATCGCAGTAATACACGCGCCAGCGCTCCCACAGCTCTTGGGGGTCAAAGTGGCGCGCTTCGAGATACTCCACCGCCGCGTAGTCAGTTTCGACGTCAATAATCGGTGTAATATTCGCAGGCAGGTCGACGCGTTGTGCTTCTAGGATTTTGCGCGGCGTACCATTTACCGGTGCCCTTCCGAGGGCAGGTAACACCCTGAAGCAGCTCCTACCCGGTTGCAGTTGCTTCCAAAGCTCATGCTGACGCGACCAAGAACCTGGGGTATCAATGTCGAAGCATTCATTATGGAAGCACTTCAACAGATGAATGCGCGGCTTGCCTGAGTTTGGGTGAGGGGTCCCGTATTGATACTGGAGCGACAGGCGGCCGCGCTCATCCCCGCAGAACGGACAGTCCACAGCATAGTGCTCGACATTTGTTGCGCCAAAATTGCGCTGGCTGGAGGCACGCAAACGGCCACCGCGGTGCCAGTCAGGAATCAATTTCGTCTCCTGGCCAACGCCCGCATTTGTGATGTGGACATGGCCGAATTCTGCGCAAAGACGACGGTAAAGTTCTGGGTTGAGCACGGGATTGATTTCGTTGATTTAGCGTAATTGCGGGTTCCGTCCTCGCGTCCAAGGTTTCGCGAGAACGTGCCTATGAAAAACAACAACTACACCACTTTTTCTTCTTGGAATATTTGAAATAGCCAGGACGCCAGGACGGGAATGCCTAACCTTCACTTCAATCTGAGCTTTCTTCGTACCGGAAGAGTCCCGGCTTGCTGCGGTCTTCCTAGGCGAAATGCCGAGAACCGACGTACTTCAATCCACGGAGGATGCGGCGCCTTGGTGGTGGGCCATCAGGACGAGTGCACTTAGCACCAACTTGTTCCTCCAGGCGCCGCGCAAACTCGCTACTGTTGACCGCTAGGCGGTTGTTCGCCTTGCAAAAGGTCTTGTAAATGTTGAAAAGGAACGGCAGCTCTTCTGATTTGTTCGGATCAAGCTCGCAATACTCGCCAAAGAACTGGATGAAGGGGTCGCTGTCGATCTGATGTTGGCGCTCAATCGCGTCGCAGGTCTTACAGGCACTAAACCGTCCGTGTTTGACAAGCCGAATCAAACCGTCGAGAAACCAGTTCGCGATTCCGGGAAGCTCGCCGAGCAACTTAGTACCCAAGTACTTGTCCGCATTCACGGCGGAAAAGCTCTCGGTAAACGGAATGATCAGTAGCCGCCGAAACACTCCACTAGAGCGATCGTTAATCGCCGGTAACGAATTGGTGCCATACATTAGCTTGGCGCGCGGGACAAAAGTTTCGGCATCGATCCCCTTGCGCTCGATTTGCAGCGCATCACCCGAGACGAGCTGCTTGAGCACACCCTCGTGGAATTTCTCAACGCGATTAAGGTCATTGCAGATGTTGGCGAGCTTGCCTTTCATCTGACTGGGCCGAAACGAATGACTAAGGTGCTCCAGCGCGACATGCGAGACATTGTCGCGGCCGAGGACCGCCTCCAATACATTCAGCACGGTCGACTTACCGTTGGCCCCAGTGCCCAGCAAAATGCAGACCTTCTCCATCCGCGGACCGTTTTCAGCTAGCGCCCAGCCGCCGAACTCCTGGAATCGCTCGCGACGACGATCGTGCTTCCCTTTGCGCGGCAGGATCTGTTGAATGGTTTGCATCCAGAGTGGACATTTGGCTGTTGGGTCGAAATCGAAACCCAATTGCACCGCCGAAAAGTGCCGCGGCGAAAAGTTGAAGAAGTCTGGCAGGCCCGTCCCAGCCAGCACCGGACTGAGATCAAGCAGACCGTTTCTGCAAGCGACATAGGGTGATGCACTTGTGCTCGCCGCTGCATCGTCGATCCACAGAGGGCCTTCGAGGCGACTCTCCACTAAACTGCATAGCCCCTGCAAATGGAGCATTACATCGCGCAGCAGTGGTTTCGTGGCTTGGCCGGTGCCAGCCACTTGCAGCATTTGGACGACCCCGGTTTCCACGCGCTCGGCTGACACCTCTCGCCAAACCTGACCGTCGAACCGTTGCCAAGTTTCGCGATAGCGCAACAGGCGGGGGACATGCACGTCCTCTGGATTCGAGGTGTCACTTGCGAGGCTGGCAACGTACCGCCGGGCGATACCTTCCGGCCCCTCGTTAGCCATTACTCCGTCGTTGGTGCGCGCGAGGTTTTTAATGGCCGCTTCGAGTTCGGATTTCTTGGGCTGAGGAAGGTGCTGCCGTTTGTAAGCTTCGCGGATTTTGGCCACCGTTTCACCGATCTGGGTGGGGTAGACAAGTGCTGCCGCTTCACACATTGCCTGCCGAATAGCAACCATGTGGTCCAGGTCTTCGTAATTCCGAATCGCAGACAAGCAGCAGACAAATAAGTTCTGCTTGGCGGAATGGCTCAGCTTCCCGGCCAACGTCACCTGAGGGCTAGTTTCCGCGATCGCTTGGAAGGCCGTCCAGCGGAAATGCGGCGACCATTGCTCGAGTTCCCGAAGCTCGACCGTGACCGCGCTGACGTCTGCGGCCACCAGGCATTCGGCGAATTCCTTGGCAGCTTGATCGTCCTCGGCGCTGATAAAGATTTCTTGCGATTGCGTGCGAACGATCACCCCAGCTCCCACCGGGTACTGCACAGGTTGAACCGCATCGGTATTTCCGGGCGGCTTTGTTTTTTGGCGTTTGCTGCGATTGGGCGGCAGAATCAGATTCCTCATCGTTGTAATCCTTGCTTGATCCGGCACCCGGCTTCTCAGGGCCTGTGTGTCGGAGGTTGAATGGTTGATGCGATATGCTCGACAACAGAGAGCGTGCCGTTTTTTACATAACCCGATCGATGCGACTTTGATTGTCGCGCCCGTGTGGCTGTGGGACTCGGCTAGCGGCTTGGCCTGCGAAGTTCCGCTTCGGCAGCTGCGATCCGATCGAGCCGCGAATTCGCTCCTTCTGGGGGCTGCTGGGGAACGGCGATACGCGGGACCGCCAACGCGGCGAAGAACCGTTCCAGCGCCTCCCGGCTGGTGCAGCGCGTATTGCCGACTTGCAGTGACTCCAGGATGACCCCGCGGCAACCACTGGTGGTCCACCGATAAACACAAGAGGTATGGACCTTCTTGCCTGCGCGCCGCCGCGGCAGGAGTGCTGCGGCTTCGGCCAGGGTTACAATCGTTTCGCCGAGACTGATCATTGCTGTCCCTTGTTTAAATGCGTCGACTCACGCCACCTCGCCTACCTTCGCGAGTCGACGCGGGACCGGGCACCTGGGGACAGCTGGGGACAACTGGGACATTTCGAATTTTTTTCCGGTCCAGGTTGAGACCGGGGGTAGAGGGCGCGGCGGATCAGCAAACCGTCGGCGCCCTAGGGCGAGCAGTTGATAACAGCCGGAGCAGCTCTGGTTATTCCGCCAGTACCAAGAATGTGTTGCTGTTTTTCTGGGGTGGCGACGTTCAATCAAGAACATCTGCGTCACCAGTCAGAGCGGGGCTCGGACATCGCCCCCGCGACATTTAGACACGAGCCGACTGCCAGCCAACGCGTACGGAAATCGCCAACTACAGCAAACAGACGATTCAAACTGAAACTTGCCGATGTTCAGGCCGAGGGAGCTTTCTTCTGCATGCGCTTAAGTTGCTTTCTGACAACTTCGATACTCACTGTTCCGCAGCAACCGGGAGCGATCTCTTTTCGCTCACCAACAGGTTTGCTGTTCCACGCGTTTCTGATTTCTGCTGGTTTCCTGTTCTGACTTTTCAATCTGAAAAAGTAGAAATCACGCTGCGAACAGCCATTTTCCGGCAGTTGATCTAATACAGGCCTGTCTTCGCTGTTCGTGCCGGTCAGCTCATCTGCTCGAATTGGCATCTGTGCCCAGGCACGGAGAAACTCTTGGCGCAGCAGGCCGCGCAGCGCACCACTTTCAGCGGCGCAACGCTGCATTAGCGGCCATTTCCAGCCGTGCTGCGCAAGTTCTCCCAAACCGTCAGTGACAAATTTCAGATCAGTTAGGTGCTGCAGGTCGGGGGCCATGAGCAGCGCGTGGTGATCGCCGAGAAAGGCGAGATCCCGCATAAGTCCCTCAGCAATTTCGGCGGCGAGTTCATGGTAAGACGAGGCCACTAGGCGGTGACGTGTGTTCCAGCAGCTAGGTCCGCTCAAACGAGGCAACGGCCGGTGAGTGGTCCCCATAGCCAGCCAGGGAAGAACTTGGGCGATCAGCGGCTGCGCTGTCTGCAAGGGGCCAGTGACCGCTTTGATCTTTTCAGCAATAAACAGCACGGGCTGTTCGCTTACTTGCTGGCCCTCCTGTTCCCAGACTGGTAATCCGCCCAGTAAGTCCCCGACGGAAGAGAGCATGCTGAAAAAATTGTGCACGTGAACGTACGGCACATAGAGTTTGCGGGGGGCTTGTTGGCTTACGTCGACTAACATGCGATGTTCCTCGTGGTTGTAACGATGTCCTCATTTCAACCGATGGTGCGCATGATTTCCACGCCCCGCTGCAGGTCGCGCTCCGCTTAAACCTGTGTAACATCGGCGGCCGCATGCCCCAGCACAATCTGTGCTCCCTCGACTCCGAACCGCTTGCGGACTTCAGTCGCTGCCGTATGGCGAAGCTGGTTCGGACTCCACAGGTGTTGCTGCCGCCAGGCGTTAGCTCGCCGGCGGAGTTCCGTTTGCTGATCTGACGCTAACTCGCAGCACTTCGCCTTCAACTCGACGGGCTTGTTGAACGCAGCTTCGCAGGCCCGATGGATGGCTCGCCGATAACTTGCTGTGGTGTAGCACTCTTGAGGTGAACGCTTGGGCTGGGAAACTCGGTTTGTGCCAGGGGCATTACCATGGGTTCGGGGAATGACCCGCCGTTGATGTCGTTGCGATTGACGTTGGGCTTCACTTTCCTTCGGCGAGAAGCAATACGACGCGGCAGGCCGCGCCAGGTAGGGTTGCAAAATTGCCTGGGCACGCGGTCCCAGGAAAATAACTCGCGTCTTTCCCTGGTGTTCGGTTTTATGGATTTCTGGGCGGTAGGTCCAAACCTCGCCGCCCCTGTCCAGGTCGCCCGGGCGCATCCGACAGACGTCTTCTGGCCGGCTCCCCGTCAGCCGCTGAATTCGCACCATGTCCCCGACCACGGCGGGCAAGAAGGCAAGGGTTTTCTCGACGATGGCATCATCGACTGGCCGAATCGGCTCAGTCTCGCGGGCGTCACAACGACCTTTCCGCAGGCCGGCTACTTCCCGCAACGCCTGGACGACGTTCGCGGCGATCATTTCCTTCGAGGTGGCCCACGAAAAGGCCCGCACGATGCGGGCAATCTGTTTGTTGATGTGCTTGCGAGACCAATCACGGGCGAGCATCGCTTGTTGGACGGCTTGCAGTTTGAGTGGTCCGAACGAATCCGCAGGCTCGGAGCCATAAAGGGCCTGGGCGACGGTCAGCGCGGCCACAATTTGAGTGACTTCGTTCGTGACCACGCCATTCTTGCGGTAGTACCCCTCGGCATACCGCTTATAAGCGGCGCACACCTCAACGAGCGTAACGCTTGACGTCGGATGCGAGTCGGTAGCTGCGCTTCGCTGGCGACCGTTGGCCAGCCACTCCGCGATGAGGCGATCGTATTCCAGGCGACTGGCCTTGGTTCCATGAGGTCCTAGGTAGTAGTCAGATCCGGCCAGGTTGACCACGGCCTGACCCGAGGCACGGTGCAAACGATATTTGGGAATTGCTGATGCCAAGCGAGGCATGAAAGGGCTCCTCCGAAGTTCAGCAAAACGGTACATACCGTTTTGCGCTCTCGGAAAAAGCCGCACTGCTCACATTGAGCAGGTGACAGCAACCACTGTCTCAGCAATGACTTAAGAAAAAGTTGCGGGGGCCGGATTTGAACCGACGACCTCGAGGTTATGAGCCTCGCGAGCTACCGGGCTGCTCCACCCCGCGTTATGTGGTTAGTAGAGAGTGATTTGCTGTTGAACAGGTTCGCTCTCGACTAGACAGGTAAGTTTATCAGATTTCGGCTGCGGGTCGAGGGGCGGTCCAACCTTTTCAGCAGAATGCCGAAAGATCCCGCTGAGCGTTGCTTGCCAAAGACTTAAGCCGCGCGACGCTGCGTTTTGACGCTTTCGCGGGCAAGGCGATGAATTTCGGTCACCGGGAGTGGCTGGAAAACTGTCTTGCCTCCGGCGGCCGCTTGCTCACGAAGTACCATTGTCTCGTTGTGGAGCATGCGGGGAAAGTACTTCCAAGCTCGTTCGAGGTCCGCCGCTTGCTGATCGGCAGAAATGATTACCAGGTCGGTATCGGCCAGATTGTTGGCGCAGCGAGCGAGAGCATCGAAGGGCGACCCCGGAACCAGTTGCACCTTTACATCGGGGGCGCGAACCGTGGCGAACGCTTGCTTCAGCGTCAGTCCATGTTGACCGGTCGGACGAGCCTCGAAAAGGTCGATGCCTGTATAGCGCAAGGGCAGGTTCTCGGGCTGCCACGACAGCACCTCGAACAAGCGCGTGGTGCGTGTTCCATCTCCCACACCCAGTTCCAAGACGGAACGGATTGTGCGGCCTTTAACGGCCTTGTAGAGCGCGCGATCGTTCGCGGGCTGGGAGAAATACAACAGCCATGTACTGCGGATCAGGGCGCCGGCGCTCAACGTCGCATTCCTTTGCGGCGAAACAGATTTCAGGCGAATAACCCTATCTTCGGCTCGCTTCGCCCGCGAATTCACTTGCTGGACATTGGCCCGCACTGCCTCGCGCTGGCTGCAACGAGAACCGGCGAAAATTCAAACTGTAACGATTAATGGGTTCAGGCTGACCACGATCCCGGTAAGTTGTGCCGCTGGTATCACCTGTCTGGACGTGGCCAAAAGCAAACATCTGCCCGTGACCAGACTAGTCACGACCGCGGCCATCATTGCTGCGTAGGTACTGACCTATAGTTTCGCGTCTGACTATTGGAAGGCAGCCACAGGGACGTTGTTGGCTGCAGACTTTTCACCCCTCGTGCCCGGTTCCGGGAAAGACAGCTGCTCCTCCGCGCGGCATGTCTGGCGGCCATGTGCTGCTGGCATCTGCTTGCGCGCCTCAGCTGTTTCGCTTGCTGGCTAAGAATGCCAGCGGTGCGAACTCCTGGCCGGAAAGACCTTTTCGGCGCGAGCAAGCATTGATGACACGTCCCACGTTGCAGGACGACCGCAAGGTCGCCTTTGAATCGTTTGAAGATCGCCTGGCCCTCACCGCCCAAGCGCTCAACGACCTGGCCGATGAGTGGCGCGATACGCCCATTCAAACCATGGCCGCTGCGGCAGCTTCGTCGACCAGCGAAGGGCATGGCTGGGCCGAGATCGCCTACGCGCGCAACGAGATGGGCCTGCGCGGTGGTGGCCAAACCGTAGCCGTGATCGATAGCGGCATTGCCTATGACCATATCGCCCTCGGTGGCGGACTGGGCGCTGCCTATAAAGTGGTCGGCGGCTGGGACTTTGCCGAGAACGATGCCAACCCTTACGACGATGGCCCCGCGGGCTTTCACGGCACGCATGTCTCGGGCATCATTGGCAGCAGCGATAAAAAGTACATGGGAGTTGCGCCCGATGTCGACCTCGTTGCGCTGCGCGTGTTCGACGACAACGGCGGCGGTACGCTGGAGCGAGTCGAACAAGCCTTGCGCTGGGTCCACGACAATCGCAATACATTTGCCAACCCCATCACCACGGTTAATCTCTCGCTCGGAACTGCGTGGAACAGTTCGAATCTTCCCGATTGGGCGGTGCTCGAAGATGAGTTCCGGATGCTCGAAGAGGATGGCATCTTCATTGCTGTGGCCGCAGGAAACTCATTCGCCACGTATAAGTCGGAGGGGCTCAGTTATCCCGCTGCCAGTCAATATGTAGTGCCGGTGGCAAGCATCGGCGCTAGCGGTCAGTTCAGTTCGTTCAGCCAGCGGAGCGACCGTGTCCTCGCCGCCCCGGGCGAGAAGGTCATGAGCACGTTGCCCGATCATTTCTACGGCGGCGACGGCTTGAAAAACGACATGGGTGCCACATCTGGCACGAGCATGGCGGCCCCCTATGTGGCTGGCGCGAGCGTCCTCTTGCGCGAAGCAATGGCTGCAATGGGCCAGACCAACATTACGCAAGACGTGCTTTACGATTGGCTCAAAAACACAGCCGATACGCTGTATGACTCCGTCACCAATGCCAACTACAGCAAACTGAATCTGCAGAAAGCTCTCGATACACTGGTCGGGGCCGATGAATTTGGATCGACCGCTGCAGATGCGACTTCGATTGGCAATCTGACGACGTCGATCACGGTCAGCGGCACGATTGGCAAAGTCAGCGATAGCGATTTCTTCCGCTTCACGGCTGCGGCAAGTGGGCAAGTAACGTTCACGCTCGATACGATTGGCGACTTGGCCGGCAAATGGCAAACGCCCGACGGGGGTACGATCAATGGCGACACCGTCACGATGAATGTGGTGGCCGGCCAATCGTATCGGTTGGGTTTGGGCACGAGTGACGGCATCGGCAAGTTCACCATCGAAGCCAAACTGACGAGCAGCACGACCGAAACTCCGCCGCCTCCGACGACACCGAATCCGCCGACGCCTCCGGCGCTCAGCGGCAATTGGGGAGTTGTGTCTGGCAATCTGTTCGATAACTTCAATCTGCAGACGCCCAGCAATTTTTATCAGCTGACGGCTGGTCGCACCGGCATGTTGACAGTCGAAGCGCTGTTTAGTGCGGCGCGTGGGAATATCGACATCGAAGTATACGATTCGCAAAACCGACTGGTCGGCAGCAGTGCGACGGCGGATAGCAGCGAACGGGTCGATATTAGCGTTACTGCGGGGAATGTGTACTACGTTCGCGCGACCGGCGTGAATCGAGACGTCGACTTTCGAGTGACGAACCTGGTTACCGTCAGCGGCTCGCAGGTCGATGTCGGCGGCACCTCTGCCCGCGACCTCTACACCTGGACGCATACCGGAACGCAACAGCAGCTTGCCGTGAATGGCGTTACTTACACGTTCGCCGCGAACAGCCAAGTTCAGATTCAAGGTGTTGGCGGAATCGATGCTTTGACACTCGTCAGCGCGACGGGAACCGTTGACACAATCACCACTCGTCCCGGTAGCGTGGATCTAGTCGGCAGCTCCTACCGGGTTTCCGGACTTGGCGTCGAACAAACCAATATTCGCGGTGATGCGAATGACCGCGTGACGATGTACGACTCGGCCGGCGTCGACTATTTAGAAGCGACTGCCACTTTTGTGGGTCTCGTCGGGACTGGGCATCAGACGATGGTTGAAGGAATTCGCAATATCACGGTCATCTCGCAAGGTGGTGGCGATGTGGCCCGCCTTAACGGCACGAGAGGGAACGATCGCTTCGTCATCGAACAGGGAAACCGCACGCTCACCAACAGTTCGTTCAATTTGCGAGTGGAGAATTTCGCCTCGGTGGGCTTTCATGGACTCGGCGGCACCGACACGGTAGAGATCACCGGCATGAACAGCAACGACCTGATCTACGGTCGCCGCGGCATCGGTCGCTACACCACCGCTGCCTACAAGACGGAGTTCTCCGACATCGACCAGGTGCTCGCCCAAGCCCGCGTTGGCGAAAAACTGAAGTCCGATGTACGCTCGGTCGACTACCTGTTCAGGAAGCTGTCAAACTAGGGCGTTTTTTGCTGCTCGGCAAACTTCGGACAGTGTTGTTGTTAAAGGGATTCGGCGAGTAGGGCTTCGTAGCCGTTGGGGGTGAGGTAGTCGAAGGAGGAGTGTCTGCGTTCGGCTTGGCGCAGCACGGCGCGATAGGCCTTCACCAAAGACGCCACCCGTGATCGTGTCAGCGCACTCCGAGAAGACTTCGCTCTATCGTAGGCGATTAGATCTCAACGGGGCGGTGGAGCAGGCTGAGGAACCACAGCGGGCTCTTGCCAGGGGAGTGAGTCCCACAGGATGGCTGTGCCGTCGCGACTCGCGGTGAGGAGGCGGCGCCCATCGGGCGAGGCGGTGGCGACCGTCACTTCCTGGGCATGCCCGGGTAGCGTGAGAACTTCTTTGCCGGTGGCTGGATCCCACACTTTAACGGTCATGTCCTTACTTCCCGTAAAGACTCGCGAGCCATCGCGCGAGAAGGCCGCTGCGGTCACGCTTGCCGTGTGCCCGGCCAACGTTACTCCCAGATACTCGCCCGTTTCGGCGTTCCAGAGGCGCGCGGTAGTATCGTCGCTGCCAGTCAGCACGCGGCGACCATCGACCGAAAACGCGGCTCGCAAGACGGCCTGAGTATGGCCGGTCAACACATGCAGCGTCTTGCCGGTGCGCACATCCCAAATGCGAGCCGTCTTGTCTGCTGAGGCGGTGAGTGCTTGCTTGCCATCGCGAGAGAAAGCCACGTCAGTCACGCTGCCCGTATGACCGACCAGACTTTGCAGCTGGCGTCCCGTGGTGGCATCCCACAGGCAGGCCGTTTGATCGTCACTGGCAGTGATGACTTGCGTACCGTCGGGCGAGAAAGCGCTGGCGTTGACAAACCGCGTATGCACGCCCCCCAACTTGAGCAGCGTAGCGCCCGTTGCCGAGTTCCAAACGCGGGCCGCTTTGTCCCAACTGCCCGTCACCAATTCATCGCCACTGGGCGAGAACTGCACGCTCGAGACGGCCGACTGCGGCGAAAAAGCGACCAGCAGCTTGCTGTCTGCGGCGTCCCACAGGTGTGCTTCCGCGCCACCGGCGGTGAGCACGCGATCGCCAGTCGGTGAGAACGTGGCCGACCAGGCCAGCAGCGTGGTGGCTGCCAAATCGAGGAACGGTCCCTTCCCCATGCCGGGAACAACCAGCTCGGTGCCGTCAGCCAAATTCCACAAGCGAACCTGGTTTTGGGCGGTGGCGGTTAGGGCTCGTTTGCCATCAGGCGTAATTGCGACTCCGGTGACGGCGATATCGTCAACGGGCAACGTGCGCACGAGCGATCCGGTTGCTAGATTCCACTGGCGAACTTGCTTGTCTGCGCAGGCGGTCAAAGCTGTGCCGCCATCGGACGAAACTGCCAGCGAAGTCACTGCAGCAGGATGCCTGAGCAGTCGCGCGGCGTCTTCTTTGCCAGTGGCCACATTCCAGACCGCCACGGTGTGATCGAGGCTGGCAGTTACCGCGGTGTCGCCAGTTCCCAAAAAGGCGGCGCTCGTCACGGCGCGCGAGTGCGAGCGGTTTTCCCACAGGGTTTTGCCATCAGCGGCCGAGAGCAAGCGAACTCGCCCCACGGCGTCGCCGGTCAGGATTCGCGCTTCGTCTTGCGAAACTGCGATGGCGGTAATTTCGGACGCGAGCCCCGCGAATTCTCGCAGCAGCTTGCCGGCCGGGCTCCAGATGCGCAGCGAACGATCGTCGCTTCCCGAAACGATGAAGTCCCCGCTCGGCGCGAGCGCGACGGCCGCGTGTGGCCCCGTACCGACCAGCACTGCCTGTTGTGCGCCGGTCGCTACATCCCAAATGCGGCTGGAGTTATCAGCAGCTGCGGTTAACACTCGTTTGCCATCGGGAAAGCACCAGGCGGCCGACGCGAGGTATTGATGTCCTTCATCGTAGGTCCGGAGTCGCTCGCCTGTGGCTGCATTCCAGGCTGATGCGGTCTTGTCTCGGCTGGCGGTGACGACCGTATTGCCATCGGGCGAGAAGGCCGCACCGAGAATCGAATCGCGATGTCCGTGCAAGACGCGGCCTCCCAAAATTTTCATCTCTTCGTACTGCGAAATGCGCCACAGCTTGACGAACCGATCGAGCCCGGCCGAAGCGATGCGGTCGCCACCCGGAGCAAACCGGGCAATTGCCACGCGGCTGGCGTGGCCGCGAAACTTCTTCACCAACTTGTGGTCCGGAACATCCCAGAGGCAAACCACATTGTCGTTACCCGCGCTGACGAGCATCTTGCCATCGGCCGAGAACTGAACACTGCGCACGGCCGCCGAATGCCCGGTGAGTGCGACGAACGGTGTGGCAGCCGAGGTGTCCTCCTTGACGCCTGGTCCAGTGCGATCGCTACCAAGAACTCGTTCGAGATCGACTTCACGCAGTTGGGTCGGATCCCACAGGAGGATCCGCTTGTCGTAACTGGCCGAAGCGATGGTGCGACCATCGGGAGCGAATGAAGCGGCGAAGACGGGGCCCGTGTGGCCGAGGAATGGTGGACTCGCCTTGCCCGTTGCCAGGGTCCAGACAATTGCCGAGCCATCCTGGCTGGCAGTGACGATCTGCTTTTCATCGGGCGAGAATTCAGCTGACCAAACCCACCAATCGTGCCCACGGAACGTGCGCGAGGTCCGGTCGGCCAGGTTCCAAAGGCGGGCCGTGTTGTCGTAGGAACCGGTCAGCAACGATTCTCCCGAACGAGAAAATCGCACGCTAATGACGGCGTCGGCATGGCCTTGCAGTCCACCGCGGCGCTGCCCCGATTGGGCGTCCCAGAGCGAAACATATTCAGGCTTGGCCGACGTGCCGGCAGCAATCGTTTTGCCATCGGGCGAGAAAGCCACCGCGAATACTTCCGCAGCGCCGGTGTTGATTTTGACGGGCGCGTCTTCCGAATTGATATTCAGAATTCGGATCTCGCCCCCCCAACCACCCACGACAAGCTGCTGCCCATTCGGAGAAATGTCCAGTGTTTCCATAGGTACTCCCGCTTCGAGTGTTCGTTCGTCGCGCGTGCAGAGGTAATAGAGGCGGCCCCACTCCCAGTTGCGGAGTTGCGGCGGGCATTCTTTGAGTAAGGCAAGCGCATGGTCGAAAGCGTTCTCTTGAATCTTGGACGAAGCGAGACCCAAGCGGGCGACGTACGCTTCGTATTCTTCCTTAACGCGCGCTTGCTCCGCGACCTGCCGTTGTTTTTGCTCTTCCTGCCTCGCCAGCACCGCGGCCGCTTTCTGCTCGTCGGCAATCCGGCGCTGCTGTTCTTCTTCGCGCTGGGCAGCGACGGCAATTGCCCGCTGTGTTTCGGCTGCTTCGCGCTGCAGTTTTTCTTGCTGACGGGCGGCCACGGCTTCCATTCGCTGTTGTTCGGCGATCTTCCGCTGCTGCTCCTCCTCTGCCCGCGCGCTTTCCGCGCGGGCTCGTTCCTCTTCGGCCGTTTGTTTCTGCTTCACAGCTTCGGCCCGTTCATTGCGGGCGACTACCTCCGCCGCCCGAGCCCGCTGAGCTTCGGCGCGAATCCAAAAGAACGCGCCGGTTACGATGAGCAACATGGCAGCCGCCAGGCCGGCACCGATTCGCCGGGCAGTGCGCAGGCGGCGTTGCCGCGAATCGCGCTCTTGCCGCGCTTGCGAGAGCTGCTCTCTCAGGTCTGCAAAGCGCGAATCCTTTGCGTCGAGCAGCGATAGCCCCAGGTCGTAATCGCCCTTGCGAAATGCACACTGGGCATAGGCCTGCGTCGCATCGGTCACGCCCACCTGAGCGCGGCTGTTGCCGGCCCACAGGGTGAATGCCTCCTGAAAGGCAAACAAAGCCCGAGCATACGTTTCGTAGTTGTCGGTACGGCGAGCCTCGGCCAGGTCGTCCAAGGCCCGCACGCTCAGCGCGATGCTTTCGCTGTGCGATTGATACTCGCGCAAGGCCGCTTGAAATTCCCGAACTCCCGGATAGCGATCTTCCTGCCGAGTGGCCATCGCTTTGCGCGCGATGTCGACGAGTTCGCCCGACTTGTCGGTCGTGATAATCTCGTTCTTGGCCGCCGACATCAGGCAGCGTGTAACGGTCGGTCCTCCGTGCGGTCGTTTGCCGGTGACGATCTCGAACAGGATCGCACCGAGAAGATAAACGTCGCTGGTAGCGTTGATCAGTTGTACGGGGCCGAACGTCATCTCCGGTGCCATGTAAGCCGGCGTTCCGCCCAACGCCACGTTGGCCGGTGGGTTAATCATGGAGAGCGCCAGCCCCCAGTCCATCACCAGTACTTCGCCGAACTCGCCGATCATCACGTTTTCGGGCTTCAGGTCCCGGTGCAACACGCCGCGCGAGTGGGCAAAGGCGACGCCGTCGGCCGTTTTCAGCAGAATCTCCAAGTTTTCTGCAGTCGACTTTTGCGGCAACAGCTTATCCCAGGGAGTTCCTTTCACATGCTTCATGGCATAGAAAATGGCCCCTTCTTCGTCGCGTCCCAGGTCGTAGATCGGCACGATATTGGGATGTTCGAGATCGCCGGTGATGACAGCTTCGGCGAGGAACTTTTCGCGCTGGGCCGATTGCTTGACGCCGCTCCCTTTGAGCATCTTGAGCGCGACGGTGCGGCGAATTGACGATTGACGGGCGGCATAGACAATGCCCATTCCCCCTTCGCCCAGTTTGCGCAGCAGGTTGTAGTCGATGCGCTCGACCAATTCGCTTTGGCCGTCTCCTTCGTTCCGCAGCACGCGCGGCTGAATGACCAGTGAGTTCTCCAGGCTTTCCGAACCGCTGCCACCGCTGTGAGACGACTTGCGAGCACCGGAGCCGCCAGGTGGTGCCCCACTTCCGCTTGCCGCGCGCGAGCCGGACGGTGGAGAGATTGCCGTGTGCGAAAGCGGCACTATAGAACTGCCTGGTGGCGAAACAGCAGTGTGTGAAAGGGGCGCACCCGGTTGCACGGAGAAGTCCTGGCTGCTGTCCCACATGGCTGTGAGATCGTTCCGATTCAGTGGGGTCGTTTTGCCGGCACCACCAATCAGTCCGCTGCCACTTCCACTGTCGCTGACGTCTATCGTTTTGAAGATCTCTTCGACGTCGTTCATTTCCTCGGGGTTTGGCGTGAACCGACCAGCTTGAATCGTCATGCCGGTGTTCGTGGGATCGATTGCAGCGGGGGGCTTCCCTCCCTTGGCCTTGCCTGTCGTTCCTTCGGGACGCTCAAGCGGCAGAATGACACTGGAATCGTATGTAGCGGCGATCTCGGTCGAGTCGTAGGTTGCAGCAATCTCGGCTGAGTCGTGCTTCGCGGCAATCTCGGCTGAGTCGTGCTTCGCGGCAATCTCGGTCGAATCGTAAGTGGCAGCAATTTCGGCTGAGTCGTTTTTGGCAGCGATCTCCGTGGAATCGTAAGTAGCCGCGATCTCTGGGGAGTCCGGCACGACCGTTCCGCTGCCGACGGCAGGCGGTTCCTGCGCGGGAGAATCGAACTCGAGCGTCGCGGAGCCAATATCCTGGACGGTCAACTGCCGTTCGCAAGCGGGACACTGAGCGGGTGACGACGCGTTGTCGTCAAAAGCGTGCGAGCAATGTGGGCAGGAGCGCATGGAATCACGACGTTCTGAAAATGCAGAGCGATGCCGACGCGGTCATGCGCCGGTGGTGTTTTGGATCACAGGGAACTCAGTCCAGCGACGCGGCAGTTTCCAGCCTGCGGCGAAGGCGCGCAGCCAACCCGAAGGAAGTGTCTGTCGCTTCCATCAAAGCTGCCTGCACAGAGTTGGGTGAGGGTTGTTCTTGGGCAGCGCCTTGCTTGGCATCCGGCTTCGCTGGGGGCGCGGGAGGGGCCGGATCCATGGGCGTTTTGTTGTTTTCGTCGAGCGGGTTGGCACCGCGACCTGGTTCACGAACGGGGTCGCCGATTCCTTCCGCGGTCTTGCGGAACTCCAGCACTTTACGTGGCGGCAGCCCAGCCTCTTGATGATAAATCCGATAGAGGCCGCTGCGCATCGAGGCCTTGCGAATGCGATCGAGCAGACCGGTCAAATCGCGCAGGTCCGAAAGGGGAAGGAGCGTGCGGCTTTCCTCCTGGCCGTCGACTCCGACTCGCACCAGATACAAGATGGCCAGTTCATTTTCGGCTTCATCGGCGGCGAAGGTCTCTGAGTAATACCGAACTTGCTGCGGGGGCAGCGAGGGTATCAACTCCAATCGAGACTGGCGCACCGGTTCGGTCGCAGCGAAGGAAGTCTCTTCAATGGGCAGCGGAACGTTCCGGCCGAAGCCTTCTTCCGACAACGAAGTGGCGATTGGCAGCGTCAGGGATTGATTCAGACGTTGCTGTTGCCCAATCGCTTGCGAGGACAGGTCAAAGAGTTGAATCTGCGGGTCGTTATAGACGGTGAAGTTGCTCACGATCTCCGTTCCCACGACCGACTGCAAGAACAAGAGCGGGTATTCGCGCTGAATGGTGATCGTGATCGGCGATTCTGGATTGCCCGAGACGATGTTTACCGTACTCGTGTTATCAGCGCTAATGAACCATGTCACCGTATCACCGGCGTTCAGGCCGCCAAGGACACTTTGCTCACCGTCTGCCCAGTCGACAATGATCTTTAGATTGCGCGCGAGTTCTGTATTCGGATCACCGCCAATCGTACCGGTCACTTCTTGAGTTGGGTCGCCAGGCAGCAGGACATCGTCCGGATCAACCTCGGCTAGCACGAGCACCGGAGGCGCGTTGCTGATCTGCCCGGTCCCGCTTTGCACGAACTTTCCGTCGACGAGCGTGCCGTTCAGAATCGTGATGTAACCATTCGCAGACACGACGCGAACCGAGCCATCCAGAGCGAACAGGCCTTGCAACTGAATATCGTCTGCTTCGTTGAGCGCGATATCGCCACCGGTGGTGACGACCGTGATCTGGGCTACGGCAGTGTCGAAGTCAGGATTGTTGGGGACTGCGGGCCCCAAGTCTCCCACGCCAATCTGCGCCGCGAGGTTCGCTCGAAAGGCTGTGAGATTGGTTGTTTCGTCGTTTTGTGCGTCCGTGATCTTGCCGCCGACATCAATCGTTACCACGCCGCTAGTGGTCCCAGCCTGCAATTGGGCAATCGCAGCGCCGCCGGTGCCACCGACGAGGATCTGAATCGCGAGCGGATCGTTGCTGGCGGTTCGAATCAGCGAACCCGATCCTTGCGTAAAGCCGCTCGTTCCCGCCTGGTCTTGGTTGGCTTTTAGTGTGATGAGTGCAGAGCCTGCTTCGAGGCCAACGTTGGCGGCGAGCAGCATTGCATTCTGAACTTCGACCGAGATATTCCCCACCGTAACGATGCCCGCGCCAAGGAACTGCACCGCATCCGTAATCACGCTGAGCATGCCGCCAATCCCGGCTCCACTCGTGCCATTGAAGATCGTCGTGCCGGTACCCGCTTGCTGGATCACATCGCCGATGGCGCGGAGCGTTGAGGCGAAGGTGACGTTTTGCGCGGAGACAATCGTCAGGTTATTCAAAGCTTGTAGCAGACCAATCGCGCCGCCGACTTCAATATTCCCCAGCCCACTTTCGAAGGTGAGGTTGAACATGCCCGGCGCGAAGCTATCGACCGACTGGCGGAGCAGGATGTCGCCCTCCGTAATGCCGGTCGAAGTTAGCGTAACATCGCCGGTGAGCAACATCTGGCCGTCGAACTCGATTCGATCGTCGGTGGTGGTGATCTCGGCTGCGGTGAAGATCGTCGCCGCACTGCCGATTTGTTCCACCACACCCCGGGCCAGAATATCGGCATCGTCGGTGAGTGTCAGCGTGCCGCTCGTTTCGAACGTGATGGTGCCGGGCCCATCCGGATGGATGTTCGTCGAATCGGTGTCGATCGACTGTTTGACGACAATTGTCTCAGCCAAGTACCACAAATTTCCGGTCGAATTCGCGGAGCCAAGTTGGAGGGCCACCTCCTGAGTGATTGTGTCGTTCCCGCCTTGGCCGTCGATCGTGGTCGCGGCGCGATAGTTCGCATCGATCGACAGCAACGTGATCTCGTCCATTCCTGGGCCGGCGAAAATCGTCAAGCTGCGCGAAGGATTCACGCTGCTATCGAGCAGGCCATCGGTCGCCGGGTTATCGCGCACGGTGATGACGTCGTCGCCGCTGCCGGCAGTCACGGAAAGATCCGCAATGCCCGCGTACTGAATGAATCCACCTGTGCCAAAGAAGGTTTCGGCCTGCGCGAGTGGCAGCAGCTTGTAGCCGGCAGTCGGGCCAGTCGGAGGAATGATCTGAAAACCGAGCGTCGTATCGCGGCTATCGAATCCGCCCGTGTTAGGAGCGAGGTCGAAATCATCGGTACGGATTCGGTATTGCAGAACGTCCGTGAGATGATCGAAGCCAGCGACGCCGTCGATGGCCGTCCAAGGGAGTGCGATTTCGTACAATGTCGCTTCGCCGCTGGCGGGACTGGCCTGACCTCCCGCCAGGACGATGCTGTTCAAGTCGAACGTGCCTAGCAGTGTTCCCGAGCCATCGAGCAGCTCCAACTGCAGATTGGCAAAGGGACCGTTTTCGTCGTTGGCACCTTGGGGATAACCTTCGATCAGCGCGTAGAGGTTTGATTCGTCCCAGGCGAAGCGGCCTTGGGCACCGGAGTAGTCCCAGCCGCCCGAAGCACCAGCCCCTTTGTTGAAGATGTCGCTCACCTGGTTCTGTGCGAGCGCTGAACCATAAATGGCCACGTCGGACATACTCCCGCTGAAGTAGCGGTTCGTGGGGTTGGCCGCGGCATCGCCGCCAAACACCCAATCGCCCGTGTTTCCGGCAGCTGCGGTCCATTGTGTGGGGAGGTTGTTGAGAAGCGGAGTATCCTCAACGCCATTGAGAAAGATGCGCGCGGACTGATCGGCTGCATTCCAAGTGATGACGACATGCGTCCACTGGTTCAAGCTCAATTGCGAACCGCTGACGACGATGTTGGTGCCGCCAACGTTCGCTGAAGGGGTGAATACGAGGCGTTGGGTAAGATTCGCATGCCCCAGCGCGGATCCGGCATCGGCGACAAACGACAACGACACTTCAATCTGCTGCGTGGTGTCTTCCAGCAGCGTATAGGTGGTTTGTCCGTTCGTGGGAGCCTGTGGTTTCACCCAGAACGCGATGGTCCCTTGCGATTTATTGAAGTCCAGTGAACTGCTATCGAGCACGCGGAGCACATCCCGGTCGCCATCGAAGGCGAGGGCATCGAGCGGAGTGATTGCGCCGGTGAGGGTTGGGCCGCCCCCCGAAACCAACATCGCACCATCGGGTGCAGCAGGAATGTTCAACTTGAGTGTGATATTCGTCCCACCATCGCCGGTGGCGTTGATGGTGCCGGTTGCATCGTCCAGGTTCCAGTAAGCGACCAGATTGCCGCCGTCGACATGCCCAACCTGGTTGAATACGATATCGTGCCCGCCCATGCCTTGAATGGTGTCGATGCTGCGGCCAGTGCCACCGTTATAGATCGTCGAGATCTGCGTGGTGGTAAGCGGGGCGTTGTACCAGGAGATGTCGTCCATCTTGCCATCGAACCAACGATCCGGAGTGCCCGGATCTCTGCCGACCGAAAACTCCTGGTTCACGGTATTCACGACATTGTTCCAGCCCGAGATGTTCTCGTTGAAACTGGAAGAAAGGTAAGAGACCTCCACTCCATTGATATAGATCTCCATCGTCCCGGAATTGGTCAGGGGCGAAGACCGGTCCCAGGTGTAGACCACGTGCTGCCATTGGCCCTGCCCCGTGCGAGCGCCGCCATTTTGAATTGCGTTGTCGGTGGAATTGCCCGGACCGCGACTGGGGCTACCGTAGAATTGCCCACTGCCGTCGGGCCGATATTGGAACTCGAAGCCGGAGTTGTCTGAGTTTTCGACGAATGTTCCCCGCCGGTCGACGGTGTCGCGCATGTAGACCCAAAAGCTGAGCGAGCCCTTGGTGCCGACGTCAAAGTTGGGATCCTGAAACGTGGCGTACGCTTCCGGATTGGTTAAATCGAGCGCGCCGTTGAACTTGCCGCTGGTGACAAACTGCGCCTGCGAACCGCTGGGACCGGCGTGCAACTTGATCGAAGTGCCACCGTCTCCGTCGATTGTCGTCACGCCAATTGCATCGTCCAGGTTCCAATAGGCAACCAAATTGCCGGAGCCGACACCGACCGGATCGAGATTGCCGTGCAAACTGTTCTGGGCATCGGCCACCGACTGAGTTCGCATGGCGGCGAGTTCGGTCGGCGTAAGGACTGTATTAAACCACGCGACGTCATCCATCAGGCCGTCGAAGTAACGCGTTGAGCCGGAACCAGGTGTCGTCGAAGCATCGCGCCCCATCGTCATGAAGGCGTTAGCTGTGCTCGCCACCACCGACCAGTTGGCAATATTCGAATCAAAGCCCGACAGGTATGTTTCGACACCGTTCACATAGACGTGCATCTCGCCCGTTGTAGCGCCGGTTTTCTTCCAGGTGTATTGCAGGTTCACCCACTGGCCCGCGGTTGCCGCCTGGCCACCACTGGAGATGGCGAAGTCGTCGGAATTTCCCACTAATCCGCGGTTCGTGCTGCCGTAAAATTGCCCGCCGCCATTTTCTCGATATTGGAACTCCAACCCCGTATTGCCGGGGCCTTCGAAGAACTGATTCCGCCGCGTGACGGTGTCCATCTTGACCCAGAAGCTTACGGTTCCTTCGTCGCCGACGTTGAAATTGGGGTCTTGGAACCAGGCGTAATCGCTGGTGCCGTTGAATTCGAGCGCGCCGCCGAACTTGCCCTGATTGGGCCGGAATTGTGGGGCAGGTGTTTGCGGCAGGTAACCGGTGTTGGCGTTCGTGGAACCATCGGGGATCACCGTCCCGGCCCCGGTGGAAAAATCGAAATGCAGGATCGACTGCAAGCTTGCGGCGGGGCGCGCCCCGGTTGCAAAAGCGATGGGCGCAAAATCCCATTCCTGCGGAGAGACAACACCATCGACGACCGGTGAAGGAACGCCAGCCGCGTCGACAGCGGCACCCGTGGGAACCGGGCCGCCACCGATGGTGTTATCGGTGATGGAAAATACATCGCCGGTCGTGTCATCTTCGTCAGTGACGATGAGTTGATCGGCACCGTCGCCACCGGCCGAGATGTAAATGGGGAACCGGAAGACGTCGACTGTTCCGCCCGACTGGGTTCCATTGCTATCGATTTGAATCAAGTCGTTGCCGGTGCCGGTGTCGAGTCTCACTTCGGCAGTAAAGTTGTCATCGAGCGTCTGTAAGAAGAGGTCATCGTCGCCGCCGCGGGTCTCAACCACGAGCGACTGCGTGGGATTGCGAAAGACGGTGGTGACGAAGGTCCGCGAGGCTGCCACAGAAGCAGTTTGAGAGTGCGCGTCCAGCGACAAATGATCGTCCGTAAATTGAATCTCGTCTGCCGCGTTGCTCCAGAGGAACTCGCGCCGCTGAGTTGCCAGGTGATCGACAATTTCGCCTTGCACACCTTCATATCGCAGCAGCGATGAACTGAGGCCCACCTGCAGCGAGGCGTCAAACAAAACCTCTCCCGTTGCACCACTCGTAAAATCGTGACGCACGACGCCAAACGATCCATTCTCCAACGTGATCTGCGACTCGGTTGCGCCCGTTTCACCGCCATGAAAAAAGACGCCTCCTTGAGGAATCGGGTTGCCAGTGGCGAAGTCGATGGTGAGCGTTTGCAGGTCGGCGAGTGTCATCGTCGCTGGCGAGTTGAACTGCAACTCATTGACGAGATCGAGATCGGCACGAAAGAACAATTGTCCGTTGATTTCGGTTTCGAGCGCGGTCCCATTACGCGATAAACGATAAGCGTCATCGCCGGCGACCAGCGTGGAGGTGAGCCGCATGTCCAAGGTGACAATGCTATTGTCGGGCTGCTTCACGGCACCCAGCGACTCTACGCCCTGCAGCGTGATGGTGGTCGTCGCATCGCTCGTAATGAGTCCACTCCCGACGCCGGTAACTGTCAGTAATGAATCAGCCAGCCCATCCAGATCGAGCGTCACCCGGTCGCCGGGATTCGTGGGAAAGGCGGGATCGCCAGCCGAGATCTCATACGAAGTAGTCGTACTTGCATCGACAGAAATCTGATCGCTGCCGCCGAAGGTCTCGAGCGCGACTGTCCCCAGTCCCGAATAGGTAATTTTGTGATAACCGATCCACTGCACGCGATCGGGAGTGATTGCCACGACGTCGTTTTGGCCGATGGTTACTTGCGTGGCGGCGGTGCTAATCACGCCTACATATAGCGGGTCGGGATCGAACGTGCTGTTGCCATATTGCATAAAGCTGGCGAGCTGTCCCGGATTAGGAAGCGTGGTGCTGCTCGGTGCTGTCTCACCGGGTGCGACCAGCGAACTGACAGCCGACTGCATCCGGTCGGTCGCAATCAGATTGGTGAAGCGAATGGCGTCGACGAGTCCGAAGCCGGTGCCAAAGGCCGACAGATCAATCAACGTGGCGAAGGTACCGTCCCCCGTCGTGCCACCGTCATAGGCCATGAACGAACTGGCGGGAATATAGACCCAGTTACTCCAGGAGTTCGAATCCACACTGTGGACTTGCACCATGATGGGCTCAGGTGCACCCTTGAGCAGCGAGCCGTTGTAAGTGCCCGATTCGTAAATGACTAAATCGGGATTCATGCCATTGGTGTTGGCAAGGGCTCGGCCATTCGACCAGCGCAGCTCAAAACCACCGCGTGTCGTCGCTCCCGGATCGGTACCGGTTGCCAGCGTGGTCGGCAGACGCAGCGCTTGCAGGGCGGCATCGTCTCCGCCTAGGCGCCCACCAATCGACAGCGACTCGTCAAAGAAGAGGTCATCAAGAAGGTTGGGATCGGTGGGAAATCCGCTGACGTGATTCGTCAGATAAGGAGAGCCATTGATAATCACGCCTTGCCCGCCCGGCAACTGTCCCAGCGGGAGTGTATAGAAGACGTCGGGTGTCACGCTTTGATCGAACGTCACGTCGGCAAACGAGTAGGGATCAGCGTCCACCGTGGCCGCCGGCGCTTCCGTTTTCAGCGTGTAGCGATCGGAACTATCGCCGAGCATGTGCATCGCGGCATCATTGCCATTTAAGCGAAAGCTCGGCTGGTTGCGGATCGTATCTGCGCCACCACCCTCGACATTGATCTCCAACGACTCAATGTTCTGCAACTGAATCGATGCGCTGCCAGTTACGTCGAGCCGGTCGCCGGCTAGCTCAATGATATCGCTGTCCGAACTGCCCATGATGATGACTTTGTCGCCCACACTTGGGTTGCCACCATTCAGCACGACGGAGTCCGGCAAATCAACGCTCAAATGAACTGTGATGGTGTCGGCACCACCGAGCGTTTGCACCGCCAGCAGTTCCACGCCGCTGTAGTTGATTTTGGGCTGCGTAACGCCACCGCTTTCGATGTCGATCGTGGTGGCGGTGATCGTTACTTCGTCTCGTTGAAAGTCGGTCGGCCCAGTGAGTGGATGGAGCACACCCAGATAGAGTGGATCGGGATCGAACGTGCTGGCACCAAAAAACGTGAAGCTGGCCAGCGGCCCCGGATCGGGGAAAATATTGCTGGTCGCGCCATTGTCGTCCGGAATCACAAAGCCGAAGCCGACATTGGCCCCCGCGCGCGGTTCGAACACGGCACCCACGGGATCGATGCGGTCGCCAGAGGTCATACTTACGATGCGAATGGCATCAATGGCGTCCGTGTTCGAGAGCCCAAACGACGACAAGTCAAACGCCGTCGCAAAGGCCCCTTCACCGGTGTTGCCGATGTAGTTTTGGCGCGAATCGTGCGGTTCGTAACGCAAGCGAGTCCAACCGCCACCGGCGACATGCACCTGCACCAGGAACCCATCGGGACCGGTTGGATTGCTGGATGATTCGTAAACGACAAAATCATCGCCATCCGCGTTCACTAGCGTTTGGGGACCGCTCCAACTGAGTTCAACTCCACTGCGAAGGTCTGTCCCCACATTACCGGCCGGCAGGTTGATCGCCCGCACCGTGGTGCCGCCAGCTAGTTGGCTGCCGATCGAGAGATTGCCCAAGAAGCCGGTGTTTGACTCGGGAAAAGCTACAGCACCGGTCGGGCCGCCCGGTGTCAGACCAATCGTGTACGAATCGGGACTATCGTTGACGGTGCCCACCGGAATGGCGGCGGCTGCGTTGGGTGTCGCTGTCTGATCGAACGTAAAGCCGGCAAACGAAAATTGCGGCGCTGCAGTTGCCGGATTAGCGGTGCGCACGACCAGCGAGTTGTTTTCCGTGAGACTATTGCCGGCATTGATGGCAAGCGACGTGGTCGGATTAAGAAAGGTGACGGTTTCGCCCAGGTTTGAATCGATCGTGGAAACGACAGCTCCCTGCTCGAACGTAATCTCGTCATCCCCGCTGCTGAAGTTGAAGACGCGATCTGTCGCGCTCAGGTTATCGGCGATGGGTTCGAGCCCGATGTAATCAATGCGGGCGTTGCCGGTAACATCGATGAAGCCGGACGTGGCATCGTGAAACTGATGACTCACCGTCGCGAATTTGCCGCCACCGGTAAGGGACAGACTATCGCCGGGCAATGAGGTGGGATTACCGCCTTTGAACAGAACCGCATCGGCCAGGTTGCCCTGCGAGAAATCGATCGTGAGCGAATCGATACCGTCAGCCGCATCAACGGTAATCAGATTACCCGTGATCGTACCTAAGGGAATCTCAACCGAATGTTTGTCGGCGCTTACCGATGCTCCGCTCACGCCACTGGCATCGAACACTGCCGTGGGGTCGTGAATCAGGTAATAGTCGTAGTTGTGAACGGTGCGCGTTGTGTCGGCCTGAATCGTGAAGGCGTCGTTGCGTCCACCGGCGGTAACGTCGGTCAGATGCAGATTTCCCGACTGCAATGTCAGCTGAGAAGTGATCGCGCCGGGTAGCGCGACGTCGAAGACGAAGCGGCTTTCGAGCGGCTTGATCGAGAGTGCGGCTGCAAACCGCTCGGCAAATGCCCGAACGCGACGCTTCGGACGTCGGCGTTTGGCGGTCAAGCTACGAAACCAATGTGCAAGTTCCATCGCGCACTGCCTCGACAAAACATGAGAAAATCGGCCAGGAATGTCGTATCCATGATAACCGAAACTCCCATTTCCCCCACCTAAATTGACGGTCGCGGCTAGAATTTGTCAGCAGGCCGGTTGTAGCGACTATTGGGGGTGGAGCGGCGCAATGCAAAGAGCTGATACCCTCGGCATCTTCGCGCCGATCCTATCTTTCGCGGTGATCGACACGACCAGCAGATGGTGGCGACGCCGCGCAGGTGAAACAGTGAGCGAGGGTGTGCAAATGACCAATTCACGGCGACTGGTTGTAACGATTGCGCTGACTTTTGTGACGATTGGCGTTGCAAATCACTCGGCCGTTGCCCAATTGGTGCAGCCGCTCCCCAATCCGAGCCCGCGCGGCCCCGAGTTAGTTCCGCCCCCCGCCACGCCCCGGCCGGCGCCAGCAGTCGGTCCGGTGATGCCCGAAGATCGACCCATCGGCCAGCTTTCGGCGACGATTGCGACCAGGTCGACCGACTTGCCCCCCGATGTCGCCACCGCCTATTTCAGCAAGGCCATGCCAGCCGACGAGGTTCGCCCGTGGCGCGACAATGTCTACTTCTGGGACGCTCCCGACTTCTGCTATCGCCCGCTCTACTATCAAGAGACGAACCTCGAACGGTACGGCTACTCGCCCTGCCCGCACTTGCAGCCGGCGCTGTCCGCGGCCCATTTCTTCGCCGCGACGGTAGCGCTTCCCTATTCGATGACGGTGCATCCTTCGAGAGAATGTGTCTATCCCCTGGGGTACTATCGCCCAGGGAGCCCGGCACCACGGCAAATCCAATGGCCGGAGTTGCAGCCAAAGGCAATCACTGCCGAAACAGCAGTCGCCGCCGGTTTGATCCTGCTGATTCCTTAAACCCGACTGCTGGGGAGAGAATCGCAGTTCCAGCAGCTTGTCTCAATAACATCAGAAAAATCTCTGCAGTGTGTTGTTTACAAGTGATTACTATTTATAGACAATATAAGCGGTCTGTCTTGGCAATTTGGTGAGAGAAGCGCGCCCGCAGAGCGGCAACTGTGCTCGCCGTCGCGAGCAACTGATTCTTGGTAATCCGGAAAGTTCACGAGTGTCGGCACTGAGCTTCATCAAACCAGAGGTTAATCAACAAAGAGGATGATTTCAGCATTCGCAAATTGGACGCAATTGGTTGCCGCAGAACGACTTGCCGGCGATGCACGCAAAAGGGGGGTGTTGATAAACCTCGTCGGACTGCATTGCCACTGAAAACCGGGCGATGCTAGTTGCCGGGCTTAGCCGCTGGAGAACGTCTGCTGCAAAGTACGCCAGAGGCGAGATCCCAGAGTTTGCCAATCGGCGGCGATCCTCACTCGCCCCAGCATGCCGACCCGCAAGGGGGCGGAAGGGGCTGCGTCGAGTTCGATGCGGGCCTGGTACAAAATCCGTCCGCCGCTCAATTCTTCCATGGCGGCACGATTGGGGTTGGCAGACGCAGGGGCCGCATCGGGCACTCGCAGCGCCGCGAGCAAGCTTGGTGGCAAATCTTTGGCGTCGGTGCGAGCGAGGTCGACGATTGTTCCCGAACAGAAGTGCACCGGACCTTGCTCAACCCACAAGCGGACTCGTTGCCCTTTGCGCACCCAGGGAAGGTCGCGCTGATCGATCAAGGCGCTGGCCTCGACCACTTCTGGTTCGGCAATTTGACAGACGAGCGTGCCCGCTTCGAGCAGGCAACCGAGATTGCGGGGCTCTAAGGGTGAACCGCTCCAGGCTGGCAAACGAGTTAAACCACCTTCTTCTGGAGTTGACGGAGTACTCGCCGGTTCGATGACGGCACCATCCCGTTGAGCGCGCAGCGTCAGCCGTTCGGCTTCCTCTGCGGCCTGCTTGAGTCGCTGGCGGACGTCTTCCAATGTTTTTTCTTCAGCAGGGATTAAAGGACCAACGCTGGGATCGTTGCCAATTAACAGTCGCAACTGGGCAAGTCGCAGTTGATGACGGGCCGCCTCAGCTGCGAGGTCGGTGAGTTGATCCTCTAGTTGTGGATTCTTGAGTACGGCCAGCGACTCGCCCCGTTTGACCCTCGTGCCGGGAGCAATCTGGTGGCTCATGATTCCCGGAACCGTCACATAGACATTGTGCGGCTGGGCAGGCTCGAGCCACATGGGCGCACTGACATGAAACGGAAGGGGGAGCAAGCCAATTGCCAGGCCAATGGCGAGCATCACGAGCGCGCTGAGCGTCACTCGGCCCCGTTGCACTCGCGGGCGGCGCGACCGCCGCAGAAACATTCGTCCGGCTGAGACCAAGGGGGGCAACGTTGCCCCGCCAATCACGACCGCAGCCAGTGCAATCGCCACGGAGGAGAGTCCATGCGGTCGTAGCATGGCTGTGAAAAACCAGAGTATCGCGCCGATCAGGAACCAGCCGTACAGCAGGGAAAGTGCTCCGTATAACGCCAGCGGAATGGTTCGCCAAGGCGACGACAGTTGATCGTCAGACTTCGGCCAGCCGAGAAGCAACTCGCCAGCAAGTTGCGATAGTGCGGAGCGCGATTCCTGGCCAAGGTTGGGGATTTTGACGAGGTCGGAAAGGATGTAGTAGCCGTCGCCTCGAATCAGTGGATTGGCATTGAAGAGCAAGGTGCTCACAGTGCAGATGAAGAGGACTCGCAGCGATAGAGCATGCACAAGTCCCGGTTCGCTGAAGCGCCATAAGAAGACCGCAGCTGCCGCCAAGACAAGTTCGACCAACATGCCAGCAGCAGAGACGACCACTCGCTTCCACGTTGGATGGAGACGCCACGCGTCGGAGACGTCGCAATAGAGCGCGGGAGAAAACAAGAGCAAGGTGACTCCCACAGCATGCACTTTGCCGCCGAAATGCGTTAGCGCCAAGGCGTGCCCTAGTTCGTGCAGGCATTTCACTGCGATCAGAGCAACGAGAAACCAGATTCCCTGGTCGAGTGCAAAAAAAGCTTCGGCTGCAGGCAAGCGATTCCAAAACTCAGGCCACTGCACAACGATCAGAGCAGCAGCTCCCAATACGAAGAGGCTGCACAGTGCGAGCACAGTCGGTGTGAGAAGGAATCGACAACGGCGATACAGCCAATCCACCCAGGCGGCAGCAGGGACACCGGGCAAGCGAATCGCCAGCGGATTGGCCAGGCTGAGGAGGAGTGTCTTGCGGCGAAAGGCAGCATATCGCCTGGCGACAACTGCACCTTGGCCGTGTGCATCGACAATTAGCAGACCCAGTTCGTGCAGGCGATGCAGGAATGCTTGCAGTTGCGCTGCGGTGAGTTGCAAAGGGGCGAACATCACTTCGAATCGTTGCCGCAATTCTTCGAGCGTGAGTCGCCCATCCAACATCCGCAGGAGAGCACACTCCTCATCGCGCAAATGGAAATAGCGCAGGCTAAGAGGATCCTGCACAACCCAAGCTTCGCCGGGGGCGGATTGTTCCAGAATCAAATCGGGCCGCATGCGAACCTGCAGTTGGCTCATCGCCCCTCCACCAACAGGCTGGCAGTCATGCCGGGACGAAGGAGCAGCTCCTTGTTATTCACTTCTGCCCAGATGCGGACCTGCGAGTTAATCGGGTCGATCTCAGGACTGACGAACACCACCTCACCTGGAAAATCACGCGCCTTGCCATCGGCACCCGCCACGCGCACGGTTGCTTTGCTACCAACCAGATTTATCTGAGCATGCTTGGCTGCCATAAAGCCTTCGACGCGCAGCCGATCCAATCGCAACACACGGGCCACCGTTTCACCTGGTTGAACCCATTCGCCTGGGCGGCGATGCAACTCGACAACCATCCCTTGCAACGGAGCACGAATCGTGCGGCGATCGAGCATTTCCTGAGCGGTGTGCCGTTCGTTATCGCGAATCGCTTGGGTGATCGTGGCGATCTCCAATTCGTGCTCGGCCTGCTTCACTTCCAAGTCTCCACGTTCGCGCACCAGGCGCTGACGGTCGAGTTCGGAATCTGAAACGGTCTTGGGGTATTTCAGATTTGTTTCCTCCGACCGTGCTAATTCCGCGCGGGCCACTTCGGTCGACTTCTTCGCGTAGCGGACGTTGATTTCGTTCGTCGCTTTGCGCGCGGCGATTTCGGCTTCCAGTCGTGCTCGTTCAAGTGCCAGGCGTTCGGCGGAGTCGAGCAACTGCGCGAGCGGTTCCCCTTCCTTCACCATCTGCCCTTCGCGGACGGATAGTTTGGCCACGAGACCCGCTTCGCTCGATGAAACGGCGACATCTTCCACCACCTTGATAACCGCGGAGGAAATTTCAATCGTTTCCGGCTCGGCGGCGATTGCCAATAGTGCGGTGAGAAGTAAGGGTAGATTGTGCATGGCAGGCTCGCGACAACAGCAAAGATTGAAAGGGTTGAGTGAAAGGAGTTCGATAGTTGACAGACGTGTTGCCTACAGTGTTAACCAAAGTCGAATGGTGTCGATCAAGTCGTGAAACCAGGCCTCTGCGAGCGTGCTGCGTCCGCAGGCAACCTTGGCAGAGACCAGACTGCCGGGTGTAATGTTGCCCAGTTCTGCGGGCGTCTTCGCAAGAGGTTCGACGGTCAAGCGCAGATGCGACCGACCAGCTTCGTCCAATTCGATTCGCTGCGCGATGCTGCGGACCACTCCCTGCTGAGCATTGCCAGGTTGACTGGTTAACGTCCAAGTAACCGCTTGGCCGCCGGAATTACTCCCTGCGGAGGCTAAGACTCGCCCGGCGCTGCGGCTAGGGATGCGGAGTTCCACTTTCCAGGGGCCCGCAGGATCGGCCACGGTGAGAAGTTGATCTCCGCGGCGGAGGGGACGCCCCACGAGCCGCTCGCGCGCGTTCCAAGTGACAACTTCACCATTGATCGGGCTGCGGACGGTTAGTTCCTCGCGCCGGCGTGCGAGCATCTTCAGCTTGTCTGCCAGAGAGGTTAGCTGGGCCTGCAGTTGTTGCTCCTCGGCCGTGAGAGTGGCCTCTCGGTTCCTTGACTGGACATCTCCTGGCCCAGCTTGCAAGCGCTGTGATTGAACGGCGGCGAGTTGCTTGCGCGCGGTGTCAGCTTCGCCTTGTGCTTCCTGCAACTGCTGTTCGAGTTCGGCGGAGTGAATGGTCAGCAGCAGGTCGCCGGCCTTTACCCGTTGGCCGTGGTCAACATGAACTTCTGTCGCTACGCCGTCCCAGGGGGCAAATATCTCGCGTCGCGCTTCACTCTGGATCTCGCCCGTGGCGCGGACCTGCACATCGGCCTTCAATAGAAATAGCGCGGCAATCGCGAGCGCTAGAACCACCAGTGCTGCGGCCCACCGAAACGCGGCGGTGTGCCAGGCAGATTGCCGAGCGATTCTTAGCCACAACCACTGACCGGGAATGCGTTGAACCAGCAAACCATGGGTGAGCGCGCCCGCGCAATGGGGTAGCATGCCGGCAATGACTGCCTGGGAAGCTTCGTCAAAGGTGCGCGAGTAGCACTCAAAAACCAGCGTCGCAATCAGCGGTTCGGCATCCGTTGTGGAGTCGGATGAGTTCGCCTCAGCGGCACTCGATTCGCTGGTCTTTATCGACCTTAGCGGGATCACCGCCAGCGCGACTGCGGGAGACACATCGAGGTGTTCCGCAAGCCGGTGTTGCACTTGAGGTGGCAGCGTCTCGTCGTCCGTTGCCGACGACGATGCCTCCCACCAGAGCGGATCGCCATTGACCGCCACTGCCGTGCAGAGCGCATCGAGTTGTCGAATGGTTTGCGAATGTCGATGAAGATGATCGGCGCCGCTGACAGCCAGAGTTCGATATCCCCGGCCGCGCCGAATGGCGACGGCGATGCGATCGCAGCCGACCGCCGCGCGGCCGTCGCTGGCGATGCGCTGAGCGATCTCAGCGAGCTTGAGGCTCGAATGCAACGAAACCAGCAGCGGTGCCAGCCGCGCCTGGACTTGCAACTGTGTTTGAGCTTCGTGCCACTCTGACTGAGCCTGAAACGAGGCCATGAGTTCGGCAATGGCGCTCAGTAGTCGCAATTGCCCCGCGACAGCTGCGGGGGGACTATCCGGTTCTAACCAGACGACCAACGCGCCGGCGGGGCGGTTGGCGATAAACCAAGGTGCCGCGGCGCAACTGGCGGGCTTCGCAGTTTCTGTGACCGCGCTATCTGCCGCCGGTCGAGCCACGCGGGGCTGTTTGGCATCGATTGCATCTGCCGCCGCGGCCTGTTCCTGGGCAACTTCCCCTTGCACACCGGCCGCAGAGTTGCCTGGCGATTCAACCCGCCGGACCAATCGGAGTCGCCCCTCGACGACCTTCCAGATTGCGGCGCGGGGCAATTGCAGTCCTCGCAATTCGTTCAGAACAGCCGTGTAGAAGCGATCGGCGATCGTTTCGGATAGCGCTTGCTGATGCAAGCGGTCGAGGGCTGCATCCACCTTTTGCCAGCCGTCAGAAGCGCCCTCTTTGGGCGCTATGTAAGTGCTCGCCATGGTTCAAGACCCTTGCGGCGGAACGGCTTCGGAACGGAAAGTGCGCGAACCACAAACCTACTACATCAATACCGGCGAGCAAGCAGCGGGTGCTGGCATTTGGATTCAGCGGTTAGGCAAGCTGTACGGCTTCGCACTGACCTTACCGATGGCACACGGTTGTAAGGAATTTAACGGCCGTACGGTTTACACCCCCCGAAGAATCCTTACGAGTGTACCACAAGGCCCGAAATTCATGGTGTTTTGGGTTCAATCGCTCGAATTGTCATATTAGGAACAATCGCACCTACCCTTGCCTTCGTTCCAATCGGCCCCCACCCGAGCGAGAGACTTCTGATAGCAAATCTTGTTTGCCCGTAGCCTGCCATCATGAAACCACTTCACTGCAAATTGCTGCCGTCAGAGATCGTGCTTGCCTGCACGCTGACGATTGCGCTGTGGAGCGGCTGTGCGACGTCGAAGACCTCCCAGACCGCACTGCATGAGCCTGCTGCCGTTCGTGCCATCGCACTTACCAAAATCGAATATCCCGATGCGGTGGCTCCCATTCGCGAAGATACCCTGACCAGCATTCCGCCGCGCACCATTCGCGAAATGGGATCGCTGACTTATTGGGATTTAACGCTCGAAGACGCGGTGCGGCTCGCGCTTGAGAACTCGAAAGTCCTCCGCGACTTGGGAGGAACAGTTGTCCGCTCGCCCGATGCCTCGGTCACCTCGACTGACCCGGCCATTCAAGAGACCGATCCCCGCTTCGGTGTCGAAGCAGCACTCTCGGACTTTGATGCTCAATTGCTGACGACGCTCAACAGCGAACGGATCGATCGCCGCCTCAATAACCGATTTCTCGGCGACCTCGGCTTCTTGTCCGGCCAAAAAGATCAGTTGGATACGCAGATCTCCAAGCGTACTGCGACTGGTACGCAGTTCTTTCTGCGACAGCATCTGGACTTCGACCGCGATAACAACCTGGGCAACCAATTTCCCGGCGGTGCGGCCAACGTCTTTTACGAAGGTGAAGTTCGGCAACCGCTGCTCCAAGGAAACGGCCTCGACTTTAATCGCATTGCGGGGCCAAACGGCACACCGGGCTCGTTCAATGGTGTGCTGATCGCGCGGATTCGCACCGATGTCAGCCTCGCAGATTTTGAGATCGGCCTGCGCGACTTTGTGAGCAACGTCGAGAACGCCTATTGGGATCTCTATTATTCCTATCGCGATCTGGACGCCAAAGTGCGGGCGCGCGACACCGCGCTTGAGACCTGGCGCCGCATTCAAGCCTTGAACCAAACGGGCCGCCGCGGCGGCGAAGCCGAGAAAGAGGCCCAGGCTCGCGAGCAGTTCTTCCGCTTCGAGGCTGAAGCGCAAGATTCGCTGGCAGGGCGGCCACTGGATGGTACTCGTACCAACAACGGCAGCCGCCCCGGAACATTTCGCGGTCTGCCCGGTGTACTCGTCAACGAGCGACGCTTGCGCCTGCTCATGAATGTTCCCACGCAAGGCGAAGAACTTATTCGCCCGGCCGAAGAACCCTCGTGGGCAAGCGTGGTCTTCGATTGGTCCAGCATTTCTGCCGAAGCGCTGGTCCGGCGTGCCGAGTTGCGCCGGCAACGGTGGCAATTGAAGCGGCGGGAACTGGAATTGATTGCGGCCCGCAACTTTTTGATGCCGCAACTTGACCTCGTCGGAAAGTATCGGTTCCGTGGCTTTGGCGATGACCTGATCAATCCCGATAGTACCGGCCTGCCGCGCTTTGACAACGCTTTTATGGACCTGACCTCGGGCGACTTTCAGGAATGGCAAGTCGGCGTCGAGTTATCGATGCCCCTTGGCTTTCGCCAGGCTTATGCGGGTGTTCGGAATGCCGAGTTGCGGATTGTCCGCGAGCGCAGCCTGCTGGATGCGCAGGAACGCGAAATTATCTGCGACCTGAGTCTCGCCATCTCCGAACTCGATCGTTCATACCTGGTGATGCATACCAACTACAACCGCTGGGTGGCCGCGCGGCAGCAGTTGGCCGCGGTCGACGCTGCCTTTCAGGATGACCGCGTCGAGTTCATCGCTGTCTTGGATGCACAGCGGCGCTATGCCGAGGCAGAGAGTCAGCAGTATCGTTCGCGTGTCGAATATGCCGTGGCACTCAAAAACGTTCACTTCGAAAAAGGGACGATGCTCGACTATCTGGGAATTGCTTCAGCTGAAGGCCCTTGGCCCGGCAAAGCCTACGACGATGCCCTCCGTCGCGATGCGATGCGGGGACGCGTTCATGCGATCCCTCGCAGCGCGCTGATTATCAGCACCGAAACTCCCACCGTCGAACTGCCTGCCAGCGCGCTACCGGAATTGCTCCCGCAGCCCCCTGCTGCAAATCCATGATGAAGCGTTGAATCGCAAACCGCCTCGCGCGGGTAGTGGGCTGATTTGATTGACCAGCCTGGTCATCGGGATTGCGATTATCGAAGCCATTCGCGCTGGCACCTCTTTAGGAAACCCAAAGCGTCAGCGAGGAGAGCGAGCGCGAGGCACGGAAGTGCAAGTCTCGCGAAATGCGTTGAGGTGACTCGCGTGGCAACATAGCGCGGGCAACAGCGAATAGCCTAACTCTCGCGACGGCTCTTAACCGCGATTAGCACGTGCCTCGCTCAGGCATTTCAAACGTGACGTCGCCGGTTTTAAATTGCGGCTCCAATGGCTAATAAAGTATAGTTTATTTAGTAAGTATCTGCTACAATGTTATCGCTATATTGCGACTAATGTTGTCAGTTACTCGGTTTCAGCAAGGGAGTATTATTCGCCGTAATTGCGTGCTGCACGACGGTCACCGAATGGCCGCTGGAAGGCCGCACAGCCAAAATTGATTATGGAAATTTCCGCAATCGATTTTGGAGGTTTCCACTAGCCGGCAAACAGTTGTGGCGAAGCGATGAATCGTAAAGACATGCTAAGGAGGTGCTTGCGAGATGCATGGCCGCCCTAAAGGCAGCAACCGATTATCGCGAAAGTTTAACTTGCCGGAAATTTTTTGGAGGCAATTTGGCCCAGGGGAATTCGGAAGTCGGCGGAACCAATGGTTAAAGAGGGAGGAATTAGTGGAGACTTAACTGCCAATAAGAGTTCGCCTGTAGCGACCGGACGAAGATGTGGGCGGCAACCTGACGGACAATTTCGCGGTTATCTGCCAGCTGGTTGAAACACGAGTGGTTTGAATGAGTACAAATGCCAGCTGAAATCGCTTAGTTCGTAAGCCTTGTCTTAGAAACCAGTTCCTGCCGCTCGGTTGAACTTATTCAGTTCACCGGCAGAAGATATTTGGCAGCCGAACGGGCATTCGTCTAAGATGGTGGCTTCGCTGTCAGGCCCTAAGGTCAGTGCAATCGGGACTGTGATTCGGGGCAAGAATTCGAAGTTCGCCGGGATCGACAATTATCAAAGGGAAATGGGTATGTCCAAAAGCCGCTGGCTGAATCGGCTGGTTGGGTGTTTCGTCTCGCTCGTGCTGGGGTTGCCCTGTGTTGTTTGGGCAGCACCGACGGCCGAACAGCGAGAGGAACTCGCCGCCATCGCGACACTGATGACCAAGGCCGGCAACCTGTTCCAGAACGGCAAGCACAAAGAGGCTGCCGACGCTGTGAAGGAAGTCCAGTCGCGGCTGGAGAAGATCGCAGCCGTCGGTGACGATCAGATCACCAATCAGCTTGTGCCCATTCACAAACGCCTCACCAATGCTCACGCCCTGCTGGAACTGGAAGGGTTGACACTCCCTGAACTCAAGCCCCTGGCGGCTCTGGCTGCCGTCGCTGCCAAGCCCGATCCCAATGCACCTGCCGGTGCACCAGGCGGCGCGGGCGAGGTGAGCTTCACCAAGCAAGTGGTGCCGATTCTGAATAGTCGCTGCGGTGGTTGTCACGTGCGCAAGGCAAGCGGCATGTTCTCGATGGCTTCGTATGCCGCCTTAATGAAAGGTCCGCCAGCTGGCCTGGTCATCTTTAAGGGAGATGGCAAGGGGAGCGTGTTGATGGAAAAGATCGACGATGGCGAAATGCCGCCGAGTGGTCAAAAGATTCCTGCAGCTGAAATTGAAATGCTCCGCAAGTGGATCACCGAGGGTGCCAAGTTCGACGGTGCCGATCCGATGGGCGATATCACGGCCCTCGCAACCGCCGGCACACCTGCCGCGACCCCCGCCGCCCCCATTGTGCAGCAAGCGACCGGCAAAGAAACCATTAGCTTCGCCAAAGACATTGCCCCCGTGCTGGCCGCCAATTGCAATGGCTGCCACGGTACGAATCGTCCGCGCGAGAACTTCAGCGTGAACACGTTCGAAAGTCTGCTCAAGGGTGGCGATGCCGGTGTGAACATTCTGCCCGGCAAGCCTGGCGATAGTCTCCTCATCAAAAAGTTGAAGGGAACTGCCGCCGATGGTGGTCGCATGCCCTTGAATCAGCCCGCGCTGGCCGACACGGTGATTGCCAAGTTTGAAAAGTGGATCGAAGAAGGGGCGAAGTTCGACGGGCCCGATGCCAAGCAGCCTGTGGCAGAACTGGCGGCCATCACCAAGGCGATTAACTCGACGCACGAGCAGCTGAGCCAGGACCGCGCGGTGGTGGCTTTGCAAAATTGGGCCCTCACTTTGCCGGGTGAAGAGCCGGCCCGCATTGAAACCACGAACTATTTGGTGCTTGGAAACGTTGGTCCCAACACATTGACAGAAATTGGTGAACAGGCCGAGGCGCTGGCACCCAAGGTTGCTGAGGTGTTTAAGGCTCCAGCCGATCAGCCGCTCGTCAAAGGTCGCCTGACGCTCTTCGTCTTCCGCGATCGGTACAGCTATAGCGAGTTTGGCAAGATGGTCGAAAGGCGGAGTTTGCCGCAGCCTTGGCGCGGTCACTTCAAGTTCAGCACCGTCGATGCGTACGCGGGTGTTGTCGTACCGAAAGCAGGCACCACACAAGACTATTCGGTGCAAGGGTTGATCACGCAGCAGTTGGCCGGAACTTACATGGCTTCGCTCGGCAAGGGCGTGCCCTATTGGTTCGCTGCCGGCACCGGCCGCGTGGTGAGTGCCCGTCTTTCACCGGGCGATGCGCGCGTTGGTGCGTGGGACGAAGCGGTCCCGGGCGTGGTGAGCTCGATGCCTGCTTCCGATGCGTTTCTCAATGGCAACATGGAACAGGAAGCTGCGGACATTGCCGCTTATAGCTTTGTCAGGACGCTAATGGCCGATAGCCGCAGGTTCCAAATGTTGGTCGATGCGCTACGCAAAGGTGGCGACTTCACCAAGTCGTTCTCGGACGTTTATGGCGGCAGCCCGGCTCAAGTGACTGCTGCTTGGGCACCGAAAGCTGCCAGTTCCAAGCCGAAGACCACACGCCCATTGCCACCGAAGAAGTAACTCTGCCTGAGAAGGGGAGTCCGATTTAGCTCGCAAGGGAGTCGAATATATTCGGCTCCCTTGATGCGTTGATGGTGTCAATAAAAAAATCGTAATTTCGTCAGCGAAATATCTTTTGTCGCATTCGCGGCATCGCTAGAATCCCGAATAGTTCACCGCGGCCCTGCCTCGCGGCGTGTGAATTTCTTCTCTGTCGGGGTCTCATCCAATGTACCTCTCTCGTCGCAAGGCTCCGGGCTTTACGCTCGTCGAGCTGCTGGTTGTCATTGCCATCATCGGCGTACTTGTGGCTCTGCTCTTGCCTGCAGTGCAAGCCGCGCGCGAAGCTGCCCGCCGGGCTTCTTGTCTGAACAATCTGCGTCAGCATGGCATCGCGACACAGAACTTTCATGACACGCATCAGTACCTGCCGCCACTCCGCATTGCGGGCAGCGAAGGTTGGGCCAGCTACTGGGTGATGATCATGCCTTATATGGAACAGAAGGCCTTGTATGAGAAGTGGAACTTGAAGCTGAAGTATGCGGAGCAAACGGCGGAGGCACGGCAGACGCAAATCAAGAACAACTTCTGTCCTTCGCGCCGCATGAACGGGCTGAGTAGGTCCGAGGGCTTTGCGGTTGCCGATAGTTCTGCACCACCGGAACCGAGTGGCGGCTCGAGCGAGCAACGCTTTAGCGCCGGCAACAACTTGCCCGGCTCGGTGGGCGATTATGCGGCGTGTGTCGGCGATATGCGTGGCACTCCGAATGATCCCAATGCTCAGAATTGGTTCAACACCAACAGCAACGGCGCGATCATTATTGGCAGCCCCGACCCGGCCCCGGCCAATCCAGCTGCGGCCGGCTTTGCCGTCAACACTTGGACCTGCAACACGCGACTTTCATCAATTGAAGATGGTACCAGCAACACGTTCCTCGTCGGCGAGAAGCACGTGCCGAACAAGATGTTCGGCCGCTTGAAGGTGGGTGACGGTCCGATTTATAGCGGTGCGTGGTCCGCATTTCCGGGTCGGATTGCGGGCATCGAAGATCCCCTCGCGCGAGGTCCGAACGATATCACGCCGAGCGCCGGCGTGGTCGACGGCATCTATGCTCGCAAGTTTGGCAGTTGGCATCCGGGCGTTTGTCAGTTCGTGCACTGCGATGGCAGCACGCGCGCCGTGAACACCACCATCGATAGCGCCACGCTGCGCGCCATGGCAGTGCGCAACGATGGCGAAGTCATTAAGAACTGAATGCTTCGTCGACAGACGCAGAGTCGCCTCAAGATCTCCAGCGGGATTTAGTCAATGCATCGCTCCATTCATTCTGGTCGACTAGGCTGGTTCGCTCTGGCTTGCATCAGCGGCCTCGCCGGTTGCAGCAGCGACGTGCACCCTGTTGAAGGGCTGGTTGTTTGGAAGGACAACCAACAGCCGGCCAGCGAACTGGCCGGCTCGTTGATTCAATTTGAACTGCCCGACCTGGACATGAGTTCGCGCGGGCAGATCAAGGCCGACGGTTCCTTTCAACTCACCACTCACCAACAAAACGACGGCGCGCCCCTGGGCGAACATATCGTGCTGATCATTGAAGTCGGACGGCAGTCAATCAATGGCGGGAGTCAGTTAGCGCCGGGCAAGATCGATACTCGCTATGCGTCGCCTCGCACTACCGACTTGAAGGTCACTGTTACGCCAGGGAAGAACCAGCCGCAGTTGGAAGTGGAGCGTTTCAAATTGTGAGGGCGGGACCGTCGCCGGCAGCCTGCGAGTCCACTTATTCCGCCTGCGTGGGCTGAGACGCATGTTTTTCTGCAGTCCATAAGCCTTTCCGCTTTACGCGGTCCTAGCGTGACATCCGATGATGACGATAGCAGCAACCGATGTGGTGGCTGCTCCTCTCAGGCAGCGCGAAGGACCGGCGTAATGGCGAAGTTTGTGGCCCGCATCGATGAACCCGGCGATCCGTACCCGCCGCACATCGCGTTGCCGAAAGCCTTGCCGCAATCGTCACAGGTTAACGGCGTGCGCGGGCTGGCCATTGTCCGTGGTCAGGCTCGGCAGATGTTCCGTCCGATCGAAGGCCCGGTCTTCATGATTGGTACCGCCGCCGACTGCGACCTGGTATTGGCCGACGACGCCTTTCCCGAGACGTTTCTCTACCTGTATCAAAAGAACGGCATCGTCACGGTGCGCCGCCTGGGTACGGGACCAGAACTCTACGTCGACGAGATGGAAGTCGATGCCACCGAGTTGCAGCTTGGCTCGCTGCTGGAATTTGGGCCGTATGCGTTCCGCCTGGCGGAGGAGTCGGCCGAAGGTCCAGGCCACGATGCCGGCCCCGACAGTGGCCCCGATCGCAGCGACGACAACGAACCCTTTTTGCCGGCCGACTATTCGGCTTGGGAAATGAACGAGTCAGCTGTGGTCGACAAAGTGCGGGCATTGCTTGCCGATGTGCAGGCCAGTTTGCTCGCCGCGAAAGAACAGCAATCGCTTCGTTTGTTTGCTGGTAATCAATCCCAGCCCATTAGCAGCCGCCCCTTGCGACGACAAAGTGCCTGAGTTAACGATCGATCGAGAAGTGAGTTTCAAACGCGTCTATGGTTCAAGCAGCAGCGACAATTTCCGGCCTGATCGAATTTGAGCCTGCCGAGGCGCGGGCCAATCTCTACTTGCGTCAAGGCAGCGACGACACGCTCTCGTCCACCCTGCTCAGTCTCGCCCACGAACTGCTCAGCGACACCGCGGATCACCCGAATTGCGGCTGGCTAAGCGAAACCGAAATCGTGGCAGACACTCAATCGCTCGAGCGCGATCTGCTCGTCATCTATCATCGCGTACAAAGGCGAGCTAATTAGCCTCGCGAAAAGAGCCGCAGCGCGTTGGCCGTGGTGAGTGCGGCCAAGTCAGGCAGCGAAACTCCTCGCGACTCGGCCAAACACTCAGCGGTGTGAATGACTAGGCGAGGTTCGTTTGGCCGCTGACTGCGAAACGGATGAGGTGTGAGATAGGGAGAGTCCGTTTCCACCAGAAGTCGATCGGCAGGGATTGTTGCCGCGACCGCCCGCAGGTCAGCCGATTTCTTAAACGTCAGCATGCCGGCAAAACTGATGTGCATGCCAAGCTTCAGGAACTCGGCGGCCTGCTCGCTAGTTCCGGTGAAAGAATGCATCACTCCACGCAGAGCGCCGCGGCTACGCGCCTCTTGCAGCATCGCGAGAATCTCGGCAAACGTTTCGCGCAGATGAATCACGAGCGGTAAGCCGGTTTGCTGCGATAGGCGAATATGCCGCTCGAAATAATCCTGCTGCAACTCCAGCGGGCAGTCTTTCCAATAGAGATCGAGCCCCGTTTCGCCGAGGGCTACAACTTCGGGCTGATGAGACAATTGCTCAATGCGGGCCCAATCGCCGGGGAGTGCTTCGGCCGCGTGATTGGGATGAATTCCTGCCGAGCTACGAATCACCAGCGGAAATTGCCGAGCTAAGTCATAGCACTGCGCACTCGAGTCAGCTGAAGTACCGACGGCTAGGATCCGCGTAACGCCAGCGCTCTTCGCGCGGTCGATCACTCCCGCAGTATCGACCGCCAATTGCGGGTCAAACAAGTGCGCGTGCGTGTCGTAAAGTTCCATGCCCAGTTAGGCTGCGGTCGCCGCAAGATCGGTAGCCACTTCTTGCAGATTCTCCAAGTGCCCCTTGGCTTCGCCAAGCACTTCTTTGGCCACAGCTTGAGCATAGGGGGCAAACGCAAGCTTGCCGATCATGTTGTTAATAACCGCGATCGACCGCTTTTGCCGCTCGATCAATTTGCCTACCAGAAAATCGACCGACAGGTCGTGCCAACCCGTAAAGAAAATCGGGAACTCGCCGTTATCGACGGGGCCTGATTCCAGGATGATAGCAGCCAGCCGATCGACCGTCCGAGCCTGATCTTCGACCATGTGTTCGAGGACGGCCCGCGCCTTGGGATGCGCGGCCAAAGCCCAAGGTTTGGCATAGCTCAGATACATCGCCAGCGACTTGCTATGCATGGTGAGCAAGTCGTTCAGGATTTCGTAGGTCGACGTTTCGGTCATGGGAGCAATCACTTGGCCGCGGTAAGCCGTGGCGAGAACTTTTGAGATTCTAGAACAGCTGACTGGCCGCAGCCAACGCCAGCCGATTGAGTCCTTCCCAGTTGATCATGAGGGCTGCTGTGGGCAGCGTGATCAGCCAGAGGAATGCGCTGGCAAGCGAGACATCGGAGAAAATGAATGGCCGGCGATCGCGCGGCTCTTCATCGATCGTCATGATCTTCACTACGCGAAGGTAATAAAACAGGCTAATGGCCGTATTCAACCCACCGATGACAATCATCACCAGCAAAAAGAAACCATCCTTACCGGCGAACTGATAGGCTTCGACTAGCGAAGCGAAGATCGCGAACTTGCCGATGAACCCCGACAGTGGTGGTAGACCAACGAGGCTGAACAAGATCAGCGAGAAGCAAATCACCGTTAACGGGCAGCGCTTGATTAGTCCCGCGTAATCAGCCAGGTCTTCGCTCCGCATCGCGTTGCGCAGGAAAGCTACGACCGCAAAGGCCCCCAAGTTCATAAACAAGTAGACGGCGATATAAATCGCCAGGGCAGCGATTGCCCGCTCTGCACCTTCGGGCCTGACGGCACCCAGGACCATTACGGCGGCGACAGGCATCATCATGTAGCCTGCGTGGGCGATGGTGCTATAGGCAAACAGACGCTTGATATTATTCTGGCCATACGCGGCCAGATTGCCGAACGTGCAGGTGACGATTGCGAAAAAGGCAACCAACCGGGCGATGAACCAGCGGATGCTCGAAAGTGCTGCGTTGCCATCCGCTCGCAGGGCGGAGGGTGACTTCTCGACGAGCGGAGCGACTGCAGGGTTTACAGATTCGGTTGGAGCAGCAGCTGTTTCAGCGGGCTTAGTTTCCGCAGCTTTCTCTGCTGCTTGGAAAGCAACCTGATACTTGGCGGCATCGACGGCACCATTGCTCACAGTGCCGGGAGCAGTTGCGGTTTCGGTGGGCTTCCAATTTGCGGTGCGTTCGCCGGGGGCAACACCGGGTGGTGACAAAAGGCCGAGCCCGATGGTGACGCGAACGAGCAATGCCAGGGCCCCAGCCTTGGAAGCAACACTGAGAAAAGCGTTGACCTCGGCTGTTGCACCTTCAAACACATCTGGGCACCAGAAGTGAAAAGGAAAGGCTGACAATTTGAATGCCAGGCCGACGCTCATCATCAGGCCACCGAGCGCGAGGACCATCAGTTCGCTGCCGCTGAAGTGCGGGCCGTCGCCAATTCGCTCGGCGAGGGTCTGAGCCATGGTGGGCAAATGGGCCGTATTGAGAAGCCCAGCCAACAGGCTAATGCCGTAAAGCATCACCCCCGCAGCACCGGCACCATAAACAGCGTACTTGAGCGCCGCTTCGCTGGCAGTGCGCCGTCCTTTGAGCAAGCCGGCCAGCACATACGACGGAACGCTCGCCATTTCTACAGCCAGGAAAATGGTGAGCAAGTGATTGGCAGACGCCATCAAGCAGAGGCCAAGCGTGGAACCCAGGACCAAGGTGTAAATGTCTGGACCATCTTCCAAATCGGGAATCCCAGTGAGCCAGGTGAAGACGACGAACAGGGCCACGAATAGCAACAAAGCAGCTCGCACATAAACCGAGAAGCCGTCATAGACGAGCATGCCGGTGAAGATTTCCATCCGCGCGATGGCCGAAGGATCGATCTGTCCTTCGCCGGTCGGCAACGAGAACAGGTTGCCAGGTGCGGCGAAGTAGAGCGCAACCAAACTTCCCGCCAGCGCGATATAGCCTGCGTTCAACTTGCGACCGATGTTGAACAGACGGACGAGCAGCATCAACAAAATCGTGGCGCAGATGATCAGTTCCGGCAGAAACACGGCCAGGCTGGAATCGGGCACGATCGATAGAAAGCTCGCATTGGGCGAGCCCTTAGTATCGACGATCAAGTCGCTGACAAGCTGGTGAAGGTTCACGGCTGGCTATATCTCGTTCGGTGGGCTGGCTTAGGAATCGCTGTTAACTTGGGCAACCACAGGTGCTTCGATGGCTGGTAAAGGACGGACGGAAACCTTCTCGGTTTCCGCTTTTGCCTTGGCTTCGGCCTTTTGAGTCCGCTCGGCATCCAGCATTGGCTGCTTGACTTCGGCGGTCCAACGAGCGAGGTCGTTCACCTGGCGATCGATGGTCTTATCCATGTAGGTCAACACGGTTTGTTGCGGGAACACACCAAGCAGAATCGCGAAGAAGAGCAATGTCATGCCGATCAGATTCTCGCGGGCATTGGTGGGCGTGATGTGATCGCCGTGCGGGCCCTTGTATTCAGCACCCAGGTAAACACGTTGCAGCGCCCAGAGGATGTAGGCGGCGGTGAGCACGACCACCGCAGCCGAGATGACTGCGAGGACCATGCTGAATTTCCAGACGGAGAGGACAACGAACACTTCGCCGATGAATCCGCACAACGCGGGCAAACCAAGACCAGCAAAGAACAGGCCCATTGCCATTGCGGTGTAAACCGGCATTCGGCCAAACAGGCCGCCGAACTCTTCCAGATTTCGGTGATGCACGCGGTCGTAGATAATGCCGACCATAAAGAACATGCCCGCCGAGCTGACACCGTGGCCAATCATCTGGAACATCGCGCCTTTGACGCCCATATTCCAGTAATCGGGATCGAACAGGTTGCCGGCTGTTGCCGACCACACACCGATCCCCAGTAGCACGTAACCCATGTGGCTGACCGAGCTATAGGCCACCATTCGCTTGAAGTCTTTTTGAGCCAGCGCGGCGAAGGCACCATAGACCATACTCACTACGCCCAGAATGCATACGACCCACATCAGGTCGTAGCCGCCGTGCGGACAGATGGGATAACAAATGCGCAGAATGCCGTAGCCGCCCATCTTCAACAGCACGCCAGCCAAAATCATGGAGATTGGCGTCGGAGCTTCGACGTGGGCATCGGGCAACCAGGTGTGAACAGGTACCGAAGGCACCTTGATGATGAAGCCGATGAACAGCAAGAGGAAGGCCCACCATTGCAGCGAGCGCCCGAGAATTTGAGAATCGAAGACCTTGGTATGCTGCCCCAAAGCGGAGAGGGCCAGAATGTTAAACGTATGAACCGGCTGCACAACGGCTTTGGTGGCAGGATCTGTTGCCGGAACCTGAAACGGAGCCAGCGCAACCTCTTGATCGACAACCAAGGGCTGCGGCCCACTCCCACCTCTGGCAAAGAGAACCTTCGCGGTTGCCTCGTTGCCGTTAATCGCAGCGGCTACATCCGTTGCTTTTGCACCCTCGGCAAGGGTTACTGTCACGACATTGGTGGCAGCATCGTGGGCAGCGGCGGTTGCTGCCCCACTTACCGCTTTGATCTGCAGAGCTCGGTCGGCCGCTTCAGCTTTTCGGACGAAAACCAGAGCGCTGGTCTTTTTGCCAACTATCTTAACGCCCAACTTTTCATTGACCGCATCGCCGAGGTGCAGTTCCTCCCAACGAATCGGTCGATCCGTGCTGTCGGGTTGAGCCACGTATTCATTACGCAAGGTTTGCAAGTCGCCAGCAAAATAGAGCATCAAAATGGCGATGAGCATCAACACGCTGCCAAGCAGCGTATAGAGGAAGAACTTGATTGCCGCATATTCCTTGCGGGGACCACCCCACACACCGATGAGAAAGTACATCGGCAGCAGCATCACTTCCCAGAAAACATAGAACAGGAAGAAGTCGAGTGCCATGAAGACGCCGAGCATGCCCGTTTCGAGTAGCAGAAACAGAATGCAGTAGCCCTTCACGTATTTGGTGATTGACCAACTGGCTCCCATCGCGAGCACGCTGACGAAGGCGGTCAACATGACCAGCGGAAAGCTGATGCCATCGAGACCCATAAGGTATTCAATATCGAACGAGGGAATCCAGGCCACGTTGAACGTGTTCTGCATCTGGGCTTCCGCCGTGTCGTAAGCCGTGGGCGAATTGCCCAAAAAGCCGATGACGCACAGCACCAGCACCACGCCGGTGGCTGCGAGCGTGACGTAGCGGATCATGTCGACCTGGTCGGCAGGAATCAGCGCGATGATGAGCGCCGCAATCACGGGCAGGAAGACGATGAGCGACAGTAGCAGCAGTGCGGGATCCATAATTCCAATCCAAACGGATGATGTACTCTGCGGTTTATTTCTTTGCCTACCGATTCGCCGTTAGCGAGCCAGGAGGGGCGTCCAGAAAAAGCTGATCAACACGAAAATGGCGATGGCACCCACGATGATAAACATCACATATTGCCGCAGGTGACCGGTTTGCATCGACCGCAGGCTGAGCCCCGTCGAATACGTCCAGCCGGCGAAAATATTGATGCTGCCATCGACAATGCCGCGATCGGCAATCAACTCGAACTTCTTTGAGAACCAGACCACCGCGCGCCCGAGCCAATCGATGAAACCATCGATGTAGCGACGATCGAAGCCGGCAATCAAACGGGCTTTCATCAGGGTGGGTTGCACGAAGATGAAGTTATACAACTCGTCGAAGTAATACTTATTTACCAGCAGGTTATAGATCGGCGAGAATTGCTTGCGCACGTCGGCCGGATTGAGATAACCCAAACCGTACATGAGCGTGGCCAGGCCAATGCCCGCGAGCCAAGTACCGGTAGCGAGTAAAGTGGCCGGGGCCACAATCTTGCTGAAGTTGGCCGGATCGTGAGCAAAATGCTCGGTTGGCCAGACTGCTCTGGTCCAGACGCCCGGCATATTCATGTGCAAGCCAAGGGGCTCCGATTGATCGAGCAAGCCGCCGAGCGTCAAGCCGCTAACCAAGCCGCTCCTATCGGCAACTACCATGAAGATCGTACCTCCCACGAGCGAGGCGACCAACATCGTGAGCACCCACGGCATCGTGAGCGATAGTCCGCCGTGGTGGGCGTGATCGTCGTGGCTGTGGGAGCCATGACCGTGGGAATCATGGCCATGCGCATCATGCTTGGCCACGACCGGAGCATGGCCGTGGTCGTCATGCCCGTGAGCATGGTCATCGTGGCCGTGTGCGTCGTGCCCATGGCCAGCAGCCGAACCTTTGAACCAACCTTCGTTGAACCCCTTGGCGATGAAGAAGGCCGCGGCGATCGCACCAAAGCCGAGCAAGCTAGTATTCCAAGCCACGGCAATGGCAAACACCGACAGAATCACCAGCGGAATGTACATCACTGGGGGCGATTCGTGAGCGTGATCGTAAGCGTGGGCATCGCGAGGCTTGCCGACGAACGTCATGTACCACATGCGAAACATGTAGAACGCAGTAACGGCGGCACCACCGGCAGCAGCGATGAAAAATACGCCCGACCAGGGAACATTCGGGTTATTGATCCAGAATGACAGGGCTTGCTCGAGGATCATGTCCTTCGAATAGTAACCGCTGAAACCGATCAGGAACGGGACACCCACGCCAGCGATGGCGAGACAGCCAATCAACATGGTGATTGCCGTGACCGGCATCTTGGTGAGCAGGCCGCCCATCTTCCGCATGTCATTCGTATGCACGGCGTGAATGACCGAACCTGAACACATGAAGAGCAAGCTTTTGAAGAAGGCGTGGGTGATTAAGTGCATCAGGCCGGCTTTCCAACCGCCAACGCCCAGCGAAAGCATCATGTAGCCAAGTTGGCTAACCGTGGAATAAGCGAGCACGCGTTTGATGTCATTCGCGGTGATCGCAATGGTAGCGGCCATAAAGAGCGTAATCGCGCCGATCGTGGCAATGACCAACAATACTTCGGGCAAAAAGACAGGGAAAAAACGGCCGACGAGATAAACGCCAGCGGCAACCATCGTTGCCGAGTGAACGAGGGCCGAAACCGGAGTCGGGCCTTCCATCGCGTCTGGCAACCAAACGTGCAGCGGGAACTGGGCACTCTTGCCCACGCAGCCGCAGAAAATACCAATGCCAGCTACAACGAGGAGCCAATAGCCGAAGCCCTTGCTTCGCCAGCCCTCAACGCGGGAAGCGATTTCCGCTTCTGCGTTTCTTTCACCGTCTGGCACGTTGCGATGGTCGCTAACGATCTGGGCGATCTCGTTTTTTGCGTCCGATAGCACCATGCCGGTGGGGACTTGCAACTGATGGTGAGTTTCTTCGGGACGGACGAGCGAAAACAGGCCCCGTTCAGTGACCTTATCGCCTTGGTCGTTCACTCTTTCGATGTCGCCGAAGGCAAACGTGCCCAAGCTGGACCAAAGAGCCAACAACCCAATAATCATGCCGAAATCGCCGACGCGATTAACGATGAATGCCTTGTTCGCAGCCGTCGACGCGCTGTTCCGTTCGACGTAAAAACCGATCAGGAAATACGAGCAGATACCAACCAGTTCCCAGAAGCAGAACACCATGGCGATGTTGCCCGCGAGGACCAGGCCGAGCATGCTGAAGCAAAAAAGTGACAGCGCTTGAAAGAACCGCGGGAAACGCCCCGGGCGTCGCAGGTGGCTGCCGTCGGACAATGTCACTTCATGATCGGTGATATCGTGCAACTCATCGTGCATGTAGCCGATGGCGTAAAAGTGAATGCAGGAAGCGATCAGCGTGACCATGCAAAACATGACGAGCGTGAGCGAGTCGATGTAATAGCTGATCGTGACGCGCAACTTGCCGAACTGCCCGAGCAGATAGTACTCGCCAGTTAGCGCGGGGACCGCCTTGCTGTGATGTTCGTGCTCGTCATGCCCGTGGCCAGCGGCATCGGCGTGACTGGGCCCATGATCGCCGGTCTTCTTGTCGTCGTGGCTGTGACCGTGGTCAGCGCCATTTTTATCGTCGTGACCTGCGTCCGAATGTCCGGGATCAGAGCCTGCATCGGCAGAGGCCGAATCCAGCGCGCCGTGCATATCGACGGGCGGAAAGTGATTGGGGAGCCACACGAACAGCAGAGCAATGAACGACAACACGGCCGAACCAAGGATCGCACCGGTCGCCACAAAGGCACCCGCTTTGCCCAGGTTGAGCCACGTCGCGCCAAGCAGGATGACGAAGAACGACGCCAAGGGCAGGAGTACTGCCGCCGCCAGGATGTATGGGAGGACGTCCATTAGCCCTTCAACTCGTCTGCAGAATCGACGTCGATCGTCGCGTGATTGTTGTAAAAGTTCAGGGCAATCGCGAGGGCGACCGCCGCTTCAGCCGCTGCCAGTACGATCACGAACAGCGCCATCAACTCGCCATCGAGGCCAAGCGTATCGTCACGCAGGTACTTGCTGCCGAACGCGACAAAATTCAAGTTCGCACCGTTCAGGACCAATTCAATGCCCATCAGCACACCCAGCGCGTTGCGTTTGGTGGCCATGCAGACGACGCCGAGCACAAACAGCACGGCACCGACCGCCAGGTAATGGGAAACCGAAATGGGATCAGCCAGCGGATTCATAGCTATCGCCAAACTGCAACATGAAACCGGAAAACAGAACGACTAACCGTTCACTAATCCATTTGCGACCAGGGAGTGGGACGTCCCGTGGCCACGCAGAGAAAAATGAGCAGAACAGCGGGGATGAGCATGGAGAGCGCCAGGAGCGCTGCCAGGCCAACACCCACGCCGGCGTTCGTCAAAAACAACAACTGTGCGAGCGGCACAAGCATGAGGCCGACAAGCCCCCACCGCTGCCAGTAATAAACGACGATTAGGAGCCCAATGTTGGCCAAAAAGGTCAACACAAGCACGGGAAAAATCCAATCTGGCAAAGCATCGACGCCAGCCACGAACGACTTCGTCCATTCGCCGACTTTGCCGCCGGTCGGGAGCGGAACTTTGCCCGCCATGAACATGATCGTGGAGAAAATCAGGTACAAGTTGGTGAGGACGCCAGAAACAATGCCGCCGACAATCGAGAGCGGCATTTTGCGATCAGGTGCAGTTGTACGAGCAGGGGCCTCAAGCACTCGCCCGGTTCTCACTCGCTTGGTGCGGGCCATATAGCCAGCACCAATTAGCACGGTGAGCAAGTGCATCGAGACAATGACGAAGGGCAGCATATAGCCGACCATGCCGCGACGACGCAATTCGCTCGGTTCACTCAGCTTTTCGACCCGAATGCCAGAGAGAGCCAAGCCAATCGGTGTGCTCGTACGCGAGTCGGCAATTTCAATCCGCCGCGCGACAACCACTTCGCCTTCTTTCAGCGTCGGGGGATTCCAACTATCGATGCTAAAGCCAGCCCGCAGCAACAACAGCAGCAGCGAACCGCCAACAATCAGACCCAGTACCCATTCGCCAGCGCCGGTCTTCATGTTGATGAAGCGTTCTTGCGCGGTGAGCATGACGCCGAAGATCAGCAGCACCAGCGTGCCGCCGACATAGATCATGAGTTGCATGGCACCGACGAATTCAGCGCCGGCGAGAAAAAACAGACCAGAGATGGCACCCAAACAAAGCGTAAGATAAAAGGCCATCCGCACGATGTTGCTCGTGGCAAGCACAGCTGCCCCGAAGCCGCAGGCGAGGAGCGCGAAGAACAGGAACGTGACGGTGTGCCAGTTCAGCAAGTCAGCAGCAAGCAGGGTCATCGGGCCACCTCCGGGCTCGAAAGCAAGCTGACTTCGGCATTGGACTTTGGATTCTCAGTCATTTGAGTAGTTTTGACGGCAGCCGGTGCGGCTTCTTGGGCAGGTTCGACCTGCTTATCGGCAACAGTTGACTGGGGTTCCAGTACCCAGCTTTCGCGAACGCCGGCGCGGCCGATCCACTGTCCACGCGTACTTGCCGCGGGGAACCACGGACGCTTCTGCGTTTCAAGAGCCACGCTCGCGCGACCGGGGCTAGTCCAGGTGTATTGGTGCGGCCCTGGAATCAACTGGCAGATGGATGGCCAGGCGTTCAACTGCCAGGTCACCGCGCCCAGGAAGCAAAAAGCAGCTAACGGAACGCAATACTTCAAGCAGGTCGTGAGAACCTGGTCGATACGCAGACGAGGCAAAGTCCAGCGAACCCACATCATGATCGTGACGAACAGGGTCGCCTTGAGAATGATATTGTGAACACCGCCGACTTGGGCCAGGAAGCCGGTCAAACGCCACTCGGTTTCACCAGGCTTGTAAGCCCATTCGAGGCCAGTAATCGCTGGCAGAATCTCACTGAACAGCGGAATCGGTCCGTTCCAGCCACCGAAAAACAAGATCGCGGCCAGTACGCTGACGGAGAACATCGAGCCGTATTCTGCCATGAAAAAGAAGCTCCAGCGGAGGCCCGAGTACTCCGTATGGAAACCGGCAACCAACTCGCTCTCTGCTTCCGCCAGGTCGAAAGGTGCGCGATTCACGCTGGCAATGGCACAGGTGAAATAGACCCAGAACAACAGGAAGGTGAAGGGGTCATTAAAAATCAGCCAGTTGGTAAACCAACCGTCTTGCTGATTGCCCATGGTGCTCAAGTTCATAGTACCGAGAATCAGCACCGGAACGACGATGCACATGCCCATCGGCACTTCGTAACTAACAACCTGGGCCGCTTCACGCATGCCGCCGAACAGCGACCACTTCGAGCCCGAAGCATAACCGGCGAGGATCACGCCGAAGACTTCCAGCCCGAGAATTGCCACGAAGAAAAACACGCCAACGTTGACTTCGGTCGCCGACCAGCCATTGGCGAACGGCAAAACCATATAGGCGGTGAAACCGGCCGCAAAACTTACATATGGCGCCAGCTTGAAGAGCATCACGTCCGCGTCTTTGGGCGTCAGGTCTTCCTTCGTAATCAGCTTGATGCCGTCAGCCAATGTCTGCAGCCAGCCGAACTTGCCACCGACCCGCGTGGGACCAAGGCGGTCCTGAATGCGGCCGGCTACTTTACGTTCGAGCCAGATAAAAATGAGTGCGCCGACAGCGACGACCTGGATCAGCAGGGCGATATGAACGATCGCAGCGATCGCATATCCCCAGAAGTTATCGGGACCGACGGTCCCGCCAAACCAGCTGGCGATCCAATCGAGGATTTCAGAATTGATGAACTTGGCCACAGAGATCCGGTCCCAAGGATGCCAGAACGCGCTACCAGAACGTGCAAAAGTCGTTTCTGCGAATCAACTTCCGTGTTTCCCCGAGCAAGCGCACTTGCAGCTAGCCCGGGGTCTCCCCGAAAGATCGTGAAATATGGCACAAGCGACCGCGCATCGACAAGCCCCCGCACGCCCTTTTTTCCAAAGAGGAGCAGGAATCTCTGGTTGCCGAAGTCCGCACAGCAGGGCCAGTTACCAAAATGGTGAGTGTTCCCCACTGACTCGGCTGCAACGCTACTCGCGTCGGGCGCGAACGATTCGAATCTTCGTCGATTTCGACAGCTTATCCCCAGCGATTTACCACTCCGGTCCGGGTGAAAATCTGGCCGAGAAAACGTGCACGATCTCGTTCGCCTGCTTCCAATTGTCCCGCAAACGAATTCAAATCACCGCAGGTCCTTCAACGAACCGAAGCTCTCCCTATCAAATTTGCACCAACAACTGAGGCCACTCATGACCACATTCTCCCGTCGCCAATTCGTCCAGGCATCAGCCGCTCTGACTGCAGGGGGCCTGCTCGCCAAGGGGTTTGCAAATTCCGCACAGGCAGCCGAGAAAGCCCCAGCTGCCAACAAAGAAGACGCCGCCCTGGCCTTCGGTCTCGTTACCTACATGTGGGGTGCTGACTGGGATGTGCCAACCTTGCTAGAGAACTGCAAGAAGTCGCAAGTCCTGGGTGTGGAGCTTCGCACGACGCACGCCCATAAGGTGGAACCGACTCTCAACGAACAGCAGCGGGGCGAAGTGCAGGCGAAGTTCGCCGACGCCGGCGTAACCATCGTTGGCATCGGCAGCAACGAGCGCTATGACCATCCCGATCCAGCCAAGCTCAAAGCGGCCATCGACGCCACCAAGGACTTCATTCGTCTCAGTCACGATATTGGCGGCAGCGGCGTGAAGGTGAAGCCTGATACCTTCCACAAGGACATTCCGCACGAAAAAACCATCGAACAAATCGGTAAGACGCTCAATGAACTGGGCGAATACGCTACCGGCTTCGGCCAGCAAATTCGCCTGGAAGTACATGGCCAGTGCGCGGAACTGCCAACCATCAAAGCCATCATGGATATTGCCACCGACGAAAACGTCTTCGTCTGCTGGAACAGCAACCCAACCGACCTGAAGGGTGACGGTCTGGTCCACAACTTCAATCTCGTTCGCAAGCGCTTCGGCTCCACCGTTCACATTCACGAACTCGAATCGAAAGAATACCCGCACGCCGATCTTTTCAAGCTCCTGGTCGACAGCGGCTACGTCGGCTGGCTCCTGCTCGAAGCGGCCAGCAAGCCCGCCGATCGCGTCGCTGCGCTGACCGAACAGAAGAAGTTGTTCGACCAAATGGTGGCTAAAGCGAAGGCTTAATCGATCCAACCTACTTCAAGCCATACTTCAACCAGTATTCCAGAAAATCGAGTTCCAATTGCAGTGCGTCCGCAGTTGGAACATGCGTCTTGCGAGCTGACATAGCGACGCGATTTGGCTGGCCGAGTCGTTCATTTATTTCGGTCAGGTGTTGCAGCGGAATCCAATTGCGGGGCGGATCTTCGGTGCCGCCGGAGACAAGCACCGGCCGCGGCGCCATGAGCGCGTGCAGGTCGACGAGATCTTCGCCGGCATCTTTCATTCGCTTATAGAGGCCGGTGCGCGGATTGGTCTCGGAAGGAACTCCGGCCTTGCGCTTGGCGTTGGGTTCGTACCCGAGGTACCAGGGCTCCCAATAATTGACGTTGGAGTTCTTCTCGTTGAAGACAATGCCCGGGTCTGACCAAACCGCACAAGCAAAGGGCTGATGGAGGCACGACGCGAACATCGACCATTTGCCGCCGTACGAGAGCCCGATCACGCCGATTCGCTGCGGATCGACTTCCGGCATCTGAGCGAGAGCCGTGTGACAATTGGCAGCGACATAAGCGAGCAACGTCAGCGGTTGGCGTCCCTGTTCGTCACCCGCTTCGGTGAGGAGTTGCCGTGTATCGAGCCAGATCTTCTCAACGCCGCCGGGCGTGCCGATGGAGAGTGTGACAAAGCCGCGCTTCACCAATTGCAGGCCGTAGTCGTGCGTGCCCCGCCCTTTTGCTCCTTCGCCAATACTAGTCTGCGGTTCGTAGAACGGGACGAAGACCGCGGGAAAGGGACCAGTTCCCGCAGGAATCAACAAGTAGCCATCGGCCTGCTTGCCGTCCGGCGAAATTTGCACGCGCACGTGATGCTGCGTGTAGCCCTCGCGCGAGACCGTTTCTAGTTTTTCGACTTTCGGTTTCTCAACGAGGGGCGGCCAGGCACCGAGTCGCTCGTGCCACTTCGCAGCAATTTCCTTGCGTCGGCGCTGCCAATCCTCCGGAGTCTTCGCTTGCTCGCCGTTGCTAAATAACAGCGGCGAACGATACTCCCCCCGTTGTCCGGCGAACTCCGCTGGCGGCTTAGTGAAAGGCTCGATCTTTTTCCACAACTCAGCTTTGCTTGCGGGCTCGGCAGCGAGACCCACTGAGGTGAGCAAGCACAAAGACGCACACACAATGATTCGTCGAATGCCAGCCACGTTCTGGTTCCTCATGGTTTTCAGTTCACTCGTGCGTTTTGTTCATTTCGGCTGCGGTTGAACTCGGTCGACGACCAGCACGCGTACATCGCAGACGTTGGTGTGAGTGGGGCCGGTCTTGATTAGGCCCCCTAGCTGCTCAAAGAACCGATAGGCGTCGTTACGGCGCAAATAGACGTGCGGGTCGAGGCCAAGTTGCTTCATGCGCGCGAGTGTTTCACCATCAATGAGCGCGCCGGCGGCATCGGTTGGGCCATCTTCACCATCGGTTCCGCCGGAAAGAATCACGGCACCCGCTAACGTGTCGGCTTGCTGGTCGAGCAACTGGCACAGCGCGGCAAGTACCAACTGCTGATTGCGGCCCCCCTTGCCACGCAGTTCGGCGGGAGCCAATTGCACGGTCGGTTCGCCGCCGGTAATCAAGCAATCGGGGCCCGGCGCGTGACGCATTTGCTCCGCCATTGCAGCCAGGTGAACGCCAATGTCTTCGGCCGCACCTTCGAGTTCGCGCGAAGCCAACATCGCGTGCGAATAGCCACGATGCTCGGCTTCAATGCCTGCTGCATCGACGGCGACGGCATTGTTGCCGATGATCACATTTGTCACTTGAGCGCGCGGCTGTTGGTTAGAGTAAGTTGCCATCCGCGCTTGCAAGTACTTCGTCGCAGCAGGAGCCAGTTCGAGCGCGTTAAAGCGCTGCAACACGGCCAGCGCAGCTTGCGGCGTTGAATGATCGACAACCGTCGGACCCGAGGCGATGATTTCGAGCGGATCGCCCAGAACATCGGAAATAACGAGTGAAATCAAACGCCCAGCGCTGCAGACCCGTGCCAGTCCACCACCCTTGATGCGGCTGAGTTGTTTGCGAACCGTATTGAGCTGTTCGATGTTCGCACCCGCGCCACTCAAGTGCCGAGTCAGTGCCTGCTTATCAGCGAGCGAGATGCCCACGGCCGGCGCCGGCAACAAAGCCGAGCCACCACCCGAGATCAAGCAGAGGCAAAGATCGTTCGGCCCCAGCGAGCTAGCGATCGAAAGAATCTGTTCTGCGCCGTTAACGCCTTCAACTGTTGGTTCGTTTTGGCCGGCCGGGCGGGCCGCATGCAGGTGAATTGGCCCCGCCTGCAATACTGAATCGGCGGTTACGCAATCGGCCGGCACATTCAGCCAACCCGTGACTTGTTTGGCGCTTAGCAACTCGGGCCCTAGTGCTGCGCACAAGCCGGCGGCCATTCCCGCGCCTGCCTTCCCCGCACCGACAACAGCGATCTGCCGAATCTCGCTCAGCGAAAGAATCCCATCGCCGATGCGCAGTTCGTCACCTTCCACCGCCACGTTATCGAGCACCAGTCGGTCACTGCGAACGGCAGCAACTGCTGCATGCCAAATGGCCAGGGCATCTTCACGAAGTTGAGACGGGGAACGGAGAGGCTTCATAGCAGCTAAACGCAAAAACAAAAGTTGGCAGTCCATGACGACTGCCAACTTTACCATGCCTGGGCCACGTTCGTGGGATAGGCATTCTGCAAATCAACTGTCAGCCCAAGGCGACTGTTAACTGCGAGCCAGTTCGCGCTGACGGCGTTTTTTCTTTTTTGCAGCCAGGCTGCGACGACCGGCTGACGACGACGCCCGCACTTCTTGAATGATGAGCGAGTGCCACCCCGTGGCATAGGTCTCGTAACCAGGGGAGAGGGCGTGCGCGATGCAGCAAGCCTTGTTACCGACGGTCGAAACCGTGTAGTCCTTCTTGCGGGCGAACAATTGGCTGCGATCGGCAAAGTCGATCACATCGTCGAGTACTCGCCCTGCAGAATCGGCCAGCACCCGCCCTGAGTCATCGACGATGCAAACGCGCGAGCGGCGCTTCTCGTCGGCATCGAGCGAGACGCCATTTACAATGGCCTGAGCCAGCGATTCCCAATTGAAGACGATGCCCAGCACCCCCAGCGGTCGACCATTCACATCGCCCCCTTCGCGGACGACGCACGAATAGACGAGTGACAGGCGATTGTTCACCGCGGCACTCCGGTGCACACTTTGAAAGCCAAACTCGCGGCCGCTGCGCGTGGCGAGCGCGGCCTGAAACCAAGGGCTCGAGGCGTGCTCGGTGCCTTGCGAACGATATTGATCGGGGCGACCGTTGGCGATGATCTGTCCGCTCAGGTCGCAAAGCACCAGGTCGTAATAGACGGTGTAGGAATCGAGGATCACACCCATTCGCTGCGAGGCGAAGTTGTAAGCCTCCGGTGTCCGCTGCGTGAGGGCGTTCACCAGGCTGGCGTCTGTCGCCCACCAGCGCACATCGCAGGAACGTTCGTAGAGATTGCGGTCGATCAGGTCGATGTTCATCAGCGCGAGGTCGGACAGGCGAGTTCCTTTGAACGCGGTCGTCATCTGTGCGCTGACCTTGCCGATGCGGGCAAGAGTCTTTCCCGACCGTTGCTTCAGGTTCGCAACCACGCGGGCTGAACTGTTCGAAAGGCCGGCGATTTCCATGGCAACAATGTTGAAGGCCTTGCCGGCGTCACCCGCGCGAGCCGCTTCGATGCGGGCATTGAGCGCGAGTACGCGAATTTGGTCGTTGACGGTGTCGATTGCGGCGATCGTCTTGTTCATCACCTTATCGAGCGTGCTGGTGAGTTCGGCGACGGTTTCGGGATTGAATTTTTCGGTTTGCGGAGTGCTCATTGTCGTTCTCGATTAATACGCGAAGGGTGACGCTGGTCGCTGCATGCGCGAGCCGGGTGTAGCAAGTTGGAAGGGCGGATGCGTTGGCCGGGTTGTGAACACCGACGGCCGAACGTGATGATCGCACCCGTATGGCTGAGTTCTTCCGCCAAGAAGCCAACTGCCAAGCGCGACATCGAACCATAGCACGGGTTTCCGTACACCCATGCGGATTTGGCGTAGCCTGCCAAGTGGCTTCAGGCAAGTCAGTTTCGCGTCAAAACTGATGCATTCTTAATCGCAAGATGCCCGTTCTTCAGGCATTTTGGGCAAACACTAAGTGAGTTGATCGACAGCTGTGCGAATGTTCTTCATAAACGGTTTTATCGGAGATCGTCAAAACATGCTCTATGTTTGTGGGGCATTTGCGTAGTTGGTTGGGGCGAAGCTTGGCGGAGCATCCCTCACCTGCCGGTCGATACAACCGGCATACTCGTACCAAGCGCACGCACGATCTATCGACTTTCGAGTGAAATTGAAATGAACGCCGCCGATAACGAACTCATCGATATCTTCATTATCGAATCGACCGAAAGCCTGGCCGACCTCGACCAGCGTTTGCTGGCCATCGAGACCGCGGGAGAAGCTGCGGACCCGGAACTTGTGAATCAGCTGTTCCGCGCGGTTCACTCGGTCAAAGGTGTGGCCGGCTTCCTGGGATTCGAAAAGATCATTCAAGTTGCGCATCATTTGGAAAGTGCGCTGAGCCTGGTGCGCAGTCGCCAGTTGATAATTAACGAAGACAGCATCGAAACGCTGCTGGCCGGTGGCGATTTGCTTCGCCGCCTGGTGCAAGATGCTCGTCAAAGTGGCAACTACGATGCGCAGGATATGATCAATGCCCTGCAGCGATTGAATCAATCGTGCAAAGCTTCGGCCGAACAGCAACTCGAATCAGCTGAGTCTGGTGTTGCCGCACTGCAGGCGGAATTCACTGCAGTTCCAGGCGCAATCGCAAATCCAACAGCGCCCCGGGCCAGCAACGAGAATCTGGCAGCAACTGCTGCCGCGCCCGAAGCCAGCATTCGTGTCCCCGTGCCGGTGCTTGAACGGCTGATGAACCTGGCCGGCGAGTTGGTGCTGACCCGCAATCAAATGCTGCAAGTGATTGGGGCCGATCGTCGTCGGAGTCTGTCTGGACTCGGAAATCGTCTCGATCAGGTGACGAGCGAACTGCACGACGCCATCATGAGTGCGCGGATGCAACAGGTCGGTACAGTTCTCAATCGCTTTCCACGCCTGGTGCGCGACTTGAACCGCCGGTTGAACAAACAGTGCGTGCTGCAAATTGAAGGAGCTGAAGTCGAACTCGACCGCACGATTCTCGAAGCAATTGGCGATCCCCTTACGCACCTGGTGCGGAATTCGGTCGATCACGGCCTGGAGATGCCGCATGAACGGGTCGCTGCAGGGAAGTCGCCCGAAGGGGCGCTGCTGCTGCGCGCTTTTCACGAAGCAGGCAAAGTTCACATCACCTTGAGCGATGATGGCAAGGGAATCAACGTTCAGCGGGTGCGCGAGAAGGCAATCAGCCGCGGCTTGATCAGTGCGGAACAAGCGGCGTCGCTCTCGCACCGAGAAGTAGTGCAGCTGATTTTTCAACCTGGGTTCTCTACTGCTGAGACTGTGACCGACGTTAGTGGCCGCGGCGTGGGGATGGACGTCGTCAAAACAAGCATTCAGCGCGTGGGTGGTACGGTTGAAATTGAAAGCACGCCCAATCAAGGGACGACGGTTCACATCTCGCTGCCGCTTACTTTGGCAATTATCCCGTCTTGGATCGTCACCCAGAGCAACTTTCGTTTCGCGATTCCCGAATCGGCCATTATCGAACTAGTACGCCCGCAAGCGGGGGACAGCAATCTGCGCGTCGAGACCTATGCCGGTCGCCTGGCACTGCGCTGGCGAGATTCGCTGCTGCCACTACTGCGGATGAACGATGTGCTCCCCGCCAACATGCAACAGGCAGACAAGCGAACTGCAGGCACTCCGCAGAACATTGTGATTGTCGAGACTGGCCGGCGTCGCTTTGGTCTGGCGGTTGACTCGGTCGAAGGGCCGGAGCAAATCGTGGTGAAGGCCCTCGGTCGTCATTTGCGCGATTTCAAGATGCTCGCCGGCGCTGCGGTTCTGGGCGATGGCAGCATCGCGTACGTGCTTGATATCGCAGGTCTGGGCGCTCAGACGAATTTGAAAAGCGGTAAAGACACCAGCCGCGCGGTTACCGAAGTTGCGGGAGAAGAGCAAGAACTGCAAACGGTGCTATTGATTCGCAATGGTGCGGGTAAGTTGCTGGCCGTGCCACGACCGATGATTACTCGCATCGAGCGAATCGATACCACGCAAATCAAGACCACGGGCTCACTCCGCACGCTTACCTATCGCGTGGGCACGCTGCCGATTGTTGAGGTTGTCGATGCTGGTCAGCCACAGCAGTCGCTCAATCAAAATGCTTACGTCCTCGTCTTCAATTCGGCAGGTCGCGAAGCCGGCCTGCTTGCACATGAACTGGTCGATGTTTGCGAAGCGTCTACGAATGTCGATACGACCCTCTTCTACGGCAATGGCCTGATGGGTTCGCTGACGATCGACGGCGAGTTGACTCGCCTGATCGATGTCTACGAACTGCTCGATTGTCAGTTGCAACAAGCTCACTCGAATTGTCGAGCGGAGAAACTAGCTGACGAGCCGAGCGGCGTTGTGTTGCTGGCGGAAGACTCCGCCTTCATTCGTCAGCAGGTGGGGCGCGTGGTCAAGGCAGCCGGTTATCACGTGATTATGGCCGAGAATGGCCTGAAAGCGTGGGAACTGCTGCAAGCTCAACCCGAATTGTTCGACGTTGTTCTGACCGATATCGAAATGCCAGTGATGAATGGCTATGAGTTCTGTACTCGCATTCGCGGCGACGAACGATTTGCCAAGCTACCAGTCATCGCGCTCACGTCGCTCAACAGCGATGAGCAAATTCATAAGGGCGCAGAAGCGGGCATCGATTAATGGTTGATCAAGATGGACCGCGAACAACTCCTCACCGCCATCGCGCAGTTGCTGAAGAATCGCAAACAGCTGGCCGCACGCTAACACCCGATGGAAGGAATGACTCATGTCGCAACTCATGGCTGCTACGAGTGCGGACTCGCTGGAACTGATCACGTTTCGCACGGGCGATATGCTGTTCGGTTTGAACATTCGTCAGGTGCGCGAAATCAATTGCCAGTTGCCGCTAACACCCCTACCTTGTGATGCCAGGCACCTGTGTGGCGTCATCAGCCTGCGGGGCGATGTTCTCACGGTACTCAACCTCAATGCCTTGGTCGGGTTGCCACCAAGTCCGCGCCGCAGCGATGGTACGTTCGTCATTTTTGAAGTCGACGGCGAGCGGATGGCGCTGTGCGTAGATGCAGTCGACGATATCGTCAGCTGCGAGCGCGCACAGTTGTTGCCGGTACCCGAAAGCTTTCCGGTCCGCTGTGCGAGCGATTTCAGCGGCGTCCTGCCGACCGCTAGCGAATTGCTCTACGTGCTCGACCCGCAAATGTTTGCCGCCGAGCGGCGCGAAGAGTAAACGCTCGGCAGGGCTCACTGGCCGCCACGACTACCCGTTGTGGACAGCTTGCGCTTCGTCCGTTGTAATAAACGGCGAATCAAGGCGACCCTGAGGCGAACCGCGAGCTGCTGATCAATGCCGGCCGATGCGATTGCGACAACACGAGCTCTCGTCGACGAGATTTATCGCACCGAATCGCGCCGTGTCTATGCCACGCTCGTGCGGTTGCTCAATGACTTCGATCGCGCGGAAGAAGCCCTGCACGAAGCGTTCGCAGTGGCCGTGGAACAATGGGCCACCGAAGGTGTGCCAGCCAATCCGGTGGCCTGGCTGGTCTCGACGGGGCGCTTTAAGGCCATCGATGCGATGCGACGGCGCGTGCGCTTCGATGCTTCAATAACCGAACTGGCAGCGCGGTTTGAAGATGTAGCCTCTACCAATGCTGCCAAAGCGGGCGAAGAAATTGCCGACGATCGCTTGCGGCTGATCTTCACCTGTTGTCACCCGGCCATCGCCCCCAGTACTCAAGTTTCGCTCACATTGCGCGAAGTCTGCGGGCTAACGACCGAAGCGATCGCGAGTGCTTTCATCACCGCGCCGGCAACCCTCGCCCAGCGCATCGTGCGGGCGAAGGCGAAGATTCGCGACGCGAAAATCCCCTATCAAGTTCCCGCGCGAGAAGAGCTCCCCGAGCGGTTAGAGTCGGTACTGCAAGTTGTCTATTTAGTCTTCAACGAAGGCTATTCAGCTTCGTCGGGGAGCGAACTGACTCGGCCCGACCTATCGGGTGAAGCGATCCGCCTTGGCCGTTTGCTGGTGGAACTGCTGCCGGAACCTGAAGTCATCGGACTCCTGGCACTCATGCTGTTGCACGAATCGCGGCGCGCGGCCCGCACTTCACCGAAGGGTGAAATCGTGCTGCTGGAAGAGCAAGATCGAACGCGCTGGAATCGCGAGCAAATTGCCGAAGGAAAGACGCTTATCGAGCGGTCGGTGGCATCGCGCGCCTTTGGACCGTTCACCATTCAGGCAGCCATTTCGGCCGTCCACGCCGACGCTCCGACCGCTGCCGAGACCGAATGGAACCAGATCGTCAGTTTGTACGATGTGCTGCTGCGAATGAATCCTTCGCCGGTCGTTGAGTTGAACCGAGCCGTGGCGGTTGCGATGCGGGACGGTCCTGCCGCCGGGATCACCTTGATCGATGCCCTCTTGGCCCGGCAAGAACTGGTCGACTATCACTTGGCGCATGCTGCCCGGGCCGATTTGTACCGTCGATCCGGCCAGTTAGATGCTGCCCGCAATTCCTATCGGCAGGCGTTAGCGCTGGCTCGGCAGGAGCCGGAACGGCGATTTCTCGAAAAACGGCTAATGGAACTGGGTTAGGCCGCTGAAGTGAACTTTTTCGAACAAAACCAAACGCCTTGTCGATTTGGTCCCGAGCAGGGCGACTACTCAGTAGACAGCCTGTTATTCCCGCTGCGAGGAGTTCGCAATGCAATATATCTGCCTGATCGCCGCCGAAAACATGATGGAACACTTCACTGCCGAAGAAGCGGCGCGGCAATACGACGAATATCAGGAAATTACCGAGCAACTTCGCCGCAGTGCTCAACTGGTCAGCTGCAATCGACTCAAACCACCCGAAGATGCGACGACGGTGCGCGTGCGGGGTGGCAAAGCACAGGTCATCGATGGCCCCTATGCCGAGACGAAGGAGCAACTGGGGGGCTATTACGTCATCGAAGCCAAGGATCTAAACGAAGCCATTCAAATCGCCGCCCGCTTTCCGGGGGCCCGCTATGGCTGCGTCGAAGTTCGGCCGATTGCCGTCGATGATCAGACCCGTACTGCACTGGGTTTCTAGTTGACCCTTGTCGAAAACCAGACCACTTCAGCGACAATCATTCAAAGGAACTCGCGATGAAATACATGCTCCTCATTTATAGCGACGAAAACAATTGGACCGCCGAAGAGCGCGAGGCTTGTATGGCGGAGTCGGCAGGCCTGTGCCACGAGTTGCATGCTCGCGGGCAGTTTCTCGCCGCGTCGCCGCTGCATCCAGTATCACTCGCCACCAGCGTGCGAGTTCGCAGCGGGAAGCGACTCGTTACCGATGGTCCCTTTGCCGAAACGACCGAGCAATTGGGCGGTTATTTTTTGCTCGAAGCCAACGACCTGGATGAGGTCATCGCAATTGCCAGTCGCATTCCGGGCGCGAAAAAAGGTACGGTCGAAATTCGCCCCATCTTTGAATTGAACACGCTGCCGGTCGCTGCTGCTGCCGACTTAGCCACCGCCAAGTAACACAACTGGTTGCTGGGCCTGCGATTGAACTGTTGTGTGCCGGACTCGCTCGCATCACTTGCCAGCTGGTTGCCGTCTGGCCTCTTCGTACAAATCACTCACCTTGTCTGGGAGAAAACGAATGAAAGTCATGGTCTTCGTCAAAGCCACCAAAAGCTCCGAAGCGGGCGAAATGCCGCCACCAGAACAACTCACCAAGTTGTTTGAAGAAATGGGCAACTACAACGAGCAACTTGTCAAAGCGGGCATCTTGCTGGCCGGCGATGGCTTGCAGCCGAGTTCGAAAGGGGTTCGCGTCCACTTTTCCGGTCCTAACCGGACGGTGACCGACGGCCCATTCGCCGAAACCAAGGAGCTCGTCGCCGGGTATTGGTTGTGGCGCGTGAAGTCGCTGGAAGAAGCGATCGAGTGGGTCAAGCGTTGCCCGAATCCGATGATGGAAGACTCCGAGATCGAAATTCGGCCGGTTTTCGAAGCGGACGATTTTGGCGAAGCGTTTACTCCGGAGCAGCGCGAACGAGAGGCAGCGATTCACGCGAAAGGTCTGGGCCTGGAATTTCCGCGCTACGAAGACGGACAGGAGATGTTGATTGCGGGGCACAACCAGAGCTACACGATGGAGACGCGCAGCCAGATTCCGCAGCAGTGGGAGGTGTTCGCCCCGCACATCGGCAAGGTTCCGGGGCAGCAAGGGACTACTTCGTATGGCGTCTGTTGGAACGTCAAGAACAAGTGTGACTTTGACTACCTCACCGGAGTCGAACTCAAGCCGGGAGCCAAACTGCCCGCTGGCTTCACGCCGGTGAAATTGGCCCCTCATCGATACATCGTTTTCACCCACGTCGGTCCAATTACGTCGTTCCCGCAGACCATCGAAACGATTTGGTCGAAGTGGGCACCCGATTGCGGCCTGAAGTTAGCCGCCGCTCCTTGCGTTGAACGCTACACGGCCGAATTCGACCCGCAGACTGGTGGCGCTGAAATCTGGATTGCCCTGGAACGCTAAGAACGCGAACTTAGCAGCCTCCCACCCAACGCGACTCCAATCGTCCGGGCAAAAATAGCACGACAAATCTGGATGCCAGCTGCTTGACAAGTATTCACTAACTCGTCACAATATAAGCGACTGTTTTGGCAATCTGGTGGAAAGACTTGACTGCAAAGCGTGAGGATTTCGCGCCGCTGCGTGGACTGTTGCCTGGCTTTGTCTGCAACGGGCCCGATGCGACTGAGATGCGTCGCTGCGGTTCATCGACGGGGGGTTTATCAACAAACAGGATGATTTCAGAAATGCCAAGTTGAGCGCAACGCGTTGGTGCGAATGGGCTTTACGGAGTTGACCGCAAAAGGGGGGTGTTGATAAACCTCCGCCAGACTGCGTCGGGTGCCGAGCCACCAAGAGCGCGATCACTAGTGATCTACGAGAGCTGATCGTGCGGCGCAAATGTGCGTTGCTTTCTGCGTGCGCGAACAGCAATTTGCATTCGTCAGCAATCGCGTTGCTAGCAACAATTGCTCCTGTCAGCAGCCAGCGAACTGAAATTGTTTCGTTGCGTAGTTATCTGCTAGAGTTCGCAAGTCGAAATCGGCCTGCTGGTTAGATTTACTGCTTGGGTGGAAGGAATCGAACATGCGGAATCGTCGTCATTGGATGGTGGCTGTCCTGGGCCTGGTTGCTTGGGGCGCGTTGGCAACTGGCAGCGGCTCGTTCGCCCAGGCGGCAGATGAACAAAGAATCGTCGAGCAGGCGACTGCTTCGCTGCATGAGACGATGACTCTTTCCGTCAAGCGCATTCCCGAATCGCTGCTCGAAGATGCCGAGGCTGTGGCGATCATTCCGAACGTGATTAAGGTTGGTCTCGTCGCCGGCGTACAACGCGGCCGCGGCGTGGTCCTCATTCGCGATCAGGAACGTCACTTCGGCCTGCCGCGATTTGTTTCCATCACGGGCGGAAGCGTGGGCTGGCAAATTGGTGCCCAGTCGACCGACTTCGTGCTGGTTTTCAAGTCGAAGAAAAGTGTGGCCGGTTTGCTCGAAGGAAAGTTCACCATCGGTGCTGATGCCGCCGCAGCAGCGGGGCCCGTTGGTCGCCGCGCGGGGGCAGGAACCGATTTGGAATTGAAAGCCGAGATCTATTCATACTCGCGCAGTCGCGGGCTGTTTGCGGGAGTCTCGCTCGATGGTTCCGTGATTCAACTCGAACCGCAAATGGAAATGAACTTCTACCGCCCTGGTCCCGGCGGCATGCCCACACCAGCCCCCGAGGCTGCCGTGAAGTTGCTCGAGACGCTCAGTAAGTACACTTCGGCTGCCGATCATGTGGTTGCCGCGGAAGGCGCGCCGCTGCTGCCCGTCGATCCGACGCAGCGGATTGAGGCGGTTCGTGGTGAACTGGCCCGTTCGGTCGCACAATTGAATACGATTGTCGATGAATCGTGGAAGCGGTATCTCGCCATGCCAGCCGAAGTTTACGAAGCGGGTAAAGCCCCAACTCCGGAAGCGCTCGCGGTCACCCTGCAGCGGTTCGATGCCGTGGCTCGCGACCCGCAATATCGCCGACTAAACGAACGGCTTGAGTTTCGCGCTACGCTCGAACTGTTGCACGAATACTCCGCCACTCTAAGCGAAGTGGGACACGGCAAGCTTTCGTTGCCACCGCCCCCCGCCGCAATTCAGTTGCCTTTGCAGCGGTAATTTGCCGCTGAAGCGAACGCTTTCGGTTGGCGACTCACCCTACTTCAACGGGTACCGCTCTTGCCGCCCCTGCCGATTTTAACGGGCGGCAATCTCCCATAAAACGCGTGCGGTTAATGCGAGAACGCCGTCGTAACTGGCCTTCTAATACAAACTTGCGTTTTTCTGGCGACGTTTGCGATTCTGAGCTAAAGTTCGGATGTCGGTTACCCGAGCACTCGCGAGCTTGACCATGGATGGCCCGTCAAGCTGGCCCTGAGAGCAACTTTCCTCGTTGTTCTGCTCCCAGCGGTGGGGCCCAGAGAGTTCGATCGCCGAAGGTGGCAATCTGCGGAGTCAGGTCGTCGCCCGTGCCTGCTGCGCTCGATTTCGAGTGGCTTCGGGCATGTACGTTCTCCCCAACCAAGTCGAGAACACCGTTGCTTATCACCGCTTAGACCTACAGGCTTGTGCTATGAACTGTCAGGAATTGGCTCACAAGATCGAAACCATGCAACCCGGCGCCGAGACGAAGGATGTCGCTCGTCTGTGCCTGTTGCTTGCGAACGCCACGAACAACGTGGACGTGCTTCGCGACGAGCGCAAGCTCACCGCGACCTGGCGCGAGATGGGGCTGCGCTTGCAGGCCGCCACCGATCAGCATGCGGCGATGACCGAAGAACTGGAGTCGCTGGCTAAGGCCGACCCGCGCAAATTTACCCCGGAACAAATCTGGGTGCTGATTCGAGCCATCAAGGTGCAAAGCCAAATTCTGCAGCTGTATGTCGGCGATCCGCTCGTCGAAGCATAGTCGTTTGCTGCAGTCGCCATTACCCCTTCAGTCTTGCCGCTAGAACTTTGGCAGCTTCGCTGATGTCTTTATCGGAATCTTGCTGGCACTTTTCGATGGCTGGCAAGGCTGGTTTCGCAGCTGGCCCCAGACTCGAGAGACAAGCCAGGGCCAGCTTCTTCGCGTTCACGTTGTTGCTTTCCAACGCCTTCGTGAGCGCCGGTTGAGCAGTTGGCCCGATGCGAACCAGCGCCTCGGACGCAGCCGTTCGCACCCGCTCGTCTTCATCGGCCAGGGCATTTCCCAAGTCAGCTGCCGCAGGTTCGGCATTGGTAGACAGACTTCTCAACCGGCCAGCAGCGACCAGTCGCACGGCCGCTTGTTTGTCTGTGAGGGCTTGCCGAAGGGTGGGGAGTGACTGTTCCGGAGTCGCGACCTGCGTCAGGGCAAAGATTGCGGCCGAGCGAACTCGTTCGTCGGGATCGGTAGTCGCCGACTTCGTCAAACTTGCTGTAAACGCTGTTCCTTTGGTGCCGAGATTTCCCGCCAGGCGAACAATGGCCACGCGGTTCTCGACCTTGGTTTCGCGCTCGGGATCGAGCATGGCCGTCAGTTGCGGCTGGGCGGTGCTCATGTCCGCTGCGTTCATCTGCCGCACTGCTTGCAGGCCAATGCCGCGAATGGTCGCGTCTTCATCGGCCAGCAAACCGGTGAACGCCGCGACGTGCAGGGGAATCGCTGGGTCGAACGAACTGAGCAAATGAAACGCTGCGCCGCGCCGCACTTCGAGTTGCTTATCGCCCAACAGCGGCAGCAACCTCGCCGTAGCATCGGGCCCGAGTCGTTCGAGTTCCAGCGCGGCAGCTTCACTGATTCGCCAGCCACCGGGGCCCGTTGGTTCGACCAGCTTCGCCGCGATCTGGCGGACGGGATCGTTGGGATCGGCCGGCGGAAGTGAAGTAACCCGTGGCTTGATCGTCGGCGTTACCTGTGCTTGCGGAGTCGGCTGAACCTCAGGCATCTCGCTTGTTTCGGTCTTGGATTCGACAACTGTCGTGCCTGGACCCGGCGTGATAACAGGCGCAGGAACATTCGTGCCGCAACCGGCCAGGCAACAACCGCAGACAGCTGCAATACGCAGGCTCGAAACTCGCATGGGTCAGTTCCTTGGAGAGGTGCTGTGGCAATCACGCCCCTGTGTGATTGCCGCAGCCTTAGTGCAGCAGCAGATCGATCGTGCCGACCACGAACAAGCCGAAACTGACGATCGCATTGACGTTGAAGAACGCCACATTCACGCGCGTCAAATCGCCCGGCTTGACCAGGGCATGCTCGTAAACGAGCAGCAAGGCTACCGCCATCACACCACTGCCATAAATCCAACCTAGCCCTATTTCCGGGCAGAGCAAGGGCAAGAGCCCGAGCAGGATCAGGGTGACCAGGTGACACGCAGCTGCCAATCGCAGTGCGCCGGCGACGCCGAGCCGCGCGGGGACGCTGCGCAACTTGGCCTGCCGATCAAAATCGGCATCCTGACAGGCATAAATGATATCGAAGCCAGCAACCCAGGCCAAAACGACAAGCCCCAGCATTACAGCCGGCAAAATATCGCGCGGCTGCACCAGCAGGATCTCGCCCCGCAAAGCAATCCAAGCACAAACCGGTGCGAGCATCAGCGCGATGCCGAGCCAGAAGTGAGCCAGCGAGGTGAACCGCTTGGCATAGCTATAGCCCAGCAAAAACAGCAACACCGGCACAGACAATACGATCGGTAGCCAATTGGGTAGGAACAGCAGCGTGCCGGCGAAGAAGATGGCCGATGACGCAAGTGTGAACAGAATCACCGTCGGCAGCGACAAAAGACCTGCGGGAATATGCCGCATCTGTGTGCGCGGATTCGCCGCATCGATATGCCGATCGACGAGTCTGTTAAAGGCCATCGCCGCGCTGCGGGCACCGACCATGCAGATCAAGATGCCGAGCAGATGTTGCCAACGAAAGGCGATCGTCACATCGACGCCTGCCGGGACCGGAGTCGTCCACGCCATGATCGCGGCCAGCAGTGCAAACGGCAGCGCAAAAATGGTATGGCTGAACCGAATCATTCCCAGCAAATGGCGAAAGGTGGCGAACATACTGTTTTTACCGCAGAAAAGGACGGACCATCACCGTCATTGTCGCCAAGGAGGGGGAATTTGGGAATGCCGTGCTCAAAGCGGCGACGATAGCAAACTGAAGATGCCTCGGCCGGTAAGCACCTGCCGTTATTGAACGGGAATGGACGACCATGAAACAGACCATCGTCAAAATCGGCACCCTCGGCTTGCTCCTCTGCACAACAACATTGCCGGCGCGCGCGGACTGGTTCAATTACGTCGTCCGCACCTCGGGGTTGGGCTGGAGCAGTGGGTATCATGCCTACGATCAATGCCCCCCACGGCCAACCCACGGTCATTTTCCGATCAAGCATCCGTTCGCCATGCCTGGCTATGAAATGCACAGCGGCCTCAGTAGCGGTGCCCACGCCCCGTACTATTTTGAGGAACAAGCGCCGAGCACCCCGCAACCCGCGCCCACTCCGGCCGAACCACTTCCCAGCGCGCCCTCGGGACCGATGAGCGAGCGCCTGCCTGATCCGCAAGCTCGTTACCAGCCGCGCAGTCGTTATTTTGAGGCCTTGCAGGCCGAGCAGCAGCAGGCTTATCCCCAGCAAACAGCCACTCGCCCGCAGGAAACCCGCCAGGCGCGCCGGCCGTCGAATGCGCCACCGTTCTAGCAATTCATTCCCAGCAAGAATGCCCCGAATCCATTGATGCAAACTGCTCAACGGGGGGAAAATATCAACTTCCTTTGCTCATTGCCGGGACGTGACCTAGAGTTCAGACGACAGGCAGTAGACTCTTTTGACTCTCTGCTTGCTCTACTCCCCGGCCGATACCTCTCACAACTTTTCTGAGAGGTGCCGCCGAACTTTTCTTCGTTGTTTGGGTAAAGGGCAACGCCATGGACCGATTGCTTCTCCGTTTGTTATTGGACGAGGATGGGCCGACTGCGGTTGAGTATGCCGTGATGCTGGCTCTCATAGTTGGGCTCTGTGTCGGCGCGATTACGTTCTTAGGAACGCAAACCAACGGGGCCTTTGAAGACAGCCAGACCAAGATCAACGCGGCCATTGCCGGAAGTTAATTTCGCTGGTGACGTTGCAGTCGAGCTGATCGCCAAGCGCGAGCTAGAGTTTCCCAGGTAGAACCTCTCTTTGCGAACCCTTGGTGTGTGTCCGATGTCTGCTACGCTCAGCTCGCTCGATCGCTTTGCCCAACAGGCCGAGCAACTCTACTCGCTCCCCGCCGTCGCACTGGAAGTCTTGCGACTCGCGGGGCAGCCCCAAGTCGATCCACGGCAGCTCAAACTGTGCCTCGAAAGCGACCCGGCACTTGCGGCCCGCATTCTCAAGGTCGTGAATAGTTCCCTCTTCGGCCTCAGTCGCCAGGTCAGCGATCTGCAACAAGCGCTCGCACTCCTTGGTCTTAAGCCGCTCAAAGCACTGCTGCTTGGCTTCAGTTTGCCGCCGGAGTTGTTACGCGGCATCCATGCCGAAGCATTGCAACACTATTGGCAGCACACGTTGCTCAAGGCCGTTGCCTGCCGACTGCTCGAACAATTCGTTGCCAAGAGCGACGAAGAAGAAGCGTTCATTGCTGGCTTATTGCAAGACGTGGGGATCCTCGCCCTGCTGCAGCAGTTGGGCGAAAACTACGCGACCATGTATGTGCAGACGCGCCTCTGCGGCGGTGATTTGCAAGCAGTGGAGATTCCCACGCTTGGGTTCGACCACCTCTCCCTTAGCGCGCGAATGCTGATGAACTGGCGGCTGCCGCCGAAGCTGTGCCAAGCGGTTGCGGTACCGCCGCGCGAGCGGGCCGTCGAACATGCACCGACCCCTAGCCGGCAATTATGCCAGATTCTGCACTTAGGCGAATTGCTGACTCGCTACGTCGAACAACCTCACGACGCTGAACTCGCGCAACTGCTCGAAATTGGCGAGCGCTATTTCGAACTCGGGCCCGTGCGCTTGCATTCGGTGCTGACAGAACTTGGCCCCCATTTCGAATCGTTGGCTGGCGTGCTGGCGATTGAACTCCCTAGCGGACCAAGCTCGCAAGAATTACTGCAAGCAGCGCATCGACGGTTGGCTTCGATCACTGCCGAGATGGTGCCAGAGCTGATTCAAATGCAACGTGCGGCTGACGAAGCCACAGCGCTCGAATCGGTCCTGCAGACAACACGCGATTTGCAGCATCTTGCCAATCACGCTGCGCGGCCGGTCGGCGAATTCAAACTCGGCGACCACAAGAGCGAGCGGCGAGCCGATGGCGGCAGCGATTTTCTGCATCCCTCCAATAGTTCACCCTTGCGACGAACCACACCAGTCGCCTCATTGGCCGCAGCAGGCCAACCAGCACGCACAGCCGCCGATCCCGGTCTGCTGGGACGTTTGACAAGCGTGCTGCAGACTTGCCGGCAGAACCGCAGTCCGTTGTCGCTCGCGATCTTGCAGCTCGATCATTTTGCCGATGCTCAGTTCGTTTGCGGTATTGAACCCACCATGGTGTTCCTCGAACGATTTCGTCGCCATCTGGCCGAAGCGACCGGCGTTCTCGGCCCCTGCTTACAACTCACCAGCACGCGATTCGCGCTGCTCTGGGGAGACTGCTCGCGTAGCGATGCCCTGGCCACACTGCGCAACGTGCACGACCAATTGCCTGATTGGCAGGACGAGAGCCTGCCCCCCGATGCTCCACGTCTGAGCATGAGCGCGGGTCTCGCGACGGTGTCGCTCCCCAGTCGCAACTTTCCGCCGAACGATTTAGTTGCCGCGGCGCAGCGCTGCCTCGATGGCGCGCTACACTCAGGCGGCAACACGATCAAGAGCATTGAGCTCTAGTCAAACGTGCGGCACAACATGCCGCCGTCGGCCGAAATCACAGTGCCGGTGATGAACGCACCCGCATCGGTGCTGAGCATCACAACAGGCCCTACCATGTCGTTCACCTGCCCCCAACGCTTGACTGCGGTGCGATTGGCGAAGATCTCTTTCTGCGCTGGCGTGAGAATGCTCATCGGCAAGTCAGTGGCCACTGGTCCCGGAGCGAGGCAATTGACCGTGATGCCACTGGGTCCGAGTTCGAGTGCTTGAGCGCGGGCCATACCGATTAGCGCAGCCTTGGTTCCCGAGTACAAACCACGGGCGGCATTCGAGGCGAGAGCCATGACCGACGACGTGTAAATGATCCGGCCCCATTTGCGCTCAATCATTTGCGGCGCGATGTATTTCGACAGCAGCATGCAGCTGGTGAAGTTGAGTTCCAGGATCGAGTCCCACGTATCCATCGTCGTATCGACGAGGTTCTGTGGCTTATTGCTTCCAGCGTTATTGAACAGAACGTCGACGCGCCCCATCTTTGCCAGCACCGCATCGGCCAGCTTCTTTACTTCATCTCGATCGCCCATATCGGCGATGAAGTACTCGACCTTCACATCGAGTCCTTTGCCAATTTCAGCGGCTGCCTTCTTCAGTTCGTCTTCGGTTCGTGCGCTGATAGCGATATTCGCGCCCGCCTCGGCCAGCCCACGGGCACAGGCCTTGCCGATGCCTTTGCTACCGCCGGTAATGAGCGCCGTGCGGCCTTTTAGATTGAATAGTTCGTCGAGCATCAGAAGTGGTCCTTGGCGGGATTGTGCGAGAGTAAATCGCGGGGCTGTTAAGCGAACTATCGTGGCCTGAATTGCCGCTGCGATCAAGTACGCACAAGCGGTGTGAAGCAAGCGAGCGAAATGAGCGATTCGATTAACGTTACGCCTTCTGCACGCCCGGTCTTCCAGCCTCAACAACAAACGACGCGCGAGTCAACATCTGGCCGCCGGGCTTGAGCACTTCAGTGACAACTTGATAGTCGCTGCGCCATTCCTTCGCTGACAGATCGCAGCGAACATAACCGCGTTCGGTATTGAAGAACTTAACGAAGGGATTCTCGGCAAGGGTAGCAGTATGGTCTTTTGGCTTGTCGACGCCGTTGCCGCCGGACGAAAGCGAAGTCCCCACGAACTCGCTGGCAACAACACAGGAATCGAGCTTATCGAAATCGCAAATTAAATCGTTGGCCCAGTTGCTATGAATGTCACCCGTGAGGACGACGGGGTTCGCGATCTTCCGCTCGTGAAAGAATTTCAACATCCGGCGCCGATTCATTTCATAACCCGGCCATTGATCCATGCTGAAGGCGGCCAGTTCACCCGGCATCCGATCGACACGGGCCATCATCACTTGCTGAGCCAGCACATTCCACTTGGCTGTGGAGCCAACCAGGGCATCCTTTAGCCACGCCTCTTGCCGGTCGCCCAGCAGCGTTTGCGAAAGGGACAGCGCTTCATCTCCTTGCGGTTTGCGGCCGTCGCCGTGCGGCTGATCGCTGCGGTATTGCCGAGTATCGAGCACGCAGAAATTTGCCAGACGGCCGAACGATACTCTGCGATAGAGTTGCATGTCCGGCCCATTGGGCAACGCACTCAGACGGAGCGGCATGTGCTCGTAGTAGGCCTGATAAGCACGAGCGCGCATTGCCAGATAGTCCCGCGTGCTGGGCGACGGCCTGTTGTCTTTACGCAATTCAGGAACTGCACCGGCGCAGTTGTTCTCGAATTCGTGATCGTCCCAGGTGACCAGCCACGGAGCAGCAGCGTGCATGGCCTGCAGGTGGGGATCGGTTTTGTACTGCGCGTGACGATTGCGATAGTCTTCCAGAGCGTCGAGCTTGCCACCCACATGTTTGCGGACGAGATTGTCTTTGCCGGGACCTTCGTACAAGTAATCGCCCAGATGCACGACCAGGTCGAGATCGTCCCGCAGCATATGCTCGTAAGCCGTGAAAAGACCGGACTCGAAGTGCTGACATGAAGCAAAGGCGAACTTCAGTTTGTCCACCTGCGCATTGAGCGTAGGAAAAGTTCGCGCGCGGCCAATGCGACTTTCATCCATTCCCACTCGAAAACGATAAAAGTACCAGCGGTCGGGCTTCAGTCCCGCCACTTCCACGTGCACAGAATGAGCCCAGGCGGGAATGGCTGTCGTCTTGCCAAATTGCACGGTCTTGGTGAACTGCTCATCTTCGGCCACTTCCCAAGTTACAGCGACCGGTTCGTTCGGCATGCCGCCACCAGTGAGTGGATCAGGAGCGAGACGTGTCCAGATCACAAAGCCATCGGGTGTGGGATCACCCGAGGCGACACCCAGCTTAAAAGGATCGTCTCCGGTCTTTAGCCGCGACAGGACCGCGCCTTCAGCACGCTGAGCCCAAAATGCGGCCGCAGCCAGCGACGTGCTGGTGAATAGGAAGTTGCGGCGGGTCGAAGTGCCTAGGTCGACGTAGGGAAACTGCCAGCGTGACATCATTTGCTTCCTGAGGGAGCGTTGACAGGTAGGTAGCTGAGAGACTTCGGTCTTACGTGCTCGCCGCAGGTCCGATTCTGAACCACGTTCGAGTTTTGTAACATGCGGGCGAATCGATGTACAACTTCTGAATTTGCACTGGCCGCTTCGTTGATCTCACCAACGTAGCACGACCTTCACCTTGGCCGAGTGCTTCTGCATGTTGGGACGCCAACGCGACCTTCGCTCTAGGCTTCCCGTCACGCTGAAGAATGGCCCTGAGTTCGCGCAGCCCAAACGTCTGCAACACTCGCCGGGGTGCACGGTTTATGTAAGCCGATCCTTATTCGCGGAGGCAGCATCGAGAATCTCAACTGCAACATGGATCGCTTCTCGCGTGAAATTTGAGGTTTTGCGCGAGGCATCCCCGTCAGCGAGACAAGCGGATGCGGGCGAATCTAGGGGTAGATTGCGTTGAAGTGAAGCGCGGTTGCTTTACCAACGTCATTTGGGGCAGGGGTTGGGCGAATCTTAAGAGACGCCTTCGGGGCCACGGACGGTGTCACTGAGGCGGATTACTTCTTCGACTGGCAGGACGAAGATCTTGCCATCGCCGATATTACCATCGGCCCCGGTGCGAGCGACGTTGGTGAGCGTATCGAGCGTTGGCTGGAGGAAGTCCTCGTTGACCGCGATCTCAAGAGCCACTTTGCGGAGCAGGTTCGTTTTGTATTCGGCCCCGCGATACGTGGCCTTCTGCCCTTTTTGGCGTCCGTAACCGTGAGCATCGCAGACGGTCATACGTTCGACGCCGATTTTGGCGAGCGCCTCTTGAACAGCTTTTAGTTTGGTGGGTTGAATCAGAGCCAGGATTAAGCGCATGCACGCGTTCCTTCCATCGCAGATGTCGAAGTGGAACGGAGAGGAGCGTTTAGAATAACGTGGCACATGAGACGCGAATAGGCTTCGGGGGAGCAATCGCGCGGCTTCGCAGCCCCGCAATTCGCCGTGCGAGTGGTGGTTTTGCTTGCTCTCGACAGGTAGGCAAATTAGGATGATCGCTGCGAGGCGAAGTTTCTGCGCAGCCGGTGCGCGGTGATATTTGCAGACTTTGGTTCTGTTCGCAGTTTGGCCAAGTTGGTTTGAGCCCTGCGGCAATCCACTATTCGGCGGGCTTTTACGGAGTTTTGGTGATGATCAGGAGCATTCGGTGGATGTTGTTGTCGGCAGCAAGTTGCGCGCTGCTCGGCTCTGTCGGCTGGTCGCAAGACACGCTGCTCGACGAGCTTTACGGTCGGGGCGTGCATTCCTATAACAGCCGCAATTACACCCGGGCTCACGGCTTTCTGACCGAAGCCATTAACGGTGGCAGCACAGACCCGCGCGTCTATTACTTCCGCGCTCTGGCTTATAGCAAGTTGGGCCGGCCCGATGAAGCTAAAGCTGACTTCGATAAAGGTGCCGCCTTGGAAGTAGCCGCCGGCGACGTCTATCCCATTGGCAAGTCGCTCGAACGCGTCCAAGGTCCCGACCGGATGGCATTGGAGAGTTACCGTCAAAATGCCCGCCTGATGGCTCGGGCTAATTTGAATAAACGAGAAAACGCTCGCTTTGAAGAAATGAGGCGAAACGAAGCAGACGTCCTGCGTGGACCCGCGGGGGGCGCGGCAGGAACTGGTCCGGCACCGGCTAGTCCGGCGATGCCAGTTCCGGCAGCGAACGATCCGTTCGGAGCACCGGCTGACCCATTTGGTGGCACTCCAGCGCCGGCACCAATGCCCGCTCCAGCACCTGCGGCACCTGCCGATCCAGCCGATCCGTTTGGTGGGGCGTCTGCACCTGCTGCAATGCCTACCCCGACTCCGGCTCCGATGCCAGCTCCGGCACCAGCCGCGCCTGCTGGTCCAGCCGATCCGTTTGGCGCTACTCCAGCCCCTGCAACGCCTGCACCGATGCCAGCTCCGGCACCAGCCGCGCCTGCTGATCCAGCCGATCCGTTCGGCGCTGCTCCTGCCCCGGCAACGCCTGCACCGATGCCAGCTCCGGCACCAGCCGCGCCTGCTGATCCAGCCGATCCGTTCGGCGCTGCTCCTGCCCCTGCACCGATGCCCGCTCCGGCACCAGCCGCGCCTGCCGATCCAGCCGATCCGTTCGGCGCTGCTCCTGCTCCAGCAACTCCTGCTCCAATGCCTGCTCCTGCACCGATACCCGCTCCTGCACCAGCCGCGCCTGCTGAACCAGCCGATCCGTTTGGCGCTGGTCCTGCTCCAGCAACGCCCGCACCAATGCCTGCTCCGGCGACTCCTGCCCCGGCACCAGCAGCCGACCCCAACGATCCGTTTGGCGCTGCTCCAGCCCCGGTAACTCCAGCACCAATGCCTGCTCCTGCCCCAGCCGCGCCAGCCGATCCAGCCGATCCGTTCGGCGCTGCTCCTGCTCCAGCAACTCCGGCTCCAATGCCTGCTCCGGCGACTCCTGCCCCGGCACCAGCGGCCGACCCGAACGATCCGTTTGGCGCTGCTCCTGCTCCTGCTCCTGCAACTCCGGCTCCAATGCCTGCTCCGGCGACTCCTGCCCCGGCACCAGCGGCCGACCCGAACGATCCGTTTGGCGCTGCTCCTGCTCCTGCAACTCCGGCTCCAATGCCTGCTCCGGCGACTCCAGTTCCAGCGGCCGACCCCAACGATCCGTTTGGCGCTGCTCCCGCTCCAGCAACTCCTGCTCCAATGCCTGCTCCTGCTCCAATGCCTGCTCCTGCTCCAATGCCTGCTCCGGCGACTCCTGCCCCGGCACCAGCAACCGCCCCCAACGATCCGTTCGGCGCCGCACCGGCCACAAAGCCCGCTGACGTGAAGGATGATCCTTTCAAAGATGACTCCGTTGTTCCCGCTTCGGCCACTGCGCCTGCTCCAGCAGCTAAGCCCGCCGCGCCGGCTCCAGCGCCTGTTCCAGCCAGCGATGATCCGTTTGCTGATCCAGCTCCGGCCCCTGCGCCAGCAACGACACCGGCACCGATGCCTGTTCCAGCACCGACTCCCGCGCCTGCTCCCGCTCCAGTTGACCCCTTTGGCTAGTCGATCCGACGAATGCTTGATCGTGTCGGTGTAGTGAGTTCAAAGGTCATTACCCACGGACCAAGCGTTGTTCGCTGAGTCAGACACACGAGATTGATGATCAGCGCCGCCATCCTGCCTGGGATGACGGCGCTGTTGTTTACCCCCGCCCCAATTTCTCTCCTTTCCGATCGCCAGGGAACACGAGCATGAACTGCTTGCTTCGCCCGCGCGTCTTCTTTACCGCCTGTTGCCTATTGTTGTGCAGCTGGACTGCATCCTACGCTGCTCCGGCAATCACCAACTTGTCGTTGCGGGGACTGACCGCCGGCAAAGCAGTAACGCTCGCCATCGACGGCAGCGAACTCACCGCCGATGCGCGCGTCGTTCTGCCGGTGCCCATTGCCTCGCAGTCGGTGAGACCAGGTGCGAAGGCGAACCGATTGGAGATTGAGATCACCGTTGATGCTGCCGCCTCCCCTGGCATTTATTTGCTGCGGTTAGCAACCAAGAATGGCATTTCGAACCCGCTGGCCATTGGTATCGACCGTTTGCCTCAGGCGGCCTTTAGCGAAGCAATCTCCTCGTTGCCAATTGCGCTCACAGGTAGCTTGCCCACTGGCCAGTCGCTGCGCAGTTCGTTCACCGGCAAACGGGGTGAAACGATTTCGCTCGATGTAGAGGCCCAGCGAATTGGGGCTGCAATCAAGCCCGTGCTGCGTCTGCTGGACTCCCGTGGAACTCAAATCGCGTACAGCCCTCCGCTTCGCTTGTTGGGTGGCGATGCCAGGTTGTCAGCCACTCTCCCCGCCGATGGTACCTACTCTGTTGAGTTGCACGATCAATTGTATCGCGGTACCGCACCCAGTCATTTCCGGTTGAAGGTAGGTGCGTTGCAATTCGCCGATCAAGCTTTGCCAATGGCTGTCGCGCAGGGAAGCAAGGCAACCACTCGCATGCCGGGTAGCGCTGTAGCCGAGGATATAGCCGTCGATGCTTCTGCCTTTCCAGGTGCGGGAATAATCCAAGTCACGATTCCAGAAAGTGTGCCGCACTTCACCGGCGGTGCGCCTCGCTTGCTCGTGAGCAACGCAAGTGAAATGGTGGAACCAACTCGAACACCGGGGCAATTGCCGGCTATGTCTGCAGTGCCAGCGGGTGTGAGTGGAGTACTTACGGCTGGCGGTGAAGAAGATCGGTATACGCTGGCCGTCACGCCGGGGCAAAAGCTGCGGTTGGAAGTATTTGCACAAAGATTCGGCTCGCCCCTTGATGGCGTTCTCACAGTTTACGGTCAAGCAGGCAATCCACTGAGTACCAGCGACGACCGCGCAGGAACAAGCGACCCGCTGTTAGATTTCACCGTGCCTGCTGGTGTGAATCAAATGCAACTTGGCGTGAAGGATATGCAAGATCGTGGTGGCCCGAATTTTGTTTATCGCCTTGAAGCTCGCGATGCAGCGGCTCCCGACTTTTCGCTAACCTTGTCCACCGATCGATTGAACATCCCCGCGGGTGGCACGCAGGTGCTGCTCGTGCAAGCCACGCGCGCTGGGTATCAAGGCGATATCGACCTGAAGTTGCACGGACTACCGAGCGGCATTTCCATCCAAGGGAATAAGATTGTCGCCGGAGCATCCATTGCCCTTGTCACTCTTTCAGCTGCCGAAGGTGCCGCCGGCACGGACGGTCTGTTGCTGGTTAGCGGCACTGCGTCGCAGCTGTCGCAACCCATTTCGCGTTTGGCACTGACCCCGGAAGTGCCAGGCTCCGTTTATCAGCCTCATTTGCGCCAACAGTTTGCGATTGGCGTCATGAACGCTTCCCCAATTTCCTTCGCCTGGAATGGTGACGCCGCCGATGCACTTGTTCTCGGCGATAAGTTGACCGCAAAGTTGGCGATCAAGCGGAGCGGGACTGTCACCGGCAACGTGCGCGTGCGACTCCTCACCACACAGCCCGGGCCGAAGAAAACCGTCAAAGAAGGAACGCAAGACAAGGTTGTCGACAATGTGAATGCCGCGCTGCGGCTGGATGGTTCGCCAGCGTTCAAGCCCGACCAAACGGAACTCGACGTGAACATTCTCGTTCCTTCCGATCTGCCGAAGCAGAACTGGGATCTGGTACTGGTGGCCGATCTACTGGCCACTGACGGCAAAACAGTTACATCGTCAATTGCCGCCCCCGTTCGCACGCTCGTGCCAGTGGCGCCGTTCGAATTGGAACTCACCGGTGAGTTGACGCTAGAAGGCAAGGCAGGCATGGGCGAGACCGGCAAACTGACCGGCAAAATCAATCGCGTTGCTGCGTTCAAGCAACCGGTGGTGGTAACGCTCGAAAACCTGCCAAAGGGTTACGTCGCACCCCAATGGATCGTACCCGCGGACAAAACCGAGTTTGAATTCCCGCTTACGTTTGCCTTTGGCAGCAAACCAGGACCACTAAAGGACGCCAAGGTCGTGGCCTTAGCCGCTCCGGTCTCGGTGAACTCGGTACGCAGCAATTCAGTCCCGGTGAACATCAAAGTCGTTGCGGGTGAGAAGCCAGTCGCTGAAGCGCCGCGAGAAGTGTTCGAAGACGATGAGAAGTTCATTGCGCTGCTGACCGAAGGTGGTGGTAAAGCGGTGCCGGAGAATCGCGACAAGTTCAGCGGTCAGGTTTGCCTGCGTGTGAATGGCGATCAGAAATCCAACGCCAAACTGCCGATGCTCGGCCTTAACGTCCGAGAGAATCCCGGTCCTGGCGAAATTCGATACATTCGTTTTGCCTGGAAAAAACAGGGTGGTAATACCATCTGCTTACAACTGAATCACAACGGTGCCTGGGGTCCCGGCGGCAGTGGTCGCGAAGGTGCGAAGTTTCGCTATCATGCCGGTCCCGGCGGCGAGTGCTTCGGCGGTTCGCTCGCTATTGACGACAAGGTGCCGGCCAAGTTCGAACAGGTCACACGCGACCTGTTCGCAGACTTTGGCGAATTCACACTTACTGGAATGGGTTTCGCGGCAGTTGACGGACAGGCGGCACTATTCGACCATATCTACCTGGGACGCTCGCTGGCCGATTTTGATTTGTTGATCGAATTGCAAAAGTAGGCGGCGCGCTTAGGTTAGCTATCTCCATCGCCAGGATGCAGACGCCATGAGCGGCACTGTGGTTTGTCCTGCCTGCAAGCATTCGTTTCCTAAGCCGGGGATTCAACCCGGTGCCGTCATTCGCTGCGAACGCTGCTTTCAACCGTTCTTACCGAAATCGATTCAAGCGAGTACTCCAACACCGGAACCTCAGCAATCGCAACTGGTGCTCACGCCCTTAGCGCCTCTGCAGCCGCTGCAACCCTTATCTCCATTTGCTCCCGCTCCCACGTTGCTGTCTCAACCCGGCTATCGTGAGCCCCCGCAACCTGTGGTCGCGAAGTCCAGTCGAGCGCCGATCATTTTGGGTTGCCTGGCGTTGTCGCTGGTCTTGCTCGTTTTTTGTGGTGGAACTGGAGTGCTGGCGTATCGGTTTGCAGGCAACCTCATTGCCAAGGTAGAGCATGAGTCAGGTCCCGGGCGGAACATCAAGGTCAACACGATCCCAGTACCTGAGTCTGAAGCGCGCAAGATGGCAAAAGAGCGGATGAATGGCACTGGTGCCCGGCCCGCAGATTTTATTGCTCCGCCCAAACAGAAAATCCCTCAACCCGAAAATGTGAAACCGTACGAAGGCGTTCGTCCGCAACTTGCACCACCACCGTATCCTCAAGTCCCTGAATTTGGCCGCCCGGATTTGATGCCACCATCACCAGTGAGACCACCATTCACCCGCCCGAACCCAGCGGTGCGCCCTGTGCCTCGCCAGCCCCAGACCGACTCCGAGAAGCTCGATCAAATTCTTGCCCAACTGAATGATCCAGCGAGCGGTCGACCCGCTTGGTTTTCTCTCACTGATTTGAATCGCCTGCCGGTCATGGAAGAGCGGCGCGCAGAAGTCTCTGCTGTGCTGAATCAGCAGTTGCGCTCAAGTGACCCAAGTTCCCAGCGGGCTGCAGCGGAAGCCGTTCGCAAATGGGGTACGGAAGATAACATTCCGGTACTGCTCGAACTCCTGAACTCGCCCGGTCCAACATCGAACCGCGAGGTCATTCAGGCACTCGTCGAACTCAGTCCAACGAAGGAAACGGCGGCAGCCCTAATCGCCAAATTCGACAACTTCAGCAATCGCTCAGCGATTCAATCGGCACTGGTCAAACTGGGGCCTGTTGCCGAAGAACCGGTGATCGCTCGCCTGGAGAACGCCAAGAGCATTCCAGAACGAATGTCGCTCATTCAATTGCTGGGAAATATCGGGGAGGAAGCTTCTGTCGAACTGCTCGAGAGGATGGCAAATGGCAACGATTTCCTGATGAAGTCAACTGCCAAGAATTCCCTGGACCGGATCAAAGCGCGAATGAAGTAACCCTCCGATCGATTCGCAGCGAGGTGGCATTATTCCGGCTGGTTAAGCTGTAATGCGGCCCTGAACCGGTCTGGGCGAACGACCCGACTCGTCGTAAACTATCCTCTTGCCACCGTCGATAAACTGGAAACTTCCAGTCGATGGACAACCCCCGGAGGGTAAGCGAATGGCTAGCGGTCACACTGGAAATGTGATGCCGGGCAACCGGTTGCGAGTTCGAATCTCGTGCCCTCCGCTCTTGTAAACTACGCCCCCGCCTAGAGTTGCGGGGGCGTTTTCTTGCGCCTGCGTACTGGCGAGACGCGATGTTTCAGCGGAATGTAGCCCAAGTGTAGCCATTCTCGCGCTTACACCTTGGACGTTGGCGAACGTAGAGGGAGATTTCGCCAGTGTCACGCCGTTTCCTCGCTATCCAACATCTGGTCGAATTTGCCGGCCGCCTCCAGCTGTAACGAAGGGAGCACGTGGCTGTACGTGTCCATCGTCACGGAAATCTGCGAATGCCCCAGTCGCTCCTGGACAACCTTCGGATGAACGCCTTGCGAGAGCAGCAAAGTCGCCGAGGTGTGACGTAGATCGTGAAATCGTATTTCGGGAAGATTCGCGCGCACCAGCAGCGGCTTGAAATGTCGGAAGTGAAAATGGCTGCGGCGAAGCGGACCACCGTGGTAATTGCAGAACACGTAGCCACCACCAGCGAATCCTTCTTCGAGCATCCTCGCTTGGTGTTGAACCAGCGCATCGATTGCCATTCTCGGTAATTCGATCCGCCGCCGGCCACGCGCGGTTTTTGGCTCTGTCAGGGTTAACCTGCCGCGCAGTTCCACCAAAGCGTGCTGGACCATGATGGCCTGGCCGGCGAGATTCACGTCGGACCATTGAAGTCCGAAGAGTTCCCCGAGCCGCATGCCGGTGGTAACACCCAGGACAAAAATAGCCTCATACCGATCCCCTTGGGCCGCGGTAAGCAACGTCTTCACTTGTTCCACCGTGTATGGACTGATCGACTTCTTCTCAACCTTCGGACGGTCGACGTCAGAGCACGTATTGAATGGGATCAGTCGCCATTTAACGGCCTGTCGAAGTGCGCGATGAAGGACGGCATGCGTTAGGCGAATGGTGTCCGGACTTTTCCCAGCTTGCTCCAGAGTCGAATAGAGTCCGTGGATATTGAGCCCGGTGAGACGTGCCAATTGCAGCCCTCCGAGGTAGGGTTTGATGTGCAGGTTCACGGCTCGCTCGTAGTTATCAAATGTCGTCATCCTCACTCGCGGTTTGGCGCCATCCTTCAGCCACCGATCGAGATACTCTCCGACCTTGATCCGCTGCGGCTCGATATCCGACAAGTGTGTGATCTCGCGTGACAACTTGCCGAGCTTCTCTTGAACCTTTTGCTTCGTATCGCCAAACAGTGTTCGCCGTTTACGTTTGCCGTCGTTGTTGTAGCCCACGCTGATCGTAGCACACCAAGTCCCGTCGGCCCGCTGATAGATCGATCCCTCACCACGTCCACGGCGTTTTCGCGACATCTACTTTTTCTCCTTGAATTCCTGTAACCAGTTTTCAACGGTTGATAGTTGGGATCCCACACGCTTGGCAATCTGCTTGGCGGTCAAACCCTGCTCCGCAAATTTCACGCATTGATCTCGGCGGAGACGGTGCGCTTTCTGCTTGCAGGCAGAGCTACAGAGAGTGCGTGTGGTGCGAGCAACCTGGGGCGACACTTCGAATGACTTGCCGCAAACCTCGCAGGAGCGGTATTTCTTGTTTTCCAGGACCGCCAGCGCGAACTGCAGCCAGATTGCATCGCGAAGTGACTTGGGAACGATTGCCAGCTTCCGTCGGTATCTGCTTTCATGAGGAAAGAGAAGAATTCCAGACGTGTTAGCCGTTAGATCGCTCAGTACATCAGTTAGCGCGTGTTCTGCCGCGGCGGCGAGTGTGAGTTTTGCACTCGCCTCTTGCGTAAAGGTTCTTACACGGGCCAATGCTTTTCCGTCTTCGTCGACCACATTTATCGTTCGAAGCTTTCCGTTCCAACCGAATTGCGCGAACTTCTCGATCCCACTTCGATTGGAATTTCTTAAGGAGTCCCACAATCCAATCAGTGCTCGCAACTTGTGAATCTCTTCTCGCCAGTACCCGAGACTGTCTCCAAAGACGGCCCCGCGCATTACCCAATGTTTGATTGTCGTTTTCGCCTCAGTCATGCCAGCGAAAAGCGCTTCTTCGTAGTAACGCGATAATCGGACGTCCGACGTTGGCTTCAGCATGCGTTCCTCTTTATCCTGAGGCACAAATAAGCGGCCGCCTGTCAGGGCACCATAACGGTTGGCAAATTGTTGAATCGCCTCGGGTGATGGATCTAACGCGGCGAGTTCACGAAACAGGCCACTCGAATCCAATGGTTGGTACTTGATGGACTTAGTATTCAAGCCAAGAAAACTCATGCGGAAGTCGTTAGACACCAAAACACGATCGCTTTTTCGTTCGACGCTCCACGAATCGGACACCGGTCGAAGATCTCGCCATTGAAATCCATCGGGCGGCAGGGGCCACTGAAACGAGACAACTGCGGAAGTGATCAACATCAAAACGCGTCCTGGGAAAATGTAACCGATGTCGTAACCGTAACTATGGCAGTTACGGTTTGAACGGTCAATGTAGCCGCGATACCATTACTCGCATGATTACGGTTACGGACGATCAAGTACCAAATAGGAGAGAACAAATGGCCCGAGCATTGGAGAAGCCCGCGGAAACAGTGGAAGGACGGCTCTGTCCCATTCGGGATGTAGCGCGCTACTTGAGTCTCAGCCGTTCAAAGATCTACGCAATGATGGACGCTGGTGAGCTGCCTTACGTCAAGCTTGGCAAGAGCCGCCGCGTGAATTGGACGGACGTGCTGAAGCTCATCGCGGACAACACGATTGGACGAGCTCAGTCCTAGCGCCAGCCGGTCTCCGAACGCGGCTTAGGAGCCGCAGGAAGGTGCAAGGATGGCAGATCTGTTGGCCGTCGCAGAACAATATCGCGATTGGGCGCTATGCGCCATTCCGGCAGATCGTAATCGCAAGATGCCAATCGGCTCATGGAAGCCCTTTCAAACAACGATGCCCGCGAAAGGGTTCTGGAAACGCGTCGCTGATGCCGTGTGTGTCGTTACCGGTAAGGTGAGCGGTAACCTGGAAGTCATCGACTTCGATTTCAAAGCAGAGTTATTCCCGGCTTGGATGCGACTGCTACATCAAGCGAAGCAGGAGCTATTCGATCGGCTTGTGATCGAGCAAAGCCAAAGCGGCGGCCGGCATGTGTTCTATCGTTGCCCTGGAGCGGTCATTGAGGGCAACCAGGATTTGGCGCAGCGACGATTCACCCGGGAGAGCGGCGACGCGTTCACCTACCAGGGAAAGACGCTGACTCCAGTTAAGCGTCGCGGGCAGTGGATTGCCGATGCGACGTTGATCGAGACACGGGGCGAGGGTGGCATCATTCTCACTGCTCCATCTCCGGGATATGTCCTCGTCCAGGGTTCGTTCGAATCCATCCCCCTCGTGACACCTGAAGAGCGCGACGCCTTACTTGGGGTTGCACGGGCGCTTCATGAGATTCGCGTGGAGAAGAAGCCGCCAGCCTCGAGCAAGCCAGCGAATGGCAAGCGGCACGCAGATCGCCCCGGCGACGATTTCAACTCGCGGTGCGACTTCCTCGGGTATCTAGAATCGAAGGGTTGGGAGTTCATCACCAGCGATGGCGAGAACAAGCTGTTGCGGCGTCCAGGTAAGACGGGGTTCAACTGGTCCGCATCACTGCTCGGAAAGTCGCTGTACGTTTTCAGCACGAACGCGGGACTGCCAGCGAATGAGAGCTTCAGCCCCTTCGGAGTTTACACTTACCTTGAGCATGACGGCGACTTCGAGAAAGCAGCGGCAGAATTGGGTCGTCAGGGATTTGGTGCGCCGGCGAAGCCAGCTCGCAAGTTTGACCAGAACGAGCACAACCCCCGCAACGATGAATACACCGAAGCGCAACTAGTGCCCGAAGTCGACCTGACTGGCATCATGGGCAAATCCGACAGCGGATCACATCTTCAACGCGATGACTTGAACACCGCTGAAATTCCTGCCGGCGAAACCAGCACGGTAACTATCGTCGCGCCGCCACGGCCAGAACGACGGCAATCAACCATCGACGACGAAAGCTACTCAATTCCTGGCTTCATCGATTCACTGATTGATTACACGCTCGACACAGCGCCGTATCCCAGTCGACCCCTGGCATGGGCCGGCGCTGTCGCGTTGCTATCGACATTAATTGCTCGCAAGATCAAAGGACCTACCGGGCTGCTAACCAATGTCATGACGCTAGGGCTCGCCAGTTCCGGTAGCGGCAAAGACCATCCGCGCCGTATCAGTCAACGCATACTCCACCACGTGGGCATGGAGGATCGTTTGCAAGGACGCATCGCCAGCGGTCAAGGTCTTGAGGACCTGCTCTTCGCCCAGCCTGCGCAACTGTGTCAGATCGACGAATTCGACAGCACTTTGGTTAGCATCAACAAGCCAGGCGATCCGATTGGGGCTGAACTCGGCGCGCGGCTGATGGACCTCTATTCCGCATCGCAAGGTAGCTACTGCGGACGCGTGAAAGTTCGGCAGGGGGAAGCCCGAGCAATTGTTCGTCATCCACACGTATCACTATTTGCAACGTGTGTGCCAGGGAACTTCTTCGCAAACTTGACACCAAAGCTGTTGAGCAACGGCCTGATTGCTCGCATGATCATTGTCGAGAGCGGGGAACGTGGACAAGGGCAATCAGTTCGGACCCGAGCATTGCCGCAAAACATCGTTGACGCCGCGGAGTTCTGGAGAGACTTCAATCCCGGTGGCGGCAACCTGGCCGATGTAATGTACGCCAAACCACTGGAAATCGATTACACGGCGGAGGCAGACAACGTATTCGAAGCTGCCCGCCGCAAGATCGACGCGAAATGGGACGCCTGCCATCGTGCTCAGAACGACGCTGGCTGCTCCATCTGGGCCCGCGTGATCGAACAGGCCCACAAGCTCAGCCTGATCTATGCGTGCTCTGAGGATCGCCGCAACTTACAGGTGGGCGAAGAGGCGGCCATTTGGGCCACCAACTTTGCCGAACGACAAGCGAAATGGTTGCTTGATCGTGTTGCTGAGCAAGTCGGCGAGGAAACGAAGTTCGAGGTCGCGGCCAAGCGGATCCTCGACCGTATTCGGCTGCGTGGCGGCAGAACACACCGCTCGGACGCACTCAAAGGTTCACGAGTGCTGGCCAAGGAATTCGACGCCTTGTTGCACACGCTCGAGCAGCGGGGTCAAGTCAAACGCGAATTGCTGGAGGGATGCGAATGGCTGCAACTCATATAAGCCAGTCAATTCCCGGGCATTTCCCAAAGTTCCCAAACTTCTCAGCAACGGTGAGTCGAGCGCCGGGAATTTGGGGAATTATGGGAATTGATTGGGAATCAAGAAATGCGAGAAATATCCCCTATTTCATTGTCTCTTCTTGTTTCAATTCCCAATTCTCAGCCAACCCCACCCGCGCGTTTCAAAACCCCACTTCACGGTTGTACGAAGGGCACATTATTGCCGTTTCTGCGCACGGGAGGGGGTGGGAATGGGAACCGGGGAAACGTCACGCGCCGTTGCGCCTCCGAACCCTCACTCCGGCGCGTTGTCGAAGCTGGCCGACCAATGGCCATGCGACCGTGTTGCCACGACGTGCAATTCTCTGTCAGTCATTCAACCACCTTTCCAAGGACCGGAGTCTGAAATGGAAATTGAACTGAGCCAGAGCGTCCACGTCAAATCGCCAACCTGCCAGAACATCGACTGGTATTCCGAAGGCGAGACTCGCGTTGTGAGGTTTGACGGCGTGGAGATGCGGATTCGCTTCATCGGTCGGAAGGGGCGACGGGGAAGGATTCTGGTGGAGGCGCCGGCGGGGGCGGTGTTTCAAACCGTGATTTTAAACTCGGACACGATGAAAGTAGAATAACGGTGTCGCAATGTCGAGCGACCTTGCAGTTGTTCTTACATTGCCAAGATTTTTCCCAACTCAGCGCCAGAGCAAATTCGAAGTCGAAGCATCTCATCCCAAAGATTCAGACACTCATTGCGAATTGCCTCGTCGGAGGACTGCTCGTAGCACCGCAGCGTTAGGGGCACGATCTTGTGCGTGGCAGCCCAGTCAAACCGATAGGCCCGGTTCTCCGTTACCTGCCACGCTCTGAGCATTGCGAGAATAACGTCGGCAATTGACTTCCAGCGGTTCGTGAGATCTCCCTTCTGCCGTTCGAAGCAAGCGACAACTGGTGATGGGTCTTCGGTGAATGAGCGGGTGGCGACATATGCTTCCAGAAACTCACTGGCACCGTCCATCTCAAAAAAATCATCGGATCGAAGGATGGAACTGGCCCGACGTCGAACATTCTCGTCGTCATCCTCTGCAAATCTCAGAAGGAAACGAGCTGTTTGACTAACAGACCTTTGCATGCGAGCAACCTGTGCCAATGCATGCACCAGTCCTCGGCGCTGCGCAACTGACCCTTCGACGCACTCCCCAAACTCCTTCTGAAAAAGCGCATCAAAAACCCATCGAGCAGCTAGTTGCTCGGCACCGTTTTCGGCGACATCCGCAATTTCGGATTGAACCATCTCCCGTATTACCGGGACCAGTGCATCCGCAAATTCAGGGAACGCAAAGTTGTAAAGCCTGAGCGCCTCCCGACACGCGGCCACTCTCGAATCACCCTGAACAGCCTTCCTAAACCAATCGATCGCCAGCGGCCGGCTAACATTCCAAATTGGCAGGCAAATCCCGACTGCTGCAACTCGCACAGCTGGGTGTGGGTCGCAAAGGAGCTTCTCAATAGCTAGGCGGAACGACTCCAGATGGTGTGGATGATCGTAAAGTATTGCTGCAATCGCCAAAGCAGCGCAACCGCGAACACAATTCAGAGCGTTTGTATGCAGGTCGTCGACGCTGCACTTTGACGCTGGTACATTACAGTTAATGTGCAATTGATTCTCCGGCGGGTCCGGGTGGATGCAGCAACGGTAAAGATCCTCGATGATCTTCGGTGTAATCGTCAAATCGCCCCGTTGCATCACAAGACAACAGAATTGCTTCGCTAGCCACTCATGGGAGAGGTCTAGCGGACGGCAAAGAACCTCGTCAATCGCGCCAGCTGCAGCCGCGCGCCATTCTCCTTTTTCGTCATCGGGAATCGAGCTCGGAGCTCCGTCACATATAAGCCCGCCGAGAATCGCAGCATGGTAATCCGGTGCCGCGTCCGCTGGAAATCTTAATGCCAGTCTTGCGAATCGTTCTGGTTCGCGTTCCGCAGCGATCCGTAGATTGGAGGCAAAACGTTCAACCGAGGTGTCGATCGTCGCGTTCTTCAAGTATCGATAAGCACGACGGCTTCGATCGTTCGGGATGCTCTGGTTGCCAATTAGTCCCAACCATGCTCGATCGCTTAAACGCTTCTCTTTTCGCATCGCAGAGCGCACCAAGCCACCTCTCGCTCTTTGGCGGACAAAAAGAGACTTACCTTTGCCCGCGAACTTCCGCTCAAGTACGCCGATCATGCCAACCGTAGCATCTGCACGTCGCGAGGGGCACAGTGCTGGCAATAGGTGAAGCTGAGTCTGGCCAATGTTGTTGTCAAAGTAGCCTTGCCTTACGTACTGCAGGTAAAACTTCGAGTGACGCAATTCATCTGGATCGGTATACCGCATCAAGGTCATTTCGACATCCGCGAACACCGAATCCGAGCAATGGAGCGACATCTTCTTGATCAGATGGCGAGCACTGAGCCAGCGGGGCCGTCGGGGAGAATTACCACATCGCAGTCGGCGTTTGTCAGCAAGCAGCCAATTTAGACTGGCGTTCGCGAACTCTGCTGGTAAGTACGCATATGCCTCGACAAGCAAACGTCGGCTACAGCGGCCCGGGAGGCCTTCAATCACTGCCGCTGCTTCGAAGAACTTACTAGGGCTGCGCTCTGCAAGACGACGCAATGCAGCTGACACTGTTCTTTTCAGCGAGAGGGGCACTTTGCGGCCCTTTCTCCTCGCACTATAGAAATGGTATCCCTCCTTTAGGCTGCGCCGCACGTCAGCAAAGTTCCTGCGGACATATTCAGCGTAAAGGGGCAGCAGCAGACGCATTGCCAGAAACGGAGCAATGCCGGCCGCACGCTTCAGCTCGCAAAGGGATGGGTCTTCCTGAGAACCATAATGCTTGGTTCTAACGGACTCATCGCCCGCCGACGCAAATTCCGTATCAACAATTGTAGCGAATAGCCGAATTGCTCGCTTTGGATGCCTTTTAACAAGCTCTTTCCAGTCAACGTATGTCACGCCAGAGCCGCGCGAGATACATTTCAGCCTAAGCTGAAACATCAGTTTAGAATCCTTGCTTACCTCATTACTCAATATTGAAAACACTTCTTTGGCTAATTCCGCACTGCGTTGAATTAACGGTTCACAAAGACTCATGATGATGTCTTCGCAAGAATCACGATGCCGCGTCATTAGCCAACAGCAGATTCGAAAATCTCGCTGATCTTCCGCTCCCAGCCATTCATTTAGCAAACCGCGATTAAACAGCTCGCGGAAGCAGCTGGCGTTGACTGCTAGTACTTCGCTTTCGATGTGCTCTTTCCAGCTATCATCTTCCCAGTACTTCAGCACGAGCGATTTGGCGTTCTCGTCTAGTTCTGAGTGACCAAGCACCTCCATAACTACCTGTTTCAGGTGAAATCGCACTTTTGGCGACCCCAGGAGTGCTTCAATGGTGCGTATGAATCGCGACGGATCCTCATCCTGCAGAAGAACTAGTAGCTGTCGAAGTTGCTCTCTGCGATACAGCGTCATTTGGGAACGCTCGCCGAGCCAATTGAGTGCTGCATCAGGCTTCGTCCCCATCAATGTGAGCACACGGTCGGCGATAAGGAAATCGAGGTGCGATTGATGGGCGAAGCTCACAGTGCCAGCAGCGACTCGAATGACCCCCCAGGATCGGAGCTCCGTTGTTAGTTCAGCGTCATGCTCGATAACTCTGATTGGCGCAGATAACGAAGCAGAGTTTTCCATCCAGTCCACTAACGCGTCGAGACCAGATTTCAACGCCGATGCTTTAATTCCTGACTTCTGCAAACATTGACGACGGTTGTTCCAGTAAGCTCGCAACAGGTCCGTCGTGGATCGAAAGTCCGGAGATCGATTATCAGAAGCTACGATGGCAATCCAAATTGCGAGGTTGTTAACCGTCCGCAGTAATTGCTTCTGGCGAATGCTCAGCGTGCTGTAATCGACCTTCTGCAAATCAACAATCTCTTTGACTGTAGATTCTTCCAAATCCAGAATTGGTATGCGGCGAAAGGAAGTCTGCTTTAGCCAGTCGCAAATTTGCGGATCGTGTTCAAGGTCAAAGCTGCGGCAACATAGGACCACCGAGATTCGACTTCCGAGCGATCGAAGGGTCATCACCTCTCGAACGATGGATTTACATACATCAAGCCCTTCCGCCGACTCCGCGCTCGTCCATCTTAAGGCGTCAAGCTGATCAAGAATCAGAACACAGTGCATGCCTGCCGCAGCTTCGTGCAAGCAGCGGGTGGGAGATTCAGGCAGGTCCAAATTAAGTCCGAACTGGCGTGCGCTCGCTCTTGGTCGCTTGCGGTCGAGACGCGTCGCAAGGAAGGGAATTCCCCGCTTCTTCAATAACATGGTCAATTCGAAGAGGACCCCGCTCTTTCCTTGACCGGCATCGCCATGCAAGACCACGGCATCTATGCCTTCGTCTAGAAGTGCCAACAGCGCACCTGATTCGCTTCGATGTATCAGTTTGCCGCCCGCCAGATACGGTTCAATCGATTCTCGAAACTCCTGATTTAGCTCGCCGATTCTTACGGTTACACGAGGATCATTTGCGAGTCGACGGGAGGGCATACCAAGCCGGGCGAGCTCATCAAGGACATCGACGGCGCTAATTCTCTTGCGAAGGTTTGTTTCAGCGAAATTTGCCAGTGCATTGACAACGTGTTCGGGCTTCCCCTCGATAGCGAGTTGGGCGAGCAATAAGACCCTTGCGCGGGATTCGCGGTCATCCGAAAATAAGTGGAAACGCATCCGCCGCAAGAGGTCGAAAACAACAGCTCGATCGTGCGGTCTGTCTGCGTATAATCCCCATTTGTCACACAATTCCTGGAACGCGTTCACCGCGTGCTGGCTGCGGTTGACGATCTGGTGCGTGAAAAATGCCTCTGGATCACCGTTGGAATCACGAGCGCTATTCGCCAAGTCATCCAAGACCGGCGCCGGGATTGCCGAAACAAGGGAATACTCGTGCGACTGGTCTCGTTCAAGCTGAAATCTTGCACGAGCCAAGATTTGGCGAGAATCTAAATCTGCAAGCGGCCACTTCTCCTTCACGCCGTTGCGCACTTTACACTGTTGTGCCTCGCGCATCCCATCGAGTCGTTCAATCCAAAGGTCAACGCCAGCTTCATCATCGCCAATGGCTTCGACTGTGACACTTCTGATTCGCTCATGGAGCAACAACAGCAGTTGCTGAACCACCCAAGTTCCTTCGTATCGGTCACCTAGCTTTGCCCAATACCCACCTGCTTCATTGGACATCTCCTCACCCTCAGTTTTCGAAAATCAGGTCCATCGGTTTTGTGTGGCGACGTGTGATCTGCCGAAGCGACGCGGTCTACGCTCAGCATCAAGAGTCAATTCACTGAAGTGTACCAGTGCAACGGAAAGCGGAGCAGGTACACTTTCTACATGCAACTCTTTCCCCTGCTACTGCCCTTAGCCGTCGATGTCGACATCCTGGCGTTGCCGAAGTTGGTCGCCGCAATAGACTCGACGCAACGTTCCATTCACATTTAACGGGCACGAAAGTCATTTCACATTCCCGCAGAAATCGCCTACAATAAACTGTTCAGTGATCGACGCGTTCTCTGGTCCGTCGATCCGCCGCCTGGGCTTCCCGGGCAGCACTCCGCATCTCGGAGCAACCAGCACTCACGTGCTCAAGGTATGCTCCGATGCAAATCGAACAGTGGTCGATCGACCGCGTCAAACCGTACCCCAACAACCCCCGCGTCAACACTGACGCCGTCGCGGCAGTAGCGGCCTCACTGAAGGAATACGGTTGGCGGCAGCCGATTGTCGTCGACCAGCACGGTGTGATCATCGTTGGGCACACGCGCTGGAAAGCAGCCAAGAAGCTCGGCTACACCGAAGTTCCCGTTCACACAGCGACCGATCTCACGCCGGCGCAGATCAAAGCGTACCGGATCGCGGATAATCAGACGGCTAACATCGCTGAATGGGACAAGCAGTTGTTGCCCATCGAATTGGCCGATCTGCAGGAGATGGACTACGACCTCACCCTTCTCGGCTTTGACCAGGACGAGTTGCAAAAACTGATGGGGATCGAGATCGCGGAAGGCCAGTGTGATCCCGACAATGTCCCCGCGCCGCCCGACGAAGCGGTCACGAAACCTGGTGATCTGTGGATCCTCGGTAATCATCGACTTCTCTGCGGAGACAGCAGCAAGCCTGAGCAACTCGACCGATTACTCGACGGTGCGCAGATTCATCTGGTCAACAGCGACCCACCGTACAACGTCAAGGTGGAGCCTCGCAGCAACAACGCGATTGCAGCGGGCCTGAGTTCATTCGCGGGCCCGAAGCATCACCAGTCGCTTGATGTGGCTCGTCACCCGGGCAAGGCTAAGCCGACGCAGAAGAAGCTCCGCGCGAAGGATCGACCGCTCGCCAACGACTTCGTAACCGACGAAGCGTTCGATGATCTGCTCGATGCCTGGTTCGGTAACTTCTCGCGTGTGCTTCTTCCCGGCAGGAGCTTCTACATCTGGGGCGGCTACGCCAACCTGGGCAACTACCCGCCGTTCCTCAAAAAGCACGAGCTGTATTTCAGCCAAGGCATCATCTGGGACAAGCAGCACCCGGTCCTCACGCGCAAGGACTTCATGGGCGCGTTCGAGATTGCTTTCTATGGGTGGAAGGAAGGAGCGGGGCACACGTTCCTCGGCCCGAACAACGCTACCGACCTCTGGCACGTGAAGAAGGTCAACCCGCAATCGATGGTGCATCTGACCGAGAAGCCAGTCGAGCTTGCCGCACGCGCCATGCAGTATTCATCACGCCCCGGTGAGAACGTGCTCGATCTCTTTGGTGGCAGCGGTTCGACGCTGATCGGTGCGGAGCAGACGGGACGGAACGCTTATCTGATGGAACTGGATCCGCTGTACTGTGACGTCATTGTTCAGAGGTTCGAATCTTTCACTGGAAAGAAGGCGGAGCGAGCAGAAGCGGAGGTGTCGGCGTGACCTCACTCATCCAAAGTGTAAGATATTGCCACCGATACATTCTCGTGAGGCCAGAAGCCAATGATCACCGGCCGCAACAGAGTATTTGTGTGGGTGCCCCTGCTCCTAGCCATCAGTTGGATTTCAGTAGCGGTCATCGACATCGATTCGAGCAGCGAGGTCTTTCAAGTCCTCGCAATTGGTTACTTCTTGGGATCGATGTTTGCCCACACGACCCTCGCCGCGGCCTGGGCCGCATATGGTCCTGGTCGCCTACTCTGGCGTGTCCCACTTTCCCTGCTCTGGGTGGTCTTACTTGGGGCTGCAATCCACATGAATGCCCTTTTATACGGTACTCCCGCCGATGCGAGCGTCACAATCGGCATTTGCTTTCTGCTTCAATGGCTACTACTTCAAGTGCCGCTGTGGGGACTGCGGGCCGGCTTGCGTTCGCGCCTGAAACATGTGGACGACCAATTGCCCTTCGATGCTTCGCCTTGGCAGTTCGGTATCGGCCAACTGATGATCGTCACTGCCATCGTTGGTTTTGTTTTCGGTGCAGGACGACTCGCCATTGGAACGTTGCTCAATCACATCAAAATAGGCGGTGGCGAGCAACCGATATTTGTGTTTCTTGCCGTGAGTGCAATCGTGTTTACGCTGCCGCTGTTGATCGCCGTCCTACTCAAACGTCGGACTATCGTAGGAGTGTTGATCGTGTTGTTCCTTATTGGGGCCGGAACAGCGTCGGAGGTGCCTTTGTTACGAATCTTCGCCAGCGGTTCGCGTCCCAACTTCCTGGACCTCCTCGCAGTCAACGGTGCGTCGTCAGCTGTGATCATGCTTTTTGCTTTGGCGGTTCGCCTCAATGGGTACAGCCTAGTCCGATTGCCGCCACCTGGGGCCTAACAACCAAGCAGGCACGAGGTGGTTTGTGCGCGACGCAACGGTTGGCCCAACGTTGCGATCTTCCGGTATGGTCCGCCTCCTGGGCCAAGAAACGCAAAACGCCCCAACGTGGCGAACGTGGGGCGTCGTGGGGCAAAGTCTGGCGAGAGGCGCTAACCGTTGAACGCAAAGTTGCCACGGTCGGTCTTCTTGAACCGGGCTTCCTTCCCCTTGGTCGTGATCTCCCGCAGGATCGCGCTGTAAAGCGTGGCGTGGGGCGTCTTGCCACCGGGGCTCGTCCAATAGCCCTTGGCTGCGATCCCTTCGATCATCGACTTGGTATTCATCGGCTCTTGGGTTTCACCCAGGAGCTTGGCGGCAGCGTCCAACGCCGACATCTTCTTCTCTTTCGCAGGCTTCGCCTTGGCAGGCTTCTTGCCTTTGACCTTCGCCCCCTGCGGCTCTTTGCACTTCGTGCAGAACTTTTCGTCACCTTCTTCGGTCCATTCGTGGTCACCACCCTTGGGGCAGGTAACGATGGGCTTTGTCGCGGGCGCTTCGGGCTTGGCGGCGGGTGCCTCGGCCTTTGCCTTCTTCGCTGGCTTGGCCTTAGTGGTCTTGGTGGCAGGCTTCTTCGTGCTGATCTTCTTCGACATCGCTGTTCTCCGTGTGTAGCTGGGAATGAAATGGTTCCGACAGACACACATGAGCCATGGAATCGGGAGAACATCAAGCGGAATGTGACGACAGATGCGCACAATAATGTGAATACATTATCATCTGTAGCGTACTACATACTGCACTTTACAACACGAATATATCAGTACATGATGGCAGGAATGTGCGTAAAACAAGGCGAATACTGGTGTTTTTTCGTAGGTACTTCCAGGCCGGCTACGCCTAGCGCGCGGTCCGTAAATAGGGGAATTTTGGCAAGAGTGACGTTATTTTCCGGCGGTAAGTAAGAATGCGCGCTAAACAGCGTTAAACACGGGGGAAACAGGGCATCGGCGCAAATTTGCCCTCACGGACGGGCGGATTGGGGCCAATCGAGGGTAAGCGGAAACTGACACCGAATAGCGCCAAACACGGGAAATAACGCGGGTCAGTGTCAAAAAGGCATAAAAATCGAGGGTAAGCGGAAATGAGCGCAGACTCCAACAGCCCTAAATCCGCCTCAGAAGCGGCCGCCCAGCGGGAAGCGGCGGCTGCCTACAAGAAGGTTCTGTCGGGCGAATCCCTCTCTAACCGCGAACAATCGGCGCTGAAGAAGTTCGAACGGGATAAGGAGGAGAAGCTCCGCTGGCAGTACTACGGCAAGATCCCCCAGAAGCATTGGCGGGAGATGTCCGGACGCCAGACGAAGGTACTGCACGAGCAAGCTGGTCTTTATGGCCTGCCCTTCGGCGGCGCGAACATCAGCCTGCCGGACGTGGTGCTGGCGCTTCATAACTTTCTTGCCGCCAATGCCCGGAAGCTGGCCACACCGGATGACGAACTGATGCAGTCGGGGGCGAATAGCCCCGCGCTCGAACGGTACCGAGAGGAACGGGCTACCCTCGCCAAGTTGGAACGGCAGGAACGAGAGGGGACCTTGCTCCCACGCGATGAAGCGCGAGATGGTCTGGGCCGGATCGCCACCCGGCTGCGCGCCGCAGGGGAACTGTTGGAACGGCAGTTCGGACCCGAGGCGAGGGAGATTCTCGATGAAGCCTTGAGTGATGCGGACCGGGAGATCGAACAGGTCTTTGGAGGCACGGATGAGTCCGATCCTCAATGACCTGCGGTGGTGCATCTCCCGGGCACGGGCACCAAGACTGCGAACGATGCGGCAGTTTGCCGAGGCGGAGATCGTCATTCCAGACGGTCCGTTCGAAGGGAGACGGTTCCGCTGCGATCGCCAGCCTTACACCGCGCTCTGGCTCGATGCGGTCGATTCGGGGAAGTGGAGCCGGTTCGTTGCAACCGGACCCACGCAGTCGGGGAAGACGCTGTCGTGCTTCGTGCTCCCGCTTCTGTATCATCTGCTGGAGATCGGCGAGACGGTGATCTGCGGCTTGCCCGATATGGATATGGCCGGCGACAAGTGGCGTGAAGATATTCTGCCGGTCATCGAACAGTCCCGTTACCGAGACTTACTACCACGTAAGGGTGGCGGTAGTCGCGGCGGACGCGTTGATGCCATGCAGCTGCGAAATGGTGCCACGCTGAAGTTCATGTCGGGAGGCGGCAACGACAAAAGCCGGGCCGGTTTCACTTCGCGGGTGGTCGTCATCACCGAGACCGATGGCCTGGACAGACCGGGGGCCGCGAGTCGCGAGAGCGATAAGGTCACCCAGCTCGAGGCCCGCACTCGGGCCTACGGTAGTCGCAAACGAATCTACATGGAATGCACGGTCAGCACTGAAGAAGGTCGGACCTGGCAGGAGTTCGAAAGCGGCACCCACAGTCGAATTGCACTTCCTTGTCCGCATTGTGGCAACTTCGTTACTCCCGAGCGTGAGCATCTCATCGGCTGGCAAGCGGCCGATACCCAGACCATGGCGAAGAACCAGGCTCGGTTCGTCTGTCCGCAATGCAGCGAGCCATGGACCGATGACCAACGGCGGGAAGCGAACGTGCGGGGACGACTTTTGCATGGCGACCAGTCAGTAAATGAAGCCGGTGCTGTCACTGGTTCGGATCCCGAGACGGATACTTTGGGCTTTCGCTGGTCCGCGGTTCACAATCTGTTCCTCGGTGCCGGGGATGTGGCCGCCGATGAATGGCGAGCCAGTCGAGCGACCGAAGAAGAATTGGCCGAACGTGAGATGCGGCAATTCGTCTGGTGCATTCCGGTTGAGGCCACTAAGTGGAACCAGACACCGCTGGCGGTCACCGAACTAGCCGCTCGGCACGGAAGTTGGGCGAAGGGGATCATCCCCGCGGATGCGAGGTTCCTGACTGCGGCTATCGACATCGGCAAGTATCTGACGCATTGGGCGCTGATTGCTTGGCGCGAAGGAGCGACCGGGCACTTGGTCGACTACGGACGGCTGGAGGTTCCGTCTCAGGACCTCGGTGTCGAACAGGCGGTGATGGTGACTCTGCGGCAGTTTCGCGATCTAGTCACCAACGGCTGGCCGAAACTCGGCACCGATAAGCCGATGATCCCCGATCAGGTCTGGGTGGATGCCGGTTATCAGACCGACGTTGTCTACGCCTTCGTGCGGGAGTCGGGCAATCGCTTCCGGCCAGCAGTCGGTCGCGGAGCAGCACAGCAGCGCCGCCAGAACTACAACCAGCCAACGCAGGCGACGAACACGGTTCACCACATTGGCGAAGGCTTTCATCTGGCCGTGCAGCAAGCGGCGGGAGTTTACTTGGTCGAGGCCAATGCCGATCACTGGAAGACCTGGGTGCATGCGCGCTTGAGCACACCACTTACGAGTCCCGGTGCATTGACCTTCTATCAGGCCGGCCCACACGAACACTTGGCACTAGCCCGCCATCTGACCGCGGAGACGAAGGTCGAAGAATTCATCGCGGGTCAGGGCGTGGTAACGCGGTGGGAACGGATTCGGAAGGATAACCACTGGCTCGATGCGATCTACAACGCGTGTGCAGCGGGCTATCTGGCGGGAGCTCGATTGATTGCCGAGCAACTACCGGAGCAGTCCCGAAGGTCTGCGGTGATCAGTTCTGGCCATACGCGAAGGGACGGCAGTCCGTGGATTGATCTCAGTCGGTGGCGGGGAATTCGAGGGAGCTAGGGTGGAGATGAAACGGTCTTAACTTTACCGATTGCTCGTCGTAGGCTGGGAAAGTCATTAGCCACGAGGCTCAGCCAATGATGAATTTGGACACATCGGGCGAACGGCGGTGAGTCGGGCCTGCCGACACAGCATTGAATGCCAATCAGCTTGATATCTTCGGCGACCCACAGGTCATTTGGCCCGATCCTGGTAATGCCTTGCCACAATCCACAACCGCTCATGCCCTTAGGATTCGGCAACGTCCCGTCACCGCACTTCAAATCCTCATGCCTGTCATAACGAAATACGATGTCGCGCGACTTTTTGAATGGGAATCGCGAGTCTTCCAAATCGCCCCATTCATCAGCGGCAAGTAGAGGAAACGCATAATTGATTGGCTGAAGGTCCACATTGCCCGACTTTGACATCCTGTGATTGTGTGGTGCTTCACTCCAATCTGGATATCCCCACAAAAATGAATTGCGTCCCGGCTGCCCTCGTCCGAAGTTGCAGATTCGATCGATCTCAATTGCTTGGTGGCCTAGACTTTCCGATGTACCAGGGACAATTGCGATGTAGCCCACGTCCATCTCGCCATTCACATTTACGCGCAATACCGACTTACCCGCTTCCTCCACGCGAGTAATTCCTTTGCGTGCCAACAGAACTTGCTGCGGCATGGCAGTTGGACACAAATCTTCTTTTAGAACATGGCCGCATGTCGCTATGAATTCTTGATTGGCGATTCGGACGAATACGCCCGTTCCCTCACGGCAATTTCTTCCTTCAAGTACGGCATAACGCAATGAACGTTCAGCAAGATTGTGCCAGATCGCGTCAAACTCGCTTCGATGCTGATCAGATTGAGCTCGTGTTTCAAGCTCACGATTCAAAAACCGTAGGACGGCAGCAATTTGGCGATCACTGACTAATCGATCTCCGGACAAAAAGCTGTTAAGACGCTTCCGATTGACGCGGCAATAATAGGCGACCGAAGAGACTGGGAGGCGAGTTTCACGCAGCAGTTTTCGGATTCTCCGTGCGGCAGGCGAGAGAGGCAAATCAGGCCCTTTCACTGACTGTTAAGGTGGATTGCACACCGAACACGGTGAGTAACTTGCCTGTGCCCGGCTGAGCGATATCGGAATGCGGCTCTTGGAAAGATGGCGGCAGCCGCCTCGATGGTATTTCTCGCCAGTTGTCGTCACGTAGACAGTCACCGTCATCTCAGTAAACGGAGCTTGCAGAGGCACCATGCTTGGCATGGGTAGCGCAGGAATGGAAGCTGCCGCATCACTCTTTCCGCTGCGGAAATCCCAGGGAGCGATTGGCCGAGAATCTCGCCAAAGACCTACCGCTTGATCGCGGGCCAAGTTCTCTGCCGCTGCGAGATTTTGATCGGTGCTATACTTCTTGTAATGCCACGCCATCCCCTCGTTGACCAGTTCGAGGTTGATGTGCCTGTTTCCAAAATACACATGGCCGAGCGTGCGGCCGTATTTATCCGTCTCTTTCCACTCAACGCGAACAACCTTGCCAAACACCTTATCGGAGAGGGCTTTCTTGGCCTGAGTTCCGAATGCCTGATGGCTCTCCGGAGCGTCGATTCCTTCCAGGCGGATCGTGTAGTTTCCCTTTTCTTCATCGATGAGTTTGATCGTATCGCCATCTGTGACGCCGACTGCTTTACCTAGAGCAACCTTCCCGCCAGGCAAGTACGTCGGTGGGAACTTGACCGTGTGGAGATATGCCTGGTCCACAGCGCTGAGCTTACCGAGCGGAAGCGTGAGCAGCTTCCCGTCTTCGCGTTGAAGTTTCGCCTCGTTTGAATCCCACCTTGCCGCGACAGCGATAACGGTGAATTGCCCCGAGTCGTCCGTCCATTTCCGAAATATGTCGGGACATGGCGGCGGCGCAACTTGTGCAGGTTCGGCTGTAAGTGGGGCGTCGACTTCCGGAACAACCGCAACAGGTGCCGGTGGCAGGGCGCTTTTTATGACAGCCTTGTCGCTGTACTCCGTTGTGGGACGGAACTGAAATGTCGCTTCGGCAGTAGTAGAGGGAACGGCGGCCGCCTTGACCGCCGCCCTGTGCTTTATTTCCGTCTTCTGGGGCGAGGAGAGAGATTTAACAAATGCAATTGGGCCGCCACAGCAGAAGCCCACCGCGCAAAGAACCACGACGGCTGAGGCCGTTAGAGTAGAGCTGGCTTTTGTTCGACGCCCCATTAAATGCACCTATTGAGAGGGTGTATTCTGTTCGTCGTAGGGGTGCCTGTCAAACTTTACGGAATGGCACCGTCAAGTTAGCCGAGGATTTGAGCGAGCGCATTAACGGCCGAGCGTGCTGCTTCAATACCGCCGAGTTGATCAACCAGCTTTTTGGCGAGTACTAGTTGCTCAATTCCGCCGACGGGAACTGAACCCTTGAGTACCGTTTTTGGGCCGCGATTGCAATCTTCCCACCTGCGATGGAGTAGCGATCGACTTTCATCTGGTTGCCATTCAGATGCATAACAGGATAGCCGTCCATCCTGCATAACCAGGATGTCGCAGCGAATCATTTCATTTTGCGGCCCTTCTCCCATCCGGTAACTTAAGCAGTGACCGCCGCGCGTACACCGCCTGCAACGTTCGCCCGGTTCGCTTGGCAACTGTTTTAGCCGGCAATGTTCGAAGCAACTTAAGTTCCTTCGCTGACCACGGAACCCCCGCAGCTGGCGGCAAGTTACCACGTTCAGCCCGGGCCTTCTGCGAAGCTGACATCTTGGCGCGACTGGCTTCTGTGTGCCGCTTGCCGACATTGGCTTGCCGAAGTATCTCCACAACGTGAGCCGGCCGCGGCTTGCCTCTCTTGGCTGCGGCAATCTTTGCCCGTCGCTCGGGAGACCTGGCAGACGGTGCGATTGCTTTCACGAATGCCGCCACGCGCTCGGGTGTCTGATGCTCGACGCGAATCAGCCGGTTGCCCTCTGTATCTTCGACACCAAGTGCGCGCCGCCATTTCCATACGGTGTTTGTGCCGACTCCCCACCAATGTTTGATTGCGGGGACTGCTTCTTGTCGCACTGCCCGGGCAAGGTCACCAGTGAGCACCAGGGACAACGCTGAGCCCTTCTTGCCGACCGGCCAAGGGATGCGGCCGTCAGAGATACGAAAGATGGTCACCTCGCCGCGGGCATCGCAGTCGACCTTCTGGCCGATCTTGAAGCGAGTCGATTGATAGGGGCCAAATCGTAGTTTGGTGGGATCTACTGGCATGAGCCAGATTCTAATTTGTGCCCAGCCGCTTTTCTCGCCGGAACTAACGGTCTGACATTTCACCGTTTGACACCGCCGAATTGAAGGTAAGAGTTGATTTGCGGCGGCATTCAAGCAGGTTGCCGCCAAGATGCCTGATTGTGACGACGCTTGCAGGTGAGCGTTGCAGTCAGGCTTTTTCGTGCGCAAATCAGCACGAGCGCATAAAACGACCCCGGCACGAGCAGCACCGGGGCGAGGTTCATCGTGGCGGGGCAGTGCCTTGAATCACCTTCAAGATTTTTAGCACGCGGATGACAGGTGATGTCATTGCGAAAATTTCACGCATGACCTGTGTCGCAACTCGAACACAGTCTGGGGCCTGCTTTTCTCGTCACCTATCCATCCGTACACTACCGGCATGGACTCGTCAGAACTCACGCTCGAACAGATCGAAGTCTTACTTGAACAGGAGCTGGCTTCCCTTGGCCGCTACGCACAGCTGGCAAAGCGGATGCGTGAGCGTGGCTTTCCAGGCGACGATGAGCTAGTTCGGTTTGTAGAGCGTGCCCGCGCTGCAAGCCAAGACCTGCGGATGTGGTTGCACTACCGCTATGGCGAACTGAAGTACAGGCAATCGTCGCTGAAGATGTGCCCACCGGCTGTTAATCCAAGTTCGGGAGAGCCAACCGAGTAGATCGAGCCCCGCAACTCTAGCGGGGCTTTTTCGTGCGCGAGTAGAATTGGGCGTATGGAACAGAACCCCTACGAGTCACCTCAACCATCAAGCGATCCTCCCCTTGAGGCCACGCCGTCTTTATTTCGAGATACCCTGAATCTTTTGTTTTGTGGGGCGGTACTGTACGTGCCCATAGCGCTCGCAGTGATTATGGCTGCTTCAGCATTCGATGCACTCAGTTACCGAGGAATCCGCCGGTTAGAGCTCTTGCTGGCCATTTTGTGCTGCTTTTTGCTTGCGAGAATCTATTGGAGGTTTCGGAATCACCTGTCTAAGCGAATGCCATGACCAACCGCGCACCCCTCATCGTCGCCATCGTCTTGCTGCTGCTTCCGGTGCTGTACGTGGGGAGCTACTTGGCGTTGGTGGTGCCGGGAGGAATCCCGCGAGTTGGAGTTTCCAATGTTGATGGGAGAATGTTCCGCCAAATATCACGTGAGCATGATTACCGGATTGATAGTGAGCTGGCGAGTTGGCTCTTCTGGCCCCTCGAGCAGATCGACCGAAAGATGAGACCTGAGGCGTGGGAGCAGTCGGGGAACTTGTTGGAAGAGGACGTTCGTTTCCCTCCGCCCTTAGTTCCGACTTCCCCTAAGCCGAATAGCGAGTAGCAGTTCACTTCTCCCGCCAGAATTCGGCACTTCGCTGGCTTAGAAAACTGCGTGGATGCCTTGAGCGCAAAACGGTACGGTACAGCTTTGCGAGTTTGTCGTTTTCAACCCGTACCGCATTTCCTGCAGCAGAACTAACCATAAGTGCTGCAGACCACGGAGCCCATTGGCTGAACGTTGAAGCCGTAATCGCTATCGTCGAGGAGCATGAAGTACAGCGGGTTCAAAGTCCAAGCAGTTGTCGTAGATCGAACTAGGATTGCCTTTCAGCGAGTACGTCACCGGAGCATCCTCTTCGCTTCCTGAGCCCGTGTTTTCTACAGGCGACGGTCAACATCAGCGTCTGGGCTTGGGGTACGACGCCAGGCATTGATCCGCCTACCTTTACCGGCACCATGCGCGTCACGATCACGGAATGAAACGTCCTTGCCATTGCGACAGTTGCCAGGTCGGTGAACCGTGGGTCCGACGACGCGATTGCCGTTTTTGCTGGCTTTACTGGAACGATTCGCGGTATGGAGCGTTGTGGGGGCGATTGCCATCCAGCTTGAAGCAGACGCCAACAACCGGCCCCGGCACGGAACTGGAGAAGCTACTGGCGAGTCTGGGGGTCTCGGGGTGGCATGGCTGCAAGTGCAGCGACCGAGCAGCTCAGATGAACCGCTGGGGCGTCGGAGGTTGCCGTGAGAATATCGAGACAATTTGCGGCTGGATGGAAGAAGATCAACTTCGCTGGGGATGGGCTAATGAGCTCAAAGCAGCTGCTGCGGCGTTCTCGACCGGGATCGCCTTCAGACTCGATACGGTAAACCCGATCAGGAGTTTGGTGGATTTAGCGATCAAGAGGGCCCATTAGGAAGCCATGCTACCTATAAGGCACAGGGGTGAGCGAGTCGCGAATTAACTCGGTGGTGTTTCGCGACAACGGGCCGAAAACCGAACCGACGCCCGAGCAAATCCACCTTTGCGACACCCGTCCGATCTGGACGCCGTGGGGCTAGGGCATCGACCGCAAGCGGCTCATCTGGCTGATGACCAACTGGTGTAACCCGCAACGCAAAATGCTTCACCTGCAACTTCCGTTAGCTGCACCAGCGAACGCGGAAGGAATTGTTCCAGTCCTCACCGCGTCCGGAACATCGGCTACTAGCAAGGCGTAAAGAGCCGAACGGCAAAGTGGTATCGGTCGAATCATGGGCCGCCGTGGGTGGCGGGTCCAGTGAGCGAAAGTATATTTAGACGCACGATAAAACTCAGCAAACAGCAACACGGCTTATATGTGGTAGTCCTGCTGATCACTTGGCCGTTGCGGCGGCTTGATGTCTCGCTTGGGATACCGAAGCAGATACGCTGCCAAGCACGATATAGCAGTTGCAATTCCGGCAGGTAACGCGACGTGGATGGCATTTCCTCGCGGGCTCAACACAAATGCAAAGCCCAGGTAAAGCAATAAAACACCGAACACGACTCTCAGAAACTCCAGCGGCAGATGCGGCACAAGTTTCGCCCCGAAAAAGGCTCCAACCATGAATCCCAAGGCGATAAGTCCAACGACCGGCAAACGCACAAATCCGTGCTGGTAATAGACGAGAGCTGCAAAAATGCCGATTGGTGGAATCATCACGGCAAGACTGGTGCCTTGCGCTTCAGCTTGGCTGAATCCGAACAGCAAGATCAGTCCCGGTACCAGCACAACGCCGCCGCCGATCCCCAGCATTCCGCTTAGGACACCAATGCCGACGCCAAACAGGAATAGTAGTGACCACTGCACAATACACTCCTCGGTGCGAGGTAGTTCACGGCAACTGTACTCATTGAATAGAGTCGTTGCCCTGTCGATAAAGTAGGAAAGTTTTATACCCACCGCTGACGTTGCTCGCGTTGAAGCCTGCCTGCCGCAAAATCCTGGTCGCGAGATAGCCTCGTTGTCCCACTTGGCAATAGGCAGCGATTTCGCGATCTGCAGGAAGATCCTTCAGGTGTGACCGAAGCTCGTCGACCGGAATATTAACGGCATCCAGTATCGACCCGTTGGCAAACTCCTCTGGTGTTCGCACATCGAGTAGAAACGGCCGGGCGTTCGGCGGAAGGGCCATTAGCGCTGCGACATCGATTTGTGGATGATCGCCGCGCAATAAACCTGCGGCGACAAACCCTGCCATATTGATCGGATCTTTCGCCGACCCATACTGCGGCGCATAGGCCAATTCCATTTCTTCCAGATCGAATACGGTCATGCCTGCTTGGATGGCGACGGCGAGAACATCGATCCGCTTGTCAACGCCTGCGCCGCCGACCGCTTGTGCGCCGAGGACACGTCCCGAGTCGGGATCGAAGAGCAGTTTCAGCGTCATGCCTTCCGCGCCTGGATAGTAGCCCGCGTGGTGCGCAGGGTGAACATAAATCATGCGGAAGGGCCGGTTGACTCGACGCAGGACTTTTTCCGAAGCGCCGGTGATTGCTGCCGTGCGTTCGAAGAAGCCGAGAATAGCGGTCCCCTGCGTCCCACGGTACGTTACCGAGCGACCGAGCACATTGTCGGCAGCAATCCGTCCCTGGCGGTTGGCTGGTCCGGCGAGCGGTACTTGAATCGCGTCGCCCGATACCACGTCTTTGACCTCGATGGCGTCACCCACCGCGAAGATGTCCGGGTCGCTGGTTTGCAGGTGGTCGTTGACCCGAATGCCTCCACGAGGTCCGACTTCCAGCCCCGCATCGACCGCTAACTTATTTTCGGGGCGCACACCGATTCCGAAGATGACCAGTTGAGCAGGAATTCGTTGCCCGGAATTCAAGCAGACGACCAAGCCATCGGCGGTCTGCTCCAACGCTTCAGCAGCCTGGCCGAGCGGTAGTGTGACGCCTTTGTTCGCCAACTCTTGAACGATGGGCGTGGTCATCTCGTTGTCGAAGGGCGTTAGGATTTGCCCATTCTTCTCGACAACGGTGGTCGAAATACCACGTCGAATGAAATTCTCGGCTAGTTCCAGACAGATGAAGCCGCCACCCACTAGAACAGCCTGCTTCACGCCCCGGTGAACCTGCTCCTTGATCCGGTCGGTGTCTTCAAGGTTCCGCAACGTGAACACGCCGGGCAAGTCGATGCCGGGAATCGAAGGTCGAAAGGGAGCCGCCCCGGTCGCAAGGATCAGCTTGTCATAGGCTTCCTCGTATTCCCGTCCCGTTGCAAGGTCACGAACACGGACGATCTTGGCCAAGCGGTCGATGGCCTCAACCGACGACCGAATTCGCACGTCGAGCTTGAAGCGGGAACGCAACATTTCCGGTGAGGTGACAAGCAATTTCTTCCGCTCAGCGATCTCGCCGCCGATATAGTAAGGCAAACCGCAATTGGCGAAAGACACATCCGGCCCCCGCTCGAAGAGGATGATCTGAGCGTCTTCCGAAAGCCGGCGGGCGCGAGCGGCGGCCGAGGCACCTCCAGCGACGCCGCCGACGATGAGGAGTTTCATGGGAGTGGTTCCTTCCTGTCCCGGTAGGACTACGACTTCAAACGTAAAAACTAATCGAAAAAGAATGCAGGTCGGCCTCGACCGAAGGCGGCCAATTACGGCTTCGATGACTCCGTTTTCTCGAACACAACGAGGTAGTTTTCCTTCAGCAGGTCCTTTACTTCGGCTACCCGCTTAAATCCGCATTCGGTGATTTCCTTCTCGACGACCTCCTGCCCCGCCCGGACGTGATTCATAACCCAGTCGGTGCTCTTGCCGGCAATGCGTTGATAATCGACCAACACCACTCGGCCACCCGGTTTGAGAGCCTTGTGAATCGATTGCATCGTCTTGTGGGGAAACTCGAAGTGATGGTAGGTGTCGCAGATGAACACGAGATCGACAGACATCTCGGGGAGTCCCACTGAATCTGGCTTACAGACCACACCTTCAATGTTCTTTAGATTGCCTTTCCTCGCCGCAATCACGATGTGATCGACGAAGTCTTGAGAAATATCGACGGCAAAGACTCGCCCTTTTTCGCCAACCAGCGGCACGAACAGGCGTGTGAAGAGGCCTGTGCCAGCCCCGACGTCGGCAACGGCCATACCGGCGCGGACCTGGCAAGCTTCGACGATCTTGTCACGATGATCGAATGCCTCTCGCCCTTCCTTCTCAAACTTCCCTTGGAACTCGCCTACATCCGGCTTCTGAAAAGGTTTGTTGATGCCGGGAGCGACGCTCTTATCTTGTCCATAGAACGTGGCGGTTGTGAGCAGCAGGACCATCGCCGTAGTAAAGCGACTGATCGCAAGTTTTTTGTTCCGCATGATGGTACCTCTTATGTGCTGGGTTAAACCGCCCTACGAAATACGGCGAACGTAAACCGTTGCGTCGTGCCGCCGGGGGTGGGATGAGAATGTTCTAACTTCTTAACGAGTGAATAGTCCGCCCCCAATGTTGCTGCAAGCGACCGAGCGTCATAGCGACAAACGGGCAGTCCACTGCATTTTTCGGGGCCATCGAGGGCGAAGGTGCCGAAGACGACGTATCCGCCCGGGCGCAATGCTCGCCTCAGTTGAGCCAAATACGCGGCACGATCATCGAGCGAGGTGAGAAAGTGAAATACAGCCCGATCATGCCAGATGTCATAGGTGCCGAGTTGCTGAACTTCCGTAATATCGGCCTGAATCCATTTCACACGGTGGGCCCGCTCCTGAAGTCTGGTCTGGGCCAATTCCAGCGCCGCGGCTGAAACGTCAAGTACCGTCACTTCCCACGTCCCAACGGCGATAAGACAATCGACGAGCAATGAAGCACCGCCGCCAACGTCAATGATCCGACCCCCGGGCGCAATACTCTGAATCAGTGACAGCGACGTGGTTGGCTCTGCTTCAAACCAGCTCACGTCAGTGGCTGACTTCGTGTGATAGACATTCTCCCAGTGCGAGCGACGATCCATAAGGCAACTACTCCACGTCGTCGGTTAGGTAACCAACCGGCAATCGATCCGTCAGATCAGGCTCGTCCCCGCAGCATGCCATCCCAATACAGTCGCGGCAAAGCGTAGGCCTTGAGCAGATACATTGAGAGACGCTCCTTCGACTGATCGAACGGAAATGTCTCTTGGGGCTTACCTTCGTAATCGAATTCGGCAAGCACCAGTTTACCGTAGCCCGTAACAATCGGGCAGGAAGTGTAACCGTCGTATTTGGCCGCCAGTGGCTCCCCCTTGATTGCCGAGATGAGATTCTGCACGAGCACTGGTGCCTGCTTGCGAATCGCGGCACCGGTTTTCGAGGTCGGCAAGCCGCTGCAATCACCGATCGGGAACACGTTGGGATACTTGGGGTGCTGTAGGGAGTATTTGTCAACATCCATCCAACCGGCAGCGTTCGCCAACGGGCTCGACTTGATGATGTCCGGCGCGCTCATCGGCGGCGTGACGTGGATCATTTCGAAGGGAATGGTAATACGCTCGTGCGTGTCGAGATGCTCGAAGACTGCTTCTTTTGCGTCGGGCTTCACTTCCACGAGGTTGTGCTTAAACCGGAGGTTGATGGCTTTCCGCTCGGCAACTTTCTCCAGGGTCTTGCGATACTTTTCGACGGCAAATAGATTTCCCTGCGCCGATGCGAAGATAACTTGGGATTTGTCACGCACGCCGGACCGACGAAAGTGATCCTCGGCGAGGTACATGATTTTTTGCGGCGCACCGCCGCACTTGACGGCCGTATTCGGCATCGTGAACAGAGCCGTGCCACCCTTGAAGTTGCGCACGCATTCCCACGTGTAGTCGACTTGTTGGTAGGAGTAGTTGCTGCAGATCTGCTGACGGCCGAGGCCCTCTTTCAGTCCGGGGATTTTTCCCCAATCGATTTGAATGCCGAGGCCCACCACGAGAAAATCGTAGCCGATCTTCCGCCCCTGCCGCGTCACGATGTAATTCTCGGCGGGATGGAACTCGGCGACATGCTCGTGAATCCAGTCAGCTCCTGACGGAATGAACGCCGATTCCTCGCGTTCGCTTTGCTCTTTCGGAAATACGCCCGCGCCGACTAGCGTCCACAACGGTTGGTAGTAATGCTTCGTGGAGGGTTCCACAATGGCGACATCGTAGATCCTCAGCTTGCGGCGCAGTTGCGCCGCCACGGTGATGCCGGCTGTGCCGCCGCCGAGAATTAAGACCTGGTAGTGATCTTTGAACGCTGGAGCAGTCATCGGTCGTCTTTCTTACGGCTTGGCCGGCAGATCGTGATTGCGACGGACTTCGTCGAATCCGTTCTTGATGAACAAGGAAACAACATCGGCATGGGCTTGAATGAGTTTGACGACATAGGCATCGTCCGAAGTTTCCGTCACGCGCATCCCCTTCTCAGTCTTTTCATAGACGAACTTGATTTTGTCAGTGTGGCGGAAGACTTCGGCGAACAGCGGATCACGCAGGTGGATTGGCTGCTTGTCCTTGACCCGCTTCTCCATCGAAGCCACATGCTTTTGAACCGCCGCCACGACTTCCGGCTTTTCGGATTCGGTCAAGGTTTCGACACCCTGGTCCGTCTTTTTGACATCGCGTCGAATGTCGTCACGATGCTCCAGAAGATCGTGAAACAGATCGCGATCGGCCACGAAGGCCGTATCACTGCCTGGCCCTCTGCCCATCGGGCCTTTCCCTGGTCCCGGCTGTGCCATGACGGGCGAGGTAACGAGAAGTCCTGCCACAACCAACACAGCAGCTCCAAGTCCTTGAATGTTCATGTGATGCTCCAGCTAAAAGGGCGTTAGTGGATTGAAATGTAAGCGTAGCCATCGAATTGTTTGTTGGCGTTGACCGTCATGGCCGATACGGCCACGGCCACATCGCCGGCCACGTCAGCGGCGGCGAACTTGTTGCGAGCCAAAGACTGGCCGCAGACAAAGACCTCGACACCACAGGCCTTCAACTCGTGAATCAGTTCCAGGTTCGGATTCTTCGTCGCGGCAGTGTGTTTCGCATAAGCGGTATCACCGAGAGCCGCTTTGGTGGCGCTGCCGTGCAGCACGAGAGCCAATTTCACGTCGGCCGGTTTATGGCCCGCTTCCGCGTTGAGGTTCAAGTAACGGGCCACGCTTTCGAGCCCTTTGTTCAGTTCGTCGTGTTTACTATCGGCAACAATATCGAAGACAATCTTCGCTCCGCGCCGTGGTGGCTCGGCTGCTTCAGGTGTCCGCACGATCCCGCCAAAGCGTGCGATTTGCGGAAAGACAAAGGCCGGACCATCGGCAACCGCTCCATAGGTAGCGACGGAAACGAGTCCCGCGAAAACGAGCGCTAAACCACGCATGAATGATCTCCTAGTGCCAAACGGTACGAAAAATGACGTATAGCGCGACGACAACAATCGCCGCTGCGAAGACTCTCTGGAGGACTGGCCCGGCTAATCGCTGAGCAAGTGCGCTACCGGCAAAGAGCCCGGCGATGCTCCCTGCCGTGAACACACCCGCCGTTGCCAAGGTGAGGTCCTTGCCAGCCAACAAATGGTTGGCAGTTCCTGAGGCGCTGATGAGTGTGATCACCAAGAGCGACGTGCCGATGGCTCTCTGCATCCCCATGCCGCTGAACATGACCAGTGCCGGCACGATGATGAACCCGCCACCAACGCCAAACATCCCCGAAAGTACACCTGCGCCCAAACCAACGAGTCCGAGGAGCATCGCGCATTGCGAGGTGATGCGGAGTTTGCCTTCCGGATCTCGGCGGCAAGTTGGGCCCGCGTTGTCGTCCATGATGATCGGCAAGCGAGCGGTCGCGTCTCTGGCCTTGGTCCACATTCGAACGGCGATCACGAGCATGAGCATCGCGAACAGGCTTAGCAGAACCGCCTCTGGAATGCGGTCGGCCAACCACGATCCCAGGGGCGCACCCAGCATACCGGCAATGGCAAACAGCAAGCCTGTCGGGAATTCGACCATCCCACGCCACGCCCGTTGCACGAAGCCCACTAGTGAAGTGCTGCCCACCGTCAGTAGAGAAACTCCAACTGCTTCCCGCGCCGGCACGCCCAATCCATACACGAGCAGCGGCACGGCGAAGATCGCGCCTCCTCCCCCGGTTAAACCGAGGGAGAACCCGACCAGGGCTCCTAGTAGTAAGGTGAGCAACAACACGAAACATCCTTTCGCCGTGACCGAATTGAGTTAGGCTCCTGTGCCAACCGTGGTTTCAACTTGCACCGGCAGCTTGGAAGCCGCCCAGGCTTTGAAGCCTCCGACCATATCGAGCACGTCGGGACGACCTGCGTTTGCCAGCACACTGGCCGCGATGGCAGAGCGATAGCCCCCTTCGCAATGCACGACGACGGGGCGTCCTTTTTCAATCTCGCCGGCGCGATCATTCAGGTGATTCAGCGGGATATTCACGCTGCCGGCGATATGTCCAGCCGCCCACTCTTTCTCGCTGCGCACGTCCACTACGGTCGGCGCGGCATTCGAAGCCAGTTGCTCCGAAAGCGCCACGGCTGTGATGCGGTCAATCTTGGCGACCAAGTCGGGCCGATGACGTAAGGCATCCATGCCATCGCGGAGGTAACCAGCGACATTGTCATAGCCGATCCGTCCCAATCTCATAACCGCCTCGGATTCTTTACCAACTTCCGTCACAACCACGATGGGATGATCGTGGTTGAGCACCGTTCCGCACCAGGTTGCGTACTTTCCTTGAATACCGACATTGATCGAACCAGCCAGATGCGCGCCCTCAAAGTCAATGGCTTCACGGACATCGAGAAGTTGTGCGCCCTGGTTCTTGAGTCGCAGTGTTTCCTCAAGCGATAGCGCGTTTAGCGATTCGGACAATGTCTCATCCAGATTTGGCCGCTCTTTACGGTTCAGAATCGCATCGTGAACGAAGTAGCTCGGTGCCTCCGGTTGCTCTTCAGTGACGATCTTCTTGAACTCCGCACGGCTCATCGGCTGCAAGGCATAATTGAACTTCTTCTGCTGACCGATCGTGGAAACGGTATCCTTGCTCAGGTTCTTGCCGCACATCGAGCCAGCACCGTGGGCCGGATAAACGAGCGTCTCATCGGGCAGCTTCACCAGTTTGTTGGTGAGCGAGTCGTAGAGCATGTCGGACAGTTCGTCCGCCGTGACGCCGATCGATGCGAGCAAATCCGGTCGGCCAACATCGCCAATGAACAGCGTGTCGCCGGTCAGCACGGCATAGGGCTTCTCTTTGTTCTTGGCGAGGTCATACACCAAGATCGAGATGCCTTCGGGTGTATGGCCGGGTGTTTCCAGAATCTCCAGACGCACATCGCCAAATTCGATTCGATCTCCGTCTTTCACCTTCGTCGCTGCGAATTCCGGCTCGGCACGTTGACCGAGATAGATGTTCGCCCCGCACTTGTCCCGCAGTTCGATGTGACCCGCGAGAAAGTCAGCGTGGAAGTGCGTCAGGAAAACGTATTTGACTTCGCAGCAGACTACCGCGGCGTCCGCGATGTATTGCTCGACGTCACGCTGCGGATCGACCACGACCGCCGTGTGCGTCTTCTCGTCGGTGATGAGGTAGGAAGCGTGCGAGAGACAGCCGAGATAGTATTGCTTGAGTTGCATGATTGGGACTCCTTCGAATTTGTGGGAAAAAGCTGGAAGCTTGGTGTTTTCATTCATTAACGCTTGGCACTGGGGAATCCAGCGTCGAGCAGGGCATCAAAACCTGGCTTGAGGGGACGCACGTCGTACCCTTGCTTCTTTAGGATTGCGGCCGCCTGCACGCACCGACCACCGGCGGCACAATGCAGGTAGATCACTTTGTCCTTTGGAAGCACCCGCGCCAGATCTTCTTTGCGCACGCCTTGCTCCAAGGCGCTCAGCGGCAGGAGCCGTGCATCACGGAGATGGCCGTCTTCCCACTCCTCCTTTTCACGCACGTCCACCAATACGGCCTTTTGTTCGGCCACGCCAAGCTGGACCGTTGCGAGTGAATCCTTCGTATGCTCCACAGCAAACGTCGAAGCCGGCGCGAGAACGGCAGCAGCAAAGAGGAATGCACCCACGCGACAAGCAGCCCCAGACGCGCTCGAGTTGCCCGAAACTTGATTCCACGGCATCCGGGCCAAGATCATTGCCATTCCACAAGTATCCGTGATGCCGGCGAACATTAGCCCGGCACCCACGAACGCCGATAGACCGGCGAAGTAGGGATGGACCGTTATCGCCAGCACGGCACCGACCAACACCAGAAACCCGGCCGCAATGCGCACCTGGCGTTCCAGCGAAATCGCTTTTTTGCCGCGAACCACGGGCAGCCCGGCTGCTTCGCAGCCGAGCGTACCTCCTTCAACGTTGACCACGTTGACCAGGCCCGCTGCAAGAAGTTTTTCGCACGCCTGTTTGCCACGGCTCCCCGAACGACAGACAACGTAGAGGTGCTGATCGGCGTTACCGTTGCGCTCAGCTTGGATCGCTTTCGGATCGAGTCGGTCTAGCGGAACATTGCGGGCAAAATTGACGTGAAGCTCGCGAAACTCAGCCGGGGTGCGAACGTCGATCAATTCCAACTGCTTGCCGGCTCGACGCAGGCTTTCAAGCTCTTGAGGGGTGATGCTCTGGGGCATGGTGAACTCCTTTACCGGTTGTGACGTATGGTAATGTCGTGATGTGACGATGTATGAGTCAAAAAAAAGACTACCGAACAGTTTCGACGCCGAAGCGCGATTCAATACAGGACATGATGCTGGCCAAATGTGGCTCGGCTACCGAGTAGTACACGAAACGACCCTCCTTATCCGCCTTCAAAAAACCGCAACGCTGCATGAGCCGCAAATGCTCCGAAGCCATGTGACTTGGAATTTCACATGCTTCCGCCAGCTCGCCCACGGTGTGTTGCCCCTGGAGCATTAACTGTACCATTCGCAAGCGGTGGGGATGCGCCAGCGTTTTCAAGCACTCTGCCGCTTGAGCAAGTGCCTCTAAACTAGTCAGCTTTGTCTTTGTTTTGGCGGCCATAGCTCTCTTCTCCTTGCTCAATGATATCGGAAGATTCCGATGTGTCAATCTATCATTTCCGCTTCCTTACTCAGAAACAGGCATTTGCCAGTGTGTGACAGCTATGACGACAACGCACACTCCGCACAGTATTTGTGCGAGTTCGCGCGCCCGGCCCCGAGCTGAAGACAGATTTCCCGGAGTTCAACGGCAGATATGAGCCGTGCGTCGGTGGTGAACTCCTTGCCACCGCGTCTTAGATTTTACCGGGGGTGTTTTCGGAGGGCGATCTGACTGAGCCTATTCCCTTCGGGCATGAATCCGCGAGCCAAGATGCAAAGAAGGCTCCTGAAACTCAGGCCGCAAAATTGCGAGAATAGCTTTTCAAATCGAAACCGTTCCTTCGGGGTGACCATGATGCGTTTCGGCAACTTCGACCTGAGGATCTGGTTCTCGACCTTCAGGTATTTGATCTGGCGGGCCAGCTCCTTCTGTGTGGCGCCGGCGATTACGAGCAAGAGCGACTGAAATACGTTGACCATCGAATTACACTGGGTTTGACGCAGCGAATGATAGGAGTGCGTTTTTTTTGCACCCCGCCGGGACCGTTGGCCATCTGAAACTACAGTCGACTTCGGATGAGCTGTCGGACGACGTTGCACAATCGCATCCGAGAGCGCAGAGAATGCGCACCGCTGTTAACCGGATGCTCAAAAAGTTCGAAAAGGGTTGCGACCGCTTCGGACACCGATCGGGACTCGGAATCGGCAAGTACCGCTCTCACAATTACTTATGAAAATCGAAAAAGAGAGTACTGTCACGTAGAGGGTTGTGCACAGGGAGCGACGAATCGTTGGAGAAGATGGCCGCGGGTTGTCGGCACGCGCATTGCTGCGATGAAGCTTTGAATCATGAGCGCGCTTCGCGAAGTTTTGTGACTTGTTCGGTGAGCACGACGGCCCTATTATTTTCAGCAACTATTGAAGTTTTGTCAAGGACATAGTATGCTACGCTATCGCAAGTAAACATTACTAAGGGAAGTGAATTCGGCATTAGCGGGAAAGTCGATGTGTGTGCGCGGGTTGGCTACGGGTCGAAGCGTGGAGCGCGAATAATGGAAATTGAAAATGGAATGTTTCCGATACTGGCAACCTGGAAGGTGATGCACGGGAAGAGGTTAAGAACAAAAAGACAGGCCAAGCAGATTGTGGATTATGGAAATTTCTGAGTAGGCCGATTCGGTGAGCGAATGCCATCGGAGAGTGAAATCGAGAGTGGATTGTGGAAATCAAATTTGGAAACTTTCCATGACTGGCGAGTCGGAAGTTGTTGAACGAAGCGAGCTTATCGATGAAAAGACACTGTCGTCACGCTGCGAATTATGGAAATTTCTGTTCGGCCGCTCAGCGGAGGATTGGGGAGATTGCGTGAGGCAGGTGCCTCGGAAAGGGAAAGTGAAAGACTCGGATTAGTGGCGGTTGAGTTGCCGCTATTGAGTGGAAAGGAAGCGGGCCGAGGCTGGTACTGCGTTCCCAGCAGATTCAGATGAATCGCGATCTGTAGAGTGATAGAATCTCTGCTCGTTTTGGCGGTTTGATGTGTCTGCGGGTGGTTCGCAGTCGGTGAAACGGTCGGCTCTTTTGTGAAGCAATGAACTATGCGATTACTGCACAACTTAGCTGTCTTGATCGTTGCTACCGCGGTGGTCGGCAACGCAAGTCGCCAACTACATTCCGCGGAACAAACTGCCGCGCCGCAGCAGCCGAACATCGTCTTCGTGCTGGCGGATGACTTCGGCTACGGCGATGCGGGATGCTTCAATCCGGAGAGTAAGATTCCGACACCCAATATCGATCGGCTGGCGAAGGAAGGGATGAAGTTTACCGATGCCCATTCGGGTTCGGCGGTCTGTTCGCCAACGAGGTACGGCATTCTCACCGGTCGTTATGCGTGGCGAACGCACCTGCGGCGCGGAGTGCTCGGGCCTTATGATCCGCCGTTGATTGCTGCCGATCGGCCGACGGTGGCATCACTGCTGAAGGGGCACGGTTATCATACTGCGTGCATCGGCAAGTGGCACTTGGGTTGGGATTGGCCGCGTCAGGGTGGCGAAGTTGTGTTCGATCAGCCAATTAAAGGTGGGCCGACCGCACGCGGCTTCGATCGCTACTTTGGCACTGATGTTCCAAACTATCCGCCCTATTGCTTCATCGACAACGAACGCACGGTGGGGCAGCCCACGGACATGAAAACGGTGCGCGATTTGAATGGCCGGCTGGGGCCGATGTTGCCGGGCTGGCAGTTCGATGCGATCCTCCCCAAGCTCACGGAGCAGGCGGTGGAATACATCGGCACGCGGGCACGGGAGAAGCAGCCCTTCTTCTTATACTTTCCGCTCACTTCGCCGCACGAGCCGATCGCACCGTCCGCACGGTTTAAGGGGAAGAGTGGCATTAACGACCTGGCTGACTTCTTTATGGAAAGCGACTGGGCCGTTGGCGAGATCATTACTGCGCTCGAAAAATATCAACTGGCCGACAACACCCTCTTCATCTTCACTTGCGATAATGGTCACGCCACCTACACCGGTTTGCCGCCGCTGCAGCAAGCGGGGCACAAGGTGAGTGGTCCGTTCCGCGGCTACAAGACCGACATTTGGGAAGGTGGTCACCGAGTGCCGTTCGTCGCTCGTTGGCCAGGCAAGATCAAAGCGGGGACGACCTGCGACGAAACGATTTGTCACACCAATCTGCTGGCCACATCACTCGATGTGATTGGTGCCAGCCGGACCCAGGATGTTGGCGAGGACAGCTTCAGTATTTGGCCACTTCTGCAAGGAAAGCAATTGACTGAACCCACGCACCCCTATGTCGTTCACCAGGCGGCCAATGGCATGCTGGCGATTCGTCAGGGAAAGTGGAAATTACTGGTGGGCGCGGCGGGCGACGCGACGAAAGGCAACGCGCGCGAGCAACTGTACGATCTCGACACCGACCCAGGGGAGGTCACCGATTTGGCCGCGGCAAACCCGGCAGTTGTCGAACGGCTGCTGGCCCTGTTACAAAAATCGATTGACGATGGCCGCAGCACCCCGGGCAAGCCGCTAAAAAACGATGTAGCGGTGCGCCTGCGCGCGGCCTCCGTTGACGGCAAGAAAAAGAAATAGCCTTCTCCCCCTCCCACCTGTGATCCAACTTCTGGAAGCAAACAATGTCGCGCTGGTAATTCCCCTACGTCGACCTGGTTACTTCGACTCGTCGCAACTTCCTCTTCACTAGCACATCGCGCTGGCCGCGGCTGCTGTGTGGGCTCATCGTGCCGAAGGCGCGGTCCTGTCGCGGCTCAAGACGGAGGAATACCCCTTTAAGTTAGTGGTTGCTTCGGGTGATCCCACTCGCGGTACCTTGTGAGGTGGCCGAAGACGAGCAGTTCAATAAGATCGCGCAAGCCGGTAACCCTGACTGAACTTGGCGGTCGTTAGCTGTCCGCACCAAGAAGGTGAGCAGGTGTTCGTTCCGCAACGATGGTTAGGTAACAGCCCAACTTTACAGCGATGGCGAAGTTCATTCTCTGTGCTGTTAACCTGAGTTCAAAACTCACGACTGGGGTATCCGGCCGAACTCTCCTCATTACTGCTTAACACAATACCGCGTACCAACCTCAGACGAAAAACAGAGAGCGCGGCTAGTAGGAGAGTCCCGATCAGGGAGCTCCTATTTCGGCCCTAACTTGGACCGACCCAACGGTTAACGCGAAACGCCAGCCAGAGAGTTCTACCGGCGTTTGTCGTTTACGCGTCGTTCTGCAAGGAGTTACGGCGAGTACCGAACTCTCTCGGGCGTCCCTGCAGCGCTCTCTATTTTTGCCCCACGGCCGATTTCGCCGCCACTCTCGCGAGAACTCTCGCCGCTCTCTGGTTTCGCCCGAAATTTGGTTAACAGCCTCGTTCGGCTCAGGGTAATGGTCGGGACGCAGATACTAACCATATAGCGCAAAAGGTAACTGGCTCGGCTCTACGTCGGCCTGTCAGAACGAAGCGGCATGGGAGTGTCGGTACACATTCAGAAGTGAGGGATGGTCAACCGCTGGACATTGATGACTCGCTTTTTTGCTGCTTAAACTCACGAATCAGTGACGCAATCTCGTCGGCCTTGGTGTCGAGCGCGAAATGGCCTGCATCCAAGATATGAATCTCGGCATCAGGGACGTCGTGCCGATAGCGATCAGGCTCGCGGATGTCGAACGAGAGATCGTATTTGCCCCACAGCACCAGCAGGTCTGGCTGCGTCTGTTGGAGCCATCTTTGCCACTCAGGGTAAGCGGCGACGTTCGTGCGATAGTCGTAGAAAAGATCGCTTTGAATTCGTCGCTGGCCTGGCGAACACAGAAATTCATATTCGTCGCCCCACAGGTCGGGGTCGTAAAGTTCGACGTGAGGATCGCTACCGAGATGCCGGAGTTTTGCCGCTGCTAACGACAACAAGCTACTTTGCATTGCCTCCTCGTGAGCGATCCGATCTTCCCAGAAGGCACGTCGTGCAGCCCAGCGCGGTCCCAGGCCTTCGTTATGCGCCACCGCATTTTGAATGATTAGTGCTCGAATTCGCTGGGGGTTCGCGAGTGCCATCCTAAACCCGACTGGGCCACCGTAATCCTGCATAAACAGCGTGTATTCCGATAGGCCAAGCGCCTCGGTGAAGCCCGTCATGGCGGCAGCAATCCGGTCGAACGTGTATGGAAATAGATTCGGATCGGGCCAATCGCTGTGGCCAAAACCGGGGTAGTCCGGGGCAACGAGGTGGAAGCGGTCGGCCGAGCGAGCCAGAAGAGGCTCGTACATCCGAGAAGACGATGGCAAACCATGCAACAAGAGCAGTGTGGGCAAATCCCGAGAACCGGTTTCTCGATAGAAGATTGAAAGCCCGTCTACTTTAATCGTGCGATAGTAAGTGCGTTGGCTCATGGTGTCTCCTCTCCAACGACTAGCGCCTGCGTACCGTGTGTCTCTGACTAGCCTATTGATTACGCTTCACCGGGAGGCCCGTTTGTTGTCGGTATTCCAAGGCGGGTAAGCCCCCGACACCCCAATTCTCTGTTTCTACTTCCTGAATCAATACGTGGGTCAAGGCAGGCGGCTTATCGAGCACGCGTGTAAGTACCTCGGTCATGCCGCGGATGACTTCTGCTTTCTGCTGAGGTGTCGCACCCTCGCGCGTGATCTGAACGGTGACAATGGGCATGTTAGCTTTCCTGCAAAGGGAGTTTTAAAAAACTGGACTACGGCAAGCGGAAGTAAGATTGCTTCGCCTTACCACTTGCCGGCATGAGCACCGCCGTCGACGTGCAGAGTCTCGCCGGTGACGAACGAAGCCGAATCCAAGTACAGTACCGCTTCGACGATTTCTTGAATCTCTCCCATGCGCCCCAGCGGATGGAGACGGGAGAGGAAATCGTAGGTCTCGGGGGCATGCATTGGTGTCTTGATAACTCCCGGGGCCACCGCGTTGACGCGAATGCCCTGATCCGCATATTCGATGGCCAGCGAACGTGTTACCGCGTCCAGGCCTCCTTTCGTGAGCGACGCCAGCGCTGACGGCACTCCTTTCACTGGTTGGTTTACGAGGGTCGTGGTCAGGTTGACAATGTGCCCGCTCTGCTGCGAGAGCATCTGACGGACAGCTTGTTGCGAAACGAAAAAGAAACCTGCCAGGTTGAGCGAAAGCTTCGCGGCAAAGTCGGCTGCGGTGTACTCTGTGAAGGGCTTGGCGATGAACATGCCGGCATTGTTGACAAGGGTATCGACGCGGCCAAATTTCTCGACCGCACGTTGAATCACGCGCACACCTACCGCCGGATCGGTAATGTCGCCGGCAACAGTGAGCAAACTTGGTGAATCTTCTGCCTTGATGGACCGCGAGTTCGCGACGACGCAGTAACCGCGTTCGAGAAATCCGCTGACGAGGCCGGCACCAATTCCTTGCGAGGCACCTGTAATCACAGCTACTTTACGTTGGTTGTTCACAACACTTCTCCAGTTCACTTTGAAATGGCTTATGGTTCTTTGCAAAAGTCGATGAAGCGATCCGTGGCTTAGACGAGGTTGATTGACACGTCGATATTTCCTCGCGTGGCCCGAGAATACGGGCAGATTTGGTGTGCGCCATCCACCACCGCCTGGGCAGTCTCGCGTTCCAGTCCAGGTAGGCTGATGTTCAGTCGTGCGCGTAGCAGGAATTCGTCGCCGCACAGGCCCAAGTCGACTTCTGCATCAATGGCGGCGTCTGCTGGCAGTTTTCGATTCATCTTGCCAGCGACCAGCATCATGGCACTCATAAAACAGGCCGACCAACCGGCGGCAAAGAGTTGCTCTGGATTGGTGCCCGTCCCGGCCATGCCCGGTGACGAAAGTTTGATATCAAGTCGTCCATCTGAACTGCGCGAGGTGCCATCCCGGCCGCCGCTGGTGTGGGTTCGTGAGGTGTACAAGATTTTTTCGGTCTGAGTCATCATCATCTCCTAGATTGAGTCAGTATCGTGACGGTCGTCTGTGTCTATCCGGCTTCACATGTACTAGGCGTGGCGACTGGACAGGCGCCGTTCCTGGCACCTAAATCAGCAGATGAAGCAAAACAAGATTCGGACCTATTTGCGGCGATATGACACCGATTCCGCGGCATAGGCATAAGTCCATCGCCACTTGCAGGGCTTCATTCCCGTCGAGTTGCTTTGCCGCGTGTGTAAGACTCACTAACCACACGGGTATATCTCGGAAAGTGGCGAGCAGAGGCTCCGCCAGATAGCTCCTACCAAAGCGAGGAAACTCAAATGTCGACTCTACTTGATCCTCTCGTCGTGGGTGATTGGAAATTACCAAACCGCGTGGTGTTGGCACCGTTGACGCGGACCCGGGCAAGCGCGGGACGTGTTCCGAATGCGATGATGGCAGAATATTATCGGCAACGGGCAGGCGCGGGGCTGATGCTGACGGAAGCCACTAGCGTCACGCCGATGGGCGTGGGCTATCCGAATACGCCGGGCATTTGGTCGCACGAACAGATCGAAGGCTGGAAGCTGGTAACGCGCGCGGTGCATGCAGCCGGCGGACGGATTCTGTTGCAGTTGTGGCATGTGGGGCGAGTTTCGGATCCGTGGTACCTCGCTGGCGAATCGCCCGTCGCTCCCAGCGCTATCGCGCCGGCTGGTCATCTCCATCTGTTGCGACCAGAGCGACCGTTTGCGATTCCTCGTGCACTCGAGACGGCCGAGATTCCGGGCATTATCGCGGCCTACAAGCAAGGCGCGGAGAATGCCGAGCGCGCTGGCTTCGATGGCGTGGAGATCCACGGCGCGAATGGTTACCTGTTGGATCAATTCCTGCAGGACGGTTCGAATCACCGTACCGACGACTATGGCGGCTCGATTGAGAACCGCGCGCGGCTCCTGCTCGAAGTCACCGACGCAGTTACTTCCGTCTGGAGCGCCAAACGTGTGGGTCTGCATCTAGCGCCGCGTGGCGACATGTATTCGATGGGAGATTCGAACGCAGCAGTCACCTTTGGCTACGTCGCCGAGCAAGTCGGCAAACGCGGCATTGCCTTCATTGCAGCCCGCGAATCCGTTGGCGCCGGCCGGCTCGGCCCCGAACTGAAACGGAAGTTTGGAGGCGTCTATATCGCCAACGAAGGCTTCACCTTCGAGACTGGAAATCAAGTGCTCGCTGCAGGCGACGCCGACGCAGTTGCGTTCGGCGCACTCTTCATCGCAAACCCTGATTTGCCTCGAAGATTCGCGCTCGGCGCCTCGCTCAATACGCCCGATCCGCGCACGTTTTACGGCTCAGGACCGCAAGGCTACACGGACTATCCGGCATTAGACGCAAGTGTTACGGCTGCAGAAGCGGAGCATTCATCGGCAGCATGATCGCACTTGCTGAACTACTTCGGTCACCTGGGCCAAAGAATAACAGAGCCTCGTTCGGTCCGGAGTACTGGTCGGGACGCAGATACTAACCGGAGAGCGCGGGGGCTCACTTCGAAGTGTCGGACCTAGGGAAATTAGGGAGCTAACCTCCTGCTGCTGACTGGGGAAAACTTTATTGCGACTTTCGTTGAAATTGAACCGGCTTGACCTGACCGATTTTTGCCCAGGTCGAGTTCAACGGCCCTCAAGATTCGATCGGTAAACCGCTCAAGTCCACCACGCTTGCGTATTACTTCAGCAATTTCCATTGATAAGTTTCTCGCACGCTGCTCCCCAAGCAATGCCGATGTTATAACGATGCGTTCGGGATCCTGCCCTCCCGATGTTTTGGTTCATCTTCTGCTTCAAGAACTACATCGGTGGCATCGTCATGCATCAGTCTGTTAAGCGCTGGTTTCAATCGCTCAAGCACGCTCTGTTGAGTGATAAAGGCCCTTCGGCGGAGCGAGCAAAGAACGGCATTCGCCGAGCTGCGCGGAAGTCATTGCGCTTGGAAGCGCTCGAAGAGCGCTCGATGTTTGCGGTTGCTGTTGTCGACAATGGTAGCGAGTTGGTCATCTCGACGAACGCGAACGATAACGTGAAGATCTCCGCTGCGGCCGGAATCTTGTCAGTTTCCAGCACAACTGGCTTGGTTAATGGCAACGCACAATCAGGTGGCGTCTCCACCGCGACTTTCAATCTCGCGGACTTCACAACCATTAATGTGTTTAGCGAAAACGCAAGTCCGTTGAGATTCGAGAACGTCGAGATCGCGGGCAGCGCCGAATTCGCCAACGAGTCTATCGTTGCGATTGCCAACCATATCGATCTGACAACGGGCCCGCTTAGTGTGAGTGGGTTGAGTCTTGCGACCGCGGTTCTTGGTGCCGCAATTACTGTCGATCACGCGATTAATTCAACAGGTAACGTCAGCCTCATCCCTCTCGGCGCGAGCGTTTCCGTGCAAGCGCCAATTAACGCGGCGGGGAGCAACGTCACGCTGATTGCAGGTACTTTGGTGCCGAGCAACTTTACGGTGACGCAAACTTCCGCTGGAGCCATCACGGCTGCTTCGGTGCGTGCGGATGGCGCTGGTGGAGTCGATCTGTCGCCGGCCGCGAATGTAGTGGGGACAATTGCTGGTGGGGTAAGTGGGGCCGGCAACTTCAAATTCAATAACGACGCGAATTTGACGGTTGGGCTGGTAAACGTCAACGGAATCCAGGTGACGAACGGCGACGTCAGCTTGTCGGTCACCGCTACTCACTCGATTACCACCGACAGGCCCATCGGTGCGAATGGCACTAACAAAACAATCACGCTCGCTGCCGACAGCATCGATCTTGATGAGGGGCAAAGCCTCGGCGCCGCGAACGTAGTGCTGCAGACCGTCGGCGCTGGCGCTAACTTGACGCTGGGCAACGCGGGGCTGACGAACAACGAACTGAATGCTATCAATGCCACCAACCTCACGGTTCAAGCAGCAGGCACCATCACCGTTTCGGGTGCCATAGACCTCGTTGACAACGTCTCGCACTTGATCACCCTGCGCGCCCCGGCCGTCAACGTCGCCAATAGCATCAGCGGCAACTCGTCGACCGGCACGCTGCGGTTCGAGACTAATTCGCTGTCGCTCAACGGAGCCATACCGCATTCGGTCTCCGCGCCCGCCGTGGAAATCTCCACGACGGCTAATGTCGCCTTCAACAGCACGTTCAATGCTGGCGGCATGGACTTCATGCCCGCCGAACTGGCTGCTCTCGACGAGGGTATCGTCGATACGCTGCGGATCATCACGACCGGCGACATTTCCTTTACAGGCCTGACGACCGATTTCGCGGATGGATTCACGCTGACGTCCAGCGCAGCCGTCGCGCTCCAGGCAGGCGGCACGATTTCGACCAGCTCAGGCGGAGCCATCATTGCTTCGCAGTTGGCTGCCAAGGGGAACTCGGTGGCGCTGACCAGCACGAGCAACATGATCGCCTCGCTCGCCGGTTCTGCCTCGGGCGGAAACTTTGAAGTTACCAATAGTGGCGCGATGACGATAAATACGGTGGATGTCGGTGGCCGAGGCATTGGAGCCACGGGCATCAATGTCACCGGCGCGGGCAATGGAATTGCAGTGACTGCCGGCGGCACGTTGACGGTCAGCCAAGTGGTAAAAGCTCCCGGCGACATCACGCTGACGACAACGGGATCAACCTCTGATCTGGTGACGCAACACAATTCCAACTACGGCATCAATTCGTCGGGCGGCACGACCACACTCGACTCGGGACGCGACATCTTCCTCGGCACCGCGCTCGGAACCGGCGACGTGATTGGCGAAGGCCTCGTTCTGAATGCCGTGAACGATATTTTTCTCGATACCACGACGTATGCCGAAGCGGACGGCGCGGCCGGTGTGACGGTGACGGCTGGCGGCGATGTGCAGATTATCCGCTCGATTGCGTTCGCTTCCCGCCTCAACAGCAACGCCGCCGGAGCGCCAATTTCCATCACGACAGGAGCCGGCAAGACATTCGTCGTCGACTCCGGTTCTAGTGGCGGAGTCGCGGCCAATGGCGGCAACATCACGATTGAAACCGACAACGCCGAGTTGACCTCGTGGGCGATCGCGACCTCCGGAACCGTTACGTGGCAAACAGTGACGAACGGCCGAGGCATCACGCTTGGATCGGAGGTTGCGGGGAGCCTGAGTCTGACGGACGCAGAACTTGACCTGGTGGAAGCGGGAACGCTAGTCGTCGGCTCGGCGACAACTGGAGCGATCACCGTTACGGCAGACATCACACGTACGGCGAGCACCGCGGTCGAGCTCATTTCCGCCAGCAATATTGTGCAGAACGGCGCAGCTGGTTCGATCAACACGGGCGGCGGCACACTGTTGCTCACCCCCGGCAGCACGGCAGAATATCAGCCGAATCGCTCGGGCGCTGATATTACCGCCAGCACGGCGAGTTTTACGAGCGGCAGCGACTTGGACATCGTACTCAACGGCACGACGGTGGATACGCAGTACACGCAGCTGAATGTTGCCGGTACGGTCAACCTGACCGGTGTTGATCTTGCTTTGTCTGGCAGCCACACGCCAGTGCTGGGTAACGTCTTCACGGTTGTTTCCGCGACGAGTCGATCCGGGACCTTCAATGGACTGGCCAACAACGACGAGATCACGTTGAACGGCGAAACGTTGCGTATCAATTACACGGCGACCAGCGTAACGCTGACCGCTATTGGCGATCCGCCTGTCGTTGATGCGGTCGGACCATTCTCAATTCCTGAATACAGCGCGATTGCAACTGCGGTTGGCACTGTCACGGCTACCGATCCCGATGCGAACCCCACTTTCACCTGGTCCATCACGGCAGGTAACACGGGCGGTACGTTCGCGATCAACAATGCAGGCGAGATTACGGTCGCCGATAGTAGCCTGCTCGTGTTCACCACCAACCCCACGTTCACGCTTACTGTGCAAGTCAGCGACGGGATCTATACCGATACCGGATCGGTCACCATCAACCTGACCAATGTGGCAGACTACGATTATGGCGACGCCCCTGTAACCTACGGCGTAGCGCAGCACTATGAAGGCGACACCGGCACGGGGCCGCTGCTGGGAACTCGCGATTATGAATCCGCCAGCCAGCCCAACGCTACGGCCACCGGCGATGATGCCACAGGCACCGATGACGAAGATGGCGTGACGTTCAGCTCGACCACGCTGCAGCCGAGAATCAATGCCAACGTCACGCTGAACGCCAGCGCGGCGGGCATCGTCGATGCCTGGATCGATTTTAACCGCAACGGCATGTTCGACGCGGCTGAGAAGATCGCCAGTGGATTGAGCGTCACAACTGGGGCGAACACCTTCGCGGTGACCGTTCCGGATAACGCAGTCACGGGCACAACCTACGCTCGCTTCCGCATCAGCACTGCTGGTTCCACGCTGCCAACCGGACTCGCCAATGATGGCGAAGTGGAAGACTATCAGCTTACGATCCAGAACTTTGCTGCCGGCACGGCGGTGTTGGTCGACGATCCCGAGAATCCGGGCCCGACGAACCCCGACGTGCTAGTGATTACGGGGCGTGACAATATCAGCGATGCGATCGTGGTCCGCACCACGTCTCCGGGCATGGTTACGGTTTACATGGCTCCCGGTGGATCGCTCGGCACGTTCCCGCTCGCGTCGATCAGCCGGATGATTATTTCGGGGCGGTCGGGTAACGACTCGATCGTGGTGGAATCGACTGCGGCAAAGCCGATTAACGTTCCGACCACCATCTACGGCGATGCCGGCAACGATTCAATCTCCGGCGGCAGCGGCCCGGATACGATCATCGGCGGCGATGGCGTTGATTCGATGGCTGGCAATGCGGGGAACGACATCTTCATTGGCGGCAACGGCAACGATGTGATTGCAGGTGGCGCTGGTTTCGACCGCATCATCGAGCAACCAGGTGCAGCTTCGGTCTTGGCCACGCAATTGATCGTCGGCACCTCAACGGATCGTTATAGCCAAATTGAGCAAATCGAACTCACCGGCACGGCCGCTGGCAACAGCTTCGTCATCAACAACTCGACAGCCAATGTGCTGATCGATGGCGCGGGGGGCAACGACACCTTGAGCTACACCGGCGATGGCAATTTTGTACTGACCAACTCGTTGCTGACGAGAACGTCGGGCGCGACGACAGCAACAGTGACGGTGACCGACATCACCAGCGTTTCTTTGATTGGCGGTGCCGCTGCCAACAAGTTCACCGTCAGCGAATGGACGCGGACGCTCGCCGTAAATGGCGGAGGCGGCACCGATACGATTGATGATTTTGGCAGCGACAACTATGTGCTGACTCCGTCGCAGTTGCAGCGATCCGGCAGAACGGCCGTCTCGCTTGTTAGCGTCGAGAATGCAGTTCTCACTTCGACTACCGGCACGGTCGATGGTACGTTCACATTTGATAACTGGGCGGGAAGTGCAACTGTGAATGCCGGCGCCGGCGTCGACACGCTCGTCGTGATCGACAACGCGGCGACCATGACCCTGACCAATGCCAAGCTCACACGCACCGGTCGCGGCGCGATCACGTTCTATGGCATCGAAGCGGCCGAACTCACAGGCGGCGCGAGCGCCAACAACATCAATGCGTCGGCCTTCAGCGGCAAGCTGCAAATCGATGGCAAGGGGGGCAACGACACGCTGACCAGCGGTTCGGGCGTCGCGATTGTTTTTGGTGGCGAAGGAAACGACACGCTAGTTGCCGGCAGCGGACCCGCGGTACTCGTCGGCGGTAATGGGAACGACACGCTCAGAGTTGCAGGGACGCCACCAGGCGGTTCCACCGCTGGCCATGCCATTTTGATTGGCGGTGCTGGCATCGATAAACTCACGGGGGGCGCCGGCGAGGATCTGTTGATCGACAGTTCAACGGACTTCGACCTAATCGCTGCCGATCTGGCCAACCTGCTGGCTCACTGGACGGGAGTCGGCTCTTACCAGACCCGCTCAGCTCAACTCGCCAGCGATCTCAATGGGCAACTCAATCCCGACGGCGTATCTGATACGCTCAGCGGCGGCATCGGGGCTCTCGATCTGTTCTTTGCCAACCTCACCGGCAGCGCCACGGTCAAGGACAAGCTCCTCGACCTCAACAGGCCGAGTACTGAAATTACCATCAACAACGTCTAACTTCGGAAGAAGTAAGGCGATGTGACAATGCTTCGGTCACATCGACGCAGTTTCATCGGACGGGCTACAAGTCGGGACGCACGTACTAACTGAGAGCGTGGGAGGCGTTCGCCTCACTGCCCAAGGTGGACGTTCGTCCCCATCGCCGCCATCCTGCATATCGGCCTACCTGAGGGCCGGTAGGCCGGCAAGGATGCAATACCTCTTACGGCCGCCCTAGTCAGCAGGTGCGCAAAGAGGGCTCGCCCAACCAATTATGGCGAATCGAATGGCGAATTGTATCTCTCGGCTTTTCATTGCCCGCGGCGGATCTCAGACGCCTGATAGCGAATCTCGAAGCGATAAACTCGCTTTACCCGGCAAGTAATTTCCCACGTTTCGGGGTTGATCCGCTCGGGCACGTCCATGCGATGGATGTCGACCATCGCGTGAAAGCCTCGTTCCGAAAAGACGTCGATCATCATGCGTAAGGCTAGCGGGTCGTCGAACAACTCGTCTTCGGTGTTAATCTGCGTGTGGCCGGAAATCGCGTGGGTCCGGATGATCGGAATCATCTTGTCCTCAATGAATCGCAGGACACTTTGGAACAAAGGCCGTTGGTTCTGTTCATATTGTTCCAAACGTTCGACGAGCTCCTGCCGGGCGTGTAGCGCCAGTTGAGCTGCCTCAGGAATTCCTCGAATCAGGTCGAATAGTTCGTGGCTCAGGTCGAGAGAACTTTGGTAAGTGAACTCGCGGGCGATGTTCTGCTGCACATCGTCGAGATTGCCTTCGGCGTCGATGAAGTGAAAGTGGAAGAATTTTCGCAGCGACTGCAGAGCGTCGAACGTCGTGTCTTTGAACGTTTGGTAGCGATTGCGGCACAATTCGGGATCGACATCGGTCACTCGCTCTTCCTTGAGTTGACCTACGCCAGTCTCGCGGACCAGACGATTATGCTGCTGGATCTCACGGCCGCGTTTCAACTGCCGCTCGACGCTGATCTCTTCACTGACGAACAACAGCGCGATGCGGAACATCGGCTTGCGAAAATACCGTGACAGCGGCGAGTTACGAAGGTCGTCGTGCAGCGTCAAGAGAGCGTTGAAGAACAGCTTTAATGTCTCGGCCTGAACGATCGTCCGCGGAAATCCGTCGATAATCACTCCGTCTTGATAGACGGGTTGCAGCAACTGCTCCAATAACAGGCCGATCACTTCACGATCGCCAACCATCTTGCCAGCGTTCTTGATCGCGACTGCCTGCGGTGTCGTCAGCAAGTCGCTCACAACGACCGGCGGCTCGGAGATGTCACGTGTCGCGGCGATAAACGGCGTGTTTGTGCCTTTGCCGGAGCCGGGCGCGCCGCCCAGCCAAATGAAGTCGCGTGGAAAGCGGAGGTTTTCACGACCGTACTTTTCAACAAGAGCGTCCCACACCGCCGAAAAAATCAGCTGCGCGTCCTTAATCTCAAGGTCGCCAGGAGTCCTTGCGGGAGCGTCAGATACATCGCGGCTAAGATTCGTCATTGCAACAAAATGCCGACAAAAAGAGGAATGTGCGGGAAATCGGTGTCCTCGAGGCCGTCATTATTTGCTGACGACTGCCTCTCGTCGATCCCTCCCATCTCATGTGTCCGATTTGGTTTAGATTTCCTTCGTGGAGCGGTTCATCCAAACCTTGCGACAAGTCTGCTGGAGCGCTTTCATCGTCTTCGGCGAGCAGCACCTGAATCATCTCTGCTCGGTGTTCGACAACTCCCGACAACTAGACCTAAGGTTCAAGCTGTCGCATCCGCTCGAGAAGGACCTAAATCTTACATTTGCAGGGCCCCGCCGAACGAACCAATTTTCACTGGCCGGCAACGCGCCGACCTACGCTCAGTTTTAGAGTTGATTGATGGCCGCCGACCAAACAGCTTCAAACTCCGCTACTGAAATCTCTCGCGGGCTGAAATGTTTGTCCGATGCAATCTCAGCAAACGATGGAATTGGTTCAGTGGTAAGACGTGTGTCGCCAGACTGTGAGCGCTCGCCCGCAAAGCTCATACGGCCGTCGCGGGAAACCTCAACCTTGCGAACTTCGAAGCGATGTTCGTCAAGCTCGGAGTATAGCTGCACCGGATAGTCGGAATGCCGATGAATCCATTGCACGCAGATGTACGTCGTTGTCATATGATGATCAAAGCTCGGTCATGAGTAACTGGGCGATAGCTGAGCGCACACTGAATGAGTGCGTAGACGGGCCTGTGAGAAGTCTTGTGTCAGCTAGCAGAGATTGGGTAGGTTTGAGTACCTCTTTCTGAATCGGAGTCAGCGAGTGATGCTCTCAAAAGCGGTTAGGAAACTCGAAGGCGACCAAGAAAGGGGCGCAGCTTAAACAGCGAGTTGTCGCAAGGGAGCTTACGACTGTTGGTTGGCCAGCAACGATCAACACCTGCGATGGCCCGACCAGCTGAAATGTGCTGAAATCAGGCGACTTGCATAAAAAATTCCCCGCCGGAATTGTAATCCGGCGGGAAAAGTTTGTTTGTTTCCGACGAGAATCAAAGCTCGTTAGGAAATGTCAGTCAGGGTGACAGGATTTGAACCTGCGGCCTCAACGTCCCGAACGTTGCGCTCTAGCCAGACTGAGCTACACCCTGAAACACCGCCAACAACTTGCGATCGAAACGGCTACGTTGCTCGCAAACCTATTCTTACTCCGACGAGTCGCAGTCGATTCAACTGGTAAAGACCGACTTGGGACCAGCTGAACAAGGGATACACTTCGGAGCCAAATAGTTCGCGTATCATAACTGAATTGGACCTCGCGTCAACGCGTATCCGGCCAGCCAGCACCCTGTGGACGGCCCCTGCGGCGCGCAGCGCCGCTGGATAGAATGGAAATTCGCTCGTCACCTTCCGCTATTGCAGTATTTGCCTGATGTCCACTTACGATACCCTGATCATTGGCGCCGGCATGTCGGGATTGGCGGCAGGCATTCGCCTGGCCTACTTCGACCAGAAGGTCTGCATCTGCGAGCGGCACAGTACGATCGGCGGGTTGAATTCGTTCTATCGCCTGCGCGGTCGTGACTTTGATGTGGGCCTGCACGCGGTTACGAACTTCACGCCCAAAGGTGCGAAAAAAGGGCCGCTCGCCGTTTTGCTGCGACAGTTGCGCATGGCTTGGGACGATCTGGCACTCGCGCCACAAATTGGCTCCGCCGTCGCCTTCCCGGGAATCGAGTTGAAGTTCAACAACGATCCCAAGTACCTGCAGAGCGAGATCGAGAAACTCTTTCCGCAGCAGAAAGACAACTTCCAACGCCTGCTCGATAAGATCGCCGGCTACGACGACCTCAATGCCGAGATGTTCACCCTCTCCACACGGCAGATCCTCGGCGAGACTATCAGCGATCCACTTCTGATTGAAATGATCCTCTGCCCGCTGATGTGGTACGGCAACGCGCGCGAAGACGATATGGACTGGGGACAGTTCAGCATCATGTTTCGAGCGATCTTTCTCGAAGGGATGGCCCGGCCGTTTCGTGGTGTGCGTTTGATCCTGAAGAACCTCGTTCGCAAGTTCCGCGAACTTGGTGGCGAACTCAAGCTGCGCAGCGGAATCGCCAAGATTCATGTCGATGGCGAGCGGGCCGCGGGTGTGGTGCTCGACAATGGTCAGGAACTGGCCGCGAAAGTGATTCTCTCTTCCGCTGGCGTAGTAGAAACCTTGCGACTGTGCGACGACCTGTCCTCCGCAGAACCAGCGCGGGCCGGGCAGTTGTCGTTTGTCGAAACGGTTTCCGTGCTCGATCGTTCACCGCAGAAAATGGGCTATGACCGGACGATTGTCTTTTTTAATGACTCCCCCAAGTTCCATTGGCAGAGACCGCACGATCAGCTGATCGACGTCCGTACCGGAGTCATCTGCTCACCCAACAACTTTCGCTACGCGCCCGATGAGGGCGAACTCCCGGACAACATGATTCGCATCACAGCGCTCGCCGACTTCGATCGTTGGCAAGCCTTGTCGCCGGAGCAGTACCAACTTGAGAAGCTGCGCGGCTACGACGCGGTGGTCGGATCGGCCGTTCGCTTCGTCCCCGATTTTCGCAGCTATGTGATCGATACCGATATGTTCACGCCCACGACGATTCGCCGTTTTACCTGGCACGATAACGGTGCCGTTTACGGCGCGCCGGAGAAGCGACTCGATGGGCAGACCCATTTGAAAAATCTATTCCTGTGCGGCACAGATCAAGGTTACGTAGGCATAATCGGCTCGATCATTAGCGGCATTAGCATGGCGAACATGCACTGTTTGAAAGCCGGTGGGGGGTGAGCGGCGATAGCTTGCCACCCTATTCCAGTTACAATGAAAATTCGGCAAACTCCGCTTACCTTCTCCATCGATCAAAACCTCTGGCGAGTCCTGGCATGCTAGTTCGTTTGCATATTTCGTTAGCTTCATCTGGGCTGGCAGTTTGTAGCGCGTTAGTCCTGATGCTGGGGGGGTGCGGACAGGGGGAATACGAGTCGCGGATGGGAAATATCGGCCAGATGATGGCCGCCAGACAAGCCGCGCTGGTGAACAACCTGGTCATGAAGGAATACTTTCCGGTGACCGACCCGACCAATGCACCGTCGGGAGTCAAGTTGCGGCTCCCCCTTAAGTTTTCTGGTGGCCAGGCAACCAGTCTGGGGGCCGATATTGCGCGGGCCAAGCTGGCACAATTCGACATCCCTGGTTTTTGCTACACGTTAGAGACGATGGTGGCCGATGATGCAGGGAAACAGCTGCCGACCACCTTGCACCTGTACGTGGTGAGCAAAAAAACTACCACGGCCCAGCAGCTGCGCGATTCCATCAAGCAGCAAGCAGTAGTGGTCTCGCCCGAGGCGAACTGGGTACTTGTGCCCGCGGGCAAAGCGCCTGGTGCCCTTGCCGGCAATATGATTGCGGTGACTGGGAACTTCGATTTCGAAATGAATGGCACCATCGAGAATCTGCCTGGCACGATTCGCCTGTACATGTATGAAACCCCAGAAAACATTGTGATCCTAGGCTTTAGGCACGATAGCAGCACTGGCAATGAGAAAGGCAAACTTGCATTGTCAATCGCTTTCGCACTCTCATCAGTAGCACTCGATGTTCCAGCTCCGGCTCCCGCAGCAGCGGCCCCTGCCGCCGGTTCATAGCGATAGGCTCGCAATTCACTAAAGGTTCGACTCATTACGGAGATGAAAAACGGTCATGGCTGAGTACACCAAATTTCAGCAGAATGCGATCAAGAACTTTTACGACAATCGCGACACGATTGCCCTGCAACGCGTGCAGGAACTTGTGACCGAGTTGTATCTCTCCGAAGGGAAAAAGCTGCAGAAAAATTGGGACAGCGTGATCATGCACCTGTCGAAGTTGAACGTCGATAAGAAGACGCTCGACCACCTGCGCAAAGAAGCCAAGCCCGAATTAGTGGCTTCGCTCGTCACCCGCATGCTCAACAAAGAAGACGCCAAGCCCGTCGTCGGCAAGCGGTAATCCGCACGGCGTTTCATCGCGGCAATAGCCGAAACAACGCTGGTCGAGATCGCTATACTGCAGCAGCCGCGCGAGTGCTAGACTCGCGCCATCGTTTCGTCTTCCTTCTGCCGTTAGCGACCACCGCTCATGCCCGCATCCGCTGGTCTCGACCATATCCAGCAGCACCTGTTGCCTCTACGCCAGCAGTTGCTCGCTCATCCTCTTTACTCGCGCATCGATAGTCTGCCGGCGCTGCGAACGTTCATGCAGCATCATGTCTTCGCAGTCTGGGATTTCATGTCGCTGCTGAAGACGTTGCAACAACGGCTGTGCTGCGTAAACGTTCCGTGGCTGCCTCCGGTCAATGGTCAGGCGGCCCGGTTGATTAACGAAATCGTTCTCGGCGAAGAGAGCGACGAAGATGGCCAAGGCAGTTATGCGAGCCATTACGATTTGTATCATCGAGCGATGATCGCCTGCGGTGCTGATACCGGACCGATCGACCGCTTCGGCCGCCTGTTGCAAGGTGGTCTCTCCGTTGATGCCGCCCTCGGCGAGGCGGAACTTCCCGCATCTGTTCGGCAGTTCGTGGCGCATACGTTTCAAATCCTGGCAACCGGAAATCTCGCGGCGATTGCCGCGGCCTTTACGTTCGGTCGCGAGGATCTACTCCCCGCCGTCTTTCAGCGAATTGTCGATGAGCTCAATGTTGAGTCCAGCGGCGGGCTCGATCAGTTTCAGTTTTATCTGCAGCGACATATTCAACTCGATGGCGATCATCACGGGCCGATGGCAGGTCAGCTGGTCGAGATGCTTTGCGGCCACGATCCAGCCCAATGGCAAGCTGCTGAGCGCGCGGCAATCTCTTCCTTGCAAGCCCGCCTCGTACTGTGGGATGGCATGTTGGCGGCGATCGAAAAGTAACTGCGAACGCCACTCCGTTTCGCGTCCGATCGGGGCAAGTCGTTTCGGCCTGACTTCGATATACTACGGCCTGCAGAATTGCCTCCGTCGCTAGCTGGCGTTTACGCTCGCTGGTTCAAAACCGCATCGATTTTCCATGCTCCGCTTTCAGGTTATCAACGACGCCCAGAGCGCCCAATGGACGCACGGGGCTGGCCCGTTTGAACTCGGCCGTGCGCCGTCCGAATCCACAGCCGTCCCACGGTTCGTCATCGAAGATCGTTACGTCTCGCGCAGTCAATTGCGGGTCGAAGCAGCTGGCGCTGGCCAAGTCCGCCTCGAAAATCTTGGTCAGGCACTGGAACTCGGCGATGGCAGTTCGCTGCAACCGAATGAGGTTCGCATCCTGCCGCTTCCCGTGAAGCTGACCGCTGGCTACTCGCGCATCGAAATCTCAGACGAGTTGCCACTGGGTGAACCGGACAACGCTTACGACACCATCTCGCGCCCGGTTCGCATCGAACGAGCTGCTACCGCAGGTGCAGTGATTGAAGTCGGCGAGTCTCCTTCGCCAGCCACGCTCACCAAGTGGTTCGAAACGCTCCTCTCCGTGCAACGAGCGGCAGCTGGTACGGCCGAGTTCTACGAAGAAACCGCGCGAGCAGTGGTCGATCTGGTTGGTCTCGATATGGGCCTGGTACTGGTCCGGCGCGGAACGGGGTGGGAAACGAAGGCGATGCATGAAGCGGCCGGCGCTCGCTTCAGTCGTGTGAGCCAGGCCGTCCTCAACCATGTTATCAGTCAGCGACGCACGTTCTATCGCGCCCTGGCAGGTATGGAGAACTCCGCCAGCCTGGCGCAGGTCGATGCGGTCGTCGCTTCACCGGTCTTCGACGCTCACGATGAAATTGTGGGCATCGTTTACGGTTCGCGCGGCATTCAAGTCGGTACCAAGCGTCCCGGCATCGTGCCAATGGAAGCCCGGCTCGTGCAACTCCTGGCTGGTGCCGTCAGTGCTGGTCTCGCCCGCATGGAGAAGGAAGCTGAGGCCGCTCGGAACCGCGCCCGTTTCGAACAGTTTGCTTCGCCCGTCGTGGCGGCTGAACTCGAACGCAATCCGGCGCTGCTCGAAGGAACGGAACGCGAGATCACGGTGCTGTTTTCCGACCTGCGTGGCTTTACACGCATTTCAGAGCAACTTGGCGCCCGCGATACGTTTCAACTCGTTGGCGATGTGATGGACAAGCTTACCGAGCAAGTTCTCAAGCATGGCGGCATCATCATCGACTACTACGGCGATGGCCTCGCAGCCATGTGGAACGCGCCCCTCGATCAAGCCGACCATGCGCGCTTCGCCTGCAGAGCCGCGCTCGCCATGCAAGCCGAGTTGCCCGCCTTGAGCGCTCTCTGGCAAGACCGCCTGGGGAAGCCTTTGCAGATTGGTGTCGGTCTTAACACCGGCCCAGCCCGCGTGGGAAATGCTGGCAGCCGGATGCGACTGAAGTATGGTCCGCGTGGACACACGGTGAACGTCTCCAGCCGCATCGAAGGAGCAACCAAGCACCTGGGCGTTCCGGTGTTGGCGTCAGCTGCCACCCAGAAACTGCTCGGCGACGAATTCGCGACCCGCCGCATTTGCCAGGTTCGCGCCGTGGGTCTGGAAGGTTCGGTGGAACTGTTCGAAGTCCGCGAGGCACCAGCTGACAATGCCTGGCAGCTGCTCCGGACCACCTACGAACAAGCACTCAAGCTGTACGAGTCCGGCCAATGGCTGGCCGCAGTGGATTTGCTTACCCCCGGCAAGGCAGACCCGGTGGGACACGAAGACATCCCTTCCAGAACACTCCTCCGCCTCGCGCGCGAGGCCGCGCACAACCCATCGTCAAGCTTCGATCCCGCCTTTAGGCTCGATGGCAAATAGCTGGTCTTCGCCTTCAGGCGCATCCAAGCTTGAAGCGCAGATAAGCGAATTGCTAACTGTCAGTAGCGTCTCGGTGGCTTCATGCCGAACTTCATGAGTCTGAGATGAACTTCTCGAAATTCCTCCGCAGTTTCACGATCGGCTTTCTCGGCCTAAGTCACATCATTCGGTCTGAGCAGAATATGAGGTTGCACTGCTGCGCTGCAATTGGTGTGATCATCGCCGGTTTTGTGTTTTCGCTCGCCGCATGGGAATGGGTGGTGATTTTGTTTTGCCTCGGTTTGGTAATCTCCGCCGAGTGCTTGAACAAAGCAGTAGAGCGACTCGCTGATCGTGTTACGCGGGAACAGGATCCACTCATTAAGCAAGCGAAGGATTGCGGTTCGGCGGCGGTCCTGGTGGTTGCGATTACGGCGGCCGCAGTCGGCGGCGTGATTTTTCTGCCCAAAATCTGGGCCTTGGCGGGGCGGTGAGTCATGCTCGGCGAACGGCCTCTGGGCGAGAACTGGTCAGCCACATTTCGATGGTGGTTCTTACCGAGTTGGCTGGGGCTAGACGCTCCCTTTGTCGTGTTGACCTGGACCTGGGCGACAAGTCGGGCAATGGATATAACGCTGCCGAATCGTTCCGGCATCGCCCTGTTTCTAGTGGTTTGGTTTATTTATCTGGCTGACAGACTCTTTGACGTCGCTCGTTGCCAGGACTGGTCGAAGGCCACGGGGCGCATGCGATTTGGGCGATCGTGTCGGCCTGTATTTTGGCTCGGTCTCGCTTTTTGTAGTGCAGGCCTGTTGGCGATTGTATGGGCCGGTTTGCCGACGGACGTGCTACAGCGTGGCGCAATAGTCGCCCTCGGTGTGAGCCTGCATTGCCTGGCATTTGTGACACCAGTTATTTTTCCAGCGAAACTTCGCGGAAAGGAGTTTGGCGTTGGCTTGTTTTTCGCTCTGGGTGCATACGCTTGCTTGGGGGCGAAGCTAAGTGCGCTGCCGCTATTCGTCGCAATTGCGATCGTGGTGACATTCAATTGCTTGGTCATTGCCGCCCGCGATGCCGACAGTGACGAGACGAACGACAGCGGTGCTGCCTCTCGCTGGTGGATGTCGATGAAGCGCGACCTGTTCTGGCTCGGACTAGCTCTGACTGCAACGGCGACTTTCTGTTCGATCTTCACGGATGAAGCAGCGTTTTATCTTGCCCTTGCCGCTGCTTTCGCCGCACTCACGCTCCTGCATCACCAGGCTCATCTCTTGAGTGGCGATGCCGTCCGGGCTTTGGCAGACTTCTCGTTGTTCACTCCGATTCCAATCGTGATTGCGTTGACATGAAGAGATGAGCAGATGCATCGTCGATTCAACGCAACTGGTTCTTGAAGACTTTGCCGTCCTTCATAATGACGACGAAGTTCTTGGCCGGGTCAGCGATTAGGTTGAGGTTATCGAGAGGATTGCCGTCAACCACCAACAGGTCGGCCAGTGCGCCTTCTTCCACCACACCCAGCTTGCCGGGATAGGGATTGCGCTTCCCAGACATGGCGAGCAATTCGGCATTTGTGCTGGTCGCCATGACGAGTATTTCGGCGGGGGTATACCAGCGTGCGAGCGCGACCAGCAGTTGTCCCTGGCGACGGGCTAGCGCTGGGGAGAAGATGATGTCGGTGCCCCAGGCCGTCTTAAGTTTGTGCTTCCTTGCCAGCCGATAGGCGACATCCATCCCGGCAAGTACCTCAGCAAACTTGGCCCGCTGCAGTGAACCCGGCGGAAAAGCGTTAGCCATCTCGTCGGGGAAAGGCTGAATACTCAGCCAGATGCCGCGCTCGGCAATTAACTTGGCGTTTGCTTCGTCCATGAGGTGACCATGCTCGATGCACTTCACGCCAGCATTGATGGCCCGCTTCATCGACTCGGGGGTGTAAGCATGCACAACAACATAGGTGCCCCAGTTCTCCGCGGCTTCAACGGCGGCACGCAACTCAGGCTCAGTGAAAGTGCTCACATCGAGCGGACTGTGGGGCGAAGCCACCCCTCCACCGCCTGTCAGCTTAATCTGAGTCGCACCGAGCATAAGCTGTTCCCGCACACGCACGCGCACTTCGTCTGGACTGTCAGCAACCATGCTGCCGCCGATTTGTTCCATGCGCGAACGTGCGCTGCCGAGGGTGCGCGGCAACTCAAATGGCTGGCGGAAGTCGCCATGACCGCTCGTGACGGTGATGATCGCGCCGGACGGATAGATCCGCGGGCCGGCGACAACTCCATCGTCGATGGCACGTTTGAGCCCGAAGACTGGCCCACCCACGTCCCGAACGGTAGTGAACCCACGCACTAAAGTGTCAGCTGCTTCCGCGCCGGCGACCAGGTTGGCATAGCCGACATCCCACTTCAGCGCCTCATCGGGAGTCGGCCGCACCAGCATCGCGTGCCAATGGGCGTCGATCAGGCCCGGCATAAGCGTGCGCCCTCCGCCGTCAATAATGGTTGCCTTCTCTGGCGCCGAGATGTTGCCGCCGATCTTCTCAATCTTGTTCCCGACCACAAGTACGGAAGTGCTCGCAGTAAGATTGTTCGACTTGCCATCGAACACCTTTACGTTTTTGAACAAGGTAGCGCTCGGCTGACTCGCGTCGATCACTGCGCCGGACTGAGCAACGCGCGCGTGGGGCGTTGTCATGTCACCCTTCGGCCGTTGTTCGAGCGCTTGCACGGGAGCGATGAGGAAACCGAGGAGCCAGCCAGCGGCGGGTATTAGTACGATCCGAGTCGATAAGTTGCCCATCGCGAGGTCTCCATCAGCAGGTGTTAAGCAGGTCAGGCTCACTCTCGACATGGTCACATCTGGTGTTATGGAGAATTCTACGGCCTTGTCGGTTTATTGGCACGCGCAATTGACATAGGGTAGCTTCCCCTTTGCCCCCTGAGTCTTGCCGGGTGCGATTGTCAGCCAGCCAGCATGCGTGTTTTGGGAAGCGGGCGAGCAATCCTCGCGTGCCATGCCGGCATTCAGGCCGCTAAGGCGGGGGGTGTTCAACAAGGGAGTCAATTGTTGAACAGCAACGTGCGTAACTCTCGGGTTTCCGAGCGATTGGTGTTCAACAATGAGGGTGCATGTTGAACAAGTAGGATGAAATTGAGCGGAGAGATAGCGCCAAGAAGAGTCGAGCGGTACTGGACCATTTTCGCTCAGCAGCGGCGGTTGCCTGCGATGCGTGCCCAGTCGGGACATGTTGCCAGCAAAGGCAGGAAAGCGGCACTGGCATGGCAAATTGCCAAGCGAAACTGTAGCGATTGCAGAATGATTAACGATTAAGTTGGCTGCAGCCGATTAAATCGCTAATTACGAACAGGCTGCGTCCCTGCCGTGAATTCAACTTATCCATACGCGGCATTCGCCCCCAGATTTCAAGGCGACGAACCGAAGTGCCAGCGCGCTCTTGCGGGAGGGAAGTCATGCGAATATCGAAAGTGCCAATCCTGCTGGCCGGCATGTTCATGTTTTTGGGTTGCGAAATTGCGCCAGTCCCCGAGGCGACGAGTTTCGGCCGCTTTGAAGGGGATGTGGTCGCCTCTTGGGATAACGATGGCCGCAATATGACGCTGCGGGAAAACTTCATCTTCATCGACTCCCAGAATCGAGCCTGGCATGCACCCGCGGGAGCCGTGGTCAACGGCGCTTCGATTCCGGCAGCGTTCTGGTCGGTGATCGGTGGACCCTTTGAAGGGCAATATCGGAGCGCTTCAGTTGTGCACGATGTAGGTTGCCATCAAATGACCGACTCGTGGCAAGACGTCCATCGCATGTTCTACGAGGCCTGTCGCTGTGGTGGTGTTGAAGAGGGGCGCGCCAAGATGCTGTACTATGCCGTGTACCATTTCGGTCCACGCTGGGAGGTGGTAAACGAGACGCAAGTCGAGACGACTTCAACTCCCGACGGCACACCCGTGCAGCGTGAAGTTTCGGTGCCGACAATGGTGCGCATCGATCCGCCACCACCGACTGCAGAAGAAGTCGAACAAGTCGCGGCGCTCATCGACGAAGAGAATCCAGCTCCGGCGGTGATCGAGAGAACCGATCGCGAAGCGCTCCATCGTCGTCCACGCGGCAGCTATGGGAAAGGTCGCCCCAAGTATGGACCGAGCGGCAACACAGTTGGCGACTTGGATCGTTCAAACGCTTCGCGTCCCACCTGGCAGCGGCCCGATTCAAACGGTGTGGCTGGGAGCACAACGCCCTGGAACGGTCCACAGTTCCGCTCGAACGAGCGCCCACCTGGCTTCGATCCACGAGGAATGCCCCCGCAAGGTTCAAGGGATCGCCTAGCCCAGTCCGAACGCTGGGACGGCGCGCAACCAGGGCGAAACGCAGTCGACGGGCAACGATCCGGGCCATTGCCGGCAATCACAGCCGAAGAAAATCAGTGGGCTCAAAACATTGTTCGCGCGCATCTGCAAGCTCAAGCTGGCGAACATCGACCTGCCGAGTACAACGTCGAACGGACAGAGCGTGGCTATCGTGTCCAGGTTCAATACGTGCAGCTTAACGAACAGGGGCAACCGGCCGCATACACCGGCAGCAGCATGATGCGACTATCACGCGATGGCCGTGTGATGGAAATGATCAATCGTTAGGCCGAACTATCAGCGGGCGGGTGTCCCTATTCAGCGGTTGAATCTGCGGGGTCGGCTGAGGGCACGCTATCAGCGGCTTGCCCCAGGAAGAAAGAACCAGAGAAAACTGCTTCGAGAAATCCTCCCATTCCGCTCGACGATCGCCCAGCAATGGTATTCTCGGTCGCATATCCCGCGAATGCGATGCTTCCGTCAGCAGTATCGGCTGTTCCATACCAGAGCGAAAAACTGCCGAGATCCACTGCGTACCAGGTGCCCATGTTCGACTCGTCACGAAAATCGGCGATCAATCTTCCCGTGTCATAAAATCGCTCGTTGCCGGATTCACCGTCGATGGCATCCGCATCGCCCGCGACAGTCTAACCGTTGACACGAGCACGGGTCCAATAGTTCGATGACGTTGAGTCGTTGGTCTGTGCGGCAATTTGCCCATTCGCGCGGTCCCTGGTCCAGTAGCTGGGAGGGTCGGACGTCGCTGCTGTGGTGCCTGTCGTGGACGTATTCGAGGTACCTGTCGAGCCCGAAGTATTACCCGTAACATTTCCTGGAGCGCCATTTGGATTTCCTACGGTCCCGTTGTCACCGGTTGCAGTTGGATTCGCTGTAACTCCAGTCGTATCGTTGCCAGCACCCGTTTCATCGGATTGAGTGTTCTCGGAGGTTGGGACTGTAGGTGGCGGAGCAGCGCTTGAGCGCTCGAAAGTCAGTGTTCCTTGCTCGATCGCACCGGCTTGAAACATGACTACGTCGTATCGCTTACTCCCTAAGCCGTTTGTGGGGCCCGGTCCCGAGTCTTGCGCAGCAGCGATACTCGACAATAAGAATAAACCGCCCGCTACGGTCGCATTGATTCGTAACCTCTGCATGAACTGCCTCCTTGAACGTGATGGTCGTTGGGGGCAGGCATTGTGGATTCAAATGCAAATGGCACGCCGTCCTTGCGTAGCGGCGAGTGCCACGCCACCGCGCAGCGGGCATGAGCGACGAAAAGCAAGACTTTGGGGATCGCAGCACCATCGTTGGTTGCTCGAAAGGCCAGTTCACAGAAGAGGTTAAGGCAAATCGCGAAAAAGTACACTTTGAAGATGTCATACTTTGCGCCCAACCAGTAGGTAGCGGCGATGTGGTCCGCATTCAAACAGCTTGTCGCTTGGCGACTCTCCCTTCCGAAACCTATGGGGCCACGCACCACCCCACCACAAGATCCAGCACCACGGCATGCGTGCGTCTCGATCATTAGTCGCGCGCGGCCAAGCTGTTCTCAAATCGGAGGACGGTTCATCGGAAAATTGCCGATGATTTAGCAACCGAGATCATGATGCTCGATGCCAATTGCCTGCTGCTCTCAATTCGATTTCGCCTATCGCTTCGTCATTATCGCGCTAGAAGCGGTGATTGATCTGCACTTGCAGTTCGTTGTCGAAGAAGCGGCGGTCGACGCCCGCGAGGAGGGGGACCACGCAGGCCACCCGAACCGAGGTCACGTTGTTGAACTGGGCCTGAAAACCAGCGGTGACGTTGAGAATGTCGAAGCGATTGAAGTTGTTGGTATAGGTGATGGGCCGCGTCCCCGCGTTCCCGACCACGATATCCGTATCTTGCAGGGCCGAGGTGTAGTGCAGTTCCAAGATAGCTGCCAGGCTGGTCAGTCCGTCGTTGAACTCGTCCTGAAAGAGCCAGTACCCCGTCCCCAAGTCCGCGAACAGCAGGTTTTGTTCGTTGAACAGACCGAGCGTTGTCGCGGGGCCACCGACGGGACCAGCGTCAATTCGATTGCCATTTGCGGCCAGATCAAGTTGCAAAAAAGCGTTGATGAAATACGGCCGATCTCCGCCCCATAACATTCCAATGAAAGGAAGCAAGTGGAGTGAGTCGTTTTGAAAAGTGATCTCGCTCGAGGGGAAGCTTACGAAGTCGGTCAACGTGAAGTTGCTGCCGGTCGGCGTATCGATGCCCATCCCCGCGACAATTGCCAACTCTTCATCGACAAAAAGCAGGTGCTTAAGGATTAGCGCCAAGTTGCCGACTTGCCCACCATTGCCGCCAATCCCGGTGCCTTGAAAATCGAACGCTCCTTGGAAAGGCATCCGAACTTCGCACGACCACGTGCCGTCGAAGAACGTCTTCTCGATGCCGAGGGTATAGCGGTCGACGGGAAACAGTTGTGTCGTCGGGCCTCCCGGCCCAAAGAATGGAGTCTCGGAGAACTGCAAGGCATTCTGAAAATGGCTGTAAGAGAAAATTAGCCGATCGGTCGGTAACGCTCGGTTGTTCTCACCGATCTTAACCCGTCGACTACCACCGGCAGAAGGAACGGTGAAGGTTCCGAACGACTGGTTTGCTGACCCACCTTCAAAATTGGGACTAAAATTCAGGTCGCCACCGGTTTGGAAGTAATCGCCGAACATATCCGGCGCACTGGCCAGCCGGTTGTTGGTTGGGCTGCGCGAAAGGCGAGGCGCATTCGCGCCCGAACGGGGCGTTGATAACGACGGCATGCCTGCTGGCGGCTGTTGTTGAGCTAGCACAGAAGTAGAAGCCGATACAAACGTAGCCTCAAGCTCGTCGCTAGCAGATGGTGTCGAGCTTTCCGTTTGAGTCTGGCTTTGCGCAACTGCCGATGCGCTTGCCATGACAGCAAGTGCAACGGGTAATAAGGCTGCTAAGAGCCTGTTTGTTTTCCCCGGCATGCGACACTCGCGGCTAGGCTTTAAGTCGAGCAATCACCCCTGTCAGCGTTTCGAGAATGACTGACTTATCGTTTATCGACGGGGAGCGCCACGAAGCTTTGCAGGACGTGGAGATTTGCTCAGATCGCTCGAATGTGCCAAGTGCTATCACTAATCAGTAAGCGTTTTTTGCGTAGAGGGCAATTCGCTTTCGCGGAGCAAATCTCCAATCTCTTGCAGCTGCTGAGCATAATCCGAGTCGCCGGGAAAGTCCGTTGCTAGCTTGGTCAGCTCGTCACGTGCGCGGCGCAAATTGGTGAGGCCTTCCTCGCGCTGACCGGCGAACACTTGTTCGGCACCCAAGGCCCGTAGCGCGACAGCCAGATCGCGCCGATGACGGGGCAAGGCTGAGGGCGCTTCACCGAGCGGAGTGAGAATTGCACAGGCCTGTGTGAATGCGGCAATTGCCGCAGCGCCTTGGCCATCATCGCTATCGAGATAGCCACGGTTCAGTTCCAAGCTGGCGAGTTCCACCTGATAGTCAACAACTTCCGGGTTTTGCTCGGCCAGTGGCTTCAGCCGAGCTCGCGATCGACCGTACCACTCGCGCGCAGCAGGCACGTCATCAGTACTCGCTAAATCGCCAAGCAGGCGATAACAGATCGAGAGGAGTCGCCGATTTTCGAGATCAGCTGGATCGCGCTTGACGACCTGGTCGAACGAGTCCGCTGCTTGAATGAACTGCGCTTTCGCGTCGGGCATGTTCCCGGCCTGCCGCGCCAGATTCGCGAGTCCGTAAAAACCTTTGCCCAAATCGCGCTGCAGCTTCCAATTCTCTGCATCTTTCTTCAACGCAGCAGTGCGAATTTCCTGCGCCTTCACGAACTGCTGCCGCGCTTCCTCGGGTTTACCTGCTCCGCGCAACGAAACACCCAAATTCATGTACGTATTGGCCAGCATTCGCTGATACTCGCTATTCCCCGGAGCCAGCTTGGTGAGCGTCGTCCGCACCTGGGCAGCAGCATCGTAGGTTTGCTGCGCGGTGGCATGATCCTTCTTCGTGACCAGCGCCGTTCCCAGCGCGTTGAGTGTGTTGCCGTATGCTTCTAGCCGCGCGGGGTTGTCGGGAGTCGCCTGCACGAGTCGCTCCTGCATTTCGCGCGCGGTCTCGTAAAGCGGCAGGGCTTTGTCTGTCGATTCAATCGCCTCCGTAATCAGCGCGATGCGAAAGTGGGCGCTGGCCAGTTCGTCTTGCACGCGCGGATCGCCCGATCGCTGCTGCAAGAAGCGTTGGTAGTAACTGAGTGCGCGCCCGAGCAGTTCTTTACGCAGCGGCTGCAAGCCGGGCTTGTTGAGTAAGGTGTTCTCGCTGACTTGCGTGAAGAGGTCGTTGACGGCCTCCATCGCTTGCCGACGGCTTTCTTCGGACTGTGCAAGGGCCGCCGACGTTTGCACATAGCCAACGGTGGTAGCGGCCAGTGCCGACATCAGTCCAAACAACGCAGCAGCGGAAGCCGCAGCAATAAACGGATTGCGTTTGCACCAGCGCCAGCCGCGGGCAATTGGGCCAATCGGCTGTGCCAGAATCGGTTCGCCGCGCAGGAAACGGCCAAGTTCCTCGGCCAACTCCTTCGCCGTGGCATAGCGTTTTTCGGCTTCCTTTTGCAAGCACTTGTGGCAAATGGTTTCCAGATCGCGGGGAATGGCCGGGCTGAGTATCCGCAGCGCCACAGGTTCATTTTCCAAAACTTGCTTGATCGTCTCAAACGGGCTTGCACCGCGAAACGGAGGCCGGCCACTGAGGAGTTCGTACAGAATGGCCCCAAGCGAATAGACATCGCTCCGCACGTTCACTTCGTCGATGCGGCCCGCTGCCTGCTCCGGCGGCATATAGCTGGGCGTGCCGACCACCGTTCCCTGCATCGTCATTTGCGACTGACCACCCTCCACTTGCTTCGCCAGCCCGAAGTCAGTGATCAGCGGCACGCCGGCAATATCGAGCAGCACGTTCGAGGGTTTGAGATCACGATGCACCACCCCTTCGGTATGGGCATAGTGCATGGCCGCCGATATCGTCTGCATCAGTTCCGCGGCATGCTTCGGACTAAGGGCCTGATCCTTCAGCAAGTCGGCCAGGCTTTTTCCTTCGATGTAGTCCATCGAGAAAAAGTGCTGCCCTTCGCACTCGCCGACGTCGTGAATGCCCACGATGTTGGCGTGCCGCAGGCGGGCGGCCGATTCCGCTTCCGAATAAAACCGTTGCACCTCCAGATCGTCCGCAAAACGCCCAGAGAGAATCATCTTGAGGGCGACAATTCGGTTCAGCTTCAGGTGCTTGGCTTTGTAGACAATTCCCATGCCTCCCTTGGCGATGGTATCGACCAGGTCGTAGTTGCCAAATCGCCGCGCAGGGGGCTTGGCAGCTGCCAACGACGGCGGCATCGACATTGCCGTCTCTATCGGCGCGGCCGAGGCTGGCGGCAGAGGACGTTTGGGAGGTGGCAAGGTCGCATCGGACGCGACTGCCGGTGCATTTTCCGGAACACGCGCGCTGGCTTTGGTCGGTGGCAAAGCCTGCGTGAGATCAGATAGGTTCGTCCCAGTCAGCCCGCTATCTTTGGGGGGCGGTTTAGCCAACGTCATATCGGACTGATTATTGTTTTCGGCCACCGGTTGGCGAGCGGCAACTCGCGGCGGAGTCAAGGTTGCATCGCTGGCGAATGAACCTGTTAGCTGTCCTGGCAACAGACTGTGCAGCCAAACTGTGAATTGCGCTGAGCTCGTTCCTGTAAAGCTGGGGAAATTGAGCTTCGCGTGCGCGATGGCGGCATCGACGACTGCGGAGGAACCAACGGCGGGAGTTGCCGTCATCAATTGGCTGCGCGCGAGGTCCAGCAACGTCTCCAATGAAGCTCGATTCCCTGCGCGGGCTTCGGCAATGAGTTGATCGATGGGAGCAGGTTGCTGGGACATAGGCTTATCATACCGGCAGGTTCGAACCGCGTCCGCTATGGAGTGGGAATACGGATTTTCCTGATCGAGTTTTCTGACCAGCACCCAGCTACCTCGGATCAAAGTTTCCCGAAAGTTGGCTCTGTGCTAGACTCAGGCACCTTCAGCTGCAGACTGCTGGAAGGCATTTGTCCGCCACTCGACCATTCCCAGAAACGTACTGCTGTGCTGAGCGACCGCAAGGCCTTCTATACACTGCACCTGCGCTGGTTCGTGGCGATGGTCGTGGCCACCGTAGTCGCCATCAGTTGGTACGCCGTGGCCAGTTACGGTCGCGATCGTTGGCCTGGCGGCAGTTCGCTGGTCGGACTCACGTATGGTGTGCTGGCCGCGGCAATCATCGTGTTCGAATGTCTGCTCGTCGTACGGAAGACCTCCCTCTTTCGAACCTCGCGCTGGCTGGGCTCGGCCCAATTCTGGATGAAAGCCCACATCTGGCTGGGACTACTCGCCGTACCCCTGGTCATCATGCACAGCGGCTTCGATTGGGGGGGCTGGCTATCGTCGCTGGTGGCAGGAGTATTTGCGCTCGTGACGGCCAGTGGCATTTATGGCCTGTATATGCAGAACATCATTCCGCGCCGCTTGCTGGAACTCGTTCCTGACGAAACAATTCACTCGCAAATAGACGATGTCGCCCAGCAACTGGCCGCCGATGCTCGCCGCCTGGTCGGCCTGCGGGTTGAGAATGCTGCATTCAACGATCGAGCTGAGAAGCATCTACGACGAGGCGCGACGCGAACTGTGGTTTCCGGCGCACCGCGGCAAGTGGGGACCATCGTGGAACGCTCGCCTCGACCGAATCGCGAGTTGCCTCAAGAAATCGTTGCGCCGGCGGTTCTGCAGAATGCATTGGTGCAAGACATTGAGCCGTTCTTGCTGACGGGGCGCAGTCCGCTGAGGCGGCTTGACACTTCGCAGCGCTGCAGTTGGTACTTCGAAGAGTTGCGACGGCGCATCGACACAGCGGAGATACAGGTGGTTGTTAGCAGCCTCGAGCAATTCTGCGAGCGGCGGCGGCAAATGAACTTGCAGCAGTCGTTGCACTTTTGGCTGCATGGGTGGCTGAGTATTCATCTGCCCTTGGCAATGGCGCTCGTTATCTTGCTGGTCGGTCACATCTGGTTCGCCCTGCGTTACAGTTAATCACCGATGAAGGCCAACAACATTCCATCGAACCGAGAATCGAGCAAGCAGCGGGCCCTGCGCATTGGGCTGAGCTATCTGGCTCGCAGCGATGCCTTCGTCCGCAGTAAGTTCTTCTGGGCGGCCGTTTGTTCGTTTCTCGCCGTCGCTTATCTCGGCTGGATTGTTGTGGGCAGCGAACCGGCAGTCGCGCAGCTATCGCCCGCGCCACTGGCTGCGGTGCATGCCCGCTCGAACGGCCGATGCGCAGACTGCCATCTCGACTATGTTCCGCTCGGTGCCAACTCGCACGGGGTGAGTCTGCTGACCTCCGCGTTCAACGGCTTTCAGCATTCGCAAACTATTGACGCAAATAAGATTTCGCAGGCCAGTTGCAGCAGTTGTCACGAGCGCCACGTCGTCACGCCGCATAATCCCAACCAACGGCCCGACGATGTGGCAAGTTGTGCCTCGTGCCATGCAGAACATCGTGGACATGCGGCACAGCTGACTCGTCCCGACGACCAGTCCTGCACCATCTGCCATGCAGATATCGCCGCCCACCAACTTCGGACCGATCCAACAAATCCGCTGCCGAATGTCTCTCACTTTGCTTGCTCGTCGGCGGCCAATCCACCGCATCCCAAGTTTCGTTCGCTACCGAAGACGGACGACAACCAGTTCAAGTTTAACCATCAACTTCACTTGCGACTGGGCCAGTGGCCGAACAACAGCAGCGAGTCGAAAGGGCCTTGGACCCTTGGTCGGATTGCTGCGGAGCTGCGGGAACAATACCAAACCTCACCGGGGCAACCAGACACAACGGCCGTGCAGCTCGATTGTGCGTCGTGCCATCAGCCCGATCGTAACGGGCCTTCACCGCAAAGCGGCAAGTACATGCAGCCCGTTCGCTTCGAGCAGCATTGCCAGGCGTGTCATCCGCTGGACGTCGCTTCGGTGGCCAGTGGCAAACCGCTGAACTTGAACATTCGCCACGGGCTGAAGCAGGACGAGATTCGCGAAGCGCTTTTCGCTGGCTTAGTGAAACATCAGGCCGGAGAAACCGCTCAGAGTTTGCCTCACTTGTCACCGAACACCCCTATTCCCGGCAAGACGCCCGGCAACAACCTGGCCCAGAACCTGGCCGATCAATCGCAAACCATTGCGTTGCAGACCAAGCTGTACAACGACACCTGCTTGAAGTGCCACACCGAGCAAGAATTTCCACCCAAGATCCTGCACGAGCCGATCGACTTCCCACCGCCGAAGTTTCCTGACCGCTGGTTGCTGCAGGCCCGCTTCGATCATGGCGCGCATCGCGACTGGGCGAAGTGCAGCGACTGCCATGCCGCTGCTGATGCGCAGCCTGGCGAGGGGAAGACGCAACTTGACGATTCTCAAGTGATGATTCCGAACATCGATAACTGCGTGCAATGCCACGCTCCCACGAGCACACATAGTCATTTTCGAAGTTCGGCGCGCTTCGACTGTGCCGAGTGCCACCGCTATCACGACCACTCCGCGGGAAAGCAATAAAATGCAGCTTTCTCCGTGTTATAACGTTGTCTCCTTGCTCGCCTTTCTCGCTGCGCTCAGCGGTTGTCAAGAAGCGGTAGCCCCGCTGTCTGCTGTCGATAGTCGACTGGCCTCGGATGTTACCAATGAGGCAGTTGTCCGTCCTTCGTCGCCACCCAACTCGCCCCATCAGTTCGTTGGCCGCATCTCGTGCTCGGCAACGGCCTGTCATGGCGCAACGGACCTAACGAAGGCCAGTTGGCACAACGCCTATCAACTGTGGTCTGCCACCGATCCGCACCGACGCGCGTTTGATGTGCTGTATGCCGAGCGTTCGGTGCAGATGTATCGCAAGCTGAAGCAGGATCAGGCCGAGCACATCAACGAGCCGGTCTATTTAAAGTTTCTGGAAGAGACCTGCATCGGCTGCCATGCGACGCCCATTGCCGGTTCGCTCGCGAATACCTCATTCACCTTTCAAAACAGTCCCGCAGCCTATTGGCAAGGTGTTTCGTGCGAATCGTGCCACGGCGCTGCCAGCGACTGGATCGAACCACACGATGCAAAAGCCTGGCCTGAAAGTGGTCAACCCGAGCGTGCTCGCGTTGCTCAACATACGGGCTTTCAAGATCTGCGCTCGCTCAACGATCGCGGAGCAGCCTGCGTGAAGTGCCATGTGGGCCCGCAATCAATGGGCACTCGCCTGTACGACGTGAATCACGACTTAATCGCCGCAGGTCATCCGCGCCTGACTTTCGAGTTGCACGCGTATCTCGACAACCTTCCCAAACATTGGGATGAAGCCGCTGAGCAAGCTCGCCATGACAAACAGATCGCTACAAGTCCCAGTTCGTTTCATTTCGATACTTGGCTCGCTGGCCAACGACAACAGCGGCAGCAACTGGCGGCCCTCAAGCAAGCGCGAACTGAAACGAACGCGGCACTCCCCGCTGGCCCCTGGGCCGAATTTGCCAATCGCGACTGCCGCGAATGTCATCATCCTATCGGTGAACCAACCTTCCGCTTGACGACTCTTCTTAAGCCAGCGCCGACCACTACGTTATTAGACAGAATCAACAGCCCCACGACCGTGCAGCAGCGGGCTGAAGTGATCGCGCGACTCATCAGCGATAATCGAAGCGCCCCCGGTTCAAACGTATTGCCAACGTGCGACGCGGCGGTGCAGATCTATCTCGCCGCCAAAGCGTTCGCAGCTGATTTGCCCGCAGGTGATGACTCTACAAGGCTTAACGCTGCGCTCACTCAACTACAGCATATCCTCGCGCAGCACGCCGGGGCCACGCAGTACGATTTCCCAGGCAAGTTCGACCCGCGCCAAACAGAACTTCAGCAGGCATTCACCGCGCTCGAAGCCACACTCCTTCAACTTTCGCGATAGTCTCCAGTCAGGCCCAGCCCGCATGATTATTCAGGAACTGCAACGACTGCAAACGGAGCACGGCTATTTGCCGCGGCAAGCGCTGCGTCAATTGGCCGACCGCCTGGCAGTCCCGCACTATCGCATTCAAGAGGTCGCCAGCTTCTATCCTCACTTCCGCCTGTTTGCCGGCGAGGCGGAGGAAGCTGAGGGGCGAAAAGCTCTGCCGCAGATCGAAGTCGCCGTTTGCCGCGATATGGCTTGCCGACTCCGCGGCGCAGCCCAGATCACCGAACAACTGCAGGGCGTCGCCGAGAGGAATGCAACAATCGCAATTCATGAAGTATCGTGCCTCGGCCGCTGCGATCGTGCGCCGGCCGTGCGCGTGCATACGAACAGCGGCGATCACTGCGTGCGCAATCTTCTCGGCCGCTCACCAGCTGAAGTGAGCGACATAGTTGCCCGCATGGCATCAGCCACTCCAGAAACTGCGGATACTCTGCCCGATGACAAAGATGGCTTGCTTCCCCACTCGGCCGAAACTTGGAAGATGAATGCCTACGCTGGGCAGTCTGCCGATCAGCGTTACGCCGCCCTTCGCCAGTGGCTCAGCGTGCTGCAGAATCCACCGAGCACGCGTGCCAAACCAACCGACGCTCCGCCCAGCGCCGGGCGCGACGACAAACCGGCTCACCCGATCATCGCGGCCCTTTGGACAGCCAACCTGCTTGGCATGGGTGGAGCCGGTGGTCGTGCCTGGAAGAAGTGGGACGAAGTGCTGCGGGCCAAAGGGCATACCAAGTACGTCGTCTGCAATGGTGATGAGAGCGAGCCCGGTACTTTCAAAGATCGCGAGATTTTCCTTCGCACGCCGTATCTGGTCATTGAGGGGATGATTCTCGCCGGACTCTTGCTACGGGCGAAGAAGGGGTACATCTACATTCGTCACGAGTACGAAGAGCAAATCGCCGCCGTCCGCGCCGAGATTGAACGCGCCCGCAAGTTAGGCCTTTGTGGTAAGAGTATCCTTGGCACCGAACTGGGCTTCGAGCTCGAAGTATTCGTCAGCCCAGGTGGCTACATTTGTGGCGAACAAACGGCCCTCATTCAGGCTATTCAAGACGAACGCGCGGAACCGCGCAATCGCCCGCCAGAATTGCAAACGAACGGCCTGTGGGACATGCCGACGCTCCTCAACAACGTCGAGACATTCGCCTGGGTTCCGGCGATTCTCACGCAAGGCAACAGCGACGGTGCCTGGTACTCGGCGCTCGGTCAGCCCAAGTCACTCCCCGTCAAAGAGAATGCCACGCCCCACTATCAAGGCGCGCGGTTCTTCTCCGTCTCCGGCGATGTTGCCCAGCCCGGCGTCTACGAAGTTCCCATCGGCATAACCCTCGGCGAGTTGATCGACCATTATTGCGGCGGTATCAAGGACGGGCTGCCACTTAAGGCGGTCGCCACTTCGGGACCATCGGCTGGTTTTTTACCTGCGACCATCCCGCTCGATGCTTTCAGCCCGCGCGTGCGGCAAAAACTGGCTGACCATTGCCTTGTTTCTGCCGGCGACAAAGAATTTCAACTCCGCCGCTTGCCGCTGGAACTGGGCGTGGTGCGCGATCTGAACTTGATGCTCGGCGGCGGCATCGTCGTCTATGCCAGCGATGCCGACCTGGTCGATCAGGCCGTCGCTTGCCTCAGGTTCTATCAGTCCGAATCGTGCGGCAAGTGCGTTCCCTGCCGCATTGGTTCCACCAAACTGGTCGAAATTGGCGAGGACTTGCAAGCCGGACGGCTGACTGCTGCCGAGATCGAAAGCCTGCTCGCAAATCCGGGCGGGCGAGTGTTGGATTTGGCTCAGGCAATGGCCGAGACAGCGATCTGCGGGCTGGGCAACGTGGCCCCTAATCCCCTGCGTACTTTGTTGTCTTATTTTCCCAGCGATGTGCGACGTCACGTTCGCGCGGAGCAGTGAGTACTTATGCCGGCTAAGATCTTTGTCGATGAAATCGCACGAGCCTGGGAAGAAGAAGGGCTCTTCGCGCGCGACTTGAACGGCCAGCTGATCCGGGCGGAAGATGCGACTGCCAAGCAATACGCGCAGTTCGTCACGATGACGATCGACGGCCAGTCAATTTCGGTTCCTCGCGCTACACCCGCGGTCGATTCGCAAGGAAACATCATTTTTCTCGATGCGGCCGGTCGCACGCAGCCGAGGCAAACAACCATCCTCGATGCTCGCAATGCGCTCAAAAATCAAGAGCAGCAATCGGCAACTGCCAGCGACTGCGAACACTTCATTCCCACCGTCTGCCATCTTGCGCATCTCAATCCGGCAGGTGTCTGCCGCGTCTGCTCGGTTGCCGTGGCGAAGCAGGATGCCAACGGACGAATTTCGGTCCAGGACAAACTGGTCCCTGCCTGCCTGCAGCCGGTTCAGCCGGGAATGATGGTCTACACGCTCGACTGCCCGGCGGATGCTAGTACCACCGACGACTCCAAAGCCCGCGAAGTCGCATTGGCCGCGCGCAATCGAGTGCGCACGAATGTGAAAACGCTCGTCGAACTTCTCGCCGCCGATCACTTGCCAGGGCTTCGACCCGCTACTGCAACGGGCGAAGCGAGCGACCTCGAACAACTCCTCGACAAGCTCCAGCAGAAAGGGCTCGGTATCGAGCGGACTCGACTCGCGCCGCGTCGCAGCCAGGGTTCGCCAAAAGTTAATGGGCACGCCCCGCTTGCCAACAACGCTTCGCAGCGTGATACCTCCTCGCCCCTGATCGTGGTCGATCATCAGGCCTGCATTCTGTGCGATCGCTGTGTCCGTTCCTGTAGCGACATCAAGCAGAACTTCGTGATCGGCCGCACCGGCAAGGGATATCTCACCGAGATTGGGTTCGACCTGAACGAACCGATGGGTGAATCGTCGTGCGTGGAGTGCGGCGAATGCGCGCTCGCTTGTCCCACGACTGCACTCACCATTGTGAAGCCACCGGAAGAACCAGCCTGGTGGCTGGAGCAAGTCGGCGGAACCAACAGTGCAACGGGCAAGCTATTTTCAGGACATCCCGGCAAGTCAGCTGCAACTCCCGCATCGCTGGCCAATCATCGCTATCTCGGCCACCTCTCTTATCGCCAGCGGCAATGGTTTCAGTATTCGGTTGTCCGCTGGGAACTCCAACCGGGCGACGAACTTTGTCGCAAGGGGGAATATGGTTTTACCGCGTTCCTGCTGGAAAGTGGCCAGTTTGAAGGGTGGCGTCAGGATCCGCGCGACGCGCAGTCAGACGCAACAGCGAATCCAAGTGCCAGCGGGGGAATTTGGAGCTACTTCGGACTCTCCTCAGCCACAACCAAGCGCACCGCCAGCGTGGAGCTTGGCCAGCCCGACTTTGAGTGCGGCACCGAGGCCATCATCTTGGGCGAGATGACGCTCATCAGTCATCAGGCGCGTAGGGCGACCTTGCGCGCCAAGACGTCGTGCGTCGTGTACGAAATTCGCCGCAATGTGCTCTATGCACTGCAGCGCCACCCGCACGTTCGTGAAGAGTTAGATCAGGTCTATCGTGGCCGCGCGCTGCGCGACGTGCTGCAGTTCGTTCATCAGCGTGCGGGACGAAACTTAAGTCACCGCCTGTTTGGCGAACTGGGGCAAGAAGATCTCGAAGCGTGCCGGCGATTTCTGGATCAAGCGAGTCGGCAGCCCGTATCAGCGACGAATCCCAAGCGGCAGGTCGACCTGATTCGCGTCGAGCCCGGCCAGGTGATCTGCCGGCAGGACGAACTGGCGGAAGATTTTTACATCATTCGCATCGGCCACGTGAACGTGACGCAAACGATCGGGGGCGAAGAGCGCGTGATCGACTATTTCCGTCCCAATCACTCCTTCGGCGAAATTGCCTGTGTGGCCGATTGGGACGAACTGCAAACCGAACTCTCGCTGAAGCCCGATGCCAGTCGGCGAACGGCAACCTGCACCGCTCTGGACGACGTCGAACTGGTGCGGGTCGACAAGCAGATCTTTCGTCAGTTGCTCTTGCAGGTGCCTGCCCTGCGAAAGATTGTGCTCGCAAGGGCTAAACAGTTGAAGGGTTTCTCGCCGCCGGCAACCACACCAGGTGCCCGACCAACCACCAACACGCCGATCCTGCGCGAGTTCACCGAACAAGGTCTTTACAATGCCCAGCGTTTGCTGGTGCTCGATCTGGAAGCATGTACGCGCTGCGATGAATGTACGAAGGCTTGCTCCGATACGCACGACGGCGTCACGCGGCTGATTCGCGAAGGCCTGCGCTTCGATAAATGGCTCGTAGCCAGTTCGTGCCGCTCCTGCACCGACCCTTATTGCCTGGTAGGCTGCCCCGTCGATTCGATTCATCGCGATGGCGAGCGGCTAGAAATTCAAATCGAGGATCATTGCATCGGCTGCGGGCTGTGCGCGAAGAATTGCCCCTATGGCAACATCAACATGCACGAGCAGTCGCAAGGGAAGGCGACGATTTCGCACCGCGCAAGCACCTGCGATCTCTGTCATAAAATCGTGGGGCCCAATGAAGACGTCAGTTGCGTTTTCGCTTGTCCGCACAACGCCGCGTTCCGCATGAGCGGGACAGAGCTACTGGCGAAGATCGAAGGTTATCGGCCGGTCTAGAATAGCTGCCAAGAGCGCTGGTCATTAATGGCCGTGCTTGAGCCCGTCCGTCTTATAGGTTCCCCCGCCCCCTTGCGCGCGGCGGCCGTGCGTCCAATTGAGCGCCACGCGCTTGGGAAAAAAGCCGAAATAATCCCAGCCGAAGGTTCCTTCGTCACTGTGGCGGCCTTCGCCCAAGAGGGGAACGCTGCCGCCGACATAATAGCCGCCGTAATAGCGCGTGTTCGCAGGAATCGCATGCGCTCGAACCGACTGCGCGAACCCGGCGCGGCAGTGATCTCCTTGGCGATAATCGAAGCCGCCACCGCCATAGGCAAAGTTGATCGCCGCTGCTTGATCGGCCGACAGTTCATGAACCTCTTGCGCATCCGCGTTGTCGACTGCGCATAGAAAACACAGCGATAACACAATCATCAGCAGAATTAGTCGCAGTGTCATCTCACATCCATGTTGAATCGGCCATGCCTTATCGCAACGGCGGGTTACGGTTGAACTTCTGCGAAGGCAGACGAACACCGCGATAGAACACTTGATCGGCCTGCAAATTCACCGGCGGAACATAGCCGCGCTCGGCAGAGAACGTAACGACGTCGTCTTGATCGACACCGTCGCCACTGACTCCCAATCCCCCGTTCAATGTCGCCCCCACATACAGCGGCGTACTGCCGGGAAAAAAGACGACTCCATTTTGATTGGCGATGTTGTCTACGTCATGAAAGTTGCGGCCGGCGTGAAAAGAATCGAAGCCGAACACCGTTTGGAATTGCGACGCCAACATCGGCTGGCCAATATTCTCAGCAGTCTTGCGGTTGATTCGGGTCTTGCCGACACCAGTGGGGACTTCCACATCGTTTAAAATGCTGAAGATCGGCGGCAAACCGTCGATGCCTGCCGGATAACGCGGTGTGGCCAGAAAACGGAAGGTGCGATTCGTAAAAGCCAGACCTGTCGCCGGCACGAACAGATTCGTGCTCTTGGTGTTCGTGTAAAGATCGGGGCTGCCGACGACGCCGTTCGTCTTGGCCTTGTTTTTGGTCAGCTCGGCAACCGTGATCGAACCACGGGCCAGCAGCTGGTCATCATCGACGAGATCTTCGGGCTGAATGGCCGAAGCGTCGGCGTAATAGGCAGTATTGCGGGCCTTGGCGACCGCTACATCGATGGAGAATACCGTGGCATCCTTCATGCGGTACAAGCCCAGCACATTGCCATCACGATCGGCAATTGCAAAGACCATCGCCGTCGGCGCGCCGGGCTTGGCTGTGGCACCGGTGAGATTCAGTCGAATCGCCGCGCGCGTTTTCTCCGCTTGGGCAATTCCCTGGGTGACAATTCGCTCGATGTCGGCCACCGTCAGCGAACTGGCCCCAGTTGGCGAGACGTGCGGCGTCACCAGCCAGCCGTCGGGCATGGTTTCTCCCGGCAGATATAGTTCGTTATCGGCAGGCGTAGCGGGGTTCATATCGGCCCCCGGATCGACCACCTGATCCATGCCGCTGGTCCCATCACCGCCGACCATAACTTGCATGCCAATGCGCTGAATGGTTTCCACGCCCGGCAGTCGATTCTTGGCCGTTGGATTTGGCCCGACTAGTTCCAGTGTGACGCCAGCCAGGTCGATGCGACCTTGCTTGGCAAGTACGTCGTAACTGGGAAGCGCGGGGACACCGTTGATCGCGTTAATTTTTACCGACTGATTCTTGAGGGTCTTCAGTCCCGTTGCGCCACCAGCAGCGGCGAAGGCAATCCATTCTGCTTCGAGCACTTTGGGCGCGTTCAAGCGTTGTTCGTTGGTTTGTGGTTTCGCATTTTCGTTGGCGGCCTGCACAAAGCCCTGTTCAAACGTCGCATCGCCATTCATGCCGGGAAAAAAGACGCCAATTCCCCCGACCACTACGGGCTTCCCGTTAATCACCTTCACCAGTGGAATTCCACCAGGCAACGTAGCGATGCCGCGCGACTGAGCATAATCCAAGCGATTCGACTGGAAACCGTAAGACTCGGGTGCTTCGAGTAATTTCCCGGCCGGCACAAAAGCAGGATCGACATTGAACCGGCTCATCAGGTTGATATCGTCGGCGCTCCCCTTCACGCCATCGAGTCCCGGGTGAACGATACTATCGCGACTCTGCCGTTCGATGCCGAACAAATCGACCGGCGGCGTATTCTTTACACCTTGCGGAAAGTGACCGCCGACACCAATGGGCGCGACAAACCCCGGACCAAAGGTGCGGGCGGTGGGGTCGGCATCGTCAAACGGATTGTTCACCAGCGGATCTGGGACGTTGGGATTCGACTGCACTTCCCGCTGTGTGACGGTCGACTGGCTCAGATTGCGAACGGTCCGCGAAGTAAGCGGCGCTTGATCGTTGGCAAAGAAGGCCGCCGTGCGGGCTTTGGCCACTGCACCATCGATGGCGAAGATTTGCAGCGCTTCGTCGGTAATGTTGTCGAGAACATCTTGTTCGAGACGAACACCCAAAATGTGGCCACCCCGGTCAACGACTGCGATGATTGCATCTTCCGAGTTCGATGCTGCCGCTGCTCGCGCCAGCAATACCTGCACTTCGGTTTCGGTAATGGTGTCGAGCGTCTTGTCGAGTTGCAGCTGAGCTAGCACTGCAGGCGAATCGGGCAGCGGCATTCCCGCCATCAATTCGCGCCGTTCGAGGCACTCCAAACCAAGCCGTCGCCCCGCACGCTTCGAACCGTAAACCTCACTCGCCAACATCTTTACAAGTTCCCTTCACTGCAGGCTCAGCCGAATCTGGTCATCGTAGTTCTGGAGTGCTGGCAACGCGAGCGTTTGGTCAGTGAGCGCATGGGCTATGGCCGACTTCGGCCGAGCTTGACTCAAACTAACTATCGGCCCCGCAATCTCTTTAATTGATCTTATCGGGGGACATTACAGTCGATATAACCGCTACGTTTTACCACCGTCTTTACTGGTTTGAGTATCAGCACTTACGCTTCGGGCTGCCGCTCCGCTGGTGTTACCTTGAACCATCTTCATGGAGCCACCTCGCTGTCAGGGCTTCGTCGCGGGCTCTACAGCTCGCGCTGGTTCCTAGCACTGCGCGCGGTCGCCGTGCTGGCTTTCTTCCTTGGTGGAATTGCGGCGAAGCAAACCCATGCGCAGGAAGTTCTTCCTCCCACGCCGCCCATGCTGATTCGTCCGCCCGTTCTCAGCGGGCCGCAGTTGACTCAGCCGACCACGCCCGACTTTGTTCCGCTGCCTCACTTCATCGAAGAGCCCGACCTGCTGTTGCAGTGGCCCGTCGATCCGCCCCTCGGCTATACCGGCCCTTCGGGCATTCGTCCCGAAGAGCCGCAACTCGATAGCCATTTTGTTCCGCTGGCCGATCGCTGGCGCAGCGGCTTTCCCGAGTGGGATCGCTACGACAAGGGTCATCCCGCGCAAGACGAGTATCCGTTTGTCGAAGGGAGCAAGTGGGATCCTTATCACCAGAACTTCCTCAAGGGTGACTATCCCATTCTTGGTCAGCACAACTTTTTCATCCTCACTGCGACCGAAAATCTGCTGCTCGAAGCGCGCCAGGTTCCCACTCCGAACACTCCCTTCGAAAGTACGCCCGATCCCGGCAGCGAAGAGTTTTTCGGCGATCCCGACCAGTACTTCATGAACAATAACCTGTTGATCTCCACCGAGTGGAATCACGGCGATGCGGGTTTCAAGCCAGCCGACTGGCGCGTGAAGCTAACGAACATTTTCAACATCAACCACCTGGTCGCCGATGAATACGGCGTTGTCAGTCCCGATGTGCGCAAAGGTACCGGACGATTTCGCGAACGATACGCACTGGAGGAATGGATATTCGAAACGAAGCTCGCCGACTTCGGTCCCGATTACGACTTCGTATCCGCCCGCGCCGGTTCGCAGTTCTTTGCCAGCGATTTCCGCGGCTTCATCTTCGCCGACGTCAACCGCGCCTTTCGCCTGTTCGGCACGCGTTTCTCGAATCGCGATCAGTTCAACCTGATCTATTTCGATCAGACCGAAAAAGACACCAATAGCCTGCTGAACACGTTTGACGACCGCCATCAAAACACGCTTATCGCCAATTACTATCGCCAGGATTTCATCTGGCCCGGTTACACGGTCTCGTGCAGTTACCACTACAACCGCGACCAGGCCAGCGTCGAGTTCGATAAGAACGGCTTCCTCGTGCGGCCCGATCCGGTAGGAGTTTTCGCCGAACACGAAGTGAACTCGCACTACTTGGGCTTTGCCGGCGATGGGCACATCAATCGCGTCAACATCTCGCACGCGTTCTATTGGGCGCTCGGCAAAGACGAGCTAAATCCGCTGGCCGGCAGACCGGTGAATATTAACGCTCAAATGGCAGCGCTCGAGCTCTCGTACGACCGCGATTGGATTCGCTTTCGCACGTCCTACTTCTTCGCCTCGGGCGACGACAACATCTTCGATGGCGAAGGGACCGGTTTCGACACCATCTTCGACAATCCGAACTTTGCCGGTGGTCAGTTCAGCTATTGGCAACGGCAAACGATCAAGCTCTTCGGCGTGAACCTGACCAACCGCATGAGTCTGGTCCCCGATTTACGCTCGAGCAAGTTCCAAGGGCAAACCAACTTTGTGAACCCGGGCCTACATCTTTTTAACATGGGTTACGACGCGGAACTGACACCCAAGCTGCGGTCGATCAACAACGTGAACTTCCTCTGGTTTGATCAGACCGAAGTCCTCGAGCAGTTTGTCTTTCAGCCCAACATCAACGCGTTCATTGGTGCCGACGTGAGCACCGGCGTCGAATATCGCCCACTGCTGAACAATAACATCATCTTTGTGGGCGGAATCTCGATGCTCATTCCGGGACCGGGCTTCGACGATTTGTACGCACCCCTCGATGGCCAGGCCAACACGCTGGTGGCCGGCTTCGCCAACTTAGCTTTGACCTATTAACAAATATGCGTATGCCTTGCTGGAACACAACTCGCATCGCCGCACCTTGGCTAGGCCTTGCCTGCTGCCTGCTGACAGCCAACGTTCAGGCCCAAGTGTCGCCCCCCGGTGGTGAGGATCTATATCGTCAAACGGCCGACGACGCCCACCGCAAAAGTGCCAGCTGCGTGAAGTGCCACACCGGCGTACACGACATGCATGCCAAGCCGACCGTCAAGCTGGGCTGCATCGATTGCCATGGCGGCGATGCCAACTGCGACAACAAAGAAGGTGCCCACGTTCGGCCGAAGTTTCCCGAAATGTGGCCCACTTCGGCGAACCCCGTCCGCTCGTACACGCTGTTGAATCATGAGAGCCCAGAGTTCGTGCGGTTTGTGAATCCCGGCGACCTGCGCGTCGCCCACATCAGCTGCGGCAGTTGCCATCCGCAGGAAGTGCTGCAAGTGCGCAAGAGCATGATGACCCACGGCTGCATGCTGTGGGGCGCTGCTCTCTACAACAACGGGGCGGTTCCCCACAAAGCGTCGCGCTATGGCGAAAGCTATACCATGCATGGCACGCCTCAGCGCATGCAGAACGTCTGGAAGCCCGAAGAAGTGCCGCAGATCGCCCGCGACTTGCGCGAAAAGGCGATGGTCCTCTATCTTGATCCGCTCCCACGGTTCGAGATCAGTCAGCCGGGCAATATCCTCCGCGTGTTCGAGCAAGGAGGCCGCTTTCGCCCCGAGGTCGGCATTCCCGAACTGGGCGAAGAACCGGGCCGCCCGCGCACGCGCCTCAGTACGCGTGGTTTGGGAACCGAGAACCGGACCGATCCCGTGTTCATTGGCCTGCAGAAGACTCGACTCCTCGACCCGACGCTCAACTTTCTCGGCACCAACGATCACTCTGGCGACTACCGCAGCAGTGGTTGCAGCGGCTGCCACGTGGTCTACGCCAACGATCGCTCGCCGGTTCATTCCGGCCCCTATGCCCGCTTTGGCAAAAGTGCATTTGCCGCTCCCGAGCCCGACCTCAACGGGCCGAATCAATTCGTCACCAACGTCGATCCCACCATTCCCAAGGATGAGCGCGGCCACCCGATCGCGCATCGCTTTACCACGGCAGTTGCCACCAGCCAGTGCATCGTCTGCCACATTCATCCCGGCACGAACGTACTGAACACCTACATCGGCTTCATGTGGTGGGATAACGAATCCGATGGCGAACTGATGTACCCGCGCGAGCAAAAGAATCCAACGAGCGAAGAGCTCGCGCAATCGCAAATGTCGAATCCCGACGAGACCGCCGCGCGCGGCAATTGGTCCGATCCGAACTTCCTGGAGCGCGTCGCCGAGCTCAATCAAATCGCACGGCATAACCAGTTCGCCGATTTCAATGGTCACGGTTGGGTCTTTCGCGCCGTCTTTAAGAAAGACCGCCAAGGGCGGCTGCTCGATCCTTTCGGCAAGCCGGTTGAAAACCTTACTACCGAGAAACTGCGGGCCGCCGTGGTACAGCCCGAAGAGCAATACGTCCCACCGATCATCACTCCGGAACCGCAACAAGTCTGGCCCGATCCGGCTCGTCAGCAAACACTAGCCAGCAGCAAGAGCTGTGCGGACATGCCCGTACACCTGATGGACATTCATCAAGAAAAAGGGATGCATTGCGTCGATTGCCACTTTGTGCAAGACGCTCACGGCAACACCAAGTTGTATGGCGAAGTGCGCGCTGCCATTGAAATCACTTGCATCGACTGTCACGGCCCCGCCGACAAAACCGTGATGCAGCGGCTGCACGAAGGAAAAGGAATGCGCACCAGCGGTCCCGCAGCGGAGCCCGCTTCCGCCAAGAATCCGCGCGGCGGTCGCGACCTGATGGCGCTGCGCACCCCCGATGGCCGGCCGCGGTTCGAAGTCCGCCCCGTTACCCGTCCCGATGGCCGCCGCGAACTAGCGCTCATTCAGCGGGCAATGGTGGAAGCAGGCCGCGAGTGGGAAGTGAAACAAACGGCCGATACGACAAACCCGACCAGCTACAACTACAACCAAAAGTCGCACATGGCCAAGACCGTGCGCTGGAGTGAACTCGACGGCAAACTCACCTGGGGGGGCGTGGTCCAGGAACTGGTCGATGCGAACGGCAAGAAGGTCGAAGTCGTCGATCAAAAGCCCTGCGCGCATCAAAGTGGCAATATGAGCTGCATGACGTGCCATTCGTCGTGGAATCCCAGTTGCTTCGGCTGCCATCTGCCGCAAAAGGCGAACAAGAAGGCACCTGCGTTGCACAACGAAGGAGACGTCTCGCGCAACCTGGTCGCTTACAATTTTCAAACTCTTCGCGACGATGTCTATATGCTCGCCCGCGACGGCCTGGCGACTGGCAACAAGATCAACCCTGCGCGCTCTTCGTGCGCGATCCACGTCACTTCGTACAACGGCAATCGCGAATCGATCTATCACCAGCAGCAGACCATCTCGGGGAGCGGCATGAGTGGGATCGCCTTCAGCACGAATGTGCCCCACACGGTGCGCGGTGCTCATCCCAATCTGCGCGGCGTTGTTCCTGCCGGCGCTTCAGAAACCAAGATGTGCACTGACTGTCACGTCTCGGTGAACAACGACAACAACGCGATTATGGCCCAGCTGTTGATGCAGGGGACCAATTACACCAACTTCATGGGGCGCTATTGCTGGATTGCCGCGGGCGAACATGGCCTGGAAGCAGCGGTCGTCACCGAGCAGAACGAACCCCAAGCCGTGATCGGCAGTTCGTTGCATCGCATTGCCTTTCCCGACCATTTCAAAAAGCATGTCGAGCACGACTTGGAACTGGAACACGCTCACGAGCATCCCGGGCTCGATGTGCTCGAGCAACTCAGGCGGCCCATGCGTAAGCCGGAAGTGTTGATGGTTCAGCCGCGCGGCGAATATCTGTATGCCGCTTGCGGACCCGATGGCTTCCGCGCGTTCGATATCGCATTTATCGACGACAAGGCGTTTTCGGAGCGAATTACTACGGCACCGGTTTCGCCGCTGGGGCAGCGCCTGCATGTGCCCACCAAGTATGCCACCGCAATCGCCGCACCGAGTACGCTCGCGCCCGATCCGACACGCGTGCAGCCGCCAGAGAATCACGAACAGCCGGTTCATCCGCTCTATGCCTACATTTATGTCACCGACAAGTACGAAGGACTGATTCTCGTCGGCGCGGGCACGCTGCTTGACGGCAATCCGCTCAACAATTTTCTAGAGCGGGCCGTTACGTTCAATCCCGATGGCATTCTGTGCGGCGCGCGAAACATCACGATCGTCGGGCACTACGCCTACATCTGCTGCGATGCCGGGCTGGTCGTGGTTACGCTTGAAGATCCCAAGACTCCCAAAGTCACGGCCGTCATTGGGCACGAAACGCTGGAGCATCCGGTCGCCGTGCAGGTGCAGTTTCGCTATGCCTTCGTGTGCGATGAACATAAGGGGCTGCACATCTTCGATGTGACCAACCTTCATACGCCGGTACACAAGGGTCTGCTGCACATGGAAGAATGCAAGAACGTCTATGTTGCCCGCACCTATGCCTACGTGGCCGCGGGCAAGCATGGCTTGCACGTTGTCGATGTCACGCGTCCCGAACAGCCCGTGCTCGACCAGGTGTTCGATGCCGGCGGCTGCTTGAATGAAGTCCACGACGTGAAGCTCGGCATCACTTACACCAGTGAGTTTGCCTACTTAGCCGACGGTCAGAACGGTCTGCGCGTGGTGCAACTTACTTCGCCCGATACGCCCGGCAATGCCGGCTTCAGCCCGCGACCGACGCCGCAGCTTGTCGCCACTTATAAGCTGCCGAAAGGTGGCCACGCCCTGGCCATTGGCGAGGCGCTCGACCGCGATCGAGCGGTTGATGAATCGGGAAGTCAGATCGCCGTCTTCGGGCGCGTTGGCGCGCGGCCACTCAACTGGGAAGAGCAGACTCGCATGCATCGTCGCCTTGGCCCGTTGCATCCCACGCGCGCCGGGGAAGTCTGGCAAGTCAGCGACGATCCGCTCGATACGCGGATTTACAACTTTCCACCGGCGCTGGGCCAGGTGCGAATGGCGATGCCCTTACTGGGGCCGTGGCCGCAGCGGCGGTAGGCTCGGCGATGCCATTTGGTATTGCGAATTCAACTCCGCCAGACGCCGAGCAAAGGCGACGGAATCGAAATGGCTAATCGCCGGCAACGTGATCTGTAATTGGTCGACGATGCTCTGCTGCCGAGTCGCCGGCAATTTTAGCGCCAGCACATCCACGGCTGGCTGACCGGGTTCCTTGGCCACATCGAACAGCTGCTCGATGGCTAACAACTGTTCGATCAACTGCGCCGCTGGCTCGGCTGCACCGCGGGAATAAGGAAGGCGGGCATAGTCTTTGTTGATTTGCCGCACCGCCCAGGCAATTTGCCGCGCACTGTGATAGTCGCGCGTTTCGACTTGGGCCTTGTCCGTCAACAGCAGCAACGCATGGCGTGCCGAAGCATCGTCATAGCGGCTGTACTTTAGGCGCTCGATTAGCTTGGTTAGTTCGACCTGCAGCGCATCGGCTGATATGCGAATTTTCTCGGGGTCGCCAAAGACGGTCGCGGTAATGGCCCGTTCGAAATCTTGTTGCGCTTGTTCCAAACTTTTTAGCGGTTCCGCAGCTGCCTGCGGATCGTACTGAACCGAATGCAGAACTCCCAGTTTGGCGAGCGCCATGGGCCAAACTTGGGCCGGTGGCCGACCGAGTGGATTCTTCCCCAGCGGTCGCTCGGGAAAGACCGAGCCGCTCTTTAGTTCATGATGGCACGAAGCGCAGTCATACAAGGCGAACTCTGGCCAGGCGGGGCGCGCTGCTTGATCTGCTCCACCAGTCGGTGCTTGCGCGGCGAGCGTATATTCCTTGACGAGTTTCGCGTAGGCCTCAAGCACGACAGCACCCGAGACTACAGCTTCTTTTAAGCGCGGCAGATCGGTGAACGGATCGTGCTGACCAAACTGTGCCGCAGGAAAATTCGCTTCGCGATAGCTGACGCGCACCTGATCTTCAGGTACATCGGTGTTGAGCACCGCACGCAACCGCGCCCGTTGATCGACTCCCAGATCGGCCAGCGGGTTGTTTGCTTCTCGCCCGGCGAAGTTCGCCTTATCGGCCAGCGAACGCCAATGCACCGGCATCTGTGTCGCAAAGGTGGAGTACTCGAAACTCGGCAGCGGTGGATGCCCACCGGCGTACCACGCATGAGTGACGAATTTTCCTTCGGCATAATTGCCCACATGGCAGGAGGCGCAAACGCGGGCGCGCTCGGCTGGATCGCGCACGTCTTTGAAACCGAGCGATTCTTTCCCCTGGGGTGTGACGAGTCGCCACCAAGGGTACGCATGCGGATCGGTCCACTGCAGTCCTGGCCCATGACAGGCCTGGCACGAAACACCGAGGTCGAGCGGCACCGGCGGATGAGCTGTTTGACTCTCTTGTGGCCAGGTCGCGTGACAATTGAGGCACTGCCGCACTGTTGCAACTTTCGCTTGCAACGCGGGCTTCTGGCTAAGCATGGTCAGTTTCGCATCTTCAAACGCATCAGCCAGATCGAAGCCGAGAATCCGGCTGACGAGGGCCTGCTTTGCCTTAGCCCCAGCCACATCGTTTTCGTCGCGGCCCATGTAAAGGAGGCGGAAGGCATCGCGGTGCTTGTCGTACTTTTGCCAGACGGTCTCGGCATTCTCGCCAAGAAAGTCTGAGCCATACACGCCTCGCTCGTGACAATGCACGCACTTGCCGTTGTCCTGAAAGGCATGCGCGAGCGGCAGCTTCTTCTCGGCCGGCACTTGCCCCCAACTGGCGCTGGCGACAAACAGCCACGCGAGCAGGCAGTAGGGCGCGATGGTGTAATTGCGGAAGATCATTTGAGTAGTAACATCCGCCCGTGCATTTTGTCGGCGATCGTCTTTAACTGAGGGCCCAGTTCCTGCCGATGTTCGTGAAACTGCTGTGGTTCGTCGCTGAGTACCGACTTGGCAGAGCCCCCTTCGAACTGCAACCACGTACGGACAAGCGTCAAGTCAGCAACCACCGACTCGTGCTCGGTCAGTCGGCGATTGTACTCTTCGCTGCCGAGGCGTGCGAAGAACTGCGCTTTGGCTAACTCATCGCGATAGGTTCGTTCCGCAGCCACGAGAGCCAGAAACTGCTGCGAGCGAGTTTCCCAGTCGGACTCGCCGGTAGGATTGCTTAGCGAAGTCGACAACGTGAGCAACAATTTCTCAGCGCTGAACGATTCATCTGGCGTCAGATTATTGAACCGTCGCCGTGCAGCAGCGCTGGCCGCGAGCACTTGGGATTGCTTCGGCGGAAAAGTTTCGCTGAAGATGGTGCGCAAGGTTTGCAGCGACGAGTCGTTATCGGCGCTGCGATCTGCGGCTTGAAGCGATTCGACAAACGTCAAATGCCAGCGGCTCCAGTCGGGACGACCAGGATCGCGCTTGGCAACCAGCAGGCTACTGGAAACGCGAAATCGCTGATGGCAGGCGAAGCAGTTGTACTCGGCAAATTCTGGCCAACGTTCCGGCACGCTTCCACAGCGAGCTTCCAATAATTCCAGACTGGCCTGCGCACCGGCGACTTGCCCTGCTGCCCACAGCTGCACCTGAAAGTCGCGTGTTTGTAACCGCTCGGGCGAATCGTCCCAATGTTTGTGGCGAATCAAGTCGTGAAACGCAGTCAGTTCGTAGCGTAGCGGTGGATGCCCCGCGGCAATCATGTCGTGATTCATATCTTGGTCGGCGGAACCAACATGACAGCTCGCGCAGGCTTTACCACGAGTGTGCAGATTCTTCGTATCGAGCATGCCAAGTGAAAGTAACTCAGCGCGATTGACATCACGCTCGTAGTGCCTGGTGATCCACTTCTCGGCATTGCCGTGGCACGATTCGCAGCTGATACCGTGCCCCAGGTTGTGATTTGCCGTCAATTCAGCTGCCATGCCAACCGGATCGTGACACTGGTTGCAGCGAGCCTGCATCTTGGGGTCGGGCTTACCATCGGCTCGCTGACTGGCGCGCGAAAGAATCGTTTGGAACCGATCGCTCTGCAGCGTGGCCCGCGCTTGCGCATGCGGATCGTCTTGCAACCAGCGGACATACTCCTCGCGCGGCCGTGGTCGGGCGATGTTGTCGATCTGTCCACCATGACACGACACGCTGCTGCAACTGAGCGACCCCATCATCTTGGGCGCATCAGTTTCTTCTCCAACGGCCGCTGTCATCGCAGTGGTAGCCAAAGCCAGCGCAATACTCACCAATGGCCCGGGCAACCACTGCCTACTCCACCGGCGGTTATTGAAGGAAGTACGCATTTCACTTGCTATCAGCTGGCCACTTACTCGTGCTCATCCCCGCTGGTCTGCAATTAGCGCCTTTCGACCCGATGGCACCCTTGCCCGGAAACAAGATGGGAAAGTGCTGTGCATTCCGGTTACGAAAGATTTAACTGCTCAGCCAGAGCTGAGGAATAATTTGCCCAGGCCGAATAGTTCACGCAGTATGCAAGCCAGCGTGGAATCGACGACTAATGCTGAAGCGACAGCAGAAGTGAATGCAGCACGCCGTACGACGGCTCAGGAGTTCACTTCAGCAAATTCGCAACCTGCTCTGTTACCGAATGCCGACCTTCTGCAGCCATTTGAGAGCATCTTCCGGCCAGATGCGGGCATCCTTCGTCGAATGCAGCCCGTAACCATGACCGCCGGTGGGATAGAGCTTGAATTCATGCGCTACTTTGGCTTCGTCGAGCGCCGCATGATAGACCTTGCTACCGATAACGTGGTTCTTGTCGTCGTCGCTATGAACGATCAGCGTCGGCGGAATGTTCGCTTTCAGGTTGAGATCTGCAGCGACGTCCCCTTTCCCGTCATCCAGATAGGCTGGATAAACAAGCACCGCAAAGTCTGGTCGGCAACTCTGCTTATCAACCGCATCAAGTTCGCGATACGTTCGCTCACCAAATTGCGTGCTGGCTTTCGCCGCGAGATTTCCCCCTGCCGAGAAGCCGATGACTCCCAATCGTTTCGGGTCGACGTTCCATTCCGCCGCGTGGGCGCGGGTAAGGCTCAAGGCTCGCTGAACGTCCTGCAGCGCGCCCTCGCGGTTATTCGGGTTGCGATATTTTAAGACGAGGGCCGTGATACCCTGAGAATTTAACCACGCCGCAATCGCCGTCCCTTCTTTATCGATGACGACATAGCTATACCCGCCGCCGGGACAAACGATCATCGCTGGTGCGGGTGAACCTTGCTTCGGCGCGGGAAACAGGGTCAATGTGGGGCGGCTGACATTGGTGATGCGATGGAAGGTATCTTTCGAAGGCCTTTCAGCCTCGGGTTGGTCGGCACCGCGACCAGGCATTTTGTCTGCTGGCCAGACATCAACAGCAACTGCAGGAGCAGCGACCGGAGGTGAGACTGGGCTGGCAGGTTGTGCGTAACTGGAGCGCCCGACTACCAAACAAATGAGGAGGCTGCTGCCGAAACGTGACATCGTATGGTTTAGGTTGGTCATCAGTTCATTCCTTTGGCAGCCTGAGTGGAATTCAAGACAAGTGGAAGTTCTGCAGCCATTCGCAGCGCTAACCTACGCTGCAGCCAGTGTACGTAGCAACAGACGAGAAAGGCAGACCCTCGTTGGTCGGCACGCTCGATTCTGCCAACCGACCTTCTCGACCCCGCGCGGCGAAGTTCTTGGAGCTTGGAGTTAACTTTCCGAAACAGTTGCGAGCCTGAGGATGAAGTTGCCGAGTAACGATTCACCGATTGACCGGAATCGCCCCAGCCAGAATAGCCAGGCAATTTTTATATAGATGTACTTGACAACCGATTACTAGTTATTAATAATCTGATTGGCTGTTTGGCAACTTGGTGGCGGTGCGTACCTGCGCTGCAGGAACAGTTCTCGCTGCGCGGTACTGTTCTTGATCATGCCGGCAAGAACCGATCGAGGCGTGGCGCGCCGCTGAGGTTAATCAACAAAGAGGATGATTTCAAAGCTGGAGAAATGGCCGCAATTCGTTGCCACAGAACGCCTTAAAGGCGACGACCGCAAAAGGGGGGTGTTGATAAACCTCAGGCCGCTGGCTCAGACCACGATGCACACCGTCTAGTCGCGAAGCACTCAGCAACGAACTAGAATCGTCCGGTGAACTCCCCGTTCGCACTCGTGGCTAGATTCCCATCGGTCCATTGTTACGTTCACCAGCATGACATACTCGCTCACTGCCATCTCCACATTGCTGCTCATGCTGATGTCGCTGGCGGCTCTCCAGGCTGAGGAAAATGTTACACCGGCCTTACCCTTTGCTCCGCAGGTAATTAGTCGGCTGAGCTTGGATGGCAAGCCGCGGTCTCTGTCGATTAAACAGGGGACCGATCTGTGGTTGGGCTACGACTTGGAACGGGCCACGGTCCTTAAAGCGTGGCAGGCTCCGACGGGCAAACCCGGATTGCTCAAGTCTGGCTTTGTGACTCGATCGGCAGGTACGACCGCCTTCGAGGATAAGGCGGATTCGGCTTGGGAACTTCAACGCGGCGACAAAACAGTACCCCTGTCAATTCGCTATCTCGGCTGCTCTCACCGAAAAGACCACATTGAATTGAGATGGGAATTGCTGCACAACGCAGGCAAGCTGAATCTGTACGAACGGGTTCCTCTGGTCGCCCCAAAGGACGAACGCTTCTCGCGGGAATTGCGAGTGGAAACACTCGCGGTTGGTGAAGCGTTGCTGCTTCCCTCCGCTGCTCGAAAAGCCTGGAAATTGACCTCTAACCCAGACGCCACCGTGGCTACCCTGAAGGGTACCGAATGGCAGCGACTAACACTGCCATGAAACAAGCTCCTTTTACTTTCGTTCTACTTCTGTTCTGCATGACCGGAGCACTGCTCCCGGCCGTGGAACCGTCGCGCGAGCTTGATCTGCCCGCGAAGCAAATATTTTCCAAAGGCCCCAATGCCTATGCCGGCGAAGTGCTGGAAATTACCAAGGGGCGCGGGGCAATCATCGGCTGGTATGTGCAGGCGAAGCAGGCAGAACAAATCACGGTTTCGATTGAATACGCTTGCGAGCGGCCGCTCGATCAGGATTATCAGCTTTCGTTCGATGGCATGGATCGTTTCTGGAAAGTGCCTGTCACACAAAAAGATGAGTGGGGGCAAGTCAAGCTGGGGACTTTTCGAGTGCGGGCCGGGCTGCCTGTTTTGGTGCTGCTCGTACCGCCGTCCAATCGCAAATACGATCATCCGCTCCGCTTTCGAAAGTTAGTTCTCGCAGGTGAGACAGCTGGCAATTTGTCGCTTGCTAACCCGCCGAAGGAACCCGATTCGCCCGATGCAACGCCAGGCTTCGGTCAAAAGCTTACCTCCTTGCATCCAGCACTAGCTGTGCATGACCTGCGCGACGAGGCTCTTACGTTGCGGATTAGTGGTATGGCGCTTCGTGGGCCGCGCGAACTGATCTTTACGACTTGGGACGGTGACCTTTATTCGTTCGACTTGACGGCAATTCCGGAAAGTGGGCCGCCGCCGTTTCGCCGCATCGCGCAGGGGCTTTCAGAACCGATGGGGCTGGCCGTCTCCAACGGCCGCATCTTTGTCACCGAAAAAAACGAAGCAACCGAACTGCTCGATGAAGACGGCGATGGCACGTTCGAGACTTATCGTTGCCTGTCTCATGACTGGCCATGCACGACGGATTATCACGAGTACCTCTTCGGTGCTGTGGTGAAGGACTCTCAGTTGTTTTTCTCTTCCAGCGTCGGTATGACGATGCGCGATAAAGACAACCGTCAGGCTCCGCTGCGCGGCAGTGTCATTCAGGTGCACGTCGATACGGGCAAAACGGACATTGTTGCAGGTGGATTGCGCACGCCGGATGGCATTGGCGAGGGACCGCGCGGTTCGCTGCTGGTGACCGATAATCAAGGCGAATGGCTACCCGCCAACAAACTCATCTCGGTACAAAAAGGTGCCTTTTATCAGTTCCGCAGCCGCGAGCCCTGGCATCCGCTGGATCGTCCCCAGGCTACGCCCCCGGCCGTGTGGCTGCCCCAAGGTGAAATTGCCAACTCACCAACCGAGCCAATTCTGTTGCCAGCGAACTGGGGACCGTACGCGGGCCAAGTCGTGTTCGGCGATGCGACCTTCGGCGGCTTGCAGCGGTCGTTCTTAGAAGAGGTAGACGGCATCACGCAGGGGGCTGTGTTTCCCTTTTCGCAGGGCTTTCGGCACCTGTTTCATCGCTTCGAGTTCAATGAGGCCGGTGACCTCTTCGCCGGAGGTATCGCCCGCGGTGCTGACAAAGAGTTTATCCATCGCGTGAGTGGTCTCTCGCGCATTCGCTACACGGGTAAGGAAGTGTTCGAACCGTTGGCCGCCCGCCTGCGATCCAACGGTTTAGAAGTCGAGTTTACGCTGCCCTTAGCTGAAGGGAGCGGTTGGGATCCGGCCGGCTACTATGTAACTCGCTGGACCTATCAAGGAACACAGACTTACGGCGGTGCCAAAGTTTTGCATCGTCGTGCTGAGGTGCGTTCAGCCACCGTCTCCGACGACCGTCGACGTGTGTTCCTGGAGATTCCCGATCTCAGCGAGGGCGAAGTTCTTTATGTCCGCATTCCTGAATCGCTCCCATCGGCCAGTGGGCTTTCGCTCTGGACGGGCGAGTTTTGGTTCACAGTCAATCGCATTCCCCAAGATCATCCCGGCGTCATCAGCGCCGCGCCGGCTAACATGCTGACAACCTCAACTCCCTACTTCCGCTTCTCGGAAGGGAACGCGGGGCGCGTTCTTTATCGGAACTATTGTGCTTCATGCCATAGCCTCGATGGACTCAAGTTAGTCGGGCCGACATTCATCGGCCTCGTTGGTTCCACTCGCAAAGTACGTGATCCGGACTCGGGCAAAATGTACGAGGTGCGTGCAGATGCCAAATATCTGAAGCAGTCCATTCTCGAACCGAACGCCCAACTCTTGGAGGGCTATCCCGCGAATCTGATGCCCCCCGTCGGTGCAACGCTGACCGAAAAGCAACTCGGCACGCTGATTAGCTATGTTACGAAGGCCTCGGATGCGGAGTTCGCGCGCAAGGAGGCGACCTACGCACGAGCGATGAACCTCGCGTGGACTTCGAGTGATTTTCCGGAAGTGGGCGCTCGCTTGACCCAAACCAAGGTCGAGCCGCTGACGCTTGCCCAAGGGATGCAAGCGTTCATGAAGGCGCAGTGCCTGCAATGCCACGCGGTTTCGGGTGTCGGCGCAACTGTCGGTCCCGATCTGGTCGAGTCGGTGAAGAAGTACCAAGGCCAAAAGCTGTTGCAGCAGATCATCGAACCGTCGAGCGAAATTCATCCGAAGTACCAGACGCAGCAGTTTCTGCTCGATAACGGTCAGGTCGTGATCGGCGTTGTCCTGAAGGAAGACGAACACGCTGTTTTCGTCGCGAAAAACCTGCTCACGCCCCATGAGTTGACCAGGATCGAGAAATCGTCGATCGAAGAACAAGGCGTCTCCAAGGTATCGGCCATGCCCAACGGCCTGTTAAATGGACTGACGAAGACCGAGATTCTTGAAATGCTCAAGTTTCTCGAAGCTGGGCCTGAGCCGATTATCCAACCCATCACACCCACCAAAACCAAGTGAGCTACCATGCACCGCTTATCTCCATCCATCGCTCTCGCCTGTCTATTCGCAGCCTTTCAAATGTCAGCCCTCGCGCTCGATCCTGAAGAGGAAAAGCTGGGGTTTGTGGCGCTCTCGGATGGTAAGACCTTCGAGGGCTGGAAGCAGAGCGGCAACTGGGTGATTGAAGACGGGGCCTTCGCACGGGTTCGCCCCAGCGGGCAGTTAACGTATGAGAAGCAACTCATTCCCGATGACTTCGAACTCCGTTTCGACTGGAAGGCTTCCAAGGGATGCAACAGCGGGGTCTATTACCGACCAGGTCAGGTTGAGTATCAGGTACTCGATGATGAGAACAGTCCCTACGGCGAAAACCCGCGCCAGTCAGCCGCCTCGATTTTCTTTTGCATGGCACCAAGCAAACGCGTCGCCCGTCCGCACGGCGAATGGAACACCGCCCGAATCTTGTGCAAAGGGAGCATCATCGAACATTGGCTGAACGACCAGCGCGTGCTCTCGTTCGACTACAAGGATCCGAAATGGTCGAAAGAGGTGGAGTTGCTGCGGATTCGCGGCGGTGACCTAACCAAGCGCGGCGGCAAGTTGCTGTTGCAAGACCACGGTCAAGACGTGGCATTTCGCAATCTGCGACTCCGCACGATTCCAGCCGACGAGAAGCTTACTCCCGATCCCACTTTTCAGCCCCTGCCGGTGACCGGCGTCGCACTACAAAAAGAGGAGGCCCGAGTGCGCGGCATGCTGGAGAAGGCGAAGCCAAAGAGCCCAGCGGCCAAAGGCGCGAAATAGCGTGTCGCCGAACAACAACCAGAAAGGTGCCCCGCAATCCCTGCGGGGACTTCTTTCTAAGGGTCGACTGCAACGGGCCTATTGCGCCAAGTCGGCGCGATATTGTGGTGGAGATCAGGAGACTTCAATCTGGCCCCTGATCAACTCGTGGCCGCTTAGCGATATCGACGGCAGCAGTACCACATTCCATTCGCGCCTTGAGCGTAGCCGACATCGACTGTCGCCATTCCGCTGTTGCCATAGCAGCAGATGCTATAAGCGGCTTGCGCAGTGGCCCCCATTCCGCAGCCTTCATAGCCGGGGTTGCCGCCGAAATGTCCGACCACGCCGCGCGAAGCCATAATATTGGCTACACCCTGAGCAGTAGCCGTGCTATACGACGCGGTGACAGCTTTCGCCGACTGAGGTGCGGGTGAACTGTGTGCGGCCGCAACGACCTTCACTGGTTGGCCCGTGGTGCTGTGAGATGCCTGGGCGACTTTCACGGGCTGGGCGCTGCTATTGGACGCCGCGACAACTTTCGGCGGTGCCGAAGTAGTGTTGTGAAAGGCAGGGGCAACGCTCACCGGCTGGGGGTAATAACTGCCGCCACCACGTGACCGTCGTGCCTCCGCAGTATTCGCAACCAGCAGCAACATTCCGCAAACAAATAAAGCAATCCGTTTCATTCGATCAAACTCCATCGTGAGAACAAATCAAAAAACCAACGTTGATCGCGGTTACATCACATCTCTCCTTCTGTGTGTGGAATCCTGCCTGGGGCTTGCCATCACTTCGTGAGACAAGCCCCTGTTGTGCGACTAAGCGCGGCGTCGCCTGCTACGACGAGGCTGTTGCTTCATCGCATTGCGACCGCGGTGCAGTGCAGCGTTAGACGTTAGGAATGCACGATCCGACCATGGACCGCAAAGGTAGGTTGGTGATGGGCTGGCAGGCAGCTTGTCGACTTGCGACCATTCCGCGTCCCGTCAACAGACAGTGGGACTTGTCCCATGCGGAATTGCCTCGCATCTTGCGAGGGCTTTCAAGGGGCCACCTTGCCCCACAAAGCTAGCAGCCGTTGTTCCTTTGGAACAACAAGCAGGCCAACTGTGGGTCTCAATGTAGCGTGAGACGAATGCCGGGAAAGGCCGCCTTGACAAGTCGTGAACTGGTGGTTCGCAGGATTCCAAAATATTGCCGTACTCTAAACTAATACCGCAGTGTGTATGGCCACGTCAGCGCGCATGCACAAGACCGCGGATCACGTTGTCAGGCCCAATCGTTACACCGCAGCTTGAATTGCCTGCTTCTCGTGCGCCTTTGGATTCGGCGATCGTACCGTGCCGGAATATCTTAAATTGCGAGGGCCGGATTTGAACCGACGGCCTCGAGATGCTTAGCCAGTTTTTTTGAGACACCCAAACCCAGTAGTGTTTCGCTGACGCATCGGGGTAGACTGCCGGGCGTGCGAATACAATGCGGAAGCGCTCACTTTGCCAGTTGCTTTCCTTCGAGAGGTGTGACATGGGTTCACGCGCGGAATCAATTCTGCTTGCCGTGGTTGTATTGCTTTCTTCCGCAACAGCTTCCGCTCAGCCGTCGCTGCAGTGGGTTAATGGCCCGCAACTAGTATTCGAGCGGGAGAGTCAATCAAGCTGGGTGACGTTCGAATTAAACCGACTCACCGATGTGGAAGTAGCGCTCGTCGATCCGGCCAGTTCGCTCGTGGTCCGTCATCTGGCGGCCGGCGTGCTCGGCGACAATCCGCCGCCGCCACTGGTCGCCAAGTCGCGATCGCAGAAGATCGCCTGGGATGGAAAAGACGACTATGGCCTACCCGTCGCCGATCCTGCAAAGTTGACGGTGCGCGTCCGAGCGGGGATGAGCGTGAAGCTCGACCGCATCGTAGGCGGAGACCCTTACGCTTTTTGGTCGGAATTGAGCGGCCAAGGGGATCATGCTCAATGGATGGTGACTGGATTGGAGGCCAAATCCGATGGCAGCGTGTACGTGCTGGGAAACTCCACGTTCTACGGAGCGCCGACCATCCGCCAGTACGATGCCAGGGGCGCTTATCGCCGTACGGTTTTTCCTCCGCCCGCGGGAAAGCCTGTTGACGATGTGCAGGGCTGGGGCATCAACGTCCGAGACGACGGAACGTACACACTGCAGAGCCGCAGTGGTTGGGGCCAAGCTTCTCCAAGCAAGACCCTCTTGAGCCGAGGAGGCCAGGCGCTCTGCGCCACGCTCGTACCAACTTCCGCAAGCGACAATTTGTGCCTGACGAGCGTGGCTGGCCGCGATTTCGGCAATCAACAAATGACCATCGGCTGCGATGGCACACTTCGCGAGAATCAGGTCAACGTGATGCTGGGGGGCGAGCCTCTACCTACCCGAGGATTCTCGGGCAATTTGTTCTCGGCGCTTTCCTCCGACGGCAAGTCGCTGTACGTCAGCGGCCTGTTTGCCAACGACAATGCTCAAGGCATCTCCACGACCGGCTTTTGGCGCGATGGGCAGGTCTGGAAAGTGGATCTGGCTACACGGAAGACTCAAGTCTTTTTTTCGTTAGACGAGAAGGACGTGATTGCCACAATGAAAGCTCGCACCGCTTCTTCGATCGGGCATACCAGCGCTAACCCCTACGCAGCGCTGCAGGGTGTTGCCACCGATGCCGAGGGGCGAGTGTTTATCTGCGACCGCCAGAACAAGCGCATTGTAGTTCTGGACGACGAAGGAAAGTTAATCCGTGAAATTCCTGTCGCCTATCCCGATGCCATCGCCGTGAATCCGAAATCTCAGGCGCTCTACGTGACCACCCGTTTCGGCGACTACGGCGGCAATGGAGAAATGGCGCTGCTCAAGTTCGGCGATTGGACAAAGGACGATGCACCGGAGGTTTCTCTGCCGCTGCGCAGCGGCATCGGCAAGTTCAGGGAGAATTCACACCTAGCGGTGGTCGAGGACAAGGGTGAGATGTTTGTCTGGGTTGCCTACACCACGCTGCCTGTGCGCGTTTATCAGGATTCGGGTACGAGCCTGGAGTTAGTCAAAGATTTCTATGAAGCTGGTCCGCAGCGTGCCCTGGATTTGCAGCACATGGAGGTCGACCAAAAGACCGGTGATGTCTACATCGCCGATGCGCAGGGTTTCTGCTTCCGGATTACCGACTGGAAAGATCCGCAGTTCGTGCTCTGTAAGCAAGACGCCAAGACGCCGCTCCGAGCATCCAGTATCGCTATCGATGCGCGCAGCCGGCATCTTTATACGCACTATCACTGGGGCACGCCGGTATATCGCTGGTCAATGGATGGCGATTTCTTCACTCCTGCACCGGCGGGTGTCTTGCAAAAAGAAAGCGTTGTTACGATTCCGGGCCGACCTGTGCCGACTGTCGGATCAGCCCATGCAATCACCCCGCCGATCGCCTGCTCATGGATCTTCACTGGTCTCGGTGAGCGAGGCATCGCGGTCGCTCCCAGCGGCGGGCTGGCGACTTTGGGAGTGTTGCCCGATAAGAACAATCGTGCGGATGACTACAGCGGCCCGCTGCATTACTTCAAGCCCGAATCGGCCCGAGTACCTTGGCAACCGCTCCGCTTTAGTGGATTCGGAGGCCAGAAGCCTCGCTCCGGTGGCATTCGCTTCGATCCTCGCGGCAATCTGTACGTTGGCCTGCACAATGGCAACGTCAACAATATGCCGCAGGGGTTCGACAGAGACCCCGACTTCAAAGCGACCACGGGACGCATCTACAAATACGCACCCACTGGCTCTGTCGAAGGCGGCACGCTATTTCCCAAGGAGCCAGCGGCGCCGGACAAAGTTTACGACATTCATTACGGTCCGCTTGGGCCGCAATCGCGCACCCCGCGCTTCGGTGTCGACGGCTATGGCCGGGTCTATTATCCGACCGGTCAGTTGCCGCGGGTGTCGGTGATCGATAACGAAGGCAACCCGATAGTCACCTTCGGCACTTATGGAAACCGCGACTCGATGGGCGGGTTACCCGGCGACCTCGTGCCGACCAAGGATCTGCCCATGGCGTGGCCCAACAGTGTGGACGCGACGGACGACCACATCTACGTTTCGGACATCGTGAACGTTCGCCTGCTGCGGATCGAGAAGCAGTTCGCACTCAGCATGAATTCCGAGTAGATGGCGCTTGAGATCGCTCCGCCGTTTCCCTTTCACTCGCGGTAAGATAGAAGCCCGCCTTTTCACGAATAGTTTCCTCATTCAATTGGAACTTCGATGTTTTCTGACCAACGCTTTCTCTGGTGCCAACGAGTGGCGAGTTGTGTGGGATTGCTGCTGATCGGAATTCCAGCAATTGCGCAGCTACCGCCCTACGATGTTTTCCCGCCAGCGAATCCGCCTTACTACCGCGTGCGGTACGAGGCCTCGAAAGAGCCGGGCGAATTGATTTTTCCGGTGAACTATACGGTCTGGATTCCTCCTGGCGTTAAGCATTTACGCGGTGTGATCGTGCATCAGCACGGTTGCGGCGAAGGTTCGTGCAAGTCGGGGCTGACGGGTGCCTACGATCTGCATTGGCAAGCTCTAGCGAAGAAACACGACTGCGCCTTGCTCGCCGCGGCATATGAGCAGCCGGAAAAAGCTGACTGTCAGATGTGGTGTGATCCCCGTAACGGATCTGGCAAAGCGTTCGAGAGGTGCCTCGCCGAGCTCGGTGCAAAGTCGGGGCATCCAGAATTGGCCAAGGTTCCCTGGACGCTCTGGGGGCACAGCGGCGGCGGTCACTGGGCCGGGGGCATGGTGCTATTGCATCCAGATCGCGTCGCGGCCGCCTGGTTGCGCTCTGGCGTTCCGCTGCTGAAAGTTGATCCGGCAAGGCCCGGAATCAAGGCCCACTCGCTCGACGCTGCCGCCTTAAGAGTCCCTTTGATGTGCAATCTGGGAACCAAAGAAGGAGTGACGGTCAAAGATGGTCGCTTTGCGGGCGTATGGCGAGCTAACGAGGCGTTCTTTGGGGAAGTACGTTCCCAAGGGGGGCTAATCGGCGTCGCAGTCGATCCACTTTCAAGTCACGACTGCGGCAATCAGCGGTACCTGGCGATTCCCTGGCTCGATGCGTGCCTGAGTGCGCGATTGCCAAAGTCCGGCAGCGAGTCGCTCCACGACATGCCAATCGAGCATGTGTATCTCGCCGAGCCCACTAGTCTGGAAGCCGTCGCCGCCGCAAAGTTCAATGGCGATGCGCGGAAGGCGGCCTGGCTTCCAAATGAATCCATAGCGCAGGCTTGGATGCAGTACGTCAAAGACACTGCAGTGGTGGACACGACTCCGCCTCCCGCGCCGACCAACGTGCGTTTCAGCGGCAACGAATTGAGTTGGGAAACTGAAGCCGATTTGGAGAGCGGACTCGCAAGTTTCATCATCGAACGCGACGGCATGCCACTCACGAGCATCCCCGAAAAGAGCAGCAACCCCTTCGGTCGCCCGATCTTTCAGAATCTTCAATACAGCGACACACCCACTCAGCCATTGGTGCCGCTCCGCTTTTCCGACTCGACCGCCAAGCCTGGCAACAAACACACCTACCGAGTCATTGCGGTGAACACGCTGGGCCTGAAGTCCTCGCCAAGTGCCGATGCCACCTCGGAGCGGCCGCAATAAGGCTGACGATATCACTGCCTGGCGATTGCTGTCTCGAACGCGTTCAATTGCGGGTCGTTAGTCTGCTTCATATGCGCGAGCAACTTCTGGCTCAACTGCGCGACATCGCTTGCATACTTCGGTTCATGAATAAGATTCCTCCGCTCGGTCGGGTCCACTGAAATGTCGAAGAGCATCAAGGTTTCGCCTTCGACTAATTGCTTTACGCGAGATTGAATCGTCGCGTCGGTCGAAGCGCTCATCGCGGCAAAGCTCAGGCCGCTCATGGCCTCGACGCGGAACTTATTGGGACCGCCGACCCATGCATGAAACATCAACGCACGGTCTTTCGTGCGAACGCACCGCTGAGCGAACGACTTCCCGCTGCTCACGGTGTTGACATGCGTAATAACAAAGTCGCGATCGGGCTGCGACTCACCTTTCAGGAGTGGCACCCACGAGCGCCCATCGATTCCCTCCGGCGCTTTCACGTCGACCAACTCCAGCAAAGACGGCATCACGTCCACGCTGCTAACGAATTCGGTGTGCACTTGCGACTCCATTCTGTCGGGGACGCGTATCAGCACGGGGGACCAGGTGCCGCTGAGATACACGGTCGCCTTTGAGAAGGGAAACGACATCCCGTGGTCGGACATGAACACCACAATTGTGTCTGCATCGCGTCCTGCATTCGTGAGTTCTTTCATCAACAGGCCAAACGCAACATCGAACCGACTTACGCTTGAGTAGTACTGGGCGACTTCTTCGCGGACGCGCGGGATGTCTTCGAGGAACGCAGGAACTGTTACCTCGTTTGGTTTGAAAAGTCTTGCTTCATCGAGCGGTGCGGCCGCTCTCGCTTGCTTGCCGGCACCGTCAATGAATGGCCGGTGCGGGTCGCAGATATTGGCGTTGATGAAAAATGGCTTCTTCTCCTGTGCAGCGGCGGCCAGCATTTCACCGAACTTCTCCGCGAACTTCGTCGGCTGCTTGCCGAGTGCTTGGTCGCCAACAGCGTGCCAAGGGAACTTCTCGGCAGGTGCCATGTGCGCTGCCTTGGCAATGCAACCGGTGTAATAACCATGGACTCGGAGCACTTCGACGAGTGTTGGCACGTCGCGGCGAATCGGGTCGAACCCGAGTGCGCCGTTGCGATGCGGAACTCGTCCCGTCATCAATGCCGATCGCCCTGGCTGGCAGATCGGCACCGTGACATGACTGTTGACGAAACGATGTGCACTCTTCGCAAACGCGTCGAGGTGAGGCGTAGCACCCAGCCTGTTGCCGATCCAACCACTGGAGTCGGCATTCATGTCGTCAGCCGTGATAACAAGCAGATTCAAGCTTTTGGCCGCATCTGCAGCCAGCACGCCACTCGCGGAAAGTAGCAGTATGAAACTGACGAAGATGAACTTCCTGCACAATTCTGCTGTGCGGCTCAGGCTGAAATCGGATTGAGGCAGGCAATCATCAATTGAAGCAATCATCTCCATCCTCTTCATTTTTGGTCTTGCGGTATGCTTTTGAGCGAGCGGCGATCGCATATCCAAGTCGGCATATTGCCGCGTTTAATTCAGCGTCGTCAGCTTCTCACGCTCCCGTGCAGGGCTGCGCAGCAGAAGCACGAGGACCAGATTCATGAATCACCTGGTCGCGGCTGATTTTAATGCGGAAGCTCCGCGTTTGGTACTGAAAACAACTCGGCCCGCGTGAGGAGTTAATTCACGCGGGCCGTCGTTGTTTGGCACTAGTCGGGAGATTGGTCTCGCCCGGTACCTGGGTGCCGATGAGGTTCAGAAATTACGCATTGTCGTTGCTGATTTCGGTGGTCGGCTTGTTGAGATCCGTAAGCTTATCCTTGACCGATGTGGTCCCGGTGAGATTCGCGAAGAACAGGTCGAGCGCCGTCAGGCCACCGGCCAGAGTGTCGACTTTGTTATCGGGAAGCAGTGCGCCAAACAGGTCACTAGCAATCTGCGCCGAGCGATCAGCATAAAGTCCAGGAGCGGTCCAGTTGGCCAGCAAGGCTGCGAGTGCCAGGGCGTCATCGTCGATGGAGGTCGCACTATCGATGAGCACATCTTGGCCAGTGCCACCGGTGAGTTTATCGACATCTGCTCCGCCGATCAAAATGGCATGTCCCGTCGCCCCTGGGGCGGGTGCTGTGCCGACCTTGAGTGTGTCGTTTCCGTCACCACCCACTAGCACTGCTGCTCCCTTCCCACTGGTGAGCGTGTCGTTACCGGCGCCACCGAATAAGTAGGAAACCCCCAGTCCACTCGTGAGCTTGTCGTTGCCGATGCCGCCGATGAGGGTCGTCGGGCCACTGCCACCGGTCAGCGTGTCGTTGCCGGCGTCCCCATCGATAATCAAGTTCCCACTGAAGGCTGAGGCGTTGATCGTGTTCGCGCTGGTGCCACCCTTGAGTTCAGCAGCCTCGAAGCCGCTGTGCTTGATCGTGCCGCGGCCAGTCCGCGTGAGCGTCGTACTGCTCAACGTCATTGACGAGGCGTTGTCTGTCACTTTCAGCGTATCGACACCACCGTCTGCCTTTAGTTCGGCAGTACCAGCCCAGTTGTCGATCGTGAAGGTGCTATCCACTGCGCCTGTAACCGAAGTGAGTACTGCATTCTCAATGGTGCCTATGGTCACGTTCGGCTTGGCAGGACGCTGCAGCAAAGTCGGAGTCAGCACAAAGCCCGTGCTTCCCGCCGATTCAATCGTATCGGTACCGCCAGCGCCGATAACGTTGAGGGGCTTGGTCCAATCGGTCACGGTGAACTTGTTGGTCGATGAACCACCGGTGAGCGTCGCCGAGACGATGCCATTCATATTCACCGTCGCCGTCGTCGTGCCCGACGTGCGCGTGAGGAGTGCATCAGTCAGCACGAAATTGCCGTCACCCGTATAAGACACCGTGTCGCCGCCACCTTGACCATCGATCGTCACGCTGGCCGTCACTCCGCTGAAGACGAAGCTTTCGAGGCCAGTGGTCCCCTTCAATTCGATCCGTTCGATCTGGCTATACGAATCGGCCGATAAGCCCACCCGAATGCTCGTCGCCGAGACAATTGCGGAGCCGGTCATTTCGACAATCTTATCGATGCCCGCGCCACCCACGATCTTGTCGTTACCCAGGCCACTAACGAACGTATCGTCACCCGCGTTGCCGGCCATGGTGTCGACCCCATCACCACCAATGATGATGTCGGGCCCGCTACCGCCGGAAATCGAATCATTTCCTTCCTCGCCATAGATAGTCGATGGTTTGCTGATTGGGTTCACCGTGGTCGATTCAATCACAATCGAATCGTTGCCACTTCGACCGAAGATCACAATACGACCGAACGAGGACAGCGGGAAAGAACCAATCGATACGGTCGGAGCGATGTAAACTGTTGCGATAGAATTCTTCGCACGGACGACGATCGCGTCGTTGCCGTTGCCCGGTGTGCCGCTGCCGACGGGCGTACCAGTAATCACCAGCACAAATTGTCCAGGGTTCTCCGGGTCAGGCAGCACTTCTGCGCCGGGCGTTCCCGGTGTTTCCAGGGTAATGGCATAGTCCTCGACTTCGCCGTCGAGGGCCAAACCATCCGGTGTACTGATGCCAGCCGTGCTGATGCGAAAGCGAGCATACGTGGTTCCTTCGCCGACACCATCCGGAACACTAACCGCGAGGGAATTGTTGGTAGACGCCAGCACGAGACCAGTGGCAACTCGCTCGTTAGCGTCATTGAAGTCGCCGTCCAGATTGAAATCGATCCAAGCATCGAGTTTCTTCCCAATCGCGGAAGTGTTCACCACGAAGTTCGCCGACATACCCCGGATCAAGTTGGATGGCAAAGTCACGCCGTTGTCATCTGCACCATCTCCCACAGCACCAGTCGAGAATTGGCTCGAATTCTCCGCATCAACGCTGGCACCCAAGCGGAGACCGGTAATCTGGTGACCAGCGACTCCATAGCCGGCTGGAGCATCGCCATAATCGATCGCGCTGATCGATGTCGCTTCGGTATCCGAATCGTCACCTGTCACTACGCGAACTTCGGTCGAAGCGGTGACCGTTGCCGTATTCGAAATCAAGTCGCCGCTAAAGAGTGCCGTCGAATCGACGTGGACAACCACGGTCAATGTCGCCGAGTCACCGACAGCCAGGCTGCCGACCGTCCAAACATAGTTAGTCGTAGCTGGCGCTGCTGGCGGTGAGGTTGAACCTGTTAGCGTGGAGACAGAGACCACACTCACGCCCGTCGGCAGAGTGAGGACATCACTGAGCACGATTCCATTGGCATCGGTAAGGCCATTGTTCGTCACGGTCACAGTATAGGTCACATCGCCGGGTGCACTCACGGTCGCCACCGAACCGACCTTCGTTACGGTCAGGTCGATATCGTTGTCAACGATGTTCAACGTGGCTGTGCTTTGCGAACCGATTTGAGCATTCGCCACCACCGCCAGAGCAAGGTCGGCCGTTTCCGTTCCTTCGGAAACCAAATCGTTCACGATGGTCATCGTCACCACTTGGCTAGCGGTAGTCATCGTGACGTCAATCGTCGTCGAAGCATAGTCATCCACTGGCGTTGCCGTACCCGTTCCTGGGAACGTGACTTGAACACCAGAGCTTCCTTCGGCGGTATCGCGTGTCAATGTGACCGCGGCAGTGATCGTGCCATTCTCGTTGATGGTGTAGGTCGGCTGCGAGAATTGAATCGTCGGCGTGAAGAGCACCACATCGTTGCCATCTGTGCCGCGAATATACGAAATCTGCTTATTGAAGCCGTTCACATCCACCAGCGAACCGCCCGCTAGCGCCGCGAATGTTCCTGTCACGGGATCGACCAGGTTGTTATCGATCAGCGTGAATACATCAGCCGGCAGTGCGGTGTGTGTGCCGGCAATATCAAGTGCTGCAACACCCAGCGTCACCAGGCCGTTGACGATCAGTTGGTCATAGCTACCGGCGGTGTTGCCGTTAATCGTAAATGCCAAGGTGTCATTGCCATCTAAGAGGACATCACCATTCGACGTAACCGTCGCAACACCACTTCCCAATACCAGCGTCACGCTCTTGGACGAGGTATCGACATCGCCCGTGTAACTTCCTCCTTCGGTCACTACCGTTCCGCCAGTGGTGACCAGATTCACGCCTTCTTGAATCCGCGGCACAGTCCCAGTTTGCGCACCAGCCGTGTGAACGGTCAGGTTCGAGAAATCGCCTTGGAAGCCTGGCGCGGCGGGTGCGGTGTCTGTGCCAAAGGTAAGGTAGGGCGTGTAATCGACATTGGCGGCTGCTATTCCCAGAATGCCGGCAGAAATGGTTGCCAGCGTCGAAGTTCCGAACCAGTTGCCACTGGCATTGATGATCTCCGCATTCGACTCACGATTGAAAATAAAGGAAGGGCCACTCAGGCTATTGTTTGTGATGACATTGGTGGACTGCGTACCGTTGAACTGATCGTCGATGCGGATGTCGCCGTAGCCGTTCACCAAGTCAACAGTGGTGCCATTGTTCGTAAAGACGTTATTGCTGACCGTCGTGTTCTGCGCACCACGAGTGGAGTCGGCCGTATTGCCGAAGGCAGTCAGCCGTAGGCCGTACAGTGAGTTATTCGAGAACGTATTGCGAGCAATCGTGCTATCGAGCGGACCACCGGCAAAGCCGCCCGTATTTCCCGTAAACGTATTCTCCACGATTTGCGCATCATCGAACGACCGTTGCCCGGCATTGAAACCGAGGGCAAAGTTCTGAATCAGGTTGCCACTCACGAGTGGTGCGCGCACACCGCCCGTTGTTCCCACATTTCGATTGCCGTCGACGAACACGCCAGTCCCGCCCAAAGTTCCCGCTTGTGTCACGTTGTTATTCGTGAAATGCAAACCGTAGAAGGCGTCTGGGCCGTCAAAGAATACGGCTTGCGATGAGCCACTCGCCGCGACGAAGACATTCTTGTCGAACGTTGCTTCCACGGCCGGACGGTTCATATAGATTGCGGATGCCGTGAAGCCAGTTGCGACGGCTACATGATTGTTGATGAACTGCAAGCTGGTGTTGGTGCCACTGCTGTTGCCAACAACGCCCGTAGCGCCACTCACACTTCCCACAAAAGCGATGCCATTAATGATCGCTGCATTCGAGCCATTCTGCAGGTCCAACGCCACTCCACTGGCGGGTGCAATAATCGTTTCCACCGCTGGATTCGGCGCACCGACCACGCGGCCGCGCGCATCAACTCCCGCCTGAGCGCCCAGCAGATTGATCTGCTTCGCAAGAGTCACGTTTTCGGCATAAGTTCCCGCTGCCACATTCACCGTCGCGCCAACGGCGGCCACAGCGATGCCGTCTTGAATCTGGCCGCTGGGTGCGTCGTTGACGTTCACCGTGGTGGCGGTGGAGCCGGTCACGGTGTTGGTCACGTTGGCGTTCAGGTTGATGGTCGGTGCATTCAATGTCGTTGTGCCACTGAAGGTGGTGATACCGCTAACGGTAATTGCATCACCAACCTCAGTCCCCGTCGTGATGTTCAGGGACGTATTCAAGTGCGAATTGCTCGCGCTGACGATTTCGATATCGTCGACGCCAGCAACGGTGTCCGTATCGATCACAATGGCAGCGCCACGGACGCGAGCATTCTCAAATGCCACGCCACCCGAGGAGCCGGAAATCTTCAGGGCAGGGGTAACACCGTCGATGAGTGTGTCGTTGGCGATATCGACGCTGTCATTGGCATTGGGCAATAACAGCGTGAACGTACCACCGACAAAATCAAAGTCGATTGGCTCCAAACCGGTAAACACCACCGTCGAACCGCCAAAGTCGATGGTGCCATTTCCAGTGACGGCAGCGTCAGGCGTATAAGTCGCATTCTGGGCTGTCGCCGTAATACGAAGTGCATCGCTGGTTCCGCCACCACCGTGGAACGTAACCGGCTTACCGATCGGACCAATCACCGTCAGCGTGTCGCTCCCCAGTCCGCCTTCAATAACCAAGCTGTCGATTGCGTCAAAGGTGTAAACCGTCGAATTCACCGTGACGATGTAGTTACTACCACTCACAGTGACCGAAATATCGTCGTCGGCGCCCGTACCGGAGACCAGTGTGCCGCCAGCGAGCGTGCTCAGAACTGCGGTGTTGGGCTGATAGCCGAATGCTCCCGAAGTATCATCCCCCAGCGCGAGCCAAGGATCGCTATCAACAGGTCCCGTCTTGCCGGCAGCTACAACCGCAGCTGCATTGCTGCCCCACCAATTCTTCTCGGCATTGACCGTTCCCACGGTGGAGTTGACGATGCCGGGGAAAGTACCATCCGTTAAGAAGTTCTCGGTGATGAGCATGTTGGTTGGCGTGATCGTCGGAGTCGAACCCGTCTCACCAATCAAGATGGCTCGGCCAGGGGCAGGAATGTTCTGAAAAATATTGCCTTGCACCAGCACGTCGTCCAGCGTGGCGGGATTTGCGGCATACGAGCCGATGTCCCGCGGCTTGATGGCCAGAGCGCCGCTGACGTCGTTCGGGCCGGCACCCGTGCGAACACCCGAGTTATCGAAAATGTTGTTCAGGATCTGAATATTGCTGAAGTCACCAAATTTCAAATTCAACTCGATGCCCGAGTTGCCGTTGCCGTTGCTGTTGCCAACTGCTGGCGCAGGTAGCCCCAGGCCGGTATCTTCAATCGTGTTGCGCTCGATCACGGCGTCGTTTAACTTCTCGAAATACAGCCCCTTCCAAGCATTGTTGAAGATGTAGTTATCCGCAATCAATACGTTGGTGAAGTTGTTCTCGTTGGTTGTCGACGCAACGTCTGCGTAGTTGTGCAGACCAATCCGGTTATTGCTGAGTTCGCTGTTGATCAGCGTGAAGCCATTTACCGGAGTGGGAGCATCGACATAAATGCCACCGTTATAGAAGCCGGACAACGTTAAGTTGTCCATCAGCAGGTCCGTAACCAGTCCCGTCCCGTGAATCCAGACACCCCTGCGATAGTTGCCCGTCGTCGTCCCTTCGGTGCCATTCGCGCTGATGTTTTCCAAGGTGACAAACGACACCGCACTGCCGATGTCGATGGCATTGGTCTGAATCCCCTGAATCGTCAGATCTTTGACAATCAGGCGACTAGCTGCCGATGCTCCACTGCCGGTGATCGTGATTGCCGATGAGGGAATGCCACCTACCGAACCATCGATGATCGTGGTTGGGCCGGCACCATCGAGCGTAAGACTTTTGTTGATGACGACGTTATCGCTATAAGTTCCCAGGAGCACATTCACGGTGCCGCCAACGGTTACCAGGTTCACGCCTTCTTGCACGCGACCGACAGCCCCAGCTTGCGTGCCAGCCGTGTGAACGGTCAGGTTCGAGAAGTCGCCTTGGAAGCCTGGCGTGCCGGCATCGGTGTCTGTGCCGCTGTTAAGGTATGGCGTGTAGTCGACGGTGCCACTGGTGGCAGCAGTCACTCCCGCGAGTGTGCTGGTACCAAACCAGTTGCCCGATGCATCGAGAGTGCCCGTGCCATTGTTGCGCACAAGGAAACTGCCGCCGGAAGGTAAGGTGAGACTATTATTCGTGACCGATAGCAGCCCGGCAGGAATTGTTTCTGCAGTGGGAACCGAGATCGCGTTAAACGAACCACTAATAAAGTTATTCGAGACAATCACTGGCCCGGTGAACGACGTGGGGCGAAGGCGAATTGCGCCACGGTTGGCGTCGTTGCTGGTATTCGCATTCGTGATGGTGTTTTGCGACACGATCACGTTGCTCGCCGCTCCAGCAATCTGAATCGCCTGTTGGGCAGTCCCCGAAATCGAATTGCGGAGAATCGAACTGTTGGTTAGCGCATCGGTGCTGATGCCACCAAACACGGTCGTGGTAATAGAGTTGTCGGTAACTTCGGCAGTTGTGACACCGCCGGCACCAGCCGTCAATTGCATCGCATTGCTGGTGGAAGTGCTGAAGTTATTGTCAACGATGGTGGCATTGAGAACTGCGCCAGCAAAGCCCGTCATCAGGGCTACTTGCCCGGAATTCTGAACCAGATTTCGTTCGAAGGTGACGTTGGTCGTGCCTACGTTCACATTGTTGTTGGTACTCAGCGGGACCGACGAGCCACTGAACTGGAACCCACGAACCACGTAGTCTCCCAGCGAACCATTGGCAATGTTCAGAGTGCCGGAAATAAGCGATTCTGCCCCGCGCACACCCGTATTGGGACTGACCGCGGAATTCGCTCCCAACAGCGTGACTGACTGGTTGGCAACGATGCTCTCGGCATAAGAACCTGCTGCCACATTCACCGTTGCGCCAACGGCAGCCACTGCGATGCCGTCTTGAATCTGCCCGCTGGGCGCGTCGTCGACGTTCACCGTCGTGGCGGTGCCGCTCAGCACATTGGCGGTGATGTTGCGCGAGAGATTGGCGGTCTCGATGCCGGCGAGCGTGATGCTGCCGGTCGACGTCAGGTCAGCTGTATTGACGTTCAGAATGTCGGCATCCCCTTGGCCATCGATGGTGATGGCGGCGGACCAGGCAGCGGGCAAACTATCGAACTCGATGGTGTCGGCACCGGTGCCGGTGCGAATCGTCAAGCTCGCCAGGCCGGCGGGATTGATCGTCACTTCTTCGGCCACACCGGCGCGCGTCACCTTCAGGTTCGCACCATCGGCGGCCAGCGTCACTGCGGCGGCATCGGTCGTATATTCCAGCACCCAGTTGGCCCCGGGTGTGGTGACCAGAATCGGATCGAGCCCGGTATAGGTCAGCGTCTTGCCATCGAGCAACAGGCTGCCACTCGTGGCATCGGTGTGCGTCAGCGTGGCACTGGCGAGACCGGTACCAACGAACGACAGCGTATCGTTCCCCCCCGCACCACCATTAAAGGTCAAACCACCAGCGGGCAACGGATTGCCACCGGTGAAATCAATCGTCACCGTGTCGTTCCCGGCCAGCGTCTCGAGCGTCACGTTGCCTGTGATGCTGGCGAAGGGAATCTTGACCGTATTCGCATCAATGGCGATGACTCCGGCACCCGCGGCCAACGCGTTGAGTGGATCATGAATGACCAGGAAGTCGTCTGTCAGATCGCCGGGGGTACCGTTGTTGTCTCGCGACAACGTCAACTGATCGTCGGTGTCGCCACCGGCGATATCGGTCAACAGCACATTCCCCGAACCATCTAGTTCAACACTTGTGGATCCCTGCCCAATCAAATACCTCGCCAGAGCAAAGTCGCTTGTGTAACCCAAGTAGGGGTTGTACGAGCGACCGACCACCACCACGTTGCCATCGGCTTGTACCACGGCACCATAGGCTTCGTCGTCCTGCCCCTGGAAGTCGGTGGTTTCTTGGCCATCGGTCGAAAAGGTGTTGTCCAGACTTCCATCGGTGTTGAAGATGGCAATCCCAAAGTCTTGTTGCAGCGGGCTTCCGACGTAGGAATAGCCCACAACCACGAGACGGCCATCCGCTAACGCGACGAGTGATCGAGCATTATCCGAACTGCCGAAGTCAGCAGTCGCAATTCCGTCACCAGAGAAGGTGCTATCGAGCGTTCCAGTCGAAGTTAGCTGCGCCACGGCAAAATCGGAGTTTCCCATTCCAAGGACAATCGCGATTTTGCCACTGGGGGTGACGACCACGGCGCGAGCGTCCCGAGAGGACGTTGTGGAGGGCAAGATCTCGGCTTTGCCATCGCCGCTGAAGGTGGGATCGAGCGCGCCATCGGCCGTGTACTGAACAACCCCGGCAAAAAAGGTGTAGGTGTCGGTAGAGCCATCGTAGTCTTGGCCATAACCAACCGCGACCACCTTATCGCCCGGCAGGAGCGCGATCCCGTTGAGGACGTCATAGTGATCGCTACCACCTAAACCTATGTCGGTGAGGACAGATCCGTCCCCGCCGCCAAAGGTCGTATCTAGCGAACCATCGGTGTTGAATCTGGCGAGGGCAAAGTCGTAGCTCGCACCTGCATCGTAGTTGTACTGATAGCCACCTACGACAATCTTGCCGGTGCTCTGAATGACCAGCCCCTGACTATAAGCGAGATAGCTATTTGTAACTACCACTCCACCGGAGCCAAAGGAAGTATCCAGCGAACCGTCACCATTAAGTCGTAGTAGACGGTAGCCAGTCAGGAGCAATATCTTGCCATCCGGCTGAACCGCCACGGCTCGTGCATCGTCATAGCCCAGCTGCAGGGTACCGTCGGTGCCGAAGGATGAGTCCAACGAGCCGTCGGTGTTGTACCGGGCGATTCCCGTGCTGCCACCGAAGTAAGGGCTATAGCTATATCCGACTGCAATCAGTTTGCCGTCGGCCTGCTGCACCGCAACACTGCGCGCTTGATCGTCAGAGGTGTAACCGCCAGCTTCGAGGCCGAAGTTGATCAGCACCTTTCCATCGACGTCGAAGGTGGTATCGAGAAGGCCTGCTGCGGTGTAACGAGCAATACCAAAATTATTGCCGTACCCACTAGAAACATTCGTGTAGGCGTGTCCGGCGACAACGATTTCGCCGGTGGGAGCAATGGCAACGCCATAGGCATAGTCTCCCTGGGCACTAAAGTCGGTCGTGAGGGTTCCATCGCCGGAGAAACTCGGATCGAGCGCACCATCGGGATTGAATCTCGCGACTGCGAAGTCGATGCTATTCGTGGCAACCTCGTAGGCATAGCCACTGGCCACGACCTTACCATCTGCCTGCAGGGCGAGTGCGAAAATCGAACCCGAGTAACCGTCGAATGCTGCCACCGCAATCCCGTCGGTGTCAAAGCCAGTATCGAGAAGGCCCGCATCGGTCAGACGGACGACTGCAAACGAATCAAATCCGGTATTGGCCGCGATCGTTATTTCGCCGGTCGAAGCGACAACGACATCTCGCAGATCGGAAGAGGAAGATGTGGACGAAAACAATTCGGCCTTGCCATCGCTGCTGAACGATGTGTCGAGCGTGCCGTCGGGCAAGTAACGAGCGGCTGCACCAAAATAGGTATTGGAAGAACCGTCGTAATCGCGGCCATAACCCACGGCAATGAGTCGATCGCTGCTATCAACGGCCAGTCCCTGCAGGTAATCATAGTCATTGGCATTTGCTGTAATGCCCATCTCGGTCGTTATATAGCCTGCCCCTCCTCCAAACGATGTATCTAGCGAACCATCGGGATTACGGCGTTCTAAGGCGAAGTCGTAATGAGTAGCAGAGTTGTAACGCCGTCCGCCAATCACAATTTTGCCATCGCTTTGCTGTACAAAATCGCGAGCAGAACCCGCGTAGGAGAGGCTTACGAAACCACCGGAGCCAAAGGTTCCATCGAGGCTGCCGTTGGCATTGAGCCGAATCAATTGGGAATTGCTGGTGAGCAGGAGAATCTTCCCGTCGGCCTGCAGTTGCACTCCCCGAACTTCACCCGAGTTCAACAATAACAGACCGCTTGTGGCAAAGGTCGTATCCAGGGAGCCATCGACGTTTAGCCTTGCAACTGCCGTACGGTCGCCATAGACGTAACCATCGTAACTGCGGCCGGCCACGATGACCTTGCCATCGGCCTGCTGGACCGTGACGGCCCACGCGTAGTCTTCGGTGTTGATGTTGAGCAGGTCACCAAAGTTGGTGGTAACCAGGCCGTCGCCATCGAAGCTGGTGTCGAGCGCACCTGCTACCGTGAGGCGGGCGACGGCGAAGTCCCGTTGATAGGAAGTATTTACATCGAGCGAGGTATAACCAGAAATGGTGATCTCGTCAGTCGCTGACAAGGCTAACGCTAGTCCTACGTCCTCAGTACTGCCAAAATCAATTGTCACCTTGCCGTCGCTAGAAAAGCTCGTATCCAAGCTGCCATTGGCATTGAGGCGGGCGACAGCGAAGTCGTAGCCAGCGCCTGAGTAGGCATGTCCACCCAATACCAGTTTCCCATCCGCCTGGGCGCGAATTGTATTGGCTCGGTCGTCGCTGCCGGAAAAATCGATCGATACCCGGCCATCGGAATCAAAACTCGGATCGAGCGCGCCGGCACTGGTAAGTTGCACGACTTCAAAGTCGCTGGAGTAATTATATCCCGCGATGGCAATGGCACCGCTGGGCGTGACTACGACTGAAGTGGCGCTGCCGTCACTCAGAACCTCGGCCTTGCCGTCACCGCTAAACGCCGGATCGAGCGCTCCATCGGCATCGTACTGGGCAACTGCCCAAAAATAAGTATATGAACTGCCGTCGTAATCGTAGCCACGACCGACGGCGACCAGTTTGTCACCAGGGGCCAGTGCTAAGCCTTGCAAGTAATCGTAATCGTCGGAGCTTTCCGTGGTTCCCATGTCTGTAGTGACATAGCCAGCACCTGCGCCGAAGGTGGTATCAAGGGACCCGTCGATATCCAGTCGAGCGAGGGCAAAGTCGTAGCCTGTGGAATCGGAATAATCGTAGGCGCGGCCGCCCAGCACAATTTTCCCAGTGTTTTGAATGACGATCTCGTTAATGGAAAAGATTGGTAAAGTAGCGATGCCATCCGTATCGAAGGAAGTGTCGAGCGAGCCATCGGAATTTAATCGGGCAACCTGGTCTCCACCACCGATCACAATTTTGCCATCACTCTGCAGTTCGATGTCCTCGATAGTGCTCAAGTTGACTGGCAATACGAGGCGACCAAGATTGCCGAAGGAACTATCGAGCGAGCCATCGACGTTGTAACGAGCGAGAGTCGAACCAGACGTAAACGGACTGTAGCTATAGCCAGCGGCAATTGTTTTGCCATCGGCCTGCTGCACAGTGACTGCGTACGAGAAGTCGTCCGAAAGATCGGTGTCGTGACCGATATCGGTGAGCACGATGCCCCCATTGCCGAACGTGGGGTCGAGCGAGCCAGCCATCACCCGGCGTTCTTCGAGCGATTCGAGAAAGGCGCGGCGGCGGGCGGGTGCAGATTTGGCAGCAGAGGGTTTGCGGGCGAACAGACGATTCCAGAGAGTCTTGGTGCTGCGGAGCATGGATGCGGATTCCCAAAGAAAGGGGGGTTATGACTGCACACGCGGTTTCGGAGGGGGGAGCCAACCGCTATCGGGGAGAATCACATCGTAAATGGACATTCTATGCATTAAAACCACCTATTCGGGCTATCAGAGGCGTCATTTTGGGCATAGTTTATGACATAGGATGTCTCTCACTAATCGCCATAAGTTGCCTAGAGTTACGTGGTTACAGGGACCGAACGCGCATTTTTGGTTGAATTTTTCGCATATCGGGGCGAGCAAGAAATTCCTCCAGTGGCTGAGTTTTTCAACCGAGCAAACGAAGGGGCCGGGTGAATTTCTCAACCGATGAGGGTTGAGGCCGAGTTGAGAAGAACGGCAGTGGCAGTGCTGAGCAACTTACGACGCAAGCTGGCAGCCCAGCTGGCAACAGGGGGGTGTTCAACAATCGGGGCCATTGTTGAACGCGCGCTAGCGCAACTCTCGCGTTAGCGAGCAATGTGTGTTCAACAATGCACGCGAAATTGAACACTTACGTGCGATTCAACGTGCCAACCGGGGGCCGGTAAAGCGACGTAAGTCTGTCGGCCACATTTTCGGAGCAAGACGAACAGGCTCGACGTCCTCGTGCCTGGATTCGCGGCACTTCGCGCGGCGGGATGCGGCGCTAATCACCACCCGTGTGGCCCATGGTTTCGCCGAGCTTCTGGGTCCTGCCAGCGGCTTTTTCACTTTCCACAACATTCCATTCGTGAAAATTCTGGCTCACTTCAGCGGGATCTGCACGTTGAACGTGCCGTCGCGGTTCTTGTTGTCGCTGGCGGCGCCGAAGAGGACGATGGGCGTCTCGCCGTCGAACAGCATCGCCGGCCGCTCGATTGTGCTGAAACTCGTCGTGCCATCAGCCCATTGGTAGCGGGCGCCCAGGACCTTCGGGTGGCTTGCCGGCTTCCAGTTCAACCCATCCTCCGACTGGAACAGCGCGATGCCGCCGGAGGCGCTGGTGAACTTGCCCACCACGTCCCGCGCCACTGCGTAGTACCGGTTGCCATACTGTTTGCTGAACCAGAGGTATGGATCCTCGGCCAGCATCCAGTGCTTGCCGGCGTCGCCATCGTCCGATTCGAAGATGCGCCCGGGTTTCTTCATATATGGGCCGGCGGGTTTGTCGGCCATCGCAGCGCCGTAGCGAACCTTGCCGCCGCCGATCTTCCCTTCGACGTACTCGACAGCCTTATAGACCAGCAGCACCCCGCCATCGGCGTGCTCGCAGCCGGCGGGGTTGGTAACGCAGAGTGAATCGAACGCGGTCTTGTCGTCGCTAATGGTCACGATCGGCTGGTCAAACCGCTGCCATGGACCGTTGGAGGAATCGGCGATGGCGACGCCGATGCGCTGGTGATTGCGGTGCGTCCAGTTCAATCCTTTGCCCAACACGCCGTCGCCATAATTGCCCACATAGAATAGGCAATACTTGCCCCCGATCCGCGCGATGTTCGGGTTGTGCGTGCAGGATCCGTCCCAGAATTTGACACCGCGGGCCGCCAGCGCCACGTCATGATGTTTCCACGGACCCAGCGGCGAATCGCCCACGCCGTGAGCGATCTCGGAATTTGTCACCCATGCCTGGTGCCCCAGCTTCCGCGGCCAGCGCGAATAGAACACGTGATACTTGCCGTCATCTCCCTTGATCGGCGCCCCGCACCAGATGTTGTAATCCGGATCGGAGAGCTTGGCCGTCACCGGCGCGGGATTCACCATCGCGCCCAGATCAAGCTCGCCGGCGCCGGCACCGGAAACGGCAAGCAGTAACACGAGACTACATAAGATCATTGGGAATGCGACCCGAGGTAGTCAAGGAACTGAATCTGGCGATTAACTTCATCGAACGGACAACAAAGCTACTTCTTGAACGCGGCATGCTCGGGATCTCCTGTCGCCAGCAGAAACGCGAGCAAGTCCAGAATTTGTTCCTTGTCCAGAGTATTCAGCTGACCGGTGGGCATGATCGACAGGGCTGATGGCAAGCGCGAATCGATCGACTCCTTGGCAATCTTGTGTTCCTTGGGCACCGGCGTTGTGGAATACAGCACAATCGTTTTCTGATCCTCGGAAACGACGTTGCCGGTCGCGATCGTGCCGTCATCGAGGGCCAGCGAAATTGTGCGGTACTTCTCTTCAATGTTGCGTGAAGGCTCCAGGATCTCGTGCAACACGGCTTTCGCATCCCCCTTGTACTTCTTGACGACGTCTTGAAGGTTGGGGCCAACCGTGCGTGTCGGCATCATGCCGTGATGACCATGATGATCGCCACCGGCGTGGCCAGCCGCGAGCGAGAAATCCTTATCGCCCAGTTTGTGGCACTGCACGCAGGCCAGTGAATTGAACAGCATCTTGCCCTGGGCATAGTTCCGCTGTTGCCCGACGCGTTTCAAGTCGGCTACCAAGTCGTCGATCTTCCACTCCGTGAGCTTCTTCACCGGTTGCGGATTTTTCGCCAGGAACTCCTGCAGATTGTTGGTGACGAACAGCGTTCCGCGCATGAGCTGGTGGTGTCCCGGAAACGAGCAGATATAAGGGTAGGCGCCTTCGGCCGTCGGCGCAGTAAATTCAATCGTCTCTTCCTGACCATAGTCCACCAACTTGATCGACCACAGAATGTCGTTGCTCTTGGGAACAAATCCCACTTCAAATCCACCAGCTCCCAGGGCGATCGCCTGCAACCCGACTTCATCGGCTTTGCCGGGATTCACGAGCATGATGTTGTGGGGCATGAAATCGGCATTGCCAAATGTGAGCCGGACTTTCTTGCCGGGCTTCACGGTCAGTTCCTTGACGTCGTACATCATCCGCTCGGGAATCGTGCCGATGCGGATGGTCGTAAGCTCGGGGGTATCGCTGAGGATCCCGGACTTCTTCGCGACAGCTTCCAGGGAATCGGCGATCACGCCGCCGTGGATGGTCTTGTCCACGTTCTCCCAGAAGTGCTTCACCGTACCAGCCGCGATCCGCGCGTGAGGCACTGGCGACTGCAGCAGAACCTGGTTGAGGAGCCCCTGGTTCTTGACGTTGTGCTGCTGATGCAACCAGAGCGCTTCCAGCAGATGATGCGCATGTTCGGCCTTTGTCGGGTCGAATTGCCTGGTCCACTTCTTGGCGGCGGCGATCACTTCTTTAGTGTCCCGGCCGCTCAACTCGACGCGAGTCCGGTGGCGGATGCCGTCGACCGGAGACTTCAAGTTTTCCAGCAGAGTGGGTATTGGCTGACCATGAATCGCCACTGGCTGCTGCAAGGGGCGATCCTTGGCGGTCATTCGGTAGATGCGGCCGTGCGCGTGATCGCGATTGGGGTCGCGAATGTTGTGCTGCATGTGGCCGATGATCATGTTGTGCCAGTCGCTGACGTACAGCGAACCATCGGGGGCAAAGATTGCATCCGAGGGGCGGAAGTTCTTGTCGGCACTCATCAGCAGGCCGCGCGACTTTTCTTCCGTCTTGCTGCCATCGGGATTCGTGCGGACGGCGATCAACTCGTCACCGGCCGGTTCACCCCAAACGTTGCCAGTTTCCGGATTGCGCTCGAGGTGATAGTGCTTGATCCCCAGGAAACCAATGACGTTGCAGATCAGAAAATCTCCCTGCATGGATTCGGGAAAATGCGCACTGCTGACGACTTCGCTGGCCGTCACCGGCCGGACTTCCTTTTTGAGCAGCTCTTGCATCTTGAAGCCGTTCTTATCGGGGCGGACCTGAAAGGCCCGGCCGCCCGTGCCGTCGGTGGCGTAGTGATAGCCCCAATTGTCGAACGCAATGCCGTGCGGGTTCGGCGAATTGCCGGCATGCAGCGCAATGGTGAACCGGCGCGGATCGAAACGATACATCGCGCTGGCAGATGACTGCAACGATGGCCCCCAGGGATGCTCGTGGTTGTGCACCATGAAGACGCCGCTTTGCCAATAGATGCCGCCGTCCGGTCCATAGATTAGGTTGTTGGCGCCGTGGTGCGTGTCTGACGAATCGACGCCCTGTAGCATCACGATGCGGACATCGGCCACATCGTCGCCGTCGGTGTCTTTGAGAAACAAAATCTCTGGGGCGCTCGTGACGATTACGCCGCCGTTCCAGAACTCGAAGCCCAGCGGGTTTTGAACCTTCGCAAACTCCGTCACGCGATCCGCGCGACCGTCGCTATTATCATCGTGCATGATGATGAGCGCATCGGTCATGGGCTTGAGCGGCTCCCAGTTGGGATAGGTTGGCCACACCGCAACCCACAGCCGGCCCTTGGTGTCGAACTGCATTTGCACGGGATTTGCTAGTTGGGGGAACATCGCCTCGTCGGCGAACAGACGCACCTCAAAGCCCTTGGCGATGCCCATGTACTTGATGGCTTCTTCGCCGCTGATATAGCTCAGTGTCCCTTCCTTCACGGCGCTCGAGCTTTTGCTCTTGCCACCGACATTGGAAATAACTTCGACGGGTTGCGGAACATTGCTGTCGTCGACGGGCACATCCTTGCCGCTGGCAACAGCCCACACTCGCACGTCGCGATTCGCAGCCATCACGTCGAGCATCGACAGTTCGTGCTGCAGCACCGCAGCGTTCGTTTGATCATTGGTAAAGGCCAACTTGGAGCGGCCACCCCAGATGTCGTTGCCGTCCCGCGCGCGGTAGCGATTGTTCCAAATCAGATCCTTGTCCAATACAGCCTGCCTCAGCGGCTGCAGCGAGGCCGAAGCGTTCTCCGCTTTACCGAGTAAGGCCTGCGAGATGACTTCCGCCAGACGGCGATTCCCTTCGTCCGACAGATGCACGCCGTTGATCGTGAGCGGCAGGCTCGCGTCCGCGAACAATTTTTGCGTCGGATGAAACAGATCGACGTAGCCAACCCCAGCTTCCTTGGCGGCGGCTTCCGTCGCCTGCGCATAGGCTTCTAGTTGAGCGTTGTGAATTTTGCCATTCGGTACATTTGCATTACGCGTATCTTCGTGCGCGATAGGGCTGAACAGTACGATGCGCGGCAGGCTCTTGCCATTGGGTTTTGCGCCGCGCGTTCGCTTGACGAATTCCAGTAGCTGGGCTTTGTACTCTTCAGGCTTCCCGTCGTACGATTCGTTGTAACCGAAGAAAGCGAGCACGACGTCGGCTTTCACGTGCCGCAGATAGTCGGTCATGGAGGTCGCGCCGCTGCTCCGCGGATACGAATTCGGCCGATCGCCGCTCGCGCTCAGGTTGCGAAACCTGACTTGCTTCTCTGGCAAAGCGCTCTGCAGCAAAGTCTCCACCCAGCCATCGTGCTGCATGCGGTCCGCCAGGCCGTTACCCAAAATGGCGACGACATCACCTTGTTGAAACTGAAACGGTGTCGGGTCGCGATAGTCGGCCGGCACTTCCGCCAGCGAAGCTTCCGGCTTCGAGCCTTGGTCGCCACCAGCGGCCAATTGCACTTTTCCGCCGATTGGTTGGCCCGGCTTGCCATCATAGGAGAGGTACTGCAACTTGCTGTCCTTCTTGACGTCAATATCGAGCCCCTGCGGCGCTGCGACACCTTTCAGGGAAAAGACTACTTTGCGATCCGCGTCGAGCAGCGTGAGCGTGAAGCCTGCGAGGCGGCTCTCAAACCCACTCCGATTCCACACGCTGACCTTGTCGATGTCTTTCAGTTCCCCCAGATCAAGCTCCCACCAAGGATTCTTCTCACCCGAATTCGAAGTGTGCGTCTGCCCGTTCTTCTCCCAGTTGGGATGCTTGTTGCCGTCGATGGCCCGCGAAGCCCCCGCTCCCCCATTCGTGCTCGACTGAGTCGCTTTGCCGCCAGCAGCGATATTGCGGCCGGCGCTGAACACTTCTACTTCAGCCAGCGTCAAAATGCGTTTGTCGCCTGGCAATTCAATGCGGACGAAACGAGCTGGCTTGCCTGTGACGATTGCCGCAGCGGGTTGGGCCGAAACTGCACTCGCTTCCACTTTGGCAGTTGGAAGAGCTTTCGCTCCGGTTTTCTCGGGTGCATTTTTCTTGGCATTCGGAACAGTTGGGTTCTTTGTGTTGTTGTTTGCGGGAATTGGAGTTTCGAAACCCGCGTAAGCTTCTGGTTTGATGCCGCGGGCATAGGCTCCGCCGCCAAACGTGTTCGGCTTGAATGGCCCCACAAAGTCGATCTTCGCATCAGGTTTAATGGCGTCTTCCAACCCCAGCGCCCAGAAGCAGCCGTTGACCAATAGCCGACGATAGCCGTCGTTGAGCAAGTCTTCCGAAGTGCCGTATAGCGACGTGAAAACGCGGGCGGTTTTTCCCGCTGACGACTTGTAACTTCGAGTCCACTCCGAAGGCATCGGCGGCTTAGTCTCGTCGGCGGGCGACCCGGGAGTCATTCCGTTAAGCGGCTGAGCCATGGTCAAGATCTCGCCATCCACCGGATTGCCCACATACCCACCGGCTTGCACCCAAACATCCTTGACGCCGCGCAGGATGGGATGGGCCTGCTTGTCGGCAACGAGCGTGATGCGAGTGCTTTGCTGATGGTTCCTGCCGTAGTGTCCGATCCACGTTTGACCGAGCACCTGGTGGCCGAAGCCGCGATCGTATTCGGGCCCCTTGTAACTGGACGAGTACTTCGCGAACGGATCCTGTCCTTTGATCTGAAAGGCATGCGTCGCGGTGCGCAACCCGATGACAGGCCCGCCGCGGTTCAGATAGTCGTCCAAGTGCTTCATCTGCTCCGGCGGAAAATGCTGAAACCGCAGGAAGACAACCGCCAGGTCGGCGGTGTCCAGGGCTTCCATCCCCGGCATGTTCGAATTGCCGGCAACGATCTCGCCGGTTTCCTTGTCGATGTTGAACAGGACAGTGCATTTGAAGCCGTGATGTTTGGCAAGAATCCGCGCTAGCGCCGGCAACGACTCCTCGGAGCGATATTCATGGTCGCCGGCCAGGAAGACGATGTGCTTCCCCTTGCCCAGACCTGCAGTCCCTTCGAACACCAGCGTGTCCGCGGCCGCGAAACTGCTCGGAGCGAGGAGAATTGCAAATACGCATGCTAACGCCTTTGCAAAAGCTGCGTGGCCGGCAATGAATTTGCGAAAACTGTTCATCATTTGTTCATCTCTGGAGAGGAAGATCGCCGCCTGCTGGCGTTCACTAGCGTTGCGCGTGATTTGCTTGCGGTGCGGCATGCAGTTTATAGGAGGGAAGTTTGCTCGAACTATCATAGTTGCTGGATTCCCCTCCAGGTACAGCCGAGGAAGTTACTGCTGAAAGTCCAGAATGATGACTTGCTGCGGTTGCACATTCAGCGTTACGGACTCGCCAAACTTCCATTCCCTTTTCAATTCTTTCGCACTCTCGCCATGGATGACCGACAGTTGAAACGGGCCGCTATTCGGTAGCAGGCCAAAGCGACGATCAAGCGTGAACGAGTATGGCTTTACCGTTTTACTTGGGTTGTGGATCGAAACATATCCCTGCGTTTGGGTCCAACCGGTGTAGCCATACACCTTGCCGTCGATGTCCGGTTGAAATCGCTTCAGGCTGAGTTGCCCTTCGTCGACCGTGGTCGCTCCGATCGGACTGTCGCCATGCATTCGCGCACGCTTGAAGGCCGGCGCGGTTCGATGTACCCACTTGAGGCCGTCGGCCACAACGTCGAAATCCTGGGCATCGAGCGAGTTCACGACGAAGTACAGTTCGACGGTCAGTGTGCCACGCGAAAGGGCCAGGAAGAGATAATCCTTGAACGCTTCGGGACTGGCGTCATCGAAACGATTTCCATCCTTCGCAGGTTCATGATTGAAGAAGCTATTCAGCGGCACTTGATTGCCATCGCGTCGCGTCAATTGGTAATACAAGCCATCGCGGTAACACATTTGCAACGTGCGGTCGCCAGGGGCCCCGTCATTGCAGTTCACCAGGCTCAAGACATCGAGGTGCATCAGCCACCAAGGGCTGATCGTCGCGCCGTTGTGGCACAGGATGCGAACCTGCGGGTTTTTCGCGTGCATCTTGTCAAAGATGGCAGCCAAACGCTGCGTCGCAACGGTGATGTAATAGCGTTTCATTTCGTCGAACTTGGCATCGTCGATCCGGGGATCATTCGCCGACATGCCATCCGACGGTAGCAGCGAAGTGGTGACCGGCGTGCCGCGATGTGGGATGGTTTCGAACAACCGGCTTTGCATATCTCCGAAGATGCCATCCAGCTTGAAGTAGACCGAACCCATGTCCACCATCTCTAGCAGTCGCTTTTCGAGTAGCGACAGATACTTCGGTCCCGCCATCGACATCGCCTTCTTGGCGCGCCCGCTCTTGGGGTGCTTCTCGCCGACGAGTACTTCGAAGCCGCTTTGTTCCAAAACCTCAAGATTCGCGGTCGCTCCAAAGAGACATGCTGGACTTGCCCACAATCCCAGGTGCGAACCTTTGGCTTCAATGGCCGCACGCGCCGACCTCAGATCGGCGTCGAAGTTCGCTTCGTTGACCGGAAAGATACCTTTGCTCCAATCCGCCAAAGGGGACCGCGGCGGCCGCGAGTTTTGCCAGCCGTCGTCGATCACATAGACGTCCAGCGGACGGCAGCCTCGCTTTTCCACAAGCTCTTGATGCAGCGTGTCCAGCGACTGCTGCAGTTTCTGCTGCGTGATTCCACCACCAAAGTCGAACCAGGAGTTGTACTGCACGCTTAACTTTGCCGGTGAAGCACGAATCTCGTCAATGTAGTCCAGAAAGGCGTCTTGGACAAACTCGGGATCGTCGCAAACACCAAAGACCGCGCGATGCGTCGTAAACCTCCGCCCCGGCTGCAACGTCACTCCGTCTTGAACGCCGCAGCGCAGGGTCTCACCTTCCAGACGATTCCAAGCTGCGGGAAATTCGACGCCCCAGAATGTCGCCGTCCCGTTCGTATAGAGTGGCTGACCCAGCGCCGGCAGAAAGCGGCCATAGGCCCGCATCAAGTCTTTCGCCTTGTAAGGGGCGAATGCTTCGGCAATGACCAGTGACTCAATGTCGACCAATTCCAGAGTTCTTTCCTCGTCCGAGACGATCTCCAGGTGCTTGTGGCCATACCGCTTCCCAGGTCGTAGCGTGTAATACACCTCAACGCGCACGCCGTAAGTGGTGTTGCGCAATTCGATGCGAATTCGCTCCGCCGTTGCTTCGCTGGAAGTAACTTCAAAATCTGCCGCGGTCAGCATGACGTCGGGCTGTTTGGAGTTCACATCAGCCGAGAGCCGCAGGCGAAATTCCTCCGCGCCGGTGGGTTTCAATTCCTTGCTGTCCAGCTTGTTGACGAGGCACGCAGTTCTTAGCCGTCCGTTCTCAACGACGACGGTTCTGGCCAGAAACTGATTTTCCAGCCGCAATTCTGCCGCAGATGAACTTGTGATTGCGCCGGCCAGACAAATGGCCAAGACCACGATGAATCGTTGAGGAAAGGGCTCACTTACTAGCATTGTTTTCACGCTGGCCTTCGGCAGTTTTCAGCAAGGGCTTCGAGGATCTGGTATCATTTGTTGCAGTTTATCGCTGTATTGTTAAACCTGCTCGCACGTAAACGACCGACGATTAGCACAATCCTTGCATCTCTGCAGGTTCAGCTATGACCCTTGTTTCGCCGGCCTTAGATCAGATTCGCCTGGATGTGTCGACGCGCCAGCTCTTCGAACTGCTTCCCGACGTCTCCTTTTTCATCAAGGACAAAGCCGGACGTCTAATCCATTGCAACGAAGTCCACCGCCGCGGGATCTTTCGCTATGGAAACGCCGATGATCTCTACGGCAAAGCGAACCACGATTTCTTCCCGAACGCGCTCGCCAATTCCTTTGCGGAAGATGATCAACGCGTGATTCGAGATGGCGAATCGATTGTGGAACAGTGCGAGCTGAACATCACTTCCGCAGGTTCACTAAGTTGGTTCTGCACCACCAAGGTGCCTGCCCGTGATTGCCACGGCAAGATCGTTGGGCTCGTAGGTATCAGTCGCCGCCTAGAGGCCGCTGACCATCGCATCGGAGATTTTGAACTGCTATCTGCAGCCCTCGACCACATTCAGAAGAACTTCTCGCAGCAAATCCGTGTTCAGACGCTCGCCGCAGCGTGCCAGCTTACCGAGGCAACATTTCGACGTGAATTCGAGAAGCTCTTTCGGATGACGCCATTGCAGTTCATTCTCCGCCTACGACTCCATGAGGCGTGCCTGAGACTATCGGCCAACTCCGATTCGATCGGCGACATTGCGTATCAGTGTGGCTTCGACGATCAGAACTATTTCGCCCGGTTTTTTAAGCGGACGATGAACATGACCCCTTCGGAATTTCGCGCGAGGCAAAATCCTCGGCAAGACAGCACTCGGCCTGAGAACCGATCCGAAAAGTGATTAATCTGCAAATCACGGTTTTCGCTGACAATTCGTGATTTCGTAGCGACGGCGTGCGAACATGTCGACGATCGGGCGGAAGGCGTCTGCCAGCGATTTGACGGACGAGAAATGGGAGTTGATTGAAGTCCTCATATTCCTCCGCCGCTACCAGGCGGGCGGCTGCAAGCCACCAACCTGCGCGAGGTGATTCGTATATTGCGCGGGCTGGTTGTCAGTGGGATATGCTACCGCGGTAAGAACGTGTCTTAACGTCGCAGGGGCAACCCTTTGAATTCGCAGACCGGAAACGGACCGCGGCAGTTGTTCGAACAAGTCCTATTTGACAAGCCATGCGTCAAATGGGGCACATCTGCAAGACTTCAACGCGTTTCTCGTGGCGACCTCAATTGGCATTGGGAGCTACCAGAACTGTGACAGGCCGAGACAACTCAAGCGATCCATCCGTCAGAGCGACTCGCACGCTCAGGCAGTGAATTCCCAGCGCAAGCGGGCCGATTTCAAACACTGCTTTGCGGTCCTGCAACTCACCATCCACAAGCCAGTTTCCGCCATCGTAAAGACTGATCGTTCCATTGGGAATCGCGGCTTCGGCCTCGACTTTGATTGCCAACCTCTCTTGAGGATTGAATACGGGCAGGGGGCGCTTGTCCCCTTGTGGCAATGGTGAGGTGATTCTCAGCAAGGACTTGTCGACAACGAACGCTTGCCAGGCATGTGCCGACTGCGGACCAGGAAGCCAACAGGCCTTGTTCTTCTCTCCCGAATACTTCGCCGCTGGACCGATGATTGCAGTGGATCCTTTCCAAGTCGATGGGGCCCCATACCAGGCGAGGCTGGGATCGCATGAGCGGAGTTGTACTGGGCCGGTGAGTGGTGAGGCGTCGGCGGGAAGCCTTTGGCGAATCACCTCATCGAAAAACGGCCAAAGCAAATTGTTCGACTGCCCCCATTCGTGTCTGCGGCCCCACTGCACAGCAATTGCCCAACTTGCATCGAACTCTGCTCGGCGTCGTGGAAGCAGTGCCTCGTGCTGTTCCATTTGTTTGCCGTCACGTTCCCCAAAGATACTCATCATCGGTATGCGAGCGGTGCGATCTGTCTCTGGCCCCACTTCGAGACAAGCCAACCCACAAGCTATGAATCGGTCAGGCAGTTGCTCCGCCAGGGTGACGCACATGCCGACGCCCGCTGACATGCTCGCCGCAATCAGCGGTGCATGAGCAACTTCGGGGTGCTTGCTCTGGAGAGCGAGATCTTTGAGCCCCGCCAACAGCACCGGACCAAACTCTGCTTTCTCGACTCGCATGAAGTTGCTGCCGACGAGTGCGAACTTCCAATGTCGGCACATCGCCCGAGACTGCTCTTGCTCGACGCCCGTAATGTTGAAGGGCATCAGATAAATACCACGAATGCATGCTTCTTCTTCCGGCAGCCAGAGCGAGAAGACGACATGGTTTAGGCCGCCATCGATCCGATCAGCTGACTTCTTCGGTTTTGCCAGAGGGACGGCGGTTTGGTAGATCGTTTCGCCTGGTTTGCCCAAAGAAGAAAACGGCGGAGGATCCACAGCCGCAGCCAGAGACGGCAGCAGTAACAACAAAAGCCAGCAGGAAACCAGGCGCAACACAGACTCACCTCACAAAACAGAGAGCTTAAGCCAGCAGTTCAGAGATAACGCCAGTTTGATCCAGATCGCGTAATCCTGGATCGGGCACTCCGAACTTGTCGCGCGGTTTTCCCACCGCATGTAATAGGGTGCAAAACAGATTGGCGGTGGTCCGATGACGCTTAGTTCCGTAATTGGGAAACTGCAGATATCTCCCCTCGGTTTTGAGTTTGCCACCCAGATTGCCAATGAGCACAAGCGGCCACTCATACAAACTGGGATGATGTCCCTCGCCAGAATCACTGAGATAGACGATTAATGTGTTGTCGAGCATCGTGCCCGTCCCTTCAGGAACGCTTTGCAATCTCGAAGCCAGTCCGGCGATCAACTTCGTGTGGAATTTGCGGAGTTCGACAAAGCAGTCTTCGGACGATGCTCGTCCATAGGCGCCGCCATGCCCGATGCCATGCAGGTCGGGAATGCCGAACTCGGGAAACTTGCCAAATTGCTGGCCACCACCACCACTCGCCAGAGTAACGACATTGGTAAGCCCCGCAACGAGCGCTGCAGCCGCCGTTTCGAACTGCGCTTCAAGAATTAAGCTGGAGACGCTTGTTGTCGCCCTTTCACCAAGATTGGGCGCGTTCTTCTTTAGCTCTTCGGACATAGCAACGAGCTCTCGTTGCCGACTGTGCAACGTTTCAAAAGCTTCCAGATACCGATCGAATTTTTGCCGTTCGTCACCTCCAAGTTCCGCCCGCGAACGGCGCACGTCATCGGCCATGAAATCCAGCAAGTTGGTGCGCCGGTCGAACGCAGCCTTGCCTGAACCCTCAGCTACGCTGCCAAAGAGAGACTGAAACGCCAGTTCCGGCGAACATATGATGGGAATTTCTTTGCCCGTTCCGGCCGCCGAAATGCGGTAGTTCATTGGACCATCGCCCCCGTTTAGTCCCAGGGCAACGTGCGAAAATGTGCCGGGCAACGCTTCGCTGACCGCGGAGTCGATGGTCTGCTGCATCGCGCCGCGGTTGGCGGCATACGCCCCAAGGGCCCCGTGATTTGCCGAGTGGTCGCTGAGTGCAATCCGCCCCGACAATCCCTGAACGAAAGCCATGCGGTCGCGAAATGGGGTGAGTGGCTGCAATGCTGGATGAAGTTCTTGATTCTTGAGGCTGAGTTCTTCGAGTAGGTCGTTCGTAGGACGTTCGTTCCGCCCATCTGGCCGGCGTTTAATACCCACAGGCACCAGATGGCTTGGGTTCATACCGTTGCTTTGCACAACGAAGACAATTCGTTTGCGATTCGTCTGTTTTTCATCGCCGGCCGCTTGCGCTGCAATCTGTGCCAAGATTGGCGACAACAACGTGGTACCGGTCCCGAGTGCGATCCCTTTCAACAGACTGCGACGGGTCAATTCGGTGTTCACTCTTGGACTCCTGAAGTTGTCGACTGCACGGCCTTGGGGATTGGTTCAGTACTGTGAGGCAGATCGGAGCGGAATAAAAAAGAATCGGACGTCAGTAGCGAAACTAGGAGAGCTTTGAAGCTCCCGCCGCTTTCTCGGTAAGCGCGGTCAGCCTCTTGCAGTGTGAACGCATCATCGAGAGTTTCGTTGCGTCCGAGGAAGTAGCGGAACACGTGACGCACAAACACCTGACGCACACGGTCGGAATCCGCTAGTCGGCGAAGCATTTCGCGCGGATCACCGACTTCTCCATCGAGCCGCTGATCGCCGCTGTTCGCGATCGCTCCCGATGTATCGAGAGGCACTTCACGATTTACTGGTCCCAGTGGTTTTCCCTTCTTATCGACATTCTTCTCCGTGGCCTCCAAGTCACGCACTGTCTCGGTCGTGCGGTAGCGGCCGTAATGATCGAAGTTCTCAAACGGCAAGCCCAATTCGTCCATCTGCTGATGACACTTCCAGCACTTGGCTTCTCGTGTCACCTTGAGGCGTTCCCGAAAAGTGAATTGCGGATCATCAGGAACCTGAGCCACAACGCCAATCGGCAGATCAGGCACAGTTCCGCCAAGCAGTCGTTCGCGGAGCCAACGCCCACGCCGAACCGGATCATTATCAAAATTCGTACTCCAGGCGATCAGCCAGCTCGGTTGCATGAGGATGCCGATCCGCTGATCTTCTGGCAGCAGTGTGGGTTGTTCCTTAGGCCACTCGGCAAATCCATACACGGTATCCACGCCTCCCAGCCATTCCGGCTTATTTTTCGGATTTTTGTCAGGCGGAGGGACTACGTCGAACGGGACTCCGACCAAGGGACGGTCCTGTTTTGACTTGTCAACTTTGGTGTTGTAATTGACGAACGAAAGTTGCGTGGTGAGCAACTCGCGCAAGACCTCGCGGTCTTGCTCCAGAATATGGAGCACCAGGCGATCCGTATCGCTGACCAAGATGTGAGGTACATGCTTGATTTTGTCGCGAGGTTTATCTTTGAAGACATCTGGCGCGCGGTGATATTCGAAATACTCTCGAAAGAATCGGAGCAATCCGGGCTTTTTGATTTTGGGGTCATCCAGAATACGCCGCACATGTGTGGCCGCTTCCTCCTTGGTAAGCAGTTGCCCCTTTTCAACAGCCTGCATCATGCCCCCTTCGCGCCGATCGCCTAACGCGAGGCTCACTGCCCGCGCCAATTCCAAGGGCGAGAGCATTCGCCGACTCGAACCATCTGCTCCCGCTGCTCCTCGCTCCAGGCGATACATCGCGTCAGCGCGGACGAGCACAGCTGCGAGCATGGTTTTCACCGCAGCGGGTCGATCGCCAGCGGTAGCGCACTTTTCATATAGCGCGAGGAAACGCTCGATCTCCTGCGCGTCTGCCTTGCGCCCAATCGCCAGGCGAAACTGAGTTTGCACGGCCGACTCCAGTTGGCTGCGAGCCGGCTCCCGTGTGGGATCCATCAGCTTCACGAACTCTCCGATGGTGTCGTTCTTGCCTTGTAACTTGCCTTCTTTGATCTCATGCGCCGTTTGTCCCGCAACAATTAAGTCAGCATTTCGCAGCAAGACCTCGGTGCTGGGTTCATCAATAGCGTATAACTCCGCAAAGTCCTTAATGCCACGCTCGGGAATCACCGTGAACGGCTGCACAATGCCATCGGTGCGGCCACGATGCACTTCGGTCACAAAGCCTTTGTAGCCGTCCGGGCTTAGCCTCCAGACGCGCGCCGGCGATGACGCCAGTGCAATCGCTGGCTTGCTAAAGAGCAGGTCATGGGGAATCAAATTCCCTTCGTTCGGCAACGAATATTTCTGCCGGCTGGTCTGCTGAGACAACCATTCCAGGATGGTCTGCCGCTTTTTGTCTTCGATGGGGGGCTCTTTTTCGGGAGGCATTAGCCCATCGCGAAGCTGATCTCGTACCAAGATCCAACGCGAACGATCCTCAGCAATATTCGTGCGTAAGTCATCGAGGCGGATATCCCCTTCTTGCTTACTTGGGCCGTGGCACTTCACGCAGTGCGACTGGATGACTTCCTTGGTGAGCACCCACTCTGCGTCTGCTGCAGCCACGATTGCGTTTGGCGTCAGTGCAGACAGAACCAGCACCGCGATGTGACGAAAACAATTCAAGTTCGCTGACTTGGGATGGTTCATAGAGAGTACTTACTGGGCGCTGGAAATCGTGCGGATGAAATATTCCTGCCAGGCGGTGATGTGGCCCACCATCCGCTCCCGCGCCAGTCTTCCATCCTTCGCTTCCAGCGCTTCAAGAATGCTCAGATGCTCGTGCATGGCTTGCTGAAGTGAATCAGGCTCGGTTGCAGCTCGATTAAGTCCCTTATGCAGCAAACGGTAGCGACCGATGTCTTGAGCGAGGCGGCGGTTGCCGCTTGCCTGGGCAATTGTGGTGTGAAACAGGTCGTCGAATTGGGCCCATTGCGAAGTCCAACTCTTGAGCTTGGCCTTGCCCTGCAACGATCTAGCCGCTGCTTGAAGTGGTGCCATCTGCCGGGCATCGAGACGTCCAGCGGCCAACTCCGCAGCCGGACCTTCGAGAAACTTGCGCAATTCAAATATCTCAAAGACGTCGTCGATCGTAATACCAGCAACCCGCGCGCGGCAATTTCGCTCGCGCTGCACAAGTCCGTCCTTGGCGAGTTGACGCAACGCGTCATGCACAGGCATTCGGCTCACACCGAATTCGCGCGCCACCCCTAACTCGCTGAGCACGGTACCCGGGGAGTACTGCCCAGCCAGAATTCCCTGCAGCAACCGGTGATAAACAGCTTCCGACAAAGGCTCTTCGTCGGTGAGTTCATCCGCCCGGACAGTTTCTGTCTGAGCCTTGGGTTTGTGTCTAACTTTTGTCGCCACGGAACACCAGCTAAATGAATCGACTTTCCAGGAACTGCATGCAGTTCACAAAAGCCTACTTCGAGTCTTGGGCCTTTGTCAACTATTCCGCAAGGAGGAACCGAAGAACTGCAAGTTCATGCGCAGTGGAGGATTGCTAGCCCGCGGGCCAGGCTCATCTGTAAAATGCCAAGGCCAAGATAAGAAAGACAAGACCTCGCGCTATCAGCCGGGCAAGGGCCATCGGCCGGATATCAAGCGGTAGTCAATTTCGCAGAAGCCTTTAAACCCCCGCCGCGGGGCAGGGGTGAGAGTAAGCTTGCGCGTGCTGATTTACTTACGGCCGATCGTTGAACGATTCACGTAGGATCTTTTCGTAAGCCTGGGTGGCGGTTTGGTAGGCAGCCTCGGCCGCGGGGAGTTCGCTGGCGCGAATCTTGGGAGCTTTTTGCTTCCAGCACTGGGCGACGGAATCGATGCACCACTGGGCACTTCGCTGGCTCGCGCGGATAGGCTGCTTGTCGACTTCGACGAAGATGGGATTGGTGTGGCAACTGGGGAAGATTCGCAGGGCGATCCAGCTGGAACGTTCGGGAACATAGTCGAACTGGATATCGGTCACGTTGCCGTCGGCGACCATTTCCTTGGTCTCGACAACGTGGCCATTGACGATCAGTTCGACGGGGACCTTGTTCGAACTGCCAATGCGAGCCCGTTCGATATGCCAATAGGGTTTTTGCACGAGCGGCAAGCGGCGGATGTCCTCGCGGGGAGTCTCTTCGAGGAGACCACTTGCGCGGCAGGTGACTTTTAACTTCTCACCTTTGGCGGCAGCCAGAAAACTCTTCCGACCCTTGTCGCCAGGTTCGCCCACACCGAGCTTGTTGATTTTGAAGTCGAGTAAGTGACTGAGTCCATCGCAGCAGTAAGAGCGGCCATCGCGGAGGCCATCAACCCAGCGATCGAAATCGATCTGGCCTTGAATGGCTGCCACGTTTTCACCGTCGGGCTTGGCGACCGCCGCGGCGATTTTCCCCAACGCTTCCTTCACCGGCGGTTGTTGGTCCATCTTTACGTAGATGCGACCGAGACCGACGCGATCGCCATAGATGCAGGGAAAATCAGTCTCGCCGCTGATGCGGCAGGTGTAGCCGCAGTTGAGTGTGTGGTACCAAACGTTCAGTTCCCACACGATGGGCGTATCGACGGCAGAGATAAAGTCGCAGACGTCGTGAACCACATCGACGACGTACTCATTCGCGCCGATGCTGTCGTACGGCGGCAAGTTGTAATTGGGAAGTTGATCTCCGGGGACCATCAGCCCCCAGCCGCTGTGCGAGAAACCGACGACGCCACCTTGTTCTTTACCCCACTTCAGCACGGGCAAGTCCCAACTGGGCCATTCGTCGATTGTCTTGGTGCCGGGATAGTCGTCTTCCTTAAGCCGCAGCAGGCAGAGATGCCCGGCATGCGAACTGGGAAAACCGCTGACCTCGACGTCATAGCGCATCAAATAGTCTTTGGTCGATAGCTTGTTGATGGTCCCTTCGAAATATTGCTTCTGGTAGTACCAGCACGGGCCCCACGAAAGGACACACCCGACGTTCAAGTCTTCGCCCAAGATGTGCCGCATCATATCGGCGGGGGTGACCCCTTCGATCGGTGCTTCGTAGTGCTTGCAACCGGCCGCGTGAACGTGATGGTCGCCGGAGATCCAGCCGAGGTCAGCGACTTTGATCCAACGCTTGAGGCGGAACGATTCACGATGTTCGGCCGCGACCGGAACCTGAATGGTCCGTTTGAGGATTCGATACTCTGGGCCGCGGGTATAGAGCGCTTCGTAGGTGCCGGCGGGAAGCAAGACTTCTTCGCCATGATGGCGATAGACTTGATCGTGAAAGTAGAAGTCGGGAGCGAGGCGGCGTGCACGGGCCGGATAGATGCGCCCTTCGGGATCGCGAAAGACGAACTGACCTGTCGTGGGCTGGCCATCGTCGTCGATCACGTCGAGTCGCACGCGGACGGCGGGCTCGCAATTGAAGACAATCGCCAGTTCGTTGCGAAAACCAAGGTCTTGTGTTCCCTGGCCAATATCAAACAGGAGTTTCGCTTCGCGCTTCCCCTTGTCTCGGCTGTACACCTGGACGATGCGATACTCCAGTTCAAGTCCCGTCAGTTCCTTGGTCAATGGCTGCGAGTCATAAGCAACGAGGTCCATCCAGCGGTCGGGAACATCCGTGAGTTTGATAGTCGGGGCCGGTTTAGGACTAGCGGTCGACGTCTTCAGCATGGGTGCCGCGTTCGGGCTCGTCATGCGTAGGGCCGCGGTTACTCCCGCTTCGTTGTGGACCTTGATGAGATAAACTCGCCAACCTTGCTCGTTGAGATCGGCTTTGGCAGCGCCGCGAGTCACGCTAACGCGGCTCTCGGGATTGATGTTCACTCCAGCCAAGGCGCGGGCATCGAAGACCTTTTGAATTGCTTCGAGCGCGTCGGCAGCATCGGTCGTTTCGAGGGCAGCGTCGAGCTTTGCCAGTTCGTCCTTGGTCAGCGGTTCGCCCAGGAATTTTAAGGCATCGACGAGGCGTTTCGCCTGAGATTTCACAGGCTGAACTTCAACCGCCCGGACGATTTCCAATTCGGCACTTCGAAGTGGATTACTCGCCAGGAAAAGGAGCGCCAACGTTGCCAAGAGCGAACGTACGTACGCCCGCGAACCTGCTGCACCACGAAGAATTGCCCGCATCGCTGGCTCCCTCTGACGAATGTCTCAATCGCCCCATTGAACTCGGTGCCATTTCACGCGAACCTATCTTGGAGCACGCGAGTCGTTCCGGGCAAGTGTTTTCGCGTTTTTCCTGAGCCGGAAGTATTCTGTCTTTACTTCTGCATTCTGCCTTTTCACCTCTGCATTCCCCCATGATTCTGCTGATCGATAACTACGACTCCTTCACCTACAACCTCGTGCAGCGGTTGGGGGAAATTGATGCATCGCTCGATATTCAAGTCCATCGCAACGACCAGATCACCTGCGACGAGATCGAGAAGTTGAAGCCGACACACTTGATTGTTTCGCCAGGTCCCTGCACGCCGACCGAGGCCGGTATTTCGGTCGAGTGCATTCAGCGGTTTATGGGAAAATTGCCGCTGCTCGGCGTATGCCTGGGGCATCAATCGATTGGGCAGGCGACCGGCGGCCTGATTGTGCGGGCTAAACGGCTGATGCACGGCAAGACCGATCAGATTTATCACGATGGGGTGGGTCTGTTCGAAGGGCTGCCAAACCCGGTAACGGCGACCCGTTATCACAGCCTGGTGATTCGTCCCGATACGCTGAATCCTGATTTCATTGTTTCTGCCTGGGCCGATGCTCCCGATGGTTCGCGGGAGATCATGGCCATTCGGCATAAAACGATGCCACTGGTCGGTGTGCAGTTTCATCCCGAGAGCTTCTTGACCGAATACGGCCACCAGATGCTGCGGCAATTCCTGACGATGCAGGTCAAGCGATGATCAGTGTCGAACAGGCCTTGGAACTGGTGCTGCAACATGCGGGCAAGCTGCAGCGCTGCCGGCAGGTGAATATCGAGGCAGCCTTGGGCTGCATCCTGGCCGAAGATGTGGTGAGTGATGTTGATTCGCCACCGCACGATAAGTCGATCGTCGATGGCTATGCAATTCATGAAGGGGATTTGAGCGGCGAGAACCAGTTGCAGATCATCGAGCACATTGTCGCCGGTCTCGTGCCGTCTCGTTCGTTAGAAAAAGGCCTTGCCACTCAGATTATGACCGGCGCGCCCATTCCCACTGGCACTGCTGCAGTGGTAATGGTGGAAAAGACGAGCACTCAAAACAAGGGAGATCTGGAGTTCTTGTCTCTCACCGAGCGGAGCATTCGTCCTGGGCAGAACATTGTGCGTCGCGGGCAGTCGATGAAGCTCGGCGACGTAGTGCTGCGGCAAGGAACGCTGCTGCGGGCGATTGAGATTGGGCTGCTCGCCGAAGTGGGGCGAGAAAGTGTGTGGACACTCATCGATCCAGCGGTTGCGATTCTTCCCACCGGCGACGAAATTGTTCCACATACGGAGAAGCCACCGCCGGGAAAGATTCGCAACAGCAACAGCAGTTTGCTGGCCAATCTGGTTATGCAAGCCGGTGGTCAGCCGGCAGAGAGCGACATCGTTCCCGATCATGCAGAAACACTACTCCAGGCGATTGAAGAGAATCTCGATTGCGATGCGATCTTGCTCTCGGGTGGCGTATCGGCTGGCGTACACGACTTGGTTCCAGCGGCCCTGGCCAAGGCTGGCGTAAAGCAGGTTTTTCATCACGTGAATTTGAAGCCAGGTAAGCCACTCTGGTTTGGCTTCTTCGATCGGGGCGACGATCGTCCCCCCTGTCTGGTATTCGGACTGCCGGGAAACCCGGTCAGCGGGCTGGTCTGCTTCGAGCTATTTGTGCGACCCGCCCTGCAGAAGATGCGGTGGATGAAGCCGCGTGGACTGCCTATTCAGCGGGCAACATTAACGGTGGAACATAAGCACCGGGGCGATCGCCCCTCCTATTGGCCCGCTGAATACGACTCCGATTCTGGGCAGATCTTGCCGTTGTCGTGGCAAGGGTCGGGCGACTTGAGGTCGCTGACGGGAGCCAATGCTCTGGCCTATTTTCCTGGCGGCGATCGGGTTTGGCCAGTCGACGAAGAGGTGACTGTCTACCTACTGCCTGCCAGTTCGTAACTCAAGTGGCAATTTCGTGCCATTCATGAAAGTCGACCGTTGACATCGGTCCGCCAGTACTTAACATAACGGGTGCTGGTTTTATCCCCCCTTGTGCGACCCTCCCCGCCTTGCACCCAACCAGCCTGCACTCTCGCCGATTGCTGCCCTCCGAAATTCTGCCCGCCAAACCCGCCGTGAAACTTCGCTTAATCAGCCAGGATCCCCTGGCATCGCCGCGTGAGATCGTGCTCGAACACTTCCCCGCTGATATCGGTCGGGGAGTGGATGTGTCGCTTCGCATCGACGACCGTTGGATCAGCCGGCGACACTGTCAGCTGAACATCGAAGGTGATGACCTGGTCGTCCGTGATCTTGGTTCGCGTCACGGCACCTACGTCAATGGTCAGGCAATCGAGCAGGTCTGCTTGCAGCCAGGCAACGAACTCTGCTTGGGGCTGAGTCACTTCGTCGTCGATCTGCTCCGCGAAGAATCGCTTGTCCCTGCCGGCCATGACTCCGGCGAACTCGACCTGCCCATACGGGGCAACGGCCGCCGCGTGATGGCAATGGCCTATTAGAGGTTTGGTCGTCTAATCGACCGTATCGGTCGGCCCCATGGGCAATGCCGGTTTCGCAGGTGCATTCGGATCGGGCTTAGGCGGAGGGGGCTGACCTTCGCAGGGAACTGTCATTCCCAGGCTCTCTCTCCAGGTGTAGTCGACCGTATAGGGTTCCCAGCCCGCGAGGACTCCCATTTCGTCGCACACACTCCGAGCAGCCACATAGGCATCGAAGCTGTCGTTCCACACGAGAAAGCGGATATAGAACTTGTCACCATGCTTGGTCTGTAAAGATTTGAGACCGCGGCGGAGATTGGAACTGGCGGCTGTTGCCTGCTTGGGGGATTCGCCTCCTGTCGGTTTCAACTCGAAGACGATGTACAGATTGAAATTGACCACGGCCAATTGGACGCGAAAGTTGGCGTCAAACACGCGGGCGTTCTTGTTGAAGGTCTGAACGAGCTTCTCGCAATCGATCTTTCCATCCTTGGTTTTCATCGCGGGCTGTCGCAACAGAAGCTCCACCTGCTTTTTGCAGCGGTCGCGAATCTCGGTGGGGAGGAAGGGGACAATCTGGCCATCGCGCACGATGATTCGGTATTGAGTCGCGCCAGCGGGAGCATCGCGAGGATTCGGCAAGCTGACAATCTTGGCCGGCGGCGCTGCAACGACTTCGGTCTTGTCGAGGAGAGCTTTCAAACGCGCAAGTTCTTCTTCGGTAGCCACCAATTTGGTGGCAAGCTCTTTGGACTTTTTCTCGTTCTCGTCGACCTTCGTTTCGGTCTCTTTGAGCTTTTCGGCGGGGACGATTTCCGCTGGCTTTTGCTTTTTCAAGGCTTCTATCTGGGCGAGGAGCACACCGAAGTTATCCGATGGTTCCGTGGTGGTAACAGTGGGCAGCTTGCTGGCCAACTGTTCGCGCAGCTTTCGCAGTTGTTCTGCCTGTTGCTGGGCCTTGGCGAGATCGGCGGCCGAAACGTTGAGCTGTGAGGGATCGAGATCCAGAATTCGCTGCACGGCACTTTGGACGTTCAGTGTGGTGAGCATGAGCACCATCACCAGCACCCCCACCACATTGGTGAGTGTGTCGAGAAGTGAATCGAGATTCATGCCGGCCTCGCCACCCTTGCGTCTTGCCATGATGCTTCACTTTCCTTGAAACAGGGTGAGGTCAAGCTTGCCTTGCGAACCGATGGCCAACTTGCCGTTGGTAACCGCCCGGTTGCGAGCGACACTGCGGGCAGAGTTATACGTTGCGACCCCGTCCGGACGAATTAAGAATACCACGGTCGACTTGGCATCGGCCTTGACCTTGTCGAGCAACTTGATGAATTCGGCGTGACCACCCATTTGCGCCTTGGGGATGCGCAGCGGTTGCGGGCGGTCGTGCAGAACAATGCTCGCTGCCGCACATTCGACAAACACCGGCTTCAAGTCGGAGCCCGTCCCGCTGGGTTGGATTTGCACCTGCGCCTCTGCTGGCGGGGCTTTGATCTTGGCCAGTTGCTCCTGAAGCTTGGCCAATTGTTCGAGCAATGGCTTCAAGCGCTCGTCCAGTTCTTTGTTTTCTTTTTGCAATTGTTCGAGGCGAATGATCTTGGCTGCCAGTTCGATCTGACGTTGACTCGCAGTCTCTTGGTTCGCTTTGGTGGTTGCCTGTAGTTCTACTAGTTCCTTTTTCGCTGCGGCAATATTCTCGGCGACAATCGTAGCTTCCTGCTGCGCTGATTGCAGCTGAGCAATTTTCGCTTGCAAAGCCTTGAGCGCTTCTTGATCCAACTTGGCCTGATCGCGGAGCGTCTTGTACTGCGTCGCGCGGGCTTTGGCTTCCTCCGCAGCTTGGGCGGCAGCGGCAGCATCGGCCTGGGCCTGGGGATTGTCCTTCCCAATTTGCCCAAGCGTGACGGCGGTAATCATCAGCACCAGAATTCCGATCACTGCAGCGAGAATGCTGAGGAACGGAAACAGGCTGACAGCGTCGTCGATATTTGCCTTTTTTGCCATGATCTAGATCAGAAGCGGAGCTGCGAACGAGTGACAACTTGGGGCGAACTCACCGTCGGCTAAACCACCCCTTCTTGGCTGGATGCTGCACCTGAATCACGACTTGCTTGCCGTTAAGTTGACTCAACGTGTCGTTCAAGTTGAGGACGGCCTGCTCCAGAAGTCCCATCTGCTCTTCCAGCATCTGTGTCGATTGTTGGACGACGGCCGTGACTTGCTGTTGACCGCTGGTCACTGCCGCTGTCTGTTGTTCGGCCGCACGGGTGGCCCAGTTTGCCTGATCTTGCTGGGCCTGGCTGAGGTTCTGCGTAACTGCTGCGATTTGCGTGGTCAGTTCACTCAGCGAGAGGACCGCCGTGTTGATCTCTCCCAAGCGTTCGGAATGCTGCAATTGCACCCCTTCCTGCATGTGAGTCCAACCCTGAGAAATCTCCGCCGTCAGTTCTTTACCGATTTCTCGCAGGCGCGCCGTCCACGCCCGCAGTTCTGCCTGATGCGGCACTAGCGCGGCATTGATTGCCTTTTGTAACGTCGCATCGCTCGATGTCACGGGCGCGCCGGCATCTTCATCGATCAGTCGCTTCAAGAGATTTTCGTTGCAGTAGTCTTCCACCCAGTTCAGCAAGTCTTCTTCGGCCTTCTGCAAGGAACTGGCTGGAAACTTGAGCAGCAGGCTCATGATCAACGCGACGAGCGTCGTATCGAACGCCACACCAAGACCACCCGTAATCGCACCGAGTGACTTCTTGATGCTCTCTACGTCGGAGGCTGCCTCTAAGCTGCCGGAGAGATTACCCACCGCATCGCCCAACCCTTGGACGGTACCAATGAAGCCCAGAATGGGAATTGCCCAGATGAACACATTCAGTAGCGAATAACTCGAGCTGACCGCGTTGTTATCGAGTTCCGCTTGCGACGAAAGCATTGTCGAAACTTCCGACGAACTCCCTCGTACGCTGTAGTGCTCTAAACCGCGCAACACGCGACGCGCCAAAAAACTGGCACCGGTATCAACCGGCAAGCTACGCACGTTCTCGCCAAAAGCGTGGACGTTCTGCCGCGAGATTTCTTTACCGATACTTTCGGGCAGCAAGTCGAAGAGCATCGACTCTCGCTGTCTGTAGAGCTTGCGCGACTTGAAGATCAAGATTGCGACGGCCCAGAACATCAGGAAAGCTTCGGCGACGGTGACCCAACCGCGATCGAAAAACAGATCGCGAAAATACATTTGCGGCAGCGGGGCCAGAATCGCGTAGAACGTCACCGTGAACAGCAGGCCAATGGCGGCCGTCCAAATCAGGCTGACATTCGTGCCGTCATCGTTGCTGGCGTGCGTTGTCTCTTTCGTCTTTGCCTTCGCTGTTTTCTTGCTCCCTGCGACAACAGGAGGCGTGGGTGCAGCCGCCGCCGGAGTGCCGAGGGAAGGGACAGCGGAAGTGGCTGCGACGCGAATTGGATTGGTAGTAGCTGGCGCAGGGCTGCCCCCCAAGGTGTTCAAATCGAGCGATGCCAGATCGAGAGGAGCCAGGGGATCTGGCTCGACGGGTGCAGGCTGCGGCACCTTTACCTGGTGCTTGCAGTACGGACAACGAGCGTTCCGTCCGGCAAGCTCTTCTTTCACGCGGAGGCTTTTGCTGCAGTGGGGACAAGCGAAGTTGAAATACATGGCACTCGTAGTGTCGGCCTGCGACTCGAAATGAAGAAAACTGCCAGCCGTCAAGCTCATGCAGGTCCCTTCAGTTTACCCAAGTAGGAGTGCGGCGTTTTGCTCATTTCGAGGGAAGGGAGTCGCGAATTCTCCGCAACTTTGCTGCCGACTCGGTCTCTACAAACCGTACGGCCGGTACGACCGACAAGCGAAACTCTGGCGATCGTGGCAATGCTCCGCTCGCCGTGCAGCAAGTTGAATACGCGTGCGTTGGCGGACCGATGAAACAAGAGACACCCTAACAGGTGTCTTGGGCAAGGACGCGCCCCCACACGGTTATGGCCTCGCAAGCAGCCCACGCACGGGCTGAATCTTAGCGCGTCATGCTTGAGCAACGCAATCTCCGACTAGATCTCACCGCGCTCGGTTTGGTGGCGGTGATCATTTTCTTGACGTGCGCGCTCGTTACATATCATCCGAACGATCCCGTTGGTCCCTTGCCGCCGCCCCTAAGCCTGCTGATACAGCCCGACTCGCTGGCAATTCCCGCCAACGAAGTGACTCAGAACGCCTGTGGATTCTGGGGCAGCCTGGCCGCCAACCTTCTCTTCACCACCTTTGGTTACGGCGCGTATTACCTGGTGGCGACGCTGGCCCTGATCGATTTCCACCTGCTACGGCGTCGACAAATTGACCGGCCGCTGCTGCGCGGCATCGGGTGGATCCTCTCGCTGGCCGGTGCAACGACGATCATCGCGGTCACACTGCAAAACACTTCGCCTGGGCCGGTGATCGGCGCGGGTGGCTACGTCGGCGCCCTCGGCAAAGCCATGGTCGAGGCCCATTTTGCGGCAGCGGGCGGCCTGATCCTGATGAGCAGCATTACGATTGGCGGTCTCATTCTGTGTACCGACGATACGGTGATGCACGTCGCTCGCGGCGTTGCCGATCTGGCGAACAGCAGCCAGCGAGTCTTCGGCGGAGCCCACGCAACGGCCGAAGCTGCCGCTGCTGCCAAGGCCGGCAAGCGAACCCGTAGCGATCTCGACGCCAATAGTGTTCCCGACGATGCTGCCTCGCCGCTCAAGCTCAAGGGCAAAAACAAGCTGGTGCTCAACAAGGAAGAAGCAGCGAAATCGCCTGTTAGCGTTGCTGCTCCAGTCGATGACGAAGAGGAAGAGGCCCCCGCGCTGCCGATCAAAGCTCCGGGCAAGACCGCGTCCACTGCCGCCGTCGCTCCTGTAGCTTCGCCAGCAGCTGCCACCAGCAACGCCGCTCAGCCCGATAGCATCTTTAAAGTTCGCAATCCTCTCGAAAAGCGCAAGGAGTTGAGCGAGCGCGAGAAGCTGAATATCGACGAGACCAATCCGCTCGGCGAAGAAGAGTACCAACTGCCAAGCATCGAACTGCTGCAGCACGGTAAAGATATCGATTATGACAAGCAAGCCACCGAGGTCCGCCGCAAGGCCAAGATCCTGGAGAAGACGTTTGCTGATTTTGGCTTCAACGTGAAGGTCGTCGAAATCGAAACCGGCCCCGTCATCGCTCAATACGAAGTGGAGCTTGAGGCCGGGTTGCGGCTTTCAAAGATTACCAACCTGGCCGATGACCTGGCGATTGCCCTGCGCGTACCGAGCGTCCGCATCGTCGCCCCAATTCCCGGCAAGAACACGGTTGGAATCGAAGTTCCCAACGAAGATCGGCAAGTGGTTTGCCTGCGCGAAGTGATCGAAGAGTCGCAGTCAAACTCCAAAGTCAAGAAAATGCCGATTCCGCTCTACTTGGGCAAAGACGTGAGTGGCAACGCGATGGTTGCCGACCTGGCTGCCTTGCCTCACTTGCTCATCGCGGGTCGCACCGGTACCGGTAAGTCGGTCTGCTTGAATACAATCATCACCTCGATCCTGATGACCCGCGGTCCCGATGAGGTGCGGATGCTGATGATCGACCCCAAAATGGTCGAACTCAGCGGTTATGGCCGGCTGCCGCATTTGATGCATCCGGTGGTGACCGACATGCGCAAAGCCGAAGCGATTCTTGCCTGGGCCGTCGACAAGATGGAAGAGCGCTACACGCTGTTGGCCCGCGCAGGCGTCCGACATCTGTCTGGTTACAACCAGCTCGGCGAAGAAGAGTTGATGGACCGGTTGCAGCCAGAGAACGATGAAGAGCGTCAAAGCATTCCGCTGCAGTTGCCGTACATCGTGATTGTCGCGGACGAGCTCGCCGACCTGATGATGACCTCAGGCAAGGAAGTGGAAACGCACATTATCCGCTTGGCGCAAAAGTCCCGCGCGGTCGGTATCCACCTGATCCTCGCCACGCAAAAACCGACGGTCGACGTGATCACGGGTTTGATCAAGTCGAACTTGCCCGCTCGTATCGCGTTCCAGGTTGCCAGCCGTACGGACAGCCGCGTGATTCTCGACGAAATGGGCGCCGACAAGCTGCTCGGCATGGGTGACATGTTGTTCCTCTGGCCGGGCACGAGCACGCTCTTGCGTGGCCAGGGAACTTGGGTTTCGGATGATGAAATCAACTCTGTTGTCGCGCATTGCAGCAAGCGCGGTAAGCAGAACTTCGTTCACGAGCTGGTCAACATCAAGATTAAGGATGAGGAAGGGGCAGAACCTGCCAAGCCTGGCGCGCTGAAAAAGCGTGATGAGCTGTACGAATCGGCCGTCGATCTCGTGGTGCGTGAACAGCGCGGCAGTGTCTCGCTGTTGCAACGAGCCTTGGGCATTGGCTACGGCCGAGCAGCCCGGCTGATCGACTTCATGGCCGAGGACGGCATTGTTGGTCAGTACAACGGCAGCCAGGCGCGCGAAATCTTGATGACCGTGGCAGATTGGGAACGAATGCAAGGTGCCAGCGAGGACGAGGAGCCAGCCAAGCCTGCCTCGCGTAAGGGTGCCAAAGCCGATGGCACACCTGGCAAGCGGAACAAGGTAACTCCGGCACCGTACGTATCGGAGGCTCCGCCCGAAATGCCCACGGCGAAGAAGTCACGCACAGTCACTCTGGTTCACGAAGAGAAAGAAGAACTGGACGACGAGCCTGACGAAGAACTCGCCGACGATGACACCGACGCCTTCGCCGAGGCGGAAGAGTCCGAGGACGAAGACATCGAAGGCTACGGTGAGGAAGACGAAGGGGCGGACGACGATGCAGAAGAGATGGGCGACGAGGAAGAAGACGAAGACGGCCATCACTTCCGGGCCGAAAGTGCGTAGAATCGCAGGCGATGCTTACTCAACACACGATTGACATTCGCGTTCGCTACCAAGAGACCGACGGCCAAGGGCGGGTCCACCACGCCAACTATTTAAAGTGGTTCGAACTGGGCCGGGTCGAGTTGCTGCGGGCCTCTGGGCACAGCTATCGCGAACTAGAAGCGGCTGGAATCCTCCTGGTCGTTGCCGAAGTCCACCTGGAGTACTTTCAGGGGGCCGAGTTCGACGATTTGCTCCAGCTGACGACGACCACGGAGCGGGCCAAAGGGGCTCGGGTCGAGCATCGGTACGAAGTCCACCGCGACGGCAAATTAATCTGCCGCGGTCGCACCACCGTTGCCTGCATCGACCGCAGTGGCCGAGTCACCCGTCTTCCGGGGTGGTTTCTTGGAAAATCGGTGGATTAAGAAGTTCGCGCAATCTCTGCTCTGCCCGAACGTGCGCCGTTTCTTCGCACAATCTTAACAATCCGCTGGTAGCGTGCGGGGGATGAAACAGGCATATTACGGACCCGGAAGGAAACAACAATGATCCGCATTTACCCTCTCTGTTTGGCTTTAACTCTTGGCACTGCTGCCCTGCTGGCATGCGGTTGCAATAGTAGTACCCCCGCAACAGGTACGGGGGGAACCACAGCTCCGGTTGCAGAGGACCCCAGCCTCACACAGGCTAAGGAAAAATTCGCTGACGATAAGCTGACTGGGGAAGTCAAAGTCGATGGCTCCAGCACCGTTTTTCCCGTTACGGAAGCCGTGGCCGAAGAGTTCAAAGAAGCTCTACCCAATGTGCAGGTGACCGTTGGCATTTCTGGGACCGGTGGCGGCTTTAAGAAGTTTGGCCGAGGCGAAACCGACATCTCGAATGCCTCGCGTCCCATTCTTAAGGCCGAAGCCGAGGCGGCCGCCAAAGAAGGGATCGAGTTCGTCGAGCTTCCTGTTTGTTACGATGCCCTGACGGTGGCTGTTCATCCATCTTGCGATTGGATCAAGGACGATACGATCACCATCGATCAGTTAAAAATGATCTGGGAACCAGCCGCTCAAGGCAAAATCCTCAAGTGGAATCAAGTTGACCCCTCCTGGCCCGACGCTGAACTGAAACTGTTCGGCCCCGGAGCCGATTCGGGCACGTTCGACTACTTCACCGAAGTGGTGACTGGCAAAGCCAAGCAAAGCCGCGGTGACTTCACCGGCAGCGAAGACGACAACACCCTCGTGCAAGGGATTTCGGGTGACAAGTATGCCCTGGGCTATCTGCCTTATGCCTACTTCGAACCGAACAGTGCGAAGATGAAGGCACTCAAGATCAAGAAGGGTGACGCTGATGCAGTTGGCCCGAGTGCGGCAACTGTAAAGGACGGCTCCTACGCCTTGTCGCGTCCGCTGTTCGTTTACGTCAGCTTGAAATCGCTCGAGCGGCCCGAAGTTGCGAAGTTCAGCGAGTTCTATCTTGATACGGTTACCGCCCTGGCGACCGAAGTGAAGTACGTTCCCTTCGAGCCAGCACTCTACGAGTTGGTGAAAGACCGACTGGCGAAGAAGCTGCCGGGCTCGATGTTCGGCGGCGAAGCCGAAACGCACCAATCGCTGGAAGAAGCCCTGAAGGCCGCGGCCAAGTAAGTCTTCCCGCTGTTTGCACAAGCCTCAGGTGTTTTGCACTGAGGCTGGAGCCGCGACCTTGAGCAATCCCGCACCCGCCAAGATCAAACGACTGCGAAAGCGAACCGCTGCCAGTACGCGGCAGCGGATGTGGCGTGACGTGCGCGAAAAAGGGATTGAAGGCGTGCTGTTTATGGCGGCCGCCCTGTCCGTGCTCGTCACCTTGGGCATTGTCTTTGTGTTGCTGTTTGAATCAGCGCAGTTTTTCCGGCACGTTTCACTGGTCGAATTCCTGACCGAAAGAAACTGGACACCCTCTTACGCCAACCCCAAGTTCGGCATTATGCCGCTGGTTTGCGGCACGCTCCTGACAACCGGCGTCGCACTGGCGGTGGCACTGCCGATTGGGACTGTGGTTGCCATCTATCTAAGCGAGTTTGCGCCCTTTACCGTGCGCGAAGTCCTCAAGCCCTTGCTCGAACTCCTAAGTGCTGTCCCCACCGTGGTCTACGGTTACTTCGCCATCGGCTTCGTTGCGCCGATGCTGCAGCAGATCATTCCAGACCTCCCCACCTTCAGCGTGCTCAGTGCTGGCCTCGTCATGGGCGTCATGATCATTCCCTATGTCAGTTCGCTCAGCGAAGACGCTATGCGCTCCGTGCCGATGCTGCTGCGCGAAGGCTCGTACGCACTCGGTGCCAACAAAATCCGGACTGCACTCGGCGTGGTTTTTCCCAGCGCACTCTCGGGGATTGGGGCCGCGTATATCCTGGGAATCTCGCGAGCTGTGGGCGAAACCATGATTGTGGCGATCGCCGCAGGCATGCAGCCCAAAGTTACGATTAATCCCCTGGAACCGGCCGCGACCTTGACCGCGTTTATTGTGCAGGTGAGTCTCGGCGATGCGGCCCACGGCAGCATCGAGTATCAGTCGATTTTTGCCGCCGGCCTCATGCTCTTCTTGATGACATTGGCGTTTAACATCCTGGGTTATGTGTTGCGGCGCCGTTATCACCAGGCTTATTAATCATGCTCGATAGCTCACGACTGATTCTGCGTGGCAAACGCCAGGATGTCGTTTTCAACATCATCGGCATCCTGTTCACGATGGTGGGGATCGTTACGCTGGCGATTCTTGTCTCGGATCTGCTTGTCGATGGTCTGCCGCGCTTGAGCTCTCAGTTCATGACGTCGTTCCCTTCGCGTAGCCCGGCCAAAGCGGGCATTTTGTCGGCCTGGGTAGGCACCTTGATGGTGATTACCGTCACGCTGGCGACCGCGGTGCCGGTCGGCGTGGCCGCCGCTGTGTATCTGGAAGAGTATGCTGCGAAGAATTGGGTCACCACGCTGATCGAAATCAATATCTCGAACTTGGCCGGCGTCCCTTCGATTATCTATGGGTTGATGGCGCTTGGTTTGCTCGTCTATCAGTTTCACCTTGGCCGCACGGTTCTCGTCGGCGGTTTAACACTCGCGCTGCTCGTGCTGCCCATTGTGATCGTCTCGACGCGCGAGGCAATTCGGTCAATTCCTGGCAACATTCGCGAAGCTGCCTACGCGGCTGGGGCTACGAAGTGGCAAGTGATTCGGTTTCACTTGATTCCCTATTCGATGGGCGGCATTGCGACCGGAACGATTATCGCCATGTCGCGGGCCATCGGCGAAACAGCGCCGCTGATTACGATTGGCGCGCTGTCATACGTGGCGTTTCTGCCACCTCCGCCCGTGCAGTCCACGGCCCCGTTTGTGAACGCCGCGTGGCTCAACAGCGGATTTACTGTGCTTCCCATTCAAATGTTCAACTGGGTCTCGCGGCCGCAGGCCAAATTCCATGAGAATGCCGCCGCGACCGGGCTGGTGCTGATTGTCTTTACCCTGGCAATTAACGGCGTGGCCATGTACCTTCGATATCGCATTCGTAGAAACCTGAAATGGTAATTTGCTGCCGCGACTTACCTGCCTGAAGGCCACGGCATGAGCGTCCCAGTGTCGACATCTCTGAACGAACCGCCCCGACCAACGACCGAACTCAAAGCGGACGTGCGGAAGGTCAATTTTCATTACGGGGAGCGGCATGCGCTAAAGAACATCTCGCTGCCGATCCCGCAGCGTAGTGTCACGGCGCTGATTGGCCCCTCGGGGTGCGGCAAGAGTACGCTGCTCCGGTGTTTTAACCGGATGCACGACTTGTATCCCGGCAATCGGTACGAAGGCGAGATCATCCTTCACCCCAGCAATGTGAACATTCTTAGCCCCACCGTCGATCCGATGGAAATGCGGCTGAAGACCGGCATGGTCTTTCAAAAGCCGAATCCATTTCCGAAGTCGATTTTTGAGAATGTTGCGTATGGCTTGCGGCTGCGATTGATTAACGATCGCCAAGTTCTGCAGCAGAAGGTGGAAGAGTCTTTGCAAGCGGCGGCCCTGTGGGACGAAGTGAAAGACCGGCTCAATCACAGCGCCGTGAAACTCTCCGGTGGCCAGCAACAGCGATTATGTGTGGCCCGGGCCTTGGCCACCGAGCCCGAGTTATTGCTGCTCGACGAACCAACCTCGGCGCTCGACCCCATTGCCACTTCCAAAATCGAAGACATGGTCTTCGCGCTCAAAGAAAGCGTGACGATTCTGATCGTCACGCACAACATGGAGCAGGCCGCGCGAATCGCCGACTTCACCGCGTTCATGTATCTGGGTGAACTGATCGAATACGGCCCGACATCGCAGATTTTTCAGAACCCCAAAAACCCACTCACCGAGAAGTACCTGACTGGTACATTCGGCTAATCGCAATTCTCTTCGCAATGCGGCTACTTCTTGCCGAATCTCTCTCGAATTAGCGGGGCGAGGAACTTAGCCGTCTCGTCACCAATGACGTGATAACCGGCGAGATTGGGATGCCGATCGCCGAACCAGCCAGGCAGATGGCCGAAATGAGCGTCGAGGCGATTATCGAGAACCTCGACCGTGGGATTCGCCCCAGCTACGACAAACGGCTTCACAAACTCGCGACGATTTTCAGGAATCTTCGCCAGCGGGAATCTCCGATAGTTGAGCATGTCCGGGCCGCGTTTCAATTCTGTTGCATATCGCGGGTAGATATCGAACAGCTGCAGGCCTTCCGCTTTCGCGACTTGTTCGTTGAGTTTGTTCAGCCGCTGGCACATCGCTTCATCGCCGTAAGGAATGACTGTCATTACGACTAAGGTGGCGCTCGGATGATCTTTCTTCAGGCGTTCGATCAGTTCGTGATAATCCTTGGGAAAATTCTCGGACACGTTTTCGCGACGGGAGTTGTCGTTCAAACCATAACGAATAAGCACGTAGTCGATTCCGGGCAATTTCGACGCTGCTTTTTCATAGCGTCCCGACTCGAGCAGACGCTGGATGTATTCGCCGCTGAGACCCAAATTGATCACGTTCGTCGGGGGCAAGTCTGGTTCCGCCGCCAACAGTTCGCGGATCACGTCCTCCAGATGTGGACCCTTCGGCACGTGCCTGCGCGGCACGCTCCCTTCCGTCGTACTGTCACCCAGGAGCAGGATTTGAACCTTTCCTTCATGTTCAGCCTGCAGCGCACGAAATGGTACGAACGCAATCAAGGCAACGAGAAGAATGAGGTGGATTCGGAATCGCATGCTGAAATCCTTTGGTGGGAACGAGGTAGGGGCAGGTAAGCATCGCGACGAATTCAACGTCGCTGGCTGATCGGCGTGTGGAATCTACCGCGCGGCATGCGACCACTCAATCAATTGATTGACTAGCGCGACAGATCATTCAGACCGCTGACTTGGTGTGCAGATAGGCCGCAATAAAGAGTGTACCGAGGAGCAGGTCGATGCCAGCGAAGGGTGCGATCAGCACGTTGAGGCGAGCTTGCCAAAACAGAACGAGGCAGGCGATGCCGAAAGAATACTTCTCAACAACCGCCGGCAGCATCATCAGGCGATAGCGGGCGGGGTCGCGGGCGATGACGAGAAACGCCAATTGCCAGGCAATGGCTACGCCGAGAAAACCATAGAAGAACTCGGGATGCTCAATCTTCGGCGGCATGTCGATGCCGACGCGCTCTTCCATGAACAACTGGGGCGTGAGACAGAGCAGTCCATACACGCCCGCGATGCCGAATGTCCACCGAGCAAACTTCATCTGCAACATGAATCACACTGAAATTCCTGATGAAGGTATAAGGATATTCGTTATCGCTGCAACGAAGATGGTGGCTTCTGGAAGCGGCGGAAGGTTATTTGGTGCCGCAGGAGACAACTACACCTAAATGCCGTGTGGTATTTTAGCGGCGTTCCCTTACTCGACGTGTTCCGCCCTAAAAACATTGCATTTCAGACTGCGATGACATGGAATTTGCACACTCAGATTTCTCGGCGGCGTTTATCGAAGGATCGCAATTGTGGAGTGACAACAACCGTCGCAGATATGTGGTTGGACCTGTCATCGCTGCTGGAGTCTTTCGAACGCCGTATGGTCGTGTCGTCATTTGCGATCCTTTCGATGTTCAGTATTTTGAGTTCGGCATGCTAAAGCGTTCGCTGGTGCCTGGTTCTTATCCAGTGTTCGTTGCTACTTTGTATTCAGAACGCGAAGACACAGATGAACGCATCCACTGGACAACCACTTGCGCAAAACTCGTTGCCTCGAACTTGCCTGTCAAAACATGGGAACTAGCGATGCGGGACGAGGGCAGCCCCGAGTTGTCGCAACTTGCCATTGAGCCCGGTTTTCAATTGGCTAGTGGAGTGTCATGTTTCGCAGAACCACAGTTGGTGAAGAATGGCAATCGGCAATTATTTTCACTGCAGTTTGCCCGCTGGGCGCAATCAATGCAACGATCTGATGGATGGCAATTTGGCGAGTTTGAAGATCCGAAGTATCCGTCAGCGAATGTGGTGGCAATTCAATCCGGAGACCATGACGGCACCGCAGTTGGATGGTGGGGGCTCGATCAGAATGACGAAATTGCTCAACTGGTAATCGACTTTAGAGTTCTGGTGGAAACCGTCTACGATGAGCGGGTAATACTCTTGCAGCAGGTTCGCGATGCGGGAATTTTAGACGTGCATATTGGAGGAAACTTGGTAGGCGTTTCAGTTCAATCAGCGAAAGAGCCCGAAAGTGACATATTGGTGGAAATACGTGGTGACTTTGAGAATTATCCGACGCCAGCAGTCCATCCGTTTGGTGAGGGCTGCTTGGGCAGGGTAGTCAGCGGTTCGATTACTCCAGTATGCACGTCAACATTGATTTCGTTCGCTCCCAACGTTTGGCAGAATGCACAAATCAAAATTGCGACACCTGTGGGTGAAAGTCCTATGACCACGTTGTTTCAGCCCAGCACACGTCAATCCGATGGTTGACGATTTTCGAGGTTGGGAGGGAAACTTTGATCCCCATTGAGGGCTAATGTGCCGATTTTATCCGCTGAGTTCGTTCTAGCTCACTCGTTCTGAACTAGCCCCGTTGCTGAATCGAGCCGGAACTGAGGTTGTCCTGCGAGTCGGAGGTAATCCGAGGCGAGACCGTCGTGCCGGGCACGACCAGCGGGCCGGGCGAGTTGGCATTCATGATTCTTTTCAACTCGTCGGCGTCGACCGATTCCACTTCAATCAGGCGGCGCGTCAGCGCTTCGAGCGAACTGCGACGAACTTCCAGGATGTGGCGAACACGTTCATTCGCTTCATCGAGGATGCGCCGAACTTCCTGATCGATTTCTCGCTGCGTCGTTTCGCTGCAATTGCTCGAGTACTCTTCGCCAGCAGCGGCAGCCAGAAACGGGCTGCGGTGGCTCGATTTGTAGCAGACGCGGCCCATGCGGCTCATGCCGTATTGCATGACCATGTTGCGAGCGATTTCCGAGGCGCGTTCGAGGTCGTTGGAAGCGCCGGTCGAGATATCGCTGTAGATCATCTCTTCGGCCAAGGTGCCGCCAAACAGAACCTGAATGCGACTCTCGAGTTCCGACTGCGTCATTAAGAAGCGATCGCCTTCGGGCCGCTGCATGGTGTAACCAAGTGCGGCGAGACCACGGGGAATGATCGAAACCTTATGCACGGGGTCAGTATTGGGCAGGCTGTAGGCGACCAGGGCGTGACCACTTTCGTGATAGGCCACCCGCAGTTTCTCTTCGTCGTTCATGACCCGCTGCTTCTTTTCGAGGCCTGCGGTCACGCGTTCGACGCCGTCGTTGAATTCCGCCATGCCGACGGAGTTCTTTTCTTTGCGGGCAGCGAGTAGCGCGGCTTCGTTTACCAGGTTCGCCAGATCGGCACCCACAAAGCCGGGAGTAATCGCGGCGATTTCGCGCAGTTCGACCGAGGGATCAAGCTTCACTTGCTTGACGTGTACCTTCAAAATGTCTTCGCGGCCCTTGATATCGGGGCGGTCGACAAGCACGTGACGATCGAAACGACCGGGCCGCAACAAGGCGGGGTCCAGCGTTTCTGGCCGGTTGGTGGCAGCCATTACAATCACGCCGCTGTTCGAGCCAAAGCCGTCCATTTCGACGAGCAACGCATTGAGCGTTTGTTCCCGTTCGTCGTGCCCACCCATTTGACCATTGCCGCGGCTCTTACCGAGCGCGTCGAGTTCGTCGATGAAAATAATGCACGGGGCCTTCGCCTCGGCTTGCAGAAACATATCGCGGACGCGGGCGGCACCGACGCCGACGAACATTTCGACGAAGTCGGAACCCGATAAGCTGAAGAACGGAACGCCGGCCTCACCAGCGATCGCCTTGGCAAGCAGCGTCTTGCCGGTGCCCGGAGGACCGACGAGCAGTACACCCTTGGGAATGCGGCCGCCGAGGCGTTGATACTTTTCCGGCATGCGGAGGAAGTCGACAACTTCCCGAACTTCTTCCACGGCCTCATCGATGCCAGCCACGTCGTTGAAAGTAACTCCCAGGTCTTCCTGGGCGTACAACTTGCCACGGCTGCGGCCGAACGACATCGGCGAGCCAGCACCGGCCAGGCGGCGGACCATGATGTAAATCACCAGCAGGCCAATCAAGATCGACAGGATATAGGGGGACGCTTGTTCCAGCGGATTAGGCGGTCCCGCGAAGCTTCGCTCAACTTTGCTCTCGATCACCGCCTGTTCAAATTCACTGCGAACTTTGCCATCGCCGGGGGGCAGATTGGCTAGAATCCGAACCTTCTTGTTCAACTTCTCGCCATCGGGCTTCATCTCTCCGCCAATTTTGGTTGGCACCAGCGGAGCCCGCTCGACGACGGCGGTGGCATATTGGTCGTGGATTACCAGCGAGCGCAGGTTCGAATAGCGATAAATGGTGCCCGACTGTTCATCGCGAATATCGATGTGGCCATGCGGTTCTTTGCTCGCCTGAATCAGGCGAATCAAGTCGGAATCTCGCATCGTCTGATGAAAGAACCGGCTGGACACCACAACCGTCAGCAGTCCGGCAAGCAGCACCAGAATGACGATGGCAAACAGGTTCATCCCTGACATGCCACCTTTATCCATGCCAGATCGTCCGGGCCCGTTTTCGTTGCTCATGCTCAATCCTTGCGGGTAGATCTTCGCAGGAAGATCGCGTGTTCGGTTGGGAGAGAACGGCCGTTCCACCCAGCCTACAGAGAAGGTACTTCCTTAGTATAACGTCCCCCTCATCTTCTGCACCTGCACAGTTAGTTCATGTTGCTGCAAATACCGCTGCGGCCTACAATTGGCAACCGAACGCAACCTAAAGTGCCAGTCGACTTTAGGAGATTCAGTCTGGCGCGAAATGGGGTTTTGCTTGGCGCACTTTCCCGACTTTTGTTAGACACCTCGCCGACCGCTGAAAACCCGCTCCTGGTTCAAGCTCGCGTGCTTGTGAAATTTGGCATTTCAGGCCACCATACCCCGCATGACTTTGCCCGTCCGCGCTACTACCGCCCGCAATCTCGCCATTCTCGGTTCGACCGGTAGCATCGGCCAGAGCACGCTCGAAGTGGTGCGACACTCCGGTGGACGTTTGCGGGTGGTGGCCCTGAGTGCTCACTCCAATACCGAGCAACTCTGTCAGCAAGCGTTGGAATTTCGCCCCCGCTGGGTCATTCCCACCGACCCAGCAGCTGCAAAAAAGTGTGATTGGTCCGCCTTAAATGGTGTGAGCGAAGTGGTTTGCGCAACTGACGGCATGCAGCAAGTCGTGCAACATGCCGATGTCGACGTGGTCGTGGCGGCAATTGTCGGCAGCGCTGGTTTGGCCGGCACTTGGGCCGCACTCGAGGCCGGCAAAACCGTTGCCCTGGCCAATAAAGAAACACTCGTCATGGCTGGGCCGCTGGTTATGCCACTCGCGGCCAGCCGCAATGCCAAGATTCTCCCCATCGATAGCGAACACAGTGCAGTGTTCCAAGCCTTGGCAGCCGGACGGCGGGAAGATCTACGGCGTATTGTTCTCACAGCCAGCGGCGGGCCGTTTCGCAAGTTGACGAAGCAGCAGATGTCGCAGGTGACGGTCGAGCAGGCGCTGGCTCATCCCACGTGGCGGATGGGGCCTAAGATCACGGTCGATAGTGCGACCATGATGAACAAGGCCCTCGAAATCATCGAAGCTCGCTGGTTGTTCGATTTGCCGCCAGATCAAATCGAAGTGATGGTCCACCCGCAATCGGTGGTTCATTCTTTGGTAGAATTCAACGATGGATCGGTCTTAGCCCAACTCAGCCCGCCTGACATGAAGCTGCCGATTCAATATGCACTAACATGGCCAGAACGTTTGCCCTCCCCCGCACGTAAGGTGGATTGGCGGACTAGCTGGCAATTGGAGTTTGAACCGCCCGACGAAGACCGCTTTCCGGCCCTCCCCTTGGGTCGGGAAGTCGCCAAAGTCGGCGGCACCGCGGGAGCAGTCCTGAACGCGGCCAACGAAGCGGCAGTGGCTCGGTTTTTACGTGGCGAGATGCCTTTCCTGCAAATCGTGCCCGTTTGTCGCGCAGTCATAGATCATCATTCCTACGATCCCTCGCCTACCCTCAGCCAACTCATGCAGCTGGATACTTGGGCGCGGGAGGAGGTTCAACGGTGGATTGGTTAGTTTTCGATAGTTCGTTGTTACTCGCAGCCGCAGCTTCGGCTGGCGAACCCGGTATCCTGTCGTGGCTGCTCGGCACGCTGCAAAGCCTGCTATATGTGGCCGTCGGTCTGGGCTTCGTCATCTTCGTCCACGAGCTCGGCCACTTTCTCGTGGCCAAAGCCTGTGGCGTGAAGTGCGAGAAGTTCTACGTTGGCTTCGACTTTCTCGAGATTCCCATTCCGTTCACCGGTTGGAAAATTCCACGCTCGCTGTGGAAGATGCAGATTGGCGAAACCGAATACGGCATCGGCAGCCTACCGCTCGGTGGCTACGTAAAGATGCTCGGCCAGGACGATGATCCGCGCAATGCCGAGGCAGAAGCCGAACGAACGAAACTTGACTCGACCACAGCTGCCGGCGAAGGACTGACGATGGGCTCGTCGATTGAAAAAGTCGCCGAACAAGCTTTTCATACGCCGCCAGACCCCGTCAAGAACGCCGATCCACCGCCTCAACCTGCGGTTGCGGTCAAAGGTGCCGATGGCAAAACCGTTTGGCTCGACCCGCGCAGTTACACGGCCAAGTCGGTTCCCGCGCGCATGGCCATCATCTCGGCCGGCGTAATTATGAATGCGATCTTCGCGGTCGTCTTCGCGTCAATCGCCTACAAAATGGGCGTGCGCGAAATGCCCGCCGGTGCCGGTGGTACCGTTCCTGGCGATCCCGCCTGGCAGGCCGGCATTGAACCCGGGGGCAAGATCATCGCCTTCGGCAAAGACTCGAAGCCCTACGCTCACCTGCGCTTCGAAGATTTGATGCGCAACATCGTGCTCAACGGCAATAACCGCGATCTGGCCATGCAGGTGGTCGATGCGCGGGGCAACGAGCACTGGTATGAAGTGAAGCCCGTAAAGCACGACGGCAACAAGTTTCCGACTGTCGGCATGGCTCCGTTGATGGGCGTCAAGCTTAGCGTTCCTTCGGACGCGGATAAGCAGAAAGGTGCCTCGCTTGGTCTGGCCACGACCGACATCCCTCTCCAGTCCGATGACAAAATCGTCGCCGTGAATGGGCAAAAAGTAAGCTCCGGCGCGCAGATCAGTGCGCTCCTCGTACAGAATCCCACCGGCAAACTCACCCTAACCGTGGAGCGAGCTGTCGAACCTGGAAAGGGTGCCGATCCCAAAGCGGAAGCCAAGCCACCCGAAGTTCTGGAAGTAACGGTGGAACCCGCGGGAGTGCGTGAACTGGGTGTCACCTTGGCCCTCGGACCGGTCGCCGCGATTCGTAAGGGAAGCCCGGCCGAAACAGCTGGAATTCTGGTGGGGGACCAACTCGAAACGATTGATGGCCAGCCCATTGGCGACCCTCTTTCGCTCGGCCAGCGACTGCTGGACCGCGTTGGCAAGGAAGTGGCGATTGTGGTCAGCCGAGCCGGCAAAGATAACAAGCGCGAACAGAAGGAACTGACCGCCACCCTCGAGCAACCGCTGAATCTGTTTCCGCTTTATCGTTACGATAACTCCGGCAATGCTGCGGCTGAGACATTGGGGGTGGCTTTTGACCTGCTCCCTCTGGTAGCCGAAGTTGACGCTGAGGGGCCAGCTGGCAAGCAAGATATCAAAGCCGGCGATCAACTGGTCGCTGCGACGTTCATCCTACCCGCTGCCGATAAGCAAGACGAGCGCGACAAGGTGTTTGCCAAAGTCGGTCGCATCGACCTGAAGGCTTCGCCGAACAAATGGTTGAAGCTGATGGGCCTGGTGCAGCAAGCCAAACCTGACTATCAAGTTCAGCTGGAATTCATGCGCGGCGAGAAGGCTTTTGCCGTAAAGATCAGCCCGGCGGCATCCAAAGTTTATTTCGACGAATCGCGCGGCCTCTTCCTACAGGCCGAATCCAAGATTCATCGCGCAGAAAGTTGGAGCCAGGCCTTCAGTCTGGGCTTGCGCGAGACCAAGGAACGAATTCAAGAAGTGCTGCTAGTGCTGCACCGGCTGGTGACGTTCCAACTGTCGGCGTCGAATTTGTCCGGCCCACCGGGAATTCTGTATGCCGCTACGTCGGTCGCCTCGCTCGGCATTCCGAAGATGCTCCTCTTCTTGACGATGCTCAGTGCGAACCTGGCGGTAATTAACTTCTTGCCGATTCCCGTTCTCGATGGCGGCCATATGGTCTTTCTCACGGCCGAGTGGATTCGCGGGAAGCCAGTTGACGCCGAGCTACAGTACAAGTTGACTCTCGCCGGCTTATTCTTCCTCCTCTCGCTGATGGTTTTTGCCTCGGCAATGGATGTGGGACGTTTCCTGTACGGTTAAAGAGCCTTTGTAAAGAGTCTTTGTAGGGTGGGCCGAGTGAAACGAGGCCCACCGAAATCGACGATTCTTCATGGAGGGCCTCGTTTCACTCGGCCCACCCTACCTTCACGTTTGATCTCTGCACGACTCATGTCCGAAAACCCCGCCTCGCTACTCGAAACGTTCGACAATCAATTCCCCCAGCGGGATTATGTGATCGAGATTATCTGCCCCGAGTTCACCTCGGTCTGCCCCAAGACCGGGCAACCCGATTTCGGCACGCTCACGTTCACGTACACGCCCGATCAGAAGTGCGTGGAATTGAAAAGCCTCAAGATGTACCTGCAGAGCTTTCGCAATCAGGGCATCTTCTACGAGAACATCACGAACAGCATTCTCAACGATCTGGTTGCCGCCCTCGAACCGCGGCGGATGAAACTCGTCGCCTCGTTCACGCCCCGCGGCGGCATCTCGACCAACGTGACGGTGGTCCACGAAAAATAGACCGGCTTGCCGCCCGTGCGGTTTCGGCGAGTGCCATTCTCGCCGCGAGTAATTCGATGTCGTATGCTGGGTCCACGTTGCGGCCGCCCGGATGATGGGGCACGCGACTCTCTCCCACTCGCGATTTCGGAGCCTGCTGTGCTTCTTCCCATTCCTGCGCCAGTTCTAGGCGAATTTTTCGGCACGCTGACGTTGATTCTGCTGGGCGATGGCGTGGTGGCCGGCGTGCTGCTGAACCGCTCGAAGGCGCACAGCGCGGGCTGGATTGTGATTACCGCGGGCTGGGCCTTTGCCGTGACCTGCGGCATTTTTGTCTCGAAGGCTTTGGGTGGTCTCGGTGCGTTGAACCCGGTGGGACCGCTGGCCGACATGGTGCTGCAGCAAATGCCGCCCGTCGACGGTCTAGCGCTCGTCGCCGCACAAATGGTTGGTGCGTTCGTCGGCGCGGTCCTGGTTTGGCTCCACTATTTGCCACACTGGCAAGTGACGAAAGAACAAGACCTGAAGTTGGCCGTCTTTTGCACCGCGCCGGCAATTCGCAGCCCGCTCTCCAATTTGTTGGGAGAGTTCATCGGTACGTTCGCGCTTGTGTTCATCGCCTCAGCTGTCGGCAAGGTGACGAAAACCGGCGACGGGCTCAACGTTGTCGGCGGCCTGGAACCGCCGCTGATTGGTCTGGTGGTTTGGGCTATCGGTCTCAGCCTGGGGGGAACCACGGGCTATGCGATTAACCCTGCCCGCGACCTGGCTCCCCGCCTAGCGCACTTTTTGCTCCCCATTGCCGGCAAAGGCTCGTCCGACTGGAGCTACGCCTGGATTCCCGTCGCCGGCCCGATCCTTGGTGGCGTTATTGGAGCGTTCGCCTTCAAATTGCTGACCGCAGGCTGACCTGCCAATGGTGGTGGGGCTGGATGGTAGGCGTACATGCCAGTACCCGGTAGGTTCTGGCCGCTGGCCGGAACCTGAAGCGGCGAGACACCGAGTTTGTAGTTTGCCGGTCGGATGCCGAATGATGGTCCAACTGCCAACCAGGATCACATCCGGCGGATGTGACCTACATGCTGGCGTGAACGGTTACCGAATTTTTCAAGCCGTGACCAAACTAGTCCCTGCTCGAACGTCTAATTCATTAAGGGATGCTCTTTCATAATCTGGTCGTACGTGAATGCTAAGTGTGCCATTATTGGCGCATTACTTGCCATGCAATGTTCATCAAGTCCACGTGACTAATGGAGCTTTCGCTGCCCTAAGCTCGCGCAGCGGCACTGTTCACTGCGGAAACTGGCAGCTGACTCACGCGAACTTCCACTGCGGGATAATGGAAATTTAGTGGAAATCGATTTTCGAAGTTTCCTAGGCGCAATCATGACTTACGACTACATGCCGTGGCATAACTGCCTGCCGGGAAAGTCTTTGTGAAGTACCGAAGAGTCACCCCGGCATGTTGTTGATTGTTAGAATTCCGGAAATTTCCGTTCGTCGTTTCAGGCAACTTTCAGGCTGAGTGCACGCTGGTGAACTGGCGTTATCCAGCCCAGTTTGGCGCAAACCGCAAAAGGGGGGCGTTCAATTAAGGGGTCGTTAATTGAACAGCGATGTGCGCAACTCTCGCGTTTTGCGAGCGATCGGTGTTCAACAATGAGGGTGATTGTTGAACATATAGGTTGAAAATTGGGCGGGGAGATTACGTGGCGAAAAGCTGCGTCGTGGTGATCCTGATTTTCTCGGAGAAAGTGGTTGCCAGCGATGGTTGCCGGGATGCTTGCCTGGTTCGATCGGAAACCGTCTCGTGATCAGGTCAGACAACCAATTTGGCACACTACCGATAGGGCCAACATCTGGGCGCTGCCCGCGGTAACGATTAAGGTGGCAGGTTTGGGTAGCCTAATGGCTGCCGCTGGTTCTGCCCCTTTCCAATCCTGCCCGCCAACCGACGATGACGCAATTTACCGAGCTGCTGGTTTTGCTCCCGTGCCATAGTTTGGAAGATTTTCCGACCTATCACGACGGCGACGATTCCCAAAGCCTGCTGGCCAATTGGTCGGCGCTGTGGCACCCCGAACTGATTGCTTCGGCTGGTCAGGCCATCGAATGGCGGCGGATCGAAGACCCGCCCCAGGAATTGGCCGGTCGGTTGATTGCCGTTCCGACCGTCTGCGTGCAACGGTTACCCACTGGCTACGCCCAGCGGGTGAAGGAATCGGGGGGCTGCCTGATTCGGGGTAAGACTGACCGGAAAGATATTGTCGAGGCCGCGCTGGCGTTTCTCGGGCCACGGGCGAATCCCGTCAGTGACGATTTGGTGGCAGACTTTCTGGCCTTGGGATATGGCTATCTGCAGATCGCCCTGCTCACGCGGCAGATGCGCTACTCGAGCAATCTCGATGAGACTTATTTCAAGACGACCGCTGTCGCCGCCGCCCAGGCAGCTGTCGCAGGGGACGAAACGCTGGCTCGTGAAAAATTGGGCGCCTGCTTCAGTTTGCTGGCTGAAGAGCGAGACCATTACTACCCGGTCGATGCCCTGGTCCTTGATCTCAAGCTGATGGCGTCTTCAACGATTGGGAGTACCCTCCGCGCCGACCTGGCCGGCAGCACGCCGACGAACTTGCTCTTGTCCGGTGAGTTACTCGCCGAGATGGCTGCCAAAGAACCGGCTTCGCTCGATCTGGTGCGTGAGCGTTTGAATGCAGGCACTTTGAGCGTGATTGGGGGCGAAGCGAACGAACGGCGCTTGCCGCTGCTCTCGCTCGATGACATCGCTACTGGGCTCAAGCAGGGTGGCGAGGTCTATGAACAATACTTGGGCCGACGCCCAGAAGTATATGGCCGCTGGAAGTTCGGTCTGACGCCGCAATTGCCCGGTGTGCTCAATCGGTTGGGTTACAAGGGCGTGCTGCATACTTCGCTGGAAGATGGCAAAGTACCTGACGGCACACAACTGAAGGTTCGCTGGGAGGGGCTCGATGGTCAGGCCATTGATGCGATTGCCAAGCCGCCACTCGATGCTTCGAAGGCCCAGACATTTCTCACCTATGCGACCAAGCTGGGCGAGTCGATGGACGGCGATCATGTGGCCACCGTGTGCCTGGCCCATTGGCCGGGACAAGCCAGTTGCTGGCTCGGCGATTTGCAACGGATCGCAAAGTACTGCTCGGCGCTGGGCAAATTCGCGACGGTCGATCATTACTTTCGCGAGACTGCTCAGCCCGGGCATATCGATCGCTTTGAAGCGGATCGCTACAAGTCGCCGTATCTCAAACAGGCTGTCATTCGTCGGCAAGAGGATCCAATCTCAACTTCGGTTCGTTACTGGCAACAACAGGTACTCGCTGCCTCAACCACCACACTGCAAACGTTGGCCGCACTGGTGAGTGGAGACCCCGGAAGTCAATCACAAGTGCCCCAGGTCTCGGACAACACCGAAGCAGGATGCACCGTTGAGTCCATCGCAACCGCACAACAGGCCCGCACTCAAGCCGCCGCGCAGTGTAGCGAAAAACTAGCGGGGACAAGTAGCGCAAGTACCAACGGAATTTTGGTAATCAATCCACATAGCTTCGTCCGGCGCGAGAATGTGGAGGTCAGTGGTTTGTCGGCCTTACCGGCCGTCGAGAAGCCGATTTACTCCGTGGGCGGGACTGCTGCAGCAGGACAAGTCGTAGTCGATGTGCCCCCCTTCGGCTTCGTCTGGGTTCCCACTGATTCCAAACCGGTGCGCGAAACCAAGCAGCCGCTGCTAGCCGAAGAGAATGTGCTGCGGAACGAGTTTTTCGAGGCGATCATCAATCCCGTCACAGGTACGCTTGGCGCGCTACACGAGTACGGCAAACGCGGCAATCGAATCTCGCAGCAGTTGGCTCTCCGCTTGCCGGGTGCGGCGCAGAAGCCGGGCGATACTTATCGTGATCCTGATGAAACGGCCGTCTATAGCGTGATGGCCGCTGATGAAGTGAAAGTAACCATGTCGACGACCGCTCTCGGCGAGATCGTATGCACTGGTCGCTTGCTCGATCGTGATGGCAAGAAGCTTGCCGGGTTTGTGCAGACGTATCGCGTGTGGCGCGGCAGTCGTGTGCTGCAAGTGCAGGTGGAACTCGACCCGATTGAACAGCCGCGGGCTGATCCGTGGAATTCGTACTACTGCGCGCGCTTTGCCTGGGCCGATCCCGCTGCTGAACTATTCCGCACCGTGCATCAAACGCGCGTGCCAGCCAGCGGCAAGCAGTTCGAAGCACCGCACTACATCGATTTGGTGACGATCAAAGACAACACGACGATTCTAACCGGCGGGCTGCCGTTCCATCGCCGACATGATTCGAGAATGCTCGATAGCCTGCTGATTACGCGCGGTGAGCGAGCGCGGAAGTTCACGTTTGGCATCGGTATCGATTTGAAGTATCCACTGACGGAAGCGCTATCGTTGCTATCTGGCCCCGTGATCGTAGAACGCGCTGCGAAGCCCCATTCCGGCGTCACAGGTTGGCTCGCGCATGTCGACGCTCGCAACGTGGTCGTCACTTCGTGCCAGCCGCTCCTAGAGCAAGGCCGAGTCGCAGGCTTGCAGTTGCGCCTGTTGGAAACAGAAGGCCGCCCGGCAAAAGTGAACGTCCGCACCTTTCGCGCCCTGGGCAGCGGGCACGTCGTCGATTATCAAGATAATGTGCTGCGCGACTGCGAGGCGGAGGATGGCAAGTTGCGCGTCGAACTAACGCCCCATGAGTGGGTCTGGGTGACCGCGAGGTTTCAGTCAGCATGATCGTAGCCATCGATGGTCCCGCTGGTGCCGGCAAAAGCAGCGTTGCTCGCAGGCTGGCTCATCACCTGGGATTTCAATTTCTCGATACCGGCGCGATGTACCGCGCCATTACACTCGCCGCGCTGCGACGGCACTATGGCGCTGGCGATGCCGACGCCATTGCCGATATGGCTCAGCGGACGTCCCTCATTCTGCACGACAACCGGGTACTGCTCGATGGCTTTGATGTGACCGGTCTGATTCGCACCAGCGAGGTTGCCGCTTCCGTTTATCTGGCAGCTGACAATCGCCGCGTGCGCGAACGACTCGTCCATTTGCAGCGCGAATTTGCCGAAGGTAGCGATACGGTCACCGAGGGTCGCGATCAAGGAACGGTGGCGTTTCCGCATGCCGAGTGCAAGATTTATCTGACTGCTTCGCCCGAAGAGCGAGCAACTCGCCGGCACACGGAGTTGCAAGCGCGGGGCGAGCAAATATCTTGGGAGGAAGTGCTGCGACAGATCAACGACCGCGACCGGCGAGATATGCAGCGTGAATTTGGTCCGCTCCGCCGGGCCGACGATGCCATTGATGTGTGCACCGATGGTTTGAGTACAGAACAAGTGATTGTCCGGTTGGAAAGCATCGTTCGCGAGCGGCAGCAGAAGCTGTCGCTAGTTTAACCTTCCTCCTTGTTTGACCGCCTTCGATTGATCCCCTTCGTATGGAACGCTCCTGGATTCAGCATGCCGGTTACGATGCGTTCCGCAATTTTTCACGGGTTTTCGGAATCGTCGTTTATCGGCTGCGTTGGCAAGGTGCGGAGCACTTCCCGCGGGAAGGTGGCGCGCTAATCTGCTCGAACCACCAGAGCTATTTCGATCCGGTGCTGGTCGGGCTGACCTGCAGTCGGCGAATGAACTACCTGGCCCGCGATACGCTCTTCAAGAATCCGCTTCTTGCCCCACTGATTCGCTTTCTCGATGCCATTCCCATCGACCGTGAAGGAGGCGGGCTGGCCGGTTTGAAGGAGACACTTCGCCGACTCAAGGCAGGCGAGCAAGTGCTTATCTTTCCCGAAGGGACGCGGTCGCAAGATGGCGAGGTCTCGTCGCTGAAGTCAGGGTTTTGCAGTGTGGCGCGTCGCAGCAAAGTACCACTCGTACCCGTTGGGCTCGACGGAGCTTATCAGGCCTGGCCGCGGTCGGCAAAACTGCCGCGGCTAGGGCGAATCGCTGTCGTTATCGGTGAGCCGCTATCGCCGGTGCTCATCGCGTCACTCACCGACGAGCAAGTGGTGAGTGAATTGGAAGGTCGCATCAAGGAATGCCATCGACGGGCACGCGCAATGCGCGCGTAACGCTTAAATACCCTCGGCTGCCAAAAAACGCTCGGCATCAAGAGCGGCCATACAGCCAGTTCCCGCAGATGTAATCGCCTGGCGATAGTAGTCGTCGGCAACATCCCCCGCAGCAAACACGCCCGGCACGCTGGTGTAAGTGCGGAACGATTGCGTCAGTTTCACGTATCCCTTTTCGTTCAGTTCCAACTGGCCGTTAAGGAACGACGTGTTTGGCGTGTGGCCAATCGCCAGGAACAGGCCGCTGGCTGCAAGTTCTTCCTTGGTACCGTCTTGATTATTCTTCAGACGGATGCCCGTAACGCCCGGTCCACCTGGCTTGTCGTCACCGAGTACTTCGTCGACTTCGCGGAAGAAGTGAATCTTGATTTTGGGATTCGTTTCGGCCCGTTCCTTCATGATCTTCGAGGCGCGAAAAACATCGCGCCGCATCAGCATGTGAACGGTCGAAGCGTACTTGCTGAGGTAGGTCGCTTCTTCGACGGCCGAGTCACCACCGCCGACAACGACCATCGGCTTGTTGCGGAACCGAGGAAGCGCGCCGTCGCAAACCGCGCAGGCACTTACGCCGCGATTCTTGAACTTCTCTTCTGACGGCAGGCCCAGATAGTTCGCCCGGGCACCAGTCGAAACGATGATGGTGTGCGATTCAATTGGCTCTCCCTCGCGCGGTGTGATGACGAACGGCCGCTTGCTGAGATCGACCGAGACCACGTCGTCGGTGACGATTTTCGTGCCAAAGTTGAGGGCCTGTTGACGCATTAAGTTCATCAATTCTGGGCCGGTCACCGCGTGCGGGTGCTCTTCGATCATGAAGTCGTTGTGCCGTTCCGGATCAATGGCCGACTTGATGTAGCCGCTCAGGTTCCCGGAGGGAAAACCGGCATAGTTCTCGACCTCAGTGGTCAGATTCAATTGCCCCAGCGGCAAGGTGCCAGAGATCCGGTTCTCTTCAGTGATTGCCCCTTCGAACACGATGGGGTGCAAGTTTGCGCGGGCCGCATAAATCGCGGCAGACCAACCAGCGGGGCCACTGCCAATAATCACCACATGCTCGGGCATGGAAACATCCTGAAAGAGTGTGAAACCAATCAAGCCTGATTATAGGAACAGCCGCCCGGTCGTAAACCGGCGGCTGTGGCTAGTTTGGTAGAAGTGAACTATTCCGAGCGGACACTTTGCGGGGAAGCACCTCCGAGTTGAGGTGATTCCCCGCCAGTCAAGCCCGTTCGTCGCAGGATTAGAAGATGCCGAGGGCAGCCAGGCTGTAGCGAACCACCAGACCGGCGGCCACCACGCTCACCATGCTCATCAGTTTGATGAGAATATTCAAGCTGGGGCCGCTCGTGTCCTTGAAGGGATCGCCGACGGTATCGCCGACCACAGCTGCCTTGTGAGCATCCGTCTTTTTGCCGCCAAAGTTGCCGGCCTCGATGTGCTTCTTGGCATTGTCCCACGAACCACCCGAGTTCGACATGAACACAGCCACGCAAAAGCCCGTGGCCAGCGTTCCGACCAGCAAACCCAGCACACCGCCCACCCCTAGGAGCAAACCGATGACGACTGGGGTCACGAGACCAAGGAGCGAAGGCAGAATCATTTCCCGCTGGGCAGCGACCGTGCTGATCTGCACCGGGCGAGCGTAATCGGGCATTGATGTTCCCGCCATAATCCCCGGGTTCTCTTTAAACTGGCGGCGGACCTCTTCTACCATTCCCTTGGCCGCACGTCCCACCGCTTTCATGGTCATGGCGCAGAACACAAACACCGACATCGAGCCCAACAGAATGCCGACCATCGCTTTGGGATTCATCAGCGACGCGTCATAGTACGTGGCAAAGTCGGGAATGGTGGCATGTTTGAGCTCGATTAGCGTCAATTGATCGTCGCCCATCGTGAGCTTGCGCCGCTTTGGACTTCCTTTGAAATCGGTCTCTACAAGTCCAGTGCTTTGGCCTGTTTTTGCCAACGGCAACGCTTGCCAGGCGGGCAAACGAGCTTCGGTCGGCATGATGAGGTACATCTCGTAATTCTTGGGATCGTTTCCGTTTTTGTGGAGAACGAAGTTCTGATTGATCTTGTAGTAGCCATTGTCGGCTGACGTCGCAACCACGGTGGGATCTTTGCCCCAGCGTTCGAAGCCCACGCGAACTTCTTCGATATAAGCGGCAAGTAACGCGAGGGCGGTGAGGGCAGCAGAACCGATGGCAAATCCCTTGCCCGTAGCAGCCGTCGTATTGCCCAGTGCATCGAGAGCATCGGTGCGGCGGCGAACTTCGGCACCCAGGTGAGACATTTCGGCGTTACCACCCGCGTTGTCAGCGATCGGACCGTACGCATCGGTGGCAAGTGTGATTCCCAGGGTACTAAGCATCCCGACAGCGGCAATACCCACGCCGTATAGGCCCAGTGCAAAGTTGTCGACGCTGGCAAAGTCCCAATTGTTCGCGAAACCGAACGAGGCCAACGTGGCAATGCACACAATCACCACCGGTGCCCAGGTGCTTTGCATGCCGGCGGCGATACCGCCGATGATCACCGTGGCTGGGCCGGTTTGGGCCTGTGCAGCAACTTCCTTGGTCATCGAATATTCGTCGCTGGTGGCGATCGTCGTGTAGTAGCCAATGAGCCAACCTGCCACGAGGCCGACTACCACGCTACCTGCTACTCCCATGTGGTCTGGCAAAATCCAATACGCCAGGCCAAAGGTGCAGACCGCGACGAGCAGTGTCGATGCGTTAATGCCGCGAAAGAGAGCCGCCAGCAGGTTTTTCTGCGTGGCCTCTTCATTGGTACGGATGACATACATGCCGGCGATTGACAAAACGATCCCCACGCCCGCAATTGCCATCGGCAGCAGCAGGGCGGCCAACTGTTTTTGTTCGTTGCCGAGAAAGGCGGCCACACCGAGTGCAGCCGTCGCCAGAATCGAACCACAGTACGATTCGTACAAGTCGGCACCCATGCCAGCGACGTCGCCGACGTTGTCACCCACATTGTCCGCAATCGTTGCTGGGTTACGCGGATCGTCCTCGGGAATGCCGGCTTCCACTTTGCCGACAAGGTCGGCACCGACGTCAGCGGCCTTGGTGAAAATACCGCCACCGACGCGGGCGAACAGAGCCTGGCTACTGGCACCCATGCCGAAGCACAGCATGATCACAGTGATCTCGCCTAACGACAGAGCCTCGTGGCCGAAGGCGCCCATACCCCAGCGCAGAACCGCGTACCAAATGCAGATATCGAGCAATCCCAGGCCGACGACGACGAGGCCCATCACTGCCCCGCTGCGGAACGCCACCTGCAGCCCTTGATTCAGAGATTTTTGAGCGGCAGCTGCTGTGCGGCTGCTCGCGTGTGTTGCGGTCTTCATACCGAAGAAACCAGCCAAACCGCTGAAGAAACCACCGGTAATAAACGCAAACGGGACGAACTCACTTTGCGTCTTCAACACGAAAGCTTGAACGGCCAATAGGCCGGCAATCACCACAAAAAATGCCGCGACCACTTTGTACTGCTGTCGTAAGTAGGCGGCGGCACCCGTGCGCACATAGCCGGCAATTTCTTGCATCCGAGCGTTGCCGGGGTCCGAAGCCATCATCTGGCGGTAAAAGACAAACGCTTGAGCCAGGGCGATGATGGAGCCCAGCAAGCAGATGCTCCAAACCAGCACTTCGGTGGTGCTCCCGGAGGCAGGTGTCACGACCGCCACCGCTGGTGGCTCACTTTTGGCGGACTCTTGCGCCCCAATCGAGTCCGACATGGCAAGAAGCATCGTCCAAGCCAATGCCACCACTATTGCGCCACACCATCGCCGCACACCGTTCGTCATCCGTCAGTCCTCGTTCCAGGTTGTCCATCGAGCGCCGTCGGCGAACAAAATCGCCGAGTCCGACAGCGAGAACTAGCGTCCCGCTGGCGGAGGAAAATGACGACGCATTAAAGCCGCGTGATTGCCAGCTGTCAACCAGTGGACCGGCAGAAGGGCTTGTGATTCACCCTAAGCTGCAAGTTTACGGGAATTGGTACGCCGCCATTTCAGAGCTGTCGCACGGAACAGGCGCTGAAGTCAGATTTTCTCTGCTAGTCGTGAATGAGCAAGCTCAAGCTCTGTTTTGACAAACTACCTGCCGGACTGCGGGGCAGATTGCTAGCGGCGGCAGCACGCCTCGCTTTTTGCTTGTAACAAGTTGCGGCAAAACATTGCTGGAGAATGCCGCATTCGCTTGGCGCAGCAGCACTAACGGACGATAAAAAGTCTTGTGCGCGAGTTGGGCGACACAAGCGCGCTAGGCTCTTCCCGCCTCGACGCGCTCCCCCTGGGACAATTAGAATCGTGGGTTTCCCATCCACATTTTTCGGAGAGTGTTGACCCAGACCGGGCCAATCCTCTTCAGCACTTAGAGCCACGGAACTAGGCTGCGAATGACTCGTCGCGTTGTCATCACCGGAATCGGCCTCGTCAGCCCGCTGGGCAATAGTGCGTCCCAATTGTGGGATGCCCTCGCTCAGGAAAAAACCGGTATCGCCGAGTTGACCAGTATTCCCACTGCGTCACTTCCTACCCCTTTTGGTGCCGAAGCCCGCGAGTTCACGGGTTCGATCGAAGAGTTCGGTCCCCTGGAAAAGACGCTCAGCCGGAACATCAAGAAAAATCTCCGGGTAATGTGCCGCGAGATTCAGATGGGTGTGGCAGTCGCCCAATTGTGTATTAATGACGCCGGCCTGAAGCTTGATTCCATCGATCGGGACCGGCTTGGCGTGCTGTACGGGAGCGATTACATGCTTACCCTTCCAGGCGAGTTTGCCCTGGGGGTGAGGAAGTGCCTTGATGCACAGGGTCATTTCGACTTTACGAAGTGGGCCGATGAAGGCCTGCCCGCAGTCGAACCTCTGTGGTTGCTTAAATACCTGCCGAACTTGCCGGCCGCTCATGTCGCGATCTTTAACGAACTGCGTGGACCCAACAATTCACTCACCTCGCGCGAAGCTTCGAGTAATCTTGCGGTTTTCGAAGCATATCACACCATCGTCCGCGGCCACGCCGACCGGATGTTGGCCGGGGCCACGGGAACGCGAATTCACCCCGCCCGTTCAGTGCATGTCGCCATGCAAGAGACATTGGCCGAAGGGAGTGACCCGGCCACCCTCAGCCGCCCCTTCGATCGTGCACGCACTGGACAAGTACTGGGCGAAGGTGCGGCCTGCATTCTGCTGGAAGAACTCGCCTCGGCTGAAGCACGCGGGGCGAAGATCATCGGCGAAATTATTGGAGGCGGCTCATCCATTGTGGCCAGTCGCCAGAGTGAGCCGGACGAGAAAACCGCCATCGCCAATGTTCTTAAGCAATCGCTGCAGAGCGCCAAGCTGAAGCCGGCCGAAGTCGGCCATATTCACGCCCACGGCCTATCGGACGTCCGGCTCGACCGTCTGGAATCGCAAGGAATCGCTGCTGCACTCGGTGCCGATAAAGACCGTGTGCCAGTGACGGCAGCTAAGAGCTACTTTGGAAATCTGGGTGCCGCCAGCGGTCTGATTGAAGCTATTGCCAGCACACTGGCCTTGGAAAATGGCAGCCTATTTCCGATTCAATCGCTCACCGAGCTTGATCCCGAGTGTCCGATTCGTCCTGCCAAGAAGGGCGATCGCGCGGGGAGCACGTGCATCAATCTAAGTGTGACGCCGCAAGGGCAAGCGAGCGGAATTGTCATTCGCCGCTGGGCCAGTTAAAGGTCCGCTTGGCCTTCAAGATTGCGTGCACTCGTTACCCCACCTAAAGTAAGGCGTGGGGCGAGGAGCGCACCGCATCAAATGGGCCGAGTATGTTCTTCTTCAAACGATCGCCGCAACCACTCGTAAAGCGCCGCTGGCGCTGGAGTTGGCGATCGTCGTTCTGGCTTCATTCCTTGCTCGTTTCGGCCGTGATCACCGAACTGGTCATGGTCGTGGCTCCATTGCCGGTCGCTCCACCCGTGCAACAAGTTGTGTTACATGCGCCTCCTATCGACGAACCGCCATTGCCACACGCAGTTACCATTGAGGCGTTCACGCCGAATACCGAACATTGGTTAGCCGATGAAGCTGTCAGTACGCGCGACATCGAAGCAGCTCAAGGCGATCCTCGGTTTGCATGGTTGTCCGAGGGAGATTTCGATGCGCGCACTCCCGCCGAACAGGCGGCTGCCAGCGACTTTTTGTCGGCTCGGGTGATGAGCACGATTGCGGAGGCAGAAAAGCATTCTGCTGCAGATAACCTTCAGCGACTGGAGAATCTGACCGGCCAGTTGAACGACGTAGCAACCGAGCAGTCGGTACATGAAGTCACTACGCAACTCAGCAAACTACTTGGCACTTCACCTCGGGCTAATGAGCCAGCCAAGAAGCCCGTTGCCGGTGAATTCGATCTCGATTCAGCTCAACTACACGATGTGCGCCGCGAAATGCTCGACGATGGTTCGTTCAAATACATCGCGATTTTGATCGATTCGGCCGGCAGGTCGACTGACACCGAACTATCTGCCGAGGAGGGCGAGTCTGCATTTAAGACATTCGAGTTAATCAAATCGAATCCGCTGCTTGAGCGCGTCTATCGGGGCGTCGTCATGTCCCTGCTCGACAAGATGATGAAACCGTCTACAAACAAGTAGGCGAAAACTAAGAATTCGTAGAATGCTGATAGGCACGCAGGGCCAATTCGTAAACATCTTTGAGTGGCACATTCTTCTCCATTGCAATTACGCGGCAACTCTCGAATTCGGGCGAGAAACTGGTCGTGCCATCGCTGAGAACCGCTAATTTGCCTTGCACGTTTCCCCACTCGGTTTGAATCGAATGAGGGCGGCGTTCCAGCTTGTGGCGACTGGCCGGCCAGCGACGAATGCCAAGTGTGCCCGTTTCTTTAAAGAGGATTTTTTCCATCTTGGCAATCATTTCAGGCTGGCAGAGAACTGTGACGAGTACACCGGGGCGATTCTTTTTCATTTGAATTGCGGTGGTGTAAACATCGAGCGCTCCGGCCTCGAAGAGCTTCGTGGTGCAATGCCCGATCACCTCGCCGCTGATGTCGTCAAGATTCGTTTCGAGTACCCAGACTTGGTCGCTGAGCAGATGTTCGTCGACTTCCCCCACGATGAGTCGCAGCAGGTTGGGTTGCTCTTTTAAATCGCGATCGCCGGCCCCCAAGCCAATCTGGCGAATCTTCATTGCTGGCAGTGGGCCAAATTCATCAGCCACGGTGGCGATAATTGCCGCACCGGTGGGCGTTGTTAGTTCGAACGGCACGTGCGAAGCAGCGAGCGGAATCCCCTTCAGAATTTCCGCCACCGCCGGGGCCGGCACGCTGACTCGACCATGTTCAATCTCGATGAATCCCGTACCGGTTGGCACCGGAGAGCAGACAATGCGATCGACGCCCAGCAGTGACAGGCCGATCGCACTCCCCACAACATCGGCAATCGAATCCACCGCCCCCACTTCGTGAAAATGTACTTTTCGCAGAGTGCTGCCGTGAACTCGTGCCTCGGCTTCGCCAATGCAAGTGAAGATCCGGCGGGCCAGGTCTTTTTGCGTTTGGGTGAGCACCGGACTCGCATCGATCTTCTCGACGATGTGGTGCAGATGCCGGTGAGCCTGCTCTTTCGGATGATCGATGCTGACCTTCTGCCCGCGAAAGCCCTTGCGCTTCACTTCTGCCGCCGAAAACTGAATCTGCGTAAAACCGAGCGAATCAACGCCGGCCTGAATGGCAGCGAGATCGACACCGCAATCGACGAGCGCTCCCAGGGTCATATCGCCACTAATACCGCTGGCACAATCGAAGTAGGCAATTTTCATGGCTGAAACTTAGGCAGGCGAGGAAGAGGCTGGCCGCACGATGGGCAAATAGGATCAGGCCTGAATCGTAATCCCGAAATTGTTCCGAGAAAACGGGACGACGCTCGCGGAATATGCCAATGGCTGAGCGATGCCTGTTCTGACTACAATCGGCGTCAGCGCTCTCCCTCCTGGCCGCTGATTAGTACTCACCACAAAGTCACCTCGCATGTTGCACCTGAGACCAATATTGTCTCTATGTTTGCTCCTCTCGCCAATGACAGCGCGAGCAGCGGAGATGTCGGTCGCAATCCGGTCGGACTTTGCCGGTGGCAATGTCACTGTACTGAAGAACGAAGGAAGCGAGGTCGAAATAACGCCCGATCTGCGTGGCGGCAAACCCTGGTTCTACTGGCACTTTGAAGCGACTGCTTCGCAGTCCGGCCGCGTAACATTTACTTTTCCCAATGCCCAGCGCGTCGGTGTTCGTGGCCCTGCCTATAGCGTCGATGGGGGGCAGAATTGGCATTGGCTCGGTGCCGATCATGTGGAGTATGCGGCTCCGCCTGGCAATGGTACAGCTTCGCAGCGAGAGTCTTTTTACTACGACTTCACAGCGGAAATTCGGAAGGTGCGATTCGCGGTCGCAATTCCTTACCTGCAAGACAATCTCGAAAGGTTCCTGCGCGAGCATCAGACCAATCAGCACCTCAAGCGACTGCCGTTTGCGAAGACGCGCAATGGGACTCCAATCGAGCTGCTTCAGATTGGCGAGCCGGGACCCAATGTCAAAGCGATGATCGTAACGGCGCGACACCACGCTTGCGAATCAATGGCCAGCTATGTGATGGAAGGTTGGCTGCACGAGGCGATGTCTGATTCTCCCGCGGGAAGTTCCTTTCGTGCGAAGCACGTGCTGTTTGCCATTCCTCTGGTTGATAAAGACGGCGTGCAGGCCGGCGATCAGGGAAAAAATCGCCCGCCGCACGATCACAATCGCGATTATGGCGAAATGCCGCTCTACCCCGAAATCAAGGCGATTCAAGACTTGGGCGAAGCTCAGCGCGTGCGGTATGCCCTCGATATGCACTGCCCGGCCTTGCGCGGCGACATTCATGAAGCCTTTCACTTTATGGGGCTCGGTCTCCCGCATATTAAGGACAACGTGAATGAGTTCATTGCTTGGCTGAAAGAAGAACGCCCCCAGTTGGCGATGGCCCCGATTAATGTCCTGGCCGATCCTGCAAAGCCAAACGCGATTAACCGCAGCATCAACTCGCATCATTTCGCCTTGCGCGATGGTTCCGTTTTCGCCGCCACCTTGGAGATCCCCTATACGCAGGCCACCGTGCTGCTGGATCAGAATTTGGCCCGGGCGTATGGTCGTGGCATGTTGCGCGCGTGGAACCGAATGCAGTTCAAATCAGCAGATCTCAGCGATCGCGGTGCCGCCGAGAACGCTCAGCTAATTGAGTTTCGTACGACTTTCCAGAAGACGTTTCGCAGCAAACCCCAAGAGGTCGAAGCGATGGCGCAAGGTTATCTCGCCGATCCATCCGCGCCGGCTCTCTTGCGAGTCGAGGCCAATCACCTATTGTCTGTACTGCGACTTCAGCAAAAACGCCCGGCCGAGGCGCTGCAATATTGCGACGTTGCCCGCAACGATCCGTTGGCTAGCACTTATCAACAAATTGCCGCTTCGGTTCAGCGGCTGCAAATCGTCTCGGCGATAGCTACAACCACGGCAGCGCAATTCGAACTCGCTCTCAAAGACTTTCAGCAGTTGCCCTATCCCGCACTCGAACAACAGGCTAAGGCGTTAGAGATCGCGAGCAACTTTCACCAGATGAGGCAGGAGTATGCCCGGTCTATAGAATTAGCCAGGCAACAACTGCCCGTGGCTGCTGGCTATGAAAAAGGGAAGGTCCTGAACCGGATTGCGAGCTTGCATGAATTCGCAAAGGAGCCGAACAAAGCGATTGCAGCTCGCACAGAGGCAGTTGAATTGCTGCGCAAGCAGTTGAGCCCCGCGCCCCAGCGAAGTGTGTTCGGCGCGATGATGGTCAGCGAACAGTTCACCGCGATTTGTGGTATTCCTACCGCGACTCTTGCCGAGAAACGCACTGCCGGCGAAATGGTGCTCAATCACGATATCGTATCAGCCGAAGTTAAAAGCAAAGTGAAGCAGGCGCTCGCTGAACTTGAGGAATAGCCTACCCCTTCTTCGCGGCGGTCGACTCCTTGGTTGGTGCCGGCGTGAACGCCCACACTTGCAGGCCAGCATGACCAACGGCCAGGAGTTGCTGAGTCGCATCGTCATAGGCAAAGTGTTGGATGTGGCTTTTAGGCTTTGCTTTCGCCAGCGGAACCTCTGCCTTTAAATCCCAGAAGGCAATGAGCGGACCACCGTCTCCGCCCCCAGCCCCAACAAGCAGATCACTATCGGGCAAATACTGAATGTGATTCAGAATCGCAGCATGCTTGTCTGTGCCGACAAATGTTCGCTGCTCGGCCTGCCAGTCCCATACTTCCACGCGGCAGGGGCCGACAAATCCATCGACGTTGCTAACTTGCCCAATGCCCCCGAGCGCCAGTCGAGTACCATCCGGCGAGAACGCCAGCGAACGAATGCCGCCAATCGAGCGGGCCCGCTTCTCCGCATCGTAAGTGTAAAAGGTCTCTGCGCGGAACTTCGCAATCTGCTTGCCGGTGTCGATATCCCACACCATGACCACACCCGTTCGATCAGCAGAAGCGATTAACTTTCCGCTATTGCTCGCCGCCAGTGAGTAAATGCTGTTGGCAAAACCTTCGGGCGTTTTTGAAGCGTGGCCTTGGCAGTTGTGAATTGCCTGGCCCGTTACCGCATCCCATAACTTAAAGCACATGTCGTCGCCAATCGAAGCCAACTGATTGCGACCCGGAATGACCACGACCTTGCGCACCCAACCATCATGGGCGTTAATCTCGCGAATCTTTCCCTCGCCGTCCGGCCGAGTCCAAACGAGTTTGTGATCGTAGCTGCCAGAGACAACGATTCCGTCGAGCCAGGCTAGTGACGAAACATAGTTCTCGTGATGCCGCCACAGTTTCTCCGCAGTCGCTTTCTCTGCGAGCGTTTCCACAGGTCGCGTTGTCATCCGGTAAACGTGCCCGTCCGCACCGCCACCGTAGAAGTTCCCAGTTGTCGGATCGAGACAACTGCCGTACAGAATGCCCGGTGCTTCGGCCGTGTGAATCAGCCTTGTGAGCTTGGGGTCGATGGTCTTTTCAGCGTCGTTCATGAGAGCACCGCGTTAATCGGCTGAGCGTCTTCTTTAGCCAGTGGCACCGGACGCTGGCCCACTTGGTAGTGCTTGAGCGGGTCGATGCCGACGGCTTGAAAAATGGTGGCTGCCACGTCAGCGGCGTTGGCTTCTCCTTCGCTGACAGCAGTGCCATCTTCGTTGGTCTTGCCGTGAACAGTTCCGCCGCGAATGCCGCACCCCGCAAAGGCACACGACCAGGCGTCTGCATAATGATCGCGACCGACATCCTGATTGATCTTGGGTGTACGGCCGAATTCCGACAGCACAACGACAAGTGTCGACTGAAGCAGGCCGCGTTCATCTAAATCGTCGAGCAACGTGCTGAGGACATTGTCGAAGTCGGGTACGAGTTCGCGGTGGCTTTCAAAATTGTCGTGATGGCTGTCCCAAAAGCCGCGGGCCACTTTCACCACCGGCACACCCGCTTCGAGCAGTCGACGGGCCAGCAGGCAGTGCTGGCCGAACGGTGTGCGGCCGTATCGCTCGCGCTGCTTCGATGGCTCATTTTCGAGATTGAATAGCTCGTCGGATCGCATCAGGCCGCGCACACGGGCATAAGCCTCGTTGTAGCCCTGAATCAAATCGTTTCCCGCTCGCTGTTGGCCAAATTGTTGACTGAGCAACGACCGCAGCGACTCGCGACTGGCATGCTCTTCGGCTGTGAGCTCGGGTGGTAACTCGATGTTACTCGGCTGCAGCGAACCTTCGAGCAGCAGCGGCGCATGTCGCCGACTAAGAAAGCCCGGACTTGGTCGGCGGCGGCCTTCAGTGGTTGTGAACAGCGAAACGTAATCTGGCAGCGGACTGTCTTGCAGCGCCAACTCTTTAGAAAGGACCACGCCGATTTCTGGATGTTCGAGCGCCGCTTCTTTCGGCCAACCGGTGCTGATCAAATCGGCCGCCTGAAAGTGCTCGGAGATCTTCGTATTCAGCGAACGAACAACGGCCAGTTTCTTCATGCGCGTGGCCAGTTTAGGCATCAGTTCGCAGACCTGATAGCCACTGACCGCAGTCGAGATGGCACGAAATGGCCCGCCTGTTTCACGCCCAGGCTTGGGATCCCACATTTCGAATTGACTCGATCCCCCTGCCAACCAAATGAACAGCACTCGCTTCTGTTGCTGTTTGAGCGCGCCCGCTGCGGGAACCTCCCCGGCGATGCTAACGCCGGGCAGGCCCAAGGTCGCCGCGCCACCGGTTAACAGGCCACCGAGAAACAAGCGACGATGCAATTGATGCTCTTGCGGCGCGCAAGTACCGGCCTGTCTTAGTGATTGGTTTGCAGGAATACTCATCCGAGCCTCTGTTAGTGCTTAAAGCGAAACTCAGCCGATGTGATCAATGCCCAAACCAACTGCTCACATGTCTGAGGAAGACCGGCATTCGATTGAGACAACCAGGCTGCCAGTTGATCGATCTCACCGCTGCGTGGAGCCCGGCAGTAGATCGCGCGAATGGCTGCCGCCGCGATGGCCCGATTGTCTTTCTCAACTACGAGCCGTGATGTTACAGTTCCCTCATCAGCAGCGACGACTTTCTGGGTAGCGACATTATTCGATAAATAGAGTGCTTCCGCCGCACTTGTAAGCCCGTCTTGCACGGGATCAAGATGGGGGAGCAGCGCAGCAGCCTGCTGTTCAGCGGCCAGGTATTGTTCGACTCGATGACTCCCTTTACTTCCTGCCAGTTTCTCGGCCCGTTGTTCCAGTGCCGACGGTTCGGCGAAGCTGGCTCGGCCCGTAGCGACGAGTACCGAGAAAGCATACTGCCGTGGCGATAGTGGGCTTACTCGTCGCACTGCAAAATCAGACTCATCCGGCACTGGCGACAGCGTTTCCCATTGACTCGACAGGCGATACGCCCGACTGCTCACCAGTCCGCCGATTAAGCGCTGGATGTCGTATCCCGAATTGACGAAGTCATCGGCCAGCCATTCGAGCAGGCCCGGGACCGATGCCGGATTCGCCGAGTGCATTTGATCGACAGGATCAATCAGCCCGCGACCAAAGACCTGTTGCCAGACCCGATTCACAAACGAGCGGCTGAAAAACCTCTGCTCCGTCAGAGCAAGAGTAACGAGCTGCTCGCGCCGGCTGACTTTGGGCTTCTTGCCGTCGAGTGCAGGGGGATCTGCGGCCAAACTGCCGGAAAGGAACATGACGCGGGCTGTTTGCTGCGAGCCATCACTTCCCTTGAACGTGACATCCCCTTCAGTCTTTTCGCTGATCGAGCCCTTGCCGCCTGAAGTACGATTGAAGAACGAGGCCATGCCATAGTAATGATCCTGTTTCCAATCGGCGACGAGTGGATGATCGTGACATCGCGCACAGCTCACGTCGACACCGAAAAAGACGCGCGTCGTATCGGTCGTTAGCCGGTCGAGATCCTTCGCGCGAATCTCCAGGAACTTGGTCGCGGGCTTTCTTTCTGCCACGTCCCAGGGACCAATCATTAATTCGCGAAAGATTGCATCCCAGCGTTTTCCGCTCCGCAAGCTAGTGCGCAGATAGTCGGTGAAGTCTGCATTTCCAGCAGCAGAGCCCTGCAACATTTCCTCGAGCACAGCGCCGTAATGCAATGGGAATTCAGGCCCCGTCATTAACTCCTGTACCAAGGCCGGCCAGCGATCCACCAGCGGCTTGCCATCCTGCAAGCGAACTTCCCACTCGGTGCGCGTGGGAATGCGACCCGTAAGATCGAGCGTCAATCGCTTCAGGAGTGTGGCATCATCGGCCTGCTTCGCGGGGGTGATATTCTTGCTTTGCCAATGGTCCGCGAGGCGGCGATCGATCTCTTGGGCAACCTTCGCGAAATCACTTTCGCCTGCCAACAACTGCAGCGCACCGCAAGCAAATGCGGTCAGCACGAATGAGACCATCGCGAATGAATTGGTCCGCTGTCTCACGCGGTTTCTCCATATTTCGAAATTTGCAGGAACTTGGTCATTCGAAGTTTTTAGTGCCTAGGATGCAAACGGATTTTCAGCAACACACTCAGGTCGGTTTTAGCTGACGATCGAGCCAACTGAAGGCATCGTCTTGCATCGCAACATTGAACTGATGGGGTACATCGTAAAATTGTCCGGCGAACTTCTCCTTCGCGCCAGCCCGTTCATAGATGGCCGCAATCTTGGTCACTGAATCTTCCATTCCTTGGACGGGAAACAGACCGTCTTGACGGCATTGCTGCACAAGTAACGGTCGCGGAGCACGCAGGGCCACGACATCGGGCAAATCCAAATACTGATGCAATCCCGGCACAAAGTGAGCAAATGAGTGCGTATTGATATGCCGCTCGATCATCGGCTGCACGGTCGACATGAATCCCACCACACAGGCGGCGGCTATTCGCTCGTCGAGGCCGGCGAGAAAAATCGTTCGCCAGCCACCCAGCGAAACACCCAGGCAACCGATCCGTGCTGGATCGACCTCGGGACGAGTTACCAGGTAATCAACCGTTCGCATGTCGTCCCAGGTGATAATTCCCGGCCAGCAGATGCCCGCATAGATGAGCGACTTGGCCAACGTCGATTCTTTGCTCCGACATTTGCGATTCAGCAGATCGACCGTAGCGGGCGAATAGTCACCACGATTCGAACCCAACTCTTGATCTTCGGCAAATCTGGCCCGCCGCTCGCCGAACATGAAGGCGTCGATCGTAATTACGACATAGCCGCGCTTCACTAACTCGGTCGTAGTGGGCCGGCCGCCATAGTTCCGTTCGTGATACGTTTTCATCGTGAGATGGTTTGTCCCGAAGTCGATCACCTTTTCCTTGCCAAACAGAAACATGCCGCCGTGGGAGTGCAAATCGACAATCGCTGGTCCCCGCTCCTTGAGACCTCGTGGAATGTGGACGTAAGCGGGAACTCGAAACTGGGGCGATGTCGAGAAGAGAATCTTTTCCCGCGTGAACTCAGGGAACTCCTGCCGACTCACCACCTCGGCATTTGGCGCGACCGCGGCGGGACGATAGCCAAATGCCTCCAGAACTTTTTCGCGCCCAGCAGCTTGTTGCTCGGCCAGCGAGGCAAAGCGACCGCTGAGGAAGGAATACGGATACGGAACCTTTTCCGCCAGTCCCCTGACAACTGGGTAGAGCGAACCGAGATCCGCATTGGCCGGAGCCTGTTCAACGGGTAAGTCGGCGGGCATCTCAGCAGCGGCCACTTTTTGAGCGGCCACGAACGGTCCGGCGTTTCCAATCGCTGACATTCCGCCAGTCAGGGCGAGCGAACCCGTACCGATTGCTTTCAGGAACTCACGGCGGGGAGATGGTTGCATTTGGGGGGAATTCACTACGAGGGGAATCGACTGGCAGAGCTTGCAGTTTAGACCTGGACCTGCGATTTCGCGAATTGCTGAACTGTTTAACTAGGGTTTTGTCAAACCAACCACAGTGGCAGGACACCCGCCCATAACGGAAGAACGGACTTGCCACTTGACGGCTAATAAGCTCGCCAGCAACCGCGAATTTCGTGATTCGGAAAATTCCGTTATTTTCACTTATTCGTAATTGCGTCAATAAATAGCAAGTATTTTATTGTCACATACTTACGATAAGCACGCTTGCTGCAAGTCCTTACCGGGGAGTGGAAACGCCGAAAATCGATTTCCGGAATGCACTCCCAAATTTCCCTCCCAACTCGATACCGGTGAGTTAAGAATAAATCGTTAGGAAATCGCTACAGGCAATCGCAAGGGCTGGGTCCTTGCCATTAATATTTCTTAATATACAGTAATCGAATCTAAAACACTTGCGCACTTAAGGCTCACAACTTGCACTTGTTCGACCAAATTTGAAAGAACGATCCGTGACAATTAGATGCCTGGGCTGTGACTAGTTTGGTCCCCGCGAGGTAGAGAAAACACGCGTTGAAAAACCTGACGACGAAGGAGTTGGGGGCCTCTAGCCCTCCTCGCCATTCCGGGGGCTATTGCTCCCGCCAGTTCGGACTGGGAAGCGCGAATTCTGTCGTTTGGACAACGGTCGACTTTTGCTAGAGTACCCCCGCCAGCTTTCGTCTACGACCAATCCAAGTGCTAGCAATCTCGCCTCCAGCATTGCCGTGAACACCCTCTCTCGTTCCATCCTGTGTGACCTCACCAAGGTGTTTGCCTTTGGACTGGTGGTGCTCACGTTCATCATGGTGCTGATCGGGATTGGTCAGCAGGCGGTGCAGATGAACCTGGGTGTTGGGCCGACCCTCAAGTTGATTCCGTTCGCGCTGCCAAATGCCCTGGCGTTTGCTGTGCCCGGGACTATTCTCTTTTCTGCCTGCTTTGTGTACGGTCGGCTGGCTGCAGACAACGAAGTGGTCGCCGTAAAGTCGATGGGCATTTCGCCGATGGTCCTGCTCGCGCCCGCGATTGGGTTGTCGTTTCTGCTCAGCCTGGTGGCGGTCTGGCTCAACGACGTGGCCTATTCGTGGGGCCACTCCGGCATGCAGCGGGTCGTCATTCAATCGGTCGAAGAAATCACCTACGGCCTGTTGCGCACGCAGCGATCGTACGCAAATCCCCGCTTCTCGATCATCGTGAAAGAAGTTGACGGTCGGCGCTTGATTCGCCCGATCATCAATTTTCAAGCGAACAACGATCTGCCTGCGTTTACGCTCACCGCTTCCGAAGCCGAACTCCGTTCGAATCTCGATGAAAACACACTTAGCTTGATCCTGTTCGACTGCCAGATGGAAACCGATGACGGGGTCCGCTTCGATTGGCCGGGTCGCACGGTCCAAGACATTCCGCTGGCGTTTGCTGCCGCCAAAGACGTGGGTGAAGGGAATCCCGCGCACTTGCCACTCCGAAAAATGGCCTCCGCCATCGTCGACCAGCGACAGACCATCGTTGACCTGGAGCAATCGGTCGCCGCCGAAGTCGGCCTGGCACTAATGACGGGCGAATTCGAACTTCTCGAAATGCAAAACTGGCAAAAGCGGCAAAGTAGCATTTCCAATGCTCGCTTGCGGCTCTACCGGCTGCAGTCCGAACCTTGGCGGCGCTGGGCCAGTGGCTTCAGTTGCCTGGCATTCGTCATGATCGGTGCTCCGCTGGCAATTTTGTGGCGCAGCTCCGACTACCTAACCACCTTCGGCCTCTGCTTTGTGCCAATTCTGGCACTCTACTATCCGCTCTTCCTGGCGGGCCTGGACTACGCCAAGACGGGCGTTACACCACCGGTTACCGTGTGGCTGGGCAACATTGTGTGCATGATCATCGGCATCGGCCTGATTCGCAAAGTCATCCGCAATTGAGTGGCCAACAACGCATCAACAGGCAATAATCAGTGGCCGTGGCGCATCCCATTCGTGGGTGAATTTGTGACAGCCGGTATTGAGGACGTTGATGATGCTGGGACCGATGAAGCAACGCTTGCTATTCGCTGCGTTGATTTGCTGCTTGCCATTACTGACCACTGCCAACGCCGCCGATGTGGTTCCGTCGGTCGTAACCAGGTTCGCCGCTGCGACCGGCGACGAAGAGCCCAGCCTGCGCCGGCATGTGCTCCCGCTCATGGGCCGCCTTGGTTGCAATGGACGGGCCTGCCACGGCTCGTTTCAAGGGCAGGGCGGATTTCGCCTGTCGCTGTTTGGCTACGACTTCGCTGCCGACCATGCGGCCGTGGTTGGGGGCGATGAACCCCGCACCAATCTGAAGCAACCGGACGAAAGCCTGATTCTGCAAAAGCCGCTGCTGGTTATCGATCACGACGGCGGCAAGCGATTTGAAAAAGGAAGTTGGCAACATCATCTGCTGCTCCGCTGGGTGACGGCAGGTGCGAAAACGGTTGCCGAGGACGAAGCCGAGATTACCCATCTAGAAATCTCCCCGCGGGAAATCGTCTTTGCCAAGAAAGGCGAAACGGCCCAGATAAAGGTGATGGCCCACTGGTCCGACGGCGCTCGGGAAGACGTCACTCCGATTTGCCGCTTTCGCAGCAATGACGAATCGATGGCAACCATCGACGAGGCTGGCCTGGTGACCGCGCTTGGTCCTGGCGATACCGCAGTGGTCGCCTTTTACGATAACGGTGTTCTCCCCGTTCAAGTCTTGCTGCCAGTCACCGACCAACTGGGCGACAAGTACCCGGCAGTTCCCACACCCACCAAGATCGACGAGCTAGTCGTCGCCAAGCTCAGCAAGCTGGGCGTTGTTCCTTCCGAACTCTGCACCGATACCGAGTTTCTCCGCCGCGTCAGTCTCGACCTGATCGGCACGTTGCCAGCCCCGGGTGAAATCGATTCGTTTCTGGCTGATACGTCGGCCGACAAACGCAACCGCAAGATCGACGAATTACTCTCGCGCCCCGCTTACGCAGCCTGGTGGGCGACAAAACTGTCCGACCTCACGGGCAACACCAGCGCGCTCGGGCCACAAGGTGGCGAGCAAGGTTTGAATGGCGTGAAGGCTCGGCAATGGCACGCCTGGATCACGCGCCGGGTGGAACAGAACGTTCCTTACGACAAGTTAGTCGAAGGGATTGTGCTCGCCGTAAGTCGCTCGCCCGACCAGCCGTTTCTCGACTACACCGCGGAAATGAGTTCCTATTTTCGTGGCACTGAGCCGGCCGATTTTGCCGAGCGCGAGACGATGCCCTACTACTGGACTCGGCGTCAGCTTGGTTCTCCGTCCGCCAAGGCGTTGGCATTTGCTTACTCCTTTCTCGGCGTCAGCCTGCAGTGCGCGGAATGCCACAAGCACCCGTACGATCAATGGACCAAGCAGGACTTCGATCAGTTTGCAGTCTTCTTCAATGGGGTTCGTTATGGCGCATTCAGTCGCGACGAAACGACCGCGATGAAGAAAGAGCACGGCCTCACCATGGATGAGGATTCCGGCGACTTCAAAAGGCTGTTTGTCACGCTCTTGGCAGAGGGAAAGACCTTGCCGTTCAAGGAACTGACCGTTCCGCGCCCGTCGAAAAATCCCAAACTGAGCAAACCGCGTCCCGACAAAGCGGGCCGCGTCATCACGCCGCGCGTTCTCGGCGGCGAAGAAGTGCTGACGAGTGAATACCCCGACCCGCGTCAGCCTTTGATGGATTGGATGCGGCAGGAAGATAACCCGTATTTCGCCAAGGCATTCGTGAATCGAGTTTGGGCGGGCTACTTTCACATCGGTTTGATTGACCCGCCCGATGATCTCAACCTGGCCAATCCACCCAGCAATCCGGCGCTGCTCGATTATCTGGCGGATGAGTTCATTCGCCAAAAGTACGACATGAAATGGCTTCATCGCGAGATCACGCGCAGCCGGACCTATCAACTGAGTTGCCGCCCCAACCGCACGAATGAAAACGACGAGCGAAACTACAGCCGCGCCGTGATTCGTCGTCTGCCGGCTGAAGTCACTTACGATGCCCTCGCCTACGCTACGGCCAGCGATGAAACTCGCGCCAGCCTGGATGCCAAGCCCGCGACCCTCCGCGCCATTGGCGAAGTCAGCGGGCTGAATGGCCGCGATGCAGGGGCGAGCAGTTACGCGGTGAATCTCTTCGGCAAACCGCCCCGCGCGATCAACTGCGATTGTGAACGCTCAGCAGAGCCAAACCTGTTGCAACTCGTCTATCTGCGCAATGACAACGAAATTGATTCGTTGCTCGATCGCAAGGATGGCTGGCTGCAAAAGCTGCGCGACTCCCAACCTTCGAAGCGAAGTAAAATTGCCAACGCGAAACCGCTCGATCACGAAGCCCTCGTGCGCGAAGCCTACTTCCGCACGCTCTGCCGGTTGCCGAGCGAGCAGGAAGAAAAGATTGCCCTGGGAACATTGTCATCTGCAGCTGATCCGATCACTGGCCTGCGGGATCTGATGTGGGCACTCCTAAACACCAAAGAATTTATTGTGAACCGATAACTGCCTGACCCCTGACCTCCCGATCTCCGACTTCTGACCGCTGACCTCCGACCACACAGGTCGCTCAAAGGATCTATAAATATGACCACTCACCGCTACTGCGACGGTATTGCTCGGCGAGATTTTCTCCGCGTTGGTGCGCTCGGCAGCGCCGGCCTTAGTCTGGCCAGTTACTTGCGGGCGACTGAGGCTGGAGAAGTTCAGCCTGCCAAAGGAAAATCCGCGATCTTCGTCTATCTTGGCGGCGGGCCTCCTCATCTCGATACGTTCGACTTGAAGCCTGATGCTCCTGCAGAGTTTCGCGGCGAGTTCAATCCGATTGAGACCAACGTCAGCGGAATCCAGGTCTGCGAGCATTTGCCGCAGTTGGCCAAGTGCGCGGATAAGTACGCGATTGTCCGCGGCATCAGTCACACCCTCGCGGGGCACGAACTGGGGACGAGCTACGTCAACAGCGGCAGCCGGCCCGTTCCCTCGCTGATTTACCCCGGTTATGGTTCGGTCATCAGCCGTGAATTGACCGGCGCGAGCGACTTGCCCCATTTCGTTGCGATTCCGAACACACCTCAGCGGGCCGGCTACTTGGGCGTGCGGTATGCTCCCTTGCAAACCAACAGCACACCATCGGCAGGAGTCCCTTACAGTGTGCGCGGCATTTCGCTGGGGAGTGGAAAGACTCCCGAACAGTTTTCCTCTCGCAATGTGCTGCTCGAACAACTCGATACCGGACTCGACGAGTTCAAGGCCAGCAGCAAGCTGGTGGACGGGCTCGATCGCTTCGGCCAGCAAGCGTTCGATCTCATCAGTTCCCCCCGAGCACGCGAAGCGTTCGACGTAAGCCTGGAAGATCCGAAGATTGCCGAACCGTTTGGCAAAACGAAGTTCGGTCAGAGTTGTCTGCTGGCGACGCGCCTCGTCGAGGCGGGCGTCCGCTTTGCCACCGTCAGTTTCGGCGGCTGGGATACGCATTCGGGCAACTTCAAGAAGTGCAAGGAGAGCCTGCTGCCCGAACTCGATCAAGGTTTGTCGGGTCTCTTCACCACGCTCGATCAGAAAGGACTGCTGGCTTCGACGACGGTCTTCGTCATTGGCGAGTTCGGTCGCACGCCCAAGATCAACGACAAAGCGGGCCGCGATCACTGGCCCCGCGCGATGTTTGCCCTGCTAGCCGGTGGCGGTATCAAGGGGGGGCAAGTGCTCGGCGCGAGTGACGACAAGGGTCAAGGGCCCGCTGGCGACGGCTTCACGCCCGACCAATTGGCGGCTTCGTTCTATCACAGCCTGGGGATCGACTTCCGCAAGGAATATCACACCAGCACTGGCCGCCCGGTCACGATCGTGCGCGAAGGGACCGTCATTCCGCAGCTGTTCAGCTAAGTTCCGGCCGAACGCGATGTTTCCACTCCAGGCCGCCCGGTAGATCCGTGGCGGCATATTCGATGTGAATCACACGCCGATGCTGGGCGGCAACCGATCGCGCCGAAGCATGCAACGTCAGCGGACACATCGACACGATTCCGCCCCTGCCGACCGCGCAAACTACTTCTGGCACCCTCGCCTTCCACGCGTCGAGCTCTTCATCTAGCCAACCAAACCGATGCGAGCCGGGCAGCACGCGGAGCGGTCCGTTCTCTTCCCCACATTCATCCAGATGAACTCGCACTGCGACCATCCGCGCGAGCACTTCAGCGGGCGGCTGAACTTGCCAAATGCCAGCCTTGTGTGACCAGGCGATATAGCCGGGAACCTCACGCTTCTCTTGGACGGCGATCACATTATCTTGATGCCAGAAGAGTGACCAGTTCGAGCCCGGAACTTTGTCAAAGAAGATCGCCCGGACCGCGAAGGCATTACTACCAAGCACCGCAGTCGCGAACTGGCGGACCGCAGGTTGGTTGGCCAGTGAACAAACTTCAGGGCAAACTTCCAGCAGGTTGCGAATGCCGTAGACGTTTTGTTTCTTGCGCACTTCCTCGCCGCTCGGCACATTCTCAATGGCCTGTGCGAGTGCGTTTAACTGAGAGAACGGCAAGACAGCTTCACAGATGAAGTAGCCATCGCGTTCAAAGTCCGCAGCGTACTTTTGGGGATCGAAGTCCGAGATTGAATTCATGCGATTGCAATCTAGGCCAAGATCTCGCGGATAATTTTGCCGTGGACATCGGTCAAGCGGAAATCGCGGCCGGCGTGGCGGTACGTTAGCCGCGTGTGGTCGATTCCCATTTGATGCAAGATGGTCGCGTGCAGATCATGCACATCGACTTTGCCGCTGACGATGTTACGGCCGATGTCGTCGGTCTCGCCGTGGACAATGCCGCCCTTGATGCCTCCGCCAGCGAGCCAGATCGAAAAGCAGTTGCCGTGATGGCCGCGGCCATTCTTTCCCTCTTTGGCTGGCGTGCGGCCAAACTCGGTCGCCCAGACCACCAGTGTTTCGTCGAGCAGGCCGCGCTGTTTCAAGTCGCGAATCAAGCCAGCCATGGGCTGATCGACTGATTTGGCCAGGCCGATGTGATCCTTCATTTCGCCGTGTGAATCCCAGTTCGGTCGCGAGCCGGTATCGACGAGTTCGATGAACCGGACTCCACGCTCGGCCAGCCGCCGCGCGACGAGACATTGCCAGCCAAAGCTGGACGTTTCGCCCCGCTTGAGACCGTACGACTCGTGCGTCGCATCGGTCTCTTGATTCACATCGAAGGCTTCGGGGCCGGCGGTCTGCATTTGAAAGGCTGTTTCGAACGACTTGATCCGGGCGGCCAGATTCGAATCGTCTTGCCGACGCTGCAAATGCGTGCTGTTGAATTGCGAGAGGAGCCCGAGTTCGAGTTCCTGCACCCGCTGCTGCTTGCTGCGGGGCACGAGGTTCTCGATTGGCTGCGTGCCGGGAATGACGCGAGTTCCCTGATGGTAGGCGGGCAGGAAGTCGCTGGCGTAAACCTGCGTGCCGCCGTAGGGCAGGTGCGGAGCGATCACCATGAACGACGGCAAGTTCTGGTTGACCGTCCCCAGCCCATAACTGATCCACGAGCCCATGCTGGGGCGGGTGAAGGTGGCGGAACCGGTGTGCATGCCAACCGCGGCTTCGGTGTGGTCGAAGTGGGCCGACTTCATCGAGCGGATGACGCAGACTTCGTCGAGTTGCTCGCGCAGGTGCGGAAACAAGTCCGTGACGACCGTCCCGCAGCGCTGGTTGGCCTGCCACTTGAAGTGGCTCCCCATCAGCTTTTCTTTGCCGTTGCCGTCGCGCCCGCCATCCGTCGACTTCGGATCGAAGGTATCAATATGCGACACTCCGCCGGTCGCGAACAGGAAGATCACTCGCTTCGCCTTGGCGGCAAAGTGAGGCTGCTTCACGCTGAGCGGACCATTCGCAGCAGCACTATCGCGCGGCGATTCCCCGGCCATCAGTTCCGACAAGATGCCGGGCATGAGCAGGCTGCCACTCACCAGGGAGCGGATGACGTTGCGTCGGGAGACGGAGAAATGAGTTGCGGACACAATTAGTCTCGTTAGTCAACGTACAAAAACTCATTCATGCGGAACAATACGCGGGCCAGCGAAGTGAGCGCCTGTTGCGGTCGTTCGTTGGCGGGCGTGGATGTAAGGTCGAATTCTTTTTCCAAAGCGGCGAACCAATCCCTGGTAGCAGCTTGTTCAATATCGGTTGGCGGGCGACCTAGCGTCAAGGCAAAGGCCCGCTCGGTTCGTGCGGATGGATCGGACGTTTCACGCACGAGCCGCTCGGCCAGTTTCGCGGCTTGCTGATTGACGAATTCGTTATTCAGCAGATACAGGGACTGCACCGTTGTGACCGAACTATCGCGGGCCGGTGTACTGGCGTTACGATCGGCACCGTCGAAGGTGGCAAAGAACGGGATGTTGTTCAAACGAGCCGTCATCAGGTACACACTGCGGCGATTGCTGTCGTAGCGATCGCGAAACGGATGATGCTGCGTGAAGCCCCACTTGTCGACAGGTGGGAATGGATGCGGGTCGCGTGGCATGGTGCTATCGAGTTGACCGCTGATCGCCAGCAGCGAATCTCGCAGCGACTCGGCATCCAGGCGGTGACGCGAATAGCGCCAGTGATAATCGTTATTCGGATCCTGGCTGAGCGCTGCGGCCGGCAATGCCTGGCCAAGTGGCGGGACCGAAGCCAGTTGATAGGTGTTGCTGAGCATGATCGTCCGATGCAACCGCTTGAGGGACCAACCGTCTTGGTGGAAGCGAGTGGCAAGCCAATCGAGCAACTGCGGATGCGTTGGCGGCTGACCGCGAGCACCGAAGTCGCTCGGCGTCTTCACTAGTCCCGAACCAAAGTGGTACTGCCACACTCGATTGACCATCACGCGCGGAGTAAGTGGATTCTTGGTATCGGTCAGCCATCCGGCCAATTGCAGGCGGCCACTTTGCTCGGCCTGTTGTTCGTCCAACATCTGCCCACCGAGCACATCCAAAAACTTCCGCGGCACCTGGTCGCCTGGCTTGTCGGGCTCGCCGCGCAATCGGACATGAGCATCTTTCGGCTTGGCATCGGCCATTGCATAAGCGACTTGCGAACCGGGCTTACCGTTCTCGACTAGCGGAACAAAGTCGCGCGGCTTCTTATCGAGTTCAATCCCAGGAAACGGATAGCGCGTGCTGGCGAAGAAACCATACAGCCCGTAGTAGTCCTCGTTCGAAATGGGATCGAACTTGTGATCGTGGCAACGAGCACAACTGATCGACAGTCCCAAGACCGTGCGGCCCAGGTTTTCAATCGTATCTTCAATTGTCAGATGCTGCGGGTAGTTGTCGACGAGCGAACCAAACCGCCGGGAACTCGCCAGGTAACCGGTGGCGATAATCTGTTCGTTGCGTTGGGAATCGTTCGTGGCCGGCATCAGGTCGCCGGCAATTTGCTCGCGGACAAATTGGTCGTAGGGCTTATCGGCGTTGAGCGAATCGATGATGTAATTGCGATACAGATAAAGCTGCGGAACCGGATAGTCCGAGTTGTCTCCAGCTGTATCTGCATAACGCACGAGGTCCATCCAATGCCGCCCCCAGCGTTCACCGTAATGACGCGATGCGAGCAACCGATCGACGACCGTTTGCCACGCCTGCGGTGAGTCGTCGGCCAGGAAAGCGGCGATTTCTTCGGGCTGCGGCGGGAGGCCAGTCAAGTCGTAGGTTGCGCGGCGAATGAGTGTCCGCTTGTCGGCAGGCTGAATCGGCTGCAGTCCTCGGCGTTCCAATTCGGCGAGAATAAATCGGTCCAGGTCTCCTTGCGGCCAACTCGTATTGTTCACCTTTGGAGCGGGGGGATTCTCGATCGGCCTCAGCGACCAGAACTGCCGGGCAGCAGCCACGTCGATCTTCTTTTTCACATAGCGGGTGGCCTTGATCCGCGGATCTGGCGCACCAAGCAAAACCCACTTCTCCAAGTCGGCAATCTCGGCCGCTGCCAGTTTCTTCTCGGGCGGCATCTGCAAATCGTCCGCGTAGCGAATGGCCTTGATAAACAAGCTTTGGTCCAGATCTCCCGGCACAATGGCAGGCCCTGTGCTCCCCCCTTTACGTAGCGCAGCCCGCGAATCGACCAGCAAGTCTCCCTGCAGTTCCTTCGCCTCGGCCGAGTGGCATTCGTAGCAATGCTTGACGAGTAAAGGACGAATGCGGCTTTCGAAGAAGGCGATATTCTCCGGCGTCAAATCGGCTGGGGAGCCATCGTGCTCGCCGCGCCAGATTTCGATTCCTGAAAAGTTTGCAGCGCCGCCTCGACTCGTGATTTGAATCGAACCCTCGTTGTTGTCGGCTTTGACATCGATCACGTACGGCCCAAGCCGATCCCAGTGTCCGGCGGAACCGCTTTGATAAAAGCGCAGCACGTCCTGGCCATTGATCGCGATGCGAAAGGTCTCGCTGTTGTTGTCTTCCCAGACGTAGACAAAAACGGAATACTTCCCGCTGGGCACGCCGCTGACGACGACTTTGTTGCCGCCCCAGCGACTGCTCCGGATCATCTTGGCACGATCGGGATCGGTCGGCGGGTTCAGCTTGACGTCTTGATTAGCAAACGACTTGTCGGTGCAGGCGAAGTTCGCAGGCTGATGGTCGGCGTCTTGCCCTTCCCAGGCGTGTCCATCGATCTTCACCGGCGGACCATTGAGATTCACTCCACGGTAGAACGTGGGGCGCAGATCTTCTGCAGCTGACAACGATCCGGCCAACAACGCCAGCAGCGCGCATGTCCATTGCCGGTGAGGAAGGCGAGCCATCGTCTGCATGCAAGTCGACCGGAGAGAGGATTCAGTTACCAACGAGGCCACTCATCGGGCGCGCTCGCCAGTATTTACTGCCCGTCTATCGTAGTCGTCGGCACTGCCCGCCAGCAAAAGAAACGGCCAATCAGGGAAGACCGTCCACCGCTGCATTTACTCGGTCAGATTGAATTCTGGAGCATTGTTCGCCCCCTTTTTCACCTCAAACGTAAGCCCGGATTGGGTTGGCTCGAAATACTTGACCGGAATGACTGGATCGCCGGGCATCTTCTCGCCGGGTAATCCGCTGCCAACCTCACCGGGGCGGAGATCGCGGTCTGGCCCCCGGGCAGAGATCGCCACTTTGTGCGGGCCAATCAGCGCACCATCGGTGATCTCGAACGTGCCGAGCACGAACTTCCCTTGGGCATCGGTTAAACCAGAGGCACTACGCCCGCCACTTTCCGGAATGAACGTCACCATCGCCCCCACCAGCGGAAAATTTCGATAAGTGACTTTGCCCGCAACCGGTGCGCGTGGGGGACCAGAGTCAGTGCCACAGCCGATGACGGCAAACGAGACAAGTGCGCATAGCAGGGCTAAGAAACCAAACTTGCTTGGATTGGACATTGCTGTTGAATCTAAAGCGAAAAGGATGCGAGCGAACGTGGGAAAATTATGGCAGGAAGCTGGGCAGGAGTATGTTCAATGAACCGAGCTGGCTAGTTACTATTTACCTCGCCTCCTTGGCGGCTCCCCATTGCGTTATAGGTAACCATGGCGATGTTTTGACTCAGGAAGGTGACGCTGCCGTCGCATAGTGCAAACATGCTGCCGCCGGGATGATGACTTTGGAAGCCGCGCCCGCGCCAAGGTTGCCCCACAGTACAACCTGGACAGTAGAAAGACTTTTGCTCCATCGAGGGTAAAATGTTGAAATTAATCGGCAGACTGGTTCCATTCACGCTGCCTGTATACGTGAACCAGACCATATCGGTACCGCCTCCAACCGACGAATTATGGCCGAGCAAGATGGTGTTACTCAGTCCGTCGATCACATTCGACATTTTGACCGCGGGCGTATTGTTGGAGTAATTGAAAATGCCGCGGTGCTGAAGGGGCGAACCTCCGGCACCACCGAATCCCGATGTTGGTTCCGGGCAATCCGGGCCCGCAGCCCCACCACCCGAGGTCTGGCTGCAACCGCCGCACCCGTAGGCTTTGCCGGTGGCCCCAATCGTGTAGTTCGACGTGTCGCCAACAATGAAGGCGTCTCCAAAACTTCCCAGATAGTGTGTCGGTCGCGTCAAAAAGGCATTCACGCCGGCCGTAACCGCTAAACTGCCGGTCCCATCATTGCAAGTAATGCCGGGAATCTGCCGATCGGGAAATGCTTTGCCCGCGTAAGGATCGGTTGAGCAGGTGAGCACCTTTAAATTAGCGTCGTGAGCCGCCTTCATGCTGACGCAGCAGACATTGGTGTTGACGTTGATCGCATCCGAGAGCGCCTGCTGCTCGATGAACGGCAGCACGCTGACAATCCAGCCCCAACCTTGGTTGGTTGTCGTTGCGGGCGGTCGTCCCGCCGGAAACGATCCATGGGTGTCGTGGAAATTGTGCAATCCGAGCGCGAGTTGTTTCACGTTGTTCGAACAAGACGAGCGCCGGGCCGATTCGCGGGCCGATTGCACCGCAGGTAGCAGAAGTGCGACCAAGACACCAATGATGGCAATGACCACCAGCAGTTCCACCAGGGTGAAACCGCGACTATTTACCGGAGAGGAAATGCCCCGAGAGGAATACATCCCGTTGCAGCCAACCGTTCGTGGATCAAGCATGATCACCTCCGAAGTAAGAGCCGCCTCAGCCTGTGAATCTAAACACGAATCGTCTGGCGACGCAAACCTGAGTTGGGGGGGATCGGCCTCGATTTGCATTATTTTTTGGCTCCGGCTGGCATAGCTGGTCACAAAGCAATCGATAGGGCAAAAGCCTGGCAGATCAATCCATACCTGCCGGCCTCTACTAATGTCAGTTGTGTTGGATTGCGATTCGTAATCGATTCTCTTCGTTCAAGAGATCAGCGACCCGATCGCAACAGAGCAGATTCCAACTTTCGGCAGAGCAATTTGACCTTCCAGAGGTCGAAATGGGGCCGCCAACTGCGCGACGACCTGTCTAGTGGGCGACTGGTCGTCAAGTCGTGTGAAACTATCGAGAATTTGCTCCGTCTCTCCCAATAGGTGCTCATTTGACCTTTCCGCGGGGGCGGTTTCCGATAAGATTATCGGTTACAAGGATGACGGTTTTCTCGCAGCGATTGCCCGAACTAGGGCCCCTCGAACAGCATCTTGAGGATGCGGTTTGGCAGGGCCAGTTTTCCAGTTGGGCACCGTCGTTGCGTGGCCGGCCCTGTTTTCGCCAGACAGGGCCTGCTCGATCTGCCCCGCTGCGGTTCTGCCAATTCGCGTTAACTCTCGTGGGCTATACGAGTTAGCGGTAGCGGCAGCCACCTTCATCTGGGGTGTGCTATTGGATGGCGTTTATGTGTACACTGGATTGATTCGGCCCAGCGCATTGCTGGTTCGATGTTTTTGCGTCGTGTTTTCTAGGTGCAGTTATGGATCTGACAAAAGTTCGCAACTTCGGTATTTCGGCTCACATCGACTCGGGTAAGACGACCCTCAGCGAGCGGATCCTGTTCTACTCTGGCCGCATCCACAAGATCGAAGAGGTCAAGGGTGGCGGCGACGGCGCGACCATGGACCATATGGAGCTGGAAAAAGAACGCGGTATCACCATTACCAGCGCGGCGACGCACTTGGAATGGAACGACCCGGCGTTTCCTGGCGATGAGAACCACATGCACATCATGAACCTCATCGACACGCCCGGACACGTGGACTTCACCATCGAAGTCGAACGCAGTTTGCGCGTGCTCGACGGCGCTGTGCTCGTGCTGTGCGCGGTCGGTGGCGTGCAATCGCAATCGATGACGGTCGATCGCCAGATGAAGCGATACCACATTCCGCGCATTGCGTTCATCAACAAGATGGACCGCACCGGCGCTCGTCCGCTCGCGATCCTCGACGATCTGCGCAGCAAATTGAATGCGAACCCGGTGCTCATTCAGTACCCAATGGGTGGCGGCGAAACCTTTGCCGGCGTCATCGATATGGTTACGCAAAAGGCCTTCTTCTTTGATGGTCCGAAGGGTGAAGTCGTTCGTGAGGAAGCGATTCCTGCCGAATATGAAGCCCCGGTCAAAGAATGGCGTCACAAGATGCTCGAAGCGCTGGCGATGTACAGCGACGAATTGATGGAAATCCTGCTCAGCGAGCAGGAACCGCCAATTCAGTTGGTGTACGACACCATCAAGAAGGCGACCCAACAGCAGGGCATGACTCCGGTCATGGTCGGCTCGGCTTATAAGAACAAGGGTGTGCAGCTGCTGCTCGACGCGATCGTTCGCTACTTGCCTTCACCGCTCGAACGCGACCTGACGGCCAAGAAGTGGGACAATCCGACGGAGACGATGGGTCTGAAGCCAGATCCAAATGCCCCGTTCGTCGGCATGGCGTTCAAGATTGTCGAAGATCCCTTCGGTCAGTTGACCTTCTTGCGTATCTATCAAGGTACGATCAAGAAGGGCGAGTTTTACTACAACCAACGTACGCAGAAAAAAGACCGTTTCAGCCAAATCGTCAAGATGCACGCCAATAAGCGTGAAGTTGTGGACGGGGCCGAAGCGGGCGATATCGTCGCGATCACGGGCATCGACTGTGCGAGCGGCGATACCTATGCGTCCGAAAACAAGTATTGCTCGCTGGAAAGCATGTTCGTCCCCGAACCGGTGATTAAGGTCGCCGTGACGCCGACGAGCCGTGCAGATGCGGACAAGATGAGCAAAGCCCTCCAACGCTTCCGTAAGGAAGACCCGACCTTCCGCGTCTTCAACGACGAGGAAACCAGCGAGACGATCATCGCGGGTATGGGTGAGTTGCACCTCGATATTTACGTCGAACGCATTCGCCGTGAATACAAGGTGGAACTGGAAGTTGGTGCGCCGAAGGTCAGCTACCGTGAATCGCCAACTCGCAAGTACGAATACAACTACAAGCACAAGAAGCAAACCGGTGGTTCGGGCCAATACGGCCACGTCGTCGGTTACTTCGAACCGCTGCCAGATGACTCGACCGAGAACTTCGTCTTCGATTGGAAAGTGACCGGTGGTCGCATTCCAGGTGAATTCGAAAGCTCGATCGAAAAGGGTTTCCGGGCGCTCCTGAACAAGGGTCCGCTTGCCGAATACCCGATTGTCGGTCTGCACGTAGTCGTCACCGATGGTTCGTACCACGATGTGGATAGCTCGGATCGTGCTTTCCAAATCACGGCCCAGGACTGTCTGCGGACGCACTTCATCGATACCAAGCCGGCGATTCTCGAACCGATCATGAAGGTCGAAATCGAGTGCCCGGAAAACTATCAGGGTGATGTGACTGGCGACGTGAACCGCCGCCGTGGCATCGTCATGAACAGCGACACTCGCGAAGGAGTCTGCCAGATTCTGGCCGAAGTCCCGCTGTCAGAAGTGTTCGGTTACGCGACCGACATCCGCAGCATGACGAAGGGCCAAGGTACCTTCACGATGGAACTCGCCGCCTATCGCAAGGCTCCGAGCAATGTTCAGGAAGAGATCATCGCCGAAAAGAAGAAGAACTCGAAGCAGCTTGTCGGCGCTAAGTAACACTCGTAGGCGAGTCATTCCATGACTCGCACACAAATAACTCGGGCCAGGTAGTGATGAACTACCTGGCCCTTTTTTATGCCTTCAACATCCTGAGGTCGAAGTTTATGGCAACTTCGTGGCAGGAAATTACTTCAGGTCGCGAATGCGGATGTTTTTGAACTCGGTCCACATGGGCTTGCCGGCGTGCAACTGCAACGCGAGAACCCCTTCCGTCAGGGCCAACTCGGGATGATTATCAGTGAAATCGAGAACCAACCGGTCGTTGAGATAGTGTTGGATGTGCTTCCCCTTGGCGATGATGACAACGTCATTCCAATCGTCGAGCTTGACTAACTTTCCGAAGGAAGCTTGATCGATTAAGTCAGCCTTAATGACCTTCTTGCCATCCGATTCCCAGGTCGCTTGTTCGCCCACAAGGCAGATGCGTCCGCGTTTGCCACCTTCGTCGTAGATAAAACCGGCGACGTTGGGCAGCTTGTTCTCGTTACGGAGTTCGTGCTGGTAACCGCGGACGACCCAGTTGTTGTTCACCTTGCCTTCGGTGATGTGCTTGGAGCGATACTGGACGCCCGAGTTGTTGGTGTTGCTGCACCGGAACGAAAAACGCAGCTCAAAATCATTGAGCTTGCCATCCTTCCAAATGATGAAGGTGTTCCCCTTAGCCGGAACTTCGGCGGTGGTCTCACCGCGGATTACGCCATCCTTAACGCTCCAGAGCTTGGGGTCGCCGTCCCACCCAGTGAGATCTTTTCCGTTAAAAAGTGACCGCATGCCCGCTGTTTCAGCTGGAGCAGTGGTCGCACCATCCGGCGCTGCGGCCGGAATGAGCGTTGCCAGAGCGAGTAACAAGTTCGAGAGCATTTCCTTCTCCGTGAATAGATGAACGTAATTTGTTAAACCGAAATCGCCTAACCGAAGGCCAGCTACGCATTTTACCCACAATAAGTTGCCGTAGGGAATTCGCCCTTCAGCTCCATGGTCGATCATTAGTCTCGGTGGACACCGTAAAGTTTAGCGACGTCTGCGACGAAGAGGCGATGCTTTTCAGGAACTGCTCCTTGCCAGCGCTGGAGAAAATCAGCGAACGATTCTTTGGCAGGAGGAGGCAATGAATTGAGCCAGCGGATTGCTTCCCAGCGCGTTGGCTGTTCTTCGAAGTAAGAGAGGAGGACAACCGCCATTGCTCCATTCAACTCGCGATCGGTAGCTGTCTTGCGAAGTTGAGCCTCGTGATCGCGATAGAAAGCGGGCATTCCCTTGGCATAGATCTCGCGAGTGTGCGCCCGCTGGCGAATGACGTTGTCAGCGTATTCGCGCAGGTTATCCCGATAACTCGCCCAATGCTTGTACGGCGGGCCGTCCTTCCAGTCTCGAGCCATACCGCGCAATACATACAGGGACGCAGTTTCACTCAGCGTCTCTTCAAACCAGCGATTGCTCGAATCCCCTTCGCGAAAACCACAAAGTACGTGACAGAACTCGTGACCAAACTGGTAAGCGTATTGTGACCAGAGGGTATTGCTCGTGTCGAGTTTCACCACGATCTCGCGGCGGTCATTCCGCTTATAGAGAGTGATCGGACCAGACTGGCCGCGAGTGACGACGAATGGCTCGAGCTCGTAGTCGGCGAAAAGTGGCCACAGTTGCCGGGCCGCAGAGTCACACACTGCGCGAATATCGGCTTCGCTGGCCGAGAAGTCCGTGGCATCGACGCGGTAGTTAGGAATCTCGCTTCGCTTGTTATCTGGTTTTGTTTCCTGAGCCGTCAGCGATGTATGGGCGATGCTAGTCGCAACGACCGCCACGAATGCCAATAAAGTGCGCGACATATCGAACGCTCAGGCTGGAAGAAGCGAAATTGCAATTCGGCTCCGAATCTCGCTCGATTCTACCGGGCCACCTTGCCGGTCGATAGAATAACCGCCGGAACTACCAGGCAGGTTTCTCCTCCACACGGGGTGCACGACCATGTTTAGACTCATTAGTTTGCTGGCGTTAGTCGCGTTTGCGGCAAGTGAAGTAGGAACGGCAGCGGAGCCGACACAGAACACTTACACCTATAAAAAGACCAAACAGGCAGAACTTACGCTGCAGGTCTATCGTCCCGCAGAGTGGGAGGCGACGAAGAAGTATCCCGCTATCGTGTTCTTTTTCGGTGGCGGTTGGAATGGCGGCAATATCAAGCAATTTGAGCCGCAGTCGCAATACCTGGCCAAACGTGGCATGGTTGCGATTTGTGTTGACTATCGCGTGAAATCGCGGCACGGCGTGACACCCGACACGTGCGTGCGGGACGCCAAGTCGGCTATTCGCTGGGTGCGGCAGAATGCTGCGAAGCTGGGAATTGATCCTGCTAAGATTGTTGGCGCAGGCGGTTCCGCAGGCGGGCATTTGGCAGCCTGCACTGGTATTTGCCCAGAACTCGATGAAGCCGACGAAGACGCAGCAGTCTCGTCGCGCCCCAATGTGCTGGTGCTGTTCAATCCAGTGCTGAATTTCAACGTCGCTCAGTTGATCGAGCGCGTCGGCAACGATCAGAGGGTGGCCAAGTCCATTTCGCCCACTCAGCACTTAGCCAAAGATTCGCCACCGACACTGCTGATGTACGGTACCGATGACAAACTGATCGCGCAGGGGGATGAATACTTGCAACGCTCGAAGGAGCTTGGTCATCGAGCAGAAATGATGCGAGTGGATGGCGTCGGCCACGGCTTTTTCAATCGACCTCCCCATTTGCAAGCGACCATCGAGCGAGTGGATGCGTTTCTCGTTGCCTTGGGCTATCTGAAGCCAGACGCGACGGAACCGGCGAAGAAATAGCGCATGAAACTCGGGCTGATCACGGACATTCACGAACAAGTCGACGACTTGCGCGTCGCGCTTGCGCGCTTCAAGCAGGAGCGAGTCGACCAGATCGTGATGATTGGCGACGTCATCGAATTGGGCGAGCGGCTCGACGAGACATGCCGTTTGCTGCTTGAGTCGAAGGCGATAGGCGTGTGGGGAAATCACGACTATGGCCTGTGTGTTGACCCACCGCAGGAATTGCAGCGCAAGTACTCGCGCGATGTCTTCGAGTTCATGGGGAAGTTGCGACCGTCGCTGGAGATTGAAGGCTGCTACTTTTCGCACGTCGAACCGTGGTTGAATCCCGAGAGCCTGTTTGATTTGTGGTATTACGATGGCCCGCCAGACGAGCATGGCAAGTTGTGGCGAATCTTTCATGCCGTTCCCAACCGCCTGATGTTTGCTGGGCATTTTCATAAATGGCTGCTGGCCTCGCCCGATCAGATTCATGATTGGCATGGCGAAAAAGCCGTGAAGCTGGACCAGGGCCGATATTTTGTGGTAATCGGGGCGGTTTGCGATGGCTGCTTCGCAACCTTCGATACTGTCACGAGCGAACTGGTGCCGCTAAGCAGCCGATAAGCTCAACTAGGCACGAGCGCCGCAAGTTGCCTAAGATAATGACAACAAGGAAGGTCTTCACTTTGCGACGTCCCAGTCCCTTTACGCAGCGGCGCGATCCCGTCGACATCAAAATGACGCCGATGATCGACGTCGTTTTCTTGCTGCTGATCTATTTCATCTGGTCGGCCAGCTTTGGGATTGTGGAACGGTTACTCCCCAGTCAATTGTCGGCCCAAGCGCCGGGAACCGGGCAACCGACAACCGAAGTTCCTCCTCCCCCCGAAGCAGATTTTGAAAAAGTGGTGGTACGGGTCACCGGAACGCAAGGTCGCGTAGGTTGGTTGGTGAATGATACGCCCGTTGCCTCACTGGCCCAGCTGCAAGGCATTCTGGTGGGGCTCAGTCGCATTAAAAGCGACGCTCCAGTGGTGTTACATCCCGATCCGCATGTTCCGCTGGGAGATGTGATCGACGTGTTCGATCTCTCGCGGCTGATCGGCTTCGAGAAGGTTCAGTTTGCCGTCGACGCCGGCTAGTCAGACGTTCTTCGTCACTCGCAAAGTACGCCGCTGTTGTCGCCTAAAAGCAGACAACCTCGCGTACCAGCGAAACATCAGCCCGCTCAAGACGGCCGACGTAACAGCGGGAATGAGCAGGAACCACATGATGGCTGTGCCGCTGAAAATCAATACGCTGCCGAGTGCGATCACGAGGCTGGCGATAATCAAGAGCAGGGCGATCGTGCGGGTCCAAATCATGTCGCGACGAATGACTGCGTAGTATTGCCCATAGCCGAGCAAGGCGGCCATCACGACGGCGTTCGCTGCACCCGTCGCAAACGGAGCTAACCTATCTGCGTCGTGGAGTCGCACATTCATTTGCGGATAGGTGTGCACTAGCCAGGCAAGAAGTACGTAGCCGGCTGCGAGTCCCAATCCCAGGCAACTCAGCCAGATCAGCACCGAGGCCCACCAGATCTCCCGCGAAAGCGGAAGTTGAACGAGCGCCGCTACCGCTTCCGTCGTTTCGTCGGCAGCCGGCGAAGCATAGGGGTTCGTTAGCCCGGACGACGTTGTTTTCATGCGGGGGGCTTTGCAGTGGCTGTGCCGTTCTGCTCGGAGCTATCCTGCGCTTCGACAATGCGAAACTGCAGGCCGGCCATTGGCGCTCCGCCGTTGTGAAATGTCAATCCACCCAATTGATAGCCAGCCATCGCCTGGTGCGTATGGCCGAAATAGACGTGCTCTAAGCCTGTGCCTGGCCCATGTCCAATCCGGTCGAGATAGCCGGTCAGCCGCTGCGCCACTTTCTGCTTGGGATGAACGACACCCGCCAATTGGTGCAACCTGGCTTTCACGGCCAAATCGTAAAGCAGATGCTTTACTGGCCCGCGCGACTCATCCTTCAGCCAATGCTGGCGATTCGATTGCAACCGGGTCGCGCACATGGTGGGATGATCGGCGGCATCACCATGCAAAAAGATGCTGCCGGCCAGCCGCAGATAATAATGGTGAAATTGTAAATTGGGTGCCTGCTGGCAGTAGGCGTTAATGGCGTTGAGGAATCGCTGGTTGTAGTCGTGGTTACCGGCCACGAAGTGAAACTGGCAGTCTGGATTGCGCGAGACCAGCCGATCGACCCAATCGACCGAAGCCCGAACAGTCGTTTCGACCGAACCGAGCGTGGACCAACGGAAGTCGAAAATGTCGCCGCCCAGCACAAACGTGCGCGCCCGCTGGGCCACCGCGTGAATTGCCTGCTCGTGCGCGGCCGCTTGCGACCTTCGCGAGAACATGTGCAAGTCGGACACAAAGTACGTACTTGGTTCCATCCCGTTAAGCATAGCAAACCCCATACCTGACTGCGCCAAGCCGTCCAGGACAACTTCAACTGCTTAGAGCGCCAAGCTGAGCACGACTTCACCCGAAGCACCTCGCGGCGAAATCTCCCCCTCCATTCTCAACCAAAGTGTCCAACCTCAAGCCCCTTAATTGAACACTAAATGCTCGGAAACCCGAGAGATGCGCTATCTGCTGTCCAATTAAGCGATCCTTAATTGAACGCCCCCCAGTTAGGGCGTGAGCACGATTTTGCCCAATAACTGTTGGGGCGATCCAAATCAGGTCGCGTGTGGCCGTCTTTATTCCTGCGATCACACGACAGGCAATCCTGGCACGCTGCCACCCGGCACACAGCCAATTTGCCGCGCGGTATGCTCCGGGCTATGAATCTCTTTGCCAAAGCCGAAGGTGAGAATCTCAAGCGAGCCCAGCCCTTGGCCGCGCGCATGCGGCCAGCCAGGCTGGACGAGTTCGTCGGGCAACAGCATTTTCTGGGCGAAGGAAAATTACTGCGCCGCCTGCTGGCAGCCGATCGCTTGAGCTCTGTCATTTTTTATGGTCCGCCGGGAACGGGCAAAACGACACTTGCCCGCTTGTTGGCAACGGCTAGCCGCAAGAAGTTCAAACAGTTGAGCGCCATCACCAGCGGTGTGAAGGAACTTCGCGAGTCGCTCGATGCTGCCCGCGACGAACTGACTTCCGGCGGTTTGCGTACGCTGCTGTTCATCGACGAGATCCACCGCTTCAACAAGACTCAGCAGGATGCGCTCCTGCCCGATGTCGAAGAAGGAGTCGTGACCTTGGTCGGGGCCACGACGAGCAACCCGTTTTTCGCAGTGAATAGTGCGCTCGTCAGCCGGAGCCAGGTTTTCGAGTTTCAGTCCCTCTCGATCGACGACATTACGTCCCTGGTGAAGCGAGCACTGGCCGATAAGAGCCGCGGGCTCGGCAACATTCCCGTCGAGATCGACGACGATGCACTCTTGTTCCTGGCAGAGACCAGCGATGGCGATGCCCGCCGCGCGCTCAATGCGCTCGAAGTGGGTGTGCTCTCCAGCAGCGAGCGGCCGGTGAAGTTCACTCGCGAACTCGCGGCCGAATCGGTGCAGCGTAAGGCCATTCAGTACGACGCGACCGGGGACGAGCATTACGATTCGATCAGCGCGCTCATCAAAAGCATTCGTGGCAGCGATCCCGATGCCGGTCTGTATTGGCTGGCCCGCATGCTCGAAGCGGGAGAGGATATTCGCTTCCTTTGTCGACGGCTGGTGATCCTGGCCAGCGAAGATGTCGGCAATGCCGACCCCGCTGCGCTGCCGCTAGCTGTCGCAGCAATGCAGGCCTGCGAATTCATTGGGCTCCCCGAGTGTCAGTTGCCGCTCGCCCAGTGCGTGGCCTATTTGGCCTGCGCGCCGAAGTCGAATGCCGCGACCATTGCCATTGGCGAAGCTCGCCGCGATGTGCGCGAGCAACGCATCCTGCCGGTGCCCGTACACTTACGAGACAAGCACTACAAAGGTGCCGAACGCCTTGGTCATGGCGAAGGTTATGTTTATTCGCACGATGCCGCCGGGGGCGTGGTATCGCAGGACTATCTAGGAGTCGAGCGCGAGTACTACCGTCCGGTCGACCGCGGCTTCGAAGCCGAACTCGCCCAGCGACTGACTGAGATTCGCGCGCGGTTGCGAGATCGCTAAATTCGCTTGGCAATCCGATAAGAGACTTCGGTCAACAAAAATGGCCCGGTCAGATTGACCGGGCCACCGTTTGTTATCTCGATTCATCAGCTAGATGAACTACAGCTTCGGGAAGAGTGGGCCGCCGTACATAGCGCCGTCGCCGAGTTCTTCTTCGATGCGGAGCAGCTGGTTGTACTTGGCCATGCGATCGGTGCGCGAGGCCGAGCCGGTCTTGATCTGACCGGTGCCGAGGGCGACGGCCAGATCGGCAATAGTCGAGTCCTCGGTTTCGCCGCTGCGATGGCTCGAAATCGACGAGTAGCCGTTGCGATGGGCCAGTTGAATGGCCGAGATTGTTTCGGTCAGTGTGCCGATCTGGTTGACCTTGATCAGAATGCTGTTGGCAATTCCTTCGTTAATGCCCCGCTGCAGTCGGTCGGTGTTGGTGACGAACAGATCGTCCCCCACAAGTTGAACCTTCTTGCCGAGCTTATCGGTCAGCAGTTTCCAGCCGGCCCAGTCGTCTTCGCTGCAACCGTCTTCGATGGAGCAGATCGGGTACTTCGCGCACCAATCGGTGAGGAAGTCGACCATCTTCTCGCTCGACAGTTCCTTACCGTCGACGCTGTAGGTCTTCTTCTTCTCGTCGTAGTATTCGGTGGCAGCACAGTCGAGGGCGATCTTCACTTGCTCGCCCGGCTTGTAGCCAGCTTTCTCGATGGCCGACAGGATCAGCTCCAGGGCTTCTTCGTTGCTCTTCAGAGCAGGAGCGAAACCACCTTCGTCGCCGACGCTGGTGGCCAGCTTCTTATCGTGCAACACCTTCTTCAGAGTGTGGAACACTTCGCAGCCGCAGCGCAGGGCGTCGCTGAACTTGGTGAAGCCGAGCGGGAAGATCATGAATTCTTGCATGTCGACCGCATTGTCGGCATGCGCGCCGCCGTTGATGACGTTCATCATCGGCGCGGGCAGCAGACGCGCCCCCGTGCCACCGAGGTAACGATACAACGGCTGCTGGGTGTAAATGGCAGCGGCCTTGGCGACGGCCAGCGAAGCACCAAGGATGGCGTTGGCACCGAGATTCTTCTTGGTGGACGTGCCATCGAGCGCGATCAAGTGGCTATCGACGGCAATTTGATCGAGGGCATCTTCGCCGATCAAATTGTCGTTGATCGTGGTGTTGACGGCCTCAACAGCCTTGAGCACACCCTTGCCAAAGAACTTGCTCTTATCGCCGTCGCGTAGTTCCCAGGCTTCGTGGGCACCGGTGCTGGCCCCGCTGGGGACAGCAGCCCGGCCGAACGAGCCATCGGTGAGGGTAACTTCGACTTCGACCGTGGGGTTGCCACGGCTGTCCATGATTTGGCGTCCGTGAACGCTGGCAATTAGGCTCATTCCATGTCTCGCAGGCAAAAAGGACGGGCAATTTAAGGGCAAACAGGGCAAAAATGCCGGGAATTTCAGCTTGGCATTGTGACGAATCGGCTCCAGATTGACTAGGGCCGGTCGCTGGCGGCAGAGGTCGCGAAATGCAGATTGAAGTCACTTATTGAGCCAAGTAGCCCGACGCGTCAGCGTTTAGCCAAACCATTAGGTTGGCTGCCAGAGTTTTCCTTGCCAGGTATCGCGGGTTTTGAATTCTTGCTCCAGGGCGTTCAGCAGGCCGGGCTTATCGAGGCACCAATTGGGGCCAATGAGATAATCGGGCGGGGCATCGCCACTGACCCGTTCGACAATCATGGTCGGCGGCAGTAGTTCGAGAAAATCGACGAGGGTGCGAACGTATTCGGCTCGCTCCATCAGTTGCACCTCGCCCCGCGCCACCTGGTCGGCGAGTTCCGTTTTTTTGACGGCATACAGATTGTGGATTTTGACCGAATCGGGCTGTTGCCGGGCAATCTCCCGGGCCGTGGCAAGCATATCGTCGTGCGATTCGCCAGGCAGACCGAGCATGATGTGGGCACAAATTTCGAAGCCGCGGCCTCGGCTGCGGGCCATTGCATCCGGAAAGCAAGCGTAGCCGTGCCCCCGGTTCATCCATTCGAGCGAGCGGTCGTGAATGGTTTGGACGCCATATTCCACGGCCAGATAGGTTTTCCCGGCGACTTCTTCTAGCAAGTCGAGCACCTCGTTGGGCACACAGTCGGGCCGCGTGCCGATGGCCATGCCGACTACCTGGGGATGTTCGAGTGCCCGGTAATAGACTTCGCGCAGGCGCTCAAGCTTGCCGTAAGTATTGGTGGCTGGCTGAAAATAGGCGATGAACGTATCGCAGTCGTAGCGGATTTTGAGGCGGCGAATGCCGTCGCTCACCTGGTCGAGAATGTCCAGACGCTTGATTCGCCGGCTGGGGCTGAAGCTGCGATTATCGCAAAATGTGCAGCCGCCGGTGGTAATGCTGCCATCGACATTCGGGCAGGTAAAGCCCGCGTCGAGACTGACCTTTTGCACGCGGCAGCCGAATTTGTGCTTCAAAAAGCGGTTGTAGCTGAAGTATCGCAGCCCCGCTCCCCGCCAATCGAACGAGCTGGCGGGCATGCCTAGAAGAGCATCCGACCGGCTATTGATTGACGTCATATTGGACCTGCATTACATTACTTTCAGGCGGTGAACCAAGTGTTAGGGCTCTCTTCTTTAACCCTAAACTAAACCTCTAGGCAATGGGGTTCACTACTCAAGGGACCAGAGAAATGTACGGCGAACTCGTGCCGCTTGGTGGTGGCGATCCTATTCCCCTGCTCAAGCTCAAGCTAACTATTGGCCGGCGAGAGAACAACGACATCGTGCTCCGCTTTGGCAACGTCAGCGGCACACATTGTCAGTTGACGCTCGAAAGCGGCTATTGGTATGTGCAGGACCTCAATAGCTCGAATGGTGTGAAGGTCAACGGCACCAAGGTCTCGCGCAAACGCGTCGACCCAAACGACGAGCTGACAGTTGCCAAGCACAAGTACAAACTGACCTATAATCCTACCGATCTCGGTGCCTCTGGCGCTCCCCCCAGCGACGAGGCGGATTACGCCGCGATCATGGGGCGCTCTCTGCTCGATGCAGCCGGATTGTCGAAGCGGCAATTGCCTGAGAGCAAAAGGTACGACGCCAGCGACGAATCGCCCGGCCAATTGAAGCGGAAAAAAGGGCTCGACTAAGCCGCTGCTTGTCCGACTGGGGCTCGGTTCTGTTATGCTGGGCCCTCGCTAGTTTGTCTGTGTACCGGCGGCGAAGTTTCGCCAGCCCGGTCGCGCCACATCTGTGATTTGAGGACTGTCATGCTCGCGCACATGGTTTATTTCAACTTGAAGGATCGAGCTGAAGCGTCTGTCGAAGGAATGCTCGCCGCTTGCAAAAAATACCTGAGCGGTCACCCTGGCACCGTCTTTTTTGCCGTCGGCAAAGTTGTCCCGGATCTCACTCGCCCCGTAAATATCACCGATTTCGACATTGCCCTGCATGTGGTTTTTGATGGTCGGCCAGCCCACGACGCCTACCAGACTCACCCCCGGCATATTCAGTTTATTGAAGAAAATAAGGCCAATTGGGATAAAGTGCGGGTCTTCGATTCGTACGTCAGCCAGTAGCGGCTGCAGAAATCGCCGGCTGAAATGCCCTTTTCTCTGTCCGGCAGAGAGGTATACTTCTATCAGGCAGGCGTTCTCGCGAACGGCCGGCCAAACGGACGATAAGATGATGTCGATTCGCTAACGAACAGTGACTGCCAGTTTTCTGGTTTATGGTTGGAGCAGATAAATGAGCATTACGTTGACCGAACGGGCTGCCAAAGAAGTTCAAAACTACAAGAACTCCGTGCAAGCCCCAGTTGAAGATTTCCTCCGCGTCCGCCTGATGGCCGGTGGCTGCAGCGGCCACTCGCCCAAACTCGATCTCGACAGCAAGTTCGACGAGAAGGCCGACAGCCGTTACACGTTCCACGGCGTTGATCTGGTCGTCGACAAGAAGAGCGAACTCTACCTGGAAGATGCCACCATCGACTTCGTCGAAGGCTTCGACCAGAGCGGTTTCAAAGTCGACATCCCGATGGCCAAGAAGAGCTGCGGCTGCGGCAGCTCGTACCAGTTCTAAGCAACTGGTTCGACCGAATTAAATCAACGAAGCTCGCCTCTTAGCGGAGGCGAGCTTTTTTTTCGAGCCTACGGCAGCTTGTCCACATCGACGTAGACATAATTCCCGCCCGTGTCGTTAGCCAGGCGGCGCATGAAGTGATCGCTGTCGGCCGCCTGACTGCCGCGACCGAATTGAATGGTGTGGATCGTGGTGCGACCGCGGGCCAATTCGCGCACAATCCGTAGTTGTGCGCCGTCCATGCCAGGATCGTCGCCGTCGGTGAGTAGAAAAATCACCTCAGGTCGCAGCTTGAGTGCGGCAACCAGCGCGGCCGTGTGATTGGTCGCACCGAACGCCGGTAGGCCGCGCAGGTAATCAACAAGCTTCTGCTTGTTCTGGTCGGTGGCAGGCAGCCAATGAGCGTTCATTTGTGACGGGGCAGCGTGATAGGCAATCAGCTGCACACGCTGCTGCTCATCCAGTGATTTCATTTGCCGGGCGAATTCATCGGCCGCAGCGCGGATGGCTCCCAGTCCTTGGTCGCCCATGCTGGCCGAGCGGTCGATCAGCATCGCGAACGTTCGTCCCCGCGCCGGCGCACCAAAGAGTGTTAATCCCCCGACGGTTCCGGTTGTGTCTTGCCCTGTGCCGCGCCCTTTGGCATCTTCGGCCAGAATCGCTCCCTCGTTAATGCCAGACGGCAACCGGCGATTCGCGCTGGCGACTCCATCGACGCCCGGCAAAAATCCGGCGTCGGGCAATCCGATGCCGGCAGTCGTTGGCAATTGTGCCGATGCGGGAAGTTCCAAGTTGGATTCCGCCGGCAATGCGTCCGCTGTGGTCACACCAACTGCCGCGGGCGACGAGTCAGTTGCTTCGCGTTTGGTTTCGGAGTCTTCGGTCAGATACTCCGTCGGCTGATTCGCACTGACTTTGGCCAGCACGATGCCCGCGTGCCGCAGCGGTTCGGCAATGGGAGCCAATTCTCGCCCCGGTCGCATCCACCACGCTAAGGCCAGCATCGTCGAAAGATGAATGCAGACCGAGAGCAACAGCGGCAAGGCCGCGGCTAGCGACGCCCAACGATCGAGCCAACCGCTAGGCCGGTCGTACTCTTCGCTGGCTGGTGGATTCACCGCTGCTTGCATACTTCCCGCCACACCGTGTTTGCTGCCCCACAGCTCATTATCAACTGCTGCTGTCCGAGAGCAAGGGAAAACTCCTTCCCTTTACTGCCCGCGAAGCCCCCAGAAGGCATGACCTGCCTACTACTTCCCCTTTGCCAATTTTTCATGCTCAACCTAGACTATAGGAACTTAAGCCGCTCGGAAGGCGGCTCGTCGACCCAGAGCGAAGCGGAGCGCCCATGCTGACGACCACCCGACAGGAAGTCCCCCCCACCATTACTCAAGGGGGCGATATTCATCTTTCGCCACCTCTCGAATTGATTTCTCGCTATCAGGAGATCGTCAACGAGAAGCGGCTGCACTGGACCTCGCACTTGCACCTCAATCGCCGGCTGGGTGCTGGTGGCCAGGGTGTGGTCTATCTGACCGAATTGCGTGGCACGGACGAATTCACCTTGCCCGCAGCCCTCAAGATCTTCTCGCCCGAACGTTTCGAAGACGAAGCGGCCTACGATGACGCCATGAAGCGAGTCGCCTTTGCTTCGGCCCGCATCGCCCAGATTCAGCACGATAACCTGCTGTACGTTTATAACTTCGTCGATCGTCGCCGGATTCGCATGCTGGTGATGGAGTGGATCGACGGCTACGATCTGGCCAAGCTGATGACGTCGCAAATGCTCGACCGCGTGCGACAACGAGTGAGCCAGCGGCGCTGGGACTATATCAACCGCGTCATTATCACGGCCGGACCAGTTCAGCCGCGCATGAAAGCGGGCATGGCTGTCGCCATCATTCGCGATTGCCTCTCGGGGCTCGCGGCCCTTCACCGCCACGGCATTGTGCACGGCGATATCAAGCCGTCGAACATCATGGTCAAGCGAACCGGCTGCACCAAGATTATCGACATCGGTTCGGCCTTCGATTTCACCATGCCGCAGCGCTCGCGCCCTTGCACGCCAGCCTACGCAGCCCCAGAAGTGCTCGAGAATCGAGAATGCACGCCGCGGAGCGACCTCTGTTCGCTCGGTTATGTGCTGATCGAAATGCTGGCTGGTGTTTCGCCGGTAGCCGGAGTGAACGACTTGCGCGAGCTGCTCGAAGTCCGTCGTTCGCTTCCCTCGCGTCTGCACGAAATATTGCCAGAGGAAGTTGTCCGCTGCGAATTGCTGGTCAGTTTCATCCGGGGCATGATTGCCCCCGATCCCGCCCGGCGATTTCCGAGTGCCGAAGCTGCGGACCTGCTGAAGGAAGGGGCCGCAGCCTTTCAGCGACAATTGGTAGTGAGCGATTTGTCGAGCGAGTATCCCAACGAGATTCGCTTGTGGCTCGAAGAACTTAAAGAGATGGAAACCGAAGACGTTGCCCACAATCAATCGAGTTGGTAATTGTCTGAAATGAGACCTGCCATGAGATCGGTGCTGCTGAGTCGGTTATCAATTGCGCTGCTAGCGCTTGGTTGCTTATTGGCACTCGTGCCTGGTCTGGCCCAAGCGCAGACGCGGCTGCAATTCGAAAAAATGCGCAAGTCGATGGTCGACGAAGTGATCATCGGCGCGGGAATCAAAGATCAGCGCGTGATCGACGCGATGCTCGCCACCCCGCGGCACGAATTTGTGGCCGTTGAGCATCGCAAGAGCGCCTATCTCGATATGGCCATTCCCATCGGCGATCAGCAAACGATTTCATCGCCGTTTATCGTCGCCTACATGACCCAATCGCTCGATCCTAAGCCCACCGATAAGGTGCTGGAGATCGGCACCGGCAGCGGTTTTCAAGCTGCCGTCTTAAGCCCGCTGGTGAAAGAGGTTTATTCGATTGAGATTGTCGAACAATTAGGCAAATCGGCCGAACGAACTTTGAAGCGGCTGGGATATAAAAACGTTTTCACCAAAGTGGGCGATGGCTACCTCGGTTGGGAAGAGCATGCTCCGTTCGACAAGATCATCGTCACTTGCTCACCCGAGAAAGTTCCCCAGCCGCTCGTCGATCAGTTGCGCGAGGGTGGCTTGTTGGTGATTCCTGTCGGCGAGCGCTACAACCAGACGCTCTACCTGATGCGCAAAAAGGATGGCAAGCTGGAAAGCGAAGTCCTTCTGCCCACCCTCTTCGTGCCAATGACCGGCAAAGCTGAAGATGCTCGGCTCGTAAAGCCCGATCCGGCCAATCCGAGTGTTGTGAACGGCAGCTTTGAAGAGAAGGCATTCGAAGGTGGCGGCCAGCCCGGTTGGTATTACGAAAAACAGCTCACCTGGGATGCCTTGCCGGATGCCCCGGATGGCAAGCACGCGATTACGTTTACCAATAGCCGGGCGGGACTCTCGGCTCACTTGCTGCAAGGCTTTGGCATCGATGGCCGCCAAGTGAAGCAGTTGGAAATATCGGGCATGATTACCACGAAGAACGTGGTGGCGGATTTGAAAAAAGACGAAGCTCCGCTGATTGCAGTGACGTTTTACGACGGCAATCGTCGGCCACTCGGGCACCACTTTGTGGGCCCAGTGCTGGGAGACACAGCCTGGCACGAGATCAAACGCACTATTCGCGTGCCGGAGAATGTGCGCGAAGGAATTCTGCGCATCGGGCTCTTCGGCGCGACGGGAACCGCTTCGTTCGACAAGATTCAGTTTCGCAAGATTGATGAGAAATAGCCGCTGATGGCAAGCACGATACAAGCGGTCACGTTCGATCTCGACGGCCTAATGTTCAATACCGAGATGCTCTACGGGCGCGTGCTGCGGATTCTGCTCGAAAAGCGCAAAAAGCCTTTCGAGCAACGACTGCTCGACAGCATGATGGGGCGGCCCGGTTACGTCGCGCTGCAGATCCTGGTCGATTGGCACGGTCTGAGCGAAACGGTCGAAGACATCTATGCCGACTCGGACGCGATCTTTCTCGATATGCTCGACCGCGAACTGGCTCCCATGCCGGGACTGGTTGAATTGCTCAGCGCACTCGAGCATGGGGGGATCCCCAAGGGGATTGCGACCAGCAGCCGAGCGCCGGTCGTCTATCGCATGCTCGATCAATTTGGCTGGCGGCCGCGATTCGACTTCATCCTGACCTCAGCCGATGTCGAACACGGCAAGCCGAATCCCGAAATCTATCTGAAAGCTGCCAAGCAACATGGCATCGAACCCGCGGCGATGCTCGTGCTCGAAGACAGTCACAATGGTTGCTTAGCAGCCATCAATGCCGGCGCGCATGCGGTGGCGGTTCCCGGTGAACATAGCCACGCGCACGACTTCACCGGAGCGCAGTTCGTTGCCGATACACTGAGAGACCGGCGAATCTATGAATTGCTCGGCTTGCCAATCGCTAGTTCCGCGAACGACTGAAGCGACGGATGTTGCTGCGGGTTCTCTTGCTGGGCATTGCCGGGGCGAAGGACGAGGACGGTTTGCAGCCCTGCTTGTTTCGCTGCGTCGAGTTCGGCCACGATATCGCTGAGGAAGATCACCTCATTTGCGCGGCAACCTAGATCCTCAACGATCTTCGTGTAACTGCCGGCTTCTCGCTTGGAGCCGATCGTTGTGTCGTAATGCCCGCTGAGCAGCGGCAGCAGGTTGCCGGCGACGGTGTGGCCGAAGAACAGCTTTTGCGCCTGAATGCTGCCGGACGAATAGATCCGCAGTTCTTTCCCGGCTTCCTTCCACTGCCGCATACAGCCGGGAACTTCGTCGTACACATGCGCGCGCAGATCGCCAGATCTAAAGCCAGCTTCCCAGACTTGTCCCTGCAGATCCTTCAGGCCGGTGGCCTTTAAGTCGGCGTCCATCTGCCGGATGACTTCCGTCGTCAGTTTCTGCTGCGCTGCTTCGGTGCTCAAGTCGTCGCTGCCGACAAGTTCTTTCAGCGAACTCTTGCCACCATCCAGGGCAATTTGCTTGGCCGCGGCGACGACGGCTTCCTTGCCCGCGTTATGGTCGAGGAACTCTGCCAACTCCCGTCGCACGAAGGGGAACATCTCGTCGTACACAAACCGGACCGACGAGGTGGTTCCTTCGATATCAAGCAGGATGATCCGCGCGCTGGTCTCGATGGGATGCGGCTCCATCACAGCTTGACCGCCGATCCCATGGCAACCTGATTGATGTAGGCCGGTCCGAGGCAGAGGGCGTCGTACTTTTCATGCACGCCGCCATCGATGTATTCAGGCGACCAGCCCGAGCTGTCTTGGAACAGGCGGATGCAGCGGATATTGCGGTCGTTGCAAAGGTCGAACCAATGCTGCGTACCGCGCGGCACGTTGATCAGATCGCCCGCTTCGACTTGCACGGCGAAGACCGGGCCATTGTGCGGATGAATGTGGAACACGCCGCCACCCTTCACCGTAAAGCGAACTTCGTCTTCGCTGTGAGTGTGCTCTTTTTTGAACTTGGCCAGCATGACGTCGAGGTTTGGCGTTTCGGGCTTCACGTTAATAACGTCAGCGGTGACGAAGCCGCCGCGGGCCTTGAGCCGCTCAACTTCCGGTGCATAGGCCGTGAGGATTTCGGCGTCGGTCGCATCGGGACCAATCCGGCCTTCGACCTCCCACTTCTCGTACCAGATGCCAAACGGAGCAAGGAACTCGCTGATCTGCTGCGGGTCGGAGATTTCGCGTCCTTCGTCTTGAATGCGAATGCGGGCCATGATTGGTTCCTTGCGGAAAAAGCTGAGTGATTCTGAATGGAAAAAGTTGGTTAGCTGGCTGGGTGCAGGCCGCCGGTGAGCATCAGGCGGCGAGCGGTGCATTCGAGCAGGAACTCGATGATCTCGACGTGCCGCCGAGCTTCGTCCAGATCCTTGCCCCAAGTGTACATGCCATGCTTACGAATCAGGTAGCCGTGCTTGAGCGGACGGATCGAGTTGGTCAAGCGTTCGCGGACCTGCTCTGCCAGTTGCGGGATGTCTTGCGTGTTCTCGAAAATCTCGATCTGCGACGTGTGTTCGTGCGTGGTGATGCCGTCGAGCCCCTTCAGCATTTCGTAGCCGGCAATTTCGACGGCCCCTTGCTTGAAGAACAAGTCGGAAAGCACGGTCGCCCAGACGGAGTGCGTATGCAGGACGGCTCCGACGCCCGGCAACTCGGCGACGACCGTGTGCAGCAGTGTCTCGGCCGACGACTTGGGTTGGCCTGGAGAAGTTGCCTTGCCATCACGATCGACGATCACAAAATCGGCCCGGGTTAGCCTGCCTTTGTCTTTGCCGCTCGCCGTGATGAGCAGTTCGAGCGGATCGCGGGAAACCACCACGCTGTAGTTGCTGCTGGTACCGAGCGAGAAGCCTCGCTGCCAGAGCCAATGGCCCGTCTCGCGCAAGGCGTCAATTTTTGCTTCGTGGCCCGCCAATGGGGAAGTCGCGGGAGGGGCAGCGGTTGCAGTCATGCGGAGAAAAACCGACAGCGTGAGAGGAGGTTCAGCTTGGTTGCACGGTAGTCCCCCATCGTAACAAATCGTCCTCGGGTGGCAAATTGGTGGTTACAAGCCCGCCAATCAGGAAGGCCTGGGGTTACCCTCTCCACAGCAGGCTGAAGCAGACCCAGGAAATGAGGGCCCCGAAAAAGGCCATCACAAATCCCCACGCCAGCAACTGGTTAAAGAGCCGTCGACGATTGACTGTGGCAGGCGCTCCGGCAAGGCAGAGGGCGCCGATGGTCGAGAGCGGGGACATATCGACCAGGTTTCCGCCCACGAGCACGGACGAAGCCAAGGCCAGCGGATCGCTGCCGGTTTGGACCGCTGCCAGTTCTTTCACCATCGGTAAGAAGGCCGGCAACACCACGCCGGTGGTGCTGCTGTAAACGGAGACCAGTCCGGTTGTAAATGCCAGGATGGCCGTCGCGGTGCCGGGAGTAGAAACATGGTTGATGATCCCTGCGAACCGCTGTGTGCCGCCGGTTTTGTCCAAGAGCGCCGTGAGCATACTCACGCCACAGACCATCACGATCACGCTCCAGGGAACTTTTTGAAATGCTTCCTTCTCGTCGGCCAATTGGAAGACCGAAAGTATTACCGCTCCCGCAAAAGCTCCCAGGCCGATGTGTACTTGAAAGCCGATGACGCCAACCACGAGCCCGGTAATCACCGTCAGAGTAATCCAATGAGCAAGCTGCAAGTGACGATCGGCAGCCGCATTGTCGTTTACGAGTTTTGCTGTCACATCGTATCCGGCTGCTTTCTCGTACATTGGCGCTGTTCGTGAGAATAGCAACTGCCAGCCGCCACACAGCGAAAAACCGAGCAACGCGGCCAGCGCATTCGCGCCTGCGTTGTAGGCAAATACCTCCCACTGATGGCCACTTAGCCCCATTTCCTGCAAAATGCCGCTCGCCACGATACCGGCCGCAGTCAGCGGCGAAACGGTGCTCGCGATCGCGCCGTGACCAACCATCATGGCCATGAGCAGCGGGGAAATGTTCATCCGCACAGCAGCCGCCATGGCGACCGGAGCAATCAGCCCCGCAACGGCGATATTCCCCGGACCAACGGTTCCGAGCGCCGCAGCGAACAAGAAGAACATCACCGGAATGAGTCCGCGATTGCCGCGACACAATTGCTGCGCGCCAGCAGCCACGCGCGCGAGGGTGCCATTCACTTCGGCCTGGGTGAACAGGAGAGTCACGCCCAGCAGAGTTAAAAACAACTCGGCGGGAAAGCCGCCGATCAACGTCTTGATATCGAGCTTGTTTCCAGTTTGCGTGCCGGCATACAAGACAATTCCCCACGCCAGCGCAATGGCCACCAAACCCGGATTGACCCGCGAAGTGCAGCTGATAATGACGACCGCAATTAGCGCCAGCAGCGAAAGCCAGGCAAGATCCATGGAGTTAGTTTCCAAGGGAGAGGGTTTTGGCTGGCGATGCTCAGGTGTTGGGAAACCGCTCTCGCAGTTCGCGTCGCAGCACTTTTCCCAACGCATTCTTGGGAAGTGCGTCGATGAAGATCAAACTCTTAGGCTGCTGATAGTGGACAAGTCGATCGTTACACCAGTTGCGCAAGACTTGTTCGTTGACTTCTTGACTGGTTCGCACGATAGCTGCAGCGACACGTTCGCCACGTTCAGAGTCGGGCAAGCCGAGCACCGCGCACTCGCCAACACCGGGGCATTCGCCCAGCACACGTTCGACCACCTGCGGATAGACGTTGTAACCGCTGGTAATGATCAGATCGTGCTTTCGTCCTACGAGCGTTAAGAAGCCACGCTCATCGAGTTGACCAAGATCGCCGGTATCGAACCAGCCATCGACTAGCGCCGCGCGAGTTGCCTCGGGCTTCTGCCAATACTGGTTAAAGATATTTGGACCACGAATCACAACGGCTCCGACTTCACCAACCTCGGCCAGGCTGCCATCCGTTCGCTTGATAAGGACTTCTACCCCAGCGAGTGGTAAACCGACGGAACCATCGGGCCAGGGGCCATCGAGTGGCAAACTGCTGATGACATAGGACTCGGTCATGCCATAGCGATTGATGATTGGCTTGCCGAGAATGGCTTGCAGTTCGGGGAGAACCTCGGTGCGAATTGGTGCCGAGCCACAAGTGAACAGCCGCACATTGGACCAGTTCTTCGCCGCTTCGCGAAAGCCGGGCTCCTCGAGCAGTTTGTAGTAGATTGGCGGAACCGCCATGAAGATGGTCCCCTGGCCAATAGTCTGCAAGATACGCTGCGCGTCAAACGTGTCTTCAATGAGCACGCAGCCCCCAACGAGCAACGTCGTATGGGTCGCGAAGGCCAGCCCGTGAATATGAAACAGTGGCAGCGAGTTGATGACGATATCGTCGTTCGTCATTCGCCAGCATTCGGCCAGCCCGTGCAAACTGCTGCTGACGTTGGCGTGCGTATGCACCACTCCTTTCGGCCAGCCTGTGGTGCCTGAGCTATAAAGAATGAGACATGCTTCTTCCGCTTGAACGTTTGATTCCTTGAACTCGGCAGTTGGCGGTGCGAGCGCCAGTTCATCGCTGAAGGTTTCCGGGCGCGTCGTCAGTTCCGGGACAAGGGCTTCGATCATCGCCCGCTGCTCCGCACCTGCAATGACGACACGCGCTCCGCTATCGTTCAAGTAGTACCGCATTTCTTCGCGCGTAAAGCGAGGATTCAGCGGGAGCGGAACTGCGCCGGCAAACATGGCCCCTAGCTGCGCGATCAAGAATGGCAGCTTGTTGGGCGTGAACAACACCACGCGATCTCCAGGTTGAACACCCTTTGCTTGCAGCCAACCGGCGCAGCGCAGCGTTAGTTCCTCGAGCCGAGCATACGTGATTGCTTCGCCGCAATAGTGAATTGCCGTCCGCTGCGAATGCGCTTGGAAAGTGTGGCGCAGTTCTTTTCCAAAATGCCGAGTCATAAGGGGAGAGAGCCTTCTTCGAAATGAATCAAATCGGGGCGATTATTCGCCGTCTTGCCACCATCGCCAGTCGTTCACTCGCTCACGCACGTAGTCGACTGCAGCGGCGGGACCGTAGCAACTAAAGCCCGCAGCAACTCCGCTGGGCTGAGCGATTACACAGACGACCCGCTGCTGGGTTGCAGCTTCCAGAAAGTCAGCGTAAGTGGGCCCGCGGGCAATGAACAGGTTGCGGGTGTGATCGAGTTGTGGCGACCACTTCGCCAGATCGCCGTGCGAGTCAGCATCGGCAATGAGAGCAAGCTTATCGAGATACCTCTCGCGCCACGGAAAAACGCGGACGAAATCGCGCGGTGCCCAATTAAAGCCCGCCAGCATTGCGTTGTAACCGTTTCGGTCATACACCTCGTAAGCATGCTCCAGTTCGAAGTCTTGCTCCGGGTAGCTCAGGCTATTCAAGCCAGCCAGAGGCTGAAGAACCTGCTGCTGATACTCGGACCAAGGTCTGGATTCTTTGCCCGCTTGGTCTGCCTGCCGCCACACGCGTCTTTGTTCGGCATTCCAGCGCGGATCGAGCGTAAAGTTGCCGACATGATTCAGCACGAGTCCGCCACGTGTTTGCAACCGATGCGGATAGGCTTCTGGACAGAGGACCACATCCATCGCGAGTTTCTGCTCACGAATCGCCGTCAATAGTTGTTCTGCATCTTCGAACTTGTCAGACTTTAATCCCAACAAGTGAAAGCCCCGTTTTGACAGCCCAGCTAAATCGTCCGGCTGCACGACGGGGACTTTGAACAAAGCTTGATAGATGCGGAACTCTTTACCGACAATCGGCTTGGAGTGGGCGTGAGCGACTTCCTTCGATTCAATTGCCTTCCGCGCATCGCCAGTCAGCAACTGCAGCGACTCCACCGCATACATAGTGCTGTACAGTCGCGAGCGCCAGCCAGGTTGATCGCCAAAGCCGCCATCCGAGTTTTGCAACTCGCGAATCGCCTGCGTGCAGGTGTCGACTCGTTGCGGCCGTTCACCAAGCAAAGCCAGCGTGTTTAAGGCGCACCAGGTGTAGTAAACATCCGGCGATTGCTTGGCAGAAGTTGCCGAATACGCTCCCGACATTACCTGACAACTGTGGACGAACTCAGCAACCTTTCGAGCGTGTGGCACAGGCGAGCCAAGAAAATTCAAAGCAGCCACTGCATGATAAGTATGGGCTAAATGCGTTTCACTATCGAGCGGTTCCGCAGTCGCGGAACGAACATCGACAAAGCCCCCATTGGGAGCTTGTCTCGCCGTGATGAACTGCACCAACTCGGCCGAATTGGAAGGCGCGCGATTGGACGCCTTCATCCCCGCCAGCAAATAGTACAGCGACGACAAATTGTAATAGCCAAGCTCTCGGGCACCTTTATCGCGCGCTGCATACTTGTCATCGGGAGCCGCTTTGAATTGACCAGCACCACCAGCGCCAAATGGCGATCCATAATAACTGGGTTCGTAGCCATCAAAGACGACGTTGATTTGTCGATGTGCGGGCTCAATTGGCTGCTTCAAGAGTGCGCGAATCTGGTGTTCATGAAAAAACTGCCAGTGGCCATAGCCACCGTGCCCTGGCGGAAAGCCCAAACCGCTGGCCAGTACTTTTTCGGGCTGTTGAACTGTTTCGCCGAGAACTAACAGCGTTCGCACCGCAGGGTAGTTCCACGCCGCGTCGGTATACTCCTGCTGGAGCGGGCCGAAGGCTCCGTTGGGCTTGCGGCACGACTGCACGTAGGCCACCACCGAGTTAGCATTCACCACGGCCTTCTCGGACGCTGGCTCAGCAAATGCCAGATAGGGGGCAAATAGTAGTAACAGGCAGGCAGGGACAACTCGGCTTGGCATCAAGGCACGCTGGCGTAAGATGGGGAGGTCGCGGCAAGTGCTCGGAATTCTCGCAGACCGGCCGAGTACTTTCAAATCGTCTAACGAAACATGCTCAATCTTTACGACCTGACTCGCCCTGAGCTTTCCCTGCTGCTGCAAAGTTGGGGCTTCCGTGACGTGCACACGACCAAACTCTGGAGCTACTTATATCGTGAACTGGTTGACTCCGTTGCCTCGATGCACGAACTGCCCCCCAAGTTGCGAGTGAAGTTGGCTGAAGAGGCGTTCGTGCCCGGGATTGGCCTCGGCCGCGAAACCCTGGCCGACGACGGACAGACGCGCAAGTACTTGCTCGAACTACACGACGGCCTGCGTGTCGAGACGGTTCAGATGCATTGCCGCGACCGCGCGACCGCTTGCCTTAGTTCGCAAGTCGGTTGTGCACTTGGTTGTGTCTTTTGTGCCACCGGGCAAATGGGCTTCACTCGCGATTTAATGGCGAGTGAAATCGTCGCCCAGGCGATCTTTGTCGAGCGTGCCTTACGGCGCAGTGGCGAGCGCCTGCGGAACTTGGTGCTGATGGGAATGGGTGAGCCCCTCATGAATTACGAAGCGGTAACAACCGCGCTCGATATTTTGCGTGAGCCCAGCAGTCTGGCGATCGGTGCAAAGCAGATGACGATTAGCACGGTGGGCGTAATCCCCAGCATCATTCGGCTGGCAGATGAAGGCCGTCCGTATTCACTCGCCGTCTCACTCCACGCAGCCACGCAAGCGGAACGACTAAAACTACTCCCCGCAGCGCGTCCCTGGCCACTGGCAGACTTGATCGATGCGTGCCGTTACTACACTTCTCGCTTGCAGCAGAAGATCTTCTTCGAGTGGACGCTAATCGCCGGAGTGAACGACTCAGCTGATTTGGCCCGAGAATTGGCCGAACTGCTGCACGACTTGCCGGCGCAAGTGAACCTCATTCCACTCAATCCGACGGCAGGCTTTGCCGCGCTGCCTGGGCGAAGTGAGGCTATGCGTGATTTTCAAGCCATCCTCAAGCAGCACGGTCTGCCCAGCACCGTGCGCCAGCGCCGGGGCATCGAGATTGCCGCTGGCTGTGGCCAGTTGGCGATTAGTGCAACGTAAGTTCTAGCCCGGAGTGCCATAAGCGAATTGAGTTTTCGTTCGACCGCCAGGCACGCACCAGTCCATTCGCTGCACCTCTTCAAAGAACTCCATCGCCAGGCGGGCCGCTTGCGGTTCATAGGCCTCGGCCTGGTTTTCATAGCGAAACGAAAACTCTGCAACCAGCGGGCGTCCCTCTGCACGATCAGACCAGAGGATAAGAGCCACTTCGGCTGGTGTCTTCTCGAACTGGATCATTGGCCCCGAAAGCACGCGCTCGAAGGCACGCATGGAGTTGACCGGCTGCAACTCCAGTTTTTTCGAACAGCGACGATCGTCTCGTTTCAGCTTGCCTAGTACGGGAAAGAGTTCGGCGGCATCTGCAAGCGTTTCCGGAGCTTTATGCGGGCCCACAACCGTATGAGATTTGGAAAAGCGAACCAGAAATGGCGCTCCAATGTCCTCTTCCAGCTTCTTCTCGGCAGGGAAATCTTTGGCTGACTTAAGATTCGCGCCAGCTGCCACATAACGATCGGGAGAACGGCACTTGAGCGTGTACTCGGTTTCGCGTTTTTCTCCTTGCTCGGTTCGCATCCGAAATACCAGTCGGTTGAGTTTAATCGTCTGGTCTCGCGTATCGAGAAACACGATCTCGCGCCGCCGTACCTTCTTAAACTCGCCATCGACTTCGATCTTTTTCAGCCGTTTGGCACACGCGTGTAAATCCAAACATAGCTCTAGGGCAGCTTCCTTCCGGTCCACGAACAATCGCTGATCCAACATGACCTTGTATTCGCGACGAGAAATTCGCAGTGTCTTCTTCATGGCTCAACTCGATCGGCAGTAAAGATTGGCGATTCACCGAGGCTGATCGTAATCTCCCCACGGATTGCGTGAAACCAATTTAATGAAGTCGCCTGCTTAGTAAGAGGTTCCGAAGGGGAGCCATAACCTGCGTTGGTGTGTCGGCCAATGCAGTTTTCCAGCCATCGCCCATGAGTTCTTGGGATTGCGATCGCTCAAGGCGATGATTTGTTGGTAACTGCCACCATCGCGGCAACGAAATGCACGGGGAAGGTCAAAGTTGCGGGCTGGCCGTCGCGCGTCTGCAGGCCGCGGATTTCGAGTGAATAGCTTTTGCCCGCGGCTACCTTAATCTCCTTCGGCTGGAAGATGAGGCAGTTGCTGACGCCAAACCCTTGCGTGTCAACCGCCAGGTTCTCAATCTCGAGGGCATTCGCTCGATCGGCCGCGCCTCGTTCGAGTGGAAACAACTGAACCTCCACGTCCTCTAACTCCGGCGCAAGATACTTAGCTGGGTTCAAGGTGATGCTCCACGCGTACTTCTCGCCAAAGAAATCGAGCGGCACAAAGCCCGGTGGCGGAAAGCTGATCACGTCGTAATCAGCTACCGGTGTGCCGCTGCTATCGAGGGCCCACATTGCGCAGTAGTCACCCACACGACCGAGGCCCAGTTTTTGCATACTCGGGTTCAAGCACCAGCGTCGATGTCCCAACTGCGCGACGTTATGCTCGTCGCTGTCGTCCATCCATATATCGATCGCTTTGGTGAGACTATTCGGGCCGTTCGCAAGATTGCACTTACCGGCGGCGGTGCGAGCCCGTTGATACTCTTCTTCAGGTAGGTCTGGATTCTCTGGCTCATGGGTCAGTTTGCCCAGACGACTGCAGATATCGGCTACGGCAACAGCATCTTCATCGAGTGAAGCATCCAATGTCAGCTTCGCTTGGGGCACGGAGCAAAGAAAGCGATAACTTCGCAAGCGCAACAGCGCCGCTTTTCTTTCACGCTCGTCGTCCGTGGCAGAAACCTTGCGACCCTCGTCCGCGATTGATCGCAAGCCAGCTTGCAGTTGCTGCAGTGAACGCTGCTTGATAGGCACAACGATCGGAGGCAGCTCAGGCCCAAGTAGTCCATCTGGCGGCTCAATGGCCTGGCAGAACTGGCCGGAGAACAGCAACAGACTCGTTAGCATCACCCGAGTTGGACCCATGTGAACTTCCTTGCAGGTCGTGCGCTACGTTCCGCCGATCTGGTGACGTTGTGCACGGAGGCCGTAGATCAATAACCGTTAACTGCATCTTTGAGGTCCCGGCCGGTCTGTTTGACTGCGTCACCAGCGTCCTCGGCAGCATCACGCATTTCTTCGTAGGGGCGGGCACCGAGAGCGTCCCTGACTCCATTTTGCCGGTTGGCGTTCGGCTTCTGCTCGCAGGCCGGCAGGACGAGAAGAGTGATTGCGACGAGCAGGTAACGAGACAATTTCAGTTTCATGATCGGGTTCTTTCGTGGATTGATTGGTGCAAGTGAAATTCGATTTGCTTCTACCGTCGCTAGCCCACTTCAAACTCAGAGCGGGTTGTCCAAAACTGATCCAATCGGTCGAGGGCCTTGGTCCGATAAGTTCCGGGAACGAGACGAATGTCGCGACCGGTATGCTGGGCGAGGGTTTGCTCGATCGCCTCAGGGGTCAGCTGCTGGGACGATGTCGCGATGGGAGTGAGTGGATTTTTCTGAGTAAGATCGGCCGACGCCAGGGGCGATCCCCCTGCTTCTTCTGGTGGCAAGTAGATCGTGCCGTTATTGAAATCGACGGCAAACGCAATGACGCCGGGCACGAAGAAGAACAACAAGCCCACCGCATCCAGCGCGACGACGCCCCAATCTAGTTGACCTGCCGGTTGCCCTTTGCGTGCCGGATACAGCAGGGTGCCGCAGCCAACAGTCGCGATTTGGACCACCCCCAAGAGGCCTAGCGACATAAATCGGGCCCGCGAAATTCGACAGGACATACGGAATCCTAGGCACGACGACGGGGCAGAGACCGAAGTCTTCAGGTAGTGTGTGACGTGCGGATCGGTGGGCGAACGGGGGCAGGCAGGATTCCGGTCGGTCTCAACGAACAGGCTGCGAGGTATAGTCGAAAACGAGCATTCGCTCGATACCAATTTCAGGCGACAGGCGAAGTGTTTGGAGATGGAATCGACAAGACCGCAGCAGTCGTCTCCATCTGGGCCGTGCCGAAGATACCTATTTCTTTTTCTTTCCAGGTTTGTTTGACTTGCCATTCGGGTCCCAACGCGGGTTGGGATCGCTGGGCAGCGGAGCCGGTACACGTTTGATCCAGGCCAAGAGATCGTCCACCAACTCGTCGCGCCGTTGCGTTTCGCTTGCTGCCAAGTTGTGGTGTTCGCCGGGGTCTGCGGTGAGTTGATAAAGTTCGACCGCGTTGTTGTCAGCAAGCTTTGCGCGGCCACCGTCGAGTTGCCATTCCTCGTGGTAGAGATGCAATTTCCAATCCCCCTTGCGAATGACGCTGACGGGCCGCGTGCGAAACAACGGATCGCGACCGCGGGGCACGGGGCCATCCAGATAGCCGGGGAAGTGCCAGAAGATCGCCGGGCGGTCAAGTCGCTTCTCTCCGGCAAACAGCGGCGCGAGATTCGCGCCGTCGAGTGGTCGGTCGGTCGGCAGTTTTGCGCCGGTGACTGCGGCGAAGGTGGCGTAAAAATCGACGTTGATGACCGGTACATCGCACTTCGTCCCGGCCGACGTAACACCAGGCCAACGGACGATCATCGGCTCACGAATTCCTCCCTCGTAGTAGCACCCCTTCTTGCCGCGGAGCGGTTCTTGCGAGACGTGCGTGCCGCCGTTGTCGGACGTGAACACGACGAGCGTGCTTTCCGAAAGACCCAAGTCGTCCAACTTCTTCAGCACAATGCCGATGCTTTCATCCATGTCGGCCAGGCAAGCGGCCACGGCGGGATCAGACGGCAATTTGCCGGGAGTTTTTTGTTTGAACTTTTCGAGCGTGGCCGGCCGCGATTGCAGCCCGCTATGAATCGCATAGTGCGGCAGGTAGGCGAAGAATGGCCGGCCCCGATTAGCCTCGATGAATTCGCACGCCGCGGCGGCAATGGAAAAGGCCCCTTTCGGATCCTGCTCGTCACGTCCCTTCCAGCTGTGACCGTCGACCTGGACGACATCGAAGTGATCCTGCGGCTTGCTGCCACCCGGGCCGTCGAGATGCCATTTGCCGAACATGCCCGTGGTGTAGCCTGCCGACTTGAGCGCCTTGGGCAACGTGAACTCGTTGGCCGCCAGTCCGCCCCGATTTTTAATTGGCACCAACCGCATGCGTTCCGCCGGGCCGCGATCGGTCGAACCGACGGCGTAAACGCCATGTCGCGGCGTGTATTGTCCGGAGATCAAACAGGCCCGACTCGGGGCGCAATTGCCCGCCGCCGCATACGCTTGCGTGAAGACCATTCCTTGCTTCGCCAAGCGATCCAGGTGTGGCGTCTCGTTAAAGTCGGAGCCCGTAAAGCCGCACTCTTGCCAGCCCAGATCGTCCGCGAAGATGAGAACGATGTTCGGCTTTTCTACATTCGGCTTCACTGCATTCGGCTTCTCAGCGGCCGACGATTCCGGCAACATCGCAGCGGAACAACATACGACCAGCAGGGAAACGACAATTCGCAACATCGGTGGCCTCATCACAAACAGGAGTGAAACGCTACTTTTCAATCAGCCGGCTGACAACCATTTTTAACTTCGTGTCTGGATCAACGGCTCGGCCCGCGCGGACGTCGGACTCGGTGAACTTGGCGAGGAGTACCGAGCCCGTGCCCGATTTTCCGTCGCGATTGAGCGTGTACCGAGTCTGATCGTAGATGACATACAGCGCGCCGTCGGGGTCTTCGGTGCCATCGGGATAAGACGATTCACGCTCGTCGAGCAGCAGTCCGCCTTTCCAAGTCGCGCCGTCATCGTCAGAGACGAAGGCCGTGAGATGCGATCGAGTTGCACCAGTTGGCGCATTGTTCCGCACCAGCAGTAAAGCGCCACTCCGTAGACAACGCAGGTAAAACCGCTTGCTCGCCGTCGTGCCACCGGTCAAGAACATCGTTCCGGCACTCCAAGTACGTCCGCCGTCCTTCGATGTGCTCTGAGCGATACCGGCTGTGTTGCGAATCAACATCCAAAGGCTGCCGTCCTTGCGCTCGACGATCATGTGTTCATCGACGCGGGTGCCGGGCATGCGAACTTGACCGATCCGTTCGAACGTGCGGCCGCCGTCGGTCGTGCGGACGACGTTCGAGCCGCGCTCCTCGCCAAGATCGTGCGACAGTCCCGCGTTTGTGTACGGTGCGATGTTCTCTTCGTCGAAGGTGATGTTCGGCACGCTCGTACTATCACGCCAGTAGCCGACCGGCAGCAGCCACGATCCGTCTCGGAGCACCGTTGGCTTATTCAGCATCACTCCGTTGCTGATCCGGCGCGGCTCGCTCCAGCGCGGAGTCTCGGCATCGGGTTCATCGGTCACGGAGGCCCACACGCCCATGCGGCCATCCTGCAACCCAGCGCTTTGCGCCCAGAAGAACCAGAGTCGCTTGGTCGGATCGAGCCACAGGCAGGGATCGTACGTGTGGCAAAGTCGCGGCGCTTGCAGGACGAGTTTCTCCGTCCACGTGGCCCCGTCGTCGCGACTGGTCGCCAGCACCACATAGCTCGACGGACTCTCGACGCCGCGCGGGCTTTTGCCGGCGTACCATGCCGACCACAGCCGACCGCTTGGAGCCCGTTCGAGGGCTGCGACACCTTGCGCTCCGCGCGAATTCTTGGCATGCTCGGCATCGATGTCTAAAACTACCCTCGCTGGTTGCAGGGCCAGGTCGGGAAGCGGCGCCGGCGGTTGGGCGCTGAGTGTGGCAGCAATTGTGAAACTTATGGCCCACAAAGTCATGAGAGATATCCAAATGTCGCGGCAAATTAGAGAACCGACAATTTGCTAAATTACTTCGGATTGAGTTCACGTGTGCGGGCGTTCTTCCGGTCTCGGAGTGCCGCTTTCGTTTGCAACTTTCGCTCGAGTTCTTTGTGGTCGGCAGCAGGATGGATGTATCCTAGTTCCGATAGCCTGTTGATGCTTAAGGCCTCGGGATGCTTCTGGTTAATCTCTTCAATCAGCTTCCAGTTAGCCCGCATCTTCTCGATTGCGTCACGTTCCGGAGTTTTCGCTTCAATGATTTGCTTAACGAGGGACTGGTTCTCCGTATTCAGTCGCAGGTAGTCCAACCCCGCCCGAACGAAGGCGACCCGCGCGGAATATTCACTTCCTGCCTGCGCAGCCTTGACTGCTGAACTGTCCAATAAGGCATAGGCGTTCAGGAAGAATTCCGGGTCGAAGGCCTCAGCCCAAGACTTAACGCCTGCGGTCGACTTATCCGGTTGGATCGCGATCCGATTGCTTTCGAGGAGCTTCCAATAGGCCTCGATGTCCTTCGCCGCCGGTCCGAATCCTGCCTGATAATAGTCATTCATGATCTCATCGACGGATCGATCTGGATTCCAGGCCAGTTGGGCCATGAGATAATACATCGGTCCCTGGGTGGCCCACCAGGACCAGAGCATGTCGAGGGAAACGCCCGTTGCGCCACAGGCAGCCGCCTTCTGGAAGAGCGCTCCTGCGCCTGTAATGTCCGGGGGGCCACCTGTCTTGAAGTGCGCCGGATCAGCGAAGTTAGGGCGCCAGATCAAGCCTCCCGTCGTGACTCTTGACCAGCCTTCCAGATTGGAAAAGGGAGCGGCAACACTGGAGACGATCACATTGGCGTCGGGAATGGCTTCGATCGGCGGCGATGCCGCGCCTCCATAAGCCTGGATGAGCACCTTATAGTCTTTGTCCGGATAACGCTCTTTGAGTTTTCGCGCGAGCAGATTGGCGAAGGTAACCTCCCGGTCCGAAGTGGCGTTTCCGACCAATTCCTTGCCCCCGGGATAGTTCCAAATCATCTTCGCCGCTTCGGGATGATCCCAAGCCTTGCAGCGGTCGCAACAACAGATGCCGCTGCCGGTGCTGTCGTTGGCGGCTACGTTGAAGACAGTCCTGTGGGGATTTTTGGCGTTCATCTCCGCCATGATTTTCAACCACTGCTCGGAGACTGCTGGATTCGTCTGGCAAATTTTGGCATGCCTTGGTTCGCCTTTGTATTCTCTGGTGCCATCGGATTGCAGGGCGAAGTATTCCGGATGGGTTTTGTGGTAGGCCGCATACCATTCAGTGAACCCATGACCTCCGCTGGGGGCGTACAGCGAGTCGAGTTGAACGCGCTGTCTGCGAACCCAGTCTCCGCCACTCTGGCCGGGCTCGCCTCCTTTCTTATAAATGGCCAGCTGAGCATAAACAGTTTGCCGCATCCGAATCTGCGGGTGGTATCTCAACTCAAACGAGCCGAGCGTCACCTGCGTCTGTTTAGGAACGACTTCACCCTCCGCTCCTGGCCAGAGCCAGCGGATTCCCAGCTTATCTTGCAAAAACGTATAGACAGCATTCACGGTCCCATATTCATACTGAAAACCGTTGACGTCGCCGTTGGCTTCTGCGAACCCCGCCAGATAGTTTTTTCTTTCCGCCTCTGTCTTGCCACCCAAGATCTTCATCTTGTTGGTGAGCGGATCCCATATATCCCGTCCGACAATGATGAGATGTTTCCCATCGCATTTGAGCAGAATCTCCTCCGGATGCTTCAAATCGAAGTCCGTGCCGGGGAAAAGCTCTTTGAGAACCGGTTGGCCCCCAACCCAGATCGCATGTTCTGGGATGGGGTTAGGCACCCCTTCGAGAATCTTGGGCTTTTCGCCGCCGACCTTGCCGAGGTACTCGGCCAAATCGGTTGCAGCGATTTTGGTATACCTTGTCGGCTTCGCCGGCAAGATGATCGGTACCAGGCTCTTGCCTTGGGCCACCAAGACTATCGCTGATTGACCGCGAATGGCGGCTGGTTCCTCTGCCAGAAGCCCTGCGGTGCCTGCGCAACTCAGTAAAAATAGCGCACCTACCGAGGAGAGCAACAATTCAAATCGATACATCGAATTTTCCTTGATTGGTGGCGATTCACTCCGCCAACAACTTGCCGAATCGCGCTGGCTGGTGCCAGCCTCGTTTCGTCGGCGAGAAAGCTTGCAACTCCGGCTTGTCCAGATCGACAACGCGATAGCGTCCGACGTTGAAGTACCATGGCGCCTCGGCGGTCGGCTTCGCGCCGCCAATGCGATGCCGAGGATCGGAACTTGCTTCGTCGGCGGTGACGACCGGAATGCGGACCCGCACGCGCCAAAAATCGTCGCCGCGCTCGGTTTTCACTTCGGCCAACGATTGCCAGTCGGGGCCGGGGTTGCCGTCGGCCACGATGCCATCCGGATTGATTTCCAGATGGTAGTACGAGTGGAGCGGCGTTTCGAGCGAGATGGCAATATTGTCGCCGTCGAAGACGTTTTGTGCGACCTGAAGCTGCTTCATCCGCGGCTCGCTGCAAACGACTTCGAACACGATGGCTTCACCAGCCCAGCCGACACGGAACTGGGTGGTCACGTCCGACTTTTCACCAGTAGTGTTATCTTTCAAGATGTACTTGGTCGCGGTCGAGAGGTCGTCACCCGCATGGGCCCGCGCGACCGGGGCCTTGGCTCGGGCGTCGGCCAACGCTTGCCGCTGCTGCTGGTCGTCGGCGATAAGTTGCTCTTTCGACTTCAGATCCGCCTGGATCGCCGCGATGCGACGGCCGTAGATCGTGTCACCTGCCAGTTGCTGAGCCTGCTCTAATTTTTCACGCAATCGCAAACTGACCGTGAGCGGGACATTCATTGGATTCGCGCGACCTCCGTTGCGGCTCTGATCTTTCACTGCCAGATTGTGTTCGGCGAAGTGAATGGCATCGTACATCGCCTTTGCGGCAGGGCCGTAGAACAACCGGCAGTATTCGTCGAGCAGCGTGTCGACGTCTTGATCGGCGTTCCAAAGAAACTGCGATTCGACATACAGCGTGATATGCTCGATCGCAGGGGTTCGCCACTTGCTTTGCGCTTGGCTTTGTTCGCCGGTATCGCCGAGCGAAATGCCTTTCATGGCCTTCAGATCGCGGGCCGCACTGCGAGGATGGATGACCGGATATCCGATCGGGCCGTCGCCAAAAATGTGATAGCGATTGTTCTCCAATCGCAGAATATTGCCGGGCGCGACTCTCGCTCGCCAGCCGTTCATGAGTTCTTGATATCCCTTCCAATGCACATCGTCGAGCATTAGTGGTCGGCCGCAGTTGGAGATCCACACAGCCAGATTCGGACTGAGTTTGTCGATCGACGGAGGTGGTGCTCGATACGACGTGTAAGCGCCGCAGGTCACGCGCTTCGTCGGGTGGCTGCTGTGAATCTGCCGAGCGACGCGATCGGCGAAGCCCCACACCAGATCGGAGGCGTTCTTGCCCTGGCACTTTTCGCACTGACAGAGTTGCAAACCGTCACATGGCCAAACATCCACGCTCGGCACATCGTAGGTGTCGAACAGATAGCGAAGGAACTGGACCGTTTCTTTCTCCAAACCCGGGGCGGTGAAGCACGGCGTACCTCCACGACGATGATCGATATCGCGTTTGCCGCCGATCAACGCGTAGTAATCGGTATGTTTCTCTTTCATCGCCGGGGCAGACATCACATGCACCATCCCGTGGGGGCCTTTGAGCGGCCCGACGAGATCGTGTCCTGTATTCATGCCCAGTCGGCGGGCCCAAATCACGTCGTCATAGGCGAAGCCCGAAAAGTTGTACCAGTTCCAATCACGCATCGCGTAGTCGGGCCGAATCGTTTTGTTGATCGGCTGGACAACCAACGTCTTTTTCGTCGGCACTACCTCGCCGACTTCGCCTGGCATGTACCAGCGAACTCCCCAACTGCGCAACAATGCGTAAACCGCGTTCGACGAACCGCCGAGGTCGTGTTCCCAAAAACCTTCAGGAGAGCCGGGACGCTTAGACCACAGCGCTGAAAAGTCATCGCCGTAGCGAGCCGTCATCTGCTCCTTAAAGTCGCCCGGACTCCAGAGCGACTTGAAGCCGCTGTTGAAGGGATACCCCCAAGCGGCATCGGTCTGGCCTGCTGTCGCTTGCAACCATTTCGCTTCTTCCTCGGGCACGGCATTGCGTTTCAACGGCCAAGGCATCTTGGTGTGGTCGAAATCCTCATCGTGGCCGAGAAGTACCAGCCAATTTGGACCAGAGGCGATCCGGTATGCTCCGTATTTCAAGCCCTCGTCCGCGATGCCGAGACGATCCGTAGCGGGACTGCGGCCGATATAAATCTTGATGGCATCGGTTTTCGACGGTGTGGTGACGATCGGCAACTTCGCACCGCTGAGTTTTTGCACAAAGTGACGCATTTCCAGCGCCGCTAAGGTCGTCATCCGGGGCCGCTCGGCTGCAACGACGATTTCGGCTCGCGCGTGGCCGTCTTCGACCAGCAGTAAATCACTGGCCGATAGCCGGGCAATGCAGGAAAAGGCGATCACTACAAATGGAATGAGTTTCAACATGATCGACGTGAGCCTACAGGGAACGAGGCAGGGGCGTCTCATTGCGGCGAATCGCCGCTAGCGTTTTGCCCAGTATTGCTTATCAATTGGCAAAATGCACCACGAGGCACTTGGTGTTTCACAGCGACTCGGTGAGCCGGTCCTGGACTTCGCCAATGCGGCCCAGAGGGCGAGATGTAAGCCGTAATACAGTCGCTGCGATTCCAGGACAGCTGCTTGCGCCATGCGAGGTTCGATGTAGAGCAGCATGGTTCAGCAGCGAACAACTTTCTTGAGTTCGATCGCCCGTTCAAAACGTAAAAAGGTTGAGGCGTCGCGTTTCGCAGGTGGGTTTTAAGCGATTGATGTGCCACACCGACAAACTGACGGCGTTTGCAGTGAAAGCGGATTGGTTAGCGATGGCGCAGAAGTAGCGTCTCCACCTTACTTAAGTGACGCTACTGCCTGTGACATTATCCGCTTCAGCGAACTCGGCTAGCGCGGCTTACACGAGCACCAGAGGCGCAGGGATCACCCGCGCCGCCAATCTGTCATGCAGAAAGCAGCCCGTTTTGAAAATTTAATGGTGTTTCCGCGGGCTGCTTGGCGCACGGTTCGCCTCTCAACTTCAAATACGAGCGCAGTTCACGGAGAGACCGCGTCAGTTGCATTTCGAACGCACATCGAACAGGAACGACCCATGAAACGCTTATGGACAGCTATTACTGTGCTGGGCCTCATGTCAGCGACTGCCGCAAGTTATGGCCAGAATGGGCAAGTCAAAGACCAGGAGAGAGAGCGAGGCTCGGGAAATCGGACTAAAGAAAACACCGAGAAATCCTCCGATGGCGAGAAGCAGCGATCCTCGTCTGAGCAAAGCGACGAGATCCGTCTGAGGTATGACGATCGCAAGGGCAGCTTGAAGATTGAGGTCGATGAGGAGATTCGCCTGCGCGATGCACAGAATCGCAGGAATAAGCAGCCGATCACTCGCGATGGAGAGTTGGAATTGCGGTACGACACCGACCGTCACGACTTGAAAGCAGCAGGCAAAGGAACGATCGACGTTGAACGGGCGGCAAACGCTATGAGCCGGTGGTGGCAATCGTGGTGGGAAGAAGAGAAAACAGCTCGGCGCAGCAGGCAAGAGGGTGCCGAAAGTGGCGCGCGACACTTTGTCCGTGAACATGATGAAGACAACGATGGCGAACTCTCACGGCGCGAACTGCCTGCCAAGCACCGTAAAGATTTTAAACAAATCGATCGTAACAGAGACGGTTACTTGAGTCGCGACGAAGTTCGCCTTGTTGGCGATGAACTCTACAGTGGATCAACGCCTGCCGGTTCTAGCACTGCCAGAAACCAACCGAAGTCGGATAACCAAGATCAAACATGGTCTCAGTGGTGGGCCGCCTGGTGGTCGAGTGACGAGAGTACGAAGAACGACCCAGAGGGCATGACGATGAAAGGCGCACGTGAGTTTATTCGTAAGCATGACCGCAACGATGACGTAGAGATTATGCGGAGCGAAATGCCAGACCGGATGTACGACGATTTCGATCGCATCGACGCCAATGACGATCGCCGCTTGACGGCAAGCGAATTGGCGAAGCATGCACCAAGGGCGGAGCAAGCACGCTCTGGCGACGCGCGGCGTTCGCGGTAAGCACGCCGGCTGAGTAAGAAGCATGCGGTGCCAAGACGAGTTGCACTTGGCACCGCAACCAGTGAATTAACTCTGCAAGTCAACTAGGAAACCGGCCATGAATGACGAATACCGAGAAAAGCCAGCAACGAGCGCGCTGCTTGTCACGAATGTCATTCTGGGCAGTTTCATACTCCTGATCATCGGGGTAAGCGTCTATTTCGAGTCCTTCTACCAGTCTGAAATCAATCCGCAGGCCGCTCAGCCTTACGTTTCGGTGGCCAGGGAACGTCTGCAGCGGCACTCAGAAACCATTTCCACCGAAGCGGCCGGGATTGCAGAAGAAATAGGTCCCCCAATCGTTGACGCAGTTTATGCGCAAGTAGCGGAGGACTATCCCCGCTACATCCGCACGTTCAAATCAGAAGGCCAGGAGTATCTCGGTAACGTGGAGCAGGAATTCATGAAGCAGGTTAAGGCGCGGTACGCTGGCTATCTTCGCCGCCATCGCAACATTGTCAAAGAAGAATTTCCGGAACACGCCAGCGATGAGAATGTCGAAGCGGTCTTGGCTGACTTTGAGCAGACATTCGATCGACTTGTCAAACGGTACTACCTGGATAAGTTTCGCCAGCAAGCCGATCGGACCGTCAGCCTGTGGAAAGAGGTAAAGCCTGTCCCCATGCCTGGTCCTGATCAGCCGTCACTCAATGAACAACTTGCCGACTACGCCTCCGATTGGGCCGTCTTGGCCTTTGCCGATCAGGTTGACGAGCAATTGACGTCTGCTGGCCCGTTGAATGCTCGAACAACGCAAGTCGAGCGTTTACCGGTCGAAACTCGCCCGACACGCAAGGAAGAATGATTATGAACAACATCCCACACAATAATCCAAGAATACCCGAAGCGGTCGGTGCAGGTTCGTATCTGTCAGCGATCCTGGCAGGCGTGCTAGTCGCAGAAATCGTGATCGTCAGTTTGATTGCATACAACCGCGTCACTGCTGCTCTCGATCCAGAGAAAATGGCGAATCGCGTAGAAGCGGCGATTCGCGAGAACTATCCACAGTTCCGCGAGGAGCTCGTTCAGAAAGTACATAACCAATCTCCCGCGATTGCCGCCAGAGTCAGCCGCAGCGTGACAGCCTCGGCACCGGAGGCACGTCAATGGCTGGAGGACTTTACGGCTCAGCAACTAACAGTAGGGTTGAACGAAGCGGGCGACCTGAGCGCCGAGCAGTTCCGCACGGTGCTTCGCGACAACCGCGAAACGGTCATCCAAGCATTTGAGCAGATCGAAGCTGCGCCAGACGAGACGCGTCGTCTGGTCTTGGAAATGGAGACGGAAATCGAGAACCAACTTGGTGTTGACATTCGGAAACAAGCGGAGAGTGCGCTGGCAGTACACATCCGGCTGAACGACAAGTTGGCTCGTCTGAACGATGCGGATGCAACGCTGGAGCCGCAAGAGCTGCTCGAAAGGCGCATGGTGCGAATTCTGAAGACCATGCAGGACGCGCCAGAATGAGGTTTCGGCGGATCTCTTGTGTTTGAGCAAACAAAATGAACGCCATACGAGAAGGAATCAATACTTAGCTCTCAAGCGCTCGCTGACAAGCAAGTGAAATACCAAACATGGGAACTGTAGCAAGCACGAAGCGGCGAACGCCGGACTGGCGCGTTGACCCGCGTAAGTCAATGCTGCGTGAAGTGGTCGGCCAGCGCTATCACTTCCTAACTGCTTTGATCATCGGCGCAATAACTTCGTCTTTATTAGCACAGCCACCAAGCGACGCGGTTGGCAGTTCAAAGAAGAATATTCCGAAGCAAGTTGAGGCTCCTGAAAAGGAAGACCTCACACCTGCGACCGCAAAGGTGGATATCAATCCCGTAGCCCGCGATGAAGAGATCCGCACGCGACTCCAGAGCGTGCTTGACGCCACCGGTTGGTTTATCGACCCGCAGGTCGAGGTTCGGGAAGGAGTGGTATTCCTCAGCGGCTACGCCGAGACCGACGAGCTCAAGAAATGGGCTGGCGATCTGGCACGGAATACTCAGGATGTCGTGGCCGTGGCGAACCGCATGGACGTACTCGAGCCGTCGGTGTGGGATTTTGAACCGGCTTGGACCGGAATGCTCGCCCTGTGGCGCGACTTCATCCGCTCACTCCCCTTTTTTCTGTTCGGGCTGCTCATCTTGGCTTTGTCGGCCGGTGCCGGAGTGCTGGCGACCCGTGGTGCCCAGGCGTTCTTTCGTGAACGCATCCAAGCTCGACTGCTGTTGAATGTGATGGCTCGCGGTATTGGCGTACTGGTGTTTCTCTTAGGCGTCTACATCATTCTGCGGGTTTCCGGCCTGACACAATTGGCGTTGACGGTGGTCGGAGGAACTGGCCTGGTGGGTCTCGCAGTCGGAATAGCGTTCCGCGATATCACCGAGAATTTTCTGGCGAGCATTTTTCTCAGCATGCACCGACCCTTTGAGACCGGAGACCTTGTCGAAATCTCCGCCATCACGGGATACGTGCAACAGCTCAATATCCGTACGACGATTTTGATGACGCTCGACGGCAACCTTGTCCAGATCCCCAATGCCACAGTCTACAAAAACAATATCCGGAATTTCACGACCAACGCGAATCGACGCGAAGACTTTGTCGTGGGCATTGGCTACGACAGTTCCATCAGTGAGGCACAGGAGATTGCCAGACAGGTGTTGTCGGACCATCCAGCGGTTCTATCGGATCCCGAGCCGATGGTACTCGCCGACAGTATGGGAACTGCCACCATCAATTTACGGATTTACTTCTGGTTGAATGGTCGCGAACACAGCTTGCTAAAAGTGCGTTCTTCGTTGATTCGGTTGGTGAAAATGGCATTCCAGAAGAATGGAGTTTCGATGCCGGATGAAGCGCGAGAAATTGTCTTTCCCAATGGTGTGCCGGTCACCATGGCTGGCCGCAAATCGAGCGAAGCCCCGCCATTCACTGAACCAGCACCACTCGATTCAGTGGAGAATGAAGTTGATGAGGTTTCGACTAAGGCGGAGTGCGATTTATCGAGTGACGCCGGAGCAATCGAAGAGCAGGCCCGTCAGGTCCGGCCCTTGAATGATGGTGACAATCTACTGCGAAGTTCACCGAATCCCTCGGCCCCCAAAATTCAGCAGTCTGTCGATAAATCATGACTGAAACACCAAATATGCGTTGGATAATGAGGCTGCGACATTGGTCGCAGGAGCTGCGCGCCAGTTTCTGGTTTGTGCCCGCTGCCATTGTGGTAGGGGCGGTGCTAGTCGCCACGGCGATCATCGGCGTCGACGCGAACATCAAGTTACGTTTTGTCGAAGATTGGCCGCTGCTATTCGGTGCAGGCGCTGCAGGTTCTCGCGGCCTGCTTACGGCAGTCGCGAGTTCCATGATCACCGTCGCTGGTGTGGTGTTCTCGATTACGATCGTCGCACTGTCCCTCACTTCAAGTCAGTACACGTCGCGCGTTCTCAGGAATTTCATGCGCGACCGCATCAACCAAATGGTGCTTGGTGTATTTGTCGGCATCTTCGCCTACTGTCTAGTAGTACTACGAACAATACGAGGCGGCGATGAACAGGCCTTCGTCCCTTCACTCGCGGTGCTCGGTGGATTGCTGCTCGCGTTTGTCGGAATTGCTTTCTTGATTTACTACATCCATCACATCGCATTGTCCATTCAGGCGTCGAGTATTATTGCCGCCGTTGCGTCGGAAACCATCGCTGCCGTGGATCACCTTTTTCCCAAAGGCCTCGGTGAAGCTGCCGACAAGGAATCCGACGACAACGAAGAACACTCCGGCGAAGTGCGCGCTTGGACTGCCGTCCCTGCGCGAGTGACCGGTTATATCGAGAGCATTGATGGGGATGCGCTGCTGGCGCTGGCTCAGGAGCGGGAAACGATCTTTCGCATGGAGCGTGGTATCGGTGAATTCGTCATTGAGGGAACTCCGTTGATCTCGATCGGCGTTGCGACTGAGCTTGCGGAAGATGAGATCGGCGCATTGAACGCCGTGTACGTGGTTGGTCGGCAGCGCACCGTGCAGCAGGACGCGGGGTTTGGGATACGGCAGATTGTCGATATCGCCTTGAAAGCCCTGTCTCCGGGAATCAACGATACAACGACGGCCGTAATGTGTGTGGACTATCTGGCAGCGGTCCTCGTCAGGCTCGCTACTCGCGATATTCCCGCGCTCCGACGCAAAGAGGGCGGGAAAACACGCCTCCTCGCCCGGGGGCCTACGTTTCAGAGTTTGTTGGCCGAAGCCTTTGATCAAATCCGGCAAAATGCTGAAGGCAATGTGGCAATTCTTACTCGACAGGTCGACGCGCTCGAAATAATCGGCGGGGCAACCGACTCGGGGCCGCGAAGAGAATCTCTCCGCACACAGGCTGATTTGATCATCGAGGTAGCTGACCGCACCATTGCTCCACACGATTGCGCCGGCATCAAGGCAGCAAAAGACCGCTTGCGCAAATTGCTTTGAGAGCACACGAAAGAGCCTTTGTGCCTGAGAAGCTTAGAACGTTGTACAGACTTCGGCGATTGTGACTGAGGCAGCAGGGAAGGAACGCGAACTCAAAGTCCCTGCTGGTTCCCGTTAAGTGCGAACTTGCTCGACTGCATTTTCGTTTGGAAAACCACCTTCGCCTTTCGGCGTGGGAAACATCTCGGCAACTTCTCCCTTTCGCCCGGAGCGAAGATCGCGAAGAATTGTTGCCACAAGCGCCGTCCAGCCCGTTTGATGGCTGGCACCAACTCCGCGACCCGTGTCACCATGAAAATACTCGTAGAAGAGCGTTAAATCGCGCCAGTGTGGGTCGCTGGCGTATTGTTGATCATCGCCATGACACGGGCGACGGCCGGAATCGTCGGGCAAAAAGAGAGTTGCCAGGCGGCGGCTCAGCTCTTGCGATACTTGCAGCAGATTCATCTGCTGTCCCGACCCCGTGGGGCATTCCACCCGCACCTCGTCGCCATAGAAATGGTGGTACTGCTCCAGGGCCTCAATGACGAGGTAATTCACGGGAAACCAGATCGGGCCGCGCCAATTGGAGTTGCCGCCAAACATGCCGGAGCTTGATTCAGCCGGCGTGTAGTCAACACGGTGATCCTGACCGTCAGCGTGCAACACAAAGGGTTGGTCGCGATGGATTCTCGACAACGAACGAATGCCATGGGGCGAGAGGAATTCGCTCTCATCCAAGAGATAGCGCAGCGTTCGTTCGAGACGCTCCCGCGATGGAATTGCCAGCAGACGGTGACCAGCGGCCTGACCGGGACGCTTTTCGTTTTCAGTCTTAAGATGCGAGCGATCGCAGTAAGCGATGTGTCGCCCCAATTCGGGTTGGTACTTAAGAAACCACTCCATCCGCTTCCGAAAGCCTGGTAGAAGATCGATGTCGGCCTGCTCCAGCACCTCCACGGCGAACAGCGGAATAATCCCGACAATTGAGCGAATTCGCAGTGGCACGACACTGTCGTCAACCTTCAACTGGTCGTAGTAAAAGCCATCGCCTTCGTGCCACAGTCCCATGCCACCGAAGGTGTTCATCGCATCCGCGATATGCACAAAGTGCTCGAAGAACTTCGAGGCGATGTCTTCATAGGTGTCGTCGTGCTTGGCAAGTTCCAGCGCCATCGCGAGCATCGTGGCCGCGTAAAACGCCATCCACGCGGTGCCGTCTGCTTGTTCGAGCGATCCGCCGCCAGGAAGCGGCTTGGAGCGGTCGAAGACGCCGATGTTATCGAGCCCCAAGAAGCCGCCTGAGAATAGGTGATTGCCCGCGACATCCTTGCGATTGACCCACCAGGTGAAGTTCAACAGCAACTTGGTGAAGACCCGTTTGAGAAAGGCCACATCCCGCTTGCCGCGTGGCGCGGTCATTTTATAGACCCGCCAACAAGCCCAGGCGTGAACCGGCGGATTGACGTCGGACAGCGCCCACTCGTAGGCCGGCATTTGCCCGTTGGGGTGGAGATACCACTCGCGCAAAAAGAGCTCGAGCTGAGCCTTGGCAAACTCGGGATCGATAGTTGCCATCGGAATCATGTGGAACGCAAGATCCCAGGCCGCATACCAAGGATACTCCCACTTGTCTGGCATCGAGATAACGTCTCGATTGAACAGGTGGGGCCAATCGTGATTGCGACCGCCGTGACGACTCGCCGGCGGCGGTGGTTGATCCGGATCGCCAACGAGCCAATCCTTTACCACGTAGTGGTAAAACTGCTTGCTCCACAACAGCCCCGCATATGCCTGACGAGAGACGTTCGCCGCTGCCTCGCCACCAGTAGCGGGAGCAAGGTCAGCGTAGAACGAATCGGCCTCGGCGATGCGCGCCGCGAAGATCTCATCGAAGTTAGCAAAGGGTGTGCTTGTCGTCTCGTCAACAGAAGTAAGTCGAAGTTGTAAGACGGTCTGCGAACCCGCTGGTATGTTCAGTTTGAAAATCGCCGCGGCCTTGGTACCAACCTGATGCGGATTCACTGCTCCGGCTTTACCGTGAACGACCGCGTCATGAACAGCGTCCTTCACGTAACGATTATCATCGTCAAAGCCGAAGACCCGCTCGGAATTGGTCTCGTTGTCTGTGAACATCACTTCAGGTGAACTGCCATCAGCTGCACGGTCGATGTCCAAACGAAAATCGCCGAGCGTAACGTGCCGAGCGAGGATTGCGTCGCCGGCAGTTTCCATCCGCGGCTTGACTTCACAGCCCTCATGAGTACAGCCCCAAGTCCAGGTGTTGCGGAACCACAAAGTCGGGATCAAGTGAATAGTCGCTGGTTCCGGCCCGCGATTGGCAACCGTGAGGCGAATCAAGATGTCGTCGGGCGAGGCTTTGGCGTACTCGGCAAAGACGTCGAAATAGCGATTCTCGTCAAACACTCCGGTATCGACGAGTTCGAACTCTAGATCAGTTTTGCCGCGTCGCTGATTTTCTGCTACGAGATGATCGTAGGGAAACTCACTCTTAGGATACTTGTAGAGCGCCTTCATGTAAGAGTGAGTGGGCGTCGAGTCGAGATAGTAATAGCACTCCTTCACGTCTTCGCCATGATTACCTTCAGGGCCAGTCAGGCCGAAGAGCCGTTCCTTAAGAATGGGATCGTGGCCGTTCCACAGTGCGACCGCAAAGCAGAGTCGACACTGGCGATCGCAAATGCCCATTAAGCCGTCTTCGCCCCAGCGGTAGGCGCGACTGCGAGCCTGCTCGTGTGGGAAGAACGTCCAGGCGTCGCCATTGGGTGAGTAGTCCTCGCGGACCGTTCCCCACTGGCGCTCAGCGAGATAGGGCCCCCAGCGCTGCCAGTTCCTATCGCGATTGGCAGTTTCTCTCAGACGGTGGGATTCTGAATTGTCGGTTTGCTGGTTGGCCATGATCTAACGATTGCTTCCTTTTACGGCTGTTCGTAGTTCCATGTTAGTTTGCCGTCGATGAAGTACGTTGCCCTGGTGAAGTATTTCGAGTCAGCGGATGCCAGACACGCTGGCAGGCCAGCGACGTCCTCCGGCTTGGCGAGCCGGCCCAAATGATATCTGTCCGGTCAAGGCATCAAGCGGTGCTAGATGGTGGAGCAGGTCATGATTGATTTTAGTAATGATTGCGCCGGGCGCGATCGCGTTGACTTCAATTCCCAGCGAACCCAGTCCCACGTTCAGGTCGCGTGTGAGCATGCGCACGCCCTCCAATAACTTGCGTTTCACCGCGGTTCATTGGTGTCCTGCCCAAAGGGAGTTCGTTTTCGCTATCTTAGTCATATCGCACAACTGAGTATCACCACACTTCCCCAGCCAGCACGCACAAATGAATCTCGATTACCTCGTCATCGCGCCCCATCCTGATGATGCCGAGTTGGGCATGGCTGGCGCGATCCTCAAGTTTAAAGCCGAAGGCAAGAAGGTCGGGATTCTTGACCTGACCAGCGGCGAACCGACTCCCCACGGCAGTCTGGAAATTCGAGCCCGCGAAACCCAAGCAGCGACGGAGATCCTCGGTATCGATTGGCGCGGAAATCTCGGGCTGCCCAACCGCAGCCTCGAACCCACACTCGAAGCGCGTGCGAAATTGGCTGGCGTCATTCGAGAACTGCGACCGAAGTGGTTGTTTGCTCCTTACTGGGTCGATGCTCATCCAGATCATGTGGCCGCGACAGAACTGATCGAAGCCGCCCGTTTTTGGGCGAAGCTATCGAAGACCGACATGCCCGGCCAACCGTGGCACCCGCAGCGAATTTACAATTACTACTGCGTACATCTGAAGCAAGCTCCCCAGCCCGCCTTCATTCTCGATATCAGCGAGTTCTGGGAAAAGAAACTAGCTGCGATTCGCTGCTACGAAAGTCAGTTCGTCACGGGGCGAGCTACCGAACCGCCAACGTTCATCGACAATCTGCGCGACGAGGCAGCCTACTGGGGCAAAGCCATCGGAACCAAGTTCGGCGAGCCCTTTGCTTGTCGCGAACCTCTCGGCATTCGCAGTCTGGAAAATCTGGTTTAGACAAGCCTCGCGGTTGCCCAGCCTGGGTTCCTTGTGGCAATTGTCACTTCGCTCTATCGTAAAAGGGTCGGAAGAAACTCTTGTTGAGAGCCGACAGTCAGAACGCAATCTCAGAGGAGTTTTCATCGTGCAACGTCTCACCGATCAAGGATGGCAGAAAATCAACGAGCTTTCGCAGCGCTACGGGGTCAGCACAGACGCCGTCATGAGCATGCTGCAGTCGGTCGTGAACGGCGGCGGCACGATGGCCCAGTTCTATATTCAAGAACTGGGGGGCGGCGGACAGTGGATGCAGGGTGGCATGACCATGGTCGGGGACATGTTCAACTACGGCCTGAAGTCGAAAGTTGACAATCTGTGCACGGAACTGTCTCAACTGTTGGCTCAGCAACCTTTTGTGCCAACTCCTCCAGTGAGCAATCAGTCGCAGTGGCAGGGTGGCGGGCAACAGCAGAGTGGTTCGGGCAGCGGCTTCAGTCTGTTTGTTCCCGGCCAAGGAGGTTACTCAGGCAATTGGTGGCCTGCTGAGTTGGGTAGTCCCAACGGGAGCGGCGGCCAGAACAATGTGCGGTATGCCTATTTCTCAAACTCGCGCCGGCTCGCGGTCGACATCAACGGGCAAGTCACCGTTTATGACACGCTCGATAACAACATTGGCGGCGTCTCTCAGCAACAAAGCGGCGATGGTTCACTCACGTTCACCAGTCAGTACGGCACGATCAACGTCTCGAGCTTGCCCGTGATCTCGGTGAATGGTGTGCCCCCCACTTCGCAGTCCTCCAACTCGTCGTATTCCCCTCCGCCGGCACCGCAGTACACGCCGCCAACTTCCATCTCGAATCAATCGGCCTCAAATCAATCAACCGGATCGAGTTACCAGGAAGCGGATATCTTCGGCAAGATCGAGCGCCTGGCCGACCTGAATGCCAAGGGAATCCTTTCGAACGAAGAATTCGCAGCCAAGAAATCGGAACTCTTGTCGCGGCTTTGATCGTTCGTTGCCGGGAGCCATTGCCGGGAACTCGTGACTTCGCACTCAGTGCCGGCTATTGCCGGGGGGTTTATCAACACCCCCCTTTTGCGTGCAGCACATTCAAGTCATTCAGCGGCAACGAATTGCGCTCTTTTTCTAATTCCAAAAACATCCTCTTTGTTGATAAACCCCGTTGCTGAATCTCGTTGTTGAACTTCTGGGGCTCGTCTCGCTGCGATTGGTGCTTGCCAACAAAACCAAAAAAATGGGCCCTCCAAGCGGCGCGAACCGCTCCCGCCCCGCAAGTACGCATCTTCCACCAGGTTGCCAATCAGCCGCTTTTATCTCTAAGTAGTGACCACTTGTCAAGCAGGTGCTGCCGATATTTTTCGGTCGGCTCCAACGGGAGAATCGGCAATCACTCGTCCTTACGGCCGAACTTGCTTCACCAGCTTGCGTACCGAGGCCACGATCCGGTCTTCGACATCTCCGGCCCAGCGAAAAGCGGGGCGTCCGTATTCATACAGATTCGCGCCGCCTTCGTAGCCCCCTTCTTCCCAAACGCGGCGAGACGGAATGTAGGAAATCATGTCGTCGGTATAACCGCAGACCCAAGTCCCGGGGCCAAACTCCCGCTTAAAACGGAGGGCATAGTCGACAACGGTTTCTGCTCCCTGCCCAATCACGAGCATTTCGCTACCGAGTTGCCAGGCATGAATTGGGTAAGGATAGGTCGTCGCAAACTTCTCGCCACCATCTAGCTTCTGCAGCATTCTGGCCGCCCAACGGGCGCGGATGGCATTGCCATCTTGGAGCAGCGGATGCAAATCCTCGCGTGAGACGGCCTTTAGATACGGCAAGTCAATCAGCTCGAAGGCCGTGCGCAGCTTGGGCGAAACGGACTTAAGCGGCAACTTCAATGCCTCTTCGACTCCCACTGCTAACAGGTGACCATACTTCTGGCACAGTTCGACGCTGCGGCGGGGCAGAGGATTCTGATCGCCTCCACAAGTATTCACGAACATCGCCGTCGCACCCGGATGATTCGCTTCGATTTCGAGCTGAGCAAAGCCTGGATAGTCTCCGCACCATTTCAGAAAGTTCAAAGTCGTCGGATGGCAAGCATAGCCAAAGAGGATTGCCTCGATGTGGCCGCTGGCGCCCGTCACGGTCATCACGGGCACGCTGTGATCGACCGGACCTACGAGCGGTGTGCCTTGGGCAATGAGGGCCGGCACTTCTGCTTCGCGGTTGTTCCGCCTGTTCACGGCAAAAGTGGCCCGCCCCTCTCCAGTCTGCAGCTTGGCGGGTTTCAGCTTGCCCAGCGCCTCGCCCACCAGGGCGACGACATTTTTCACCATCAGCGAGGTGTATTCATTGACTAGTTCGACTTGCTCAGGTTCGACCGGGTAATAGTCCACCAAATCGTCGCCGAGTCGCGGGCCGCAGTGATTGTGCGAGAACGTGAACATCACCTGTTCGCGATCCAAGCCGAACTCCTTCTTGATTTGCTCAAAAGCCCGATCACTCATTCCTTTGGGCACGCCCTGAAAATCGCTGGTGATGAGTACCGCGCGATGACCACGAGCATCTTCAAGCGCGAGGGCTTTCATCCACAGGTCGTGCAACTTGCCAGCGGGCACTCGCTTCGTTCCATAGCCGGCAAGCCAGACGGCCTTTTCCGGCGTGATGACAGATTTTGCGACTCCAGCCTTCCAAGTTGTTTCCTCGACTCCTTCGGCTAGGGCCATCGCCGGCAGCCCGCCGGAGGTTGAGATTGCTGATGCCACAGCCGTGGCGCTGAGTACTTGATTGAGAAAGCCGCGGCGCGAGTTGGGCGAAATCATTTTGAACTCCTGGTAGGTCGCAGCAGCGGCGATGGGCAGCGATCAGCGCTACTCTCCCGACCAATTGCGGGGCAATTCGAGTGACCAGACCTCACTACTCAGCGGCTGGGCATGACCACCAGCAACCCACAGCTTGTCTTGAAACACATAGGCGCTATGTTCGTGCCGTTCCTTCCACTTGGCCTCGGTCTTCAGTTCTTTCCAGACTTGGCCATCGCGCGAATACCAGGCGTCGCCCCAGTTCTTACTGGGATTGTTCGACCAACCACCCAGCACCCACATGTGATCGCGATAGACGGCGGTCGAAAACCAAAGCCGCGGCGACCACTCGGCTGCCTCGGTAACTTTTGTCCATTTGATTCCATCCTCGGAAGACCACACGTCGTTCGTAGCGTGATACTTGGGAACGTAATTGCCACCGCCGAAGACATACATCTTGTTCCCCAGTACCACAGCCTGGTGATAGGCCCGCGGTGACCAGCCCGCATCGGCTGTCGCCTGCTTCCAGTCCTTGCCATTCGTCGAATACCAGACGTCGTTCTTCAAGCTCTTGTCATCGCCAAAGTAGTAATTCTCCGTGCCGCCGAGAATCCACATCTTCCCTTGAAACACGACGGAAGCAGCCGCAATTCGCGGAGTCCACCCCGCAGCTTCTGTCGCTTGTTCCCACTGGATGCCGTCGGCCGAAGACCAGACTTGACTGCTGGCCGAATGGCCAGGCAAGCGTCCATTGTGCCAGCCACCCATGAACCACATGCGATCGCCGAACACCAGCGTCATCGGCAGGTCGCTATGTTTCCATGGTGCATCTTTCGCGACGAGCTTCCAGTTTTTGCCGTCGGTCGAACTCCACACATCCCGCGGCGGCTCGGCGAACGAATTGAACCAGCCACCGAGCAGCCACAACTGATCTTTGAAAACAACTTCGCCCTGAGAATCACGAGGTTGCCAGCCCGCGCGATCGGTGACCTTGACCCAAGACAGTGGTTCAGCGCCGCTGACTGACGACGTATAGGCCAGCAAACAAACAATCGGCAGAAACGTTCGCGCCATCTCAGCAGCCCTCGGTACCATGAGTATTGCCACGCGTGAACATATCCGCCGGCAATTCACGTCGCTAGCTCGTGGTCTCGAATCATTGTGTGCCAGGGGAATGGTAGACGCAGGCGAGAACGCGTTGGTAACATAGCGAGTTACTCGCACCGGCTTCCTGCGCCAATCGTCTCGCCCGGGCCGCCCTCTCCCGACGTTGTTAACTCCCTGCTGGCTCGAGCTGAACGTCTGTTGCAGTTGCGGAGGGGATACGTTCGCGGCGACAAGCAGCATTTACTCTACGGCGATCATCACCCTCATTAAGGTCTCTGCCATGCGGCTCTGGTTGTTAGCAGTTGTTGGCCTGAGTCTCTCCTGGCTCGCAGAGTTGCGGGCTGCAGAGAAGGGGCATCAGAAGCAAGTTGCGGTCCAAGCCGCGACGCGCATCGACTGGGTCTTCGCGGTGGCCAATCAAAGTCCCGCGACTCCGCCCGCCGACTGGTTGCCAAAGTATGACTCTACGCAGCAGAAGTACGAGCTGTTCGTTCCGCAGAAGTTCGACTCGGCGAAGCCCGCGCCGCTGATTCTGTTCATCTCGCCAAGCAAGCAACCAACCGGACTCGCGCAGTGGCGAGCCGTTTGCGAAGCGCATGGTGCAATTTTCGCCAGCCCCTACAACGCGGGCAACGAGTGTGATACCCGCGAGCGCGTGCGGATTGTCCTCGATGTGCTCGACGATGTCCGCCGTCGCTACAAGATCGATCCCGACCGCACTTACCTGGGTGGCTTCTCCGGGGGCGGCCGCATTGCCTGTGCCATTGCTTTCTCGCTGCCCGAGTATTTCGGTGGCGTGATTCCCGTGTGTGCGGCCGGCGAACTGCGCGATGAATCGTGGCTGCGGCAACGCGTGCAAGCGCGACTGAGCGTGGCACATCTCACTGGCGAGACCGACTTCAATCGAGGTGAGATCGAGCGGTTTCGGGCCCCCCTGCTGGCCGATGTCGGCGTGCGGAGCAAAACTTGGATGGTCGATGGCCTCGGGCACAGCATCCCCGGTGCGAAACATCTGGACGCAGCCTATCGCTGGCTCGACGAAGGGTTGCCAGCCCGCCAGAAGTTCGCCCAAGACTTTCCCGCCAGTCGCGCCAACAGCGAGTCGGCATTCGGTCGCGCAGAGCTTGCCCAAGCGCTCGCCAAGGAAGCTAAGCAACGAATGACAGACCCGCGCACGACTTACTCAGGTCTAATGCAGTACAAGGGCATCCTCGATCGTTGGCCCGATTTGCCGACAGCCCAAGCTGCCAAGACGATCCTGCTCGACGCGGAGCAAGCAAACCCCAAGACTTGGGAAGCCGACGATATCGCTGAACAGCGATTGTTCCTGATATCGCGGGCGCGACGACTATCCGCTTACGCGCTTGGTCCACTCTCGCCGCAATACGTTGGGCAAAGAAAGCAGATGGCCGAGTCTGCTCTGCAACTTTGGAACCTGATCGTGGCGGACGGTCAGGACGCCCAGGCAATTGCCGAGGCCAAGGCCACAATTCCCAAGCTGCAGGAGCTTCCGGCAACCACCAAGCCGTAACAAGCTCGCGACTTTATTCATTCCGTGTCGGTTCTAAACCAACATCAATAAAAACGTCCGACCATTCGAAGGTGTGGTCACCCCTCTGAGAGAAACGCATGTCCCGCTTCTCTGATACCCCCAACAAATACGATCAAACCGGAAGAGCCCGAACTTGGTGGCAACCTGACACGCGATTGAAAATAGCCGTCGGCACGGTACCCTCGATTACGATTCGAGGCGATGCCCGTTCACTGAATCAGTCGCTAGCAACTACGCAATACTCAATTCCTGAGTGCCGCAAAGCGAGACTGAAACGCCTGTGCTCGAGTGAGCACGTTGCGCACGCTTTGGCTGAGTATTCGACTATCCAAGGCTTGCTTTGCGAGATAGTCGTCCGCTCCGGCCGTAATCAGCAGGGCAGCAATTTCGTTCGTCGCCGTGCCAGAGACCGCGATAATGGGCACGAGTGAATCATACTGACGGATGCGGCTGAGGCAGTTCACTCCATTCCCTTGCGTGAGATTAAAGTCCAGGATCACCAATTCAAAGCTCCCTGCGATAAAGAGCCGTATCGCCTCGTCTTCGGAAGCAGCTCGGGCGGTCTCGAATCGATAATCGTGCATCGTCGCCAATTGACGAGCAATCCAGGCTTGTTGGATGCGATCGTCTTCTACGTGCAACAAGCGAATAACATTCAGAGTCATGTTTCGTCCTTTAGGTAAATGACAAGGCGCGGCCTAACCGATCCAAGAGTGATGTGTTCTTACTGGCTGGCTGAATGGTCGGCTCTAGTTTCACAATGAGGGCATCGATGTCGGCCAAAACCGCACTATCGCGAGATGACAACGACAAAGCCTTGCCGCAGTTCATCGAGTTGCTCACGGTTGGGTCGTTGGCCAACGTATGAAGCTCGCACCCTGGCAGCAACTCGCGAATTCGATCGACGTGAATGCCGCCATTGTTGTGCTTGTAACGATTGATGACGACGATCGGACGACGCTGTCCTAATGTTGCACACACCATTTGTGCGCCACGCAGAGACGCAACCGTTTGGTCTGTGTAAACGACGGTCGAATAGTGCAGCGCGCGGCGGTTGAAAAGTGTGGCGCTGAGGTGGGGAAGGGTCTCAGTCTAAATCAGGGTGTTGGGGCATTCCAGTAAGAATCCTTCCTCCTCCGGAGGAGGAAGGATTGCGACGGTTGTAACGACGGCTAGGATTCTGCCGTTTCATCGGCGGGTGACAAGGATGAGGTCGCCGGTTTCGGGCGCGATCCTTTGCGGCGGCGCCGCGCGTCTTGCAAGCGATAACTTTCGCCGGTCGATTCGAGGATGTGGCAGCGGTGTGTCAGCCGATCGAGCACGGCGCCGGTCAGGCGCTCGCTGCCCAGGACTTCGGTCCATTGCTCGAACGGCAGATTGGTGGTCACGATCAACGATTGGCGTTCGTAAGCGCTACTGATGACCTCGAAGAGCAACTCCGCGCCCAGCTTACTGGCGGGGACGTAACCCAGCTCATCGAGGATCAGCAGATCGAACTTGGCTAGTGACGACTTCATCCGCAGCAGCGTCCGTTCTTCTCGGGCTTCCATAAGTTGCGTGATCAGTTCCGTCACGCGGCAGAAGCGGACCCGTTTGCCCCGCTGACAGGCGGCAATGCCAAGCGCGATGGCCAGGTGCGTCTTCCCCGTGCCCGGATGCCCGAGAAAGATCACCGACTCGCGGCGTTCCACGAACTCGCACCGCAGTAGTTCTGCCACCAGCACGCGATTGAGCGAGGGCTGGGCGGCGAAGTCGAAATCACCAGGCGATTTCAGGTTGGGAAAGCGCGCTGACTTGAGCCGCCGCTCGCTGGCACGCTTCTCACGGTTGAGTAACTCCAGCTCACACAGTTGCAGCAGAAAGCCCAGATGATCGACGTTCTCCGTCGCACACCGCTGGGCCGTTTTCTCGCAGCCCTCCAGGAACGACGGCAACCGTAGGGCCTTCAAGTGATGCTTGAGCAGCACCGTGCTTTTGGTTTCGAGAGATTTCATAACACACCTCCCGTCGTCAGCGCGCAGGTCAGTTCACGGTAAGACAGGAGATTGGGAGGAGGGATCGAGTGCGACTGCAGATGCGGATGATTGTCCAGCCGAAACCACCGCGTCGGCTCTTCCAGTCCCTGCTGCACGAGCAGCCGAATCGCATCGACGGCCAGAACGTCGATCTCCAGTGCCCGCTCAATCGCCGCAGTTAATGCAGCCAGCGAGATAGTCTCCAGCAGCCGCAAGGTTTTGATGAACTCCCGGCGGCCGTGTGCGCCGCCATCTGCTTCCAGACGCCGCCGGAGGAGATCGAAACAGTCCGGCAAGCCCCAGTTTTCCAGGGGTTTCGCGAAGTCCAAGCCCCCTGGCTTCCGCTCCAAGAGTGCCAGGTAATGCAGCGGGTTGTAATGGACCTGCTCCTTCGACCAGTCGCGTGGATGCTGGGCAACCAACTTGTCGTTAACGACCAGCCGAACTTCCTCCAGGCCGCCAATTGCGGTCACTTTCTGATGAGCATACTGCGTCGGCACCGAGTAATCGTTGCCGTCGAAGCGAACCAAGGAAAGAGAGTTGGCCTGGGCCGGTTCGACTCGCCGCGCTTCAAAGCCCGACTTCGGCAGCGGCAACAACGCAGCCTGCTCCTCTGCCAACAACGTGGCTTTGTTCGCCGGTTGTCCGCGTAACTGGCGTTCCAGATCTTCACAGCACTGCCGCTCGAGTTCGGCATTCAGCACTTCCAGGCTGCCGGTCCGTGGTACCGGCACCAGGAAGTTCCGCCGCGCGAAACCGATGAGGTTCTCCGTATGCCCCTTCTCCATCGGCCGTCGCACCAGGCAGAAGTGATGCTCAAACAGATAATGACTCTGCAGCCGTAGGAACTCACGCGTCGGCGTGTCACCCCGTTTCCCCACGAACCGGGCCACAGCAATCCGGCTGTTGTCGTAGCTGATCCGGCGGGGCACGCCGCCGAAGAACTCAAAGGCCCGCTGATGGCCCGCTTGAAACGTCTCGGTGCATTCGCGAGGAAAGACCTGCACGAAGAACGCGTCGCTGTACGGCAACGACATGACGCAGTACGCGACTTTCGTCGGCATGCCTTGCAGCACCACCTCCGCTTCGCCGAAGTCGAACTGGGCTTCGCCCGGTTGATGCGACAAGGGTAAGAACACCTCCGCCGTGGTCGTTCGCCACTCCCGCACGACCTCGCCGACCACCGTGATCCCGCCGGTGTAGCCATGCTCGGCACGCAGGCGGTCGAAGATCCGTTTAGTGGTGTGGCGCTGCTTGCGGGGCGCCGTTTTGTCCTGCTCCAGGATCTCGTGGATGATCGGCAGGAACGGATCGAGTTTGGGCCGCTCCCGGGGCAGACGTTGTCGATAACCGGGCGGCTCAGGGTGCTGCAGGATCTTTTCGAGGGTCTGCCAGTGAAGGGAAAATTCCCTGCAAACCGCTCGTTTGGATTTCTTCTCGGTCAGGACAAGACGACGGATTTCGGTCCAGTTATGCATATCTCGCAGCATGGGCTACGCTCGCGGATCGTAAGGCTTGAGACGCTGGGAAGCCTCAAATCTGCCTTACGGATTCTCACGAGCAGGGCTAGCGCTGCACTTTTCGACCGACCATCGGCTCCGCCGCGCGCTGCACTATTCGACCGTCGTTTACATTCTTCGGCTGCCCTAACTTTCCCCGGTGCCGTGAAACTATTGCGATGAGTTAGCTGCTACACAGGGCCGCTTCGAGTCGCGTGATCGACTGGTGCAGAGCAGTGACGGTGTTGGTCGCCCGCTTAAGCCGCGTCATCCAGCGTTTGAGCGACGTCTTCGCTTTGGCGAGCTTCTCACGTTGCCGGGCCAGACGAGTAGCAATGGCCGGATCAACAACATGTTCAGGGGCAATGGGACGTAGCACGCGTCGTCGAACAGAACTCATGCTCGGCCCTCCGTGGCTTGCTGATGCGTGATTGGCTGCGAGAAGAACTCGGCAGTCAGCTGCTCAGATTGTTTCAGACCAAGAGCCTTCTCCAACGCTTCAGACGCAGCTTTACATCCGGTGCCGGCGAAACCTTTGGTTTGCACAGTCACTTTACCGTCAGGGGCGACGATAACTTCAATTGTCTTGCTCAAGCGGCACCTCCGCTGACGTGGATTGTGAGCTTGATTTCGCCGCTGGCCAGAAATTGCTCGGAAACCGTGTAGCCCTTCTTTCTGGCTTCGATCTTTGCCTTTTCTACGGCATACATCTGAAGCAGGGCGTCCAACTTGCTTTGTTCACCCCAGCGGCCGACGTAATTATCGAAGGCAACCTGCCCAGTAGAGAGGTCGCACACGACCGGGTAAGTCCAGCCCGGCAACTTGATGCCGAGGCCAGCAGCAGAGCTCGTGAACAGCTTATGTTGGCCGTTCACTGGTGGGGCGAGGCCGAGACGCTTACACGCGGCGTTGACCGCAGCAGCGTCCCGAACTTCTGACTTGATTTGAACGATGTGGCTAATTGCGAGATCTCCTTGATGCGGAAGAAGTGGCCAGAGATAGACGCGGCCATCAGGAGATTGTGACGCAGAAACGGCCACTATTCAGAATTAGTGCGAACTGTCCGACACCCACAGCAATAGTCTGATTGGATTCGCTTGGCGAATTGCGTTAGTAAGCTAGTCTGCCTCACGACATTGAGACCACCACCTTACGCTCTAAGGCCCTCGTCACCGTAGCCTTCAGCAACGCTAGGCTGCAAGGCTTCGTGAGAACTGCAAATGCACCGTCCGCCTTGGCATTCGAGGACGGATAGTCGTAACCAGACAAAATGATGACTTGCAGACTATCCTGGGTCCGTTGCAGTCGCTGCATCAGTTCCATGCCATCCATGTCCGGAAGGCTTAGGTCTAGCAGTGCGACTTGGAACTGCTGGCTACTGGCAGCCTCCAGTGCTCTACGCGGATGGTTTACGGCAACTACGTGATAGTCACTTCGCGGAAAGATCCGCGACAATATATCGAGTTGGTCAGGATCGTCGTCCACGATGAGTAACGAGTCGCACATGAGACCTCCCTGAATGCAGGCGGTGTGAAATGTAGAAACAGCTTTCTGCACTCACGAATGAAAAGGCCTACTCTGGATCAACCTCTAAGTCATCGAGAACACGCCGAACACCAGCCACATGTTTCGTGGTCTCAACTGCCAGCTGACGCAGATAAAATGAACCAACTAACCCGGATAGCTTGACAGTTCCGCCAGTAGCGGAGACGCCGATGCGTTGAAAACCACCGCGAATCCCACGCAGGTAGAGCCCGATATTTTTTGCTACGTCAGCGTCTACCGAGGCAAACGGAAGAGGAAGGTCTAGAACGGGGTTCATGGCTTTGTCCTATTAACGTGAGAGGGGCGTTGATTGTTCCCCAAAGTCCGAGTCAGTCCGCGAAGTACAGCAGCTCTCGAACCGAAGGATAGAAAGGACTGCCTGCACGGGCTGCCGGGGAAAACCCTATCGCGGGAAATTTTGAAGATGTTTTTTGGTTGCTTCGAATCGAGGTACAACGAGTAAGTCCCGGGCCCCCAAGCAACAGAGAAATCAAGTAATTGAAGGCAATCTTTGGTACGATAGTCGTATCTATCAATCCTTTGTCGGAACTGCCTAACCGCTGGATACTGCCATGTCACGTCTTGCCTTCGCCTCGTTGCTCATCGGATTGGTGCTGCCGGCATTCAGCTCAGCCCAAACAGTTGGCAATAAAGAACGGCTAATTGGTAGCCCCCCGAAACCGGGTTCGAGCTCTTCATTTCGCGACGGGAGTGGCCGAAGTGCTGGTTCAGCTACGACCTCCAAGAACGGAACAACAACATTTCGAGATAGCAGCGGCAGGAGTGCCGGCTCAGCTACGACCTCCAAGTCGGGCACAATGACTTTTCGAGACAGTAGCGGGAGGAGTGTCGGAACAGCGTCCGCGTCGAAGAGCGGGACGACAACCCTTCGCGATAGCAGCGGACGGAGTGCGGGGTCAGCAGCTACATCCCCGAGTGGAAAGACAACTTTCCGGGACAGCAGTGGGCGAACGACCGGCTCTGCAGCTACTTCCAAGAGTGGAACCACCACATTCCGCGATAGCAGCGGCCGTGTTACCGGAACTGCTAACAAGAGGTGAGCAACGCTCCCAGTCACTTCGCTTTCACCACCTCCGCGACCACGAACTCGAACGCTTCTGTCGCATCCGCGTAGTTCGTCGAGTGACCGCCCTCAGGTCGATGGATGAGCTTCACCGGACGCTCCTTTGCCTTCAGGGCTTCAGCCATGCGAAGCACGCTATCCGGAGGAACCGCACGATCTTTGCCGCCCGTAGTGCAGGCAACCGGCATGGTCAGGCGATCAAGGTGCAGTTCAGCGGATCGTTTCTTGTACTCGTCAGGCTTCTCCGCTTTGGTCCCGCCAAATGATGCGGCAATTGCACCTTGAAACTGGTCGTACTCCACGAGGTTAGCGGTGCCGTTCATCGAAACAACTCCATCAACCAGATCAGGATGTAGTGCGGCAAAGGTAAGTGCAGCTGTGCCACCCATCGAGCCGCCGCTGACGATCACCTTGTTCACGCGGCACTTCGCCTTCAGCTCTTCGATTATCTGAACGACATCGGCCTCTGCGGCTGGGCCCATCCACGAGGTCTTCGCCCGGTAGTCCGGTGAGACGAAGATCAACTTGTGCTTTGAGGCAGCGTCGCGAGCAGCTTTGCACTCACCCCGGCCGTCCTTCACGAACTGCCAGCGATCAGAGCCGTGGCCGTGAAGAGCGATCAGCACTGATTGCGGCTTCTCCACATCGAAGTCGTCCGGCAGGATCACGACGTACCGCTGAACTGTGCCGTCATGTTTCGCATTGAAGACGACATCGACTGGTTCCGCTGCGGATGCGGTAGAAACGCAGAGGGTTACAATCAGACAGGCAAACAACGCGGCGGAATGATGGCTTACGACGGGCATATTTGCCTCCCGAATGATCGGTGAGCCCAGGAACAGAGTCGCAGTCATCTTACCGATGCTCGGCTCGCCGCTAAATGCGGCTGAGCATCGATTTGACTGGCATCACGCAGCTTGGACTTCGACGCCGTGCTTCTCCAGCAACTTCTACATGGCCGATACAATCGCCGCGTGCTAGCTTGGACCCCAATCGCAGACGCTTCTGAGCCCGTCAGAGGATTGCAGCTCAATTGTCGGCCGACGTATCCTTGGTTTCACCTGACGACTCCTTCACTGCATGGAGACACTTTGCCTCTAGTGACTTCATTCCTCGCGTCACAGTCCGAATATCGGAGTCAAGATCAGACGGGATTGCGAAGCCCAGCTTCGACAATTGCCGTTCACCGCCAACTGATGGAGGTGACATTAAGCCGAACAGAAAGTTCAGTCTGGCCCGATACTTGGCCACTTGTGCGGCAAGTTCGAACTGACTTCGGGGTGCCTGCGGTGTTTTAGAAGTAGTTCCTTTTTTCTCGAACTCTTCATGTCGACGCAACTTGATCTCTTCCTTGCTGCATCTGTCGCCAATTACTTCGCTTGCGAATGTGGATCGCCGCTCTGCCGGCACCCGCATCAATTCGAGAAAGAGCTGACGACTTGGGAGAAGAGCGGCGTCCTCACACAACTGCAGTATCTCTTCGACGTCCATCTCGCTGAATGTATTGCCGCATTGTCGGGCATCGTAGACAGATGCTTTCTTCGAGCCTGTCTCGTTCATGACCTCGATAATGACTTTCGTCATGCTTGGGCGGCCACTTCGCGTTTTGCCGCGTCCTTTGAGTTTGCCAGGAGGGGTATTCTCCTCGATGAATCTGGCGACTCGATCTCTGATGTCCCACGCCTCACGGAAGTAAGCTCGGACTTCTGCACTGCTTTGCGCGAACTGCTCGTCGAAGGGCTTAGTTGGGAAATTGGTAAGTTGAATTGGCATATGACCATTCCGTTTGTCTGAAAGTTGTTGAAGAGCTGATGAATGTTCAGCCCACAATCTTCAGCGTAGCGCTAACGGCAGGGGCGGCGCAATAGCACTTCCAACTGGTTGGAGAAATGGCTCAGTGCCCGCCATGGAGCCAACGCGTGCCATATCACGTGGAAGTGCGAAAGAGCGGTTGCCGGTTTAAGAAACTGGGGTACTTCCGCTACTATTTTTGGCCCGCCGATACTTCGACGCATAAGGACTTACGGCGACTGGCGGCGAAAGTTGAAAACGTTGTTGCGTTCGGCATGGTCAGACGATCTAGTGCAGTTCTGCTGATTCCTGCCTTCGAGCTTCGATTTGAACACGGCATCCACTGGCTCGGCGGCGAATGCCGTTGGAAGACAACAACGTCACAAACACGCTGGTGAGCAACCGGCCAACTCTATACCGTCTTGCTGCGAACATTGCATCCTCCAGAATTGAAGAGGCGACGTAATCATCTTGGTGATTCGGACCCGTCCATGGGGCGTTTCCGTATCTGGCCGTTGCTGTTAGACTCGCCACGCAGTTAGCTCAGGCAGAAATGACGGTCTGGGTTTGCCCGTGATTTGCCCGTAAACCGCATTTGGGTGCCGGTTTGGAATCCCTGGGCACTCGATGGCATTTGGTCGTTTGCAAAGGCTGATGCGAAGCGGCCCCGAGTTAAGATTGCGGCCGTATGTTGTTTCGCAGCAACCACTTGAAATTTTAGAAAAGGTAGCAATAATCGTTCACTGGCCCGGAGTTAGGGCAGATAGCTTGGTTTAAGCCAGAGTGGCGGAATGGCAGACGCGCTGGATTCAAAATCCTGTATCCGCAAGGGTGTGTGGGTTCGACTCCCACCTCTGGTACTTGTTGAGAGTTAAGACTTTACGTCGACCGGCTCGGGTAACTCCGCAGCCGGTTTTTTCGTAACTGTACCTAGGTACGCTGCAATCCGTTGCCCTTGGTCCTGGGCACGGTCACGATGATAGTATTCCTCGGGCGAACTTCTCCCGGCTGATTTCCTGCAGCACCTTGGGCACCGCAGCAACCATGCGGTCGAACACTTCGCGGGTCACTGGTCTGCCCTTCGATTTGTCGGCCCCTCGGGTCGGCATCTCAATCTCGGGAGCGAACGCTGAGCCATTCGGAGTTCCGTTTAGCGCCTCGGCAAGGGTAGCGAAGAAGGGACCCCTGCAAACCGGTCGCACTGCAACTGCCAGATCCTAGGGGATTGCTACGGCCGCCTGATACTGAGCGCGGGCTTGGAAGTAGTCGAGAAGTGCCTCGATTTCGAGGTAGCGTGCGTCGAGCTCGGCGCTTTCCTGGATCGCGATTCGTAGGACATCGCTGTTGCCGAGTTCGAAGCTTCGGTACTCGGCTTTGACCAGTTTCCGAGCCAGCTCCACGCTTTGGCGGGTCCGGCCAATCCGCTCGTAGGCCGCAATCATGGCGGAGTGGGCGTCTTGAACTTCGGAGACAATCTTATTGACAGTGAATTCTCGCTTGAGCGACAGCTGCGACAGTTTTCCCTGGGCGGACTGAATCTTGCCGTAGGCTTTGTTCCTTTGCAGCGGCACATCGAAAAGAAGCCCGGCTTCTAGCTCAAAAGGGGTTTTGTCTCCTTTGGTGCTGGCCGGGCCACCGACATCCTTGGAGGCCTCCATAACGGCCGTCAAGTTGGGCAGCAGCTCATTTTCGGATTGTTGCAAGTCGACGGCGACAATCTCTCTGACCACTGTTAATTCCCGTAGTTCGGGACGTTGGTCAACGGCTCGGCTGATGTCGGATTCCAAATCAAAACCGCTCGGATCGGTTGGCTCCGGAAATCGAGTGGGAAGTTCGCGGGTCGAGGGAAGGATGGGATCGCCGGCATCATCTCGGAGGAACAGCGAAAGTTTAATCGCCGAGCTCTGCAGCTTACGGTTGGCTTCGATCAACTTGGCTTGCCGCGATGCGATCAAACGCTCGTTTTGTTGCAGTTCCGTTTGAGGAAGATTGCCGAGTTCCACCTGTCGGCGTATCGCCCGGTCACGCTCCTCGGCGACATCGAGCAATTCCTGAGTCACGAGATACGCTTGTCCGGCAGCTACCCAGGACCAATAGACATAGGCCGCAATCTGCACAGACTCGAGAATCTGCCGTTCAACTTGCGGAGTAACCACAGCGGCTTGGAGATCGGCGCGAGCTATCTCGGCTCGCCGTTCATCAATGGCTCGTCCGCGCAAGAGCGGAGCGGCCAGGCCCAATTTGAACTCACCTCCATCGTTTGTTTCGCGTTCGCCGTACCAGGGCTGAAAATCGCCATTGCCGATGCGGTACTGTCCATAGATCGCTCCGCCCATCCATGTCGCTTGTTCTGCCTTCACCGCGTGCCGATAGTTCTTGTAATAGCCCTGCGGCATGTTCAGCGATTCGGCAACCAACTTTACGTCGAAAACGCCCCGTGCCGACTGCTGTTTGCCAGCCGCGATCCGCGCCTCCTCCATGACACTCTGAATAAGAGGGAACTTCTCCACGACCGAAGTCTTCACCCGCTCCAGTTGCAGCAGCGGGGGTGCAAGTGTTTGATCTTGGCTAAAGCTGGGGACGATCGCGTCGAGCCGCTGGCGAGGTGTTGCCTCGGGGCTCAAGTTGGGGGCGACGAGTTGGTTCCGCTCCGGCGGGAGCGCCTCCCGGGGCAGGTCGTCTTTCACGGGAGGCGGAAGTTCCTGGGCGACAAAGTCGGACTTCGCCTCTTGAGCCACGGTCTCAACCGGCTTGTATTTCGGAGCAGCTTCATCAGCAGGGCTCCTACTTAGCGTTGGGATGTCATTTGCAGCGCCCTCTTTAAATGCCTGGCAACCGCTCGCGCAGAGTAGGCTCAATACCAGGAAAATATCCGACATCCGTGTCATTTCGGCAGCTTCACTTTCTGCTTGTCTTTATCCCCGCCCGCAGACTTGGGCTCATCGGTGGAAATGACGGGCGGAAAGCCGTTTAGTTGCCGCCACAGTTCGTACCCCAGCGAGACCTCGTTGAGCAAAATCCAGCCGTTGGCACGGGCCCCTTGTCGCAGAAATTGCTCGTCCGGCCAAGGGTGTTCGACCGTGGGCCGGACCAGCACCCGGAATTTTCCTTTGCCGTCATCGGTTGCATCAATGGCAATAACTTCACCTCCGAACGTCCCCACTGCGACGCTCGGCCACCCCGCAAATTGCACGGCCGGCCAGCCCTCGAATTGCAGGCGCACTTCGCGCTGGGCACGCACGAGCGGTACGTCGTTGCCATTGATCCATAGTTCGACTGCCTGTTCCGATGTTTCGGGGACAATGGTGAAGAGCGGGTCACCTTCTTTTAGCATTTGCGCGTTGTCAGAAACATGGATACGGTAGAGGATACCGTCGCGTGGTGCGGTGACTTGCCGACGACCAAATTGGGCTGTTTTTCCCTGGATTTCGGCGAGTTCTTTCCGCGAAAGTGCTTCTTCACCTCGGGCCTGCTGATGTTTCGCTTCGGCTTCTTGAATTTTGGTTGTGGCTTCGCGGGTCTTGGCCTCGCCCTCAGCTTGCTTGGCCTTTAGGTCACTTTTGCTAGCAGCCACGTAGTTTTCCGCAGCCTGCCGTTTCGCGACTGCCTGTTCGTATTTGGTCTGCGCCTCTTGTGCCTTGAGGGTTCCAACGATCCCCTCCTTGGCGAGTGTGCTCTGCCGCTGATGATCGAGTTCAAGCTGCCACTCGGCCGTCTTGGCCGCTGATAGATCCGCTTCGGCAGCTCGAATTTTCTGCTCCGCAACAGCGAGCAACTGCTGATACGACTCGTTAATCAGTGTGCGGGACTGGCGATACTCTTCAATCTGCGAGAAGTACGAGTTGACCTTCTCGACGGCAAACGAAAGTTTCTGCTCCGTCGCGGTGACTTGCTGATTCAGTCGAAATGCGTGTTCGGCATCGTTGTCATCAATCTCTAATATCAACTGGCCCTTCGTCACTAACGCCCCTTCGACGATGTTATCGCCCCAACGAGCGACACGCCCATAGACGGGTGCTTCGACCGTTTGTGGGCGCTCGGTCGGATGGTAGGCAATGACTCGGCCGGCTCCGCGTGACGTTTGCTGCCACGGCAGAAGGAGCATGGCAAAGATCGACGCGACCAAGGCGAGCAGTAGCAGTACCGCTAACGCCCTCGCGCCGATCGATGGCCGAACGAGTCGCATCGACCGCAGATGGGCGAATGAATTAACCGTGGAATGGATAGTCGCAGCCATGTCTGGATCGCTAAAGTGAAACAAGATTAAGTCGGGGCAACGACTGTGGAGCCGGCAACAGCCTGTTGTTGGCGAGAGAGTCAGGATCTAGTACCGGCTGAAGTGGAATCGTACGGTCGCATAGTTCAAACAGACTCTCACGGCTGGTGACAAGCACCACCGTGCACGACCGCTCCGCCTTCGCGACGGCGTCGAATACAAATCGCAAATGCATTTCGGAGAGTTGATCGAGGATTGAATCGATGAGGATCAACCTTGGTTGGCCCGCGATCGCCCTTGCAATCATCAACCGAATTGCCTGGCTGTTTGATAGTGTTCCACCACCTAACGGCACTCGAGTCTCGAGACCCCCTGTCAGAGCCATGATTTCGTTCCACAGTCCGACCGCTTCTAGCGCATTGCGAACCTGCTGGTGGGTAACGCTGTCGCGATGCAGGTGCACGTTGTCGGCAATCGTTCCCTCAATGAGTTCAATCGACTGGACAAGGGCGACTTGTTCTCGCAACCGCGGCGGCGCGACGGACCGTAGGTCGAGGGAGTCGAACTCGACGTATCCATGCGCTGGCTCTTTTAGGGCGTAAAGTATCTCAAGAATCGAACTTTTCCCGCTGCCGGGAGGCCCAGTGAGAGCCACACGTTCACCGGCTTCAATGATCATGGTCAGTGCTGGAGAGTGCTGAGCCGCGCCGAGTTCAAGTTCCACATGATGGAACTGCACTCTCGCTCCCAAGTTCTGTCGTGGCGGAGTTAGACCCTCCAGGCGTTCCGTGGGGAGATCGAACAAGTGACCTAGCTTGTCGCAAGCAGCAAGCAGGTCGTAGTAACTCTCCATGTGCTTACCCAACTTGGCAAACGAACCCACAACGACTGCTACGATCAGTTCGGAAGCCACGAGCTGTCCCAACGTCAATTGCCCGTTGATTACCAGGAAGCCGCCGATACCCAACAAACAGGCCGCAGCAATCGCCTGCAATCCGAGGGTGAAAGTAATCTGTCGGAACAAAACGTGAAAATGCGACTGGCGTGCTTCGAGATAAGCCACCGTCAACTCGTCAGCCTTCTCCATTGCCCGGGGCAGTCCCCCCGCTAGTTTGAACGTCGTCGGGTACAGGGCCAATTGCTGCAACCACGCCGCAACCGCATATTTTTTGTAGGACTCATCGATCGCAGAGTCGACCGCGCCGCGACCGAGGGCAAAGATGGCGAAGAGCACCGCCCCGACTAAAACCAAATTGAACCCCAGTAGGAACGGATGGTAGAACGCCAGCACAACCATACCGACTACGCCCGTAATCACGATGGTGATGCCGTCGAGCACCAGTAGGGCTGCCGACTTCTGTACCGTGATCACTTCAAAGAAGCGATTTAGCAGTTCCGGCCCATGTCCTTTGGTAAACGCTTCGTGGTTGACGCGGGGCAGCCGATCGGCCAAATACGCCACAACGCGGACAAAGATCCGCCGCTGAATAACTTCAGCGATGTAAGTCTGCAGTCCTTTGAGAATCGCCGCGAAGCCGAGGAACGTGAAAAGCATCAAGGCCAGGACAAACAAAGGCTGCAGGTACCGTCCAAAGGCGACGGTGTTGACCAGTGCTTCTACCGTAATCGGCGTGGCCAGCGACAAAATGCCAATCACGAGAGAAAAGAGAACCACAACGGCGATGTCCGTCGCCTCGGGACGAAGCAACGAGATCAGACGTTGAAGTGGGGTCAAATGGTGTGCTGCTGGTGACGCCGACGAGCCCATGAGCGGCCTATCCCTGGTGATGTTGTTCTGACTGCGTACTTTCCGCGAAACACGCGGATTAGCCAGAATAAACCGGCCAACCCGCCCGAAATTCAGCTATCGCTTGGGGAGAACCTGTTGAGCTGACTCGTGCAATCTTCGGATAAATCGTAAACTTAGACAAACAGATAAAAGTGACGGTGATTCATTGGAAATTTCTATATGTCCGCTCCGTGGCTGAATTACCATCACTTGCACTATTTCTGGGTGGTCGCGCGCGAGGGGAGCATCGTGCGCGCTTGCGAAGTGCTGCATCTTTCGCAGCCGACGATTTCTTTGCAGTTGCAGCAACTCGAACGTAGCCTCGGTGGCGAACTGTTCGAGCGCAAAGGGCGCGGGCTGCAATTGACCGAGCTTGGTCGCACGATCAAGCGTTATGCGGATGAGATATTTACGCTCGGTAGCGAACTAGCCGAAGTCGCGCGGGGCAGACCCACGGGGCGACCGCATCGACTGTCAATCGGTGTATCCGACGTGCTTGCAAAATTGATGGTTTATCGCCTCGTCTTGCCAGCACTCAAGTTGCCTGAAGCGGTGAAATTAGTTTGTCGCGAAGGGCATTTTGAGGATTTGCTGAAAGGGCTGGCCACGTTCGAACTTGATGTCATTCTCAGCGATGCTCCGCTCAGCCCCGGTAGTCCAATCAAGGCCTTTAGCCACTTGCTGGGTGAATGCGGCGTCACGATCTTTGGCACGGCAAAGTTAAGCCGGGCTTATCGGAAGGGATTTCCGCAGTCACTGAATGGAGCTCCGCTATTACTTCCCGGATCGCAGTCGTTGCCACGCCGTGCGCTGGACCAATGGCTGGACGAACAGCAAATTCATCCGCTCATCGCCGCGGAGTTTCAGGATACCGCGTTAATGAAAGTGTTCGGGCAAGAGGGAATTGGCCTCTTTCCAGCACCCTCCGCAATCGAAGCGGAGGTCTGCCGACAGTACTCGGTGAAAGTCGTTGGCCGCATCGACCAGGTCCGCGAGCGATATTACGCCATCTCGGTCGAACGCCGGCTCAAGAATCCAGCCGTGCTGGCTATCTCGCACGCCGCCAAGTCGGACGTCTTTCCGAGTAAAGTCGTTAGCCGCGTGAAGACTTCCTAGTATTTGCTGCGCTGTTTTGGGCAATCCCCGATAACTTGGCCGCAACTTGTAACCGTTCACACTTTTTTCAACTGATCTTGTTGGGTTCGGGGGTGGGTGGGTTAGCTTGTGGCCATCATGGCTGAACAAGCGGAAGTATCTGCCTGTCCGACGTTCCGCAAACCGGCCACGAAGCAAGCTCGCAACCTGGCCAATCGCTTTCACGAACATGGGCGAGAATACTTGCGCTTCATCACCACACCGGGCCTCGAACCCACGAACAACCTCGCCGAACAAGCCATTCGCTTCGTGGTCCTTGACCGCAAAGTAACCCAGGGACCCCGCAGTCTCGCCGGCCGCCAATGGTCCGAACGCATCTGGACCGCCATCGCCACTTGCACCCAACACGGCCGCAGCGTCTTCGACTTTCTCCGTCAATCGGTCGGGGCCTTCTTCAGCGACACCCCGCCGCCAACCTTGCTGCCAACCAATTGAACCGCCAGCCCTCAACACGCCAATGCTCAGGCAACGGTAGAAAGGTGTGAACGGTTACCTAGAATCCGCGTGCTTTGATCGCAGCTATTTATCTCTTAATATCTGGACGGTAGCCCTTGCCCGGTTGATAGCGCGAGGTCTTGTCTTTCTTGCGTAGCGGGCGGTTCGGTTGGGCACTGTTTTGGCCGGTGCCTTGCTTGTTTCCTGGTGAAGCATTGGCCGAACTGGTAGAGGGATTCGGCTTGCGACCGGGTTTGGTTCCTTCGTTGCGAGCGCCGCTGCCGGGAGCCTGGTGGACGTAGTTGCCCGCGAAGTTGCTGTTGGCGTCGGAGCGGCGCTTGAGGAGGGCTTCTTTCGGTGGTTTGCTGGAGATGAGGCTGTCGCAGCCATCGCCGACGAGGTCCATCCGCCCAGCTTGTCGCAAGGCCTCGCGAACTTCGAAGTAGTTTTCCGGCTTGAAGAACTGCAGCAACGCGCGCTGCATCTTGCGATCGCGCAGGGCCTTGGCAATTTGCACCGGTTTCTTCGTGAACGGATCGATCCCCGTGTAGTACATGGCCGTGGCGACATCGAACGGCGCGGGAATGAAGTCTTGCACCTGGTCGGGCTTGTAGCCGTTCTGCTTTAGGAACACGGCGAGATGAATCATCTCGTCGAGGCCGCTGCCGGGATGGCTGGCGATGAAATACGGAATGATGAATTGCTTCTTCCCCGCCTTGGCCGATTCCTTTTTGAACGCGTCTGAAAACATCTCGAAATCGTCCGTCGCCGGCTTGCGCATCAGCCCGAGCACACCGGGATCGACGTGTTCGGGAGCGACCTTCAAGTGCCCACCGACGTGATGCCGCGCCAGGTCGCGCATGTACTCGGGACTGCGACGAGCGAGGTCCATGCGAATGCCGCTGGCGACAAGCACTTTCTTGATGCCTGGCGTTTCGCGGGCCGTGCGCATCATGTCGACGAGGGGCCCGTGATCGGTTCCCAATAGTTTGCAAATCGTCGGATGAACGCACGACTGGCGGCGACAGACAGCTTCTACTTCGGGCTGCGTACACTTCATCTGGTACATGTTGGCCGTCGGGCCGCCGATGTCGCTGATGGTTCCTTTGAACTGCGGATCGACAGCCATCCGCTCGATCTCTTGCTGCACGCTGTCGGGGCTGCGGCTTTGAATGATCCGTCCCTGATGCGTCGTGATGCTGCAGAACGTGCAGCCACCGAAGCAGCCGCGCATGATCGTGACCGAGTCCTTGATCATGTCCATCGCGGGAATCGCTTCGGTGTACGAAGGATGGGGCCGCCGCGTGTAGGGCAAGCTGTAAACCACATCCATTGACCGTTCACTGATCGGCAAGCGCGGTGGATTGCAGACGACAGCCTGGCGATCGTGAAATTGCACGAGCCGGCGGGCGTTATACGGATTCTGCTCGTTGTGAATGATGCGAGTGGCTTCGGCAAACTTCGGTTTTTCGGCAACGACCTCTTCGTAGGTTGGCAGCACCAGGCAGTCTTCGGGCGGATTCTCACTGGCACCCAACGCATAGGCAATCCCACGCAACTCGCGCAGTTCCTTGACTGTTTTTCCCGCCGCGAAACCACGGGCGAGTTCTACAATCGCTTCTTCGCCCATGCCGTAAACGAGCAGATCGGCTTTGCAGTCGAGAATGATCGAGCGGCGGACTTTGTCGGACCAATAGTCGTAGTGCGCGAGTCGCCGCAGCGAAGCTTCGACGCTGCCGGCAATCACCGGCACGCCGGGATAGGCTTCGCGAGCACGTTGGCAATAGGCGAGCGTCGCGCGATCGGGACGCAGACCGATGCGGCCCCCGGGCGAGTAAGCATCGGCGTTGCGCACTTTGCGATTCGCCGTGTAGTGGTTGATCATCGAGTCCATATTGCCGGCGCTGATCGCATAGAACAGCCGCGGCTTGCCGAACCGTCGCCAGTCATCGACCTTCCGCCAATCGGGCTGGCTGACGATGCCCACACGAAAGCCGGCCGCTTCCAGCACGCGGCCGAGAATGGCCATCGCAAAGCTGGGGTGATCGATATAAGCATCGCCGGTAATGATGACGACATCGACTTCGTCCCACCCGCGTTTTTTGGCTTCGTCCATCGTCATGGGAAGCGCGGCGAACGGTGCCGGCTGCTTCTTCGGCGGCTGAGGCTTTTTGCCGGAACTCAATTGCAGCAATCCGCCCGACGAAGCTGGCGGCAGCATTGCCGGCGCGAGTGCTTCGAGCATCGTCCCCATCGCGCCGGGCGCGGGGCGGGTAGCGCAGGAAGACCCTAAGGAACCACAGCCGGAGGTAGAACAAGAAGACGAAGCAGCCCCAACAACGGGCAATTCGTGAGACATGAAAGAGCATTTTCCGCTCGCTCGTTGGTTCGCTGCCGTTACTCGCGAGGAATAACGACGTCCCTGAACTCTGAACGGCAATCAACAAGACGGACAAAATCCCGCCGCAGAATCCGCCGACTATCCTTAGCCTGGCTCGCTCTAGGGGGCACTGGTGAGGTCCATTCTACAGAGACACTGCCGCGCCCGGGAGGGGCAAAATGGAGCGAAGGAGCCAGAGTTTAGCGTCCAGGAATCAAGTTCTAAACAGTTAGCGATTCGTCACAGATTTCCCTGCCCCTGACCTCTAACCTTTAATCCCTTAACTCCCGCAACTTGCGGCAGCCATTGAACTAGCGAATAATGAACCGCCACGCCCGCTTCCACTCCCACGGGAACTTGGTTCCGTCTTTCTTTTGGAGAAGCCCGCCCGATGTCGAATGCATCTTTGCCTGCCGAAACGTCGCCCGAAAAGAGTCGCCGCAGTTTCCTCAAATCGTCCGCTGCTTTGGCGGTGGCTGGTTCGGTGGTCACAACCATGACCGGTGCCCGCGCGGTGCATGCCGCCGGCAGCGACATGCTGAAAGTAGCCCTGATTGGCTGCGGTGGACGTGGCAGCGGAGCTGCTGTCGACTCGATGGCGGCCGACAAGAACGCCAAGATCACGGTGCTGGCAGATGCGTTCGGCGACCGGGTCGAGATTGCCCGCAACGCGCTCAAGGGGCCACTCGGCGAACAACTCGATGTGAAGCCAGAGAATTGCTTCGTCGGCATCGATGCCTACAAACAAGTGATGGCCAGCGATGTCGATGTGGTCTTGCTCTGCTCGCCCCCCGGCTTTCGTCCGGCACATTTGCGAGCCGCAGTCGAAGCGGGTAAGCACGTCTTCTGCGAGAAACCGGTCGCCGTCGATGCTCCGGGCGTGCGCAGCGTATTGGAATCGAGCGAAATCGCGCGGCAGAAGAATCTCAACCTTGTCTCGGGTCTGTGCTGGCGCTATGACTACGGCGTGCGCGAGACGATGAAGCAGATTCAGGACGGGATGATCGGTGATATCGTCGCCATTCAAGAAAATTATCTCACCGGCGGACTCTGGCATCGCGGCCGCGAAGAGAAGTGGTCGGAGATGGAATACCAGATGCGCAACTGGCTCTATTTCACCTGGCTCTCGGGCGATCACAACGTCGAGCAGCACATTCACAGCCTCGATAAGGCAATGTGGCTGATGGGCGATAAGCCGCCGAAGCTGTGCTACGGCATCGGCGGACGGCAAGTCCGGACGGGTGAGAAGTGGGGCAACATCTACGACCATCACGCCGTCTGCTACGAATGGGACAACGGCGTAAAGTGCTTTGCCTTCACGCGGCAAATGCCGGGCTGCTTCAACGAGACCGAAGACTACGTCCTCGGCACCAAAGGCAAAGCCTCGCTGATCAAGCACGAAGTGACCGCTGGCGATACCAAGTGGAAATATCGCGGGCCGAAGCCCAGCATGTATAAGGTCGAACACGTTGAACTGTTCGGCGCCATCCGCGCTGGCTCGCCAATCAACAACGGCACTTACATGTCGTACAGCACGCTGCTTGCCATCATGGGCCGCATGGCCACTTACACCGGCCAGAACATCACCTGGGACATGGCCATGTCCTCGGTCGAAGATCTCACCCCGCGCAAGCTCGTCCTCGGCGATACGCCGGTCCCGAAGGTGGCGATTCCCGGCGAGACGAAGTTTTCGTAGTGGACTGAGACACTAAGTAGCCGCAGATCCGCGAGCTTGTCGATTCGGCAAGCTCGCATTTTTGTTGATTAGGCTGCAGGATTGTCTGCTCAGCACTTAGTGGTGAGCATTTCCATTGCCGACTTCCCCCCGCAGCATCCGCTTGGCGAGGCTGGTGCAGGCTTCGTCGTCGTTGTTCCATAGGCTGGCAAGCCAACCGTTGACGCGGCGGCGCGACAGGGTGAGCCAGTAGCGGCCCGTTTCGAGTTGCATCCGCAGCGGGCCATCGTCGCCGTGATGTTCGCGAATCGCGTAGTCGAGGCGATTCAGCACGCAACTGCTCGCGTAAAGATCCGTTGCCACGTCGGCAATGCGAGCCAGCTGATACTGCCGTTCGACAACCTCTTTCTGATGCGTGATGAGGAGCCGTTCGACATTCGCGCCAAGGGCGGAAATTTGACTCGACAACTGATGGGCATCGGGCTCGAGTTCGGCGCTGCGAACGGTGATTGTCGGCGAAGCGAGCAGCGAACCGATCTTTCGACCGCCGAACCGCGCGAGCTTCGTGAGCTTGCCGAGCGGATGGTAAATGGCGTGCAGAATGCTTTCCAGTTCCAGGCCGACGTCGCGCATGCCAACCAGCGCGCTGAAGCCACGCAATACGTCGTTGGCTCCTTCGCCAATCGTGTTGATTCGCGCGTCGCGCACCATGCGTTCCCAAGGCTGATCGGTGAAGTAGGCCAGCCCGCCGTGGAGCTGGAATGTATCGTTCAGCGCGGTCCACAGCAGTTCCGTGGCGAATACTTTGAGCATTGCCGTCTCGAGCATGAAGTCGCCATGCCCCGAGTCCATCAGCGCGGCCGTCTGGTAGGTACACGATTCCATCGCGAAGGTCGCGGCCTGCATGAAGGCCAGCTTCTGTTTGACAAGTTCGAAGTTCGCCAGTGGCTCGCCGAATTGCACCCGCTGCTTCACATGCGCGAGAGCGCCAGCGACACAGAACTTCGCTGCGCCAGTGCAACTGGCGCCGAACGTGGTACGACCGTAATCGAGCACGGTGAGCGCCACGCGCAGGCCCTTGCCGAGTTGCCCCAGGACGTTTTCGCGCGGGACATAGAGGTCTTTGAAAGCCAGCCGACTGGTGGCGGTTCCGCGGACCCCCATTTTCTCCATCCGTTTTTCAACCACGCTGAAGCCTGGCATGTCAGGCGTGACGACGAAGGCAGTAATCTTCGAATCACCACCTTTCGGATCGGGTGTGCGGGCCATTACGGTTAGCACTGTCGCGATGCCGCCGTTGGTGATCCAGCGCTTCTCGCCGTTGAGCACATAGCCTTTGCCGTCAGCGGTTGGCGTTGCCGTCGATTGCACATTCGCCGCGTCGCTCCCCGCTTGAGGCTCGGTGAGCGCGAACGCGCTGATCCATTCACCGGTCGCCAGTTTGGGCAGATACTTGTTGCGCTGATCCTGGTTGCCGAACAAAACGAGTGCCCGCGGACCAATCGAGTGATGCGCGTTCACAAACAGGGCCGTGCTGCCGCAATGGCCGCCGAGAATTTCCAACACGCGGCAATAGCTGGTTTGCGACAGCGACAAGCCGCCGGCACTTTGCGGCAGACAGGCGCCTAGAATGCCGATGCGCCCCAGGCCGTCGATCACCGCTTGCGGAATCTCGGCCTGGCGGTCGATGGCGACAGGATCGATCTGTTCGCGACAAAACTGCTGCAATTGATTCAGCAGAATCGGCACTCGCTGGTCGGGCTCACGCACAGGATAAGGAAGGAGCGCCTCGCGTCGATACTCACCAAAAAATAGCCCCTTGGCAAAACCGGGCTCCGCCGGCTCATGACCAAGGATTTCTTCGGCTTGCTTGATCTGCTTTTCACGGTCAACAGCGCTCATGGGGCACTCCTTGCGATCGATCTCGTTGGTTGCTCTTGCCTGCTAACATCATACGGGCAAGTGGGCCAAAGTCACTGCCCGAAACTGGCAGGTCAATCTCACTCGGCCGGTTTGTCCGCGCGCACGACAAGCACTGCGTCGTGCCGATCATCCAGGGACCAGTCTTCGACGAAATAACAGTTCTTCAAATAGTGCCCTTTGCATTCTTCTGGCGAAAACCGACTACCTAACTCTCCCGGCTGCAGCAAGAAATCGCGAGGAGGCTTTTCGTGTTTCGTCAAATTGATCGTCGTCGGTTGAATCATGACAAACACGCCGTGCGGCGAAAGTGCATCGACCATAAGTCGTGGTGTCGGTCGCCACAGGTAACAGATCGAAACAATCAGATCCCAGGGGCCAACGGGAAGTCCGTGGCGTTCGAGATCGTGCTCGATGGTGGTGATTTTCACACCTGAGTCGGATGCGCGTCGCTGGGCAACTTGCAGCCCCACTGCTGAGACATCGGCCAACGTCACCTCGAACCCAAGTTTCGCCAGCCAGATAGAATGCCGCCCTGCGCCGCCGGCAACATCGAGTGCACGGCCGCGCGTGGGTGGTAGCCAATCAACCAGACTCAGCAGTGTCGGCGAGGGATTGCGCGGCGCAAACGCGGGGTCGCTATACTTGGCATTCCATTTCTCTCGATCTTCGGCAGACATGCGCGCCCCTTTATTTTAACGGCCTCAATTGGCGACTTTGCCGCTCGCGATTGATCCACTGCCACGCGGGCGAAGACTGCTGCAGGAAGCGAACGAGTTGCGTTGTCGAAACGCCCAGTTGCGTGGCAGCAGCTGATAAATCGAACTCGTGCGCGTTCGCACAGTCGAGAGCTTCGGCCAGTAGCGCGGGAAAATCAGCATGCTCGTCGCTGATCGTTAGCTTGCGCCCCTTGGCCCGCGACTGCCAAAGCAAGCTCGGTTGGGTTGGCAATGGATACGGCTGTCGCACGCTCAGTGCCAAGGCCAATCGTAGGCGGAAGATGGCCATGCTCTTATTTTGAGCCTGACTCCGGCGCTCGCTGGCCTCGGTTCGCACCCCCGTCGGACGATGCGTAACCACGACGGCCGTCTCAACTTTATTGCGATGCTGCCCGCCTGGCCCACTCCGCCTGGTGGTTTGAAACGAACAAGCTGACAAAAGCTCGTCTTCGCTAAGTGCGGCGGGATGCGTCGTGGGCTGAGGCTCGGGCATTTCGTTCCCGCTGCGGGGGGCGGCAAATGTTAAACTGCCAAATGTAACCCACGTGCCGACAATTGCGAAAGGAAACTACTCATGCCGGAAGTCACCATTCGCGTTCGCGAGCACGGGCCGCTGGTCGTCACCGGCGACGTGAAACTTGTCGATGCAGCGGGTAATCCAATCGAAATACCTGCAGGTAAACCAAACGTGGCACTCTGCCGCTGCGGGGCATCGCTTAACAAGCCCTTCTGCGACGGTGCGCACAAGACTTGTGAGCATTTTCTCCACAGTTTGGGCATTGCCGCTCCAACACCGGAGTAGCTGGGTGTGAAGTTACGCTTCGTCACCGGCAAACAAATGACAGAAGCTTTCGTAGCGGCGAACATCGAGCCGGCCATCAGCGACTGCGTCTTTCACCGCACAGTCCGATTCGTGCTGGTGCGTGCAATTGGCAAAACGACATTGGCTGACGTAAGGGCGCAGGTCACGGTAGTAACCGGCCACTTCCTCGGGTACGACATCCCATAACTGAAACTGTCGAATTCCCGGTGTATCGACTACATAGCCGCCCGCTTCGAGCGGAATCAGCTTGGCAACCGTGGTCGTATGTCGCCCCTTTTCGTTTTCCGTACTGACGCGGCCGACCTTGAGTTGCAGCCCCGGCTCGATCAGATTCAGCAGCGAGCTCTTACCGACGCCGCTCTGCCCTGCCACAACGCTTTCCTTCCCTTTCACCAACCGACGCAGGCGATCGACGCCGAGCCCTTGCGTGGCCGATAGCAACAGCACTTCGTATCCCATTTGACCGAACACACCCGCCAGCGGTTGCAAGTCGGCGGGATCAACCAGGTCGACCTTGTTAATGCAGATGATCGGCGGAATCTGCATCCGCTCGGCCTCCACAATCAGGCGATCGATCAGATTCGGCTTGAGGGCTGGCTCTGCGGCACTGGTGACGATCAGCAACTGATCGACATTCGACACGAGCACGTGCTGGCGGTTGCGACTAGTGCGACAGACAATGGTCCGCCGCGGCTCAACCCGCTCGATCACGCCCTCTTCTGGCCCCGATTGTGCGAAGATGACCTGGTCGCCAGCCACCACCACATGCCGTAGATCGGTACTCAAACTCTTGAGTACGCCGCGCGTGGAACATTGAAAGATTCGACCGTCGGGTGCCTGCACCACACTCGCCAGGCCATGGACGCTCAACACGCGACCGGGCATGGTCGCTGCGTCGGCCTGTGGTTGCACGGCAAAACCAGCTTCCGAGGTTTCGGCATCGTGCCCGACGACGGTCCTGCGGCGCGTGAGATCACCCTTGCCGCTGACTCGCTCTTCTTTCACCTGGTCGTCGGCCAGATTCTCTTTGAGAAAATCCCGTGTGAGATCGCCACGGCGCACCCGTCCCTGGTGATTTTTGCGGAAGTCGGTCCGAATTTTTCGTTTGCGCTCGGTCATACCTGCCCGTTGACGGAAGATGTTGTCTCCCCTTCACTTTGGACGATCCCGTCAGTGAAAGCAACGCCCCACCGCCGCCCTTGTACACCAGCGACGATTTGCTAAAATCCGTGCTTCCCGGCTCCGTAGCTCAACTGGTCAGAGCATCTGACTCTTAATCAGAGGGTTCTCGGTTCGAGTCCGAGCGGAGCCACTGCAAAGCCGCCCACCAGCAATGGTGCGCGGCTTTCTTTATGCGCGTATGGTAAGCAGAAACTACCGGACCAGGATCTAACGAGCTACCGGCGTTTCTGGTTTCTTCTCGACGATGAACGAGAGGTCGCCGCCGGCGCGCATGGTAATGAGGTAAGAAGCGCCCTTTTGCAACTTGATGGAGAGGGCCAGGCCGTGGGCAGCGCGAATGCCGAGATCTTCGGCCAGCTGTTTGTTGTTGGCGATGTTCCAGAAGTCGCCCCAGATTTTCTTTTCGAGATCGGTCATTTGGCTGCCGCGGGCATACGCTTGGGGGCGCGTGCCGACTTCGTCGAGCGGAAAGCCATCGGCGGGCTGTTGCTTATCGCCAAAGATGCGGTGAAACAGAATGAGCGAAGTGCCTCGTTCGAGGTCGGCGCGCTCGATGTACTTGTCGTCGAATTTGACAATCCAATTGTCGACGTAGACCTGCTCGCCTGGGATGCGAAACTCGCGCGGCGTGTCGATGGGCTTGCCTTTGTCGTCCACTTCGACAAACTCCACAAGCGAAAACGTCTGGCCGCTACTTTGATCGACCCCTTGATCGAGGACGGTTAGCCGGGCAAGTCGATAGTCGACTTTGATGAGCGCCAGGGTTGTTTCCAGGCGTTCGACATCTTTATTGAGCGTGTCGATTTTGACGACTTGCTCCTTGATCGTGCCATCCTTCACGACGAGTTCGGCTTTTGCAGCGTCCAGACCCTTCTTCGTCGCTTCCAACTGTTCGTTAGCTTGAAGCAGTTGCTTGGCGGCGATTTCGCTCTTGTTGAAGGTGGTATAACCGAACCAACCCGCCACGCCAGCAGCTGCGAGGACGACCGTGGCCAGTACCGTGCGAATAAAACTGTTGATCGTCGACAGATTTTCCATCGTAGACGGCATGACTAAGCTCCCGTACCGAGAAGTTGGCGGACGGCAGCGGCAATATCCGGCTGACGCATCAGGCTCTCACCTACCAGCATGGCATCGACGCCAGCATCCTGCAAACGTAGCACATCCTGCCGGGTGAAGATGCCGCTCTCGCCCACGAAGACGCAGTCGAGGGGGACACGCTGACGCATTCGCAAGGTCCGATCTAAGTCAGTCACAAACGTGCGTAAGTCGCGGTTATTCACACCGATCAACTGGGCTCCGGCTGCGAGGACGCGGTCGAGATTTTCTTCGTCGTAAAATTCTACGAGAGGAGTCAAACCGAGTTCGATGGCTTCGTTATGAAGTTTGCGCAAATTGCAGTCGTCGAGACACTCGGCAATCAGCAGCACTGCATCGGCTCCAGCCGCCCGAGCTTCGAACAACTGATAGGCGTCGAGAATGAAGTCTTTGCGCAGGAGCGGTAAGTTCACTGCCGCGCGAATCTGCCGCAAGTATTCGAGACTGCCTTGAAAAAAGTGCTCGTCAGTGAGCACACTCAAGCAGGTGGCACCGGCCGATTCGTAAGCCCGGGCAATTTCGACCGGATCGAAGTCTGCCCGGATCACACCTTTGCTGGGGCTCGCCTTCTTTACTTCGGCAATCAGTTTAATAGGACCGCTCGCTGCGAGCGCCGCGAAGAAGTCGCGGCGCGGCGGAGTATCAGCGGCGGCAGCGCGAACTTCCGCTTCCGGTCGCGCGAACTTGGCAGCCGCGATTTCTTTCCACTTCTGAACGACGATTTTTTCGAGAACGTTGGTCATGCGATTAGATGTAATACATCCCTTCGCCTTGCTCTTTTAATTGTTGCACCAGATCGGCAAACGAGATATCGCTGAGCATGTCGCGCTCCTGGCGCGCCACATCTTGCCAACGATGGAGCAGAATCTTGGCCGTGGCCGAAGGATGTTCGGCGAACGAGCGGATGGTCCCAGATTGGCTATCGACAACCGACATCACATCGCCGAGGGAAATCTCGCTCGGATCACGGGCCAACTGATAGCCACCCGCTGCGCCGCGCGTACTATTCACGAGTCCGGCGCTCTTCAGTTGCAGCAGAATTTGCACGAGAAAACGCGAGGGAATGCCGTGAGAATCGGCAATTTCGCGAATGCGCACCGGTTCGCCGCTGTCGTGACGCGTGGCCAACTCCAGTACGGCGATGCAGGCGTATTCAGTTTTGGCCGAGACAATCACTGGGTATGCAACCCGCATTCGGTCTTGGCCAGGCCGCTCCAGCGACCGGCCCGTTCGTCTTCACCAATGCCGACCGCGCGCGTGCAGGGCCAGCAGCCAATGCTTGTGTAACCCGAATCGTGCAGCGGGTTATAAGGAACGTTGTGCTGGGTAATGAAGTTCCACACCAGCTTCTTCGTCCAGTTTGCCAATGGACTGATCTTCACGAGGCCGAACTTCTTATCCCAGCCTACGATGGGAGCCTTGGCGCGGTCGGGGCTTTGGTCGCGGCGAATGGCGCTCGACCACGCATACATGCCGAGGGCCGATTGCTGGAGGACTTTGATTTTGCGCTCGAAGCAGCAACGATCGGGATCGGTTCGATAAACGGGACCACCGTTCGCTTGCTCGAATTGTTCGACGGTCAGTTCCGGCTTTTTCAGTTCGACTTCAATACCGTACCGGCGTTTGATCTCTTCCCGCAGTTCGAGTGTTTCTTTGAACTGATAGCCGGTATCGAGATTGAAGATCGGCGTCTCGGGCGCGATCTCGGCCAGCATGTGAATCAGGACCATGCCTTCCGGACCGAAGGCCGTCGCCATCGTGAACTTAGGAGCATAGTGCTCGACCGCCCAGCGCAGGATCTCTTCGGGCGAAGACGATTCCAGTTGCTGGCTGGCAGCATCGAGTTCTGCTTGCAATTCCGACGAATAGGCCAGCTTGCCTTCGGCTGTCTCAGCGGGCGGATTCAACACGCGCAGCGAGGGCTTCGTCGAAGTTAGCGACATGGTGGATAACGATGATCTGGACAACGCAAGACTCATATAGGTGGTTCCCGGGGCTCGAGTCTCCAACCTCGGTTGCGGGGCAATGATACGAATGTTGGTCAATAAAGTCAACAATCGATTCTCGCCCACCATTTCATCGGTTGCGGTCGTAACACTTCTGCACGATGGACATTCAGGCGGAGCAATTATTTGGGCAAAATGCCAATGACTGGTAGCGCAGGCGAAGACTGCGGCACGCTAAAACAGATTTGCTAGCGGCTTAAGGCTCTTCATCGAGCCATAAATGGTCACTTGTGGCACGCGGCGGACCATTAGTAAAGTTCTGTCGATAAGGGCGGAATATCTCGCGTCCGACGGCATTTTGGCCCCTTGGACGCCGGTTTCGCGGCCGATAGAATATCGCAAAATTACTCAGTTGCCAACCTTCTCGGAGACTTGTCATGGCGGTTCGTGTCGCAATCAACGGTTTTGGTCGCATCGGCCGCTTGGTTTTCCGGGCGATGGTTGAACAGGGGATCGTCGGCAAGGACGTCGAAGTAGTCGCCGTCGGCGATATTGTCCCGGCCGATAACCTGGCTTACCTGCTCAAGTACGACTCCATCCAAGGTCGCTTTGGTGGCGAGTTCAGCTCGAAGAAGTCAGCTGCTGACAAGGCTGAAGACGATGTGTTGGTCGTCAACGGCAAGGACATTGCCGTTGTCAGCGCCAAGTCTCCTGCCGAATTGCCTTGGAAGGCCATGAACGTCGATGTCGTCATCGAATCGACCGGCCTCTTCACCGAAGCTGAAAAAGCTAAGGGGCACATCACTGCTGGTGCCAAGAAGGTCATCATCACCGCCCCCGCGAAGGGCGAAGACATCACGATCGTGATGGGTGTGAATGATGACAAATATGATGCCAAGGCCCACAACATTGTCAGCAACGCCAGTTGCACGACAAACTGCCTCGCACCGCTCGTCCACGTGCTTTTGAAGGAAGGCTTCGGCATCGACGAAGGTCTGATGACCACGGTTCACTCGTATACCGCCACGCAAAAGACCGTGGACGGCCCAAGTAAGAAGGACTGGAAGGGTGGTCGCGCTGCCGCTCAGAACATCATTCCCAGCACCACCGGTGCCGCTCGCGCTGTGGCTCTCGTTTGCCCCGAAGTGAAGGGCAAGCTGACCGGCATGGCCTTCCGCGTGCCGACCGCCACCGTTTCGGCCGTCGACTTGACCGTGAAGACCGTCAAGGAAACCAGCTACGCCGAAATCGCCGCCGCCTTCAAGAAGGCCAGCGAAACCTACCTCAAGGGCATTCTCGATTACACCGAAGACGAAGTCGTCAGCAGCGACTTCATCCACTGCAAGAGCTCGTCGATCTTCGACAAGGGCTCGGGCATCGAACTCAACAGCAAGTTCTTCAAGATCATCAGCTGGTACGACAACGAATGGGGTTACAGCAACCGCGTTTGCGACCTGCTCAAGCTGATGATCAGCAAAGGCCTGTAAGCCGTTGGTCGATCGCTAATCACTAAAACAAAAGCCCGGCTGAAGCATCTTCAGCCGGGCTTTTTCGTGAGTCGAATTCGAATGGGCTACTGAACGTTGCTGACCTTAGCCCAGAACGGATGCTGGCGGTCGCCGCGCGTGCGCACATCTTCGAGCAGCACGCTCACATCGGGTTGTATATTCTGGAACCGCTTGCCGCGGATACTGACGAATGGCTTGGCGTTGAAATTGATCATATCGGGCGAAAGCCAAACGGTGATCTTGGCCGCCGAACTATCGACGGAGATTCCGTTCGTCGGCAAGATCGAAGCCTCGACCTTCGTCGCGATGACGCCGCGGCCTGGTGGCCACTGGATCGGCAGCACCATCCCCACGGGAGGCATCCGGTCCATTTCGACGTACCAGAAAAAGTTATCCCACGGCCGCAACGTGTTCGCGGCGAATTTCTTGGGAAAGAAATTGCGCTGATGCAGATTCATCCATTCGAACAGGTTTTGAATCTCATCGTGAAAGTGCTCGTGTCCACGACCCTGATATTGCACGACCAGGGAATCGTAACCGACATACTTTAAGTAGCGTTCCCAATCGGGCGAGTTGTTCTGCCACTTGTCGCCGTCCTTCTCACCGCACACAAAGTACATGGGCAGGTTACGACCATTTTCGGAGTAGCGCGAAATGTACTTGTCGCCCCGCGCGACAATCGGCATCACGCCCGCCCAGAGATCGGGATGAGCCAGCCCGATGTCCCAGGCAGCATCGGCCCCCATCGAGTGCCCACTGAGAAACACCTGGTCGGTATCGACAGCAAACCGTCGGCTGGCATCGCGCAGAGTATAGAGCACGGCAGCGTGTTCGCGGGCTGAGTATTCGTATTCGCGTTGGTGTTCGCGTGTCCAAACAGGCGCGATGACGATGTAGCCATGACGCGTGGCCTGACCATATCGCATGGCTGCTGTGCCCGAATGCGGACCAGCCCACCAATCGACTTGTTGCAGCGGCGTCGTCCCGGCACCATTGAGCGAAATCACGCAAGGATACCGCCGATACGGATCGTACTCGGGCGGCAGTTGAACGTAGTAATCAATGATGGGATCTTCCGAGAGCCCAGGTGTTTGTATCTTCAGCAGGCCGGAGATTCCGTTGACGGTAGCTTGGGCTCCGACGGGTGTGCCATCGCGGTCATCGACTGGCTCTGGCAGCAGAACCTTGTTCACTTGCAGCGCGCCAGGGGGAGCGGGACGGGCCCGCAGATCGCGATTCAAGAGATCGAGCGGATTGCCCTTGGCACCGGCGGCTGGCGGGATTGCGGCCGGCGCGGGCGCAGCTGGTGCCGGCGCAACGGGAGCAACGACTGGAACAGCCGCGGGGGCAGCGGGCTTTTCCGGTTCGGTTTGAATGTCTGTCTTGGGTTTGGGGTAAGTTTCGAGTGGCGGCTTCATGTGAGCCAGGATCTTGGCGATGTACTCGGGAGTGCTACCTTCCAAGCTTTGTATTTCGGCTAAGATCACATCGCGATCGGCCTTGCGCCGCGCGAGCAGATAGGCCCGCACTTTATCGCGGACCTGCACCAGCGAAAGAGTGACCGCCAGATTATCGATGCCGCTGCCGCTCCCCATCAGCCAACCGCTGATGGCGAGTGACAATTTTTGCTCGGCCGAAGTCTTGTCGTCGTCGGACAATCGGAGGTAGTCCGCCATGCGCGCGAGCGAATGAATGTTCATTTCAGTCGCAATTTCGTTGCATATTGGCTGGACACGATCGCGAGTGGCCTGCGCTTTGATTTGTGAGGCATGTTCACTCATCAGCGCTAGGACTCGTTCTCCTTTGGCTTTGACATCGTCGTATTCCGCGAGCATGTCGCGCGCTTTGAGCTGCGACTCGCCAGCCACGCCTTCAGCCGGATAATTCGTCAGCATGCTGATGGCCAATTGATGCTGCCCCGCATCGCGCCGCAGCTGAATTTCTTTCAGCAGCATGTTCGCGCCGGTTTGACGCAACGCCTTCACCTGATCCTGCAAGTTGGCCAGGTTCGGAAAGTCGCGAATGATCGCTTCGAGTTCGGTGCGAGCATCTTGAATGCGTTGAGCTTGCAGATAAAGCTTGACGATGCTCAGCCGCTGTTCGGGGTTCTTGGGATCGATGCGGTGCATCAAGATTTCGCTGAGCGTCTCGCGCGGGATCGACGTTGTCGCAACCTGCATCGACCAAACGTACTGATAACTGCCGCGGGTCAGCGCTTCGACCTTGGTATAGCGCGGCGTGATCTCGGTGATTCCTTGAATGACGTCGATGTTTCCCTTATTGCCCGCCATGGTGAAGATGCGGCGGCCGTACTTATCGAAGGGGGTGACCTTCACAATTGGACCGACCGAGGCGATGCCCGGGCCAGCTGACGCAACGGCTTGCTGCAGTTTGATTCGCTCGAAACTGCTGAGGGGCGAGTCGCCGAAGGTGAGTACTTGCTTTTGGCCGACGAAGACGCGGCGGAGATCGTCGTCGATGATGACGATCTCTTTCGTTGCCACATCGCCCACCGTGTTGCCCTGCAGCGGATTGGCTCCGAGATTGCCGAGCTTGTCGACCTTGCCTTCGATACGCAGACCGTTCTTAAGCGTGATGACTTCTGCCAAAACAGATGGTGGCGAAATGTAGAATGACACCATCAGCAGGACAAGAAGTGTCCGCTGGGAGAGACGACGATCGTGCATTGCAGCCACTCCTATCGGCTGAGAGACAGCCGGCTAATCGACAAGCCCGCACGATTCTATTGTGACCGGTTGGGAAGGCAAGTCAACGTAAGTCGGGAGTTTGCCGGGCGGAAACAAATGCAGCCGCGACATTCCGTCACGGCTGTAAGGGTTAGTTAAGTCGTCGTGCAAGCACCGACTAGTCGTTCTGTTCGCGAACCATCGGTTCGAGAACCTTCGTGTTGCGCTCTACGGCGATGACTACGGTCCGTTGTTCGACGCCATCGGCACTGCTCGAGACAACAGGCAGAACCTGCCGCTTATCGGGCATGCTCAAGCGAATCGTAAAGCTGCCGTCGGGACGGAGCTTGACGGGTTCGCCAGCCAGAGTGACGCGAGCATCGGGCTTGGTGGCACCGAAGACGATCATTTCGGCATCGACGTTGAAGCGGAAGTCGCGATGCTTGTTGATAACCCGATCGGCACCCACGCCAAACTGATTGCTCGAAGGCGGAGTCATCGGCCGTTGCAGGCGTTCTTCGAATAGTTCCTGCAATTCACCACTGGAGCTTTCTTCCGAGTAGCCACCGCTCATCGCGTAGACCTTCTCGTAGTTCTCGGCAATGTCGCTCCAGTTTTCGTCGATCGCGTCGGAAGTGTCCGGAGGCGGCGTCGAAACCGAGTTGCTACGACAAATCGAAAAGAACTTGCCGTTGGTCGCGATGTAACCGAGATCAGCCCGGTAGCTGTGCGGAGGATTCGGCACATCGATGTACCAATTCGTCACGCCGCCGTGGACATCAATTTCGCGAACCACACGTTCAGCGGTGCTGGTTGTGGTGCCGCCATCGACCTCCATCAGACGCAAGATCGGTCGTGCTCCGTGCCATTGTTCGGCCAGGGCAGCTTCAGCGCGTTTCACGCTGACGCGAGTCACCTGCCACGAAACCTGCAGCCAGTAGGGGTCGCGAACCATCAGCACCAGGCGATCCTTGTCGGTACCCTTCTTGGCGATGGTGCCGGCCTTGGTGTAGGCCGTCGACAAATCCTTTAACCGTTCACGGAAGGCTTGCTGCTCGTGAATTCTCTGGCTGATTTTTTCTTCGCGCTTGGTGGCAACTGGCTTGGCCTTGCTATGGGGCTTATGCACACCATTGGAATGCGCGGCGTGGGCCTTGCCGTTGGTGGGGCGCGGTGGAGCCTTAGGAGCTGGCGATTTTGGTCCAGGTGACTTCCGATTGGCCGAAACACCTTGAGGTTTAGCGACGATCGACTTCGGAGCGGGCTTTGCCGGCATTGACTTGGCGGCCACAGCTTTGCCAGAAACCGCTTTGGCTGCAACCGGTTTGGCAGCAACCGGTTTCGCAGCGCTGACTTTGGCGGCAATGGCCTTGGGGGGTGCCTTCTTCGGCTTCGATTTGCGCAGGAGGGCCTTCACCAGGTCGTCCTTTCGCATCGACTGACCAACGGTTACACCGTTCTTCTTGGCGAGGCGCGTAAGATCTTTTAGCGATTGGCTTTTCAGCGACGAAGCAGTGGTAATCAAGACGCTAACCTCCATCCTTTGCCCCAACGCGTGCCACTGAGTGGTTACAAGCGTCGGGTTCTGGTGTTCAGCGCCATCCATGACCGGTCAAAACCAAGCCGACCAACGACGGAACTTCAATCCCGCCAAGCTTTAACGTCATTGGTCGTCAGACTGCCCATCTCCTTGACGGCAGCTAGCAATACAAATCGATTCGGTGGAATTCCGTAGACCTTGTCAAGAGCCTAACGGACTGCACCCGGTGCTCAGCACCGATTGTCAGAGTCCCATCGAACCTGCTCTCTTCAATGTAATTGAACTCCCCCCAGACTGCAATCTCCCCGAACTCGGTTGTAAGCGTTTGTGGCGGATAATCTTCCCTCGTGTCACGGTGTCGTACCTACAGGACGCATTATCGGAATTTAAGGGCGCTGCTATCACAACAGATCACCACTTGTTGATGACTTGCTGATTTGAGCCGGGAGTTCACTTCTTTTGGTCAAATCGCGAACCTTCTGAATGTTCACAAGTCTTTACTATTAAGATGGTTGCAGTCCTGAGGTCGGACTTTGTGAAAAATTACACGAATTACCCCTCCTGGTCGGTTGACCATTGCTACCACCGTCGTTACATTTAGCCTCTTTCCCCAGCCGCTTAAGGAATTGTCATTCCACGGCACGTCCCGTTGGTTCCAGTTTCAGTCGAGCCTGACGATCGCCTACCAATTATCGCGCCCCTTCCCGCTCTTCTCCCAAGCGGTGTCTTGTGCGTCCCTCTGATGCCCAAAACTCCTACGGCGAGCTGATGCATCTGGCTGTTTCGGCCAGTTCCATCGCGGTGGGGATGGTGGTTCCCGGATTGATTGGTTGGTACATCGATGGCCGGCTCGGAACGCAGTTTTGCGTTCTGGTTGGAATTGGGCTGGGGGTAGTCGTTGGCACCATTCAGTTGCTCGCTTTGGCTAAACGTGGGTCAAAGAAACGAGCTCCTGACGAGGATCCTGATCGTGACGCAGGCACGTGAAGCTGCTGCTCAGCCGGTCTCGCTCTTACGAGGTTGGGTCAGCGCGTGCGCGATCTTCAGTGGCTTCGTGATCTTGGCTCTGGCCGGTTCGCTCTTTATTGCCTGGCTGCTGGGCGGTAATCGCTTCTTTTCAGGGGCAGCTGTTGGCTGGGCGCTCTGTTGGGGCGCAGCGTTTTTCTCTTTGATCTTGGTCCTGCTGGGCAAGCAACTGGGCCAAGGCCTGGGGGCTGTGCTCTTCGCCATGATGTTCCGCATGATTCTGCCACTGGCAGCTGCCATGTACCTTGTTAATCAATCACCCTTTTGGGTTGATGCATTCTTGTTGCCGTTTCTGCTGGGTAACTACTTTCTCGCTTTGTTTGCCGAAACTGGCCTGGCAGTTCACCTACTGGGCGGCACTTCGCCCTTGGTGAAGAAGCCGCTGGCACCTGCGGGCGATGCCACAGCGAGCGAGTTGGCGGGCAAGCTTACTCCCTAGCGAAATTCAAGTTAACGCTACGGCGTTCAAAAAAACCTATGGCTGATCCCATTCTGCATATCAAAGACGCGTACTTCTTCGAAGTTCCGAAGGTCTTGTGGCCACGGACTTTCAAGTCGGCCGCTGACGTGGCGGAATTGAGCCCGGTGTGGGTTGAACTCGATGGCCAATTTCAAGACTTCGAATTCCATAAACAGTACCATGAACTGACGCACAACTTGGGCGTCGTCCTGCCGCCCGAAGAAACGGCCCATCACGATTGGCACGAATGGGCACACGGCGACGCTGCCCATCACGGCAAGCCCTTCGATGAATTCCTCAAGGCCAAGTACGACGCAAAAGTTGCGGAGTTCAATACGTGGAAGGCCAAGCAAGTTGCTCTGGCCAAGCGGCAGCCAGCGAGTACGCGATCGGAAGCCGTGCGCGATGCTAATAAGTACACGTTTGAACAGTTTTTGAAGTCGGGCGATAACGTCCCCGGCGATTACCATGCCTACATGCTGAAGTATGGGACCGATCCGGCTTTTCCTGCAGCGTGGGAAAAAGCGAAGGCGGCCATCGCGACGCAGGGCGTGAAAGACTTCGTCAAGTCGGAAGAGAAAGAGTTTCAGTGGAGCCCCGAGAAGCTCGCTGGGTACAGTAACAATCTCTCCGGCAAAATCTTGATTCCACAGCCCTTCGGTCGGTTGCGCAATCTGCACGAGCGCGAATCGGGCGTGACCATTTCGAAGTACATGCTGATCGAATTGGCCGTCGGTTTGATTCTGGCCATTCTGTTCAGCTGGCTCGCTCGCCGCGTGATTAAAGGCGGCGCACCCAAGGGGCGAATTTGGAATCTGCTGGAAACGTTCGTGGTCTTTATTCGCAAAGAAATCGCTGAACCGGCCATCGGCGGCGGTCACCACGACGAACATCATGATGAGGGCCATGCGCATGGCGACCATGCCGAAGTAAAGCACGGCCACAAGGTCGACGCGGCCGGCAATGCTGTCGCTCTTTCGCATGATGACCACGCTCATGGTGCCTATCCCCATGCCGGGCCAGGCCATTCGACGAAACCGGGTCACCACGAACATCACGTCAGTCCGGCCACTCGTTTTACACCGCTCCTCTGCACAATTTTCTTCTTTGTGTTGGGTTGCAACCTGGCGGGCATGCTCCCCTGGGTCGGCGCGCCAACAAGTGCTTGGGGTGTGACGTTCGCCCTGGCTTTAATCACCTTTGCCACCGTCGTAATTGCTGGCATGGGCGAATTCGGATTCATTGGCTTCTTTGCCAATCAAGTGCCGACCATGGACATGCCCTGGTACATGGCAATTGTCATGAAGCCCGCCATTTTCCTGATTGAAATTCTCGGTCTGGTCATCAAGCACGCTGTGCTTTCCGTACGTTTGCTCGCCAACATGGTGGCCGGTCACTTGGTGCTGCTTGCCATCATGGGTGTGGCTTTTGGTGCCCAAGCTGCCATGACCTTCACCGCGCCCGATGGCACGGTGGGCGTGATGTGGTGGGTGGCCGCCTCGGCAGCTGTCGTTGGGTGTGCCTTGCTCAGCATGCTCGAATTGTTTGTGGCCTTTTTGCAGGCTTATGTGTTTACGTTGCTCTCGGCGCTCTTCATTGGTGCCGCGATCCACAAGCATTAAAGCTGATTTTGATTTCCCTTTCCTGGTAACGCATATTCGTTTCTGTTCAAGGAGTTTTGTTGTGAAGAAGACCGCTCTGCTGACCGCTCTGTTTTTCGCTCTCGTTCTTTGTGCGACGCCTGGCTTCGCTCAAGAAGCTAAAGAACTTGTCGAAAAGGCCCCGCTGATCCGTTTTGACCGCTACTTTGGTGCTGCCATCACCACTGTGGGTGCAGCCATGGGCATCGGCAAGTTGGCCAGCTCGGCTCTCGAAAGCATGGCCCGTCAGCCTGAAGTCGCCGGCAGCATTCAAACCGCGATGATTATCGCCGCGGCTCTGATCGAAGGTTTCACCTTCTTCGCACTGGTCGTTTGCTTCCTCGGTACCTAAGTATCGGCGGCAGTTAGCGTCGCTGCTTTGTCTGCGCTCTTTGTGGGCCCCAGGATTGGTTAGCCATGTTGCGAAAGCTTTGTTTGTCGGTAGTCGCTTTGTTCGCCGTCGTGGCCGTTGTGGGTGGCACGCTGCAAGCTCAGGAATCGAAAGAACCTGAAGCCAAGTCAGCTGCTCCCGCTGAGGCTGGGAAGGTCGAAGCGAAGAGTGAGGAATCGCCAGCCGAGAAGAAGGCTGACGACCACGGCCACTCACATGCTGCTGGCGGCGATCATGCGCACCACGATGAGTTCGACAATACGCATGCCAATGCTTCGGCCGGCTTGAAAGCCCCGCAGGAAATGCGGTTCGATCTGGCAATTGCTACGTTCGTCATCTTCATCCTGTTGCTGGTGTTGCTTGCCAAGTTTGCCTGGGGACCGATCATTTCGGGCCTCGACAGCCGCGAGAGCCACATCGCCAGCATGATCGATCAGGCGCGGCTAGCTCAGGAGCAGGCAGAAGCTCAGCTTCGTTCGTACGAAGCGAAGTTGGCCGCTGCCACTGAGGAAGCTCGGCAGATTGTGGGACAGGCTCGCACCGATGCCGAAGCAGCTAAGGATCGGATCCTGGCAGAAGCCAAAGATGCGGCCACCAAGGAACGCGAACGCGCCATCGACGACATCACCATTGCCAAGAATGCAGCCCTGCAGCAAATTGCCGAGAAGAGCGTGAACACGGCCATTTCACTCGCCAGCAGCATCGTGCGGCGCGAGCTGAAGCCCGAAGATCACGACCAACTCGTCACCGACGCTTTGGGCAAGTTTTCCAAGTTGAACTAGTTCGCTCCGTCTCCGACACGATTCGTCTCGTTTGACTTCACTGCAGCAAGGCACCACCTCCGATGGCTGACACCGAGCAGTCCGAAAGCACGTTCGACGCAGGCCGCGAGAAATTGGGCTTGGTCTACGCCAAGGCGCTATTCGGCGCGGCGGAGTCGAGCGGTAAGGTGGCTGACGTGCTGGAAGAACTCGAGTCGTTTCAAACCGACGTGCTCAAGAAAGTGCCCGCGCTGCGAATGACCCTGTCGTCGCCACGAATCGCACTCGAAGAGAAGGTCGCGCTGCTCGATAAGGCCTTTGCCGGCAAGATGAGTGGCGTACTGCTCAACTTCCTCAAGGTCCTCGCTCGTCACAACCGTTTTGAATGCCTCGCCGACATCCTGAAGGCCTATCGCAAGCTGCAAAGCGAAGTGCTGGGCCAGATCGAAGTCTCGATTCGTGCTGCCTATCCCCTCAGCAATCCGCTGCGGGACCGAATCGCGGCCAGACTCGGCGAAGTACTCAAGCGGAAGGTCACGCTCAACGTACAGATCGATCCGGAATTGCTCGGCGGTTTGGTCGTCCGCATTGGCGATACGCTGTACGACGGCAGTGTGTCGTCGCAACTGCAACGGATGAAAACGGTCGCCCTGCAGCAAACGTCGCAGGCCATTCGCGATTCGCTCCCGCGCTTCACCGCGACTTAATCTGCTCCCCCCAAATTACAACCATTCACGAACACGAATAGCTCGCACAACTAGAACATCCCACGACTGGTCAGCAGTTCCCTTCGATTCGAAGCAAAACTGAAGTCAGTCGATTAGAGGTTTGCCATGAAATTTAATGCTGATGAGATTGCCTCGGTCATTCAACGCGAGATCGAGCACTACGAAAGCCAGATCGACGTTCGCGAAGTCGGCACCGTGCTCGAAGTGGGCGACGGTATGGCGCGAGTCTACGGCCTATCGAGCGCCATGAGCGGCGAAATGGTCGAATTCCCCTCTGGCGTTCGCGGCGTGGTGTTCAATCTCGAAGAGAGCAGCGTCAGCATCGCCGTGCTGGGTGACTACCTGGCGATCAACGAAGGGGACGAAGTTCGTTCGCTGGGCAAGCTGCTTAGCGTGCCGGTCGGTGAAGCCGTCATCGGCCGCGTGGTCGATCCCCTCGGTAACCCGCTCGATGGCAAGGGCCCGATCGTCACCACCGAGTTCCGCAACGTCGAAGGTACCTCCCCCGGTGTGGCCGAACGCCAACCGGTGAAGGAACCGCTGCAAACGGGTATCAAGGCCATCGACGCGATGACGCCGATTGGTCGCGGACAACGCGAACTCATCATTGGCGACCGCAAGACGGGCAAGACGACGATCGCCATCGACACCATCCTCAATCAAAAGGGGAAGGGTGTTAAGTGTTTCTATGTGGCAATTGGCCAAAAGGAATCGTCGGTTGCCAATGCTGTCCGTGTGCTCGAAGAAAAGGGTGCGATGGAATACACCACCGTCGTGCTCGCCGGTGCAAGTGCTCCTGCTGCGTTGCAGGTGTATGCTGCAGCAGCGGGCACCGCGATGGCTGAGTTCTTTATGTACAAGGGCGAACACGCTCTGATTGTCTACGACGACTTGTCGAAGCAAGCTCAGGCCTATCGCCAGATTTCGCTGCTGGTGCGTCGTCCGCCGGGGCGCGAAGCTTATCCGGGTGACGTGTTCTATAACCACAGCCGTCTGCTCGAACGTTCTTCGAAGATGTCGAAGGAACTGGGTGGTGGTTCGCTGACTTCGCTGCCGATCATCGAGACGCTCGAAGGCGAAGTTTCGGCCTACATTCCGACGAACGTGATCTCGATCACCGACGGTCAGATTTACCTGCAGCCCGACTTGTTCTTCAAGGGTGTGCGCCCGGCGATGAACGTCGGTATCTCGGTTTCTCGCGTGGGTGGCTCAGCTCAGATCAAAGCCATGAAGGCGCGCGAAGTGGCCGGTGGTTTGCGTCTGGCCCTCGCTGCGTTCCGCGAACTGGAAGCCTTCGCTCAACTCGGTACCGACCTCGACGCTGCCACGCAGAGCAAGCTCGACCGCGGTTACCGAATGGTCGAACTCCTCAAGCAACCGCAGTACTCGCCGCTCGACGTCATCGACCAGATTCTCGTCATCTACACTGCCAACGCTGGCGGTATGGACGATGTGCCGATTAATCAAGTGCGCCGCTTTGAAACCGAATTCCTCGCGTACATGAAGGATCAAAAGTCTGCCGCCCGCAACCTGCTGGCTGAGAAGAAGGAACTAACGGCCGAGGTGAAGGACGCGATCAATGCAGCAATCGCCGACTTCAAGAAGCTGTTCAAGAAGGTCTAATGATTCAAAACCGCCCCCGCCCCTGCGGCGGGGGCTCACCGGTTTTTGCACTACTGCGGGTGGCGCAACAAACTTGTGCAAAAGCCGCTAAACCCCCGGCACAGGGCCGGGGGCGTGACACAGTAAACATTTTCGAAACTAGAACGTCATGGCCAAAGCGCGGGCACTCGATAAACGCCGCAAGTCCATCCGCAATATCCGCAAGATTACGCGGACGATGGAATTGATCGCCACCGCGCGATTCAAAAAGGCGATGGACCGGGCCACTGCAGCCACGGCCTACACCAAAAAGATTACCGAAGTCGTCGCCGGGCTCGCCAAGGCGGGCCTGCAAGTCAGCCATCCGCTGCTGGAAGCACATCCCGAGACGAAGAACGCGACGCTGCTGATTCTCACCGCCAATCGTGGTTTGTGCGGCGGTTACAACGGCAGCGTGCTTCGAGCCGGTCTGGCTCGGCTCGAAGAATTGAAGCGGTCGGTTCCGAGTGTGCGAGTCGAAGTCTCGGGCAAGCGTGGTCTCGCGGCGTTCAAATTCCGTAAGTTGAACGTCGACGAAAGCTATACAAAGTTCGAAGATCAACCGAAGTTCGAAGATGTCGAGGCGATCGCCAATCGCTTCCTCGAAATGTACATCACGGGCAAGATCGACCGTCTGGACGTCGCCTACGTCAAATTCATCAGCAGCTCGCGGCAGGTGGCGGTAGTCGAAACATTGCTCCCGTTCGATTCTCTGGCGGTTCCCGGTGCAGCCAGTGGTAAAGACGCGGCAGGCGGAGCCAAGGCCACCGGCGATGTGATGTACGAATTCATGCCTTCGGCCGAAAGCATTTTGGAAGAAGTGGTACCGGCCAGTTTCCGGGCCAAGCTGTTCAAATGCTTTCTCGATGCGGCGGTCAGCGAACAGATCGCCCGCATGGTCGCCATGAAGTCGGCCACCGAGAACGCTTCGGAAATGATCAAGTCTTTGTCGACCACTTACAACCGCGCCCGCCAATCGCAGATTACGGGCGAAATCATGGAAATCATCGGCGGTGTCGAGGCTCTCAAGAAGTAACCCTACCGGGTTCGTAGCCTGCTCCTCCTTCGCACACATTTAAACAACGCAATCGATTTTAGTAGAGCAAACACATGGCAACTGCAACCGCTCCCACCACGAACGTCGGCCGCATCACTCAAGTGATCGGTGCGACTTTCGACGTCGAATTCCCCGAGAATCAGATGCCGGCCATTTTCAATGCCGTCACGGTCACTTCGAAGCACAAGGGAATCGAGATCGACATCACGGGCGAGATCCAGGCCCAAATCGGTGGCGGTCGCGTTCGCTGCGTGGCTCTCGGGAGCACCGAAGGTTTGTTTCGCGGCATGGAAGTGATCGACACCGGCGGCCCTGTGAAGGTGCCCGTTGGCGATTGCACGCTGGGTCGCGTGTTCAACTTGCTCGGCAAGCCCATCGATGGTCGCGGTCCTGTGAATGCGACCGAACATTGGGCCATCCATCGCGATCCGCCGAAGCTCACCGACCTGTCGTCGAGCGTCGAGCTGTTCGAAACCGGTATTAAGGTCATCGACCTCCTCACTCCGTTCGTCCGCGGTGGTAAGGCCGGTTTGTTCGGTGGTGCCGGTCTGGGTAAGACGGTTATTCTCACCGAACTTATCGCTCGTATTGCTTCGAAGCACGGTGGTTACTCGGTGTTTGCCGGCGTCGGTGAACGAACTCGCGAAGGAACCGATCTGTGGCTCGAAATGCAAGAGGCCGAAATTGGCAAGACGGGCCGGCACGTGATCGACCAGACCTGCATGGTGTTCGGTCAAATGAATGAGCCACCAGGTGCTCGTCTCCGAGTGGCGCTGTCGGCACTCACCATGGCCGAATACTTCCGCGATACGACCGGCAAAGACACGCTGCTGTTCGTCGATAACATCTTCCGCTTCTCGCAAGCGGGTTCGGAAGTATCCGCGCTTCTCGGGCGTATGCCTTCGGCGGTGGGTTATCAACCGACCCTGGCGACCGAAATGGGTGCGCTTCAAGAACGGATCGCTTCGACCAACAAGGGCGCTATCACGTCGGTACAAGCCGTTTACGTTCCTGCTGACGATCCGACCGACCCTGCTCCGGCCACTGCGTTCGGCCAGCTCGATGCGTTCCTTTATCTCGAACGTTCGATCTCGGAAAAAGGTATTTATCCTGCGGTGGATCCGCTCGCATCGTCGAGCCGAATTCTCGATCCGCAGGTGGTGGGCGAAAAGCATTACGCGGTTGCTCGTCGCGTGCAGACCACTCTGCAACGTTATCGCGAATTGCAAGACATCATTGCAATTCTCGGTGTGGACGAATTGTCGGAAGAAGACAAACTCGTCGTGCATCGTGCCCGCCGCATCGAACGCTTCCTCTCGCAGCCGTTCTTCGTCGCCGAAGTCTTCACCGGTAAAGCTGGCGAATACACCAGCATTGCCGATACGATCCGTAGCTTCGATGAACTCTGCAGCGGCAAGTGGGATCACCTGCCGGAAGATGCATTCATGTATGTCGGCCCCATCGAACAGGCCGAAGAGCAATACAAGAAGTCGCTGAAGAAGTAGGATTCAAAACCGTAGCTGGATTCGCCAGAATTCAGTGAGCCCAGGTACATCTCGGAATTCTGGCGAATTCCGCTACTTGTTTTGTTATCAGACTCGCTATGGCCAAGATGTTGCAAGTCGTCGTCGTCACGCCGGAACAAACGGCCCTCGAACAAGAGGCCGAGTTTGTCGCGCTGCCGCTGTTCGACGGCGAAATCGGCATCGCCGTGGACCACAGCCCGCTAATCGGTCGCCTGGGCTTTGGCGAGATGCGGATTAAGACTGGCGGCAAAGAGCTGCACTACTATATCGACGGCGGCTTCGTGCAAGTCGTCGATAACGTGGTCTCAGTCCTAACTAACCGAGCCGTTCCCGCCGCCAAGCTCGACGTGACCGTTGCCCAGGCGGCGCTCGTTACCGCCCAAGCCAAGCCCGCCACCACCGACGAACTGCTCGCCCTTCGCGACCGCGCCATTCTTCAAGCCCGCGCTCAAATCCGTGTGGCAAAACACGCCAAGGCATAGGCATTATTGCCTGCAAAAGAGGCGCAGAAGTTTGACGTAACTCGGAACCGCCCTAATCGGGTGGTGTTCAACAATTCGACTCTTTTTCGGCCGTGATCGTCAATATTTCTCGGCAAAAGCGCAAATTACCACCCATTAGAGTGGGTTGATAATTGGACATTTAGGACGTGCTGGCGACGCGATTACAAAAGTTACGTCGACGCGCTACTAAGTGACGCCAGTACTCTCAGCAGTGCCCGAATGCTGGAACCAGATGTGCCGATTCCAGTAGGCATCGTCAAGCTTAGGGAAGTCGGTGCGGAGGTGGGTGCCACGAGATTCTTCTCGTGCCAGGGCCGCTTGGATCATCACCCGCGCCAGGCAGAGGAGGTTCTGCAGTTCCCAGCCGGCGACGTCGTTAAACTGTCGCAACAGTACATAGCGCCGCCATTGATCGACGGCTTCTAAAGCTTCCTGCAAAAGTTCGGCGGTGCGACGAACGCCGCAAGCCCGCCACATGAGGGCTTTGAGGCTGTTGCGAATGTCGGTGACGTCGAGCGGTTCTTGCGACTCGATCGAATCGGCCAGCGGGGGCGACTCGATGGGAAAGACGCGAAAGTCGCCAGGCATGGCAAGGGCTGACTGCGACGCTCCGTGCCCCGCATGCGCGCCGTAGACCAGGCCTTCGAGCAGGCTATTCGAAGCGAGCCGATTCGCACCATGCAAGCCTGACGAGGTTGCCTCTCCCGCAGCCCACAGACCAGAGATGGTGGTCCGTCCGGCCAAATCGACTGTCACACCCCCAATCATGTAATGTGCCCCGGGGCGAACCGGGATCCGATCGCGGGTGATATCGAGCCCGAACTGCTTGCAGGCGGCAGCGATGCCAGGGAAACGTTCGAGGGTGAACTGGCGATCGAGATGGGTCACGTCAAGATAGACGCAAGGATGCCGCGTCTTCTCCATCTGCGTAACGATGGCTTGCGAGACGATATCCCGCGGCGCGAGTTCCAGACGCGGATCGTACTGCGACATGAACCGTACGCCGTCGCGGTCGACCAACTTGGCCCCTTCACCCCGAATGGCCTCGGTGATCAAGCTGCGGCTTCCTCCCGCGATATAGAGGACCGTCGGGTGAAACTGCATGAACTCCATATCGCGCAACTCTGCTCCAGCGCGATAGGCCATGGAGTGACCATCGCCAGTCGCTACAGAGGGATTGGTTGTTTCGCGATAGACCTGCCCCGCGCCCCCGGTGGTGAGAACTGTTTGCTTCGCCCAGACCAGCATCTGGTCGCCGTGGCGATTGGCAACGATGGCTCCCTGGCACGAATTCTCGTAGGTGAGCAGATCGATGGTGAAGGTGTTTTCCCAAATCCGCACATTGGGGAGTGCGATGGTATGTTCGGCCATGGCCCGCATGACTTCGCGGCCGGTCATATCTCCCAATGCATGGACTATGCGGTTGTGGCTGTGCCCCCCTTCACGGCCAAGCAAAATGCGGCCAGCTTTCTCGTCGAACTTGGTGCCCCATTCAACGAGTTCGGCAATTCGCTCCGGCGCTTCGCGGACGACCATGTCGACGACACGTTTGTCGCAGAGCGAGCCGCCGGCTATGAGCGTATCGCTGACGTGATCTTCAAAACGATCGATCGGGTCCATGACCCCCGCAATTCCCCCCTGGGCATAGTTGCTGTTCGATTGCAGCAGGGCGTCTTTGGTGACCACCAGCACCGACAGGCGAGGATCGATCGCATTCGCCGCCCGCAACCCAGCCAGACCACCGCCAATAATCAGCACATCGGCGAAGAAATGAGGCAACCGACGCGGAGTGAAGGAAACCAAATAGCGAGGCGTTACGGGCATTGCGCTGTCAATTCGTAGAGGGCAAAGAAGAGGATTACCCGTGCGGGAGGTTCAGCAACCCTGCACTGTACGCCGGTGGGATCGGGAAGGAAAGTCTCGCCTGAGTCGCGACCTATTCCCTGGACGATAGCGAAGATTAAAATTGCGTCTTCTAACGATTTTGCTGCTTGCGTCAGGCATGGCACGGCGGCCCCGCGGGCGAGTACACTACAGCCTCCTCTAATCGGCTGATGCCTTGCTCGCCAAAACCGCGGCAAGCTGAACTCGCGCTGGTGGTTGCGCGAGTGCGCAGTGCTCGTTTTGGCGATCGCACTCTTGCCAGAAGTCTGGCTGGCCGATGGTATTTTCTGGCATTGTTCGGCACATCATCCACCTCTCCCAATCCTCTCCCCAACTTTTTGACCGACAGGTCCCGCGACCGCCCTGAACCATGAAAAAGATCAACAAGCTGCTTGTCGCTAACCGCAGTGAAATCGCCATCCGTGTGTTCCGCAGCGCTCACGAGTTGGGCATTCGGACGGTCGCCATTTATGCCCACGAAGATCGCTACGCACTGCACCGCTTCAAGGCGGACGAAGCGTACCAGATTGGCAAACCGGGCGAGCCAATCCGCTCGTATCTGAACATTGCCGAAATCATCGCCATTGCCAAGCAGCACGAGGTCGATGGCATTCACCCGGGCTACGGTTTTCTCTCGGAAAATCCCGAGCTGGCTCGCGCGTGCCATAAGTCAGGCATTATCTTCGTGGGACCGCACGACGAAGCGCTGGAAAAACTCGGGGACAAGACTTTTGCCCGCAACATTGCCCAGCAAGTGAATGTGCCGGTGCTCAGCGGCAGCGATGCCATCCCAAACGCGCAGGATGGCCTGAAGAAGGCCACCAAGATGGGCTTTCCTATTATCCTCAAGGCGGCCCACGGCGGCGGCGGGCGCGGCATGCGGGTGGTTCTTAAGGAATCTGAATTTGTCGGGGCCTTTGAATCGGCCCAACGCGAATCGATGTCGGCCTTCGGCAGTCCCGATGTCTTCATCGAAAAATACATCACTAGTGCCAGCCACATCGAGGTACAATTGCTCGGTGACAAGCATGGCAATTTGCTGCACTTGTACGAGCGCGATTGCTCGGTCCAACGGCGGCATCAGAAGGTCGTCGAAATTGCGCCGGCACCACTGCTCGATCCGAAAGTGCGCCAAGAGTTGTGCGATGCAGCGGTAAAGATCGGCAAAGCTGTTCGTTACGAGAACGCGGGGACCGTTGAGTTTCTGGTCGATCGCGATACGAACCAGTTCTATTTCATCGAGGTCAATCCGCGGATCCAGGTGGAACACACGGTCACCGAAGAAGTGACTGGCATCGACATCGTGAAGTCGCAACTGCTGATTGCACAGGGAATGCTGCTGAGCGATCCCGAAATCGGGCTGCCGTCGCAAGAAGGGGTAAAGTGTAACGGCTTTGCGATTCAGTGCCGCGTGACGACAGAAGACCCGGGCAACAATTTCATGCCCGATTATGGCCGCATTGCCCACTATCGCTCGGCAGCGGGTATGGGCATTCGTCTCGACGCCGGAAGTGCTTTCAGTGGGGCGACCGTGAATCCGTTCTACGATTCACTTCTCGTGAAAGTGAGCGCCCGCGGCCGGCGATTCGTCGATGCGGCGCGGCGCATGGAACGCTGCCTGCAAGAGTTCCGTATTCGCGGGGTGAAGACAAACATCCCATTTCTGATTCAGCTTATTACGCACCCGACGTTTCTCGCGGGCACCTGCACGACCCGGTTTATCGATCAAACGCCCGATCTGTTCCACTTGCCACGGCGGCGCAATCGCGCGACGAAACTCCTCACCTACCTGGGCGAAGTGATCGTCAATGGTCATCCGCTGGTGAAAGGTTTGCCCAAAGCGACTCGCCGCTTGCCCGCGCCGGTTCCTAAGCTGGAAAAAGGAACGACGCCCCCGCCGGGAACCCGCGACAAGTGGAAGGAACTCGGGCCCGCAAAATTTGGCGAATGGGTATCGAAGCAGAAGCAACTCTTTTTGACCGATACTACGTTCCGCGATGCTCACCAGTCGCTGCTGGCCACGCGCATGCGCACGAAGGACTTGCTGAACATTGCCGAGGTGTATGCTCACCAGGCAGCGGACCTGTTTTCGCTGGAAATGTGGGGCGGGGCAACGTTCGACACCACGATGCGGTTTTTGAAGGAGTGCCCTTGGCAGCGCCTTGCTGACATGCGCGAGAAGGTGCCGAATATTCTCTTTCAAATGTTGTTTCGCGCCAGCAATGCCGTGGGCTACGCCAGCTATCCGGACAATGTCGTCCGCGAGTTCTGCAAAGAGGCCGCCGATGCGGGGATGGACATCTTCCGCATCTTTGATTCGCTCAACTGGGTGCCCAACATGAAGGTGGCGATGGAAGCCGTCCTCAAAGCGGGCGGCCTCTGCGAACCGGCCATCTGCTATACGGGTGACATCCTCAATCCGCAGCGCAACAAATACAGCCTGCAGTATTACGTCGACTTGGCGAAGGAACTGGAATCGCTCGGCGCGCACATCCTGTGCATTAAGGACATGGCGGGACTTTGCAAGCCGTACGCGCTGGAGTTACTCGTCAAAACGCTGAAGCAGGAAATCGGCATCCCGATTCACTTCCACACACACGATACGAACGGCATGCAAGCTGCGTCGATCATCAAAGGTTCGGAAGTGAAGCTCGATGTCGCCGATGCTGCGATGGCTGCCATGTCTGGTGGCACCAGTCAGCCCAACTTAAATGCAATCGTCGAGGGACTTCGCTTCACCAAGCGTGATACTGGCCTGAGTGCAGATGTGCTCAATCGAATCAGCGACTACTGGCACGCGGTGCGTGAGTTCTATCTGCCGTTCGACAGCGTGATGCCGCCGGCCACGGCCGAACTGTATGAGCACGAAATGCCTGGCGGCCAGTACACGAATCTGTTCCAGCAAGCGCGGGCGATTGGCCTTGCCGATCGCTGGACGGAAATCTGCAAGATGTATGCGGAAACGAACCAACTGCTCGGCGATATCGTAAAAGTCACACCGTCGTCGAAGGCGGTCGGCGACCTGGCATTATTCCTGGTGGCCAACGATCTGCAGCCGAAAGACATCGTCGAAGGAACTCGCGATTTTGCATTCCCCGAATCGGTCATCGATCTGGTCGGTGGAATGATGGGGCAGCCGCCGGGAGGTTTCCCCAAGGCGGTGGTGAAGCGAGTATTGCGTGATCGCAAGCCGATGAAGGGGCGTCCCGGTGCAACTTTGCCCCCCGCCGATTTAGATGCGGCCACCACGAAGGTGAAGGGACTATTACTGCGAGATCCGTCGCGGCGCGAAGTTCTCTCCCATATCCTTTATCCCAAGGTGTTCGAAGAATTTGCCAATCACCAACGAATCTATTCCGACACGAGCATCTTTCCGACTCCGGTCTTTTTCTTCGGCCAGGACACTGGCGAAGAAATGGCCATCGATATCGAAGAAGGTAAGACGCTGATCGTCAAGTTCTTAAACATTGGCGAACCCCATGCCGACGGCAAACGAACCGTCTTCTTCGAGTTGAATGGGCAACCCCGCGACGTGACCGTGGTCGACAAGTCGCTCGAAGGGGGCAGTAGCAAGACAGTGAAAGCCGATCCTGCGAACAAGCAGCAAGTCGGAGCGAGCATGCCGGGCATGATTGTGTCGGTTGCCGTGAAAGTCGGAGACACAGTTGCCAAGGGACAGAAGCTGTTGTCGCTCGAGGCGATGAAAATGGAAACCACGGTAATGGCGGAAGGAGATGGCAAGATTGCCGAACTCTTCGTCAAGCCAGGCACACGTGTGGAGACCGGGGACTTGATGCTAACGTTTGCGTAATGCCAGGAACGAGACTCGGGGACGAGGAAGAGATGAAACGCGACAGGTTCGACCTTCCCCAGCTGGCGCGCAGTGGACTTATTGAGCGGCTGGAATTTCACCAGTCGCTCGCCAGCACTAACGACCGCGCGGCCGCACTGGCTGCTGAAGAGTGGTTGGCTTGCCCCGCACTCGTGCTCGCTCAGGAACAGACGGCTGGGCGTGGCCGTGGCAGCAATCGTTGGTGGTCAGTTCCCGGCAGTCTGATGTTCTCGCTCATCATTTCAGGCTCGCCAGGAGAGCTAGGTCCGGCACAATGGCCGGGATTTTCGCTCGTTGCCGGCCTGGCCGTTTGCGAAGCATTGGCCAGCCACTGCCTGGCCGCAGACATTGCCGTGAAATGGCCAAATGACGTCTACGCCAACGAGCGGAAAATCTGCGGAATTCTGATCGAGTCACCGGCTCCAGCGCGGGGCAGGATGATCGTAGGGATCGGGGTGAATGTGAACAACTCTTTTGCCGACGCGCCGGAAGAGTTACGAGATTCGGCCACCGCACTTTGCGATGTCGATGGCCAACCGCATGACCTTACCGACGTGTTGCGCAGCATCCTCGGCAGCCTCGACCAACGGTGGCAGCAATTGCGCGAACAGGGTTTTTCGTCGCTTCGCCAGGAATGGCGAGATCGCTCGCTCCTTACGGGACGGATCGTGCAACTGCAAGCAGGGGCGCAGCGGCACACAGGACGCTGCTTAGGCATTGATGACGACGGGGCTTTGCTCCTGCAGACCGAGCGCGGTCGGCAAAGTTTTCACGCGGGGAGCATCGTCAGCTTCGAGTAGGTTGCGCGTGTTCACCAACTGCGCAAGCTTGAACGGTTCACTGCCAGCATGGATTGGCGCGAATCACGGGAGTGCCAACCATCGCGAAGTGTTTGCCGAAGAGGCTCAAAAACGCCTGCATTTCCGCTGGTTCTTACGTGGAGAGTTGTTTGGCATAGTCTTTGCTTTAGTGCGGCTTGTCAAATGGAGAGGACGACGTGGCCTCTCACTACAATGAGCATTCCAGCGGAGCAAAGTCATGGGCAGCAAAGCAATTTGGGCATTTTTCTGGGTAATCGGCGTACCTCTACCGGTGCTAATCGTGCTTTACTTCCTGACCGGTGGCGGCTGTAGCTAACGCCGGCTTGAAGATGACCGAGGCACTCCGCTCAACTGTGGATCATGCCTAATCGAATTGGAAACCCAGCTCCCGGAGTTCTTTCTCACGGGAATTGAGGATGGGCGTGTACTTCGCCTTGGCTGCAGAAATATTGGCACGCGCCAGGCCGGTGAAGTTGTTTTCGTCCAGCAGAAAGATCGGTTTCACGCAATCGTGGGCCAGCTTGAGCAATGCCAGCTTCTCCTTATCATCAGTGGACAGATTTGAGAGTTGCAGCGCGACGAGGTGCAATGCGTCGCGCAGCGTTAATGTTCCTTGCACCAGATTAATGATCTGCCGCGTTTCGACATTCGGCCTGTTGTCGAACTTGCCGGCCAAGATTTCTTCCAATAGCGTTCGATTTACCTTCTCAAGCAGTGCCCGAGTCTCTGCATCGACCGTAGCATCGTTGGCAGTCAAAGCTTCGCGAAATTTGGGCAAGCAGGCGAGTAACTCCTTTTTTATTGTTTGATTCTTTTCAGGACCTGCGGGAACAGAGATCAAGCTCTTGCTGACCACATCCGTCGCGCGGCGTTGCTGGTCGGCAATGAAGTTGAGCAAGCTGGCGTTGGCAATTGCCTTGAGTTGTGGATCGGCAATGGATGCCACGAGTGCTGCCGCCTCTTGTTCGTCTTCTTTGCTGCCCAGCAGCAGTGCGCACATCAAATAAAGCTTGGCAGCTTCGTTTTTGGCAGCGTCATTCGACCGCCAATGGGCGTGGAGCGGTCCCGACGAAGGAAGCCAACGCTTCAATTTCTGCTGATCTTGCGGGAAGGTGGCGTTCGATTGGCCCACTAGCAGCGAGAGGGTGGTGATGGTGAATTTTTTAGGATCGGCCGCAGCTGCGGCGAAGATCGCGTCGGTTGAAGTTTTTGCTCGTTGCTGCGCGGCCGACTGTTGAACAGCGGGTGTTCCTTCGTTCGACTTCCGCATCAAGGCTACACGGATTTCCTCCACTTTGTAGTAATTGGCCTCAGTCGTGCCAAGATCGGTGGCAATTTGCGCGGCCTCAGCAAAGTCGTTCTCAGCCATCTGCAACAGCTCGTCGGCTTTGGTGGGTTGATAAGCAATCAGGGCGACCTGCGAGGTGGCGCGCCAGTAAAGGGTCTCGGCCCGTAGGCGATTGCGAGCCTTCGCCTCATCCAGCGAGGTGGTCAGGTGCGCGACTCCACGTTCCAGAATCGCGGCTCGGTTTTTCGCTGATAACCCCGAGAGAAAATCACGCCCGTAGCGACAAAGACAGCGACCCAGGTGCATTTTCGCTCGGGCTGAGATTCGCTCTTCCTGTTCGGCGAGTTGAATGCCGGTCTCAAATGTATCAACCGACTGCTGATAGTACTCCGACATTCCCAAATAAAAGGCCATGTCTTCGTAAGCATTGCCCAGCGCATTGTGGGCGTTTTCCTGCTGCGTCCGTCCAGGCATGCGCACGGCTTCGAGCGCCGTCGCCGAAGCTTGCTGCAGATGAAACGCCTTGGTATTCGGCGGCGGCGTCTTCTGCGCCAAGAGTGCGGTGACTTCACTGGCTTCTACTTTGGAAATCCAGAACGCGCGGCGCAAGTGGGCGTCGCTCAAGCCTTCCAGGCAGACTGCGCGAATCTCGAACGGATCGTTGTTCTTGGTCCCATCAAGCACCAACTGGTAACGGCGAATGGCCTCGTTCGAGAGTCGGAGTTGCTGCGCTTGAACTGTCTGTTCGTGCGCTTGGTAGCGGCGTACGTATGCACCAAGAGAGAGCATTCCCAAGTTGCTCGATTTGCCGTCGGGATCATATTGGTCGACGATTTGCGAGATCAGTTCGGCCCGCTTTTCCGGGTCGATATCGGTCGAAGGCAACTCAATCAGGGTACGACCAAAGCCGACCACATAATTGATGTAGTCTGGCTGGCATTCGCGAGCGCGGCGAAAGGCATCGTGGGCGAGAACCAGTGCGACGGTCGTTGTATCTCGCTTATCGACCTTGCGAAGCGGATCGTGTACCACCACTTTGTTGTCGCGTTGCAAGAGCCGACCCTTGGCACCCCAGATTGCTCCGAGCGCGAGTCTAGCCTCGGGGGTCGTCTTCGTCGACTTGCTGAACGAAGGATGGCTGACGATTGGCAGAACCAGGTTGCGAAAAATTCCGCCATCATCCGTTGTTTGAGCACTATCGAACTGAAAGAACCGCGGTTCATTCCCTTCGCGGGCAAACAGGATGCGTTGGAAAGCGAGAATGATCTGGGGTGGCAGGTCTCTATCTTGCGGAGCCAGGCGCAAGTTCGATAAAGCCTCGACATAGTCCAGCAGGAGGAGCCGGTTTTGCGATTGCAGAAGTTCGCGGGTCTTGCTGTCCTGCTGGCAACGGCGGGCAAGCTCACCCACCTTCTTCCAATCTGACTTCTCGGCGTGGGTGGCTTCGACAATGGCCGACACGGCGAGCAGAGCGTTCGTTTGCAAGCCTGCTTTGGCAACGACGGTTTGCACCTCTTCCAGTTGCGTCTGCGCACTTAGGTTCAGCACGTGGAATTGCAGAATGTCGCTATCGTCCTTGCCGAGGGCCGAGAGGGCGATGCCGGAGAGGATGTCTCCCGCGGCTTGCTTTCGCCAGCTCGTTAGCCACGCGGGAGTTTCAGTCTGTTTGAACATGGCGAGCACAATCTTGCCGGCATCGTCGCGGTCGAACGACTTGCTGCTGCTGGCGAGCAAACGGGCGCGGAGGAATTCGCCGTAGCCAGCAAGGTAAGAATCGGTTTCTTCCAATTCTTCTAGCGTGGCGCGAATGCGGGCCAACCAGCCGCGGCGCTGGTTGTCATCTGGCTTGGGAGTGGTAAGCAGTTCGCATTCGATTCGCACCAGTGCAGGCAGTGGGCGGTTTTGATCGGCTGCCTGATCGAGCCGGTCGATAATTTTTTTCACCGCGGCAGGTGAACCAAGGTCGGCTGCGAGAATGCCGGTAAGCGTCAAATTGTTGGCATCGGCTCGCCAACGATCGAAGTTTTCGTCAAGCGCCAGGTCCTCGGTGGGCTCCAGGCTCAGTTCCTTAAGTGCCGGAATCGCGGCATCCACCCAGACCGGATTCTGCTGAGCGCGGTCGAGCAACCGCTTCATCCATTTCGCTCCGTGCCGCGAATCGCGCACTCGCTGCACAAAGTCCTTGAGCGCGACCTCGGGTTTCTCCTGCGGATCGGCAAAGCTGACGCTCAAGCTAAGATCTTTGAGGTCGGCGGCTTCGGCCGAGTCAAGCTTGTAATCCAGGGTCAGCAGCTTGTTCAGATCGGCCCAACTGGCTTGAACAGCCAGCAACTGTTTCTCGCCAAGCGTTTTATCTTCCAAATGCTTGTTCAGCCGGTGGCGGAGCAGATCGAACGTCTCAAGTTTGCCGCACAAGGCCGTGACGGCGGGGAAAGCCGCCTCGGGAATGGGCTCCGCCCAGTCGCGAATTTCGTTTTTGAAGCGCTGCCGCAGGTCTTTGAGCGCGTTGATTTCGGGGATCGAAAACAGCGAATCAGACGTCTCTTGTAGTTGAGCCAGTCCGCCGTCGGTGTAAATGATGGTGAGGTAAATGGGCTCTTCGAAAAACGACGGTTGCGAAGCTTTTAGTTCGCTGAGAATCAACAGCCGGAGCAACTGGCCGCGGATGATTGCCTGGCGATCTTGCTGCAGGCGATTTGCGAGCAGTGCATCGAGCGAGCGTAGATTCTGCTCATGGTTGGGCTCGGGATGCTTGAATGCTAGGTGTAATTCTTCGAGCTTGATCGCGTGCCAGAACTCATCTTCCTCACTGAGCGATTCCTTGGCGACGGCCAGCATTTGCGCCAGGCTTGCCTTCGCCTTCTGAAAATCTTCGGGCGACACTATAGCTTTGCGCTCAGCAATCACCGTGCGCAGCGATTCCTTCAGATTCGGCGGCACCCGCCGATCTTCGATCGAAGCTTGCAAAGCACGCGCCCACAAAGCTCGTTCCCAAGATGCCAGGGCCTCTTGAGCCGGCGCACTATTCGGATCGAGTCCACCAATGGCAAGTGTCTTGCGTTTGGCAATCAACTGCAGGTAATAAACACGCAACTTCTGTAGGTCGCTCAGCGGTGGCTGTGGATCGGACGGCAACTCGTCGATTCGACGACCGATGGCGTCCTGCACTTGCGCGTCTTGCAAGGCATCTTTGCCCCCCAATTCCGCCCGCGCCCGCCCAATGATTGCGTCGTAGCGCAGCGAGTTATCGTCCGGCGAGAGTCCCGGAAAATCTCGATAGAGCGATTCAAACTCGCCTAAAGCATCGGCGTGTTTCTCGTCCATTACTTGGCGTTCGGCAACACGCAGCCGTCGTTCAAATTCCTTGGCATCGGTGGAACGAAAGCTATCGATAATACTGAGCATCCGGGCTTGAATATCAGGATGCGTAGCTGCGGCGGCGAGAAGTACTGTAACGATCGCGATGATCGCCAAAACGAACTGCACCATGGCAAATACGCTCGAGCGTGAATGTTCGGCCTTGGTCAGCTGTTTGACGAACTCGCCGCACGTGGAATAGCGGTCGTTCGGGTTCTTGAAGAGGGCCTTTTTCAGTACCGCACGTACGGCCCGCTTGGGCACGAACTTTAAGTGATGGTTGCCGCTTTCCTTGGCACCATAAACGGCCGTCGCTGTATTGCTGACAAAGGGCCAGCGCCCCGTGCGCAGTTCCACATAGCTGACGGCTAACGAATACTGGTCGCTGGCCGGGCACGGACGATTGTTAATTGCCTCTGGCGCGGCATAGGGCAAGGTAAACGCGTTGGTAGTTGCGCGCATGTCTCCCAATTCGCTGGCTAAGCCATAGTCGCAGACCTTGGCCACGTCGCCCACCAGCATAATGTTCTGTGGCTTGACGTCGCGATGCACTATTTCGCAGCGATGAAGATAATCCAGTCCACGGGCTGCTTGCTCCATATAGGGGAGCACTTCATCGGCGGGGAGCGAGGCCAGCAGGTCGTCTTCCGCGTCCGGTTTCGGAGGATGTTTGTCGAACGCCGTGTGCGATCCAGGCGAAGTATCTCCCTTGGCATCGATGGCGGTGACACCACGGCGGGAAACTTTCGACAAGGTCTTGTGATTAAGCTCGGTTGTGTGTTCTCGTTGACGATCGTGCAACGTCTTGTGGCCCAGTTCCATTGCCACGACGAGCCAAATCGCGCTGTTGTTGATCTCTTCGGTCGTGTCTGTCAACCGTGATTGCTGGAAGGTATCGCGAACATTGAAGGCAGTGTCCCCTTCGCCGCCGGGCATCATCGTGCCGGCCAGCGGCGTTAGCTTGGCAGGCTGCGTTTTTGCCGGCTCCGTGGTGGCAGCCAGGTTGCCGGGGGCTGAGCCGGCTTTGTTGAGCGGCGAGATTTGAGTATCGAGATTGACGTTGCCCGGCGTGGCGATAATGGTGCCATCGCGATCAAGCAGCCAATAATCGATTAAAGTGAGCAGATTGCCGTGCAGAATCTTGCGGTCTTTAATCAACCGCAGCGCACGGAATTCCTTCTTGCCACCCTTCTGCTCCAGATTGACGACTTTAAGCGCCCGCTCGAAACCGTTCTCGGTCACGGCTAGCCAAACCACGCCGAATGTGCCACGCCCCAACTCGCGAACTAGCCGATAGCCGGGGACCGGCTGATCGCCAATTTTGAAGCTGAGGGACATTCGAGATGGTGCCATGAGCTGACTCGCGGGCGACAGCCGAGCTGACGCGTCGGGCAAAAATCCTGGAGGGGCTAAATCCCGCGCAACATCCGTGTGGGACAAGCCTTAGGACAACATAAGCCATTCAGCCAAAAATGGCAATTGAAAGTCTCGCTAGCGAAGCGCAAATTCCGCGTCTACGAGGGCGTTTTTAGCGGGCCCGGGGCGGCAGACCCCAAAGCTTGTTAGCGTGCGAAGGGCGAATTTGTTACGTCGCCGGTTTGCGCACCAGCCGCAGCGCTATTATGTGAGGGGAATGCGCTGGCCGTCATAGCCCATTTCGATGCCAGGCGGGAGTTTGGCGTTGGTCTCTGCATGCCCAAGTTCGTGGCAAATGTGCGTGAAGATGGTCCGCTTGGGACGCAGTTGCTGGGCAACGGCAATTGCCTCGTCGACACAAAAATGAGTGACGTGGGGCCGCCAGCGCAGGGCATCGATCACCAGCACATCGAGCCCCTGCAATTGGGCCATCGTATCGCCGGGAATGTGATTGGTATCGGTGCAATAGGCGATATTGCCGACGCGAAAACCGAGCACCTCAAACCGCGGTCCGTGCTTCAGCCGCAAGGGAATGACTTCGGCACCCAGCAGCGACAAGGGTTCCAGATCGAGGGGGCGAATCGACAACTGCGGCGCTGCCCCTTGATGAGTGTGCTCTTCGTGAAAAGCATAGTCGAACGCGCGGCGAATGCGACGCTCGACCGGCTCTTCGCAATAGAGGGGAATTGGATGCCCCAGGTAAAAGGGGAACAGCCGCAGATCGTCGAGCCCAAACAGGTGATCGGCATGCTCATGTGTATAAACGACCGCGTGGACAATGCCGACGTTCTCGCGGAGCAACTGAAAGCGCAGATCGGGGCCCGTGTCGATCAGCAAATTTCCTTCTGGCAAGCCGATTAGAGCACTGGCTCGCGTCCGCTTGTCGTGCGGATCGGTACTTAAGCAAACATCGCAGCCGCAGCCCAGTGAAGGAACACCGACGCTCGTGCCAGTCCCCAGCAGGATGAACTGGCCGCGAATATCGGTGGTAAGAATCGTTTTCACTGGCGAAGGACTATAAGCTGGGAATGAGAGATTCGAGGCGGTCGGTTGTTTACTGTGAGTTTCGCCCTGCTCGAGACATTGATGCAGTTAATTTGAGAGTCAGAGTCGATTCGCAAGATTGTCAAATATTCGCTTCGTTCTGATAGTGGGAAATTACTTTTTGGCCGGAGTAGGCTGCGGGTCGCCAAGTTTGCTCTCGAAGCTGAACCTGGCTGGCTCGCTCCGCTTGATCAGGTAATCGTCATTCAACTTATCGCACGACCAGAGCAGGCCGCGGCTGATAAAATTCAAGAAGACTGGATCTTGCATTTCGCTGCTGTAATGACCAATGGTGGTGCCGAAGACGCGCCCCTTGCCATACGTGTTCGTCCAGATGCAAACGTGATCGCTTTTGGTTTCCGGGCTATGGGCATGTGCGAGCGGCGTGCAGTTTTCCCAAATCTTGGCGATGTGATACAACTCGCCGGCTGGCGTTTTCCATTTTTCACCAAAGCCCGCCATGATTGGGCTATCGGCTTTGAGATTGATGGCTTCAAACGGAAAATGTCCGCCGTGCCTGTGCGACGTGACCCCGATAAACTTGAACCACTCGTCCGTTTTGTCGCGGTAACAGTGCATGGCGCAGTGAATCACAATCGCCGGCTTTCCTTCGCGATGTGGCTTGAGGATCTTTTCGGTGAAGCCGGGTTCCTTCACATCGGCAAAGCATTCGTTGTGGATCACAACATCGTAAGGGTCAGCCCAGCCTTCCTTTTCGTAGATCGAAACCTTGTGGTTGGTGCTCTTACCCCCTTCATGGACGATGGTGAATTCCGTCTTCGCGTGGTAGGCAATTCCCTCGCTCAGAATCAGCTTTTGCCGTTCATAGTCGTGACAACAACCACCGGTCACCAGCAGCACCTTCAGCGGTTTAACCTCATCCTTTTTCTCTTGTGCCTGTGAAGTACCAGGGAGCAGGCACAACCCGTTGACGAACAGAACCAACAACGCAACGAAACCAGCAGCTCGCTGAAGAGGTAGAACGGCAGGCATAGTAGCAAACTCCCAAAAGTGACGATGAAGGCAAGTGCCCATTGTAGCGGTGCAGAACGTGGCAGCGGAACGAGGTTCCATCAGCCATCTTTGAGTTTGGGCCGAATGAGCCAGTCGCGCAGGCGGTCGTATAGCCAATACTGCAGAAAAAGTAGCAGGAGCGGCCCGATAATCACGATCGTTTGGGCAATGCGTGGATCGCGCCTGCTGCTGGACCTGATCTCTAGCCACGATTGATAGGCAATGGAGACGGCAAGTGTGTTGAAGAGCAGAAGCACTCCTGTAATCGCGAGAATGCCCAGCAGATGAGCACACCCGAGTTGCAGCACGGCTGGAACCTGCCGGGAATTGCTCCGCTGAGTCTCGACGCGCGGCTGATTGGAGTCATTGGCCATTAGGGCTGGGCCCAATAGTCGAAGACGATCACCTTTTCGCGCCGGTCTTTCACCACTTGCACATAGGCCGTATGCGCAGGGTGCTTCAAATATTCGTCGCGCCCCGCTTCATCTCGAAACGTCACGACAAAACAGTGCGTGAAACCTTCGGACTTCCCTTCTGGGCTGACGTTTGTTCCCATTTCGAAGTCGATGATCTTATCGATCTTTTTGGGGAGCGCCGCAAAGGTATCGCCCACTTCCTGAATCTGGGCCGGAGACATCTCGGCTTTGAATTTGTACATCACGATGTGCCGCAGCACTTTGGCATCTTTCGCCGGAGCTTGGGCAGCAGCCATGGTGGAACCAGCAAGTGCAAGTAAGGCGGTGAACAGACAAACAAAGGTAGGTAGTTTCATGAGATCGCCGGGAAAGTGCCAAGAATAGGGTTCGTCAAAAATTAATCTTTTGTAAGTCGTAGGCAATCGAAACTGGCAGGTCCAGGTCGTTGCGCAGTTCCAGTCCCAGGGGATCATCATCCTCAGCCATCGGGTTGATGTGAATGAGAACCAGTTTTTTCACTGCTGCCGCGCGGGCCACCGCCAATACCGGCGACAAGCAGCTGTGACCGGTCTTTAAGGCCATCTCTTCTTGTCCATCGGGAAAGTAACATTCGTGAATGAGCAGGTCGACGCCACGAATCTCGTCGATGTAGGGCGAATCGGCTCGTGCCGTGGTGTCGGTCACGTAAGCCAGCGAGCGATCGGGCCAATCCAATCGATACCCAAGCGAGCCACCGGGGTGCTCCAGCGGAAAATACCTTAATGTTCCGCCGCCTGAAGTATCACCCCCAATTTTCAGCGGGCCGGTGAGAGGTTTGAAGGTGAGCGGAGGCATGGCGGGAAACAGTGGCCGGGCAAATAAGTGGTCTTGAACGGCTTGCAGATGCGTGGAGGTTCCATGCACCCGCGTCGCTTGCAAGCCGGATTCATGAGCCACATCGAACAGAAACGTCAGCCCGATCACATGGTCGAGATGAGCATGCGTGACGAAGACATCGAGTTCGGCGGTTTGCAGCCAATCGCGCACGCGAAAGAAGCCGGTGCCAGCATCGAGCACCAGGCCAATTTCAGGAAACATCAAACACGCGGTGTGACGTCGCGCGCTGGGATGATAGCCGGTGGTGCCGAGAAGAATGAGTTGCATCGCCGGTAAGTCTAACGAACTGCTGAGGCAAAGCAACGAGTTCTGGCCAGTTGGAGGGGTGCGCGTAAGCAAGGAGAACCTTGACAAGATGTCGTTGCAGCGCTAGATTGCGCGGCTTGTATTTTGCGCGGGGCATTTGCGCGCAATGTCGTTTCTGGTTTTTCTTTACGTCCGCGGCACTGTTGAGTTTTGCATGACCGAGCCTTATCGCGTCGACCTGAGTCAATTGGCTCGCGACGTCAACCTGCCAGCGGAAAAAGTAGAGCGAACCGTAGCGCTGCTCGATGACGGCAACACGGTCCCGTTCATTACCCGATACCGCAAGGACGAAACCGGCGGTCTCGACGAAGAACAAATTCGCGAAATTCAAGGCCGTGTGATCAAGCTGCGAATGCTCGCCGAGCGTAAAGCGACGATCCTCAAGTCGATTGAAGCTCAGGGCAAATTGACCCCGGAACTCGCCGAGCAGATCCAGAATGCTCACACGCCTAAGCGGCTTGAGGATCTATATCTGCCGTTCAAGCCGCGCAAACAGACGTTGGCAACCATCGCCCGCGAGCGCGGGCTGGAACCACTTGCGCGCGAAATTCTGGAAGCTGATCCGGCGGCTGCCGACCTCGACAAACGGGCTGCCGATTTCGTTTCTGCCGATAAACAGTTGAACTCCATTGGCGATGTACTGCTCGGCGTTGGTCACTTGCTGGCGGAGAAGTTCGGTGAAAACCCCGAATTGCGCGGCCGGTTACGGCGAATTTTTCAACGCAGCGGCAAGCTCGTCTGCACCAAAATTGAAGTGGCTGAACCGTCCGCAGCAGCCTCGTTGCCAGCAGGCGAAGTGTCGGCCGAAGAACAGGTTGAGCTTGAAGCTTCAGCTGTCATAGTTGCGGCTGACGAAGAATCTGCGACCGAGGTCGTCGAGACACTGCCTGCTGAAACGTCGGCTGTCGAAACTGCGACCGCTTCGCTTCAGCAACCTCCACCCGACAGTGATCTGCCCGTCGATCCGGCCCTGGCACCGGAGCAAGTAGAAGATACCTCGTCATCGGCCACTTCTGCCGCGATTGACATTGTGGCTGCTGGCGAAGCTGCGCCTGCTGGCGATGTACTCCCAACAGGTCGCTTGTTCGAGAAGCCCGCCGCGCCGCTGGTGGCTCCCGATGTAAAGTCGCAGAAAAAGAAGAAAAAAAAGAAGAAGAAGAAGGTCGTCGCCGAAAACGCCTTCAAGGATTTTTATAGCTACGCCGAGCCTTTGGCCAAGATTCCGCCCCATCGCATTCTGGCGATCAATCGGGGCGAACGAGCTCGCGCGATTCGCGTCAAAGTCGAAGCCGATGTCGACGCGATGACTGCCGAAGCGGAACAATTCCTGGTGCCCGCCGACCATCCGCACGCAGTGTTTCTGAAGGGTTGCGTCCGCGATGCTTTGCAGCGGCTAATTCTGCCTAGCTTGGAACGTGAAGTTCGCCGCGAACAAACGGATCACGCCGAAGAGCACGCCGTCGATGTGTTCATTCGCAACCTGCGCAAGTTGTTGCTGCAGCCACCGACCCATAGCCGCCGCGTGCTGGCCGTCGATCCGGGTTTTAAGAGTGGCTGCAAGCTTGTTGCGCTCGATGAGTTCGGCAACGTGCTCGGCCACAGCATGATGTACGTGATTGGCAAAGACGACCGGCACGAAAAGGCTCGGACCCGTCTGGCCGACATGGTCAAACAATACAACGTCTCGGTCATCGCGATCGGCAATGGAACGGGTTGTCGGGAAACCGAACAACTGGTGGCCGACGTTCTGGCGTCGGAGTTGAAGGACCGGGACGTCGCCTACGTGATTGTGAACGAAGCGGGCGCGAGCATTTACAGCACCAGCCCGCTGGGGCGTGAAGAACTGCCGCATCACGATGCACTGCAGCGCGGAGCGATTTCGATTGGCCGCCGGCTGCTCGATCCGCTATCGGAAATGGTGAAGATCAATCCGGCGAACCTGGGTGTGGGCTTATATCAGCACGATATGAAGGCCAAACATCTGAAGGATTCGCTCGACGCAGTAGTTGAATCGTGCGTGAACTTCGTCGGCGTGGACGTGAATTCTGCGAGTCCCGCGCTCCTGCGGTATGTCTCGGGCATGAACGCGCTGACCGCTCGCCGCGTGTATGAATATCGCCGCGAACATGGCCCATTCAAGAACCGCGAACAGTTCAAAGAGGTGCCCGGATTTGGGGATGCTACGTTCGTGCAGGCGGCCGGGTTTTTGAAGATCATCGGTGGTGAGAATCCGCTCGATGCGACCTGGATTCACCCAGAAAGCTACGAAACGGCCCGCGTTGTCCTGCATAAGATGGGGACCGACGAAAACGAACTGGCTAAGGTCGTGCCTGCTCCGCCGCCGAAGCCGCAGAAGAGCGAATTCGGCGCTTTGCCTGAAGAGAAATCAGCTGAAGGTCAGCCCGCGGAAGTTGCAGTCACTGAAATGCCGATGGCAGACGGCATAACGGTCGAAACAACTGCGCCAGTGGAAGCAGCGTCATCAGAACCAACCGCTGCTGCTGCGGTTACTGAACCGGTTGTTCCTGCCGCGCCCATGGTGAGTGAACCTGGCGAGAATACGGCCGCGAGTTCGTTAGCAACAACAGAGCCACTCGTTCCTGTCGAAATTTCTAACGAGCAGCCTTCGGCGGGATCGGCAGCAGATGCTGTTTCGCCACAGCCGGTGAAGAACCGGATCGCAGAACTTGCGGCCCAAGTGATCGTCGACCAGTTAGCTGCCGAGTTGAACACCGGCACACACTTGCTGCGCGACATTTTGAATTCGTTCAAACGTCCGGGCCTCGATCCGCGCGAAAGCTTTCCCGCGCCGGTCTTCCGCCGCGGCATCATGAAGCTGGAAGACTTGCAACCTGGCATGGAACTGCAGGCTTCGGTGCTCAACGTGGTCGACTTCGGTGTGTTTGTGGATATCGGCTTGTCGGACAGTGGCTTGATTCACATTAGTCGTCTGGCCGACCGTTACATTCGCGATCCACACGAAGTGGTCGGCGTCGGTGACGTGCTGAAAGTCTGGGTCGTGGAGGTCGATAAGAATCGGCGTCGCGTCTCGCTGACGGCAATCGCTCCCGGAAGTGAAAAACCTCAACGTCCGCCGCGCGAGCGCGGCCCACGTAGGCCCCGGCAAGAAGGTGCTCCGCAAGGAGGCGCACAAGGCCGTGGACCGCAACCAGCCGGAGTCGGCAGTGGCGAGCGTCCGCCAGGTCAGTTCGAACAGCGACCAGCTGGCGATCGGCCAAACGATAATCGTCGGCGCGACGATCGTCCCCGAGGCGATGGTAGGCGGGATCAAGGTCCACCTCGCGAGGGGCAAGGTGGTGGTCAACGACCATCGCGTCCGCCGCAAGGTCGGGGACGTGGACAAGATCGACGCCGCGATGAACCGGCCCAACCACGCGTGATCGAGCGGGCTCCCACCAAACCCAAGGTAGAGAAGCCCATTACCAAGGCCCAGCAGGAGGGGCGCGCACCGATGCGTTCCTTCGGCGACTTGCAGCAGTTCTTCGAGAAGAAACGCCCCGGCAAAGATGGCGAAGGGGACTCGAAGAAGTAGTTCGCGGCAGTATTTGCCGCGAAGTATGGCACCCAAGCCGGTTCACTATTGAAACGGCTGTTTTGGGGGGTGATAAAGTCGCATAGCTCTCGCGACGATTGGGAAATAGTCTGTTAGGCTTCCAGGTCTCTCGTGTTCGAAGGACTTCGACCACACCTAGGCGACTTCGTCTCCAGAGCGACTCTCCGCAGCATTCGTTGGTAACCAATCACCGTTCTGCAGGCTGGGCGCTGAATCGTTCGGATGGCTCCAGGCGCGCGACATTTCGTTCAGGTTTTGCTCTTTGGCATCACCTATTTAGCCTTCATTGTGGCAGGGCACGCCCTGTCGTTTCCGGAACTCCAGTTCGCCACGTTCTGGCCCGCGGCTGGATTATTTTTAGCCACACTCGCGCTCTGCCCCCAACGACATTGGTGGCAGTACGTGTTTCTGGCGACGGCGCTGAACATCGCCACCGAACTAGTTTTGTTCGAGCAGCCAGTGTGGCTGGCTTTGGTGTTCGCCCTGGCCAATGGATTTGAGGCTTGTTGCGGAGCGGCGTTACTACGCTGGTGCCATGGTGGGCCGGTACAGTTTCTAAAGTTGAGGCATGTGCTCGAACTGGCGGCGGTGGCCCTGCTGATGCCGCTCGTGGGGGCTGCCATCGGTGCCTATGGCTTGCTGCGTAATGATACCACGGTTAGTTTCTGGCGCACCTTTCAACTATGGTGGCAGGCTGACTCGGTGGGCATCTTGCTCGTCTGCCCGGTGCAGATTGCATTTGCAAATCTGAAAACCGGCCGCCTTACAGTCCGCGGTTTCGGCAAGAACTTCAGGCTTGCCGAGGCGGCTTTGGTGCTGACGCTCACCATTGCAGTGGCGTCGATCGCTTTTGGAACCAGCACGCCGTCGGTGGCCTGGGGCTTGATCGGACTGATCTATCTGGCACCGTGCCTGGTCTGGGCCGGGTTGAGGCTGGGCCGAACCGGCGCGGCTGTCAATTCGGCGGTGGCCGTAGTTATTGGCTTGTTCTGTACGGTTCACGGCTTAGGGCTGTTTGCAATTTCCTCTCCGCAGCCGGACCTGCAAGCGCTCGCATTCCAGTCATTCACTCTGGTCGCAATGCTAACACCGATCGTCTTCGCAACCGTGATCGACGACCGTCAAGCTGTCGAAGAACAGCTGCGATACAACCTTAACATCTTGCAATCGGTGCTGAACAACACGACAGATTTGATATACGTCAAAGATAGGGAAGGCCGGTATCTGTTGATGAATCAGGCCGGGGCCGATTTGATTCATCGATCGGTGAGCGACATTGTCGGGCGATTTGACTACGAGATTATCCCCGCACACCTGGCCGATGGTGTCAGGCAGCGCGACCAGTTGGTATTTGCAGCCGGCCATGCCCTGACGTTTGAAGAGACCGCTCAATTAGAGAATCGCAAGTATTGGTTTTTGACGACGAAGAGCCCTTATCGCAACACAGCAGGTGAGATTGTCGGCCTGGTGGGCTTGTCGCGCGACATTACCCAACGCGTGGAACAACTGGAAGCTTTGGCAGAAAGCGAGCGCCGCTATCGCACTTTGGTGACTTCGTCAAACGTTGGTATCTACGAGACCGATCGTGACGGCCTGTGTAAGTATCTCAATCCGCGCTGGGCGGAACTCACCGGTCGACCTGCGGATTTTGGAGAAGAACACGGTTGGGTCGAGTGCTTGCATCCAGCTGATCGAGAACCGGTGGCGCGCGCTTTTCAGCAAGCGCTTGAACTAGGTGGAAATTTCGAGATGGAGTATCGCTACCTCACGCCGCAGGGGCAGATCACTTGGGTCTATGGCACCGCGGTGCCGATTCGAGATGAGCACGGTGTGGTTACCGGCTACCTTGGCAATGTGATCGATATCTCGGACAAGAAACGCGTGGTGCTCGAACTGCAAGCCAGCGAAGAACGGTTTCGGCGCATGGCGGACTCGGCACCGGTGCTCATCTGGACGAGCAATACCCGAGGAGAGTTCACCTATTGCAACCTGCGTTGGTTCGAATTCACGGGACGCACGTTGGAAGCAGAATTGGGGCGAGGCTGGCTCGACCATGTGCAGGACGAAGATCGCGCCGCCTGCGAACAAGCCTACTCAGAAGCTGCGGCGACGCAAAGTTCCTTTCGCTTAGACTATCGCCTCCGCCGGAACGATGGCGAATATCGCTGGATGCACCACGAGGGAACGCCCAAACTCCTGAGTAACGGTGAGTTTCGCGGATTCATTGGAAGTTGCTTCGACATCACCGACCAACGTCGCGCGACGGAAACTTTGCTTCGCGCGAAGAGTGAACTTGAACGCCATGTGGCCGAACGAACAGCCGCCCTGCAGGTAGCAAACAACCAGTTGCACGAGGCTCTGGTGGAACAGGCTCGGGCTGAAGAGCGATTGCAGCAACAGCAGGCGCAGCTGGCGCATGTATCGCGTTTGAGTGTGATGGGCGAGATGGCTGCAGGCCTCGCGCACGAAATCAATCAGCCGCTGTTCGCCATCCAAAACTACACGGCGGGGATTCTCCGACGCTGGTCGGGGCCCGATGATTTCAGCCCCGAACTGCGCGACATCCTGGCCCAAATCTCGCAAGAATCCAATCGTGCCGCGGAAATTGTGCGGCGCGTGCGCGTGTTCGCACGCAAGCAATTGGGCGAACGTGCCTCGCTGTCGCTCAACGGCGTCGTGCAGGAGGTATTGCAACTTCTCGCCAGCGAAATCCGCAAGCAGCATGTCGAAATCAAGCTCGCCTTAGCTCCGCACCTGCCTACAGTGCTTATCGATCGCGTGCAGATTCAACAGGTGCTCGTCAATCTCATTCGCAACTCGCTCGACTCGATGGAATCGCTGCCGGCCCGTTTGCGGATCATCACGATCAGCACATATCTCGGCGCGGACGAAGTTCATTGCCAGGTGAACGACGCAGGGCCGGGAATTTCAGCAGAAGTCAAACAGCGGCTGTTCGAGCCGTTCTTTACTACTAAACGATCGGGCCTAGGGATGGGCTTGTCGATCAGTCGGTCGATTATTGAAGCGCACGGAGGAAGCCTGCAAGCCGAACCAACGACTGCCGGGGCGGCATTCCATTTTTCAATTCCTTTGCTTGAGGATCAAGCTGATGACGCCAGCCACAGTCACGCAGACAGTATTCTTGGTTGATGACGATCCGGGTGCATTGCGTTCGCTATCGTTCCTGATCCAAACCGACAACCTCAACGTCGAGAGCTATCAGTCGGCCCAGGCGTTCCTAGATCAATTCGACATGGAACGCTCCGGTTGTCTGGTGGCCGACGTGCGCATGCCGGAAATGTCGGGGCTCGATCTGCAGCGCATCTTGCGCGAACGGGGCTCGCAGATTCCAATCATCTTTTTGACCGCTCACGGCGACCTCGCTGCCTGTCGTCGCGCCTTTCGCGACGGCGCAGTCGACTTTCTGGAAAAGACGCAACTGGACGATCAAGCGCTGCTGAATCTAATTCGCACTTCGCTCGAGCGCGACCTAGCTGCCCGCAAAGCGAGCCGCGGTCAGCACGAACTGCTTCCCATGCTGCAGACTCTCACCGATCGCGAACGCGAAGTAATGGACCGACTTGTTGCCGGCCGAACCGTCAAACAGATTGCCACGGAGTTTGACGTCAGCATTCAGACGATCGCAAAACATCGGACCAAGTTGTTGGAAAAGTTAAAGGTTGAAAATGATATCGAATTGGTCCGAATGATCCTAGGCGTCGCGGCCACTAAGTAGCCATAGACAACAACGCCAAACGGGTGGTTTTCGCTGTCATGGTTCGTGCGTGCCGTGACATGCGCCCGGACAACCGACTGGCTTGTGGCCTAAATGTGCCAAACGGTGATAATTTCAAGTCTATTGCTGCACGATTAGTGGCGATATTTATTCTCAACAGTCACCTCGCACCTGATGATGACGCGCTGGATCTCCGCCGGGATTCCTGGCAGGAAAAACCAGCGTTCGCACAGAGGTGCCTTCCGGGCTCTGGTGCTGCCCCTCCATCCCGGTTGGCACCTCCCTTGGTTATGCTGGGGAGATGCTTACGATCGGTCTTATTGGCGGCATTGCGAGTGGCAAGAGTGCCGTCGCGCAAGCATTCGTTAAGCTTGGGGCCGTGGTGCTCGATGCAGACCGTGCCGGGCATGCAGTTCTCCGCGAACCGCCGGTCATCGCAACCCTCGTTGATCGCTGGGGGCCAGGCATCCTGACGTCCGATGGTCAGGTTAGTCGCTCGGCTGTTGCCAAAATTGTATTTGCCGAGGGAAGCGAGTCGGAACGACTGTTTCTCAATCGGCTGACTCACCCACTCATCGCCGAAAAGTTGAAAACAGAGTTGAATTTGCTTCAGAGCGAAGGACATCCGGCTGCGATCCTGGACGCGGCCCTCTTGCTCGAAGCGGGTTGGGATCGGCTGTGCGACCGGGTTCTGTTTGTCGATGCCCCTCAGTCGGCCAGGTTGGAGCGTGCGAAGGGCCGTGGCTGGGATGCCGCGGAGTTAGCGCGTCGCGAAGCGACCCAACTTCCACTGGGCGAGAAGAAGCAACGCTCGACCGCGGTGATCGAGAATGGCGGCACCTTGGACGACTTGAATCGACAGGTCAAAGCGTTTTGGCTGGCCTGGATTCCGACCGACGTTAACTCGTGATGCGATCACGGTTCTGCGGAACGTGAAGATTCAGTGAACCGCCCTCTGCTGATCGGTGCCGACTAGTTACCGGGCACTGATCGGATAGAATCGACGAACAGAGGGTGATTCCGCTAGTCTGCATACTTCCCCGATACTACTTCTCTGAGCTTGTGTGGGCATGGATTCAACGCAACCCGATCGCTGCTGGGTAGGATTTGACCTCGGCGGCACGAAGATGATGGCCACCGTCTTCGACGAGCAGTTTCGCCCGCTCGGCCGCAAGCGCCGCAAGACCAAGGGGGCCGAAGGTGCCCGTCCCGGCATGGAGCGCGTGATCGAAACGATTCACGATGCCTTGCGCGAAGCGGGGCGTTCGCCGCAGCAGTTACGTGGCATCGGTATTGGCTGCCCGGGCACGGTCGATTTAGAGCGAGGTGTCATTGTCGATTCGGCAAATCTCGGCTGGAAGAACGTTCACGTTCAAGAAATTCTGCAGAAGGAATTCGACTGCCCGGCCGTCGTGCTCAACGACGTCGATGCTGGCGTGTATGGCGAATATCGGTTTGGCGCGGGGAAAAGTGCCCGCTGCCTGATCGGCGTCTTCCCGGGGACCGGCATCGGCGGCGGCTGCGTGTACGACGGAGTGATTATTCGCGGACGGACATTGTCGGCCTTTGAGTTTGGGCACATGCAGGTAAATCCGAGTGGCTTGCAATGCGGCTGCGGTCGTATCGGCTGTCTCGAAACCGAAGCAAGCCGGCTCGCCATTTCAGCTGCGGCGGCGATGGCTGCTTTTCGCGGCGAAGCCCCTTATCTGTATCAACATGCTGAGACCGATCTGGGCAAGATTAGAAGTGGCGTCTTGGCGGCAGCGATCAAGGCTGGCGACAAGTCCGTCGAGCGAATTATTCAGCGCGCCGCAAGATTGATTGGCCAGGTCGTGGGGGATACCGTAAACCTGCTGGCTCCAGACATCGTGGTGCTCGGCGGTGGTCTCGTCGAAGCGATGCCGGAACTCTTCGTCCACGGCGTGGAAGAAGCCGCGCGTGCGCGGGCTGCCCCACCCTATGCCAAAAGCTTTAAGGTGGTTGTGGCCAAACTGGGCGACGATGCAGTCGCTCGCGGCACTGCTGCCTGGGCCGAACATTGTTTTGGCGCCGCACCAGTTCCCGCGTAATCTCGTGGCCCAATCTCCTTGGTTTTCGCCATGACTTCCCCCATTTCCGAAACTCCTGTACCGGCTCCTGCTGCCCGCGGCGTGAAGCCAGTCGCGGTGATCGATATTGGTACGGCCGCGATTCGCATGGCGATTGCCGAAATTACGGCCGCCGGCGAAGTCCGAAATCTCGAATCTTTGTCGCAAGCTGTTAGCTTGGGGCGCGATACGTTTACGCGTGGGGCAATCGCCAAAAGTACCATTGAAGATTGCGTACGCGTGCTGCGCAGTTATCGTCGCATTCTGCGCGAATATCAGATCGAGTCGGCCGAGCAGATTCGCTGCGTGGCGACCAGTGCCGTGCGCGAAGCAAGCAATCGCCTGGCCTTCCTCGATCGCGTTTATATCGCGACCGGCTTGCAGATCGATTCGCTCGACGAATCGGAAGTGAATCGAGTCGCTTATCTGGGTATTCAGCCGCTCATCGCCCGCGATGAACAACTGAGCAAGTCGCAAGTGGTGGTGGTCGAAATCGGCGGCGGCAGTACTGAACTGTTGCTACTCAAAGGTAGCGACGTGGTATATGCCCACACCTATCGCCTGGGTTCGCTGCGTCTACGCGAAACACTCGAAGCTTTCCGCGCGCCGACTCAAAAGCTGCGCAACATCATGGAGAATCATATTCAGCGGACGGTGGAAGAAATTACTGAGACTGTAGCCATCGAAGGGGCTGTGAAATTGGTCGCCATGGGGGGCGATGTCCGCTTTGCGGCCCGCACGCTTCAGCCAGGCTGGGATGGAAAGCATCTCGCACGGCTCAAGTTATCGGCACTTGAAGATCTGACAAACAAGCTGCTCGGGCAGTCAGAAGATAGCCTGGTCCGCAAGTATCACCTGACCTATCCCGAAGCTGAAACCATCGGCCCTGCGCTGCTCGCCTATGTGATGCTCGCCCGGCAATTGCAGTTAAAGGAGTTGCTGATCACAAACCTCACACTCCGCGACGGCTTGCTGCTTGAAATGGCCGCCGGTGCGGGCTGGTCGAAAGAATTCAGCAAACAGATCGTGCGCTCGGCCATGGATTTGGGCCAACGATACGATTACGACGATGTTCACGCTGGGCATGTGGCCGCGCTCTGTTCCACGCTGTTTCACGAATTGCGCGAGGAGCATCAACTTTCGCCGCGGGCCGAGGTGATCTTGTGCGTGGCCGCGCTGTTGCATGAGATCGGGCTGTTTATCAGCAATCGTAGCTATCACAAGCATTCGATGTATCTGATTCGCAACAGCGAACTCTTCGGTCTCGGTCGCAAAGAGCAACTCCTGGCATCCCTGGTCGCGCGTTATCACCGGCGTGCTTCTCCCCAGCCCACGCACGAAGGATATGCCACGCTCGATCGCGACGAACGCGTGGTTGTGGCCAAACTGTCCGCGATTCTGCGAGTCGCCATCGCGCTCGACGAGTCGCGCAGTCAGCGGATCCACCAAATTACCTGCTCGCGCGAAGATGGCCGGCTGGTCATTTCGATTCCGCTTGTCGAAGACTTATCTCTGGAACAACTCGCGCTGAAGCAGAACGGTTCGCTGTTTGAAGAAGTGTTTGGCCTCCCCGTACTGCTGCGGATGGCTCGCAAGTAAAGGTCCGTCCTCTCATGACCGAATCGAACTCAAAATTCTTCAATCGTGAACTGAGCTGGCTGGAGTTCAACCAGCGCGTGCTCGACGAGGCTACGGATGACACCACGCCGCTCCTGGAACGGTTGCGGTTTCTGGCGATCACGGCGTCGAATCTCGACGAATTCTTTATGGTCCGCGTTGGCGGCCTCAATTTGCTGATCGAACAAGGAATCACTTCGCCCGATCCGTCGGGGCTGACGCCGCAACAACAGATGAAAGCAATCACGGTTCGAGCACATCAGTTCGCGCAGGACCAGCAAGGAATTTTTAAGGACGTAGAAGCGAAACTGCAGGAGGCAGGCATTCGCCGACTGCGCGGCAGCGAACTCACCGAGCGCCGCCTGAAATCGGTCGAGCAAGTTTTTGAAAGCGAGATCTTTTCGGTTCTCACCCCGATGGCCGTTTCGCCGGGGATTGAGTTCCCGTTAATTCTCAATGTCCATTTGCACCTGTGCGTGCAATTGAAGGCCGATCCCGCGACGCCACAGCAACCGCGATTTGCATTGATACCGCTCGGGCGGACGCTGAGCCGGTTTCTCACGGCGGGTGCCGAGCGCGGCTATTCGTACGTGCTGCTCGAAGATGCCGTCGCTAAATTCCTCGACCGGTTCTTTCCGGGCGAAACGATTGAAGCACATGCTGCGTTTCGCATCACGCGCAATGCCGACTTCAGCTTGCGGGACGACCTGGCCCCCGATGTGATGCTCGGCATGCAGGGGATTCTTACGGCCCGCAAGCATGGTCAATGCGTAAGACTGGAAGTAGCTGCCGACGTTCGTCCCGAGATGTTGGCCTTCTTGCAGCAATCGCTGGAAGTTACCGATGACGGTGTGTTTCGCGTCGAAGGCCCACTGGAACTTTCGGGCTTCATGTCGCTGGCCGACTTGCCCGGCTTCGACGCGCTGCGGAATGAAGCATGGCCGCCGCAACCTTCGCTCGATATCGAACCGGGTGCGAAACTGTTCGACATCATCGCCCGCCGCGATGTGCTGCTGTATCACCCTTATCAATCGTTTGAGCCCGTCGTGCGTTTGGTGCAGGAGGCGGCAGTCGACCCCGATGTGCTAGCGATTAAACAAATTCTGTATCGCACCAGCCGCAACAGCCCGATTGTGGCTGCGTTGGCCGAAGCGGCGCGGCGCGGCAAATATGTCACGGCCATTGTCGAATTGAAGGCTCGGTTCGACGAAGCCCGCAACATCGAATGGGCTCGCAACCTGGAAGAAGCGGGCGTACAGGTGATTTATGGCGTGAAGGGACTGAAGACGCACGCCAAGCTGTGCATCATTGTGCGGCGGGAACCGCACGGCGTGCAGCGGTATGTTCACATTGGGACAGGCAACTACAACGAAATGACGGCCCGCTTGTATAGCGACGCCAGTCTGCTCACCAATAACGAAGAGCTAGGGGCCGACGCGGTCAGTTTTTTCAACGCGATCACCGGTTACTCGCAGCCCCAACGATATCGCAAGATCGAAGCGGCACCGACGGGCCTGCGCACGCGTCTGCTGGAACTAATTGAAGGGGAAACGCGGCGGAAGAAGGAAGGGCAGAAGTCTCTCATTGATGCCAAGATCAATTCGCTGGTGGACCCCGAGTTGATTTCGGCCTTGTATGCCGCCTCGCAGGCGGGTGTCAAGATTCGGCTGAACATTCGCGGCGTTTGTTGCCTCAAGCCGGGGGTGGAAGGACTGAGCGAGAATATCTCGGTAATCAGCATTGTTGATCGCTATCTGGAACATGCCCGCATCTTGCGTTTTCATCATGGCGGCGACGACCTGGTGTTTATCTCGAGCGCCGACTGGATGCCGCGCAATTTGGATCGGCGCATCGAGTTGCTCGCGCCCATCGAAGATGCGCAGTGCAAACAACGGCTAATTTCGATTCTGGATACGTACTTCGACGACACCGTGAAATCCCGCCAGTTGAAGGCGGACGGTTCTTACGTCCGGCCGAAAAAGGCGAAGACCAAGCGCCGTCGCAGCCAGGAATTGCTGTATGAAGATGCGCGGCAGCGCGTGAAGGAAGCAGAGCAATCGCAGCGAACCACGTTCGAACCTCATCGCTCAGCGACCGCAGCGGGCTGATTTCGCGGCCGATTGTGCCCGTAGTTTAACGAACATCGATTGACCAACCATGAAAACCTTGTTGCTACTTCGACACGCAAAATCGAGCTGGAAAGACTCGGACTTGGACGATCACGATCGGCCGCTAAACAAACGCGGCAAACGCGATGCGCCACGTATGGGAAAGCTGTTGCTCGATGAAAACCTGCTTCCCAATTTGATTGTCTGTTCGTCGGCCAAGCGGACGCGGCGCACGGCGGAACTGGTGGCCGAGGCGAGTGGCTATCGCGAAGAAACCCGCATCACTGGCGATCTGTACGAGGCCTGGGCCGACCGGTTGCTGGCGATCATCAATGCCTTACCAGCTGAGGCGGCGCGGGTGCTGTTGGTGGGTCACAATCCGGGGCTGGAAGAGTTGCTCGAAAGCGTGACCGGTAACTATCGCCCACTGAGTACCGCGTCGCTCGCCTGGCTGGAGTATCCTGTCGAACATTGGCGGGAAATTACCAGAGAAACAAGGGCAGAATTGAAGCAACTCTGGCAGCCGCGCGAATTAGAATAAAGTGTCGTTTGGACGCTTGTTTTGCACCCGACTCCGACCAACGCTGTTTATGCCGAAGCTGGACCGCATTCCCGCCGCCGCTCGCGCCAGTGCGCCCGTCGATCGTCTTGCGCGCGAAGTGGTCAAACAGCGGGTCCGCGCAGTGGTCAGTTATTGGCAGAAGGCAGCACAGCGGAAGTCGCCGCGAGTTGAGGATATTCATCAACTGCGAGTCTGGTCGCGGCGGTCGTTGGCAGCGCTACAGTTGTTCGCCTCAGTCCTGCCGCCGGAGCCAATGGCCGATCTCGCCAAAATACTGAACAAGGCCCGCAAACGCGCCGGCAACGCCCGTGATTGCGACGTGCTGAAGCGAACGCTCGATAAGCGGGCCCGCAAGCTGTTGGCCGAATTTCTGGTGGTGCTGAAGCAGCAGCGGCAAGAAGCGGCAGACAAGCTGCGGCACGCATATGAGAAAAAAGTGAAGTCGGGCCACTTGCGCGACTGCTGTAAAGCAGTGTTGAAAAAGCCATCGACGGCAAACAACGGCAAAGTTCATCCGCAACTCTCGTTTGGCCCCTGGTTCCAATCGCAGTTCGACAAAGTAACGGAACCATTCGTCAAGCAACTGCGGGTGAGCAAGCCGGCTCAGCGCAAGATTCATGCCCTGCGAATCGAAGGGAAGCGGGTTCGCTACGCGCTGGAGATTGGCCTGCCATCGCTGCCCAAAACCCAGGGGAAGCAGCTGTATGCGGCCCTCGAAGGATTGCAGCAACAACTGGGTGATGTTTGCGACGACCTGGCGCTCGCCGCCAAGTATCGCGAGTTGGCCGGTGAACTGAAGGCCGCTGATCGCGCGGCATTAAGGGACACGAGCGAGCAGCACGACCAGCAGGCTCAGGCAGGCTTTGCGAAGTTCGCCCGCTGGTGGCAGGCCCCGACAGGAAGAAAAAAGCTGCTGAAGTTACTCGCGGCAGTTACTTCCCCAAGCAAAAATTCGCCCACGGCAGCCAAGCCTGCTCAACGGCGAAAAAGCAAACTAAAATAAGCCATCAGCACTGCTAGGCCTGCGATCAATCCCAGCAGCAGCACCCAGGCCAATTTGCTCTCGTGTTCCTGCTCTTCCACACGCAGGGGCGGCGTATAGCCATCGCCAAAATCGTATTCGCAGCGATGGCAGCGGCGATAGAACCGTAGCTGGGCGACATCGTCGCAGTCGGGGCAGAACCGCAAAGCTTCGGCCTGCTCATCGGGCTGATAGGCGGTCGGAAAAAAATCGGTCGCGTTGCCACACACGAGGCATTCGGCTTGCCGGCTGGCCCCGCACTCCGGGCACTTTGGCCAAATTTCGATTATCTCTCCCTCGGTGGTCATCGTCAGCTCGGCAGGTGGTGAAGTGCGGTTCAGGCCTAGGTATAGAACCGGCTGCCAGTTAGGACAAGCTCACAATGGGCCCACGGAAAAAGCCGCTCGCTGCCGGTGCCTGATAGCGGATATTGAGGGCCGCGGCAGAGATCGATTCCTTCTTCTCGTGAGCAGCGCGGCAGGCAAAATCCAGGATGGTCGAAGTCAGCAGTGTGCGCTCGACCGGGTATTGAGGCACTCCGCTTGCCAAAAAGCGTTCGATGTGCCACGTCAGTGGATTGAAGAACGCGGCCCCCGGCGGCGCGGGCAAATAGAAGCAGGACGAAACGGGCTCTTTCGAACCCTGCAGCGTGCCGGCAAAGGCAAACTCCGAAACTTGTTCGATGATGTTGATTGCCGCGCCCCGGGTGCCATCGTTGTATTCGATGAGAATCGCCTGCGGGTGCCGAACATTTTCGCGAATCGGGCCGACATTCATGCTCGCACAGCGCCGTACGGCAGTCTGGAGCAGATCCCACGACCAGCGGCCAGCATCGCCGGCCTTCCAGACGTCGGCACCTTCCAGCCAGGTCACTTTCTTCACACCCGTTTCGCCACCAGCTCGGCGTTCGAGCATGCATTGCAAAGTTTCGAGCGCATGAAAGAAGTAGATCTCCGGCACTCCCCGGTCGAACCCGAAGACGCACAGGCCGTCGGTGAACTTGGTCCCTAGTGGCGGCTCGATTTCCGGCATCCGCCAAGTCACCGGCAGCGACGAGCCAGCCATCAGGCCGAACTTCATGTCCTGCGCGGTGGCCACCATGGCGGCGGCCTGTTCGTGGTCGTAGCTCAGGTGCTTATCGACAAATACCGGCACGCTGCGGCCTGCCTTACGAAACGCTTTCACAATCTCGGTGAAATACTTGTAGCGTGGATAAAGCATCTGCTGGCGCTCATTCACGGGATAGTCACCGTGTTCGATGATTAGCACCACGCCATCAATGTCGAGCTTGTCGCTACTCAGCAACGTCTCTTCGACCGTCTCGCACAGTTTAATGCCATGTTCCTGGCAAAAGCTGCGGCTCAGGTCTCCCTCCGGGTACTGGTCGTTGAACATCCGCACCACTTCGACGTTGGGCTGATGGTGAAAGCCATCGACGGGATAACCGTGGACCAGGCGACCCACGATGTGATAAGCGTGGGAGCGAAGGCGAAAGATCGAGTTAATCGCCGCCACGCGCAGTCGCCGGGCAGGTTTGCCAGCTGGCAATTGCCCCTCCGCTGCTTTGGGCGCGGCCACTTGTCCGGCCGCGGCGCCGGCGAGAGAGGTTCCGGCCATCGCAGCTGACGAAATTGTCAGAAACCGGCGGCGCGAAAAATCGGAACGAGGCTCGGGAGACGAGGCATTTGGCTGCATAATCGTTTCTTTCGGTAAAAGTTCGCCGTAGCGTAGCCGTCGCGGCAGAAAGGTTCAACAAAATCCCGCTGAAACCGACTTGCCGCGGTTGCTCTTTCGGGCGGTGTTGCTTACGATTCCGCCGTCCCTCTTGCCTGTCCCCTCTTCACGCCGCGCCCCGACTGCTCACTGCATGAAGCCCGTCAAATTCGACGATCAACTGGCTGGATTTCTGACTCTGGCAGCTAATCTCTGCCAAGAGCAGAACGCATCGGCAGTGCTGGTGCTGCTGCCCGGGCCGACCGATTGGGATGCGCTTAAGGAAGTGCTCGACGGCCGCAAGATTGTAATTACGGCCGATAAAGCAGAAGAAGTTGAAGGGGCCGCCGAAGCGGGCCTGCAGACCATACTGCTCGATATGTCGGAAGCGCCGGTCTTCGAGCGCCTGACTCAGGCCCTGCTGACCGGCGTGGCGCGCGAAATCCTCGCCCCCGGGGCTGGCGTGGTTGTGGCCTACTCAGGCTTCGATTCCGCGATGATCGATTCCATCAGTTTCATTCGTCTGGACGAGCATCTCGGCCGGCTGACCGCCCGCGACCTTCGTCAGCTGGAGACAAGTGTCCCCCTCGATACGCTCAAGGTCGTGGTCGATCTGGCTGTTGAAATTGGTCGCGAGGGGCGCGAAGGGAAAGCGGTCGGCACGATGTTCGTCGTCGGCGATACGCGCAAAGTGCTGCAGCACAGTCAGCCCGCTGGGTTTGACCCCGTGCGCGGCTATCCACGGGCCGAGCGCGACCTGCATGACCCGCGCGTGCGCGAGGCCATTAAAGAAGTCGCCGTGCTCGATGGCGCCTTCATCGTTTCGCCCGAAGGGCTGGTCGAAAAGGCTGCCCAACTGGTCGACGCACCGTATGCCGACCTCACGGTCTCCAAGGGGCTCGGTGCCCGCCACTGGGCTGGGGCGGCCATCAGTAAGGCGACGCACGCAATTGCGATTGTGGTCAGCCAATCGAGCGGTACCGTTCGCATTTTTCAGGTGGGCGAAGTAATGCTGCGGATTGAACCATTTCGCCAGGCCATGAAGTGGAAGGAGTTCGAATACGAACGTCCTTCCGACGGTGAGTAAAACGTCATGCAAGTACGCCTCGCCAATCTGCACGACGCCACCGATGCCCGCGCGGTCGTCGAACTGCTCGACATGTACTCTCAGGACGAATTTGGCAGCAGTGCCCCGCTCTCGCCAGCAGCCCGCGAAAACCTTATTCCCGGCCTCATCAAGCACGGCGGGGCGCGCGTTTTTTTGGCAAGCGACGACACCATCGCTCAGCAACCCATCGGCCTGGCGATCTGCCTGCTGGGTTTCTCGTCGTTTCGAGGCGCTCCGCTACTCAACATTCACGATATTGCCGTTTCGCCCGCGGCTCGCGGCCACGGTGTGGGTACAGCCCTGTTGCTGGCCTTGGAAGAAGACGCCAAATCGCTGGGTTGCTGCAAAGTGACGATGGAAGTTCGCAGCGACAATCACCGCGCTCAGGCCGTCTATCAGCGGGCCGGTTATCACGGCAGCCAGCCCGAAACCTGGTTCTGGTCGAAAAGCTTGGGATAGCGCAGTCCGTCAGGACAAGCCAAACTCCGCCAATAGGCACCGCGGCACACCGATCTCAACAACCTGAACTGCTCCCAGGTACTCGCTGGCTGCGGGATTCTCAAAACCCTTCTTGGCCGCGACGAATGTGCAGGTCTGATCTGCGCGAATAGTCGGTTCGGCAGGACGGCCGGTATCGCAATCGAGCCCACTGGGGAGATCGACGGCCAGGACTCTGGCTGACGACAAGTTCATTCGCTGAATCAGCGACGAATAGGGCGGCTTAGGATTGCCCGTGGCACCGGTCCCGAGCAGTGCATCGACAATCCATTCGGCACCCTGCAATGCTAAATCGAGATCGGCACCAGTCACCTGGCCGTTGATGATCCTAATCATCAGACGGCTCTTGGCAGCAATCTGATAATTCGCCAGCGCGTCTCCTTGTAGTTCCGCCGGATCAGCGAGCAGCAGCAGGCGAACAGCGATTCCCGCTGCATCCAAATGCCGCGCGATCACAAACCCATCGCCGCCGTTGTTTCCCTTGCCACAGCAAATGACAACTGGCCCGCGACAACCGGCGGCGAGCAACGCATTCACGCATCCCCGGCCCGCATTTTCCATCAGCACGAGGCCCGTGATGCCAAACTCGGCAATCGCCCGGCGATCGACGTCGCGCACTTGGTCGCGGCTGAGTGATTTGGTCATGCGCTACGATTTCCAATCGCGGACTACTTCCGCTTGGCTGCGACGATCCGCTTGTGTCCTGCTAGATCCTTGATGACATAGGCGGGCTCGAAGTTGCCATCGCTGGCCACGAGGTCGACCACGCGGTCGGCGATCATGGGGCTCAGTTCGAGCGCGAGTAAGCCGCCGGAGACTAATTGGGCCGCAGCTTGCGGAATCAGTTTGGCGATTAACTCGGTGCCGATGGGACCGGCTACGAGAGCGGACGTTGGTTCAAAATCTTTCACGGTTTTGTCGAGCTGCTCGAACTCGCTGTCGCTGACGTAGGGCAAGTTCGCGGCAATCGCGAAAAACTGCTCGGCCGGGTCAATCCCGCTGAGTAGATCGCCGACGCAGGTCTTGACTCGCGCATCGACCCCAAGACTCGCGGCATTCTGCCGAGCAATCTCTACGGCCGCGGGGCTCTTGTCGATGGCGAGCACGGTGCTGGACTTGGCGTGTTTGGCAATCGCAATCGCAACGATCCCACTACCGGTACCCACATCGGCCACATGATGGGGCGCGAGTTCGGGAGTGGCCTTGATGGCGTCGAGCACGGCCATCACCAGGTGCTCGGTCTCGGGGCGGGGGATGAGTGTATCGCGCGTGACGGTGAAGTTGAGCGAATAAAATTCTTTCTTGCCGACGATGTACGCCACCGGCATGCTCTGGACGCGCTGCTTGACGAACTCGCGAAACTTCGCCCGCTGCTCGTCGGTGACGACTTCGCCAAACCGCGTATAGAGTTGAATCCGCTCGCAGCCCAGGGCGTAGCCCAGCAGAACTTCCACCTCTAACCTTGGCTGTTCAATGTTCTGCTTTTTAAAGTAGTCCGCGGTCCACGTGAGCAGCCGATTGATCGTCCAGGCTTCTTCGGTGCTCATGTATTCTCATCCGTGACTGATATTAAAGCCCGATTCGGTGGGCCTCGCGATGCTCGGCTCACCCTACGGTTCGCAGAGATTAATCCAACCCACCCATCATGCTGCGGAGGGCGTTGCGGTCGTGTTCGATGAGCGCATCGGTAACGGGCTGCAAGTCGCCGTTGATGATCTGGTCGAGCTTGTAGAGTGTGAGACCGATGCGGTGGTCGGTCAGGCGATTTTCCGGGAAGTTATACGTGCGAATTCGTTCGCTGCGATCACCGCTGCCGATGAGCGACTTCCGTTCGGCGGATCGCTTAGCTTGCTCGCGTTGCTGATAGAAGTCGTACAAGCGACTCTTGAGAATGCGCATCGCTTTGGCCAGGTTTTTGTGCTGGCTCTTTTCTTCCTGCATGAAGACGGTGATGCCCGTTTCGTAGTGGGTCAGCCGAATCGCCGATTCGGTCTTATTGACGTGCTGACCACCGGGGCCGCTCGCGCAAGTCTTGTCGATGCGGTACTCGTCTGACTTCAGATCGACTTCGACGTCTTCGACTTCGGGCAGCACCGCCACGGTCGCTGCCGAGGTATGCACACGCCCTTTGGCTTCGGTCTCGGGGACTCGCTGCACGCGATGGCCACCCGATTCGTACTGCAGTTCGCGGTAACAGCCTTCGCCTTCGAAGGTGAGTATGACTTCTTTGAAGCCACCCATTTCCGTGGGCGAAGCTTCCATGATTTCCATTTTCCAGCCGCGCTTGTCGGCGTGCCGCTTGTACATCTGGAACAAGTCGTGCGCGAAGAGGGCTCCTTCGTCGCCGCCGACACCCGCGCGAATCTCCATCACGCAGCGATAGCGGTTGGCGTCGGCACCGCCAACGGTCATGTCGAGCAGTTCGCCCCACAGCTGTTCGCGATGCTCGCGAATGGAAGGGAGTTCGGCTTCGGCCAGTTCTCGTTCTTCTTCGTTCGGGCTGGTGAGCATGCGGCGCAGCTCTTCGATTTCGGCTACGAGCTGCTTGAAGCGGCGATACTTACTGGCCACTTTGGCAATCGAACCATGTTCGCGCGCGATGGCGGCGAACTTCGCTCCTTCGGCGAGGATCACCGGATCGGACATTTGGTGTTCGAGTTCTTCGAACCGGGCCAGACTTTTTTCGAGATCTTCGCGCATGACAAGCACCTACTTCAATCAGAAAGCAGGGCAAGAAAGAATCGCGGCAATTGATTGTACCGCGGAGCCAGCGGATTAGTTCGGCGCTGGCATTCCCACTTCGCCCCGACCCACAAAGACTGCTGCCGGAGTGCAGCGAGTCTGATCCATCGACACGACGGGCGGGGGCTGGTAGCTACGATTCGTCGCTGACGGGGGCTGCCTTCTTCTTGGCGGGCTTGGCCAGGCTGGCGTACGAACCGGCTTGGAACTTGTTTTGGAACTTCTCGATACGGCCGGCGGTATCGAGGAACTTCAGCTTGCCGGTGTAGAACGGGTGGCAGGCATTGCAGATGTCGATCCGCAATTCCTTCTTCGTGGCCCGGGTCTTGAACGCGTTGCCGCAGCTGCACGACACGGCGCAGTCGACGTAATTGGGGTGAATGCTGTCTTGCATGGCCGTAAGTCCTAACTGGATTTGCCGCACGCCTTTGCTGCGTGCACGAATAGCATCCGCTGGATGATTGCAGCGGAAACATACCAATATATCGGTCGCTGGCAGGGTGAACAAGTGCGGAATGAGGGCCGGACTAAACATCCGTTGCGACGTTGCGAACGAAACGCCGTTAAGGCAAGTAACAGCAGAGGTTCATACAGCGGGCGCAAAAAACAACACCCGCTGCTGAGATTCAGGAGCGGGTGTTGAAAATATTACGATAGCAGGTTCGAATTCGAAGACTCTAATCGTAGACAATTATCAGGTGCGTCGTAATGATCGCAGCTTAACGACCGCCGTAGCCACCACGGCCACCGCCGCCGCCGCCACCACCGTAGCCGCCGCCACCGCCACCTCGGCTGCCACCGCGACCGCCGCCACCGCCGCCGTAACCACCGCCACCGCCGCCGCCACGATCTTCACGTGGGCGAGCTTCGTTGACAGTCAATGGGCGACCATCGTGTTGCTGTTCGTGCAGGCCTTTGATGGCCTCACGGGCAGCGTTATCGTCAGCCATTTCGACGAAGCCGAAACCCTTGCTGCGACCAGTGTCGCGATCCTGAATCACCTGGGCGCTACGAACTTGGCCGTACGCCGAGAAAAGCTCTTCAAGCTTCTCGTTCGTTACGCCGTAACTCAGGTTCCCGACATACAACTTCATTGCCACCGCTCAACTCCTGACAAAAAACTTCCGGTCCTCGCTAACTTTCAGGACCGATGAAAGGGACCGATTCATGGTCCGCCAAACGGAACAGGCGATGGGAGCAGCTACAGATTCGACAGAACCAACGCTACAGCTTTCGTCGACCAATTGGCCAACGGCAGTTATACACCTGACCGCCAAAGAAATGCCAGCGTCATTTTGCAGAAATTTACTAAAATCTCCCCCGCCTCGGTTGACTTCCTACCATAAGCTACCTAGACACGTCTAAATAACTGCCCTTAGTTTGGGAGACACTTGTTCCAGGGCATTCATGACGGCCAGGACCACATCTTCTCGCCAGGCCGGGGCGATCACTTGTACCCCCACGGGCAGCCCAGCACTTTCCGCATCGACCGCCATTGCCTGCTGTAAGACGCGATCACGACTGAGTTTACGGGCATTCTGCTCGGTCGCTGCCACGCTCGTTACGGGAGTTACGCCAGCGGGCCAACCCAGCAGGTTGGGCAAGAATGCGTAGCTGGCGGCCGACATCAAATCGATGGCCTTGGTGTGCTGAGGTGCTGGCAAGGCATGGGGCGGAGAAATCACAGTGTCTAGCTGTTTATTTTCCAGCAGCGAACGGAATTCTTGCCGCAGCGCATCGCGCTGGCGGACGAGTTGCCAGTATTCATCGGCCGAGCGGGGTCGCGCCGCCTGAATCAGCCGGCTGAGATAACCTTGCCCCAGCATTTTCAACGTGCCCACAACCGCCGCGCGCGAGACTCTGCTCAAACCGCCAACTGTGAGCATTCGGCTGATGCGCCAATCGAGTTGACTGCTTGCGGCGATTCGCCGCAGGTCGGCGCAACCGTCGGCTTCAATCAGACCAATATAGAGATCGAGAATCTCTTCGCCGCGCGGGAAGTGTAGTTCTTCAATCGTGGCTCCCGCATTGGCAAGCGAATCTGCTGCCGCTCTGGTCGCGCGCTGAAGGGCCGGCGAAGGACTGAGATAGCCGTCATCGAGCCACAGCCCGATGCGCAGCTTGCCGATGTCGACTGCGCGATAGTCGCGCCAAGGCCAAGGGACAATTTCGGGCAACGCCTGGTCATCGGAATAATCCGCCAGCACGCGCATGGCCAGATCCAAATCGGCGACCTGCCGCCCCAGTGGCCCGACGGAACTTCGCATTCCTTCGAAGCCCCGAAAATTGCTCTGAGTGCCGGCGTTGGGCAAGCGTCTTGCCGTCGGCATCAGTCCAGCAATACCGCAAAAGTGTGCGGGCAGTCGAATGCTGCCGCCCAGATCGTTGGCAAGTCCCAGCGCCGATCCACGCGCTGCGATGATGGCCGCTTCCCCACCGCTGCTGCCGCCGCAAGTACGAGCGAGATTCCAAGGATTGTTCGTGCGTCCATAGACCGGATTGTCGCACTCGTGCATTGCCATCAACTGTGGAACATTCGTCTTACCCAGCACGATTGCGCCTGCGCGCTGCAGCCGCTGCACAAGCGGACCGGTTTCGGTCGAGACCTCGTGTTGCAGTGTCGACAGGCCGATGCTCGCCGTAGAGCCGGCGAAGTAAAAGCAATCCTTCACCGTGATCGGCACGCCGGCGAGCGGTCCAAGCGTTTCGCCCCGCGCGAGTCGTTCGTCGATGGAAGTGGCTTCGCTGAGGGCCTGCTCGAAGCGTTGCCAGGTGAAGGCGTTGAGCTGCGGATTCACTGCCTGGCAGCGAGTTACAAAGGCCTGGCAGACGTCCTGGGCCGAGATCGATTTCGCCGCGATGCGCCGGGCGATTTCCGCGGCGCTCCAGTCGATCATCTCGCCAGTGATTTCGCCCGTCGCTGAAGACACGGGCTTAGCGGTCAATCTTCGTCAGCCCCGGTACGGCCTGTTGCAACTCGGCAATGCCGTCGTCCGAGATGCCGGCCACGAAGGTGACCACCAGATGCTTCAAGTTCTTCAGTCCGTGCAGTTCTGCCAGACCAGCATCGGTAATCATCGTATTGCCTAAGTGCAGGTACTCCAAATTCTCAAGCTCCTTGATGCTCGCGAGTCCCATGTCGGTGACTTCGGTCTTATCGAGATTCAGCCGCTTGAGATTCTTCAACTGACCAACGGCTGGCATGTCGGCATCGGTGAAGCTGGTCTGCCACAAGTTCAAATCGACCAGCGCAGGCAATTGAGTGATCGCTTCGAAATTTTTGCCCACGCCGATGACCGATTCCGACAGATCGAGTTCTTTCAGCTTCTTCAGCGGTACCAAATGCTGCATGCCGTCGTTCTTCACGGCCGTTTCGCGCAGGCCCAGGATCTCGAGGTTTACAATCGTGCCGACCGACTTCAGCCCGTCACTCTTCACGTTGACGCAGCCGTACAAGTCGAGTTCTTTCAGGTTCGGGTGCCCTTCGAGATGGACGAGGCCGTCTTTGCTGACCGAAGTTTGCACCAGTCCGAGAACCTTCAGTTTCTTGAGCTTGCCAATGTGCTCCATCACGCGGTCATCGAGGTTGCTGCGGCCATAGAGCTTGAGCATTTCGAGATTCTCGAGGCCGGCAAGGGGGGCGGCCCCTTCGGAAGTGACCAGGTTGCAGTCGGTCAGGTCAAGCGCGACCAATTGTTTCATCCCGCCGATTGCCTTGAGGCAGTCGTTGTCGAATGCCGTCTGGGGGGCGCGAATCTTCTTCAGCGTTTTGCTTTTGGCGAGGGTGACGTAAGCATCAGCGCGAAAATCGGTCTTCTTCAGGTCAAGTTCTTCCAGCTTAGGAATTTCGATCAAGATCGCAGCGTCTTCATTCTTGACGTCGCTCTGTTCCAGGCGAATGACTTTTAAGCTGGGGTGCCCTTTGAGGTGGGCCAGCCCTTCGCCGGTAATGCCCCGAACTTCGGCCGAGAGCACGGTCACGTGGGGCAACTTTGCCAGGTGTTTCAGATCGTCGTTGTTCCCTTGCGTAAGGGCGACTTCGCCGACATTGCCAGCCTTGTCCATTTTCAAGGTCGCACCGGCCGCTTTGAGGGCATCGATCGCAGCTGGGTCATCCTTGGCTGCTGCAGTTGCGCCGGGAGTTTCAATTTCCGGTGTTTGGGGGCCACCGTTGGCCGGTTGCTTGGGTTCGGGGGTCGGGCAGCCCGTTAGCAGGAAAGCCGAACCCACGCTCCACACGAGCATTGCCACCACCGCCAGATTTGCCCTACTCATCGCCCGCTTCATGATGACACCCAGATCCAAATCGTGATCGAAGCCTGCCCGCAAAATCGCCCGCAGCCCAACTAGACAGAGTACCCCGATCCACCCGCCGCGCGAAGTGCCGCCAACACAGTCGCGGGGAGTCCTCAGCCTAGCATTACCAGCGAAGTTCTGGCTCAAACAATTCCCTCCCGCCTTTGACCGAACTAGTCACGCGGACTGCATCTAATGTTTGCAGGGTGTTCATTTTCAATTCCGCAGTACGTGCATGCGATTTACGCAAATACTCGCGCATTAGTCCATCGCAAGTGCCAAGTTATCGATTGACATTCGAGGCCCGAGTGGGCACTTATCAACGGCGGCAAGTGCTTCGCAAAAAGTCTTTGACCGTGAACATGGATTGGAATTTGGTCGTGCAAACAGGAAATTGAATTTGGAAATTTCCGTTATGTCGGGAAAGGTTGGGTGGACCTATTTCGTTACCAGGCAAGCAATTCGGCGAGATGTGTTCTGATTGCGCAAGTTGTGGATTATGGAAATTTATGGCAGCCATCGTCATGCGGGGCGAGTCGCAGTTGGGCGGCGCTGAGCTGACTGCGTCTTTGCCGTTAACGGGCCCCTGACGGTCCACTGGACCGTTGCCGCAACGGCAGGGAGACGTCGGGTAGTTTTTCAACAAACAGGATGAAAACCACACCCTGCAATTACGACGCAAGTTGTTGCTCGCGAGTCACTTGCCGTCAGCCCCCAGACCAGACCCGTGTTGAAAAATGGCCCTTTCGGCCATTGTTGGGGTCGAGAGGTCGAATCGCGGCTGCAAATTGGCTCCCACTTAGGCCGCTTTGGGAGCCACGACGCGTTGACGAGATAGCAAACATCTGGTACAAGATTTGATTCGCCAAAAAGATTGATTCTGGCGCGGACAAGACAACAAGCGGCAATTAAAAAGGCAGCAAGCATGGGTGGCACGATCCATCGGATGAAGGAACTTCGGCAACGTCGGCATCGCAAGAAAAAGCTGGCCGTGCTCAAGCGTCGGGCGGCTAAGGCCAGCCCTTCGGAGAAGGCAGTTCTGGCTGCGAAGCTGCGCCGCATGACTCCGGGTGCCGAAGTGATCATTGCGACCATGGGCCTGGAAGAAAAGCGCTAAGCTGATTGGCAATGATTGCTGGGCAGAAACTGCCGCAGTGTGATTTGCCAGTTTGTCTGCCTCGCGCGGCAGTTAGTTGCCGCGCTCAAGGGACTACCCGTAGCCAAGGTTTCTCTCGCTAGGACTTTATCGATGGCCGCCCATCAGACGCCGACTCACGACGATCACTTTGACGAATCGGAAAGCAACCAGCACCTGGCCGACGATTCGGAAGCCTGGAATGGCGTGACAGGACTACTGCTGTTCATTGTCTCGATTGGCCTGTCGCTGGCCATGCTCACGCTTTATCTTTCGCGCAATCCGTAGTCGGCACGGCCGGGACTTCCATCTTCGCCACGCGGGGCGCGAAGTAGCGGTGGCGAATGAATTCGACGATCGCAGGCAATATCGAGACAAAGATAATTGCCAGGACGACCACCTCGAAATTCTTGCTGACCCATTCGATGCGGCCAAACCAGTAGCCCGCAAAGGTCATACTCAGGACCCAAAAGATTCCGCCTGCGACGTTGTAGATTAAGAAGCGGCGATAATCCATTTGCCCCACGCCGGCGACGAACGGGGCGAACGTTCGCACGATCGGAACAAAGCGGGCGATGACGATGGTCTTTGGTCCGTAGGTCGCAAAGAACTCTTGTGTCTTTTCTAAGTGCTTGGGATTGAGCCAGCGCGAGAGTTTGCCGCTGAGAACCTTCGGCCCCAAGTAGCGACCAATGTGGTAGTTCACCGTGTCGCCCAGAACCGCGGCGATGGAAAGCAACAGGCAGACGATGCCGACGTTCAGTCCTGAGTCTGGGTTGGCTGCAATGGCACCGGCGGCAAACAGCAAGGAGTCGCCCGGCAGGAACGGCATAATGACGAGGCCGGTTTCGACGAAGATGATGGCGAACAGAATACCATAAGTCCACACGCCATAGTCGGCTGTGATTTTGATCAGTTCATCATCAATATGTAAGAAGAAGTCGATGATCTGCTGCACGACTGCGATCCTATTCGGTTGACTGCCAACGGTCCAAAGTTGCGCGTCCCGCGCTGGCCCACCGCAGTATAGGTTTTTCTCATGATCGTCCCCAGGCGAATCAGCCCGCACAATCGGCACGGATGGCACAATTGCGGCAGAACATCATTCTTCCTTTTTCGCGCCGATCTGTTCGACGCCAACCTGCGGACAAAACTTGAGCATCAGGCAGTCGTTGCACAACGGTTTGCGAGCCTTGCAGATGCGGCGGCCGTGGTGGATTAACCGATGCGAGAAATCGATCCAATCTTTCTTTGGCACGATTGGCATCAGATCTTTTTCGATCTTCACGGCGTCTTGGTTGGTAGTCAGGCCCAAGCGATTGGTCAGTCGCGTGACGTGGGTATCGACGACGATGCCCGACGGAATGCCGAATGACGTGCCCAGGACAACGTTGGCGGTCTTGCGCCCGACGCCGGGGAGTTGCACCAGTTCTTCGAGCGTACGCGGAACTTCGCCGCCGTGTTTCTCGGCCAACTGCTGACAACAGCCCTTGATGTTCTTCGCCTTCATCCGAAAGAAGCCGGCGCTTTGAATAGCTTTCTCCAGCTTGGCGATGGGCAAATCGACGATCGCCTGCGGCGTGGAACACTGAGCGAACAGTCCCTTGGTCACAATGTTCACGCGCTCGTCGGTACATTGAGCCGAGAGGATCGTCGCGATGAGGAGTTGGAATGGGCTATCGTGAACGAGTGCGCATTCGGCGTTGGGATATCCCTGCGCAAGGGCCTTCACCACTTTGGCGGCCTGGCGTTTGGTTTGGGCGACGGGGGGCGGAGTCATAAATGGCCAGCAGTTTTCGACGAAGCAGATTCAGCGCAGGTAAGGCAAACTTTAGTTGACCATCATAGCGAAATCGCTCATAACGAACGCGTGCCACGATAACGGCCGGACGTTGGGGCTGACGTCCGCAGGAGGCTAAGGCGATGAAATCTTTCCGATGGCAATTTCTACCAGCGATCAAGTCGCTGACAACTGCGTTTCTGGTCTGCGCCGGCATGCTTAGTACGCGTAGTGCGGCGGCGCAGCAGGTGAACGTCGGCGGGCCATTCAACACTGTTGGCCACGGCTTTTATGAGAGCATCGGCACGCGTTGGGGCGCACGTGGCCCGGGTTGGTTCTTCAACTTTGGCGGTGCACCGCCACCGGCCTTCGGTGGTTTCGATCCCAATGCGGGAGCTAACGTTGGCGGCGGCTTTCGAGCCGGGAACACGAGTGGGTTCTTCAACCTGAATGTCGGCCAAGGTGCCAATTCGACGATGGTTTCCCAGACGCCGAGCGTCACGATTCCCAATGGCGGCAACGGCTACTTTATTGACGGCACGTTTCGCCCCTTCGTTACTTCAATCATTCCCGTCGTCGGCGATCAATCCGATCCCAGCCCGCTCCGCGAACGCCTGCGAAGGTTACAAGAGCAACAAGAGGCCAGCCTTACTTCACCGGCGAATGCACCTGCTCAAGCCGAAGTTGGTGGTGGCGGAGTGGCCCGGCGAAGCACGGCCGAGCGCGGCGACCTGAGTGTGGCGGAAATTAAGTCCGCTGCGAATGCGCAGGGCAGTTCGCAGGATGAAGAGTTGGCCGCGATTCTTGAAAAAGCCAGGGGTGCAGAAGAAGCAGGCAAGGCAGGAGTCGCCCGCATCTACTATCAGATGGCCGCACGCCGCGCAACCGGAGAGCAGCAACAAAAGATCCTGGCGCACTTGCAAACTTTGCCTCGGTAGTACCTCCCCCTCGTTTATTCTTGCCACGAGTTCCCTTCATGAACAAGTCGCTGCTGCTACTGGCGATGCTTCTGGTCGCGCCGGTGGCCAGCCCGTTGATGCCAATAATTGCCCGAGCTCAGCAACCCAACGACGCGTTCCCGTCGGTGGCAGCAGCCATTCGAGCGCTCGGTGCCGATGAGTTTCAGACTCGCGAATTGGCCAGCCGCTATCTGTGGTACGCGGGTGCCGCCGCGCAGAAAGATCTCGAGCTCGCAATTAAGCACGACGATCCCGAAGTTCGCCTGCGCGCCTCGTTGGTCCTTCGCAAAGTCCGTCTGGGAATTACGCCCGATACTCCGGCAGAAACCCAGCAACTAATCAACCGTTTTTACGACGGTGACCGCAATGGCCGGCAGCAAGTCATTAGCGAGTTACGACAAAAGGGTTCTTACACAACCCTTTTTGCGCTGCTGCAAGGCGAGACCGACGCAGCCAGTCGGCAACTTTTTTTCAGCACGATGCAAGCCGATATGCAGCGCCTCGCGCCACAGATGGTGGCCAGTAGCGATTGGTCGCTGCTCGAGCAATGGCTCGACCTGGGCAAGGCCACCGAAGCCGGACAGGTCCATTTCATCACCTATGCGTTATTGCGCGGCAAGTTGAACGAGGAAATTAAGCGAGTCGAAGACGAATTGGAAAAGAGAAGAGATGATTCGGCACTCGTGAATCGACTGGCACTCATGTATCGCGCCGGGGGGAATGATAAGAAGGCGCTCGAAGTGATCCAGCGCGGGCCCAGCGATGCAAAATTGGTCGTGGCCATGTATCGCGAGCAAATGCAATGGGACCAAGCGCGGGCGAGTATCTCGCCACTCCCGAACAAAGTTCCGCGTGACACAATGGCCGACAGCGCCTTGCAAGCAGCCTTGGCCCGTTTGAGCGGCAAGGCCACAGACTCCCTCGAGGCAACACAAGCCTTTTCAAAGCTTGTCAAGACCGAAGACGTTTGGTTCGGTGCCAAGACACTGCTCTTGAATGAACGACCGCAACTAGCGCTCGACTTGCTGAAAGATGGTCTGCAGCCGATGGCTTTCGATTTGTTGTCACAGCTTCAGCAGCATCAAGAGGCCTTGGACCTGGCTGGAATCAAGGATGACACCAGTTTCAATCAAGCTTGGCTGAACGGGCTCACCGGGCAGCAGCCTGTCCGCACCAGCCGCTCGGTTGATCGCTTCACTTATGCAGTCAGCATCGCGGCGCAATTGCGAATGCTCGGTAAAAAGCAGCAGTACGATGATCTACGTGCCCTACTAGAGTCGACCGCCACCCTCGACGATCAGCGGGGGCAGTACTGGCATCAACTGGCGAGATTAGAACGACAACCAGGACGGCAGCAGGAACTGCTGCATTTGTACGGTCGCGGCGTAGCTCAGAATCCCCAGAGTGTTTGGTCGCAGCTATTCGGCAAGAAGTTTGCCCGCGCTCAAACGTGGTGGGAAGCTTTGGATGCAGATGTGAGATGGCAGGATCCACAGGAGCGATTGAATGCAGTGGCAGTCTCCATGCAGCCGGCGACCTTTGCGCGTCATGTTGAAGTCGATTGGCCAGCAGTTGAGAAGCACGTCAGTGCCAAGGCGGATAATCTGGGCACTGCGGCAGCAGTTCGTGTACGGCTGCATGCTGCCCTTGCCGAGGCCTGGGCCGCGCGCAGCGACAAGCTGCGTGCCGAAGAACACTGGAAAGCAGCCGTCGCGGCCGATCCCACAACGGCTACCGATTACGGTGACGTGCTACTCGCCGAGCAACGTTGGAACGAAGCAGCGACTCAGTATCAGCGGGCCTACGAACTGAATCAGGGGAATTCGCTTGCACTTTTTTTGCAGAGTGTCGCCTTGATACGGGCTGGGAAGGAAGCCGAAGGGAAAAAGTTACAGTCGACGGCAAGCCTGATGGCCCTCGATACCAACGCTCGCTATCTCCTGGCCACCGCTCTGCAAGATCGTAACCTGCGAGCGGAAGCTCTGGAGCAGTGGCAGCTATTGCGAAGGACAGGCGGTCCCGACCATTCGTACGTGATGATTGCCAATCAGCACTTGGGCAACCTCATCGCCGAGAAAGAGCCGCTGGCTGCCGCCGATCATTGGGAGCAACTCCGCTTTCACTTGCTCAAACCTGCCCTAAATCTGGTCGAGCAATCTGGCTATTTAAATCTGGCTGTGTCGCTGCACCGGACGCGAGCCCGCGGCCTGCTTTCGGCAGGTGACAAGGCTAAAGCGCTCGAGGAGTTGGCCATTTGCGAGGCCATGCTGCCGGGACATATCAAATTGGTCGAAGACTTTACTGCCCCACTCCGGAAGGCCGGAATGGAGCAAGAGGCAGATGCGTTGTTTGAACGGACGTATCAGGTCTATCAGCAGGGAGTGAAGCAGTTTCCCGAGAGTGCGGCCCTGCACAACCAGGCGGCGTGGACTGCGGCAATTGCCGGACGCCGCTTGGACGAAGCATTGGCCTTTGCCCAGAATGCGGTCAAACTGGCCCCCGAGAGTGCGGCCTATGCGGATACGCTTGCCGAAGTTCACTTCGCCCGTGGCGATCGTGAGCAAGCATTAACCTGGGCACGTAAGGCGGCGTCGCTTGCGCCCGAAACAAAAGCATACGATGAACGGCTGCAGAGTTTTTCCACCCGAGAGTTGCCGGCTGGTAGTCGCTGAGCGAATTCGTCGTCGAGTTGAGAAATGGACCAAGAATGGATTTGAAACTAACGGGAGACACCGCGCTCGTGGTGGGTGGAGCGAGCGGCATAGGGCTGGCCATCGCCCGCGCCTTTGCCCGCGAAGGAAGCAATGTGCTGCTTTGGGACCGCAGCGCCGAAACACCGGCTCGCGCGGCGGAACTGGCGACCGAATCGAGCACGACTTGCCTGGGACAGATTGTGGATGCCACTGACTTTGTGCAAGTGAAAAAAACAGCAGCTGAGATCAACGCTTCATTCGGCCAGATCCAGCATGTTGTCTACGCAGCGGGGATGGGTTCGGGTAAATTCGGATTTCCGTTTTGGAAGTTAGAGCCGAGCGACTGGGACCGGGTGCTGCGAGTGAACTTGCTCGGAGCCGTGAATGTCGCCCATGCCCTCGCGCCCGGTATGGCGGAGCGGCAGCAAGGGACTTTTCTTTTCATTTCGTCGGTCGCCGGGCAAATTGGTTCCCAGACCGACCCACCCTACTCGGCCGCCAAAGCAGGGTTGATTAACTTTGCCCAGGCTGCTGCCAAGGATCTTGCGCCCCATAACGTGCGAGTGAATACCATCTGTCCCGGCATGATTCAAACACCACTCAACCGTGCCGTCTGGCAGGCCTGGAACGACCAGCAGCCAGCAGATGCCAAACGGGCGTACGATGATTGGGCCGGCGAGAAGGTCCGCAGCGTAATTCCGCTCAAACGCTGGCAGACTCCCGATGACATCGCCGCCTATGCCGTCTTTCTCGCCTCCTATCAGGCCCAGAACATCACGGGGCAAACACTCAACGTCGATGGCGGCTGGGTAATGCACTGGTGACCAAGGAGATGCGACTCGCAACTTGCAAAGAGCCAGCATAGAGTGGTGATATGAGCACATCATTTCCAATTCCGCTTCCCTCCAGCGAGGGCCTGACCTCGGTCGGCACACTCGGGGAACTGGCAAATCGATTCGGTGATTTGCCACTGACGAGAATTTGTTTCTCACCGCTACCTGGTCTGGCCACCGGAGAGGACTTGCTTCGACTTCGTGCTGAGCAAGGTAAACGCTTTGAACTTGTTGACGGTACTCTCATTGAGAAGGCTATGGGTGCATACGAAGGATTGTTGGCGAGTTGGCTGGTCACGCAATTGCATATCTACCTGACGACGAATCCGATCGGAATTGCTTTCGGCGATGGCACTCCTTTGCAGCTCGCACCCAAGTTGATTCGCCTTCCCGACTGCGGATTTATTGCCTTGGATCGCCTGCCGGGTGGCGAGTTTCCAATTGACTCTCCTACTCCACATATCGTACCCAATCTGGCCGTCGAAGTAGTAAGCGTCACCAATACGCGAGGCGAAATGGAAGCTAAAATGGCCGAGTATTTTGGCCACGGCGTACAAGAAGTGTGGTACCTTTACCCCAGAACCAGGCAATTATTTCAGTTCACTCCGGGTACACAATTTCGAGTAATCGAGATTGACGAATCGATAACAACGGAGCTCCTGCCGGGGTTTTCGCTAAGCATGAAATGCCTCTTCAGTCCTCCTGGCAGACCCAAGCTGTAAGTCAATGACGGTGTTACACCCAGAGCTACCGCTCAAAGCGAAACACTTCTGCATCTGGGTTCGGTCGGCCGAAGTAGAGATCGGTAATCACCTGCGAAGCAATCACACTAAACGTGATGCCATTTCCGCCGTAGCCGAGGGCGAAGTAAGCGCGCGGCCGATCGGGCGGTGAGCCGATGTAGGCAAGTCCGTCCTTCGTTTCGGCAAAGGTTCCCGCCCAGGCATAATCCGGAACAAATGTTGCCCCGGGAAACAGTTCTTGAAAACGTTCCACTAACTTCTCAACCTTTCGGTCTACTAAGCCATCGCGCTCATGATCGTTCGAGAAGAGGGTGTCGCCACCGCCGATGAGCGCGCGGCCATCATCAGTACGCCGAGCATAAAAATAGGGGCGTGCGGTCTCCCAGAGCAGGCATTGGTTGGGCCAGCCGGGAACCTCTCCCAAGGGTTCGCTGATGACGGCATAAGTGCTATGCAATTTGCCGGCCGATTCCCCTGCTAGAAAGGGCTTCGTCGCGTAACCGGTGGCGTAGACAATCTTGTCCGCTATGATTCGCCCCGTTTCGGTAACGAGCGTGACGCACGAATCTGCTTCACACACACTGACCACTTTGGTTTTCGCATAAGCGCGCAAGCCTTGCCTGACTGCCGCGCGCAGAAGTTCGCGCGTAAAGCGATAAGGATCGATTTGCGCATCGCCGCGTGACAAGATTGCTCCGGCGGCCTGAAGTGTCGAGATTTCAGCCAGTTGTTCGCGATTCAGAAACTCGACATCAAAACCGACCTGGCGGCGCAGTTCGCACTCGCGTTCGAGACTGCTGCGGTGCCAAATGCTGGAGGCAAAATAGAGGCTCTCGCGTCGCGAGAATCCGCAATCTAGTTCGAGCTCCCCCACCAGTTGTTCGATTTCATCAATCGCGGTTAACCCGCGACGATACGCGCGCACTGCATTCTGCTCACCAACCTGGTCGATCAATTCTGCTAACGGCGTATCGACCTCATATTGCAATAATCCCGTACTGGCCGCGCTGCTGCCGTGACCAAATTCGCGCTCATCCACTAAGACGACGTCCACCCCCTGCGTCGTAAGTCGGTAGGCAGCCAACGCCCCGGTAATCCCTCCCCCAAGTACGACCACGCTACAGCGCACATCACCCGAGAATAGAGCCTCGCTTCCAATCGAACGGGCGTCGCAGTCGACTGCGAGCCAGTATGGTTTGCCAGTGCGCAATTTCACGGTGCAACTTCTCGTTAGTAGGGCTCAAGGAACGAATGTTGCCGTCAGTGCACGCGGCATGCCGAACGCCGGTGAGTGCTGAGAAACTGAGGCGTCAGCTTTGCCTGACCACAGCCACTGTACGGTAGACGACACAAGGTAGATTCAGTGGCTTGAGGTTGTCGCCGCAAGAGGGCCCTGATTACAATGGCTCTCGAATTGAATGTCTCGCAGGGACTGCGAGTTACGTCCACAGAACTGGATGAAACTGCGCGCCCCGGAGATTGATTGTGAAACGACTTACGTCGCCGTTTCTTCCCCAGCGACCTTCTCTAGATCAGCATCCTCCGCGCACTGCGGAATGCCCTCTCAGTCCGTTCTCACTGCAATCCGTTTCTGCGCGCTCGACAGTGCGGTTTACGTACCACATGCAAGCTTGAGCAGTCGACGAGCAGACACGCCCCGCCTCGTTAATTTTATCAGTTGCATTTCAAATCATCGCTTGCTCATCAAGGATTCTTTCATGGTTGCTTCACTGGAAACCACGCAAGCCATCGACCTCCCCGTTCTGCTGAATGCAATGAGCGCGCTCAAGCGGGGCGATTTTTCGGTCCGGTTGCCGCACGATTGGACCGGAGCAGCTGGCAAGGTCGCCGATGCCTTTAATGAAGTCATCGAGTTGAATGAGCGCATGGCCCGCGAACTCGAACGGCTGGGGCGAGTGGTCGGTAAAGAAGGAAAGCTGACGCAGCGAGCTTCGCTGGGCGATGTGCGCGGCAGTTGGGCCGCTTCGATTGATTCCGTCAATGATTTAATCGGCGACCTTGTACGCCCCACGCGCGAAACGGCTCGCGTGATCGGTGCCGTGGCTCAAGGTGATCTGTCACAGACGATGGCGCTGGAGCTTGACGATCGTCCGCTGCAGGGCGAATTCCTCGGCACGGCCAAGACCATTAATAAAATGGTGGATCAGCTCAGCTCGTTCGCGTCAGAAGTGACCCGCGTGGCTCGTGAAGTGGGTACGGAAGGCGAATTGGGTGGGCAGGCCCAGGTGAAGAACGTCGCCGGTACTTGGAAGGATCTTACCGATTCGGTGAACTCGATGGCCGGTAACTTGACCGGCCAGGTACGTAACATTGCCGAAGTGACGACCGCCGTCGCGAATGGCGACTTGTCGAAGAAGATTACCGTCGACGTGAAGGGTGAGTTCCTTGAATTGAAGAACACCATCAACACGATGGTGGATCAGCTTCGCTCATTCGCCTCGGAAGTGACCCGCGTGGCCCGCGAAGTGGGTACCGAAGGTCAGCTTGGTGGCCAAGCGAAGGTGGAAGGAGTGTCCGGTACTTGGAAGGATCTCACCGACTCGGTGAATTCCATGGCCAGCAATCTCACGGGGCAGGTGCGTAATATCGCCAACGTGACGACTGCCGTCGCCAAGGGTGATCTCTCGAAGAAGATCACGGTGGACGTCAAAGGCGAGTTCGGCGAACTAAGTAATACCATTAATACAATGGTCGATCAGCTTAGCTCGTTTGCTTCGGAAGTGACCCGCGTGGCTCGCGAGGTGGGCACGGAAGGTCAGCTGGGTGGGCAGGCGAAGGTGGAAGGAGTTTCAGGTACATGGAAGGATCTCACCGACTCGGTGAATTCCATGGCCGGTAACTTGACCGGCCAGGTGCGTAACATCGCGGCGGTAACGACGGCCGTGGCCAACGGTGACTTGTCGAAGAAGATCACGGTCGATGTGAAGGGGGAAATTCTCGAACTCAAGAACACCATTAATACGATGGTGGATCAGCTTAGTTCGTTCGCGGCCGAAGTGACCCGCGTGGCCCGCGAAGTGGGTACCGAAGGCAAGCTCGGTGGCCAAGCGAAGGTGGAAGGTGTGTCCGGTACTTGGAAGGACCTCACCGACTCGGTGAATTCGATGGCCGGTAACTTGACCGGCCAGGTCCGTAATATCGCGGCCGTCACGACGGCCGTGGCCAATGGCGACTTGTCGAAGAAGATCACTGTGGACGTGAAGGGGGAAATCCTCGAACTGAAGAACACGATCAATACGATGGTCGATCAGCTTAGCTCCTTTGCTTCGGAAGTGACTCGTGTGGCTCGCGAAGTGGGCTCGGAAGGCAAGCTGGGCGGACAAGCTCAGGTGCGCGGTGTTGCCGGTACGTGGAAGGATCTCACCGACTCGGTGAATGGCATGGCCGGTAACCTCACGGCTCAAGTGCGTAACATCGCCGAAGTGACGACCGCTGTGGCGAACGGTGACTTGTCGAAGAAGATCACCGTGGACGTGAAGGGTGAATTCCTCGAACTGAAGAACACCATCAATACGATGGTGGATCAGCTTCGCTCGTTCGCCTCGGAAGTGACCCGCGTGGCCCGCGAAGTGGGCACCGAAGGCAAGCTGGGCGGACAGGCTCAGGTGGAAGGTGTTTCCGGTACGTGGAAAGATCTTACGGACTCTGTGAATTCCATGGCGGGCAACTTAACCGGCCAGGTCCGCAATATCGCCGCGGTGACGACCGCCGTGGCGAATGGCGACTTGTCGAAAAAGATCACCGTGGATGTGAAGGGTGAAATTCTCGAACTCAAGAACACCATCAATACGATGGTGGATCAGCTTCGCTCCTTTGCTTCGGAAGTGACCCGCGTGGCCCGCGAAGTGGGCACTGAAGGTCAATTGGGTGGTCAAGCTAAGGTGGAAGGTGTGTCGGGAACTTGGAAGGACTTGACCGACTCCGTGAATTTCATGGCCAGCAACTTGACTGGCCAGGTGCGTAACATTGCTGCGGTGACCACGGCCGTGGCAACGGGCGATTTATCGAAGAAGATCACCGTCGACGTGAAGGGTGAATTTCTCGAACTGAGTAATACGATCAACACGATGGTCGATCAGCTTGGCTCGTTTGCGGCGGAAGTGACCCGCGTAGCCCGCGAAGTGGGTACGGAAGGAAAGTTGGGTGGTCAGGCCCAGGTGAAGGGTGTTTCCGGTACTTGGAAAGATCTTACCGACAACGTGAACTCGATGGCCGGTAACTTGACCAGCCAGGTGCGCGGTATCGCCAAGGTTGTGACCGCGGTCGCTAACGGTGACTTGAAGCAAAAACTGACGGTGGAAGCGAAGGGGGAAATCGCGGCGCTTGCCGATACGATTAACTCGATGATCGAAACGCTCGCGACGTTCGCCGACCAGGTGACGACCGTGGCTCGAGAAGTGGGTGTCGAAGGAAAGCTCGGTGGCCAGGCGAAGGTGCCGGGTGCAGCCGGAACCTGGAAGATGCTCACCGAGAACGTGAATCAACTCGCGGCGAACTTGACGACTCAGGTCCGCGCGATCGCCGAGGTGGCTACCGCCGTGACCAAGGGTGACTTGACTCGCTCCATCACCGTGGAGGCTCTCGGTGAAGTGGCGGCGCTCAAGGACAACATCAACGAGATGATTCGCAACTTGAAGGACACCACGCTCAAGAACAGCGAACAAGACTGGTTGAAAACGAACCTGGCGAAGTTCAGCCGCATGTTGCAAGGCCAGCGCGACTTGACGACGGTCGGCCGCATGATTCTGTCGGAACTCGTGCCGGTGGTGGGTGCCCAGCAGGCCGTCTTCTACGTCCATGAAACGGTCGACGATCAGCCCCAACTCACCTTGCTGGCGAGCTACGCCGATCAAGGACAGGATGCTTTGGGCAAGCGAATTGGCATCGGCGAAGGGCTCACGGGTCAGTGCGCATTGGAAAAGCAGAAGATCCTCGTCACCAACTGCCCGCCCAACTACTTTCACGTTTCATCCGCGCTGGGTGTCGCCGCACCCAAGAGCATCATCGTCCTGCCGGTTATTTTCGAAGGTGAACTGAAGGGCGTGCTCGAACTCGCTTCGTTCGAGCGTTTTAATCCGACCCACCAGGCATTTCTCGATCAGCTTACTGAATCGATCGGTATCGTGCTCAACACGATCGAAGCGAACATGCGTACGGAAGGCCTGCTCAAGCAGTCGCAATCGCTTGCGCAAGAGTTGCAAAGCCGGCAAGAGGAGTTGCAGAACACGAACCAGGAACTCGAAGAGAAGGCCGGTCTGCTCGCGCACCAAAATCAGGAAGTGGAACGAAAAAATCGCGAAGTGGAACAAGCCCGCCAGGCTCTCGAAGAAAAGGCCAAACAGTTGGCCCTCACTTCGAAGTACAAATCAGAGTTCCTTGCGAATATGTCGCACGAGTTGCGAACGCCGCTCAACAGCTTGCTTATCCTTTCGGACCAGCTGAGCAAGAATGCGGAGAACAACCTCACGTCGCGGCAAATGGAGTTCGCCAAGACCATTCACTCCAGCGGCAACGACCTGCTGATGCTGATCAACGACATTCTCGACTTGTCGAAGATCGAATCGGGCACGGTCATGGTCGATGTCGGCGAACTGCGGCTCAGCGACCTGAACAGTTACGTCGAACGGACCTTCCGCCACGTCGCCGAAGCCAAGGAAGTCGAGTTCAGCATCGAGCTCGATCCGCAATTGCCGAAGACGATGCTTACCGACGCCAAACGCCTGCAGCAAGTGATCAAGAACCTCCTCTCTAATGCGTTTAAGTTCACGCATCAAGGGAGGGTTAAGCTCACCGTGAAGCCGATCGCTGCGGGCTGGAACACCGAGAACGACTTGCTGAATCATGCCAGCGGTGTGCTGGCCTTCGTCGTTACCGACACGGGCATCGGTATTTCACCAGACAAGCAGCAGATCATTTTCGAAGCCTTCCAGCAGGCCGACGGCAGCACTAGCCGCAAGTACGGCGGTACTGGCCTCGGTCTGGCGATCAGCCGCGAACTATCGCGACTGCTCGGCGGCGAAATTCGTCTTACCAGCATTCCGGGCAAGGGAAGCACGTTCACCTTGTTCCTGCCACAGGCGTTTGTCCCACAAAAGCTTTCGCGCAAGGCCTCGACAGAACGAGTTTCCGACGACTCCCTCACACACATTCCTGCGAATCTGGTTGCTCCGCCGCGCGAGCAACCAACTGAGCTGCTGGAGCCGGAAGTTTCGCAACTGGTCAACGAAGTGGGTGATGACCGCAACACCATCCAGCCAGATGACGTAGTCATGCTAATCGTCGAGAACGACTTGAACTTTGCCCGAATCTTGTTGCAGGCCGCCCACGAGCGAGGGTTTAAGGGGTTGGTGACTTCGATGGGCGCGGCCGCGCTCACCATGGCCCGCGAATATCGTCCTACAGCGATGACGCTCGACATCTGCTTGCCAGATATCAACGGCTGGCGAGTGCTCGAGCGTTTGAAGAACGATGCGAACATCCGGCATATACCGGTATGGATTGTGTCGACGGAAGAAATACGAGAACAGGCTCTCAGTTCGGGGGCTGTCGAGTTCTTACCGAAGCCAATTCGCACTCAGGATGATCTCAACAAATTCATGGACACCGCCAGCGAATTCACCCGGCAACGGACTCGAAACATCTTGCTGGTGGAACGAGAAGCAACGGCGCAAAACGAAGTTCGTCCGCTCATCGAGCAGGATGATTTGCGTGTGCAGCACGTCACCAGCAATCGGCAGGCGCTGGCGGCACTGAAAGCGGGTGAATACGACTGCCTGATCTTGAGCGCGCAAGTCTGCGATGTTTCGTTGAGTGAAATTGCTGCTGAAATTGCCCGCACACCCGCGCTTGCCAGACTACCGATTATCTACCGCACCGATGTCGTTCCTTCGGCAGACAACCAGGTGGCGCTACGCGAGCTTGGCCGTAGCCGCATCGTCCGGGCAGCATTTTCTGCAGAGCTACTGCTCGATCAAGTGGCCGCCACGTTGCACTATCCGTTAGCCAAGCTAGCTCCCGACAAGCGAGAAGTGTTGCGGAATCTGCACGATTCGGACGGCGTGCTCGAAGGGCGCAAGGTACTCATTGTCGACGATGACATTCGCAATATCTTCGCGCTCTCCAGTGTGCTGGAATGGCGCAACATGCAAATTTACTCGGCTGAGACGGGCAGAGATGCAATTCAAGTGCTGCAGAACCATGCCGATATCGACATCGTACTCATGGATATCATGATGCCCGAAATGGATGGCTACGAGACGATGCGCGCTATTCGCCAAATTCCGCACCTTAAAAACCTTCCCATTATTGCGGTGACAGCCAAAGCGATGAAAGGAGATCGCGAGAAGTGCATCGAGGCCGGGGCTTGGGATTACCTTGCCAAACCGGTAGACTCGGAGCAGATGTTAGCTGTCATGCGCGCATGGCTCAGACGGCGCGAAACTGCCGGACAAGAAATTGAAGCACGGGCGGCCACGTAATCGCTAACTCTTGGATGACTTACATGATGCCACCAGGCTCTGATGCAGCGCCAGCGGGACAGCCGCCCAGCGAAAGAGTGAACGTGCTGATCGTCGATGATCAGCCCGATAAACTTCTTTCGCTTGAAGCTGCGCTTGCCAGCCTGGGGGAGAACATCGTACTGGCGAAGTCGGGGCGCGATGCACTGCGACGTCTGCTGGAGCACGATTTTGCCGTGATCCTGCTCGACGTGAACATGCCGGACATGGATGGCTTCGAAACCGCCGCGCTGATCCGGCAACATCGGCGCTGCACCCATACCCCCATCATCTTCGTCACCGCTTTTGGCGACGACATGCACACCGCCCAAGGTTATTCCTTGGGGGCGGTCGACTATATCCTGTCACCAATCGTGCCCGATATTTTGCGCACCAAGGTGCGCGTGTTCGTCGACCTATTCCGCAAGACGCAGGAGATTGAGCGGCATGCTGAAGCTCGGGTCAACCTCGCGCGCGAGCAGGCTGCCCGAGCTGCGGCGGAAGATTCCAATCGGCAGTTAAATTTTCTGTCCGAAGCTTCGGCCGCGATGACTCGTCATTTAAGCACAGACGCCACAATCGCCGAAATCAATCGAGTTGCGGTGCCATTTTTGGCAGACTTCAGTGCCATCGCCTTGCTGGATGAGCAACACCAACTCGGTAAGTGCGACGCAGCTTGGGCGACGCCCGTCGGCAACTTGAGTTCAACTCGTGATGAACTTTGGCAGCGGCTCCCGGCACAGCTGCGCGGTTCGATTAAAGAGGCAATTGACAATAGTCAGGCACGGTTGGGCCGCGCGGGGTTCGTGCGGCAAATCACGATTTCAGCGGCCGACATTACCGGCGATCAAGGAATTGGCGGAAATCCGCTCCACGTCTTCGCGATTCTTCCTCTTAGTGCCCGTGGGCGCACCATTGGCGCGTTGGTCCTGGCAAGCAACTCGCTCGAAACGACCACAGCTGTGGGCCACTTTCGCCTGGTTGAGGATTTTGCCAATCGGGCCAGCATCGCTATCGACAACGCTCGCCTGTATGAGAATGTGCGCGAACACGATCGCCGCAAAGATCATTTTCTCGCGATGTTAGGCCACGAGTTGCGGAATCCTCTCGCGCCGATTCGCAATGCGGTCGAAATCCTGCGTTGTTCAGCTCAAGTACCGGGGACCACGACCGATACTGGCTCGATCCAAGCGCGTGAAATGATCGAACGTCAGGTGGCGCACATGACGCGGCTGATCGACGATCTGCTTGATGTCTCCCGGATTGCCAGCGGCAAGATTCAATTGCGACGAGAGCGCTGCGACCTGACCAAGATCGTTAAAGATACGCTCGAAGATTATCGCTCGGTCGTCGAACAGAGCGGCTTGCAGCTGACGTTGGAACTACCGCAGCAGTCGTTGTGGATTCAAGGCGACCGGACGCGGATGAGTCAAATTGTTGGGAACCTGATTCACAATGCACACAAATTCACTGACGAAGGGGGGCAAGTCCTGGTTCGTCTGCTTCCCGAAACGGATGGACGCTCGGCGCTGCTGACGATTCGCGATTCGGGCATTGGCATGGATCGCGAAACACTCAGTTCAGTCTTCGATGCCTTCTCCCAGGCCGATCGATCGCTGGAACGAAGTCGTGGTGGGTTGGGGCTGGGGCTGGCACTTGTCAAAGGGCTCGTCGAGTTGCATGGCGGCGCAGTTTGCGTGAGCAGTGAAGGCTTAGGACGGGGGACCGAGTTTCGCGTGCAGTTGTTTCTCGATCAATCTGTCGTCGCTTCCCAGCAGTCGGCACCGCGGGCAACAACGAAGGGAAAGTCTTGCCGAATCCTGATCATCGAAGACAATTTGGATGGCGCAGAAAGTATGCGATTGCTCCTGCGTCACCTGGGGCATGAGGTAAAGGTTGCTCATACCGGTCCGAGTGGTCTCGCTGTCGCAACCGAGTGGTCGCCCGAGGTGGTGCTGTGCGATATCGGCTTACCTGGTGGGATGGATGGTTACGCCGTCGCGCGGGCGTTGCGCGAAGAGACTCATCTCGACGGTCTCCTGCTCATTGCACTCACCGGTTACGGAAGGGACGACGATCAGCGCCGCGCTAAAGAGGCGGGCTTTGATCAACACATGACGAAGCCCGTCGATTTTGCCGTGCTCCAGCGCACGCTCACTTCGTTCAGTCATTTGTGCCAACGGTAGCGCGGTCTCCACAATTGTCCGCTAGCAACTGCTTCATATCGCTGAATTACAATTTGGCAGACTTTAGGGGTTGTAGCGGTCTTGCTGCCGATATTCATTAGGACCGACGAATTTGTCGCTCACTTTTGAAATATCAACTATCGGCGAGATTGCCATGCGGTCCATCCACGCTTTGCTAGCAGTGGCAATTGCCAGCAGCACCTCCTTACTAACTGCCAGCGGGCAACCAAACTATCCGACTCCTTTTCCGTCTGGCGAATTGCCAGTGCAACAGTATTCGGCGCCGCAGCTTCCGGCTCAGCCTGATCCCACACCCTTGGCTGCTCCTTATCAGGCACCCGTCGACGCTGAGGTCGCCAGTGAACTAACACTGGCCGACAGCAGTGCCGATCTGGCGGCCACCTTAGCTCCTGCCGATCCTACTGCCACGCGACTAGCAGCGCTTGAGAAGGAGATGGAAGCGCTGAAGGCCGCCTCCAAGAAACTGCCGAACGTCACAATCAATGGCATCGTGCAAGCCGATGCAGTGGTATTCCACCAGGATGCGGCAAGCCGCGCTACGTTCGATCCAATCCTGAACGAGCCGATTCAAAATGGTGCCGACTTCCGCCGCGTGCGTTTAAGCGCGAAGGGCGCGGTTGCGGAGAATATGAACTACTTCGTGCAGATGGACTTCGGGTTCTTCGGCCGGCCGACATTCACCGATGTGTGGATGGAGTGGACGAACTTGCCCATACTCGGAAATGTGCGTGTCGGGCAATGGAAACACCCCTTTTCCTTGGAGGTCGTCAGCAGCTTTCGCTATACGACCTTTATGGAACGTTCCTCGCTGTTTCAGGCCTTCACGCCGTTTCGCCACATCGGCATTGGCTTCTACAACAACTCGGAAGACTTGAACACGACGTGGGCTGGTTCCTTGTTCCGTACAGGACAGGATCAGTTCGGAGGATCGTTAAGTACGGATGGTGGCAACGGTCTTGCCGGTCGCTTAACCCACTTGCTGTGGTACGACGAACCAGCTGATGGACGCTATTACTGCCATATCGGCGGCGCTTATTACTACAATTCGCCGCCGCGCGATCTTGTTCGCTTCCGCTCGATTCCCGAGATCTTCGTCGGTGAGTTTGCGCCAGGCGCGGTGGGCACTTCCGGTCAGGCAGTCCCCGGTGCCTTCAATGGAACACCATTCTTTGTCGATACTTTGCTTCTCGATGCTCAGAGTGTGAATACGTTCGGTGTCGAAAACCTGACCGTGCATGGTGCGTTCTCCTTTCAGGCCGAAGCAATGGCTGCCATCGTCGACCAGACCGCTGGCGGCACCGCGACGCTCGCCGGCATGTACATGCAGGCGGGCTATTTTCTCACCGGCGAGCATCGGCCCTATGATCGCAAAGCGGGAGCCATCGACCGTGTAAAACCGTTTGAAGACTTCTTCTGGGTCAACACTAACAGCGGTAGATGCTGTGGACTGGGGGCCTGGGAAATCGCGGCTCGTTGGTCTTATATCGACCTAAACGATGGCACGATTGTCGGTGGCGAAATGAGCAACCTGACCACGGGCGTCAACTGGTACTGCAACCCCTACTGCAAAGTGGTCTTCAACTTCGTTCACAGCTGGCTCGACTACCGGACTGGAGTCCAGAGCGAAACCAGTGCCTTCGCTTTGCGGGCCCAGATCGACTTCTAAGTCGCTGCAGAGTGCTGCCTGAGAAACAAACCACTGGAAACTACAGAAACAGCTACTTCCACTTTGGGTTGCGTTTCTCAAAGAAGGCAGTGAGCCCTTCGGCGGCCGCTTCGGTGGTGCGCGCGGTGGCACTCATGGCTGCACCGGCTGAAAGTTGAGTCAGCAACTGCTCGCCGATATTTTCGTAGATCATACGCTTCGTCAGTTGAATGGCCTCAGGTGCCGATTGAGCGATCTCCTTCGCCAGTTCGTGGGAGCTCGCCCAGATGAGATCGTCCGCGACGATCTCATGATAGATGCCTCGCGACAAAGCCTGCTGCGCTTCAATGGTATTGGCCCGCAGCAGCAGATGCGTGGCAGCGCCCCCACCGATGCGAAAGGCCAAGAGTGGTGAGACAATACCCGCGACAATCCCCCGCTTGGGCTCCGGCAAGCCAAACATCGCACTAGCAGTAGCCACGACCAGATCGCTGGCCAGCACCAGCCCCGCTCCCCCCGCCATCGCGGGCCCATTGACCGCGGCAATGATCGGCTTGGGAAACTGCAGCATCTGCTCGATGAGCTCGCGGTATTGCAGACTGTCGCGGTACCACTGCTCTTGGGCATCGGGCTGCGAAGCGGTCTGCTGCATCTCGGCGAGATCCATGCCAGCGCAAAAAGCCGAACCAGCGCCGGTCAGAATGACCGCGCGCACTTGTTTTTCGCCATGCAAATCGGTGAAGGCCTGCGAGATCTCCGTCAGCATTTGCCTGGTCAGCGCGTTACGCTTCTCGGGCCGACTGAGAATAATGGTTCCGCTGGGGACGTTCTTCTTGACGATGACGGTCATGATGGGCAGCTGGGCCAGGCCAATGGATACTCCGGCGATCTCACGGGGAATCGCACCAACGCAAGTTTAGTCGATGACCGCGGCACTGAGCAGCCACGCGTGCCAACTCTGCTTGCTGTTCAGGGTAAGTTCAACGACCGCCGCGGATGCGGGGCGTGGGTGAGTTCGACTGACTTTTTTCATCCTAGATGTTCAACAGGCAGCCTCTTATTTGAACACCAAACGCTCGGAAACTCGTGAGTTACGTCATCCACTGTTCAATTAAGGAACCCTTAATTGAACACCCCCCGTTTTGAGGCTGACGCGTCCAGCCATCGCCCAAATCAGCTCACTACCTGGCTCCGAATTCATTTCGCTTCAGCCACAAGGCTTCGCTACAATGCCGGAAGGTTTTCCCACCATTCAATCCTCTCTCCAGGAAATGATCATGAACCATAAGGACCGCTCGGGTTGCTCGGATTGTGGCTCTGTAGACCGCCGCGACTTTTTGCGCACGATGGGCACCGCTGCCCTCGCCACGGCTGCTGTGCCGATGTTGGGCAACAGCGTATTTGCCGCGCCAAGTCCGAAGAGTGGTGCAGAAACGGTGGCTGCCGAATTGTACAAGTCGCTGTCCGACGAGCAGAAGAAAGCGATTTGCTTCGATTTCGATCACGAATTGCGCAAGAAGATCAACGCCAACTGGCACATCACCAAGCCGAAGATCGACGACTCGTTCTACACCAAGCAACAGCGGGCGATGGCGGAACAAATCGTGCGGAAGGTGACTTCCGAAGATGGCTTCCAACGATTGCTGAAGCAAACCGAATACGATGACGGTGGTCTGGGCGCGTATAGCATGGCCATGTTCGGCAATCCTGACTCAGGCAAGTTCCAATGGACTCTGACCGGTCGCCACCTCACGTTGCGCGCCGATGGCGATAGCGTGGATAAAGCGGCCTTTGGCGGTCCACTCATCTATGGTCACGGTGAAGAAGATACCAAGGAAAACCTCTACCACTATCAGACCAAGCAAACCAACGAGGTCTTCAAAGCACTCGACGCCGCGCAAGCGAAGAAGGCCTTGCTGACTGCTGCTCCTGGCGAATCGGCGGTGCAGGTTCAAGGTGCAGCTGGCAAGTTCCCGGGCATTGGCGTGGGTGAACTTAGCAGCGATCAACAGCAGTTGGTCGAAGCGACACTCAAGGTGCTGCTGGCTCCTTATCGCGCCGAAGATGCCGACGAAGTAATGGCAATGCTCAAAGCCGATGGCGGCGTGGGCAAGTTGCACATGGCCTTCTACTCGAACAACGACCTGAACAAGGACAACGTTTGGGATATCTGGCGCGTCGAAGGTCCGTCGTTCGTCTGGCACTTCCGCGGAGCGCCGCACGTGCACGCCTACATCAACATTGCTGCCAAGGCCTAATTGGGTGGGCCTTCAATCACAGGCTCGTCGTCAATATTCAAGTCTGGCAAAGCGCGTCGCAGTCGCGCTTTGCCGGCGGATGAAATTTGAGTACCACTCAAGAATATTTTCTGGCAACTCTGCAGTTGGCTTAATGTGGGGATGGCGTCATCCGTAAGCTTCGTGCGCGATAGGTCCAGAATCTCTAAGCGCGGCCACTGCGGTAAGTTGATCAGCGCCGCATTGCCAATGTCGTTGCCAGCCAGGCTAAGCCACTGACAATGTGGCAGAACTGGCAAGCGCAGCAAACCGGCGGAAGTGACTTGGGTATCGTTGATATGCAACCACTGCAACTTGGAGTCGGTGCTGACTTGCGCGGCGCAATCGTCCGAAAAGTTCGTGTGCGCTATTTTCAACACTTGCAAGTTCGAACGCGCGGTTAGTTGCCGCAATCCAACGCAGGAGAAATTGCTCCCTTCGAGATCGAGCCACGCTAATGCTCGAAGTTCTGCCAGTCGCTCGAGTGCGTTCTCCGGCAGTTGACAGCGGTTCATTTCGACCAATTCTAGCCGCCGTAGTACGCTCAACTGCCGCAAGTCTTGGTCAGTTACGATTTGCCTTTGCAAATGCAACTCTTGCAAGTTATGTAGCCGGGTCAGCAACATCACGACTTCAGCACGTTGACTCGCCAGCGCTGGCGATGAGTAGGTGGCTTTGGTAATGATCTCGAATCCGCTCGGCTCCAACCGATAGCCGGCTTGCCGCAGTTGCCAGAGGAGTTGCAGATCTTCGAGTTCCAGCACGCGCACCGATCCATTCTCGGGCAGATATGCGGCGCGTGACACTTCAGCTGCTTCGCCGGTTGCTGACTTGATGAAGTAGCGATCGGAAATGCCCCAGCGCGGATCGGCAATGTGAAGTCTTTCGCCGGGCTTCGCCGTCCGCTCAAAATGCTGAATAAACAACCGGGGCGAATCGGGAAATGGGACCGTCAGTCCAGTCCAGCCGTCCAGGTGATGATAAGAGTCAGCACTAATATGAATCGCCCGCGGCATGTTCCCGCTGTACAGGACAAATGCCAGATGCGGATTGAGCAACCCGACGTAGAACAAGGCGGGAGAAAACAACAGAGTTGCGATGACCAGTTGCGTTGGCCAGCCGCTATCTTTCCAATTCAGACGATTGACCGACGATTGCCTGAGCAGCACGTAGGCCGCAACTGCCGTTGCCAAATTCCACGGCCACACACTCTCGTTGAAATTTCGCACCAGCGGCGAGAGCAGCAATAACAGTCCCAGATGCAAGGCCACCGCAGGCCAGACGGCAAGTCGCGGTGCGAACATGGCGAGCAGACCGACCGCAGTCTCAAACAGAGCAACGGCGATGGCGAACGGCAAGTGCCAGGTGTCTCCATCGAAGCCGCACTGTTCCAGAAACCACCAGGACTGATAGCCGTACCACTCGGGCGATAAGAACTTATGAAGTCCGGCCCATAGCCACATACTGGCCAGGTACCAGCGAGCGAGATACGCAGTTCGTTCGTTCACGCAGCCCAGCATGAGCACCGCCAGCGAAATCACTTGGGGCTGCAACCGCAGTTGATCGGCAAGCATGGCAATACCGAGCAGCGTCAGGTGCGCGGCAACTCCCAACCGGGGCCAGGCCACCATTGCCAACAGCGTCAAGAGCAGCGGAATACCGAACGAAATTTCCGGAAACCAAATCAACGGCAGCAGCGGCGGGGCTGCGCGCACGTTCCACACCGGCCAACTCACCAACAGGGTGGCAGCCTGGCAAACGGCCACGAAGAGGAGGAGTGAGTAGTTCTCGACCGACCGCGACACCTGCTGGTACCAACGCGCGAACGCCCCCGGCACATGCTCCGAGTGTGCATTGACTCGTTGAGTTGTTCGCGGTCGGGCCATGAGAACAATGTACCCTTTGCCAGGCTGAGCGACCCGTAATACGCCGCGCAAAGTCAGCTCACTCGGATTGTTCTCGTGGTTCCGCCTGTAGCGAACGTGCCGGTCTGCGAAAGTTTCCTATGTCCCACCGCGGGTCGCTGACGAAATCAATAGTGAGGAAGTCCAGCCAGGGAATGGCGCATCCGTATCAGTGACGCGCGAGAATCCCCATGTCTGCCTTAGCTCACGAACCAGCTGTGATTTTGATCATCGACAACGATCCAATCATGCTGACCGGCATCGCGGCCGTCCTCAACATGTCGGGCTACGAATGCCATTGTGCCCGCAATGCGCAGGCGGCCAGGAAGGCGATCAAGTCCCTGGCTCTCGACCTGATCGTTTGCGACGTCGACCTTGGCCCCGAGAACGGCCTCGAGCTGTGCCGCGAATTGCGGCAACTGCCGGGCATCGAAGACGTGCCGATGATGTTCATCTCGGCCGCCCAAGCTCCCGATATTGTGCGCCGATCGCACGATGCGGGTGGCTCGTACTACCTCCGCAAGCCGTTTGATCCCGAAGTGCTGATTGAACTCGTCAGCAAAGCTTTGTGGATGCCGCACCTCGTACAGTCTCGCGTGGCTGCCATGCCGGAACCCATCGCCGAACCTGCACCGGCGACGCCAGTCGTACCACGCTCGAACCTTCGCCACGCGCTCAGTGGCATTCGCATGCCAATGGCATAAAGCTCACCATCGCGCCGCGCGGCGACCTTCGCTCGCTCGACTTTGCCGCGTGTGCTCGGTGCGCCACGCTGCCTGATCGCTTGAGAGCAGGGTTATCACAGTTATCGCGCGCGTGCGCTGTATGGCTGTTGTGCTTGCCGATGCGCGGGCTCCTTGCGCGCCGCGCATGCCCATCGTGCCGAAGTCACCGGTGAATCTCGACAAGCCTCGGATACTGCTAAAACCTGTCCTACCGCTAGCACCGCCGCGCAGCAATCTTCTACCTCTACTGAGGTAAACGATCCGATAGCGAGTTTGATGCTAGTACGCAGATTCGTCGAGCCACATACCGCTCCAGGTAGGCTTGTACGAATGGTACGCAAAGCATCGAGCAATTGGATTCTGCAATCTTCAAGGTTCAAGGAGGACCTAGACCATGCATGCTGCGTGGAATGTTCGTCGTTTCTTGCTGCCTATGGCTGGGGCCGTCTGCTGGACGAGCCTGAGCTTGGCAGCGGAACTTCTCTCACCGCCCAAACCGCCGCCGGATAACGACGGCCTGGAACTGGCGCAATCGAGTCGAGTTGGTCCTCGCCCTGTTTTGATTGAGGCTGCTGATGAACAAGAACCAATCGTGCTGCAACCCGCTGAACAACCCACGGTGTCGCCAGCAGAGCCCCTCGCTCTCCAGCCAGCCGACCCGCAGCCAATCATCGAGCAACCCCTCGTCGACTACCCCGAGTACTTGCCGCCACCCATCATGTATGCGCCGGCCTGCGACTCGGTAGTCATGCCGAGTTGCAGCACGCCGCTCTATGAGACCACCCCGGCCTGCGAAGACTCCTGCTTTTGCAGCTGCGTCCCCACTTGGACCTTTCGGGCCGAAGCACTGATCTGGGATCGTACCGGCGGGGCCAATGTGCCCCTCGTCGTGGCCCCAGTGGCTGTTTCCACTGCTGATCTCGATAGTGGCTGGCGAGCAGGCCCGCGCTTGACCGCCATTCGTCACGGCATCTTTGGTTCGTGCTGGGATGCAGAAGTGAGCTACTTCGGCATCGATGGCTGGAATGGAACGCTTGCCTTGGCGGATATCAATGACTTACAAACGACTCCCGTGTTACTGTTCCCGGGCGTGACCCCGGGAACGTTGAACTACACCTCCGACCTGCACAGCTTCGAATTCAACCTGCGTCGTCCCCACAACGATTGGGTCACCTGGCTGGTGGGCTTTCGAGCCGTGCAAGTGAACGAGTTGTTGGCAGTCGATCTCGGTGGAGCGGGGCAACAATCGTTCGACACGATGAATCATCTGTATGGTGTGCAAGCGGGACTCGACCTGCGCGTCGTCGACCGAGGGACTTGGTATGTCAACGCCGTCGGCAAGGCCGGCATCTATGGCAACTCGGCCAATCTGAATGCACGCTCCGCGGGAATTGCTGGCTCACTCCCTCTGATCAACTCGACCGGCAACCAAACCGCCTTTGTTGGCGAAGTGGGCGTTACGGCGGGCTATCGCCTGACGGAGCGACTAAGTCTGCTCGCTGGCTACTCAGTCTTGTGGGTTGATGGGGTGGCGCTGGCCCCCGACCAATTGGCGGGAACGAATGTTACCACGGGCGCAAGCGTGCTCGACGCCAACGGCAGTCTGGTCTATCACGGGGTGAACTTGGGCTTGGAATACGGCTGGTAATTGCAAGCAGAGTTCCCCGCTAACAACTTAGTCCCTGGCGCATCCTCGGCAACGCTCTCCGGTTGCCGAGGATTTTTTGTTTACTAGCAGAAATTAGTCGGCCACGACTCGCCAGAGTTGACGCGTTGACCGGGACGGTAGAATACCGACATGAGATTCTCCTTCGCAGACGCGGCGCTCATCGACTCAGCAGTGCAACTGGCAGCGGCGCTGCAGCAACGGGCGACCGAATTGCAGTCGCCCGCCGAGCGCAAGCAGCAAGCCGAGCTTGACCGAATGCTTCGTCATCCGGCAGATAAAGCCACCCTGGTCCAACTGACCGATCAGGCCTTCCGCTCGCACGCAGCCGCGCGAACAGCCGAGCAGTTCACTCACATTCTCGATGTCCAGGGAATTCCTCGCTTCTTTAGCCCGCTCGACCAGGCGCTCTTGCGCGGCTTTCAAACCTTCGGCGGTTGGCTGCCGACTGTTACCGTGCCACTGGTGAAAGCGCACTTGCAGCACGAAACGGCCAACGTCGTTCTCCCAGCTGAACCGGAAGTGCTGCGCGAACATCTGGCAGCCCGCCGCGAACAGGGAGTGCGGATGAATCTCAACTTCCTCGGCGAATCGCTGCTGGGCGAAGAAGAGGCCACGCACCGGCTGAACAAGTATCTCGAGGCGCTGCAGACACCCGAAGTGGAAGTGTTGTCGGTCAAAATCTCGACACTCTATTCACAAATTCTGCCAATCGCCCGCAAACACACATTGCAGCAACTGTGCGACCGGATGGAGCTGCTCTATCGCCAGTCGACCAAGTCGCGATACCTAAGGCTCGATGGCACCGAGGTGCCGAAATTTGTCTATCTCGATATGGAGGAGTATCGCGACCTCACCCTGACGGCGGCAACGTTCATGCGCACGCTCAGCCGGCCGGGACTGGAACACATCAGCGCCGGAATTGCGTTGCAAGCGTACATTCCTGACTCCTTTGCAATGCAAAAGCGGATTACCTTCTGGGCTCGCGATCGTGTGGCCCGCGGTGGAGCCCCCGTGACGATTCGCATCGTCAAAGGGGCCAACATGGAAATGGAACGGATCGATGCCGCACTCCACGATTGGCCGGCCGCACCGTTCCAAATCAAAGCTCAAACCGACGCCAACTACAAGCAAATGCTGCGCTACGCGCTGCGACCGGAGAACCTTTCCGCAGTGCGTGTGGGCATTGCTTCGCACAATTTGTTCGACGTGGCCTACGGTCTGGTACTGTCCGCCAAGACAGAAGCTGGCGATCGCGTGCAGTTCGAAATGCTCGAAGGGATGGCCAATCATCAGCGCCGCGCGTTGCTCGAACGGACGCAGCAGCTGCTGCTCTATGCACCGGCCTGTCGCAAAGAGGAATTTCTGAACGCCATTGGTTATCTCATCCGTCGACTCGACGAGAACACGGGCCCGGAGAACTTTTTAGGTCACGCTTTTCGACTAAAGGTGGGCAGCGACGATTGGCGGATGCTGGAGCAAAGTTTTCGCAGTTCGTTTCACATGCCGCTCAGCTCGCGACCACACCGCAGTCAGAATCGGCAGGAGCAAGAGACTGACGAAGCATTCCTGCAGCCCAAACAAGAGATTCGTTGGAATGAATTCGACAACGAGCCCGATACGGACTGGTCACTCCCTGCCAATGCGAAGTGGGCTCAGCGGATTGTGCGAACTGACGACAGCGAACTGGAACTAACCACACTGCCGATTGTCGTGGCGGGGCAGGAGATCATCGATCGCGAGTCCAAGCATTGCTTGAACCCCTCGCGACCGGGCAAAGCAGTCTGCACTTACACGCTGGCCAATGAAGGCGATGTGAATAGTGCGGTCGAATGCGCGAAGCAAGACCGCGCGGGCTGGCGCTCGTTGAGCGTCGCTGAGCGCAATCAGATGCTTGGTCGTGCGGCGGCAGAATTACGCCGTTCACGCGCCACGCTCATGCATACCGCGCTCGTCAACGGCGGCAAGATCATTACCGAGAGTGATCCGGAGGTTTCCGAAGCGGTCGACTTTGTGGAGTTTTACCGCGCGAGTGCTCGGCGATGGTTCGAGCTCGAATCGGTGCAGGCCACTCCCTGTGGAGTTGTCGTTGTAGTTCCCCCGTGGAATTTTCCGATTGCGATTCCCTGCGGAGGAGTGGCCGCAGCACTCGCGGCCGGCAACACGGTGATCTTGAAGCCTGCCTCCGATACAGTTCTTGTTGCCTGGGAACTGTGCCAATGCTTTTGGCGAGCAGGAATCTCGCGCAAGACGTTGCAATTTCTTCCCTGCCCTGGCAGCGGTCCCGGCAGTCAATTGGTGAGCCATCCGGACGTGGCAGCTGTGATCCTCACGGGGGGCACCGACACCGCGCTGCGCATGCTGGCAAAGAAGCCCGATCTGCGACTCTCGGCCGAAACGGGTGGCAAGAACGCGACGATTGTCACGTCCCTTTCAGATCGCGAACTGGCGATCAAACACGTCGTGCAATCGGCCTTTGGTCATGGCGGGCAAAAGTGCTCGGCCACGTCGCTGCTGCTGCTCGATGCCGAGATCTACGACGATGCGCAGTTCAAGCGGATGCTCTGCGATGCCGTCGAGAGTCTGCACGTCGGCTCCGCGTACGAGTTGCACTCGCGCGTTGGCCCCCTCATTCATGCGCCAGCAGGAGCGCTCGAAGAAGCATTAAAAACGTTAGAGCCCGGCGAAACGTGGGCCGTGATGCCGCGGCGAGTGGGTGACAATCCGAATCTCTGGTCACCCGGCGTGAAGTACGGCGTGTTGCGCGGCAGCATCACACATCGCACCGAGTTCTTTGGCCCACTGCTGGGGGTGATGCGATTTGAAAGCCTGGACGAGGCCCTCGAATTGGTAAACGAAACGGGCTATGGACTGACCAGCGCAATTCATAGTTTGGACGATCGCGAAATCGATCTCTGGAAAGCGGGCATTCGGGCAGGGAACCTCTACATCAATCGTGGCACTACGGGTGCGATTGTTTTGCGGCAGCCGTTCGGCGGCATGGGTGCCTCGGCAGTTGGCCCAGGCCTGAAAGCGGGGGGGCCGAATTACGTCGCTGCCTTCCTGGACTTTGTTGATCGAGACTCAGCGGTCGCGACTGCTGAAGCTCCGTTACACAATTCAAACCTGGCGGACTTGCTTCATAAGTTGGATCCCCGCCAGGCAGATAATCGACGACTAAGACGGGCCATCGCCAGCTACGACTACGCCTGGCAACACGAATTCGCGCGCGAGCACGATCATTTTCGCCTGCTTGGTCAAGATAATATCCGTCGCTATTTGCCGCTGACAGAAGTCTGCGTGCGCGTGGTGACCGGCGACACGCGGTTCGATGTGCTCGCACGAATTGCTGCCTCGCGAGTTACGGGCGCACGGGTTGTGGTCAGCCTGGCTCCGGAGTGCGAGGAAGAGTGGAGCGAGCAACTCGATCGATTGACCGAGTCCTGGGCTGCGGGAATTGAGACACTCACTGAGACCGACGACGACTTGATTCGCAATCTGGAACAAGTTCCCGATGTGCGACTGCGATACTCGTGCCGGGAGCGTGTGCCGCTGGCGGTTCGGCAAGCAGCGGCGCAAGTGGGCCGCTGGATCGCCGATGTTCCCGTTGTTAGCGAAGGTCTGATTGAACTGTTGTGGTATGTCCGCGAGCAAAGCATTTCGTACGATTATCATCGCTACGGCAATCTTGGCACGCGGGCCGCGGAACCCCGCCGCGCACTACTTGGTAGTGACACAGTCTTACCACCAATCGGGGAGCGGCGAATTGATTAGCCCGTTGCCCGGTGGCGGATTCCGGCCCAGAATACGGCCTGCAATTACTGAATAGCCGAGATTGAACCATGCTTATTGCCAATCGATTCTTATTCCTCGCCTGCGTAGCGTTCTCTCCGGCTTTGTTGGCCGCGGAGCCGGCAGCCATTAAAAAGGCCGATGAGTTTCCGCTGGAGTTTCGGATCATCGATCCGGATCACCAGAAGAACGCGGCGGCCAAAACCATCGAAGAAAAGTTGCCGCCCCTCATTGTCATGTTTCCTGGTGGCAAAACCGCAGACAAAGTCGATGCCACCGCGCCGATTGGCCGACTTGAGGGTTTTCGGGGCAAGTCGAAAATGCTCCCCGAATCGAACGATGATCCCGGTCTGCCCGTTTTGCTATACGGACTTCGCTTTCATCAGCGCAAAGGAGAAGACGGCAAGCTGGCCGGCTATGACGTGGAACTGCAAGGGGAGTTCAATGCCGTGAAGGTTCCCGCCCCGCGCGAAGCGATGGAAGATTTCCTCGCCGGCAAAAAGGCCACGTTCGTTCTCGAATCGAATCTGCAGTACGGCATCATCGCCACGCAATCGAAGACCAAACTCGAACTTTTGCGCAGCGGCGATCAGATCTTCATCTTTTCCGTCGAAGGGGATTTCACTTTTCGCGAAGCATTTACTTTCTACAAAAGCCCCACGCTGAAGACGGAAACGCCGCCTGCTCGTAAGTATCTGTATTACGGCGAACGAGCCAAGCTGCCAGAGTTGCGAATTCTGTAAGCCAGCGTGACGAGACAGCACCGCTAGCGTTGGGCCGGCATTTTTGCCCGCATAATCCTCACGAACGGTAAGGTTTGCGCACGATGAAAAGCTTAGCGATCGAATCGATCGACAAGTTTCGCGTTCATCGGGCAGAAATCAACGTTCATGACTTACTCGCGCCTTCTGATTCTTGCGCTCGTCATTGTCGCCTGCGGCGTGCAGCGCGCGAGTGCGCAGCTTTTGAATCCCGGCGAACCAACGCGGGCCGGCACTTTTGGCGGCTCTTCGGGCTTTGGGAGTGGTGAAGTCGGCACATCGATGCTCGGTTCGATGTACAGCGGCGACCAGACCAACGATGCTTGGGGACCACAGCAAGCGAAACCGACTGGACCGAGCTGGGGCAACAACTCGGGCAACAGCTTTTGCGCTGATTGCAGTTCGATCTGGGACGAGTTGACATTTTTTGCGGGCATCGATGGCTCGAAGCAACCACAAGACTTTGGCGTGAACGCCAACTTGGGCGCACAGTTCAATGCGAACTGGGGTATCCCAGTTTGGAAGGACTACGGCATTGGCCTGCAAGTGGGAACGGGCCTGGTGGCGACCGGCAACACACTGCAATTCTTCGAATTCATTGGCGAGCCGACAGGCCGCACCCAAAGCTACACCACAATCGGCATGTTTCAGCGCACCCAAAACGGCTTCGCTTATGGATTGGTCTACGACTTTCTCTACGAAACCTCGTACGACTCCTTCGCGCTCGGCCAATGGCGCCTGCGCGCTTCCTACGACTGGGGGCCTTGCGATCAGTTCGGCATCACCGCGAATATCGCCAGCCTGGAAGATACAGGAATCATTGGCGGTTTTATCCCAGTCACGCTTCGCCCCATCAGTCAGGCAACCGCTTACTGGCGTCATTACTGGGAAACTGGCGCGCAAACCTCCTTGTGGCTTGGTCTTTCTGAAGGTCACGCCGAGCATCACTTGATTGGCGGCCCAGCACCGAATCAAGATGATACGCTTGTGATCGGTGCCGACATGCTCGCGCCCCTCAGCGATCATTTTGCACTCTATGGCGAAGTCAACCTGATGATGCCCACCGATACGGGCACCGTCGATGCCTTTGTTGGCATTCAGTGGTTCCCCGGTGGCAATGCCAAGGGAGCTCGGCGCGGTCGCTATGCGCCACTCCTCCCCATGGCAGCACCAACGTCGTTCAACGTCGATCTTCAGCCCTAATTTCGCGCGGTCAAAGCCCTTAACAGCAGGGAACCGGATCGAGCGCGGTCGTTTGCGGCCGCATCTTGCTTGATCCGCGCTACGCCCGGACTTAGAGTACAGCTTGCTGCTACTCCTCTCCGATTCTGCCCCGGCCAATCGTCCCACCTATCGCACTGCTGAGGTTCTGCCGATGCGCTTGTTCGCTCGTTTTGCCGCTGCCTGGCTCGTTGTTACCTTTGCCACGGTTTCACTTGCTCAAGATTCCAAAGAAAAAAAAGAGCCACTACCGAGCACCGAAAAACCCAAGGCGGACCAACCCTTCAAGCGTCCGGAGACGGAGTTCAACTGCCGCTTTACCGAGCAGAAGATCGAAATCGACGGCCTGGGTACTGATTCCGCCTGGGAAACTGCCGATGTCATCGACGCCTTTCATCTCCCGTGGCTCGGGGCGAAAGCGCGCGGGAGCAAGACCGCCACGAAAGCGCGGCTGCTGTGGGACCGCGACTATTTGTACTTCCTTGCCGAGATGGAAGATCACGATCTGTATGCCGATGTGAAAGACAAAGACGGGATGCTGTGGAATAACGACGTCTTCGAACTTTTTTTCAAACCAGCTGAAGACAAGCCCGGCTACTACGAGTTTCAAGTGAATGCCGCCGGGGCGACGCTCGATATGTTCTTGCCTCGACGTGGCACCGGGGGCTATGCGCGCTACAAAGACGACGGCAAGTTCGATTTTCCCGCGAAGGTCAAACTCAAAGGGTCGCTCAATCGCTGGACCGACAAAGACGAAGGATGGTCCGTCGAAGGTCGCCTGGCCTGGGGAGACTTTTTGCGCACCGGTGGCCGGCCCGAGGTGAATGAAATTTGGAAGTTCGCGCTCTGCCGCTACGACTACACGGTCGAATTTGAAGGCCCCGAACTCTCAACCATCGCTCCGCTGAAACAGGCCAACTTTCATGCCCACGAGAACTACGCGTCACTCAAGTTTCTGGGCCCGCAACAAGAGCCGGCCGGCAAGAAGCTCGGCATTGATCCTGCCAAGTTCAAACCGCTGACCACTTCCAAGGTCGTTGGCTCGCCCGATCCGCCCCTCCCTTATCGCGCGGTCAAGGCTTATCCCAAATTGCCGATGACGTTTCCCATTGGTGCGAAACTGATTCCCGGCAGCGATACGATGCTCGTTATCGCCCAAAACCGCTCGTCCGGGCCCTCGGTTATCAATCGCTTTCGCGATAGTGCCGAAACAACCGAACTGATCGAGTATCTGCCTGTGCCCGGTACGGGCACTGCTTACGGGATGGCGTTCCATCCTAAGTTTGCCGAGAACGGCTACATGTACCTGGGCTGGAACGGTTCGATCGACAAGAGCAAGAAGATGTGCCGCGTTACTCGGTTCAAGCTGGATCCGAAACCGCCGCACGCGATCGATCCTGCCTCGGCGCTCGAGATCATTGCTTGGGAAAGTGACGGCCATAACGGTGCCGACGTCACGTTTGGGAACGATGGCTTTCTGTATGTCACCAGTGGCGATGGGACCAGCGATAGCGATACCAACATTGCTGGGCAAACGACCGATACGCTCCTCTCGAAAGTGCTGAGAATCGATGTCGATCATCCCGAGGGTGACAAGCAGTACTCGATTCCTAAAGACAATCCTTTCGTCCAGCGTCAAGAATTTCGGCCAGAGACATATGCCTATGGACTGCGCAATCCGTGGCGCATCACGACCGACCCGGTGACTGGGCACATTTGGGTTGGAAACAATGGCCAGGATCTGTGGGAGCAGGTTTATTTCGTCCGTCCGGGCGATAACTACGGCTGGAGCGTCTATGAAGGGGGCAACATTTTCTATGCCGAGCGGAAACTGGGCCCCGATCCACACGTGAAACCAACGGCCGAGCACCACCACAACGAAGCTCGGTCCTTAACGGGTGGCGTCGTCTATCACGGCTCGAAGTATCCGGAATTGAAAGGTGCCTATATCTATGGCGATCACTCTACGGGCCGCATTTGGGCCATCAAGCACGATGGCCAAAAAGTCGTTTGGCACAAACTGATCGCCGATACGACCTACAACATTTCGGGCTTCGCGCTCGACAGCAAAGGCGAACTTCTGGTGCTCGACCATCGGAGCAACGGCGAAGGGGGCATGTATCATCTCGAGCCCATCCCCGCGGAAACCGTCCAGCAGAACTTCCCCCGCAAGTTGAGCGAAAGTGGCCTGTTTCAAGACGTTGCCAAGCACTCGATGGTCGACGGCGTTGTTCCCTACTCCGTCAATTCCCCCCTCTGGTCCGATGGTTCGCACAAAGAACGCTTCATTGCGATTCCCGCCATCGAAGGGCGCGATATGAAAATCGAATTCAACACGGGGCGCAGTTGGAAGTTCCCCGACGATGCCGTGCTCGTCAAATCGTTCGCGCTCGAAACGACTGCTGGAGACCCAAAGTCGCGCCGCTGGGTCGAGACTCGCTTCATGGTCAAGCAGGAAGGCGAATGGGCCGGATACTCGTACCGTTGGAACGAAGCGCAGACCGATGCCGAGTTGGTGGAGGCAGGCGGTGCGGACCAGACGTTCGAGATTCGAGTGCCGAAGTCCAGTGAGTCGCCCGCGTCGGTTCGTCAGCAGAAGTGGCACTATCCCAGCCGGACGGAATGCATGGTCTGTCATAGCCGGGCTGCGAACTTTGTGCTCGGGCTGAGCGAGTCGCAAATGAACCGCGAGCATGACTACGGCGGCGTGGTCGATCATCAGTTTCGCGTACTGGAGCGGTTGGGGATGCTCAAGATCGCGGCGGCAAACGAGCCCACGGTTCGATTTCGCGAGCAACTCAAGACCGCCGGGCTGGCCGATAAGGACATCAACGATCATTTTCGCAAAGCGGCTGATTCCGACATGCAACGTGCGGGAAAGACTACACAGAGCCTGTTCGTGAAAGATGTCGACGCTTACAAGAAGCTGCCGAATCCGTACGACGAGACGGAGACTCTGGATGCCCGCGCGCGGTCTTACTTGCAGTCGAACTGTTCGCATTGCCACATTGACGCGGGTGGCGGCAACTCCCAAATGCAATTGGAATTTAACACCGATCCCTTCAAGATGAAGCTGATTGGTGAGAAGCCGCTGCATCACAAGTTCGATCTTAAAGATCCGCTGTTGGTGGCTCCCGGCGAACCGGACCGCAGCGTACTGTTGCATCGGCTGGCAAATCGCGGCGAGAAGAGCGGGCAAATGCCGCAGCTAGCGACGTACCTGGTTGATGAGGCTGCCGTGAAGTTGTTCCGGGCGTGGATTGCCGAAGTGAAACAACCCGAACCGCCCAAAGTGGAGCCACCGAAAACGGTACCAGCAAAAGTTGAGGCACCAAAAGCTGAGCCAGCGAAGCCGGAGTCGGTGAAACCAGAACTTCCCAAAGCGGCCCCGGCCAAGTAGTTGCGGAAATCTGGTCGCCAAGGTGCAAGACGCGACGGTCAGCGGTAACAATATCAGCGGGCTAACGAGCGGAACTGCTGGAAATGGTTCTGTTCGTAGCGCTGACTGACTTCGCTGACCGGACAGCAGATTTTGGAAACCACGCTCGCTCCCATCGATTGGCAAGCGGCGCTCGCGGTGCATGACCGTTGGCTGCGCACCGTAGTTCTTGCGCGCGTCCAAGAGCCGCAGGCGGTCGACGATGTGATGCAAGAAGTCGCCCTGGCTGCGGTTCGGCAGGCTGCCCCGCTGGCGGATGTGGCGAAGTTGGCTCCCTGGCTCTATCAGTTGGCGGTGCGTCAGTCGCTGTTGTATCGCCGCAAGTGTGGTCGCGGTCGCCGCCTGCTTGCTGGAGTATTTGAGCGAACCCGTGAAGCTCAGGTTACTGAACGCTCGCACCCTCTCGCCTGGTTATTGGCGGGCGAACGGCAGGCACTGGTTCGCCGCGCGCTGCAAGTGCTGCCCGCCCGCGATGCCCAGATTCTGCTCCTCAAGTACACGGAAGATTGGAACTACCATCAAATCGCTGGCCACTTAGGCTGCAGTCATTCAGCGGTAGAAACGCGGCTTCATCGGGCCCGCCAGCGACTGCGCACCGCGCTGTTGCAATTGAATTCGGAGATCATGACATGAGTGAATCGACTTCGCTGCCGTTGAACTCGATCACCTTCGACCGCCTCGTCGATGGGGAACTTTCGCGCGAAGAGTATCGGCAACTGCTGCAAGCGCTCGATCAACATCCCGCAGCCTGGCGACAATGTGCAGAAGCATTCTTGGAGGCGCAAGCCTGGCGAAGCGATTTCGAATCGATTCGCACTCCGCCGGCAGCAAGTGTAAGCCAGCCTGTCGTTGCTCCCGAGAAGAAATCACTGCTGCAGAAGGATTGGCTGCGGATGCTCTTGGTGGCAGCAGCGAGTTTTCTGCTGGCATTTGTCGCCGCGCAGGCTTATTGGCAGTCGACGGCGGGCACTACGAGTGCGCCCATCCCGCCACAACTAGCGGAAACGGGCCCCGCGGAAAACTCACCGCAAAGTGTTCCGACAAAGACCAATTATCGCCCGGTCAGCAGTGTGAATCTGGCGGTCAATCGAGCAGGGCAGGAGAACCCCGAGTTGTTGCAGGTGCCGGTGTTTGAGCCCGCGGCAGCCAACGACCTGCTGAGTAATTCGCGTCCAGCGTTGCCCGACGATCTGCTCGAAGCACTGACGGCGGAAGGACACCAGGTCGATCGCCAGCGCAAGCTGGTGCCGATTGAACTCGACGATGGTCGCCAGATGATGCTGCCAGTCGAAGGCTACCGCATTGTTCCGGTCAGCCGGCCGAGTTACTAGATTTTTTGTCTGTTGTCGCAAGAAGAGGGCTTGGGCGGCAACTGTTGTTCGGATGAGTCGCCGCGGTCGACTCGGATTCGTCATTGCAAGGATGTCTGTCTTCGCTCAAGGAGTTACTCGAATGAAAAAGACCAACTATTGGACGGCCGGTTTGCTGGCCGCCGCGCTCGCATCTTCCACCACCTTCGCGCAAGATGCCGAAGGGGTGAAAGTAAAGATTCGCGCTACCGCCGCGCCGGAAGGGACTGTCACGATCGTTGAAGAAACAGACACCGAAGCCAAACCGACAGAAGGGAAAGAGACGACCAAGCCGCGCAGTTCGCCCATCCGCGACCGCGTCCTTAGGCTGTATCAACAGGCTACCGAGAAGGTCGGTGATGAGCCTGGCGAAGCGAATGGCTTCAAGATGCTCGGCCTCAACGTACCCACGAGTGAATACTGGATTGGCGTGCAGATAGAACCGCTGCCGGAGCAATTGCGCAAGCATCTGTCTACCAAGCATGGCATTCTTGTGGCGCTCGTTTTCCCCGAGAGCCCGGCAGCCAAGGCAGAGTTGAAGACCGACGATATTCTGTTGCAAGCGGGCGATACCAAACTCGAAACCGGAGCAGACTTGATCAAGGCAGTCGACGCCGCCAAAGAGGGTGAGTTGCTATTCACACTGCTCCGCGAAGGGAAAGAGACGACGGCAACGATCAAGCCGATCAAACGCGCGGCTGTCAAACTATCGACAACCAAGACCGCCCCTGCCGGTCATGCCGAACGTTTGGAACGCTTGCGTGGCGCTCAGCAACAGTTCGAACGCGCGCTCGAAGCGCTGCGGGCTGAGACTGCCAATGAAGGGCCGGAAGCGATTGACCTGATGATGGTTCGTCCGGGGGCGTTCATGTTTGGCGCTTCAGCTACGAAGTTGCCCGATGACGTGACCATTCAAATGACGCGGGAAGGAAACCAGCCGGCGAAGATTCACGTCAAGCAAGGGGACAAGTCGTGGGATATTACCGCCGATAAACTCGATGAGTTGCCCAAGGAGCTTCGCCCGCACGTGCAGTCGCTCTTGGGCGGTATGTCGGGCTCGGTGCAATTTGCCCCCGCTGTCGGTGCCACGCAAATGTTCAGTGCGCGCGTCCCTCACGGCATGAATCTTACCGTGCCGGCGGCACCCGGTGCTGTTCCCGGTGCGCCCGCTGTTCCTTTCAATGTGCAAATTGCTCCCGGAGCACCGCCCGCCATCGGTTTCAGTACCAAGGCTGGTGCGGCCAACATGCCGCATTTCTCTGGTGCTTGGACCATCGCCCCACCCCTCAGCGCGCTGGACGCAAAAGTCGATCAGGTGCTGAAGAAACTCGACGCGCTGGCCAGTCCCGACCTGGAGTCGATGAAAGCGGAACTGAAGTCTCTGCGTAAAGAAGTGGATGAATTGCGCAAGTCGAAGAACGAATCGAATTCGCCCACGAAGGAGTAACTTGGCGTTTTTTGGCGGCCGCCGCGGTCCACTGGAGGGCCGCGGAAGCGGAGCAAAAATCTTCCCAGCAACGCGATTCAACCTGCTAGCGACACCTTATCCCCTTCCCGATTGTTACCACCTGAATCGCTCAAGTGCTTATTCGCCTTAGCGTGTCGGAAATCTGCTTCCCGACCCTGGGCGCGATTCAACTCCGTGGTACGTTGAGCCCTTCGATTTTCTCCGAACTCGTCGCTCCTCTCCCTCATCGGAAGCGACGAGATTATCGTTTGGGCAAGCTCTGCTGGAAGGATATACGCGCGTGGAACGGCTGGATGCGGCGGAGCAATCCGCGACCGAAGGATCACCGGTTGAACAACAGGACCTGCTGACGGCGGAACTTGTGGCCGCTTCGCAACCCTTCGTGGGTCAGTGGAATCGCCTCGTCAGCACGACGAATTGGGACAAGGGGCGAATCATTCTCGATTGGCGACAAGCTCTGCTCGCGCAAGAAGCGATCGTCACCGAGTATTCCGACGAAGCCTGGGCCCGCCTGGTCGGTGGTGTCACCGGTCAGCACGTCGGTCGCCTACGCCGCGTCTTCCAGCGGTTCGGGGCCACGCAGCAGCAGTATGCCGGCCTGTTCTGGAGCCATTTTCAGGCCGCGCTCGATTGGACCGATGCCGAAATGTGGCTCGAAGGAGCCGTGCAGCAAAATTGGTCGGTCTCGCGGATGCGCGAACAACGCTGGGAAACACTCGGCGCGGTCGCGGCTGACAAGCCACGCAGTGAAGACGTCGTCACCAACGAGAAGGACGAAGACTTCGAACCGGCCCGCAATCAAAAGCCCGAAATCTCCGCCAAGTACGAAGACGTGAATGCGGACGTTACCGGCCCGCGGCACGAGGGTTCCGACTTTGGCGACGAAGGCTCTGGGGGCTCATCGACCCACGGCGCGTATGCCGATCGCGATCAAACAGCGGGAACTGCGACCGCCGAGCCGATCGACCTCGTACGGCCATTTGCCAACTTGCCGGAACTTCCTGACGATTTGAACGATGCTCTCGAGCAGTTCAAGCTCGCGATCCTGCATCACAAGACCGACGGCTGGAAGGAAGTTGGGCTCGAGGACGTGCTCCGTTCGCTCGACGCCTTGAAGGTGCTCGCGACGGCACCTTCACCCGAGAACGCGCCGTTCTAATTTGCTATCGACTGGCTTTGTACAGGTTCAGCGTGATGTGCGCCTGGCCTTGATGATGTCCTTCGTGCCAGTTGAGAATGTGCAGCACGTCTAGAAACGACAGTTTGCGTTCGGCAAGTGCCGGCGGCATCCAAGTCAGCTGGCTATCGTCGAAGGTTCTTAAGGTCGCCAGCAAGTGCTGGCGACTATCGAGCAGCACCTGGCGAATTTGCGCGGCCGTGGGAATATCGTCGTCGGGCGTGCTGCCACCTTTGAAGCGCGGCACTAGTTCCGCATAAGCGGCCTTTTTGTCGGCGAGTCGTTCGGTGGCAAACAACTCTTCCGTAATGCCAATGTGCATCAATTGCCAGGCGATGTGCGCGCGGCCGGGACCGGGGCGATAGGCGAGCGCACCGTGCAGTTCGGCATCGTGCTCAATTTTGTCGAGCAGGGCCAAAGTGCGGGTGCGGTTGAATTGCATAGCGGCCAACAACCTCTCAACAGTCGACATGCGTGTTCCTTTCCGGAGATCCGCTTATTCCACTTCCGTGATTGTCGCCGCAGCGCGGCGCTCTTCGATTTTTTCGAGTTCAAGGTCGGCTTCTTCCGCCGTCTTGCGCCCATAGGCCACTTCCAGCATCAGGACTGTTTCGTCGGACAGGCCGATGCGCTCGGCAATTTCCATCGCCCGTTGATAGCTGGCCCGCGAGACGAGCGGAATGTAATACGTTCCCCAGAATCCCGCCATAGCCGCGGCAGCTAAAACCCCCAGTCCGACTGCGCCATCCGTTCGTTTCTCGGCCAACGAGATGATGCAGCCAATCACGCCCGCGACAAAGCCAACAAACAATCCCGCCCGCAGCCAGGCAACCAGAATGCTTTTGAAGCTCATGGGGAGCTGCACGCCGCGAAACTCGTCGCCGTGCTCTTCGAGAATGAAGTACGATCCGGTGGGAATGAGCGGCACATAGTTGACGTGAAAAAACTGCGTCGAGACGTGGCCAATGCGTGGCACTTCGTCCACTTTGCCCATCAGCTTCGTTCCGAATTGCAAGGCCACGGCGTTATTCCTGCGAGTGTCGAAGGTAATAGCACTGATTCTATCGCACGCAGGATGGAGCGCGGGAGGTTGGGCCAGAAGATCAACGCAACCCCCGCGCACCTGCCCCTCGTCCCGTGGTGACAAACCGCTACAATCGCATGATATCTGCAAGCATCGCTGGCTCTCTCTGCTGGCACCATGATCGGGCCGGAAGGCCTTAGTTAGGACGACCACATGCGAGTCTGGCCGGGACAACCTTATCCGCTGGGAGCTACTTGGGACGGTCGCGGGGTGAACTTCGCCATCTTTTCGGAGAATGCCACCAAGGTCGAGCTGTGCTTGTTTCCTTCCGTTAAAGGGAAGGGAGAATCGCATCGCATCACTCTCCCCGAACAGACCGACATGGTCTGGCACGGCTACTTGCCGGAAGTGCTGCCGCGGCAGTTATACGGCTATCGAGTGCATGGGCCATACGAACCACACAACGGCCATCGCTTCAATCCCAACAAGGTGCTGCTCGATCCCTACGCACGGGCCATTGGTCGCACCACCAAGTGGCACGACTCGCTGTTTGGTTACGAGATTGGTCATGCCGACGGCGATTTGTCCTTCGATGCGCGCGATAACGCCAAGTACGCGCCGCTAGGGGTCGTCGTCGATCCTGCATTCACCTGGGGGGCCGATGCGCCGCCCCGCACCCCCTGGCATCGCACTGTCATTTACGAAGCGCACGTGACGGGCCTAACCAAGCTTCATCCGCAAGTGCCGGAGAAACTACGCGGCACATACGCCGGGCTCGCGAGTGAGCCGATGATCCGTCACATGAAGGAACTCGGAGTGACGGCGGTCGAACTGATGCCCGTGCATCATCACCTGGAAGATCGCCACTTGCTCGAAAAAGGTCTGTCGAATTACTGGGGCTATAACACGCTCGGTTTTTTCGCGACGGAGGCTTCGTACTCCGCCAGCCGTGGCAGTTCGGCCGTGCGCGAATTCAAGTCGATGGTCCGCGCGCTACATGCCGCTAACATCGAGGTGATTCTCGACGTCGTTTACAACCATACGGCCGAAGGGAACCAGATGGGCCCGACGATGTCGCTGCGAGGCATCGACAATGCTTCTTATTACCGCACGGTCGGCGATAACCAGCGTTATTACATGGACTACACCGGCTGCGGCAATACGCTGAACATGCGTCATCCGCGCGTGCTGCAGTTGATTATGGACAGCTTGCGGTATTGGGTGCTGGAGATGCACGTCGACGGCTTCCGCTTCGATCTGGCCAGTACGCTGGCGCGCGAACTGCACGAAGTCGATAAGCTCGGCGCGTTCTTCGACATCATTCACCAGGACCCGATCATTTCGCAGGTCAAGCTGATCGCCGAACCCTGGGACTTGGGCGAAGGTGGTTACCAGGTCGGTAACTTCCCTGCACAGTGGACCGAGTGGAACGGCAAGTATCGCGATTGCGTCCGCCGCTTCTGGCGCGGCGACGGTGGCGCGATGAGCGAATTCGCCACGCGGTTGGCCGGCAGTGCCGACTTGTATGGCCACAGCGGACGCAAGCCATACGCGAGCATTAATTTTGTCACGTGCCACGATGGTTTCTCGCTGCAAGACCTGGTGAGTTACAACGAGAAGCACAACATGGCCAATGGCGAAGATAATCGAGACGGGGCCAACGACAACGAGAGTTGGAACTGCGGCGCCGAAGGCCCCACCGACAATCCCGAGATCCTCGCGCTCCGCGAGCAGCAGAAGCGAAACCTGATCGCCACGCTGTTGCTCTCGCAGGGTGTGCCGATGATTCTGGCCGGCGACGAATTGAGCCATTCGCAAAACGGCAACAACAACACCTATTGCCAGGACAACGAACTGACCTGGCTCAACTGGGATCTGAACGACGAGCAAAAGCAGTTTCTCGATCTGGTTCGGCGGGCGGTCCGCCTGCACGCCGAACAACCGGTGTTGCGTCGGCGAACGTTTTTTCGTGGTCGTCCGCTGCGCGGCTCCGAGATCAAAGACATCACGTTCTTCGATACGGTCGGCAACGAAATGTCGGACCAAGACTGGAATGCCGGCTTCGTCCGCACCTTGGCGCTGCGCTTGGCCGGCGATGCAATTCCTGAAACCGACGAACAGGGGAACCCAATTTTTGGCGACACACTGTTGCTGCTGTTCAATGCTCACTCCGAGGCGGTCGGCTTTCAACTGCCGCCACGAGCCAGCAACAGCACGCCGTGGGAGATCGTGCTCTATACGTCGACCAATCCGCCCGAAGCAGTCGCCAATCCAGAAGCCGAGGCCAAGCTCACCATTCCAGCACGCAGCCTCGCGGTGCTGCGTACCGCCCGCATCGAAGTCGAACCAGTGGGAATTCCAGCGGCAACCGTTCCGATTCCGATTCCACTCGCCGAAACAACGCCGCCGATCACACCCGTGATCCCCGAGCCACCTCCTACGCCGCCGCCATCGGCGTGAAATAGGCTGGCATTCACTTTCCGTCAGGTTTCTGCCCCGGCGCGCAGGTGGCGCAAGACCGGGAAAGGAGTGACAGGCCGGAGGCTTGTCCCACGGTTAGATCACCCGCTACCGATGCGACTATTCTGCCAGCAACAGTTGAATCTGGCGGTAAACCGGCGAGAATGCAGGCACGCGTGTTGGCAGGTAGAGGCGGGAGTGTTCCACGAATTGGCGGGGATTGATTAATTCAACCACGTGTCCTGTTCGCAACGGCAATTCCAGAAATATCGACGTAACACTCTTCTGGACAGCAGGTTGCAACTTAAACACGCTGTGCCCCAGCCGCGACAACACCAGTCAAACAAATTCGTTTCGGAACTTTCCTCACAGCAGCCGCGTCCAAGGCGATGACAACGTGACGCACGACGACGGACACTTAATCCAGGCAACCTTGCGAGGCGACTCGCAAGCCTATGGCAAACTGGTGCAAAAGTACCAGGACCGGTTGCTCACGGCTTTGGTGCACGTTTGTTCGTCGCGACACGAAGCGGAAGATGCCTTGCAGGACGCGTTCGTGCAGGCCTATCTCAAGCTTTCGTCATTCGCCGGAGGAAGTGCGTTTTACACTTGGCTGTACCGCATTGCTTTCAACACGGCCATCAGTCGGCGGCGAAGACGAAGGGATGAGAGTTCGGTCGAACAGAATCGCGAACTGACGGGCGAGGAGCCAGAAGACGACGGCGAAGGGGTGGATGAAAACCTGCTTCGCCAGGAACGAGCGGTGCAAGTGCAACGAGCCTTGGGCAAGTTGAGCGACGAACACCGGGCGATCCTCGTGCTGCGAGAAGTAGATGGCTGCGATTACGACCACATTGCCGACATTTTGGAATTGCCGGTGGGAACGGTTCGCAGTCGGTTGCATCGAGCACGGTTGCACTTGAAAGAAGAGTTATCCGCGATCCTGCAAGCCGAGGGTAGCGAAGACGGATACGGATGAGTTGAACAGGCAACGAGTGAAAACGACAGATCGGCCGATGCCGGTCGATAACAGGCGGAACCTAAAGGATTAACGTTCCCTTCAAGCCGAGTGATGAGAGCGAAATGAAAAGTTCGATCCACGATGAACGCATCAGCAGCTATCTCGATGACGCTTTGCCAGAAGCCGAACGAGTGGCGTTTCAGACTCAGTTGGCGCACGATCCGACGCTGCAACAGCACGTCTCCGATCTGCAGCAGCTGCGACGAGACGTCGCGACGTTGCCGCGTTTCTCGGTGAAAGAAGGCTTTGCCCAGCGAGTGGTCGCAGCTGCCTTGGCAGCCAAAGCTCACGAAGCGAAAGCAAACGAAACCAAAGTCGCTCCGGCTCAGCGGCCCAGCACAACTCGCCGCCTGATTGTGGCAGCTCTGGCAGTGGCCGCTTCGGCCGCCTTTGTCATGGCTTCGCTCCCTTGGCTCCATCGCGGCGATGAACCGCTGGCCAACAACGGCAACCCCGTCGTTGCCCAAGAAACCAATCCACTTTCAGCCGTCGTCGCCGCTTTGCCCAGCGATGACGAAACCCTGATTTTGCGAATTCGCTCGCCCAAAGACCTGGCAGCGGGCAAGTTACTACGCGAAGCCTTCGCCCAACAAGGAATTGAGAAGCGGCGTCCTTCGGACACAACGGTTCGTGGCCCCGCGGTTGGCAATGCCTATCGCAATCAATTGCGGAACGACACGACCATCGATCGGAGCCAGCTGACCACAGCAGCCGATGCGCTGTACGTTGAAATGTCGGCCGAAGAATTGGAACTCGCCCTGAGCGAAGTTGCCAAGCCGAATGAAAAAGTAGAGTTTCACCCCGCAGGGCTGCTCGCCGTTGCCGCCAGCACCACCGGTGGCAAGGGAGTGCAAGGGGCAGGTGAATCTGAGGCGGTTAAGGGTGGCCAAGCCACTTCGCAGGAATTCATCCAAGAACTGAGCCCCAGCTTGTTCCGCCTGCAGAAGACACCGGTACAACCTAGCAGCACAAACAAGACCGCAAAGGAAGTTGCCCCCGGTCGTAAGGTGCGGGTGCTGATTCTGATTGAAAACGCGGAGTAGGTGGCGGCTCCTCGAATTCATCATGTGTGGGAAACCTGAAGCCTCAGCGAGGAGAGCGAGCGGGACGCACGGAAGCATATTTCTCTCGTGATTCGTTGGGATGACGCAGGTTGCGCAATTGAACTCGGCAAATCGAATGGTCTGGCAACCACGACGGCTCTTCACCGCGATCAGCACGCGCCTCGCTCACGCTTCGGGTCTCCTCAAATACGGCAAAACCGAGTGTCAGCACCCCGACATCATGCTGGCGTGATCGTCTCCTTTTTTTCGCGGTCGTGACCAGACGTGTCACGCGCTGAGCATCTAATATTCAACAGGTGCTCTTTCTCAATTTGGTAAGTATAGCGCGATCATTGCGCATATTGTCTACAGTTGTTTGTCACGATGTCTGGGCATCTTGCCGGCTCACTGCCGCGGGGTTTGAGCGAAGTTTCCCAGCGGATAATGGAAACTTTCCGTTAGCCCGTCATTGCCTGAACAGTGCGATGCCCGATCACGCGGCACTCGGATAATGGAAATTGAAAAGTGAGGTTTCCACATCGTGGCAAGGACTTAGGGCGAGAGCAGTCGGCACAATCCCTTGGCACGCCGATCGTTACGAGAAAATGGAAACTTTGCAAATCTCTTCACTTAGCGGAAATTTCCTGTTTGCCGTATTACGCGAACAGTTCGATGCTCGATCAGGCGGCACCCGGATAATGGAAATTGAAAACGGAGGTTTCCAGGGTTCGGTAATGACTTGCGTCGAGCGCATAGTGCGCAAATGTCTGGCAGCACACTTGTTACGAGATAATGGAAACTTCTCGCGCAATTGCACTTAGCGGAAATTTCCTGTTCCAGTTGGTTTGCGGCGTTCTCGGGAGGAGGGAAAGCTCCCCTTGTGCGATTTACTTCCCTTCCTTCTTCACCACACTGATTTTGATCGGCGGGCTGCTGTAGGTGGTCTTCATGACGAAGTTCAGCGAGACGTGGGCCATGACGACGCTGATGTGATTCTCGACCGGCGGGGCGTCAGCGGCGGCTTTGACGGTGACAAAACCGGTGGTCGCTGAACCGGCCAGCAGGGTCTTCGCCTGCTTCTCGTCGAGCGTGACGCCCGGCGGCAGGGAGTCGCCAAAGCTGCTGGCCAGGTGGCGATAGAGCATGTCGAGCGTGACGTTGGCCTTGAATTCCGGGCTGCGGTCGATCGTCACTTCGATCTTTTGCGAACTGCCTTGCTCCAGCTTGATCTCCTGAGTGCTGACGGTGACGCGGCGAATGTCGCCATTGTCGGTCACGGCGGCAAAGTGTGTTTCGACCGGCCAGTGCCCACGACCACCACCGGGCTGATAAGTCTCTTGATAGGGCCGTCCGACAGCGGTGAGTTCCAACTTCGTGCCATCGGCCTGCTCATGCACGGCGGTGCCGGTTACCTTGAGCAGGCTGGTGCCAAACTCGGCATCGTCGTCGGCTTCCAGCACAATGATCGCGTCAAGCGATTTGGCACCTACTTGAATGCGGCCACAAGTGGCGGTGACACCGGGGGGCAATCCTTCGACCGACAAATCGACGGGGCCGGTGAAACCGCCCTTCCGTTCGACGCGGCAAAACAGCACGCTGCTTGAACCGCGCGGAATCTGCGTTTTGTCGGTATCGAGATACAGCTCGAAGTAGGGAAGACTGCGCGTAACCGTCAGGAAATACGGAAAGCGATCACCGCCCCGCAGATGGACATCGCGAATCTCGATGAAGTATTTGCCGTCAGCGGGTGCGACCCAGTTTTCAAGCCAAGAGTCGGAGAAGTTGCGCTTGCCGATTTTCAGGTCATCGCTGAGTTGCAGCTGGGCCCCTTTTTCGTTCAACAGGCGAAGGTGCGAATCGAGCTGCGAGTTGCGGCGGCGCGAAATAACCTCCAGCGAAAACGCTTCTCCCTTTTTGGCTTCGAAGGCGTAGTAGTCAACGTCTCCTTCACTATCCATGCGACCATTGACGCCCGCCGGAACGGCCATCAACTGAGCTTTTTCTGCACTGTTGTTGTCGCCGGCTGCCTCGAGTGCCAAGGGAAGATCGGTCACTTCGACGGCGAAGGGGGTAGTGGTGCGATCATCAACTTTCGCCACGAGCCAATGTTCGCCCAGCGGCGCATCGGCTGGCAATTGTACCGAGAGAGGTTTGTCGGAAAGTAAGAAGCCAGCTCCTCGCACGTCGGTCGTGGAATTACGAGCAACAGCCAGGGGGAAGACATTTTCGACGAAGGGCTGCGGACTCACTTCGATTGCATACTCCCAGTACTGATTGCCCTGGTAGCGAACATCGCGAATCTCGAGCACATAGTCCCCCTCTTGGTCAAACTTGTGAGCGATAATCGGATCTGCACGGAAGTAGTTATCGTTGGCGGCAATCGTCACACCGGCCGCGTTACGGAGCATCAAAATGGGATCGCAGTGTTGTTGCAGATCGTGAATCTTGTCTTGCAAGCGACCGGCGCGAACGTGAAAAGTAAGTGCCTGGCCGGCGGTTGCATGAAACTTATAGAAGTCGACATCCTCGGCCTTTTCCACGACGCCACAGATGGTCGCGGGAATTTGCACAACGGTGGCTTTGTCGATAGTGTCGTTATTGCTTCCTTCGCTGGCGACAGGGCCAGTGCCAATGACGAGTTGACCAACGGTACTCACGCCGAGCGGTGCGACCACGCGAACGTCACGCACGCCGGGCAACGCATCGGGGGCAACATGAAACCGGACCTTTAACTGCTCGACGGCCTTTTTAGCGGCCTCTTCGGCAGAGAGTTCGGAAGGAATAACTTCCCCCTTCACTCCCTCGCCACTGACGAGAACCTGATAGGCCCCGTACATGGTGTAACGCGATGCGATGGTGTGCTCCGACGCTTGACCCACGGTCGCGGCGATGGGCTTAATGCTCATCAGCATGGGATACGAGGCCTGACCGAATGCCGCAAACGGAACAAGCAGGAGCAAGCCAATCGCAGCAACGGAACCGCGAACGAACCGACGATGCTCGCATCGCATGGCACCAGACTCCAAGCAGGCGGGAAAGGAACGCCCTGGCAACGAGAGTTGCCAATGGCGAAAAGGTGGGCACGCTTAGTTTAGTCGGTCCAGCGTGGATGTGCCAAGCAGAAGAGAGTTTCAGTCCTTAACGACAGCCTATTGATCCTGCAGCACAGCTGCATAGACCGCGTTTTGCGGGTCAAGCTCGCAGGCTCGTTGCAAGAAAGGGCGCCCCTCGGCCTCGCGGCCGGGCCAATCGCTCAAGAGCATCCCCAGCGCGTGCTGGGCTTCGGCATTCTGCGGTGCTAGGGTCAAGCATTCGCGCAGGTGAGTTTCCGCCGCGGAACTCTCGTTTTGCGAAGCCATGATTTCGGCCAGGCGCAAGCGAGCGGTGACGCTCTTGGGACTGCTGGCAACGATGGATTGCAGCTTGGCTTGCGCTTTCTCGACGTCACCCCGTTCCCAAGTGCTGACAGCCGCTTGAATGCCCGCTTGCTCGCGTTTGAGTTCAAACGACTGCACCGCTTCGGCCTTGCGCTCTTCATACGTTTGCGCAGGTGGGCCCGCTAGGTTGGTTCCGAACAAATTCTGAGGTGACCACGCGGCGCAGCCGGCAACGAGTGGCAGAGAGCAGGCCACAAATAGCAGGGGTAGTTGAAGCGAGAGTTTCATAGTCGTTCGCTTTGGCGTTACGGCAACCGAGTGGCTTGTTCGAGCGGATCGTCGATAATCACATCCGGGCGCGGACGTTCGAGCGTCTTGAGCGAGCCGGGTTGTCCGTCATCTTGAATGGCCTGATAGCCCGTTTCATCGCCAAAACCTTCGGGCTTTTGCCATGGCACTCCTTGTCGCGAGTAATCGCCAATCGGATGTTGCCAAGGATAAAGCCCGCGCTTCAGGTATTGGTGAATGCTTTCATCTTCGAACCCGCCCGCAGCGACGATTTCGTTCCGCTGGTTAATCGAATCGCGATTGAGCGGATCGTAGTGAATGGCGAGGTTCACTTGTCGCATGGCCAGGTCGTAATCCTGAGCGTTGTACGAGGCCCGTGCCTTGCGGAGCCAATGATTGCCGTAGTTACGGCGAGCGATGGGGCTCATCTTGTCGAAGTAGACGCTCTGCCGCTGAGTGAACTCGTTGCCATATTTTTTGCCTTCCTGGCACATTATCGGATCGGAGATAATCCGCGGCGTGATCAGCACGATCAGTTCGGTACGGTCTATGTTTTCGGTCTTTTGCCGGAAGGCAGGTCCCAGAAACGGCAAACTACCAAGGTAGGGGATTTGATTGGTCGTGGTTTGCAGGTCTTCGCGAATCAAACCGCCGATGACAACCGTGCAGCCATCGTTGCACATCACGTTTGTTGTGACTTGCGTCACCGCTTTGTTCGGCAGAGTCATGCCTTGTTCAACGGTCACCGACCCAGTGGAGAGTTCCGGGTGTACTTCCATGCGAATGTTGCCGTCGCTGCTGATGAATGGCCGCAAGCGGAGCAACGTACCAACATCCAAAAAGTTCACGGTCTGCGTCGAAGAGCTTTCTGTCACAGTCGTGCTGACATAGCCCAACTGCTCGCCGATTTGAATCTCGGCCCGCTGCTTGTTGAGGCACATCAGTCGCGGCGAGGCGATGACGTTAGTATCGCCGATGGTTTCGAGGGCGTTGATGAAGAGCGACAGGTTGCCATCGAGATAGCCGAACTTCAAACCACCTTCGGTTACGTCGATCGCGGCCAACGTGGCGAGCGGACTGCCGGAGATGAGTCGGACGTTGTTGTTCGCGCGGAGCGCCTCGAAATTGACGCCCATTTTGTAAGTGTCTGACAATTTAACGCTGAGGATCATCGCTTCGATCGAGACCTGCTGCGGCTTCACATCGACATCGAGAAAGATCTGGTCGATTTGCTTCAGCACCGCTTCATAATCGCGCACGATCACGACATCGGTTCCCGCTAGGTTGTTGCCACCGGTCTTGGCTTGATCGGCCGGAATGTCGACTTCGGAAGGAGACGAGACGGTGACCTTGCCCACTTCGGGGGTGAGCAGCGACGTGAACAGCATCTGCAAGTCGGCCGCTTTGACGTAATTCGGGCGGTAGACGCGAGTGACAACGCGATCTTCGGTTTGATCCATGGCGGCGAAATCAGCTGGTGTGCCAACGTAAATGATTTGGCCTTCGCGCCTGGCGATGTAGCCCGTCGACTTTAGGATTGCTCCGAGCGCGGTTTCGAGATCGACACCCGATAGCGAGGCGGTCACGGCGCCGGAGACGCTCTTGCTGGCCAGAATATTCAAACCGCCTTGCTGGCTCAGCAGTTCGAGGACTTCGCGGATGTCAGTATTTTGCACATTGATCGTCAACTGATCGTCGCCCAATTCGCGGCCAATGCGCGGCGCTTTCGGGGTCGGCAATGGTTCGGCCGGTGGCAATTCCAGCGCAGGGGGCGCAGCAGCGCGCGGCAGGGGCGGCGGTTCTTCAGTGGGCAACTGACGCGCGGGCGGAAGCTGCTGGTCTTGCAGGTTCGAGAGAATGTCGTTGAGGTACCGCTGCTGCTTTTGAGAGTTGCGGTCGAGGAGTTCGATGCTGTCTTGCAGTTCGTCAATCTGACCGTTCACGGCGCGACGATAACTGGCCAACTCTGGCGAGACGCGAGGCTGGGTCGCGGCGAGTGCTTCGGACCACGGATTTTCAGCCGCTGGTGTCGGCTGATGAGGCGGCGTCTGGGCGGGAGTGGGCTCAGTTCGCGCGGCAATCACTAGCGTAGCCGCAGGAGTTTGCTGTTCGAGCACATCCGGCAAGCGCACAGGCTCAGACTGCGTTAACGCCAACGCGATGGCCACGCCCAGCCCAACGGCAGCACAGGCCCCCAAGATCATGATTCGTAGTGCGTTCGGCATGGTCGTCCTTGACCTCTTGGCAGACTTTGTTAGTTGCGTCCGCGCGAACTATTCCTGCCGCACGTGGTCGCCCGGCGAAAGCTTCGGCCGGAGTCGTTCGATGCGGTAAGTTTTGCCCTGATGCGTTAAATCGATTCCTGACTCGTCGATACCGACAATCCGCAACTCCAGGGCGGGCTTGCCATCTTCGCCGCCAAGGGAGAGTTGATCGTTGATTCGATAGACGGTCCCGCGGATTACCACGGCGTGCCGCTTGCCCAGCAAGATGCTTGAGATCATCACACCCGCGAGGTGTTCTTTGTCGACCGTTGGCTCTGGCGTTGCCACTTGCGGCGTGTGGGGCAGAACCGGCTCAGTCGAACCCACTTCGTTTTCTGTCTTGGGCGGTTCACGCAGGCGGCTGAAGGGGTTGGACCAACTAACATGATGCGTGGCGGGGACCATCATCTGGTCGGTAGCAATGGCCTGACGGACGTGTTCCCAGCGACCACTATCCGTGGCTGGATGTGGGACCGCCTTCGCTAGCACAGGATCGTCGGTGAGAATTACTTGACTGACTGCGATCGAGTTCGACTTGGCTTTTCCCTTGCCCCACTTAAGGACCAGCGGCGCCCAGAAGTAGAGCGCAACCAGCATCATCAGGCCCAGCGCGCCCGCTTTTTGCGGGCTAGCTGCCAGATCGCGTTTTAGTCGTTTTAGCAGTTTGTCTAGCTTCACGGCTTTGCCTGGTTTGCAACGAGTTGGGGAGCGCGGCTGCGCTTAGATCTATTCATCGGTTAAGTTGACTTTGCCGAACCGGAATTTTCGGCAAGGTCGGCAAAAATCGTCAAAGTCATCTCAGCCCGCAAGGTTTGTGCATCTTCTGAGGCGCTGCTGACGGTCAGATTGGTGATCCAAACTCGGTGGGGCATCGTTTCCACCCGTTCCAGGAAATCGAAGACCTGCTGGAAGTTTCCCTCCAGCGCCACCGAAATCGACTGCTGTGCCACCACTTTGAGCGGTACCATCGGCTGCGGGTCAAATCGCTGAATGATCACTCCCGCTCCCCGGGCGTGCTGGGTGATGGCCGATAGATTGCGCCCCACATCACCAGCCCGCGGAGCTTGCTGGAGCCAATTAGTCGTGGTTACTTCAATATCCCGCTGCCGCTGCAGGGCCTTCTCGATCTTGTCGCTCATCTTGGTTTGATTCGAGACGTACTGCATCAACTCATACTTCTTCGACCTGAGTTTCGTTGCGTTCCGCTGGGTAGGCAGGAATATGAACAGCGTATAAAGGACCGCCAGCGCAGCCACGAGACCGGTCACTGCCCACGACGGGAGACTGCGGGCGGAAGTAGTTTTCGTTTTGATCATGGCTTAGTTGCCAGCCTCCTCGACGAGGCGAGGTGTTAGCGTCGCGGCTGAGCTTGTGTTCCGCACTTCTTTGGATGGAATTTGCGAAATCCCGAATGTGTGCTTGGCCTGTGCCACGAACACTCGATACCTGGCGCTGGCAATCAACAGGAGGAACGGAATCACAAATGCAGCGAACATCGCAATCCCGAGGGCCCACTTGCCCAGCGAGCTTGGTCGCGTTTCTGGCTCCGGCTGTATGCGGATGATGTTCATCGCAGTGCCTCTTCACGAAACGTTGCTGTGGCGGGGGGCACTTGGTTGACCAGCGGACCACTGGGCCCATCGGTTAGCCCATGCCCCGGCCTGGTACTGAGTTGCAGTTGAAAGACGACCAACGAGTGTGTTTCAAGTTTGCGCGTCTCGAGTGAATTCAGTCGGGCCTCCACAATTAACGGATGCTGCGCGAGAGCTTCGAGATATCCATGCAAGGTCTCGACTTCTCTTGCCGTGCCTTCGATCACAACCATCACTCGTTGCGAATCGTGCGAGTCATGCAGTTGTTGGAGGTCAGCAATCGCCGGATGAGGCTGAGCGACGTTCTCGCTCCCTTCGGTCGATGCAGAAACTGCAGATGCCTTCGCCACCAGAGACTCGGCAATGCGGATGCTGGAGAGTTCGATATTGGGCGGGAGTGGATGCACGACGGCAGCAAGGATTTGCGTCCGCGGCCACGGATGACGCAGGAACGTGTATAGATTCGCGCTGTGGCTGAGCGTGGCTACCTTTGTTTCAATTTCCAAGAGGTGCTGATCGAGTTGGCGCACCGTGGCAACCTGCGACTCAAGGCGCGTGACTTCGTGCTTGATGCGCTGAACGTTCAAGAACTGCAAACTAGAAGTGGTCACGACAATGCCACCAAACAAGCACACGACGAGTGCCCACCACCAGCGCACGCGGCACTGCTTACGCCGCTCGCGGTAATGTTCTGGCAAAAAGTCGATGGCTTGCATTGCTTAACCTACTCGCTAGTTCAACTCGCGCAGAGCGAGACCTGTGGCAACATCCCATTGGCCCTTGCGGCCCAGATTGGGAACCGTCGGAAATGAACGAAACGGATCGCTCAGTTCGCACTTCACGTCGAGGTGGCGCCCCAGCGATTCAAGTAGCTGGGGCGTGGATTCACCACCGCCGAGTACCATTCGCACCAACGGTTGGCCGCGAAAAGTCACGCTGTGATAGCGAATACACATCGAGAGTTCGCCACCGAGACGCTCGATCACCGGCCGACTGGCCTCGGCCACACTCCGGGCCACTTCAGGATCCTGCATATCGCTGCGACGATCTCCGTTGTGCTTGCGAAGCAGCGTCGCTTCGCTCGCGTCCATTTTCAGATGCCGCGCGATGGCAGCATCAAAATGCGAGCCCCCAATTTCGATGTATTTGACAAACAGCATCTCATCGCCCTGGGCGATCACGGCAGCAGTGCGTGAATAACCCACGTGTACAATGAGCGCTCGTTCGTTCTTGTCGTCTTCGCGACGAAACTGAGCCGCATAGCAACGGGCCAGCGCGGCGGGTTCCACGTCAACGGCAACCGGATTCAGCTTGGCTGTTTCGACCATCTGGAGGGTTTGCTGCAATACTGTTCGCTGACAGGCGAAGACAATCACCTCTCGCAGGGTTGCATCACCCTGGCGAACATCGGCCGCTTCGACAAAACGCAGTTCGGCCTCGTCGATGCCGAAGGGTAGTCGTCCCGCAGCTTCCTGTGCCACAAGGCGGTGCATGTGCGCACCCATCTCGCGCGGCACGCGAACGTTCTGCAGAAACAGCTGCCGATCGCCGAGACAAACGACCACTTCGCGCCCACGAAAAGCCCGCCCTTCGAGCGCTTTGGCCAAGCCTTCCGACCAGCGGGCAATATGTTGTTCGAACGAAGTGTTCGGCTGAATCGGAGGCAACTCCCATCGACAAGCATCAATCAAGTGCAGGCGGTCAGCTGACAGCTGCACGAGCTTGATGGACCGTGCGCCGAGGTCGACGCCGACGGGTCCGCATCGATGCTTGCCAAGCCAGCTAATCATGGATCGTTCTTCAAGGGAGTGAATGTGAAAAGGTACTTACCGGAGTGAACTCAACGCGGCCAGGCCCGTGGGAGCAGTTCCCGTGAGGGGATCTATTTCAGCGATGCCGGTGGCGGCATTCACTCGTACAGCGATGTATCGCCGACCAGCACCTTGCCCAGCAGTGAGCCAGATCAATGTGTTCTCGGGAATGCTCGTACCACCCAGTGCCGTGAATGTGAGTTCGGTAAGCTCGGTGGTGCTGCCGGTCGCACGCTTCGCTCCCAGCAACTGAACGTAGCCCGAACCAATCGGTAGGTGATCGATGCGGGTTGTCTGCTGCGCGACCGTATCTCCAGGGGATTTAAAGGGAGATGTGGGGAGCGCGTGCAGCAGCGTGTTTGTTCCGCTGTGTGTTAACTGATAGCGATTTTGGGCGGGCTGAAGAGTCAGGCGATACTCTGAACCATTCGAGATCGCTAGATTGCGCGCATAGTCGATGTCTGAGACAATAACCTCCGCTACCGCCTGCAATTGATCGATGGAAGTGGCCGTTAAATAAGGAATCGCCATCCCGGCCAGAATGCCAAGAATAGTTACGACCACCAGTACTTCTAAGAGCGAGAAGCCCGCGGTCAGGCTGCCCAAACAGCGACCAGTCACCCGCGATGAAATCGCGGGCTTAGTGGTTTGGTCAGCGCTGAGGTGTCGCAGTGGCATTGGGCTTTGTCGTGCCGCGGAGCAAACTGTTCTGCTCCTTCAGCAATTCCTTGATCTCGCGCAGTTCGCGAATCATCTCGTTGCGTTGGTCGATTGGATTAGCAAACGGCGGCTGTCCGCCCTGAGGCGCGGCACCGCTGCTGCTATAAAACCCTAGCACGTACAAACCAACGCCACCGGCAATGACCAACGCGGAACAGTTCGGAAGTTGGAATTTCATGGCACAATGCTCCTGATTCCTACTGGCGGAATATTCCGGAGAACCATTCAAAGGAGCGAAATCAGCTCGCTTCGATAACGATCCCGGCCAGGGAAACTTACTGCGCCCGCATGAAGAAGCCGATTCAAAATGCGCGCAAAAGCTCCGCCCAAGACGGGACTTTCGGCGTTTCGCCAAGATAACGCAAGAGCGTTTTACAAACTGGCAAGTGGGAAATGCACCTTGCCGGAAGGAATTCTGAGTGAACAACCAATGTGGCTTGCACTACGTCAAGTGCTAGTTCATATCGCGGACAACGCCGATGACCACACCCAACACCGTTGCATCGGCGACATAAATGGGTGCCATGCTCGAATTGGCAGGCTGCAAACGAATGCGATTCCCCTCGGGATGCCAATACTTGAGGGTGGCTTCGTCATCTTCCGTCTGGGCCACGACCATTTGCCCCGGTTGGGCGGTCTTTTGTTTTTTAACAACCACGTAATCGCCATCGGCAATTTGAGCTTCGATCATCGATTCGCCCCGCACTTGCAGAACAAACACGTTTTTGCGCGTGAACATTTGGCCGAAGTCGACTCTTTCGGACTGTTCCCAAGCGAGTGTCGTTGGACCGGCAGCAACGGCACCGACGAGTGGCAAGCCACGTGTTTCTTCGAGCAGTTCCGGCGCAAGTTCGATTGCCCGAGCTACGGCTCGCTCTTGCTTGCGAACGCGGTTAAGCAACCCCTTTTTCTCCAGCGCTCGCAGATGACACATCACACCATTGGGCGAGCTAATTTCGAAATGCAAGCCGATTTCACGTACGGTGGGTCCATATCCGCGCGTGCTAACCTGCTCGCGAATGAACTCAAACACTGCCAACTGGCGTTTGGTAAGTTGATCGGTCATCGACATGGGAGGCGTCCTTATTACCGTCGATTCGCGGAGTGAGTTACCTATTGCAATCGGCGATTGTAATATACGGCTGTACACTTTCAATAGCATTTGTACAGGAATGGAAACTTTCTCCTCGATCGACTGACGCGCCGCCGCCAGGAGGAACTCAACGTTTGTTGCGGGGTTGAATGTTTCGTGAGCGTAGTGCTGAGCAGTTTTCGGAACGGCTCGATTCGAGGCGGTTGCGGGCAGTGTGGCAGAAGCTGGGACCTGCGGTAGACTGAATCTTGGCGATTCCCTTGAATTAAAACCGAACAGTACGGATCGCTGCCCACTCGAACACCGAGGCAACAGAGGAGAAGGCGTGTCGCTTAGTCAAACTCAGCCACTGTCTTACGAACAAGCTGACCCCGATGTGCGCTTGATGCTTCAAGTGCGCGCGGGCAACGCCGCTGCCTTCGAAGAACTCGTGCTGCGTTACCAAGGCCGACTGCTGACGGTGCTTGAACACCTGGTCAACAACCGCGAACAGGCCGAGGACTTGGCTCAGGAAGTGTTCTTGCGTGTGTTTCGCGCGCGCGAACGGTACGAACCGGGGGCGAAGTTTAGCACCTGGCTGTTTACCATTGCCAACAATGTGGCCAGCAATTCCCTCCGTTCCAAATCACGACGCAAAGAAGTGGGAATGCCGTCCCGCCCCGGAAACAGTGACTCGGCACCCATGCAACTCGATCAATTGGCCCTCGCCGCCAGCGGTCAGTTGCCGACGCGCGCATTGGACAAAGCCGAAGCAGCTGAAGTGGTTCAATTGGCACTCGAGTCGCTCAATCCTCGCCAACGAATGGCGTTGCTGCTGAGCAAATTCGAGGGGATGAGCTATCAGGATATTGCCGCAGCGATGGAAATGACCGTGCAAGCCACTAAGTCCCTGCTGTCGCGAGGACGCGAGAATCTGCGCGTAATTTTGGCTCCCTATTTCGAGAGTGGTGTGCGGCCGGGTGAATTGGCTGCCGCCGATGCAGAAGATGTCGTTTAACTGTTGCCGATAAATGGTCTTCTCCTATGAATGTTGAACGTACCCAACTCGATGCGGCCGTGGTCGAGGAAGAACTCGTCGCTTACCTCGACGGCGAACTAGAAGCCGCCGACCAGGTGCGCGTCGAACGCCGGCTCGCCGATGATGTGGCATATCAGCAAAAACTGGCCCAATTGCAAAAAGCTTGGGATCTGCTCGATATCCTTCACAAAGCCGAGCCAGACGTCGAGTTCACGCGTTCGACCGTCGAGATGGTTGCCATTCAAGAGGGTAAAGAGGCGGAACAGTTGCAAGCCGCTGCCGAGCGGCGAAAAGTTGCCTGGTGGATTGGAGGGGGGCTCGCGGTTGCACTTTCGGCCGCCGCCGGATTTGTTGTCGTGCAGTATCAGCTGCAAGCCCCTGAACGGCAGTTGCTGCGAGATCTGCCGGTGATTGAGCGAGTCGATCAGTATCGCCACGTCGAAAGCGTCGAGTTCTTGGAGCGATTGCGTCAGGAAGGCCTGTTTGCAGGAGAGGGTGAAGATGCAATCTAGCATGCGGAAATTTGCGACTGGAGTGATGCTAACTGGTTTACTTGCATGCGCCGATCCGAGTTCCGTGCGCGGCGAACCAACCACGCGTGAAACACTCGAAAAGCTCACAGCAGAAGAGAAAAATGTCTTACTGCAGAAAAAAGAACGCTTTGAAGCGATGTCGGCCGAAGAGCAGGACCGCATGCGGAATCTGAACGCGGCAATTGCTTCGTCCGACCATCGTGAGCAACTGCATAGCACGCTCGATCGCTATCACGAGTGGCTGAAAACCCTCACCACCAAGCAGCGCGCAGACTTGCTCGAACTTTCCTCGGACCAACGAATTGGACGGATCAAGGAACTGATGCAGGAGCAAGAACGATCGCGTCTGCGAGACTTAGGCGGGAAGCAATTGCCGGAAGCCGATATTGATGCCATTTTCAGCTGGCTCGACGAGTTCATGAAGGCTCACGAAGAACAATACATGGAGCGACTGCCGAAGGACTACGCGGATAGACTAAAAGGACAGGAGGAAGTAGCCCGCCGTCGCAGTTTGATGCGGGGCATCATCATGCGCGGGCCCCGCAGTGATTTCCCAATGCCGATTCGCGACGACCTCGAGCGACTACTGCCGACCTTGTCTCAGGCAACGCGACTGGCGCTCGAATCGGCGAAAACGCCGGACGAGAAGCAGATGCTCGCGCGGCAGTGGATTTTCACTGCCATGATCAGCAAGGTTCTGCCGCAAGTGAGTGACGAAGAATTGCAAAAAGTCTTCAAAGAAATGCGTCCCGACGAGCGCGAGCGATTGGAGAGAAAGTCCCCGGAAGAAGCCAAACGCGAACTCACCTGGCGCTTTCATTGGCAACAGTGGCCAAGCCGTGAGGGCTGGCGCGGTGGAATGGGCGGCCCTGGATTTCCCGGAAGTTTTCGACCCGGCATGGGCGGTCCCGGCGGTCCAGTTTCAGCTGGTCCCGGCGGTGGACCTCCAGGACCGGAGCGAAAGGGCTCGGAGCGAGATGGTTCTGATCGCGGTCCGGGTGGTCCGGGTGGTATAGAACGCGGTCGGGGCGGTCCCGGGCGAGGTGGTTTTGGTCCCAGTGGCGAACGACCGCCGCCGAGTAAATTTAAAAATGGCGAGCGCCCTGCTCCCGCTGTTGCGCCACCGGCTGAGAATCCTGCTGATAGCCAGAAGGGTGAGCCTGCGCCACTTCAGCCCGAATGAGTCGCCAGTGACAAGTCGGCAGTAATGGGCTGATGGGACTGACTTCGAGAGCGATTAACTGCAAGGCCGAGCGATCTTCAAGCGACGGCTTGGCACGCGAGCCGCTCAAGCGGGGGGCGTTCAACAATTGGGTTAATTGTTGAACAGTGAACTGCGTAACTCTCGGGTTTCCGGCAGATTGGTGTTCAACAATGAGGGTGAAAGTTGAACATGTAGGATGAAATTAGCCTGCGACCAAGTGGCTAAGCAGCTTGATTTTCGGGCGACGCGACGGGAAACTAACAGTTGAGGATAACTGCCTCCCACTCGAGTTGCTGAGCCGGTGATTCCCACCTTAGATACCCCTCCCTCGCCCAAGCCGCTCGGCGGTTCAGGCTTCGCAAGTGATGACCCATGTCGCTGACTGCTGTTGAAACGCTGAATCGTGAATTCTTGGAGATTCGCTGCCGCATTCTCGATCTGGCCGCGATGCTGGATCGGCTTGAGCGCTCGGATGATACCGTCGCTGACGATCCCAGGCTAAAGCGGATTCACGAGGCAATCGACCTACTCACCAAGTCGGCCAGCAGAAACTCTTCGAGTGATCGAGCGGAGCAAGTGCAGCTCACATTTTCTCGCCCTTACGACAGCGCCTGGCTACAGAACCTCAAGGTCAGACCTCGCTGAACAATCTCGCCGCACCGCTGGCACTCACGAACTAACTTCGCAGATTGATCGACAATAGCTATGGATTACATCGACCCGCATATTCACATGGTTTCGCGGATCACCGACGACTACGAAACGCTTGCCCGCATGGGTTGCGTGGCACTCAGCGAGCCCGCGTTTTGGGCCGGCTTTGACCGCGGCACCGTCGATGGCTTTCGCGATTACTTTCGTCAACTGACCGAAGTCGAACCGAAGCGTGCGGCGCAATATGGCATTCAGCACTTCTGCTGGCTCTGCATCAACGCCAAGGAAGCCGAGAATGTCAGCCTGTCACGTGAAGTGATTGCCATGATTCCTGAGTTCATCCACAAGCCCAACGTGCTGGGCATTGGCGAAATCGGGCTCAACAAGAACACTCGCAATGAGGCGATTGTGTTTCTCGAGCACATGGAACTGGCCATTCAGTACGAACAGCAGATTCTCATTCACACCCCGCACCTTGAAGACAAGTTTCAAGGCACCCGGATGATTCTGGATATGCTCACCAGCGATCGTCGAATCGATCGCAACCGCGTGTTGGTGGATCACGTCGAAGAACACACGGTGAGACATGTACTCGACGAAGGCTTTTGGGCGGGAATGACTCTCTATCCGGTAACCAAATGTACGCCATCACGCGCGGCCGACATTATCGAAATGTATGGCCCCGAACGCCTGATGGTGAACTCGGCCGGCGATTGGGGACCGAGTAAGCCTACCGCGGTTCCTGATTTCATCATGGAGATGCGTCGTCGCAAACATCCTGAAAGCCTCATTCGCAAGATCGTGTACGAGAACCCACTGCAGTATTTCAGCCAGAGTCAGGGATTTCGATTTACGCCGCGGGATGCCAGCGAGACGGTTGATGCACGCTGATGACTGATGCAGTGCCGCCGCCTGGTTTCTCGCAAGATCGTATTTGGTCGCATTTTCAGAATGCGGATCCTGACGCGTTTGCTGCAGCTAAACCAAGGCTCGAACACATCATTCGGTGTATTGCCAGGCGATCGTCTTCCAGTCGACCTGTGGTGCTGAATGTTGGTGTCGGCAACGGATTGTTCGAGCAACTCGCCGTAGCACTGAACTGGGACGTTCATTCGCTCGACCCCGATGCGGCTGCCATTGAACGACTTCAAAACGCTGGAATCGTCGGACACACCGGTTATATCGAGCGGATGGAGCTAGCGAGCCACACATTCGACGCTGTCGTTGCCTCCGAAGTCCTTGAACACCTGAATAACGAACAGCGAACCGCAGGCCTGTCGGAAATTGCGCGCGTGCTGAAACCGGGGGGCTGGTTTCATGGTACGGTCCCTTACAACGAAGATCTCAAATCCGGAGCTGTTGTTTGCCCTTGTTGTGGAGCATTGTTTCATCGCTGGGGGCACCAGAAGTCGTTCGATCTCGAATCATTGCGAGCTGAACTAGCGGCCAACTTTACTGTCCGCGAATTACGGCGAACCGCTTTCGTTTCGTTTAGCGATCGCGGTGTTGGAGGCAAGCTAAAATCCGCAGCGCGGTTGCTTCTCGCCCGCTGGGGACAAATGATTGCGTCCCCTTCGCTCTATTGGGCTGCTACGACTACTAAGTAAGCGACTCTGCGGAGAATGCGATTCGCAGGCGAGTTGCCCTATAGCGGCTGGCAACGCATACTAACTGGTGACAGACGTCTCGCGAACTTCGAGCTTCCCCAGCCTGTTCCGCCCCTCCTGTTGCACTTCATTCATGACCGAATCTCCCGGCGAAGTTTCTGCCGAACCCGATCTGGTCGGGCGTCGCCTGGGCGATTACCAATTGCTTCGCCGCTTGGGGCGAGGAGGAATGGCCGAGGTCTATCTTGCCCAGCAGATCTCGCTAGAGCGGCAAGTTGCATTCAAAGTGCTCCGGCAAAACCTGGCCGCGAACGAAACCTATGTCCGCCGTTTTCATCACGAAGCGCAGGCGGCTGCCAAACTGGTGCACGCAAACATCGTACAGATTCACGAAGTGGGCTGTGTCGACGGTGTACATTACATCGTTCAGGAGTACGTACCGGGGCGAAATCTCAAGCAGTTGCTGACTCATCGTGGCCGCCCCTTCGATGCGCCCCAAGTGGCACTGATACTTAGGCAAGTTGCAGCTGCGCTGCAAAAAGCTGCGGATGAGGGAATCATCCATCGGGATATCAAGCCCGAAAACATCATGCTCTCGACCTCCGGAGACGTGAAGGTGGCAGACTTTGGCCTCGCCCGCATTGCAGCGGGGAGCGACAAACTCGAATTGACGCAAATCGGCATGACAATGGGGACGCCGTTGTACATGAGTCCAGAGCAGGTTGAAGGTAAGGCTGTCGATCCCCGCAGTGATCTCTATTCCCTCGGCGTAACCGCCTATCACGTGCTAGCTGGTCGACCTCCATTCGATGGTGACTCGGCCCTTGCCGTGGCCGTACAGCACCTTAAGAACGAACCCGTTCGGTTGGAATCGCTGCGCCCCGATGTCCCCTCCGGTCTCTGCCGCATCGTCCATCGACTTCTCGCCAAAAAGGCGGACGAACGGTATCAGCGCCCCATCGACCTCCTTAAAGAACTGCGCAGCCTGAAGATCGATGGCCTGGCCGACGACTGGCTCGCTGATATGCCTTTGTGGGGCCTCGATTCCGTCAGCAACACCCCGGCATTGAACGCAGCAACGCAACAACTTTCGCGTGCCATGCTGAAGCAGGCAATGAATCGGAGAAAGGGATCTGGTTGGCTCACCGTGATGGGCCTCGTCGTGCTTGCCTTCGTGATCGGCTCCGTCATTGCCTGGACACAGTTGCCGCCACCATTACTAGTCGCTAGTAACCTGCCAACAACGGTCGTGAAGAAGTACGAGACCATCGACGAGCAATATGGAGCGGCTCTGCTGGCTCAGAATAACACCGAGCAATTGTCCAAGATCGAACCTGCCTGGAAGGCCGTCTGGGAGTACTTTCCCGCGGGCACGAATCCGCACCGCCAACGACTGACACGCCTGGCCAAGGGGCGTCTGGCCAGTTGGTATGTGCAGGAAAACCGCTTTAGCGAGGCATACACCCTTTATCATGAACTCGCCAGCCTGGAGGAAACCGAAAGCGAATTCCGGCTGCAAGGTTTGGCCGGCGAAGCTGTCGTGCTCGATCGGCAGGACCGGAAAGATGAAGTGCGCGAGCGGCTTCCCACTCTGAATCTGAATCGCGCCAAACTCTCTGGCCTCGACACTCAATTGCGCGATCAGGTAGAGGCACTCTTCAGCAAGTACAAAGTTGAACCGTTGCCCGCAACGAAGACTTCTTAAGTTTGCACGTGCCAACGATCAGGCAGCGCGACGCATCGGAGTTTGGGGAACTAGTGTCGAGATGACGTGCGCGAGGCGGCCGTTACCTGAGTAGACCTTCACCTGGTTTTCTTCGACGAACCAGATAGCATGGCCACCGTTGCCGACAAAGCGACGACCGCAGTAGTTGCCACCCTTAATGAGAATGCTCTCGCTGAACTCGGTGGGCTGCGGCATGTTCGCGCGGGCAAAGGCTTCGGCAACAAGCAAACGCACGTGCTGGGTCAATTCCGCATGAGGCATATACGCAACCACCAAACCGCAACCCGAAGGATTCTTCACCTGAAAGGCAGGCCTGCATCCAACATCGGCGTAGTGACAGCGGCATATTCCGTTTTCATCACCTGTTCGACAACCTTCGCCCAGCTTACGCATAGTAACGTCAGACCTTAGCTATCATTCGGCCTATAGCGATGGCGTTCTGCCGGTGCATGACACCTCCTGGCAGCGGTCGATCTTGCTAACAGAACCTGCCGCGAGACTTGCCCGAAGTGCCTTATTTTGGCCCGGAGAAACCTCATGTCCGACGAAGTGCCCGTCCGCCTCGAAGATCTGCAAATCGACGAAATTCAAGAGTTGCTTGAAGAAGAAGGTATTGAAGCCACGGTGGAACAAGTGCGGATGATTACCGCCTTTGTCACCAGCGTTGGTGGCTTGGAAAACGCGCAAGGACTCTTCGACGAGATTCGCCAGCTCCGACCGGCGGCATAGGGCTCGTCGGCAAGTTAGTCAAAAACTCGCTGGCCCTCAGTCATGAGCACCATGCCAGGACTACGGCAAGAGCGGCTTCAACTCCGTCATCCCATCCTCGCCTACTGGATAAAGCGCTTGCTGCTGAGTCAGTTTTTCGACTAGCAGTGCCATCATCCGCTGAAGTTCAGCAGGCTGGGACTTCGCCACATCCTGCGACTCAAACGGATCCGTCTTCAGGTTGTAAAGCTCGTATCTCTTGGTGCCGAACTTCTTGCTCGGCGGATAGTGATAAATCACTTTCCAATCCCCCTGCCGCAAACTGGTGAAGTACTCGCTACGATGCGGCGAGTGGGGAAAATGCATCAGGAACGATTCCTCCCGCTTGGGATCTGCTTTGCCGCTGATCAACGTTGCCAGCGAAGTACCGTCGACCTTATGGCCTTCGGCGCTCTTCACTTGTGCCAATTCAAGGATTGTCGGAAAGAGATCGTAGACTGCTGCCGGCTGCGGCTGAATCTTGCCAGTTGCAATGGGCAATTGCTGCTGAAAGGCGTTCTTTGCATCCGCCTTTCCCCAGGCAGCAATAAACGGCACCCGCATCCCCCCTTCGTAGTGCGTTCCCTTCTTGCCACGAAGTGGCGCCGCACAGGCGACGTCATGTTCGGGACCAAGCGGAGCATCGGAGCCGTTGTCACCCAGGAAGACCACCAGCGTATTCTCGGCAACGCCGAGGGCATTCAGTTCGTCGAGCATCTGTCCCAGCGACTGATCCATTCCCTCGATCAACGTGGCAAAGGCCTGTGCGTTGGCGGGCTTACCCGAGTTGGCATAGTTCGCGGCAAACCTCGGATCCGAATTGAAGGGCGAGTGAACCGCGTAATGGGCAAAGTAGAGAAAGAACGGCTTCTCTGCTTTGACTGCGGCGGCCACTTCGCGTTTGGCCTCGCTGGTTAGAGCGTCGGTGAGAAAGGTATCTGTACCGTGATACTTGTCTAATCCGAACACCGCATTTCCGGATCTCTTGCCGTTCTTGTTCGGCAAGCTGCCGTAGTTCTGCTTGCCGTAGTAACTACCCGGCGAACCAATAGCGCGGCCAGCAATGTTCACATCGAAGCCAATGTTCTTCGGATCCTCACCTTCGCTTCCATTGGGGCCAAAATGCCCCTTCCCGACATGAATTGTGCGATAGCCGGCCGACTGCAGCAGTCGCGGCAACGTGACATCGTTCTTCTTGAGCCCGGCCCAATTCCAGGCGGGTGGTCCCGAGGGGCCGCGGTTGTTGTTTGCAGGGCTGATCCACTGCGTCGTTCGATGCCGCGCGCCGTTCTGCCCCGTCATGATCGAGCAGCGCGTCGGCGAGCAGACGTTCATGGCATAAAAGTTGTTGAAGCGAATTCCCTGCTTGGCCAGTCGCTCCATGCTCGGGGTGCGGTAGTAATCGTTCAGCGGATAGCGCTTCGGTTCGCCGGCAGCGTCTGTCAAGAAAGGAACCGAGGTATCCATGATACCCATGTCGTCCACAAGCACGACCATGATATTGGGCTGCTTGGGACTCGCAGCTTCACTAGAAACCGCAAACGCCGCGATGCCAACGGCTAAATGCAAAGCAACAGTCAACATTAAATGGGGAGATCGCATGGAAAGAGGTCTCTGATGAATTTTGGTTATTGAACGACCTACTTCGGCAAGCCAACCAGATCGGCAGGCAAAGTTGGCTGATCCTTGGCGCGTTCGGCCTGCAGCAACTCTCGGAGTTTGGCAACTCGCTCTATTTCTTCGCCGGCGAGATCCTCTTTCTCGTAGGGATCGGCAGCGATGTTGAATAATTCCGGTTTGCCCTCTCTGCGCGCAATCAATTTCCAATCTCCGTGACGCAACGAGGCATTCCCAGCGTTCTGGGCAATGTAAATAACGCGGTCCTTCACCGCAGCCTGCCTCCCCGTAATGGAATTCCATTGATCGACCCCGTCCCAGTTCAAGTCCGCTGCAGGCTGGTAGCTGACGACTGTCGCAATGGTGGGAAACCAATCCACCGCGTGCATCGGGGTGACATGCTTCCCCGGCTTTAGTTTGCCAGGCCAATTTACGAATGCACAAACGCGTGTGCCACCTTCATACAGAGTAGCCTTTTGACCACGCAGCGGGTCGTTCTCACTATTGAGCGGTGAGTGCCCGACTTCACCCACATAGGCATTCTTGAGCGACTCGATCCCGCCGTTATCACTGGTGAAAACAATCAGTGTATTGTCTCGCTGTTTGGTTTTTTCCAGGGCGGCGACGAATTGGCCAATCTTCGCATCAAGCTGCGAGACCATGGCCGCCATTCGCAGCCGGGAATCCTGTTTTTCCGGATCGTCGTGGAACTTCATCCCTGCATACAACTTTTTGTATTCATCGGGTGCATCGACGGGCGTATGTACGGCATGAAAAGGGACATAAACGAACCAGGGGCCTTTGGCCTGCTCAATTCGCTTGACGGCTTCTGCTGCTACGAGTTCGGTGGCGTTCCCTTCTTCATGAAACAGTTTGCCATCGCGGTGCCAGGTGTCTTCGTAGGGCCCTTTACGATACTTGTGCGTCCAAGGATCAGCTGCACCGGTTAACGTGCCATACCCGTGCTGAAAACCGAACACGTTCGGCCCCCATTCGGGCTTAGCCCCGAGATGCCACTTGCCCGTTTGCGCCGTTGTATAACCCAGCGACTGCAGCGCAGAAGCCAGCGTAACCGTTCCCATGGGCATCGCCCGCAAGTTACTCGGCGCCAGCGCGTGCGGACCAAACCGGCCAGGATATCGGCCACTCATTAGTGCGGTGCGGGTTGGCGTGCAAACGGGCTGTACATAATGCTGGTCGAGTTCGATGCCGGTCTTTACCAACTGGTCCATGTGCGGCGTCTTGCTGAAGCCACCGTGCCAACCCACGTCGCTCCAGCCCAGATCGTCGGCAAGTATCAATACTATATTGGGTACGCGGCCAGAAGGTTGTATCTGCTCGGCAAAAGCTGGCGAAAACGGCAGGCAGAACGAGCCGGCAGCAACGATTAGCGTAGCTAATCTGTATAGTAAACGCATAACATATCCAGGCGACGGAGAGGGTGATCAGGCCGGCCATGGGTTTCCTGCGGGTACGACCGACGGAGATAGTATCGGGCCGGGTAAATGCATGGTCAACTTAGTACCAATCGCAGATTTAACCGACGACTTTACCGCAGGCGAAGGTCCGGAATGTCGAGTAACTCAGCACATCGAAACGTGCCGCGACTCTGCGACTAAGACTCGAACAACTCCGGGATCGGTGCGCCGCCGCGGACGATCATCACCGGGCGACCGCTCGGCGTGTGGTATTCTTTCTTCGAGTCGATACCCAGCGCGTGGAAGTAACTGGCCGCGGCATCTTCGGGCGTGTACGACTTGCCAGCCGGCTCTTCGCCGTCAGCGTTGGTTTGGCCGACGACGCGGCCCCCTTGGATGCCGCCACCGGCCATGATCATGCTCATGCCACGGGCCCAGTGGTCGCGGCCGGCGTTGGGGTTCACCTTCGGCGTGCGGCCGAACTCGCCGGTACACCAAACCACCGTGTCTTCCATCAGGCCGGATTCCGACAGGTCTTCCATCAGCGCGGCCACGCCTTGGTCGAACGGCGGCAACATCTTGTTTTTCAGGTTTTCAAAGTTCTTGGCATGCGTGTCCCAACTGCCGAAGTCGAGCGAGACGCAGCGCACCCCAGCCTCGACAAGTCGCCGGGCCAGCAAGCACGACTGACCGAACGGCGTGCGGCCGTAGCGTTCGCGTTGCTTGTCGGGCACGCTGTTGATATCGAACGCTTTACGCGCCGCCGTGGAGTGCAGAATCTCGTAGGCCTGCTGATAGAACCGGTCCATGCCGTCGAGTTGCGAGCTGACGAGCGACGCGTTACGGAATTTCGAATCGAGCCCCTGCATGAGTTCAAAGCGAGCGTCGATGCGCTTCATCGTCAGACCGCCTGGCATGGCCAACGCACGTACGTCAAAGTCGGGGGAATTGGCGTCGGAGCCGACCGAGAATGACGTGTAGGCGACGCCCAAATAGCCGGCCGTTTCGACACCACCGTTGGTACGCGAGATTGGCAACGACACATAGGGGGGAATGCCCGCCGGTGCCACGTGTTCCTTTGCCACCACGGAACCGATATTTGGGTATTCGAGCGACGCAATGGGCCGGTTGCCGCTGCGCATGTATTGTTGCCCTGGCGCGTGGGCGGCTAACGTGTGGCAAACGTTGCGAATGACGACGTATTTATCTGCCTGCTTGGCCATGTGCGGCAAGTGCTCGCACACGTCGAGTCCGGCGACGTTCGTGTGGATCGGCTTGAACTCGCCGCGGACGTAGTCGTGTTTCGAGTCAGGCTTCATGTCGAAGGTGTCAAGATGCGACTGTCCGCCCGGCAGATAGATGAAGATGCCATTCTTGCCGCGACGTTCTGCAGGCATGGCCCCAGTGGCTTCCCAGCGCAGCAAGTCGGCCAGGCCGAGACCCAATGAGCCGACGGCCCCGGCTCGAAGAAAATCGCGGCGTCGTAATCCATCGCAGTAAGTTCGTTTGGTCATGGAAATGATGTCCTCAGTACGGTATTTGGCCGCGGAGTGTGTGCCCGCAAGTTTGCACGCGGGAGATGCCCCGTGAACAGATCAATTAGTGAATAAACACAAACTCGCGGAGGTTGAGCAAACTCCAGAGCACGTCTTGCATGCCCGTCTGACGCGACTCGGCTCCCTTTACATAGGCCAGGGTCCGCTCGCGTTCGTCGTCCTCCGGCATTCGATTCAGCGTGCTCAGATACAACTCGTCGACGAGCTGGGCATCATCGGGGATTTGCTTCACCAGTTTCGCGAGATGTCCCTTCGCAGCAGCGATTTTTTGGTTTATGTCGACGTCGTTCAGCAGATACATGGCCTGCGCCAAGCCAGTCTCAACGCTGCGCTCGCAGTCGCAAACTTGCGTTCGCAACGGCCGGCCGAAGATGCCCAATACGTATTCCGGCCCGCCACCGCGCAATCGCGACAGCGCCAAGTTGATGGTCTTCGTTCCCTCGGGCGCGTTGGTCTCGTCGTACTTGTCGCTGCCGCCGGTGGTTTGATTGATCGCATCCATCACCACCTCGGCCGGCATGCGGCGGAGCAGAGCATGCGAAAAGTTCCTCTCGTCGAGCTTGTTGCTCTCGTTGGGTTCCCAAGAGAGTTGATATGTGCGGCTGTTCATGATCCGGCGATGCAGATGCTTTAGGTCGAAGTCGTGCGCGACAAAGTCTTGCCCCAGCCAATCCAGTAGTCGAGGGTTCGACGGCGGGTTGGCCGCGTTCAGATCGTCGACCGGGTTCACAATGCCCCGGCCGAAATAGTGCCCCCACAACCGATTGGCAATGGCCCGCGAAAAGTAGCGATTGTTGGGCGAGCGCATCCACTGCATCAGCACTACACGCGGGTCTTCCCCTTGGCGATAGGGAACGTCGTCGCCGGCCAACAGCTTCGGCGGGTTCTTGCCGATCAGCTTCTCAAGGTCATTGTCCGACTGTAGTGCTACTTCGAGATACTTGAAATCGTTCTTGCCGATCTTTGGCAGCCCCTTCGGTTCGTCGCCGGGCGTCCCCTTCGACACTACGCCGAAGAACCGCGTGAATCCGTTGAAGTCGGCCTGCGTCCATTGATCGAACGGATGCTTGTGGCACTCGGCGCACTCGAGCCGGATGCCCAAGAAGGCATAGGCTGATTGTAGGGCCATGGTCTTCGACCCGTTCGTGGCCTTCTTCCAGAACATATCGTTCGTCCGGCGGGCGGCGTACGTGTCTTCGTCGAAGCCCTTGGTGATCTTCTTCAGAAGCGTAACGTATTCGTCGACAGTCTCCTTCTCGCTGCGCCCCTCGCGGGTCGTGGCTGTGATGAACCCTTCGACGATCTCGTCGTACGGCACGTTGCGCTGCAACTTGTCCCGCAGCCAGTTGTGCCACAGCCAGCCGGTTTTCTCGCGGGGCTGCGGCGTAAAGCGATTGTCGTTGCCCGTCCAATCGGAAAACTTCGTGGCCCAATACATTGCGTACTCGGGCCGATCGAGCAGACGGTTGATGAGTTCGGCCCGCTTGGTTTTGCTCTTGTCGGAGAGGAAGGCTCGCGTCTCGTCGGCCGTCGGCAGCGTGCCGATGGCGTCGAGATGGGCGCGGCGCAAGAACGTCGCATCGTCGGCCAAATCGCTAGGCCTGATGCCGACCTTGCGGAGCTTGGCCGCGACGAAATTATCAATGGGATTGTTTGCCAAATACTCGAAATCTGCGGTGCCGTCGGGCGTCCCTTCGAACGGCACGATGAACAGCGACGTGACAACGGCACCCGCGTAGTTGGCCACTACGGCCGTGTCGCCCGGCCCCTTTACCGTGACGCGGCCCGTCTCGTCGACGTCGACGACCGTTTCGTCGTTCGTAGTGAACACGGTTAGCGGCGTCACGTCCTCTTGAGTGCCGTCAGAATACCAAGCCGTTAGCTTCAGTTGGGCCGTATCACCGGTCGACTTCTTTAACGACGCTTCGTGTGGAGTCAGATCGACGCGAACAAGCTTGGGCTCAGTCTCGGCATCGTACTTCGCGCCCGAGGCGATCCATTGTTCGAACAAGCGATACTGCCAAGTGTCGGGCTCGAACAGTTTGCCTCCTTCGTGATCGACGCTGCCGCTAGGCTTTCTCAGCGCCAAACTCTTGGCTGGCTTGCCCGGCACGACGCGCGGCCCCTTGCCTTCGTCGGTCGTCAGTTCGGCAAAGTCCATCGCCGAATCGTGACCGAACAAACTGAGGCGGAACCCATTCTGCCCTTGAAACGAACCGTGGCACGCCCGATTATTGCAGCCGACCTTGCCCATCAGCGGCACCACATGGCGACTAAAATCGGGCACGTCTGTCGCACTCGCTTCACCCCAACGAACGTCGACGCTGGAAACCGCGGTCGCTTTGTCGACAGATTTGCCGGCGCCTGTGGCCGTGGGCTTGGCCGCTTCACTGGTCGACGACCACACGAGGCACGCCGAAGATAACACGAAGAGAACGGATCGAATCCGCGCAGGGAAAAGTGTCGACATTCCAACAGACTCCGCGAAGGGGGCAGGTGAGCGACGCTCCGTCTAATTCGATCACTCTCAACTTGGCAGGGAATCGTTCGATCAGGGTTTTCGTCGAGGCAGGATTTCGTCGGCTGAGAAGCGGTTAGGGATGCCGGTCGTCGCCTTTTCCCGCCGATCTTGCAGCATCGGAGGCAAAGGGGGAGGCAACGCGTTCAGCACTCGGCGTCATAGTATCAAGAGTCGTAGATGGAGACAAATATTGGCTGGAAATGAAATTTTGCGCTATTTAATATGTCACGACATTCACTTTTAGGTCACATCCCGTCCCGCCTTGGTATCTGTGCAGTGGCTTCTCCGCGAGTCGGGCGTTTTAGCGACGCCATAGGGTAGAGCGAAGGGTCGCACATCCGCATCATCGGTCTTACTTCCTGTGCTGTGCACCGCCTTGGGTCCGCCCGACGCCTGCGAAAAACTGGCATCTTAGCGGTCCGAATACGCGCAGAAGTTTTTTAGAATGTCGACCACAATGCGGGTACTCAGTTGGCGCGGTTCACACCGAGCGGTTGGCTGAGCAAACGATTGTATGTACGCGAATTGGAGAATGATACAATCCGCCTGCTACATCGGCTCGCGGTGAGCTGGCCTTGGCCGAAGACTGACATCGGCCAGATTGCAATTCAATGAGTCCTGACATCGGCCCCATTTATTCTTCCCTCGCAATACTGGAGAACGAATTCAATGGATTACCTGCGATCGCTTACCCGGATGTTGCTAACGACATTGCTCGTCGTATGCCCTGCCGCGGCTGCGGAGTTGCCGCAACTTCGCGATGTTCACGAAGCGGTGCTCGACACGCTACGCGATGCGCCGAAGTCCGCATTTCCGGCCGAGGGTATTCCGCTGCGGCTTTCGGCCCCGGCGGCTGCCGACGTGAAGACGTGGCACTACCGAACCGGCGTGCCGCTGGGATTGGGTGCGCTGAAGAAGGGGGACCGCGTCGAGTTGTTCCGTGGCGATCGCCAGATTCCCGTGCAAACCGAAGTGCTGGCCGTGTGGGGGCCGAAGGACAGCGAGTTCGGCGATGCGGTGAAGTGGCTGGGAGTGGATTTTGTCGATGCGGCCGTGTCGGGCGAGTCGCCCGAGTACCGTTTACGGCTCGCAAAGGCGGCCGATGCCGAATCGGCGCTGCACATCGCCGAAACGGCCGATGCAATCACCGTCGACAACGGTCGCCTGAAGTTCACGATTTCCAAACCCGGCTCGCCGCAGGGGTTCAATCTCTTTCAAGCCGTGGAGGTCGACGGTAAGTCGGTGATCGCCCCAGGCAGTCAATCGGGCGCGTACTTGGCCGATGGTGAAGGACGCGAATTCCGCGCGGCCCACGACGCCACTGCCGAGCTTCGTATCGAGATGCAGGGACCGCAGGTAGCTGTGATTCGCGCTGAGGGCTGGTTCGTGAATCCCGACTTCGTCGTCGCCACTCCGAAGGGCGAACCACAGGCTCGACCAAAGGGAGGCTTCTGCCGATTCGTGACGCGTCTGTATGTCGCAGCCGGTCAGCCGGAGATTCGGATGCAGCATACCTTCGTGCTGACCGAGGATTCGCAGAAGACGACCTACGGCGACATCGGTTTCCGCTTGCCGCTCGCACAGGGTAAGTCAGCCGCGCAGTTCGGCGGAGTGGAAGGGACGTTTACCGAACCAGTTCACCTACTACAGAAATCGTGGGACGCTTTCGACGTGGTGGCCGGCGGCGAGACCCGCGCGACGGGCAAGGCAGCCAAAGGCTGGGTACGGGCCGGGAATCTGGGCTTCGCGGTCCGCGACTTCTGGCAGAACTTTCCCCTGGAGCTCGAAGTCAACCCGGCCGCAGGCGAATTGGCCGTTCATTTCTGGCCGAAACATGGTGCTCCGCGCATCGAGACAAGCGAAACCCTCAACGACGACAATGCCTGGCGGTTGCCGTTCGCGCATTCGGGCTACAAGCTCGACTTCCGAGTGCCCGAGGCGCTGAAAGACGCCAAGCAGTTCAAGGCTTTGCACGCCGGCGGATATGCCCCGAAGATGTACCTGGCGAACGCGATCGGCATTGCCAAGACACACGAGTTGCTGATCAATTTCGACGCGGGACGCGACTTTACAAATCGCGCGGCCGTCTTCGTGGCGAACTCGCAAATCCTTCCCAGTTCGGAGTACATCGCAACGACAAAGGTCTTTGGCCCCATTCCGGCGGCTGATGCCAAGCAGTATCCGCTGATCGAACACCGTTTCAACAACAGCATGAAATGGATCATTCGCAGCAAAGACGCGTTCGGCAGTTTCGGAATGTGGAACTACGGCGACGTCCAGATGATGTTCCTCACGAAACACGGCATCGTGTGGCCCGACTACCGCCGGCTTTGGGGAGCAACGCACTACAATAACGCGCGGGTGGCATGGTGGCTGGCCTGGCGCAGCGGCGATCAGGAAATCCTGCAGCACGCCCGCCGCGAAACGCAGCATCTCATCGACGTCGATCATTGCCACTGGACCAACGACTTCTTCACATCGCTGGAGCAACAACCGACCGACAGCGCTCGCAAAGCCGTCGGCGGTCTCTGCGATTACAAAGGCGTGGTCCATTGGCACGCCGGCTCCGACGGTGCGTACAACGCCTGCCTCGATTACATGTTGTACGACTACTACTTCGCCGGCAATCGTCGGGCTTGGGACGTGGCGCAGGAGCACGGCAACTACATCACCCGTACCGCCTCGCAGAACATCGGTCGCGGTGCCGCCGGACAGTCCGACACGTTGGTCGAGTATTACCAAGCCACCTGGGACCCGAAGGTGGGCGAGAAGTTGCGAAATCACGCGGCGAGGATCATGGCCACGCCTGCCGACAAGCACGACGATATGCTCGACTGGACTCCCTGGTTACAGCGGTACTGGGAACTTACGCACGACCCGGCGGCCCGCGATTATTTGCTCGACTGGGTCGAGAACCGCGGCGGCGGACGCCTGTATCTCGACAGCTATGCCTACTACATGACCGGTGATCGCAAGTACGCCACGCGCTGTGCCCAAACGATCCTCCGCAACTCGCTGACCACGGCCGTACGCGACGACGACTTCGACGGAACGATCGGCCGCTTTTGGAAGAGTTGGACCGACGGCGTGACAGCGGAACTGCTGTCGCTGGCCGCCGCCCGCTCTACGGAAGTGAAGCTGGCGGATTTTCAACAAACCGAGTGGCCTTACTGGGTCGGTTGGAACGTCATGTCGCCACCGACGTTCTCCCGGAGCCTCGTCGAAGGCTATTTCGGCGGGACGTTCCCCTGGCCCGATCAAGACCATTCGCGGATCACGGCCATCATTCATCACGACGGCAACCAGCCGACTCCGCTCTGGCTGGGGAGCATTCAACAAGATCCGCGCGGCGTGAGCTTTCGCGTGAACGCACCCGATGGTTCGATCGTCGATGAGTTTCTTCGTCCCGGCTACTGGCGCGTCATTCAAGGCAGCTCGCGCGAAGGCCCGACGGCCATTCGCAAGACCTGGCCCCCCAAGGTCAAGCCTGGCGACGTGGTGCAGATTGAGGGTCGCGAGTTCACGGTGAACAAGTACAGTCAAGTCGTCATCGAGTCGCAACCGCTCGAAAGCCCGGAAAGCCTTTACGCCCTGGCGTCGCGCCGACTCGTGCTGAACGAAAAGCATCCGCCAGGCTTCTACACAGTCACCTACGACGGCACCCTGATTCAGCCGGTTCCGCTGCTGCCGCCCGATCGGAAAATCTGGCTGAAGATAGGCGCCGAATCGACGATGACCCTATCGGGATTTCAGTTCTTCTACGTGCCGAAAGAGGTGGAGCAGTTCGAACTCAGCTTTTTGCCTGGTTACACCCGCGACCGGTTTGACAACAAACTGGAGTTGGCGGCGGGGGCGATTCTCAACCCCGACGCCGTACCGGTGGCACCGATCCGTTGCGGGTTGGAGACGCGCCCGAACGTCATCCGGATCGACGTCCCACCGGAACATCGCGGCAAGACCTGGAGCATCGCAGGAACAGGCTACTGCCTCGTCGCCATGAAAGGCGTGCCCCCGTACATTTCGCCTTCGTTCCAAACGTTTGAAAACGAGCCGCGCTTGCCGGTGATCGCACAGCAAAAGTAACCGAGATCGCACCGGTTAAGTCCCCCAACCATCGTGAGAATTGAATTGTGATGCGACTACTGCTTTCCTTACTGGCTGTCTGAATATCATTCACCAGGTGTTTGCCATAGCGGATTGGGTGTACGAGCACGTTGTTTTAATTCAGAGTGTTGTTTGACAACGTCCGCTTGAAGTTTGGAGAGATCCTGGTCCTCCTGGCCTTGGCGTTGGCTCAGGTCGTAAAGCTGGGTACCAACTCGAGGTGAGGGGTCAACACCTTTCCAGCTATTTTGCCGCGTACATTGGGAAAAACCGCCATCATGCAGTTCCCAATAAAAGGCTTCGTGTATAGACTTCGAATCTCCAGATAAGACTCGCAAGAGATGCACGCCATCCAAATTGCGGGGCCTCTGCCAAGCTTCGGCCAGTTCCATTGCCGTGGGGAAAAAATCCCAAGCCGCGGTTGGTGTCGAAACGATGATGCCGGCGGGAAATCTACGTCCCCAAACGATCATGGGAGCACGAATCCCACCCTCGTACAGGGTTCCCTTGCCACCGCGAAGTCCACCGGCGCTGCTGAAGAAACGAGTTACTTCATTGTCCGGCGGACCATTGTCGCTAGTAAAGAAGACAATCGTACGGCGATCGAGTTCGAGACGCCGAATAGTCTCAAGGATTTCGCCGACGTATCCATCCAACCGACGAACGACGTCTGCGTAGCATTTCTGGTCTTCAGTCCAGGGGCGGTTCTTAAAAGGGGAATCTTTAGGAAGCGCCGTAAGCGCTGCTCGGGGACTCACGAATCCCACATGCAGAAAGAACGGCCGACGACGATTTTGCTGCATAAACAGAATTGCCTCGTCCTTGAAGAGAAAATCCGCCAGCGTATTGGGATGCTCTCCTAGATTTGCTGCAATGTCCACTCGCTGTCCGTTGCGATAAAGAAACTTGGGATAAGCAGTTTTGGCATGTTCGTTGTTCAAGTAGCCGTACGAATAATCGTAGCCTTGTGAATTAGGAGATGCTTCAGGAGTATAGTCTCCTAGTGCCCAACGGCCGATCATGCCTGTCGTGTAGTTCGCTTGCCACAAAGCTTCAGCGACGGTAAAAACTTCGACCTTTTGGACCTTTGGTGCATCGCCCCTTATTGCACAGTGACCGGTGTGCAAACCCGTCAAAAGCGAACAGTTGCCAGGAACCCCCACACTGGACCCGGCGTAGTATTGCTCAAATCGGACCCCTTGAGTCGCCATCTTGTCGATGTTCGGCGTGCCGATTTGCGTCTGGATGTCGACCTTCGAGTCGCAACTCTTCAGCTCCTTTTCGAGATCGTTGGTGTGCAGCGCATCTGTAAACGACGGTCGAATAGTGCAGCGCGCGGCGGAGCCGATGGTCGGTCGAAAAGTGCAGCGCTAGCCCTGCTCGTGAGAATCCGTAAGGCAGATTTGAGGCTTCCCAGCGTCTCAAGCCTTACGATCCGCGAGCGTAGCCCATGCTGCGAGATATGCATAACTGGACCGAAATCCGTCGTCTTGTCCTGACCGAGAAGAAATCCAAACGAGCGGTTTGCAGGGAATTTTCCCTTCACTGGCAGACCCTCGAAAAGATCCTGCAGCACCCTGAGCCGCCCGGTTATCGACAACGTCTGCCCCGGGAGCGGCCCAAACTCGATCCGTTCCTGCCGATCATCCACGAGATCCTGGAGCAGGACAAAACGGCGCCCCGCAAGCAGCGCCACACCACTAAACGGATCTTCGACCGCCTGCGTGCCGAGCATGGCTACACCGGCGGGATCACGGTGGTCGGCGAGGTCGTGCGGGAGTGGCGAACGACCACGGCGGAGGTGTTCTTACCCTTGTCGCATCAACCGGGCGAAGCCCAGTTCGACTTCGGCGAAGCGGAGGTGGTGCTGCAAGGCATGCCGACGAAAGTCGCGTACTGCGTCATGTCGTTGCCGTACAGCGACGCGTTCTTCGTGCAGGTCTTTCCTCGCGAATGCACCGAGACGTTTCAAGCGGGCCATCAGCGGGCCTTTGAGTTCTTCGGCGGCGTGCCCCGCCGGATCAGCTACGACAACAGCCGGATTGCTGTGGCCCGGTTCGTGGGGAAACGGGGTGACACGCCGACGCGTGAGTTCCTACGGCTGCAGAGTCATTATCTGTTTGAGCATCACTTCTGCCTGGTGCGACGGCCGATGGAGAAGGGGCATACGGAGAACCTCATCGGTTTCGCGCGGCGGAACTTCCTGGTGCCGGTACCACGGACCGGCAGCCTGGAAGTGCTGAATGCCGAACTCGAGCGGCAGTGCTGTGAAGATCTGGAACGCCAGTTACGCGGACAACCGGCGAACAAAGCCACGTTGTTGGCAGAGGAGCAGGCTGCGTTGTTGCCGCTGCCGAAGTCGGGCTTTGAAGCGCGGCGAGTCGAACCGGCCCAGGCCAACTCTCTTTCCTTGGTTCGCTTCGACGGCAACGATTACTCGGTGCCGACGCAGTATGCTCATCAGAAAGTGACCGCAATTGGCGGCCTGGAGGAAGTTCGGCTGGTCGTTAACGACAAGTTGGTTGCCCAGCATCCACGCGACTGGTCGAAGGAGCAGGTCCATTACAACCCGCTGCATTACCTGGCACTCTTGGAGCGGAAGCCAGGGGGCTTGGACTTCGCGAAACCCCTGGAAAACTGGGGCTTGCCGGACTGTTTCGATCTCCTCCGGCGGCGTCTGGAAGCAGATGGCGGCGCACACGGCCGCCGGGAGTTCATCAAAACCTTGCGGCTGCTGGAGACTATCTCGCTGGCTGCATTAACTGCGGCGATTGAGCGGGCACTGGAGATCGACGTTCTGGCCGTCGATGCGATTCGGCTGCTCGTGCAGCAGGGACTGGAAGAGCCGACGCGGTGGTTTCGGCTGGACAATCATCCGCATCTGCAGTCGCACTCGATCCCTCCTCCCAATCTCCTGTCTTACCGTGAACTGACCTGCGCGCTGACGACGGGAGGTGTGTTATGAAATCTCTCGAAACCAAAAGCACGGTGCTGCTCAAGCATCACTTGAAGGCCCTACGGTTGCCGTCGTTCCTGGAGGGCTGCGAGAAAACGGCCCAGCGGTGTGCGACGGAGAACGTCGATCATCTGGGCTTTCTGCTGCAACTGTGTGAGCTGGAGTTACTCAACCGTGAGAAGCGTGCCAGCGAGCGGCGGCTCAAGTCAGCGCGCTTTCCCAACCTGAAATCGCCTGGTGATTTCGACTTCGCCGCCCAGCCCTCGCTCAATCGCGTGCTGGTGGCAGAACTACTGCGGTGCGAGTTCGTGGAACGCCGCGAGTCGGTGATCTTTCTCGGGCATCCGGGCACGGGGAAGACGCACCTGGCCATCGCGCTTGGCATTGCCGCCTGTCAGCGGGGCAAACGGGTCCGCTTCTGCCGCGTGACGGAACTGATCACGCAACTTATGGAAGCCCGAGAAGAACGGACGCTGCTGCGGATGAAGTCGTCACTAGCCAAGTTCGATCTGCTGATCCTCGATGAGCTGGGTTACGTCCCCGCCAGTAAGCTGGGCGCGGAGTTGCTCTTCGAGGTCATCAGTAGCGCTTACGAACGCCAATCGTTGATCGTGACCACCAATCTGCCGTTCGAGCAATGGACCGAAGTCCTGGGCAGCGAGCGCCTGACCGGCGCCGTGCTCGATCGGCTGACACACCGCTGCCACATCCTCGAATCGACCGGCGAAAGTTATCGCTTGCAAGACGCGCGGCGCCGCCGCAAAGGATCGCGCCCGAAACCGGCGACCTCATCCTTGTCACCCGCCGATGAAACGGCAGAATCCTAGCCGTCGTTACAACCGTCGCAATCCTTCCTCCTCCGGAGGAGGAAGGATTCTTACTGGAATGCCCCAACACCCTGATTTAGACTGAGACCCTTCCCCACCTCAGCGCCACACTTTTCAACCGCCGCGCGCTGCACTATTCGACCGTCGTTTACACCATTCGCCAATTTGAATCGACGTCGCAGCCGAGGAGTCATCGGTAACGATCCACAGCGTTGCAATGCCCACACAAAACTCCTATCTGGGTGTTCTTCCACCCAATGGCGCGGTTCGGCAGCATGAAAACGAACGTTGAGTAGCGGCGTACTCAGGAAAAAAATGATTGGCGTGATTAAGCCATTCAAATGGGGGGATTTGGTGGTGGGTAGTCGAAGAGTCGTTCAGGTAGAACCATCGTCAGCCGAAAGACGATCGGAGGCTGTGGCAATTGTCCGGGCAATACCTCAATCAGTCGTTGGGCTAACCTGACCCCCGGTTGGCAGGTTGGATAGGCTGATCGTCACTGTGCACTGCGGTCCCCCGCAGTCTGGGAGCAGATTCTTACACATCGTATAGGTGAATGCAACTGGTTTAACCGAATAATCTACTCATTTCGAGGTGGTTTAATAGCGAGTTAAGATTGTGCTTAAAATTGTCACTGGCTGGGAGGTAAGCACGGCGATCAGAATAACGCTCCTGAATGGTATGCAGTTGTTCACTTGCGGTCTGACCATTTGTAAGAAAAAATCTGGAGTGGCGCTGCGGTCGAAATGGCTGTCTCAAAAGTTTCGAGCCTGCTTGGCTGAGACGAAATGAGCCTAGAGGGAAACTGCTCTTTTAGGTGGCTTACGCCTGATGGCTGCGAGTCCTCGGTCTAGCCATATGACGGCAGAATCAGCCAATAAACATTGCGCTTTCAGGTAGCGGATGTCACGGAAATTGCACAGTGACTTTTAACGAAGGCGTCCCCGGGCACCCACACGGTAGGAAGTTCAGATATGCCCCTACCCGGATGCGGTGAAGTGCCACGAAAGCAATACTCGCGAACGCAGCACTTTCGTAGGCTGGCACTCTTTGGTAATCGCCCGCCAAATCAAACCGCGATTTTGCAACGCATCTGGCGTTTGATCATAAGTGGCAAGTTGCCGCCATACACGGGCGTGCTTCGGTTTTTGCTTGCGCTGCTTGTGTTGACCCATTATGTCTTGTTGTGCGTCCTCGCGCTCCGTTGCGTGGAACAGGCGTGGCAGGTTGCCGTGGCAAGCGATTATTCGACGTGGGTTTCCGTATTTATCGCCGGTGGGTGGCTTGTTTTGGCCCTGCTCTTTTCACATCGGTTTTTTTCGGCAATGGCGTCCCTACTTACCGCACATCACGATGCGACGGACGAACTTGTGGAGGGGACTAAGCTTGATCCACAGCGGCAGGCAGCGCTGTTTCAGCATGTCGCGGACGTCGCACGCCGGATTGGAGCACCAGTCCCGCACGAAATCTGGATCTCCGCAGAAGCTCGCTGCTTTGCGTTCGAGCAGCGGCACTTTAGTTTGTCGACTCATCGCGTTTTAGTTTTAGTGCTTGGCCTGCCCCATTTGCTCATTTTGCGCGCCGATGAACTTGCCGTAATCGTTGGGCATGAACTTACCCATTTTCGGCAACAAGACACAACTCTTGCCGTGTTTTTCTTTCGATTTTCGCAGTCACTTCGCAATTCGCTTGTACGTGCAGGCAAGAGCCCTATTTCCTGGCTTAACCCTGCAATCGCGATTGAATGGATTAGTTATCAAACGTTCACACTGCTGATCGCGCCGGTGCAACGGGGACAAGAAATTGCGGCCGACTGCCGTAGTGCGGAGGTCTTTGGAGGTGACGTTGCTCGACGGACGCTCCTTCAGGAGTGGTTCGTCGCCAATCGCTTCGACGCCTTAGTTGAGCAACGAATCGAAGATTCCCGCATTGGTAGGAGCAGCGACACCCGCACAATCTACGAACAGTTTAGTGAGGAATGGAAGGACGTTACCGTCCGCGCGCAACAATTCCTGAGAGATCGTTTAGAGCACCTTGAACGAGATTACTACTGGGATTCGCACCCTGCACTAAAAGATCGCCTTCTTGCAGTCTCCGCCTATCCTAACTTCGGTGCAGACCCCAGCGGCCCCGCCTCCGATCTAGTCGGCAGCATTCCCCATCTGCTCGAAAGCCTCGGCCAGAATTCACCCGCGAATGAATTCGATTCGGCGGTTCCACGTCGAACGATCATGCTACGAAGTCCGTAGGCTTTTGGATCACGGTCAAAGGGCTGGGCGAGCTGGCCTAGATTTAGCTCCGCTACAGCAAATGCCATTCGTACCTCAAATCGCCGTTTCCAGCGCAGGTCGCGGCATAGGATGTGCATTTCACGGACTTTGTCAGCGAAGCGATCGTGCGTGATGCCGGCCGGCAAGTCAAACATCAGTTTGTCGACGGCATACATCGTTTGCGTGACACGCCGCCGAACTGATCGCTCATCAGTCAAGGCTCCGCTAAGTTAGCGGATTGCTCAGATCGGTCTTCAAAAAGTCAAAGAGGAAAGCAGCGAGAGAAAGTTCTCCGCGCGGATCTACGAAGGGGCGCATCATGATTGTCGTGTTGATGGGAGTCTCGGGCTCAGGTAAGACCACCGTCGGTAAGCTGTTAGCCGCAGATCTTGACTGGCAGTTCGTCGACGCCGACGACTTCCACCCAACAGCAAATGTTGAAAAGATGCGTCACGGTTTGCCACTAAACGACGATGACCGGCTTCCCTGGTTGAACTCGCTGCGCGAATACCTCGAAGGTGCTGACAGTCGCGGCAAGAGTTTAGTGCTTGCCTGTTCGGCTCTTAAGCACAACTACCGCGACTATTTAAGAGCGGATCGGCCCGAAGTGGTGCGGTTTGTATACTTGCACGGTAGCCCGGAATTGATCGCTAAACGACAAGCGGAACGCCGAGGACATTTTATGCCGCCAGGACTGCTGCAAAGTCAGTTCGAAACTTTAGAGCCACCCGTCGATGCCATTCGGGTCGACATTACCCCCGCTCCCGAAATCATCGCTGAACGAATCTTGCGTGAACTGCAACTGCGAGAGGCAGCTCCACCTTAAGAACGTTGGAGAGATTTACAGAATTTGAAGGGAGTCATCAGTTCGACTCGGTCGTCTCTCGACCGACCCGCAATTGATGTCCTGCCGTCGCTGGCCTCGGATCAGGATGACTTAAACGGAAGTGTCAGTATTGGCTCGCTGTGCAGAGCGGCGACACAATCCGATTGGCTCTCGGTTATCGCTGGCTCACTCCTGTTGAGTTAGAGAAGTGTTGCGGTAGAGAAACGCATCACTGGTGAGCAACGAGATGAGTAGAGCGTCCATGCTGCCGCCGCCGTCTATGTAAGCACGGTGCGCCGCCTGAAGCACGGGGGCGTCGTTCAGTGTTTCATTCCGGCCCATCCAGAAGCGGAAAGCGTGGCGGACGAACACTTGTTCAGCACGTTCGCTTTCCGCGAGCCTTTGAATCAGCTCGATGGCATTCGTAACTTTTCCGTCCAGCGCATGGTCGCCGGAATCGATGATCTCGCCCGTGGTGTCGACGGCTTGGTCGAGTTCCGTGGTCCGGTACAAACCCGCGTGGTTGTACATTTCGAATGGCAGCCCGAGCGGGTCCATCTTTTTGTGGCAACTCCAGCAGTAATTTTCTCTGGTGACTCGCATCCGCTCTCGCAGGGTGTTTTTTGGCTCATCGGGCAGCATGGCATCGACGGTGATCGGTACGTCGGGAATGCCGCCCCCCAGCAGCCGTTCGCGAATCCACTTACCGCGGCGAATGGCGTGATTATCCATCGCATCGGAGTGAGAAACGAGCCAGCTTGGATGGGTCAGAATGCCGAGGCGTTGTCCTTCAGGAACTGTGGCGAGGATGCGGTCTGGCTGCATGGAACCACTGCCGAAGCTCCGCCGGCTGACGCGAACGAAGGTTTTTGGGCCGGACAAATCGGCTTTGGCGACATTCGGGTTTTCGTTCGTTCGCTTTTTCTGCTTGGCGGCCTTCTTCTTCTGCGCTGGCTCTTCAGCGGTCTTTTTCGCTGCAGCCGCGGCGGCCGACTCTTCCTTCGACAGGCGTTCGCCGAAATAAACTTCGTCGGCCTTGGTCGCGACGACCTTGCTCGTGGTCAGCAACTGCCGGAAAACATCTTTGTCTTCCTCAAGGATGAGTTCGATTAAGCGATCCGTGCTCGCTGCGGCGTCGAACATGGCGCGGTAGTGGGCGTCGCCTTGAGCGCTCGCGCCCGTTTCCGCCAGTGCCTTCGTATCTTTGCAAATGTAACCAGCCTGGTCGTAATCGAAATAATCTCGGAAGAATTGCAAGACGCGCGGCTTGCGAATGCGATCATCGGCCAGCATGCGCTGAACCTCTCGTTTGACATCCTCCCGCGTCCGCATGCGCCCATCGACGATCGCCTTCTGTAGTTCTTCTTCCGGCTTGAGATATCGCAGGGCGTGATTGATTGCCAACCCCAGTTCCCAATCCTGGAGCATCACACGACCGTACTCGTCTGGTTTGCCGAATGCACAGAGTTCCGGTCGAAAGAGTGCATCGCGATCGAGGAAAATAGCTGACAGGCCGAGGACTGCACCGTCCTTCTTGCCTAGTTTTTCGATCGATTGCTTCACGATTGCGAGGTAGTTGTTGGATTCCGTTTCTGTCGGCTGCCGGAACGTCAACGCTTCAAACAGGTAATCCACCGCGGCACGCAAACGCTCGTCGGTGACGCCATCTTCCTTCATCAGGTCATGCACGGGAGTCAGTGGCTGCAGGACTTTGGTGCTGTAGACCAGGCTCGTGGGCAGACCGCGCTGGTCGCCGACGAGTTTGTAGGTCTTGGGATCGTCGGTGATCTGTTCAGGATTGGCGATACTGAGCGGACCGTACGCCATATAACGAATGATGTCCTTGGCCACGTCCATAATCTGCGTCGCTTCGGCGCTGTTGACCGAATAGAAGTGCGGATAGTTCTCGAGCCCGTGATTGCGAGCCGATGCCAAAACGGCGGGGACGCTCTTAACCGCCGTCGCGTAGGCCACGGTCCCACCCTGCCACTGGATGATGTTGTCCGTACCGAAGTAGAGCTTGAGCTCGCCGCCGTGGTTGGTCGGAACGGCATCGCCATGCGTGCGCAGTCCGGGCTTGGATGGATCGAACGTCGGCTCCGTGTTGATTAGTTCATTCAGCCGCGTGATGTGTTCCTGCGGCGTCACCCGCCAAAGGCGAGCCGGTGAAGAAGTCGGTGCGAGCTTGATGCCGGCGGGCAAGGGACCGAAGAGCAGGCTGTGATCGACGAAATTGCCTTTGTCTGGGTCGAGGTGCGCGCGGAACCCGCCCTTGTCGCGCAGCACGCGTGTCAATTCGCCGACAATCCAATCAGAAAACTGCAGCCTCGCAATCACGTGGGGCTGGTCAGCGTCTTTGGGGGGCATTTCCTTGAGCGTGACCTGCGCCCAGATTGCTTTCCAAGTTCCGGAATTGACTTCATCCACAGGGCCTAAGTCGTGAAGCGAGAGCTTTCCTTCAGGATCTGTCTGGCCATGACAGTCCACGCAGTGCTTGGCAAGAAACGCCCCGGCAAAGCTGTTGAAATCCTTGTTAACGGTTTGACCGGGCGTGTAAGTCTCGGCGGCACCTGCCGACAATAGTGCGCAGAACAGTACGAAGGCCAGCGGTGTTACGTGACTTTGCATGAAATATCCCGTAGACGAGCCACTCCGTGACTCGCAAGTTTTAGCTACTTCCCAGCGGTTCATTGCCTAGCACGACGATGGACGAGTCACGGAGTGACTCGCCTACGGTTAGGCCAGCACTTCTTGGAGCGGACCGGTTTGGTTGTCGAACTTTCGGGCCAACTGTTCGGTCATGTTGAAACGCTCGACATTCTGACCTGCAGCACGCAGGAGCGTCGCATAGAGCGCGTTGATCGGCCGCTTGCCGTCCAGTCGCGTAAAGCAGCCGGTTTTGAAGATGCCGCCACAATTGCCCAGCAGCATGACCGGCCAGTTGGCCCCGCTGGTGTGCTGTTTGTCCGCGTTGTTGCTGGTGTAGACAATCAACGTGTTGTCCATCATCGTGCCGCTCCCTTCAGGTACACCCTCAAGCGCTTCCATGATCCGCACCAGCATGCGGGTGTTGTATTGACGGATCTTGATCCAGATCGGATTGCCGGGCTGTTGCATGTGCCCCAAATTGTGCCCTTGTTGCTCGATTCCCAGCCCTTTCCAGGCACCGAAGATCTCGCCGCGGCCCGACCCAATCGTCAGCGTGTTGGTAATGCCCGCAGCGAGCGCCGAGATGCCGAGGTCCAACAAGCAGTCGTGCCAATCGGTTTCGAACTGCGGCTTGGTGTAGCGCTCGTCGACCTTCGGCGCGAACTTTTGCAGGTGGGCGGCGACCGTGTCGAGCCGATCACGCAGCCCGTTCACGTCCTTGAATCCCTGCACAAACTGTCCGTAACGCTCCTTGTCTCCGACCGGCAGAGATTCGCCCTTGGCGGCGGCCAGCCGTTCGATCTGATTGAGCACGTTCGAGCGGGCTTCGTGCTGCTGCCGGATGTCGCCGGTGGAGATGCCGCCGTACAGCATCTGATAAAGATGATTCGGATTCGAGTGCATGAAGATCGGCTGGCCAGCGCCACTGGCAGACAGCGTGGCAATCGTTGGCTTGGACGTCATGTTCTCCATCGAGTCCATGCCGATGCACAGATGAGGCAGCAGCGTCGGCGGCAGAACCTTGCTCAGTTCATAGTCAATCGTCGCAGCGCTGGGCGGAGTGCCGTCACCTCCGCGAAAACCGCCGAGCGCGCCAAAGAAGGCGCTGTGCGATGGGCTGGTGTGCAAACCGTGCAAGCCGCTGATGATGTGGAGCCGTTCCTTGTACGGCTCGAGTGCCTGGATGGGCTCAGGTAGCTGAGCCTTGGCCAACGAGCCACTGGTGGTCATCTCGCTGGGAATGCAGGTCGCTGGATCGAAGCCCTGATTTTGCAGGAAGAAGACGATTCGCTTCGGCGAACCGCTCGTCGCAGGCGAACTGCTCTTCGGTGAGGCCAGGAGGGCCTCGGGAAGCAGCGAGAGGCCCGCACCAGCAGCTATTCCCTGCAGCACGTTTCTGCGGTTCAGCATGATCGATCTTTCAGTAAGAGTGCCGCGTGGGTTTTCAATCGCAGCAGAAGTAAATGAGAAATACCCCATGGACTCACGCGCATCACCAATTGAGATGCTCGAAGTCGAGGCTTTATTTGGCACCTGCTCTAGTCGACGTAAGTCACCAGTGCTGTCCGCTGCAAACAATCCAACTTGTCCATTTATTACCCGCTACATCGGGTGGTTTACGTTGAAAATCATCGGCAAAAGTAAACCTTCTGCTTCGGGATATTTGAACACCCCTCAATATTACTATTTCTCAACTTACGTCAATCGATGCAGCACATGGGCGTCACTCTAGTTCACTTCAAAACAATGTCCCTAAGCGAGACGCCACCATCTCTGAGACCTGCCAACTGTTTCTCTGGGCAACCTTTAGGACGAAACCGTTGAGTCACTTCACCAGGAACTCCGTCCGCTCCTGGGCCATTTCCGCTTCCCACGCAGCCAGGCGGTCCTTGAGGTCGGCGAAAACCGTTGGGTTCTGAAACGAGACGTCGTGCCGCTCGCCAATGTCACTCTCCAGATTGAACAACATCTCGACGTTGCTGTCCTGAATGTACTTCCAAGGACCATGCCGGACGGATTTCTGTTGACGGGCGACTCGATCGATGCGCCAGCAAAGTGTGCGCGTCTGGGCTGATTGTTCATCGGCCAAAATGGGGAGCAGATTGATGCCGTCAAAGGGCCGATCCACGGCCGGTTTCGCGCCCGCGATAGCGGCGAAAGTGGCACTCAAATCCATCGTGATGCCGACCTGATTCGTGACTTTGCCCTGAGGCAATCGGGCAGGCCAGCGCATCAAGCAGGGGACGCGAATGCCTCCTTCCCACAATGTGGATTTGTGATGAAACAGCGGGCTATTGTCTGAGTACCGTTCGCCGCCATTGTCGCTGCTGAGCACGAACAGTGTGTTATCGAGCACTCCCTGCTTCTCTAGTTCGGCCAGCAGCATGCCGACGCCTTCATCCACCTTCTCGACCATCGCGGCGTAGGTGGGGCGATCGCCATGGTACATATTGGCTTTCGTGACACTCGGCAGCGGCCGCCCCGGGGGCTGATACGGGCAATGCACCGCCAGGTGCGGCACGTACAAAAAGAACGGTTCTTTCGCATGCTTGCGCACGAAATCGACGGCGCGGCGATTAATCAGATCGGTCAGATAGCCTTCTACTTTTACCGGCTTCATACCGTCGCGCAGCGCATAGGTCCCGTCATAGTACGAGTGCGTGTAGTAATCGGAGTGGCCGAGCAACTCGCCGAAGTACTCGTCGAAGCCATGCTTCGTCGGGTTGTATTCGTCTTTCAAGCCAAGATGCCACTTGCCGAAGGCCCCCGTCGCGTAGCCGGCGGCTTGAAGCATCTTTGGCAACGTCGGAATGCTCGTCGGCAGTCCCAGTCCGTGGATGTCTGTTTCCGGAACCCAGGCGTCTCCTTTCCGCCGAAACGATTCGGCAGAGAACCCCATCGCCCATTCAAACCCGACGCGCTGCTGCCAGCGGCCGGTGATGAACCCACACCGAGTCGGAGTGCAGACCGGCGCATTGGCATAGAAATCAGTGAATTTCACTCCTTCGCGAGCTAGCCGGTCGATATTTGGTGTGCGAATGTCCTTGGCACCGTAAGCCCCGCAGTCGGAGTAGCCAAAGTCGTCAATCAGAACGAAGACAATGTTGGGCCGGGAAATCGTTTCTTTATCAGCCGCATGCGACACTGCGGTCGAGATAGCAGCGAGTAAGGCCAAGACAATGCACGCACGTAGTTTCATGATTGATTCCCGCTGACGCTAAGTAGTGATGCCTGTTGTGCCGGCAAGATTACTTCGCGGCCAGTCTCGCCTTGCAGAAGAGTTCGATTCCTAGCCAGTATGGTCGCCCATCAGGAATCTGATTTCAATGTTGCACTGCAGCCTGGATAGCTTCGGCTACCGTTTTGTTGCCTGTGACCTGGTAGGCATCCCACGGGCCATCGGCGCTCCCCGCGGGCCAAGTAGTGGGATCGGCGTAGAGGTCATCGGTATCTTTGTATTGCTGCTGCAAGCGAGCCAGTTCCGCTCTTAATTCAGTGAACTTGGCAGCCACGGCCGGCTGCTGCGCATCGGCCGGAGAGTGCAACAGATTCCGCTGCTCGTGCGGGTCAGCAGTGAGGTCGAACAGCTCATACGCATCTTGCTTCCAGTAGTGGATCAGCTTGTGCGTAGCCGTGCGCACACCGAGATGGGCCGCCGTATTGTGGTGGCCGGGGTCGTGGTAATAGCGGTAATACATCGTGGTGCGCCAGTCGGCGGGCGACTCGCCACGCAGCAGCGGAGCGAAGGAGCGGCCTTGCATGAACTCAGGCACGGGAAGACCGGCGAGATCAATGAACGTCGGTGCCAGATCGATATTCGCCACGAACTGTGCGGGGACGCTCCCTTTGGTAACGCCCGGACCACGAACAATCAGCGGCACGTGCAAACCGGGCTCGTACATGAACCGCTTGTCGTACAGCCCCAAATCTCCCAGATACCAGCCGTTGTCGGCGGAGTAGATGACGATTGTATTTTCCGCCAGCCCGGCCTCGTCGAGATAATCGAGTACCTTGCCTACGCCGTCATCTACGCCCTGCACACAGCCCAGATAGTCGCGCATGTATTTCTGGTATTTCCATTGCACGAGTTCCTTGCCGGTGAGTGTCTTGCCATCCACTTCCAGTTCCGTCGGGCTGGTGTTCAACCACTTCTGCAAAGCAGGACCCTTGAGGTCGGCAGGAGGCATGAGCTTTAAATCACGGCGTGTGAGATTGCGAGCGACCGTTTGCTGGTTCTTGGGAAGCGCGGTTGGCCGCGTGGCGTAGTCGTCAAAGAGTGTTTCCGGTTCGGGGATGAGCTTGTCTTTGAACATCTCGAGATGCCGCTTGGCAGGCTCCCACGCGCGATGGGGAGCCTTTTGATGCAGCATCAAGAAAAAGGGCTTGTCCTTCGGCCGCGTTTTCATCCATTCGATGCCTAAGTCGGTCGTGATGTCCGTGCAGTGCCCTTCGATGGTGAGCTTCTTCTTTCCCGGCAGCAGGAACTGCGGATTCCAGTACGCTCCCTGGCCGGGCAGCGCGATCCAGCGGTCAAACCCGGTAGGATCGCTCCCCAGGTGCCACTTGCCGATCATGCCGGTGTGGTAGCCGCCGGCTTGGAGGTGCTTCGCTGCATGGTCGCGGCCGCCGTCAAAGCGATTGAAGACCGGGACGCCGTTAAGATGCGAATACTGCCCCGTGAGCAGTGTCGCGCGGCTGGGCGTGCAAATTGAATTCGTGACGAAGCTATTGGTAAAGCGAGCGCCCGCCTTGGCGAGGCGATCCAAGTGCGGCGTCTGGTTCACCTTTGAACCATAGGCGGAGATAGCATGCTGCGCGTGATCGTCCGAGAAGATGAACAGAATGTTGGGCTTATCGGCAGCAGCCAACACTTGCCCGCACAACAGGCCGATAAGTGCGAAGAAAGCGAGCGTCGATTTCACAGTTGTTCTCTCCTGGCCTGAATCACGCGGAATGTAATTTTCGCGCACCCATCATAACTGCAAGAACGACTTAATTGGTCCCTTTTGATCGATGTGATATTTCGCGAGACCGGTATCCAGATCGCCATAGTGGGGAATCGGGTTGCCAAACGCGTTGAGAATGGTCGTGTACCAATTGCCGAGCGTCTTGTGTCCTGGTTGGCCGTAGTTTGGCATGCGAATGTAGCGGCGGGCGATATTTAGCGGGCAATTGCGACCCGAAAGTACAACGAACGGAAACTCCAATCCCACGCTGTGGTGCGTTTCGCCGCTATCCGGGAAGTACAGCAGCATGGTGTTGTCGAACATCGTGCCGTCCCCTTCACGCACGCTCTTGAGTCGCGTCACGATACGATCGACAAGCGTCATGTGGTATTGCTCGCAGCGGGAGCGAATCTCCTCTGCAGGCACGCCGCCCATTGCCTTGCCGTGGCCGATGTCGTGCATGTTGACCTTCTCGGTCTCTAAGCCCGGAATGCCCGTGTAGTGATGGCCAAGTTCATCGATGGTGAAGGCAACGACGTTCGTCAAACCTGAAATTAGTGCAGCCAGCAAAACCTCGACGTGCCCGGCTTGCCGATCCAGCGTGGTCATTTCATCGTTTAAATACTTGTCGGCTAGCTTAGGTGTGTGTTGCCGCAGTACTTCGGTCATGAGATCGACCCGGCGATTGCGCTCCTGAACGGCATCGAGGGCGTCCGAATATCGCTTGAGTTTGGCTTGTTCGGCCCCAGCGACCGTGCTCAGTCGGCTAGCTTCGTTGCGGGCCACAAAATCGAGCACCTTTCGTTCGAGTTGATAGCGGATCCGCTCGTCTGCGTTGGTCGCCACCGACTTGAAGAGTTCTTGCAGTGCCACGCGCGGCGAACCGAATGCATAATTCGGCTGTTGAGGACCGCGCGCAGAGAACCCCTGGGCGATGCCGTTCAGGCTGCCGCGCGGATTGCCGCCATCGAGCGGAAAGCAGGCGAGTTCGATGTGCTCAAGGGGCGAGGGAAACATCTTCGCCAATTCAAAATCGACAGTGGCCCAACGAATGGAACTCACACGTTCGTTGGCTTTGAAAACGCCGAGCGAAGAGCACCACGAGTGATGCCCGGTCGTGCACATCTTGCCCGACAACCCCTGCAACAGTGTCAAATTCTCCTTGTGGGCGGACAGCGGACTCAGCCAGGCCGGCAGATCGTGCTTGTCGAGATCGACTTCGAACCCAGCCTTTTGTTGTTCCTTGTCCTTCAGTTCTTTCGAGAACGTTGGCGGCACCAAGACACGGGGAAACAAACCGTTCCCGCGATGCAGAAAAATGAATCGCATCGGCGGTTTTGCTAACGCAGTATCGGCGAGCAAAGTCTGCGGCAGGAGCGCCAAGGCACCTGTTCCCAGCAACGCTTGCGTGTTGAATTGCCGGCGAGTCGTTGTCATGGCTGATCCTGGATTGGTTTGCGGTAGATGAATGAGTCAGAAGTTAACAGCGAAACGACGACCGCGCGAAAACTGCCGTCGCTCGACACATACGCTTGATCTGCATCGATCAAGGTTTGCGCGTCGGAGGGCATTTCATTGCGGCCCAGGAAGAACCGGAAGGCATGACGAATGATCGATTGCCGGACTCGTTCCGAGCGCGCGAGCCGATCGATCATTTCGAAGGCATCTGGCACTTCGCCGTCCAAGTTGGCGTCGCCCGTGCCGCTGAGCACGCCGCTGGAATCGATCGGGCTGGTCTGGTAAACATCGGCGACATCCTTGCCGTTTCCTTTACGAACCAGGTTCTCGGGATGCTCCCGACTTTCCTGGGTACGGAAGCGGCCGAAGTCGTCGAAACTCTCAAACGGCAGCCCGAGTGGGTTCATGTGCTGATGGCACTTCCAACATTCGGTGTTGTGCGTCACGATCTCGACTCGTTGGCGAAGCGTTTTGTGCGGATCGTCCGGAACCTGCGCATCGACGGTAATTGGCACGTCGGGCACGCGGCCGGCGAGGAGTTTCTCGCGAATCCAGCGACCACGTCTGATCGGATCTGTATGAAAATTGCTCGAATGCGCTACGAGCCAAGCAGGATGCGTTAGCAATCCCTTGCGATTCGCAATTTGGAACGGCTGCTCGACGGGATAGCTCCAATACATGGGCTTATCGCTAGGCTCTTTGTAACGGTCGGTTTCTACGCCGATATAACGATCGCGCGTGGGCAACGGCGGCAGGCTATAGCTCTGCGAATGCGTATAGGAATAGCCGTGGGTGAATGGTCCGCGCGTGAAGGGGATCGTGCCGCGGCCAAAAGTGTCCTGAAAGTAGTACATGTAAGACAGGAACGACCGTTTTTGCTTCCAAAGCTCTTTCTCGCGAGCGTCGATGATCTTCGCGGCACCGAGCAGTTGCCGATGGTCCGCCATCACTTGCTCGGGTTCGGTCTTCCACGGAGTCCCTTGCAGTTTTTCATACACCTCTCGCCATTCAGCGATGCAGGCTTGACCAGCCTTGGTGTCCAGGTTGTGAAACACGAAGAATTGATCGGTCGTAAGCAGGTTTTCAAAGACCTTTTGATCCTGGTCCAGGCACCAGATCACGAGCTCATCCGCTTCCTGAATTAACCAGCCAGGCGTGCCGGTGTGCCCGCGATCGGCATTTTGATAATAGCCGCCGCTGCGGGGACTATCCTTGAAAACCTTCAGCGCGCCGGTGTAGCCGAAGAACTCGCGAAAGAAGCGGACCAGCTTCGGATGCGAGACCACGTGCGACTGGATGTGTTTGCCGTTCAGCGACGGATCGACCGGAGCCTGAAAATAAGTTTTATCGGCCAGTAGTCGCTCGACTTCACGGCGATAGTCCTCGCGCGTGTTCAGCCGACCTTCGCTCGCTGCCTGAAGCAAGATGGCATCTGGCCCGCGGTCACCGAGCGCATAAGCGATCGCAAGACTGGCCTCGCGCGGGGCAAGTCGAACGCGGCCATTTTCGTCTGGTTGGCCGGCGCCGAATTCCAACCGGTAGAGAAACTCGGATTCCAAGAGGACCGTCACCAACATTTGCCGCAGGCCGGCGGAGTTGCCGCCAAGTTGAATGGCATCGCGCGTCAAGGCGACATACTTTCGCAACTCATCTGCCGTCGCCGCACGCTGCAGCACACAAGCAAATTGGCTTTGAATCGCCGCTGTGAGTTCCGCATCCGTGGGCGCTTCATTCTTGAGGACGATGGCCTCCAGGGCTGGGGGCGTGGTCTTGGGGTACCAGCGGTCGCGGACATTTTCGAATTCGTTCGCATCCAGTTCCCCGTGTTTCACACGCGCGGCGCGGAGTTGCTTATCAGCGATCCACTGAGCGTTGCCCAACATCACCAACAAGGTTCCTCCATCGAGCGTGCCCTGATCGTAATAGCGCACTCCCGATTGATCTGGCAAGACAAAGGGATTGGTCACTCCGGCAAACCCCTGCAACCGAAACGAATCTCGTTCGCGTCCTTGCAATTGAAATACGTCCAGTACGCGCTCGGTGAAAATCTGCGGGCTGACCAGCCAACGGCGAGCAGGAGTAAACGCCGCAGCCTTGACCTTGCCACCAAATAAGAGCTCGTGCTCGACATAGTTGCCGTAGGCAGGATAGCGGAGCTTTTCATCGAGTTTCGAAGCGCCATGTTTTCGCAATTCGCCGCGGAGCCAATTCACGAGCGAAGTTCGATCCTCTTCGCTGGGTTGTCGCGAATCGGTCGGCGGCATCGTGCGGAAGAACAACTGATCCTGCACTCTGTTGAGCAATTCCAGTTGTTCGCTCGTCTCCAGCGTGACTAGTTTGGCTAGATTTATGTCCGCTTCGCTCGTTTCATTTCCATGGCATTCGCCGCAGTAGCGCAGGAAAGCCTGGCTTACGTGCGGCGGAATAGCGATGCTCTCTTGTGCCTGCGCATGCACAACCGCTGGAAGCAGGGCCAGGCAACACGCCAACAAGAAGTATGAATATCGCATTGCAGTTTGCCTACGCTTGCGCGCAGGCTGCGGTGGAGGTGCGGAGATTCCGGGCGTCGGTCCTTCTCAAAATAGCGGAATTGCAAATCGTTTTAGCGACAAAATAGCATGTTTTGACGACAGGCTTCGCACTTCGCCGCCGAGCTTAGCTACGAACCGCTGATGCATTTGCTGGTGTTGAACGGCCGCTCCATTACCTGACCGGACCGGACGGCGAGGAGATCATGGTAGACAAGACATTCGCATTTCGACGTTGCAGCGACGGGAAGTTGCGGCTGTGCGTACTCAAGTCAGCGTTACCATTCGAGCCGGCCAATTAAGCGAATGTGCAGCCCGCCAACACGGCTCGACGCTCCTTCGACGAGCCACTGAATCACCATAATCATCCATGCACAACGAATGTCGAGGCTACGGACATTTGACGAGCATTGGGGACGACCGGAGTTTGGTAAGTGGTGGCTAAGACCGACTTAGCTTAACGCAAGCGAGGCTGCGATTTCAGATCGGGATCCCACAGTACCGGCAACCTGTGGCCGCGAGCGGGCCCGACAGATAAAAACGGCCGTTTTCACGGTGCTTTTTCGAGCGTATGTACTTCGCTGTCAGGCACTTGAAAAAATTGCGGAAGCAGTGATAATCGGGATCTCGGCTTTGAATTAGCGAGGCCGAGTGATTCGAGCCAGAGTGGCGGAATGGCAGACGCGCTGGATTCAAAAAGAAATCGCAGCACCACCACCTCTGAACGCCGTTTGGCGTAGCTTGTTCGCGCAGTTGAACTTGTGGCGAACCCTCTTAAACCCCGCCATCTTGCCATTCCCAATTTGCCCGTGAATTGCCCGTAGGGCATTTCGTGGACTGCGGAAGAACTCCGAGGCCGACGCCCTTTGAGCGTTGGTAACTTCGAAGCTTCGTCCCCATTTCACTGGAGGTGTTGGCATGAAGGCTTGGATTCAACGGAAGAAAGACGCGTATCATCTTCGCGTCGTGATAGATGGAAAGGAGCACCAGAGATCGCTGGGCAAGGTTAATGCAAATTCCGCCCAAGCCACTTTGGGGACTGTTTGCGGTGTGATTGATCAGGTCGAGCGTGGCCAACTTGCGGTGCCGTCAGACGTTTCTCCAATCGAGTTCATGCTGAACGGCGGTAAACGGGCAGCTCCCACACTCGCAAAACTTACGATATCGGAAAGTAAAGGCTTGTACCTCGCCAGTGAAAGCGAGGAAGCGGCTGTGACCTATCTTGGGTCGCAAACCACGCATGTAAACGACGGTCGAATAGTGCAGCGCGCGGCGGAGCCGATGGTCGGTCGAAAAGTGCAGCGCTAGCCCTGCTCGTGAGAATCCGTAAGGCAGATTTGAGGCTTCCCAGCGTCTCAAGCCTTACGATCCGCGAGCGTAGCCCATGCTGCGAGATATGCATAACTGGACCGAAATCCGTCGTCTTGTCCTGACCGAGAAGAAATCCAAACGAGCGGTTTGCAGGGAATTTTCCCTTCACTGGCAGACCCTCGAAAAGATCCTGCAGCACCCTGAGCCGCCCGGTTATCGACAACGTCTGCCCCGGGAGCGGCCCAAACTCGATCCGTTCCTGCCGATCATCCACGAGATCCTGGAGCAGGACAAAACGGCGCCCCGCAAGCAGCGCCACACCACTAAACGGATCTTCGACCGCCTGCGTGCCGAGCATGGCTACACCGGCGGGATCACGGTGGTCGGCGAGGTCGTGCGGGAGTGGCGAACGACCACGGCGGAGGTGTTCTTACCCTTGTCGCATCAACCGGGCGAAGCCCAGTTCGACTTCGGCGAAGCGGAGGTGGTGCTGCAAGGCATGCCGACGAAAGTCGCGTACTGCGTCATGTCGTTGCCGTACAGCGACGCGTTCTTCGTGCAGGTCTTTCCTCGCGAATGCACCGAGACGTTTCAAGCGGGCCATCAGCGGGCCTTTGAGTTCTTCGGCGGCGTGCCCCGCCGGATCAGCTACGACAACAGCCGGATTGCTGTGGCCCGGTTCGTGGGGAAACGGGGTGACACGCCGACGCGTGAGTTCCTACGGCTGCAGAGTCATTATCTGTTTGAGCATCACTTCTGCCTGGTGCGACGGCCGATGGAGAAGGGGCATACGGAGAACCTCATCGGTTTCGCGCGGCGGAACTTCCTGGTGCCGGTACCACGGACCGGCAGCCTGGAAGTGCTGAATGCCGAACTCGAGCGGCAGTGCTGTGAAGATCTGGAACGCCAGTTACGCGGACAACCGGCGAACAAAGCCACGTTGTTGGCAGAGGAGCAGGCTGCGTTGTTGCCGCTGCCGAAGTCGGGCTTTGAAGCGCGGCGAGTCGAACCGGCCCAGGCCAACTCTCTTTCCTTGGTTCGCTTCGACGGCAACGATTACTCGGTGCCGACGCAGTATGCTCATCAGAAAGTGACCGCAATTGGCGGCCTGGAGGAAGTTCGGCTGGTCGTTAACGACAAGTTGGTTGCCCAGCATCCACGCGACTGGTCGAAGGAGCAGGTCCATTACAACCCGCTGCATTACCTGGCACTCTTGGAGCGGAAGCCAGGGGGCTTGGACTTCGCGAAACCCCTGGAAAACTGGGGCTTGCCGGACTGTTTCGATCTCCTCCGGCGGCGTCTGGAAGCAGATGGCGGCGCACACGGCCGCCGGGAGTTCATCAAAACCTTGCGGCTGCTGGAGACTATCTCGCTGGCTGCATTAACTGCGGCGATTGAGCGGGCACTGGAGATCGACGTTCTGGCCGTCGATGCGATTCGGCTGCTCGTGCAGCAGGGACTGGAAGAGCCGACGCGGTGGTTTCGGCTGGACAATCATCCGCATCTGCAGTCGCACTCGATCCCTCCTCCCAATCTCCTGTCTTACCGTGAACTGACCTGCGCGCTGACGACGGGAGGTGTGTTATGAAATCTCTCGAAACCAAAAGCACGGTGCTGCTCAAGCATCACTTGAAGGCCCTACGGTTGCCGTCGTTCCTGGAGGGCTGCGAGAAAACGGCCCAGCGGTGTGCGACGGAGAACGTCGATCATCTGGGCTTTCTGCTGCAACTGTGTGAGCTGGAGTTACTCAACCGTGAGAAGCGTGCCAGCGAGCGGCGGCTCAAGTCAGCGCGCTTTCCCAACCTGAAATCGCCTGGTGATTTCGACTTCGCCGCCCAGCCCTCGCTCAATCGCGTGCTGGTGGCAGAACTACTGCGGTGCGAGTTCGTGGAACGCCGCGAGTCGGTGATCTTTCTCGGGCATCCGGGCACGGGGAAGACGCACCTGGCCATCGCGCTTGGCATTGCCGCCTGTCAGCGGGGCAAACGGGTCCGCTTCTGCCGCGTGACGGAACTGATCACGCAACTTATGGAAGCCCGAGAAGAACGGACGCTGCTGCGGATGAAGTCGTCACTAGCCAAGTTCGATCTGCTGATCCTCGATGAGCTGGGTTACGTCCCCGCCAGTAAGCTGGGCGCGGAGTTGCTCTTCGAGGTCATCAGTAGCGCTTACGAACGCCAATCGTTGATCGTGACCACCAATCTGCCGTTCGAGCAATGGACCGAAGTCCTGGGCAGCGAGCGCCTGACCGGCGCCGTGCTCGATCGGCTGACACACCGCTGCCACATCCTCGAATCGACCGGCGAAAGTTATCGCTTGCAAGACGCGCGGCGCCGCCGCAAAGGATCGCGCCCGAAACCGGCGACCTCATCCTTGTCACCCGCCGATGAAACGGCAGAATCCTAGCCGTCGTTACAACCGTCGCAATCCTTCCTCCTCCGGAGGAGGAAGGATTCTTACTGGAATGCCCCAACACCCTGATTTAGACTGAGACCCTTCCCCACCTCAGCGCCACACTTTTCAACCGCCGCGCGCTGCACTATTCGACCGTCGTTTACACCTCAGGCTGCAGAACGAAGCAGCCTTCTTCGCGGAATACCAGAACGAGCCGCTCCCCGAAGCGGTTCCGTTCTCTACTCTCCTCTCTGCAGAAGAGATCGCGGCCAAGCTTAACCGGCTGCCGCGAGCCACGGTTCCGAGCAGCTGCACGCAGCTTACCGCGTACATCGACGTCCAAGGCAACCTGCTCTACTACTTGGTCTGCGCATGGACCGAAGACTTCTCGGGTTACGTCATCGACTACGGCTGCTATCCGGACCAGCGTCGCGACTACTTCACCCTGCGCGATGCCAACCCCACGCTCCTGTCCGTGGCACCTGGCACCGCTCAGGAAGGTGCGATCTTCGCCGGCCTGCAAGGACTGACGGCAGACCTGCTCGGCCGCGAATGGCAGCAGGACGGTGGTGGCATCCTCAGGATCGGAGCCTGCTTGATCGATGCCAACTGGGGCGCTTCGACGGATACGGTGTACGAATTCTGTCGCCGCTCGACGTTCGGCGGTGTGCTGATGCCGAGTCACGGGCGGTACGTCGGCGCCGCAAGCGTCCCCTTTGCCGAGTACAAGCGGCAACCGGGTGAACGCGTGGGCCACAACTGGCGGATCCCAAGCACCTACGGCAAACGCGCCTGCCGCCACGTGACATACGACACCAACTACTGGAAGACGTTTGTGTTTGCCCGCCTCACGGTAGCCATGGGCGACCGCAGCTGTCTGTCGATCTTCGGGACAGAGCCCAACCGGCACCGACTATTATCTGAGCACATCACCGCCGAGTACCCAGTCACAACGCAGGGCCGTGGAAGAACGGTGGAAGAATGGAAAGCTCGCCCCAACCACCCCGACAACCACTGGTTCGATTGCCTGGTGGGGAATGCGGTGGCTGCGTCCATGCTCGGCGTGCATCTGGAAACGGGGACCAAAATCGAACGGAAGCGAATCTCGCTGCGGGAATTGGCTGAACGACCGACGGCACGGCAACTAGCGGAGCAGACGGCACGGAAACAAGCGACCATCCCCGAGCACATGCGGCGGCGGTGAAATCCGGACTAGTCGGGATTCTTACCGCAGGATCTGCGCCAGCGCATCGACGGCCTAATGCACCGCCTCACCGCAACTGACTTTGCAGTCCTCCTGGGCGTTCTTGGCAGGGCTAACGTCCCACCGCGTTGAACTTGCGACGATTTGAATTCCTGCGTCCTTGGGATGTATGATTACTTCGGTTGTTGCACCACTTTGACGAGTTGATACGCCGTGCGACGCTGGACGCAAGAATGCCACCAGGGGCATTGTGCGTAGCGGCACTCGTCCGGCGAAGGTATTTAGCGTATGGCTGACGTCGGTGCGATTACGTTGTTGTTGCGTCGGATTCGCGACGGCGAGCCTCAGTTGATTGATGAGTTGGTGGCGCAAATCTATCAGGGTTGTGTTCAACGAGCTCATCTCCTAAGACGAGGCGAAAGGCCAGGGCATACCCTCCAATCCCACGATTTGGCTGACGAAGGATTGATGAGACTAATTCAGGGAAATGAAGTAACCAAAGCCGCTGATCGCGGCCAGCTATTTTGGGCTTTCTCTCGCGCAGTTCGGCAGGTCTTGGTGGAACATGCTCGTCGGCGCAACGCAGGAAAACGAGGTGGTGACGCGGTGCGCGTGCCGCTCGACGAGGTGTTAGACTCCTTGCAGCAGAAGTGCCAGAGTGACGTCGTGAATCTTGACGAAGCCATTCAAGTTTTGGCGAGGGAATATCCAGAAGAAGGTAAAGTCCTCGAAATGCATTACTTTGGGGAGTATTCTCTGCCCGAGATTGCTCAATCACTGGACGTATCACTATCAACAATCGAACGGCGGCATCGATTTGCCAAAGCCTGGTTGCGCGACTGGTTGAAGGACCAATCGATCTAGCTGCGAACCTTCCCGAGAGAATGCGAATGTCGCCTGTCACGCAAGCCAACGATGTACGCCGCTACTTCGATCTGGCAGCCGAATTGCCAATTGAAGATCAGCAAACGTTCCTGGCTCGGGAATGTGGCGATCCAATTGTTCGGCGTCGAGTTCTGGATCTGCTCGCAGTTGATCAGATTTCAGCAGCCGACCAAACCACCACTGAGCAACAAGTTCCGCAAACTCGCAGCGATAGCCAACCGCGCCCTGCGTTGGCCGTGCCCGGCTTTGAGATCGTCGACCAACTTGGCGAAGGCGGGATGGGAATCGTATTCTTGGCACGGCAAATTTCGCTCAAGCGTTGGGTCGCCTTGAAAATGGTTCGAGCCGGCACCTATGCCGATGCGAAAGTCTTATCCCGGTTTCAGTCGGAAGCAGAGGCCGTCGCGCAGCTGCAGCATCCACATATCGTCCAGATTTACGACATCGGCAGTATCGATGGCCACCCGTATTTTACGATGGAGTTCATCGACGGTCCTACGCTGGCTGCCCGCATCGCCGGTCGTCCGCAGCCCGTCGAAGAAGCGATTTCGACGCTCATCGCGTTGTCGCAGGCCATTCAATTCATGCACCAGCGAGGCATTCTCCATCGCGATCTGAAGCCGGCCAACGTGTTGCTCGCTTCGAGTGGTCCTAAAATCGCCGATTTCGGCCTCGCCAAAAACCAATCCAACGAAGCTGGGTGGACTCAAACGGGAGCTGTGTTTGGCACACCGGGATATATGGCTCCCGAACAAGCAAGTGGGAACCACGAGGCAATTGGTCCCGCCACCGACGTTTATGCCCTCGGTGTCATCCTCTACGAAATGCTCACCGGCACGATTCCCTTTCGTGGTAAGACGACCGCTGAAACTCTCGAATTGGTTCGTAACCACGATCCGGTTCCTCCCTCGAGGTTTGGTCAACGACTATCCCGAGACTTGGAAACGATTTGCCTCACGGCACTCGCTAAAGAACCGCAACGTCGTTATGCCTCGGCGGCTGCGTTTGCGATCGATCTGCAACTACTGCAAGCGGGCGAGCCAATTCGTGCACGCCGCGAAAGAGTTACTGACAAAATTGTCCGTCGACTCAGGCGCTCGCCGGCATTCTATGGAGCGATTCTCATTGCAGCCTTCGGATTACTATTCGCCGGTGTCGCCGGCTGGAACAACCGGCAAACTCAAGCAGAGAATCGCCTGCGCCAGACAATTCAGGAAAGGCTCGCAGGCGACGATTTGCTCGAAACCGATGTCGTTGCACTGGAGAAGCTGATCGGGCAGCTTGCAGAGACCGCGCCAAGTGACGGATTGAAGCACCGAGATGCTCTTGGTCGGCGGCTAGCTGAGCTGATCACGGACCATCTGGGTCACGAGCGGCTGGAGAAAGCCGATTTCGCCGCAATCGAATCGAAACTGAAACTTCTGAAAAATCGCCTCCCATCTGTCGCCGATGAGTTATCGATGCGCATGAACGAGCGCCGCGTGCAGCTGCAGCGCGTGGTGGAATTGCAGGCTCCCTTTGCTGAGATCCCGCCAGTCTTGAGCGGTACACATCTAGTGACCACCGACGGGACATTAACAAATGATCCGAAGGATTCCAAAGGGAGCGCCGTCGTATTGACGACCGAACCCTGCATCGGCAACTTGCGTTGCGAGGTAACGCTTTGGCTTGCTAATCCGCAGGAACCCTTTAGCGCTGGGATTCTGTTGAACGCACATCAAGAGGGCACAAAGTCCCATGCGTTCGTCGTGACACGTGCCGGCCAGGTAACCATGGCTTCCATTGTCCGAAACGGAGTCGTGCAACGGCAGATGGAAATTCAACTGTCGAGCCCCATCCTGCGAATTATGGCTGAACGAGACGGCGAGACCCTCGCGCTCCAAGTCTTAAGTAACGACCAACCACTCGGCAAACTGACGTTTCAGGATGTGTTTGCAATCGCAGGAAGCAATGCAGGAAACTTTGCGATTGCATGGCCCCGTCGTGCTCGATTAGAGGCATTCTCTGCGTGGCGACAATCTCTATCGTTCGCAGCCAGTTCACTCGAACGCGGTGACAACGAGTACGAGCATGGAAACTTCAAGGTAGCCGTCGAGGACTATCGGCATGTTGCCGAAACCAATCAAGACTCAAGAGTGCGAGATGAAGCGAAATACAAGGAAGCGTTATGCCTGCTGGGCCTTGGAAACGAGCATGAAGCGGAGCGTTTATTCACGGGCATCGCAACTGGCAGGGGAAATCCACGCTGGGTCCTGCTTGCCCGAATTCAACTCGTGATGCTCTGCGTGCAGGCTAATCGCGTGGACGAAATGCAGGAGTGGCTCGAATCGCTCAGGGCTGAGTTTGGCCTCGAACAGATCGCATCGCTTGTGCCTCACGCAACCCGGATGCGTATCAGGGATGCGTACCGAGTTTCCGGCGGCCTAGAGTTCCTCCGGCCCGACCCAAAGCGCACGACCAAATTGGAACAAGGGATACTCCTAGATGAGCTGTGTGATATCACGATCGCGCAGCGCTATCTGACGCAACGAATGCTGTTGCGCGCGTATCATGCTGACGGCAAGTATGCGCAGGCGCTCGAATTGGCCGAACGGATGAGCAGCGAATTTGCGCAGATGGATGACCCCCACTTTTACGAGGAATACATGTGGCTGCTTTGCCTGCAGGACCGTGTCACGCAGGCGAAAAAAGCTTCCGCCGATTGGTTGCGTAAAGGGCATCAGGACCAGGTTGCGCTGCTGGCTGCAGTTCGCCTGGATGTCAAACTTGGAAACTGGGATCAGGCCGCGGCTCGGATCGATGAGTATTTCCTGCGATTTCCACAAAGTGATTCTTCTCATCCCAATGACGTCGGGGCTGCTTGGCTGATGCGCGGGCTCTTGCTGGACCGTAAAGGCGAAACAGATGCGGCGCGGCAGACCTGGCGAAAGGGTTACCTTGCAATGAAGGAGGCCGAGCGACACTGGGAGCACCGCTCACACAATCTCCATACCTTGTACAAGGTAGTGCTTGGATCTTTAAGCGATTCCCTTTCCGATGCCGACGAAGACGTGATTGTCACGTCGGTCGTTTTTGGTGGCAACACGGCATTTTCCGTACTGCGAGGAACATTTCAGTTGCCGGCAGGCTCTTTGCGGAAAGCTTGGCAAACTTCGCGGGGCAAAGAGGCCGCGATGGATCTGGGTTTCTTTCGCGTCGGTTTCGACGATCTCTTCCAAACGTCACTCGTAGTGGTCGCACTCTCTGTAGCGTGCGACGGAATTCACGAGGAAGCTTGGTCGCCTGACCTGGAAGAGCATCTTTGGCAGGCGGGCCGCTCCTTGGTTCAAAGTTTCCTCGCTGGGAAACACTCCACAGCTCAACTGTTGCAGCTTGCGCTGGCTTGGAAAGGAAACACCTCCGTTATTGGCTGGAGTGGCATTAGCCCGTCTCTATCGCCAGTGATTCGAGGTCCATTAGCACTTGCTTTGGGCCACCGCTTCCAGAAGCTGGGGCGAGTCCAGGATAGCCGGATGTTTTTTGAGTCAGCTGCCGCCGATGCCATGACGACCAACAACGACGAATTGCAGAGGTTAGCCGAACAGGGGCGTCAGCAGACTATCCCAAAATAAGATGGTGTTCTTTCGAAGGCTGCAATGAAGAAAGAGAGCGGTGAGGCCTGCCTCACCGCTCTCTGTGGCTGCCCCAACAGTCACAAAACTAGAGTTTGGCTGCAGTCACATTGTCTAGGTACGTGCTTTCCTGCATGCCCGCACCGGGGACTAATACCTGAACTAGGTACTTCGCGTAGGCGGGCTTCACGAGCGATCGTTGCGTGTTCAAGCTGAACCCGATGCTGTGGTTACCGGTCGCAAACGATTTTCCTGCGATGTTGGTCGATCCGATCAGCTCAGATCGCGCTCCGGCATTCAGTGAGGGAATGGACGACCAATAAAAATCGGCTCGAAACGACGCCGTAATTTGGCGGCTATTCGTCAAAGTAGCTCCGCCCAAAATCTTCTTTGTGCCCCCATTCGGATTGTAGCTGGGCACTACCCCTTTAAGATTCAAAGTCGCACTGCTGGTCGCGGCCGAGGCGACCGACATTACGGGAGCAGCACTCTCGATCTCACCTGTCACACAGGGCTCAATCGCTGGCGTACCGGACGGATCCTGTGCAGCAGCATCGTCATCGATGATCGAGCCTGTTGCCTCGTTCCGAATCAGAGTCGCCCCACGTGGATTCTGAAGTTGCACTATAAATTGTTCGTCGTTTTCGGCAACCGTGTCGCCGAGCACCCGAACACGAATCGACTTCGATTGCTCGCCCGGCGCAAAGGTCAGCGTACCAATACCGGCGAGATAATCTTGGCCGGCCTTGGCGATTCCAGTCGCTGGCGAGGTGGGTTGCAGCGCCGCACTTGTCTTGAAACTAACAGTAATCGGAACCTCGACAGGCGTTTGTAAATGAACCACAAACGTGGCATAGCCCGTGGCTTCACTTCCCTCTGACACCTGAGCATCAAGAATCTCTAGGCCCGGCTGGACGCGTAACGGGTTGATTGTTTTCACTTCGCCGCTGGTGACAGTCACAGCTTCACCCCTACTCTCGTCCGTCGCATGCCAGCCAGCGGTATTTGCTAGACGAAGCTGATAGACGCCCGGCGTAAGTCCCTCGAGGGTATAGAATCCTCCGTTTTCATCAGAAATAGCGACGGGTTCGTCGAAATCAAGATTACCATTATCATTGACATCGACAAACACTTGCTGACCGGCAACGCCGTTGCCCCACAACGTGTTGTAATCGTGGACAACTAGCCCACTGATGGAAGCGTTGCGATAGCCCCCGAAGAGGATATCTCGGATTTCATCTCCTTCACTCAACGAGATCATCTGGCCGCTGGCACCTTCGGAGACCTGAGTTCCGGGCGCGAACAAAGCACGCAGAATGTATTCGCCAGCGGAAATGTCTGCGAATTGAAATGCACCATTTGAATCAACGTCCGAGAATGCTTCACCTGCATCGAACTGGCAGTTCTGATTGATATCGAGATAGACCTGACCTGGGAGCGCCTCTTCGTCTCGATCACGCATACCGGATGCGTTTCGATCGTGATAAACAGAGCCCGCTAGTGCGCCACCGGGACGAATAGCGATGTCGGCACAGGCCGTCGTCTCCCCTTCCGCGAGTGTGACCAGAATGGGATCTGACGCGTTTCCAACTTCGCGCACGAGGTGTTCACCAGCGGTTAACTGTAACTCGTAGTTACCCGCTGCATCGGTACGAGCAGAGGTTTCGCTTGGGTCGGCGATTCCATTCTCATTATCGTCGGCGTAGACCGTTCGGTCCCTCAGACCAACCTCGTTTGGATTCCGCAATCCATCCAGGTTCAGATCCCGAAAGATGGTTCCGCTCACATTCCCGACTGGCAAGTCTGCGGTGCTGTGGATGCCGAGCAGAATGTTCCCGAGTTCTTGAGAGTCAAAATGTCCCTCCTGCGTGGTTTCCCAACCGGGGCGATCGACCCGCAATGGGTATACTCCCGCCGGCACTCCGAACAGCCCGAATACACCTTCGGCACCGGAGTAGCCGAAGGGCTCGTTCACGTCCTGAACAAGATTGTTGTTTAGGTCGGCGTAGATCTTCGCGTTGGGTAGCGACCTTTCATTTAGATCGAGCACGCTGTTTCCGTTAGCGTCATCGTAAATTCTGCCAGTTGCCAACAAGCCCGCCGCACTATGGTTAGAGTCCGGGAACGTATGGGCGGAATCTTCGTGAGTTGGGCCCGGAGCTGCCAGCAATGCTTCCGTCAAGCGGCAGACTTCCATGCTCTCGGCGAGTGGTACAGGCCCATAGATCGCAATGCCCTCGGTATCGCTGGTTAGAGGAGACGCTGACATTAGATCTCGGGTCTCAAGTCGTTCGATCACCAACGATTTGCGACTGGACAGTTGGCCCTTCGAAATGGAAATTGTCGGCCGAAAGGACACTGGTCGGTAGCTGCGGGACATAAGTGAATTCCTGGAGTGTTTGACATTGAGCCATCGCCGGAACGTCCGGCAATCAAGTCGGCGTCAAAACGCACAGAAACCCTTCACAAATTTTTTTCTTTCCTGCAAAACTGGCCTAGGTCAACAGACCCTTTGGCAACGTCTTTCTGGCGACGGCGGACGCTAAGTCGATTCTGGCCACTGGAGCAGATCGACCGGAAGGTGAGGCCGTGGGCGTGGTGCGACGCCCTCGAACGGATCGGAATCGACTTTGTCTAGCCATACTCGGCTGACACTTCGGAAGTTATCTAGCATACTTCGCGCCGTTATTGAGTTTGATTCCTCCTTCCATCTGGCAACTTGAGCAGTGACCGCCGCGCATAAACCGCCTGCAGCGTTCGTCCAGTTCGCTCGGCTACCTTAGCCGCTGGCAATGTGCGAAGCAGTTCGAGCTCCTTTGCTGACCAAGGAACTCTGGGAGCGGGTGCTAAGTCGCCACGAGCAGCCCAGGCCTTCCTCGCCGCTGACATCTTGGCACGTGAGGCAGCGAAGTGTTTTCGGCCTGTGTTGACCCGGCGAAGAATCTCGATAACGTAAGCCGGCCGTGGCTTGCCTCTCTTGGCTGCTGCAATCTTTGCTCTCCGCTCGGGAGACCTGGCAGACGGTGCGATTGCTTTCATGAATGCGACAGCGCGTTCTGGGGTCGAAAGTGCCCGGTATAGTGAGTTTAGTTTTTGCAAACTAGCGCTGAAAGAGATTCGCGAGGCCGGTCGAGTTTGAAAAAAGTCGGCGAAAAACGAAAGCCGGGTCTGGTGACGATCCTTGTCCTAAGTCTAGGAGGCCCTTGTTCATACTGCACCGAACGCCTGAGAATGATAATTTAACCCCTCCGACAGGGCAGGAACTTGCTCATCGGCACTAGCTATTGTCCTTTTTGCAGCTAATATCAGACCCACCGATTTCTCCTGCCTCATCGGCAGATTCCGCCTCTGCCGACCCACCTTCCCGAGCGAGAAATCAGACAAGTCCTGAGCCGCCAACTTGTCGCGGCCATTCTTCTTTTGTTCGGATGATCCGCCTCATGCTCGACCGCACCAAGTGGCTCTGGAATCGCTTCTTTTCACGTAAACAATCGATCTCGAAGTCGGCCAGCCCCAGCCGGCGTCGTCGCGCATTTTTAGAACCACTCGAAGACCGGCGAGTGCTTGCCGCCAACTTCGCCGAGTTTATCGATCCCAAACCCAGCCCAGGCAATCAATTTGGCCAATCCGTGGTGACACTTATTACGGGTAATGTCGTCATCACCTCCCCCCGCGATGATGCTGGGGGGACCGACGCCGGCGCGGTCTATCTATTTAACGGTTCCACCGGTGCGCTCATCAGTACACTGCTTGGCTCCCATGCCAACGACCAAGTCGGCAGCCAAGGAGTAGCTGAGCTCGCCAATGGTAACTTCGTGGTCCATAGCCCGAATTGGGACAACGGCGCGATCGTTAATGCCGGGGCCGTCACCTGGGGGAATGGCGTCACGGGGATATCAGGCAATGTTTCGTCCACTAACAGCCTCGTCGGAAGTACGGCCAGCGATCAAGTCGGAAACGTCAGTATCCGAGCGCTGACCAACGGAAACTATGTAGTTCAAAGCCCGTTTTGGAACAACGGCGCAGCCAACGATGCTGGGGCTGTCACCTGGGGGAATGGCCTCACGGGAATCGTGGGGGCCATTACTTCCGCCAACAGCCTCGTCGGAAGTCAGGGCGGCGATAGAGTCTCCAGCGCCACGGTGCTGACCAATGGCAACTATGTTGTAAGTAGTCCGAGTTGGGACAACGGCGCGACCGCCGATGTCGGCGCAGTCATCTGGGGCAATGGCCTTACGGGTACCGTGGGAACCGTTTCTGCTGCCAATAGCCTCGTCGGTACGCAGGCCAGTGATCGAGTCAGTTCAAACGGTGTGACGGCGCTCGCCAACGGCAACTATGTGGTAGCCAGTGATGAGTGGAACAATGGCGCGACCGCGGATGCCGGGGCCGTCACCTGGGGGAATGGCTCCACGGGAATCGTGGGGGCCGTTTCTTCCGCCAATAGCCTCGTCGGCACTCACGCCAGCGATCAAATCGGCAGTGATTTCATCGTTGAGCTGACCAATGGCAACTACGTAGTAAGAAGTCCGAACTGGGACAACGGCGCGATCGCTGATGCCGGGGCCGTCACTTGGGGGAATGGCCTCACGGGAACCGTGGGAGCCGTCACGACTGCCAATAGCCTCGTCGGCTCCAAGGCGAGCGACCAAGTCGGCAGCAGCTCGGTGATGGCGCTGACCAATGGCAACTATGTAGTCGCGAGCTTCAACTGGGACAACGGCACCACCGTGGATGCCGGGGCCGTCACTTGGGGGAATGGCCTCACGGGAATCGTGGGGGCTGTCACGGCAGCCAATAGCCTCGTCGGCACTAAGGCCAACGATTTCGTCGGCGTTGGCGGCATCACCGCGCTGGTCAACGGCAACTATGTGGTCAGTAGTTCGAGCTGGGACAACGGCACCACCGTGGATGCCGGGGCCGTCACTTGGGGGAATGGCAACACGGGAATCGTGGGGGCTGTCACGGCAGCCAATAGCCTCGTCGGCACTAAGGCCAACGATCAAATCGGTAGCTCCGTCAACGCTGTGACGGCGCTGACCAACGGCAACTATGTGGTAAGAAGTCCGAATTGGGACAACGGCGCGACCGCCGATGCCGGGGCCGTCACTTGGGGGAATGGCAACACGGGAACCGTAGGGGCTGTCACGACCGCCAATAGCCTCGTCGGCACTCAGGCCAACGATCGAGTCGGCTCCATCTCCGTGACGGCGTTATCCAACGGCAACTACGTGGTGAGTAGTTCGAGCTGGAAAAACGGCGCGATCTCCAATGCCGGGGCCGTCACCTGGGGGAATGGCTCCATGGGAACCGTGGGAGCCGTCACTACCGCCAATAGCCTCGTCGGCAGCCAAACCAGCGATTCGGTCGGCCACGATGGCGTGACGGCTTTGGCCAGTGGCAGCTATGTGGTCCGTAGCACCTTCTGGAACAACGGCGCGACGGCCGATGCCGGGGCCGTCACTTGGGGCAATGGTCTCGAGGGAATCGTGGGGGCCGTTACTTCCGCCAATAGCCTCGTCGGCAGCCAAACCAGCGATCAAGTCGGCTCGGGCGGCATCACGGCGCTCGCTAATGGGAACTACATAGTCCGCACTCAGAACTGGGATAACGGCACAGTCGCCAATGCCGGGGCCGTCACATGGGGCAACGGTGTTCTGGGGGTCAGTGGCGTCATTAGCGTTGCCAATAGCGCGATTGGAGACGCCACCTCCACAAGTCTGACCATCCCGGCGACGGACGATGTCAACGACACGTTCTTCGGTCGCTTTGCCGTGGCAGGAGGGGACAGGATCCGTGTCGGCTCCCAATCGAGCGGCTTCAGCCCGGCGGCGACCTTCACAGAGTTTATCGACCCGAATCCTGCCCCCGGCAATGGATTTGGCACGTCGGTCGTCACGCTGGCTACGGGCAACGTCGTCATCACCTCACCGAACGATGATGCAGGGGGGGCGAACGCCGGCGCGGTCTATCTGTTTAACGGTTCCACTGGTGCTCTGATTAGTACGCTGCTCGGTTCCCACACCAACGACCAGATCGGCAATGGCGGCATCACGGCGCTCGCCACTGGCAACTTCGTGGTCCGTAGCCAGTTCTGGGACAACGGCGCGATCACCAATGCCGGGGCCGTCACCTGGGGGAGCGGCGTCACGGGGATTTCAGGTACTGTTTCGTCTGCCAACAGCCTCGTCGGCAGCCAAACCAGCGATCAAATCGGTAACGGGGGCGTAGTGGCGCTGACCAACGGCAACTACGTAGTTAGTAGCTATGCCTGGGACAACGGTGCAATTGCCGATGTCGGGGCTGCCACGTGGGGGAGTGGCGTCACGGGGATCTCAGGTGTCGTTTCGGCCGCCAACAGCCTCGTCGGCACCCAAGCCAGCGATATCGTCGGCGATACCGGCAGCAATAACACCATCATTGCGCTTACCAATGGCAACTACGTGGTCAGTAGCCAGTTCTGGGACAACGGCGCGAACAGCAATGCCGGCGCCGTCACGTGGGGCAATGGCCTGACGGGAATTTCGGGGGCGGTGACTTCCGCCAATAGCCTGGTCGGCAGTCAGACCCAAGATGAAGTAGGCATCAACGGCGTGACGGCACTGACCAATGGCAACTACGTGGTCAATAGCCAAAATTGGAACAATGGCGCAATCGTCGATGCCGGGGCCGTCACCTGGGGAGACGGCTTCAAGGGGATCACGGGGATCGTCACCTCTGCCAATAGCCTGGTCGGCACGACAGCCAACGATCGGCTCGGTGGTGGCTCCACCGACGTAACGGCCCTCGCCAATGGCAACTACGTGGTAAGTAGCGATAGCTGGGACAATGGCGGAATCGTCGATGCCGGCGCCGTCACGTGGGGCAATGGCTTCACGGGAATCGTGGGGGCCGTCACTTCCGCCAATAGCCTCGTTGGCACTCACACTAGCGATCGAGTCGGCATCGACGACGTGACGGCGCTGACCAATGGCAACTATGTGGTCAGTAGCCATCTCTGGGACAACGGCGCAATCGCAGATGCCGGGGCCGTCACGTGGGGCAATGGCCTGAGGGGAGTCGTGGGGGCGGTGACTTCCGCCAATAGCCTCGTCGGCAGCCAAGCCGGCGATCAAGTCGGCAGCCAAAGTGTGTATGTGCTGACCAACAGCAACTACGTAGTACGTAGTCTGAGTTGGAACAACGGCGCGATCGCCGATGCCGGGGCCGTCACTTGGGGCAATGGCTTCAGGGGGATATCAGGTACCGTTTCGACCGCCAATAGCCTCGTCGGCAGTCATTCTAGCGATAACGTCGGTAGCTTCGGCGTGGCGGTGCTCGCCAATGGCAACTATGTGGTCAGTAGTCATACTTGGGACAATGGTTCAACTGTAGATGCCGGAGCCGCCACCTGGGGCAATGGCCTCTCGGGAATCGTGGGAAACGTTACATCCGCCAATAGCCTCGTCGGCACCCAGGCCAATGATCAAGTCGGCCAAGGAGCGACGGCGCTCGCCAATGGCAACTACGTAGTACGTAGTCTGAGTTGGAACAACGGCGCGACCGTCGATGCCGGGGCCGCCACCTGGGGCAATGGCCTCACGGGAATTGTGGGGGCCGTCACTTCCGCCAATAGCCTCGTCGGCACGACAGCCTCTGATTTTGTCGGCTCAAACGGCATCACGGCGCTGACCAACGGCAACTACGTGGTTCTTAGTCAGAACTGGGATAACGGCGCGATCACCAATGCCGGGGCCGCCACCTGGGGGAGCGGTGTCACGGGGATCGCGGGGGTCGTCACCTCCGCCAACAGCCTCGTCGGCAGCCAAACAGGCGATGTAGTTGGCTCAAGCGGCGCGACGGCGTTGACCAACGGCAATTACGTGGTTCGTAGTCCGGGCTGGGACAACGTCGCAATCAACAATGCCGGGGCTGTCACCTGGGGGAGTGGTGTCACGGGGGTCACGGGGATCGTCACCTCCGCCAACAGCGCGATCGGAACATCTGCCTTTACCAACCTCTCCGGCATTGTCGTGGACAATGTCAACACCTCGTTTTTCGGCCGGTTTCTGACGGAGGGAGGGGGTCGAGTTCGGGTGGGATCGCAAGTCACCGGCTTCGCGCCCCCCTACTCGGCTCTGGTCTCCATTGTGAATGACGGCGACGCTGCGGAAGCTGCCACGCCCACGAATGGCAAGTTCAAAGTGGAACTAACCGCAGCCAGCACCACCGACACGATTGTCAGCTACACCGTGCAGGTCGCGAGCACGGCGACGGACGGAACGGGAACGGGCGACTACGAAACGCTGACCGGCTCGGTCAAGATTTTCGCCGGCGACCTGTCGGCCGACATCGATGTGCTCGTGCATGACGACTCCCTCGTCGAACTGGCCGAATCGGTCATCGTGAAGATCACCGGCACCGACAACGCCAACATCACGGTCGATACCGGTGCTGACGAAGCGACGGTGACGATCACCAACGACGACTCGGCGGTGGTCAGCCTCGGCAGCCCGACGATCACCGAAGGGGGACAGCTGGCGTTCAGCGTGACGATCAACAACCCGGTGGACGTGGCGGTGACGGCCAACCGCAGCACGGCCGACGGCCTGACGAACCCGGCCACGACGGCCGACAGCGACTACTCGCCCCTGACCAGCACGAGCGTGCAGCTGTTCGCAGCCGGCTCCACGGCGGCCTTCACGATCAACGTCGATACCGGCCCCGACAGCAAGGTGGAACTGGACGAGCAGGTCCGGCTGATTCTGGATACCTTGAGCGTGGGAGGACGACTCGTCACGTTCGACGGTGCTGGGGCCACCCTGACCGGCGTGGGGACGATCACCAACGACGACTCGGCGTTCACTTTCACTTCGCCGGCCGCAGTCAATGCCGCCGAGAATCAAACGGCCGTCACCACGGTGGTTGCCTCAGACGCTGACCTCCCTGAGCAGACCGTGACCTACACGATCACGGGTGGCGCCGATGCAGGGAAGTTCAGCCTGACGAGTGGCGGTGTGCTGACCTTCCAGGCCGCACCGAACTTCGAACTGCCAACCGATGCTGGTGCCAACAACGTCTACGAGGTCGAGGTCACGGCCAACGACGGCAACGGTGGGCTCACGATCCAGACGATCAGTGTGACGGTAACCGACGTCAACGACGTGCCGGTCTTCACCTCACTTGCCACGGCTAGTGTGCCGGAGAACCAAACGGCCGTCATCACGGTCGCCGCCAGCGATGCGGACCTGCCAGCTCAAACGGTGACCTACACAATCACCGGTGGCGCCGATGCCGGGAAGTTCAGCCTCACCATGGGTGGCGTGCTGACCTTCCAGACAGCGCCAAACTTCGAATTGCCTACAGACAGTGGTGCCAACAACGTCTACGAGGTCGAGGTTACCGCCAATGATGGCAACGGTGGACTCACGATCCAGTCGATCAGTGTCTCGGTGACCGACGTCAACGACGTGCCGGTCTTCACGTCACTCGCCACGGCCAGTGCCGCCGAGAATCAAACTGCCGTCACCACGGTCGTTGCCAGCGATGCAGACCTGCCCGCTCAAACCGTCACCTACACAATCACCGGTGGGGCCGATGCAGCGAAGTTCAGCCTCACCACGGGTGGTGTGCTAACCTTCCAGACCGCACCGAACTTCGAACTGCCGACTGACGTTGGCACCAACAACGTCTACGAGGTCGAGGTCACGGCCAACGACGGCAACGGTGGACTCACGATCCAGACGATCAGTGTCACGGTGACCGACGTCAACGATGCGCCGCTCTTTACTTCGTCGGCCACGGTCAGCGTGCCGGAAAATCAGACAGCTGTCACCACGGTGGTGGCCAGCGATGCGGACCTGCCCGCTCAAACCGTCACCTACACAATCACCGGTGGGGCCGATGCAGGGAAGTTCAGCCTGACGAGTGGCGGTGTGCTGACCTTCCAGGCCGCACCGAACTTCGAACTGCCAACCGATGCTGGTGCCAACAACGTTTACGAGGTGCAGGTCACCGCCAACGACGGCAACGGTGGGCTCACGATCCAGACGATCAGTGTGACGGTAACCGACGTCAACGACGTGCCGGTCTTCACCTCACTTGCCACGGCTAGTGTGCCGGAGAACCAAACGGCCGTCATCACGGTCGCCGCCAGCGATGCAGACCTGCCCGCTCAAACCGTCACCTACACAATCACCGGTGGGGCCGATGCAGCGAAGTTCAGCCTCACCACGGGTGGTGTGCTAACCTTCCAGACCGCGCCGAACTTCGAACTGCCAACCGATGCTGGTACCAACAACGTCTACGAGGTCGAGGTCACGGCCAACGACGGCAACGGTGGGCTCACGATCCAGACGATCAGTGTCTCGGTGACCGACGTCAACGACGCACCGGTCTTCACTTCACTCGCCACGGCCAGTGCCGCCGAGAATCAAACTGCCGTCATCACGGTCGCCGCCAGCGATGCGGACCTGCCAGCTCAAACGGTGACCTACACGATCACCGGTGGGGCCGATGCAGCGAAGTTCAGCCTCACCACGGGTGGTGTGCTAACCTTCCAGACCGCACCGAACTTCGAACTGCCAACCGATGCTGGTACCAACAACGTCTACGAGGTCGAGGTCACGGCCAACGACGGCAACGGTGGGCTCACGATCCAGACGATCAGTGTCTCGGTGACCGACGTCAACGACGCACCGGTCTTCACTTCACTCGCCACGGCCAGTGCCGCCGAGAATCAAACTGCCGTCACCACGGTCGTTGCCAGCGATGCAGACCTGCCCGCTCAAACGGTCACCTACACAATCACCGGTGGGGCCGATGCAGGGAAGTTCAGCCTCACCACGGGTGGTGTGCTAACCTTCCAGACCGCGCCGAACTTCGAACTGCCAACCGATGCTGGTACCAACAACGTCTACGAGGTCGAGGTCACGGCCAACGACGGCAACGGTGGACTCACGATCCAGACGATCAGTGTCTCGGTGACCGACGTCAACGACGCACCGGTCTTCACTTCACTCGCCACGGCCAGTGCCGCCGAGAATCAAACTGCCGTCACCACGGTCGTTGCCAGCGATGCAGACCTGCCCGCTCAAACGGTCACCTACACAATCACCGGTGGGGCCGATGCAGGGAAGTTCAGCCTCACCACGGGTGGTGTGCTAACCTTCCAGACCGCGCCGAACTTCGAACTGCCAACCGATGCTGGTACCAACAACGTCTACGAGGTCGAGGTCACGGCCAACGACGGCAACGGTGGACTCACGATCCAGACGATCAGTGTCTCGGTGACCGACGTCAACGACGCACCGGTCTTCACTTCACTCGCCACGGCCAGTGCCGCCGAGAATCAAACTGCCGTCACCACGGTCGTTGCCAGCGATGCAGACCTGCCCGCTCAAACCGTCACCTACACAATCACCGGTGGGGCCGATGCAGGGAAGTTCAGCCTGACGAGTGGCGGTGTGCTGACCTTCCAGGCCGCACCGAACTTCGAACTGCCAACCGATGCTGGTGCCAACAACGTTTACGAGGTGCAGGTCACCGCCAACGACGGCAACGGTGGGCTCACGATCCAGACGATCAGTGTGACGGTAACCGACGTCAACGACGTGCCGGTCTTCACCTCACTTGCCACGGCTAGTGTGCCGGAGAACCAAACGGCCGTCATCACGGTCGCCGCCAGCGATGCAGACCTGCCCGCTCAAACCGTCACCTACACAATCACCGGTGGGGCCGATGCAGCGAAGTTCAGCCTCACCACGGGTGGTGTGCTAACCTTCCAGACCGCACCGAACTTCGAACTGCCGACTGACGTTGGCACCAACAACGTCTACGAGGTCGAGGTCACGGCCAACGACGGCAACGGTGGACTCACGATCCAGACGATCAGTGTCACGGTGACCGACGTCAACGATGCGCCGCTCTTTACTTCGTCGGCCACGGTCAGCGTGCCGGAAAATCAGACAGCTGTCACCACGGTGGTGGCCAGCGATGCGGACCTGCCCGCTCAAACCGTCACCTACACAATCACCGGTGGGGCCGATGCAGGGAAGTTCAGCCTGACGAGTGGCGGTGTGCTGACCTTCCAGGCCGCACCGAACTTCGAACTGCCAACCGATGCTGGTGCCAACAACGTTTACGAGGTGCAGGTCACCGCCAACGACGGCAACGGTGGGCTCACGATCCAGACGATCAGTGTGACGGTAACCGACGTCAACGACGTGCCGGTCTTCACCTCACTTGCCACGGCTAGTGTGCCGGAGAACCAAACGGCCGTCATCACGGTCGCCGCCAGCGATGCAGACCTGCCCGCTCAAACCGTCACCTACACAATCACCGGTGGGGCCGATGCAGCGAAGTTCAGCCTCACCACGGGTGGTGTGCTAACCTTCCAGACCGCGCCGAACTTCGAACTGCCAACCGATGCTGGTACCAACAACGTCTACGAGGTCGAGGTCACGGCCAACGACGGCAACGGTGGGCTCACGATCCAGACGATCAGTGTCTCGGTGACCGACGTCAACGACGTGCCGGTCTTCACCTCACTTGCCACGGCTAGTGTGCCGGAGAACCAAACGGCCGTCATCACGGTCGCCGCCAGCGATGCGGACCTGCCAGCTCAAACGGTGACCTACACAATCACCGGTGGCGCCGATGCCGGGAAGTTCAGCCTCACCATGGGTGGCGTGCTGACCTTCCAGACAGCGCCAAACTTCGAATTGCCTACAGACAGTGGTGCCAACAACGTCTACGAGGTCGAGGTTACCGCCAATGATGGCAACGGTGGACTCACGATCCAGTCGATCAGTGTCTCGGTGACCGACGTCAACGACGTGCCGGTCTTCACGTCACTCGCCACGGCCAGTGCCGCCGAGAATCAACAGGCTGTCACCACGGTCGCCGCCAGCGACGCCGACCTTCCCGCTCAAACTGTCACCTACACGATTACCGGTGGTGCCGATGCCGGGAAGTTCAGCCTCACCACGGGTGGCGTGCTGACCTTCCAGGCAGCACCGAACTTCGAACTGCCGACCGATGCTGGTGCCAACAACGTCTACGAGGTCCAGGTCACGGCCAACGACGGCAACGGTGGACTAACGATCCAGACGATCAGCGTGACTGTGACCGACGTCAACGATGCGCCGGTCTTCACCTCACTCGCCACGGCCAGTGTGCCGGAGAACCAAACGGCCGTCACCACAGTAGTTGCCAGCGATGCCGACCTTCCCGCTCAAACTGTCACCTACACGATTACCGGTGGTGCGGACTCCGGGAAGTTCAGCCTCACCACGGGTGGTGTGCTGACCTTCCAGACTGCACCGAACTTCGAACTGCCGACCGATGCTGGTGCCAACAACGTCTACGAGGTCCAGGTCACGGCCAACGACGGCAACGGTGGACTAACGATCCAGTCGATCAGTGTGACTGTGACTGACGTCAACGATTCGCCTGTTGCCAATCCGAATACGGCCAGCACGACGGAAAATGCGCCGGTTACGACCGATGTCATCGCCAATGACACTGATCCGGATACGACGGACGTGCTGAGCCTGGCTCCGGGTTTCAGCATTGCTTCGGCGACGTTCGATACGAACAACTCGCCGATCACAATCAGCACGGCCACGGTCACCCAGAGCGGCAACTCGATTGTCTTCGATCCGGGCACGGACTTTGATTTTTTGCCTGCCGGGCAGACGGCCACGGTGCTGATTAATTACACCGTGCAGGATGACAATGATCCAGCCCTGACGAGCAGCAGCACATTGACGATCACGGTGAACGGCGAGAACGATGCGCCGATCGGCAATGTTGATTCCTACACAACTGCCGAAGAAACGCAACTGACCATCGCCGCGCGGGGTGTGCTGGAGAACGATACGGATGTCGATTTCGGTACGACGCTAAATGCGCATTCGTTCACGCAACCGACCCATGGTGGGGTCGCATTGAACGCCAACGGCTCGTTCACCTACACGCCCTTCGCAAATTACTACGGGCCGGATAGTTTTCGCTATCGAGTTACCGATGGTATCTCACCAACTTCGCTCATCACGGTCACACTCGATGTCACCGCTACCGAAGATTATGACTTTGGCGATGCGCCGGCCAGCTATGGCGTGGCTTCGCACTTCGAAGGAGCAGGCTTCACCGGCGGCCCAGACAACTCGGGTCCGCTGCTCGGCACGCGCGATTTCGAAGCTGCAAATCAGGCCTCGCCCAATGCCAATGGCGATGATTTGAACAGCACCGACGATGAAGATGGCGTATCGTTCAGCGCAACCACACTCGTGCCGCGGTTCAATACCACCATCACCGTCAACGCTTCCACCGCGGGCAAGCTGGATGCCTGGATCGACTTCAATAGTAACGACCAGTTCGATCCAGCAGAGAAGATTGCCAGTGGGTTAGCTGTAGCGGCCGGCAGTAACACGCTCGTTGTGCAGGTGCCGGACAGTGCCGTAGCTGGAATTACCTACGCCCGCTTTCGCATTAGCACTGACGGCAGTGAGTTGCCCACCGGCCCCGCTACAGACGGTGAAGTTGAAGACCACCAACTCACCATTCAGGCCTTGCCGGTCGGTTCGGCTCAGGTGATCGACGATCCAGAGAACCCTGGCCCGTTGAACCCCGATGTGCTCGTAATTAACGGCAACGAGAATGTCAGCGATGCCATTGTCGTGCGGGCAAAGAATGGTATTGCAACAGTTTACATCGCTCCGACCGTATCGATTGGTTCTTTCCCGCTGTCCTCGTTCGGTCGCATCGTGATTTTTGGTCGGAGTGGCAACGATTCGATCGTGATTGAATCGACGACGACAAACCCAATCACCAAGCCCAGCACGATCTATGGTGATGCTGGCAGGGACACTATCTCTGGCGGTGGTGGGCCGGACATCATCATCGGCGGCGATGGCAACGATGTAATGGCGGGTAACGCGGGCGACGATACGTTCGTTGGCGGTGATGGTTACGATACCATGTCCGGCGATGCGGGTAACGATACCTTCGTTAGTGGCCTGGGCAACGACAAGATTGTGGGTGGTGCAGGCATCGATACGATCGTCGAAATGACCGGCTCCGCGATTGTCTCGGCGACGAGCATTCGTGTGGGGTTATCGGCCGATTCGTATAGCCAGATCGAACGGATCGAGTTGAAGGGGACAACGGGCCCCGAAAGCTTCGTCTTCAGCGGAGTGACGGCCAGCGTGACGATCGATGGTCAAGGTGGCGGCGATACGGTGTCTTACACGGGTGACGGCAACTTCGTGCTGACCGATGCACTCCTCACGCGCACTTCGGGCACGACAACTGCGACGGTGAATATGAATGGCATCGTCTCGGCGACGCTCACCGGTGGTTCATCGACCAACAAGTTCACCGTGACCGACTGGACCAAGCCGCTGAACGTTATTGGCGCTGGCGGTACCGATACGATTGAATCGACGGGGAGCACTGGCTTCGTGTTATCGCCGACGTTGCTGCAGCGACCGAGTAAGCCCAACGTGACGATCAGCACCATTGAGAATGCAGTACTCACTTCGGTTACAGGCGCGGTGGATAGCACCTTCACGATCGACAACTGGGCTGGTACTGCCGACCTAAAGGCAGATGGCGGAGTCGATACGCTGAAAGTGACAGACAACGCCTCGTCAATGACGTTGAGCAGTACGACGCTCACGCGGACTGGCCGCGGGACAATCAAGCACAGCGGCTTCGAGGCTGCTGAACTCAAAGGTGGCACCAGCGCAAACACGATCAACGCCTCAACCTTCAGTGGGAACTTGATTATCGATGGGGACGCCGGCAACGACACGCTGACCGGTGGCAGTGGCCCGACGACCCTCATCGGCGGCATCGGCAACGACAAGCTCACGAGTGGCAACGGCACATCAACACTTTACGGTGGTGACGGCAACGACACTCTCACCAGTGGCAACGGAGCAGCACTTCTATTCGGCCAAGCCGGCAACGATACGCTCACCAGCGGGAAGGGAATTGCTGTCCTGGTGGGCGGTACCGGCAACGACACGCTGAAAGTTGGCGCGGCCCCTGTCGCCGGAACGATTGGTCACGCCATCCTGATTGGCGGTGCTGGTAATGACAAACTTACTGGCGGGAGTGGGGCCGACGTACTCATCGGTAGCGCTACTAGCATTGACAGCAACGATGCCGCACTGATTGCCCTTTTGAACGTCTGGAACACCGATGTTCCTTATTCCACCCGCGTAGCCAACGTCACCGCGCAACTGGGTGCTCCGGTGACTGGCGATTCAAAGATCGATACGATGCTCGGCGGCACCAGCACCGATCTCTTCTTCGCCGAACTAGGCGAGACCTTGAGTGACCGCATTGCCTCCACAGAAACCCGTGTCAACGAAGCATAGTCGTAGCGCGTTGCCTAGCGACAAAAGTCAAAGCTATGGATGAGACATTTGCACAATTGCTGGTCGACTATGAGCAAGCAGTACTTGCTGGGCGGAGCGGGGCGTTTCTAGTGAATAGGGAAGTCCCGGTCCCTCAGCTCCAGGCATTCCAACCGATTCGACCAATCATCGAACGGTTAGTTCGGCTTGGGCCAGGCTGGGATAGCCATAGGCAAACATGCCCTCCGACTCGACTTGCCACTGGTTCGGCCCAGTTTGCACGTCCAACTGAGGCTGGACGCTAGTTGGCATCTTTGCGTCGCTTCGGGGGGGGATCCAGGGATCGAGTACATTCACCGCATGGATTCAACTTCTTAACTGTCTGCGATCTCGTACTGCAACCAGGGCAGCATGGTTGAATGTTGGTTTCGGCCAAAGCTTACCCCCGGGCAGTACACCCATTTATGGGATGTTCTAGAGTCAACCTGCGAGCATCAGGATTTAGTTGATAAGTTGAGAATGCTAGCGCAGGAATGGGGTGTATCCCTGGCAATTCATCATCTGAATCAACGAGAAACCCTTTGCCCAATCTGAGACGAAAAACAGAGAGCGCAGTTAGTAGGAGAGTCCCGACCAGGGAGGCCTACGAAGTAGGCGAGAAGAACGTTCTTTCAGTGTGCCATCGGCAATGGCTCAGTACCGCAACACCACGTCCACATACAACCGGTCGCGCAAAATATCGGCAGCGCCCGTGAGCGGAAATTCATAGCCCAACCCCAGTTCCCAGTGTTCTGTCGGCTTCCATTTGCCGCCAACGACTCCGGTGACGAAGTCGTTGCCGGCCACGGTCGCCGCCGGTAAGTTGAGCAAATCTAAACCACCGATGTCACCAGTGAAGCCAGCGCCGCTGTTGCTCAGGTAGTGAAACCAGTTCACGCCAGCGACCGCATACCAGTTTTCGCGGACTTCGTAATCCCACTGGTTTGACCAATACCACAGCTGCGTGCCTAGGAAATTGTCCGCCGGCAACCGCAGCCCGGTTGCGCTCAGCCAGTGCCCACAGTCGCCCAACTGGGTTCCGCCGGACAAGTAGATATGAAAGTCACCGCCGCCGGGAGGAGGAAGCGGTTGGGCAGACCCGGGAATGAAATACGTCAAGCCAACCGTCAGGAGCCGTTGGCATTCCACATCGCGCACAAAGTTGTACTTCACGCCGATGGGGACGGAGAGTAATCCCGCGGGTCCGCCCGGCTGATTGACGTTGATGTTCGCCAGCCGCGCCATCACGACACTCCACCGTTCGGTGAGTCGGCCGCGCAGCTGCAATGCTTCCACTTGCAAATCGCCGCCGCCAATCGCCGCGGGCAGATTGTTGTCGAGAAAAATGCCCCGTACTTCGGTTAGCGACCGGGGGTCTTCGAAGTAGAACGGATTCGAGAGCGGGCTGACAAACCGTTCGAAGCAGTGATCGCTGGGCAGCAATCCTAGCCAGCGGTTACAACACGAGAGGCAGTCTGTGCAGCAGTCACCTGATTCGCATTCATCTGCACAACACCCCGGTGGTTGTGAGCAGCCACAATCTTGGCCGCTAGCCTGGCTGGCGAAGCTAATCGCTAGGATGAACCAGAGGAAAAACCTGCCAGTAAGCGATTTGCGCACGAGGGCACCTCGAGAAATCCGTTCCGTTTCGTGTGCCCCACGCAGTACCTCATCGGCGGTCAGAACTTGTCACTCCCTCGTGAGCGGTTGTGGCAAAACAGGTCGCGCTGTCGGTAGAGTCGAACCTTGAATATCTCACCCGCGTCGTAATTCACTCAAGTTTCCAGCCTACGCATTCTGCAGTCCGCCGTGAGGTTCAATTTATGTAGCCAACCCAAGATGGTGGACGCGCGACGATTGGCGTCAGCTGTCGAAGTACCTTGCCACCGAGCTTCTGTGCAAACTTCACTTGACGAACCCGTTCCTTCGGCGTGAACGTGATGCGTTTCGGCAACTTCGACCTGAGAATCTGGTTCTCGACCTTCAGGTATTTGACCTGACGGGCCAGTTCTTTCTGCGTGGCGCCGGCGATCACGAGCAAAAGGGACTGAAAGACGTTGGTCATCGAATTACACTGGATTTGACGCAGCGAATGATGGGAGTGCATTCTTTTTTGCACCCCGGGGGCACCATCGGCCATCTGAAACGTATATCGCTTTCGGTGGAAGTGCCGGATCGATGTTGCTGAATCGCATCTGAGAGCGCGATGGGATCATGCGACGCTAGAAATTCTCTTGGTGCCACGGTTAACAGCCCATCTTCACAGACGGCTTTCGAATCATTCTCGAAGCTGTTAACCCGAGTTCAAATCTCGCGATTGGGGTATCCGGCCGAACTCTCCTCATAACTGCTTAACACAAAACCGCGTCCCAATCTGAGACGAAAAACAGAGAGCGCAGTTAGTAGGAGAGTCCCGACCAGGGAGCGGGGTGTCCCATCCCAAGCGATTTTGTCTGGAGAGTTTGAGCAAAAGACTACAGCCGCCGAGGCGTAAGTCTCTCAAGCCGCCCTCAGAGCATAGTGCTTGAGCCGCCCGCCCAGTCGCTCGCGGCAGACGATCCGCAGCTTGGTCTCGTCGGTGTCGCTGCCTGTGGTTTCCGTCGTCTGGTGATTCACCGGTGGCTCATTCCCCAACGACTGGTGCGGCCTTTCCTCGTGGTAATGCTCCACGGTTTCCGACACCAGATGGTCCATGTGCTGCTCACCGAATACGACGAAGTGATCCAGGACTTCCTGCTGCAATGTCTGGATGAACCGCTCGACGTAAGCGTTGGTGTTCGGGGACCGAAACGCCGTCTGTTTCCCTTCCGCCCCCGCCGCGTCGAAGATCGCGTCAAACGCTTTCGTAAACTTCGTGTCCCGGTCGTGCATCAGTAGTTTGGGCGGCAGCTCGATCTGCTTGGAATGTTCCAGGAACGCGACCGCCTGCTGTTTCACCCACGTCTCATCGGGATGAAATGTCGAAGGGGAAATCCACACACGCCGTGTTTCCACGTGCAGAAACACCAGCACGTACAAATCCCGAAACCCCTTCATTGTCAATGCACTCTTGGCGAAGAAGTCACACTGCCAGAGCGTCCTGGCGTGCTGGGTCAGGAACTCGTCCCACGTCCCCTCACCTCGCTTCGGCCCCGGATCGAGACCGTGCTCCTTGAGGATGTTCTTAATCGTGTTGCGTGACGGCGGCGTGATGCCGAGTTTCTTTAATTCCCCAATGATCCGGGTGTAGCCCCAGTCGTTTTCGCGGGCGAGTTTCAGGATTAGTTCGCGGATCTCGGCATTCGTCTTGGGGCGGCCCCGCTTCGCGACCGTCTTCTTCACGGTCTGGTTCAGCGCCCGAATCCAACGACGGAGTGTGTCCGGATGAACAATCGACACCAGTTCGTTGATCGCCGATCCGAGCTTGGCGGCAAACTTCGCCAGCCGGTTCTTCTCCTTCTCGGTTACGATGACCCTGGAGGGCAGCTTGCTCCGCAGGATTTCGTTCTCGACTTTGAGGTAGCGGACCTGCCGGGCTAGCTCTTTCTGGGTCGCGCCGGCGATCAGCAGCAACAGGGGCTGAAAGAGGTTCTTCATCGTGGTAGACTCACAGAACGCTGGAAAACAGGGGTGATCTATTATTTGCACCCCACTGAAATCCCGTGAAAGATCAAGGTCGTGCGGAAGCGTCCGCCGCTTCCAAGTGGCAGTCGGCCTGTAGCAGTTAATCCAGTTGGATGGCACGAAATGCCCGTGGAGGTGGAAAGGAACTGTCTTCGGAATCAGATGGAGTCACTTCGGTCTCCAGCAGGGCTCGGAGTCGTTCGAGCGCTTGGTTTTCTTCTTCCAGCTCACCCAGGCACTGGTTCAAGAGGGCACGCAGCACATTCACCTTCTCTTGGTCACCCTCGATTCGCGTGACGGGCCGGAGTCGCCGCTCACTGAAGAACGCCACAACCAACTTGTCCGGGCAATTCTCTAACCACTCGACGAATGAAGTGGGCAGTCGGTTGAGGATCGCCAGGTATGTGCTGATGACTGGCTTGCTGACGCCAAACTTTTTCGCCGCCTGCTGGTAACCCAGGACCTCAGGGCGTTCGAGAAATGTCTGGTACTTGCGAGCCACCTTGACCGCGTTAACCACTTCGCCCTTCCGGACGCGAGTTCGCAGTCTCCGAGCGGTTTTGGGCTGTTCTTCAGGCGGTTTCCCGACCTTCAGCACTGGAGCATAATCGACGCGAACCGTGTGGTAGTCGCGACTTATGCAAAGTCGCTTTTGGCCGTTTCTGGACCGACGGGGGACCTGCACGGGGAGCTAATCCGGTTTGCGGAAATACCGCCGACCGTTGGGTTTACGCACAACGCCGAGAGTTCTATCTCTCGGCGTTTGTCGTTTACCGCAATCGCCGCAACGACTTGCGACAACTCGCCTCGCGGTGAGAGTTCTCTGTTTCCAACCCGAGAACCTCGGCCCTCGTCGATTTTGCTCGACCTCTCGCCCAAACTCTCGCGCTCTCTGGTTAACAGGCGCAACGGGTTAACAACCCGGTTGCTCTCGCACCCCGAAAGCAACCGGTTCGGAACTTTACCCAAACCCCCGCAGGATTTTAGTCTGCTTCGGCGAACCGTGTGGCCCGTGGAGCAACTGCGGCAGGCCGTCAAGCGGTTCATCGTGGACTGCGCGCAGGACGCACCCGAAGGGACCGCATGAAATTGTGGGCTATTGCACTTGAGGGTTCGGAACATGCGAACTGTGCACGCCATCGCCAAATTCTACTGGAATCGTGCGCTGCTGCGCGTCACAACATTTGGGACTTTTGTGCGCGAGTTCTCGCCACCCAATCCAAAAAAGGGGGGCTGGCCGGAAATACCACCTAGCGATTCTGCTTCAGACCCTTATTGCCGTAACGCGTTGTCCTCATTCAAGAACGGGCATATCGCATTCACCCATACGTGGGGTGGCGAGAACTCGCGCATAAAACTCCATAATGTCGTGACACACAGCAGGGTTGATTATTGAGGGATGACCTCAACCACCCGGACCCAGCGCCGGTATGATCATCGCCTGTGAGAGATGGTTTGCAACAGCAAGAACATCGAGGCGGCAGTCGGGTGCGGAGTACCCCGATCTACAGCGCGAGGCTGGCTCGCACCGAGGGCGATGATCGAGTCCTGGTGGCGCGTGCTCAAGCATCAGTGGCTGTACCTGAACAGGCTCGATACCCGGGCAACGGTGCAAAAGCTCGTCGCGTTCTACGTCGAGCAGCACAACAAGCATCTCCTGCATGCCGCGTTTCATGGCCAGACACCCGACGAGATGTACTTCGGCACGGGCGCAGACATTTCCAAACAGTTGGCGGCTGCGAAAGTCGCGGCTGCGAAAGTCGCGGCTGCGAAAGTCGCGGCTGCGAAAGTCGCGGCTCGGCAAGCGCGTCTGGCGGGCAATCGGGCCGTCCGCTGCCAGAGTTGCAGCGAACCAGTGGCCATCAGCAACTGACGCCGGTCGAACGATGGAATCGGGCGAAGTTGGGTACCGGTGCGCGCGAACGGCTTGAAAGGTGCTCCGGCCAGCGGACAAGCCGTCGTTCCGAGGAGTGTAGCCGCGATTCTCTTGCCCGGACTCGCACATCTTTTGGCCTCCCGCACCCAAAGTGGCGAGAACTCGCGCAGAAAACTCCCAAATGTTGTGGTTGTCAGCACGGTGGAACTGAAATCTGCCAACTAATGACGCGGATGTATCGTGGTTCAAATCAGTTTGGCTACTGTGAAAAAAGCACAGTCTTCCGCCCGCCACTCATGATGGAATGTTCAAATTCTGCGAGTAGTCTCTTTATTAACGCAACTCTCGATCAAGACTCCAGATAATTGCGTGTCCGCTAGAGGAAGGCGAGCACGAACGACTGAAATTGGCGGAGCTCGACCCTCGATGCCACAGGCAGCTTCGTCTGTGCGACCAGCCAGCGACATTCTCTCACCATTTGGATCCTGCCACTCGAAACTTGCGGAGCGTGTGCGATGCCGGTAACTGTCACCAGAACTAGTCTGCAGGTTCAGAATTGGAATGGGAGTATTAACAAAGCGACCGACATCGTGGGGATGAATGGAGTGGGGCTGAATATTGAGTTGGAGGCGCACGCTTCAGGTGGAGATGAATTGCCGCCTTCGATCAAAGTACAGCTCGAGTTCAAAGAAGCATCGCAGGCTGGGACAGGCAAAGCGTCGTGGTCCGGCAAGCCTGTACTCGATGTTCCTCGGCATGCCTACACTTCCTACTATCGTTTTGACGTACCCTGGCAGATTTGGTCGATGTTGGGCGTGGCCGAGGGACGCAGAGAATTTGCGACGGTCGTTCGTTACAGCAGCGATGATATGAAAGCAACCGCCGATGGTGCGTTTCGCAGCCAACTGGTGTATGGCAATTGGGCCGATCGAGGAATGGCGCAGCAGAGCCTGCGAATGTCGAACAACTCGGGTGATGCCAGGCTGAGGCGGCCTGATGCCAAGCAATTAATGCTGGCTGGAGGTGTGGAGATTCTCGAAATAAAAGTCCTTCCTCAACCTCACTTGAAAGTGAAAGACGGAAGCACGTATTGCTTTATGCGCAGCCCAGCTGACGTTTTCTTTTACACGGGTCACGGTTTGGGTGGAAATCTGGTGACCCATGGTGGACCGGGTGAAGGCCTTCACGATGACTTTATGACTCCCGAGGAGTTGCTGCAGGCTTGGACTGTGACCAATCCCATTCTCGGACCCAAGTCGCTAGACGTTGATGTGCTGATCATCAATGGCTGCAGCGTACTGAATTGCGATGACAAAGATGGTACTGGTAAAAAATGGGCTCGCTTACTCATGAATCAAGAGGGGCCCCTGTATTCAATTCTGGGCTATCGAGATGGAGCGCCTGCCGACAGCAATGGTGGACACGCAGTTGCCGCGGCGATGGGCAAAGCGATCATTGGGAACCTCGACTCGAAGTGGATGGCCTATGCCAAAACTTGGTTGGAAATCAACAAGCAGAATCACAAGCATTACCGACCAACAAGTTCCAATTACAGCCTGGCCAACGCTTGTGCCATCGATCTGAACGGCTACTGGTATTTAGAAGAACTGGACGATGAACTGCACATCATTGGCCCGAAGAAGTTGCCCAAGTGAGTCTAGGGTGTCTGAGGAATGGCAGAGGTCGCAACTAGTTTTCACCGACGAATGCCTGCCCAATGAAGCCGCCCAAAAGGAAGCGGCGAAGTTGGTTTCATCGAAGTTTCTAAAATTTACACAGCTGTGCATAACGGCTGACCTACTCGCTGGTGATGCCGGAGCGGGTATTAAATTCTGAAGCATTCTGCTGCTGGTGATGCCGGGCTGAATGAAACCGATAGAGGTTTCGTCCCATGGCCAGCCACCTATTCAATGAGTGGAAACAGCAACTGCTGCGCGACTATCTCGCCAGCACCGACGATATCCGCATCGCGCTGCTGATGACCCTGCTGCGCGTCACAACATTTGGGACTTTTGTGCGCGAGTTCTCGCCACCCAATCCAAAAAAGGGGGGCTGGCCGGAAATACCACCTAGCGATTCTGCTTCAGACCCTTATTGCCGTAACGCGTTGTCCTCATTCAAGAACGGGCATATCGCATTCACCCATACGTGGGGTGGCGAGAACTCGCGCATAAAACTCCATAATGTCGTGACACACAGCACCGCGGACTTCTAAAATCAGGCGATTCATGAGCTGATCGCGTCCCTCGCCGAAGTGGGATGCAACGTTCAAGCAATCACTGTGCAGCTATCTTTCCCCCAGTTATTTGCATCCGATCTGAAGTAACGTAACGCCCAAACGCTGCCAACCTGTTTGCGCGTTGAGAGGATGACTCCGTACCTCGGGAGACCCCACACTGCACTGAGGTCCGTTCCCTCGACTGAACTCAGCTTTCTGCTGAACAGACGCAACGGAGTAAACACTAGGTTTGCTCTCGCACCCCGAAGGCAAAACCGGTTCGGAACTTTGCCCAAACCTCTGCAGCAGCCTTTTAGTTGGGCTCACGCTGCGCAAGAATTGCTAGTACTTCAGATCGATCGGATTCGATTCCTTGACCGCGGCTAAGGTTAACTTGACCGCCGCGCAAGATAATAAGTAGTTATCCCGCAGATGAAAATCGCCATCGCAATCATCGTCGTCGTAGTCGTCGTAACGATCGTAGTCGTGATCCTTGCGAAGCGGCGATCGCCTGATGCCGAACTGACGCCGGCGAAGAAGATCATGCCAGCGACACAGGTGATGCCTCCCGGCGAGATCTCCTACAGCCAGTTAGACATCACCGAGACCTTTGGCGACAACGAGCGACTCAAGTCAGATGAGTGGATCTCGACATCCCCGCTGAACAAGATGACGCCCAAGGGTGAGGCAAGCGGGTTGCCTCCGGCAGACGCCACCGCTGACGAGGTCTACGCAGTAGCGGATAAAATGTCACGGATTCGGGAGTCCATCTCCATTCCGAACGACGGTGTCTACTGCCCGATCTGCCACATTGCGAACGTCCAACTTGGGAAACTCCGCTCGCCATGTCCAAAGTGCGGAAGACCATTGCTAAAATTTGGGTGGGATTGATAGCGAGCGTAGTACGGGAGCAAATAGGTGGCGTCGGTCCGTCCGCGGTATAACCAGACGCTGGAGTGGACCGAGCCCGCGGGCAAGCTTCTGTTGGATCGAGAATGCATGCTCACAAGGCCAACCGGTTTCAACCCGGTTGCTCTCGCACCCCGAAAGCAACCGGTTCGGAATCTTGCCCAAACCCACGCAGGAGTGCTTTGGTCGACCTGGTTTGCTTATCAATTGACGTGCTGAACGCGCATCACACTTAATGTACTCAAGATAGATCGCGTTCTTCACTTGCTCGCGGCCCAAATTATCTTGGCGGCTGCGCAAGCCAATGAGTATTTCGGCGGAGGGTACACACATGGCGCATCCGATGGACTTGCGAGAGTTGCTAGAGGCTCGAGATGGTCGACCGACCGAATATCAGGCAGCTCGGAAGATCGCCACCTTCGCCGTCATCCCTGCGGCAATGGTTGGCCTGCTCGCCGGCACCCAACTGGTTGACATAGCCGATCCCATAGGAAGACTTCTGTGGGTCTGCACAGCGACCGCGTTGGTATCAGGCTTCGGCATCGCGTTTCTGGTGTTGGGTGTCTACTACCTGTTTGGCTTCCGACCGCTCGCAGTACTCGCGGATGCACTGGTGGGCGGTTTCATTGGCCTGCTCTGCGGGGCGGCGTTAACCATGTCTCTCATTTCGCTCAAGGTTGTCCCTCGTGCTTATTCGCTGTGCCCGCTGGTCTTGATCCCGTTTGGTGCCGTCGCCGTTCCGCTCTTCCGAGCCTGGAGGGGAGCGACTCGCGAACGCGAAACCGTAGGTCAGGATGCAGCGTCCGAGGCGGTGAAGGGGAGCCGCGAATGAGGCGGATTTTGAGATCACAGTTTTTCGAGCGGCGGCGATTCTCTAAACGGTGTTGGAGGCAAACCACAACGCAGGTGTCGGCTAAATGCGAGACCATCCGCCCTAGGACCATCGAGCCGTGGGTGGTCTCGAAACCGCCGCCTAATTCCTGTGCCGTTTTAGCCGTTCCACAGCATCGGTATGCAATGTCAGGCTGATCGATTCCCCTTGTGGATCGAAGCGGACTTCCTTCAGAACATTCTTCAAGGCTTTAACTTGCTGACGCTTGTCGAGGTGGGACCACACTGACATGAATTCCTGCGAGGTCGTTGCGGAGGTCAGTGTGTCACGCACGAACTCCTCGATCTCGAAAGCAGAAATCCCCACATCCTCGCAAGGCGGCCGGCCGAATGCTCGTGATCGGCAGCGGTAATATCGGTAGCGCAAGGTCTTGTAGCCGGAAATACTGGGGCTCATTCCCCGTCCGCACGATCCGCAGATCAGCAATCCGCGCAGCGGCCACTCAATCGCTGCCGTGGTTCTGCCGGGAGGACGCGAACGCCGCGAGGCGATGGCCTGTCGGATCTGCTCAAACACCGCGGGGGAGATAATTCCTTCGTGTAGGCCCGGAAGCGTGCGCTGACCGTATTGAAATGGGACTTTACTTTTTAATCCAGCCGAGATCGACGAGAAAGCTGTCGGCTTCAGCGAGGGTCTTGTCGTAATACTCGGCGCGACGAAAGAAGGTGTGTTCCGCACCGTCGTAGCCGACCAGTTTGCACGGCCGTTCTGCCTTCTTCATCGCACTCTCGAACGCGACGACGGAATCGTAGGGAACCGTGGTGTCCTCCTTGCCATGAAGGATCAGGGTCGGCGGCGTGTGCGCGCCGATGTGATGTGCCGGCGAGATCACCTCTACCTCCACGCCAAATCGTTTAACGCTGAGCTTCCCAGGCCTGACCCCTGTGGGTTGCCAGCCCGCGATGGGAGCGAGCGTGGTGGCGGGGTTGAAGAGGATCATGGCGTTGGGACGTTCGTCGCTGCCCAAACCAGTGATCGTGCCGGTGGCGGCGGCGAGGTGACCACCGGCGGAACCTCCGGAGGCGGCAATCTTGTCCGGATCAATGCCGAGACGCTGAGCATTTTCCCGAACCCAGGCGATGGCCGCCTTGGCGTCTTTCACGCATTCCACCACCTGCACATTGTGCCGGGACTCCACGCGGTAGTCGGCTGTGATGGCAATCATGCCGCGATTGGCGAAATGCCGGGCCTGCTTCTCGAACTGGTCCGGTGAACCCCCATGCCAACCACCGCCAAAGAAGAACACAATCGCGGGCTTCGGCGTCTTGGGGTCCGATTCCCCGAAGATCCAAAGCTTCAGCTCGGTGGAGCCGATCTTTCGGTACGTCTCAACGCGGGCGTCTTTCAATATAGGAGGATAAGAAGACCGAGCGAAAAGCGGCGCGGCGACGAGGCAGAGCACGAGAAAGACGATGGATTTCCGAGGGTATCGGTGTTGAAGTATTGGAGTTGGGTTCTGTTCACGATCATTCATGGTGGTCCCTCGGGTTTGTTGCCAGTGAATTTACGTTGGCGAGTGTTGGGGCTTGCGGCTCACGGGGTAGTCGGTTTCGGCAGCGCGGGTTCAATGCTGGCAACCACTTGTTTGGCCAGCACGGCGGAACCTTCCGGCAAAAAATGCACGTTATTGGAGAGTTGGATCTCCTTCAATTGCGGCAGTGCGAACTCGTAGAGTTCGTTAATCGCGACGCCATGTTCGTCCATGATCTTTCTGGCGATGGCGTTGTAGGCGAGGACATCGCTGTTTTTGCGACCGGGTTTCAAGTCGCCGTCCGGCACGGGCGTTGTGGCGCACCAGATCAGCTTCGCGTTGGTGGCCTTAAGTCGGCTGACCAGTTCGCGGAGGTTTTTCTCGTAGTCTTCGGGAGACACAAAGTTCTTGCCGTCAGTGCCGAACTTGAGATCGTGGAGACCCCAGTTGAAATGGATCAAATCCCATTTGCCGTCACCGAGCCAGGCCTTCAGATTCTCCAAACCTTTGGTCGTCTGCCCGCCGTTTGTCGGGATGCGATGGACGTTGGCCTTGCCCGCCAGCAGCTTCTGCACTTCGGGTGTGTAGCCTTTGGAGATGGAGTCGCCGATGAGCAGCACGCGTGGCAATTTCGGGTCGCCAGCCGGCTGGCCGCGCTTTCGAGCATGGGCGGGCCCCGCCAAAAAAACGGCGAGGACTAAGGGGATAATCAGCGCAAAGAGTTTCATGGTTCTGGGTTTCATTGTTGGGCTTTTGATTTTCTCTTCTGCTTGGCTTTTGGAGCCCTACTTATCATCGGTATCACTGGTCTTTCAACATCACGAGGTTCGCTTCCGCAAACGCCTGGCCCATGAGCGCGAACGTCTTCGCGCAGCCGAGGTAGTGATAGCCAGCGTTGGAGGCTCCGCGCGTCCACTTGGCGGCCTCCTCTGGCGAGATCACTTCGGCTTCATACTTCTTGAGATATTCCTTCTGCTGCGCGTCGGTCATGGTGCCGTCCTTGTTCGGGCCATTCTTGCCTTTGTTTTTGAGAGTGGCGGCCATCGCTTTGATTTTGCCGCGTTTTTCATCAATGGCCGCAAGTTCCTCGGCCCAGAACGGCGCGGTCTCCACGGCGGCAACGTTTCCTTTGAACTCCGGTAACGCCGTCGGCGCAGCCATCGCCTTGCGGAAGGCGATCGTGCTTTCGTTGGCCTTCAAGCCGCCAACACCGAGCACGCCGATGACGAAGGGCATTTTCGGCGCGGACAAATCCTTGCGTACATCGCGGATGAAGTCTGCCATCCACTTGCTGTAATTCGTGTAGTCACGCGTCTTGCCGTCCTGGCCTGTCGGATAAGTGTTGCCGTCCACGAGGTCGTTGAAGCCTTGCAGCCACACGAAGCCCGAGATTTCGTAGCCAGCCGCAGGGTCATAAGCCGGGCAGACGCGCTTCGGGTCTGCGAGCACTGATTTCACATGCTCGACCACGTAGCGGTAGAAGCGTCCGGTCTCCTTTGCCTTCAACGCTTTCTCAGCGGCGATGTCCTTCCCCTGTTTCTGCATTTGTGCGAGCTGCGCCTCGTTGAACTCGTAAGGCCCCGCGCTCGGCGGGCGAAACTCGGTGTTCAGGCTCCTGCCGCCCCACGCCGTCTTGATGATGAGCACAGGTTGCTTGAGCGCGGCGTCCATCGTGAGGCCAAAGGTAAATTCCGGGCCGATTTTCCCGCCGTCCTCCGTCGGCTTATCGCCTCGCGCGCCGAAGCCTGCGGTGAGCTTGCCGATTCCCTCGCCATTGGCGCTGCCGTCATACCTGCCGGTGAGATAGGAAATCCAGACATGATCGCAAACGGCCGGATTTCCGTCCGCTCCACGCATCATTTTCAAGAGCGGCGTTGTCGCCTGGTCGTCGCCAATGTAATCGAAGGCCTCAACCTTCGCGTGACCCTCCATGTTCGACTGCCCGGCGAGGATGAAGACCTTCAACGGCTTCGATTCCGCAGCATCCGAAATCGCCGTCACAAAAAGTATGGCAAGTAGCGAACAAAACAGGTTTGGCATTCGTCTCATGATTCAGTTCCTGGTTCTGTGTTGATGCGGGCGGCTTCGGCCACTCGACTTGGATTGTTCGAGAAGTGCTTTCAGTTCGGCGACGATCTCGGGTTGTGCGGCAAATTGGTTCTTCGTTTCACCGGGGTCGGTTGCGAGGTTGTAGAGCTGGCCAGTCGCTTCGGGAACAGCGTCCGGGATGATGAACGGCTTGAGGCCGGGGTTGTTCTCGTAGCGATTGCCGCCGGAGCCGGTGTGATCGAGATACTTCCAATCTCCGCGACGGATCGAGAGCGTGCGTTGTCCACTGAAGGCCTGCTGGAGCAGATAGGGGCGGATAGGCGCGTCGATCTGGCCGAGTAAAGCGGGCAGTAAACTGAAACTGTCTTCTGCTGCGTTCTCTGGCAGCTTCACATCAACGATAGCGGCGACTGTCGCCATGACGTCCGTGAGACTGGTGAGTTGCGAGCTCGTGGTGCCGGGTTTCACCTTGCCGGGCCAGCGGACGAGAAACGGAACGCGATGGCCACCTTCCCAACCGTCGCGCTTTACGCCGCGCCACGGTCGCGCACCATCGTGCTGATGATCGGCACGCATGTGGATGACGCTGGTTGTCTCAGGGCCGTTGTCACTGGTGAAGATGATCAGCGTGTTGTCGGCGACGCCGAGTTTTTCCAGCGTGGTCATCAGTTCGCCGATAACCCAGTCGAGCTGGTGGAGGAAGTCGCCATGCGGGCCAGCCTTTGTTTTGCCCTGGAACTGCGGCGCGGCGAACGACGGCAGATGCACGGCCTGCGCGGAATGAAAAAGGAAGAACGGCTTACCCGGCGACTGGCGAATGTGCTGCTCCAGGAACTTTCGGCTCTTCTTCAGAAAGACGAGGTCCACTTCCTCCATCGGGAAGTCCGGCGCGATGAGACCAGCGCGGCAATCGTTCGCATAGGCATGCTTCGGTAGCTTCGACTTATCAAGGCCCTCCGTCGGTGGCACCGGCACGCGGTCGTTTTCGATGAATGCATACAGCCAGTCGGTTGTCGGGCAGCACGCCGTTCCGAAGAACGATTGAAAGCCATGATCGACAGGCCCCCCTTCGATGCGGCGCGAGAAATCGACTTGCCGCACCGCCTCGACGCCGTTGCCGCGCACCGGATGATCGGCCTTGTCGAAGAACGTCATCCCGACATGCCACTTGCCGACGCATGCGGTCGCATAGCCGTTGTCACGCAGCAGCTTCGGCAGCGTCAGCCGCCCCGGCGCGATCAGCGAAGGCCCACCGACACCGGTAAAGACCGTCCCGCCATTCGGCACGCGGAAGGCCATCTGTCCCGTCATCAGACTGTAGCGCGTCGGCGTGCAAACCGTGCAGGGACTATGAGCATCGGTGAATTGCATCCCGTCGCGCGCAAGACCGTCAATGTGCGGCGTGGCGACCTTGGACTGGTCGTTGTAGCAACGCACATCGCCAAAGCCGAGGTCATCGGCGAGGATGAGGAGTATGTTCGGCTTGTCAGCGGCGAGGGAGACACCGCAAAGGGAGCAGAGGACGCAAAGCACGTTGAGGATGTATTTCATGGCTCTGTAGTCTCAACGGCTTTCGATGACGAAGGCAGGGCGCGAAAGGACGGCTTTGGCGCGTGCGCCGTAGTAGTCCGATCGCCAAAAGTCCTTCAGGTCGTCGGAGGTGATGAGTTGGAGGCCGGGGGTGGCGACAGCGGGATTGCAGAGGATGTAGAGATTCTCTGCAGCGATGTAGCCACAGACGCTCAGCGTGTGGCCCGCGAAGCCGCCGGAGTATTGCGGGCCAATGTATTTGAAGTCCACAACAACAGGCCGGCCTGCATCGAGTTCGCGTTTCAGCATGGCTGTGGCTTCATCAAAGCCGGCGTCGTCGGGCGTGAAAGTGATCAGCTTCCAATGTTGTCCGATTTTTGCCGAGGCATCCAGCAAGTGCCACCAGTCGGTGCCAGTGCCGAGCGGTGACGGGCAGAGTTTTTTGAAATCCCAGCCGCTGATTTTCCCGCCCTGAAAGCGCGCGAAGGTGGCGCATGCCGTTGAGCCGCAGTTGTTGTAGCCTTGGTGAATGTGCGGCATGTGCACGAACGCGAACTTGCCCGGCTCGGCTTTACGCTGCCGGTATTCGATGAGCTTAAGGAGGTCAGCACCCTGCTGCGCGGAGGCGTTGCCAGACGGCTGGGCCGGATGCCCCGTGGCTTTTGTTGGGTGAAGTTGTGCGGCTTTGGTCCAATTCGCTTTTGCCGCGTCGAGTTCGACGGCCTGAAATTGCATTTCGCCGAGCACGATGAGACCGCACGGGTCATTCAACTCCGCCGCGCGCTCGGCGAGCCGACGCGCCTCCGCCGCATCGGGCGCGACGCCTTCGCCGGAAAGCAGTGCCATCGCCGCCGTTGACGCCGCGCGTCCGTGGCCTTTGGCAGCGGCCTTTTTCCACCAGTCGAGCGCCTTGGCGCAATCCTGTTCCGTGCCCTGGGCGCCGTAGTAGCACTGACCGAGGTTAAAGGCCGCCTGCTCCGATTGTTCTGCTGCCGCCTTGAAGTAGCCGAAAGCAACCTCCGGCCTGCGCTTCACCACCGCGCCGCGCAAATAAGCAAAGCCGACGAAATCCAGCGCATCCGCGTGCCCTTGGTCTGCCGCTCGGTGCGCCCACTGCATCGCTGCCGCATCGTCCTTGGCAACACCCTTGGCATCGCGGTATCGGATCGCCAATGAAAGCTGCGCTGCGGGATGGCCCTGCTGAGCCTGTTCTTGCAGATGCTCCAAGGACGGCTCCGCCGCAGTCACCAGGGTGGCCAACAGCATCACGAGGAGGGTAAAAACGGGTTTCATCGTTGTCGAGATCACGGGAAATCTCCGCATGCACTGGATCAGGAGTCGATCCAAGCAGGGAAATGTTCCTATTCTATCAACAACGCCGGGCTCTATCTATTTGTCATCTGTCACGCAGCACGCAACTCCTTCCACATCCGCCGTTGCTTTCTCCAGCACGGCGTTGCCGCGATCGGCCTCAGAAGCTTCTCCGCAAGAGGCGCACGACCTCGTCCGACAGCCGGTAGCAACAGAAGTTCCTCCTGCAGATCTGGCGCCAGACAGAGCAAGTTCATGATCTGCGTGAGCCGCGCCCGTGATACATGCCCGAGCTGCGCCAACTCTGCTTGGTCGCTCGCTACGCCGTCGCGGATCAGTTGGTCGAGGCGAATGGCGAGGGCCATGAGCTTGGCAACACGAGGAACACGAAGAGGCGCATTGGTAATGTGAGGCACGTCACACTTGCGCTTAGTCGGCTTTTTCCGAAAACTCACGTTCCTGATCATGCTGCATCGTCCTTTCGTTTCGTGAACTCAGTCCCGAGCGTCTGAATGCCGCTTGGCCGGAAAGTGATCGAGATGTTTCCTCCATCGCTGTCGTAGGCCACCCGTTCGACCAGGAGTTCAATGATGCGAGCCTGTTCATGCGGGGCGAGGCAATCCCACAAGGATTCGAAATCTGCGAGGGCATCTGCGACCTCGTCCGGATGGACCGGTCTTTGATCGAGCGCCGCCAGTTCGCCGTCGATTGTCGACAACCTTTGCTCGGCGGACTGAATGCGTTCGTGGGTGTTCGCGAATCGTGCGTCGCTGGGGCGGGCCGTCGCCGCCAATTGCGCTAGCTCAGCGTGGCCCCTCCGTAAATCGTTCAGCAACTCAGAACGTTCTGCATGCAGTTCTCGGGACTGTGCGTCGGCCAGTTGCCGGGACTGCTCCAGCGTTTCTCGGATCAGTTGCGGATCGCGCCCGATGCACTTGATCTCGTTGACCACCAAGCGCTCAATCTCCGCGGCGGCAATCGACGGCGAGGGACAGACCTTCCAGCCGCGCTTCTGAGCTCGGTTGCAAACGTAGTAGCGGTAGTTGCGATTGTCCTTCACCGAGTAGGAATGGCTCATCCCGCACTGGCAGCTTCCGCAGTACAGCAATCCCCGCAAGAGAGCACCTTGCTTATTGCGAACGCCCCGGCCACCAGTGCGACCATTCTTCTCCAGCAGCGATTTGGCCCGTTCGAAGACGGCATCGTCCACAATCGGCTGATGCTCGCCACGATGAACTTCGTCCTTGTAGCGGATCTTGCCAATGTAGGTGACGTTCGTCAGCAGCTGGTAGACAGAGGCTTTGTCGAACGAGCGCCCACCTCGCACCGTCCCTTTACCGGTGGTCCAGCTCTTTGTTTGCCAGCCGCGGGACTCGAGTTCCTTGGCGACCGCGAGCATGGACTGGTGTTCCAGGTACAACTCGAAGATCTGGCGAACCTTCAGAGCTTCGCCCGGATCCACAACGAGCTTCGTGTTCGCCACGTTGTAGCCAAGCACCGGCATCCCTCCCGCCCACTTTCCCCTGCGCCGGGCTGCAGCGATCTTATCGCGAGTGCGTTCGCTGATCATTTCCCGTTCGAACTGTGCGAACGACAGGAGCACGTTCAGGATCAAGCGGCCCATGGACGTGGCCGTGTTGAACGCCTGGGTCACGCTGACGAACGAGACTTTGTGCTTCTCGAACGCCTCGATGATCTTCCCGAAATCCAACAAGCTGCGGCTGAGTCGATCAACCTTGTAAACGACTACGCAATCGACTTTGCCTGCTTCAATATCCGCCATGAGGCGACGAAGCGCTGGCCGATCCATGTTGGCGCCGGTATATCCGCCATCGTCATATTGGGTCGGCACGCCGACCCAGCCTTCGTGCTGCTGGCTCTTGATGTACGCCTCACCTGCCTCGCGCTGGGCGTCCAGCGAGTTGAACTCTTGCTGCAGACCTTCTTCCGTCGACTTGCGGGTGTAGATCGCACAGCGAATGGTCTTGGGGCGAGACGGTTTCTCTTTGGTGCGGCTCATCGGTCACCCCCATTCCGCAGTCCGAAGAAGTGAAATCCGTTCCAGTGCTTGCCGGTAATCTTCTTCGCCACCGCAGTGAGCGACTTGTGGCGCTCACCTTCACACTCAAAACCCTCGTCCAGCACGATCACGCGGATCGTTCGACCCTTGTACTCACGCTTGAGCATGGTGCCGGGCAACAACTCGGTGCTGACGCCGATCTTTGCGGCAACGGTCGTTGTCAGTGCTTCCGCGTCTGGCGTCACTTTCGGCTTGCGCGGCGCTGTGACGCGCAGGTCGGCATCGTTGGCCAATTCTGCGGCGCGGCGGCGAGCTCGCTCCGATAGATCGCCCTCGGCGTTGGCCTGCATTCGCCAGGCGATCCGCTTGATCAGCCACTCTTTGTGCCGACCGTTGGTTTGTTCGCCGAAGACGTCGGCATACTTGGTCCGCAGTTGATCAACGGTCATCCGCTCCATCGCGGCGACCTCTTTGTCAATGTTCAGCATGTGTGCTCCTTGGTTCAGGCACTCTCGGGACCGTTAACCGGTGTGGACACTGAGCACGGTTTCCGCGGGAACCTCAAGGCCCTCGGCCGAAGATTCGAGAGGAATGTTGTCTGGCATCGGATTGCCAGATAGGCGGCGCCGTTGTCTCAGGCGAAGCAATCCGCGGGCGAGAAGTTGGGCGACTTCGAGACGACGCTGGTCGGGCGTGAGATCGTGGGGTCGGTCGAAGAGCATGTGGCCTCCGTGCAGAATCCGGACTAGTCGGGATTTCACCCCGACAAGTGATTGCCGCGCTAGGTGACCCTCTGGTTAACTAAGTACTGCGGCGAGAGGAAAAGTGTGTCAGCGGAATTCACGATCATGGCGGAGCCAAAGTTTCACTTTGAGACAATTCCGTTACCGCTCAATGACGGGACGTTTGTCGATCTGGCGACGGAAGCTGATCAAAGGTGGCTTCGACTAGAGCAAAGCGCTTATCGCGCGGCAGGCAATCACTATTCGGCACTTTACCACCTCAAAGACGGCCGCTATCTGCAGGTGAAATACCAAGTTCACAGATGGGACGGTAAGGGTTGGATGTGGTCACATTCCGAAGTTGGCTTTGGCGAGTTCCATGGCCAGCCCCAAGTTGTTCACCCGCTTTATGCGGCCGGAGTTCTGATTGAATGGCAGGAGGCCTTGCCAGAGGACCTACGGAATGCACGCGCTGAGGCAATGAAGCCCAAGCCGGAGCTTCCGCCGCGACCGCTGTCACATTGGTGCGCTCGAAACGATCGATTCGAGGGTCGGCGCATCACGAAGCCTGATAAACCATTGCTGGTCAAGGTAGTGCTGCAGGAACTTCTCTACTTTGCTGTCGAATTCTTGTTGGTCGTTCGGCGTGGATTCAAACGCTGTGAGCACGACGAACAGTGTCTACTTTTCCTCGAGTCCCAACTTAACAAAAGGTACTACGTCGATCCGGAGAAATGGGTGGGGGATCGAGACACGGTTCCGCCCGCGAGCTTCCGGGTTACAGAATTGCCAGAACTGAAAGACGCAACCGGTGTGCGATTCGCGATTGATAGATTGTCAGAACTACTCAAACCGGTGATCGGGAAGAACAGCGCGTTTTGGGTGCCGCTTGCGGATCCCGATCTGCCTACTGCCGCGGAAGCCGAAGCATTTCCCGGTGAAGTGGACGCGCTCCTTCCAGATCTCGAAATTGCAGTTGGCGAATTGCAAAAAGCGGTCAACTATTGGATTGAAAAGGCAAATGCACCCGCACCGACGCCTCCACCTGCACCGCGCCGCGTTTTAAAGGAGCCCAGTAAGGATGACTTCACGGCCTACCGTGTCTGGGCAGCTACGGGTGCCACGCACGATGTGGTAACGGAGACCCTGGCCAAGGTCCACAAGATTATTCGTGTCCGCGGTACGGTTACAAAGATGATCAAGCGGGTATCAGATTGGCTTGAAGCGGGGAATGTTTTGCCGCCGCTCCCAGCTCGACAGAAGCGGTCTAAACCGATGGATCCCAGCAAAATAGACATGGGGAAAAAGCAGGGAAAAGGTAAAGCGAACGATGACGATGAAGAGCCAGAAAACAAGTAATTTGTGCGCGTCGTAAGTCGTTACTGCACCGGGATGTGCGCATGGTTTTCGGTGCTCCACGCGCACGTGCGCCGGGGAAAAGAAAGGTCTTCCTTTCTTCCCCGGAGTCGCTCGGATGCACGCATTAGCTGGTTGGTCTCCCTCGCTTCCTCTTACTGACGATGATGCCTTGTTGATTCAGCAGAGGTTCATTCTGCGCAAGGTTCAAACGAGCAGTCGTTACTGGCCCCAGCCAGTCGACACGGAGGGCTACGCACAAGAACTGTTGGCTTATGTGCTGGCCCGGCTACACCGGTTTGATCCGGACCGGGGGCCGGCCGGTCTCTTCATTAGCCGACTCGTTGATCAGCAGCTTGCGGTGATCCGCCGGAAGCACCTCCGGCGTAAGGACCGTCCCCGTGGCGGCGAGAACGGCGACGTGCTGCCCGGGCTGCGAGTAGTACCTGGCCATGACAACGACGATCTGGCCATCGATCTTAGGCAGGTACTGGCAACGCTTACGCCCGAAGAGCGGAATCTCTGCCAATGGGTATCAGAGCAGTCCAACACACGTGTTGCCGAACAGTGCGATGTCTCCCGCAGCACCCTGTACCGACGCCTCAGGGTGATTCGTCAGCGCTGCGAAGACCAAGGTCTGGCCGAATATCTGAAATAACCTGGCACACTTGGGCGTGAGCCGCAGTACTTAATAACCAGAGAAATCACCGGTACCGAAGGACAAACATGCCAGCTCAACATTACCGCTATGAGTTCAGCCACGATCTCGCCATCGAAGATGTCGAAGCCAGCCTCTTGCTCGCCATCATGGCGGCCGAGTCACTGTTTGGTGAATCACAGACGCGGCTCGAAGCACGCCATTTTTTAGACGTTGATCAGCGGGCCTGCATCGTCGATGTGTCGACATCGGTCGGCGACAGCTTCAACAAACTGTTTACCGGGTTCCTCACGCGCGAGTGTGGGCCCGATTCGTTTACGGTGCGGCCGGTGCGATCTGCGGATCGCAGCACCGCATAAGGAGTTCCGCACTGCGGAAGGCAGGGATGAGGGAAGCAAATCATTGCATTGCCGATGCTGTTCGGTTCCTGACGACGCTGTTCGAGCCGCAGGATATTGTTCTCTACCGTCCCATCGAAACTTGGGAGGAGAACGGCAAGAAGTGCTCGAAGACACTCTTCAAGCAGACGTATCATCGCGTCGCCACGCCGGACCTGGTGGGATACACCGTTGAGCAGCTGCTCGCGGTTTCCGAAGCCGAGAATGCCAATGTGTTCTTCGGGGTCGCACCGCGATTCGGGGATAAGGGGCGGTTCGATCTGGCGTGGCAAGTCCGGACCGTCCGCGCAATATGGGTCGACATCGACAAGATCACCGCCGAGGAACTCGCGGAGCGTTTGGCGAATTCAGAGTTGCCGCCGCCTTCCATTTCTGTCGCCAGCGGCAATGGTTACCACGTGTATTGGCTGTTGAGCGAGCCCTACTTAATCGACGATGTTTGCGATCCTGCCCCAGTTGAAACTGAGTGGATCCGGAAGGACGGCAAGAACAAGCCGAACAAATACATCATCGATGCCAGCGGCGAGCGGATCGAGCTCACAAGTCGCGCTCTCCTGCCCAAGCTGAGCCCCAAGGCACTCCACCTCCAGGACGTCATGAAGGGGCTGGCGTCGAAACTCAGCGGCGACCATACGCATGATTTGTCCCGAATCCTGCGAGTGCCCGGAACGCTCAACCGCAAGAACCAGCGCAAGGGTGCCGCGCCAGTTCCTTGCCGGCTGGTCGAGTTGCATGCCGACCGACGTTACTCGGTATCTGAGTTCGAACATCTAGCGGCCTGTAGTCCAGACCGCGAAAAGCGGGATGCGGTCGCCAAGATGCCGCTCCCCGCGAAACGTAATCTCTCGGCGTCGAAGCAGGACGAACTTGCTGCCGCTGTTGTACGGGCACGCTTGGCGAAGAAGGGGGACCGGAGTGCAGCAGACTTCTCCGTCTGTTGCGAAGCGATTCGCAATGGCGTGCCCAAGGAAGAGTTCTGGCCCCAGGTTGCTGACGTCAGCAAGTTCCAGGAACGCGGCCGGGACTATTTCGAGCAGACCTGGGAAGCAGCGGCCGACGAGATCCGCCTGGAGTTATACGAGGAACTGAACGGCAGCGACGACGAATCCGAGGAAGACGGCGACAATGGTGTCGTTCCGAAGGTTACTGCGCAAATTTGCGAAGAGAATCACTTCGCCCAAGACCAGGGAATGAAGCTGTATCGCTTCGACCACGGTGTCTATCGACCCAAGGCTGAAGAATACGTTCGCCGGCAAGTGAAGCGAGTTCTGCAGGATTGGGGCAAGTCACAACTGTGGACGCCAACGCTGGCGGAGCAGGTGATCGAATACATCCGCGTGGATTCACCTGTCCTCTGGGAAAGCCCGCCGTCGGACGTACTCAACGTGCAGAACGGACTGCTCGACATCGCCACGCGCCAGCTCAAGCGGCACCAACCGACATTCATGTCGCCGGTTCAATTGCCGGTTCGCTTCGATCCGGCGGCGACTTGCCCGAGCATCGACTCATTCGTCGCCGACGTGTTTCCTGTGGACGCGCGTGATCTGGCGTGCGAAATCCCCGCCTATTTGATGCTGCCTGACAACTCATTCCAAAAGGCGATTCTTCTCACAGGCGCGGGAGGTAACGGTAAGTCGACGTACTTAGCAATGGTGTCGTCGTTCATCGGTAGTTCGAACACCTCGAGCATATCCCTGCACAAGCTGGAGTCGGATCGGTTCGCAGCTTCACGCATCATGGGGAAACTAGCCAACATCTGTGCTGACTTGCCGACCGAGCACTTGGCCGGGACCAGCGTGTTCAAGTCCATTACCGGCGGCGACAAAATTACCGGGGAATACAAATTTAAGGACAGCTTTGATTTCACTCCATTTTGCCGGCTTGTCTTCTCGGCAAACTCGCCACCGCGCTCAACCGATTCATCTCAGGGATTCTTCGAGCGATGGCTCGTCATCCCATTCGATCGCTCGTTCCGCGGTTCGACGGAAGAAATATCGCGCAAGGTTCTCGACGCCAGGTTGTCTTCTCCGGCCGAGTTATCCGGCTTGCTGAACAAGGCACTCGACGCCTTGCCACGCATTGCCAAACAGAATGGCTTCACTCAGTCGGAAAGCACGCAGGCAGCTTGGAACGAATTTCATTCGACCACTGATCCGCTCGCCGGCTGGCTCGATCGCGCCACAGTGGAGTCTAGCGAGGCACTGGTTCCTAAGAAGAAGTTGTTGATCGCCTTCAACGACTACCTGGGAACATTGGGGCGGCCGGGAATGCCCGATTCGGCATTTGGCAAATCGTTAAAAAGGCATCGTCCAGCGGTCGAGGCGAAGCAACGCACTTTAAGTGGGGAACAGCAATGGTGTTATGTCGGAATTGGGTTAGCCGCACAGTGAAAAACAGGTTCACAGGGTTCACAAGGACACCAGGGAAACACCTATCTAAACTAATCACGCGACCTTTGATAATCAGAGATGGAAGTGAGGGGTGCTGGGGAAATAACAGATTGGATAACCCTGGTGTCCCTGTGATGCCTGTGAAGTCCCGTTGCGGGCTATTCACCGACCCGAACAACCAGTTCCAAGCGGCCATCGCTCTCGACGGCGCTAGTCTCGATCAGGTGCCCTTCGTCCAGGTCAACGATGGCCGAGTCATGCAACAACCGCCGGGCTGCTTCCCGAGCAGTCTTGCCGCCGTACCCGAGCTCCGGGCTATGAGCCAGGCTGGCCGACCAATGGCCATGCGTCTGCGTTATCACAACGTGCAGCTCTCTGTGCTTCATTCAATCACCATTCTCAAGAACGGAATCTGAACATGCAAATTGAACCCCAGTCGAATCATGACGTCAAACATCCGACCAGTCAGTGCATCGATTGGTACAGCGAGGGCGAGACGCGCGTTGTACGAGTCGATGGTGTCGAGGTGCGGATCCGATTCATTGGTCGGAAGGGGCGGCGAGGCCGGATTCTGGTGGAGGCGCCGGCGGGGGCGGTGATTGAGCTAAGCACGGCACGAAGCGGAAACGAGGGCTGTTTCTTTTGAGTTCAGGATGTCGTACAAGACTTTGGCCACCTTCGATACAGAGATGGCCGGGACAAACTTCTAGCAGGTTCATCGAAATTAATGCTCCCTGTCGATCTCGACAGAGAAGTCGATTATTGCCTTGAGACTTTGTTCCTTCAAATCCTCTCCAGACTTTCCGTCAACACGAACAACAATGTCGTACAGGGCTCCGGTGTTAGGGAATGCGAACGAGTGCAATAATTCGCCCCCAAACAGCTCGTTATTTCGGATCTCGCTCAGCGATGCCGCTTTGACCGACAGAATTTTGCGGGTATCGCCTTCCGGTAAACTAAACACTCGGATTTGTCGTGATGACTGAATGTGGGTTGCCCCCCTATAGCTGCGGTCATTTTCACACTCTCTCGTGCCAAGTGTGATCGCGAGCATAACATGACGCTGATCAGACGATACAGCCAACGTGTAGCTCAGATCGACGGCCGTCCAGTCATTGCTAAATACTTCTTGATCGTCACGGATCAAGCGGGCATCTTGACCTGTCAATTCAACGGGAAGTTTAGCAATTAAGACGGTTTCCTCGCACTTCTTTCTTTTGGTCACGATTTGGCCAGCGAATTCCGCGGTGCGGTAGTCGGCCATAGGTTCGTTATCAAACGCGAAACGCACTTCAAATGAGATCGGAACGGCAGCGGTTTGGGCATCAAACACGACTGTATCCGCCAGGAATTGGTTTACATTGTTGAGGAAGGCTTCGGGACCGCCGGTAACGGTTGCCCCCAAAACGGGACTTGCCTTACCGCCAATAATGACGGCCTCTGCCTCCATCGAATGAAATATCCTCTTTTGTTCGTCGTCGAGGTGGCCGTCCACCTTGAGTCCAAACCCGCTCGCCTGAACTCGCAATGTCCGTTTCAATTCTTCTTCGGTCGCCGCTGCCGACAGCACGATCACCGCACGGCGCCCGTACTTCACGCTTCGCACAAAGCCGATCTCCCCGTATTCCTTCATCTTGCTCAAAATATACTTCGCGAGAATCGGATCGGCATCCAGCGAAGTAGCCGGCGACATACCATCAATCTGGGTAATGTCGGCAACGATCGTGTAATAAGCCTCCGAGAGACTCAGCACGGCAAATGAACGCCGTTCGGAGCCAACCGCTTTCCTGCTTGCACTGAATTGAACTCCCCATCCACCGACAGACAACCCGGACTCGCTCAGTGCTTTTTCCAGGCTAGCACCATACGTAATTTTCAAACTCGACTTCTGCGCCGGGCGTGTGAGTTGCTGAATGATCGGCGCGGCCGCCCGTTGAAAACCAAAAAAAGTACCATCATGAACGAAGGTGGTCCTTTTACTTTGTGCTCCGACTAGTACTGTCGGCACTTCGGCCATCGGTGCCTTGCCTTGCACGGGTACAAACCTTCCTTCCCGCAGTGGCCCGACAAAGATGCGTGATCCCGGATATACAAACCCATCGTCGTTACCGAAAAGTACCCATTCCCGGACCTCCGTCATGGTGTTGGAAATCTGCTCCTCAACCGTGAGGTAGTATTTTCCGTCCTTGACCTCCTTGATCACCGGTGTTCTGCTGGTCGGCTTCGGCGTTACGGCCTTAGTTGGGCGATGGTGCTTCAGAATGGTTTGTAGCTCCAAATACTTGGAGCTACTCGTCTGCGGAGTATCAGTAGAAACTGCTTGCGCAGCCGACCCTATGGGTGCATCTGAAGGCGGCAGCTCAAACGCAAATACACCAGTTGCCAGCGACAGGCCAGCGAGTGAAAAAAAAGCTCGGCGCTGTACGGTTTGGCAAGACAGTTCTTTCATATTGGGAAGGACCATATCTACCCAGCCGTTACGATTGAAGAGTGTCATGTGCAAGACTCCTGATCAGGACGGATCGATTGGACTGAAGTTGGTCCGAGTTGCTCGAGCCGTCACAATAAAAAAGGCCGCCAAAGGGCGGCCTTGCGGACAAAGTTTTTATTGGCGTCAAGTCTGCTTATGCCACATGTGTTCTCGGTCGGTGAACACATTAGGGTCACCCACCCCGCAAATGGCATTCACTTTTTGCAACCGACTCTCACGAGAAGTCTGCTTGTGGCAGATCGAAATAAGTTCGGCGTAAGCCTCATCACGATCTAAGCCAGATACGGTTACATCGGCGTGCCGCGACGCGGACACATCGACAGATGCAACTGTATTAATAGCTAGCAAGAGAACAACCCCAGAATAAAGCAGCCACCACACTACAAGCATGAGAGATGGCTCGCGTGCAATTCGCCTAGCAAGTGTGTTCTTAGTTGTCCTCTCGTCAATTTCGATGCACTTCGCCTTGGCTTCGTACTCGCGGTCAAAAATTGTCTGATCCATAGTAGCGAGTCGGCCCCGAATCACGTTGATGCTTGCTTCGCGGTTCTCCGGATCGGATTCCGTCAGCAACCATGCTACCAAGGCTTTCAGCGGCATCTTCGCGGGCACTAGCGGTCCTAGCAAGGACGCTCGGTGCCGCAAATCTTCTGCCGTGAAATCGTCTGGTTTCGACTTTTCCGCAGCCTCGGCGAACTCAATTGACTCGGGCGAGATATCACTCTGGTTAACCACCTTCTGAACCGCTTTCTCCGAGACAGCGATTGCCTTGCGCTCGCGATCCTTTAGGAACTCGTCGTAGGTTTTACCAAGCAACTCCCCTGATCGACGTGCCCGTTGTTGGTGCAGGCGAATTTCCTTTGCTTCGAAGTCCCATTCGCGGCGGTCAGAAATATAGTTTGGGCGGTCATGGCGGTGACCTTCGAGTTCAGCAATTTGTTCTTCCAGTGACAAATCGGCGGTAGTGCAAAAGGGCGATTCGTTTGCACGCATGTGTTTAACTAAAAATGCCCATCCCGCATTGTAGATATCTCCCCACCGCAGAATAATTTGATCGTGCCACGAATTTGAAAGCTTGTCGGCCTCACGAAGTGCCGTTCTAAACGCGAATTCGTGAACGCACCTAAGAAGGTGTAAGAATAGTTCCTTGCGGGCCTGGCCAATTACGGTGTTGTCAAAAAGAGAGCCACATTCGGTGCAAACGGATTCATGCATCCTGTTTAGCATCTCTTTAAGTTGCGGGATTGTGCGGCGAACCTTACCTGGCATTTCAGAAGTCCTTAAAGAGGGGTGTTTGAGCCACGGGTTTTGTCGAGCCAGTTTTTCAATCGAGGTACCAACTCCAGTTCAGTTGACAGCATGTCTGCATATTCAGGTTCAAGTTCAAGCAGCGTCACCCATACCGTGTCGAGCGTCCCATCATTAGCGAAAGCGGGTAGGTCCCGGAGAACTTTTAGCCCCATGGCTCGGTGCTTTTCGCTCCCTTCGAGTAAAGAGGCGATAGCATAATTGGACCAGAAGCCTTGGTTCCGGGGATCAATCACGATCGCATTTGTGACATACCTCAGAGCCTCGGCGTATTCGCCTTCAACTCGCAGATAGTGCTCGCTGATATTGAAGTTTGAAACCGCCTCCATCCAAGAGTTGGTACCCTGGACAATTTCCAACGCGTCGCGGTCGCAAGAAACGCTTTCCTCAAAGTCGTTTGTTGCAAACATCCACAACCCACGCATTGTTGCAACTGCCCATTCCGGGCATGGATGGTCGCCGGGGCCTTTCCGGATGAAGCAATCCAGCTTTTGCTCAATAATTGTTCGCAGTGTTGTTTGTTCGGAAGGACCGCTACTTACGAATGCCTGAATTAGCTCGATCAGTTCAGTCTGCGCCGGCGTCTTTGTGTACAACGCCAGAATGAAGAAGTGGCGTGGGGGTTCGCCATTTGTGGCCGCCCAGTCGATTGCGCTCGCAATTGCGCGATCGACCAAATCGTCAACCGGTTGGTGGTTCATGTTTACCTCGATGAAAGGGGTTGTCTGCTCATCTGCCATATTAGAGCAGTCACGAGCCGCCGTTGCGGACAGATTTTTCTAAGGTATTCCCGTGGTTGGATTTGCGGCGCTCCGTGAGTTCCTCGGCTCAATCCGATCTCAGATACAACGCTGCCTTGGTTTCAGAGTTTCAAAATGGATCGCGGGTTTTAAAGATCTCATTCTTCGCATTCAACCCCCGCGCGAAGAAAGTCCCGCTAGCGTGACTTACTGTGGTACAATACCACCACAGCGATCGACGCGTTCTCTGGTCCGTCGATCCGCCGCCTGGGATACCCGGGCCGCACTCCGCATCTCGGAGCAACCAGCACTCACGTGCTCAAGGTATGCTCCGATGCAAATCGAACAGTGGTTGATCGACCGCGTTAAGCCGTACCCCAACAACCCCCGCGTCAACACTGACGCTGTCGCGGCAGTTGCGGCTTCGTTGAAGGAATACGGCTGGCGTCAGCCGATTGTGGTCGACCAGGACGGCGTGATCATCGTCGGGCATACTCGCTGGAAAGCGGCCAAGAAGCTCGGGTACACCGAAGTCCCCGTGCATACGGCGACCGATCTCACGCCGGCGCAGATCAAAGCGTACCGGATCGCGGATAATCAGACGGCTAACATCGCCGAATGGGACAAGCAGTTGTTGCCCATCGAACTGGCCGATCTGCAGGAGATGGATTACGACCTCACGCTGCTCGGCTTCGACCAGGACGAGTTGCAGAAGCTGATGGGGATCGAGGTCGCGGAAGGCCAGTGTGATCCTGACAGTGTCCCAGCGCCGCCCGACGAAGCGATCACGAAGCCTGGCGACCTGTGGATCCTTGGCAATCATCGACTGCTCTGTGGTGATAGCAGCAAGCCGGAACAGCTCGATCGTTTACTCGATGGCGCCCAAATCCATCTGGTGAACAGCGATCCACCGTACAACGTCAAGGTGGAGCCTCGCAGCAACAATGCTATCGCTGCGGGACTCAGTTCGTTCGCTGGTCCGAAGCATCACCAGTCGCTCGATGTGGCTCGTCATCCGGGTAAGGCCAAACCGACGCAGAAGAAGCTCCGGGCGAAGGACCGTCCACTTGCCAACGACTTCGTAACGGACGAAGCCTTCGATGATCTGCTCGATGCTTGGTTTGGCAACATCTCGCGTGTGCTGCTTCCCGGCCGCAGCTTCTACATCTGGGGCGGTTACGCCAACCTCGGTAACTATCCGCCGTTCCTCAAGAAGCACGAGCTGTACTTCAGCCAAGGCATCATCTGGGACAAGCAGCACCCGGTGCTCACGCGGAAGGACTTTATGGGCGCGTTCGAAATCGCTTTCTACGGGTGGAAAGAAGGCGCTGGCCACACGTTCCTCGGGCCTAACAACGCGACCGATCTCTGGCATGTGAAGAAGGTCAACCCGCAGAGCATGGTGCATCTGACCGAGAAGCCGGTCGAGCTTGCAGCACGGGCGATGCAGTACTCGTCACGACCGGGTGAGAACGTGCTCGATCTGTTTGGTGGCAGCGGTTCCACGCTGATCGGTGCGGAGCAGACCGGACGCAACGCGTACCTAATGGAACTGGACGTTCTCTATTGTGACGTTATCGTCCAGCGCTGGGAAAAGTTTGCCGGGCGGAAGGCAGAACGGGTCGCGTCCGCCGAGGTGGCCGCTTGAACGCCACACTTCGCAACACGGGCGGCCGGTCGCACAGTCCCGCCGTTGTCCCCATAAACGAAAAAACGCCCCAACGTGGCGAACGTGGGGCGTCGTGGGGCCAAGTCTGGCGGAGTGGGCTATCCGTTGAACGCAAAGTTGCCGCGGTCGGTCTTCTTGAACCGGGCTTCCTTCCCCTTCGTCGTGATCTCCCGCAGGATGGCGCTGTAGAGCGTGGCGTGCGGCGTCTTGCCACCGGGGCTCGTCCAATAGCCCTTCGCGGCGATGGTTTCGATCATCGCCTTGGTGTTCATTGGTTCTTTGGTCTCTTCGAGGAGCTTGGCGGCAGCGTCCAACGCCGACATCTTCTTCTCTTTCGCAGGCTTGGCCTTGGCAGGCTTCTTCGCTTTGACCTTCGTGCCCTGCGGCTCCTTGCATTTCGTACAGAAGCGTTCACCGTTCTCGTCCGTCCATTCGTGGTCGCCACCCTTGGGGCAGGTAACGATGGGCTTGGTCGCGGGCGCTTCGGGCTTGGCGGCGGGTGCCTCGGCCTTTGCCTTCTTCGCTGGCTTGGCCTTCACGGTCTTAGTGGCTGGCTTCTTCGTGCTGGACTTCTTGGACATCGTCGTTCTCCGGATTCGCAATGGATTGGCTGCCATCGTCAGGCCCGGCGAACCACCGCCGAGCTACGCCTGCGAAGGCGTTTCGGCTTAGAAACCAAGTTCGTCCATCTGCTGGTTGAAGGTCTTCACTCCGATCATGTCGAGCAGCGTGCTGCGGAACCACAGCACCTGCTGCACCGCTTGTTCGCCTTCCGGTGTAGTAGCCCGGATCGATCCCGCGGGCTGCAGCGCCATCACCAACGCCGCCACTCCCTCCGGCGAAAGGTTGTCGCGAATCACCTTCTCGAAGGCCTCTTGGTCCACCGCGCCGCTCATTCGTTCTTCGCTCATCGTTCGTTCTCCGGTTCGTGGGTAATCCGTCTGCTGACAGACACACATGAGCCATGGAATCGGGAGAACATCAAGCGGAATATGACGACAGATGCGCACAATAATGTGAATACATTATCATCTGTAGCGCACTACATACTGCACTGTACGCCACGACTATATCAGAACATGACGCCCGGAATGTGCGTAAAACTAGGCGAATACTGGTGGTTTTTCATAGGTACTTCCAGGCCGGCTCCCCCTAGCGCGCGGTCCGTAAATAGGGGAATTTTGGCAAGAGTGGCGTTATTTTCCGGCGGTAAGTAAGAATGCGCGCTAAATAGCGCCAAACACGGGGGAAACAGGGCATCGGCGCAACTTTGACCTCGGGGACGGGCCTTTCGGGGCCAATCGAGGGTAAGCGGAAACTGACACCGAATAGCGCCAAACACGGGAAATACTGCAGGTCAGTGTCAAAAAGGCATAGAAATCGAGGGTAAGCGGAAATGAGCGCCGACTCCAACACCCCCAAATCAGCCTCGGAAGCGGCCGCCCAGCGGGAAGCGGCAGCTGCCTACAAGAAGGTTTTGTCGGGCGAATCCCTCTCGAATCGCGAACAAACGGCGCTGAAGAAGTTCGAACGGGATAAGGAAGAGAAGCTCCGCTGGCAGTACTACGGCAAGATCCCGCAGAAACATTGGCGGGAGATGTCCGGGCGCCAGACGAAGGTACTCCACGAGCAAGCTGGTCTTTACGGCCTGCCCTTCGGCGGCGCGAACATCTGCCTGCCGGATGTGGTGCTGGCACTTCATAACTTCCTGGCCGCCAATGCCCGGAAGTTGGCAGCACCGGACGACGAACTGATGCAGTCGGGAGCGAATAGCCCCGCGCTCGAACGCTACCGCGAAGAACGGGCGACACTCGCCAAACTGGAAAGGCAGGAACGGGAAGGGACCTTGCTCCCTCGCGATGAAGCGCGGGATGGTCTGGGCCGGATCGCCACGCGGCTGCGCGCCGCTGGGGAACTGCTTGAACGACAGTTCGGTCCCGAGGCACGCGAGATTCTCGATGAAGCCTTGAGTGATGCAGACCGGGAGATCGAACAGGTCTTTGGAGGCACGGATGAGTCCGATCCTCAATGACCTGCGGTGGTGCATCTCCCGGGCACGGGCACCAAAACTGCGCACCATGCGGCAGTTTGCCGAGGAAGAGATCGTCATTCCGGACGGTCCCTTCGAAGGGAGACGGTTCCGCTGCGATCGCCAGCCCTACACCGCGCTCTGGCTCGATGCGGTCGATTCGGGGAAGTGGAGCCGGTTCGTTGCAACCGGACCCACGCAGTCGGGAAAGACGCTGTCGTGCTTCGTGCTCCCGCTCCTCTATCACCTGCTGGAGATCGGCGAGACGGTAATCTGCGGCTTGCCCGATATGGATATGGCCGGCGACAAGTGGCGCGAAGATATCCTGCCGGTCATTGAGCAGTCCCGGTACCGAGATCTACTCCCACGCAAAGGTGGCGGTAGTCGCGGCGGACGTGTTGATGCCTTGCAGCTTCGCAATGGTGCCACGCTAAAATTCATGTCGGGCGGAGGCAACGACAAAAGCCGGGCCGGTTTCACCTCACGGGTGGTCGTCATTACTGAGACGGATGGTCTGGACCGGCCGGGGGCTGCCAGTCGCGAGAGCGATAAGGTCACTCAGCTCGAGGCACGCACACGGGCCTACGGTAGTCGCAAGCGGATCTACATGGAATGCACCGTCAGCACTGAAGAAGGTCGGACCTGGCAGGAGTTCGATAACGGCACCCACAGTCGGATTGCACTTCCCTGTCCCCATTGCAGGCACTTCGTAACTCCCGAGCGTGAGCATCTCATCGGCTGGCAAGCGGCCGACACCCAGACCATGGCGAAGAACCAGGCTCGGTTCGTTTGTCCTCAGTGCAGCGAGCCGTGGACCGATGACCAGCGGCGGGAAGCAAACGTGCGGGGCCGTCTTCTGCATGGCGATCAGTCGGTCGATGAAAACGGTGTTGTCACCGGGGCAGATCCTGAGACGGATACCTTGGGCTTTCGCTGGTCCGCGGTCCACAATCTGTTCCTCGGTGCCGGGGATGTGGCCTCCGACGAATGGCGCGCCAGTCGAGCGACTGAAGAAGAACTGGCCGAACGGGAGATGCGCCAGTTCGTCTGGTGCATTCCAGTTGAGGCCACTAAGTGGAACCAGACACCACTGGCCGTAACCGAACTGGCTGCTCGTCATGGCAGCTGGGCGAAGGGGATCATCCCCGCAGATGCCAGGTTCCTGACCGCGGCCATCGACATCGGCAAGTATCTGACGCATTGGGCGCTGATTGCTTGGCGCGAAGGAGCGACCGGGCACTTGGTCGACTACGGGCGTCTTGAGGTTCCATCTCAGGACCTCGGTGTCGAACAGGCGGTCATGGTGACTCTGCGGCAGTTTCGCGATCTCGTCACCAACGGCTGGCCAAAGCTTGGCACCGATAAGCCGATGATCCCCGATCAGGTCTGGGTCGATGCTGGGTATCAGACCGACGTTGTCTACGCCTTCGTGCGGGAGTCGGGCAATCGCTTCCGACCGGCAGTCGGCCGTGGTGCCGCACAGCAGCGCCGCCAGAACTATCACCAGCCGACGCAGGCAACGAATACGGTCCACCACATTGGCGAAGGGTTTCATCTTGCCCTGCAGCAAGCGGCGAGCGTTTACTTGGTCGAGGCCAATGCCGATCACTGGAAGACCTGGGTGCATGCGCGCTTGAGCACTCCCCTCACGAGTCCTGGTGCGTTGACCTTCTACCAGGCAGGTCCGCACGAGCACTTGGCGCTGGCCCGCCATCTAACCGCCGAGACGAAGGTCGAAGAATTCATCGCGGGTCAGGGCGTGGTGACGCGGTGGGAACGGATTCGAAAGGACAATCACTGGCTCGATGCGATCTACAATGCCTGTGCGGCGGGCTATCTGGCGGGAGCTCGATTGATTGCCGAGCAACTACCGGAGCAGTCCCGAAGGTCTGCGGTGATCAGTTCTGGCCATACGCGAAGGGACGGCAGTCCGTGGATTGATCTCAGTCGGTGGCGGGGAATTCGAGGGAGCTAGGGTGGAGATGAAACGGTCTTAACTTTACCGATTGCTCGTCGTAGGCTGGGAAAGTCATTAGCCACGAGGCTCAGCCAATGATGAATTTGGACACATCGGGCGAACGGCGGTGAGTCGGGCCTGCCGACACCGCATTGAATGCCAATCAGCTTGATATCTTCGGCGACCCACAGGTCATTTGGCCCGATCCTGGTAATGCCTTGCCACAATCCACAACCGCTCATGCCCTTAGGATTCGGCAACGTCCCGTCACCGCACTTCAAATCCTCATGCCTGTCATAACGAAATACGATGTCGCGCGACTTTTTGAATGGGAATCGCGAGTCTTCCAAATCGCCCCATTCATCAGCGGCAAGTAGAGGAAACGCATAATTGATTGGCTGAAGGTCCACATTGCCCGACTTTGACATCCTGTGATTGTGTGGTGCTTCACTCCAATCTGGATATCCCCACAAAAATGAATTGCGTCCCGGCTGCCCTCGTCCGAAGTTGCAGATTCGATCGATCTCAATTGCTTGGTGGCCTAGACTTTCCGATGTACCAGGGACAATTGCGATGTAGCCCACGTCCATCTCGCCATTCACATTTACGCGCAATACCGACTTACCCGCTTCCTCCACGCGAGTAATTCCTTTGCGTGCCAACAGAACTTGCTGCGGCATGGCAGTTGGACACAAATCTTCTTTTAGAACATGGCCGCATGTCGCTATGAATTCTTGATTGCCGATTCGGACGAATACGCCCGTTCCCTCACGGCAATTTCTTCTTTCAAGTACGGCATAACGCAATGAACGTTCAGCAAGATTGTGCCAGATCGCGTCAAACTCGCTTCGATGCTGATCAGATTGAGCTCGTGTTTCAAGCTCACGATTCAAAAACCGTAGGACGGCAGCAATTTGGCGATCACTGACTAATCGATCTCCGGACAGAAAGCTGTTAAGACGCTTCCGATTGACGCGGCAATAATAGGCGACCGAAGAGACTGGGAGGCGAGTTTCACGCAGCAGTTTTCGGATTCTCCGTGCGGCAGGCGAGAGAGGCAAATCAGGCCCTTTCACTGACTGTTAAGGTGGATTGCACACCGAACACGGTGAGTAACTTGCCTGTGCCCGGCTGAGCGATATCGGAATGCGGCTCTTGGAAAGATGGCGGCAGCCGCCTCGATGGTATTTCTCGCCAGTTGTCGTCACGTAGACAGTCACCGTCATCTCAGTAAACGGAGCTTGCAGAGGCACCATGCTTGGCATGGGTAGCGCAGGAATGGAAGCTGCCGCATCACTCTTTCCGCTGCGGAAATCCCAGGGAGCGATTGGCCGAGAATCTCGCCAAAGACCTATCGCTTGATCGCGGGCCAAGTTTTCTGCAGCTGCGAGATTTTGGTCGGTGCTATACTTCTTGTAATGCCACGCCATCCCCTCGTTGACCAATTCGAGGTTGATGTGCCTGTTCCCGAAATACACATGGCCTAGCGTGCGGCCATATTTATCTGTCTCTTTCCACTCAACGCGAACCACCTTACCGAACACTTTCTCGGAAAGCGTTTTTTTGGCCTGAGTTCCGAATGCTTGATGACTCTCCGGCGCGTCGATCCCTTCCAGGCGGATCGTGTAGTTTCCCTTTTCTTCATCGATGAGTTTGATCGTATCGCCATCTGTGACGCCGACTGCTTTACCTAGAGCAACCTTCCCGCCAGGCAAGTACGTCGGTGGAAACTTGACCGTGTGGAGATATGCCTGGTCCGCAGCGCTGAGCTTACCGAGCGGGAGCGTGAGCAGCTTCCCGTCTTCGCGCTGAAGTTTTGCCTCGTTTGAATCCCACCTTGCCGCGACAGCGATAACGCTGAATTGCCCCGTGTCGTCCGTCCATTTCCGAAATATGTCGGGAAGTTGTTGAGGAGCAACTTGTGCAGGTTCGGCTGAGAGTGGGACATCGACATCTGGAATAACCGCAACAGGTGCCGGCGGCAGGGCGCTTTTTATGACAGCCTTGTCGCTGTAATCCGTTGTGGGACGGAACTGAAATGTCGCTTCGGCAGTAGTAGAGGGAACGGCGGCGGCCTTGACCGCCGCCCTGTGCTTTATTTCCGTCTTCTGGGGCGAGGAGAGAGATTTAACAAATGCAATTGGGCCGCCACAGCAGAAGCCCACCGCGCAAAGAACCACGACGGCTGAGGCCGTTAGAGCAGAGCTGGCTTTTGTTCGACGCCCCATTAAATGCACCTATTGAGAGGGTGTATTCTGTTCGTCGTAGGGGTGCCTGTCAAACTTTACGGAATGGCACCGTCAAGTTAGCCGAGGATTTGAGCGAGCGCATTAACGGCCGAGCGTGCTGCTTCAATACCGTGAGTACCGTTTTTGGGCCGCGATTGCAATCTTCCCACCTGCGATGGATTAGCGATCGACTCTCATCTGGTTGCCATTCAGATGCATAACAGGATAGCCGTCCATCCTGCATAACCAGGATGTCGCAGCGAATCATTTCATTTTGCGGCCCTTCTCCCATCCGGCAACTTGAGCAGGGACCGCCGCGCGTAGACAGCCTGCAGCGTTCGCCCCGTTCGTTTGGCAACTGTTGCAGCCGGCAATGTGAGGAGAAGTTCAATCTCCTTCGCAGACCAAGGAACTCTGGGGGCGGGTGCTAAGTCGCCACGAGCAGCCCAGGCCTTCCGCGCCGCTGACATCTTGGCACGTGAGGCAGCGGAGTGCTTTCGGCCAGTGTTGACCCGGCGAAGAATCTCGATAACGTGAGCCGGCCGCGGCTTACCCCGTTTCGCTGCTGCAATCTTCGCCCTTCGCTCGGGAGACCTGGCAGTCGGTGCGGTCGCTTTCACGAAGGCAGCAACGCGTTCCGGTGTCTAATGCTCGACGCGTATCAGCCGATTGCCTTCGGTATCTTCAACGCCGAGCGCTCGGCGCCATTTCCAGACAGCGCTTGTGCCCACGCCCCACCAATGCTTGATTGCGGGCACTGCCTCTTGGCGCACTGACCGGGCAAGATCACCAGTGAGCACGAGCGACAACGCCGAGCCCTTCTTCCCGACCGGCCAAGGGATGCGACCGTCTGAGATACGAAAGATGGTCACCTCGCCGCGGGCTTCGCAGTCGACCTTCTGGCCGATCTTAAAGCAGGGCGATTGATAGGGGCCGAATCGCAGTTTGGTGGGATCCACTGGCATGAGCCAGATTCTAATTTGTGCCCAGCCGCTTTTCTCGCTACCTATCCATCCGTACACTGCCGGCATGGACTGCACTCAACTCACGACGAAGCAGCTCGAAACGCTCCTTGAGCAATTGGAACCCGGCCGCCAATACCTCATGCGGCTTGAACAGCACGTTCTGAAATCTGGCTTCCCGGTTGATGACCCGCTGCGGATAAAAGTGCTTGACCTTAGAGAGCGGTCGTGCGAGGTGCACAAGTTGATTGAGCGGTTGATTGCAGCACGTCGCGGGCACTGGCTCGGCAGCACGTGGACGCCGGGCAAGGATGACCCGCCAGAGGCTAAGCAGGACTAATACGCTGAGCCGCAGGCTGAGCTACAGCCCGCAATCAACCCCTCGCCCGGTGTCAACTGATACCGGGCTTTTTCGTGTTTGCCAGGCATGTTTGCCAATTCGAGGGTGGAAGTCCCTTATCCAACCTGATGGAGGTGAAGGATCAGCGAAGCGCAAGGGCGTCGCGGTGACGCGGGGTTTGAAGGAAGCGTGGAGCAAAGTCGCGGCCTGACGCACAGGAATCGGATCGTAGGCAGTACCGGTGGGACGAGCCGCCACGAAACGGCGAAGTCCTCCATCCATCGAAGGCCGGTGCTGTAAATCCGGCGGGCGTGCGACGAAGGTTGTCAAACTTAACCTGGGAGGTCTGGCGTGTGTTTGGGAGGAACAGCCTTGCTGCTGCGACCCGAACTGATTGCTTCGCAAGGAGCGATGACCGCACGTCAGAAGTCAGCCGAGGGCATAGTAGGCGGGTGCCGCCGATCCGCTTGAGCGGGACACTGACTCGAAAGAGCAGAAACGGCCTGGGCTCACACGATCGTCGCGGTCCGTCCGAAGGCCCGAACGGTACCTCGTGCTAAACGAGGTAAATGGAGTGGCAAGTAAGTCCGAGAACTCATGGGCAGCAAACGGCAGAAAAACCAGACGCAGCAGACACAACTGCTGCTGGCCTTTGCGGGGGAAGCTGGGAGTGAATCTCCGAGCGCCCGCGACGAAGGGACCGTGCTGTCTGCGGCGAACTTGAGCACTGAACGCCCGACAGGTAGTGATCGGTTGATGGAGTGCATCTGCGACGCATCCAATCTCAACCAGGCGATTGCGAAAGTAATTGCCAACGGTGGCGCTCCCGGCGTGGATGGAATGCGTGTGACGCAACTCGAAAAGTATTTCGAGCGTCACCGCGACCGGATCGTCGGCGGGTTGCTCGCTGGGACGTATCGGCCTCAGCCGGTAAAGCGTGTGGAGATCCCTAAGCCCGACGGTGGAGTGCGTAAGCTTGGCATTCCGACGGTGGTGGATCGCGTGATCCAGCAGGCGATTCTTCAGGTGCTTTCACCGCTCTGGGACGCGACGTTTTCGGAGCACAGTTTCGGCTTTCGGCCGGGCCGGTCGGCTCACCAGGCAATCGCCCAAGTCCAGCAATATCTGGAGGAGGGGTACACCTGGGTCGTCGATTTGGATCTGGAGAAATTCTTCGACCGCGTGAACCACGACGTGCTGATGAGCCGCGTGGCTCGGCGTGTGGAAGACAAACGACTGCTGAAACTGATTCGTGCCTTCTTGAACTCGGGAGTGATGATTGAGGGGCTAACCGAGGCGACTCCGGAAGGAACGCCGCAGGGAGGCCCGCTCTCACCGTTGCTCTCGAACTTGCTGCTGGATGAACTGGATCGCGAGCTTGAGTCTCGCGGCCTGCGTTTCGCCCGCTACGCCGATGACTGCAACGTGTACGTCAAAAGCCAGCGGGCGGGACAACGTGTTCTGCAAAGCGTGACTCACTGGCTGGCCACTCAGCTCCGGCTGACAGTCAACCAGACGAAGAGCGCCGTGGACCGCCCTGGGAAACGCAAGTTCCTGGGGTTCACGTTCGCCTCCAGCAAGAAGCGGAGCATCGCACCTTCATCGCGAGCGAAGTTCAAGCAGCGAATCCGGCAACTGACCAAACGTAACCGGGGCTCGTCCTTGGAACGCGTGGTCAGCGAACTGCGCAGTTACTTGCTGGGTTGGCGAGGCTACTTCGGCTTCTGCCAGACCCCATCGGTGCTGCGTGACTTCGACAGTTGGATTCACCGTCGGTTGAGATGCTATGCGTGGAAGCAATGGCGGACTGGCCCACGCCGGTTCGCTGAACTGCGAAGGCTGGGAATCGGCAAAGACCTTGCCGCTCAAACCGCCGGCAGCCGCAAAGGCTACTGGCACCTCAGCCGCAGCCCCGCGCTGGGAATTTCGCTCACCCGAGCGTACTTCGAGGCGCTGGGCCTTCCGATGCTCTCCCCAACAACCTGAACCACCCGTTCACCCAGCCGAACCGCCGCGGTACGGACCCGTATGCCCGGTGGTGTGGGAGGGGCAGAGCCGAAAGGCTCTCCCCTATCCCGATTTCATCACCTTTAGCCTGAGTAGGCATCATGCACCACGAGAACGAGACGGAGAGATGTGGTCCTACAACGTCGATAGCCTTAGTCGTCATAGTGAGAGGTGATGAATAGCGAGCGTTACATTCCATCGCAGGACTAGTGTCCGAACATGTTCAAGCAACTGATCGTAGTCATTGGAAACGTCCATAATCAGGCAAAGTTCGGAGTACTGAGCTGGTGTTAGGCCGGGGAGGAATGATATCTCGATAACGCTGCCGTTGGCGCGAAACGAGACGGCAGACGAAATCTGAGCGCGGTCCACTAGGTATTTCCGGGATTTGGTCCGGCGCATACAAAAGCCCCCAGCGGGTCAGGCACTGGGGGGCGTTAGCAGCAGGGGCCGCTCCACCGCTAACATCACGGAATGTTTATCGGTTTCGTGAACGATTTGAACGATGCTAAAAATTCGCCTTCGGCAATGCCAGGCTTTATCGTGCGCCGGTCTTAAATCTCCAATTCCTGCGGGCAAAGGCGGACAGTTATTTCGTGTCTGTCCCAAATTCGATAACCGTGGCGAATGACGGAGCGCGGTAATACCAGTGGACGGTATCAAGAAAGATGTCAGCCACAACGACCGGGACAGCGCGACGCGAGTCAGCGTCGATCAGTTCGACACGAAACTTATCATCGCTCAGCGGAGTCCACTCGGCGGTAGCATCTTTTGTATAGCTTGCCATGCCTAAGTATGGCCTATGCTCGAAACAGACGGCTGTGATACTTTCACCGGCCGAACAATCCCTACCATTAGTCTTAGTCGCACAGTCTTACCTGCGACAGATTGACGCCCCTCGATTGTGTGGCAGAGTTACTTGTGGTGGCATGGCACAGTGTCACAACGTGAGCCTGGTTGTGTTGGCTTGGTATGGCCGACGCAATCAGGCTTTTTCTACGCGCGCAAAGAAACGATCCCAGCACCGGCAGATACTGCGGCTGAGTGCATCTCGACTGGGCAGAGCCTTGAATTAACAACTACCGGCGGGGACTCGCCAGAACCGATGATCTTACGTTTCGCCGATTGACACACCCAGCTTGCACGTAAGAGTTGATTTGCGGCGGCATTCGAGGTTGCCGCCACGATGCCTGATTGTGACGACGCTTGCAGGTGAGCGTTGCAGTCAGGCTTTTTCGTGAGCGCAGGTAGGCATTTCCCCGTTGCTAAGAGCGCGGGTGTCACCGGAGCATGCTCTTCGCTTCCTGAGCCCATTCTTTCTGCAGGCGACGGTCAATATCAGCGTCTGGGCTTGGGGCACGACGCCAGGCTTTGACCCGCCTACCTTCACCGGCACTATGCGCGTCACGATCACCCAATGAAACGCCCTTGCCACTGCGACAGTTGCCAGATTGACGAACCGTGGGTTCGACGACGCGATTGCCGCGTCTGCTGGCTCTACTGGAATGACTCGCGATACGGAGCATTGTGGGGGCGTGTTGCATGTGGCGGGATCGTCGCAAAGAGCGGCGGGCCGGGCACCGTGCTCACCGCCGTTCTCAAGAGTATCGGCGTCAACGAGATGCCTGGATGCAGTTGCAGAGCGCGGGCTCAGCAGATGGATCGCTGGGGCGTAGAAGGTTGCCGAGCGAATATAGAGACGATCTACGGCTGGATGGAAGAAGAGCGAGCATGCTGGGGTTGGGCCAAGAAGATTAGAGCAGCAGCCGCGGCATGCTCGACAGGGCTCGCGTTCCGTTTGGATACTGCCAGACCACTTAGGAGTTTGGTCGATTTAGCGATCGAGCGGGCATATCTGAACCGAACGGCCTATTGATGGTGACGCTCAACGAAGCGCTGCTCTTTGGCCGTCCGATGATTTTCAACACCGATCAAGGGTCGCAGTTCACCAGTTGCGAATTTACCTCGCGGCTGTCGCAGTCGTCGATTGCGATCAGCATGGACGGCAAAGGTCGCACGATGGACGGCGAAGGTTGTCGGCGGCGAGACAGAATAGCCAACCAGCTTTCGATGGCGTTTGAAGCTGGTAGTTATCGATCCTGCAGCGTGTCGCCCTCTTTCGCGTTGAAGTTGTTGAAGACGTCGCGACGTCTGCGAACGCCACCGGTGACATAGGTCTCGAGGATGAACAGATCGGTACCGGTACCGCCGTTGAGCGAATCGACGAAACCATCCTGACCACCATCGAGCGTGTCGTTGCCCGCATCGCCGAAGAGCATATCGGCACCATGTTCGCCCAGCAGTTGGTCGTTACCACTCCCACCGTACAGGTAGTCGTTGCCAACCCAGCCGAAGAGTTTGTCGTTGCCGGCGTCGCCATACAGCGTGTCGTTGCCATTATCGCCGTACAGGGTGTCATTACCGTCGTGGCCTTGCAACAGGTCGTTGCCATCAGCTCCTGCCAAGAAGTCGTCGCCAGTGAAGCCGAAGAGTTTGTCGTTGCCTTCTTGGCCCCACAGATAGTCGTTGCCGTCATCACCATTCAGGTCATCGTCGCCGAGGTTCCCTTCGATTCGATCATTGCCCGCTCTGCCGCGTATGTTGTCGTTGCCGCCTTGGCCGAGCATGAGGTCGTCGCCGTCACCTCCATCGAGCGTGTCGCGGCCATCCTCGCCATAGATTTGATCATTGCCGGCACCGCCGTAGATTTCATCGTTTCCTTGACCACCCCCAATGAAATCGTTGCCCCCGTTTCCCTGGATCCAGTCGTCACCTTCATTGCCGTACATCGTGTCCGCTCCACTGCCACCGTACAGCTGATCGTTGCCCGCTCCGCCCCAAACAATGCCAGTGCGGTTGGTGTTGTTCGTCCATTGATCACGGCCTTCATAGGCCAAAAACTCGACAGCGTTGATCTGCGATGCCTTGAAGTCGGTGAAATACGTTTGAGAAGGAGTGATGACTCGAGCGCGAATGATCGTTTGGTTGTAATCGAGATGATATGCCATAGCGACATCGTCGCCCGACGAGCCAAAGATGGTGATCTTGCCGTTGGCCATGGTGACTCCCGCCATGAGTTGGCGACCTTCAAGCGTTTCGAGTTGCAGGCGGCGGTTGTGGCAATGCATGGCGGCAGTCTTTCGTTGCGAGTGGTGAATACCGGCGAATGGGCCGGGCATACTTACTAACTCAACAAGCGAGACCACGACCCGACAGGCCTTTTCCGAGTTTTTGCAAGTCCTTGTAGCGCAATAGCTTGCGCCCGATATTGACGGGCTTCGCACTGGGCGAGTCGTATTATTGCGTCCCGCCAGTAGGTCGCTTGATTCAAACGGCGCTGCCGAGCACGCGATCGTTGCGATTGTCGCCGTAGACTGAAGTGCAAAACGCTCGAACAACGCGACCTGATAGCTGGCAGTAACATGAGCAACGGGATCGCCGTCAGCTCCACTACCTGCTCGACTTTGCTTCATGGCTTGATGTGGTACGACTTGCGACGCGTCATTTGGCAGGAGAGGGGCATTGTCTGAACGCAGCGCTACATCAAACTAGTCCAGCCTCACTCGGCAGTTGGGAAGTGCCGCGCGAAACGCAGCGAGCCCTTCGGGAGAAACGCGAGTTTTCGTGAGTTCAATTCCTTGCAGCGTTTTGCAACCATAGATCGGCGATAGGTCAGCAACGGGAGTGCCAGCCAGCGTTAAGCCTTCCAAGGGCATTCCTTGCAGTGGCGAGAGGTCGGTTGTCAGCAGTCCATTGCAACTTAGGTTGACGATCGGGATTCCCTTGAGCGGCGCTAGATCGGCGAGCTTCCAGCAATTGTTCAGGCTGAGGCTGGTGAGGGGCATTCCTTGCAGAGGGGAAATATCCGTTACCGGATTCGAGTTAAATATCAGCCTAGTGAGCTTCATCCCTTTGAGCGGCCCCAGGTCCGTAACCCGACTGTACCCAAAACTGAGTTCCGTCAGTTGCATTCCCCGTAAGGGACCAAGGTCCGATAGCTTGCCGTTGACGTACTTGACCGCTCCGCTCCCGCCACATTTCAGCCGCTTCAATCCCGCAAGGGCTCGCACCGGTGAAATGTCGGCAATCTGATCGGTATCGAAGTCGAGAGCGACCACGATTCCATTTTCGATCGTTCCTGTCGGCTGGCCGGTGTAGTCAGGATTCAGTTCGACGAGCTTCTTCTGAACTTCTTCGACCTGCTTCTGCGCGGGCAGTTTGGCAACGTCTTTTAACCACTGCTCGAAGGCTGGATTAAGGGAGCTGCTATTCGGTGGTGCAGCCGGTTTCTCAGGTAGTGGTTGGACATCGATGTGCGTCTTGGGAAGCGCAGCTTTCAGTTGTTCTACGCCCGCGCTGGTGATGCTGGTCCTGTTTAGGCGAAGCCTGCCAAGTTGCTTGAGTTGCGAGATGCCCGGCACGGCGCTGTCGTCTGTTCTTTTCCCGTACATGCCGAGATAGTGCAGCTTTGAGAGTTTCGCCAAATGCTTCCACTGGTCCTCCGTGTAGGTCAACTCGTCGGGAAGGGCCAGACTTTCTAATGTTGGAAATTGGTCGCCAATGACCTGCAGCACATCGCCAGTGAGGCGCCGGTAGCTCCCGCCATGGAACGTAATTTGTGTCAGCCCCTTAAACTTGCTTAGTGCTCCCAAGCCTGAGTTTGACACGTTGAAATTGTTGTTCATCCAGAAGGACTTTAGTGGAAGCGAAGCAGGAACCTGTTTCAGTTCCTCGTCGGTAACTTGTCCGACGAGACCGAGGCCATTCAAACTACTGAACTTGCTCAGGGTCTCAAGGTCGCCGGCCAGTAGCCGACTGGGATTGAAACTAAGGGTGGTGAGATGGGGATGTTGCTTGCCCAATTCCTCCAGGAACGCACGATCCACCAGAATGTCTGATATCAAAGTCTGCAACTGTGGAAACTGAAGTGCGGAACGGATGCCGGTAGCTGTCAGCTTCGTGTCGATGAGTTCCAGGCTACGGACTTTGGGAAGTGTCTTGAGCCGCAGGAACTGATCGTCGGTGAGTGGATGGACGTTGAAGGTCATCCACTCCAGTTCAGGTAGTCCATCAAGGATTGAAAAGTCCATGGGTGGAGTATTAACGCCGACAAACTTGAGGCCGACAAGGCGAAATTCTCCGCTCGGCAAATCGTCAAGCTTGCTGACTGCGATCGATGACGGACCCCCTTGTTTGACAAAGGCCGTTCCCGCGGCGCGAACCACTGCTTCAGCTGCGGCACGGTCACGTGAAAATGAAAGGGGAGTTACGCTGGCCGAGCGAACCCATTCCGCGCCCACGATCTTGCCGTGATGATTGTTGCTGGACGAATCCTTCAGCACGTCGCCAATCCCTTCATCGAAGTGGTACAAGGCAATCGTTTCTGCATCAGGAGTGAAATTAGCGTCCGGCAAGAAGTCGGCTGTGTAGCGGGCCGTCTTGGATATGCGAACTTCGTCGAGGATTCCGGCGAATGGAAACGCGTCTTTGCCGGTGCCATTCTGGCTGCCTAAGCGCGCTACAGCCAATATGGCTCGAACGGCGGGATTAGTGGGAATATTTCGCTTCAGCAACTTGCCATCCACAAACGTGGAAGCCTCGCGACCGTCCCAAACCCCCGCCAGGTGGACCCGCTTGCCAACAATGACGCTGTCGCGGGGCGTGGCATGCTTCATAGTGCCGTTCGTGGCACCCAATTCCATAGCCCAGTCGGCGGAACTTGATTGCCCCAGACTGGCACGCAACCGCCCACCAATGTGAATCATCGTCTGGTACTTAGTATCTCCTTCTCCAAGTCGGGCAGGTGTGACGTACATCTCAATGGTGTACGGGCCATCGTCATCGCGACCGAGCGTTGGAATCTCGACAAAATCATTCTCACCGTCGAATCGCAAAGCGAAGTCATTGTCAGCGTTAGCTACTGGCGGAACCGGGCCGGCTGGCACGCCAACTTTTCGTTTTGGCAGCCCGGACACAATGAACAAATCGCTGTCCTTGACTGCGGGATTCGCATCTCGTGAGAACACCAGCACTCCACGTTGAGGATTGTAGCGGGGGCTTCGACCGCGCAACTGCTCGCCGTCGATGTTCAGCGTTCGATAGGCACCGAAAGGTTCGTCGAGCGTTTTACGTTCGGCAATATACACCTCGGGATTGCGGTCCCCGCCGTGGCAGAAGCTGAGCGACAGTCCGTCCTCGCTGAGGAATGGCCACGTCAAAGCGTCCGTCAGGGTTGCGTCTGTTTTCAGCGGGAGGAGCTGAGGTTCTGACCAGGGCTTGTCGCGTGCGGTACGGCGGCAGATCACGAACTCCGTATCTTTCCCCGGGTAGGTTTCTGCTGTCCTCGCCCGCTGGAAGACCAGCGATAAACCATCGCCGCTTAGTGCCGGACTCTTCATTCCCTTTTGGGTTGCTAAAACGTCGATGAGGCGCGGTTTGCTCCAGGCGTCACTGCTGGTGGGGCGCGACATCTCGTATAGTTGCGAAGCTGGATCGTACTTTCCTGGGAGGACAACCGCATAGGTTTCGTCTAAGGTCGGCATGAAGTGCCGCCCGGCAACAACCGGCTGTTCCGAGTAGAGGTAATCGAAGCCCCGCTTGGTTGCTCGAATGGTCTGCGCGTTCTCCCCTGGCACTTCGCGAGTGAAGTAGAGTGTCAATCCGTCCGGGCTTTCCCAAGGCGCAGCTTCGTCCGAGCCGGCAGTGCTCACGCTTCGGAGCAGCTGCAGTTCTGGTTTTTGTACCCAAGGAAGGGGAACATAACGTTGTGGCGGTGGGATAGGAGTGGGGATATTGCCCAGCGTCCTGACCACGCGCAAGCCAATCATGTTTGTCGCTTGTATTGGATTGCCCTGAACCCGAGCCGCCGATCGCGCAGCCAATTCATGGTAGTACCAGCAGCCGCCACGCATGGCAGGCACGGGACCAGCGTCGACGTTCAGCGGGTTCTGCGTCGGCGCAGTGCGATACCAGTCATAACTGCACAAGTCGGCGCACCACTCGAACAGATTGCCGTGCATGTCGAACAGTCCGAATGGATTGGCGAGCTTGCTGGCCACCGGCAACACCTGCGCTTTGTTGCCAGCGACGCTACCATGCTGATCTATGTCGCGCGAATTATCACCAAAGGAAAAGAGCGTGGTGGTTCCGGCTCGGCAAGCATATTCCCATTCCGCTTCCGTCGGCAGCCGATAGCCATTTGCGGCAGGCTGAATCGACCAAGACGCGACATCACGTATCATGCCTCCGCTGGACTTTTCATACGCGGGCGTCAGTCCTTCTTGTGTACTCAGCCAATTGCAGAACGCCATAGCGTCGAACCAATCGACGCTCGACACCGGGTAGTCTGGTCCGGAGGGGCTTTCTTCCCGCCAGGTTTGGTTCGTGGTCCAATTCCGCTTCTCCTTGGCAGCTGGATCCTTCGCAAACAACTTCTCATCAGCAGTTTGATATTTGGCTGCATCGGCAAACTGGCGGAACTGCTCGTAGGTAACCTCCGTGGCACCGATGGCGAAGGGCCGCGAGATGCTGACCCGACGTTGCGGCAGCTCATTCAAATAATCGTTTGACAAGTCTCGCTGCTGGCGAAGTCCTGCTTGCACCGCCGCTTCCACTTGCTCGGGCGTACTCCCCATCAGGAACTCGCCCGGCGGAATGAGCACCATCTTTGCGCCCAAGGTGTTGGTCGTTTCGACTTTCGTTCCCAGATATCCGGCCCAGGCCGCTTGGTGAGCTTTCGCTTCGGCTGCGTTGAAAGGAGCTTTGGCGATTGCTGGTCGCAATTCAGTGCCGCGGATTTGCGGGATGTCTGCGCGCGGTGGCGGAATCTCCAGATTCCGCACGACTCGAAAGCCATGACCGCTAAAGCGTCCGTATGGCAGGTATTGGTAGCGAAAAGCACTGCGACACTGGGACGCGCTGCCGGCCCAGAGGCCGCCGCGGAGCACACGATTCGAGTCAGGATTGACTCTTTGCGGACCATCGGCACCTGGCGTTTCATACGACTTTTCGTCGTAGAAGTCTTGGCACCACTCGATCAAGTTGCCGTGCATATCGTGCAGGCCGAAGCTATTCGCTGGCTTGGTGCCGACGGCATGGGCTCGGCCGCCGGAGTTCGTGCTGAACCAACCGTATTGTTCCAACAAGGCGACGTCGTCGCCAAACGAATACGTTGTCGCCGTCCCCGCCCGGCACGCGTATTCCCACTCGGCTTCGGAAGGCAGGCGATAGCCGTTCTTGCCCGGCAAGAAATGCCACGTATTCACGTCCTGGCGATAGCAGGGTTCAAGGTTCTCTTGTTCCGAAAGCCAATTGCAGTACGCGACGGCCTCGTTCCAGACGATCTGAGAAACAGGCGAGTCATCGGCCACGGCATAGCCGGGGGCTCTCCAGTTTAGTCCTTTGTTCCCCTGATAAACCTTGTCGGTTAGCACTTTCTCCGTGGAGTTGCCAAAGCCATATTGCTCGGCCTCGGTGACGTACTTGATTGCTTCGACGAACTTGCGGAATTGGCCGATCGTCACTTCGGTCGCACTCAGCAAGAACGGTTTGGTGATGCCGACCTTATGTTGCGGTCGCTCGTTTTTCTGAATGCGATCTTTGGTCGGTTGGTCGGCTTTGATTTCTTCGGCCGCCTTCAATGCCGCTTCGACTTGTTCATCGGTGCTGCCCATCAGAAACTCGCCAGGCGGAATGAGAATCATCTTCGCGCCGACGCTATTGATCGTTTCAACTTTGGTTCCCAGATACTCGGCCCAGGCCGCTTGATGAGCTTTGGCTTCGGCTGCGGTGAAGGGAGCTTGGGCAGGTGGCGGTGCGATTGCGGCCGACGGTGGTGAAAAGCTACGAATCCGGAGATTGCGATACCAGACTGTGCCGTTGAAGCTCTGTAGGACGATGCGACCCTTCAGGACTTTGTCGTAGGTCGGTCGCTTCACGAAGGCGGGCATCTCGGCAATCCGCTGCTTCCACTTGTCGCTTTGCAACTCATAGCTGACGACAAGATTGCCATTCAGAAAGTGCTCAACCTGGTTGCCCCGGGCAACGATCCGGGAACTGTTCCACTCGCCCGCATTGTTGGTGTAATCTCGCAGGGCCGGATAAATGCTGTACAGGCTGCCACAGGCGGTATATTGGCTGCGGCCGTTGCGATGCCCCACGTTATCGACGATTTGATACTCGGCGGCAGCGGGAACCATTCCATCCGGACCTTCGTCACGCTGCTCGCCATTCCAGCGATAAAATACACCTCCGTTGGCGCCATCAGCCACTTTCCAATCGAGTTCCAGGTCGAAATTGTCGTATTCGGCGTCTGTCGCAATGCACGACTTGTTGCCCGGTCCGACAATCGCACCCTCTCCCACTGTCCACTCGGTCGGAACATCTGGCTGGCTTTGCCCGCGCCAGCCTGCGAAGGACTTGCCGTCAAAGAGGGGGACGAAGTCCGTGCCTGGTAACTGTGGCTTGCTGGCTGCACCAACTTTGGTCGGCTGGGGCTCAGGACCGTCGGGTTGCACGGTAACTGAGCCTCCTTCTGGCACCTTGAACCAGCCAGTGATCTTGCCATCTTTGTCCCGGATGATGACCGTTACTCCGAGCGCGATCAGCAGCAGCGCGCCAAAGCCGGCGGCAATCAAGGCGGTGCGAGTGGGCCCGCGGGGCGATCGAGGTTTCGGTTCTGCCTTCTCCTGGACAACGATGCTGGGGGATGATTGATCTCGGCGAAACTCCACCGTCGGCGACGTGAGCTGACTGTTCGTCTCGTGCGTGGCGTTGTTGATGCCATTCGCGTTGCCCGTAGGTATTGCGTGCGGGTCATCGATGGCCAGATCGAGTTTGCGCAGGGCCCTTTCTACCTCCGCCATCTTTTGAAAGCGGTCTTCCGGTTTCTTGGCCACCATCCGGACGAAGATCTGTTCGAGCTCTGGCGGGACGTCGGGCCGAATCGAATGAAGCGACGGGATGGGCTGCTGCTGATGTGCCATCAGCTTTTGCACCATGGTTTCGCCGTCGAACATGCTCTGCGCGGTCAGCAGCCGAAACAGCGTGCAACCCAGGCTGTAGATATCGGCGCGGGTATCGGCACTGCGGGTATTGAGCGCCTGCTCGGGGGCCATGTAATCGACGGTCCCCATCACTTCGCCCGATTGCGTCAGCCCGGCTGCCGTTGGGTCTTCGAACCGCGCGAGCCCCATATCGAGAATCTTGACGACTCCCTCTTTGTTGAGCAGCAAGTTCGCGGGCTTGATGTCGCGATGCACAATGCCCTTGGCATGCGCATAAGCCAAGCCGTGAGCCGCTTGGCGAGTGTATTCCACGGCCTGCGGAATCGAGAGCGAGCCCACTTCATTCACCAGTGAAGCGAGGTCCCGACCATCGACATACTCCATCACCAAAAAATGCGTACCGTCCGCGACATCCGCATCGTAAGCGTGTGCGATGTTGGGATGCGTGAGCTTCGCTGCCGCTTTCACTTCTTGTTGAAAGCGCCGCACCACTTCGGGTGTCTTTGTGATCGCCGGCGAAAGAACTTTGAGCGCCACGATCCGCTCCATTCTCTGATGCTCTGCCTTATAGACGGCTCCCATGCCGCCTTGCCCCAACTTCTCGAGCACGGTGTAGTTGCCGAGAACGCGAGTTTCGCCCTTTGGCGAAGCGGTCGTGCTTGGTGCAAGAGCGGACGAAATGAGTTCGGCGAACTCAGGACCGACGGCCAGATAATCCTCAGCAACCGGTGTTTCGCCTCGCTCGCGCCGATAGTCGCCGTCAAGGCTTATGAGCTCGCTGAAGAGCGCTGAGCGGTCTTCAGCACGTGCGCGAGCGAGATAGTCTCGCACTTCCGGCCGAGACCCAGCCCGCCACCGCTGCTCGAATTCATCGCACAATACGTCGATTCGCTGCTGCGCGGCCAGGGTAAGTTTGGGTTGTAGCTGTTCGGGCATGGCAGGTTCTCTTAATTCAATCTCAACTTTCGAGGTTTGCGCCCGACAGACCATCGAAAATTATTCGAGGGATGAAGGATTTTCGAATTGTGCCCAGAGCTCCCGGATCAAGCTGAGCTTTCGCTCAATCGTCCGGGTGCGCACGTCGAACTTCGCTGCAATCTCGTCGTTCGTATAGCCCTCTAGCTTCGCCAGCGCAATCCGCCGCAGCATGTCGTCGTTTAGACTTGCCAGTAGCTCTTCGAAATCTTCCCCGACCTGCTGGGCAAACTCGGGCGTCGGTTCACCTCCGACCACTTGATCGATCCCCGCCATCGGCTCGTCGTTAGCACCAATAAAAACCGATTCTCCCCGAATCTGTCCGCCGCCCCGCTTCTGCCGCTGATCGTGCTTGGCCTGATTGATCGCTTTGCGAGCGGTGAGCATGACTAAGACTTGCCACAAATCATCGCGGTCGTCGAGTTGCGGGAAGCGGCCGCCATTCACACCGCGGTAGAAGCTATCGAAAGCGTTAAGGACTACATCTTCCTCGTCTGCCATCCGTCGCGGTGCCGAACGGAGTTTTTGCGCGGCGAGACGCACCAGCCGTTCGTAATATCGCTCCCAGATTCGCCCGGCAGCGACAGATTCGCCAGCCTGTAGCTCTTGCAGCCAGAGGGTTACGCTGTTTTCAGTTGGCTGCCCGCTGGTCATCGTGTGAAACGGTCCCCTCGGCCAGACGTTGCCTAGCCAAAACATAAGACGAAAAACCGAGGGAATTGTAGTCTGTCAGAGGGGGGGCTCCAATAAGAAAACGGTTGCAGGTGAGTGACAAGTCCCAGCATGATTACCTAAATCGACGATCTTGTCTGATTGGATGCAGGGCACTTACCCCTCGTTTAGGCACAGTGCCAAACACCTCCTCGGTCCGAGTGACTGAAAGCGCAGACCATCGAATTACACTGGGTTTGACGCAGCGAATGATAGGAGTGCGTTTTTTTTGCACCCCGCCGGGACCGTTGGCCATCTGAAACTACAGTCGACTTCGGATGAGCTGTCGGACGACGTTGCACAATCGCATCCGAGAGCGCAGAGAATGCGCACCGCTGTTAACCGGATGCTCAAAAAGTTCGAAAAGGGTTGCGACCGCTTCGGACACCGATCGGGACTCGGAATCGGCAAGTACCGCTCTCACAATTACTTATGAAAATCGAAAAAGAGAGTACTGTCACGTAGAGGGTTGTGCACAGGGAGCTACTATTTCGGCCCTAACTTGGGCCGACCCAACGGTTAACGCGAAACGCCGGCCAGAGAGTTCTGCCGGCTTTTGTCGTTTACGCGTTGAACTGCAAGGAGTTACGGCGACTGCCGGACTCTCTCGGGCGTCCCTGTCGCGCTCTCTAACTTTGCCCCACGGCCGATTTCGCCGCCACTCTCCCGCTAACTCTCTCCGCTCTCTGTTTTCGCCCGAAATTTGGTTAACAGCCTCGTTCGGTTCGGGGTACTGGTCGGGACTCAGGTACTAACTAGAGAGCGCAGAGGTAACTTCGGAGTGTCGGTCGAATGGCACTTAGTTCTCTCTAACCTGTTTTGCCATAGCAAGTTTCACTTCATGTCTTGGCTTCATCAGCAAGTCGTACTTTTTGTTCCTCCGTTTCCTCAGGCGAGGCTCGAAGCGATCGGGGCGGTCGCCCACGCGTTGTGACACAATGGCATCGAGTAGTTGCTCGACGATACGCTTACGCGCCGCGGTGCTTTGTTGATCAGGTAGCAGCAAGAGAGATTGAAAGGCACTGAGCGTTTGCACTGTGCCCTTAAAACTGATGGTGCGAGGCTCAATTCGGTGCTGAATCGCCGCTTGCGCCATGATCGTTCGAATGAGGTTGTACGCCAGAATATGCGTCCAGATCTCCTTGCGGACCAGTTCTGGCGTCTTGCAGCGCAGGACGTCCATGTGCAGCGTGTCTTTTAGCGAACGCAGGTCGAGCTCGACGTTCCAGCGAGTACGATACAGCTTCCCTAAGTCGTCCGATGTTGTTTGCATCGGATCAAGTAATGTCGTCACGATGACAATCGACTTCGTGCGAAACCCAGGTTGCGCAACACGAATCAGACACTCGCGGATCGTGATAAACTCCGGCAGCGATTGGTAGGTTTCTCGATCCAGCGAGCGGATGGAAGACGGCTTCCTCCAGCTCACGATGTGGTCGTATCGACCCAATCGCTTGCCTCGCCGGAAATCAGCTTTACGGTTTGCTTTGTTCAAGCGAGCGACAAGTTCGAGCCCGCGCTGCTGCATCAAGAAGATGTTCGTCCAGTTGGCCATCAACCGATCCGTTAAGAGAACATCTCCAGGGCAAAGCACGTCCCATAGTTGTCGCAATAAGGTGACTTCACCTTGCCCTTTGCCGGCGTAGCGGCAGATGCCAAGCTCGATTACGGCGCCCGTTGCCAACGAGAAGAAGGCCGCAATGCGAGCGATGGGAAAACCAATGCCAGGCTGCTGCGTAGTGTTCTGTGGATAAGCCTTTTGATTCTCTGGAGTGTCCGGCATCGAAACGGTGGAACCGTCAAAGAGGTAGACACGACGCCCCTTCCAGTGCCACGAAGGATCGACACTGGCATCCAAGGCTGCACCTGCTCCACGCGCGAGTGTCGAGAAGAACTTTTCCGGTAGCCGCTTTCTCGCCTGGCAATAGGCGCCGGTTTCTGCCGAACACGGTCGCTCTCCTCGACAAACGCGATGCGCAATCAAACGAGCTACGGCCGCTCGGCAGGAGTGGTCAGCACTTAGCACTTGTGTCAGAAAGACCCAGAGTGTTACCAACGGCGGATATACGCGATCCAGCCAAACTCCCTGAATCGCTGTCAACGCTTGCGTTACGCTCTCATCGGAAAGCAACTTGCCGATTGGCAAATCCGGATCTTGGACAAATTGGTGACAAAGGAACTTTGCTTGCTGGCGAAACCTTCCGTGCCGGAACGAAACCATGATGGCCACCTTGCCAAGAGGAAGAGATAATAAACTCTTCTACGACGGCAGCAGGACTTTGGCTTATAGCTTTTCAGCGAAAAGACTTAGGGAAAAACTAAGTGCCATTCGAGTGTCGGTCCGAAGCGTCCGAGTTTAGGAAGTCACCCCTCAAATCTGTCTCGCTCTCTGCAAAGTGCATCAGCGATTTAATTCCCACTGTTTCAGCTGTTGCCGCTGTTCCAAACGGGCCGAGCCGGCGTCGACGCACTTCCCTTGCGACGACTTTTGTCTGGTGCTCGTGTGACTTGTGATCGAGTGCATGAAGAACCATGGCGGGCTACCCAAACGAGTAGCCCGCAGAGCCGGTCGTTGGCTATTTGCCGGGGCCTTTGCTCGCCGCTTCGGCCTGGGCCATCCGTTTGGCCATCTCCGCCTTCACAGCGTCGAGGTTGAAACTCGCGCCACGCTGCATCGGTGGGTAGTCAACGAAGGTCTGAAGTTCCTTGCCCATGACATCCTGAACAAAGACGAATCGCCAGAATTGGAACTTGAACCAATCGAAGTACTGCTGTGCGCCTTCCTTGGTTCCATTGTTGGGCCAGCCCAAGCGTTCGAAAGGATCAAGACGCAGATTCGTAATGTACGGTACGTCGGGATGGGTCTTCTCACCAAGCCAGCCGTGGGGCTGATCGATGAAGCGGTACTTGTAGTCATCAATACGCACCGCGCCGACAGTGCTCTCGCCGAGGTAGAAAATCTCGTGGCGATTCGACGGTCCTTTGCCGGTCAGTAAATTTGTTTGGTTGTAGCCGTCCAAATGGTTCTTGTAACTTCGGTCACCGATCTTTACTCCCTTCAATAGGTCGTCGGTGATAGCGGTGTTACCGGCAGCAGCGAGAAAAGTGGGGAACCAATCCAAGCCAGACATGAGGCCATTTTGCACTGTGTTGGGCGGAATCTTGCCGGGCCAACGGGCGATGCACGGTACGCGGAATCCGCCTTCCATCACCGTCCCTTTGCACTGGGCGAACGGTGTCGTGCCACCATCAGGCCAAGTGAAGCTTTCGGTGCCGTTGTCAGTAGTGAATACGACGATGGTGTTGTCTTCTTCGCCCATGTCCTTGAGCTTTTGCAGCACCAAACCGATATCGTTGTCGAGTTGGGCCATGCCTGCTTCCTGTTCGGACCAGCCATTCTCCGAGTTGCGCGTGGCTTCCCACTTCGGCGAAAGGTGCGTAACAATGTGCATGCGCGTGGGGTTAAGCCAGACGAAAAACGGCTTGTTCGCCGCCTTGGCCTTGTCCATGAAGTTAATTGCGAGGTCGCGGATCTCGTCGTCGACCGTTTCCATGCGCTTGGGATAAAGCGTTCCGGCGTCCTCAATCTTTTGTTTTCCGACCTTGCCCCAGCGAGGCATTTCGGTCGGGTCGTCCGTCTCCGTCGCCCAGCTGTGGACCATGTTGCGAGGTCCGACTTTGCTTAGCAGTGCTTGAGGGTAGTTGGGGTGGGCTGGGTCTTCCATCGCGTCCAAGTGATACAGATACCCGAAGAACTCGTCGAAGCCGTGGACAGTAGGTAAATACTCATTTCGATCACCAAGGTGATTCTTGCCAAATTGACCCGTGGCGTAACCTTGTGCTTTTAGCGCTGTGGCAATCGTGCATGCCTCGGCGGGAAGTCCAACCTTAGCTCCCGCTTGACCAACCGTTGTTAGACCGGTGCGGATCGGCAGTTGGCCAGTGATGAAGTTCGCGCGGCCGGCTGTGCAACTTGCTTCCGCGTAGTAATCAGTAAAGAGCATCCCTTGCTTGGCTAAGTTGTCGAGATTCGGCGTGCGTCCAGCCATCAAGCCGCGATGGTAGGCTCCAATGTTCCACATGCCGATATCATCACCCATGATAAAAAGGATGTTCGGCCTCTTGCTTGACGCAGATTGCTGAACTGGCCTGATGACCTGCGCGACTGCATCCGTAAATGCGCGATCCAACCGTGGTGATTCAACCGCGGGGCTAGACGCATATTGCGCCGCTTGGGCCTGCGGATTAGGCCGAAAATTCATCGACGCGGCTCCATAACCGAGCAGCCCACCGGCTGCCAGAATCAGGAGCAGCCACATACTCTTTGCTCTTAACATGGTTCTTTTTCTCCAATGAGGATGCAGAGCTAGGCGCGAGAATAGCTCTCTACAGGGAACGAGCTCCACTACTTCTCGAACGCAAACACACGCTTCCAATCCGCTTTCATGCTGATCACAGTCCAATTGCGTTCGTTTGCTTTGGCCAGCACGTCGGGCGAAAACGTACCAACTTTCGTGTCGGGCAATCCGCGCGCGGGTCCGTAGGCAAATTCGCGCAGTGCATCGTCGTGGAGCACGAGCAACTCGAATCGCGCGCCGCTGCCTCCTTGCGTGTATTCCAGCATCTCTTGATCGCCGCGAGAGTTGCCGAAGGCGGCGATCGGACGACGCCCAATGTGCCGGTTGATGCCTACCGGCTTGCCCCCTTGGTCGTCATTGAAATTCAGTTCCGGCAGGCGGACCAACACCGGCTTGCCGTCGCGCATCTCAAACTTCGTTTTGATGCTGCTGCCAACGACCTGCTCGGGTGCGATACCGTAGACCTGCTCCGTCCATGTACGCATGAATTCGATGCCGCCGCCAGAGACGATGAAGGTCTTGAAGCCATTTGCCCGCAGGTAGTCCAGCAATTCGAGCATCGGCTGATAAACCATTTCGGTGTAGGGCTTGCCAGTCTTCGGATGCTTCGCGGTGGCGATCCACTCCTTCACGATCTGCTCAAATTCAACGGTGGTCATGCCGGAATGTGTCGCCATGAGGAGTTCCAGAACCGCCCGTTCCCCGCCGGCTGCAGCGGTTTTCAATTCACCTTTGAGCAGCGAGGCGAATGGTTCCTGGGTCTTCCACTCGGGGTGCTGCGGCGCGAGCATCTTCACGCGGTCGAGCGCGAAATACAGTTGCACGGGCAACGGCTGTTCGCACCAAAGCGTTCCGTCGTTGTCGAACACAGCGATGCGTTCAGGAACAGGTACAAAATCGGGCGAGCCGGGTGTGGTGACTTTCTCGACGAACTCAACAATCGAGTGCTTTGCCTTGCCATCGTTCCAAGAGCGTAACGGATCGATGTTCGCGCCAATATCGCCCCCCGAAATAACGAGGACGTTGGGAAGTTTGCTTTGAGCCTCCGCTGCCGATGACAGGAGAACCAATCCAAAGGCCAAAACAAAATACCCAAATCTCATTCCGAGTTCCTCTCGTTCGAACAGGAGATGCGCCTTCACCGGCGTTAACAGGCGTCCGGAGGTAGCACATTGTGTACCGTTCTTAGCCGGTCGTCGCGAGCTGCAAAGAGAGCATGTTTGATGGCACGGCCCATGAAAAAAAGCTTGCTCGTGCTGGACATTCCGCACACCCACTGACCGATTCCGCACACTTTACTCAGATGTGAACGTGCGTCACTGCACGTCGGTCACATCCGTCGACGCACCTTGGCGAGCGTTGCTCGATCATAACTTTCTGCGTTAATCCCGAACTTCACGAATTCGGTCGCGTCATCCAATAGGTTGAAGATATGGGCGAACTCGATAATACGCTGATCATCTACATCGTCGGTGACATCGGTACCAGCCCCGAACGGCAAGATCAACAAGCTGACCGTCAAACTTGGTCCGTCGCAGTCAGCGCCGAAGGATCAGAAGGCCGTTCAAGAGAAAGCCGCCCGGGCCAACGACTAGTGCGGGGGCGGGTTCTCGGTCAAATGCGGTTGCCGCGTTGAAAATGGCTCGCGGCAACCGCCTTCTGTCGTGTCGTGAGCCTGCGAAGATGTGCTTTTGCAGAGCACACTTACTCTTGCGCATAGCAGGCATCGGGCATCTGCATGGCACCGCACGCGCCGGTTCCGAACTTCCACGTCAGTCCGACGCCAATCCAGTAACTGGCGATCGATGTGGTCGTGAAGTTTCCAAGTTGTTCCGAATCGCGGAACATGCCGCCAGCCATCACGTCGAGGTCGATCCCCGGTAAGGCATCCACCTTGCCGACGCCTGCCGAGATTCGGTGCTGACTGGTGACCGCGAGCAAGCCTTGGGTATAGCGAACCGCTGCAAGGTCGCCAGGCTGAACCACTCCGCCGATATTTGGTCCCGGCGTATTATCGATCGGATTCTGCGCCCACACATAACCGGCCCGCAGTCGGTATTGACCACTCGTGTACTGCGTCCCGACTTGTACCACCCATTGATTGTCGTAGACGGCATCGAACAGCGCGGCTTCGTCATACAATTTGTAAATGACGTCGATTCCCACCAGCAGACACCCACCCATGAGTCCGTTGTTTGCGATGCCAAAGGCCACGTTCTGAGGTAGGTCCATCCGAACGTTGAATGGCGTCTGTCCCGGCCCAGGATTTAGCAGCACCGCGTTATCGAATTGGAACGACTGCTCGGTTTGGTAGTACGCACCCAGGAAAGTGGTCTCGTTGAGCAGATAGTTTGCACCCACGGTGCCACGCAGGGCATAGTCGGGTGTCATGCCACTCGCACCGACAAAGGGACCATCGAAGAACGCGATTCCCAAGCCTAGGCTGGCCCCCACAGAAAGTCGATCGGTCAGGTCGATACCAATCACCGCGGGCATGTTGAAAACTACGATGCCGGAGTTCGTTCCATGACTTTCGGGAACTTGGCGAAAGTCGACCATGCCACCAGCGGAGCTGACAAATCCCAGTCCAAACGTACCAGGCAAGCCAAGTTCGCTGAGGTCTTGTGTGACGCCAATGTTGGCCGCTGGCGTGCCCGGAGCGGTTGACTTAGCCGAGAAGGGTTCGATCAGCGGGTCGGGCCCAGCCACCGGAATGTCACTGGTTTGAGTCAAGTTAAATGTTGGTTCTGCCCAAGCGCCCCCAAAGAGAAACTGCGTTCCTTTGAACTGACTAAGCGTTGCAGGATTGCCATTTAATGCGCTTGTTAAATCTTGCGGACGAGCAATGCTCACTCCACCCATCGCACCCGATGCTGGCATCAGCGTGTTGTGAAGTTCAACACCAAACGACTGACCACTAGCGGTCGCGGTGACTCCCACACAGAGGAGGATCGCCACAAATGCTGAAGTTTTCATTGCCCGCCCGTCTCACTGGCAGAAGTGGACTATTGCTAGCGTGCACAGAGATGCTACTCAGCCCGCCTACTCAAGGGCATCGGCATAATCCCTAAAATCCTTTCACATTTCCACCGTCGAAAAAACTTGCAGTCGCTGCTCAATCAAAGGTCGGAGGCAACCAATGCGGAAGTTCAGAACTCGTTCACTCTGGTGCGCGTCTCGGTGTGGTAGCGACTGCCGCTGATTGTGAACAAAAGATTATTGCCGACGGGTTGGGCTTCCTTTGCCGGGCTCAACATCGAGCCATGCGAGGGCCTCAAGCTCGGTGGTAAAGACGTTGTTTACAAGCCCACGGTTGAAGGCGACGGTGACCCCAAATTTCTGCGCGTGGATCATTTCCCCTAGAGCAACCATCGCCAAGCGTATCCGCCCACTTGCCTCTTCCGCCCACTCCACGGCCATCAAAAACCGTTGGAAGGTGCCGGGCGAGGGAAACCCGCGCAGCGCCGTCGTATCGACTAGCAGATCCTTGACTTGATGTCGCATGGCGGCCGCGATTCCGGCGCGCACCAGCGTGACCGCTTCATCGAACGAAACAGTCCATAGCGGCCGATACAGGGCCCGGTCCTGCTCGATCACGAAACCCTCTGGCACGTCCAAATTAAACCTTTCACTGACGGATGCTGCGTTTGAATTGGTAACGACGCCGGAATAAACGTGCGGGCAGCTTACCAAAAAATGCCAATGTCGTTTTAGGTTCGAGTTAGAGCTGCTCAACGCCCTAACGCTACAGAAACCGGCCCAGCCGCTCCGAGCAACGGATCTCGTTTATCGTCGCTCCAATTTGGGCTCTACCCAAACGCCCCAATCAGCGCGAGTTCCATCCCCGCCATCCTCGACGGCGAGATCGAGCTGTTTCACGCCCGCGACATCAACCTTGAACAATGGCAGGCTTGTGTCCCGGATCTTGCTCGACCGCCACAACTCCTTGCCATCCCCGTAGATCACGAAGACGACGGAGCCGTCATGCCCGTCCGCTAGGCCTACGTTACCGTTGAGTACATTCCACTTTCCGCCGAGGTCGCTCTCTCCGGCCGAGCGTCAAACGCGCTCTGGGAATCGGCAGGCGGATGAGTGTGATCGATCAAGCGAGTGCATCTGAAAATTAGAACTGATAGAATTGCGGTTTTCGCTGAAAGCCTGAGGGAGAAGAATTCGATGCGACGATCACAGCATTGGACAACGACGCTAACGCTGTTGCTTGCCGTGGCTACTCTGGCGGGTGCTTCAGGCTGCTCACAGCCCTCCGCTGACGCTCCTGCGACGCAGGCCAAAGCGGCTGAAGAACCCGCAACTCCACTGCAAGATGCAACTGCAAACCCGCCACTGGCTGTCGCACCGTTGGGCAGTCCTAGCGCTACCACGTCGATTCCCGGCAATCAGCTTCCTCCGCCGGACCCGAAGTTCGGCGGCGTGATCAACCTGAAGGCGTCTGACTCGAAGCCTTCGTGGCCGGCACGCGTTGTGCCGCCCAAGGGGGCGCCGAACGTGCTCCTCATCATGACAGACGACTGCGGGTTCGGATCGCCGAGCACATTCGGCGGTGTAATCCCCACGCCAGCCCTGGATCGCGTCGCAAAGAGCGGACTTCGATATACACAATTCCACTCCACGTCGCTTTGCTCGCCGACACGCGCGGCACTGATCACCGGTCGCAATCATCACGTGGCCGGCTTCGGCGTCGTGGGCGAGGCGGCTACTGGGTATCCCGGCTATGACTCCGTGATTCGCAGGGAGTGCGGCACCGTTGGCGAGATCCTCAAGCAGAACGGCTACGCTACGTCATGGTTCGGCAAGAACCACAACACACCCTTTTATCAAGCGTCGGTTGCCGGCCCGTTCGAGCAATGGCCCAGCGGAATGGGCTTCGAGTACTTCTACGGCTTCGTCGGCGGCGACACGAGCCAATGGACGCCGAACTTGTTCCGCAATACTACGGCAATCTATCCCTTCCAAGGTAACCCCGATTGGAATCTGACGACGGCGATGGCCGACGAGGCAATTGACCACATGAAGGGACTCCATGAAGTTGCGCCCGATAAACCATTTTTTGTGTATTACGTGCCCGGCGGAGTCCACGCTCCGCATCATCCGACGAACGAATGGATCAAGACGATCAGCGACATGCACTTGTTCGATGAGGGTTGGAACAAGTTGCGTGAAACCATCTTTGCCAACCAAAAGAAACAGGGCATCATCCCTCAAGACACAAAACTGACTGCCTGGCCCAAGGAACTGCCCGAATGGGAATCGCTCGACGTGGCGCAGAAGGAGCTTTTTATCAAACAGGCCGACGTCTTCGCCGCATACCTTGCCTATACCGACCATGAAATCGGTCGCGTCATTCAGGCGGTTGAAGATATGGGTGAACTCGATAACACGCTGATCGTCTACATCAGCGGCGACAACGGAGCGAGCCCCGAGGGAACGATCAATGGCACGCCGAACGAGTTCACGTTTTTCAACGGTGTGACGGTGCCGGTGAAAGACCAGTACCTGTTCTACGAGTTCTGGGGATCGGATGAAACTTTCCCGCACTACTCGGCCGGTTGGGCTTGGGCGTTTGACACCCCGTTTCAATGGTGCAAGCAGGTGGCTTCGCACTTCGGCGGCACCCGACAGGGCATGTGCATGTCGTGGCCGGGGCATATCAAAGACGAAGGGGGCATCCGCACGCAGTTCCATCACATGATCGACATCGCACCGACGATCCTGGACGTGGCCGGCGTTCCTATGCCCGACACGATCAATGGCATCAAGCAGCGTCCGATGGATGGCGTGAGCATGGCTTACTCATGGGACAAGTCGAACGCGAACTCACAGTCTAAGCGCACGACGCAGTACTTCGAAATGCTCGGCAACCGGGCCATCTATCACGAGGGATGGGTTGCCTGCACAACTCCCGTGAGCACGCCTTGGGATTTAGGTCTGAAGCCGTCCCCGGATGTGATCACGGGATACAAATGGGAGCTATACCACGTCGACAAGGATTTCTCGCAGGCGACCGATCTCGCCTCCGAAATGCCCGACAAGCTCAAGGAGCTGCAAGATATCTTCTATGCGGAAGCGAAGAAGAATGATGTGCTGCCGCTAGACAACTCGACGCTGGCACGGTTTATGACGCCGCGCCCCAGCCCGACAGCGGGACGCACCAGCTTCACCTATACCGGCGAGTTAAGCGGGGTTCCTCCAGCGTGCGCTCCGAGCATTCTAGGACGCTCGTACAAGATTGAGGCGGAGGTCGAGATACCCGAAGGGGGCGCGGAAGGGATGATCGTTACCGAAGGCGGGCGCTTTGGCGGTTACGGCTTGTTCTTAAACAAAGGCGAACTCGACATCGGCCGGGGCAAGGTCGTCTTTCTCTATAATCTGCTGGGGAAGCGCATTGCCTGGGAAGGACCAAAGTTGGAAGCCGGCAAACATACGATCGTTTTTGACTTCAAGTACGATGGACCGGGCTTCGGCAAAGGGGGCACCGGAACGCTCACGGTGGATGGCAAGGAAGTTGCGAAAAAGACGCTGGAGCACACCGTGCCTATCACGTTTCCGGAGGATGAGACATTTGACGTGGGCATGGACACACGCACGCCCGTCTCGCTCATCGAGTTTCACTACGATTGCCCGTTCAAATTCACGGGCAAGATCAATCGATTGACTTACAGCCTTGGCCCGCACGAATATGTTGCCGAACCGAAAGAAGAGACGCCGAAGTAAAACGGCGCGTCACGAGCCATTTGCATGAACAAGCTGCTTGCCTTCTCAGCGCTGGCCGAAGCCGCCACGGGCGTGGCGCTGATCGTCGTCCCATCACTTGTCGCGCGACTGTTGCTTGGTACGGAACTCTCCGGCGTCGCCCTTGCCGTGGGCCGCGTGGCTGGTATCAGCCTGTTGTCACTCGGCATTGCTTGCTGGCCGGGCAAAGCGCCGTCGCGTGCGGCGTTTTGGGGAATGACGACCTACGGCCTCTTCGTTACCCTTTACCTCTTATACCTCGGCATTCGCGGCGAGTGGGTGGGCCCACTCTTGTGGCCAGCCGTCGCGTTGCACGCCTTGCTGACGGTGCTGCTGGCACGCGAGTGGTTCAATGCACAAAGAGCATAAGGGCTTGTGTTGGTCACATTGCCCAGAATTTCTAAGCAGTTCCGGCCAGCTCATTCCACACAGTTCAGCTCTAAGGTTCCGGTGGTAACCAGCGTTTCGGAAAACCCTGTCCAATCCAGCCGAGGAGAGTCTCAGGTGCGACGATCGTCGTAAGTTTGCGCAAGACTTTGGCGATCAGCATCTGCGCAGTTCGTTCCTTGGCGTGATCGTGATGCGTTTGGGCAACCTCGACCGCAGAATCTGGTTCTCGACCTTCAGGTATTTGACCTGGCGGGCAAGTTCGTTCTCCGTCGCGCCGGCGATCACGAGCAGCAGAGACTGAAAGAAGTTGGGCATCGAATTACACTGGATTTGACGCAGCGAATGATGGGTGTGCGTTCTTTTTTGCACCCCGCCGGGCCCGTCGGCCATCTGAAACGTATCTCGCCTTCGGTGACTGTGCCGAGACGACGTTGCTCAATCGCATCCGAGAGCGCTGAGAATTCTCTACTCTGTTGACCGGATGCTCTAAAAGTTCGAAGAGGGTTGCGACCGATTCGGGCACCGATCGGGACTCGGAATCGGCAAGTGCTGCTCTCAAAACCACTTATGAAAATCGCAAAAGAGAGTACTATCACGTAGAGGGTTGTGCACAGGGAGATGGGAACACAAGCCGAAGGTGGAAGTCGCCGCCAAGCAGCCGGTCGACATCACCGACCCGGCCGAGTTGATCCAGCAGTCGCGACTGATGTACGAACTGGCTCGCCTGGCGCTCGAGACCGATTCAACCCGGCTCGTCACGATCATGATTGACCAGGCTAACAACAACAAACTCAATGTCGACGGCGTCATGGCGGGCACCCACTCGCTGACCCACCAAAGCGGTTCGCCGGATAAACGAGCTCAACTCAAACTGGTCGAAGAAGCGCAGTTCCGCGAACTAGCGACGCTGCTGGGGGGAATGAAGCAAACCGGCGATGCAGGGCGAACGCTGCTCGACCGGACAATGGTGCTATACGGCTCGCAACTCGGCAACGCTGGGCTGCATACCAACACGAACATGCCGATGCTGCTTTTCGGCGGCGGATGGAAGCATGGTCGGCATCTGGCGTTCGATCAAAAGAACAACTATCCGCTCTGCAATCTCTACGTCAGCATGTTGCAACGAATGGGCATCGAAACAGATCAATTCGCGTCGAGCACAGGAACCATGCAAGGACTGTAATCTTTGTAACGGCTCGGATTCACGCCTGTTTTGTAAAAACCATACTCGACATCGCGATATTGAGCGGTTGCGACTTGTCGCCGCCCCACGCGCTGATGGCGTCCACAAGTTGGTCGCGTGTGACCAGGCCAAACTGCAGGGCCAGAACGCCTAGAAGAAGATTGCGATCGCTGATGGGATTGGACATGCGAGGACCGAGGGATGCTAGAGAACGTGTTCGTCGGCAGGCGAACATTCTAGTCATTCCGAGCGGGGCGTTCACGTCAGATATGCACGTATCGTAATCAACTCGTGTGTGAAGTGCAGATTAGTTCGGCTGCCATCCGCGCGAGGAACTATCCACATTCCATCTGCGTTTAAAAACAGAGATCCGACAATCCCTCACCTTCGCCTTCGTCGCCGCGAGTCGGCGTGCCAGGGATTTGCTGCTCGACAAACTCGATCGTCTTATCAGCAACGAGAAGCGCAACACGGATCCATTTGATAAACAGAACAACCAATTGTGGTTTGCGCCTCAGGGTGCAATAGAGCGCGAGGGTTAGATTGTTTTTAGGCCGACTGTATTGATCGAACATGTTACGAATCGGATTGAAGCTTACCTCACCCGCGCGATCGCCTGCATCAAGCCGTGGCCGTGCATCGGCTTGTCGACGTACATCGTGTGACAGCAGGGCGCATCAAATCCCGTCAGCCACATGTCACGGACGATCACGATGTGCAGCGGGTCCTTCGAGTCCTTGAATCGCTTATCCAGCCGCTTCTTCTGCGCCTTAATGAAGAAGTGCGTCTGGAGTTCCGTCCGGTCCGTCGCGTTGCCGGTCATGGTACAAATTAGCTAGAGATTGGGTAAGGGTCGAATTGCACCGGCTCCGAACCATGCCGCAAGAGTTGCCAAAGCACCTGGCGTCAGCTCTTGCGTAAACAGTAGAGCCAATCGTTTCTTTGGACGTGAGCAGGCGACGTAGAACAGATTGCGACTCCTCTCATAAGTGTCGGTTTTGCCGGATGGAATTCCTGACGCACCAGACCACTCCAGGAACTGAGCAAAGTTGTATAGATTCCAACCGCGTCCGAAAACCACCAGAACATTTTCGAACTCTAGCCCCTTCACGCCGTGTTTGGTGGAAAACGGGGTTTTCTCTTCGATGAACTGCCTTAACGCGGCAACCTGCTTGTAGGGCACGGCGCGCAGTTGCCGTAAGCGTGTGATCTCCTCGGCTTCATCTGGGACGGGCGCAGCACCCAGTTTCTTTAGTGCGCGCTCTTTTCGCTCAACGGCATCGGGCACTGGGAAAAGGTGTCGATTGCAAACATGGTCAACGACCGTGCCGATGGTCTCAGATTCCCGAAGCTTCACAAGGGAAGCGAGGTGTTCAGACCACGCCGCCTTATCACCGTGCGATCCGATCACCTGTAACTTTGCGCCAAAAACCGCGAACATCTCGCCATACCGTTTCCTCGCGAACGCTCCGCATACCGGCTCAACTGTGTCCACAAGGAAAGCGATGTGTGGGTCTTCCTTCTTGATGAAGGATTCCGTTCGCGGAAGTGCATCGGCAAGTTGCCGATACCCCTGTTCTGCGGCGAGGACGTTATGGGTGAGCATGAGTATCTTGCTGGTTTCTGGCGCAAGATTCCACCCTGCTTCCGCCAAATTCTCGAGAACCGCTTGGAGATATGAATGGGCAACTGTGTCGGGAAGATCTCCCTTCCATTGCGCTCCAGTTTGGCGCTCACCTTTCCATTCGTTTGTGTGGAATACCACCACCTCGCCGACGGCACTCGGGTCTTCCACAGCTTGAGGAAGTTCCCGGCGCAGCCGATTCAGGCAGTCCACTATCGCCGGCACAGAGCGGAAATTCGCCTTCTTCCCAATTGGCTTCAGCATGGGGTGTTCGATCCTCCCACAACCTGTGCCGTAAATCTTCTGCCAGTGGTCGCCAAAGAACCCGATTAAGGGGCTGCCGTCCTTTCCAATGACATACGCCTTCAGCGCGTTGAAGATCACGTTGTCGGTGTCTTGGTATTCGTCGATGAAAACTACGGGGAAACGACTCACTAAGACGCGACGGAACTTCTCGTTCCCCAATAGTTTAGCGGCTAAGACCAAAACATCGTTGTGCCCCAGCGATATGGTGGTCTTGTCCGCTCTCGAATGCCCGAGGCTGTATTCGACATTCCGAGTTCCAACAGACTCTAGCTTTATCCGATCCTGCACCAAGGACATTTCAATAGCGGCGATTTGGTCTGCGTCTGCCCGCACCATCGCCTCAACACGCTCTTTGAGCATCCGGTCCACAGCTCGCTTCGCCGATTCCTTGAGCCGCTCTGGCCAGTCCTTAATGTTCGGAATCTCATTTCTGAGGAATGGCTGGAATCCCTGGATCAGCGTCCAGCAGAACGAGTGAATCGTTGACGAATAGATGGCCGGGTGTTGGTCCGTTCGTGTCTCAATTTCCTTCGTCGCGACATTGGTGTAGGTGATGCAGGCAACTTGCTGGCGGTTTCGGATGAGTTCAACTCCGTCCCGCTTGATGAGGTAACGCAGGGCTTCGATGAGAGAGTAGGTTTTCCCTGCACCCGCTCCTGCCTCGAAAATAAAGCTGTGGCGCTGGTCTAGGCACGCCTGCAACTGCGTCCATGCCTCTTGTGAAGCCAACTGTGCAGGATTGGGAGCGACGTCAGACATGTTTTGCTCCTTGCGCTGGTTGAACTGGGGCTGCGGGGGCGACCGGAGCTGCCGCCGCAGGCAGCGCCTGCTGTGGCTGGTTTAATTGTGCAAGCCACCGCACACCCTCAGCGATATAGCGTGGCACAGTCCAGCCGGTCTTCTTGATTGCGTATGTGAGCGCAAAATCCGACTTCCCTTCTTCTCCAGCCAACTTCCAGGCCTCATCTTCAGAAGGTGCGGCGAGCCCAAACATGGCCGAGTTGGCCAGAATGAAAGCATCCTCAAAACTTCTACCGCAGTGCACACTGCCTGTTTCAGGCACTTCGTAAGCAATTCGCAAATTGCCATCGGTTTTCTCTGTATCGGTCTTAGTAATGAGGGCAGCGGGTTCGATATCTGGTTGTCTAAACCAGTCCTTGATACACGCGTTGCTCGTGCGCTGACCTTCCGAGACTTTGCACTTAACCCAAGACTGTGTGCCATTCTTGTTCGTCGCTGCTTTCGTGGCGTCAAGATCGGTAATGACAAGCGTTGGCAACTCCAACAGTTTCACCAGCGGAAAGAAAAGATGTGCATACGCACCTCCCACCTCGACGACCGAAACATACTGGCTCGACAGTTTCGGCGCTGCCGAGTTCGCTTCCTCAAGCACCTGATTCATCTTCGGCAAGAGCAGACGTTCGGATGTGCCTTCGATGAGGACTGCTTTGTCCGCGAACAGAAGGTCGCAGCGTGTCAGCGTCATGTATTTATGAAGAAACTCTAGGTTCTCCACTGGCGTGCCTTCAAGGCCAGTCCGCAGGTCTTTCACGACGGTTGAACGCGGATTCGCGGCGCTTCCATCGCCTCTCACAAGGCAGTATCGCATCGCCACAAACTCGGCCTTGTTGGCCATGTGAGACGAGTGCGTTGTGACCACAAACTGCACAGGCCATTTGCGTCCCTTGCCGATAGTTGTCTCGAACTCGGCGGCGATTCGGCTCAGTTGAGCGATGAACACCTCCTGCATCTGGGGGTGCAAGTGAACTTCTGGTTCTTCGATGAAAATAAGATGCACGCCCGGAGTGGTCCTTTGAATCAGAAAGGCTTTGTAGAATTCCAGCAGCTTAAGCAGGATGAAAATTAAATTCCGCGCGCCGAGGCCGTTGTATGCCTCCGGGAGATTTATTCCGTTCACTCCGGCGTAATGAACTTTGGTGTGATTGGTAAGAAGCCGTTCAACATCGAGCGTCGTTTCGGTGCGTAGGGATGGATCGGCAAAGCCGGGATAGCCGAACAGGTTGAATGCAGGAAGTAGTTGCTGGAGTTGGTCGTTGAAGCCTGTGTCGATGGTCGTCTGGATGCCCTGAACAGCGGTCGCCAACTGCTTCGCCACGCCTTGGTCCTTTTCATCTGCGGATTCCGACTTTGCGCACTTGAACAACGCCTCCAACACCTTGCCGAGAACGTCCCGTTCTTTGCTTGTAACGTCGTCGAGGCCGCGTTGGGCATTGATGAATCCACTGGCAAGCACTGTGCGGAGAGTTGGCCAGTCCAAAGCTCTCGTATTCGTCGCATCACCTGGGTCAACGGCCTGGACTGAGCATGAATAAAATTTCGAAACACGGTCGCGAATGGCGCGGCAGAAGACTGTTCTTTGCTCAGCCTCGGGTTTCGCCGCATCGACCTTAATGTCTGCGAAAATTGCGGAAATCGCACCCTCGCGCAATGCGTATCGGATATGCACAACCGCTTGTTCGCAGTTTGGATCAAGGTCGATGATGCAGTCGCCTAGAACGCCGAGGTTTGCTGCGGCTTTGTCGTAAGCGATGGTCAGCTTGACCTCGATGAATGGAAACAGCGCGCGAATCTGGTCGTCGGTTTGTTCTTGCTCCTTAGCTTGGAAAGCCCTCCAAAAGCCTTCATGCGCCGAGAGTGAGAAATCCTCCAAGCGAAAACTCGGCGTCGAATCGCCGAGCAAGCGGCGAAACAGCTCAGTCAACGAGGTCTTGCCACTGTTGTTGCGGCCAACAATCACTGTGGATTTTGCCTCCAGCAGCAGTTCAACTTTGGTGAGCAATCGGAAGTTCTGAATCTCGATTTTGTGGAGACGCACAGTTCAATTCCTTCCAAGGTTGACCCGCGACGACGGAAGCTGCTGCGGTAGGTCGGACGTTCGGCAAAGGTTGCCGCGGAAGCTGTTGGCGGGTTCTTTGCCGTTGTTGAAATCGATGCCGCGGATGGCGTCGAGCGCGTCGTCGATGAGCTTGCCGACCGAGCTGATTATGTAGGTCGTCGTTTTGCCGTTCTTGACGGTGATCTCGGTGCCTTGGGAGAGCTTGGCGCTGTCCAGCAAGAGCTGCCAGCGGGCGAGCGCGGGGGCCCAGAAGTCGTTTTTCTCGACGTAGTAGTCGCGGTCTTCGAGTTCGGCATGGACGGCGGATTCGTACTCGCCGGGCTCTTTGTAGTCGGCGGGGGCGAGGAAGTAGTAGCTGTTCGGATTGCGCAGATGCTTTTCGATCTCGTTCTGACGGACCGTGAAGGCGTCGGAGACGCACTTGAGGATGATCAGCCCGATGACGGTGTGCTTGTAGACGGCGGCGTCAAGGCTCGACCGAAGCTTGTCCGCCGCGGCCCAAAGATTGCGGTCGAGTTCACATAGGAATTCTTGCGACGAAGGGGCAGGCATCAAACACAAACTCCTGAACTTTGCGCGTCAATGCGCGTTTTGGTAAGGGAAGGATTGTACCCGCTTGGGATGGCAGAGAAAGTGATGATTGCGGCCCTCGTCAATAGTCGGCCATTCCATCTAACCTTGCGACCGTCAATTTCAGAGCAATGGAATAAAGGAAAAAACGACTTTTAATTCTTCCACGACGAAAGGTGGCACACACTTCCTGCTCGGATTAATCTGTGGCGAGTTTGCAATCAAAATCAATGTCTCAAACGATTTGAGTGGCAGCATGGGCCAGTGGGTCTTCGATGAGCTTCGTGCGACTGCTGTAAGAAGGCAGCCCAATGAGACCGAGTTGTTTAAAACCGAGCAGACAGGTGAAGGTGAGTATGCGGGCAACGACGCGCTTGTTCGCGAGGTGCTGCAGAACTCGATCGATGCCGCAACCGGTGAGGGGCCTGTGAGGGTGAGGCTCGCGATTCATGAAGCAGTCGAAGCTCCTGTTCCGGTACGCCTGGGTCACTATTTTCGGCGGCTACGCGAGCCGTTGCAGAAACGGCAAGTGAATTACAACTCGCACGATTACCCTGTAGAACCGTGTCGCTTCTTGGTCTGCGAAGATTTTGCCACGAAAGGCCTTGAAGGAAACACTTTGCTGTTTCAGGATCCCCCCACAGGACATCCTGAATATTTTTACTGGTTCTGGAGGAACATCGGCCGCAGCGGCAAAACCGGCGTGGAGCTTGGTCGCTGGGGTCTAGGCAAAACGGTCTACCGTGCTGCGAGCCGTGTCGGCTGCATGTTTGGTTTAACCGTGCGCAGTTCCGATCGACGCGAATTGTTAATGGGGCAGGCAGTATCGCAAATCCATCGACACGAGGGAAAAGAGTTTGTGCCGGAAGGGTTCTGGTGTTCGACGCAAGCAGCGGATGGTCTGCCATTGCCGATTGAACAAGCCGAAGAGTTAGCCGCCTTTCGACGGGAGTGGAAGCTGACTCGGCGGCAAGAGCCAGGATTGTCGGTTGTCGCGCCCTACATTCCGGCGGAAATCAAGGCCGAGCGATTGGTTCAGGCAGTGGCCGTACACTTCTTTACTCGCATTGTGCGTGGCGAATTAATCGTCGAAGTTGCCGGCGACGGGAAAACGATAACGCTAGACGCTGCGGGAATTGAGTCTGCATGCAGGCAGATCGTCTGGAACGGTCCACGGCGGACGAAACGCCACGTTGCACCGCCAATCTCCTTTGCTCGCAAATGTTTTCATTTGCCACGACTCACGCCCACGGAGGTTCTGGGAAAGGACCGACTACCGGAACTTTCCGAAGCTGCTTTCTCAGCAGAGACACTCACTCAACTGCGCCGCCAATTCTCCGCTGGTGAACTCGTCGGAGTTTGTGTGCGATTTTGGCTGCCGAAGAAGGTGGGCGGTGAACAAGGAGCTTGCGATGTTTTTGTGCAGAGAGGTTTGGAGACAGAGCGCGGCGACACTTACTATGTTCGGGAAGGAATGACGATCACCAAAATCAATTCGCGGGCTGCCAGCAAGGGAATCCGTGGGTTACTTCTCGTGGACCGCGGGCCGCTTGCGGTGTTGCTGGGCGATACGGAAGGGCCGGCTCATGAGGATTGGGATAGTTCTGCCGAACGTCCAGACCTCACTTGGAAGGTATGGAAGGGGCGCGTCAAGTTTGTCCGTGGCCTTGTCGACTCGCTTGTCGAATTGTTGACACCGCCTAATACGGAACCAGACTTCGATTTGCTGAGCGACTTCTTTTCAGTCGAATTGCCGAAAGGGAGTCAACGTAAACGATCATCTGGTGAAGATGCGACTGAATCGCCCAAGTTCGAACCGCCAGTCGTGACGCCCAAGTGGTATCGCGTCACAGATCGCGCAGGAGGTTTCACTGTCAGTCGGACACCAAACGTACTGCTACCGGAAAAAGGAAACCTCTTGCTTTCCGTTGCCTACGATTTGCCCCGTGGCGATCCGCTGAAAAATTGGAGCAAGTTTGATTTCAGCCTTGGCGAGCAATCGGGCGAGTTGAAACCGACGGGCCGAGGCCTCAAGGTAACGCGAGTTCAGGGAAATCAATTGTTGCTGCATGATTTTCAAGCAAACTTCACGTTGGCAATCGACGGGTTCGATCGGCATCGGGATTTGTACGTCCGAATTGACGAGCCGCCAAATGACGAACCTCAGGGCGACGCGAAACCTGCGGAGACTCAGGCATGATTAAACGAGTGAACTTCACGGGGCGGAGACGAATTCCTCGCAGCAAGATTGACCTGCAGCTATTTGATGGTACACCGCGACGGTTCTCCGCGAACATTCAATTCGAGGAAGGGGTGTTCACGTCGGATGCTGAAGTCGTGCTGGAAGCAACTTCAGCTGGGTCTAGCATCGTCGAACGCATAGCGTGCGGTACGGTCGGGCAACTGCAGCAGCCCCAGTTGCGAGAATTAAAGCATATCGAGCAAGAAAATGTTCTCTTCACACTCAAGGTTATCGACCGGAGCGAGCAAATCGGACGTCTTCTCGGTGTGGCTGATCAACTTCGTCCCGAAAGATCTGGCGAGCCTAGTTCTGGAGGGCGGCGCGGGATCTTGCCAATTGAACTAGCCGATTTGGGGCAGGAAGTTTGGCGGCTAGAGTTCACTGATCATGATGTGCTACTACAGGTGAATGAAAGGTTGACCGACCTCAAGGATCGCGTGCGATCCGACGCGATGCTCTACGCGATTATCTATCCGGATGTGATTCGCCGCGTACTGCGAGCCGCGATCGCGGAAAACGTCGAAATAGACGAGGATAGCGATCGCTGGTCAGTGTTGTGGCTGCGTTTTGGAAGGGACTTGCATCCATTGCAAACGAAACCTCCCGCTACCGTAGACACGTCTGAGCTAATTGACGAGTGGATCGACGAAGTCGCCACTGCATTCTGCAATCAGCACCGTCTGTTTGACGAATATCAGAACACGCTCACTCGCATGACCGGAGGAGAGCCATGATAGCGCGTCAGTTCAACGCGGCCGGACTAGCGGCCTTTCGCGGGTATCTGGCAGAGTGCAGGATCGAACCCGCTAGGGCGGTACCGCAGACGCTGCTCGTCGATCCAGCATTTTCTGATCCGACGACATCGCCAGTGCATGTTGAGCCACGGCAATTTAGGACTCGGCAAGTCGCAGCAGAGTACTTACATCAAGTCCTCAGCCCGATTTCGGATCACGACTTGCTCGCCAATGCAGGACTTTGGAGTTGGCTGTCGCTCTATTACTTCGATCAAGTGTGCCCGATAGTAATGGGAATTCGTCAAGTCACAAACGACTACTCATATGTCTTCGAACCGAAGAATCCACGGCATTTCTATCGTCACTTGCTGTTCATTGCGTGGAGAGTCAAAAACATGGCGCCGGAACACTGCCGACTGTTTCTAACTCCGGCGGTTTCCACTTTAGACCACGTAACCACGGAGGTACTAAAACGCTTGTACCTAACTCGCATTCCTTGCATCTTTGAAGTCCTGGATCGACTTTATTGGGATTCGTCCCGAGGAAGAGCACGAGCGGGGATTGTGGGTACTAAAGTCAAGGCGGGTGATTTGGTTCACCGACTGCCTATCCGAATTCGCCAACTCGAAGTTACTTATGATCTGAACAGCTTATCTGCTGATCAACTCGTTAGTTTGTTGGGAACCGAGTTTCAGCAGGCTTGATGGTTGAAGCTCAGCGGCTCGAATTACGCGAAATGCTGCTTTTTAGTAGTCGTTGTTTCGACCATTCTGCCGCCGCAACCAACCTGCGGACGTGACGTTCGGTGAACATGCCTTCGACCGAAGCCACGAACAACAACTCCTCCTGAATCTCCGGGGCCAGATTCAACAGATTCATAATCTGTGTCACCCGTGCCCGCGAGACATGCCCAAGTTCCGCAATCTCCGCCTGGTCCCGCACCTTGCCCTCGCGGATCAACTGATCGAAGTGAATTGCTAGCGCCATGAGCTTCGCGATACGTGGTACGCGGACTGTCGGGGCCTGCGATCCCGCCGCCAATTTCTTCTTCCCCTTGGCTCCGCGCTTAAACTTCACCTTCATTTCGACTTTCATGCCATTGCATCCTCGGTAACCGTACTGAATGAAATCGACAGATTGCCATCACGCCCGTCGTGCGAGACCGTCTCGACCAAAAGCTCCATGACGCGTGCCTGTTCCCGCGTGCTGAGCGTGCCCCAGAGGCGGGTGAAGTCGGCAAGGGCATCGCGGATCTGGCTGGCGTTGACCTTACGGGCAGAGACCACGGAAAGCTCACTTTCGGTCCGTTCGATGGAGCACCTTATCTCCGCCACTTTCTCGTTGGCAACAGTGAGTGAATCGCCCTCCGCCCGTCGCATGACCTGCTCGGCGCTGACGTGTTTGCGGTTCAGGGAGCGGACTTCGTCCTGCAATCGCTTCTCTTCGGTCGCCTGAGCCAGCTTCGCTGCCTTCAGGGTCGCATCCAGCAGTTCTGGCGAATCAGCCAGTGCCTTAAGTTGTTCGACGACGAACCCCTCGATCTCTCCGGCAGGAAGGGAAGGTGCCGCACACGTATCCCAGCCATCACGCTGAGCCTTAGCACAGACGTAGTATCGATACCGCTTCGTTCCCTTTTGCGTGAACACGTGGTGCATGGGCGCGTCGCAACAGCCGCAACGAAGAAGACCACGGAGTAGTGCACCGTGCCGATTCCGGTTCCCGGCACCGCCATTGTCCTTGTTCCGAGTCAGCGCCGCCTGAACTCTCAGAAACAGGCCCTCGTCCACGATTGCCTTGTGCTCGCCGGGATGAACCTCGTCCTTATACTTCACCTTGCCGATGTACGCCGGGTTCGTGAGCATTTGCCAAAGGCGGCCCTTGGTAAATAGGTGCCCGCCAATGATTCGACCCGTCTTGGTCTTCCACTTCTTCGTCCGCCAACCGCGTTCGTTCAGTTGACGTGCGGTTTTTGTCATCGCTTGGTTCTCGGCGTAGAGGCCGAAGATCTCGCGGACTTGCTCGGCCTCGGGTTCGTTCACTACGAGCCTCGAATGCTCGACGTTGAAACCTAGTAGTGGCATGCCACCCACCCATTTGCCTTTACGCCGTGCGGCAGCGATCTTGTCGCGTGTTCGTTCCGAGATCATCTCTCGTTCGAACTGTGCGAAGGAGAGTAGCACGTTCAGGACGAGGCGTCCCATAGAACTCGCGGTGTTGAACTGCTGTGTCACCGATACGAAGGCGACCTTCTTCTTGTCGAACACCTCCATCATGCGGGCGAAGTCGAGCAGCGAGCGGGACAGGCGATCCACTTTGTAAACGATTACGCAGTCGATCTTTCCCGCTTCGATATCCGCCATCAGCCGCTTGAGCGCTGGTCGGTCCATGTTGCCGCCTGTGAAACCACCGTCGTTATATCTGTCCGGCACCAGCATCCAGCCTTCGTGCTGTTGGCTCTTGATGAATGCTTCGCCCGAGTCGCGTTGGGCATCGAGCGAGTTGAAGTCCTGGTCGAGACCTTCCTCGGTACTCTTGCGGGTGTAGACCGCACAGCGAACAACGGTTGGCTTGTTGGTTTTCTTCATCACTTCGCTCCCTTACCGAGACCGAAGAAGACGTAGCCATTCCAATGCTGTCCGGTTACGGACTTGGCGATCGCCGTCAGAGAGGCAAATGTTTGGCCCTCGAATTCGAAACCTTCGTGCCTAACAGTCACGAGCAACGTTTGGCCTTTGTACTCGCGTTTGATCACCGATCCCGGTGGCGGAAGACGAGCATCGACCGGGCAGGCAACCACCTTGGTCGTGGTGCCGGGCGACGTCCCTGGCTTCCGAGGTGCCATGATTCGCAGGTCGGCTTCGTTGGCGAGTTCTTTCGCCCGGGCCAGCGCCCGTTCGGACAAGCCGCCTTCGAGATTTGCCTGCATGCGCCAAGCGATCCTCTTCACCAACCAGTCCTTGTGCCGGCTGTTGGTTGGCTCGCCGAAGACCTCGATGAACCGGTTGCGCAGTTCGCCGACGGTCAGCAGCGGCAGCTTGGCCAGTTCCGCCTCAATTCCTCGTAATCGATCAGACATGTTGTTCTCCTTAATCGGGTTCGGCGGAAACTCTCCGCCCGTTAACCACGTCACACACTGAGCCTCGATTTCCCGGGCAGTTCAAGGGGCTCGGTTCAAGATTCCTCGGGCTCGATGAGATCGAGTTCGGCGAGGCGCAGGATGCCGCGGGCGAAGATGGCGGCGATGATCTGCAGCCGCTGCTCGGGCGAAAGTTCGTGGGGCGGGTCAAGGAAAAGCATGTGGCCTCCGTGCTGAATCCGGACTAGTCGGGATTTCACCCCGGCTAACCATTGCCGTGACAGGTGACCCTCTGGTTAACTAAGTACTGCGGCGAGAGGAAAAGTGTGCCAAGGTCGATGGAGCGATTCAGTGCCCGGAAGAATCTTTCACTTCGAAACAATCCCGATCCTGTTGCCCAACCACACTTTCGTAACCCTGCATGAGCATGCAACGTCACGGTGGGTATCGGGCCTCGTTAGCCAGTATGAGTTGATCGGACGCTACTTCGGCATAATTCATGAGCTAGGCAGCGACCGATACGTCTATTCGAAATACCAAGTCCATGAATGGCTAGTCGACGAGAATGACACCGAGGTTGGTCACGGTGAATTCATCGAGCGGACTCACAATATTCCGACGCTCGGCGCTGCAAAGTTGATTTACGACTGGCAACTTCCACTTCCCGAACATCTTCAGGTGGTGTTGGCTGACGCGATGCGGCCAGAACCGCCTCCTGCACCTCGTCCAGTGGAGTATTGGGCTTCACGCATTCAACTAGGTAATGTGCGATCGCGTGTCGACGATTCAGGACAACCGCTCCATATCGAGAAGTTACTCGGCGAACTGCTCCAATCGAGTATTGAGTTGGTTCACGTAATACGGCGAGGAGTTACCGCCGCCGGAAATGATTTACTTCGACTTAAGTACGTCGGACACCGACTCCATGATCGGTTTAAGGTCGATTCAAAAGCCTGGGTCGGGCCACGTGATGCTGTCCCTCCGGCCGACTTCGGTTGGTGCGATTTGCCAGAACTTTCCGATGCACCTGGTGTGAGAAATGCAATCGACGAACTTGCCAAGTTGCTTCGGCCTTACTCGGCCAAGCTAGATGCATTCATGTGGCCCCTGCAGCACCCTGACCGGGCTACATGGGAGGAACAGCAGTTACTTCCGCAAGAGTTAAAGGAGATTCTGCCTGAGCTAGAAGATGCAGTCGGACTACTAAAGTTGTCGCTTTCGACTTGGTGTGAAGGAAAAGCAGAAGGAGAAAATACTCCAGAAACACCTGCCCAGCTCAAAATGCCCTCCAAAGAAGATTTCATTGCTCACAGAATTTTTGTTGCGACAGGATACGACCAGCAAGAGATTGCCGATCTGCTTTTGAGGCAGTACTCGATCTCCCGTCACCGAGGAACGGTTTCTCGAATGATCGAGCGAGCGGCAAAGTGGATCGAAGCGGGAAATGCGCTGCCTGACCTTCCAAAACCAACCAATCGGCCACTAACGATGGATCCGGAACGGCTGAATTTGGGCAAGAATGAGGAAGGCAGGACACCACGGCAAGGGAAGCTAGAGAGGTCAGCGGAATGACTGCAGTGTGCGCGTTTTAAGTCCTTATAGGTCAACGGTGTGCGCTTGATTTCAACGTGCCTGCGCGCACGTGCGCCGGGAATAAGAAAGGTCTCTCTTTCTTTCCCGGAGCTGCTCGGATGCACGCATTGGCTGGTTGGTTTCCAACTCTCCCCCTCAACGACACAGACGCCGTTCTCCTCCGGCGACACTTCATTCAGAGGAAGGTCCAGACGCAGTGCCGCAACTGGCCGCCACCGGTCGACGAGGAGGGCATTATCCAAGATGTCCTTGCGCACGTTGTTCCTCGTCTGCAACTCTATGATGCATCCCGCGGTCCAGCAGGTCTCTTCATCTGTCGCGTGGTGGACCGATTTCTCATCACGCTCTATCGCAAACATCTAAAGCGCCGTGACCGGGCTCGTGGTGGCCACTGTGACGAGCGCCCCGAAGCTCTGATCGCGGCCAACCGCAGTAACCCCGATCTGGGCGTCGATCTGCGGATCTTTCTCGACTCGCTCAGCCCTGAGAATCGCGATCTGTGCGAGCGTCTTTCGGAACGACCTGTTGCCACGGTTGCGCAGGAAATGGAAATCTCCCGCAGCACGATCTACCGACGCATTCGAGAACTTGAAGATCAAGCTCTGGATGCCGGGCTGCAAATTTACCTCGATTAGTGTGGCACACTTTTTCGTGGGCCGGCGTACTTAGTAATTACGAACCATTTTCTTCTTTGCAGGGATCAAGCATGAATGCGCATGTCTACCGCTATGAATTTGGGCCCGATGTCGCCAACGACGACATCGAAGTTGCGATTGTGATGGCGATCATGGCCGCCGAGTCATTGTACGGCGAAGCCGAGGTGCGACTAAACGCTCGCTACTTCTTCGACGCGGAACGGCACGCCTGTGTCATCGACGTCGCCACTGAGCTTGGCGCGAGTTTCAACAAGCTCTTCATGGGCTTTCTCTCTCGTGAGTGTGGCCCTGACTCGTTCAAGGTTCATCCACTCGCCGAACGAAAGGCTGCGGCGTAGGAATCGCCAGGAAGGTTCATGGATGTCCGCTCCTCCCAAATCCCGACTAGTCGGAATTCTCCGTCCGCTCGATGAATTGCATCCTGCGCCCGAGAACGATTTGCTGTACAAACCGGTGGATCCCAACGATGCCGATGTGCGTGCCCTGGCTGCCAGCATTCGACTGCACGGCGTCAAAGAACCGCTCGTCGTTTCTAAGGACGGCTTCCTGCTCAGCGGGCATCGTCGTCACGTCGCTGCGAAGTTAGCCGGTTTGACGCACGTTCCTTGCCGGGTCGAGCCGATCAGTCGCGAGCACGATCGAGATCAGTTCGTGATCCTACTACGTGAATACAATCGGCAGCGAAATAAATCGTTCGCCGAAAAGCTCCGCGAGGAGCTCGTAGGCATCGACGCCAAGACCGCCCACCAGTCATTAATCACACAACGTGCTGAGCGTGCCGCCGTTCGACTGGATGCAATGCACCTGGTCACGGGAGCAGGACGGGCGCAGATTTCGGCAGCGAAGATGCCATTCCTCAACGCCGTGCTCAAGATATTGCGTGAGCGGCGAGAGTATTGGCCACTCTCAGATCGCCAGATCCATTACGCATTGTTGAACGCGCCACCATTGCGGCATGCCTCCAAGCCTAAGTCGCGCTACACGAACACCAAGCAGGCCTACGGCGATCTTACCGATCTGCTGACTCGGTCCCGAATTGAAGGCAGGATTCCCTTCCACGCCATCGGCGACGAGACCCGTCCGGTCCTAGTGTGGAATGGATACCAAGAGCCATCGAGCTTTCTGCGCCAGGAAATGCGCTCGCTGTTGCACGGCTACTACCGCAACCTGTTGCAGTCACAGCCCAATCATATCGAGGTCGTTGCCGAGAAGAACACGATCTCACCGCTCTGCCGCAAGGTGTGCGAGCGGTACTGCGTCCCTCTTACCACCGGTCGTGGTTACTGCTCGTTGCCACCGCGGCATGCAATGGCCGAGCGCTATCGTCGTAGCGGCAAGGACAAACTGATCCTGCTGATGGTTTCGGACTTCGATCCGGACGGCGAAGAGATCGCGCACAGCTTCGCTCGATCGATGCGAGACGATTTCGGAATCGGATCTGTCCACGCCATCAAAGTCGCGCTCAACTCCGATCAGGTCCGACAGTTCAATCTGCCGCCAATCATGGAGGCCAAGGGGGACTCGACCAAGCGAAACAAGTTCGTGGCGATGCACGGCAAGCATGTTTGGGAAGTCGAAGCGCTGATGCCCGATCAACTAATCGCGATTCTCGACGAAGCGGTGCGCAGCGTCTTGGATATGGAAGCCTGGAATCAAGAAGTCGACGCGGAAGCCGAGGATGCACGCCAGATCGAAGGGGTGCGCCGCTCGATTCTGACTCTGCTTCGTGAATCTCCGCTCGAAGGATTCGAGTTGGAGGACGACGATGAGTGAGCCCCTTACCTCCAAATCGGATGCCGTTCGGTTTCTGACGACGCTGTTCGAGCCACAGGACATTGTTCTCTACCGCCCCCTCGAAACTTGGGAAGAAGAAAACGGTAAGAAGTGCTCCAAGCCACTCTACAATTACACGTATCATCGCGTCGCCACGCCGGACCTGGTGGAATTCACCGTTGAGCAGCTGCTTGCGGTTTCCGAAACCGAGAATGCCAATGTGTTCTTCGGTGTCGCACCGCGGTTCGGCGATAAGGGTCGGTACGATCTGGCGTGGCAAGTCCGGACCGTCCGCGCAATCTGGACCGACATCGACAAGATCACCGCCGAGGAACTCGCGGAGCGATTGGCGAACTCAGAGCTGCCGCCGCCTTCCATCACCGTTGCCAGTGGCCACGGGTTCCATGTGTATTGGCTCCTTGATGAGCCATACCGGATCGATGACGTTGGCGATCCCACGCCCGTTGAAACCGAGTGGATCAAGAAGGACGGCAAGAACAAGCCAAACAAGTACATCGTCGATGGAAATGGCGAGCGGATTGAACTAACCAATCGTGCCCTGCTGCCCAAGCTGAGCCCCAAAGCACTCCATCTACAAGACATGATGAAGGGGCTAGCGGCCAAACTTGGCGGCGATCACACGCATGACTTATCTCGAATCCTGCGGGTGCCGGGCACGCTCAATCGGAAGAACCAGCGGAACGGCGCTGTACCAGTTCCATGCCGGTTGGTGGAACTGCATCCAGACCGCCGCTATCCACTGACCGAGTTCGAACATCTAGCAGCGTGCAGTCCCGACCGTGAAAAGCGGGATACGGTCGCCAAGATGCCTCTCCCCGCGAAACGTAATCTCTCGGCATCGAAGCAGGACGAACTTGCCGCGGCCGTCGCACGGGCCCGACTTGCGAAGAAGGGGGACCGGAGTGCAGCGGACTTCTCCGTCTGCTGCGAAGCGATTCGCAATGGCGTTCCCAAGGAAGAGTTCTGGCCCCAGATTGCCGAGGTCAGCAAGTTCCAGGAACGGGGCCGAGACTATTTCGAGCAGACCTGGGAAGCAGCGGCCGACGAGATTCGCTTGGGGTTATACGAGGAACTGAACGGGAGCGACGACGAGTCCGAGGAAGACGGCGACAACGGTGTCGTTCCGAAGTTGACGGCGCAAATCTGCGAAGAAAATCACTTCGCCCAAGACCAGGGCATGAAGCTGTATCGCTTCGACCACGGTGTCTATCGTCCCAAAGCTGAAGAATACGTTCGCCGGCAGGTAAAACGCGTGCTGCAGGATTGGGGTAAGTCACAGCTGTGGTCCCCAACCCTGTCAGAGCAGGTGATCGAATACATTCGTGTGGATTCACCCATTCTCTGGGAAAGTCCGCCACTCGATGTACTCAACGTGCAGAACGGCCTTCTCGACATCGCCACGCGCCAGCTCAAGCAACATCAGCCGACATTCTTATCGCCGGTGCAATTGCCAGTTCGATTTGATCCGGCCGCCACTTGCCCCAATATCGAAGCTTTCGTCAGTCAAGTGTTCCCAGCGGATGCACAGGATCTGGCCTGGGAAGTACCGGCGTTCATCATGCGTCCCGACGACTCGATCCAGAAAGCTGTTCTCGCCATCGGTGGTGGTGGTAACGGCAAGTCCACCTATCTGGCGATGGTCACGGCCTTCATCGGCAAGCAGAACACGACCAGCCTCACTTTGCACAAATTGGAATCGGACAGATTCGCTGCGGCGCGGGTGATGGGCAAATTGGCGAATGTGTGCGCCGACTTGCCCAGCGAACACCTCGTTGGCACGAGCGTCTTCAAGGCGATTACTGGCGGGGATCCAATTACCGGCGAGCACAAGTTTAAGGACAGCTTTGATTTCAAGCCGTTCTGCCGGTTGGTGTTCTCGGCCAATTCCCCACCAAGATCATCCGATGCGTCGGACGGCTTCTTCGACCGCTGGTTGGTGATTCCGTTCGACCGCGCTTTCCGTGGGACCGGTGAAGAAATCCCCCGTGCCGTCCTCGATGCAAGACTTTCGACACCCGCGGAATTGTCCGGCTTGCTGAACAAGGCGCTCGACGCGCTCGATCGGATGGCAAAACAGCGCGGATTCACACAGACCGAAAGCACACGAGCCGCCTGGAATGACTTTCATTCCACGACAGATCCGCTCGCGGGTTGGCTCGATCGGGCGACCGTCGAAATGCCAGAAGCTTACGTGGTGAAGAAGGCGCTGCGATTTGCCTACAACGATCACCTGAGCGACCGAGGAGTGCCGCCGATGAGCGACAAAGCGTTTGCGAATGCCTTCGGGAAGCTTCGTCCGAAGGCAGAAACGAGACAAAAGAGCGTAAGCGGCGTGATGCAATGGTGTTACGTCGGAATTGGCCTTTCCGCGGTTCAAAAAACGAACTCACAGAACTCACAGGATTAACAGGATACCCCTTACTTGTTACTAATCACGCGACCCTCTGAATTGAAGGAAGTAGAGGAAGGGGCCAGTACAAGAACAAGTAGGGCCTATCCTGTGAATCCTGTGAGTCCTGTTAGTCAAGCGATTGCTCACCAGCGCCCAGCCACGGCATGGTCGAGCCAACCAACAGTGTGGCGACGGAGTACTGAAATGACTGCTTTGAATGCCTTACTCGAACGGACCGGCTGTGCGGAAGAACTCGCGGCCAAGCCGAGCACCTGGGAGCAACTGATGACCGCGGTGGCGGCGGGAGCCATCGATTGCGATTCCGTAGCCGAAGTGACCATCGAGTGCACTGCGTTTGCCAGCTTGGCCGAGCCGAACGGCGATTGGGAACACCGTGTTACCGAAGCGCTCTTCGCCTCGGACGGTGACACGACCAGCGAAGCGTCTCAGACCTTGATGGAGTGTGGACGTGTTGCCGATACGTGGGTGCAGTACGGGTTGAACTAACTAACAAAGCGTTGTGCGCCGGATCGCGGTTTGGTCCGGCGCGGAAGGAGCGAACGATGGGACTGCAGACGGAAGCGAAGAAGGGCACAGTGATCGAGGTGAACGGCGTGCGCATTGAGGTCTTGCGTGGCTCACCACGGCTGGAGATTACGGCACCACCCGATGCTAAGATAACCCAACTGTCCGGTAACTCTGCAGGTCGTGTAAACCACCAGGCGCGTGAGATGACGATAAGCATTCGCAAAATGAACCGGCAGGACATGGTCGAGGTCGACCGCATCCAACGCGAAGCGTATGCCCCAACCATCTGGGAGAGAATCGCAGTCTTCGAAGAGAAGTTGAACTATTTCCCGGACGGGTGCTGGCTGTGTGAGATCGATGCAGTCGCGGCTGGTTATCTGTTCTCACATCCGGGCAAACTTTCGGAACCGCCAGCTCTAAATGCGTTCTTTGCAACGACCACCGCGGACGTTGACTGCTACTTCATTCACGACGTCGCAGTTCGTCCCGCATTCAGAGGAACTGGCGTTGGTGGTCGACTGGCCGAACAGGCTTTACGAATTGCCTCGGAGCAGGGTTTCACGAATGTTGCGCTGGTGTCCATCCAGAATTCGCAGGCTTATTGGCAACGACACGGGTTTGAACCCTCACTCGATCTGAATGCAAGTCGTTCGGTTCGGTCGACGTATGGCGAGGCTGCGTGCTTCATGCATCGCAAGCTTGCCTAGCTGCCTTCAACATCGACTCGTGTGACAAGTCGGAACGGTTTCCATATAATTGTGTTCACCTGGCAGGAGCTGGGCGCATACGCAGAACAACACTGCGGTCGCGCTTGGCTCCTGTTTTCATTGGTGCCCAAGCCCTCCGCAGACCAAGACAAGCGGAGGAAGATGTGCCCACTCAACGGCTACTTACGGAACACGCGGATCGTCAGCTCCATCCGATCCGTCTGCTCAACTGCACTACCTTCCGTCAGGTAGTCGTGCTCCAGGTCAACGCGATCGCAGGCGGTCAGCAATCGTCTGGCTGCATCACGGGCCGTTGCGCCACCGTAGCCAGTCTCGGGTTCGTCGCTAAAGCTCGCCGACCACTCATCGTGCATCTTCAACGCCACGATCTGCAGCTCTCTGTGTTTCATGCGGTGCCTCGGTCAGGAAGTAAACCGAACACGCGCATTGAATCAGCGAGCGAGTGCCATGAACAGTCGATAGGCGATCGCGCTCGCAAAGTAGCGCAAAGGTTGCGGAGAGGTGCTGAGGTACAGCGGCAGACATTGTGCGGAACTGCTCAACCAGAACGCCAGAAACACACCGCACCAGAACGCACAGGACGCGCGCTAGAGCGTCGTGGCGAAAATGGCCAGAACCTAGCAACTCGCCGCCCGGACGCTACCCCGCCGGTCATAGGTACTTCCCCGGGCTTTTTATGATGTTTTGGCGACGGGAAAAATGACGGGTGACGGCACAGTTTGTTTTGCTGTCCGGTCCTGTCCGACCTCTATCTCGAAAGGATGCAAACTCAATGGACGTAAAGCTTTGGGACATTTCCGATGTGAAGCCCTATCCCCACAATCCGCGGCAGAACGACGAGGCCGTTGACGTGGTTGCCGGCTCGCTAAAAGAGTACGGCTGGCGGCAACCAATCGTGGTCGATCAGGAGGGTGTGATCATCGTTGGTCACACGCGCTGGAAGGCGGCCAAGAAACTCGGTTACACCCAGGTTCCGGTACATGTTGCCACCGATCTTTCGCCCGAGCAGATCAAGGCGTACCGCATCGCTGATAACCAGACCGCGACCATCGCTGATTGGGATCGACAACTGCTCCCCATCGAACTGGCTGATCTTCAAGCAGTGAACTACGACCTCAGCTTACTTGGCTTCGATGCCGACGCCTTACAGAAGCTACTGGGGACCGATGTAGCAGAAGGCCTGTGTGATCCAGACGATGTTCCCGCGCCACCGGATGAAGCGATCACGAAACCTGGTGACCTGTGGATCCTTGGCAATCATCGACTGCTCTGTGGGGATAGCAGCAAGCCGGAGCAGCTCGATCGATTGCTCGATGGCGCACCGATTCATTTGGTGAACAGCGACCCACCTTATAACGTCAAGGTGGAGCCTCGCAGCAACAATGCGATCGCTGCTGGGCTTAGTTCATTCGCTGGTCCGAAGCATCACCAGTCGCTGGATGTGGCTCGACATCCGGGCAAGGCCAAGCCCACGCAGAAGAAGCTCCGCGCGAAGGATCGTCCCCTCGCCAACGACTTCGTGACCGACGAAGCGTTCGATGATCTGCTCGATGCCTGGTTCGGCAACTTCTCACGCGTGCTGTTACCCGGCCGCAGCTTCTACATCTGGGGCGGCTACGCCAACCTCGGTAACTACCCGCCGTTCCTCAAGAGGCACGAGCTGTACTTCAGCCAGGGCATCATCTGGGATAAGCAGCACCCGGTCCTGACGCGCAAGGACTTCATGGGCGCGTTCGAGATCGCGTTCTACGGGTGGAAGGAAGGTGCGGGGCACACCTTCCTCGGCCCGAACAACGCGACCGATCTGTGGCACGTGAAGAAGGTCAACCCGCAATCGATGGTGCATCTGACCGAGAAGCCGGTCGAGCTTGCCGCACGGGCCATGCAGTATTCATCACGACCCGGCGAGAACGTGCTCGATCTATTCGGTGGCAGCGGTTCCACGCTGATCGGAGCGGAGCAGACAGGACGCAACGCGTACCTGATGGAACTCGACGTTCTCTATTGTGACGTCATAGTCCAACGCTGGGAAAAGTTCACAGGACGGAAGGCCGAGCTATGTTGCTCGGTCAATTCGATGGTGGGCGATCGTTCACAGGAGGCTGGCGAACGATTGCTATCGAAAGCTTAGCAAGAATCGCCCGCATGACGAGAAAGGAAAGGACAGTGATGCCGATCATGACCAAGCCAAAAACTAACGCTGGCCCAGAATCATGCCGGATCTTGCCGACGACCGATCGATATGCCGCCAGCGCCACTATCAGCCCAAGAAGTAACGAGGTGAAACTCGTTAGCCAGCCAGCTACGGTGAAGCGGCTGAAGTCGATGTCGAGCTCGTTTATTAATCGTCCGACACGTTCGGGCAGCGAGGACACACAGTTCTCCTTAAATGCAGGAGTCGGTATTCTGCTGCGTGCGGCTGGCACCTGCAAGTCGCCGAGCGCGCTTCACCGCCTCCGCAGCCGACATCTGATTGTGCCAGTGCTGCAGTTGGATCTCGTCGGCGGTCGGGGGCCGGATGGTGCGGATACTGATCGTGACCTGTTTGCCCAAGCGTGCCGCGTACAAGGCCTGCAGGGCGGCTTGCCCGAGGCTGGTTGCTTCGGTTTCATCGGCTGCTTCGACCAAGACATATTGAGCGCGGGTGGCGACGTAGGGGGTGGTCATCGTGAAACTCCGGGCGTAAGCGGTTGCGATAACACCCATAAGCCAGCAATCGTTGCGCAGTTCAATAGCCAACATCAAGAATTAAAAAGCATATCGCCGACGCGCCACGTGGCCCGACGTGGCGTAGATCTCCAGTGGTCCGCCTCCTGGGCCAAGAAACGCAAAACGCCCCAACGTGGCGAACGTGGGGCGTCGTGGGGCCAAGTCTGGCGGGGTGGGCTATCCGTTGAACGCAAAGTTACCCCGGTCGGTCTTCTTGAACCGGGCTTCCTTCCCCTTGGTCGTGATCTCCCGCAAGATGGCGCTGTAGAGCGTGGCGTGCGGCGTCTTGCCACCGGGGCTCGTCCAGTACCCCTTCGCGGCGATGGTTTCGATCATCGCTTTGGTATTCATCGGTTCCTTCGTCTCTTCGAGGAGCTTGGCTGCGGCATCGAGCGCCGACATCTTCTTATCGACGGCGGGCTTGGTCCTCTTGGCCTTCTTGCCCTTGGCGGGCTTGGCCTTCGAACCCTGCGGCTCTTTGCACTTGGTGCAGAACTTCTCGTCACCTTCCTCGGTCCATTCGTGCGAGCCACCCTTGGGGCATTCGCCGGTGGCCTCGACCACAGCGTCCGGGCGGGCCGCTGCTTTCTTGGTGGGCGCCTTCTTCGCTGGCTTGGCCTTCACGGTCTTCGTGGCTGGCTTCTTCGTGCTGGTTTTCTTGGACATCGTCGTTCTCCGAATTCGCAATGGATTGGCTGCCATCGTCAGGCCCGGCGAACCACCGCCGAGCTACGCCTGCGAAGGCGTTTCGGCTTAGAAACCAAGTTCGTCCATCTGCTGATTGAAAGTCTTCACCCCGATCATCTCGAGCAGCGTGTTGCGGAACCACAGCACCTGCTGCACCGCTTGCTCGCCTTCCGGTGTAGTAGCCCGGATCGAACCCGCGGGTTGCAGCGCCATCACCAGCGCCGCCACTCCCTCCGGCGAGAGGTTGTCGCGAATCACCTTCTCGAAGGCCTCTTGGTCCACCGCGCCGCTCGTTCGTTCTTCGCTCATCGTTCGTTCTCCGGTTCGTGGGTAATCCATCTGCCGACAGACACACATGAGCCAGCTTTCGCGAACAACATCAAGCGCAGCAGCGAACAGTTGGAGCAGAATTCCGCAGCTTTCCCTGAACGATTGAGGGCGGCCTAAAACATGCCCAGTGACGGATCACGACCGACCATTAATCCCACCGCGATGAGCCTGGCCGATGCTGCGCGGGTTCTGTCGAAGGTCGGCAGCCCCACCGTCACCGAATCGATGCTGCAGGAAGATGTCGAGGCTGGCGCGCCCACAAACGCCGACGGCACACTCAATCTGGTGCATTACGCCGCATGGCTGGTAAAGGAGCTGGCCAGTGGTAGCTGACCCACGCAAACTCCGCCCCGGCGAACTCTGCCGCCTGCTCAACTCCACCACCCTCGGTGAAGTGATCAGCGAACGACAGCTCCTGCGCCATCGCAACCGCGCAGGCCTGCGGATCGGTGACGGTCAGCACGTCGATCTGCTCCGCTACGTCGGCTGGCTCGTCGAACAAACGCACGTTCCCAAACCCGAGATCGAGGTCGATCCCTACGAGGAACTGAAAGACCGAGCCCGAGCACGTAACGCCGCACTCTCCCTCGCTGGTCGCGATATCGGTGAACTACCTGAAGTTGCGAATCCTCAGCGGAAGGCTCGCGCTCAGGACGATTTTCAATTCTTCTGTGAAGAGTACTTTCACACCACGTTTCACCACCCTTGGTCGGACGACCACCTGAAAGTCATTCGCAAGATCCAGAAGGCGGTCATCGAAGGTGGTCTGTTCGCGATGGCCATGCCCCGTGGCTCCGGCAAGAGCAGTCTGTGCGAAGTCGCCTGCATCTGGGCGCTCCTCTTCGGTCACCGGCAGTTCGTCTGTCTCATCGGCTCGGACGAAGGTCACGCGGCCGAGATGCTGGAGTCGATCAAGACCGAACTCGAAGGGAACGATCTGCTCCTCGAAGACTACCCCGAAGTCGTCTATCCGATCCGCGCGCTGGATGGAATCGCCAACCGGTGCAGCGGTCAGCTGTACCAGGGTGAACGCACCCACATCAGTTGGACGGCCAAGGAGATTATCCTTCCCACGATGCCCGCTAGTCCTGCCAGCGCCGCGGTGATCAAGGTGGCGGGGCTCACCGGCCGCATCCGTGGCATGAAGCACAAGCGTTCTGATGGTCAGACGGTTCGTCCGTCGCTGGTAGTTCTCGATGACCCGCAGACCGATGAATCGGCTCGCTCTCTCAGCCAGTGTGCGCAGCGCGAGAGCATCCTCGCTGGCGCAGTCCTTGGCCTGGCTGGTCCCGGCCAGAAGATCTCGGGGATCATGCCCTGCACGGTGATTCGTCCCGGTGACATGGCGGATCGCATTCTCGATCGGGACAAGCATCCGCAGTGGCAAGGTGAACGAACAAAGATGATCTACTCGTTCCCCACCAACGAGAAACTGTGGGAAGAGTACGCTCAGCTGCGGGCAGATGGCCTACGAGCCGAGGTGGGGCTCTACGATGCAACCGCCTTCTACATCGAGCATCAAACGGAGATGGACGCCGGTGCACGGATCGCCTGGCCAGCCCGGTTCAACGAGGACGAAGCGTCCGCCATTCAGCATGCGATGAACCTCAGGCTGCAGAACGAAGCAGCCTTCTTCGCGGAGTACCAGAATGAGCCGCTCCCCGAAGCGGTTCCGTTCTCCACACTTCTCTCTGCCGAAGAGATCGCCGCCAAGCTTAACCGGATGCCGCGGGCCACGGTCCCGAGCAACTACACGCAGCTTACCGCCTACATCGACGTCCAAGGCAACCTGCTTTACTACCTCGTGTGCGCGTGGACTGAAGACTTCTCGGGTTACGTCATCGACTACGGCTGCTATCCGGACCAACGTCGCGATTACTTCACCCTGCGAGACGCCAACCCCACGCTACTGTCCGTGGCACCCGGCACCGCTCAGGAAGGAGCGATCTTCGCCGGACTGCAAGGACTGACGGCAGACCTGCTCGGCCGCGAATGGCAGCAAGAAGGTGGTGGCATCCTCAGGATCGGAGCCTGCCTGATCGATGCGAACTGGGGCGCTTCGACGGATACGGTGTATGAATTCTGCCGCCGCTCCACCTTCGGCGGTGTGCTGATGCCGAGTCACGGGCGGTACGTCGGCGCCGCGAGCGTTCCCTTCGCCGAGTACAAACGTCAACCGGGTGAACGCGTGGGCCACAACTGGCGGATCCCAAGCACCTACGGCAAACGCGCCTGCCGCCATGTGACCTACGACACCAACTACTGGAAGACGTTTGTCTTCGCGCGGCTGGCAGTAGCCATGGGCGACCGCAGTTGTCTGTCGATCTTCGGGACTGAGCCTAACCGACACCGACTATTGTCTGAGCATCTCACCGCAGAGTATCCAGTCACCACGCAAGGCCGGGGACGGACGGTGGAAGAATGGAAAGTTCGCCCCAACCACCCCGACAATCACTGGTTCGATTGTCTCGTGGGAAATGCAGTGGCTGCGTCCATGCTCGGCGTGCATTTGGAAACGGGGACCAAGATCGAGCGGAAGCGAATCTCCCTGCGGGAATTGGCTGAGCGACCGACGGCGCGGCAACTAGCGGAGCAGACCGCACGGAAACAAGTGACCATCCCCGAGCACATGCGGCGACGGTGAAATCTAGACTAGTGGTCACAGCTAAGATACTACGTGGGGAATCGAGGAGGGATCGAGGTTGCGCGCAACCGGTGACCGCAACAATACTCACGCCTAAGAGTGCCAGTTGAAGAAGCGAATGTGCATTTTCATCTCGCTGATGTGAAGTTTTCGTCGTCTCAGGTGCAGGGTAACTTGGCGCCCACTTAGCGTGCGGTGTGCGAATTCGCACATGCTCTCCAGAATGAATTTGAAGTTTTGCACCGCGTCGCGATACACGGACTCCGAAAAACGTGGATTGATGTCGTTTAAATTCTCTGCGATTACTAGTCGGCAATTTCGGCATAGCGGTTGCTGATCGTACCGCTACCGGACAACGCACGTTTTCCAAATTGCGAAACAAGTGTTCATTGGCACACAGTCCTCGAATCAGCACAGATCCCCACCAGATTCACGAAATCATGACTGCGTGTGTCATCACGGCGACGGAGGATCGAATGGTGGAGGGCTTAGTGCAACAAATGGTGACGCGAAACATGTATCTCATGCCGATAGTGTGCGACACTGAGGCCGTGGGGATCGTCACTCGTTACGAGCTGTTGCGACTGATGATTCGCTAGATGCGATACCTGCCTTTCCGTGTTAAGTGTTGAACTGCTAGTGGGACAAGGGCGAACTGATGATCAAGAGAATTTTAGTGGGGCTGAATGGTACACAGGCCAGCGACTCCGCCGCCCGGCAGGCGCTGCTATTCGCAGCCGAATTTAGTGCCCAGTTGATCGGAGTCGGAGTCGTCGACCGCGAACAGGTCTGTCCGCACGAGTCGGTGCCGCTTGGTGCCGGCGAATTTAAGCGAGAGCGCGACACTAAGCTGCTGCAAGTGGCGCACGACCGAATCGCTGCTCTGCTGCAAGAATTCGAACAGCAGAGCCGGGAGGCGGGAGTTGTAGTGCAGACAAAGAAGCTCGAAGGCGAACCAGCTGACGTGCTCTGTATGGAGGCGCAGTGCGTTGATTTGCTGATCGTTGGCAAGAAACACACACGCGAGGAAGAAGGAGACACTTCGCCCGCCACACTGCAGGCAATTTTGCATCAGTCGCCGCGACCGGTCCTGTGCGTTCCCGCGGTGGCGGACCAACGTCGGCCCATTTTGATTGCCTACGATGGTTCGCTGTCCGCCAACCGTGCTGTGCAACTTTTTATTGCAAGTGGGCTGAGCAACAATCGCGTTGTGCATTTGTTAACGGTGGGCGATCATGCGGCCGCCATCGCCGAACCTTGTACTCAACTTTTGGCGGCGCATGGAGTTCACGTCGAGCCGCATCTGGCCGCAGCAGCACCGCCCGCAGAAGTAATTCTGGAATTGACGGCGCGGCTGGATGTGGGCCTGCTGGCGATGGGCGCGTATGGACAGTCGCGGTTCCGGGAGTTTTTCTTTGGTTCTGTTACCAAAACTATATTGAAGCGCGCTACGGCACCGGTGTTCCTGTATCATTAGCCGCGAACATTCGGCGGAAATACAGCGCTCTCACCGGACAATATCTCACTATGCTTGCCGCCTGTCTGCAGTTTTTGGTTTGTGCCGTCGTCATTATTGCTGCCGGGACATTTTTGACGAAATATGCCGATGCAATCGCAGAAATCACGCGATTGGGGCGGCTGCTAATCGGAAGTATCTTGCTCGCCGGAACGACCTCGTTGCCGGAACTGACGGTCGACATTTCAGCCGTGCGGCAGGGAGATGCCGATCTGGCAGTGGGAGACTTGCTTGGCAGCAGCCTGATGAATCTGCTGATTCTGGCGCTGCTCGATTTTTCGGTTTACTCGCGAGGGAAGATGCTTTCTAAACAGGCCGCTGCCCACGCCTTGTCGGGTTCACTTAGCGTAGCCCTGACCGCATTGGCGGGCATTGGATTGTTTACCGGCTCCGCCTTCGTAGACTATTCGCCTTGGGGAATCAGTCCTGCAGTGCTAATCATCGGTGCAGCCTACGCATTTGGCGTGCGAGTGATTTATCTCGATCAGCGCATAGCCGCCCAGAGCGAAATGATAGCCGAGACTCCCCCGGCCGATTCCGCTCCCCTACTGTCGCTGCGACACGCGCTGCTGGGATTCTCCATCTGCGCGATCGCAATTGTGATCGCCGGTCCTTACTTAGCAGACGCCGCGGGGCAGATCGCCAAGTTAAGCGGACTCGGCAGTACGTTTGTAGGAACGACGCTGGTGGCCTTCAGCACTTCGTTGCCCGAGCTGGTTTCGATGCTCGCTGCATTGCGGATCGGGGCGGTCGATCTCGCCATCGGCAATGTCTTTGGAAGTAATGCGTTCAACATGGTCCTGCTGCTCCCGCTGGATTTATTCGATGCCCGACCGCTGCTGGCAATTGTTTCGCACGGCCACATCGTCACCTGCCTCGCCACCATCCTGGCATCCCAAGTTGTCATCATGGGACAACTCTACCGCGTTGAGTCGCGAATGCGTTTCATCGAACCCGATGCCTGGCTCGTCATTGCGATTGTCATCGGTGCGCTGGGGCTCGTTTACTACTTATCATGATTGGCGAGGAGCTTGGTGTGCAGCTCGAAACCGGTACCGAGATCGTCCGTCACCACGCTGCGGTAGACGGCTGAGTGTCCCACAGTAAGGCAATTGGCAGCGCAGACCGTACGAAAACAAGCGACCATTCCCGAGCACATGCGGCGCCGGTGAAATCCGGACTAGTCGGGATTTTGCTAGTTCGTCCCTCACAGTAGCGGGTCGTGCCTCTCTCACTACACCGACTAATGCAACACGACCGGGCGGATTGGAGTGACATTTGCCTTTACCGTTTTAAAGAAATAAAGAGCTTTGTGCGACATCAGCAGTTCGCCGCCAAAAAAGCTGGACCAGACAAAGTCCTCACCGGCATAATCACCGCGTCTGATTCGCCCCGGACCGAAGTAGATTTTGAACTGGGGCCAGCCGCAAAAAGCACATTGCCCTTGATAGTCAATTGTCTCAGACGGCTGGATGACTTGCTCGAGCAAGTCCCGGGTGGCTGAAATCTGAAACAACGATTGCGAATCGTCTACTGGGACCAGTTTATAGCCCGTCAGGTCACTCTTGGTGAGCACCGCGGCTAAAGTGCTATTTACAACAAATGCCTCTCCATTCAAGACGAAGCAAGGCTGACTCGATTTCAGGCTATTGATCGTACCAACGAGTTGGCGAGGTTTGATTCGCTTGTGGCATATCTGACATTGGCGAGTTTGTTTCGTAAGCTCAGGGGCATACTCATCAGGAGCTGAAACCATTGCCAACTCGGCTTGTTGAAAATCAACCGGCTCGAAATTCGGCGACACGGAGTAATAGACCTTCGGCTGCCATTGCAACTCCGTTAGAGTTGCTTCTAACAGTGGCAATAGGCTTACGCCAGGCGAATATTCTGCCTCGAAGATAATGAGTTCGTCACTCGCTGCCGTAAAATGCCATCCTCGGTTCGCCAATTCGGAGCACATAGTGCTAGACAGCGGCTCTGCCGAGCGAAACTTGATTGTCTCAGAAGGTCGCATTTTGTATTTCGATTGGAGCTTCTGCCCCTCGTCACACGTTGCTTCGGATGCAACAAGTATCTTCGGCTTCGGCCGTACCGGCAAACAGATTCGACAGAGATCAGAGAAGGCTATCAACGAGCAGCAAGTCGGCCACCTGCGATGGATCGGCGATCGACTTTCATCTAGGTTGCCATTCAGATGCATGACAGGATAGCCGTCCATCCTGCATAACCATGATGTCGCAGCGAATCATTTTATTTTGCGGCCCTTCTCCCATCCAGCACCTTGAGCAGCGAACTCCGCGCATAAACCGCCTGCAGCGCTCGCCCGGTTCGCTTGGCAACGACGACCGCCGGCAATGTTCGAAGCAACCTGATTTCTTTCGCTGACCACGGAACCCCGGCAGCTGGCGGCAAGTTACCACGTGCACACCGGGCCTTTTGCGAAGCTGACATCTTGGCGCGACTGACTTCTGTGTGCCGCTTGTCGACATTGGCTTGCCGAAGTATCTCCACAACGTGAGTCGGCCGCGGCTAGCCTTTCTTGGCTGCTACAATCTTTGCCCTTCGCTCTGGAGACCTGGCAGTCGGTGCGGTCGCTTTCACGAAGGCTGCCACGCGTTCCGGTGTCTTCAGACGATTGCCTTCGGTATCTACAACGCCGAGAGCTCGTCGCCATTTCCAGACAGCGCTTGTGCCGACGTCCCACCAATGTTTGGTTGCCGGGACTGCCTCTTGTCGCACTGCCCGGGCCAAGTCACCAGTGAGCACGAGCGACAACGCCGAGCCCTTCTTACCGCTAAAGTCTTCGTCGATGCTACTTACGAAGGTGAATCCTACGAGTTCTGTTGCCCGCCCTGCATCTCGGAATTCGTCCGTGATGCAAAGGACGAGCCTGACAAGATCCAAACCGATGATCGCTACTTGGCCAAGTGACGATTAGCCGGCCAAGCAGTTTCGCTGTCGGCAACTTGGAGATACACACCTGACTCAAAAGCTGTACAGCGATTTTCGAAATGGCAGGCGAAAGGAATTGGATCTCATGAGCGCTCGCAGCGATCACCCGAACACTGACGGCAGATTCGGATTCACACGTGACAGCATCGCCATCTCCACTCGGCGCGCAATCTCCACGCTCGCAGAAGGTGAAGTTGCGGCTGGTGGGCCTTGATATGGATGCCCCTTCGACTTCCTGGCAACCATTGGCAGTATGCGGTTATGCAAGTAAAATCACAGGACTGTTTATGCTCTGAAACCGTCGTGACGTTCTGTGACCAATGTTAAGACAAATTAGCACCAAGCTGCTCACCCTGCGGGCGAATGAGCAGATTCTATGAACCACGTTCTGGTCGTTGACGATTCCACCACGATGCGGCGGATGGTGATGGCTTCGCTGCGAGGCTTGCCTGACGTCAGTTTTCAGGAAGCGGCGAATGGCTTGGAGGCGATCGAGCGACTGGCGATCAGCACCGTGAACATCATGGTGCTGGATCTGAATATGCCAGATATGCATGGGCTGGAAGTGGTCGCGTTTGTGAGAAAACATGCCACTTTCCGCGACATTCCAATTATAGTGCTAACTACCCGCGGAGATGACGAGAGTCGGACCTTGGCCATTGCCGCAGGTGCTTCGTTGTATCTGACCAAGCCATTCGATCCGGCCGTCCTGGCTGAACGTGCAGGACGTTTACTGAACCTCGATGTCCACTGATCCAATTGCCGACACCGACCGATCGAGGTTCGCGGAGTTTCTCGCCGATTACTTCGTCGAGTGCGACGAACATCTGGCACTTGCTCGCCGGGCATTGCTTGGACTCGAGAGTTTGCTGCCGCAAGAGCGAATCGATAAGTCGCTGGTTGACGAGCTGTTTCGCAGCTTTCATTCGCTCAAGGGCCTCTCGGCCATGGTAGGCTTTCAGGAGCCCGAGCAACTGGCTCATCATCTGGAAAGTTTCCTGGGTGCAGTCCGTCGCAATCAAACGCAGCTCACACTGACCGGACTCGAAACGCTGGTGAGCGGCGTCGTGGCGCTTGAGCAAGTGATTGCAGCCCGCCGCGATCAATCACAACTTCCTGAACTAGCACCACTCCTGACACGCATCGCCGCATTGTTGCCAGTCGCCGGTACCGCAGTAGCCGGCGAAACGCGAAGGACAGCGCCTAGTTCGTCGCTTGGCGAGAAAGGCGTGCTGATTGCCGAGAAGATTCGCACTGGCCAGCGGGCCTGGGAAATCGTCTTCCGGCCGTCGGCTGAGCTTTCCCAGCGCGGCATCGATGTGAATGCGGTTCGCAAGCAACTGCAGGGCCTTGGAGAGATTGTTCATTCATCTCCCGTGATCGCACCCACCGGAGGAATCGAGTTTTCCTTTATCCTGCTAACTGCACCGGACGTCGAGGCAACTACTTGCATCCAGGGCGAGGGACTTATCTGCCGTCAGTTTGAACTGCCGGCGCCCGCAGCGGCCCCCGTTGAAGCAATCGTCGCGCAATCTGCGGAAGAAGGAAGTTCAACGCACCTCACTCCAGCGAATGTGGTGCGAGTCGATCTGGATCGGCTCGATGAACTGATGCGACTCGTTGGCGAACTCGTATTAAGTCGCGCACGACTAGACGAAGGGCTCTCCCATTTACGATCCGCACCCACCGCTCAATTGCGCGGGCTGCGAGAGACCGCCTCGACCATCGAACGCCAACTGCGTGACCTGCGCGAAGGTGTGATGCGGGTCCGAATGGTGCCAATTCGCGAAGTCTTTGTGCGAATGCAGTTCGTGATTCGCGACTTAGTGCGCGAGGCCGGCAAGCAGGTCTCGTTGCGTCTTACTGGGGAAGATACACAGATCGACAAGTACGTTGTCGAGCGGATCATGGATCCGCTGTTGCACCTGGTGCGAAACGCGGTCAGCCATGGCCTGGAATCCCCCGAGCAACGCGTGGCGAACGGCAAGCAGCCTGAAGGTTTAATTCATCTGCGAGCTAAGACGCTGGGGGAAACGGTAGTTATCGAAGTCGAAGACGATGGTCGTGGCATTGATGCTGATCAGGTGCTCAAACTGGCTCGCGCGAGAGGGATTCCCTTAGCACTGGATCGAATGGACGATTCCCAGTTGCTCGATGTTCTGTGCGTTCCCGGGTTTTCCACTCGCCAAACCGTTGATCGGGTCAGTGGCCGTGGCATCGGCATGGATGTGGTCCGGCAGACGGTTGAAGAGTTGGGCGGGCAACTTACTCTGAGTACGGCAGTTGGCCGCGGGAGCCGGTTTGAAATTCAGTTGCCGCTGACGGTTTCGATCACCGAAGCACTCATTGTGCAGGTTGGTGAGCAGCGTTACGCGGTCCCGCAAGTTAGTATTCGCGAGATCATCAAGCTGGAAACTGCAGAACTCACGGTCATGGAGCAGAACGATCTCCTGCGATATCGCGAGGGGGCTCTGCCGATTCTCTGGCTCTCACGCTTTTTCGGAAGCAGTGTCGCGCGCGATCGACAGCACTTTGCGCTCGTTGTCGGTGAAGGATCGCAGGCAGCGGGAATTGCCGTCGACCGGGTGCTCGGGCTGCAGGAAATTGTGGTGCGGCCGCTCACCGATGCCCTCGTGCAAGTGCCCGGCATCTCAGGAGCGACCGAGCTCGGAGATGGACGCGTGGTGTTGATTCTGGATACCTCGCGTCTGGTTCGCGGCGGCCGTAAGAACGCACCTGGTCCGCAACTGAATATCCCCGCCAATCGTGCAGCACATGCCACAGGAGCCCCGCATGGCGTCTGAAAAAGGAAGCGGAACGAGCCAATCGTTCATCCTGTTCGAGTTGGCTAACACGGCCTACGCGCTAAAGAGCGACGTGGTGCAGCAAATGGAGATGGTGGAGCAAATTACTCCTGTCCCCAATTCGCCTTCGTTCGTCGATGGAGTGGTGTTCGTGCGTGGACAGGTAGTGCCTGTCGTAAACCTGCGAGCTCGCTTTGGGTTTGATCGCACCGTGCGAGACTTGCGGACGCGCTTGATGGTGGTTACTCACGCGGGAAGAACGGTGGGCCTGTTGGTCGACTCCGCGCGCGAGTTCATCACGGTCAGCACCGAGGCCATCAATCAACCTCCTGAAACAATCACTGCCCTGAGTGGCAGATACTTGGCTGGGATTGCCAGCATCGGCGAACGACTGGTTCTGATTCTCGATGTCGCTGAAGTACTGAATTTTCAAGAAATCGCTGCTCCTACACCTTGACCGATCTCGGAGTCTATTCTCATGCCTCTTCGTTCCAATCGACGCGCGACCCCCAGCGACTCTCCGATGGGTCAAACCGATACGATGCAGATCACGTCTGCAGCGGTGGAACTGACTCGCATTACCGACGAGTTACAACGCGGCATCGAAACGCAAAAGACATCGCTAGACAAAGTTGTTACCCAGACCAAGGCGACCGCAACTTCGTTAAAAGAGACCGCTACGCAAGCAATGTCCGTCGCGGGGTCAGCGGAGCAACTCGTCTCGACGGTCAACGAAATGGCTGCCTCTACGGAGCAGGTGAACGGTAATACCCAGCGATTGAATGAATCGTTGACCGAAATTGCGGCCGCGGCGGAAGAGACTACGCGTTCGATCCACAGTGTCAATGGCAAAGTCCAGGAAATCTCGTCGTCGACGACTCAAGTGGGAACTTCGTCTGCTGCGATGGCGAGTTCCATTCGTCGCATTAGCGAGGATACTGAGAACCTCGTCACCGGCATGAACGAGACGGCGGCCACAGTGGAAGAAATGGCCCGCTCGATTCAGGGTGTCAAAAAGAACAGCGACGAGTTGGCGACTGCCGCTGATAGCACGGCTTCGTCCATCAATGAGATGGCTTCGTCAATCGAAGAAGTCGGCGCGACTTCCGAAAGTTTGTCGGCGGAAGTTGAACGTGTGGCCACCGCGGTGGAGGAAATGGCCCGTTCGGTGGCTGGAGTAGCGCAAAACGCTGAGAAGATTACTGACGTTGCCAGCGGAGCCGCCACTAGTGCCACGCAGCTTGACCGCTCGATTCATTCGGTGGCGGGACTGGCGAAGCAGGCTGACGAAACAACTCGCCAGCTGGCAAAGGAGGCTGACGAGGGGGGAAGTGCTGTCCAGAAATCCATTCAGGGCCTGACGCGTGTCCGCGATGTGATGACGCAGTCTGCGTCGGTCGTAAAGGAGATGGGCAAGCAGGCAGCTGAGATCGGCGGCATCATCAACACCATCAACTTAATTGCCGAGCGCACGAACCTCCTCTCACTCAACGCTTCGATCGAAGCGGCCCGCGCGGGAGATGCAGGTCGCGGATTTGCTGTGGTCGCCGAAGAGATTCGCAATCTGGCGAATCGGGCTGCGCAAGCGACATCGGATATCAGCTCGATTGTCAAAGCCTTGCAGGAGGTGGTGCAGGAAGCCGTGACATCTGCCAACGACGGCGTGAAAGTAGCCAACGAAAGCAGCGTGCTGGCCGAGGAAGGAATGTCCGGCCTGAAAAAGATTCTCAGCGGAATTCGACAGGCCACACAAATTACGTCGCAAATCTCGCGCGCGGCCGAAGAGCAGATTACCGCCGGACAGCATGTCGTATCGGCGATTACGACCACTGTTAACCAATCGAGGCAAGTTGCAGTTGCCACCGCCGAGCAGACAAAAACCGCACAGGACGTGTCGCAATCGACGGCTCAAATGCGCAAAATCGCGCAGCAAGTGTCTCAAGCGATGGCCGAACAAGGGCGGGCTGCGCGCGACATCATTAAGGCAGGACAAGCAACTCGTTCGTTGTCGGAGCAGCTTCGCAAGGCGACGACGGAGCAGGCCACGGGTGCCAATCAAATTTCCCAGGCGCTCGCGACAATGCGGACTGCGATCGCGTCCACGGCGAAAGCGGTCAGCGAGCAAACTCGTGGTGGCGAAGAAGTTGCCAAGGCGATGACGGCACTCAATCGCTCGGTCGCTGATGTCGCTCATGCGATGGCCGAGCAAGTAACAAGCACGGCCCAGATTGCTCGATCCGTCGATGGCATTCGTAAACAGTCGGGCCAAGTCAGCCAGGCCATGAACGAACAGACACGAGCGACGCGGGATGCCGCTGGAGCGGCTGAGAATGTCACCCGGCAAGTCAGGCTGATCACCGGCGCTAATAGCGAGCACTCGGCCGCTGCTGAGAGTATATTGGCCTCGATTGCGGAGATTCGCACGATTACCGATCGTAACAATCAATCGGCAACTTCCGCTCGCGATGTGATTGAGTCACTGAAAAAACAGGCTAACGAAATGACGAACGTAGCCAAGACTCGTCAAGCCAAACCGGCTGCTCCTGCCAAGCCCAAGTCCGCACTACGCAGGAAAACGAAATGACCCAGCCGCAACCGGAGGATGCCGGTCGCCAATTGCACATGGACAAGTTGCTCGCCGCTTTAGGAGACAAAAGCTGGCGCGCACGAAAGCGCGCCGTTAGTGAACTGACTGCGAGCAGTTCCGCTGATTTGGTTCGGCAAGTGCTGACCATCTTTCGCGACGAGAACAAAAATTTAGCGCGGGTCAATTCTGCCATCCGAGTACTGGTAGCAATCCCTACAGACGTTGTTCCGGCACTGATCGAATTGCTGAACTCGGAAAGCGCGGACGTCCGCACCTACACGGCGCTCACCTTGGGGGAACGAGGAGATCCGCGCGCTATTCCACCCCTGCTGGCCGTCCTTCACGACCCCGATACGAATGTGCGCGTGCAGGCCATTGAAAGCCTAGGCCATCTGCAAGCCGGCGAGGCTGTTGACGATCTTGTTCAATTTGTTGAATCGCGAGAGTTCGAACTGGCGTTTCCCGCGATCGATGCACTCAGCAAAATCGGAGATGGCCGAGTTGCCTATCAATTGGAGACCCTGCTGCTCGATCCGCTCTTTCAAGGCACCGTGATTGACGCGCTGGGCGCGCTGGGTGATGAAAACAGCTTGCTCGCCCTCTTACCTCTGGCCGAAGAACCAACAACTCCTCTGATTCAATTGGCGAAGGCGATTACACAAGTCCACGATCGCCAGGCTGAGCGATACGGTAGCGCGCAGGATGTCGTAGCAATGCTGCAAAGCGGCCCCCTCAGTTCGGCATGGATGGCTCGAGTGGAATCGGTAGTCGCCACAGGGAGGCCTGCGGATATTGAACCGCTAGTGAGGCTCGTCGGTTGGCTTCCGGCTGGTGAAGCAGACGCAAGTTTAGTGCGTTGGCTCGACATTCCCGCTGCCTATGAGGCCGCATTGCAAGCTCTCGCTCGGCGGCATTCGGCAGCGACGACTTTGCTGAAGCAAAGATTGGAGCGAAAGGGCGAGACGCTCGAACCTTCGTTCGTAAAACTATTGGGCAAACTGGGCGATCGTTCTTTCACTCCGGGCCTGCTTCGTTTGCTCGCCGCAACTGACGAAGATATTGTCAACGCCACTCTCGAAGCGCTCACGCACATTCGTGATCTCGAATCGTATGCTCCAGCGAAGAAACTGCTTGGCCATCCGAGTTTGGTAGTACGCAGCGCCGCGGTGGAACTGATCAATTCCTTAGGGCATGACGCATTGCCTGCTGAGCTGACTCAACTGCTGCACGACGCCAACCCATTGGTGCGCGAATCGGCGGTTAGAGTAGCCGCCTATTGTGGGGCGAGCGAATGCTTGCAGGCATTACTGGTGTGTTGTGATGACACGAACGAGCATGTTCGCCGTACGGCCGTTGCTCATCTTCCCTGTTTGGACAACGTTCGTATCTTGGAAGTCTTGAAACGAGTTGTGGCCAGCGATACTCCCGCAATTCGTGCCGCAGCTGTCGGTGCGCTCGCGGAGGTCGAGGATCCTCAAGTCATCGACTTACTCAAGCGATCGCTCACAGACACTGATGTCTGGGTCCGTTACAACGCGGTTGAATCGCTGACGCGAGTGGACACTCAGCGCGCTCTTGCGGATCAATTCAGCTCCCTGGCAATCAACGATCCGGGAATGCAGGTTCGCATTGCCGCCGCCAGCGCGTTGGGGCACTATGGTCGCGCGGGATACTCGCTGCTCGAACAAATGGCGGTACATCCGAACGCCGACTTATCGCAAGCCGCGCTTCTAGCACTCGGCGAAATTCGATGCCCTGAGCCTGCACAGGTGTTGATTAGTGCCCTAGATTCCGAGGACAGTCTTACCCGCATAACTGCCTGCCGGTCGCTGGGTCAGTCGGGACAAACCTGGGCTGTCTCACCGCTCGCCGAAGCTGCCAGTTCACCTGAACACCTCCTGTCGGAAGCGGCGATTTGTGCTCTGGGAAGACTGCATCAAGCAGAAAGTCTTGATGTCCTTCTGCGGTTGGCCAGCTATCCCAAACATCGGGCGGCGGTCGTCGCGGCGCTGACAGCTGTCAATTCTGACGAAATTCAGAATTTGGCCTCGCATTTGCCGTCCTTGCTGCTTGATGTCCGTCGCACCCTCATCGAAGCGCTAGTTCGCATCCGAACGCCCGCCGCAGTCGCAATTTTGGAGACCGCTGTGGAAGATGCGCAACCAGCGGTTCGGCAGGCAGCGGTGGCTGCACTCAGCCATATTGCCAGTGGACGTCCCTCACCTCCATTCCTGGTCGATGAAGGTGTGCGCTGATGTGGCCAGCAACGTTTCCGATCGATCTACCCCCCACCGTGTTCAAAATTCTTCGCGACCTGATTCATGATCACGCCGGCATCCATTTTGACGATGCGAAGCGCGGCATCCTCGCGGAGAAATTGTCGCCACGCGTAGTCGAGTGCGGGTTAACCACGTTTCTCGACTACTACTACTTGCTCAAATACGGGCCGGGCAGCGAGCAAGAATGGCCAGCCGTCACCGATGCGCTCTCAGTGCCAGAAACCTATTTTTGGCGGGAGATCGATCAGATTCAGGCGTTCGTCGAGCAATTGCTGCCCGCATATGTGAAGATGTTTCCTGGGCGAACGATTCGGATTTGGTGCGGGGCCTGCTGTACCGGAGAAGAACCGCTCACCATTGCCATGGCGCTGAACGAAACGGGCTGGTTCCAACGAGCCAGCTTTGAGATTTTCGCCAGCGATGCCAGTCCGGCGGCGATTGCCAAAGCTCGGCAGGGGATCTATCGCGACCGTTCTTTCCGCGCCTTATCTCCGGAACTAAAGGAGAAGTATTTTTTGGCGACAGCTGGCGGATGGCAGATAAACCCAGAATTGCACTCAGGAGTTCACTGGTCGGTTGCTAATCTCATCAAAAGCGCCGAGATTGCTCCGTTCGTTGAGTCACCATTCATCTTCTGCCGCAACGTATTCATCTACTTTTCGACCGAGATGATTGCCCGCACGGTCGATCAGTTCGCCTCACAGATGGCACGGCCGGGCTATTTATTCATCGGTGCTGCGGAATCGCTCCTCAAAGTCACTGATGAGTTCGATCTTCAACAGGTTGGCGATGCGTTTGTTTACACTTTGAACTGAACTGAGAAGTGAGAAATTCCTTGTCGCAAGTTTCTTCGCCAACCAGCCCACGCTCGCACATCATTCGCGTGCTCATCGTCGATGACTCTGCTTTTGTGCGTAAGTTCGTGAGGCAGATGCTGTCGCGCAGTCCCTTCATCGAAGTGGTCGGTGCTGCCCGCGATGGCCTCGAGGCGTTGGAACTTGTCGAGCAACTCAAGCCGGATGTGGTGACGCTCGATCTGAACATGCCGAGTGCCGATGGGCTCACATTTCTGCGCGCACAAATGGAGCGTGCCCCCCTTCCGGTAATCGTGGTTAGCATGGCCAGCAAGGATGGCCAGCAGGTGCTCGAAGCACTTGAGGCAGGCGCGATCGACGTCATTCAAAAGCCCACTGGTTTGGCGACCGAACGATTATTGGAGATCACCGAGGAATTGCTGGCGAAGGTTAAAGCGGCAGCCGCTACGCATCTGTTGAAGCGACCAGCGGTCGAAGCTGGCGCTCCGCTGGTTCCTTTGGCTAGTCGGATCACGAATCGCCAGGTTGATGTGGTCGTTTTGGGCGTTTCTACCGGCGGTCCGCAGGCGCTAAAGTACTTGATTCCCCGATTACCAAAGACGTTCCCCGTTCCGATCGCCATGGTTTTGCACATGCCCGTGGGATACACGGAGCTATTCGCCCGCAGTTTGCGTGATGTTTCCGAACTCGACGTGCGGGAAGCTCGGGAAGGTGACATCCTTCGCGCCGGCCAGGTACTACTGGCACCCGCAGGGTTTCATCTTTCGCTCTTGCGTAAGCCTACAGGTGAGGTAGCTTCTCACCTGGACTTGCTGCCAATTGATACGGCTCACCGCCCTGCTGTCGATGTCCTATTCAAATCTGCAGCCGACGTATATGGTGAAAGGACGCTCGGAATAGTGATGACCGGCATGGGTTCTGACGGCACTCCCGGCTCAGCCTGGATCAAGGCTGCAGGTGGCCGAATTATCGTCGAATCGGAAGAGAGTTGCGTGGTTTACGGGATGCCTCGGTCTGTGGTCGAAGCGGGCTTGTTCGATCGCAGCGTTCCCCTGGCAAAAATGGCTGCCACGATTCTGGAGATGCTGTAATGGCAAAAATTCTGATTGTCGACGACTCCAATTTGGCGCGTCGAACTACACGCAAAATCCTGGAGGAAGCGGGCCACACTGTGGTCGATGCGGAAGACGGCTTCACCGCGCTCGAACGTTACTTTATCGAGAAGCCAAACCTGGTGATGCTCGACGTGACGATGCGCGAAATGGACGGCATCGAGGTGCTTGGCCGCTTGCGGCAGATGGATGCGAATTGCCAAGCGATTATTGTGACGGCTGACATTCAAAGCTCGACTCGTCAGATGGCCGCCGATGGCGGCGCTGCTGGGTTTGTCGTCAAGCCAGTTACATCCGCTTCGTTGCTGGCGGCGGTAGAGACGGCTTTGCAAGGAGGGATTGCGCCGTGCAATTAACGCCGCTCCAGAAAGACGCCGTCACCGAACTGATCAACATTGCCTTTTCGCGCTCCGCTGCCTCTCTGTCTGACCTCACAAAAAGCCGCGTTGACCTGGAAGTTCCAGAGGTCAGCGTCCATGAAATTCACGAGGTTGTCGATGCACTTAGCAAGTTCGTGAGTGGCGATGTAGCAACCGTTCATCAGGTCTTCACTGGCCCAGTCGCTGGCGATGCCTTTCTGCTTTTGAATTTTGACGGCGCAGTGCAACTCGTCGATTTGCTGACGGGAGAACGAAGCCTCGGCGGCACGTTAGGCGCATCATCACGCGAGGTAATAACCGAGGTCGGTAACATTATCATGAATGCCTGCCTGGGGGTGTTCGGAAATCTGCTGCACGTTCGGTTCTCGTTTTCGATTCCTCGCTTGAGCCTTGATGTGCTCGCCGAGAAGGTGCAGTCGCTGGTCGTGGATGAGTCGGTTCCGCAACACGCACTCGTGGTCGGTGCTCGATTCAGGATGCGCGGAAGTGAAGTAACGGGCTGCCTGATCTTGGTACTAGGTATCGCTTCGTTTGCCCTGTTTCTGCAATCCGTTGAGAATTGGGCTGAGGCGGAGATGGGTGGCGCCGCTGGTATTGCTGTCTAGTCGAATTTTTTTCGGTGAGTCTTAAGAGTCTGGCATCGCGATGGAAGTCAACAATACACTCCTGAAGAACCTCGATCACTTGGGTTCGTGGGGGATTCTGACGACCGATGTTGACTCGAAAATCACCGGCTGGAATCGCTGGCTGGAAAAGCATACTGGCCAGAAGAGTGAGCAGGTCGTCGGGCGTACTCTGTTCGACGTCTTTCCTGAGTTGGTGATTCGCGGCCTGGACCGCTACTATTCTCAGGCTCTCACCGGCCAATCGGGAATTCTGTCACAGCGGTTTCATGCGTACCTGCTCCCGATGCCGCCCACGGTTGCATCAGCCTCGCTGATGAATATGCAGCAAACTGCAAAAATCAATCCGCTGATGGAAGGTGAGCGGATTATCGGCACTTTAACTCTGATTGAAGATGTCACCGAACGAGTTGCCACTGAATTTGAACTCCGTCAGCAAGCCCAAAGCTTGGAAGACGCCAATCGGCACAAAGACGAGTTCCTGGCCATGTTGGCCCACGAATTGCGCAATCCTTTGGCTCCAATTCGCAACGGCATTCGCCTGCTGGATCACGTCGCGACCGAGAGTAGCGAAGCTCGCGATACACGCCAGATGATCGAGCGGCAAGTCACGCACATGGCGCGCCTGATCGATGATCTGATGGACGTGTCCCGAATCGTCCGCGGTAAAGTGCGTCTGCAAAAAGAACCGTGCGATTTAGTGCAGATTCTGCGCGACGTCGCCCACGACTATGAGGCCATTCTCGCCGACAACGGCTTAACACTATTTGCCGAACTCCCCACCGAGCCTTGCTGGATGGAAGGCGATGTAACGCGACTGTCGCAGGTCATATCGAATCTGCTGCACAACGCGAACAAGTTTACGAACAAAGGGGGGAGAGTTTGGCTGAAAGCCAAGATCGATGCTGCTGCATCGTTAATAACCATTAGCGTGCAAGACGACGGCATCGGCATGAGCGCGGAAACTGTGGCCAAGGTCTTTGACACCTTCAGCCAGGCGGAAAGCAGCCTCGCGCGTAGCAAGGGAGGCCTTGGATTGGGTCTGGCGCTCGTCAAGGGTCTCGTCGAACTACACGAAGGTCGCGTTGAAGCATACAGTTCGGGGCTGGGGAAAGGTTCGGAGTTTCGCGTTCGCTTGCCACTGAAGAAGGCCGCGCCGCTCAAAACCCTTACTGCACCAGTACCAACAACAGAAAAGCTACAACCCAAACGTGTCTTGGTCATTGAAGACAACCGCGACACGGCCCTCAGCATGAAGATGCTTCTACGTCACATGGGCTTTGATGTGCAAATCGCCCATTCTGGACCCGATGGCGTTGAGTTGGCAAAGCGTATCCTGCCGGACGTCATCTTGTGCGATCTAGGCCTGCCCGAGCTTGACGGATTCGGCGTCGCCCGCACGTTGCGGAGTGACGCTGCCACGTGTGACATGCTCCTGATTGCACAAAGCGGCTACGGTCAAGAGAACGATATCCTGAAATCGCGAGAAGCGGGCTTTGACCTCCACCTCGTGAAGCCCATCGATTTTTTGCAACTCCAGGGCCTGATTACTTCGGCGGAAAACCGTCGTCTCAAAACCTAAACAGCAATCGCAGCCCCACTTGCGAGGAGTCGGCGATTGACCTCAAGCGGCCAACGATTGGTTTTCATCCCGTCAGCCAATAGTTTGAACGGTCTCCCGATCGTTGCGTCTCCCACGTACCGGTCGTTCGTTCCCACCGCTGTTCGCGTAAATCTTTGGTTAGAACCCTACAGAATCGAGTCGTGATGACCGATGGTGCAACCAGGATTTGGGACCTCGCCACGGGAAAGACAACAGTTGGTGCAAAGGCTGGCAGCTATCCTCAAAGGTCCGCGATCATCAGCCCGGACAATTTGCGTCTTGCGATTGCGTCGGGCGGTGCTTCGGTTGAAGGGAGGAACATCGAGGAGAGTTGCATCTCTATGACTTGAAAGACAGGCGGGGAGATAGCCGGGATCAAGCTCGGGGGTGACGGACACTTGATTGGATTTTCTCCAGACAGCCAGACGCTTCTCACTGTTGGCACCGAGTTTGTGTTCTATAGCTCCGAGACTGGCAGAACGATTCGCGCCCTCAAGGTATCGGATGAATGAGATTTGCATTTCGAGGAGGAACGAGTTGGACCGCCTGGTGCATGAGTGGTATTTGCCTTCCTTTCCGACTATCTGAAACTGCCCACCCGCGCACTGAGCCAGCGCGCGCTATTTTGACTCTGGGCGTGCGGATTCAGGCCTCCGTTAGGTCCGGAGGTTCGCAATCATCCGCGTTTGATGGCGAACGTCGACGGCATGGTGTTTGCTTCATCCAGATGCCAAGCGAAGCGGGGTTGTCCGCTGCCTGCAGTGTCGTCTTCACAAACGCTCATCGATACTTGGAACCATGTCAAACCATCTCCAGTTTCATAAGCTTCTAGTTGCTGTCGATTTCTCACCTGCGTCGTGTGCTGCGATACAGCAGGCGGTGTGGGTTGCAAAACAAACAGGTGCGGCGCTCACCCTGGTACACGTGCTGCCTAACATAAGAAAATCCATGCACTCGGCGTCAATCGACGCCAAACTCGACTTGCTGTACGGCGAAGGCAGCGTGTTCCATCGCGAAGTACTAAGCGCGGCCGAGTTGCGCCTGCAGCAATTGGCCGAGAAGGTCGCCGATCCCGATCTAGTGATCAAGCACAAGGTTTTGCTGGGGGAGCCTTTGGCTGAAATTTGCCGCATCACGCAGGTTGGAGAATACGACTTGGTGCTCGCCGGTGCTCATGCGATGACTGTCTGGCAAGAGCTCTTTGTCGGCAGCACCGCCAAAAGGCTCATTCACATCTGCCCAGCTCCTGTTTGGATCGTCCGGCCCGAGCACGTCAGTCAACCTGCTGCCATTCTAACGGCCACCGATTTCTCGCCCGTCAGTCGCCGCGCAGTCGATGTAGCCAGCAGCCTAGCTCACGTTGCAAAAGCCCCTCTGCACATGTTGCATGTCGTAGATTCAATGGATGTACCCGAAGATATCTTCAGCAAATTGTCTGAAGGGAAGTCACTTCGTAACGAGATTAACGAAGCCGCGAAACAGCGATTCGATGAGTTCATATCCGCACTCGGTGTCCAGGGTGATCTTAGGCCGCACCTGACTTGGGGCACGCCCTGGAAAGAAATCAATCGCATTTCCGATCAGCTACAAATCGACTTACTCGTTGTAGGCAGCATCGGCCGTAGTGGGATAACCGGCATGTTCATGGGCAATACTGCTGAGCGACTCCTCGCATGTTGCCGGAGTAGCTTATTGACCGTTAAGCCCGCGAACTTTCTTTGCCCCATTCCGCTCGGCGAAACGGTTACTGAAATTGCCGGCCAACCGGCCTTCATTGGTTGATGGTGGATTGCGTCCTTTTCGTCAAGCAGTCCGCTAAGAATAGATCTCGCAGGGTTGAAGTGATCGCCATTATTCTGACCACTTGCAACCGCGTTAGGTCTGCGTGAGCGGAGAAATGTTCGTTGAACCCGTGGCTACTACGCACCGACTTCAGTTGCCTGCACGCCCTTCTGACAATGTGTGTAAACGAACACCGAAATGGAGAGGTCGCCTAAATGGGTATGGATCAGCGGCAGCACTACCGTCCAGTCCAATCCACCTACTCCGGTCGCCAGTTTCGGCAACGCGACGCTTTTAATCTTTTCTTTTTCTAATTCATGCCGAAGCCTCTTCAGGCTGTGGTTCACATATGCGGTGGTGGCCCTGCCAGGCTTGGCACCGTGACCGTGTTCCCCCTCTTGGGTCAGCAAATTGAACACCTGCACTCCAGTTGCGTCCCAGAACCAAAACTCACCCGGCTTCGGATGAGTTTGATGAGCATAGTGGCGAAAGTCTTTGACCATAGTCGGCCACCTTTCGTGCAACGCGGCAGCTAGGCCATGGTCGAAGTGGTCGTTCGGAGCCACTCCATGGGCAATGGCTTGCGCTTTGGTCAACAGGATATCACCAGAGACTTCATGAATCATTTGGTTTCTCGATGGGGCACGACGAAGCTGATCGGTAGCAAAGTTGCTGGCAAGGGTTTTTGAGTCATTCCGATGTGCGGGTTCGCACACATCTGCCCAGTTCGCACGATTTAAATGACGAATATGCCTGCTTACCGACGTTCGCAATCGATGTGCCAACGAAGCTACAAAGCCTTCCGGATATAGCTCTTCAGCAACCCGCCCAGCCGCTGCGAGCAATGGATCTCATCCAGCGAGACGATCACGGCGTTTGCGGTCCTCTTCTTCCGTCTGACGACCAGTTCATTTTGGATCTCCCTGTGCGGTAGTTCCTTGCCCCCAGCTTCTGCGTGAGCTTCACGAGGCGGACGCGTTCCTTCAGCGTCACCCTGATGTATTTCGTCAACTTTGACCTGAGAATCTGTTTCTGTAGCTCCGCCTGCAAGGTTGCAGCAAGGGCCGCCCCACTCGGCCCAGAATCAACGAGCACGGCGACTGCTCGTATTCCGATCCTTGCCGCTCGCCCCCCTGGTGCTGACGGAGTGGGGCATTAACCTGGCCAGACGCGGCAGGCAGCAGGGTCGGGACGTGACCGCGGGGCGTTGACGGTGATGGGGCGCCGGGATACCGTGACGCCCACGGTGCACGCTTCCTTCTATGTCCGAGGCCCCCCTTATGGCCGCCGACACATCGGTCCCTTTTAACAAGCTGACGGACGATCCCATCGGCTTCGACATCTTGGAAGCCAACCCGACCGTGGCGACGGCTACTTCGTGGCGATCACGGCCGGGCACCCCGGCCACGCGCGGCTCAAGTTTAACCCGGTCGGCCGCCCAAACGAGCCGATTCAGGACTCGCTGAAGGTGCTGGTGTATGCACCGCTGGAGGTGTTGGTTTACGTCTACCTCGTGACCGACGGCCAGGGTCGCACCTCCGCCCTTTCATTCGCCGCCGTCGCCGGCCGGCTGAAAGACATCAACGAATTCCTAACCCCGCAAACGGGCATCTCGTTCCGGCTGAACCTCAACGAGCGGTTCACCGTCGCCGCCGACCTCGGCCAGCAGGTCACGACAGAACCCGAGGTGTGGGCGATACTCGACGAGTTGAACGCCAACGCGGACCGGTTCGCCCCGACCCTCGCTAACATCAGCCTCTATGTCGTGCAACGCTGGTCGGCACTCGACGAATGCGCTAGCGTAACCTGCACGAAGGACGTCCGTGGCCTGGCCGACCCGCGGTCGGACGTGACCGGCGAGCGCCGGTGCATCATGGAGGACGATACCAGCGTGAAGCGATACCTCACGAGGCTCGCCCACGAGTTGCGGCATACGCTGGGGGCCGAACACGATGACGACCACGGTGACGCCGCGTTGATGGCGTTCCGCAAGGGAGAGGACGGCCTGTACATCTACCCTAACACCGTGCGCGAAATCCGCGGGCTGCCATGAGCGGTGCGGCTCCGGTCCGCCGCTGGACATGGGAAGGCATTCGGCTCGCCTGGCCTAGTGGAGTTCGGGGTGACTCATGATGCATTTCGGCAACTTGGATCTGAGAATCTGGTTGTCGACCTTCGGATATTTGACCTGGCGGGCTAGTTCCTTCTGCGCGACGCCGGCAATCACGAGTTGCAAGGACTGAAAGATGTTGGGCTTCGAATTACATTGGGTTTGACGCAGCGAATGATGGGAGTGCGTTCTTTTTTGCACCCCGCCGGAACCGTCGGCCATCTGAAACCTAACTCGATCACACGTGAGTTTCGGTTAGCGGAATTCGACGACCTCGCGACGCTGAAACTTCTCACGATGGTTTGGTTAACAGCCCATCTTCACAGACGGCTTTCGAATCGTTCTCGAAGCTGTTAACCAGAGTTCAAATCTCGCGATTGGGGTATCCGGCCGAACTCTCCTCATAACTGCTTAACACAAAACCGCGTCCCATTCTGAGACGAAAAACAGAGAGCGCGGTTAGTAGGAGAGTCCCGACCAGGGAGCTTTTCTTTTTTCCCCGGAAACGGGATACCCTGCGGTTAACGCAGTTTGCCGGCCAGAGAGTCCCTCTAGCGGCTTGCGTTTACTAGAGAAACCGCAACGGGTTACGACGACGGCACGACTCTCTGCCAGTCGCAGAATTGGTCCTTCAATTCTACTTCGACCACTCTCCCGCCGCTACCTTTCTAAGAACTCTCTGCGCTCTCTTTCCGCAGGGCCGAACGGGTTAACAACCCGGTTGCTCTCGCACCCCGAAGGCAACCGGTTCGGAAATTTGTCCAAACCACCGCAGGAGAGTTTGCGATTGATACGAGTTCTTTCCCTTGGCCACCCCTCAGATTAACCTGACGGCTGTGCAAGAGAATAAGTAGTTAGGCGGCTCGACCCCTTACCCATCATGGCCTGGTACGACGAGTGCGATAATCCGAAAATCATCAGCGGTTACTATTCCACGCTGTTGCCGCTCAACCGCATTGACCTACACGAGGTCGTGCTTCATCGCGATGGCCCACTGCTCAAGTTGCGCGGCAATCTGCCAGTCTTTCCTGACCGACCAAGCAAGCGATGGCCAGAGCAAGCCAACACCGCTCAGGTCACGATTGCACTTTGGGGCGTTTCTAGCGTCAGCATCAGAGAGTGGGCGACTACTATTGAGGGCACTTTTGCGTTGGAGCGTCTCGGCCCGCAGCGGCTTTCGTTCAGCTTTTGTTCCGATGCCACTACGATTCGTGGCGAGTGCGACTCAGCACGTATTGATGAGATCACAGCATACATCAAGGGCGCGGCCTAACCATGCGCTGCAGCGAACCGGACCTTCGTTGTGAGTTCTGATAAATTGAGAGCCGGTCGGCACAGTGTCGGCCATCGAACATTGGTTCGTTTGGCAATTGGAGAAAGGTCATGAACGAATCCAGCCAGGGCGTGATCACTATCCGGAGGCCAAGAAGATTTGTTGCCGCCGCTTTGAGTGACTTCATCGTGCGAAGCGATGGCCAAAAAATAGGGCGGGTGGAGTGGGGAGCGCGAGCTGACTTCACCGTCGCTCCGGGGGAACACATGGTGGACGTATCGATGGACTGGGGCTGGTTGCGCCCGCAACGAGTCGTCGTCGATCCGGGTACCAGAACCGAGTTGATAATCAGCGGGCGGTCAGGCGCGGCCTGGAAGATATGCTTGCCGGCGTTTTTCGCAATCGTGATCGCCATCGCGTTTCTCGCGGTGTTGCGGCAGTTCACATCGTTCACCGACGCGAACTGGTTGCTGCGGTCGGCAGTGGGCTTCGGTGGCTTTGCCGTGATCTGCGCCGGTTATTGGTTCGTGACCCGAAAACTTGGCAGCGAATACTGGGATTACTGGGCTGCCTACACCCTGGAATTGGCGGGAGCGACCACGGCGAATGTGGAGCGAGGACGACGGCTGGCGGCGTGGCTGGGCGTGGCCTGCCTGGGACTGGTGCCGGTGTGGTCCCTGTCGGCACAAGAACCTAAGCTGCGGGCCACTCTCCAGGGGCATACCAATGCGGTTGTGTCCGTGGCATTCAGCCCGGATAGCAAGACCCTGGCATCGGCCAGCTATGATGGGACGCTGAAATTGTGGGACATGACCACAGGCAAGGAGCGAGCAACCCTGGGCGAGTACAAGGGCTGTCTCGGCTGTGTTGCGTTCTCCCCCGACGGGAAGACCCTGGCATCGGGGGCAATCGGATCGCCTGTTCCCTTACCCGATCTCAAGCAAGTCAAGTTGTGGGACGTGGCCACCGGCAAGGTACGCGCCACCCTCGAGGAGGATGCTTACTTCGTCCACTCCGTGGCATTCAGCCCGGATGGCAAGACCCTGGCATCGGTGAACGGCGACGTCACGCTCTGGGATTTGGCCACCAACAAAGAGCGAGCCACCCTCCAAGGGCATACCGAAGAGGATCAGACCACGAGCGAACCTGCCTACGGTGTCGAGTCCGTGGTGTTCAGCCCGGATGGCAAGACGCTGGCGGCGGCGAGCCATGACATGACCATCAAGGTCTGGGACGCGGCTACCGCCAAGCGGTCGACCCTTCAGGGACATACTCATGCGGTCTATTCCGTGGCCTTTAGCTCGGATAGCAAGACTTTGGCATCGGCGAGCGGCGACAAGACTGTCAGGCTTTGGGACTTGGCCACCAATAAGGAGCGGGCCATCCTCAAGGGCCATACCGAGTCCGTAGTATCCGTAGCGTTCAGCCCGGATGGCAAGATCCTGGCCTCAGCGAGCCACGACAAGACCGTCAAGTTATGGGATGTGGCCACCGGCACGGAGCGAGCCACCCTTCTAGGAACGGAGTCGGTAATGTTTGTGGCGTTCAGCCCGGACGGTCGGATGTTGGCTTCTGCCGGTGGGACGACCGCCAACGCACCGGGTGAGTTGAAGGTCTGGGACATCGCCAGCGGCATGTAGGCTGCGGGATAGTCCTTGTTCAATCGCGGGCGGAACAAGCCGCTGCAGCAGACCGGCCGGGGCTGTTGCAGTTCGGGAGCTGGTGCATGCCGGCCGCTCAACGATCTTCGTTTGCCGTATCAGAATCTCGCACTCAAAGCGTCGCTTTCGCCAGAAGAGAAGGAACGGTTGTACTCGGTGCTGTGCGTTATTTCGGCAGGCGGCGTCAGCCCCGAGTTGGCTTCAGCGCTCCCAGTGGGCAAAGGAATGCCGGATTTGGAATGTATAACCATGTTGTACCGCGAGGCCCGGCGGTCTAGCAGTCGCCCGTAGCTGATGGTGGCCAGTGTGAGGTGCTGCATCTGGCCAGGCCACGGTAAGCGTTCTAATTAACTGATAGCCGGTCGGCACGGTGCCGGCCATGGAACGTTGGTCCGTCGGCCGCCTGGATCTGTGAGATGAGATTCTACATCCTAGCCGGACTCGTCATATTCGCCTGGGGTTGCTCGGAACGTAATCCCTCGAATCCGCCAAGTCCCAAGACAGTCGTAGACGCCGCCCCCGACTCCAAAGAGGCCCGGTTTGTTTTCGTGGCGCCAGACGGATTTGAATGGAACGATAAACATGGCATTTGGTACAACAAACGCACAAGGATGAGCATTACGGTTGCCCATGCGCCTGGAGAGTCATTTCAAGCCGTAGTTGATGACTTTGTTGCGGATCGCATGTTGGCAACGAACATGGAGTTGCTCAGCAAAGACACTCGTGACGTTGATGGTCGAGCCACCCTTCTCGTACATGGCAATCGATTGAATGCGAAGTACCCGCAGCAATTTTCTACGGTCGCATACGGTACGAGAACGGGGTGCGCGCAGCTAACCGCGATCTATCCAAGAGACACGGCAGGGCACTTGAAGACCCAGATTGAGGATTCATTGCTTACCTCGCGGTATGAAGTTCCCGATTGACGGCGAATCAATCGTTGCACCGGATCGGTCGGCGCGTTGCTCCCCAATGGAAAGAAGTAAACCGTGAGGAAGACGAGCTCCGATGAATGCTACGTTCGAACTGTTGTCGCCACGTCTACGCCTGCGACGTCTCCAACGAGATGATGCCGCAGCAATTTTCCAATATCGGTCGTTGCCCGAGGTTGCACGCTTCCAGTCTCGGGAGTCGTTCACAGCCGATGACGCGGCAACCTTGATCGCGGCTCAGGAAGGTATCGCTCCGAATACACCCGGCACCTGGTTGCAACTACTGCTAACGCTAAAGGATCAGAAGACAGTTGTCGGCGACTGTGGGATCCACTTTCTCCCGGGCGACGACCGCCAGGTGGAATTGGGAATCACCCTGTCGCCCGAGTACCAAGGCCGAGTACCAAGGCCGAGGACTAGCGGCTGAGGCCATAGCGAACGTGCTGCGGTACCTCTTCGACTCGCTCGGTAAACATCGGGTGTGGGCCCTCACGGACGCCGAGAACGGTAAAGCAGGGAATTTGTTTCGGCGTTTGGGTGTTCGCCAGGAGGCGCACTTCGTCGAGAACATCTGGTACAAGGGGGCGTGGGGTAGCGAGTTTGTGTTCGCCATCCTGCGCCGCGAGTGGCTCGAACGGGCTGGGCTCGTGACGGCCGACGAGCGCAGCGCCGACTAACCCGCCGCTCAATGGCATTACGTTAGGCGCTGCAGATGAATTGGATCGCCAATTTGCTCACCATCTAGATGACCTATTTCTTAGCCGTCAATTTGCCGATCAGATACGAGTGGACGGTCGCGGGCTTCGCGTCGGGCGACTTGGGGTAGTTCAACTCGCACTCGACGCCGACGCTCTTGCACTTTTCTTGTAGCGGCAGGCCGTAGTTGGCCGAGTGGGTCGGGTCTTTCGTTTCTTTCCCCATCGCCGGCGCGGAGCCGTAAAAGAGAGCGACCGGCGGATCGTCGGCCGTCACAAGCGAGTACGGCGAATACTCTTGGATCCACGGCATTAGCTTTTCGCGCTCTTCGAGCCAAGTCGCGAACGCCGGCACTTTCTTGTCGCCGCCGCTCGGATAGAAGGCGTGGGCTCCATAAGTCCCGTTCGGCATCCACTCGCGAATTTGCTTGGGGTCGAGCGACGTCTGCGCTCCAACGACCGCAGCGCACGTCAACCGCGTTGATTCACGAGCCACGGGGTCGCTGCTTTTCGGGTCGGCCAGATCGTCGTGAAAAGCGAGCCATAAACTACTGCATGCTCCGGCGGAGCCACCAGTGGCACCAATTCGCTTCTTGTCGATATTCCACTCGGCCGCCTTGCTGCGGACGAATTGCAAGGCTCGGGCCGCATCGTGCAAGGGCGCTTTCACCGGCGGTGTTACGTCGCCAGCCTCTTGCACAAAACGATATTCGACCGACACGACGGAAATGCCCTCGGCGAGGTAAGTCTTGGCACCGAACGCGTTTTTTGAGCCGCCGCGCCACCCGCCGCCGTGGATGTAGAACACCACCGGCGTCGGCTCCTTCGACTCGGCCTTGTAAAAGTCGATCACCTGCTTCGGATGTTCGCCGTACGAAACGTTGGCCAGTGTCGGCGGATCGACCGGGGCCTTCGGTTTCTCGGCAGGCTTTTCTGCGGGCTTGTCGGCGGCACACAACGTGGTTGCCGGAAGCGTAGAAAGGGAGAACCCGAACACCAGGCCGAGAAGGAGAAGTCGGAACATAGTAGTTTCCCAAAAGAGGCGGGAGCGGCGACGCGACGACGTCTACGTTAGCCGCTACGAGCGCCACAATCCAGCATTGCCTGCCGTTCAAGGCCGTTCGGAATTCGCCGAGACGCTGCGGCTAACTGGAAGCACTTTACCGCCCCCGGTGCGCAAGGATTGCTGGATCAATTTTCAATTGACATTCGGAGCGTAACCCACCTAACCTTCGCTAACGGTCGTTTGGTCGCATCAATGAACGTGGCGAATATAAACCGGAGTGCGGCATATGTTCTTGATACTGCTGCTAACGGCTCTGTTAGCGGGTTCTGTTGCGCTCGGTTTGCTGTGGGGCGCATGCCTAGGACGCCGGGATTATTTTTCCTTTCCCATACTCATGGCGGCCCCGATTTTTTCAGGCGTATTGATTGTCGGGTGTTTGGCCGTAGTCTGGACAGCCGGCGAGCGCGAGCGTGTGATCAATCCACTCGACTGGAGAGGTCTAATCACCACAATCGTGGTGTATGGGAGTTTGTGTATGCTTGGCGGGGCCGTACCTGCTCTCCTGGGAAGCTCCGCAGGCCAGTTGGTAAAATTGTGGCTACTTCGCCGCTATGCGCTTAAGCAACCGACCGAAAGAGCGAAAACACACCAGTAAAAGTCAGCGCCGTCGAACCGGGCTCACAGGCGTAGGTGGGGAGGGGGATCGTGGGCGACATTCGCGATTACCTGCCGGACGATGAGTCGAACTGCTTAGACATCTTCGACAGCAACCGCCCGAAGTATTTCACCGGGCCGGAGCGTGATCTCTTCGCCGCCTTCCTTCGGCGGATGGATCAGCCGTACTTTGTGGCCGAGGTCGCAGGGAAGGTCCGCGGATGCGGCGGGTTCCGTGTCGATTACTTCGGCGTGGGCTACCTGGACTGGGGCATGGTCCACGCGAACTGGCACCGGCAGGGCTCGGGAGCGAACCTGCTCCGATGGCGTCTCGAACGGATTCGGCTGATCGCCCATGCGTGGTGCGTTTTGATTGACACCAGTCAGCACACCGCTCCGTTTTTCGCCCGGTTCGGCTTCGAGGCGTTTCGGGTGATCGCCGACGGGTATCAGCCGGGCCTGGACAAAGTGTTCATGCGGCTCGTCTGGGCACCAGGGCACGTCGAACCATGACCTGAGCCTGACCGGGGCCGCAGGTAGTCCCACATCACATGGTCCGTTGCTTGGCGTGAACCACTCGCGATCTCGTTAACAGGCGCAACGGGTTAACAACCCGGTTGCTCTCTGGGCATCGATCGAGACCTTCACGGAAAGTTCCAGTGCGTGCTCTATTCCGATGCCCAGTCAACGCAAAGCAGTTCCGCCTGCATAAGGACTGTTTTCACCGCCTCTTCCTGCAGGTCAGGTGGGTAGCCGAACCTATTCAAGATCCGCTTCACCATCACGCGGATTTTCGCGCGAGCGCTCTCGCGAAGCGTCCAGTCGATCGTGACGCTTTTCCGCACCTGCGTAATCAGTTCCGCCGCGATCACTTTCAGTTGGTCGTTGCCCATCGCCTGAACGGCTGACTCGTTCGCCGCCAGCGCGTCGTAGAAGGCTATTTCGTCGTCGCTCAGGCCCGTTTCCCGACCTGCTTTGGTCGCGGCGTCGAGTTCCTTCGCCAACTTGATAAGCTCGTCGATAACTTCCTGGGTTGCGATTGCCCGGTTGTGGTACGCGTTCAGCGTATTTCGCAGCTTCTCGCTGAAGAGCTGCGACTGAACGAGATTCCGCTTGGCGCGGACCTTTAGCTCGTCCTTCAGCAGCTTTTCCAGTAGCTCCGCGGCGACGTTCTTGTGCTTAAGATTGCGAACCTCCACAAGAAACTGATCCGACAGAATGCTAATGTCGGGCCGCGGAAGCCCGGCCGCGGTGAAGACGTCGATGACCTTGCCCTCGGTGATGATCGCTTTCGACACGAGCTGGCGGATGGCGGCGGCGAGCTGCTCCGGCGTCCTTTTGCTGCCGCCGGTGGTTTGTTTGTTCAGAGCAGCTGAAATCGCCTGGAAAAAGCTGACGTCGTCCCGCACAGCCACAGCTTCGTCGCTCGCGGCGCACAGCGCATAGGCACGCGACAGTTCCATCACGACCTGAACGAATCGGGATTTGCCGTTTTCCTGCTGCAGGATGTGCTCTTGGCCGGCGGGAATCAGAGAAAGCTGCTCGATCGGCGTCCCCGTTGACCACTTGGCCCAGTTAAACCCGTGCAACATGTCCGCGGCGATGCCATGCTTCTCAAGCATCACGGCGATCGCCTTCTTCGTATCGATGGTCGGCTCGCCTTTACCACCGCTCTCGGTATAGGTTGCGAGCGCCTGCTTGAGCTGATCGGCAAGTCCGAGGTAATCGACGACCAGGCCGCCGGGCTTGTCGCGGAACACGCGATTAACGCGAGCGATTGCCTGCATCAGCCCGTGGCCGTGCATCGGCTTGTCCGCGTACATCGTGTGCAAGCACGGCGCATCGAAGCCGGTGAGCCACATGTCGCGGACGATGACGATCCGGAACGGGTCTTTGCTGTCCTTGAACCGCGTCGCCAGCTTGCGGCGCCGGTCTTTGTTACGGATGTGCGGCTGCCAATCGGGGCCGTCCTCGGCGCTGCCAGTCATTACGATCTTTACAACGCAATCTTTGCCCTTCTCGGCTTCAACCTCGTCATCCTTGGCGCTCGCCCAATCCGGCCGGAGCTTGATGATCTGGTCGTACAGATCGACGCAGATGCGGCGGCTCATGCAAACGACCATGGCCTTGCCGTCCATCGCCTCCCAGCGTTTCTCGAAGTGAGCTACTAGGTCGGCGGCGATTAGCTTGAGCCGGTTGGGGTCGCCCACGAGCACTTCCAAGGCGGCCCACTTCGCCTTCAGCTTCTCGCGGTTGGTAAGTTCCTCGCCTTCGGTGATCTCCTCGAACTGCTCGTCGATCTTCGGCAGCTCAGAGGCATTCAGGGCCAGCTTGGCGATGCGGCTTTCGTAGTAAATCGGCACGGTCGCCTTGTCGGCCACGGCCCGTTGAATGTCGTACACGCTGATGTAGTTGCCGAACACCGCCCGGGTGTTGGCATCTTTCAGTTCGATCGGCGTACCCGTGAAACCAATAAACGACGCGTTGGGCAGGGCATCCCTCAGATTCGCGGCCAGGCCGTGTGCGACGTAGCTCGTACCATCCTTACGGTTGACTACGTGCGAGCCAAACTCGTACTGGCTGCGGTGAGCTTCGTCGGCGATGACGATGATGTTCTTGCGCTCAGAGAGGGCGTCAAATCGCTTGCCCTTGGTTTCCGGCACGAACTTTTGCACGGTGGTGAATATGACGCCGCCGCTGGCGACGGAGAGCAGTTCCCGTAACCGTTCCCGGCTTTCTGCCTGCACCGGCATTTGGCCCAGTAGATCGTGGCAGCGTTGGAATTGCCCGAAGAGTTGCTGATCCAGGTCGTTCCGGTCGGTAAGCACGACCAACGTGGGATTCTGCATCGCTGGGTGACGGACGACTCGGGCGGCATAAAACAGCATCGAAAAGCTCTTGCCGCTTCCTTGGGTGTGCCAGACGACGCCGGCCCGCTTGTCTCCAGGTTTTCCGCCAAGCGCACCGGCAGTCTTGCCCATGCCACTGGCGCGGATCGTCTCATCAACCGCGGCGTTGACCGCGTGATACTGGTGGTAGCCAGCAATCACCTTTTGAACCACGCCAGTGTCGGGGTCTTCATCAAAAACGATGAAGTGCTGCAGCATGTCGAGGAATCGGCGGCGCTCAAACACGCCGCGAATCATGACCTCCAACTCCAAAACCGATGCGGGCGACTCACCTTCACCTTCGATCGTCCGCCAAACCTTGAACCACTCCTGATTGGCGGTCAACGACCCAATCCGGGCCTGCAATCCATCGCTGGCGACCAGCACCGCGTTGTAATGCACCAGCGACGGTATTTCTGCCTTGTAAGTCTGCAGCTGTGCATAGGCGGACCAGATCGTGGCGTCTTCATCGGTGGCGTTTTTGAGCTCGATAATCGCCAGCGGCAGTCCGTTGATGAAGATCACTAAATCGGGCCGGCGATTCGCCTGCCCCTCGACGACGGTGAACTGGTTCACGACCAGCCAGTCATTTTTGCTGATGTCAGCAAAGTCGACTAACTTGACATGATCACCGGCAATCGTGCCGTCAGGTCGCGCGTACTCAACCTCAACTCCTTCCCGGAGCATTTTGTGGAAAGCCCGGTTCGTTTGCACGAGCGAAGGCTTTGCAACCAACAGAACCTTGCGGATAGCGTCCTCGCAAGCATCGCCCGGAATACTCGAGTTCAATCGGATAATCGCATCGCGTAGTCGACCTTCAAGCGTTACATGCCCGAACGACGACCGTTCAGCGGCGGGCTCGCCTGGTGCTAGTTGCCACCCATGGCCGACGGTATACCCAAGTTCCCGGAGCCAATCCAAGGTCACAGCTTCAATTGCGGATTCGTTTAGCATTGACTTGCCGCCTAGCTTCTAACGGAGCCGGTATTTCGCCCGAAGGATGAATGGATGGCGTTTTGCGTTGCTTGAGTAATCTTCGTCATCGAACTCCAACTGTACTAGTCGTTCAGGGCTTCCGATCTCTTGCTGGAGCTTCTGCATGTCGACTTCGCGTACCTCGTCTCCCTTGACTGAAATTTGCTGATCTCGCCCGATGATCGGAATATGCAACAGGTGGTTGCCCTGGACATGCTCGCGGCTAAAGAATCTAGCCATGTCAGGATCGACTTCAGTCCAATATTCTTTGCCGAGCACTGGTACTTCTATCGCTTTGGGCTTTTGCGAGAAGAAGCACTCCCTGCCGCTCGCGCGACCATCAATGAACAGGACCGCCTGGGTGGTCACGTCGGGGCCAGGTGGACCTGGTCTCGTAACTCGAAGCACGCCGCCGGATTCGATGATGTTCAGGTTCGCAGCAGCCCAAGCAGCGTCCGTGCCCGCGCGCCTTGCGGTGGGATTTCGCCCGGTTAGGTTTTGGCCCGTAAGGTAACCTGAAAGCGCGATGAGTGGATTCGCATTGACCCAACCGGACTGAAGGGAATGCGAAGGATAGATGAACAACCTAACGTCAGCCGGCGGTGCGAGAAGCGAGTCGAAATCCGCGGAATTGAGGCAAAGATGGACGCGCAACGGGAAGGTAAGCCCGTTAACGTCGTCAGCTTCTGCGTGAATTACAAGTACGTTTGCGCGTTCGACGTCGCCTGGCGGCGGCGCGTCGGGATCATAAAGCGTAGCTTGGTCACGGCAGGCAACTAGATGTGCAAATGCGTCCTGAAAGGGTTGGGCGTCTGCGTCCCCGTGAAGCAGCACAGCAGCTTCGCAATTTCCGCCCTGTGTCGCATTACCGGTAAGATTGTGGCTGCCAGTCCAAAGCCAGCACTCCTGTCCGCTGCGTGCATAAAATACCTTGCTGTGCATCAACGCAGCACCGTTCTTTGCCTTTTCCTTTGGAGCCAGCTTTCCCCAATGCACAAACAGATTGTTTGGAATATGACTGTGCAATTCCCCGAGTCCAGCGTAGTCGGTAGGAGGCGATACCGAGACAACGACAAATGAGCCTGGATTCTGCAGTCGGGGAAGGTGATTCAACAAAACCTGGATCCCTGCTCCTGTGCAAAATGCGCACGCAACTGCGAGGACATCGGTACCGCTTGCAAGCACTTGTTCCAGAGCACGGCGAGCCTTCGCTTGAGGATCTGATGCAAAGAATTGAATATCCACGTTACCCCCGAAGCACTGTCTTGCTCCTGATGACTCAGATCAGGTCCGCTTGATGCGGTAAATCGGAATGCCGTCGCGCAGAATGGGGCGGCCCAGAGCGGTTGTTGTTCCAACCCGCGATCCTTGCGGGGCGTGGTCGATTTCCTTCTTATCGATCTGAAGAGAAGTAATGTCCTGTTCTTCAAATTCGACGTCGAGCTCGAATGAAATCCGGTCACCGATTCGCAAGTCGCCAGAATCAAGCTGGATACTCACTGCTCCCGTCCAAACATGTGCCACTTTCCCGACAAGCTCGTAGTGGTCAGGGATCGGATTGATCCGTCCAATTCGCGCTAACGCCGCTTTTGTGGCTTCCTTCGGCCAGTTCAGTTTGATTGCGCTTCGCACTAGCCGATAAAAATCCCAGCCGGTGACTAGCCCAAACTTCATTTCACTTGCATAGTCAAGAATTTCCTGCCGGAATGGCATCACGTTGTCGCGCTCAAGAGGTGGCAGGTGACGCTGATGGTTAATGATTGTCAGGCCCTGCACTTCAAACTTCCTCCATTCTTGAACTCGAAGTGTCGCGTGCTTCTGCGACTGAAACGCGTCGCTGTCAGCCGGAAATCCGGAAAGACCTTTGACATCGACGATCAACACCGGAGAAGAATCGTGAATTTGGAGATCTTCCCGTCGATCCTTCCCCACGCTATCGCGCTCTTCGTCGACGTCGCGAACTTCGTTGAAGCCAACTGCTGCTAGTCCTTTCTTAACGGCCTCGACAAGGGAGGCGTCGGTCCCTGTGAGCAGATTTTTGATCCAGCCATTCTCACGGATTTCCGAGTCGATCTCAGCAGAAAGCCTATGTGACTCAGCCTCAGCTTGTCGGATCACCTCTACCTGACGATTTCTTAGCTCAAGCACCCTCGGCAACTCGTAAAGCTCTCCCTTGAGCCAAGCACCTTGCTCGATGTGAGGAAACAGGCCAGGACAAAAGACTGGCAGAATACTCGTCACGAATTTAACAATGAATGTAGACTTATCGGTAAGCTGAGGCACAACCACCACGATGCCTTCAGTCGATCCTGGCGCGCGGACCTTCCGGATTGCGGCTACCCCGACGCCATATTTGTTCTTGGCCAGAACTTCCCAGTCTTCGTCGTATAAATCAAACGGAGATAGTGTGCAATTGAATCCTCCTTCGGGGATATGCTTGTTAAGCAACTTGGTTAGCTCACCGAAATCGCCAACGCACACCATTTCTCGGCCATGGTCGGATGTCGTCGCCAACTCATCCAGAGCAGGTAAAAACGCCCAGTTGCTGACTGAGATTTTCTCTTCGATCTTCACTTCATTTGAGTACGGCACATGTCCCCAGAACATCTCCCGCTTCTGGGGATCTTCGGCGAACACGATGAAAGCTCCGCCGTGCTTTAGTATTCGGTGAAAGTCATTGCGAAGTGCCGCAGCGACGCGGCATCTCGGGTCGATTTGACCGGATTTGCAGCTAGACCAAAGGTCTTTAGTGCCTGGCGGTACGTGTTTCTCACCCTGAGGTTCATCGGCGACATCGTCGACTGACAAATCAATTACAACAACTTCTTGTTCCTTGTAATCTGGAAGAGTTGCACTCGCGATGACTGGTCGGAGGCTATCAGATTTGGGGACTCGATAAGGCCGGCCAAAAGTCCCAGAGGTGACATTGAATCCGCTCTTAGCGAGCTGGTCGCCAGCCTCGGGTGGAGTGTCTACAAGGAGTATCCGAGGTTTAGGGTACTTCAATGCCACCGGAGCCGGCTGTGGCGGAGTGGCGAATTTTTCGAGCGCAGTTTTCTTTGCCACTGGAGGATTCACTTCACAGATATTTCGCCGGACAACAGCTTCGGTAGAAGCGTGTCGCGTAAGGCGGCGAGGGTGCGGGACTGCTTGGCGTTCTCGTCGATAAGCTCGAAAAGTGGCTCCGCATTCCGTGCGAATACGGCGGCGAGTTCCTGGTTCGGAATTACGCACTTAAAGGAGGGAATCGCAGTTGGGCTTAGGTGCAGAACGGTCGTTCCGGTCGCATGAGAGTATGTGTGTGACTGAAACGCCTCCGTGAGAAACAGGCAGTAAAGGAACAGGATTGAAACGCAGTCAGACTTTGGTCGGACAATGCCAACATCCAGCGAAGCTACCAATGTCTCGAACCTTTCGTCGCTGCGAACGAGGGCTGGTTTCCCGATTACATCTGCGGCCTGAGTCACATCGGTGAAAGCTACCACGAGGTCCCCAGCGGCAACTCTCTGGTTGGGTTTGTATTCGCCTGTGAATGGCTTTAATCCATCGGCACGGTAGCCCCCACCTCGAAGGAAGGATTTCAGCGTCACGAGGGCGGTCTTTGAATCTGCAAGTTCCTCGCTCCGATATGAGCGTCCTTTGACTACATCTACCAAGTCGCCAATCCGCTTCACGCTCCATCCCTTCGGTATGTGGCCGAGGGCGGAGTCTTGGAAGGAGTCGGGGAAGAGGGCGGCTGTGGCGGGGTTGAGGTTGGGGGGGTGGCGGCCGTCGAGTTTGGCTCGAACGGGGTCGAAATCCACGAACCAGCTTTGGAACAGCGCCCGCGCCATCGCCTCCAGCGTCGAGTTCATCCGCCGGTTCAACTCAATCTTGTCGTCCAGCGCTCCAAGCACCGCCGCGATGGCATTTTGCTCTCGAATCGGAGGAAAAGTTAGCCTGAAATCGCGCTGGTCCGTCATGCTTACGTAGTCAGCTACCATCGAGCCGTGCGTCTTGACGGCATCAAGGTTCGCCCGAAACTCTGCTGAGGTGAGAAGATAGAAGAGGAAGCGAGGCTCCAGATGGTCGGGATCGAGCGAACGCCAATAGCATACCTGTGGCGCAAAGACTGACGCAGGCTGACCGGGGCGAACCAGTCCAACGCGACCAACGGTCCCCTTCGAGATAAATGCCACGTCATAAGGACGCGTTAGTTTTGACTGGACGCGGTCAGCGAACTCAGGCCGAATATGGTCTTCGACTGCCGTGTTGATTCCGCCATCGTTAATATCACCACCACGAACGAACGGTATTCCCACCGGGCCAAGCTCGACGTTGCGAACTCGGTATCCATCGTTCACCGCGAGCACGCCGCGACGAATCATTTCATCCACTTTGGTTTGCTGCCAACTTCTAACCGCCATTCCCCACCCTCCTCAGGTTTGCTTTGATGGCCTGTTCCAGCTTGGCGGACTGGGAGAACTGGGCGTGTAGTTCGGCGACGAGGCGTGGCATCTTTTGCTCGAAGGGGTCGCCGTCGTCTTCGACTTCCTCGGCACCGACGTAACGGCCGGGCGTGAGGACGTGGCCGTGCGCGGCGATTTCGGCCGTGGTGGCGGACTTGCAGAACCCGGCGATGTCCGCGTACTTGCCGGCACTCTTTTCGCCACGCCAGGCGTGGTACGTGCTGACGATCTTCTGGATGTCAGTGTCGGTCAGTTCCCGATGGACGCGGTCGATCAGCGTGCCGAGTTTGCGGGCGTCGATGAAGAGGGTTTGCTTGCGTCGGTCGCGACGCTTGCCATCGTTTTTCTTCTTCGCCAGGAACCAGAGGCAGACAGGAATCTGCGTACTGTAGAAGAGTTGACCAGGCATGGCGACCATGCAATCGACCAGGTCGGCGTCAATGATCGCGCGGCGAATCTCCCCTTCGCCCGATTGATTCGATGACATGCTGCCGTTGGCCAGGACGAACCCGGCCAGGCCATTCGGCGCCAGATGATGGATGAAATGCTGCACCCAGGCGTAGTTGGCGTTTCCCTTGGGCGGGACGCCGTATTGCCAGCGGACGTCGTCGTCCTTGCGGTACCAGTCGGAATCGTTGAACGGCGGATTGGCCAGGACATAGTCGGCGCGGAGGTCGGGATGGAGATCGCGGCGGAAGGTGTCGGCATGTTCGGGGCCGAAGTCGGCCTCGATGCCGCGGAGGGCGAGGTTCATCACGGCCAGGCGGCGGGTGGTGGAGTTGCTCTCCTGGCCGTAGATGGCGATGTCGCCGATCTTGCCGCCGTGGACCTCGACAAACTTTTCTGACTGCACGAACATGCCGCCGGATCCGCAGCAGGGATCGTAGACCCGTCCTTTGTACGGCGCGAGCATTTCGACCAGTACGCGGACCACACACGACGGCGTGTAAAACTGCCCGCCGTTCTTCCCTTCCGCCGACGCGAACTGCGTCAGGAAGTATTCATAGACCCGGCCGAGGATGTCCTTGGCCCGGTTTTCTTTGTCGCCGAGCCCGATCGTGCCAACCAGGTCGATCAGTTCGCCGAGCCGGTGCTTATCGAGCGCCGGCCTGGCGTAGTCCTTCGGGAGCACCCCCTTGAGTCGCGGATTGTCGCGCTCGATGGCGACCATCGCGTCGTCCACCAGCTTGCCGATCGTCGGCTGCTTCGCACTGTTCTGCAGATGCGGCCAGCGAGCCTCCTTCGGCACCCAGAATATATTATCAGCCCGGTATTCGTCGGCATCTTCGGGGTTGGCGCCCTTGTAGTCCCCTTTGCCCTCGACCAGCCGGGCCCGCATCTCCTCGAACGAATCGGAGATGTACTTCAGGAAAATGAGCCCAAGCACGACGTGCTTGTACTCCGCCGCATCCATGTTGTTGCGCAACTTGTCCGCAGTGAGCCAGAGCTTGGCCTCGAACCCGAGATTTGCCGAGGAGTCTTTGGAGGAGGAGGCAGATTTTTTCTTGGCCATTTAGAGAGGCAGGTTCTAACCGCGCAGGCTCAGGAGGGACGAGAGGATCGGAAGAGAGACAGACAACTTCCAAAGTGTCGAGATTCTATCATCTCGCTGTGAACATACCAAATTGCGGTGATCCCCGACCAGCCTGCATTTGTTTCATTGAGTTCCCGGGCCGCTCATTCCTAGTCCAGGCTTCGCGCATTCCATATTTGGCGATGTTTTTTCCAACACGGCGTCGCGGCAATCGGCCTCAGTAACTTCTCCGTGACCGAAGCACGACCGCTTTCGAAAGCTGGCATAGTTTCTGAGTGCTCAAGTCACTCTTCGGCAATGAAGACTGTTCCATCTGAAGTTCGTTTGAACTTGCCGTTACCCAGGTCTTCGACGGTACTCCCATCCGCATCAACCCATCCCCTGGCGGCAGGTAGATTGTTGGGACCATCATGGTCTGGCCGTACCCCGGCCGAATCTATTACATACTGAATCTCTAGTCGCGTGTCTGTTCCTTGGATTCGTACCCGCTTGGCTTTTTTAATTGAACGCGTCATTGCACACCCCTTCGGAAAAAGCAGCTCCCGCGGCGGGAATGATTTACCGTCACACCTGGAACTGTTCTCCATTCTAATCTCAACTTGCCAATAACTTACTGAGAACTACGATGCGCCAGACGCACCGAGTAACAGCTGCCACATCCGCCGTTGCTTCTTCCAGCACGGCGTGGCCGCGATTGGCCTCAATAACTTCTCTGTAAGTGGCGCACGACCGCGTTCGACCGTCGGCAGCAACAGAAGTTCCTCCTGCAGATCGGGCGCTAGGCAGAGAAAGTTCATGATCTGAGCCAGCCTCGCTCTGGACGTGACCAAGTCGGGCCGGCTTCGCGACTTCCTAAGTCGACTAAAAGCCACCGCACAACTTGATTGGACCCCACGAGCATGAAATTCGCACGTTCCCACTCTTAGAGTGGCAAAGCTGAATGGCCGCAGTAGAATCTTACCGGGCGTCTTATCAAAAAGAATGGACTTGCGCTATACCTCAGGAAATCATCGTGGTTGAGCCGAAAGTCACAAAGGTCTTTCCTGTTAATTCCGGAGAACCGCTGGCCCCAGAACATGGTGCCATCTCGACTTGGATTGATGATGCCCTGCAACATCTAGGCGAACACTCCTATTACAAAGACCTCGATCTGAAGGAGCTGCCAAGCGGTGCGGCGCTGCTCGCCGGCGACCCGGAGCAATCGAGGCGTTATTTGATGGCGGCGGTAGCTCAGGTGATTCATTGGGATCGCCTCGCTGCCGAGGTGCGAGCCAGCGGTGAGACTGAGATGCAACGCATCAACGCCCATATGCTTCCAGGCTGGGGTGACGTTTGGGGGCGGCGGAGGAAAGCAGAGGCGGTGATCAGCGCGCTGATGCGACGCAATCTTCCACTTACATCGGGTGATTTAATTGCAATAACGGACTGGTGCAGTGCGGGTCAGAACCTTTCCAGCTACTTTGGGCCATTAGGTGCCATTACGAAGGCGTTGCAGCGATTTGCGGAAACAAACGCTCTCGACCCAGAACTCCACGCAGCGGCAACGCGATTTGGAATCGCTCTTCGCTCAAGTCACGACAAGAATGCCAATCGATTAGGAACCGCGATCGAGCAACTGTGCCCAAACACATCACAAAGCGTAGGAACAGAACCGTCTTCACCGGCCCTCGCGTCACCGCAGCCTGCTCCGGCAGGAGCGTCGCTTGTGATGATACAGCTCAAAGATCACTTTGACATGATTACGGGCAAGGATGAACGGGAGACGTTTGTCTTGGAACCTGATATTTTTCCAATCCAAACGCAATCACCCCTACTCATCGAGCACGACCTGCTGAGTACCGTGCTTGGCGAGGTCGTTGGCAAACCTGGTTATCATCAACCAGAGCTCGAAAAATTGAAAAGCGGTCCACTTCTGCTTACTTTGCCGCCAGCGGAAATGGGAAGGGCCATCTTGGCTGCAGCGGAACGGCACGTCAACGCGCTCATTTCATCCTCGGTTGACTACACACAACACGCGGTCTGGCAATCGCGCTATACGGTTACGTCGCTATGCACGCTACTGGCCAATTGCAACTTTGAGTTCGACCGTGATGGCGCATTTGATTTACTTCTGTATTTATCTGCGATCCCCGTGCACCAGCGCGATGTCATTGTGAAGTTGGGGTCAAGCGTATTGCGCACGATTCGCCTCGAAGCGGCGAAGTCACCGTTGTCTGAAGGTGAGCGATATGTTCTCTCGCTTTATCGAGCTGCCCGGATCTCCGGTCCCCCTTTGGGTGTGCCCTCGGAGGAGGTGATATTGCTGACGAGCTTAATTCAAGACGGCGCAATGTTTGTTTTGACGCCCGGAGAAGCTTGGTCAGATGCCGTCAACTCGCAAATTTCGAACCTACCCGCTGAACGCCAAAAGCGGTGGATCGAGCTACTCAGGCACGCGCTTTCTGCCACCGCAGCCCGTCCCTCCGCGAAATGGATTAAGTCAGCAGATGCACTGATTCAAGCACTTGGCGGCAAAGAGGTTCGGGAAGCCTTTGCCGCTTGGCTTCCTCTCGTAGCGAACGGCCAAACGATTCGCAAGATTGGATCCTATGCTGGTGATACTCGTGGCGGTAGCGACACGATGCACGTAGAGAATGCGAATTGCCTGCGCGGTCTCCTTTGGTGCATTCCGCTCTTGCCGCAGCGTGACGAATTGGTTCGGACTGTGACCAATGTGGCACTTTCGGCTTATAGAAAGGTCCCTGGCGTCGGCCCACGAGCTGTTAAAGTTGGTAACGCCGCGGTCTATGCCCTATCCGAGCTCGCATCCAAAGACGCCGTAGGTCAATTGGCGATGCTGAAGGTGAGAGTGAAGTTCGGTACAGCCCAAAAGGAGATTGAGAAGGCGTTCGATGCAGCTGCCGCGTCCCTGTCGCTGCCACGCGACCAGATCGAAGAGTTGGGTGTTCCATCTTATGGTCTCGAGGAGGTTGGCCACCTTTCTGAAACGCTTGGCAATTACCGCGCAGAGTTGCAAGTAACGGGCTCGGACGCGCGACTGTCGTGGTTCGATGCTACGGGAAAGGCACTCAAAGCCGTACCTGCCAAGGTGAAGAGCGAGTGCAAGGATGAACTGAAGGAGTTGCAGCAATCTCTCAAGGACATTCAGGGGATGCTGCCAGCCCAACGCGATCGAATCGACGGTCTGTTCCTTTCGCAAAAAAGTTGGCTGTTTACGGAATGGTTCGAACGCTACCACAATCATCCACTCGTTGGCACGATCACCCAAAGGTTGCTTTGGTGTGTTGACGGTGCTCCTGCGTTGTTCCAGAGCGGGGTGCCAACCGATGAGCGCGGCGTTACCATCGAGCACGGCAAAACTGCAGAGGTGACGCTCTGGCATCCCGTAGGTAGAACTGTCGAGGAGGTCATTTCTTGGCGACAAAGGCTGGAGACGCTCGCCATTACCCAGCCGTTTAAACAGGCTCACCGCGAAGTCTATTTACTGACTGACGCAGAACGTAACACAAGAACCTATTCCAACCGTTACGCCGCACACGTCATTCGACAACACCAATTCAACGCACTCTGCGCTGCCCGGGGCTGGAAGAACCGGCTGCGGCTGATGGTCGATGACTCTTACTTGCCCCCGACAAAGGAGCTACCCCAATGGGGATTACGGGCAGAATACTGGGTTGAAGGCATCGGCGAGGGACACGGTACGGATACGAATGATTCGGGGGTTTATCTTCGATTAGCAACTGATCAGGTCAGGTTCTATCGTGTGGGGGCTGCAGACAATTACGTTCACGCGAGCGGTGGGCAATACCAGAGCCACGCGCAGGGGCCAGGAGCCGAGAATATCAACGAGCCTGTGCCGCTGGAGCAAGTTCCCGCGTTGGTGTTTTCCGAGATCATGCGCGATGTCGATCTGTTTGTCGGCGTATCCTCTGTGGGGAACGACCCAAATTGGCAGGACGGCGGGCCGGAAGGCCGGTATCGAGAGTACTGGCAAAGTTATGCATTCGGTGAGCTTTCTGGAACTGCGTCGACACGCAAGCAGGTTCTGGAACGCCTGATTCCTCGGCTCAAGATTGCTGCTCGCTGCTCGTTCAATGATCGCTTTCTCGTCGTCCGCGGTGACCTGAGAACGTACAAGATTCACCTGGGATCCGGAAACATTCTCATGGAGCCAAATGATCAATACCTGTGCATCGTTCCCGATGCTAAAAGTCGGTCATCTGAAGACGCTCTTTATCTGCCGTTTGAAGGAGATGCCACGTTATCCATTATCATTAGCAAGGCCTTGCTGCTCGCCGCGGATTCGAAGATCAAGGATCAAACGATCGTGCAACAAATCAAGATCAAATGATCTTCGCCAGCTGGCAGTCAACCAGAAACATCCTCAAAGGACTGAATTCATGTCAGTTGTTGTTACGGTCAGAGACGAAGCCATGTCTGGTGCCGCATACCACGAGTTGCCCCTCGAATTTCCAACCGAGCGGATTACGGTACGCGAACTAATTCGTGCGCGCGTTTACCAGGAAGTTCAAGACTTCAACCTCAAACAGGGGGAACTGGTCTTCTGCGGTTTGGTTCAACCGTCTGACGCAGAGCGAGTGTTAAACGGCTCCCGCAGCGAATATCGCCTCAAACAGCATCGCCAACTCGAATGGAAACCGCAGTTTGAAAAGGCGCTTGAGGCGTTTGATCGGAATGGCTTTTTCATCCTGATGGACGATCAGCAAGCTGAAAGCCTCGACCAAGAGTTCGTGCTCCATCATCAAGCCAGGATCAGCTTCGTTAAGCTGACGCCACTTGTTGGGGGTTAATTCGCGTTGGCGTATGCCGTGAGGTGCCGACTGTTAACCTGTGACTTCGGACAAATCTGCTTCGGTCATATGCGGGGCGAGCCAGTTTAGCTCACTTTGAACCCGTTTAGCCACATTCGCCTCTGTTGTTTCCAGCACGGCGTGGCAGCAATCGGGCGAAGTTGTTTTTCTGTGAACTGGGCACGACCTCTCTCAATCGATGGAAGCAGCAAGATCTGCTCCTGCAGATCAGGTGCAAGGTGAAGCAGATTCATGATCTGCGTTAATCGTGCTCTTGTCACATGCCCCAGACGGGCTGCCTCGGCACGGTCGGCTACCTGGCCGTCTCGGATCAATTGGTCGAGACGAATGGCCAAGGCCATCAGCTTCGCCACGCGAGGCACGCGAGCTTGCAGCCCTGTTGTCCTCCGTGCATCAGTGCCCCTGTTTCGATCTCGATGGCTGGTTTGGAACACAACCTTCCGTTCAATCGTCATCATGCTGCATCATCCTTCCGTTCCGTAAACTCGCGGTCCAGCGCCTCAATGCCACTCGGTCTAAAGGTAATCGAGATACTGCCGGCATCTCCGTCGTAGAGAACGCATTCAATCAACAACTCGAAGATGCGAGCCTGTTCGCGCGGCGTCAATCCATCCCACACCTCGTCGAACCGAAGAAGGGCTTGAGCTATTTCGGCGTCACGGACAGTCATCTGCTCGAGCATTGAGAGTTCAGCGTCGATGGCCGAGATTTGCTGTTCAGCGCAATGAATGCGCTCGTGGAGCGTAGCGAGTTGCGAATCGCTGGGACGAGGTTGCGAAGCGAGTTGAACAAGTTCGGCATGATCGCTGCGGAGTTGGCCTACTAACCGCGCGCGTTCTGCCTGTAGCTTGCGCACCTGGCTTTCAATCTGCTCGCGGGCCTGAGCCAAGGTCTCTCGAATTAGTTCCGGGTCGCGGCCGATTGCCTTGATCTCGCCAACCACGAACCTCTCGATCTCGGCCGCAGGGATGGATGGTGCGGGACACGTTTGCCAGCCGCGTTTCTGGGCACGATTGCAAACATAGTAGCGATATTCGCGCTTGCCACGTGTCGTGTAGGAGTGGCTCATGCCGCACTTGCAAGGCTTGCACTGGAGCAGTCCGCGTAGCAGCGCACCATGCTTGTTCCGAACACCGCGTCCACCGCTGCGGCCATTTCGCTCGAGCAGCGATTGGACGCGGTTAAAGACGTCCTCCGGCACGATCGCCTGGTGTTCGCCCGCGTGGACTTCCTCCTTGTACCGGACCTTGCCGATATAGGTTGGATTCGTCAGCAGCTGATGCAGTGAGTTCTTGTCGACCAGTCGACCGCCCCGTACCGATCCCTTGCGCGTATTCCACCGCTTAGTTCGCCAGCCTCGCAAGTTCAATTCGTCGCTAACCGCGAGCAGGGACTGGCGTTCCAGGTACATTTCGAAAATCTGCCGAACTATCTCGGCTTCACCGGGATCCACCACAAGTTTCGTGTCGACCACGTTGTAGCCGAGAACTGGCATGCCGCCTGACCATTTTCCTTTACGCCGAGCCGCGGCGATTTTGTCGCGAGTTCGCTCGCTGATCATTTCCCGTTCGAACTGAGCGAACGAGAGCAGCACATTCAGAATGAGCCGACCCATCGACGTCGCCGTGTTGAATGCCTGCGTCACGCTGACGAACGAAACCTTGTGCCGTTCAAACACTTCGATGATCTTGCCGAAGTCGAGCAGGCTCCGGCTCAAGCGGTCGACTTTGTAAACGACCACGCAGTCAATCTTGCCGGCCTCGATGTCGGCAATCAGTTGACGCAGGCCGGGGCGATCCATGTTGGCGCCGGTGAAGCCGCCATCATCGTACTGCGTCGGTGAACAAACCCAGCCTTCATGCAGCTGGCTCTTGATGTACGCCTCGCCCGCCTCGCGCTGCGCGTCGAGCGAATTGAATTCCTGCTGCAATCCTTCCTCGGTCGACTTGCGTGTGTAGATCGCGCAGCGAATGTTCTTCGGCGCTGGCGATTTGATTTGTTGGCGTCTCATTTCGCACCCGCTTTCTCGCGCAGGCCGAAGAAGTGAAATCCGTTCCAGTGTTTGCCGGTGATCGCTTTTGCCACCGCGGTCAGTGACTTGTAGCGCTCACCTTCGCATTCGAACCCCTCGTCGAGCGCTATCACGCGGATGGTCCGCCCCTTGTACTCGCGCTTAAGCCTCGTGCCCGGCAGCAAGTGCGTGGCTGCGGTGATCTTTGCTGGCACCGTCTTCGTGCGTTCGTCGACACCGTCGGTTGATCGCCGTGGACGCGGTGCGGTGACGCGGAGGTCGGCATCGTTGGCCAGCTCCATCGCCCGCCGGCGAGCTCGCTCCGACAATCCGCCTTCCGCGTTCGCCTGCATTCGCCAGGCAATCCGCTTGATCAGCCAATCTTTGTTGCGGCCGGTGGTCGCTTCGCCAAAAACCTCGGCGAACTTCCCCCGCAGTTCGTCAACAGTCATCCGCTGCATCGCGGTGACCTCTTTGTCAATGTTCAGCATGTCTGCTCCTAGGTTTAGAAACTCTCGGGACCGTTAACCCGTGTGGACACTGAGCACGGTTTCTTTCCGAAGCTCAAGGCCTCCGGCTGAGAATCGAGGAGAGTTTTCGTCGATGCCGGTGGCCTGGCATTGCCTGCCGCACGCTGGCGATCAACCAGCCGTAACAAGCCCCGCGCCAGGATGTTAGCGAGTTCGTGCCGGCGTTCTTCGGGTGATAGATCGTCGGAGTTGGTGGCGTTACGCATGGGCTTTCTCACAAGCAGTTCTTTGGATCCCGCGAAGCGATTCCACGGACGTTCGAATGCTTGTTAACAACCCGGTCGACGGCGGAACTGACGAATTTGTCCAGAGAGAATCCTGCGGCTAAAGGACGTATCTCTAGGCCAGCAAGGCACTTAAAAATGCTAGCAAAAATCTGCTTGCGTTAGCCCGTCAGTCTCGATATAAATCCCGTCAGTGGTATTCTTAGTCTGTTAGCGCTAATTGGAATTGCTCATGGCCAAACGTAAGCGACCTGGTCGGCCCTTCGTGGAGAAGATCACGGATGCCCAGCGAACAACGCTGCAGGCGATCCGCGATTTCATCACGCAGCACGAGTTTCCGCCGACGATGCAGGAGCTCGGTCAGAAGCTGAAGATCAGCGGCGCCAGCGCTCATCAGCTGGTGCGGCAGCTCGAGCGTAAGGGATACGTCAGTCGTATCCCGAAGCAAGCTCGCAGCCTCAAAGTCCTGCGGGAAATCGAACAGCAGCCCGCTTCGCTCGTCTCGGTCGAACTGCTCGGGATGGTGGCGGCGGGCCAAGAATTGTGGGCCGACGAAAACAGGCTCGGCGAGGTCATGGTGGAAAGCAGCCTTATTGGTCGTGGCAAGCACTACGCCTTGCGGGTGAAGGGCCAGAGCATGATCAACGCTGGCATCCGGGAAGGCGACATCGTGATCGTCAGGCAGCAGCCGGTAGCCGAAAGCGGCGAAATCGTCGTAGCGTCGACCAGTAAGGGGACCACGGTGAAGCGGCTGTTCATGCAAGGGGACCAGATTGAGCTGCGCCCCGAAAACAAGCTGTTCAAGCCGATTCTCGTATCCGAAGAATCGGATCTCAGAATTCTAGGAAAGGTGATTGGTATCAGACACTCTGCAGTAAAGGAAGGATGACATGACTGTGCGACCGTTTTCAGTTCCGACCGTACTTCGCTCGACACCCAATGAATTGCTCCAACAGTGCTTCCAGGAATTGGGACACGGCGACAGCAGGATTCCCTGGTTGTGGCTGAAGCATAAGGAAATCGACCCCATTCAAAACTATCTCGACAGCTTGCCCCTCGAGGAGCGGAACGCGATCGAGGGTGTGCTCCGCAATGTCTTCGAGCTCGCCAACGAGCCTGGTTACCGTGCCATCTTGGAAGCGGCTCCGCATTGCGCCGTGTACAACTTGCCGGCCCTGGTGCCGGAAGACTTGAGCATCTCCGGCCGAGTGATGTGGGTTTGGCTGCACCAGCGGCCGACCTTCGAGAAAGCGCTCATCATTAACCAGGTCGAACAGTTGTCCTGGTGGCGTAAGCGAAATGATCTTCCCAAGGAGGAGCCGGATACCAGTCCCAGCGCGAAACGTGCCCTGGCCAACGACATCTCGCATCTGTTCAAAGATCAGGGACGGGGGAAAGACTGTAGCGTCGAAGTCATGTCGCGCGACTGCATCGATTACTTCTTCGTGCATCCCGACGATTTCGTGAAGAACGTGACCGTTCACGATCAACACGGCAAGCTCACCGACGAACCCATTCGTCAGACGTTCCTGGTCGTGTTTGCCTACAATCGTTCGCAAGGCACCCTCGAGACGTTTGCCAGACTGCCGAAAAAAGAGAAAGAACGGCTCGAATGGATCTTTGCCAGTAACATTCTGGGTGTAAATCTCCCGCCGCATGAGCCCGAGCCGGCCTATGAACTGGACCACCTCAAAGATCCGATGTTCCTGCTCGAAACGGACGCGGCGGACTTACTGAGTGTCCACATTCGCAAGATGCGACTCGAACCGCCGAATGGCCGTCGGACTTTGATCGAAATCAACGACCAGGACTCCGAGGACAGCATCCACTGCGCCATCCATGACTGCTTGAATCTGGAATACATTCCGCTCGAGCGGTGGGCCGTTTCGATGGTCACCATTTGCTTTGAATTTCGATTCAAGGATGGCCGTAAGCCGGGTCAGGTGAGCGTTGACATCAGCTATCCGCACTCGGCTGGCCTACGAGGCATTCGGCCCGAACGTCTCGAACTCATCCAAAAGTATCTGAAGCGCTGGGGAATCGAACGTGTCGCAGACGCTGACGAGGATGATGATGACCTGGGAGATCAATCACCCAGTTCTAAATGCGCATGAGGTCGTCGGCGATCTCGCAGCGCTCGTTACTACGCTGCAGAAGCAAGGGATCTTGCTTCCCACGACGCCCGCGGCAGCGTTCACTTGCACGGAATGCGGTGAACGCCAGCGGTTGATCTACATCACCGGTCAGAAAGATACGACGCACGCTTACATCAACTGCCGTGACTGCGGGCCGTCGAGAGTCGAAGATTCGCTCCTCTTACGCTGGCAAATCGACTCTCGCAAGTTCATTGGCGCGATCTTCCAATCGTTCGACCTGTCGGTTCGCGAGCACCTTCCGCGGCAACTGTGGCATCTGGGCCGGGCCAACCTGGCGGGCCGCAGCCGCGACGTCTGGTTCGTCCGGAACTATCAGCCCTCACAGGTTGATCCAGTCGTTACCGCGCTGAAAACGCGCCCGAAGTCGATTGTGTTTGCTCCGCTCGAATCGAGCGTCTTGCGTTGGCAGGCGAAGCTGCCCAATCTGGTCTTCGCACTGGAATCAACACTTGGCAGCGACGGAATCAGTCTCGATATCGAAGCTATCGAATCGCGAATTGCCGAGCTTGAGCCGAAGGCTAAGGTGAGCAAAACGACAGACAAGGTCTCCGCCAGGCGAGCGCTGCGACTCTCGCATATCGAGTTACTTCGCAACGAACTGATCAAGCATCTGCGCTCTGCCCGCGATCACGCGTATGCCCAAAAGGAGTTAACGGGCAAGTCGAAGCTGCTCAAGCGACCGTCCAAAAAGAAGCTCGGCGAGTTGGTTGGCTTACGAAGTGACACAGTGACTCGCTGCTTTCAAGATCGCTCTGCCAAGGAACTCGGCCTCCTCTGGAAATTGGCCGTCGATCTTCCTCGCCTCATCAAGTGGACCGGCTCGATTTCGAAAGTGAGGACCTAGCGTTTTTGCAGTTGCCCTGATTTGCTGCAACGGACGATCTGCAATTTAATGCTGCCAACAGCCTGTGGCCCAACGACTTGCGTTGAGCCACAGGTTTTTTCGTGCGCCGTGCTGCAATTCGGCCGGCGGGTGTTGCTGTGCCTAGTAGTGCACAGCGGGTTCAACACCCGTCGGAGTCGCGCACATGGATCGTTCGAAGCAGTCACACGGCACCTCAGCAGATCAGCTGGATTCATTCACTCAGGGATTCGTTCGCAAGTGTGCGCGCAATCTCATCGGCAAATTCGGATTTCGACACCAAGACCGGGATGACATCGAGCAGCGGCTCTATCTGAAGCTGGCCAAGCACTTACCTGCTGCTCAACCCGATGATCCGAAGTGGAAGGCATTCGTATCCCTCACGGTCAAACGGCACATCGTCAATATGGTCCGGGACCGTGAGGCGGCAAAGCGCGATGATCGAGGAACCTGTTCCATTTACGTGCGAATCGGAGCGCCCAACGATGCCGTCGAACTATCGGCGACGCTGATCCACCGAGAGATTCCATCCCGTCGCGGTCGGAGCAATCGCACGGAGCAGGAACTCTTGGAACTGCTGATCGACGTAGCAGACAGTATCTCCGCTGTCGCGGACGACAAGCAGCGCGAGCTGTTGGAGCGGTTAGAGAGCACCTCGATCGCGCAGATAGCCCGGGAAATGGGTGTCCCGCGCACCACACTCAACTCGTGGTTACCGAGACTTCGGGAGCACTTCGAAAAACGCAGTCTCAAGGAATATTTGTAATTGGTTTCGTCAGTTCGTTCCCGAACCGGGTTTTTAATAGGTATCTACTGCTCGTCTCAAGGAGTTCACTGTGGTCATGAATATTTATCGGTATCGGTTCAACGAGTCGGTTCCCGCCGAGGAGATCGAAGCGGCTATCTTGCTGGCGATTTGGGGCTGCGAAGCGCTACATGGCGAATCCCAGACGCGTCTCGATGCAGCACATTTCTTCGATCTGGAATCAAAGACTTGCATCATTGATGCGGGCACCGACGTCGGCCGGGACTTCTGCCGGTTGTTCGTGAATTTCGTTCGTCGTGAATGCGGAGATGACTCGTTCGAAGTAGAGCGGGCGACAACCGCTGACGCATTAGCACCTTCAAAACCTTCGTGATGTTGTCGAGCTAAATACCGATTCTTTCCCCAGACGGAATGAATTGCGGAAACCATCCAACAAGTCTCTGGTGCCACTGTGAAGTCTCCCACCGCGAACGCTCGACGTCAGGCAACAACGCCGCCGACGAATGGCCACGCGAAAGAAGCGCCTGTGCTTTACGAGCAGGCTGTCGAAAACTGCGCGCTAGGAACCTTGGTGCTCGCTTCCAGTAACCCTGCTCAGTGGCAATGGATCGTCGATCGAATGATGGCCAGACTGCGGCCATCACTCTTTTTCGACTTAGCGAATCGGAAGTTGTTCTGTCACCTCAGCGAGTTGCACAAGAACAGCAAGATCGATCCGACTTTGCTGGTCGCCAGTCTGAAAACTGCTGGGGATTACGGCGAGGTGGGTGGAAGTGCGTTCCTCAGCAAGATCTCCAATGCTGTCCCCAATGTTGCTCATGCCGATCACTACGTCGACATCCTGGAGGAATACCACGACTTGCGTGAAGCTTGGCAGCTTACCGAGCAAGTACGCGACTGTATTACCGCGGGCCAGTCTTCGACCGACGTCTGGGGCAAGATTGAGCAGCAACTGGAACGCGAGAGGACAGGTGGATTCGGAGTGGGATCGATTCGGAGCTTCGCTGATATGAAACGTAAGAAGGGTAATCAAACGCTGATGCCGTCCGTGATCGATCAAATTGGTCGCCAAGGCGAGACGATGAATATCGTTAGTGCTACGAAGATCGGCAAAACGTGGTTCACTCACATGCTTGCTCTGTGCATTGCGGTGGGACGTGAATGGCTTGGTTTTCCCACGCACAAAGGTCGTGTGCTGATTCTCGATAACGAGCTGCATGAAACAACGCTCGTGCATCGCATCTCTCAAGTTGCTGATGCACTCGAGATTCGAGAAGCGGAATATATCAACCAGATCGACGTTGAAGCGTACCGTGGGCGGCTGGTCGACATCCACAAAATCGCGGAACGAATCAATCGTATTCCCCCCAACACGTACAAAGCGATCGTGTTTGACAGCCTCTATCGTTTCTCGCCCAAGGGCTGTGATGAGAACAGCAACTCCGACACGACTGAGATCTACAACGTCATCGACGCGCTCGCCGCGCGAATGGGCTGTCTGGCGATTTGCGTTCGGCATACGAGTAAAGGTAGCCAAACCGCCAAGGACGTAGTCGACGTCGGGGCTGGTGCTGGAGCTCAATCACGGACCGTTGATGCTCACTTAGTATTGCGGCACCACGAAGAAGAAGGCGCCGTTGTCCTCGCAGCGGCGCTCCGCAGCTGGGCACCGTTGGAACCGATGACTCTTCGTTGGACGTTTCCCATCTTCGTTCCCGCGACGGACCTCGATCCCCTCGCACTTCGGCCGGACCGACCACGGAAGCTGCCCAAGTCAAAGGCTGAGGTCGGCAGTCCCCTGGAGCCTGGCTGGACCGCCCAGAGCTTTGTCGCTGCATTCCTGAAAATGGATCCGCAGCCTCGAGTCAGCATCATTGCTGCAGCGTTGGAAAAAGGGATTTCGGAACGCCGGTCCTCCGCCCTTTTGAGTGCTGCTGAGTCAGCTGGTCTGGCCTTCCTTTGGCAGGGTGGTGATCGCAGGCAGAAGGCGTTTGCTAATCGTCCGCAGACAACATTGGGAATCGTTTCGGAGTCCGCTGAATGAGGGGAGATATATATAACGCGCGCACCCCCCACACCCCCCAATACAAAGCGAGAGGTATCTCGCAGTATTGGGCTGGGGGTGTGTGCGTGATTTATATCCGAGCAAGTTTCAAGCAGGTGAACTGCAAGTTCACGACGCAAGAAGGTCCCGTTGTGAACGCCAGTTGGCTTGGTCGGCAGAAGTTCATCAAACCAAATCCGAGCAATGTGACGTTTGCAACTTGCGGAACGGTTTGCCAACACGCCGGACACGGTTGCGATACGGGCGTTGCACCGGCGGTTGGAACCCACCACGCACCCGTCTCCTGGCCCCGAACGTGGGCCACACGGTGCGTCTGCCAAAGTGGCACGCGCCGACCGGGGGCAGGCTACCCCGGGGGTATTGGTTCCTTTTTCGCGAGTTTCTCATCGCTGTTTCCCACCCCCACCTCGGCCGTCACACACAAACTCCCTCTGATTGAACGTGCGATCCGATTAAAGCCAAGGACATCAGCAGTTTATGTCATTCCGGTTGTTAACCCAAAGTTGATTGCGCGGACATTCGCGTCTCAAACCGAAGAAAGCACGCCATGGCTGAAGAGCCCCCTAAACCGATGCCCACTTCCTACAGCCGCCACGTCCGAGAGGAGACTGTCCTCGTTAACGGTGCGTTGATTGTTTTCTTTCGGGATCGGAAGAAACGCCGTTGGAACTGGCGCGTCGTCGATGGGCAAGTAACATTTCCCTGCCCTCCCAATTCAGGTAGTTCGAGCAAGGGCAAGAGTGATGCGTCCGAATGATCAAGTCGCTCACGGGCCGGACCAGGCTGGATTCCTAGCGCGACTCCATGTCCCGTTGAGAATCCAACGGCCTGACGACGATGTGCTGCTTGACGACTCGTGGCTACGGTCGGAGGGGCATTTGGTCCACATCACCAATGGTGTCATTGTCTCGTTAGACAATGAGGATCCGCAGAATGGAGCAGTTCTCGTTCGTACCGGTGACGGCTGGTTGTTCGAGAGCCCGTGGCCGAAGTACGAGTCGGTGCTGCTCGTTCCTCAGCCGAAAACTCGTGGCGACCTACGGCCGCTAATAGTCCGCTTCAAAGCGTTGCGCCGGCTCATCCACTCGCTTGACATTTTTGATGCCCTTCGCCTAGGATTCATCACACACGGGGAGCACTCTCCGTTTCTATAGCGCCGGGTTTTCTGGCGCACGTCAACAGCCACAGCTGCGCGTGCGCGTTCTCTCTCTGAAACCGGCCACGCTGCGGCTTTTACCGCAAGCGTCTCTAAATGAACATCCACAATGCGATTGGCATCAACGAGAAAACGCCCCAACGTGCGAAACGTGGGGCGTCGTGGAGCCGAATCCGCCGGGGTGCGCTACCCGTTGAACGCGAAGTTCCCCCGGTCGGTCTTCTTGAACCGGGCTTCCTGCCCCTTCGTGTTGATCTCTCGCAGGATGGCGCTGTAAAGCGTGGCGTGTGGTGTCTTACCACCGGGGCTCGTCCAGTAGCCCTTCGCTGCGATGGTCTCGATCATCGTCTTGGTGTTCATCGGCTCCTTGGTCTCGCCGAGCAGCTTGGCGGCGGCATCGAGGGCCGACATTTTCTTGTCGGTTGTTGCCTTGGTGGCCTTGGCCTTCTTCGCCCGTTTGCTCTTCGTCACCTCTGGTTCTTTGCACTTCGCACAGAACCGTTCGGCACCTTCTTCGGTCCATTCGTGATCGCCACCCTTCGGGCAGGTACCGGTGGGCTTCGTTTCGGGTGCTGCGGGCTTGGCCGTGGTGGCCTTCGCCTTCTTGGCGGCTTTAGCCTTGGCTGGCTTCGAGGTAGGTTTTTTCGTGCTGGTCTTCTTGGACATGGTCACTCTCCTGGTTCGCAATGGGTTGGCTGCCATCCTCAGGCCCGGCGAACCACCGCCGAGCGACGCCCGCAAAGGCGTTTCGGCTTAGAACCCCAGCTCATCCATCTGCTGGTTAAAGGTCTTCACTCCGATCATGTCGAGCAGCGTGCTGCGAAACCAAAGCACCTGCTGCACCGCTTGTTCGCCTTCCGGCGTAGTAGCCCGGATCGATCCCGCGGGCTGCAACGCCATCACCAGCGCCGCCACTCCCTCCGGCGAAAGGTTGTCGCGAATTACCTTCTCGAAGGCCTCTTGGTCCACCGCGCCGCTCGTTCGTTCGCCGCTCATCGTTCGTTCTCCGGGTCGTGGGTAATCCATCTGCCGACAGACACACATCAGCCATGCGTCGGCAAACAGCTCAAGCTATTCAGGCCGAATTTCAGCCGGAATTCAGCAGGTTTTCTCGCTCCGAGGTTTAGGTCGACCGAAATCGTTCTGATCGCAGGCACCAACAACGGATAAACCAGCTGTGGAGAAGATTCCCGAACTACGCAGCAAGGCCAAGAAGCTGCGGCAACTGCTGCAGCAGGTGGAATCGGTCCCGGGCGTCGGCAACGTCGCGGAACGGGATCGTGATATTCGCCGTAAACGCGAGCGGAGCGCTTCTAGCAAAACCGTTGTCGTTCCCGCCTGCGGCGATCCGGAGCGACGCGAGCGTCTGGAGGCCGACGATGAAGCCTGGTTGCGCTGGTACTTTGCAATCGAGAGCGGCTCGGAGAATCCCTTCTGGTATGACTTCACAGATCAGCAGAAAGAAATGATCGCGGCGATTCGGAACGCCATTCTGCACGGTGGCGATCAGTCGATCGCTGCCAGTCGTGGCGAAGGAAAGACCACGTACTTCGAACGGATGCTGCTCAAGTACACGCTGCAGGGACTCATTCGCTTCGCCGTGCTCTTTGCGGCCACCGGTAGCGCCGCCCAGGATTCGCTGGAATCGATCAAGCTGGAGATCGAGAACAACGATCGACTGTGTGCCGATTATCCGGAAGTCTGTGTTCCCGTTCGCGCCCTGGAAAACACACCTCAACGCGCGCACTTCCAGCTGGTGACCGGCAACCGCCGGGCCAACGGCGAGCAGTACTTACCCACTTCCAGTCGCTTCTCCTGGTGTGGCCAGGAAATCTACCTACCGAAGGTACCCGGTTCACCCTCGGCCGGGGCAATCATTGCCACGCGGGGTCTCGATGCCGCCATCCGCGGTGTGAAGAAAAAAGGCCGCCGCGTCGACGTCGCCTGTATCGACGATCCGGACACCGAAGAAACAGCTCGTAGCCCAGAGCAGGCGGCCAAGCTCGAAGACCGCATCGATCGAGCGATCGCCGGGCTTGGTTCGCAGCAGCGGCGACTCGCGCGGGTCATGCTGACCACCATTCAGAACCGGGCTTGCGTCTCATTTAAATATACGGATCCCGATCAAAAGCCCAGCTGGAAGCCAAAACGGTTTCGCTTCCTCGTGAAACGGCCTGACCGCGCCGATCTGTGGCAAGAGTTCGTCGCGCTCAAGCAGGCCGACTGGGTGAACGGCACCGACAAGGCCCATGAACTTTATCTGGCTAACCGTGAAGTGATGGATGCCGGCGCCATTGTGGCGAATCCCAACCGGCACACACCCGCGGAAGCTTCAGCGCTCGAGTTCTACTATTCGGAAGTCGCGCGGTTGGGTCCGGAAGCGGTGGCCACTGAGTACGACAACGACCCGCCGGTCGATGAATCGAAGCAACAGATCGTCCTCACCGCTTACCACATCCAAAACAACTGTCTGAGCGGCCTCGAGAAACGCGAGGCTCCCGAAGAGACGGTATGCATTACCGTCGGTGGTGACGTTCAAAAGCTGGGTCTGCACTGGGTCGCGATCGCCTGGAATGAACAGGGCGCTGGATCGATCATCGATTACGACTTTTTCCCGTTCCTCACCGAAGGCCGAAAAGCGGCAGACTGTGAACTGCTGATTCTGGAAGGTCTGTTCGCCTGGTATTCAGCGCAGGAAGAGATTCCCTACAGTACTCCCGCTGGCGAGAAGCTGATCGCTGACCTCACGTTGATCGATCAGGGCTGGAAGGAAGAATCATGGAACATTCAGCCGGTGCAGCATTTCTGTGCCCAAGTTGGGTTCCAATCGTTCATCCCTTCCAAGGGTGAGCCGAACTACCGGCGGCCGCTCGATTCACAGCACATACTGATCGGTGACAACTGGCACATCGTATTTCGTGGCGGTCTCCCACTCGTGATGACGAATGCCGATCACTGGAAGCTGAAGGTGCATGAAGGTTTGCTGTTGGATGCGGGGCAACCCGGTGCGCTAACCTTGTTTAATCCGCCGCGGATCGAGGGCCGTCGCAACCACACCGGCCATTTGAACTATTCGAAGCATCTATTGTCCGAAACCTGGGAGACGCGACACAAGCCTGGCTTTGGCGGAGCTCGGACGGGTTGGTGGAAGTCACCCAAGCCGAATCACTACTTCGACGCGACGTATCAAGCCATCTGTGCTCGATCAATGCGGCGGATTTCTGTTCTCGCTCCTGCCGCGCCTCCAACGATGCCGGTCGAACCATACCTTCCTGTGACTCACTACGATTCGACCGATGATCGACGGAATCGCTGGTAAATGTGGGCGCGTATGCAACTTCGACGTGTCGGGCCGAAGCAGTTTATAGCCGGTAATTGGATCGACATTTGTATTTGGATTGCGGAGGATGCGAAGCTGTCGGCAACCAGCAACTTCATTTCAGTTCGACAGTCACTTTCTTGATCAGGCCATCAAACTTGAACGGACGCCGTTCGTAGTAATCGCGGGAGACCGTTGAGCCAAGGTCGGTGCCAACATCGAAACTTTCGCTGGCAGTGAACGCGGCCGGTACGGTCATCTTCGCCGTGGTTCGAGCGACTTCCTTGCCGTCAACAGTGAGCACGATGTCGGCGGGCGCACCGGATTTGGCGGCCTTGAGTGCGGTGTTCACGACAATGGTGTGCTTGCCGGGGGCGACCTTTTCTGCCGACTTCGCAATGGACCGGTCGATGATCATGAGATTGTATTCAAAGATCAGGTGACCCTTATCCATGTAACAAGTGAGGCCTCCGCCCGCTCCGCCCATCGCATAGAGCACGCCACTGGCATCCGCACCGCATTCGAGATCGATGGTGACTGTGTTGTTGTGGTTGCCCAACGCGGGCGCAGTGAACTCAGGCATGCGGGTGGTCGTGTCGTCGAAAATCCAACTCGTGTAAGGTGATTTGATCCGATCTTCGGGATGAATGCGCAGCCAGATGCCAGCTCCGATGGGAAATGCCTTGTTTTCTTCGGCCTGTGCCAGAAAGAGCTTTTTGATTTCTTCGACTTTCTCCGGATGCTGTTTGGCGAGGTCGTGCATCTGCGTGAAGTCCTTGGTGAGGTCATAAAGCTCCCAGACGGCTTTCGAGGAATCCCACTTGTCGAGTCCGGGCTGGGCATTCAGCCATGGGCTAAGCGGTCCGAAGGTGCAGGCGTACCAACCATCCTTGTAAATGCCGTCGCTGCCGTTGTTGTCGAAATACTGGACGTGTTTATTTTCGGGTGCTTTCGCATCGGTGAAGCTGGCGGCCATGCTGACGCCGTCGATGGGGTCCTGTGGGAAACCGTTAACTTCCTTCGGGGCCTTGATGCCGATCACGTCGTACAGCGTCGGAACGATGTCGTTGACGTGATAGAACTGCGAGCGTGGAGTCTTATCGGCCTTGATTCTCTTCGGCCAAGATACGACGAGAGGGTTGCGCGTGCCGCCAAAATGAGCCGCGACAAGTTTCGTGGAACGGAAGGGTGTGCTGCCAGCCCAGGCCCAGCTCGCATTATAGATGTTGTCGGTCAATGGGCCGCCCAGCGCGTTGAGGCCGCCCAGTCCGTCGAGCGCCTTGATCTGTTGGGGAATGGTGTTGGGGATCTGGTTCTGCGCGAGGAGTTCGCTGATTGAACCGTTCTGACCCTCGGCCGACGAACCGTTGTCGCCCCAGAGATAGAGGATGATCGTGTTGTCGCGCTGACCGGATTCATCGAGGAAATCCACCAGCTTGCCAACCTGGGCATCCGTGTGTTCGCAGAATCCGGCATAGAGTTCCATCAGCCGCGTTTGGAAAGCACGTTCCGCTTCAGGGATGTCCGCCCAAGCAGGCATTGTCGAGTCGCGCGGCGTGAGTTCGGCATTGGCGGGAATCCACCCGATCGCTTTTTGGCGAGCGAAGACTTCCTCACGCAGTTTGTCCCAGCCCTGATTGAACTTGCCTTTGTATTTGTCAGCCCAAGACGCATTGACGTGGTGCGGGCCGTGGACGCCGCCGGGTGCCCAATACATGAGGAACGGCTTGTCCGGCGAAAATGCCCGGTGCTTCTTCAGCCAGGTGATTCCCTGGTCCGCCATGTCCTCGGTCAGGTGGTACTTCTCATCGTGCGGCGGCTCGATGGCTGTCGTGTTCTCGACGAGGCGCGGCTCCCATTGCGATGTCTCGCCGGCCAGGAAGCCATAAAAGTACTCGAAGCCGTACCCCGTGGGCCAATAGTTGAACGGCCCCATCGCTGTCGTCTGGTCGGCGGGAGTGTTATGCCATTTGCCGAAGGCGGAGGTCTTGTAACCGTAGTTCTTCAGGACCTCAGCCATCGTTGCGGCTGTCTTCGGCATCACGCCGGTGTAGCCGTCCCAATCCACCGCGCGCTCGGCGATGGTGCCGTTGCCAACTCGCTGGTGATTGCGCCCCGTGAGCAATGCAGCGCGGGTCGGGGAACAGATCGACGTTGTATGGAAGCGGTTGTAGCTGATTCCCTCATTGCAAAGCTTCGAAAGCGTCGGCGTGTGTGCGAAACCCCCGAAGGTGTCCGGGACGCCGAACCCGGCGTCGTCGATGAGCACGATCAGCACGTTCGGCGCGCCTTTCGGAAACCGATTCGGCTCGATGCGACGTTTGTGGATGGATTCTTGCAGCGTTGGCCCCGCCTTGCTGGCGGTAGGAGCTGGCGGAAATGGCAGCACGGACCCGTCGTCGGGCGTGGCGGCGAAGGCCGCTGGGACAATGCAGCATAGGGCGGCGAGGAACGCGAGCTTAGTTTTCATCGATGGTACCTATTTCTTGGGATAGGCGATCTTCGTCTTGCCGATCGTGCCATTGAACTTGAACGGTGCCTGATCGAAGTAATCGAGCGAGACTGGGGAATCCAGGTCGGCACCGATGTCGAAGGTCGCATTCGAAGTGAAGTGCAGGGACATGGCGGCCGGAACTCGCCCTTGTGCCACGTCTTTACCGTTCACTTTAAGCGTGACATCCATCGACCCGCCGATTTTACCGACCAATTTGGATTCGACTTCAATCTTCACCTTGCCTGTCGGCAGCTTGTCATTGGACTTGAGCTTGGTGCGCTGAATCTCAAACAGGTTGAACTCGTAGCACAGAAAGCCGTCTTTTACGTAGCAGGTGATGCCGCCGGAAAACCCAGCCAGCGCATAGAGCACGCCGTTCGCGTTTTTCGGAACGTCCACCTCCATGCTCACCAAGCTGTCTTGTTTGCCGAGCTTGGGCGCGGCGGATTCTGGCATGCGGGTGATGGGGACATCAAAGGTCCATTCCGTGAGCGCGGAGGCGGGCGCGTCCTCGGGATGGAACATGGCGGTGGACCACAAGCCGCCACCGATGGGCAGGTTCTTGTTCTTCGTGGATTCGAGCAAGAAGAGCAGTTTCAGCTCTTCAAGTTTCTTTGGATTCGTGGCAGCGAGATCATTCGCCTGGCTCCAGTCTTCATTGAGGTTGTAAAGCTCCCACTTGTCCGTCAGCGGCGACCATTCCTTGATGCCCTTCGGCAGCCCTCCGACCCACGGTTCACGCGGGCCGGGAGCACTTGCGAACCAGCCGTCGTGGTAAATGCCGCGGCTGGCCATGATGTCGAAGAACTGCGTCTTCCGCGTTCCCTGCGCATTGGCATCGCCCAACGCGTAGGTCATGCTGACACCGTCGATCGAATCCTGCTCGAACCCATTCACGACTTTCGGTGGCGTGATCTTGGTCAGCTCGTAGATGGTTGGCACGATGTCGATGACGTGATGGAACTGCGGTCGCGCCGTCGGGTCTGCCTTGATCCGCTTCGGCCAGGAGACGGCCATCGGCTGGCGAGTGCCGCCGAAGTGGGCTCCGACGAGCTTGGTGGATTTGTAGGGCGTGCTACCCGCCCAGGCCCAGCCAGCGTGATACATGTTGTCGGTCTTCGGACCGCCCAGCGCGTTGAGGCCGCCGAGTTCCTTCAGCGCCTCAAGGTGCTGTGAAATCTTGGTCGGGATGCCATTCTGCGCGAGCTGCTCGCTGATGGTGCCATACAGCCCTTCAGCAGAAGACCCGTTATCGCCCCAGATGTAAAAGATAAGCGTGTTATCGAGTTTGCCCTGGCGTTCGATTTCATCAATCACGCGTCCCGCGTTGTAGTCGGCGTGCTCGGTGAAACCGGCGAAGACTTCCATTAGACGACGCTGGAACGGCTTTTCCGCTTCGGGAATCGAATCCCACGACGCGAGCGACTCGGGGCGCGGCGTGAGCTGTGCGGACTGCGGAATCCAGCCCTTGGCCTTCGCCTTGGCAAAGACGCGTTCGCGATACTTGTCCCAGCCGTCGTCGAACTTGCCCTTGTACTTGTCAGCCCAGTCCTTCATCACTTGATGCGGACCGTGCGAGGCGCCGGGTGCCCAATACATGAAGAACGGCTTGTCCGGGGCGTACGCCTTCTGTTCCCGTAGCCAAGTGATCGCGTCCTGCGCGATGTCATCCGTGAGGTGGTAGCCCTTGGGGAGATGATCGGTAACCGGAGATGTGTTGCGGGTCAACGTCGGATCATACTGCGAAGCCTCGCCGGCGAGGAAGCCGTAGAAATACTCGAATCCATAGCCGGTGGGCCAATACTCGAATGGCCCTTTGGAGGTGATCTGCTCTTCCGGCGTGTTGTGCCATTTACCCCAGGCGCCGGTGTTGTAGCCGTAGTTCTTGAGCACTTCGGCGACCGTGGCTGAGGACTTCGGGATCGTACCACTGAATCCGTCGAAGTCGTTGGCGATCGCCGCGATCTGACCGTTGCCGACGCGGGTGTGATTGCGCCCGGTGAGCAGTGCTGCCCGCGTGGGGGAGCACATGGCCGTGGAGTGGAAGCGATTGAACGAAACACCCAACTTCGCCACGCGATCGAGCGTCGGCGTATTGATTTCGCCGCCATAGGTCGAGGCTGTACCCGGTCCTACGTCGTCCATGAGGATGACGAGGATATTCGGCGCACCTGCGGCCAGCCGCTTTGGCTCGACGCGTTTCTTGTAGGTGGAATCCTGGATCGTCAGGCCAGGAGTGGAGGCGGAAGGCGTTGGGGGAAAGGGAAGGAGCGAACCATCCACGACGAGGACGGCCTCCTTCACTTGGGCCTTGTTTTCCTGGGCTATCGCATTGGTCCATTGGCCAGAAACGGTCATCGATCCGAGCGCAGCCTCGACCGTGCCAAGCACGGCCAGTAGCAGGAGTCGCGTACGCATGAGAGCTCCTCTTTGTAGGTTTCAATTACTTCTTGGTCGGGAAAACCGTCTTCCAGTCGTCCTTCATGTTCACTACGGTCCAGTTCCGCTTCGACGCTTCGTCGAGGCCTTTGTCGAGTCGGCCGAGTCCGGCTTTTCGGTCGTAAGCGTACTCCCGCTCCGCGTCGGTGTGATGAATGATGAGCCCGAACCGCGGCCCTTTCGCGGTCGTGGTCCATTCGATCATTTCGAAGTCGCCGTCCGAGTTGCCGAAGGCCATGATCGGTCGCCGCCCGATGAATCTGTTGATGGCAACTGGTTTCCCGGCCTTGTCGTCGTTGAAGTCGAGTTGGGGCAACCGGACCAACACCGGGTTTCCATCGCGGAGTTCGTACTTCGTCTCAATGCTGCTGCCGATGATTTGCTCGGGAGGTATGCCGTAGACCTTTTCCATCCACGGCCGCATAAATTCAATCCCTCCGCCGGAGACAACATACGTCTTAAAGCCGTTGGCCCGCAGATAGGTGAGGACTTCGAGCATCGGCTGGTAGACGAGTTCCGTGTACGGTCGCTTGAACTGCGGGTGCTTCGCGGTGGCGATCCAATCCTTAACAATGGCCTCGAACTCGTTCGTGGTCATGCCTGCGTGGCTGGCCATCATCAGTTCGAACAGTCCGCGCTCGCCGTTGGTGAAGATGGCTTTTATGTCGTCTTCGAGGGCACCCTTGAACGGCTGCTTCTCCTTCCACTCCGGGTGCTTCGGGGCGAGAGCCTTGACTCGGTCGATGGCGAAATAGAGTTGGACGGGAATCGGCATTTCACACCAAAGCGTGCCGTCGTTGTCGAAGGTGGCGATGCGCTCAGCCACCGGAACGAAGTCCGGTGAGCCATCCTTGGTGACTTTCATCACGAAGTCGATGATCGACTGTTTGGAATTGGTGTCATTCCACGATGGCAACGGATCGGCGGGGGCTGAAGTCCACAGTAGTTTCTGGGCCGTGCCGAAGTCACCGAGTTGATACACGGCGACGCCACGAGCCTTGAAGGTGAACGACTTAAACGGTTCGGCCTTGAGCTTGTCAAGGAACTCGCGGGTGCCGAGACCGACGGTGACGTGCGGGTTGAAGTTCTTGCCGCTGGATTTGGAAACAAATCCCGTGACGTAGTCGATAAGTCCCGGAACCATCGCGCCCCCGTCCGGCTTGGGCACAAACGCCGCATCGGTCCCCTTGTCGGCTGTGTACAGACCTACAGCGTCGATCAGTTTCTGTTGAAGTCGAAGCAAGTCCCTGGTCGGTTCGATCACGATTCCGGCGACCCCCAGATTCCCGCTAGGGATGTCGTAATACCCCTTCGTCTTCAACTCCCACTCCGTCGGGTTTTCGTCCTTCGTTACCTTGGCGACAGCCGCATACACCTTGTCCAGTTCGCTGGTGCGCACGAACGTCTGGATAATAGTGATGTGTGGAGCGTGGTCGGCATCGAGGGCGAAGCTTTTTGGGTAGTCGACGCGCAATCGGTCGTTTGCCGCCCGTGCGTGGTCGATCATCACTCGATCCGGGTTGAGCAGGATGTCGATCGCCGTCACTACGGAAGCGGCTTGCGGGCCTTGCCCCCACACGAGCCTTGGAGAGAGAAACGCGAGGCCCCAGATCGCGAATGCAAGAAGCGAAAGGCGAATCGTTGTCATCGCGGTCTCTTGAAGGGCACTATTTTGGGGAAATGGAGCGGCCGGCAAGATGGCCGACCGCTCGGAGAACGGAGTAACCTACTTTGCGGGGACTTCCTTCAGCTTCTGCATGACCTCGTCCAGGTTGAAACTGGCAGCCTTTTGACGCTGCGGGTAGTCCTTGAACGTCAGCAGGAACTTGCCGATGTAGTCCTGCGCGGGAACGAGCAAAAAGGCGTGGCTGAACAGCCAATCGTAGTAGGTGTTCGAGGTGACCTGTGCTCGCTCGTAAGGATCCATTCGCAAGTTGAAGATCAACGGTACGCGGAGCGTCACGAAGGGGTCGGCCCAGACTTTAAGCGTGCCTTGCGTGCGCTGTTCCATGAAAACCAGCTTCCAATTGTCGTACCGCATGGCCACCACCTGCTGATCGTCGTTGCAATAAATGAACGACTCGCGCGGGGACTTCTCCGTCTTGCCGGTCAGGTAGGGAACGAGATTGAAGCCATCGAGATGCACTTTGTAGGTCATGTCACCGACCTGGTGCCCTTTGAGCAGTTTGTTGGTGACGTCGGTATCGCCGGCCATTGCCAGAAGCGTCGGCAGCCAGTCGTGATGACCGACGATGTCGTTGGAGACGCTGCCAGGCTTGATCTTGTTCGGCCACTTGACCATGCAAGGAACACGATAGGCTCCTTCCCAGTTCGTGTTCTTCTCGTTCCGGAACGGAGTCATCGCGCCGTCCGGCCAGGTATTCATATGCGGTCCGTTATCGGTGCTGTACATCACAAAGGTATCGCCAGCGATTCCGGCATCATCGAGAGCCTTGAGTACCGTTCCCACATTCCGATCGTGGTCGATCATCACGTCGTGATACTCGCTCTGCCAGCGGCCCGACTGTCCCTTGCTCTCCGGCTTCGGATACGTCCGAGCGTGCATGTGCGTGAAGTTCACCCACACGAAGAAAGGCTTGTTGGTCTTGGACTGGCGTTGGATGAAGTCGGCGGCGCGACCAGCGACGTCGTCGTCGATCGTCTCCATCCGCTTCTTGGTCAGCGGGCCAGTGTCTTTGATGATTTGCCTGCCGACCCGGCCGAAGCGCGGGTCGATGGTCGGGTCATCGTTGAACGTGGCTTTGCAGTCCATCACGCCGCGGGGTCCGTACTTCGCGCGGAAGGCTGGATCCTTGGGATAGTCGGGATGCTCGGGTTCCTCTTCCGCATTCAAGTGATAGAGATTGCCGTAAAACTCGTCGAAGCCATGCACGGTTGGCAGAAACTCGTTCCGGTCGCCCAAATGGTTCTTGCCGAATTGGCCCGTCGTGTAGCCCAGCGGTTTGAGCAATTCGGCGATGGTTGGGTCTTCCTTCTGCAGGCCCAAGGTGGCTGCTGGCAGGCCGACTTTGGTCATGCCCGTGCGCAGACCATGCTGCCCCGTGAGAAACGAGGCCCGCCCTGCGGTGCAACTTTGCTCCGCGTAATAGTCGGTGAACATCATCCCTTCCTTGGCGAGGCGGTCGATGTTCGGCGTCTTGTAACCCATCACGCCATGAGAGTAGGCGCTGACGTTCGACTGCCCAATGTCGTCGCCCCAGATGATGACGATATTCGGCCGCTTGCTCTGGGCCGAAGTGAACAGCGGCGAGAGCAGCGTGATCGTCAGCAGTGCGATAAACGCGCCGCACATTCGCTTGAGATTCATGGTGTTAGCTCCTGCGGGAAACAAAAGAGTTATTTCGCGTCTGTGACTTCAAAGACCGACCGATACACGACACCCGCGACTGCCGCGCCCAGGATCGGTGCAAGCCAAAACAGCCATAGTTGACTCACGGCCCAACCCATCACGAAGATTGCGGGGCCAGTCGATCGTGCTGGGTTGACCGAGAGATTCGTGACGGGGATGCCGATCAGATGGATCAGCGTCAGGCCCAAACCGATAGCGATCGGCGCGAAGCCTTGCGGCGCTCGCTTGTCGGTCGCGCCGAGGATAATCAGCAAGAACATGAAAGTGAGGACGAACTCGGCGACGAATCCTGCCAGTAAGGAATAGCCGCCAGGCGAATGTTCGCCGTAGCCGTTGGAGGCGAATCCGTCCGCCAACTTGAAGTCGGCTTTTCCTGAAGCGATCAGATAGAGCATCCCAGCACCGGCAATTCCTCCCACCACTTGAGCAATGATGTAAGGGGCAAGCTCAGCGATCTTAAAACGCCCTCCCGCCACCAAACCGATAGAGACGGCGGGATTCAAATGGCAGCCCGAAATATGGCCAATCGCATACGCCATCGTGAGGACCGTTAGCCCGAAAGCGAATGACACGCCGAGCAGTCCGATGCCCACCTCGGGAAAAGCCGCCGCCAGTACGGCACTGCCACAGCCCCCGAAGACGAGCCAGAACGTGCCGATAAACTCCGCAGTACAACGTTTACTGAGATCCACTTATGGTTTCCTATTGTGAACGCCTGTGATGTCCAAGTGGACATTGAGATGTGATGCGTGAATTACTTCTGCTCTTCTTCTGGGGCCTGCAGCCGCACAAGCAGCACCGGACCGGAACGCTCCTTGCCTTGATGAAGCAAAGCAGGGGCTTCATCCTGCGTCAGATTTTGGATGCCCGTTTCCAACACGACATCGGTGTTCTTGCCGTCGGCGAATCCGATGGCCGCGCGCTGACTGGCCTTGTCCAGCATGCCCTTCAGTGAACGGGAGACTTGCGTTGCCTCGTTGTAGTAGGTGCCGGCAACCACTCCCTGCTTATTCACGGCCAGTTCGAGCATGGCTTGGGAATCATTCACTCCTTCGCGTGTCAGCGCAAAGGTTCCCAGCGGAAGCCACTCCGTGTCCGTTACCTGCGCGGGAGCGGAAGCAACTAACGCTGTCGATTGCGCCGCATATTCCTCCGGTGTGCCGGCCGCCTGGCCGTCCACATAAACGATATTGTTCTCGTAGTACACATTGCCACCGGTACCGTAGGCGTAGTACCGAGGCTGAGCGCTGACCCATGCGGTTCCCATAAACGTACCGAAGCTGGCATAGGTGACCGGACGCCAACCGTAGTAGGCGCCCCGGTTGCCCCAGCCACCGTAGTAGGGATACCCGCCGACCGCTCCGCGACGATAAGCCCCATTGTTGTACGCCCCTGCATATCGGTTTCCGGCGTTCACGCGAACCTGATTACCGGTCGCGTGATGGTTATCCACCCAGGCCTTCTGGTTCTTCGAGTAGTCGACCGAATTGCCGACGTTGACATTGCCGACGTTGATGTTCGTCGAATTGTTGCCCCGATCGCCGACTTTCGGAAAATTGTCGTTGCCCAGGTTGGGCCGCCCTTGCTTACCCAAGTCTGGGCGATCGACGCCTTGACTGCCGCCACCCAGAAAGTCATTCAGTTGAGATGACGAAGGTCCGCCTCCCGGTCGCGCAGCGACATTCGGCCGATCCGTTTTGCCGGGGACGTTGGGGCGCTCGACTCCGACCTTGGGCGGGTCGGTCTTGCCAGGACCGCGAGGCCCATCACCACCCAACTTTGGCGGCGTATGGTTTCCAGCGGTTGGACGCTCAAATCCGCCATTCGGCTTTCCACCACCAGCGCCGATGTTTGGCCGCGATGCGCCACCACCCGGGTTCGTTACGTTCGGTTTGGAGATATTCGGCGCGCCACCGCCGGGCTTGCCGATGTTCGGCGCTCCTGCGTTGCCATGTGCCTTTGGAGCGCCACCGCTCGGCCTGGACATGGCCGGTCCCGCATTCCCTGGCCTGGGCGCGCTTGGCGCAGCATGGCCTCCACTGCGGCCACCTCCACCTCGCTGCGAGTATGCTTCCGTCGTTGTTAGAGCCAGGGCGGCGATGCCACCCAGATAAAGAAACATGACCTTCATTCGCTGCGTCATGATTACTTACCTCCCGCGGGTTTGAGTTCAGATGTCTTGCGAACCAGGACAACTTCGTCAGTGTCAGGCTGCAGTTCGCCATCGATTTCCCGGCTAACCGACTTCCAAGTGCATTTGTTGTCATCGACGAACGTGAAGACGTTGATCGCCGACGCAATCCCACCGTCGGGGAGCGTATAATGCGCGCGAATGGTGTAGCGATTGCCTGATTGAGTCCAGGTGTCTTCGCCGAAACCGCCATCCGAATCAAACGTCCATGAACGAATCGATTGTTGCGCCGGATCCCAGGCAATCACCTGCATGCCCGACATGCGAACATCCTTCTCGGTAATGATTCGGAACGAACGAACAAGAAACGATCCATTCTTCGTAAAATGGCAGTTGAACTCGATCGGACGGTTCTCATCCTCGTTCACCCAATCCCCAACGAGCCAATCGAGGGTGTCGAGCGGGCTTTGCCGATCTGTTGCGACTGCCGCCTGAGTCTCCGCCGGGGGTGATTCCGAGCTCGCCTTGGGCACATCCTGCCCTGCGAACGATAAGGCAACGACCCACCCTGCTGTGATTAGCACAGCAAGCAGTCCGAATGCCGCAAACCAACTTCGTCTCATGGTCAGGGTCCTCTATTGAATACTGGAACGATCAATCGATTTATGCTGGCGCGGAACACTGGCGATCGCACCCTAGCGCGTCCAAGGCCGGGCCGAGACCTGTCACTGCTGAACTTTTCTGTACGACGGCGATTGCCCCGCTGGCCAGGATTCGGTCGGTCAACGCTCGGTCGCTGTACGCACTGAGGGCAATCAGGTCCGTGTTGGGCAATCGCTCGTGAATCATTGCAATGACGTTCTTTCCAGCGTTGTGCGGAAGTGACACATCAACGATCACCAGATCGGGCTTGAGTCGGTCCATCGTCTCTAGCAGCGATCGTACGTCGGCCACCATCACAACCGCTTCAAATCGTTCGTCGAGCAGGGTGCGGATGGCTTCCAGCATGGGTGAGTGGCTGTCTGCGAGTAACACGCTTCCTCGACGCATCGATTGGTCCAGTCATCGCAGCACGGCCCCGACCAATCGTCGGCGGAATGTAACGTCGCGACCGAGTATAGAAAATCGGCTGCCTGGAAAGCGATGAGTAAAACTACTCAAATCCAGTTAAGATTTGACTGTCAAAATCCGCAAAGAACGTAGACCACCGTCTCGGGTGTGCGTGGGAATGGGAGGTCCGCACAGCGCTCAGTCTGTCGCGATAATCCCGTGGCGCAAGGCATACTGCACGAGATCGGCCGTTGTGGAGATGCACAACACATCCATGATGCGGGCCTTATGGTTCTCGGCGGTTCGTGTCGAGATATGTAGTACCGTGGCGACTTCCTTGGCCGATCGGCCTTCGGCAAAGAGTTGGAGAACTTCGCGTTGGCGCGGTGTGAGCGCGGGTGCTTCCAGCGACGCAGTTCGCGTCTCAGCCGCTCTCCGCATGCTTTCGGCGATTTCGCTGGTAACATACGTCCCACCCGACAAGGCAGCGCGAATCGCCATCAGCAGCTCTGTGCTCGCAGAGTGTTTCAGCACGTAACCGGACGCACCCATCTCCAAAGCCTTGGCCGCATAAGTTGCGTCCTTGTGCATCGTGAGAAACACTACCTTGGCCGGGCAACCTTCCTTCCTCAGTTGAGCGACCGCATCGAGCCCATTCAGCCGCGGCATGGCGATGTCCGCAACAATGACGTCTGGTTTCAATCGTTTGGCCGCGTCGACAAGTTCTCGGCCATCCTCAACAATCCCCACCAGCTCATACTCCGGAATGAGAATGCTGCGCAGCCCTTCCACCACGATGCGATGGTCATCCGCTAACAAGAGACGGGGGTGGGTCATGCTTCGTGCTCCGGCAAGGGAACTTGCACAGTAATCTTCGCCCCTTTGCCAGGCGAGGAATCGATAATGATCGTCCCTCGCACCAAGCGAGCGCGCTCCTTCATGCTTGCCAATCCCAGGCCGTGGCTTTCGGCCACTTGAAGCGGCTCAAATCCTCGTCCGAAGTCACGGATCTCCAAATGGACGAATTCGGGATCGGCGTTTAGCTCGACCACAACGCGCTTTGTGTGCGCATATTTCGCGGCATTCCAGAGCGCCTCCTGGGCAATCCGGTAGAGACACAGTGCTATCGCTTTGGGCAAATTCGCTGGCAGTTCACCTGAGCGAAACTCCACGATGACTCTCTCTCGGTCCGCGAAGTGATCGCATTCCGAGTGCAGTGCGTCCGCCAAACCAAAGTCGTCGAGGATGGCAGGATGGATTTGCCGCGAGAGGCGATGAACATCGTCGCAGATCGCGATCAAGTTCTTTTTCAACTTGCCCAGCGATTCACATGACTCAGGCGATTCCTGAAACCGCTGTTCCAGGTTGCCAGCTTCAATCGCTGAGGCGGCAAGTCGCTGCGACAAGTCGTCGTGCATTTCCCTGGCGAGATAGCGCCGCTCGTCTTCTTGGGCCGTTAGAATCTTTCCCGCCAGGTCGCGTGCTTCGTGCTCAGCCACAACTCGTCGCGATCTGTTCACAAGCAAGGTAGTGATGATCAAGCTCTGAAGTACGATCGCCGCGCCCCCCAGCAGCACATACGCGCCAAACTGTTCCCAGAACGTCGGCTCGCGAAAGAGTACGCGCGAATCGGGAGGCAGGCTGCGCATTGAAATATTCAAACGCCTCAATTGTCGGGCATCAAATACCATTCGAACCGTGTCGAGGCCGACAATGGGCATGTCCTCCGGGCGCTCGCCCTTCAGGACCCGAACGGCCAATCCGCCGGCGAGTTTGCCCTGTGCCTCAGCGGATTGGAGGCTACCCCCAACGATGCCGTGGCCAAGCAAGGTATCGTACAAGCCGTATACCGGCACCGAACTCTCGGTCGACATTTGTTCGACGATCTCGACGGTCGAGTAATTGTTGCCGACCGTGTCCTCCTCGTAGGTGAGCATCAGAATCGATGTGTTTCGATCCGCGGCCTCCACCTTTTCCAGCAACTGGCTTCGTGGCAACCCTTCGACAAAGTCGATCTCCATCCCCGTGCTCATGACGCGGATCGCATCTTGCGTTGCACGTTTCAATGCGCGTTCCGGTTCCGAACTGCCGCTCAATACCATCAAGCGGTTGTGCGCCGGATGCAATCGTTGGGCGGTCTCGACAGTTCCGGCAATGTCCAATCGAAACGCTACGCCGGTGACCTTCGGCTGGCCGTGCGCTCGTTCCGCCAACTTCGCCGGAGCAGAGCAAAACACGATGGGAACATTGGGAAAGATGGTTTCCCGGTATTTGAGCGTAAACTCAATTGCCGGCATATAGACGGGAATTACCAAGTCTGGCGGCTTGGCAGCGTACTTGGTCTTGAGCAACTCAATCCAGCCTCGCAGGTAATCCGGGTCTTTATGCCGCACAAGATTCAAGTACTCGATCTCGATATCCAGCGGTTCGTCGAACCCAGTTGTCAGCGCGCTGCGAATTCCGCGATCCCAATCGGCGTTGATGGGAGTGAGTGTGCGATGCGTATACAGGATGACGATCTGTTTCGCACTTCGCGGACGTTGCTCATGGGCGAAGCTCGGTATTGCCACCGACCAGATCACGCAGGTGAAGGCCAGATTGCGAATACACCAGCGATCCCTGGAGTTCTCCGCGAATGACTTGAGTAGCGACACAATGAGCTTCAACTTCTATCAGTGACTGCCAGAAACTGGCTGTTATCTTAAGCGAATGTGAATCCGCTGCCATCACTCGCCGACAAGTCAGCACCGCCGCGTGCCGAAGGTAAGAAAACCCGTCACTGGCATGGTTGCAACCATTCAGGACTCGAAGTGAGCGGTCACGGAGGGCCCGTGATCCTATGTCGCACCCTTCGAGGTAAACCAAATTGGCAGAGAGAACACGCCTACGTGTCTAGTTCCCAAGCTGGGCAGTCTAACCCGACGCCTCATTGAAGCAATACACGGTTGCTGCCGAAGTCTTTGACGAACAACTGCGTGCTTCGGACACATCGTCCCAGGGCGCGAGAGCGGGAACAGGCTCCCTAACTTCGACGTGTCGGTCCTAAGCAAATTAATCAGTGCCCAAGGCGAGCACACGCGCAAAGCGATCAATCACAGTCAGATGGAACTGATGTGGCCGGCAACGTGTGGGCTAGCCGTAACTCTCGAAGCATCGCCTGTTTCTTGGTCTGATGAGCATGCATTCGCTGCAAAATATCGTTCAACATGCGCACCGCGTTCACGACATACGGACCCTTATTAAGCATTACGCACTCGGCACGATGACCCATCGCCGCATCCGTGATTTCCGCGCGTGACGGCATTCCATCCTTCGCGAGACTTTCCAGAACCTGTGTTGCCCAGATCACGGGGATGTGTGCGGCCTCACAGATCCAAAGAATTTCTTCCTGAACTTCCGCCAGTCGCTCAAACCCGCATTCCACCGCGAGGTCGCCGCGGGCAATCATTACCCCGCACGACGGCGCCCGCATGGCCGTTAACAGCATTTCCGGCAGGTTGTCGAAGCCGCGCCGGGTTTCGATTTTCAGCACGATGGCTGGTTGCCGGCTTCCCTGACGCGCCAGTTGCTGCTGGAGTGATTCCACGTCATGGGCGGTGTTGGAGAACGACAACTCGACAACGTCGGCATGCTGAGCCACGAATGCCAGGTCTTTCAGATCCTGGGCTGTCAAAGCCGTTAGCCGAAGCTTGCTTTCAGGAAGATTTATCCCTTTGTCGCCGCGCAATTTCTCACCACGCACGCGCGCCTGAGTGATGCGCACGAAAACTTGGGTGCTTTCTATTTTCTCGACTATTCCGCCGATCCTACCATCGTCAAACCAGATCGGATCCCCCGACCGTACGTCGTCGAACACTTCAGGAATTGTGCAGCCAATGGTCGCTCCGGTCAGCACTTGCCCCTCACTGTCGTATCTGAAAGGGCAGCCCGGCTTGAGATCCCGGGTCACAATCAGCAGGTCTCCTTGCCGCAAGAGGATCGCCTTCTCGCAGTTCGCCAAGCGGCCAACTTGGGTGTTACGTAAATCTCCGCCAACGGCATCTCGCTCGTGCTGAAGCGTCGTGGCGGTGACGATGTACGCTGTTTTGGTCGCCTCCGCCCAGCACCCGCCATCGGACACATCCACGACTGTCCAGGTCCTCTTGGCGCCCCTCGCGTCAGTCAGTTTCACACGATCCGCTGGACGAAGGCCAGCCAGCCACTCGGCGGGTACGGGCAGGCAGGCCGTCGCCGGGGATGGAGGGAGCCGAGGACCCGACTCCGCTGTTAGCCAGATCCGGGCCGCTGCTGTCACGTGACCGTATGCATCCCGCTGCGGGCGAATGCGAACCACTTCCGGACCGGGTTCTAGTGGTCCCGTTCGCAGTTTGGGACCGGCCAAGTCCATCACGATTCTGCAGTGCCGCCCCAACGATTGCTCGGCCCGCCGCAAGTGCTCGATCATCTGCAACCAAGCGAGGGCATCGTCATGCGAGCAATTGATACGCATGCAATCCATGCCTTGCTGCAACAACTCGTGAACGACTGTGTAATTCTTCGCCGCCTCGCTCGGGATAGTGACCATAATTCGCACTCCATGCTTGGCTGCGGAGACGCCAAGTAGGGCGGTTGTATGTTCGGAAAGCAGTCGCAAGCCGGCAGCAAAATCGATCTCGGTAGCGTCCTGGGAGGAGGGCTGCCAAGTGCGATGCACCAGGCGGTGCAGGGCTCTCAATACCGCATCGATTGTGGCCAGAACGTGTGACTCGGCTCGGCCGAGTGAAGATAAACCCAACTTGGCAAGTTGGAGTTGCAACGGTCGAAGATCGCGCCGACGAAGCGCCAAGTAGTGCAGCAGATTCCGGGCGCTATCTCGAAAGTTCGGATGAACCTCGGCCAAACGTGGCTCGGAGACGGCCGCGGCGGCGACCAGCTCCGTCCGAATGGCCATGAGTTCTTCCAAGACCCTCTCGATGTCGGCGCTATCAAGATCAATGGCGATGGTGTTTTTCGTGGTCATTGGAATGTGAACAACTCGATCAGGACATCGCTGGGACAGCAGATCCTGAGCCACGCGTCTTGCTGCCGTCCAATACGAGTTGAGTCACTGCTCATTGTCGCGGCCTGTTTGCCGCCTCGGAAGGTACGAGCAACTACCTTTGCCAGAAATTCACAATCCTCGCAACACTCGTGTGCGTGCTGAAAACGCGTACAACGGCTTTGCCGTCTGGCTCTGCAAGGCTGGGAGCCAGCTCGATCAACTCGGCATCTGCGCCCGCTTCGAAGAAACAAAACGAGGCCAACGACGCTGCGTGGCACGGCGACCTGCCGCAGTTTCATCGCATCGAATGGCACGTCGCCACCAAGCCCTTCTCTGCCCAAACAGAAAAAGAATCCCCATGCATCAAAACGGACATCAAGTGTTGAGGGGACTGCTCCATGCGGCGTGTTTCGCGGCCCCACAGCTCGCGCGGCCTTCTCGATTGACTATGCTGCTTCTACGGCAAGGTTGAGTTCGCTGCTCGAAGAGTTGAGGAAGAATTCGCTGAACACGGAGAAGCCATGAAATACGCTCTCGCGCTCTTTGCCGCCCTGCTGCTCGAACCGCTGGCCGATATCCACGCTGCCGAACGAGCACCTTCACCGAGCAAGCTGAACGTCCTGCTTATTATGGCGGACGATCTGCGGGACTTCGGCGGGGCGTTCACGAAGGAGGTCGTCAAGATGCCGAACCTCGACCGGCTTCGTGCTCGCGGCACGACCTTTGAGCGTGCCTATGTGCAATATCCCGTGTGCAATCCCAGCCGCAGCAGTATGCTGGCGGGACTGCGGGCAGAGCAGACGGGAATCGTCGGGAATGACGTTCCTCTGCGGAATAAAATGCCGGACATCATCACGTTGCCACAGCTGTGCAAAGACGCCGGTTGGCAATCGCATGCGTTTGGGAAGATCTTTCACCTCGGCGGCGGCAAGAACGCCGAAGCCAGGCAGGGCTGGATGGACGCGGGCCGCTCGTGGCATACCGCTCAGGCGTTTGAAGCGACTCCGCTAGGTCGCAGCATGATCGAAGGCCGCAACGTCACGGGCGGAGCGCTGAACTGGTGCAGTTGGGGAGCCGCGGATGGTGGTGACGAGGATCAGCCGGATGGACAGATCGCCGCAGCCACGGTGGAGATGATCGAGAAGCTCGGCGATGCACCTTGGTTCATCGGTTGCGGCTTCATGAAGCCGCACGATCCCTTCATCGCGCCGAAGAAGTATTTTGATTTGTATCCGCCCGGGTCGCTGAAAACTTGGCGCGACCCCGCCGACATAACGCCGGTCCGCAAAGACGCCGTAGGCTTCGGAGCTTATGGTGAAGCCTTCGCTAAGTTCACCGACCAGGAATGGCGGGAACTGTTCCGCGCCTACTGCGCGGGCACGAGTTTCATGGACGCGCAACTCGGTCGTGTGCTCGATGCCCTCGACAAACACAAGCTATGGGATAACACCATCGTCATCTTCGTCGGCGACCACGGCTACCACACCGGCGAGCGGCAGTGGTGGAACAAGAACACGCTCTTTGAGCGCAGTTGCCGCGCGCCGCTCGTCATCGCCGCGCCGGGCATGAATGGAGCACAAGTCAGCCGCTCACTCGTCGAGTTCGTCGATCTCTACCCGACCATTGCTGACTTCTGCGGGCTGAAGATGCCGCATGCCGCCGCGGGAACCAGTTTGCGGCCTGTTTTGGCCAAACCGGACGCGACCGTGAAGGACGCGGCCTTCACGGTTGTCTTCCGGGGCCCGAAACTTTCCGCCCAGAGCGTCCGCACCGCACGCTGGCGTTTCACCCGCTGGAGCGATGGCCAAACCGAGCTCTACGATCATGAACGGGACCACGAAGAGCTGCGCAATGTCGCCGACCAGCAAGCGGCTGTGGTCAAAGAACTCGCCATCCGCCTCCAGTCGCTCTCTAAGCTCTCGCCATGAAATTAGCCATCACCTGCCTCGCCGCCCTGCTGCCTGCGGCGCTTGTAGTGTTACACGCTGACGGCCAACCTGCTGTGTCGTCTAGCTCTAGTTGGGACCGGGTGCCACTCAACGCCGTGAACCCTTTTTGGCGAGAGTGAAAAAGTCTTGATGCGATTGAGGTTAGTGGCGATGCTTTCGTTTCTCACCGCGAAAGGATCGTTCACCGCTCACCCGAAAGGATTCGGGAATGTCGCATCAAGACCCTAGTCGAAGTCAGCAAGGTCGAAGTCAGGTTGTCGTTGCCGAGTTCCAAGCGGATCAGCTCAAGCAGTCACTGGAGCGATTGCTCGGCGAGGGGGACTGGGGTGCGATTCGGTTTCGTGACGACTGCACGTGGGGCCCACGGCAATTGGCGGCCACGGCGTTGCTCTGGGCTTGGTCGGATGAACTCACGCTGGGGGACCGCTTCTTTGCTGCCCGCAGATTAGCTCAATTTCTGTTTGCGCCGCAACAGGAGTTTGCCAGTTCGGTGCAAGCCTTCATGAAGTTGCTGCTGCGTTGGACGGTGCTGCTGGTCGGCGTATTGCAGGTGACGTTTCGACGGCAGATGCAGCGTGCATTACCCACCCTTTGGCGAGTTCATGGCCTGGTCCTCTTCGGCATTGATGGCAGCCGAGTCGACGTGCCGCGAAGCAAGTCACACGAGGCGGCACATGCTCCGGTTCGCGATGGTAAGGGACGAAAACTCAAACGCAATCGTCGCCAGAAACCGCGCACCGCGATTCACTCGCGCAAGGCAAGCGTCCCGCAAATGTGGTTGACCCTGCTGTTTCACGTCGGCACAGGACTGCCTTGGTCGTGGCGAATCGGTCCGACCGGCAGTAGCGAGCGCGAGCATTGGTTGGCGATGCTCGACGAACTTCCGAGCAATGCCCTGATCACCGCCGATGCTGGCTTCGTGGGTTACGATTGTCTGCGCGCCGTTGTTAACAGTGGTCGCCATTTCCTGGTGCGAGTCGGTTCGAATGTGCGTCTGCTGTACAAGCTGGGCTTCTCCCGCGAAGTCGTTGGCACGGTGTATCTCTGGCCCGATCGTGCTGCCCGTCGCAGTCAGCCGCCGCTCGTGTTACGCCTCGTCGTGGCCACTGGTGGAAAGTATCCGGTCTACTTGCTCACCAGCGTCGGAGAAGAAGAATTATCGCGCGGACAAGTCCTCGACGTTTACCGTCGTCGCTGGGGCGTGGAACTCTTCTTTCGCCACTTGAAGCAAACGTATCAGCGCCGCAAACTTCGCAGCACCAATGCCGCGCATGCGCGTTTGGAGTTGGAGTGGTCGCTGCTGGGACTATGGAGCATGGCGCTCGATGCTCAGGTCCAAGCGACGCGCGTACAACTAGATCCTCCTCAACTCAGCCTAGCGGGCGTCTGGCGCACGTATCGGCGGCTGATGCGCGACTATCGACATCCGCTGGCTCGGCAACAATCGCTCCCCCACCAACTCCCTCAAGCAGTGCGCGACACCTACGAGCGAGCCAACAAATCCAGCCGCAACTATCCTCGCAAAAAACGTCCCGACCCGCCCGCTGGCTCTCCCGAGTTCCTACTCGCCACCAAGTCCCAAATCCATCGCGCCCGCTACCTCACGACCGCTGCCTAAAAAGGGTTCACGGCGTTGGGTGCCACTCTAGGCGCGAGCAAAGGACCAATACCGGCCCGCTCCGTCCGCTCCGATAAGCCGAGCGCCGCCGCAGCCTCGGCCAGACTTGTTCGAGCAAGCCTGCTGCTCCGTGGCCGTCGGGCGAATGCACGCCGACGTAAGCATAGCTTGGCAGCGCGAAACATACCGTCACTAGCACAACCGCCAATGCCGCTTACGGGGCAAGGTTGCTGGCAGTCGCGACTGCCAGAGAAGGCAAATAAGCCAGCGTGCTGAAGCCGTCCAGGCCCACCAAGCCGCATGGAGGGCTTGGCATCGGTCTTACACTAGTTAAAACAATGGTCGAATTGCATGGCGCGACCGTGGAAGCCGTAAGCGAAGGTCCAGGTCGCGGAAGCGAGTTCATTGTGCGATTGCCGGCGACAGCAAAAAGCATCGCAGCGACCTACGGCTCCGGATTTACCCTAGGTCGTTCCGTGCCTGTTCCGCGCCACCGAGTTCTGATCGTTGGCGATGTCAGACCATCCGCCAATACGCTTTCGATGATGCTGAAGGCCCTTCAACAAGACGCGCGAGCAGAATATGACGGTCCATCGGCGCTCGCAGCCCCAGTTGATTTTCGACCGCAGATTGCATTTCTCGATATTGCCATGCCCGGAATGGATGGCTAAGAAGTGGCGCAGCGAATGCGAGCAATGAAAGCATGCCCGAAAATCCTGGTCGCTCTCACCGGATATGGTCAGGAAGAAGATCGTCGGCGCGCTTTTCTGGCCGGGTTTGATCACTATTTGGTGAAGCCGACAAGTCCAGATTCGCTGAGAGAAGTATTGATGTCCATCCCGACGCCGAAAGCATAGGAACGGATGATCCGCCCCCAATCCGATCCTTGGTGGCGCGTAAACCGGCATTGGCCATATAATCGCTGACGATGTATCCCGGCTGGATGCGCACAGACATGGGCGGGCCAAACGCTACCCGTTCGGTGGAACTAGGAGCCGATACAGCTATTTGGGTTGCGGACGAAGTTCCCCACGAATCTACCGGCAAGTTGTTTCGCGACCGCCAAAAGATTTCCGGGCAGCTTCGCTCACATCGTCCGCGTTAAGTTAAGAACTTCGAAGTGTCCGAAGCAGGCTGCGAGCCGTCGACCTTATCGCCCTTGCCAGTCATTGCCATCGTTCGAGTCATTTAGAGGGAGTTTCTTAGCTCAACTCGCACCCGTTGCGAGATGCAGTTGTAATCTCTATCAGTCTTGCGACCTGCTATATTGGCGAGCGAGGCCGCTTTCTCCCCGCACTTGTCAGTGCTCCTGCAGTCCAACACCTTCCGAGGCGGCAGGATAAGTCGCCAGTTAGAGACAATCACGGATCGGTATTGTTGCCTGTGATGACTCTCGGTTGGCTCTTGGTTATCCCGATTCGCAGCCCTTAACTACGTCAGGCAATTCGCCTCAAGGAACAACAGACCATGGAATCCAGGACACGATCCGTTACCGGATGGGTCATCGCTGTCTGCGTCGGCTGCTTCACGCTGCCGGCAATGGCGCAGGAGGAATCCGAGTCGTTCAAAAAGTACGGCCAGGAGTTCAAGGGAAAGATCGGCAGGACCTACGAAGAATCGCAGGAGTGGTATCCCGAGGCGAGTAAGCCGAAGCCAGGCACTCCCAACGTGCTCACCATATATCTGGATGACGTCGGCTTTGCCCAATACGGCTGTTTCGGTGGCCTCATCAACACACCCAACATTGATTCGCTGGCCGCCGACGGCCTTCGCTACAACAACTTTCACACGCCTGCCTTGTGCTCGCCTTCGCGGGCAGCGCTGATGGCGGCCAGGAACACGCACAAAATTGGTCTGGGTTCCCACGCGCTTACGGCGATGGGCTTCCCCGGCTACAACGGCACGCCGCCCGAGAGTGCGAAGTCCATCGCTAAGCACTTTCAGCACGCCGGCTTTGAAACCTTCGCGCTTGGCAAGTGGGATCACACGCCTTTGCCGGAAGCCTCCGGGAGCGGCCCATTTCACCACTGGGCTAGTGGCGAGGGGTTCGACCACTTCTACGGCTTCATGGCGGCCGACGCCGACGATTACCGCACTCTGCTCTGGAATGATCATCGTCCGTCGGAGACCTGGATGAACAAGCCGGGGTATCACCTGACGACTGATTTGGCCGACCGGGCGATCGAAAACATCACTTCGCATGTCTCGATTGCTCCTGACCGTCCGTTCTTCGTCTTCTGGGCACCCAGCGCGATGCACTCGCCGCATCAGGTCGAGAAGAAGTACATCGACATGTACAAGGGCAAGTTTGACATGGGCTGGGACAAGGCTCGGGAACAAATCTTCGCCAAGCAAATGGCAATGAAGATTCTGCCCGCCGGCACCAAGCTCTCGACCGGCATCCCGGAGATTCCGAAATGGGCCAGCCTAAGCGACACTCAGAAGAAGCTCTATGCCCGACAAATGGAAGTATTTGCGGGCCAGATGACGCAAACTGATGAGCAGATCGGACGCCTGATCGCGACACTTAAGCGCACCGGCCAATACGACAACACGCTCCTCATGCTCACCGCCGACAACGGGTGCAGTGGTGAAGGCGGTTTGAACGGTTTGTACAACGAATCGTTGGTGCTCAACGGCATGCAGGCGTCTCTCGAAAAGAATATGAAGCATTACGAGGAATGGGGCGGCCCCGACACCTACCCGCACTACCACGCGGGCTGGGCCATGGCCGGGAACACGCCGTTCAAGTATTGCAAGCAAATCGTGCACAACGGCGGCATCGCCGACAGCCTCATCATCACCTGGCCCAAGGGGATCAAGGGTAAGGGAGAGATCAGGAGCCAATACAGCTACGTCACTGACCTCATGGTCACGGCGCTGGAAGTTACGGGCACCAAATTCAGGGAGGAAGTAGACGGCGTGAAACAGATGCCGGTGGATGGGATCAGCCTCGCCTATTCCTTTAACAAGGCCGATGCGCCCTCCGCCCGGACCGAGCAGTATTATGAACAGCTCGGCAGCCGCGCAATGTACAAGGATGGCTGGAAAGCCGTGACGATTCACGGCAACCGTATGCCTTGGATCACGGCAGGAACCTTTCCGTTCGAGAAGGACGTGTGGGAGCTATACAACCTCAACGAAGACTTCGCCGAAACCAATAATCTTGCGGCCAAGAATCCCGAGAAGCTGGAAGAGCTGAAGAAACTTTGGGATGAGCAGGCCTGGAAGAACAACGTCTATCCTCTCTACGACGACGCTGCCGCCCGAGTGGCCAAGCAGTTCAGCCGCGCCTTTGGTGACCGCAAAAGCTTCACCTATTACGCGCCGGGTGCCGAGCGAATTGCCGAGGCGGTTTCCGCGCCAATCAAGAACAAGTCGCATACCATCGAGACCACCCTCGATCTGAAGGGCGACGAAGAGGGCGTCATCGTGGCCTGCGGCGGTGTGAACGGCGGCTATACCCTGTTCATCGCCGATCACAAGTTGCACTACGGCTACAACCACTTCAACGCGGAGCGCTATGAGGTCGTCTCGCCCGTCCTGCCCAAAGGGAAGGTGGATCTGAAGTTCAACTTCATCAAAACCGGAACGCTCAAGGGCACGGTCGAGCTGTATGTGAACGGCAAGAAGGTAGCGGAAGGCGTTCTCGACAAAACCGTTCCGGGATCTTTCTCGCTGAGCGAGACGTTTGATGTTGGCGTCGATAACGGCACGCCCGTCTCGAAGAATTACAAGCAGAAGGATCACTTCCGGTTTACTGGCGAGATTGACAAAGTAGTCATCACGCTGGTTCCCGACGCCGCGAACAAGGCGAAGGAGCCCGCCACTCCTGGAGCGAAGGATTAAGGTCCACCCGTACGCGTTGTTTGTAAGGCGGCGGGCCATACCCGGCGCCCTCAATACTCCCGATACCGACCTCATCATTGGCGGGCGGTTCATCGGGTTGGGTAATGCGAGCACAACTCCGTGTGCACGCTTCTGCCGCTTTGGCAGGCGAACTTTTGGAGCTTCAAAGCAGGTGACGATCGCAGTTCGACGAGCCTACCTCGGCGTGTCGGGCCGAAGCGAGTTCGCAGAAGTTGTCGAGCGTGCTTCGTGCTACTAAACCCGCGATCGCCGGATCCTTAGTCGGAATTATGACGTCGTCCGGTAGAAACCTCCAGCGTGAACCCGATTAGCGATACTAAAACACAACCTTGGTGAGTAGTTGAAGAATCTGATTGATTGGTACAACCAGGAGTATCAGTGGCAAGCTAGGGAGGCTCGTCACCAAGGCCAACTGCCTGGCCGCACGCAGGCTGAATGGTACGACCTTCATCGCCCGAAGGTATTCGAAGCTGCTGCCCAGATCGGCCAGTGACTGAATGTCGGCGGTACCTAGCAGCCGTTCGTCGGCCGCGGCCTGCCCCATGATCCACTTCTCGTGGAATGCTCGATTGTACCGGGTCACAAGCAAACCGTACTCGCGCACCCATGCCAGTCGTGTACGGATTAGAGTCGGAGTAAAAATCAGCAGGGGCCCGAGGAACATCAGTTCGACGATGACTACAACGACGACATAGGGAACCTGAAATGTGGCGATGTCGGCTTTCTGAAAGACGATGAGAAAGGCGGCCTCTGCGCTCAGAACGGAACTCATCGCAAAGGCAAAGACTCCCAATGACGTGTGTGCTACGCCAAGGAACCCCAGACCACCCGCCTGATCGGCGTGCGTGCATACCAAGTTCAGATTAAGTCGTGAGACGCTCCAGAGGAAATTTGCCCAAACCAATAATCGCCAGAGCCAGCGATACCAGAAGAACTGCAAGATGGGAACTGCGACGAGGCGATACCAGAGTGCGGCAAACGAAATGCTCAGAGGGGCACCGGGAAAGTTCGGCGAACGCCAAGAGGCAATTACATCCCCTGTCAGCGTTTCGGGCGTAAACAGCCAGGCACCGGTCACCGCCAAAGCCAGGATGATGATTTCTGCCCAGACAGACTCACGCCATTTCGCGGCGCGTGCGATGGCCTGGTCGAAGGCTGGGTAGTCGTCCTGACGAACGAAGCCGCCCTGCACGAACTGCAATCCAGCAGACCTGAGGTGCGGCCCGACAATCTGTTCTGCGGCAAGCAAGAGCGGCACGCCCAAAAAGAATCTCGCATAGGTGCCAAAATCCAGCAGCAGAGATTCCTGGGGTGACGCCCCCAAGGCGCGGCCCTCCAGCGCGGCCAACACGACTAAAGGAAGCCACGTAATCGCAAGAAAGCCGACAATACGAGTACCGAGTGAATGGCTGGCCCCACAATGCGCAAACAGTCGCTGGGCAAGCCGTTGAAGCGGCCCGCCACGCTCAAAATAGAGTTCATCAAGATTGTGAGGTACGACGTCCACGCTATCCTGTCCATGTCAGGTGATTGGCTATTGCCCTTCGATCTCAACCTCGAGCTTGCCGGCACGCGCCGCGTTCCTGAGAACTTCGTAATCGCGCTCGGTTTGGTCGGCATACGCCTTTGAGAAGTCGGCGATGGCCTTGTCGAAGCTGTCGTTCTTTCCCAGATATCCACTGATCTTAGTGGGCTCGCCCGAACGTCCGTGGGCGTGGGCCACCGCCCAACCACAAAGCTCCGCATACTCCCGCATGACGGCGGCTGTGAATACTTCCACCATCGGCTTGATCTTCATGTCCCGGAGCTGACGGATGTAGAAATGTCGGCCGGCCTCTCCTTCGACCCAACCGAGAAAAATGTCGTTGGCCGATTGCATCATGCGGCAGCCATGTACGATTCGCTCGCCCTGGTTCACATGCGGGCTCGCGCCGGCATAGGCTTCGAGGACGGAAGGACGTGCCTGTTTGACCTGCAGAAAAAGGGGATCATCCTCACTGGCCATCAGCAGCAGAATCGCGCAGTAGGTCCCGACGCTGCCAACTCCCACCACTTTCAATGCCGCGTCCACCAGCTGGAATCGGTCGAGCAGTAATCGCCGGTCGGCCTGCAGTGTCTCGCGATACTGTGCAAAGTGGATGTGGACGCGGGACATGAGCTCCTCGCGTTCCTGCTCCTGCGGATGAAAAATCAACGGAGGGTTGTCTCTGATCGTCGGTGCTAGTCCGGCCGTGGTCGCGAGTTGCGGAAAGTCATGTTCGAGGACGCTGTGTTCGCGGGCTTTCGCCAAACGTTTCTGCATCCGCTTGACGGTCTCTTCATCCTTGATCGTCTCCATCAGGGTGTCGACATCGATGCTGGCGTACCACACTTCCAGCACGGACATCCTGCTGTATTCCGCCATGTGCTCTCGATACGATCGTGCGCAACTCAGCACGGCATCGCGGGCGTCGTCTTCGCTGAGGCCATTATCGCGGCAGGCCAAGACAAAGCTCGCGGCGAGGCGCTTCAGATCCCACTCCCACGGGGCCGAAAGCGTCTCATCCAAGTCGTTGATGTCGAAGATGACACGACGTTCGGGAGTGGCGAATGCGCCGAAGTTCATGAGGTGACAGTCGCCGCAGGCCTGCACGCGGATTCCCGAGGTGGGAGTGCCGGCCAAGTCTGCCGCCATGTTGAGCGCCGACCCCCGATAGAAGGCGAATGGCGACTGCAGCATTCGCCCGTGCCGGATAGGGATGAGTTGAGGCATGCGCCCCTGGTTTGACTCCTCGATCAGTGCGACGGGATCGCGCCGATGTTCCGCCGGTTCCCATATGGAGTGATCCGAACGCGGGCACTTCTCGCGCAGGCTCTTTCCCAGCGCGCGCAACTCGTCTCGCGATGAACGGGGCGACACCGTTGAACTCGTTTCGACCGGCACGGGATTTCCGGACAATGACTGGTTCTTCTGCAAAGTATGCTCTCCAGATGCACTTGGTCTCAAAGCTGGGATTCTGTGCTGGCTCTGGTTATATCAGTGTGATGATGCTGCGTGAGATCGTGAGAGCATGCCACCCGAAAGGTTCCGAGCCTTGAAACCGTTCTGAAGCAGGATGCGCGTCGCGAAGTAGGCGCGCCCGCCGGAGCGGCAGATGACGTGAATCTCGCGGTCGCGGGGCAGTTCGTCGAGACGATGACGAAGCTGCGGTAGTGGGATGTTGAGCGCCCCAGGAACCGACTCCACTTTCAATTCCGCAGGGTTACGCACGTCGAGGATAAAGACGCCGTCCAGCGAACTCCAGTGGCTAAGTGGCATGTCACCGTGGAGCACGTTTGCCGCGACCATCCCCGCGAAGTTAACTGGGTCCTTCGCGCTGCCGAATGGCGGCGCGTAGCATAGCTCTGCCTCCTCCAGATCGTAAATCGTTGCTTTCATCTGGATCGCCATCGCAAAGGCGTCGATCCGCTTGGCGACGCCGTCCTCCGCGAGCACCTGCGCGCCAAGAAGTAGTCCATCGGATTTGCGAAACATGACCTTGATCGCCATCATTTTGGCGTCCGGGTAATAGCCGGCGTGCGAATTCGGGTAGAGGTAGATCTTCTCGAAATCCGTGTCTCCGAGCTGCAGCAAGGTTTTCTCGCTGACGCCAGTCTGGCCAATGGCGGCTTCAAAGACCTGACAGATTGAAGTCCCCTGCGTGCCTCGATAGCGCGTATCGCGTCCGGCAATGACATCCGCCGCGATCCGTCCTTGCCGGTTGGCCGGGCCGGCGAGCGGGATGAGCGTCCACTGGCCGGTGACGTAGTCTTTCACTTCGACCGCGTCGCCGACAGCGAAGATGTCGGGATCGCTTGTCCGCATGTGTTCATCGACGCGGATTCCCCCGCGCTGACCAATCTCGATCCCGGCGGACTTCGCGAGCGCTGTCTCCGGCCGCACGCCGATCGCCAGGATAACAACGTCGGCCGGATGCGCCTTGCCGGAACCCGTGAGCACTTCCAGCGAACCGTCCGCTACTTGTCGAAACCCGGCCACGCCGTCATTGAGCTCGAGCCGCACGCCGTGTTTGATCAAGTAGCGTTCGACAAGCCTCGCCATTTCTGGATCGAGCGGTGGCATCACCTGGTTCAGCTTCTCGACGAGCGTCACCTCCAGCCCGAGATGGGAGAGGTTTTCCACCATCTCTAAGCCGATGAACCCACCGCCGACGACCACGGCGCGCTTTGGCTTCGTCACGACCTGCAGTCCCGTGTATGAGTCGAGCCCGGTCCGGGGCTCGGAACCGCGGTGCAGCCACTCGCGGATGGTCCGGGCGTCCGGGACGGTCCTCACGGAGAAGATCCCCGGAAGATCAATACCGGGAAGTGGCGGCCGGATCGGGGCTGCGCCTGGCGACAGCACCAGCTTGTCGTAGGACTCGGTCGACACCTCGCCGGTCGCAACATTTCGCAGATCTACGGTCTTTTTCTTCAACGAGATTGCGATAGCTTCGCAGCCGGTACGCACACTCACGTCGAACATGTCGTGAAACGTCTGCTCGGTCGCAACGAGGAGACTGGACTCCTTCTCAATGATGCCGCCGACGTGGTAGGGGAGCCCGCAGTTGGCATAGGACACGTACGGTCCCCGTTCCACCATCAGGATCTTGGCCGTTTCGTTGAGCCTGCGGAGCCGTGCTGCGCACGACGCGCCACCGGCAACTCCGCCTACGATAATCACTTTCATGGAAGAGCATCTTTCACGTGGTCAGTCGTTTGCACACCCTTGAGGGCCTGCTCCGCACTCGCGAGGGCCGCCACGACCAGTGTCCAGGCCGGGAATATTTGCAGGCCAGGCACCACCTCGATGGCCAGTGCCGGTAGCAAGGGCCAGCGGAAGCCCAGCACCGAGAACAGGAGTATGGCGGTTACTGCATCCAACACCCACACCGCGGGCGGATAGAACGTCAGCCAGAATCCAATCACGTCCGATGCCAACGCCATCAGCAAGGCCCAACGCCAGCGGGGATACTTCCACGCCAAGAGGAAATTGTGAATCAGGTTCTTGAACATGGTGCGCTACATGCCGGCAAGCGGTGTGATCGTGAAGTGTGTGAAGGCGGTTCCGTTGAGAATCGCCTTCTTCCATGATGGAGTCCGGATCAAGTCCCAGTGATCTTCACGATGTCCTTGTAGCCGCCGCCGTTAAATGCCTTGAATCCTGCGGCTTCAAGTATTTGTTTTGCCTTGGCGGCCCTGCCCCCTGTACCGCAATAGAGGACGATGCCCCGGTCACGCGGCAGTTCGTTCATGCGGCGCTTTAAAGTAAAGAGGGAAATATGCGTCGCACCCGGAGCGATGCCCATTCTTGCCTCAAGCTTTGTTCGTACGTCAACTAAAAACGCTCCCTTCTTTAGCAGCTTCGCGACTTCTTCTGGCGGCAGCTTGGTGTTCGCCAGAGCATCGTGCTTTTCTTTTAGCTTACCTAGTAACATTGGCTTCCCCCTTCATGAGACAGGCTTGGATTTACGGTTGAACGGCGTCGTTGGATTCCTCATTAATGGTCATGACACTCGCTTTTCAGATTGGTCTTCGAGATCCGCAGCGTTCAAAACCTTGCTCGGGCTGTCGCGGTGTGGCGGCACATCCTCAGAGACGCGATGCCGTGCCGCTCGCCTCTTGTCGGTTCCGAGGACCTTTCCCAGCTTCACCAGCGCCACGAGAGCAAACAAAATCGGGGCCAACGCAGCGCCTGCAACTCCCTCAAAGAACGTAATGGGGCGACCCCGGCCGCGAACTCGATCCAGCAGTGCATCTACGGTGTTACCACTGAGATTGGTGAACGTAATGAAGTACACGTACCCGACGATCTCTCGCACCTGCGCCGAACTGAAGTAGTTGTGCAGATTCTTCACCGATTCCGGATCGATCTCATCGAGTTGCTCGGCGTAGTGTTGGCCAAAGAGGATGGCCGCCGCTTCGGCGGGATCGCTCGCCGCCAGTGAGTTATCCTGATTGCTGAGTATCTGGTTTACTTCCTCCAACGAGACGCCCTGGGATGCCGCCCAGTGAGAATGGCCCCATGCGCAGAATCGGCAATCATTGATCGCAGTAACTCCGAGCATTACCTTTTCGCGAAGAGCTTTGGAGGTTTTCGGACTGAATACGGATCGGATTAAGATCGGGAACGAAATTGCGCAATTCGCAGTCGTTTTCAGAAAGTTGGCCGCGGTGAGGGTTCGCTTCGGTTTACTTGTCTTCTTCGGGGTCGCGGGCGACTCATACTTGGTGGACGAATCATCGGCGGCGGTTGTCGCTTCATTCTTCTGCACCAAAGAGGAACCGGCGGGATGTTGCTCGCTGGTATGTTCAGGAGATCGTGTTGTCATCGTCGCACCTTGGTTCGCGTCTTGGTCAGTCACTGGGGTCTCTCGGAGCTGGTTTCCTCGAGGATGACTTTCTCGGGGTCAATGCTGTAGACCCACGGAGCTGAGTTCTTCCAGCCGTTCTTCATCCGCTTGCCGTTAAAGACACTCTCAGAATCCTGCACGAGATCTCCCTCCACTCCGTCGACGATGTTGTAGGACTTCGTGAACCCGGCTGCCGCCAGTTGGTTCACTGCCATCGCGCTACGGCCGCCCGATCGGCAGGTGAGCAATAGAACGTCGGTCGGCTGGGCGATCTCTTTGACCAGGGCGACGAAGGCTTTGTTGGGTTCCGCCTTGTACTCGAACTTGCCATCTTTTCGCTGATAGGAAACGAACGCGACGGGAATATTCCAAGCAATCTCCGGGTGGCCCACAAAGGCAAACTCCTCAGGAGTCCGCACGTCGATAACCTTGACTTTGTCAGGTGACGCCTTCCACATTTCGTAGGCCTGTGCCGCAGTCACGTACAGGCCGAGGGTCGTCTGCTTTGCCTTCGGAAGCTGGCCGGCATCGACCGTACCGGCGCGCTTGTTGGTGGCAGCTGGCTTATCCGTTTGAGCGCCCACAGGGCTTGGCGCGGAGGCGATGAGAATCCCCGCGACGAAGAGCAGTGCCGAGATCCTGGTGCAACAGGCGTTTCGGTTCAACATGATGAGCATCCTCGTTCTCTGATTCTCCAGCTACGGCACGTAGTTGGCGCTGGTGTCTTTGCCGTAGCCGCATCCCTGGTAGGTGCAATGCAGTTCGTCTCGGAGGATGGCCGCCCAGCCGTCGCAGCGGGAGGTGTTGAGCGACAGCTCCTTGGTCAGCACCTTGGTCTCGAAGGTCCAGCCCTTGGGCAGGCCCTTCAGCTTGCTGCCCACCTGGTGCAAGTTTTCGAGCGTCAGGCTCGGGTCGACGTCCTTCGTGTACTCCTGCATCACCCACACCGTGCCGTTCGGCTCGCGCAGCAGGTGCACCGGCTTGCCGGCGTGCCAGACCCAATTGGTGTTGCGGTAGATCAGGTTGGGCGCATACGGCGTCTGCATCTGGGCCGTCATCTCGGCCCCGGTCATCTCGCCGCCGTAGAGCAGATTGACGCCATCGAAGTTCACGACGTCACCGCCCTGGACATCCTGCTCGTCCATCAGCCAGTAGCGGCCACCGTTGACCATGCACATGTCGACCTCGAACTGCTTGGCCAGTCGCGCCCCGTCCATCTTCTTGTGGCTGTCTATGGTGATCTCGTCGAGATTGGCCGCCGTGTAGACATGGGCCCGTAGGGTCGCGCCCATCCCGACGAAGGCACCGAGCCCGCAGAACGGCCGTCCGCGCGTGTTCTTGGCGGTGCGGCGATCACCGTGTAATCCGATCCTGAGTTTCATAGAGATTCTCCTTTGGGGTGATCAGGGCACGGGAACACCGCGTCCGGATCATTTGTTTAGGACATATAGGGCGCATCAACACTTACTTCTTCATATGTTTCGCAACAAACTCCTGGATTCTCTTGCCTTGCGCAGCCAACCCTCCATCGGTGCTGAACTGGAGGATCTCGGCGCCTTCCTTCGACTTGAAGTTGTGCGGAGCCGGCCAGAAGCAAGCGTCCCCAGCGCGGCAAACTTCAATGGTCCCGTCAAGGTAAATGACCTCCACCGAGCCCTTTATGACGTAAGCCCAGTGTTCGACCCCGCACAGATCGTGCTCCAGTCCCTTTCCTTTCAGAATGTCTGTGAAATCAGTGCCCGGGGCAAAGACGTGGAAGGCGCACTGCATGCCGCCCCATCGCTCCTCCCAGATCTTGAGGCCCGGGGTGTTCTGGGTGACGAAGTCGTCTACCGGGTTCATATCCATCATTTTCTTGTGCATGCTGTTTCTCCGTTTGTGTTGTGCCTCACCGGATCTGCGGCGATGGCGATTTGTTCAAGGCCAGGCCCGGGCGACTGGACAGACTTGGCTCCGCGGTGGGGAGACCGCCGGCCCAACAACACCAATTTTGAAGAATGGTGGGAAGAGAGCACCATTCGCAAAACTACGACAATGGCATTGCGCTTTGCGCAATGCGTCGTCTAGCACCTAGACGAGTCGGCTTCGCCTTACTCGATTGAGATGAGTCCGCTGCGAATGGCGAATTGGACCAGTTCCGCGGTGCTCTGGAGCCCGAGCGACTCCAAGATGCGTGCCTTGTGAGCTTCCGCCGTTCGGACGGAAATCTTTAGCGCGGCCGCAACTTCTTTGGCAGAAAGGCCTTCGGCTATCAGCTGCAGAACTTCACGCTGACGCACGGTCAGCCGCGTCGTCGAATCACCTGATCGTGCATCACCTCCGCGATAGGAATCCAGCAGTTCCCCTGCAATTAAAGGGGTGATGTAGGTCTTCCCCTGGAGTGCCTCCCGAATGGCGGTCACCAATTCCGAAGAGACGGAGTGCTTGAGTACGAATCCTGCGGCCCCGGACTCCATCGCACGGCGAGCGTAGGCCACGTCCTTGTGCATGGTTAGAAACACGATCTTGGCTGACACACCCGCCGATCGCACGAGCGCGGCAGCCTCGATGCCATTGAGCGACGGCATGCTGATGTCGGCCACGATTGCGTCGGGCAGATGCTCTTTCGCAGCGGCAACCAGTTGGCGGCCATCGGAGACGACGGCGACAACCTCGAACTCAGGTTCGAGTAGGCTGCGGATTCCCTCGGCCAGAATCTGATGGTCATCAGCGATTACGATGCGGGCACGGGTCATCGAGGGCATCCCTTCAACGGCGCATGAACATCGACCGATGTCCCCCGACCGACGGCCGTCGTAACCGAGAACTGTCCCTCAATCAACGCCACTCGCTCCGCCATGCTGGACAGGCCCAACCCCGGCTGACTGCGTTCATTTTCCCGGTCAAAGCCAATGCCGAAATCCTCGATCCGCATTACGACCTCTGACTCGACGACGTCCAGGGTTACGATGACCTCGGCAGCGGCGGCGTGCTTGGCGACATTTCTGAGGGCCTCCTGTGCGACACGATAGAGGCACAGCGCGACGTCGGCGGGGACCGTTTCTGGCAGTACGCCCGGGCAGTAATCCACCTCGATCTCTTCGCGCCGCGCGAAGGCAGCACACTCGGAACGCAGGGCCTCGACCAGACCGAGATCATCCAAAATGGAGGGGTGTAGCTGACGTGAGAGGGCATGCACATCTTCGGAAAGGGCAACCAGCTGTTGCTGCATTGCGTGCAGCAATGGCAACGCCACTTCTTGCGTGCCGAGGTGCCGTTCCAGCTTGGCGGCTTCAATCCCCAAACTCGCTAGTCGCTGCGTCCAGTCATCGTGCATTTCTCGAGCGATCCGGCGGCGTTCCTGCTCCTGGGCTTGTAGGAGTCTGGCGGTCAGTTGCCGAAGCCCTTCTTGGCTTTGCCGGAGCGACAGTTCCTTCGCACAAAGCGCTTCATCCGCCCTTTTGCGAGCCAGGGCATTGGTGAAGATATCCCCCACGAGACGCAGGCGCTTCACCAATTCGTCCGGCCAGGCGAGCTGCGTGCGGAAGCTGGCGAGGCCCAGTGCGCCAACCACGGAGCCCATTACGGTCAGAGGAATTGTCAAACTGGATCTTAGCCCAGACTGAAGCAAATACTGTCGCTCTGTGACCGCGTCGGCTGGCAAATCCTCCGGCAACCGGATAATCATGCCCTGGCGAATCATCCGGGCGTAGGCGGGGAATTGCTCCTGCAAGATAAGACCAAAACAGGAAGGGACGGTCGGCAGTTGGTACGAGTGCGTAACCACGAACTGCTTCCCGTCTCCTAGCACCTCGCCGAAACCGCATCGGTCGATTCCAAGCTGCTCCACGACCAGGCGCATGCCCCATTCGATTTGCGAATCGACTCGGTTGGCTGGAATATTGACAAACCTGGACGATAATTCCGTCAACAATGTTTCAAATGCCAGACGATCTCGAATACTCGCCCCCACTGGGCAACCAGCGTCCTCGAGGGCAGCGCACAAACCGGCATCCAGCGATTCCATCTTTCTGGATGGCGTCACCGAAACAGGACAGGTGATGGCCTCCTGGGGATCGGTGCCCGGCGTCCTTCGTTTGGCAACGTCGTCTCCGGTCAAATCGCGGTCGTGCATCGTATTTGGCCGCTTTTGGGTCTTAGTTTTCTGCCGACTTGATCAGTCAAACGAGATGAGAAATTGGAAACGAAGATGATTGGGCAATGCATCTCCAGCACGCTCAAGGCCTCACAACTTAACTAGTCAACTCGATTATACCGCAGGTCCTAACAAATCTCCTGTCCCTGACTATAAATCGTCTTAGCCGAGTGGATTCGTTGGGGATGCCAGCTCGCTTGCGGTCGACGGCCCCAGCCCCGCGGAGTCCAGTGGACTTGGAATTTGCGTTGGCGGTTGCTGATTTCGAGTAGCATTGGAGAGTCACATCAGCAAGGAGCTTGAGCGCGCAGGGCGAATCTTCCGATGTCAGGAATGGTCAAGATTGGAAGCTGCGTCGGACACATCGACCGAGGGTATTAAGTGGCCATGATGATCTTGATCATGCAGCCTTGCTCGAGTAGCTCTTTAGTAGCCCGCCTAATCGCTCTGAGCAATTAACCTCGCTGAGCGATATCGCTGCCACTTGCCGTGGCTTCTGCTTCCTGATCAGCAATTCATTTTCGATCCCCTCGCCCTGATGCGGCCTCTCTTGGTGGTAATGCTGGAGATACTCCTGGCAAACGTGGTTCATGTGTTTCTCGCCGAAGATCACAAATCGGTCGAGGCACTCCTGTCCGATCGATTGGACGAAGCGTTCCACGAAAGCATTGGTGTTTGGCGAACGAAATGCGGTCCGTCGAACTCGTGCTCGTCGCTGACGTAACGCTTGGTCGAATCCTTGGGTGAACTTTGTATCGCAGTCGTGCTGTACGGTCGCGACTCGCAATCCCTGTCCTCTCGCTTGCTCGACGAACACGGCTGCCTGCGCGACGATCCAGTTTTCGTTTGGATTGAATGTCGGAGGTGACAAAATCACTCTGCGAGTCTCGACGTGCAGGAAGGCGAGGACAAAGACCTCACGGATGCCGCGGAGTGTCAGGATCCGCTTCGAGAAGAAGTCGCACTGCCATAGCGACGCGGCGTGCTGCTTGAGGAAGTCATCCCACGTTCCCTCACCGCGCCGCGGCCCAGGTTCGTAACCAGCAGCCTTAAGAATGTTTTTCACGGTGTTCCGGCTCGGCGGCTTGATCCCGAGTTTCTTTAGTTCCCCCATGATCCGGGTGTAGCCCCACTCGTTCTCCCGGGCCATTTTTAGGATCAGCCGCCGGAGTTGTTCCGGTGTTTTTGGACGGCCCCGTTTCCGCTTCTGCGGTTTGAGTTTCTTCTCGGCTCGGATCCAACGCAGGATGGTCGACGGTGCGACGATGGTCGTCAGTTGACGGAGGACCTTGCCACCGAGCTTCTGAGCGAACTTGACCAGCCGAACCCGTTCTTTCGGGGTAATCGTGATTCGCTTCGGTAACTTCGAGCGGAGGACCTGGTTCTCGACCTTCAGATATTTGACCTGGCGGGCCAGCTCTTTCTGCGTGGCGCCGGCAATCACGAGTAGCAAGGACTGAAAGATGTTGACCATCGAATTACACTGGATTTCAGGCAGTGAATGAGGGGAGTGCGTTCTTTTTTGCACCCCGGGGCACCATCGGCCATCTAAAACGTACTTCGATTTCCATTGATGCGTCGGTTGGGATTCTGGCCTCGTCAGCAACTCATGAGAAAGTCGCAAGCAAACAGAGAGCGCGCAGAGAGGGCCAGAAAATTCTCTATTCTGTTAACCGGTTCGCCCCAAATGCTAGTAAAGCGTTGGGTTCGTTAGTGACACCGAACGGGACTCGAAATCAGCAAGTTCTGCCCTCAAAAGCAGTTACGCAGTTTTCAAAACAGAGAACTTGTTCGAAGAGGGTTGTGCACGGGGAGGTCTTTGCCCTTCTCGCAGACCGCTGCACATTCAGTGCAGACCTTGGCACAAGCTGCCTTCACTACATCTTCGGAATGTGTGCCATCGAGAGCCGCACATGCCGTGCAAAGATGGTGGCAAGCCATGCACATCTTTGCGCATTCGGGATTGTCCTTTTCACAATCCGCAGCGCACGTTTTACACGCCTCCGCACACGCCTTGCACTTCGCAACGCAATCGTCGGCCTGCTGCGCTCCTTGGACGACCGAGCCAATAGCGAACAAGAGAAACGCCGAAGCACACCTAACGAACCAATTGGCAAACATGGTTATCTTCCTGTAGTTGAAATCAAAAACAAAACGAGACTGCTGACCAGTCTTGGATTATTTCCGCCAACAACAGAACGCTTGCTGCAGGTTTCGCTGGGGGGAAATCTCAACGCAGCAAACGCAAGAATCGTTGTTGCCGCTGAGAATGAAGCCTGTCGGAATTGGGGTCGATTCAACGGCCATTATTTCGGCTTGCTTGATCGGCAGATTGCCGCATTGGCATTCTTGCTTCGGCAAATCAGTTGGCCGTTGTGGTTTGCCTTCATCGTGACAATCGGTGTCAGCACAAGCAGGGCAACATGCGACCGGTGAAGCAGAAAATGCACGACACCAATGGGGCGGCAATGCCACCATGAGGGCGAAGAGAATCGTCAGGAGTTTCGAGCTTGGCCACATGAAACAATTTTCCCACCAATGGCCAACGAATCAAGTTGGCGTTGGTCAGCAACAATGTCCGAACATCGATCATCGGTCGTCCCTCTTTGCGACAACACCCCCACACGCCTTCAGCATCGCCATCAGTGGCTCCGGGGCAGCCAGCCGATGATCGGTGCCGACTTTAACCAACATGGCCCCGCTGTTCACCGCCAATTCTTCCGAATCAGAACAGAGAATCACGTCGTCGGACCGGCTGTGCAAGATCACGGTGTCTGGCCTCACCGTCTGAGCCTTGGAGTTCACAGGTGCAACGACTACCGTGCCCTAGGCTTGAGTGCCGAGTCATCGCGTTTGAAACAGTGGACATAGAAACGCTTGTCAACCTTGGCTTTCTCGCCTTGTTGCACTACCAGAACATCCAGTTCGATCACGTATTCGATCTGTCGAGTTTCGAAGGCGGTGCCAGCGTCCAACGTTCTTGTCCGCATATAAACTGTTTCAACCAAAGCGGTCACGACATGGTCGGACTCGTCCTTGCTCTAGGGTGCTTTCTCTGCAAAAAGATCAAAAGAAGCGATGAGCACGCGGAGAATCTGGGCGATGAAAAGTCCAGTTTTTCGAAGCAGAGGTTATCTGCTATCGGCAAATTTGACTCCGGGCGGGCCGTAGTGAGTGTAGCGAGGAGTCATTTTGAAGTTTGTCCGGCTCCACGATCGAGGCTCGCTGGCACAGAAAGCCCTTCGACCGGCTTCTTGATGGGCATATTCAGCTCGCGTGAAATTGCATTTATGATCGGCGCGACGATGGGCTTGCCGTCGAAGTGGAATGGGTCCACTCCGTGGGCCGCAGGCTTGTCCATGTCAATGATCGATCTGGCGTAGCTGTACATATCATTCACCGGCACGCTGTGCTTGGTCATCACTTGCTCGGCGATCCGGTTGTATTCAACCTCCGTACCTAGTTTGAACACGTTTTCACGCGAGTGACGGATCGGTGTTGTGTTGGCCCAGACAATTTTTGCATGGGGCGCTTTCTGCCTCAGCAGACGAACCAGCGTGTCCAGATTGTTTTCGTACTGCTTCGCGCCCGTTCGGATCACCCCGCCAGCATTATGCGGTTGGGCACGGTGCGATTTGAGGTTCGGCACACAGTAGATCAGATCGCCGAGCCCGACATTGAAGTGGATCAGGTCCCACGCCGAGCGTTTGTCTTCGGGTACCGCTTTGCCGGCAGAGTCCTTGATCCCCAGCAACAGGTCGAGGTGCTCAATCGCGTTGGTCGAACTAGGAAGCACACCTTTGGGCCATTTGGCGAACTGCACCTTCGCTTGGTCTTTGAGTTCGTTGATTGTCCCCCCCGCGTGCTGCTGATAAACAGCGTCGCCGATGATCAGCACGCTGGGTAGAGCGGGCTTGCCCTGCTGCGCGTACAGTGGCGCGCAGAGCAGGGCCAGCAGGACCACCGCGATGTTGCGTAACTCATAGAACATCAATCACGACCTCAGTAGTTGGTTCAGTGTGCCGGTGCTGTCGGCAAACTTGTCGGTGGGGATGTTCATCGCCTGGAGCAGCGTTACAAACAGATTTGTCAGCGGTACCTTTTTGTTATCGACAAACTCGTGCAGATGGCCGTGCTGGAATCCCATGTTCTTGCCGCCCGCGAGCTGCAGCGGATAGTTATGGCCGCTGTGCGCGTCGTGTGGATGGGCCGAGCCATAGAGGACCAGTGTGTTGTCGAGCATCGTGCCGTCGCCCTCTTTCGTATTGGCAAGTCGCTTGAGGAAGTAGGCGTGATTGTCGTTGCGCCAGCGGTCCCACTGGCCGGAGAAGTCGGCAGGCCGCTTGTGCGAAATGTCGTGGGTCGCGCCCTTGTAGCCCAGCGCGTAGTTGGCGTAGTTCCAGAGCTCGCTGTCCTGGGAATATTCGCTCTCGGTCATGAAGGTTGCCAGGCGAGTCTGGTCCGTGACGAACGCGAGATAGGCCAGGTCATACATCACGCGGATATAATCAGCGGGGCGTCCCCCGTGGTTGACTTCCAGGTTCAGGCCTTTGGTGTCAACTCCCGGCAGCGGCGTGTGGGTCCACTGGCTATTGCGCTCGACCCGCTGCTCGATTTCGCGGACGGATTCGAGATACTCATCCATCTTCCGCTTATCTTCAACTCCCAGCTGTCCGTGGAAGCTCTTGCTGTCTTCCGTGAGCAGGTCGAGGATGCTTGCGTCGCGCTTGAGGCCGGCCCGGACCTGTTCGATTCCCTTGTCGCCGTAGGGGTTGAACAGGCGGTTGAAGATCTCCTGCGGTTTGTGCAGCGAGGGGATCGCCTTGCCCGGACCGCGGTGCGAGAGCGTCTTGGATCTTTGATACGACCCCGTGCCGCCTTCGGTACCCATGACCAACGAGTCATGGCGCGTGAGGTGGCCCAGGTGTTTGGCCATGAGCTGATCGATGGAGATGTTGTTGGTCGTCTCGACCTCGGCCATGTCCGCGCCGGTCAGGAACACATCGCCGCTGCTATGTCCACCCAGCTTGTACCCGCCCTTGTGGTCCAGGCCGCGCAGGTAGGTGACATGGTCTTTCAGCGGCTCGAACGGCTCGGAAGATTTATTGAAAGATTCGATCTTGCCCGGCGATCCCTGAGGCCACCAGCTCCACTCGTGGTGATCGTACGTGCCATCCGGCTTCTTGCGCGAGACGCCACTCTGACCATCAGGCATGTACACGCCGTAGGAGATGTACGTCGCCAGGAAGCGTTTGGGGGCCTGTTTGCCCGTGACGCTGGTAGCTACTTTAGCCACGCCTTCCATCGCACTGAGGTAAGGCAGCGCCAGCGCCACGCCCGCGCCTTTGAGCAAGCCTCGTCGGTTGAGGTGCCAGGATTTCTGTGCCATGGGTTTAGTCTGCTTTCGTTGGTATTGAATCTCGAAAGACATTGCTCTTGCAGATCGAGATGAGAATGTCGCGCATGCCAAAGTCTTTCGCTTTGGCCTCCTCAAATAGTTCTTGCACTGCGAACCGATCACGGTACGTCAGGTGCCTGCCGATACCGTAGGATAACAAACGGCGGATCACGTTCCTGGCGATTTCATTTTTCCGATCCTTAAGCAAGTGTGCCTTGAGTTCGCGCATCCCGTTGACTTCCGGGCCGTGCGGAACGCGGGACTTAGCATCGACCTCGACGACGTTGATCGAGTTGAGATAGGCGTGGTAGCCGGCGAGGTCGATGTGCTGTTGGGCGTTGAAGCCGTTGACGCGCATACCGTCCTTGGGCACCTTGGGCTGATGCCTGCCGATGGCGTTGTACTCCTCGAACGGGATACCCCAAGGATCGAGTCGGAAGTGACAATTGTTGCAGGACTCGACTGTGCGGTGCTTTTTCAGGAGTTGGGCAATCGAGAGTGCCTGCTCCAGCGACGCCCCGGCTGAGTCGCTAAGTGCCGGGACCTCGGACGGGGGCGGTGCAACGGTGTCGCCCAGGATCGCCTCGCGCAGCCAGACCGCGCGGTAGATCGGGTGCGGAGCCGTGCCCGTGCCGTTGCCGATCAGCACTGAGCCGTGCGTAAGCAAGCCGCCGAGCTGATGCTCGGGCTTGATCGGAACCGGGCGCATGTTCATGCCCTTGACTCCCTCAACGCCGTAGTGCTTTGCGAGCCGTTCATTGAGGTAGGCGAAATCCGAGTCCACGACATTGAGAACACTCGCGTTGCTACGGATCAACTCGCCGACGAAGCCGACGGTCTCCTGTAACATGTAGTCGCGCGTCGATGGGCGGTAGGGCATCTCGGTCCCGGCCGTCTCGCCGATCGGGACCCGATACAGGAACCGTGGGTAGAGCTGGGTGTTGATCGGGACGGTCAACGTCTTTTCGATGCTCAGCCACTGGAGCGTGAAGTCCTCAACAAACTGCAGCGCTCGCTCGTCCTTGAGCATCCGCGACACCTGCCGTTCGATCACGGCAGGGTCAGTGAGCTTTTCTTGCGCCGCGAGCTCAAGCAACTCCCGGTCGGGCATCGACGCCCAGAGGAAGTACGAGAGGCGGGAGGCCATCGCGTAGTGCTCCTCCGTCGCCGGGTCCGACTCCGTGTGATACAGGAACCGCGGCGCGATGAGTACCTTGGCAAGGGTCTCGCGCATCGCCGCCTCAAACGTCTCCATGCTCGGGCGGATCAGGCTGTAGATTTTGGCGAACCGCTCGACCTCCTGCTCGGTGACAGGCCGCCGGTAGGCCCGGGCCATGAAGCGCCGCAGCACAGCACGGACGTAGGCGAGCTCGTCGGTGTCTCGTAGCGGCGAGTCGAACAAGATTTCGGTGTGGTGCTTGGGCGGCCACACGTCGGTCACCGGCGCTTCAAACTCGATCCAGTTGACCACGGCACGCGGCATCGTCATCTGGCGGGTAAACGCATAATGTTGGCCATCGTTAAGCGTACCGTCGTCATAGATCACGTTTACCCTCATAGTCCTCTTATCAATATGCTTGCCCTTATTGACTCCCTTAGTTTCTAGTTCCGTTGAGAAGGGGTGGTTCTCAATTCGGCCGCGGAACTCGAAGTTCTTAGGCTCATCGGGGCTGTTATTGAGCGTGAATGTTGCAATGTTTTTGGATGCTTTTTCGTTGTGGTCTCCGCCCTGGTAATCGCCCATATTCAATTGAAGGGTCGCTTCGTCGTGCCCGGCCGGCGGGATCGCAGATGCCGAGAACCGAAGACGGAACTCGCCGTGCCTTGGAGCGCCACTCAAGCTAATTGCTTTACCCGAGAAGGCGGTTATCTCGTCCTCACCAAGCCCCTTATCACTACCGACGGCGGTCCACTCACCGCGCCACTTGAAGACCTCCGGCTTCTCGCGATCAACGATTGCAGCACGCATCGCCTTGCGCGCAACCTCCAGGTAGCGGTCCAGTTGCTCCGGGCCGATCCGCATCAGCTCGGCGGTGTTGTTAAAGTGGTAATAGTGCTTTGGGTCTTCGGGCAAATCGTCGATGACGTCAAACTCGAAACCCAGCAGATCGCTGATCGTGTTCTCGTATTCGACGTTGGTCAGCCTGCGCGTTCTCGCTTCGCGTTTCTCGGCGCTGGCCTTGAGTACGTAATCGCGCATCCCCGACTCGATCCAATGCTTCACCGCTTGGGTCTGGGCCTTAGTGGGCTGAGACTCGTCGATGGGCGGCATCTCACCGGACTCGAGCATCTCCAGCACAGCCTCCCACTTCTCGAGCTCCTGCCCCTTCGACAAGTCGCCATCGAGCGAGTGCAGCGTGATCTTGCCCTTGCTTTTCTCCGGCCCGTGGCACTTGACGCAGTAGGTCTGGAAGAACGGGCTGACGCCGTCTTGGAATCCCGGCAGACCTGGGGCGATGGACTGAGCGTCCCCTTCCTTGGCAGCGACGGCGCGGTTCTTGCCCAGCTCGTCCGCAGCCTCGGACTTGGCTTGCCACGCAGTTCCGAGGCAATGTGCAAGGAAAAACAGGACTGCAGTAGTTGCAACGTGTGTTTGTCGGTTCATGAAGGCATTGTAGTCTACTGATGGCCTAATTGATCGACCACGGACAAGCGGCTCCCCGAGGGGAACAGATTGCGCAAAAGCATTCTCTTTTGCGAGTGCTGTAACCGTTTTCTGAAAGACTAGTTGCTGCGTTCGAGACCCTTTCGGTCTAGAAAATCGAGAGGAACCGTCCACGGAATGAACCTCGCGGAACTAGCAGTGATGACGACGACGGACGTTTATATGGATTGTTCGCTGGCTGCGCGAGGAACTTAAACGGCGCCGACCGCTCCAAATTGGCGGTCTGAACTCTTCCAACATCGGGCTTTCCAACAAGCGTTAGCTTGCGCACGCCCGAACCTTCCCTTAGGTCGACTTTTCGAGTCTGACCCAAATCAAGCTGGGGCTGGCGGTGCTCTCAAAGTAGTAGACGCGGTTCGCCCCGATGGTGACTCCGACGCTCGGGTTGACCATCTTGTTCGGCTCGTTGGTTGCGAGACTTCACTTCTTGAACCAGCCGAGATCGACAAGGAAACCTTCGGCATCAGCGAGCGTCTCGTCGTAATACTCGGCGCGACGGAAGAAAGTGTGTCCCGCACCGTCGTAGCCGACCAGTTTGCACTGCCTTTCTGCCTTCTTCATCGCACTCTCGAACGCGACGACGGAAGCGTAGGGAACCGTGGTGTCCTCCCTGCCATGAAGGACCAGGGTCGGCGGCGTGTGCGGGCCGATGTGATGTGTCGGCGAGATCACCTCTGCCGCCACGCCAAATCGTTTGACGCTGAGCTTCCCTGGCCTGACCCCTGTGGGTTGCCAGCCCGCGATGGGAGCGAGCGTGGTGGCAGGGTTGAAGAGGATCATGGCGTTCGGACGTTCGTCGCTGCCCAAACCAGTGATCGTGCCGGTGGCGGCGGCGAGGTGACCACCGGCGGAACCTCCGGAGGCGGCAATCTTGTCCGGATCAATGCCGAGACGCTGAGCATTTTCCCGGACCCAGGCGATGGCGGCCTTGGCGTCTTTCACGCATTCCACCACTTGTACGCCATGCCGGGACTCCACTCGGTAGTCGGCGGTGATGGCGATCATGCCGCGATTGGCGAAATGCCGGGCCTGCTTTTCGAACTGATCCGGTGAACCCCCATGCCAACCACCGCCAAAGAAGAACACAATCGCGGGCTTCGGCGTCTTGGGGTCCGATTCCCCGAAGATCCAAAGCTTCAGCTCGGTGGAGCCGATCTTTCGGTACGTCTCGACGCGGGCGTCTTTCAATATAGGAGGATAAGAAGACCGAGCGAAAAGCGGCGCGGCGACGAGGCAGAGCACGAGAAAGACGATGGATTTCCGAGGGTATCGGTGTTGAAGTATTGGAGTTGGGTTCTGTTCACGATCATTCATGGTGGTCCCTCGGGTTTGTTGCCAGTGAATTTACGTTGGCGAGTGTTGGGGCTTGCGGCTCACGGTGTGGTCGGTTTCGGCAGCGCGGGCTCAATGCTGGCAACCACTTGTTTGGCCAGCACGGCGGAACCTCCTGGCGAGAAATGTACGTTGGCACGCAGTTGGATCTGCTTCAACTGCGGCAGTGCAAACGTGTAGAGATCGTCAATCGCGACGCCGTTCTCGTCCATGATCTTCCTGGCGATGGCGTTGTAGGCGAGGACATCGCTGTTTTTGCGACCGGGTTTCAAGTCGCCGTCCGGCACGGGCGTTGTGGCGCACCAGATCAGCTTCGCGTTGGTGGCCTTAAGTCGGCTGACCAGTTCGCGGAGGTTTTTCTCGTAGTCTTCGGGAGACACAAAGTTCTTGCCGTCAGTGCCGAACTTGAGATCGTGGAGACCCCAGTTGAAATGGATCAAATCCCATTTGCCGTCACCGAGCCAGGCCTTCAGATTCTCCAAACCTTTGGTCGTCTGCCCGCCGTTTGTCGGGATGCGATGGACGTTGGCCTTGCCCGCCAGCAGCTTCTGCACTTCGGGTGTGTAGCCTTTGGAGATGGAGTCGCCGATGAGCAGCACGCGTGGCAATTTCGGGTCGCCAGCCGGCTGGCCGCGCTTTCGAGCATGGGCGGGCCCCGCCAAAAAAACGGCGAGGACTAAGGGGATAATCAGCGCAAAGAGTTTCATGGTTCTGGGTTTCATTGTTGGGCTTTTGATTTTCTCTTCTGCTTGGCTTTTGGAGCCCTACTTATCATCGGTATCACTGGTCTTTCAACATCGCGAGGTTCGCTTCCGCAAACGCCTGGCCCATGAGCGCGAACGTCTTCGCGCAGCCGAGGTAGTGATAGCCAGCGTTGGAGGCTCCGCGTGTCCACTTGGCGGCCTCCTCTGGCGAGATCACTTCGGCTTCATACTTCTTGAGATATTCCTTCTGCTGCGCGTCGGTCATGGTGCCGTCCTTGTTCGGGCCATTCTTGCCTTTGTTTTTGAGAGTGGCGGCCATCGCTTTGATTTTGCCGCGTTTTTCATCAATGGCCGCAAGTTCCTCGGCCCAGAACGGCGCGGTCTCCACGGCGGCAACGTTTCCTTTGAACTCCGGTAACGCCGTCGGCGCAGCCATCGCCTTGCGGAAGGCGATCGTGCTTTCGTTGGCCTTCAAGCCGCCAACACCGAGCACGCCGATGACGAAGGGCATTTTCGGCGCGGACAAATCCTTGCGTACATCGCGGATGAAGTCTGCCATCCACTTGCTGTAATTCGTGTAGTCACGCGTCTTGCCGTCCTGGCCTGTCGGATAAGTGTTGCCGTCCACGAGGTCGTTGAAGCCTTGCAGCCACACGAAGCCCGAGATTTCGTAGCCAGCCGCAGGGTCATAAGCCGGGCAGACGCGCTTCGGGTCTGCGAGCACTGATTTCACATGCTCGACCATGTAGCGGTAGAAGCGTCCGGTCTCCTTTGCCTTCAACGCTTTCTCAGCGGCGATGTCCTTCCCCTGTTTCTGCATTTGCGCGAGCTGCGCCTCGCTGAACTCGTAAGGCCCCGCGCTCGGCGGGCGAAACTCGGTGTTCAGGCTCCTGCCGCCCCACGCCGTCTTGATGATGAGCACAGGTTCCTTGAGCGCGGCGTCCATCGTGAGGCCAAAGGTAAATTCCGGGCCGATTTTCCCGCCGTCCTCCGTCGGCTTATCGCCTCGCGCGCCGAAGCCTGCGGTGAGCTTGCCGATTCCCTCGCCATTGGCGCTGCCGTCATACCTGCCGGTGAAGTAGGAGATCCAAACGTGATCGCACACGCGCGGTTTGCCATCTGCACCGCGCATTTGCTGCAAAAGCGGTGCGGTGGCCGGATCGTCGCCGATGTAGTCAAAGGTCTCGATCTTTGCATGCCCCTCCATGTTCGATTGACCGGCAAGAATGAAGACCTTCAGAGGTTTTCTTTCAACCGCGAGTAATTGGCCGCATACGAGTACAGAGAGCACAACGAGAGTGGGGATAAGTTTCATGGTCTGAATGGCTATAACTTGTTGAAACACGAGGAAAACTATCTCTTCACCGCGCGAACCAGTCGATCGAGATTGGGAGTCTTGAACTCCGAATCGGCAACAGCCCGAGCGGCCATAGCAGGTTGCTCATTTCTTCCCTTTCCCTTTCTTCTTCGGCGAGTCGTTTTTCGTCGGGTCGTCCGGCCCACCGCCGAATTGCTTCCAATACAGTTCTTTGTAAGGATTGACCTTGGGCCCAACGGCGTCTTCATTGACCAGTAGCGGCTGCACGTCGGTCCACCAATCGTCGTAGGCCGAGCGGAGCTTCGCAACCTCGTCAGGATGCTTGTCGATGACGTTGGTCGTTTCGCCCCTATCGGCTTGCAGATCGTATAGCTCCCGGTCTTCCACCAGCCGGAAGCGGCTATCGCGGATTGACGAGCTCTTGTGCTTCGACTGGGCCACTTGCCCTTTGGCCCAACGGCCGACATGGGTGACCAGCGTAAGATCCGCCCATTGGGCATTGGGATCTGCCAACAACGGCAGCAGACTTCGCCCCTCCACTTGTTTCTGCAGGTCGGCGCTTAGCTTAACGCCGGCGAGTTCAGCCAGCGTGGGGAGGATGTCGATGTGCGCGGTCAGTGCGGAGCAATCAACACCTGCTGCGAGCTTACTCGGCCAGCGCCAGAACGCCGGCGAGTGCGTGCCGCCGGAATACATCGAGCCTTTGCCGGCGCGATAACCGCCGCTATACAGTCGTGTGTGCGTGCCGCCATTGTCGCTCATAAAAATCACGAGCGTGTCGTTTTCGATGTCCAACTCCTTGAGCTGTGCCAGCACCTTGCCGATGTTGTCGTCGATGTTCGTGATCATTGAGTAGTAGGCAACATCGCCAGCGGCCAGTTGCTTGCCGCCGATTTCTTTTCCTTCATAGAGCTTGTCGTACTGCGCTCCGGGACTAACCAGCGGCCCGTGCGGAGCATTCGGCGTGATGTAGGCAAAAAACGGAGTGCTCTTGCTCTCGCTGCGATTCGCCTTGATCCACTTCATCGCTTGCGCGAAAAACAGATCAGTGCAATAGCCCTTCGTCTTCACAAAAGTGCCGTTGTGGCGAATAGCGGGATCAAAATACTTGTTGTTCGGCGCATCACCGCAACTGCCGGGATAAGACTGACCAATGCCGCCGGCGCCATGAATGAACACTTCGTCGAATCCGCGATTCTGCGGCTGATAAGGCTCTTCGTCGCCCAGATGCCATTTCCCGAAGATGCCGGTCGTGTAACCGGCCGACTTCAGAACCTGAGCTAGGGTGATGGTCGTGAGCGCCATCCGCTCGCGTTCGTTGATCGTGTGCGTGACACCATTCTTGAATTCATGCCTCCCGCTCAAGAGCGACGACCGCGTCGGAGCGCAGGTTGGGCTGACATGAAAATCCGTGAAGTGTGTGCCCTGGGCATACAGCCGGTCAAGGTTCGGTGTTTTGATCAGTGGATTGCCATGCGCGGCAATGTCTCCCCAGCCCATGTCGTCCGGCATGACCAAAACAATATTCGGCTTCGAACCCGCCATGGTCGCGCGATCGGCGGAGGCCGCGCGGTTATTCGCGCCGAGGACAACACTCCCTACGAGGCAAGCGAGGAGCAGATGAAATGACATTCCTTGCCGAAGCATAGTTGTCTCCCAAAGAGTTAAATGCGATTTCGGAATGGTCCCAGTTTAAGCAACGAAGATCGTCGACGGAGCGATGGACTTACGCCGGAGCGCTCACTTTGCTGCTTTCTTTTTGTTGCCTTTCTGGGGCGCTCCTTTGGCAGGTTCAGGTTCATCGTGCTTGCCGAATTTGGCACGCCGATCGCGTTCGTGACGGTCCGTCGCAGCAAACGTCCCTTCCTGAACCGGCTGGTGAGCCTGCCTGGCCAGGTCAGTCAACTTAGCGAGCACCGCGGGCTGCGCAGCTGCCAGATCCTTGGATTCGCTCGGGTCGGTGGACAGGTCATACAGTTCCCAAGATTGCGCTGCGCGCGGACGAACCGCGCGCCAATTGGCTTGCCGGATTGCGGTCCAGCCGTTGATCTCCCAATAGAGATAATCGTGCGTCGCCTGCTTGCGGCCTGCGGCTGATTCACCGATCAACTCGGGTAAGATCGAGAGGCCATCAATACCAGCGGGTGCCTTAGCTCCGGTAACTTCGGCAATCGTGGGTAACACGTCCGGAAAATAGCCCAGGTGTTCGCTCACTCGCCCGGCCGGCATTTTGCCGGGCCAACGAGCAATGAAGGGAACCCGAACGCCACCTTCATAGAGCGTCCCTTTGGTGCCCCGATACTCGACTCCAGTCTGGGGGTGCTTGTTGGCCAGATGCAGGCCGCGAGGATGTTCCGCGGATTTGAAGTAATCGTTGCCGCCGTTGTCGCCACTGAAAAACACGAGGGTATTCTGCTCGATCCCGAGCTCCTTCAAGAGCGCCAGCACTTCACCGACCTGCCGGTCCACGAGCGTGACCATGGCAGCATAGCGGCGGGCCAGCTCGGACCACGGCTTGTCTTTGTAAATTGACCAGGCGGGATCTTCGTCCGGAATGTCGAAATTACCGTGCGGAGGCGTATAGGGCAGGTACGCCAAAAACGGCTGCCGGCTATGCTCACGGATGAACTTCATCGCCTCGCCGTGAATGACATACTGCGAGTAAGTCTTCCCTTGGCTGCCGCCGTTGTTACCCGCCAACGGGACCTCTTCGCTATTGCGGATCAGATAGGGCGGGTAATAAGTGTGCGCGTGGACTTGATCGTAGTAACCGAGGAAGACATCGAATCCGTGCTTCTCAGGCACGCCGGTCGAGTCGCGGCCGCCGCAACCCCACTTGCCGAATCCGCCCGTCGCATAGCCCAGCGGCTTTAACATCGAGGCAATCGTTTCCTCCTCGCCTCGCAAGGGAGTCCCGCCGCCATTCGCGCGCACCGACGTATGTCCGCTATGTTTGCCGGTCAGAAAGCAACAGCGGGTTGGCGCACATACAGAGGAACCAGCGAACAAATTACGGAAGATGATTCCCTCGGCCGCCATCTTGTCGAGGTTCGGCGTTTGGATGTTCTTGCCACCCATGAAGCCTGGTTCGTAGTAACCGAGTTCATCCGCCATGATGTAAATGACGTTAGGTGGGGAAGCTGCCGTGGTGTTTAGCGCGATGACAGCGCAGAGCGTAATCAGGAAGAGTGAGGAGAGCGTTTTCATTAGTCGTCCTGTTTGCTGGACCAGATGAAAGTGAAGTCGAATATCGATGAGCTGTGAAGGGATTTGGGCGGAACACCACGTAGACCCAGTTGCAACCGACTTGTCTGATCGACGGTGGCTAGAAATTCCAGCTTCGTTTGCCGCTTTGGGAGTTCAGTTCAATCCAGTCGACCTCAACCGGCTTGCTACCAGCCGGAAGATAGAGGCGCAAGACTCCGGATTCGCCGCGCCGGGCGGGGATCTTCAGTTCGCGCTCCGTCCAGGTATGCTCCTCTGCTGCAAAGGCTTCCGACTTCCTCGCAGTTTTCGCATCGCTACCTGGAAGCCATTCAACCCAACCTTTGCCACTTCCACCGCGCATGCGAACCACCAGTTTCGCCTCGCCATCGAGAACGCCAGGAGCAAAACCGAAGAAAGGGGCTTCGCTCGTACCGTTGACCGTCGCAACCCCGTCTGCAATACGGACATCGCACCCCCGTGCTTTCCAACCTTGTAATCCAGGGATCGCTCCTGGGTCGTTACGCTCGTTGACCTTTTTGGGTGCTGTCCGCTGGTCGCGGGCTTTGGGTTTCCCGATGTCCTCTGGCCGATACATTGCTAGGCCCCGGTTTCGCGTCGGCGAGATTGTTTGTCTCGCTGATGTCAGCACGCAAATCGTACAGCAGATGATGATGCGACTCTTTGTCACCACCATGAAAGATGCGAATCAGCCTCCAATCGCCGCGATGCACCGAGACTGAAGGTGGCAGCCAGTCTGGCACGGGTGGTGAATGGGGAAAATACTGAAAGAGCGGGCGATCGGCGAACTTCTCACCTTTCAAAACTGGCAGGATGCTCATGCCATCGAACAGCTGCTCCTTCGCGGGCGAAATACCTAGGCCATCCAACAGCGTCGGATAGTAATCTTCACTCTGGAGCGGAACGGCGGTCTTCGAGTTAGCCTCGACCACACCGGGCCAGCATACGACACATGGCACTCGTGTCCCGCCCTCGAACATCGTTGCTTTCCCGCCCCGCAGCGGCGCATTGCTGGTCGGCACCGTGTCGTCCAACTCGCTATACATGTTGCCGCCGTTGTCGGACGTGAAGATGATGATCGTGTTATCGGCGAGCTTGAGTCGATCGAGCGTGTCGAGCAGCGTCCCCACGGCATCATCCATGCTCTCCACCATCGCGGCATAGGTGGGACTACGCTGAGGATCTTTCGGATTCACCCGGCCACGATGTTTCTCAATCAAATCCCGCTTGGCATCAAAGGGGGCATGAACACTGAACATCCAATAGTTGAGGAAGAACGGCTCATCTTTGTGCTGTTCGATCCACGCCGTCGCCTCCTTGGCCATGCGGTCTTCAATATGCTGATGGGGCACGTTGGGATCGGGGTCGAAATCCTTGAACTTCCAAGGCGCTACATAGCTCCCAGCAGGTCCAGGCCCAGGATGATGAGGAATATCGACGTCGAATCCATGTTCCCGGGGCGAATAGGGTTCGTGCCCCAGATGCCACTTACCGAAGTGCCCCGTCGCATAGCCTGCAGCCTTGAGCGATTTTGCCAGCGTGGCATAGTCCGTTTTCAGTCGCGTCACTGTTTCCGGCTGGACTGACTTGGCAGAGGGCGGCGCTGACACTCCCGCAGTGGCCTTCAAAACGACTTGGGGAAGATGGCAGTTCGGTGTCGTGATGCCGGTCCTGGCCGGGCTCAATCCAGTCAGAATTGCCGAGCGGGTCGGCGAGCAAAGTGGACTGGCCGAATATGCGTGCGTAAACGTCATCCCGCGTTTGGCGAGTCGTTCAAGGTTCGGTGTGTTGTAGAACTTCGTGTGGCCGTAGAGCGTCGTGTCTGCCCACCCGAGATCGTCCGCGAGGATGAAGACAACATTCGGTCGAGCAGATTCCTGCGCAAGGCCTACGGCGGATTGAAACACATACAGGGCGACGGCAAACAAAACATGTTTCATGGCAGGCTGCAAGGAAATGAGGCTAACGGGTTCGGACGCTGGTCGTAGCTAAATGAGTGTGGGACAACGCGTTTACTTCTTCTCCTGCTTCAGCAGTTCGACCATCCCCTTACCTAACGCCTCACCCACAAGCATGTAGGTCTCGGCGTTCTGGTTGTAGTGGTAGCCTTGGTTCTTCGGCGATATGTCTGCTTCACGCCAAAAGTCGCGTGACTCGACCGTCAGCACGTTCCCCTTGAACTCCGGGTACTTCCCCTTGTCGCCGCTGACAGCAAGCTGGGCCTCGGCGACGATTTTGTGCGGCCCCGCTAATTTCCAGCCGTCGAAACCGATCGTGGCGATGACGAACGGAGCCTGCGGCGCCGCAAACTCTTTGCGCAGTGCTTTGATGAGGTGCATCAAATTCTGTTCGTACCGGCTCGCGTACGGTTCGCCGCCATCCTTGTGCCCCTGCCACCAGACGAAACCGGCGATCTCGTAGCCGCGCCCCTTCCAGTGCGGGAACTCCTTGTCGAAGTTGTTCAGCACCCGGTGAACTTCGCCGAAGCAATCGTCGTACTGCTTGCCTGCGTACCAGTTGATGGGCTGAGGCTTCGATCCTGTTTCCCACTTCGCAGGTGAGTCCTTGTACCCCGCGTAGACATAGCCGTCCTGCTCAAACTGCTTGCTGCCGGGCGGCAGATAGTCCCAGCCCAATGAGCGGTTACCCTGCGATGCCTTGAGGAGAAGTACCGGCTCATCGTGATGGTCGCCCACCATGTGCCCGAAGCCAAGTTCAGGGCCGATATTGTTGTCACCGGCCCCACATCCAATGCTGAGCCACTTGTTCGCCGTCGCCGTGACCACGCCCTTGTACCAGACGTCGTCGCGCTGAACCCAGTTACCCTTCTTGTCGACAAGGTAAGGAAACTTGCCATCTTGCTTCACGACAGTTGCAAGTGTTCCCGAAATATCCGTCCGCGCCAGCCAGCCGAGTCCGTTCGCGTGTTCAGTCAGGTACGTAATCTTGAAGTGGACTTTCTTACCAGCCGTCAGCTTGAGATGCGTATAGACGGCATCCTTGCCAGGTTCATGGCGGTGAACTTCCTTGCCCTCCACTTCCATAATGTTGTGGGTGGACTCCACGTAGCCGGGGCGAAACTCGTAGACGCCGGTTGTCGTGATCTGAATGTCCCCACGCACGATCTGCGTTCCACCACCTGGATACGGCGTAGGATTGGTGCCGCCGAAGCTCTCCAGCTTGAGCGTCTTGACTGGTTCGAGCTTGTCGTAGTCGGTCTTCGGATCGTACTTACCGGAATACACCGACAGGATTGGGTCGATGAACTCCGCTCCCCAGCGACTGCCGCCACCCGTCACCTGGCCGATGCCAACCATGTTGGACTGCCCAGAGAGGATGTAGACCTTGACCGGCTTGTCAGTGGCAAAGACGGACGCTGTCGCCCAGGCCGAGGCCCAGAGGACCGTTTGCGTGACGATGAGACAGCAACGCTGGATGTTCATGGTTGTGACTTTGGGATTAGTGTCGATCGGAGGTCAATGAGAAATTCGATAAGCGATTTTAACATGACCGTGGTCAGAACTTGGTGAGTTGGCATTTCATCCAGCATTAAGCCGCCACAGCGTGAAGTTCAGCATGGCCGCGAACCCGAGCGGCTATTCTCGCGGCAAATCCGGTTCAAACTTCAGAAGCTCCGGATGCGAACAGAACGGCGATGCGGGTAGTCCGTCGCGATTGTAGAGGCGGCAGTGCTGCGGATTGATTGCGTAGGCGTAGCGCACGGCTGCCGGACGTGGCACACGCTCGTTGCGGACGATGACTGTCGTGCCGCGAATCGTCGCGTCGGCTGGATGCCAGGTTCCTGCCTGGTCCGCCAACTCGAAGTGCGTTAGCGAGATCGCCCGATCTTCTTTGGGTTCCGCGAGACCGTCCTTGCTCGCCGTCATTAGGCCGCTCTCTGCGTACATAAAGAACACAACGGCCCGGCCGTCCGCGATTTCCACACGGTCAAACAGCGGTCCGCTGGAAGGGACTTTTCGTCCGTATTCATCGACCAGAGCCAACCGCGCGAGTCGCTCCCCTACATCGAACTTGTTCGGCGGGTGAATGTCCCCGTGAAATAGATCAATGGACACCGCCATTCCCGTGTGCGGCAGACCCATGCTCAGACGCTGCTGTTCGCGCAGATACGGCCAACCGGCCCGAGCGCCGCTGCCGGGAAGCTGGACGAAGTAGACGGGAAGAGCGTCGTTCCCCAATTCGGTTCGCCAGCCGGTGATCAGCGCCCGCATCTTGTGTCGGTAGTCGCGTGGATCTTCGCCATCGCCACAGTTCGATTCCCCCTGATACCAGATTGCGCCGCGCACCGCGAACCGATTGATCGGCGCCAGACGCGAATGAAACAGTCGTCCCGGCAGCCAATTCGCATCGCGGGCTCGAACGCCGCCCGGCAGTTTCCAGATGCCGAGCAGATCTTCTTGATCCCCCAATTCCAACTCTCGCAGCAGTGTGGGGTGGGACTTGAACGCGGCGCGGGGGATGAACGGTTCGATCGGAGTTCCTCCGCGCGACGTATCGACGATTCCGATCGGAACGGCCAGTTCCAACTGCAATTTTCTCGCGAAGTAGAACGCGGCCGCTGAGAACCCGCCGACCGTATTCGGCGAGCAAACAGACCAACCGGCTTTGACCGGAATATCTTTGGTTGGCACCACTGATTGCGGCTCGTCGATTCGCCGGAAGCGAATGGTGGGAAGTTTTGCGGCTGCGATGTCCGCTTCAGCCTGTGAGAAGTGCTTGGCCACTGCCTGGACGTTCATAGCCATATTGGATTGGCCGCTCGCGTGCCAAACATCCCCGACAACGACGTCGGCGACGACTACGGTCTCGCCATCACAAGCCGCAACAAGTTTCCGGGCCTCGTCACTCGCTGCCAACGGCTTGAGGATCGCCTGCCACGTGCCATCGTCGTTCACTTTCGCTGTGATAATTTGGTCAGCGAACTGAACCGTGACGACTCGGCCTTTGTCGGCCCATCCCCAAACCGGGACGGGGCGTTCTCGCTGCAACACCATGTGATCGCTGAAGATCCCGGCCAACTTCAGTTCCGCGTGCGCAACCGGGTAGCCGCTGATCCACACAAGGATGGTCATCGTCGCGAGGCAAACGCGAATAGCCCGGTGCCTGACTGTTTTCGAGATCGTGTGCATAAGACGTTTCCTCCCGGTGTGCGTTCTCTGGAAAGCGAATACGAGTCGATGCCTCAAAGTCGCTTGATCCACGTCGAAACGTCGAGCACTTCGCTCAAGAGCATCTGCTGAGCGCATAGGATGGACCGGTGGAGTTCCTCGGCCGTCACCTCACCCGCCGAGTTCGATAGCGCGAGCGTTCCTGTTGCGTCCCGTAAAAACTCCACCTTCAAGCCGAGGTGAACCGCTTGTCGGGCTGTCGTATCGCAGCACATGTGCGTCATGTAACCTGCAACCGTGACAGTGTCGATTCCCTGTTCCCGTAGCCAACTTTCCAGTAGCGTGCCCGTGAAACTTCCCGGCATAGTCTTCTCGACCAGGAGTGCATGGGGGCGTCTTTTGACCTCTGGATGCAGTTCCCAGCCCGGAGTGCCCTTCTGGAAGAACGGCATGGCCGGATCCGGAAAGTGATGCTGCACGACGATCACGGGCACCCGGCCTGCCGCTGCATCCATCGCAGCCAGTATCTGTTCCAAGTGCCCTGCGGGGTGCGTGATCGGCAGCGCGCCGGTGAAGTATTCGTTCTGAACGTCGATCACGAGGAGAGCGCGACTCATTGGAGGTTCCCGGGCCGCTTCGATGGCGGCGAATAGGCGTTGGACGGAACGAACGTGTGGGCGATCTTGCGTCGAACCAGAGTTAATAGCAAGTCGCTGGATTGTAGCCTGCCAACTCGCGACCATTCCTTTTAGGAGTTGATTCGCCAAATCGTGAAGTTCAGCACGGCCGCAAAGCTGACCCAGGCTAGGTACGGCAGCATCATTGAACCAGCGACGAGAGATGACCGAAAGAACGCCGCCGTCGTCGCCGCGATCGCTAGCCACAGGAGCACGATCTCTGCAAATGCCCAGCCAGGCTGATGAAGTCCGAAGAAGATCCACGACCAGGCGATGTTCAGCGCGAGTTGCAATGCGAACAGCGTCAGTGGCGTCGAGGCGGCCGCGAAACCTGCCGGTCGCCAAACGAGCCAGGCAGCGACCCCCATCAGGATGAAGAGCATCGTCCAGACCGGCCCGAAGATCCAGTCGGGTGGGTTCCAGGACGGCTTCTCAATCGTCCGATACCAGCCGTCAATTTCAGGCGTGGTTGCGATGGCTCCGAGAGCAGCCGCACCGAGGCAGATCGCGATGAAGATGACGAGGCCTATCCAGCGGGTGCGGTCCGTCAACGCGTTCTCCTTGGTCTCCGGCTAGTTTACTTCTGAGCCCGATACTAACTTACCTCGTTGCCGTTCGCGATGTTTGGGGCTACGTATTGTCGGTCAGCCTTAGCTCAGCGGGAGTCGGTGCTAACTCGTCGCCGATCCAAACTGTGGCGTCACACCAAATCAACTTACCCAATTGCAGGATGGATCAGGCCCGATGAACTGGGATGTTATTGTCGTCGGAGGCGGCGGCAGCGGGTTGGCGACGGCCGTCAGTGCGGCTGAGCATGGCCTGCGGGTACTGTTGCTCGAAAAGCAGCGAAGTCTGGGTGGAACCACCGGCATCGCGGTTGGGTCGTTTACTGCGAATCACACGGAGTTTCAAGCGCGTGCAGGAATCGAGGACACTGCCGAGGATCACGCACACGACGCCGGTCTCTTTGCTCCGGCCGAGATCGAAGAGCGAAACAATCGTGAGCTGAGGCGGTACTTTCTGGATCACGCTGCGGAGACGCTCCAGTGGTTAACTCGCCTCGGCTTGAACTTTCATGGCCCGAGTCCAGAGCCGCCCAATCGAGTGCCCAGGATGCACAACGTCGTGCCAGGCGCCAGAGCCTACATCACCACTCTGCAAACTCGCTTCCAGCAACTCGGTGGAGTGATCCTGTGTAACGCCGGTGTGGAGCGTCTCGTTTGCCAAGATCACCGGATTGTGGGCGTCGTTGCAATTCAATTCGGGAAAGAACAAGAGTTTCAAGCGAGACGGGGCGTGGTCCTCGCGGCAGGGGACTACGCCAACTCGCCGGAGCTGATCAAGAATTTCAAGGGAGATCGGTTCGCGGAGATCGAGGGAATCAATCCCTTCTCAACCGGCGATGGCCACCGTCTAGCCGAGCAGGCAGGGGCGCGCCTGATCAACATGGACGTGACCTACGGTCCCGAGTTGCGTTTTGTTCCCCCGTCCCGTCGATCCTTCCTCAACCTGCTGCCGACCGGAGGTATTGCGACGAAGCTGACGGGCTGGTTGATGCCCTACGTGCCCAAGTTCGTCGTCAACGCTCTTATCCGCTGCCTGTTAGTCACCTGGCAGCACCCGGAGAACGCCCTGTTCGACGACGGCGCAATCCTCGTTAACCAACTCGGACGCCGATTCTGCGACGAACGGGACTCACCCAGTCGTGAAGTCGCCATCGCTACACAACCGGGAAAGTTGTGCTACATCCTGCTCGACCAGCGATTGATTCAGCGGTACAGTGCTTGGCCGCATTTCATTTCCACGGCCCCACAAATTGCCTATGCCTATGTCGATGATTACCTGCGGTTACGTTCCGACATTGCGGTCCGCGCTGGAACGCTAGAGGCTATAGCGAAGCGGCGCGGTATCATCGCGTCGTCGTTACAAGAAAGTATTGACTCACTCAACACGCAGAGGCGCGAAAGCAAGATAGCCCCCCTGGAGGGCCGCGATTGGGTATTGCTCGGACCGGCCAAAGCCTACTTCACTACCACCGAGGGAGGCGCGGCGGTCAATGAGCGATTCCAAGTGCTGAATGACCAAGGGACGCCGATCGAAGGCCTATACGCAGTGGGACAGAACGGTCTCGGCGGTCAAATCCTGTGGGGACACGGTTTACACATTGCCTGGGCAATGACCAGCGGAAGGCTGTGCGGCAGAGTCTTGGCAGGGCTGGCTGAACCACAAGAAGCACGGGACTAATGGATTCGTGATGGCACATCAACAAGCCGCTACTCGTTCTCAGCAGAGCGCGGCACCGGTCGCACTTTCCAACTACCGCATCCGGACATTATGTCCGGATGCAAATACATCAATGGGGTCACTCGTGGCAAATCAGGTCAGCGGAAGCAACACAAGAACGTCGTCCCCGCGATTGCCAGCCATAGGATCACGACCTACGCAATCGCCCAGTCACCCGGGAAGAACCAGGGGGACGCTGGCCACGACTACAAACGCGAATTCCCTTTTCCTGGCGTGCATCAGTTGAATCGCATCAGTGTTCGTGATGATGCTGCTCCAGGTATTTGCGAGCGCGGTCAGAGTCTTCGGCGCGGACCAGCAATCGGATTTCCATGCTGATAATGCCTGTGAGCCCCGCCTGGTTCTCCCCGTCGATTTCGCATTTGATTCCCTCACTATGCAATGCAGTCCGTAGAATTTCTGCTTCAACGGCATTATTGGTCGAATAGACGGACACTAGTTCATTTGGTGCTTGCATGATGGGCGATTTCGCTGCTTGGTGAAAAGGATGATAAGAGTACCCGCTGGAAATCCCAGAGGGTCGGGGTGAGCAAAGGAAAGCCCCGCGTTACGTGCCTGTCGTTCATTTCCTTAATCGGTGTTTCACGCCGGACGGGACATCTGCGGCGACCCAATGGGGCGGACTCCGCGCTGGCTTGGCGAGCGTCTTGTGCCTGGCTTCGATTTCCGGTGGCGTTGCAACAGCCCCGCCGCTCGCGCCGAGGCAGCCCACGATGAGCATTGCAAGGCGCAATTCCGGCGACCTGAAACAATTCACTTCTTCCTCAGCCCCTCCAGAAACTCAAAAACTGCCTTCGTCGGCTTGTCTCCCTCCACGCCCAAGTCTCGGTTGATCGTGCCGTGGTTCTTACCCTCGCCCGGCACGACCGTAGCATCGACGCCCACATCTTGAAGCGCCTTGGCGAACGCTTCCGATTGCGCTGCTGAATCAGGGCGATCGCCCACATGTAACAGGCAGAACGTCGGAATGCTCTTATCCTTGGCGACGTAGGTGATTGGAGAAAACTCCTTCTGGCTCTTCTCGTCAGCTCCGAAGACGCTGGTATAGGTCGCTGCTTGCTGGCCCCCGACACTGGCGACTTGCTTGGGCACATCGTAGGCCGCCGTATCGACCGGAATGCAGCCCTTGATTTTGGCGAGCGAAAGACCCTCGGATTTCAGATAGCGGTCGTCTGTGCAAACCAACGCAAATGTGCCCCGGCAGAATGCCCAGCCACGAAGATCGAGTCTGGATCGCCGCCATTCTTGGCAGCGTGACCGTGAACCCACTTGATCGCCTTGGCGATGTCGGCGGTCATTTCCTTGACCGTAACCTGCGGGACGAAGCGGTAGTTCACCGACACGAAGATGAAGCCCTTGTCCACGAATGCCTGCGGCTTAGTTTGGACGTTGCCCTTGTCGCCATTTCGCCAGCCACCACCGTGAATCCAGACAATGATCGGGTGGTCCTTGCCCTCGGCCGGAGCATAGACATCGAGCGTGTGCCGCTCGTTCTTCGGCTCGGCATAAGCGAGGTCACGATGGACCTTGGGTTCGGCGGCGAGGAGCGGGGTAGCGAGAAGGATGACCAGGGCGGCGTATTTCATGGTGAAGTTCCTGTGCCGGGATTCTAGCACGGCAACATCAGACTCGCCCCCGCAGAGGACGCGTCAGGCAGCAACTTCATCGCCTTTGACGACGACCAATCGCCGCACGAATTCCCCATACTCACCCTTCATCGGCAAGTCGAAGTCGCTCTTGATCCGGCGACGACGTGCGACAACCTCGGTCCCGGTGATTGGGTTGCGGGCAGGCTTATCGTATTGCTCCCAATACAGGCCGACGCCCCGCTTCTGCCAGTTGGGGACATCATTGAAGTTAAGGCCATGCTGGAAGAGCAGTTCGTTCTTCGCACTGACCGACAAGCCATCGAGCCGTGATGTAGCCTGCTGCTCACTCTGGCCCTGCTTGCGGAGCGTCCAGTAGCAGTAGGCACTGAGTGCATTGCGAGCCGCATCCTCGTTTCGCCAACGGAAGTAGTCCACCACCAACTCGACGTTGGGAAGTTGCGAAATGCGGCAATCGAATGTGGCGACCTGACCGAGCAGCAGGCTGAACTTGGCGCTCGCCTCAGCGGCTAGGGTCGAGTTGTACTTGCGGAGCTTCCTTCCAAACTGCCTCTCGTTCAGGGCAAAGAGCAGCGAGATTTCGTCACTCTCCATGTACCCGTAGATCACCTGGAACCCGCTGATCATCAGGGATTCAGTCGTGGCGATCATCATGTCTCGAAACCGCTCGTCGAAAGGGGCCTCGAACTTGCAGACCTCCTTCGTCAGCCGGGTGAAACTCCGACCGTCGAGCCGAGCGACCATGAAGATGCCCGGTAGCACGCAGTAATCGGCTGCCGTCTCGAAGACACGCATTTTCTCATCAAGCTCGTCAAACGTCATCTCGCCACCCATCCACGGTGAAACCGCCTTCCAGCAGTCGGACATAGAACAATTGGTCGAATCCTTCGTCAAAGGTTGGCAATTCGAGCTTTTTCGCCGAAGACAGAATCGCCACATCGGGAACCCGCTGATCGTCAGGCCGAGCAGCGTTGCGCCGTAAGCATTCCTCAACCTTCGAGCAGAAGTAGTAGCCCGTGATCGTGAACCGATTGGCTTTCGCAGCTTCGATGTAGGCGAATCGCTCTTGCTTGGCTGGGTTGGTGTTGTCGATTACGAAACGCTGCTCGGTCGCCAAACACAGGTCGAGCAGGCGTTTTTCCCGGTGACGGGTCCTGAGCAAGTCGAGGCTGATGCGGACATGTGAGTTGAAAAGCCGCTCCTTGAAGAAGGACGACTTTCCCGATCCCGGCACGCCGATGAAGAGGACCGCTTCCATAAAAGCTCTCGATCTGGAAACGAAGAAACCCACCGACTTATCCAAAGAGGACGGGTCGGCGGGTGAGGTTCATTCCCTAAAAGTATTCGTCCCGGTTCGCCCCGTCAAAACCGGCCTGACGTAAGGCAGCATCGCTTGAACAACTTGCTGCTGCCGCAAGGGCAGAGGTCGTTGCGACCGAGCTTTTCCTCCAACAAATTCTCGCCGTGGACGATGCGGACGCCTCATTTCACCTTCGATTCCGAAGGGAATCCTCGGCGGCGTTTACTCATGTGCGTGAAAGGAGTGTGCGTCGTTGTAATCGTGGTTCTGCATGGCGCACCTTCCTTTCTGGAGTTGGGTTGTTCAGCAGACACGGGTTGGGCGGGAAAGGTTCGGTGTCACCCTTCCTCAGCTTCTGCCCGCAATTTCTCCTTCTCCTGATCCGACAATTCTCTCCAATCGCAATCCTTCAACCCCGCCGCCATCGCCCACAACAGGTTCAAGCTGGCCTTAGGCTGATTTGCTTTCAACAGCCGATAGGCCAGTGTTGGTCCAAGGCGTTCGAGTTCCGAAATCGTCGTGATGCCGACCTCACGCAGCCAAACGCCGCTTGTGGGGCCAAGGTTACGCAGGTTCTCGATTGGCTCGCTCAGGTCGCTCTCGGTGCAGGAGAATCCAACATCCGAGAACTTGGACTCCAATTCAGAAAGATGCTGTCCGGTTGCGGTGTGGACAATGACTGCCTGATTCCGCCCGTCACTTTGAATCTTTCTGACACCGTGACCGAATCCCTTGAGCCGACGCCGGGCCTCCGATGGGCTGACGTTGACGAAGAGATGAGTACCTTTCGGAGTGGCCATCGTTCGTCACCTTCCAATCCTCGGCAAAAACCTTCCCGTCCTCGCCATGTAATCTCGATACTCCTGGCCGAATCGCTCGATCAACATCTGCTCTTCCTTGGGCGTCCGAATGGCAAGTAGAGCCAAGACCGCCACGCTGCTGACGCCGATCAACCAGTTGGCGGTCAGCAGGGTCACTGAGGCCATGAGCAGGGCCGCTGTAACGTAGAACGGATGTCGAACCCAGCGATACGGCCCGTGCGTCACCAGCTTCGCCTCGGCCCTCGTCACCACAGTGTCGGTGAGGTTCTTGCCCAGGCTCGATAGCGTCCAGTACATCAGCAGCGAGCAGAAAACACCCGTGCCGACACCAATCCAGCGCAGCCATTCCGGCAACGGTAGGGCTGCCCACTGAAAGTACGCAGGGAAGAACAGATAGCCGAAGGTGCTAATCCAGAGAACTAGACCAGCCAATCGCAAAACGGTGGCGAACAGGTAGCCTTCATCCTTACGGGAAATCTTCTCGCCTGACTTCGCTGCCTGGAGCCGGTAATACACGGTCACCGCCATCGTGAGGACGATCACGATGACCAGGGAGATGCGGAATGGGTTTTCGTTTGGCATCAGCCCAACTCATCCCTCAGTTCTTTGTCGAGGATCGCAGCAAGTTCCCGAAGCAGGCCAGCACCATCGCCTCGGAAGGCGCTGCCGTGCTGGCACGCGAGCGTTGTGGGGTTGAGCGCTGCCAGACGTTCCAAGATCACAGCAGTCTTGGTGGAATGGGCGTAGTAGTCCATCGGTTTTCGCATCGCTTCGCTGGCCGTGAGGATTTCGGACTCGGTGACGGGTAGGGTTTCTGCACCGGGCTGGGTGAAGAGGTCGCCGCACAGAAGAGTCCTGGTCGTCTGGTCGAACAACACGCCGCAGTCCCAGCCGTGGGGAACATGCGGCGTGTCGATCCACTGCCATGTCTTCTGGCCGGTCGAGAATGTTTCGCGATCGGCCAGACCTCTGCCTGGGCGGTCAGCAAGATCGTTGAGCGAAGTCATCACGCTGACGTGGCTGGCAAATGGAACGGCGCTTGGCGCAGCAGCCAGGAACTCGTTCATTGCACCGGCTTCATCGCCTTCAAAGTGCGAGTAGCCAATATGACGGATGCGGTCGAGTGGAATTACCTTCGAGATCGCCTCCGACACGAATGGGAACAATCGCCGCCATCCCGTGTGGAAGATCATCGGCTCGTCGTCAACGATGAGGTACTGGCTGAGATTGAAACCGCCCGGAATGGCGTCGATCCGCATCGGCGTGTTGATGCGGTAAATGCCCGGCGCAACCTCGTCGATCCTTGTTCCGGTGTGCGTGTTCGTCAGCATCCGTCTTCTCCTAAGAACGTCATCGGTCGTTGGCCTGCCACCACAGCTTCTTGAACACCGGCTGCGGCCCTGCCCAACTCTTACTGCCAATCAGCTTCTCGCCCTTGTCGTGATACGCATGGAATGAGAGCAAATCGACGTTGCTCCAAGACGAAAGCGCTTCGCCGTCGATGGTCTTGAAGTCCTTTGGTTCCCACATGACCGTCTGCGACTCCCTGCCGCCAGTGAGTTTCACGACCGCAGTGAATTCCTTCTGTTTGCCTCGGTATTGCCGGAAGAAGTTCTCTGTTAGCACGATCACGAGTTCGTTTGGCTTCTCGGCTTGGACCTCGACCGTGAGGCGCTGCCCTGGCTGTCCTTGCCACTTTGGATCGGTCAGCTTTCTGGTCGAGAACTCCCAATGATGCGGGTTGTCGGGCGACAACCTATACCAGTCCCGCCAGCCATGCGTGAAGTCGTCAATCACCGGGTCGGCCTTGTCGGTGGCGGTTGCACCGTTGGCAGCGACATCCTTGGGAGCAACGGTATGCAGCATGGAACTGAGCGCGAACCGCTCGGTCGGTCGAGCGTGAGGTTCCGACTCGAACTGCTTCAACTTGTACACGACGTTGGCGAAGGCGAAGAGTGGCTTATCGACGCTCAGGATTGGCAGCTTGCCGGTCCAGAGCCGTTTACCGGCCTTCTTCGTTTCCGCTGACCGCCAGAATCTCGCTCTTGGATCGGGATCAACCGAGTAGTAGATGTGGACCTCGGCCACGTCCTGGGAGGAATCCGGCATGACCTTTAGCATGGGGATGGCATCTTTCGTCTCGAAGATCAAGTGCGTCTCCGGCGTCTTCGGGAAGGTAAAGCTCCCCTTGAGATGCTGATCGAACCAGAGTGGCCTGGTGACGGCAAACTCTGGTGTGAACCGATGATTCATGTGCGGTGTGAAGGAATACCGCACGTTCTTATGCGGGATCAACTCGCCGGTGCGGTAGGTATCGTCCATGATGCCGTGGAAGTCGTTCGTCGCACCCAGCCAAAGCAGTGGCGCCGTGATGTGCGGGGCGTAGGACTCGAAGCCAATGGTCGCATCGAACAGCTTCACGTCGCCGTTTGGTGTCTGCGGCCTGTACTGGGAAAGCAGAGGCCAAATTTGAGTGCGAAAGCCTGAGCCACCGACCGATGGAGCAGCGGCCTTCACACGGTTATCGCTCCCGGCAACGTACACAGTGAGATTCCCGCCCATCGAATGCCCATACACGCCGAGTTTGTCAGGATCGACTTCGGGTTGCTGCTCCAGAAAAGTAAGTCCTCGGCGGCAGCCGAGCGTGCGGAGATACCAGTTGTTGTTGCGGGGAGAGTCGAACGGATCGAGATACTTCTCGCCCGGCTTGAGATTGAAATATCCCGGTACGTTCTCCTGCGTCGGATCGACGGCTCCCCAATCAGTGTTCGGATCACCTGCCTTTGCTTCCTCCATCTCTCGCCCGCCCCAATTGATTGAGAGGCACGGATAGCCACGCCTGGCATAGAACTCGACTTCGTGCAGAAAGGCCCGCTGCCCGCCGCCGTGGAGATGGAGCAGTGCTGGCAGCTTTTTGACTTCCTTGGGGAAAGCGTAGAACGCCGCCATGCGAGCCGGTTTACGCTTGAATGCGCCGATGTGGTAGGTGACGTAGCGATAAACGATGCCGTCCTTCTGCCATTCCCGCACGACCTTGGTATCGAGTGCGTCTTTCCGGGGATCGAAGTCGGCAAAGAGTTCCTTCACTGTGGCTGGAGCCTTCGGCTCGTCGGCGAGAACGAAGGCTGGCAAGAAGAAGGTGATGCCGATCAGAAAGCTCCAATTCATGCTCTATTTCCTCCATACCGCACACCCAGCCAAATCGTCGGCTCGTGCGGCGTCGTCCAATCGACTCGGTGCTTTCTGAACGCCGCAATGTTGATGAAGTCTCCGGGCTTCATCTCCACCATCTCGTCCTCGAATTGCAACCTCGCCGCTCCCTTCAAGACGATGACCCATTCGTGCTGGGCTTGGTCGTACCAAGAATCTGGTGCTGAGGCGTGACCGTGGGAGATGATCCGCTCGATGCGCACGTCGGCGGCTTGGATGAGCGTTTGGACAACTTCCTTCGGCAAGTGCTGCGGGAGGTCATCAAAGATGTTGGTCACGCTCTCGCCGATGCTCTCGCTGCTCGATCCCAATCGCTGAAACCGAAGCACGTCTTGCCCGTCGACCTTCACCATCTCCAAGAACATCTCCTTGGGGCGGACCCAGAGTCCATGTTCGCCGTACTCCTGGCGATAGACGACCATTTCTTCCAGTGTCTCGCTGTGACGGGCTGTGCCGATGACCGTGTATTTGTTCCCCTTGTAGTGTCGGTAGCGACCGGGGGTGACTTCACTCATGCTTGCACCTTTCTCCGCAGAAACTCCACCAAATTCTCAGCGTCATCCGTCCCGATCCGCAGCGTGCTACCGTTCTTGAATCGAACGACAACGCAGGTCAGGCCCCACAGGTTCCAGACCCAACCGCCACGCAGGCTCATGTGGATGCCCCAGCCATCGAGCAACGTCGTCGTGCCAACTTCAACCTGCTCGATGTCATCGTACCGCACAGTTCGACGAAAGAGCGGCAAGGGGCCGAGGCTGATCGACAGGCAATCTCCTTCATCGGCCTCCGTCAGATGGTGAAACGACGCCGCCAAAACGAGGACGATGAGGCCGGTTACGGGAAAGAGCCACGCAAGCACTGGCTCCTGTCGCAACACCCAGGTAAGCATGAGAAAGTTGATCGCCAAGCCATACAGCAGCAGGCAAAGCGGCGCACGTTGAGTGTGGTGGTAGGTGGTCATTCGACTTTCATCGGATTCGCTGGTTATCGGGACCAAATTCAACCGGATACAATCAATGGAATGGGCATCTATTCACGCTTCGTTTTCCCGCTCCTTTGCGACTTCGCTCTCGACAACACTGTCGTGAATGAACAACGCCGCCAGTTGCTTTCGCAGGTTGAGGGAGCCATTTTGGAAATCGGATTCGGCACGGGACTGAACCTTCCCCACTATCCTGCTCAAACCCGCCAGATCACGACCGTCGATCCTAATGAAGGGATGAGTAAACGAGCGCAAAGACGCATCAAGGGGGCCCGGATCACCGTTGAACAACATCAGCAACGAAGTGAAATGATGCCCTTTGGCGATGGGGCTTTCGACTGCATCGTCAGTACGTTCACTCTTTGCAGCATCGCCGATGTGACCCAGGCAATTAAGGAAGTGTTTCGAGTGTTAAAGCCCGAAGGGAAGTTCCTCTTCTTGGAACATGGAATCAGTCCAGAACCCAACATCGAACGATGGCAGCGACGATTGAATGGCATTCAGCAATGGTTCGGGGATGGCTGTCACCTTGACCGTAACATGAAGCAGATCATTTCGGCATCACCGTTTTCTACGGTTGACTCGACTGAGGGTTACTTGGAAAAAATGCCGAAAACTCACGGATATGTGTATCAAGGCGTGGCGAGAAAATGATGGCTGACTATCGCCTCGTCTTTGGCGTCGTCCGCACTGGCTATCGCCGTCATCGCCATCAGCAACGCTGCAAGGATCCAGAACCCGCAGAATGTAGTTTTGATGTTGGACCTCCACTGGCAAAGAAGTGATGAACTCAGCCGCCATGCACCTTGCTCACGATCTTGTCCATTTCGGCGGCGGTGAATGCCCGGCAGGTGGTCGTGTGGACGTTGCCCATCGCTCCCAGATGCAGGATGGCGGCAGTCGCCGTTTCATCATCCGGGGCATCCAAGATCAGGAGGCCGTCGTGGTCGCCCAAGGTCCAGTAGATGTCCTTCACCTTCACACCTAGCTTCTTCGCCTCGGCCTTGAAGATCGCTGCCCGTTTGGTGGTGTGGTCGATGTCTTTGATGCCCTGTTGCGAGAACTTGATGTTCGTGATGAAAGTTGCCATCTGGTGAGTCCTGGGTGTTGGGAAAGAGGGGCTGCCGCAATCGCCTTGATTCTACCCACGTTGGCAAAGAGTAGAATCAGCCGAGAACATGCGAAGTGACAACTGCTCGATTCACCTCTGTCAGTGGTGTGCGGCAGCTGTTATTCGGCTCCTGGTGTGCTGAGACCAATGAATTTACAAGGCCTGCGATCGTCATTACTGCTGCTGACATTTGCTACGGCGTCGCTGATTCAGCCTGCGGCGGCCGCAGAAGATTCGCCCCACTGGCGGGGCAACAATCGCAACGGGGTCGTCACTGAGAAGTCAGGCTGGAATGGCGAGCACTGGATCAACTCTAAACCGGACTGGACCGTGCAAGTCGGCGAAGGAGCGTCGTCGCCGCTGGTTGTCGGCCAGCAGGTGTTTACGCTGGGTCATCGGGACGGCCGGGACATCGTCACCTGTCTGGAGGCCAGTACCGGCAAGCCAATCTGGACGGCCAACTACAAAGCTCCGAAATACGGACGTAACGCAATCGGTGATGAAGGGCTTTACTCCGGGCCGTCTGCCACCCCTGAGTTCGATCCCGCTACGAAGCTGCTCTACACGCTGAGTGCCGATGGCGCCCTGCACTGTTGGGACACCAAAAACAGTGGCGCTAAGGTCTGGCATCGAAACCTTTACGACGACTACCAGATGCCGCAGCGCGCCAAGGTTGGTCGCAGTGCACGACGTGATTACGGCTACACTTCGGCTCCCTTGACGCACGGTGATCGGCTGCTCGTAGAGGTCGGCGGGCCCACCGGCACCATCGTCGCCTTCGACAAACTGACCGGAAAGGAAAGCTGGCGGTCCAAAGCCACGAGTGTCGCTGGTCATTCCGGTGGATTGGTGCCGCTGACCGTGGAGGGAGTCCCGTGTGTGGCGGCATTGACCTTTGATGGACTGCTCGTGATCCGAGTCGATGCGGGTCATGCCGGTGAAACCGTGGCAACCTATCCCTGGGTTACCGATTTCGCCAATAACATTTCCAGCCCGGCAGTGCATGAGGACTGTGTGCTGATCACGTCGGCCTACAACGACCAGGCGATGTGCAAGCTCCGCATCACTCTGCGCGGAGCGACGAAAGTCTGGGAACAGCCCGTCGCCTCAAAGGCTTGCACTCCCGTGATCCATTCAGGGCGAATCTACTTGGCCTGGGACCGACTCCGCGCTCTGGATTGGGAGTCTGGAAAGGTCATTTGGGAGGGGCCGGTCGTTGGCGATGCGGGCTCGTGCGTGGTCACTGCGGATGAGAAGCTCATTGTGTGGGCCAATCGAGGTGAGTTGTTTTTAGCGGAAATCAACGCCGAGAATGCCAAATACCGCGAGTTGGCCCGTGTCAGCCGCCTGGCTAAGTCAGACGTTTGGCCGCACCTGGCGGTCTCGCAGCAGCAGATCCTTCGCCGCGACCGAGTGGGCAACCTGATGCGATTTTCCCTTGGCGTTACCGATAAGTAAGGCAATGCGGCGGCCGAGAAGCCTGCCTGTCGCCAGACGAGCCAAGCAGCGACCGCCATTAGAATGAACAGCGTGGTCCAGACCGGCCCGAAGATCCAGTCGGGTGGGTTCCACGAAGGCTTTTCGATCGTTCGATACCAGCCCTCGATCTCCGGCGTGGTGGCAATGGCCCCGAGAGCCCCCGCACCGAGGCAGATGGCGATGAAGATGACGAGGCCTATCCAGCAGGTGCGGTCCGTCAATGCGCTCTCCTTTGCTTGATTCGTCTCGGCTCAAGTAAACTCCGCTAGCTCACAGTATGATCGTGGGCAACGCCGAGTGGGCGGGTTGTCAGTATCATTGGGCGGCGCGACGGACTTTCCAAGACGGGTAATTTGCATGTCTCGACTCCTTACCTTGCTCATTTCGTTCAGCCTTTCGATCAGCGCGGCAGCCAATAAGCCCAACATCCTCGTGATCGTCGCGGATGATCTGGGATACTCCGACATCGGTGTGCACGGTGGCAAGGCCGTGCCGACGCCGAACATTGACGCCCTCGCTGCTTCGGGCGTCCGCTGCACGAGCGGTTACGTATCCAGTCCGTATTGCAGCCCGAGCCGCGCCGGGTTTCTTACCGGTCGGTATCAAACTCGTTTCGGTCACGAGTTCAATCCTCACGTCGGTGAGGAAGCCAAGCTCGGCTTGCCCCTCGACCAACGCACGATCGCAGATCATCTACGTGCAGTCGGTTACGCGACCAGCTTGATCGGAAAATGGCATCAGGGCTTCGACCACGCCCATCATCCGCAATCACGCGGTTTCGACGATTACTTCGGCTTCCTCGTCGGCGGACATAACTTCCTGTTGCACAAAGACGCCAAGCCGGTGTTCGGCAGTGCTCATTCGCACGACTTGATCTATCGCGGTCGTGAGGTCCAGAAGCTCGATGGTTACACCACCGACTTGTTCACCGACGAGGCCCTTGGTTTCATGGATCGCCAGGCCGAGAAGCCCTGGTTCCTCTACCTAGCCTACAACGCAGTTCACACGCCGCTGGAGATCGTCGACAAGCACAAAAGCCGCATCCCCGCCGATGTCACCGATCCCGCTCGACGCGGTTATCTATCGCTGCTGCTGGGACTCGACGATGCCATCGGCCGCATCACCGCTCACCTTGAAAAAACAGGCCGGTCGAAGGACACGCTGGTCTTCTTCTTCAGTGATAACGGTGGCTCGGGCCGCAAGCCCTACTTCGCTTACAACACGGGTGTGAACAGTCCGCTGCGCGGCGACAAGGGGCAGACGCTCGAAGGAGGAATTCGAGTGCCGTTCTTTGTCTCCTGGCCCGGCAATGTGCCTGCAGGCAAGGTATATGATCATCCGGTTATCACGCTGGACGTTTTGCCGACAGCTTTAAAACTGGCCAGAGCGCCTTCTCCTGCCGACTTGGACGGCGTCAACTTGTTGCCGTTCCTGCGAAGCGAGGCCAAGGGCTTGCCACACGATTCACTCTACTGGCGATTCGGTCCTCAGAAAGCGGTTCGTCGTGGGCAATGGAAGTTGGTGGACTGGAGAGATCACGACGCCAAGAAGAATAGCGGCTGGCAGTTGTTTGATCTGAGCAGCGACATCGGTGAGCAACGTGATCAGGCAGAAAAAGAGCCTGAATTGGTTGCCCAGCTCAGCCGGGACTGGGAGCAATGGAATGCCAAGAACATTGCGCCCCGTTGGCATGGCAGTCCTGCCGAAGATCCGACCGCCCCGCCCAGACCGGCGACCAAGAAGAAGTAGCTCCGGGTTCCTCCTATGCCTGCGGTAATCATCATGGACCAAATGATCATTCGATGTCTGTTATCCCTGACGCTGTTTTTTGGAGTGCTGGGAGCCGCTCGGGCTCAATCGCCCAAGCCGGTTCGGGTGCTCATTTGGGACGAGCAGCAGCCCGAACAAGCCAAGGTTTACGAAAACTTTCTCGGCAACGCGCTGGCCGATCATCTCGGCAAACGCCCCGGCATCCGGGCGTTGTCAGTCAATCTCAGTTCGCCCGACCAAGGACTTGATTCCGCCACGCTCGAAGCGACCGATGTCATCGTCTGTTGGGGCCACCGCAAGCATGGCGAGATCAAAAACGAACGTGTCGAGGAGACCGTTCAACGAGTGCTCGACGGCAAGCTCGGCTTCATCGCGTTGCACTCGGCACACTTCGCTCAACCGTTCATGCGTCTGATGCACGAACGAGCCAAGGCCGACGCACCCAAACTGATTCCTGAAGCAGAGCGAGCGACTGCCAAGTTCGATTTTTCGGTGCCGCTCAAGCGCAACCTGGTCAAACGAGACGCCAAATTGACGCCGTCGCTGGAAAAGGTGGACGGAGTGTGGCGACTTACGCCGCCAGCCTGCGTGTTTCCGGCCTGGCGGGCCGACGGCGCGCCGAGCCACGTCACCACGTTGTTGCCGGACCATCCAATCGCCAAGGGACTGCCCGCGAAGTGGGACATTCCGCAGACCGAAATGTATGACGAGCCGTTTCACGTCCCGACACCGGACACCGTGGTCTTCGAGGAACACTGGGACAAGGGGGAGAAATTCCGCAGCGGGTGCGCTTGGCAGGTCAAGCAAGGACGAGTCTTCTACTTTCGGCCCGGACACGAGACTTATCCGGTCTACCGGCAAGCCGAGAATTTGACCGTGATTGAAAACGCAGTTCGCTGGGTTTCGCCCTGATAGACTTGTTGCGATCCCCTCCGCATTGCAGATACTAGGCAAACCACGAGTCGCATTGTTCAAGGGGGTAAAGCCGCGAGCGACGCAGCGACTCTCTCGGCAATCTCCGCGTGCAGTTCCGCAGGTAACGGCCCACGGGCAGCAGCGGCCAGATTCTCCGCAAGGTGCTCGGCGTTACATGTGCCGACGATCGTTGTGTGGCAATGCGGATGAGTTACCGTGTAACGCAGGATCAGTTCAGCCCGGCTCATATTCGCGGGCAAGACTTCGTCGAGCTTAGCCCCCGACCAGACGTCGTTGAGCGCCGGACGCTGAATCTCGGCGTCCGGCCCGCCCTGGGCTACGCCGCCGCGCAGGATGATTCCGGCTCCCGACTCCGCCGCCTGTGTGATTTGGTCGCGGTGCTGCGGGGCGAGGCAAGAATATGGGATTTGAAAAGTATCGAAGACGTTCAGCGCGATCAGCCCGGGCAGGTTTGGCATGGAACTGGATGCACCGATGAACCGCACGAGGCCCTGCTTGCGGAAGCTCAGAAGCAATTCGATCAGCCCTTCACGCTGGAGGGTTTCGGCGTCGCCGCCGTGGAATTGCAACAAGTCGACGAAATCCGTTTGCAAGCGTTTCAAACTGGTTTCGAGATTACGCTGGATTACGTCCTTCTTCCAAACATGGTCGATCTCTAAGTGATCATCGTGCTGTGCATAGACGCAGCCGCATTTGGTCGCGAGGTGATACTCTTTCCGCCGACCACCGATGTACTTCCCGATTCGCTCCTCACTCAGGCCATAGTCGGGCGCAGTGTCGATGAAGTTGATCCCGCTATAGAGCACGCGGTTCAAGAACGCGTCGGCAGCCTCATCGTTCACCACTCGCATCCCCCAAGTCCTTGGCCCGCGCAAACCCATACTGCCGTAGCCAAGTTGCGTCACTTGCAGGCCGGTGCGACCGAGCGTCTTCTTGATCATGGTTTTACCTGAGCTGTTCTTCACTCACGTCCTTGTTCTCAACAGTGCATCGACTTCCTCTCGCGAGGGCAGAGCAGGCTGAGCACCATGCCGCGTTGTGGCAATGGCACCTGCCGCGCAAGCAAACTGCACAGCCTCGCGCAACATCGCTCCTTCTCCCAGGCGCACGGCCAGCGCTCCGGCAAATGCGTCACCGGCAGCCGTGGTATCAACCGAATCTACAGGAAATGGTTCACACCACTCTGGCTGTCCGCCGTCGCTCAGGACGGCTCCCATGCTTCCCATGGTGATCACTACCGACTTTGGCCCCATGCGGCTGAGTTGCCATGCTGCAGACACCGCGTCATCTAGTGATTGAATGGGCCGACCGGCAAGTGCGGATGCCTCGATACGATTAGGGCACATAACATCAACTTCCAGCAGATTCCTGGGAAGCTGGTCGACCACCGGTGCCGGATTAAGAATCGTCCGCACGCCTTTCTGTCGCGCGACAGCAATGGCGGCAGCAACGGCATTTGTGCAGACCTCCAGTTGAAGCAAGAGTATGTCGCACGATCCAATCGCGTCAGTGGCCGCCGCGACGTCGTCCTCCGTAAAACGACCATTCGCACCAGGTACGACGATGATTGAGTTCTCGCCTGACTGTTCGACGGCGACGATGGCCATTCCGCTGGCGCAATCCGCCGTTTGCCACACGAGCGACGTATCCAGTTTCTCGCGGACGAGGCCCGTCAATAAACGCTCACCGAATACGTCGTCACCGACGCGTCCGATCATCGTCACTTGACCGCCGAGCCGCGCAGCCGCCACCGCCTGGTTGGCTCCCTTTCCGCCCGCTACCTCAGACGACGAGTCCGCAAGCACGGTTTCGCCTTGCTGTGGCAGCCGCGCACAGCGAATGACGATGTCGCGGTTAATTGAACCTAAGACGGCAATTCGAGGAAACTTAGGAACCATTTCGCTAGCTCAATCGGTCAGCTTCGTAATGGGTGTCAGTTCGAGCTTGCGAAACTCAACTTCGGAACCTTCAGCTTGGAGGGCGATTTGCCCTTTCGTGGCAGTGCATTTGGCGCCGTGGTTCACAAGGTCGCCGTTGACCCACACTTTGACTGCGTCCTCCACGCATTCGACGACCATCGTGTTCCACTCGCCGGGCTTCTTTTCTGAATCGTCTGTCAGGTTCAGAATGCGTCGAGTCTTACCTTCGGTGACACCCCAGGTCTCCTGGGGGCCGCGGCGCTTGACCATGTCGGGCACGGTGATGTCTTCGACGATGCACCAGAAATCGCCAGCGTGACCGGAATTCATCTGCACCTCAATCGACTTCGGGAACATCTTGTAAAGCGCCCGGGGCGTGGAGGCATGAACCAGCACGCCGCAATTGCCGGGTTGGGCCGCGAAACGGTACTCGACTGCCAGCCGATAGTTCTCGTATTTCTCCTTCGTAATGAGGTGGCCAGCCGGTTGGCCCAGACTGACCAGCAGCCCGACGCGGACGATAAAGGTCGCTTTGGCGTCCGGGTTCTTATCCAGTTCCGGAACATCGACCTGCCAGCCGGTCAGATCCTTGCCATTGAACAGGCTGACCGATTTAGCAGTTGCGGGCGCAGGCGGGGAGTTCGTTACGGCCGGCGGGTCCGCTTGGAGCACGCCATTGCAGCAGCAGAATACGAAGAATGACAGATAGCAGCAGATTTGTTTAGACATGATATTACCTCTTGTGAATCCATCAGAATTGCAACGTGCCCAGGTGCGTCGAACTCTTGAAATCGGCGTACGTCATTACCCACTGAGCATAGCGTTCCCACTTCGGCTCGCGTGTGCTGCGGCCGCGCAAGATGTTCAATGCCCATTTCTCTCCCGGCTGGGGAGCATCCGTTCCCAGAGCGGCATGGGGAATCGCGAATTCGACAACGTACTGATTGTCTTCAAGGCTGACGCAGGCCTTCCAGTCTGCATTCCACTCCGCATCGCCCTCGAGTGCATCGAACTGCAGGCCGGACCGCACTTCGGATACCTGGGATAACTTTCTTGAGCGCCACGGCGCATCTCTGTGGGGCTGCGACTTCTTTTCGGTGAAATCAGTCACGGCCCGTGGGGTCGAGACGCTGTTCGTGCTGGTGTTTCTCTGCATCAAGTCAAGGGAAGTGATCTTTTCGAAGTCCACCACGAACCCCAACTCGGCGTGGGTTGTTGAGCAGACGGAGACCTTCCTCGATCAAACCATCAATCGTGATGAGAAACCCTCGATTGTGCTGCGCGTCACAACATTATGGAGTTTCATGCGCGAGTTCTCGCCACCCAATCCAAAAAAGGGGGGCTGGCCGGAAATACCACCCAGCGATTCTGCTTCAGACCCTTATTGCCGTAACGCGTTGTCCTCATTCAAGAACGGGCATATCGCAGTCACCCATACGTGGGGTGGCGAGAACTCGCGCATGAAACTCCATAATGTCGTGACACACAGCAAGGCAATCTTGCACAACGAGCCAGTAGGAATTCTTTGTTACGACGTTGACATCCTGTGGTCTTTGATCCGGAGCCTCAGCGACGTCTTGCAAATCACTGCAGCCGGGATCACGGTCCGGCGATGAAATCCAGGTCGTCGGCAAACTCGGAAGCGTGCAGGTCGGTGATCTTGTCGAGCACGCCATTGTCGAGATTCGCGAAGAACCAGTCGCGCCCAGCGCTGCCGGTGGCCACCTTGGGTTCACTCACCTATGCCGATCTTTGGGCCGACTATTGGGCCAATCCCGACTAACTCCCATAAACCATGATCGCACCCCTCATCGCTCATCGGCGAACGGCTTGTGCAACATCGTCTCGATCGTCCGTTGCAGGAATCGCGCAACGCCGGCATTGTCGGCGTAGATACGCGGCGTGTCGCCTGCGAGGGGACTTTCGAGCAACAGCACGTGTCCCTGCCCGGCTGGAGACCAGAGCACGCGCCAGTGACTGGTGCGGTGGAGGAACGTCTACCCGCCGTCGGTGGAGAGGCGAAGGAACGAATTCTCCCCGGTCAGTACCGGGTCGTGCGGATCGACGAGTAGTGGGTCTGGCATGGGTGAAGGCTCGCTAAATATCGAGTTGCTGCGTCGAATCGCCAAAGCTGTCGAGCTTCAGTCCCATGCGGTCGGATACCGTCATCAGCAGGCTGGAAAATTTGCGGTTCTGGCTCTTCTCGAATTCCAGCGTCCGACCGGTGGCGAATTCACCACCCAGGCCGCCCGCCATCAGCAGCGGCACCTTCTCCGCACTGTGGGCGACCCATTGTTCGTTGGCCAGCATGATGCACGAGTTGTCCAGCACCGTCCCGTCGCCCTCCTGAGTGGCGGCCAGCTTGCCGACCAGATAGCCATACTGCTCGACCCAGAAACGCGAGATCGACGCGAATTCCTTCCCCTGCCAATTGTGCGAAAAGCTGTGGTGGTCGTCGCGCAAACCGAGGAACGGATACACCTGCCCGGAGAGATTGTTCGTCAGCAGCATGGTCGCGATCCGCGTGCGGTCGGCCTGAAACGCCAGGGCCACGATGTCGCACATCAACCGCGCGTGGACATCGAGCTGCGTGGGCAGGCCGTTGGGCGGTCGCTTCGCCTTGAACGCGTCATTCGCGGCGTCCTTGTCGTTCGCCTGCAACCGCGACAGCCGACCTTCCACTTCGCGCACGCTGCTGGCGTATTCCTCGATCTTCGCCTGGTCGGAACGGGATGCTTTGCGAGTCACATCGCGGAGCTGTTCGCGGACGTGATCCAGAACACTCGCGTGCGTCCGATTCCCTTTGCTTTCGAACAGGCTGTCGAACGCCAACGAGGGGTACAGCTCGGTGGGCACCGGCGACACGGGCGAACTCCACGACACGTGCGAGGCATACATCATCGAATTGCCCGACTCGTGAAAGCCGCTGATCGGGCGCTCGCAGGCCAGCACCAAGCTGGACAGCGCAGTCGCATCGCCAATGCGTTTCGCGAGCACTTGGTCCAAGCTGGCGGCGGCGCGAATTTCTCGGCCGTTCTTCGGTCCAACGCCGCTGAGAATGGCGGCCGCTCCTTGAGCGTGCCCGCCGCCGTAGGGGTTGCGCAAGCCGTGGAGGAAGTTGACCTTTTCCTTGACCGGTTCCAGCGAGGCGAAGGCGGGGCCGAGTTCCAAATTCGCGCCGTCTCCCTTCGACCACCATTCGGCTGCATGAATGCCGTCGCCGAAGAACAGGAACGCGAACCGCTTCGGCGGAGCGTTTTCAGAGGGGCGATCACCGGCTGCCGAACAGATCGATTCGAGCCACGGCAATGCCACCGTCGCTCCGAGACCCTTTAAGACAACGCGACGCGAGAATTGGGATGCCATGTGAAATTCCTTTCGAGGTTTTGTTGGTGATTCGAATCGTTTCTCAGTTGCTGGCCACAGGATAATCCCGGCCGCGCTGCTGGCGAAACTGCGGACTCAATACAACTGTCTCAAACAACGTTGAAAATCGTCCATCCGCTTGCAACCGTTTTTCCATCTCCTGGAGCAACGGTTGGTCCGACAGCAACACTGAGCGGCCAAGTGCATAGCCTAAGAACTTGCGGCACAGTTGGCGATCGAAATCCGAACGGCGCTGCTTTTCCACGTACTCGATCAAGCCGGAAATTCCCTCCACATTCTCGCTGCCGTGAATCTGACCGGCGGTCTGGATCGTGCGGCCGGCCAGGTCCTTCGACCGCGAGCGGCCGATCGCATCGAAACCTTCCATCGTCAGCCCCAGGCCATCGAAGTGGACGTGGCACATCGCACATTTCCGGTTGGCAACGTGGTCGGCCAGCAGTTCGCGAATCGTCTTCGATGCCTCCTTCTCTGTCTTCGGCAATTCCGGTACGTCGGCAGGAGGCGGCGGGAAATGCTGGCCGAGCAAGTGATGCACGACCCAGAACCCACGCTTCACGGGGCTCGTGCGCTGACCGGCCGAGTTCTTCGCCAAGATCACCGGCATGCCGAACAAACCGCCGCGGCCGACGCTCCGCAATCCCTCGACACGATGCCACTCGGATCGCTCCGTCGAAAGCTTTCGGTATTGGGCCTCGATCGCGCCGCCGTAGTACTTGGCGAGGACATCGTTGACGAACGTCGTGTCGCTGCGGAGCACTTCGCCGACCGGTTGGTCCTGCTGAATCAAATGCATGATCAGCCGCGTCGGCTCGTCGAACATCGCCTGCCGCAGGGCCGCGTCGTAGCCGGAAAATGACCCGGCCGGGATCGGGTCCTTCGCCAGGTAATCGCGATATCGCAGCCATTGGCCGAAGAACTCGCGAGCAAACGCCTCGACCTTCGGGTCCTTGAGCATGCGCCGCGTTTGGCCTCGCAGTACGGTTTCGTTCTGGAGCTTCCCGGATCGAGCCGCCGCCGCAAGTTCTTCATCCGGCAACGACGACCAGAGGAAATAGCTTAGCCGCCGAGCAAGCGCGTCGTTGGACAGCGGGTAGACGCCGTTGCCCGCGGGCGATTCCGGAATGCGGTAGAAGAAGTCGGGCGACATCAACACGGCCGTGAACACGCCACGCAGCGAATCCTCGACGTCTTGGCCTTGCTTCCGCAGCCGCTGGTAAAGCCCCCGCAACGCGGCCGATTCGTCCGGCCGCAGCGACCGGCGATACGCCCGCTCAGCCAGCCGTTCCAGATCGGCGAGCGCCGGCTGCTCCGCCTGCTGCAAGGTCCGACGATGTTCGGCCAGCCCGGCCCGAACTTGCTGAAAGAATCCGTGGATCAGATCGAACTGCGAATTCGGCTTCTCGGGCTGAATGGCGTCCTCGACCAGTTTCACACCGAGTTTTTCCAAATAGACCCGTTCGAACTTGGACAGCAGTTCTTCCTCGACGAGCAACGGATCCTCGGCCCGCAGAAAATCGAATCGCTTGTCGTGCAGCACGTGCCGCTCGGCCCGCTCGAACCAGACGAAGCCGCGAAGCAACGTCTCGACGCTTTCCGTGACGAAGTCGAGTTCCTTCCACAGGCGATTCAACTCGGCTTGCTCCGCCTCGGTCAGCACCTTTTCCACGAGCGGCCGGTCGTCGCGAAAGAAACCTTCGACGAGGTGGAAACCGGCGGCCAAGCCGCGACTGTTGTCGACGTAAAAGAAGCGATTGGGAAACGCGAAGCAGAAACGCTCGGCCGAACTCGCGAGGTCCTTGGCCAGTTGGCTGTCGGGCCGAATCAACAGTTCCGCACCGGTCGCTTGCGGTGAGTCGGGACGTTTGCCGGTCGCCGTCTGGACGGAAACGGCGGACTCCGGAGTGGCTTGCACGTCCAACTCGCACTCCAGCAAGAACTGTTTTCCCTGGAGCGCCGTCGCCGTTTCCGGAGTGAGCGGGATTTCGATCATCGCCGGTGTCTGCACGGCCAGCGAATCGGGAGCGAGCGTGCCGCCGCGCGGATGCTTGCCGAAACCGAGTTGCCGCGCGACTTCGGGAGCGTCTCGTTCGAGCACCGCTCGCAGCGTTTCGACTTCTTGGCTTTGTTCGTCTTTCTCGTTTCGCGGCGGGTTGTCGGACTTGCTGAACAAGGGCCGATGGATCACGACCACGCCGGGCGGACCAGCGTCAAACGCCGGATCAACGCGCAGATAAAACGTGACGCCCGACACCGGAGTGTCACCTTTCTTTGTCGGCAACTTCCCGACCTTGAACTCGTGCCGTGTCTTAAACACGCCCGCTTCAAACTTATCCCGCGCCGCCGCCGCTTGAGCCCGCAACTCGAGATGGCGAATCGGCCAGTTGCCGGCATTCGAGTTTATGAGGTTGGAATCCTTCTTGGTCAGTTTGCTCTGCACAAAAACGATGAGCTGCTCCAACTCCCGCAGTGGCTGCGGCACCTCTTTGGCATCGGTTGGGGCGGGCAGCGACTCCCACTGCGTGCCGAGTTGTTTGACGTAGCCGCTGCCGGACTTCGCTTCGTTCAGCGTTTTCCAAACGAGCGTCAGATACTTCCCGCTCAGCCCGCGCCTCGCGGCCCAATCATCGAGACTCGCGCCGCGATCGGGCTCGCCGCGATGTCGAAATCGCCAGGCCGCTTCCAGGTACTCGCCGACCCGCACTTCATGCCGGCGATAGAAATCGATGATCGCCTGCTCGGTCAGTTTCTTGCGTTCGTTGTACGACGTGACCGGTAACGGAGCGAACGCGATCCCGTGCGGCTTAAGCACCAGATGTTGCGAAGCGAACTGTGCCGCCCCGAGATACTTGTTGAGCAAGCTGGGCGTCATCCCGAGTGCTTCGCCCGTGTTATCGAACCCCTCGCCGCCGGCCGGATCGGCGGGAAATTCCGCAGTGGCTCGGATCGCCACGCCGGTCAGATCGCGGAGTGAGAGTTCGTATTCCGTGTTCGAGAGCCGACGCGGCAGGACGATGCCCGGGTCGCCCGCATGCTTCTTCGCTTCGGCGATCAGAATCGTCTCGATCGCCGCGACGACCGCGTTCCGTTCTTCGAGCGTCGGCTGCGGCTCGTCCTCGGGAGGCATTTCGCCGCCGCGAATGAACTCGACGACACTGTTCCAGCGGCGGAAATCGCTCGTCACATCGCGGTCGCGACCGTACCGCGTGAGGTCCAGTTCGCCCTTGGCTTGCTGCTTGCTATGGCAGTTGTGGCAATATTTCTTCGCGAACGGAGCGACCCGTTCCTGAAATAAATCGGCCGCTGTCGCTCGCGGCGCGAAACACACGGCGAGGCCGGCTAGCCAGACGATTGCTGGAAACGCATTCCAATTTAGTTGTCGCTGCTTCACGATTTGACTCACGTTGGATTCTTTCAAAACAACTCGGTAATCCGCTGGCCGTCGAGGAGCACCTTGGCCACCTCGGGAGGCACGCGGTTGGGCGAGATGCGAACTACTGGGTCGTAACCGAGCGACGTTTCATAACTCAATCCCGGTGACGGCGGAGCCGAAGGGAGTGGGCTCCGCTTCACCCAGGTGTTTGCATCTTGGGGTAGATAGGCCCCTTCTGCTGCCAGAGACAACGACGCACACCCGAGGACGAACACGAATGAATATTGACAGGAAGGCGACGGCAACATGGTCGGTGTGTTTCCTGTTTTTAAGGAACGTCTCATAGCCTGGTGTACCAACGAATCGGCGGTGATCGCTAGGCCTTGTAGACGACCACCTGGCCGGACATGTCCGCCGCGGCGAGCCATTGCCGGTCGGCTGACAGACTGAAGGCGTGCCAGATGTCCTTGAATTGCCCGCCGCGCGGCTTGCCCACTTCGGCCAACTGTGTGCCGTCGGCCACATTCCAGACGCGGACCAGCGTGTCTCGTCCGCACGAGAATATGTAGCGACCGTCGGGCGAAAACCGGACGTCATGCACGCCCCCCGGCGCATGACCAGGGAATTCGCGAACCGGCTTGCCGCCCTCGCTTTCGATCAGAAAGAGTTTGCCGTTGCTGGTCTCGTTGCCTTGCGCCAATACCAGCAGTTGGCCGTCGGGCGAGAACGCCGCTCCGCCGATATACACTTTGTACTGCGCCGACAGATCGTGTTTGACTTCACCCTTCTCCACATCCCAGAGCTTCACCCCGCGATGATGATCGGCCGGCGTGAAGACGAGCGGGAAACGCTCTGCGACCAAGGCCAGGCCGGCATCGGGCGAAATCGCCAGTCCAAAAACCCACCCCTTAACCTTCCAGCGGCGCAGTTCATTGGCGGTAGCACGATCCCACACGATCACTTGCCCCGCGTCGTCGCCGCTGAGCAGCGTGTTGCCATCGGAACTCAAGCTGAGTCCGACGATCCACTCCTGATGGGCAGTTAATACTTGCTGCGCTGTTTGCGTTTCGACGGTCAAGCCGGGTGCCGGTGGCGGGGCTTTGTCTCCCAGTTTCTTCGCAGCCGCGGCCCGGTCTTTGGAATCGAGAATGATCTCCGCAGTGCCCGAGGCGGGTTCGTCCACATTCCAATAGCGAATGGTGTGATCGTAGCTGGACGAAATCAGTGTTTTGCCATCCGGAGTCGCCAGCAGTCGAGTGACCTCGTTGGTGTGGCCACCCAAGCAACGCACGGGAACCGGTGGTTCGCCTCCCGGAGCTTCTGGCAGATCCCAGACAAGGATTTGACCGCGACGATTTCCCGCGGCCAGTTTTCTGCCGCCGCCAATAAATGCAATAGCCGTAACCCAATCCGTTTGCCAGGGCAACGTCCAGGCGAGAGTCGCTTTGTCGAAGGTCGGTGTTTCGCTCATGGTTATACCAACACCTCTCGAATAACCTTCGAGTGATCCGGGGCAACAGGGATCGGTCGAGGACCGACAAAATGCTGGGTATCGGGTTTGATTCCGAGTGCGGTGTAGATCGTGGCGAACAGATCCCCTTCACTTACCGGGTTGTCTTGGACGCCGACGCCGTTCGGGTTCGTCGCCCCATAGACCGTTCCACCCCGCACGCAGCCCCCCGCGAGGACGATCGTCCAGCCGTTGATGTAATGATCGCGTCCAATGCGATTGTTCACCGACGGCGTGCGGCCGACTTCGCCCATCCAGATGACGAGGGTGTCATCCCATAAACCCCGTTCTTGCAAGTCGATCATCAAGCCGGCCCAGGCCGGATCGAGCACGCCCAGAGACGCCTTGTGAACGGTGAAGTTGTCGGCATGGCTGTCGTAGTTTTCCTGACCGATCTCAACGAACGGCACGCCGGCTTCGATCAGACGCCTGGCCATCAAGCAGCCTTTGCCGAATTCCGTGTCGCCATACAGTTCCTTGTACTTCGACCACTCCTCCGAACTATCGAAGACTCCCTTGGCCTTCAAGAGTCGCCAGGATTTCTCCTTGGCGAGCCGATGTGCTTCGAACGGATCAGCCTGATGGTTGGTGCGGAACTCCCCTTCCATGAAACGGAGCAATTCATTGCGGCGGACTTCGTTTTCCGGCTTCAAGTAGCTTTGCGTGAAACTGGGCAAACGACCGTCACTACTGACTCCGAAGGGCTGGTACTGCGGACCGAGGAAGCCCGCGCCGCCGTTGCCAGTTGAACCGGTGCGGATGAATGTCGGCAAATCGGAATCCGGGTTGCCATGGTACTTGGCGATCACCGCGCCCAATTCAGGATGATTGATGCTGGCCTCGAGTTTGTGGCCAATGTGCATCGAGCGGATGCCGTCTGGATGATCGGGCTGCGTCGTCTTCATCGACCGGATGATGGCCAGCTTATCGGCCTGCTGCGCGACTTTCGGTAAGTATTCACAGACTTCCAGGCCCGAAACTTTAGTCTTGATGGGGCGGAACGGGCCGCCGTTATCGGTGCCTGGCTTCATATCGAACGTGTCGATCTGGCTGGCGCCGCCGTTCATCCACAGCAGGATGCAACGCCTGGCCGTCCGCTTGAGTTCTGCGGCAATTGTCTGCGAGTGGAAAAGACTCCCGAAATTGCACAGCGCGGCGCCGCCAGCGGTGACGGCGGTCCCTTTCAGCAGCGCGCGGCGCGAGATGTGTTCCGCCGGCTTACAGAGTGGATTCGATTTCATGTTTATCTCGGTGAATGTCAAATCGGGTGGATCGTGACGGCGTTCTGCGGATCAATGATTGAAGCGAAACTCCGAAGTGTTCAGTAACACCCAAATGGCTTCTTCCACGGCGGGCGCTGAAGCTTTCTCGGCGGACAGATATTCGACGAACTTCTTCCGCTCCACCTCCAATGGTCGACGCGACAGGATCGCGAGGAACAAATGATCGACTCGTTCCTCCCAGGGAGCCGTCGAGTTGTTCAGGCTATCGGCGAGGTTCCCTTTTTTCATCTGGATCAGCGACTGTCGCAGCGTGCCACTGTTGTTAAAGAACAGGTGCTCGTTCAGGTTGGGCTGGAATTCTCCCCGGCCATTGAACGGCTCGCCGAACGACGAAAGAAAATAGTTTCGCTCCGGCAGCGCGGTCGTTTCTGGTTTGGCGCCGGCAGCGCGAACGGATTCGTCAAAGTTCGTCGCTTGCCTGATGGCGGCCATGATTTCTTCCGCAGTGAGCGGACGAACGCGCGCGCGTTCATACCATTTCGGCAGAGCGTCGGTTCCTGAGCCTGCCGACGACAGTTGATAAGCCTGCGTATGTACCAGTTCGCGAATCAGCCATTTCAGATCGTATTGGTGCGCTACCAGCTCTTTCTGCAGCGTTTGAAAAACCCCCGGCAAGCTGGCGACATGGCTCTCACGTAAATCGTCTACAGGATCGATGATTCCGCGCCCCAAGAACTGCGCCCAGACGCGATTGACGATGGCTTTCGTAAAGTACGGATTTTCGGGACGAGTCGCCCAATCGACAAACTTCTCGCGGCGCGAAAACAATGGCTTGGGTGGGTCCTTGACCCCTTTGAGATCGGGTTCCTTGAATCCTTCCGGCAGATGCGGCTCCTGCAAATCCTCGCCGCCCAGGAAACGCGGCGCGACCGGCTCCCCCTTCTGTCCTGGTGTTTGCTTGGCAGCGGGCCCGGTGAACAACACCTCTCCGCTGCTCTTCTCGGCGAGGATGTAATGTCGTTTGCCATCTTCTTTCGCGTCGATGAACGTCAATCGGGCAAAGAATCCGGCAACGCCGTAGAAATCGGTTTGTGTCCATTTGTCAAACGGGTGGTCGTGACAACGGGCACAGTGAATCTGAGTGCCGAGGAACAACCGGCTCACTGCTTCCGCGGCATCCTCCGGCCGCGAGCGAAACTGGGCGAAGAACATGGCTGGACCTTCATACGTCCCGCCTTGGGCCAGCAACAAGTCGCGAGCCCAGCGATCGTAGGGTTCGTTCGTCGCGAACTTCCCCTTCAGCCATTTTTGAAAACCTTCGCGCCGGCTCGTCAATTCCTGATCAGCAGGGCGGCGACCAAAGAACAGCAGGTCCCAGTGATTGGCCTGCTGTTCAGCAAAACGAGGATCGTCCAACAGCTTGTCGATCAACTTGCTCCGTTTGTCCGTCGCGGTGTCATCCAAGAACACGGCTGCTTCGTCGGCAGTCGGGATCACGCCGACCAAATCCAGATACACACGACGGAGAAACTCGGCATCAGTGGCGGGGTCGGCCGGTGTAAACTTCTCACGCATCCAAGCTGCGGAGATTTCGGAGTCGATTACCGTCCGCAGCAGCTTTTCCTGAGCTGCCAATTGCACGGCGCAAAGCGCCACAGCCATGATCGTAGGCAGGATTAGCCATCGAGTCGGCGCTTGAGTTATCATTGCGATGGCTACCTACTGCCTTCTTCTCAACGGGAATCCGGGGTTCATCGTAGCCGTCGAAATACCTTCGATCAACAAGCATTGATACGATTTGAGAGGTGCTGCTGATTGTCGAGTATCGGTGTGGCGTAGCGAACTGGCGGCCGTAGTCCTTCGCCAGGAATATGATTGGGCAGTGCTCGGCTAATTGTGGGCGTCAGTGCCTGGCGGGTCTCTCCGCCAGGTATTCGCGGACCGAAGCGGCGAGATTTGCGTCGACGGCGCGGTAACCTTCGGTGTTGCTGTTCTTGTAGTTCCAGATTGTCTCCAGGCACAGACTCACGGTGTGCGGATTGCCATTCATGCTGACCCAGTTGGCGCTGATCTGTCGCCAGATTCCGGGCATAGGACAGCTCGATGAAGCGATCCCGCAGACCGATCATGGGTTCCTTTAGAGAACTGTTTTCCAGAATGTAAAAGAAAGTGGGATCTCCCGGCGCCGGATTGTGCAGGTCGAGAAACACATCCATGCGACCTTCGTCAATCAGGCCGCCCACCATCTTTTGCGCGGCCTGGACCTCGTTCCAATGAGGCTGCGGCGACCAGTCGCGATTGTGATCCTGCGGCTGGGCGTCTTTGCCGCCATTGCCCGTCGCGGTGTTGTCCACATCCATGATCGGCACCAGGAAAATCTCCGCGTGCTGCCTGAGCCAAGCCGCGTCTGCATCGTCGCTCAGCAACCACTCGCCGAAGCCTTGTGCCACCCAACTCGATCCGCTCTCCCAGGCGTGTTGCCGCGCCTGTACCCAGACGCCGAAGCGCTGCTCCTTCTTTCGCTCCCCCTCCTGCACATGCAGCAGGGGGACGCTACGACCCTCGCGTGAACGGCACAACTCCTTGGCGGTGGCATGCGGCGACTTCTCGCTCATCGCTCGTACAAAGGCCGTTGCAGCACTCGGAGTGTAGGGCGGTCCCCAGGCGACAAAAAACGACGTTGTCTCCGGCTTGAGCGTGTAAATCATGAATTCGTCCTGGCGCGTGCCTTTCTCCGTGCGGAGCCACGTCTTGCCATCGTGCGAATACGTGGCCTGCTCCGGCATCGCCCAGGAAGAAGCAAGTGGCTTGGCCAATGGCCCACCGGCCGTTGTCGCTTTCGTTCCCTGCAATTGGAGCGAGATCGTCTCGCCCGGTGTGATTCCCTTCACGCGAAAGTACCACCAGCACGGCCAGCCCCGCGTCGGATCGCCGCCCGGCCGGAAGCTGATGCTCCGCGCCGTATTGTCGATTTTGACCTCAATGACTGAAGCTCCCTCGAAGTCAGACTCCACTGTCAACTCATTCGCCCCCAAGGCGATGCGGCAAAAGAAGAACACTGAGAAAGCGACCGCAAGAACGGGGCGATTTCTAGGAATCCGAATACATCCGCGGTTCATGGGGGCTTTCTTACACTCGCAGTCGTGTCGTGCAATGCGATTGAGGTAATTAGTCGAATAGGTCCGCGATGGGGGCGCCGCTTCCATTCGCTGCGGCCGACTTGGCGAATGGGCCGAATTGCAGCGTCGCACGGCAGCGTGGGTCCGGACGCATTAAGGTTCGGTCAACTTCGTAATCGGTGTCAGTTCCAGCTTGCAAAACTCGACTTCGGAGCCTTCCGCTTGCAGGGCAATTTGTCCTTTCGTCGCAGTGCATTTGGTTCCGTGATTCACGAGATCACCGTTGACCCACACCTTGACGGCATCCTGAACGCATTCGATGACCATCGTGTTCCACTCGCCGGGCTTCTTTTCTGAATCGTCCGTCAGGTTCAAAATCCGTCGGGCCTTTCCCTCGGTGACACCCCAGGTCTCCTGCGGGCCGCGGCGATTGACCATGTCGGGCACGGTGATGTCTTCGACGATGCACCAGAAATCGCCAGCGTGACCGGAATTCATCTGAACCTCAATCGACTTCGGGAACATCTTGTAAAGCGCCCGGGGCGTGGAGGCATGAACCAGCACGCCGCAATTGCCGGGTTTGGCCGCGAAACGGTACTCGACTGCCAGCCGATAGTTCTCGTATTTCTCCTTAGTGATGAGGTGGCCAGCCGGTTGGCCCAGACTGACCAGCAGCCCGTCGCGGACGATAAAGGTCGCTTTGGCGTCCGGGTTCTTATCCAGTTCCGGAACATCGACCTGCCAGCCGGTCAGATCCTTGCCATTGAACAGGCCAACTGTTTTTCTGACGGTTGCAGACGTAGGCGGCGTTTTCGTCACGGCCGGCGGGTCTGCCGGAAGCCCGCTACTGCTGCAGCAGAACACGAAGAAAATCACACAACTGCGAATTCGCTTTGGCATGGATGGCTTCCTGGTTCGTCTGGCGGTTCCCAATGTTGGGCTTGAGAGCATGATAGGTGGGAAGCTCACCCGTCGAAATCCCTGGCGGCACCGGTATTCGTGTGGCCACCGCATGAGCCAAGTTGGGTTGCTCGAAGGTGGCAGCCGTGTACCACTCATCGCCAACTGGCCCGGTACCACGCCAGCGGGAGTCGTGCGAAAGGAACTGGTGGATTTCAGCGACGTTCACCCAACATTCGTGGCGTTTGCCGGTGCAAAACCGGCCGCGGACCGCAAGCTCGATGGGCAAAGTTTTGCTCCGCAGTTGCTGGGCGAAAAGGGTGAGCCGCGCGAATGGGTGTATGTGCAACTCGACGATCGTCGCAACGTCCGCAGCGATCGTTGGAAGCTGACCAGCAACGATGAGTTTTTCGATATGAAAGAAGCTCCTCACCGGCAGATCCCCGTCACAACAGACACCACCGACGCTGACGCGCTCGCGGCACGAGCCAAGCTCCACGCCGCTCTCGTTCGGCTGAAAGCGGAAGACGCGGGCGATCCACCAACGAAAAGGAAAAAGGGTAAGAAAGGCTAAGCCGCCGGGACAACCACTGATTGAAACCATTTCTGCCTTGGCCTTCTCACCGGATGGCTCCGAATTGGCCGTCGGCGCTGTGCGAGGTAAAGTGGTGCTTTATCAAATGCCCGTCGGCGATCCAGTGCCGAATCCACTGAAGTCGTTGCCCCCTTTTTCATTGAATGGTGAATCGCCATGCCTGGCCGAACGAATTACTTGGCTATGTTTCTGCTCATCGCGGCCTGTTCAGCGCCTGCGTATGCTGCCGAGCGGCCCAACATCGTGATTGTGATGGCCGACGACATGGGCTGGCGCGATACCAGCTACGCGGGCAGTCCACACGCGAAAACGCCTCACCTGGATGCGATGGCCGCAGCGGGACTACGGTTCGACTACTTCTATCCCGGCGGCCAGATGTGTTCGCCGGGTCGCTTCGCCACGATGACCGGCCGCACCCCAATTCGCACTGGTTTGCATCATTTGGGCTCGATCCGCCCTCAGGAGTTCACACTGCCTCAAGCGCTGAAGACGGTCGGCTACAAAACCGCGCAATTCGGCAAATGGCATTTGGGAGGAAACCAAACCAGCCCGGTGAAGATGGGGTTTGATGAAGCGACTTGGGCAATCAACTACTTCGATCTCGGCGCGAAACTGCAGATCGGCGATACGAAGGAATTCGTCACGCTCGAAGGCGACACGTCCGTCGCCACGATGGACCTAGCACTGAAGTACATTCGGAAACACGCTGCAGAGGAGGAACCATTTTTCACTTACGTCTGTTTTGGTTCGCCGCACAGCCCGCACCAAGCCAGCGAAGAATTCAAGGCGATCTACAAAGATCTACCCGCCAAGCAACAGGATTTCTATGGCGAGATTTCCGGGCTCGATGCGGCCGTTGGCAACTTGCGGGCGGAACTGCAGAAACTGAAGATCGCCGACAACACCCTCGTTTGGTTCACGAGCGACAACGGCGGCATTACTCCTCAGTCGCAAGACCCTGCAGGCAAGGGAAAGATGAACGTCGGTGTGCGGACGGTTTCGGTCCTCGAATGGCCGGCGAAGATCAAGCAGCCCCGCATCACCGAAGTGCCCTGCGCCCATATGGACATCTATCCCACGCTCCTGGCGATCAACAACATCGAACGGCCGAATCAGCCGGTGCTGGATGGCCAAAGCCTGCTGCCATTGTTCGAGGGCAAATTGACCGCCCGCGACAAGCCGCTGGGCTTCTTACTTTGGAACGGTTCCGGGAATTTCGACAAGGTCGATTTTGAAACCGAAATTCAAGGAGTCTGGATCGACGGTAAGTACAAACTGATCGTGCCGCCGAGCAAAGTTGCTGAGACGGAACCTAAGGCGGGCAAGAAGAAAAATGGCAAGCGGGCGAATCAACCACAGGAAGTGCAACTGTTCGATATTTTCGCTGATCCTGCGCACAAGACGAACCTCGCCGACCAACATCCCGAAATCGTCACGCGCATGCGCGCTGCGCTCGTCGCCTGGCAGAAATCGGTGCGGTCGAGTTTTGATGGAAACGATTTCTCGAAGAAGTGAACCCCTTTACTCGCATGACGCCACAGCCCTTTCTGCCGAACACTCTTCGCGCCGCGAGTTGCTCCGCCATTCGGCGTCCGGCTCGTCGCTCGGCAATGTCAACAACCACAAGAGGTGAGCCTAACACCATGCGCCAGAACCTTTGTTTGATCTTTGTGGCCCTGATCGCGATTGGCAGCGGCGGTGCATCTGCTGAGACGAAGCGTCCCAACATCCTGCTGTTGCTGAGCGACGATCACAGCTATCCCTACTTGAGTACCTATGGCAGTCCGAATGTCAAAACGCCAGTGCTCGATCAACTGGCTGCGGAGGGGATGAAGTTCCATCGGTTTTTTACCGGCGCGCCGCAATGCGTTCCGTCGCGCGCGACCCTGATGACGGGTCGATCGGCAGTCGCCGCCCGCATGACACGGTTCTCGTCACCTTTACCTCGCGACGAAGTCACGCTGCCCGAGTTGCTGCGCGAGAAGGGTGGTTATTTTACGGGTGTCTGCGGCCGGAATTTTCATCTGGATGGTTCGGCGCGAACGGGCGCTGCAGTGGCGCAGGTTTTTGAAACGCATAACCTGAAGACATTCAAAGACCGGGTTGATTATCTGAACACGTGCAGCGATGCGGACGTGGCCGCCAAAGTCACCGAGTTTCTGGATCAGAAACCGGCGGACAAGCCGTTTTTCCTCTGGGCGAATTTCAGCGACCCACATCACGTTTGGAATGCCCCAGCCAGGTTCCGTCCCGATACGGCCACACTCGTACTGCCTACCCATTGGCCTGATTTGCCGGGACTTCGTGAGCAGCTGGCGGATTATTTCGCTGAGATCAACCGCTTGGACGAGACAGTCGCGGGAGTGCTCGACGTGCTGAAAACGCGTGGGCAGATGGACAACACGATCATTGTTTTCTGCGGCGACAATGGCGCCGCTCTGCCGCATGGCAAGGGCTCGCTGTATGACCCGGGCTCCAACGTCCCATTTTTCGTGCGCTGGCCTGGCGCGGTGAAAGCGGGCGGTGAATCTCGCGCTCTGATCAGTGCCGAAGACCTCGCCCCCACCTTGCTCGCCGCGGCGGGACTGGACCCCGGAATCAAAATGAGCGGCCGCAGTTTCTTGCCGCTGCTCAAAAGTGAAAGGTACGAACCGCGCAAGCATGTGTTCATCGAACGGGGCCCGCACGGCTCGGCTCCGGTAGCTGTCAACATGACAAATGCCGGTTATGACCTGGGCCGCGCGGTGCGCAGCGATCGTTACAAGTTCATCTACAACTGCACGCCGTGGCTTCCCTATTCGCCGGTCGACTCCGCCGGCGGCTCGGGTTGGAAGGAGATGCAAGCGGCCAACACCGCCGGGAAGTTGCCCGCTGGTTTACGAGCGACCTATTTCACTGTCCCTCGACCAGTCTACGAACTGTACGATTTGCAGGCCGATCCATCCGAGTTGCAAAACCTCAGCGGCAAACCGGAAGTCGCTGCCATCGAGCGAGAACTGCGAGAAGCGCTCGCGGAGAAAATGATTCTCGATTTCGATTACCTGCCACTCCCAGCCTTATTCGATGGCGACGACCAGCCTGCCAAGAAGGGCACGCGGCAACGCTCAGGGAAATAGTTCGAAATCTGCCGCCGAGCGACTCGGAACCACGTTTGATACCGATGTTCGCTTGTTTTCACCCCATACGAAGCCGGCCTCGTGTAGTTTCACTGCGCCAAGATCCGCCGCGCATCACTGGATCCCGTGATTCTCCGGTCCGCTCGTCAATTTGCCGATCATCGCACCACTCCCAGACGTTGCCGAGCATGTCATGCAATCCCCAGGCGTTCGCCGGCAACTGCGCCACGCCCGTCGCCCACGGCCGTCAATCTCATGTTTCGGGTTGGGAGTGTAAGTGTGGTTGAACCAGCAGAATTCCTTCTGCCGTTTGTCGTCATCGCCGAAGTAGCGGGTGGCGGCGCTGCCGGCCCGAGCGGCCCATTCCCACTGTGCCTCTGTCGGCAGTGAATAGCGGTACCCTAGCTTTCGCTCTTCTGGCTGATCGGAGAGCCACTTGCAGAATGCTTGAGCTTCGTCCCAAGACAATATGGCTGCTGGCCGATCATCCGCGTTGAACTCATCTGCGGCACCCTCAATCCGATGCTCGGCGGCGAAGCAGCGATACTGCCCAAGCGTGACTTCGGTAGCGACAATGTAGAACGGCTTACTGATCGTGACCCGATAAGTGCTGCCATTAGGTCCCATCGAAAAGTGGCCAGGTGGAATCAGCATCAGCTTTGCTCCGATGCTATTGGTCATCTCCACGGGCACGCCAGCAGCGGTCGCCCAGTCTTGCTGATGGTATTTAGCCTTAGCTGGCTCAAACGGCATCCGCGGCAGTAGGGGCTCAGCGGCTTGAAGTTCCGTGATTTGGAGCATTACAAAGACAATCAGAAGGCGAGACTTCCAAGTCATCGTGTCACCTGTTGGTCAGTTGCTTGATTCAGAATGGCTTCAGCAAAGAAGTCGATCAAGAGATTGTTCACGGCTTCTGGTGAGTCATTTTGGACCCAATGACTGGCGGTGGGAAGGCGCGCGATGCGCAGATCTGAAACCCAGCGATTGAGGCCGCGGGTCAGCTGATTGCTGAGATACAAGTCGCGCTCACCCCAGATCAAAAGAGTTGGCACGCTAATTATCTGCGGTGGTCCAAAGAGAGGCCGGGAATGCCAGAATGCCGCGCGATAGTAATTGAGCGCGGATGTGAGGGCCTCCGGTTGTCGAAGGGCTGCTTTGTAACGCTCGATGTCAGCAGCCGAAAACGCGGCTGGGCTGGCTTGCCGTTTGAAGGCTCGCTCAATCAGCCAGAAGTCGCCGGCTCGAATAATCCATTCGGCGAGCCACGGAATCTGAAAAAGCAGGATATACGAAGATCGGAGCCACTGCAGGGGATTGTTGCCTAAGACTCTTCGATACGCGGCCGGATGGGGTGCATTGAGCACGGCCAGCTTGCGGACCAAATCCGGACGAAGAGCGGCCAACCGCCAGGCCACCACGCCGCCCCAATCATGGCCGACGACGAACGCGCGGCCTCTTGCCTGCTGCTCGATCAGATTGGCAACATCGGCGACTAATTTGTCGAGCGCATACTCACTGAGCCCGTAGGGTTTGTCGGACAGGTTGTATCCGCGCATGTCTGGCGCGATGGCTCGTAACCCCGCTGCGGCGAGCGCCGGAATCTGCAAACGCCAGGAGTACCAAAACTCGGGAAAGCCGTGCAGCATAATTACTGCCGGACCTTGGCCAGCGGCTACGACGTGCAGCGACACTTCGCCGAGTTGTAGCTGCAAATGTTCCATGGTTAGGTAACCCCGGCTGCACAAGCTGCTATCCGTAGGAAAGAATGGTCGCAGCGTCACGCGGTCAGCTGCATCGTATATCCTGGCTTCGGCGGCAATGGTCCAAAAGCCGTGAGATTCAATGAGAATTCACAGTCGGCTCGTGAGTGCCGGTAACGGTCGCAATGAAACTGGGGCCTGCTGTGTTAAATCAACGGCATCACGATCAGGAACACTCGCTCGTCGACACCACGCGTATATCAGCGGGCAATAGACATTGACAAAACGCTCCCACGCACGTTCCTCTTTCAATTGAACAGCCGCAATCAAGCTTTTATTTGTTACGGCGGAATCATCGTCAGGTGAGTTAAGGTCCATTCAGTTGCTTCCATTTCTGAACGCGCTGCATGTCATAGAGCTACCCCAAAAGAGGTCTCGGTACCTGCGACATTCGCGTGAATCGTGAAAGTGCCTTCGGTTCCGAAGTTTGATCGTGCCAAATTTCGCAAGTTGTTTGCTCAAAGCATCTTGTGGCCGAAACGTCTTGCGAGCCTTAGCTTTGCAACTGCATTTGGTTTCACCGGCTTCGCTTTCTTTTGCGACTGGCATCGAGTGAAGAAGGTACATCTCTGTGAATTCACAGAGGACTCGATGCTAAGTGAACCGTGCTGCGGCGGAAGGTGAATCACATTTCCCAAATGTCTTCGCAGCTTTTTCTACCCGGCAAATCGCTCCCTGATTTCCGTTGTTCCACGGTTGCCGAAGCACTTTTCAATCAGTTCTAACTGAGCAAAACAATGCGTCGAAATTGGCGAGCAAGCGGTGTACAACGGATGTGCAACTCCCTGCCTTTATACGACTTTCGACAATACCATGCCCGCCATGATTTTCCACCCCTTGCTCGCTTTGATTGCCTCGGCCACGGATCGGGAATTGGCGAAGTACATCCAGTATCTCAAGGAAGAAAACAAGATTCTGCGGGCACGTATCCCTGGGCAAATCCACACTCGACAAGACGAGCGGCAAAGGCTGATAAAGTTCGGCAAAATGCTCGGCAAAGCCATCGAGGAGTTGATCACCATCGTGACCCCTTCCACCTTCTATCGCTGGCTCCACCAGGAAGAGAAGAAGGACGACAAAAAGAATCTCAAGGGTGGGCAACGCAAGCCGAGAGAAGTGCGGGAGCTAGTGTTAGAGATCGCCCGCACCACGGGCTTTGGCTACACCCGCATCATCGGTGAGTTGAGAAAACTGGGTATCAAGAAGATCAGCCGCCAGACGATTCGCAACATCTTGAAGGAAGAAGGGATCGAGCCGGGGCCTGACCGCACTTCGGACACCTGGAACAATTTCCTCGAACGCCACGGTGCAACTCTGTGGGGCTGCGACTTCTTTTCGGTGAAATCCGTCACGGCCCGTGGCATCGAAACGCTGTTTGTGCTGGTGTTTCTCTGCATCAAGTCACGGGAAGTGATCTTCTCGAAGTCCACCACGAACCCCAACTCTGCATGGGTCGTTGAACAGACGGAGACCTTCCTCGATCAAACCGTCAATCGTGACGAGAAGCCGTCGATTGTGCTGCACGATCTGGATACGAAATTCACCAAGGAGTTCACGGCCAAGCTCAAGGAAAAGGGAGTACGAACCAACCCTTTGCCAAAAACCAGCCCGAATCTGAACGGCAGATGTGAGCGATTCATTGGGACAATCAAATGGGAATGCCTCCGTAAGTTCATCATTTTCGGCAGACGGCATTTGGATTTTCTGGTGAGCGAGTTCTGCGAATACTACAACAAGTTCCGCTCCCACTCGGAACGAGACAACCTGCCGCCAATTCGGGAAGTGCCACCAGAAGTTGAGACGCTAACGATGGAACAACTGGAAGTGAAATCGTATGTGGGCGGATTGGTGAAGTCGTTTGAACGGAAGGCAGCGTGATCCACAAGCTGGCAGCGGACAAAACAAAGTCGGCAGGCTTCGCTGGTCCACCGGTGCCCACCATGGAACCGACTCCGCAGGTTTTTCAAAATAATTGATTAGCTTGGAACTTTGCAACTCGAATCAAATCGGCTCACTCAAGGCTCGGTTGGGTTCTTTCGAACCACCGGCAGTACATCGTGAAGACAACGGGATCAACCCTCTGCGACTCTCACCGATCGTGCCTTCCAAATCCAAGCCGATCAGCTTGCACTTGTCGCAGTCGTCCACAACAAACGAGCGAGTGGCCGCCGTTAGCCAAACGGCTAAACTGATGTTTTGCCTGACATGCAGCCACATTGGGTTTCCGCAATGTTCCGCACAATGCTCGCCGTGCTTCTGACTCTGTTGGCGTCATGCCCATTGTTCGCTCAAGACAAGAGCGTTAATCCCGGCATCAACAAAGCCTTCGATGCCCCCAACGTCCCTGAGTTCGTCGAACGATTTGAGATCGAGGGCCGGGATGTCTTCGACCACCGCAAGGAAGTCGTTGCTGCCTTGGGCATCAAAGAGGGGATGGCCGTGGCCGATGTCGGGGCCGGGACTGGTCTCTTCACCCGCATGTTTTCTCCGTTGGTTGGGGCCAAGGGGAAGGTCTATGCCGTGGACATCTCGGACGAGTTCGTTTCCTACGTTGAGAAGATTGCTCGTCAGCAAAAGTTGGAGAACATCGTCGGCGTCGTGTGCAAGCCGGACTCCGTTGAACTTCCGCCAAACTCGGTCGATCTCGTATTCATCTGCGACACGTACCATCACTTCGAGTTCCCGCACAAAACGATGCGCTCGATCCACAAGGCGCTCAAGCCCAATGGGCAGGTCGTACTAGTCGACTTTCATCGCATTCCTGGCAAGAGCAGCGAATGGGCCATCGGCCATGTGCGTGCGGGACAAGAAGTGTTCACCAAGGAGATCGTCGATGCCGGGTTTAAGCAGATCGAAGAGAAAAAAGACATGCTCAAGGAGTCGTACTTCGTGAGGTTTGAGAAGCAGGATGGCAAAGCCAAAGACGACGAACCACTGGTTCCCTTGCCCAAGGCGGCACCTGCGCCGCTTGACAATCCCACGACACCAGAGAAGGTTTCCTTGGGGAAGCAACTATTCTTCGACCATCGACTTTCGGGCGACAACACCATCAGTTGTGCGACCTGTCACTTGTTCGATAAAGCCTTCGGCGATGGGGTTGCCCTGGGGCAAGGAGTAGGCGGTAAGAAGTTATCCCGAAACACGCAGACCTGTTTGAACTGCGGCTTCTTTGACAACTTTTTCTGGGACGGTCGGGCAGCAACCCTCGAAGAACAGGCGCTTGGCCCCATTCTGTCGCCTGACGAAATGAATCAGGGCTTGAATCAGCTTGAAGAGGAACTGAATGCGATTCCGGCCTACGTCCGTCAATTCAAGAGTATTTTCGGCACGAAGCCTCATCGAGACGGAATCGCCAAAGCCCTTGCAGCGTATCAGCGAACGCTAGTCACTGAGCCATCGCCCTATGATCGTTACTTGAAAGGCGACAAACAGGCTTTGTCGTCTGACGCCATCCGTGGACTGGAGTTGTTCCAGGGCGAAGCAGGCTGCACCCAATGTCATCATGGCCCGCTGCTGAGTGATAGTAAGTTTTATCGCCTGGGAACGTCCTATCGGGATGAAGGTCGAGGCAAGATCACGGGCAAGAAAGAAGATCGCTATCGCTTCCGCACTCCGACGCTGAGAAACGTATCTGAAACAGCACCGTACATGCACGATGGCACGCTCAAGACGCTGAACGATGTTGTGGAGTTCTATTATCGGGGCATCCCCAAAACTGGCCCCGATGGTTTGCTTCCCGATACCGCCGCCCTCTCCGGGCAAAGTTTTTCGGAAATTCCCCTGCTGGTTGCTTTTCTCAATTCACTTACGGGTAAGTCGCCTATTGAGACACCACCAGTGTTGCCAGCGCTTCTCAAGGGCGAGCCTGAGACTTCAATCTCGCCCGCTGTAAGCGACAGCAATGGATTCTTGATTCATCGGATTGAATCGCCCTACCAAGCAGAGCAAACGAGCGTCAGGGTGCTGCTTCCAGATCGCCTCGAACAAGGTCGAAAATTGCGGGTTGTCTACGTGTTGCCGGTCGAAGCAGGCAACGGCAACCACTACGGCGATGGGCTGTTGGAGGTTAAGAAGCACGACCTGCACAACAAACTTCAGACGATCTTTGTCGCACCGACATTTTCCCGTGTCCCTTGGTACGCCGATCATCCAACCGATCTGAAGATTCGTCAGGAGACCTACTTTATCAACGTCGTGCTGCCGCTTATTGAGCAAACGTATCCGGCTCAAAAGTCTGTGGATGGGCGACTGTTAATTGGATTCAGCAAATCAGGCTGGGGAGCATGGAGCCTGCTGTTGCGGCACCCCAATCTCTTCGGTCGGGCCGCTGCCTGGGATGCCCCCATGATGATGGCCGATCTTGGGAAGTACGCCACGAAAGTGATTTTTGGCAATCAGGAGGCATTTGAGCCGTACCGTATTTCCGACCTTGTAGCGAAGAAAGCAAGCGCAATGGGAGAGGGTAAAAGGCTGTTGCTCACTGGATACGGCAGTTTTCGACAGGACCATCAGCGAGTTCATGCCTTGTTGGATGAGTTGAAAATCCCGCACGAGTATCGTGATGGCCCGCAACGCAAGCACGACTGGCATAGCGGGTGGGTTACGGAACTCGTCGAGTTATTGGTTAGCACGAACGGAGGCAAGAATTGAACTGGCTCGACTGGTACAACTCTCTCGCCAAGCCCTCGTGGACGCCCGCCCCGGCCACCATCGGCCTGATCTGGCAGATTCTCTACCCCGTTATCATCGTCACTTTCGGATTCGTGTTCGTGCAGGCGGCTCGGCGTAAAGTGCCGTGGCTCGTGGCGCTGCCGTTCGCCATCAACCTCGTCGCCAACTTGATCTTCACCCCGATCCAGTTCGGGATGCGGAATCTGTCGCTGGCTTCGGTGGACATCCTGGTCGTGTGGGTCACAATCATCTGGATGATGGTTGCCATCTGGCGGCACTACCGCTGGGTTGCCGTGGCCCAGGTCCCCTATTTCGTGTGGGTGTCACTGGCGACCGTGCTGCAACTGTCGATCACTGCGATGAATTGGGGGAAATGAAGCTCGCAACTCAGGGAAGTGAATAATTCCCGGCTATCGTCACGATGAGCAAACGCAATATCGGCAACTTGTACGATCCTCGTCAGGGCGATCAGGCGATCCGTATGGAAGGCCTGCGGCTCCCCTGCAAACCGACCGAGCCGCCACGCACGAACTACTTCTCGATTTACTTCATCGAATCTGGTTCCGGCTCGTTCTGGGCCGATGCTTCTAAGTTTTACTTCCATCCCAACTCACTGCTATTCTTTGTTCCCTACCAGCACATCCGATTCGCACCGACTCGTTCAGTTCACGGAGAACTCATCCAGTTTCATGCGAACTTTCTCTGCGTGGAGACGTTTCACGCCGAGGTTGGCTGTAGCGGCATTCTGTTTAACGATCCCTACGGCGATCCCGTCGTCACCCTGGACGAACATGCGAGGTCGGAAGTCTTGGGTCTGGTCGAACGCATTCGGAACGAACAAGGCAGGGAAGAGCTTGCCTTTGGCGAGGTCATGCTCGCCTATCTGAAAGTGCTGCTGATCCTCGCCACTCGTCTTAAGACGCCGCAGGCGGCAGCCTGTGGACCAGGGCTGGCAGACTTGCGACATCCCGTTCTCGCTCAGCTTCGTGACCTTATCGAAGCGAACTACCAAACCCTGCATTCACCCGCCGACTACGCCAAGCGACTGCACGTCACCCCCAAGACTCTCGGCAGGATTGTGCGGGATCATCTTGGGACCACGCCTAGTGATCTGATTCGTAATCGCATTCTCATTCACGCCAAATGGCAACTGCTCCACACGTTGAAGTCCGTGAAAGAGATTTCACGAGAGGTTGGCTTTTCCGACGAACTCTATTTCAGTCGCTTGTTCAAGAAGGCCACCGGCTACTCTCCGACCTTCTTCCGTGACTTCGAGACGGAAATTCGAGGCGGGAGCAATCTGTCCATGCTTTCGTCCCATGCGCCCATTCTGCGTTCTGGTGGGGCATCCGATAGTTGAAGTAGGGCGGTGAGAGAATCGAAGCTCGCCGTTTCTGACTCTAAACGGAGAAGCAAAATGAGCGTGCTGAAACTGTTTGAACTGGCGTCTCGAATGGACAAAGTGGGCATAACTCTGACCAGAGTTGGACTCATCGTCGTGTTGCTTTGGATCGGAGGTCTGAAGGCGTTTCGGTACGAAGCGGACGGCATCGTGCCGTTCGTCGCCAACAGTCCGACTATGAGCTTTTTCTATGCCGATCCTAGCAACTACAAAGCCCACAAGAACCCCGAAGGGGCACTCGTGCCAGAGAACCGCTCCTGGCACGAGTCGAACAGAACTTACGAGTTTGCCTACGGGCTGGGGACCATGATCGTCCTGTACGGACTGCTGCTCTGCCTGCATCCGTGGCTTCCCCAGGCGGCGGCAGTCGGCAGCTTCCTGGTCTTCGTGATGTCGTTCGTCACGCTGTCGTTTCTCATCACGACGCCCGAATGTTGGGTTCCACCTCTTGGCGATGCGCAGCACGGATTTCCGTATCTGAGCGGGGCCGGAAGGCTCGTCATCAAGGACGCCATTATGATGGGTGCAGCCTTGGTGACGATGGCTGATTCAGCCAGGGCGTACCTGCTACAACGAGCGGCGTCCGACTCGCAGACATTCGATGTGAGGGAGGAGCAGCTACTCTCAACCAGCATGTGAGTGCCGAGTTGACCACTGTATGGATGATCGTTGCCGTCTGGCCGCACTTCCGCTGGGTGGCGCTGGCACAAGTACCGTATCTGATCTGGGTGGCGACGGCGACCGTGTTGCAACTGTCGATCACGGCGATGAATTGGGGCATTGAACAAGATGCGTCTCGGCCTGTGATGTCCTCGACTTGAGGAGTACAATGCGGCGTTGGCTAAAGAGTAAGCCGACGTGGTGGACTACCCTGGGGGTGCTCCACCACGTCGGCTTTTTTTATCGTCGGTGCCCAACACAACAGGGAGAATGCCGGTGATAGACACAAACATCTTGTTGGTTGACGACGACACGGACACCTGCGATTCGATGTCGGACGTGTTCTTAGACCTCGGCTACACGGTGGATACGGCCCACGACGGTGCAAGTGCCGTGGAATTATCCGGGGGCCACCACTACCTCTTGGCTTTTCTCGATTACAACATGCCCGGCATGGACGGCCTGGAACTCTGCCGACGCTTGAAGATCATGCAGCCGAACATCGTGGTTGCACTCATAACTGGCTTCACTTCCATCACCACAACGGGTGAAGCAGCCGAGGCGGGAATTAGGTGTTCCTTTCTGAAGCCGGTGGATTTCTCACTGCTGATACCGCTTGTGGAAAAGATTGTCGGAAACTTTGTTTCTCGGCGTTCGAGCGAAGGTGCGAATACCTGTTAATCCGCTGACTGCACTGGTAGTCATCGCCGAAGAAGCGAGGCGAATGGCGCTCCACCAACTGGCCCGGCCCAAACCTCGACCGGCTCAATAAAAGCCATTCTGGACATTGACATCCACATTAACCGTTCGCTACATTCCAAAATTGGATATCGTAGTCCACTTTTAAGCTCTCGCTCGTTTTGGAAAGGAAATCAACATGGGTCGAACGTCGTCAATTCTCGTTTGTGGGCTGTTGGCAGCCTTAGTTGTGACCGGACTCCTGTTTTCGGCTGAGCAAGCGCCGCCGAAGAACGAGAACGAGCCATCGGCAGCGGCTACGGAGCGGACCCGGAAGACGGTACGGATGCTGGACGACGTGTACAAAACCGCCGTCGTGCTAATCACGGATAAATATGTCAATGACGAAAATGATTTCCCCGCAGGCAGCGCAGCAATTGCTCTATTCAGTGCGGTCGAGAAAAAAGGCTGGCACGGAGTTCGACTGCTGGACGTAACAGGAAAACCTTACGACGACAAGAATGTCGCCAAGGATGAATTCGAGAAACAAGGGGTGCGTCAGTTAAAGGACGGGAAGGACTATTACGAACAGATCATCGAAAAAGATGGAAAACCGTACCTGCGTGCGATGACGCCTGTTCCTGTGGTCATGCAGAAGTGCGTCATGTGCCATCCTCACTACGGGGACGCCAAAAAGGGTGCAGCCATTGGAGCGATCAGCTACACACTGCCCATTGAATGAGGTCGGTAGGAATTGCAGAAGCGGGAGTGATCCATACGGATCGCTCCCGCTAAACGATGATTGTCCTTCAGATTGCCCCTGCGAAGAGCGAGTAAGTGGACCATGAAAAAACTTTGGATCGGATTCACACTCGTTCTGTTTGTTTCCTTTTCCATCCTCGGCTGGATCGGCACTCGGATTTACGAAGAAGCGCCGCCGATTGTGAAGCAGGTAGTCACGACCGAAGGCAAAGTGGTTATCGACGAAGGTGAGATTCAAGCTGGCCAAAATGTTTGGCAGACGCTCGGCGGCATGGAGGTCGGCTCAGTCTGGGGACACGGCAGTTATGTCGCACCGGACTGGACAGCGGATTGGCTACATCGTGAAGCCATTTTCATCCTCGACCGCTGGGCCAAGAGTGACTACGACACCGAGTTCGAGAAACTCAACAATGAGAGGCAGTCGCAGTTGAGCGGTCGCTTGGCTACGCTCATGCGGACCAATACCTATGATCCGAAAACGCAAACGGTCACGGTTGCTCCGATTCGTGCCGAAGCGTTTGAGTCGAACTTGGCCCACTATTCAGATGTGTTCTCGAACGGAAAAACCGACTACGCCATTCCAACTGGAGCCGTGACTGATCCGGTTCGCCTGCGTCGGCTTTCGGCTTTCTATTTTTGGACCTCGTGGGCAGCTTCGACCAATCGACCGAACGCTCACATCAGCTACACCAACAACTGGCCTTACGAGCCGTTGGTCGCTAACCGAGCCACTGGTGATGCAGTCGTCTGGACGGGCGTGAGCATCATCATGCTACTGGCGGGAATTTCAGCGATGGCGTGGTGGTATGCGTCTCGACGAGAGGCCGAGCAAGAGCCAATTGCGCCGGAAACCGATCCACTCGGCAGTTGGCAAGCCACTCCTTCTCAGAAAGCGACCGTCAAATACTTTTGGGTCGTGTCCGCCTTGATTCTGTTGCAAATGCTCTTGGGAGTCATCACGGCGCACTACGGCGTTGAGGGCGATGCGTTCTACGGCTTTCCACTCTCAAAATGGTTGCCGTACAGCGTGGCTCGAACATGGCACATTCAATTGGGCCTCTTCTGGATCGCCACGGCTTGGTTGGCTGCCGGTTTGTTCATCGGCCCGCTGGTGAGCGAGAAGGAACCAAAGGGCCAACGCCTGGGCGTCAACATCCTGTTTGTGGCATTGCTGGTCGTGGTGGTCGGCTCATTAACCGGCGAATGGTTGAGCGTTCACAACAAGCTGTCGGACACGGTGTCGTTCTATCTCGGCCATCAGGGCTACGAGTACGTGGACTTAGGGCGAGCGTGGCAGGTTGGCCTGTTCGTCGGTCTGCTGCTCTGGCTGTTCTTAATGATTCGAGTCTTGCTCCCAGCCTTGCGAAAAGAAGGGGAGCAGAAACAGCTTGTGGCTTTGCTGGCCGTCTCCACGGGCGCTATCGCTCTCTTCTACGGTGCGGGGCTGACTTGGGGGCAGCATACGAACCTGACGATAGTCGAATACTGGCGCTGGTGGGTGGTTCATTTGTGGGTCGAAGGATTCTTCGAGGTTTTCGCCACCACTGTCATCGCCTTCATTTTCATGCGACTGAATTTGATCCGACCGGGTATCGCTGCGGCGGCGGCTCTGCTGTCTGCCACCATCTTTCTTTCGGGCGGCATCATCGGAACGTGCCACCACCTGTATTTCTCCGGTACGCCGCCCGTAGCCTTGGCCTGGGGATCGGTTTTTAGTGCGCTGGAAGTGGTTCCTCTGGTTCTCGTCGGGTTCGATGCAATGGAGGATTTGCGACGGTCGAGATCATCCCCATGGGTGCAAAGGTACAAGTGGCCGATCTATTTTTTCGTGTCTGTCGCCTTTTGGAACATGGTCGGGGCCGGGTTGTTCGGGTTTATGATTAACCCGCCGATTGCTCTCTATTACATGCAGGGTCTCAACACGACTCCGTTGCATGGTCACGCTGCGTTGTTCGGCGTCTATGGCATGTTGGGGATCGGGTTGATGCTGGTCTGCTTGCGAGTCCTGATTCCCGGTGTGGAGTGGAAGGATGGGCTGCTGCGGTTCTCGTTCTGGTCTTTGAATGGCGGTTTGGCGGCGATGTGCCTGCTGAGCTTGTTGCCCGTAGGTCTGATGCAGACCTGGGCCTCCGTCGAGCATGGTTACTGGTACGCCCGCAGCAGCGAGTTCTTGCAAACGCCACTGATGCAAAACTTGCGGTGGATGCGAGTTCCAGGCGACACAATCTTCTTTCTCGGAGCCGTGGCGTTGGTCTTATTTGTCGCCGGTCTCAAAACCGGACACTCTTTTCGGAGGAATGCTTAATGTCGATTCACCATGCCAAATCGGGTGAGATCATCGAATTGCCTCTCGGCGCTGCCCTGAGCGATTCCAAGACGGAGACTCTGGTTAAGACTGCCACGCTGGAGCTAATCCGCTTGGTCTTGCCAGCGGGCAAAGATATTCCCTCGCACAAAGCTCCCGGCGAGATCACTGTGCAATGCTTGGAAGGGCGAGTCACCTTCACAGTCGGGGAGAACGCAGTCGAACTCTCTGTGGGACAGTTGCTTTATCTCACCGCAGGCGAGCCACATGCGTTAAAGGCCAGCGAAGATTCTTCGTTGCTGGTAACACTTCTGTTGGCTAAGAAATGATTGTCTGCCCAATGCTTCTTCATTCTGGCCGACATGGGGAACATGAACGGTCCCGCTGCTCGTCAGCTATTTGAAGGGACTAATTCTGTGAATGACGCTGAAGGTTGGGTGAGCGTTCGCATTCTTCGGCAGGATCATCCAGCCGAAGCGAGCTACTGGCAGAGTTTTCTGATTCGTCGTGAACCTGGGCTGAATGTCACGGGAGTTTTACAACGCATCGCAACTGAGCCGAAGACCACCAGCGGCGAAATCGTTGCTCCCATCGCCTATGAAGCCAATTGCCTCGAAGAAGTCTGCGGCTCCTGCACGATGCTAGTCAATGGTCGCACTCGACAGGCTTGCAGTGCTTTGGTGGAAAGGCTCGTGGCCGATCAACCCGGTGAAATCGAGCTTCGCCCGCTCAGCAAGTTTCCCGTCGTTCGTGATCTGGTGGTGGATCGTCGTCGGCTCTTTCGAGCGTTGGAAAAAGTCGAAGCCTGGATTCCGGTAGATGGTTACTACGACCAAGGGCCGGGGCCTCGACAGTCTCAGCAAGAGCAGCAGCAAGCGTACCCGCTAAGCGAGTGCATGAGTTGTGGCTGCTGCTTGGAAGCGTGTCCGCAGAACAACTTGGTGCAGATTCAACAGTCCGAAGGTGAACCGGAAGCAGAGTTCAAGGCAAAACAGGACGCCCACTTTGATCGAACCTTTATCGGGGCACATGCCATGAATCAAGTGGTGCTGATTAACTCGCATCCAACTGGTCGGTTCAATGCGGGCGAGCGACTGGATGCAGCGACCGCCGAGGGAGGCATCCAGCAGTGCGGAAATGCTCAGAATTGTACGGCGGTTTGCCCTAAACGCATTCCGCTAACCGACTCCTGGGGACGCATCGGACGTGCGGCTACGCTGCACGCCATCAAGAAGTTTTTCGGCTGACGATGTGGGTGTAGGTGGTCATGGTTGGCCTGCCCTATTATTTTGAACTTGCGTCCTTTGCGAGAGCCTGCTCAATCGCTTCCTTAACACCCATTGGTCGTATCGCAAACGCCTTGCTGGCTGAGTGGTCTTGAACGACAGTCGGATTCTTTAAGCCTTCGATCAAGTGACGACCAACCTCGTAAGTGGCAGGCGTCACGAGCGCCAGCCACAGTCCAGAAAGATAGGGCGTTAGGACCGGGACGAAAATCAGCAGCCGCCGCAGCCCTTTCTGCCGAGCATATTCTCGAATCAAGTCGCCGTAGGTCATAACATCTGGACTGCCGATCTCGAAGGTTTGGCTCACACCAACCGGCAAGTCCTTTGCCGCCAGAAGATACGCCAATACATCGTTGATGGCGATGGGCTGAGTGGGCGTCGAGAGCCAGCGAGGACAGATCATCACCGGCAGTCGGTCGGTCAACGACTTCATAAGCTGGAATGACAGACTGCCTGCTCCGACAACCATCCCTGCTCGAAACTCGATCGTCTCCACTCCCGACTGACGCAGAATTTCGCCCACCCCTTCGGTTCCGAAGGTCTTTAAGTTTGAAAATCGCATGATCAATCGGGCCAATGACTTGCGCTCATAACCATCAGCGTGGCAACGATTTCCAAGCGATTTCAGTTCGGGGAGATCGGCGGTTATCGGGTTGCGGGACTGACTGAACGAACTCGAAATATCTGAATTCAGAAACGAGTTTTTGGCTCGTTGCCGCCTCGCTTCGACGGCGGTTTCACCCTGAATCGCAAGCGGTTTTAAGGCGGAAAAAACGAGCAGAAAATTGCGTCGAAAGCGGCGAGCAAGCGGTGTACAACGGATGTGCAATTCCTTGCCTTTATACGACTTTCGACAATACCATGCCTGCCAAGATTTTCCACCCCTTGCTCGCTTTGATCGCCTCGGCCACGGATCGGGAATTGGCGAAGTACATCCAGTACCTCAAGGAGGAAAACAAGATTCTGCGGGCACGCATCCCTGGGCAGATTCACACTCGGCCTGAAGAGCGCCAACGGCTGATAAAGTTTGGCAAGATGATCGGCAAGGCCATCGAAGAGCTGATTACGATTGTGACACCTTCCACCTTCTATCGCTGGCTCCACCAGGAAGAGAAGAAAGACGAAAAGAAGAATACCAAGGGTGGGCAACGCAAGCCGAGGGAGGTTCGGCAGCTAGTGCTGGAGATCGCCCGCACCACGGGCTTCGGCTATACCCGGATCATCGGCGAGTTGAGGAAGTTGGGGATCAAAAAGATCAGCCGCCAGACGATTCGCAACATCTTGAAGGAAGAAGGGGTCGAGCCGGGGCCTGACCGCACTTCGGACACCTGGAACAACTTTCTTGAGCGCCACGGCGCAACTCTTTGGGGCTGCGACTTCTTTTCAGTGAAATCGGTCACGGCCCGTGGCATCGAAACCTTGTTCGTGCTGGTGTTCCTCTGCATCAAGTCACGAGAAGTGGTCTTCTCAAAGTCCACCACGAACCCCAATTCTGCGTGGGTCGTTGAGCAGACGGAATCATTCCTCGATCAAACCATGAATCGTGACGAGAAACCGTCGATTGTGCTTCACGATCTGGATACGAAATTCACCAAGGAGTTTACGGCCAAACTGAAAGAAAAAGGGGTACGGACAAACCCACTGCCGAAAGCCAGCCCAAATCTCAACGGCAGATGCGAGCGGTTCATCGGGACCATCAAAATGGAATGCCTCCGCAAGTTCATCATTTTCGGCAGACGGCATCTGGATTTTCTGGTGAGCGAATTCTGCGAATACTACAACAAGTACCGTTCGCACTCGGAACGAGAGAACCTGCCGCCAATTCGAGCGGAGCCACCAGAAGTTGAGACCCTAACGATGGAGCAATTGGAAGTGAAATCGTATGTGGGCGGATTGGTGAAGTCGTTTGAGCGGAAGGCGGCGTGAACCCAGAATCTACGCCCACAGTTTTTCGGAGTCGTTCTTCAAAAAGACGAAAGCCGGTGGCACAGAGTATCTAACCAGAGGAAAACTTAGCTTTAGGCTTTTTGAAAATAGTTTCCGAGTTTTCGGATATGAAACGAGATCGCTTCTGAATCGTTGTCGCCGAGGATAGATAAACCGGATCAGGAGGCGCAGTCTTTCAAGCAGAGCGATAACCTCCATAATCGCCACGATTTTCTTCGGCGGCGGGATTTTTGGGAAGCCACTTTTGCATGGTCCTGGGCGTGAGCGTCCCCGACGACTTCCAGGTGGGACTTAGCCGGGACAAGCCCGGAGCGAGCTTCGCTGATTGCTTTTCGCAAAGCAGATTCCACCATTACGAGCGGGTAGCTATACTGGCCGACTATGGCCGTTTCGCTCGAAAACATCGTCAAGCAGCTTGGCGACTCCGGCATCGTCGCTCCGGGGAAGTTAGAAAACTTCGTCCCGCCGAAGGCTCATCCCACGAGCGTTGAAGAACTCGTTGCGGAGTTGGTCAAAGAAAAGCACCTGACCAAGTTCCAGGCGACGCAGGTTGCCGCAGGCAAAGCCAAGGCTTTGATCCTCGGCGGCTACACGATTTTGGATCGCATTGGCGCTGGCGGCATGGGGCAGGTGTTCAAGGCACTGCATCGTAGGATGCAGCGGGTGGTCGCCATAAAAATGCTTCCTGCCGCACTGCTCAAAGATGCAGCGGCAGCGGCTCGCTTCCAACGTGAAGTCGTGGCGGCAGCGAAGCTGAATCACACAAACATCGTTACAGCGTACGACGCCGACCAAGCAAATGGCGTCCATTTCCTGGTAATGGAATGCGTTGAAGGCCAAGACCTCTCGGCCCTGATCAAGAAAAATGGGCCGTTGCCTGTTGCAAAAGCCGTCAACTACATCCTTCAAGCCGCCCGTGGTTTGGAATTCGCTCACTCCGAAGGCGTCATCCACCGAGACATCAAGCCCGCCAACTTGCTCTTGGACAAAAAAGGAGTGGTGAAGATTCTCGATATGGGGCTAGCCCGCATCGAGAGCGACGGCAACGCCGCTACCCAAGCCGAATTGACCGGCACCGGGGCCATTATGGGAACCGTGGATTACATGGCTCCCGAACAAGGACTGAGTACGAAACACGCTGATGCTCGTGCCGACATTTACAGCCTGGGTTGTTCGCTCTACTTCCTCATCGCCGGTAAGGCGACATATGACGGAGAAACCGTGGCGGCGAAGCTAGTCGCTCACCACAATAAACCAATCCCTGATCTTCGGGCGATCAAGGCCGACGTGTCCGAACAACTGCAAGCCGTCTTCAACAAGATGGTCGCCAAAAAGATCGAAGATCGTTACCAGTCGATGGGTGAAGTAATCGCTGACCTGGAGCGTTGCATCGGCGGCTCGCAGGTATCGCTTGGCACCCAGCAGTCAGTCAGCACCAGCATTGAGAACAGTGCATTGACGTTTTTCAAGGGTATGCCTGCGCTGACGACGAACAAGACAAACGCTACGAAGAACGTTGCTGCCGCCAAAACGAGCAAGGACCAGTCACCGCCGAAGAAGATCATCAAAGTACTCGTCGGTGCAGCGATCCTCGGCGTGCTGATCCTGGCGGGGATCGTCGTCTCACTCCAGACGAAAGACGGCACGCTCATCGTAGAAGTCGATCAACCTGATGCGATGGTGCAGGTGTTAGATGCCGCTGGCAAGATCGAGGTCAGCCAAAAAGGCGGCGTTGGCAAATTGGCAATCAGCGTCGATCCCGGTAAGCATCGGCTGCGTGTGGAGAAAGATGGGTTCGTGGTCTTCGGACAAGAGTTCGAGATGGAGTCCGGTGGGAAAAAGGCGATCACGGCGAAGTTGGTGCCGGTGAAGATTGATGAGATTGCCATTCAGCCAAACCAGCCCTGGAACACCCCGGCCTTTCAAGCATGGATGAAGACCGTTGCCGCCATGCCTGCCGAGGAGCAAGTGAAGGCTGTCGTGAAGAAGTTGCAGGAATTGAATCCTACCTATGACGGCAAGGAGGAACATACAGTCGAAGGTAATGAAGTAACGGTCCTTAGAGTAGATGGCGTGGCCGATCTTATGCCAATACGTGCATTACCCCGATTGAAGGTTTTAACAAGTTACGGTGGCCTGAAACCAGAAAGCAAAACATCTGATCTTTCACCCTTGCAAGGGATGAGTTTGACGAGCCTGAAACTCCGATATAACTCATTTACCGACCTGTCTCCATTAAGGGGAATGCCGCTTCAAACGATTGATCTTCAAGGAACGCTGGTTTCCGATCTGTCGCCGCTCAAAGGAATGCCTTTGCATTCTATCAATCTAAGTCACGTCGTATTTGACCTATCGCCCCTTGAGGAATGCAAATCTCTCCAATTCGTAGATGGTTATCCCAAAAGCATTCCTCCAGCGAACGTCGCCGCCCTGTTAAAGGCCCTTCCGAATTGCAGAATCAATAATTGGCCTGTTCCAACCAAGGCGACGACGCCCACACCCACTACTCCTCTCGGCCCCACTCCACCCCTCGCCAAAGCCCCCTTCGACGCCGCTCAAGCCAAACAGCATCAACAAGCCTGGGCCAAACATCTCGGCAGCGAAGTCGAGACGACCAACAGCGTTGGCATGAAAATGATCCTCATCCCGCCCGGCGAGTTCATGATGGGCAGTACGGATGAGCAGGTCGAGGCGGCGTTGAGGGTGGCCGAGGAACTGAGAATCAATCAGAGTGGGAAGGATCAAATCTCAAATGAGCGACCGCAGCGTAGAATACTCATCCCTCAGCCGTTCTGTATAGGTACAAGCGAAGTCACGGTAGGTGAGTTCAAGAAGTTCAGTGCAACAGGCTACCAAACCGAAGCGGAAAAAGCAGCCGAACCAAAAACCTATATGAATCCTCCCTACTCCGTGGCGGAAGATTCCCCAGCGGGCTTCATCACCTGGAACGATGCGGTGGCCTACTGCAAGTGGCTCTCAGATAAAGAGCAGTCTACCTACCGATTGCCAACTGAACCGGAATGGGAATACGCCTGCCGGGCAGGGACATCGACGCAGTACTCATTTGGCGACAACTATGCCGAATTGGTGAAGTACGGTTGGTACAACCAGAACACAGGCGGCAAAACATCGCATCCGGCGAAGACGACGCTTCCGAATCCGTTCAGCCTGTTCGACATGCATGGGAATTTGCAGGAATGGTGCGGAGATTTCTATGACCCGAAGTGGTACGCCGCATCCACATCTAGCGACCCTAGCGGCCCTTCCACCGGCAACCGTCGTGTTCTTCGTACGGGTAGCTACGTAAGTAACGCCTCGGAATGTCGCTCAACATGCCGTTACGGCCTCCCGCCGTCGAACCGTCACGTTCATCTAGGCTTCCGCATCGTCCGTGAACTCACCGCCCCATCAACAACGGCGAGCGTCACGCCGCAGCCCACCGTCCCCGCTCCCGCCAAGCCGATCACGGATTTCAACTCTCCTGAGTTCCAAGCGTGGATGAAGGAAGTTCAGTCGATGCCCGCCGAGGAGCAGGTTAAGGAGGTATCGAAGAAGTTGGTCGAGTTGAACCCCGGTTTTGGCGGCACTCCCGCCAAGATCATTGATGGCGTCGTTACTGAATTAGTATTCAGCACCAATACTGTGACGGACATCTCGCCGGTTCGAGCTTTGCCACGATTGAAAGTTTTGTCCTGCGGCGGTGGTGCGAAGGGGCAAGGCAAACTCTCTGATCTCAGCGCACTGTCAGGCATGTCGCTTGAGAGCCTGGAGTGCGGCAATAATCTGATTCGTGATTTGCGGCCCTTGGCAGGAATGCCGTTGACGTATTTGGGCTGCAAGCAAATGAGCGTGAGTGATTTGGGTCCACTCAAAGAAATGCCGCTAACCGTTCTTAACTGCGCCGGTACGGACGTGAGCGATTTGTCGCCGCTGCAAGGTATGCCATTGAAATCGTTGGATTGCAGCGCAACCCCGGTCACAAATGTTTCGCCACTAGACCGCTGTATGAATCTCGAAAGTCTGAGAATCCGTGTAACCAAGGTCGGTGCCGCAAATGTTGCATCCCTTCAATCGAAGCTGCCGAATTGCAAGATCGAATGGGACGATCCGGCGAAAGCGACGAAGCCTCAGCCCGCCGCTTCCGGCAAGAAGTAACTTTTGAAAGTCTGGTTGTTGATTCACGAGGAGTACAGTCCTTCATTCGCAACGCAAGAATTCACGAAACACACAATCGAGAACGTGCTTGGCCGGCTTGTTCCAATGCTGCAAGAGCGCCGGGCGTTGCAAGAGTTTGCCCAAGGTCGAACATACGAGTTCTCGGATGCGGGGTAGATCGTTGAAACCAACGATTTGGAGACGCCCGTCGGGACGAAAGCGAATGCGACCGAAAGTGGGTAGCTGGGAGTCCCAGGTCGCTTTTACCCATTTGGGAATTCGGGATTATTTAACCGAATTCAAAACTCCGGTTTCATTCACCCAGCGAGTGATCGTTCGGAGTTCGTCCGCTGTTAGATCGTCGGGAGAGCTTGCCTCAGATTTTTGACGCCCGTCGTCGGTGCAGAATCTAACTGTTGATCAGCAGTTGAAGCAGGCCGAACAAATTCGGGGCTGCTTACTCGTCAGGGCGAGAGCGGCGGTCCTGAATACCCTCCCGTGCAGTGCTAGTCCAATCATTGGGAACTTGGAGAATGGGCGACTCGGCAAGTTCTGTCATTTGCTGCTCGCATCCGATCCCTGGTACTTCGGACGTGAGGTTCGTCCAAGAGGCCGTTTCATTTTCCGATTGTGTGGCCATGTGTTCAACTCCTTTTGTGGCGGCGTGGATCATCCACGTTGTCCATCTATAGCATGGTCATGCGAATCACAACACCCGTTGCTAGCAGCGAGACATGCGCCAACATTCAGGTTGCGCTGGCTCATCTCCTTTCAGTATTCAAGGTCACTGAATCCCACGTTTTGAAGACGCCCGTCGGATGAAAGCGAAAGCGACCGATAGCGGCTACCCAGGAGTCCCCGGTCACTTTTGAGCTATTGGGAAAACGGGATTATTTAACGGGGGTCGAAAAATGAAACGGTAGTTGAGAAGCAAGAGCGAACTCACCAGCCGCTCTCAGTTTTTTGACACCCGTCGTAGTAGCGTCTTGCACCGTCGCCTCTCGATTCATCCGTTGTGGTCACTTTAGCCCAGGCCACAGGCTGGGAATCTAGCAGTCGGTTCGCATTCGGTTGTCCCCAAGTCGTAGGCCACGCTTCTGGGACGCCCGTCGTTCGCTTCGCTCACTCGGGCTGATACGCTCACTTGGGCCTATCCGCTCATCCGGCTGCTGCCACTACCGAAGCTTGTCCACAGTGCCGAGCGGGTTGGCCCGGTCAACCAACCCGCTCCGGCATCCGACTCACTCAACCCGCTTGTATCCAAGCGCCTCGAATGCCGCCGTCAGGTCGTCTTCATCGGGCCAACCGCCTTGATCATCCGTGTTCTCAAGTGAGTTGGGGCGATTGTTAGAGAGCCACGAATAAACGGCGTCCTGCCAATTCTCGGGCAGGTCGAAATCTCTCTTGTAAACGACGGTCGAATAGTGCAGCGCGCGGCGGAGCCGATGGTCGGTCGAAAAGTGCAGCGCTAGCCCTGCTCGTGAGAATCCGTAAGGCAGATTTGAGGCTTCCCAGCGTCTCAAGCCTTACGATCCGCGAGCGTAGCCCATGCTGCGAGATATGCATAACTGGACCGAAATCCGTCGTCTTGTCCTGACCGAGAAGAAATCCAAACGAGCGGTTTGCAGGGAATTTTCCCTTCACTGGCAGACCCTCGAAAAGATCCTGCAGCACCCTGAGCCGCCCGGTTATCGACAACGTCTGCCCCGGGAGCGGCCCAAACTCGATCCGTTCCTGCCGATCATCCACGAGATCCTGGAGCAGGACAAAACGGCGCCCCGCAAGCAGCGCCACACCACTAAACGGATCTTCGACCGCCTGCGTGCCGAGCATGGCTACACCGGCGGGATCACGGTGGTCGGCGAGGTCGTGCGGGAGTGGCGAACGACCACGGCGGAGGTGTTCTTACCCTTGTCGCATCAACCGGGCGAAGCCCAGTTCGACTTCGGCGAAGCGGAGGTGGTGCTGCAAGGCATGCCGACGAAAGTCGCGTACTGCGTCATGTCGTTGCCGTACAGCGACGCGTTCTTCGTGCAGGTCTTTCCTCGCGAATGCACCGAGACGTTTCAAGCGGGCCATCAGCGGGCCTTTGAGTTCTTCGGCGGCGTGCCCCGCCGGATCAGCTACGACAACAGCCGGATTGCTGTGGCCCGGTTCGTGGGGAAACGGGGTGACACGCCGACGCGTGAGTTCCTACGGCTGCAGAGTCATTATCTGTTTGAGCATCACTTCTGCCTGGTGCGACGGCCGATGGAGAAGGGGCATACGGAGAACCTCATCGGTTTCGCGCGGCGGAACTTCCTGGTGCCGGTACCACGGACCGGCAGCCTGGAAGTGCTGAATGCCGAACTCGAGCGGCAGTGCTGTGAAGATCTGGAACGCCAGTTACGCGGACAACCGGCGAACAAAGCCACGTTGTTGGCAGAGGAGCAGGCTGCGTTGTTGCCGCTGCCGAAGTCGGGCTTTGAAGCGCGGCGAGTCGAACCGGCCCAGGCCAACTCTCTTTCCTTGGTTCGCTTCGACGGCAACGATTACTCGGTGCCGACGCAGTATGCTCATCAGAAAGTGACCGCAATTGGCGGCCTGGAGGAAGTTCGGCTGGTCGTTAACGACAAGTTGGTTGCCCAGCATCCACGCGACTGGTCGAAGGAGCAGGTCCATTACAACCCGCTGCATTACCTGGCACTCTTGGAGCGGAAGCCAGGGGGCTTGGACTTCGCGAAACCCCTGGAAAACTGGGGCTTGCCGGACTGTTTCGATCTCCTCCGGCGGCGTCTGGAAGCAGATGGCGGCGCACACGGCCGCCGGGAGTTCATCAAAACCTTGCGGCTGCTGGAGACTATCTCGCTGGCTGCATTAACTGCGGCGATTGAGCGGGCACTGGAGATCGACGTTCTGGCCGTCGATGCGATTCGGCTGCTCGTGCAGCAGGGACTGGAAGAGCCGACGCGGTGGTTTCGGCTGGACAATCATCCGCATCTGCAGTCGCACTCGATCCCTCCTCCCAATCTCCTGTCTTACCGTGAACTGACCTGCGCGCTGACGACGGGAGGTGTGTTATGAAATCTCTCGAAACCAAAAGCACGGTGCTGCTCAAGCATCACTTGAAGGCCCTACGGTTGCCGTCGTTCCTGGAGGGCTGCGAGAAAACGGCCCAGCGGTGTGCGACGGAGAACGTCGATCATCTGGGCTTTCTGCTGCAACTGTGTGAGCTGGAGTTACTCAACCGTGAGAAGCGTGCCAGCGAGCGGCGGCTCAAGTCAGCGCGCTTTCCCAACCTGAAATCGCCTGGTGATTTCGACTTCGCCGCCCAGCCCTCGCTCAATCGCGTGCTGGTGGCAGAACTACTGCGGTGCGAGTTCGTGGAACGCCGCGAGTCGGTGATCTTTCTCGGGCATCCGGGCACGGGGAAGACGCACCTGGCCATCGCGCTTGGCATTGCCGCCTGTCAGCGGGGCAAACGGGTCCGCTTCTGCCGCGTGACGGAACTGATCACGCAACTTATGGAAGCCCGAGAAGAACGGACGCTGCTGCGGATGAAGTCGTCACTAGCCAAGTTCGATCTGCTGATCCTCGATGAGCTGGGTTACGTCCCCGCCAGTAAGCTGGGCGCGGAGTTGCTCTTCGAGGTCATCAGTAGCGCTTACGAACGCCAATCGTTGATCGTGACCACCAATCTGCCGTTCGAGCAATGGACCGAAGTCCTGGGCAGCGAGCGCCTGACCGGCGCCGTGCTCGATCGGCTGACACACCGCTGCCACATCCTCGAATCGACCGGCGAAAGTTATCGCTTGCAAGACGCGCGGCGCCGCCGCAAAGGATCGCGCCCGAAACCGGCGACCTCATCCTTGTCACCCGCCGATGAAACGGCAGAATCCTAGCCGTCGTTACAACCGTCGCAATCCTTCCTCCTCCGGAGGAGGAAGGATTCTTACTGGAATGCCCCAACACCCTGATTTAGACTGAGACCCTTCCCCACCTCAGCGCCACACTTTTCAACCGCCGCGCGCTGCACTATTCGACCGTCGTTTACAGGCGGAGTGGGAAACGACACTTTCACCGCTTCGAACAGTGTCAACACAACTCGCCCGGCGATTCCGATGGAAGTCGATGGTGGCGATGGTAATGACAGGCTGTACGGCGGCCTGCTCAACGACGTCATTCGAGGCGGCGCGGGGAACGACGTACTCGATGGTTTCGACGGAGCTGACATTATTCTGGCGGGTAGCGGGCGAGATACGGTTTACGGTGGCGAAGGAAATGACTTTATTTGCGGAGACGCCGGAAACGATTTTCTAATCGGCGAGAATGGAAACGATATTTTGTTCGGCGGTGGCGACTCTGCCGACGATCTACGGGGAGGCAACGGCACTAACTTAGTCGTTCGCGCCGCTTGTCTTACATCACCCATACTTGGTGACTGGAATGGCGACGGCCGTGACGAACCGGCCAGTCATATCGCAAGCCATGGGATTTTCCTACTCTTTGATCCGGTACGTCCATTCTTCCAGTTCGGTCAGGCGGGCGCCAAACCGCTGGTCGGAGACTGGAACGGAGACGGCAAGGACGACATCGGGGTCTACCAACAAGCTGCCACCCCTACGCAACAGAACACATACATCCTGGACGAAGGCGTGCCTGGTTCGAGTGGTGAATCGGCCTATTCGTTTGGCTTGCCCGGAGACCTTCCGCTGATTGGTGACTGGAACGGCGATCGGAGAGACGATGTTGGGGTCTATCGGGCCAATGCACCCGGCGGCCCACGTTATTTCCTGGACGAGGGGCCGCGGGGCTACACGGGGATGTACCCAGGAGAGATTGGATACCAATTCGGATTAGCAGGCGACCAGCCGATCATTGGTGATTGGGATGGCAATGGGACCGATGATTTCGGCATCTTCCGCACCGCCAGTGGTCGGTACTTTCTGGATGAAGGCGCTCGCGGATATTCTGGGCAGACTGCCGGCGAATTGGGCTATCAGTTCGGTCTGGCCGGGGATACTCCACTCGTCGGCGATTGGAACGGTGATGGCAAAGATGACTTTGGCGTATTCCGAAACAACGCGAGTGGCTACACCACATTCTTCTTTGATGTGGGGGCACGTGGGTGGACCGGCCAATCTCAAGATGAACTGGGCTATTCCTTTGGCCTGGTCGGAGACAACCCCTTAATCGGCGACTGGAATGGAGACGGCAAGGACGACTTCGGCGTCTTGAGGTCAACAACGGGAGTCGTCTACCGCCGGAATCGCGCCTAAGTTCCGTAAAGCACCCGGGCGAAGTCGCGCAGCTCGAACTGGGGCGGACGAAATCATTGGAATGACTTGTCCGTATCTGTTTTCGGTGTAGCTGAGGCAGACCTCCGGCCACTACGTGAGTGCTCGCGGAATGTGGAGGTAGCTGCGGCGCAGGGCGTCGAGAGCCGCGAGGTTCCCGATGTCCTGCCCGCTCACACCCAATGTGCGGAATATTTGTGCGACAAAACGTTTCTGTTCTTCAACACGTTGTACACGAACTCGTAGGAGACATATCAATGCTTATCCCCTCATTTGCGCTGACAAGTGAGTCGCCCTCTCTCTCTCTCTCTCTGACACGCCGGGGGTTCTGGACGACGACCCGGGTGCGACCGCGTTGTGCTTGATGGGTGCGGCAAGGGGTGGGTAGCGGATATGCTGTTACCACTGACAAGAGAACCACAGAACCTGCATAAGTGGACGTGGATGATCCACCCCGCCGCAAAATGGATTTGAATACATGGCAACACAATCGGAATCTGCAAGGGTTAGTACGACGAAGCTTACGTCTGAAGAACGACGGATCGTAAGCGAACAGCAAACGCCACAACTTGCCGGGTCCCCACTTCTCCGACTCCCCACCGATTGGACCAGAACCGCACGAGAAGGCATCCAAGACCGTCGCTCTCGCCCTGACGAGTAAGCATCCTGTGTGGAGCTCGTCGTCACTGCGTTGCTGCCAACTCTAAGCGACCGATCTTGATGGCCTATCCGCCGAACTTGAAGCCAAAATTCTTGCTTTGGAACTGAAAGCCATTGTGGTGGTGATTGTTGTTGAAGTTGTGGTTGAAATTGCTGCCGCCGTTTTGGTGCCCGTGGTTGTGGTGTCCGTGGTTGCTGTGCCCGTGGTTCTGATGCCCGTGGTTCTGATGCCCGTGGTTCTGATGCCCGTGGTTGTGGTGCCCGTGGTTGTGGTGCCCGTGGTTGCTGTGCCCGTGGTTCTGATGCCCGTGGTTTTGATGGCCCCCGCCGTGTTTGCTGCCACCATTGCCACCACCGTTGCCGGCGAGAGCGGACGACGCAAACAGGCTGGTCAGCGAAAGGAAAGCACCCGCAACCAAAGTAACGACAACACGATTCATGGCACAGACTCCAAGGCAAGATGGTGAAGACTAGGGCTACCTGAACTAAATCGCTGAGGTAGCTGAACTTGTCTAAGGCTGTGAGCGTGAGATGGCGTGAAATGTTTCAGGGCAAAACGGAAGCTTCTGTGAAATGCTGGCAAACGGGCAAAAACGCCCATGTTTCGCTGTGAAAACAAATTGATCGGAACTTCGGGCAACCCAAATCGTCTGAAGTTTGGCAGTACATAGGGACGCGTCCGCGTACGATGAACGGAGTTATTTGGCTGCAGTGCCGCGACGCACATCGAGCGGCAGCCCATAACAGAAGGAGTTACGAAGATGAGAAATGCGTTCTTGGCGGTCTTTCTAGCAGCGAGTGGTCTGGCCTTACTCGCGGCCGAGGAAGAGAAAGGCAAGTTACCACTGGAGGTCTTCAACTCTTGGATTAATTCGAGAGAGGAGGACGAAGGTGCAATACAAGCGTATCGTCCGAAGGGCTTCAAGTTCCCGCCGTCACGTGGCAGAGCCGGCTTCGAGATCGAGAAGGGCGGCGAGTTCATCGATCATCCGATAGCTCCGGCCGATGGCAACGAGACGGTGCCCGGCAAATGGGAGTCGGCGGGAGAGGGAAAGATCGCAGTGACCTTCCCGAAAGACCCCAACCGCATGCCGTTCACGTTGGAGATCGTCTCCTGCGACAGCAAGGTGCTGCGGGTGAAGCGAACCGAGGCAAAATAAGCACTAACTTCGGTGCCGCCGCTTCTGATTAATCTCGTACGGCAAAAGGAAACTTTCGCTCCCGACTCCGCAGCAAATCGGCGAGTGGCTGTCCGGGGGTGACAAGCAACGCGACAAGATGGCGTGCGCGATTCCGTGCTAAAGGTTTAATCGCCGCTCGCCAAAATCGCGACCACAATTTGAGTTGTCTTTTGCGCGGTCGCCCGGCATACTGCGGACGTCCAGAGCGGCATGCCGGAAGCGGCCTTGAAACCTGCTCAGGCTTGCGATGATAGCGCATAAGTCTCCAATTCTCCTTGGAGGTCACCGGCATGGAATCAACCATTTTTGCTTCGCGAAAGTTGCCCGGCTTCACCTTGGTTGAATTGCTGGTTGTGATCGCGATTATCGGCGTCTTGATCGCGCTCTTGCTGCCAGCTGTACAGGCCGCTCGCGAGTCCGCACGGCGGATGTCTTGCACGAATAATATGAAGCAGATTGGCCTGTCGCTTCACATGCACCACGACGCGAAGCAAGTGTTGCCTCCAGGTACGACGGGAGGCGGAGGAACGGGGACCGACATTGGAAAGCCGCTGGGGCCGAGTGAAGCGACTTGGGTGGCGTATCTGTTTCCTTACATGGAGCAGACTAATCTCGACGCCCTCATCAACTGGAGTCAACTCAACGCGAATTTCTACAGTAGCGGAGGGCTGAAAAATCACTCCGCTAAAAGTTCCCTTGTTCCTCTGCCCCTCCGACACGCGGCCTGAGCCAAACACAACGTACCCTCCGTCTGTGTTCGGGCGGGGGAACTATGTCGCCAATAACGGGATTGGTCCCGCGATTGAGTATCGACTGGGGCCAGGGCATACAACGCCGCCGATGATGGACCGCCCCGGAGGCGTCTTCTTTATCAACAGTTGGTTGGGCTTGAAGCAGTTGACGGATGGTACGACTCACACCGTCATGATCTCTGAGATCCGCTGTCCGAAGAATCCGCTCGATGGTCGCGGCATCATGCACTATCCCGAGGGGCCGCTCTTTCACCATAATCGCACGCCCAACAGTCTCGTACCCGACGAAATCCGCACCGCTTGGTGTCAGACTACGGCCCAAGCACCGTGCATCGGCGCATACGCGGCATACAACTCGATTCGAGATCTGCGAACGGCCCGTAGCAGTCATTCTGGCGGCGTGAACATTTTGCTGGCCGACTGCAGCGTGCGGTTCGTAAGTGAAGTGATCAATTTGAGCACTTGGACCGCGCTGTCCTCACCAGATGGCGGGGAAACAATTGGCAACTACTAGTGGTCCGCTCCATCTTTGGTCGGACCGGTCGCAGTTTAGAAAATGGCAACGATAGTTATGTGGTAGCGACGGCGGATCTGATTTACTTACGCGAAGAAGCAATCGGGCAACGTGGTGCCCCGAGAGATCGGCTATTAGTCTCCGCGCCACTAAATTCCAGGGTCCGATTCTACTTCGGGTGATCGTAGTCCCCGGCAGTCATTCCTTGCTTGGCAAGTTCGACCGGCAGCATCGGCTCGGCTAGTTCCGTAGGAACGATTGGGGCCGGATCGAAATATTTGGCATAGGCCCGGATCAGTTCAGCACCGAAGAAGAGGATTTGCGAAGAGTAATAGGTCCAAACAAGCACTACTACCAGCGAACCCGCCGCACCGTAGACCGACCCAACGCTCGCACTCCCGATGTATAAACCAATCAGAAACTTGCCGATCATGAACAAGACTGCGGTGAAGACGGCTCCGATCCACACGTCCTTCCAACTCACGGTCACGTCGGGTAGCAGCTTGAAGATTAACGCGAACAGGAACGTGATAACCAGGAACGATACCAGCAGGTCCAAGAAATAAGCCGTCCAGACGGGCACAGGGAGCCACTGGGCAACCCAGTGTGCGAAGGCCGTCAACATGGCCGTCAGTAATAGTGACACCAGCAGCAGGAAGCCTGTCCCCACGACGACCGCAAATGCCAACAACTGGGTCTTCACGATTAGCCAGATCCCTAGACCTGGCTTGCGCTTCACTTCCCAAATGGTGTCCAGCGAATCTTTGAGTTCAGCAAAGACACCTGTGGCGCCGAACAACAGTAGGACAATACTGATCACGGTGGCAAAGCGGCTTTGCTGGGGTTCGCTAGCTTTCTGGATCATTGCCTCGATCGCGACCGCACCATCCTTTCCGACGAGATGTTCAATCTGGGCCACGATTCCACCGCGGGCGGCCTCTTCACCATAGAAATAGCCAGCCACCGCGATGGTGATCATCGACAGCGGCGCGAGCGCGAGTGTCGTGTAGAACGCCAATGAGGCCCCCAGCCTTTGAGCCCGATGCTCGATCCAGCCGCGAGCAGCCTCCCGAAGTAATAATCCCATCACCACGATGTGCTTCATCGATTCGCTACGGCCTTGCTAGACTGAAGAAATGGAAACAACCCCACTAAGCCTGATTTGTAGCAACGGAACCATCGACGTAAAATTCGAGCCGACGCTTACCGCAGTCCAGACGCAGGAATTGGCCGCAAAATTGACTACCATAGCGACAGTTGAACATCGGATAGCCCAGCTCGAACAAGTCGCCGCGGATTGGAAAGTGGCGGCAATCATCAAGCCACACATTCACGGCAGCGCGCTGGTTTAATGCTAGCTTGAGCCGCGAAACCTCACGTCCACGGCGTCCTCAGGTCGCGCAGCATTCACGTGGGGCCATTCACAATCGTCGTCAGCGTACAGGGTCAGCTCGGTAGTTGTCGGACAGACGAACTCGTAGGCCTGGTCTCTGGGCAGGACATCGGCATCTCGAAAATGAAACGTATGTCGCTCACCGCAACAACTGCAAGTCGATTTCCAGACCGCGCTCATAGAGTCTCTGCTTCACAAGGAATCCGGAGCGAGTGACACGAAGGATGAGCCCGCAGCGAATAGGTTGAGGGTTCAGCTTCCCTGAGCTGTGAAAAGAATGCAAACGAATTGCTCAGTTGGGTAAATCAGTGGAGCTCGCGGCTCTTGAAAAAATGCTCAGTGCTTCGTAGGCCCGGGTTAGGTCAACCCACTAGCTTCGTTCCTTCCTTGGCACAATTGCCAGCTGCTTACCGGCGTCCGCCAACCGGTTCAGGCTCTCTCAGCGACCAACTCGACATCAAACGAGTGATCTCCGTTGGCAGCTCGGGCGAAACCGATAGATGTGGTTCGGCTCCGAGCAGATGTACAGCATGCCTTGCTTGTCGCGAGCAATGCCCTCCGCTTGTTCGACATCTTCGAGCAGACCGTGGTGCCCTTTCTTCAATATAACCTCGGTGACACGCGCACCTTGCGGATCAAACGCGGCGGCAATCTGCGATTCATGACTGAGTAGCCATAGCCAACCAGTGGCAGGATCGAAGAAGGTATCGGACAGGTCGTCAAATCCATCCAGGTCAATTGACCATTCCTCAGTCCTACGGTGTTCGCTGTCTTGCATTGAGTAAACGCGGAATACCGTGGGTGGTTTGCCTTCGCGCACCGTGAATAGCGTATCCGTCTTCGGGTCGTAACTTACGCCCTCCAGCCCCTTGTTCTTCTTCGACTTCACTTCGATGTCGATGCTGGGCCCATCGACTTTGAGCTTGGTCACATCCGGAGGCACATTAACCAGAGTAATGCGCATTCGCTTTTCCTCTGCGATGAGGAATCGATTGCCGTCGACATAAGACAAGCCCTCCGCATCGTCGATACCATTCAGTTTCACCTCCCTGACGAATTCCCCGCGATTGGTGAACTCGACCAGACGTACTTTGTCGTCGGTGATCGTCCACAGGTGCCCGGTATCAGCATGCACGGCAAGCGCCGAAGCGTCGCGGCGGACGCCAGGAATCTCGAACATGCCGTCAAACTGAAATTTCAAGCTGTCGATGGGAAGCATTGTTGGCAATGTAGCCGATGCATTGGCAGAACAGGACGCCGAGGGCCAGAATGACCCCGAGCTCATCGCAACGCCGCTCGGGCTTCAGATCGGGCTGTGAGTCAGATTATTCGGGCCAAGATTTCGGACAGGATGTAGCACCAGCCAAAACGAGCGAGCGAAGAGTTGCCCGCAATTGATCTGGCGGCGCGCGGGAGCCGCTCACCACCACACAAAGTGTGCGTAGTCGCTCACCGGCATGTGCTCATTTGGTTTGCTGCCACTCGTTCACTCGTACCGGAGTGAGTCCACATAGGCCTCCCATCAATTGAGCTGACGGTGGCATAGGATGTGCCTTCATCAGCCGATTGTACTACCCCTCTCGATGTCTCAAGCCAGGACCAGATAATGACAACCAGACGGCAATTTGTGCAAGCCCTTCCATCTATGGGCGCAGCGTTCGCAGTAGCTGGTCATATGGTCCTTGAGCAGAGCCCGGTACGTGCTCAAGACTCCACTCCGTTGACCGGGCATTTCCATCCCAAAGGCAAAGCGCCTTCGGTATTCACGCGGGCGGTACTTCAAGAAGCAAAGGCTACGCTACCGTTTGCCGACAAACGGGATTTCGAGGAGCAGAAAAAGGGCCTCATCGCTCCGATGAAGGATCTAAAGATCACGGCGGATGCGGGTCACGTTGCCTGGGACATGGAACGCTTCCAGTTCCTCGACAAGCAGGCAGACTTCGATAGCATTCATCCGTCGCTGCTCCGCCAATCCCAATTGAACAACAACTATGGGCTCTACGAAGTAATTCCTGGGATTTATCAAGTCCGCGGATTCGACCTCTCCGACATTTCCTTTATCCGGGGCAAAACTGGCTGGATCGTATTTGACCCCCTGGTGTCGGCGGAACCGGTTCGCGCGGCGTGGGAACTGTTCCAGAAGCATGTGGGCCAGGGTCTACCAGTCTCTGCGGTGATCTATTCCCACTCGCATGCCGACCACTGGGGCGGCGTGCGCGGCATCGTTAAGGAAGCGGATGTGCGATCCGGGAAGATTCCCGTCATTGCCCCCCGCAACTTCATGGAGCACACGATCGCCGAGAACGTCTATGCCGGCAATGCCATGAACCGGCGGCTGTTCTACCAGTATGGACTCTTGCTACCTGCCAGCCCACACGGTTACGTGGGGCAGGGACTCGGTCAGGCAGTGTCGGCCGGTGCCATGGGTTTGATTGCGCCAAACCGGCTGGTCGAAAAGGAGATCGAGGAAATCGAGGTTGATGGCGTGAAGATGATTTTCCAAGACACGCCCAACACCGAAGCGCCGACGGAAATGAACACCTACATCCCCGAGATGAAAGCGTTGTGGATGGCTGAAAACGTCATCGCATCGTTGCACAACATCTACACGCTGCGAGGCGCTCCGGTGCGCAACCCCTTGAACTGGTCGAAGTACATTGCTCAGGCGCTCCATCGTTTCGGCCTGGAGGCAGAGGTAATGTTTGCCTCCCACCACTGGCCGCGGTGGGGCAATGCGCGAATTCAGGAAGTGCTACGCGGTCAGCGCGACCTTTACGCGCACATGAACAACCAGGTATTACACTTCGCTAACCAAGGCGTGACCATCAACGAGATTCACAACGTGTATGAGCTGCCGAAGGGTTTGCAAAGTAAGTGGTACTGCCGCGGTTATCACGGCTCAGCCCAGCATAACAGCCGCGGTGTTATCCAACGCTTCCTCGGATTCTGGGACTGTAATCCGGCGACCCTCGTTCCGTTGTCGCCTGCCGACTCCGCCCCTCTTTATGTTGAAATGATGGGTGGCTCCGAAAGAATCCTCGCTCGCGGGCAGGAACTCCACAACGAAGGCAAGTACCTCCTCGCCCAGGAAATTGTCAACAAGCTAGTACAGGCCGAACCGACAAACGCTCCCGCCAAGAATCTGCTGGCCGACATTTTCGAGCAGCTTGGCTATCAGCAGGAAAACCCCGGCTTGCGGAACAGTTACCTTGCCGCGGCGTATGAGCTCCGATCCGGAATCCCGCAGGGAAAAACCGCCGATTCCAGCAGCCCCGACGTGATCCGCGCGATGTCCACGGAGTTGTTTCTCAACTTCCTCGGCATTCGCATGGACAGCCGCAAAGCAGAAGGCATGCGGTTTACGATCAACCTAGTCACGCCCGACAACGGCGAGAAGTTCCTAATCGAAATGGAAAATGCGACGCTCACGAACATTCAAGGCTTTCAAGCCGAAAATCCTGACCTAACCGTCAACATCAATCGCGTCGATTTAGAGCAGACGATGATGGGTGCCAAGACCCTCGAAGCTCAGATTGCGGATGGGACCGCGAAGGTGACGGGTGACGTCGGCGTCTTGAAAAAGCTCGCTTCGACGATGATCGAATTCGACCCGCGCTTCCAGATCATGCCCGGCACGAAGGCAAGGGGGACTGACGGGACAGGGGCCGATCCCTACGAGGCCATTCCGCGCCAGTCAATTGCGGAATAGCATTTTTCTACAAGGTCAGTTTGTGTAAACGACAGTTGCATGGTGCAGCCGGATCACTGCAGAATCAATACCGACCGAGCGCAGTCGCACTGTGTTCGGGGTTCATCAGGCCATTTGCTCTTTCCCCACAGACTATGGCGATTGTCCAACTATTCTTACTTTGCTTGCCGCTCAGCCACAGCGCGATTCATCTCATCGAACAGTGACTTGAGCTGCTGGACAACTTCTGGATTGCCGGCAGCAATATCTTTCTGTTCGCCTGGGTCAGATTGCACGTCAAAGAGCTGCATTGCTTTCGCCGGATCGCCCGACAAGGTTCCAGGATACGCATCGGGCTGGTACTGTTCATGCGGGGCCAGAATCGTCACACCGTCAGGCCCACGGGCATCAATCCACCGCTGACCCGGCTTATTCAAACTGGCAAAGAAGTCCTTCGGCGGTAGCACGTGTAGTTTGTAACGCTCATTGCGAACGACGGCCAATTGTGCTCCTTGCTGCCCAAATATAGCCGCGTGCGGACTCTTCGCTTTGCTGGTAAAGAGTGGCAAGATATCGCGCCCGTCAATTACACGGTCGCCGGGCGCGGCAAGCCCCGCAGCCGCAAGCACCGTAGCAAACAGGTCCATCATCACAGCTGGCGCATCGTTCACGTGACCCGCTGGGATCTTCCCCGGCCAGCGGGCAATGCAAGGGACTCTATAACCACCCTCGTAGCTGCTGCCCTTCATCCCCCGCAACCCGCCGGTACTCCCTCCGAACCATGGACCGTTGTCGCTCGTGAACAGGACCAGTGTGTTCTCATCCAGCTTCAGCTCCTGCAACTTGGCAAGTAACTCGCCGATTCCCGCGTCCAGATCCATTAGCACATCGCCGTAGAGGCCAACGCCACTCTTCTTGTAGTAAGCCTCGGTCGTGGCCAGCGGCTTATGCGGCATGACATGGGCCAAGTACAAAAAGAATGGTTCTGTCCGATGCCTCTCGACGAACTTGATGGCTCGGTCGGTATACCGCCTTGTGAGCGTGGCCTGTACAACGGGGTATTCGATGGCTTTCAAACCCTCGACGAGTTCCACTGGCCGCATGTCGTTGCTGTAGAGGATGCCCAGATACTCGTCGAATCCGCGGGATGTGGGCAGGTGCTCCGGTTGCTTGTGCCCCAAGTGCCATTTGCCCACCATTCCCGTGGCGTATCCAGCCTTCTTGAACAACTGGGGGAGCAATACTTCGCTGGCCGGCAGCGCCACAGCATCCGCGTTCGGCCCCCCGTCAGGTGCAGGATTGTTGTTCATGCCACAGCGGAAGGGATACCTGCCCGTGAGGAGCGATGCCCTCGTTGGAGCGCAGAACGCCATTGCAGTATTGAACTGAGTAAGTCTGGCTCCTTCGGCCGCCATCTTGTCCAGGTGCGGTGTCTTAAACTTGGGGTGACCGTAGCAGCCCAAGTCGCCGTACCCGAGATCATCGGCCAAAATCACGATTACGTTGAGCCGGTCAGCAGCCCACGACCTAACGGTAAACGTCGGGAGGCAAAGTAGGGCGATCAGAGTGAGGAGAGACTTGAGTTTGAACATGTGGCACTCGTTTCGGGTGCTGCAATGCTGGCTTGGAAGTTGGCGGAGAGCATTCTACTCCCCGGTATTGATGGCGGGGACAGTGCCGGCAATGTTCGCTCCGAACCTCTGGTAACAGAGGCAAGGGCGGAGTGTACAGTAGGCCTCGCAGCGACTCACCTACCCACTGGCGACCCCGTCAATTCCTCGATCTCGCGGTCACGTCGCTCGGTCTCCTGACCCACCGCGTCCAGGCTTCGTCGCAGCCTGCCGGCCTTGGTGTTGGGGTCGTTTCGGAGCCAGCTAATGGCAACGGCAATACCGGCCAAACACACTATCAGCACGCCGGCTGCGAGTATTACTGAACCGTCTCGCAAAGCGAATTTGAACATAGCTGCCTGCCCGTTTTAGATAGGCTTCAGCATACTTGTTGACGGGTTCTGCGACGTCACTCAGGCCAGTGTGGTTAAGCGGTTATCGGCGGTTTGTCCCCGGTACTCGGCTGGCATGTAGGGGCATTGAAAACCAATTTGGATGCTGGCCTACGAGCACGAATTCATTCGTCCGAGCCCCCTACGGAACGGAAGTTCAGCGGCACCCGCCTGCCATACGGACAGGCACCCAATTCGACTTTCCCACATGCCCAGTGCCCTGGTCACTGACACGCCTTTGGGGCCCAGCAAACCCATTCGGAAGGTTAAACTCCGCAACTCCGAATCCACGATTCTGATGAGTGCAGCGGCGGCCAAATTGCTCAGATCAACCAGGGCTGGACCACTCGCCTCCGGCACCAATACTGGGCAACTACCTCGAATCAGCGACTACGATCACTACTGCCCACGGTCCTTCGTTTTGCCCACCTAACTCGTCCCACAAGTGGCATTTTGGATCAGTCTTAAGCGAGCGTTATACCGATCAAATGAGGCTTTCAAGTGGCGACCAGGGGCTTCTCTGAGGCAGCTCAGCCTTGCCGAATCGACACATGCAGCTCACGTTCGCAACGGCTTCTGTACACCCCGTTGACTCGTCCGGACGCCCTTAACGGCGCTCGGCGGTCCAGGCGATTAACACAGCTATCGGCCTGGACGCGGATCACGCAGGTCCCCAAACCGAGCCGCAAGTCCGTGTACCTGGTTAGCTTCCGCCGCGCATGAAAAGACTCCCGGATGTGCTCCGGGAGGTCGTGTTGCGTTTGCTGAGTGGAGCGAACGTACTCGTGGGTACTAGTTCCACACCCGATTGTTGCCGCGGAAGTCGGTCAACTTCAGGCCTGATTGTCCGCGAGCTTGGCTGAACGTGACTTGGAACGTTCCTTCGTCGCCCAGCTGCAGCATGCCGGTGTTGCGATTGTATTGGCAAGCTTGCGGCGGGCTGACGGCGACCACTCGGCCATTCTGCAGTGTAGTGACCGTGCAGGTGAGTTGGTTGAAACCAGCTCGGTCAATCTTGTAGACCAGTATCTGACCGACCCGAGCTTCGTGCCAAAAGCTGCCCGCGAGTTGCGTAGTGCTGGGCGACGGGATAACGACTGGGGCCGGAGGAAACGGGCTGGGAGCAGGCCCTGGCGCCGGACCTTGACCGAAGACTTCGACCACCACTTCATAAATGCCCAGGTCACCGAGGGTCGGATCCTGATGTTGCACCGTGAAAGTTTGCGGCCCCAGGCCGGCGAGATCAGCCGAGATCGTCAGGGGTTCGAAATAGTCGTCGCCGCCGCGGCCGATGTTGGCCAGTCCTTGATCGTCTTCGACAACCTGAATGACGGCTTCGCTGGTGAAGTTGATCGTTTCGTTGTAGTTATTCCGGGTGCCGACGCTGAACGTTTGGTGCCGGAGCTTTTTCGTCTGCTGACCATCGGCGGTCGTGAGGACGTAGATGTTATCGAATCGAGTCCCTTCGTCCTGCATGTCGACGCAGCGGATCGACTTCACCACTGCCTGGAGGTTTGGGGGAAAGAACTGAGCGGCGGCTTCACGAGCCGAAGAAACACACAGGCCAACGGCAACAGCCACGGCGACGACCAGGGAAGTGAGGCGAGTTTTCACGACTGGGACTCCAAACGTTCGTTGTACTTTGAGTTTTCAGGTCAACAAAAGACCCGTTACCTCAAGCCCGCAAAGTCGAGCTGCAACCCGCCAACGAAATCTCAGAATCCTGCGAAACTGCGGCTGTGACATTCTGGATGTCGAGATTGGAGTAGGACGCCTCGGCGGCCCAAGCGAACGACACAGAAATGCATGTCGACCTTACCCCTGGAAAACGCTGGGACCCTCACTTTGCTTCCCCTAGAATCAAGATTTAGCGGTTGACCAAAATACCAAATTCAACAGGGCTTCAGTCCATGTTCGCTACGGCAAGTTGGTCGTTACGGGTCGGGTTGGCACTGCTCGCGGTAGCTGGACTCCAGTTACTTGGCATCGCGGAAGAGCCAAAGAAAGGGCTCGGCGTAGGCGAGCTAATTCCGATTTCGAGTATGCGGTGCGTGGTTGGCCAGCCTACGGATCGAAACACCTGTCTCGCAGGAAAGTACCGTGGCAACCAGACGATCAGCATTTACGTGCGAACGCTTGACGAACCGAACCTGAACACGTTTTTGACCAAGGTAAATGGTCAGCTCGCAAATCAAGAGGAGCTTCGCGGCTATGTACTGCTGCTGGGCGGTGGCCAGTTCGACGAGAAGCTGAAGAGCAAGATTCGCGATTGGGCGAAGGAGCAGGCATTCACCAAACTGGACGTGGCAATCGCCAACGGTGAAGCAATATTCGGAATCGCGAAAGAGGCTGGCGTGGTCGTCGTCTACTCCGAGAAACGGCAAGTAAAGTATCACCGCACGCTTGAAGCCGGCCAGTTGGATGAATCTGCCGTCAAGGAATTGGCGGAGAAGCTGGCTGAAGTCACGGCACTGAAGCCATAAGCCGTTACGAGCTCGCAGCTCCCGGTGCAATGTAGTTTGGGCGTCTGCCGAATTGGGTGTGCTTGCTCGCGCGACCACCGGCCCTGTAGGCCTAATCTTGACCCGGCGCCCCTGGTCAGCGATGGTTGTTCTGTCGATTTAACGCCCAGTCGCAGAGCATCTCACCATGCCCCTTCACCACCCGTTGGCTATAGCACTCTTCAGGCCTCTCTCACCCTCAACCGCCCTGTCCCAACACGTTGTAAGTCGTTAGTCGAAATCGCAGAATTCCGGGAGCAGTTTGTGAACGTGAAAACAACGCGGCGTGGGTTCCTAATTGCGAGCGGTTTATCCGTGGGAATTGCGACCCTCGCATCCACCAAGTTTGTTCCGGCTGACGAAGCACCGGCCAAGCAGAAACCAGATCGACTTTCAGGTCCGCCTGAAGTCTCCGCCAAGGCGTGGGCCATCATCGAAGGCGCAACGGGAAAGTTCCTGTGGAGAGATCAAGAAACAAAGCCCCAAGTTATGGCCAGTACGACCAAGATCATGACCGCTTGGTTGGTGCTCGATCTGCAGAGAAAGCAGCCGGACATCCTCGATCAGGTTATGACGGTCCCCGAGGCAGCGGCGAAGACGGACGGTTCATCTGCCAAGATTCTGCCGGGTGACCGGATCCAAGTTCGCGACCTACTGTATGGTCTGCTGCTCCCCTCTGGTAACGATGCAGCAGCTGCGTTTGCTGAGCACTGCGGCGAGCATTATCGGCAGGGCGGTGATCCGGAGTCCGCCGCCCAGGTGTTTGTTGCACAGATGAATCGCCAAGCAAAAGAATGGGGCCTGGAGCAGACCCGCTATTTCGATCCACATGGCCTCGGAAAGAACCATGCGAGTGCCCAAAACCTTGCCCAGATCGCCTGGAAAGCAATGCAGCACGAACTGTTTCGAAAGATCGTGCAAACTCGTCGTTACGAATGCGAAGTGCTCGACGCCAAAGGTGACAAGCGGCAGTTGACTTGGAGCAGCACCAATCGGTTGCTGGAGATCGAGGGTTTTGATGGCATCAAAACGGGCACCACGACTGCGGCCGGTAGTTGTTTGGTGTCTAGCGGTCATCGTGGCAAGGATCACCTGATCGTGGTCGTCTTGGGTAGCACCAGCAGCGAGGGAAGGTATGTCGATACCCGCAACTTGTACCGCTGGGCCTGGGGTGAACGCGGGCAAACAGACTGATCTGGGAAGGTGCAGCGCCCAGGAGTCTTCGCTCCGATCCCGGGTTGCCCGGGCAAGGGCGGGATGTACAGGTTGGCCCAACATGGCAGCAAAGTTTCGGCTTGTCAGTTCACAGCGAATGATGCTACCGCAAGATTCTTTGAGATTCTGTGGCGGGTGAGGATTCTGGTTTACGGGCTAAGGGTGACGAAGCAACGAACGCTTCGCAACACGAACAAAACCCTCAGATTTGGAGTCCGGACCATGAAACTTGCAACTCTCGCCGCCGCTCTGGTTGTTGCCGCTGTCGCCCTGATCGCCGTCGAATCGGCTTCCGCTCAAGGTTACGGTGGTTTTCAACAAAGCTACTCCACGGGTTACGGCTGCCGCCCAGCCCCTTATTGCCCACCACAGTTCTGCCCGCCGCAATACGGCCGGCCTTACTGCCCACCGAGCTTCCAACCGAATTGCTTCCCCCCTCGCCCCCAGCCTTGGTGCGGTACTGGGATGCAACGCCCGAACTACGGTTATGGTGGTGGCTTCGGTGGTGGTTACGGCAACCCCTAAGTTGTTGCTGAATCACAACCTAAGAAGATAGCCCCGGTGTTACAGCCGGGGCTTTTTCGCTCTTGCGATGCGCAGTTGTCCCGTTTCATTCGGCCCAAACTCCGGCCGCCAAAGATTTTTCAAAATACGTGGCGGTTGCTGCTGACCGTTTACGGGTTAAAGGTGACGAGGCGAATGACGCTTCGAAAAACAAACACTCAGGTTTAGGAACTTGGCCATGAAGCTCGCATCTATCGCCCTGTCGCTCGTCGTTGCTGTGATCGCCCTGGTAGCCGTCGAATCGGTTTCGGCTCAAGGCTTTGGCGGGTACTCCTACCGCTGGTCGAGTGGTGGTAACTGCCAGCCCGGTTTTCAACAGAACTGCTCGCCCTACGGCCAACCCAACTGCCAGCCTGGGATGGGCATGTACAACCGACCTGCGTGCCCACCGCAGTACGGTATGAATCCCGTCTACTGCCCGCCGAGCTTCCGGCCTTATGGCCAGCAGATGATGCCCCACTGTGGCACCGGCATGATGCCTCGCCAGCACAGCATGGGATACGGCTACAACCCCTAAACAAGCTCGGGTATCGATAACGACGCTATCAGCCCCGGTCACTGAAACTGGGGTTTTTGCGTTGGTCACAGCCCATTTGTACAACGCGCTGAATCCTCCCGGACAGCCTTAATGGCGACCCGGAAGGCCAAGCGAATGCTAACGATGATGCCATCTCTCCTCAACTCGCCGAAATTTGTTTCCGTTCAGGAGCGAGGTGAACTTTCTTTGGCAGCTATTACTCTCGCATCTAGCGATGCCAGTCGAGATGTCGCCAAGACTTGCTTCCCGAATTGGCGGTGACTAAACTCGCCAGAACTTTCGTGACCTGCCTGGTCGAGTCCCCCAGCAAGAGTGGGTCGCGCCTCGGCTGTGGGGACGCTACGAATAGCTCGCCGAGCTTCCCTGTTCGATCCATCAAGCGGTCCCTGCCACAGCAGCCTGAAACGCGAAAGCAGGACTGCCCAGACATAGATCAGTAGTCGAATCATGCCTCTGCAATCGCGATTGTTTAAGAACGACCCACGTCTGGCAAAGTGTCTGGTGGATGACTCTGCTCACGTGCTGCTGGGAGCTACGGGCCGCTTTGTGGGCAATATTCAAGCTGCACTTGAAATTTTGGACCATGCCGAAATTGAAATGACTGAGCTGCAGGCCATGAAATATGGCCCCTCCACCGCTGCTGCAGTTTTGCGATACAAGCAACAACGGAAGATCATTAACTACTCGTATCAAACCAAGGCGGACAACATCGTCGGGAAAATGACGATTGCTCGTCTGGATCGAGAACTCGTTGAGCGCGATCAGCAGCATCCGGCGAGGTTCATCTGCGGTGATTGTGTCAAGCATTCGACAGAGTCGGTGAAAGCTGAAACTACTGGCAGTGTGCGTACCTCGCTTCGGGCCCGCAATGTTCGCGCGAAGACAGCAGAGGCAGACAGCAAGCCGAAAGCTAACGCCCCCTATGTCCCTCCCCAACTTCCCGCCAACTTGGGAATTGTTTTTCATATCACAAAGGGAGCCTGGCAGAGTAAGAAGGGAGAGCATTTGGCTCAGATTGTGAAGGCAAACTCCCTGCTGTTTTCCTGGGGCATGCGGATCGTGGAACCTACCATGGGAACGTTGATTTGGCCCCACGTCGATGTGGTGGATCCTCGATATACAGCTGATGTCGCACGGGTGCGCAGGGCCTCAGATCGAGTAACACCGGGCTTTCCCAACCTTGTCCGGGTGATCGTCTGTCCTTTCATCGCCCACTACCCTTACTATGGAGCGACCTATGGAAATAATGGCGGTACGGGCCTCGATGCCCCGTTTATCCTGATCGACTCGAACAAGCGGCGGGAAGACAATTGCACCATGCTGCACGAGATGATTCATGCCGCAGAGACGAGATTACTTGAAGAACACCACGACCCTGATCCAACCAACGTTTTCTCGACGAGCGACAATCGGTCAGTACTGAACTATTACTACGCTGAAATCTTGAGCAGGGCGTTCTTTGCGTCGTGAGGAGCAGAGTTCAGTATTGCGGATGTGTCGGCTGTGCATGCCATCGTCGCCGGTGCAGAGCTGCTTGGGAGGCGTGGCGGGTGAGTTTTGCGAACCACACAACAACATTGTGCTCGCAAAGACAAACGAGTTAGCGGAGAAGCGCGGTTCCTTTACCCCTCGCGGCCGTTTAAGAACTACGTAACGACCTTCAGGGGTCCAAATCGTTGGCACATCGATTGCGACCGTAGTTGGATTGCTGCGTTCGCCATTTAAATCGTGCGATCTGGGCAGATGTGTGCGAACTCGCACACCGGGAATTGCTCCAATCGGTTTACCAGCAACTTCGCTACCGATTAGCTTCTTCGTTACCCATCGAGAAACCAATGATTCATGAAGTCTCTGGTGATATTCTTTTGACCAAAGCTCAAGCCATCGCCCATGGCGTTGCTCCGAACGACCACTTCGACCAAGGTCTGGCTGCTGCATTGCATGAAAAGTGGCCGACGATGGTCAAGGATTTTCGCCACTATGCGCATCAAACCCATCCGAAGCCGGGTGAGCTATGGTTCTGGGGCGCAACAGGAGTGCGGGTGTTCAATTTGCTGACCCAAGAGGGGGAGCACGCTCACGGAGCCAAACCGGGCAGGGCTACTGTCGCACATGTGAACCACTGCCTGAAAAGGCTTCGGCATGAGTTAGAAAAGGAAAAGATTAAAAGCGTCGCATTGCCGAAACTAGCGACCGGCGTAGGCGGATTGGACTGGGCGGTCGTGCTGCCACTTATCCACACCCATTTAGGCGACCTTTCCATTCCGGTGTACGTTTACACGCACTATGAGAAAGGCGTGCAGGCCAAAGAAGTGGGTGCTTAGTGCCCAGGGCTCAACGTACATTTCTCCGCTCACGTAGAATCGGCGCGGTTGCAATTGGTCCGAATAATGGCGACCACTTCACCCCTGCGATATCTGTTCGTAGGGAACGCCAAAAGGTCCGGCCGCCTTGTGGCGACCGGGATTGCTTGACGCAATCTCCCATCACTCAATGAAGGCCGCTTGGCTGGTAATTTCAGTGACCGTTTCGCCGAGCGGAATGGGGCAAAGAAAGTTAGCGGGCTTAACTGTCAGCAGGCTACTCCGGCAGCACGCGAGGAGTCGCTCAGCTGTATTGCCCATGAGCATGCCGGCTATCCCGCTACGGCCGATGCTGCCCACAACGAGTAAGTCGATTTGCAGCTGATTGGCAACGCGATTGATTTCTTTCCAGGGCGTGCCCCAAGTGAGGTGCGGCCTGATATCGCCCTGGGCTCCGAGCGTGGCTACGAATTCGTCGAACCGCTTTTTGGCGGCTTGGTTGATCTCGTCACGCAGTGATTTCCCTTCAGGTACTTTGCTGAGGATATCTTCCGGCACGTCCATTGAATCGACCACGTGCAGCATGTGCAATGGGACCTTTGCCACTTGAGAAAGGCTGCTGGCAACATCGATCGCGCGGCGACACACAGGCGAAAAATCGGTGGCCGTTAGGATGGCTGCAGGCTGCCCGACGTGTTCGGGCCGCACGATCCAAACAGGAGCAGGGCAGGTGTGAATGAGCTTCTTGGCGGTGCTGCCGACAAAGAGCTCTTGCCAGACAGTCATCGCATGTGCGCCAGCAAGCACCAAGTCGTATTCTCCAACCTGCGTGAGGCGGCAGATTTCAGCCAAAGGCTCCCCCAGCAGAACCTTGTGCTTGACCACTAGATCGGGATGGGCGACCTTGTCGGCCAATTGCTGCAGGCGCAACTCGGCCGCGCTTAGCACTTCGCGATGGAATACACTGCCTTCGCCGTACAGAAGGTCGAGTTTGGCGTCGATTGACGCCGAGTGCATGGATTTTCGTATGTTAGGCAGCACGTGTACCAGCGTGAGCGTTGCACCTGTCTTTTTTGCAACCCACACCGCCTGCTGAATCGCTGCACACGACGCAGGTGAGAAATCGACAGCAACTAGAAGCTTTTGAAAGCTGAGATGGTTTGACATGGTTCCCAAAAGAAGCGCCGAGTGTATTTGAAGACGACACAAGCAGTCAGCGGCCAATCCCGCTTGGCTTGGCAGCTGCAGGGAGCAAACACCATGCCGTCGACATTCGCCAAAGAACGCGGCCGATTGCGCAACTCTGGAACTAATTAAGGTCAGAATCCGCGCACCCAGAGGCAAAATGGCGCGCTAGTTCAAAGCGGAGGCGGGCGGTTTCAGCCAATTCGGGAAGGCCAGGCGATCACCGCTCGCAAATCCGCTGCTGGCTATATCTGTTCATTGATCAGCACCGGCATCCGCTCACTCCGAGTCATGTTCTTGAAATAGTAAGTGGCTGGCTCCACGATCACGAACGCAGCTACCACCGGATGCTCAACAATGAGCCCCTTCGCCCCCTCTCGAACCCTGAACCAAATGCCGTTTTGAAGTCCCAGTGCAGCAGGGATTGTGACCGGTTCAGCCTGGTACGGAACCCAGTCGCCAGCCTCCACTGTCTTGAGCCAAGTGAGGCCAGATCGAGGCAGTTGGCCAGTACGACAGCCCCAGGGGACGATCAGGTACTGCCCACAGTGCCAGACAGGTAAAAGGGGTTGTTTGGCCCGCCTCAGGAACCTGATTTCTCGCTCCCCACCCCGGTCATGGGCCCTGCGAGCAAGCTGATATCGGTCAATCAACTCCTCGGGCAAGGTCGACCAAGGTACGGCGATTCCGTCCATTTAGAAGCACGTCTTACCCTGTACATCGCAGATCTCGTAGCCGTGCGATTCATCCGCGTAGATCTCGGTTAAGGGCAGCGTAGATGCACTCCGCAGGGCAAAGCGGCCGTGCTGTCCGTTCAACTTGTTCTTCAGTTCACGTAGGGTGTCATCGCGAACTGCAGGTGGATCAAACAGGCTCAGTTGCCGCTTGCCGGGATACTGCAACTTGCTCGCGAAGTAGTGCATTCGGTACAGCAGGGCCCCTCGCAATTGCACCTTTGCCCATAGGTGCCGGGCTGCTGCGACCAGCAAGTCAAACCGGGTCGTGGGTACGCTCAGAGTGGTTTCGGCGGCACAGGTGGGGCCATGCTTGTAGTCGACCGAAAGCGTGAGCTTGCCTGTACACAAGCCGTAACTCTCTAGCGCCTCGATCAACCGCTCCAGGTTGCGAACTGCCCACGCCCATTGGATGCCCGCGTCGTTACTTGGCTTACCTATCGACCCGCCTCGCGACACGATCTTGTGCAGTGGCCGAGTGGTCTGAATGGCCACACACTTCTCGCCCCGCAGCTCGTAGCACAGCCGTTCGCCGGTTACGGTGAGTATCCCCTTCACTTGTGACGGTCGAGCGTTGGCCAAGTCCAAACACGTGTAGATACCAGCGGCGTTGAGCTTGGCAGCTGATCTGGCGGCGATACCGGTCACATCTGAGACTTGCCGTTCGCCAAGTAGCTTCTCTTCGGCCTGTTGACCAATGAGTGCCAGTGCTCCGAAGGGCTTCGCGAGATCAGAGACCAACTTGGCCAGTGTTCGTGTTCGAGCCACGCCAATAGTTACCGGCACTCCGACGCGGTTGAGAATCGTTTGCTGAATCTCACGAGCAAAGGGCTCAGGGTCGGAATCCACCGTGAGAAAGAATTCGTCGATGGAGTAATACTCAACGATTGGCGACCGTGACTTCACGATGTCGAGCATTGCCCGGCTCAGCACTTCGTACCAGCGAAAATCACGCTTGATGTAGATTCCCTGTGGACACTTCTCAACAGCTTCCCAAATCGGCTCGCCCGTCTTCACGCCCTCGGCTTTCATCTCGTAGCTTTTGGCAATGACACACGCACCTTGATTGCCAAGCACTCCGACTGGCTTCCCATTGAGAAACGAATCTCGTACCCGCTCCGCCGAAACGTAGAAGCAGTCCGCATCGAGATGTGCGATGTATCTAGGCATGGACTCCGTCCCATTCGTCAACGCCCAGAAGGTAGCGGCGTAGTGTACGGTTGTCAACTATCGACTTGAAGGGCCCACAGGCTTCACCGAAAGCCAAAAAGCGTACAGAAGTCGAGCATGTGCGGAAAATTCGCACTTCGAACTAACCTTCGGCAAGGGTGGCCGTCCCGCTCACCCACCGTCAACACTTCGGCCTGCAGATCTGTTCTAAGTGGTGGCCTGAATGCGACAACGGAATTCCCCCCATTAATCGGCGTATATCCGCCAATCAGCTTCGAATGTGCTAACGATTCTTACCTCACCTGCGATAATCAAAGGCAGCAAATACTGCAAGTTTCTGAAGTGTTTATCGAGTGGTCGATGCTATGGAAAATCTCATCTGGCGCGAGCGACCGGGTAGCCCTGCTCGTCACGACTTGTTTGACAATCGTACGAGCGAAATCATCGCGATTGTTCTGCAAGATCATGTTGAATTGAAGTGGCTTTGGAGGCGATACAACGTACCGCGGTTTTCCACAACAAGCGTCGAAGGTTCGGCCGATAGCCTTGCGGCAGCGAAGAATGAAGTGTATCGCGGAATGAAAGTCTGCCGAGTTGAGCAGTGAATTCCCAACGAGAGCGGCGAGACCTGCGAGAGTCCTCGCTTGGCGTGTGGAACAACCAAGCGGCCGCTTACAACGTCGGCTGCGATTCACCTTCGCTGGCGGTGCTACTTGGCTTCACGACGCACATCGTAATTACCGCTCCACACTCACACTTGAGCACCAAGGAAGCCCCCAGCCTCAACTGAATAGAGTCCGGTTCAGCGATGACGATGTTGGTCGAGCCGCAAAGCGGGCAGATGCGGACATTAGTCGGCTGAGACATTGGTTGGAAATCGGTCAAGCAGCTTGGCAAGCACGCGTTAGAACCCTAAAGCCTGCCAGAATGGAGGGCAACGGCGACTGTAAGGCAAACTCGGTGCCCCGACTGCAAAATTCCGACACTGAGAGGCTAAGACAATCAGTCTTCAGCTTTTGGACTCGGATAAGGCGGGCAAGGGCCAAGCTCGACCTCTCGTCTCCATGATTTTGCCAGCACGAGAACGTGCTTTGCTATTGAGTGCATCCTGACGCAGCGGTTTTCCTGCGTGTCATTCAGCAGTGCTGTAGACTCGTATTTCAGCTGCGAAACCAAACACATATCAATGCGGAACTCCGCCAATCGATTGACGTAATTTGATACTCAAACTAGCTTCGAATAATTCGCCTGCAAACCACGTCCTATGAAAGTCACCAATGGCCAAGAAATCAAAGAGCGGTTCGAACAAGTCCATGGCAATTCGCCAGTACAAAGACGCTAATCCAACTGCTGCCCCCAGGGAAATCGCTGAAGCCCTTAACAAGACAGGCGTCGAGGTCTCGGCTCAGTTCGTCAGCACCGTGCTTTCAAATGCCAAAAAGAAGGGCGGGATCGTTGGCAAGCGTGGCCGCAAGCCGGGACGTCCCGCTGCTGCAGCTCCAGCCAGCAATATTCAGCAACTTATTCAGGCGAAGAAGTTGGTCGATCAACTCGGCGGAGTTGATGCGGCTCGTGCTGCGGTTAATGCCTTGGCTCAGATCCTCGGTTAGATGCGGTTGGTTCTTCTGAACGCGACGTAAGATATCGCGAAGTCTATAGCCCGCAAACGACGCGAAAACCTGTGTTGCCGGTGCGTCCTATCGGGGAGTAGTTGTTCCGGTAGGCACTGCGGCAGTGAAGATCGAAGTAGTGCCAGCCCGCACCTCGCACAACTCGATTGACTCCAGTTGCTGGGCCTTGTGGATCTTTAGGCGGACTCTTGGCGTACCAATTGGCGGCGTGGTAATCCTCGCAGCGTTCCCACGCGTTACCATGCATGTCATACAAACCGAATGGATTGGGGCGTTTGCTCGCCACCGGGCGGGCTCCAATCTCACGGCCCTTCTCGGCGGTACGGTTGAACCAAGCGTGCTCATCCAGATCAGCGACATTGTCGCCGAAGGAATACTGCGTTGTTGTTCCCGCGCGGCACGCATATTCCCACTCTGCCTCGGTTGGCAATCGGCATCCATTCGCGTTGGCGATGCGCGTCCATACTTTCTGTTCACTGAGCACGTAGCAGGGATCAAGCCTCTCGCGTTTGCTTAGCCAGTTGCAGAAGGCGATCATGTCGTTCCAGGTAAGCTGTGTCACGGGTGATTGATCGGTCACCTGATAGCCGGGTGAATACCACAAAGCCTTTCGTTTCACTGGATCGGTTTCAGCTTCTTTCGACGAGTTACCGCCGCCAAACAGTTCGGTTTCTGTCTCGTATTTCGTCGCGTCGATGAACTGGCGATACTCCCCGATGGTTACCTCGGTACGGCCCATTCGAAATGGTCGCGTTAGAACTACTCGGTGATGCGGCTGCTCTTCCTTGCTAATGCGATCAGCCTCTCCGGGGGCTGCACGAGGTACAGTCTTAAGCAAGTTCAAGGCGGCCTCCGCCTGTTCGGGAGTACTGCCCATCGAGAACTCTCCTGGTGGAATCAAAACGAGGGTGCTGCCGAGTGAGTTCTTCTGTTCGAGCGGGACGGCGAGATGCTTGGCCCAGGCTTCTTGGTACGCTCGGGCTTGTTCGGCCGAGAAAGGTGCGAGTGCAGGTTGCGGGGAAGGCTCAGCTCCGAGTGCCACAACAGTGAACAAGCAGATGCTCACTGTCAGCAACAGGATCGATAATCTACGTGCAGGTTTAATCGTCATTTCATCACCATACCGTTGACCGACTTAATCCCGTGCCGGCTGATCATGGCAAACTGGTAGGCACAGGTTTTGGGATCGATGAAGCCGATCAGCGTTCCGGCATACATCACTCTCAGATCCCCTTTTTCACCGAGCTTCGCCACTGCTCCGATCTGATTTGGGTCGCTGTTCACGCCCACAAGGATGATGTGCTCCTTGAAATCAACCAGGGGAACCTTCTCGTCGCCGCGATACGTCTTCCAGAGCTTCTCCCACGACTTGGCTTCGGCGATGAATCCTGCATCTGGTGCCTGTTTACGCAACTCCAGTTTCACCTCGCCGCTCCATGATTCAACGATCTTTATCTCGGGCGGATTGTCAGCTCCGATTGCCAGGCCATAGATGTAGAACAACAGCAGTCCGGCAATGGCCGGACCTACGGTAGCTGGAAGGCGGTGCATGGCAGAGCTCTTTCGACTGCGATTGGGACAGAGACTGAATCGCCAGTGTAGACTTCCTCGTTGACGACGTCGAAGACCTCTCCGCGATTGAGTGGGCTGAAAGTTCCAAGTCGCCAAGTCGGGTAACAAGTCCGTAGAATAGCTAACAGCGATCCGAACTCCGCTCTCAGGGGGAAAGACGATGTTGCTTCATGAGTTCAAATGGAAACAGGAAGTGCTCCAAGCTGACGAGCCTGTGCTGGTCGATTTTTGGGCCGAATGGTGCGGTCCTTGCCGTGCGATGAACGGCACGCTTGAGTCGCTCGCGAAAGACTTCAAGGTTTGCAAAGTGAATGTGGACACCAATCAGGCACTGGCGGCGAAGTACAACATTTCTTCGATCCCTGCCTTGCTCATTTTCAAAGGGGGCAAGGTAGTGGGGCAACATCTTGGCATCACTGCCGAGGCTACGCTGCGAACCGAGCTGCAGAGATTCAGATGAGCAATCTGGAACTGGACGCTACCGGGATACGGCCAGTGGTCGTGCTCTTCGTCCCTAGCCGGCAAGCTCTCCTATTGTTTGCGGATAAAGGTTGAGCCCAACAACGTCTCGTTATCCGGAGGTCGTCGTGCAGTTGTCTCCAGTGCTATCGGTGCTCTTCGTGGCAAGCGTGCTATTTCAGCCGGACTTTGTCGCAGGGGAACAATTGCGTGCCGGTGTTGCCAGAATCGATATCACAGATCGACAGGCTGGCCACGTGAACGATCCTTGCTATGCGAAGGCACTGGTCCTCCAGAGTGGGAACGTGTCAGCGGTGCTGGTGACTGTTGATGCGGTTGCGATTGGCGAAATTGGTCGCCTCCGAAGCAACTTCCTTGCGACGATTCGCCAAGAACTGGAGCAGAGCCCTGGGATTCCGCCCTCGCACGTGATCGTCAACGCCAGTCATTGTCACGGAATAGTACGCGCTGACACAGACCAACTCGTCATCCAGGTCGTGCGAGAGGCATGGAAGAACTTAACCCCAGTGAAAGTTGGAGCTGGCACGGCAAACGAAACCCGCATCAGCGAGAATCGCCGCCTCAACATGAAGGATGGCAGTCAGGTCGATATGCGCCGTGCCTATTCAATGCCACCCGACGACGAGGTGGCCTCGGTGGGGCCGATTGATCCCCAGATTGGCCTGTTGCGACTGGATCGCGAGGATGGTCGGCCATTGGCCGTTGTCTACAACTTCGCCTGTCACCCGATCATGAACCCTCCAAGCAAAGGGAACTCGGCTGACTATCCCGGATTTGCTTCAGCGGTAATCGAAGATTCACTGGGCCACGGTGCTCTGGCCCTCTTTGTACAGGGCTGTGGCGGTGACATTAACCCTGTGCGATACAAGGAAGTCAGTCGGCCGCCCGATGCGGAACCACTTGGGAACCTGCTCGGCAACAGCGTGCTACGTGCCGTTCGGGAAATCCAGACTAAGGGTGATGCCCAACTGGCCGTTAAGCAGCAGCAGATTTCGCTTCCTCGTGCCGCTGATTTTCAAAAGCGGATTTCAACGATCGAGGCAGAGCAAGGCAGGCTACTCCGTTCGCTGAAGCCCACCAACATTAACTTCAAGACGTTCCTGCCACTGTTGATTCAGCAGCGAATGAGCCCCGACTTTCCCTCGCACTACTCGCAGAGCTATCTGCAAGATAAAGCCCAGGGTCGAGACGAACTCGAACGGCTCGACAAGGAGAACCGGACTCAAGTTGAGGCCTACCTGGCAAATATCCACGCGATGGAGCAGCTGACGCGACTGAACACCAATCTGGCCCTGCTCAATAAGCATCGAGCTGCGGCAGAAGCGGCAGCGGTGCAGACGATCGACGTTGAAGTATGCGCCCTACGCGTCGGTGACTTCAAGCTTTTGACGTTTCCCGGCGAACTTACGGTTGAGATCGGCCTTGGCATCAAGCAGTCAGCGAAGGACCCACACGCCTTCGTAGCCGGCTACACGAATGGCTACATCTACTACAGTCCAACGGTGGCCCAGCGTATGAACAAAGGATTCGCCCAAGAAGACTGCGACTGCATCGTCGCCCCCGAGTGGCAACGAATCTTCGAGAGCGCAGCACTGGAGATGCTACGCAAGCTTTGAACCAAATAACCGACCCGGCGACTGAGATCGTCCAAGCGTTGCTGTAATGCCTGTGAATGCTGCGGTTGTAAACGACGGTCGAATAGTGCAGCGCGCGGCGGTTGAAAAGTGTGGCGCTGAGGTGGGGAAGGGTCTCAGTCTAAATCAGGGTGTTGGGGCATTCCAGTAAGAATCCTTCCTCCTCCGGAGGAGGAAGGATTGCGACGGTTGTAACGACGGCTAGGATTCTGCCGTTTCATCGGCGGGTGACAAGGATGAGGTCGCCGGTTTCGGGCGCGATCCTTTGCGGCGGCGCCGCGCGTCTTGCAAGCGATAACTTTCGCCGGTCGATTCGAGGATGTGGCAGCGGTGTGTCAGCCGATCGAGCACGGCGCCGGTCAGGCGCTCGCTGCCCAGGACTTCGGTCCATTGCTCGAACGGCAGATTGGTGGTCACGATCAACGATTGGCGTTCGTAAGCGCTACTGATGACCTCGAAGAGCAACTCCGCGCCCAGCTTACTGGCGGGGACGTAACCCAGCTCATCGAGGATCAGCAGATCGAACTTGGCTAGTGACGACTTCATCCGCAGCAGCGTCCGTTCTTCTCGGGCTTCCATAAGTTGCGTGATCAGTTCCGTCACGCGGCAGAAGCGGACCCGTTTGCCCCGCTGACAGGCGGCAATGCCAAGCGCGATGGCCAGGTGCGTCTTCCCCGTGCCCGGATGCCCGAGAAAGATCACCGACTCGCGGCGTTCCACGAACTCGCACCGCAGTAGTTCTGCCACCAGCACGCGATTGAGCGAGGGCTGGGCGGCGAAGTCGAAATCACCAGGCGATTTCAGGTTGGGAAAGCGCGCTGACTTGAGCCGCCGCTCGCTGGCACGCTTCTCACGGTTGAGTAACTCCAGCTCACACAGTTGCAGCAGAAAGCCCAGATGATCGACGTTCTCCGTCGCACACCGCTGGGCCGTTTTCTCGCAGCCCTCCAGGAACGACGGCAACCGTAGGGCCTTCAAGTGATGCTTGAGCAGCACCGTGCTTTTGGTTTCGAGAGATTTCATAACACACCTCCCGTCGTCAGCGCGCAGGTCAGTTCACGGTAAGACAGGAGATTGGGAGGAGGGATCGAGTGCGACTGCAGATGCGGATGATTGTCCAGCCGAAACCACCGCGTCGGCTCTTCCAGTCCCTGCTGCACGAGCAGCCGAATCGCATCGACGGCCAGAACGTCGATCTCCAGTGCCCGCTCAATCGCCGCAGTTAATGCAGCCAGCGAGATAGTCTCCAGCAGCCGCAAGGTTTTGATGAACTCCCGGCGGCCGTGTGCGCCGCCATCTGCTTCCAGACGCCGCCGGAGGAGATCGAAACAGTCCGGCAAGCCCCAGTTTTCCAGGGGTTTCGCGAAGTCCAAGCCCCCTGGCTTCCGCTCCAAGAGTGCCAGGTAATGCAGCGGGTTGTAATGGACCTGCTCCTTCGACCAGTCGCGTGGATGCTGGGCAACCAACTTGTCGTTAACGACCAGCCGAACTTCCTCCAGGCCGCCAATTGCGGTCACTTTCTGATGAGCATACTGCGTCGGCACCGAGTAATCGTTGCCGTCGAAGCGAACCAAGGAAAGAGAGTTGGCCTGGGCCGGTTCGACTCGCCGCGCTTCAAAGCCCGACTTCGGCAGCGGCAACAACGCAGCCTGCTCCTCTGCCAACAACGTGGCTTTGTTCGCCGGTTGTCCGCGTAACTGGCGTTCCAGATCTTCACAGCACTGCCGCTCGAGTTCGGCATTCAGCACTTCCAGGCTGCCGGTCCGTGGTACCGGCACCAGGAAGTTCCGCCGCGCGAAACCGATGAGGTTCTCCGTATGCCCCTTCTCCATCGGCCGTCGCACCAGGCAGAAGTGATGCTCAAACAGATAATGACTCTGCAGCCGTAGGAACTCACGCGTCGGCGTGTCACCCCGTTTCCCCACGAACCGGGCCACAGCAATCCGGCTGTTGTCGTAGCTGATCCGGCGGGGCACGCCGCCGAAGAACTCAAAGGCCCGCTGATGGCCCGCTTGAAACGTCTCGGTGCATTCGCGAGGAAAGACCTGCACGAAGAACGCGTCGCTGTACGGCAACGACATGACGCAGTACGCGACTTTCGTCGGCATGCCTTGCAGCACCACCTCCGCTTCGCCGAAGTCGAACTGGGCTTCGCCCGGTTGATGCGACAAGGGTAAGAACACCTCCGCCGTGGTCGTTCGCCACTCCCGCACGACCTCGCCGACCACCGTGATCCCGCCGGTGTAGCCATGCTCGGCACGCAGGCGGTCGAAGATCCGTTTAGTGGTGTGGCGCTGCTTGCGGGGCGCCGTTTTGTCCTGCTCCAGGATCTCGTGGATGATCGGCAGGAACGGATCGAGTTTGGGCCGCTCCCGGGGCAGACGTTGTCGATAACCGGGCGGCTCAGGGTGCTGCAGGATCTTTTCGAGGGTCTGCCAGTGAAGGGAAAATTCCCTGCAAACCGCTCGTTTGGATTTCTTCTCGGTCAGGACAAGACGACGGATTTCGGTCCAGTTATGCATATCTCGCAGCATGGGCTACGCTCGCGGATCGTAAGGCTTGAGACGCTGGGAAGCCTCAAATCTGCCTTACGGATTCTCACGAGCAGGGCTAGCGCTGCACTTTTCGACCGACCATCGGCTCCGCCGCGCGCTGCACTATTCGACCGTCGTTTACAGCGGTAGATTGAGATGATACGTGCGGTAGGTCCACAGGCGTTGACAGCAACTTCAGCGAGGCGTCACTTAATGAACCTGAAAGCCCAGCTGCCGATGATCTGCGTGATTCTGGCCGCTGCTCTGATAGTGGGAGTTACTTGGTCGCAGGCAGCCGAGAAGCCCAGACCAGCGGCGATTCGGGAAGAGCTACTGAAGTTGCACAACAAGGAACGCGAAGAAGCTGACTTCGAGCCACTGTCGCTCAATGCCAAGCTCACCAAGGCCGCTCAGTCGTACGCAGAGTACTTGGCCAAGTCAGGAGAGTTCAGCCACACGGCCAAAGGGACGATGAGATCACGAGTCGAAGATGAAGGCTACGATGCCAATGAAGTCGGCGAGAACATCGCGAAAGGTCAGGCCGCAGCTTCGGACGTCGTGAAAGGCTGGATGGAGTCCGAAACTCACAAGGGGAACATTCTCAGCGAGGAGTTCTCTGAAGTTGGCTTTGGGTTCGCGACGGATGAGAAGGGACAAATGATCTGGGTCACGGTCTTTGGCGGAAGCTGATGATTTTGGATTGCATCGGACCTCGAACCAACAAATGTTGCCCGTACCTTTGCGTCAACTATTTCCACGTGTAAACCGCACCTAGCCGATCAACAGCGTTAAGCGAAGTTCCGTCTGCTGAAAACGAAACTGCAATAATCGGTTGAGTGGTGCGGAGCAGAGTGCATAAAGGCTCACCGAAGTCGGTATCCCATAGTACGAATGTGCCGTTGTGATAGGCAACGACTACGCGACTGCTTTCGGGATGAACAGCCGCACAGATCACCTTTTCGGCGCTCGCGAGGCTAATCTCCTGTCCGGTCTTCCAGTCTCTAACGATCACGTCACCGGTGCCAAAAGGATTGATGACCGTAACCCCAGGACGTGCGGCCAGCAGCTTCGCCTGCTTGCCAGAAGTGAACGAGTTCAATGCCTTAGGCACGGGCACCGTTTGCAATTCCAAGATCGTTGACGAAATGCTTGTGTTTGCGAATACGGTGTCTTTGGCACTCATCAGATCCTCGTACGGCCCAGACGAACCTTCGGCTGTGAGTTTCAGCGGCGTGCTGCTCCCAAGAGCTTGGATATGAAGTCCTTCAAAGTGTGCAACCATCAGCATGTCGTTCTGTGAAAGCAAGACGTCCAAACGTCCCGAAGTGGCGGCATAAGGCTTGCCGTCAATCGAGTGCCACCGCACTGGAAACACGTCCTCTACCCGCTGAGTCGTTTCACCAGTTGTGACATCGAGGATCAAAGCCTGACCCCCTGCTGGTTCTTTGCTTCCGAACTGGAGAGCGACAATCGATTTGCCGTTATCCGAGAACGAGAGCTTCAGCACGTTGGTCAACTCCCGCGCCCAAACCATGCGGTTTTGAGATAAGTCGAAGAGCTTGACTCGTTTATCGGCGAGATCGAACATGCAGACATGGCTGCCTGCCGGCGAGATGTCGACCATACTTGAAATTGAACTTGGTTCCTGCTGTTCAGAATACTCTTTGAAACGCGACGGCAATGACACTCTGCGTGCCAACGAGAAATTGCCGAGTGAGTCGTCCTGTAAGCGAATGGCTTCACCCCTCATGATCAGCAGCACGCCATCTTCGACAGCCAGAACAGCTGGAACGCCCCACTCATCGCAAGCAACTCGGTTCCAGTCAGTAAGTGACTGCGAAGCAATATGCAGGTCACGACCGCACGCGAAGTGGACTCGTGCCTTCTGCGCGGTAATCCCCCGAACGGCATCGCCAGCAATTCTCTTTTTGAACTGAGACTTCATCTCGCCACTTTCAGTCACGCCCCAGCGAAACACAAATCCCCGATAATCTCCCGAGAGTAGGTCTCCATCTGAACCAAAGTGAAGACTGGTCACAGCCGTCGCATGACGGTCTATGCCTGTTGCTAGTGTCTCAAACTGAGCAGAGTCTTGTCCTACGAGCTGATACGAACAGCCAGGGAACTGCACAATCACCCGGTCGCGAAACTCGCCAGCAACGTAAGAAAGCTTCTCAAGCGAAGCGACCTTGGCAACCACAATACGTCCGGACATGTCGCCAGTTGCCAGCAACGTCGCATCGCAACTAAGGGCCAGGGCAGTGATCGAATCTCCGATTTCCAAAGTTTGGGTACAAGCCCATTTCGTTGTTTCCAAGACGCGGATGACAGAGTCCTCGCAAAGCAGAAGTTTGTCGCCTTCGTGTGTGAACTTTGTGATGGCGATCTTTTCGTAGGTATGCGGTATCGCCTGCTGCTTGCTTGTATCGACGTTAATAACGACGAGGTTGTCCTTGTAGAAACAGGCCAGGGTTCGTCCATCGCGTGAGAGTGCAACCGACCATGGAGCAAGCTGAAGACTTGTCCCTTCCTGCAAATCGGTCGACGGTGCAGCGTAGGAGGTTAGAATCTTTAGCGAAGAGCAGTCCACCAAGTAGGTCGTAGTACCGGCAGCAATTGCGACGGTATTGCGATTGGAAACGTCGGATAAAGCCCCAAGTTGCTTTCCATTCGGAGGCGACCAAGCCAAAGGAATCTTTTTCTTCAGAATGTTGGCTTCCCAGGTCTTCTTGGCGAGCACTGGCAAGGCGGCGGCTCTGCTGAGTTCGAGATCCGATTCAACCGTCCCCAACACCAAACCTAGTTGAGATTGATAGCTTCGAAAATCGGCGACCTTTCGAGCTCGCTCTTCCTGCTCAGCAAGTTGACGGTACTCGTCAGCCTTTTTCTTGTTTTGCTCAGCAAGGCCGGCATTGCTTTTTGCGAAGTAACCACTTACACCGATGCCCACTACCAACGAAACCAAAACAGCGGCGATCAAACCTGCTACTAGGGGATTTCGTTTTGCCAATCGCCAAGCACGTTCCGAATGGCTGATTGGCCTCGCCAGGATCGGCTCGCCTTTGCTGAAACGAACCAGCTCTTCACTTAATGCAATCGCGGACGGATATCGCTGCCTCGGATCCTTTTCCAAGCACTTGAGGCAGATCGTCTCCAGGTCCTGCGGTACCTGAGCATTTAGCTGCCGTGGTGATACCGGTTCTGCCGCCATAACCTGCAGCAGTGTTTCGACCGACGTGGCCGCCTGAAACGGAGGCCGTCCTGTCAGTAGGCAGTACAATATGGCCCCGACTGAATAGACATCAGACAAAGGACCGACTGTCTGTAGATCTCCGCTGGCTTGTTCGGGAGGCATGAAGCTTGGTGTCCCCATCACCATTCCAGAGCGAGTCAGTCCACTATCATTTTCGATATTCTTTGCCAACCCGAAGTCACTGACGCGGGGAACCCCCTGTTTGTCCAGCAGGACGTTGGCAGGTTTCAAATCTCGATGAATCACTCCTCGTTCATGGGCGTAGGCAATTGCTTCCGCAATCCGCCGCACCAGCTCAACCGCCTCTTGCGGAGGTAACGGACCGTCAGCTACTCGGGCAGCCAAGCTCTTTCCATCGACAAAGCCCATCGAGAAGAAATGCTGCCCTTCATGCTCGCCGACCTCGTAAACTGGAACGATCCCGGGATGATCCAGTTTTGCGGCCGCTTCAGCTTCGGTATAGAAACGTTTGACATCCTCTGGAGAGGCAAACCGCCCAGACAGGATCATCTTTAGGGCGACTATGCGGTTGAGCTTACTTTGTTTAGCTCGGTAGACCACGCCCATCCCTCCCCGAGCAATCTCAGAGAGCAGTTCGTAATCGCCAAAGCGACGTGCTGCCGAGCCGGTGATGGGAATGGCGGGTGCGTTCGATTCCAATGGCAACGTGTCTAATTCGGCTCGGTCGTTGTTGGAAATGACTGGTTCGTTCATGATCGCCGCCGAAGTTTGGGTCTGAGGCAAGTTTCGCCAGTTTGTCGTCAGATTAGCCGCTTCGTCAATCAGAAGACGCTGGGATCTCTTCAGCGGGCGACATTTGCAGTTCTGCACGTCGTGAATATGCCCTACGACCGCGTAGGTGCGAATCGTAAATGTGGTTTCGCACCTTTGGCCCGTTTTGAGGCGGATCCACTGTCCGATTGCGTCGACTCGGAAATTTGTAGTTCAGGCCAAGTATAGACAACAAATGTTGGTCACTGAGCACATGAAAGTGGCCGCTGTACAGGGCTGGCCAGGAACTCACGTTTAAGGCCTCTGCAAGAAGCTGCAGGGCGACGCATGGCCGAGGTCGACTTCTGGACCACCAAGCAATACATGCGTTTAGAACCGCTCACGCAGCGTTACAGCCGGCTCGCACAAATTGCAGGCTTTGTTGGTGTACAGAGCTGCTTGAAGTGTACAGGACGGACCAGCTCGGCAGGCACTTTCGGGATGTGGAGCTGTTTGCCCAGATGCGGTAAAGACGGAGTGAGGTAGGTAGGGTGGGTGCCTATATATAGGCACCACCTCCCACCTCCTCCTCATCGCATCTTGTTGACTGTTAATACCTTATAGTTACTGATAAGAAATACCAACTACTGCTAGTGACAATAACAACACAATATTGCCTTTTAGATAGTACTTTCCTTCGCGACCTGCATTTACATTCAGCAACAGCGAGGCACCTGCCTTTTAAGGGCCCTGGGAGCCCTTCTAGGCAACGCTGTGCGGGCACCTGGCGTCTTTGGGGGCCGTTTGCGCTGCAGGGCCTTCCAGGGGCCTTCTTGGGCAAATCGGCATTTGCACGTGTTGGTACCGCTGGCTGCTTCGACCAACATTTGTTGCTTTGGGACGGATGAACACGAAGCCAATCGAATTGCCCCGGTAACGCCGACAAAGCGGCAAGCCGGGGAAGCTTCGCCCAACTGCTGCGATGATGGCGAAGGTCACGGACAAGCTCTGGTCATTCGCCGATCTGTACAAAGAAGTGATCCAGAACGGGTAGTTGGATTCAGCCCTGCGAACCTAGCGGGGCTTTTTCGTGCGCGGGTAGAATTGGGGAATGAAATTCACAATACGAGATTTGATTTCGTTGACCATCGTAATCTCGCTTAGCCTTGGCTGGTGCGCCGACAATCGCAAGCTCCACCGAGCGAACGAACAACTCCAGCTTGAAAACTTAACGCTCCAATTTGAGATCAACAGCCTGAAATCCTACCCGGCCGACAAGAGGAGGATTGAGGAGATTCATGACGCCGCCAAGGATGGCGAACTACCTCAACATCACGCAGAAGAGATCCTCTTCACAGTGCAATGCGAGTCTGATTTTCGTGTTCGTGTGAGAGCGATGGCTGTGCTTCCCCTGCTTCCCGAACGAGAGCAAGCGATTGATGTGCTAGTCGCTGCCCTTAGAGAGCGGAATCAAGCATCGGCTGGCGACGGTGTCGTCCCAATGTATGCAGTGAAGTACCTGTCCGCGATGAAGGCGACGAGAGCATTGCCGGAAGTTCAAGCGTGGCTACACTATCTCCGCAGCGAGCAACCGTTTGAGCCCAGGGAGAATGGGCAGTTCATTAGCCGCACCGAACTTTTCATCGCTGAATTAATGCTTGAACAGAATGGTCGCCCATGACCAACCGCGCTCCCCTCATTGTCGCCATCGTCTTGCTGCTGCTGCCGGTGCTGTATGTGGGGAGTTATTTCGCACTGCTTAGCGAAGGTCCAAAGCTGCGAATGACGTCGAGCGGCTTCTGTGCCCATGTCGGCAAATATCGCGTGGCTGAGCCGTGGTGCCGGTGTGTTTTCTGGCCCTTGGAGCAGATCGACCGAATGATAAGACCGGAACTGTGAAAATAGCTGACGTCCGGCGACACCTAAGGTAAGCACTCAACGGTCGATCTGCCCTCTTCACCCTTTTTCCGACCCGGGCACGACTCTCGACTCAAATCGGTCGCGATCCAAATTCGCTTAGGAGTCAGCGACGTGAGCAGACAGCATTAGAGCGGTGCCACTACTCTCGACCGCCACTCACCCCTCAGAAGAATGGGAATTGTCGGGTGGTTCCCGGAAGTTCGAAGAATGGTTTGCGAAAGCAGACTTAGCGAAACAACGAATGACTGGCTCGGGTTTCTTTGGCAGGGTAAACTCCCCTCTCCAGACGCAATTTCAAACTTTCGGAGCTCGCCGGTGTTTCTTCCTCTCCGGGAACATCGTCCGGGGGCCTGTGCCCACCGCGCGGTCAGCAGTAACCGAGCCTTCACGCTCGTAGAACTTCTCGTTGTAATCGCGATCATTGGCGTCCTGGTCGCACTCCTGCTCCCCGCAGTTCAAGCAGCCCGCGAGGCTGCGCGGCGAATGAAATGCCAGAACAATCTCAAGCAGATCTCGCTGGCGTGGCATAACTACCACGACACGTACGGTAGTCTTCCTCCAGGCTGCCTGTCGGCTAGTGGGCTCAGCTGGGGCGTTTTCATTCTACCTTTTGTCGAGCAGAAGCCTCTCTACGACAAGTTCACATTCAGTGCTGGAGATTACAACAATCCGGCTGCGACTAAGAACCACTTGGCGATGAATAAGGTCGCCTTCTATCTGTGTCCCAGCTCCCAGGCACAAAAGATGATGCTGGGCACGCCTAACCACGTGAACCCCGCTGACTTTATTAACGATCCTGCTGGCTATCCAGCAGGTCAGTATGCACCCTATACCAACCATTACTACGGATCGATGGGCCCGCTTGGGGCTAGCGTGTTGGGTGGATCGTATCAGCAGCGAGGCGGTCCAACGCATGGCTACATGAGTACGGAAGGTGTCTGTATCGCAGACGTTCCCTACAAGCTCCGCGACATTCAGGATGGGACTGCATTCACCTTCATGCTGGGCGAAAACTCCAAGCATGATCAGAAGTTCGGTTCACGATTTCGCAGCTGGGTCCGTGGCTGCGCCAATGGTGGAGATGAAGAAGTTTGCGGTTGCCGTAACTACGTTAACGGAATTAATGTCCCCACTCCTGCTCTTTCGACACAGTTCAACAACATTGCGATGGCGAGCCATCATCCAGGTGGTGCCAACTTCGGGATGTGCGATGGTTCGATCCGCTTTGTTGCGGATAACATTGACTTGGCCGTTTACAAGTCGACCGCCAGTCGAAGCGGCGGTGAGCCGAAAACTATCGACTAACGCCGGATATCTACGGCAAAGGATCGCGAATGCTACGCAGCGGATTATTGGTCGCGTTGTCGCTCATTGGACTGCTGACTGCGGGCTGCGAAAAAGTTGTCAAGCGGTACGAGGTCTCCGGAAAGATCACGTATCAGGGGCAGCCGATTCCTGCTGGAATCATCTATTTCGATCCGGATATTGCCGCAGGTGGCAAAGGACTACAAGGTTTCGCGGTCATCAAGGATGGCACGTACGATACCCGTGTCGAAGGTGGCTTGGGACCGGTCGGGGGTAAGTACGTGCTAAGGATCCATGGGAACAATGGCATTCCCGAGCCCGAACTCGTAATGGGCCGCCCGTTGTTCGGGGAAATCACGATTCCCAAAGAACTGCCCGCAGCAGATACGCAGCTGGAAGATATCGACGTCCCACTGCAGAGTCCCTAGCTCGACACGAAAGTAGCTTCTTTCGAATGCGCGAGAGCTATTTAGTAGCCGCGCCTTATCAACTGCATCAAGTGACAACGAAGGCCGCAGTTTGCGTAAAGCCTCAGCCAAAAACAGCAATGAGCAAGGTGACTAGCGATGCGATTGCCAACGCTCCGTGCCCCAAGACAAGCGGGATCGGGAGCGCAACGCTGCGTAAGTGAAAGAGGGTGAACAAGGCGATGCCACCAAACGCAGTACACACGAACATTGCTAGTGCGACCAACACCAGCCACGGAGGGTCTTGAGTTGAGGCTGAGTACGCCAATACGGCCAGTCCAGTTACTGCCGCGCCTCCATGTCCAAGTGCCAGCCACATCGGAGGATATGGCAAACCGCAAATACGCAGCGCTGCGACGACGAGCCCGCCAATCGCAGTCAGCGACAATATGATCGCGGCAAGTTCCATAACTCATCATCTTTCTTAGCCAGCTTGTCCGGTCGCAGAAACGCAGCTCGGCTGCAAGAGTCTCTGAAACATTTGAATTCAACGTGTAGGACGTACGGTCAACGCGACCACTCCTTCGTTATCTGCAATGGCACCCCAAGCATCGTCACAGCGAACGTACAGATCGCCCGTTTCACCTGGCGTGAATTTGGCTTGGTGTCGAATTGCAAACTCTGCCCCCAGGCGACCGTCGACGAGCAGAGCTCCCATCATTTTGCTGCCGCCTTCGTCTTTAGCTTCAATGGCCTTACCAGGCTCGATCGTCCAATTGCCATCGGTCTCAAACAGGTACTCCGTACCTGCGGTAAGCGTCGCACCAGTGGCCTGCCAGCCCCGGCGAGCTTCAACGCGTTTCGTCACCGTGGTGTCGACTTTGAGTGGGGCAAACTTCGTCTTCCAATCCCAAGCACAGAGGTCGACCCGGTAGCCTGGGCACGCGTCGGCCAAGAACAGCCTGTACTCAAAGTCGAGCTGAGCCATCACAGGGCCGTACGTTTTGTCAAAGCTGACCGGTTGCTTTAGCATGAGCGAGATACCCAGGGGCCGAAACTTCGCTGAGTAATTCGGATTGTTCGCCAGCAAATGGCACAAGGCCCAGCGGGTTGCGTAAGCTTGCCGCGAATCACCGGTTAGCTGATTGGATTCAACTACTTCTTTGCTCGACTTGGGCGAATGCTTTTTCAGGAAGCCAATCACCTCGTCCGGAGCATTGACTCCTGGATCGCCCTTCTTCCAGTACTGCCCCATCTCCGCCATTCCTTCTGCGTACCAGACTGGCCCCACGCCGTGGAACGTCTGCCGGCAATAGCCGTGAACTGATTCATGCAACAAGGTGCGGCGATCCGCGGGAGCGTAAATGGTGGCTTGCGTCGAAGACTTGCCGCCAATGCGTGCCGTAACACTGGTGGTGCGACCGAGGCCGGCGAGAATTCGCGACTTACCTCCTTCCTCCATCGCTCCAAGAGTTTTAGCCGGCCAGCCTTTGAGGTCGCGAGCCGCATAGATCTGAATCAGCCCCACCGGCTTGCGGTCGTAGTACCCCGCCACAAGTTCGAGCATCTGCTCTATCTCAGAAAGCATTGCCTTGGCTTCGTCAGCCGGAAGATCAGTCAGCATGAGGATGTGCTGCGACCGATGCTCTTTTGGTCCATCGCTGGTCTGCTGAGCTGTCGCTAAGGTAGCGACGGTGAGTACCTGGATGATGGCGACCATCCCCAAGTACAAAAGAGCGAAGGGGAATCGCCCCTTGGTTAGCTGCGTTCGACACAGACTCATCGAGGTCCTCCTCTGGTTCGTGGCTCCTGGTTCGCAAGCCTTTCGATCAGCGGTTCGCGTAACGCCACCAACAACCACTGCATCTTCCGCCCGCACTTCGTCAGCCACAACCCACAATCAGTTGGTATTTCAAGATTGCCGTCGCCAGAGTTTCGCGAAAACCCGAAGACGAGCATCTGCAACACTCGACGACAACCACTTTTGCTTGTTTCGCTGTGGCCGACTTTGCTTTATCGCACGCGAGACTGCGATTTCAGAACGGGGTCCCACAGTACCGGTGCCACGAATAGAGTCCCTATGGGACCCGTTTCTTCGCTTATTTCTGTGAAACGGATGTCAAAAGCCCCGACGTCTTAAGAATTCAGACTGGCCAGTGGCGAGTCAATCTTTGAAGTAATCGTCGCGATTAGCTCCGTCGAAACCGGCCCGAGGCGAGACAGCAATGTTTGAATACCTTGCCGCTGCCGCAAGGGCATAGATCTCTACGTCCGAGCTTCTCTTCAAGTTGCTTGTCACCGTGTACGATTCGGACGCCCCGCTTCACCTTTGTTTCAGACGGGTAACCTCGACGGCGTTTGCTCATGGGGGTAAAAGGAGTCTTCGTCGTTGGAATCTTGGTTGAACATTGCACACCGTCCTTTCTCGATTGGATGCACGTCAGACGCAATTCAGTTCGGAAGGTTCGGAGTGTTGATCGTGCATTTCCATTGGTGGCATTGTGGTGGAGCCGGATATGCCCAAGGTTAGTGCTGGCCTGCTGATGTACCGCGTTCTGAATGGGAGAGCACAAGTGCTCCTGGCACACCCGGGTGGACCGTACTTCCGCCAAAAGGACGAAGGGGCATGGACTATCCCCAAGGGTGAAGCTGATGACGGTGAAGACTTACTGGATACGGCTCAAAGAGAGTTCACTGAGGAGACCGGCCACAAGCCAACAGGGCCGTTTGTTGTCCTGAGCCCAGTGAAGCAAAAGGGAGGTAAAGTAGTTCACGCTTGGGCATTCGAGGGTGCCTTCGATCCAGCCCAACTCGTCAGCAACACCTTCAATCTGGAATGGCCGCCTCGGTCGGGGCAGCAAGTGACGTTTCCGGAAGTGGACAGAGCCGAGTGGTTTGATCTGACCACTGCGAAATGGAAGATCAATTCCGCACAGGTAAAGTTGCTCGAAGAGCTGGAAATGACGATCTCCCAGAAGTGAAGTCTGCCTACAGAATGGCACCAATCTTCGCTCATGAAGCGTCGATTCAGCATGCATCCCAGTATGACCAATTATTCACGCGGTTCGAAGACTGCAAGGCGCCCTGCTTGATGAACTGCAAGCTTCCGGCCATCAGGGCTCATCGCGCCAAAGTCGGCTCCACGGAATTCGAGTAACCTTTCGCCCACAATTGGATCCCACAAGGTAACACTCTCACGGGAAGACACTAAAAGTCGGTCGGCATTTTGCACGAACTGTAGATTCGTAATCGTGGGCACATTCGCTTCAAAAGACGTACTGCGCTCTCCCTGTAGGCGACGCTCAGTAAGGCCGAGCAGTTGTTCTTCTTCCCATCCAAGCGAAAAGAGAACCTCAATTCCTCCAGAATCACTGGCGACGGCAAGCGTCGAACCGTCTTTCGCAAACGCGATTGCTGTTTTGTGGCCAACCGTATGTGTACCGAGTTTAAACAATTCAAGTGCCTCAGTTGCCTCCAATGGGACAACCCCAGTGCCGCCTGGACCCACGGTAACGACGCAATTCTGAACATTACTCGCAACGAGCTGATGGACCATCGGCCTTCCAGGAACGGTCGACTTGGAAACCACCTTGCCGGTGTTAGTCTCTAGGAAAAGCAACGCAGCGGATGCGCCTATGTCGCGGCTCCTGCTGGCTCGTGAAGTAACGATGTGCTTGCCGCCATCTAGGACGTCAACACCCCCATCGACATCGCCCACCTGCCACCTTTCAGTGCCCGTCCTTGCGTCGAAGAGAGTTAGCCCCTTACCGGGTACGATCACCGCGAGTTCGCTTCCCGTTGGAGTAAATACTATGGATACGTGCGAACCATCACTGGGAGAAGTGTGTGACCACAATTGCTTCCGCAGCAATCGATCCCACGCGACCAGATGACCATTGTGCTGACACCACGCCATAGTAACCCCATCTGGAGACCATTCCATTGCTGCAATTGGCGAACTCGTCTGAGTCTGGGGCAAGCGCTCCGTATTCCCTTCAGCCCTCTTCTCTAAGTCGGAAATGTCTATTTCTTCGGGTCGATAACCACCTTTGGTCTTGGCCTGCTTCGAAAGATAAAACCACTCCCATCCTCGTAGTTGCATCCACTTACTATTTCCATCCGCGGCGTTTGCCAAACGACGGAATGAAAGCCTTTCTTCTGCCTTGTCAAAGTCTCCTTTTTCGATGTCTCGACTTGTGTAAACGACGGTCGAATAGTGCAGCGCGCGGCGGTTGAAAAGTGTGGCGCTGAGGTGGGGAAGGGTCTCAGTCTAAATCAGGGTGTTGGGGCATTCCAGTAAGAATCCTTCCTCCTCCGGAGGAGGAAGGATTGCGACGGTTGTAACGACGGCTAGGATTCTGCCGTTTCATCGGCGGGTGACAAGGATGAGGTCGCCGGTTTCGGGCGCGATCCTTTGCGGCGGCGCCGCGCGTCTTGCAAGCGATAACTTTCGCCGGTCGATTCGAGGATGTGGCAGCGGTGTGTCAGCCGATCGAGCACGGCGCCGGTCAGGCGCTCGCTGCCCAGGACTTCGGTCCATTGCTCGAACGGCAGATTGGTGGTCACGATCAACGATTGGCGTTCGTAAGCGCTACTGATGACCTCGAAGAGCAACTCCGCGCCCAGCTTACTGGCGGGGACGTAACCCAGCTCATCGAGGATCAGCAGATCGAACTTGGCTAGTGACGACTTCATCCGCAGCAGCGTCCGTTCTTCTCGGGCTTCCATAAGTTGCGTGATCAGTTCCGTCACGCGGCAGAAGCGGACCCGTTTGCCCCGCTGACAGGCGGCAATGCCAAGCGCGATGGCCAGGTGCGTCTTCCCCGTGCCCGGATGCCCGAGAAAGATCACCGACTCGCGGCGTTCCACGAACTCGCACCGCAGTAGTTCTGCCACCAGCACGCGATTGAGCGAGGGCTGGGCGGCGAAGTCGAAATCACCAGGCGATTTCAGGTTGGGAAAGCGCGCTGACTTGAGCCGCCGCTCGCTGGCACGCTTCTCACGGTTGAGTAACTCCAGCTCACACAGTTGCAGCAGAAAGCCCAGATGATCGACGTTCTCCGTCGCACACCGCTGGGCCGTTTTCTCGCAGCCCTCCAGGAACGACGGCAACCGTAGGGCCTTCAAGTGATGCTTGAGCAGCACCGTGCTTTTGGTTTCGAGAGATTTCATAACACACCTCCCGTCGTCAGCGCGCAGGTCAGTTCACGGTAAGACAGGAGATTGGGAGGAGGGATCGAGTGCGACTGCAGATGCGGATGATTGTCCAGCCGAAACCACCGCGTCGGCTCTTCCAGTCCCTGCTGCACGAGCAGCCGAATCGCATCGACGGCCAGAACGTCGATCTCCAGTGCCCGCTCAATCGCCGCAGTTAATGCAGCCAGCGAGATAGTCTCCAGCAGCCGCAAGGTTTTGATGAACTCCCGGCGGCCGTGTGCGCCGCCATCTGCTTCCAGACGCCGCCGGAGGAGATCGAAACAGTCCGGCAAGCCCCAGTTTTCCAGGGGTTTCGCGAAGTCCAAGCCCCCTGGCTTCCGCTCCAAGAGTGCCAGGTAATGCAGCGGGTTGTAATGGACCTGCTCCTTCGACCAGTCGCGTGGATGCTGGGCAACCAACTTGTCGTTAACGACCAGCCGAACTTCCTCCAGGCCGCCAATTGCGGTCACTTTCTGATGAGCATACTGCGTCGGCACCGAGTAATCGTTGCCGTCGAAGCGAACCAAGGAAAGAGAGTTGGCCTGGGCCGGTTCGACTCGCCGCGCTTCAAAGCCCGACTTCGGCAGCGGCAACAACGCAGCCTGCTCCTCTGCCAACAACGTGGCTTTGTTCGCCGGTTGTCCGCGTAACTGGCGTTCCAGATCTTCACAGCACTGCCGCTCGAGTTCGGCATTCAGCACTTCCAGGCTGCCGGTCCGTGGTACCGGCACCAGGAAGTTCCGCCGCGCGAAACCGATGAGGTTCTCCGTATGCCCCTTCTCCATCGGCCGTCGCACCAGGCAGAAGTGATGCTCAAACAGATAATGACTCTGCAGCCGTAGGAACTCACGCGTCGGCGTGTCACCCCGTTTCCCCACGAACCGGGCCACAGCAATCCGGCTGTTGTCGTAGCTGATCCGGCGGGGCACGCCGCCGAAGAACTCAAAGGCCCGCTGATGGCCCGCTTGAAACGTCTCGGTGCATTCGCGAGGAAAGACCTGCACGAAGAACGCGTCGCTGTACGGCAACGACATGACGCAGTACGCGACTTTCGTCGGCATGCCTTGCAGCACCACCTCCGCTTCGCCGAAGTCGAACTGGGCTTCGCCCGGTTGATGCGACAAGGGTAAGAACACCTCCGCCGTGGTCGTTCGCCACTCCCGCACGACCTCGCCGACCACCGTGATCCCGCCGGTGTAGCCATGCTCGGCACGCAGGCGGTCGAAGATCCGTTTAGTGGTGTGGCGCTGCTTGCGGGGCGCCGTTTTGTCCTGCTCCAGGATCTCGTGGATGATCGGCAGGAACGGATCGAGTTTGGGCCGCTCCCGGGGCAGACGTTGTCGATAACCGGGCGGCTCAGGGTGCTGCAGGATCTTTTCGAGGGTCTGCCAGTGAAGGGAAAATTCCCTGCAAACCGCTCGTTTGGATTTCTTCTCGGTCAGGACAAGACGACGGATTTCGGTCCAGTTATGCATATCTCGCAGCATGGGCTACGCTCGCGGATCGTAAGGCTTGAGACGCTGGGAAGCCTCAAATCTGCCTTACGGATTCTCACGAGCAGGGCTAGCGCTGCACTTTTCGACCGACCATCGGCTCCGCCGCGCGCTGCACTATTCGACCGTCGTTTACACAAGGCACACTCTGGCAGGGAGTTACGCCGCCTGCATGCTCCCTACCTCCTTACGGACGAGCGAAAACGTCCAAATTCAATTTCCATAATTTCCACAATCACATTCCGAGCACGTTGGTCCTAGTTATGAAATGCATATCGCCTAGTTATTGTGCCGCTTTCGCCTGCGTCGCCGAGAGTTCGCCAACAAAGTAGATGCGCACTCGTTGACTAGTCTGGTCCGCAGCTCAAAAACAAAATAGCCATGCGCACTGGCACCTCTTTAGCACACCCGCAGCGTGAGCGAATAGTCGCTCCCCGTTGGTCAGTCACTCCGTGACTGACGCCCCGACCACTGCCCCGGGCGCTGCCAGTGCTGTTGGCCGTTGCGGCAGTGCAGTCCCCAACAGGTGGACGTCTGGCCTTCTTGCGCAGGGCGGTCCATTGCTAGAAGGTCGCTTTTCCCACCGCAACGATTCGCTTTGCCTTGCGTGCCGATCTAGCACTGGCCGAGGCCAGTGGCACACGGCGGGGTGGTTTGAGTACCGCTGTTGCTTCACTCCGCCAGTTGGTGAATGGTGTTGTGAATGGTCCCTTGCACCGGTGTGCCGCTGGCGCTGCGCAAGAGGAACTTGATTTCCATGCACCAGGTGGGGCGCAGGTCGGCGGCGTCGATGGTGACCGTCTTGGCGTCGGCCGAGAGCTTGGCACTTTTGATCGTCAGGGGGAGTTCGTCGTAGTGCTTCGACCCGTAATTGGCGGTTCGCTTGAGCGACCAGGTCTTGATCTGCAGATTTTTCGTGTCGAGCGAGGCAGGATCCAGCGGCTCGGTAAAGGTGAGTTGCAGGCCTGCCTTGGTGGCGTGCAGACCGATGGGGAGGTGGATGGGCTGACCTGTCGCGCGCAGGCGATAGAGCCCGCCCGGATAGGAGGCGTTCCCCGCCCAGGCAAACATGCCGCACAAATAGAGCTGGCCATCGTGCGGATGAAAGCGACCGCGCATCACACCCGTGGGGAACGTGGGGATTGGTAGTTCGATCATTCCTCCCTGCATCGAGCCGCGGACGTTCTCGTGCGGTACCAGAAAGACTTTGCCATAACCGTACGACAAGTTCAGGAGCGAACCTTGCAGCGGTCCCCAGCGCTGGCTATCGACCCACAACAGTTCGGCGGGGGAGCGGTCGAAGGCGTTCGTGATCCAGCAGAGCGGCGGTGTCATGGCCGCATCGGACGAATCGGTGACGTCGTGATAGCCGAGCATGTTGCCGTAGAACTTGGGCTTGCTGCCCGGTTCGACCGTCACCCAGTTGATGCGGTTCTTGGGATTCCAAAAGCCTTCCTGATCGGTAACCACAAACGAACCATCCGGATTGAGGCAGACGCCATTCGCGGCGCGAAAGCCCGTGGCCAGCGTGTCGGTGCGCGAGCCATCGTGGCTGATGCGCAAGAGTGTGCCGTGCTGGGGCACGATGGCTGGCCGCCCATGGCAACCCGACTTGGCGTAGTAAAAGTTTCCCTCGGCATCGGTTTGCAGACCCATCGCAAATTCGTGAAAGTGCTCGGTCACTTGATGGTCGTTGTTGAGGCACTGATAAAAGTCGGTCTCGCCATCCCCATTCAGATCGTGCAGCACCGCCAGCTGATCGCGACAGGTCACGTGAATCTTTCCGGCGACGATCTTCAGCCCCAGCGGCTGATACAAGCCCGAAGCGATGCGCTGCCAACGAAGCGTAGGTGATTTCGCCGGTTTCGTTTCGACGAGCCAGACGTCTCCATCCCACAAGCAAACGGCAATGCGCCCATCGGCGAAGAAATCGAGCCCGGTGAAGCGCGTCTGCGCGAGCCACGGGTTGGCTTCGGGAGCGGTGAGAATATCAGTGGCAAAGCTGCCACTATCTGCTCCCATTACAACTTGTGTCTCGAGTTTCTGCGGCCAACGCGCCGGTCCGCCGCTGGTCAGCACGCTGAGATCGCGCGCGGCTTGTGGAATGGGCAAATCAGCAAACTGCTTCGCAAAATCCGTTGGTTGGCCCGCGCGAATGGTGGCAGAGTCGGAGGGGAGCCAAACCGAAAACCGCAGCGGCTCTTGACCCGCGGGAATTTTTAGCCGCAGTTTGCCACGCTCTGAAGTCCAGTCAGCCAGGATGCTGCGCGGCGCGAACCCGGCCACCAGCGGCGCGGCAGGCGAACTGACCGGAGCCAGGCCGCGGCGCACAACGCCGTCGTGCCGATTTCCCGCAGCATTGGCAACGGTCGAACTCTTGGCCTCACTGAAGATCCAGCGGGCGACCAACGACTTTTCTGTTTTGGCCGGTGCGGCGAAATCGCGCAGGCCGTCGGTCAGACGCTCGGCATAAAAGCGGACTTCGGCCATCTCACCCTGAAAGAATGTGGCGGGGCGGGGGAAGTCGGGTGTCGTGAAGCCGATGCGGACCACGCTCTTGGCCAGCGGGGCCTTCGCGGCCAGTGTTCCTTCACCATCGAGCCTGCCGTCGACATAAAGCCGCACACGACTGGCCGCTTGCTCCCAGGTCAGGGTGACGTTGTGCCACTGGCCATCGTTGATTTTAGTTTTTGCCGAAACAGCGCCGACCCAACCGATATCGAAGCAGAGTCGCCCATCGCGAATAAAAAACGTCTGCCCGTTGGGAGTCCACTTCGGCCCCTCCTGGCTTAAAGACCAAATGCTGCCGTCGGTTTTTGTTTTGACGCGGGCGGCAAGGGAGAAGTCCTTGCTCGTTAAATTGAAGGCGTCGCTACCAGGCACTTCGAGGTAGGTGTTGCCGTCGAAGGCCAGCGGCTGGTCCGGTGTCTCAAGCTGCTGGGGTGCAGGGGACGCGAAGTGGACGACCGCTTTGTCTACACCGTTGACAAGTGTCGGGCGGGCATCTTGCGCGGGATGCTCGGCAACTTGCAGAACCAGATCACGATCGCGCGGGCCGATGTTGAACGTCCGCAAAAATAGAGGTGCTTGTTGATTCTCGCGCGAGAGCAGGCTGGGCGATTCGAGCACTTGGGTATTGCCAATGGAATACGACAGCACTACTTGCTGGCCGTGATGATAGAGCCCGTGGAACTTTCCCCACGCGCGCGGCAACGGGCCATATCGTTTGCCGTCGCGACCTTCGACGCGCTGATCGTCTTGAAACTCGCCAGTCTGGGGATTCCCCCAGCCGGGCCCCGTTGAGTTCGCAAACGCCGTCTGACCAACCACGCGCGGGTGAACTCCATGCGCGCCGTTGAACTGAATTCCCTGCCAGTCGATAAAGTTCTCGTTGGTCTGCCCCGAGCCATTCCAGCCCGCAGCGGCACGGAGCGTGTCGGTATCGAAGATGACCCAATGCCGACCGCGCGAAACGCCCCCCGCACCAGAATCGAGACGAATCGCGATTCCTTTATAGGCCAGGTTGTGCGACAGCCCGGGGATTTCGTAGGTGTGCGTCAGGCTCGGGCCATAATCCATCGCCGACCAGGGGACGATTTTGCTCGGCTCGGGCCCGCGCGTGTTTCCCTTGGGGAGTTTGCCCAAGTAGGCCGCGTCGACAGTCACAAACTGCGTCGGGTTATGGGGCTTAAGATAGGTTTCGCGCAGGTAGTGGATGACGTCGTACTTCTGCGACGGAACCATCCAGGCCTGCGGAGTCATCAAACCAAAGCCGAACGTCAGCGTGCGATAGATGGAAAGCGGATCGCTGCCGTTTTTGAACTTTCCCTCTGCAAAACGGAGCGAAGTGGGGAGCGAACCGGGCTTGTCCTTGGTGCCGTGGCAATTGGCACAAACCCGTTGATAAATGGCCTCGCCCCGCTTAAGCGCGTCGTTGTTCCAACTGCCGATGAGACCCGCGTGATCGAGCTGTTTTTCGTACTCGGGAACGGTGAACGTGAGGAGTGCGGCCGAAGGTTGCAATTCAGCTGCGCGGAGTGCTCCGCCGTCGCGAATTTCGATCAGGTAGCGAATCAGATCGAGAAACTGCTGCCGGCTGTTCAGTTGATTGACCTGCGCGGCAGGCATGATCGACGTTTCGTTCGTCTTCATCTCTTCGATGTCGGCTGCAGCGATGGTGGTTAATTCGCCGGCTCGCTGTAAATCGCGTACGACGAGCTTGTCCTTGGTTCGTTCGACCAGCAGCGCCGTCAGCGACTTGCCAGCGGTGGTCACGACCGTGACCGATTCAAAGCCCTTGCGAATCGTCTTCGAAGGGAGGAGCACCGACTCGACCAGTGCTTCATCGGCGATCTCTTTGCCAATTGCCGCCAGGTCCGGCCCCAGCCCATTCTGATTCGCCTGGCCAACAACGTGGCACTTGCCACACGCCATGTGGGGCTGAAAGAAAACCACTGCGCCGCGAATCGCGTCTCCTTCGGTCTTCGCCAGTTTGGCCAACTCGGCAGCTGGCGTTTGCAGCAGTTCTGCTTCGAGCAGTTGCGCACTGGCAGGTGAAACGGAAAGCACCAATGCCACGATGAGCGCGAAGAACAGAACGATTCCGCAATGGCGATTAGCGCCGGCAGGCTGGAAACTATTCATGAAAGGCTCGGGAGAAGCTCAAGGAGAAGCGGCGAAACAACTGGGTGCAGGTCGCACCCGGAAAAACGCCATCCTAGCAACTTCTGAAATGCGTTTGCATCCACAAGTTGCTAGGATGTAGCCGATCTTCTGCCCCCAACTCCCACCCGCACCAGTGCTGTCCGCAGTTGCAACCTGCGACTGTCAGCAAACCACACCGCCAGGGTCATTTGCGATGAAGCTTCCGCTCCTGCTGTTCGTTTCGATTTTGGGCCTGGCAAGCCACGCCGCGCAAGCTGCCGATCTCGTGCTGGCCACTGCCGGCAAATGCGAATATCAAATCGTGCTGCCCGATGCGCACCCAAGTCCCGCGGTTGGTGAAGGCTTGCAGCAGACCGCCCGCTTGCTGCAGGTGGCCTTTCAAGCCAATGGCTTTCAAGTGCCGGTCGTCGCAGAAGGCAAACGCGAGATCGGCAAACCGGCCATCTACTTGGGTAGCACCGACTTTGCTCATCAGCAGAAGATTGATTTCACGAAGCTCACCGGCTGGGGATACGTTCACAAAGTTGCCGGGCGCGATGTCATCATTGCGGGGCGCGACGAGTCTTCGCCGGCCAAGCCAGTTCAAGACCGCCGGCCAACGTGGGATCGCATTGGGACGGCAAAAGGTGTCGTCGATTTCCTGCGGCAGTACGTGGGGACGCGATTTCTCTATCCCGATCTCGGCCCTTATGCGCCCATTACAGCAGCGGCCAAAATCGATCTGCTGCAATCTCCCGCATTCGAATTCCTGCCGATGCCCACCATTGCGGTTCCCGCAGAACTCGACCTGACGAAAATCCCGCTCATCGAATTCAACACGGCGCACCCAGCCCGCGGCAGCTTCTACGACATTGCCAACAATCGCTTCCCTTTGGTCGATGCCATCTTTGGCGGGCACACGTACGAACGGGCAATTCCCCGCGAACAGTATCGCGAATCGCACCCCGAGTACTTCGCCCTGATCGGCGGCCAGCGCACTGGCAACGGAACCGGCAACGCGCAGTACTGCATCTCGAATCCGGAAGTGCAAGAGCTGTTCTATCAAGATCTGATCGTTTCGATCGATCGTGGCTTCAATTCCGTCGATCTCGGCCAGCCCGATGGCTTTCGCGCTTGCCAGTGCGAAAGTTGTGCAAAGTTGTATGACACTGGAAACGACTGGGGCGAGAAGCTGTGGATTCTGCATCGCAGGCTGGCGGAGCGAGTCAACGAAGCTCGGCCCGGCAAGCTCGTGACGATGATGTCATACATTCAGACCGAGCATCCTCCGAAGTCGTTTCAAAAGTTCCCCCCGAACACGCGCATCTTGCTCACCGGGACCAACGACGAAGATATCGCGCCCTGGCGCAGCCACGAAGTGCCCGCGGGTTATTCGTCGTACATTTACAACTGGTGCCCGAACCTTGGCACTCGTTACACGCCGATGCGAACCCCGCGGTACGTCGAGACGCAAGTTCGCCGGCTGAGCCGCAACAAGTTCCAGTCGATCTATCGCGACGGCACCGGCGACCTGTTTGGCTTGGAAGGCCCCGTCTATTACACCATGGGCCGCATGTTTGACGATCCAGAGAATCTACAAGCCAAACTGCTCGTGCATGAGTTCTGCGGCGCGGCGTTCGGCAAGTCAGCCCCCTCGATGCTCGCCTTTTACGACCAGCTGTATCACGGCATCGAGCTCTACTCCGAGTTTTTGGGAACGCGCAACCCGGCCTGGTCGTATCAAAACATTTACGGCCAACGGCGCAAGTTCCTCACCGATCCGTTTCAATTTCTCGGCTTTCTCTATACACCCAACCTGCTCGGATCGCTGGAGACGCAACTAGCCCAGGCAGAGAAGAATGCCAACAGCGAGAAGGTAAAGATTCGTCTGGCGGCAGTCCGTCGCGAATTCGATTACCTGAAGGCACTGGCCAAAGTCGTACACTTGCATCATGCCTATCAGGCACAACCTGATTTGGCGTCGCGCGACCGCTTGCTCACTGCGATCGACGCTCGCAACGCCTTCGTCGATTCGCTCTTTGATGCCGGTGGATCACGCCCCAAACCAGCGATGAGTTGGGCGTTTGTGATGTTCCCGCCCCTGGGGCACGACGCCAAGCATCTGCGCCTGGCGCACGATGGCTACCAGGAGCCGTATGCCAACTCCCCCATGAATTGGGATACCAAAGCGATGCGACTCGCGCCATTGCCTGGCGCCAAACGGTTGACTGTAAGTATGCAGAAGAATGAGGTCACACTCGATTCACCCCACTGGAAGCAAGCGACGAAACACGACCTGCTTCGTCTGCCAGTCGGTGCGAGCGCCAATCCGACAGCTGCCGTTCGCGCCATGTCCGACGCAGCTCACCTATATTTGCGAATTGAAGCTGACCGGCCAGTTGGTGCTGCCGATCAGGAGACGTTCGATATCTACCTGGCACCCCCCAGCGGGCGCGAAGTGACGTATCGGTTTACCGTGGGACTCAAGAGCGATTCAAAACAAGAGGCCGCTAACGGCTTCAATAGCGATCTTCTGGACCCACGCTATGGCCGGTTCGATCCCGATTGGAATGGGGATTGGAAGTACGAAGCGAAGCTCGATAGCGAGAACTCGAAGTGGATCGGACTCTTAACGATCCCCTTCAAGACGTTGAGTGTTGAGCCACCCACTGCGGGCACGTTTTGGCGCGGCAACTTCGGTCGGACCCACGTGGCGAGCATGGAGCGCGTCGAGCGCGCACTTTGGTCGGCAAGCGTCGGCACCAAAGTGCTGGACGACCGGAATGATTTCGGCGAATTGGTTTTCGAAGCAGCTGTGGAGGCTGGCGAGACGAATCCCATGCAGCCCGCCAAGTCGGCGAACCATGCCTTACGCGAGCTTCGCGAACAGCTTTACACGACCAGTTTCGAGATACCTGCCGATTGGAAGAAGCTGGCCGATACGCAGGCACTACCCGCCGAGGGTTGGCTGTTTCGCGCCGACCCACTCGAAATCGGTCTGAAAGAAGCGTGGCAACGTGCAGAATTCGTGACCAGCGATTGGCTGCCGCTTCGTGTCCCGTCGTTTTGGGCAGAGAACGAAGCGGTTGGCAAATATGTCGGCTACGGTTGGCAGCGGACCACGTTCGAAGTTCCGCAGGCCGGGAAGGGGCGCAGCGTTCGTTTGCTGTTTGGTTCGGTCGATGAACAAGCCTGGGTCTATCTCAACGGTCACTTGATTGGGGAGCATACGGAGAAGTCCACCCGCAAATCCCTCAACGAACTGTGGGAAGAGCCCTTCGCGATCGATCTCCCCGCCGAGCACCTCAACCAGACAAAACCGAACGTCCTCACCATCCGCATTCACAACTCCCTGGCCAACGGCGGCATCTGGCGGCCCGTACTACTGCAAAGTGTGCCCGCCAAGTAGCGTTCGCTCTTGCTCCTCGACCTGCCCGAGAATCGTGTCATGCTGAATGCCACTCTCCCGCTCATCATCGCCTGCGTACTTGTGTTCACGCGCACCGCAGCGGCCGAAGTGTCGATTGTCGAACTCGACGATCGCCTGCGCGTTTCGATCGATGGTCAACTCTTCACCGAATGGCGGCATAAGGAGTGGGTTGCACCGTTTCTTTATCCGGTCGTTGGGCCCAACGGCGAAACAGTGACTCGCCACTTTCCCATGCGGGCCAATGTGCCGGGGGAAGATGCGGATCATCCGTGGCATCGTTCGATTCGCTTTTCGCACAGCGATGTCAATGGCTTCAACTTCTGGTGGGCGCCGGGCAAAGAGCGGGCAGGGCATACGGCAGAGATCAAGTTAGAACGTATCGAACGGATTACTTCGGGCAAGACTGGCGAAGTGGTCTTTTGGAATCAATGGTTGGGGGACGGCAAGATAGTCCTGCGCGAGAAGGTGCGGCTTGCATTTCTTCCGTTAGAGAATTGGCAACTCCTGATGGACTACGACCTCGAACTGCAAGCCGCCGATCAGCCCGTGCTCTTTGGCGACAAACGCGATGGCGGGCTGCTGGTGCGTGTTGCCGGCAGCATGAAGGTGGAAGACGAAAAAGGGAATAAGTTCCAGGGGTCAATTCTCAATAGCCGCGGCGACCGAAATGCCGACGCCTGGGGCAAGCAGGCCGAATGGGCCGACTATGTTGGTCCCGATGCCAGTGGTAAGACGGTCGGCATTGCGATGTTCGATCATCCGTCGAATCTGCGTTTCCCTACGCATTGGCACGCGCGAATGTACGGCCTGATTACGGCCAATCGCTTCGGGACAGATCACTTCAAGGCGAAGTACGACGATCACAAAACAGTCGTCTGTGCTCCTGCTGGCAAAGCCTGCCCTGCTTGCCTTTCGCATTCGGGCGATTACACCATTCCCGCGCAAAGCAGCCTCACGCTCAGGCATCGCGTGTACTTTCATCATGGCGATTCCACAGCGGCTAAAGTTGCTGACCAATACCGCGTCTACACTGCAGATCCTGCAGCGATGTTGGTTCGCCTGCGCGTGCTCCAGCGCGACCGGAAGTGGAAGGAACTCATCGAGCAGTTTGGGACCGAGAACTTTGAAACCTGGCCCGCTGAAGATGCCAGCGACGCGCTCCATCTCCGTGGTCAGGCCCATTCGATTCTGAAGAACGGCAAGCTTGCCGAAGCTGACTTCAAATCGGCACTCAAGCTAAATCCGTCAGCAGACCTGGTGCTGCTCAACCTGGCGGACAACTATGCAAATAATCTTGGTAACGAGGAGCAAGCGCTTGCTACGTATCGCCAACTTCTGACGAAAACGGGCAAGTCCAACGGCTGGCTGCCGATTCACACCACGATCGCCATCGCTCGCCTGCTGACCGACCAGGTCAAGCCCGACGAGGCACTGGCCACGCTGCAGCAATATGGAGACATGCCAGGCATGGCACCGGTATGGCGAATCAAGATGCTTCGAGCCTATGGCCATGCCTATGCAGCCCAAGGCAAAGAACAAGAATCGTTGGCGAAGTTTCGTGAAGCGCTCGAACTCGAATCGCAACCGTAAGGGACCGCCTGATGAAATTCACGTTAAAACTGGTGCTTGGACTGTTGCTAGCCACCACACTGACGACCGCTGAATCGCGGGGCGAGGGTGATGCCGCACCCAAGCCGCTCAATGTCTTGATGATCGGCAACAGCCAATGCCCGACGATTGTCAACAGTCAGTTGATCGACAAGTTGGCTGCCTCAGACAAAGGCGCTCGCCCGATCAAAGTCACGGGTTGCATTAAGGGTGGAGCATCCCTTCGCTCGCACTGGGAAGCCGGCACAGGACCAACCACGGCCCGCGGCATGATCGCGGCTGGCCCCTGGGACTTCGTCATGCTGCAAGATATTTACCACGTGCAACCAGCCGCCTTTCAACCGTACGCCCGCCAATTTCACGAGGCGATCAAAGCCGCCGGAGCACAAACGGTCCTCTTCGGAACTGCTTCGATTCTGAGTGACTATCCTGCTGGCTTCGAGCGGTTGCATACAATGCACTTCGCCATGGGGAAAGAACTCAACGTACCGATTGTGGATGCCAGTCAGGCTTACTTTCGTTACTTCGGCGAAAAGCCATCGAGTGAGAAACTGGAAAGCCTGTTCGCTAAGGACCGCGCCCACCCGGGGTTGCAGGGCTCGTATCTCTACTCGTGCGGAATCTACAGCGTGCTCACTGGCCGCAGCCCGGTGGGGCTCGCTGCACCAGAAGCCATTCCCAGCGATGTGGCCAAAGCGTTGCAAGAAACCGCGTGGGCTCAATATCAAGAAACCACTGCTGAGCTGAAAAAGTAGGGATTAGCATTCACGGAATTGAGAGTTCGATGAAGAACAACTTCGTTGTTACCGTTTTTGTAATTTCAATCGTGCTGGTCTCAGGCAGCTTGGCAGTCGCTGCCGACGCGCCAACGTTCTCAGCTGGGACCGCCAAAGTCGAGATCACGCCTGCCGAAGAGACTGCCGTCAATTTGGTTGGTCAACGGCTGAATCTCCGCGATCCCCTCTTTGCCCGCGTGCTCGTGCTAAAAGACGAAAAGATCTCACTCGCCATTGTCTCCGTCGATTTGATCGTCTTTTCATCACACAAAGTCATTGCCGAAGCGAAGGCCAAGTGGGGTATCGATCATGTCATCCTCTCTGCCACCCATACGCATGCCGGCATGGCTCCGCGTGGTCTCATCATCAAGCCCCCCGCAGCGCCCGATTGGACCCGCAGTGGCAAAGCACCGGCCGACTCCGTCGATTGGCCTGCTCTCTCTGCCGATCCGTGGTATGCCGAAACTGAAACCAAGATCATCGCAGCGATTGGCCAGGCGATGCAGAATCGGTTTGCCGCGCGAATCGTCGCCGGCAAAGGTCCCTTCACAAGCGCTTACATGGCACACAATCGGCGGCTCGTTCGCGATGGACGAGTGACCGCGTTTTGGGAGAATCCCGACCGGCGACCGACGCAGCCCATCGACCCCACGGTGGGTGTAATCCGCATCGAAGACCTGGCGGGCAAACCGCGCGCGATGGCGGTGCATTACGCCTGCCATCCGGTGACCCTCATGGGGGCCGGTGTCGTCTCGCGCGATTTTCCGGGAGCGATGGTCGACTATCTCGAAGAGCAACTGGGCAAAGATTGCCTGGCGATGTTCCTGCAAGGAGCGCAAGGAGACCTCGATCCGTATGATCTGCACAATCTTCGTGGCGAGAATCGCTTTAACATTGCGCGGCAGGCGGGCATCTCGCTCGCCAAGGGCGCACTTCACGTTGCGGCCGAGTTGAAGTCCACAGCCAGCGCCAAGCCTCCACGAATTCAAGCCAAGGAAAGCCTGCTCACCATCCCACACCGCAGCGGCAACGCCACCACCGATGTAGGTCTGCTCACGGTCGTAATCAATGGCGATCTCGCCTTGGTGGCAATCCCTGGCGAGCCGTTCATTCAGCATCAGTTGGATTTAACGGCGAAGTCGCCGGTCGCCAACACATTCATCCTGGGCCTGGCTTATCATGGACGAGGAACTCCGTTTGTCGTTTACATTCCTACCGTGCAAGCGGTGAAGGAAGGTGGCTACGGCGCGACCGAGTGCAGCTTTCTGGCTGCCGATGCCGGCCAGCGGATGGTCGACGAAGCAGTCAGCCAGATTCAGGCACTGGTCGGCGAAGCGGTAGTACCAAAATAGTAACGGCAGGCTATTGCGCAATACGGCTGGGCGATCATGCGACGGACTCTCCACTTTCCTCGAATCCTTCTCAGTCTCCTCGGCGGCACGCTGCTGTTCGTCACGATGGGACTCATCGTGCGTGCGGCAGAGGTGACGCAGCAGGCACAACTCACTCAATTCACCAATTCGATTGGTCCAGTTCTGGCGGCCAAGTGTGTCTCCTGTCATCGCGCCGATAATCTCAAGGGGAATTTTGATCTGACGACGCGCGAGGGAATGCTGCGCGGCGGTGATAGTGGACCAGCTTTGATTCCGGGCAAGCCCACGGACAGTCCGCTTTACGCGCGCTCGATTCCCGCGAATGGCCAGCCACCTGAAATGCCCGAGAAAGGGGAAACGCTCACCGAGAAAGAAGCCATTGCTCTCAAGGAATGGATCGCTGCTGGTGCGGCCTGGCCCGAAAAGTTGGTGCTCAAGGAAAAGGCCAAGGCCGACGGCAGCTTCTGGTCGTTTCAGCCCATCGCTAAGGTCTCGCCACCGGAAGTACTGAATTCTTCGCCTGCGTGGCGTGTTAATCCGATCGATGCGTTCCTTGCTCACAAGCTCCAGGAACGCGGTCTCACGCCGAACAAGCCAGCCGATGCGCGCACTTTCATTCGCCGCGCGACGTTCGATCTGCTCGGACTACCGCCGACTCCCGCGGAAGTTACTTCATTCGCACGAGAATGTGCCGAAACTGCAGCAAATCCGCAGGGCGGCCTGCCCGATGCCGCGGTCGAGCGCCTCATCGACCGCTTGCTTGCGCGGCTGCAATATGGCGAGCGTTGGGGGCGACATTGGCTCGACGTCATTCGCTTTGGCGAGAGTCGCGGCTATGAGCGCAACGAGATCATCACCAACCTTTGGCCGTTTCGCGATTACATCATTCGTTCGTTCAACGAAGATAAACCGTTCGACCGCCTGATACTGGAGCATCTGGCCGGTGATGTCATTGGCAAGGACCAGCCTGAGGTCGAAATCGGCTCAGCCTTTTTGGTAGCTGGTCCCTACGACGATGTTGGCAATCAAGATGCAGTGCAGGCGGCTCAGATTCGTGCCGATCAAATGGACGAGATGATTCGTGCCACTTCCGAAGCCTTCCTGGGTCTTTCCGTTGGCTGTGCCCGCTGCCACGATCATAAATTCGATCCGCTCAAGGCGAAGGACTATTACGCTCTGTATGCTACCTTTGCCGGCACGGTGCATGGTCCGCGCGAAGTGGCCTCTGCTTCGGCGCGGCAAGAGCGAGTCACCAAACTGCAGCCGTTGCAAACGGAAAGAACGAAGCTGGTCGCCGAGCGCAACACCCATCAGCAAGCCTTGTCAGCCCGAGCGAAGCAAAGCGAAGCCGAGGCTGCCAAGATGTGGACGCGCCCACGCCTCAGTCGCTACGGCACGGAAGAACGGTTCGACGCGACAGACGCGAAGTTCATCCGCCTGACCGTGGAGGGAACTGACAGCAAAGACGGCAAACCTGCGCAATTCCGGCTCGATGAGTTTGAAGTCTGGACCGATGAACCAACTCCGCGCAACGTGGCCCTTTCAACCGCTGGTGCAACCGCTACCGGCCCCTCGCGCGATGCGAAGGACTTCGCCGGTGCCTATAGCGCCGCCTTGGTGAACGATGGCAAGTTCGGCGAACGTTGGTTCGCTGCTGGCGAGCAGTTGGTAATTGCACTATCGAAAGCAGAGCGAGTCAATCGCGTCTTCTTTTCCAGCGATCGAACACGCGCACTGGGCGAAGATCATCCGCTGACGGTATTCGTCGGGGACTATCGAATCGAGACTTCGGCCGACGGCAAAGAATGGACACAAGTTGCCAGCAGCGACGATCGCGCACCGCCAACCGACTTGCGCAAGCAGGCGCGGCTGATGAAGCTGGTCACTACCGCAGAGGATGTGGCTCAAACCGCAAAGTTTAACGCCGATCTCGCCGCACTCGATACCGAGATCGCCAAGTATCCCCCGCTCCCTGTCTGGTGGATCGGCACTCACAAGGCCATCAATGCTCCACAGCATGTGTTTGTCGGCGGTAATCCACAGCGCAAAGGAGATGAAGTACTTCCCGCCAGTCTCGAGGTACTCGCGCAACTCCCCTCTGCCTATCAACTCGATGCCAAGCAAGACGAAGGTACTCGTCGACTTGCCTTGGCCAAGTGGCTAACCGCTGCTGACAATCCACTCACACCGCGAGTTCTGGCCAATCGAGTTTGGCAGTACCATTTCGGCACCGGGCTCGTCGATACTCCCAGCGACTTCGGTTACTTGGGAAGTCGGCCCACGCATCCCGAACTGCTCGACTGGCTGGCGACGGAACTGCAACGCACAGGCTGGCAGCTCAAGCCGCTGCATCGACAGATCATGCTCTCGCAGGCTTATCGCCAAAGTGGCGAGTGGCACGCCGCTGCAGCGGAAGTCGATGCCGATAGCAGACTCCTCTGGCGATTTCCGCCACGTCGGCTCACGGCAGAGGAAATCCGCGATACGTTGCTGCACTTCGCTGGCAAGCTTGATTTGACGATGGGGGGCCCGGGTTTCCGCCTCTACGAATATCAGCAGGACAATGTTGCCACCTATGTCCCGCTCGATGTGTACGGCCCCGAAACTTATCGACGCACCATCTATCATCACAACGCCCGTGCCGCGCGCGTCGACTTGCTTACCGATTTCGATTGCCCCGATCCGGCCTTTGCCGAAGCGCGCCGGGCGAGCACCACGACTCCGCTGCAAGCCCTCACCTTGATGAATCACAGTTTTTCGAACGAGATGACTCGGCTGCTCGCTGAACGTCTGCAAAAAGATTCACCTCCCGTCGCCAGTCAGGTGAATCAGGCGTTTGAACTGGCCTACGCTCGCGGCCCGAGTGAGCGAGAACGAACGGCCGGCATCAAACTTATTGAAGCCCACGGCCTGCGCGCATTTTGCCGGGCAATTCTGAACTCGAATGAATTGATTCACATTAATTAAGTGGGATAGGCTTCCAGCCTGTCATGTCTATTTGAGCTATAACGCAAAGAAGATATGACAGGCTGAAAGCTTATCCCACGAGAGAAAGAACCCCTGATGCACGACGGACTTTTTCGACGGCGACATTTGCCGCACTGGGATGTGGACGGAAAGCCGATCTTTATCACTGCTTGTCTCGAAGGAAGCATCTCAGCTTCTGGCCTAACGCAGATCGAGCGGTACAGAACCGAACTTGAAGCACGGCCATGCCCAGAAGAAATGTCGCCCACCGAATGGAAGCATTACAAACTCAAACTTCTATTTGTGCTCATTGATGACCTACTCGACAACCACAGCGCAGCAAGGCATCTGGCAGACGATCGCCAAGCACAAATCGTACAGAACGCATTTTTGCACTTTGCCAACATTCGCTACGCGTTGCTGGCGTTCGTGGTTATGCCCAGCCATCATCACTGGCTGTTCTGGCCAGATGAAAAGTGGTCGCTTTCCGCAGTTGAACAAACTCGGAAGAATGGATCGCCGCGCACACCAAGAGAAATCATTTCACACAGCATCCAGAGTTATACAGCTACGATGTGCAATCGGGTTCGTGGAGCTACCGGACCCTATTGGCAAACGGAAACGTTCGATCATTGGGTGCGCGACGAATCTGAGATGTTTCGAATCATCAGTTACATTGAGCAAAACCCGGTCAAGGCGGGGCTGACGAAACGGCCAGAGGATTGGAAATGGTCGTCGTTCCGTTTGCGAGCACAAGCGGGGCTGAGGCCAGGCGATCCTATTTTGAATCCGTAAAGGGATTGGACTGTTGCTTACCTACATTCAAAACGCTTTCTCCATGAAGAACGAAATGCAAATTAGACAGGCTAGAAGCCTATCCCACGAACGTCGCTCGTTTCTGAGCGGATCGTTTGCAGCGCTGGCGGGAATGGGGCTAATCGATTTGATGCAGCGGGACGGCCTGACGGCTGAAGCGACCACGAGAGGGGCGAAGAACTGGCAACCGGGACTCGGCCAGACTCATTTCCCTGCCAAGGCCAAACGAGTGCTGCAGATCTTCTGTCCCGGTGCGGCGTCACAAGTAGACCTATGGGACTTCAAGCCGGAACTCTTCAAGCGCAGCGGGCAGCCGTTGCCGGGCGAAGAGAACCTGGTTTCGTTCCAGGGAAAGAACGGCAACCTCATGGCGCCGCCGTGGGAGTTCGCGCCCTGCGGCGAAAGTGGCAAGCGGATTTCATCATTGCTGCCCCACATGGCCGAGCACGTCGACGACATAGCCTTCATTCACTCGATGACATCGAAGACGAACACGCATGGGCCGGGCTGCGTGCTGATGAATACGGGGCATGCGCAGGAAGGCTTTCCCAGCGCCGGTGCCTGGCTGGGCTATGCCCTCGGCAGTGCCAATGACAACCTCCCCACGTATGTTGCGCTTCCGGACCTGCGCGGCGAGCCACCAAACGGCAAAGCGAATTGGAGCAATGGTTTTCTCCCGGCCAAGCATCAGGCGATGGTGATGGCCGCGCATCTGGCCATTCGCAATCTAGAGCGACCGAAGGATATCAGTGCTGCGGAAGAAGCAGCAGCGCGCGACTATCTCAAGTTGCTCAACGAGCAGCACATTGCCGCCAATCCGGGCGATAGTTCTCTCAACGCCCGCATGGCTGCCTATGAGTTGGCGGCGCGGATGCAAGTATCCGCGCCAGAAGTCGCGGACCTAAGCTCCGAGACGGAACAAACCCACAAGCTCTATGGCACCGATAGCAGCAACAAACTGCTCGCAGCCTATGCGCGCAATTGCTTGCTCGCCCGCCGATTGCTCGCGCGCGGAGTGCGGTTCGTGAATCTCTACTGTGCCTCGCGCGCTAGCGGCGTTGACGGACTATTGAACTGGGATGCCCACCGCACGCTCAAGCCCGACTACGAACGGCATTGTCCGGTTTTCGATCAGCCGACAGCAGCGCTCCTTACCGATCTCAAACGAAGTGGCATGCTGGAAGAAACGCTCGTGCTGTGGACGACCGAGTTCGGCCGCATGCCCACCCATCAGGCCAATACCACCGGCCGCGATCATAATCCCGATGCCTTCACGGTCTGGATGATGGGAGCTGGTGTGAAAGGTGGCGTCAGCTACGGTGCGACCGACGAGTTCGGTCGCCGCAGTGTCGAGAAGGTGACGAACGTCTGGGAGTTCTATGCCACGGTGCTCCACCTGCTCGGCATGGACTTCGACAAGCTCAGTTGGTACCACAACGGCTTCGATCGCAAACTGACCGACGTCCATGGTCGCGTCTTGCGCGAAGTCTTGGCGTAATGACGCTGAAAGAAGGATGAACCTGTGAACGAATCGCACGAACATTCGGTCTCGCTCTGGATCGCCAAGCTCAAGGAAGGCGATCAGGCAGCCGCGGGGCCACTTTGGAATCGCTACTTCGAACGACTGGTCGGCGTGGCTGGACGCAGAATGGGCTCTGCCTCGCGCCGCGTCGCCGACGAAGAAGACGTCGCGGTTAGCGTGTTCGATAGCTTGTGTCGCGGTGCTGCAGCCGGCAATTTTCAGCAATTGTCCGATCGAGACGATCTTTGGAAACTGCTCGTGGCAATTGCCGGGCAAAAAGCCGTCGATCAAATTCGCCGGCAGATGAGCCAGAAACGCGGCGGCGGGGAAGTCCGGGGCGATTCCATCTTTGCCCATCCCTCGGACGATGGTCCGCAGGGTTTCGAGCAATTTCTCTCCGCCACTCCAACGCCAGAATTTTTGGCCGTGATCGACGAACAACAGACTCGGCTCTTCAGCCTGCTGCGCGACGATGTCCAGCGCGATATTGCTACGTTGCGTTTAGAAGGTTTCGCCAATGAGGAAATCGCCGAGAAACTGGGGATATCGATTCGCACCGTGGAACGCAAATTCTCGCTGATTCGCGATGCCTGGGGCAAAGAACTGACTGCTGCGGGATGATGCACGTCCTTTCAAAGCGCACCAGCAAACAACTTGCGTGGGACGCGCGCTGGCTCGATAATCCAGCGGAACTCGTTCCTGCCACAATTCCCGCGCACGAGTTGCGCGCTCGCGAGTCATTGTTTCATGGCCGACCTGCAAACCCTCTTGCGCTGGAACCTCGATGAACGTTGCGACCACTTCGAATCGGAATGGAAGTCGGGCCAGCGCCCCAGCTTGAGCGAATACCTGGCAGGGTGGAACGAGTCCGGCGCGGATCAACTCTTTCGGCATCTTTTGGAATTGGAGGTCGATTATCGTGAGCGCGCGGGCGAAACAGTCGTCGGTGCCGATTATCACCCCCACTTTCCCAACTTCCAAACCATCATCGACGAAGTCATTGCCGGCCCTTCGGTCACCAAGACCTACGCCAAGAGGCAAGCCGACACGCGCCCGCGAGCGACGGCCCCGACTGCTGAAACACCTGCCAGTTTAGGTGGCTACGAACTGCTCGAACTGTTGGGCCAAGGTGGCATGGGGGTCGTCTACAAAGCCCGGCAAATCAGTTTGAACCGGCTCGTCGCTTTGAAAATGATTCGCTCCGGCGAATTGGCCGACAATGAAGAGCTGCGGCGCTTTCGGGCAGAAGCAGAAGCAGCAGCCAAGTTGGAACATGCCGGCATTGTACCAGTGTTTGAAGTTGGCGAAGATCGCGGCCGGCTGTTTTTTTCGATGGGGCTCGTCGAAGGTGGTAGTCTCGACGGCCTGCTCGCGAATGATCCTCCCGATATCGACCACGCAGTGCGATTGCTTGAGCAAACAGCCCGGGCCGTGGGCTATGCGCACGAGCGTGGCATCATTCACCGCGACTTGAAGCCCGCCAACATTCTGATCGATCGCGCCGGTGCGCCGCGCATTACCGACTTTGGTCTCGCAAAGTCGTTGCATGCCGACCAAGAATTGACAACGACCGGACAAGTATTGGGAACCCCCAGCTACATGCCGCCCGAACAGGCGCGCGGCGAAGCCAGTGCCATTTGTCCGGCGAGCGATGTCTACTCGCTGGGGGCCGTGTTGTATCGCACGTTGGCTGGCCGCACACCGTTTCAGGCCGCTACGCTCGTCGACATGCTGCACGAAGTGGTGAATGCCGAGCCGGTGGCTCCGAGTCGCCTGGTCCGCGGCATTTCGCCCGACCTCGATACGATCTGTCTCAAGTGCCTGGAGAAAGCGCCGGCCCGCCGCTATACGTCTGCCAACGATTTCGCCGATGAACTGGCGCGCTACCTGCGCCGTGAGCCGATTCTCGCCCGACCCATTTCCCGACTCGAACGAGGCCGTCGCTGGTGTTCGCGCAATCCGGTCATCGCTTCGCTGCTGGCTGTGGTGGCGGTTTCGCTATTGCTCGGTACAGCCATCTCATCTTACTTTGGCTATGCGGCCACGCTCAGCGCGGCCGCTGCGCGCACGAGTGCCACCAAAGCACGCGATGCTGAAAAGCTGGCCGAAACTCGGCGGAAAGAACAGGAGCGCGAAGCTGAGCGGGCAAAGGCAGCCACGGCACTCGCGCAGGAGCGCGAGCGTGTGAATCGCGAACGGCTCGTCGGTATTTATGTAAATCGCGGCTGGGAAAGTGCTCGCAGTGGCGACCTGGGAGCGGCCTGGCTCTTCCAAGCTGAAGCATATCGCCTGGATGCTGAAGCGGCAGAAGCCGCCGCGCGCGAAGCTTCAACATCGGACGCTGCCGCATATGAATCAGCCAAGCTCGAGTATCATCGCATTCGGCTGGGGCAATTGCAGGGGGCGATGAGCCGGGTACCGGTGGTAGTCGCGCATCAGAAGCAAGTCAAAGCGGCCAAGTTTCTGCCCGGCGACCAGCAATTCGTCACCATCGGTGCCGATGGGATTGCCCAGGTTTGGAACGCGCAAACTGGCGAAGCCATTGGTGCCCCCATGAAGCACAACGACGCCGTGGAATGTGTTGCCGTCAGTGGCGACGGTACCATCGTCGCCACAGGTGACGTCACGGGGGTGGCCCGCACCTGGGATGCGGCTACCGGCCTGCCAATTTCGCCAGAGCTGAAACATAAGGGTTGGGTGCTGGCAGTTGCCATCGACCGCGATGGTAAGAGCCTGCTCACCGGGAGCGGTGGCAATCAGGCTCGATTATTCGATACTCGTAGTGGCGCGCCGTTGATGGAGCCGCTGATCGAATCGGCCGATGCAGCTGGTCAGGTTCGCCTTGCGGCCTTCAGCGGAGATGGCAAGCGCTTTTTCACTGCCATCCGGGGTGCGGATGGGCTGCGAGTTCATGAGACGGCGAGCGGCGAGTTGCTGACACCGCCCATCGTTACTGGTGGCGACCCCAACACCGCGCAGCTCAGCCCTGACGGCCAGTCGATGCTAATGGGATTTCGCTGGGGCGGGATTCGGTTGTTCGACGTGGTAACTGGCAAGGACCTATTTCCGACGATTCAAGTCGTGCCGATTGGCAATGGTCTCGGGCCGATGACCATTGACTTTAAGGACGATGGTTCGCGATTCATTGTGGGCTGCAATAACTTTGCTCAGGTCTATGTGACCTATACCGGCAAGCCAGAAGGTAGTCCGATCACGCTCACGGCCGACGTCACGCATGTCTCCTATCGCCCCGGCAGTGAAGAAGTCCTGTTAGCCGATCAAGCAGGCCAGGCCTATACCTACTCGCTGCGCGAACGACGGCCTACATCGGCCGTTTTTCAGCACGGAGGTTCGATCGCGACCGCAGAGTTCAGCGCCGACGGCAAACAGATTCTGACTGCGAGTCTGGATGGAACCGCGCGGGTGTGGAACCTGAGTTCGCCGCAATTGCCGATCAGTCGCGTTGCGACACCGGCTTCCATCGTGACGAGCGAGTTGTTCGCTGATGGCGAAACGATCGCACTTGCCTGCAGCCATCAGGTCATGCATTTCTTCGATCTGCCCACAAGTAAACTGCTCCCCCAGGAACTCAAGTGCGGGACGGTGGAGTTGCTCGCGGTGCGTCCCGACGGTCAACAGATCATCACGGTGTCTCCCCCTGATCCAAGTACGCTGCGAGCGGTAGTACAGGTCTGGAATCGCTCCGAACAAGGTGCCTGGCAGGCCACTCCGCTGCACAACGTGTTTGCCTCGGTGATCAACTATTTGGAAAATGGCCAGCAGTTTCAGATTTGTGGCGGCTCGACGGTAAAGTCTTACGACAGTTCTACACTCGAATTGATTGTGGATCGTCCCCTCGGTTCGCTGGAATCGCGCACGATGGTGCTGCACGGCAAAACAAAGCGGGCCTTGAGTGCCAACGGCGGCAACGTCTTTCTGCGCGATGTCGAAACTTGGAAAGAGATCGTCCCTCCGTGCCAGCATGGAGCAGATGTCGAACACTTGTGCTTCAGTCCCGATGGACGGAATGCAGTCAGCTCGGGGCGAAACAGCCAGGTGTGCGTCTGGGATACGACGACCGGCAAACTGCGATTTCCGCCGCTCGAACATCCTCGCATTCATTGGGGCGCGCGCTACCTCGCCTATAGTCCCGATGGCACGCTGCTGGCCACGGGGGGCGAAGATGGAGTTGCTCGCGTGTGGGACGCCACGACCGGCAAGCCGCTAACACCACCCATCGCGTTTCAGCAGTCGATCGTCAGCTTGCGATTTACGACCAACAGTCGCATTCTGTTAGTTTCGGCATTGAACGAGCAAACAGCAGCCTACGAAGCACGCACTGGGCTGCCCCTCTCGAACCGACTTCCCTTCAGCGGCAAACTATTCTCGCCCGGCGCTGGTCACGACGCTTACGTCGCGGGGAAATCTAACCAGGTTGTGCATTGGAAGTTTGCGCCGCTGGAAATGAATCACAGCGAGGCTGTTGCCATGGGCCAGCTTTACTCTCTGCGGCAACTCGATAACACAGGTTCGCTCGTACAGATGCCGCTGCCAGAATGGTCTCGCCTGAGGAAGGAATACCAGGCAAAGTTTCCCGATTTATTCCGCGAAAGCGGAGCAAATTAGCCGGTTAGACGTGTCCGACTTGCCGCGCGTAGTCCTATTGCCAGGTTACATGCAACTGCAGATCCACTAGACCACGAAAAACAGGATACGACCTCCAGCGAGGAGTGACAGCCAGCCGCGGCGAGCGCCACACCTTGCTAAGGCAAGCGAAAGCTTCCACGGTAATCATTCTTGCCAGTGCAGCACCAATGCAAAAGTGGGGGCCGAAGCCAAAAGCCAGGTGTCGCGCTCCCTGCCGCTGAATGTCAAACTGATTGGCTTGCCAGAACAGCCTGGGGTCGCGGTTTGCGGCACCTAAGAACAAGAGCACATTCGCTCCCGCGGGGAGGGGCACGCCGTGCATCTCGGTTGCTTCCGACAGTTGCCTGGCAATGATTTGAACCGGACTCTCGTAGCGCAGCACCTCCTCGACAAACGACGGCCAGAGGGATCGATCGTGCGACAGCAGCTGCGCTTGCTCGGCATGGGTGAGCAACAAGTACATACCATTGCCCAGCAAATTGGTTGTCGTCTCGTGTCCTGCGTTCAACAGTCCCACAACGTTTGCAATTATTTCAGTGCGCGAGAGTCGCTCACCCGCCTCGCTCGCGGACTTAAGCACACTCAGTAGATTGGGTCCACCACCGACGGCGCAGTCGTCGAGTTGCCGATCGAGATAGCGCTCAATCTCTACTGCGGCAGTACTAGCGATCTCGGCTCGCGTCGTCCGATCGACCGGACTTACTCCCATAAACTGATAGATGTCGTTGGTCCAGGACTTGAACTGCTCGTAGTGTTCGGCTGGCAGTCCCAGAATGCGCGTAATCACGCGCGAAGGTAGTGGATCGGCGAACTCGCGAATGAATTCCACGCTGGTTCGTCCCTGCATTTCCCCCAGCAGGTCTTCGATCACCTGCCTGATTACCGGCCGTATCAAGTCCATGTGTCGGGGAGCAAACGCGGTGCTAATCAACGAGCGCAAGCGCTGGTGATTCGCGCCGTCGGTCAGGAGCAAGCGTGACTCCAGTAACCGAGTCAACGGAGTGAATCGCGACAAGCGCTCCGGGGCAATGCCGTCGAACAAGGCGTGCAATCGTGCTGACTTGAATTGGGGTTGCCGTAGGGCGAAATGGACATCGTCGTAGCGTGTCAACCACCAATAGGCAGTTGCTTCATGCCAGTAGACAGGGCATTCTTCGCGCACGTGGGCATAGTCGCGATATGGATCTTGCAGGAAGTCATCATTCAGTAATTGGATGTTTTTGCACATGCGACTCTCACTTTATGCAATCGAATGGGCCATTGAGTTTGGTGATTAGCGTGCCATTCCCCAGAAATCGCGATCCGAGAATGTGAGCCCATTCCACGCCGGTTCGAGGGATATTTGCTTCGCCATTCGGCGTTTAGCCTGCAGGTGGCGATCGAGAAAGTCTTTCGTTCTCGCCAAAGAGTCAGCTGACGAAGCGGTATGGCCGCCGCCTGGAACGACGACAAACTCTGCATCGCATTCGACTCGCCGAAGCAGATCGAAAGTTGCCCGGGCGTCCTTCATGGGCACAACCGAATCGCACTCCCCATGCACGAACAGCGTGGCGGGAAAGCCACGCTCGAGCCTGGTATCTTCAAACATGGCTCCCCAGTGAACAACGACAGCTGCAATTTCTGGAAGCGTCATCGATTCGACCTGGGAAGACGTCGCTGCCAGGGCGAGATAACCGCCGAGCGAAAATCCTTGAATTGCAATCGCATCGTGGTCGATGTCCTCACGGTCGCCAATATCGGCAATCACCGCCACGACACCCTCCGTCCAATTCGCCGAATCAGCCGCGCAAAACTTGCCGATCGCCTTCGTATCCAAGCATTTTTGGTCATCGCACAGCCACAGATCGTCGTAGGCTACGGTGTCGAAATAGTGTACGTAAAACACCGCATAACCTTCGCGGTTCAAGCGCCGGGCGGTTTGATGATATGACCGCTCGTACCGCTCTGCTCCCTCAACCCCGTGCAACAAGATGATCGCCGGGTGTCGCGCCGCCACGCGATGCTTCTCGTCGGGCAGAAAGACGTCATAGTGAACTTGCCGGCGGTGTCCTTGAATTAGCATTTCGATAAACCGCTCCTCGTTTGGCAAGGGCATCGAGAGACTCCACCAACCTGCAGCAGCCACGGTGACAGTCAGCAGTCCGAACGCAGCTGCCAGCCACCGAGCCCGCGAACTGATCCAGGCTGCATTCGAAAGCACATCGCGAATGACGGCAGACATCGTTCGCATCCTTTCTAGAGAACGGGAATCTGCGGGCGAACCTAGCTGAGCCCGCCGCGAGGCCGGAACTGTTCCGATCTGAGTACGGGTCTAAAGCATGCGGCATGCCGCATGTATACAAATTCCTTAAGTGGCTTCTGCAGAATGACTTAGAGAAAACCGCCCAGAATGCACTAGATATCAGAAACCGTTATTGGCTATCATTTTCTGATAGGCGCGCCATCACTTTGTGGTAATCCGATGCTTTTTACGCCCTTAGAACGCGACTTTGTCGACTTAGTACGCCAGCTCGCGTACTCCAATCCGTTTGATCCCGATGAACAAGCCAGGATTCGACAGAAGCTTGACTCATTCGACCTTGGCTTGCAGGCGGAAGAGAGCAAACGACCAGCTGTCGTTTCGCCACCCGACGAATTCACGACGATCTACTCGCGCCGCATCGAAGCCCTGCTAGTTGAACTCGGCAAGCGGGTCAGATGCGGGCAACACGACGTTTCGCCGACAGAGGTGGAGCGATATGAAGACCTCGTAATCACCGTGCTGCATCTGCGGCACTTTGCCGCGGGGCGTGTGGTAGCCGACGTTCGCCAGGCGAATCAAAGGATTTCGCAGTACGCTGACTATCTGCGCGACCTGAAGGAGTGGACCAAAGTTCCGCTCAGGCTGGGCTGGTTTCTGCAACGCCCCGAACATTCCTTCGCGGTCTACTTTCAGTATCAGCTGGCGATCCAACTAATCCACACGTTGATCCAGGGAAACTCGCGCCCCATCGCCCGGCTGAAGGCAGCCACCTGGCATTCGATCTTTCCCCGCGAACTTCGTCTGTACGGCGTGTTGCTTTACGAACGGATGCACGAAGTAACCACCTTGATTCTCGGGCCATCAGGCACTGGCAAAGAGCTGGTAGCAACCGCCATTGGCCTAGCTCGGTTTGTCCCCTTCGATCCGAAACGCGAGCGTTTCACGGAGCCGCTATCGGGAGCTTTTCATCCGATCAATCTCTCGGCATTGCCTCGCGATTTGATCGAGTCCGAAATGTTCGGGCATGTGGCCGGCGCGTTTACTGGCGCGACAAAGGATCGCGAGGGCTGGTTCGAAAAATGTCGCCTAGGGCACACTGTGTTTCTCGACGAACTCGGCGAGATGGACGAGTCGGTGCAGGTCCGTCTGCTGCGAGTCTTGCAGAACCGCGAATTCTACCGTGTAGGCGAGACCGAGCCGCGCGGCTTTGCGGGCCGGGTAATTGCCGCTACCAATCGCGATCTGTCGCAATTGATTGCAGATGGACGGTTTCGCGAGGATCTCTATTTTCGTCTCTGCTCCGACATCATCCGCACCCCCACGCTACGCGAACAACTCGACGATTCGCCCGAGGAGCTCCCCGCGCTCGTCGCGCATGCCGCTGGACGCTGTTTGGGAGACAAGGCTCATGGTGAGTTTATAGAACGACTCACCAAAGAGACGTTGGCATGCATTGAGATGTCCCCAGCGATCGGCCCAAGTTACAACTGGCCGGGGAACTTTCGTGAACTTGAACAATGCGTGCGCAGCGTAATGGTTCGCGGCGAGTACCATCCGCCAACAATGGCCAGTTTTGCCAAAAAGGAGACTTTGCTACCCAGCCCGTCGGTTAGCACCACCGCACTGGATCAATTTTTACACGCGGTCCGGAACGGAACGCTGTCGCTGGAAGAGTTGCTAACTCGCTACTGCTCGCTGATCCAGTCCCGCACGGGCAACGTGGCGGAAACAACCCGCCGACTCAAAAAACATCGGCTTACAGTGCAAGGCCGCATCGACCCCAACTGGGTCGAACAGTTTCGTCAATGAGCTACCAAGCCGGCCTTGCATGCTTATCGCTGCGAAGCGCGCGACTTGCTGGTGAGGGGTGAATTTTGTAGCCGCGGTGCAGGGATTGCGGAAGGAACTGATTCATCCCTGCGGGTTCGTTCCGACTTGTTCTGCTCGGTAACGGCGCGGAGCGTCTCAGGTTCCGCAATCGAGACTTGTTGCGTTCCCAGCAGCTTCTGCCGCTGCACAATCAGCCGCTGCGAATGAGGATAGCGCGTGAGGGCCTGATCGAGCGCGAGGAGCGCGCCTTCGAGTTGACCGTTTTGCAATAACAGTTGAGCCTGGCACGATGTGGCAATCTCGCGGATATCGGGTAAGTGCCATAACTGAGTATTCACCTGCCCATGCTCGGCCGCCAAGGTGAACGAGCGAATGGCCAGTTCAAACCGCTGCGTTCCTTGCAAATAGCCACCGAGAGCGCATAGCAGTTGAGCATCGAGCGGAAACTGTTCGAGCGCTGCCAGGCAGAGTTGCATTTGTTCGGCTGCTGACTCGGGACTATTCAGGCACGTTAGCAGCCCATAATAGGCCTCGAGCATTTCAGTGGAATTCGCGGGGGCAAGTTCCTGAGCCCGTTGATAGTGCTGCGCAGCCCGCGCTGAATCGCCGAGCGCTTGCATGCTTTCGCCCAGGCAATTGAACAGATCAGCTGTTGGTCCGCGCTGAGCGATCTGCAGGTCGGCCAGGCGAATGTTCCGCTGGGCACGGGCTGTTTTCACGGCCGGATCATGCTCGCGCGTGCCGCGCTGAATCGTGAGTGGCAGATGCTCTGCTTCCAGGTTGAACGCATTGAGCGAGCGCTGCAGCGACTCACGCACACGGCCATGAAAAATCAGGCCGGGGCGATTGGGATGCAGTCGCAAGCGGGCGATTTGCTCGCCGCCAATTTGGCCGGGACCGGGGGGTGTGGCAATCCGCAAGTAATAGCCGCGAGTGTCATCTGCGTATTGCGAAACAAACTGCTGCAGCAACTGTGCATCCTCGGCAGTGATCGTTTCGCCTGCATCGAGCCACAAAATCCATTGTGCCCGCAAATGTGGCAACAGGGCGTTGCGTGCGGCAGCGAAATTGTCGTCCCACAAATGTCGCACAACCTGCGCGCCGCCGAGGGCTGCTGCTTCCGCCGTGGTGTCCGTCGAACCTGTGTCCAGCACGACAATTTCGGCTGCGAATCGTCGCGCGCTCTGCAACGTTTCGTGAATCAGCGGAGCCGCGTTCCGGGCGATGATGGCGATGCTAATTGGTGGATTGGTAGACTTCATCGTGAGTGCCTTCCCTGGCAGGCTGAACGACAGGCGCATGATGCATGCGCAGAAAATCCGGGCATGCCAGCGCGGACTGTAGCAACCGCGCGAAGTTTCTCCTAGACGAGCTTTTGCGACCGATTGCTAGCGTAAAACTCGCAGGCAAGATGCGTGCTACGAACTTTCGATCCAGCCGCCGCCGAGCACGCGCGGACCGTCGTAGCAAACGACGGCCTGACCTGGCGAAACACCGTGCCGCGGTTCGTCGAACACCACCCGAAGCCGATTGCCGGGAAGTGCCTCCGCCACCGCTGCTGCTGGCGGGCTGTTGTAGCGGATTTTCGCGGAGCAGCGAAACTCTCCAAGGGGCGGATCACTTTGCCAATTGCAGTTGTCGGCCGTTAGGTCGGTTCGCGCCAGTTCATGCTGTTGCCCGATGACGACCCGCTTCGTATCGGGTTCGATGCGAATGACGAAGTAAGGTTCGCCCATGGCCACGCCGAGTCCCTTCCGCTGACCGATGGTAAAGCCCTCGATGCCCGGATGATCGCCCACCACTTTGCCGGCAGTTGTGACAATCTCACCGGCCGTCGATTGATCGGGCCGCCGCTGACGGACGAACTCGTCGTGCTTGCCGCTAGTGACGAAGCAAATTTCCTGGCTATCGCGCTTGTCGGCCACGCGCATGCCGACCTTCGCTGCCAGTTCACGAATCTCCGGCTTTTTGTATTCGCCAATGGGCAGCAACATGCGCGGCAACAAGCGGCGCTCGATGCCAAACAGTACATACGATTGATCTTTGCCATCGTCGACACCGCGGCACAGCGCTGGACCTGCTGCCGTGGGCTGCAAGCGGGCATAGTGACCGGTGGCTACAAACTCCGCGCCCACGCTGTCTGCATAGTCGAACAGCTTGCCGAATTTCAGCCAGTTGTTGCATTGCACGCAGGGATTCGGCGTGCGGCCGCGCGTGTATTCAGCGACGAAATAATCGATGATTTGTCGAAATTCAGCCTTGAGATTCAACGCGTAGAAGGGAATGTCGAGCCGATCCGCAACGCGCCGCGCATCCTCGGCATCGCTGGAACTGCAACAGCCTTGCTTGTGATCGGCCCGCGGATTGAAAATCGGCAGCGAGAAGCCGGGCGCTGCATCGGTCTTGCAAGCTTCAAGCGCTTCTTCGCCATGCCGCATGAAGACGCCAATGACATCGTGTCCCGCTTCGCGCAGCAGGTAAGCGGCGACGCTGCTGTCGACTCCGCCTGACATGGCTAGCACGATTCGAGACATTTTTCGGCCTCAATGTGAATTGAAAAAAAGAGCCCCGGGAAAACTTGCTTCCCAGGGCTCGAAGTTGATCGAAACGTTCGACTGAGGAACTACAGTACTTTGGTCTTGCCCGGGTAGGGAGTGGCGTAGGTGCCATCTTCTAGTGGCTTGACGGGGGCTTCGTCCCCAAACGTGGCCAACTTGGCGTAATCGGCCAGTTGAGTGTTTGCGGACATAGCTGCATCCCACTTGATCACCTGGCCCGAGTAAGTGGCCATGCGACCGAGAATCGCCGTCATCGTGCTCTTGGCTCCCCATTCCCCTTCGTTGGGAACGCGGCCCGCACGCAGGTCGGCAAAAAGATCGTGGTGTTCTTGCTGGTGGCCATCGCCGCCGAGCTTGCCAAAATCGTGCAGCATCTTGCCCGATTCGTCGTAGATTTTCGAGCCGCTGACATCGGCGCGGCCCTTGGTGCCATGCACGTGTTCAGCGACTGAGTTCCAACAGCCGGGCTGATGGCGGCATTGGCTGTACATGATCGTTCCATCGCCGTAGACGTATTCGACGAAATGATGGTCGAAGATTTCGCCGTACTTCTGTTCGTTTCGATTTTCCAACCCGCCCATGCCCTGAGCGCTAACGGGAAAACCATTCTTGATCCAGTTGATCACGTCCAGATTGTGGATGTGCTGCTCGTTGATATGGTCGCCACTGAGCCAGTTGAAGTAATACCAGTTGCTAATCTGGAATTGCAGTTCGCTCATGCCGGCTTGGCGTTGACGAAGCCACGGACGCGAGCCGTTCCAATAAGCGCGAGCGAGGACGATATCGCCAATGGCACCTTCTTGAATCTTGGCGACCGTTTCCATGTATTTGCGTTCGTGGCGACGCTGCAGACCAACTGCCACGGCCAGGTTCTTCTTCTTGGCTTCTTCTGTCGCCTTCAGTACTTGATTTACGCCGAAAACGTCGGCGGCAACTGGCTTCTCCATGAAGACGTGCTTGCCAGCCTTCACTGCAGCCTCGAAGTGCACCGGACGGAAGCCGGGGGGGGTGGCCAGAATCACCATGTCGCAATCGGTGCCGAGCAGTTTTTCGTAGCCATCGAGTCCGACGAACATCCGTTCCTTCGGAACGTCAACCTTCTCGTTATGCCTGCCCTTAATGGTGCGGAAGGCGGTTTGCACGCGGTCTTCGCTGACGTCGGCCATGCCGACCAACTTGACGTCGCCGCCAGACGTGTTCATGGCTTGAATCGCGGCACCCGTGCCACGGCCACCGCAACCAACGAGACCGATCTTGATCGTGTCGCTACCTGCGGCATGAGCGGTGCGAGCTACCGACAACTGACCAGCGGCAATGGCGCTCCCAGCCACCAGCAAACTGGACTGACGAATAAAATCGCGCCGTGAGGCGGCAGCGCCGCTCGGATCAGTGTTCTTACCGGATGCTTGACTCATTACTTGCTACGCTCCGCAAAATAAACAGACGATTGCCAGAAATAAAGGGGAAAGGGGACCATCCGGCAAGCGGGAAAGGAACTGCTACGTCCCTGCAGCATACCGCCGCAGGCTTGGGCTTTCAATCATTGAAACTGGTAGTGCGACGGCGAAAATTAAACAACCAAGGTCGTCACTCACTCCAGCGGATTCTTACGATCGCTCCAGCTGTACTGATCCTGCTTTTCTACGAGACGCAGACTCAGGAAGTTCGCGATGTTGTTGTTCACGACGAGTGCGCGGCTGAGCAACTTCGAACCTTGCAATTGAGTGTCTGGGGTTACCAAAAAAAGATCGAGATTCTTACGATCTAAGTCGCGGTCTCCTGAGGGCTTGGGGTGAAACTGCTGCAGCTTCGATTGCAGCCGCTTCGCTTCGCCAAGCGATTTCGATTCCTCGTTGCCGGCCACCAGCATGATCGATAGGAACTTGCGGGTACTTTGATTGGCCATGAAATCAGTCCCCGACAGCCCCTTAAAGCTGTTCACGGGAGAAAGCAGCACGAGCGCTTTCACGTCCTGTCCTTGTTTGAACGACGGCAGAACTGGTGCGCTCCAGTCGAGAATCGACCACCGCATCGCCAGCAAACAGCTGACATCGCAGGCGACGATTCCAAGCGCCTCGATGTTGCACTCGCCAGCGTTATTCTTTTCCAGCAGGAAGCGTTTCGCCGTTTCAATATCCTGCGTCATGCTTTGCACATCGACCGGACGGAACGTGTTGCGGTCCAAGTCTTTGTAGACAATCTCTCCCTTCTCGATCGCCTTGTACTTCATGCTCTGTCCATGCCCGCGCAGATCTAGAGTGACGACCGCGTGACCCAGCGACTGCAGTCGCAAAGCGAGGGCTTCCATATCACCACGCTGGCCATCCCAGCCGTGCAGCAGGATCAGCGGAACCGACTTCTTGCCGTGCGTACCGGCAAAGTAGGTCATTTTCAGAGCGACGCCGTCCTTGGTTTCGCGGTTGATATCTTCGGGCTCTGGCAGTTTGGGGGGCTTTTCTTGGGCGGTTGCCGAAAGCGCACTTACAAGCAGTAAGCCGCAGGTGAACAGGAAGGGTGCTAGCCCGTTGCGATTGAATGCCATGCGGAATCCCCCACGGAGGGAAAGTGTTACCAGAGATGAACCTGGGAGAGACAGCGATTGGGCCGGGTTCTTGGCCCCGAACAGTCGAGTCATGAGCGATTTCTCGGTGGAAGGCTCTAGTTAGAAATGTAAGTGGGGGAAGGAGTAAGGTCAATCATTTTTCGACAGCATGGCTGGAAACGCTCGTTTCAGCAGTCGGTGGTAACGATCGAAAATGAGCTGCAAGAAGTTTTTATTTCTCACTCGAACCGTCAAGTGACAGCAAAGGCAAGAAATGTTGGCCTCGTAAGTACTTTTGACGAATCAAAGCGTTTAATCGACAGAGGGAATTAGGTGGCTGGCCTTGCCAGGGGCCAAAAGCCAGGAGTTTCCTCTCACATCGGGTGATTGTAATGCTTGCATTCTAATCGAATCTCGGTGAGAATACCGATGCTTTGAGGAGACGCCGTTGATCGTAAGCCATTTCGACGACAATGGTTTTGGCTTGCGGACTGGGTAATTCTCTGCGAAGTCTGAGAATGAAGTGTGAAGAAGGCAAATTGACAAGTCAGCATTCTGGCTTGGCAGCACGATAAGGTTGGGTCGGACGGAACAGGAGAGTCAACCGTGAAGCTGTTTGAAAATCTGAAGCAGTACTGGCGACAACAAACGGGCGAAGACGAAACGCCACTCGATGGCGATTCGCCAGCGTTTTTTGTCAGCTTCTTTGTCCACCTGGTGATTCTCATGCTGATGGGCTTTCTGGCCCTGCCTGAGCTCAACAACCAGGTGACGTTGACGATTACTCAAAACACGGAAGAGAAGGAAAAGGAACTCGAACTGGAAGTTCCCGAGGAATTCTTCTTCAGTGAGCAGGCATCGGAAGAAGTCGGGGCGAATAGTGTCGGCGGCGTCGCTGTCGCGCTTTCCGTTGCTCCGGTAGTTGCTGATGTCTCGGATATTCCCAATCAAGAACAAGTCGATGAAGCCGAAGTCGGCAATGTCGAAGTGAACGAGGCAATCGCCGTCGCCACTGGCTTGAACTACAGTCAGAACCAGGTAGTGAAGGGTGCCGCTGGCGTTGGCGAAACCGGCGCTGAAGGCGCAATTGATCGTATTACGCACGAGATTTTGCTCTCGCTAGAAGAGCGTAAAACGCTAGTGGTTTGGCTCTTCGATTCCACTGCCAGTCTGGTGCCACAGCGAAAGTCGATTCACGATCGCTTCGATCGCATCTACCGAGAACTCGGCATCATTGAAGCCTCTGGCAACGAGAATTTCTCGAAGCACAGCGAACCGCTCCTCTCGTCCGTAATTGCTTTCGGCCAGGGTGTCGAAGCATTGACGAAAGAACCGACGGCCAACCTATCGGAACTGAAGGAAGCCATCGCGAGCATCAAGAATGACGAGTCGGGAACAGAAAACGTCTTTTACGCAGTGCACGAAGCTGCCAAGAAGTACGCTTCTTTTCGTTACACAACGGAAGAAAAGCCAAAGCCGGATCGCAACGTGATGATCGTGGTTGTCACCGACGAAGTTGGCTCCGACTGGAAGCAAGGCTTGGAACCAACGGTTCGCATGTGTCGCCGCTGGGCGATGCCCGTGTACGTCGTTGGAGTTCCGGCACCGTTTGGTCGTCAAGAGACGATGATGAAGTGGGTCGATCCCGATCCCAAGTACGATCAGGCGCCACAGTGGGGCGTGGTCGAACAAGGGCCGGAAACGCTTTATCCAGAACGAATCAAGCTGGCCTTTTCAGGCAGCAAGATTGACGACGATCCGATCGACTCGGGTTTCGGTCCTTACGGTTTGACGCGACTCGCAGTCGAAACCGGCGGCATTTACTTCGCCGTCCATCCAAATCGTTCGGTTACCAAGGAAGTCAGTCGTAAAGATACGGCTGCCTATACCTCGCACATCAAAAGCTTCTTCGATCCATCGGTGATGCGAAAGTACAAGCCCGACTACGTGTCGGTGCAGGAGTACGACAAGCGCGTCAGCGCGAATATGGCTCGCCGTAAGCTGATTGAAGCGGCTTTAAGTCCGCAATTGCAACAGATGGAAGCCCCCGAAACGAACTTCGTCAAACGCGACGAAGCATCGTTCTCGAACGCACTATCGGAAGCACAAAAACAGGCAGCCGCTTTGGAACCACGGGTGAATGGTCTGTACGAAATCCTGCGCCAGGGTGAGTCAGATCGTGAAAAGGAAACAGTGCTCCGTTGGCAGGCCGGTTACGACCTGGCGATGGGCCGAGTTCTCGCCGTGAAAGTGCGAACCGAATCGTACAACGCGATGCTTGCGGCTGCCAAACGCGGTCTGAAGCCCAAGGATCCGAAGAGCAACACTTGGACGCTGAAGCCCGATGACGAAATCAGCGTTGGTAGTGCCCTGCAGAAGGTTGCTGACCGTGCCCGGATGTATCTGGAACGTGTGGTGAAAGATCACGAGGGAACTCCTTGGGCCATGTTGGCTCAACAAGAGTTAAAGGATCCGCTCGGCTGGAAGTGGGAAGAATCGTTCACCGACGTCTCTCCCATGCGTCAAGGTGCCGGCGCCGGCAACGCTGCTGCCCCGGCCAACGACGCGATGAAAATGCTCATGAAGCCCGCACCTAAGCGACCAGCTCCCAAGCTGTAGTTCGCACACGCGAATATCAACCAATCGAGAAGGCCGGCATCCCACGATGCCGGCCTTTTTTTGGAGTTCTTCTCTAAACAGGCCCTAGCTGCGACCGCGCTGCTCTTCCCATTCTTCGATGGTGCGTGGCCAATCGTCCTTGAGTAGCCTCGACAGGGAGCGATCGGCCAGCAATCGCCCATCGGTCTGGCAAGTGGGGCAGTAGTTGCATTCGTTCTCCGCATAGACAATCCGCTGCACCGTGTGCCCGCACGCAGGGCAAGGCTGGCCAAACTTGCCGTGCACAGCCATCTCGGGGCGGAATGCGGTCACCTTCTCGGGAAATCGCTGGGCCGCTTCCGCGCACAATCGATCGCGCCACTTCGCTAGCACCCGTTGCACCGCGGCGAACAGCACGGCAATCTGTTCGTCACTCAAGCGCGAAGTCCATTGCAGCGGCGACAAGCGGGCAGTGTGTAGAATCTCGTCGCTGTACGCGTTGCCAATGCCGCTAAAGAGGCGTGGATCGGCGAGCGAGCGTTTGAGAGTATGATTCTCGCTCCGCAGCACCGCGCAGAACTCCGCCAGCGAACAAGCCAGCGGTTCAATCCCGCCTCGGTGCAGCGCTTGCACAGCGGGCCAGCCCTGCAACACGTGCAGCGAGGCTCGCTTCTTCGGACTGGCTTCGGTTAGCAATAACGTTCCGGCGGCGAAGCGAAAGGCAGCCAGATCGTTCTTTCCTTTGGCCGCCACATGTCTGTCTTTCCAGTGAAAGCGGCCCGCGATCATCAAGTGAACGACGAGAAACAACTCGTGGGGAAAGTGCCAAACAATGCGTTTGCCGAGTCGCGTCAGCCGCTCCAGCGGCAGCCCAATCAGGCTTTCGATCGGTGGATCGAATGTTCGCAGGACGAACGGGCTGCGAACAGTCACCTGCTCAAGCGTTTGGCCTTCGAGTCGTTTTCGGAGGGCAACCAGGTAGCTCTCGAGATCGGGCAGTTCAGGCATGCGACGCGTGTCTCGGCTTACTCAGCCGCAGGTTCGGGCGGAGCAGGCGGCACGGGATTGCCCAACATCGGTTTGGGGGAGGGCGTCCCACTGGGAAGTTCCACTTCTGGCGATGTCGCCTCAGTTGCTGGCTTTACTGCTTTGATTTGCTGCTCGACGGGGCGAGGAAGGTCATCCAATCGAAACCCGGCAGCATGGGGTGATGAGTCTGACAGGCGATAATTTTCTGGTAACTGTGCGTGCGCGGGTAGGTCGGCAGCTGGTGGTGACTCCCAAACGACTCCCAGGTCCGGGGACCGTTCGCTTCCTGCCCAGCGGCCGCGATCGGCCAGATTGAAGTCGATTGGCCCTTCGCCTGCACCCAAGGGCTTGGCTCGCAAGAAGATCATTTCTTCGCGCGGGTAGCAGTTGTCGGCACCACTAAAACTGAAGTGGATGTCGTCGACACTGGGCATGCCCGCGAATTCGAACAACGGAGCTTCGCTGCCAACACTAAAGATGCTTCGGTCGCTCGTGACTTCCAAATCGAGTTGATGGGCGGCATCGGGTTGCCGCTTCATTTGGAATAGTCCCTGCTGGGCTGCGATGGTAACGCGATCGAGCGCCAACTCAATCCGGCCATGCCAACGAGGCTTGGCAATTGCACCACCCGTTTCAATCAACCGCTTCGAGGAAATAAACAAACCCTGATCCCATTTCAGGCGAACCGGCAGTTCTTCCGGTACGCTGAGAAAAGTGGCTTCGCCGCGCACGAGGCAGTCGGATAACTCGATGGCAGCGGGGGCAATCATTGTCATTTCGTCATCCATTTTCATGGTTTCGGTCAACCGACGTGTTAACAGTTGCACGAAGAACACCTTCTCGTGAACGGGTGCGCCCGCGTTGCCGCGGTCGGCAACGGTCAGCACGCAATTGTTCAATTCCAGGGTCTGGCCTTGGTGAATCGAGAAGAGGGACCAGCCATACGACGGCTCCGATGGAAGTTCCAGGCGGACATCAAGATCTTGAAACCACAGCCGCGAAGCCCCACCAAGTAGATGAATCATTTGCCGCTGATCGGCGACGGTCGATAGCTCAGGGCGAAAAACAACAACTGGCTTACGTCCTGGTGCGGGATGCACCAACATCCGACCGGCAGGGACCTCAAACGGGTATTCCACCATTTCGCCGTTGAAATCGAGTTCAACTTCGGCAATTCCCTTTTCCGCAGCACGGCGAATTGCCTGCGAGAGTGAACCAGCCAGGTCGTTAGTTTCGGTCGAGATCGCACCTGGGCGAACGACGATTTTTGGCGCGGGGGGTGACGGTATGGCAGGTTTAATATCAATCTTCGGTGCTTCCCCAGGTGTTCCGCGGCTGGCTACGGAATCGGGAGGCGGGCCAACATCCAGCGGCCGATCGATGAGCGTATTTACCGGGGCCGGAACGGGCGGCGGAATTTCACCATTACCTGTCACTTCACCGGGATTGGGACCCGCGGAACCATTTCCTGTCGCACCATTCGATGTCTTCGAATTCGTCACATCGCCGGGCGTCGCTTCCGGCACACTATTGCCAATGAGCTTGCTCGGAATCTCCAGCGGTATCATTGCGCCACTGGGGCGCAGTTGCACTCGAATTTCTTCGGCCGGGGGCTTGGTTGCGACTTCGATCCCGATCAAAACCAAGACCAAAACGGCAATCGGAACTGCGATCGAAGCAATCAAACCAGACCAACCTGGCTGCGTTGCCGGCAATGTCGCAGCATGATCGGCGACCGTCGGCCCCACATCCAGACCGAGATCGCGAGCAATTCGTTCGATGTCGGCAACTAACTCTTGAGCCGTTTGATGTCGTTGAACTGGCCGTTTGGCCAGCATTTTCGCCAGCAGTGGCGTAACGGCAGTGGCAATTTCTGGACGGAACAATCGCACATCGGGCGGATCTTCGCCGCTGTGGTTCAGCAGTTTTTGCATCGCGCTGCCATCAGGAAACGGCGGCTTGCCGACCAGCATGAAGTAGAGCGTGCAGCCGAGCGAGTAGATATCGCTGCGGACGTCAGCAACGCGAGGATCGCGGGCTTGCTCGGGCGAAATGTAATCGAAGGTTCCCAGCGTTACACCGCTGGCAGTTAGATCGTCGAACGAGGAATCGACCTGGTGAAGTCTAGCCAGGCCCATATCGACCAGTTTGACATGCCCTTCGGGAGTCACCAGCACATTCGAGGGCTTGATATCGCGGTGGACCACATCGCGCTGCGACGCATGCGAGAGGGCTTCCGCTACTTGCATCGTATAGCGGAGTGCTTCATCGAGTGGCAGCGGACCCCTTTCCTGCACCAATTCGCGAATATTGATGCCCTTGATGAACTCGAACACAATGAAGTTCAGCCCGGCATCTTCACCGACATAATGCACACGGGCGATGTACCGGTGATCGAGCCGGGCCGCACTTTGGGCTTCGTTACGAAAGCGGCGAACGTTTTCTTCCGACGACTGGTCACGCGAGAGAACTTTCACGGCGACGGTACGGCCCAGTCGCGTATCATTCGCGCGAAACACGGCACCCATGCCGCCGCCGCCGACAAATTCCACTAATTCGTAGTGCTCGAGTCGGCGGCCAATGAGCGTTTCGCCCAAGTATTGAGCGGCCCTTTTAGCGCCGGCAGGAATGATCAGGTCGGCTGGCGGAGGCAGCGACTTCGCGGCAGAAATAACGGTCTTTTCATCCGGCAGAACGTCGGCCGGATGTACACCTTCGCTGCTGGAGGGAATAACGACGACGCGTGAATCGACCTGCCGAGGCGCAAAAATATCGCTGCCACCGTTTTGGCTGCCCAAGACAGGGGTGCTGAGATCCCGCGTAGCGGAACCATCTCCGGTGAGCTTACTCCCTGGAAAATCCGCCGTCCCTGAGTCGGGCGGGTGGCTGGCCATTCCCGTTTCCTCCGCAAGACCTTCTTGATCGGCCGGTTGCTTGAACGGCAACCCAGCAAGCGGCCTCCGGCCGCGCATAAATGCTCCTGGACCCGGACTCGGGTGCCGAGGAGTTCCAAAAAATCGATGAGACGCGTGAAAAGACTTAGTTGAATTATAGTTGCCTCGCCGAGCGAGGGTCAATCATTCCCGCTTTTGGAGGCATTCAATTCAGAAACTTGTCTTTGCCTTTGAATGGTCTCAAGTGCAGTGATCGTTACCGACGCCAGTACGCACGCTAGCGCCCCCCGGAAGTGAGGTTCCAAGGCCAGAGCCTGGCGGATCAATGACACTATGGGAAGTTTGCGTTGAGTTGATAGTTTGCGGTTACTTTGCGGCTTGTAGCAGTCGAACTCGATTTAACGCCTGTGCTGGTCGAATTGAGTTATCGGGCACCAGTTCATGGGGGAACAATCAATGCGTATCAATCTTTTCTCGATCGTGGCGACATTGTCTGTCGCTTTGGCGTTCGGCGGTGAAATGGCTTCGGCTCAGTATGGGCCTCCCGGAATGTCTCCTTATGGAGCTCAGGGTATGGCGCAATCGGCCAGCTTCTACCAGGGTGGCGAAGGAGCCGCTCCGATGGGTGCCGGGGGTGGAATGCCCGCCAGCTATGGCTGCAGCGACGCCATGGGCTGCGGAAATGGTTGCGGCGATGGCTGCGACTGCTGCAGTGGTTGGAATCACCGCTTCCATGTGTTCGGTGAGTTTCTGTACCTCCGTCCTCGCGACGTCGATATCGCCTACGCTTCGATCATCGATGGTCCCATCGTCGCTGGTGCTCCTGGCCTACAGGCCGGACCTATTGGCGTGCTCGACCAAGACTTTCAGCCTGGCTTCCGCTTCGGTGTCGGTTTCACAACCGATAACTGCAACCAGGTCACCGTTAGCTATACACAACTCGATGCTTCTTCGACTGACGCCATCACCGCGACGGGTACGAACGTGATTCGCGGTCTCGTGTTGCATCCGAACTCGGTCAACGCGGGTTCTAACTGGCTCGACGCCGATGCCGTCGGTGACATCCAACTGAAGATTCTCGATGCCGACTACCGCGGACTGCTCGCTCACTGCTGCGACTATCAAGTCGGGTACCTGGTCGGTGTTCGTTACGCCCGGCTCGAACAGAACTTTGCCGCCCAGTTCAACAACGTCGGCACCGAGTTCGTCGCCTCGACGGTGGACTTTGACGGTGTTGGTATGCGACTCGGCTTGGACTTCGAACGCTATGGCCGCAACAAGCAATGGTTTGTCTACGGCAAGGGCTACAGCAGCTTCCTGGGTGGCGAATTCAAAGGCACCTATTTGCAAGGAAACCAGGGCGATCCGGTGATCGCGAACACCAGCTGGAATGCTGGCCGCATCGTCTCGATCCTCGATCTCGAAACCGGTATTGGCTGGCAAAGCTGCTCGGGTAACGTCCGCTTGTCGGTCGGTTACTTGTACAGCGGCTGGTACAATATGGTGAAGCAGAACGAATTCATCTCGGCTGTCCAGAACAACGACTTCGTTGCGAATGGCCTCAGCACTTACGACAGCGGAATCACGTTCGATGGACTCACCGCTCGCGTAGAAGTGCGCTGGTAAGCACTGAATCAGCCCAACTGATTGCCCAGCCGGGGTGGCTTCACCAGCACCCCGGTTTTTTTGTTTCTTGATCGGCTACAGCCGCAAGAACACTCGTTGACTATAAAGCCACCAAGCCAGCAGCCAGAGCACAATCAGCACACCCGTTCGCTGCGTCATCGACTGATAGTCGCCGGTGAACCAATCTTGCCCCAGGTGCCTGGCCAGCGTCTCGCGAATCCAACCCGAGCTGAGTTGAAAGCCGAGATAGACGAAGATCGAGTTCATGCCGATCACGGTCCAGGGAATCGACCACGTTCGCCAGCCCTTCACGTCGATGACGTAGTAAAACACGGCGAGCATCAGCAGCACCCAGCCGCCGCTGTAGAGCACCCACGACGGCGTCCAGATACGTTTGACCAGCGGACAAATCGTGATCCCCGCGAGCCAACCCAACAGCAGACTCGCCAAGCCAGCGATCACAAATGTTCGTAGCTTCTGGGCAGGCTTTCTGGCTTGGCGCAAGACTTCGCCGGTCAGCAATCCCATCAACATGGTCGCGAGCGATGGCACAAAGTTGAGCGTCTGATAGCCGCCCCGCGTCGCGATATATTGTTCGCTGCGCGGGAACTCATTGAGGAACCAACGATCAAAGGCTGCGGCCGGATTTGTGTGGGGATTCCAGCGTGCAAAGAACCCGGTGAGCCAGTCCTCGTTGCGCATCCAGGACACATCCGCGTTTTCTGGCATTGGCGACGGCGGCCAAACTGCGAATAACAGCCAATACCCGCACAGAATCCCAATCAGCACGCCCCACTGCACGCTGCGAGTACTTCGCGAAAGCAGCACTAACACAAAATAGCCCAAACCAATTTGGCTGAGCACATTGGTGAAGAGCCAATTCGTTTGCTTATCGCGCGATGAATTCGATGCGAGCAACACGCCCAAGAGTACGAGCGCAAGCGCTCGCACAAACGCGTGCCACAGCACCTTTGCAAGTGAGTCCCCCTTCTCAATTCGCTTCGCCGTCGAATAGGCAGCAGCGACTCCAACCATGAACATGAACGCCGGTTGAATCAGATCCCACAGCACGCAGCCCACCCAGGGCACATGGTCTACATGCGGCGCAATACTCGCCCAAATGCTGTCGGGCAATTTCTCGGCAACAGCGGGAATACCAAAGCCCGCGCTGGCCATCAAAAACATGATGAAGCCCCGATAAGCATCCAGGGAAGCTAGTCGCGGCGCGGATTCCAGCGGTTTGTTCATGGGATTTCAACGTCCTATTCGCCTGCTGGCAAAGTTAGCTGTTCAAGGTGCGAACAGAATAGCGGATCGCTCTGCCAGTTTCATCCTTTGTTTCTGCCGGCGCGCCGCTTGCTGTTGTTCGACGTGAGGTTACGGGCTTTTGGTCATTCACAGCAACAGGAGATCAATCATGACTCGCAAATCGAGCAAGGTGACGGGAAGTCAGTCACAGGAAGCGTCGAAAGACACTGCCATGCAAAACGGGGCACCACCGAATCAGCAAGATATCAAACGCCGCTTAGGCAACTTCACCACGGCTGGCGAGCATGCCCGTCAGGGTGGCCGAACTGCGGGCATCGTGGGACAAACGAAGCAAAAGAACCACACCGATAAGAAGTCGAGTTAGTCCCAAAGTTATCCGTTTTCTAATTCGCTCTGAGCAGCCACTCAATGGGCTCGACCAATGGTCGGGCCCATTCTCATTAAGTTACGACGAGTCGGTGTTTGCGGTGGCGGACTGCCCCTCGCTATACTAGCGATGCCCCGCACACGAACCGCCTCCGTAACCCGCCCAAAACCTGCCGATCGATTTCGCTATGGTTCTCTCTCGACCCTGCGTCTCGAAGCCCAACGGTTACTGGCTCAAGGTCTTGCCCGCGATGGCTGTTGTGTGCGTACTCTCTCCGCTCGCGCACGGTGCCGAACCCGCAGCTGATGCTCGTGGCATAGAATTCTTCGAAAAGAAGATTCGCCCGGTCCTCGTCGAGCATTGTTACGAGTGTCATTCGGCGAAGTCCAAGATCGTACAAGGAAACCTCTATCTCGATTCGCGCGAAGGTTCTCGCCGCGGCGGTGACTCGGGGCCTGCCGTGGTTCCCGCCAAAGGTGACGAGAGCCTGATTCTGGAAGCCTTACGGCACGATAGTTTTGAAATGCCACCCAAGGGCAAACTCCCCGACGCGGTGATAGCCGACTTTGTGAAGTGGATCGACCTAGGTGCTCCGGATCCCCGCGAAGGAGCAGCTCCGGCGCTCAAGGTCGTCGATATTGAAGCAGGTCGCAAATTCTGGTCATTTCAACCGCCCCAGCGCCACTCGTTACCCTCTGTGATGAACGAAGCTTGGACCTGGACGGATATCGATCGCTATGTGCTCGCTAAGCTAGAAGAGAAGTCGCTGCGGCCGGCACCTGACGCCGAGCGGGCCCTGCTCATTCGACGATTGACGTTCGACCTGATCGGTTTGCCTCCGACGCCGGAAGAAATCGCAGACTTCCTTGCCGATCGTTCGCCGCTGGCCGTGGCCAAGGTCGTCGATCGCCTGCTAGCGACGCCTCAGTTTGGCGAACGCTGGGGGCGACATTGGTTGGACGTCGCGCGGTATGCAGAATCCAGCGGTAAGGAGCGCAACGTTCCTTACCGAATGGCTTGGCGCTATCGAGACTACGTGATCGACGCGCTGAATGCCGACATGCCCTACGATCAATTCATTCGCGAACAAATCGCCGGCGACTTACTTCCCGCGGATTCAACCGCCGAGCGCGACCGGCAGTTGATTGCGACGGGTTTCTTGGCGATTGGTCCCCAGGCTCTGACGGAGCGAGTTCCCGAGCAGTTTTTGCTCGATGTGGCCGACGAACAACTCGATGCCACCTGCCGCGCTTTCCTGGCCAGCACGGCTGCCTGCGCACGCTGTCACGACCATAAGTTCGATCCGATTCCCACCACCGACTACTACGGGCTGATTGGCATTTTCCGCAGCACGGAACTGCTCGCTGGGGTGCAGCCGCTGCGGCGCGAGTTCTCTTATGCGCGGGCTGCTGCGCTGGGGGATGAAGCGCAGCGTCTTGGCCCGAGTCGCGACCTGCAGACGCGAATTGCCAAACTCGAGAGGGAACTTGACGTTTGTCGCAACAAAGTTCGCGATGCCAACAAAACAAAGGATCCGCCTCAAATCGAGTTGGCCAAGCAAGCCGAAGCTAAAACATTTGCCGCGTTAACTGACTTGCGATCGCAGGCCGAGGGAGCGGAGATTCGTTATGCCATGGCCGTCCGCGATGTTGCTCAGCCCGTCGATTATGCGGTCCGCATACGTGGCGAGTTGGACGACCTTGGACCTGTCGTGCCGCGCCGGTTTATTTCGGTACTTACCAGCGAACGAACACGGTCCGTCAATCGCCAGCATAGTGGTCGGTTGGAATTGGCCGCGTGGATTGCAAGTCGCGATAACCCGTTAACTGCGCGAGTTATGGTGAATCGCCTCTGGCAACATTTATTTGGTACGGGACTTGTCGAATCGACCGATAACTTCGGGCTCACGGGCGAGAAGCCCAGCCACCCTGAGTTGCTCGACTATCTGTCGCTCCGGTTTATGGATGAAGGTTGGAGTATCAAGCGTGCGATCCGCACCATCGTCTTGAGCCGCGTCTATCAACTTTCTGACCAGCGCGATGCCGCTGCCTATGCGCTCGATCCCGGCAATCGGCTGCTGTGGCGTTTTGGTCGCCGCCGCTTGGAAGCCGAAGCGATTCGCGATGCCATCCTATTTGCCAGCGGAGAACTCGACCTCCGTCGTCCCGTCAACTCGGAGACATTAAAGTTGCCCAACTTGGAGCTCGGCTCGACGGCCCGCTTGATGGCTGCGGACGATTCGCTCCGTTGCCGCGGTGTCTATCTGCCGATGCTACGCAACAACGTGCCGGGAATGCTGGGGCTGTTCGATATGGCAGATCCCAGCCTAGTGATTGGCCGCCGCGAAGTGACTTCCGTCGCCACCCAAGCCCTCTACCTCATGAATAGTAAATTCGTGATGGATCAGGCGAAATCTCTTGCCAGGCGTTTGCTCGACGAAGAGCCTGCCGATGTCGCTGCCCGGTTGGAATTGGCTTATCGACGTACTTTGACTCGCAGCCCAACGGCAGAAGAGCAGCGGCAGGTCTGGGAGTTTGTCGAACAGGCACGTGCGAATCCGAGTAGTAAGGTCGCGAAGAGCCAAGTCGAAATCGAAGCCTGGGCGAATGTCTGCCAGGCACTGTTTGGTTCCGCAGAGTTCCTCTACGTTCACTAACGAGAGCTAGCGATGATGATTCCCCCACTCACTTTTTCGCCAAGCCGTCGTGAGGTTCTGAGGCGCCTGTCGTGCGGCTTCGGCTACACGGCGCTCGCAGGACTTTGCGGCCAGCAAGCCCTGGCGGAGTCGACGAAAGGAAGCCCACTTACTCCTCATTTTCCGCCGAAGGCCAAGCGCGTCATCTTCATGTTCATGGTCGGCGGACCTTCGCACGTCGACACGTTCGATTACAAACCGCAATTGCAAAAGGACGATGGCAAGTCGGCACCGCGCCAGGATGTGGGGGGCGATCGCGTCTGGTTGAAGTCGCCGTTCAAATTCCAGCAGCATGGCGAAAGTGGGCTGTGGATTTCAGAATTGTTTCCGCACCTCGCCAAACGGGCCGACAACCTGTGCCTGCTCAACGGCATGCACACCGACTTGCCGAGCCATGCGCAGGGGACAGTCCTTTGGCACACCGGCAGTTCGCAGTTCGTTCGTCCATCGGTTGGTGCCTGGGTGCTTTATGGCCTGGGAACAGAAAACAGTGATCTTCCCGGCTTCATCACTTTGAATCCCACTTCGAGCTTCGGCGGCGCGCAAAATTATGGCAGCGCGTTCTTGCCAGCCTCATTTCAAGGCATGCGAATCGGTGGCGGCAACAATAATTCGATGGCGCAGGCCAAGGTCGCGCACATTGCAAATCCCAAGCTGTCGCCCAGCGAACAACGCCGCCAACTCGACTTGATGCAAGCCATCAATCGTCGGTGGTTGGCAGAAGATGCAGTGAACCCGGAACTCGAAGGGGTGATCGAGTCGTTCGAAATGGCCTTTCGCATGCAGAGTGCGCTGCCGAAGTTGATGGACCTCTCCAGCGAAACGCAAGCGACGCTCGATCAATACGGCATCGGAGCCAGCAGCAAACCGACCGACAATTTCGGCCGGCAGTGCTTGCTCGCGCGGCGCTACATCGAAGCTGGCGTGCGCTTCGTCGAAATCTCATACCCCGATTGGGACCAGCATACCGATCTCCGCAGCAAGCACTCAGCCAATTGCCTGGCGACGGACCAACCGATTGCTGCATTAATTGCCGACTTGGAAAGTCGCGGTCTGCTCGAGGAGACGTTGATTGTCTGGGGCGGTGAGTTTGGTCGCACACCGGGAACCACAAACAGCCGCAGCGTGAATGACGGTCGCGACCACAACGCGCAAGGCTTCACCATGTGGATGGCCGGGGGCGGCGTGAAAGGCGGGATGTCATATGGCGCTACCGACGAGCATGGCTATGCCGCCGTCGATGGCAAAGTTCACATTCATGATCTGCACGCGACGACGCTGCACTTGCTCGGGCTCGATCACGAAAAGCTGACCTACCGCTATTCAGGTCGCGACTTCCGCCTGACCGATGTGCATGGCCGCGTGATTAAAGAGATACTGATTTGAGTTGTCACCAGGCAACTACTGCGGCGGCAGTTGCGAATGCGAAGCTGGCATTACTTGCGGCCCGGTTGGTGGCGGCGGGCCATAGGCGGGCATTTGCGGCGGCACATTGTGGGGTGCGGCGGGCTGTTGCGGCGGGCCATACTGCGGCGGTTGCTGAACGAATTGTTGTTGCGGCGGGAACTGCGCGTTAGGTGCCATTGGTGGCGGCTGATTCCGGGCTGCTAGCGCCGCTTGAGCCGTGGGTCGCGACTGAGCCTGGGCAAACGCGAGTTGAAACTTCTGTTGGCCGGCCGTCATTCGTTTCTTAGCCGCTTGATAGTCGCTGGCAGCGTAGCCTTTAATTGCGTTATCGAGGTGTTGCATTGCAGCCGGATAATCGAGCCGCGCTTCGGCGGCCAAGGCCAGATTGAACTGCGCGGCATGACTCTGCGGATTCTCGCGCAAGGCCGTCTGCCAGTGTTTCTCGGCCTCTGTCCAATTTCCCTTCATGGCCGACTTATTGCCGGCGCGAAGCTCGTTCATTCCCTTCCCATAGTACTGCCGCGCCAATACTACTTCCTGCGGCAGATAATGCGGCGCGATCATCCGCACCACGTCTTGCGAGCATTCGTTGAGCAGCTTGGTCAGGATTGCTTCGCGCGGAGGTAGATCCCCCTGCCCATTAACGCGCTTGCCATGAAATGTGTGCGAAAATTGCCGGGCCGCGCGGATCTCGCCGGTGCGGACATCGATCAGTTTGGCTGCGACCGAAACCGAAGCTTCCCGCGTTAACGTCTGCGTGCTGTCGAGTCCGAAGCCCACACCGCTGCTCGTATCACCTTTGGAGCTCTTGCTGGTCGAGCCGCCAAGTTCGATGTGATGATCGGTTTGCAAATCGTCGAGCACGTTATAACTGACGACCTGCCCGCAAAGGATCGCATCGACCCCCATCGTCCGGGCTGCTTCCATGGCCGCGGTCAGATCGGGATTTCCCTCGGGCGTGGTCACAGGTCGGACACGGGCCAGTTCAGCCTGGTCGATTAGGTTGTAGTACTTGTTCTCGAACAGTTGGCTTTGCAGGGCCGAGCGTGCGATCTTGCCGCTTTGCTGGTCCCCTTCAAAATCGAGAATGGCCAAGCGCTCGAGCCCGGCGATATCGAGTTCAGCCGGTCGCCAAACCATCATTCGCGCCTTGGGAGCACAGCCAGAAGCAAGCAGCAGCGTGGCCAGGAGCAACAGCCCCAATTCAGGCAAACGCGTGCAACGGCAGAAGGTCATGGGCAGGCTTGATTGGCTTCGTGAGTTGATCTACTGTCTTTCGCAGAACTGCTCGCTTATTCCTGCGGCAAATATTCGTCGACTCGGCGGAGCTTTGGCGTTCCGGTCATGTGGGTTTGATTGCGCCGCGGGACGCTGGTTGCTTCTTCCATTTCGGGAATTGCCTGCGGAGCGTTGTCAGGCTGAGCCGGTGTTGGTTCGGTGGCGGTCTCGGTCACCGCATCGCCGGTCGCTTTGTAGCCTGCCGGTTCAAACACGGAACCGACGCGGCCCCAACTCGGATTGTCGCGTACCCACGCGCCACCGGTGTAACCGAAGTCGCAATCGAACGGAGCACAGCACATGGTGCAACCGCTTGAACAGGCCAGCAGGGCGGCGAAGAATACGCCAAACGCAATTTTCAGGCAATGCATGAGCTTCGTCCTTGACCTGCTACCACGCGAGTGCTGGCGAAGAACTTGCCAGCTGCAGCCGAACGACATCCGTTCGCTACGGTCCGCTGCGACGTGTATTCGGCAAGTGCCGGTTAGGAGCTTTAGAGCGACTTTGCGGGCCGCAGAGAATTTGCCGTGAATGTCCGGCGGCAACCACCGCTGACCTCAGAGAAGCTGAGACTGAGCAGCGGCGGTATCGAGATGGAGTTTTCCAGCAGCGACTTAGAACTCGCTGGGCATTTGAATCTGTTCGCGATCAGCTGGGGGCTGAGTGCGGCGGCGCGGCTTGCGATTGGCCTTGGCCGAGGACCATTCCTTCGTCAGCGATTCGAACACTTCGGGCGTTTCGTACCGAATGACCGTCTTGCCATCGGGCATGGGGCCGATCAGGCCACGAAACACCGGCATGCCGCGGAGGGCCAGGTCGGTGCTGCAATCGTCGATGCCAATCTGAGTATGGGTCTCTAACAGCGATTCCGTGGTCGGATAATCGCGGATGCGGAGCGAACCATCGGTACCGCGAGTGACGACGCGGACAGTGTTTTTGGTAGCCATGAACTTGTTCCCGCTGAAGTCGCCGACCGGTGAATGGGCCGATACGGCAGAATCGGAACCGCCCCCAACCGCCTGTGGGTACCACGGGCCGAAACATTTGTCCGGCAAATCGCGGCCAACCCAACAGACGCAGGGCGAGTACTTGCCTTCTATCGACCAGTCAGCCGCGCCAGCACTGGAATGCTGTCTGGCACCTTACGACACACGCTTCCCTCATCACGGGCGTTACGGGCACGAAGCACAGGTCCCGAACCAGACCTACGAGCGCCCTGACACACACGGCAGTCATATCCTGAACATCTGCTGCGACTGACGGCGCCTTTGCCCACGATATGCAACAGAAGTTCGCTGCGGAGCAAAATCGCACGACACCCTTACAGGGGGTGTTCAATTAAGGGGGCGATATTTGAACAGCGGCGTGCGTAACTCTCGGGTTTCCGAGCGATTGGTGTTCAACAAAGGAGGCAATTGTTGAACATCTAGGTTAAAAACGGACGCTGCTTCTGACGACTACCGCGCGGCCAGGCAGTCCCGAATGATGTCGTCGAGCGTGAGTTGCGCTTGCCAGCCGATAGTGGTGCGAATGCGGGTCAGGTCGGGAACGCGGCGGCGAATATCTTCAAAGTCGGCATCGTAAGCATCGCGGTAACTTTGAAAGTCGACCTGCGACTTCGAACCAGCCAAAGCAATCACCCGCTCGGCCAGTTGCAAGATCGAGATGGGCCGATCGCTACCGATGTTAAAGACCCGGCCGATGGCGTCTGGTGAATCCATCAGTCCGAGGATTGCGCGAACCACATCGCTCACATGGGCGAAGCACCGAGTCTGGTTGCCGTCGTCGTGCACCGTGAGTGACCGGCCGGCCACAGCCGCCTCGACGAACCTAGGCAACACCATGCCATAGGCACCGGTTTGTCGCGGGCCCACCACATTGAAGAACCGAGCAATCACCACCGGCAAGCCAAACTGCCGGCTGCATGCCAGGGTCAGGAATTCGTCGATCGCCTTGCTGGCTCCGTACGACCAGCGGGGCTTGGTGGTGGCCCCAAAGACCAGGTCGTCGTCTTCGTTCCAGACCGGTTTGGGGTTCTTACCATAGACTTCGCTTGTACTGGCGAGAAAGAACTTCACCGGTTTGCCTTGCTGATGCTGGGCACACAGTTCGTCGAGCAAGATTTGCGTCGGATAAATGTTTCGCTCGATCGTCTGGCGTGGCTGACTGGCGATCAACGCCACCCCAACGGCTGCCGCCAGATGATAGACCTCGTCGACGTCGGTCAAGCACTTTTGGACCAGTTCGAGGTCACCAATCGAGCCGCGCACAATTTTTAACTGGTCCGACTTCTTCGCCTGCACAAGACTGGGGCGCTCAAGATTTGCGAACCGGCCGGTCGATTCGTCATCGACAACGGTCACCCGATTGCCGGCGGTCAGCAGGGCCTCGACCAGGTGCGAACCGATGAATCCCGCTCCGCCAGTGACTAAAAGATGCTTCACAGACCAACTTCTTGGGGAAACGGGGACCAGTCGGACGAAAATCACGTCCGCGCCGTAACACCAACTAGCTGAGCAGCCAACAAGTTGCGTAGAGGGCGGGGCGGAAGCAGTGACTTTACCACCCCGCGGGCTGGTTATAAACTGGATGATGTCGCCAACCTCTTTTTCGGCGGCAATTCCGAGCCTGAAAGCCGTCGCCAGCGGTCCTTCGTGCAGGGCGACGACTACGGGCTGGCAGTACAGCGACCGGCGAACAAGTCAACGAGCGGGGAACCGACGATCATGCGGCAGTATCTGGTTTTGAAATATGGATTTGCGTTTGTCGCCGTCAGCTTCTTAGCGGCGCTGCTGACCCCTGCCTCAGCCCAAGAGAAAGAGAAGAAAGCTGAATCGTCCGAAGCTGCCAAGTTGGCGTTCTCGGATGCAGGTTCTTTGCAGAACAATAGCGCCTTCGAGGCCGCGTCGGAAGATTGGGAGAAGTTCCTCAAGAACCATCCCCAGGATCCTCTGGCACCAAAGGCTCAGTACTATCTGGGAGTCTGCCGGCTGCAACTCAAACAGTTCGACAAGGCAGCAGCTGCTTTTGAGGCCGTGGCCAAAAGCACTCCTAAGTTCGACTTGCTCGAGGACTTGCTCCTCAACTTGGCTTCGGCTCAGTACTCGCTCGCCGGACAGGGTGTGGCTGGTCTGCACGAAAAGGCCGCCGCCAGCTTTGGCCAACTCGTGAAGGAATTCCCCAAAGGCAAGTACATCGAAGAAGCCCTCTACTATCAGGGCGAGGCACTCTATTCGGCCGGTAAAAAGGTCGAAGCGGTTGCGGCCTACGAACAGTTGGTCAAGGATCACGAGAAATCGGGCCGCCGTGTAGATGCGCTCTACGCCCTCGGAACGACGCAGGAAGAACTCGGCAAATATGCCGAGGCGGGAAAGGTTTACGACACCTACCTGAAGGAATTCGATAAGAATCCGAACGCCACCGAAGTCCGGATGCGCAAGGCCGAAACGCTGCTGCAAACCGATAAGTTCGCTGAAGCCGAGAAGTTGTTCGCTGAAGTCGCACAGGTGAAGGACTTCAATTCAACCGATTTTGCACTCTTTCGCCAAGGTGCCGCGCTCGCTCGTCAAGACAAGTACGCCGAAGCGGGAACCGTCTATGCCAAGGTGGCTGCTGATCACAGCAAAGGTCCTTATGCTGCCGATGCGGCCATTTCGGCCGCGCGGGCTTTCTATCGAGCCGAAAAGCTCGACGATGCCGCCAAGTGGTTTGAGCAGACGCTAGATAAAGGTGGCGCGAACGTCGCCGAGGCAGCTCACTGGCTTAGTCGCATCTACCTCCGTCAGAAGCAACCTGCCAAAGCTGCCGAACTCGCCGGCAAGCAGATTGCCGGTGCGAAAGACAGCCCCTACTTCGTCAATCTGAAACTCGATGAAGCGGATGCTTTTGTCGAAATCCCTGAAAAGAAGAAAGACGCCCTAGCGCTTTATGCGGGCGTTGCTAAGGATCACAGCAGCCACGAACTGGCTCCCCAAGCGCTTTACAACGCCGCCTTCACGGCGCTCGAACTGAAGCAATACGACGATGGCGTGAAGTACAGCGCTGACTTTCTCAAGTCGTTTGCCAAGGACAAGCTTGTTCCGGACGTGCAATACGTCGCCGCTGAGTGCGATCTGCAGTTGAAGAAGTATGCCGAAGCGGAACAGGCGTTTGCGGCGCTGGTCAAAGATCAGGCTTCGCACGCAGAGATCGATACCTGGCGCGTTCGGCTGGGATTGACGCAGTTCCTGCAGAAGAAATACGCCGAAACGGTCGCCACTTTGGAGAAGGCTGCCGCCGATCTAAAGTCTGCAGATGCGAAGGCTGAAGCGAATTACCTTGTCGGTGCGAGCCAGTTTTTTCAAGACAAATTTGCCGAAGCCGAGAAGCACCTCTCGCAATCGCAGACTGCGAATGCCAAATGGCGACAGGCAGACGAAGTATTGGTGCTCCTCGCGCGGGCACAACGCAAGAACGACAAAACTCCTGCTGCCAAGCAGTCGCTCGATCAACTGATTAAGGAATTCCCCACCAGCACGCAGTTAGACCAGGCACACTATCGCCTCGGTGAAATTGCCTTTGCCGAGGAGGACTTCAAGACCGCTGGTACGCAGTACGAACTGGTCGTCAGCAAGTGGCCGGAATCGACCTACGCTCCCTATGCCCTCTACGGCCGGGCCTGGTCGCAATTGAAGACCAAAGAATATGCCGCTGCGAACGAAACCTTCACGTCTCTTCTCTCAAAGTATAAAGATCACACCCTTTCTGCCGACGCTCACTTTGGCCGCGGCATGAGTCGACGCCTGGCCGGCGACTTCAAAGGTACCGTCGAAGACATTGATGCCTTCCTCAAATCAAACCCCAGTGAACCGAACAAAACCGACGCTCTTTACGAACGCGGGCTGGCCGAAGTTTCGCTCAAGGACAATGCGGCTGCGGAAAAGACCTTCGCCGCGATTCTCAAGGACAATCCCAAGTACTCGGGTATCGATAAGGTGCTCTATGAATTGGCTTGGGCAGTGAAGTCGCAAGACAAATCAGCTGCGGCGGTTCCCTTCTTTGATCAACTGGCAAAGGAACATGCCGACAGCCCGCTCGCTGCGGAAGCTCTCTTTCATGTTGGTGAAGATCAATACGACAAGAAGGCCTACGCTGATGCTGTCAAGACTTACACCACCGCCATCAGTAAGAAGCCTGCGGGCGACTTGGGCGAACGAACCAATCACAAACTGGGTTGGGCCAATTATCAGCAAAAGCAATACGACGCGGCTGCAGCTGCCTTCGATGCCCAGCTGAAGAACTTCGCCAACGGAGCGCTCGCCGGCGATGCCGCCTTCATGAAAGCGGAATGCCTGTTCAAGCAAGAGAACTATAAAGATGCGTTGGTCGCATTTACCGCGGCTGGCAATGTGAAGCTTTCGTCGCCGACCATGGAAGCATTGCGGTTGCTGCACGGCGGGCAAAGCGCTGCTCAGCTGAAGCAGTGGAAAGAGAGTCTGGCCCTGCTCGAAGAAATTCCGGTGAAGTTCCCCGATTCGCCAGTACTTTCCGAAGCGATTTATGAAACGGCCTGGGCCAAGCAAAACTCTGGCAAGATCGATGAAGCGCTCAAGGACTACGAAGTCGCGGCGACGAAATCGCGCGATCATGTCGGCGCTCGAGCGCGGTTCATGATGGGCGAAATCCAATTCGAAAAGAAAGCATTCGACGACGCGATTCGCGAATTCCAACGGGCCATGTTCGGCTATGGTGCCGATGCAGCCACGCCAGAAACCAAGAATTGGCAAGCCAAGTCTGGCTTCGAGGCTGGTCGTTGTGCCGAAGTGCAGATCAACGAGACCAAAGACGCTGCGGCGAAGACCAAGCTGATTAACGACGCTAAGCGATTTTATACGTTTGTTGCCGATAAGCACTCCGGGCACGAATTGGCCGGCGATGCTAAGAAACGCCTGGAAGTTCTGAATAAGCTGTAATCATTGCCCGCAGTTTCTCCCGCCGCGAAAATTCCCCCGCAACTGTGCCAGACGGTTAACATGAAACAACGCTCAACGATCGAGATCAATACGCTGCATTCGCGCCCGTGGGTGCGTCTGGCGATTTACAGCACCTTTGCGATCGCTATTCTCTCAAGTGTGCAGCCCATCGCTCGCAGCTTGAATGCGCAGGCACCGCCCGATGCGGCAGCAGGTCCCAGCGGCGAAGCTGCCCCAACTGGCACGCCCAATGCCGCCGATCAGCCTACGGCTCCGGCCAAGAACAGCCTGAATTTGATTGACCTGGCCAACCAGGGCGGTGTCTTCATGTATCCGCTCTACGGCCTTTCGATGCTCGGAGTCTTGATGGGCGTCGAGCGGGCCATTGCCATTCGACGCAGCCGCATCATTCCGCAAGAATTTGTCGATAGTCTTGGGCAACTTGGCAATAGCGGCGGGTTTGATCCACGTAAAGCCTATCGTCTCTGTCAGCAGTATCCATCCGCCGCTGCCCGCGTGGTCAAGGCCATGCTGCTGAAGGTCGGACGACCCGTTTCCGAGATCGAGCACACCGTTGCTGAAACCAGCCAACGTGAATCAGAACGATTGTACTTCAACGTTCGCTGGCTCAACCTGGCCGCTTCGGTGGCTCCGCTGCTAGGGCTCGTCGGTACGATTCAAGGAATGATCCTCGCTTTTCACGGCCTGACCACGCTCAAGGCCGGCGACAACCAAATGGTAATTTTGGCAAACGGTATCTATACCGCACTCGTCACAACCTTCGCGGGTCTCTTGGTGGCGATTCCTGCAGCCATGGCCTCGCAATATTTCGAAGGACGGTTAATTCTGTTCTTCCATGAAGTCGACGAACTTGCCTTTAACTTGCTTCCCCAGGTCGAACGTTACGAAGGTCGTGTCCGATTCACTCGCCAGGGGGAAGAAGAAGCGATGAAGGACGAAACCAAAGTGGTTCCACCTGCCCCTGCTCCCGTCTCGGCCGCCGCCAAATAGCTCTCCAGCAAGAAAAGGTGAGCCGAGATGGCACTTAAAGTTAGCAAAGGCAAGGCCGACGAGCTGTTTAACTTCACGCCGATGATCGACGTGGTGTTTAACCTGCTGCTGTTCTTCATGGTTGCCGCGCGCTTTGCTCAGGAAGAACGCGAAGTTCCCGTGCAACTGCCATCGGCCAGCGAAGCCCGTCCACTCACGGCCACTCCCACTGAGCTATTTGTCAACGTGAACCAGGTGGGACAGATCTTCGCGGGTAATCGTGAAGTGACACCAGCGGAACTCGATACCTACCTGCAACAAGCAGCAGTCAACAATCCGGCCAATCAAACGGTCATCATTCGCGCCGATAAGCGAGTGCCGTTCGACCACGTGGTAACGGTGATGAATGCTTGCAACAAAGCCAAACTGTTCGATTACAAGATTACGTCCGCCAACGAAGAGTAACCGGCGCACCCCACCGAAGTCGGCAGGAGCCGATTTCAGGAGCAACTTATGGCCAAGATACGACGCGTGGTTCGCAAGCCCCAGGGCGAGCACCACGGCGATATCTTCGAAGAACAGCTGTGGCCGACGTACATCGCGCTCGTGGTGCTCGCAGCGTTCTCGATGGGCGTGAGCGCGGCCTATCTCAAATTCAACGATCCCCGCATCTTGCACAACGCGGTCACCTGGCTGATTCTTATTCCGCTTGGTACCGGCACGTTTATGCTGGCTTTCTACCTGCTCGATAACCGCACCCTGCGACGCTCGATGCAGTTCTCGGCCGTCGTCTGCGCGATCATTCACCTGGCGCTGATCGTGCAAATGTACGAGACGGGTCTCTTCACAGTGGAGATCGTCCGCAATCCAGAAGCCAAGCCGGTCGAACGGCGTGCCCCAAAGCCGATTCCCGAATATCGCCCGCAGCAGATGATGTCGGCAGAAGACCGTCCACAGCAGGATTTTGAAAAGCCGATCGAGACGAAAACACCAGAACCTAAGAACGAGCCGGAAGAAGTCGTTCGGCAGGAAACGCCCAAGGATGTGGCCCCTCCCCAGCCGCAACCGATTCCCGTGCCGGAAGTGCAACCCACGACCGAACCGAACATCATTAAGAAGCCACAGCCCAACGAGGCTGCTCCAAAACCAGCCGAAACTACTGCAAAATTAAGTCGTCAAGTCAAACCGGTCGAGACCAAGATCAGCCAACTGATCGAAACACCCAAGATTCCACAGGCGATTGCCAAGCCCACGGAAGCAACTGCCAGCGCAGCTGCCGTCCAAAGACAAAATACGGCTGCCAACGCAGCGCCGCGCGAAGTGAAGGAACCTACGACTCAGACCGAAAGTACGACGGCCAATGTGGCCCGCCGCACAGAGCAGAAAGCCCCGACGACAGAGACTACCGCACAGCCGACACTGCAGCGCCAAGTGGCTCGCCCCACCGAAACGCCCAAGTCGCAAGTGGCCGCAGTGCAAACTCCGGCGGCCACCAAGGAGACGACTCCGCAAGAACTCAAGCCGGCGAATACAGCCTCGACGAAGACGACCAATTCAAGCCCGTCGCTCGTCCGCAATCAGACCGAACCACTTCCCGAAGTGAGCAGCCAGCCAACGCCGCAACCGCAGCGCCGACAGCAGGAAAGTCCGCAGCAACCGACGGTCGCGCAGACGCAAACACCAGTACCGAATCGCCAACCTCGCACCACGGAACGACCTGATGTAAAGACTCAGGCCAGCGTTGTCACGCCCAGTTCGACGGCCGGTCAGACTTCGCCGACCGAAGCGAAATTGACGCCGCAAACAAACTCGGTTCAGCGGGCGACTGCACAAGTCACAGCGACTCGTCCGACCGAACTCCCTTCAACAATTCCGAATTCGTCGCGCACCGATCAGGTCGCTTCGCAAATTACGCGCACCACAGGCCAGATGGCCCCCACGGCCACCGCGAATCCTACACAAGCCCCGTCTCTCACGCGCAGTACCAATAACTCGCCGAGTGTTCCCTCTGCCACCAAGGTTGAAACGACAGCAGCCGCTGCGACGCAAGTCGCCACGTCGGGTGAACTTTCTCCGGCAAGCACTGCCACCCAACGCACCGCGGTGGCGGCGGCTCAACAAGCTCCGGCAACTGGCAATCCACGGCCGACAACGGTCGCTGCCAACACGACCACGGCATCGCCCACGGCAACAAATGCCCGCCGCTCTACCGATTCAAACAATCCCTCCGATGCACCGTCAGTAACGCCGGGCACTACCCAAGTTGCATCAACTCGGGCAACCCAACCCGTACGCAGCAACACGGTCACCACGGTTGCTGATGTGCCAGCAAATGCCGGCCCCCAAACATCGTCCTCCGCAGCGCTTGGTCCATCGTCGGCCACCGTCTCGCGCCAGACCGCTGCAAATTCACCCAGCGCGACTCGTACTCAGCCCACCGCGAACACGAATGTCGCAAGTCCGACAGCTCAAGTCTCGCACGGCGGCGCAGCCCGCGCGCAAAACTCGACAACCCCGACTATCGATCCCACTGCTACACCCGGGCGCGCACCATCGCGTGCCGTCGCCAGTGCGACCCAAGCGACTTCTCCCACTGCTGTCGATAGTCCGGCTCAATCCGTGGCCGCTCAAGGTGCCGGCGATCCCTCGGCTCAACCTGCCCGCATGGCACTTAGCCGCTCGCTGGGTGGAGTTGCTGGCGTGGGGAAGAGCCCGAATATGGATCGCTCAACTCCAGGGGGTTCTGGTCCCGCGCTTGTTGCTTCGTCAGCTGCGCGCCGTGCGGAAGCCACTCAAAGCGGCCCGACGGGTGACGCCCTGGCCCCCAGTGCACCGGCTCAGATCGCTCGTGCTCGTGCCGGCGCGCAAGCTCCGACTGCTTCCCTCAAGGCGGAAGCTGTGGAACACGCAACCTCGCCTGGTGCCAATGAAGTTGCAGCTGTGAATGCCAGTTCGAGTGCCGCACTCAGTCGCGCGGACTCCGATGCTCGGCATGCAGAAGTCACGGGTGCTAAGGGTGCTGGTGAAGTCGATCTTGGGCCAACGCAGATCGTCGCGGAAGCGGGGGCCGGTCGTGCGGCCGGTGGTGGTCAGGCGGAACTTAATTTTGAAACCAATGCACCGCAAATCGCACGCAAGACCGAAACCGGCGGCAGCCCACTGATGTCGCTTGCTTCTGCCAAGGTCGACGAGTCGGTCGCCGCGCCGATGGGTACAAGCGGTGGTCAACCTGCCGCCAGCGATCCTGGCCCAGCCGCAGTCTCTGCTTCGCGCACCCTAGCCGGCGGCCAATCGCCAGCTTCTGGCGGCCCCTCGAAGGCCAGCGAAACCGGCCCTTCGGCTGAAGTGAATTCAGCCACGATGCTCGCCGAGTCGGCAGTCAGTCGCGCTGACAATGCAGAGGGCGCAAGTGGCGGCGCTGCTGCAGGGGGACAACCCGATATTGAAGATGAAAAAGAGAAAGCTCTGCGGCTGGCACGGCTCGCAGCAGGTGGCGGTCCTCAACTGGCGATTTCTGGTCCGGTAATTGCCGAAGTGACACAGTCTCCGATGGGGGCAGGCAGTGATGGTGGCACACCGAACGCGCAGCCTCAAGTGACAGCCGTGGCCATGTCATCGGGTCGCCAAAATCTCACTGGCGGTGCTCCTGCAGGCGGTGCCGCGATTGCAGCTGGCGAACCAGGTGAATCCTCGCGCGGGGGTGCCGAACAAATCGGCAGCGTCACCGTGAGCCGGGCTGAGGCATCGGACGGCGCGCCAGGCGAACCAGCACTTGGCGGCGGAACAGGTTCTCCCTCGCGCGCGGCCAAGGGGATTACGCTCGCCGCCAACACCCAAGCCGAAACGATCGAACTCGCTGGGTCAGCGCAATCGGGCGGAGCACCGCAAGGTCAGATGATCGAAGCCCAAGGGACCGAAACCTCACGACTCGCCGGCGGAGCAGCGGGCCCGGTCAGCGATGGCCCGACCGGTGCAATCGCTGGCGCGCAATTGGTTGATGCTTCGTCCGCGGGAACTCCCGGTGAAGCTTCGGGCAAACGCAATTCCTCCGCTGCAACCGGCGATGGTCCGCAAGTCGGAGGCGAAACGAATACTGGAGCCCCGGGGCGACGTGCCTCGACCACCGAGATTGCAGGGGGTGCTTCGACGGTTGCGGAGATTCCGCAGATGGGCCCGACTTCGGCACTCGCTCAAGCAGAACTCGATCACGGGATGGGCCCCATGGGCGCTGCTCCCATGACACGCCAGGATGCGGGTGAATCCGTGGCTGTGAACATCGAAGCGCCAAGTGGTCCCGGCGGCTTAGGTGCCGAACATGCTCCACGCGTGGGTCTCAACACTCGCCAGGCGCGAGAAGACAGCGTCGAGCTGCAAGTGCAGACGGCCCGTTTCCTAAGGCAAAAAGCCGGCGGTTTGCCCTCCGTCAGTACGTCGGTAGTGATGGCGACAGATCCCTTTGCTAAGCGAGCAACACGCGATAAGGGAGATGAGAAAGCCGGTGGCAAGGGCTCGCCGCCGCCACAAACGGAACAAGCAATCGAAATGGGGCTGCAATTCCTCGCCCGCTATCAACAAAACGATGGCCGCTGGAGCCTGCAAGGTTTTGGAGAGGACACACAACTCCAGTCCGATACGGCCGCCACCGCGCTGGCCCTCTTGTCGTTTCAGGGGGCCGGATTTAATCACCGTGAGCATCAGTACAAAGACGTCGTGCGCTCGGGAATCGATCATCTCCTCGCTCATCAAAAAGAGAACGGCGATCTGTTCGTCGCGCTCGACGACAACAGCAATCGCAGTGTGTGGCTGTACAGTCACGCGCTAGCCACAATCGCCGTCTGCGAAGCTTACGGCATGACGCAAGATCCGGAACTCCGCATTCCTGCACAAAAGGCCATCGACTTCATTGTCGCCGCTCAGCACAAAGAGCGCGGCGGGTGGCGGTACGCGCCGGGCGTCAGTTCCGATACCTCCGTCAGCGGTTGGATGATGATGGCGCTCAAGAGTGGTGAGCTTGCCAACCTCACGGTTCCCAAAGAAACGTATGTCAAGATAGATGCCTGGCTGAATGCTGCCCAGAAGTCGAAGAGCGAAGCATCGGAGTTCCGCTACAACCCCTATGCTGAAGACACTCCCGAGCAACGGCATGGCCTCGCTGCCAGCAAGACGATGACCTCAGTAGGGTTGCTGATGCGGCTTTATTCCGGCTCGAAGCGAGATCAGACCGTGATGCTGCAGGGTGCTGACTACTTGCGAAAGAATCTGCCAGCCATTGGCGACCCGCGCAATCCCCAGCGAGATACCTACTACTGGTATTACGGCACGCAAGTGATGTATCACATGGGCGGCGAACACTGGAAGGCTTGGAACGGCAAACTACATCCGCTGCTGGTGGGTTCGCAAATTAAACAGGGACCGTTGGCGGGAAGTTGGCAACCGCGTGGTCCGGTGCCGGACCGCTGGTCAGCACATGCCGGTCGCTTGTACGTGACGACGATGAATCTCCTGTCGCTCGAAGTCTACTACCGCCACTTGCCGATCTACGAAGATACGGCGAAGTAGGCTCGGCATGATTCTGATCGCGGCCAGCGACGGATGAATGGGATGGACAAAATGGCGCGAACTTCTCTAAGCCCCAGCCATACCGGGGGTCGTTGACGTCCTCTCGTCGCTTTCGTCACTGATTTTGGTTGACCGGAAGCCTCTTCGCGGCGAAGCTGTTGCCAGCCATATTTTCGCCGCGGAGTTTTTGCATGTCTCGCTCGGTCGACCAAGCGTACGCCTCGCCGCAAGTCCACGATGCTGAGGTTCGGTTGTTGCAACCCGGCGGTTCACCGACCCGGGTCCGCTATTACATCATCGCCCTGTCGATGTGCATGTCGCTGATCCTATACCTCGATCGGTTTGCGCTAGCCCCAATTACTTCGACCTTGCTAGTTGACCTCGATCTGACGAAGGAAGAGTTCGGCCGTCGCAGCATGTGGTTCTTTTGGCTGTATGCCATTTTTCAGGTTCCAGCTGGGGCCCTGGCCGATCGCTTTGGCGCGCGGAAGATGCTGGCCATTTATGTGGTCGCCTGGTCGCTTGCCACAATGGCTCTTGGTTTTGTGCAGGGACTTGTTGGGCTAATTGGACTCAACGCCGTGATGGGCGCGGCACAAGCCGGGGCATATCCAGCGGCAGGCAGCTTTCTCAAACGTTGGGCAAATCCCACCGCGCGGGCCAAAGCAAACAGCCTGGTAGCAGCAGGTGGCCGAATCGGAGCTCTCGTTGCTTTCGCGATTACTGCCTGGTTGGCTGTAAAATTGAAGGGCACCTTCGGCGTCGAGCAAGGTTGGCGGTTGACGCTGGCAGTCTATGGGATATTGGGAATCGTTTGGGCAACTGCATTCTGGCTCTTCTTTCGCGATCATCCCAGCGAGCATCCTGGCTGCAATCAAGCTGAAATTGACCTGATTGGTCGCGAGCCTCCGGCACCGGTAAGAGCCCCATTTCCGGTGGCAGGTCTCCTGCTCAGCAGCAATGTTTGGCTACTAAGTCTTTCGGGCTTCCTGGTCAACGTGGGGTGGATCTTTCTGACCACGTGGCAAACGGTTTACATCATGGAGAAGTTCTCGCCCCAACTACGCGAGATGTTTCCGAATCTTGCGGAGGGAGCGAATCTCCAGGATATGAAGCAAGTGATTGCCGGACGACTCACGGCGTTTGTGTTGTTCGCGGGAATGACGGGAGGTATTGTCGGCGGAATTGCGGCCGACATCTTTCGTCGTAAGCTGGGGCCGATTTGGGGTCGGCGCGTGCCGGGCATCATTGCCGGGTCGGTGGCAGGTACCGCTTATTTGTCGTTTCAGTTTGTCAACGATATCTGGATCTTCGTCGCGCTGATGCTGGTCGTTTCGTTCACAGTCGACTTCGGCCTGGGCTCGCTGTGGGCTACTTATCAAGACATTGGCGGGCGGCACGTGGGCAGCGTGCTTGGGTTTGCCAATATGTGGGGAAATTTTGGCGCGGGGCTCTGCGGTTGGTATTACGGTTGGCTGGCCGACAACAAAAACTGGCCGCTGGTGTTTACGATCTCGGCCATCGCACTGTTTGTCATGTCGGCCAGTTGGTTTTTGGTGGATCCGACCAAGACATTGCAAAAAGAGGTTGAACCCGACCTTCAATGAGCGTCGCTCGCTGCGAGACTGGCAGCTAGAATAGAACCAGGCAATAAAACGGCCGCTGTCCGACGCATAGATGGGCAGTGCCCCGCGCGTTCATCCCGGTTCGATTTCCATGACAGGTCTTCGCGTGCTCAATCGTTTTGTACTAACTCTCGTTTACTCGGCGCTCTTGGCAGTGATGGCCAGCCCGTCGCTACAGACCTTGGCTGCCAAGCCTGAAGAGCCGTCCGCAAAACCGGCCACCGTTCCTGCTCCCGCCGCGCTTGAAGCAGAACCGGCCGTACCCGAAACTGCTCCGGCAAACCCCACTCCCGAAAAACCGCCTGAGAAGTCACTAACTCCCCGACCCGGTGGCGAACTCCCTTGGCTGAAACGCCCCAAAAGCAGCGATCCCTTGCCGGTCATTCGCCCACCTTCCAGCGTGCGCGAGATCCTGGATAAGTACGAAATTTCCGAGAGCCAGCTGGATGGTTTCTTTAACGGCCAACCCGTTTCCACCGACGAGCAGGACATGCTCGTACGGATCCTGTATCGCCTGCCGCGGATCGGCCTCGACAGCCTGCAAAAATGGCGGCGGTCTGATCTTCCGCTCGATCAACTCGTAATCAACACCAAGCAAAACCGCTTGGAGGTCATTCCCCTGGAGGGTCGCCTGGTCGGGCTCGAACAACAGGAAGTCAGCCCCGAACTGGGCCGGCGTCTAGAGATCAAGCACTTTTACCTGGCGCGTGTCGACCTGACAGGTCAAGGTTCTGGCTATGAGGCTCTCGTGGCACTGCGCCGCGTGCCGAAAGTATGGGAGGAATTGCCGGTCCTCAATGAGCCAGTGAGCTTCGACGGCATCTTCTTGAAAGTGGCTGATCCAACTGGCGACAAGCCCCAACTACTTTTCCTCTCGCGCCGCTTGCGCTGGCAACCCGATCAGGCTATGCCTGAGCATTTCATTGGCCCCGATCAGTTACGGCTCGCGAGTTTGGGCTTCGACCTCAGTTTGCTGGAAGATTTACGCACCACAAACCGGCGCGACATCGGTGACCTCGACCGCGAGCCACTCTATCAACTGCTGGACCTGGTTGGCCGTACAAAACAGGACCAGCTTATTCCCGCACCGCCGCGTGTTGTGGATGTCGTCCCGTTGCTCCAAGAACCCGAAAAACATCACGGCGAGATCATGACCGTCACGGGCTTTGCACGGCGAATCACCAAGGTCGTTGTCGACGATATCGACATTCGCAATCGCTTCCAGATCGATCATTACTACGAGATCGATATGCAGGTGAATTTAGGGGAGCAAAGCATTCGGTTCGGCAACGATCCGACGGGCGAAAAGAATCCAGTGTTTTACAACGACTATCCGGTCACTCTCTTGGTTCGCGAATTGCCCCCCAACTTAAAACCGATGGACAACATGCGCGAGTTGATTTCGATCAGTGGCATCTTCATGAAGACCTGGTCGTATCGTTCGACCTACATGGCTAGGTTCGATAACAAGCTGCAACTCGCGCCGCTCTTTGTCGGCAGAATTCCGCATCGCGTCGTGATCGAGCGCGTGCACAATTGGGTGTCTGATCTGCTCGTGGGGTTTGCCATCTGCACTGCGGCCTTCATCATTGGGGCCGTCTTCTGGTGGTTTCGATCGAGCAATCAATCGATGCAACAGACCCTTAAAGAACTGTCGGACCGCGGCGAGCAGCCCAGCTTTGAGGGGCTGGAGAACGCGCCGACCGGACCAGACTTCTCCGCACTTCATCAGGCAGATGTCCCGCTTCAGCAACCGCAGAATCCCACGGCACCGCCGCGAGAGTAGCTGTGTTAACTTGCCCGCTAACGCCCCAGTTCGCAGAGCGTGCCGATCGCGAGTGACGTAGCAATGAGCGGGTCGTTCTCGCGCATGCGGTCGGACTCATTCTGCCAGCGGCCATCGCTCTTCTGTTCGGCAAGCAAGATGCGCTGGATCTCTTTGCTGCGCGAAATCCGTTCGCTGGGGGGCAGCAGTGGAAGCACTCGCGCGAGTGAATGGTAGTAGTAAAAGCGCAGGCCGCGCCGCCAATCAGCTTCAGCCGGTTGCTCCTCAAAGCCGGGAACCACTTCCAGCGCCGGTCGCTTGCTGAGCCAGGTGATCACCCGCTTGATCGGCTCGTCGTCGCTCTTCATTCCCGTGGCAAGCAAACCACGAATGCCATCGCAGGTCGCGGTGCCGTACGATCTCGGCTTGGTGCGGCCTTCGTCGCTGAATTCGGCTTTATTATTGAGTGACATCGGCTCGGGTGTGAAGCAAAAGCCGCCATCGGCTTGTTGACAGCGGAGCAACCAGCCGCGCGCGGCCAGACGCGCCTTATCTGCCGCCGCCGAACGATCGGCGGCAAGTGCTTCAAGGACGTGAGCCACGATCGACACATTAGTGCCGGTCGTGATCCCTTCCGAGTCCCCCGCCCCGAGAAAATCCCAGCCTCCGTAGCTGGCATGGTCAACGGCAAACCCGCGCGGCTCGAGCAATTGCGCTTGCAACAGATAATCGCGCGCAAGAGCCTCGCGCGTGGCTTCCTGGTCGCGCTTGAGCCGGGCTTTCGTCGTTAGCCACAACGCGGCACCGTAAGTGGGAAAATCGAGCGAGCCATCGGCTGCTGCGACCGTTTGCTTTTTGGCAAAGCCTGCCTGCAAGAATTGAAAGCCATTGTCGATTGCGTCAGCGTGAGACTTACGCAAACCGTCTGGCAACTGGCTGAGCGTATCGAGTGCCAGCGTTGTGACTGCCGATCCACCCTTCAACTGTCCATACGTCTGGGAGTGCCAGCCACCATCCTTGCCTTGCTGCGAAGTCAAATAGGCCGCGCCTCGTTCGATAGACTTGGAAATGTCGTCGTCAGCAGCATTTACCGTTTGCACTAAGAAGCTGAAGAGCGAAAGCGCTAACAGGCCCAACATGGTTCTAAAGTGCTTTTTCATTCAACCCGCTGAAAACATGGCAGTACTGGAAAGGCCTGGTCATCCGCACCTTCTTAAGCCTGTGAAATTGGCAGGTAACGATTCGGCGCGGTGAGCACCAGAATCGCAGCGGCAGTGCAGAACGTGCGGCTGGTGATGCAATGGTGTCCGGTCCAACTGCCATCGGCATTTTGCACGCTGATGATTTTGTCCCGCACGGTTGGGTACCAGGTGGCCCAATCGTTGCCCCCCTTTTGCAACATCGTCTCGGTAATGAGGTGAAAGGCAAGATACTCTTCACCACCAGCCTGAGAAAACGCCGTGTTGTCTTTGGTCACCAGGCCGGCCACGTCTTGAAAGGCCTTCTTGGCAACCGGTTCGTTTTCCATCCCCAGTGCGTACAGCACGCGAATGCCGGTGGCATTCTTATACAGCGTGTGCATCCAACTCCCTTGGTTCTGATTGAGCGACGTGCTCATCTGCTGCACCAGGTGCTTGGCCGTAATATCCGGGGAACTACCCACTTTCATACCGGCATAGTGCGAAGCCCGCAGCGCGACCCAGCCCATCACGGTGCCCAGGGTCGGAGCCCACGATTGATTGCCCCAATGGCCATCGGGAGTTTGCGTGCCGACGATCGCGGCGATGATCTTCTTCAGACCGTCGCGCACGGGTTCGGTGTCCCAACCTTCGCCAATGACTTCGGCCAGAAACAGGGCCGCAAAAAACGAATGTGCGTGGCGACCGATCTTGTTCTGCAACTGCGTTCCCGTTTGCGAAGTGATGTCGTCGTTCGGCATCACTTCAGTAGCGCGCAGAATGTACGACACAATCCGCTGAACTTCGCGACTACGATTTCCTTCGACGGGCGTATTCCCCTGCGCCATCAAGGCGAGGCCCACCATCGCCGAGCATCCGATATCTTGAGGCTGACCAACGTCGACGCCGCAACCGCCGTCGCGGTGCATGGTCTTCATCAGGAACTCTTCGCCTTTGCGAACTGCCCGCTCACTTTGCGGCGTGAACTCGTTGAACGACTTTCCTTCAGCGGGTTCAACGGGCTTCGTTGCGGCGGGCTCTTGTCCCCAAAGCAGACCGGGGAGTGCCAGTGCCGAAGCGCTGGCCAACAGAGTGCGGCGAGAAACAACCATCGCGACATTCCTTCCTTTAACTGGAATTTGCGCAGAACCAGCTTGAGACGTCTGGCGTCGTTTCTCCAGCCTGCCACCATTATCAGCGGTATTCGAGGCAAGGTCAACGGAAAGACGACTTGGGATCGCAGTTGAACTCACTTTGCCTCTTCACCGTTGACGCTCGAACCGATAGCTCGCAGTTCGCTCGGCGTCGCACTCTCTCTGTGGCCTCGCAGTTCCCTGAGGTTTATCAACACCCCCCTTTTGCGAGCATCGTCGTTAAGCCGTTCCGCAGCAATGGATTCCGTCCAATTGTGCGACTCTCAAAACATCCTATTTGTTGATTAACTCCATCGATGAACCTCCGTGACGCATCTCGCCACGCTCGGTTCATTCTTTGAATTGCCAAGAAACAGTTCTTTTTGACGGCGCGAACTGTCCCCGCCGCGCAGACCCCGCTCCTTCCACCAGGTTGCCAATGCAGCAACCCGCATTATCGACAAGTCGTGAGCAATTGTCAAGTAACTGCTGTTTATATTTTGGGGTCGCGCCGGCCGACTAAATCAATTTCCAAGGAGCCCGATACTCGCGGCGAATGATCGGGTCAGCTTCGGGACACCCCGTTGCTTTGAGGTTCACTGAGTCCCACTCAATTCGTTTGCCGGTGCGATAGGCAACGTTTCCTAAGTGATTGGCTTCGGTCAACAGCCCGGCGTACTCGAAGTTGCATGTCGTAGGAGAGCCGGTCCGACAAGCTTGCAGCCACTCTTCGTGATGCCCGACCGACTTCGGAATGAACGGCTCTGGCGGCTTGAAGTCTTTGAAGTTGCTTTCGGGGAGCAGGACATATTTTCCGTAGTCCGATAGCAGCATTCCCTTGTCGCCGATGAAAAGCACTCCGCTGGCCCATTGCGGAATCCCCTTCTCAGTCCAAATCGTCGGCTTGTTCACCCCTTGATACCAGGTGAGCTTGACCGCCGGCATATCCTCGCGCGCATCGTATTCATAAGTCGCCTGCATCGAAGCCGGAGCAAGCTCGACGTGCGGCGGTGGACCGGAAGCTTCGATCGCGCGGGGAGTTTTCAACTTCAAGGCCCAGAAGGGAAGATCGTTCCAGTGACTCCCCAGGTCCGACATTGTCCCGCTGCCAAAATCCCACCAGCGATACCACTTGGGGCCCGGATAATAAACTTCATGAAACGGTCGTTCTGGTGCTGGGCCGAGCCACAGGTCCCAATCGAGTCCCGCGGGAATCGGGGACGAACCTGCGGGCCGTTCCATTACCGAAACGATGTCTTTGTGGGTCTTCGCATCTTCAGCCGATTGCCGCCCCCAGGCGCGAGACACCCACACGTGCGCTTCGCGCACCGGGCCGATCGCACCGGTTTGGATCAATTCGACCACGCGGCGGTAGTTGTCACCCGCGTGAATCTGCGTTCCCATCTGGGTGGCCACTTTCGCCTTGGCAGCCGCCTCACGAATGACGCGTGCTTCCCAAATGCTGTGGGTCAGCGGCTTCTCGCAGTAAACGTGCTTCCCCAACTGCAATGCAGGCAAGGTGGCAAACGCATGGGTATGCTCGCAGGTACTCACGACGACCGCGTCGAACTCTTTCGCGCGTTCGTAGATGCGGCGATAGTCGGTGAACTTAGCCGCACCCGAGAACTGCTGGCCGACGCGATCGACGGTCGAAGCGGCGACGTCGCACAGACCCACAATGTTCTCGTGCTTCACTGACGACAAATTAGCGCCACCTCGGCCACCGCAACCGATAATCGCCAGGTTCAACTTGCTGTTGAGGTTCTGCCCACGCAAGAACGCGGGAGGGCCAAGCAACAAGCTCGCAGTGGCCGCTGCGGTGCCTTGCACGAACGTGCGGCGCGAGAGTGTCAGACGGCTGACTGCTGAAGAGTTGGCTAGCATGCGTCGCGACATTACTTTCCCTTTGGATGAAGGCAGAATTGCGTTAGTCGTCCGAGAATCACATCGTACGTGCCGGCATCGTAACAGCCGACCGAGTACTCAACCATCAGCCGCAGGCTCGCTGCTTCTTCCACTCATGCACAACGTTTCCGTCCAGATCGCGATGGGCAACGGTGATCTCACTCTGGCCACCAACTTCCTTGAGTGTGACCGACACAAAGCCCCCCTTCACGCGATGAAACTGGTGAAAGGTTTTGTCCTCACCGGGCGTACCCCCGGCATGTTCGTTACTGGCTGCGCCGACGCTGAACTCCCGCACGCCCGTCGCCGGATCGACCGAATGATATTGCCAATGCCGATCGCCGCAGAGAATCAGGAAGTTCTCGGGAACATTCGCCTGCAGCCAGGTTCGCAACTCGTTCCCTTCATGAGCAAAGCCCTTGTTGGCATGATTGTCATTTTTGCCACCCCGATCGGGGCCGACGAGCGGCGTTGGACTGATGAGTATCTTCCAAGTCGCGTCACTCCCCTTCACCGTTTCCTTGAACCACGCTTTTTGTTCGTCGCCCCAGATGGTTTTTTCTGGACCGTCGGCCATGTTGTTGGGCGAGCGATAGTCGCGACCGTCGGTCAGCCAAATTTGCAGATCGCGGCCCCAGCGAAAGGTCCGATACCCTTTGCCCGCCAGCGGCGCTTGCTGCAGAAAAATCTGCTGCCCTTCCGCAAACGACAGCAGCCCTTGTTTATTGCCCGGCCACGTATCGTTCTTGAGCGTGTCGTGATCGTCCTTTAGCCAGTAGGTCCCGGTGTTCCGCAGCAGTTCGACCTGGCGCGGCAGCGAGAACATCCGTTCCCAGTGCAAGCGCGCCAGTGCCGGTGTTACCGCGCGAGGCGGATCATTGTCGTAATAAACCAGGTCGCCGGTGAGCGAAACGAACTTCGGCGCGAGTGCGAGCATCGACGGATAAATGCCGTGCCCATCGACATGCCCCCGGTCGGGATAGCCTTGGCAGGTCATCACGCAGAACGTGAAATTGCCGGGCGTTTTTTCTACAGGAGCCGTTTCGAACTTACCAGCGAACGACGGGTGCAGCGGCGCAGTCGCTGAATCGCGCGACTCGATCTGGTAGTGATAAACGGTGGCGGGGTTCAGGCCGGACAACGCGAATTGGGCGATGAAGTCACCTGCTTCGTCGACATCGCGCCAAGCTGTTTCTTTTGCGTCGCTCAAAGCGATCTCGGTACCATACCGCACGCGTACTTGACCGGCGGCACCAGGACAGGCTCCTTCGATCTCTGCTGGAGACAATTCAGTTGGCGCTGTCTCTTGTTCCTTTCCGCGACCGCGGAGGATTAGCCCCTTGTTGTTGCGCGTGGAATGCTTCGTCAGCCTTGCCCAAACGATGGCCGAAGTCGGCGTGATCTCGCCCACGCGCGAGCCGGTCGCCTGTCGGGGCTGGTCCTTCTCCGCTGCACTGGCTTCCGCAACCTGCAGCGCAAGCGCTGTGCCGGCCGAAGTTGCCAAAAAGCCGCGTCGCGTCAAGCTATTGTCGGTGTTGTTCATGGCTGGGCCTTTGTTGGTTGTCATGGGAGGTGCGAGGCAACGAAAGACGCTATTATCGCGATTGGCAGCTGACGTGAAACAAAAATTATCCCTGGCAGAGAAAACGATTATGTCTCAGCGCATTGGCTTCATCGTCTTGGCCGTCGGCCTATTCCTGCTCGCCGGATACGGTTGGTTCGGAAGCCCCGCTACCATACCGCTTCAGCAAGCCCGAGCTCAAGATCGCGCGGAACCTCGAATTGCCCTGCCAGGGGCGCGGCCGGTGATCGAAGCGATCCATTTTCCATCGCTGCAGGCAGCGATTGACGCCCTGCCTGCACAGGGCGGGGTCGTTCGTTTGCCACCTGGCACGTTCGAAATCACGCGGCCATTGATCATCTCTCACTCCGACGTCCTGCTCACTGGTGCCGGTACGGCCACCCACATCAAGAATGTAAATACCGCGGGTGAACCAGCGCTCGTTATCGAACACCCGGATGGCGAGAAGGTGAAGGCCGACGAGAAGCTGTGGCGCGTCATGCTGAGTAACTTCCGCATCACTGGCAATCCGAAGAGTGGTGACGGCATCGAAGCTGTGCTGGTGAACGAGATCTTCATCCAAGGCGTGACCGTCAGCTATCACGGCGGCGATGGGATCAAGCTCGATCGCTGCTACGAAGACCCGCGCGTGAACGACTGCTTGATTACCTACAACAAGCAGACCGGGCTCAGTGTGCCGGGCTGTCACGACATTGTCGTGTGCGGCAATCAGTTCGAAGAAAATATGGATGCTGTGCATTGCTTCGATGCCTTCAATCTCTGCTTTACCGGCAATTGCATCGACGATCACTTGGGCGATGGTGTTGTGATCGAGAACACTTACGGCTCGGTCCTCGCGGGCAACATGATCGAAGAGTGCGAAGGCCGCGGCATTGTCCTCGCGCGAGATTGCTATGGCATCACGCTCTCGGCCAATGTGATTGCCCACAATGGCGGTGGCATCGACCTGATGGACGCTCACGGCTGCTCGGTCTCGGCCAACACGTTCGTCCTGCTAAAGCCGCCGCCGATGAAAGATGGAGTAGCGCAACCGCAACTCGATACGCGCTGCTTAAAACTCGGCCGGGATAGCAGCCGAATCGCCGTCTCCGGCAACAGTTTTTGCGATAGCTACATCGGCGAAGGGGCGGTCAAGCGAAAGGTGAACGATCAACTGGCCGGTGGCATCGTGCTCGACGGCACGCGCGACGTGAATATCTCGGGCAACACTTTTTCCAGCGTACCCAAGGCCATCGAAGTGGGCGAATTGCCGAACTCCAGCATTCTGTTCGGCAACAATCTGCTCACTGACGCCCCGAGTGAGCACGAGCAACTGCCGAAGACGGGCGTCAACAACAATCTCACTTCGCCATAGGCAACTTGGGAAGCGACTTTTTCCAAGCTGATAGTTTTTCGCCCATCTCGACGGCACGCTCGAGTTCAAACTTCACTTCGTTAAGCATTTCCGTTTCTCGCGCCAGGTTGTAGAGCTCAGCTCCGCTACCATCGGCTTGCATCAACAACTTCCAGCCATTGTGCAGCATTGCTAGGGGTGGGCTTCGATCCGCTCCAGCCGGGTACTTAAAGCTGGTTTCGTTTCTTCCGTACTCCCAATACAGCGGTTGCTCGCGCGGAATAGGTTTGCCGAAAAACGACGAGACCATGTTTTCGCCATCCAGCTTGAGCTTGGGCGGAATCTGTGCCTGGGCGATATGCGCTAATGTGGGGAGCAGATCGATTCCGCATAACACCGATTGATTGTCGACTACTGTCGCTGGCACCTGTCCTGGCCAGCGGACGATCAGCGGCACACAGAGGCCGCCTTCGTACAGACTCAACTTGCTTCCCCTCAGTTTGCTGCCGCCGCGAATCTTGGTCGTTCGTCGCGCCTGAAACGTGGGGAGCGGGCCGTTGTCGGAGAGAAACAGGAGGAGGGTGTTTTTCGGGAGACCATCCATCAGGCGGCCGATCTGCCAGTCCATTTCCGTGAGCACGCGTTCGAGCTTTTTAGGAGTGGCACCCATCGCCTCTGCTTTGCCGGGAATGGGCTCGGGAACCCACGGTGTGTGCGGATCGTCGAGCCACAAGTTGACGAAGCAAGGCTGATTGGGATGTTTCGCAACAAACTCCAGCGTGCGATCGACGAAGAACTTCGTCCTGTCCCAGCGTTTCACTTCATCCTTGTCGGACCAGATCCAATTGGTTGCCGTAATTTTGGGATGAGGTTCCGGGCTCTCATAAGTGCCGATGCCGACGTCGTACCCATACTCGGCAAACTTCGGTGGATTCACCACATCGCGACCGCCGCCGAGATGCCACTTCCCCACGTGAGCCGTGGCATAGCCGGCACCCTTCAGGATTCTCGGCAATGACGGTGCAACTGGATCGAGAAAGTCCGCCTGTTCACATTCACGATTTCCTTTCCGCTCCTGCAAAAAGCTCGTGATGTTCCAGCGGGCTGGATACTGCCCGGTGATGATACCGCACCGCGCGGGGGAACAGATTGGTGCGGGGCTGTAGTACTGCGTGAAGCGGGTTCCGTCGCGCGCCAATCGATCGAGGTTCGGCGTCTCGGCAATATCGCCACCGTAGCAACTCAGATCGCCCGGCCCCAGATCATCGGCCAGGACAAGCACAATGTGAGGCTGCGGTTCGGCTGCATGGCTCGCGTGAACGAAGATCGAACCCAGCGCAACGACGGCAATAATGATGGCAATCGTAAGTCGGCGCTGCATCTTTATTCACTCGCTTTGGCTTGGCCCGCCGGGCGCTGATTGGCTTTGATCTCGGCGAGATGCTTTTCGGCGGCTGTTTTCAATCGCTCTACAATTTCAGGATTTTCCGCAGCCACGTTCGTGGTTTCGGCCAGGTCTTTGGTCAGGTTGTACAGCGAAGGACCGACAAGTGCTTCCCCTTTTTTCTTCTTGTTTCCCAGGGCCGGAATTCCACCCAGGAACAGTTTCCATTCGCCAGTGCGGATACCCACGAGTTGACTGCCACCGTTGAAATAAAGGTGCGTATCGCGAACCGCCGGCGCATCTTTGGTAAACATTAGCGAGGTGATATCGCGGCCATCGAGCACGCGGTCGGTTGGCACTTGAGCACCCACAATCTTCGCGAGTGTGGGAAGCATGTCGATGTTCCCAGCAATTTGATTGCAGCTGCTGCCAGCTTCAATCTTTCCCGGCCAGCGCATGATGCAGGGCTCGCGCACACCACCTTCGAACGACGTTCCCTTATTACCTCGCAACGGCGCGGCAGTTCTGGCTGCGGGGCCATTGTCCGACGTAAAGATCACCAGCGTGTTGTCGTCGAGCTTCAGCTCTTGCAGCGTTTGCATGATCTGTCCGACGGACCAATCGATCTCTTCGATAGTGTCACCGATGAGTCCCATTTTGCTCTTTCCCTTGAAATCGGCTGAGGCAAAGAGGGGGAAGTGAATCATGCTGTGCGGCAGGTAGAGGAAGAACGGATTATCCTTTTGCTCGCGAATGAGCTTGACCGCTTCTTCGGTATAGCGCTTTGTCAGTTGCGATTGATCGGGCTCGGTCTCGACGATCTTGTCGTCTCTCATCAGCGGCAGAGGTGGGAAGTTAGGCCTGGCCGGTTTCTGGCCCATGTCGTTGCTGTAGGGAATGCCAAAGTACGAATCGAAGCCTTGCTTCGTCGGCAAGAACTCGGGCTGAAAACCCAAGTGCCACTTGCCGATCGCTTTGGTTGCGTATCCCTTTTGCTTGGCAATATCACCCAGCGTGACTTCGTCGGGATGCAACCCGACCGTGCTATTAGGAAACAGCACACCCGGCACCGACACCCGCACGTTGTAGCAACCCGTCATCAGGCATGCCCGCGACATGGAGCAGACAGGCGTGGCATAAAACGAAGTGAACTTCATCCCCTCCTTGGCAAACTTGTCCAGGTGCGGCGTCTTCACCTCGGTGTTGCCGAACGGGCCGATATCGGCATAGCCCATGTCATCGATGAAGATCAAAATCACGTTGGGCGATCTGCCAGAACTCGACTGCTCGGCACCGGTGGCCAGCAGCGTGAACGCAGATACCCAGGCTGCGATAAGTGCCAGGAAAGTGCAGCACGGAATAGACCTGAAGAGAAGTTTGGGCATTGATTCACCGAGGGGAAGAAGGAGAGGTATAGGTGGGCTGAAGTATCCGCCACCGGAAAACGCCGGTCAACTCTCGCCCCGGCCAGTTTGCCTGTACCGCATCTTGCAAATGCGTTGCCGCGCTAGGAAGCGTCGGCTGGCAAGCGGGCGATAATGCGTCCGTCGCGAACGTCATGGCCAATGGCGTCGACCAGCGTGCTGGGCTGCAAGCCTTCGGCTTCGATCTCAACGGGAGCATAACGGCAGGAGGTGCCGGCGAAGCCATGGGGCAGGTATTCACTCTGGCCTTCGATCATCACCTGCAGTTGACGGCCCAGCAGGCTGCGGTAGTAGTCGTCTCGCACTTCCGCGGCGACTGTTTCCAAGTGATCGAGTCGCTCTTGCTTCACTTCGTGCGAAACTTTGTCCGGCATGTCGTAAGCCGGCGTTCCTTTCCTCGCGCTGAATGGGAAGATGTGAATCTTTGAGAAGCCGCAGTCGCGCACGACCTGACAAGTGGCAGCAAAATCGTCTTCGGTCTCGCCCGGAAAACCGACGATCACATCGGTCGATAGCCCGGGCTGATCGAGCGACTCGCGCACCAACCGGCAGCGATCAACAAACAGCTTGCTCCCCCAGCGGCGCTTCATTCGTCGCAGCACGGCATCGGAGCCACTCTGCAGGCAGATGTGCAAGTGAGGAGCAATCTTGCCGGGATTTTCAGCCATCACACCGATCAGGTCGCGGGTGACTTCAGTCGCTTCGATGCTCGATAGACGAATGCGAAACTCACCGGGAACCTTGCACAATGTGCGCACCAGCGTTGCCAGTCGCAGCCATTCCTCGCGCGGCCTATTGTGATTGAGTTCGACACCGTAGTGCCCCAGATGCACGCCGGTGAGGATGATCTCGCGGTGGCCGTTGTCGACCAGGCGGGCCACTTCGTCGCGAATGTGTTCGAGCGGCCGGCTGAAAACATTCGGGCGCACATAGGGAATGATGCAGTAGCTGCAGCGGAGCAGGCAGCCATCTTGCACTTTTACATAGGCCCGCTTGCGACCGGTGAACCGCGAAATGCCAGTGGGGATATCGACCACGCCGAACCTGCCGAGCAAATCGGGAATCTCCCGCTTGTCGGTCACCACTTCGCTGACGTTCGGCAGCGAGGCGACTTCTTCCGGCGCTCGCGTAGCATAACAACCCATCACCACGATGCGTGTTTGGGGATTATCGCGCGCCAACTTGCGGATGACATGCCGACTCTTGCTATCGCCTTCGGCAGTCACGGTGCAGGTATTCACCACACAGAGATCTGGCGCTTCATCGTCGGCCGCATCGTGATAGCCAATCCTGCGCAGCCCTTCGCGCACCAGTTCGGTTTCGTACTGGTTGACTTTGCAGCCGAGAGTGATGGTTTTTAACGAAGCGGGCATTGTGGGGGATGTTCTAGCCTTCCACCGGCTCAATCGTCGAGGACATGCTCCCCTTGCAGCGGGCGATGAGCTTGTCAGCACCGAAGGCGTGGATCTGCTCGCGCTTTAGTTCGGCGTGCTCGCGCGTGGTGGTCAGGCAGATGGCTTTGCCCAGCTTGTCGACCTGCTCGGCGATTTTGAAGCCCTTTTCGACCGGGTAGCCGAATAAGTCCTTCATCATCTCGATGACATATTCGTACGAATGGTCTTCGTCGTTCCACAGAATGACGTTATAGCGGGGCTGACGCTTGGGGCGTTTGCGCTTGTCGGTCTGGTCTTCCTGCTCGGGTTCGGCGACTGCTGCGGCGTGTTGATGCTCGGACAAGGGGAGCCTCCTGCGAAGTTCGTCCGCGGGTTGACCGGGAATAGGCGAGGCGAACTAGACGCATTATATTGCCCGGTCGGCAAAGAGGCGAGATGCTGTCGCCAATCGGTGGGAGAAAGGGCCAGGGCTGCGAAAACATGGATGACGTGCTGAAATATCTCGATGCGGATCGCGACCAATGCCAGCGCGACCTGTGCGAGTTGCTTGCCATTCCTAGCGTGGCGGCCGATTCGAAGTATCATCCCGACGTTCGCCGGGCTGCAAGTTGGGTCGCGGGGCAGTTTCAATCGTTGGGGTTGAAGACCGAGCAGATCGAAACTATTGGCCAGCCCTTGATTTATGCCGAAAGTCCCGCGGTGGCCGGGGCTCCAACCGTGCTGGTCTATGGCCACTATGACGTGCAGCCCGCCGATCCGCTGAACGAATGGATTTCGCCCCCGTTCGAGCCCACAATTCGTGCTGGCAACATCTATGCCCGCGGGGCGACCGACGATAAAGGGCAAATGCTGACCCACGTTCTCAGCGCTCGTGGCTGGCTTAAGAGCCGCGGGGAATTGCCGCTTCAGATCAAGTTTTTGATCGAAGGGGAAGAGGAGGTCGGCAGCAAAGGGCTGTATGACTTTTTAAAGCAGCCCGGGGCGAGCGAAAAGCTAAAGGCCGACATAGTCGTCATCAGCGATACTTCGCAATTTGGCCCCGGTCAGCCGGCCATCACCTATGGCCTGCGCGGCATCGCCTATTTCGAAATTCGCCTGAGCGGACCTAAGCAAGATCTGCATAGCGGCACCTTTGGCGGAGCGGTCACCAATCCACTTAATGCACTCAACTCGCTTCTTCACTCACTGCGAGATGCTGACGGTCGCGTGCAAGTTCCCGGTTTCTACGACGACGTGCTGCCATTGACCACGCGCGAGCGTGAGCAGTTTGCAGCACTCCCCTTCAGCGACGCGGCCTTCCAAGAACAACTGGGCGTGGAGGGACTGTTTGGCGAAACAGACTTCACGACGCTCGAACGCCGCTGGGCTCGCCCCACCTACGATGTGCATGGTTTGTGGGGCGGCTATCAGGGCGAAGGTGGCAAGACGGTGTTGCCCGCCAAGAGCGGCGCCAAGTTCAGCTTTCGACTGGTTCCCAATCAGGACCCGCAGAAGATCGCAGCCTCGCTTGAGAAGTTTCTCAAGGAACGCTTGCCCCCCGGCATCACAATGGAATTGATCTACATGAGTGGTGCCCCGGGTTGCGTGGTACCGCTCGACAGTCCTTACGTGGCCGCTGCAGAAAAGGCCATTGAAGGTGGCTTCGGTCGCCGCCCCGTCTTTATTCGCGAAGGTGGTTCGATTCCCATCGTCACCAACTTCAAACAACAACTGGGCATCGATACCCTGCTGCTCGGTTGGGGTCTCGATGACGACAATACACACAGCCCGAACGAAAAGTTCTGCCTGGCCGACTTCCACCGCGGCATTCGCGCCAGTGCCCGCCTGTGGCAAGAATTGGCAAGCATCAAGAAGTAATTGATTTAAGTAGCCCGACGCGTCAGCGAGGGTGATTCGTCGAACACAGTTCCCCCTCGCTGACGCGTCGGGCTCCATTAAAACCTGACACCTAACCTCTGGCCCCTTCCTCACCATGCTCGATCGCAAGTTCATCGTCGAAAACGCCGACAAGATCATCAAAAACTGCACGGACCGCGGTGTGACCTGCGATGTGCCGCGCTTGGTCGACCTTGAAACGCACCGCCGTCGCTGCTTGACCCAAGTCGAAGAGTTGAATCGTCAGGCGAACGACACTGCCAAACAAATCGGCAAGGCAGATCCTGCCACGCGCGAAACATTGAAGGAAGAAGGCCGCAAACTGCGCGATCTGAAGGATCAAGCGCAGGCGGAGCATGATCGACTCGAGACGCAGATTCACGCACTACAACTTACCATCCCCAATCTGACGCACCCGGCTGCACCGATTGGCGGTGAACACGATGCTGCCGAAGTGAAGCGCGGCATCACCCCGATTCGAAAGCTGGATTTCAAGCCACTCGATCACGTGGAGCTAGCCGAAAAGTATGACTTGATCGACTTTGAAGCGGGCTCGCGGACGACCGGGCACGGCTTTTACTTTTTGAAGAACGAAGCAGTGTTGATTGAACTCGCGCTGCAGCGTTATGTGCTCGACATCTTGATGCGCCACGGCTTTACGATCACCACCACGCCCGATCTGGCCCGCGACGAAATCCTCATTGGCATCGGCTTCAATCCTCGTGGCAGCGCCGAGACGCAGATTTACTCGATTGAGAACAGCGATCTCAGCCTGGTCGGAACTGCTGAAATCACGCTCGGGGGCATGTACTCGAAACAACTACTGACCGAAGAGCAATTGCCGATCAAGCTCTGCGGCATCAGCCACTGCTTTCGAACCGAGGCGGGTGCCCACGGCAAGGCAACGCGCGGAATCTATCGCGTACACCAGTTCACGAAGGTTGAAATGTTCGCCTTCACCGCGCCGGAAGAGAGCGACGCGACCCTCGAACAGCTGATGGCCATCGAGTGCGAAATTTTCGATGGCCTGGGCATTCCCTACCGCGTAATCGATACGGCCTCGGGCGATCTCGGCGGCCCCGCCTATCGCAAGTACGATCTCGAAGCGTGGATGCCTGGTCGCAACAACGGCCAGGGCGAATGGGGCGAAGTGACCAGCACGAGCAATTGCACGGACTATCAGTCGCGCCGCCTCGATGTTCGCTACAAGAAGAAGACCGAGAAAGGGACGCACTTCGTCCACACACTCAACGGCACAGCGGTCGCCATCAGCCGGGCGATGATCGCGGTGCTGGAGAACTATCAGCAGGCCGACGGAACGATTGCGATTCCCGATGCCCTGCGCACTTGGGTCGGCAAGGATCGGATTGTGCCGCGCGCACAATAGCCGCAGCGATTCAGCGTCGCACGAACACAAACTCATTGCAGCCGTGACCACGGCCACAGTCGGTGTGTTTTTCAATGCGAAAGCCAAGCGATTCGCAGTGCGCAATCACTTGCTGGGGACTTGCAACTTCGAAAGGCAGTCCCCCAACCCAATCGACGACGTCGTGCCAGGCCGACATGCCGCGGGTGCTTTTCTCGGCGTAATTTTGCCACGTGAATCCGGGTTTTCCCCGCAGCAAGTCGCGGAGCATCGTTGGCCCCCAAAGTCGCACGAACGCGGGATACAGCACTACCCAGCGGAGTGCGCGCGGCAACCGATTATACAGTTGCTTCACGCGCAGCCACGTTCGACTAGCCCGTCCCTGATCGTTGTAAAGTGCAATGAAGAGCGATCCATCGGGGGAGACAAGCGAGGCCGCGTTGTCGATGGCTGGCCACATCTGCCCCGTGTGATGCAATACGCCCCACGAGTAAGCAATATCGAAGGTACCAAGCCCGCCGAGATAGTCACGGTCGAGAATCGATCCTTGTTCGATTCTCCAGCGGTTGTCGTCAGCCGCATACCGGCGTTTAAGTTCCTGCGTGCAAGCGACCGACTGGGGATCGAAGTCGAACGAATGAACTACCGCGCCAAGTTGCCGGGCAGCGAGGCTAAAGAGTCCGCTGCCACAGCCAATATCAAGGAACGACTTTCCAGCCAGTGATTCGACACCGAGCATTGTCTGGAGAGATTCCCGTGCTCGCTCGATCCGCTGTGGTGTGAGCACTTGCAGGAATCGCTGCCAGTTCTCGCCAAAGGCAAATCGCTCACCCGCTTGAACTTCGCTTGCCTGATTGTTCAATGCGATGTTCCTCAACAGAATCTGAGCCACGGTACGAACATCGTGTTAAGGTACTCCCTGGCCAATTGGCTAGAGAGTTGGAACCGTGGCTAGGCGGCAGCCCGTTGGCCCGGGAGCTTCTTGCCCTTGAGCTGATAAATATAGCGAATCACTTCGGCCACTGCCGCGTATTGATCGGCGGGCACAGCTTCGTTCACTTCAACGGTGGCATACAGCGCGCGGGCCAGTTCTTTGCGTTCCACGACTGGAACTTGATTCTCGAGCGCTAGCCGGCGAATGCGCTGCGCCAGAACGCCAGCACCTTTGGCCAGCAGCACGGGGGCCGCCATTGTCTCTGGGTCGTACTTGAGGGCGATGGCCAGCTCGGTGGGGTTGGTGACAATGACATCGGCCTTGGGGACAACTTCACTCAGTCGATTGAGTGCCAACTGACGTTGTATCTGGCGACGGCGTGACGCAACCTGCGGATCGCCCTGTTGCGATTTGATCTCTTCACGCATTTCCTGGTGGCTCATCTTCAGGTCTTGCTCGTGCTTCCAATAAGCGTAGCCGTAGTCGAACACGGCTAGAATCAGCAGTGAGGCACCCACCTTCAAGCTGGTCCAGAACGTCACGCTGAAGAGGTACGTCGCGATTGGCCCCGCCTCTTGATCGGACAAGATCATCACTCGCTCACGCTCGCCCCACAAACTGATTCCAGCAACCGTCGAAATGAGCGCGACCTTGAGCAGACCAAAGCCCAGTTGCACCGCTGAGGTGGTCGAGAAGATCCGATTTGCGTTCGATAGCGGATTGATCCGCTGCCAATCCATGGCCAGCTTCTGAGGCAAAAACAAGAAGCCGACTTGCCCCAGGTTGACCAAGACGCCAGCCAGAACGAGCGTACCGAGAACGGGTAGCAGTGCCATGCCAACGTCGGCACTTAAGGTGACGATATGACTTAGAAATAAGTGCACATCGACACGCATCCAGGCTTCTCCCCCCAGATGCTCGCGGGTGATGCGGGCAAATGAGGTGGCCAGACCATTGCCGAGATACCACATGGCCAGCAAGCCAACGACGAGCATCGTCGCCGAGCCCAGATCCTGGCTTTTGACGACTTGCCCTTCCTCGCGCGCCTGCTGGCGACGATGCGGGGTCGCGTCGTGCTGTTTATCACCGTCGTCGTCGTCAGCCATGTCAACTTAGTGAGTTTGTTGTATCGCTGGACTGGTGTCCGTGATGACATCGCGCATGCGCTGTAGCACTCCACCAAGTTCCTCTTGAAACGTGATTGCCGCGGAGCCGATGGTGATGGCAATCATTAACGGAACGATGATGGCGTTGAAGTTCAAGCCGATCGCCACCGCGTTTAATTGCGGCAAAGTGCGGCTGATGAGTGCCACGACAAGCACGGCGAGGAAGAGCGCGACCATCACCGGGGCACTGGCGCGAATGCCCACGTGAAAGCTATGGGCAGTTACTTCGACGAGTGCCATCGGCAATTCGTCCGGCAACGTGGCTGCGCCAGGCGGCAGCCAAGTAAAGCTATCGAGCAAGGCAGCGAGGACCAGGCGATGGCCACCAAGCAAGAAGAACAAGGCGATTGCGACCGACTCGAGCAGCTGCGATAGGATGGGAACCGTTGTATCGAACGTGGGATTGGCGACATCGGCGAGTGAAAGCCCACTCATCTGACTGATGACCTGCCCGGCCAATTGCATGCCACTGAGCAGAATCATCACCGAGGTTCCGAGCGCGAGCCCGAGGATCATTTCGCGGGCCATCAGCAGCCCGAGCGCGCCCATGTTTTCGATTTCTGGTAGCTGATGTCCCCAATGCAAGGGCGCGATCAGAAATGCCACAGCAACTGCGAGAAAGGCCCGAATCTGAACCGGGATCGTGCTACCACCCAGGACGGGCAGCGTCATGATGAGCGCGCCAATGCGCGTCAGCACCAGAACGAAAATCAGGAACTGATTGAGGTAGAGCGTGAGTAGGGGAGAAAGCATCGTCATCCGAAGTCATCAGCCCCCCATCATCATTTTGGGAATGCCTGCAATCAGCGTTTCGCTGTATTCCATCAACCGTTGCACGAGCCAAGGCAAGCAGAGGAGCAAGCAGACAACCATCGCGACCAACTTGGGCACGAAGGCGACCGTTTGATCCTGCACTTGAGTGAGCGCTTGAGCGAGGCCAATGACCAGGCCAACCACCATGCCCACGATCAAGAGTGGAGCAGATAAAAGCAACGCCATGATGAGCGCTTGCTGGGCAAGCAGGACGGCATCGTCGGGAGTCATCATTTTTTGGGGCCTCGCCAACGATTAACCAGATACCGAGTCGCAACCGTCAAGAACATTAAAGTTAGCAAGCAAGAAGTTCCTCTTTGTCATCACCCTGTGCCGAAACTGCTCAGCAGCATGCTGACGATCAAAGTCCAGCCGTCGACGAGGACGAACAACAACAGTTTCAGTGGCAGCGAAATGATCACTGGTGGCAACATCATCATGCCCATCGAAATCGTCACGCTGGAAACGACCATGTCGAGAATGAGAAACGGCAAGTAAATCTGAAAGCCAATGAGAAATGCAATTTTCAATTCGCTCAGCATGAAGGCGGGCAGAATTGCCTGCAGCGGCACTTCGTCATACGATTGCGGCGGTTGACTGCGGCGCTGTTCGGCAGGCAAGTAGTCGTAGAACAGCCAAACATCGTCGCTGTTGCCCGCCAGTTCAATTTGGCGGCTCATGAATCGCTTGATCGGCATTACGCCAGCATTAAAAGCGTCTTCAGGATTCGTGATGCGACCTTCGGAATAAGGCTTGACCGCCTGCTGATAAACTTCGTTCCAGGTAGGTGTCATGACTAGCAGGCTCATGAAGAGCGCGAGTGCGGTCATGACCTGACTTGGAGGCAACTGTTGTGTACCAAGTGCCTGACGCAACAAACCAAGCACTACCACGATTCGCACAAAGCTGGTCGTCATCAGCAGAATGGCGGGAGCCAAACTGAGAATGGTCAGCAGCAGCATGATCTGCAACGAACCACTCAGCTTCTTCGGGCTGGTGAATTGTTCGGGTCCGCCGCGCAGCAGTTCCGTTACCGCATCAACGGCTGGCGCTTGGACGGTTGTGGCGTTGTCGCTGGCTTCGCCATCCATGGCAGTCGCCTGGCGCAGAGCGCTGCCAGAGTACTGTGCGCTGGCCTGGTCAGCAATGAATCCGACCAGCAGCAAACTGACTAGTAGCAAGCGAATGAACTTAACCATGCAAAGGCCTCCCTGGCTGCGGACGGGCAGCTGATTGAGTGGCCGATGACGGCGAGGTAGTTGGGCGAGCGGGACGAGGATCGGTATCGACAAAGCCGCGAGCGGGCTGACGTTCGAGTTCGTTAATCACCTGGCGAAAGGCCTGCGTCGAGCTGCCTTGCTTCGTCCGCCGACAGATCGAACTCAATCGCTCGACTTCGGTTGGTTCGGTGACTTCGCTCAGCGCTTCGGCGCTGCTGCCGGGAGTGATGGCGAGCAAAACCAGTTTGTTGCCAATCCGCACCAGGTGCATTTGTTGTCGACCTGCGAGCGGAGCCCAGCCAAGTTGCTCGACCACTTCTTTGGGCAATGGTCCCGCTGCTTTAGGCAGATATCGTTTCGATAGCCAGGCAACACACAAGAAGGCGGCCAGCACAAAGCCGAGACTTGCACCCACATTGGTCAACGCTCCCCAACCCGAAGCAGGTGTGCGAAGCAACGCCTTGTTCGTGGTACTGCCGCGCGGAGTCAATGCGATCGGCTGCGGAGCAATTGGATTCAGCTGCGCAGGTGCCTCGTGCATTGCGGGCTCAACGAACTGACCCGCGCGATGAGCAGGAGCGTAGTTCGGTGCTATTGGTTCATTCGAATTCAAGGCTACCGGGGCATTGCCGCCGGCAGTGTAATGCGAGCGAGCAGGGACAGCGCCTGTCGGCAAAGGTGCGGGAGTTACGCGGCTGGCTTGCAGTGCCGGAGCGCGAACTGCGCCATACTCTTCACCCATTGCCGATAGCGGGCAGCACCAACCGGCACCGCTCAACACAGCGGCGAGCAGAGCAGCGGCAATCGATGGTTGGTGACGAACTACGAGCATCCATGCTCTCCGCAAAATAAAAACTCAAGCTGGTGGCGGTCAGGTTCGATAATCGAGGTGGGATGGTCGGTGAATGAAGCAAATTGAGTCAGACATAAGTCTGCCGGCTCTTTCACGGCAAAGATTGTTACACGTCGTCGCTCGATAGCAACTCCGCCACGCGAACGCAGAAGTTGTCGTTGAGCACCAAGACTTCACCGCGGGCAATCAAGCGGCCATTGACGTAAACGTCGACCGGATCTCCCGCCAGCTTATCGAGCGGAACAACGGCTCCGCGTTTAAGCTTGAGGACGTCTTCCAAATACATTTGCGTCCGACCGAGTTCGATGCGCACATCGAGGTCGACGTCGCGAAGCAATTCCAGGGTGGCCTTCTCGCCTGAGGCTGGGCTACCGCCGAAATCGCGGAACTCAAAGGGCTGGATGCCGCTGATTGCGGGATCGACGGGTTGATCGACCGAAGCAATCGCTTGCTCGGCCTGATTTAGCAGATATTGAATATCGTCGCCGACGTTGCCAATGGGTTGCTTGGCTTTCGGTGCCGAACGATTGGCCGGTGCGGGAGGGGCCATGGTCGCTGTGGCAGTTTCCGCAGTCGGTCGCTGTGCAGGAGCTTGCTTGAGGAGCGCTTCGATTTCGCTCTGGCCGATGGTCGCACTGGCAGCAGCCGGATTGGGCACGGCCGGCGGCGGAGTATGACCAGCAACTTGCTGCGCCTGGCGAAGCAGATCTTCGATTTCGTCCTGTGAGACTTTTTCGCTATCGCTGGCCATCGGATTCCTTTCCTGCTGGCTGGCCGTCAATCCTTGACGAGCTGCACGCGAACTATCCTCATCAGCGAGACAGAGATTTACTGTTCGATGAACGAGAACTCGCTGAACACGACATTCCTGAGAAGGGCGTGCCCCAGTAGGTCGTTACTTTTCGCCAAAATGCGCCGTTTAATCAAGCCCAAACCGGGATCGGTCAGGTCGCTCATCTGCGCATTGCGAATCTCAAAAATGATCTGGTCGCGCATCCGGTGTTGGTTTTTCTCGAGCAAATGCGAGACTTCGCCACTATCAGCATCGTCGACGGTGGCGACCAAATGAAAGTTTACTCGGAGGGTCACATTGCTAGCAGGCTCGTGAACCATGAGGTTGAACTTGCCCAGTTCCACTTCCACTTCGCCGCCGGTACCGGATCCCGCTGGAACTTTGGCAGTGCTGGCTCCGTGGCCACCCCCGTGACCGCCTCCATGTCCGCCGCCACCATGTGCAGCGGCTTTCGCCGCCGGTTTGGCTGCGTGTGCATCCTTCTTGGCATGGCTGCTAGCTCCATGCGCATCCTTCTTCGCGTGGCCGTCGTCTTTTGCCCCATGCGCATCGTGTGCGCCGTGGTCGTCTTTTTTCGGCTCACCGTGCGCATCGGCTGCAGGCACGTCATGCGACTCCAGCCGCGCTTGCACGTCGGCCGCGCTGGGAATGAGCATGTAGGCGAGAACACATTCCGTCAGAATGACGATCGCAACAAGGGCAGTGACGAGAATCGGCTTGACCATGGTTCTTGTCCGACGGGAATACTGAAAAACAACGTAGCTAAGCAAACGTAGGTTGCGGCCAGCGAGCGCTCTATATTGAAGCTGTTAGCGAACCTGTTCTTGGCGGCAATGCACGACTACCTGTAACACTTGTAACGATCATGACGAAGCGGTTTCCGACTATTACCACGTTGCGATATGCGGCCATCAACGGCCTGATCGCCGTTTTCATCCTGCTGATGGTGCTGCAAGGCATGCCACTCAACATGCCGGCCGCCACGGTCCACGCGCGTCTGACAGCAGACTGGCTCGGCATTGGGAGCGGTGCGTGGGACATGTACGCCCCGGTTCCCGATCGGCAGAATCATCGCTTGTCGGCTGAACTGATGAGCAGCGAATCGCACGTCGTCGCCAGGTGGTCGTCGCCGGAATGGCGCAAGCAATCGGCCTATCAGCGTTTCTGGGGACATCGCTGGGCCGAGTACTACGACAATGTCTGGGGCAACAACAACGCCGCGCTCTGGCCCGCGCTGGCGCAACATGTGGCGGATCAACATGCGGTGAACTCGGCGCTGGGAAAGGTTCAGGATGATGAACCGCTGCGGCAAGTGAAACTAATCGCCGAAACGAAGGGCCTCGCTCCTCCCGCGGGCGAGCGCTGGCCAAAACCGGTCCCGCCTGAAGGGTACGACGATAACTGGGTTCTCTCTATCGAGCCGCTCCCCTTTTAACGAGTGACTCGATGAGTACCATCGCAGAATCTTGGGGCCGTTTCGCGGCCGGTTGGCAATCGTTCTTTCATGCCCGCATCGATGCACGGCGCACGGCAATTGTGCGCATCGGCTTTGCGGCGCTGATGTTGATGTATCTCGCAGTACTCTTTCCCGATCTGGACACCTGGTTCGGCCCTCACGGACTCTATCCGGCCGAGATTGACGAACAACGCAAACTGCCGCAGCAGTGGTCGCTGTTGCGCTGGATCAATCCCGAGGATCGTGATGCAAGCTTCTGGTTGCGCAGCTTCTTTTGGGCCAACATCGCCTGCGTATTGATGTTGCTGGTCGGCTTTGCTACTCGACTGAATGCCGTTGCCGTGTTTGTGCTGCTAGTCAGTTGGCAAAATCGCAACCAGGTAATCACCGAGGGAGAAGACGTGGTATTTCGCCTCGTCGGGTTCTATCTCATTTGGATGGAAAGCGGCCAAGCCTGGTCTCTTGATCGGCTGCTTTGGCATCGCAATCGCGATTGCTGCCCGTTGGTTCCCGCCTGGGGTCTGCGACTACTGCAGTTGCAAATGATGGTAATTTTTATGGCTGCCGGCCTGTTTAAGCTGGGGGGCATGGCGTGGCTCAACGGCACGGCTCTCTCGTATGTTGGTCGGCTGGACGACACCTTCGGGCGATTTCCGGTTCCTCACTTTTTGTTCGAGATTCCGCTGATTGCCCGGCTGATGACCTGGACCGTGCTCGCGGCCGAACTGCTGCTGCCGGGATTGTTGTGGTTCAAGGACACTCGCCGCTGGGCGCTCGGCGCGATCGTGCTGTTTCATCTGGCGAACGAATACGCCATGTTCCTGTTCCTGTTCCACTGGATCATGCTCGTGGGCTGGTCTACATTTTTGACCAGCGACGACCTGCAAGCGATCTCAAATCTCTTCCGCCGAAGAACCAACGGGCCATGACCATTTACGTTCTCGCCACGCTCGATACCAAGGGGCCCGAAGCGGCTCTCGTTTGTGCTCGACTGCGAGAACTCGATCTGCCAGTGACGCTCGTCGATACCGGTTGCCTCGGCGAACCGCTCACTAGTGCCGACATCTCGCGAGAAGCTGTCTTCACCGCCGGCGGCGTGTCGCTCAGCAACTTTCGCCAGCAGAACGATCGTGGCGCGGCCATCGCTGCTGCCGCGCGTGGGGTTGAAGTGCTCGTTCGCCGAGCCTGGGATGAAAAGCAACTCAGCGGCATACTGGCGATCGGTGGATCGGCTGGAACGACGATTGGCACTGCGGCCATGCGTGTCCTGCCGCTCGGCGTGCCGAAGGTCATGGTCAGCACGTTGGCGTCGGGGCAAGTCCGCTCGTACGTGCGCGACAAAGACATCCTGATGCTGAACTCGGTGGTCGATATTGCGGGCATCAATCGCATCAGCCGGCAGATTCTAAATGAAGCTGCTGCTGCAATTGCGGGGATGATTAAGTTCCGCCGCCGCGACGAAGCCGCCCAAGACCGGCCAGTGATCGCCGCGACGATGTTCGGCGTTACAACTCCCTGTGTGCAACATGCCCGCGAAATACTGGAACGCGCCGGCTACGAAGTGCTCGTGTTTCATGCGACTGGCAACGGCGGCGAGGCGATGGAGTCGCTGATTCGCGATGGTCTCATTGCCGGTGTGCTCGATATCACTACTACGGAACTGGCCGACGAACTCGTCGGCGGAATCCTCTCGGCCGGTCCCACTCGCCTCACAGCAGCGGGCGAGCGCGGCATTCCGCAAGTCATCTCCGTCGGCGCGCTCGACATGGTGAACTTCGGCCCGCGCGAAACAGTTCCCGCAAAGTTCGGTGCTCGTCAGTTCTATCAGCACAATGCCAACGTTACGTTGATGCGGACCACACCTGCTGAGAACACCGCGCTCGGAGAAGAAATCGGTCGCAAAGCAGCTGTTGCCAAGGGGCCGATCGAGATCATCCTGCCAAGGCAGGGCGTATCTGCTCTCGACCGTGCCGGCGGCCAATTCGACGATTCGGCTGCCCGCGAACAACTTTTTGCTGCCATCCACCAGCACTGCGGCGCAGTTCCCGTGACGGAACTCGACCACCACATCAACGATTCAGCCTTTGCGGAAGCGGCAACCGAGCGATTGCTTAGGATGTTGACGACGCGGGCGTAATGTCCCTCGCGGGAGAATGAATTCTAGATGTACACAATTCTCGTGGAGGTAGCTTTGGCCATCGCACTCTGGACCTGGGCTTATTGGGGACATCTTAAAACCAGCAAAGTGTCGCTCTTTTCGCTGTTCATGTTGATGGTCCTTATTTCATTGGAATTGATGGTGGCCATCGATCACTTGCGTTGGGCACGACCACCTTCCGACGGGGGTGAGGTGAAACTGACCATCAACAATGCCCCGAATTTCTCGCTGTTTGTCCCACTTGTGTAAGGTTCGCATCCCCCGGCCGGTAATCCCTCGCAGAAGCCATCCGTCTGCCAGCGCACCGCCTGCCGAGGACTCCAGTCATGTGGATCGTGCAACTCGCCCTGAAGCGTCCGTACACGTTCGTCGTCATGGCCCTGCTGATTGTCGTGCTCGGGGTAACGGCCATCCGCCAAATGCGGACCGACATTTTCCCTGAGATCGACATTCCCGTGATTACGGTCATCTGGACCTACAAGGGTATGGAATCGACCGAGGTCGAGCGGAGAATCACGACCTACAGCGAATACGCCATCAGCTCGAATGTGAACGACATCAAGCGGCTGGAGTCGCAGACTCTCAACGGCGTGGGAGTGATCAAGATTTACTTTCACCCCGGCGTCAACGTGGGCGTGGCGATGGCCCAAGTAACTGCGGTCACGCAATCGATTCGCGCTCTCATGCCGCCAGGCATTCAGCCCCCCGTGATCGTGCGCTACAACGCGTCGAGCGTGCCAATTCTCCAAATCAGCCTCAGTAGCGACACGATGTCCGAGGAAGAAGTCTACGACTACGGCCTGTACATCTTGCGTACCCAGCTGTCGACCGTGCAAGGCTTGACGATGCCAACTCCTTACGGTGGTCGCGAGCGGCAGGTGATGGTCGACCTCGATCCGCAGTTGCTGCAAGCCAAGGGCATTTCGCCCAAGGAAGTGGCCGACGCGATCAATGCCTATAACCTGGCCTATCCCACCGGCGTGGCGCGCATCGATACGCACGAATATCCGGTGGCACTGAATAACAGCCCGCTGACTCCGGCCTTGTTCAACGAGATCCCGATCAAGGTCATCAACGGAGCCACGGTCTACATGCGCGATGTGGCGCAGGTCCGCGATGGCAGCACTTCGCAAACGACCATCGTTCGTCGCAATGGTAGCCGCGGAGCGCTCGTCACTTTGCTGAAGAACGGCAATGCTTCGACGCTCGAGATTGTGAACCAGGTGAAGGCCAAGATGCCCGATATTCAGGCTTCCGCGCCAAAGAACCTGCGGGTGGAACTGCTGTTCGATCAATCGCTCTTCGTCACTGCCGCCATCGAAGGGGTGGTCGTCGAAAGTATCATCGCCGGGCTGCTGACTGCAGCGATGATCCTGGTCTTCCTTGGTAGTTGGCGCAGCACACTGATTGTGGCGGTCTCGATTCCGCTCGCGATTCTTTCGTCCATCGTCATGCTCTATCTGCTCGGTCACTCGCTGAACGTAATGACGCTCGGTGGCTTGGCCCTGGCAGTCGGCATCCTCGTCGACGACGCAACGGTCGAGATCGAAAACATCCATCGTAACCTGGGGCTCGGCAAACCGCTGCGACAGGCCATTCTCGATGGAGCGATGCAGATCGCGGGGCCGACGTTTGTGTCGACCCTGACGATCAGCATCGTGTTCGTGTCGGTGCTCTTCCTCGAAGGACCGCCGAAGTATCTCTTCACTCCGCTCGCGTTGGCTGTCGCGTTCGCGATGATGGCCTCGTACCTGCTTTCTCGCACAATCGTGCCCACGATGGTCGACTATCTGTTGCCCGCCGAACTGGCACACGGCCACGGAAATAGCAATGGCTTCTTTGGTCGCTTTCATAAGGGTTTCGAGCGTCTCTTTGAGCAATTTCGCAGCCTGTATGTCTCGCTGCTCGAATGGAACCTGCAGCATCGGTTCATCGTCTTCGCCGTCTTTGGGCTGATCGTGGTCAGCGGGTTTGTGGCCTTGCCGTGGGTCGGTCGCGACTTCTTTCCCACGGTCGATACCGGTCAGTTCCGCCTCCACGTGCGTGCTCCAGCGGGCACGCGCGTGGAGCAGACGGAACGCTACTTCACCCAAGTCGAAGAGGCGATTCGTGAGATCATTCCGCAACACGAAGTGGAACTGGTGCTCGATAACATCGGCTTGCCGAATCGCACCTATGCCATGGCCTTCGGCGATAGTGCCACGACCGGCATGGCCGACGGCGAAATCCTCGTCTCCTTGTCGCATCATCGTGCCAAGTCGACTCCGGACTACATTGCCGATCTGCGCCGCGAGTTGCCGGGCCGCTTTCCGCAGTTGGTCTTTTTCTTTCAACCGGCCGATATCGTCAGCCAGATTCTGAACTTCGGTTTGCCCGCGCCTATCGATATTCAAATTGCTGGTATGAACCGCGCCGAGAATCAGGCAATGGCCACGGAGATCGCCGGCCGGATTCGCCAGATTCAAGGTGTGCAAGACGTCCATTTGCACCAGGTGATGAACGTTCCCAAGTTTCAAATCACGGTCGACCAGACTCGGGCTCGCGAACTGGGACTCACCCAGCAAGACGTCGCCAATAGCTTGCTCGTTTCCCTTTCGGGCAGCGGGCAAGTGCAGCCCAACTATTGGGTCGATCCCAACATGGGCATTTCGTACCTCGTCGAAACGCGTACTCCCACGCACAAGCTCGACAGTGTCGATTCCATCGAGGCCCTGCCTTTGACTTCGCCCGGCAGTGGCGGCGTGCAACTTCTCTCGAATCTCGCCAAGGTCGAGCGGGGCGTAACGCCCGAAGTGGTGAACCACACGAACGTGCAGCCCGCGTTCGACGTCTATGCCAACGTGCAAGGTCGCGACCTTGGCAGTGTGGCCAGCGAAATCAATCGCGTGCTCGAGGAATTCCGCAGTCAGCTGAAACCCGGCAACACCATCAGCATGCGAGGCCAGGTCGAAAGTATGGAGTCGGCCTTCTTCCGGCTGGGGCTTGGGTTGGTGTTTGCTGCCGTGCTTGTCTACCTGCTGATGGTTGTGAACTTCCAAAGTTGGCTCGATCCGTTCATCATCATCACCGCCTTGCCCGGTGCCTTTGTCGGCATTGTCTGGTCGCTCTTTCTGTGGGATACCACCTTCAGTGTTCCTGCCCTGATGGGAGCGATCATGTCGATTGGTGTCGCTACCGCGAACAGCATTCTGCTAGTCACTTTCGCCAACGAACAACGGAGCGAAGGGAAGAACGCCTGGGATGCGGCCCTCGAAGCTGGCCGCACTCGCATGCGGCCCGTGCTGATGACCGCCGCTGCCATGATCATCGGCATGTTGCCCATGTCGCTCGGTCTCGGTGAAGGTGGCGAACAAAACGCTCCGCTCGGTCGGGCTGTGATCGGAGGCCTGTTGATCGCCACACTGACGACGCTGCTCTTTGTGCCGGTTGTCTATAGTTTGCTACGAACGGGAAAAGTTCAGGTTAGTGAGTGAACGGCTTCATACGAAGTGTCAGGAGTATTTGAGGATTGGCACGACACTGGTCTGCAACTCGCCGCCAGTGACGTGTACCTGGCTATCGGGGCCGACGAAGACATCGACTTCGCTCCGAATGCCGAACTCCGGCAGATAGATGCCCGGTTCGATCGAGAAACAGCAACGGGGCAATACCAGCCGGTCTTCGCGCGTTTCCAGGTTATCCATATTGGCACCGTTGCCATGCACTTCTTGGCCGATGCTATGCCCCAAGCGATGCACAAATTGCGGACCGTAGCCGGCGGCCGTAATCACCTGGCGGGCTGCATCGTCGACCTGCCAACCTGCCAGTGGTTCTTGCTTGGCGAATGCGTCGCGCACTTTAGCAATCGCCGCATCGCGGCCCGCGGAGACAATTTGAAACACCTGCTCGTACTTCGCCGGCACTTGCTCGCCCACGAAACCAACGCGAGTCAGATCACTGTAGACGGCCCGCGGCCGATTCATCTTGGCCCACAGATCGATCAGCACAAAATCGCCGTTCGTAATCGCCACGTCGGTTGCTGAACAGGTTTCGAAATGAGGATCGCCGCTGTGAGCATTCGCGCCGACGATCGGCGGATGATACGTCGTCAAGCCATGCTCGGCAAAGTGATTCATAATCAGCTGCTGCACTTTCGTTTCCAGCACGCTCCCCTTGGTCCGCACTTCGCTGGCGATGAACTTCCAAGCGCGGTCAAACGCGCTGTCCGTATGTTGGGCCGCCTCCAGATGCATCTGCCACTGTTCGTCGTCCCAGGTGGCTTCGAACCGTTGAATGAGATTTCCGGACGACAACACCTCTGCCCCTGTCGCCCGCACCACTTCCAACGTTCCCGCATCGACACGTGAGACATACGGATTTGCATTGCGGGGCGAATACTCCATCGCGACTCGCTTCGCCGTCGCCGCCAGCTTCGTCACGCCCGCATCCCACTCCTGCCACTTCAAATAAATGGTCTTCGCGCCCGGCAGATGATCGAGCATGCCGGGCTCAATGCGGTGCACCAACTTCTGCGGCTCGCCTTGCGCGGGAATGAGATAGTGCCAGCGCCGCGACCCCATTTGATCGTCGGGGATTCCCAGAATTCGCCGCGCGAGCACATTGCTGCCGCGAAAATCGCCGAGCAGCCAGGCGTCGAAGCCAAACTCACGTAGCGCGGATTGAATCGCAGCAATGTCGACCATAGGAGTACGTGCGGAATATGGATGGCTGAACAGGGATGAGAAGTTGCGTTCGGAGCCGCGATTGTAAGAGATTTTTGAGACCACCGCCTGCCTCACCCGGCTGACACGTTGCCGGCAATTTCCATCATTGGCTCCAGACCTTGAACAGGGCCGAAAAGGGTCGTTGAACAGTCGAATTCAGGAAGGTTTACGTCGCCAGGCAGCAATCACAGTCTCAACGCAACATTTAACCGGAAAATGAGTTGCGGCGATTACATTCGCCATCGCGGCGACCGAAACAGCCTGTTCAACGCACAATGCTGAACAGTCCTCTTTCAGGGGGCTGTGCAGTGCGGAGCACTGCACGTTTTTTAAGTGCCCAGGCCCGTTCAATTCCAGTAAGTTCGAGCGAAAGTTTGCCCGCGCAATCATGACTGAGGCTCCAGGCGAAAGAGAGAAATTGTTTCCCCCATTCAACCACCAGCCTTTGACACGTCTGGTCACGGCGCGCGTGGGCTCGCGAGAAAAAGAAGCGGTGCGAAAAGTAGCCTGTGCCGTGTTATTTGCCGGCGATGGCATCGAGCGCGAAAGTCGCCGCATCGCGCACGTTGGCGTTCTCGTCCTTCTCGGCCAGAACCTCCAAGCGGTCGCGCGCTGCGGCAGACTCTTTGCCAAGCTGGCCGAGGGCAAACACGGCAGCTGCGCGGACCTGCCAATCTTGGTGGTCGAGCGCTTTCAACAGCGCGGGGACAGCTTCGGGCCCTTGTTTGCACAGCGCGACGGCTGCTGCTTGGCGTTCGTCGGGAATGGCCAGCTTCGCGACCAGTTCAGCCACGCTAAGGACTGGCAGCGGCGGTGTTACGTCTGTGGTTGTGGGTGGCGGAGCTTTTTCGGGGAGTTTTTCGGGTGACGTTGCTAGTCCATCGATCGCCGGTTGGGCGGGTGCATCTGACAAGGGATTGTCGGGAGCTGCGGTCGAATCGTTCGTAGGGAGTGGCTGAGCCGGTACGTTCACGGGCTGCGAAACGCCACATCCCAGGGCCATGCCGAGAATCGCCGCGCTCGCCAGCAGACCGAACCATGATAACTTCATCCGTCCACCTTTCTTCTGCCCGCACACCCGTAACCGGCACTCGTTATAGCTGCGACGACGGAAACCGGGCAATCGTTTTCGCAATTTCACCCAAGAAACGAACAAAGCCGGTCGGGTCAGACCGGCTTTGCGTGTTGTCAATTCGTGATGAGATTCAAAGCGACGAGGCAGGTGGCACAACAGCCTCGCGGCTACTTCAAACTCCAAGGGATGTAGCGGTTGAGCATTTCGCGGCGAGCACTTTTGGCGTCATCGGCCAGCGGTGCAGCGTTGTCGTCGGCGGCAGGAGTGGGAACACTTTCGGGGCTGCTCATGTCGCCGACCGGTGCAGCACAGCCACACGACAGGTCGCCGTCGCAAGCGTTGCACAGATTGGCAAACCAACCGCGATGCTTGCCGCTGAACAGACCATGACCATGGCCACAGCCTGTGCCGCAAGCGTCACCGCAGGAGCTGCAACTATTGCCGCAGCTCAAGCCGGTGTAGCGATGGCGTCCTGAATGCAGGAAGCAGCCGTGGCACGAGCGGGCAACTCCGCAGCCACTATCGCAACTTGCAGCCGAACCGGTGTCGCATGTCGCACACCCGCTCGTCGCAATTCCACAACTCCCTCGCAAATGACAATGGCGATGGCCGTGGCCGTGGCAGCGGTGCGGTCGCTGACAGTAACCATTCCACAGATGATCGACGCAAGGGGGAGTGTAATCGCAACTTCCTGGGCCAAAGACATAGCCCGTGTACTGGTGCTCATGATTCCACGAGGTTTGCGAGATCATGGCTCCGTCGCCAATCACTTCGCGCGGGCTGTTCATGCCCACACCAGCGTGCCCGGTAATAGCCGGGGCCAAGGCAGGTGCAGTAGGTGCCGCCGTCTCTTGTCGCATGCTGTTCACCCAAGCATGAGCTGCGGGGAACACAGGGGTGCGGGCAGCACTGCTGCGCACCTGGGGGTTGGACCACGGCTCGGCAGCATGGCCGGCCAGGCCCGCCACAGCAACCAGCGCGGTTGCCGAGGCTAAAATCCATGACTTCATATCGGATCCTCCTTCAAGGCTGAAACTGCCGAAGGCACTGCGGGTGGGACAACTGCGTTTCAATCGGTGGGTAAACGCGGCAGTGCGACAGCAGCAAGACTCCACTGCTGAACAATGCGCGGCGTTTGACTGCACTGCAAACTGGCTGGCCAACTTTCTCACGATTTTCTCAGCCTTTGCTAGCTGAGATGCACGCGGCGAAAACTTTGCCTGCTACGGTAAGTTGAAGGTCTGAACGCGATCCGCTCGCCGCGCCGGTTAGCAGGCGCGATGATGCAGCTCGGGCAATTTGCGACCTCTCGACGGTCCCTTCGCAGCGCAGTTCTATCTTCTATACTCGGCAACATGGACCTTGCAGCTCTTGCCACGAATGACAATCAAACCGCTTACGTGGCCGCGACCGTAGTGTTCGCGGCAACCTTGCCGGCTGCGGTAATTCTGCTGCGCTCTTTTCACGCCTTACGCGGGACCACGCTTGTCATTCCCTGGGCTTGGGCGCTCGGCAGTGGCGCGCTCGTCGCAACGACTTGCCTGTTTGCGGCGCTCACTCCGCCGTCGCTCCGGCCGAGCAGTTTCGCCGCCATCCAATTCGTTGCGGCTTGCGGCACACTCTGCCCGCTAGTCGCGCTGATTGGTGCCAAACGTCCGCAGCACAGCGCCTGGAGTTTTGTCGTGCTGTCGCTGTGGGGTGTGCTGGCACTGCCGGCGGCTGAGGTTATCTTTTTGCAGCCCGGCCAACGCTTAGAAATCAACGCCTTCCGCAGCTGGTTCCTGGTCGGGCTGTTGTTTGCCGAAGTCATTAATTTTGTCGCCACGCGCTACACCATTGCCACCTTGCTGCTCGTTAGCGGGCAAGCGATTTGGTTACTCGATTACTTGCCACTCATTTCACGAACTCTTTTGCCCGTCTGGCTCATCGCGCAGCCGGAAATCGCGGGACTCGCACTGGTTGCTTGTTCAATCGTCGCTGCCTGGCTGGCGGCGAGTCGTCAGCCGGTGGGTGGCGCGTACGATCGACTGTGGTTCGACTTCCGCGACTCATTTGGGCTCTTCTGGGCGCTGCGATTAAGCGAACGCGTCAGTGCCGTAGCGCTGCAAGAGAACTGGAACTTCGATCTGGGCTGGAATGGCTTTCGCACCAAGACCGACTTCGCGCCGCTCGGCGAACTTCCCACGGAGATCGATCGCCCGTTGCAGCACAACTTGCAAGGACTGTTGCGGCGATTCGTCTCGCCCGAGTGGATCGCCGCCCGCTTGAATCGATCTACTACAGCAAAGGAATGATATGGCTCCTGCTCGTCGCATTGTGCTCACCGGTGCTACTCGCGGACTTGGTCGCGCGCTGGCGGACAAGTTTATTGCCGCGGGGCATACGGTTATCGGTTGCGGCCGCTCGGAGGGGGAGATCACGAAACTACAACAGCAGTTTGGTTCGCCTCATCGCTTCGACGTGCTCGATGTGAGCAGCGAACCGGACGTCCGCCGTTGGGCCGAAAGCGTACTGGCGAATAGTGACGCGCCCGACCTGCTAATCAACAACGCGGCGACCATCAATCCCAATGCACCACTGTGGGAAGTGGAGCCCGCCGATTTTGACCGCGTGATCGATGTCAACATCAATGGAGTCTTCTACGTGCTGCGGCATTTGGTCCCCGCCATGGTGCAGCAGCGCAAGGGGGTCATTGTGAACCTCAGCTCGGGTTGGGGAAGATCGACATCGCCCGATGTGGCAACGTACTGTGCGACCAAGTACGCCATCGAAGGCCTCACGCTGGCGCTGGCCCAGGAACTGCCGCGCGGCATGGCTGCGGTGCCGCTCAATCCGGGTGTGATCAATACCGAACTGCTGCGAAGCTGTTTTGGTGGCTCGGCAGGCAGTTATCCCACACCGCACGAATGGGCCCGTCAGGCCGCGCCGTATATCCTGGCCCTCGGCCCGCGCGATAACGGTCAGTCCCGCACCGTGCCCGGCTGATTCGCCAAGGGCCAGTTTGCCAAAAGATGTAAATAGCCGCTGGGCAACTTCCTCCGACCGCTGCACGAGCCGCGCGAAGTGGTTATGATAAGCGACGAATGAATTCCGTCCCCCTTGTTGAGGGCTACCATGTTTCTACTCGCTCAAGAAGAATTTCCCTGGGGTGCAGCCGCGGCACTCGTCGGCCTCGCCGTCGTGGCGGTCATCTTGCTGGTGATTGTCGCTATTTTCGCGAACTTCTTCCGCCTGTGGATTCAGTCGTTCCTGACCGGTGCCGGCATTTCGCTACTCGACTTGATCGGTATGACGTTCCGCAAGGTGAATAAAGACGTCATCGTCAAATCAAAAATCATGTGCGTACAGGCCGGCCTGCCCGATGAAATCTCGGGCAAGGCGCTCGAAGCCCATTATCTTTCCGGCGGCAACGTTCCTCTCGTCATTCGCGCACTCATTGCCGCCAACAAAGCCAAGATCATTCGCCTCAGCTATCGCGAAGCAACTGCCATCGACTTGGCTGGCCGCAATGTGCTGGAAGCTGTCCAGACCAGCGTCTATCCCAAGGTCATCGATTGCCCAGCTAAAGGTTCCGGCAAAGAGTTTTTGGAAGCGGTTGCCGCCAACGGCATTCAGTTGCGGGTGCGAGCACGCGTGACGGTGCGGGCCAACCTGCAACAGCTGATTGGTGGTGCCACCGAAGAAACGATCATCGCCCGCGTGGGCGAGGGGATCGTGTCCGCCATCGGCTCGGCCGAAGATCACATGGAAGTGCTTGAAAACCCCGACCGGATTTCGAAAGCCGTGCTCGCCCGTCGGCTCGATTCGCAAACGGCGTTTGAGATTGTCTCCGTCGATATCGCCGATATCGACGTCGGCGAAAACATTGGTGCCCGCGTGCGGGCTGACCAGGCCGAAGCCGATACGCGTGTGGCCCGGGCCCGGGCCGAAGGTCGTCGGGCAATGGCCGTTGCCGCCGAGCAGGAACAGATCGCGCGGATTGAAGAATCGCGCGCCAAGCTTGTGCAAGCCGAAGCGGAAGTTCCCAAGGCCATGGCTGCGGCCTTCAACTCCGGCAAACTCGGCATTCTCGAATATTACAAGATGCGAAACCTGGTCGCCGATACCGATATGCGACGGGGCATTGCCACTTCCAGTGGTTTGGCCGGCAAGACGGGGTAGGGGTGAACCATGCGTGACGAAGTAGAAGAATTTCTTCGCCGGGCTGCCCAGCGCCGGGCGCAGGCCGAAGCCAAGCGTCGCGGCGAATTGCAGCAAGCTGCGCAGCCCCAACAACCTCGTCCTGCGCCCATCGATCGCGCGCCGCTTCGAACCCAACAGTCGGCCATTGAACTCGAACCAGTGGTCGAAATCATCGAGGCCGAAGAGGCACCGACGCAAGACCGATTCTCAGCTTCGGTTCAGAAGAATATGCGAGGCTCGGCCGAAATTTCGCGGCATGCCAGCAACCTTGGTGCTGAGGTCGATCTGGCCGACGACAAACTCGAAGCCCGCCTGCATCAAACGTTCGATCACAAACTGGGTGCATTGAAAGATACGACAACTGCAGCCAAAGTAATCGTCGCCGGCGGCACAGCGGGGGCGTTTAGCGTGACGGAGATGCTTGCCAGTCCGCAAAACATTCGCAATGCAATCATCTTGAACGAAATCTTTGCCCGGCCCGAACACCGCTGGGAATAGCGTCTTCATTCCACAACATTGAGTCCTCGCGCAGGAGAGTTTTCTTATGGCAGTTTCGCGTATTGTTCCCGGGCAAACCCGGTTGGGCTGGATCGGCACCGGCGTGATGGGTTCGAGCATGTGCTCGCATCTGATCGCCCGCGGTTTTCAAATGACCGTTTCGACCCGTTCGCGCAGCAAAGCTCAGCCGCTGCTCGACCGCGGCGCGACCTGGGCGAGTACTCCCCGCGATGTCGCCGCCCGCAGCGACGTGGTCTTTGCCATTGTCGGTTTTCCTCGCGATGTGCGGGAAGTGTTTCTGGGGACCGAAGGGGCGCTCGCCGGTTCGAAGCCCGGGAACATTCTCGTCGATATGACCACGAGCGAACCTTCGCTGGCCGTCGAGATTTATGACGCGGCCAAAGCCCGCGGGTGTTACTCTGTCGACGCACCGGTTTCGGGCGGCGATGTTGGTGCCAAGGAAGCTCGGCTGTCGATCATGATTGGTGGCGATCGCGACGTGGTCGAGGCGCTGCATCCTTGCTGGGAAACGATGGGCAAGACCATCATTCACCAAGGTGCTGCCGGTGCTGGTCAACACACCAAGGCCGTCAATCAAACGTTGATCGCCTCGAACATGGTCGGCGTTTGCGAAGCGCTCCTCTACGCGTACAAAGCGGGGCTCGATCTCAACACCGTGCTGCAATCGGTCGCTCCGGGAGCAGCGGGAAGTTGGTCGTTGTCGAATCTGGGACCGCGGATCATTGCCAACAATTTCGACCCCGGCTTCTTTGTCGAACACTTCATCAAAGACATGGGCATCGCCCTCGACGAAGCCAATCGCATGGGGCTCGCCTTGCCCGGTCTGGCACTCGCGCGGCAATTGTATGTGGCGCTCAAGGCGCAAGGTCACGGCCGCGATGGCACGCATGCTTTGATGCTCGCGCTCGGCCAACTCAGCGGCGTCGAATGGCGTCGGCGATAGGCACCTGGCAATCCAATGCTTGCCGCGGCGATCCCATCGTTTTTGCCGCGGCAATTGTCCCCTCTCCAGGGAAAGCTCTGTCATGTCCCGTACACTCACGCTGCTCACGCTCCTTGTATTTTTCAGTTCGGTCAGCAGCGCGGAGCCTGCTGCCAAGCCCGAAGTCGTGACCAATACACTCGGCATGAAGCTGGTGAAGATTGCAGCGGGCGAATTCACAATGGGTTCGCCAGAGTCTGAAGAGGGGCACACCGATGTGGAGGTGCAACGAAAGGTGCGAATCACCAGGCCGTTCTACCTCGGTCAGCATGAAGTAACGGTGGGCCAGTTTCGCAAGTTTGTGACGGAAACGGGCTATCGCACGACTCTCGAGCGTGAAGAGAAGCCCGGCTTCGGCTTCGACGCAGAACTTGGCGCAATCGAGATTCTCCCCAAGTTCACGTGGAAGAATACGGGCTTTGGCACCGACGAACACCCTGTTGTGAACCTCAGCTGGGACGATGCGCAGGCCTTCTGCAAATGGCTCAGCGAGAAGGAAAAGCAGACTTATCAGTTGCCGACCGAAGCGCAGTGGGAATATGCTTGCCGCGCAGGAACCAAAACACGTTACTCCACGGGGGAGTCCGAAGAATCGCTACTCGGCTTTGCGAACCTATCGGACGCAGCCTTTCAAGCTAAGTACGCGAACGCAACTTGGAGCGGCGAGTGGAATGACGGTCATGCGTTTTCGGCACCGGTCGGCAGCTTGAAGCCCAATGCTTGGGGTCTGTACGACATGCACGGCAATGCCTGGGAGTGGTGCAGCGACTGGTATGCCAGCGACTATCACAAGGTTTCACCTGTGGACGACCCCGCCGGTCCTAAGACGGGCGAGAAACACATTGTTCGTGGCGGTGCATTTACTAATCGCCTCCGTTTCGTTCGCTCGGCCGATCGGAACGCCAACAAGCCCGGCTATCGCTATAACTTCACGGGCTTTCGAGTTGTCAAAGTGATGGAGTAGTTGCTCGCTGCAGACAGGCCCGATTACTTCTTCTCTTCCAACTTCTTCAGCCGTTCTTCCAATTGCAGGTTTTGTTTCCGCAGACGCTCGACTTCTTTCAACAGAGCTTCGGTTCCCTGCTGCTTCTCGCGAATCTTGGCAATCGATTCGTCGATCGAGCGGATCATCCGCGGCATGACCTCCTGACCGCGGCGCGCTTCGAGCGTGGCGATGGAAGTGGCATCGGCCACTTGAGTGACGGCTTCCAGAGCCGAGCGGCGAACATTTTGCCGCTTGTTGCCCAGTTGATCGTGCAACAACTTGAGCGTGGCAGCATCGCCAGACTTGAGGCGGGCGAGCGCTCCGATGATCGCCACGCGCCGCTCAGGTGCCGTCGTCGTTTCGAGCATCTTGGTCAATGAATCCGCCACCGTCGTATCGCCCTGCGCCGCCAGGGCTTCGACCGCGGCCTTCAGGATCACTTCGCGATGGCTGGGCTGCTCGCAAGCTTTCAGGAGCAATTCGCGACTGCCGCTCTTGTCGATGGCGGCCAGCGATTTCAAGGCTTCGGCAACTGCGTAGTACGACTGATCGCTGTCGATAGCCTTGCGAAGTGCTGTCTTCGAATCATCATGTGAGAACTTCGCCAGCGCTTGCAGGGCTTCGCGGCGAACGAACGACTTTTCATCGCTGCACGCTTGAATCAACTTGGCGCGGGTCGCGTCGCCCGGAAATTTCTTCAGCCCTTTCACTGCTTCTTGCCGCACTGCCCAAAACTTATCGTCTGTAGTGGCTGCCGAAAGCCCAGCCTGAGCATCTTTGTCTTCTTCCATGGCGGCGAGTGCTCTTACCGCCTGCACACGGCACATCAGGTATTCGCTATTCGTCAATTGATCGAGGAGTTCGTCTTTTCCTTTTTCCGCCGTCAGTTTTTTCAGGATCCAGTCGCGCGGATCGAAGCAGACTCGCGTGGGCCGCTCGGGCGAATCGAAGTGAAAGGTCTCTTCGGCTTTGCTGAGCGTAACTCGGCGAATGCGCGAGGCCTGGCCGCTGGCAATTTCAATTTCGGCAGATGTGCGAAAGAGAGGCGTGATCTCGTCGACCTTTTGCGTCTGCTTGATCGTGATGCGAACCTGCTTGGCGGCTGCGTCGTAGTCCCAAGAGACGTTGAACTCAGGATGTCCTCCCTTGTAGGCCCATTGATCGAAGAACCAGTTCATTCCCTGGCCGGTGGCTTCTTCCACGGCAATGCGCAGGTCTGCAGTCTCGACGGTGCGAAACTGATTGACCTCGCAATAACGGCGAATGGCCTTCCAAAACATTTCGTCTCCCAACTCGAACCGCAACATGTGCAACACGCGGCCCCCCTTGGGATAGGAGTGTCCATCGAACATGTTCTCCGGTGAGTTGTAGCGGTAGTTGACGATCGAGCGGCGATAGCGCGCATCTTCGTTTTGATAGTTGGCTGCTTCTTCGGCCCGTTGCCAGGTCGCCTCGTCCCCACCTTTATCGTGCTCGGTCCAGAGCGTGGCGAAGTACGTGGCAAAACTCTCGTTTAACCAGAGTTCGCCCCAGTCCTTACAAGTGAGCAGATCGCCCCACCACTGGTGGGCCAGTTCGTGGGCAACGAGGTTGTCGCTCGAAACATCCAGGTGCGCCCGCGCGTCGTGCAACGTATCGAGATTGAGCGTGGTAGCGGAAGTATGCTCCATGCCGCCCCAAGCGTACTCGTCGACGCAAATCTGGGCATACTTCGGCCAAGGATAGCGATAGCCAATTTTCTGGGTGAAGTACTTCAGCATAGCGGGCGTTTTTTCAAAGCTCCGTTTCGCATCCGGCAGCCTGCCGCGCGGCACGTACGAAACAACGGGAATGCCGTCCCAGGTTTCTTCCAGCGTTTCGAATTCACCAGCTACGACCGACATCAGATACGGCACGTGCGAACGAGCTTGAGTCCAGTGCCAGGTCGTTTGTTCGCCAGCGACAGGTGTCTTGCTGGTCAGTGTGCCATTCGAGAGGACGACGTACTTGCTGGGAACAGTCGCGATGATCTCGCTAGTGATGCGATCGCCAGGGGCATCGATGCAAGGAAGCCAATACCGGGCATATTCAGGTTCGCACTGCGTCCAGACCATCCGCAGGTGAGCTTCTTCACTTTGATCGGGTTCGACGAAATGGACGCCATGCTTCGGCCGCGTGATCGAGTAATCGATCTCCAGCGTGAGCGCGGTCCCGGCGGGGCATTCTTCCGGCAAGTCGATCGTCAGCTGGTGGTTTTTGTGCGTGTGCTTGAGTCTAACGGGTGCTTGCGACTCGGTGCCGCTGCGGCTGAGCAGCATCACATTGCCGATTTTCATATCGGCCGCATCGAGCTGAATGCTGCTCGTGGGGCGAAAGAGTTCGAGTTGGTGTCGGGCTTTACCGTTGACCGCCTGCTTGTCGAAGTCGAACTTCAACTCCAGCCGGATGTGCTGCTGATCGACGTCGCGCGAACGGAGCGACTTCGGCGGCGCTGTGAATGGCCCCGGTCGAGCTTGTCCATAAGCCAGCGAGTAATCCGCTAGCAACAGTCCCGCGATGAGAAGTAAGCCCTGAATTGAATGCCGCATAAGTGTATCGATCTTCGTTCACAAGCAGGTGGGAATTCACGCTTCACGAGGTATCTACCAGCCTAAATGGCGACTCGCTCGCTTGATAGCAGGCCGCTCGTCGGTTTTTCGGTCCGCGAACTTGAGGAAATCGGCTGCTGATCTTGACGATTTTGACAGGCACTGATATTTCCCCGCTTGCTTCTCAGAGTTTTCGGTCTCTCCAGGATTGCCGCTCACAGTGCCACGTTTGGCTCTTACCATCGTCGTTTGCCTTGCGGCGTTTTTCGCCGCGCGGTCTGCGCATGCGCAAGGCTCCGTGCAATTCCCTCGCGGCGGCATGCTGCCGAGCAGCAATTTTCCCACCGCCCCAACGATCAGTGTGCCTCCATCCAGTTACGGCGCGGTCCCTAGCTTTCCCACCGGTCCCACTGCTGGCCCAAGTCCCTATGGCACCGCCATTGGTACGACTCCACCGGGTACGTTTGGTCCACCCCTGGCGTTCGATCCTTACTCGCCCAACGGTCAAGCCGCGGCGCAGTTCTGGGGAGGTTCTCAGCCTCCCGCGTTTCCGAATTCTGCTTTGCCGCCCAACGGGGCTGCCGCTCCTTATGGCTCGCAATGGGCACCTCCCGTGGCCAATCAGCCGCAGGGGCAGTACCTGTTTCCTAATGGCTTCAACGATCCCAACGGCGGAACAGCTAACCTGTACGAAAGCCTGCGCCTGGTGCACGACGTCCGCTTTCGGCAAACCTATCTGGCCGGCGGCGACGACGGCAATGACCTGGGAATCACCGATTCGGAAGTCAGCGTGTCGTTCGCCTTTCCGAACTTTTTGACGACGGGCCAGCCGCTGTTCATCACGCCCGCATTTGCCATTCACTGCTGGGATGGACCGAAAGACGGCATTCACAACCTGCCCGGTTCCGCTTACAGCGCGTATCTCGATTTTCAGTATGCGACCGACCCGAATTTGCAAATCGGTGCCGAGCTGGGCTTTCGCGCGGGCGTCTATACCGACTTCGAAACCCTCACGAGCGATAGTTTGCGGTTTCAAGGTCTCGCCTTGGGGCTGGTGCGATTGACGCCAACCATGACGGCCAAGCTGGGAGTGATGTACATCGATCGCAACGACATCAAACTGTTGCCGGCCGGTGGTCTGCTTTGGCAGCCGAATCCGCAGTTGCGGGTGGATCTGTTTTTCCCGCAGCCGCGCATTTCGCAATACATTTCGACCGTCGGCACTTACGAAGTCTGGTGGTACCTGGCGGGCGAATACGGCGGTGGTGCTTGGACGGTGCAGCCAATCTCGGGTGACCCCGTAAATCGAATCGATATCAACGACATGCGAGCTTCGTTTGGACTCGAATGGAGCAGCCCACGTGGCTTGAACGGCTTCGCCGAAATCGGCTACGTCTTCGAACGCGAACTCATGTATGTAGAACTGAATCAAACACTCGATCTGTCCGACACTTGGATGGCCCGGGCTGGCTTCTCGTTCTAAGGCCTGAGACCAGGCTTGATTCGTCCGCACCTAACCTTCCTGCCGTATGCAGAAAACCGATCAACCGCATGAAAATAGTCGCGCATTGCCGCTGGCTCCTCGCTCGCATCTGTCAGATGCTGCGCGCGAATGCCATCGGCAGTCTGCTGGGCTGGGGAGTGCTTGGTTGGTGTGGCACCGCGACCGCGCAGCATGAAGTGGGGCGCTATCCGCAATCTGGGGTCGCCGGCGGATACCTGTCGATTCAGACTCAGCCCCGTTCGTTCACGCAGCCCAGCTACCTTTCAGAGGAGCATTATCCCGGCGGGATTCGGCTCGCTTCAGAATACGAACAACCCGAGCGTTTACCACAGCCGAGCGCAGAATTATTGCAGCCCGTCAGCCCTGGTGCGGGCTACGTCGTGCCCGAGGGAATGGAGTTCGAAGAAGGAACCTACGACCCGCTCAATTTGCCCGAGGCCGCTGTCGTGGGGGGGACCGAGTACAACATCGATGGAACGCAGAAGTTAAGTCCCTATAAGAGCGGCTTCTTTCAGAAGCTATTCCTCTCGGCTGCCTGGCTCGGCGATGGTAACGATCCGACCGATTTGGGAATCACCGAAATTGAAACGGGGGTCACGGTAGCGCTTCCCGCGCCGATTCGCGACTGGCCGCTGTTCATTACGCCCGGTTACAACATGTACCTCATTTCCGACCCTGGCGGCACGCGCGACTTACCCCCGCGTTTAAACACCGCATATCTCGATCTCACCTGGGCTCCCCTTTTTTTTCAACATCACCGCCTGCTCTTGTCGGTGGCCCCGAGCGTTTACTCCGATTTCGAAGCGCCCGCGTCCGATGGCTTTCGTGTTACCGGCAAGGCAATTTATGCTTGGGACTACGTGCCGGATCGCTTGCAGTTCGTGGCTGGCGTCCTTTACCTCAATCGCGATAACATCCGCGTGCTGCCGGCGGGTGGTGCCATCTGGAAGCCGACGCCGTATTTCAATTTCGAGTTGATATTTCCGAAGCCCAAGCTTGCGACGCGCGTGAATGTAGGTACCGGCTATGAAGACTGGGTGTTTGTGACCGCAGAGTTTGGTGGCAACACCTGGTCGATCCTGCGGGACGACGGCACGCCCGACAATGTTACGTGGCAGGACTATCGCCTGATGGGTGGTTACGAACGCCGCGTCGACGGTGGCGGTGGCTATCGACTGGAAGTGGGCTACGTCTTCGGCCGGAAGTTAGAATATTCTTCCGGCATTGGCAACTTCGACCCGCATAGCACGTTCATCATTCGGGGCGGCATTACGTTCTAATCGCGACGTGCGAGTAGTCACTTCGCTCTTGACCGTGTAGCTCACATCCGGTACCGTCCGCCACCCAATGGGGATTGCCTCGCGCACGATGCGCTTCGGTATCACAGCTAGCAAATGAGGGTCGGCATGACGCCGCACACTGCTCGCCAGTCGCTCTACAATCGCCGCGCCTTCCTGGCTGCCAGCCTTGGCAGCTTGGGGCTCGGTGCCATTTCTGGCTGCGCCAATCCGCTCTTTCGTGGTCAATCGCCCGAAGTGGATTTGCCGGTTGAAGAAATCAAAGAGCGCAAGCTTGTTGGCGACTTCACGCGCCCTTGGGGCTTGAACTGGATCAAGGTCGAATCGGTCGCTCTCGTTACCGGGCTCGATAACACCGGCAGCGATCCACCTCCTTCCGAACAACGGCGACTGCTGATTGCCGAAATGCAATCGCACGAAGTGCCGAACGCCGACAAAATTCTGGCTTCGCCCGCGACGTCGATGGTCATCGTCCGGGGCTATTTGCCACCCGGTGTGCAAAAAGGCGATGCCTTCGATATTGAAGTCCGCACGCCCAAGAACAGTGAGACCACCAGCTTGTATGGCGGTTGGCTGATGCAGACTCGCCTGCGCCGTATGGAAGTCCTGGGGGGCGTGATTCGCACCGGCGATGTCGATGGTATCGGTCGCGGCAACGTGCTCATTAACGGTGTGATCACTGGCGAAAACGACAAGGTGAGCAAAGCGCGCGGGCGCGTGCTCGGTGGCGGTCTGGCCCTCGAATCGCGGCCTCTCGGGCTGATGCTCAGGCGCGAAGACGCTTCGATTCGCATTAGCACGCTGATTGGCAAAGCGATCAACACGCGCTTCAACACGATGGATCACGGGCAGAAGAAAGGTGTCGCCAAGCCGATGCGCGACAATTTCCTTGAGCTCGTTGTTTCGTCGCGATACAAGCACAATTTGGGGCGTTACCTGCGCGTTGTCCGCAATATCGTGTTGCAAGAGTCGGCGCTCGAAAAAACCGAACGGTTGCAAACTCTGGGTCGTAAAATCCAAGAACCCTCAGCAGCACCGCTGGCAGCCCTGCAGTTAGAAGCCATCGGTCGCGAAGGTGTCGATACGCTGAAGGCCGGCCTGACGAACAGCGATCCGGAAGTTCGCTTTTACGCCGCTGAGGCACTGGCTTATCTGGATGAAGCCGATGCCGCCGCGCCATTGGAACTGGCCGCGCGCGAATCGTCGGCCTTCCGCTGGCACGCACTGACCGCGCTGGCCTCGATGAATCAGCCCACCGCGTACGACGCGCTGAGCAATTTGCTTCACGCGCCAAGCATGGAAACCCGCTACGGTGCCTTCCGCGCGCTCCGGTTGTATAACGCGGCCGACCCAGCGACGAAGGGGGAACTGCTCGAAGGGAAGTTCTACTATCACCTGGTGAGCACGACCGCTGAACCACTCGTCCACGTAACCCGCAGCAAACATCCGGAAGTGGTCCTCTTCGGTCATGAGCAGGCAATCAAGCCGCCGCAGTTTCTCAATTGCGGAAAGGCGATTCTCGTGAAGGGGCAGGCAGACGGTCAGATTAAGGTTTGCTGTTTCAAGCCATCGCTTCCGACTGGCGAAAGTCAGGATGTGACGGAATATTGCCCGCCGCTGCTCGATCAGTTGATTCGGACTGTCGTGCGCATGGGTGCCAGCTATGCCGACGTCGTTTCGATGCTCAAGGAAGCGCAAAAGCAGAATCTGCTGACTGCCCGGTTCGCTGTCGAGGCGCTCCCCGAGCCAGGCCGCAAGTATTATCGCGATGCCCACGACCCCACCGACCAGCCGCCAGCCGAAATGGTGGCCGAAGGGGATGAAACGGCAACTTCGGTCAGCAATACGGGCGTCGCGACGCCGGAACCGGAGCTCTATATCGACCGGCTGAGCCAGGACACCGAAAGCGACCGTGAGGAGTCCGTCGACCAAACGTACATTGCGCCGGAATATCTCAAGAAACAACCCGGCGTTTTGGATAAACTGAATCCATTCTCGGGCAAGTAGTTGCCCGCCCGCTCGTAACCCGTTTGTCGTGTTCGTCATCCCATGCTCAAAGCGTTGGAAGTATTCGGCTTCAAAAGTTTCGCCGATCGTACGCGCTTCGAGTTTCCCCAGGGGATTACGGTGGTTGTCGGGCCGAATGGCTCGGGCAAGTCGAATGTTGTCGATGCCGTCAAATGGGTTCTCGGCGAACAATCGGCCAAGAGCTTGCGCGGCAAGGACATGGCCGACGTCATCTTCAAAGGCTCTGGCGGGGCCACAGGGCGTCGTCCGCTCAACACGGCCGAAGCGACGCTGATCTTCGACAACACCGAGCGGCGTCTGCCGATCGATGCGCCCGAGGTGCATATCACGCGGCGAGTGTTTCGGGGCGGCGAAGGCGAGTATCTCATCAATCGCCAGCCCGCGCGGCTCAAAGACATCAAGGACATGTTTCGCGGTACCGGCGTGGGTGCCGATGCGTATAGCATTATCGAGCAAGGCCGCGTCGATAAGTTGCTCAATGCGTCGTCGAAAGATCGCCGCGCGATCTTCGAAGAAGCGGCTGGCATCAGTCGTTTCAAAGCCAAAAAGGTGGAAGCTCAGCGACGGCTGGAGCGGGTCGATCAGAATCTGCTCCGCCTGACCGATATTGTCGAAGAAGTCGAAAACCGCCTGAAGACCGTGCGGAATCAGGCCGTCAAAGCCCGCCGCTATCGCGAACACACCGAGCGCTTGCAGCAGTTGCGTACGCAAGTCGCCATGACCGACTGGCGGCGACTCACGGAAAAGCTGCGGGGCATCGAGCAGGATATCTTCGAGCGGCGTGAGCAATCGGAGACTGCTGCTGCCACGGCCGAACGACTTGAAGCTTCAATTCTGGAGTGCGACACTTCGCTAGCCGTTCGCACCGAAGAGATGCGGGCCGCGGATAATCGACTGGCCGCCAATCGAGAACAGATCTCGCTGCAAGAAGCGACCATTCGCGATCAGCGCGCTCGGAGTCAGGAACTGGCAGACGAAGCGGAGCAACATCGCCGCAATCTGGCCGCCATGCAGGAGCGAGCGGGCGACCTGGTCGAACGGCTGAAGCAGACCGAGGCCGAGTTTCATGCCGCGGAACTCAGCCATGCCGTGGTCGAAGAGCAGGCGACGACGCACGAGCAGCAAGCCGCCACACTAGCCGATTCGCACCGCCAGTTACACGAGCAAACCGAAGCTGCCCGCCGCGACTATTTGAGTCACGTGCAGTCTGCGGCCACGGTTCAAACCCAACTCAGCGGCCGGCAAACGACCTGGCAACAAGCGGCGACCCAAATCGACCTGCTCGCGCGACAGACCGAAGACTTGCTCGCTGCAGCTCAGTTGCTCGATGTGGAACTCGAGCAAGTGCGCCTTCGCGAACAGGCTTTTCAGCAAGAGCTAGATACCCAGCATCGTCAGTTGGAGGCGGCCCAGCTTGAATTGGCCGACAATCGTCGACTGCATACATCGCGGACGCACGATGTCGCTCAACTCGTCGGCCGACATCACGCCACCGAAGATCGTATTTCGGTACTCGAAGAGCTCGAGCGGAACTTCGAAGGTTTCGGTAGCGGCGTGCGCGAGATTCTGGATGCGGCCGTGGATGCCACCGCAGCGCCCTGGGCGAAGGTGAAGGGGATCGTCGCCGACTTGATTCAAACCGAACTACAGCACGCCACCGTCATTGACGCCGCCCTCGGTGAATCTGCTCAGCATGTGGTGCTGGAGTGTTCGAGCGAACAGGCCGCCGCAGTGCTGAAGCGAGCTCAGCAGGCTTCCAGCCGTGTAACGTTGCAGTTCACGAGCGAAGGAACTGATGCTGCGCCTTTGGCGAAGCATGCTTGGGAAACGGATCCAGCGATTCTCTCGCGACTCGATCGCTTGGTGACTTTTCCCCCAGCAGCCAAAGACCTGGCCGAACGGCTACTGGGGCAGACTTGGCTGGTGAAGAGTTTGGCCGATGCATTGCGCCTGGCCGCAATGGCCGCCCCTCATTGCCGATTTGTGACTAGCGATGGTGAAATTGCTGCCGCCGATGGAACGGTGACAGCTGGTGCACGACAGGCGGCGGCGAGCCTTGTTTCTCGTCGCAGTCAACTGCGTCACCTCAAAGACGACCTGTTGGTAATTCACGAGCAGATCACCAACGCCCAGCGCGAAACCGATCATCTGCGCGGCCTGGTCGAACTGCAGGACGAAGATGTCCGCAAGCTGGTGCTTGCCCGCTCAAACGCCAATGAGGGGCTGGCTGCCGAGCGCCAACGACTGGGGCAGTTGCAAGAGAGACTCGAACAGAATGAGCGCGAGCGCCAACAGGGAACCGCGCAGCGTAGCGAGTTAGTCGCGCAGCAAACACAATTGCAAAGCGAGATCGCCGCGTTTGAGAAACAACTCGCCACGCACAAGTCGGCCATCGACGCTTACCAACAAACGGGCGAAGCTCAGCAACAACAGCTGCTGCGACTCGAACTCGACCGACAAGAAGCGTCTCGCCTGGCAACGGCTGCTCGCGTTGCCTTGGCTCGCAGCGAACAGAGATTGGAAGGCTTAAAGCACCGGTTGACGCAATTCGTCGACGATCAGGCTGAACGTGAACGGGCCGTCGCGCAAGTCGAACAACAGCTGCAGTCGTGTACCAGCCGGCATCAGGCCGCCGAGCAGACGATTGTCTCGGTGACCGCTGCCGTGGGCACGCTGTATGACCAAAAGCAACTGCTCGAAGCCGACGCTGTCAAGCTGCGTGAAGCGCAGGCTGCCGCTCAATCGCAGCGACAACAACAGGCTGAAGAGTTGCAAAGCCTGCGCAAGGATGTGCGCAAGCTGGAAGAACAGTTACATCAATTGGAGTTGGGTGCCACGCAAGTCGGGCAGGAACGGACAACGCTCGCCGACCGGATGCGCGAGGACTACAACATCGACTTGTCCGGTGCAGACCAGGAGACTTCGGCCGAAGAAGAACTGGCCCGCGTGGAAGTCGAAGCCGAAATCGAATCGCTCCGCCGCAAGATTAATCAGATCGGAGCCGTGAATCTCGACGCGCTCGATGAACTCGACGATCTCGAATCTCGCTTCGGCACACTTTCTGGCCAGCATAAGGATTTGACCGAGGCCAAGCAGGCTTTGGAGCGGATCATCGTCAAGATCAACGCCGATAGCCGACGACTGTTCCTCGATACGCTCGAAGCAATCCGCGTCAATTTCCAGGCGCTCTATCGCAAGGCCTTCGGCGGCGGCAAGGCAGACATCATCCTGGAAGAAGGGGTTGATGTGCTGGAATGCGGCGTCGAGATTATCGCGACTCCGCCAGGCAAACCTTCGTTCAACAATTCGTTACTCTCGGGCGGCGAAAAGGCCCTCACGGCGGTCTCGTTGCTGCTGGCAATCTTTCAGTTTCGCCCCAGCCCGTTCTGCATTCTCGACGAAGTCGACGCGCCCTTCGACGAAGCGAACATCGGCCGGTTCATCGACGTGCTTAAGGACTTTCTCGGCTGGACGCGATTTGTCGTCGTTACGCACAGCAAGAAAACGATGACTGCTGGCAACACGCTTTACGGCGTGACGATGCAAGAATCCGGCGTTTCGAAACGTGTCTCTGTCCGCTTTGAAGACGTCAGCGAGGATGGCGAAATTCGCCGCGAAGCCATCGAACGCTCTGCCGCTCAAGAGCGTGCCTCCCGCGCTGCCATTGCTGCCGAAGCTGCTGCCGACGACGAACTCGATGCCGACAATCTGCCCGCTGCAGAAGAAGATGCGGCGTAGGTTGCTTCGTGCCGGGCAGTTCTGCAACTAGAGCTTCGTTTTGTTACTGCGTACAATAGAGGCAGTAGGTTTAGAACACAAACGAGTCTTTGCTATGTCACTTTTGGTATCGACCGACACCTCGCTTGAGCCGCTGATGCCGCCATATCCGGTGCAGCGTTTCACGGTAGAGCAGTACCTTGAGATTGCCGCCGCAGAAGTCCTTGGTGACGAACGAGTGGAGCTCCTCGAAGGTTGGATCGTTCCCAAAATGGTCAGAAACTCGTTGCACGATGGAACGGTCGACTTAATCGAGCAACTCCTCCATAAGTTGCTGGCCGACGGGTGGTATGCCCGCAGTCAGAAGGCACTCGTCTCAGAGGACAGCGTTCCTGAACCCGACGTCGCCATTGTTCGGGGCACACCGCGGGACTATTTTTCAAAGCACCCGCAAGGATCGGACGTTGCAGTGGCCATTGAGGTCGCCGTTTCTTCGATCAATCGTGATCGTCGCAAAGCGAGTATCTATGCACGAGCTGGCGTAGCGGCGTATTGGATTGTGAATCTGCAAGATCGATGTGTGGAAGTATTCGATTCTCTTCTCTCGAACGATGGCAAGGCACAATACAGTCGGCAACGAGTGCTGAAAGATGAAGAGCGGCTCGAAATTACACTCGACGGAAGAGAATGCAGCCTTACTTGCAACCAAGTTTTGCCTGAGCCTGTATCCGGTTCTTAAATGGTCCAACAACTACTTACCCGCTGACGACCGCGACAATTTCGCCAGTTGCACCAGAATGTGTTCGAGGCGGGTGAAGTAATCGGCTTCAGCGATATTCGCCTTGCTCGCCCGCAATTCAGCCAATTCCTTTTCCAGCAGCTCGCGCTGCCTGCGAATCTCGGCGGGAATGGCTTGTTCTTTCTCACTGCGGACCAGCACGAACTGGCTCGCGAGAGAGCCATCGACAGGCGCGCCGGCCTTCGTCTGTTTGACGACTCGCAGGCCTTGGAACCAGTCAGCGGGGGTGCCCAACCGATCGCCATTGTCATCGAGCAGCGCGTGCTCGGTCGCTAAGCGCGCTTCGCGCGCGTAGAACTCTCGCAGCTTGGCACTCGCGGCCAGGTAAGCCTCGAGCAGCGACGTCTGTTCATCCTTGTCGAGATCAGCTGCTGGGTCAGCAATGCTGGTGGAGAGAAACTCGCCAAAACGGGCGAAGTTATATTCGTGGCCGCTCTTGGTGGCGGTGATCACGACGCGCTGCGGAGCCGATAGCTCCGCCAAAAACGGGCCGCTGCACGACGAGCAATCGACCACAGCCACCGGCCCGGTCAGCGGTTTGAGCATCTCCTTGAGTTCAGTGGTGCTTAGATCGGGGCCACGCAGATTGAACCGTGCCGTCTTGCCATCGAAGGTGCCATGACCAATCAAGGCGAGCCAGATGGGGCCCACAGGCGACTTGGCAGCTAGCTCCTCCAGAGTTTGTTTCAACCGCTCGCGATCTGTGGTCTCGCCCGCGGAATCTAATCCAATCACGGTGCTGTGCAACTTGCCGCTCTTGCCAGCCGACGTCCACCGCTGGGCCCATTCACGAAAGGGCTGTTCGAATTCCTCTCCGCCGCTGGCACCCACAACGACGATCAACTGCTGGTCTTGGGCCAGAGTCACATTCGTGCCGACCAAGAACAGCAGCAACGTGAACAGTGCAATACGCATCAGGCCAGTCCCTTCCAGCGGCGCAGGCCCCATTCACCCACGAGACAACCGAGCGCGACGGCCAGCACGCCCCACTGATGCCAAAGCGGATAGGTCCAGGTTTCGACATGCGGGATCTTGCGATTCGGCAAGCTGGCGACGAATGATGACAGGCCGCTGAGCGACACGACTTCGCCGCCACTTTCCGCCGCCAAACGCTGAAGCAACGGTAAGTTGCCGGCCAGTTCACGAAACTCGTCGGTTTCTGGTTCCACGCTCCAGCCGGTTTCTCGCCGACCGACTTCGCTCCCATCGGGAGCCGTCACCGTGATCGTGGCCCGATATGCACCAGCAATCCGCGGTACAAACTGCGCGCGATACTCGCCCGCGGTCTGTTCACTGCTTTCGGCTACAATCTTCAAGTCACGCTCATCGGGAGTCTTGATGGAGATTGCCACCTGTGCATTGTCGAGCGCCAGGAACTTGGGATCGCGAGCTCGCACGATGATCTCGCGAGCGGGAAGCCCGGTCCCCATAATTCGCCTGGTTTCAACTTCGACCAACTGCGGAACATCGGCCACCAACCAGCGCACCGTTTGCCGCCAGGCTTTCTCCAAATCGCTGGGCTGATCTTCGGCCCGGCGCAAATCCCAGCGCCAAAGATCGCCAATCAACAATGCTCCGACGCGGCCGCGACCGAACGGTTGCACGGCCAACGCCGGCCGCGCGTTCCCTTGACCGGTCTCTACTTCGGCGAGCACCGACGCACCCGGCTTGATAGATTCGATTCGGTTGAGGGAACGAAAGCCAGGCATGGCGGTCAATCGTTCCTGTTCGTCTTGCTCGTTAGCGCGCACGCGAATCCACGGTTGCAGCCACCCTTCGCGAGTAAGCTTTAAGTGCAACGGTTCGGTATTGGCCTGCGGAGCGCCACGATCTAAATACACGGGTAATAACTCGGCAACAGGAGTGCGTGCGTAGCCACCTTCGCCGAACGAGCCCTTGCCTCCCATCATCAGCAGGCCACCGCCACGCTGGCTGACGAACTGCTGGAGCAGCGAAAGTTGATCCTGCGTGAAGAAAGCGGCCTCCATGTCGTCCAAAATGATCGCGTGAAACTTGAAGAGATCTTCGGGATCTTTGGGAAAACCGCCGCGCAGTTCCTCTTTGTCTGCGGTTCCCAACCGTAACAGGACCGGCTCGTCGTATTGCTCCGCCTGCTCGTCCGACTTATTGCCAAAACCACGAAACAGTGGGTTCGTCCGCTCGTCGCTGCGGCTGAGGAAGTTGAACTTCGGTTCTTTCTTAGCCACTCGCACCAGCCCCACCAGATCGACCTCGTCGTCCTTGGAGACCGCGCGCCGCAAGAATTTAAACTCCCAGTTTGGCAGTCCAGAAACATACAGCACGCGATACGGCCCGCCGCCGCGGTCAACGGTTGCCAGGCGATTGTTGTTGGCGAGCGTAGCTTCCGTCGATTGCTGCGAATCGACTGCTAACTCTTCTTCGCCGGGCAAAGCCAGCTGGACTCGGTAGAAACTGATGCCGGGCTTCTCGGGTTTGATGAGAAACCGATGTGACAACGACTCGGCGTCTTTTTTGACCGTGAGCGTTTGTCGTTCGACCTCTTTGCCACTTTCGTCGAGCACGCGGGCGATGAGCTGCTTGCCGGCGAGCGACTGCGTGGCAATTTCGGCAGCGATGGTCACCGGTGCTGCCTCGAAGTTGGTTTGACTGACTGCAATGCTCGTCAGCGAAGCATCGAGCGACAACGAAGCGGACGCCAGCGGCACGGGATAGATCGGCGGCAGGTCTTTCACACTCAGTTCGTTACCATCCAGATCCGTGGCGTTGCCATCGGTAAGCAGCAGGATGCCAGCAACAGGTTGCCCGCGATAGCGATCGGATAGCTGCGAAAGAGTCGTCGATAGTGCCGAGGCTTCGCCCACGAAGGCAAGTTGCGAGAAATCTTGCGTGGGCTGCAGCTGAGTATCGAAGGTGTATTTGCGGACGTCGAAGTCCTGCGCTAACCGGGTGAGCCAGGGGGAATCCTTGGACAAACTCGCTTGCAACTGCGCGCCGCGCGATTCGCGCTGGCCGGCGTTGGCCAGTTGCAAGCTGCGGCTGTTATCGGCGACGACGAGAAACAGGTTGCTGCCCGGACTTGGTCGCGAACCACGAAAGAGTGGATCGAGCAAACAGGTCGCCAGTAGTATTACAGCGACCGCTTTGAGGATGAGGCAAACGAAGCGGAGCCACGCAGCACCTAGAGTGCGCTGGTACGACCAGACGAGCACGCCAATGGCAACTGCGGCGAGGGCAATCGCTCCGCCGAGCCACTGCCGCGCGCCAAGGATGATCTCGGCGAGCAGCGGACTGGACTCAAGTCCGTCGATCATTTACCGCTCCCGAGTCGTTCGTAGTACTTGCGCGTCTTTTCGGAATACTGGGGCGGAACCGGGTCGCGGTCGAGCGGCACCAGCGCTTTCTTCGAAGTCCGTTTGAGAACTTCTTCCGACACGCGCTGTTCCAATTCGGCCAGCGGGTTCACCAGTTGATCGCGGACCAGATCCCAATTGGGGGGTGCGGAATGGCGCTTCGATTCGGCGCGCACTGCCCGTGCCCGCTCGCGAATTCTGGCCGCATCGGCTCGCAGTTCTGGATCGCCGACCATTTCTTCGACATCGCGCAATCGATCCGACCACTCGCGAAACCGGTCGCCCGTCAACGGACCAGCCTGCTCCTGCGCGTCACTTTCGAAAGGTCCACTAAAACCACCCAGCTGCTCACCTTGATTGCCACCGCGCTTAGTGGGCTGCTGACCTGCTTGTTGAGAACGACCCGGTTCCCCTTGTCCAGGTTGCTGACCGGGCTGTTGCCCTGCTTGTTGACCAGGTTGTCCCTGTCCAGGCTGCTGACCATTACCCTGCTCTCCAGGTTGCTCGCCCTTCGGCGAACCCTGACTGGGTTGTCCCTGCTTGGGCTGACCTTGGCCACCCTGTCCTTGCTTCGGTTCACCTTCGCCCCGCTTGCCCTCGCCCGATTTTGTGGATTGACCTTCACCCGGCTGCGGTTGGCCAGTTTGGGCCGCTTGTTGTCCGGGCTGACCACCCGTGGGTTGCTCGCCCCCCATCGGCTGACCGGCTTGGGGCTGCCCACTTTGTTGCGATTGTGGACTTCCCGGCTCGTTCCCTGCCTGCTTGGGTGCTTCGCGCTCGAGTTCTCGATTCAACTCGCGCGAGAGCTGTTGCAGTTCTTCGCGAGCCCGCCGAAGTGCTTCGGTTTCATCACCGAGCACTCCTTCGGCAGCGCGTTCGATACCCTCGCGCAGTTGCTTTAATCCCTCGCTGGCAGCAGCCTCTTGCTTTTGCGCATCCTGCGTGAGCCCTTGGCGAACCGACCGTTCGGTCGATTGCAGGGCTTGCTCGATTTTTTGATCGCGCAGATTGCGAGCTGTCTCATAGAGCCGTTCCGAGAGAATTGGCTCCGTGGCTTCGGCCCGCTCGATCGTGTCGCGCATCTGATCCTGCAAATTCGTCAGCCGCTGGCGTTGATCGGCCAACTCTTGCGCGAGCGGTTCGCGCGAAGTCTCTTTGTCTTCGAGTGTCGGGCGTTCGGGCGGTTTGTCGGTAGTCTCCCGCAATTGCTCGGCGATCTGCTCTTCCTTCTGTTCCAGCTCGCGAGCCGATTGCCGCAGTTGTTGAACTTCCTCACCGAAGCGATTGGCGGCCCGGCGACGGAACTCTTCTCGCAATTCGTCGAACTGTTGTTCGGCGCGTGTTCCCGCCGCAGCTGCCTGGCCGACTTTTTCTTGTTGCAATGCCTCAGATGCCCGGCGAACCTGGTCGCGAGTCTCATCCAACTGCTGTTGCTGCTCGGCCATCCGCTCCTGATTTTCAGGCTGATCGAGCCGCGACTGTAGCTCATCGGTGTCTTGCAGAATCTGTCGTTGCTCGTCCTGCAATCGCTGCAACTGACGCCGAATCTCTTCTTTTTCGGCGGGCGTTTCGGCTTCTTCGAGCGCAGATTGCAGTTCCTTGAGTCGATCGTTCAAGTCGTGTTGCCGCTGGGCCAACTCGCGCAGGCGATTGAGTACCTGCCGATTCTCTCGATCGGCGGCCGACTCTTGTTGTTGCTCCTGAGCAGCCTGCTGTGTCTCGTAGCGGTTTTCCTCTTCCTTCAAGTCGAGCTGCTGCAACTGTTCGCGTTGTTGTTGCGAACGCGAAGCAGACTGCTGCGAACTTTGCTGCCCTTGCTGCTGTTGTTGCTGCTGACGTGTGACCTCATGCTCGCGAGCGCGCAACTTGAGGAGTGCCTGATAGGCGGCCTGTTCTGCGGCGAGCGCGACAGGCAATGGCTCGCGCGCCGGCCCCTCTTGGGCCAGTTGCAATTGCTGCGTCGCAGCCTGCATGTGTTCTAGAACCGCTTCGACGTGGGCCAGCGACTTCTCATCTTCCAATCGTTCGGCCAAGGCCGCTGCCTGCTCTTGGGCTGCAGCCTGGGAGAGGCGAATCTGCTCCACATCGTCGGCGAAGGCTGGTGTTAGCTGGGTCGTGATCTCGCGGCGGATGATCTTCCAAGTCGCGTTGATAATGTCTTTTTGCAGTTTGGCCAGTTGCTGCGCGTCTTGAGCGTTCTGTCCTTGCCCCTGTTGCTGCTGTTGTTGGCGTTGCTGCTGCTGGCCACCCGGAGGCTGTTCGCCTTGGCGAAAGATCTCTTCAAACGGGCGCACTTCGGCAAAGTACATGTCGCTTTGCGTGCGGCGCACATTCCCCTGCGGATCGTGATCCTCGGCCCACCAGTAATAAGACAACAGTTGATCGGGCTCTGCTTTCAGTTCTTCGAGTTTAAGTTGATGTGCCAAGTCATGCTTCTGCTTGGCGGCCGCTTGTTCACTTAGCACAATGTCTTGCGAGGGCTGACCTGCAATCGAAAACGTAATGCCAACCCGCTGCAAGCCAAAGTCATCGGTGACGCTGGCCCGCACATCGAGTTCTTCGAGGGCCGATACTTCCACATCGCGGGCGGGAAATGTCGGCTTCAGGGTCGGCGGTAGGTTAGGCAGCACGTTGATCGTGAACTGTTCTTGCTTTTGATTCTTCCGTCCGGCGTCGTCGACCAGTTCCAACTTCAGCCGGCGCGACTGCTGGGCGGTAAGTTTCGCTTCATAAACCAGCGGCTCGTCGGCGCTCGCCGTGAGTTCGATTGGCTCACCAACGGCGTCGCTGCGACTGTTCGTCAGCCGGGCTGTAACAACGGGCTTATTCAGCCGAAATTGCAGCGTCAGTTTGGTTCCCTCGACGGCCGAAAGGGTCCGCACATCCTGAATCAGCTTCTTCTCCAGGCCGGTGTACTGCGGGTAATCTAACTCGGCATCGGCCCGGTCGAGCTTGGGATACTCGAACACCGTAACGCGGTACTTGGGAGACGTTTGCTGATCGGCTGTCACGAAGTATTCGAGCGGTTCCAGAACAACCGGAATCCGCGCGCCAAACACCGGATCGGCCAGGCTGGGTGGCATGGGCATCGTTTGTTCTTCGCCACTAGCCAACGTGTAATGCAACGTCGCCTCAGCAGGCATGCGACCTTGAATGCGGGCCAGCACCAGCAGACTGGTACCACGTTCGACTTCGGTATTGCCCGGTTCGATGGTCAGGGCAAACTCTTGCCCGGCGGGTAGTGCGATGGTCGGTGCGACGATACTTGGCGGACTGACGGAACTGACCGCGCTAAAGAGCATCGCGAAGAAAGTGAAAACGAACACGGCGAACATCAAGACATTCACGAACGCGCCGAGCAACAGCTTGCGCTGCGAAATGATATCGGCCCAGCGATGACGATACGCATGCTGCAGCGCTTCGCGCATCACGCTGGTTTGCAAATAGCCGAATTCACCCGCCGGCAGATCGGGCTGTTGTTGAATGGCCGCCAGCAAGCTGGTGCGAAGTTCGGGAAAGGCCGCTTCGACCTTGGCCGCTAACCAGGCATAGTTTCGTGGCGAACCGATGACCTGCCAGGTCACCAATACAACCAGGCCAATGACGCTCACCCCCAGCAGGGCGGCGGGAATCGTCGTCGAGCCTGCGGTTTGCAATTTCCAGGCGAGTAGCAGGCCACCGGCGATTGCCGCGACGAGCCACACCAGGGCTAAAAACTGAAACAACCGAAGCCAGCGGTGACGATAGGCCACGCGATCGAGTTGCGCGAGCAATAACTGCTGGATCATGCCACGGCCTCCGGTGCGATCTGAGCCGCGCGCGATGTTCGCCCGGCCCACCACGTTTCCAAAATCAAAACGCTGAGACAACCAACAATCAACCACCGCCACACTTGCTGGCGACTTTCGAGTTCCGTATCGCGCTCCTGGCGAATACGATCGAGCCGCTCGGCGCGGCTGACCGACTTGCCCAGCTTGAGTCCCAATTGTTCCAGCTGTTCAACCGGCAGGGGCGTCGTATCACTTTCGCTGGCAGCCAGATTGACAGCAAACCGGAACTCATCTTTGCCACTGCCCGCTCGATAAATGCCCGGTTCGGTCGTCTCACGAAAATGTTCTACTCTCGGCGACACGACAACCAAGTCGCCACCGGGTGTATGAATACTTAAGTCACCGTTTCGCTGGGCCGGCAAAGTCACCGGACCGTTGACGGTTGTTGAATAGAGAGAAGTTGTGCTGCCGGCGACCTGGTCGAGAAGGCTGCCAACAAGCGGCAAAAACTTGCTGGAAACCGCCAGCTGACTGTCATCGAGTTGCCAGCCGCTGGTGAGCGCCCAAATGCGTCCCTGGCCGGTTCGGCGTTCCAACAGCCAGGGATCACCGTTATCGAAACGGGCGAGCACACTGGTGGCGGACTCTGCTTTGACCTTCAGCGGTCGATGACGCCAGAAGTGAATGCGAGTGAAATCGTTGTACTTGGGATTCGCAAAGGGCTGAAAGAGAGGATGAGTGAAATCGATTTCGCCCAGCAATTGATAGTCACCTTCGCGAGTGGTCTTGGGCTCATTCAGTTCGACATCTGGCAGAAACTGCGGCAAAACAGCCGCAGCGGTTTGATCTTGCGGGACCAACAGCAACGAACCGCCCCGTTCGACATCGCTGAGCAAGGCTTGTTGCTGAGCAGGTGTGAGGCTCTGCGTAACGACGACCAATTGCGGTGGCGCATCCGGAGCTATTTTCGCCTCATCGGCATCAGAGGCAGTGACATCCACTTGCCGCAGCGAATCGCCAGAGGTCGCCAGCCGCAGATAATATTGCGAGCCTTGCGGATCATCGGCGGCGTCGCTGCCCCAATACAAGAGAGAAATCTGCTGCTGGCGCGGAGGCACGACGTAAAAGGCGTTGTCGAACTCGTGCGAATCGCCACGCAGCACCACGCGGTCGGCCAGCAACTGAGTCAGCGGCCGCGGCAACTTCATCACACGACTTTGACCCGGTGGCACATACACGGCCACTTCTCCCTCGCGCGCTTGGGGCTGCTGCGGATTGTGCCAATGGACGAAAAACTGATCCTGCGAAGAATCGGCCGCATTGACGACGCGCACGCGCGGCTCCGCTTCGGCTTCTTCCTCACTATTGGTGAGGAGCTGGAGCGTGGCGTTGCTGTTCTGCTGGAGCGACAGTTGCCGCGGCACGACGCGAATCTGCTCGGGCCATTCAAAGCCCTGCATCGCTTCCATGCGGCTCCCTTGTTGATAGTCGCTGATGACGACCAGCTGCGATTGGGCCTGTTTCTGCTGCACATCGGCAGTGGCTGCCAGTTCGCCGGCAATCGCCGCCAAAGCACTCCCCAAGTCGCCCGCTGCCCACGTCGGCTTAATGTCGGACAGCGATTGGCGAACTAAATCGGCTGGAGGAACATTGGTGACTTTGTCGGGAGTCGCGAACCCGACGACGGTCTGCACGCGATCGGCAAAGGTATAAAGCGCGACATCATCGTGCGGCGCGAGATCGTCAAGCTCTTTGTTCGCCGCAGCCATTGCCTGTTGCCAGAGATCGCCCCGCTGCATGCTAGCGCTGGTATCGAGCACAATCGCCACGCGGCGGTGCGGCAAGTCGCTGATCGATAGGAGGGAAGACTCGCGCAGGAAAGGACGGGCGAAGGCAAAGGCCAGGAGCGCCAGCGCGGCCAGCCGCATCAGCAGCAGCAACACCTGGTCCAGCCTGCTGCGGCGCGTGAGCCGCGGCGGCGTGGGGGTCAGGAACATCAGCGAGCTGAATTGCTGCTTGCCGCGCGGCGTGCGACGAACCAGGTGAAAGATCAGCGGGAGCGCTAGGCCGGCCAGTCCTGCCAGAAATAGTGGTGCGAGAATGCCCATCAGCGAGCACCTCCGCGATGGCGGGCTATCAACCGGCCGCGCCGCATGCGGGCATGCAGCAGATCGAACAAGGCTAGTTCCAGCGGCTTGTTCGTCGGCAGATCGTACAAGTCGATTCCCAAGCGCTGGCAAATCTCTTTGAGCGCAGCTGCATGGGCAGTGAACTTGGCCTGGTACTGTTGGCGGGCCTGCTCGGGATCGATATACAGTTCGCGTCCCGTTTCGACATCGAGGAACATCGCGGCATCTTGAAAGGGAAAGTCGATCTCCGCTGGATCGAGTATCCGCAGCACCGCCACTTCGTGCCCCTGCGTTCGCAAATAGCCAAGTTCACGCTCGAGCGATTCCGCCGGCGCGAGCAAGTCGGACAGGAGGACCACCAGACCGCGCTTGCGGGCGGTCTTGGCCACTTGTTCCAGCGGAGCTTTCAGGTCGGTATTTTCCCCGGCCGTTGCGCGCTCAAGGGCGACGAACAGGCGATGCAAATGACCGGGGCGAAAACGAGCGGGGAGATACTCGCGAATGCGGTCATCGAAGGTGACGAGCCCCGCGGCATCGCGCTGAAGCGACAAAAAGTAAGCGATGGTCGCCGCTGCAGTCTTGGCGTAAGTCGCCTTGTCGTACGACAGCGAGCTGTAGGCCATTGAACGGCTGAGATCGACCAGCAAGTAACAACGGAGATTGGTTTCGTCTTCAAAACGCTTTAGATAGTAGCGGTCGCTGCGGGCATACAATCGCCAGTCGAGGTAACGCGGGTCGTCTCCAGGCGTGTATTGCCGGTACTCGGTGAATTCGACACTGAAGCCGTGATAAGGGCTGCGATGCATGCCGCTGAGAAAGCCTTGCACCACTTGCCGCGCGCGAAGTTCCAGATTCTTGATCCGCATCAGCGTAGCGGGATCGAGAAACGACGAGACCCGCGACGATGCACTTTTAGGCACATCGGCGGCACTCTTCGTCGCGGGAGTCGCGGGCAAACGAGCCATGCAGGAACCTTAAGCGGGCTTGGGAAGGGGGACGTGGTCGAGCAGGCGGGTGATTACCTGGTCGACGGTAACTCCTTCGGCTTCGGCGCGGTAACTAACGAGCACGCGATGCCTCAGCACGGGATAAACCACCGCGCGAATGTCTTCGACGGTTGCCAGGCTGCGGCCAGATAACAAGGCTCGGGCCTTTGCACCCAGCACCATGTACTGAGCCGCTCGCGTACCCGCGCCCCAGCTGACCCAATCTTTGATGAATGGGGGCGAGTTGTCCTGCCCCGGCCTGCTGGCAGCTGAGAGGCGCACGGCGTAACGAACGACTTCATCGGCAATGGGGACGCGTTTGACCACTTCATGAAAGCGGCGCACATCTTCGCCCGTGAAGAGAGGCGCGATCGGCTCCGGCTTGCGCGACGTCGTTTGCTTGACGACGCTCACTTCGTCATCTTCTGGCAGGTAATCGATCAACACGTTGAACATGAACCGATCGAGCTGCGCTTCGGGCAGCGGATAGGTCCCTTCCATTTCAATCGGGTTTTGCGTGGCCAACACAAAGAAAGGTTCTTCCAGCACATAGCGCTGGCCGGCAACCGTCACCTGATGTTCTTGCATCGCTTCGAGCAGTGCTGCCTGCGTTTTGGGTGGCGTGCGGTTGATCTCGTCCGCGAGAATCACGTTGCCGAAGATGGGCCCTTTGACGAATTGCATCCGGCGATGACCATCGGAGGCCTGTTCGAGAATTTCGGTCCCCGTAATATCAGCGGGCATCAAGTCGGGGGTGAATTGAATCCGCCGAAATTCCAGGTGAAAGACCTGCGCGATCGAGCGCACGAGCAGCGTCTTCGCCAGACCCGGTGCCCCAGTAATCAGACAGTGCCCGCCGGCAAACAGGCTGATGAGGAGTTGTTCGACGACTTCGGCCTGGCCGACGATTACTTTCGACAATTCTTTATCGATGCGGCTGCGACTGCCGCGAATCATCTCGACGACTTGCTGTTCCAACTGAAACGAATCGAGTTCCGTAGACACAGGGCGAATCCTTTAGTGCAAGCTAGTGAGTCATGGCGTAAGTCACGATGTTGATGCCCATTGGGTACGAATACTTCTCCGACATCTCTTTAAAATATTGCGGGTCCATCCCTTCTCGCTCCCAGCCGTCACCCAGGTCGGTGTTGTGGCAAATGATGACCATCATTCGCCCTTCGTCATCGAAGATGCCGCGGTAGTGAGCCTCGTCGGCATCGGCCCGCTCGGTGGTGTAACCGCTATACCAGGCATGAATGCTGGGAACTTGCGGCTTCTTTTTCAGGTCGTACACGCAGTGGAAGATCTCGTGCTCAAGCGGTAATTCGACCGGTTCGCGGTTGGGGAAGACTCGCTTCATATTTTCGTAGAGCGTGGCGTATTCGTCTTCGCCCCAAAAATCGTCGACCATTAAAAAGCCACCATTCAGCAGGTAACGGCGAAGCGCGGTGACCTCTTCATCGCGGAGCCACATGCGGCCGGGCTCGATGATGTAGATAAACGGATAGTCGAACAGTTCGTCGTCGGTCAGTTCGAGAATCTTGCCGTGCGGATCGACCTCAAGCGAAGTAAGTTCGTGCAGGCGGTACGAGAAATTGAGATCGCTGTCCGGATAATCGGTGGCCCAATTGCCGCCGCCGCGTCCACGCCCGCCCGACGACTCGTAACGAATGCGGACAAAGGTGAAAGCATCACTTTTGAACTGCTCGTCGTTCTTCCATTCAGGGACACCATTGCGGTCGACCATCTCGGGACGGACTTCACGCGACCAGCGACTGCGCTGGGCAACGGCCAAAGCGGCCGTTGAGGCGAGCGTGATGGCGACGATGAGCGTAACGAGTCGAAAGCGACTCATGGAGTTTTCTCCGGCGCGGCGGGCAAGTCGGATTGAGAGGCAGATGCGGGCTTATCGGCAGGGAGAGGTGGTGTGGGGACTGCGGCGACCAATTCCAGCAGCAAGTTTTGGGCGGCCTGATAGCGGGGAGTCTCTTCGAGTGCCAGTAGCGCTTCGCGCTTGGCAGCGGCGAGCTGACCCTGTTTTTGCAAGGCAGTGGCCAGCTTGAAGTGGAGTTCAGCGCGGTCGAACGGATCGAGCAATAGGAGCGCGCGATAACTGTCGGCAACGAGGCGTTGATCGTTCAGTTGTTCAGCCGCTGTCGCAGCCTGGCGATGAATGGCGGGGAGGAGCGGATTCACCGCGAGTGCGCGAAGCGCGTACTTCTTGGCTGGCTCCCAATCCTTCGCTGCTGCAGCCAGTTCATTCAACCGCGTGAGCATGTCCAAATCGCTGGCCGAGAGTGCGGCCAACTTCTCGAGCACAGCGCGCTCTTGTTTGGCATCTTTCGCTTCGCGATGAATCCGCGCGAGGAGTGCATAAGGACCGCCGGGGCTAGCGTCATGGGGATATAGCTGTGTCATCTTGGTCAGGGTGGCCTGTGCGGCCGGCCAATCCTTGGCCTGTAATTGCTGAGCGGCTAACCGCCCCAGCGCAATGTAGTTCGTCGGGTGATCCTTGAGCCAGGTGCTGATTTCGTCAGCAGTTGCGCGCTTGGGCAACTCGGGCTCGGTCCAATCGGCCAGGGGAGCCATCGCTTTGGCTTGTTCGCGGGCATATTTGGCGAACTCGTCGTCTAAGGTCGCAATGGAGCCGGTATAGCGGCCGAGTGATTCGTTAATCGGCATGCCCACGCTCAAATCGACAAGTAAGCGCTCGAGCTTGTCGCGGCCATATTTCTCCAGGAAGAACTTCACCACCAGCGACGATTCGAGATAGGCGAACTGCAGATGGGCGGGCGAAGCCGGGCTGAGAAAAGCACCGCTCAGTTTGCTGACCGGCGTGAGTTCATCGCCGAGCAACATTTCGCGATAGCGGGGCGTAATCGCCTGCCCCCAGGTCGGGTCTTCGGCTCCTTCTTCATAGACCGAGATTCCTTCGCTGAGCCAGCGCGGCATTTTGTTCTTGGTTTTCGTCAGCGTGACAACGTGACAGAACTCATGCCAGAGCGTGGCTTCCCAGCAGGCGGGCGAAGTACCTTGCGAAGCGGGACTCGGGGCAGTGATCACCGTGCCAAAGCAGACGCCGAGAAAACCACTGCCGCCGGGCATGCCAAACGTCCGAATGGCAAAGTCCTGCTGCTTGGGAAACATCTCGACAATGATCGGCTGCTCGAGCGTGACCTTATACTTCTCGCAGAGTTCCTTCTTAGCCCGCTGCAACAACGCGAGGACTCGCTGGCCATAGATGTCGGCTTCGCGCGCGTCCATTCGCACCTGCAAGCCGTCCGCTTCTAGAGTGCGGAACTTCGCCAGGTGCTCCTGCAGCGTGACGAGGTTATGCGCGAGGACGTTGTAGCCATCGGCGGCGTACACTTCCTCGGCCAGTTTCAATCCTTCTTCTTCCTGCCCTAGCCGGAGTAAATCTTGCGCGAGTTGAATCTTGGCGACGAGATACTTGGGGTCTGACTTAAGCGCCTGGCGCTGATAGGCCGAGCCTTCGGCGAAGCGATACTTTTGCGATAACTTCTGCCCGATGACGTAATCGACTTCCGGATTCGCCGGCCACGATTTGAGCGCTGCGGCCCGCAGTTGTTTTTCCTGATCGAGCTTATTGCGAAGGTGGGCGATCACCGCTCGATAAGCGAGCGCCCGCGGCTGTTGCGGGTTGATGGTGAGCACCTGCAGCAGCTGCTTCTCAGCTTCGTCGTATTGCTCCGAATCGATCTGTTCGTCAGCGACCATTAGCAAGGCAGCCACATGACGCGGATTGAGCGCGAGTGTGGCTTGCAGGGCCGCATCGGCCTTTTTCGAATCGCTGGGGGCAAACGCCCGCGCGACACCAAAGTGGGCCGCGGGATTTTCAGCATCGAGTTTGACCCCCTGCTGAAACGAGTCGCCAGCCAGTTTGTAGTCGTGCTTATCGAGCGCCAGGTCGCCGATAGCCAACCAGACATCGACATTCGTCGGCTGGCGGCGCTTGGCCTCGTTATAGATCTTGGTCAGGACCTGTTTCGGATCGGTTTGCTGGCTGAGCATCCAGCGGCCAATCACCAGCTGACTCGTCAAGTCTGAGTAGCGCCACGGCGCTTGCTGCAGCAGGCCCACGATCTCGGCATTGAATTTGTCCGCCCGTTCCAATTGCTGCGTGTGGCGACAAACGTCGCGCCCCAGCCAGCGCAACTGCACGCTGCCGTTTAGCTTGGCCAGCGCGGCATCGAGCGATTTGGCTGCGTCCGCGTAACGACCAACGGTCATCTCGGCCTGAATCTTCAGCACCCAGGCCGGCTCGTGATAGTCGTTCTGCGTGACGAGTTCGGTCGCCTGTTCGATGCACTCGGCATACTTGCCCGTGCGAAATTGAGTGGTCGCTTCGACAAGATCGGCAGCTGCAGATACACCGGCCGAGACAACGAAACCGAGGCAGCAGGCAAATGCACAAATTAGTCCGCCGCGTAAACGAGCTAGAAGTGCCCGGCCGAGATGAACTGCAACTCTCCCTTGCTGACGCGTCGGGCTACTAACTCTCCCTCGCTGATGCGTAGGGCTATTAAAGACAACTTCGCCCTGGCCGCGAGTTAAGCGGCTAACCACGTATCCCTTACGTTGGCGAGCGAGCATGCAGTCGATCCTTGGAGCCGCCGAGGGCTAGACCGAGACGAATCAATTCTATTTCATAGAACACCACACGACTACCCGCGGCCTGCCTGTGGCCGTGAATTTGTCAGCTGTCGCGGCGAATATTTTCAGCGGGGATTCATTCGCCTCCGAACTTCGCTAACTTGTGGACATGTCCGACCAAGCTGCCGAAACACCTCCTGAGCCTGAGTTCAATCCCGCGGTTGAGCCAGACAGATTGCCGCGCTCGGTTGTGGTACCGCTCGCGCCTGTGTTGCTGGTGGTCGCCATTGCTAACCTGGCAGTCGCGCCGCTGATGAAAGCGATTTCACCGCACGATTCCAGTTCGTTCATTGTCTACACGAGTTTCGGCGTGATCGCTTCGCAACTTGGTTTGCTGAGTCTGGGAGTCGTTCTCGGTCAGGAAGAATTCTGGCGGCGAACGGCAGTGAACTGGGGAGTGGGGCTGCTACTACTATTCTGCTTGTCGGTAGGCTCTGCCGCGGCCGATCAGACTAGCCACGGACGGTCGCACGAACCACTGGGGCCGCGACAGGTGGTCTGCCTCGTGCCCCTGATCTTTCTTGGCGCACAGGTACCTTTGTGGATCGCCCGCACTATGTTTGGCTGGCGCTTGGTGCGCGCGGCGAATGGGCCACTGGGGGAAAGTAAGCCGAGCGCGTTCAGTCCCGAACCTCACCTGACACTGCGCGATCTCTTCAGCGGAACCGCGATTGTGGCCATTACCTTGGGAATTGCCCGCCTGGCAACGGGCGAACAATCGGCTCTTAGCCGCTCCGAGTTTTGGCTGGCAGCTGGCCTGGGGAGTCTGGGCGCAGCTGCGATTTCGCTCATTAGTCTATTACCGTTGCTCCGCCTCTTTTTTTCGGCCGAGCTAGGCAGCGCCTGGTTCTTTGCGCTCCCCTATGGGTTCTTCATCGGCGTGATTCTCCTGGCCCTGCCCCTGTCTCGACTCATCGGAGCCAGGCCCGATGCGATGCAAATCTTCGGCTTCTTCTGCGCCATTTTCGGACTCATCGCCTCACTCGGCGCTGGCCTGACGCTCATCTGCCGGTCAGGCTGGCAGTTGCAACGAGGTAAAGGATGACCAGCAATTTGTTAGCTCCTGAGAAAGCACCCGTGATTAGCCAGAGCGAGACTCGACCGTTGAAGGTCAACGACAAGCAAAAGTGGTATCAACGATCCTTCGACCGATCCATGGGACTACTGCTGCTTCCTACCGGCCTGGTGAATTTGACGCTGGTGATTCTTGCCGATGAACGAGGCTCAGGGCGAGACTCCGCCACCGGGCAAGGATTGGCGGTGGGCTTGGTCATGGCGCAAGCTTGTCTGATCAGCATCGGAATTACCCTCGACAGTCAGCCATTTTGGCGTCGACTGCTCATCTACTGGAGCTACCTCTTCGGACTACTCGCGTGCTGGAGCGCCGGTTATGCCCTGTGGTTAATCGGTGACGCCAGCCGCGACACGACAGAAAACTGGATTGAACTCAGCAAGGACACGGGCCTGCTCTTGTGCTTAGTGCCGCTCGTCTCAATCGCCATGCAAGTGCCGCTCTGGATCGCACGCGCACTCTTCGGCTGGCGAATTGTGCTGCATGGGGAAGGAGCCTCATCGAATCACTCGGCTCAAGATGATCGGCTGGCCTTGAGTCACTTTTTTATCGGCACAGCGATTGTGGCCATCGCCTTCGCTGGCTGGCGGGCCGTTGGCAGTTTTACGCCTGTAGCGCCACAACAATTGGTACGCGCCCATCTCACAGGCTGCGGATTCGCTTTGGTAACGAGCCTGTTGGCGGCCGTTCCTTTCAGCCGCCTAGGCTTGGGACCGCTTAAAACCGACAGTGCATTTCTGATTCTCGGCAGCAATTCGCTCGCAAGTACAATCGCCCTCACGATTTTTCTCAGCAGTACCAGCGGTGACATTGACGTATCAGCACTGTCCTTGTGTCTCTTCGGCTCTTTCACCGGCAGCCTGCTGTTATCCATGATGATCCTGCGCAACTGCGGTTGGCGCATGATCTGGAACGGAGCCACTTGGCCCGTGGTGAACGCAACGAGCAGCCCAGAGTCCGCTAATACGACTTCGCAATGATCGCCCGTTTATTGGTGGGCTAGCAGTTGCAACGAGGTAAAGCATGAGCGAAGTACCCATCGGCGGTGAAGTGAGTGAAGCAAGATTTCCGTTAACCTGGCGAGAACGTGTTGCAGCGCAATTGAAAAGACGTTCGTATTGGTTTCCACTCCTCGCCGTCGTGCTCTTGCTAATACCGGCTGACTTCGTAGTCACGAAGGGAGTTTGGAGCGGCGAGCCGATCACTTTCCTGTTGATTCCACTGGCGATGATCGCCGCCCAGATCAGCTTGGGGTCTTTGGGGCTTGTGCTCGGAGCCGGTACGTTCGGCAAGCGCCTGCTGATGTTTGGCACAGGCTTGCTGCCGTGCATCGCGGCCTATCTGTGCGGTTGGCGGGCTTTCGACAGCTACTCGCGAGAATGGCCCAGCACACCTTGGAGTTGGAATGGCATCTTGATGCTGATCTTTGTGATCAGCGCGATGCTCGGTGCGCAGTTTCCCTTGTGGCTGGCTCGGCTGTCGTTCGGCTGGCGATTCGTGCGCTGCGGTACCGATCAAGCCAGTGTGCCTGACGCCAAGCTTTCGATTCTCGATCTGCTGATGACAACGACTATGTTTGCAATCGCATTGGGCGTGGTGCGGTTTAGCGTCGTCTCGATCCAGGCAGATCTGCAAATGACGGCACTGATGATTGCCTCCGTTTTGGTCGCTGGTTTCAGCGCCCTGCTCACAGCAATCATCACGTTACCACTGACGGTCTACTTCCTGGGGAACCACTCACTGAAGACGGCTTGGTGCGTAGCGCTGCTCACGTATCCGTTAGGGTTTGCAGTGCTTTGTCGCGTTTGCACCTTCTTCATGCCGCTGCATTTTGCAATGTCGGTGGGGGCCGCCGCGCTCCTCATAGGGCTTGCACACACCGTTAGTTTCGCGGCCGGCCTGCTCCTGCTGCGAACTGGCAATTGGCAACTGCTGCGTCGCGTCCGGACCGAGCCTTCGCGCTGGCGCGTGCGCGCTCAGCAGTTGTGTGAGCGCGGATACTCGCGCGGATACAAACTTTATCAATCGTACGACTGGACGAATTCGGTGTGGCCGTTGCTATGGCAATGGTGGTGGCCGCTCGTGATGCTGAACTATGTGATCCACATTGCAATTTTTTTTTAACTTGTCGCTCAATATCGACTTCGCGAACCACTTTGTGTCTGCGCAAATCGTGATTGCCAGTTTTGCGTTGGTGTTCAGCGGCGAGCCGTTTGGCCGTAGGTTACTCGCTCACTGGAGCTTGTTGCTCCTGTGCGCTGCGGCCTCGCAGGCAGGCAGGTTTACATTTGAAGACGGTTCGTACTACGGTGGCAGTCACTTTTTGCTGTGGCTTCCGCTTTACTCGCTGGCCGCTCAATTGCCATTCTGGATCGCGCGAATGGGATTTGGCTGGCGCCTTGTTCGACTACACGCCAAACCGCCGCTCGAAGCTAAATTGCGCATTGCCGATCTGATGTTGGGGACGGCAATCATCGCGCTGGTGCTGGTATTTGTGAAGCCGTACTTGTCGAGGTTCGACATGATTCTTGGCTACAGCGCGATTTACGTATTCTGTTCTCTGGTAATCGCTTCTCCCCTGGCGCAGCTGTATCTCCGAGAAAGTCGTCACCACCAATGGGCGTGGGCGGCCGTAATCGCCTATCCGGTGATCGGTATAACACTGGTATTGGTGATCTCTGTGATAAGTGCTGTTTCGAATGGTATTGTGCAGCAGGTCTTGTCCTTTGTGGTGTTAGTGATTGTCATTCTCTGCCCGACAGTGGTGATGGCATTCACGTTTTCCCAGCTACGCACTGCAGGTTGGAGATTGGAGCGTGTTGAACGTGGAGAGCGACTTAGTTACACCGGAGCCCACGAAGCCTGAGCAGGCGGGCTCTGCTCCAGCGATGAGCATCGTGTTGTCGCGAATCGAGCGGTCTGGAGTTGCAGTTACTGAGCTTCCATGAACAGAACGCTGCGACCGCGTACTGAGCGCCCCGAACAAGCTCCGGTGGGCGCAATCGCCCGCTAATACGACTTCGCAATGATCGCCCGCTTGCTGGTGGGCTGGCCGGTGAAGATGCACTTGCCGGGAACATCTTCGAGACCGAGAGGCATGTTGCGGATCGTCAGCTTGTGCTGCTTGAGGAGCGCGTCGACTTCTTTGTTCTCGGTGAAGTGGCAGAGGGCGTAGCCGCCGTGAATCTCGGGATCTTTTTCGTTCTTGGGTGTGAACCAGGCAAGTAGTTCGTCGAGATTATCGATGGTGCGCGTGTTTTCTTCGCGCATCTTCAAGGCCTTTTGAAACAGGTTGTCTTGAATGGCTTGCAGGCGGGCGGCGATGGTGGCGACCAGTTCGCTCCGTTCGACGCCGGCCTTTTCGCCCGTATCGCGGCGGGCGAGAAAGACGCCGTTCTTGGCTATGTCTTTGGGGCCGATCTCGGCTCGCAATGGCACACCGCGCTTGATGTGATACCAGACTTTATCGCCGCCGCGGATGTCGCGGTCGTCGATATGCACCCGAATCTTTGTCTCCGCGAACAGCTGCGCTTCGAGTTCTTTCTTCAAGCTTTGCACGTACGGCAGTACCGCAGCTTTTTCTTCGTCGTTGCGATAGATGGGGAGCAGCACGATGTGCTTGGGGGCGAGCTTCGGCGGCAGCACCAGGCCATCGTCGTCACTGTGAGTCATGATCAGCCCGCCGATGAGCCGGGTCGATACACCCCACGAAGTGGTCCAGGCCAGTTGCTCGGTGCCGTTCTGATCCTGAAACTTGATCCCCTGAGCCTTCGAAAAGTTCTGACCCAGGAAGTGGCTGGTGCCGGCTTGCAGGGCTTTGCGATCCTGCATCATCGCTTCGATCGAATACGTCGCGACGGCACCGGGGAAGCGTTCGCCAGCAGTCTTCTCGCCTTTGATGACGGGCATCGCCATGTAGTTCTCGGCGAAGTCGGCATAAACGTCGAGCATCTTCATCGTCTCTTCGCGCGCTTCGGCCTCAGTGGCGTGGGCGGTGTGACCTTCCTGCCAGAGGAACTCGGTGGTGCGCAGGAAGAGGCGAGTGCGCATTTCCCAGCGAACCACGTTGGCCCATTGATTAATCAGAATTGGCAAGTCGCGATACGACTGCACCCATTTGGCGTACATGGCACCGATGATCGTCTCGCTGGTGGGCCGAACGATGAGCGGTTCTTCGAGCGGGCTGGCCGGTTGCAACTTGCCGTTGGCGTCGGGCTGCAAGCGGTGGTGCGTGACGACTGCGCATTCCTTGGCAAAGCCTTCGACGTGGTCGGCCTCTTTTTGCAAGAAGCTGAGGGGAATGAACAGCGGGAAATAGGCGTTTTCGTGGCCGGTGTCTTTGAACATGCCGTCGAGGACGCGCTGGATGTTCTCCCAAATGCCCCAGCCCCAGGGCTTGATGACCATGCAGCCGCGGACATCGCTGTTTTCGGCGAGGTCAGCCGCCTTGATGACCTGCTGATACCACTCGGGATAATCGTCGGCACGGGTCGGTGTAATCGCGGTCTTGGCCATGGCCATCCTTGCTTTCGTAACGGGCAAAAGTGATTGGCCCGATTGTAGATGCAAGGGTGAAAACGAGGGAGAGGGGAAGGTGGCGGCGATTGTCGGTTTCGTCCGTCTTCAAAGCCAGGCCCTGCGCCCAGTCGCTTGCTGCTGGTCATGTTTTTTTGCGAGGAGCGATTTGGTATGCGTTCATGCCAGTGTGACCGGGGTACTGACACGCAATTTTGCCCCCTTTCAGGAAACCCGAAGCGTGAGCGAGGCGCGTGCTGATCGCGGTTAAGAGCCGTCGCGGCCGCTAGACCATTCGCTCTTACCCGCGCTTTGGCACCGCCCGAGTCATCCCAACGCATTTCGCGAGTCTTGCACTTCCGTACCTCGCGCTCGCTTTCCTCGCTGACGCTTCGGGTCTCCTAAAGAGGTGCCAGCATGGATGGATACAGCGATTTGCGTGCCGTGACCGGACTAGTCAACGGTCTGGTGTCTAATGGTTGCGGGCTGCTCTTTGTAAGTTTGGTGGCAAGTGTGTTCGATAGGCGCAGACACTCGTGCGCATATCGCACGTATGTATTAATTTAAAACATATTATTAATGGCGTAGATGTTCACCTAGCCAGCACGCTTGTTGGCGGGTAATCGATGGCTGCAGCGTGGCGAGGCTGGGCAAACGCGATTTGGAAATTATGGAAATTGAATTTTCAGGTTTCCGAGCCTTGGTAAGGACTTATGACGAGGCGCATTACGGCAAGTGGTTATGGGGCAGCAGGTTCGGCAACGTTCTGAAAGCGCGCAAGAAATGAAAATAACGGAAAGTTCCTGTTTCCGGCGGCTCGGTTTGAAGACAACTTCTGCTCTCTCAAACCGGAAATTGATTTTGGAAACTTTTCGGTCGTGGTAAAGACTTACGACGAGCGATTGGGTGGCAAGTCGCTGCCAGATTGTGACTTGCGGGCGATGCGAGCTTTGCGCGCAAGTTGCGAATAACGGAAATTTCCTCGGCCGGCCTTAAGTCGGCACGGGCACCGATTGTCGCGCGAGGGCTTGCTGCAGGCGCTCTTCGGCACACGGGTGATAAGGGAGCCGTTTGATCCATAGCAGAATCAGCACGCCAAGGAGGGCAGCGATGACGGTGGCGGTCCAGCGGTACTCGATGCCCCCTTCGTTGGAGATCGATACGACGGCGTCGAGGACGTACCAGCGGTCGAGCAGTTCCGGCGTGATGCGGCTGTGTAGGACGCCCAGTCCATTGTGGACAAAGTGATAGGCCATGGCAGGCAGCAAGCTATTGGTCTTCACCGCGATGTAGCCAATCACCATGCCCACCACGGCTGCGGCGAGCGACTGTTGGAGCAAACCGTGGGCGACGCCGAACAGCACACTGCAGATGGCGATGGCCGTCCACTTGTGACCGAGACGGCGAAGGCCAGACAGGATGAATCCGCGGAAAGCGAGTTCTTCGCAAATGGCCGGAACCACGGCGACAAGGAGCAGCAGTTCGGGAAGTGTAGCGTGGGAGAGTAACGATTCGAGCGGTGCCAAGGCACGGAGTGTTTCTTCGCTAAGTGGATAGACTTCGCGAATGCCCGCACCGAGCAACATGAGGGCGGGGTGCAGCAGCATTGCCAGGAGCATCGCGGCGGGCACGGTGGACCAGAACGAAGGAGCTTGGAGCAGCAGCGTTTGCCGCGGCTTGCGCGTGAGCATGATGGCCATTAAGCAGGCGGGAGTCGCAATGAGAGCGACCTGCACGACGAGCGTCGTCACGGCGAACTGCGTCCAGTCGCTGGGCATGGGAATCGTAAAGCTGGCAATAAAGCGAATGAAGAGCAAGAGAATGCCGCAGGCAATGGCTTCGGCCGGCGACGGAGTATCTTGCCGGTCGCGGACCAAGTGTCGCAGCCAAAGACCGAGTCCAAAGCGTTCGCTTTCGCGGAACAAGACGGCTTCGCTATTGAATTGTCGAATGGCCCAGCGGATCGACAGCCAGCAACAGAGCGCGGTGATGCCGATGACGAACGGGCTATAACGGAGCGCTTCGAGGTATTGCCCTTCCATGAGGGCCCGCAGGAGCAACATCACACCGGTGACGGGAATCAAGCTGAAGCCAAGATCGAGGCGAACTTGCGGTAGCAGTGGCAGGACCATCAGTGGCAAACTGACTAGCAGCAGCGGCATCAAATAGTACTGGCCTTCTTTCGTGCTACGAGCGAAGGCGGCAATCGCCAAGGCGAGAGCGCTGAACAAGGCGGAGATGGGGGCAAGTGCCAGCGCGAGCCAGCAGAGCGATGACAAAGGGGGCGGGCCCAAGTCCATCATCATGGGCGATGCCATGTTAGAGGCCATCTGCATGAAGAACAACGAACCGGTCAGTCCCATGCAAACCAGATTGAGCAACGACGTCGCCATGCTGAAGGTGGTAACGCAGAGGAGTTTGCCCCACACGATCTCATCGCGCTGAGCGGGACTCACAAGGAGCGTTTCCAACGTGCCGCGTTCTTTCTCGCCCGCGCACAAATCGACGGCGGGATAGAACGCGCCGGTTAACGCCCAGATCAACAAGACAAACGGCAACACCTTCGACCAGATCGCAGCGCGACGACGAAACGTTTCGGCAACATCGGTGTTAACTAGTTCGAACGGCCGAGCCGCTCCCAGAGGAACATCGCTTTGAATCAAATTGTCGTGCACCATCACTTCGCGCCAGCGGCGCAGCACAAGGTCTACTCGATTGAGTGCGACGCGCGAGGCATCACTGGCAGAGTCGGCAAAGATCTCGGGCTGAGGAATGGCATCCAGATCGGTGACTTGCAATTGATCGGCAGCTGTTTCTTCTTTGCCGCGGCGCAAGCGGTCGATATTCTTGCCGAACTCGGGCGGGAAGTAAACGACGGCATCGTAGAGCCCCGACTTGATGTCGCGCTCGGCCGCTTCACGCAGGTCGTCGATGGTGAGTGGTTCGCTTGGGACGGCGGCATTGTCATCAATTTGCAAGGTGAGCAGTCGCCGCTCGTTGTCGCTGCAGAGAGCAAGTGGGAACTCGCCGTTTTCCAGCAGAGTTGGCTGTTGCGGCAAATTGACGACACCGACGATGCGGACCTTCGAAGGTTGTTCCTTCAAGAACTGTTGCATCTGGCACCAGACCATCGCCAGCAGCGGATACATCAGCAGCGGCAAGATGACGATGGTGAACAACGTGCGGCGATCGCGCAGCTGGTCGCGCAGTTCGCGCAGATAGATCAGCCTGATGTTGGTCCAGCTCATACGGGACTCGATGGTGACGTGGTGAGGGGGGCAGTAGCAACAGGGCTGCTGAGAAGGCTGGTCGTCAGTGGCACGTCACTCTGAGATTGAATCAGGCGGAAGAAGAGCTCTTCGAGATCGCGCTCGCCATGGATTGCAGCGAGTTCTTTGAGAGTCCCTTCGGCGAGAAACCGACCGCGGTGCATGATGGCAATGCGATCGCACAGTCGCTCGACTTCACGCATGATGTGCGTCGAGAAAATGATGCACTTGCCCATGTCGCGCAGGTGAGCCACCGTCTTGAGGAGCGCGCGAGCCACGAGCACATCGAGGCCAGCCGTTGCTTCATCGAAAATGAGAACCGGCGGATCGTGCACCAGAGCGCGGGCAATGGAGACCTTCTGCTTCATGCCGGTCGACATCTTCGCGCCGAGCACATCGCGAATCTCTTTCATCTGCAATCGCTCGAACAGTTGATTCATCCGCTCGCGCAGTTCGTCGGCTGGCAGGCCATACAGGCGGCCGAAGTACTCGACCATTTCCCAGGCTGTCATGCGGTCATAAACGGCCGTGTTGCAGGAGACGATGCCGATCTGCCGGCGCACGAGAGACGGCTGCGTGAGGACGTCGTTGCCATTCACGGTGGCCGAACCACCCGTGGGACGCAGCACCGTACTAAGGATGCGGAGCGCCGTTGTTTTGCCGGCGCCGTTGGGGCCAAGCAGGCCGTAGATCTCTCCGGCGCGCGCCTGAAAAGAAATGCCGGCCAAGGCCACGCGCGGGCCTTGATGCAAATCGGCATACGACTTTTCGAGTCGGCTAACGTGAATCATGCGCCGCTGTTTTCAAAGGTGAGAGGAGATGAGTCGCTGTGGGGGCATCCTTATTCAACATACGTCACGCGACTGCTCACGCAGGCCGAAGATGCGGGACGAATTGTCTTTCGAGTGAAATGTCGATTGATAGGGACGTAGCGATTGCAACGGAGCAACGTATGTTACGGTTGCGAATGATTGGGTCTGTCACTCGTGATGTCAGTCCGAATTGCCGCGCATGAGCTACGTTCCAATAGCGATCTCTGCGCCTCTCCATCCTTTGTAGCCGGAACCAATCATGTCGATTTCTGCCGAGAATTCGCCGGGCGTCAGCGAAATGCCAGCGTCTGCAGCGACCCTGCCGGTTCCGGGCAAGTCCACGTTTCCGGCCGATCGTTTCTTGCCTGCCGAGCCAACCACGCTCGAAGAAACAGGCCTCACCCTGCCCGAGATTGAGTCGCTCATTCTCAAGCAACTGCTCACGACAGGCTCGTGCGTAGGTCGCCGGATTGCAGATCAAATCAAGCTGCCGTTCGGCATCTTGCAAGAGGCGCTTCGCAGCTTGAAGAGCCAGATGTTGCTGAATTACAAAGGGCAAGCAACCGTTGGTGACTTTGAATACGACCTGACCGACGAAGGCGAGAAGCGAGCCCGCTTCTACTTGGAACGCTGCACTTACTGCGGTGCTGCGCCGGTTCCGCTGAAGGACTACGTCAACAGTATCGAACAGCAGTCGGTCCGCAAGTCGAAGCCGAAACTTCCCGACTTGTGCGCGGCCTTCAGCGACCTGTTGCTACCGCCGGCAATGATCAGTCAGATTGGCCAGGCCATTCACGCCAGTAAGGCGATGTTCCTGTTCGGCAAGCCCGGCAACGGAAAAACCAGCATCGCCGAACGCGTCATTCGTTCGGTCGGTCAGTATGTGTGGATCCCACGCACGGTAACTATCACTGGCGAGATCATTCGCCTGTTCGATCCAGCCAATCACGAAGAGGCTCCTCCAGTCGTGAATGGCGCATTGCTCGACTTGATGCACTACGACCGTCGGTGGGTGCGGATTAAGCGGCCGTCGATCATCGTTGGTGGTGAACTCCGCATGGAGCAGCTGGAAGTCGTCTTTAATCCAGCAACCGGAATTCTCGAATCCCCCGTGCAATTGAAGGCCAATTGCGGCGCGCTGGTGGTGGACGACTTCGGCCGCCAACGGATGAGCACGGCGGACCTGCTGAATCGCTGGATTGTCCCGCTCGAAAAGGGTTATGACTATCTGTCGCTCCCTTCTGGCCGGCAGGTGCAAGTCCCGTTTGACCAACTGTTGGTATTCTCCACCAATTTGCCACCGGGAAAACTCGTCGACGAAGCGTTTCTGCGGCGGATTCCCTACAAGATTGAAGTCAGCGATCCGCAGCCGCGCGACTTTCGCGATCTGATGAAAAGCTGCTGCCAGAAAGCAGGGATTGAATTTCGAGACGATGCGTTCGAAGCATTGCTCGCGAAGCACTACATCGAAGTGGGTAGGCCGCTGCGGTTCTGCCATCCGCGCGATCTGGTGCAACAAGTGCGCACGTTCTGCGAGTTTCACGACTTGCCACTCGTGCTCAGCACGAAGGCCTTGGATGTGGCCGTGAAGAACTACTTTGCTGGACTAAGCGAGCTAAATCCTGCCGCGAAGCAGTCGGCTAGTTAGGGCGCACCCTGTTCGAGGTTTTCAATCTCGGCTAGCAGGCGCTCGTGGATGTGCGCGAGATAGCCGGGATCGGTGATTTTGCCGCCGCGCTCACGGTCGGTCACATAAAACACGTCCACAACCTGGTCCAAGTGTGTGCCAATCCGCGAAATACTGACCGACAGATTCACGTCGAACAGCGTACGCGTGATGGTGTAGAGCAGGCCCATGCGGTCGTAGGCGAACACGGCGAGAATCGTCGAATTTTCGGCAGTCGTGTTGTCGAACGTTACTCGTGTCGGCAAATGTTTAACGACTGCCTGCTGTTCTTGCTTTCGTTCGTGCCACAGCTTGCGAAAAACCGGCGGTTTGTCGCTGGGGTTCTTCAATGCTGATTCTAAGGCCTGGCTTACTTCATCCATCCGCTGCGTCGATGGTGCGCCGGTCGCATCCTGATCTTGCACATAGAAGCGATCAAGGACGAGACCGCGGCGCAGCGTGTTGATCTCGGCCGAAAGGATCTGCTGCCGCAGGCTGGTGAGCGTGCCTGTCAGCCGATGAAAGATCCCCGGGGTGATTTCTTCGTAGGTACCCACGGTGTATTCAACCACATCGCGCTGGGGAATGTATCGCCCCCAGGCCATCGCTTGATGGTGCGGCAAATTACGAAGTCGATCGAGTTCACCAATCACTTGCTCCGACGGGCCAGCAAACAGGCAGCAGGAAGGGAGATTGGCAATTTGCTCCTGCCACCATGGCTGATCGGGATATCGTTCGGCGAGAAGCAACAACTCTTCGCGCTGGGCCTTTTGTCGCTGTTTGGCCTGAGCGGCAGGGGATTCGCTTGAGATGAGGGTGAGCGTATGTTCGTACAAATCGGTAAGAAGTTGCTGCTTCCAATCGTTCAACACACCAGGGCCGACCGCAGTCAGATCGGCCAGTGTGAGGATGTACAACATTTTGAGCATTTCGGGAGAACCCACCTCAGCGGCGAATGGCACGATGACTTGCGCGTTGTTGATATCGTGCTGCTGCGCCAAATGAGACATTCGCAAGTGCTTGAGAACCAACAAGCTGAGTTGTTCGGTCTCAAACAAGGGCAACCGAAGTCGCTTGCCGAGTTGAATCGCTTGCCGCGAACCAAGCTCGCTATGATCTTCGACATATCCTTTGCCAAGATCGTGGATCAAGGCGGCCAGGTGCAAAATGCGTTTGTCGTGCAAGCTGCGATAAACCTGGCCAGGCGTCCCCGGATGCTGTTGAAACGATGCGACTGCCTCTACGGTTCGTAGAGAATGCTCGTCGACCGTATAGCGATGGTACGCATTAAATTGCAATAAACCTCGCGCGTGACTCATCGCAGGAATGATGCGATCGAGGACGCGCAACTCGTGCAAGCGGCGCAAGGAAGCGCCCAATTGCCCTGGTGTCGATAGGAGCGATAGGAACCGCTTGGCGACGTCATCTGGGACGGGTTCGGTGGCATCGACAGGTGGTTGTGTGGCCATCGATAAGCGAATGGCTTGCCAGGTTTTTTGATCGACCCGCTTGTTGTAGAGGTTTGCCACGTCGAGCAGACGAAGCACTTGCGAAGTATCACCGCGCAACTTTTTCAGGCCGCGGCCCGTGGCATAAATGGTGTTCGGACCAATTCGATAGTCACCTTCGAACTGGTGGCTGAAGAGAGGATCGGTAAGAATTCGCCACCATTGGCGCGGTGCAGCATTGGCACAGACATTACCAGCAATCTCGCGAACTGCGCTAGTGTGCGTGAAGTATTCTCGCATGAACTGCTCGACCGGCAACAAACCTTCCTGCTTTGGGTATTTGCGGCGTTCGGCGACTCGAAGTTGTTCGTGACGTTCCAGCAGATCGTTCGCTTTGTCTGCCTGAAAATGCAAGTCGTTCCGTAGCCAAAGCAGGAAATCGCGAGCGTTGCGCAGTCGCTTGAACTCTTCTTTGGTCAGCACTCCAGCGCGCATTAGCGCCTCGGGATCGCTTTCGCCATAACGCGTGAAACCGACCCACCGGATGAGTTGAATATCGCGCAGCGCGCCGCGCGACCGCTTGATGTTGGGCTCGAGCAAAAAGACAGTTTCACCGAACTTCGATCGCTCTTCTTTGCGAGCTGTTTCAAGCGTATGAAGCAACGCTGGCCAATGCCAGCGCGCCTGACGGCTGTACTTCTGGCGAAAGTCTTCAAAGAGTTCGGTGTTGCCGGTGACTAATCTGGCTTCGGAAAGCGCTGTGAAAATGGTGGCATCTTGCCGGGCGAGTTGAAGTGCTTGTTTGGGATGACGGGCCGCAAAGCCCACTTCCATTCCCGTATCGTACAGATGCTGAGAAAAGCGTCGCACGAGCGGTGCCAATCGCTCTTCATCTGCCGCCCGATGGAGAAACATCACATCGATGTCGGAGAACGGGGCCATTTCGCGGCGGCCAAAACCGCTGTGGGCCACAACGCAACTTTCGGCAACAGCCAACTGCCTTAGTGGCTCATCGAGATCGGCCACGGCGGCGTGAAACAGATCGAGCACGACTTCGTCGAGTGACTCGGCAAAGTGAGTACAGACTTGCACTCCGAGTGAGCCACTTTCGTGCTGACTGCGCAGCTTGCTGCGCACCTCGGTAAGGCGTTCTTTGGCTGCAATGACGGCAGGATGCAAACGTAGTCCACTAGACATGCGCAGGGCAAGCTTTCGACTGCGGCACTAAGGCGAGAGATCCGCATGGGAAGTGATTCGCCGGCAGTCTCGCCAAAGTGGTTGACTGCCGAAAATGTCTCATCCCCATGCAACTCGCATTAGAGCGCGTCTTCACCAGTTTCGCCCGTACGAATGCGAATGACGTTGGCCAATTCGTGGACGAAGATCTTGCCGTCACCGATCTGGCCCGTTTGTGCTGACCGCATGATCGTATCAAGCACTAGCGGCAAGTTAGCATCGGAAACGACGACCTCAATCTTTACCTTTGGCACAAAGTCGACCGCGTACTCGGTACCGCGGTACATCTCGGTATGGCCCTTTTGGCGACCAAAACCACGCACTTCGCAAATGGTCATGCCATGCACACCCCGCTCGGCCAAGGCGTTCTTGATGTCTTCCAGTTTAAAGTGCCGAACGATTGCTTCAACTTTTTTCATGCTGCTACTCCTGGAGGGCGAGCTGTGCAAAGCACTAAATCGCCCCTTGGCCTCGTGCCGACTGAGATTGGCTTTACTCGGGAAGATGGCTCAAACCTTATCGGCGCAAAGCCAACAGAGGTCTGAGCAAAAGGGTGAACCAACCAGACGAGTCTGGCTGGTCTACCCGAATTGTTCTACTTACTCTTAGTCTAACCAGCGGTTAGAGCGAGATGTAGCCCTCTTCGCCGTGCTGGCTGAGGTCCAGACCTTCGATTTCCTCGTCCTTGCTGACGCGGAGGCCCATTGTGACGTCGAGGATCTTTAACAAGATAAACGTCACTACCGCAGCGAAAACCCAAGTTACCGCGGTGGCAGCAATTTGCCCCACCAATACCCGCGGGGCACCTTCGAGCAGGCCCATTGGATTGGTCCCATCGATATTCCAGCAGGCCTTTGTGGCGAATACGCCAGTCAAGATGGCACCGAGAGTGCCGCCTACGCCGTGCACACCGAATGCGTCCAGCGAATCGTCGTAACCCAGGGCCGTTTTTAGTTTGGTGCAAGCAAAAAAGCACAGAACGCCGCCCGCTGCGCCCATGATCAGGGCAGGCATCGGCTGAACGAAACCAGCAGCTGGCGTGATAACCACCAGACCAGCTACAGCACCTGAGCAGGCACCGAGCACGCTCGGCTTGCCGCGAGTGATCCACTCCATCAGCGCCCAGGCCAAAGTGCCAGCAGCGGCCGAGAAGTGAGTGACGGCAAACGCGCTCGAAGTGAGTTCATCGCTGGCGAGTTCGCTGCCGGCGTTAAAGCCAAACCACCCTACCCACAACATGGCAGCGCCCAGTGTGGTGTAGGTCAGGTTGTGTGGCGGCATCGGTTCGGTGCCAAAACCCAACCGCTTACCAATCACCAATGCACAAATGAGTGCCGACACACCTGAAGAGATGTGTACGACCGCACCACCGGCAAAGTCGAGAGCTCCGCCCATCAAGCTTTGAGAAACGTCAGCTGTTGGCTTGAAGGCTAAAAACCCCCCACCCCAAACCCAGTGGCAGAGCGGGCAGTAGACAAGCGTGCCCCAAAGAATGCTGAAGACCACCATCGTGCTGAACTTCATCCGTTCAGCAAAGGCACCGCAGATGAGGGCGGGAGTGATGATAAAGAACATGCCTTGAAACAGCATGTGCGTCAGACGTGGAATGGCAGCGGGAGTTCCTTCCGCGAACATGGGTGTAACCGGCGCGCCGGCCTTCTCATCCCAATATCGTTGCACACCATTCATAAACAAATAGTCACCGTTGCCGATGTACCGGTTGGTTCCACCGAACGAAAGCGAGTAACCGTAGAGTGCCCACAGGACTGTCATCAAACCCATTAGAAAGACGCACTGCATCATCACGCCGAGGACGTTCTTTTTGCGGACGAGACCGCTGTAAAACATGGCCAAGCCAGGTGCGGTCATGAACAACACCAGCGCTGACGATGTCAGCATCCATCCGTTGTGGCCAGCAATCAGCGCCAAGTTGGCCTTTGCATCAACGGACTCGACGGTAGGTGCCGGAGCAGCAGGAGTTGCTGCTGTTTCGGCTGGGACTGCCGCGGGAGTGTCCGCACCTGGATTTGCCGGAGCAGGCGTCTCTTGCGCGCCAACCAGGCAACAGGAGAGGGCGAGAACTACTAGCGCGCATCCCTCGCTCAGCCATGAAAAGCGGGTCGTCATCGTAAAAATTCCTCTAGGTGACAAAAGTCACGAGAACTCAAGACATCATGTCGCCTGTCGGCTACCACCGACACATGTGTCTTTCGGCCCGTCGCCAAATCACACGTCGCCCGAGAGTTCAGCGTGAGTTGTTGCCTGGTGCAACGGGTCGAATTCAAGCTGAACAGATTAAGACCCATCGACTAACGCGTAAACCCCTTTGCTGACTTAAATCAGATCAGCCGATAGTCGACAGCAGGAACTGCAGGTTTCTTAATAGTCGAATTCTCACCAAGGGCGCATTCTGCGCCCTTAGTCGGGTCCATTTGGCTCACCCGACTCCCTTTCCGATGAGTTTCGCTGAATAACATTCCTGTAATAAGCCTGACGCCGGCTGGTGGTGCAATCGTCAGGATCGCTCTCTTCGCGTTCAACTGGGGTGCTTTTGGCTGCGAAATCAGTTCACTCGCCTGTTTCGTTTGCTCCCTTCCCTTACGCGCCCTACCTTTCGATAGACATCACTCCAAGTCCCGGCACCGGCGTGCTTGTTTGGCAACTGCCAGACTCCGTTCACCTGCATACCTAGAAACTCGCCCTGCTCCATGGAAAAGGCTTACCCAACTAGCGCTTCGCACTCGTCCGCGAGCCCTGCTTCGCGCGATGCCGATGCACGATTGGAGGCAGTCTCCAGCCTGATCGACCAACTGGAACCAGATCACTCGGAGGCCGATTCGGTTGAACAGGCCTTCGAAAACCAGTTGGTCCAGGTGCGCCTGGGCCTGGGTAGCAGCTTGTTCTCTGCGCTGCGAGCTAAGCATGCTCCGACGGCTGCACACTCCCTACGCGTGGCGATGGGTTGTTCATCCTGGGCCTCGCTGCTGCAATTGCCCGATCAATTGCGAGATGAGATCGAACTAGCGGCATTGCTGCACGATATCGGCAAGATCGGTGTCCCCGACCGCATTCTGCTCAAGCCCGGCAAGTTGACTCGCGATGAGTTCTTGGTCGTCGAAGGACATCGCCGGATGGGCGTTGAGATCCTTCGTTCTTGTGCTGCGTCGCCGCCGATGCTCAACATCGTGCATTACGCGGGCGCATGGTATGACGGCAGTCGCGAGGGCTACGATCTTCGCAGTGAACAACTTCCACTTGGGGCACGCATTCTGTCGATTGTCGATGCCTTCGATGCGATGACCAGTGACCAGGTATATCGCCGGGCCTTGTCGCGCGAACGGGCAGTAGCCGAACTCTTTGAGTTCGCCGGAGTACAGTTCGATCCCCAACTGGTCCGCGAGTTCTGCAGCTACTTGAGTGCCGACCTGGTCCGCCTGCACGGCGGTGCCGCTCGACGCTGGTTGAAGCAATTGCATCCCGATCACGTCAATACGTTCTGGCAACTATCCCAATCGACGGGAGGAGCCGCCTCATCTGCCGACCACGTTTTCCAGCAACGCCTGCTCGAAAACATGCATGACGCGGTGATCTTCGTAGATAGTACTCTTCGCATCGTGCTTTGGAATCGGGCAGCCGAGCGCCTTACCGGCATTGCCGCCTCGAGCATCGAACACAAACATTGGTCCCCCTCGCTCCTGAGCTTACGTGACGACCGTCACAAACTGGTGGACGAAGACGATTGCCCCGTCATTCAGGCGATTCGGCAGAGTGGTCAAACGCTCAAGCGCCTATCGATCACCGGGCGTAATCAGCAGGTGGTCGAGGTCGACGCGCATGTGGTGCCGGTACACGGTAAGAATGGAATTACCTTCGGCGCTGCAGTGCTATTGCACGACGCTTCGTCTCAGATCACGCTCGAACAACGGGTGCAGTGCCTGCACGAGCGGGCCACTCGCGATCCTTTGACGCAGGTGGCTAATCGCGCTGAGTTTGATCGCTTCTTCACGATGACCGTCAGCGATCACATGAAGCGTCAGTTACCGTGCAGCTTGATCATTTGCGATATCGATCACTTCAAGAAGGTCAACGACACTTTCGGCCATCAAGCGGGCGATGAAGTACTTGTGAACTTTGCTGCGTTGCTACGTCGAAACTGCCGCGCGGGTGACCTTGTCGCCAGGTACGGCGGCGAAGAATTTGTGATGCTGTGCTCGGACTGCGACAACAGCAGTGCGACGCGAAAGGCCGACGAAATTCGCGCCGAACTTGCCGAACTGCCATTGCCGGCTTTGAATGGCCGCAGTGTTACCGCCAGCTTTGGCGTGACCGAACTACAAAGTGGCGATACTACCGACACGATGCTCCGGCGGTCGGATCGTGGCTTGTATCAGGCCAAAGAAAATGGCCGCAACTGCGTCGTGCAGCTTGGTTCGGGCTTTACTGGCACCGAAGAACCCGCGGCGAAGGCCTGGAGTTGGTTCAGTTGGTTCCGCGGCGAAACAGCCGATCAATTGCTCGAACGGACGCTTGCCACGGCGGTGCCGCTGAACGTTGTCGTCGAGAAAATGCGTGGCTTCGTTTCCGACTACCATGCCGAAGTCGAGAAAATCGAAGAAGGGCATCTCTTGCTGCGAATTAACGGCGAGAACTCGCCGCACATGCGCCGCAATTCCGATCGGCCCGTCGCCTTCCTGATTGAGATGTGGTTCGAAGAAGGCAAACTGAATCTCGGTGGTCGCACCGGCATCGCCGACCGGACCATCGTGCGAGTATCGGTTCGCCCCGTTCGCAGCCGCGATCGCCGCCAGTCCGACGTGCTCGAGCGCGCCCGCAAGATGTTGGCCAATCTCAAGTCTTACCTGGTTGCACTGGAAATCGACCGCAAACAGGTTTTGCCCCCAAATGCCACGGCGGAAAGCGCCGCTGCCCAAGTTGTCGATTCGTAGTCGCGTTAGTGCTGTTGTTTAACTGCAATGCAACTACCAGCGTCCGCCACGCCCGCCTTGGCCGAAAATCTGCATGTACATAAAGTAGTTCGAGACGCCGAGCGATCCGAACAGCAGCATCAGATACCAACCATCTCCACCCATGGTAACCAGTGCGAAGAGCACCACGCTAACGGCCACTGCGATGCTTAGCTGAAGTGCTCGCACCATCCCTCCCTCAGAATCTCGCAACATGAATAATTGCATGGCGATCTGCCCGCCGTCCAATGGATAGACCGGCAGCAGATTCATCAGCGCCCAGCCCACATTCACTTGCAGGGCAATAAAGAGAAAGCTGGCCAACTCGGCGCTTATTTGGGCTGAGGGAAGTACTACAAAATTCGGCACCACCTTGTGCTGCATCACTACGACAGTCTCACCGCCAAGCAGTTTGACAAGGGCTAACATCGCGCCCGCCAAAAGCAACTGAGCCACTGGGCCCGCCAACGAAATGTAGATTTGCTCTTGCGCAGTCCGGCGTTCACCACGTGGATGATAGTAGCCGGAATACTCGTTATTCGAACCTTCAATTGCCAGGCCGCCCATGCCGTACAACACGATATGAGCCTCGCGACCATAGCGCCGCATCATGAACGTATGGCCAAGCTCGTGAATCAGGATTGAACCGAAAAAGATGGCGGTTACCATCAAGATGTGCGTTGCATCGTTAGCTCCACCCAGCATCAGGCACATCAGCCAAAAAAATGGATGCACGCGCACGGAAAACCCAAGCACAGAAAAGTTCAGATCCCACGCGGTGCGTGGCGGCTCGGCTAAAAACACGGCGCTAGGTTCTCCGGCGAGTAATCGATGGCAGCAACGAGATGTCCTGTTATATCGCTAGCCGCGATCGTGCTACAGGAGGTGCCGGGCTTTGATGTTCAAGTACTGGTTCACGAGGGGCGCGGTCATATCCTCGGGAAATACGTCGAGGCTCAACACGCCAGTGTGCTCCAAATCGCGCAGCACCTGATGCCGCCACGAGAGAATCTCCGCCGCGGCGGCCCCTCGGAATAACTCTTCCTCGGAACGTGGGTCGCGATCGGCCGCATCGAACAAATGGTGATCCCGCAGCAGCACTCCGAGGGGCAGATGTTGCCCCACAACGTTACCGAGATAGCTTTGAATCTGGTGCGAATTGACTTCGTCGATCACGTTCGTAATCAGAACTACCAGCGACCGCTTCTTGCAGTGTGTGTGAAGGTAGAGAAAAGCATCGTCGTAACGCGATTCAACCAGTTCGGGAAAGCGATCGAACGATGAATGCAGCAGTTGATTCATCTGGTTCATGCCGCCGCGCGGTGGGACGAACGAGAGCACCTTATCGGCAAAGCAGATCATGCCGACCGAATCTCCCTGCCGCAGAGCGACATAGCTGAGCATGAGCACCGCGTTGAGCGCGTGATCGAGCAGGCTAATGCCGGCGGCCTGGTTGGTCATTAGGCGTCCGCAATCGACCAGAAATATCAGCCGTTGGCTTTGGCTGGTTTGAAAATCCTTCACTGTCAGCTTGTTGCGGCGGGCGCTCGCGCGCCAATCAATGAACTTGTAGTTGTCATCGAGCGTATAGTCGCGCAATCGTTCAAAATCGTTCTCGGTACCGACCTTGCGAGTACGGCGAACGCCCATAAGGCTCAAACGGTTCGTGCGCGCCAGAATGGCAAATTCGGCCAGCTGCTTCATATCTGGATAGACGTGAATCGCGCTCGGAGCATCGTATTGATAGAACCGCTTCCACAAACCCAACCAACTGCGGACGCGGACGTGAACGCAGTGCATTGCATAAGCGCCGCGACGGCTTGCTGTCAGCTCGTAGTGCACAGTCGTCCGGCTCTGCGCGCCCAGCTTGAGCACAAACTCCTTCGGATCTGCCGTGAATTCTTGCGGAATATCGTCGCGTACCCAGGCGGTGAACGGACGCGAGCCGATGTTAGAAATCTGCAGCGTCACTCGATGTGGTTTTTGCAGTGAGGCAATTTTAAGTGCCTGTCGCTCGACCTTCAGCTGCTTTTGACGGGGAATCGTAAATAAATCGACCAGAGCGATCAGTGGAATCAGCAAATCGATAATTAATACCAGCGCAAGCAGGCGCTTATCGATCAGCAGCGTCAACGTGAGGATCACCGGAATGCTGAAGAGGGCGATCTGCGTCACATGCGGATAGATTTTCCGGCTAAAGCCAAGTAATGCGAGCGGCGCTACCGCGAGCGCCACAATCAGCACGGCGTACTGATTGAGAAAATCGGCGTTCTGCGTCAGGAGCTGATTCAAGCGATCCATGAGTTCGATCCGGTTAGATCCGGGGGACCTCCACCGAGCGAATCAGTTCCGTTAGCAGATCATCGATCTTCTGTCCTTCCACTTCTGCTTCGGCAGTCAGCACCACGCGATGCCGCAGTGCGGGAAGTGCGATTTGTACGACATCATCCGGCACCGCGTAATCTCGACCGGCAAATGCAGCCAAAGTGCGGGCAGCTTGAACTAACGACAATCCAGCCCGTGGCGATGCGCCCATGTGGAACTGAGGCCATTCGCGCGTTCGCCGTACGATCTTATTGATGTAGTCGATCAGCCGGGGGTCAATGCGAACCTTGGCATTATCCTGAATAGTCTGCAGGATCTCAGGTGGCGAAGTGATCGTCTGTAAATCATTCTTCAGGCGATCATTCAAGTCCAACTGCTGGCTGTGCATTTGCAGAATCTGAGCTTCCTGCTGTTCGAGCGGGTAGTCGACCACTAATTTGAACATGAAGCGATCGAGCTGAGCTTCGGGCAAATTGTAAGTTCCTTCGGATTCAATCGGATTCTGGGTGGCGAGCACCAAAAACGGTCGCTCGATTACGTGACTCGTACCATCGATGGTGACGCGATACTCCTGCATGATTTCGAGCAAGGCCGCGTGGGTCTTGGCTGGAGCACGATTGATTTCGTCTGCCAGCAGGAACTGGGTAAAGACGGGCCCGGGACGAAAGCGGAACTCCTGAATCTTCATATCGAAAATTGGCGCGCCAGTGATATCCGAGGGCATCAAGTCCGCAGTGAATTGAATCCGCCCAAACTGGCAACCGAGTACTTTCCCAAGCGTCCGCACAAACAGCGTCTTACCCAGTCCAGGCACGCTCTCGATCAAGACGTGCCCGCTCGAAAAGAGCGCGACCAAGGCTCCCAGGACTAGTTCATCCTGTCCGACATACAACTTGCCAATTTCCTGCGTAATGCGGTCGAACAGCTTCTTGGTGGGGGTTTCTCTCCCTGGTTCTGCGCGCGGAGACATGTGAATGCCTGCCGCCGGTGCAGTATGCGGAGGCGTTGGTTGAGCGAATGGAGTGAGCGCTGGTGCCCCGCTGGCAGGAGGGGAAAATGTCGACAGCGGCGTGGCAGGGGGCGCATTCCAGGCAGCGGGTTGCATGGCGGGCGGTTGTGGCGCAAACGGAGTGACTGGCGGTGATGTGGGCTGCGCCGCAACCGTACTCGCCTCAGGAACCTGCACAACGCCATAGCATTGCGGGCAGGATGCTTTGCGCCCAGCCGCAGAGGCAGGAACTTTAAGCGAGCGGCCGCAGCCGCTGCACGTGAATTCGATGGTACCAGCAGCGTTGGGATCGGATCCGGGTGGTAAAGAGCTCATGCGGTAATCAAGGATTGCGAAAGGAAGAAGTAGATCTACGAGGAGGTGTTCGCTGGCGGCTTCACGTGCTTGCCAAGCTTGCCGGAGTGGCTGAGCATGACTTTAGTCCAGCGAAGTGCCAGGCACCATGCACATGAGAAAGTTCCGCTGGTTTAATACCGTCACTTCTTATGAGCCTTTCCCGAGTCTCGTTTGCCATGTTGACGATATTGCTGCAGCCGGGCATAAGCATACGACTGGTCTTTGGTGCGCTGCATCAGTTTGCCGAGGGCCGTAATATGTTTGCCGAAGTCGGTGGGTGTATCGCCGATTAAACGGCGGGCGCGCCCAAAGATAGCCGATCTAGCCAGGCAATAGACCATGGCTAACATGACCAGATGAAACACAATGGCGTTCATCGGAAATGGCCACTCGGAATTCACTTTCGCCAAGTGGCGATGTTCGACGCGCGGGCCACCCTCGCCACTTTCCAAAAAGGCGACATCACCAAGTGGATCACTTTCGGCAATTAGTCGACCCGCGAGCTTGCGGTGCTCATGGTTGATCAGCGGATAATTCAAGAGCGTGCTGCCATTGGCAACGACGATAATCTGACCGCCGCCGAAAGCGTTGCCAGAAACGCGGGCGATAATGACATCCCCGTCGCTCTCCAACAGCGGCTCGAACGTTTCAGGGGGAGTGCCCTGATTGCTGGTGACATCTTTTTCGGTTGGTTCAACCAGTTGGCTGGCGATACGGATGTCGGCCTTCAAAGGATCAATTCCCTCGGCCCACTCACCCTGTAAGGCGGTGACTTTTCGCGGCGGACCATCTCGCAAAACAAACCAGCCCCCAAACTTGTCCTTGGGCAACATTGCCCGCTGGGTTGCAAAACGAGATTTGGCATCGGCCAATTTGCGCCGGATTTCGACAGCCTGATCGGCTGGAGCTTGAGGCTGAATCTGCGACCAATAGGCGGTTGCGGCATCGTAGTCCCGCCCCACATAGATGAGCGTGCGGCCACTCGACTCAGCCAGCCAGTTCTCGATGAATTGCCGCTGCTCGAGCGTGGGAACGCCAAAGTCGTCGGGAAACCAGACAATGGTCTGATACTTCCTTAATCTGGGAGAAAGCTTGTCGAGCGAAGTTACCGAGTGGCCTGCGTTGCGAAACATTTCTGAAAACGCCAAGGTCCCATTAACGCTGGCCCGGTTCTCGTTGCCCAATCGCTGTCCATAGCCAGTTTGCAATTGTTCGGACCCGCGCATGAGCCAAACGACCAAGAACACCAGGAGCACGAGACCGCCGAGAATTGCTGGCAGCGTGTACGGACTCCCCTCAGGTTTTTCGGTCGCGGAGCGATAGGTGCGCGCGGTGCTCATGCGGCGGCTAGCTCCACTTGTTCAAGTTGGTGGTGGAAGTTGTCTAGTTGAAACCAGCTTTCTTCAAACCCCGCGCGGCTTAATTCATGGTGTCCAAAAAACACATCTTCGAACGAAATCATCGTCCCCTGCAGAATCTGCTTAAGCCCCTCACGTGAACGCGCTTCACGCAGATATTGGCGATTCGTTTTTCCCTTTGCCAGGCGAATGAAGTGGCGCTTATCGAGTGCCACGAGCTCGTAGCTGAACAAGTAGATGATTGCTTCTGAATATTGCCCCGCTTCATACAATCGCCGAGCTTCGGAAAGGAAATCTCCGGTGGGGCGCTTAAGCTGAAAGGGCAGGTCTTCAACTCGGTCGACGTCGCTCGAAGTATCGACAAATTTGGCGCCCTGCGTTTGTGTTTGCTCGCCTTGCAAGAACGTTTTCGTCAGCAGAATCGCCACAGCTACGATCAACAACGTGAGGACGGTCAGGCCTGCCACTTGAAAGAATGAAGCAAACGAACTGCTCCTGCCGCCACCACCTCGCACTGGCGCAGTCGTGCCGGTTGTGGACGCCCATTTTGAATCGTTGTCTGCGTCTGCCGCGGTCTTCTTCTCCTGCACATCAATCCGCCGAACTTCATCCTTTTTCGCATCATAAAACGGAAAGTATGTCCTGCCGTTCAAGGCATCCCGACCGCTCTCAATTGCCTCGACATCGCTGGGGGCAATTTGTTCGTCGGCGCAGGCCGGCCACCGACTGCTTGTCGTGAGCAGGAGAAATCCAAACGTCAGGTAGCAAAACGCTCTCGTCACCGCGAATCAGTCCAATCGTGTTATAGCGGGTTTGGTTTCAAGCGCAGGGCTTCTGCCTTCATCAACAACTCCACTTCCCACCCTTCGTGCCGAATGCGCAAGTCGAGGTAATCCAGAAAGCGGACCAGTGAAATCAAGCTGACGACCGTCCAGAGGACAGCAGGATACCAAATGTAAACCAGGAGCCAGTTCAGCTCCGAATTCGAGAATAGAACCGACTGAAGAGTCAGCGTGCTGACGCCGATCATGGCAACCAAAGCCAGCGAGATCAACAGGGTGCCGAGCCAGCGAACGAACAGGTCGCTGCCATACGGGCCATGCAGGTGCGCACTTCGTTTGCCAATCGTCAGCACTTGAGGATTGTTGGAGCGGAGCGGGTTCTTTTCGAGCAGGATAATCTCGTTGATGTAAGGGCGAAAAGCGCGCACGGCAGTCGCCAACGGTAGCAGCAAGAACGGAATCACAAACGCCTCGATGGGCCAATTCGGTTCGATCCGATCCATCATGGCCGCTAGTAGCCAGACAGGCAACACGCACCTGAGCAGGCACTGCGCTATGAAGAGCGACGGGAATTGTCGCAGCGTATCCCAGAAGACTTGCTTAATGGTCGGCTTTTCCATGAAGACCGCCGGCCCCATGTAGCCGACGACAAATATCGAAGCCAGTGGTGCTTCGAAATAGATGAACACAGCCATTGTCCAGAAATAGCGAGCCGGCCATTCCTCGACGAAATCCATATCGGCAGCCATCCAGCCAAGCAGCAACGCGTTGAGGATTGCCAGCGGGACTATCGCCAAGAGCGAGCAAATGAGCCACGGCTTCCAAAATTCGCGCAAGACGCGAAAGGACAAGTCGACGGTCTCCAGCAGATTCCGCTCGCGGATCGAAATGCGGGTGTTATCGAGTTGCACCGAGCAGGCTCCGCGGAAATCCAAGCACGATGAAGTAAAACGCGAGGGCCGCACTCGAAATGATCGCTACTGCCGCCTTGATCCAATAAGGGGCGGCCGAGGGAGATAAGAATCCCTCGATAAACGCAGCCAGGCCAAACATAATCATCGCCGCACACATGACGGGCATCATTTCGGTTCCCGTCTGCTGCAACGAAGCACCACGTGTCAACTGTCCGGGCATGATCCAAGCCAATCCCAGCCGCAGTCCGGCACCGGCGGATAGGACGATGGCAGTCAGTTCGAACGGGCCGTGAGCAGTCACGAAATGAAAGAAGTTCGCCCCTTCGGGCACATCGGGACGAGCCATGTAGCCGAAAGCGGCGCCGAGCAAGAGTGCATTTCTGATCGTGACGTATAAACCGGGAACCACCAACAGGCCCCAGACAAAACACTGCAGGCCAATTCCCGTATTATGCCGAATGTAAAAGGCCGCCATAATCAGATTCATATCCCCGTCGCGGCCTGAACCATCAATGGGGTTTTTGAAGCTGCTTTCCATTTGCTCGATCATCTCGGCCTTCATCATCTGCTCGGCATAGTCGGGCCAGGTTGTTTTGGAATAGGCCAGCCAGGCACTGAGAATGAAGAAGCCCCAGAAGAGACAAAACATCAACTGCACGCAGCGATCGTTGAAGATGCGTTGAGGCACATCTTCGAGCAGCATTTTGCTCCAGGCAGCAAAGTCGAGCCGCTTGCTGCGATATAGTTGATTGTGAGCTCGACCCACAATATTGTGCAGGTACTGCACGGTGTTTTCGGGTAGTTGATAGGAATTCGAAAGTGCCAGGTCAGCACAGGCAGCGCGATAAAGGGCCGAAAATCGCGACAGTTCCGAGGTATTGAGCGAACCCAAGCTGCTTCGCGCGCAGTAGCGTTCCAGCTCCTGCCAGTTCTTGCGGCGGCGCTCGAGTAGTTCAACGACTTTCATGCCAGAGGCTTTCGTACGGGGGCGAGTGTTCGGCTACTCTCAAAATTACATCTTCAGCTTCGCCACTTCATCGACTGGAATGCCTACCATTTGCTCTTGCGGCAGCGGCGGCATCTTTACTTGGATCTGGAATAGATTGTTACCGACTTGCTGAAACGGATTGTTTTGAACGGCAGCCGCTTTCGCTTCGGCCAGGCGCTGTTCGTCTTGATGCCGATCGGCAATGAACGTGCGGTAATAGAGCGAGCAGAGGAGCAGGTCGTAGCTGGTATCTGCCGGCAGGCCAAATTGCTGCAACAGGGGTTCGCCCAAGTGCTTGGCCACTTCCCGTCGCCGCAGGGGAGAGAAGAAGCGACGCCGCTCAACATAGGTCGCCAATGCTCGCGCAAGTTGACGAGAAACTACGAAGTTGGGCGGCAAATAGCCGGCTAGTTGAATCGCGCGGTGGTCTTCCAACTTCGCAACCCCCGTAAGCCAGGAATTCTGTTCGACGACGACGATGGTTCCCGCCACCAGGTCCCCTAGCCGCTGGCTTCGGTCGTTGAGTGTCATCACGACAGGGCCGATCAGAGGCATCATCGGAAACAAATCGGCACCGCGGAACAAGTTCCGCATGATCGATTGCATGCCATTGATGGGCTGACCTTCGGTCGTCAGCACGCGAAGTCCGGTCAACCGTTTTCCGGGTGTCTGGCCATTCATGTAGACCTCGAAGAGGCCCATGTAGAACCATTGCACCACAAACGACATGATGAGAAAGATGGCGATCGTCAGCCCGAAGCTAACAATGGCGAGCGTCATCATCAGCACGATCATAAAGACGATCAGACCGGTGCCCATAATCGCAAAGTCGACGAGCAAGGCAGGCAGACGGCGGAATGGTCCCGCCAGACGATACTCGAACGCAATATTCTCCGGTGTGACCACCCGGATGATGGAATCGATCTGCTCGCGACGCTGTGCCATAGAGCCTGTATTATTCGCTTGCGAGCGGTCAGCCGCAAGTTGGCCGCGTCGATTAGGAATTCGCCTGCATGCTGGAAGAGGATTGGCAACGCTCGGTCATGGCACGGCACGCACTGATGATACCCAACTGGTCGAGTCCTAAATCGGCGAGCAACTCCGCGCGCTCGGCATGCTCGACGAACCGATCGGGAATGCCAAGCCGCTTGATGCGGCTGCAATCGAGGCCGAGGTCGGAGGCAGCTTCGAGCACCGCGCTGCCGAAGCCACCCATCAAGCAGCCTTCTTCGACGGTGATGAGGAAGGGGCATTCGCGGAGAGCCCGTTCGAGCAGTTCTCGATCCATGGGCTTGATGAAGCGGGCATTCACGACGCCGATATCCAGGCCATCTTGCCGCATTCGATCCGCAGCCCGCACGCACTCGGTGACCAGGGTGCCGCAGGCGAGAATCAAACCATCGCGGCCCCAGCGCAGGACTTCACTGCGGCCGAGTTCGATGGGGGAGCGCTCGCCGGGCAATGTTTCGGCGTTGGCCTTGGGATAGCGAACGGAAGTAGGAGCGTCGAGCGACAACGCAAAGTCGATCATCCGCTGGGCGTCGTACGTATCGCCCGGGGCCATGCAAACGATGTTCGGGAACACGCGCATGTAAGCGATGTCGTAGGAACCGTGATGCGTCGGGCCATCGGGCCCCGTAAGCCCCGCACGGTCGAGCGTGAACATGACCGGCAAGTTCTGCAGGGCCACTTCTTGAAAGATCTGGTCGTAGCTGCGTTGCAGGAACGTGCTGTAGATATCGACGATTGGCCGCATTCCAGTCTTGGCTTGTCCGCCGGCGAAGGCGACCGCATGCGATTCGCAAATGCCGGTATCGAAGAAGCGCGTGGGGAACTCTTCGCGCACTTTTTCGAGCTTGTTTCCCTGGCACATGGCGGCTGTGAGCACCGTGACGCGACTGTCCCGCCGCATGGCGTTGCCGATCGCTTCGCTAATGAGATTGGTATAAGCGGGTGAGCCACCCGACTTCTTCGGCACCGCGCAGCCGTGATCGTCTTCGAACGCTGGCGGTGTGTGAAAGAATACAGGATCGGCCGCTGCAGGCTGATAGCCGTGGCCTTTCTCGGTGACAACGTGCAGCAAGATCGGACCCTTCAGATCCTTGACCATCTGCAGATATTTCTTGAGGACCACAATGTTGTGGCCGTCGATCGGGCCGAGATAGCGGAAGCCGAGATCCTCGAACATCATGCCGCCGTGCAGGCCAGCCTTCACAGCTTCTTTCATCTGCGCGAGGAAGCGTTCGACCGGATCGCCCAGCAACGGAACCTTGTTCAGTGCCTTCACCACTTCGGACTTGAGTCCGGCATAGAAGGGCGTCGTGCGGAGGCGGTCCATGTAGCTGGCCATGCCACCGACACGCGGACAGATCGACATTTTGTTGTCGTTGAGGATGACGAGCGTGTCGCTCTTCAGCCCACCCGCATTATTGAGCGCTTCGAAAACGATGCCCGAAGGAAACGCGCCGTCGCCAATCACCGCCACCGCGCGACGATCGCCTTCACCGCGCAGATCGTCACCACTCTTCAAGCCGACAACTGTCGATACGCTAGAGCCGGCATGGCCGGTCATGAACAGGTCGTAGTCACTTTCGTGCGGGTTGGGATAACCCATCAGCCCCCCCTTGGTGCGGATGGTGCTGAATTCGTGATAGCGGCCGGTCACGAGCTTGTGCGGATAGATTTGATGCCCAGTGTCCCAGATGAGCCGATCGCGGCGGAAGTCGAAAACGCTATGCAGGGCCAGGGTCAGTTCGACCACGCCCAGGTTCGAGGCGAAATGCGCCGTCCGCGTGCTGAGCAAGTTGCAAAGGACGTCTCGAATCTCGGCTGCGAGCGTAGTGAGCTCCCCGACCGACATTTTGTGTAGGTCATGAGCCGACTCAATCTTAGAAAGCAACTGATGCATGGCTGATTAATGATTCCTTTCTAACACGTAGCGGGCCAGCGCTTCCAGGTGCGCCGCTCGCGGAGCGAAGACCGCCACTGCCTGCCGAGCCTGAGCAATCAAGCTTGTCGCTCGCTCCCGGCTAGCATCCTCGCCGATCAATCCGGGATAGGTCAACTTCCCGGCGTCTGAATCTTTGCGAGTCTTCTTACCCATCTTGCTCTCATCCCCTTGCAAGTCCAAGAGGTCATCCACAATTTGAAACGCTAATCCCAGGCATTGCCCGTACTTATCCAGGCTCTGTAATTGTTCGGTATTCACGCCGGCAATCAAGCCGCCCAGCCGCAGCGAGACCTCAATCATGGCTCCCGTTTTGCGCCGATGGATCCGCTCCAATCCCGCCAAATTCTGGGCCAGATGCTCGGGATGCAGGTCATCCTGCTGTCCGCCGACCAGGTTTCCCGCTCCCGCGGCCACCGCCAATTCCAAAACGCAACGGGCGGCAACTGCCGGAGGCTGAATGTCCTTCGCGATCAGTTCAAACGCCTGGGCGAGCAACGCGTCGCCAGCCAAAATGGCCGTCGCCTCCCCATACGCCACGTGACAGGTCGGCAGACCGCGACGAAGCTCGTCGTTGTCCATCGCCGGCAAGTCGTCATGAATCAGGGAATAGGTGTGAATGAACTCAACCGCACAAGCGGCGGGCAGAGCCGCCTCAGCATCATAACCGCAAGCCTCGCAAGCCATTAACACCAATAGTGGGCGCAATCGTTTGGCCGGAGCGAGCAGGCTATGGCGAATGGCCGCCGCCAAGTGAGACGGGCAATCGTCACCGTAAGTCGTGTAGTCACTTAACTTCTGCTCGACGCGCTGCCGCCAAACTTGGCAATAGGCAGCGAACTCGTCGGCAGATCCAGCAGCGGACATAGCGGGCGGGTTAATTCAGGGGTGAGGTAGTGGTGGGTTTATCTTAACCGAAATGTTACGAGTTGTGGCTGGGGTCGGGCGCGACAGCGGCTGCTACAAAACGGGATGCCTATCTGTAGGGCTGACGAATCACCGGGGCGTCGGGATTACGCGGGGGATTCAGCCGCGTCGGGACGTGCGACCGCGAGATGGTGGCCCCGTTTTGCAACTCGGGAAGAGGCAGGAACCTCGCCAGTGCCTGGGCAGGACGAGCGGCAGGAACCTGCCATTCGCTTTCGGGAACGAGCATGCGCACGAAGCCCAAGGACGTAGCCTGATGCCGGGGTGGAGTTTCCAGGATCGAGCCGGAGCCAGTCGCCAGCAGCACTCCCGCACGAAGCGGATCGGCGCTACCCGATAGTTGCAGGCCGCCGTCGCGCAGATCAAAGCCGAGCGATAACTGGCGATACGAAACGGGGGCTCCGCTGGCGGGCAATGTTTCAGCGACCGGGCAGTGCAGTTGCAAGTGTTCGGTCGCGGCTTGAAGTAGCGACCGGCTGATCCAACCATCGCGGGCTTGGACAGTGCCGCGGATCATTGTCAGCCGATTCTGCTCAAGCGTGGCGTCTTCAATCTTGCAAATTGCCAGTCCGCTCAATTGATGGGCAAATTGCTCGCTGATGAGGGCATCGAGATCGACATGCTCGAACGTGCCGCGCAGCCGGCCCGACGATTGCTCCCCGGCATCGACCAGTTCCAACTGCCCGAGAAAGGTCGCCCCAATGCCCAAGTGCCGCAGGTCTCGCCAACCGGGCGCGGCCAGCGAACAAGGGAGCGGCAACGCGCCGGATTCAAATTGCCAGCGTGTACTCGGCGGCGATGTTTGCCGGTTCCGTTGCACGACGATTCGTCCGCGCGGGGCATTTGGCTCTGCTTCGGGTAACCGGAATTGCAATCCGCCGAGCGGTCCATCCTTGGTCGATTGCCAGGTGCCGTTCAAATCGACGAGCGTCAAGCTTCGCTCGGCATCGCGGAGGGTGATTTCCCGCAGCCAGATTGCGCAAGGCAAGGCATCGGTCGCTGACATCTTCAGCAGGCGTTGCTGCAGCACTTGCATCACTTGCGGCAACTGGGCGGATTCAACCACTGCCTGCCAGCCAATCAATTTCCATTGCTTCTCTTCGCGAATCACTTCGAGCAGGGCGAGCGTGGCAATTGGCACCCCGGTCTCGGGATCGAAGAGAGCAACGTTTTTTAGCTCTGCAGCATTGGGCTGAGAATAATCGAGCGCTTCGCAAGTGACGCGCAATCCCAAACGCTGGCTGAGGACGTGCTCCCACTCCTGCTTTTGAGAAAGCACGACGCCGGCGAAGGAACGATAAGCAATCCACCCGCCGGTCACGCAAGTTGGCAATAGGCAGCACAGCACGAAGCCGAGGCGGCAAACGAATTGTGCTGTGTTACGGTGCATGACGAACGTCCTTGTTCGGTCACTGACTTGAACTGCTTAAAAACGTGGCGGAATCCTCTGAACTCCGGTGAGTTCAGCTACTTTTCAGTTATCTCTCTCGGGCCATCTTGTTGAACAATTCCAAACGAGCCTGCATCTCCACCAGGCTGTCGTTGCCAAACTTCTCGACGAGTGCGCGGGCGATTTCAAAGGCCACGACGTTCTCGACAATCACGCTCGCAGCCGATACCGCGCAAACATCGCTCCGTTCGTATTGAGCACTTTCCGGCTCTTTGGTTTCGAGGTTCACCGAATCCAAAGGCTTGGCCAACGTGCTGATCGGCTTCTTCGCCGCGCGGACTACCAAAGGCTGGCCATTGGTCATGCCCGCTTCGAGTCCGCCGGCATTGTTCGTGGGTCGGCTGTAGCCCAGCGTGGCGGTGTCGCGCGTGGCAGGATCGAAATGAATTGGATCGTGAACTTGCGAGCCGCGCCGGCGGGCCGCTTCAAACCCCAGGCCGATCTCGACACCCTTGATCGCCTGCACGGCCATCACGGCCTGAGCAATCCGGCCATCGAGTTTCAAGTCCCACTGGGCATGCGTTCCCAGGCCGAAGGGCAAACCTTCGACTCGGACCTCGACAATGCCCCCCAGCGTATCGCCGGCCTTGCCAGTCTCGTCGATGAGTGCCTTAACTTCGTCGTCTTTCTCGGGGACCAGCGAATAAACCTCACTTGATTCGCGCCGCTCCAGTCGCTCCGCCAGCGGGGCATCGACCGGATCCAGCTTGATGCCGCCAAGTTCCACGACGTAACCAATCACATCGATCTGAAAGGCAGACAAGAGTTGCCGGGCAAGGGCACCGGCTGCAACTCGGACGGTGGTCTCTCGGGCACTGGCCCGTTCGAGAATTCCCCGGATCGAACCCATGTATTTGATCGCGCCGGTCAGGTCGCCGTGACCTGGCCTTGGCCGCGTTAAGTCGCTGAGACGCTCCAACTTGTAATCTTTATTGACGACCTGCAGAGCGATTGGGCTGCCGAGCGTTTCGCCCTTCCAGATGCCGGATAACACATCGACGGTGTCGGTTTCGATTCGCTGCCGCCCGCCACGTCCATAGCCACCTTGCCGCCGACGCAGTTCCTGGTCGATCACCGCCGTATCGAGTTTCACCCCCGCCGGAAACCCATCGACCAAAGCCACCAAAGCCTTGCCGTGCGATTCACCTGCGGTCCAATAGCGTAAAGTCATGACATCCAAACAGTTGCGAAAGATCGATCCGTCACTCAGCGTCTGCGCAGACCTTCCCCGCGCACAATAAACCGTGACGTGAATTCTAGTTACGCTTCGCAGACACGAACAGGGCGGTTTTCGAGCCCGCAAGCCCGAACCTCGTGGAATATGCCACTTGTTAACTTGTGTTTTTGGTTGCGTAACCGACTAAACGACTGTCTCCCGCCCCTGCGGCAGGATTCAAATTTGGAAAGTGCGACCAAACGCGTAGACAGGCGTTCAGTCGTTTGAGCCATTTCAATTCACGTTGCCAGAATTGGCCTGAATTCTTAGAATCCCGCGCAGAACTAGGATGTTTGCCAGCAACGGAAGTCGAGGCATGGATGCAGAGGATAACGGAAATAACGAAGCTTCATCGGGAAATGATCGTGCGCTGGCACACGAAACCGATCGAAAATCACTACACCGGCTTTCTCGGGCTCGTTTGCCAGCAGCTTACTTATAACTTTCAGCTATGGCACGAAGAAGATATTGCCCGCAGTAAGGACGTGCCCGATTCAACCATTGCGCAGGTCAAGCGCGCCATCGATCGCTACAACCAGCAGCGGAACGATTACATCGAGAAGCTCGACGATTGGATCACTGATCGACTCGAACAACTGCAAGTCACACCCGCGCCTAACGCCACTCAAAATACGGAAACGGCGGGCAGTTCAATCGACCGGCTCGCGATTCTGGCGCTGCGGATTTATCACTTGCAGGAACAGGCCGAGCGTACCGATGCCACTCCCGAGCATCGAGCCAGCGTGGCCGGCAAACTGGGGATTGCTGTCATGCAGCAGCAGGACCTGTCGCGATCTGCGCAGGAATTGATCGACGATATCTTCGCCGGGCGCAAAAAGCACAAGACTTATCGCCAGATGAAGATGTACAACGACCCGACGCTCAATCCGTACTTGTACAAAGCGGCCGGTTAAGACCTGCTCTTGCCAAACAGTGCTTGCAGGCAGATCTGCGACCAGGTTTCAAACCGCGAGGTATCGGCCAGAATCTCGCTCACGGGGACGAAGCCCGTTTCGCAAATATCATCTTCGCGCGGACTAACGCGCGGCTCAGCTACATCGAAGATGTGGACGAGCCCTAAGTGGACCTTTCCCACTTCGGTCAGGTCGTCGTTAATCAAACCAACGAGTTTGGCCTCGTATTGCGTATCGATCTGCACTTCCTCGAGCAGTTCGCGGCGCATGCCCTCTTCGTAGGGGTTCTGGCAGGCGGCGTCGTCCGACGAAATATGCCCGCCGATACCAACGCTGCGCTTGGCATGCAGCCGGCTTTCGCCTTGGCCCTTGCCGCGGGTGTAGCAAAAGAGCGAGACGCTGCCGTCCGTCGCGCGATGGCGGAAGATGACGTACGGAATCAACTGCTTGAAGCTGGGATCCTTCTCCATCTCGGGTCGAGGGCGGTAACTAACGTGCTCTGGCTGAAGAAGCTGCGGCAGATAACGGCTGATGTCGCTCGAAAACCCCTGAAAGTATCCCAACTCATGAAAGACAGCGGTCGGGACAACCAGAATGTGTTCGACAGCAACCAGCGACATCGCAGACTCCTCGCGCGAGCAGAAAACGTTCCTAAAATCTCAGCTAGCAATCATCGTGCAAAAGCTGCAGCGCCGGTAGAGGGGCTAGGCTTCAAGCGGACTGACGTTCCCATCCAGGCCCATGATGAACGACTTCACAATGAGTATTTCTTCATTCGGGCCTTTGTTCGCACTGCTCCATGCTTCGATCACCGCGCGCAAGCGTCGCGCAAAGAAAGTGTGGCACCAAACTTCGGATTGCGCTTCGCTGGGGTCGAATGCCCCTTCAGCACCCAAGAACTCTTTGTAAGCCCCGCAGTCGCGATGCTCCAGCACATAGACTTGCTTGATGTGATGTAACTTATGAGCGAGTTCAAGATGCTTAAGAAATGTTTTATGCCAGCTCTCAAAACCAGTCGCGGGACTAATTGGCCCTTCGGGCCCACCCAACGCGCCGAGCGACGCGCCTGCCATGATGGCGTGATCGTAGGCGTTGGTGAGTTTTTGCAACTCCATCCAGCGTACGGTTTCATCCAGTAGTCGAAGATCCATACAAGTCAACAAGAGCACTGAGCCATCAGCGGCCGTAGCAGCTTTTGCTGGATCTTTTTTTGCGCGCGCCATTTGAGCCTCAATTGCAATCGGGGTGCATGTCAATAATTGAGTCGCATGATAACAATCGTAACGAGCGCCGCAAATCAAATATTGGCGGTGGTTGTTATAAGCGTGCTGCAGGATAGCGACTTACGCTTTCGCCGCAAAGGCTTTGAGGTCAACTTCAAAGGCTTGCATGCGGGCAGCCATTTCTTCCTTGGTGCGGTCAAGGTCAGCAAGCTGTTCGGCGGGGGTGTAGGTGAACATGTAGAACTTCACCTTGGGCTCGGTTCCGCTGGGGCGAACGGCCACGTAGTTTCCTTCTTCGGCCAGGTCGAGAATCACCATGTCTGCTGGTGGAGCGTCGAGCTTTTCGGGCTGGCCGCCGGTGACTGTGCGGGTAAGAGCTTTGTAGTCGCGGACGGCTGCGACCTTGATGCCGCCGAGCGCGGTGGGCGGTGCTGAGCGGAAGTTGCCCATCAGCGATTGCATCTTCGCCATACCCGCCGAACCCGGCATGGTGACGTTGAGCACGCGTTCGCCGTGGTAGCCATGCTGCCAATAGAGCGAGTCGAGCTTTTCGTGGACCGTCTTTTTCTGCTCCTTGCACACGGCAGCCAGTTCGGCCATCAGCATGCAGGCCGCAGCGCCGTCCTTATCGCGGACGTATTGGCCGATAAGAAAGCCGTGCGACTCTTCGGTGCCGAAGAGGAACTTGTCGGGGCCGGAAGCGTCGATTTGCTGGGCAATCCATTTGAAACCGACATGCAGGTTGTTGTAAGTCGTCACACCATAAGAGTCACCAATTCGGCGAATCATCTGCGTGGTGACGAGCGTCGAAACGAGGAAGTTCTCCTTCGTGAGCCCGCCAGTTTTCCTGCGCGATTCGCAAACATAGTCGGCGAGCAACACGCCCAGTTGATTGCCGGTGAACGTAGCCCAAGGAACTTGCTTCAAGTCACCCTTGAGACTTTTCTTCACGGGTGCGGCACAGCCCATGCGATCGCAGTCGGGGTCGGTGGCGAGAATCAGTTCGCCGCCAGATGCGTATGCCCGGGAAATGATCGCGTCGAACACTTCGACATTCTCGGGGTTCGAAACATGGCCGGGAACGTTCGGGAAATCGCCGCTTTGCTCGCGATGGGGGCCATAGACTTCGACGTCTTGAAACCCGTCTCCTTGCAGTACGGGAACAACAGCGGACTCGCCCACGCCATGCAACGGCGAGTAGATGATTTTCAAGTTCCGCGGGCCGGGCGTGCGCTGGGTGAGAACATTAGTCCAGAATGCCTGGTCGACTTCGTCTTTGCAGAAGATCACCTGCCCAGCTTCGACCGCGGCGTTGAAGTCGGTCGTCTTGATTTCGCCGGTGCTCATCACGCGATCGACGATGGCCTTGTCGTGCGGTGGAATCACTTGCGCGCCGCTCGACCAATAGACCTTCACCGCGTTGTCGCTGGGCGGGTTATGGCTGGCGGTGACCATGATGCCGCAGGAGCACTTTTTATAGCGGACCAGAAACGAAAGCTCCGGAGTGCTGCGATAGTCTTCGAGAAAGTAAACCTTGAAGCCGTTGGCGACCATAATGCTGGCGCACAGTTCGGCAAACCGACGGCTGTTGTGCCGCGTGTCGTAAGCGATCGCGCATGAAAGCGAACCAGCGGGCAACTTTTGCTCCAGAACGTAGGTCGCCAGCCCTTGAGCGCTTTCGCCGATCGTCCGGTCGTTGATCACATTGCAGCCGATGGGGTACATCTTGCCGCGACGGCCACCGGTGCCGAAGGGAATGACGGTCCAGAAGGCGTCGTCGAGTTCTTTCCACTTCCCTTCGGTTACATGGCGGGCCGTTTCGGCGGCATATTCCCGATAGCGCGGTTCGGTCAACCAAGTGCGAATATTGGCCGCGGCCGCTGGGGTGACTTTGGCAGCAGCGGCAGCAGCATCGAGTTGAGCGAGAGTAGCGGACAGATCTGGCGCAGCCATGAGCGTGAATCTCTTTTCGCGTGGAGAAACGTGAGGTTGCTCACAGTTTAGAGAGGCAAGCCGCGGGTGGCGAGGGGCGGGTAAAGGCAGAACTGAGAACGCAGAATGCAGAAGGAAAAAGCAATCAAGCCAGTCGATTTATTGCAAATCAAAATCGATGGTCTGCGGCTCGTTGGCTTCGACGGTTCGTTTTTCCTGGCTGGCCGTGTTGAATTTGGCGGGAAGGTCGACAAGTTCCGGAATCTTGGCTCCCATGCCACCTTCGGTGAATTTGCCGGTCTCGCGCGGCGCTGAAATGCGGACGGTCTTTTCACCCGCGGTCAGCTTGACGCTGTACTTGCCATTCTCAATCGGGCAAACGCCAACGTCGCCAGGATTGTCTGCTTCGAATTGAATTTGCCCTTTGGCGATGGGTTCCCCCTGGTGCTTTACCGTGCCAGTCACTTGGTAGAGGCGCGGCCCAAGTGAGCAGCCGGCTGTTGCGACCGCGAAGAGCAAACTGATGAACAGAAAAGATAGCGAGCTACGGATTTCCATCCTGCGAGGCTCCACGATTGCGCCAGGTTGTCAGATCAATGGTGTTGGTGACGAACTGCACCGAGCCATCGCAGTTCGCTGTCATCACTCCGCCGGGATGCGTGCTGCGGGCGGAAAGATTTTTCGGTGTCGAGCCCGTGTCTTTGCCCGATTCCGTCTGGCAGGGCATGCCAATGGAGGCCGCACCCGTGGGATCGGGACACCAATTCACCTGCACATAGTCGGGGACTTTGGTATTCGGGGCGTTGTGAGTGGTGATGCCGGTGTGGTGGCCATACCATTGCAGGCCGCGCAAATCGGTTTGATTTCCCGATGCGGGCTTCTGTCCCTGCCGCACTTCGGCGAGCATCAGCGTGTTGCTCGTGCCGTCAGTGATGCCGGCCAACGAGAACGTAATCATGGAGGGAGAAATTTGTGCTTCTTCGTAACGAAAAGGCGCTTCGTTGTAGGTGACGCCGTTGAACGGCGAGACGCGAAACACCGTCGTATTGCCGAGATTCACCGCGTAGTTCATGTTGGCCATTCGCTGGCCGCCGCTGTTCCAAGTGGAGAACGTGGGGTTATCGCTGGGGCACATGTGCGCCTTGATTCGTATCCGGCAAAGATCGAGATTGGGCTGCGAAGAATAGACCAAACCTTCGGTCCATTTTTCCCACAGCGCGCGTTGCTCGATGAACGGCAGTGTCATCTTGAGCCAACCGCCATGCCCCCAGTGCGAAGCAGCATACGGCAGCTTGCCATGAGTATCGTGATAATTGTGCAGCCCGATCGCGTGCTGCTTGAGGTTGTTGCTGCAAGACATGCGGCGAGCAGCTTCGCGCGCCGCTTGCACGGCCGGCAACAGCAGGGCCACCAATACGCCGATAATGGCAATCACCACGAGTAGTTCAACGAGGGTGAAGCCTCGCGCGCGGGAAGATCGAGAGGGCGAATCATGGGAGAGCATGATTGGCAGCTTTCTTGGATTGTAGTTGTCTGGGCTGGAGCAGCGCTCGGAACGCTGCCCCTTCCCCTTGCCGAGTCACCGCTTCCGTTACAGACTTGACTCATCGGTTCCGTTTTATTCACTGCGAAGGCCGCAAGCTACACCTGTACGGGTGGGGCAAGGCTTTTTGTTTCCCAAGTTTGTTTTAAGCCTCTCCGGAACAATGCCATGCAACGTCCCAACAGCCACGCCATCTTCACCCGTGCGAAAGAGATCATGCCCGGGGGCGTGAATAGTCCTGCGCGAGCCTTTGGAGCAGTTGGCGGTGAGCCCGTGGTGATGGATCGGGCGAGTGGGGCTTATTTGTTCGATGTCGATGGGAATCAGTACATCGACTACATCGGCTCCTGGGGGCCGATGATTCTCGGTCATCAACATCCGGCCGTGGTCGTGGCGGTACGCGCCGCGGTCGAGAAGGCCTTCAGTTTTGGTGCGCCCTCGCCTGGCGAAAACGAACTGTGCGAGTTGATTATCGAGCTCGTGCCGTCGATCGAGATGGTTCGGCTGGTGAGCAGCGGTACCGAAGCCACCATGAGTGCCATTCGGTTGGCGCGGGGTTATACCGGCCGCGATCGAATTATCAAGTTCGCCGGGAACTATCACGGGCACGTCGATAGCCTACTGGTAGCGGCGGGAAGTTCGGCGGCCACGCTGGGGGTGCCGAATTCGCCCGGCGTGACGGCGGGGACAACGCAGGACACGATCATCTGCCGCTACAACGATCCAGCGAATCTGGAAGAGATTTTTGCCGAGCATGGTTCGACAATTGCCGGCGTGATCTTCGAGCCGATCGTCGGCAACATGGGAACCGTCATTCCAACTGCCGAGTTTTTGCAGACGATGCGCGAACTCACCTGGAAACACGGCGCACTGATGATTTGCGACGAGGTGATGACGGGCTTTCGCGTTGCAGTCGGCGGTGCGCAGCAACTGCTCGACTTCACTCCCGACCTGACCACGCTGGGGAAGATTGTTGGCGGTGGCATGCCGATTGGTGCGTACGGAGGCCGCAAGGAGGTCATGCAGCATGTGCTGCCGGCCGGAAAAGTGTTTCAAGCGGGAACGTTGAGCGGCAATCCCCTGGCAACAGCAGCGGGGATCGCAACGCTCAAGCAGTTGCGCGATCAGCCGCCGTACGAGAAACTGGAACAATTGGGCGCGCAATTGGGCGATGGCTTACTAGCTGCAGCGCAAGCGGCGAAGATTCCTGCCTCGCTGACTCGCGTGGGCAGCATGCTCACGCTGTTCTTCAATCCCATGCAGCCGACCGATTGGGATACTGCGAGCCAGAGCGATACCACTCGCTTTGCCCGCTACTTCTGGGGCCTGCTGAATCGCGGCGTCTACATGCCCTGCAGCCAGTACGAAGCCCTCTTCATTTCCGCTGCCCATTCTCCGGCCGATATCCAGGCCACCATCGCCGCCGCCCAGGAAGTATTGGCGGGGTTCGGGGAGAAGTAGCGGCTCGGTTCATCGGTGCCAGAAGTAGAACCTGGCACGCGAACCGCAAGCGGGGGGGGTGTTCAACAAACGGGCCGATTGTTGAACAGCGATGTTTTGTAAGTCTCTAAAAAACAAGGCCTTACGACGGCAGCGTGTTCAACAATGAGGCTGAATGTTGAACATGTTGGTAAAACCTGATGCTGCGATTTCGCTTCGCAGGGCGAGGAGATTGGAATGACGTGCCTGCGTTTGCGGCTTGTTCGCGCTTTCCTGCGGACGAGGGCAAGGTTATGATCGAGACTCCTCCCGCCTGCAACCTTCCTTGGTCGCCCCGCCTTTCGTGAGCAGAGTTCGCTATGCGTCTTGGTTTCTTGATTGCGCTCCTCTCACTATCGGGATTTTCCATTGCAACAGCGCAAGAGTCAGGAAACAGTAGTGCCAAGCCTGATCTAACCAAGGATCTGTTCGCTTACGTCAATAAGAACTGCCTGCACTGCCACGGCGAGAAAGAAGGGAAGGCTGACGTCCGCCTGCACTCGTATAAGGACGAGCTATCGATCGTGAAGGGGCGGAAAGTCTGGGAGCATGTAGTCGACATGGTCGAAGCGGGCGAAATGCCCCCCAAAGACAAGCCTCAGCCGATGGCCAGCGACACGACCGCCTTCCTCGCTGCCGTGAAAGGCGTTTTCTTGCGGGCTGATCAGAATGCCAAGCCCGATCCAGGGCGGGTGACTGTTCGCCGCCTCAACCGGACCGAATACAACAACACGATTCGCGATTTGGTAGGCGTTGATTTTAACGCGGCCGAAGATTTTCCCTCGGACGACGTCGGCCACGGCTTCGATAACATTGGCGACGTGCTCACACTGTCGCCGGTGCTGATGGAACGTTACCTGGCCGCGGCTGAAGGCATTATGAAGCGGGCCATCGTGGTGGAAGTGCCCAAGTCGCCCACGCGCTGGCAAGGCGGCCAGTACTTGGAACCTGCTGGTGGCAACGTACCCAAGCAAAAATGGCGCCCCATCAGTGCCAAGGACGAGACGGCACAGTTCACTGGTCCTCTGCATACCCAATATCAAAACCTGCCGCCCGGCGAGTATCAGTTCCGCGTCCGCACCTATGCCACCACGGAAGGCAAAGAGCCGGTGAAGGTTGTCGTCCTCGCCGTCGGTAAAGAATTGGCGGAACCCGATCCTGTGGACCGCGGTGCGAATATTGTCGGCGGCACCAAGGCCTTCCGCTCCTTCAAGATTCTGAAGGAGTTCACCGTCGATGCCCGTGAGGACAAGAAGGCTCAGAACCTGGAACTCGATTTCACGATGCCCCAGGGAATGGACCGGATGGCTGTCGGCTTGCTGAAGGCGGCCGATGGCGAACCGTTGCAAACCCTGCATGTCGAGAATTTCGCACTGACGGGTCCGAAAGATATGCGTCCAGCGACGCAACTAAAATTGCTTCGTTGCAGCCCTGAGAAGCCGCAGGCCGAACAGACTCGCGAAGTCCTGCTGCGGTTTGCTTCCCGCGCGTATCGCCGACCAGCTACAACGGCGGAAGTGGATCGGCTCTGCCAACTGGCAGAGGCAGCCCTGGCGAGCGGCGAAAAATGGGAAGGAGCCATGCAGTTCGCGATGCAGGCTGTGTTGGTCTCGCCCAAGTTTCTCTTTCGCCTGGAACTCGACGATCGGCCCCAGGCGGCCGAGTCGCGGGCGCTGGATGAATTTCAACTCGCTTCACGCTTGTCGTATTTCATTTGGAGTTCCATGCCCGACGACGAACTCTTTCGCCTCGCGCTCAAGGGGCAATTGTCGGCGAATCTCGAACCCCAAGTTCGCCGCATGCTGAAGGATCCGCGCTCGGTCGCCCTTTACAAGAATTTCGCCGTCCAATGGCTGCAACTCGGGCGGCTGCAAATGCATTCGCCGGATAAAACGCTGTTCAAGGACTTCAACGACAGCCTGCGGCAAGACATGCTGCGCGAGACGGAGTTGTTCTTCCTGGCCATTGTGCAAGAGGACCGCAGCATTCTCGATCTGATAAATGCGGATTTCACTTACCTGAATGAACGCCTCGGCAACCACTACGGCATTCTCGATGACACCGGCACCACTTGGGCAACGAAGAAGAACCGCCCCAATCGTCCAAAGCTACCGCGGGAAGAGTTCGTCCGCGTCCAACTGGCCGACGATCAACGGGGCGGCCTCCTTACGATGGCCAGTGTACTGACGGTTACCTCCAATCCCACTCGAACGTCGCCGGTCAAACGTGGCAGGTGGGTGCTGGAACAGATTCTTGGTACTCCGCCGCCGCCACCGCCACCCGATGTGCCAGAACTAAAGGAAAGTGCGGAACTGAAGGGGACGCTTCGCGAGCGAATGGCTCAGCACATGGCGAATCCCGCCTGCGCCAACTGCCACGCGAAAATGGACCCGATCGGCTTTGCCTTTGAGAATTTCGACGCCGTGGGCAAGTACCGCTGGGAAGAGGAAAAGCAGAAGATTGATCCTGCCGGTACTTTGCCGGATGGTCAGTCATTTGCCGGGCCCGCCGAGTTAAAGAAGATCATTCAGTCGAAAAAAGAGTTGTTTGGCCGCAACCTGGCAGAGAAAATGCTGACATACGGCCTGGGTCGCGGCCTCGAATATTACGACCGTCCGACTATTCAGAAAATTGTCGGCGGCCTTGCTGCCGACGACTACAAGTTCTCCCGCCTGGTAATTGAGATCGCCAAGAGCGAGCCGTTTCGTAACCGCCGAGGAAAGGATCCTGCCAAATGACGAGCCCCATTTCCCGCCGAACCGTGTTGCGTGGCCTTGGTGTTTCTCTCACGCTGCCGTGGCTCGAAGCCATGGGCTCGGTCTCTTCGTGGGCTGCTGATGCTGGCTCGCGCAAGTCGGCCACAGCGCCGGTGCGCATGGCTTTCCTCTATGTTCCCAACGGCAAGAACATGGCTGACTGGACGCCGACCGCTGAAGGCACCAACTACGAACTGCCCCACATTCTCAAACCACTCGAAGAACTCCGGCACGACTTCAACGTCCTCACCGGGCTCACCGCCGACAAGGCTCGTCCCCATGGCGATGGTGGCGGCGATCATGCTCGCGCGCTCGGCGCGTTCTTGACCGGTGCTCAACCTCGCAAGACCGACGGCACCGACATTCGCAGCGGCATCTCGGTGGACCAGGTCGCTGCTTCGCGAATTGGCGATCAGACTCGTCTCGCCTCGCTGGAACTTGGTTGCGAAGCAGGCTCGATGGCCGGCAATTGCGACTCGGGTTATAGCTGCGTCTATTCCTCGACTATGTCCTGGCGCTCGGCCACTCAGCCCTTGCCCAAGGAAGTGAATCCCAAGCTGATCTTCGAGCGAATGTTCACCACCACTCCCGCCAAGGACCGCGTCGAACGCGATCAAAAGCGCAAGAGCGTGCTCGACTTTGTGCGTGAAGATGCGAAGGATCTCAGCGGCAAATTGAGCAGTAACGATGTCCGCAAGTTAGACGAATACTTCTCTGCTGTTCGCGATATCGAACAGCGGATCGATCGCGCCTCGCACTTGCCGGAAGTGAAGACTCCGGACTTCCCGGTTCCTGCCGGCGTTCCCAAGGACTATGCCGAGCACATTCGCCTGATGTGCGACCTGATGGTTCTTGCCTTCCAGACCGACGTCACTCGCGTGGCCACGTTCGTGCTTGCCAACGAAGGAAGCAACAAACCCTACTCATTCATCGGTGTGAACGAAGGGCATCACGACCTGTCGCATCACGGCAACGACGCGAAGAAGAAGGAAAAGATTCGCGACATCAATACCTTCCACACGTCACAATTCGCTTACCTGCTGAAGAAGCTGAAGTCGATTCCGGAAGGTGGTGGCACGCTGCTGGACAACTGCCAGATCGCTTATGGCAGCGGTAACTCGGATGGCAATGCTCACAACCACGACAACCTGCCAATCCTGCTCGCAGGCCGTGGTGGCGGCACCATCCAAACCGGCCGTCACATCAAGTATCAGAACGAAACGCCCCTCAACAACCTTTGGCTTTCGATGCTCGAGCGTGTAGATGTTCGCTTGCCGTTCCTCGGCGACAGCACCGGCGCACTCAAGGGCTTGAACGGGTGAGCGTTTACTCGCTCAGCCCTGCTGGTCGCAAGCCCGCCCCTTTGACTTGTGAGAGTGAATCACCAAGCTCGGAGCGAAACTGGTCGCCAAGTTTGGATAGTTCAGTGACGATTGCTGCGTTGTCAGCAGCCACGTTTTTCATTTCCCCAGGGTCGGCCAGTAAATCGAACAACGACTGTTCGATCTTCTCGACCCGATAGCCGTGCCGGCTGGCGATCCCGCGAATGCCCGATTGTTCGATGGAGTTCGGCTTCATGTTGGCAAAGTTGGCCGGCTTGCCACCAACTCCCGGCGGACCAGCGACCGTGAGATATTCGTGCGGAAAATGAAGCTTCCAGTTTCTTTTGCGAACGGCGTGCAACTCACTGGCCGAGTAGTAAGCAAACGAGTCTCGCCCTTGCGATTGCTCTTTACCTAGCAGCAGCGGAGATAGGTCGACACCATCGATTGCAAGCGTCGGCAACTTCGCCCCAGTGATAGTCGCCAAAGAAGGAAGCAGATCAAGCGCAGTGATCAGCTCGTTCCGCACCTGAGCAGCCGGAACCTTACTGGGCCAGCGGACGATGAAGGGCATCCGGTGACCTCCTTCGAAAGTCGTAAGTTTGCCTTCGCGAAATGGTTCCGCGCGCCCCGCATGATCGCCATAGCTCAAAAAAGGCCCATTGTCTGAGAGGAAGATCACCAGCGTATTCTCGGCCAACTGCAAGTCGTCGAGAGCACGCATGAGTTCGCCAACGCCAGCATCGAGTTCTTCCACCACATCGCCATACAACCCGCGCTTCGACTTTCCCTTGAACTCGGGCGACGCAAAGATAGGTACGTGTGGCATCACCTGCGGCAAATATAAAAAGAAGGGTTTGTCTTTGTTCGCCGTGACGAATTCGATCGACAACCTGGTGAACCGCTTGGTGAACTGCGATTGATCGGGATCGGTCTCAGTCACTTCATCGTTGCGATAAAACGGAAGAGCCGGTATGTCGCGCACCGTCGGGTGGAGTGGACCGTTATCATTTGAGTAGGGAAGACCCGCCCATTGATCGAAGCCGTTGCGAGTGGGAAAAAAGACCGGCTTGGTTCCCAAATGCCACTTCCCAAAGCAAGCTGTGGCATATCCCCGCTTATGCAACAATTCGGGCAGCAGCAGTTCATCGGCATGAATGCCGACTTTGCTTGTATGATTGAGCGCGCCCGCCATCCCGATGCGATGCGGATAGCAACCACTCATCAGTGCCGCCCGCGACGCAGTGCAAACAGACTGTGCGACGCAGAAACTCGTATATCTCGTTCCTTCCTTCGCCAGTCGATCGATGTTTGGCGTGCGAATATCTCTGGCACCATAGCAACCAAGATCGGCATAGCCCAGGTCGTCGGCAAGTATTAGCACTATGTTAGGTACACGACTAGATGCTGCATTCTGCTCGGCAATTACCGGCCGAAACGAGATGCAAAACAGGCCGGCAGCAATGATTAGTGTAGCTAATCTGTGTAGCAAACGCATAAAATATCCGTGCGATGGAGCGTGTGAACAAGCCGACCACGGGGGTTTCACCGAGGTTACGAGCAACGGTGACAGTATCGGGGCGCGAAAATAAGCGGTCAACCAAGCTGAAAGAGAACTGTTTCGTGGGTAGAAAACGGAAGGTGCGACGGCAACAGCACGGCTCGGTTTGGCACTGGAAGCAGACCGACGCCTGGTACTACACGTTACCGGGCACGAAGAAGCGAATGCCCCTCTTCGACGAACAGGGTGAACGCATCAAGGGACTGGCAAGGCGAGACGAGGCCGAGCGCACCTTTGCCAAGATCAAGGTAACTCTGGCCGACAATGGCCCAGGCTACACCCCCGAGGGGGAGTGGATCGTGGCTCGCGTTTGCTCAGACTACCTTCAGTACTGCGAACGGGGCGTTTCGAAGGCGGCCACCAGTGCAGGGCATCACCGCAGCGCGAAGATGTGGCTTAATGACCTTTGTGCCTACTGTGGTGCCCTCCCTGTTTCGCAACTCAAGAAGGGGCACATCACGACCTGGATCGAAGCCCACTCGTCGTGGCGCAGCACCGAGACTCATCGCGGGGTTTTATCCGTCGTGCTGGCAGCCTTCAATCGAGCCGAAGAAATGTTCGGTGTGGCCAATCCGCTCAAAGGGCTTAAGAAGCCAACACCCAAGCCCCGCCTGCAGTCGATTACTCCGGACGATGAACAGGTGATTTACGACAACCTGGAACCGCAGTTCCGAAACTTTCTGTTTGCTGCTGTTCATACCGGACTGCGGCCCTTTTGTGAACTGGCGCAACTGAAGGCCGAACATATCGAACAGACGCCGCGCGGGATGATGTGGCGAGTCTATTCCAGCAAGACGAAGAAAACTCGCAAGATTCCCGTGCGTCCCGAAGTGGCCAAGCTTGTCACGCAACTTCTGAAGGACGCACCGCCCGGTTCTAACCTGCCGCTGTTCCGAAACACCAAGGGTGGGCAATGGAAGCGGATGACGGGCGTGGTGAGGTTTGGCAACCTGCGGAAGAAGTTGAAATGGGATCAGGACCCGGTTCGGAGCAAATACACCTGCTACACCTGCCGGCATACGTTTGTGCATCGGATGCTTTCGGGCTACTGGACGAGCGGCGTCGGCTGTTCGATCGAGACGGTTGCTGAACTGATTGGGGATACCCCGAAGGTTGCTTTCGACCACTACGGTCGCGAATGGGGGCAGCATTATCAGGCCCCACTTTGGGCCGCGATCGGCGAACAACCCAAGGCGCAGAACATCGCCCAGCCAAAGGGAACTAAGGCTGACAAGAAGGTGCGCGCATGAGCTCGAAAAAGTTGACTACAACCCATACGACTCAATCTCGGCGTCGGGCGCATGGATCTGCCTGGCATTGGCAGCAGACCGACGCGTGGTACTTTACGCCTCCGGGCACGAAACGCCGTGTGGCGCTGCTCGACTCCTCCGGCAAACGAATCAAGGGCAAATCGAACAAGCAGGCCGCAGAATTGGCACTGGCTCGATTGAAATCGCGCGCGGATTGGAAACCATCACCCGAGGAACCGATCGCGCCGAAACCAGTCGTGCTCGTCGCCACGGTGTGTTCGGATTACGTCCAGCACTGCGAAACGAGAGTAAAGGGCAAGCATTTGGGAGCAGAAGGCGGCGACCACATTCGACGAACCCTGAACGATTTAGCGAGCTACTGCGGCGCTTTGCCGCTCGAGCAACTGCAAAAGGGGCATCTCGAACACTGGGTCGAAACTCATCCCAACTGGCGATCTCCAGTGACCAAGCGAAACGCACTTACGGCCGTATTGGCTGCGTTTGAATTCGCTAGCGAAAGTTATGGAGTGGTAAACCCGTTACGTGGGTTTCCGAAGCCGCCACCACGGCCGCGGCTCCAGTCCCTCAGTCCCGAAGATGAACAGGCCCTTTATGGTGCTGCTGACAAGCCATTTCGGGATTTTCTGTTCGCGGCGATTCACACTGGCCTCAGGCCCTTCTGTGAACTCGCGAAGCTTCGTGTATGCGACGTGGAGTTGCAATCAGGCGGGATGCTTTGGCGAGTTTATTCAACCAAGACAAAGAAGTCCCGCAAGATTCCAGTCCGATCAGAAGTGGCGAAGTTGTTGATGCGGCGAGTAGGTACCGCCGCAAAGGATGCTCCTTTGTTCCCCAATCCGCAGGGAAGGCCGTGGAAAAAGGTTACTGGCAAAGCGAGGTTTTCGAAGATGAGGAAGGACTTAGGCTGGGATACCGATCCAATTCGCAAAGGCTATTCTTGTTACACATGCCGCCATACGTTTGCCCATCGCTTGCTCTCCGGTTATTGGAACAACGGCGCGGGTTGCACGATCGAGACATTGGCCGAGCTGATGGGCAACACGCCTCAAGTGGCATTTGCTCACTATGGCCGAGAGTGGGGCAAGCACTATCAGGACCCGCTGTGGGCAGCCATTGGAGTTAGCTGAAAACAATTTGCAGTGCTAAGTACTCTAGTCTGCTGGTAAGTCAGAAACTAGGTTTTGAATCCAGCGCATCTGCCATTCCGCCGTTCGCTGAACGACACTGCTGCAGCACCGATGCTCACGCATCGTTCGAAATGTCGATCGTCTGCGCCGAAGCGCAGGCGACCGTTATGTTCAATTCGTCAGTAGTTGAAGTTCCTTGGAAACGAAAAATGGCCCGCCTCAGCAGGCGGGCCTGGGTGGAGTTTATCCCTGCTCCGGTCAAGATTCCAGTGCCTTCATTAGGCCGAAAATGCAATTGCATCAGCAGATCGCGGTCGACAACCAAGCGATGACTGCAGAGTGGCATCACTGATTTTCGACACCAATGAATCAGCCGAGAATTTGCGCTAGGGCGCTGATCGCTGACTTGGCGGCGTCAATTCCACCCAGCTGATCCACGAGTTTTTTGGCCTTTACGAGTTGCTCGATGCTGCTTCCCCCGCTCGCGGTTGCCGGCACCTTGCCTGGCTTACGTCCCCGTTTACCAATCACTCCGCCTTTTCGTTTGGCGTTAGAGAGGACGGTACTCACAAATTGCGGAGTTACTTCCATTCCAGTCTTACTCAGAGCTTCAGCGATTTCCTTCGGAGATGCGGAGGGGTTGGTTACCTTGTAGTTGCGAATTGCAAGTGATTTGTTTGGGCCTGATTTGGCTTTCTTGGCCATCCGACGGACTCCTGGCTGGCTTGTAAAGGAAATTCCTCAAGCAATTGAGCCTAGTTGCGGTCTCAGAATTCGTCAAATCATTGTCCAGGAGAGGTTTACCGATTTATGCAATGACAGGGGCTGACATACCCTGCGGGCAACAACCTCAGATCAAGATAGCTGGTCAGGATTGGAGTAGTGGTTCAGTTTGAAATCTGATTTTCCGAAACGGCTCCACTGCGCGTTAGGCTAATCCTCACCCAACTGCCCAGACGTTGGAATTGTGCCGTCGCCGACCAAAGTTCTTGCGGAACGCCGGTACTTGAGTTGATTCACGTGACCCGATTGATCAACGAAATTGACAGGTCGGTTGCGAGGAACGAGGCAGCCTCCGATCATTGGCTAGGCCCATTCGAGGGATCGTAGCTTGATCAGCTCCAAAGAAAAAATAATAGCGAGCCTCTCAAGTCGATCGCGATGAGTTCGAAGTTGTTTTGCTGCCAATCCCGGCATCGCTAAGGTGAAGCGAACCCTTGGCGAAGACAAACTGGCCGGCCGTCTACACGATCTCCTACCAAACTGGCGCTCAGCTAAATTTTCTCGTATTTTGCGTCATTATATAGTGAGAACATAGTTAGATTTCAGCTTCGGTGATGCCGCCGACGTAGTAATCCGGCTGTGCCACCCGCCTGATACCTTCGCACCGTGTCGCCTCTCGTCGGCGCGAGCCACTCTGCAAATAGATGGCGCCATCTAGCCCCAGAATTCAGCGTTTCTCTTGCGGCGCGCACGAAAGAATCGGCTGTGGTAGGCTCGTTGAATCGCGCATACAGCCGAGGCAGTAGCCGCTGCTAAATTATCGACGAAATTGTGGCATAAGAAGATGAGAACGGAAATTAGCTGTTGGTCGGCCTTCCTAGCGGAACCGTAATTCCAGGCAGCGCGTGGGAGGGCACTGGCAGTTGGCGCTGCGGCACACGTTTGGGCGTGACTCGCATGAGTTCCAACAAACGGTCGACCTCTTTCGCGGGGATTCTGATCCGCCCTTGTCCTTTCGCCCCTCCTTGCAGGTAGTTGATGTTGACCCTCTGACCGCGGATTTCCAGCAGCCCATAGTCTGACTGTCCGAGCCAGTCGTAGAGCGTCGCGACGGAAATCCCCAGCCTGTGGGCAGCTTCGGCTGGTTTGAAGAAGTTATCATCCACGGTCGGATCGCCCCATTGGTGATGTAAGGTTTCACCAAGAGGGGAAATCCGGTCAACGTGACTTAGAGCTTCTGTTCGTAATATCCAGTTTTGCGGTTACCGTTCTTCGCCACGAAGAACCTTCGTCGCCTCGGCCCAAGCGATCTTTACCGTTCGTGACCTGCCAGGATGAGAGGGGCAAAGACCGCATGCTTCGAGCGGTTCGAACTGCTTAAACACATCGAGCTCGATGGTGAATTTCAACGGGTTCCCACAATAGCGGCAGTTGTAGTTCCGGCGAGTCGCGACTTGCTGGGCCAGCTCGGTCAGGCGGGCGAGCAGCTTGATCTTATCGTCAGCACTGAGCTGCGGTTTGGGGCTCGAATCAGCCGACTTTGGCTGCTGATAGACGGGCTTCCGGCGGATCCGCTTAGCGCTCTTGTCGAGGGTGCGGCGCGCGTTGACCATTTCGCCGTAAATGCAAAATAAACGATGAAGGGCGCCAATCAGTCGGCGGTCATTAGGCGCTTCCCACAGCCGAGGGACCAGTGGTGCGATCAGTGGCGCACGATCCATGAGCATCAACAGAGGCAGACCACCGAACTCCGGTTGAGGAAGGTAGATCTTTTCGAAGTGTTCCTTCGCAACGGGAGTTAAATTTTCAGCCAAGCACCGTTGGACCCAACCCATACAGGCCTGAATGTAGGTCGCGACTGCGAAATGCCCGGCCCAGCCAAGCTCTACCAAACCGGCTTTCACGAGTTCAGGCGACATCCGTTTGGCAGTTCGTTTCAGCATCCCGGTCAGAGCCTTGATCACGTTGCTGTGTGGGCCCGAAAACCATGCGTCGAATGCCCCGCCGGAATCATCGCGGTGATTCGCCAGAGCCTCACACAAACAAGCGTCAAACTCAGCTTTGTCGCTCACTGGAAGACTAACGTCAAGCCGCTCGAACAGCGCTGCATGGACGAGCTCTCTAACCTGTTCGTCGGTGCAAGAAAGAGGATCCTGCAATGCCGCAGCGCACAAGCCATAGGCGATTGCGACCTTGTTGCTTGGATGCTGGTCGCCATCATCCCGCGCAGCATCCGATCCGAGGGCAAGTAAACGTTTGATGGAGCCGACCTCATCGGGCAAGATTGTGCGACTGATACTACCCGCCAATACGCCCGGACGAATTGCTAGATCCGCTGCCGAAGAGAAACTGCGCCGTTGCCGCAGGCTGCGGCAACGATACCAGCGATAGCACAGAACGTGTACTTGATCGGCGAAGGACTGGTCGGCCGAAACAGGTTTGACGTTCGCGAGAATGGCCGGCCCGAACGCGCAACACTGGCTAATAAAAGCCTGCGCTTGAACCCGCGGCACCACTCGCAAATTGCCAGCCGAATCGCTGACTACGAGAAACTCTAGGGGGAGGTGGGCGGGATCATTGGTGGTGACATCTGCGGGCAATGTCCACTGCATCACCTGCACGGGTTGCAATTTCGGCAACCGCGTTAACCGTTCCTCACCGACGGTTGACCACCGCACTTTGATTTCACCGTACGCCGAATTGCACTGGGAAATATCAACGCTCATCGGAAGACCTCTGAAATGGAGTAGCTGAAGGGCTGGCCGGTAAAGCGGTCGAGCCCAGGGGAATCGCAAACGCTTCTGAAATCCTGTCCGGTTTGAGTATCTCCGAACAAGAGCGGAATTATTTTCTCTTCACGTTGCACTAAATCGCGGCAACACCGCACAGTTTCGGAACGCTCGCAAAGTACGGCCAGATAAAGAGATGCGTCGCCTTGGCGTCCTCGCTCGCGACGTTATCGATCATCAAAAACAACCTGTTTCAGAGCGATCCGCAAATCAACGGACCACGGTGTCGTGGCCCCGGATCGACTGATCTTTCCAGGAGCAACCATGTTTCGATCCGAAGTGCTGGGAGCCTTTGCGCTCCTCGCGCTGCTGCTCACGTTTGCGCTCGCCCGAGAAATTCGGCTGCGGCGAGCCTTGCAGCGATTACTTGTCCGAATGTTTAAGCCTAGGAGAACAAACCATGAATCGACGACTGATCCCGCTCGGGATGAGTCTGCCGCTCTTGATGAGCGGCTGTAGTCCCCCTGGCGATCAGCGCCTCGCGCAGTTCGCCGAACTGAGCGTGCAACAACAAGCTCGGCAGAATGAGGCGATGGCCACCAACGTTCAAGAGTTGACGCGCGCCACCGATGACCTCGTCAAAGCAGACGCGGCAGCGCGACAGGAGTTGCTCACTGCTAGTCGCGAGCAGCAGTCGGCCTTTCGTCAGGCCACCGCTCAAATCGATCAGTCCAGGCAACTTCTCGATCGAGAACGACAAGCTTTGGCAGAGGAACGGGCGCGTGAGACGCGGTCCGTGACCGTGCTCAGCGCTCTGCTGGTTCTGGCACCGGTACTGTTCCCTTTCGCGCTGATTGCCTACCTGCTGTATTTAGCCCGCCAACCCGATCCCGACGATGCGACGCTGACCGAAGTCCTGCTCTCGGAATTGACCAGCGACGCACCGCGGCTGTTCACAGTGAGCACCGAACCGGCCCGGCTAGAACGAGACGATTTGACCGACAGTCCAGAGGAGTGACCAAGCTAGTCCTGTAAACGTTAACACAACCGTTCATTTTTCAAGGAGCCTTATTTCATGTCCCACATTGTGCAGATTCAGACTCAGGTGCGCGATCCAGTCGCGATCGCCAGTGCCTGCGAGCGGCTACGCTTGTCTCCACCGATCCACCGCACCGTGCAGCTCTTCAGCCGCCAGGAGACGGGCCTCGCCGTCGAACTCCCCGGATGGCGCTACCCGGTCGTCTGCCAACTCGCCTCAGGCGAAGTCCGGTACGACAACTACAACGGTCGCTGGGGCGCGCAAGCCGAACTCGACCGGCTGTTGCAAACTTACGCCATCGAAAAAACTAAACTCGAAGCGCGCCGCAAAGGACATCGCGTCACCGAGCAGTCGTTACAAGATGGTTCCGTCAAACTCGTTATTCATGTGGGAGCCTAAGCCGATGCCGATCATTGAAGTCATCGTCTCTCCCCAGGGAGCCACGCAGGTCACCACCCGTGGTTTCGCGGGAAACAGCTGCCAGGCTGCCAGCCAGTCGCTCGAAGCGGCCCTCGGCCTCCGCCAAGCCGAACAGCTCACGCCGGAGTTTTATCAGCAGCAGGCTACCAACCTCGCGCAGTCTCAAGGGCAACGTTAGCCCTCTCCTGGCGGCCACGCACAGATGCGCTGAGCGCATCTGTTTCTACTCGCAGCCGTTTTTCTCAACAACCTACGTTAATAAGGAACCGACGATGTCGCTTACCCAGCGATTGGAAGAACTCGTGCGCGCTTGCTTCACAGGAATCTGGATCGAGTCGCATGAACATGAAGAAGCCCTCCTGGAGATTGCCCAACTCTGCCACGCGCAGAGTTGGCGATTCGCTGTCTGGGATATCCAGCAAGGGTTGAAGCTCGCTGGCCTAGAGGCGGCACCGCTCGCCGCCGATCCCCTCGCGGCCATTCAAGTGGCCGGTACGCTGCCAGCATCCGACCAGCCCACGATTGTCGTGCTAGTCAACTTTCACCGGTTTCTCCAAGGAGCGGAGACGGTGCAAGCTTTGGCCCATCAGGTAGTGAGCGGTAAGCAGTCGCGCACTTCAATGGTCATCCTGGCGCATCAAGTAGCTCTGCCGCCCGAACTCGAAAAGCAGTTTGTCGTAGTGGAGCATGCCTTGCCGGGCCGTCGGCAACTGGCGGAGATCGCCCGCGGGATCGCCACGCAAGAGGATGAACTTCCACCCGAAATGGAATTCGAGCGGGTGCTCGACGCCGCGCTCGGTCTGACTCGTTACGAGGCCGAAGGTGCGTTTTCCCTGTCGCTCATTCGCCATGGTCGCTTGTCGGCCGAGGTGCTGTGGGAACAGAAAGCCCAGCTGCTCAAGAAGAGTGGTCTCCTCACCTTGCACCGGGGTGGGGAATCGTTCGCGCAGCTCGGCGGGCTGGAGTCCTTGAAAGCCTTTTGTCTGCGGGCCATGCGCCGGCAAGGGGAAGCTAATCCCCTGCTGCGGCCGCGGGGCGTGCTCTTGTTATCGCCACCTGGTTGCGGCAAAAGCCAGTTTGCCAAGGCCTTGGGCCGTGAGACAGGCCGGCCAACGCTGGTCCTGGACTTGGGAGCCATGCTCGGCAGTCTGGTTGGCGAGTCGGAGCGCAATCTGCGGCAAGCCTTGCAGGTGGTCGATGCCATGGCGCCCTGCGTCTTGTTTCTTGATGAATTAGAGAAAGGACTCGCGGGAGTCTCTGGCAGCGGCGACTCGGGAGTTTCGGCCAGGCTCTTTGGCCAGTTGTTGGTCTGGTTGAACGACCATACCAGCGACGTATTCTTCGTCGGGACCTGCAACGATGTCAGTCGGCTACCACCTGAGTTTGCGCGGGCCGAACGCTTTGATGGGCTGGTCTTCATCGACCTCCCCAATGCAACGCAGCGCCAGCAGATCTGGGAACTCTATCTGGCGACGTTCGGGCTCGATCCGCAGCAGGCTCGTCCCTGTGATGAGCAGTGGACGGGCGCAGAGGTCCGCGCTTGCTGCCGCTTGGCGGCCTTACTCGATGTTCCCCTGACTGTGGCTGCCCAGAACATTGCTCCGATCGCGGTCACCGCAGCGGAGTCGGTGGAACGGTTGCGGACGTGGGCCAGCGGCCGCTGCCTTGCCGCCGATCAACCAGGAATCTACGAGCACGGAGCCAGTCTTACTCCGGCGCGGCGTAAGGTCAGTCGGGCGGCCCAGCAGAACTAATTTTATTTCGAGGCCAGTGCGACAGGTGCGCACGACCTCGTCGTTTTTACTCACGTTGCCGAGGGGCCAAACGACAGTCGTTTGGCCTCTCGGCCTTTCTTGTCCTTCTCATTTTCGAAAGTTCCTTGGAGGTCCTATGACCATGTCTGTTGCTGATCGAGTTTCAACTCCTCTGACCGGTAATCTGGTAGATCCCATGGCTGACCGCTTACGAGCGGCCATGGCCGCCGCCCGTGTCTCTTTTACCTGGTTCGGATCCCGCAAGTCGCTCACAGCCGAGCAACAGTCGCAGGCTGCCGATACCTTCGACGCCGAGAAAGAGTTTCTGTCGGCGCGCAAGAAGCTGATCGATACCACCCATCCGGCCATGAAGGCGGTGACTGCCCTGCGCGGTCAGATTGTGCAGTACTGGCGCCGCGTTTCACTCCCCTTTCCGGAACCAGGTATCCGGTTGATTCGCCGCGCGGACATTGCGGCGTTCAATGTGCAGCTGACTTCGTTGAAAGGGGAATTGGGAGCGACTGTCGAACAGCTGGAAGAGAGCTATGCAGAACTCAAACGCTCGGCCCGTCAGCGGCTCGGTCGTCTCTTCAATGCCAGCGACTATCCGGTCACCTTGCGGGGCATGTTCGATGTGAACTGGGATTGGCCGTCGATTGATCCACCACAGTATCTGCAGCAACTGACTCCCGACCTGTTTCAACAGGAATGCACTCGGGTGCAGGCTCGTTTTACTGAAGCGATTCAACTGGCGGAGCAAGCTTTCTTCGAAGAGTTTTCCAAGCTGCTGGAGCATTTAACCGAACGACTCACGGGAGACGTCGATGGCAAACCCAAAGTCTTCCGCGACTCTGCAATCGAGAATCTGCGCGAGTTTTTCCAGCGATTCCAGTCGCTGAATGTCGGTTCGCACCAGCAATTGGAGGAACTGGTCTCGCAGGCGCAGCGGATCGTGCGCGGGGTCGGCCCGCAAAAGCTCCGCGACGATCGGGGTCTGCGTCAGGAAGTTGCCTCCCAACTTTCAGGTGTGCAGAGCGTGCTCGATGGCCTGATGGTCGATCGTCCTCGTCGCAATCTGGTCCGTCGGCCGCATTAGAAGGGAAGCACTGATGCAACTCGTTATTCAAGTCGACGGCTCGATTCGTGGTCTCTATGACGAGACCATTGATCTAGCCACCTTGGGACAACTGGCCATCATGCGGGGCTCGCACGTCGAGCCGACTGATGATGGCCAGTGGCTGGCTGACCTGTCCCCGGTTCACGGTCCCCAGCTGGGACCGTTTGCCGCGCGTTCACTCGCCCTCAGCGCGGAACGCGAATGGTTAGAGCGGCACTGGCTCGAACCAGGCACCTAGCCCGTCTTCTGCCCGGGGCAACGTTTGCCGCGGGACTTCGTTCTCTGTTTCCAGTCCCGCGCTACCGCTGCGCGCATGCGCTCACCCATTTCCAGGAGATTCTGCTGATGACTCAATGCGAACTCGAAACGGCTATTTCCCAAACTACCGGCGAAGACCTGCATGAAATCCGCCGCCGAGGATTTTCGATCGTGCCCGAGTTCGAAGTTGATTTCGACTCCGAACCGTCGTCCCCGCAGTTCGTCGACTGGGATGCCTTGGAGCGCGAGCGCCGGCATCCCGACTCGCTCCTCCCCAGCGGTTGGGGATTCTAGTGCGTGGTTGTTTTCTTACTCGGGCGCCACTTCGCTCCGGCGAGGTGGCCCCTTTTCTTTGTCTTGTTGTTTCTCACAAAGGAGAGTTAGCCATGTTACGTTTACACCGTTCAGCCATTTATTACGTCCGCCCGCTGCTGCGGGCGGCACTGGAACTTACGCCCCATAAGAACCAAACCCCAGTGACATTCGTTGCGACCGCTGCTGGGCTGCTCGTACGCGCTCAGAACGAGAATGTTGCGTTTGAATTAGTGGTTGAGGGAGCAGGTAGCGGTGATCCCATTTCAGTGCCCTACGTTACCTTGGCTAAGGTCGAAGGCCGGCAGCACGAACCGTTGGAATTGGCGGCAACGCTAGAAGGCAATGTGTTTCGCTGGTCCGAGGCCGGGATCCCGCAAGTGTTGTCGGCACCAGCGCTGGCAACCGATGCCTGGCCGAGTCTGCCAGCTCAGGATTGCGCGAACGACGCTGAGTTGCTGACGGCACTTCGGGAGGCGGCCAACACGACAGATACAGCGTCGTTGCGTTACTCGCTGGGCTGTATTCGTTTTCGGTGTGCCGACGGACAACTGGCCGCCACCGATGGCCGCCAGGCCATCCTGCTTACCGGGTTTCGTTTCCCGTGGAGCGGAGATGTGCTGGCGCGTCGTTGCCCAGCATTCTCCAAACTACGACTCGCCGCGACCGACGAACTGCACGTGGGACGGACGGAGGATTGGCTAGTACTCCACGCTCCACGCTGGACGCTCTGGCTGAAGATTCAGCATGAAGCGCGCTTTCCGGATGTCGATTCGCAGATTCCGGCTCGCGAGCAGGCCGATACCACGTTGTCGCTGGCCGAAGGTGACGCCACATTCATCCTGCAAAAGCTCAAGCACTTGCCAGGCGGCTCTGATCAGAACGGACCGATCACCATTGACTTGAATGGCTCTGTCGCGGTCCGCGCGCAGGATGAATCAAGTTCAGTCACGGAACTGCTACTGTCGCGCTCGGAGCGCAGCGGCGCGGAAGTCCGCTGCTGCAGCGATCGTCGCTATCTGCAACGCGCCGTGCAGCTCGGTTTTCGCGAGATCTTATTTCGTGGGGTGGCCGCGCCGCTGTTTTGCAGGGAATCGCGGCGAGCGTATGTCTGGGCGCTCCTCAGTGCTGAGCACTGCCTGAAGCACAACGAGCAGGCTACTCGAATCGCCTCGCCTCGCGCGACAACCGCAGCTAGTTCAGCGGGCTAACTCCTGAATCTGGCTCCGGCTCGTGACGCCTTTTTGGCTCGCAACGTCTGCGGATGCTAGCGAGTTTTCCTCCCTAACAAAACCAAGGAATGAATCATGCCGCATCCACCACCTGGTTCGCCGGAACAATCCAGCGAGCCACCGACCAATTCGCTGCGGGAGCGTCTCCTCGCAATCGCGACCGGAATTCCCTTACGCATCGAGAGCAATCAACAAAACCTGCTGGAACTCACGCGAGAGATCCAGGCGGCACGACGTAGGTCGCTGCTGGCGCACATCGCGGAGGTCATTGCTCGTTGCCATCTTCAATCGATAAAGAAAAGGGATCCCGAACAATGAATCAGTCTTCTTATAACCCATTGAGGGCGTACCAGATTGCCATCTATGCCCGGATGTCATCGGCAGCTCAGAATGAACGTTCGCCGGAGTCGCAGATCATCGAAATCCAGGAAAGGCTGCGGCGCGCTAGCTACCCGTGGGTTGTCGTCGGCACGTATATCGACCGAGCAATCTCGGGCCGCTACGACGAAAAGCGCCCGGAATACCAACGGATGCTCCGCGATATTCGGTCGCGCGTGATTACGGTTGATCTCGTCGTGGTCGACACCTACGATCGCTTCTCGCGTTCGCGGCGTGGCGGCGAGTACCGGGCGAAGCTCGAGCGGCAGGGCGTGCTGGTCGTGACCGCCAACAATAACTTCGCCGACCCCACAACCGTCGCCGGTCAAGTCATGACGGCCTTAGACGAGGCTCGTTCGCGCGAAGAAGGCCGCGTGAAGGGGCATCAGGTGCGGCGCGGTAAAGCCGACGCCATTCGCCAGAAGCAGTGGGCCGGTGGTCCGGTCCCCCTGGGGATGCGGCTGCGGCCGGTCATGAAAAACGTCGCCGGGGTAGAAACCGTAGCGCACAACGTGCTCGAACCTGATCCGCGAACGCAGTGGGTCGTCGAGGAGATGTTTCGCCTTGCCGATGAACATGGCTTCGGTGCGACACGCGTGGCCGTCACGCTGAATGCCGACTCGCGCGTTACCGATCTGGTCGGCAAACTGTCGGGGGCGACCGTTGCAGAGATCCTGAAGCGGCGGATTTATGTGGGCGAGTTCATCTGGAACAAGCAGACGGGCGACATCGTCCAGGATGTGCGGGTGCTGCACGACGTCCCCGAATGCGACTGGCTGCGTGTGCCCGAGTATTGTGCTGCCATCGTCGACAAAGATCGCTGGGAGCGGGTCAACGACCTGCGCAAGGCACGGAATCGTCGCAGGGTCGCTGCGGAGACCAGCAATTCTGGGATTGCGGGGCTGTGTGCTCCTGGCATTGCCCTCCGCTATCCGTTGTCAGGCTTGGTGCTCTGCGCCGAGTGTGGCCGCGCGATGACCGCTTCCTCCGGGATCCCCTACGTCGACAAGAACGGGAACAAACGGCGGTACGTCTATTACGGCTGCGCAGGGTACAAGCAGGGGAAAATCTGCGTGAATGATCGCTTCGTTCCGGAACAGTGGTTGCGCGAAGAAGCCTATGGCATCATTCGCGCGGGGTTGGGCTTGGCGGATTGCAGCACCGATTCTCCGGCGGTGCAGGAATTGGTGCAGCTCACCCAAGCGGCGTTCGCGCGGCAGCGGGCCGACCAGCCCAATCGGCTTCCGAGCCTCCAAGCAGCGCAGAAGGCTGTGGAGGAACAGTCGCAGGGTTGGGTGATGTCGCTCGGTAATCGCGATCTGTCGGCGGCCGTCCGCGACATGCTCGGAAAGCAGCTAAACGAAGCGCAAACGCAACTGAGTCGGTTGACCGCGGAAATCGATTCGCTGGCAGCCAGCGAGCGGATCGAAGCGGAGGTGTTGAATGCAGAAGTGATCGTGGATCGGCTGCAGCATCTCGCCGAGGCGATGCTGAGCGCGAATCCTTCGGCGACAAGTCTCGTGCTCGCGCAGCACATCGAGGGCATCCATTGCTTCCGGGATGGCCGGTGCGAAATCAAACTTTGCAAGCTCGGCGCCCTCGCGGGCGATCTGGACTTCATTCCATTGGAATGGACTGAGTCGGAATCGCAGAGAACGGCTGCCGATGGAAGTGCAAGCTTCGACCCTCGCCGCCGGACCAAGCGTGATGCTCGTGCGGTCATTCACGACGACGAGGTGCTCGATGCGGCCAACGCGTTCGCGGTGGACCCTCATCGGTTTGCCGGGTTGGGGCAGGAGTTGTTCGTGTCGCATGTGTTGACGATCCCCGCTCCCACGTCCTGGGCTCGGCGGAATGCGTCAGCGGTTGCCGCGCATCGGCAAGAGCATTACGCTTCAATGGCCGAGTTGGCCACCCACTTCAATGTGAGTATCCCCACAATTCGTCAAGCGCTGCGTGAAGCGGAGAAAACCGAGGGAGGCACTCTAACTGGCAAGCTGCCGGCAAGGCCCAATAAGCGCAACTGGGCTCGGCTTAACGCCGCACTGGTCGCTGAGTTCATGCAGTTGGAGGGCTCGACGGTCAAAACCGCGGCAGCGCACTTCAGCAAGTCCGAACCGACGATTCTGAAGGCCCTGCGGTACGCGAACGGCTAAGCAATCATCAGTTGCAGGAGATTCGCAAAGCCGGCCGCCTGCGGGCGGCCGGCTTCCTTCTTTTTAGCTATTGAGATCCGCAGCTGAGTCAACAGCGAGGAAACAAATGTCTCACGAGCCGTTCCCGAGCGTGGAAAATCCGAGAGGCCTCGGAAGTAGCCAGCCTGCCTAATGGGAGAGTCACGGACAAGCTCTAGTCATTCGCCGATCTGGACAACGAAGGGATCGAGTGCGGTTTACTAGCTACGGCTCCATGACTCTGGCAGGGCTCTTTCGTTCGCGTGTAGAATAGAACGATGACGCCAATCTTGCGGTTCAAACTCTCGAAGCTTCTGGCGGTCACAACTTTTATGCCAGTGATCATCGCGGCAGCGTTCTACCTTGGCGGGTGCAATCAGGTAGTGCACAGCGGCCAGAGCGATCAATTGATTCGTCGCAGACTGCTAACTGGAACTCCGCGGGGAACCAGTGCAAAAGATGTGTTGGCGTTTATCGCGAAGAATTTCAACGATGGGGCTGGATCGCAAGTACTTCCTTCATTGGCACCCAATGAGCAAAGAACCATTGAAGCCGTCGTGGCGCGCGGATCGGCGGGCTACATGCTCGCTGAACTTGTGACAGCCACTTGGCATTTCGACGATCAAGATCGTGTTACGTATATCCTGATTTCCAGGAGCCATTACGGTCCTTAGAACTGCCAGCGATGACCACTCGCGTTCCCCTTGTCTTCGCCAGCGTCTTGCTGCTGCTGCCTTTGCCGTACCCCGGAAGCTATTTGGCCCTGGTCATCTTCTATCCGCTGGAAGAATTCGACCGAAGATTGAGACCACAGGTGTGGACCAGCGAATGACCTAGCCATGCGGCCAGTCATTGATAGGTTGCGGAGCCGAAGCCGTCGAAGGATGGCTAACGGCCAGGCAGCAAAACTTGTTTCAGAACGGCTCCCGCATGCGGCACGGCCGCCTGGTAGTTTTCGCCGAGGAGGGCGGCGAGGGTGGCTGCGATTTGACTCTGGGTCACGCGTTCGCAGTTTGTTCGTTCGCCCAGAGCAGCTGTATCCGGTCCCAGAAATGCCATCCACATGTCTTCGGCCCCTTCGATCTTTTGGCCATGATTTTTCCAATCGATTAGTCCCGAGCCGCGACCGTGATCGGTCGAGATGATGAACGTGGTCTTGCCTCGATACTGTTCCAGTGACTGCATCGTCTCCCAAAGTCGCTGGATGTACTGATCGACGGCATGGGCCGACGTTAATAAGCTGTCGTAGCGGCCGGCATGCCCCCAGGCATCCGTTTCGAGAAAGCCAATGAACATCACGCGTGGCTGATGTCGCAACAGATGCTCGCGCGCTGCCTGATAGAGAAACGAATCGATGACTTCCGCCGAATTGGGTCGAGTGGTATCTGCGATCAATTCGTCGAGCAGTTGCTGCTTGGGGTTCGGCTCTGGCTCTGGCAGGGACTCCCAGCCTCCCATGACCGGAAAGCCGCATCGTTCGCAGTTAATGATGTAGGGAGTGAAATGCCAAGCGCTAAAGGCGGCAACCTTGCCAGCAAAGGCGGGCTTGCGATGAAGCCAAACAGACTGCCCATCAGGCGATAGCCACGCTAATAATGCACCCATTTCTTGAGCAGATGCTACAATAGATGCTTCCCCTGATCGCTTCGAATTTTCCGCCTGATGAGGCATAGGATGCAATCTCTCCGTTACGGTTCTGTCGTTGCTATGATCCTCGCGATTGCTGCTGCGACTTGGGCCGACGAGCCTAGAATTAAATTCAACCGGGATATCCGGCCGATCCTGTCGGATACTTGTTTTACGTGCCATGGTCCCGACAGCGGCAAAGTCGAAGCGGGATTGAGGCTGGATTTATTCGCGTCAGCGACTGCGAAACTTGATTCGGGCGAGACCGCAATCGTTCCCGGCAAGCCGGACGCCAGCGAACTGATTCGGCGCATCGTTTCGACGGACGCCGATCTGCACATGCCGCCGGCGAAGTCCGGAAAAGTTCTCACGCCGGCCCAGATCGCAACGCTGAAGCAATGGGTCGCCGAAGGTGCCAAATACGAAGGGCACTGGGCGTTCATCGCACCCGTGCGCCCCGAAGTTCCCGCTACTGCACCAACAATCACCAATCTCATCGACAAGTTCATCCGCGCCCGCCTGGCAACTTCGGGAATGCATCCCGCGCCGCAGGCTGACAAGGCCACGCTCCTGCGCCGTGCAACACTCGATCTCACCGGCTTGCCGCCGACGATCGCGGAGATGGATGCGTTTCTCGCGGACAATTCGCCACAGGCTTATGAAAGAGTCGTCGACCGCCTGTTGATGTCACCCGCCTATGGCGAACGAATGGCCCTGCCCTGGCTCGACTACGCTCGCTATGCCGACAGCAACGGCTTTCAAAGCGACGGCAGCCGCGACATCTGGGGCTGGCGTGACTGGGTGATCAACGCCTTCAATCGCAATCAGCCCTTCGATCAATTCACGATCGAACAACTGGCTGGCGACATGTTGCCGAATGCGACCAGCGAACAAATCATCGCGACGGGTTTCAACCGCAACCACCGCTTGAATGGCGAAGGAGGCCGCATCGTCGAAGAGTGGTTTGTCGAAACCGTGATCGATCGTGTCGAGACGACTGGCCTCACCTGGCTCGGCCTCACCGTCAATTGCTGCCGCTGCCACGATCACAAGTACGATCCAATCTCGCAAAAGGAGTTTTTTCAGCTCTTCGCGTATTTCAATTCGGTGGACGAATCAGGCGTTCTCTCGCCGGCGGGAAAGAACGGAGAGAACACGCCGCCGCTGTTCACGATGAAAACGCCAGCCGACGATGCGAAGTTGGCAGAGTTAGCAGCCATCACGCTCGAGAAGGAAGACTCGCTCGCGGCTGCGAAAAAGGATCTCACCAGTTTGCAGGCAGCGTGGGAGACCAAGCTGCGTGAATCGCTCACCAATGCACCGCTGACCTGGCAAGTGATGGCGAAAGTCGAAGTAAAGTCGCTCGCCGGCGGAGCAACGTTCCAGCAACTCGACGACAGCAGTTGGCTGCCGGGCGGGAAGAATCCTGCGAATGACGTGTATGAGTTTAAGGCCGCCGTTGCCAAGGGCTCGACACTGAGTGGCATTCTGGTCGAAACGATCCCGGATGCTTCGATGCCCAATCAAAGCCTCGGGCGGGCCTCGAATGGCAACTACGTTTTAACAGGCGTCGCGGCGGAGATTGTGCCTGCAACCGGAGCCGCGCAATCTGTGGAATTCGCCCGCATTGCTGCGGATTACGAACAACCCAATTGGCCGGCGGCGGCGATCTTGAACAATCGCGACAAAAGCGGCAAAGGCGATCTGACCGGCTGGGCCGTCAACGGCAACGATCCCGACAAGCGACTCACGCGGAAGTTGCTCCTAGTAGCTAAGGAGCCGCTGAAGATCGCCGAAGACGCCACGCTGAAGATTGTCTTCCGCCATGAGTCGATGCATGCGCAACACAACATCGGCCGCTTCCGCGTGTCGACTTCGAGCGCGCCGACGGAAACACTCGGACTGGAAGGGAATGCGATTCCGCAGGGAGTGCATGATGCACTGCTCGTCGACACCCGCAAGCGAACCGCCGCTCAGAAGAAGCTGATCGAAAAATACTTCCTCGACAACTCTTCTGGCGGATTAAAGGCAGCGCAAGATGCCGTCGCCAAAGCGAAGCTTGCAGAAAAGAATTATCGTGAAGATCTGCCGACCACGATGGTGATGAAAGAAATCGCGCCGCGGCAAGCCTTCTTGTTGAAACGCGGCGAATACGACCAGCCCGGCGAAAAGGTTTCGCGCGGATTGCCTGCATTTCTGCCACCACTCCCCGCCGGCGTTGCGAACGATCGTCTGGGCTTTGCCAAGTGGATCGTGCACGACTCGAATCCACTCACTGCTCGCGTGTGGGTGAATCGCCAATGGGAAAAGTTCTTCGGCACCGGGCTCGTCAAAACCGCCGAGAATTTCGGTTCGCAAGCGGAGTTCCCCAGCCATCCCGATTTGCTCGACTGGCTCGCCTGCGAATTCATGCAACCGACAGTCAGCCCAGCCGTGAACGGCGTGCCTGCTCAGCGGTGGGATATGAAAGCGCTGCAGAAGCTGATCGTGATGAGTGAAACCTATCAGCAGTCGTCGCATGTCACCGCGGCCACGATCGCCCGTGACCCCGACAATCGCCTGTTGTCGCATGGCCCGCGCTTTCGCTTGACAGGCGAGTTGATCCGCGATCAGGCGCTGGCGGTGAGCGGCTTGCTGGTCGACAAGATTGGCGGCCCCAGTGTGCGGCCCTACATGCCGCCAAACGTGTGGGACGAAACCAGCAAGTACGGCAACCTCCGCGGTTACAAGAATGACAAAGGCGAAGGACTCTACCGTCGCACGATGTACACGATTTGGAAGCGAACGGCCGCCCCACCGACGATGCTCCTCTTCGACGCGCCCAATCGTGAGATTTGCACGATCAAGCGCTCGAAGACCAATACGCCGCTGCAGGCCTTGTCGCTCCTTAACGAAGTCACCTTCGTCGAAGCGGCTCGCAAACTGGGCGAGCGAATGCTGAAGGAAGGTGGCGCTTCGCCGGAACAGCGGATCGAGTATGGCTTTCGGCTGGCAGTAGGTCGCCGCCCCACTGCGACGGAGTTGAAAGTGCTGGCCGATGGCCTCACGGAAGATCTGAAGCGGTTTACTGCAGATGAAGCGGCCGCTAAGAAACTGGCCAACGTCGGCGAAGCGAAGGCCAATGCGGCGCTGCCGCCCGCGGAACTGGCCGCATATGCGCTGACGGCGAATGTCCTGCTGAATCTCGATGAGTTTGTGACGAAGGAATAGAGAACATGACCAATCCATTTAATAATCCTCAATTCGCCGACTCACTCAATCGCCGCATCTTCTTGCAGGGGAGCACGGCGGTCGGCTTGTCAGCACTTACTGGCTTACTGCAGCCATCGGCCGCCGCTGCGCCGAGCGCTGCAGCCACTCCGCATCCAGCGCTCGCTGGTCTGCCGCACTTTGCACCCAAGGCAAAACGGATCATTTACCTGTTCCAGTCCGGCGCGCCGTCGCAGATGGATCTCTTCGATCCTAAGCCGGAAATGGAGAAGCATCGCGGCGAAGATTTGCCCGCGTCGATCCGGAAGGGGCAGCGCTTGACGACGATGACGTCCGGACAAAAGACGTTTCCCGTCGCCCCTTCGATGTTCAAGTTCGCCCAGCATGGCAACGGCGGCATGTGGTTCAGCGAACTCACGCCCGCGATGGCCAAGCTGGCCGACAAGTTCTGCATGATTCGCTCGATGTACACCGAGGCGATCAACCACGACCCGGCCATCACGTTCTGCCAGACCGGACATCAACTGGCTGGCCGACCGAGCATCGGCTCTTGGGTCACTTATGGCCTGGGCAGTGTCTGCGAGAATCTGCCAGCCTACGTCGTGCTAACTTCGTTCGGCAGCGGCCGGCCCGATGATCAACCTCTCTACGATCGTTTGTGGGGTTCGGGCTTTTTGCCGTCGCAACATCAGGGCGTGAAGTTTCGCAATTCGGGCGATGCTGTGCTGTATCTTTCGAACCCGCCCGGCGTCACTGCCGAGGCCCGCCGCGGCACGCTCGATCGCCTGGCCGCGCTCAACGGCCAACATGGCGCAGTGGTCGGCGATCCGGAAATCCAAACCCGCATCGCGCAATACGAAATGGCCTTTCGCATGCAGACCAGCGTGCCGGATCTGCTCAACATTTCGAAAGAGTCGCAGGAAACACTCGATCTTTACGGGAAGGACGTGAAGCGTCCCGGCAGTTATGCGGCCAATTGTCTGCTCGCGCGTCGGCTCGCCGAGCGCGACGTCCGTTGCGTGCAGTTGTTCCACATGGGTTGGGATCATCACGGCAGCTTGCCGGCCGCGATCAAGGGCCAATGCAAGGACACCGACCAGGCGACGGCCGCCCTCATCACTGATCTCGAACAGCGCGGACTGCTGGACGAGACGCTCATCGTGTGGGGCGGCGAATTTGGCCGCACCATCTACTCGCAAGGCGGATTAACAGCGACAAACTACGGCCGCGACCATCACCCGCGCTGCTTCACGGTGCTGCTCGCCGGCGCCGGCATCAAAGGTGGCCTCACCTACGGCGCGACCGACGACTATTGTTACAACATCACCGAGAGCCCTGTCCACGTGCATGATCTTAACGCCACACTCCTGCACCTGTTGGGCGTTGATCACGAACGGCTTACATTCAAGTATCAGGGCCGTGACTTCCGACTGACGGACATTCACGGGCACGTTGTGAAGGGCGTTTTAAGTTAGTGGGTTACGGCGATTCAGCTCGGGGTCCATAAGGACCGGGCGTGTAAGTGCTGCAGAAGAAGCAGGTTACGAATCATAAGGCACTTCCGTATTCCGGCGTGTACATGGTCATGTACCCGGTGGAAGACGGAACTGCTTCACAATGAACTTTCGAGAACTAAATCAAGCACCTGTTGACCGCCGGGTCGTCGGTTCGAGTGCTACGGAAGGGAAGCCGAAGTCCGAACCGACACCCGAGCAAAGCCACCTTTGCAACACCCGCCCGATCTGGACGCCGTTGGGCTGGGGCGTCGACCGCAAGCGGCTGGTATGGCTAATCACCAACTCGTGTACCCGCAACCCGAAGTGCTTCACCTGTAACTTCCGCTCGCAGTATCAGCGAACGCGGAAGGAACTGTTTCCAGTCCTCAGCCGCATCCAAAATATCGGCTACGTGCTCGGCGAGAATAGCCGAACTGCAGAGTGGTATCGCGCGAATCATCGGACGCCGTGGGTGGCTGGTCCGTACCCGAAGTCGTCGTTTGAACTTGCGCAGAACTTGCTGCCAAAATGCGAGACCCAGTCTGTTCAATCACAGAGCCAACGCATCCACGATTCAATGCCGTAGGTTCGATCAGGGCCAAGTCGTCGCAGGATGCCATAGCAGCCGGCGAGAAACACGAGGGCCAGCAGGAGCGACGTCGTGATCGGCATCGCCTTCATCCAAAAATAGGTCGGCTCGAAGCCATTGGCCCAGCCGTAGATCCAGAGGGGCCACAAGTGAACCACATGATGCAAGATGTAGATGGTGAATGAATAACGACTGAACGTTTTGGCGATGTTAAGCAAGCCATTCCATCGCAAGGCCCGTGGGTTGTGATCGATCAAGCGGTGCGCGAGTCCCAGCAGCATCAGGGTCATCCCCAAGGTTCCGAGCACGTATCCAATCGTGGGTGGAAACATGGTCCAGCCCCCCAAGTAGTTGTTGGCGAGCACCGCCGGCAAGTACGGCCGTGACAGACGCGCGAGCAGCGATGTCGCGATCAACGCGGCCCCTAACAGAACCAGCGGCCAAAGCGAGGGGAGCGGTTCGTCGTTGTCGGTCTCGGCGAACAGCGTGGCGGCGGCGACATATCCGCCCAGCGAAAATGCGATCCAAGGGAAGATGGGAAAGTAGCCGGTACACAAAAAGCCGATCAGCACATCGGACAATGTGAGGTCGCATTCGAAGTAACCGTTTTCCCAATAGGCGGCATAATCGGCTTGCCCGCGAAAGATGGGACTCACCAGCAGTGCCATCGCTGCGGCCAGCACTACGATCGGCAGCGGCAGGCGGCGAAAACCATTGAGCAGTATCAGAGCGGTACCCACAAACGTGAGAACATCCCAGTTGAAGGTATCTTCGGGCAGCCACACGAGAATGTTGAACGCGAAGCCGATACCGATCACAAACAGGCCACGGCGGATGGAGACCTTGGAGATATCTTCTTCACTCGTGCCGCGGGCTGTCTGCCCTTGCACCCAAAGGTAATAACTAACGCCACTGAGGAATGCGAACAGCGGTGCCCCAAAACCGGTGAATGGCGACGTGAAGCCGGACAGGTTCTCGCCGAAGTGTACCAGCACCATCACAAAGATGGCGAAGGTACGAAGGATATCTATCGAAGGAAATCGCATTGCTTACGATACCACGTGCGTCGTAGTGGGGATCGTGGGTTGAGCGCTGGCAGGCTCGATGCTGGTCAGTACTTCGAAACCCGACAGCAGCAACTGCGCTACCAATAGCACAATAATCGCCCACTCCAGCATGTGACCTGTGCGGGCGAGTTTGAAGTCACTCGCCCGTTGGCCGCACATTTCGTAAACGCGTTCAAAGACCTCGAGTTGCTCCCCCAGGAACTCATGGCGATGCATCATCCGAGTACGCTCGCGGAACCGCTCGCCGATCTGGCTGGCCAGCGTGGGTGGATGCAGATGTGGTGTATGCACAAACGGCCCCAAGCGTGCCAGTCGGGCACGCGATAACAACACTTGCTGAAAGCGTCGTTGCAGTGTTTGGTGTTTGCCGAGCGATTGCTCTTTGAACTCAAAGGCCAACGGCATGTCCGCTTCCATTGCAGGCCACGCTTCGCCTAAACTCCGTTCGATCTCGTTTAGTTCGGATTCGTAAAAGTAGACCTCAATCACCGCCCGCTTCACAGACTCTAGACGTTCGGCAGGGGCCAGGATGGCACAGCGCTGAGGGGTCCAGCAGATTTGCGTTCCCTGAAACGTCATCCATTGCGCGACAGCGGCGCAGGAACTTTCTGCTGCCTCGACCCAGTGCTGCATCTGCCCCTTGCATTCGCCATCGCTCCCGTGGTTTGCAGCTCTGGACGAACTGGGAACCGCCAACAATGTGACGGCCGGTTTCTCGTCTTCGGCAGAGTTGGAATCATTCGCCAGAACCACGGCCCGCTGGTGAATGGGAGGTGGGAAGGTCAACAACACTTCCTGGCCTGGCGCAGGCTTGGCAACGAAGGCGATCCGTTGCAGCGCCGCTCCCTCCGGTAACGTAGCAAAACCGTTCGTAGAAAGTGTGGAATGGTTTGGTTGGTAACGCGTTTCGCTAGTCAGAATCATGTGTCACTTTCGGAATAAATCGTCAACCGTGCTGCCAACCACGATGCTACATACTGCGCAGACTCGAGCACGCCATTCAAAGTTGAATCAAACAAATAATCCCCCACCACAAACAAATTGGGATGGTCCTCGGGTTCGGGTTGATGTCGGCGATCAAGAGTCCGAGCTTGTAAGCCGCCAGGAATGGCATTGACCGCGCCGGTCCATCGATGCACTCGCCCTTCCAACATGGTGTGCCGACCAGGCTCCAGGAAGAAAGGGAGGGAATCGAGCGCTTGTGCCAGCAATTCCTCGTCGTCGCGGTCGCTCATTTCTTCAGCCGCTTGACCGGCCAACAGCCACCCCAGCACGCCGTGGGTGATGTTGGGGTCACGCGAAGACTCGTCGTACAAACAACATCCCCCAAATTTGTCGAGCATCCAGTAGGAGTCGGTGCAGGAAGTGCGCCAGAACGGTTGCTCGAACAAAATGGTGATTCGCAGATAATGCGTGGGATAATCATAGTGCGCATGATGCGAACGCAGGGCTGCTGCCAGCGTCTCGCCACGATAAGCAACCGTGTTGAAGCGGTTGTGAGGGAGCGCGAGTACGACGTAATCGAAATCGTCTTCACTTGGCACGCCTTGGTGATTGGACGCGATGCGAAGCTGCCGTCCGACTTTCTCTACCGATTGAACCGGTGATTGCAGCCGGACGTGGGCGTCGATTCGGGCCGCCACTTCCTGGACCAACCGCTCGTTCCCTCCTTCGATGCCATACAGGTGCATGTAGGCCGGATCGTTCATCAAGTAATTCTGCAGGCCATAGCCGATACTGGTCTGCGCCGGCTCGGTCGCTAGATCGCTATGGATCATGTTTTCGATGTAGCCCCGAGCAGTTGGTTCAGCGACGGTTGTCAGCAGGTCATCGAAGCGTTTCTCCTCGACAAGCTCCGTCGTTCCCTCGGGGTTGTCGGAATGATAGAACTCTTGCGGCGTCATACGGTCTTTCGCACGCCGATCGAACTGTACAAGCGACTGATAGGCTGACGAGCCCAGTTGCTCCCGAATGTCATCCCAGTTCTCCAGAATCTGGCCATTCATCACGACAGATGGGCCACCCATAGGGCGAATGGGGAGCCCCAATTCCATGATCAGTTCTTTCAGCGGATCGTCATCAAACTGGGAATAGTCGTAGAATTCCGCAGCTCCTGCTTCATAGCGAATGGGAAAAGTCGCAAACTGCGGCGTTAAGATTTTTCCTCCCAAGCGCGGACTCGCTTCGAAGAGGGTCACCTCCAATGGACAGTTCGCTAACTTTTGCAGCATGTAGGCAGTCATCAGGCCGCCCGGCCCACCGCCCACAATACCGATTCTTGGAATGTACATTTGCGACTCTTTCGGAAACAACTGCGAGCATGCGCAGTGGAACGGCGTGCTAGTTTCTTGTCTGGTTAAACGAAGTCTGTTATTCATCGGAGAGTGCCAGCCGCATCTGCTCAAAACCGCGGATGCGTTGCAACGCTGGGCGTGTTCTGGTTCACCGACCTACTTCGGAACAAATATGAAATAGACGACCATTACCACTACGGCACCAACAAGTGCTGAGACCAAGCCAGCGTTGCGGTGTCGCTTAACGTAAAACATCAGTAGTAGCCCTGTCAGCGAAACCACTGTCATCAAGATCGCCGAGGCATCAATGATCCAACTCCAACCGTCACCACTATCGCGCCCCTTGTGCAGATCGTTAAGCCATGCAATCGTGCCGAGAGATGTTTCAACAAGGTCGTACTCTCCCGAATCGCGGTCGATAGAGACATCAGCCGAGTAAGCGGGCGCGCGAAATGTCACCGCGATCTGATCGCTATTGACTGTAAACTCTCCAACAGCACCGCGTACTCGATCAATACGTCTCAAGTGTTCGACGATCTCAAGTCGTGCAACAGATGTGGAATTCAATGAAGTAGCGGTGCTGTCGATTCCGCGCAGCCAATCGGGATTCAATTTTCCGGCGCATTCCCGCACAAACTCATCGTCACCGCCAAACCATGATGGGTGATTGAGTGTGATCCCTGTTATTCCGAAGAACAAAACGATGGTTAACGAGATCATTGAGACATAGATATGTAGCCAGCGCGTCCACTTCGCAATCAGTGAAGAGAAGCGATTCCGCCTTCCCGTAAATGTGTTCGCGACGGACGCGCGATCGTCGTAGGGCACGTTGCTCATGGCTGGTACTTAAACGCGGCCGATTTGATTTCCGCGTTTCCCCTGAGTGTCCCTTCCTGCTTCTTTGTACCCACCACAACGGTTGCACTTGCCAACTGGTAGGTACCATGTTCGCGAGCGGCCTCTATGTAGAGAGTGTACTTGCCCTGCTTTACGAGCTTGCCTTGATCGTCTTTGCCGTCCCAGACGGCCTTGTAACTCCCGGGCGCCCTGGTGGCGGCGGACACCGTCCCGATTAGTTTCTTGCCGTCCACCAATTGACGAACTTGATCCTGTTTGAACCATCGTTTCAGGTCCCGATGCCAGCGGGCCCCGCGGCCTTCCTGCAGCCAAAGAATCAGTGTTCTGACTGGAAGCCCGTCCGCGTCCTCAATCCACACGGCGACATACGGCCGTCGATATCGGTCTGTATCCGGTTTGTTTAATTCAAATGCAAAATTCAGCTTCGCTTCGCGGGGCCATTCGTCGGCTGCAGCCAGGAGGGTTGAAACTGGAAATTCGATCTGCTTTTCACTCGCGGGCTGTTTTTCATTGGCCGGCCACTGACGACTGCGATGCAGATTGCCCTTGGAATCTAGAATCAGACAACTATAACCCTCATGGGCATCACACCATTTCAGCGAGTCATCAACAGACATGACGCTCAGCGCTGTTGCCGCGGCATCCGCTGCAGCGGCTGTGTCAGCGATCACACTGACACTGGTCGAGTGATCGACGGGGCGGGCTGATCGCGGATCCAGGATGTGACTGTGTTGGCGGCCATCAATTTCAAAGAAACGCCGGTAGTTCCCGCTCGTCGCGACAGCTTTGTCGCGGAGTGCTAGGACAGCGATCGGCTTGGACTCATCCTCTGGTGAGCTAATTGAGACCTGCTGCGATTCTTTGCCGGCTATCCGCAAATCGCCACCGATGTTCACGACGACGCCAGTCACGCCACGCACTTTTGAGGCAGCAAGTGTCGCCTTGTCGATGATGAAGCCTTTTGCGATTGCGTCGAACGTTAATGTTGCTGCAGCCGAATCGAGAATCGCCGCTTGACGCGTCGAAGCGTCAAGTTTCCAGACTGCACGAGCGCATTGCAGCGCCGTCTCTTGAAGTTGGTTGTCGTCGGGAACTCTCCCCTCTTTACTTGCTGCTTTCCAAAGAACCGAGGCAGATCCAACTCGCGGATTGAACGCTCCGCCGGTTAGCCGCTCGAATTCATCGCAGCGAACGAGGAGTTCGAATAGTTCCGGTGAGACCTTTGTACCGAGTTCGCCAGCAATCCAACGGCGCATTTCACTGCCAGCATCATAGGTGCTAACAATTCGGGCAACGCGATCGACTTCGGCTAGAATTCGCCGCTCCACCTCGTTGGCAGTCGAACGCGAATCGGCGTGAATGCGCAACTCGGCCGAAGTGCCGAGCACATTCTCGTGATGAAATACAAACTCCTCGCCATTGGCAAGAGACGCGAACAGTGCAAGGAGCAAGGAAGCTAAGAGTTGTTTCAAGAGAACCTCCGATTAGATCAAAGGTAGAGGCGAACGAATTCATTCTTTGGCATCGCCATCTACCGGAGGCCGCTGCGGCGACGACGGTTGACGAAAACGGCCTCGCCCCGGCGCGCCAACCGCTGGATTCGCGGGAGCAAGTTCTTTCAGGGCCATCGCCTTCAATTCAGCGTTCGTCACCATCCCGTCACCGTTGGAGTCGGCACGTTCAATCAAATCCTGCATGCGTTCCGGGAGTTCGTCCTTCGTCAGTATTTGGTCATCGTTTTTGTCGAACGTCATCAGCTTTTCCACGGTCGCGGCGGCCTCCGCCTGAGGGTCTGCCTTGGTTCCTCCATGCCCATGACCACCACCGGCAGGCTGGCACTCAGCTTGCGAGAGTTTCCCATCGCCATCTTTGTCGAGCGCCTTCATCACAGCAGCGGCGGACCGCAGTTCGGCTTCCGAAAGTGTTCCATCCTTATTCTGATCAAGGGCGGCGAAGAGCGGGCTCGCTTGGCCCCCATGCCCATGACCACCTCGCATGGCACTTGGTCCGCTGGATGCTCCGCCTTGACCCATCGGCGCTCGGCCCGGGGCGCCGCGGCCCATCGGTGCTGCGGGGACAGGATTCGATTCGCTCGGAGACTGCAGCGACGGCCTGCGTCCCTGAGCATGCGTAGGCTTGGTGCAAGACAGAATCAGAAGCATTACGGCTGCGAAAGCAATTACAAGTCGCGACATATCAACTCCAAAATAAAGCGAAACGTGTTAAGGCAGTTATTGTGTGTGGTTTAGGCGATAATCGCTTTGGCTACGGAACCCGCCACTTCCGTGAGTCGCATCTCTCGGCCGCCGTAACGGTAGGTGAGTCGCTCGTGATCGAAACCAAGGAGGTGCAGAATCGTGGCGTGCCAGTCGTGAATGTGCATCTTGCCTGCGACGGCCTCATAGCCGTGATCGTCGGTCGCGCCATACGCGAACCCGCCTTTGACACCGCCGCCGGCCAGCCACGTCGTGTAGCCTTTGTGATTGTGGTCGCGGCCGTTTCCGTCGGGCGAGTAGGGAGTGCGGCCGAATTCACCACCCCAAATGATGAGCGTGTCTTTCAGCAAGTCCCGACGCTTCAAGTCGGCGATCATTCCGGCGATGGGCTTGTCCGTCTCGGCACAGTTATCGGCCAGCGCCGTTTGCAGGTTACTGTGCTGGTCCCAAGTGCCATGTCCCAGTTCGATGAAACGGACGCCGGCCTCCACGAAACGGCGAGCCAGCAAGCACTGGCGGCCGAAACCGTCTGTCGGATCCTCTTCGATGCCGTACATCGCGAGCGTTTCTTTCGTCTCTTTTGACAGATCCATCACTCCAGGCACTGCTTCCTGCATGCGGAAGCCGAGTTCGAAGTTTTCGATTGCTCCTTCAATGATGGGGTTGTGCTTGTCGCGTGACAGCTTGTCTCGGTTCACGGATGCGATCAGATCTAGCTGCGCACGCTGAACAGGCTTGGAAAGTTGTTTGTTGACCGCATTGTTAATGCCGTAGGGATTCACTTCGCCTCGCCGCAGTTGATCGATACGGCGGTTGCGAGCGCTGCTGTCGGCGACGGTGAATTTGGTCCCTTGATAGGCGGCCGGCAGAAAGGCACTGCCGTAATTCTGGGATCCCCCGTTGGCTGAGGTCGGATTGATCGAGATAAAACCGGGCAGGTTTTGATTTTCAGTACCCAATCCGTACAGCGACCAAGCTCCCATCGATGGCCGCACGAACTGAAAGTGCCCGGTGTGCATTTGCAAGTACGCTTGCGCATGTGCCGGCTGATCGCAGTGCATTCCCCGCAACAAGCACATCTCGTCCGCTTGCTTAGCCAGGTTCGGGAACAGCTCCGACATCCACAGACCGCTCTTGCCGTGCTGTTGAAACTTCCAATGCGACGCGCACCAAGGAGTCCCGTAGTGCGACGGCTTTCCGTGATCTTGCTGAAGCCGCGGTTTGTAGTCGAACGTGTCAACGTGCGATGGCCCGCCGCGCATGCAGAGGAAGATCACGTGCTTCGCCTTCGGTTCAAAGTGCGGCGCGCGGGGAGCCAATAGCGAGCCTTTCCTTTCCTCAGCAGCATGCGCAGACGCCAAGCCGGCGAACGCCAGGAAGCCGAAACCTGCCGAGAGGGACTTGAGCGCGTGTCGCCGCGAAACGGCCGAGATCTGGTTTGAGCAAAACAGTTTTCGTTTCATGGTTGGTCCGTGGAGCGGGGAATGCTACTTGTGATGGTTCGCAAGCTGAAAGCTTTCGCCACGATCAATCAATCGAACAGAACTCCGTGGTGCAGATTAACGCCTGACAATAGGCTGTTAACTTCTGCTGCGTGCTTAAACGGGCGCTACCAACGTCGTCCAGGAACGAGTTGGCAAGCTGCTTTTCTTCCTCGCGTGGCTTGCGGCCCAAGGCGAGCAGATACGCATATTCGATCTGTTCGCTTGGCGGGCGTTTGGCGATGCGCTGGGAGAGCCCTTCCGCCTGGCGCTGCACGAAGGGGTTGTTCATCAAGTAGAGCGATTGCAGCGGGCTGGACGTCTGCTCGCGCGAGCCCGCCACAAGGCTTGCGTCTGGCGCGTCGAACAACTCGAGCACTTCGGGCAACACCCCGCGAACCCGCGGCAGGTAGACGGATCGGCGGTGCGAATCGATCGCGCGAATCACAGGCTCGAAGACGTTTTGACCGACGTTACCTTCGCCCACGTCGCGAAGCAAAGTGCCCGGCTGCCGCTTCAAATCGAGATTGCCGCCGACGACCAACATGGCGTCGCGAACCGCCTCGCCCTCCAGGCGTCGCTGGTGCATTCGCCAGAGATATTGATTGTCGGGATCGACGGCAAAGTTGTCCTCGTCGAACGAGGTCGAAAGTTGCCAGGTCCGCGAGAGGGCGATTTCGCGAATCAGCTTTTTCGTTGACCAGCCATTCTGTATGAAGCGAATTGCCAGGTAATCAAGCAGTTCCGGGTGCGTGGGTCTGTCACCGGTCGAGCCGAAATCGTCAACCGTCCGCACGAGGCCACGGCCGAACATCCAATGCCATACCCGATTGGACATGACGCGGGCAGTGAGCGGATTCTGATGCGACGCGATCCAATTCGCCAATTCTAATCGTCCGCTTCCCTTGCTCACTGTGGGCAAAGAGTGCTTTCCACGCGGACTCAGCACTTGCAGCACACCACGTGGGACGCTTTGCGCTGGCTTGTCAAGTTCGCCGCGCACTAGCAACCGAGTCGCCAAAGGGAGGTCGCGATCCTGCGTCCCCATCGCAAACACGCGAGGCTGTCCGCGATTTGAGTAAGCTTGCAGTGCCGCTTCAGTCTCATCACGATCTGACCGATATTTACGGAGCAGTCCCCGAAAGACATTTTCGCCGGCGCGGATCTTCTTCATTGCATCTGCGATTACCTGGGCGGCATCATCACGTTTTTTGACAAGCGCTGCGTATTCCTCCGCGTTGAGTTCCGGAGTTCCCGCCGGTGGCCCCAGGCCAGTCAAATCGAGCAGGGTTGTGGCTTGTCGTGCCTGCGCTTTCAGCAGACCGTAATGCGTTTCGGTCGAGCGGAAGATTCCCGCCAGCGCGTAATAATCGGACTGTGGAATCGGATCGAACTTGTGATCGTGGCATCGTGCGCAAGCCACGCTCGTCGCCAGGAACGCCCGCGTCGTGGCGTCGATCTGCTCATCTACTAAATCCGCGAAGAATTTCTGTTGATCCTCTTCGCCAACAAGCTTTGTGCCCACCGCGAGGAAGCCGGTGGCGATCACGTTATCGGCCCACTCCTGATCGTTAGCGATCGGCAGCAGGTCGCCGGCTATCTGTTCGCGGATGAATTGGTCGTATGGTTTGTCGCTGCTGAAAGCGTCGATCACCCAGTCTCGATACCGCCAGGCGTGCTGAAACACGTTGTTCTGATCGCCGCCGGTCGACTCGGCAAAGCGGGCCACGTCCATCCAGTGCCGCCCCCAGCGCTCGCCGTACTGCGGCGATTCGAGCTGTTGATCGACGAGTTCGGCAAGAGCGTCGCGCCTTGCCATTTCGGACGGTTGCGTTTCGATCCTTTTCGTCCAGTCTTCGATTTCTTCGGGCGTAGGCGGCAGGCCGGTGAGCACGAAGTACAGACGGCGAACAAGCAATCTTAGCGGCGCGTCATCAACCGGCTTCAGCTTGTGTTCGTCGAGCTTCGCAATAGTAAACTGGTCGATCGGCGTCCGTACCCAGGACGAATTGGAGCTGCTCGGCGGCTCGGGTCGAACCAGGGGGCGGTACGCCCAATATTCACGCCCCTTTTCGACGTCAATGACCGTTTTCACGGCGGGGTTGATTTCAGTGACGCGCGGGTCGGGCGCTCCCATCAGAATCCACTTACGAAAGTCAGCGATCACTTCGTCAGGCAGTTTTCCTTTGGGAGGCATTTGGAAATCACCATCGTGAGTGATCGCCTTAAACAACAAGCTCTTTTCCAACGAACGCGCGACAACCGCCGGCCCCGTGTCACCGCCAGCCAGCAGAGCATCGCGTGAGTCGACTTTCAGGCTACCCCGCGACTTGCCAGACTTTGTCGAATGGCATTCGTAACAATGAGCTACCAATGCGGGACGGATCTTTGCTTCAAAGAATTCGGTCTTTGCGCGATCGGTCTCCTGCGCACGCACGAGCGTCGGAAAAAGCAAGCAGAATGCGATGAGTATCGAGAACTTATGTTGCATGGTTTTCACCTCGTGGCGCAAACGTTCAGAATGCGAATTGCTTAAAGCAGACAGCAATGCTCGCTTCTGTTATTTCTTCTTTACCGGAGGGCGTTTCGGGCGGACTGCAATGACCGTCTGACCGCTCGCATTCGTCTGTGACTGGTTGATGTCAATCTGCGGCGTAATGACGTTGATCTCGGTGATACGGCTACTTTCCGTTACGATGCGGGCGGAAAGGGGCCCTTTCATTTCTCGGAAAATGCCGTGTTGCAAGCCGCCGGCCAACTCACCGCCGACACGAAACTCGGATGTCCGTCGCTCGCGCATCGCTGTTGTTATCTTCGCATCGGCTGGAACAGTGAGAACCGTGGTTTGGTTTGCCGCCGCGCCAGCGCCACGCCCAGCCATCGCCGCTCCCCCGCCTCGACGACCTGTTCCGCCGACATCCTTGACGACCACAATTTGATTGCCGCGCACTTGCTGGATGGTCAAGAACGTCTCTTCGGCCCAGGTGGCTCCGGGCAGGAGCAGCAGAGCGATACACAGGATGGAACGCATTTCAAATTGCCTCTGGTGGACAGGGACGATTCGCTTCAGGGCTTGACACCAGGTTTACTTACGGCGATTGCCGGATTGCCCGAAGATTTCCGTGAAATTCTTCGCGACACGTCCGTTTCGGAGGTGCGTCGCGGTTTTCTGCGGGAATCGCGAAGAATCCGATTTTTTGCCGTCTAATTTGCTGCTGAGCGTAAGAGAATGAATTGGGAAGCGGTAAACCCGGTATTCGAGGGAGTTCCGAGAGCCCGTTCGGTGACTAATGCAGAGAAGAGTCTCTGCGGGACGATAGCCGACCATCAGAATGCCAAGGCCGTCGCGCCGAAAGAAGTAGTCACGGATCGAGTCGAGAACCTCGCGGATAACATATAGGCATGCCAGACTCTCCCAACAATCGCGAATCAACGGCAAGCGACAACGCCAGCGATCTGTTTGTCGCTCAGCTCATGGAGCATCGACACCGCATCTACTCCTTCATCGCCAAGCAACTTGTTAATCCGGCCGACGCAGAGGACGTGTTTCAGAAGACGAGTATCGTGCTCTGGAAAAAGATGCAGGATTTCGACGCCGAGGGTAGTTTCTTCCACTGGGCGTGCGGCATCGCTTTCAACGAAGTGCGAAACTTTTTGACTGTGCAGCGCCGCAGCCGGCTGCACTTTGACGTGGAATTGGTCGAATTACTGGCCGAAGAAGCCAAATGCGAAGGTGAGCTAAGTGAGTCGCGGTTGTCGGCACTTCGCCATTGCATGGAAAATCTTGCGGCGCGGCAGCAGGAGATTCTTCGCCGCAGTTATATGGGAACGTCAACCATTACTGAGGTCGCAGAGGAACTCGGTCGCGAACGTGGGGCACTCTATAAACAACTCGCGAGACTGAAAGAGAAGCTGATTGACTGTATCCGTGTTCGGCTTGCCCAAGAGGGGGTCGGATAGATGAACGAAACAGAACTTCGAAAACTGATTGACCTTTGTGTTACCGGCGACATCACGCCGGAGCAGCACGAGCTCTTGCAGGTGGAACTGAAATCGAATCCCCAAGCTCGCGCCGCTTTCCGCGAGCAGCTCGACGTGGAAGCTGCGCTGCGCACCTGGGCGGCGGAGGACGAGAGTGCAGGCACCGTAACTAAGCGCCAGCATAGTGCTGCGAGCCGAAGTCTTTTGGCGCGAGTCATGCTCGCCATTGCGGCATCGGTCGCATTTATCGCTGTCGGCTGGTGGATGTGGGGACTTCGTGATGGCAATCAACCGCAGCCGATCGTCGAAGTGCCCGGCGATGCCGGTGTCAATCGCGTGGTTTATGTTGGAACCATCGGGGCACAGCACGATTGCGTCTGGCAAGACGATTCGACCGTGATTACTGGCGGCAGGTTTTCGTCGCGGAAGTTATCGCTTAACTCCGGTGTTGCGGAATTGAAGTTCGATTCCGGCACGAACGTGATTTTGGAAGGCCCGTGTGAATTTGAAATCCTTGACGTTGGCACCGCCAAGTTGTTGGCAGGAAACGTTGTCGTGCATGTCACCGAACTGTCGGATGGCTTTGTGCTCAGCACTCCCGAGGCAACCATCATCGATGAGGGAACGGAATACGCAGTATCGTTGGGTGACGAGTCCACGGAGGTTCACGTCTTCGATGGGGCCATCTTGTGGGAGCCCATATCTAACGATGATGCGACTGCGACTGAGCGAATTGAATCCGGTGAATCCCGACGTTATTCAAGATCGCAGCCCGGTCGCGGCGCAGGGATTCCTATTGGACAAAGGCTCTTTGTGCGGCAAATCGAAGCCGAGGTGCGCAATGAAGCCGGGCAGGCATTGCTCGCTTACGACGGGTTTGAAAACCTTGCCGGCCGCATCCAGCGAGATCGCAGCGGCTTCGGTTGGTCCGGCGGTTGGCAATCAGGCCGCCGCGGGCGCGGACAGCTCGGCGAGATCATTAACACCCCCAGCGACACCGTCTTCGGAATCGAGCGATCCGGGCGAAGGCTGTTGCGACTTTCCGCGGGGGAGGCGATTGTTCGCGATTTCGAGAAGCCGTTGCCACTGGACACGGGAAATGCCTATTACGTTAGCTTTCTTTTGAGGCGTTCGGCCGTCAATGAGTTGTCAGAAAGCGCAGCCAATGAATTCTTCGAATTGGCGTTGATCAACGACGGTGAGCGAACTGGTCATCGATCCCGAAAGTGGTTCACGTTTGGAATCACGTCAGCTCGGCAGCCGTTTATCAAGAGTGTTGGCACAATCGCGTCTGCTGCGCGCGTGATCGATGTTGATGAGCACTACTTTTGTATTGGCAAGATACTTGTGACTCACGATCAAGTGACAACGTCGTTTCGAATCTACGACTCATCCGAATCGCTCGACACTCACGAGCCACCGGCGTGGACAGTCGTAGGTAGCACGGGACCATGCGACTTTCGCCTAGCTGGAGTCCGGATCGGCACGGCTCAAGATGCCAAATACGACATCGACGAGTTAAAGATCGGAACGACATGGATGTCAGTAGTCGCAACTCCTTCTGATGGCAAAAAGCCGTCTGAGAATGGAATTGATTAAAAAAGCAGGAATCCCGTGAAGTTGACCACAGGCTGAGCAGGACGCTGTTCGCAAGCAACCCCAGGGCCAAGCGGCGTAAGACAACGAGACAGCAGAGACTTTGGACGAGATTTGCAGAGCGAGATGCGTCGCACTTTATTGGCCGAGATTGGCGGGGCTTGTGCTCGAAGTCTTTGATGCGACGGCCACATTGGCCGCCGCATGGTCTGATATTCGACACTCTTTTCACCTGCCTTCCACCTACAACCCGTTATGTGACTGGGTGCGAGCGATTATCAAAAGACCGAAGGCCTAAGTGAACGGCATAATTCGTTGCAGGCACGTGAATTACGGAACCACGTAGCGAGTTTACATCGTTCGTTCCGTAGCCTCTCAGCGTCATTTAATGATTTCCAGACTACCGGCGTTATTCCATGCCGTTTCAAGTGTTCGAAAAGAGCTATTGCCCCCTGCGTTGAAGAATGCCGAGACAGTCAATTGTGGCAGCCGTCTCGGAATCCTGTAGCTTGGCTTTGGCGTGGAACACAAACATCGCTGGTTCGGTTTCCAGCCTCATTCGTTCATCGCTTTCGTGACGTAACGGCTCGCCGTGAATGATTTCGCGATTCCATCGTGGGTCTGCAATGATGCAATTGCCGAATCCGACGTAGGGGATGTCCTTCTTGTCCTTTTCGGGTGTCCAAGGTCCGTCAAGTTTCTCCGCGATGTAACTCACCTGAAGCTGCTTGTGCTTTTTCGATTCCGGATCTTGAGCACTTGACGTGATCGTGGCGAAAAAGCGGGGACCCTTATCTGAGTCTTGCCGATATGTGTGGCTCGCAAGGCCGATATTGCCTTTCAGCGCCAACACCGGCGTCGACCAGCCCTGCGGAAAGCCTGCGGTCTTCGTTTCCGTCCGCCACAGCCGGCCGCCCGATGTGCCAAAAAGGTGAACCTTCTCGCTTTCGAAGATGACGTAAAAGTCCATCCACCCCGCAGCTCTCTTGTTTTCCTCGAGTGGCAGCGCGACTTGCATCGGTATGGGCTTCGACCAGCCGGCAGGGTCGCCCACCGTGTCGTTGACTGACAGCACTGGAGTGAACCACATTTTCCCGTCACCGTCCTTGTACGACTGCTGGCCGACCATGTGCCACTTCTTGCTTGCGCGGTGGTAGTAGACCTGCGGCACGCCCAGCCCAGCGGCGGAGGTCTTCCGACCGCGGATGACCGCGCCGTCGGGCTTGAAGTCGTCCAGCGGATAGTACATCACGCCGCCCGGGCCACCCGCGAACACGTGCCACTGGCCGCCGTGCTTGACTGCGCACGGGTCGAGCAGCGTCGCGGGTGCATCGGAGTCGGACTTCGCCAGCCGGAATAGCGGCGGCGACATCGTCCACTCGGGTTCCGCGTCTTCGGCCCCGGCCGCAACGGAAATCGCGAGGAGAAGCAGCACCGAAATGCCCGTGGTGCGGTTTCGGCACATAAGAAGGACTCCAGGCTGGTTGTGGCCGCCGTACCAAGCCATAGGGCTTTAACATTTCCACGACAGGATCGACTGGAGTTTTAACGCTTGTTCATGCCGAATACGAACGGCTTCGCCTTCTCCAGTTTGTCAGTCACGTCGCCACTGAGTTTGAGAATCTCTTTCTCGACCTTCAATTCCGTTTCGGGCAGACCTTTGCTGAAGTCGAGCTTGGTAATGTCGATCCAGACCACGTTGGGCGCGTACGTGCTCTCGAAGTAGTAGCGGCCGCCGGTCAGATCCTGCACGGTCCGGAAAATAGTGCTGGAGACGTTCGGCTTCTTGGGGTCAGGTTTGCCGAAGGGAACCGACACATTCCTGATGACGCTGAACGTATAGGCCGCCCCTTCGTCGCGGTTGGCGGGCTTCGGCAGGTTTTCGGCGTAGTATGCCGCCCGCACGAAACGGTCCGTCGGTGTCCGCTCGCCGGGCAGCGGCTTGTCCCCGCCGAAGGTGCGGTACTGTTTCAGGTTCTCGATCTGCTTGTCGTAGGTCGGCTCGTTGGTCATCACGGTGAACCGCTTGTCGTGGTACACCTTGGCCTTGCCGTCGATGTACTCGATCACCGCCGAGTCGCCCGACGTGTCGGCAATCGACATGTGAATCAACGTCGGGAAACCGTTCGGCAGCACCAGCGTTTCGATCTGGAACGGGATGGTCTTCGCCGCTTCGACGGCCTTGGCCACGGTCGCGTAGTTGTCCAGGTAGTACTGAGCCCACTGCATCACGCCGATCCCTTCCACCTTGGGATCGCGTTTGCCGTAGTCACACACGCCGGCGAGGTAAAGGACGTGGGCGCATAGCCCCTTCTCATTGACTCCCTCGTGGTGCCGATGTTGTAGCCGGTGACGACCAGGCTGCCGTACTTCGAAGTCCACTTGTGCGGGTTCTCGGCCACCGCGCCGGTTCGCTCAATCCCCCGCGGGTAGACGCGGAAGGCAGAGCCGGCCTTCTCCGTCCAGTCCTGGGTCCGCCCGACGAACACCTGTCCGTCCGCCGCGACCCAAAGGACGCGGGAGCACGGTAGGGCGGGAGAGGCAGTCAACAGACCGATCAGCAAAACAGACATGGGGACCATGAATTGAGGCACATCGATTCCTCAAAATTTGAGATTGTCAGCCGAACTTGTCTTCAGGCTGCATCGTTGCAGCCTTACTCGCAGAGAGCCGATCTGCGTAAACCCAATTTTAGCAATTTCCTACTTTTGTTTCGACGGGATATCCCACACGATAGGCCGTTTCAGCCTATCGCTCAGCAGTCCACTACGAGCCGACCATTAGGCTCATACGTAGGCCTGCGACTCGTGGAATGCACCGGGTCAGAAATGCTCAACCGTTCTCCAGCAACCATTGGACGGCGGCCCGAGATAGCTCGGCGGCAGTGTTGACGGCGAGTTTGCGTTTGATGTTTTCACGGTGCGTGTCGATTGTGTGCGTGCTGAGGAACAGCCGGTTAGCTATCGCGCTGGTGGTCAGGCCTTCGCCGATCATACGGAAGATTTCGAGTTCGCGGTCGGTGAGGTGTTCGATGGGCGTTTTGGTCACGTCGGACGCGCCCAACGCTTGGTTGATGAGCCGACGACTGATCTCCGGGCTGAGGAAGCGTTCACCGGCGAGTACGGTGCGGATGGCTTCAATCATCTTTTCATTGGATTCTTGTTTATTGAGATATCCCAGTGCGCCAGCTCGGAAGGCGCGCTCGGCGTAAAGTGACTCCTGAAAGCCTGAGACGACCAGCATTTTGACGGCGGGATCGAGCGACCTGATGCGTTTAATCAGCTCGATGCCGTGGCCGCTCTTCAGAGAGATATCCACCAAGACTAGGTCGGGGCCGGTTTGCTTTACAAATGCGAGTGCCTGATCTTCGGAGTCCGCTTCGCCGCACACCTCCAGATCTGAATGGAGGGAAATGCGCAACGACAGCCCATCTCGGACGGAAGGGTGGTCATCGACGATTAAGATTCTGGCAGGCGAAAGGCGTTTAGTCACTGAATCACCCTGGGGAAAAGCGAAACACATCTTACCAGCGTTCCCCCTGACTCGCGGCGTTCGATATGCAACGTGCCGCCAATCATTCCAGCGCGGTATTGCATGGTTCGCAGTCCCATGCCTCGGTCTTTGCGAACGGTGGCGACGCGGCTGTCAACGGCGTCGATGCCAACGCCGTTGTCACTAACTTCCAAGACAATCTGGTCGTCGTTTTGCCGCAGCGAAATGCAAATCTCGTCAGCCTGGCTGTGACGGAGGGCATTGTTCACCGCTTCCTGGGCGATGCGGTACAAGTGTGTCGCCGTCGTATTGTTCGCGGCCATAACCGGCAGAGGACACTCGAAACGGCAACTGACAGTTGGCGGTGTATTGGTCGATGCAGCAAGCTCATCCAGTGCCGAGCGCAACGCCTCCGCGTCGATCTGCACGGGCATGATGCCATGGGAGAGCTGATGAATGTCGCGATTTGTCTCGGAGAGTTTCCGATTGAGCTTGTTGGCGATGTCGCAAATCCGGACGAAGCCGGCTTCATCGAGTTGCCGCACTACATGGCCTTCAGTTTCCTTCGCCGGCACGGCTGCAATGAGCTTCAGTAGCGATCCGGCAATTAATGAAAGAGCGGTGAGTTCCTGTCCCGTTCCGTCGTGCAGTTCTCGGCCGATGCGGCGTTGTTCCTCGGCGGCACTTTCCAGAACATGTGCCTGCAATTCCTTGCGTTCCGAGATGTCGCGGATGATCCCGGTGAAGTATCCCGAGTGGTCGACTTGGGTTACCGACAGGTCGATCGGAAACGTCGAGCCATCTTTGCGACGTGCGACGAGTTCGCGAGGAATGTTGAGAATTCTCGCCTCACCCGTTTCGAGATAATGCCGGAGATAGCCGTCGTGCTCCTCTCGGAACGGAGATGGCATCAATATCTTAACGTTCTGACCGATCATCTCGACATTCGAGTAGCCGAACATCTTCTCGGCAGCCCGGTTGGCGGTCTCGATCCGGCCCTGGCTGTCTATCGTAATGATCGCGTCAAACGCGGAATTCCAGATGGCTTCGAGATGTTCGTGCTTCTCACGCAAAGCCTGCGTGCGGTGCGATACGACTTCTTCCAGCTCTGCATTACGGCGTTGCATCCGCGTCGTGGCCAGTTTGGAGACTGTATCGTCGAAAACATATCCCTTGATTCGCAGGAGTTCGCCCTGAGCGTTGAACGTTCCCAGTACGGTTTCGATGACATGGCGGATCGTTCCGTCACTGTGTCGGCTGGTCCTTTCGTATCGCTCTAAGGCTTTATTGTCCAAGAGGAGTTGGATAAAGCGTGGCCACGACAGGGGGGCGACATAGAGGTTCGCCAGGCTGCTCCCAACAGCTTCTTCCCGACTGTTAAAGCCGAAAATCTCCACGAAGGCCTGGTTGCAAAGCAAAATCGTTCCATCCGGCGCGGCGAGATAATCTCCTGTGAAGTCATCCTCGAATAACAGCCTAAAACGCTCTTCGCTCTCCCGAAGTGATTCAGCAGCCTGTTTGCCTGAGGTGATGTCGCGGAGAAGGCTGTCGTAGGCAATCACCTGGCCTTGAGCATCCCGGTAAGGAACGACCGTTTTCAGGATCCAGCGGAGTTGGCCGTCCTTTCGCCGGATGCGGTATTCGACCGCAGACGCCTGTTGATCCGAAAGAACTTGCGCCGTTTGCCGCTCGACGACGGAACGGTCATCCTCCAAAACAATTTCAAACCACAGTAAGGGATTGGCGATATATTCTTCCGGCTTGTATCCGGTGATGGCCTCGCAGTTCGGTCCGTGGATCTTCTCCACGACCCGCCCACCCTCGATCCGAACGTGGTACTGGTAATCGGCTACCGCAGCACGCAGGCAGCGGTAGCGACACTCCGCTTCGGCAGGTTCTTGTTTCGGTGGTTGTTTTTCCATTACGTCCCGACGTCCACACTGGTCACATTGCGGCTAATCGCTTTGCTCTGGCAGCTAACGCTTGCCCACTACCATTCTAGCGATGCCTTCGCCTACAGGCATGGCGGAATCCGCCATACGCGAATGGCTTGCGCTTCGATTTCTGGCGGCCGGCTTGCGCCGGATAATCCTGACCGCTGGCTTGGTCAAATCAGGTGCCGCCCGCATAGAAATGGCTGAACGACCGTACGGAACGCGGCCGAAAAGCCGTTACGAAAAAGGAGCGTGGTATGAGAGTGTTAATTGCTGACGGTGACGAGGTGTTTCTGGAAGTCGCCCAGCACTACTTGTCGGATAGCGGGCACGAAGTGAACATCGCCACGAACGGGCTTGATACTGTCGCCGACTTGCGACGCGAACTGCCCGATGTCGTCGTGCTCGATCGAGAACTGCTCTGGGGGGGCAGTGACGGTGTCCGGGCTCTCATGCAACAAGTTCCCAGGTGGTCGGAAATTCCTTTGATACTGACTTCGACTGACGTCCTTCCGGAAGTATCTGGCTCCGTCGCAGGCCCGCCGGTCGCAGCGAGACTTCGAAAGCCGTATCGCCTTAAAGACTTACTGGTCCATTTGCATGAGTGCAGTCTGATTGGCACACCAAGTCCGTTGTCAGTCGCTGTCCAAAGAGGATGCCATAATGGTACGCGATGATCGCCCCGATGTTCCCACAGACTCCCAGCCGGTCCGCGCGACGTGCCCACTTCGGCAGGTGCCCGTCCAAATTGGGGCACAGCAGATCTGTCAGATCTGCGCCCGTCCAGTGTGCGGGCTCGCACACGCGTGCGGTTTGGCGAGCACAGTTCATGAAAGCACATCCTTTTGAAACGCACTGTTCCCGGTGTTTTCGGCGCACCAGTTGGTGGCATTCACTTTGCTTACTCCACGTGCGATTGGCGCATCTCTCGCAGCGGTGTTAGTACGCCCAAATAGGCAAGCCCGTGTGATTGTCGTGGAGCCTTCGCTCCCATAAGTCGCAGACGACTGAATACAAAAACCAGGAGGGAAGGCTACGCAGTGGACGTACTCATCGGAGAGAATTTGCATCAGCTTCCCGCGGACGAAGTCCTGCAGCTATTGGGAACGGACGCCGAAAAGGGGCTCGACATACTAGAGCTTCAGACGCGTCAGGCCCGCTTCGGGCCCAACCTGATTCCCGCCGCGAGAGGTCTCGGACCGTGGATGCGGTTCTTGCTGCAATTCCACACACCTTTGGTGTACATCCTGCTCGCGGCGGCGGCTATCACGGCATTTTTGCATGAGTGGGTCGATTCGGGAGTAATCTTTGCCGTCGTCCTCGTGAACGCTGTCATTGGTTTTCTACAGGAGTCCAGCGCCGCGAAAGCGCTGGCGGCGCTGACCCAGACGACGTTGACGGAAGCCAGCGTCTTGCGGGCTGGTGAGATGCGGCGAATCTCCTCCACCGAGTTAGTGCCCGGTGACATCGTCTTTTTGCAGTCCGGCGACAAGGTGCCCGCGGACCTGCGACTATTCCACTGCCGCGACCTGCAAGTCGATGAATCGGCTCTGACCGGTGAATCTGTCCCTGTGAACAAACAAGTGGACGTAATGGCTGCTAATGCTTCGCTCGAGGAACGCCGCAATCTCGCCTATACATCCACTCTCGTGACCTACGGGCAGGCGCGGGGAGTGGTCTTCGCAACGGGCGCGAGTACAGAGGTGGGACACATCTCGAAGTTGATTTCCACTGCCGACGTTCTAGAGACGCCGCTGACTCTCAAGATTGCGAAGTTCAGCCGTCTGCTTTTGGTAGTGATATTGGGACTGGCATGCGTGACGTTTCTAGTGGGTTGTTTACGCGGGCAACCGGCGTTCGAGATGTTCATGGCGGCAGTGGCGCTGGCGGTCGGAGCGATTCCAGAGGGGCTGCCGGCGGCAGTCACGATCACGTTGTCGATTGGTGTCGCGCGGATGGCTCGTCGGAGAGCCATTATTCGTAAGTTGCCCGCCGTCGAGACGCTGGGAAGCACCACGATCGTTTGTTCGGACAAGACTGGCACGCTCACGGTTAATCAAATGACCGTGAGCGAAATCCTGGCGGGAGATTCGCGGTATGAAGTCTCCGGCACCGGCTATGGTCCCCTTGGCGAGATTAAGAACTTGAGCGAGCCAGGCGTCGCCTTGGCCGACAACTTCGCCGCACGGGAATGCTTACTGGCGGGCCTATTGTGCAACGATTCAGCGCTGGCCGAGAAGGCGGGGCGCTGGGAAGTTCAGGGTGATCCCACGGAAGGCGCATTGATTGCTTCGGCAGCCAAGGGCGGCCTGAACCAAAAGGAATCGTCTGCACATTTTCCGCGGATCGACGTGATCCCATTCGAAAGTCAGCATCAGTACATGGCGTCGCTCCATGAGGGAAAGTCCCCAGTGGGGCGAAAGCTGTATGTCAAAGGTGCAGCGGAGGTGGTTCTGTCGAAGTCCGTGGCGATGCTCGATGCGAGTGGTCGCAAGGTTCCGCTGGACTCTGCCGCAGTGCATCGGCAGCTTGAAAGCCTGGCCGTGAAAGGGCTGCGGGTGTTGGTATTGGCCTCTGCCGAGTTGCCCGGCGATGTGACGTCCGTCACCCATGCCGACGTGAACCAGCTAACGTTCTTGGGGCTGCAGGGGATGATCGACCCGCCGCGGCCAGAAGCGATCAGCGCGGTGCGGGCCTGCCAGTCAGCCGGAATTCACGTCAAGATGATCACGGGCGACCACGCGCTGACCGCCCAGGCCATTGCCCGACAGATTGGACTGAATGGCGGGGGGGGCACAGCTAGGCCCGAAGGCCCGCTGGTACTGACCGGCCGCGAACTGGCGGAACGATCGGATGCCCAACTGATCGACATTGCGGCTCAGGTGGCGGTATTTGCGCGCGTGACTCCCGAACAAAAACTGCGGCTAGTCCGCGCTCTCCAGGCGGGTGGCCATATCGCGGCAATGACTGGGGACGGCGTGAATGATGCCCCGGCACTTAAACAGGCCGACATCGGTGTGGCGATGGGGGTCAGTGGCACCGAAGTCGCCAAGGAAGCGGCCGACATGGTCCTGACCGACGATAACTTTGCGACCATTGAGGCGGCTGTCGAGGAAGGACGCGGAGTATTCGACAATCTGACCAAGTTCATCGTTTGGACGCTGCCTACAAACATGGGCGAAGGCTTGGTGATCCTGGCCGCGATCTTCGCCGGCACCACCCTGCCGATCCTGCCAGTGCAGATTCTGTGGATCAATATGTCCACGGGGTTATTCCTGGGATTGATGCTGGCCTTCGAACCAAAGGAACCCGACATCATGACGCGGCCTCCGCGCGATCCCAAGACGCCAATCCTAACTGGCGTTCTGATCGGTCGCATCTTGCTCGTTTCGCTGGTCATACTCGTGGGAGCGTTTGGATCGTTTGAGTGGGCGCTGGGCAAAGGGAGCGGCGACGCACACGCCCGAACCGTGGCGGTGAACGTGATCGTCATGGTGGAGCTGTTTTATCTGTTCAATTGCCGGTCGCTGACGAAATCGATGTTTCAACTGGGGGTGTTCTCGAATCTCTGGATCTGGGTCGGCGTGGGGAGCATGGTGGCGTTGCAGTTACTGTTCACCTACGCCCCTTTCATGAACTGGTTCTTCCATAGCGCACCTATTGGTTGGGACGCTTGGTGGCGAATTCTGCTGACCGCCGTGGTGGCCCATTTGATTGTGGGGATGGAGAAGTGGATTCGGCGGAAATGGACAGATCGGGCGTCTGTTGGCGTAATTGTGTTTACAGAAAATAAAGCCAGGGGACTAGAACGATGATTTCCCAAGGCAATGTCCGACTACTTGCCGCTGTATCAGGTGCATTGCTGGCGATTGTGGCAATTCTCTCGTCGGTTTTCTGGTTATGGCGAACCGTCGCCGAGATTGACCGAAAGCCGCCCCAAGGCGGACTAAAGGAACAGTTGATGCATCGCAAAACGAGCGCAATGCAAGACATTCTGGATGGAATGATCCGGGGCGACTTACGTCGCGTGGAAACGGCTGCGGATCAGATGACGGCCTATGGTAACACAATCAAAGGGTACCTTTCGACTGCCGAATATCAAAAGCACGGTGAGAGTTTCCGCGGGGCGGTGGATGACTTGAGAACCGCAGCCCGCGAGAAGGATATGGACACAGCCAAAGAGGCCGCTCTTCGTTTGGAGAGAAGTTGCCTTGAATGCCACGTTCTGATGAATCAGCGAGTTCAATGATCTCGATTAACAAATCACTGCCTGCAGCGAGCGGACGATGCTGGTTTTCAAGCACGGCGACTCACTTAAAGATATCAGCGTCTTAGGCTGCCAGCTAACAGTTGGTAAGCCCTGAAGGCTTACGAGCAAGGGGTTTGGACATGATTAAGCGCATTTTGGTGGGACTGGCGGGTACGACATACACGCCCGTAGCGATTCAACGGGGGGTCACACTCGCGCAATCCTATGACGCTGAAGTGACCGGAGTCGCCATTCTTGACAGCAGTCGCCTTCGATGTGAGCCCAATCGTGAGGCGATTCGCGCGGAGCGGATGGAGATTGCTCTTTCACAAATTCAACGGTCAATCGTCGATTTCGAGACAGCCTGCCAGAGAGCCAGTATTAAACATCGCGTGGTCGAGGAATCGGGCGATGCGTTCACGGCGCTTATCGATCGGGCAAGGTATAGCGACTTGATGGTGTTCGGACTGCGTAGCGTCTTTAAATACGACTTTCTGGCGGATGATCCTGAATCACTTTTGATTCGGTTGGTAAGTGCGGGCGTCCGTCCGCTAATTGCTGTATCGGAGAAGTACCGCCGCATTTCTCGCGTGATCATCGCCTTCAACGGCACAATGGAATCCGCCAAAGCCATGAAACGGTTCGTCCAGATGCGGCTCTGGCCGGGGGCCGAACTGAAGATTGTGACATTTCACCCGTCGGAACCTAAAGCCAACGAACTGCTGCGAGACGCCGAGGACTATTGCCGAGCGCACGGCTATAGCGTGTGCCACCAGTCCAATCCGGGCGATCCGAAGGTGTTGCTACTGGCCGCGGCGACTTTGTGGCAAGCCGACATGATTGTGATGGGCAACAGTGCTCGAAGCGTGCTTACCCGGAGAGTCCTGGGCGACACGCTGCTCGAAACGCTGCGCAATACAACCATTCCGCTATTTCTGGCGCAATAGCTTTGAGCACGACTATACCCCACTTCGCGATTTATACCCGCCGTCATCACTAGATTGACCACTCATGAAACGCTTCAAGAACATCTCGCTCATTTATGAATGCGACGATTCCACGTTACAGCGGGCCGCGTTGTTAGCTAAGGAGAACCGCGCCAGGCTGACGATCGTGCACGCGATCAAGGAAACCAATAATTCATGGGGCAGTCTGCTGATCGGGCAAAAGTCGATCAATATGCAGTCGCAGTTCCAGGAGGAGCAACAGGCTCGCTTAAAGGAGTTCGTGAGGTCGGTGAAGTCGCTCGGCGTGCGCCCCTCGACACGCGTCATGATTGGCGAACCGTTCCTGGAGATCATTCGAGATGTCATTCAGAATCGGCGCGATCTCGTCATTATGACCGCCGAGGGAAAAGGCGGCATCCGACAACGACTCTTTGGAAGCACATCGAAATGGCTCATGCGGAAATGTCCCTCTCCGGTACTGGTGCTCAAGCCTTCTCGAAAAAAGCAGTTTAGGCGGATTCTGGCGGCCATCGATCCAGAGGTTACGGGAGACGCCCATGACACGCTCAACGAACTCATCCTGCAACTGGCCACATCGCTTGCGATCCGGGAAAACGCCCAGCTCCACATTGTCCATGCTTGGTCCCTCCTGGGCGAATCGCAAATGCGACGAATGACTGGCATTCCCGACGTCGATATCGACCGCGCGCTTCGCGACGAGGCAAACCGGCGAAGAAAGCTGATTGAGAAGCTGCTCTTGAAACACTCGGTGGAACACTATCTCCTTCATTTGATCAAAGGTGATGCCGCGACGGTTATTCCCCAATTGGTGGCCAAGTTAGGCATCGACTTACTCACGATCGGCACCGTGTGTCGTATCGGAATTCCGGGGTTCATCATCGGCAATACAGCGGAACGAGTGTTGGATGCCGTCGATTGCTCGGTGTTGACGGTCAAGCCTGAAGGCTTCGTATCGCCTGTTGCGCCGGAAGTCTCGTGACTTGGAATACGACTGTAAGTGCAATTACACGGATCTTCGAATGCTGTTGGTTTGTTTCAATTACTCACAAAGAGAAAACCATGTCCTCAGCCAATCTCGAATCAGAGACGAACCGAACAACTTCGGCAGCCGCTTCCTTTACCGATCCCAATGCCACCGTAGCTTTAGCCGGCGAACTCGCGTGCGGATCGATGTGCCACTCCAATGGGCAACCGATTCATGTCGACGAGGAAACAATTCGCGCTCGTGCCCACAGCAAATGGGAATCCGCTGGATGCCCGGCGGGAGATGGAGTTGAGTTCTGGCTGGAGGCTGAGCGGGAGGTCAACGCTGAACTAGCGGGAGCACGCTCCGCTCAAGGATAAATGCTCGAAGCTAAACGGTTCAGATCGACGGATCAATCAATTGCACGAGGGGAAGGAGACGTTGAGATGGCATTAGACAATTCGCCGGACACGGCTGAAGCCGACCGCAATCTGCTGCAGCGAGTGAATGGTTTTCTCTGCCAGCGTTGTCGTTGGTCTCATCGGGCCCTAGAGGTCAGCGTCGAGCGAGGGGTCGCGGTGGTTCAAGGCCAAGTGCCTACGTTTTACTTGCGGCAGGTAGCCGTCGAATGCATCAAGCGCGTCGCGGGCGTCACTCAGGTGGTCGATTTGATCCAGGTTGCAGATGAGCCGCGTCAACGTCATCTGACCGGCAACTCGAATGACGGACAAGAGTCTTCCTTCGTCTCGAAGCAACAGCGGGCGGAAGCAGAGGGAACGGCAGGAGTGGCGAATTGCAAGCCACGCCCCCACTACGATCGTCACCACCCTGTTTCCTGCATCGAGGGATAGCGCATGATTGCTGTTTCCCTTGAGTTTTTCGCGTTGGCCGCTGTGGTCGCGCTGGCGGGAGCATACCTCGCACGGTCGGCCGACCAGATCGCAGAAATTACGCGGCTCGGCCGACTTCTGATCGGCAGTGTGTTACTTGCGGCAGCGACGTCACTGCCCGAATTGACCGTCGACTTATCGGCGGTACGACAGGGGATGCCCGAGCTAGCGGCTGGCGATCTGCTTGGCAGCAGTATAATGAATCTGTTGATTCTGGCCGTCCTGGACTTGGCTCACCGCTCCGGCGGAAAGATGCTCTCGCGCGAGGCCGCTGCCCACGCACTCTCGGCCACATTAAGCATCGCGGTCACAGCTCTCGCCGGCATGGCCATTCTAACGGCACCTCGCCTGCCGGGGTTCTCCTTCCTTGGGATCGGAATCTGGTCATGGGGAATACTCGTGGCGTACTTGCTTGGCGTCCGAATGATCTTCCTCGACCAGCGGGTTTCCGCTCGCGCTGCGGCCGACGCCGCGGAAGCGGCGGAGCCGGACGATGGCGGCAAGAAACCTGTCCAGCCCCCACTGTGGAGGCCGGTTGTCGTCTTTACGGTAGCGACCCTGGTGCTCTTTCTCGCCGGGCCACGTCTAGCCCACGTAGCCGGACAACTGGCTGATCTCTCCAGGCTGGGCAAGACCTTTGTCGGCACGACTCTTGTTGCGCTTTGTACTTCCTTGCCTGAGTTGGTGGCATCCATCACCGCGCTGAGAATGAACTCTTTTGACCTCGTAATCGGCAATGTGTTTGGCAGCAACGCGTTCAACATGATTCTGTTTGTGCCCCTGGATGCGGCACACCCTGGTTCACTCTTTGCGGACATCTCACAGTCGCATGCGGTGACGTCGTTGGCGGTGATCCTCGCGACGGCCGTTGCTGTATTGGGGCAACTTTATCACGTCGAGAAACGGCGGCGGGTTGTCGAACCCGATGCGCTATTGATGCTGCTGATCTTGGGCGGGGCCTTATTTCTCGTTTTCCAACTTTCGTCTTGACTCTGTGGTGAAAGAATTGACTCCATGATTGAAACCGCCGTTTACGATACGAAGCCTTACGATCGGGAGTACCTCGCTCGCACCGCCGGAGCTGAACGTATTTCGTGGCGATTCCACGACCTCCGGCTCAATGCTGAGACGGCTCACGATGCCAGTGGCGCGCAGGCCGTGTGCGTCTTCGTCAACGATCAAGCGGATCGCGCGTGCCTGAAGGAATTGTCGGCACTCGACGTGAAGCTGATCGCTCTCCGTTGTGCCGGCCACAACAATGTGGATCTGGTTGCGGCTCGCGAGTTCAGCCTCGTCGTGGTGCGTGTGCCGGCGTATTCGCCTCACGCGGTGGCCGAGCACACCTTCGGGCTACTGCTCACGCTTAATCGCAAAATCCATCGCGCTTACAACCGTGTTCGCGAGCTGAACTTCTCGCTCAGCGGACTCGTGGGCTTCGACATTCGTGGCAAGACCGTGGGCATCATTGGCACCGGCAAGATTGGCCGGATCGCTGCACAGATATTCCGTGGCTTTGAGGCCAACGTCATAGCCCATGATCCGTTCCCCGAGTCCGACTGGGCCAAGGCCCACGGCATCCACTACACCGACCTCGACACCCTGCTGGCGGCGAGCGACATTCTCTCGCTGCACCTGCCGCTCTCGCCGGATACGCTCCATTTGCTCAACGCGCAGACCATTGCACGGACGAAGCCTGGCGTGTTCATCGTCAATACCAGCCGCGGCAAACTGATCGACATCACTGCGCTGATCGCGGCGTTGAAGTCAGGCCACATTGGCGGCGTGGCGTTGGATGTTTACGAGGAAGAGGAAGGCATCTTCTTCCAAGATCTCTCGGGACAGGTGTTGCTCGACGACGAGCTATCGCACCTGCTCGTCTTCCCAAATGTCCTGATCACCGCACACCAAGCGTTCCTGACCCAGGAGGCACTCAGCGAAATCGCTCGCGTGACGACCGAGGACATTATCACACTCGGAACCCGCGAGCCATTCCTCGCCGGAACAACACTATGAAACCACAAGTAGTACTTGATGCATTCGACCCACAACACGCCAGATGTCCGCTCACATGACACGAATCAAGATCGCAGTACTCGGCGCGGGCAGTATAGGCACTGCAATGGCTCATGTGCTGGCTAGCAATGGCCACGATGTGGCGATTTGGGATTTTTTTCCTGAAGTCGTGGAGGACATCCGCCTGCACCGCGAAAACCGTCGCTTCTTGCCAAGCGTGCGTCTGCATGGGGGCGTCCGTGCCACGTGCTACGCAGGCGAGTGTGTCACCGATGCGGCACTTGTCGTGGTCGGCGTGCCCTCGCTTTTCGTTTCTTCGACGCTGGCTCCGGTCGTGCCCGCTTTGCTAAAGAGTGCCGTTCTCCTCAATCTCGCGAAGGGTTTCGCGCCGCGGACGAGGCAACTGCCTTCGATTCTGATGGAGCGTCTGTCGCCAGGCCATTCCTGCGTGCATTTGGCCGGACCAGCCATCGCCAACGAACTTGCACGCGGGCTTCCCGCCGCGGTCGTGCTGGCAGCGAAAGATGATCCCATTGCCAGGCGCGTCGCGAATTGGCTGGCCGGACCGGCTTTCAGCGTCACCACCACGACCGATGTGGCGGGTGCCGCGCTTGGGGGCGTCCTCAAGAACGTCTATGCCATCCTCCTGGGTTGTCTCGAAACACTGAGTGGCGGCTCGCGCAATGTCGAAGCCGCTGCATTGAATGCCAGCATCCATGAGATGGCCGCCATCGCACGCGCCCACGGCGGTCGGGCGAGCACGCTCTATGGACTGGCCGGGCTGGGTGATCTGGTGGCGACGGGATTCTCGCGCGACAGCCACAATCGCAAGTTCGGGCAAAGTCTCGCTGCGGGGAAAACGGCGGCAGAGATCGCGACGGAAATGTGCACGCTGCCGGAGGGGGCCCGAGCCGCGACTGCGGCGTGCGCTCTCGCTCGCGACGGGCAGGTGCGCGCACCTCTGGCGAAACTAGTGCGCCGCTGGATCATGGGAGCATCGCCCTCGCTCGACGATTTGATTCGCGTATTGCAAACCGCGCGGAGGACTAAATGACCGCCGCCGATCTCATCTTTGCCGCCGGGCCAGTCCTGCTACTCATCTATTGGATGACGAAGAGGGCGCCGATTCCTTCCGCCAAGGCGCTGCCGCTCGCGGCGATCATGGCCTATGGCGTCAGACTTGTTTGGTTTGGCACCGATGCCAACCTCGTGAATGCCTCGGTGATGGCAGGTTTGCTGGTGGCGCTGACGCCGATTTTCATCGTGTGGGGTGCAATCTTTTTGTTCCGCACGATGGAACACTGCGGAGCGATGGACACGATCCGCCACTGGCTAAATCATCTCTCTCGCAACCGCGTCGCGCAGGTCGTCATCATCGGCTGGTCGTTTCAATTTCTCATCGAAGGAGCGAGTGGTTTCGGAACGCCCGCTGCCCTGGCCGCGCCTTTGCTGGTGGGCGTAGGATTTCCGCCGTTGCGTGTGGCGATGGCCTGCCTCATCCTCAACAGCGTCCCGGTCTCATTCGGTGCGGTGGGCACGCCGACTTGGTTCGGATTCGCGCAACTCGGATTAACGGAGGAGGAATTTCTCGCCGTGGCATGGAAAACGGCGCTCGTCCACAGCGCTGCCGCTTGTGTTGTCCCACTGTTGGCCTTCCGCCTGTTGATAAGTTGGCAGGAGATTTGGCGCAATCTTATTTTCATTTACCTCGCGTTGGCCGCCAGCGTGGTGCCCATGTTCTTACTAGCGCTGGTGGATGATGAATTTCCCGCCGTCGCGGGCGGACTGATTGGGTTGTTGGTCACCGTATGGCTGGCGCGTCATCGAGTCGGCCTTGCTCGCGAGGATGAAGGGGAGGAAACTTCCGGCGCGACTCCGACCACACGCGCCGTGGTGAAAGCGCTCTTCCCACTATGGGCCACCGTACTTGTGTTGCTCGCCACGCGGATTCCCGCGTTCGGCTTGCGCGGTCTGCTCACCGCCGCGGTTCCGGGCTGGGATTTCCCTCTCGGCAGCCTTGGCAGCCTTTCCATCAGTCAGTCCCTGGTACTGAGTCTGCGGGGTATTTTCGGCACGGATACGGACTGGACACACCAGATTCTCTACGTCCCTTCGCTGATCCCGTTCATCCTGGTCTCAATCGTATCTTGGCGCGTCCTCTCCGCGCCCGCAGGCACAGCCAGAAGCGTGTGGCAGGAGTCCGCTGCCCAGATGCGCAATCCCATTCTCGCCCTGCTAGGCGCGCTGGTCTTCGTGCGGCTGCTCACTGTCGGTGGAGACAAGTCTTCGGTGATCTTGATCGGCAGTTCGCTGGCCGCGGCCACCGGCGATTGTTGGCAGTATTTGGCTGCCTATCTCGGAGCCCTCGGCGCCTTTTTTGCTGGTTCATGCACCATCTCGAATCTAACGTTCGGCCCGATCCAAGACTCCATCGCCACGCGGATGGGACTCGACCACACGACCATCCTTGCCCTGCAATCGGTGGGCGGCGCGATGGGCAACATGATCGCCATCCACAATATCGTCGCCGTCTGCTCAGTGCTCGGTCTAGTTAACCAAGAGGGCGAAATCCTCAAAAGGACCGTGGGCCCCATGCTGCTATATGGTGCTATCGCCGCCGCTTTGGCCGTGATTTTATGACCGATATGCTCCGCGAGATCGCTCGCATGACAACTGACAACCTGCTCGCACTCGAAACTCGCGAGCCATTCCTGGAGGGAACCACGCTATGAACCAGAGCACACAGCCCGGTCGCCAAACCCACAGCGCATCCGCCCCGCATGCCTTTATCAAGTGGTTCGCTGACATCGCCATCGGCGAAATCCCGCTCGTCGGCGGCAAGAACGCATCGCTCGGCGAGATGGTCCGCGAACTCACCGGCAAGGGCGTGAAAGTGCCCGATGGATTTGCCATCACGGCCGAAGCATTCCGCCATTTCATCCGCGAAGCACGGCTCGACGAGCGCATTCGCACTACGCTTTCCGACCTCGACACTCACGACATGGCCAACCTGAGCCAGCGGGGCCACGCTGTACGTCAAGCCATTCTCAGCGCGACACTGCCACGGGACTTGGAGTATGAGATTGCTGGAGCGTATCGTCAGTTGCAAGGTAATAACGCTGTGCCGCTCGATGTGGCCGTGCGCTCCTCAGCGACAGCCGAAGACCTGCCTGATGCGAGCTTTGCGGGTCAACAGGAAACGTATCTTAACGTGCAGGGTGTCGCAGCCCTGCTGGAGACGAGCAAACGCTGCTTCGCCTCGCTCTTCACCGACCGTGCCATCAGCTATCGCGTCGACAAAGGCTTTGATCACTTCAAGATCGCACTCAGCATCGGCGTGCAACGGATGGTGCGTTCCGACCTGGCCTGTTCCGGCGTGATGTTCACTATTGATACCGAGACCGGCTTCCGCGACGCCGTCCTCATCAGCGCCGCTTATGGCCTCGGCGAAAACGTGGTGCAAGGCTCGGTCACTCCGGACGAGTACGTCGTCTTCAAGCCCACCCTGAAGACCGGCCACCGGCCAATTCTGCAAAGAACCGTGGGCAGCAAGGAATTTAAGCTCGTGTATGACCTGGGCGGCGGGAAGATGGTCAAGAATGTCCCCGTACCACCCGCCGATCGCTCGCGGTTGTCACTGACCGACGACGAGGTGCTCGAACTCGCGCGCTGGGGCTGCCTTGTTGAGGATCATTACTCCGCCAAGCGTGGCCAACCTGCCCCGATGGACTTGGAGTGGGCCAAGGATGGGATTACCGGCGAGCTATTCATCGTGCAGGCGCGGCCCGAGACCGTGCAGTCCCGTAAGAATCTCGACGTGCTGGAGTCCTATCAATTGGGCCAGCGGAGCCCTGTGCTAATTACCGGGAGAAGCGTCGGCGAAAAGATCGCCACGGGGCGGGTGCGGGTCATCAAGAGCGCGCAGTACATCGGCCAGTTTCAGGAGGGCGAAGTGCTTGTTACCGACAAGACCGACCCCGACTGGCAACCCATCATGAAAAAAGCCGCCGCCATCGTCACGAACCGTGGTGGCCGCACGTGCCATGCCGCCATCGTCAGCCGCGAATTAGGCGTACCGGCCGTCGTCGGCACTGAGCACGGCACGGACACACTGAAGGACGGCCAGTTGGTCACCGTGAGCTGCGCCGAGGGCGACACTGGAATTGTTTACGAAGGAGTGCTGCCCTATGAGGTGAAACGCACGAGCCTCAAGTCGCTCGGTCAGCCGCGCACAAAGGTGATGATGAACCTGGCCAATCCTGAGGAAGCCTTCTCGCTGTCCTTCATCCCCAACGAAGGCGTCGGCCTCGCGCGGATGGAGTTCATCATCACGACCTACATCAAGATCCACCCGCTTGCGCTGGTTGACTTCGAGCGGCTTGACGACCGAATGGCCAAAGCCGAGATCGAGCGATTGACGACAGGCTACACCGACAAGCCGCAGTTTTTCGTGGACAGGCTGGCGCAGGGCGTCGGGATGCTTGCCGCTGCGTTTTATCCCAAGGATGTGGTTCTGCGTCTTAGCGACTTCAAGACCAATGAATACGCGAATCTCATCGGCGGCAAAACCTACGAGCCAGACGAGGAGAACCCGATGCTCGGCTTTCGGGGAGCCAGCCGGTACTACCATCCCCGCTACCAGGCGGGCTTCGCACTCGAATGTCGCGCTGTGACAAAAGTGCGTGACGAGATGGGCCTCACCAATCTTAAACTGATGATTCCATTCTGCCGCACGGTAGAGGAAGGCCGTCGAGTGCAGGCCGAAATGGCAAAGCACGGACTGCGGCGGGGAGAGAATGGGCTGGAGATTTACGTCATGTGCGAAATCCCCAGCAACGTCATCCTTGCCGACGAGTTCGCCGACCTCTTCGATGGCTTCAGCATCGGCTCGAACGACCTCACCCAACTCATTCTAGGCGTCGACCGCGACAGCGACATTGTCGCACCGCTATTCGACGAGCGCAACCCAGCGGTGAAAAAGATGATCGCCCAGGTAATCGCCACCTGCCGTGCCCGGGGTCGCAAAATTGGCATCTGCGGTCAGGCCCCCAGCGACTACCCGGAGTTCGCGCAGTTTTTGGTCGAGCAAGGTATCGACAGCATCTCGCTCAACCCTGACACCGTGCTGAAAACCATCCTGGCGATTCTGAAACAAGAGAACGCTTGAAACTCGCAAATCGTTTATTTCATTCCCTTAACTGAAAGGATTATCTGTCATGCTCAAACGCATTCTCGTGGGCCTTGGCGGCACGGAGTATACCGTGTCCGCGATCAACCAAGCCGTCGCGCTAGCGATGGCGCACGATGCCGAAGTGACCGGCGTCAGTATCATCGACGAAGGCCGCCTGACCTATTCTGGACCAGTCCCGATTGGTGGTGGTCATTACGCTCACGAACTCGCCAACGACCGCCTAGAGAAAGCAAAGGAACGCGGTGAGTGGGCCGAGCACGAGTTCACTGAAGCGTGCCGAGCGGCCGGCGTGCGGCATCAAGTGTTGCATGAGGTCGGTGAACCGTTCACGCTGCTGATTGATCAGGCACGTTACCACGACCTGATGATCTTCGGCCTGCGGAGTCTGTTCGAGTTTGATCTCGTCCCCGATCCACACAACGCCCTGGTGCGACTGGTGCAAGCGGGTGTCCGCCCACTTCTCGCCGTCTCGAAGGGTTTCTATCCGGTGAAGAAGGTGCTGATCGCCTACAGCGGCTCAATGGAGTCCGCCAAAGCCATGAAGCGGTTTGTGCAGATGCGACTGTGGCCCGAGGCCAAACTACGGATCGTGACCTTTGAGCACGCAGCCGAAAAGGCGGAGCAACTCGTGCGCGACGCGGCGGAGTACTGCCGAGCACACGGATTTGAACCGGAGGAAGCATTCGTTCCTGACTCCGCGAGGGCCCATCTGCTTCCCTATGCAGAAGAGTGGGGGGCGGACCTGACGGTTGTGGGCAATAGTGCGAAGAACCTGCTGTTGCGACGCATCTTTGGTGAGACCGCCTTGCACGCGATCCAGAACGCGAGCCGGCCGTTGTTTCTGGCGCAGTAGCATGCTGAAGTCGTGAAGTTGAACGGGTGTATCGCGGACTCGCAAATGGGAGCAGAGACGATGACCACTTCTGAGATCGGTTATAAGCAGATTCTCGTCGCAACGGATTTCTCGCCACATGCCGACGCGGCGCTCAAGCAGGCCGTGTGGCTTGCAAGACAGACCGGCGCTGGCATCGTGTTAGCGCATACGTTGCCGGACTTACGGCGGGCAGTGCATTCGTCGTCGTATAAGGCACGTCTGGATTTGCTGTATGGCGAAGGCGATCTATTCCAGCGTGAAATTCGCCAGGAGTCCGACACGAAGATGCGCCGGTCGATTGTGAATCTGAATGCGATGGATCTCGACGTGAAGTTTGAGACGCTCTTGGGCGAACCGTTCGTCGAGATCACCCATGCTGTGCAACAGGAAGGCTACGATCTCGTGCTTGCCGGCACGCGGGGTTTGGCCGCATGGGAGCAATTCTTTGTGGGAAGCACTGCCAAGCTGCTTATTCGGAAGTGCCCAGCGAGTGTGTGGATCGCGAAGGAAGAGCATGACGGCCCGCCGAAAGTTGTGTTGGCGTCGACCGACTTCTCCGAGGTGAGCTTCAAAGCTGTAAAGCAGGCGCTTTGGGTAGCCCAGCAGGCGGAGGCCGAATTCCACCTGCTGCACGTCGTTGATTCAATGGATGTACCCGAAGACGTCATCTCAAAGATTCCAGAGGGGAGTTCGCTTCGAAATGAAATCAATGCGGAAGCTCAAAAGCGGCTTGAGTCGTTCGTCGATTCGGTGGCGACCGATCGTAGTCGCATTCGCCTTCACTTGGATTGGGGAACGCCCTGGAAAGACATTTGCCGAACTGCTCGGAACGTGCGCGCCGACCTGATTGCGTTGGGGACAGTCGGCCGGAGCGGCATCAATGGGTTATTGCTCGGCAATACGGCGGAAAAGGTGCTTAACACTTGCGATTGCAGCGTTCTGACCGTCAAGCCCGATAGTTTTGTGTCGCCGATCGCTCCTGCGTGTTGGCCATTACATCCTGAACCCCTTGCCTAAGAGGCTGTCTGAAAATCAAGCTTTTGCTTTGCGTTTGCCTGCTCTGCGGAGCATGAGCCAGATCATGCTGACTTAGATCATCGCTTCACTAGTTTCGGGAAGCTATTCGTAGTCGCGGCTGTGGCGACGATATTGGCTCAGCCAAGCGAAGGTACGTTCGACGATCCAGCGTTTGGGGAGAAGTTGAAATCCGGCCGCAGCGGTTGGCTTTACGATTTCCAAGTTCCAACGGACCGAATCCCAAAACCAGTCGACCAGCTGGCCTGCGTAGCCGCCGTCGGCGAACACGGTTCGCAAGCGAGGAAGCGTGCTGTGCGCCAAGACATTTGGGACTTTCGTCGCGAGTTCGCCAATCGGATGGCTACCCTCCTCTGTCCCGTTGAGTTTCACACCGACGTGTTCTCGGTGATTATTGAGGGATGACCTCAACCACCCGGACCCAGCGCCGGTATGATCATCGCCTGCGAGAGATGGTCTGCAACAGCAAGAACATCGCCGCGGCAGTCGGGTTCGGAGTACCCCGATCTACAGCGCGAGGCTGGCTCGCGCCGAGGGCGATGTTCGTGTCCTGGTGGCGCGTTCTCAAACATCAGTAGCTGTACCTGAACACGGTCGACACATTGGCAACGGTAGGGAAGCTGGTCGCGTTTTACGTGGACCAGTGCAATTCTCATCTTCCGCACGCCGCGTTTCATGGCCAGACACCAGACGAGATGTACTTTGGCACGGGGCCGAAGTTCCGAAACGACTCCAGGCGGCCAGAGCCGCAGCACGGCATGCTCGCTTAGCCGCCAATCGTGCCCTGCGTTGCCAAAGCTGCAGCCAGTCCGTTGCCGCCATTGACTGATGTCGGTCGAGTGAGGAATCTGCCCAAACCATTCGCAGGATTTGCACGGACCGCAAGGACTGCTGGTTGTCGAAGGTATCGAAAATCCCTCCGTCCAGGCGTCCCCACGGAATTCCGAAATGCTGTACATGTCCAATGCTTGGCTCCCGCGTCTTCGGTGGCGAGAACTCGCGGGAAAAGTCCCGAATGTCGTGACACTCAGCACGGCTCGAAATCCCGCTTATTGGTTCGTCGGCAAAGCCGATCTTTACGTGCCCCACCATGCCGCACGCCCAGCACTCGACGCATGGCAGCATGGCCACCACCCAGGTGCAAGCATTGCCGATCGGCAAATTGCGAATCAGCCTCGTCGAAGCACATCCGGGCTGTCGTACACACTACAGCACACTCAATGCGCCTGCGGCCGAGCATGCACGAGCAACTGCTTCAGCTCCCGTTCGACGTTCGTGATCTGATAGCCATGTAACCCAAGAATCTGATACAAAGCCTGATGGGACATGTCGGTGCTCCAAGAGAAGGTGTGGAAACCCCTTTGAGAGAAACGCATGTCCCGCTACTTTGACACCCCCCGCCAGGTACCTCACCCACCCCAGCGCCACGCTTTTCAACCGCCGCGCGCTGCACTATTCGACCGTCGTTTACACCTTGGCAGGAGTACCGGTCGAGGCAATTGAAGGCGATCACTGCAAACCGGTGGCAATCTAACTGTCGGTACTAGGGGATTGCTACGGCAGCCTCATACTGTGCAAGGGCTTGGAAATAGTCGAGAAGAGCTTCGATTTCGAGGTAGCGTGCGTCGAGCTCGGCGCTTTCCTGGATCGCGATTCGTAACACATCACTGTTACCGAGTTCGAAGCTTCGGTACTCGGCTTTGACCAGTTTCCGAGCCAGCTCCACGCTTTGACGGGTCCGCCCAATCCGCTCGTAGGCTGCAATCATGGCGGAGTGGGCGTCTTGAACTTCGGAGACAATCTTATTGACAGTGAATTCTCGCTTGAGCGACAACTGCGACAGTTTTCCCTGGGCAGATTGAATCTTGCCGTAAGCTTTGTTCCTTTGCAGCGGAACATCGAAAAGAAGCCCGGCTTCTAGCTCAAAAGGGGTTTTGTCTCCTTTGGTGCTGGCCGGGCCGCCGACGTCCTTGGAAGCTTCCATGACAGCGGTCAAGTTGGGCAGCAGTTCATTTTCGGATTGTTGCAAGTCGACGGCGACGATCTCTCGGATGACTGTTAATTCCCGTAGTTCGGGACGTTGATCAACGGCTCGGCTGATGTCGGAGTCCAAATCAAAACCGCTCGGATCGGTTGGCTCCGGAAATCGAGTGGGAAGTTCGCGGGTCGAGGGAAGGATGGGATCGCCGGCATCATCTCGGAGGAACAGCGAAAGTTTAATCGCCGAGCTCTGCAGCTTACGGTTGGCTTCGATCAACTTGGCTTGCCGCGATGCGATCAAACGCTCGTTTTGTTGCAGTTCCGTTTGAGGAAGATTGCCGAGTTCCACCTGTCGGCGTATCGCCCGGTCACGCTCCTCCGCGACATCGAGCAATTCCTGAGTCACGAGATACGCTTGTCCGGCAGCTACCCAGGACCAATAGACATAGGCCGCAATCTGCACAGATTCGAGAATCTGCCGTTCAACTTGCGGAGTAACCACGGCGGCTTGGAGATCGGCGCGAGCTATCTCGGCTCGCCGTTCATCAATGGCTCGTCCGCGCAAGAGCGGAGCGGCCAGGCCCAATTTGAACTCACCTCCATCGTTTGTTTCGCGTTCGCCGTACCAGGGCTGAAAATCGCCATTGCCGATGCGGTACTGTCCATAGATCGCTCCGCCCATCCATGTCGCTTGTTCTGCCTTCACCGCGTGCCGATAGTTCTTGTAATAGCCCTGCGGCATGTTCAGCGATTCGGCAACCAACTTTACGTCGAAAACGCCCCGTGCCGACTGCTGTTTGCCAGCCGCGATCCGCGCCTCCTCCATGACACTCTGAATCAGAGGGAACTTCTCCACGACCGAAGTCTTCACCCGCTCCAGTTGCAGCAGCGGGGGTGCAAGTGTTTGATCTTGGCTAAAGCTGGGGACAATCGCGTCGAGCCGCTGGCGAGGTGTCGCCTCGGGGCTCAAGTTGGGGGCGACGAGTTGGTTCCGCTCCGGCGGAATCGCCTCCCGGGGCAGGTCGTCTTGCTTGGGAGGCGGAAGTTCCTGGGGGGTAGCGTCGGACTGGGTCGCTTGAGCCACGGTCTCAACCGGCGTGTTTTTCGGATTGGATTTCTCTGCGGGGCTCTTGCTCATCTCCAGGATTTCATTTGCCGCGCCGTCCTTAAACACCTGGCAGCCGCCCGCACAGATCAGGCTCAAGACCAGGAAAATATCCGACATCCGTGTCATTTCGGCAGCTTCACTTTCTGCTTGTCTTTATCCCCGCCTGCAGACTTGGGCTCATCGGTGGAAATAACGGGCGGAAAGCCGTTTAGTTGCCGCCACAGTTCGTACCCCAGCGAGACCTCGTTGAGCAAAATCCAGCCGTTGGCACGGGCCCCTTGTCGCAGAAATTGCTCGTCCGGCCAAGGGTGTTCGGTCGTAGGCCGGACCAGGACCCTGAATTTTCCTTTGCCGTCATCGGTTGCATCAATGGCAATAACTTCACCCCCAAACGTTCCCACAGCCACGCTCGGCCACCCAGCAAATTGCACTGCTGGCCAGCCCTCGAACTGCAGGCGGACCTCGCGCTGAAGGCGGACGAGCGGTACGTCGTTGCCATTGATCCATAGTTCGACTGCCTGTTCCGATGTTTCGGGGACAATGGTGAAGAGGGGATCACCTTCCTTCAGCATTTGCGCGTAGTCGGAAACATGGATGCGATAGAGGATCCCATCGCGTGGGGCAGTTACTTGCCGACGACCAAATTGGGCTGTTTTTCCCTGGATTTCGGCGAGTTCTTTCCGCGAAAGTGCTTCTTCACCTTGGGCCTGCTGATGTTTAGCCTCGGCTTCTTGAATTTTAGTCGTCGCTTCGCGCGTCTTCGCTTCACCCTCGGCTTGCTTGGCCTTCTGCTCGCTTTTGCTAGCAGCGACGTAGTTTTCCGCGGCCCGCCGTTTCGCGACTGCCTGTTCGTATTTGGTCTGGGCCTCTTGTGCTTTCAAGTTGCCGACGATCCCCTCCTTGGCGAGCGTACTCTGCCGCTGATGATCGAGTTCAAGCTGCCACTCAGCTGTTTTGGCCGCAGATAAATCTGCTTCGGCAGCTTGAATTTTCTGCTCCGCAACAGCGAGCAACTGCTGATACGACTCGGTAATCAGAGTACGGGACTGGCGATACTCTTCAATCTGCGAGAAATATGACTTGACCTTCTCGACGGCAAACGAAAGCTTCTGCTCGGTCGCGGTCACTTGCTGATTGAGTCGAAATGCCCGTTCAGCATCATTGTCATCGATTTCTAAGATTAGCTGGCCTTTGGTAACCATCGCCCCTTCGACGATGTTCTCGCCCCAACGGGCGACACGCCCATAGACGGGTGCTTCGACGGTTTGGGGACGTTCGGTCGGATGGTAGGCGATGACTCGGCCCGCGCCGCGTGACGTTTGCTGCCACGGCAGAAAGAGCATGCCGAAGATCGAAGCGACTAGGGCAATTGACAGTAGAACCGCCAGTGTTCGCGCACCAATAGATGGACGGACGAGTTGCATTGATCGAAGATGGGCGAAGGAGTTAACCCTGGGATTTGTAATCGCAGTCATTGTTTGGATCGTTAAAGGGAAACAAGATTAAGGCGGGGCAACGACTGCGGAGCCGACAACAGATTGTTGTTAGCGAGTGAATTGGGATCTTTTGCTGGCTGAAGTGGAATCGTACGGTCACAGAGTTCAAACAGACTCTCGCGGCTGGTGACGAGAATCACCGTGCACGAACGATCGGGTGTCGCAATTGCGTCAAACACAAATCGCAGATGGATTTCGGAAAGTTGATCCAGAATCGAATCAATGAGGATCAACCTCGGCCGGCCCGCGATCGCCCGCGCTAGCATCAGCCGAATTGCCTGACTGTTCGAAATCGTCCCACCACCCAGCGGCACGCGAGCTTCAAGTCCCCCTTCAAGAGCCATGATCTCATTCCACAAGCCGACCGCTTCTAGTGCACTGCGAACCTGCTGGTGGTTAACGCTGTCGCGGTGTAAGTGGATGTTTTCAGCAATGGTTCCTTCAAGAATTTCGATGGAGTGTACGAGCGCGACCTGCTCTCGCAACCTTTGCGGGGCGACGGATCGCAAATCCAGAGAATCGAATTCCACGTATCCATGCGATGGTTCCTGCGAGGCGTAAAGCATTTCGAGGATCGAACTCTTGCCGCTTCCCGCGGGGCCGGTAATGGCCACACGCTCACCCGCTTCGATGGTCATGGTTAACGCTGGAGAGCATTGAGCCTTACCGAGTTCGAGTTCTACGCCATGCAATTGCACTCTCGCTCCCAAGCGGTGCCGGGGTGGCGTAATTCCCTCGCTACGTTCGGTGGGAAGATCGAACAAATGCCCTAGCTTGTCGCAGGCAGCGAGCAGGTCATAGTAACTCTCCATGTGCTTTCCCAACTTGGCAAACGAACCCACAACGACTGCCACGATCAATTCGGACGCCACGAGTTGTCCCAGCGTCAATTGCCCATTGATTACGAGGAAGCCGCCGATGCCCAACAAGCAGGCCGCAGCAATCGCCTGCAATCCGAGGGTGAAAATAATCTGTCGAAACAAAACGTGAAAATGGGACTGACGTGCTTCGAGATAAGCAACCGTGAGCTCGTCAGCCTTCTCCATTGCCTGTGGCAAACCGCCCCCCAGTTTGAACGTCGTCGGATACAACGCGAGCTGCTGTAACCACGCAGCAACGGCGTACTTTTTGTACGACTCCTCGATGGCAGAGCTAACTGCACCACGACCGAGAGCAAAGACAGCGAAGAGCACTGCAGCCACCAACACCAGGTTGAATCCCAGTAAGAAGGGATGGTAAAACGCCAGCACAATCATGCCGATAAAGGCGGTGATCACGATCGTGATTCCGTCGAGCACCAACAGGGCTCCCGACTTCTGCACTGTGATCACTTCAAAAAAGCGATTCAACAGTTCCGGACCGTGTCCCTTGGCAAAGGCATCGCGATTGACGCGGGGTATCCGTTCGGCCAAATAAGCGACAACCCGGACAAAAATCCGCCTCTGAATCACTTCCGAGATGTAGGTCTGCAGTCCTTTCAGAATCGCCGCAAAGCCCAGAAACGTGAACAGCATCATTGCCAGGATGAACAGTGGTTGCAGGTAGCGTCCAAACGCGACGGTGTTGACCAGCGCTTCCACGGTGATCGGCATGGCGAGAGACAGAATGCCGACTACGACAGAAAAGAGAACCACAACGGCGATGTCCGTCGCCTCGGGACGAAGCAACGAAATCAGACGTTGAAGTGGGGTCAAGTGGTGTGCTTGTGATGACACTGGCGAGCCCATGATCGGCCAATCCCTATCTGAGTTTCCCCAACCGCATACTTCTTAAGAAAAACCAAATCAGCCTGAATAAACCGGCCGACCCGCCCGAGATTCAGTGCTTTCTTCGGACAGAACCCCCTGAGGCGCACTATACAATCTTCGGTCAAACCACATGATTAGGCAAACAGATAAAACACGTGCTGAAACATCGAAAATATCGATGTTTCGACCTGGCGACTCAGTTACGTTGGTCCGTCAGGATTGAAGGGATGTTTGTGCAGGCGAATTTTCTGGGTCAAGGAAGACTTGGTTCGCGTCCCACGAACTGCATTTCTGTTGAGAGTTATGGCACCTCTTTCGCAAGAGAAACATCTCCACACTTTACGAATCCCCAGAATGCACCTTTTCTTGCGAACGGGTGCTGGATTAAACCAAACCCTTTTTCACAGCCCAAACAGCAGCTTCGGTTCGGTCGCCCGCGTCGAGCTTTCGCAAGGTATTTTGCACATGCTCTTTCACGGTTTCAATGCTGATTTCCAGCGATTTTCCAATTTCGCGATTGCTGAGACCTAGCGCCACGTGCCGCAAAACTTGCACTTCGCGGTTAGTAAGCGGGATATCTTCTTCATAAGTCGGGCGGCGACGAGCCATTTTATCCCGCATGCGTCCAAGTAAGCTTTCAGGGACAGGTGGCAAGCCGGTATGAGCTCGATCGATTGCCCCGATCACGATATCACGTGACGAATCCTTCAGAAGATAACCGGCCGCTCCAAGCGCGACAGCACGAGCTATGTACGTTGAATTGTCATGGCCGGTGAACATCACCACTTTGGTTCGCGGGCTTCGATCGATGATCCGTTCGAGAGTTTGCAGACCATCGCTTTCCGGCATGCGTACATCAAGGAGTACGACATCCGGGCGATGCTTGACCACCTGCTCAACTGCCTGGTTACCGCCGCAAACCTCGGCGATCACTTGGATATTGGAGCCCTCAAGCATCGATTTGACGCCCGCGCGAATTACCTCGTGATCGTCGGCAATCAGCAAACGAATCGTCATAATCTCCCCTTTCATACGAGCCAACACAAGAGCGACCGAGCGGAGCACTACCGCTTGAACTTGGGAAGCACACTACTTTGCACTTAACGGTGATTTGCAGATTACCGTTAAGCTGGTGAATCAGATCTAGAGCTGAAACAGACGTTCACGGCACTTGCGATCTTCAATCGCCGACTATAATTTGACAAACAGATAAAACTTTACTCGATTCATTGAAAATACAAATATGTCGTCGGAATGGCTCAACTACCATCACTTGCATTATTTCTGGGTCGTGGCGCGGGAAGGGAGTATCGTACGCGCCTGCGAGGTACTTCACCTTTCGCAGCCGACGATTTCGACGCAGTTGCAGCAACTCGAGCGGAGCCTGGGCGGTGAACTCTTCGAACGAAAAGGGCGTGGACTGCAACTGACCGATCTGGGCCGAACGATCAAGCGCTATGCGGATGAGATTTTTACGCTGGGTAACGAGCTTACCGAAGTTGCTCGAGGCAGACCTGCCGGGCCTCACCGGCTATCCGTCGGAATCTCGGACGTAGTCGCCAAACTGATGGTCTACCGCCTTCTGTTGCCGGCACTCAAGCTTCCTGAGCCAGTCAAGCTAGTTTGTCGTGAAGGGCATTTAGAGGATTTATTGAAGGGGTTGGTCGCATTTGAGCTCGACGTCATCCTCAGCGATGCGCCGCTCAGTGCGGGTAGCCCAATCAAAGCATTTAGTCACTTGCTGGGCGAATGCGGGGTGAGTATTTTTGGCACAGCGAAGTTGCGCCAAGCGTACAAGAAAGGTTTTCCCCAGTCTCTGAATGGCGCGCCGTTGCTGCTGCCCGGGTCACAGACATTGACACGTCGCGCGCTGGATCAGTGGCTGGACGAGCAGCAGATCCATCCCCTTGTCACCGGTGAGTTTCAGGACACCGCGCTGATGAAGGTATTCGGGCAGGAAGGCATTGGCCTATTTCCAGGACCATCCGCAATCGAAGCGGAAGTCTGTCGGCAATATTCCGTGAAAGTTGTCGGTCGTATCGATCAGGTCCGCGAGCGCTACTATGCCATTTCAGTCGAACGCCGCTTGAAGAACTCGGCTGTGCTGGAGATCTCGCATGCGGCAAAGTCGCACGTCTTTCACATAGAAAAGTGAAGTCCTTGCGGAGACGTTTTCGAGCGAGGGAATTCCACGAAAAAAGTGAGCCCCAAAGAGGACGCTCCGGCAGAACTCGCACTTCCGGCTTCTTTGGCAGCTGGAAGCTATCGTTGGTGACGTTTTTATTTTTCGCCGGTGAAATGCTCGATTGCATTCAGGTTGGCGACGCTCATGAGTCGCGGTATCTGCTCAAAAACCGCGAGTGGCGATCCGGCACTCAGCCCCGCGAATTTCGTTTGGATTGATGAAGCAGTTCGAGGATCTGGCCCACTGAGCAGTGAGCCTCAAGTGGATGTCGCAAGGGCTGCTCGACCTGCAGATGATAGACGTTTCGTCGACCTTTTTTTTCGACCTTAAGGCATCGCGCCTCGGCAAGTTCCGCCACGATTTTCTGCACCATTCGCTCGGTAATTCCTACGCGGTCTGCTACGTCTCGAAGACGAATCTCCGGCTCTTGATAAATGCACCACAGTACGTGGGTGTGATTCGTCAAAAACGTCCACGGCGCAGCAACGGTTCCGATGGAAGAGGATGAGGCGGCGGTTTTCTTGTTTTTCTTCATGAGCGGGCCTTGTGGCAACCGAGATGACTGGATACAAGATTCACGAAACACATTTCGCGAATCATAATACCGAGGATGCCGGGGTGGTCGAAACGCTTTTACAGAACTTGAGGTCACCGTTTACGCTGGCATTCGCTCTGGGCATCCTGGCGCGACTCGTGAAGAGCGAGCTGAGCATGCCACGCGACATCTACGCTGCGATTTCAATTTACTTGCTGCTGGCCCTAGGCCTCAAGGGACGCGTTGAACTGTCGCATAGCTCGTTCGACACACTACTTTGGCCGATCCTGGTGACGCTTGCCCTCGGTTGCATCACCCCAATCATTGCCTATCTTGTGCTTCGTCGAATCGGCAAGTTCGGCATTGCCGACGCAGCGGGAATCGCTGCCCACTATGGCTCCGTTTCGGCGGTCACTTTCATCGCCGCTCAGCAGTTTGTCGCCGCGGCTGGCACGCCTGCGGAAGGCTTCATGCCAACACTCCTCACCTTGCTGGAAAGCCCGGGTATTCACATTGCGATTGGCATCGGAGCCTTACAGCTAGCTCGGGAGTCAGCAGCAAAGTCACAGGCAACTGTCCGTTCCGCGCGGACCAGTCGCGCTGAAACTTCGAGTGCGGGGCCCCAAAACTCCGAACACAGTGAGCCTCGGCCCATGTCTCACGTGTTGCACGAAGTGCTCACTTCACGGTCGATGATTCTGCTGGTCGGAGGCCTGGTCGTGGGCTTCTGCATGGGAGGCAAGGGCTATGAACCTATTAAGCCTTTCTTCGAAGGGATGTTCAAAGGCGCGCTGGTCCTGTTTCTGCTGGAAATGGGGATTGTCGCGGGCTCTCGACTGGGCGACCTGCGACGTGCCGGCCCCTTTCTGCTGGCCTTTGGAATTCTGCTGCCCATCGTCCACGGCACTCTCGGGGTCCTGCTTGGACACTGGGCGGGCTTGTCGATTGGTGGCACCGCAGTGCTGGGGACCATGGCGGCGAGCGCTTCCTATATCGCGGCTCCGCCTGCTGTGCGGATGACGCTGCCACAAGCGAACCCTACTTTCTCCCTGACCGCTGCGCTCGCCATCACCTTTCCCTTCAATCTGCTGGCGGGCATTCCTTTGTATTACTTTCTGGCTCAGCAACTGCATGGCTAACTCTGGAGATTTCGCAATGGAAACGCATGCTTTACCGCTACTAACCATCATCGGCGAAGCGGTCCTCCGCGAACGGCTCATCGAAGAAATTACGCGGGCCGGTGCCAAGGGCTACACCATTTCAGCCGCCGAGGGAGAAGGTCCCCGGCACATTCGCTCGGGCGATATGCCAGGCGAAAATATCCGGATTGAAACCATCACAACGCCGCAGATTGCCGACGATCTCCTTTCGCGGCTTGCCGCGGACTACTTTCCCCACTACGCCATTATCGCCTTTGTTTCCCAAGTCCGAATCATCCGAGGAGATCACTATGTTTAGGCGCTGGTCACAACAACCCGTTGTTCAACCGCTGCCATCGGAACTGGCATCGCGTTGTAATTTTGGGCTGGCTGCGGCTGGCGTTTGCACAGCCGTGGCAGCTTGGAGCGGCATTTCGGATCGCCCCGTTCAGGCGGCTGAACAGCCCATGCAGGAATCGCCACAAGCGGCGCTTGAGATGTTGTACGGAGGCAATCAGCGCTTTGCCGACGGCAAATCACTCGCCGCGCATCGTGACATCGAACGAGTCCGGGCGGTGGCACCGCGTCAGGCACCCTATGCGGCATTTCTCGGATGCGCCGATTCTCGAGTTCCGATTGAAATCGTCTTCGATCAGGGCTTCGGCGATTTGTTTGTGACCCGCATCGCCGGCAATGTCGCCTCCAGCGAAATCATCGGCAGTTTGGAATTCGGCACGTTAGTGCTCGGTGCGAAGGTGCTCTACGTGCTTGGACACACGAACTGCGGCGCTGTCTCCGCTACGCTCCAAGCGGAAGAAGTCCCAGGGCAGATCAGCGGACTCTTTCAGCACATTCGTCCTGCCGTGAAAGCCGGCAAAGGCGATTTGCGGCGCTCGATTGAAGAGAACGTTCGCAATCAGGCTCAACTCATCGCCGAGTCGTCGCCCGTAATTGGACGCCTGCTGCGGGACAAAAAGCTGCAGGTGGCTGGCGGAGTCTATGACTTGGGAAGCGGAATAGTCACTCCGGTGCGGATTGAATTGTGAGATAAATGATGGTTCGACGCACCCTTCGCTTCGCGCGTACCCCCCCCCAACTACTTTATCTTCGATTGTGCCGGCAAGGTCCAGAAGGTTAAAGTCGCTGGCCTTGACAAAAACTTGCCGATGACAGGAATTACAACTCGCAGGAATTTGCTTATGAACTCGATTGTCAACCAACCTGAATCAGTCTTAGTCGACTCCGACACCTTGTCGGAACGCATGACCCATCTGCGTCAACTGGAAGCCGAAAGCATTTACATCTTGCGTGAAGTGGCGGAGTCGTTCGAACGTCCGGTGTTGCTCTATTCCATTGGCAAGGACTCCAGCGTGATGCTGCATTTAGCCAGGAAGGCTTTTTTTCCGGACAAGCCTCCGTTTCCGCTGCTGCACATCGATTCTACTTGGGAGTTTCGCGAAATGATCGAACTTCGCGAATCGTACGTTCGTCGAGAACTGGGGCTTGATCTTATTGTTCACCTGAATGAGGACGGTATCCGAGACGGTGTCAACCCCTTCGATTTCAGCAGTCCGGTTTACACCGATATCATGCGCACTCAGCCGCTCAAACAGGCCCTCGACAAGTATCAGTTTGACGCGGCGATTGGTGGCGGGCGACGAGATGAGGAACGATCGCGTGCCAAGGAACGCATCTTCTCATTCCGGGATCAGCAGCACCGCTGGGATCCAAAAAACCAACGGCCGGAGCTCTGGGACCTGTACAACACCTGGGTTCATCGCAGCCAGGGCATTCGCGTCTTCCCGCTCTCGAACTGGACCGAACTGGATGTTTGGCAATACATCGAACTCGAGAGTATTCCGATCGTCCCGCTCTATTTTGCCAAATCCCGGCCGATCGTCGAGCGTGACGGTAACTTGATCATGGTCGATGACGACCGGATGAGGTTGGTGGAAAGTGAAAAGCCAGAATTGAAACAAGTGCGATTCCGCACGTTGGGCTGTTATCCGGTGACGGGCGCGGTTGTCTCACAAGCTACGAATGTGCTTGAAATTGTTCACGAACTCTTGACCACGCGGCTGTCCGAACGCCAAGGACGCACGATTGATCGAGATGAAAACGCCGCCATGGAACGCAAAAAACGTGAAGGTTACTTCTAGACCACGAAGGAAAGCTCATTTGCCATGATCGAAACTCAGCCCCTGGAAACGATAGGTGATACTCGCGACTTCCTCGAAGCGCATCGCGTCAAGCAACTATTGCGGTTCATGACTTGCGGAAGTGTTGATGATGGTAAGAGTACGCTGATCGGGCGGTTGTTGCTTGAGACAGGTGCCGTCTACGACGACCAGTTGGTGGCCTTGCAGCAGGACACCGCAAAGCATGGAACCACCAAGTTTCCATTTGATCCGGCATTGTTGCTTGATGGTCTTGAGGACGAGCGTCAGCAGGGGATTACCATTGATGTAGCGTATCGATATTGCCATACCGCAAAGCGAAAATTCATCATTGCGGACGCGCCCGGCCATGAACAATATACGCGTAACATGGCGACGGCGGCCTCAACCGCCGATCTGGCGATTATTCTCGTCGACGCCCGCAAAGGTTTGTTAACCCAGACTCGGCGACATAGCTTTATCGTGGCGTTGCTCGGCGTGCCGCACGTGATCCTCGCCGTCAATAAGATGGATCTCGTCTATTTTCGACGGGAAGTTTTCGACAGCATTTGCCTTGCTTATCGTGAATTTTCCCAAGAATTAAAGATTCCCGAAATTCAGTTCGTGCCTCTCTCCGGCTTGCTCGGCGATAACGTAACCAAACTAAGTCCGAACATGCCGTGATACGCTGGGAACCCACTGTTGCAAATCCTGGAAAACACCCAACTTCACGCAAGCAAGGCCTGTCAGGATTTGCGATTCCCAGTGCAGCGAGTCAACCGACCGGACTCAAGTTTTCGCGGTTATAGCGGCACAGTAGTTTCAGGCAGCGTGCGGGTCGGCGACGAAGTGATTGTGTTACCCGCCCAGAAACGGAGCCGCGTGCACTCCATTGTTACTTTCGATGGTGAACTTCTGCGAGCCGTCACCGGTTCGGCGGTGACGTTGACTCTGGAGGATGAGATCGATGTGTCGCGAGGGGATATGATTGTGCATCCCGGCAACTTACCACGCGTCGGCAGGCAACTCGAAGCACAGCTGGTGTGGATGTCGGAGCAATCGCTGTTGCCAGGTAAGTCCTACTGGTTCAAGCAGACGACTCGCCGGTCTCGTGCCGAGGTTCAAGTGGTGTCCCACCGTATTGACGTAAACTCGCTTCAGAAAGTCGGAGCAGCGACACTCAAGCTTAACGAAATCGGCCGCTGCCAACTTGCTGTTCATGATCCGGTGATGCACGACCCTTATCAGGAGAATCGGAAGACTGGCGCATTCGTGCTCGTTGATCGTGTATCCCACGAAACGGTTGCGGCCGGAATGATTCTCGATCCTGCCACGGACTCGCATCGATCCGATGCCTGGTCAAGCAGACTACGGAGCAATCGGTTGGAGTTTGCGCCCAGCCAAGTCTCCGCTGACTCGCGTCGCGAGCGATTCGGCCATTCACCTCTTACCGTCTTAATCACGGGCTTAAGCGGTTCCGGGAAAACGACCATTGCTTGCGCGTTAGAAAAGCAACTGTTCGCGGCTGGGCGCGCGGTCATGGTTCTCGATGGGCAGAATCTAAGACACGGGATCAGCCGTGACTTAGGATTTTCCACGGAAGAACGATCCGAAAACCTACGCCGTGCTGCAGAAATTGCGCGGCTCGTGAATGAAGCAGGCTTGATCTGTATCGCCGCCTTTGTGGCTCCTGATGCCACGATTCGAGCCAAGGCCAAGCAGGTGATCGGCACCGACCGCCTGTTTCACGTTCATTTGACGGCTCCGCTGGAAGTTTGTCGCGTACGTGACGCATCGGGCCGCTACGGGGCTGCCGATCGTGGCGAAATCGTCAGTTTTCCGGGTGTCACCTCACCTTACGAAATCCCTGTGGATGCCGACCTCATTATTCCAAGCCATGAATGGCCACTAGAGCAATGCGTAGCAGAGATTGAGCAATGCTTGCAACGTGGGCTCGGAGGTGGCTCTGCTTCACCGTCACAGCATCAGAGGTTGGGCTAGTCTGTTCAATCCAAATTACCGATAAACGAAAATGAATGATAAAAGGGCAGGAACGATGAAGAAACCACAAGATCTCTCGCGAGGCCGACTGTTTTGTATTCCTCGCCACTACTGCCGCAATTCTGCGGCTGTCACGCAGGCACGCAGTCTTTGGCTCGTATGGTCGGATGTTGCAATGAATCGCGCAATCGCCAGGATTCAAAAGATCGACTCGGCCGTCATTCTCCCTATGCCTGCCGGCTTATGGAAAGGGGAACGCGAACTCGAACTCAGTACGAGCAGTGATTTGGAGAATACGATCATCCGCTGGCGCGCTCGCGACCTTGTGATTTGTGGCCACTCGGCAAGGAGGGAAGGCGAACGGACAGTTGGCAAGCAGGCATTGCTGGATCGCGTGCGACGCTCAATTGGGCTGAACCAGCTCTGCAGGACTGCATTGTTGAACCAACTGCAAATCCTCCGAGAGGAGCCTTCTCGATCGCCAGATCGAGAACGGCGAATTGACACTTCACGGGCTGTTCTACAATGTCGAAAGCGATACTTTTTCACGTTACAACGAGGAAACGGGCGAGTTCCAAGCACTCGATGCAGTTTAGAAGTGGATCAAATGGGATAGGAAGTCCCCGAGTTCACTGCCCTTTACTGCAACCTCTTGCGAGCAGCCTCAGAAATAGCCACGACGCCCGGATGCTTTAGCTTGCGCTCGGCTGAGATCGCATAGAACCGCTCTTTGATAGAGGGAATCTTGCCGATCAGTTCGACCCCATACATCGTTTCTACTTCGCTACGAATAGCTGCAGCGACCGCAAATACACCGACACCTGCTTTGCCCGCGATTTTCAGCATCGCACTATCCTCGAACTCCCCCCGGATTACCGGATGAAAATTGTGGTCGGCAAACCACAGATCAAGCGACCGGCGAAGCACGTTGTTATCCGTCGGCAATAACCAGGGTGCACGATCAAGTGAGTCGGGGAAATTCTCTTTAAGCCGCTGCGCAAGCTTTCGTTCTCCCAATATGACCACCTCAGATTCTCCCAGCAAATGCGAGAACGCCCGGACCTTCAAATTTGGATCGAGTGGTGTGTCCGAGAGAACCACGTCTAATCGGTGCACGGCCAAGTCGGCCACGAGCCCTGAAAAGTCCCCCTCCCGACAAACTAAACGCACTTGCTCCGGCATGTTGAGCGTGGGTTCGATCAGCTTGTAGGCGACAACTTTAGGCATCACGTCTTTGATGCCAACGCGAAACAGCAACGGTTGGCCCAACGGTCTCCCCCGCACCATATCGATGAGCTCCCGCCCCATCGCGAAGATTTCGCTTGCATATCGGTACACGGCCTCGCCCATCTCGGTAAGCACCAGTCCCCGCCCGGCCTTGCGAAACAAACGAACCCCCAAGGCCTTCTCCAACTCACGGATTTGGATGCTTACAGTCGCCGGCGTTACGTGCATAACTTCGCTGGCGCGGCTCACGCTGCCTTCGTGCGCGACGACCCAAAAGTAGAGTAAATGGTGGTAATTCAGCCAGTCCATCGCAACCTCGCGAGCATGGCAACAGTTTGAAAAACTCAACGCTTTCGCATTGTAGTTTCAATCTTTATCGAGCGGCAGCAGCCGTATTATCTGAAAGAGACGAGTCGTCGTTTAACTCACCAAAGGGAATTGAAAATGAAAGTCTTCGTTTACTCGAATGGCCTGGAACTTTCGGAGAACTACCGTTTGACGCTCCACTCGCGCCTGGAGTCAGTCCTAAGTCACTTTGGCCGCAGCATCAATCGCGTGAACGTGTATTTGCAAGACGCCAACGGTCAGAAGGGCGGAGTTGACAAGGTCTGTCGGCTGGTAGTCCATCTACGGCGACAACCCAGTGTAGTGATCGAGGACCGCGATGCGGAGTTGGCTCCACTAATCGGCCGAGTGTTAGAGCGAGCCAGTCAAGTCACGCAGCGTAAATTCACCAGAAGGCGTTCTCGCAGCGGCGCTGGCAGCATGTCCGGCGGGTAATCCTTCGCAAGTGAACATCAGCGCTCAGAACTCCGGGGATCATTAGCATGGTTAATCAAATCAAGACTATTCTGCTGCTCGGCCTGTTGTCTGCGATGCTCATCGCCATTGGTTTCGCGTTAGGGCCGGTATGGCTGATCGGTCTATCAATTGTGGCGATTGCGATCAACGTCGGCAGCTACTACTTCTCTGATCGTATCATCCTTGCGATGCATGGAGCAAAAGAGGTTGCTCGCGAAGAGTTTCCAGTGCTTCATCGCATTGTTGACGATGTCTCGCAACGAGCAGGCATTCCGAAGCCACGGGTCTGTTTGATCCAAGGTTCCTATGCGAACGCCTTTGCCACTGGTCGAAATCCCGAGAAGGGAGTGGTCGCCGTTACCGAAGGGTTGCTCCGCGTACTCAGTGGACGTGAGCTGCGAGGCGTCATCGCACACGAAATTGCTCACATTCGAAATCGTGACATCCTAATCGCTTCGGTGGCTGCAACACTTACCGCCGCAATTGGCTATGTCGCCCACGGACTGCAGTTCACTGCCTTCTTCAATTTGAGCAACAGTGATGACAAAGAACGGTCCTCGCCGTGGAACTGCTTGATGTTTGCGTTCTACGCACCGCTTGGGGCGACGTTAGTGCAGCTCGGGATCTCGCGCTCGCGAGAATATGTCGCGGATACAATAGCTGCCGAAATCACGGGGGACCCGGAAGGTCTCGCTAGGGCTTTAGAAAAACTTTCTTTGGCTAGCGGGCAAACCAGTCGTGTTGAACCCGAACTCTCTCTGGCCACCGCGAGTCTATTCATCGTCAATCCAATGATAGGTCGCGGGGCGGTCAGTTGGTTCTCCACGCATCCGCCCACTCAGGACCGTATTCGTCGCTTGCGGACGAATGATGGATTGATCCAGGTGCTATATGAACCCCATACAACATTACCCTCTGTCAGGAGCTAACCCAATGAAATGTCCTGCATCCAATTCCTTGTTGCTCATCAATGAAACACACGAGTTGGTCGATAGCCACGGCGGCGAAGAGAATTCACTTCACGTGCCGTCGCTTGATCAGCTGGACCTGTCGCCATGAATCAGCCGGCAATAGACGGGCGACAAGATGAAGACGAGCGAGTGTCCGTCAAGCAGCTTGAAGCTTGCTTGCAATCACGCCTGAACGGACGTGTTCGTGATTTGCGGCTGGTCTCTACAAATGCGGGTATCGTGCTGCACGGTTTTGCCGCTTCGTATTACGCCAAACAGCTGGCCCAACATGAGTTCATGAATTTGTCGGTGTGCCCGCTCCTAGCCAATGAGATTGTCGTGCGGTGGCATGAGATTTCCCTGTCAGACATGATCGAATAACAATCCGCAAGCCTTCACATCACTAGATTTCTCGACAACGGAAAGGCCGAACTGAATGAAGAATGACTTTCGCACGCTGGGCATGCAGATTTTGGCCAACGGAAAGATTGAGGGGCATGAAGTGAAGTCAATAAAAGAGCTTATTTCTGCTGATGGAACGATCGATCGCCAAGAGGCAGAGTTCTTGCTCGACCTTTAAGCGAACGGGGCAGATCACTCCTGCCTTTGAAAATAAGTGCGACAACTTAACTCCACGACTGTGACGGTTGGTGTCAAAACGTGAATAAGGACTGAATTATGAAGTGCCCAAACTGTGCAACTGAGCTTCGAATGAGTGAACGAAAGGAAGTGGAGATCGATTACTGCCCAAGCTGTCGAGGTATATGGCTTGACCGAGGCGAGTTGGACAAGCTTTTAGAGCATGCAAGCCGTGAACAGGGTTCACGCGAACGCCATGACGACGACGATTACAGGCCTCGCGAAAACCGTACGGCGCCGCATGATTCACCGCCCAAACACTCGGAGAACTACCCCAAAAGACGCGAGTCCTTTTGGAGCGAACTATTTGACTTCGGATAGTTGATAGGCGCGGTTGCACGAGCTCGGATACTGATCGAAACAGGAATTCGGAAAACTTCGCAAATGTCAACAACGTCCATCGCTCCAGCCACTACTTTCGAGACCTCACACTCCCAATCTGCTGTTGAGGTTCTATCCATTCTGGGTAGCGATGCGCGGTTAGGGCTTACCGAAAGCGAGGTGAAACAGCGGCAAGACATATATGGCCCGAACGCGCTGACCGACAGGCCAGCGGTACCTCTCTGGCGGCAGTTCGTGGCACAGTTGCAAGAGATCGTGGTGGGACTTCTCTTGGTAGCCGCGGTCATTGCAGCACTACTTGGCGAGTGGATCGATACCGGGGCGATACTGGCAATTGTGGTGTTGAACTCGGTGCTGGGGGTTTTTCAACAACGCAAGGCAGAGCGTGCTCTCGGCGCGTTGCAAAAGCTATCCGCGCCAACGGCGAAAGTGTTCCGCGACGGTCAACTTTGCAACGTGGCTGCGCGTGACCTAGTCCCCGGCGATCGCATCGAAGTGGAAGCGGGGGATCATGTTCCGGCAGATGCCCGGCTCGTGGATGGATTCGGTTTGCAATCATCGGAAGCAGCACTAACGGGCGAGTCGACGCCTATCGACAAAGATCCTTCCGCAGTTCTAGCCCCGGAGACACCGCTTGGTGACCGTCGCAACATGCTTTTTCAAGGATCGGTGATCGCTACTGGGAAGGCCGGAGCGGTGGTGGTAGCGACGGGTATGGAGACGGAACTCGGTCGCATCGCTCAACTGCTCGCACGACAGAACACGGAACAGACTCCGCTGCAAAGGAGACTAGCTGCACTCGGCCGTGGGCTGGTGCTGCTCTGTGTGGCGCTGGTCGGCATCATCTTCGCATTACAACTGGCACGAGGCGGCCAGTTTTTGGAGACGCTGCATCTAGCGGTCAGCTTAGCGGTGGCTGCCATACCAGAAGGTCTTCCGGCGGCGGTAACGATTACGCTGGCGGTGGGGCTGGAACGCTTGGTGCGTCGCAATGCAATTATCCGCAAACTGGCGAGCGTAGAAACTCTCGGTTCTGTAAATGTCATTTGTTCGGACAAGACGGGAACGCTTACTCGCAATGAAATGACAGTCCGCGAGGTTCATACATCGGCCACTGGCTATGCTGTTTCGGGAGCCGGTTACGGTCCAACTGGCGAATTTAGCTCTTTGCGAACAGCGCGGTCGATCGCTCCCGAAAACCAACCTGACTTGCTGCGAGCCTTGGAAGTGGCGGCTTGGTGCAATCACGCCCGCGTTGTGCCGGCTTCCGATGCCAGTGATCGCTGGCATGTGGTTGGCGACCCGACCGAGGCGGCGCTCGTCGTTTTGGCTCGGAAAGCGGGTCTGGAATCGTCCAGTCGAGGAGAGCTACTCCACGAAATCCCTTTTGATTCCGACCGCAAGGCGATGTCAGTTGTTGTCGCTCCGCCCAATCGCCCTCGGTTGATCTGCCTGAAAGGTGCTCCGGAAGTCGTTCTCGACAAATGCATCGAGATTCAGCGAAACGGACAAACCGCTCCATTCACTGCGGCTGATCGTCGACAATTGCTCGAGATCGCCGACGAAATGGCAGCCCGAGCGTTGCGTGTACTGGCGGTCGCTTATCGCGAAGACGTGGATGCGACCAAAGGTGTAGAAGTAGAACGTGACTTAGTGTTTGCCGGCTTCGTCGGCATGATTGACCCGCCGCGGGATGAGGTGCGCGTCGCCGTCGCTCATTGTCGCTCCGCCGGCATCCGCCCGATCATGATCACAGGCGATCATCCTTCCACGGCGTTGGCCATCGCGCGGGAGCTTGGCATCGCACGCGAAGACCAGAAGGCGATCACCGGGCGCGAGCTGGATCAATTGTCGGATGATCGACTGGCAGCCCAGCTTGCAAAAGTCGCGGTGTTTGCCCGCGTGACTGCGGAGCATAAGCTGAGACTTGTCCGGCTGCTCCGGTCGCAAGGAAATATAGTGGCCATGACCGGTGACGGCGTCAACGATGCGCCCGCGGTAAAGGCGTCGGATATCGGGATCGCGATGGGAATGACAGGGACGGACGTGACTAAAGAGGCCTCTACAATGGTCTTGGCTGACGACAATTTCGCCACCATTGTCAATGCGGTGGAGGAAGGTCGAGGCATTTTTGACAACATTCAGAAGTTCATTCATTACCTCTTGGCCGGCAACGCGGGCAAGATCATCTTTATGTTCGTCGCCGCCGTGTTGGGCTGGCCCAACCCGCTGTTGGCCGTGCAGTTGCTCTGGTTGAATCTTGTTACCGATGGGTTGCCTGCGCTGGGTCTGGGCGTGGAACCGCCCGAACGCGGCACCATGGATCATCAACCTCGCGCTGCATCCGCTCCCCTCATCGACTGGAGGCAAGGACTATTGCTCCTCGCGCATGGCGGACTCTCCGCCCTGTCCGCTTTGGCGGGTTTTTGGATTGTCTATCAGGGAGACGCCGCCAAACTAGCCGACTCGCGGGTGGTTGCTTTCTGCATCCTCGCCTTCGCGCAATTAAGCTACTCGCTGTCGTGCCGCAGTTGGCACGTACCGCTCCTGACGCTGGGTTTCGCGTCAAACCCGACGCTGCTGGCGGCGATCGGCGTCTCTTTCGTGCTGCAAATCGGTATCGTTCTCGTTCCCTTTCTACATCCCGTGTTCGGCATTGAGGCCTATCCAACGGGGAGCGAGTGGCTGGTAATCGTAGGTTTGTCCTGTGTGCCGATGTTTTGTGTCGAATTGTCGAAACTATTTTTTGGCCGCCGCGATGCTGGGCACGAGAAGCGGATGGAACTCACGAGATCTCGGTCCCTTCCCACGCCTGAAGAGGGAGGAATCCCGAACGATGAACAACCGGAGACCGTTGCGAACGAGATGGCAAAGAACTCTTCATTTTGATTCCTTCAAATTAGATACCAATTTCAGTGTGAGCAATGCTCATTCTAGGCGTAGAAGACGAGAGGCGATCTTGAGTAACCTGGAGCGTTATTGCCCACAATGCAGGAGGATCGTTTTCGCAACTGTTGTTGATCACGCTTGCCCAGGTTGTGGCCGGCCAATATCAGGCGAGCACTCCGCACCAACCTTGGACCTGACTGATCTATCTTCAATTGGCGACTGTGTAGCTCGCATGCCTGGCGCCGAGGGGTTCCCCGAACGTTTACTTGGCCGAAGCATCGGACTTTACGATATCGAATCGCTCTTGGGGAAAGGGGGCATGGCTTGGGTGTTTCTGGCCCGGCACAACACTTTGCACCGTCCCTGTGCGATTAAGGTGCTTTGCCCAGAACTTCTAGGTCGCCAAGCCGATTCGTTGGACTTGTTCATGGCGGAAGCCCGTGCCGCCGCATCCCTGGTGCACCCCCACATCGTCGCGATCCACAATGTGGGCGAGTTGGAATCACACCACTTCATCGAGATGGAATACGTACCAGGCTGCTCGTTGGAGCAACTCATTTCAGAACAATCTTCACTGCCGCTCATGGAAGTGACCAGGTATTTCCTGCAATCCTGTTCGGCCTTGGCTGCTGCGCACCGCCAGGGTCTGGCGCATCGTGATTTTAAGCCCGCCAATATTTTGGTACGGTCGGATGGGACCGCAAAGCTTGCCGACTTTGGTCTCGCTAAGAAGCTTTCCAGAGAACCTGCGACGCGAGACGGCAGTTTGACGGGTACGCCCCAATTCATGGCACCAGAACTTTTCAAAGGGGAGCACGCCAACCAGCAGAGCGATGTTTATGCGGTCGGCGTTTCTTACTTCTACGCCTTAACGGGCCGTTTTCCATTTATCCACGAAACGATTGCGGGACTGGCCCAATCGCATGCCGATCAACCGATTCCAGATCCACGATTATTTCGCAAAGACATTCCCGCAGAGGTGGTGGCGATAACCGCCCAGTGCCTAGCCAAGAACCCGCAGGATCGGTTCCAAGACAGTGTTGCCCTGTTGAGCGAAATGCAGCGAGTGTTCAGTGGAATGCGCGACTTTCCCACTCTTGTTACCAAGGCGCTGGCCGAACTAAGCGTGGATTTTACGTCCAGTGACCGCCTCATCGTGGCAACGATGCGACTCGCGGAGGGCCGCAGCCAACGCGTCCACATCGAAGTCTGTCCCGCACAGTTGGGCGAGTCGCGATTGATTCGCATTTACAGTGTTTGCGCGCCGATCGACGAGACCTATTTCCGGCGCGCATTGGAGTTCAATGCCACGATGCCGCATGGATCACTAGCGATTCAGGACATCGACGGCGAGCCCCATTTTGTGATGCTCAACAGCTATTTGCAGGCCACTTGCGAGCCGGAAGACATTCGCCGCAGTGTTCAGGAAGTTGCTCGGTGGGCTGATGATGTGGAGCAGATGTTGACCGGCAGAGATGACCGTTAGCTGTGGCTGTGGTGCATCGCGAATGCCGTGAGTTTTCCGGTCGTGCCGGCCGTGGAACTACACAAGTGATGGTAGGCAAAGCGAACAAGTCCATGCGCGACTTGAACTATGAAACGCTAAAGGAGAAAGACCATGACTAACGAAAATCCTAAAGACGAAACGAACCGACCCAGTTCGGTGGATTTCTCCCGTTCCGCCCCAAATGCGACCGTAACGCTGTTCAAAGAACAGGGATGCGAAGCTGTGTGCCCGTCGAACCGGCAACCGTCGGTGCAACAATCTATGGCAGGTGCCGCGGTGACTCATCAAACGCCCGAACCCGAAAGTCTGATCCATGAACTCAGCGCGATCCGCCAGCAAATTGTAAACGACGGTCGAATAGTGCAGCGCGCGGCGGTTGAAAAGTGTGGCGCTGAGGTGGGGAAGGGTCTCAGTCTAAATCAGGGTGTTGGGGCATTCCAGTAAGAATCCTTCCTCCTCCGGAGGAGGAAGGATTGCGACGGTTGTAACGACGGCTAGGATTCTGCCGTTTCATCGGCGGGTGACAAGGATGAGGTCGCCGGTTTCGGGCGCGATCCTTTGCGGCGGCGCCGCGCGTCTTGCAAGCGATAACTTTCGCCGGTCGATTCGAGGATGTGGCAGCGGTGTGTCAGCCGATCGAGCACGGCGCCGGTCAGGCGCTCGCTGCCCAGGACTTCGGTCCATTGCTCGAACGGCAGATTGGTGGTCACGATCAACGATTGGCGTTCGTAAGCGCTACTGATGACCTCGAAGAGCAACTCCGCGCCCAGCTTACTGGCGGGGACGTAACCCAGCTCATCGAGGATCAGCAGATCGAACTTGGCTAGTGACGACTTCATCCGCAGCAGCGTCCGTTCTTCTCGGGCTTCCATAAGTTGCGTGATCAGTTCCGTCACGCGGCAGAAGCGGACCCGTTTGCCCCGCTGACAGGCGGCAATGCCAAGCGCGATGGCCAGGTGCGTCTTCCCCGTGCCCGGATGCCCGAGAAAGATCACCGACTCGCGGCGTTCCACGAACTCGCACCGCAGTAGTTCTGCCACCAGCACGCGATTGAGCGAGGGCTGGGCGGCGAAGTCGAAATCACCAGGCGATTTCAGGTTGGGAAAGCGCGCTGACTTGAGCCGCCGCTCGCTGGCACGCTTCTCACGGTTGAGTAACTCCAGCTCACACAGTTGCAGCAGAAAGCCCAGATGATCGACGTTCTCCGTCGCACACCGCTGGGCCGTTTTCTCGCAGCCCTCCAGGAACGACGGCAACCGTAGGGCCTTCAAGTGATGCTTGAGCAGCACCGTGCTTTTGGTTTCGAGAGATTTCATAACACACCTCCCGTCGTCAGCGCGCAGGTCAGTTCACGGTAAGACAGGAGATTGGGAGGAGGGATCGAGTGCGACTGCAGATGCGGATGATTGTCCAGCCGAAACCACCGCGTCGGCTCTTCCAGTCCCTGCTGCACGAGCAGCCGAATCGCATCGACGGCCAGAACGTCGATCTCCAGTGCCCGCTCAATCGCCGCAGTTAATGCAGCCAGCGAGATAGTCTCCAGCAGCCGCAAGGTTTTGATGAACTCCCGGCGGCCGTGTGCGCCGCCATCTGCTTCCAGACGCCGCCGGAGGAGATCGAAACAGTCCGGCAAGCCCCAGTTTTCCAGGGGTTTCGCGAAGTCCAAGCCCCCTGGCTTCCGCTCCAAGAGTGCCAGGTAATGCAGCGGGTTGTAATGGACCTGCTCCTTCGACCAGTCGCGTGGATGCTGGGCAACCAACTTGTCGTTAACGACCAGCCGAACTTCCTCCAGGCCGCCAATTGCGGTCACTTTCTGATGAGCATACTGCGTCGGCACCGAGTAATCGTTGCCGTCGAAGCGAACCAAGGAAAGAGAGTTGGCCTGGGCCGGTTCGACTCGCCGCGCTTCAAAGCCCGACTTCGGCAGCGGCAACAACGCAGCCTGCTCCTCTGCCAACAACGTGGCTTTGTTCGCCGGTTGTCCGCGTAACTGGCGTTCCAGATCTTCACAGCACTGCCGCTCGAGTTCGGCATTCAGCACTTCCAGGCTGCCGGTCCGTGGTACCGGCACCAGGAAGTTCCGCCGCGCGAAACCGATGAGGTTCTCCGTATGCCCCTTCTCCATCGGCCGTCGCACCAGGCAGAAGTGATGCTCAAACAGATAATGACTCTGCAGCCGTAGGAACTCACGCGTCGGCGTGTCACCCCGTTTCCCCACGAACCGGGCCACAGCAATCCGGCTGTTGTCGTAGCTGATCCGGCGGGGCACGCCGCCGAAGAACTCAAAGGCCCGCTGATGGCCCGCTTGAAACGTCTCGGTGCATTCGCGAGGAAAGACCTGCACGAAGAACGCGTCGCTGTACGGCAACGACATGACGCAGTACGCGACTTTCGTCGGCATGCCTTGCAGCACCACCTCCGCTTCGCCGAAGTCGAACTGGGCTTCGCCCGGTTGATGCGACAAGGGTAAGAACACCTCCGCCGTGGTCGTTCGCCACTCCCGCACGACCTCGCCGACCACCGTGATCCCGCCGGTGTAGCCATGCTCGGCACGCAGGCGGTCGAAGATCCGTTTAGTGGTGTGGCGCTGCTTGCGGGGCGCCGTTTTGTCCTGCTCCAGGATCTCGTGGATGATCGGCAGGAACGGATCGAGTTTGGGCCGCTCCCGGGGCAGACGTTGTCGATAACCGGGCGGCTCAGGGTGCTGCAGGATCTTTTCGAGGGTCTGCCAGTGAAGGGAAAATTCCCTGCAAACCGCTCGTTTGGATTTCTTCTCGGTCAGGACAAGACGACGGATTTCGGTCCAGTTATGCATATCTCGCAGCATGGGCTACGCTCGCGGATCGTAAGGCTTGAGACGCTGGGAAGCCTCAAATCTGCCTTACGGATTCTCACGAGCAGGGCTAGCGCTGCACTTTTCGACCGACCATCGGCTCCGCCGCGCGCTGCACTATTCGACCGTCGTTTACACAAATGCTCGATCTGGAGGCACTGGGGCTTCAGAAAGCTGCACGCATTCATTCGGCGTACCTACAGAGTGCACGCAACTTATTTCACTACCTTGCACTGCGACGTCGTGAAATGCGTCCCATTCAGGAACGACTTTCCGCCCTTGGGCTTTCGTCGCTGGGACGAACGGAGTCGCACGTACTGACCAGCGTCAACAAGGTGCTGGAGGCCTTGCATCGATTAGCTCAGATACCCGTGCCTGAGTGCAAAGCCCCGGCCCCGATCAACGGCTTCGAAGAGGGTAGGATGCTGCTGAAGCAGCACACCGAAGCCCTGCTAGGACCTCCGCCAGCGAAGCGAAATGCTCGAATCATGGTGACCATGCCGACTGAAGCGGCCGACGATCCTAGGCTAGTCGAGCAATTGTTGGCAAACGGCATGGACTGCATGCGAATCAACTGTGCCCACGACGATGCTTCCGCATGGAAACGCATGATCGGACATCTGCGTGACGCGGAGCAATCCTTTGGCCGGAAATGTCGCGTACTGATGGATCTCGCTGACCCCAAATTACGGACGGGACCCATTGAACCTGGAGATCAAGTCATCAAGTGGAGCCCTCGACGAAATCTACTCGGCCAGGTAACGGCTCCTGCAAGAATTTGGATGTTTCCTGAAAAACAGGCGTCCGCCGCCCCCTCACCGGCAGACGCCTGCTTGCCGGTCCAAGTCTCCTGGCTGGACCGATTGACTGTCGGTGATCGGATCGTCTTTGACGACCAGCGAGGATTACGCTGCGAGATTCGTGTTGTTGAGTCAGTCGGTCAATGTCGTTGGGCGGAGGCGGTTCGCACGGCCTACGTCACACCTGGAACGACACTTCGGCAAAGGGTGGGCAAGAAAAAGCAACGAGATACCAAAGGATGCCGAAAAACAAAATTGGGGCCGCTACCGTCACAGGAGCAGGTTTTGATTCTCAATGTTGGCGACACACTAATCCTGACACACGATAAGGTCGCCGGGCGGCCGGCGCAATTGGATGTCGACAACAAAGAAATTATGCCCGCCCAAATTGGCCGTACGCTGCCGACCATCTTTGCGGATGTTCGGGCAGGGGAGACCATCTGGTTCAATGACGGAAAAATTGGAGGTGTTATCGAGCTGGTGGAGTCACAGCAAGTAACTGTCCGAATCACCCAGGCACGGGAGTGCGGGGAGAAACTGAGGGCAGACAAGGGAATCAATTTGCCGGACAGCACCCTGCGACTGCCTGCCTTGACCGAGAAGGACATCAGAGATCTTCCATTTGTCGCCGCTCATGCTGATATCGTTGGATATTCGTTTGTGCGGGACGCTGATGATGTCGATGAATTGGAGGCGCGACTTCATGTATTGGGTGGGGAGCACCTTGGCATCGTCCTAAAGATTGAAACTCGTGGAGCGTTCGAACAGCTTCCATCCTTATTGGTGGCATCGATGCGCACTCCATGTGACGGTGTGATGATCGCTCGCGGCGACCTGGCTATCGAGTGCGGATTCGAGCGGTTGGCAGAGGTTCAGGAACAGATTCTTTGGATTTGCGAGGCTGCTCATGTGCAGGTGATTTGGGCCACCCAGGTTCTGGAGGGCGTTGCAAAAGACGGACTGGCGTCCCGCGCCGAAGTCTCCGATGCAGTGACTAGCCAGCGCGCAGAGTGCGTGATGCTGAACAAAGGGGAACACATTGTGAAGGCATTGCAAACCTTGGACAATATTCTCCAACGGATGCAATCGCATCAGCACAAGAAGCGCTCAATGCTGCGCCCGCTTGAGCTTGCGAGCCGCTTCCCGTAATTGTAAACCGGATGGCATTACCCTCTTGACTGAATTTCAACGCATGCTGAACCGCTTGCTTGCTAGTTCGGTGACTGGCAGGGCATTCATCGGCATTCCCTTTACCGAATTTCAGGAGTTGTCAGCGATCTAGTCCGTCCCCCACTGCTTTTCCGAACGGATATCCGGTTGAAAATCGAGATATTCACTTCATTTTGATCGGCAGCTCGACTTCATAATAGCGTGAGTCGGGCGACACTTGAGGGCTGTTGTAACCCAGCACACGTAAATTTCCCGCCCGTTCATGATCAGTTGCGTGCTGCGCCAGCCAGCGCTCTAGCCGTCGTTCAACTTCAGATAGCTTCACGCGATCGTTGTCCCCTTTTAATCCGATGGAAACTGTCGTCAAAGCGGGAATGTCTTGTACCGTCACGCCCCCCAATTTGTCTCCCGTTTTGCCTAACTTCGTATCGCCATAGATGAACGCCATATCGATTTGCTCCAGTACCTGCTTGTCATTGGCACGATACGTCATTTCCACCGGGGCAGTCATTTCGATACGGTTCAACGTGATATGGGCAAAGAGCTTGAAAAACCCAGAGTTCTTTTCTGATGCCGTCCGCGCCAGGCGGTACGCGGGATACTGTTTCAATTCGATCTCTCCCACTGGCGTCGGCTCGGGAAACCCCGCGGGCAGGTCAGCCTCTTTCTTCATTTTGAACGTCAGCAGATCATATGACGCGCTGAGGGCTGTCTCCAAAGTTTCACCGCTCGTGGCGGCTTGCAGTTGCTCCGCGATCAACACATTCTTGGCGCACTTTTCTTGAACGACTTTGGCGACGGCCTGGAATGTCTGCAGGCGTTCGGCGGCCGGCTGATCTTTCGCCTTTGCAAAGCCGTCCGCAATCAATTTCGCCGATTGAGAATTCATCGAATCTTCAACTATAGCCGGCTCGTCACTGAGCGAAACTTCCAACAGTCCAGTCAGCGAAGCGAACAGCAGCAACATTAGCATCCGTAACATTAATTGTACTCCTCGATGAAAAACTGTCCGATCTTCACGGCACCGCGTCAGGTGCGACGGGCAAATGCTGGATAAACGCCCACTTCGAATGCCGTCAATAAACCAACCCAGTAATCGGTATTCGTTGGAAGTTCGCTGGCGGATTCATCTTTTCAGGAAAAAAAGCTCCTTACCGTTTCAGGTAGCACCACCTCTACGGATCGGAAGCGATCCAGTTTCCTTTGGTGCCCGATAACTCTGTGCACCTAACGCCGGATGCGCCCACACATCAGGTAACAGCTACTGTTCGGAACCACAAACGGCCGATCCGTTTGCGAGTTATACCGATCTACCAGCGCGACCGAAGCTGGAGTCACTGTCATTCGATCCGCAGTTCGCACTCGATTTTCAACCTTATTTTGAATCCGCTGGCGAGGTCTGAGCGAACGCTAGGGAGAGCAGCTCACGTTTGTCGACAAAATCGTTTTTTAGCCTGGAAAATTCCGAACCATTCGCAAAGGGAATCTGAACATGAAGTCGTTTGTAGCTCGTATGTTGGCGCTTGCAGTCGTGTTGGGTGCCTCGGCAATTGCCGGTGCTGAAGAGAAGAAAGACATTGTGGACACGGCGGTTGGTGCCGGCAGTTTTAAGACGCTGGTGGCGGCCGTAAAAGCTGCCGACCTCGTCGAAACGTTGAAGGGCAAGGGTCCGTTCACAGTGTTCGCTCCAACGGACGAAGCGTTTGCCAAGCTGCCGGCAGGCACGGTTGAATCGTTGTTGAAGCCGGAAAACAAGAAGAAGCTGATTGCCGTCCTGACCTATCACGTCGTACCGGGTAAAGTGATGGCAAAGGACGTCGTCAAGCTTACCGAGGCCAAAACCGTGCAAGGATCTGCCGTTAAGATCGTTGTCAAAGAGGGCAAAGTGAGTGTCGACGACGCGAATGTTGTCACGACAGACATTGAGACCAGCAACGGCGTGATTCACGTGATCGACGCGGTCATCCTGCCGAAGTAGTTCGCAGCACGATCGATGATCCAACGTCGACGAGGTCGGTAGTGCTACCGGCCTCGTCGCATTGCTGGCCCTGCAAGGGGAGGTTGATTTGCAAGTTCCGCTTTTGCCTCGCATCGCGAGCGGCGATTCAAGCGCCGTCGACGAATGCATCGAGAGATATGGTGGCCTCGTGTGGTCGCTGGCCCGACGACTCTCGCCCTCCGTAGCCGACGCCGAAGACGCTGTTCAGGAGATCTTCGTTGACTTGTGGAAAAATGCGGATCGGTTTCGCGAGGAGGTCGCCGGCGAAACAACCTTCGTAGCCATGCTGGCTCGTCGTCGTTTAATCGATCGGCTCCGCAAATCTCGCCGCGAATTAGAATCACATCCCATCGATGAGATGGCCTTGCAATATGCAGGTCCGCCCCAGACGCCGGCTGCCGAGTTGGCGGAAGAAGGTTCACGTGCCACGGCGTGCCTCGAGCATTTGCGGAGCGACGAACGAAGAGTTCTGGAACTTTCGATTTATCATGGCTTGCCTCAGTCACGGATTGCCGAACAGACGGGGTTGCCCCTGGGCACGGTCAAGACCCACGCGCGACGTGGCTTGTTGCAGCTCCGAGATTGCATGCAAGTGCGCGGCCAGCGGCGTCCGCAAGGAGTGGAAGTGCTATGAGCAAACACTCAACCACCGACCCCAATCGCTGGGAAGAACTGCAGGTGGCACGACTGCTGTTCGGCCTGACCGCGGAGGAGCAGGCGGAATACGACGACTCGGCCCGTCAGATGCCTGCCGAAGAACTTGATCCGTTCGACACTGTGGTCGCTAACCTGGATGTGGTCTGGTCGAACATGCCATCGGAACCCTTGCCGGAACATCTGCGTCGAGCGATTCGAGTTCGAGCCGAACAAGAGTTGGCTACCAAGCCTATTGTTTCGGTGGCCAAGCCCACGATCAATGCGACAGCTACGATTGGTGTAAGCCAATATCTACCCTGGCTAGTTTCCGCCGCATGCTTAATGCTCGCGGTGTTCACCTGGGTCTCTAACCGACCGGCAGAGAACGCAGGCCCAGACGTCGCCCAATTGAGGGCCGAATTGATTGCAGCCAAAGAAGGACTTGTACAGGCGAATTGGTCGGCGGGAACCACGCCCATCGGGAATGCGACGGGCGATGTGGTCTGGAGTGGTCCGCGGCAACAGGGTTTTATGCGTTTTCGTGGGTTGCCGGTTAACACTCCTACGAAAGAGCAGTACCAATTGTGGATCTTCGACAAAAATCAAAGCGACAAGACGCCGATCGATGGTGGGGTGTTTGACATCGCAACTTCAGAAGAAGTGATCATCCCGATCCACGCTAAGCTGCGAGTTCAGGACGCCTTCATGTTTGCGGTCACAATCGAAAAACCTGGTGGAGTGGTGGTGTCGTCTCGCGAACGATTGCCACTCCTGGCCAAGGTCGAGTGACGACAACTAAGCCGTCAGCCCGATCCCCTTCATGAACGACTTGCCAAGGATTTCACAAACCCCTGATCGGGTTAATGGTGCGTTTCAATTCGGTCGGAACTCGGGGTTGGTCTACCCGAGCCATTTCTCGCCTGAATCCTCTGTCACGGAGCCCCACTTAGTGGGTGATCGGCACGTGCTCCTTTGCCCTTTCGTGTCGAGGAAAGCCATATGGACCGCATCGCAATTCTCGGAGCTACGGGCAGCATCGGCGGCGCGCTTGCACGTCGATTGGTGAGACATGGTCGCAACGTGCTGCTGATCGGTCGGAATGGGGAAAAACTCGAACAGCTCGGCACTGAACTGAGCCAGCCGTTCGCTGCAGCCGACCTCAGCAGTTCTCAGTCGCTGGAAGACGCCCTGATGTCTGCTTTGGCAACGAACGACGGTCTCGGTGGCATGGTGAACTGCGTTGGCTCGGTCTTGCTCAAGCCCGCGCATGCCACCAGCGACGACGAGTTCCGCCAGGTCCTGGAAACCAATTTGTTCAGCGCCTTTGCAGCAGTGCGTGCCGGGGCCAGGCTCCTGCGAGAGCGCGGGGGAGCGATTGTGCTGTTTGCATCGGCGGCTGCGGAGGTGGGGATTCAGAATCACGAAGCCATCGCCGCCGCCAAAGCGGGCGTCATCGGTATGGCTCGCTCAGCAGCAGCCACCTATGCTCACCACAATATCCGCGTCAACGTTGTCAGCCCGGGACTCATTCGCACCCCGATGACGCGCCGCATTTGGGAGAATCCAGCCGCCGCCGCAGCGTCCACCGCTCTGCATGCGTTGGGGCGGCTGGGCGAAACCGAACAGGTGGCCTCGCTGGTGGCCTGGTTGCTCGATCCCGAAAACCACTGGATCACCGGCCAGGTGATTGGGATCGATGGCGGACTGGGGCACGTATTGCCGCGCCGATAGAGTTCTGCATGGCAAAGCCTGCGGTGCCTTTATCAGCGGAATTCGTTCGCGAACATCACTGGACGGCATTTCAACCGGTCCTGTGGATGGGCGCTCTGCTCCTCGGCAGCGGTACTTTTCACCTGGCGTGGATGGCGTTGACCGGAGCGGATTGGAACGGCCCGTTGTCGCTCCGCAAACCTGGACTCTTTGGCGTTTCCGCAGGATTGACGGCCTGGTCCATCGCTTGGGTCATGACCAAACTTCATCCACATCGGCTGGACCGCTGGCTTGCCTGCGGGTTGGCCGGCGGCTTGCTGCTTGAAGTCGGACTGATCACCGTGCAGCAGTGGCGGGGAGTCCCCTCGCACTTCAATCGCACGACGACCTTCGATGCCGCCGTCGAAGTAGTGATGCTCGGGCTGGTCTTGCTGGTCACGGCTGGCATCGTGTGGCTGACCTTGCGGACCTGCTGGCTCCCGGCGATGGACCATGCGACCGCGATCGCACTGCGCGGAGGGATGTGGCTGCTCACCCTCTCCTGCGGACTGGGAATCATGATCACGATTCTAGGAGAGCGGAACCTGGCGGCGGGCAAGCTGCCCGAGGTCTGGGGGCCTGCGGGCGTTTTGAAGTACCCGCACGGAGCTGCTCTGCACGCCATTCAAACGTTGCCGATTCTCGCTTGGCTGCTGCACCAGCTGCACGTGCCAAGGTCAGCTGGGCTCATTCATGCGGCACTCTGGTCTCAAGTTCTCTTCCTGGTCCACGCACTGTGGCAAACGATTCACGGACGCGCGCGTTTCGACTTGGATTGGGTCGGCGGAGCCATTTTCCTTGTCGCTGCACTGCTGATCTGTGCGCCCGTGGCCGTAATCGTGCAAGCGCTCTTCTCGTTCGCCGGCGCTTTGCGGTGGCGCAGTGCCTCACGAAACTCGACCACCAACTAATCGCCCATTTCGGCAGATTTCAAATTATTCGGGTTAATTCAGGGCCCGCGTCTCGGGTTAGAAGACATGAACGATTTGGACGTTTTTTGTAAAGCGTTCAACGACTACCTATTTCTTCAAGGAATTAGCGAGATGCCAGACATCGTAGACACAGCAGTTGCCGCCGGCTCATTCAAGACCCTCGTGGCCGCGGTCAAGGCGGCGGATTTGGTGGACACGCTCAAGGGGGCGGGACCCTTTACGGTTTTTGCGCCCACCGACGCGGCCTTCGCGCAATTCCCGGCAGCGGTCATTCAGGACCTGCTCAAACCCGAAAACAAGGGGAAGCTCCAAGGCATTCTCACTTACCACGTCGTCCCCGGGAAAGTATTGGCGGCCGACGTGGTCAAACTGAAGGCCGCGAAGTCGGTCCAGGGACAAAATCTGAAAATTGACACTACGGACGGTGTGAAAGTGGATGACGCCAACGTAGTGAAGACGGACATCCAGTGCAGCAACGGGGTGATCCACGTGATCGACGCCGTCATGCTGCCCAAGTAGCCCTCCACCGTCATTGTTCGACTCCGGTCCACTTCTGAAGTGGACTGGAGTTTCATGTAATCAACAACTAACTGCGAGATACACATGCCCTCTGAGCACACGAATAACTGGCCTGATCTGGCGATCGGATTGTACGACCGTTTGACCGGCAGAAACGCCGAGATCGCCTACGAGTTTGTCGATATGCATGTGAAGATACCCAGCGGAACCGGTTCCAATGCCGAACACGCCGAATGGGTTCTCAGCGGTACCGTGAAAATTCAAACGGCGGGTAAGGCGCAGCGCCCAAACTGACCATGGCCGGTCGACTGGATGGTTTCCTGAACGGCCGGCCGGTTAGCCTCATCGCCCAGGACGGCAACGTCACTTTCAACTCCGACATGCGGAACCTATTCGGGCTGCGGCGGGGCTGGAAATCCATGGTGCAGCCGCTCCTCGCCATTCTGGGGCGCGAGGATATTCGACTGTCTGTCCGGGTAAGATGGCTGGGAGAGGTCGAGGTGTTCCCTCGGCCGCACTACCTGGTTCGTCTGTTTCTCCCGTGAACGCAGTTTCACCACGACGCTCACGGTCGTTGGTGGGAGTTCCAGTTCGGGACCGTCGGGGAGGAAATGTGGAATGCCGGGACTGATCTTGCTTACCGGCGGCACCGGTTACGTGGGCGGACGATTGTTATCGGTGCTGCAAAACCGAGGGGTGCGAGTGCGCTGTCTGACTCGCCGCCCCGAAGTTCTGAGCGACCGGACGAACGCGACCACCGAAATTGTCGCCGGCGATGTCTTGGATCGCGAATCCCTCGCTAGGGCACTCGCCGATGTCGATACGGCTTATTATTTCGTGCACTCGATGGGAGCGAGCCGAGACTTCGAGCAGCAGGATCGAGTCGCCGCTGCGAATTTCGCTCAAGTGGCGGCTGCCGCAGGCGTGCGGCGAATTATCTATTTGGGGGGCCTGGGAAATCCCGACGAAAAGCTTTCGAAGCACCTTCGCAGTCGTCAGGAAACGGGAGACGTGTTGCGCGAGCACCATCCTCAGGTGATCGAGTTCCGAGCTTCGATCGTGATCGGTTCGGGGAGTCTGTCGTTTGAAATGATCCGCTCGCTCGTCGAACGGCTGCCGATCATGATCTGCCCACGTTGGGTGCAAGTGAAGGCTCAACCGATCGCCATCGAAGACCTCTTGGCTTACCTCATCGCGGCTTTAGATCTGCCGTCTGGTTCATCCCTGGTTTACGAGATTGGCGGACCAGATCAAGTTTCCTATGGCGAGATCATGCAAGAGTACGCGCGACAGCGGGGACTCTCGCGCTGGATGATTCCCGTCCCGTTACTGACACCTTACCTCTCCAGTCTGTGGCTCGGTTTGGTCACGCCGCTCTATGCCCGGATCGGCCGAAAACTGGTGGAAAGCTTACGGAACCCCACGCTCATTTCGAACAATCTCGCTGCCAAGACATTTCCTGTCCGTCCGCGCTCGCTGCGCGAAGCCATCGCCCGGGCTCTGGTAAACGAGGATCGCGAGTTTGCGGAGACAAGTTGGTCGGACGCCCTGTCTTCGGCGGGCGCGCCACGCGACTGGGGAGGCACCCGCTTCGGTTCTCGCCTCGTTGATTCTCGCACGATCACGTTGAAGGTTCCGCCGGAACAGGCGTTCGCACCGATCCGTCGGATTGGCGGACGGACCGGTTGGTACTACGGGAACTGGCTGTGGTCGCTGCGCGGTTTCTTGGATTTGATCATCGGCGGCGTGGGTGTGCGCCGCGGGCGGCGCGATCCGGAGAATCTACATGTCGGCGATCCGCTCGACTTCTGGCGTGTCGAAGCCTGCGACCCGCCCCACCGTTTGCGACTGCAGGCGGAAATGAAACTGCCGGGCCGCGCCTGGCTCGAATTTGAGGTCACTCCCTGTGAGCAAGGGAGCACCATTCGCCAAACAGCGATTTTCGATCCTCTAGGACTCGCAGGGCTGCTGTATTGGTACGGCATCTATCCGCTTCACCAGTTCGTCTTCGCCGGCATGTTGCGAAATCTGGGCCGCGCCGCCGAATCGTCCGCTCTCGATTCAGCACCCCAGCGCGTCGTCGTGGGCGAGTCAGTCGCGCCGAAGACCCAAGCAGAGGAATCCTCGCCATGATCGAAAGCAAAGAGAGTGGCATGAGTTTCTCGCAAGAGTTGGCCCAATCGCCATGTTGGGCAAGTCGTTGGCTCTGGGCTGCAGGCATCTACAACCTAGCGTGGGGAGCACTTGCGATCGCGTGGCCCCACCTCTTATTCGACCTCACCGGTGCCGAACGGATCAATTACCCCGAAATCTGGCAGTGTGTGGGGATGATCGTCGGCGTTTACGGGATTGGTTATCTCATCGCGGCCAGTGATTCGCGCACGCATTGGCCGATCGTACTGGTTGGGCTGCTGGGAAAAGTATTCGGACCAATCGGGTTCTTGGTGGCGCTGCTGCGCGGGACATTTCCACCTCTCTTTGGATTGACGATTCTGACCAACGACCTGCTGTGGTGGATTCCGTTCATGATGATCCTGCTTGAGGCAGCGAAGCACTACAGAGCGACATCGCAGCCGACGGGAATTGCGCGTCAGCAGTTCGTTAAGCAGACCAAAATTAACGCTTCACCGGATGTGGTCTTTCGCTTTCACGAAAGCCCGGATGCTCTGCAACAGCTCATCCCACCGTGGGAGAACATAAAACTGGTCGAATCAGCCGGGTCCCTGCAGCCCAGCAGCCGGGTCGTCCTTCGCGGGAGTCTCGGAATCATGCCGATTCAGTGGGTCGCCATTCACACCGAATATGATCCGCCGCATCTTTTCGCGGACCTTCAGGAGTCAGGTCCGTTCGCCTATTGGTATCATCGCCATCGTTTCCTTGACGATGGTCAGGGCGGAACCCCGTTGAGGGATGAGGTCGAATATGCGGTTCCCTTGGGAGTGATTGGGCGGTGGCTCGGCGGCTGGCTTGTGCGCCGCAAACTGGAAGCCATGTTCGCCTACCGCCATGAGAAGACGCGAAGCTTGATCGAGTCCAGGGAATGGACGAGTGCGTTAGCAGCGAGCGAGAGGTGACAACTCAGTATGAATCATGATGTTTTGATCGTCGGGGCGGGGCTAGCCGGGTTGTGCTGTGCACGCAAATTGCAACATCATGGCATCCGCTGCCTGGTGCTGGAGGCTTCCGATGGTGTTGGGGGCCGGATCCGTACCGACAATGTGGATGGATTTCGCCTGGACCGAGGCTTTCAAGTCTTCTTGACCAGTTACCCGGAAGCCAAGGCGATTCTTGATTATGAGGCGTTGGACTTGAAGCCGTTCCTGCCCGGTGCTCTGGTTCGCTACGGTGGTCGATTTCACGAACTGACTGATCCCTGGCGACGACCGCTATCCGCCATTCGTTCGTTGTGGTCTCCGATAGGCTCCCTCGCCGACAAGTTACGGGTCGCGAGTTTTCGCTCAAGAGCATTGCGGGGCACCATTGAGGACCGTTTTCGCGACCCCGAAACCACATCCCTCCGGGCCCTTCAGGATGCGGGCTTCTCGGAGTCGATGATCGAGCGGTTCTTTCGCCCGTTTCTGGGCGGCATCTTTCTCGACTCCGAACTGCGGACCTCCAGCCGCATGCTGAACTTCGTGTTTCGCATGTTCTCCCTGGGAAATGCTTGTCTGCCTGCCGAGGGGATGGAAGCAATCCCACAACAGTTGGCGGCCGCGTTGCCGCCCGGTAGTATTCGGCTGGGAGCTAGGGTGGTGCGAGTGAAGCCTGGTTCGGTGACACTCTCCACCGGCGAAGAGCTCGGTGGCAAGTCCGTGTTGGTGGCGGTCGAAGGTCGCATGGCGGCAGAACTGCTGGGTGACTCCATTTCCCCGGTAGGACAAGGCACGACGTGCTTCTATTTTTCAGCATCGCGTCCGCCCATTGCCCAACCGCTGCTCGTCTTGAACGGCGATGGTCGCGGCCCAATCAACAATCTCTGTTTCCCCACCGTCGCCGCCCCTTCCTATGGCCCGGCCGACAAGTGCCTAGTCTCGGCGACGGTCGTGGGCACCGCGAACGATCCCGATCGCCTCTTGGCGGAGGTGCATGCACACTTGGGCGAGTGGTTCGGCTCCGCGGTCCAAGATTGGCTTCACTTACGGACGTATGCCATTCCTTACGCTCTGCCCGTTCAGACGCCACTCGCCTTAAACGTCCCAGAACGCTCCGTTCGTTGGCAGCCCGGAATTTACGTCTGCGGGGATCATCGCGACAACGCTTCCATCCAAGGAGCGATGGTCTCGGGACGTCGAGCCGCGGAAGCCGTGTTGAAGGATCTCAGATGAACGACCCAATCATCCGGCTCTTGTTCCTGGCCCACCTCGGATCATCCCTGTACATGCTGGGGCTCATTTGGTTTGTGCCGGTCGTGCACTACCCACTCTTTGCCAACGTCGGCAGTCAGGAGTTTTCTTCCTACGAACAGCGCCACACCGCTCTCACCACCTGGGTAGTCGGGCCCCCTATGCTGATTGAAGGGGCTACGGCGATGCTTCTGATTTGGTTCCACCCGCCGAGTGTCCCCGGGTGGTCCCTCTGGACGGGTATGGCGCTATTGGGAGTCATTTGGTTGTCGACGGCCTTCGTCCAGGTTCCCTGCCACGAAGTTTTGTCGCGTAGTTTTGACCCGCTTGTTCACCAGCGACTCGTCTGGACTAACTGGTTGCGCACCTTCGTTTGGAGCCTGCGTGGGATCTTGGTGTTGTGGATCGCCTGGTCATCGTAACGCTGAAACAACCGTCCCTATTCTTCTCCTTCCCGGCAACTCTTGGAGTGCCTGCGCGATTTGGTGGTTGCAAGCCCATGAATCGTCCGATCACATCTCTTTCGACTTGAATTGAGATCGGCCAATTCAACGGTTCGCAAGGTGATTCTTAACCCGGGATTTCATTCATTTCGAGCACTGCTGCGGCGAGTGCCAGGCCACTGAGGAAAGCCCCTTCCACACGAGGACCGCCACACCAGTCTCCACAGGCTCCCAATTTCAAATCGCCATCGAGCAAAAATCGTTGCGGCAGCGGCTCTTGAGGCAAAGCGTAACGCCAGCGATGGGCAATCACGAATTCGAGCGGTTGTGGAGCTTGCGCAATTGCTTGCCAAAATTCCGCTTCCAGAGTCTTGGCAATCGTCTCAACTGATTCCTCCAGGTGATCGCGTGACCACTTCGGCGAGGCATGCAGCACCCAGCAGTCGGCCGCATGACGCTCAGGCTTACTGGAGTTTCGCGCTATCCAACTCAGCGGCGAATCGTGGATAAACGCTGCGTCAAACGGAGTCTCTAGGCGCTCGCACATTTGTAGCAGCACCGCCCAGCAGGGATCCATCGTGACTTTTGACAGCGAGCTTTCGATCGCGGCAGATTTGTCGCCAAATAGCTTTGCCGTCTGGAGTGGCGGCGCTGTAGAAATCAGCAAATCGAACGGCCCATACTGAATGCCGAGGGTGTCCTGAACCTGCCAGGCACCATCCGAACGCCTGATGCTTTGAGCCGTGACGTTCGTGTGCACGTCTAGTCCTGTGGCCAGCGACTTCGCGATCGCATTCATTCCTGGGACGCCGACATAACGTTCTGTCGGCTCATGGAGATCGGTGACAATTCCCTGCTTCAAGGCTACGATCCGCCCTAGCCAGAGCTTGGCCGTACCCGCTTCGCACCACCGCTTCACCTGCGATCTGAATGCCGGATCGCGAACGGTGAAATGTTGGGCCCCGTGGTCGAAGGTGACTCCCGAATCGATCCGGCGAGTTGCCACGCGGCCGCCCACGCTGCGTGACTTTTCCAGCACTTTCACCTGGACACCTGAACTGCGCAACGTGTGAGCGCAGGCGAGCCCTGCAATTCCTGCTCCGATTATTCCGACGCTCCGGTTGTTGTTCACTTCTGAGTTTCCAAAGGTAGGTCGAATCGAAATCCATTTTACTATGCCGACCAATATTATGGACTTTTGAAACATCGAATGAGTTGATCTAGGAGTGGGTGACGCCAATCACGAGAAAGCAACCTCTTGTGTCAGCGGGCAGATTTTGAACAGCGCTGAACTCACGAAGAGTGCCGGAAAGGCAAAGAAAATGCCCTTCAATCTGTTGCGCGGAGGACTTTAATCTTCGAGCCGCCTTCGGCGGTGGCCGACTGGTCAGCACGCACCGCCCCCGAAAACCGTTCGGTGGTCTTGAAGTCCTCGTGACGGAGAACGACCTTATCCGATACTCCCGACCGGCTTCTTACCCGTTGATGGGAGGAAGAATCCGAGGCATCACATCGGTCAGAGTTCTTCGAACTGATCGAGATGCTGTTTTGGGGGGACGGCAAGGGAAACGAGCCGGTTGCAGTTCGGAAGCGGAAGGAATCTTGAAGCTGCGTTTATCCAGCTGGCGACCGAACTCGCAAAGGGCAGCCAGGCTCCGACGATGCGCAGTCGGCCCGAGGCAATCAGCTTATCGACGGCTCCGTTGAAGTTCTCGACGCCCCCATCGGCCACCAGCACGGGTTTATCGTTACTAACAACCTTCGCTGCCATCAGTCATAATCAGAGGCGCTCCGATCGGCGACCGGGCCAGTTCGTCGCGGCGCGGCCGCCGATTTGCTCACCAGCCCGTCCTTTCCCACCAACAGGTTCAAGCCGTGAACATCAATGCTCGATTCGCGTTGACTCTCGTCTTCGCTGGCATATCGGCGATAAACACCGCATTTCCCCTGCGTGCCGTCGAGATCCCCAAGCCCGTCGACAAGCAAGCGGATATGACCAAGCCCGTGCAGGTGTTCATTTTGCTGGGCCAATCCAACATGGTGGGCCTGGGCAAGATCGCAGGTGGCGAAGGATCTCTGGAACATGCGGTCAAGTTGAAGAAGAAATACTCTTACCTGGTGGATGACACCGACGCCTGGACTGAGCGCAAGGATGTGCGTTTTGTGCGGATGATGCAGGGAAAGGGGTTGATGAATAATGAGTGGATGGGCATCAAGACCGGTACCATTGGGCCGGAGTTCGGGATCGGACATGTGGTCGGCAATGCGGTCGATGCGCCCGTGATGATTCTCAAGAGTTGCATCGGCAACCGCGCTCTTGGCTGGCATCTTTTGCCTCCGGGAAGCGCGCGATTTGAAGAAGGGGAGAAAGTGTATGCCGGTTATCGAGATGCCCCAGATTCTTGGCCCAAAGGGACAGAACCAACACCGCCCGTCGTGAAAGAAGGGACTGTAACCCTGAAAGGTGATCAACTGGCAGGCTGGTATGCCGGCAAAGAGTACGACGACGACACGGCGGACGCCAAGACGGTGCTGGCGGATCTCGACAAGCACTACCCAGGGGCGAAGAGCTACGAAATTGCCGGCTTCTTTTTCTGGCAGGGTGAAAAGGATGCCGGCAATGCAGTCTGGGCAGCTCACTACGAAAAGAATCTCGTCCAGTTCATCAAACAGTTACGCAAGGACTTCCATGCGCCGAATGCAAAGTTCGTGCTGGCCACCATGGGCGAATCCGTGAAAGGGGTCGGGGGCAACGGCGGCAAGGTGCTGGAAGCCCACCTCGCGGTGGACGGCAACAGCGGTAAGTACCCCGAGTTCAAAGGCAATGTGGCTACGGTCTATTCCCACCCCATGGCTCAAGGCGGCAGCGGAAACGGTCACTATGGCGGCAAGGCCGAAGTCTATATGGACGTCGGCGAAGCGATGGGCCAAGCAATGGCGGAATTGTTAAAGGCAGCACAGATCGATACTCCGCAAATCCATCCTGTGGGTGGATACATTGACACCCATGTCCATGCCTTCGACTGTCGAAAGGATGGCTTGGATGTGGTCGACGCGTGGATGAAGCGCGTCAACGTGACCCAGTGCGTCGTTCACCCGCTTGATCACAAGGGGAGTCGGCCCAGCAACGATGCCGAGCGACAGGAGATGCTGGCGAACTATCGGAAATACAAAGGGCGCATCCATCGTTTCTGCATTATCTATCCGGATGAAGTGGAAACGGTGGAAGAAGCGATGAGAATCCTGGAGCGGGAAAAACAGGACGGGGCCATTGGCTTCGGCGAGCATTACGGAGTCGGGCTCATGTTCGACGACCCGAAGAATCTGCTGATTTATGATGCCTGTAGCCGGGTCGGCCTTCCGGTGATGTTTCACATCGATCAGAAGCGGAACATGGATGAACAGGGACTGCCGCGTCTTGAGAAGGTGCTGAACGCCTACCCCAAGTGCATCTTAATCGCCCATTCGTATTGGTGGCGTCAGTTGGGGAACGGGACCTGCGAACGGTTGCTGCAGAAATATCCGAATCTCTATGCGGACTTGTCGCCAGCCGCAGTCACCGCCCTTAGCAAGCAGGGTGATCAGGGACGCGAGTTCATCATCCGCAATGCGGATAAATTGCTATTCGGGACGGACGCGGGCTGGTGGTCGTTCAACAAGACTCCGGCCCCAGAAAAGGAGTGGACTTATTTCGAAGACTTGAATCTTCCCGCCGAGGTGAAGAACAAAATCTACCGCCAGAATGCGGCGAAGCTCCTGAAGCTTGAATTGCAATCGCCGCGGTAAGGCGATCTGGAACCACCACGGATTTCACTGCGCACTCTCAATGAAACTTACATCAACCATCCTGGTCCTGCTATTGATCGCCTCGGGTGTGTCAGCGTCGCGTGCAGATGCTGCGATACCGGACAAAGTCCAGACGCTGTTGGTCAAGTTTTGCGGCGAGTGTCACGGCGCGGAGACGCGCGAGGCGGGCGTACGACTTGATACGTTATCGTCGTTAGAGAAGGCACCGCTGCTCGATGTCCTGAATAAGGCGGAGTCACAGCTCTTCTTCCGCATGATGCCTCCCGAAGACGTGCCCCAGCCCACGCTGGAAGAGCGACATCTGCTGTTTACTTGGGTGCAAGGAGAACTCCGGAAGCACAAGGCCTCCGGACTCGACCAGAAAGCGCGGGCTCCCGAAGCCGGCAACTGGGTCGATCACCGTTCACTGTTTGACGGCAGCGTCAAGGAAAAGCCGTTCAGCCCGGCTCGCCGCTGGCTCGTCAGCCCGCAGATTTTCCAGCACCGGGTCTTTGATGTGTTCGACTTCGATGCCCGTGCCCGAGAGAGCAACAAACATGGCCTGCGCGGTGTGTCCAGCCCGGTTAATCTGCCCGAGCACTCGGGCGTGAGGGATTACGACCTCGCCACTTTGAACGGCGGCCATTTGCTCACAATGCTGGGCAACGCCGAGTGGATTTCCAAAAAGCAGATCCGCGCGGCCCGTGTGAAGAATGGGGAATTGAAGGCCGACGAGTTCGAAAACAAGTCCGATCGCTTTTCTCCCGTGACTCCGCCGACATTCGAGGCGGTCATCTTGAAGAAGTCACCGCCGACCGAGGACGAAATTCAAGCAGCCATCGTAACTCAGTTTGAACGCGTGCTCCGGCGTCCGCCGACCACCATCGAGTTGATGAGATATATCGACCTCACGTCCTCCGCGATTCAGATCGCCGGCAACACGGAGGGCTTGCGACAGATGCTGCAGGCCGTGCTGCTGGAATCAGAGTTCTTGTATCGCCTGGAGTTCGGCGACGGTCCAGCGGATGAGTTTGGTCGCCAGAAACTCACTCCTCACGAGGCCAGCTTTGCCATTGCCTATGCCCTGGGCGATCGCGGTCCAGACGCCGCGCTAACAGCGGCCGCCCGCGAGGGCCGGTTAGCATCGAAGCCAGACTACGAGCGCGAGGTGCGGCGGATGCTCGCCGATAAGACCTACAACAAGGGTTCCATTGATCCGGCACTCAGCATCGAGCATCACGGCGAGTATTACTCGAGTTCGCACCCCAAGATCATCCGTTTTTTCCGGGAGTTCTTTGGCTACCCGATGGCCGTTCGCGTTTTCAAAGACATTCAGCGCAGCGATGGAATCTATCGAGTGCCAGATCGGGGCACCTTCGGGACGCCTGGCTTTCTCGTTGTCGAAGCCGATCGGTTAGTGGCCAACGTAGTGGAGGCGGATCGCAACGTCTTTGAGACTCTGCTGACGACGGATCGCTTTTTCATGTATCACAACCTGGATAATGAAAAAGGAGCAAAGCTGATCGCGGGCTGGCAGAAAGTCTACGAGACGCTGAAAGACACCGACTGGCGAAATAATCCAGATCAGGTGGCGAAAGATCACGAAGCCTTGCTGAAGGAATATGTGGCTCCGAATGGTATCAAAGGCAAAGGTCGGGGCGTGCACGAGACTGACCTGTACCGACTGATGAATCTATTTGAAGATACGTTCGGACGCGGAGGTCGGCCCTTTACGACCTTTCCCTGGGCCCACGGAAATCGGCTGTGGCATTCGCCGATGTATAACCTGCCCAAGACTCCCGTTGAGGGAAGCTATGGGAAGGAAAGTGTCTTCGATTACAATCCCATCCAGCCGTTCCCGATGCCAAATCGCCGTGGAATCCTCACGCATCCCGCGTGGCTGATTGCGCATTCGGCGAATACCGCGACCGATCCTGTCCGGCGCGGCAAATGGATTCGCGAGAAGCTGCTCGCCGGGAGTGTGCCCGATGTGCCGATTACCGTCGATGCCAAGATACCTGATGATCCGCATAAAACCCTCGGCGAACGGCTGAGCGTGGTGACCAACAAACAGGAGTGCTGGAAATGCCATGTACGCATGAATCCGCTCGGCATTCCGTTTGAAATGTACGACGATTTCGGTCGCTTCCGCACCGAGGAGAGCCTGGAGCATCCGGACAACATCGTCGCCAAGTCCAAGATCAAGTACGGTAGCGACACCTATAAGACCGCCCCCTTTTCGACCAGTGGGAACATTACCGGCACCGGCGAACCGAACGTGGATGGCGAAGTGACGGACGCCTTCGAGTTGATTGATCGCTTGGCGAAATCCGAACGCGTTCGGCAGTCGATCATCCGTCATGCGTTTCGGTTTTACATGGGACGCAATGAGCTGCTCAGCGATTCGCAAACCTTGATCGAGGCCGATCAGGCCTATGTCCAAAGCGACGGCAGCTTCAACGCAGTCATCGTTTCATTATTAACTTCCGATTCATTCATGTACCGCAAATAGAAACGGACTCCAGGCCATGTTTGATAGACGAGATTTTCTGCGTGCCGCCACGTTGGCTACCGGCGGCACCATGCTAGCACCCTGGTTACAGAACGTTCTCGGTGCTCCCATCACCGGTCAGGCGCCGATGCGGTTCATCTTCATGCACAAGGGGAATGGCTTGTTTCCCGATGTGATGGCGCCGTCGTCACTCTCCGCCGCCGACGCCGCCAAGGAAAAGGGCAAACTGCCGTTCTCCGTCGATCTGAACCAGCACCAACTGCCCGACTGGATGCAGCCCGTCGCCGCGCATCAGAGCAACATGACCATCCTGCAAGGACTTTCCGGCATGATGTGTACCACAGGGCACCATACGTGGCAGTCCTCGCTCGGTGTTTACAAGGCCAACGAGCGGCTCAGTTCCATCAAATGGGCTACGGTCGATTTCGAGTTGGCCCGCCTCTTTCCCTCGCCGTTTGAGCACATCGAACTGGCCTGCTTCCCGGACGGTGGCGGCAATGCGCGCGGAAACATCGAAGGCATTGATGTGGGGTTCTCGGCCCGTGGAGCGGGGCTGCCGAATTACGCCTTCGGTTCGCCGAAAGTCGCACTGCATGAGCTTTTCAAATCCGTCGCCGTCGAAAAACAAGATCAGACCCGCTACGCCCTCGAACGGAAGCTGTTGGAATTCACTGCCGGCAGCCAAACAGAACTCGCCGCCAATCTCAGCGGCAGCGAGCGGGCGAAAGTGGCTAACTACGCGGATGCCATCGGTGATATCCGTCGGCGAAATGAAAAGGTAGACGGCATGGCCGATGCCATTCGCAAGAACCTGCCACAAATGGATCCCAAATACTTCGCCGACAAACTCTCCACGCTGGACCGGCAATGGGGCCACACTGAGATTCTGCTCTCGACGTTGATCTCGGGCATGACCAATGTTGTCGCATTTACGGTGGATGAACTCGGCACGCCCTACACCGGATTGCCCGGCATCGAGAACGACCCCGTCAACCTTCATGACGTCGGACACGGCAAGGGCGTCGGCAAACTCACGGCTCTCGATATTCGTGCCGCCGTGCGCACGCAGCATATGAAGCTGGTCGACACCATTATCTCCCGACTCAAAGCGGTGCCCGAAGCCGACGGGAACATGTTCGACAACACGATGCTGTTCTACTTTCCCGATAACGGCGAAACCCACCATAGCAACGGCAGCGAATGGCCGTTCCTAGTGTTCTCGGGACGCAATGCGAAGCTCAACATTGCCGGACGCTACATCCGCCTGCCCAAACACGGCGAAGCCGGCCATAAGACGCTCGGCAATTGGTATACGACGATCCTCAACGCGTACGGCAACCCGATCAAGCACTTCGGCGACTTCGACATGGCATTGGAAAGCAAGAAGCTCCAGCAACTGGGCGTCATTCCGGAGTTCCTCGTATGAGGAGCGGGACTCTAATAATGTTCCGTGGGCGGATCGTGCGACTGGCACTCGCATTGCTGTGGTGTCTGTCGCTTACTGGAAACGGCCGCGCAGGCGACGCCTCCGACATTCCGATCGTGGATTGCCACGTGCATCTCTGGGATACCGGTCGGCCGGAAGGTATCACGTGGATCTCGAAGGACAGCAAGGTTCTGAACCGATCCTTCCTCCCAATGCACCACGAACCGCTCGCGAAAGCCAACGGAGTCCAGGCCGTTGTCGTGGTGCAAGCCGGACAAAGCCTGCCGGACAATCAGTGGAATCTGGACGTTACCGCACACAATAAGCAGGTATATCGAGGAGTTGTCGGCAACCTCTCCAAGGTGATTGGAACCGATGATTTTCGGCCGTTGTTCGAGAAACTTTGCCAAGACGAGCGCTATGTCGGCTATCGCTTGTCGGGTCGCTACCAGGATAAGTTGACCGACGCCTTCTTTCGCGACCTCGCACTTACCGCGGACAAGGGCAGAACGCTCGATATCCTTGTGGGCCAATACACACTCGACGATGTCGCCGAAATCGCGAGACGTGTGCCGAAGCTCAAAATCATTCTCGATCACTTTGGCAATGTGCAACTGGATGGCCAGCCGCTCGATCCCCAGTGGGTTGGCAAAATGCGGACCGCGGCGAAGTTCCCGAATGTCTTTTGCAAAGTCTCCGCCCTCTATGGTCGGGTCAAACAGCAGCCCGCTTCTCGGGAGATCGGTTTTTACAAGCCCATTCTAGATCTGGCTTGGGAATGCTATGGAGAAGATCGCCTCGTGTTCGGCAGCGATTGGCCGGTCTCGGAAACTTCGGGCGACTACGCATCGGTGGTCTTGCTGACAAAAGCGTATTTCGATGACAAGGGGCGACAAGTCTCGAACAAGTTATTCCATGCGAACGCGGCGCGGTTTTACGGTGTTAAGGATATAAGCGACACACACTAACGATCACGCAGCTGCCCGTTACCATGATCTTGCAAGTCTGCGTCGGGCCGGGTGGCCCTCAACGCCGTGAACCCTTTTTAGGCAGCGGTCGTGAGGTAGCGGGCGCGATGGATTTGGGACTTGGTAGCGAGTAGGAACTCGGGAGAGCCAGCGGGCGGGTCGGGACGTTTTTTGCGAGGATAGTTGCGGCTGGATTTGTTGGCTCGCTCGTAGGTGTCGCGCACTGCTTGAGGGAGTTGGTGGGGGAGCGATTGTTGCCGAGCCAGCGGATGTCGATAGTCGCGCATCAGCCGCCGATACGTGCGCCAGACGCCCGCTAGGCTGAGTTGAGTAGGATCTAGTTGTACGCGCGTCGCTTGGACCTGAGCATCGAGCGCCATGCTCCATAGTCCCAGCAGCGACCACTCCAACTCCAAACGCGCATGCGCGGCATTGGTGCTGCGAAGTTTGCGGCGCTGATACGTTTGCTTCAAGTGGCGAAAGAAGAGTTCCACGCCCCAGCGACGACGGTAAACGTCGAGGACTTGTCCGCGCGATAATTCTTCTTCTCCGACGCTGGTGAGCAAGTAGACCGGATACTTTCCACCAGTGGCCACGACGAGGCGTAACACGAGCGGCGGCTGACTGCGACGGGCAGCACGATCGGGCCAGAGATACACCGTGCCAACGACTTCGCGGGAGAAGCCCAGCTTGTACAGCAGACGCACATTCGAACCGACTCGCACCAGGAAATGGCGACCACTGTTAACAACGGCGCGCAGACAATCGTAACCCACGAAGCCAGCATCGGCGGTGATCAGGGCATTGCTCGGAAGTTCGTCGAGCATCGCCAACCAATGCTCGCGCTCGCTACTGCCGGTCGGACCGATTCGCCACGACCAAGGCAGTCCTGTGCCGACGTGAAACAGCAGGGTCAACCACATTTGCGGGACGCTTGCCTTGCGCGAGTGAATCGCGGTGCGCGGTTTCTGGCGACGATTGCGTTTGAGTTTTCGTCCCTTACCATCGCGAACCGGAGCATGTGCCGCCTCGTGTGACTTGCTTCGCGGCACGTCGACTCGGCTGCCATCAATGCCGAAGAGGACCAGGCCATGAACTCGCCAAAGGGTGGGAAATGCACGCTGCATCTGCCGTCGAAACGTCACCTGCAATACGCCGACCAGCAGCACCGTCCAACGCAGCAGCAACTTCATGAAGGCTTGCACCGAACTGGCAAACTCCTGTTGCGGCGCAAACAGAAATTGAGCTAATCTGCGGGCAGCAAAGAAGCGGTCCCCCAGCGTGAGTTCATCCGACCAAGCCCAGAGCAACGCCGTGGCCGCCAATTGCCGTGGGCCCCACGTGCAGTCGTCACGAAACCGAATCGCACCCCAGTCCCCCTCGCCGAGCAATCGCTCCAGTGACTGCTTGAGCTGATCCGCTTGGAACTCGGCAACGACAACCTGACTTCGACCTTGCTGACTTCGACTAGGGTCTTGATGCGACATTCCCGAATCCTTTCGGGTGAGCGGTGAACGATCCTTTCGCGGTGAGAAACGAAAGCATCGCCACTAACCTCAATCGCATCAAGACTTTTTCACTCTCGCCAAAAAGGGTTCACGGCGTTGGGTGGCCCTGGCGGTTGCCCGCCAGGGCTCCCACAGACCCGGACGTGCGCACATTAGCGCATCCGGTTCTTCGACCGACAGGTTCGCCATCCGCGATGGTCCCCGAAGCTATCCGATCGAGTTACGGTGACATGTTGATCGAACCTCGATGTGTTCGACATGGTTCCCTCAATCAGGTCTGTCGGCCGACGCTTCGCTTTCCTCCACAGGGTCCTCCGGGGCAAGTTCCCCTGCTTCACGGGTACTATCAAAGCGCTACGACTTCCTGCCGCCCATCCCGCCGCACTTCGTTACCTTCGCTTGGTGGTACCTCAGCGATCACTCGTTGTTTTCGCTCCTGAGCGGACGAATGCACCGCCCAGGCCTGGAGTTGATAACCCGGTGTCTCCTGGCCGGGATCTAGCTGAGGGAACGACAGGATCTCGCAAGTTCCTGGGGAATCCCAATTGTCCGTTCGCCATGTTCAGTCGACGCCGGCGGGACTGCTCGCACCAGACCGTACAGTGCGGCAGCGTGGCCCCTGGTATGTGTACAGCAAGGGCTTCTGCGAAAGGCCTTTCGGCGCTCAATAGCATGGCTTTCGGACTGGCTGTCTACGCTTCGCAGTGCGGGTTACCCTCGCCCCACGCAAGACTCGCTTCCGGCCGTTGGTCAGACGCTACCGGACGGGTTTTCCACCCGCAGGATTCCGATGAAAGGTTTCAGATTTGCTTCCTACATCTCCTCCTCCTCTCCCAAGCTTCTTGTCGCAAACACATCGGCCGAGGGTACGAACTGGACCAGCCGAACTGGGCACTGCAGGCCTGAACTGGCGACATGGAGGAAAGTTAGCCGACCCGCACCATGATCTCCTGCGCTTTGCCAAAGTCGATCTCTTGGCATTGCCGTATTCGCGTTCCCGGCGAAACTTCGGAGCCAGCCGATTCGTTCAAGCTACCTCGTCTGATTCATACTCTACGGCTCCTGGAAAACGAGATGAACCCGCGACGTAAGGATGGAGAAGTACTGAGTTCCCGCAAAGAGTCTTTACCGTTTTTGTACCGTTTTTGTGCGAAGATACCGCCGAAAACCGCGGAAAAATGAGGGTGAATGAAAGGGATTGAAAGGCCCTGTTTTTAGGGCTAAATTGCCGGAAATCCCGGGGAAATCTCGCGAAAATCCAGGCTCCTTTTCCTTGGCTGAAAATCCATGTGTCGCCGGTTCAGTTCCGGCCTCTGAGTTATTCGCGTTGCATCTCGCAGTTCTGAGACCTTCGAACTTGTGGAAGTCGGTGTGGACTAATCAGAATGCGGAAGGCGTTCGCTGAGGACCCTGCTGCGGATTCAGCCACTTACATTACGCGATTTGCCCGAGCGCGCCCCACTGTAGCAATGTGTAGTTAATTTAACTAACGATCACAGAACCTGCCATGATTCCCAGCAATTCAATGCTCGTCACCAGCTGTTGAGATTGGACCGGATTTCTCCAGTTTTTCACACAGAGAACAGCTTTCAGACAGATTTCTTGCTACTTGTCGTCGGCCACGATCAGTAGCACGTTCGGCCGCTTGGTAACGGCAGCCGGCTCTTCCGCAGCGACCCAATTGCTCGCGAAACTGGCAATACCAACAACGATCAAGATCGATAGCAGTGAATCAGGCTGGCGGAACATAATGGACTCTGGACGTGAGTGAGAGAGGTGACCTTCGATCCGGCCGATAGTATCGACCGCCCGTGCGCACGGGTCAACTTGTCGACGTAAGTCGCTGTATAGCTAGGCTTCGCTTTGCCCTATTCGTTGATTATTTGTGGAGTTTATCAACACTTCCACTTGCCGTTCTCGAGGAATACTCACACAGGTGTTGATGAACTCCCCGGATTTATCAACACCCCACTGTTGCCTGCACAGCGAACTTACGTCCCAGCCCCTCGTCGATGCAACTTGAACTTCTGCCCCTTTCCCAGCACAATGCGAGGCCCCTAATCACTAGCAGGAGCGAAGACATGACAACCATTCGACGGATTGGCAATTCTGCACGCTGGTCCGATGTCGTGATCCATCGCGGCGTGGCGCAATGGGTCGAAGTTGCGGAAGATCCTTCGACCGATGCCCAGGGCCAAGCCGAGCAAGTGCTGCAGCAGATCAACGCCACCCTCGAACAGATCGGCAGCAATCGCGAGCAGATCTTGCAGGTCCTCGTCTATCTGCATGAGATGGCCGATGCGCCGGCGCTCAATGCGGCCTGGGATGCCTGGGTTCCCCCAGGACACGCGCCCATTCGCGCCTGCGTTCAAGCCGGACTATCCGGCAACTATCGGGTCGAGATGGTCATCTCAGCTGCAGTCGAAGAGTGAATGCGCGCCCTCTAATACTTGATCTGCACGTCAGGCAATATCGCTTGCAGCTTCTGTTTCGCGTCCTCACTGAATTTGCCTCCGCGCAAATCCAACGTGCGCAGATTCTTCAAGTCAGCCAGTACTGATAGCGAAGCGTCCGTCATGTTCGGTGAAATGAGCGTGACGTTCTCCAGCGTGTTGATCGTCACGAGCTGTTTCACTCCTTCATCACTGAAGTTCCCGTTGATGAGCATTAGCTTGCGGAGCTTCGGCAGCTGAGCAACTTGCTGGAGCGTCGCGTCGCTCGCTGCTTGATCGTAGACATCAAGTTCGTAAAGCTCATTAAGTTCGCCCAAGAACGGTAAAGCCTCCGAGGTTGTCTTCGGCCCATGAATATGCAACTGCCTGAGATTCTTCAGCCCAGCCAATTGCCGCAACCCTTCATCCGTGACATTGGTATGCACGATTTCCAGCCGCGTCAAACTGGGGAATTGGCCAATTGCTTTCAACCCTTCATCGCTGGCCGGCGAAGAATGGAGGTTGATCGACTCCAACTGCTTCAATCTGGTGAGGTACTTGAATCCGCTCCCCGTAATCTTCGAGGCACAGACTGTCATCCGTTTCATCTTTCTAAGTTTGCCGAGGTGCTCAAATCCTTCGTCACTCACGGCAGTCAGGCACAAGTTCAGTTTTTCTAGGTTTGGCAGAGTGCCGAGGTGAACCAAGCCAGCACTGGTCACAGCTGTTCCGCTTAGTTGTAGATTCCGCAAGAGTCGCTGCTGGCCGATGTTCTGCAAGAACTCATCCGTCACTCGATCGGTAAGCTTCTTCGGCGTCGGCTCTTTGTGTCCATCGGTTCGTTCGTTCAGATCAATCTCGACGATGCGTTGGAAAATCGTGAGCGCTCCGTCGCCGGTAATTGCGCGCAGCCACTGGGGCGCGACAACCTCACTCTTGACTTTGCCGCCAAGGCGTTTGATTTCGGCGATCAATTCCAAGTCGCTGGCGTGATTTGCAGCAGCCTGGTCCAACTCGCCAAGGTGACGATAGACCTCGCCGTGCAGTTGTTCATCTTTGATTTCGGCGGCAAGCCGACTCAGCTGCGCTAGGCGAGCATCGCGCGCTTGTATGGTCAATTCTTCCGAGTTGTACTTGAAAGCACCTGCCAGCTTGAGCATGTCGAGGAGAATCTTGGCGTCCGCGTGCGGTTGCAGCGGAACTACGTCGAGTGAACGAATCGCAGCATGCTTCGCCGGCAAATGCCCCCCAAAACCTTTTACGCCAACCTTTGCGTGAAACACACCCGGTGGATCGCCGGTCGTGCAAAAGATCTCGTCGTGATTCGGGCCGCAAAAGGCGATATTGCTGACAACCTTCGCGGGGACAGGCAAATAGGCAAGCGCCTTCGCCTCGGGGCTCAGCACGGTGATGCGACCCTGGCCCGACTCTGGCCGATGAAAATCGGCAACCCAAAGATTTCCCGCGGCATCGAACGCGCACCCATCGCCGCCACTCCCGCCGAGGTCGTAAAACACTTCCGACTTCCCGAGCAATTTCCCGGCAGGGGTGAGTGGATAGCGCAGAATCTTCTTCGACTGCGATTCGATCACGTAGAGGAAATTGCTGGCCGGATCGACATCGAGGCCATTGGGAAACGCGAGACCGCCGGCCACACGATCGACACGACCGTCGGCACTCAGGCGGTAAATGTTGCCGACTGGGTTCGCGGCCGAAGAGCCTTCCGGATCGCTCCAATAAAAGTTGCCGGCACCATCGAGTGTGAGGTCGTTCAAACCCCGCAATGGCTGCGTTTCGTGCTGCTCGGCCAGTACCACCACCGAGCCATTCTCAGTCACTTCGAGAATGGCCTTGTGCTTATTGTCGGCAACGAACAGGCTGCCGGTTCGTGGATTGAGAATTGTTCCCGCGGGATTGATTTCGAGATACTTGTGAACCTGCTGCTTCGCGTCGACCCGCAGCAGGGCTCCGCTGCAAAAGAAGACTTCACCATTTCGCCAAGTGGGACCCTCGGAATATCCCGGCGCAGCGGCGTACTTTTTAAATGTGACCTTCGCTAGTTTGTCGGCGAGTTCGCCAGTAGGTTCTTGCGCACGACCAGTTGTTAACGCTAACAACCAACAGCAGGTAGGCAGCGAAACCAAGGAGAGCTTCATCGGGGCCTCAGCAGGTGAGTGTGGCGCACTTAGCCCGACGCGTTAGCGAGGGAGAACTGCGCGAAACCGTTGGTACGAGATTCTCCCTCGCTGACGCGTCGGGCTAGTTGGCTAGGCCTTCGTCTCGAATCGCGGCCAGCACGCCATGGACGAGTGCCCGCACTTTGTGTTGCACTTTTTGCGCGACCTTCACGACGTGCTCGGCATCAACCTCTTCACGCACGATGGCATCGGGCCGGGCAATGTTGGTAACGGTTGAAATGCCGAACACACGCAAGCCACAACTGGCAGCCACGAGGACTTCGGGCACGGTCGACATGCCCACCACATCTCCCATGCGGCGAAACATGCGATATTCCGCGCGCGTTTCGTAGCTCGGTCCCGTAACTGCCACATACACGCCACGTTGACAGGCAAAACCGAGTTCGCGGGCAGCCTTCAGACCGGCATCGACCAGCTTGGGACAATAGAGACGCGCTTGCACGCGCGGCATGCGATCTGTCTGGCCGGTTGAGAACGGCGCCAGACCTTCGAGAAACATCAGCTGAATGTGATCTTCGATAATCATCACATCGCCGACTTCAAACAGAGGATTCACACCCCCGGCCGCATTCGAAACGATCAGCGTCTTGGCTCCCAGCGATTGCATCACGCGGACCGGCAACGTCGCCTGCTCGACGGGATATCCTTCGTACAAGTGACAGCGCCCTTGCATGACGATGACCGGAACGTCGTCAATGCGCCCACAGATAAAGTTACCTTTGTGAGCCAGCGCGGTCGAATGCGGAAAGTGAGGAATCTCGCGATAAGGAATTATCTGCTCGGCAGCGATTTCGTCGGCTAAATCGCCGAGCCCAGTACCGAGGATGATCGCAACTTCTGGCGTGCAGGTCCAACGCGCGCGAACGACCGCCAGGGCATCTTGCAGCATGCGATCTCGGTCGTGGTGAATGATCGCGTTCATAATCTAATTGGCCCACTCTTGCCGTGGCATAGGCTTCCAGCCTGTGAACCGACTGGAAAGACATGACAGGCAGGCTGCCTGTCCCACGGTTACGAAACTTGCTCTTGAGCCAGCACACCCATTACGAGCGCGCGAAGCTTGGGTTCTGCGGCATTGGCGGTGGCGATGATCTTGGGTACATCGGCCGGCTCGAGCGCATCGGGAAAACACATATCGGTAATGATCGAAAAGCCGACGACCTTGAGCCCGGCATGGACGGCGACGATCACTTCTGGCACGGTCGACATCCCCACGACATCGGCACCAATCAACCGGAGGAAGCGATACTCGGCCCGCGTTTCGAGATTCGGTCCCGATACGGCTACAAACACACCCTTGTGAGCGACAATGTTTTGCTTGCGAGCCACTTCGAGCGCGCGATCGACCAGTTGGCGGTCGTAGGGCTGGCTCATATCGGGGAAGCGCGGCCCCAGGCGGTCATCGTTCACCCCAATCAGCGGATTGCCACCCATCAAGTTGATGTGATCGTCGATCACCATGATGTCGCCGCATTGATAATACGGATTCATGCCTCCGCAAGCGTTCGAGACCACGAGCAGTTTCGCACCCAGCGACTTGAACACCCGCACCGGCAGGGTGATAGTGTCGAGAGGATACCCCTCATACATGTGAAAGCGGCCTTCCATCGCCATGACGGGCAGACCGCCAAGGGTGCCGCATATCAAGCGACCGCGATGGCTAATGGCCGTGCTGCGAGGGAAGTGCGGGATTTCGCTGTAGTCGATGGCCACATCCTGCTGCATCTGCTCAACGAGACTACCGAGCCCTGTTCCCAGGATAATGCCCGCGTGGGGCTGCTTGTTCCACTTGGAACGGATGAATGCCGATGCTTCTTCAATCTTGGCGAACAAACCCTGCATGACAGCCTCGCGCGACGTCGAATCGTAACTGTTGACTACGGGCCAAGCGTACCGCAAGCGTCCAAGCGAGAGCAAGTGGCTGGCGAGGAATCTACGACTGCTGGATACGCAAACAAGTGCGGCAGAGCGCCTTGTTCCTGCGTTCCGGCCTCGGCTACCTTATAAACCATGACCACGTTTCAACCTGCCGAATCCGCTCCCCTTGGCGAAAGCCAACTCGTGCAGCAGTTGCAGGCGGGGGACGGCGGCGCCTTCGAGCAATTAGTGCGCGAGCATGGCCCACGCTTGCTCGCGGTGGCTCGCCGGTATGTCGACAGCGACGCCGATTGCCAGGATGTGCTGCAGGACGCGCTACTCTCGGCGTTTCGGTCGATCGGTCTGTTCAACGGACAGTCGCAGTTAGGAACCTGGCTGCATCGCATTACTGTTAACGCCGCTCTGATGAAGTTGCGATCGCAGAGACGCCGACCTGAACGCTCCATCGAGGCTCTGTTGCCGAAATTCATTGAAGACGGTCATCGACTATGGCCGGGAGGCCCCTGGAAGGACGGAAAAACGCACGATCCGCTGCTAGCCCGCGAAACGTGCGAACTGGTTCGCAATTGCATCGATCAGTTGCCTGAGTCCTACCGCGTGATTCTGCTGCTCCGCGATCTGGAGGAACGATCGGCAGAAGAAACCGCGGAACTACTGCAATTGAGCCCAGCCAACGTCAAGACCCGACTCCACCGAGCGCGACTCGCGCTGCGCGAACTCTTGGACCCGCATTTTCAAGGACCGCCCTCGTGACTTGCCAAGAGATTATTGAATTTCTAATGGACTATGTCGACGGCGAACTCCCCGCTGATCAACAGGCGATCTTCGCGCATCACCTTGAGATTTGCGCCGAATGTATGGACTATCTCCACAGCTATCAACAAACCGTGACGCTCGCTAAAGAGACCGGTTCGACCGAGTCGGCAGCCACACACAACTTTGCCCCAATTCCCGAAGAGTTGGTCAGGGCGATTCTCGCCGCGCGTGCTTCCGCCAAGTGATTGTCGGCTGAAAAACTGGCGACTAATTTCCCAATTCATCAGTCCCCTTTGTTGCATCGCGCGCGCCCAGCCGTAATAATCACCCGCGCTGCGGTCGGCCTGCCTTCAGTTGATTGGGACGAAGCATCGCGGAGATGCAAATCGCCCGTGGGAGAATCCTGCGGTCGATATTCTTCGTCCAGGCCGAGCCAGCAGCGCTACCGGCGCGAGCACGCGCGCCTTACAAGGAATCAATGCATGTCCCCAAGCACGAAGACTCCGGAACGGTCCGGAGGGTTCAGTCGGCGCGACTTCTTGCATGGCAGCGGCGCGGTGGCCGCAGCCGCCACGCTGCAAACCTCAGCGACAGCCTTCGCCCAACAGGCGACAGGTGCCGCGGTTGTCTCCGGCGAAACCACGATAGAGCTTTCGGTGAACGGCACAAAGCATAAAGTGAAAGTCGAGCCTCGCACGACGCTGCTCGATGTTTTGCGCTTTCAACTCGACCTGACCGGTGCCAAACCGATTTGCACCGATGGCAGCAGCGGCGGCGCGACCATCCTTGTCGATGGCAAGCCAATGCAGGCCAACATCATGCTGGCGATGCAAGCAGTGGGGAAAGAAATTGCCACGGTCGAAAGCCTGGCCAAAGACAGGGTTCCCGCTGCATTCACAGCCTGCGACGCCCAGCAATGCGGCTTTTGCACACCCGGCTTCGTTGTCGCCGTGAAGGCGTTTCTCGATAAGAATCCCAAGGCCACGGAAGAACAGATTCGCAGCGGTCTCAACGGCAACATTTGCCGCTGTGGCACCTATGTGAATGTGGTTCAGGCCGCCGTGAAACTCGTGAAGGGAGACGCATAGTTATGGCTGACGAAATTTATTACTGGCCGTCACGCGACAAGGCCCAACAACTGGGCAAGCGACACGTGCGGCTCGATGGCATGCCCAAGTCGACCGGCGCTGCCAAGTACACCTACGACATCAATCTGAAAAATCAACTCATCGCCCGCGCTCTCGGCTGCCCCCACGCGCACTGCAAGATCAAGTCGATCAATCTGGACGGGGCGAAGAAAGTGAAAGGCGTCGTTCACGTCGAGGCGCTCCGCAAGGAAGGCGAAGAGATCGAGTGGCAGGGTGAAATGCTCGCCGTCGTCGCTGCCGAAAGCGAAGTCGCAGCCGCCGAAGGCGTGAATGCCATCAAGATCGAGTACGAAATGCTCGAGTCGTTCACCAGCGAAGACGACCTCGAAACTGCGAAGAAGCTCGGTCGTACCGTGAAAGGTGGCGGCAAGGCAGTGACGGTGAAGGAACCGGGCGACGACGACGATGAAGACGAATTCGTCGACAAGGAAATTGCCCGCTTGCTGAAAGAGTCGGCCTACGTCGTCGAAGGTAGCTACGGCATTGATGCCATTACCCACTGCTGCTTGGAACCACACGGTTCGACGGTCGAGTGGCAAGGCAACAAGTTGATGGTTCACCTGTCGACCCAGAACGTTTCGGGCACCGATGAGGGTTTTGCCAAAGACCTGAACATCACCTCCGACGATGTTGAAGTTCACTGCGACTACATCGGTGGTGGCTTCGGCAGTAAGTTCGCTCCCGATCTGTGGGGCATTGCCGCCGCCCGCATCAGCAAGGCAACCGGTCGTCCCGTTAAGTTCATGCTCACGCGACTTCAGGAACAGCAGTTGGGTGGCAATCGTCCCAGCGGCTATCTCAAGGTGAAGCTCGGGGCCGACAAGGACGGTGTGATTCAGGTTTGGGATTCGGAACATTGGGGCAGCGCAGGGGCAATCCCCGGTGGTGTTAGCCATACGGTCGTTCCGTATGTCTTCGCGCCGAAGAATTATCGCCGGCTGCAGACGAATTTGAAGACGAACACGGCTCAGTCGCGCGCCTGGCGTGCTCCGAATCATCCGCAATCCTGCGCGATGACTCAGACCGCTATCGACGACCTGGCTCGCAAGATGGGGGCCAATAGTTACGACATCTTCCTGAAGAACCTCGGGACCGACGATGCTCCTGGCATCGGCGGAGCCAAGCCTTCGGTTTACAAAGCCGAAATGGAAATCGCTGCCAAGCTGATGGACTGGAGTGCCAAGTGGCATCCGCACGGCAAGGGCAAGAAGCAAGGCTCGGTGGTGGAAGGGCTTGGAATGGCCATCCACACTTGGGGTGGCAAGGCGAACAGCTCGAATTGCCTCCTAAAGATTTACCCAGACGGCGGCGTCGAGACAACCTGCGGCACGCAGGACCTCGGCGTCGGCACGCGAACCGTGCTGGCTGTGGTGTTGGCCGAAACGTTTGGTCTCCCTTACGAAAGCATCAAGGTGAACATCGGTTCGTCCAAGATGCCCGTCAGCGGTCCTTCGGGTGGCAGCACGACCGTAGGGGGCGTTTGCGAATCGCATCGCCGCGCCGGTCAAGATGCCTTCCGCCAGATTGCCGAACTCGTCGGCAAGAAGCTGGGTGTCGATCCCGCCACGCTGGAAGCGGTGAAGGGGCGTGTGCAGGTTGCCGGCAAGCCTGACAAAGGTCTGTCGTGGAAAGAAGCCTGCACACTGATTGGGATGCGTCCGCTGGAAGTGACTGGCTCGTACAAGATCGATACCCCCAGCCCGCTGTCGAGTCAGCAGGTCGGCGGCGTGCAAATGGCCCATGTGGCTGTCGATACCGATACGGGTATCGTCAAGCTGAAGAAATTCGTCGCCGTGCAAGACATCGGCCTCGTTGTCTGCCGCCAGCAAGCAGAGAGCCAAATTTACGGCTCGGCAGTGATGGGTATCGCGTATGCGTTGTTCGAACAGCGGATTACCGATCCCAAGACCGGTGCCTTCGTGAATGCCGAACTCGCGCAGTACAAGCTGCCGCGCATCGGTGACATTGGCGAAGTGGTGTGTGAATTTTATGAACCAGACGATCAGCGTTCGCGCGGCGTGATTGGCATCGGCGAACCGCCGGTCATCTCGCCCGGAGCGGCGATCAGCAATGCGGTCTGCAATGCTTTGGGCATTCGCGTTCCGGTCCTTCCCATCACGCCGCAACGCGTGCTGGAAGCTCTGAAGGCCAAAGCGTAAGCCGGTTCAACTTACTCACCACACAAAACCATCATGGAATCGTTAAGTCATGAAAAACTTTGAATATGCGTCGCCGCGGACTGAAGCTGAGGTGCTTTCGCTTCTCAGTTCTCAGGCCGGGCATACGGAAATCCTCGCGGGCGGCACCGACCTGATCGGCCTGATGCAGGCTCAGATCGTTCGCCCCGAGCGCGTCGTCAACATCCTGGAAGTCCCGTCACTGAAGACGATCGAGCAGCTCGATAACGGCGTGCTCGCGGTCGGTGCAGTAGTCACGCTCGATGTGCTGCTCGATCATCCCTACCTCACTCCTTACCCCGCGCTAAAGCAGGCGATCGAAGGGATCGCCAGCATGCAACTGCAATGTCAGGGAACGCTAGGCGGGGAAGTGCTGCAGCGGCCGCAATGCTGGTTCTTCCGCCAAGGGCGAGGTTTGCTCGCCGGTGGTGGAAAGTTGGCAGCCGAGGGTGACAATCGCTTCCACGCGATTTTCGGCAACCACGGCGCTGCCAAGTTCGTGAGCAACTCGCGACTGGCTCCCGCGCTCGTCGCGCTGAACGCTCAGGTGCGAGTGATCGGACCGGGCGAGGCTGACGAAAAGCTGATGTCGGCCGAGCAACTCTATCGCGCTCCGCGACATGAAGCAGAACGTGAGCACACGCTGTTGCCGAATCAGTTGGTCACTCATCTGCTGATTCCCGCTTCGACCGGCTTCAACGCCACGTACGAAGTGCGGCATGGTGCGGGCCCTGATTATCCGCTGGCTTCGGCCGCTGTTTCGTTGCAGATCGAAGGGGGCATCGTACAAGATGCTCGCATCGTCCTCGGCCACGTGGCTCCCACGCCGTGGTTGTCGCTCGATGCGGCTGCTGAACTCGTGGGCAAGCCGGTGACGGAAGAGACCGCTGCCGCTGCTGGAGCTGCTGCCGTGGTCGCTGCCTCGCCACTTTCCAACAACGAATACAAGGTCCAACTGACAAAGATCGCCGTGAAACGGGCAATCCTGCGCGCTGCTGGCCTGGAAACGGGTGGGCTCTAAGTAGCCGCTGGATCAATGCCTGGAGTCGCGGCCACACCTTGGCCGCGACCCGCCAACCTCCGATTCGAGCCAACAACCATCCTTTGGGGATCGATCATGCCCTTCGAAAAATCTTACGACGAAGCACCGAAAGTCGCGACTCCGCCCTGTGTGTACTTGCGTAACAAAGCCATGTATGTGCGCGGAACCGTGGGTGACGCTGAACGGTTTCCGGATGAGTCCGGCGCTGGCTATTGCTGGTGCAACATGACGCAGCACGTGCTCGGGCCCGATAGCCAGCATGTGACCCGCGCCGATTGTGTTCCCACTCGCGAATGCTACCGCGAGACGTACTAACGGCATCCTTGCAGCGTGGGCTTTAGCCCACGTCTAAGTAGCGGGACTTCTAAAAATCACGTGGGCCAAAGTCCACGTTACAAAGATTGCTGCCTGCCGTGCGATGGTTTCACCGCTCCACGGCGGGCTGCGTCATTTCTTGGCGATTGTTATCGACCTTTGGCATCCCGCTTGCTCCTCGTGCGTGGGTAGCAGTCTAGGGCGAGGGTTTCTATACTTTCGCTAACGCAGTTTCAGCAGCATGGATGGGTGGCAATGTCGACGGCACATGTCAAAACAGTTTCTCCCGCGGAAGCCAAGCGTCCGCTATTCTTGGGGATCGATGTCGGGGGGACGAACATCAAGCTAGGCGTGGTCGATGACTTGGGGCGCACCCTCACGTTGACCAAAGTCCCGACGCACGAAGAAGAAGGGCCCGAAGCGGCCCTGCAGCGCTGTCGCACGGCGACCGATGCCATGATGCGGGCCATGGACCTTGGCCGCAGCGATCTTTCGGCCATTGGGCTGGCGACTCCTGGAACCATGGATATTCCCAGCGGGATGCTGGTCGAACCCCACAATTTGCCGCATTGGTATCATTTCCCCATTCGAGATCGCGTCGGCCAGATCTGGGGCCTGCCCACTTCTTATGCGAACGATGCCAACGCAGCCGCCTATGGCGAGTTCTGGGTCGGCGGCGGCCAGCAGTATCACAGCATCATCATGCTCACGCTGGGAACCGGTGTGGGGGGCGGAATCATCATTGGCGACCTGTCGATCGATGGCGAAAACAGCTGCGGCAGCGAATGCGGCCACATCATTATCGACTGCAACCCCACCGCCCGCATGTGCGGCTGTGGCAAGCGCGGCCATCTGGAAGCTTATTGCAGTGCCACGGGCCTGCTCGCTCACACGGGGGCTCTACTCGAAAAAGGGCCGAAAACCACCCTGCTAGACCGCATTTCCGAGGCTGACCCCCTGACCCCCAAAATGATCGCTGAAGAAGCCGAACGGGGCGATAAATTCTCGCTCGACCTAATCGACGAACTTGCGATGTATCTTGGGTTTGGAGTCGTCAGCTTGATCCATACCATCGATCCGGCCGTGGTTTTGCTCGGGGGAGCGATGAATTTCGGCGGCTCCGACCATCCGTTGGGACGTCGCTTTTTAGAACGCGTCCGGAGCATCGTTCGCGATCACGCCTTCCCCATTCCCGCCCAGCGCACTACCATCGATTTTGCACTTCTGGAGGGGGAAGCCGGTTATATCGGCGCCGCCGGGATTGCACGCCTGGCGTGGCACCAAAAGAAGAAGTGATTCTGCTTCGCTAGCTGCCGCGCCGCACGCTGTCTTGATACTCCGATCGGTCTCGCCATTTATGCCCGAAATTGCCAACAAGTTCATCCGCAACTTTTGCATCATCGCCCACATCGATCACGGCAAGAGCACCCTCGCCGACCGGCTGTTGGAGTTTACCGGTACCGTCACGCGCCGCGAGATGAAGGAGCAATTGCTCGACGATATGCAACTCGAGCGCGACCGCGGCATTACGATCAAGGCGCGGGCCGTGCGAATGATGTACATGTACGAGGGGAACGAGTATGAGATGAACCTCATCGATACTCCCGGCCACGTCGACTTTCACTACGAAGTTTCCCGCTCGCTTGCCTGCTGCGAAGGGGCCATCCTCGTCGTGGATGCGGCCCAAGGGGTTGAGGCGCAAACGCTGGCGAATGCGTTCGCGGCGATGAACTCGAACCTGACCATCGTGCCGATCATCAACAAGATCGACCTCGTTAACGCCCGCATCGAGGAAGTACTGCTCGAAATGGAGCAGACGCTGGCAATCGATTCTTCGGAAGTGCTCAAGGTCAGTGCCAAGACGGGCGTCGGCATCGAAGGTCTCTGCGCCGCCCTCATTCAGCGCATTCCGGAACCGAAGGGCGATCCCGAAGCAATCCTGCAGGCGATGGTCTTCGACTCGCACTACGACGACTATCGCGGCGCCATCACTTACATCCGCGTAATCAATGGCCGACTCTCGCGCGGCATGAAGATTCGATTCCTCCGCACCAATAGCACGCACGAAATCCTCGAACTGGGGCAGTTCACTCCCCAGCGAACCGCGTGCAACGTGCTGCTGGCTGGCGAAGTCGGTTACATCATCTGCAATATCAAGTCGCTCAAGCTCGTCCACATTGGCGATACGGTCACGATCGCTGGCGACAATGGCGCGCCGGCGCTCGAAGGTTATAAGCCGCCCAAACGCATGGTCTATTGCGGGCTCTATCCCTCCGATGGTCAGGAGTTTACCGAGCTTCGCGACGCACTCGAAAAATTGGCGATGAATGACCCCAGCTTCGAGTTCGAGCCCGAAACGAGCGACGCGCTGGGCTTCGGTTTTCGCTGCGGCTTCCTCGGACTGTTGCATATGGAAATCGTGCAGCAGCGGCTGGAGCAAGAGTCGAATATCGACTTGATCCAGACCGCTCCCAACGTGACCTACGAAATTCTCAATAAGAACGGCGAGACCTTCCAAATTCACAAGCCGCAGGATGTGCCCGACTCCGGCCAGATCGAAGAGTTCCGTCAGCCGATCGTCCGCGTCAACCTGATTCAACCGGCCGAGTTCATCGGCAACGTCATGAAGCTCTGCCAGGATCGCCGGGGCGTTCTGGTCAGGCAAGAGTATCTCTCACCCCAGCGGACCATGATTGTCTATGACATTCCGCTGGCCGAAGTGATCTACGATCTGCACGACAAGCTGAAGAGCGCCACGCGCGGCTACGGCACAATGGACTACGAAGTCATCGGCTATCAACCGGCCGACCTCGTGAAGCTCGACATTCTCGTCAATGCCGTGCGCGTTGATGCGCTTTCGGTCATTTGCCATCGTTACGACGCCGAGCGCCGTGGCCGCGGCGTCTGCAAACGGCTGAAGGACGAAATAGATCGCCACATGTTCGAGGTCGCTATTCAGGCGGCCATCGGCGGCCGGATCATCGCCCGCGAATCGAAGCCTGCCATGCGGAAGAACGTTACGGCCAAGTGCTACGGCGGCGATATCAGCCGCAAGAAAAAGCTCTGGGCCAAGCAAAAAGAAGGCAAGAAGCGGATGAAGGCCATCGGCCAGGTCGAGATCCCGCAAAAAGCCTTCCTCGCCGTCCTCGATACCGGCGAAGAATAACACTCTTATGCTTCGTCGTGAGCCTTCGTTTCGCCGGAACAGGATACTCTACTGACCCGGCAATTCTGCCAGCGCGCTCCAAGCAGAGGGCAACCTATGGTTGCGGGCCGCAGGCACCTTTCATGGCTTCCATCAATTCTTCGGGCGTGACGTCGAACTGGTGATGCGCGATCGACCAATTGTGGCCAAAGGGGTCGGCGACGATGCCGTAGCGATCGCCCCAGAATGCATCGCCAACGGGCATCACTGGCGTAGCGCCAGCAGCGACCGCTTGGGCGTAGGTTTTGTCGGCATCTTCGACCGACAAGTGAATGGTGACCGGTGTCCCCTTCAGCAATTTCGGCCCGAGACACTTCCATTCCGGATTTTCATCGACCAGAAACACCTTTGAGTCGCCAATGCGAACACAGCCATGCATCAAGCGGCCGCCAGGCCCCGGCAGTCGCATCTCTTCGACCGCGCCGAAGGCCTGCTTATAGAATTCAATCGCCTCAGCAGCCCCGTCCACGACAAGGTGCGGTGTAACGGTGTGCATTCCTGCGGCGATTCGTTGGGTAGCTGCTTTGGGCACGGTTCGATTTCCTCATTAAGGGTTGTCAATGAATGGCTAAACTGCTGCCGCAATTGTGCTGGCAGTTGCCTCAGTTTGACCAGTAGTCGGTCGGCAACTAGCCGAATCGACATCAGACAAGATTATTTTGGGAAACGTCGAGACGAGCGTCAGCACGGGATATCTGGCCTGCTGCACACTGCGATTGGTATACACTGAAGAGAGACGACACCCCTTTCAATCAACACTTCCTCTCAGGCGGTTCCATGAGCCACGAAATCGAGCACAGGCCGCTGGTGTGGACCGAAGCGGTGGAATCGGTCCCGGCCGACGAAGCGGCCGATATTCAGCAAGTGCTCGCGGCGATGCGTAAAGTGCTCGAGCACGGCTATCAGCAGAGCGGTCAGTTGCGCCGCGATGTTCATGTAAAATCACACGGCTGCGCGCTTGGGACTTTACAAGTTCTTCCCAATCTCCCGGCTGAATTGGCTCAAGGGATTTTCTCGCGCGAGCAGACATTCGAAGCCGTAGTGCGATTTTCGAATGCCGCCAGTCAACCGCAGCCCGACTACGTGCCCGATGGTCGCGGGCTAGCGCTGAAAGTGCTCGGTGTAAATGGTGAGTCCTTGCTGCCGGAAGGTAACAATCTCGCGACCGGCGGCACCGCCACCCAAGACTTCGTCATGGTGAATCATCCAGTCTTCATCGCCCGGAATGTGAAGGACTTCTTGCGAATCGAGCAAACCCTCGCTGACACTGCCGACAACAAGCTCGAAACGCTCAAGGGCGCGCTCACCGGCGGGGACTGGAATCCGCTGAACTGGCATTGGCGCGAAGCGCTCACTGCTGCACAAATCGTTGGTAAGTTGCCGGCGCATCCGGCCAGCCTGACTTACTTCAGCATGGCCCCGATTCGCTATGGCGATTACATCGCCAAGTATCGCGCGCGGTCGGCCGGCGAGGTTGCCGGTACGATTCTCGCCCTCATGAATCAACTGGGTCAGCAAGCCGATGCGTTCCGGGTCATGCTCAAAGAAACGCTCCGATCGCAGCACATCCTGTTCGAGTTTCAAGTGCAATTGTGCACTTCAGCCGAGCGCATGCCCATCGAAGATGCGACGATTGAATGGCCAGAAAGCGAATCCCCCTATCGCACGGTGGCCTTGCTGCTTTTGCCGCGGCAAGAAATCGCGACCGCTGAACAGCGAGTGACTTGCGACCAGCTTTCGTTCAACGTCTGGCATGCAATTCGCGCACATCAACCGCTCGGCGGCATCAATCGCCTCAGACGCGAAGCCTATCCACTTTCCGCAGCGTGGCGGAAAGGGGAAATGAAATCACCGAACGCTGATTAAGCAATCGTCAGCCGGGGCACAGCACGCATGCCGGCCCCGACAAATTTCAACATGGCAGTAGTAGCAACGTCTACTTCGCCTTCTTTTTCGGGGCGAATTCTTCCATGCTCAGCGACCCGTCACCGTCTTTGTCCTTTTTCTTGAAGCCTTCTTCGGCCTTGGTGGCCTTGTCGCCAGTCCGCTTGCCGATGAATTCTTCCTTGCTGATCTTGCCGTCGCTGTTCTTGTCCATCTTCTTGAACTGTTCGGCTGGATCGGCCTTCTTGTCTTGAGCCATCAACGCTGGCGTGCAGAGACCGAGAACAAACAGCAATGCGAAAAACTTCTTCATTACACATCTCCGAAAAGTATGAATCATTTGCCCATGGAGTCGAACCCCACGTAAACTAGATGCACGAGCTTGCGAATTATGCGCGGGGCAAACAATTAACTTTGTTCCAGCAAATTTGCGGGGCAATTTGTCGCGATTCGTGCTTCACCCATGTTTCGATTCATGAACGCATTCAACTATCTGCATGAGATCTCAAAGGACAACGATGATTACACGCTGCAAGTTCCTCAGTCTGTCCCTATTTGGCCTGGCACTCTCGCTAGCTCCAATTTCCTGGGCTGCCGATGAAGTCAAGCTGCCCGCCAAGGACAAATTTCATCTCTTCCTGCTCGTCGGGCAGTCGAACATGGCTGGTCGTGGCAAAGTCGAAGCGGAAGACCAGAAACCCCACGAGCGGGTGCTGATGCTCAACAAAGAGGGTGCCTGGGTGCCCGCAGCCGATCCGCTTCACTTCGACAAATCATCCGCGGGCGTGGGCCTGGGTAAGACCTTCGGCAAGGTAATCGCCGACGCCAATCCCGAGATCACCGTCGGGCTCATCCCCTGCGCCGTGGGCGGTTCCCCCATCGACTCTTGGAAGCCGGGCGTGTTCTACAAGGCGACCAACAGCCATCCGTGGGACGACGCCATCCGCCGCGCAAAACTGGCTCAAGAAAAAGGAGTGCTGAAAGGAATGCTCTGGCATCAGGGCGAATCGGACTCTTCTGCCAAGTCAGCCCCTGCCTATGGAGACAAACTGCAAAAGCTGGTGGGCGCGTTTCGCCAAGAGCTACAGGCTGACGTCCCGTTCTTGGTTGGCCAACTCGGCCAGTACGACGATGTCCCCTGGGACGACAATCGCAAGATTGTCGACCAGGCTCACCGCGACCTGGCCAAGCAAGTCAAGCAGGCCGCCTTCGTCCCCTCCGACGGTCTCAAGCATAAGGGGGACAAAGTCCACTTCGATTCGGCCGGCCTCCGCGAATTCGGCAAGCGCTATGCCGATGCTTATCTCAAGCTGGCGAAGGCCAATCCCTAGGAGGCCTTGGCCACAAAATCGTCACTCCATTTTCATCGTAAGTGTCCAACATGGAACCTGTTAATTGAACACCAATCGTTCGAAAACCCGAGAGTTACGCACTTCACTGTCCAATTAAGGCACCCTTATTTGAACACCCCCTGCTGCGGTTTGCAGTGACAAGCCAAGGGCTGTGGGTCAGTTTGCTTCGGAAGTATTGGCCCCAGCCCATTCGAGAGCCTGCCGCTTGTCGACGAAGGTGTGAAACTGAATGACCTTGCCGTTGCGAAAGGTATAGACATCCACGGTCTCCCCTTCGCGCCGCTCCGTCTCCGTTTTCAGTCTCACTCGCACGTAAATGAACGCGATGACCCGTTCCCCAGCGACGATGAACCGCTGCGGCTCGCAACTTCCTTCGGCCCAGGTGCCGCGCCCCTGCGCTACGTGCGCCGTCACTGCTGCGAGCCCATGATGGGACCCGCCTCCTGGAAAGTCGAAGTGTTCGATCCGCTCGATCTGCGGGTCAAACAGCTTCATAAATGCGGGAATATCGTTCCGGTTGAGGGCGGCATAGGCCTCCCGGAGCGCTTGTGTCTCAGCCGCCATCGACGGCGTCGGATTGTCCATATTTCTCTCTCGCAGCCCTTCGCTAAAACCGCACAGAACTACAACTGAAATGACGCAGCCAGCACTAGACGCTTGATTCCCTGTCGGTGGCAGCAATCGCGGCTTGTATGCCTGATGATCCATTTGGGCCACTACTGTTATTACGCCGAAGGCGTGGCACAACTATAGCCCAGGGTCGCGGTACCCCGCGCACCCTGGGTAGTATGACAGATTCGTCGCCTGAACCCTGAAAGGGTTCCACACGGATTGGCGACAATTTGTGCAACCCTTTCAGGGTTGGGCTCTTCTCGCAATTCGCGCCCCAGGGTGCGCGGAGTACCGCGACCCTGGGCTAGTTTGTTCAACCGCTTCGCGGTGCAAAGCAGCTTCGGATAGTTTCACCCACGTTGAACAAATCTCGGGCAAAAATCCATGTTGGTGTGAATGGTCAACTCGCCCTCCTCGCCGACCAGAATTCTCGCTTAAATGAACCCATTAACGCCGCTCCATCACACTGGCGGAGCATTTTCGTGCGCGGCTAGAATGGCGGGATGAGCCAAGCATTTCGAACAAAACGCGCCGAGTATGCTGAGGCCATAGATGGCCAGCTTCCCACGGCACTTCAGCGAGAAATGCTCGGTGCGATGACCATGGATGCCTTTCTGTGCATTCAAAATTGCTGTGATGATTCCGAAGCCGTTTTTGCAGTCGCCGACGCGTTTCACAACCTTCCGGCGATTAGTTTCTCGTCGCATTTCCGATGGTCTTATGTACTGATGATGTTGGAGAATCTGGAACAGGTTCAGCCCACAATCGGTGGACACTACTTGGCAGAATTCGACAAGGTCATTGGCTCTTGTTCGACGAGTCAGAAAGCTCCGTCGCACCCGTGACCAAACTTGCCCCTCAAATTAGCCCACCTCACGCCTCTCCACCGATTTGACGACCGCCGTTTCGCTGGGTATTGTGACGGATTCCTACCGGGTTAGTTCAGCGCGGGCGAAGCGATGCGATTGTTGCTTCCCGCTAACCTCTGCATTGTCGTTTGCCGGCCAACCCAGCCGGTGGCATGTTTCTCCTGGAGTTTTCCTTATGTCGTGGTTGGTCAAACCTCTCTCCGTGTTGCTGCTCGGCCTCCTGCTGCCAGCAGTCGCACTCGGTGCCGATGACACCGGCTTTACTTCTCTCTTCGATGGCAAGTCGCTCGACGGCTGGGACGGCAATCCCGACTTCTGGAGCGTGCAGGACGGTGTCATCACCGGCCAAACCACCAAAGAGAAGCCCACCAAGGGGAACACCTTCCTCGTTTATCGCAAGGGCGACGTCGCCGACTTCGAACTGAAGTTGCAATTCAAGATCGTCGGCGGCAACAGCGGCGTGCAATATCGGAGCGAAGAAGTCGCCAAGCATGTCATCAAGGGATATCAAGCCGACTTCGATGCTGCTGGCAATTGGGCCGGCACGCTGTACGAAGAAAAGGGTCGCGGCGTGCTCGCCAAGCGTGGCAGCAAGGTGGTCGTGAAGGCCGATGGCAAGAAGGAAGACGCGGGCAAGACTGCGGAAGAGAAAGTCATCGTCGCCTCGATCAAAAAGGAAGACTGGAACGACTACACGATCATCGCCGACGGCAATCACATCGTTCACAAGTTGAACGGCATTGTCACCGTCGACCTGACCGACGAACAAGAATCGGCTCGTAAAATGTCCGGCCTCCTCGCGCTGCAGTTGCACGCTGGCCCGCCGATGACCGTGCAGTTCCGCAACATTCAAATCAAGCAACTTAAGAGCGCCGACAAGAAGCCCCTCGAACAGAAGAACGGTGGCGGCGGCGATGATGAAGCCAAGAAGGAAGATTCCAAAACCAAGAAGATCATCTTCCTCGCCGGTGGACCGAGCCACGGCTACGGCTCGCACGACCACCTCGCCGGCTGCAAGCTGCTCGCGGCTCAGCTCGAAAAGAGCCTGGGCTACAAGACGGAAGTCCACTATCGCACCTGGCCCGCCGAACTCTCCGCTTACGACGGTGCCGACTGCGTCGTGATGTACAGCGACGGTGGCGGCGGCCATCCCGTGAAGAAAATCATGGAGACGATGGAGAAGGTCGCCAAGCGCGGCACCGGCATTGTTTGCATTCACTACGCGGTCGAAATCCCCAAGGGCAGCGAGGGTGGCGATAACTTCCTCGATTGGACCGGCGGCTATTTCGAAGCTCACTGGTCGGTCAACCCACACTGGGTCGGCAAGTTCGACAAGTTCCCAGATCATCCGATTTGCCGCGGAGTTCAGCCGTTTGCTGCGGATGACGAATGGTACTACCACATGCGATTTCGGCCCGACATGAAGAATGTCACGCCGATTCTCTCCGCTCTTCCTCCCAAAGAAACCCTGACGCGGGGCGATGGCCCGCACAGCGGCAATCCCGACGTCCGCCGCGATGTTCTGGAGAAGAAAGAAATCCAACACATGGCCTGGGCTGGCGAACGCGATGGTGGCGGTCGTGGCTTCGGCTTCACCGGTGGCCATAATCACTGGAATTGGGGTGACGACAACTTCCGCAAGATCGTGCTGAACGCGATCGTTTGGTCCGCCCATGGCGAAGTGCCAAAGAATGGCGTCACCGGCGAAGAAGTCACTTTCGAGCAGCTGAACGAAAACCAGGATGATACTCGTCCTGCCAATTTCAACGGCAAGCAGATCATCGAGAAGTTCAATTTGAAGTCGACGGGCAAAGAACTTCCTCCCGCCAAACCGGCACTGCCCAAGACGAGCGCTGCACCTGCACCAAAGAGCAACGTGACGCCGCTGTTCGAGAGCAAGATTGTCTCACAAGCAACACCCGGTCATGCGATTGATATCGATGTCGATCTCAAGGGTGCTAAGAAGGTGTATCTCGTTGCTGCCGATGGTGGCGATGGTTTTGGCTGCGATTGGGTCGCTTGGGCCGAGCCACGTTTCGTCGGCACTGCTGGCGAAAAGAAGCTGACCGACCTCAAGCCCATCGTGGCTTCCAGCGGTCACGGAAGCGTGCAGATGAATAAGAACAGTTCCGGTGGTCCGCTGAAGATCAACGGCCAATCCGTCGAGTACGGTATTGGCTGTCACGCCATCTCGGTCATTGGCTTCGATGTTCCCGAAGGTTACACCCGGCTGAAGACCCGCGCTGGACTCGACGACGGCGGCATCAAGCAAGGTTGCGGTTCCACCGTTGACTTCGCCATTTTCGATCAGGCTCCCGGCAACATCAAAGCCTCGGCTCCTGGCACTGCTGGTGCTACGGCTGCGAATCGCGATCCAGCGGAAGCTGTCAACGGTCTCGAAGTCGCGGAAGGGCTGGAAGCCAAGCTCTTTTCGAGCGAACCCCAAATCTCGAACGTTACGAACATCGATATCGATCATCTCGGCCGCGTGTGGGTGGCTGAAGTGAAGAACTATCGCAAATGGAAGGGCAGCCGCCCGGAAGGGGATCGCATTCTCGTGCTCGAAGATACCAACGAAGATGGTGTCGCCGATAAGCAGACTGTGTTCTACCAGGGGAACGACATCGACTCGATTCACGGCCTCTGCGTGCTCGGTAATCGCGTCATCGTATCGGCTGGCGACAAGGTGATGAACTTCTATGTCGACAACGACGACCTCAAGAGCGACCGCAAGGATGTGATGTTCAGCGGCATCTCGGGGACGCAGCACGACCACGGCATTCATGCCTTCATCTTTGGACCCGACGGCAAGCTGTACTTCAACTTTGGCAACTCCGGCAAGAGCTTGAAGGACAAAGACGGAAAGGTGATCGTCGATGCCGCGGGCAATCCCGTGACCGATGCTCGCAAGCCCTATCAAGAAGGGATGGTCTTCCGCTGCGATCTCGATGGCAGCAATCTGGAAACGCTGGGCTGGAACTTCCGTAACAACTGGGAAGTGACCATCGACTCACTCGGCACCATCTGGCAAAGCGACAACGACGACGATGGCAACAAGGGTGTTCGCATCAACTTTGTGATGGAATACGGCAACTACGGCTACAAAGACGAATTCACCGGCGCGGGTTGGCAAGCCAAGCGGGAGAATATCGAAGCCGAGATTCCTCGCCGCCACTGGCACTTGAACGATCCAGGCGTGGTACCGAACTTGATCCTCACCGGCCAAGGCTCGCCAACCGGTATTTGCGTGTATGAAGGTAACCTGCTCCCCAAGGTGTTTCACAACCAGGTGATTCACTGCGACGCCGGCCCGAACGTATGCCGCGCGTATGTCGCGACGAAAGACGCCTCCGGTTACACCGCCGAAATCGTCAATGTCCTCTTTGGCAAGCGCGATAACTGGTTCCGTCCTTCGGACGTTTGCGTCGCTCCTGATGGCTCGCTGTTCGTGGCCGACTGGTACGATCCGGGCGTCGGTGGCCACAACCAGCAAGATGTCGACCGCGGTCGCATCTTCCGCCTGGCTCCTGCCGGCACGAAGTACAAGACTCCCAAGTACGACTTCAAGACTCCGATCGGTCAGCTTGAAGCGCTCGCCAGCCCGGCACTGAGCGTTCGTTATCTCGCGTATCAGGCAATACAAAAGAGTGGCGAAGCAGCCGCCCCGGCGCTGATCAAGTTCGCCCAAGACAATGCCAAGGACAATCCGCGCCTGCAAGCACGGGCCCTGTGGGCACTCGGCAAGTTGCCGAACCAAGGGAATGTGGCCGTGAAGGAAGCTTTGCAGAGCGGCAATCCGGATATTCGCATCGTCGGCATTCGGCTGTCCCGCGAATTGGGCCAGGATGTCGGCTCGCTCGCCTCGTTGGCGAAGGACTCGGCTCCGGAAGTTCGTCGCGAATTGGCGATTTCGACCCGCCACAGCAAGTCGCCTGAAGCGGCTGCTATTTGGGCCGAACTTGCCGCCCAGCATGACGGCAAGGATCGCTGGTATCTCGAAGCGCTCGGCATTGGTGCCGACAAGCAATGGGATGCCTACCTTGACGCCTACCTGAAGAAAGTCGACGGCAAGTGGGATACCGCTGCCGGGCGTGATATTGTGTGGCGCAGCCGGGCGAAGCAAACTCCGGCCCTACTCGCCAAGATCATCACCGCCGACTCGACCAAGGAAGAAGAACAACCTCGCTACCTGCGAGCGCTCGACTTCCTCTCCGGTCCCGAGAAGGAAGCGGCACTCAAGGCCATCCTGGAATAGTTTGCCGCTGCTAGGTAAAGTTGTAGTGCCCCTGGTGAATTCGGTGGATTGACCAGGGGCCTGTTGTTTACCCACCTGAACTTGGTTTGCCGATGTACCTGCTCCATCCCGCCCGCCTGCTCGTCGCTACTCTGCTCTGTTTATCTCTGGCACCGTTGGTTGCGCAAGAAGTGACCGACGCCACCCGGGCCAAAGACTCCCGACGTGTGAAGGCGCTGCTGCGGCTCGAGAATGTCGATCTGGAAACGTTGCCCGAAGCCAAAGCTTCTTTAATGCGGCATCTCGAAACCATTCACGGCACCGATGAGTTTTTGGAACTTGTCCGCCGCTTCAAGCTGAAAGCTGCGAACCCCGAATTGATTCGCCTGGCGATCGAGAAGGGTGACGAAACGATCGGCGTGGAAGCCGTGAAGACGCTGTTCGATTTTGGTGCGAACGACGCGATTGAAAAAGAACTGAATGGCAAGGACGATGCCCGCGCCGTGAAATTGGCAGCCGCCATGGGACTGGCCGGTGATCCCCGCGGCAATGAGCTGCTTCTCTCCGTTATTGGCAACAGCGAACGCAGCGTACCGGTTCGTTCAGCCGCGGTGACCGCCATCGGTCGCAACAAAGCGGGCCAAGAACAACTCTTAAAGCTCGTCGAAGCGGGCACGCTCGCGAAGGAACTGAACTTCGCTGCTGCCAACGTCCTGCTTTCGTCAACCGACGCCGCGATCAAAACTGCCGCTGGTAAACATCTCACTTTGCCCGCTACCGCGGACAGCAAACCGCTGCCGACCGTAGCGGAGTTGGTGAAGCGGACCGGTGACGTCGCCGCGGGCAAACAAGTCTTCGGCACGATTGGCACCTGCATCAAGTGCCACAAAGTGCGCGGCGAGGGGAAAGATGTCGGTCCCGATCTTTCCGAAATCGGCAGCAAGCTCTCCAAGGAGGCGTTCTACGTTTCCATTCTCGATCCCAGCGCTGGCATCAGCCACAACTTCGAGACCTACACGCTGTTGCTCGCTGATGGCACTGTCCAAAACGGCATTCTGGTAAGCCAAACCGATGCCGACATTCAGATCAAAACGGCGGACGCCATTGTGAAACAGTTCCCGCGCGATGAAGTCGAAGATTTTAAGAAGTCGACTGTCAGTTTGATGCCCGCCGACTTGCAAAAAGCTCTCACCGCGCAAAACCTGGTCGATGTAGTCGAGTATCTCACGACGCTGAAGAAGCAGAACTAAAGGTCCGCTATGACGGCTTTGCTCATTCGTTCGTTGCTGTTCTCGCTGGTTCTCTTGAACGCGGCCTCGCTTGCTTGCGCACAACCAGCGACGCCGAAACGGTGGAAGCAGGCAGCCATTGGTGTCACGCGCGCGGGAACGGAGATTCCCGTTTGGCTGAACTCCGGCGCAGGGAATCCGAAATCCCAGCGAAATCGAATGGTGGTGATTGGCGGACACGATGGCTCCACCGCTTCGACAAACTTCGTGCAACAGTTGGTCGAGCGTGCCAATACCTCCAAGCCAAATCCCAACAACGGCACCGCGTTCATTCCCAAAGTCTTTCCCGATGGCTTGTCGACCGATTTGGCCCTCACGGCTGGCAAAGGCTATCCGCCGGGCAAGGGCTTTTACGATGACGCCGCTCAGCCTGAGCCTCGCTATCTGTGGCGCTGGGTGGGCATGTACGGAGCGACGTTGGTCGTTGATGTCCGCGCGGGAAAAACGCCTGGCTACTGGGCTTCGGAACATGCCGATGCTGATCAACTGGCAAAGTTGCTGGCAGCAACACCATTCACGAACAAAATCGAAGCGCCTCCTGCAGATGATTTCGTTCGCCAGTTGGCCGAAAAAGGCGTGGAAGATGTTGGCCGAGTGCCGACGCTCTTACTCCACGTTTCCTCGCCCGTCGCAGCGCCTGAAGTCGAGGCGATTGCCAAATTGCTTGCAAGCTTCACGCCCAGCAAATCACCCGCGTGGGACGAAATCATCTGGCGCGAGCGGCGCACACCCGAACAAATTGCCGCCAGCCTGGCAACTGTCTATGGCCACGACCTCAAGCAGGTTGCTTACATTCCCGCACTGGCGGTGATTGGTCGCCAGCGGATTGCGGTGGAACTCAACGATCAGAAGGAACAAGAATCACTGAAGCAATTGCTCGCGCCGTTTCTCGAGGGAGAAAAGAGTCCCGTTCCGAAATCGGGCAGCGAGCATGCGGGGCACTTGCTGTTCGCGGAACTAGCCAAGCGAAGTGAAGGAAAGGATCGTGAGCGCTGGATCGAACTTTGCCGCGCGGCAGCGGATCAAATCTTTGATAAAGATGGCAAGCCACTGAAACTTATGCCCTCTCACAACGAGATGAGCGACGCCGTGTTCATGGCGACGCCCATCTTGTGCGCGACCGGCAAGCTGACGGGCGAGCAAAAGTATTTTGACGCGGCCGTCGGTCATTTTCGCAGCATGAAAAAGCTGTGCGTGCGCGAGGACGGCATCTATCGGCACTCGCCACTCGACGAGGCCGCTTGGGGCCGAGGTAATGGTTTCCCAGCACTCGGTCTGGCTTGGGCGCTGAGCGAGTTTCCGGAAGATCATCCGGCACACGGCGAATTGAAGAAGGAATTTCAGAATCACATTGCCGCACTGTTGAAGCATCAGGACTCGTTCGGCTGCTGGCACCAGGTGATCGACAAGCCGGGGAGCTACCGGGAATTCAGCAGCACTTGTATGATCGGTTGGGCGCTTAAGCGGGGCATTGATCGGGGCTGGCTCGACAAGGGAACGCACCAGCCGGCGCTCGATCAGGCGTGGCTTGCGGCCAAGCATCGCATTGGTCCCAAGGGCAAAGTTGTCGATATCTGCACCGGGACCGGCAAGATGCGATCGCTGCGAGACTATTACGATCGTCCCGCCATTTGGGGTGTCGATGCCCGCGGCGGCGCGATGGCACTCATGTTCTCAACCGAAATGATGGACGGAACCAAGTAATGTCGCAGTCACCTGGCAGCCGTTGGTCGCGGTGGAACGACCGGCTGAAGATCATCGCTCTCGGTCTCACACTCGGCATCGCCGCGCGGTGGGTAACGCGTGCCTGGCAAGCCAGCGCAGCGCCAGCCAGGCCCGCAGCGGTCGAGGCACCGAGCGATCCCGCCGTTACTTCCGGCCAATAAGCCAGTGCACGGATTGCGGCTTCGCGCAACGGCGATCGCCGCCGTTAAACTTGTTCGAACGCCCAGGCAAGGCTAACTTACAGAGGTCGCGGTTACCTCTCTCTTGTCTGACCGTAAGGCTTGCTTAATGCCATCTCTTCGCCATCAGCGGGGCTTCACCCTCGTTGAGCTTCTGGTCGTCATCGCCATCATCGGCGTGCTCGTGGCGCTCTTGCTGCCAGCAGTACAAGCAGCCCGCGAAGCTGCCAGGCGAACGCAGTGCGCGAATCATCTAAAGCAACTGGCGCTCGGTATGCAGAATCACCACGATACTCTGCTGCGATTGCCACCAGGTGGTGCCGAAGATCAGGCTCCGTTTGGGGTGGAAGCAAGTCCCGCCGGCAAATGGGGCAGTAGCTGGTTCGTCTATATTCTGCCCTATATCGAGCAGCAGTCGCTGTACGAGAAATGGCAGTTCACTGGGAGTTCCGGTGCGTTCAACACCAACAACAACACGGTAGCGACTGGCGTCGTGATCAAGATTTTTTTCTGCCCTTCGTCGCCACTGCAAGTCAAAGCACCGAACCGACAAACCGGCTCGACGTTCGCTACCTACGTCGGACTGAGTGGCGCGGTGGATGGCCTGATTCCTGGATTTTCAGAAACTCGGATAAACGCTTTGCCCAATGCAGGAATCGTTAGCGGAGGGGGCGTGTTGATTCCGAACGGCCAACTCAAACTTTCTGCCATCACGGATGGCACTAGCAACACGATGGCGATTAGCGAGCATGGAAACTTTCTGATCGATACGGCAGGCAAGCGGCAGGAGTGGCGGGCATCGCAAACTTGGGGTTGGTACTTGGGAGTAAAATCCACGGGCATACCGCCAAACTTTGACAACGCCCATGGAGACAATCGCCAGCCTAATTTGACCAGCATTCGCTATCCGATTAACCACGCGCCCGCGGGTGGTTGGCCGAATGATGTAACCGGCACTGGGGTTGGACTCAACGGCAATTTCACTGGTGGGAATGTGCCGATCAATTCGCCTCATCCAGGTGGGGTACAGGCCGCATTTGCCGATGGTTCGGTTCGCTTTTTGGCGAATAATTCCACGCTGGCAGCCTTAGCGCAGTTGGCAACACGCGATGATGGTGTGCCGTAAGCGCATCGCTCCAGGCAAGCTGCGCGTTTATTTTTCAGATCGACTCTGCCTCGCTCGCTGTCTTAAAGCTCGTATGATTCGCCAAATCAGCCCAGTTGGATTGCTGTTACTGTTGTGCGTCACCACATTCGGCCTGCAAGGCTGTGCCAAGCCGGGACCATCGCAATATTCTGTCAGTGGAAAAGTGACCTTGGATGGCCAACCGCTCAGTGAGGGGACCGTCTACTTGAAGGTCATTGAAACGGGAGCACTGGTGACATTGCCAGTAAAGAACGGCACATTTCAAGGAAAGTCGACGGAAGGGAATTGGCGTGTGGAAGTTGTTGCCTATCGAATCACGCCTATTCCCGGCGATAGGATGGGTAGCGAAACGGCAGAACTATTGATCGCACCGCGTTTTAATTCGCAAAGCACTCTGACGGCTGTCGTCACTCCCGCCGGCCCGAACGAATTTGTGTTCGAAGTGACGAGCAAGTAGGCGAGTCGTGTTCGAGTGTAAACAGCTCACCACTCACTTCTTGATCTTCGCCAGGCGAGCAGAAATCTCTTGAGCAGCCTTCGTCGCTGCATCCTTCTGCTCTGGCGTCAACTGCTCAGTCAGCTTGGTTAGTTGAGCCTGACTGGCCGTGTTGCCACCAGCAACCGCGACAGTTGCCCAAGCATGAGCCAGCACTGGGTCTTTCGGTACGCCGCGCCCCACCGCATACAGCCCGCTAAGAATTCGCTGCGAATTGACGTCGTTTTGCTCCGCTGCCTTGCGATACCATTCGGCCGAAGTTGCGTCGTCCTTGGTCACACCCTTGCCGGTGCTGTACATGTATCCCAGGTTGTAATGCGCGTGAGCGCTATTTTGTGCCGCGGCCTTGTTGAACCACTTGATCGCCTCCGTGTAATCACGTTCCACGCCCCGGGCGTTGGTATACATCACACCCAGCATGCTTTGGCCGCGGGGATCGTTCTTCTCGGCAGCCTGACGATACCACTTCACCGCCTCGGCATCGTTCTTGGCAACGCCCGCGCCCTTCGCGAGCATTCCTCCCAACTTGTACTGGGCGTTTACATCCCCCGCCTCAGCCTTGGCTTTCATCTCCTGATATTCACGCACCTCATCGGCAGTCGGCTCAGCAGCTGCTGCCAGCGAGGTGTATCCAACAAGAGTAACAACCAAACACAAGGTGAGGTAACGATTCACGGTATGGCCCTTTGAAGTTTGCCCGCCGGTAAAAACAGCAAAGGCAATCTTACCGGCTGACGCGTTGCCTTGCTATTTCGCTCGTGTCGCTTCAATTGTCTCGACTCTGCCGTCGACCATATTCTTGTGAATCAGCAGGAGACGATGGCGGCCAGCGGACAATTTGAGATTGCCGGCCAGTTCGGTCACGACTTCTTCCACAGCGGTTCGGGGCTTCAGCCCGGCCGAGGCACTGGCCAGTTCCAGCGGCACTTCCTTTTCGGCGCGAACTACCGGAACCAAGGGGGCGGCATCCGCGCCATCCACTTGCAAACCAATCTCCATAGCTTTGCGCTGCTTCGGCACCAGCTTCTCACGCAGGTCGATGATGTCTTCCCACTGAGCCTGCCAACAAGGTCGACGATCTGAGTAGCGGAAGGTCCCACTGACCGTCAGCCGGTAGGTGCCCGCTTCCTTCACCTCAACCATTAATTGAATCGCATCGCTAAAACGTAAGTCAGGCACGAGCATGCCAGCTGTCGCCGATTCGGCGAAGCCCTTGTCGTCACGCACAAAGATCGTGAACTGTTTGGGATCGAACTTCGCGGGAATCTCAATCACCGACGCTTCCTCACGCGGCTGACGAACCACCTGATCCGCTGTGGGAATTTGAGTTCCGGCAAGTGATGGGCTGAATGGCTGCGGCGCGATGGTAGTTTGTACTCCTGTCGCTGTTAGTTCTCCTGCAGCATTCGGAGCGGCATCAGTACCAACATGGTGCTGCCGCCACAGTTGGCTGCGGGCTGCTTCAATCGCCGGCGTCAAACGATCGGCAGGCAGTTGCTTCAAACCCGCAACCCCCGCCTCCAAACTTGCCAGATCATGGGCCCGCAGTACCAGCGTAGTTACTCGGGGCGCAAAGGCCCACGGAATCGCCTCAAGCACGGCGCGTCCTGTTCCTGGATATTCTTCAGTCACACGTGGCCACAGTAGGCCGGCAGCGGCCAGAGTCTCCGCTGGAGGCGAATCCGCTTTCGCGGTCGTTACGTCGAGCAAAATCACCGGCTTGCCGAATCGCCAGCCACTGAGCGCGCTGAACCAATCGTTGTGATTGGTTGTTTCCCGTTTGATCTTGCCGAAGACTTCACCCTTGTCGACTAACGCATTCTCAGCCGCTTTCTCCGGAGCGAGTTGATAGGCCAAGGTATATGTTCCCACTTGTGGTCGGCGCAGAATCTCGACCTCGACGCCGCGGGCCGCCAGCGTGGCCTTCACTTTCTCAGCAATCGGCAACAAAGCAGCTTCATGTTCCGATTCAAACAGCGGCAACACAAACCTTGTCTTGGCAGCAAAGGCCTTTTCAATCACATCGCGACGGCGTACGACGAGCGACTCGGCGCTTGTGTCAATCGCCAACGTCTCACCACTCGCCGCAGTGATTTCAATTGGCAATTTCACGGTGGTGCCGTCGAGTTGCGACCTTACGCTCACCAGCCACTTCCCCGCCGCAATGTTGCCAGGAAGAGGCAGATCGAAACGAAGCAAGCCATCTCGACTGGTCGAACGATAGAGTTCAGCGACGGCATTGCCACTGGGATCTTGCCAGGTGATACAAACGGGAATTACCGCTGCCAGGGTTTCTCCCTTGGCATCGACCAAGCGACCTTGCAATGTGAGTGGGTCGCCCGCTGCGATCTTCTGGCGAGCACGCACCTCGAGTTTTTCCACCTTACGGGGCAGTACGGCGAAGACCCGCGCGGTGGACTGGGCCAGGTCGCAATCGAAGGGGGCGACATCGCCGAGCAAACGTTCTGAGGTGCAATCGTAGAGCACGCCAGTTGCGCCAACTGCGGGTAGCAACTTCTCACGCACTTGATACCAATCGGCCTGCGACTGAATGTGCGAGTCGTTCACGGCAATCACGTATTTTGCATCTCGCCCGCCGTCGACTTGCAACAACGAGAGCGAACTTGTTTCTCCTTCGATTGACGTTAACAGCCCGCGTCCTTTCGCTCCAAACGCTTTTACTAACGAAGGCGCAACCTCCGCGTGCCAACGAGCGAACATCAGCGCATCGTTATCGCCCTTCGGTGTATTAGGCGCGCCCCAGTTGTGTGGCTTGCCCAGCCGCGTGAACGAAAATCCGTAACCAAGCTTCTGCGCGTCTTGAATGGCAACGGTGGAGTTGTCGTCAATCACTATTCGCCCGCCAGCCTGCGAATACGATTCGAGCGACTTCACCACACCGGCGGGAAACGGAAACGTTTGCCCGGCAATCAGCAATGCGGGTTCCTTGATCTTGCCCCCGGACTTCAGCAATTCTTCTTCGGTGACAAAGCGCGGTGTGTAGCCCTGTCGCGTGAGACTGACAAACGTCTGATAGGGAGTCGTGCCGAAACCGAGGGCCAGATGCTGCCGCTGGTACTGGCTCTTCGAAAACAAGATGCCAACGCCATGATCGCCGCGCCCTTCGACCGCGAGACAAGCAAAGCGATCGAGAAACTCACGGCCCGCCACCACATCCGCTCCGCCAACTTTCCCTTCGATCTCCGTCCAGTTAGCGTGCTTGTTCATGCCTGTCAGAACATTGCTGAAACCTTCGAGCGCGAAACCGATGCCCGTCACGCCCCACGGCAAACCGTGCGCTGCCACTCGAGTGAACTTGCCGGGCGTGCTGGCCCGACCATGTACGGGGCCGAACGCGTTGCTAAGCCACGTGGGCTTGCCGTTGCGATGCATATCGAGCAGGCCAGCCGTGAAGAGCCACTGATAGGCATAATCTGGCCCACCAACCTGGTCGTTCCAGGTGCTTTGATATTGGAAGTCGAGCGTTTCATAAGCGGAAGGAAAGTACTGCCCGTACCGAACCGGGCTGTGGTCGACCTGCACGCTAGCCGAGTTACGCAGCGTGGGATCAAGCTCGCGCAGGTTCTTGCTCAACTCGCCGTAGGCTTCTCGATACATACCCATAAGATAAGCCGACCACTGATCGAGTCGCTCCTCGAACGCGATTCGTTCCTGTTCCGGCATCGGCTTGGTGTATTCGGCAATTTCGTTCAGCCAGTGCCGCGTCGGCAAATCGATGAGCGTGGCGAACTCCGGCCGGTTGATGGAGAGGAGGTAAGCGATGTATTCCGCTTCGGTGACCGGTTCCAGTTTGGTCCGGCGTCGAAACTCATCCTGCGTGTGCTGATCGATTCGCTTGAGATAGTGCCGCAACGCTTCCGTCTTGTGACCCCAACCCCAATAGGTCATCAACCCCCGACGATTGCCGATGGCATAGCCGGTAGTATCCCACCCCAGCATGAAGCCGCCAAAGTTCGGATACTTGCCGTTCGCCTGCGCACCAAGAATGATCCGCTGGCTCATGCCAGCCAGTTCTTCAGGATGATTTCCTACGGGAAAGAAACTGGTGGGGCGCGTATCAGGATTGGGTAGCACCAATGTGCCGCTGCGAGCGGCTACGTCCATGTAAGGAAGCTCAAGTACATCGGCCTTGCCCATCGGCACAATGGCAGTCAGTCGCAAATCCTGCAGAATCTTCGCTTGCCCGTTCCAGTGCACTAGATCAAAGGCTTGACGCTCATCGGGAGTCATCTTTGGCTGCTGCGGATACTGCGGCCGGCGCGGTTCCGACTCATCCTGCATCGAGCCAGCCGAACGACGCAGCGTCGAGACAATGAATACTCTCTGTCCCGTGGCTTCGCCATTCAACTTGAGCTGGTATTCTCCCGGAGCGAAGCGAGACGAATCAATCAGAACTGTCTGCGCGGGCCCTTGATACAGCAGCAAGGTGCCCGCGGCAGATACCAGCTCCAACTTTGCCTGCTCGGTCTTCTTCCACGCCACGGGAATGAACTCGCCAACGAAGTAAGCCGTCCGCTCCAGCGGCAGCTGAACATCGGCAGCCTGGGTGATCGAGACCAACTGGCAACAGATGCAAAACAAGAACGAACCAAGGGTAACTCGACGAAGCATGCGCATGGGAGAGAACCACGGGGAGTGAAGTGTCATTTTGTAGCGTTAATCTACTTGCGAACCGATTTCTTTGCATTCATACTTTGCGTAAAAGTATTACGGTTTTGCAACATGGCCAGTTCCACACCAAGCAAGACGAATCGCCGCCCGCTGCAAGTCGCAGTGCTGGTCGAGACTTCGTACGTCTTCGGTCGCCGCGTACTGGCCGGAATCGTGAAGTATCAGCGGCAACATGCGCCCTGGGCGATGCTTTTTCGTCCGCATGCGCGCGGTGATGCACCTCCCAGTTGGCTCAAACGCTGGCGTGGCGATGGCATCATTGCCCGCTGTTACGATCAACGGATGGCCGATGCTTTGCGGGCCACTGGGTTGCCCGTGGTCGACCTGCCTTACAACCGCGAGGGGCACGGCTTGCCGATGCTGCTGATCGACAATCGGCCCATTGTCGCAGCAGCGTTCTCGCATTTGTGGGAACGAAGTTTCCGCAGCTTCGCTTACTGCGGCCTTCCTACCGGTGGCAATTCAACGATGGAGGATCGCTGCCGGCTATTCGTTGTTGAGGCGGCCAAACGTGACTGTGCGGTCGATGTCTTCGCTGCCTCAGCGCGCCATACAACTGCGGGAACCTGGGGCTTCGACAAAGAGCAGCTTGCGCGTTGGCTACGACGCTTGCCCAAGCCGGTCGCGGTGATGGCCTGCCACGATCCGCGCGGCCAGCAAGTACTCGAAGCCTGCCAACATGCCGGGCTGAGTGTGCCAGAGGAAGTTGCCGTGCTGGGCGTCGACAATGACGAACTGATGTGCGACCTCTGCCATCCGCCGCTCAGCAGTGTGGAAGTCGATCAACGCGCAGCTGGCTATCGCGCGGCAGAATGTCTCGAGCGAATGATGGCGGGTGGTAAACCTCCGCGTGGCGCGCCATACGTCGACGCTCCCCTACGAATCGTTTCGCGTCAATCGACCGATGTGCTCGCCATTGATGATCCTGAAGTTGCTGCAGCGCTCAGGATCATTCGCGAGCAGGCGCGCGGGCCAATGTCTGTCAGTGATCTGCTGAAGGCGGTTCCCGTTTCCCGCAGCATGCTCGAACGGCGCATGAAGCAAGCTATTGGCCGTACTCCCAAAGCAGAAATTCTGCGCTCGCAACTGGATTGGATCAAAGAATTGCTTACTACCACTGACCTGCCGCTCGCCGATATCGGCCAGCGGCTCGGTTCGGCTCACCACCAACACCTGGCGACTCTGTTCAAATCGAAAACCGGCATGACCCCTGGCGAGTATCGCAAGCGATACCGCCGCTAGACGATTGATTCCTGGCCACTCAATTTTGCCTCTCACCCATCCTTCCCCATAAAGCCCTTCCCATGTGCGTGAACCTGCCCGAGAATCCGCTCCTGATATCGCGATGCTTGAAGATGATGTTGATGTTGCTCGCGACCTCTTCCAGTTTTACTGGTAATGCCTGGTCCGCTGAGCGACTAGCAAGTGCGATATCAGCAGATGTTATTGACTGGGAGCGCTGCGTCGCCTTTGCCGATGGCCAGGAACAACCGGCTCCTGGGCAGGAACTTCTCGCACCTTGGCTGGGGCTTTCAACACCTCCAACTGGTAACCTGCTGCCCTGGAGCACCGGACCTGCGGCCGCCGAAACTCGCCATTTTCGGATTGTTTTCAAACAGCCAGTCGAGGTTGGCACTCTCTGCGCGTCCACCGAGTTTGTGGCCCTGCTCAGGGATGATTCTGAACTTCCAGGAGTCATCAACGATGAGAGCCAATGGCGAGCTCTTGCACCTGGAATGGTGCGGCCGCTGGATTTGGGAACGAAGGTCAGAGCCATTCGCATCACGATCAAGCGGCACAATTTGCCGTGGGAGAATCCGCGTACAGCGTCTGTATTTCCCGGTCTACGGTTATTCACCGATCGCTACTACAATCCGGCTGAATTTGGTTATCGCGATTGGTCGCGACCAGCGGTCAAAAAAGGTACACCTGCCGAATTGCAGTGGTTGGGCTATTGGCCCGAGCCACAACTTGTAGCGGGCATACTCATCGATCGGCCGGGAGCTTCCGTAATTTCGATCAGTGCGGTTTCAGCCAAACAAGAGGTTCATCCGCGACTTGCTCAAGACAACGATTGGCAGCCCATTGCTATTGCGGGAAGCAATTCCACTTTTCAACCGCAGACTTCACTGACCACCCGTGCCGTGCGCTTGCGCATTCCGGTTCCGACCGAAGCATCCATTCAGCAGCGCCCGCCGAGTGTTGCCGTGCTCGTCAGTTTGCCAGATGACGCCAATACTCCGACTTCCAAGTCATATTCCCACGTACCGGCTTCTCCTGTCACACTCAAATACGACATGCCGCTGGATGGTTTCGCAGCGATTCGCATTGAGGACGAGAAAGGACAGCATGTTCGCCGGCTGATTGCCGAAGTCGAGCGCGAGCGCGGCAGCGCACAAGAGAACTGGGATCTGCTCGACGATCAGGGGAAGCCCGTTGCGCCCGGCAAATACCACTTTGTGGGTCTCGCCCGGCCGCCGTTCAAGTTGACCTATGAGATGACTGTCTACAACGCGGGCAATCCGCCTTGGATGGCACCGGTTCCCGGTGGGGGCTGGTGGATGGCCGATCATGGTCCACCGTGCAGCACGTGTGCAGTGGGGGACGTGATGTTTTTTGGTGCTGGTGGTGCTGAGTTCGGCGTGCCATTGATTGCCACGGATCGCGAGGGGCGAAAACTCTGGCACGACTTGCATCAGGGGGCCCAACGCCTGGTGAGCGACGGCCGGTATGCCTATGTCGTGAACGACGGCGAGGTGATTCGCATCGACCCGCAAAATAAGTTTGCCAAGTTGCCGCTGCACAAGTTTGCTTACTCCACCGAAGTGCCTGGCCACGCCAAGGCCTGGCTCACAGGCGACCACAGTGGAGCTGCCGTTTTCGGGAATGCGCTTTGCATTAGCTATAGCGCCCCTGCGCCACCTTGGATTCGCTCTGCCTTTCACTCGGGGCAAGTGAACATCGCTCACTGCCAGCCCAGTCCGATACCCCACAAGACCCATGTGACTGATCTGACACCCAATGAGCACATCTTCTCGACCTTTCAAGCCGCGCCCAGCTCAGTGACGGGATCGTTCGGACCAACGTCTAAGAAAGGCCCTCTCAAAGACAGTCTACTCCTCACGCTCAAGGATGAAGTGCCGGTCGGGAGTGTCGTCGTGCCAAGCGGAGACGTTGAAGTCTATGCGCTCAAGTCCGGCGTCAAATTACCCGAACAGTTCATTCCCCAGGTCACGCAGCAGGATCCCACGCAGCCAGCAGTTCCAGCCACATCGCTGGCCGACGATCTGCAACAAGATCTCCAAGGCAAGTTCGATCCCGAGATGTGGTTACCGCTGCGTAGTAAGTCAGCTGATCGACCAGGAATTGCAACTTCTGCCCAAGGAATGAAAACCAAGGCACTCATCTTTCACAGCCCTAAGCAAGAACGCCTCGAATACAGCCTGGTGCTGGATCGCCGCTATCGCAACGCAACAGAAAGCGCCGTATTCTTGCCGCTAGAAGGAATGGGCACTGCCACTGCTGCCTGGCAATTCAACCGCGCGGTCGACCAGCCTCTTTCGTATGGCAATCCAGCCGTCGCTGGATATATCTGGAAAGAGCCCGCTCAGGTGCGCGGCTTTCTCATGACTCGCCCAACTCCCTGGGCTGGCTTTGCGATCGATGTATGGAATGGGCCAGCCGACGCCAGCATTGATGCCGCCGCCTTCAAGAACGACGAACATTGGCAGCAAGTCCACCTTCATCGTCAAGTGCGTAACGACATTAAGTGGAGTTGGCACACCCCGCGCGTGGTGCAGGGTGATTTCGGTTCTACTCTTTCCATCCGTGCGCTCCGCGTGCGCGTCATCGATCCACCGCAAGGTCCTGGTGCCAAAGCGGGCCCCGTCAATGGTGGTTTCGAAAGCTTGCTCCTGTTCGAACCACAGGGGAACGATGCCGAACTGCCGGTCAATCTCGCTCAGCGGATTACGGTACTTGATTTGCCTTCAACAGGTGAAACAACGGCCAAGTTACGTGAGCACTTGCCTGTGACTCAACCTGGCGCTCTCGCCTTCGATGCTCAAGGAAAACTGTACGTCGCTTGCGAGGCAGGAATCTGTCGCTTGCCCACTCTCGATGCAGCTGGCGCAGCAACGCGAGAAGTTGTCGTTGCTCCCAGCGAGGCAGGTCGTCCTCGCGCGCTGGCGTTCGATGCAGCCGGCCTTTTGTGGGGCATCGATGGTAAGAGCGGAGTCGTGCGGGCGTACGATGTCACCACTGGCAAGCGAGTGCGCGAACTCGGCAAAGCAGGCCCGAAGACCGGCCTCTACAATCCCCAGGAGTTGACTGCACCTGCGGCCATGAGCATCGATGCGCAGGGCAAACTCTGGCTTGTCGAGCAACACTTCCAACCCAAGCGAATCAGTCGCTGGTCGACGGAGGGTCAGGTTGAAAAGGAGCTCTTCGGTCCGACTCACTACGGCGGCGGTGGAATGCTCGACCCACGCGATAAATCGGTCATCAACCATTTAGGGATGAAATTCCGCATCGACTACGCCACTCGCACCTGGAAGCTCGAGAGCCGATTGGCTCAATACTCGGGTGGTAACTACCTGCCCGATCGTGTGACCTATGTGCAAGATCGGCGGTTCCTGGTCGGCGATCGTCCGGTGGTAACACCGTTTGGTGACGCCGGACCAACGGCCGTCATTTGCGAAGAAGTGAATGGCGAAGCCGTGACGCGTGTAGCTGCCGGCCTGCTTGGCGATTGGCGTGAACTTCCCAAGAATGCCGCGCTCAAGAAGTCGGTCGAGAAACTCGATCCGAGCAAGACGGTCTTTATTTGGAGCGATCAGAATGCCGATCGGCAGGTCCAACCGGCCGAGGTCCGGTTACTTCCGAAGCTTCCGGTTTATCGCGCGCCCCATATCGGTGACGATCTTTCGCTTAATTTTCCCGACCAGCGCGGCGGTGCTCGAATTCGGCTCTCGAAGCTGGTCGCGGGGCCAAACGGAGCGTCGATTCCCGACTATACCGATGCAGCCATAGAACCAATGCCCGGACTGACCGGCGAATCGATGGTTACACCCGCAGGCGAAACGTTTGTGATGAATCATAAACTGCTCGACTCCCAAGGTAAGCAACTTTGGACTTATCCCGATCGCTATATGGGAGTGCAAGCCTCGAATATGGTTCCCTGGGGTTTTCTCGGCCGTCCCGCAGGAACGGTTGCTGGCAGCATTGGCCCCATCGGTCATTTCAAGATTGGCGACGAGACCATCTTCTGCGTCGGCGGCAACAGCGGCGATTATTACGCCTTCACGCTCGACGGACTGCTCGCCGGGGCGATCTTGGGCGGGCCGAAGGGTTACGGACGACGATACTTCTCAATGCCGGAATGCGAACCTGGCAAAACCGATTTGTCCGACCTTCGTAAAACGGTCGAAGATTTTCACGGACACGTCACCAAGGCTGAGGATGGCAAGGTTTATGCGATTGCCGGCAAGAATCATGTCACCCTGATGCGCGTCGATGGCTTCGAACAATTGCAGCGGTTCTCTGGCGACATCACGGTTACTAGTGAGGATCTTCCTCGCACTCGCGACTGGACCGCTCGCAAATCGCAGATCGAGCGTTTTCTCGATGTCGAAGGGCCCAAGCGCTACACGGTCCTGTTTGCTGCGAAGAAGCCGACGATTAATGGCGACTTTCTAACCGATTGGCCAGCTGGCGAACCGTTGACGATTCGACAGACTCTGTCGGCCACCGGTGGAGTTGCCGAACAATGGCAAGCGCGGCTCGCGTTCGACAAAGACAATCTGTATATCGGCGGTACGGCCATTGATAGTTCCCCGCTGGTGAATTCAGCTGAAGATGCAGAGACGCTCTTTCAGTCTGGCGATGCCTTCGATCTGCATCTGGGGCTCGATCCGAAAGCACCAGCCGAACGAACCGAAGCCGCCGTTGGTGACGTGCGGTTGCTCGTGACATATCGGGGCGATCGACCCACGGTCATGCTCTACCGCTATGTAAAGTCGCCCGGTTCACCACCGCAGCGGATATTTCAATCACCGGTCGGTGAGACGGCAGTCGCAGAAATTCGAGAGATCAAAGAAGCCGAAGTGGCCGTAGTGCGCAACGATCGCCGTTGGACACTCGAAGCGGCCATTCCGTGGAGATCCCTGGGCATGGTTGCACCCACCAGCGCGCAGGTGCTGCGCGGAGATGTCGGGGCGCTCGAATCCGATCCGAATGGACGCACAACCATTGCCCGCCACTACTGGGCGAATAAGCGGCAAGTGTTCGTCGGCGACCAGCCCACCGAAGCCCGATTGCTGCCGAGCACTTGGGGAGAATTTGAATTTCCTGCTTCCAAAGAGCTCGATTCCCTGCTCGACTTGGACCTGAAGTAAGATAAAACACCCACCCCACACTTCCCTGCCTCGCTGGAGTTACTGATGTCTCACCTGTTTCAGGCAGTCCGTTTCCCCACAGTGCTGGCATTAGCTTTAGCGGTAACGCATTTAAGTAGTGCGTCACTAAGCGGTGAAGATCAGCCCATCCTCATTGCCAAAGCTGTGTCAGGGCACGTTCATCCTTCGATTGGTCGAACTAAGGATGGCACGCTGATTGTGGTCTACAAGGGAGCCAACGTGCTGATGCGAAGTCGTTCGCTCGATGGCGGACAAACTTGGGAAGAGCCGGTTGCCATCGCCACGTCGGCCAAACGGCCCGACTCGATTCGCGAAGTCAAAATTTTCGAAGTTTATCCTGGTACGGTCGACGTTTTGCCAGACGATCGAGTGCTCGTCACCTGGAACTACATCGCCGACGACAAAGCCAAAGACGGCTACTACGAGCGAGCTTTGCTCTATTCGATCAGTGCTGACCGAGGACTTACGTGGAGCGATCAGGCTCTGATTGGCCCCGTCGACGGTAAGCATTTGGGGGCAGTGCGGCACAACGTCCTGCCGTGGAGTGATGGCCGCTGGTTGCTGCCGCTGCGCGTTGGTCCGCCCCGCTTGTTCGATCCTAAAACGGGCGAGCTAACCACCTTTTCGATTATGGGTCCCGATGGCAACCAAAGGTCTTTTCAGCAAATCGTCCGCACCCCCAAGGGAACATTGCTGGCCATGTGCCCGGTGATGTACCGTTCGACGGACGAAGGAAAGACCTGGCAACTGGCCGAAGGTTTTCGTTCGGTTACCGACACCGACACAGCCGAAGGACGCTACTTGACGGTGCTCAACGACGGACGTTTGCTAGTCACGTTTGGCGTGGGGACGGCCAATCTGGGGCTGAGTTATAATTTCTCGGCTGACGATGGCGTCACTTGGAACAACGAACAGACGGTGGTCTTGCTCCCCGAACGAAAGATCGCGGCCCGCTATTATTCCGCGCGTACGATTCAACTCGACGATAAGTATGTCGGAACCGTGTTCGTAAGCGGCGGCGTCTCCTACCTGCGAGTCCCCATCGACAGCGTGGCCAAAAAGTAACCTCCAATACTCGACAACTCTGATTGCCGGAACAAGGAACTCACTCCATGCCCTGTCTGCTGCGATCGGCTCCACTTTTTGCCTGCATTGCCTTCGCCAATCTTGCCACGCAAGTCTTCGCTGCGGAACCGTTTCAATTCCGCGTCGAGTCGAACTTGCGGGCAGCGGTTGCTAAGGTCGATATCACTCCTGCTCCCGATACACCCGTGGTCGGTCACATTCGACCGACGAGCGGTGTTCGCGATCCACTCCGCGCTGGAATTTTGCTGCTGACCAACGAGCAAACGCGCGCCGCAATTGTCACGCTCGATTTAATTAGTTCGAACAGCGAAATGGTGGCAGTGCTGCGCGATGTCATCGCCGCGAACACCGAAACACCACGCGAGAACATCATGGTCGCCACCTCGCACAACCATTCTGGCCCGGGCTGGTCGCGCGAGTCGCCTTGGGGCCGAGAGATGGTTGCCAAAATTGCAACTGCGTCAGCTGCTGCAGCCAAAGAATTGCGTCCGGTGACCATTGGTTATGGTGAGGATCGCATCGACTTCAACATCAACCGCCGCAAAGTAATCAACGGCCGCGCGGTAGTGCGACTCGATCCCGATGGCCCGTGCGATCACCGCGTAAAGGTGCTCCGCTTTGACGACGGCCAATCGCTAGAGCCCATGAGCCTGCTGATGCATGCAGTCTGCCATCCGTGCGTCTTTACCTGGGGCGACAAGCTCACGCCGCCCCATCCCAACGGTTTTCCGTTCATTAGCGCCGACTTTCCTGGCGAAGCGCAGACGTTTGTTGAGACCGTGTACGGCCCCAAGACGCGGGCGATGTTCCTGCAAGGTTGCGCGGGCGATATTCGACCGAACCTGCCCGGCGTACCGTATCGCTGCGGCGACGAAGCTGACATCAAGTGGACAGGTCGGAGTTTAGGTTGCGCCGTTGTTCGCGCGGCAGATCGAAGTGTGGTGCGCGAAGAGCTTGCCAAGCGGAAAACGATTTACCCGCTTAAGTGTGCCACGAGTGTGATTGAACTGCCTGGCAAGAAAGAAAAACTCGCCTGCGAAATGCAGGCGCTACGCATCGGGGACTATCTGCTACTGACGATTCCCGGCGAACCGATGGTTGAATATGGGTTTCAAATCGAGAAGGCTATTGCCGATCGGGCGATTCCCATTGTCGTGGGTTATGCAAATGGCAACCTCGGTTACATTTGCACGGCCGAATCCCACAAGTACGGCGGTTACGAACCTAACGCCTCCCCGCTGCTGCCCGAAGCAGAACCGCTGATCCTTGCTGAACTCAACCGCCTGGCAGATAAAGTCCTGGCCGACGTATTCGAGTCGTTCAAGCCCACCAAGTAGCTGGCTCGCATTCCTTGATCGTTCGCCCCCGGCATCGACTCGTGCCCGGCAGTTTTCGTACTCGTACACCGTGTGACGCCGCGTCCGCCACCGCGATGATATTACGCGTGCACTTTGGCCCGGACCCCGACATACTTAACGTCGTTGGCACGATAGTCGCTACTTGCTCTGTCTCGGAACTCGCAACAACTACCACAGGTTATGTGTGAAGGAGGAGAAGAGATGTCAGAGTCTTTTGATGCAACCGAACGAATCCGCCAAGCGGCTTATCAGCGCTGGCTTGACGGCGGGCGACGCGACGGGACCGCTGCGGAGGATTGGTTATCGCGGAAAATCAACTCGCTGAAGAAGCCGTAAAAGCGACTATGGTCGACGACGTGCAGGAGGCTTCCGAAGAGTCATTTCCGGCGAGCAATCCTCCGGCTTGGGGTGGCGCGACAAGTTCCCCCAGCCAACATACTAGCCCAGCAGACCCCCAAGCTGTTGCCGTTGACCCCGGCGCTACCAGTCTGTCGAGCTCGCCAAAGAAGCCGAAAGCAGTGGCCAACAAGCGAGCGGCGAAGTCCCCTGGAACTCCCAAAACCGTTGCGCCACCGGTCAACGACAAAAAGCCTTAGTTGGTCGGACTAGGCCATTCAGGGCGAATGAGATTACTTCGCTTCGATGGGCACATCGCAAAAGGTGAGGGCGGCAATTCCATTCTGCCCAAAGAGCAGATTGTTGGGACTCCAATTCGCGCTGTCGAGATAGGTTAACCTCGTCGCTAGTGATGGACTCTTCAGCTTGAGCGTAAGCCGATTGCCGCTCGTTTTACCGAACTCAACTTTCTTCGGCTCGCCAGTTAGATGGAACTGGCTGGTCAAGGAATCTGCCCAGGTGATTGGTTGGTCGAATTCGAGTGCAAGTTCATCGCGCTGGTCGCTCGTAAACCAAACCCGCGTTACGTTTGCAGGAGTAATCGGACTTGAAACTGGGTGCTGGTAAACCTGGTGTTCAATCAGCGGGCTAATGAGCCGGGCAAACTCCGCGTAGCCTGCGGGCGGAAAATGACAGCCGCCAGGCGGCTGAATGCCAAGAGTGGACATGACATGTAGATTAGAAAATAGCGACGGCAACGTTCGTTGAATTTCGCGCAGCTTGTTGTCTGAACCGTTGATTCCCATCGAGCAGGCCTTGGGCCAGATCTGAAACAGGTAGTACTGCTCGAGATTGGGGTAATCCGTTTTCCAAGCAGCCGCCAGATCGACAAAGTACGGACGATAAGTCTCCCAGCCAAAACCGCCCGTTGGTCCATCGGCTCCTTGATCGTTTTCTCCCTGATGCCACAAGACCGCGCGGATTCCGTGCGTAAGCTTGGCTTGCTGCACGCGCCACAGCAGTCGGCCATAGATGGTCGTCACATCGGTCGGATCGACGGCATTGCGTTGATGCTGATCGATACGAGTTCCACCCACAGCACCATTGATGACGCAAATGGGAATTTGCTCTTTCTCGACGAGCCGTCTGGCGAGTTCCATTCCCCAAAAGCCAATCTGCCCTTGGCCACCCTGGCGATTGCGGACGACTGCATTACTCCAGACGTTCGCCCTCGCATTGCGAGGATCGCTGGCTGGACTGCCGAAACTGCGAATCCAGTCGCTGTTGAACGCGGGATCTTCTTTGCCGATATCGGTGGCATCGGCATTCGACTGCCCATTAATCAAAAAGGCATCGCCACAAACCAGGTTGGCGGCCGTGTGCAGCACTGTTTCGCGATCGCCGATCTTTGCTCCAAACTCGGTGCGATATTTAATTAGCCCTGCGGATAATCTCACTGACAGCGAATATGTTTTATCTGCGGTTACCTTGGTCGTTTCCGTAGCAATCAGCTTGTCGTCGGCAAAGACCCGCAGAAACACCGAATCTGCTTCGTTCGCTAAGACGCCGGAATAGACCAGGTTTCCGAAACGCTTGCCGTCGGGATTCCGGTAGTCGCGCGAATAGAACTGGTTGTCCACTGGCTGTTCGCTGGCGGTCTGCGGTTTGACTGCCCACGCATCTTGGCTGCCTGCTGGTTCCTTGATGGTGACGGTTGTCGACTGCTGGGACTTCGCGCCACCATTATCAATTGCGACAGAGATCCTTAGCGGTCCACTCCCCAGGGCCCGTTTCAACTTCAGCTTGCCCGGAACAACTTCCTTGATCACCGCCACATCGTCGACCGACCAGGCAAAGGTCAGTTGTCCTGCCCCCTGCGTCTGCATGGCAGCCAGATTCTCGATCTGCGGAACAATCTCCAGCGGCCGCCTGCCGTCCCAATTCGCGGGAGCGGTCAATTTGAAGATTGGCTCGGGAATGGCTTCGCTGACCGAAATCTCAACGTTCTGCGTCTTCACTTCCGTGGGATAAATCGCTCGCAGTTGCAGAATCTGCTGCTGGTCGCCAACGACTCGCCCTGCCAGGAACGGAACCGAGAGCCGGTCTGTAGCGACGATCGTTTCCTCTTCACCCGACTTAAGAATCCAGAACACCTTCTGCGCGCCGCCCACTTTCGCGGTCAAGGTCTGGCCGCGACCTTCAGCAATTTTGAGCTTGCTTTCGGAAACAGAAAACTCGGCACCGGGCTGAACCAGCAGGCCGACCAACGATTGCTGGGGCTTCTGATTCTCGTACTGCAGGCGTACCCAATCGGCCGATCGTGCGACTTGCGAAACTCGAACTTCATCCAGGTCGCCCACAAAGTCGTAGTTGTGGTACCAACCACCCAGCCACAGCCGACCGGGGCTCTTGATGTTTAGCAATGGTTTGGCAGAGCCATCGAGCTGGCCGTTGATGTAGATCCGGCCGTCCTCGCGGTCATAGGTATGGACGACATGAATCCATTCGTTCAGCGGCAGGCGACTATCGCTGCGCACATCCGAGAAGTCGCTGTCGATCCGGATGTGCGGCGGACTGCGAAACAACATGCGGACCTTGCTACCGCGGCCACCACCCTCGTTACCCCAGCCGATGATCGTGGAATTAGGCCGCTCAACTCGAAACCATGCTTCAGTGCTGTGAGAACTGGCACCAGCCGGGTAGTTCGGAATCTTGTCGCCGCCAAATACACCTTTACCGCCGGGAAAATGGCGAGCGTTGCCGATCACTCCTGGCGTTGACGTCGTCCCGGTATCGGTACTAGCCAAGGTACCGACGTCGTCGTGGACCGGGTGATTCATATGCCACACGCCGACGTAGCCATTCGTTGCGTTAAACACAGCGGGCCCACTCGACGCACTCACCGCATTCGAATTACCCCAATGCAACTTCAGTTCTTGGCGCGAGTTTCCGGTGATCTTGGGAACTCGCACCCACACCGCGGCAGTTCCCTGCGTGGCATCCCATTGTTCAATCTGGTAGGCCAATGCTTCTCCACTGGACGACGAAAATCGCAAATCGTCGCCGGCTGACTTCGCTTGACTGAAATCGAAGAAGTCCTTGTGCAGACGAACGAGCAGTGGAAAGTCTTCGACGGTCGCCTTCGCAGGCAGGTTCGCTCCCTCCGGCGTCGTCAGGATCCACATCGATCCCGAATGCTTCCAGTCGCGGTGCTTATTAAGTGCTGTTTCCGCAGAGCAAGGCCGAAGTACAACAACAGCTAGAAGCAGAATTACGACCAATTTCATACCATGCCTTAGTTGACTCATGAAGTCACAGATCGTTTCGCCGAAAGTAAGTGGAGAGGGGCAGGAACCGGGCAGCAGCTACTTCACGGGCTCAAGGCCAAAGTCGCGAATCGTAAGTAATGTTTGCAGCGAGTAGCCACGTGCGGCGAGCGTTTCGCGGCCACCTTCCAGGCGATCGATAATCGCAAGGACGCCGCGAATTTTCAGGCCAAACGCTTCAGCTTTTTCAATCGCGGCCAACGAACTTCCACCGGTCGTCACCACGTCTTCGACAATCACCACTTCTTCACCAGCGGTCACGGGCCCCTCCACATCGCGCCCCGTGCCATGCTGCTTGGCTTCTTTGCGGACGATAAAGCCCTTGATCCGTTTACCTTGGCGCCCCGCCACAGTGATGATGGCGCCCGTGATAGGATCGGCGCCAATGGCCATACCTCCGACGGCAGCTGGGAGCGGATCCCCTAGTAGTTCGAGCATGCCGTCTGCAATCAGATTCGCACCCCAAGAGTCGAGCGTGATTTTGCGGCAATCGAGGTAGTAATGCGATTTCTTGCCTGAGGCGAGCGTGAAGTCGCCCACTTGCAAAGCCGATTGACGAACGAGGTCCATGAGGGCGGGCTTATCGAACATGATGTTTCCAGCGATGACAAAAGTGAGGAGCGGTTACCAGCGAACAAGTTGCCGGATTATAAACAATGCTCACCACGTTGCGGCGAAGATCGCAGCCTGAATTGATTACCTCGCTTACGTCGGCCTGACCACATGAAGAACCCAGAAAATCTCGACTCGCTCCGGACGGTTCTCATTACTGGTGGAACCAGTGGAATCGGGCAGGCAATTGCCCGCGCGTTCGCAGCGGAAGGCTGTCGCGTCATCGCGACCGGAGTTTCACCCGCTGAAGTTGCCGAGTGCCAGCGCGAATTTGCCAATCAGACGCAACTGGCCGTGAAACAGTTGGATGTGACCGATGTCGTAGCCATCGAGCGACTCGTCGGTTCGCTGCCCCGTATTGATGTGCTGGTCAATGCCGCCGGAGTGATCTTGCGCGGGCAGGAACATGAGCCCGAAATGTTCGCCCGCGTGATCGACATCAACCTGAACGGTGCCATGCGAATGGCAGCGGCATGTAAGTCAAGACTGGCGGAAAGTAAGGGCTGCGTGCTGAATCTTGCCAGCATGCTCAGTTTTTTCGGCAGTGGTCCAGCACCAGCTTATAGTGCCAGCAAAGGTGGAATTGCCCAACTGACAAAATCACTGGCAATCTCGTGGGCGACGGAGGGAATTCGGGTCAACGCCCTTGCTCCAGGGTGGATCGAGACAAAATTGACCGAGCCGCTGCGAAATGACTCAAATCGTTCAGAGAAAATACTTGCCAGAACCCCTCTTGGGCGGTGGGGCAAGCCAGAAGAAGTAGCTCCAGCGGCCGTATTTCTTTGTTCGCCGGGAGCGTCATTCATCACGGGGGTTGTGCTACCTGTAGACGGGGGCTACCTCATTGCGTAACGAATTCGATCGATTACTGTTAAGTGAACGGCCAAAGTCGCTGCCGGGGCGAGAAAGTTTTGAGATCGACCGGTTTTGAGCGACACCTCTCCGATCGACGATGGTTAGATGTTTGTTAGAGTGTTGCCAACGGCGTCCTGGCCAGGGTGATCGCAGTTGACAACGTTTCTGCAGTAACCAATGTCCCTCCCAGGACTTCGGCAATCGGAATTACTCGTGCCTAGCGCAATTTCTCTCGACGACGAAATCATCGTGGCCATTCGCCGCATCTCACAAGCGGTAGAAGGTTACTCTCGGTACCTCTGGCAAGAATACGGCTTAACCGCACCTCAATTGGGCGCGCTCCGCGAATTGGAAAAGAGCCCGCTGGCTACTCCGGGACATATTGCGGAAAAGTTGCATGTCAGCCCGCAGACCGTAGCTGGAATCTTGAAACGACTGGAACAGCGGGGATTGATTACCCGCGCCCGCGTCGAAAATGACCGTCGCAGTTTTTCGCTGCAACTGTCGGAAGAAGGTCGTCGGCTGTCCAATGAGGCACCATCCCTGCTTCGCGATCAGTTCCGCACGGAACTTACTCGCTTGCAGGTTTGGGAGGCGACACAGATTCTCTCGACCTTGCAGCGGGTTGCCACGATGATGAGTGCCGAAGACGTAACCGATTCGGCCCCCTACTTCACCCCTTCGCTAGAAATTAGCAACGGCGAGGCCGATGACGTGGCATCCGTTGGGACAAATACCGCTAACGGCAAAACCAAGCATGCGACCAAAAGTTCGCTGCGTGCTTAAAGACGAATAATCCATCCAATAAAAAAGTCGCCGACGATGCGGCGACTTTTCTGTTCGTCGAGCAATGACGTTGCTTGCTGCTTACTTTTTGCGCTTCTGAATCGCGCGGGCCACTGCTTCGCCCATGGTGGCTGGGCTATCGGCGATTTCGATGCCGGCATCTTGAAGAGCAGCCACCTTCTCGGCAGCCGTTCCCTTGCCCCCGGAGATGATCGCACCCGCGTGCCCCATGCGACGTCCCGGCGGAGCAGTCCGGCCCGCGATGAACGCAGCGACTGGCTTGGTCACGTGTTCCTTGACGAACGCGGCAGCTTCTTCTTCGGCGGTGCCGCCGATTTCGCCCATCATCAAGATGGCTTCAGTTTGCGGATCTTCCTGAAAACGCTTGAACAGGTCGATGTAGTTGGTGCCGACGATCGGGTCGCCACCGAGACCGACGCACGTCGACTGGCCAAGTCCTAAATTAGTCGTTTGCCAAACAGCTTCGTAAGTTAGCGTACCGCTGCGGCTCATGATGCCGATCTTACCCGGCTTGTGAATGTAGCCCGGCATGATGCCAATCTTGCATTCACCGGGAGTGATCAAGCCGGGGCAGTTAGGGCCGATCAGCACCGCATCGCTGCGGCGAATCACTTCGTAAACGCGGATCATATCGATGACCGGCACACCTTCAGTGATCGCGGCGATGACCTTGATGCCCGCATCGAGCGCTTCGAGGATGGCATCAGCCGTGAAGGCAGCGGGGACGAAGATCATCGTGGCATTGGCACCGGTCTTCTCGACGGCTTCGATCACGGTGTCGAACACCGGCAGACCTTCGACGGTCTCGCCAGCTTTGCCCGGCGTGACACCGCCGACCATCTTGGTGCCGTATTCTTTGCAGCCCTTGGTGTGAAACGCACCAGCCTTGCCGGTGATGCCCTGGCAAATGACTTTAGTGTTCTTGTTGATCAAAATGCTCATGGGAAGTTCTTATTTGCAGATTGTTGATTTGAGATTGCAGATTGAGGAACGATCGCGGCCGTGTGCGTTAGGCACTCTTGGCCGCTTCGACAATCTTCTTCGCCGCGTCGGTCAGGCCGTCAGCCGCAATCAGCTTGACGCCGCTCTCGCGAAGGATCTTCTTGCCTTCTTCGACTTCGGTCCCTTCGAGGCGAACCACCAGCGGCACGGTGAAGCCGACCGCTTTGCTGGCTGCCACAATTGCGTTGGCGATCGTCGAGCACTTGGCGATGCCGCCAAAGATGTTGACCAGAATCCCCTTCACATTGCTATCCGACAGAATAATGCGGAAAGCTTCAGTCACCTGAGCTTCGTTGGCACCGCCACCGACATCGAGGAAGTTCGCTGGTTCGCCACCGTGCAGCTTAATGATGTCCATCGTCGACATCGCGAGGCCAGCACCATTGACGAGGCAACCAATGCTGCCATCGAGCTTGACGTACGACAGGCCAGTGTTGCTGGCGCGAACTTCGGCCGGATCTTCTTCGGTCAAATCGCGGAGTTCGAGCAAGTCCTTGTGGCGGAACATCGCGTTGTCGTCGAAAGCCACCTTGGCATCAAGCGCGACCAGGTCGCCCGCTTCTGTCACGACGAGCGGGTTGACTTCGACCATCGCACAGTCGAGTTGAACCCACAGCTTGCAGAGGGCCCGCATGAACTTCTCAGCGCTGGCGACGCTTGGGCCCTTGATGCCCAGGCGATAGCAGAGCTTGCGAACTTGGTAGGGATACAGACCAGCGTGGGGATCGAAATGTTCTTTGAAGATCTTTTCGGGGGTGTCGTGTGCCACCTTCTCGATTTCCACGCCACCTTCGGTTGAAACCATCAGCACGGGCTTGGCCGCGGCGCGGTCAAGGACGATGCCCAGGTACAATTCGCGGGCGATCTTGCAGCCTTCTTCGACGAAGACCTGATTGACGACTTTGCCTTCTTCGCCAGTTTGAATCGTAACCAGCGTGTTGCCAATCAAATTGCGAGCAACGGTAGCAGCTTCTTCCGCTGACTTGACCAGTTGCACGCCGCGCTGCGCTGGGTTTTCCTTGACGGTTCCCTTGCCGCGACCGCCGGCATGGATTTGCGACTTCACCACGGCGATCGGTCCGCCCAGGGCGGTGAACGCAGCTGCTGCCTCTTCAGGCGTGCGGGCCACTTGCCCCTTGAGCACGGCGACGCCAGCTTTGCGAAACAGTTCTTTGCCTTGGTATTCGTGAATTTTCATCGGGTTCTTTGCCTGCCACGGGTCACTGCAAAACTTCGTTCAGTCGAGCGGGCGATTATGGGGCAATAAGGGCTGATTTGCAATCGGACGCATTCCGTCCAACTACCAAACGCGGGATCGTCGCAGATCGGCACTCTTTGGCCGCGGATTGCCAAGTTATAAGGCTAGTGGCTTCACCTCGGACGAGTGGCGAACTAGAATCGGTCAGAGCCCTTCGTCTTCTCTACTGCTAATGCGTTTTTGGAATCAGCCATGAAAGCCTGCTTGAGTTGGTCGTGGTCGCTGTTGTTCTTGCTGGTCGCTTTGGCCAGTCCAGCGCTGGGTCAGTTTCAAGACCTAGCCGCGAAGATACCTAACTCGGCCAATGTCGTCGCGTTTGTAAACGTCGAAAAGTTGATGGCCAGCCCGATCGCGATTCAGCAGGACTGGGCATCGAAGCGGGATAAGGCATTCTCTTCAGGCGTTTCGTTTTTGCCTCCTGATGCCAAACACGCCGTATTGGCAATGGATATGGACCTGCAGTTGTGGACTCCCGTCTGGGAAGCTGCAGTGATCGAACTTGATCACAATCCCGACATGGCGAAGGTTGCCCAAATGACGGGCGGAGCCCCAGATGTGATCGCTGATTTGCAAGTTGTCGCGCTCCCCAGCGACGCCTATGTAGTAAAGTTCGACACGGAAACAGCCGCCTTCATGGCCCCCGCCAATCGTCAATCGACGACGCGCTGGTTGCGCAGCGTGCTGGCAAAGAACGACCTCAATCTTTCGCCTTACTTGTTTGAAGCATTCAAGTATGCCAACGATCGCGGCACTCCCGTGATTGTTGCCATCGATTTGGAAGGGGCGTTTCCCATCGGCGAAGTGCGGGCTCATCTCGCAGCCGGTGGTGACTTCGTCAAGCAGAATAAGCTCGATCCGGAACTCGTCGCCCAGACGATTGCCGGTGTGCGGGGCATTACGCTTGGTGTCACCTTTTCCGATAAGCCCTTCGGCAAAGTGAAGATCGATTTCACCGACGATATCTCGCTCGCGCCAGAAATGGCTAAAGCGGCCATGATTCATGCCTTCAGCAATCACGGCGTAATGCTGAACGAATTCTACGATTGGAAGCCGGAAGTCAGCGGCAAGAGTGCTTCACTTGAGGGCTTCCTAACGCCTAGCGGAATGCGCCGCGTTTCGAGCTTGTTCAATCGTCCGCCGTCCCTCAAGCCACTCGACCCTGCCAAGGTCGCCACTCCCAAGAGCAAGGAAGAGATCATGAAGGAAGCCTCGATCGCGTATTTTCACGCAGTCGAAGGCCAACTGCAGGATCTGAAGCAAACCAAGCAAGGAACCGCCGTCTCGTCGATGGGGCAAATTGGCGTCTGGATGAGCAAGTACGCGAACAAGATCGATCAGCTTTCCGTTCTTTATGTCGACCCAGAACTGGTCGACTATGGTGCCTATGTCTCGGACACGCTCCGCTCGTCGTACAACGCGATTCGTTCCGGTGCAGCCCGCTCGCGAATTCGTCAGGTAGACACACCGATGCAATACGACTACTACACGCAGACCAATACCTACGGCTATACGGTTCGCGATGGCTGGTTTGGTGGCGGCTATACTCCCTACGGATATACCAACACCTACGCCGTTCCCGATCAGCAGGCTTACATTCACGCGAGGACACAGGCCGCGACGGAAGAGCGAGTTACCTCGGGCAATCAGGCTCGCGACATTTTCCAGGGAATCGAGAAGGCGACCGGCGACATCAAGCGAAAGATGACGCAAAAGTACAGCGCCGATTTTTAAGCCAGCGCAGCAGCGCTGTTGATTGCTATTTCGCGACTGGCGGGAAGATGGTTTTCCAATCCCGCCGCATATCGACGACGGACCAGCCTCGATCGGGCGCTTCATCCAGAGCACGCGCGAGGCGACCGACATGGGAATCTCGATCGTAGGCGTATTCTCGCTCCGCATCGGTGTGATGCACGATCAGACCGATGCGCGATCCCTTCCCCGCAGTTGTCCAGCGGAGCATTTCGTAGTCGCCATCGGAATTGCCAAAGGCGAAGACCGGCCGCCGGCCGATAAGTTTTTGAATGCCCACCGGCTTCCCCGTTTTGTCATCAACAAAATCCAACTCTGCGAGTCGCATGAGGACCGGCTCAGCATCGCGCAGTTCGTACTTGAGTTTGCCTGAACTGCCGATAACCTGCTCGGGCGGAATTCCATACACGCGCTCAGTAAAGGGGCGCATGAACTCGATGCCGCCACCTGAAACGATATAGGCCTTGAAGCCCTTGCTGCGCAGAAAGGCCAGCACTTCGAGCATCGGCTGATAGACGAGTTCCGTGTACGGACGGTCGAACTTGGGATGTCTGGCAGTGGCGAGCCACTGCGTCACGATCTGCTCAAAATCGGCCGTCGTCATGCCTGTGTGAGTTGCTGCCAACAACTGCAGCATTCCCTTTTCGCCAGCAGCTGCCAGTGCCTTGATGTCGTGCCTCAGCACTGCGGCAAATGGCTCCGCTGTTTTCCATTCGGGATGTTGCGCAGCCTGTTGGCGGACGCGGTCGAAGACAAACTGCATTTGCACATAAACCGGCTGTTCACACCAGAGCGTGCCGTCGTTATCAAATACCGCGATGCGCTCCGCAGGTGGAATGAAGTTCGGACAATCAGCATCCGTGGCGCAGGCCACGAAGTCCAGGATGTCCGTGCGCGCGGCACACTTATTCCAGGATGGCAGCGGATCATCATTCGCATTGGCAACCGGTTCTCCTGTTGCCTCTTGCGCACTGGCAACCGGCAGCTGAACTGCAGCCAGCAGTGAGGCTGCACTCGCGAGGAAGTGACGTCGGCTTTCACTAACAGACTGAATGGTCATGGCAGCTCTCGATAAGACTAGGAAAGAGACCGCACTATTCTCGCTGTTCGGAGAACCGGCTGACAATCGGTCGCGCAGCGCGTTCAGTATGTGTAGAAAGCAATAATCTTTGATGTTCGTTAGCTACCGAAGTTCGGTAGCGCAAGGTGACTAGCTGCAGGATTTCTGCGATGTAGTAACCTGCATGCCCACACTGTTGGCCTGATTCAACCGCAATCTCTGGCTTGCCCCCGAGCAGCACATTTGCCTGTCGCAGGGGTCGTGACTAGGATCAATTGTTCCTCAGCTCGCGCTGGTTGAGGTTTCTTTTTGACCCTTGAACCCCGCGACATCGCTCCTATGTGGAATTGGCTTGGCTCGTTAATAGGACGCAATCGCGAGGCACGTACGGGGCAGGCCCACATGACGTTTGGGCAAACGTCGATTGGGCGGACCATGTCGCGGACTCGCCTGTTGCTCAAAAAGCAGATCTGGGTCTGGCCCATCATCGCGGTCGTGTTGTTGGCGACAGTCGGGTTTTTCGTCCGTGTTTCCATTCAGCGGACGATGGAAGACAACCTCCGTTCGCAGCTGACAACGCTCCGCGATGTCGAGCGGGCGATGCTCGAAAAATGGTTCCACGTGCAAGAGTCGAACGCGCTATCACTGGCCAGCGAACCGGAGGTGAGGCACGCTATCGAGGCCATCCTTAAGGCTCGCCAACTGGCCGCTGAGCAAGATGCCGCGATTGCACCGACGGCGATTAAGGAACTTCAAGCGCGGCTCCAGACGGAGTTGGAGCCGGGGATGCAGTCGCATAAGTTCTTCGGCTACATCGTGGCCAATCGCGATCAGCGCGTCGTGGCTTCTAACTCCGAAGAACTGATCGGCCAGACCCACCCCAGCTACGACGACCTCCTTGGTCGAGTTCTGGATGGCAGATCAACCGTCACGCCTCCCTACGCGAGCATTGCCTTACAAAAAGATCACGACGGCAAATTACGAACTGGCCTCCCCACCATGCTCGCCTGCGTGCCGGTGCGCGACGAGAACTTTCAGATCATTGCCGTGCTCGGAATGCGCATTCGGCCAGAAAAAGAATTTACCGAGATTCTGCAGTTCGGCAAGTTTGGCCAAACAGGCGAGACATATGCCATCGATAAGTTCGGGACGCTCGTGTCTAACAGCCGCTTCGATAAGGACCTGAAACTGCTCGGCCTGATTCCCGACACGAAGGAGGCGGCTTCGATTCTGAACATTCAGGTGCGCGACCCAGGTGGTGATATCACACGCGACTATCGCCGTACCAAGCACCGCGAAGAACTCCCCCTAACTAAAGTTGCCTCAGAACTCGTCAGCGGTTCCACGGGCGTCGACTTGACTCCACATCGTGATTATCGCGGCGTCCCCTCGATCGCTGCGTGGACGTGGCTACCGGAATATGAAATGGGGCTGATCACCAAAGTCGAATACGCGGAAGCCTTCGCCCCGCTGACGATTCTCAAGCGGACCTTTTATACACTGTTCGGTTTACTCACACTCAGTGCGATCGCCATCTTCATCTTTACCATCGTGGTTACGCGCCTGCAGCGCGAGGCCCAGAAGGCTGCCATCGAAGCCAAGCAGTTGGGGCAATACCGCTTGGAAGAACGAATCGGCGCGGGCGCAATGGGCGTAGTCTATCGCGGGCACCATGCCATGCTGCGACGGCCGACGGCAATCAAGATGCTGGAGGTCGATCGGGTGAACGAGTCATCACTCGCCCGCTTCGAACGCGAAGTGCAGATTACCTGCAAGCTCAACAATCCGCATACCGTGGCCATTTATGATTTTGGTCGCACCCCCGAAGGGGTCTTTTATTATGCGATGGAGTTTCTCGATGGCATCAACCTACAAACGCTCGTTGAACGCTACGGCGCGCAAAGCGAAGCCCGGGTCATCAGCATCCTGAAACAGATTTGTGCCTCGCTCTTTGAAGCCCATTCGCTGGGCCTGGTGCATCGCGACATCAAGCCCGCCAACATCATGCTCAATCGCCGTGGTGCCGAGCCAGACGTCATCAAGGTGCTTGACTTCGGTCTCGTTAAGGCTTTGAACGAACGTCAATCAACAACTGGCAACGATCTCTCGGGCACACCGCTCTATATGTCTCCCGAAGCGATTCAAACGCCGGACCTGGTCGATGCTCGCAGCGACCTGTACGCCGTCGGAGCCGTTGGTTACTTCCTGCTTACCGGCCAGACCGTCTTCAATGCCCAGACGTTGACCGAACTGTGTCAGCAGCATGTCGATGGAATTCCCGAGACCCCTTCGAAACGAACGGGCCGGGCCATATCCGCGGAACTTGAACACGCGATACTCGCCTGCCTGGAGAAGACCCGCGGTAAACGACCACAAACGGCTCGCGACTTGGCCGCGATGCTCGACCGCGTACCCATCGTTCAACCTTGGACACTCGACGACGCCGAAGGCTGGTGGAGCCGTCACGAACGGGGCGAAGCCATTGCCAATCAGGCTGTAGTTGCTGCCGCGACTACTCCCCCAGCACCGCGCCCCGCCGGCAATGGCACCGTTATCTCGGGGCTTGATCGGACGATCGACGGCCCCGGAAATTAAACGCCCGGCTTAAGGCGTGAGCGGCTTGTACTCGTTCAGCGGCGAAGGGGGTATCCGATTGGTAATGAGGTTGTCCTTCAGTTTCTCGCGCCACTTCTGAATTGAGGTGGTGTTCGAAGCGAGCGGCTTTTCGGGACGATACATCAGCATTAGCCCCGTGATTCGCCGCAAACTATCGAGCGCGACGACGCGCACATCGTTATCGCTGCTCTCGAGTGCCTTCACCAGCTTCTCGGCCGCGCCGCTGGTCAATTGTTCGTCACTCGCACCCAGCAACATTTCGTAGACCAACTTGGCGTTCTCGGGACGTTGATTCTGCAAGGTGGCAAAGACGCGGCCGGCCGTGTCGGTCGAACGAGTGAGTGCCAACCGCAGCGAATCGATGTCGGCCGCCCAGTAGGAATATTGCCGCGGATCGTTAAGTTCGGCCAGAATTGGCTCGAACTGATCGAGCGCGGCGAGTGACCGGGAAGCGAGCGAACGAATCTCGACGCGCCGTCCCGTGGCATGTTCCGCGAGAGCAATATCAAGCGGCTTATCGAGGGGCAATTCTGCTTCCATATCGAGCGAAGCGCGACGTTCGATATCGGGCAAGCTTTTGGCATCGACCCAAGTTGGCTGTTCAAAAGGGCCAGCCATGCGCGGCAGCTCATCAGCCAGGTAAATGACAACTTGCGAAGCCGGAATCTCGATGGCCTCTGCTTTGTCGACTCCGTCACCGGTCGGTTGCCAAACCACGCGGCCACCGAGCGCGAACAGGTCAATCACGCGCACCAACTCGGCACGCGGATCGTCAGCAGAGATACCAGGTGGCAGAAAACGACGGACTTCAATGGCGACTGCAGCATCGGCGTCAGCCAGGGTCACAACACCCTTCAGTCCCGCCAAGTTGAGTTCGATTTGACCGCCAGCCGCTCCGACAGAGACGAGTACCACGCGACCATATTCGATGGTCATTGCCGCACTGCCCGGCTGAGTCGGCTTGTCCATGCGAAAGGCCGACTCACCGGCGAACATCGCTTGCAGGCCGGTGGCAAGCGTAAGATGGGGGCGATAGGACGGCAACACTATAAACCGCTGCCCACTCGTAAGGGGCGAGCGTGGAGCCAACCGATACCAAAGATTCGTCTTCATCTTCGGGTCGGCCACCAACTGGGCGAGCACCTGTTCATCGGAAGTGTAGCGGCCAGCATCAACCTCTTCGGCTGGCACCACGGTCGGCATCGGTTCGATGGGCTTTGGCTCAACCGGGATCGGTTCTAGGGGCTTCGGCTCTGCAGGCGTTAGGGGATCAACCGGCGGCGGAACTGGCAACGGCATGGGGGGAGGCGGGACAATCGGCTTCACGTCCACTGGATCAACGGTGCGAGCTTCACCGGGCGCGGGCTCGACAGGAACTGGCGTAACAGGAATTGGCAGAGGAGGAACGCCTTCGCCCGGCAAGGGCATGGGCGGATTCAGCACCGGCAATTGATCGCCCGGCAGCGTTGCGCGGCCAGGATTCTCGGCCGGATCCGCAGGAATTCCCGGCACGAGGGGTGGGGGAACAGAATTCGCATTGGGATTTAAAATGGGATTCGGGTTTTCCAGCGGATCGCCGTTGGGTTGTGCGGGAACAACAGCAACGGTTGCTCCGCCCATGCCCAGCAACTTGGCCAATGGATGCGTACCATCGAATGGACCCATCAATCGCAGGGCACCGACGGCGATCAGAAAGACGGTCGCGAGTGCAACTGCCCAGAGCCAGTTGCCGCTTCCTTGCGCTGCCTTCAGATAATCGGGCACAACCATCGTCTTGGCGACTGGCGGAGCTACCGGGTCGGCGACTTTGCCATTCTCGCTCGGCGGTTGTAAGGTCGTCGCTGAGGTCGCGGCGCTCGATGGCTTCGGCGGAACGGGGGGAGCACCGTCGTGAATGGGAGAGTGCGACGAGTCGAGACGACTCGGTCCTGCTAGGCGGGCCGCTTCGGCCTTCTTGGCCAGTTCATAAACTCGCTCGCGCAGATTGGCGGGCACATCGGCCGGCTTGTTCAGCACCATGGCCAGCACCTGGTGGCACGACGCCACTTCGGCCAATTGCACGTCCGATTCAAGACACAAGCGTTCGAACTCGCCAATCCGTTCGGGTGCCAGCGAACCATCGAGATACTCGGCTACCGAATTCGGGTCGCGGCCCAGTCCCTTACCCTCGACCTTCGGCGCGCCCATTCGCAACTTGCGGCTGATGCTGCGAATCCGCATCACTAGCCCCGAAGCGAAATCACTCTTTTCGATCTTCTCGGCCAGGGCTTGCGAATCGGCCGGTTCGAGCACGTTATCGAGATAAGCCAGCAAGGTGGCGAGTGTCAGACGCATGATCGGCAGTCCTCTTCGCGAGTAAGGTCCACGTGGCGATGAGCAAAGTCATCGGGCAACACGCAGCCGCTACCAGTAATAGTGCGGCTGGAGGCCGTTTTTCGTACAGGCGGGCTTAAAAAAAGAATTCACCGCGTACCGTCGCGACGTAAGTCTGGAGAGCAACGCGCGAAAAGACCACCAACTTGTTCAACTTTGTGGGCGATTGTTGAACAGCAAGTGCGATAACTCTCGGCTGCGGCGCAAATGGCTGTTCAACTATCGAGGCAAAGTTGAACGCCCCCCATTGGAGGCACAACTGAACTTACGGCGAATGGCTCGCGCCCCCTCGCCGGCAATTCTCATAGAATTCGCGACGCTCACGGCAGTTACTTGCTCGGTCGCTTTTCAGCGATCAGTTGCAGCAGCGCCTTTTGAGGATCAGCGAATTTTTGAATCCCTTCGTCCATCAGAGTCTTTTCAAGATGGGCAATGTCGACCTTCTTGGCGATTTCGTCGAGGACGGCCTGTGGCGGCAGCGAATCAACCTGCCGGGTGAACTCGCGCTTGCTGCGGGCGATGGCTTCGTTGGTGGCCGGGGGATTGGTTTGAATGTCGCTGCCGGCGAAGGCTTCGACATACTTCCACGGCGCATCTTCCTTCTTCTTGGTTCCCGTGCTCGCAAAAATCATTTCCTGCTGCAGCGGCAATTTCTTCTCCGCCCAAAAGCGGCAATTCTCCGCCCAGATTTGCTTCGCGTTCACAATGCCCACTTGCCCCTGTGCTGCAGGCGACAGCTTGGGGACATGCTTCTCTGTGTAAATGTCAACGCGCGAGACAAAAATGCTGTAGACCGATTTGAAGCGTTGGAGGTTGGTACGCTTTTGAGCGCCGCGCCAGATGGCGTCGCGAGCGGCTTCGTACTGCCGGGGCGAAAAGATCAGCGTGACATTTAGCGTGACGTTCGCGGCACATAATGGCTCTAATGCTTCGAGCCCCGCCGGGGTGGCGGGAACTTTGATCATGCGGTTCCGCTGACCAGAAGACCACTTCAGCCCGAGTTCGACATATTTGGCCACCCGCTCGGCATGCGGCATATTCGCTACCGGATCTTCGATCAGAGGATCAAGTTCAAAGCTGACGTAGCCATCGTTGCCGCTGGTTTCTTGCCAGACAGGCAAAAAAACCTGCTGAGCTTGCCCCACCAGGCGGTCGGTCAACTTCCAAGCGACCTGGTCGTCGGTCGAACCCTCGGCAGCGAGGCGAACGATCTCGTCGTCAAACCGACCGGTGCGAATCAGGTCCGAAATAATGACTGGATTGGAAGTGGCCCCGGTGGCACCCTCCTGACGATCTCGCTTGACGAGTTCAGGGTCGATCGAGTCGAGCCACAACTTGGTACCGGAGGCTACGAGCGATTGGAGGGGAGTCATGGGTCTTCCTTGAAAATTGAATTGCAGATTGCAGATTTAAGAATGCAGATCGAGAACAGGAATAGACTGCCTTTCAATCTGCAATCTAAAATCATCAATCTGCAATTCTTTCAGGCCGCTTCGTCGGCGGCAGTGATCACAAATTCGCTGACCAGGGCCTGATTGAAATCAAATACCTGGTCAAAATCCTCGCGGCGATCTTCCGGCGATTTGGTCATTTCGCCGATCTTGATCAGATTATAAACGATCTCGCCAAAGTCGCTGGTGCACGTGATGCCCCAGCCCGCGAGGACCAGCTTGGCCATGAAACCGTATTGATCGTGAGCGTACAACTTGAGCGCGTGGCACAAGTCCTGGCCGGTGACGTGTCGCACTTGACGAACTTCACCTTCGGCGACTGCCGCTTCTTCCTGCCGACCGAGTTCCAGCACATCCTGGGCATATTCCAGTCCGCTGCGTACGAACTGATAAGCCTCCAGCTTGTAGCGGCGGTCTTCACAGAGCAGTTTGATGAGCGGATGGATATCGGGAGTCATGCTTTTGGACACGGCAGGATTCCTGAGGATCGATAAAGTACGGCGAGGTTTACGGGACGGGAATTAAGGAGAGGAAAGATCGGGCGGAGGCTGCTCGACTTGCGTGGGGGGCATTGTCGGCGGCAAGTTGGCGCTGGGATCTGATGGAGGCGCATTGGCCGGAAGTTCACCGCGCGACATATCGTCGTACGGCACTTCTGCCGGACGATTCGCCTCGGGCGGTTTCGTTTCGCGGTTCTGTGGATCGCGCGGCTGTTGACTCCCACGCTGGTCATCGCGCCGCTGCTGCGAACCAGCACCGGTTGGTCGTTGCCGCGAGCCACTATTTCGATCATTGCGATCATTCGGTTCGTTCTCGGCGTTAGTCTCGCCGGCAGGTGCTGCGCCCGAATCGTCCTGTTGATCCTCTTCGGCATCGCGCGAGCGGCCACGGCGAACATTGCCGCTGCCAGTCTTCAGAATCGTGAGGACTTCAGCGACGCCAATCAACACGCGGCGGCCATCTTCCATCTGCACCAGCAACTGCTGCGTGAGAATCTCCTGACCAAGCACGCGGGCCCGGCCGGTGGACGTGACAATCTCAGAACCAGCGGGGGGCAGAGTCTTGTGCAGTTCTTCGTACGTATCGTATTCGTAGCGCAGGCAGCACTTCAATCGCCCGCAGCGGCCAGAGATCTTCGTCGGGTCGAGCGTCGCCTTTTGCAGCTTGGCCATCTTCATCGACACCGGTGGCATTTCGTGCAGGTGCGTGTTGCAGCAGACGGGCTTACCGCAGTCACCATAGTCGGCCAGCAGTTTGGCTTCGTCGCGCACACCGATCTGGCGCATCTCGATGCGGGTTTGAAACTCGGCTGCCAGTTTCTTCACCAGGTCGCGAAAGTCGACGCGGTCTTCGGCCAGGTAATACACCACCACGCGCTCGCCGCCGAACAGATGCTCAACATCGACCAGTTCCATCGGCAGGCCGAGGTCTTTTACGTGATTGCGGCAGACCTCGAACTCGTTGCGTTCCTTGCTATGAATGTGAACGAGTTCGTTGGCGTCTTCCTGGCTCAGTTCGCGCAAGATCGCGCCGCCCGGAGAACCGCTCAAGCTCTTGGCGACATCGTCGGTCGCTTCGCACAGCACGTCGCCCGCTTCGAGCCCCCGCTGCGTACGGGCGACGACTTTCATGCCACGACCATAGCGCTCGCTACCGCGCGCATTGAAGATGCCGAGCGCTCGCGTCGAACCGTATCGCAGCACGTATCGTGCTGATTGCCGCCGTGGTTCTTCGGTAGTCGCCATGCATTGCCCGGATCGAGGGAACGAAATTCAACGGCCTTAACCGCCGGAATGAACCCGCTCAGTATATCTTGCTGCTGCGACTGAAGGTAGGCGCGGCAAGGGTGCGAAAGCGCAAGGACGAGAATCTGCTTGCAATCCCTTCCTGGCACCGACAGGGCTAAGTAGGTTGCGTATAGATATGTCGGAGCGACTTCAGTCAGAGCGGAAGCACGATGTTTATTCATCCAAGTCTGGACATGCTGATCATCTTTCGCACTCGCGAAGTGTCGCCAGAACTGCCGGAACTGAAAGCGCGGGCGATCATTGATCGCCAGGCTGGGAAGTACTTTCCCAATTGCCAATCTGATATCCGCGTCTACGCCCGCGAAGTTGAACTTGAACAGGTCATCACCGCGTTTTCAAACGCTGGTCTGCATATCAACCAGTTCTCGATATCGCCTCTCTACCTCGAGAATTTCTGGGAGAACATTCCAGACGACTGCATCGGAGCCTGCTTGAATGCTGATGGATACGTCAGTCTTGCTGAACCGGCCTTGGCTTGGCGCATCTTGCCTTTGGATGAGCCCGTGTATACCAGTGGACGGCCGGTCTCCGGTGAAGAACATTCGCGTCAACGACCACACGTTCTCTCTCGCGGTGGAGGAGTACCCATTGTCAGTGATGAACTGATCGCCCAGTTGCGCGCTTTTGGCGCGGAAGGAGATACAGCACCGATCATCTATCGAGGCGCCAATAAGCAGGCGTATGATCGCGTGCAGCCCGGCTATAAAAGGTTTCTCGTTCGTCCTGAATATCCAATTCCACCGAAAAATGGCTTCGAGTTCTTGCCTGCTGAAATTCCGGAAAATTTCGGCATTTGCGCTTTGCGAAGATCAACGTCGGACGAATGCTGGTACGAACTCGCCTTGTCGTTGCCCGAGTGCCAAGAGCTTAAGGAAACTCGCCCCAGCATCTTGCTCACTCCTCTATTTAGGCTGGGCGGACAGACTCACAACATGGTCAACGAGATTCAAGCGGCAGTGGAGCGAATCAACCACAGCCAGACGGGTTGAATTCAGTCATCAAACAATGGATCAATGGCTACTAGGATCGCTCTCGGGAAAACTTTACCAACGGATGTTTGGCAAGATTTCCGAATCATCGAGCTCCCAGGGAACTCTGCTTTGGAGAATGACCTGCCGCTCGCGCCACTGCTGATACGATTTCCAACCCGCGGCGATCAAGAGCGGACCCAGGATGACCAAGATCGTTAATGATCGAAGGCTGTAGCGCATGCGGGAATTGTATCACGCGGGCAGCAAGCGGTAGTCCGAGATCTTGCTCTCTTCACAGCGCAAGCCCCTCACTCCAACCCTCTCCCCCGAGTACCGAGGCGAGGGAGTAAATGCAGCTTATCCTTGCCCACAAGTACCGAGGCGAGGGAATACGAGCAGTTAGGCTTTGCTGCTGATGAGCGTGCCCACTTTTTCGCCGCGGACGGCGCGGAGGACGTTGCCGTCCTTGCGAAAGTTGAACACCAGAATCGGCATCTTGTGTTCCATGCAATGCGCGATGGCGGTGCTGTCCATGACACGCAGGTTTTGCTCACGAACGGCGTTATACGTGAGTTCGCTGTAGAGCATGGCGTGCGGATTGCGTTCCGGGTCGTCGCTGTAGACGCCGTCGACCTTGGTCGCCTTCATCAGAATTTCGGCTTCGAGTTCCATCGCCCGCTGGGCGGCAGCGGTGTCAGTCGTCACGAATGGGCTGCCGGTGCCCGCCGCCAGGATGACGATGCGACCTTTTTCCAAATGACGTTTCGCCCGCCGGCGAATGTAAGGCTCGGCGACGCCGTCCATCTTGATGGCCGTCATGGCTCGCGTCTGGCAACCGATCGATTCGAGCGCGTCTTGCAGAGCCAGCGCGTTGATGACCGTCGCCAACATGCCCATGTAATGAGCCGTCGCTTCTTGAATGCCTGCTCCGGCACCTTTGAACTGCGAGCCGCGCAGTATATTTCCTCCCCCTACGACCAACCCGATCTGGCAGCCAGCCTGGTGCGCCAGTTTAACTTGCCCAGCAATATGCATGACCTCTGGCACGCCAATCCCGCGCTCGCCTGCATGGCTCATACTCTCGCCCGAAAGCTTGAGAATGATGCGTTTAAAGCTTGCGCGCGGAGCAGTTGATTCGGGCATTGCGGGTGAGGGCCAGAGATTAAGGGCCGGGGGCCAGGGATGGATGAGGAACTAAAGCACGACAATTTGCGAAGGAGTCGAATTTCGGAAGCAAAGATTGGGGGGAATGCCTTGCTTGCATTCCCCTGGTCCCTGGCCACTAAACTCCGGCCCCTCCGACACTACTCTTCATCGTCCTCTTCTTCCTCTTCTTCATCATCCCAGTCGTCGTCTTCATCGTCGTCGAGGTCGTCGTCTTCTTCCTCTTCGTCTTCATCGTCGAAATCTTCGTCGTCGACTTCTTCCCATTCGTCGTCGAAGTCTTCGTCGGCGTCTTCGAGATCGTCCTCGTCGTCTTCGTCGTCGAGGTCGTCTTCATCTTCCTCAAGATCGTCTTCTTCGTCGTCGAGGTCATCGTCCTCGTCGTCATCGAGTTCGTCTTCTTCAAAGTCGTCTTCGTCATCTAGGCGGGGAGACTGGACGACCGGCTGCGTAGTCGCAGAAAAAACACCGGCCTTCCAGTCGGCGGCTTCTTCTTCGCCCAGCCAGAATCGATCCGGGGTCAAAACACTCACGTCGAACTCCTTCTTGCGGTGATGCTACGGTGAATCGGTGTACGGTTCATCGGCCAGAGGTGAAAAAGAATCGACAGCCAGACTCAAGGTTGGGTTCGCCGTAGTGGCCGGAGCCATGAGCGTTCGCATTTCTTGAGCGCGGGGTAAGTCGTCTAAATTCACCAGGCCGAATAATTGGAGAAATCGTTTGGTTGTGTTGTACAAATAGGGGCGACCGAGTTCTTCGCTACGCGAGCCGATTCGAACCAGGTCACGTTCCATTAGTTGGCGAATCACTTCGCCGCAGTTCACTCCGCGAATGGCCTCAATATCGGCCCGCGGTGTTGGTTGACGATAGGCAATTACTGCTAGCGTTTCCAGGGCGGGTGCCGACAATCTCAACTCAGGCGGCACATGCCCCAGCCGACGAAGCCAGGAACTGAACAGCCGGCGAGTCATCAATTGAAAACCACCCGCCACCTGTTCTACTCGAAACGCCCGCCCCACGGCATCGTAATGTTCGTTCAAGTGGCGGATTAGTGTACGGGCTTCAGTTCCATCCGCCAAGTTGGCGTATTGACTAAGTTTGCGAGTATTCAGCGGTTCGCGGGCCAGGAATAAAACCGCCTCAAGCCGCTGCCTGGCGGTCTGCCGCAATTCATCGTCTGACTCGGCCACCAAACCGAGCACTGTTTTCGTCGCGGCGGCCAAAATTAACGGGCGATTTGGTGTGATTCGTGGGCAACCGCGCGGCGAGTCGAGCGGGCTGCCATAGCGCGCGGACGTACTTTGCAGTTGGATCGCGGGAATGGAAGAGGTCTGGCGCATCGGGCGTTCTGATTCAGCTCCGCTGAAAAGGAGGCTCGCAACGACGTAACATAAGGCCGGATGGAAGTTAGGGACAAGCCCGGAGATGGCTCCGAAGAAACGAAAGAGTTTTTTTACAGATCGAGACTTACTCAATTGACGGCCGCTATTCAGCCGACCTAGAATACCAATCAACGTGCTTTGATAGCTACGTTTCTGGTGCGACTTTGAACTTAGCTTCAAGTATCACCAGTTAACTCCCTGACTGCGGTCCCACCTGATTCCGCAGCCAGTCGCCAGATTAGATGGATCGAACCTACCCCGGGACGAAAGGCGAATCATGTTGCGAATTGATGCTGGCCGGACTGGCCCCTATTGCGATGGCGTTTCCCGTCGCAGCTTTGTGCAACTGGGTCTGGCTGGCATGGGCAGTTTGGGGCTCGGCAGCTTTCTGAAGTTGAAAGAAGCTTCCGCTGCGTCGGTGGGGAAAAAAGATACGTCGGTCATTCTGCTCTGGATCGATGGCGGTCCGGGGCACATGGACACGTACGACATGAAGCCGGAAGCGCCGCCCGAGTATCGCGGCATCTGGCGGCCGATCAACACCAACGTCCCTGGCATGCAGGTGACCGAACTCTTTCCGCTGCACGCGAAAGTGGCCGATAAGTTTTCGGTCATTCGCTCGATGCATCACAACAACGGCGACCACTTCACCGCCGGTCACTGGATGCTCACCGGCCGCGGCGGCCCCAGTGGTGCTGCCCAAGCTGGCAAATTCCCATTCTTCGGCGGCATTGCCACCAAGCAATCGGGCCCGCGCCAACACGGCATGCCAGCCAACGTCGCCATTCCGTATGCCATGAGCATCGGTCTGCGTCCCGGCTACTTCGGCGGCAACTACATCGGCCCGCAAGAGAATCCCTTCGAAACCGAAGGGGATGCGAATAATCCCAAATTCGAAGTGAAGAATCTCACGCTCGGTAAGACCATGTCGGTCGATCGACTTGAAGATCGCCGCAATCTCCTCTCAAGCATGGACAGGCTCCGGCGTGAGATGGATCGCAGCGGCAAGCTTGAAGCGATGGACAAGTTCGATCAAAGCGCGTACGAAATGATCACCGGCGAGAAAGCTCGCCAGGCTTTCGACATTAATCAAGAAACGCCCGAAACTCGCGATATGTACGGCCGCCACTCGTGGGGGCAAAGCGCTTTGCTAGCCCGCCGACTCGTCGAAGCAGGAACGACATTCGTCACCTGTCACTTCGGGGGCTGGGATCATCACTGGAACCTGCAAAGCGGGTACGACAAGTATCTGCCCATCATCGATAAACTCGTGCATGGCCTGTTCACCGACCTGTCGGAGCGAGGGTTGTACGACAAAGTCACAGTCGTTCTGTGCGGCGAATTCGGCCGCACACCGCGTATGAACGACGGCGGTAACGGCGGCCCTCCGGGCAGCATGGGAACTCCCGGTCGCGATCACTGGGGGAACGCCATGTCGGTCCTGATCGGCGGCGGCGGTATCAAGGGTGGCCGGCTGATTGGCAGCACTAATCGTTTGGGCGAAGTTCCCAAGGATCAGCCGCTTATGCCGGGCGACTTGCATAAAACGCTGTTCAAAGTGCTTGGGGTCGATCCCAACGTTCACTATCCCGATCTCACCGGCCGCCCGATTGTCTCCGTCGACCACGGTGCCGTAATTAACGAGCTGTTTTAATCGAAGGCATCCGCTGCGCTCGAAATAGCCCAAGGCAGTCGATTTGAGTTCTCCCGCGAACCTGATTGGCATCTCGCGTGTCTTTTCCAGCACCAGCGTGATCCCAGTTTGCTCGCGGAGACTTTCCACTCAATCTGCAAAAACTTCAGCAGGCGATCAGCATTCGCGATCGCAGTTACCAGTTGCTCTTCTGGCTGAGCGAGCAGATTGGCAAAGGAACAATCGCGATCTCGCGCGTAGCCAATCATTCGGGCGGGCCCGAAGCGGTGACCGAATGGCTCCGCAATTTCGCCTTCGTGATTCCTGCTCCGTTGCACCCTCACCCGAGCGAACTCACCGAGTTCGCAGCTTTCTTCAGCACCTATCTGACGTCCTCGTTCGATGTCGTCGCCAAGCCTGGCACACGCGGCGAGGGACCAACAGGAATTTGCGGCTGCCCGATCTGCGTGCGAATCGTCAACGCCCCTCATCTGCAGGCAAAGAAACTGACAGCTGGCGATAAGCGACGAGCCGACTTCTTGATGACCGAAAGCCTGCTCTCCTTGGCGAAGGAGCAAGCGTACTTTCTGAGCGAAGATGATGCCGAACAAATCGTGCTGGCCAAGCAGACGCGCCGCGCTTGTGCTTATCTGGCTTATGGCGAGTGGCTCATCCGTCGACTAGCTGGAGAATCCGATGGTCCCGCAATCCTGGTACTCTGGCGACTAATCGCCTGGGATCCGCGCGGCGGCATGATCCGCGGCTTCAAACTGACACTCGACGATTTCGTAACGGCAGAGCAAGCACTCGGCCAGCAGATCGCGCAGCAACAAAACAATCGTCGAAGCGAGGAGAACCCGAGACTCGATCAATAAGTTGGAGTTCCGCCTTTAGGCGGCCAATTGCGATAAAGACCGCCTAAAGGCGGAACTCCAACGACAGAGACTCGTGCGATCGACCTCGCTTCGCCGTTGCTTCAGGGGGGCTTTGCGGTACTTTGCGAGTTGAATGAAATCACATCGCAAAATCTGGATGAAGGTTTGGTGAAGTTCGGTTTGCTCAGCATTGGTTGGCGCGTACGTTAACGCCCGTCACTCGCCAATTCTGAGACCTTTGAATGCCCGCCGCGCTTATTCGCTCCGCAAAGCTCACATACAGTTGCCACCTATGGGTGTTGGCAGCACTGTGCGCGGGGTGTGGAGTGTCAGATCGACCGCGGCTCTATCCGGTGTCTGGCGAACTCTTCGTGCAGGATACACCCGCTGCCGGTGCACTGGTCATCCTTCGTCCACTTGAACAGGCAGATGCAAACACCTGGCCCATGGGCTTCCCCCGTGCAACGGTGGCGGACGATGGTTCGTTTCAATTCGAAACGTACGACGAGGGGGATGGAGCTCCAGCCGGTAAATATGTGTTGCTGGCTGAGTGGCGAGGCAACGAAGACGTCGGCGAAGAAACGGACGATTCCGTTCGCCAGAATCGGCTTGATCCCATTTACAACGACCCAGGACTCTCTCCCTGGACTGTCGATATCGCGGCGAAGCGAAATCGATTGCCGCGCTTCGAAGCGACTTATCCACCACCTCCCCCCGTCGCCAAAAAGTAGCGCATGGAATTGGAGAGAACAAGATGTTTCGTTTCGTTCGACAAAGTCGGGGTAAGCAAACTGCCGCTGGCTTCACGTTGGTCGAGCTGTTGGTGGTGATAGCCATCATTGGCGTGTTGATGGCACTTCTGTTGCCGGCAGTGCAGAGTGCCCGCGAGTCAGCGCGGCGGATGCAGTGCAGCAATCACGTGAAGCAGATCATGCTTTCGATGCATCACTTTCACGATACCTACTTGGTTCTGCCGCCAGGGGCAGTTCGTCCACCCGCAGCCGCAGTTCAGGCCAAATTCAATTTGACTTCGTCGACGGCCTATCATGGCTGGGCACCTTTCATACTGCCGTTCATGGAGCAGAAGAACCTGGCGGATAAGTACCAGTGGGACCAAGACTGGCGGAGCATGGCCAACCGTGCGGTAGTCGAAACTCAGGTGAAGATATTCATCTGCCCCTCCTCCCCCATGCAGTTGCGTTGGGAGGAGCGAACGAAGGACGGCTTCGATATTCGCGCGGCCGCCAGCGACTACGGCATCATGAACGATGTCAGCACTTCTGGGCTGAATGGCTTGGGCTTGCTTGATCCAGCGAGTAACGCATCGAGCGACGGCGTGATGAAGGTGAATGAAGCGCTGCGGTTTGCAGAAATAGGCGATGGGCTCTCCAATACGTTTTGGATCGACGAGTGTGCTGGGCGGCCCGCCGTTTATCGCCGTGGCGGCAAGAGAGCATCGGCTGGGCCCCATTCCGACGCCAATTCCAGCGCCTTCAGCGATCGCAACGAGCATGTGATTCACGGCTACAACAGCACGGGAACGGCCGCTGGTGCCTACGCGATTAATGTCACGAATGCGGACGAGATCTTTGCGTTTCATCCCGGTGGCGCGATGGCCGGCTTCGGCGATGGTTCGGTGCGATTCTTGGCAGAAAATACCGCCACACGTGTGGTCTGTGCCTTGGTGACTCGCAACGCGGGCGATCCCATCGATTAACGGCCAGTCAGCAACATCCAGACGTTCTAGCCGAGCTGCGCGAGGCAAGAAACGACACCGCCGCAGAATCGTTTGATCCTGCGGCGGGCGTTTGTCGCGATTCGTGCAGCTGAGAGGACTAGACTCTCAGCTGCGGTCTACCTGTTTCTCCAGAGAGAAAGCAAGTTGGCTCTTTGCTAACCGTTGGCTTAGAACAGGTAGATCAAATCGATACCGAAGGTGGTCTGGTCAGTCCGGGTGCCGTCATCGTAGGGCAGGGCCAAGGCACCGCCGGCAGGAATACCGTTGAACCAGTCGTAGCGGACTTCACCGCGGACGGTCAGGTTCGCAGTGGGCGAGTAGTTCAGGCCCGTGGTCAACTCGTAGAAGTTGCCAGCGAACGTCGAACCGGCCAGCGGGTTGTTCGGGCGAACACCGGTGACGCGGACGCCATCGTCATCGCGGAACCATTCACCACGGAAGCCCCACTTCCAACAATCGTTGATTGTGTAGAAGAGGTACTGATTGATGCCGTACCATTCAGCGTTTTCCGCACCACCCAGACCACCAGCCACCTGGCGACCGTAATCGTGCTGGAAGATGTACTGCCAATCTTCGCTGATGTTGCGGGTATACACGAGGCTATGGGTATAGCGATCGGTGTAGACGGCGGTATTGTCGAAGCGAGGTTCGTTGCCGTAAATCACGTTGAACGCGAGTACGTCTTCGCAGCCAGTCCAGGTGAAACCAGCGATGAAGCCCGGGTCATTCTGAACGCGGTCGAGAGCATCCCAACCGTTCACAATGCCGTAGTTCAGGCTGACTTCGTCGCTCCACTTGTACGAACCGAGCATACCCCAATGGGTGAAGGGCTCGCCGTACTGCATCGTGTAAGCGTGCGAGTAGAAGAAGTTGCCATTCGCAGGCACCACTTCGTAACCGAGAACGGTATAGAAGTGACCGAGCTTGATGGAGTTGTTCTCGTTACCCACTTCGGCGTACAGCTGAGGAATGGCCAACCCGTAGTTCGGATTGGTATTCCACTTCGCTCCACCGGTTGGGGTCGTTTCCCAGCCCAGCGATTGCGTGAAGATGTAATCCGAACCGTACAGCAGGTCGACGCGACCACCCCAGTTCCAGCAGCACGTTTCACGGTCGATGGCCTTCTCAGCGACGAGATACAACTGGTTGAATTGACCAGAATCACGATCGTTGAAGGTCACTGGGCCATTGAAGGTCGAAGGTGGGTTGTGGAAGTTGTAGGTGTAGCCGGCGTTGACGAAGCCGGTGATGTTCCAGCCGCATTCCTTTTGGCAGAACAACCGCCAAGGATCGCAGGTGGCTTCTTCTTCTTCGGCACAGGCGTCGCATGCGGCCGGAGCAGCAGCGGCAGCCATTGGGGCTTGTTCGACCATCGGGGCCGGCGGTGGCCGGTCGCTGGGCGAAGCCTCGGGTTGATAGAAGTAGTCGTTGGTCGCAGCGACCTGACGAACTTGTGGTTGTTGCCCATACGTTTGGGCAGAGGCATTACTTGTGTAAATGCCCCAAGCGATCGCGGCAGCGAAAGCAAGCTTCGACAGTTTCATGGTTTTAACTCCCCAGTCCATGAGGAAACGGTTGCAAAGAGCGCGACAAACGGCGCAGTTCGTCACGCCAAACAGGTAGGGCCAACAGGCAGGTACTGGGAATCCGTGGCAAGCAATTGGAAGGGCAAACCGTCGCCTTATCCCAGCACTGTTGATATCGGTACTGCCGCGCTGGCAGGTGCAAGACATTCACTCGATAAACATGGCAGAAACCGCGACTTTGCGTCGCGGGTGTGAAACCTTGCCGGATGTTCCGCAGGTGCCGTCGTTAAGGTCGTTACAACCGGACTTCAATCAATTCCGGACGTTGCACGCTTTTAGGAATGCCCGCGCAAGCAGGGTTCGAGTTCAGGAAACGAAGCTCACACAAGGTCCTCGAACAGGGCATCGACAAACTGCTGCGCGTTAAACTCTGCCAGATCCGCAGCCTTTTCCCCAAGCCCCACGAACTTGACTGGGATCGCGAACTTTTCCCGAATGGCAACCACCACACCACCCTTGGCAGTGCCATCGAGCTTGGTGAGCACAATGCCCGTACACTTGGCGGCTGACGAAAAACCCTGAGCCTGGCTGATTGCGTTCTGCCCCGCAGTTCCATCCAACACCAGCAGCACTTCGTGTGGCGCATCCGGTATGACTTTGCCCATCACCCGATGGATTTTCTCGAGCTGCTGCATCAAGTTCGACTGGGTCTGCAAGCGTCCAGCGGTATCGACAATGCAGATATCCGCATTCACTTCGACGGCCTTCGCCACCGCGCGATGAGCAACACTCGCTGGATCCGCGCCCGGCTCGGCTTTGACAATTTCCGCGCCCAAGCGATCGGCCCAGATCGTCAGCTGTTCAACAGCCGCCGCGCGAAAGGTATCTCCAGCGCCGAGGACAACCTTTTTACCCTGATCTTTGAAGCGTTGGCAAAGTTTAGCGATTGTAGTGGTCTTGCCGGAGCCATTCACGCCCACCACCAAGATAACTGTGGGCCCGCTGGTGACGAACTGCAATGCTTGCTGTTGGCCTGGTTGGTCGAGCATGCCGCGCAGTTCCTGCTTCACGGCCGCTAGCACATCACTCATTTGCACCACGCGCCCGCGAAAATCGGTTTTCACCCGATCGCGCAGCTTGTTGGCAGGGCCGACACCCATATCGGTCTTCACCAGGGCGGCGAACAGTTCCGTCAGGAACTCGTCATCTACGAGCCGACCCTCGCGCTTGAACAAGTCGCGAATATCGGTGTTGAGGACGTCGTGCGTTTTCTTCAGCGCCGACTGCAGGCGGGTGAAGATGCTCTGCGGAGTTGCCGCTTCTGCTGCGGGTTTGCTGGCCGACTGTGGTGCCTCGGGCAAAGCAAGCTCATCGGGCTTCTTCTTGAAATAGTCAAAAATTCCCATAGGTCTTATCTTGGGCACCAGGGGCAACTAGCCGGTACCCGCTTAGCAAGAGGACGAGATTGGTTTGATTGCGGCAAGAATGACCATTTTCACAGATCGCCGCTGGGCACAGACGATTGGCAATTACTTTTCCGCCTGTTCTGACTTGCCCGTTTCCCGACGTTCCTTAACGAACCGGTCGAGAATTCCGTTGACGAAGTGGAACGATTGTTTGGCCCCGAAACGTTTGGCCAGTTCGACCGCTTCATTGATCGCCACTCGCTCGGGCGTATCGGAGTGGAGCATCTCATAAGCGCCCAGCCGGAGGATATTCCGGTCGATCACCGCCATCCGCTCGAGGCTCCAATTATCAGCTGTCTGCTTCAGGAGGTCGTCGAGTTCGATCCGGTTCTTTCGCACTCCCGCCACCAGTCGGCGAGCAAAATCGAGCAATTCCTGGTCCTGATTCAGGCGATTGCGCATGAAATCGTCGGCCTGAATCGTCTTCCGATCCGGGTTCAAATCGTCTTCGAATAAAACTTGCAGCACGACTTCTCGCGCTCGGCTACGGCGAGTCATAACCCCCACACTCCTGGGTTGCGGGCAACGGACTTCTTCACTGTCACGTCGATTATACGGGGCGAGCGGCCATTTTGAGAGGAGACCTAGAGCTGAATTGCCAGAACCACCTCAAGGCGAAGTAGCTGGCCGAATTGTGCCTTGCATCAGCGCGCCGTCGGTGTGCCAAGGATCCCCTCCGCCGTTCTTGCCTGATTTGGTTTTGTGAAAATCGGCAATCAACTGCACATCGACCAGCCGCCCGGTCTGCTGCAAGTCGCCAAACAGCAGGTCTCGCTCGGCATCGACATCTGGGGAAATGTGGTGGGTGATCTGGCCGGTCGTACGACTCAACTCGACATGCGAGTCATACGCAGCCGAACCCACCCACAGAGGACGATTTTGATCGTCCAATTGAGCCGATTTCCAAAAGCGCACATGGTGCCGCTGACGCGGATTGTTGCCGACCGGCTTTTCAAAGGCAAAGTCTTCCTTGCGGCCATACAAGAACAAATTGCTGACTGGGGCCGCTCGGTACTCGCGCGAGAGGACCGTATCGGCGGCAATCTTCAGGTCAGCGCGCACTCCCAAGGGATCGGCCGGAAACCAGCCCGCGGCTTCCATCACCGGTTTCAAATCAGCTTCGGCACTAACGAGGGCCACGTTAATCGGATCGCCCAAGTGCCCGTCGGCGGCGACAGTCATGCCCGGAGTATTATCGAGCCCCGGATGCCGATGTGCGTAACGCTTCCACACCAGAGGCATCACTACGTAGGCAACTAAAAAATACGTCGCCACAATGCCGAGGAACACGAGCACAGCCGTTTTCCATTCAGAACGGGAATTCTTGGGTGAGACGGGCGCGGCAGATTCGGAGGTCGCAGGTACTTCATTCATGGGGTGGTCGCTTCATTCGGTCGAGCAGGACTGCACTTAGAATAACCATTCCCAGCACAATCTGCTGCCGCTTGCTTTCCAACCCAACTAAATTCATGCCATTGGCGATCACTGCCAGAATCAGCGCTCCGATAAAGGTCCCCCACATGGTGCCGCGACCACCCGCCAGCGAAGTCCCGCCAACCACGACTGCTGCAATCACCATCAGTTCGTGCTTCGAGCCATAATTGGGGCTGCCGGCCCCCAGTTGCGATGCCATCAGCACGCCACCAAGGCCCGCCAGCGCAGCGCAAATGATATAGGCAGCGATTGTCACGCGCTTGACCGGCACACCGCACAGCCAGGCTGCCTTCAGGTTGCCGCCGACCGCGTACAAATGCCGGCCGAAGATTGTTTTTGTCATGATGAACTGGGCGACGACATACAAGCCAATCATCAACACCGCGGAATTGGGGATTCGGACGAGCGCTGTACCCTTTCCCAGCCACATGAACGCCCGCGGAATTTCGTCGATGGTCGCTCCTTGCGACAGGTTGTAGGCGACTCCGTCAGCCAGCAACATCATTGCGAGCGTAACGATAAACGACGGCACGCGGAGCAACGTGACGAATGTCCCGGAGACTGCGCCAAACAAGGCACAGGCACCAATCGCAGCCAGACTGCACGCCAATGTGGCGAATAGCGATGCGCTTTGCCCACCTGCCAGATCACGGAGCAAAATAGTGCAGATCACAGCTGAGAGCGCGATCAAGCTGCCGACCGAGAGATCGACGCCGCCGGTAATGATGACCATAGTCATCCCGATCGCAATGATCGCGATTACGGCGATTTGGTTGCTGATGTTCAGCAGATTGTCGGTTTTCAGAAAGTTGGGCCAATAATAGGGCTGCGGTTTCAGGATCATCACGGGTTGTGACTGCCTCTCGGCCCACCGTTGTACGGCGGTCCAACTGCTGGCAACTTCGCTGGCTGCGATCAGGTCGATCTTTTGCCCCGCCAATGTCGCGGCCTCAAGCGCCGCGCGAGCTTGTGGCGGCTCGGCATTCACTATCACGGGAATCCGAAATCCCCGTTGCTCTAGTTGCGCCTTTAGTTCAGTGGCGAAGGCTAGATCCTCACTGGTGCTGCGCGTGAGGATTGCCACCGAGTTGCCGGTCGCCAGTTGCCCGCTGATTCTGGCGGCCAAAACTTGACCAGCAACTGCACCGGTCGGCGATTGTTTATCCCACGTCAGCACGCTGAGCACCGCGATCAGAATCACCAGCGCGACGAGCATCGCCTGCTCGGCCAGCAACCAGCGCAGCCAGGCAAGATACCTATTCGAGTTTTGGGCTGTGGCAGGCATAGATCCCATATCGTTGGCTGACGAATCGGGGCAGATGAAAAGCTACTTGCTCAGCGATTCATCTTTCTGCCCATCTGCCTGGCGATAGAGCTCGGTGGGAATCAGTTGCTCGGCTGGTGGCGATTTGCCATCGAAATATTCCAGAATCGACTTGGCGGTGAGTTGCCCCATCCGCTCAGGATACTGAATTGGGTCAGCGTAAATCTTGCCGTCGCGAATCGCCCGCTTGCCGTCGTCCTGACCGTCGAAGCCGATTATCTTCACTTGCGCAGTCTTGTTTGCCTTTTCCAGCGCAACATAAGCACCCAGTGCCGAGGGGTCGTTAATGGCAAAGATGCCGACCAAATCGGGATGAGCTTGCAGGGCGTCCTCCGCCGCCTTGTTGCCGTTCTCGCGTTTGCCATCGCCGGGAAGTTCGGCCACGATGTCGATCTTTCTGTCAGGATTTTTCTCGTTGTAGGCAGCGATCACTTCCTTAAAGCCTTTAACGCGCAACAAGCACGATTCCGCTTGCTTGAAGTCAAGAATGACGACCTTGCCCCCTGTGCCCCCGAGCGCTTCGATCATCGCCTCGCCGGCCTGTTTGCCGCCACCGTAATTATCGGTGGCAATATGCGAGACGACTTTTGCCTGCGGCGCAAGGCAGGCAATATCTGCCGTGAAGACGGGAATGCCCGCAGTGTTGGCTTTTTGAATTGCTGGGCCGATCGCTTTGGAATCGCAGGGGCAGAGTACAATTGCCGAACAACCCTTGGCAATGAAGTCTTCAATTTGGCTTTGCTGCTTGGCAACGTCCAACTCGCCAGCCACGACGATTGTCGTGTAGCCTTCTTTCGCAAGGTCGGCCGTCACGCTATCGGCGATCACCTTGAAGAACGGATTATTCAGCGTGAGAACCGAGATGCCGATCGGTCGCTTTTCATTGATTGGCACTTTGCCCGTTTCAATAAGAGGCTCGCTGGGGCCGCTCGGTTCGACGGCAGCAGGACTGCAACCGCCGCACGCGAGAATTCCCAAGCACAAGAACGACAAGAATGCAGACAAACGTCGCACGGTCATCGGAATCGCTCCGCAGGCAACCGAGTGGAGAGGTAAACGTGCATGCCATGTTAGCAATCCCCCCACCGAATGCGAGCGTGATCGTGCAGGAGTCTGCCAGCCGGTCTTGAACGGCGCTAAAGTCTCCTGTCTTAGCTGCTCGCCCCTCGCCTCTCGACCATTGCACCGCTAATATTGTGGAAAGCCTAGCTCCTTCAACTCAGCAGAGAATTGCCCACGAATCATGGAAACTGAATGGTACAGCCGCGTTAGTACGCTGCAGGTCAGGGTCGGTCAACTTCGAGACAGTCTTTGACTACGACAACAAGCTGAGAAAAGTAAGGGAAATTGAAGAGCGGATGGTCGCGCCCGAATTCTGGAACAACCAGGAGAAGGCCCGCGATGTCATGGCCCAATTGAAGGCCTTGCTCGCCGTCACCAAGCCACTGCAACGCGTGGTCAAGGGGACTGCCGATTTGCCCGGCCTGCTCGAAATGGCCGAATCCGACGACAGTCTCTCCAGCGAAGTCGCCAACGAAATCGGCGAGCTCGAATCCCTGGTCGACGAACTCGAACTGCAGGCGCTACTCAACGGCCCGCACGATTCTGCTGGCGCGATCATGAGTATTTACGCGCGCGACGGCGGCACAGACGCCAACGACTGGGCCGAAATGCTGCTGCGGATGTACATGCAATATGCGGCGAAAGCTGGTTTTGAATTCGTCGTGCTTGACCGGTTGGATAACGACCAGGCAGGCATCAACAGCGCGACAGTCGCCATTCGTGGTCCGATGGCGTACGGATTTCTCAAAGGTGAAAACGGCATTCACCGACTGGTGCGCATCAGCCCGTTCAACTCGGAAGGAAAGCGACAGACGAGTTTTGCTGCGGTTGACGTCGCACCCGAGATCAACGACGAATCGGAAATTGTGGTCGATTGGGCCAAGGATGTGCGCGAAGAAACGATGCGAGCCGGCGGTGCCGGCGGACAGCACGTGAATAAGACGGAGAGTGCGATTCGGCTGATGCACTACGAAACGGGCATTGAAGTGAAATGCCAGAACGAACGGAGCCAGCACCAGAACCGCGCTCTCGCGCGAAAGATGATGCTCGCTCGTTTGGCCCGCTTGGCTGATGAAAAGCGTGAAGCCGAGAAAGATCTGCAGTACAAAGCCAAATCAAAGGTCGGCTTCGGCTCACAGATTCGCAATTACTTCTTGCATCCCGACCAACGAGTCAAAGATCAGCGCACTGGTTATCTGGTAAGCAACTTCCACACGGTGCTTGATGGCAACATTCAGGGCTTCATCGACTCGTACTTGCGCTGGCGGATGAAGCGCGGCGGGGAAGATATCGGGACTGCTGGGGACGACGATGAGTAGGAGCCAGGCCATGCTCTCGTTTGCTAGGCGCTGAGTTCGGGAATGCGTTCAATCGGGACTTCGTTTTCTTGCCACCACTCGCGGGCGTGTTCACGCGTCCAAGTGCCGGAGTCGTGGCACCGATCAAGTGCGGCAGCCAGGTCAGAGGCAGATTGAAAACGTTGGCCGGAATTCTTCTCCAGGCACCGGAGAACGATCATCTCGAGGTCGCCAGCCAGATCGGTGCGCACGAGCGAAGGCCGAACCGGCGTCTCGTGGGCATGCTTGAACATAATCTTCAGCGGCTTATCGTCCTCGAAGACTGGCTTACCCGTGACCAGATAATACAGAACCGCCCCAAGCGAATAGACGTCGCTGCGCGAATCGGGCTCTGTGTCGCCCGTGGCTTGTTCCGGAGACATGAACAAAGGCGAACCGGTGATGGTTCCATCGGCGGTCAAATGCGCCGCGTTGAGGTCGGTCAGCGGTTTAGCAAGGCCGAAGTCGAGAAGCTTAACAACATCACACACGCCGCCGCGCGAAGCGGCAAAAATGTTGGCGGGTTTGATATCTCGGTGGACGAGTCCCAAATCGTGGGCTTCTTGCAACGCATCGCAGGCCTGGCGAATCAGATAGATCGCGCGGCCAGGAGGAAGTGGACCAAAGCGGCGAACCAATTCCGACAAATTCATGCCGGGCAAGTATTCCATGACGTAGTAAAACGTGCCGTCGTCGGCCCGGCCATAATCGAAGATGTCGATGGTGTTCCAGTGCGAAAGTCGCGCAGTCGCCTGCACTTCGCGTTCGAAGCGGGCAAGAACCTTGGGGTCTCCGGCCTTCTCTGGACGAATCACCTTGATCGCGCAGGGGCGCTTCATCAGCTGATGTTCGGCGAGATAGACTTCGCCCATGCCACCGCTGCCGATCAGTTGCTTCAGCTGATATTGGCCGAGGCGTTTGGCCTGATAGACCTCGCTGCGAAGAGTGTTGATGGTGTGGACACCCCAAACCGAACTGACGGCAGCAATCGCCATCACCAAGACAGTAACTACGACCGTGTCCCACTGTTCCAGCAAGACTTCGGCACTTTGGACGTGTGTAATTGCCGAAAGCGCAATCAGCAGCACCGGCAACCCCGAGAGCACGCCGATAAACACCGCTGCTCGTTGCCAAGTGTTGGGAATGAACAAGGCATAAATGTAAATCGGCAGAAGCCAGGCCGCGGCCACTTCGGGATGCATGCCATAGTTTTCTGCAAAATACGTCGCCCGGCTGTAATGGAGCGTGGCGAAGAAACCGGCTGGTACAAAAAACGTGGCAATCTCAATCCAGCGGAGCTCGGAGAGAGTGAATTCTCGCCGGGTGCAGAGCAGAAAGCCAAGCATTCCAAGGATCAGTGTGGCAACGATATGGGCCGCGTAGTTAACGACATAGATCACCCGATCCCATCGGTCGAACGACAGCGTGTGCCAGACGAGAAAAACGGCTAGCGCTGCGAAGATTAACAGCGAAGCGGAACGGAGACGCGACCGGAGTAGGTGCGTAACTTCCGAGCGAACAGCTGTGCTATTTCCTTCCCTCAGATGGAGACGGCAGACTTGTTCGCTGCCGTTGTCCGAACTGGGATCCGACGGCGCATCGAGCGTAACGTCGCCGGGGTTGACGGAAAGTCGGGGCTCGGACTGGGCCGAAAGTCTCACGCGCGGGCTCGCCTGGGTGGAGTAATATCTCACCCATCATACCGCAACTCGGCGGTCAGGCGAATCACGCGCGGCTACTACGTTTTGTTAACTACTCGGTAACAGGGGGGAGCAACTGCGGAGTCTCGTCGTCCGCAATCCGGTACGAGCCGTCGGGTTGCGCCGCAGGAACTTGCTGTGGATACGCAGTTGGCTGAGGAGCCGCGAACGCAGTGGGTGCGGAGGGGGGCTGCTGCGTATTCGCCGGCGCGGTCGGGAAGACGATCTCGACCGGATTGCTCGTCGTTTGCGAAGCCTGCTGGAATGGACTCTGGCCGGTCGGCGCCGTCCGTTGAACTGGGCCCGCTTGGAACAGGCTGAGCGCTTGTTGCCGTTGATCCATTGGCTGTTGAGCATTCACTTGAGCATACGGCTGTTGGACGTTCTGCTCGGGAACGCCACCCATTTGGGCCAGTAGTTCGCGTGCGGCGCTAAGTTCCGGTTCAACTTGTAATGCTAAACGCAGGTGCTGGGCTGCTTCTTCCTGCTTACCCCGACCGACAAGCAAGTAAGCCAGGTTGTAGTGCGCGGCACCTTCGCTGTTGAGCGCTTTGAGATGGCGGAAGGCTTCTTCGGTGCGGCCATTTTCGACGAGGACTGTCGCCAGGTTATTGCGATACTTGGGATCCTTGGGAGATCGTTCGCAGGCCATCGTCAAATGTTCGACGGCCCGAGCAGCGTCCTTTTGGCGGGCGTAGCACAGTCCGAGGTCGTTCTGTACAAGACCACTCTTAGGATGGGCCGCCGCGGCGCGATTATAGGTTTCGATCGCTTTTGGGAAGTTTCCCTGGCGGTCGTACAACCGACCAATACTAATGAGTGAGGCGAGATCGTTGGGCGCGACCTTCAGGGCCTTTTCATACTGCTGCAGCGCTTCGGGGAACTTCCCCTTGGTTTCGTACATCCGGCCAGCAGCGATCAGAATATCGGGAGTGATTGCTTTCGTCTTGCTATCCAAGCTGGTTGGGTCGTCGGTAGGAACTGCTGACTTGGTTCCCTTCCAAGCGAACACCGAACCCACGGCCGCCGTCGACTTGTTCCACGCGTTGCTGACGTAGTTACCGCTCGTGGCCTTTGGTTGCTGATAGGCACCTCCAGCACCGGACGAGAAGTCTTGCGACAGACCATCGTATTTCTGCTTGCCGACATCGGGTGTCGCCGAGCTGAACATGCCCCCCGTGCCACCAGATCCGCTGCCCCACCAACCCCAGGGCGATTTGCAGCCTGTATTTAGTGCACAGACCAACAGGGTGCAAGTTGCGACGAAACGCAACGTACGACGACCGAACGATGGTTGATATTTCTTCATCGTGCACCTCTCCTCGCAACAAACAGCCTCTCCGGCTTCGAACAGCCGCGACGCATGTCTTGCCGCGGTTCGGACGCGACGAAGCGCGCCCCTGTTTGTCATCGTCGCGCGGGCCAAGTTGGCTAAAGTCGAATCGTGCCGACAATGCGCAGGATGCTGAGAAGAACGAATGCGCTGCTAGCGAAAACATCCGCTGGCAGCGTTCCGTTGGCGAAGCTTAGAGTCCCTTTTCACCTTCAAGGCTCTGCGGCAAATCACTCAAGTCATCGAGACCGAAAAGATCGAGAAACCGACCAGTCGTAAGAAACTGTGGCGGTGCCTTTGGTTCGGCTCGTTGGACCCGTAGAACATCGCGGCGAACCAATTGTGATAGCACGGCACCACTGGGTTTGCCGCGCAGCCGTTCGACTTCGTCGGCGGTGATGGGTTGCTGATAGGCAACGATTGCCAGCACATCGACGGCCGATTGCGACAGACGGGCTTCTTTCACCCGGCCATAAAACCGATCGCGAATCGGCCCCCACTCGCGACGTAGTTCCAACCGATAACCGGCCCCATGCGCGGCAACGTGATAAACGGAGCCATCGCGTTCGTAGCTATCATTCAGCTCTTGAACCAGTTCGTCGATTTCTGCTGGCCGCACGCCACGCATCAGGCCGGCGATTTGTTGACTGGTGAGTGGCTCGCCTAAGGGATGACCGACAAACAACATCGCTTCGAGAATTGTCAGTGGCGTGACTTCCGCGGCGTCATCGTCGTCCCCATCAATTACGTCGAGCGGTTCGTCATCGCTCTCCGCAGACGTTTCCTTCGAACTCTCAGGCGCGACAGTTGTCTCAGCTTCAACTCGCTTGGCCGCGGCTTCGTAGGGATCGGCCGCCTCGGTCATGAGCGAAGCGTAGGCCTGGCCGAATTCTTCTAACGACAGGCCCGCATCATCGGGCTCTTGAAAATGCGCCAGACCAAGGGACTCAGCGATTTCTGCGGGATCGGGATCTTCAAACACGACTACGCGCGGTGTCGAGGCCGAGCGCGGCCCACGTTTGTTTACAGCAGTTGCGTTTGGCTGCTCGTCGGGCGTAGGCGCGGACGGCACATCGGACTTCGCGGACTTCTTGCGTGCCATCCAGGTTCAACCTAATCCTTCCCCTTGTGCTCGACATCTTTCCAATACTTCTCGAAGGCCCCCTTCACGTGAAAATCGGGGCTGTTGTCGAGATCGTGGCACTCCATGCACTTTCGCTCGGCCACACCGCCAGCCAGCGACAGTTTCATGGCGTCGCGCCGGCTGGTGACTTCCGCTTGAGCCAGTTGCACCGTTCCACTTTCGGCTTCCACGTGCGCGGAACCAGGACCGTGGCAGTTTTCGCAACCGTTGTGCCGCATCAGCGGAGTTTCTGTCAGTGAGGTGTAGCCCGAGGTAAAGGGAAAGAACTTTTGTGGTTCCCAACCCGTCACGTGGCAACTAAGACATTCGGGATCGAAGTGCCGCGCGATATGGCCTCTTTCATTTGGCGGCTTGACGAGTGAATCTGTCGCGTGCGAGTGAGGAGTATTCTTCCAAACTTCGAAGGCCTTGGTATGGCACTCGCCGCACTTATCGGAACCAACAAAATGCAAACCCGACGGATGGGGCTGCGGTCGCAAGCCAAGTTCCGATAGTCCCATTTGTTCGAGTTGCTGTTGATAGTCGGCCAGCAACTGCAACATTGGCGGCGAGTCTTTCCACTGGCTATCGAGTGGAACCCGTTCGTAACGTAGCGGTTGTTTGGCATCATCGAAGACACCCACGACGCCAACGTACATTCCCTTCGTTCCTACCTGGGCCATCATTGTTTTGCCACCAGGGATCTTTTCGAGTTCCAAGGTCGGTTCACCAACGCCGCCGGCAGTAACTACCAGATCAAAGAGTGGCGCTGCAGCAGCCAACTTACGACTTTCTTCCAGCGTCGCATGACAGAGGAGTACATATAGATCGCAGTTCTGGGCCTTCAGTTCGGCACTCACTTTCTCGAGTGCTGCAGCGGCCGGTTCATGCACCAGTTCGTCGCCAGCCAACTTTTGTTCGAGGGAATCACCCAGTATTCCCGTGATGCCGATCTTCTTACCGCCCGCTTCGATGATCTTGTAAGTCGGCTGAAGATCGCGCGCCAGCACCGCGACATTGGCGCTGACGAAGATGCTCGGCTGATCATCGGGATTGGTAGCCGCGGTCAATTCACCCGCCGTTAAACGAAGATCATCGGCTCCCAGCGTGACTGCCTGATAGCCCATCGCTCGCAAGGCTTCGGCAGTTCGCTGGAACTTGATCTCGGGCTGTTTGCCGAAGCGTTTGCTTTGACTGCCAACATCGACGGGAACCACATTCCAACCCCGTTTCTCTCGCAGGTCGTTGAGCAGCGATTGCCTGCGAGCCAAACCACCTTTTTGATTCGCGAGGCCGGTACAGCCACACGGTTCGATATATCCTTGCTGTTGACCGGTAACAAGAAAGACCAGCTTTGGTTCTGGCCACCCCGCAAACAGCGGCTGGGTGGGGATTTTCTTGGTGGTGGCCGCTGGCGGTTGTTCTGGCGGCAATTGCACCGCGGGAGTAACGGTGGATTGCTTTGTCAGTTCGCTTGGTGGAACCTCGGGTTGAGGATCGTCAACTTTCTGATCAGTCTCACTACTCGACTGCTGAACCGGAACTTCCGGCGGTACGGGGGCCGGCTTTTCATTGCAGCCGAGCCACAGGAACGAACAAGCCAGCGTCGTCACGCAGACTGCTAGAATTCGCTGTAAATCCGTTCCACCCACTCGCATGACGACCTACTTCCGTGTCAGGTTTAACTCTCAAATATCAATCGGGCTCGCGGCCTACTCTGTCACCGCGTATCGCACCAGAATCACGAACTCTTTGATTCGCGGGTGCGTGGCGGCGATCCGAATTACTCCCGCATTTTCTGCTGTCGTACCGAGCTTTGAAATCGGCTTGGCATCTTTGGCAATCGAAATGGTGAGCGGGTAGCGTGCCACCTGCGGGTTGTCATTCGATTCCTTGCCAAGTTCAGCCAACAATCCGGTGGGTTCGGTGCCCGCCAGAGTTAACTTCGTTTCGCTTCGATGCGGACCTTTCACCAGCACATGCACGGTAACCGACTTACCTTTGCCAGCAGCCACAGGCCCAAACCGGACGATATTCTGCTCGCTGACAACGTCGGGACCAACCAGTACGATATCGCCGACAACCTTCCCTTCGATAGGAATCTCCAAGGGGGACGTCGCCGATAAATTGGTGGTCAGGCGGATTGTCTGCGCCACGCTTCCCAGTGGCAAGCCGGATTTGACTCGAATCGTAGCCTCAACGCCCGATTTCGCCCCTTTTTCGGCAGCGACTTCTTCTGTGGTGAGGGGGCGAAACTCAGCCGAAAATGGCTCGGCGCGGTCGGTCGCGAGAAACTCGTGCTTGACAACTGCTAGCGGCTCTTCGCCTCGGAACGAAAAAATCTTCAGCTTCCCGGTTGTATCTTCGCTGGCCGAGAACGTGCCCAGCGAAAGATGTCCCCGGTCGGGCCGAAGAGCATCAATGATTTTGCCGTAGACATGCAAACGCACGATGGGCTGACGCGGATCGGTGGTTTCGACTTCGGCGGACTGCGAAAAATCGACATCGCCGGTTTTTGCATTCCAGTTCAACTTCACAGGCATGATCTTGCCCGGCAGCAATTCGCCGTCTTGCATTTCGCTCATCGTGCATTTGCAGGTCGTTTGACCTTTTTCCAGCCGCAACGGCTGATCGCCATCGTTCCGGATTTGAAACGTATGCTCCCCTTCGGCGTGACGATCCATTTGGCCGAAATCAAAAGTACTACCACCGACGAGCGTAACCTTCGGCCCTTTATCAGTGGATGGCGCAGACTTATTACTGGCAGCAAGGTAGGGAACTGTTGGCAACTGCTCGCCCGAGAATTCCTGCCGCGTGCTGGCGACGCCTAGTCCCACGCCAACCGCCAGACTCACGACGACGAACACAAGATTCTTCATAGCTAAAAACTCTGAAAGCGGAGTTGTTGAGCGCTGGCTGTCGCAGACTGGCAATAGCCTCAATTGCTGCTTGCGCCATCCCGCAAGCGGGCTACTACTTTCGCTGCGTTTTCGGCAGCAAGTTTCTCTGCTACGACCGGTTCCTTCGTTAGTGGCCAATGCGGATCGTACAGCATTCTTTGTTCTAACTTCTGTTCTACGTGCGGGCAAAGGGCGTCCAATTCTGCAGCACGCTTGGCCGCCTCACTGGCATCAGCTTTCCGACCCTGTTCATCATAGACGGCTGCCAATTGCGCGCGCAAGAACGCGTTATTCGGGTAGCACTTCACGGCAGTTTCATACGCCCGGGCAGACTCGGCCAGCAGGTCGGTATTCTTAATGCGGCGCGACGCAAATAGCAGCCAGTCCCCCCGCTGCTGATGCTGAGTAAAGTGATGTGGCGACGACTTTTCAAATTCATCCATCGCGTCGACAAACTGCTTCCAATTGCGGGAGGAGGGATTAACCAGCCAGGCACCGAATTGTAAGTTTGCCAGAAAGCGCCGCGCCGTGGACGACCAAGGATCTGCCGCAATGGCCTGCTCGATGTATTCAACGGCCAACGACATCCGCCCTGCCTGTCTCTCTTCGCTGGCGTTCGCCAACAGCTGCTGGCTCGCCATGACCGGAACATATTCGGTGTAATTGCAGGCTATGAGGGCGACGAAGCACAACCCGGCCAAGATCCAGTTAATCGCTTGCTGGGGCGATTGCAGGTTCAGTACAGCCGGCGATTGTTGACTCGCAGAACTTTCGCTCTGGTTGCCTCGCATCGCGATTGCCCACAACAACCAGGCCGAATTCACGACCCCCGGATAAATCGCCGCCCCCGCAGCGAGCAGGTTCACCAAAAGTGCAACTAGCGCGATCACAATTGCCGAACGGGGCAGATCTCCGCGATCAATCCAATTGCCCAGCAGATATATTCCGAGTCCGAACGAAAGAAAGCCCGTGATCCAAACGACAGGCAGTCCCAGTGCAGTGTCGCGTGGATCGAAACTCGTTCGCGTCGTTTCGAGTGGATCGAAGACAATGAAACCAAGCAGGCCCGCCAACATCAAGCCTACGAAGGCTCCCACGAGAATGCCAAACGTGCTGATTTGCCGGCCGCTCGCTCCCTCCTGCTCATCACGAGATGCAACTGTTACCGCAGAATCGGCAAGTTCCGAATTGCTTTGGCGAGCAAGCTGCCACGCCGTCGTAAAGATCAATGCCACCAAAGCCAACAGAGCCGGAGTCCCCGCAGTGCTCCAGACCTCTAGCAAAAAGTTGTGTGGGTCCGCGATGGTTTCACTTGCCTCGGGCAACTTGTGCCCGGCATAGCGTTCCTGAAAATTGCCGGGACCAACGCCCAGCCAAGGATGGTCGCCAATCATCGCGGCTGTAGCTCGCCAGTATTGCAAGCGATAAAGCACCGACTTGGGGGACTCGCTGAGCACTTCGGCATCGAGCCCGTTGGTCGCGACCGCACCGAGCCCAAGCAGCAACACAACCGCCGCAATTCCCGCCGGCCAGCGCCAATCGAGTTGCCAACCCGAGCGGCGACCAAACATCAAGATCAAACCACAGCCACCAGCAGCGGCAAGCCAGGCGGTTCGGCTTTTCGTCAAGATGAGGACCGCGAATACGATCACCGCTATCGCAATGAACACCGTCACCGTGGGCAAAGACTCACCTTTCTGCACTAACCAAAATGCCAAGGCGAAAGCCACCAACATCCAGGGCAACAAGAACCCGGCCAATGAATTCGTGAGTGCGAACTCGCCTACTGGCTCCAGACTATTGATGCGATTCTCTGCCAAGGTGAGCAGCGGGCCGGCGGCGTCGGCTGATACGTCCATCTGTTGCAGAATCGCTTGCGGATTCTTTTTGAATTCATTGCGCAGGGCGGGCTGAGTAACCGAATATTGATAGAAGGCATGCAGTGAAACAGCGACGGCGAGCAACATCATCACGACCACGATCGCGCGAGTTTCTTGTCCCGTCAACAACTGTTGCCGCATCACAATTGCCAGCGCGCCGTAGGCAACCCATTGCCAGGCTGCGTTCCAGGCATGCCGCTCGTTGCCATCGCAGAGCGCGGCGCTGAGCAGATGCCAACCGACGATCACCGCAATCCACAGGTCGGGCCACGCCCAGCGGCGATTTGCCTCGACGGAGATTACCGAACCAAGGAGCGAAAACAGGGCAAGTGCCAGCCAGAGAATGTACCAACTAGCGCCAGTTCCCTCGGAAACAATTGACTCGCTGGCGACGAGCGGCGTTGAAACGAGCAGCGCAGTGGCGATGGCAAGAATGGCGGGGCGAACGTAGTTGCTGAAGACCACTGCCACCTGCCCAATCGAGGACGCAGAGCTCTCCCGGGCGTGAGACGACGCTTCTGCGGACGCATGCTGACCGCGGCGACGTTTCATGGCTGCTTGATCTTTCGCCTGGCGGTGGTTTCCAAAATGGCGATCAGAGACAGCGTGCAGCCGACGATCATCATCAGCAACACGGCCCCCAGAGTATCGACCCGGTGCAACAAGACCGCCGCGAGCCCGCACATCGCAGTGGTCAGGTAGACCGTCAGCACGGCCTGTGGCTTCGTTAACCCTAATTCTACGAGCCGATGGGAGAAATGGTTCTTGTCCGCCGCAAAAATACTTTGCCCCGCGCGAATCCGAATCGCCAGGACCGTAACCAGGTCGTACAGCGGAACCGCCATCACGCAGAGGGGCGCGAGAATCGCGTGCCGAGTCTCGCCGTGATAACCAGTGTAACTGGCGAGCAGCGTCGCGACGGCAATGTTAAAGCCGACGAAATAGCTGCCGGCATCGCCCATGAAGATTTTCGCCGGGGGACGATTGTGCCACAGAAAGCCGAGCAGGGAACCAGTCAGCACGAGCAGGAATCCCGCGACAAATAACTGCGGACCGGGCGAATCTGGATTCGGGGCAATGAGCATCACCGCGGCCAAAAATCCCGCCGCGATTGTCGCGATTCCTCCCGACAGCCCGTCCATGTTATCGAGCATGTTGAACGAATTAATCAGCGCGACGATCCACAGCACCGACAGCATTCCCGTGAACCAAGGCTGGTCGATGAAGACTGTTAGCCGCAGATTGGGAATGAAATAGACGCACGCTGCGGCCACGGCAAATTGAGTTGCCATGCGGACCTGCCACGACAGCCCCCAGCGATCGTCAGACAGCCCGAGCAACATGAGCACGGTTCCCGCCAGGAGCAGAATCCACAGCTTCAGCATTTGTGCGTGAATTCCCGCCAAATGAGGCCGGGCGAAATCGGGAACCAGTTCTTGCCAGGAGCTGTTTGCGCCGATCAGTGTGAGAGCAAGTTGCCCCGCGGCAAATGTTCCCACCACGCCAAGCCAAATGCCAATTCCACCACCTAGAGGAGTTGGCGTGACGTGAACCTTGCGCGCTGCCGGATGATCGACCAACCCCCAGCGTGGACTGAGCCAGCGCATCAGTCTGGTTCCAATCAGCGCCAGCGCGAGCGCGGGGATAACTGAGCCCAGCAGGAAGAACAACGTTTGGCGAAAAGTCATGGGAGAAAAGGTTTTCCAGCGGGCCGAGCGAGACAAGTTTGTCCTGGCATTTCTCTAGTCGGCCGCAGTCTCCTCTATCTTACTATCCCAGGCATTTCGCGACGATGTGTTCTTACGACTCCAACTCAAAAATCGCTTCGATCTCGACCGTGATGTTGCCCGGCAATGAGCCCATGCCAACGGCGCTGCGAGCACCGACGCCATTATCGGGCCCCCATACGTCCCGCCACAGTTCGCTGCAGCCGTTGATGACCGCCGGATGCTTGTCGAATTCTGGCACTGAATTCACCATGCCCAGCGTCTTCACCACGCGTTTCACGCGATCGAGGCTGCCCAAGTTGGTGCGCAGGGTCGCGAGAATCGCGAGTCCCGTTTGTCGCGCGGCGATGAACCCGGCTTGCTGATCGACTTCGGAACCCACCCGCCCAACGTACAGCGAACTATCACTCTTGAGCGGACCGTGCCCGGAGACATAGGCCAGATTGCCCACGATGACGATTGGCTTGTACACGCCCATAGCCTTGGGGGCGGGGGGAAGTTCGAGCTTGAGTTCCGCGATTTTCGCGTCGGCAGTTGTCATGAAGTCACCCGTGGATCTGGAGTTCGTAATTAAGAAATGGGGGGAGCTTAGTAGCGTGGCACGCTGGGGTCGACGATTTGCGACCAGGCATCAATGCCGCCAGCCATGTTTTGCACTTGCGAAAAACCTTGTTCGCGGAGCCATTGCGTAACTCGCATGCTGCGGCCGCCATGATGGCAGTGAACCACAATGTGCGAATTCTTCAGCGGTTCGAGTTCGCCAAGCTTGCCCGGGATTTCACGCATCGGAATCAGTTTCGAGCCAGTGATGTTGGCAGCCTGATATTCGCCCGGCTCACGGCAATCGAGCAGGGTGAAGTCGGCACCGGAATCGAGCAGTTGCTTCACCGCCTGCACATCGATTTCCCACGGGCATGGTTCGTTCGTCATGAATTTGTTCTGGGCAAAGGTTAGGAGTGGTCCAACCGGCAGCGATTGTCAGCCTGGGTCGGGCATGTCATTCTAACGAGCACCTCGCCGGGCGAAACTCCCGCCCCGGCTTGTTCGTGGCATTCTTCTGTTGGCGAACAATAGAAACAAACGACCTGTGTCATCGACGTACGATCCTGCCGCCGCCCGTGCATTTGCCGTCGATGTCGTGCGCAAGCTGCGCGACGCCGGCTATCAAGCGTTATGGGCCGGTGGCTGCGTTCGCGACCAGCTCATGGGGCGCCAGCCGAAGGACTACGATGTCGCGACCAGCGCGCGCCCCGAACAGGTGCGCGAGGTTTTTGGCCAGCGGAAAACATTAGCCATCGGGGCCTCGTTTGGCGTGATCACCGTCATCGGCCCCCGCGACGTCGGTCAGCTCGACGTCGCCACGTTTCGCCGCGACGCAGGTTACAGCGACGGCCGTCATCCCGATAGCGTGACATTCAGTGACCCGCACGAAGATGCCCAGCGGCGCGACTTCACGATCAATGGCCTGTTCTTCGATCCCCTCGCCGAACAGGTGATTGATTACGTCGGTGGGCAGGATGATTTGCAAGCGGGGATCATCCGGGCCATCGGCCAGCCTTTGCAACGAATTGCCGAAGATAAATTGCGGATGCTCCGCGCGGTTCGCTTTGCCGCCACGTTTGCATTTGTGATCGAAGCCGAAACCATGGCTGCAATTCGTAGCCAGGCGAGTGAACTGGTGATCGTGAGTGCGGAACGAATCGCCGCTGAACTGCGCCGCATGCTCACGCTCGAACGGCGGCGCATTGCCGTCGAACTGCTGGCCGAGTCTGAACTTCTCGAAGTCTTTCTTCCCGAAGCTCGTGGTATCCACACGCTTGCCTGGTCGCAAACCCTGGAGATTATCGCTCGCATAAAGGCACCGACCTTTCCCCAAGCATTTGCCGTCCTGCTTCGTCCGCTGGCATCTTCGCCGGCGGAACTGGCCACCCTCTGTGAAACGGTTTGTCGTCGGCTCAAGCTCTCGACGGACGAGATTTCACTCATCCAGCGACTGCTGCGCGAAGAGCCAATGATTCGCGGCGCGAGCAAACTAACCTGGCCGCAGTTGCAACGATTGCTGGTTACACCGGGATCGGATGCGGTCCTCGCGTTCACCGAGGCTGTCTCACAAGTGATCGATGGCGAGGCCGATGAGGTAGTTGCTTGCCGGCGCATGCTCGAACTGCCTGCCAAGCTGCTGAATCCGGTACCGCTCATTACGGGCGAAGATCTGAAGCGACTTGGGATGAAACCGGGAGCGCACTTTCGCACCATCCTGGATCGGGTTCGTGATGCCCAACTCGATAGCCTGATCAACACTCCGCCTGAAGCACTCGCGCTGGCGACGAAACTGGCCGCGGAAATTAAGGAAGCTTAGGCGTTTGGCCCGCCGCCAGGTCGCGTTCGATCAGGCGGATATGCTGACGCATGGCGGCTCGCGCAGCGACGGGGTCACGAGCCTTGATGGTTTCAAAAATGCGCAGATGCTCTTCGAGCGCGAGCTTGGTTCCGGATTGGGTCAGCGTGCGGCGACGAGATTCGCGCAACAGCTGCGCGACCGTTTCCAGTAACAGGACGAAGAGAGGATTATTGGTGGCTGCAGCCAGAGCGCGATGAAAGTTGATATCGGCTTCGATGCACTCTTCCAGAGTCGCGGCGGCGGCCAGTTGCTCGTTGGTCGCAGAGATGGCTTGCAACTGAACGTCGCTTGCTCGCTCGGCAGCCAATCCGGCAATTTCAATTTCCAAGGGCTGGCGGACTTCTGTTAGGTGCTGCAGCGAACCGCTCCCGCGGCTGAGCAGCGCATCGAGACTGATAATCGCGGCCTGCGGATCAGCAGACTTCACCCGCGGCCGGCGACCTTGTGAAATCTCGACTAGGCCCTGCGTGCAGAGAATACGCATCGCCTCACGGATGACCGTCCGCGAGACCCGCAGCGTCGTTGCCAGATCTCCTTCAGAGGGCAGCGATTCACCCGCCGCTAGTTTGCCGCCGACGATCTGCTCACGCAGCCGCTGCACGACTTCATCCACTCGATTCGTGAGCCCGAAAAGTTCGCGGGCGTCAGTTGTAGCGGGCATTGCCTAAGAACTCCAATACGACTGCCTAATCCTACTTATACTATAGGGTAAATCGCGTCGCGGCAAACAGCGAACGACATCAAATCTCGTCATATGTGACCATTTTTCGACATTAATCGATTGACTAGCCTGTCCGAAATCAATACGATACAACCTGTATGATAAGTTTTTCGAGCCGGGAGCACTCGCCATGCAACGCTCTTTCAGCCCTGCAGTCCTGCTAATTGCCTGTCTGGCTGCCAACCTGCGCGGCAATGACGAAACGTTTGCTCCCGTGTCGGCGATTTTCGAAAAACGCTGCGTCAGTTGTCACTCCGCGGATGAATCCAAAGGGTCTTTGTCGTTGCAATCTCGGGCGGCTTTGATCACTGGCGGCGATAGCGGATCAGCAGTCTCCTTGAAAGCGCCAGCCGAAAGCCTTCTCCTGCAGATGATCAGTGGCGAGAAGCCGGAGATGCCCAAATCGGGAGCCAGACTGACCGCGGCGGAAGTGGAGTCGATTCGCCGCTGGATCGCTGCGGGAGCACCATGGCCGGCCGACAAGAAGCTGGAGGATCGCAGTCTGGCCGATAGCAACTGGTGGTCGCTCCGCCCGCTTGTTCGTCCCGAGTTGCCGCGACTCTCTGCGGCAGATCAAGCCTGGGCCACCAATCCCATCGATCACTTCATCATCGCGACATTACGCGATCATGGTTTTGGTCCTTCTCCGCCAGCCAATCGAGCGACACTGATTCGCCGGCTCTATTTCGATCTCGTTGGTTTGCCGCCGTCACCGGAAGAAGTGGCTGAGTTCGTCCAAGATCCCGATCCGCATGCTTACGACAAGCTCGTCGAGCGGTTGCTCGATTCACCGCACTACGGGGAGCGCTGGGCGCGGCATTGGCTCGACGTCGTTCATTTCGGTGAGACGCACGGTTACGACAAAGATCAGCCCCGGCGGAATGCCTGGCCTTATCGCGACTACGTCATTCGTGCCTTGAACATCGACAAGCCCTATGGCCGCTTCATCGAAGAGCAGCTTGCTGGCGACGTGCTGCACACCGGCACAATCGATGGGATTGTGGCGCTAGGATTCATTGCCGCCGGACCTTGGGATTTCATCGGTCATGCCGAAGTTCCCGAGAGCAAGATCGACGGCAAAGTGGCCCGCCATCTTGATCGCGACGATATGGTGAGCAATGCGATTGGAACGTTCAACAGCTTGACGGTCGGCTGCGCGCAATGCCACAACCACAAGTTCGACCCCATCAAACAAGTCGACTATTACCGTCTGCAAGCCGTGTTCGCGGCGGTCGATCGGGCAGAGAAGAAGTATCACTCTGACCCTGCTGTGCTCGCTGAATACACGGCCCTCGAACAGCAGCAGCGTGAGTTGACAGCGACGAAGAAGACCCTCGATGCGGAAGTGAAAAGGCTGGCCGGCGCAGAACTCGTCAAGCTGGATCAGGCGATTCAAGCAGCGCGGCAAGCATCAACCACAGGTCTTGCACCAGAATACGGCTACCACAGCCAGCTTCATCCCAAAGCGGATGCGGAGAAATGGTTTCAACTCGATTTGGGCTCGTCGCGAGAAATCGCCAGTGTGGCTTGCATCGGCTGCTACGACAATTTCAATCAGATCGGCGCGGGCTTTGGTTTTCCGGTCCGGTACAAGATCGAAGTTTCGAACGACCCTGACTTCAAAAAGGAAGTCACGGTTGTTGTCGATCACTGCGAACAGGACGTGCTCAATCCCGGCACGACGCCGCAGGTTGCAAACTTCGCCGCGCAAACAGCGCGTTATGTCCGCATGACCGCAACCAAACTTGCGCTGCGGCAGAACGACTACATGTTCGCGGTAGCAGAATTTCAGGTCTTCGATTCTGCGGGGACGAATGTTGCGAAAGGTGCGGCCGTTACAGCGCTCGATTCCATCGAGGCTCCAGTACGTTGGCGGAAGGCGAATCTCGTCGACGGAATCTACCCCGGTGCTAAGGACGCGAACCTCAGTGGCAAACAGTTAAACGAGTTGACTCGGCAACGGAGCGAGTTACTGGCTAAAGTGATTGATGCCGAACTGCGAGCCAAGCTGACCGCTGCCGAAACTGCGGCGGCGGATATTACGCATCAACTGAGCAAATTAACGGCCCCGAACGTCGTCTTTGCGGGAACTGTTCACCACGGCTCGGGGAACTTTCAAGGAACTGGCAACACCGGCGGCAAGCCGCGCAAGATCTTCGTGCTGCATCGCGGCGATGTGAAGAGTCCCACAGAAGAAGTTCAACCTGGCGCACTGCAATCCCTGCCGGAGTGGTCCGGTGACTTTCGGTTGCCCGAGGGACACAGCGAGGGAGAACGTCGTGCTGCCTTAGCACGCTGGCTCAGCGATCGACGAAACCCTCTCACATGGCGCAGTGTTGTGAATCGCGTGTGGCAATATCACCTGAGCCGCGCGATCGTGGATACACCGAACGACTTTGGCCGGATGGGGCAGTTGCCTTCACACCCCGAGTTGCTGGACTGGCTGGCGGTGGAGTTTCTCGACGGCGGCCAGTCACTGAAGTCGCTGCATCGGCTGATAGTGACCAGCAGTACCTATCGCCAGCAATCGCAGCCAGACGAAAACGTTCTCACCAAGCTGAAAAATGATCCTCGCAAAACAGATGCTGGCAACGTTTACTTGTGGCGAATGAATCGGCGGAAGTTGGAGGCCGAAGCCCTTCGCGATGCCGTGCTGCAAGTCTCCGGCAAACTCGATCCTAAGATGGGCGGCCCCAGCTTTCAGGATTTCGTCATCGACCAGCCTGCTCATTCGCCGCATTACGAATATCACTTGCACGATCCAAGCGATCCGAAGTCGCATCGCCGCAGTATTTATCGGTTTATTGTCCGTTCGCAGCCGCAGCCCTTCATGACCACGCTCGATTGCGCGGACCCTTCAATGCGCGTCGACAAACGAAACGAATCGATCTCGCCGTTGCAGGCACTCGCGTTGCTCAACAACGGCTTCATGGTCACGATGGGCCAGCATTTCGCTGCGAGGATTGAGGCGAGCACGCAGGAACCTGCAGCCCAAGCCGAACTCATCGTTCGCCTGGCCCTATCCCGCCACGCGAGCGATGAAGAGCGACTACTGTTTGCCGACTACATTCGAGCACACGGACTTGCCAACGCTTGTCGCGCGGCGTTGAACCTCAATGAGTTTGCATTTGTGGACTAGGTGATGCGCATGAGCTCCAACATTGCTCCGAATCGTCGAGAGTTTCTGCAATCGCTGGGCCAAGGCTTTGGCAGCTTGGCCTTGGCGGCGATGCTCTCGGCGGAACGTCAACCTGTTTTGGCGGGGGACGCCGCTCTATCGCCAAGCAAGGGTGCGCTGCCGCAGTTGCATCATCGGCCGCGTGCCAAGCGGGTCATACAACTCTTTATGGCCGGGGCCGCGAGTTCGATCGACTTGTTCGATTTCAAACCCGACCTGGTCAAGCACCATGGCGAACCGAGCAACTTCGGCGAACCAGTCGAGGCATTTCAGAATGGTCTCGGCCCCTGGCTCAAGCCCATTTGGGACTTCAAACCCTACGGCAAATGCGGCAAGCAACTCGCTGAGCCAGTGGCAGAGTTGGGGAAAGTGGCTGACGAGTTGGCGTTTGTGCATAACGTCGTTGGCAAGACCGGGGTTCATAGCCAGGCCACTCTGTTGCATACTACGGGATTTCAGTTACCCGGTTTTCCCGGCATGGGTTCATGGTGCAGCTATGGCCTGGGGAGCTTGAACGATGACCTGCCGACGTTTGTCGTACTGCCCGACCATCGCGGATTGGCGAGCAATGGCACGAAGAATTGGGATTCAGCATTCCTTCCCGCGCAGCATAGCGGCACCGTGATTTATCCCGGCAATGAAACCCCGATTGCCGACCTCTATCCGCACAAGAGCGGTTCGTATGTAAACCCGCAGAGCGAAGCCGCGACTCAGCAACTGCTGGCCAGGATCAATTCGCAGCACGCGAGTTCACGCGCCGGCGACGCTCGACTCGAGTCACGCATTCGCAGTTACGAGTTGGCGGCGAAAATGCAACTCGCCGCGCCGGAGGCGCTCGACTTTTCGCAAGAGCCTGAACACATCCTCAAGCTCTATGGTTTGAACAATGTCCCGGCGCAGTTCGAAAAGGAAATCAACGTCCGCGAAGAGACCGTTCACTTCTCTCGTAAATGTCTCGCCGCTCGTCGACTCCTGGAGCGTGGCGTGCGCTTCGTCCAGATCTGGTCGGGCAACGACAACGGTTTTCCCCGCCGAAACTGGGACTCCCACGAAGATGTTCAGCGCGATCATGGTCCGCTTGCCGGCGGGATGGCCCGCGGCGCGAGCGCCCTCATTCAAGACCTGAAACAACGTGGCCTCCTCGACGACACCATCATCCTCTGGACTACCGAATTTGGCCGCATGCCCAGTTCGCAAGGGGGCAAGGGGCGGGATCACAATCCGTATTGCTTCACGAATTGGCTGTGCGGCGGCGGCATTCGCGGCGGCATCACGTATGGCCCTAGTGATCAATGGGGATACAAGCCGCTGAACCGTGAAAGTCCAACGCAGGTCTACGATATTCACGCCACCATGCTTCATCTCTTGGGCATCGACCACACTCGCCTCAGCGTGCGACACAATGGCATCGACCGCCGCTTGACCGACGTCCATGGCCACGTCATCCGCGAACTAATTTCCTGAACTTCCCTCGCCCCCTCGTCAGCCTCCATTCGCCAGTCACCCCCGCAGCATCCCTACCCGCCCTCCATCCCATTTGCTAAGCTAACCCTTCACAAGCATCCGCTTGCCAAGAGCGCCCATAGCTCAATTGGATAGAGCATCGGTCTTCGGAACCGAAGGTTACAGGTTCGACCCCTGTTGGGCGTAATTACCGTAAATCCCGCCAAACGCACGACTTAGCGTACCTGCCTGCGTAGGGCAGTGTGGCCTTGAAGCCTGAAGCAAAGTGGTAGTCCTACCACTTTGCTCCAGGGCATGGAGCCACACGATGCCACGCATGCCGAGAATACCTGCGTATCGATTGCACAAATCCTCAGGCCAAGCCCGGGTGATTATCGATGGTCGGCACGTCTATCTCGGCCTCCACGGATCGGCAGAGAGCCGAGAGGCGTATGCGAGATTAATCGCCGAGCGTTTCACTCCGTCAGTCCGTGCAAAAACTCTACCGGTTGCCGTGAACGGGTTCCCGGATTTGTCCATCAATGAGTTATTGCTGCGGTACATCGAGTTCGCCGAACGGTACTACGTGAAGGACGGCAAGCCAACGAAAGAGCTGGTGTGCATGAAGGAGGCGATGAGACCACTCAGAACGCTCTTTGGCGAATTGAGTGCGCAGGAATTCGGCCCACTGAAGCTCAAAGCAGTTCGGCAGCACATGATCGATGCTGGCCTATCCCGTGGGGTAATCAACCAACGTGTAAACCGGATCAAACGCATTCTAAAATGGGGAGTGAGCGAAGAACTCTTACCGGCCGCAGTCCACGAAGGCGTTCGCACTGTCGCCGGGCTCCGCTTTGGCCGTTCAGCGGCTCGGGAAACTGAACCGGTGGGGCCGGTGGCTGACCAATGGGTCGATGCAGTGGTACTGCACGTTGCACCTCAAGTCGCCACGATGATCGAACTGCAGCGTTTCACCGGCATGCGACCTGGAGAGGTCGTCAAAATGCGTCCGTGCGACATTGATCGTACGAATGACGTTTGGCTTTACGAGCCGTATGACCACAAAAATCGCTGGCGTGGGCATCGCCGTCGCATTCCACTCGGCCCCAAGGCGCAGACTCTGATTCAGCCGTTCCTCAACCGGCCAGGAGATGACTTCCTTTTCTCGCCGCAAGAAGCCGAGGGGCATCGAAACACGCAGCGTGCGGTCCACCGAGATCCCAATCGTAAAACCAAGATTTATCCGTGCGAACTGCGGGCGCAAGAGGCTCGCAAGGTCCAATCGCGAAGCCGCCGGTCGAAACGCCCCAAGGGGCAGCGTTACACCAGTGACAGCTATCGGCGAGCAATCGCATACGGTATCGCTCAAGCCAACCGTTCGCATAGGAAGGCTGTGCCAGCCAAGATGGAAGTTCCCTCTTGGCACCCCAACCAGTTGCGGCACAGTTTCGCTACACGCGTACGCAAGGACTTCGGTGTTGAGGCAGCCCAAGTCGGCCTCGGGCACGCCCGTACCGATGTGGTCGAAGTCTATGCAGAGAAGAACCTTGAACTGGCCGCAAAAGTGGCCAGGCTGACCGGTTAATTCGGAAGAGGCCCAAAGTCATGCGAAAGCCCGCCCAGACGAAACGAAATGATGATCTAGCGGTCTTGCGGAAGAAGTTTGAAGAGGTTGATGCGATCGTACGTGACTATGAAAATCGCTTGTCGCAATTCCGTGCAGATTTTCATATCGCAGTCGATTCAGGGACTCTTGATGCCCACGGGCTCCTCTCCAAAGTCAGCCTAGGCATGAAATCCTTGGGCATACTCGGCCATACCAAATCTTTGATTGAAGGGGATCTCAAGATTATTCAAGATGGGCTGGAGGAAAGCCAACAGCATGGGCTGCTGAATCTCGTAAGAGAAATTCAAAACTTGGCCAAGATGATCAGCATTTCTGTTTCTACACCTTCAATTGACCCTCGTGCCAATGTCATTAATCTCTTCGACTCACTTTGCAGCTTTACGCAGGCTGGACTCGTCCCTTTTCTAACTCTGAGGGATCGCTATCGGGAGAACCTAAACGCGGCAACACCGCAGATCTCGCGAGATCAACAAATAAAGTTGCGAGATCGGATTGCTAAGAGGATGCGCAAAGTGAATCCACTAATTAGCTGGTCAGAGTTAGCCGTCAGGGTTCGAGACGATCCGGAAGCCCAGGAACTCACCATTCCGATTAACAAGAATACCGTTCGGCAGCCCTTTAAGTGAGCTGCTCGGCAAATTTCGGACAGTGTTGTGGTTATCCTCGGTACAACCTCAGCAAACTGGGGCCGATGGCGGGCACGCTAAGGCGCCCTTCAACGCCACCCAAGCGAAATTCCATCAAGCCGCCTGGGCCAAGCATCTCGGCACGCAGGTCGAGACCGTCAACAGTGTCGGCGCAAAGATGATTCTCATCCCGCCCGGCGAGTTCATGATGGGCAGCACGGATGAAAAAGTCGAGGCGGCCTTGAAGGTGGCCGACGAAATCAAAGCCGATGGCGTAGTCATCAGCCGCATCGAAAAGGCCGAAGGTCCGCAACACAAGGTCATCATTACCAAGCCGCTGCTGATGAGTGCAACCGAAGTAACGATCGGACAGTTCAAGAAGTTCAGTGCCACGGGCTGCCGATCCCTCGGTGGCTTGGATCGCCCAAGCTTTACCTGAATTTTCGTCATTATCGTGTCACAATTACATGCTCCCGGAAGCTAACTATTGGGACCTCTCGTTCCAACGCTCCCCGGGCTCGATTTCAGCGGTGATCTAACGATCGCCGCATTCCAGGCTTGCGTCTTGCGAGCCTGAGACAATTTGTCCCTGCCTCGCGGCGTTTCCGCGGGGCGGTTGTGTTTTCCCAACACGACCGCCCCGTGTTGGGGCGGTCCCTTTCCCAAGGATCGTACCCATGATTGCCATTGCGCCTATCTCTTCCCCCGCTCCCCGCCGCACGAACACCCAGAACAACTGGCAAGATCGCTACTTACTGCTGCTGCCCAAGATTCGCCTGATCGCCCGCTGTGCATTTCGCAAGCTTCCCGCTGAAGAACGCGAAGATGCGATTGAAGAGGTGATTGCCAACACCTTCACGGCTTACGGTCGACTAGTCGAACGTGGCAAAGAGTCGATCGCCTACGCTTGGCCGCTGAGTCGTTACGCCGTGGCTCAGTACCGCGCTGGCCGGCGCGTGGGCTCATCGCTTAATGTTCATGATGTCCTGTCGCCAAATTGCCAGAAGCGGAATGGGCTGGCGTCGCGCTCGTTCTCTTATTGCCACAAGAGCAGCCAGTGGGAGGAATTGGCCGTCGAAGATCGGCGCGCGACGCCTGCTGATGTGGCTGCCTGTCGACTCGACTTCCGGGCTTGGCTGCGCGGGCTTGAACGGGCGAAGCGAACCACTGCCGAATTGTTGGCTGGTGGTGCGACCACGATGGATGCCGCTCGGCAACTGGGATTGAGTCAAGGGCGGGTTAGTCAGCTCAGGCGAGAGCTGAAAGAGGCCTGGGAGCAGTTTCAGGGTGAGGCGAAGGAAGTTGCCGCGGCTTGAATCTAGTTTACCGAGTGTAGCAATCGTTTGGAGTTCTCCGCGGCTGCGAGGTCTGCCGCGGAGATGCTGAACGCAGTGCTAGCTTGCCCTGCAAACGTAGGCGTTCTTTCATCCCAGCTTCTTGAAAGGAGGTGCGCTTGCAGCTCACCACGTTGGTTGTCTGTTTTTCGTTGGCCTTGGCAGCATTGGTGGTAGCTCTGGTGCGGCAAGTTCGGCTGCACCGTGCGACTCGAAGACTGCTGGGAAGGTTTCTGAAGCACAGGAGAACAAGCACGCATGAAACGACTCGGTCTCGTGATCGGCATCGCCGCAGGCTGCGCTCTCGCCGGTTGCAGCACCGACGAACGCCTGGCGGACCTGGCTCAGCAGGTTACGCATGAACAGGCTGCTCAGAATGAACGGATGGCTGAAGCCTCCCAGACTGTCGCCCAGGGAAGCCAACAACTCGTCGAGGCCGATGCGCAAGCGCGCCGGGAACTAATCGACCTTCAGCACGAGCTGCGTCGCGACCAGGCAGGAATTGCTCAGCAGCGCGACGTGTTGGAGGTCGAACGACGGGAAGTCGCTCAGGCTCGACACAAAGAATCACTTCTTACCAGCGGGCTTACCGCCGTGGGAATGCTACTCGCAGCCCTGGCACCGCTGGTGCTTGCCGCTATCTCACTCATCGGTCTATGGCGGGAAACGACGAAGGAAGAGGAAGGACAAGTCCTCATCGAAGAGCTTGCCCACTGCGTGCTGGCTGAGCAACGCCCTTTGCTGCCCGAGCCCGATCGCTCAAGGCTCGAAACACCGGACGAGGATCAACAGCCTCCGCCCTTTTAGTACGCTCGTCCATCGAACCACCTTCATCCAGAAAGGTCTGCATGTCCCACAAGTGACGGGAGGTGCAGCGTGCATCAGACTATCGAAGTTACGATCTCTCCGACTGGCGAGACACGCTTGGAAACTCGCGGCTTCGCCGGCGGAGCTTGTCGACAAGCCAGCCAGTTCCTCGAACAGGCTCTGGGTACCAAGCTGCTGGAATCGCTGTCACCCGACTTCTACGCCAGCCAAGTCAACCAAGACCAGGTCGAACGGCAGCATGGTCGCGGCCTTTAGAAGGTTCCGACTGGTGGGAGAAATGCCCAGCTGCATTCGCATCTTGGCTGCGACCTTGCAGGGGCAAGCCTGCTACGAAGCTCGCTGATTTCCCTGCACTCTTTGCGTCACGCAGTTCCGAAGTTCGCAAGACGTAGCGCTGCCGGAAGACCAAAACAGCAGGAAGCGTGCCGGGTGAGTTTGCGAGCCTCAAAAACACCTACTTCGGGGCTGCCTTGGCTGCCCACCTTGAGTGGCTCACGTTTATCCCGAATCATCACGAAGGTTACATCAGCCTGGAACAGTACGAAGAAATTCGACGCATGATCGACGAGAACTGCCGCGGTTTTGAAAAAACGGGGGCCGTGCGTCGCGGTCCTGCTCTCCTAGCAGGGCTCTTTCGCTGCCAGCGGTGCGGCAGAAAGCTGACCGTCGCCTACAGTGGCGTCAAACCCAATCGCTTCGCGCGCTACTGCTGTCTGCGCGGGCATCTCGATATCGGCGAACCAAAATGCATTGCCTTTGGCGCCACTGTGGTCGACGCTAGGATATCGCGAGAGATTCTGCGAGTGGTTCAACCTGCCGCATTGGAAGCCGCGAGGCTGGCGATGGAGAAGATGAACGAACAGGCCGACGCCGTCTTGGCGGCATTGCAAACAGATCTCCAGGCGGCAAGGTACCAGGCGTCCCGAGCCCAACGGCAATATGACTCGGCCGATCCCGAAAATCGCTTGGTGACCGACGAACTTGAGCGGCGCTGGAATGCCTCGTTAACAGCGGTCGCGAACTTGGAGCGTCGCATACACGAGCACCAAGCCACCCATTCACAAGTTACTGATCAGGATTGGGACGAACTTCAGAACCTGGCCGCTGATCTGGAAACCGTGTGGGAAAGCCAATCGTGCGATGAACGTCTCAAGAAACGCATCCTGCGTACCTTGATCAAAGAGATAGTGGTGGATCTCCAAGAAGCCAGAGGCGAGATTCACTTGACCATTCACTGGCACGGTGGCGTTCACACACAACTCATGGTGCCTCGCAGGAAACGCGGCAGTGCCACCAGAACATCGGCAGACGCCCTGGAAGCCGTGCGAATTCTGACGCTGATTGCCACCGATGAAATGATTGCTGGGGTGCTCAACCGCAATGGGCTCCGCACGGGCCGAGGCAACCGCTTCACACGCGAACGAATCGTGTCGCTGCGCAACCACCACCAGATCCCGGTTCACAATCCCGAGGAGCGGATCAAGAATGGCTGGATGACTCTCAGCGAAGCCGCCGATTATCTCGGTGTCAGCTCTCGGACATTGCGCCTCGCGGCAGAAGCTGGCGAAATACCAGGCCGCCATCCCTTGCAAGACGGCCCCTGGGTATTCAGTCGCGCCGATCTCGACGCGGCGCCCGCCCAAGCCATCAAACGGCGAGCCCATAACCGCAATCGAAAAGCAGGCGCGGTACCAAATCCGAAACAGCAAAACCTCGATTTGTCAGGCACATAGAACCAATGCGTAGTCAGAAGCCGAGTTGTAATGCGACAGGTACTCACTGCACACATGATCCATGTGCGTCTCACCGAAGATCACGAACCGATCCAGGCACTCTTGCTGGATCGTCTGTCCGACTCAATATTGCCACGGATGGCTGACTTCACTCACATCCGAGGGCCCATTTGCTTGCTGCCTCCCCCTTAGCCAACTACAATCCCCTCCTAAGGGGATTTTCATGGCCATTGCTCTCGAACAGTTCGTTTCACGCGTGGCGGAGAGTGGCCTCCTCTCCGAAGACGAAGTACGTGAATTCGTCGCATCGCTACCTGGTACGAAACAGCCTCAAGATGCTGAGCAGTTAGCCCGCGAACTCGTCCGCGCCAAAAAGCTGACGGCCTATCAAGCCCAGCAATCCTATCAGGGCAAAGGGAAGTCGCTCATCCTCGGCAACTATGTCGTCCTCGATAAGTTGGGCCAGGGCGGCATGGGCATGGTCCTCAAGGCCGAGCATCGCCGCATGGAACGCGTGGTCGCCCTGAAGATTCTGTCGCCGGCAGTTACCAAAACCCCAGAAGTCCTCAAACGCTTTCAGCAGGAAGTGAAAGTCGCGGCCAAGCTGACTCACCCGAATATCGCCACCGCTTACGACGCCGACGTTGCCGGCAGTACCCACTTTCTCGTAATGGAATATGTCGCGGGGAGCGATCTGGCGTCCGTCGTTATGAACGAGGGACCACTACCGCTCGCGCGGGCTGTGAACCTGATCTTGCAAGCGGCGCGCGGGTTGGCGTATGCCCACGGCGAAGGCGTGGTTCATCGCGACATCAAGCCGGCGAACCTGCTGCTCGATAAGAAGGGCACCTTGAAAATTCTCGATATGGGCCTGGCCCGGATCGACAACACCAGCGTCCAGGCTGGGCTGACCCAATCGGGCGAAGTGATGGGCACAGTCGACTACATGGCCCCCGAGCAGGCACTCGACACGCGCCGCGCCGATGCCCGCGCCGATATCTACAGCCTCGGCTGCACGCTCTATCGGTTGCTGACTGGCGAAAACATGTTCGATGGAGATACTCTCGTCCAAAAACTGATGGCCCATCAGCAGCAGCCTATCCCGTCGCTCAGTGCTCGCCGTGCGGATGCACCTGCGGAACTGGTGAATCTTTTCGAACGGATGGTCGCGAAGAAACCGGCCGATCGATTTCAAACGATGGCGGAAGTCGAAACCGCCTTGGCTGCCTTGCCGCTCGCTGCCCTCACTGCCAATTCGTCATCGTCACTCAGCGCCGCTGGTTCCAGCGCGAGCGTCGATTACAACACGGTCGCCGACAATGCGTCTGGCAAGAGCGTGGTTGCTCCAACGCTTCCCCCCGGTGCCAGCTTGCTCTCTGAACGCACGGTTCACAATCAGCCGAATCCCAACACCTCACTCGCCGGCACCATCTCCGGCAGCGCCTCAGCCGTCAGCACCGACACCATCTCCGGCCGCCTCACCCCTTCTTCGCCATCCACTGCTGCCTCCGCCACAAAATCTGGCTCAACACGAGTTCCGACGCGCACCCTGCTAATCGCTGCCGGCTTCGCCTCCCTGCTCCTCGCTGCCCTCGGCGTGTGGGTGATCATCAAAGACAAAGACGGGAACGAGATTGCCAGGATTAAAGTGCCAGAGGGAGCCACAGCGACAGTAACGCCAGACGCACCACCCGCAGTGAAGCCAGACGCACCACCGGCAACCAATCCCAGCCAAGGTGCGAACCCGAGCCAAGGTGCCAACCAGGCACTACCGCCAGGAAGTGCAAATCTCAGCACGCCAATTGCACGGATCGACTACAAAACTGAACGCGAAGTTGCAGAATGGGCAATTGCCACAGTCGGATGGGTCCGCGTGATCTCGGTCTTCGACATGAACAGTTACGTCGATGTCGATGCGGTGGAGAAACTTCCCCAGGATGATTTCTCGGTCTATCAGATCAGGTGGAAGAACAAGTCAAGTTTTCAGGTCGATGATGCGCAGCAGTTGGCGCGTCTTCACGACCTGGCCGCATTGCACCTTGCTAACTGCCAGGTTTCTCCAGAGACTTTCCGTTCTCTGCAAGAAGTGAAATCACTTCGAACTTTGATTTTGACCAATTGTGTCTCTGAAGCAGGCGGCCCCTTGGCGATCACCGAGCTGAGCCAGCTTCATTCGGTGTTTATTGAGAGCACAACGCTTAGCGACAACTTTGTTGAACGACTAGGAAACCTGCCACGATTGGAACGGCTGAGCCTTTTAAACATCACGGGGGTTACGGACACTGGTTTAACGCGTCTGGCCGCGTCCAAGCCAAAGTTTCTCTGGAGTCTGGAACTCACGAACACGAAAATTGCAGGAGAAACCTCCGGCCTTGCGGCAATTGCGAAGCTACCGCGGCTCTGTCGCCTGGTCCTTGATAACTGTGGCACAACAGATGAAGGGCTTTTGGAGCTACAAAAGTGTTCCACGTTAACCGAAGTCCATCTGTCGGGCAGTGCGGTGACTGCGGCTGCTGCGGACAAACTGCAGAAAGCCCTGAATTGCCAACTCATCGCATTAAAGGATGAGCAATCGCCTGAGTTGTATCGTAGTCCCGAATACCGCAAGGCAGTCCAGACGCTTGCTCAGCAAGGTGTAGAACTCTATGCGCGTGACGGGATGGGCTCACTCTATGCGCAATCGTATCCTTGGCCGGACCGCCCAGGCATCGTCGTCTACAAACTAAGGCTCCCATCGTGGCGTGAGGGGGACGATCGGCTGTGCGCGGAAATCGCCAAGCTAAAGGATCTATTGAGTATCCATCTCGACGGTCCGATTTCTCAACAGATGCAAGAGACGCTTTCCGGCTTAACCAATCTGTCGCAAATTATTCTCCCACACTCCAGCAGGGTTCGGGTCGAATTTGCCAAGTGGAAATCCCGCGATAAGATCAGCGAGATTATCAACTTGCCGGCGACGGAAGTGGCCCTCAACGATGCGCTGCTGCTGCCGAACTTAACGGCCATTCGATTTGCGAGTGGCGTGCAAGTCCCTCCTTCGCACCCCATATTTTCGAAGCTGCGTGCTTCGCAGCAGCTTGCAGCGGTGACGTTCAAGACGCCCATCGATCTACCGAACAATCAACGCCTTGCCACGCTTCGCCCGGACCTGCTCGTTTCTCAAGATTTGCTCCACATAGGTCCACAAACCCCTGTAAACCCGGACTACCTGCTCTCTTCCGAGCCGGGTTCGGGCGAAGTCCCCAGTGATCCAGGCGAGCGTGGCCGCCAAATTGCGGAGTGGGTGATTCGTTCGGGTGGCAGTGCATCGCCCAGGCCCGATAGCAGCAAGCCAGCAACATCCTACCGACTAAAGGGCCTTTCCTTTCAGGGGGCAAAAGTTGATTTTCGGCAACTGAAACACCTATCCGGTCTCGCCACAATTCAGTATCTGACCTTCAACCAGCAGCCAATCACGGACGCGGAACTCAACTCGATAAAAGACTTGCCTAATCTGTCTGAGCTGTCACTAATTGATACTCGTGTGACCGCTGATGGAATTCGCGCCTTGAAGCGGTTTCCACGGATCATTCGCTTTTATAGTAATAGTATTGAATGGAATACCTCGCTCCTTAAAGATCTGACAGAAAGCCATCCTGATCTAGCGTTGCTGTCGATGAACACGACCTCGCTACGGCCAGAAGACGTAAAGTTGTTGTCGCGACTTTTAAAGCTTGAGGTGTTGTCAACTGCAGGTCCGCTTGGCGATGAGAGCCTTAACAGTCTGGTTGTGGCGGCTCCGAAACTGCGGCAGATCATGTTCTCAAATAACACGGCCATGACAGATCAGGGTATCGCAGCTTTGGGCAAGCTTCCTGGACTACAAAGCTTGACTTTTTACGACGGTAAATTCCCCTGTCTTTCGGAGGGATTGCTAAAGGTGATTGGTGAACAATTGCCGGGCCTGACCTATCTTGCGTTGCCTAGGAAGCAGTTTCCGGTCGGCGAATTGTCGTACTTGAAGCAGCTTACGAAACTTCAAGAATTGAATGTTGCCGGAGTGCAGTATACGGACGAGATCATTCCTGAAATAGCAAACTTGAAGGCAGTCAAAACCTTTAGCTTCTGGGATACAAAGGTAACGAAAGCGGGCTTCGAACAGCTTCATGCTGCCCGCCCCGACTGTGCCATTCGAAATGGCTTCACAGTCATATTCGCAGCGTCGAGCAAGCCCGTTCCGGTCTCCGCTACCCAGTCTCCAACGCTCACCGATGTCAACGATCCTGCGTTTCAGCAGTGGATGAAAGAGGTCGCCGCTTTGCCGGCGAAAGAGCAGGTCGAAGAGGTAAAGAAGAAACTCGTCGAACTGAATCCAGGGTTTGATGGGGCGGTCAAGCCAACGATCACGGACAATGTAGTGACGGGCTTGCAGTTCTCGACACTGGAAGTCAGCGACATTGCAGCGGTTCGAGCGCTTGCTGGTTTGACGCACCTGCGCTGCGAAGGCATGGAGTACCCGGTTCTGGCTGGGAAACTCGCAGATATTACACCGCTCGCGGGGATGAAGTTGGTGAAATTTGACTGCCGTTACAATCGTGTGGCGGACTTGAGTCCGCTCTCGGGAATGTCGCTCACCAGCGTCACACTAGCCTCGAACCCAGTTAAGAGTCTTGCGCCGTTGCAGGGAATGCCATTGCAAACACTGGCAATCAACAACTGTTGGTGGATTCGAGATTTGGAGCCAATCCAGGGGAGCAAACTAACGATGTTGAGTGCGAACCACACCTCGATTAACGACCTGAGTTACCTGAAAGGAATGCCGCTCGAACACGTTACGCTGCATTTGACGAAAGTCAGGGACTTGGCTCCGCTCGATACCTGCGCGAATCTCAAAGTTCTTGAGATTGGCAACACCCCAGTAACCGCAGCCGAAGTTGCGCGATTCCAGGCAGTTCTTCCCAACTGTAAAGTCGTCTGGAATGACCCGGCTCAGGCTAAGCCCGCGCCCACCAAGTAAGTCGTACCGTGGGTTAGTGTGCATCTTCTTTCGACAGCCCGGTTAGGCCCCTCATCACAGCAATGGCGAAAATCATTCTCTACACGCTATTAACTCGAGTTCAAATCTCACGACTGATGTGTCCGAACGCACTTAGAGCGAACTTGTCCAGGTGGTTCCGTTCCTTCAGCATCACCGTGATGCGTTTGGGCAACTTCGACCGCAGAATCTGGTTCTCGACCTTCAGGTATTTCACCTGGCGGGCGAGCTCTTTCTGCGTGGCGCCGGCAATCACGAGCAACAGCGACTGAAATACGTTGACCATCGAATTACACTGGGTTTGACGCAGCGAATGGTGGGAGTGCGTTCTTTTTTGCACCCCGCCGGGACCGTCGGCCATCTCAAACCTAACTCGATCACACGCGAGTTTCGGTTAGCGGAATTCGACGACCTCGCGACGCTGAAACTTCTCACGATGGTTTGGTTAACAGCCCATCTTCACAGACGGCTTTCGAATCGTTCTCGAAGCTGTTAACCCGAGTTCAAATCTCGCGATTGGGGTAACCGTACTGGAGCCGACTACAGCCGGGTGGAAGGTGGAGGCCCGGGTACTGGCCTTTGTACCCTTGAATTTTGTGGAGAAATGCGTTGAGACTGCTTCCCCTGGTCTCAGCGTTGTGTACCATAGGACTTACGGCAAAAAACACGAGATGGCGAAGCTCGTCGGCCGTCACTGCGAATATCCCTTCGGGTTGTTGACTAGGCCAGCGGCTGAGGTCAAGCAGGTTCTCGAACTCCGGGAAGGTTTGAGACTGATGAGCTCGACCGGGGTATTTCGCGCCACAGACTCTTCGCCATAAGCAGGGACTCTGGTAGTTGTCATACCATGTACCATTACAGGCGTGGAACCCAATTCCTGCAGCAACTGGGGGATAATCCCCAGTCATCGTCAACCCAACGCTAAGTTGGAGGCTGCTCGTTGGAAGATCCATAAACTGCCGCTGAGTCCTCCACTGCCGCTGCCCGAAACCACCCGCATGTACGAAGGTGACGGTGCGCGCGAACGGCTTGAAAGGTGCTAACGCCATCGGACCAGCCGTCGTTCCGAGGAGTGTAGCCGCGATTCTCTTGCCCGGACTCGGACCTCTTTTGGCCTCCCGCACCCCAAGTGGCGAGAACTCGCGCAGAAAACTCCCCAATGTTGTGGTTCTCAGCACCTTACAGACCCAAAGCCGGCCGCTGTGCGAGACTTCCACTACCCGGACGGCCACACGCTGCGACTGGAGCTGGGGCAAGCGGGCGAGCAGCACTATCTGCTGCACCGATCGACTGCTGGGTTCTCCCGACTTCAGTTGCTCTCGTCAGTCGTCGCTGAACGAGTGAAGCTGAAAGAACTAAAGGCGAGCGACCCACCATTTTCGCCATGCGGTTAGAGACTAGCGTCACTGACCGGGTGGCTCTTGGAGATGTCGAAACGCTGCTTCGTGCAGGTCATCGACTCCTCGCCAAGTGATCCAACGGCTTCGCACTTTCCCAATATCAATCTCAATTCTATCCAGCTCCTCACTGCTGATGGCCGACGCCTTTGCTGCGATCATGTTGCGATAGAGACCAGCGTAGATTTCAGGATCGAAAATCTGTCCCTCTTGGTACTTCGTTACGATAAAATTGGTGTACTGCCTTATCCATTGCGTACAAAGGTCGGCGTACTCGTACAGGTCTTGCCCATACTTGCGGAAGACATGTACTCGGAGATGCTCTAGGCGATTGGCGTCGGTGGGGTGCGTCGGTGAGTATCCAATCGGCTTGAAGTACATAGCATCACCAACACGCGATAGCATGTCATTAACGCACAGCAGAACAAACGGCCCGGCGATTCTGTATTTTGCATCGCTGTTTGGCTGGGCCCAGTTCGCCGAAGCCATGAGAATTGTCAATGCTTGCAAGTCCGCGTCATACTCTTGCTGGTGATCAAGTACCACAAATTCAAGATTACCAGCAGGGGTATTGAACTGAGCAACTCGTTGGGATCCTACGTGTCCGGCGAGCAAGTGAGCATATTCGTGAGCAAGTACGAACTTCTCGGTTTGCCAAAGTAGGCGGCTCAAGACAGTCACTCCATGGCCGGTGAGTACCTCTTTGCGTTTGGCCAATCTAACATCGCCACCGAAGTGATATGCCTGGATGATTGGCAATAGTTCATTCACGGTCCGTGTTACGGCTTCGTCGTCGAATGGTGGTGGCGGAGTATCTTCACGTCGAAACGTAAGCGAACGTGCAAATGTCTTCAGGATAAGAAAAGTCGTCATTATCAAGCCAGTGTTGACAAGCACCAGAAAACCGCCATTACGAGGCAGGATTTGAGCGTTCAGGTCGCCTGTTGGAAACTCTGCAGCGAAAACCTCTTCATCAAGAGTGCAGCCGCATGCCCTTATGTCATTCTCGACTTCGACGGAAAGGTCGTAGAGCAACTTCTCGAAGCCATGTCCGCTGCTCCCCTCAGCGAATAACTTGATCGACTCTTCGACTTCAGACTCCCCTAGACCTTCCTGTCGCATCGCTTCCCGATACTCATCTGCAAACTCAGAACTCGCGAAGTCCGGACGCAAGGGTGGGACTTCAAGTCCTTTCTCTGCGAGTAACGCTGCAAAAGCCTGTTGGAGTTTTGTTGACGGCATGATTCAGTTCACAACGATTTGTGATCGGATTTGGCTCTGCCTTAGCACCACGGAGGAGGCTGAAGTCAGTCCGAAAGTAAGACACGAAGCTCAAAGACTGTCGCCATCGAGCAGCACTCGGTCGCGGTGCAGCGGGCGCCAGTCGATCGCATGAAGCGCGTTGTCGAACGAGTTTGGAATGCGATCAACTCTGAGAAGCTGTCTGAAAATGCTATTTTCGCAGCATAGCGTGAGATGTTATTCTGTGGCCAGTTCAGTTGTTGGAGAGGAATGGTACGGGTTGATCTTGAACAGTTTTATCGAGGAGCGCGAGGCATGGACGCCGTCTATCCGAGTGAATTGAGTGATGCGGAATGGCAGGTGGTTGAGCGGTTGCTGCCAGCTCCAAAGCCGCGCGGCCGCAAGCTGGAGATCGGTTGGCGGCGAATCCTGGACGGCATCTTCTACGTGAACAAAGAAGGTTGTCAGTGGCGAGCTTTACCGAAGGAATTTGGCAAGTGGCAATCGTTCTATCACTACTTTCGCCTGTGGCGCATCGATGGCACCTGGCAGCGGGTGAACGATGCATTGCGTCGCCTGGAGCGCAAAGCGCAGGGTCGCAAGGCCGAGCCTTCGGTCGGCATCATGGATAGCCAGTCGGCGAAAACGACCGCAAAGAAGGGGCTCGCGGCTATGACGCTGGCAAGAAGATCTGCGGTCGCAAGCGGCACTTGATGGTCGACACGCAGGGACTGGTGCTTACCGCTCTCGTGCATCCAGCCGACATTCAAGATCGCGACGGCGCGAAGCTGCTGATCGAGCAAATGAAATGCACGCTTCCTCGCTTGCGAACCGTGTTCGCCGACGGCGGCTACGCCGGCCAGTTGGTCGACTGGTTTTGGGACTCGGTCCGCTGGAACTTGGAAATCGTCAAGCGAACCGCCACGGCGGGCTTTCAACTTCTCCCCAAACGCTGGATCGTCGAACGTACCTTCGCCTGGCTGAGCCAATATCGCCGCCACAGCCGCGACTACGAAGAATTGCCAGAGACCAGCGAAGCCATGATCTACGTCAGCATGATCCGGCTGATGCTCCGCAGAGCAGGCAAACGGAAGGCAAACGCTTGATTTTCAGACAGCTTCTGAGCACTCTTATCCTGCACCGTCACCACTGGCTTGTGGTGGCTGCCCGTTTCGCGATCCCTGTCGTAAGTGGCCAGGCTAACAGTTAAGAATCAGTTGGCCCCGGTCGCTCGCCAGGCGGCCGGGGCCGATAAAGCTTTTCTTTAGCATGTGGGATCCGGGGCTGTTAACCGCCGGTTCGCAGGTTCGAGTACTGAGAGGGGCAGCTTTGTCGTGCTGGCCATTCTCCCGATTGTGGTTGCCGACCGGAGGAGTCGCTAAGTCGCTTTTCCATCGCATTTTGATCCAGCGATGGCGAGAACTCGCGCGAAAAGTCCCAAATGTCGTGGTTCTCAGCACGGCAAGATCTCGCACGGAATGGCTAGCAATATGTCAAACAGGTTTGCATTAAGGGAGCAGAACGCGTCCCCTGGAACAAGCTAACGATCCCGCCAAAAACGCTGCATTTCTAGATAAGTAAAAGATGCCGACCAAGTAATAAGCATAAGGCCAAGCAGAGCTTCCATTGCGGCAATAAACCGCAGCGGGCCAGTTGGAAAAAGGTCACCGTACCCGACCGTCGTATAGGTCATGGAGGAGTAGTACACGTAATCCAACACTCCTTGACTGTGGTCGCCTTTCAGGTCGCCGAGTCCACCATGCCATTCGGCCAACATGATGCCGCCGGCAAAAATCCATATCTCGACAATGTGTACCACCAGTAACGCACATATCAGCAACGCGATGCGGGGCCGACCAACCCAGGCCAGTCTGCCTAGAACTGTTGAAAGCATATTGAGCACTTCGTAGTGGAGCAGAACATTAACCAGGACAAGTCCAGCAGCGATTAGGGTTACTACGACAATTCCATGGGTTGTATACATCCGCAGTGACCACTTCTCTGTTCACGCTAATCAAGCAGGACTTTAGCAAAAGGCAGATGGTTCGCGGTCATTTTATTGGGTTATCGCCTTTCTGACCAGGATGGAGCGGCCAGCAGGCAGGCTGAATCGGCGACACAAAATCGTCGGGTTTGATCGTGAGGATACCTGCAGCGTCCCTTCCATCGCCTGGTACGCCGCATGAACCGAGGGCCGCAAATGTTCTCAAGCCCTATACCTACTGTCCGTGGAACGACCTGGACAACCTCCCAGCCCAGTAAGCCAAGCTTTCGGACGCCGGGGATATCGAAGCCGATATTCATCTGCTCGCCCAAGAGCTCCGAATCGACAGGAAGGTAAACCGTATCGTAAAGAAACACAGAGTGCCCCTCTCGAAGCCGACTTTGCAAACGGTTCTTTATCGCTTCAACACGACTTCTCGCTTCCGCCTCCTCAATTCTCTTCTGTTCTTCAGCCTCTGCTTCCAGAATGCGTTCGAACTCATCCTGTTCTGCTGCCAGATCGCGTTCTAACTTGTAAGGATAGATTCCGCGTTGCTTCGCAAGCGTAAGTGCAGCGCTCTCATTGTCGGCTGAAATGCGAACCCTCTGCTCGGCACCCGTCTTCGCGTCGGCACCCGGAACAACTACAACGAAACGATTAACTTCACCAGTGAAGCCTTCATTCAGGTTGTCGAAGACGATCAAGGACTGGCCAACATCGGCCGCGGTGGCGACGACTATTTCGAACCCCTGACGGTTACTGCTGATCTCGCCGGCCGCGGGCCACAAACCTTTGCGGTGCAACATCAGGATCCGACCCTGGGTGACCTGGGCATTTATGAAGTGGTAGTCGAAGTCTTCAGTCAAGGTCCGCCGCCGGGGCCTGCTCCCAGCCCGTTTCCTCCGGCCCCAGTCGTTATCCCTTCGCCCAGCACTACGCAACTCGCGGGCAGCTTTTGGCATGAAGCTCAGGTCGGTCAGATACTGGTCTACAAGATTGATCGGGCTGGTTTCAACCAACTCACCTGCACGGTCACCACGCTGCAGAATGGCCGAGTGGTGGCCGTCAGCCCGCCGCAAGCTTGCCAATACAATCGCAACACCGGCATGCTGCAGCTGGGCGACGAAGGAACGTTCCAAGTCACGTTCACCCAAGCTCGCGGCCAATCAGGCCTGAAGTTGACCGACTTCCGCGGCAACGCTCGGCTGTGGAATTAGTACCCACGAGTAAGTTCGCTCTACTCTGCAAATGCAACAAGACCTCCTGGAGCATATCTGGGAGGTTTTTTCATGCGAGGCGGAAGCTAAGGGCAATCGGACGAAAGATAGACAAAGCCAACTCGATCGAATACCGTCTGGACGTGGCAGCAGTCGATTGTCGAGTGGCGAGAAAACGAGGTTAAATATGAAATTCGGACAAACGGCATTCTCGGTTTTGCTTATCGCCATCAGTGGTGTCCTGTTCGCAGCGGAGAAGTCTGCAGATGAGGTGAAGGTCGACAAGTTGGATCTGACTAAGAACGCCAGCTACAAGTCCGGCCCTTGGGACTACCGTTACATCGTGCTGGAGGAAGGTCCACACAAAGGCTATATGCAGGGATTCTTAAGTCACAGCGGCAAGGAGCTGCTCGATCCGAAGGACGCGAAAGCTTTCATCAGTACGCCCTGGGGCTGGCTGCAGTGGACGCCGCGTTCACTGAGCGGGCGCGGCAACTGGTTGCCTGTGAAGGAGAAGCCTGCGACGGGGCGTGAGTTACCCGACCCGGCGAAGCACCCGGAGCTCATTTCGAACCCACCTCCACAGCCAGGACGACCGTGATCTTTCGAGTCGTCCAACCGCTTGGACCGCCGAGGGCCTTTAAGGCATGCCGGTCGGGGCAGCGGGGTGTACAGAAGTCGTCGCCAACGTGAGCTGCATGTGTCGATTCGGTAAGGCTGAGCCGCCTCAGAGCGTCCCCTGGTCGCCACTTGAAAGCCTCATTTGATCGGTACAACGCTCGCTTAAAACTGATCTAAAATGCCGCTTGTGGGGCGAGTTAGGTGGGCGAAACGAAGGCTTGAGGGCAGTAGTGGAGGTCGTCGCTGATTCGAGGTTGTTGCTCGGTATTGGCGTCGGAGGTCAGTGGTCCAGCTCTGGTTGATCTGAGCAAATTGGCAACCGCTGCACTCATCAGAATCGCCCGATTCGGAGTTGTGGAGGTTAACCTTCCGAATGGGTTTGCGGGCCTCGAAAGTGTGGCTGTGACCAGGGCACTAGGCATTTGGGAAAATCGAATTGGTCGCCTGCCCGCATGGCAGGCAGGTGCCATTGAATTGCGGTTTTGAATGGGCCTCGGACGAGTGGATTCGTGCCTATAGGTCGGCAGACAAGCCGGTTTTCAATGCCACTTCATGCCAGCCAAGCGCCGGGGACGAACGGCAAATAACCTCATAGACCGCACTGGCAAGAGTTACGTTATACGGTCGCTCAACAGGTATGCAGAAGACTATCCAAACGGGGCAGGCAGCCATGTTCAAATTCACTTTGCGAGACGGTGCAGTAGTACTCGCAGCCGGCGTGCTGATTGTGGGTTTGGCCGGTATTGCCGTTGCCATTAGCTGGCTCCGAAACGACCCCAACACCAAGGCCGGCAGTCTGCGGCGAGGTCTGGATGGGGTGGGCAAAGAGACCGACCGACGTGACCGCGAGATCGAAGAATTGACGGGGTCGCCGGTGGGTAGGTAAGTCGCTGCGAAGCCTACTGTACACTTCGCCCTTGCCTCTGTTAGCAGGGGATTGGAGCGAACATTGCCGGCACTGTCCCCGCCATCAATACCGAGGAGTAGAATGCTCTCCGCCAACATCCAAGCCAGCATTGCAGCACCCGAAACGAGTGCCACATGTTCAAACTCAAGTCTCTCCTCGCTCTGATCGCCCTACTTTGCCTCCCGACGTTTACCGTTAGGTCGCGGGCTGCTGACCGGCCCAACGTGATCGTGATTTTGGCCGATGACAAGTAGCACCAAACGCGTATCGGGGGTCGCTTTGTGCAAGAAATAGCCGAGAAGCGAGCTATCGCCGATTCAAGAGGGGATCGTGTTGAACTCAGTCGAATTAACTACACATTGCTACAGCAGATCTGCATGGTTGCTGGTTCGACTAAACGGCTTCCGCACTTCGATTGCTCCGGCTGTGGAAATCGCCGTTCAATCCGTTCAAAATCATCAGGTGCGACAGCATCGGCCAGACCTTTGACCGGCTTATGGCCAGAACAGAATAGCCCGGCCTTTTTTGGGCTGATATCCCATGGCGGAACTGCAACGTGAGTAATCTTCCATCGATCAGCCCGCTGCAATTCGTTGCTGCTAGCTCCGTTCCTGGGGGCCAAAAGCAGCGAGGTTTGTGCCACCGAAAAATGCCGCGGTTGCGCGTCATTCCGTGGCGCTGGACGAGTCGCCGGTGTCATCACCGAATTAGCATGCCGAACAGGTCGTCGTCGACGCCGTCATCGATGGCAAAAGCCGAAGATAACCAAGTTTGGGAAGAAACTGATGTCACTCCGATTTAAGGGGCCGACCTCGGTGGTTTATCAGGCCAAAGTAGTCGCCCATAGCGCAGTATTGAAAGCTATGCTATCGGTATCGGTATCGGCTCGAGTTGTAACGAATACTCTGAAGAATCCGTCCAATTTACCTGCCTTATTTTGGAGATTGCCTCGATGGTTAAGTCTGTTTTCCCCGTTGGTTACGCGTCGCTACTCAGCGTCGTGATGTTTGCGCTGAGCCCATCGACGACCTTTGCTCAGAATGCGAACGACGATAATCCAGAACCCGTAGAAGCCACTGAATTTCAATCTGCTCAGGCTCTACCGCTCGTTGACGGAGTAGGAAACGCCAATCCACCGCAGTCGAAAGGCATCAAGAAATTGGGAGGCACGTATCGTTCGGATACGTTAGGTGGCGAGTTTCTGTGTCAGTACATGCGCATCACGATCGGCGGCCGACAAAACGGTCAATCATTCGTGTTTTGGGGCGCCCGGGCCATCTCGCTTGATCGCGATTCGCCACTACGCGACCTCCGCATGCAGATGAGCGATGGCACCGTTGAGAAGTTCCAACCCGGAGACGTATTGACACGGCTCGACGATATCAAAGTCGACGAAGATAAATTTCAAGATCGTAAAGGCATTTGGCAGATGCCGCAACTTGATGAACACTTCGGGCCGACTTCGGTTCGCTGGATCAAGACCGGGCATTCTCACGTCAACGTCGGCCAGATCATGCTCGACAACGACGCTACGCGAGGCATCGGTGGCGGACGCGTTGCGCCGGTTACACCGTAGACCCGATTTGATCGCCAGAATTGACTTTCTCCGCAATCGCTCTGCGGAGAAAGTCGATCGTTATTCAACAGTTCTTCGTACGCATCAGCCAGTTGAGCATTTTTAGAGGGGAATGACTTTCATTCCTGCGCGAATTGCAGTTGGCACCCGCAAGCCTACTTAATCTATTGAGAATGGAAACGTTATGAATTCGAATCGTACAAACGGCAGCCTCTGCCGCCGAGTGGCAATCTATGCCTTGGCCATGATTGCGATGTTCTGTTGCTTTGCAGGCGCTTTCACGACTTCCCTGACTGCTGAAGAAGCCGAGTTGGAAGTCGTCCAGGTTGAGTCAACTTCGTTTGTTGTCCTTCGTCAGGTTTTCAAAAGTGGCGAGCAAATCGAATGGACAGTACACGAGCTCGGAAGTCCGTTTTCGGTTACAACGAAAGCGACGAAGAACTACGCCGACGACCCCCGTTTTCGTACTATCAAAAGGGGAATCGAGGCGTTAGAGAAAGTTAAAAAATACGAAGACCCCAAAAGTGTGGCTGTTCCCGCAACAGGTTCTGCCGTGACTAGCGGCGGTCTCGAAGGCGAGATGAGCCTTCTCTTCGTCGTCAATGGAGACAGTTGCTTTGGCTACTCGACCACAAAAGCAATTGACATCAAATCGATTCGAAAGTTCAGTTGGACAACATTCGAGTAATTGGATTTGCACTGATCGGCGGCGTTGCTGAAAGTCAGTTAATAATGCCCCTCGCCCTTTATTCGCCTATAACAGGAACAACGGTGTCAACTACCTTCGCGCGTCTTGTGATCGTCCTATTCGGCATCTTGGGCGGTTTGTCCTCCGGGCAAGATGCGCCGCCGCCGAAATTGGATGTGCCAAGGAAGCCGGCCGCGATGTATGTGCCTCCGCCCCCCCCGACAACGGACCAGATGCGGGCCGAGATGAACGGGCTGTTTCTGCCTTCCGGTTTTCAGCACGAACCGTTGCTCAGTCCCAATGGCGAGGTCGGCGGGCTGATCACCGGGCCGGATAAATTCAAAATTGCCTACTGGGTCATGCCACCCTTCGGTTCTCGACTTGCTCCCGGTCAGGTTGCGTTCGAGTCGTTAGCGATGAAGTTGAAGGCGGGCAAGCACCAATGGTCGCGAGAGCAGTACGTCAGCGACGAATTGATCCAACTCACTCTGGCATCCGATAACACGCTCGCGGTTTCCTATCCCAATCGCGGCGTCAATATGTCTTGCAACGTGAATGGTCCGGGGCAATTGTCCGATGCACTTCTGATGGCTCTCTCCATCACAAATACCGTCCGACGTCTGTCGTGGGACAAGGCTAAAGAGTTGTTTGAAAAAGGCGGTGTGAAATCCTGCACAATGTTTCACACGGGCGTCGTGTTCATTCACATGGCAGATGAAACGCGTTTCGAAACTAGGCAACCCAGCAGTGGCGCTCTGATCGCACTCATCCGAGCTCTCGGCAAGGAAGACAAGATCGGAATCGCTACGGACTGATCGGCGGGGTCGTTGAAACCAAGCACTTTCGTGAGATAGGTGCGCGACTGATCGATGCCCTTGCCGGCCACGTCTTGAACACTCAATTTTAGATTCTGGCTCTGCCGGACCTGTTCACAGATGATTGCCAGATGGTGCTCTAAGAAGGAATAGATCGCGACAAGTGTCGAACTATTGCACAAGGCTGGGAACTCCTCCTTGAGGTTGCTCTCATCGCCCATGTACCAGCCGTATGCCTCGTGGGCTTCGTTCTCGGTCAGCGTTTGAAGTTTCGAAGTGAATTCGGCTTCAAGTTGAACGCTTTCATTTTGCAGTGCTGAGAACCACAACATTTGGGAGTTTTCTGCGCGAGTTCTCGCCACCGCTGCTGCTCAAAGTCGCGGACTTTTCGTTGGCCGGAGTGCGGTTGCCGGAAGGCACCGCTAAGACACGGCTGCTGAGAGCCATTGACCGCTCCCGATCGCATTTCACCGTGCGTGCCGTGCTCCGCATGGTGGGCTTGTCTCACACCAGGTACCACGCCTGGAGCAACGAGACGCGTTGCAGCCTGGCCGACCAAGCGTCGTGTCCGCGCAGTTCGCCGCAGCGACTCACGCAGCAGGAAGTCCAGGCGATCCGGGACATGGTCACGGCCGATGAGTACCGACATGTGCCGACCGGAACGCTGGCCCGGTTGGCGGTACTTCGGTTGCACTCGTTCTCTTCGCTCCAAAGCGGACGAGCGCGCCGCCCAGGCCTGGAGTTGGTCAGTCGGTGCTCTTGCCGGGATTTCTATCGGCATAGGCATTCGGATATCGAGGCCTCATTTTATTCGCGGCGAATGGCTAATTGCGCCATTAAGAGAGCGGCATGATGATCATGCAAATGAGGGTAACCACGAATCCGGTGATCCCCAGCACCGCAAGCAACGGAGTCCAGGAGCGGAGTGTTTCAACTTCCGTGAGGCCGCCCATTTTGGCGAAGATCCAGAATCCGCTGTCGTTCATCCACGAACCGACGAGGGTTCCGCTCCCGATGGCCGTCGCCAAATAGACTGGATGAAAACCCAGAATGGTTTGAAACGCGACCGGCTCACTCCCCGCGGGCGAGAGCATGGCCGCGATCATTCCGGAGGCAGTGATCATGGCGACGGTGCTGGAACCCTGCGCTACTTTCATGATGACGGCGATCAGGTATCCCAGGAATAAGTAGAGGATGCCGGACATGGCTGATTCTTGGCCCCCCATCAGATTTTTGATAGCTGGGCCAATCTGGGCTTCGCGGAGCATGGCGCCGAACGCGCCGCCGGCCGCCGTGATCAAAATAATCGTGCCGCCGCTCATCAGCGAGACTTCGACGATATGGGCCAATTGATTCAGGCTCGGCTTCCGCTGAATGACGACGAGCAGCAGCGCGATCGCGGTAGCAATCAATAGCGCCAGGTTGGCATTGCCGATGATGGCCGTATAAGGTGTCGCTGCCTTGGCCAGGAGAACGGCCCGTTCCCAGAAAGGTCCCGTGGCCGCCATTTTGGAAATGGTGGTGGCAATCGTATCGGCGGAGATCAGCAGCACCGGGAGGATCACCGGCAAAATCGCGACGGCCAGCGAGGGCAACTGCGAATCGGGGAGCGGCTCGGGATCGGGCTCGCTGCCGATTTGGCGCATGGCGATCGGCGCGACTCGGTCGGCGATGGTGGCGAAGAGGATTCCCACGAGTGCGGACGGAAACGCGATAAGCGTCCCCACCATGATCATGGTGCCAATGTCTACCTTGAGGTTTTCCGCCATCAGCAGCGGGCCCGGTGTCGGCGGTACAAGCGTGTGCGTGATCGCGCCCCCCGCGGCGATTGCCAGCAGATACAGCAGGTAGTTCTTTCCCGTCTGCCGGTAGAGCGATCTGGCGAGCGGCACGAGCAAGTAAAACACCGTGTCGAAAAACACGGGAATCGCCAGCACAAAGCCGCTCCCCATGAGCGCAAACGACGCTTTCTCTTTGCCGAGCAGCCAGAGGAAAGTGCGAACGATCCGGTCGGCCGCCCCGCTGTCCATCATGCACTTGCCGATGATCGCGGCGAGCGCAATTACAATCCCGATATTGCCGCAGTTCGTGCCGAAAGCTTCAGCGACACGCTTGATCTTCAGAGGCGTTTCGCCCGGCGACAGCAAACTGACGACAATCGCCGCCGTGATCAGGGCGATGAAGGCGTTCATCCGCACGACGGTGATCAAACCAATCACCACAGCGATGCCAAGAGCGAGAATCAGGAGGGGATGTAGAGGGGACATGCAGGGTACTCGTCAGGTCGGTGAGAGGGTACGTGGAAGGGGGAGCCTAGCACAACTTCAGCTGAAGGGTGAATACGTGCGCTCAAACGGGTAGCGGCGGGTCTTACCAGTTTGCAGCATTTTGATAGAAGTTCGGTTTCCAGGTCCATCCCGGCGACCGAATGATGGCGAGCGATTTTTCCTGCGGCATGGCCTGCAGCGCGCGGCGACGAAGCGACTGTTGAATGGTGGACCAGGTCGCCTGTTCGTAGGAAGTGGGTTCGAACTTTCGCGAGTAGGTTACCTGTTGTCCGACGAGCAAGACAGATAACCTTCCCAGCCGAAAGGGTCATTCCCTCCCAGCAACGGCTCGTCGCTGGCCGCGATCACTCACTACTGCGCTGATGACCACTTATTCGGCGAGTTAGGAGACGACGACTTCTGCTGGGAATCCGCCGACATCCTGAACGACATTCCCGCGCTGTCTTCGCTGGACTTCAATGCCTCAAATATGGGCGACGACGAACGTTTTGGTCCAGCCCTTTGTAGTTGATCCTTTCGCTTACGCGGTGCGTAGGATGAGAGTTCGGCGAGGAGTCGCCGGTTGCTCTTTCAAGGAGGGGTCCTGTGCTGCGTCAGGAAGCGTTCGATCGTTTATGCGTGAAGTATCCCGAGGCGATGATGGTGCGGGCGACGCTCGAAAACGCACTGCCACCAACATTTGTGGATGAAGTTTTCAGCCAGCACGCAGGTCGCCGCAAGTCCCGGAAGTTGCTGTTCTCGACAGTCGTGGCTTTACTCAGCTTGGTGGTGTGCCGCGTCCGCAACTCGGTGCATGCCAGCTATCAGTTGATGGAGCAAGAAATCTCGGTTGGCGTGAAGGCAGTTTACAACCGCCTCAATAGCCTGCCGACTCGCTACGCCGACAAAACACCGCAGGCAATCGCCGCCGAACTCCTGCGTTTAGTAGAGCACGTTAGTATGCGCAAGCTGAAGAAGCACCCCCGCGGCAAGAAGAAGCCAGTCCCCAAACGCGAATGCCCAAAAGATCAACCGCACTTCGCGACCTCACGCGTCCTGGCCGCTGCGAAAGCCAAGAACAACCGGTCAAAACGAAAGGCCGAGAAGTAAACTACAAAGGGCTGGGGATAACCGCTTGAGCCTCGCGGCGGTCGTCGACAAGAGCGTGCGTAATCGACTCGCAGTGCAAGAAGAATGAGCCACCACAAAAATTAGGTTACGATGCCAATCAGAATCGCGACAGATGCCGGGCAGATCTCGGATGCTCGACAAACTTCGATTATTGGATTGGCCGGATTCCATTCGTCGCGACAAGACCTGAATATTTTTAGCCTGCGACGTTTTGTCGATTTGCGAATCGGAAAAGTCGGATCAGTGCAGGTAGAGCGAGCGTCACGACGAGCAAGCCAAACAGGGCCGCACTGATTGGCCGCGTAAAGAACGGGGCCCAATCGCCGCTCGACTTGATGAGCCCCACGCGGAGGTTTTCCTCGACCATCGGCCCGAGAATCATTCCCAGGATCAGCGGGGCAAGCGGCACTCGCCGCGATTCCAACCAAAAGCCCAGCAGGCCGAACGCCAACATTAGCCAGACGTCGAACAAGCTGCTCCGCAGTGCATAGGCACCAAGCACCGAGAAGACGACGACACCGGTAAGCACGACGCTTCGCGGTAACCGCAGGATCCAGCCGAATGCGCGGATACCAGCATAACCACAAGGGATCAGTAACACCTGTGTCACCAGCGCGATGAGAAAGAGCGACTGCATCTGGTCGCCATTTTGAGTGAATATCAGCGGACCAGGCTTGATGTTGTATACGAGGAGCGCGCCCAGCACGATTGCAGTCACCGAGTCGCCCGGAATGCCCAAGACCAGGGCCGGAATCCAAGCTCCTCCGACGGCTGCGTTGTTGGCGCTCGTTGGCGCGATTACCCCTTCTTCCGAACCCAGGCCGAACTTTTGCGGATCGCGAGAGATGCGCTGGGCCAAACCGTAAGCGACCCAGGCGGCGATGTCGGCACCAGCGCCTGGCAATGCGCCCACGAGTGTTCCCAAGAGTGATGATCGCACGACAGTGCCTTTATTGTTCCAGATGGCGCCGGCGACCTCGCTCACCGAAGTCTTGTCGCCGCCTATTGCTGCAGGCGCAGACATCTCGCGGCCGGCGCTCACGCTGCGCAGCACCTCAGATAGTCCGAACAAGCCAATCATCGCCGGAATAAACCCCAGGCCGCCGGAAAGATAGGTGTTCCCCAAAGTAAAGCGGGCCGTGCCACTGACTATGTCCAGGCCGATAGTGGCCAAAAGCATGCCGAGCATCGCTGCGAGGATGCCGCGAAACGTTGAGCCGACGCTGACAACCGCACTCAGGCTGAGGCCCAGCACGCCCAGCCAAAAGTACTCAAAGCTACTAAAATGCAGCGCCGCTTGCGCCAGACGCGGAGCGACTAGCATTAAGAGCGACACACCAATCAGTCCGCCGATCGCCGAGCACCACAGGTTGAGTATCAATGCAAAGTTCGCTCGGCCAGTCCGGGCGAGGGCGTAACTGTCGAGGGTGGCCACGGCAGAGGCAGGGGTGCCTGGAATCCGCAAGTACGTCGCCGGAATGTCCCCTGCAAAGATCGCGGTGAAACTCACACCCAGGATCATCGCCAAGCCAGCGTCTGGTGGCAAATAGAAACTGATGGGCACCACCAGGGCTACTCCCATCGTCGCGGTCAGCCCCGGAGTGGCGCCTACGAATATGCCGAAGGCCATACCCAACATCCAGTAGATGAGCACGGTGGGATGCAGGATTCGTACGAGGTCGTCGGCCATGATGAGGAGATTCACGAGCGGCGTTAAAGATTCCACCACGGGCTGGTCGGCAACACCACGCGGAACTGCCAAACAAAAAGTGCATACACAGCCAGGAGCATGGCAGCTGCCAGCAACACGGCTCGCCACCAAGGTTGGCCGAGGCGGACCATGAGAGTCGATGCAAAGATTTGCGTGCTAACAAAAAAACCTAGCCAAGGCATAGCCACTAGATAAATCACCAGCCAGCCCAACATGAGGACAATGCTAACTTGACCGGGCTCGCACCAAAAACCTCGCCAGGAACGCAGCGGCGCGGCGACATCTCCGGAAGGTTGCGATCGATTCTGTGGCCAGACGTGGCGGCCAATCACTATTCCACAGCCGACGACGAGACATCCGGCGAGCGCGGCAGGAAAGAACCAAGGCCCCGGATCGCTCGTGGTGACGACACGCGGCCGGCCACCGACGGGTGCGTATCCTGCTGCTGTAACCACAGGTTGCCAGCGTTGTTCTTGTTCTTCAAGGAAAGCAGTGAAGTCATCGCCAGATCGAATTGCAATCCCAAAGCCGTTGGTTGCCATGAACTCCGCATAGGCTGGCGAACGTACAATCCGATATATCGTTGAGAGCAATTTCGCGCGGACATCGTCTGGTGTCCCCAGGGGCAGGAATAACCCTCGCCAGCCGACTGCTTCCCATGAGGCACCATCCATGGGGGACTGGCGGGTCATCACATGTAACACGCGAATTTGCCCTGAATCCAATTGCGACTGGGCTTCGGGGATGCTGCAGCAAACGGCATCAACATGGCCGCCCAATAGCTCGACAAGCGACGGAGCCGAGCCTTGCGACGGCACCCACACGACCGAATCGATCGGAAGTTTGGCATGCAAAAAAAGTCCTGCCCGAGCCAGATCCCACGCCCCGCCTGCGGACGTGCCGGACATCTTCACTTTCCCCGAGCGCGTACGAAGCTCGCTGAGCAAATCCGCCAGTGACTGCCAGGATGCATCGCTGCGAACAAGGATTGCGGCGGGGTCGGCATTGACCTGCATCAGCGGCTGAAAGTCACGATAGGTCAGGTCCGAGATTCCCATCGCGCGCATGGTGCTCAATTCGAACGTGCCCATAGTGATGGTGTAGCCGTCAGGTCGGGCGCGGGCTCCAGCCGCATGACCGCTGGCACCGCTTCCGCCTGTTTGATTTTGCACTACGACGGGGAGGCCGAGTTCGCGTTGCAACTGGTCGGCGAGAAAGCGGGCTACGCGATCGGTTCCGCCACCAGCTGCCCACGGGCAGATGACAACGATGGTGCGATTGGGATACTCAGCGGCTGTGACCGGAGTAAACCAGATCGCTAAGTAAAACAGCGCAATTGTTATGACCAGGGAGAGGGTTCGCATGGCCGCAGTGTAGCCACGCCGACTGACAATGACTATCAGCGACACAGCTGAAGTCAAATCCCGCCGAAAACGATAGACATCGAAACCCTTGTAGGCAGCTGCGCATGGGTCCAACAACCACGAAGGTGCATAGGGCATCATTCGACAAGCAAGATTCCCGGTTACAACGCGAAATCGATGGATGAGAGGAGCTATCCGTTGGCTGCAGCGTTCACTTCGGCAACTGGCGAGAAGCATGTAGCTCTGCGATCCTCCGGATCATCGCCGGCTCAGGCACCCGGTTGACAGGCTCTGCTGCAGTAAAGCGTCGAGGTACTCGGTCCGCGGATTCAAAACACGCGCGGACTCGTCGGTCTGCCGTTCCAAACGAGATTGCTCGCGTGAACTTAGGCCGCCAAAAACGAGTTGGAAAGCTGATATGCTTGGCAACGCTGCCCGTACAACACACCACATTAGGGCGGCCTTAAGATTTTAAGTCGCCGCGCAATGGGAGTTCAGTCGTGCTCGTGCCGATACTGCAATTTTTGGTCTGTGCCGCTGTGATTGTTGTCGCAGGTACTTTTCTCTCGAAGTTTGCCGATGCAATTGCTGAACTAACAGGCCTGGGAAGATTGCTCGTCGGCAGTGTGCTGCTGGCGGGTGCGACCTCGTTACCGGAACTGACGGTCGATATTTCTGCGGTCCGGATGGGTGCTGTCGATCTGGCCGTGGGGGATCTGATTGGTAGCTGTTTAATGAATCTATTGATTCTCGCGATCCTGGATTTGTCGCATCATTCCAACGGCCGAATGTTGAGCAAGCAGGCTGCGGCGCACGCACTCTCCGGTTCAGTGAGTGCCTCATTGATTTGTCTAGTGGCCCTAGGATTGTTGACGTCTAAATGGATCAGCCCCTATGCAATGATGGGACTCAGCCCCGTCATTATCGCGATCGTTGTGGCATATATCCTGGGTGTCCGGCTCGTCTATTTGGATCAGCGGATTGCCCATCGCACAGCGGTGGACGAAGGTGCCAAACCGCATGAAGTGGGAGCCAACCTATCTCTGGGGAATGCCGTGGCTGGATTTGTCGCCTGTGCCGGCGTTATCTTGATCGCAGGTCCGTTTCTTGCGCACGCCGCCGATGCTTTAGCCACCGAGAGCGGCCTGGGAGGCACCTTCGTCGGTACGACTCTGGTGGCCTTTAGCACTTCGTTGCCGGAACTTGTGGCATCGTTGGCCGCCCTACGGATGGGTGCGCACGATTTGGCGATTGGCAATGTGTTCGGCAGTAACGCCTTCAACATGCTTCTCTTGGCGCCGCTAGAAGTAATACAACCCGGCTCGCTGTTTTCCGCCGTCTCCCCGAATCATGCCATCACCTGCGTCGCGACATTACTTGCGACGCAGGTGGCCGTGATGGGCCAGTTGTATCAAGTGGAGAAGCGAACCCGCCTCATCGAGCCTGATGCGCTACTGGTGATCTTGATCGTGTTTGGGGCTCTGGGGCTCGTTTATTTTTGTCGCTAGCGTAGGTGGGAACGATGAGCGCCGTGATTGTGCTGTTGATTGGCCTAGCGATCGTCGTCGGCGGTGTGCTGGCGTTACGACTGCACGCCTTTGTCGCCTTGATTCTGGCAGCACTCGTCGTGGCCTGTTTGACTCCTGCGACCGCCTTCGTGCGGCAGTCACTGCTCGATAAGGCAAAGAAGTTCGACGTGCGAATTGAGTCGCTCGAAGCCGACAAGGGCATCGTCCATTTATCCGTGCCAGGTAATAGGAAGAGAGAAGCGGCAACGGATTTGATAGCCATCCACCCGGGATAGTATCCCTGGAAATTCACCCAACTCGGCAAACTAGCTCTTGTCGATAGCTCACTGGTTGCGGATCGTGCCGTGCTGTGTGTCACGACCTTCTGGAGTTTTCTGCGCGAGTTCTCGCCATTCTAGTCGAATCGAGGCGGCGATTTCCATCAGCCCGGTTGCTCGACCGGTGGGGTTGGTCATGATCGAGTGATGGCCACCGCAACTCGCACGCAACGCCGTTACGATCACCGTCTCCGGAATCTGGTCCGCACAACACGGGACATTCACTGCGCCATCCAACGAGGGGTCCCTCGTTCGACCGCACGTAGCTGGCTGACGGATTCAGAAGTTCCAGTCGTCACCGTCGAGGCCCTCAACCTGGACGCGATTCAGTTGCAGCGAGAAGTGTTACAGTTCCGCCGACGCGTTCAGAAACTGATCGCGCTGCTGCGGGTGTTGTTGGTCGTATGGAGAATGTCCGGCTACTCGCTGAGGCAGACAAGACTGCCGGACGGCGGCCACAAACGCTCACTGCTACGCGCCATTGAACAATCGCGGTCAGCATTGCCGCTACGATCCGTGCTGCGCGTCGTGCGCTTGTCGCCTTCGCGGTACCATGCCTGGAACGGTGAGGACCAATGCGCTCTCGATGACGGGTCTTCCTGTCCACGATCCTCGCCGCAGCAACTCACGGCCGCAGAAGTCGGCGTGATCCATGAACTCGTCACGTCTGACGACTACCGGCACGTGCCGACCGGGACACTGGCGCGGCTCGCTCCACGCATCGGCAAGGCCTACGCTTCGGCGAGCACTTGGTATCGGCTGGTGCGGGAGCACCGGTGGCGACGACCCAGGCAACGGGTGCACCCGGCGGCTCCGAAAGTCGGAATTCGCGCTTCCCGGCCCAATCAGATCTGGCACATCGACACCTCGGTGCTCCGTCTGCTCGATGGGAGCCGAGCGTACTTGCAGGCCGTGATCGACAACTTCTCGCGGCGAGTCCTGGCCTGGAAGGTCAGCGGGACATTTGATCCGAATACTACCGTGGACATCCTGCTCACGGCAGCGAAAGGCGTCAGCGGCGAGAAACCGATGCTAGTTGCCGATGGCGGCGTCGAGAACTTCAACGGAGCCGTCGACGAACTGATTGCTTGCCTCGGGCCTGTTGAGCCGAGTCCTGGCCCAAACCGAGATCACCTTCTCGAATTCGATGATCGAATCCTGGTGGCGCGTGCTCAAGCATCAGTGGCTGTTCCTGAACACGCTGGATTCGGTTCGCGCGGTTGAGAAGCTCGTGGCGTTCTTCGTCCAAGAGCACAACGCGCGACTCCCGCACTCCGCTTTCGGGGGCAGACGCCGGACGAAATGTACTTTGGCACGGGCGTAGACATTCCCAAACAGTTGGCGGCTGCGAAAGTCGCGGCTCGGCAAGCGCGTCTGGCGGGCAATCGGGCCGTCCGCTGCCAGAGTTGTAGCGCGCCAGTGGCCATCAGCAACTGACGCCGGTCGAACGAAGGAATCGGGCGAAGCTGGGTGCCGGTGCGCGCGAACGGCTTGAAAGGTGCTCCGGCCAGCGGACCAGCCGTCGTTCCGAGGAGTGTAGCCGCGATTCTCTTGCCCGGACTCGGACCTCTTTTGGCCTCCCACACCCCAAGTGGCGAGAACTCGCGCAGAAAACTCCCCAATGTTGTGGTTCTCAGCACGGCTGCGATGCGACTATAGCTCTTCAGCACCCCACCGGCCTCTGTTCGCAACGCACATTTGCCGGCAGCACGATCTCGTCCTCGACGCTGATTCGTTTCGTCTTCGGTCGAGTGCAACGACAAAACCCCATCAGGAACTTCCTATCGTGCTCGTGCTGCACGCAGCTGACCGGCATGAACGCGACAATTTGACGAACCGCTAACCGCAGGAAGCCGTCACACCGCTCTGGCCACTAGATCAGGCCGGTCGGGCTTTGCCGCCTTCAAGCTGGCACTTCCGCCAGAAGCAGTTCAAAAGCCCTGCCAAGGCTCCGGAGAAGCCCGCTAGAGGCCAAAACTGGGTTTGGCCTCACGAAGGCTGAACTGCCCAAAGCCGCTGTAGTGCGTCAGCCCTGGAGCACCACCATATTGAGCTGATCGTACTCATAGTCCACGGCCGCTTCGGTTTGAATCATTTCCTCCCGGAAAGCGCCGCTCAGCACTCGGCCCAAAAGGGCATCATTTGAAATTGCCCTAAATTCAGAATCGCCGGAGCCGAGTCATGCTAAACCCGGCGGTTTGATACACGCGAGTAGGACAAATTGTCCTCGGCGTCTCCCTGATAGAGACGTAGTCTTCGTTCCAGCGAACCGTGTGGCAATTTGCCTGAACTGTGGTGGTCGCCAGCCGGCTCACCACCCGCTGCATTCTTGACTAGCGGGTGGCGGCCGGTACAGAAGAGAGCTGCAAGCTGACCTGAGCTTACACCGCCGGGTTCCGCTTAAGGATCAGCAGTGGTTTCTCGGCCGGCGGCGACTGAGCTGGTTGTGTGGTCTTGGGGTACCTGGCAGCGTCAAGCGCAGTTGCCATCTCAGTAACTATCTCCGCCATTGACTTCTTCCCCAACGTTGGCCGTTCTGCGATATCGTCTGGATCGAGCTTGGCGGAATGCGTGACGATGTCGAGCAACCGCGGAACGATTAGTTCAGCGCGTCGCAGGCCAGCCAGATACTTGAGCATCTCTGGTCGCTCACCGATGTTCTCTTGAATGAGCTGGACGATGACGCCGAAGTAATAGGCCACACCGTGGCTCGATTCCAGGAACTGCTCCAGTAACTCTGTCGGTGACGGTGGCTTACGGCCTTGATTGGGCAGCCTTGATTGCAGCAGCTTCTGCGCGCGCTTCTTTACATTGCCACCTTGGATTGATAGCTGCCGCAGTTCTTCCGTCTCGGCGGGAGTGGCATAATCCAGGATCTGCTGCGCGAGTTGCTGGGTGAGCCTCTTGTTGTCTACCAGCCGTTGTAGTTCGATCGGCAGTTCTAGCAGGGCCCAGCTGCGTTCCAGTGTCTTCCGGCTGACATTAAACTTGCCGGCAATGGAGTTGAGCAACTTGGCGTTGCTAAGGGGGATCGTGCGAGCCTCCGTTTCGTGCATCGCCTTCGTAACACGCGCGAACTCCATGACAGTAAGCTGGCGACGGTTGAGATTGGCCTCCAGCAGTCGCCGCTCAATCGCCTGCTTGCCTTGGGCTGCCAAATCGTAACGCACCAGAACTTCAACTTCCTCAAACTGCGAATGTCCATCACATTGGAGCCTGCTCAGCGCTGCCCTGCGGCGGTGGCCGGAAATAATCACGTCCTCAGGCGTAACTTCAATCATTTCGCGTAGGCCGTTGGCCAAGATGTCCGCCATCAGACACTCGACGTCTGCGGCAGCTTCGCTAGGGAAATAGTACTCCTGCTTAGGGTGACACCGAAGACTGTAAATGTTGCGCATCTCGACCCGCGGTTCCGACACAACTGCCGCGGATGATTTGGGGGCGGACTTCTTGAGCACCAGCGGCGGAGCTGGCTTCTTACTCGGCGCTGGGGGCAGCTTGAGAATCGATTGGCCGTTCGAGTTCATAGGTTTGAAGTTCAACGGCAGATTGGACGTCCTCATCGCATTGACCTTTCAAAATGGGCGGCGAACACCATCCGCCGCTTCGGTGCCTACGCGGGACAACTTACGGGGAAAGTGAAACAGAGTGCAGCCGCGGAGAGACGCGTCTACAAGAAATTATTAGGCAGTTAACCGCACAAGAAAAGAGCAAATACGCGACAAAATGTCGGCAGAGTTCTTACTCAGACTAGATCAGGTTGAAGCATCGAGCAGTGAGTATGCATCGAGAGAATGACCTACCCCGGGGTGGCAACTGGGGCGGGGGCAAACAAATTGTCTTCGACCCTGTAAAAAGCGATTTGCCAGTGTGTTTGAAAATTGACCAGCTGTCCTGTTAGGCTTATGAGTCATGAAGGACAAAAGGCGGTCCGCTGGCAACGATGTTCGTGAAGCATGAGTGCCACCGCGTCGGCAAGACTGCTAGACAGTAGCTCGCTGTCTCGTGAGAATTCCAACGAGCGGCCGGGCAGATGCTTCTAGCTGGGCATTCAGCACGGGTTAATGGCCGCTGCTACGTAAATGCCCGTCGAGGCCGTCACGAGGTCCACCTGCGGCCTCGACCGAGCTGCCCGTAACCAAGTGCAGGACCTGCCCAGACTCGCTGTGGCGCTTGCGAGCGTCTGTCCGATTGGGGCTCCGACGCCGGTTTCTACTGAGTCAGGTCGCTATCTCGGGCTGTGGCCTACTTGGCGTCGCCGCAGGCTCCCAAGCTGAGAGCCGGCCGCTTTCGTCGCGCACGAGCACTGCATCTTTCGACCACCGGCGAGTCGCAAGATATTCGACGGAAACACGCACGTCGGGCACAACTTCCTGCATCCCTTTGATCAGCAGCTGTCGAATGATTTGAGCGTGGAAACCGAGCAGCGGCCCCTTTGGAACTGCGACCAGCACTTCATCGTGAATGAAGTTGTGAATTGCATAGCCGGCCCGCCAAAGATGCCACAGCGCAAGTTTGGCGCCATCGGCAGCCAAGCCCTGAAACACCGTGTTGCGACGCGCACAAAACGTAGCATTGGCGCGTAGCCGCCCGGTAAGTGTGATGACGCTGCCGCGATCAGTGAAGCCGAGTAGCAACTGCATCAGGCGTTTGGATGGTCGGCGGGCGAGGATGTCCGCCTGCATTTTGTTGGGCAAGTCGGCTACTCGCTGCGACGCCTGGCCCCAGAAGAAGTCGATGTCCTCAGCCGAGTACTCATGACCAGCTCGGGTTTGGGGGCGCACCTCGGCCATGACCTTCAAGAACATGCTGGCCAAGATGGGGTGAGGCATGTTTTCGCGTCCGCGGTTTTCGGGATGATCAATGAATTTTTTGTTTTCGGTGTGCTGCAGATGTGCGGAGGGAGTCAGACCAAAGAACACCGCTACGGCGGTGCCAAACGGCTCATCCTTCTGTAAAAACGTACGCATCTCGGGGAACTGCTCAAACCACGCCTCCGATAGGGCCGCCACGGCCTGGTCATTCAAGGTCACGCCGTAGCTGGCTTGTGCGTAACGCTGTAACGAGCGGTTTCCCATGCCGCCCGGTTTGCCGAAATTGATCGCCTTTGCCTGCTGGCGTTCTTGCTTAGTAATCTCGCTCGGCAGCTTGCCCGTGACCTGGGCTGCGACGAGCCGGTGTGGATCTTGCCCGGCGTTGATGGCGGCGCCCAGCGAGGAGTGCAAGCCAAGTTGTCCCATGACGGCTTGGGCCAATGTTGCCATCTCGATGGCAGCATAGTCGGCGTTGATAAAGACGTGCCCCTCTGGCGCCACGAAGCAAGACCGTACCCGATCGTCCCGCGGCAAGTTTTGCGAGTTAATCTCGCCGAAGGAAGAAGTCCGCCCACTCCGCACCAATGGGTTGAACGAGGGGTGCAGGACTTTGCAATTGAGTTTTTGCGCGAATGTATTTCGCATTTTCTCGACGGCTTTGAATTCCAGCAGGTCGCGCACAAACGGCTCACTCTCGGCCAAGGTAGACAAGGCCTCCTCGGTTGTCGCGTAGGCACCGGACGTTGCGGTGCGTTGGAGTGGCCCGCTGGGGTTGCGTGATTCAATCCCTCGCAAGATCTCCTGAAGGGCCTTGCCGCAACCTTTCTGGCCGGGTTGATAGCCTTCCTTTTTCAGCCGGTCGCGCAACTCCTGCAGGACGGCACCCAGGGTCTTGCTGAGGTCTTCGCCTTGCTGCTGATCCACGTTCAGCCCGTTTACCGTGATCGCGTTGAGCACGATGGCTGCCCTCAGCTGGATGTGGTGCGTCTGCGGACCGAATCGCTCAGTGGCGTCTCGCAGCCAATCCTTCGACACGAAGCCAAACGCGGTTTGGCAGCTAGAAAGCATCTGGCGCAGCTTGCGTCGCAGAGCCTCGAACAGCAAATGGGTTGCAATCACGTCGGTGGCGAGGTACCGAAGGTGAACGGCATCAATCTCCTTGATCGGCCGGTGAAGAAAACGACCGAAGCCGGTCCGCACGTCTCGCCCCTGGTTATCCTGCAGGTCCTTGGGCAGGTCCAGACCAAGATGAAACTGAGCGCAGTGATCCAGAGAGGACTGGCCGAATCCATCACTTCCCTGACTGCCTAGGAGCCACAGCCGATGCAGCAGTTGGGTGTCCCAAACTTGATTGTTTTCCACGAGCGCGTACACGTCGCAGTTCTTAAGCAGCAACTGGAGAACGGCCAGATCAAACGGCGCGTTGTGCATCCGCCAGGGTAGGTGGCGGTGCGCCAGGTAGAACGCAGCCATCTGATCCCGATGGATCAGCACCCCTCGCTGGCCATCGTAGGCGGCGCCGAGTACGAAGGCCGGCGTGAACCACCGGCGATTCTCATCGATGGCGGTGGTCTCAGTATCAAATGCGAAGCCGGTCGAAAAGATCGTGCCCATAGCGGGCTCCCACGTACGGAAAGTGGCGAGATGCTTTCCCAGCTCAACTTGAATGCTCATGGTGGACCTTAGAGATTTGGGGGACCTCGTTTTGACGAAGGTCCACCAGACTTAACATGTGATATGACAATAACTTCCGTGTGTTCGCTGCCGATGGTGGACCTATGTCCCAACCGCTGGGCTCTAGTAGGGTTATTTAATGTATGAACGTGTTGATTTACTCCATATACGTGTAGAGACCTCCAAAAAAGTCCACCAGGTCCACCAATCAGTCTGTAAAGGATTAACATTACGCATCTTAAGTGTGGTGGACCTTGATGGTGGACCTTGCCCTCAAGGGTCCACCCACGCGTCAAGGTCCACCGCTTCTCGTTCGTTTTCCCCGCTTTGTTGCACCTCCAGAGCGGCAGCGAACTTCCCAGAACCCCCAACCTCCGGCATAGCTGCCGTCTCCGACGAATTAGCTTCATTGCAGAGGTCGGCTGCAGCGAACTCCTCAGCCGCTTTCACCGCCGCAGCCGATTCCAGTGACAGAGCTTCAAAAACGAAGTAATAGGACTTCCTCTTCGATCGCCCCGTGATCGACTGCAACGTCGCTGTTACCGGCGGCCGGACCTGGACCTCCACAGTGCGACTCACCAGCGGCGACAGAATGTTGCCAACGATGGTCGCTCTGGAGTGCTCGGACTTGGCAGTTTGTAAACGCTCGCGATCAATGTCGGCGGTGATGAAGAAACCTACCCAGTCGCCAGCAGCAAGCGCCCTCTCTGCGACCAGGCCCTCGGCGGGGAGCGGTGAGGAGTCGGTTCTGACGAATGGTCCATTGCCGCTCTTCAGCACGGCCTCCGCCAGCGCGGCGAGTTGGTCCGCACTCGCATCAAACTGTTGAATGACGCAGTCCTGGTTCACCAGGAATTCTGGCAGCCCGTTCGCCAACAAAATCCCGCCGACGATTCGAGCCCACTTGGCGAGCCTGTGGGGCCGCTCGCCCGGAGGCCGGCCAGCCTGCGTCCAGCGATCGAGCATGCCAAACAATTCACCAAGAATCTCGCCACGATGCCGCATCGCGTACTCATGGGGACTGCGATCGCCGAACGACCGCTTCGTCGGGTCGCCTTCAAAGGCGAATTGGATCGCGCAGCTGCGCGTCGCCAAGTCCCGGCTCAACTGGGTCGAGTTCATGGTCAGGATCCACAGCACATCATTTGCCCGCTCGAAGTTTGCACTTTGCCCCAAGATGCGACCCGAAAGCAGCGGCGCCATCGACATTGACTCGATCACGGCGCTGCTGATCGCCGCGCCGCTGGGTGTCTTGGCATTGTCAATGATCAATAGCGATTGATGACTCTTTCGTAGCGAGGAACCGATCTGCTTCTCGAGCTCAGTCTCGTCTGAAATATAGCGGTTAAGGGTCGGGACGACGCCATCTAGCACTATTCCGGCCGCGGTTGCGGACAGCGACTTGCCGACGCCCGGCTGGTTTCCGTCAAGCGCAAAGATCGGCTTGCCATCCGCGGCGAAGTGCGTCGCCAGCACGCCCGTGAGCAGCATCGCAACGTAGTTCACGACGTCAGAATTGGTAAAAAAACAGAAGTCACTCAAGAGTTGCTGCAAGTGATGCGGCAACCGTTGCAGAGCGGGCAACGATGCACTCGGCACCGGCCCAAGCACGACCGGTTCAATACGGTGGCTATGTACCAGCGTGCAAATATCGGCGTGATAGCCGGGGCCACGCACGATAAAATCCACATCGATCACAGGACGCCGAAAATATTGGCGAATCTGCGGCAGTGCGGCGCGCGTTGGTTCGCGTTGCAATAGCGACTGAGCGATGCAGCGGGGCAATGAGAACTGCTTGGGCGGTGCATCTTCTTCGCCATCGATTTCGGCGACGATAAAGTTAGCAAGCATCGCTCCTGCGGCCGGCGACGTTGTCCCGTGACCAGCAATCGGAATCAATTCGCCATGAATCTCGCTCCCTTGCTCTACAACGATCTCGTCGCGACAGGTGTAAATCTTGCCGGTTTGCACCATCACAGCGGTGAGTTCTGCGAGCTTGCCGTCGAAGCAACCTCGCACTTCACCGTTCATTGTGATGTCACGAGTCGCATATAACGTTCGCGTTCCATCACTTGCGAACGCACGGAAAAGTCGCTTGGCTTTTGCGAAACGGTCGGCAAGACTCTCACCAAGGGTCAGACTCTTATTCCTCTTGGCCATCGTTCACCTCCTTGCTCACGCGGTAGAGACTATTCCAGATTTGCGGGAGCGTAACTTTGCCGCAACCATAACAATTGCCGTAGTGCTCCTGGACGACGAGCGTAGTCTCGGCTTCGCGACAGACGGGACAGGGCCTGATGCGTTCGCCCCCGAACAGCACCTCGCACAGCATCCGGAATGGTGATGCGACGAACCGCACTGCCAAATCGCGCACTTCGGTGTAAGTTACTGGCTCACCGGGCGTGATGAGTTCGACGGTCGCACCGTTCTTGCTGTTGAGGCTACCGATGGGCCGAGTGACTGCAGTGATCCCCGGCTGCATCGGATCGCTCGGAAGAAGACACAAGACAACGTCCGCGACCCGAGCGATATCTTCGCGCGCTGCGTCCGAATCACACTGGTATGGCGCGTCAAACCCCAGGATCACATGCAGCCCAGTCCCAGAACTCCGGACCTCCGCCTTGGCCAGGACGGGGCTGCGGTCAAGAATCGGCCTTATCACGCGTTCATAAAAGTTCACTGGCGTGGCAGGGATCTCCCCCATGGCGCCATCGGGCTTCAGCAGGCCGGGGTCGACGTCGAACATCAGGCCGCGGACCTGAGTAATCCTCGCCGCGGAGACCTGGACTGCTCTAACCGGGCCGATCAGGCCTTCATTGAACAATTGCTCGCGGACGTCGAGCGAGCTGGTCTCAGCCGCTGCCGTCGTGCTCTTGGGGCTGGCCTTCTTACTTGACTTTGTTGTCTTCTTTTCCGGATCATTTTTGGATAACATGAAAGTACTCCGTCCCGCCTGGCGATCATCTTGATGGGCGACGCCAGGCGGGATTGGTGTATATGGCGGCTGCTAACGGCAGCCGCCAATGGACGAGACGACACTAAGACTTCACGACGCCACGCGCATCGAGCAGATTGCCCGCGGCGGCGGCACGCAGCCGCCGGTCATCCGACTCTGGTGGTTCAGGCCCTTGCTCAGCGAGGAAAGCCGTCAGATCGGTCGCCAAGATATAGCGACGTCCCCCCACTACCACGCTGGGGAGGCGGCGACCACGCACGCCACGGCGAGATACCCAACGCCACACCGTACCGACGTGGACGTCGAACATCGCGGCGACTTGGTTGATGGTGAACCGCTCGCGAGTACGTGCGAGCGCCTGTTCGAGTTGAATGTGCATCAGAGGTCCTCACAGTTAGATCGGCGAGAATGCCATCACGTGAGGGCAAATAGTAAGTCCTGGTTTACGACGGTTTGACTTACCAGGCTTATCTCAGCCTGCCAATCAGCGAAGATTGCTCGAAATTGGGCCCAATTCTATGGCGATTGTGTGGTTCAGCTTTTTGCTGTTTCTCTACTTTTTGGGTTGCTCTGGTTTTGCGCGACCTCGCGTACCAGGCCTTAAGGTGCTCGGGGATTTGTGGACAGTCCAACGTCCTATTCTGAGAGAATTAGAAAGGACCGTCAGATAACCTCTGGAGCCCACTTTGTTCCGTACCCAGGTCCATTCCGCACCTGAGCCAAGCGAACCCTCGCGAACCGTGGCATCTTGGTGAGGCGGATGACGGCGCCGGGACCAAATGTCGCTCGTTTGCCCGACCACTTGTAGGTCTTCTGGCCAGTCGTGTCGGCACTAGCTTTGCCCGAACGGTCGTACTTGAGTTTTGTCGTGAATTCGTGTCCGTTGTAAACGACGGTCGAATAGTGCAGCTCGCGGCGGTTGAAAAGTGCAGCGCTGGGTGGCCTTGCCCAGCGGACCGCGTGGCAGGACTTCCGGACAATCGCTCTGCTCTTTCACCTTGGGTACGCTCGGATCGACACCAATTAGCGAGGGGAGGAGGCTTGCCAACGGGTGTGCTTGGCGGGAGATCGTTCCCTTTGGTTTGGATCGTCGCCGATCCTCCGTCTGGCACCTCAATTCTGGCGATTTCCTTACCATCCTTGTCGCGGATGATGACCCAGACGCCGAGGGCGAGCAGCAAGAACCCACCCAGCCCGCCTGCCATAACGACAAGCGGTTGCCGCCACCTGGATCGAACGATCGGAAATCGGCTCGGTTGTGACTTGAGCGCTGGCGACCGCGATCGTCGGGGATAGTTCGTCCATTGTCTTGGCCGCCGTGCGCTGCCTCTGCGCAGTTGCGACTCCGCCGGTGACTGGCATGGGCTTTTTTCCCGTGAACGATTGCAGGAATGAACCAAGTTTGCTGTCGGCTTCGGGCTTCGCCGAGGAACTGGCGGCGGGCGGTGGACTGGCGAGCAGGTAACGATCGGCGGGCTTCTTCGCCACCATCCGCTCGAAGATCGTCACCAGAGCCTTGGGAGTATCGGGCCGCTGAGTGGCCAGCGAGGGAATCGGTTTGCTCTGGTGCCCCATCAACTTCTGCACCATGGTTTCGCCCTCGTACATGTTCAGGCCGGTGAGCAAGCGATAGAGCGTGCAACCGAGCGAGTAGATGTCAGCCCGGGCGTCGGCGTGGCGCGTGTCGAACGCCTGCTCCGGAGCCATGTAGTCAACGGTCCCCATCACGTCGCCCGATTTGGTGAGCCCTTCCTGCGCGGCAATGCCGTCGTCGAAGCGGGCCAAGCCCATGTCGAGAATCTTGACGGTCCCCTTCTCATCCAGCAGCAAGTTGGCCGGCTTGATGTCGCGGTGGACGACGCCGTTTTCATTCGCGAACGCGAGCCCCTTGGCTGTCGCCACCGGACTCGCGTTTCGTTTGGACCCTGCCAGGCCAATTTGGTTGATCTGGCGATCGAGCGGGCAAGTACTGAGCAGCGGCTAGTCGATTCGAAGTAAATGTCCGATTAATTTTGAACCGCACAAAAATCCGGAAAACATCTGGATTCCCCTCTTAACTCGCTTTGCGTTCTGCGTCGTAGCTTGTTGTCCAGCCGGAGTGCGTGCGGCACATTCCAACACGGCAAAGCTTGTGCTCCCCTTGATGGGGTGTAAAATGCACGCCGCCAATCTCTAATCGTCGAGGGAATTAGATGTCAATTGCTCTTCGTTTAGGATTCGCGATCTTAGGGCTAATGCTCGCAGGCCCGTATACCTTACGGTGCGCCGCCCAGGCGAAATCGGGTAACGAGGCTGGGCCGTCGACTGCTACAGTCCCATCGACGCTGGCCAGTGTCCTGCAGGAGAAGCCGACCTTTCTCGTTCGAGTCAAGGTTGCAGCGATCAAACCATAGATCTTCCAGCGTGGCAAGGAAAACAAGCATGAATCGTATATTACTCTTTGCGACTTTGATACTTTTCCGTGTGCTTCAGACCGCTAGCGCTGCAGATGGCTACATGGTGACTGTGACTCCGGGCACAGCCCAGATCAAAAGCGCTAAGGTTGTGCTCGCCGTCGTTCCGCGTGGAACGCGATTGTGGATATTCGAGGAGAAAGGCGATTGGCTGCGAGTGAAAGTCCCAAATGCAGAAGTTCGCGGCTGGATTTCTGCGCAGCATGTAGAAAAAATTCAACTTTCCCCTGCGCGCCTCGAAAACGCCAAGCTTGCCAGTGCACATTGGGACCGTGGATTGAACCTGATAGGGCGTGAAAAGTATCCCGAAGCAATATACGAACTAAATCAATGTCTTGTATTAGAGCTCCAGGTGCATGGCGACGATCACCCAGATTCAGCTTCAACACGCGGCCTTCTCGGAAGCTTGATTAAAGATGTAGGCGACTATGCCCTGGCCCGCAAGCATTTCGACGCCGCTTTAGTGACCCAGCGATCGACACTTGGCAACGAGCATGCCGATACTGGAATGATGCTATGCAATATTGGCACATTGCTATGCCACCAACACAACTATGCAGAAGGCAGAAAGTACTTTGAAGAAGCATTGGCAATTCACCTCAAGCTGCATGGCAACGAACATTCAGACACTGTCGGGACGCTAAACAACCTCGGTAATGCGACAACCGATCAAGGCGACTATTCAACGGCGCGTAAGTATTACGATGAGGCATTGGCAATACAACGCAAGTTGTTTGGCAACGAGCACGCAAATACCGCAATGACACTGAACAACATTGGCACAGTCGAGCGAATGCGCGGTGACTATACCGCGGCCCGACAGTTCTTCGAAGAATCGCTTGTCGTATACCGCAAGGTGTTCGGCAATGAGGCTACCGAGACTGCGTCGTCAATGAATAACCTTGCAGCGATTGCTCATGAGCAAGGTGACTATTCCATAGCCCGAAAGCTTTGCGACGAAGCACTTGCCGTAAGACGCAAAGTGCTCGGTAATGATCATTTGGAAACCGCCGCGTCGCTAAATAACCTCGGCAACCTTGTAAGTGACCAAGGAGACAATGCTGCAGCCCGAAAGTTTTACGACGAAGCACTTGCCGTGTATCGCAAGGTACTTGGTAACGAGAGTGCAGCCGTCGCATTAACTCTGAACAATCTGGGCGCCTTAGCCTTAGACCAAGGGGACATCGCACTAGCCAAACAGTTGCACGAAGAAAGTCTGACTATTCGGCGCAAGGTGCTTGGAAATGATCATCCCGATACAGCGGGTACACTGCAAAATCTCGGCATTTTGGTCTGCAATCAAGGCGATTATGCAGCAGCCCGACAATTGTACGTGGAAGCGTTGGCGATTCGACGAAGGGTTTGCGGCAATGAGCATGCGGACACCGCAGGAGCCCTAATCAATCTTGGCATTTTGGAGTACGATCAAAAAAACTATGCGGCAGCCCGGGCGTGTTACGACGAGGCTTTGGCAATCAATCGGAAGGTGCTTGGCAGCGGGCACCCGAGCACAGGTGACATTTATGAAAACATGGCATGGTTAGAGGACGCAGAAAATGACCTTTCTGCTGCAGGTGAGTGTTTCAATCAGGCTCGCCGTATCTTTCGATTTCATCAGCTAAGGACTCTCTCGTCGCTTTCCGAGGCGGCACAACTGCTATTCCTGACAAATAAGCACGCTAATAATTGGTACGAGAGCTTGTCCTTTGGTCGCCGCGCCCGAGCGAATGCTAATGTGGCTGAGCTGTCGGCAGGATGGCTAATCAATGGCAAGGGTATGGCTGAGGAATCACTGTCTATTGGAAGCCAACTATTTACTCCTGAGACGGTAGCTCTCATTGGACGGCTACGCAAGGTCCGCGGAGAACTAGCTGAGGTAGCCCACAGGTCGCTGAGCGACGAGCCGGAGCAGCGTAGGACGGAGCTCCAATCTGAGGAGGAGCGACTGGTCCGACAATTAGGCCAAGTTAGGGGCGAGGATCTAACGACGGACCCCTGGTTCGACATCATTAGCGTTCGCAAGGTGATTCCCAAAAAGTCGATGCTGATAAACATAGTACGCTTTGCCCCTTTTGACTCAAGGACGGAGAAGCCGGGTGATTCGCTCTACGTCGCTTGGCTGATTCCCTCGGCAAATGACGGGGAAGTCAAAATTGTGGATATTGGAAATGCAGATGTAATTGACACCGCAGTTGCCACCTTTCGGAAGGCAATGAGCATGGCAGGAACGGCAACTAGCAAAGAGAAAGAGAAAGAGAAAGAAGCTCACTTTGCCGCGGATAAGGCGCTCGCGTGCCTGGCCGAACTTACCTTGAAGCCGCTAAGTGAGCATTTATCTGGCAAGGAGGGGATAATCCTAAGTCCTGATTCAGCCTTGTGGCTCGTGCCATGGGGTGCTTTACCGGTCGAGGAGGGCAAGGTTCTCATTGAAAACTATAGCCTTAAGTACGTGGTCAGCGGCCGCGAACTTATCGCAAAAAGTAAGGCCAAGGTCGTAGAGAAGTCGGTCGTACTGGCCGATCCAGATTTTGATTTTGCTAAAATCGTGCCGTTATCACTCCCAATAACAAAACCTGCTCGACGATCGAATACTCGGCTTGACCGTGCCGAGCGCCTGAGAGGAACTGCGACGGAGGCCGTTGCCATTGCGCCGAGCCTTAAGGCGTATACCAAGAGAGATCCGTTTGTCTATCTGGATCGGGAAGCGACAGAGGGTCGCTTCAAGCAACTTGTTTCACCACAGGTTCTAGTTCTTGGAACTCACGGTTTCTATTTCCCGGAGCAAGAGGTCGAAATCAAAGACGAAGTTCGCGGTGTACTGTCGGGGCAAGGGGAACGCCGTTCCGTTCGCACTAAAGACGGTCAACCTTTGGAGAATCCGCTACTGCGGTGTGGCGTGTTGCTGGCTGGCTGTAACCGCACTACAGCCAGCGACAAAGCCGGCCTAGATGACGGCGTACTGACGGGCCTAGAGATCGTCAACGCAGATCTACGTGGAACGGAACTGGTGGTGCTTAGCGCGTGTGAAACTGGCCTCGGAGATGTGCGGAACGGCGAAGGTGTAGCTGGTCTACGCCAGGCGTTTCAACTTGCTGGTGCCAAAGCCGTGGTCTCCACGCTCTGGCAGATTCCCGACAACGAGAGTGCTCAACTAATGAGCGACTTCTTCGGCTATCTGGCAGAGGGAAAGAGTAAGGCTGAAGCCCTCCGCTTCGCCCAACTCAACCGCATCGTCGAACACCGAGAGCGTGAAGGCTCCGCCCCTGCGTTCTACTGGGGTGCATTTACGCTCACCGAATAGAAGCAGCCGCGAACACGGGGGTGTAGAGAGAGCCCAAGCATCGCCCGCCTACCTTTCTTGCACTACTGGAAAAAGTCGGGTGAGACCTCGGCTCGATCCGCTGAGCGGAGCTTTCCACCCTTGCCGCCGTTGTAGGCATGGCGGGCACGCTAAACGAAATTGTAGTACGCGACGAACAAGGCACAGGCCGCTTCGTGGTGTTCCAGTTTCTTACTGAAGGCATACCTCAATCGTGCGAACCGCTTGCAGAAGCCGCGAATCATGCCGTTGTTCCGTTCAACGTGGCTGGCCGTCCAGGAATGGGTTCAGGCGCCCGGGGGACTGGTCGTGCAATAGATGAAATCGAATTCCCACCAGCGGTGCTGGGCACTTGCGCTGGTCTATGACGCTCAGAGTAGTGGCCGCGGCCCTCACATAGGGCTGGCGTTTAATCTCGATCCGAACAACCCGATTCGGAGTTTGGTCAATCTGGCAATTGACTAGGCGACGACGATGCAACCGACCGGCAATTCGAAGAAGAAAATATGTCTGATTGATTCTGTAACAGGCAAAAAAACGGAAAAAATCTGGATTCCCCTCTTAACTCGCACGGCTTGCTGCGTCGTAGCTTGTTGTCCGGCCGCAGTTTGGAGCGGCACATTCCAACACGGCAAAGCTTGTGCTCCCCTTTATGGGGTGTAAAATGCACGCCGCCAATCTCTAATCGTCGAGGGAATTAGATGTCAATTGCTCTTCGTTTAGGATTCGCGATCTTAGGGCTAATGCTCGCAGGCCCATATACATCACCGTGCGCTGCCCAGGCGGAATCGGGTAATGAGGCTGGGCCGTCGACTGCTACAGTCCCATCGACGCTGGCCAGTGTCCTGCAGGAGAAGCCGACCTTTCTCGTTCGAGTCAAGGTTGACCGTGAAGATCGGAAATATCGCGAAGGTGAACCGCTTCGCGTCAGTGTCCTCAGCGAGGAGGATGCTTACGCGTATGTGCTCTACCAGCAGGCAGACGGACGCAACTATCAGATATTTCCCAACTCAGGCCAAACCGACAATCGTCTGACGGCTAAGAAGGAGGTCTCGATTCCGGCTGCTGGCGACCTGTTTCGCTGGCAAATCTCGTCACCTTTTGGCAAAGAGTTGTTGAAGGTAATTGCCACCAAACAACCACTCCCCCTGCTGGAAGCCCCGCGGCTGCGCAAGGATCGGTTAAATCCTCTTCCCAACCCCGAATTAAACTTGGCCCTCAAGGATCTGGTTCAGGCGCCCAGCAACGCCAAGCATTCGATCGCCTGGGCGGAAGATCAGGTGGAAATCACTACTCTAGCCCGGGACTCAAAGCTCCCAACGACCAAAGCCCGGCGCTTCGGGGTATTTTTCGGCGTCGGAAAACATCAATTCGACGAAGCGATTCGCGAAGCGACGGGAAAGCGACTTGATCTCCCGTCGTGTGCGAACGACGCTCGCGCCCTGGCGGAGCTAATGACGTCGTTGGGCAAGCTCGACGACAGTCGCGTGTACTTGAATGAGCAAGCCACACGGCAGCAGATGCAGACTGCGATCACGCAGTGGCTGCCTTCGGTTTCGCAACCCGGTGACACCATATTTATCTACTTCTCGGGTCACGGCGGCCAGCTGGTTGACAATGACGGCGACGAAAAGGACCATCGAGACGAATGGCTACTGCCGCATGACTTTGTCAGTGCGACGGTTGTGGAAGGGTTGCTGAAGCAACAAAAGGCCGGCCGCTTGGATCCAAGGATGGAAACTCACCTTTCTCGTTGGTTGCGAGTGGTAAAGGAGTCGGCGAGTGTGGAACAGGCTAACGATCGACTTTGCCGGCAGACGGGGGTGACGGACGATGAATTCGGTCACTGGTTGCAGCGACTAGCCGGTCGGCAATGCGTGGTCATTCTCGACGCTTGCCACTCCGGCGGATTGGCGACTCAGGAGAAGAACCTAGATCAGTCAGACTTTTCGGAGTTCGACTTCCTGTCCGGAGAAACAGGCCGGCTCAAGGATATTGGGCAACCGCAGTGTGCTGTGCTGGCCGCTTGTCGGTTTGACCAGCTGGCTGCCGCGAAGCGAGTTTCAGATCAGATGCTCGCTAAACTGCAGGCAAGCACGAAGGGCGCAGTGGACGAGTGGGCGGTCGGCGCTGAATTCTCGGTGTTCACTTACTATCTCGTCGAAGGCCTGCTCGTCGGCGAGCGCCCGTTGAAAGTTAACGACCTGCACGGTCACTGCTGCCAAGGCATGCAGCAGTACTTTACGTCCTACAATGAGGCACGTCGCAGCCGGAAACTCGAACCTACCAAGTCGCACGAGCCCGTCCTTATCGATTACTCTTCGCAGTCGGCCGTGATCAAACCTTAGTCTCGCATCATCGATCGGGGATATGTCATGTTTCGACGTTTACTTCTCATCACATGTCTGATGACCTGTTGCGAGGGTCGCCCGGCTCTCGCCGTGGACGGATACATGGTGGTCGTCACCGCTGCGACAGCTCCGATCAAGAGCGAGAACAAGGTGCTGGGCACAATACCCGGCAGCACCCGGATTTGGGTGTTTGAGGAGAAAGGTGATTGGAAAAGAGTGAAGGTGCCGGGGCAGGAACAGAAGGGGTGGATTGCCGCCCAGCTTGTTCAGCGCGTGCAATTGACGGCTGACCAGAAGGAAGATGCCAAGTTGGCAACCGCTCATTGGGAGCGTGGCCTGGAACTCAATAAGCAGAACAAACTGGCTGAAGCTCAACACGAATTCGAGCGGTGTTTAGCACTGGAGCGGCGCGTTCGCGGGTCGGACCATCCGGATGTGGCGGTCACACTAGGCACGCTCGGAAACCTTACCAGTAACCAGGGCGACTATGCCGCAGCCCGCAAGTACTACGACGAGGCATTGGACATTGCTCGCCAGATGCTAGGCAACGAGCATTCCAACGTTGCCATGACACTTAACAATCTAGGCACTTTGGCAAGGAACCAAGGCGAATACTCGGCGGCCCAGAAGTACTTTAGCGAGTCCCTCGCATTAAAACGCACGGTGCTTGGAAATGATCATCCCGTTACGGCCACGACGCTAGCTAATCTCGGCTACATCTCTCATGTCCAAAAGCAATACTCGGCATCTCGGCAGCACTATCACGAGGCACTGACAATAAGACGGAAGGTGTTCGGTTCCGACCATCTAGACACCGCGACAACACTGATTGGTCTCAGCGAAGTAGTCAGAGACATAGGCGACTATGCTGCAGCCCGGAGATACCTCGAAGAGGCGCTCTCGATTGCTCGTAAGGTACTTGGGAACGAGCATCTAACCACTGCCCATACGCTAAAGGTCTTCGGTGCAGTGCTCTATGAGCAAGGCGAGTATGTCGCAGCACGAAAGTCCTACGACGAAGCACTGGAAATAAAACTCAAACTACTTGGCAAGGATCATGGCGACATCGCCGAGATATTGAACCACTTGGGAGTCTTGCTAGAAAGTCAAAGCGACTATACTGGGGCGCGAAGGTTCTACAATGATGCACTAGCGATTCAGCGCCGAATACTCGGAAACGATCATTCCGATACTGCTTTAACGCTGAACAATCTCGGCAATCTGGCAAGTCTGGATAGCGACTACACAGCGGCCAGGAAATTCTATAGCGAGGCTTTGGCAATAAAGCGCAAAATTCACGGGTATGAGCATTCAAGCATAGCTAAAACCCTCGGGAACCTCGCTTGGCTAGCGTTTTTTGAAAATGACTTCTCAACTACAACCAACTATCTCGATGAGTCACGTCGTGCAATCCGCATCCATGAAGTGCAAGTACTTCAGGGGATTTCTGAGGCAGAGCAATTGACGTACTTGCGAACAAATCACGACGAGAATTGGCACGAAAGCCTATCTTTTGGTCGTAGTCAGCTAACCAGAAGTCGGGCTGTAGAGTTGTCAGCAGCTTGGTTGATAAACGGCAAAGGAATCACGGAAGAATCTTTGGCGACAGCGGTCTATTTCGAAACGGCGCAAATAAATGTTCATCTTGATGAATTACGAACAATCCGCGGCAATCTAACGGAGATCGGTGACAAGCCAAAGAGTGAAGCGCGAGACCGTCGGAAGGAGCAACTCGAAGCGGAACAACAGCGGCTAGTGCGTTTAATTGATCAAGCCCGTGCGGAAGGGCTCTCAATTGAAACATGGGTCGATATCGAAGGCGTTCGAAGATCGATTCCTGCTAAGGCAATGTTAGTGAACATAGTTCGCTTCAAACCATTCCACTTCCCTGGTGCAACGCCAAGTCCTATCCTCTACGTTGCTTGGCTCATTCCCTCCGCTGGTGAAGGCGAGGTGAAAATCGTTGACTTGGGTAACGCTGCAACCATGGATGCCGCGGTCGGCACCTTCCGCAAGGCAATGAGTAAGGTCGAAGCTGGCGGTGGGAAGGAAAGTTCCGAGAAGGAAGATCATGCCGCTGTTGAAAAAACTCTAACTTCCTTAGCCGATCTCATTTGGAAGCCGCTTGCCGAACACCTGGCTGACAAGGAGGAACTAATTCTCAGTCCAGACGCAGCGCTGTGGCTCGTTCCTTGGGGCGCGCTGCCGGTAGAAGATGGCAAGTTCCTGATTGAGAAATACAACCTCAAGTATGTCATCAGCGGCCGGGAACTCGTAACCAAGAAAGCGGACCAACCGACGGAGAAATCGGTTGTGCTGGCTGACCCCGATTTTGATCTTGGTTCTAGCGCAGCTCCGTCGACTGCCGAAACGAAAATTGCGCGCCGTTCGATCACTCGGCTGGATCGGGCTCAACGGCTACCCGGTACTGCGAAAGAAGCGGAAGCGATCGCTCCGAGCTTGAAGACGTATGGCAAGCGAGATCCGGTCGTCTACCTGAACCACGAAGCGACAGAGAGCCAATTCAAGCAACTCGTCTCGCCGCAGGTACTGGTGCTCGGTACCCATGGATTCTTCTTCCCGCAACAGGAGATCGAGACCAAGGACGATGATCGCTTGCAGTTGATTGAACAAGAAGAGCGTCGTTCCGTTCGCACCAAAGACGGTCAACCACTGGAAAATCCACTGCTACGTTGCGGTGTGCTGCTGGCCGGCTGTAACCGACCACCAGCCGCCGGTCAGGAAGACGGTGTGCTTACAGGCCTTGAAATTGTGAACGCAGACCTGCGTGGCACTGAACTGGTGGTCCTCAGTGCCTGCCAAACAGGCCTGGGCGACGTGCGCAGTGGCGAAGGTGTGGCTGGGCTAAGGCAAGCTTTTCAGCTGGCTGGTGCGAAGGCTGTCGTCGCCACGCTCTGGCAGATCCCCGACGACGAAAGCGCGCAACTGATGGGCGACTTCTTCGGCTATCTGGCTGAAGGGAAAAGTAAGGCCGAAGCCCTCCGCTTCGCCCAACTCAACCGAATCGTCGAGCACCGGGAACGCACAGGCGCTGCTCCACCCTTCTACTGGGCTGCGTTTACGCTCACGGAATAGAAATGGTGTATTGAGAACGGTCGCAGCTCACTCAGTAAACAATCAATTGGGAATGTCGACGATGTCTGGCCTACCTATTCTTATATCACGGTGATCCCATGAATCGCTACTTGTTATGTGTTGTCACCGTGATCGGTTTTGCAATAACTCCATTGCTGGGCAGCTTGTCTGCCGCAGATGGGTACATGGTGACCGTCACTGCAGCCACGGCCCAAATTAAGAGTGAGCAGACGGTGCTCGGCACCGTGCCACGCGGCACACGGCTGTGGGTGTTTGAGGAGAAAGGGAGTTGGATACAGGTGAAGGTGCCAGGGAAGGAAAAGAAGGGGTGGCTGTCGGCACAGCAAGCCCAGCGCATCCAATACACGGCTGCCCAGAGGGAAGAGGGCAAATTGGCAAATGCTCATTGGGAGCGTGGCCTGGAACTCGAAAAGCAGCAGAAGCTTGCGGAAGCGAGACGAGAATTCGAGCAATGCCTAGTACTGGAACGACGCGTGCGCGGAGACCATCCGGATGTGGCGGTCACGCTGAACTCGCTCGGAAACCTTACCAGGGGCCAAGGCGACTATCCCGCAGCCCGGAAATACTACGAGGAGGCCCTGGTCGTCTATCGCAAGGTGCTTGGAAACGAGCACCCGAGCACCGCAGACACGCTGAACAACCTCGGCATCTTGGCCAGGGGTCAAGGCGACTATCCCGCAGCCCGGAAATACTACGAGGAGGCCCTGGTCGTCTATCGCAACGTGCTTGGAAACGAGCACCCGAGCACGGCAGACACGCTGAACAACCTCGGCGTCTTGGTCAGCGACCAAGGCGATTATCCCGCAGCCCGGAAATACTACGAGGAGGCCCTGGTCGTCTATCGCAAGGTGCTTGGAAACGAGCACCCGAGCACGGCCAACACGCTGAACAACCTCGGCGTCTTGGTCAGCGACCAAGGCGATTATCCCGCAGCCCGGAAGTACTACGAGGAGGCCCTGGTCGTCTATCGCAAGGTGCTTGGAAACGAGCATACCGACACGGCCAACACGCTGGGCAACCTCGGCAACTTGGCCGGGGGCCAAGGCGACTATACCGCAGCCCGGAAATACTACGAGGAGGCCCTGGTCGTCTATCGCAAGGTGCTTGGAAACGAGCACCCGAGCACGGCCAACACGCTGAACAACCTCGGCGTCTTGGTCAGCGACCACGGCGATTATCCCGCAGCCCGGAAGTACTACGAGGAGGCCCTGGTCGTCTATCGCAAGGTGCTTGGAAACGAGCATACCGACACGGCCAACACGCTGAACAACCTCGGCATCTTGGCCAGGGGCCAAGGCGACTATACCGCAGCCCGCAAGTACTACGAGGAGGCCCTGGCAATCAAACGCAAGGTGCTTGGAAACGAGCACCCGAGCACCGCCGACACGCTGAACAACCTCGGCGTCTTGGTCAGCGACCAAGGCGACTATCCCGCAGCCCGGAAGTACTTCGAGGAGGCCCTGGCAATCCAACGCAAGGTGCTTGGAAACGAGCACACGAGCACGGCCAACACGCTGAACAACCTCGGCAACTTGGCCGGGGGCCAAGGCGACTATCCCGCAGCCCGGAAGTACTACGAGGAGGCCCTGGCAATCAAACGCAAGGTGCTTGGAAACGAGCACCCGAGCACGGCCGACACGCTGATCAACCTCGCGTGGCTCGCTGCTGACGAGACGGACCCGTCCGCGGCGACTGCCTATCTCGATCAGGCACGCCGCGCCATTCGCTTCCATGAGGTGCGCACGTTGCCGGGTCTTTCGGAGGCGGAACAGTTGGCCTTCTTGCGAAATATGCACGACAAGGATTGGCACAATAGTTTGTCCTGGGGACGCAGCGAACGAACTACCTCTCGAATTAGCGAATGTTCTGCTGCCTGGCTGGTGAATGGCAAAGGAATCAGCGAAGAATCGTTGGCCACGGGGATTCAACTCGAAAAACCCGAAACGGCGGCGCTCGTCGCCCAGTTGCGAACACTCCGTGGCAAGTTGGCGGACATCGTTCGCCAACCACAGAGCGACGAGCGGGATCGCCGGCAAGCGGAGTTGGAAGCAGAACAGCAACGGTTAGTTCGCTTACTAGGCCAGGCTCGCGGTGAAGACCTGACGAGCGATCCGTGGGTTGACATCGCGGGCATTCGGAAAGCAATTCCTGCGAAGACGATGCTAGTCAATACAGCGCGACTTGCTCCCTATAATTACAAGACGAAGAAGCGAGGCGTTCCGCTCTACGTCGCCTGGCTCATTCCCTCTGCAGGTGAGGGTGACGTTAAGATTGTCGATCTTGGGGAGGCTGAGGCGATCGATGCCGCGGTAACTGCCTTTCGGAAGGCGATGGACGAAGCTGGTGCTGCTGCCTCGGCTAGCAAAGGTGAGAAGGAAGCCCAGGCCGCGGTTGAAAAAACCCTGGCCTCTGTGGCCGATCTCATTTGGAAGCCGCTCGCCGAACACCTGGCTGACAAGGAGGAACTAATTCTCAGTCCCGACGCGGCGCTGTGGCTCGTTCCTTGGGGCGCATTGCCGGTGGAGGATGGCAAGTTCCTGATTGAGAAATACAACCTCAAGTATGTGATTAGCGGGCGGGAGTTAGTGACGAAGAAAGCCGACAAACCAGCGGGGAAATCGGTCGTGCTAGCCGATCCTGATTTTGATCTTGGTCCTAGTGCTGCAACGCCTGCTGAAACGACAAAATTGGCTCGCCGTTCAATCACTCGGCTGGATCGGGCTCAACGGCTACCCGGTACTGCGAAAGAAGCGGAAGCGATCGCTCCGAGCTTGAAGACGTATGGCAAGCGAGATCCGATCGTCTACCTGAACCGCGAAGCGACAGAGAGCCAATTCAAGCAACTCGTCTCGCCCCAGGTATTGGTTTTGGGCACGCATGGATTCTTCTTTCCTCAACAAGAGATCGAGACCAAGGACGATGATCGCTTGCAGTTGATTGGACGAGAAGAGCGTGGTACCGTTCGCATTAAAGACGGTCAACCACTGGAAAATCCGTTGCTACGTTGCGGTGTGCTGCTGGCCGGCTGCAACCGACCGGCAACCGCTGAGACTGCGGGCCAGGAAGACGGTGTGCTTACAGGCCTTGAAATTGTGAACGCAGATCTACGGGGCACCGAACTGGTGGTTCTCAGTGCCTGCCAAACGGGTCTCGGCGACGTGCGAAACGGCGAAGGAGTGGCTGGGCTAAGGCAAGCGTTTCAACTGGCCGGTGCGAAGGCTGTCGTCGCCACGCTCTGGCAAATTCCCGACGACGAAAGCGCGCAACTGATGGGCGACTTCTTCGGCTATCTGGCAGAGGGAAAGAGTAAGGCTGAAGCCCTCCGCTTCGCCCAACTCAACCGCATCGTTGAACACCGAGAGCGTGAAGGCTCCGCCCCTGCCTTCTACTGGGCTGCTTACACGCTCACCGAATAGTCACTGCGTTTCATCATTTCATTCCTGCGACAGAGCACCTGGAACCCCTAGATGTCTGCCTTAATTGCTTCGCATCGCTTGGTCATCTTGAGTGTCATTGCGCTAAACAGCCTCTTGGTCTTTGCTGTCGATTCTCGGATTTCGGCCGCAGAGGCTGGGGAAGGCAAAAGCTGGGCGGTACTCATTGGTGCCGAGCGCTATCACCGGGCCACGCACCTTAAGTACACCATTAACGATGTTCGAATCCTATCGTCAACCCTGCGGGCGCGTGGCGGGTATGACGAAAAGCAATTGCTGCTGATGACCGACGACGAATCAAACGCACGCTTTCTGCCACTCCGAACTAACCTAATGAAAGAGCTCCCGGCATTCTTCGACCAGATCGCTCCAGGAGATTCGGTATTGGTGTACTTCAGTGGGCACGGGTTCAAGGACCGGGAAGGAAAGCTGTACATCGCTGCACTGGACTGCGATCCCTCAGATCCGGTGAAGACGGGCGTACCAGTCGCATGGCTCCGTGAGCAAGTTGCCAACTGCCGCGCCAACTTCAAATTGGTTGTGCTCGATGCTTGCCATGCTGGCTCCGAGAAGGGTGAGGATACAGCCGAGGCCAGTGTCGCTGGTAAGGATATTGGTGACGTGTTTCGTAACCTTGAGGGTGTGGTCACTATCGCAAGCTCGACGGCCGACGAGAAGAGTCAGATTTGGGATGAAAAGGAACAATCACTTTTCAGTTATTGGCTAAATCAGGGATTCAAAGGACATGCAGACGAGAATGCGGATGCCATCGTCGATATGGATGAGCTTTACAAATACGTATCCCGCAATGTAGTGGCCACCTCGAAGGCTCGCTTCCCTCGCCCTCAGACGCCTGTGCGAATTGTAAGGTCCGGCACGCCGGATGTTCCGGCAGTGATTCGACTCAAGCCCCGCACACTTCGGCAGGTGCTGGCCGACAATGCCGACGTCTTGGCAACTCAAGTTGATAAACGTCAGATGGCAAAAATTGGCGTGCTCGAATTCACCGACAACGTCGGTGGCATTGAACTCCTCGGTGCAAGTTTCGGGGCACTTGGAAAATGGTGCACGAATGAGTTCGAACAGCGCCTCATGGAAGCTGGTGCCGATCGATTTGAAATAATCGATCAACGGCGGCTCCAGAATGTTTTGAAGACCGAGAGTTTCGCAATCGACGACATTGGCTCTGCAGAACGTATGGAACGATTGTCTTCGCAAGTTGACGGTATGTCTGTCGTAGCGATAGGGACACTCACAGCAAGACAGGGTCGCCGTGTCGTTATCCAGACCTCATTAATGGGAATCGATTTTAGGAAACTCGGAACTGCTTCGGGCGTGGCAGAGCTTAACGAATCAGAATGGGCAATGCTTGGCCGTAGCGTGGCCTTCAAGCCAGAGGATCGCCGAATCGACTACACGTCGAAACGTACATCCACAAAACCTGTCTCTGTCATCGACACAGCAATCAGTCGGGCCGAACAAAGATCACGCGTTTCTCATCCCCTCCGCGATCCGCAGTTCCCCTTTCCGATTTCAATCAAGGTTCGACGCGCGGATCGCCCTCAAGACCCTTCTCAAGTACGTGAATTCATCTTCAAGTCGGTTGGGGAGGGCGACGAGCAACGAGAAGAATGCTTTCTCCCGGTTCGTAAAGGTGAGGTACTAGAGGTATGGATCGGCAATCGTTCCAAGGATCGGACGATCATGCGTTGCCTGGTGGATGGTCTAAATACTCTGCCTGAGAAGGATGGCGATAAGGGAGTGACCACGTGGATAACCGGAAAGCGTGTCAACCTGGACGAAGCGCGTGCTTGGCTCTTGGACCCGAAGGATACTAAAGCTGCAAAGGTGCAGGGAGTGCCCACTTTTGTGCTGAGGGGTTTCGCCTCGCAAGTGGGCACCGACGGCAAGATGCGAGAATTCACTGTGGTTGATGCAGATCGCTCGCTTGCCGCGAGACAAAAGTTTACCGATCAGATCGGAATTATCACTGCTGCGTTCTATGTCGATGGTAATGGACCTCGCGGCGTCGGGATCGATGCTGTTCGCGAGATTTCGCAAGACCTGCGAACGGTGGAAGCAAAGATTGGCAACCTGATAAGCGTAGTAAGTATTCGCTATGCCGATGCGGACACGCTGCATGGTGGCAAGTAGGTCGGCCGCGGTATTAAGGGACATTTGTGATGCAGCAGCTCTTGCGAGCACTTCGGCTTTGGCTTTCCGAGCGAGACGCGGTTAATGAACTGCGTAACAACTTGGCAACCAAGATCGAGGCCGCGTCGGTCGATTACCGGAATACATTCCCGACCTCAGTAGCACCAAAGCCTGAACAGTGGCTACCGCACTCGGCGGCGGCTATCGGTCGGTCGCTCCTCCGCGATTCCCTGGCTGAGAACCAAGTACCGAACGAATGCCTTTCTCCTGAATTCTCGCTCCAGCTAAATCAATTGGCATGGGGGGATCTGATGCTCGTTGCGGCCTGTGTACTCGGCAAAGAAGATGCAAATCGAGAACTGATTCGGATTATTGACGAGAAGATCAAGCCGGCACTAGTTCGGCGCTGGGGTCGACAAAGTGCGGAAGAAATTACCGATGCGTTGCCTCAAACCCTGCACTTGAAAGATGAACGCGGCTTGAACCAAGGCCGGCCGCGACTGCTGGCCTATGGTGGTAGGGCACGTCTCGAAACTTGGCTCAAGGCGCTTGCAGCAAGACAGGTGATCGACCGTTGGCGCCGACTTCGCGAGACCAGTGAAGTTGAATTGGACAAGCATAGTGCCGAGGCAGAAAATTCCAACGAAAACCAGGATGACGACCTCGCGCTGATCCGTGAAGTCGTTCCGAACGCCTTTTGCGAATTGATGAAGCAGCTACCAAAGGCAAGCGAACAGCAGTATCGGTTCGCGTTCTACCGGTGTGTTCGACGCTGGGATAACACCTTGATTGCAGCAGAGTTAAACGTCAGCAAACCACGTGTGACCGAATTGTCCCAGCAAGTGTTCCGCAGACTCATTTCCATTATTCGTCAAATGGCTCCCGAGCTTGCTAAGTTAAGCGACGATCCATCCCGAGAACGACGCACTCTGTGGGAGGACGCAATTGGTGAGTGGTTTGGAGAAACAGCACCAACATTTTCTGAATACGCCGATCGTCAGTTTGCCAGCAAGATCTGATTGAGGTTCGCGGTAATGAACGACAAATTGCAAATGGCCGAACTGCACAGCGCACTGCGAACATCGTTTGCAAAGGGCTGGCAGGAATTGCTGATTCACGATTCCTCAGAACCGGACCTGGATCAGCTAACGGGGCGCCATTCGACAGTTGACCCTACGCCAGTCGCCCTTGAGATTTCATCTTTCCTTGCTGAATCGACGGCCGAAGAGTATAGGCCGGTCTCACCGAAGTATAACCGCGACAATGAAATAGGGTATATCGCGAAACTGCAGCTGGACCTCCGTTCGGCGACTGGTGAACGTGGCCGCACACTCGCACTTGCCGGAGTACTGGCAGCGAGCTTACTTATCACAATTGGCACCTTGAACTGGGCGTGGCAACGCGAATCGAAGTTGCTGACTCTCCATCAGGAGCTAGAGAAGGTTCGCGATCAGGTTTCCGACATCACCTCGCTTCAGACGCGGTTGGAGTCGTCGGAGCAGCGAATCAGCGAAACCGGTAAGCAGCTTGTCATAGCCGAGAAAGAACAATTGGCCCTTCTGAGTTCTGGTTCACAGCAGGTCTACTTGGTCGGCCTTTGGTCAGATGAATTGCTAAGGCAGGCGGTTAGCAAACCGGGTGCTCATCGCACCACGAAGGACATCTCAAATACCGAGGCTAAGGTAATTGATAAAGCTGTAAAGCGACTCACTTCGACAATTGACCAACTTTTATCACCAGAACAACGTGCTGTTGAACACCTCGCCGTTCAGCTTCAAGCCGGCAAACTTGAAGCTGCCGATCAATACATGCAAACCATAGATGCCTCGCAAGCGCAAGGAAGCGTTCGCGCCAAGCTTACGAACGCAAGAGCATGTCTCCTAACAGCAAGGGCTCAGAGGTTGTCGCGAGCGGAGGCTCGTCCACTTCACGCGGAAGCAGAGAAACTCTTTCGCACTGCAGGCGAAACCGGCCTCGCCGAGGCCTGGCTGAATTTAGCATTGCTTTTTGCAGCCGAAAACGAGACCGCGCAAGCACAGTCCGCGGCTATCCGGTTTTGTGAGAGCGAGACAGAACCTGCACGAATTGCACTGGTGAAGGACGCGTTTTCGCTAAATTAATCCTCGAACAAGTAGACCTCACTAATAGAGCCTCAAATGTATCGTTTGCTATTATCCCTCGTGGCGTCGATTGGATTCGCGAGTGCTGCATTGCTCAGTAATGGCATTGCCGCAGACGGGTACCTGGTGACCGTCACTGCAGCCACGGCCCAAATCAAAAGCGAGCAAACGGTGCTCGGCACCGTGCAACGCGGCACACGGCTGTGGGTGTTTGAAGAGAAGGGGGATTGGATCCGAGTGAAAGTCCCGGGACAGGAAGAGAAGGGTTGGATCTCGGCAAAGCAAGCCCAACGCATCCAATTCACGGCTGCCCAGAGGGAAGATGCCAAATTGGCAAATGCTCATTGGGGGCGTGGCCTTGAACTCGAAAAGCAGCAGAAGCTTGCGGAAGCGAGACGAGAATTCGAGCAATGCCTAGTACTGGAACGAAGCGTGCATGGAGACCATCCGAATGTGGCCGACACGCTGAACTCGCTCGGGATCCTTACCAGCGACCAAGGCGACTATCCCGCAGCCCGGAAGTACTACGAGGAGGCCCTGGTCGTCTATCGCAAGGTGCTGGGAAACGAGCACAAGAGTACGGCTGGCACACTGAACAACCTCGGCATCTTGGCCAGCGACCAAGGCGATTATCCCGCAGCCCGGAAGTACTACGAGGAGGCCCTGGCAATTCAACGCAAGGAGCTTGGAAACGAGCACCCGAGCACGGCCGACACGCTGAGCAACCTCGGTGTCTTGGCCAGGGGCCAAGGGGACTATCCCGCAGCCCGGAAGTACTGCGAGGAGGCCCTTGTCGTCTATCGCAAGGTGCTTGGAAACGAACACAAGAGTACGGCTGGCACGCTGAACAACCTCGGCGTCTTGGTCAGCGACCAAGGCGATTATCCCGCAGCCCGGAAGTACTACGAGGAGGCCCTGGCAATTCAACGCAAGGTGCTTGGAAACGAGCACCCGAGCACGGCCGACACGCTGAGCAACCTCGGTGTCTTGGCCAGGGGCCAAGGGGACTATCCCGCAGCCCGGAAGTACTGCGAGGAGGCCCTGGTCGTCTATCGCAAGGTGCTGGGAAACGAGCACACGAGCACGGCCAGGACTCTGAACAACCTCGGCGTCTTGGTCAGCGACCAAGGCGACTATCCCGCAGCCCGGAAGTACTACGAGGAGGCCCTGGTAATCAAACGCAAGGTACTTGGAAACGAGCACACGAGCACGGCCGACACGCTGAACAACCTCGGCGTCTTGGTCAGCGACCAAGGCGATTATTCCGCAGCCCGGAAGTACTACGAGGAGGCCCTGGCAATTCAACGCAAGGTGCTTGGAAACGAGCACCCGAGCACGGCCGACACGCTGAACAACCTCGGCATCTTGGTCCAGAACCAAGGGGACTATCCCGCAGCCCGGAAGTACTACGAGGAGGCCCTGGTCGTCTATCGCAAGGTGCTTGGAAACGAGCACACGAGCACGGCCGAAACGCTGAACAACCTCGGCATCTTGGCCAGCGACCAAGGGGACTATCCCGCAGCCCGTAAGTATTACGAAGAGGCCCTGGTAATCAAACGCAAGGTACTTGGAAACGAGCACACAATCACGGCCAGCACGCTGATCAACCTCGCGTGGCTCGCTGCTGACGAGACGGACCCGTCCGCGGCGATTGCCTATCTCGATCAGGCACGCCGCGCTATCCGCTTCCATGAGGTGCGCACGTTGCCGGGTCTTTCGGAGGCGGAACAGTTGGCCTTCTTGCGAAATATGCACGACAAGGATTGGCACAATAGTTTGTCCTGGGGACGGAGCGAACGAACCACCTCTCGAATTAGCGAAATTTCTGCTGCCTGGCTGGTGAATGGCAAAGGAATCAGCGAAGAATCGTTGGCCACGGGGATTCAACTCGAAAAACCCGAAACGGCGGCGCTCGTCGCCCAGTTGCGAACACTCCGTGGCAAGTTGGCGGACATCGTTCGCCAACCACAGAGCGACGAGCGGGATCGCCGGCAAGCGGAGTTGGCGGCAGAACAGCAGCGACTGGTGCGCCTCCTCGGCCAGGCTCGCGGTGAAGACCTGACGAGCGATCCGTGGGTTGACATCGCGGGCATTCGGAAAGCAATTCCTGCGAAGACGATGCTAGTCAATACAGCGCGACTTGCTCCCTATAATTACAAGACGAAGAAGCGAGGCGTTCCGCTCTACGTCGCCTGGCTCATTCCCTCTGCAGGTGAGGGTGACGTTAAGATTGTCGATCTTGGGGAGGCTGAGGCGATCGATGCCGCGGTAACTGCCTTTCGGAAGGCGATGGACGAAGCTGGTGCTGCTGCCTCGGCTAGCAAAGGTGAGAAGGAAGCCCAGGCCGCGGTTGAAAAAACCCTGGCCTCTGTGGCCGATCTCATTTGGAAGCCGCTCGCCGAACACCTGGCTGACAAGGAGGAACTAATTCTCAGTCCCGACGCGGCGCTGTGGCTCGTTCCTTGGGGCGCATTGCCGGTGGAGGATGGCAAGTTCCTGATTGAGAAATACAACCTCAAGTATGTGATTAGCGGGCGGGAGTTAGTGACGAAGAAAGCCGACAAACCAGCGGGGAAATCGGTCGTGCTAGCCGATCCTGATTTTGATCTTGGTCCTAGTGCTGCAACGCCTGCTGAAACGACAAAATTGGCTCGCCGTTCAATCACTCGGCTGGATCGGGCTCAACGGCTGCCCGGTACAGCGAAGGAAGCGGAAGCCATCGCGCCGAGCTTGAAGACTTATAGCAAGCGGGACCCGATCGTCTATCTGAACCGCGAAGCGACAGAGAGCCAATTCAAGCAACTGGTCTCTCCGCAGGTGCTGGTGCTCGGTACACACGGATTCTTCTTCCCGCAACAGGAGGTCGAAACCCAGAACGACGATCGCTTGCAGTTGATTGGACAAGAAGAGCGTCGTTCCGTTCGCACCAAAGACGGTCAACCACTCGAAAATCCGTTGTTACGTTGCGGTGTGCTGCTGGCCGGCTGCAACCGACCAGCAACCGCCGCGACAACCGGGCTGGATGACGGTGTGCTTACAGGCCTCGAAATTGTGAACGCAGATCTACGGGGCACCGAACTGGTGGTACTCAGTGCCTGCCAAACAGGCCTGGGCGACGTGCGCAGTGGCGAAGGAGTGGCTGGGCTAAGGCAAGCGTTTCAACTTGCTGGTGCCAAAGCCGTGGTCTCCACGCTCTGGCAGATCCCCGACGACGAAAGCGCGCAACTGATGGGCGACTTCTTCGGCTATCTGGCTGAAGGGAAAAGTAAGGCTGAAGCCCTCCGCTTCGCCCAACTCAACCGAATCGTCGAACACCGAGAGCGTGAAGGCTCCGCCCCTGCCTTCTACTGGGGTGCATATACGCTCACGGAATAAAGAAGGAAGCCGCGCGGCGATTAGCAAGAATCTCGTGATGATGCGCATCGGCAACTTTCAGCGGAGGATCTGGTTCTCGACCTTCAGGTATTTGACCTGGCGGGCCAGCTCTTTCTGCGTGGCGCCGGCGATCACGAGCAACAAGGACTGAAAGATGTTGGCCGAATCGCTTGAAAAGCAGTGGCTCTTTTGATTGGAGCCACAATGAAGTTGCTGATGTCGATCGCATCTCCCCTTACCACTCACTACCACCTAACTGGCAAATTACCACTTGAACATAGTAGAAAGCGCGATAGTCTATAATGGTTCGCGATTCACCTCTAACTCAAGAAAGACCCTGGAAACAGGCATTTTCAAGGCAATTTGGCGGACGGCATATCCCGTCTTCGGAACCGAAGGTTGTAGGTTCGAGCCCTACTGGGCGTACTTTTAAGTCCTTATGAGTAAAGGGCTTGCGAATCGTTTCTGAAAAACAGTTCGCCGGGCGAATCTGGTGTTCAGATATTTTCAGAAACGCCGCCCTCCTCAGCAGCCTCCGCTGGCTTGTTTTGCCCGTTTGCCGCCTGCAATGTCCGGCTCAGTTCTGCGGCAAGCTGGCCGACTAGAGACCAGTCCTCAACGGCAGTCGCCGCCGTGAGCCTTTCCTTTAAGTCGGTGAGTTTGTTTTCGGGCCGATAGCCGTAGCGGCTCGCCACTTCGTGCGAGAGGCTGAGCACGAGCCGATGAAACGAACGGTTGCTTGCATGGCGCATCTCTTCGTCTTCTTCGGACGTGTAGTAACCGGTCATCACTGCTTCACTCAGCTTTGCATCCTTGGCAACCAATCGATTCACGTCTTCACCACGCTTCGCATTTTGCAGCGAGGTTTTCCGAAAAACATGCACGGTGACTTCCTTTCGACCCGTTGCGACTGCCCATTGCTTGATGCGGTCTTGAAACCAACTTACGAACGCTTCTGGCGAGTATTCGGCGTTAACCTGAGCGGCAATGCCGTTCTGGCCTGCGTGAAGATAGTGCGAGCGCACCTGTTTGCTATATGCTGCAAAGACGAACGGGCTGTTGGTCCGTATGGCCCTAAGCTCTTCCACCAGACCAAGCGGCAGCCTCGCCCACTTCAACTTGTTCCATTTTCCCAGAATGCTAAAGTGACATTCCTGTCCGATCTGCTTACAGTCATCCCACGATAAATTTGCCAATTCGGCAACTCGGTTCCAGGTCCAAAGACAGGTCTTCACGGCAACCGCAGCAGCAGTAACGCTACTCCATTCACGTTCAAGGAAATCTAGGACCGAGAGCAACTCCTCGTCGTTAAAGTGCCGCTTGGCTTTCTTCACACCTTTGATCCGCTGAAATTTTCGCCACGGATTCGAGATCAGGAGTTTTGCGGGGGCGACGACGCCTCGCACGCATTTGTTTCCGGCATCAACGTTCGCCCGTTCAAAAGCCGCCGCCAGCGCTGTGGACCACTTAGCCACGGTATTCGAGCTAAGAGTCTTAACGTTCTCCCGCTTCGCTCGTGGGTACGACAGTCGCCAACTCTTGGGGAGCTTTAACGCTTCTCGCTCGAACTTAGCGCAATCGTCGGGAGTCGCTAAGCTGATCGCAGGAAGTTTCACGATTCGCTGAAATGCATCGATGGCTTCGAGACAACTCTTTAGTGATGTGGCGGCACGTTTTAAGCCATTGGCTGAATGGTCTCGCTCAAAGTGACGCCGCTGAATCTCCTTGAATTCTTCGTCCGAAAGAACTCCGTCCGCCGGCGTTGGTCGCTCGCCCCCGTTCCGCACCATCTTTTCAGCCACTGCTACCGCCGCCGTAAGGCCACGTTCGCCTGTACTCTTGCTGTTGCCGAGCCCGGCCCAATAGACGTACCACGCCTTCATCCGCCCGCTGGGCGGATGAAGGGTCACTGAAATTGGAGCCCCATCAACGACGACGGTGATTCGTTTCGGCTCAATTTTCGGCTTTCGAGGCATCGCATATTTCTCCGTTGGATTCCGACAGCTAGACGCCCGTCGGAAGAGGAAAATCAGCGTTGCTCGATCCACTGGTCGATACGGCTTCGATAGAATTTCCAGGGCTTGCCGTTACCTGTGCCCGGAACAAGACAGGAAGGAGGAACTGTTTCCTCCCTGACCATAACGGCGACGTAATCAGTCGTGCATCCCAATCGCTCGGCGATATAGGGCGTGCCGACCTTATCCGGCGGCGGAGGATCGAAATGATCGGCTATCCGAGCAAGCTGTACTTCTAGTCGCTTAAGCTCGCCCACTAAGGAGGCTAAAGCAGGTTCCTCAGATGCTAGGGGCGTGTGCGCATGATATGCGCCTGTTGAGTTGGACGGGCCATTGTTACGACAATCAGCGAGCAATGGACACATTTTGAGCACCTTAATCCACGCCAATTTTCAGGAACTTACTTTGCCTGCTTAATCCAGCATCTGGGTTTGCCTTGCCTTTGGCGTTCAAGGCTTGCCGGATTTCAGCAGATGCGGCATCTGCACAAATTTAGCGTTTAGCAAATAAAGTCTAAGGCCAGTATTCAGCCGTTATTTTTAGGCTGTAAAGAGTTGGCCAATGCTAGGACGTTGAACGGGCCTCGGACGCCCCGAGAGAGTTCTGCGGGACTAAACGCCAATTCAAAGTCTTCATCATCGCTCGGCTCGAAGTGTGGGCAATCTTCCCAAGCCGCTGAAATGGTTTTGGATTTGTCAGGCAAAAGCGGCCCAAGTCTTCGCCGCATTCTTCGCAAATCATATACGTATGAATGGGCGATGGCTTGTCCAGCCCACAACCAAAATCGCAGACACTAGAACAATCACTTTCCTCGCAAAACTCTTTCCAACCAGAAATCGATTCGAGCAAGGCAATCTACTCACCAGTCAGTGTATTGTTATCAGACATTTTTATGACATTATGATTAGCAAAACCTAATCCAACGGCATTGCCGTTGTATTGGGTTCAACAGACAAACCCGGTTCGCCTGACGCCAGCACGAAATCAATACTACTGACTGTATGACGAAACTTTATACCAGGGATCGCTTTAGTTTTCGTACTCCTTATCTGCCCAAGCCAAAAACTGCGATACAAGATCGGCAAATTTCTGCTCCTTGGCAGCGTAGCTATCGGCGGGCTCGACAGCGGGCAAGTACGTTAAGCCCGCCCTCTTGCTTGCCGCCTCACCTATCCGCCTATCAACGTAGCGGCCGAAATGCTCGCCAAGAGCATTTAAGTTTTCGAGCGTCTTGATAGTAGCGGCATCGTCTATCAACTCTTTGCATTTCTCAATATTACAAATCATCTTGCCAAACCTTTTAAGAATGGTCATCGAATACAACAAGCCGCAATCACTGCTTGCTATGGCCAAAGTCTACTGATGGCAGTTAGAAAACCGGATATCACTTTTTATGAGTAACGCCTGGGTCAACTGCCATACAAGCTATGGCCATTGCGACTAATATGCCATATATGGAACATCTTGTATGGATTATGCCATTAAAAAATATTTTAGTGTGGCTTGCACCTCAATAAACCTATTTTTTATAATGGTGGCGTGAGGTCAAGCAATCCACGTCCAGTCCCTGTGACAATCATGCCTTTGACCTCACATTCTAGGCCTGCCGCAGGGGCTTTTTTGTCTTTTAGGTGAGGGTAAAGAGCAATGACAGCCGCAGTAAATCACGATTGGGAACAACTGGCCAAAACCCCGGCGATTGTGGAGAAAAACATCATTGGCGGCGATGGCACTTACTCGCTCTTTCTGGCTGATGGCCATTACTGGCTTGTGCCACAAGAAGGCAGTAATTCGCATAACCACGAGCCGCTTTTGTGCGAAGTCGACGAGGTAAAGGTTTTGGACGACGACGCCCGCCAATACGGCGAAGTTGTCATTTGCGGATTCGCAACCGACGATCAATGTCAGCCGCTCGGGCCGATGCAGGTTTGCAACATCGACGAATGGTTCGACCAACAAGCAAAGGAAGACGCCAGGAAGAAAAAGGGCAGAGCAATCCGCTAGTTTTTGCTTGCCAGCATGTCCCGAAAACCGTTTCGTGGCCTGCGGTTGCGGCGGCTGAACTCCCCCTCGTTGTAGTCAACGGGTATGAGGGAACTGGGGAGAAGCCCCGTAACCGGTCAGCGGGTCGCCCAAAATATTGAATATTGGGTTTCCGTAAATCTGTCCGCACGTTTGGGGCTCGATGAAGCACTTGATGCGTACTTCAACTCGATATACAGGACAATTGCTGGACTGCACGCCCAATTTCGTGATTTTCGTCCGCATAACAATATCGGCTATGGCCTATCGTTGTTGGAGGACTGTTGTGCCGAACTATCCAAAATTCAGCACGACGAACTTCTCGAAATCAGGCACGATCTGACGGAGTTCGTTGATAGCACCCGACAGGATCAAGAGTTCCATGTTTTGTCTCCGAAGCGATTCTGGGCAGCGGGCGACCGGTTGTTTCGGCAAGCCAGGAAAGTAGTGCGCCAACTTCCGTAGTTGGAAAAAGGTCGATCCGTATTGTCACGCCGTGGGTTAAGCGAGATGCTCGCAATACTTGAGCGTGATGGCTGGGTGGCGGTTTTTGTTCAAGCAATCTGACGATGCCATTCCGTGAACACACAGGCAGCGATCCTACTCGCATCAGGCAACGATATTTGCGATCATTGGCGGCAGTAAAACAACTCAGGGACGATCAATGAAGCCGCAATGCGAAGAGTGTCCGCTCACGTCGAAGGAACAGCAAGACGCCGTGATCGACGCCACGATCCGTGCTGCCTATCTCGACCCTCATTCGCCGACGTCGCATCGAGCAATTGCTTCGATGCTGCCTTCTTGGATCAAGGCCGATCACAAACGTGTTGGGCGGCGAGTAGGGGAGCTTATTTCAACTGGGGCGTTGCCCCAATTAAATCGGCGAGTTGGGCTAGATGGAAAGCTGCGGCAAGGGAGGAAGATTCCAAGAGCCGATGTCCCTGATGACTTCCAGCCGGAAGTGACCCTGCTCTGTGGTGATGCCGAGCAGCAACTGCGAACGTTGGACGATGATTCTGTGGATTGCTGCGTGACTTCGCCGCCATATTTTCTGCAGATGGATGTCTGCGCCGACCAGCAGATCGGACAGGAGCAAAGCGTCGATCAGTACATCGCCAGACTTGCGAAGGTCTTCGACGAGGTTCGCCGCATCCTACGGCGAACCGGCACGCTCTGGATCAACATCGGCGATACGTTTCGTGATGGCCAGTCGTTGCTAGTTCCGCAACGACTGGCCTTGGCGCTGACGGGCCGGGGCTGGAAACTGCGGGGCGAGATCATCGTCGAAAAGTCGAACCCAGCACCTCGTCGGTACGAAGGAAGGCTGTCTCCAACACACGAAACTCTGCTGGTTTTCGCTCTCAACGTGCCGCATTACTTTGACGTTGAATCATTACGACTCGATTTTGCAGATGAGCAGAACTGGGGTCTGGCTCGGCACCATGCTCCGATCCGAGGCACGGTCTGGCGATTTCCTCCTGTGCGCCATGAAGTCGGCGGTCATCCGGCCCCGATGCCGATTGAACTTGCACGGCATTGCGTCACTCTTGGTTGCCCTCCCGGCGGTACGGTTCTCGATCCCTTCCTGGGAATCGGCACGAGCCTGATCGCCGCCTTGGAGAACTATCGCCACGGAGTCGGGATCGAACTCTCGCCGTATTACCTCTCCTTGGCCCGGCAGCGGCTTCCTCAGGCTTCAGTGGTCTAGGACTCTCTGATAGGTCGTGCTCGGAAAGCGACCTAAACCTCGACACCACCTTCTTTTCGGTGTCGGCAAGGCCAAACCTCGGCCCTCTTGACTCATTTCTGGATGAGTCTTCTGCAAGTTTGCGGCCTGTTGGCAGCGAGCCGAACTTGGGAGGCCGGGTTCGTCCTTCCCCATTTTTTCCAAAACTACGACGGGCGTGTAGGAAATCAGAGAACCTGGGCAGTCGAGGCGAAAAAGTCCGGCCTCAGCGGGAGCAACGAATGGTCATCAAAGCAAAGTTCGGGGAAATCGGCCTCTTGCCCAGCTTATCGAGCAAGCACGACGGGTGTGTAGGAAATCAGAAAACTTGGGTGGTCCAAGTTGATTCCTTCCCCCCTTTTTCCAAGTTACGACGGGTGTCAAGAAATTCAGAAAACCTGGGCAGTCCAGGCCAAGAAACCACACGAAAGGAACCAGTTTGATGAACGTGAACAAGTACGACTCTCACCCCGCCGCCAACATTTTCCCCATCGCCAACGGCCCCGAACTTGATAAACTTGCCGCCGACATCAAGGCGAACGGCCAGCATCACCCAATTGTTCTCCACGAGGGCAAGATTCTGGATGGACGCCGCCGCTACCTCGCCTGCTTGAAGGCGGAGATCGAGCCAAAATTTTTGGCTTGGGATGGCAAAGGCTCGCCGCTCGATTACGTGATTTCCACGAACGTGCATCGACGCCACCTTTCGTCGAGTCAGCGTGCAATCGTCGCTTTGCGTATGTTGCCGTTGTTGGCCGAAGAAGCCAAAGAACGCCAGCGGCAATCCAATGGCCGAGGCAAAAAGGGAGCGCAGAAATGCGCTGGCACGAAGGGCAAGGCCGCTTCGATTGCGGCGAAGTTAGTGGGGTGCTGTCCTCGTTTAGTCGAACAGGCAAAGTCCATTCAAGCGTCTCGTCCCAAGCTGATTGAGCAAGTGGAATCGGGAGCGGTGACGATTTCCCACGCTGTTGCCGCCCTCCAAAGTGTCGATCAGTCGGAGGCGCAGGAAGGCCCCCAAGATTTGCAGGCACCTGAGAATCAGATGATTCTTGCTCGGTCAATCAAAGGGGCTGGTGGCAAACGCAATCAACTCGATCTTTACCAGACTCCTCGGCATGCAATCGCTTCGCTTTTGCACCGGGAAGAATTTACTGGTCTGACGTGGGAACCGGCAACGGGCGATGGGCGCATCGCTGAAATGCTGCGAACTGCTCGCTACGAAGTTGTGGAATCTGATTTGAGTAGCGGCACCGACTTCTTAGAGGACGAACGGCAAGTTGACAACGTGGTAACGAACCCGCCATATAGCCACAAGAACGAGTTCATCCATCACGCAAAGAAGTGCGCTGCCAACAAGATTGCGCTGCTGCTTCCGATTGATGGACTCGACACGATTGGGCGGTACGATCTTTACCAGGATACAGAGTTTCCGCTGAAGGCGATCTACGTCTTTTCCAAGCGACTGCAGTTCGACGAATCCCGAAGCCATCAGGGAATGATGACGCATGCTTGGTTTGTCTGGGACCGGCAGCACGTTGGCGAACCGGTCATCCGTTGGATTCCCCCAAACGAAACAGCAACTACGATGATCGTGGCGAAAGCTGAGGAGGCTCCCGAGTCACGAGTTCGGCAAAGTATTCCCGCACTTCCGCCAACCACTCCGTCATTGCGTATTGCCTCCAATCCCGACGGCTTCCGGTCCAAGGTGGAGTATCACTGTGGCGACTCACAGCAGGTGCTTCGTACCTTGCCAGCCGATTCAGTTGATTGTTGCGTCACAAGTGTGCCGTACTACCTGCTTCGGGATTACGAATGCGAGGGACAATACGGCCTTGAGCCAAGCGTAGGCGATTGGGTCGAGAACCAGCTAAATGTCTTTCGAGAAGTGCGCCGAGTGCTTCGTGACAGCGGCACTTGCTGGATTAACGTCGGTGATCCCTATGCCTATGGCACCGGGTCATTCAACTCTCACGGTCGAGATAAACATTGGACCTCAGGCATCGCTGAAGCTCGTCGCAAGATGGCACGGAGCCGCCCAGTCCACCCGAAGAGCCTCATGTTCGCCCCTCACCGGCTTGCAGTTGCACTTGCCGAGGACGGATGGATCGGTCGGGCAGAGATCATCTTGCAGAAGTACGGTGTCGATGGTTGCAAGGATCGTCCAGTCCGCTGTCACGAGTACCTTTACCTGTTCACGAAAACGGATGACTACCACTTTGATTCCGATTGTCTGCGAGTTCCCTATGCCCCCAAGACATCGGCACGAGGTCACTCTGCCTCGCCACGTCGCCGGAAGTCTGAGTCACGTAAACCCGCATTTGAGCTTCACCCTCTCGGCAAACTTCGTGGCTCAGTTTGGAACGCTGGCCGGGCATCAGGCGCTGGAGGTCATCCAGCGCCGATGCCGCTGCAGATCGCCGTCGATTGTGTTCGAGCGGGGTGCCCGGAAGGCGGAACGGTGCTCGAACCATTTTTGGGTAGCGGGACGACTGCAGTTGCCTGCGTCGAGAATGGTCGGCACTGCATCGGAATCGACCTGAACCGCAGTTACCTGGACATCGCTATGAAACGAGTGCCTGGGTCGAGGATCATTTGATCGACTTGACGCTAACGCACAAACACTTGCCAAACAACTCCTCGCTTGTCAGCGAGGTTTTTTATTGCCTTGTTTTCTATTTTTCACATCCGAAGGAGAACGACCGAATGAGTAAGCGATTCAAATTAGAGAGATTAGTAGGCGAGGTTTTCGAGCACCTGGGCAAAGTTGCGGGAGCGATCCCGCCACTGAACCGTGAAGATGCGATCCCGTTTCGAGTGGGAACCGTATGTCCAGCAACTGCCGAGTTCCCCGCATGGGCAGATATGATCGTGCGAACCCGCATCAGGACTCGCATCAATCCCGACATTTGCCAACCGCCGTTCTTTCGGTTGTTTGATGTCGTGGCGACCATTGCTCGAAACGAGCAACGACTTCTTGCAATCGACGATGACTCGCCCGAAAAAGTCACTGCCAAGTTCCAAGGGCAGGTCTTCTATTTCTGGCCTGCATGGATCGGCGATGTTCGGGCGATCATGGTGGATACCGAGGAGCGGATTCTCAAGTGGAATCCCAACTTTGAACACAACTGATCGCTGAACGACAAACCGAAACACAAAAACGCCACGCCGCAAGCGTGGCTTTTTTGTTGAAAGAGAGAAGTTGAAGGTCGAAGTCGAAGGTTGATTGAAGTCGGTTCAGTACGAAGAACAAAACAAACCACGCCATCAAGCGTGGTTTGTTTGTTGACTTAGAGAAGCCGTATGTCGTTAGTACATTACTTTTACTTGTTGAAAAGGAGCGAGACAATGAGCAAGTCCAAGCGGAACCGGAAGTGGCAGGCAGCGGAGAAGGTAATGCGGCAGTCGATCCGTCAGCGGAAGCCGATGCTGCACGGATTCGAGAACGAGGAGTTAGGTAGGTTATATCCCACGGAGCGGGCCATAACCGCCATGACGTTTGCGATTGCGGATTCGACCGGTAAATCGCTGGAAGACTCGGCAATTGCGGCCGTGCTGGAACTAATGAGCCACGGTCGCAGTGTATATCAGGAGCAACTACAGTTCTACGATATCGCCCAAGCCGAAGTGACTTGCTTTGGGGATGACGACAATCCGAAGCTGAGCATTCACTACGCCATTTGTGATGGCGTGTTGTTCGCTGACCTTAAGCCGTGGTTCGCCTACTAACCCAACTTTTTTCCGAGAGAATCACGATCCATTTTTCACAAACAAGAGGAAACGAATGAACACGATTTTGAAGATCATCAAGAAGGTTGCGAAGAAGATCAGCACGAAGAAGACTAGCAAGAAGGCCAGGGCGAAAGCGCCGCCGAAGACAACCATCGCCGACTATTTGTACGGTTGCGATGGCGGCAAGATCGCTTACGTGGCCGATGCAATGGTGAAGGCTGCGCCACATGGCAAAGTCACGCTCGCAGAGTTCAAGGCTGCGCTTGAAGGGGCGATGAAACACGATGGGAGCAACGCATTCTCAATCGTCCAAGAGGCTATCGAAAATGATGACGACGACGATACTGACACCTACGACGAAATCTCGTGGGGACTCGACAATCTTGAGCAGGTCATCGACGAATACGGCTACGGCGAACAGGCCCTCGTCACAGACGAGTTCAAGTGGGACGACTAACCCAGACTTTTTGGCTACGGCCACAAGAGCACAAGGAGCAGCCCGAGGAAGAACCCGACGGCTGCGAGCAAAATCGGCAGACGTTCATTCCGCCCCTTTGGTTTCAACAGGCAAGAAGCGAATACCGAGCGCCTCTTCGTTGCTCGTAAAGAATTTGATCGTAAGCGGCGACGACCAATCGCCAAACTCCCTCAACTATTTCCTGCCCAATCCGCAGAACAGCTTCCTGCCGCTCTGCCGGATCGCAGTAATTGTCGCCAAGCGCTTCCTCAACCAGAGCAAGCGTCGTCTCGGGAGTCAATTCGGGCATACGTTATGTATGCGTCGATCCCTCCACTTCCTCCGCTACCTCGGCTTCTTCGGCTTCCAACTCAGCAAGTATTTCTGCCGCTCGTTTCTCGCCGACTGTGTATTCCAGCCACTCGTAGTGGCTGCATATCTTGTCAATCGACAAAGCTGGTAAATCAAGTACCGCCCGCCCGATTGAGCGTCCGCCACGCTCTCTCTCAAGTTCTTCAGGCGTGAACCCCCACGTCCACCAGTCCCACTCGTCCTCGGCAGCGGAGATAATGTCATATTCACCGATTTGCGCTCCATCGTTGTATCCGTCGATGAATGCCCTGTCTGCATCCGCTAACTCTGTCATCCCTTTGCCACCTTCCCCGACCTTACGCCGATTAAGACTCCATTCCTGTAGACTTGGGCGAGGTCATCATCAACCGTTATCGGCGGGAAGTTTTCATTCTGCTTCACAAGTGCGTGAGCCTTCTTCTCGCCGTGGCGCTGGACGAAGCTATCCTTGATCGCCCTCACCCATTGAGTAGCGCCGTCAATCTTCACCAGCAATTGCCAGTGATTTGGGAATGCCCGCATGGTCACGGGCCTGCCGTTGATTAGTTCATCCTTCATGCTGCCACCTCGGATGCCGCTTTCACCATCGACCGAAACCACCGATTTGCCTTATTTCCGACGAGCGACACACCGACGGAATAGCCAAACTTAGCGCACACATCTAGTGTTGCCCGCTGCCAGTTGTCTGGCCCGTTGCCGTCGAATACGATCTTCTCTCCTGTCGCCTCACACCGAACCCGCATTCGAGATTTCGGATTGCCGCCAGTCTCCCATCTAATCGACATGAGGTCGTAGTCACCGGTGCTCGCTGATATGACACCTGTTACTTTGTCCCCACGGTCAAGGTCAATTGTGAAGATGCACTCTGCGCCCTCGTCCTCTGGCGGCATCTCGTGTACTGTCACTTCGACACCGGAAACGAATGCTTCTCGTTTGTTTCGTTTATCTGTAGTCATTTGTGTGTTTACCTTTCTGTTGACTTATCATCTGACCTAGAATGGTAGATCAGGTTATATGTTTAGCATGCTCTCGGACCATACACTAATATCGGCTTGAGGACTGCTGCGACTTTAGTACGGCCACTCTATATTTACGGCACTCCGCTGCCACCTGAATCGTTGTTCAATGAATTGCTCGTCATAACACATTGCGCCGACGCCGGGAGTCGAGTGCTGCCCCGGCCATCGCATAGAGCGTATGCACGAACCAGAGCGTTGACGATCCGGGCTGACTCACGAGATGAGCAGCCCGGAATGTGCTTCTCATTGCACTGCGTTGCGCATTCGTACAGCGGCATTATGACCGCCTTCCATTCTTTGCAGTAACTCATTTTGGCGGCTTGCCGGATAGCTTTTACCAACATCTCACGGGATTCGGGCATGGCTTTTTTGCTCCAACAACGGTGTGTGGCTACAGACAGAACACTAGGTCCACATGGTATCTCGTGTCGACCACGTTCCTAATACCGCTGTAGGTGAGTCTCTTAGCCCACGGAATAGGCATGCCTGGGAGTTTATCTCGTGATTGCTCGGTTTTTCTGACTAAACACCTGCAACGGACAGCAGAACACTGATATTAGGTAACACACGCTCCGTCGTTTAGAGTGTTTCCAGCCGACACGCTTTGTGCCTGCAAAAAATTACTAACACGAGTGAATCAGATGACAAGTCGCACTAATAAACCGCTGCAACCATTCCGATGGGTCGGCAGCAAGATGACCATGATGCCACGAATTGCGAAGTTGTTTCCGCCGCATGAACGCTACGTCTCTTTGTTCGGCGGATCGGGAGCAGATATCGTGAACAAGCCACGGTCGAAGATGGAGATTTACAACGACCTGGACGACGACGTAGTTAATGTGTTTGCAACGCTACGAGACGATAAGACACGCAAACGGCTTTGCGAAATGATGATTCTTACGCCGTACAGTCGTAATCAGTATCGCAAATGCCTCACGATTCTGCAGTCGAATCCGAGTGGCCCTGTTGAGCATGCCTGGGCATTCATTATCGTGACACTATTTGGCTTTGTTGCAAAACCTCCGAGGTATGCCAAACCGGGTGCATTCACCATTAACAATCGCATCCCGTGGGCGAGACGCTGGACACACGTAACGGAAACCTTGGGGCATATTGCAAAGCGATTCCGAGAGGTTGTAATCGAATGCCTTCCCTGGCAGAAAATAATAGAAAAGTACGACGATCCAAGCACTCTCATTTACGCCGATCCGCCATATTTGCACGAGACACGGGTTGAAAAGCGGCTATATCGTCATGAAATGAGTCGAACTGACCATGCCGAGTTACTAAGACGACTCGTCCGGTCACAGAGCAAGGTTGTTCTGTCTGGGTATAGAAGTCCGCTTTACGACGAGGCCCTAACGGGGTGGCGACGACTAGATATGGATGTTAGGTGTGCCGTGACGGTCAGCCGACGTAGGCCACGGCGCACAGAGGTAGTCTGGATGAATTTCGATCACGAATGTGGGGAGATGTTGTCGGATTGGAGATCGCTGCAAGGGGCTAAGGCGAAACCGAGGGCGCATTCTGGAAAGGAATACGAATCTGACGACTTCGTGCTGTTAAGGCAGCTACTTGCGTCGGCCTGTCCCCAAGACGATGACGGTCACTTGTCGGTTGCCGGTTAGCAAGGGTGACCGAAGTTAATTGGCTCGGTCCACCACACTGTGGTGGATGGGGCCATCTCGCCTGCGTGACGGCAATAGGAGTGTGCTTGGCAGTTAATAAGCCTTTGCCGGTCGGTGCGATCAAGTTTTGTGGGCGTGTTCGGCTCTTGTGAATGCCAACAGCCTTGCCATGCTTGCGGTTGGGCTGCGGTAATACATGCTGACCACTGCCAAGTGCGTTCTTTCGTCAGTAAAAATGGAGTGGCTCTGAATAGATACCAGCGGAAGGTATCTGTCCAATGCCGAAGTACATCGAAGTAACGCACCAGGGCGAACGTAAGTGCCTCGCCCATTGGGCAAAGCACGCCGGCGTCAAATATCAGACGCTCCTAGCAAGACTGCGAAAGGGTTGGTCGTTTCAGCAAGCAATCTCCACGCCGCCACAGCCAATGGGAGTTGCAAGCCGCACACACGGGCGATCCGGTACCAAAGAACACGTTGCGTGGTTGGCCATGAAGCGACGTTGCTCCGACCACCGCCGTCACAATGCACATCGCTATATCGGACGTGGAATCACCGTTTGCAGTGAATGGCAACATGACTTCGAGGCTTTTCTCAGTCACGTTGGCCCAGCACCAACCGCCCGGCACTCGCTCGGACGAATCGATAATAACCGTGGTTATGAACCCGGCAATGTGCGTTGGGAGACTGCCACTCAGCAAGCTCGCAATCGAGGATGATCGCCGCTGATAATTAACAGAAAACAAGCTTCAGGAAAATCGATCTCGATCCGAGTTATGGATAGCGAACTGTGAGTCACATTCGCAACGGAAGTATTTACATGGACGCAGCCTCGTCACCGAAGTCGGTGACGAGGCTGACTGCATTTAATAACCAAGTGATGAGTAACGTAAACATGAGTAATAACACAGCCGCAAAGGCGGCAGCAGAGTTCGTTGGGGAATGCCTTTTCCACCGGCATCGAGGTGTTCTCAATTACGGCGACAAAGTGATCTTGTTTGGGAACGACGGCTACGAGAAAGATCAGCGGAGCCAAGAAGAGGTTGAACTAATCAAGCGGCATCTTGCAGATTGCAAACTCGAAGTGTCGGAGTTCGGCCAAAGTACCGAAGGGTTTTCGTGGGCAATCGTGGTTAACAACTATCAGAGAAAGCGCATCAGCACCAACAGGCTGGAGAAGCGGCTTTGGGAGTGTTGGCAGCAAGCGTGTGGCATCGAGGCGATGAAGGCCTAAAGACATCCGAAGCCGTCTGTTTCGCCGATGGCGGGACAGACGGCGGAAGGCATCAAAATAGAGAGAACTAATATGATCTATGAATTGAAGAACAGGCCGACCGTAGAGGCCCTGAAAGCCGGTCGAGAGCGAATGCGGCTGCGGTGTGAAGAAGTGGCTAAAGCGATCCTGAAGGAAGCGGGCGTTTTGTCCGTCGAATATCACGATAAGGGATTGCGAGGATTTGCCATTGTCAAAAGGCGGCACGTCTACGTCCCCTTTCCGACGACACGCCGACGGCTTGATATTGTTGCTCATGAAGCCGGGCACATAGCGCTTCAGCACCTTGGCGAGAAGCCAGTCCATCGTCAAGAGTATGAAGCAGAAATGTACTCGCATGATGCTCTGCGGCGACACGGCATCGCTGTTCCGAAGAAGGCGACAATTCGAGCAAAACGATACGTTGCACGGAAAATCCGGCAAGCAGTGGTTCGAGGAGCAAAGGAGATTGATCGAGAAGCGCTCCGGTGGACTCAAGGTTACTGGCACTGGAAGGTCGAAGAATGGGTTTCCAAAAACTATCCTCGGATGTTGCCCCGATGATCCGAGGCAAACTGATCGTCGGCGAAATGCGTTACAACTTCGATGCCGAACCGTGGTTTGAGCAGGCCAACTTCGACGAGATCGATGCACTGGCCTTCGGTGGATGCGGAAGATTGTCGCCCGCTGGCCATGTCGCCGCATTCGCCGCTGCGGACGGTGACGGCGATTTGGCCAGGGTGTTTGCCGGATTGTCCCGAACCGGAAAGGCGTCTTGCTTTAAGTGCCAAATCTCCGAAGTGGATGCGAAGGAGTGGCTTGTTGCACGGGAGCGACAGGCGGCGCTATTGGAAAGCATTTCAGAAAACACTTCTCGGTAACGGGAAGTGTTTTCGGCATGACCCCACTTAGAGAAACGCATGCGCCGCTCATTTACCCGCTTTCCAGCGCACGATTACTTCGGAAGAGCCGCTATTTGACAGCCTTGCCTTCCGCAGTTAGTACTCCCTGTGCTGTAAAATGTGTTGACACGATAAGTCCTTCCTTTGTGAACGTCACACGTTCAAATTGTCCTACGTGCCCCCAATCAATAAACCCAACCGTATTGTCGCCCGCCTTGATCCAGTAGACCTTAGCACGATGCCCCGGAAGTTCGGTGTCTAGCGGTTTCCCTCCAATTCCTTTGACGAAAATCAGGCTCCCATCTTTGGTGAATTCGTACTCCCGTGAGAGACCGTTTGAGTATTGAAACTGCAATCTGCCCGTGAATCCTTTAGTTGCCGGTATAGGCTTTGCTGGCCCATCGCCAATTGCTTCCACCTTGGTCCGTATTGCCAATGCTTTGTCTAAGTCTCCAGCCTTCGTGGCGTCGACCTTCAACTTTTCCAACTCAGCTTTCAACTCTTCAAGAGCCTTCTTTGCTGCCAAGGCGTAATCGGACTGAGCCTTTGCGAGTTTTGCTTGATACGCCCTTTCGGGAGGAAGAACATCCTCGGCGAATCCAGCCGAGGCAAGAAGGGTGATGACCAATGCCGCCACAACGAGAAACCTAAGCATAACCGTGATCCTCAAGAGGACAAAAATGGTTCACTTCACGTCCAGAAATTGGCTCTAAATGTGTGTCCCAAAACCGTATGAGACGGGAGTTCGAACGGTTACTGTAGCCTGTCGGTTCGACAACTTCCAGCCAGAGAAGTGCGGCCAGCATCTCAGCGATATCACTGGCGATGCTGAAAACAAAGCCTGCTGTGCCGCCGTGCAGAAATGCTGCACGGACGGTGCGAAGTGCTGCGATGAAGCCAAGGCTTGCTGCGGCCCCAAAAAGTCCTAACTCGAATTGATCGTTGTTTTGAAACCCTCGCCGGAACTCGTTCCGGCGAGGGCCATTCCTCACTCTTCCCTAAAAGTACACATCCCGATTCGACCCGTCAAAAAAGGCCTGACATGAGGCAGCATCGCTTGAAGACCTTGCCGCTTCCGCACGGGCAGAGGTCGTTGCGACCGAGTTTCTCCTCTAGCAGCTTATCGCCGTTGACGATGCGGACGCCTCGCTTCACCTTCGTCTCCGATGGGAATCTCGGCGGCGCTTACGCATCGGCCTGAAAGGAGTGTTCGTTGTTGTGATCGTAGTTCTGCATGGCGCACCATCCTTTCTGGATTTGGGGTGCCCACCAGACACGAAAGGTGTGGAGAAGGTTCGGCGTTAGCTTTGCTCGGAATCCGCCCGCAGCTTCTCCTTCTCTCGATCCGACAAGTCTCGCCAATCCTGATCCTTCAATCCCGCCGCCAAAGCCCACAACAAGTTCAGGCTGGCCTTCGGCTGCTTTGCTCTCACCAGCCGATAGGCCAGAGACGGCCCAAGTCGTTCGAGTTCCGAAATCGTCGTGATGCCGACTTCACGCAGCCAAGAGGCACTTTTAGGGCCAAGGTTACGCAGGTTCTCGATTAGCTCGCCCAGGTCGTTCTCAGTGCTGGAGAATCCAACATCTGCGAACTTCGCCTCCAACTCCGAAAGATGTTGGCCGGTCGCCGTGTGGATGACGACTGCTCGATTCCGCCCCGCACTTTGGACCTTTCTGACGCCGTGGCCAAAACCTTTCAGACGACGACGTGCTTCGGATGGACTGACATTCACGAAGAGATGAGAGCCTTTGGGAGTGGCCATCGTTCGTCACCTGCCGATCCTCGGAATGAATCTGCCTGTCGTCACCATGTAGTCCTGATACTGCTGCCCAAACCGTTCAATTAACATCTGCTCTTCTTTTGGGGTGCGAATGGCCAGCAGGGCCAAAACCGCCAAGCTGCTGATGCCAATAAACCAGTTGGCCGTCAGCACAGTTACCGAGGCCATGAGCAGCGCCGCCGTTACATAGAACGGATGTCGGACCCAGCGATACGGCCCGTGCGTGACCAACGTGGCCTCAGACCTCGTGACCACGGTATCGGTCAAGTTCTTGCCGAGGCTGGAGAGCGTCCAGTACATCAAGAGCGAACAAAGTGCGCCCGTGACCACGCCGATCCATCGCAGCCGTGCCGGTAACGGCATGGCTGCCCACTGGAAGTATGCGGGGAATATCAGGTAGCCGAATGTGCTGATCCACAGGACCAGACCAGCCAATCGCAAAACGGTGGCGAACAGGTAGCCTTCATCCTTGTGGGAAATCTTTTCGCCTGGCTTCGCCGCCTGGAGCCGGTGATACACGGTGACGACCATCGTGAGGACGATCACGACGACCAGGGCGATGCGGAATGGGGTTTCATTCACTTGAGAATCATCCGAAGAACAAATACGTCGCTGCGCCGACGATGGCGATGTGTAACACGACGACAAGCCAGAACATAATTAAGAAGGATACTTTCTTGGTCTTGTGGCGAAACTGCCGCTGTCCCAACAACGCACCGGGCCAGCCGCCCAATAACGCCAGGATTTGCAAAGTATTTTCCGGCACTCGGCGGCTGCCATTTACGGCAAGCCTTTTGTCCAGGCCGTAGGCTGTGAAACAAACGACACTCATCACGAAGACGAGGCCCAGGTAGATCACGATAGCGGTCATCATGTGTCAGTCGAATTCTCCCTGGTCTGGCGGTCACGCTGAATGAACCTTCGACAGGATCGCATCCATCTCAGCAGTGGCAAAGGCTCGAACCGTCGTGGTGTGGACATCGCCCATTGCAACCAAGTGCAGCACGAGCGTGATCATCCGGGATGGTGAGGATTTTTCCATCAGCGGTACGGACGGTGTTCGGGGTCGGGCCAGGGGTGAAGTTTGTCCCCATCATTTGGCTTCCAAGAACTTCCCTAGCAGCTTTCAGCCGGTCGGTTGGCCCGTCGCCTCTTCCCCTTTGATCGGCTTACGGAATAGCCCAACCACAATTACTCCCCAATAAACAATCAAGACGACAGACCCAATCAGATGGGCGACCGTAACAATTGTTTCTTGCCACGGTTCCGCACCGACTGCCCCAGCTTGTCCGGCTGCGATGGGCAGCGTTTTCCGAGCGCCCCACCAACCATTCGCCATTTCCGTCAGCATCACTGGCCATGTCAGCCACGGACCTGCGATGAGTATTTTTGCGGACACGTCGCCCTTCGCAAACGGGAGATGCAGAATGACAAGACCGGCAACCAAGAACATGACGCCGTGTGCCGTGAGTTGAATGTGTGCGCCGAGGGCAAGTCGAGGAAAAGGACTTGCAGGGATCACCATTCCCCACAGAAGCCCGACCAGCATGTAGATCGCACCTTGACGAAGATTGGACCGACTCACAGGGGAAAGCTCGCTCATATTTTGTGTCCTTGTCACCACCGTCACATTCTGAACCACTACGTCATTGGTGAAGGTGTTGCTCATTCTGTTCAGCTTCCTTGCCACCACAGTTTCCGAAACTTCGGCTGACCGCCCGCCCAGCTTTTGCTGCCGAGCAATTTGCCGCTCTTGTCGTAATACGCCCGCAAACTGAGAAGATCGACATTCTTCCATGACGACAGAGCCTCACCGTCGATGGTCTTAAAATCCCCCGGTGCCAAGATGACGTTTTGGGAATCCGTGCCACCATTGAGCTTCACGACCGCCACAAACTCCTGTGACTTGCCACGGTAAAAGCGGAAGAAGTTCTCGGTCAGCACGATCACCAGTTCGTTCGGCTTCTCGGCCTGCACTTCAAGGGCGAGCCGCTGTCCCGTTTGCCCCTGCCACTTTGGATCGGTCAGCTTGCGAGTCGAGAATTCCCAATGATGGGGATTGCCAGCCTCCAACAAGTACCAGTCCTGCCAGCCGTGAGATAAGTCTTCAATCACCGGGCTGGGTTTGTCGGTCGCTTTCACGTTGGCTTGCTGGAGGTCTTTCGGGGCAAAGGTGTGCAACATCGAACTGATCGTAAACTTCTCAGTCGGACGGGCGAAGGGTTCGGCTTCGGTCTTCTTCAGCGAGTAGGCGACGTTGGCGAAAGCAAAAAGTGGTTGATCGACGCTCAGGATCGGCAGCTTCGCCGTCCAGGTGTCGCCCGACTTCTTCGTTTCCGCTGATCGCCAAAACCTTGCTTGAGGATCGGGATCGACAGAATAGTAGATGTGAACCTCTGCCACTGGCGGCGACGAATCGGGCGTGACCTGCAATTCGGGAACGTGACCGTCGGTGGCAAGGACCAGCTTCGAGTCGGGCGTCTTTGGGAAGATAAAGCTCCCCTTGAGATACTCATCAAACCAGAGCGGCCTCGTCACAGCGAACTCAGGCGTGAACCGATGATTCATGTGCGGAGTGAACGAATACCGGACGTTCTTGTGCGGGATCAACTCGCCGGTGCGGTAAGTGTCGTCCATGATCCCGTGAAAGTCGTTCGTCGCTCCCAGCCAAAGCAGTGGTGCGGTGATGTGCGGTGCATACGATTCAAACCCGATGGTTACATCGAACAGTTTCACATCGCCGTTGGGCGTCTGCTTTCGCTGTTCCGGTAAGAGAGGCCACGGTTGGGTGCGGAAGCCCGAACCGCCCACTGACGGTGCGGCGACTTTCACTCGGCTATCCGTCCCAGCGACATAGATGGTCAGGTTGCCGCCCATCGAATGCCCGTACACACCGAGTTTGTCAGGATCAACTTCCGCTTGCTGTTCAAGAAACGTCAATCCACGTCTGGCCCCCAGCGTCAGCAAATACCAGTTGTTGTTGCGAGGCGACTCGAAGGAATCGAGGTACTTCTCGCCCGGCTTGAGGTTGAAATATCCCGGTACGTTCTGCTGCGTCGGATCGACGGCTCCCCAATCAGTGTTCGGATCGCCTGCCTTTACTTCTTCCATCTCTCGCCCGCCCCAATTGATCGAGAGGCAGGCGTAGCCCCGTCTGGCATAGAACTCGACTTCTTTGAGAGAAGCCCGTTGGCCTCCACCGTGAACTTGCAGCAGGCCGGGCAACTTCTTCGCTCCCTTGGGGAAGGCAAAAAATGCCGCCATGCGAGCCGGTTTACCCTTGAATGCGCCGATGTGATAAATGACGTAGCGATAGACGATGCCGTCCTTCTCCCACTCCCGCACCACTTTGGCATCGAGTTCGTCTTTCCGGGGATCGAAGTCGGCAAAGAGTTCTTTGACCGTGGATGGAGCCTTCGGCTCATCGGCGGCGAAAGCTATGAATGGGACGAGGGCGGCGAAGAGGACAGCGATCCAGTAACGATTCATCATGGAGTCTCCGTTTGCGGCTCCGACTGTTTTTGGTGACGGGCCAGAGCGTAGGTGCCTCTTTGCTTGGCAACCCAATCCCTAGAATCGCTTACTTGAGGAGATCGACTGTCTCTTTGATAAACGATGCGTGAACTACAATTGCGAGTCCAAGCCGATGTCGGAGTTTGGTCGTGCCATAAATCATCTTGGCCTCTTCATCCAAGAACTGTTGGCCCGACACCAATCCCAAGATGAGCCGAGCATCGTCGCCGGGATTCCTTACGCCAGGACGAGCCAGATACACCGGCCCACCGCTGTCCCCCTCGAAGGTGTTCATGCTCAAAAAGAAGGTCTTGTTTTTCGCCGTTGGCAACAGGGGGAAACTGGCGATAGGGCCATCTCGAAGGAGAGGAAAGCCTGCCTTGCTCCCTTCCTCTCGATGCGGATAACCGAGACAGGCAAGCCTGTCGCCTGGATGAATCTTGTGCTTCCGCAACTGGTCGTCCGTCGCAACAAGCTCGGTCCCAAGTTGCGGAAGATCGGCGTTCTTTGGCGGTACTACCCAGATAACAGCGACATCTTCGGTTGGATGCTTCGTCCAGACTGGCTTGCCGTCTTTGCGGATGATGAGTTTCATGGGTTCTTTGGTGTATTCACCCTCGGCTTGCTTGCTGCGAAACACAACCGTTGTCTCGTCACCCGGAGTATTGTCGAGGACGTGTGCCGCTGTGACGAGGAGATACTTATCGCCCTTCGTTAGAATGAATCCCGTGCCTGTGGATTTGTCGTGGCCTATCTTTACCGTTGCTCGCATCAACTGTGAATTCAAGTCTTCGTCTTGCGGCTCGTCGGCGGCGAAAGCCATGATCGGGGTGAAGCCAGCGATGATGAAAGCTATCCAGAAACGACTCATCGTATTCCCCCGGCAATTCGACTTGTCAGAAATCCCATCAACCCCTCAGCATCATCGGTGCCGAGGCTCTTCGGTGAACTTGCCGAGCAATCGGCGGCGGTCAACTTGATGGGGAGTTTTTCACCTGGGCGAATGTGCTTTTTCGTGTGCATTTGTGCCTCCGTGCATTGCATAGGAAAAACGATCAACGCTTGTTGCCAATAAGGTACAAGTGCGAATCCGTTCGGTAAATCAGTTCGTTGCCTGAGATCGCCGGTGTAGGCGTGCGGGGAAACGAGTCTTTCAACGAGCCTCTCGCCCCGAATATGCTAGCAGGCCGGTAAAGAATTGTGGCGAAAGAAGGTCTTGGTGAAGGATGAGGGGAGTCCTGCCGAAAGGAGAAGTAGCTCATCCAGTTCACCCTTGATAGCATCGTACCCATCCCAAGAGAGATCGGCATGGAATCGCCAGACAAGAATGAGTTAGTAGTTCCAGCCAACACGGCACAATTGCTCGAAGAACTCGAACAACTCACGAAGCGAATCCACATCAGCAAAGAGCATGACCTCGACCGAGGCAAGCAAGGTTCGGTCGTCAACGATAAATAATGGGCCGTTTGTATCGCTTGCGAATAACGACAAAGCGCTGCTCGCTATTCCGGCACTCGGCTACAGGCCGTGTTCATTCTGTGGGCACACGAAGCTGAGCCGGTACGAACCGAGTCAGGGCAATCCCTGATTTACGGCATCTCGAACTGATGCGATTGGGGACGCAAGGTCAACACTGGACAGGGAGCCGTGCGAACCACATTCTCAGCGACGCTGCCCATGATCACATGAGACAAACCGGTGCGTCCGTGAGTGGACAGCACAATTAGGTCAATGTCGTGCTGACGTGCGTAGCGAACTATCTCAACTTTTGGTGATCCCTCTGACACGGTTCGGATTACCCTTCGGCCAGCCGACCACTTTGGATCAAGAAGACTGGCTATGGACGTTTCCGCAGCAGCCCTCGATTCGTGAATGTAGTTCGGAAGGGCGAGTCCCATTCCAAAGGCAGGCGTTGAATCGGTGTGGATTTCTAACGTGTGCAGAAGATGCAGTTCGGCATCGAACTTTGCCGCCAGTTCACACGCATATTCCGTTGCGGGGGCTGAAAGAGTGCTGAAGTCGGTGGGCAGAAGTATTTTCTGGATTCTGATTGGCATGATGTTTTTCCGTTCATTTGCGAGGACATTGCACGACGCCTTGTATTCTACCCGATCTCTTGCAATCTCTTCCTCAACGCAGTGTATCTTTGTCCGGTATCCGCTCGACGCACGGCCATGTTCAGGGCCTTCTTTGATCCCACCAGCACGACGAGCTTCTTGCCTCTGGTAACCGCCGTGTAGAGCAGGTTGCGTTGCAACATCAGGTAGTGCTGCGTGTGGAGTGGAATCACGATGCACGGGAACTCCGAACCCTGGCTCTTGTGAATCGACAGCACGTAAGCCAAAGCCAGTTCGTCGAGATCGCCGAAATCGTACTCGACGAGCCGCCCCTCAAAGTTGATCGTCATTACCTGCTCGATGCGGTTGATCTGCTCGATGATTCCCAAATCGCCGTTGAATACATCCCGGTCATAGTTGTTGACGGTTTGAATTACACGGTCCCCGATACGAAACGTCCAGCCAAACCGCTGCACTTCGGGTCCGCCGTCGCCCGGATTGATCGCCTTTTGCAGCACTTGGTTGAGGTTCCTGGCTCCCAAAACAGACCGATTCATGGGCGTCAGGACTTGGATGTCGGATTTCGGGTCGAAGCCAAAGCGAGCAGGGATTCGTTCTTTGACAAGCCGCACCAGCGTATCTTGAATGCCTTCAGGTTCATTCGATTCGATGAAATAGAAGTCGGTGAGTTCTTCGGACTTGGACGGATTCGGCATCTGCCCGTGGTTGATGGCGTAGGCGGCGGTGATGATTCGGCTTTCACTTGCTTGCCGGAAAATCTCGGTAAGTCGCACAATAGGAACCACGTTCGATGAAATCAGATCAGCCAGCACAGAACCAGGGCCAACCGAGGGAAGCTGGTCCACGTCACCTACAAGGATCACGCAGGCTTCGCTAGGAATGGCCCGCAAGACTTGGTGACCGAGAACGACATCGACCATCGACGTTTCATCCAGCACGAACAGGTCACCGGTCAGTAGGTGTTGTGCGTTGCGTTTGAACTCGCCGGTGGCGGGGTCAAACTCAAGCAGCCGGTGAACCGTCTTGGCAGTGCGGCCAGTAGTCTCCGCCAACCGCTTGGCTGCCCGACCCGTAGGCGCTGCCAGCACGCATTTCAGTTCCTTGGCGGCAAAGATTTCGAGGATGCTGCGAACGAGCGTCGTCTTGCCAACACCGGGACCGCCCGTGATGACGAGCAGCTTTTGCTGACATGCTTGCCGAATCGCTTCTTTCTGCGCTGCTGCTAGTTGAATGCTCAACCGCTGTTCAACCCAGGCGATTGCCTTCTCGACATCAAAGCGTGGCAGCGGATGTGGTGTGGCCGAAGCAATTCGATGAACCGACTGAGCCAGTCCGACTTCGGCCCGGTAGAGACCGGCGAGGTATAGCCACGGCTCGCCCTCAACAGGTTCCCGAATCACGCTTCCGTCTTGGACCACGCTCCGCACGGCATCTGAAATGATCTTCTGCTCGATTTCGACGAGCTTGTTTGCATGTTCCATCACCCCCGGCTCTGGATAACCACAATGCCCCTGACTCGCCAAGTCTTGCAGCGTGTATCGCACCGCAGCCTTAGCTCGGTACGGGCTGTTGCGGTCGATGCCGAGAGTGGCTGCCAATTCATCGGCGGTCTTGAAGCCAATCCCACGGATGTCGTTGGCCAGTTGGTATGGGTTCTCTTTGATTTTGGCAATGGACTCGTGGCCGTAGGTTCGGTAGATGCGGACTGCTCGGCCTGACGTGATCCCATGCTCGGTCAGAAACAAGGTGATTTTGCGAACTTCTTTCTGCTCATCCCAGCTTTTGCGGATTCGCTTGAGCCGTTCTGCACCAATGCCTTTCACATGGAGTAGAAAATCGGGGGCCTGCTCGAAGATTTCCAGCGTCCGCTCCTTGTAGATCGAAACGATCTTGGCGGCGATCTTCGGCCCAATGCTGCGAATGGCTCCCGATGCGAGGTATTTTTCGATGCCCTCGGCAGACGCCGGGTGAGTTGTTTTCAGTTCGTCGGCTTTGAACTGCTGCCCATGCTCTCGGTCGATCACCCAATGACCGGTTGCCTCGAAATGCTCGCCCGCAGTTACGGACATCGTGCTGCCAACGACAGAAACAAGATCGTCACGTCCCTTGACCTTCACCCGCAGCACCGCAAACCCATTGTCTGGGTTGTGGAAGGTGACTCGTTCGATAATTCCTTTCAGCGTTTCGGGCATGATGAGATAGTCGTCAATCCGGTCGCAGTCGATGCCGCATCAATCTGGCTGGGAGCCAAGCCACTGCGCTAATTCTTTCAAATCAGCGGCATTCATCCCCGTGATTAGCTCGTGCCGGTGGATGCCGTGAACAGCGAGAATGTGATCCTGATGAAACACGATCTCGCCACCTTGGTTCAGTTCGTGGAGTCGAGTCTCGTACAACGGATTGTCTACGATACCCCTGAAGAAATCTCCCGCTCGCTCGATGATCCGCACCCAGAAGTCTTCACCCCAGCCCCGTGATGGAACATTCTGAATCGGCAGCGGAAGCAATGTCGCCGGATGTTCGTGACTCAGAATCGGCTTGGTGATCTCCCCGTTGCAGGTCGGGCAGGTGCATTTCTCTGGAGCATCTTCATGCACGGAAAAACGGGGCGAGTCGATCCGCAGTTCGACGAACTGCCCGATGTCAATGTGCTTCTTCAAGACCGGGTGCGGTATCTGGAATCGCTTGCCGTTTTCGGCGTGCATGGCGACTCCATCGACTAACTCATAGCCATTGGCGAGTCGCTGTTCATCGAATACTTGTTGCAGGGCTTGCCGAGTCATTAGCGTTCCTACTTCTCCCGCTCAAACGTCACCAGGATAGCCACCAGTCGGCATCGAGGTGTTCTTCATCATTCACTTACTATCCCCTGCTTCAGAGAACGTCTACTTTCGGTGTTTGCAATATCCCTTTGATTCTTCGACGGGAGATTTGTTCTCCAAATCAATGTCGTTGAAACTGCTTTTCTTGCCCCACCCGAAGATTTTCTCGAACAGCGGCAACAGCCGGTTGTTCTGAAGACCTTTCTGAAAATAGACCTCGTGTTCCTTCTCCTTCATTCCCATTTCGTACAACACGTCGTCGTGTTCGGTGATCCCAACTTCGTTGAAATAGCGCATCATTATGAAATACTCGCAGACGTTTCCGCTTTCCAATCGTCCTGCGAAGTAGTACGGCATGAACCAGCCAATGACGTAACAACTCGCCGAGATGATCCTGCCGATGATGTGATATTTGATTTCGTAGTACCGTGATGGCAAAATTTCGTGTCGCCCCATGATGGACAGAACTGTCTCTCGGTGTTGCCACTCGTCCAATTCGATTTGCTTGATCGCCACTTTCTCGCCTGGGTTCTTCACCGAACCGGCGTGGCCGATGTACGCAAATGCCGCTGCTTTCTCGGCTGAATAAGCCAATTGAAGGAGCCTCACGAGTTTTGGATGCTCAATCTTGACTGACTCGTTCACCGTGCAAGCTCCATCACTTCCCGGCACAGGTACTCTGCGTAGTAACCGACAATGGGCATGGCGTCATTCAGCCCCCATGCACCTTGGCGACGATCTTATCCATTTCGGCGGCGGTGAAAGCCCGGCAGGTGGTTGTATGGACGTTGCCCATCGCTCCGAGATGCAGAATGGCGGCGGTCGCCGTTTCATCATCCGGGGCTTCCAAGATCAGAAGGCCGTCGTGTTCGCCCAACGTCCAGTAGATGTCCTTGACCTTCGCACCGAGCTTCTTCGCCTCGGCCTTAAAGATCGCCGCCCGCTTGGTCGTGTGGTCAATGTCCTTGATGCCCTGCTGCGAGAACTTAATGTTCGTGATGAAAGTTGCCATCTGTTGGGTGCGTCCTGTGCTTCGGGAAAGAATCGCCGCAAACGCCGTGATTCTATCGGGTTCAGCACTGGGCCGGTAGAATCGTCCGCTAGTCGCCTTAACCTGCGAAGGAAAACCATCTCTTGAAGATGATCGCAGCCTCAGGCTTACGGGTTTCGCCTGTTTCAATGACAGGCTAGGCTACCCGTGCCTCAAACGAGCGAACATCAAAGGATGACAACGTGGCGAAGAAGAACATGAACGGTCGGAAACCAAGCGGAATGGCGGGGATCGCAGTTACCGAAGACTCGACTGATCCAAGTCAGGCCCCCGAAGTGATGACGAGCGCAGCACCCACACCCGAAAAGAGTCCCGCACGTCCCAAGGTCAAAGCGAAAGAAGAACAGCCGTCCAACGGCAATGTCGGAATCGGCGACATTCGTAAGGCGGCGGCATTTGCCAACTCGGTCGGTGGACTGGAGAAGGCCATCGCCCTACTCCAAATCCTGAAAGTGGCGAAAGAAGTGCAGTAGTCGAATGACCACTGAGAATTGGATGTACGGAATTAAGGCGGCGTCCAAGTATCTGCTAGCGATCTTGATGATCGGTGTTGGCACGTTGCATTTCGTGCAGCCCGAATTCTTCGTCAAGATCATGCCGCCGTACCTGCCTTGGCATCTGGAACTGGTCTACCTCAGCGGCGTTTTTGAAGCTGCATTAGGATTGGCACTTCTCGTTCCACGAACTTCACGGCTGGCGGCATGGGGGATTATCGCTCTGTTGATCGCCGTCTTTCCCGCAAACATCTATCTCTACCAGCATCAGGAATTGCTTCCCGCCTCGCCGATGGTTCACTTTCTTCGATTGCCGCTCCAGGCCGTGTTCATTTTGTGGGCGTACTGGCACACGAAGCCGAGTCTTGAAGAGAAGAGCGAGAGTCGATGAAGCCCTTCATCCCAGCCGAGGAGTTGAAGAAGAACTACGGCGTGTTCGGCCACTTCTATTCGGTCGAACTTGCCTCAAAGGAAATCGTCGAGTGCCGAAGCGTCTTGGAACTCGTTTCTAAGCCTCGAATCCCGAAGGACCATTCGGAGTTGTCGCTACTCAGCCCCGACGCCGTGTTCGTAATGATGAACCCTGGCTCGTCGAGGCCATTGGAAGTGGTCAACAACCGCATTTGTGCCAAGGACATTCACAAGCTGACGATCTCACTGGTTCCAACCAAACCTGACACAACGCAGTACCAAGTGATGCGGTTGATGCACTTTCGTGAGTGGCGGCACGTTCGGGTTCTGAATCTTTCCGACGTGCGCAGTTCCAAAAGTCCCGAATTCATTAAGCTCTTCCAGCGGTTGGAGAAGGATGAAGCACTCGACTCGCATTCCATTTTCTCCGACGCCCGGACGGTTGAACTGGCGATCAAACTTCCCAAGAAGAGAACGACGCCGTTAGTCCTCGCCTGGGGAATGAGCGAGAAGCTGAACCCGTTGATCGAACGATGTTTGGGGAGGCTGCCTCCCAAGAGCCGGATCAAGGGCCTATTGGAGCAGGGAACTGCTAATAAGTACCGTCATCCACTGCCTTCTCTCCAGAAGGATCAGCGTGTTTGGCTTGAAAATATGGTGCGGCATTTTGAGGAGTAGAGTGTTACGAGAAGATTTTGCTTCGCACTTGATAGCAAGTAGAATCACTCGCACGAGTTGAGACGGAATGTCTTCCAGCCAAGGTGGGCTTCTCCAGTTCACGGAGTCCGCTCATGCCCACCGATGCGATCACGGTTCGAGACTTGCGCCGATTGTGGAAACCGCACAAAGAGCGGCTGAACGGCAGCGCCGCCGAGCATCCGACGAACATCCGTTTTCATCGGGCGTGCAGTTGGATGCAGAGAGCCGAGCAGGCAGTCAAGGACGATCTTGACTTGGCGCTGCTGAGCCAGTGGATCGCTTTCAACGCACTCTACGGGCAGTGGGATCACGAGGTTCGAGAGCCGCTCGCTGATAGCGTATGTTGGAGGCACTTTCTCGAAAGGATGCTCGACCTCGACAAGGGAAGTGTAAACGACGGTCGAATAGTGCAGCGCGCGGCGGTTGAAAAGTGTGGCGCTGAGGTGGGGAAGGGTCTCAGTCTAAATCAGGGTGTTGGGGCATTCCAGTAAGAATCCTTCCTCCTCCGGAGGAGGAAGGATTGCGACGGTTGTAACGACGGCTAGGATTCTGCCGTTTCATCGGCGGGTGACAAGGATGAGGTCGCCGGTTTCGGGCGCGATCCTTTGCGGCGGCGCCGCGCGTCTTGCAAGCGATAACTTTCGCCGGTCGATTCGAGGATGTGGCAGCGGTGTGTCAGCCGATCGAGCACGGCGCCGGTCAGGCGCTCGCTGCCCAGGACTTCGGTCCATTGCTCGAACGGCAGATTGGTGGTCACGATCAACGATTGGCGTTCGTAAGCGCTACTGATGACCTCGAAGAGCAACTCCGCGCCCAGCTTACTGGCGGGGACGTAACCCAGCTCATCGAGGATCAGCAGATCGAACTTGGCTAGTGACGACTTCATCCGCAGCAGCGTCCGTTCTTCTCGGGCTTCCATAAGTTGCGTGATCAGTTCCGTCACGCGGCAGAAGCGGACCCGTTTGCCCCGCTGACAGGCGGCAATGCCAAGCGCGATGGCCAGGTGCGTCTTCCCCGTGCCCGGATGCCCGAGAAAGATCACCGACTCGCGGCGTTCCACGAACTCGCACCGCAGTAGTTCTGCCACCAGCACGCGATTGAGCGAGGGCTGGGCGGCGAAGTCGAAATCACCAGGCGATTTCAGGTTGGGAAAGCGCGCTGACTTGAGCCGCCGCTCGCTGGCACGCTTCTCACGGTTGAGTAACTCCAGCTCACACAGTTGCAGCAGAAAGCCCAGATGATCGACGTTCTCCGTCGCACACCGCTGGGCCGTTTTCTCGCAGCCCTCCAGGAACGACGGCAACCGTAGGGCCTTCAAGTGATGCTTGAGCAGCACCGTGCTTTTGGTTTCGAGAGATTTCATAACACACCTCCCGTCGTCAGCGCGCAGGTCAGTTCACGGTAAGACAGGAGATTGGGAGGAGGGATCGAGTGCGACTGCAGATGCGGATGATTGTCCAGCCGAAACCACCGCGTCGGCTCTTCCAGTCCCTGCTGCACGAGCAGCCGAATCGCATCGACGGCCAGAACGTCGATCTCCAGTGCCCGCTCAATCGCCGCAGTTAATGCAGCCAGCGAGATAGTCTCCAGCAGCCGCAAGGTTTTGATGAACTCCCGGCGGCCGTGTGCGCCGCCATCTGCTTCCAGACGCCGCCGGAGGAGATCGAAACAGTCCGGCAAGCCCCAGTTTTCCAGGGGTTTCGCGAAGTCCAAGCCCCCTGGCTTCCGCTCCAAGAGTGCCAGGTAATGCAGCGGGTTGTAATGGACCTGCTCCTTCGACCAGTCGCGTGGATGCTGGGCAACCAACTTGTCGTTAACGACCAGCCGAACTTCCTCCAGGCCGCCAATTGCGGTCACTTTCTGATGAGCATACTGCGTCGGCACCGAGTAATCGTTGCCGTCGAAGCGAACCAAGGAAAGAGAGTTGGCCTGGGCCGGTTCGACTCGCCGCGCTTCAAAGCCCGACTTCGGCAGCGGCAACAACGCAGCCTGCTCCTCTGCCAACAACGTGGCTTTGTTCGCCGGTTGTCCGCGTAACTGGCGTTCCAGATCTTCACAGCACTGCCGCTCGAGTTCGGCATTCAGCACTTCCAGGCTGCCGGTCCGTGGTACCGGCACCAGGAAGTTCCGCCGCGCGAAACCGATGAGGTTCTCCGTATGCCCCTTCTCCATCGGCCGTCGCACCAGGCAGAAGTGATGCTCAAACAGATAATGACTCTGCAGCCGTAGGAACTCACGCGTCGGCGTGTCACCCCGTTTCCCCACGAACCGGGCCACAGCAATCCGGCTGTTGTCGTAGCTGATCCGGCGGGGCACGCCGCCGAAGAACTCAAAGGCCCGCTGATGGCCCGCTTGAAACGTCTCGGTGCATTCGCGAGGAAAGACCTGCACGAAGAACGCGTCGCTGTACGGCAACGACATGACGCAGTACGCGACTTTCGTCGGCATGCCTTGCAGCACCACCTCCGCTTCGCCGAAGTCGAACTGGGCTTCGCCCGGTTGATGCGACAAGGGTAAGAACACCTCCGCCGTGGTCGTTCGCCACTCCCGCACGACCTCGCCGACCACCGTGATCCCGCCGGTGTAGCCATGCTCGGCACGCAGGCGGTCGAAGATCCGTTTAGTGGTGTGGCGCTGCTTGCGGGGCGCCGTTTTGTCCTGCTCCAGGATCTCGTGGATGATCGGCAGGAACGGATCGAGTTTGGGCCGCTCCCGGGGCAGACGTTGTCGATAACCGGGCGGCTCAGGGTGCTGCAGGATCTTTTCGAGGGTCTGCCAGTGAAGGGAAAATTCCCTGCAAACCGCTCGTTTGGATTTCTTCTCGGTCAGGACAAGACGACGGATTTCGGTCCAGTTATGCATATCTCGCAGCATGGGCTACGCTCGCGGATCGTAAGGCTTGAGACGCTGGGAAGCCTCAAATCTGCCTTACGGATTCTCACGAGCAGGGCTAGCGCTGCACTTTTCGACCGACCATCGGCTCCGCCGCGCGCTGCACTATTCGACCGTCGTTTACAATCGAACTATCACGAGTACTTCGCGTTAGTCACGCATGCCCACTTCACTTGGCCTCGGATGCAAATCATCTACGACTTGCTGCAGTTCTGGGAGCTATTCCTCCGAAACCAGACGACACTCGCATGCGAGGAGTTCTGCACAGCGACACGCGACCTCCTCTGGGGCCGGATTATGCATGGCCGTTTCGGGGCCGTCTCGATCCCCAAGGTTGAGCCAGCGCCTCTTCCAAGATTTCCCGATAGCCCAACCGTTCGCATCCAACGGAAGAATGTCGAGGACCGACTTGACTTGATCTGTCGACGGCTTCGTGAGTACGACGAAAAGCGGACCGCATTGACAGAGTTCACGCCCAGCGACCTTGATCTCAAATCGCCGAAACATGCGGGCTTCATGCTGGCCAGCGCGAACTACAGTGACCACCTCACTTCGGTGCTTTCAGAGTTGGTCCACCTGAATGACAATGTGAGCAAATGGCTTCAGTCGGTCAGACAGTCGAAGCACCAAACCAACGTAATCGAAAAGATGAAGCCCAAAGCCATCGCCGGGTGCTTCGTTAACACAGCAAAACATGGATTGCGATCCGATTCGAAGAACGCAGTGATCGATTTTAAAGCGCTAATCTTCGGGGAGGAAACAGTCGCCGGCCAGACTTCAGACAAGATTCTCGACGAAACAGCGATTATCAACTTCGACGGTAAAGGCTTTGATGCGGCCACTATAATTGACGACCTACTCCAACTTTGGGATTTGTTTCTTCGATACCACACCGATGTCGACAGCACAAAACTTCAGGAAGTGTTGGCAGTCCGGTTTCATCAGCGAATTGGAACCAAACGTTACTCGCTCGTACTTGGCCCTGGCTTTGCCAAGCGCCTCGAAGAACTCAACGACGAGCGAGCTTCGATGGAGAAGCTTTCATGGGGTAGCTAGCTCCAGCGATTCCAGATAATCACCTACTGCGGAATGCTGCATCACGCGCCGGGACGCTGCCGGCACCTCGGCTCGCTTCGACCGCCACGCCGCCATCCCAAGCCATTCCTCGATCAACTCGACCGGAACGCGCACCTCGATCACTCCCCGCTGCCCGCCACTTCGAAGTGAGCCCTCGCGCTCTCGGTTAGTATCTGCGTCCCGACCAGTACCCCGGACCGAACCAAGCAACCTGTTCTCAACTCAAGCCGCGGCCGCTTAGATAGCTGAGCAAATGCCGAATGTCGACCGGTTTGGCCAGGTGAAGGTCGATTCCGGCGGCGGCCGATGCATCAACTGCTTCCGGCTGGCTGTGCCCAGTGATGGCGATGATCACAATCTCTTCAGCATCTGGCATAGCTCGCACGGCCTCAGCGACCTGATAGCCATTCATGATGGGGAGGCCCAGATCGAGCAAGATTACATCCGGGCGACGAACGTTGGCAATCTGCAAGGCCTGGAGCCCCGTGTAAGCCACGTCTACGGAGTGTGCGCACTGGATTCGAAGGAGCATTGCCAAACTGTCAGCAGCGTCCTTGTTGTCCTCGACGACTAATATCCGCAGAGGCGTGTGAGATTCAAAAGTGTCAGACACGGATTGTCCTTGGCGAAGGAGAGGAGAGCACCAGAGTTTTAGCCTGAATCTAGCGCGCCTTGGCTAGTATTCGCAGCCCGGCAAGCGGGACGACAGCATCCACTGCTTCGGGCTAGCTCGGCCAAACTGGATGTCGTCGGTGGGGTGCCTACCGCGTTGGGAACCTGCAGTAATGGTGACCACGCTCTCCAGTTAGTATCTGCGTCCCGTCCAGCATCCTGAACGCAATTGAGCCCAAAACTGAGTTAACCGGCTGACATATATTTGCGCTCTCGTTACTCGGAACGCGTAGTCTGACTGCACCACGCAGACTGAAGCCCTGAACGCAATTCACATCGGGTGCTGCTATCAAAAATCGGTCATCACAAGCACTTGAGCCGATGCTTCGCAAATGCAGCGGCATATTTGTGCCTCATTTCCTGCATGCAAACGATGTCCATGTGCTGGACTTTGGAAGACGACAAAGTATCGACGTCCTGCTCAAAAGTGCTGGCCTCTTTTGTTCCCAGGTCACGGATTAGCATTCGAGTCGCAGCGATCAAATAATGAGGTTCCTTGTCGAATGCGATCTCATAGTGAAGCACGGCTTGTCTCAACTGATCGATTTGACCACTTTTGCTTTGCCTCAGTGACTTCGCCAACCATGCTTTCATTCGGTACAAGTGGGCTAGGGTCGCTGGGCTTGCGTCATTACACCTGTCTTCAACGTCCTTGATCAACCTTGCGGCGAGTTTTAGTTCACCAGCCTGAATACACATTTGGGCGCGATGCATCATCTGTTCAAGAGTAGCGTCACCAGTCGGTCCGAAGGCTATGGGATCGGTCTCGCGAATCTGCTCGTAGCAAAATGCTGCACCTGCGAAATTCCTGTCGGCAAGGGCAAACGCGTTCGGACTAATGCGATCACCAGGTCGTGACCAAAATTCCATGCCCGGAGAGTTAAAAAAAAGCGCCGACTGAATCTCCGAAATACTTGCGGTGTCATAGCAATCCAACTTGCTGATGCACTGATATGCAAGTTCTCGGCAGAAACGCGGCATCGCTCGCGGCCCGCTGAAGCTCCAGTAGCAACCTGGCAAGTTGGCCGCAAGGATGCCAACATCTCGGACTTGTGGCTTCGTGAGTTGTGGCAGAAGCAGTTTAACGGCCTGAAGATCATTGTGCATCTGCTGCAAGTTGTCAAAGGTACGTCGAATCACGAATTCGGTTGCGAGCCAATAGCTCTGTACGAGCTTGACATGGCTGGATATTCGTTCGACTAATTCATCGCAACGCCGCTCATACGCATGCTTCGCAGCATTCGAGGTAATCTCATTTAGCGGCTTCCAGACGCTCATGCACGAGCAGTCAATCTCGGAGACGTCGATACCAAGTGCATGAGCCAATGCAATCCTCGTCACGGCGGATTGCGCGCTATTCCCCTTAAAGAATCGCAATATCGTTCGCTCATTCACGCCGGACAGCGCCTCTAAGTCACGAAGCCGCAAAGCTGTTGCAGCAAGGATCTCCTTGGCGCGATTGCCTGCTTCAACTTTGGGGTCTCGGAACGTTTCATCGCTCATTTTCCGTCCTCCGCCAATCAGGATGTCGCCGAATGTCGGCAATTGTCGGTGAAGCGCGCTGAATTATCGACGACTTGCATGAAAAGGCAAGAATGCGTGTCGGTGCGTCCAATTGCACGCCATTTGAAGCCGAACAATTCGAGGTTTGCAATGCGGAGTTCTCAAAACCAACGTTATCCCGACGCAAATGAGCCGACTGACCGGGGCCTCAATTGGGATAGCTTGGCTGATTTAGCTCTTCCGCACTCAATCCGGAAGATTGTTAGCCGCAATTTGTCGGATCCGCCGGCGTTCATTCGGCCAGCAATGTCGTTTCGCAGCGCAAGAATTGATCATATCGCTATTGCATTCGCGTCATATGGCGAGCTGCTCGACGCTGATTTTTCACTTCTTAGAAGCGGCGCGAAGGTAATCGACCCGGTTCATGCATGGCCGACGACTGCAGCAGAATGTAAAGAAGTGCAAACTTCATGGCTAGATGCTAAATGGATGTCAACGCTGGCTGTGGGCACTCTGCCGATCACGTTACTTGCACCGATGATCCATGGTGACTTGATAAGCCAATATGTTTCGAGCTGCGGGCGAGCGGACATTCACCATGTCGCGTTTGCCGTGGAAGACATTGACTCAATCTTAGGCGAGGTCGGCCGTGTACTTCCTGAACTCCGACAGATATCTGTGGTTGCCATAGATGAAGCGCTGTCACAGGTATTTCTGCGATCGGCTGGCGATCCACGCATCTGTGAGTTGATCGAGCGGCGATCAGGATTCGGTGGATTCTTCACCTGTAAGAATATCGCAGCCCTTACGCAAGGGCTACGTCAGGAATAGTTCCACTGCACTATAGGTCAGGACTTAAATATGCATGTATCCTTGATGTCGGATGTGGCGAAACTCGTGCACGATCACGAACTTCGATACGATGTGTCGACCATGTGTTCGCTTCCGGAACTAATGGCTAAGCAGTTTCTTTCTTCCGGTCGCAATCTTATTGTGATTGATACTTTTCGCAATGTTTCGTCGATTACCGTGGCACTGGCCGCGGGCGCTTTGGACGTGATGCTCTTTGGAAAGGGACGCGAAAATCTAGAGATGCTGAAAGCTGAAGCAGCTTCTTACAGCGGATTAAAGTTACTAGCGGGTGAGTTTGAAGGTCAACCAATTCCCGGATTCGACTGCGGCAATAGCCCGCTCGACTTCTCAGTGGAACGCGTTTCAGGACGGCGAATCTATTACAGCTCTACGAATGGCGGAGCTGCCGTTCAATCCGCACTTTCACTCACTAAAAAAGAGCTTGTGCTCGGCTGCATCCTAAATGGTGCTGCAATTGGTCGCGCCATTGCCAGCGGTCATTTGCCCCTTCCACTCATGATTGTTTGCGCCGGATTCCGAGGTGGCTTCGCGATCGAGGATTGCCTGACCGCCGGGCAGATTCTCTTGGTTGCACGTAGTCATGGTGCGGACTTAGGCATACTAGATGATTGTTCGTGTGCAGCAATGGAACTTGCAAAGGCGCGGTTTGGCGAAACCGGCAACGTGCTCGAACCGCGCAAACTAGCATACGAACTTGCCCAGTCTCGATGTGGTTCGGTTCTCACGACCCTCGGCTTAGGAGCAGATATCGCGGCCGCAATCGATGGCACAGGGCTGGACCCTGCGATCGTTATTGGTGCAAACGACTGCATTCCTATCATCGATCGACGTTCCTCGCCGCCTCGGATAATTGCCGCGCCGTCCTTCGGTTCGTTTTCAAGTAACCCGAGAAAGCCAAGATGAGCTTCTAGCTGGCTCGCCCGCTAGACGATTGCAGGCCAACCAAGCATTGCACTTGCCCCATCTCTGTCAGACGTGTCGCTGCTCCTGTCCCGACTGCAGTTGGTATTCTCCCAACGCCAACCCCGCGCTCTCGGTTAGTATCTGCGTCCCGACCAGTACCCCGGATCGAACGAGGCTGTTAACCAGATTTCAGGCGAAAACAGAGAGCGGAGAGAGTTCTCGGGAGAGCGGCGACGAAAACGGCCGTGGGGCAAAATTAGAGAGCGCGGCAGGGACGTCCGAGAGAGACCGGCTCTCGCCGTAACTCCTTGCAGAACAATGTGTAAACGTCAAAAGCCGGCAGAACTCTCTGGCCGGCGTTTAGCGTTAACCGTTGGGTCGGTCCAAGTTAGGGCCGAAATAGGAGCTCCCCCCGCAGGACTCGAACCTGCGACCCGGCGGTTAACAGCCGCCTGCTCTACCAACTGAGCTAGAGGGGATTAGAGACTCATTAAATTAGCTTGAAGTCCGGGTTTCGACAAGTGAACTACGGGGCATTTTTGGGAACCAATGGGTTTTCAATTCCCCTTGGGCGGGTCGTAGCGAAGAAGGGGTGCAGAGGGATGGGATGAGAATCCGAACTCGCTGGTTTAATTCGCTGTTTTTACCGACGGCTAGAGGGGAAGAATACGAGTTACGCCGTGGCAGCGTGAAAGGTTCCCAGCTAACATTGTCATTCCCAGTTTTCCCCTTTCCGCAGCTTTGTTGGCAGGTCTTTTTGCAATGACTCAGTTCCGGGTTGAACGCGATTCGATGGGCGAAGTGCAGGTTCCCGCGCAGGCGTATTACAGCGCCCAGACACAGCGGGCGGTCGAGAATTTTCCGGTCTCGGGCTGGCCTTTGCCGCCGGCATTAGTGCACTCGCTCGGGTTGGTGAAGTTTGCCTGTGCCGTCGCCAATCGTGACCTTGGGAAGCTGACGCAATCGGGCAAGAATCGCCTTAACGACCAACAAGTGACTGCCCTGCTGGATGCTTGCAAAGAAGTTGCGGCCGGCAAGTTCGACCAGGAGTTTCCCGTCGACGTGTTCCAAACTGGCTCTGGCACTTCGAGCAATATGAACACGAATGAGGTGATTTCTAATCGCGCGATCGAGATTCTCGGCGGCGACCGCTTTCAAAAAGAAAAGCCGGTTCATCCGAACGATCATGTGAACATGGGGCAAAGCACCAACGATATCTTTCCCACGGCCATTCACGTGGCTGTGGCGATGCGAATTCGGGACGATCTGCTGCCCGCTCTGCAAAAGCTGCATGACGTGCTGAAGCAGAAGGCGTCCGAATGGGACAAGATCATCAAGATTGGTCGCACGCACTTGGCCGATGCTACGCCGCTGCGACTAGGTCAAGAAGTCGGCGGATTCGCGCGTCAGATCGAGATGTCGATCGAACGGGCTAAGCGTGCCAGTGACGCAGTGCTCGAGTTGCCGGCCGGCGGAACTGCGGTCGGAACCGGCATCAACACACACCCGGAGTTCGGGCATCGCGTTGCCGAGGCGCTGGCGAAGGAGACGGGCATTGCATTCATCGAAGCGGTCGACCACTTCGAAGGGAACGCCCAGCGCGACGGACTGGTGGAATGCCACGGCCAACTGCGGACCATCGCCAGCACGCTGTTCAACGTAAGCAACAACATTCGCTGGCTGGGATCGGGGCCGCGTTGTGGATTTTATGAAATCAAGTTGCCAGATCGTCAGCCGGGCAGCTCGATCATGCCGGGGAAAGTGAATCCGGTGATGTGCGAAAGCATGATGCAAGTCGCCGCTCGAGTGATGGGCAATGACCAAACGGTCGCCTTCAGCGGCGCCACCGGCGGACAGTTTCAACTCAACATCATGATGCCGGTCATGGGTCACGCCACGTTGGAGAGCATTCACCTGCTCTCAGGCGTTACGCGGGCATTCGTCGATTTCTGCGCAATCGAAATGGAAGCGAACCCGGAAGCCTGCGAAGCTTCGGTCGAGAAGAGCCTCTCGATGGTTACCAGCTTGAATCCGCACATTGGATATGAAAAAGCAGCCTCGCTCGCGAAGCAAGCCTTTAAGTCAGGCAAGACGATTCGTGAACTCTGCCGCGAAGAAGGGATTTTGCCAGAGCATACGCTGAAGGAAGCGCTTGATCCGATGAGCATGACCGAACCCCAGGCTTGAGAACGTTGCTAGCGGGCAGATATTTCCCGAAAAATCTGGGCAAATGCTATTTTCAGCCCAAATTGGGTTTGCTGCTTTCGACGCTGCCACCGACAATCCCGCGCAGGCACCCAATGGACGGGTACTTGCCAGCAGCGACCGCACGTAGCGCGCTTTTCGTCCACGGAGGGATCTGTGATGTTTTGCGTGAGCATTGTTTTCCGACTCGCTCAACTTCGTAATCGTTCTTTGCGCACTCGGCACTTCATTTATGCCGCAGGTTGGGCCTGCTTGTTGGCGGCGCTGACGGTGAAGCCTATTCAAGCCCAACAGAACGCGCTCCGGCCGACGACGGTAAAGACGGCACCCACCGAAGCATCGACCGAGGCGGCTCCGGTCGTTCGGTCGATTGCGCGGCAATTGGGCGACGCCTACACCCTGTCGAAATCGGCCAAGACCGTCGACGAGTACAGCAGCATTATTGAAACCTGCGAGCGCGTGTTGGCCGAAACGAACAAGGTTGACACAATTAAGTACACGCACGAGTTGGCCGCATGGAGCTACAACCGCCGCGGTGAAGCCTATGTGCAACTGGCCGCCGAACTGTTTGAGAAAGGAGAAGAGCGACAAGCCAACGAACTCGATACGCTTGCCCTCGACGACTTTACACAGGCAATCGGCCACGACAAGACCAAGTGGAAGGCGTTGCACAATCGGGGTGTGAGCTTGGGCTTACACGGCAAAATGGATGAAGCCATTGCTGATTTCGATGAACTGCTGCGACTAAAACCCGATCACGTCAACGGCTGGTACAACCGGGGCGAGATTCATGCGCAACTTGGTCAATTCGATAAAGCGATCGCTGACTTTTCTGCTGCTTTAAAGTTGAAGGCCAACGATCACGGCTCGCTAATTGGCCGAGCAACGGCGCAGCGGCAACTCGGCAACTACAGCGAAGCGCTCAAGGACATATCGGTTGCATTGAAGCATCAACCCAGCAATGCATTGGCGTATTGCGAACGGGCTGAAATCGAAATGTCGCTGGGACAATGGCAACTGGCTGCAGAAGACTTTCGGACTGCTGCCAAAGCAGATCCTGAACTGGGCCGCGCCTTTCGAGGTGTTGCCTGGCTGATGTCGACTTGCCCTGAGTTGAAATTTCGCAATGCAAAGCTGGCACTAGAAGCTGCTGAAAAGGCAATCGCCCTGGATGGTGCCACCGACTATCGAACACTCGATGTCCTGGCGGCCACTCAGGCCAATCTGGGTCAGTTCGAAGACGCACAGGCCAATTTGCTGAAGGCGATTCAGTTCGCCCCGCAAGAGCTGCGCGCTCCGCTACAATCGCGAATGCGTTTGTATGCAAACGGCGAGCCCTATCGTGAACCGATTCGGCAAGCAGCCGTCCCTGGTAACCTGCCGCGATAGTCGCGTAGCAAGAGCAGCACGATGACCTGGCAACAGCATTGGCGTTTGCGACCTGATACTATCTATCTAAATCACGGCTCGTTCGGCCCTCCTCCGCTTGTCGTGCAACAATCGCGACGCGAGTGGCAACAACGGCTCGACGAGCAGCCAATGGACTTTTTCGTTCGTCAACTCGAACCTGCGTGGTTCGATGTGCGCGAACAACTCGCCCGATTTGTTGGTACGACAGGCGCGAATCTGGTCTTTGTCGACAATGCAACAGTCGGCATGAATATCGTCGCCGATTCGTTTCCTCTGCATGCGGGCGACGAAGTACTGCTGACAAATCATGAGTATGGCGCGGTAGAACGGATCTGGCAGCGCGCTTGCAGCAAAGCCTCAGCTGTGATGACGACCGTCGCATTGCCCTTGCCATTCACCACGGTTGAGGAGACGGTCGCGAAAATCGTAGAAGCGACATCACCTAATACCAGGCTGATTGTGGTCAGTCACGTTACGTCGCCGACAGCGGTCACCTTACCGGTAAGGCAACTTTGCGCTGCGGCGCGTGAGCGCGGAATCGCGGTTTGCATTGATGGTCCCCATGCGTTGGTTCAAGAAGATGTGGAGTTGGATGCCTTGGGTTGCGACTTTTATGCAGCCAGCTGTCATAAGTGGCTCTGCGCGCCGTTTGGCAGTGGCTTTTTGTTTGCCGCTCCCCAATGGCAAAAGCATATTCGTCCGCCGGTAATGAGTTGGGGACGACTGCCACCCACCAATCCAGGCCAATGGTCGGATGAGTTTTTGTGGAGCGGCACCCGCGATTATTCAGCTTCGCTCGCAATTCCTGCCGCCATCGACTTCATCAACAAGATTGGCGTTGCTGCGTTTCGTGAGCACACTCACGATCTGGCACGTTATGCCCGCAAGCAGTTGGTCGAACTCACCGGCCAGCAACCCCTTGTTCCCGATGATCCCGCCTGGTTTTGTGCGATGGCTCATGTGCCCCTCACGCCTGGTTCGAGACAGCCGCTGCAGGACCAGCTTTGGCTGCAATATCGGATTGAAGTTCCGATCGTTGAATGGAGCGGCAGCCGCTATGTGCGTGTCTCGTGTCATCTGTACAACGATCGAGATCAAGTCGATGAACTGGTGCGAGGATTGAAGGCACTGATCTATTGAATGGTGAGTTGCAGTTTCTGACTTGCACGAACCGAAACGTGTCAAGACTTCTTCCTGGCGCAATTTCTGGCCGATTGGTTGACGCAGCTTCCTAGAGCGATATCCTTACACCAGTATTTTCTGGTCGTCGGCGTCTGGTGCTGACAACTAACTTGTCTACGCTCAAAATCTTAATGACCCTGTCAAAGGTTGCAGCATGGGTTTATTCGATGGTCTGCTCAGCGGCATGGAAGGAAATGCTCGCTTTACGGCGCAAGAAGCATTTGCCGGCATCCTGGTGGGAGCTACGGCCTGCGATGGGCATTTTGCCGATGACGAAGTGCGCGGCCTGGTCTCGACATTGCTGCGCATGAAGCTGTTTCAGCGAAGTAGCGAAAAGCAGTTCGACGGCATGCTCGATAAACTCGTAGGCCTGGCAAAACGAAATGGTGTGCCCGCACTTGTCGACCGCTGCATTGAGGCAATGCCGCCCGAACTGCGCGATACGGCCTTTGCAAATGCCTGCAACATTGTGCTGGCCGATGGCGTGGCCGAACAGGCTGAGCGCGATTTCATCAACGGATTGCAAACCAAGTTGCGACTCGATGCGACGGTTTGTCACACCATCGTCCAGGTGATGGTCATTAAGAACATGGGTTAGGCGTTCGTACCACGGCAGGTCGCAGAGAAGGTTTTTCCATGGGAATGTTCGACGATATTCTGGGTGGATTTGGAACGCCGCAAGCCTTTGGTCCGCAGGAGGGGTTTGCCGGCGTGCTGCTCGCCACCGCGGCCCACGACGGTCACCTGGCCGATGAAGAAATGGCCTCGATGTTTAATACGCTCGGCCGCATGAAGCTTTATCAGCACATGCCCGAACAGCGATTCAAATCGATGATCGATCGCCTGGTGGGTGTGCTCAAGCGAAACGGTCCCGAAGAACTGATGCGTCAATCGGTGGCTGTCGTTCCGCCCGAACTGCGTGAAACGTGTTTCGCCAGCGCGACGGACTTGATTCTTGCCGACGGAGTCGTCGAGCAAAACGAACGCGACTTAATGCAGCAACTGATGATTTCGCTACAAATCGACAGCACCCGGGCAAAGACCATTGTGCAAGTGCTGGTGATTAAGAACAAAGGCTAAGCCGTACACCAGCAACCGAAATATCTGACTCAACGCGCAATGGTTTCGTCAAAATTCCAAGCCCAGTTCAGCACATCGCCGTAATCGCTGAAGTACCAATAGGCTTGGCCATAACGCTCGTGACGCGTCAAATAAGCACAGGTCTCGGGGCCGCGCCTCTCTTTGACGAGGCGAAACAGGTCGGCAAGTACATCGACATTGCTGCCATAATAGCTGTGGCCAAGAAAATTAAAGTCAACGGCGGAAACGTCGATCGTGGTGATGCCCGGCACCACGAGAGGTGGATGGGAATCACCCGCGCGCTGCTCGCGATGAAGTGATTTTGAAATGACTAGAGCCGCGTCGCCAGTGCTTGCATAGAGTGTGACCTGCTCGGCTTGGGCGACCACACCAGGGGCCCACTTCACAAAATCGCTGCAGCCCACATCGGGAGCGCAGAACACCAAGTTGGCCAGTGGTTTGCGTGCGAGTTGGGGCAAACGCCCCACTGCTTGCATGACGAGGCGACTTCCCATGCTGTGGACGACAACGTTGACGCGAGTGCCCTCTGGAATCTTACTCAACAACTGGTAGAGAAACGTTGTAAAGGGCTGGACCGAAGCAAGGTTTATCTGCTCATCGGTTTCATAGTTGCCCAATCCCCCTTGCGATGGCCAACAGTAACTGACGACTGCACCATTAAATGGCAGATCGAGCGCGACTTGAGCCGTGCGAATGAGGGCGGATTCAAAATCGACGTTGAAGCCATGAACGAACAGGAGCAGGTCTTTCTGTCGTGACTGATTGATTTGCCGATTTACCCCCTCCGCCAATTGCTGCCAATCGAGCGTGCGAACTTCATCAAACCTTACGTGTTGGAATGGATCGCTTGTAGCGCTGGTTGTCGGCGGCTGTTGGGTTCCTTGCGATTGTTCTCGCTGCGGATCTTCACCGCGGCGGCGAAAGGGAATCATGATTTCAGCACGACCGAAATATGGCTCTGCCAACAGCTGATTGCCAAACCGCTGCTGAGTGCCAGTAGCGGTTTCGGCCAGTAAGCCGCGATTTGTAGCAAAGAACACTTCCCAGGTCGTCGCTTTGTCGCGCGCCCGAATGACAGCCACAGGCTCGTCCAGCACTTCCACGAATGGACCCCAGGCGCCGTGCAACAGCGGTCGGTCGGTTGTCTTCAATGTCTCTTCGTAGCGGGTGTCGTAATAGACCGATGGCCGGCGTTTTTTTACGATGATGGTCGGCGGCTTGCGGCAGCCAAGGACCGCTGAAAGGGAAATGAGCAGCAGGATAGAAAAACGTAAGCCGGCACTTGCTGAGTTCATTTTGTTCATCCAGCCACAGGTGGAAAGTGCGCTGCAACACTGCCCCAAAAATGCCGGCGAACTTTAGCCACTTTGGGTGAAATGGCCAAGACGAAAAGCTGGATCTTGAAGGTTGTCGTCCCGCAACTCATGATGGTCTTTCGATCCCCTTCCACCTGTCTGGAGTTGCTGCCATGTCTTCGATTCGAATTCTAATACTGTCGATTTTTGGTCTGGCGATTGGTCTATCGACTGCGGCGGCTGCCGAAAAGAAGGTGCGGCTGTTCATTCTTTCGGGGCAATCGAACATGGTGGGACTCGATCCAAAAGTGTCCTTTACCCCCGCTGTGGAGAAGGAATTTGCCGGCGACGACGTGATCGTTGTGAAGAACGCCGCTAGCGGCCAGCCGATTCGTCGTTGGTACAAAAAGTGGGCGTTACCAGCCGGGGCAGCTGAAGGGAGTTCTAAGCCGAAGAACGGCGACCTTTACGAAAGAATGATGGAGACTGTGACCTCAGCGCTCGGTGGCAAGAAGCCCGACACGGTGACGTTTGTCTGGATGCAAGGCGAGCGAGATGCCAAGGCGGGTTGGCAGGCGGTCTACTATGAGGCACTAACCGGAACAGTCGACCAATTGCGGACTGATTTGAAACACAAGGATATCGCCGTGGTAGTGGGCAGACTCAGCGACAATCTAAAAAATGATCAGGGCTGGAATGCGGTGCGGGCCGCGCAAGAAAAGGTTGCTGCCGATGAGCCTTTCGGCGCGTGGGTCGATACCGACGACCTGAATGGCACGCACGATGGCCTGCACTACAACAAGCAAGGATATGCCGAACTCGGTCGCCGCTTTGCTGCCCGCGCGATTGAGCTCAATCGCAAGCAGGAAGCGAAGAAGTAACGTGGCGAGAAATCGCTAGGACCACTTGGCTTCCAGCTGACGCAAATCGGACCGCAGGCGAGATATCTCCGCCTGCATCTCGGCAACTTCCACGCGCAGCTCCGCAAACTCGTCGGCTGTCACGCCGCGCGGGGCTGGCACCGCAGGAGCGGATGTTCGCGGTGCAACTGGGGCGGGCGCGCTCGGCGGCGAATATGCTGCGGGACGATCTTCGTCGGGCCCACGATCGCCAACATGCCCTGCGTACTGCGTGCGTAGTTCGCCAATCTCGCGCTCTTTGTAAAGATTGTGCGAGACAATCTGCCCGCGGCCGGGAGGCGTCAGTTCCACCATCAGCTTCTTTTTGAGCAGGCCATCGACGATCAGCTTTAACGACCCCTGATCGGCAATGGGTTCCATACGCGAGGCGCGAGCGCGCAAATCGCCGAGAGTCTGTTCGCCACGCAGCAGGAGCTCGGTCATCACGCTGATTTCAAACTTATCGACGCCGAGCCATTCGTAGGCATGATGCCGATACTTGGCCACCCGGCCACTTCCTTGCACCTCGGTCACGGCCGACATGCCCCGCAGTTCGTCGAGAATCTGCTCGACTTCCTCGGCAGAGAGGGTCATCAGCGGCTCGCGGTTGCTCTTCTGATTGCAACCGGTAACGATGCCGTTAAGCGTCATGGGGTAGGCGTCGGGAGTTGTCTTCGCCTTCTCGACGAGGACGCCGAACACGCGCCGCTGGCGCGAATTCAAAGGTTGCCACAGTCGCTTTGCTTCTTCGCCACCCGCCTGCTGCTCGCTCATTCCAGAATCCTAGTTGCCTGTTACTGATGTAGCGTGGGCTTTAGCCCACGTGTAGGGTTGGTCGTTGTGGGCTAAAGCCCACATTACAACTACTTCGCCTTCTCGAGGCCGCTATCGATCAATTGTTGATAACCAGGTTTCAGCGGGCGTACATCGTAGCCTTCCTTCTTCAGCAATTCACCGCAGGTCAGCGCGCGGCCGCCACCCTTGCAGTGCGTGTAGATGATTTTGTTCTTGTCGAGCTTTTTAATGAGATCTGCCAGTTTGGCTTTGTCATCCAATTGACTCTTGGGCAAATGAATGGCTCCGGCGACGTGCCCCGCTTCCCATTCGGCCGGTTCCCGCACGTCGACAATCACCGCCTTGCCCGACTTCACGTTTTCCTTCACATCATTCAAGGTGTCTTTGGTATGCGTGGGTTTGTCCTGCGCCTGAGACTGTACAACGAACAGGGTGGCAGCGATGAACGAATAGCTAACGGTTTTCCAAGTCAACATGAGAGGCTCTCCAATAGGTTGGGATAAATACCAAACGGACTAAAAATCGGCACTTCCAGGCGTGCGCGGGAAGGGAATAACATCGCGGATGTTCTGCATGCCGGTGATAAATTGCACAGCTCGCTCCAAGCCAAGGCCGAAGCCGGCGTGAGGCACGGTGCCGTAACGCCGCAGGTCGCAGTACCACCAATAATCTTCTGCCCGCAGATGTTGCTCGGCCATCCGCTGAGTGAGGACATCGAGCCGCTCTTCTCGCTGGCTACCGCCAATGATTTCGCCGACTTTGGGGACGAGAACGTCCATCGCGCGAACCGTACGACCGTCGTCGTTCACGCGCATATAAAACGGCTTCAGCGAGCGCGGATAGTCGAACAAAATAACCGGGCTCTTAAAGTGCTTCTCGGTCAGGTAGCGCTCGTGTTCGCTTTGCAGGTCGATTCCCCAGCTAACAGGGTATTCGAACTTTTCGCCACATTGTTCCAAGATGCTGACTGCTTCGGTGTAGGGGCAGCGAATGAATTCTTTGGTGACGATCTGTTCGAGTGTCGAGATAATTTCTTTGTCGTAGTGTTCGTGAAAGAACTTCATGTCCTCGTCGCACTGCGAGAGGGCATCGCGAAACAACCGCTTGAGAAAGCGCTCGGCCAGCGACATGTTGTCGTTCAAGTCGTTGAAGGCCACTTCCGGCTCGACCATCCAAAACTCTGCCAGGTGCCGGGACGTATTGCTGTTCTCGGCGCGAAACGTTGGTCCAAAGGTATATACCTTCCCCAGCGCACAGGCGAAGATCTCAGCCTCCAATTGACCGCTGACGGTCAGGTACGAGGGCCGGCCAAAGAAGTCCTGCGTGGCATCGACCTTGCCGTCCTTGAGTGGCAGTTTTTCCAAGTCGAGGGTCGTGACGCGAAACATCGCGCCGGCTCCTTCGCAATCGCTCGCCGTAATGATCGGGGAATGAATGTAAAGGAAGCCTTCTTCCTGATAGAAGTTGTGAATACTGCGACAGACGCAATTGCGGACGCGAGTCACAGCTCCGAAAGTGTTGGTGCGCGGTCGCAGGTGCGCCCACTCGCGCAGTTTTTCGAGCGAGTGCTGCTTCTTCTGCAGCGGATACGTTTCGGGATCGGCCCAGCCATGCACGGTCACCTTGCTGGCCAGAACTTCGGTCGCCTGTTTGCCGCCAGAGGCCTTTACTTCCCCTTCAATACTCACACTACAGCCGGCACCCAGGTGTTTGACTTCGGTTTCGTAGTTCGGAAGTGCAGCCTCGGCGATCACCTGTAAGTTGCCAAAGGACGAGCCGTCGTTGACTTCGAGGAACGAGAATCCCCCCTTGGAGTCGCGGCGCGTGCGTATCCAGCCTTGCACGAACGCCTGCTGGCCAATCGCTTCCTTCTGCCGTGCCTGTCGCACGCTGAGTCGTTCCATGGCTGCCACAATCCTTTGCTGCGATTAAACTTCTGAAGCCTGCCTGCAATGGGATTGCAGACCCAACATAAGCCAAACGGGCATTTTGACGCGATTAACTACGCCTGGGAAGCATGGGGAAATGGTTTCTCGCCTCGCGCTTGGTTTGCCCGCTGGTTTTTTGCCTCGCGGCGGCGGATATTGAAAACCACTGACGGAGGTCAGTCGTCTTAACTGTAACTGCCGGTTCCCGGGGCATTTTATTGCCTCTCAACGGCACTTGTCTTGAATCGCGATGTCACGCACACAGGAATGGTTTCCTAGGTCGTTCCAGACTGACTCTAAGAAGGCTGCGGCAATGAATAGTAAGCAGTGGTTCCGTTTTTCACTGGCCGGCCTGGCCATTCTGGGGCTCGTAGTTTCGGGAGCCTTATCCCAGGCTCCCGATTTGGGCCAACTACGAGCCAAGTCGCAAAAGTTGATGAACGACGGCAACTTTCGTGAAGCTTACAACGGCTTTCAGCAGTTGGCTCTCGATGCCAAGAACGACCCCAAGCTGGTCGCCGGCGACCTGGACCGGGCCGTGCAATGCTTGAACAACCTCGGCCGCACAAAGGAGTTCGACGAACTGGTCGAAGCTTCGATCAAAGTCCACAAAGCAAACTGGCGTTTGCTGCAAGGGGCAGCCACGCAATACACCAACGCCCAGCATCAAGGATTTTTGATTGCCGGCAACTATGAGCGTGGTCATCGCCGTGGTGGCGGCAAAGTGGTGAACTCGGTCGATCGAGACCGCACTCGTGCCTTGCAATTGATGCAAGATGCGTTGCCACTGGTGGTGAAGGACGACAACAAGGGGGAAGTCGCTCAGTTCTTTCTGAACCTGTCGGAGCAAATGCTCAGCAATCGCGGCATCCATGAAGCCTGGCGCTTGCAGTACCTTACCGACCTTAGCAAGCTGCCCGATCTTGACGACGGCTATTTTCGCTTTCGCGACAGCACCGGCGCTCCGGTCGACGCCGCAGGGAATCCCATCTATCACACCACGTCTGCCACTTGGGAGGCTGCCGAGACTGATGGTCAGCGATGGCGTTGGGCCCAGGAACAAGCGATCGAAAACAGTCCTGCTCTCCGGATGCAGGTCTGGACGCAGTTTGCCTCGTTCCTTCAACAGCAATTCGGTGTGCAGACGATGCAGCGCGGTGGTTTCGGCCGCAATTTTGGTGGACCGACGCGAGACGACGACACGACGAAGGATGAGAGCGGCACGTTTGCACTTCATACACTCAAAGAAACGGAGACGATCGCCAAACTGGCCAGCGGCATCAAGCGTTTCACTCTTCCCGACGAATTCAATCACATCAAGCTCTATCAAAAGATCGCAGCCGAAGACAAAGTTACTTTCGGTGAGCAAGCGCTGAATCAACTCGCCCAGATCTTTGAGAATCGTCGGCAATATCCGACCGCGGCCAAGTATTGGCAGGAGAGTATCACAAGGCACCGCGACACGAACGACTGGAAAAAAAATCGCCTGGAGCAGATTGTCTCCAACTGGGGAACATTCGAAGCCGTCAGCACTCAGCCGGCGGGGAAGGGAGCTACGGTTGATTTCCGTTTTCGCAACGGTAAGAAGGTCAAGTTCGACGCGCGAGAAATCAAAATCGATCTTTTGCTCGCCGATCTCAAGGAGTATTTGAAATCCGATCCGGGCAACCGGGTCGATTGGAATCGCATCAACATCGGCAACATCGGCTGGCGGATCGTGCAGCAGAACGAACAAAAGTTCCTGGACGAAGCGGTCGCTGCCTGGGAGTTGGATGTCGACCCGCGCCCCGATCATTTCGATCGCCGCGTTACAGTCACCACGCCGCTGCAAAAGCCGGGCGCTTATCTGCTAACGGGCACGATGGTCGATGGCAATGTGAGCAAGATTATTTTGTGGGTTGCCGATACGGCCATCGTTCACAAAACACTGGAAGGGAAGCAGCTCTACTTTGTGGGTGATGCCGTCAATGGTGCGCCGATTGCCGAAGCGAACGTCGAGTTTTTTGGCTGGCAGCAGCGGCACTTGGGCGGGAATCGCTTCCAAGTCACCACGACCAATTTCGCCGAAAAAACTGGCCCCGATGGACTGTTAACTCCCGACCCCAAAGACCTGAAGCAAGAATTTCAGTGGTTGGTGATGGCGCGTGGCGATAAGGGACGGATGGCGTTCTTTGGCTTCCAAGGCGTGTGGAATGCGGCCATTCACGACCAGGAATATAATCAGGTCAAAGTCTTTTCGATCACCGATCGGCCCGTCTATCGCCCCAAGCAGAAGGTGAACTTCAAGCTCTGGTTCCGTACGGCCAAGTACGACCAGCCGGATAACTCGGAGTTTGCAAAACGCTCTTTCCCGATCGCCATCTTTAACCCCAAAAACGAAAAGATCCTTAGCAAGACGATCGAGACCGATGACTTTGGCGGACTGTCGGGCGAGTACGAACTGCCCGAGGATGCACAATTGGGTCAATACCGCATTCAACTTGATGCGGGTCACGGTCTGCGTTTTCAAGCGATGGGCGGCAATCACTTCCGGGTGGAGGAGTATAAGAAGCCCGAGTTCGAAGTCAAAGTCGCAGCGCCGACCGAACCTGTAATGCTGGGCGAGAAGATCACTGCGAAGATCAACGCCAACTATTACTTTGGCGCCCCAGTGGCGAAGGGGAAAATCAAATACAAAGTGATGCGCAGCAGCCACAGCGCGAACTGGTTTCCCGTCGCTTCGTGGGATTGGTGCTTTGGTTCAGGTTATTGGTGGTTCGGCTACGACTATCCGTGGTACCGGGGGTTCGATGAATGGGCTGGTTGCCGTCGCCCGTTGCCACCGTGGATTTGGCGCGGCCCGCAACATCCGCCGGAGATTGTCGCGGAAGTTGAACGCGAGATCAGCCCCGATGGTTCGCTCGATGTCGAAATCGATACGGCGATTGCCAAGGAACTGCACGGCGACACCGACCACGAATACACCATCTCGGTCGAAGTGCGCGACGAATCACGTCGAACGATTACCGGTGAAGGAAAGGTGCTGGTCGCTCGCAAGCCGTTCAAGGTCTTCACTTGGGTGAATCGCGGTTTCTACCGTGTCGGTGACACTGTCGAAGCTAATTTCAAAGCTCAGACGCTCGATAATAAGCCCGTCGAGGGAACCGGCGTACTGACGCTATACAAGATCACCTACGACGACAAACGCCAGCCAATCGAAACCGCTGTCAGGCGCTGGGAACTGAATACCAATGCCGAAGGTGTGGCGCAGCAGCAAATGAAGGCCTCGGCAAAGGGGCAATATCGCCTGTCATACGAACTTGTCGACAGCAAAAAACACAAGATTGAAGGTGGTTACATCTTCACGATTGTTGGCGACGGTAACGACGGCACCGATTTCCGCTTCAACAACCTGGAACTGATTCAAGATAAGAAAGAGTACGCTCCCGGCGATCAACTGAAGTTGCAAGTGAACACTGACCGAACTGATAGCACGGTGCTCCTCTTTATTCGGCCGACGAATGGAGTCTATCTGCCGCCAAAGGTCTTGCGGCTGAAGGGTAAGTCAGTCATTCAAGAGATCGAAATCGTTAAGCGCGACATGCCGAATTTCTTTGTCGAAGCGTTGACAATCGCCGATGGTAATGTCTACGTCGAATCGAAGGAGGTGATCGTCCCGCCTGAAAAGCGAATTCTCAATGTCGAAGTTCTCCCCTCGGCTCTGACGTACAAGCCCGGTCAAAAGGCCAAGGTGAAGATCAAGCTGACCGATCTGAATGGTGAGAATTACAGCGGGTCGACGGTGGTTAGCGTCTATGACAAGTCGGTCGAGTATGTTTCTGGCGGCAGCAATGTGCCGGATATCAAAGAGTTTTTCTGGAAGTGGCGTCGTCACCACAATCCGCAAACGCAGGAAAGTCTGGCAAGATCCTCTCACAATATGACTCTGCCCAATAAGCCCGGCATGTCATTCCTAGGTGTCTTTGGCGCTAGCGTTGCTGACGAAATGGGCGAAGCCGATCATCTTGCGGCTAACCTGGGTGACGCTAAAGGCGACGGGGGAGGTTTTGGTGGTGGCGAATTGAAGTTTGCCAGGGGCATGGCAATGGATGGAGCAAACCGCGAGGCGTCAGCAATGCCAATGGCTGCTGCCGCACCGGGGGGCGATATGTTGGCCGACCGCGCAGGAGGTGAACTGCGAAAGAGTATGAACGGAGTGGAAAAGCAACAGGCGGGCCAGGCCGATAAGCCCAGCGCCGGAGGGGGCGGTCCACTTGTAGAACCATCCGTACGTACCAAGTTTGCCGATACCGCTTATTGGAATGCCGCAATTTCCACTGCCAAAGATGGCACCGCGGAGATCGATATCGATATGCCTGAGAATCTCACGGGCTGGAAGATTCGCGTCTGGGGCATGGGGCACGGCACGCGTGTGGGCAGCGGCGATGCAGAAGTCACCACACGCAAAGATCTGCTCGTGCGTTTGCAAGCTCCGCGGTTCTTCGTGCAGAAGGACGAAGTGGTGCTGACAGCCAACGTGCACAACTATCTTCCCAAGGAAAAGGAAGTTACCGTCACGCTCGAAGTACCCGGCAACGTGCTGGAACCCATTAGTGACAAGACCGTGAAAATTATGATTCCTGCCGGTGGTGAGCAACGCGTCGATTGGCGCTGTAAAGTCACCAGCGAAGGGGAAGCTGTGGTGCGCATGAAGGCGCTTACGGACGAAGAGTCCGACGCCATGGAGATGAAATTGCCAAGCTACGTGCACGGCATGCTCAAGACCGAAAGCTGGGCGAGCACCATCCGGCCCGATCAGGCAGTCGGTAAGGTAAACATCACCGTGCCGACCGAGCGGCGTGTCGAGCAGAGTGTGCTTGAGATTCGCTATTCGCCGTCGCTGGCCCTCGCAATGGTCGATGCCCTGCCTTACCTGGCCGAATATCCTTACGACAGCACCGATCAAACGCTCAATCGCTTCCTTCCCAGCGTGATCACACAGAAGACTCTGCTGGGTCTAAATCTGGACCTGAAAGCGATCGGCGAAAAGCGGACGAACCTGAACGCCCAAGAGATCGGCAACGATCGCGAGCGGGCTAAGCAATGGCAGCGGTTTGATCGCAATCCGGTGTTCGACGAAGCGGAACTCACTCGCATGGTGAAGGAAGGGGTCAAAGCCCTTACCGATCAACAGATCAGCGATGGTGGCTGGGGTTGGTTCAGCGGCAGTGGCGAACGGAGCTTCCCGCACACCACCGCCACGGTCGTGCGAGGATTGCAAATCGCCAAGGCCAACGATGTGGCACTCGTACCGGGCACGCTCGAACGAGGCATCGATTGGCTCCGCCGCTATCAGGCTCAGCAACTCGAATTGCTTAAGAATTTCGAGCAGAAGAAAGAGAAGGTTCCGACCAAGCAATTTGCCGACGCGATGGACGCCTTTGCTTACATGGTGCTGAACGACGCCGGCAGCGACAACGTCGAGATGCGAGACCGAATTTATCGCGACCGCATTCAGATTCCTGTCTATGGTAAGGCCATGTTCGGCCTCGCTTTGGATAAGGTCGGCGACCGCGAAAAGCTCGATATGATTATGCAGAATATCGATCAGTTCCTGGTGCAAGACACCGAGAACGAAACGGCTTTCCTGCGATTGCCAGCCAGCAACCATTGGTGGAGTTGGCACGGCAGCGAGATTGAAGCCAATGCCTATTACCTGAAGCTGCTCGCGAAGACGGAACCCAAGGGCGAAAAGGCCCCGCGGCTCGTCAAGTACTTGCTCAACAATCGCAAGCACGCGACCTATTGGCAAAACACTCGCGACACGGCCCTGTGCGTCGAAGCATTTGCCGATTTCATTCGCGCGTCGGGCGAAATGGAGCCAGAGCTGACCGTTGAGGTCTGGATGGATGGCGAAATGAAGAAAGCCGTCGAGATCACGAAGGAAAACCTCTTTACTTACGACAACAAGTTCGTCCTGAGCGGAGCCGATGTAAAAGACGGCAAACACGAAGTCGAATTGCGTCGCCGTGGCAAGGGCCCGATCTACTTCAATGCGTACTTGACCAACTTCACACTCGAAGATCACATCGAGAAGGCGGGTCTCGAAGTGAACGTCAATCGCAAGTACTACAAGCTGAATCCTGTCGACAAGAAGATCAACGTAGCCGGCTCGCGCGGACAACCCGTGTCTCAGAAGGTCGAAAAGTACGAGCGCGAAGAGTTGAAGGAACTAGCGACGCTGAAGAGTGGCGATCTGGTCGAGATCGAACTCGAAATCGATAGCAAGAACGATTACGAGTATCTGATGTTCGAAGACATGAAGGCTTCGGGCTTCGAACCGGTCGATCTCCGCAGCGGCTACAACAGCAACTCACTGGGCGCTTACATGGAACTGCGTGACAATCGCGTGGCGTTCTTCGTCCGCGCTTTGGCCCGTGGCAAGCACTCGGTTAGTTATCGGATGCGAGCCGAGATCCCCGGCAAGTTCAGCGCATTGCCCACACGCGCCAGCGCGGTCTATGCACCGGAATTGAAGGGGAACTCCGACGAGATCAAGCTGCAGATTGTCGACTAACGGCAATTGCGATTTTCCAGATTGCACTCAATCGCTGCCTCGTCCCTTTTGCGGCGAGGCAGCTTTGCAAGTGCTCGTGACAACTATTCGGAAGGCCTGCGGCCGCGATTGATCGATTGCTTGCCAAACCTGGCAACAATTTGGTCGGCGACCGAATCGATCTGTCGCTCGCGCCCACGTTTCTCTTCGCCAAACAAGTCCTGCTGCCGAGGCTGAGTCGCCTCGACAATGCTGTGCACTCCAAAGCCAAGCAAGCGAACTGGCGGATGTTGGTTCGCCAGCCTCGTGTCGAACATTTCTAGCGCTGCCTGCCAGAGTTCGCTGGTGATGTTGGTCGGCTCGCGCAGGGTGAAAGATCGCGTGACGGTCTGAAAGTCTGCATAGCGAATCTTAATCTCGATGGTTCGCCCCTTCAGGTCGTAACGTCGCAGTCGCCGCGCGACTTGTTCGACCAGTTCCGCCAGCCAGCCACGCAGGGTTTCATCTTCCCGAATATCTTCGGCAAACGTGGTCTCGTGCGAGATGGACTTTGCTTCGCGATCGGGAATAACCGCGCGGTCATCCTGTCCGCTTGCCAGTCTCCAAAAGTGTTCGGCGCTGGGCCCGAGCATGTTCTGCAACTGCGATAACTGCAGGCTGCGAACCTGGCCAATCGTATGCAGCCCAAAGCGGGCGAAGTTCTGTCCGGTCACCTTGCCCACGCCCCACAGCCGGCTGATAGGGAGCGGATCGAGAAAGGCCTGCATATCGCCCTGCTCTACCACCACAAAACCGGCTGGCTTGTTGAGATCGCTGGCGATCTTGGCGACGAACTTGTTCGGCGCGACACCGAGCGAGGCAACCAGCCGCAGTTCGTCGCGCACGCGCTGTTGAATGAGCCGGGCAATCGCGACTGCGGAACCGAATAGGGCGGCACTGCCGCGAACATCGAGAAACGCTTCGTCGAGCGACAATGGTTCGATCAGTGGCGTATAGTCGGCAAAGATGCCGCGAATTTGCTGCGAGACCGCTGCATAAAACTCGATGCGGGGCTTGATCAGCACCGCTTGCGGACACAGCCGCTGCGCCCGCGCGGTGGCCATCGCACTATGCACGCCAAACTTACGGGCCTCGTAGTTGGCAGCTGCGACCACTCCTCTTCCGGCCGCCGAACCGCCGACAATCACGGGCTTGCCAACCAGGCTGGGATTCTCGCGCTCCTCGACCGAGGCGTAGAACGCGTCCATATCGACGTGGATAATCATGCGCCGTGTACTGCGAATGCTACGGCCAGAAAGTACCGCGGAGAGGACTCGAACCTCCGACCTAATCTTTAGGAAACTTCTGAAAGTGCCCCTGGGCAGACTCGAACCTCCGACCTAATCTTTAGGAAACTTCTGAAAGTGCCCCTGGGCAGACTCGAACCGCCGACCTATCGTTTAGGAAACGATTGCTCTATCCACTGAGCTACAAGGGCTTTGCGTCAATTCGTTTTCGTTACTAGCACTCAAGCGGCCGAAACCCGGTTTGTCGTTTCGGGATACGAGCTTATTGCCTTTGGGGACTCGATCATAGGGCACTTACCAAATGCACCTTAGGTCGAAGTCGAAAAGGTTTTGTATCCCCAAATCCGCCTGTGGTATCCCCAAGAGACTCATCTGGCTGCGGAGTGTTTACCGTGCCAAAGCAACTTGAACGAATTATTTTTATGGTATCCCGCTCAACCGTATAGCCGCAACCCGCTGCCGAAATATTGCGGCGGTGTGGGGGCGTTTTGCTCCGCTCCAGTCGCTGGCGCTTCCTGCGCTACGCAAACCGCCCCCACACCGTTACCTTAAGAGCCTGACCCCAAGGGGACGTTTCTTATTGTGGAGAAACAGAGGACAATTCTATTGTGGTTACAAAAAATGCTCGGCTGTCTAGCAAAGTTTGTTGGCTGGCTGCGGCCGGGACGTGATTCGATCTACCCGGCTTGGCAAGGAACGCAGTGCATGCGGGATATGTTCGATGGCCGTCGGCTATCGGAACCGCTCGACAACCATCGCTATCCAGAACTTTGGTGGACCCGCGTAGGATCGCTTCTCGCCAGCAAGTGAATCTTTTGCCTTCGTGCAAACTTCAACTATCTGATTGGCAGAATCCTTTGTCGCTTGTCAGCGTCAATTTCAGCGATGAGTGGGTTCGACTCCTAAGTCCGATCCAGATGGCGTCACCGTCCTGTCTTGGCTTGCCAGCCGTCCACGGTCCTTTCTCCCTTAACTCCGCAACTGAACTGCAACGGAGCTTCAAGGCCTGCCTCGCGATTCGCCTTAGGGTTCTTTAGTTTTTCGGCATCCGACACATTCTGCAAACGATTGTTCTCGATTGTCGCTTGATAGCTTTCTGCGGAACGCAGCAAAGGACGCGGCGTGCCGATGCACTCGATCACGTTGTCCTTGATTGCGATCGTGCTGAAGTCGCACTGTGGGTTGAACCCAAACAGCCCTTCGATTCGCGGAGTCGCGGTGGTCCGGGTCACAATGTGATTGTTGCGTACTACAAGTTGATCGAAGACCTCGTTGATCCAAATTATGCCGCGACCTGGATTGTTGACCAGGTTGTTGTGAAACACTGCGGGACCTTTGGCTGCCGCCTTCCCGAATCCGCTAATCAAATTGCCGTGATCCTTTAGCGGATCAAAATCGAACAAATTGTGATCTATCTCGACTCCATTGCGGACAAATTCGATGCTGTAGCTGTCACGGAACCAATTGTGGTGGATATGAAAAGTCCGGCCGCTCTCAGGCACCGGTCCGCCCGCATGTTTGGGAATCGAAACGGTTCCATGCAGTACATTATGGTCAATCTCCACGTCCTCGTCGTTCTCAAAGGGGAGTTCGAGGGAGAAGTTCACTTCAATCGTGTTGTGATGGAAGCGGCAGCGCTTGGCCTGCCGAACCTTGATTCCGTAGAACTCATGTTCCCGCTGCGGACGAGTTCGCAGGAAGCGGTTGTCGAACACCTCGCAGTCCGCCATCCAGATGGCGAAAATAGCGCCGCCGGTGATGCCGCCTTTCGTTCCCGGCTTTCCTTTCTCCCACCGGCCGCCGGCGTCGATAAACTCGCATCCGTGGATCTTGGAGTTCTTCATGCCGAACGTCCGCACTCCGCTCCACATTGTTTCCTGAACCCGCAAGCCGCTCAGTTCCAGATCGCGAGGATACCAGGCGAAAATCGCGCCGTGCAGTTGCGACCCTTGCAAAGTCAGGTCCGAGATTTTCACCCCGCGGGAATCTCGCTGCAGGCGGATCAAGTAAGCTCCAGTATCGAGCCCCTCCAGCTTCATCTCCGGATCAGGCAAGGAAATTGTTGGCGCTGTTCGATCTTTGGTGGGCGCTAGAATCGTCTTGTCGACTCCTGCCCCCTGCAAAGTCACTCCCGATGGTAGTTCAAGCGGTTCCGGCAATTCGAATCGCCCTTCGTCGATTCTGATCGTGTCACCCTCCGTCGCGACGCTGACCGCGGCAATAAGCTCGGCAGGGGTCTTAACAGAGCCTGCCGCGTGCAGTCCCAAAGGGAACGAGATCGCGCACAACACCACTAGCGCCATTCGGCAGCGATACATAACTGCTATTCTCATTTTCTAAAACATCTCTCCGATCACGCGGCCACGGCTGGCGCGTTCCATTACAATCTTCGGCAGCCCTGTATTGAGCCGCATTTGACCCACATCGAACATGGCGTTCATAATCGTGGCGTGCAAATCATCAATCGAATACGGATTGTCCGCCGGTTCGCCGCCGCGTCGATCGGATTCACCTACGATTCGCCCATGCTTCAGGCCGCCGCCGGCAAAGACCAAAGGACATAATCGGGGCCAGTGATGTCGGCCCAGGTTCTCATCGAGCGACGGCGTGCGGCCGAACTCGCCTGTGATTACCAAAAGGATCTTGTCTTGCAGGCCGCGCTGGTGAATATCCTTCAGGAATGCCGCAACCGCGTGATCGAGAGGCGGTGCGAGGACGCTCATTCCTTCCGGCATGTTCGGAATGCCCTTGCGAGCGTGAAAATCCCAGTTGGAATGAATGACCGTGACAAAGCCGCAGCCTGCTTCGCACAGCCGGCGGGCCGTCAGGAGTTGCCGGCCTAGTGAGATGCCGATCGAAGGGCCGCTGCGCTCGAACTTCGATTGATCGTTGCAGCGATAGTTGCGAAAGTGCTCCGTGTCGTAAGCGGCCAGCGTGCGCGGATCTTCTTTGAGCAGATCGAGCGCGTCGCGGACTTCGCCGCCGCGGAGGACATCGAGCGCGCGGGCATTGTTCGCATCGACGCCGTCCATCACGCCGCGGGCATCGAGCTGACGATTGAGTTGATCCAATTGCTTCAGCAATCCCAGCCGCCCGTCGAGGCGGGCATCGGGAACTTGCGGCTCCATGTCCTGCAAGAGTGGATTCTCGACGGGTTCACTCTTGCCGCGGCCCTTCTTTTTGTCCTTGGCTGCACCTTCTTTCATCGGCACCTTGATCTCGAAGGGCGAAAATGAAGCGCCGAGATATGCCGGTTGGCAACCCTCTACCACCGACTCAAACGAGCCCGCAAAGCCGGCCCTTTCCGCGGTGTGATCGAGCGTGGGGGGAATGAGTATCTGCCGCGGCATGCCAGTCTGCGGATGCACAGCTCCGGCTGCGCGGGCGTACACCGCGCCCATCCCCGGATGATTGATCGGCTTGCCGTCGGGAATGGAAGTATCGGCCGTTAAGATCTGCTTGTGAGCGCCGTTGTGCTCCGCATGGTGCGTGTGAAACGAGCGCACGATCGTCAGTCGATCGGCCAGCTCCGCCATGTGTGGAAAGTACGATGCGAACCGCACGCCAGGCAGCCTCGTTGGAATGTGCCCCGCGATGCTGGTCGAAGTGCCGATGCCATCTGGCTTGGGATCCCAAGTCTCAAGCTGACTCGGTCCTCCGCCCAGGAACAGCAGCACCACGGCCTTGTCCTTGACGTACGAACTTTCCGCCGGCGCCGCGAGCAGATTCGCGAGCGTCAATCCACTCAGGCCGAGCGAACCGGCCTGAATGAATGAACGGCGGCTGAGGCCGTCGCACATTGGTCTGCTGTTTCCGCAATCAATCCGCAGCATCTCTCTGCTCCGCGCGTTAGGCCAAAATCTCGGAGAGCGGTCCCGTGCTTTCTTTGAACGATTTCACCGGGCAGCGCATCTGCTGTAGGATCGTGAGATAAAGATCGGAAGCGGGCTTGACGCCCCCCTTCCATTTAACATGCTGGCCGTGCTTGAAGCCGAGCTTGCGACCACCGGCAAGTAGCATGGGGAAGCTACCGCCGGAGTGGCTGCTGATCTGCGAGCCACCGAGGAGCAGGACCGTATGATCGAGCAGATTGCCATCGCTGGCTTCGATGCCTTTCAGTTTGTCCATGAGCCGAGCCAGGCAAGCGCAGAACATTTCGTCCCGCAGTCCAAGCACCTTCACGTCGGGATTTTCCACGCCGCGGTTGCCCGAGCCCTTGTGATGCACATCGTGGGCGCCACGGACGGGAGCGCCTACGGACTGAGCCCAATCCTTGTAGTCGTCGTAATTCGGTCCCCCTTCGCCACCCAGGCTCTGCGTGACGACGCGGGTCATATCCGTTTGAAACGCGAGCGAGATTAGGTCCATCATTAGCTCAATGTGTTCGCGCATCCGGTTCTTGCCTTGCGGCTGCAGTTTAACCGCTGCCTCGTCAAACTTCGGCCGGCCGCGATCGAGAATCTCGCCGTTGTCAGTCATCCGTTTCTCGACTTCGCGGATTGACTCCAGGTATTGATCGAGCCGCTGCTGATCGCCGTGGCCGAGCTTGCGGCGCAGATTGCTGGTTTCTTCGATCGCTATATCGAGCACGCTGCGGTTCAGTTCTAGACGAGCCTTCGCTTGCTTCAGTTGAGCGGCATCCGCCGGCGGAAAAAGTTTTTCGAACACCGTGCGATAGTTGCCGATCGCGGGAATGTCCGCTCCCATGGCGTTGCGCGAAAGCGTTCGAGTCCCTACGCCGTCTTCAAACGAGAGCGCGAGCGACGGCACGTACGTCGGGCCCACGTGCTGGGCTGCGACCTGGTCCAGCGAGATCGTGTTCGTAATCGTCCCCGGAGTAATCTTAATATTCGTGCCGGTCAGCCAGTTGTAAGGATGCTCGTGACCGCTGATGCGACCTTGAATGTGCAAGAGGCTCGAAAGCACTGAGAACTCGTCGCGCAAATGGGCGAGCGGCCGATGCGATGGCGAGATCGTGTACTTCGGACCTTCATCGGCCGGATACCACTGATAATGGTTGATTGCCCCCGGAATATAAAAGCAGGCAAGGCGGGGCGGTTCCTTCTGCCCTATTGCAGCGGCGGCCGAGCTTCCCCCCATCACTTGCAACCAGGGAAGGGCGATCATCGCGCCGAGACCATGAAGGGCGGTGCGGCGGGTGACAATGGGATTTTTGCTATTCATTATGTTACCTGTTACGGATCATTCTTTGGTCAGTATTCGTTCGCCTAAAAACGCTCGCGAGCGGACTACGGACTGCAACAATTCTCGCAGCGGATAACCTCGCGGGCGATGAGTCGCCATGATCTGCCGGATTTCAGCCAGATCAGCAATCTCAGGTTTTCGGCCGGTGCTGTAGAGAAACACGTTCTTCAGCCAGCCGCGCACAATGTCGTCCGTATAGTACTGGAAGAGCAACTGTTTGCATTCGACAAATGACGTAAAGGTTTCGCCGCGGGGAAGTTTGCCCGTGGCATCTACGGGCCGCTCCTTCCCGCTGCCGCGCCATTCGATTTTGCCGTCCAGTTCGTTACGGACGTACTTCTCGAATTCGCTTTCTCGCCAGCGGCCGCTGAGATCGAAATTCTGGAAGGCAAATCCAAGCGGATCCATGCTTTTGTGGCAGACTGCGCACCTGGCATCTTCCTGATGTTGCACCAGCAGTTGCTTAAAACTCTTTCCGACGTTTTTGCCATCCGAAGGAATTAGCTCTGGCACTTCGAGCGGGGGAGGTGGGGGAGGATCGTCGAGAATTCGCCGCAGCGTCCAGGCGCCGCGATAAATGACCCAGTTCTCACCCATCCAGCAGAGCATCGACTGGATGCCGGCGTGACTGAGGATGCCGCCGCCGCGAGGATCGTCCTTTTTCAGCGTAACTCGCCGCAACCGCCCGCCGTGAATCTTCTCATAACCATAATGCCGGGCGAGGATGTCGTTGTGCATCGACCAGTTACTGGCGATTAGTTCGCGCGCGGGGCGATTCTGCTGCAGTAGTTCCGTCACATACGCGATAGTCTCTTGCTGCAGCGATGCCTTCAAATTCCGGCCAAAGCGGAAGTCCTGCTTCTGAATGTGATCCATCGCCAAGGTGATCGGCTGCCCCATTTCCAGCCACTGCATGACGAAGGGGTGGAAAAAGAGTTCGCTGCGGGAGTCTGTAAGGAGCCGCAACACTTGGGCGTCGAGCACTGCGGGATCGCGTAGTTTGTTCTTCGAGGCTAGGCCACGCAGTTCCGCATCTGGCGGCGCGCCCCAGAGGAAGAAGCTGAGCCGTGAGGCAATCGCGAACTGATCGTGGGGGTTGTCCGGTCCAGGCACGGACAAATAGCGGAACGACCCCGACATGAGCGCCGCATGGAAAGCTGCCCGCAGCGCTTCGTCAAAGTCCTGCCCGCGTTTCCGCTCCTGGTCATACAGCCCGAGGAACCGCTGCTGCTCTGCGACGGAAACGGGGCGTCGCCAGGCACGTTCGATCCAGATCACCAGAAGTCGCTCGGCCGATGCGCGATCATCAGACAGATCGCCCGCTCCAAACTTCCAATCGGCCGGTGGCCACTGCTGCTGAAAGTCAGCTTCGATTGCAAAGTTGTGCAGCACCACGAGCGGCACAGGCTGTTGAGTGATGGGCAGAGTCTTGGCATCAAACGCGGGGCGGAACAAGCCGCCTCCGTTGGGAATCTTCTCCTCCGGCTTGCTGCGGTCTTCGTTGGGATAGCCGTCGATCTCATATGGCATTTCCACGCGATTGGTCAGGGTAATTGCCAGGCCCTTTGCATCGGCGGTGACATCGGCCAGATGGATTTGATATTCCAGCGTTTGCGGCGCGTCCGCTGAACTGTCGATTTCGACATACGCAACATCCCGCCCGCCGACCTCAACCCACAACTGCGAGTCAGGAATTTTCGGCGACGGTTTTTGGAGCGAGACGACGAACTTGAGACGCAATATTCCGCGTTGCGTCGGCGGCGGAATGCGAATTGTCAAACCGCCCCGATCCGGCAGCCACTTCGGCTTGATGAACCATCCGGTACCCGGCTGACTGACGACATCGCCGCTATTCACGGTCACGCCGTCCGCTTTCCACGCATCGAAGACTTTCTTCACATCTTTGGCATCGCGCACGTCGGCAGCGTACAGCTTGGCTCGCGACTCCGACCGAAAGCGGATTCCATCCACCGCGCGGCGAGTGACTGCGAGCGCCTGGGCGACGGAATCGGCGGCGTCCTGCAGGCCATCGGCCCCGGTATCAAAGCCATCCACCTTGCCGTCGTCGGGGAGAGCATACGACAAATCCACCGTGAGGCCGCTCACGTCTTGCAGTGCGGCCGCCAGTTCCCGGCGGTTGAGCCGGCGAGTTGCGGCACGACCCAGCGCAAGTTGAGCCTTTTCGATCGCCGCCAGAACTTGCTGCTTGTCTTTATCGCTTGGCCTCGGCTGACCCTCGGGCGGCATTGCGCCTGAGGCGATTTGCTCATGCAGGAGCGTCCACAGATGGCGGTCCGCTGCTTCCACGGAACGCAACGCATCGAACCGCAGCTGAAACTGTTGCTCTTCAGCTCCGTGGCAATCGAAGCAATGCTGTTTGAGGAAGGGCTGAATGATGCGCTCGAAGGATTGATCCTCGGCGGCTGAAACTGTAGGTAGCACGAAACCCGTGATGCCTAGGAAAAACAACGAGCAAATAAGGAAGCGACCATTCATTTCGTCACCTCCTTGACTCGCAACTCGTGCCGCGTGCCGATTGCCACTCGCTGACCGTCCGCGTTGATAGCGACCGCAGTGATCGAATTCGCGAAGCCCGCAAACTGTGCCGTCTTCTTTCGCGTGGCGACATCCCAAACGATTACCGAGCGATCGGCGCTGCCCGAAACGAGGCGAGTTCCATCGCCGCTCAGCGAGAGCGAAGTTACGTCATCGGTATGACCGAGCAGCACTCGCACTTCACCGCCGGTTGCGGCATCCCAAATTCGCACCGAATCGTCCGCACTGCTGCTGATGACCTGCTTGCCGCTCGGGGTAAAAGTGACCGCGGAGATGGATTCCGCATGACCTGTAAACGTCAGCAGCAATTCACCGGAGCTGATGCGATACAACTTCAGCAGATTCTCGCCGTCGCCGACAACCACGAATTGCTGATCCGGGCTAAAGGCGACGCACGTTGCATCGTATTCGTTCTGTTGGTCGATGGTTAGTAAACAGCGGCGCGTCGCCAGGTCCCAAATCTTGCAAGTATCGTCACCGCTGGCCGTCGCCAGCAGCAGGCCGTCGCTGCTCATCGCCAAGCTGGTGATGTTCTCCCGGTGCGATTTCCATTGGACCTGCAGTTTTCCGTCCGAGGAGTTATGCACCTGGACCAAGCCCCGCCAGTTCCCCGTGACGAGTTGCTTTCCATCAGCAGACCATGCAACCACCGTGACTGCAGTTGTCGCTGAATGCTCCCAATGCAGTTTGCCCGAAGATTTGTTCCAGACCTTGGTGCTTTGATCGTCACTAGCCGTCGCTAAATACTTGCCGTCTGGACTGAACGAAACGGAGTTTACCCAGCGCTCGTGGCCGCGACTGACAGACCACTCCGGCTCCGCCGACCTGGCGATGGAGCATAACAGGCCAAGCAACAGCAGCCACGATTTCGACATGATTCCGAACTCCCGACCTCAATGCGTTAGGCCAGTAATTCTGTGAGCGGTCCGTGTTGATCGAATTCCTTCAATCCCGGATCAGCCTGGCCGAAGCTGGTGCGCGATGAGCCGGCGAGCTGCAGCAGCGTGACGAATAGGTTCGCTGTCGTGCGATGACCCTTGTAGCCATACGCGGGGTAGTCGACATAGCGCCCGGTCTTCAACTTGCCGTCGATGTTGCCGAGCACGACCATCGGCCATTCCCAGCAGCGGCTGTGATGCGATTCGGCGCCGTCGCTCAAGTAGATGATGACCGTGTTATCGAGCATTGTGCCGTCCCCTTCTTTGATCGCGTCGAGCTTCTTCGCGAGCTTGGCGATCTGTTCAAAGTGAAAGCGGCGGATCATGTTCGATAGTGCGAACCAATCCATGTCGTTCTCGCTGCCGCCGTGGCCGATGTGATGCTTCCCCTTCTTGAGGCCGAGTCCGGTGAAGCAAATATCGAAATCGCGGATGCCTGCCCCCGACGAAATCGTCAGCACGTTGGTGAGACCCGCGACGAGCGCCGCAGCGCCAAGGTCGAATTGCGCATCGAGTCGATCGGTCTCGACGGCGGACGTGTACTTGTCGCTCGTGACGGGCGCATGTTCCCGCAGGGTGTGCTCGATCTCGTTCAGCCGGCTTTGACGGTCGCGGAGCGTATCGAGCGTTTCGAGATAAGCACCCAGCTGCTCTCGTTCGGGTCCGGCGAGTTTATTCTCGACCCGGCGGACGTCCTCGCGGATAAAATCGAGCAGGTTGTTCTTAGCAGTGAACTCCTGCTTCGCCATGCCGCCGGCGACACTGCCGAAGAGCGCGGCATAGGCTTGGTCGGGTTTGACCATGTGCGGAAGCGGCTTGTCGGCCGCCCAGGCTGAGACGTTGTATAACACGCTGTTTTCCAGCCGCTTGGAAACACCGAGACCGAGGAAGGGAAAGATGCCCGGCAACTGCTTCGCGAGTGCGCCGTCGATCGTTTCGCTTAGCACCGCGGTACTTTCGCCACTACCGCGGCCTTGCCCGAAAGCGCCCAATGCTTGAAAGTTGGTGGAGTGTCCGCCGCTGCATACCTTGCCAGAAAGCCCCTGAACGATCGTGACCTTGTCTTTCCATGGCGTGAGCGGCGCGAGGGCCATCGGCAACGTCTGGTCGGCGAGCGACAGATCAACCAGTTCGCTTGGCCCACCCAGCGGACGCTGGTCGCGAGCTTTCCGCTTGTATCCCTCTGGCGCGCCTTGCTGCGGCGTGAAGCCGTTGCTTTCGACGACAAACACGAACCGCTTCGGCCGCGTTGCCAATCCGGCCGCTTGCGCGGTGAGCCGGGAGAGAATGGGCTGGAGCAGGAGCGTTCCCGCGCCGAGCGAGAAACCTTTGAGCAGATCACGACGTGCGAGGGACATGGCGGAGTTCCTGTTTGGTTAACTAGGAATGGCCGGAGCGGCTCAGTCGTTACTGAAAATTCAGGGATTATCGGCAGCGTTCTTTGCGGGAACACGATACAAGAATGAGTCGCTACTAAGTAAACTAACGATCAGCGCCTGCATGCTGCCATCCTTAAGGACGTAATCTTCGTGGGCTCGTCGCAGAGTAGCGGCATCGCCCAAAGTTTCGTTCCGGCCGAGCCAATAGCGGAACGCATGGCGGACAAATACCTGTTCCGTCACCGGTGAGTCCGCCAGTTTGTGCAACAATTCCACGCCGTTCTGCACATCGCCGTTTAGTTCCGCATCAAGCGTGAAATCCAGGCCGCCGGTCGAGTTGACCGGAATCTCTTTCAACACCTTGCCCAGTGGCTTGCCTTTCTTATCGAGATTGGCGGCGGTCGCTTCTGCGTCGAGCACTGTCTCCTTGGAGCGGTAGCGGCCGAAATGATCGAACACTTCAAACGGTAGGCCAACGCGGTTCATATACTGATGACATTGATAGCAGTACTTCTCGTGCGTGACGAGCATCCGCTCACGCAGCGTGTGGTGCGGTGCGTCGGGCAACTGCGCATCGACAGTAATCGGAAGATCCGGCACCACGCCGCCGAGCAACCGCTCGCGAACCCACTTGCCGCGGAGGATTGCGTGATTGTCGTCGGCAGTCGACCAAGCAACGAGCCACGAGGGTTGCGTGAGGATGCCAGCGCGCTCCTGCTTCGGAAGTTCGACAGGTTGCTGATCGGGGAAGTCCGTCAGATTGTATGATTCGTAAACTGCACGGCCCGGTAAGTTCGGCTTTTTATCTTTGAACTTCACCGGGTCTTTCTTTTTATCTTCTTCGAACTTTGCTAAGGCTTCGGCACGTTTCTTTTTGGAATCGGCGGCCCCCTTGTACATGACGAACGCTTTGTTCGTGGTGAGTAATTCTTTCAAAACCTGCTTGTCCTGTTCGAGGATATTGGAAATCAGCTGATCGGTGTCTTCGACGAGCGCCCGCGGGTCGTGAGCCGGCATGTCTTTTGTTTCTTTAAAGACCTCCACGGCGTTTTCATAACCAAAGTACTCCCGGAAGAACCGGAGGATCCGCGGTTTAGCGAGCTTCGCGTCTGCGAGCAGCTTGCGAACGGCAACGGCGACTCCTTCCTGCGTATCGAGATCGCCACTCGCTGCCGCAGCGCTCAGCCAGGCTGGGGGACGGTCGTCGGTCAGGCCGAGGCTGATGGCTGACGCGATCTCATTTGGCGACAAGCGCACCCGGCCCTTGTCATCGAGCGGACCGGCTCCGAGTTCATAGCGAAAGATCCCCTCCGGCAGCAAAAACACAGCAGCGAGCGAATAACGAACGCCAGCGACTCGCCCGGCTTCGGCGAGGTTCTTCTTCATGAACGCTGTAAATCGCTGCAATTCTTCGGCCGTCGGTTCTCGTTCGAGCGCTCGGGCGAACTGCAGCTTGATTGCCTTCTCGACTTCCGCATCGCCGAGCGGCAATCTCTCATCGACAAAAGCCAGGAAGTCTTTCTGCGCGCCGAGCCGCGGCTTAAGCTCATCCCCTTCGCGGGTGAAACCAGTCTGCCGTTCGACGAGGGCTAGCGCGTTGCTGATGATCTGCGCCGTCACCGGTTCATCGACCTTTGGCAGATGCATATCCTTGAACGTGCTTTTGCCGCTCGGCGAGAAGGGTTGGCCAATCAGGCTTTCCGCCCCTTTGCTCAAATCGCGGGTATAAGCCGAATAGATTTCCGGGCTGACGGTGCGAATCCGCGGAGGTGCATCGAGGGGTGCTGCTTGCTGGGGGGCGAACAGCATGTGATGCGGAATCTTGTTGCCGTTGTTGTATGCCTCGCGGCGGGCGAGGTGCTTGCCAGCACGTTTCATCTCGGCAGCAATCCAATCGTTCAGCGACTTGAACTCAGCATCGGTCAGCGGTGTACCTTCTTTCGGCGGCATCTCCCGCGCATTGACTTTCTCCAGCACCATCGCCCAGCGGGCAGCGCTTGTGCTCCCCTTCAAATCGGTATCGAGCGCCAGCAGATCCAGTTCCCCCTCAATCTTTTCCCCATGATGACAATTGCCACACTTCTTCGTGAGTACCGATTTCACCGAACGCTCGAATTCCGCGCGGCTTTCATCCAGTGAAGCAAACTTCAGCTCTTCGGCCGCATAAACCGACGCAATCTGAACCAGGCAAGAATAGCCCAGCGGGAGAAGTAAACAGCTGAGTGTGATGAGGTAGCGTCGCATGACAATAAACACAAACTCGCTGAAAAATCAGTAGTTAAACCGAAACTCAGCGCTGCACAGCAGCGCCCACGCCAGGTCCCAGGCGAGCGTCTCGCGCTTGGTACTGGAGTCTTTGAGGAAATCAGTAGCAGAGAGTAGTTCCTGCTCCGTGGGAGCCCGGCAGAGGATGTTGCGGTAAGCCTCGCGGACGGCGGCTTCGTCGTCCTTTTGTTTGATCAGTCTCTCGACCAGGTTGCCTTGCCTGGGCTGCAGAGGTTTGCTCGCCAGTGAGTGGTAGGAAAGGAACAATGCCTGCGCGGCGGTTGCCTCAAAGCCCTCGCTCTGGTTACGGAACCGCTGGGCAAAGTCCTGCCAATCGCGATCCCGGCCGAGCTGCATTCGGACTGCAATCGCGAGGGGAGTCTGATCCTTTAGCTCGCGCGCGACCTTGGCTCGTAGCGGTTCGAGACTGCCGCTGGCTTGATGCATACTCAATACCAGTTGCTCCGGTGACAGCGGCTTGAGAACGCCGACGGCATACAACCCCGCGCGAGGTAGCTCCCCGCTGGTCTCCCAGCGAGTCGATCGCAAATAAGTTTCGCTATGCAAGATGGCGGCCATTAGCCGGCGGATGTCAAACCCACTGGCGGCAAAGTCGTCTGCCAACAGATCGAGGACGGCGGGATGCGTCGCCGGGTTCGCAGTGTGCATTTGATCTACGGGTTCGACCAGACCACGACCGAGTAACTGCTTCCACACGCGGTTCACGAGCGCCCGCTTGAAGTATGCCGAGTCCGCCCTGAGGGCATACTCCGCCAAGGCTTGCCGCCGGCTGAAATAGGGCGCATCCGGCAGGCCGTCGGATCCTTTGACGTACCAAGCGTTCTTGTCCGTGGGGCGCTCTGGTTCGGCAATTTCGTGATTATCCAGGAACAACAGCCGTGCCGACTTTTCTTCCTTTGACTTCGTCGTGAACGAGACCTCTCCCTCGGCCCGCTCTTTCACCAACGGAAATTCCCTATACTTTGCCTCCTGAGTGCGGCCGAAAAAGGCAGCCAAGCCGTAGTAATGATCCTGCTTCAACTCATCGACGAATGGATGATCGTGGCACTTAGCACACTGCAGCTGTAGACCGAACAATCCGGTAGCAACTGCCATCGTCATGTTGTCGAGCCGCTCGCCACCATCCCCTCTCAAGCGCAGTGCGAGAAAATACGCGGAGCCTCGCTCCTCTTCGCGAGTGACATCCGGAGCGAGCAGCTGCCGCGCGATCTCGTTCCACGGGCGATTTTCAGTCAGCGCCGTTTGCAAGAACTGCAGAAAGCCTTCGCGGCCAAAATCGCGTTCCAAGGCACCGCCGTTCAGCCAATCGTCGAAGACTCCTCGCCAGTAGACAGGGAATTCTTCATGCGCGAGCAGTGCGTCGATGAGCCCATGGCTGCGGTCACTGCCTGGGAGCTCATGGAATGCGTCGATCTCGGTCGGAGTAGGAATGCGACCGAGGAGATCGAGATAGATGCGTCGGACAAGTTCGCCATCGGTTGCCCGGGGCGCGGGCTCTAGAGCTCGTGACTTCAGTGCCGTTGCGATTTCACGGTCAATGCTCGCGCTGATTGACCCCACAACTGCGGGTTCAGCTGCGCAAACCGCCACGCCGCAACTCACAACAGCAAGCAGCATCATTCCGTAAATAGTGACTCTTTCCTGCACCGCGACCGCCCTTATGTCAATTCATGAAGTTCCACGTTGCCATCCGCTTTGCCAAGAACCAATTGCCGGCCGTCGGCAGAGAAATCGAGGCCCAGGGAAAAATCGCCCCGCTTGATGCTGCTCAGCAACTTGCCGGGGATGCCTTTTGCTTTGTTATTCTTGTCTGGTTTGGCCGCGATGGCTTTGACGAGTGCGGCTTCGTCGTATTGCCATAGCTTGAACTCAATCTCGCCCGTCACGAGCAGCGGCAACTTCGGATGGAAGGCTGTGTCCATTCCGCCTTTTTCGCTGGCGAGCAACCGTCCCTCGGCGACTTCGAACAAATCGACCTGCTCGCCACCCGCTACCGCCAGCCAGCGTTGGTCATGACTCAGCGACAAGCGATGCACGCCGCTGTGCCGCGGGTTCTGCCCGAACTGATCGTTGGAATTGCCGAAAGTCCACTCGCGCTGCAGCTCGCCACGAGCAACGTCCCACACCTTGCACTGCCCGTCCTCACCGCCGCTGATGATCTGCTCGCCGGATTTTGTGAAAGCCAGATCGAAGATGGCATGCTTGTGGCCGCGCAGCGTATGCAGCAATTTCAAGTCGCTGGATTGCCAGATCTTCACGAGTCCATCAGAGCTGGCGGTCACGAGCTTGTCGCCATCTGCAGAATAAGCAATCGCCTCCACCCAGCCGTCATGCGCATTGGTTTGCAGGAGGGGATTGTCGCTCGTTTTGCCTTCTTCCCAGTTCCACAATCGAAGCGTCCGATCGGAGCCGCCGGTTGCGACTATGTTTCCTTGGGGATGCACCGCGAAGCTTCGGATCCAACCGATTTCGTGAGGACAGATCCACGTGCAAGGGACGAATTGCGAACCCCCTTTGCCTTTCTGACTCGCTTCGGCAGTCAAGTCGAACAGCGCGAGACGCCGATCCGCGGTTTGAGCGAACACTTTCTGCTCGCGCGGATGGAACCGCAGACGGGCCATCGTCAGTGGACCGCGCTTGGCGCCATCGTCGGCGTAAAACGCCTTCTCCACTTTCTTGATTTGCAAAGAGTCGGCCATGGTGTTTGCCTAAAAAACTTCGCGCACTGCTTTGCCCAACTTGTCTTCCACGAAAGGAATCGGACGCTCTTCAAACGTCAGTTCCTTGTGCGGCTCAATACCAAGCGCTTGATAAAACGTGCAGAACAGATCGTGAATGGTGACCGGCCGGTCGGTTAGTTCGGTGCCTTTGTCGTTCGTTTTGCCGATCATCAGGCCTTCCTTCAATCCACAGCCGCCAAACGAGAGAGACCAGCACTTCGTCCAGTGGTTACGCCCCGGCGAGCCTTGACCTTGCAAATCGGGAGTTCGGCCGAACTCGCCCATGAGCACGACGAGCGTGTCCTGCCACAGGCCGCGGTCACGGATGTCGTCAATGAGCGCGCCGACCGCGGTATCGAACTCGGCGTTGATCCACCGCTGGCTTTGAAACGCCCGCCGATGCTTGTCCCAGGCGAGGCCCGACTGATGCTGCACGCGCACAAAGGGCACGCCCCGCTCCAGCAAGCGGCGAGCGAGCAGGCAGTCGCGACCGAGGGCCGAATCGCCGTAGCGCTCCAGGTACTTCGCTGGCTCGCGATCGAGCGCGAATAAGCCCTGGTTCTTCAGCAGCCGGCCGACCTGGGCGAATGAGCTTTCATGCTGGGCAATTAGCTCCGCATCGCGGCCGGCGGCAAACTCCCGTCCTGCGGCCGCTCGCAGCTTTTCCCGCCGCTCGTAAGTGGCGATTGCTTCCGCGCTTGCCGCCGGCAGATCCTGCGGGCCATTACCATTGCCCGGACAGTTAAGGCCCTGCAAACCAGCTCCGAGATATCCCGCGCCCGGCACATGGAGTTTGCCGAAGTTGTCGCGTCCCAGCATGACGTATGACGGCACCATCGGATCGGGCGATGGTTGCTCGTGCGCGCAGACCGAAAGCCAATGCGGCGCCGGCGCGGTGATCGAACTCGGATTATAGCTCGTTTGCGAAATGTAGCCGGCCTGATCGTGGTCGGCATTGTTGCTCGTCATGCTGCGAATCGTGATCATCCGGTTCGCCAGCCGAGCCAGGTTCGGCAGAAACTCATCAAAATGAATGCCGGGCAGCGAAGTTGGAATCGAACAATGCGGTCCACCCGTCGGCATACCTGGCTTGGGATCCCACGTTTCAAATTGGCTCGGCCCGCCGCTCATGAAGATGAGCACAACCTTCTTGCTAGCCCGCTGAGCGGCCGCCGCCTGGTCCGCGGCAAACAACCGGCCAAAACCGCCAAAGCAGGCGCTCGCGGTAACTGCTCCTTGCAGCAGCACGCGCCGTGAGAAAGCGTGATCGATCGCTTTGCAGAACGTATTCATCGTTTGCTCCTCTCTGCCCGTCGCGGTGCACCCACAGAGGATGAGCTCCCATGTGGCAGGTGCTTAATGAAGTGCACCTGCCAAGCCCCAATGTGGGCGATCATTCGCTCTTGCGCGAGCCGGCCGTCGCGGGCTTCGAGCGCAGACAGAATGTTCAGATGCTCCTCCAGCGCCTGCTGCAGCCCCTCCGGCTCCGTCGCCATGCGGTTGAAGCCTTTGTGCAGCAGGCGATAACGATGAATATCGTGAGCGAGCCGCCGATTGCCGCTAGCCGTCGCAATGGTCGAATGAAAGACGTCATCGAACTCCGCCCAGCGAGCCGTCCACGCCTCGCCCCTCGGAGACTGCTGCAATTCCCTGGCAAAATCTTGCAGCGGCAACAACTGCCGGGCATCCATCCTCGCTGCGGCTAGCTCTGCCGCGGGGCCTTCGAGCAGCTTACGCATTTCGAAGACTTCATACACATCGTCGCTGGTCAGTCCAGCCACCCGGGCCCGGCAGTTCCGCTGGCGAACGACGAGCCCATCCTTGGCCAACTGACGCAGAGCGTCATGGACCGGCGTCCGGCTTACCTTCAACTCGCGAGCGACACCTAGTTCACTGAGCACGGCATCCTGCGGATACTTGCCCGTGAGAATGCCTTCCAACACGCGCTGATACACCATGTCTGCCAGCGATTCATCGCTCGCTTCCAGAGTGCACCGATCTTCGCTCGCCGCGGCGGTATTCATGTTTCTATTCCATGGTCGCATTAACCCGGATGGATGTTACATGAACTGCATGCACTTGTCAATGGTTTGCATTCTGTTCATCAACTGTCGAAGCGGTTTATCGACAAGATCTGCCACGTCAGAGTGGAGCGCGCAAAACGCGAATTGGCGATTTCTGACCGGGTTATTATCGAGATCGCTCTCGTTGTCGGGTTCGGTGCCCGCGGCAGTGCAATGCGTACCGTCGAGATGCCGGAACTACCCCCGCAGATCAGAACAATAATCTTGCGTTGCACACGGTCAGATTCTTCACCCTAACGTGGACTGAAAGACGGACGATGACTGGCCCGGACCGAGGCAATTGCTTGTCCCGTTTGCCACTTAATTCGCTTCGGTCCGACACACGAATGGCACTTAAAACTTGGTAAGCCCTTGAGCCATTTCACGTTTGATCTGCGCGCGGTTTTCGCAGGTAGGCGAAGTTTTTGGCGTGCCTCTTTTTGAGGCGGGGTTCGTAGCGATCCGGTCGATCGGCGACGCAGTGAACGGCGATGGCGTCAAGTAGTTCGTGGTACAAGCTCAGGCGGTGCGCGGTGTTTTGTTCGCCTTGTAGAGCGATCACCGGTTGAAATGCTTCCAAGGTTTGAATGGCACCTTTGAAGCTGAGCGAACGCGGTTCGAGCTGATGTTTCTGCGCCGCCTGGGCCAGGATGGTACGAATCAGGTTGTAGGCGAGAATGTGCGTCCACAATTCCTTCCGGACCAGCTCGGGCGTTTTGCAGCGCAGCACGTCCATCTGCATGGTTTGCTTCAGCGACTTCAGAGCGAGCTCCGCGTTCCATCTCGCGCGATACAGTTCCGCCAACTCGGACGGCGGGTAAGCAATGTGGTCCAGAAGCGTTGTGGCAATCACGAGGACTCGCACCCGAAAGCCAGGCTGCGACAACTGTATGCGACACTCGCGAATTGTCAGCGAATCGGGAAGAGTGTCGTAGGTCTTTCGATCAATGGTTCGTGGCTTCATCGGTTTATTCCAGGTCACGATGTGATCATCGTTTCCGAGACGCTGTCCACGACGAAAATCGGTCTTGCGATGTGAGGTGAACCGACAGACGCAATCGACGTTGCGCTGCTTGAGCATCACCAGTTCCGTCCAAGCGCATATCAGCCGATCGGCCAGCATGATGCTTCTTGGCTGAAAGACCGACCACATTTGACGCAGCAAACCTAACTCACTCTGCCCTTTCCCAGCGTATCGACAGGTGCCCACGTCGAGCACGGCGCCGCAAGCCAGTGAGAAGACGACTGCGATGCGCATCAAGGGAACTCTCAGACCCGGCCTCTGCTGTGGCGGCTGCGGATAGGCTTGTTGATTCTCAAGCGTGTCCGGCATCGAAACCGTCGCACCGTCGAAGATGTAAACGCGTCTATTTTTCCACAACCAACGTGATTCTGCGTTCGTATCGAGTTGCTGTCCCGTTTACTTCGCAAGCTGTGAGAAGAACTTCTCCGGCAATCGCTTGCGGGCTTGGCAATAGGCGCTGGTTTCTGGAGAGCACGCACGTTCCTTTCGCGCAACACGACGCGCAATCAGGCGCGCCACAGCTGCGCGACACGAGTGATCAGCCCTCAGCACCTGGCCCAGAAATACACACAGCGTGACGAGCGGCGTAAAGACGCAATCGATCCAACCAATCTTTAACGTTGTCAACGCTTGCTTGATCAACTCCGTGGAGAGGATGTCGCTGAAAGGGAGATTGCCATCCTGTAGGAACTGATGCTGCAAGTGTTTTACCTGTTGCCGAAACCTTCCTTGATGGAAATACCGCATTGGATGCCTCCTTGCCATGATAAGTCTGAATTACAAACTCTCTACGTAATCAAGGACCCCTTGGCCTATCTCATTTCTAACGAAGCACTTCCGGATGAACTACGTGCCATTCGTGTGTCTAGCCGAAGCATGTTGCGTCCTTTAGAAGATCTTATTTTCCTCTACAAAGACGATGGCTGGGTACCGGTGCATCGATCCGCAGTCCCGTCTCGGGAATGATCGCCTGGAGCAGTTCTACGGCTTTGCTAAAGACGATACGAACGTAAAGGGAGCAAACCCCGGAAGCCAGTTTCGAGTTCTTGCAGGGAGAAGCCGGTCGGCTGAAGAATTTGGGCCATAGCCTGCCGAACGCGGCCACCCGGGCAGGATCTGGTAGCAAAATGAAGATCTTTCGCCATTGACCAGCCGCAGCATTCTGTATGTGGCACTGTTCGGCGCGATGTGGTCGGGTACGCGGCTAGCCTTTTTGCCCCCGCAGTCCCTCTGGGTGTGAAGTGTAGCCAGCACTTTCACCAGATATTGATTGGGGCGACGCAATGACGCTGTTTATTTCTCGCGTGTGGAGTGCCGCGGCGGTGCGATTTGCCAGCAGGCGACTCGCCCTTCTATGATCGTCCGGCGCACTGTCACAGAACGAAATCTCATCGTTACTGTTTCTGAAGTCGGTCTTTGTTTGATGCCGGCAACCTTTACCCGCAAATTAGAAGTCTGACTGAGGTCCGCCTGCCACCATTGGAATCGACCTGCTTTACGCCAGGAAAGTCACTCCCAGCTGGCCGGCTTACCTCTGAAGATCGAAAGCGGCAGCCTGATCTTGCTGTGGAGCGCGACGAACGACGTTGGTCCGATAGCAGATATGGTCGCCGAAAGGAATCAAAAGCAGTTGGTAACCGACGCGAAGTGTCTCGCGATGTCTAACTATCGCCGAGCCACTCTCCGGTCAACCGTTGTATGTCGCGGGTTGGTTGCAGCTGTTGGTAGTGAGCAAACATGTTTTTGCAAAGAACTAAATTGTGCGGGCAGATGCGGCTGCGTGAAAGTATAAATAACGAACCGCCCCGGCCGCGCGACGCGCTTCAGGAGTAGCCAGGAATGTTAATTCGCATTGCTTTGCATACGCTGGCCGGATTGCTAATCCTGAACCTGAGCAGTGCCTCAACCTTCGCTCAGACCCAGGATGACTTGGAGCAGTTCGCAGCCAGCGCGTCGCAGTATATGAAACTGCGAGTGGCGGGCCGCGTAGCCGAAGCCGCGCGGGCTGCAGAGGAGACACGCGACATCGTCCGCCGCCGCTTTCCGAAACGCGACCAGTTCAAAGGGACGTTGTTACTTGCTGAGGCCCGCGGCTACGAGGGGCGTTATCGCGAGGCGGTGGAATTGTGGCAGCAAACGCTCGAACAGCTGAAGGACTTCACGCCGCAAAACGAGACCGAACGACAAATGGCGGTCTTATGCTACGGCGATTCCCTGCGGACCATTGGCGTTTGCCTGGAACGTCTCGGTCGAACTGCCGATACGATTCCCTACCACGAGGCGGCCATCCGTTTCTGGAGTCAGGTTCAGCATCCCGAGGCTCAATCGCATTTAGCCCGAGCGAAGACGTCCTTTGCCGATACGCATCGCCTACTCGGCGATCTGGACAAGGCAGCGCAATTGAGCGCTGAAGCGACCGCGATTCTCGAACCACTGGCTCGCGCCGAAACCAGCATCGGCTCGGCGACTCGCAACTTGTGCGACGCGATTCATATCGGCGGTCATGTCGCCATGCAGCAAGATCGATACGATCTGGCCGAGACCAGGTTTCGCCGCGCGCTCCGCCTGCGGGTCGCAGAAAACGGTATGCATCACTTGGATACTGCCGTCATCCTGGATTCTTTTGTGCAACTTTATGCCGTGCAGGGCCGGTGGCAAGAAGCTGAAATGTACTGCCGCGCGGAACTCGCCGCCTATGACCTGAGCGTGGGCAAAGATCATGTGGAAGTGACGAAAGTCCAGCTCCGCATGGCGCAGTTGCTGAACCATCAGGATCGCTCCGCCGAGGCCGAGCCCCTCGCGCGGCAGGCCGTTGCCAAGTTGGCTGCCGAATTAGGGACCGACAATCCGCGCACGACCTTGGCCAATCAAGAGTTGGTCAAAACGCTCTGGCTGCAAGAGAAATACAGCGAGGCCGAGCCAATCTTGAAAAACAGCCTGGACTTTGAAATCAAGATATATGGACCAGAGAGCGCCAGACTTGCTGACAGTCTCCTGCAGTACGCGCATCTCAAAATCTTTCAGGACGACCATGCAGAAACGCTGCGAATCTTGGATCGACTGACCGCGATTCACCAGCTCAGCCCGCTGCCGTCGCAGAAAGTGCAAAACCTGCTCGGCACGCGGGCGGTCGCCTTGTGGCTTTCCGGTCAGCAAGCAGAAGCAGTCACTGCGCTTGACCTGTGCCTGGAACAAACCGAGTTGCTGCGCACTTTTGCCTCTGGCGCGGAACGTGAACGAGCGGAGATGTTTCTCGGCACGAACGCCAGCTATGCGACTGCGGTCAAATGGCAAGCCGAACTCAAAGACGTCGCCAAGCTGTTTACGATGATCGAACGAGCCAAGGCCCGCTCGTTTCTGGATGAGCTGAAGCTGAAGAACATCGATCTGCTCGCGGGTTTATCCGATGCGGTACGAGATGAACTCAAGCACAACGAAAATCAGTTGCGGCAAGCAGTGATGGCTGCAGAGAATCGCCTCAACGAATTGCCCGCTCCCGGCCCGAAGCCTTCAGCAGAACTCATTACGCAACACAAGAATCTTGCCGGCGAGGTTCTGGCCGCCCGCGACGAACTCTATCAGTACCTGACAGATTTGCGCTCGGCCAGCCCCGTCTATCGCGAATTGATCGGCCAGAAGTCGAACGCGGCCACGATTCCGCAAGTTCAGCAACTGATGGGGGACGACGAACTTCACTTGACTTACTACATCGACAAGTTTGAATCATATGTCGTGGCGGTGCGAAAAACTTCGGCGGAGTTTGCTCCCTTGGTGATCGACGAAACGACCGCCGCTCAGCTGGGAGTTGCTGCCGGTCCGCTGACAGTGGGAGTGCTCAACCAGATTCTGCAGGATAAGCAGACCGGGTTGCTGACGATCATGTCCTCGCACAAACGCCACGATGAAGACCAAAGCAAGCGACTCTCCCTGCTGTGGAAGCTGTTGATTCCGCAGGCCGAACAAGATGCCCTCATCAGCGGCAAGTTGAAACTGCTGACCATCATTCCCGACGGTCCGCTGGCTTTGCTGCCGTTTGAAACGCTCGTCGTTAATGACGACATAGACAATCCTGAGTATCTGCTCGACGTTGGTCCACCGATCGCTTACGCACCGTCGGCCTCGGTCCTGCTGAACCTTGCTGGTCGCGCACCGAGCGATGCTGCCGCAGCGCAAAAGCTGCTGACGCTCGGCGATCCGAACTATGCACCGGCCAGCACCACGACCGACGCAGTCGATCGACAGCTCGGTTTGAGTCGCTCCATTGATCGTTTCCGCGCAGGGCTGACGCGGTTGCCTTACACGGGCAAGGAATCGAACTGGGTGCAACAGAATTTCGAGAAGATCGGCTTCACGACCGTCAAAGTTACTGGACCTGCGGCCACCGAAGCGGCTATTCGCCAACATGCACCCGGCCGGCAGATCATTCACCTAGCCTGTCACGGCATGGCCGATCAAAACTATGGCAACTTCTTCGGTGCCCTCGCGATTGCACCTGGCCGAGCGGGCGATCCGCGCGATGACGGCTATTTGTCCATGTCGGAAATCTACGAGCTCAATCTCGATGGCTGCGAGCTGGCGATCTTGAGCGCGTGTGAGACGAACTATGGTCCCCAGCAGCAGGGCGAAGGGGTCTGGGCTTTGTCGCGTGGCTTTCTGGTTGCCGGCAGTCGCCGCGTAGTAGCCAGCAACTGGGTCGTCGACGATGCAGCCGGCGCGACGCTCGTCAGCTACTTCGCCGGCTACCTGACTCTTGCTGGCAAAGATCCGACGGCCCGCAATTACGCATCGGCCCTGCACAACGCAAAGAAGCAAGTCCGCAAACAAGAGCAATGGAAGCACCCGTTTTTTTGGAGTAGCCTCGTGCTCGTGGGACCAAAATGACTCGAACGTTGTCACAATTCGGCAATTCGGCAATGCAGTCGGAAGTCCATCACTTTTCGTAGCTTGCTGAATAACTCTTGTGCTGGAAACACGCCCTTTCACACTGCCGACCTTTCCTGATCATGCTGGGCTTCCCCGTCTTTGCTGATCGCCTGCCTTGCCGGGTTGGTCGGCGGTGTTCCGAGTAACGGTCAATTTGAAGAGAATACTAGCCACTTCGAGAGATCAGACGTAACATTACCAGCTGTCCTACGCTAAGCAGGGCAATTGTTCTCGAATTCTCATTCGAAGGGCGTTCGTATGTTTCGCCAGTTTCAGTTCGCGACGGCAATCGCAGTAGCCTTAAATATCATTGGTACGGTGGGTTCCGCCGAAGCCCATATTGGTGGTCGCGGTGGTGGGATTCGACTCGGGGGAGGCCTGATTCCACGCGCACGGCAAGGCAACGCGATTGGGAATCGCAGTGGCGGCAATGCTGGGGTCGCGCGCGGTGCCACACCCGAAACTAAGGCTGCGGTAGCTCCTCCGGTCGTGCGAACCAGCGGCACCAATGACAATAGCGGTACCAAGCCGCCGGTGTTGAACTCAAGCACCAAGACGAACACCCCGAGTACCGATATCTCGATTAGCAACAAAGCACCGGAGAGCAAAACGCAGAGCCTCAGCGAGGAAGCTTGGGTGCCAACCAATGCGCATAACGGGCAAAACACCGCTACCGCCCAGCCAACGGGTTTGCCGTCGGAAACCAAGAAACCCCCCAGCGATGCCCCCGTATCAGCCCTTCCTGCTAACGAAATCGCACCGACCGCAGTCGCCAGCAAGAAAGTCGCCCTGCCGCAGATTCCAGTGGGAGCTACCGTGACCTTGAACTGCAAGGATCTGTCGAACAAAGAAGGCCAAGTGGTATTGCAAATCGGCGAAATCGCTTTGCCAGCCACGATCACGGAATGGAAGAACAACACCGTAGTTTGCAGACTGCCAAACCTTGGCATGACGAAGGCCAGCAAGGCGACGCTGCACGTCCTGACAGCGGACGGCAAGACCGCCAGCACGATGGACTTGGAACTGGTCACCGTGCTGCCGACTTCGGCTGATTCCAAGCCCAGCAGTATCGACTCTGCCAGGTTCGGACGGTAACAACGCCTTTTCCATGAGTAAAAACCAATCGTGCTTCATTGTCGTCTCAACTGTGAAATTCTTCTTAGGAGAAGGCGCAAAAGTACGACGCAAAATGGTCTAGGCGTGATTGGATGTTGGGTAACCGTTCACACCTTTTTACCGTTGCCTTAGCATTGGCGTGTTGAGGTCTTGCGGTTCAATTGGTTGGCGGCGGGGTGTCGCTGAAGAAGGCGCCGACCGTTTGACTGAGAAAGTCGAAGACGCTGCGGCCGTGTTGGGTGCAAGTGACGATGGCGGTCCAGATGCTTTCGGACCATTGGCGGCCGGCGAGACTGCGGGTTCCCTGGGTTACTTTGCGGACAAGGACCACGAAGCGAATGGCTTGTTCGGCGAGGTTGTTCGTGGCCGGTGTGCGGAACGTCGCCTGCGTCCAAACTTCAAAGCCTTGATCCTCGAGCGCGCCGTGAAATTCCTGTTCGCTGCCATATTCTTCGCGCCGATGAATGATGGCGAACAATTCGCGGATCGCAGCCAGCACGCCGTCGAACTCCAGGCTCCGCGTGGCGACCAGCACCTCGCTGCCGCGTGACGGATCGATCTTGAAGAGCGTAAAGAGGGGAGCGCGGAAACACCACGTCCACATCCCTTTGCCGTTATCTTTGTGTCCCGTCTCGTCGACGTTGAGGCGGTCTTGCTGCGGCAACTGAGCGAGCAGTTCGGCATACATCGGATCCAAGCTGGTCGTTACTTTGCCGCACACTTTGCGGAGTTGCCCGCAGCTGAGCGAAAGGCCGCAGACGTCTTTGAGGAACCGCTAGATCGTCGAAAAGGAACAGTGGCAGGCACCTTTGAGATAACCGATCAGCGCCGATAGTTCGGGCCCCACCAAGCCCGCCTGACGCACCGCACGCGGGAGCTTCGCGGTGAATTCTTTCTGGCATGCTCCGCAGCGGCAGACACGGCTGCGATGCTCGGTAACGGTGATCGGCTGCGCGACCAACTCCACCTGCTGGACCACGCGGGCCGGTTCATCCAGCAGTTCCAATTGGCCGCCGCAGTCGGGGCAGTGTTCCAAGCGATGGTCGGTCGTCACCTCAATCTGGTCGGGAGCAAACGCCTGCCGCTCGTGCTTCGAATGCCCCGGCTGCGCCCCGCGTTTCCGCTTCCCCTCCGCCTTGCGACGCGCGGCCGGCGGCTTGACAATATCCGACGACGGAGGCTTCGAGGAATTGGCAGACGACTTCAAAGCCGCTGCCAACTTGGCTTCCAACGCCGCAATCCGTAACTCCAGTTCGAGACACTTCGAACAGACAGATACTTCTGCTTATTCAGCCATGATGGCCACAAGCTAACCCACCCACCCCAAACCCACCAAGATCAGTTGAAAAAGTGTGAATGGTTACTACACAACTACACATAACACTTGCGATCGGAAGGCACGTTTGCAAACCAGTCCCCAACAGCAGGCAAGGGGCTCGCCGGTAGCAAAACCAACAAAAAAGGCCCGCAGCAGTTCGCTACGGGCCAGTTGCTTGTTGATGAAGATTCACCGCATTCGTTACTTGCCAGTCGCAACTGGGTCGCGAGTCAGCAGGCTGCCGACGATCCACCAGCCTTGTTCTTCGGACTGCACGAACAGGCCGGTGGGGCCGAGGTACTTTACAATCTGCGCGTAATCGGGCAGCTTGCTGCCGTCGATTTCGTTTTCACGGTTGCCGTCTTCCGAATTCGAATCGAGGATGGCGTTCAGCAGGCGGGCAAACATCGATTCAGTCTGCGGCAGCTTGTTCTGCTTCAGCATTTCATACGTAGCCCGATACGATTCCTCAGTCTTCGCAAAGTAACGAAAGCTGTCGTTTCCTTGGCCCAGGCGATTCAGCGCGGTTTCGACGCGGGTGAAATCCTTGAGCGTGGTCAGCTCTGGCTTCTTGTCTTTCACATTCTTGAGGAGTTCCACGATGTAGTCGTAGTGGGTCGCAATGACCAGGTGTCCACCGTACACGGTCACTGCCATATTCGGCAGCTTCCGTTCTTCTTCCTCTTCGTCCTTTTCGGCAGCGACGAATTCAGTCTCTGTCCCTTCGATCGAAAGCATCGGGCCACCGGCAGCAGCGGTCTGTTCGTTTTCGATTTCCCAAATCCCGTGCCCTTCGAATTCGCGGCGGCGGGCAGTAGGGTCACCCTTAAAGAACTTATCGATCGTGGCCCGCACGGTAGCTTCATTCTTAACGTCGATCGCCACCAGCATCCGTTCACTCTTTTCATTCACGGGCTGTAGCACATCGGAGATGATCGATACCCGCTCACCCAGTTCGTTGACCAAGCCTTTGTAGATGTCGATCTTCGGGCCGTGCGGATCGTCCTTCATGCTCGCCCACAGATCGTCGAACACGCCTGGCTCGCCGGCGACAGCGTCAATCAGCGTTTCCGAGTACTTGAAAGCATCTTGCAGGTGCCAATTGAGCGTCAAGTAAGTGCCGACGCTATCCTTCACCCAAGTCTGCGGCACGAGCGTTTTCGTATTGGGGAATTTCAGCATCCGGGCGGCCAGCTTGTACTTATCCTTTTCGCCGGGAATTGGTGGAGCATACGCAAATGTGCGATGCAGCAGTTCGTCGTCCGGCGTGTCGAAGAATACGTAGCCGCCGACACCCTGAATGGCGTTGAATCCTTGCGTCTGCAGAATCTTCAACAGATCTGGCCCCTTCTTGGCTTCGCGGCGATTCGCGGCCCGCGAAGCTTCCAGGAAGCCGAAGGGCTCGACGAACCAGCGAACGTGGTAGTTCAGGCCATCTTGCTTGGCAACTGCCGCGTTCCGTTCCATCGAGTATTGAAAGGCCTTGATCGAGGCCAGGCTATCTTTATTCGCTTCGTTACCGATGCGGGCTGCCATACCTTGAGCGATGGGATACCAGTCGGTCGCGACCAGGAAGTTATCCTTGATGAAGTAATAGTCCTTTTCGACGCGCGGCGCACCAGCGCGGACCTTTTGGACATATTCGACGCCGTTCAGGCCGTCGGCGATTTTCACTTCGCGGCGGGTGGCGCCTTCCTTCTTTTGCTGAATGTCGATCTTGCCCAAAAGCGTGTCAGCTTGGGCCCGCTTGCCCGTGATATCGATGATCACGGCCATCGCATACGAATTCTTATCCTTAAAATCGGGCTGGATGCGTGCGAGGGCGACTTCACCACCATACACACCTTCCATGTCTTCCCAGGTGATGCCCATGCCGTTGCCCGCTTCGTTCATTTTGCGACTGATCTGCTTTTTCAGATCTTCGATGAACGGCTGCATCAGCGGATCTTGGCTGAGAGCGCCCAGCTGTGTCGCTTGAAACTTTTTGCGTGTCTCGTCCACGTCGAGCGTGGCGATGAACAACTTGGTTGTCGCAGGCAAAATGCTCTCGACGGGCTGAGCGGCTGGCGCCACCCGCACGAGAGATCCCACGAACAAAACAGCTAACAATCCGTGCAGCAAGGCGGTACGCGCCACAAGAAAACTCCTTCGCGAGAGGCCCTCAACAGGGGAGAGGGAATCAGCGGACTGCGCCAGCACCCAACGACGAAAGCACAACCCGGCAAGCATGTTCAGTATCGGCGGAACAGACACGCGAAACGACGACAACCGCTGTCCGTCGTTTAAAGGGCAGCAACGTCATAGTTTCGCATCGATATCATAGCGAAACTCTGCCGGCTGGCAAAGCTGGATAAAACCTGCGGGCGCGCGAGCTAGCGAAAATATTCGCCAGGAAACGAGAGCTATGCGGTTCTATTTCTCCAATTCCACCAGCAGCGCCACCGCACCGCCGCCACCCAGACAAAGTGACGCGATTCCGCGCCGCTCCCCCCGTTGTTGCAACGCGTGTAATAAGGTCACCAGCGCCCTCGCGCCGCTGCAGCCAATCGGATGACCGAGCGCTATCGCCCCGCCCCGCACATTTGTCTTCTCGGGCGACAACTTGAGCTCTTGCAGGCATGCCAGACACTGCGAAGCGAAGGCCTCGTTTAGTTCGACTAGGTCAATGTCGGCCAGAGTCAGCTGAGCTTTTTCAAGCACACTGCGGATCGCCGCAATGGGAGCGAGAAACAGATCCTTCGGTGCCCGGGCAGTGCTCGCAGTAGCGACTATCCGCGCGCGGAGCGAACTTGTCGAAGCCTTTGCGATCGCTTCGCTCACGACCATCAGGGCTGCAGCACCATCACTGATTTGCGAAGCATTGCCGGCGGTCGCCGATCCCTCATTTCCAAACGACGGGCGCAACTTTGTCAGGTCCGACAAAGTGACACCAGCTCGCGGCCCTTCGTCGCGGTCGACCACAATCTCCACCTTGCCCGCTTTGACCGTCATGGGGACGATCTCCGCACGAAAAAGTCCTTCCTCTTGCGACTTCAGCGCCCGCTGCTGGCTGGCCAGCGCGAAGGCATCTTGCGCGGCCCGCGAGACCGAAGCGCCAGTAGCAGTATCATCGGCTAGGCAGCCCATCGCCCGTTGTTCGGTTGCGCACCAGAGCCCGTCGTGCAGCATTGCATCGAGCGTGGTTTGATTGCCAAACTTCCAGCCGCCGCGCGCTCCCATCAGCAGGTGAGGAGCGAGACTCATGCTTTCCATGCCCCCTGCGGCAATGATCTGCGCATCGCCCACACGAATCGCCTGATCGGCCAGCATAACCGCCTTCAGCCCGCTGCCGCAAACTTTGTTAATGGTGACTGCCGGCACTGCTGCTGGAATGCCAGCCGCCAGCGCTGCTTGCCGCGCGGGAGCTTGGCCCACACCGGCTTGCAAGACATTACCCAGAATCACTTCGTCGATCTGGTCCAATCCCACGCCGCTGTCGGCAATGGCCGCCTGCAAAGCGACAGCTCCCAGCTTGGGCGCAGGAATGCTCGAGAGTTGCCCAAGCAACTTGCCGATCGGCGTGCGACGCGCGGCGATAATGTACGACGAAGCCATTTCCATCTCCTTGCCTGAAGTCACTTCGTTATATTGTACGGGCACCCCGCCCAGTTGTACCTGCGAGATTTCCCGATGCCCGCCCCGCTTCGTCCCCTAGGTAACTCTGGCCTGCTCGTTTCGCCGGTCGCGCTTGGCTGCTGGCCCATTGCCGGCATGACGAGCCTGGGAGTAAACGATGCCGATAGTCGTGCCACGATTCACGCCGCGCTCGACGCCGGCATCAACTTTCTCGATACGGCTTATATCTATGGCACCGATGGTCAAAGCGAAAAGCTGATTGGCGAAACAATTGCCGGCAATCGCGATAAGTTGGTGATCGCCACCAAGGGTGGCATTCACTGGGATGCCAACGGGGACCGCGCATTTGACGGCAGCCGCGCGACGCTCCATCGAGAATGCCGCGAAAGTCTCCGCCGGCTGAAGATCGATGTGATCGACCTCTACTATTTGCATGCGCCCGATCCCAACCTGCCCATTGAAGAATCCGCCGCTGGGATTGCGGAACTGCAAGCCGCTGGCATGATTCGCGCAGCGGCCGTCTCGAACGTCTCGGTCGATCAACTCCGTCGTTTTCAAGCCGTTTGTCCGGTCGACGCGGTTCAGCCTGCGTACAACATGCTACAACGTCAGATCGAAGCCGACCTCGTCCCCTATTGCCGAGAACAGAATATTGGCATCTGCATTTATTGGCCACTTCTCAAGGGACTGCTCGCCGGCAAACTCGCGCGGGATCACGTCTTTGAGGCCGGCGACGGTCGTGCAAAGTATCCAATGTTCCAGGGGCAAGAATGGCAACGAAATCAGGACCTTCTCGATGATTTGCACGCGATCGCCCGCGATGCAGGGAAAACTGTGCCGCAGTTGGTCGTGCAATGGACCATCGCCCAGCCCGGCATCACGTCCGCCCTATGCGGAGCGAAACGGCCGGACCAGATTCTCGAATCGGCGGCTGCCTTGCAGGACGAAATCACACCGGAGCAACTGGCTCGCATCGCCGCGGCCCTCGACAAGCGTGGTCCCGCGATCACGCGCAGTGCGGTATGATAGCCAGCCCAACACGCACGCCTTCCTCTTACCAAGCAGCTGAGATTTCGTGATGAAATTCGCAATCTGCAACGAAACGTTCCTCGACTGGCCCTTCGATAAAGCCTTTGCCTTCGCCCGCGACGTCGGCTACACCGGCATCGAGATCGCCCCCTTCACTATCGCCACGAATGTTTTCGACATCAGCCCAGCTAAGCGAGCCGAAGTGAAGCGGCAGGCGGAAGATGCCGAACTGACGGTCATTGGCCTCCATTGGCTGCTGGCCAAGACGAATGGCTACTACCTCACTACGCCCGACGACGCAGTGCGAATCAAGACCAGCGAATACCTGGCGGAATTGGCCCGCCTCTGCCGCGACCTCGGCGGCCGTGTCATGGTTCTCGGATCGCCGCTTCAGCGCAACCTGCTCCCCGGCATTTCGCACGATCAGGGGCTCGACCTAGCCGCCGACTGCTTGAAGCGGGCCATACCGGTGCTCGAAGAGTGCAACGTCACCTTCGCGATTGAACCGCTCGGTCCCGTCGAAGGCAACTTCCTCAATACGGCGGCCCTGGGAGTTGATCTGATCGAACGCGTCGGTTCGCCGAATTGCCGGCTGCATCTCGACTGCAAAGCCATGTCGACCGAAGCCAAGTCAATCCCCGAACTGCTGCGTGAGAACCGCCAGTTGCTCGAACACTTTCACGCCAACGACCCTAACCGCCGGGGCCCCGGCATGGGCGAACTCGACTTCCTCCCCATCTTTAAGACCCTGGCCGAGATCGACTATCGCGGCTGGGTCAGCGTCGAAGTTTTCGACTACGAACCCGGCGTCGAAACCCTCGCCCGCGAGAGTTTCGAATACATGCAGCACTGCCTGCAAGAACTCGGCCATGTGGGATAGGCATCCTGCCTGTCTTCCCCGTTCTTAGTCCAGACTGTCTTAGTCTTCTCTCACTTCCTCACAGGCTGGAAGCCTATGCCACGGCCGAAGCTTTCGTCCTTGACGTAACTCGCCGTGCCGCGTGGTCCGAAACGCACCAACTTGTCCAACAATCACCCCCATTGTTGGACAGCACCTTGCATATCTCTCGGAATCGGCGCGCTTTCGTGTCCAACTTCTCGCTCCTTGTTGGACACCCCACTTTTGCGGTCACGCGGCACTTACGACCACTTTCCCCCACCGCCCGTGTTGACAACCAGCGTTCCGATGGCAAGATTAGATGCAGTCCTAGCAGGCAGACCGTCGTTTCCCTTCGGCCCGCTCGCTTCCTCACTGCACGCCCCCATCGTCTAGTGGCCCAGGACCCCGGGTTCTCAGTCCGGTAACAGGGGTTCGAATCCCCTTGGGGGTACTCGTCAAAGCCGCCGTAAGTTATTACGGCGGCTTTTTTTGGTTGCGCGCAGCCACATCTGAGTCACCTGCCTGCGAACTTTCAGCAGGGGGTGGCACAAGTCCTTCGCAATTGGACCTGAATCTCGGCTTGGCCAAGGTTGAGTAGCGCGTGGCCACTGAACACTGCAGAGACTACGGCGCAGGAGCTGGAGCTGCGGGAACAGGTGGTTCGGCTGGTCCGCCGCCAAACGGAATGAGCGATTCTTCCAGTGTGAGTACGTAAATCGCCATGGCGACGAGCATCGCGGCCACCATCCACACGCGCCAATCACGATGGGGCTTCCAACCGCTCTTGGGGTGCTTGTGTTCGTGAGAACTGCCGTGCTGATGCTCGTGCTTCTTCGTGTTCATGGATGCTTTCAAAGGTGCGAAAAATCGAGGGAGGGCGGTGGGCAACAGGCTGAGCCTCAATTTGCCTAATCTTCGAGCCAGGCCCAGGCAGCGTCGATTTGACTGGCGTCGAAATACTTGATTTGCGCCATCGTGAATGGCTTGCAAACCTTTGCCATCCAGGCTTCCCAATCTTTTTCGCCGACCAGGGCGATTCGTTCGATCTTGGTGCAGTGGGTTGTCGAGAACTTGATGTCGTCCCACAGCGCGTGTGTATCCCAACCGGAAAAATCGTGAAACCATGCCAGGAGCCGCACCTTGTTTTGCGAAGCAATGGCGGCATCCACTTGCGGAACAAAGGTTTTATAATCGGCGTCGTGCAATTTGCCGGACAACTTGAAACCGAGTACGTGACTGGAACTGCGATCAAGTGCCTCAATCATGGCAAATCTCCGTGCGAGCAGGTTGCGAATCTGAAATAGTCGCCTTCAATGGCGGACTAACAGTTTACCGTGCTCGGCGCAAGAGTGCAGCGTGGGTTCGCAGTTAATAAATTCGCGCTACGCAATCACCTGTTTCACCACACGGCCAGCGACATCCGTCAGCCGAAAGTCCCGGCCAGCATGTCGATAGGTAAGCTTCTCGTGATCGAGCCCAAGCAGGTGCAAAATCGTGGCGTGGAAGTCGTGCACGTGCACTTCATCGGCCCCCACGCTGCAGCCGTACTCGTCACTTTCGCCGTAGCTAAAGCCACCCTTCACACCGCCACCCGCGAGCCACGATGTAAACACCTCGGCATGATGCTCGCGTCCCTTGGCATCCTTCCCGGTGTTGAAGGGCGTGCGGCCGAACTCGGTCGTCCACACCACCAGCGTTTCATCCAGCATGCCGCGCGCTTTCAAGTCGCGCAGCAGGCCCGCAATGGGCTGGTCGACATTTTTCGCCAATGGACCATGCGCGTTCATATCGCCATGCGAGTCCCAATTATTGGACGCGCCGGTATCGATCAACTCAATAAAGCGCACGCCGCGCTCGGCGAGGCGTCGCGCCATCAGGCATTGCCAAGCGAAGCCCTTGGTCCCGCCGCGCGGCAGGCCATAGAGCTGCAAGGTGGCATCGGTCTCGCGCGACAGATCGAACGCTTCCGGCGCTTCCGACTGCATGCCGAAGGCCGTTTCAAACGACTTGATTCGCGCTGCTAGATTGCTATCCGTCGTGCGCTGAGCGAGATGCCGGCGATTAAACGCCTCCGCCAGACCGAGTTCCATCTCTTGCAATTCAGAGGCCGCCTGACGTCGCTTAATGTTGGCAATCGGCTCTGCTCCTGGCGCTACCAATGTTCCTTGATGGCAGCCCGGCAGAAAATCGGAAGCCCAAACCTGGCCACCGGCGTAAGGCAGATGCGGAGCCAGAACTACGAACGACGGCAAGTTCTGATTGATCGTCCCCAGCCCGTGACTGACCCAAGCTCCAATGCTGGGCCGGGCAAACGTGACGGACCCCGTGTGAATGCCCAGTGTGGCCTGAAAGTGATCGGGATGATCGTTACGCATTGAGCGAATCAAACAGAGGTCATCAGCACAGCTGGCGATATGCGGAAAGAGTTCACTGATCCAGAGCCCCGACTGGCCCCGTTGCTTAAACTCCCACTGGGGCCGTTTGAAATATTTTTCGACGACGCGATTATTCGGCGCGAAGGCCTCCAGCATCTTCTGGGGTACGTGAAACGATTGGTTGTGGTCGGCAATCAGTTTGGGCTTATAGTCGAAAGAGTCAACGTGCGAGACCCCGCCGCTCATGTTCAAAAAGATCACCCGCTTCGCTCGTGGCTCAAAATGTGGCGATCGCGGCGCTAACGGATCGGCTTCGCTTGCCGGCTTGTGATCTTGCCCGAGTAGTTCCGCCACAATGCCAGGAAGAAGCAGCGAACCTCCCACTAGGGAGTGGACGACCGAACGACGGCTGAGCGGAACTGGTGTCATTGAAGAACCTCAATCCACAAAAGCAAACTCATTCCCGCTGAGCAACACTCGCGCTAAGGCCGACCAGGCTTCGGGTTCCACTTGCGGCGGGGGCGCTCCTTTGGCTGCGAGCGCCGCGCGATACTTTTGCAAGAAGTCACTACATTCGCTCACTTCTTCGGAATTAGGCGCGCGAGTCAACGTGGTTTGATAGAGAAACTCGATTCGCTTCGGCTCCTCTGCCTGGGATGCAATTGCCAGTGCGGCCAATTTCGCCGCCGAGTCGTGCGCGAATGAATCGTTCATTAAAAAGAGAGCTTGCAGCGGAGTGGTGCTTGGCAAGCGAACGGCGGTGCTAGAACTCGGATCGGCACCATCGAAGATGGCGAGATACGGATTCTTCCGCAGTCGCTGCTGCATGAGATACACGCTGCGGCGGCGAGTTTCGTACACGGCATTGAAGGGATTGTGTTGCGTAAAGCCCCACGATGCTGCAGGCGGAAACGGATGAGCTCCTGCCGGGGTTTCGTCGAGTTGACCGCTGACAAACAGTATCGAGTCGCGCAGTGCTTCGGCGTCTAAGCGGCGGCGGGTGAACTTCCAGAACAACTCGTTGTTGGGATCGAGACGGGCACTCGTGGCAACCTCCTCGCTGGTCAATTGCCAGGTCCGCGAGAGGAGGATCTGCTTGTGCATCGCCTTGATCGACCAGCCACTTTCGACAAAACGCGCGGCGAGATAGTCGAGCAGTTCGGGGTGAGTTGGCGGCTTGCCCTGGCGGCCAAAATCATTCGGCGTTTGCACGATTCCTTTGCCAAAATGTTGCTGCCAGATGCGGTTGACCATGACTCGCGCGGTCAGCGGATTCTGCGGACTGCTGAGCCATTCGGCCAGTTGCAATCGGCCACTGGTCGCATTCTCGGGTGGCAATTCTTGCCCGCCGAGAATCGCCGGAAAATGCCGAGGCACTTCATCGCCCAATCGTTTGGGATCACCACGTAGGTGAATCTTGGCATTCTCGGGCTTTGCTTCGGCCACGGCATAAGCGTCCGCAATCGGCGGCGCTTCTTTTTGTACCGCCTGATGTTTTTGTCTCGCTTCTTTCAATGCCTTGGCGGCGGCTTCAAGCTGCGTTTTCTTCTCATCGCTGTCAGGCAGTTTCTTGGCTTCCGCTTCAACGGCTTGCAGGCGATTAACCTCGGCCTCTGCAGCCGCGACCTTTTCTCGGTGCGGCTTGAGTAACTCGTCGATTGCGGCCGGCGTCATCAGCGGAACGAAATCAACCTGCTGCCTGCCTACTTCTGCGCCGGGAAAAGGATAGCGTGTGCTGCTGAAGATGCCATACAGTCCGTAGTAATCGTGAGAGGTGAACGGGTCGAATTTATGATCGTGACAACGGGCACACGAAATGGTCGAGCCCAGGAACGCGCGGCCGACGTTGTCGATGGTGTCTTCAATCGTAAGATGGTGCTCTCCTACTCGGTCGCCGCCAAACCGCCGTGCGATTGCCAGATAGCCGGTCGCTTTGATCCGCTCAAACTTGATCTCTTCACTTTCGCCACCGAGCAAGTCTCCGGCAATCTGCTCGCGCACGAACTGGTCGTACGGCAGATTGCGATTGAAGGCCGAGATGACCCAATCGCGATAGCGATGGGCTTGCGGCACCGGGTAGTCGGAGGCATTGCCGCAGGTATCGGCATAGCGCACCACGTCCAGCCAATGCCGCCCCCAGCGCTCGCCATAGTGGGGTGAGCTCAGGAGCCGGTCAATTACTTTTTCGAACGCCTGGGGCGAATCATCGGCGAGGAATTCAGCTAGGTCATTTGGTGTCGGCGGCAGGCCGGTTAAGTCAAACGTAACTCGCCGCAAGAGCGTTCGCTTATCGGCCCGCGGCGCGGCTGCAACACCCGCAAGTTCCAGTCGATTCAAAATGAAATTGTCGATAGGCGTCAGCGGCCACGATTGGTCGGTGACGGCTGGTACCGGTCGATCTTGCACTGGCTGAAACGCCCAGAACTTGCGTCCCTCTTCCAGCGTCATACCCGACTTGGGTCGAGAATCTACGGTGCCCGCCGAAGTTGCCAGGCGTGGATCAGGGGCACCCTGTTTGACCCACGCCGTCAGGTCGTCGAGTTGTGTGGCTGAAAGTTTCTGCTCGGGGGGCATTTTCAGATCTTTGTCTGCATGCCGAACAGCAGTAATCAACAAGCTCTTTTCCGGGTCACCGGGAATGATCGCGGGCCCCGAGTCGCCACCCTTCAATAATGCTGAGCGCGAGTCGAGAAAGAGGCCACCTTCTTGCTTTTTGCGATCAGCACTGTGGCACTCGTAGCAATGTGCCACCAAGATTGGCCTGATTCGCTTCTCGAAGAACTCCAGGCCTTCAGAGCCTGCCGGGGTAGGGGTTTCTGCGCAGCACAGCCCACATGTGCCAAAGACCAGGGCAATCGCGGTGGAGAGGGCGAGGCTGGAACGGCGCGGCGGGGCGAACATTTGAGCCACGCTATCCGACTCATCATCGTCTGTCAATTTGTAGAACTCGAACCAATTGCATCAATCGGTTCATCAGCCGCTTTTGAGACAGGCTGATTGGAGGGGATGGCTGGTGCAGGAGAGTTGCTCTTCACCCGCTCATAGAGTGCGTACCGATTATTTTCCCGCAACAGGTGCCAGTCTTCGGCGCGAAACCCCTGCGGACGTTCCTTTAGGGCAATCAGCAAATAGTCGATGGTGTTCAGCCACGGCCCCGATTTTCCTTTCAGGTTCCAAGCATCGAGTTCGTTCCAACGGCGCGGCAAGTCTGGAGTGTTGAAACGATGACCATAGTAGGGCCGCACGGCGGTGTACGTTGCAGAGAGGTAACTGAGATCTTCATTCGGGGCGAGCAGCACACCTTGGAGTTGTTCGCTGTTCATCCAGGCAAACATGTCGCGCGCCTGCGGAGGCAAATAGAGACCGAGGGAAGACTTTTCTTTACCCAGGCCGAGCGTGTCTGCATAAAACGCGAGATTATCGCTGACCGCGAGGAAACCGCACGATCCTAGCACTGCCAAGCGTTGCCAGTTTGGCCAGCGTTCGCGCATGTACTGCAGCCCACTTGCGAGGAGTGGCAGCGACAGGAGCATCAGCGGCAACCAGACATAGCCGCGGGTAAAGTGAACCGGCTGTCGCGGATTGACGAACCAATCGTGCTTGGCAAGGAGGAGCGACACCACAAACGCAGTCGCGAAGAACCAAGTCTCTGGCTTGAACTCATCCTTGGACTTCGACCATTGCCAAGCTGCGAATATTGCGATCGGGCCGTATGCCAACATCAACGTATGGTTCGGCACGATCCAGGCCAGCGACCACAGCTGCCGCAGTTCGCGGTGCGTTGCCGACTGTTCGAGAAAGACAAAGTAATAACCAAGAAAGGCGGCAAGTACAGCGGTCAGTGTTAGTCCTCGCCAGAGTGCCGCAATTTGCCGACCCTTCACCAATTGCACGAGGTTCCAACTCCCCAGCACCAGCAAGTGTTGCAAACCGCTGAAGGGATGCGTTGCCGCCAGCAATGTCACCAACCCGACGGCTGTCCAGTTTCGCCCGCGCAGCACACACAGCCAGGCACCAGCGACCAGCGCGTGGTATACCGACTCGGTCGGGTACAAAAAGTTTCGTCCCCAGTCCATGAACCACCAACCATCGGCCGGGTCGAAGGCGAGTAGTTTCGCCAGGAGTGGTTCTCCACTGACGACGTTCGCCGCCATCTTGCCCGCAACCATCAGTCCCCCGCCCCACATTGTGAGCAAGAACAACAGGTACTGATCGACCGAATTAGGGACCAGGTGCTGAACGATCTTCAGAGTGAGCCAACCACCGACGAGGCCGGCGACCAGGCCGACAGAAACGTAAAGTACGCCTGGATCAATGCCCAATTGCGTGACACCGACTCCCAAGGCAAACGTGAGCCAATGGAAGTAAATAGCCGGAGCATGGGGATCGGGGTCGTACGGACTGGCGTGAAGCAACGTGCCGCCACGGTCGAATACTTCGCGCCCATTTGCCACGTAGTAGGGCATATCGTATTGAATGAAGCCCGTCGCATCCGCGCGCCACAGATGGCTCGCATAAACGGCGTAAATCGGCAACATCGAGAGCAACACCAGCAGAATCTCTTGCCCAACGACGCGATTCGGGCGAAGAGGGGGCAAGGCGTTCATGGGGGAATCCAGTCGGTGCTGCCAAGCAAATCAGCGTACATGAAGGCGTTAGAAGAGCCTTCCATCCAGTTTGCTTCACCACCGGCCGTTCGGAAGGGTTTTGCCTGCCGACCGCACGCGGTTTCGCCTGACGAAGCGCGATGATGGCGATTGTACGGGCAAGATACACGCCTGTGCTTCGAACAGGGGGGCAACAGCGCACGGAACTCAGATGCGCTCAAAGAAACTCCGCGCGGCGAATTGCGGTGAGCAGGTCTCGCAGCCATCAAGCCGCTGCGAAAACAGAGAATGACCCCAACGGGACTCGAACCCGTGTTACCGCCGTGAAAGGGCGGTGTCCTAGACCGCTAGACGATGGGGCCAGGTGAAAGAACTTGTGCCCGTTGATGGTTCCGATCAACGTGACAAGCCTTCAAACCGAAGCATGGGGTATACCGGGACAAGGCGGGGAGCGTCAAGTGGGGCTCATTTAACTTCGCAGTCGCGAGCTCCGACTTCTACTCACCAATTGGCAAGAAATGAGCAGAAACAACGACGAAATCTCGCGAGCGATAAAACACTCGCGACGGAGACTTAGCCTTCGGTACCGGTAGGTCCGGATTGTTCCAAATGGGCCGCTTCGTTGCGCTTAATTGCATCGTAAACCTCGCGGCGGTGGACGGGCACTTCTTTGGGTGCTTCCACCCCGAGGCGAACTTTGTCGCCCCGGATCTCAACGACGACAATTGTGATGTCGTTGTTGATGACGATGCTTTCGTTCTTCTTGCGTGACAATACCAACATCGGTCGATTCCTTCGCAGTTAGCGCGGTCCTAGTTCGCCGCGCGGATTCCAGTCAGGCAGATCACCTTGGTGTGTCGCTGTAACTTGTGTCACCACCTGCGAGCGCGGAAATCCTTCTCTTTATTGTGGATTGGGATTTCTGGGAGTCAAGCTTCGGCTGTCAAGAGGGGACAGTTTTCCCAAAAATCTTTTCGGTTTTTAACGCTTCCCCTGCTGCGACTTAGGTGCAATCGAGCCCAATACTCGAGGCCGCCTCTCAGCCTGTCGATGCTCTTGATCAATCGCACCAACGAAGTAAATCCTGGCTTTTGGCTTGGCTTTCGCCAATTTGCAGCAACTTGAATCATAGGTTGGATTTGCGTTTAGCGGCTTGAAACGCGATCCGGGCCTGGGATTCCGCTGGCACGTACGCTTGCGGGCTTGCCACATCCCCTTATAATTCTGTGGAAACCCGCGCAGGGGCTCGGATATTTCCTTGCGCTAGGGCAGTTTAGGTCGACTGTGTCTCTTTTTTTGCTGGAAAGCTCCTCGCCATGTTGGATTGGCTGCGCAACATCTGGCTGGCTGTCGCCACGGTGGCGCATGGTATGTATGTCACACTTCGCAACTGGCTGATTACCTACCAGCCCGAGCGTGGTGCGTTTACCGAACGATTCGAATATCCTGAAAAGCCAGTTCCAGTAGCCAATCGCTATCGGGGCTTTCACCGCTATGACCTGACGACCTGCATTTCTTGCGATCAATGTGCCAAGGCCTGTCCGGTCGATTGCATTTACATCGGTAAGGAGCGGGTCGAAGGTGGCAAGGGCTTTAAGATCACCGGCTTTGCGATCGACTACAGCAAGTGCATGTTTTGCGCATTGTGTGTCGAGCCTTGCCCCGTCGATTGTATTTTCATGGGTGCCACGCACGACCTGAGCTGCTACAGCCGTGATGGATGCATCGTTGACTTTTCGCGTTTGCCGCTCGATGTGGCCTGGGGCCGAGCGACACTTAATCCGACCGCGGTGTCGGAATCGAAGGTTATCGCCGAGCCGGTGCACGGCGGACCAAATCAATAATTAAGCGATGAATCGCAGAATCAAATAGCGAGTGTTATGCCAGTCAAGATTGAACCAGTTGCGAAGGTCTTCACCATTGAGCAGGCGAATGCCATGCTCCCGCTGGTTCGTGCGATCACCACCGACTTAACCACGCTGGCCCGAGATGTTGTCGAACGTCGCTCGCGGCTGGCTGCATTTAAGTCGCGGAAAGATCAAAAGGCTGGCGATCCCTATTCGGACGAATTGGCCAGCATGCAGCAGGCCGTGGCTGCCGACGCCCAGCGCTTGCAAGAGTACATCGACGAGTTGCGGTCGTTGGGTTTAGAGCCTAAGGGTGCCGTCGAGGGACTGGTTGATTTTCCTTCGCAATTGGACGGCCGAGTGGTCTACTTGTGCTGGAAATTGGGCGAAGCGGAAGTAACTCACTGGCACGAAGTCGAAGCCGGCTTTGCTGGCCGGCAGTCGCTCGTAGCAGGTGCAGTGGCCCATGCTGAAGACGACTTCGAATCGTTCTCTGAACCTGCAGACACGCATTCCGACAACTCGCACCCAGAACAAGCCGACTGACAACCTCTGGCCAGCGCGGCTAGACATATCCTTGGATGAACCATGTCTGCAATTGCATCGTCCGTCAATATCGTGGCTTATCTGGCACTCTTCTCCGGTGCTGGCATCATTTTTCTGTTCGTAAACCTACTCGTCGGCCGGTTTTTGCGTCCGTCGGATCCGCATGCCGAAAAGTTGGAAATCTACGAATGCGGTGAACCTACTATCGGTTCCAGCTTCGTGCAGTTCGACTTGCGGTTTTATGTTGTCGCACTCTTGTTCATTATTTTTGATGTAGAAGTTGCGTTTTTCTTTCCCTGGGCTGCCACCTTTGGCAAAGCCACGAATGCTATGCGTGAAGAATTTATCGTCGTCAACCGCGTTGATGGTCAGTTAGTTCTTACGCCGCAAGCGACCGACCTCTATCGCGAAATGGGTGTTCGCCAGCCGACTGTGCCGACCGAAGTTCCAGCCTCGCTTGTTAACGTGGTCACTTCCACAGACCCTATTGATCGCTCTAGCGATGTAATTCACGAAGGGATGCGGCAGTTGGGTTTGGTCACGGTGGTTGATATCGGTGCCTTCTTTGCCATCCTGATGATTGGCTTTGCTTACGTTTGGAAACGCGGCGACCTGGATTGGGTGCGAGCGGTCAGCCAGGAACGAGGGAAACAGGCTCTCGCCCGCACTCCACAGAGTGACCCGCTCGACGATGCTCAATATTTGTCGGCGTAGTTTCCTCTATCGCGATTGTTCCCATATTCTGACTGTCGCGGGCAATTCTGAGCTAATGACTAACGGGCTCTTTAGCCGGCAATGAGAAAGTGAATCATGAGTGGTTCGAACCTGATCGAACGATTGAAGAAGAAGTTCGGCGAAAAGATCACGAACACCAATCTCACAGCCATCGATCCCTGGATCGAAGTGGCCCCCGATGCCCTCGTTGATGTTTGCCAACATTTGAAGACCGATCCGGACGGCAAATTCGAGATGCTCAATTGCATCACCGGCATTGATTGGTTCGAACCTGACCCGAAGAAGGCAGCCAAAGCGGGCTTCGAGCCACATACCGAAGTGGTGTATCACCTGTCGAGCATCACCAAGAAGCACTCGCTGGTCATCAAGGTGCAATTGCCTCGCTGGAAGAACGATCAGCCTGGACATTTGCCGGAAGTTCCCACAGTTTCCGGCATTTGGTCGACGGCAAACTGGCACGAGCGCGAGGTTTTTGACCTGAACGGCATCAATTTCGTCGGTCATCCCGATCTACGCCGCATCTTGTGCCCCGAAGATTGGGTCGGTTATGGCTTGCGCCGCGATTACGAAATGCCGCTCGAATATCACGGTATGCGTGGAAGGTAAGCGTTCAGAGGCATGGTGAGTCGCAAGCGACTCAGCTCCTCACCCCAGCCCTCTCTCCGGAGTACCGAGGAGAGGGAGTTTGTCAAACTGACTCCCGACATCCGACTCTTGAACCTTGGCACTATATGTCGACCTATCTGGATGATCCCCGCGTTGTCGAGTTCGATGTTCGTACCGACGAAATGCTCGTCAACATGGGCCCGCAGCACCCCAGCACGCACGGCGTGTTGCGGCTCGTATTGCGTACCGATGGTGAAATCGTCTCGCAGACCGAACCGCACTTGGGCTACCTGCATCGCTGTGCCGAAAAGATCGGCGAGAATCTGACGCCGCGCCAGTGGATCCCTTACACCGACCGCATGGATTACCTCGCGGCGATGAACATGAATCTCGGCTGGTCGCTGTGCGTCGAGAAACTTCTCGGCTATCAGCTGCCTGAGAAAGCTCGCCACCTGCGCGTCATCATTTGCGAAATGGGGCGCATCGCGAGCCATCTGGTCGGCATGGGCGCTTACGGTCTCGATCTCGGCACCTTCAGCCCGTTTTTGTATGCGTTCCGCGAACGCGAAAAAATTCTCGACCTGTTCGAGGAAGCTTGCGGTGCTCGCCTCACTTACAGTTACCTCACGCCCGGTGGAGTGACTGCTGACTTGCCACGCGGCTGGATCCAGAAGTGCGAGGATTTCCTGACTCAGTTCGAGCCGATCATTCAGGAGTATCACGCGCTTCTCACGACGAACTCGATCTTCGTCAAGCGAACCGCGAACATCGGCATCCTGTCGCCCGAGATGGCGATCGACTACGGCTGCACCGGCCCGGTGCTCCGCGGCAGCGGTATCGACTATGACTTGCGCCGCGATGGCGAAGAGCGTTACACCGAAATGTACGACGGCTATGCGTTCGAAGTCATCGTGCAGAAGAACGGGCACTACCCCAAAGATCACGACTATCCCGCCGTGCCCAAAGAAGCGGTGCTTGGCGATTGCTGGCACCGGTTCTACGTTCGCATGCTGGAAGTCGTGCAGTCGATCGATATCGTCCGCCAGGCGTTCGTGAAGTACAGCCAGTCTACCGGCGATTGGGGCACGCCCATCAAGCTGGCCACCAAGTTGCCCAAAGGCGATGCCTATCTCGAAACCGAAGCGCCGCGCGGTCAAATGGGCTTCTACATTGTCAGCGACGGTTCGACCATTCCGTGGCGCGTGCGGGCACGCAGCAGTTGCTTCTGTAACCTGAGCGTGACCCACGAACTGTGCAAGGGCTGCCTCATTGCCGACGTTCCCGCGATCGTCGGTTCGCTCGACATCGTGATGGGCGAAATAGACAGATAGGTCCAGTTTCCGTAAGTGCTTACCCATAAACGGGATGCCGAGATTTTGATCGACCAAAAAAATGCACCGAATAGGGTGCATTTCATGGAATGCGGTGCATTTAGGGTTCATCCCTCACTCGACATCGTAATGTCCAGTCGGTCTTCTCGGACGACTGCGGGCGCTACTCTCAACTGACCGCCATAAGTGAAACTCGCAACTCAATTTGAAAGTCGCAACTTGATGAGCGAGATCGCAAAAGCGGCATCAACGGCACATGTCGCTTGGAAACGCACGAGCCGGTAGCAGCGGGAACGTGACGCCCACGGTTTCTTCGGTTCCGAAGCAACTGGAGTCACACCGCCGCCACCAAGCTCCCATGCACCACGGCTCCCTCGAAAGTGAGCGCCGAGGCGTGATCTCCGTGCTGTGACTCAGCCCGATATTCCTCCCCTTCTCCAACCGCTTGAGCCTGCTGCCAGGGAAGATTGCCAGCAGCACCGAGAAGCTGCTCCACATCTGCAACTGAGGCACTCTGATCGGTCGGCCCGGCTTCGAGGGCATCGAACACAACGCCCGACAGTAGCCGGTCCCAAACTTTGAGGCATGTCGAGGGTTTGTCGAACAGATCGACGGCAACCACCTTCCCGCCGATGGCGACGGCCACACCCGAAGCGCCTTCAACATACTTGAGCTTCTCTTTGAACGAGGCGATCCGGTCCTGGTGAGTGTCGAAGGCATCGGACATGGCCGAAGTGCCTGACGCCACGCCATGCGAAGCATTTAGCGAGGCGACTTCTTGCCAAACCGCACCTTGGTCAGAAGTATGCCCTCGATTTTCTCGAACCGACCGGCTCACTGATGCTTTGAGCGTCCGACGCAATTTCGACGGCGAGTGCGAACCACTCGATCCAAAGTAACGAGACTTGTAGCCCCAGCGACCTTGCTCAACGCAGGACACCGGAATCTTGACCTTTGTGTGGGCGGCAATCAGGACCGACGTGTTCAGAATGCGATTCTGCTTGGCCCCGACTAATTCCTCTCCTTCAAGGAAAAGCACTCGCAGGTCGCCTTTGTTCTCGACTAACAGATTCGGGACAGACCCGCCCTCGCTGACCTCTTCCACCAGCACGGACTGGTCGGCCAGGGCCTCGTCAGACAGTCGATAGCCGATGTCGCCGGTCGGTTCGGTGAAAAGCGGGAAGACGGACAAAGCCTCATGGCGAAGAGGCGTGCCAACACGAAGTTTGGGGAGAGCGAGGGGCATAAGAGCGTCCTTTCGAGAAGAGGGGCTGATGAAGGGACACCAGTGGAGAGTTGAGGGTTCGCCTACGAGAATGAACCCAGCCGAAGCGTTGGCTGTCTGATGGTGCTATACAGCCCCAGAACTTCCCTCCGAAGCGAGTTCTTCGATGCCCCCAATTAAGCAAGTCATCGTCATGCGGCACGACCTGGGAATGAGGCGTGGCAAGCAGATCGCCCAGGGTGCGCACGCTTCGATGTCCTTCATCTGTCGCCGCCTGCAAGACCGAGGCGCACTCTCGCTGAATGACTTCTCGGAAGCTGAGCAGGCGTGGCTCACTGGCTCGTTCGCAAAGGTGTGTTGCCGGGTTGATAGCGAGCAGGAGCTACTTGAGATTCTCGACAAGGCGAAAGCTGCGAGGTTGGAGGTCCATCTGATTACCGATAGCGGCAAGACCGAGTTTCACGGTGAGCCGACTCGCACCTGTATCGCCATAGGCCCCGATGACGCCGAGAAGATCGACGCTGTGACCGGGCATCTGAGTTTGCTTTGATTCGCATCCACAACCGATTAGGGGAACGTCACATCAAAAACGCAAAGGCCGATAACACGGGGAACCTGACCCGATGTTACTTAGCCCCTAAAGTTTATGAATCCGATTTCGGAGATTCCCAAAATGTTGCCAACTCTTCTCACAATCGCTGCCGCCATTCCTAAATAGTCTGTGGTCCTCGTTGGGACCGCATGTATGAGCCGCCGCTGCCCCTTACGAGCAGCGGCGGCTTTTTTCATGCAGCCTCGGCAGCGGGAACTTAACGAACAGATCGAGGATTGAGTCGTAGTTCTCGTCGCCCGGCTTCCACTCTTCCAACATTACGCCCATCCAGTCGAAGTAGCTCACACTGCCATCTCCCTCCGACCAGTTCAGTGTCGAGAGATTGTCGAAGAAGACCGAGCCGGGTTGCTCACCAGCAATCGGCGGCAACACGAGCGGCGTGGCTTCCATTTCGATTGCTGGCAACAGCGGTAGCGCCGCAGCCACTGCTAGGAACTCACGTCGCTTCATGTTGATCTCGCAGTAGGTGAGGTCGCTCACGTCGAATCCACGCCATCGACGTTAGCGGGTCCATGTCAATCTCGTACTCGAATCCATCGGCTGCCCGGCGCAGCACGAACTCGATTTCTCGTGCCGGATTCTCGGCGGCAAGAAAACGGGCGACGGCTTTAACTGGCTCGCCTTTGAATCCTGCTTCAATGAGCGCCACGATCTCGGCGTCGGTTGCCTGGGGAAACCACGAGACGGCATTGAAGTGTGCCGAAAAGACACCATCAACGCATCGAGCTTGACCAGGGATATACGAGCGGGACCACAAGTCGAGTTCTTCGGGGGTCGGCATTGGCATCAGTAATCTTCCGGCAATAGGATGGTCGTGGCCGCTCGCTGGCCGTTGTCGTCCTGGGCCTCGGTGACGATCCAAATCTTCGTGCTGGTCTTGAGTCGATATGCGCTCAATAGACGAGAGCCATCTTTGAGTGCCTCATCTTTGAGTGCCTTGTCTTCCTCGCAAAGAGCCTCGCCCCAATCGCCACAAGCGTGCCGTGAAAGAAAATCGCTCGGCGTCTGGCCTGCTTGCTCTAGCGCCTCAAGAGCGGCGGGCGTTGCCACTACTTGGCCGAAGGGGAATTGAGGGTTATTGCTTTTCATTGCGATCACCTTTCCATCCTCGCTCGCTTCGCTCGGTCGGCCTCTTAACCGACATGTGGCTGAAATTGAAAATAGAACCGAGGGCTGTGCTGAAACTCCAGGCTGCCCTTCTGCCCGTCGCTTTTACGTCGAACGACAACGAGCGGAGCCAGAAAACCAGTCACAATGAAGTCGGTTGCAAGTTCGGCTGTATCCCAGACTTTTCCATGTACTGCTTCAAGCGCCTCCCGTGATCCAGGCTGACTGTTGATCTCGAAAATGCGTTGACGGCGAATTGATTCAGTGGGGTCGGGCATACTCGTCTCTGGTTAGTGTGGTGAAATGGTTTGTTGCAAAGAAGACCACCGCCGACATGAGGGAGGATGAGAAAATGAAGCCAATCAACGTGCAAATCACAGTCACGCTCGATGAGGACATCTTGACTGACTTGATTCGACGAGCAGTCATCAGCGCCACGGGAATCGACCCACAGCGAGAAGCTCGGCTTCGAGCATCACAGCACGCCAACTTCGGCGGTCAAAAGCCGCCCGAAGACAAAGGGTTGCTGATCGACTTACGGGAAGCTGCGAAGCTGCTTGGACTATCGCAGCGAACCATTTGGGGAATGGCAAAGAATGGCAGGATGCCCAAACCGATCAAGATTGGTCGTGCGGCGAGATGGAGTCACGAAGAACTGCGAGCGTGGGTCAACGCCGGTGGGCCGTCGTTGAGTGATTGGAAATGGCCCAAGTAGGTATAGGGCGTCTGCCAGCGCCTCGTTGTGCAGAGATGCGCCAGAATGGGGGTATTCCCCCAGGGAAGCGTGATTTCACGTAGAATCTGGAAGATTTTCACTGCGAAAGCCGGTTTCACTGGTCGTGAAATATCGCCTGATTAGTGCAACCAGTTGCACTTTTTCACTTTCGTCGTATATTTCACTGAACGGTGAAACTATGCCTGAGAAGAAATACTTGGTGCCGGAACCGCTCATCCCAGCGGTTGATTGGATAACTCGCTTAGGCAGGGAAACCAATGCCTTCGACGTGAAGTCGGTCGTCCAAAGCACGAAGGATGAATTTGCGTGGGACCACTCCGTCACCATTTCGCTCAAAGCACCGAACCACGGCAAAGTCGAACTTCTTGTCGAAACCAAGAGTCAACTTACCCCGAAGTCGGCAGATTCCATCCTAGAGAGACGGCGTTGGGGGCCTCCTCACGGAGTGCATCTCGTGTGTTGCCCGTTCATCTCTCCACGAGTCGCTGAAAGGCTCCAAGAGGGACAGGTCAGTTACATCGACAGAGCCGGAAACTGCCATTTGGCAGCCCCCGGTCTATTCCTTCACATCGCTGGTCGCCCCAATCGCAGCACGACGAGGAGTAACCGGATTGACCCATTCTCGAAGAAATCAAGCAGGATCATCCGTACCCTCTTGAGCCAGCCAAAGGCAGAATGGCAGGTTCAGCAGTTGGCGAAAGAGGCAAAAGTCAGCCTGGGACTCGCATCGAAAGTAAAGCAAGCGCTAGTTGAAGAGGCATACCTTGAGGAGCGAGGTCGCCTCCTCCATTTGCGTGACCCAGGTAAGCTCTTGCACAACTGGTCCAAGGCATACCGCCCTCACGCCACGCCCCTGCACATATTCACCATGTGCAAAGCACCACAGAGCGAAAAGCGAATCGCAGAATGGTGCGATCAGCATGACACACCATACGCACTTACCCAACTCGCCGCTGCATGGCGATATTCCCCGATGGTTCGGTATGACAAAAGCGTTCTCTACTTCGACAAGGCAACGGCCATAGCCGGAAAGCTCAGCGAACTGTTCAGTTTCATCGACGCAAGAGAGGTTGACACGGGCGCAAACTGCACGCTCTGGTTGACGGACGACCCTGCCGTATTCGAGGGGGCGAAGAACTGCGATGGGGTAAATGTTGTCTCCCCAATCCAACTCTACCTTGATTTGAAGTCACTACCAGGACGGGGTGAAGAGGCGGCAAGGGAGCTTTACGAAAAGGAACTTCGCAAGTTGTTTGGGCAGACGGCCGACGAGTCACGGCTCGGAGACACGAAATGAACGAAGTAGCCGCTTGTCGGTCTGTCTTGATCGAAGTTCTTACCATCCTTGGCAAGGAACTCGACAATCTTGTCATAGTTGGAGGGTGGGTGCCAGAACTGGTTTTTCCAAACAAAGGGCACATTGGGTCGTTGGACGTTGACCTTGCACTCGACGCAGCAAAGCTCAAGCCCCTCATCTATGAATCAATTCGACAACGGTTGATCCAATCCGGCTACCAACAATCGTCTGAAATGCCCAATCGCTTCTTTCGCACTCTAACGGGGTCCAACACACAGATCAAAGTGGACCTAATCACTGGTGAATTTCCAGAAACGGCAGGCGTAGGCAGCCACCTACTGATTCAAGAACTATCCGTGTGGAAAGCTCGTGGAGTGGATTTGGCTTTCGCTTTCCAACAGTCGGTGCAAGTCGAAGGTATTTTGCCAGACGGAGGTCACAACGAAGTTGTGGCAAAGCTCCCAACAATCGCAGCTTATCTTTGCATCAAGGCGATCACGCTGAGCGAGCGAAAAAAAGAGAAGGATGCTTACGACATTTGCTTTTGTATCGACAACTATACTGGAGGATACAAAGCATTGGCGGAAGAGTTTCGAGGAAAGCTAGATCACAAACTCATTCAAGAAGGAGTTGCAATTCTTCGATCCAAGTTTGCCCGGCTAGACAGTATCGGACCAGTGTGGGCTGCACAGGTCGAATCTACCGCAGATTCAGGAGCAGTCTTCGAGGCAGGACAACGCCGTGCCTTCGAGCTAGTCAACGCCTTACTGCGAGAGATTGATGAGATAAAGAAATAGAAGCCTAGCGTGCGGCAAGTCCGCAAATCGGCGTTTTGACATGGCGAAGCTAAACAGCAACTAGAGGGTAGTTGCAAATGTTCGGGGAGGAAAAGTGGCGGTCTAACTGGATGACGAATTGTTCCAGACAAAACGAACGCCTGTAGCGGAAGGCAACTCGCCCCGCTCAGATTTGTGCGTTTATTTGTCGTCGATCTCAATCTCCGGTCCCTCGATCTTGAACCCGACCGTGCCCTCTTCCTCGACCGCCTCGAAAGTCGAACGCATCCGCACGCCGAAGAACTCACTAACGACTTCCTCCACGGCTTCCCGCTCCAACGCATCAAAATGGGCGGCGATGTGAAGGGGCGCTTCGATTTCGGCCCCGATATTCTCCATCAAGAACTCCCATGCCGCCTCGGCGTGTTCGTCGTTGGTCGCAGCACCAGGGGCCATCCAGCCGAAGAGCGCCGCAGCGCCGGGGTGATCTGCCCACCGCTCGACGATCTGCCACGACATGCCCTTGTCATTTTCCAAGAACCAGAAGCCTTCGTCGGTTGGGCCGACAAGAGTGAGTTTCATAGGTCCACCTTCTTCATGGCGTCCTGGTAGCGCTCCTCAAGTTGTCCGTCGAGGGCGACATGTTGATAGACCGATAACGTCTCACGTCGGGCATGACCCGTAATCAGTTGAAGCTCGGCGTCGGCCAGCCCGGAGTGGCGAGTCAGCCATGTGATCGCCTGATGTCGGAAGGTGTGTGGCGTGGCCTTCACCCCTGCGAGGTCGGCGTACTTCTCAACGATCTGCTGAACTCTACGAGTCGAGAAGCGAGTGTTCCGGCGAGTTTGGAACAGCCAGCGATTCTTTTGGTGTGCAGCGATGTGAGTGCGGAGCGCCGTGGCAAATGATTTGCCAAAAAGCACGTAGCGGTCCTTCGACCCTTTGCCCTGATTGATTCTGATTTTGCAGGCTTCCAAGTCCACGTCGGCCACTTGAACGCTGCACAACTCGGAGACACGAACGCCGGTGTAGAAGAGAAGTCGGAGCATAAGAGCGTGCTGCACGTCGTCGGCCTGATCGACCACTTGGTAGAAGCGGCGGAAGTCATCAGCCGTCAGGACACGAGGCAATTTCTTCGCCCGCTTCGCCGGGCGAAGCTCACAAACCTGCCTTACCCGTTTGGCAACGTATCGCCAATCGTCGTAGTCCAAGCCATGCTTTCGCACGATGCGGGCCACCTGGGACACGATTTCGGATTTCGCTTTTCCATTTTGTGATGCGTCGTTGGCCGGGTTATCGCTCATCTTTGATGCTCCAGGTGGGCAAATGGCCCGTCGAACTTCGTGATCTGCCTATTATGCGAAATTGGATTTCGTTACTTCTGCGGTAGTTCCAGCCTCGTGATCGACCGAATCGAGTAGACCGGGATGATCGTGGTCGTGACACCCGACACGTCGAGTAGCTCGATGTAGTCGTCACCGATCCCTACGATCTTGTGGCCGAGGGGAAGACGTTTCAGCACGATGATCTCGTAGCGACCGTTCGCCTCTTTGAGCGTGACCTCCTGCCCAACTTTCAGCTTGCCGAGGAAGCGTTTCGTCGGCTCCTGTGCATCGGCTGCCGTGATTGCCCCGACCAGGATCAATGCTGCCAACAAGAAGACTTGACGTGGGCGGATCATGTTCACTTCCCTCTCTCAAACAGGACTGTTCTATGACTTGCGTTGGAGTCTCAGGAACACCTGCCGCACGAGTTCGCCCTGGTCGATTCCATCGCAGCCGTTCGGATACAGTTCCCGAAGTGCGGTTTCAATTGCATCGCCATTGGCCGTCAGGCCGAGTGACTTTAGGGCTTCGATGATCTCGGAGTTGTTGCCACTGACTGGCTCTTTTGCTCGTCGCTGCTTCGGGGTGTTTCCACCCTTCCGCTTCCTGTTGAACAGCACCGGCGCTCCGTTCGCACCAACGCCAGTGCGCCGAATGTCGAGACACTTTTGCTGCGATTCCGAGTCGTAAACAGGACGCTTACAGGACTCGATCTGCACCGCTTTGGGAAAACTTCCAGCCTTAACCAGAGCGAAGAACCTCGACTTGGAAAGGTCGAGCATTTCGGCCATTTCTAGGGCGGAAATGAATGCTCTTCGAGACTTGTCTTGGATGGTCATGGGACGGTTCGTGGTTCACATCAGAAATGTTTGGCGATGTTTCAGACACTCAAAGAAGACCGATCTGCGACACGACAAGGGCGAGAATTAGACTCATTCAGTCACGAAAGTAGCCAGATGCTCCCGCCCCTTTTTGGTAAGCAGCCTTACCCCACCGTCCGACTTGACGATCATGCCGTGACGAAGCAGGAACGGCTCAACTGTCTTGGTCAGCACCTTGGTGGACACACCGAGCATTGAGGCAAGCACGTTGAGTCGCTGACCTGATGGTCCGAGCAAGCCGAGCAACTTTTGCTGCATGTTGTCCAGGCCCTCGGTGGAAACTCGTTCGAGTTCACAAGACTTGAGTAAGTGCGCCACGGTGATCTCTTCGGCCCCTTCGGACACGGCAACTCGTCGGGCGCTTTGCAGAAGACGCAATGCAATACGTGGCGTCTGACGACCACGCCGAGCGATCTCGATTGGAAGATCGCTCTCGTACTTCCAAGCCAGGGCGAGGCATCGTTGACGCACGACCTGGGCAAGTTCGTCGAGCGAGTAATAGTCCAGGTGCAGCACGATGCGGAATCGGTCGATCAGTGGGCCGATCAATCCATCGGGATCAGTTGTCGCACCGACCAACGTGAACGGCGCAACCGGGATCGACTGCACTGACTTACCGCCGCTCAGGAAGATGCGGCGCTTGTCAAGAACTTGCAGCAGCGAATGCTGCTGGGTCGGGTTGAGAAGATGGATTTCGTCGAGGAAGAGGATTCCGTCAGTCGCAGAAAGAAGCACGGAATTCAGTTCAGCGGTATTTGAGATCGACTGCGCAAGAACCTCTGTGAACGGCACGGCGAGTTCTTGCGCAAGCACGCTCACGAGCGCCGACTTTCCCAAGCCAGGAGGCCCACAAAGCAAAACTTCGTCCAGCTTTTTGCCTTCCTGAAAGCTGGCTTCAACAGCAATCTTCAACGCCTCCGTGACATGTCGCTGTCCGATGATGTGTCGGAAGCTCGATGGCTGTACGTCACGCAGGTCGTTCGGGTTGTCGGACATTACTCGATCTCCCTCAGTTCATCCCAATCTGGTTCGACCTGGAACGTCGCTCCAGAAAAGTCACCGTCGAGAAGCAAGCCCCGGAAACTTGTTGCCAGATATTCTTGAAGCTCTGCAATTGAAAACGGCTTCTCTCGATCAACTCTGATGGCTACGGTCGTGACCACCAGGCGCTCGGTCGAGGCCAGCGTCAATTCCGTCACCTTCGCTAACGCCTCTTCCCCGCTGTTGAACAGCAGTGCATCCTGCGGCTTCTCTGTCCAAGAGTCGCCAGTCCAGAGTTGGTTTCGGTTGTTCCTGATGACGAAGCGAGGCCAGCTTTTGCTGGCACATTCAGCGACGAATATATGAAGGTCGGGCATTATTTCTTCTCGACTGGTTTGAACGCCGCTACGACAACCTGGAATTCACCCTCTTCGACCACGGCGAATCCGTGATCGGGGTTCGTTTCGATGTAGTCACGTAGGACTTGCTTCAAACGTCGGTGTGTCATCGCAGGCTCGCTCTCCAAGCCGTGGCCGTACTTATCGACGAACCACGACTCGACCTTCTCCCACCCTTTCGGCTCTAGGTAGCCGATGTTCGGGAACTCGAACGGCAAGTTGCGCCATCCATCGACCTCCTTTGCGCCAGAAGGCACGTAAGGCTTGAGCCTTCGTCGTGCAGCCTGACGTGCGATGTCGTTGTTCACTGCGATCAGAGTTTCCAGGCCCATCATCTGTTGGTTCCTTTGGCGTAACGGTTTTGATGTGGCCCGCCAAGGCGGGCGGCAATCGTTTTTCAGAATGACCACCACCGACCGCACCGAAGGCGATCACGCTCGCCACAATTCCGTCCCCCTCGGAAGCCGAGTCAGTTCCCAAATGCGTTTGATGTATGCTCGTGCCTCTCGCTCACTGGCGAACTCACGAGGCGTCGGCCCGAATGCGTAGAAGTTGCCCGGAAAGCGGTAATACCAACGAGACATAGTTCCCCTCACACAACGATTGCAGGCTCAGGACTTGCGGCTTCCTGCTTGACATGCGATAGCAGGAAGTCAGCGACCTTCGATGCCTGAGTGCTGGCCTTGAAGATGAAGCTCGAATCCGAACGCATCGAATGGAGCCAGCTTTGGAGATACGCCGCATGATTCTCCAAGGATTCGCCTTGCGGAACTCCAAGCTCTGCTGAGAGCATTGACGCCGCTAACTCGGCCACCAACTCGCCCATTGCGTAGCCTTCCTTCTCGTGGCTCCAGCCGATTCTTGGCTCGCTAAAATGGGCTAATTCGTGCAACAGCGTTTCGTAGTAGGCCCCTGGCGGATCGAACCGCTGCCTGTTCGGCATCTGGATGTAGTCGCCAAGCCGGTCGTAGAAAGCACGCTCGCCTCCGTGCCTGATGTCAGCGCCAGTTGCGACGATCAGTTCTTCGGCGGGGCCAAAGTCGGGAACGGTCGTAGCGTCAGGTTCAACATCACCGACCTGGAACCGTTCGGCTCCAATTACTGCGTCCGCATTGAACAGCGTGAAAGTGCGGAGAAGGAAGAATCGGTCCTCCACTTGTTCCCCATCGTCGTCCTTTCGTGTCTTCGTGATCGGCTTATAGAGGACAGCGGTAGCACCCCACGAACCCGGCTCCACGTCGTCTGGGCGCTTCTTCACCGCCATGCCCATCTGCTGCCACTGCTTGAACGTGGCCCAAAACTTAGAGGAAAATCCGAAGGCATTGGCGTGCATTTGAAGCAGCGCCACATTTATGCCCCGGTAGGCGTTACCCGAAGAGACGGACGTGGGCCTGCCCGCATTAGGCGACGACCGCCACGGTTTGCGCCACGGTATGGACTTACCGCTTTCAATGGACTTTAGAATCCGGTTTGTGATCTCGGCTCTGATGACAGCATTACTCACGTCGGTTCTCGCTCTTGATTGCGTTGTTGTTCTTGAGAGATAAATGGCGACCAGGGATGTCGAGGACGAAGAAATGCGAGCAAGATGCCTCAGCCAACACTCCGTTGCTGGCCGTGGCCGCTCAACACCTAAGCGGCGGCGAGAGCCAGAGCGCCCGCAGGAACAAGCTCGACCGTCAGGTCGCTCGTGATGACCTTCCCGGCCCGATGCAGCGGCGGTAGATCGGCAATCAGTTCCTTGCGGATCGTTGCCACCGCCTGCTGCACGTCTTCGATGCGGCTCTTGATGGCGATGTCTTCCTTGACGCCTTTCGACATGGCCTCGTGCAGCGCCTCCCGCAGAGCGACGAGGGCTTCATCCCGGTCAACACCGAGCTTGTCCCAGAAGAATGCGAGCGTCGTGATGAGCGGGATGCTGACCGTTGGGATGGCGGATTCATCGTCGAGCTTCTCGACGGACCCGTGAACTCGAACGACGAACTCTTCGTCGATGAAGTGGCGACCGGGTTCGAGGTCGGCTTCTGCGTTCTTCCAAGACTTGGCGACAAGCGACTTGATGGTGTTGAGCATTTGGTTTCCCTTTCGATAAAGAGAAACCGGGGTCGCTTGGTTTGGAGGGCGAGAATCCAGAGGATGTCAGCGAAGAAATGCGCTACCTTTTCGGAACCTTGGAGGACCAGCCAATCTGGCAAAACTCACGCCGCCCGGCTACATACTTCCAGCCGCCCGGCTACATACTTCCATGAGCTTCAAATACTTTGCCGAATGGCTTCTGGACCATGAAGACCCAGGCCACATCCTCGATCTCTTCGACCTACTCGAAGTCTCAGGGCAGTTCCCAAAGGGCGAGATGAATTCGCTCTTTCGCCAACAATTCGCTCGACGTGTCTCTCAGGTAGGAACCGAAGAGGCACAGCAGCAACTCATTCAATTGCATGACTTTGATTGGATTGGGTATCTTGCCCGATCTTTAAGGAGTGCTGGCTTCAAGGACGCCGACATCGACCCGATGGCCCATGACATCGTGGTGAAATTGCTCGTGCAGGGCGGGCTTTTTCCAAATTGGGATGGTCTTTCGCCACTCATCGCCCGTTTCAAAGTCGCCACAAAGAACGCAATTCTGAATCACGTTGAAAAGCGACAGGTGCGAAGAAGGAGAATCCCGGCAACGTCGATCCACGATGACGAAGGGGTGGCAAAGGATTTGCCAGCACCAGCACCGACAAGTAGCAGCCTGATCGACCAGTTCAGAGATCACCTGCGCCGACGCCACGGAGCCGCAGCGGTCGAGGTACTCGACCAACGGTTGGAAGGCGGTGAAGTGAAGGAGTTGATCGGGCAGCCCGGCCTGGAAACCAGCTACCGCTTGAAACAGACCGTGCAGGCCATCAAGCAGGCAGCCGAAGAGTTCGCCCAGGACGAACCGGAACTCTTGAGCATGATTCGTAGGGCGATGGCGTCAGAGGCAGAGACGGTTGCGAGAAGGTTTTCAGCGAAGACGGTGTGACCTTGGTCCCGGTCGATGAATCAGCGAAGATGGACGTGGGAACAAAATAAATCGCCGCATCTGGGAAGTTGCTGAATGCCCTGGCTCGACTGGTATAACTCGCTCGCCAAACCAAGCTGGACGCCAGCACCGGCGACCATCGGGTTGATCTGGCAAATCCTCTACCCCGTCATCATCGTCACGTTCGGATTCGTGTTTGTGCAGGCGGTTCGACGCAAAGTGCCGTGGATCGTGGCGCTGCCGTTTGCAATCAACCTCGTCGCCAACTTGATTTTCACCCTGATCCAGTTCGGGATGCGCAACCTGCCGCTGGCCTCGGTGGACATCTTGATCGTGCTGGGGACCATCATCTGGATGATTGTCGCTGTGTGGCCGCACTACCGCTGGGTGGCGCTGGCACAAGTGCCGTATCTGGTCTGGGTGGCGACGGCGACCGTGCTGCAACTCTCGATCACGGCCATGAATTGGGGGAGAGCGTGAATCTACAGTCGAGGACTTCTGGACCCAGAATCAAATGCGAGGGGACATGACCAAACTAATTTACCATGATCCCTCGGTTGCCCCCGGCTCGGCTTCGGCATTTGATCGAACCATTATGGAGATCGTTGCCGGTCAATCAGTTTTGATCGCATGTCCTTACCTGAATCGAGCGATATTGGAACGAATCCTCGAACGAAGCGACAAAGAGTGGCGACTCTTGACCGACGTTGAAGAATTGTTCCGCTCGCTAACAGTTAGTGGTCGCAAGCAGTTTGAGGCATTCATCAATGACCATCGAAGCAACGTGCGTCATGTTTCTCGCCTTCACGCAAAGGTAATCATCGCAGGCAACAACGCAGTCGTTGGGTCTGCTAATTTCACCCGGAGCGGCATGACCCAGCGGACAGAAATGGCTGTGGTCTTGTCGAGTGGCGAAACCGTCGAGGAACTTCGGAGATGGTTCAATGTGCTTTGGGAAAGGAGTGCAGAAGTTGGGGCGAGCGAACTGGCAATGCTCGTGAAAACATTGCCTGCCGATCTGCCGCATCCAGTTGAAACTCCCCCATTGCTGAGTTCTCCAGGCGTCGTCGTCGAAACGACGTTGGTTTCTGCAATGGCTCGACGCTCAGGCCGGTGGTCCGAGGCTGCATTCTTTGGGAGAGTCGTTGAGCGTTGGCCTGGGCTGCTTGAAGCGCACAGCACATTGCGTGACCAGCTAAAGCGTGCAGGCTGCGCTGTGTTTCGTGGCGATGGCCCGACCTTGGCGACGTACCATATCGTAGCGCCGGGAACGGACTTGGACGTGGCTTGGGTTTACGAGAATGGCACTGTTTATGTCCGATGGAGCAAGCTGCGAGTATTTGGCGACGATGTAATCAATGCCTATCAGAGCTTGTGGGGTGACCTGATCGACCCGACCAAGCCGGACGGCACGGACAAGATCGACGGGTGCAACTTGTCCGCTGGGCTAAACCCAGAAAGCATTCCTTTGATTGAATCGAATCTGTTGAGACTTGGGGAAATGATTCGGGGACGCAAAAGAACTTGAATTGTCCATGACAACCGCCATCGCCCTCATCCAGCGCCTCCACCAGCACCGTGCCTGGGTGAACGAAAACCTGCTCGCCGCCGCATCGCCGCTGACCGACGAGCAACTGCGCCACGAGTTCCAGATCGGCCAAGGCTCGATCTGGAAGTCGCTGCTCCATCTCTACGCCGCCGAATTCGTCTGGCTGGAAGCTCTCGTCGGCAACGAAGACTCTCTCGTGCAGGGCGATCTGCCGGGGCGCATCCCTGGTAATCAGATGGGTGAAGGCGGGATCGCCTCGCTCGACGAACTGCGTGAGAAGTGGGCGGGCCTGCAAAGGCAGTGGGACAGCTATCTGGCTGACTTGTCACCAGACTCGCTCAATGATCCGGTCTTCAAGTTCGCTTTCAGCACCGGCAAGCGGGTCGCCACTCGCCGTTCCGACGTTCTGCTGCACGTCTGCACGCACGCTCAATACACCACGGCCCAGGTCGTGAACATGCTGAGGCAGGTAGGCGGGGAGAAGCTGCCTGAAACGATGCTGATTTCGCTGGCGAGGAGGGAGGCGAGTCAGACGTGAAATCACAAAAGGCGCAGGTTCGATTATCGTTCAGCGTTCCAATTCACTTCCGCCGACGCTCAACGATAGACGTGACTTCCGCTCGGCGTCCCGCAAAAACTAGCTCAGCCCGATGCTGTTCTTGTTCTGTGATTAGATCATTCGTCACGTCATACCACTGGATGGTTGCTCGTAAGCACCCATCTGACATCTCCTCAAGTGCGTTGTGAATCCGAATAAACGCAGCACCCTTGTAGAGGTAAGTCTTCTCGGCTTTCAAATCTCTGAGCTTGTGCAGATCGTCGGCGGAATCTCGGTTGGCATTCGCCTTCATCTCTACTCCAAGGACATTGCGGCTCGTGTCTCTAACGTGAACGATGATGTCGGGTCGCATTGTTCGGGGCTTGTCCGAGTCTTCCTCTGCTCGGCGTGACTTGGCCTTGTGCTTCTCTCGGTTGTACTCGCAATCGACGTGGTAACCGATGAAGCGAGGCTCAAGGTAAACGGCGATCCGATGTGCAATGGCCTGCTCGTGTCCTCCTAATGCGATCAGGTCGTAGTCTGCCTCAAGTGCCTGAGATACTGACGCCGAAAGCGCCTGTCGAATGAAGGCGTATTCGGGGAGTCCGTCTTTGTAAAGTTCTCTTTTGGCGTCCATAGGCAACTCCTGGGATCAAGTTACTTCAACAACACCAGCAGCATCACCACCGGCGTCTTCGCCTTGATCGAGTGCTTCAAGTTCGCAGGCATGTGGACCCAAGTTCCTGCCTGCGCCTCTTGAGCATCACCACCGAGTCCCACGGTCGCTTCGCCCTTCACAAAGAACAGCATGGCCGGTTTCGCCGCCGTGTGTTCGGAGAGTTCCTGCCCTTGCCCGAAGCCGAAGATCACGGCCTTGATGCGGTCGTCCTGGTGGATCGTGCGGCTCAGGATGCCGTCAGCAGGTGGCTCGGCTTCCTTGGCGAGATCGAGGATGTGGGTGTAAGTGGTCATGGTTGGCTTGGCCCATTTAATTGAACTTGCGTCATCAGCCGACACCGACATAACCGGATGCCCCGGTCAGCAGAACTGTCGGTGCAGTCAACACTTCTGTTCTTTCTAGCTCCGGTGGCAGCACGGTTCTCGCAAAACTCCCGGTTGGGACACGGTTTGCCCTGCGGATAAGATTCCAAGGGAGCTATTTTACCGTTTCTCGAACTGAGCGACATGCGAAGTGGCGCAAAGGCCGCTAGGACCAGCCTCAAATCACGAGGAAGAGTCATGGATACTTTTGAAAATGCAACGCCGCCGCAAGAGCAACCGGAGATGGTTTTGGCTTTATGCTGGGAGTGCGGCGAAAAGAAAATGTGCTACGAACATCTCGTCTGCTGCACGGGAACCCGCTTCCACACTTGCCCGGAGTGTCGGAAGAAGATCGAAGGCAAGGCAGCATGAACGATCACGAACACTTCATGCGGCGGGCTATAGCACTGGCGGCGAATGCTCCCGATCTGCCCTTTGGGGCTTTGATCGTGGATGGAGACAGCGGCACAATTCTGTCGGAAGGCTGGAACAAAACTTCGCTCAACCCGATGTGGCATGGAGAGATCGACGCCATCAACGGGTTGGCCTCATCCGGTGTTGTCATCGAGGGCAAGAGCTTAGTCTTATACACGACGGCTGAGCCATGCCCGATGTGCCAAGCAGCGATCCTTTGGAGCGGAATTGAAACGGTGGTGTTCGGCACTTCCATTCGCTCGCTTCAACGGCTGGGCTGGCGGCAAATCGACATTCTGGCGGAAGAAGTCATTCGTCGTAGCCCAGGGTGGAACTGCACTCTGATCGACGGCGTGTTGGAGCAGGACTGTGACGATTTGTTCCAAAAGGCGATGTTACAACGTGTGTCCTTCGAGTGACGTAGTTCCCGTAGAATCATCCAGAAAGAGCGTCGAATGAAACTTGCTTACTTGTCGGGCTGTTTAGCCCTGTTGATGGTGACAACGGCGATGGCCGAAGACACGCAGCAACCCCTGTTCGACTTCACCGGAGCCGACGCTACGAAGGACTGGCAGACCGTCAACGACGGCGTGATGGGCGGCGTCTCCGAAGGGAAGTTCCAGATCACCGACAAGAAGACGATGGAGTTCTCCGGTACGCTGTCTTTAGCAAACAACGGCGGCTTTGCCTCGGTGCGAACGAAGGCCAAGAAGCTCGGTCTGGAAAAAGGTGATACGCTAGTCGCCAAGGTGAAAGGCGATGGGCGGGAGTACCACATGAATCTTTCTGTTCCGACATTCCAGATCGCTTACAACTACCGAGCGGTTTTTCAGACCAAGAAAGATGAATGGATTGAGGTCAAATTGCCTTTGGACAAGTTTGAGGCAACGTCTTTCGGGCAAGTCGTCAAGAATGCCGGGCAAGTCAAGCCAACTTCTGTCAACGGTTTGGGCTTCATGCTAAGTGACAAGAAGGCCGGGCCGTTCAAGTTGGAGATTGAGTCGATCAAGGTGGAGCGGGCGAGGAAGTAACGCCTCGCCTCATTTCATCGGATGCTTCTGAAAGAACTCCCAGATCAGGTCGTTGGCCGAAATGTCGAGCGTTGACTTCCCAATCAGGCTGATCGGCGCTTTCTGTCCCGGCCAAGTGTGACCGCCGCCTTCGATCTCGATCAGAACGACCTCGGCTCCATCCTTCCCTGGCCCGTAGGTCTTCTTCGTCACGCTGGTTCCGTCTTCTTCCTTGTCGGGGAATTCAGTGGTCGTCGGCTCATCAGGGCATTCGTTGATCTTTCGCCAGATGGCGATGGATTCCTCAACTGACTTGAACGTCAGGAACTTCGGCGTGCCTTTATCGGGTCCACCGAACGGAACCATGTTGTCGGCCTTGCCGTGGAAGTGCATCACTGGCACTGGTCGTTTTGGTTTGCTGTCGTCGATGGCGATGGTTCCCGCCACGGGTGCGATGGCGGCGATACGATCCGACAGTTCGGCAGCCAGTCGATAGCACATCATGCCGCCATTGGAGATGCCCGTGGCAAAGACCCGCTTGGGATCGACGTTGGTGACGGTGGCAAGATCGTCGAGGAGTGCGCCAACGTACTTCACGTCATCGGCACTCCCCTCGGCCATCTTGCCTTGGCGACCACCGGCGTTGAGCGTCAGGAAAGGACCGAGGCCCGTGCCGTTGGGATAGACGGCGATGAAACCAGCTTCATCCGACTTCTTGCTCATGCCCGTGAAGGACACGGTGATGGCGGCGTTCGTTCCTGCACCGTGGAAGACCAACACCACCGGCGTCGGCTTCTCAGGGTCGTACTTGGGTGGAATGTGGACGAGGTAGCTCCGCTCACGGCCATCGACCGTCAGCTTGCGAGTATGGTCGCCGGGACCGAGTGGATCGGCGGCGAGGGCGGTAAGGAGCAGTAGGAGAGTGGTCATGCCTTCCTTTTGTATCTCATTTCGATCAATCCACTTTGAAACGGCGTGTTGCTCACGAACGACAGCGTGGTCATTTTCGCCTGCGGCAGGAAGAGCGGCAGTCCCGAACCCAGGATGACTGGATGCACGAAGATACGATACTCGTCGATCAGATCGTGGGCGATGAACTGCTGGATGACATCGCCGCCGCCGACCAGCCAGATGTCCTTTGTCGCTTCCGCACGAATCTGGTGGAGAATCTGCGGGGCTTCGCCTTGAACAAAACGAATCCTTTCGTCGGCGGTGCTGGTGTTTGATCGAGCGAGGACAAATACCGTCTTGCCCGCAAAAGGAACGGCCTCAAACGTCTTCGCTTGCTCCCAAGTCTTGCGACCCATTACCACAGCATCTATCGACGCCATGAACTCGGTGTAGCCGTAGTCGGCATCATGGAATAGCCAATCGACGGTTCCGTCTGGACTGGCGATGAAGCCGTCGAGGCTGGTGGCGATGAAGAGGACGACTTTCGTCATGGCTTGAATCTTAGCGCTTCGGACTTGGCCGATCTCACTTCTTGTGCCGATACACCCACATCACGCCATTGTCGCTGCTGTCACCGGCGACGTGGCAGAAGTAGGCGTTCAACTCCCGGTCGAAGAAAGTGTTGGCAGCGTACTGAAACTTGGGTCCATCAGCCGGAAAGGGAATCGGGTCTGCCCATGAATTCGTGTTTGGGTCGTACACAAAAATACCGGGCGACTTTCCCTTGAAGTGGATCGCCACCACGATGTCGATCCGAGCATCATACTCGTAGAACGCAGCGTTCGTATTCGCTGGCGGCGGGGCAGTTCCCGTGGGTTTCAGGTGGCTCCAAGAATTACTCTCGATGTCATACGCCATGAGTCCTTCGCCTTTGGAATCGTCACCATCGTTTCGGTAGAACCGGCCCCGCTTGGAATCGTAACAACCGCAGGCATCGTATCCCTTGGGGCTTGGACCTTTTGGCTTGGCATCACTCCACTGGTTCTTCGCCGGATCGTAAATCGCCACGGTGTCCGACCCCACAGCGAAGAACTGTTTCTTGGATGGGAGATAGTGGAACTGTGGAAACCCTCCAGCGTTGATCGGGGTGGTGTTGCTCGCCACCGTTCGCTCGAATCTGCACGTTGCCACGTCGTAGAACCACGGAGAGTAAACCAGTTCCTTCTTTCCTTTTAGTTCTTCTTCAAGCAGCTTTAGTCCTTCGTCCATTTGCTTCTCGCCGCCCAGAAAGTAGCGGGGAATCTTGTTGCCCAGGCCGTTCCAGCTAATGAAGGCGAATTTGTTCCGGTCGGAATCGTAGGTGAGGAACCCCCAGGCATGAACCAGTGTGTGGAGCGGGATAGGTTGCTTCTCTTTGTCGATCAACTGCCCTCTTTCATCGAGCAGCAGTTCCTTGTCCTTGACTCGCTGCGTGAACGTCTTCGTGTTCATACCGGGATAGAGGCACATCCAGGCGTGGGCGTTAATGTCGTAAAACCACAGGTCGTCCATGCTGTGACCATCGGGCTTGACGTAGGCGTGGACGCCTTCGCCGAACAGGAATGCTCCCCGCTTATCCGGTGCGAGGATCAAGGCTTTAGCGCCCCACGAGCTTCCCCGTGCCTTGCCCCACTTGGGGTCTGGGGCAGGGACGCCAAGTTCCAGCCATTCGTTGTCGCCGAGCGACTTGATCTTCTCGATGTGCGCCCCAGGTTTGCTCGGCAGATCGGCAAGCGGCCCTTTCTTGTCCTGGGCAAACACGGTCAGGCCCACAGCCAAGACTGTGATTAGTACGGTCGCAAAACGAATCATCTCGATGTTCCTCTCGAATGTTGAAATCGCCCTGGGCACGCTCAATGCCCCGGCACTCTGATCTCCACGCCATAGTTCGGAGCCACAGCCAGCAGCTTCTCGATCTCGGCCTTTGATGGCGGTGGCGGTTGCTCGCCCAACTTAACTGGCACGCCGACCTCAAGGAACATCTTTTCAAGTCCCGCAGGCGCAACCGAGATTATCATTCGTGCGGTTTTGTCCGTGGCGTTCTTAAAGCTGTGCAGGCTACCCACCGGCATGTTGGCAAACGTCCCTGCTGTAGCGACGATCCGCTCGTCACCAACCGTGAACGTGATCTCGCCTTCGAGGATCAGGAACGACTCTTCTTCCCGGCTGTGAACGTGCGGTGGAGGACCGCCGCCTGGAGGCACGATGGCTTCCCACATCGCATACTTGCCGTCCGTCTCCTCGCCGGTTGCCAAGAAGCGGTAGATGTCACCGACGACGGCGATGGTGCGGCCTTCGTTGGGTTTGCGGAGGATTGGTGGGTGGGGCATAGCTCTAGTCCTTGCTCAAGTGATTCTCAATACGCATCTTAGCCTTCCGCCCCGCATCCTTCTCCCAGAATCTCTGACGCATACTTATCGGCCATCTCCGCAACGGCGGCAGAGGAAGTGAACTTCACCTTGGTCACAACCTCTCGACCATCCTTCACTTTGGTGTGCTGTGAACTTTGAACGCCGACCCAGGCGTAGTTGCGAATTGGCTGGTTCACGAAAACGTCGATTACAATGCCTCCGCTCAATCCAGCCAATGTTGGTACGTCCTCACTTTCTGGAATTGCGTGAAAGTTCACTCCATCCTCGCTTGCTGAATCCTTTAGCCCTACCATCTTGAAGGGTACTGCCCCCAGTTGCGACTTGATCCGAGGACGTACTGCGTTGTTTTCAACCACGAATAGAACTTCTTCGTCGTGAATATGAGCGCCATCGGCCCCGTATCCCACCAAGACCCTCTTGGCTGGTGTGGCATTCAATGAATCAGGCAAATCTCGTCGCACGGCCCAAAAACCAGCGGTCTTGAGATGCTGCGCCAGATCAGGCGAGATGCACATGAATGCGATGTCAAAGTCGCTCGACAATGAATACCAAGCGGTCGCCAAGTCCTCTGGATAAAGAGACAATTCGGCAACGCTTCGAGGCCCGGATGGCACAACAAGGCTGACGCCGATGAGTCGGTCGTCTTGGTGCAATCGGGCAATCCTCTCGAAAACATGGCCTGCCGTCACCAGCACATACAGCCCTCTGGCTTCGATTACGAATCCAGAGCCAATCTCAAAGCGAGGCTTCTTCTGACCGTTCGACTCTGCATAGACGATCCCGCAAAGCCTATTACGCATGTAGGACTTAAAACCAGAGATGACCTCAGCAAACGAACGTGAGATGATAATGGGGGCCTCAACAGATTTCCTGCACGCCTCCAGCATCATCTCCAACGAATCCGGGTCAGCCAGCCTGTGATCGTTCCCCGTTTCCATCAAAGTGTAGGCCGGTAGTCTGCTGTTGCGCACGAGTTCTTCGGAGTCGGCAAAGGGGATTACGTCATCAGCCCGGCTGTGGAGGATTGTGCTGTTAGCCCTGATGGTCTTGGCCGTGCCGTATTGCTTCCACGCCGGGCAGAGCAGCACGAGTGGAGTTTCCCCAGCTTCGAGGTTCATTGCTAGTGCGCCGCCACGGCTGCTGCCCACGATTATGTCGGGCCGGTGCTTGTCGAACTCGGTCTGGGCGATGGCGAGTGCGGCGGTGAAGTCGTCGTCGGGCAAGGCGGGGTTCAGAACGGTGTGACCGTGGTCCTTCAAGTAGGTCGGTTTGACGCCGCCTGGGATGGATTGCCAGCCGTGGAGAAAGAGGATGAGCATTGCACTACCTTGGTAAACGACAAACGGGGCTGGCATTCCCCTATCGGCCTCGGACGAACTGCGTGATCTCATCCTCAAGCCGATGCCGTGAGGAAAACATCTCGAATTGGGTTGGCGTTCCGACAAAGTTTTGAGAGACAGGACGAATCTCCAGGGCAAGATTTCGTGCTAAGCCTTCCCACTGCTGCCTAAACTGCTGCCTCGGATCGGCCTCGCCTTTCAAACGGACTGTCAAGGTGATTTGCTCATTTGGTAGGAGGACGCTCCGGTCGCTGTGGCAGCAAACGCCGTCGAATAGATAACGTCGAGTCGATTCCTCTGACCACCCGTAATACTCGTGGGCCTGCTTCAAGTGAAGCCCCCAGGCTGTGGCAGATAGAAGCGATGTGTTCTCGACTGTGACGTTCAAGGCGACATGAAGACAAAGAGGCTGATTCTGGTTGTGGTCAACGGACGTGAGGACATACTGAACCTCTTTGACTTCGAGAATAGTCTTGCTTAACCGCCCTCGAAGAAGCTCCAAGTGGAAGTGCGGAGCAGGAACCGAATGCCCAGGCAGTCGGTAGAAGTAGTTCACGTCTGCCACCGACTGATGCGGTGCAGCAGGGCTATCGAAGAACTCAACGACCAACACCGACTCATTCGGCCTGCCGCTGATGGGCAAGCGACGAATCTCGAAGTTTCGGTAGTGCGGAGCCACACTTTGGGAAATCACTAGGGACAGATGGTCCTCCATCGTGGTGCGCCCCTCATGGGTTGGCACATGATCGAATGTTGTCACGCCGTCCTGCTTGCCAAGAAGCAAGTAGCCGCCGCCTGAATTGGCGAACGATGAAACGATCTTCCCTAGCTTCTGCTTCTTGAATTCCCCGAATCGTGACGGGTCAAAGATCGCAGCAGCCTTGAACTCCCATTCCGTCGTCTCGGTCGGCGGAATGATCTGGAGCAGATCATCCGTGGTCATCTTCGAGAAGTCGGGAGCCATTGTTGCCTCGATGCGCATCAGGGAATCTAGTTTTTCGTATGTAACGGTTTAGCCCGGAGGACCGACTGGAATTGCATCAGGCCAAAGAGCGGCATGTACCGCACCGAGAAGTTGCCCATACCGGGCAATTCGAGCAACTTCGTTCGCAGGTCGTGCGGGAACATTTGGGCTTGATCCCCAATATCTGCCACCCGGTTCGTTCGTATCCTGCATTACGACTACGCTGGAAATCGCAGGCCAACCGAATTGATCTACAAGCCGGTTTAGCTCGCCAAGAGGTTCGTCCCACGTCCCGTGAGGCTCATGCCACTCCTGCGTGCGGTCAAAGTATGCCTGCGAGAGATGACCGTAGGTAATCTGCCTGCCGATGCGGGCAATACCTACCAGGATCGAGTAAAGCACTTCCAAGTCAATCATTGTTTGGCCTCATCGTCGAGAAGCTAAATTGGAATTGTTCCATCATGCCATGCCCACTGGAGCCTTGCCTTCTTCAACGATGGATCAATGACTTCGAGAGCAAGAATTGCTCCTGGTGGCTCACCAAGCGTTGGCGTCATCAGCACAATTTGCCCATCACCCGACTGACGGTTCTTCACTACCTCGGCAAATCTCGTTTCGGCATCTGCGATGGCGTCCTCTCGAAGCGATCCCATCGTGCCATCCACTTTGCGCTCGAACTCCTTGCCAACGGGCGACAGAATTGGTGCGCCCACATTTCCTTGGGCGAGAATGAAGAACCGAAATCGCATATACCCTCCATTTGTTTAGAAAAGTCGCTGATTATGGACCTGCATCACTTCCTTTGCTGACGCCTCGAATCTTCTCCAGATAAAACTCCATCCCGTGGTCCTGCACCCAGGTCGAGTTTCCTTCGTAAATCGGCGTTCCATCGGGAGATCGTTTCACTTCAACGTTCTCGGATCGCAGTTGGGCCTTCAACTGCTCGAACTCCCGATCTGAAAGTGGCTTTGGCTCATCGACATTCGCCTTCGGCGGTTCGTCCGTCCCCGTTGCACCAAACGCCAAGCGCTTTGCCTTCGACCGCTTAACCCCGTCATCTGTGAACCAAACCAGCGATCCGAAGTGCGAGAAGTTTGGCGGTACTCGTGCCACGATGTCGTTGCGGTTCACGTAATGGGCAAATCTTCCGAGCAGCACGGTGTCGAGATGGGTCGCCAGTTGCGGCTTCGCAACCATCGGCTGGCCGAAGGTGATGACGCCATCGACTTCGAGCTTTTCGTTCTCGATCAAGTCGTAGGCGCAGACAACAGCAAGTGCGCCACCAAGGCTATGTCCCGTGATCCAAAGGTGCTTTGATTTTGCCGCCTTCACGAGCTTCACGATTTGTGGCTTCAACGGCTGGTAGGCGTTGAAGAACCCTTTGTGAATTGGCCCCTTGGGTGTCTGCGTCGAGCCAGCAACCAAATTGACGATCCAATCCACGTCGTTGTCCGTGCCTCGGAAGACGATCACTGTTACGTCGCTATCTGAGGCCACGTAACCGATCATTGAACTATCCACGACCGCCATGACCTGCGTGAATCCCAGCTTACGAAAGACTGGATCGACATCGACAGGCGGCTCATAGGAAGACTCGCTCATTGAGGCAAGCAACTCTGCAACCGGCCAGTCGGAGTATGCCTCCGAATCCCAGGTCATTCGGAGTGGTTCGAGTGGGCCTACTACGGGCGGCTTTGGTCCAGGGCGGTCGCCTTCATCAACGGTGTCTTCTCGTCCCGGCGACGAGTAGGCGATGTAGATGCCATAGCCGACGACACCGAGCAGCACGGCGATTACTACCAACACAAGTGTGGTTCGACTCATTTGTCATCCTCCCTGCAATTTGCGATTGCAGCCAATCGCTAACTTCTTAGTGGCATCGTGCGGCGTAATGTTCGGGCTCGAATTGCTTTACAAGTTCCGGCTCCTTCTTGCACGCATCAACGAGCGTCCGAAAGTAGGTCATGGTGCTTTGGAGAAAGTCCATGAGCGGCGGCACGACGATCATGGCTTGCGCCTCGCCGTTCGCTCCAAGCACGTCCTTACTTCGCTCTCCGTTGAACCACTTCTGGTCGATGATTTGAATTGGACGCTCGTTCTCACACTTGTCTCGGAAGACAGCTTTGGAGAGTTTCTTCTCAAATTCAGGCCACTCCGCTCCGTAGCATCAGCGACGATAATGCCGGGATGGTGCTGAATGAGAATGCACAGTCGGTGCTTTGCAAAATTGTTGCACCAGGAACACACGTTGCCGGGTGGACCTGGAATCTTCAATCCAAGCATCTTGGCAACGGATTCGAGATTGCGAACGAATTCGCTAAGAGCCACAAGGTAGAAGCGGAAGAAGACGGGGAACTCCTCTTCGATCCATTCCTTGTTGAGCAGTACCGCAATCTCGTGGGCCTCGGTCGCCAATGAGCAAGGAATGCTCAAGTGATCGGTGCAGGTTCGGCAGCCATAGCCGATCTCGCAGGCCCAACCGTTTGTTGGCCTCTTGAGGCCGTGCCGAGTTGTCTTGGTCCACGTTTCAAGAAGATGGAGCCTTGTTTTTGTAAACCAATCTGGAACCTCTGCGGGTTCACCAGATAGCGTTAATTCAGACATCGTAGCCCTCCGTAACTCGCCTTTTGATTCCTAGAACAAACTCTTCTGTCCCGTGAACTCATCTTCGCTGCGATAAATCGTCTTGTCCCCGTCCCGCAGGTAGATCAGGCCGAGTCGCCGCAGGCGCACGGTCAGGTTCGAGATATTGACCTGAGCTTCCTCGGCCAGCCGGTAGAGATTCGTCCACTTAGCAATGTCGATCCGCTCGGCTGCTTCTCGCATCAACCAGTCGGGCATCAGGAGCGACGACTGATAGCGATCAACGGCGCTCCTCTGCTCAGCCGTGTCCTGACCGTCCTTGATTTGCTGTAGCAGCTTCGCCGCTCGTGGATCGGATGCGGCTCGGTCGAGCAGAATCTCGATCACTCGATCTGACTTCTTGGCGTGGCGTTTGGCGATGCTCGGCGCAAAGTCCATGCCCGGCAGCGTCGGGTGCATGAGCTTTGCCCGATCAATGTCGATGTCGTAGTGGCCCGCCTCATGGCCGATGGTGCTGCGGAGCAGGCCGGGCTTCGAGTCGAAGAGAGCAGTGTGCTTCTCGTTCAGAAGAATCTTCTTGTTGACAGCATCCAGGCCACCGAGGATTTGTTCGCCGGGCAATTCTTCGATCTCGTCCCAATCGAAGTCGAGTCCTAAGACCTGTTCGACGATCTGCTCCACCGGCACGGGAAGACTGACGGTGACGCCGGTCTTGGATTCGTACTCTCGAATCCGTTGAGCCGTCACGCCGTCGATGGCTTCGTTGCGCAGACATTGCAGGTGGCGTTTCATTTCTCCCCTTCGTCGATCTCGTCGAGCAGCCGGTCAATCTCCTTGTCGTTCAGGTCGGCAAACTTTCGGAAAGCGTCGGGGCGTTCCATAACTCGCTTCTTGATCTGGTCCGGTATCTTTTCAGCCAGGATCATTAGTTCGCCCTCATCGGCCTCCAGCGCCGCCGCCAACTTGCGGATCAATTCCTCCCCTGGGAACTGAGCGAAGTCGAGTTTCTCGTTCTCGATCTTGCTGATGTAGGTGAAGTTCACGCCTACCTCAGCAGCGAGGTCACGCTGCGAAAGGTTCTTGGCCTGCCTCAGTTCCCGAAGTCGGTCACCAAATCGCATTGCGTTTTAGCTTTCTTTCCGGAGCTTGCACTGCTTGCATTCCACCCCCTAAAACGGTATCTTCTTTGCAGTAGATTGTCAACAACATGCAGGGCAAAGGGACGCCTGGGTGGAGAGGTCGATGAACGACGACAACATCCTGAACAAACTGACTGCGGGCACTATCCTTGAAGGCCCACACTGGACGGAGCCGGTCAAAGTTTTGACTGCCAAAGCTCGTGGCTCTCGCATTGAAATTCAGGCGGTCGGCACGTTCACCAAACGCCTCTGGACGAAGCTGCTCAAGCCGGAAGAGTTCGACGATACGATCAAAGTCACGCAGTTTGGAGAACTAGCCGCTCTCGATGGCAATCCGACACATTTCCGACTAGCCGCAGAGGCCCACCGAATCCGGCTTGCTTTCCAATACGACCCGCATTTTGCCGTGTCGGTCTCGCAAGTCGATCCGTTGCCGCACCAGATGGATGCGGTGTACACGCACCTGCTCACACAGCCACGCATTCGATTCCTGATCGCTGACGATCCAGGCGCAGGGAAGACCATCATGGCCGGGCTGACGATCAAGGAACTAAAGTTCCGAGGTCTGATCGAACGCACGCTCATTATCACACCCGCCAACCTCACCGATCAGTGGCGGCGGGAATTGCACGACAAGTTTGGGGAGACGTTTTCCGTCATCAACCGAGGCACGGTCAGTGCCTCTTATGGTCGCAACGTGTGGGAAGACTCGCCGCAGTGCATTGCCTCGGTCGATTTCGTCGCCCGGCAGGACGACATCCTCAACATGATCCGAGACGTGCATTGGGATTTGTGCATCGTCGATGAAGCTCACAAGATGGCTGCCTACCGCTACGGCACGAAGGTCAACAAGACCCAAAGGTACGTGCTGGGCGAGTTCCTTCGGGACCATACGGACCACTACCTCTTCCTCACCGCCACGCCGCACAAAGGCGACCCGGACAATTTCGCCTTGCTGCTGCAACTGCTCGATCAGGACTTGTATGTCAACGGTCAAATCCTGGCCGAGGCCAGCGCCCATGACGAGAATCGCATCATGCTGCGGCGACTCAAGGAAGACATGAAGAAGTTCGACGGGTCGCCGTGCTTTCCGCCCCGCCATGTCCAAACGCTCTCCTACAAGCTCTCGCCCGATGAACTCAAGCTGTACGACGCCGTGACGGAGTACGTCCAGCAAAACTTCCAGCGGGCCGAAGCAGCCGAAAACCGCAACGTCGGGCTGGCACTCACCGTGCTACAGCGCCGCCTCGCATCCAGTTTGGCCTCTATTCGCACATCGCTGGAACGCCGTCGCAAACGGCTCAAAGACCTTCAAAAGCTCGGTAAGCTCAAGCAGGAATATGGGGAACTTCCGGACGACATGGACGACCTCACCGAGGCCGAACGCTGGCAATTTGAGGACGACATCGTTGAACGGCTGACGATGGCCGAAAACATGGCGGAACTAGAAGCCGAAATTGAAGACCTCGACCGGCTGGTACAACTCGCTCGCCATACCGAGAAGAACGTCACCGAGACTAAGTTTGAAGAGCTACGCTCGGTAATCTCCAACCACATCTCCGGTCGGGCCGAGCGTCTGCTGGTCTTCACCGAACACAAGGACACGCTCGACTTCCTCGTCGGCAAGCTAACCAATTTGGGCTTCCACTGCTGCACAATTCACGGCGGCATGTCGCTGGAAAAACGTATCGACGCCGAACGAGAATTCTTTGAACACAAGCCGTCCGTGCTGGTTGCCACCGAGGCGGCGGGCGAAGGCATCAACCTCCAATTCTGCTCGCTGATGGTGAACTACGACATCCCGTGGAACCCAAACCGGCTTGAGCAGCGCATGGGACGCATCCATCGCTACAAGCAGGAGCGGGAGGCGATGATCTGGAACATCGTCGCCCAGAACACACGGGAAGGCGAAGTGATGGAGTGCCTTCTCCGAAAGCTCGACGACATGCGGCTGGCGCTCGGCAGCGACCGAGTTTACGACGTGATTGGGGAGATCATTCCGGCTCCCAGATTCGATGCCCTAATGAAGGACTGGCTCTCTCGTCGCCGCACGATGACGGAAATCTTATCCGACATCGAACTGCAAACTGACCCAGAGCAGGTGGCACGGATCAAGGCCGACATGCAGGACAAGGCGCTCGGATCACGCTACATCGACATGAGCAAGCTCAGCGCCAACGTGCAACTGTAAACGACGGTCGAATAGTGCAGCGCGCGGCGGTTGAAAAGTGTGGCGCTGAGGTGGGGAAGGGTCTCAGTCTAAATCAGGGTGTTGGGGCATTCCAGTAAGAATCCTTCCTCCTCCGGAGGAGGAAGGATTGCGACGGTTGTAACGACGGCTAGGATTCTGCCGTTTCATCGGCGGGTGACAAGGATGAGGTCGCCGGTTTCGGGCGCGATCCTTTGCGGCGGCGCCGCGCGTCTTGCAAGCGATAACTTTCGCCGGTCGATTCGAGGATGTGGCAGCGGTGTGTCAGCCGATCGAGCACGGCGCCGGTCAGGCGCTCGCTGCCCAGGACTTCGGTCCATTGCTCGAACGGCAGATTGGTGGTCACGATCAACGATTGGCGTTCGTAAGCGCTACTGATGACCTCGAAGAGCAACTCCGCGCCCAGCTTACTGGCGGGGACGTAACCCAGCTCATCGAGGATCAGCAGATCGAACTTGGCTAGTGACGACTTCATCCGCAGCAGCGTCCGTTCTTCTCGGGCTTCCATAAGTTGCGTGATCAGTTCCGTCACGCGGCAGAAGCGGACCCGTTTGCCCCGCTGACAGGCGGCAATGCCAAGCGCGATGGCCAGGTGCGTCTTCCCCGTGCCCGGATGCCCGAGAAAGATCACCGACTCGCGGCGTTCCACGAACTCGCACCGCAGTAGTTCTGCCACCAGCACGCGATTGAGCGAGGGCTGGGCGGCGAAGTCGAAATCACCAGGCGATTTCAGGTTGGGAAAGCGCGCTGACTTGAGCCGCCGCTCGCTGGCACGCTTCTCACGGTTGAGTAACTCCAGCTCACACAGTTGCAGCAGAAAGCCCAGATGATCGACGTTCTCCGTCGCACACCGCTGGGCCGTTTTCTCGCAGCCCTCCAGGAACGACGGCAACCGTAGGGCCTTCAAGTGATGCTTGAGCAGCACCGTGCTTTTGGTTTCGAGAGATTTCATAACACACCTCCCGTCGTCAGCGCGCAGGTCAGTTCACGGTAAGACAGGAGATTGGGAGGAGGGATCGAGTGCGACTGCAGATGCGGATGATTGTCCAGCCGAAACCACCGCGTCGGCTCTTCCAGTCCCTGCTGCACGAGCAGCCGAATCGCATCGACGGCCAGAACGTCGATCTCCAGTGCCCGCTCAATCGCCGCAGTTAATGCAGCCAGCGAGATAGTCTCCAGCAGCCGCAAGGTTTTGATGAACTCCCGGCGGCCGTGTGCGCCGCCATCTGCTTCCAGACGCCGCCGGAGGAGATCGAAACAGTCCGGCAAGCCCCAGTTTTCCAGGGGTTTCGCGAAGTCCAAGCCCCCTGGCTTCCGCTCCAAGAGTGCCAGGTAATGCAGCGGGTTGTAATGGACCTGCTCCTTCGACCAGTCGCGTGGATGCTGGGCAACCAACTTGTCGTTAACGACCAGCCGAACTTCCTCCAGGCCGCCAATTGCGGTCACTTTCTGATGAGCATACTGCGTCGGCACCGAGTAATCGTTGCCGTCGAAGCGAACCAAGGAAAGAGAGTTGGCCTGGGCCGGTTCGACTCGCCGCGCTTCAAAGCCCGACTTCGGCAGCGGCAACAACGCAGCCTGCTCCTCTGCCAACAACGTGGCTTTGTTCGCCGGTTGTCCGCGTAACTGGCGTTCCAGATCTTCACAGCACTGCCGCTCGAGTTCGGCATTCAGCACTTCCAGGCTGCCGGTCCGTGGTACCGGCACCAGGAAGTTCCGCCGCGCGAAACCGATGAGGTTCTCCGTATGCCCCTTCTCCATCGGCCGTCGCACCAGGCAGAAGTGATGCTCAAACAGATAATGACTCTGCAGCCGTAGGAACTCACGCGTCGGCGTGTCACCCCGTTTCCCCACGAACCGGGCCACAGCAATCCGGCTGTTGTCGTAGCTGATCCGGCGGGGCACGCCGCCGAAGAACTCAAAGGCCCGCTGATGGCCCGCTTGAAACGTCTCGGTGCATTCGCGAGGAAAGACCTGCACGAAGAACGCGTCGCTGTACGGCAACGACATGACGCAGTACGCGACTTTCGTCGGCATGCCTTGCAGCACCACCTCCGCTTCGCCGAAGTCGAACTGGGCTTCGCCCGGTTGATGCGACAAGGGTAAGAACACCTCCGCCGTGGTCGTTCGCCACTCCCGCACGACCTCGCCGACCACCGTGATCCCGCCGGTGTAGCCATGCTCGGCACGCAGGCGGTCGAAGATCCGTTTAGTGGTGTGGCGCTGCTTGCGGGGCGCCGTTTTGTCCTGCTCCAGGATCTCGTGGATGATCGGCAGGAACGGATCGAGTTTGGGCCGCTCCCGGGGCAGACGTTGTCGATAACCGGGCGGCTCAGGGTGCTGCAGGATCTTTTCGAGGGTCTGCCAGTGAAGGGAAAATTCCCTGCAAACCGCTCGTTTGGATTTCTTCTCGGTCAGGACAAGACGACGGATTTCGGTCCAGTTATGCATATCTCGCAGCATGGGCTACGCTCGCGGATCGTAAGGCTTGAGACGCTGGGAAGCCTCAAATCTGCCTTACGGATTCTCACGAGCAGGGCTAGCGCTGCACTTTTCGACCGACCATCGGCTCCGCCGCGCGCTGCACTATTCGACCGTCGTTTACAGGATTGGCACGCTCGGCTCAAGTGTGGCGATGATCTCGTTTTCATACCAGCATTTGGCCGCAAAGGCGCAGGACCAAACAGCGAGTCACGAAGATCGGAACGCAGTTTAACGTCGGCCATTCGACAAGTGACCATCATTGGGGAGCAGGTGAAAGTCCTCCAGCTTGACCAAGATAAGGCTGTGGATGAGACGGTACGTCGTGCGGCAATCTTGCTGGAGGACTTGCTCGAAGTCGATCCACAAGCAGAGATGCTGACCATCCGACAGGCATCCGAGCTAATGGGTTGTTCCTACGGCGAAGCTCGAAAACGGATGCAGGAGGGTCGAGTCAAGGCGATTAAGGACGGTCGCTGGTATCGAACTCGCCGAGAGTGGGTGGAGCAATACCTCGCAGATCGACTTGTGCAGAAGCCTGATCTTCAACCCGCTGAGATTAAGCAGAAGCGGTCCAAGAACAAGCAGGTCGGAAACTTCAAGAAGGGCGGCTTGGCCTACGAATTCTTGCGTTCTCGCCCCGACTGATCGCTCCTTCTGGCTCGCTGGAAGATGTCCTTCAAGTGGTCAGCATTCTTTCGAGAATGGTCGTAGTGCAACATCACCATCTGGGTCGTCTGGTGACCTAGCGCTTTGGCGACCTCGTATAGGTCGAGCCTGCCGTTCTCCAGTGCGTGTGTTGCCCATGCGTGGCGATACGAGTACGGCACGACTTCCTTTCGGATGATGCCTTTCTCCCTGGCCTTCTCAAATCGAACGTGCAGGGTCGAAATCTTCCACGGCCTACCCTGCGAATTGCGGAAGATCGGCCCCTGCGGATTCACCTTGCTCAGTCGGTGAACGATCTTCTCCAGATCGTCTGCCACGCCGATGATTCGATCCTTGCCGGTCACTCGCCCGGTCTTGTGTTCCGATGGATCAAGCCTCCATAGGCCGTCATTAAAGTGTCGAGCTTCGACCTTTGCCAACTCACCGGGGCGAGCGCCGGTGAACCACATTGCCGTAAGAAAATCGCAGAAGCAGTCGTTCTCAAAGAACTTCAAGAGCGCCTGATGTTCGTCTTCGGAGATGACGATGGCTCGGCTCGTCACTTTGGGAACCTTTGCCTCGGCAAACGGGTTCTTAGGGACGTTCAAGTTCTTTTTCTTGACCGCCCATTCCATGACCGCTTTGCAGAACGTGATGTAGGTGCGCCTGGTCTGGTCCGACTTGTATTTCTTCGCCCACGACTCCAAGTGGATCGCCTCTAGTTCGGCGTTGACCAGCAGCTTCCCAACCCGCTTTTGCTTGTATGGGAAGAGGGACAGCTTGTTGAGGATTTGCTGGTAGCGTTTTGCCAACGCCGGGTTCTCTAGCTCCAGTTCCTCGACGTAGAGGGCGATGATCGTGTCGAGGGTGTAGTCGGTTTTGGACGCCGTGTCCCGCACCGACATCAGCTTGTGGTACTCGGCAAGAATCTCGGACGGAGGGTTCCAGCGCCCATACCGCTTCACCGGCTTGGCAGCGCCCGGTGGGTGCTTGCCAAGGAAGTGCTGCTCGCCGCTCAGTTTGACGAACCAGCCGCCTTGTGAACGGGTTTCCGAATACCAGGGGTGCGGTTGCCGCATGTTGGGCCATCCTGTAGGATACGGTGCATCAAAGGTGCATTGGTATCAAGAAAGCCTACAAAACACGGCGAAAAACGTCAACTTGATTTACTGATGGGCGAGATCGATCGCTAACGCGTTCTCAACGAATGATAATGACTCGCCACCTGCCGGGGCCATGCACGCCGGTGGTGAGTTGCAATTCGATATCGCCGGTCTTGCTGGGACCAGTGATGAGTGTGATGTTGCTCGGCAGGTTTTGCACGCCCCGTTCGTGCAGAATGCGAAAGGCATCGAGCAAATCGGGTACGATCTGGCTCTGCTCGACGATCGCCACATGTACGGGGGGCAGCAGCGAAGCCAATCGTTCTTGTCCCGGATGGTGACACATCAGGAGCGTGCCCGTTTCGGCGATGGCTAAGTCGACGCTCGTAATGCCAATCTCGCAGGCCAGTTGTTCGAGTCGCCGCGCGGGCTGGGTAAGAGAGTTTGCCGAGTCGTAGTCGACGCGAGTTACGTTGCGTTCGGCGAGCAGTTCATTCAACTGCAAACGCATCAGCAGCGGATGTTGCCAACAAAGAGCCGTTTTGGCCTCTGCTTCCAGCAGATAACCGGCCAGGATTTCACGAGCCTGCCCAAGCGAATCGACGATGGTAGCAATCCCGCCGACGGCATCGATCTCTTGTGCTAGTTTTGCGCAGGCGTCACCGGTCACACCGACGTAGCCCACATCGGGAGCCAGTTGCTGATGTTCAACACGATATGCCCGGCCTATTTCGGCCGCTTGCTTCACGCGGGCGAGAAATGCTTCACGAGCCATGTCGTCCCTCTTTCTCCCACCAATCGCGGAATCGTGCTGCCGCTGGGGCTGGGAAATCACGCTTTTTCGTCCAGCCGTGCAATTTGCCCGGCAACTTTTTCAGCCAGGGACTTTTGCGATACCAGCGGCCGACGGTTCGCGTGGCGAGCCAGGTCGACAATCGATAAAGCCACGGTCGCTTGAGTGTCTTCGCCCACATTCGGTAAGCGAAAGACTCCATTCCATTCTTGAGCGTAGGCTCGTCGTGCATCTGCTCGCGCAATTTGACCAGCATCTCGGGAATCTGAATCTTCACCGGGCAAGCAGCCTGGCAAGCGCCGCACAAGCTCGAGGCATGCGGCAAATGATGATTGGCCGCGAGACCGTCATAGAGCGGTGTCAGCACCGCTCCGATGGGCCCGGCATAAACGCCGCCGTAGGCATGGCCACCAACGCTGCGATAAATGGGGCACGCGTTCAAGCACGCGCCGCAGCGAATGCAGAACAGGCTCTCGCGCAATGGACTGCCAAGAATCTGTGAACGGCCGTTATCGAGAATCACCAGATGAAACTCTTCCGCGCCGTCCGTTTCCCCTGCGCGCCGCGCGCCGGTAACGAACGAGGTGTAGACCGACAGCTTTTGCCCGGTGGCAGCGCGAGCGAGGACTTTAAGAAAATAAGGGAGGTCCGCTAGTTTCGGAATGACCTTTTCCATTCCCATCACGGCGATATGCATTTTTGGCAACGCAGTCGTAAGCCGCGCGTTCCCTTCGTTCGAAACGAGCACAATGGTGCCGGTTTCCGCCACGGCGAAATTCGCCCCCGAGATGCCAACCTCAGCCTCAGCAAATTTCTGCCGCAATTCTTGCCGCGCGAAGGCGGCCAGCGTCTCTCGTTCGGCAGCCAATGTTCGCCCAGCTGGCTGACTGAGGATTTCGGCAACCTCGACGGCCGACAAATGCAAGGCGGGGCCGACGATGTGCGACGGGCGATGACCGGCCAGTTGAATGATGTATTCGCCGAGGTCTGTTTCGACGGTCGTAATGCCAGCTGCTTCCAAGGCGGGGTTAAGGTGAATCTCTTCGCTGGTCATCGACTTCGACTTAACTACGCGCGAATAGCCTCGCTGCTTGATTAAGTCGACAATGATTTTGCTGGCCGCGTGACCGTCGTCGGCCCAATGAACCTGACCACCCCGGGCTTGCACACTAATTTCCAGCGTTTGCAAATGCTCGTGCAGATTCGCCAGCGTATCGTCTTTGATTTGCCGGGCTCGCTGCCGGACCAGATCGGAGTTCGGCAGTTGCTGCCAGGCATCGCGATTTCGCTGGCCGAGCGTATCGCCCAGTTGCCCCAGAATAATTTGCAAGCTGGGGGTGCGGAGGGCCTTCTCTGACGCCGCCAGAAACTCGTGGTGGGTACTACGGATGTAGTCGGTTTCGGTCGTCGGACTACTGCTGTTCAAGTGACGTTCCTCGCTGCGTGCGCGGCATTTGCCGAATCCAGAAAATTCCCCGCGCCCACGGGCAGCAGTTACAATACAGTGCTCCGGAGGCGAGTAAAATCCCACTGCACTGCTAGTTAGGCAAGCGGCGGCATTTATAATCGGGCCACCACTTCAGAATTATCACCTTGCTGTATGACCACCATCGTTCCTCCGACGACGCAGACTCTCACTCGCTTGGCAGACGAACTGCGCCGCGCGATTGGGAGCGAAAACGTGCTGACCGCTCGTTCCGACCTGCTCGTGTACGAGTGCGATGGCTTTGTGATCGAAAAAAACAGCCCGGACGTCGTTGTCTTTCCACGCAGCACCGCGGACGTGGTAAAGGTCGTCCAGTGCTGCAATCGGGCCGATGTCCCCTTCGTTCCCCGCGGCGCCGGTACCAGTTTGGCTGGCGGTTGCCTGCCAATCGGTGGGGGCGTGATGATCGTTCTCACGCGGCTGAAGAACATACTCGAGATCAACTATCGTGATCGCTATGCCGTCGTTGAACCGGGCGTGGTGAACGTCCATTTGACGAACGCCCTCAAAGGTTCGGGCTATCACTATGCTCCGGATCCCTCCAGTCAGGGCGCTTGCACCATTGGCGGTAACGTGGCGACGAACTCGGGCGGGCCGCACACGCTAAAGTATGGCGTGACTGTGAACCATGTTCTGGGCATCGAAGCGGTGCTCGCCGACGGTTCGGTTGTGCAATTGGGTGGCCCCGCAGAAGATCCCCTCGGACTCGATCTGGTCGGCGCGATGGTCGGCAGCGAAGGTACGCTTGGCATCGTGACCAAAGTTTGGGTCAAGCTGACGCGAAATCCTCAAGGCTGGCGCACGATGCTCGCCATTTTTGAGAGTTGCGATGATGCCACGCAGGCGATTAGCGAAATCATTGGCGCCGGAATCGTCCCCGCTGCGCTCGAAATGATGGACCAGGGAATTCTCGTCGCCATCGAAGCAGCTTTTGGTTTCGGCTTTCCACTCGATGCTCAAGCAATCTTGCTCATAGAAGTCGATGGACTTGAAGCGGGGCTTGACCAGCAGCGCGATCAGATCGTCGAGCTCTGCAAGAGGAGCAACGCCCGCGAAGTTCGTCTGGCGAAAGACGAAAAAGAACGATTGAAGCTCTGGAAATGTCGCAAGCAGGCGTTTGGAGCTATCGGCCGCTTGAGCCCCAGTTATTGCACGCAAGATGGTGTCGTCCCGCGCACGCAATTGCCGAACATTTTGCGCAAGATCATCGAAATCGGCACTCGATACGATTTGAAGATTGTGAATGTTTTTCACGCCGGCGACGGCAACATTCACCCGATTCTGCTGTTTGATGAACGTCAGCCCGAACAGGTCGAACGGGTACTCTTGGCCAGTAACGAGATTCTCGAAGCTTGCCTGGCTAGCGGCGGCAGTGTGACCGGCGAGCATGGCATCGGCGTCGAGAAGATCCATTTCATGCAAAAAATGTTCACCCCCGATGATTTGCAGGCAATGGACAATCTGCGGCAGGCGTTCAATCCGCTGGGCAAACTAAGTCCGCAGAAAATGCTGCCGACCGCTGGTGGCTGCGGTATGGAACAAAAACATCCTGGCCGCCGGGCCGCGCTTTAACCCATTTCTTATATCCCTCTCCGCCATCCGTCGAAAGCATTGCCGCGTGCCAGTATCAAGTGACATCTTGCCGTTGCAAAAGACCAGCGATCCCGCCACGGCAGCGGAAGTGGTCGACCTTGTGCAACAAGCGCGAGCTGCCACCACGCCGTTGTATCCCATCGGTGGCGGCACCAGCTTGCACTTTGGTTTGCGCGCTAAGACTCCGGGCTGGGGCGTTACACTCAGCAAACTGAACCGGGTTGTCGACTTTCCTGCCCGCGATATGACCATCACAGTCGAAGCCGGCATCACGCTGGCAGAATTGGCCCAGACGCTTGCTGCTGAAGGTCAGCGTTTACCCGTCGATGTCCCCGCAGCTGATAAGGCCACCGTGGGCGGGGTGATTGCGACGAACTGGAATGGTCCGCGCCGCTATGGCCAAGGTTCGCTGCGAGATTTTGTCATCGGCATCGAAGCCGTTGATGGAACCGGGCTTTTGTTTCATGGTGGCGGACGCGTGGTGAAAAACGTAGCCGGTTACGACTTCTGCAAACTGCTCACCGGCTCACTCGGGACGCTGGGGATCATCACGCAGGTGACGTTCAAGGTCCGTCCAATTCCCGAACGAAGTGCCTGGCTGGCTTGCAGCCTGTCATCGCCCAAACAAGCTGAGGCCATGTTGGCCGCACTGCAACAGTCGGCGGTTGTTCCGGCAGCGGTGGAGTTGCTTGCGGGTCCAGTCTGGCAATCGCAGTCGGCCCTCGATGAATTGAAACTCGATCCTCGCGGTTATGCTCTGCTTGTGCTGCTGGAAGGAACCGCGGCGGAAGTCCTCTGGATGAAAGATCACTTGCGTCGCGAGTGGCGCGATGCCGGAGTCGTCAATCCGCTGATGGAGGACGGTTGTGCCGCTCCGTGGCTGCAAATCATTGAGTTCTCGGCCGATCTCGATAGCCCCATTACTGTGCAAGCCAGCGTCAAACCGAGCGGCGTGTTGCCGTTTATCGAGGTTTGTCGCCAGCGCGATCCGAACTGTTCTGTCCTGGCTCATGCAGGGAACGGCACGGTTTTCGTGCGGTTCGCTACATTTCCAGACAAGGGACTCGGTCAACTCTTGCTGGGCGATTTGCAGCCCGCAGCCTCCGCTCAGCAGGGGCATGTAGTAATATTGAATGCGCCGCCCGGTGCCGAGGCAACAAATCAAAGCTATTGGGGTGGCGAGGCGCCTCTAGCATTGATGACAGCCGTTAAACGCCGTTTTGATCCGCTCAACCTGCTCAACCGTGGCCGTTTCGTTTATTAGTTGGAGTTCCGGCTTTAGCCGGCTTTTTTTAAGAAACTAACAGCTGCCGGCTAAAGCCGGAACTCCAACCTATGACTTCAGCCTCAGCGAATCCGCCTTCCACCATCAGCGATGCTGCAGTGGCGCGTACCGAGCCGTTGCTGCAACTGGGCGGTGCCGCGCCGCTCGTGCCCCAGGCGCGACCGGGTTCGAACATCGACTACGAATTGTTTCTTGATTGCGTTCACTGCGGTTTATGTACGGCATCTTGCCCCACTTTTGTCGAAACGGGCAACGAAAATGACAGCCCGCGCGGCCGCATCTATCTGATGCGCGCCGTGACAGATGGGCGCCTAGAACTGAATCAAAATGTTCGCCGTCACTTAGAGCTATGCCTCGACTGTCGCGGTTGCGAAACGGCTTGCCCCTCCGGCGTGCAATACGGCAAACTGATCGAGCCTTTTCGCGTGTCGATGGAACAAGCGGACAGCAACGGCAGCCGCAGTGCCAAAACCAACGACTGGTTTCATCGCTACATTTTGTTCGGGCTGTTTCCTTATCCCGAACGCCTGCAAGCTTCGCTGCGTCCAGCTCGAATCGCACAGTGGCTCGGACTCGATCAATTGCTGATTAGCACTGGCCTGTGGCGTTTGCTTCCCTCGCGACTCGGCCGGCTGGCAACGATGTTGCCCAAGCTGGAAAAACCGCTACCGCAATTGCCCACGTTTTTTGCCGCCACCGGTCGTCGCCGCGCTCGCGTTGCGCTCTTCACCGGTTGCGTCGGCGACGTGATGTTTCGCCAGACGAACTGGGCGACTGCTCGCGTTTTGCAGGCCAATGGCTGCGATGTAGTAGTGCCTCGCGAGCAAGGGTGCTGCGGTGCGATCCACCTGCATGCCGGCAGCAGCGATCCCGCCAAGGCGTTTGCCAATCAAAACCTGGCGGCCTTTGACCCCAGCAGCGTCGATGCGATCATCGTCAACGTGGCAGGCTGCGGTTCGATGCTTAAGGACTATGGTCATCACTGGCAAGACGATCAACAGCACGAGCGTGAGGAGTTCGCCGCCAAAGTTCGCGATTGCAGCGAGTTTCTCGATGACCTGGGGTTAGTTACTCCACCGGGCGAAGTGCGCGTGACGGCCACCTATCACGATGCCTGCCACCTGGCCCATGCCCAGAAGGTGCGCGAACAGCCCCGTAACCTTCTCAAACGAATTCGGGGGCTAAAGCTCATTGAACTGGCGGAGTCGGATCTTTGTTGCGGTGCCGCAGGAACCTACAACCTCACCGAGCCCGAGATGGCCGAGAAACTCGGTCGCCGTAAGCTCGACAACATTCGCAAGACCGGCGCGCGAGTGGTCATCACCTCCAACGCCGGTTGCCTGCTGCAGATCGCCCGCGAAGCTCGCATGCAGGGTGAGGTGCTGAAAATCATGCACCCCATGGACATTCTCGACCTCAGCTATCGCAAAGAGAAGCTGAAATTTTAGTGCCGGGCTGCAATCCACGCTTCAGCACAACTGTCGACCTCCTCACAGCATGACCAACTTTGTCGGCGGTGCATATCACCTCATCGAGATCGCACACCTGCGAGTAAATTTCTGGACAAGCAGCCGAAAGACCACCCCTCAATTGTGGCCTTTGAGGGCAAAACCTGCTTGAATTTACCGAAAACCACCAAGTGCCATCTTTGCAAACTGGCAATTCCCCCCGCTCGTTTTAGCCAAGTTCGTAGGCACACTCGGCGCATCTGGCGCAGCACTATTAAGCAGCGACATCAGGCGAGGTTGAGAGTAACTTCTAAGCCTCGGCGAATTACACTTCTCTCACTAGCACGACCTCTGCCATGCTCAACCGCAACCTTTGGTTGCTGTGGTCTCATTTTCTTGGCAAGCATCAATAGGCAAAGGCGCTGCAACGTCGCCGCCGCCTAAATCAACTCCACCCTCCACAACTATTGGCAATATCTCTCTTACGCTCGAAACGAGAGGAAATAGTCGAGGCTCACTCCCAGCGCCCAATGCTGCAAGACTCCTGCCCATAGTGACTTTGTACGAATCACGAGCAATCCCCAAAACAGGCTGGCCGGAATGCAGGCCAAGAGTTCGATCGAAGGTTTTCCGATATGCGCCAACGTGGCGGCCATCGTCTGAATGCAGACGGCGCTAGCCCAACCGCTGCTCGGTGTAAGCCCACTTTGCAGAAACCCACGAAAGTGAAACTCCCAACCGATATAGAAAAACAGCAGGCTCGCGGCGTGTACGAGAAAAGCCTGAGTCGAAACGCCCGCATGCCGATTGAGCGGATACTCTGCGGCAAACGCAGCGAGCGGCGAAAAGGCATAACCAATCAATACAATGATCGGGGCTGCCGCCAAGACAAACACGATCCCCGGCCCTATGTTGCCGACCCTCACTCCATAGTCGCTCAGGCTCTCTCGTAGTACCAACTTGACGATCACCATTGGAATCAAGCCCAGCAGCAGGAAACACATCGCAATTTCGTACCAGCCGGCAGTTGCAACCATGTCACCAGCTAACACGAAATGACTCGCCAGATAGTCGGTGTAGAAAGCACGGGAACCGAAGGCTCGCCACAGGCACAGGAGCAGCGAAGAACTTAAGAGCACGATTGTTGATTTGCGTTGCGGCGGGCTGAAGAGTTCCAGCAAATTGCCGACTAGTTGACCATTCATTTAGTAAGCACCTGCCGCAACCGCATCGGCAATTCGCTGCGTGAGGATTGCACCCCAAACATATTTTCATCTGCTGACGAACCACACAATCCCATCGACAGTCTCCTGATTGCCCCCATTCTAGTCAGAGCCTCGGCAGATTGAGTCGCCAGAATCCTCAATCGGGACCAGGTTGATTTGCGGCCTTATCGTCCGAAGGTGAAGTTGCACCTACATCCACTTGGTGAAAGCGACCACGGTGCTGAACCGAAGAACAATTTCCGCTGCGTGACAAGAAACAGCAAAGCCCCATGAGAGGCAACACTCGCGGCAGACGAGTGTTGCAACTCACGGGGCTTTGGGACTCTAGCCGATGCTCGTAAGCCGCGAGCTTGCACCCACGGCCACGAGACTTTGATTAACGGTCGGATGAACGGCCTGACTGGAACCTGACGGGATACCGCCTGTTCCGGCCAGGGATCTACTTCTTCACTTCAAACTCGCCTTCGATGACGTCGTCGTCGTTTTTCTTGGCGGCTTCGGGTGCTGGGGCACCTTCGGCACCAGCGTCACCGCCGGCGGCTGCACCACTCTTCTCGTACAGCATCTTGGTGAAGGCATGCGAAGCGGCTTCGAGTTGCTCGATCGCAGACTTAATGGCTGCGGTGTCGGTCCCCTTGGCTTTTTCGCGGGTGCTGTCGATAGCCTTCTGCAGAGGCTCCTTGTCGGAGTCTTGCAGTTTGTCGGCATTCTCCTTCATCGTCTTTTCAAGGGAGTAGCACATGTTGTCGGCCTGGTTACGCAGGGTAGCCAGTTCGAGTTTGTTCTTGTCCTCGTCGGCATGAGCCTCGGCATCGCGACGCATCTTTTCGATCTCCTCTTTCGAGAGACCAGAAGATTGTTCGATTCGCACGTTGGCCTGTTTGCCCGTTCCCATTTCGCGGGCCGAGACATCCAAAATGCCGTTCGCGTCGATATCGAACGTCACCTGAATTCGCGGCATTCCGCGCGGAGCTGGGGGAATGCCATCCAAACTGAAGTCGCCGAGCAGCCGGTTGTCGTTGGCCATCTTGCGTTCGCCCTGGAAGACCTTCACCTGCACGCCGGGTTGATTGTCGGCGGCTGTACTGAATTCCTTCTGAGCCTTGAACGGGATGGTCGTGTTCTTTTCGACAATCGCCGTCATCACGCCACCCTCGGTTTCGATACCGAGAGTCAGCGGGGTGACGTCGAGCAGCAGCACGTCCTTCCGTTCACCAGCGAGCACCGAAGCCTGAATCGCAGCGCCGACGGCCACCACTTCGTCCGGATTCACACCCTTATGCGGATCCTTACCGAAGAGGTCTTTCACCAGCTTCTGCACCTTCGGCACGCGGGTGCTACCACCGACGAGTACGACCTCGTCGATTTCGCCTGGCTTCAGGTTGGCATCTTTCATCGCTTGCAGCACGGGCTTGCGGCACCGTTCCACTAGCGAGTCAATCAGCTCTTCGAACTTCGAGCGGCTGATGGTCATCTGCAAGTGCTTCGGCACTCCGTTCGCCATGGTAATGAACGGCAGGTTTAAGTCGGTCTGTTGCAATGAGCTCAGTTCCTTCTTGGCTTTTTCGCAGGCTTCCTGCAGCCGTTGAAGAGCCATCGGATCCTTGCGCAAGTCGACGCCTTGTTCTTTCTGGAACTCACCGGCGACGTAGTGAATCAGCGCTTCGTCGAAGTCGTCACCGCCGAGGTGTGTGTCACCGTGGGTGCTGATGACCTGGAACAGTTGCTTGCCGCCGCCATCTTCGTCGGTGCCAACTACTTCCAGGACAGAAACGTCGAACGTACCGCCACCGAGATCGAAGACGACGATCTTCTCGTTCTTCTTCTTATCGAGGCCGTAGGCGAGGGCCGCAGCAGTCGGCTCGTTGATGATACGCGCGACTTCCAGGCCCGCGATTTGACCCGCGTCCTTGGTGGCTTGCCGCTGAGCATCGTTGAAGTAGGCAGGAACCGTGATCACGGCCTTGTTCACTTTGTGGCCGAGATACGCTTCCGCAGCTTCCTTCAACTTGCGCAGCACGAGCGCGGAGATTTCTTGGGGCGTGTACTCTTTATCGCCGATCTTGATTTTGACGTACTCTTGCGAGCCGCCGGTCACTTTGTAGGGAACCATCTTCTCTTCGGTTTCCACCTCGGAGTGACGGCGCCCCATGAACCGCTTGACCGAGTAGACGGTCTTGGTGGGGTTGGTCACGGCTTGCCGTTTCGCGGGTTCGCCCACGACCGTTTCGCCTTTTTCCGTAAAACCCACGACGCTGGGCGTCAGGCGATTGCCTTCTGCATTGGCAATCACCTTGGGTTCACTACCCTCCATGATCGCCACAACCGAGTTCGTGGTTCCCAGATCGATGCCAATGATTTTTTCGCCAGCTGCCATAGTTGTTGTGCCTCTTTAGAAAAGATTTGTGTGAGCGGAACTGTTTTGTGGAAGTTCAGTTGCGGGAACGTCAGAATTCGCCTGAAGCTCCCGGATTCGGACTTAGGAACTGGCCGCGACAAATGAATGCCTCGGCAAGCGATAGTCGCTTTAAGGCAAAGTGCATGCCGAAGAATGCTTTCACTCAAACTGCATACCGCAAGACATTACCTGATAATGACTTAAGAATATCTAAGACAGGCAAGGTTCTGCTCGCAGCGACAGTTCCGCACGCACTCCTGCCAAATTGACACTTGGTTTTCCTCCCCTTTGGAACAGACAAACTACAATTGCCAATGTGGCAGTTACGGCCAGAGTTGCTAGGGAATCGCCCGGCAGATCGGCTAATTGGTTGACACTCGATAGCTAGCTCATTACAAGTTGGTTCGCTGGAATGCTTTCGCAGCCTTGCCCAAGCGAGCCCCTAGCGGAAACCAAACCTCTCTCTGAATGACTCCCATGAGCAAAAAGAACACCGCTGCTGGTTCGTCGGCCGCTGCTGCCCGCAAGGAACTGGAACGGCTCGATCGCGAGTTGCTTAAGGTCATCAGCGATCGGGCGCGCACCTGCCAGAAATTGGCCAAAGCTCGGCAGCAGGAAGGTGGCCTGCTGCATGACATGGGCGAAGACCACGCTGCATTTCAAAAGTTGCTCGAAGCCAACAAAGGTCCACTGAGCGAAGCTGGCCTGCGAAGCATCTGGCGCGAACTGCAAGGCCAGGCCCGGAGCATGATCCAGCCGTTGCGGATTGCCTATCTCGGTCCGAAGTACAGCTATAGCCATTTGGCCGGCATTGCGCGGTTTGGCGATTCACTCGACCTGTTGTCGATGGCCACTATCAAAGCTGTGTTCGAAGCGGTGAATGTCGGCGAAGCGAACTATGGCATTGTGCCGATTGAGAATTCGACCGATGGCCGCGTGGTCGACACCCTTGACATGTTCGCTCGCGTGCCGCTGCAAATCACCGGCGAAGTGCAACTCAAGATTCATCACCAACTGCTGGGCAAATGCACGCGGTCGCAAATCACCGAGGTTTACAGCAAACCCCAAGCTCTCTCTCAGTGCCGCGATTGGCTTGCCAAGAACTTACCTAACGTCCGCACGGTCGAAATGACCAGCACCGCGCTCGCCGCGCAGATCGCCGTCGATAAACCCGGCGCTGCAGCCGTGGCCAGCTACGAAGCAGGATTGAATTACGGCCTGAATGTGATCGACGCCAACATCGAAGACAACAAGAGCAACGTCACGCGGTTTGCGGTCATTGGCGGCGATGCACCAAAACGTACGGGGCACGATAAGACAGCGCTGATGTTTGCGATTCCTCATAAACCCGGCGCGCTGGCCGATGCGATGGCTGTCTTCAAACGCGGCCGACTGAACATGACTTGGATTGAGTCTTTTCCGATGCCCAACACCAAGAACGAGTATCTGTTCTTCGTAGAACTCGAGGGGCACCAAGGCGACTCGAAAGTGAAGAGCGCACTCCTCGCCCTCGGTCGCAAGACCGACAAACTGAATGTGCTCGGGTCCTATGCTCGCGGTTTGCCGGCAGAGTAAGCAGGACAACGGAAGTAGCTGAATTCGCCAGAATTCAGACGTTTCAGGTCTCTGAATTCTGGCGAATTCAGCTACTGATTGAATTCACGGAAGATGCCGGGCAAGAACCGCGAACCGCGTTTGGAAGAAAGCTATCGCCATTGCCGAGATGTGGTTCTTCGCGCTCGCTCCAATCTGGCTCGCGCTTTCTGGCTCCTCAGGCACGATCAGCGGCGGGGTATGGATGCGCTCTATGCCTTTGCTCGCCAGGCAGATGATCTGGTCGATTGCCCAGGGAGTGAACGGGACCGGCGAACATCACTGGAACAATTTCGTCACGAACTCGATCACTCTCTGGCCGGCAAGCCCGTTGGAATGCTCTTTCCAGCGCTGATTGACACGATCCAGCACTATCAGATTCAGCCCCGGCATTGCTACGACCTGCTCGATGGCTGTGCCATGGATTTGTCTCCAAGGCGATATGCAAATTGGGATGAACTGCGAGAGTACTGCTTGCGAGTGGCCTCCAGCGTGGGACTAGCATGTTTGCAGATTTGGGATTGCACCGACGAACGGGCATTGCAGCCAGCCATCGACTGCGGACTGGCGCTGCAACTTACGAACATCCTGCGCGATGTCCGTAGCGACGCGCAGGTTGGCCGAATCTATCTGCCGCAAGATGAACTTGCTCGCTTCGGGGTGACTGAAAACGACTTGTTGAGCGGCGAGCCAACTGCAAGCATGATCGAGCTAGTGCGATTTCAAATCGTCCGCTCAAACGCGCTCTATGCTTCCGCCTGGCAAGGCTTGAGCTATGTTCCCGAACCGGCCCGCCGACTTTACTGGTTAATGCATCAAACCTATGATCGGCTGCTCAAAAAGATGGAAGCTGATCCGGCGGCCATTTTTCGCACTCGCGTGCAACTGAGCCAATCGACCAAAATCTGGCTCGCCGCACGGGCGGTATTGCGGCTGGTGTAATATTCCACCGTAAACGAGTCATTCCATGACTCACATTCCGCGTAGTCAAGTCACGGAGTGACTGGACTACGAAAAATGTCGCTTACTTCGCTGCTCGCATCGGGCGAGCCTTCAGCTTTTCGGTTAGCCCGGGGACTTGATCGTCACCACTCGGCACGCTGAAATCGGCACCGGTGAAGGCATCGCCAATGGGTTCAAAGCGACCGCCGAGATTCTGTGCCAAGAAAGCTTCGGTGATGGCGTAGAACGCAAAGCGATTCGGTGGACGTGAGAAGCCGTGCCCTTCGTCGTGAAACAGCACATAGGTCACGGGAATCTTCCGTTCGTTCATCGCTTTCACAATCTGATCGGCTTCGGGTTGTTTCACGCGCGGGTCGTTCGCCCCCTGACCAATCAGCAGCGGACGCTGAATCTTGTCGACCATGAGCAGCGGCGAGCGCGACTCGAGGAACTTCTTTCCTTCCTCCGATTGGTGATCACCGACGCGAACCTTCATCACCGGCATGAAGGGCATCCAGTATGGCGGCGGATTGCTAAGCAGCGTGATCAGGCTCGAAGGGCCAACGACGTCGACACCGCAGGCAAACACGTCGGGGGTAAAGGTCAGCCCGACCAGTGTCGCATAGCCGCCGTAACTACCGCCCATGATGGCCACTTTGTCTTTGCGAGCAATCTTATTGTCGACGACCCAATTCACGGCGTCGATCAGATCGTTGTGCATCTTGCCGGCCCACTCCTTGTCGGCCGCGTTAATGAATTCCTTGCCGAAGCCTGTCGAGCCACGATAGTTTACTGCTAGCACGGCATAACCGCGGTTGGCCAGCAGTTGATGCTCCGGGTCGTATCCCCAATCGTCGCGCGCCCATGGGCCGCCATGCACGTTCAGCACCATCGGCAGCGGCTCATTGGGGCGACCGTCGCCATCGGCGTCGCTCCCCTTGGGCAGGGTTAGATAGCTGACGAGTTCCAGCCCATCGCGGCTCTTGATTACCTGCGGGTGCATCTTTACCAGCGGCAGTTTTTCCAACTCGCGATTGCTGCTAAAGAGATAGGTCACCTTGCGATTCGGTGCGCGATCGTAGATGTAAAACTGTACCGGCCCGTTGTCCATCACGTAGGCCACGCTCCAGCGCGTATCATCGAGCGTGCGTCCGGTGATTTGCAATTCGCCATCGGTAACCGTCTTGAGATAGTCGAAATCAGGTTGAATCGCTGGATCGAGAATTTTCCAATCGGTGCGAGTGAACGTATAGCTGACGGCTTGCACGGTCTTCTTGGTGGGATGGGCAAGTGCGCCGGAAATATCGGCCCGGTCGTTTTCGGCCAGCAGTTCCGATTCGCCCGTTTTGATCGTCATCAGTTTGAGCGCGGCCGTATTGCGACCGCGACTATCCAGCATGTACAGCTTATCCCCTTCTTTGTTGAAACCAGCTGGCGAAGTGGTCATCGCATCGGCAACGCCGATCTCCATGAACGGCTTCCAGCCGTCCATGCCATCGGGCTGCAGGTAGACCTGGCCGCCAGTCGGCGAAAAGTTCATCGCCAGACGCACTTCGTAGTTGTCGTCGATTAAAAAGCCCGCGAATCCCGGGTTCAACTTCACCAACTTCTTCTCAGCAGTGTTGATGTTGATCTTGTAGATGTCGTGATAGTGCCGCTCACCTCGATCGTTGATGCCGACCAGAATCTCTTCGGGAAAGTTTTCGCTGAAGCCTTCGATCTGCGCGGCAATCTTTTCGATTGGAGTCAGATCGGTGATTTTGCCCGTATCGAGGTTGATGGCGTAGACGTGATTGTCTTCGTCGCCGTTCTTATCTTGCGTGTAGAGAATGTGCTTGTTGGTGTAGGCCCACATATAGCTGACAACGCCGCGGTGCTTGTCGAATGTGATCGGCTTGGCATTGGCTGGATTGTCGTCGGGACTGGCCCAGACATTCAGTACTCCTTCGACGGGGGCAACGTACGCCAGCCGTTTGCCATCGTGGCTCAGCCGCGCGCGAGCTTTCTCGGGATTGCCGAAGAACCTAGCTCGAGGTATGAGCGGAACTTCGGCAGCGGCACCTTGGGCAGCCGCGATGCTGGAACAGGAAGATTGCAGGCAGATTGCCGCCAAAACAAGCGGTAGCGCAACGAACAACAGACGACGCATCATGATGCCAACCCTCCGTGAGAACTAAGACTAATCGCTGAATCCGACAGCATACCGGACGCGCGTGGGCTGAACTACCTGGGAGAGGTCCGCGAGTCGATTGGCAGGGAGCCTGTGTCGATTCTCACTGCACGCGTGTCATCTAAAGCGACCCGAAGGCACTGCGCTCAATTGCGAAGCAGTGGGCAGAGTCAAGGAATCTCGCAATCAGCGCACAATAATCAATCTTTTCAATTCTGGTACGGCAATTGCTTTTGCCTTCACCAAGTCACGCTTGTCGAAGAGGGATAAGCGAACGCGGTTGCCCAACCTGAATCTGGCGGGGCACCTGTCCGGTGCAGATGTCACTTCGGTGACGTCGGCCGGACGGTGCCCTTTTTTGATTGCCAGCTCTTATCTAAACAGCGACCGGTTGTTCTTCGAAGTATTGCACCAGCGACTTTGCTGGTGCAACCAGCTTCAGCACCGGCGCGAACTCGGTGAACTCTTTGTCGACAATAGCGAGCGTCTGAGCTGGATTGGCTGTGGGCCCGGCAATTTTCGCGAACGCTTCGACAAACGCTTCTCGCTCGGCCCACAACTTGTCGCTGGCAGCGGGAAGAGACGACGACAGTGCCACGGCCAGTGCGCCGATGTCTTTGCTATCAGCAGCAATCAACTGATTGAGCTTGGTGTGGCTTTCGATCAGGCGAGCGAATTCTTCGGGCAGGCTCCAACTGCGGGCCATCACAGCAGCAGCATCGGCGTGGGTCCAGCCATATTTGGCTTGTTCGAGATCGCTGAGGCGGCTCGAACCGTTGTTGCGACCTTCGAGCAGCGTGAGATATTGCGCCGGCAGTTCTTTGGCCAGCAGTGGGACGGCCATATCTTGCAATAACGCGGCGGCAAAGAGATCTTCTGCTTCTTTCCAGCCTTTGAGTTTGCCGAACGCGCGGGCGAACAGGCCGCGGCGCAGTGAATCCTGCCACAGGCTCTTGAGATCGAACGGACCGCACTTCGGATTCGGCATTAAGCTGAACACGGCGCTCCAGAGCGCGAAGTTTTTGATTGTGCGGATGCCAACCAGCGTGATCGAGAGCTTGACGCTGGAGATCTCGCGAGAAAAACCAAAGTACGACGAATTCACGAACTTCAGCACCTGGCCGGTCAGGCCCGGATCGGCTTCGATTGGCACGGCGAACTCTGCAGGACCATTGTCCGGGTTCTGCGAGAGTTCGAGCAAACGGATGGCGCTCTGTGGCAAGGCCGGCAGTTGAGCACTACCGAGCAATTCTTTCAGACTGGGAGTTTGATTCGACATGAGGGTTCGCTTCTCACTGCGGGGCAGGCATGGAAGAATGACGTTTTGCGGCGCGTCCCCAGCTGGCTGGCTCACAACCGGATACGTCAACGCTTGCTCAAACTTAGGTCGACTCCAGCCCGCGTCAAATCAGAGCGAGGCAATCAGCAAGTCCATCTCAACCCCCTCTTGCCGAGAGCGAAGTTGACCTTTCACCCAGTGTTGTCTTCTCGCCACTGTCGACGTTGCCGAGCGTCAACGCTCAGGTTTCTCGGCGAACAGCCCTCCACGGCCCAAGTCTCGCGAACACAACACGTTGCAACTCAATGCACCGATCGCAATTAGATCAGGCACGATGGCTGCAAAGTGATGATCCAGGTTCCTGCTAGCCGGACCAGGGATGATTCTGCCGGATCATCCCTGGTCGAGGCTGGCGGGACATCTCTTTGCCATGCTCCGCGAGAACCAGCATGATCGTCACCAGCCGCAGCTTCGCGCTCTTAAAAACAACTGGTGCGATTGGAACTTTATTGCTCGTTCTTTCTGCCACAGTGGATGTGCGCGCACAGGACAACGGACTGGACGATGGTTGGCGCCGGACCAAGGACGGGTGGGAACAAATGGCGACCTGGAACTTACCGACGAATGTTGTCGCCGCAGAATTCGACGCGGAATCTTTTGCAGTGATGACTCTTCCGCGTTGGCAGGGTTCGGTCTTTTTTCATCCAGCCATGATTGCGATTTCACTGGTGGCGATTGCGGCGGCCTGTTTGAGGATTCCAGGCGCTTCGGCACCGTCGAAGGACGCAATCTCCAACTGATTGCAACTCCGTTAGTTGCGGTGGTCGCTTCCAGATCCTGCAGCACCACTTCGCCGCGAAATCTCAAACCCCATTTTCAACCTAAACGTTCAACAATACCCTCGATTGTTGAACACCAATCGCTCGGAAACCCGAGAGTTAAGCATCTCGCTGTCCAATTAATAACCCCTTAATTGAACACCCCTCTTTTGCGGTTCGCGCCAAACTAGCACACTGAGGCCGCTTGTTGCCGAGGTCGCTTTTCTGCCCGCTAACCTCAACCGAGCTCTGTGTTGCCCGTTAACGCAGAGTAAAGTTTGCGAGTAGATGGCGGCTAATCAATAGGCATTGGCTTTGGCGGACGATAGGATACTGCGAGTTTCTCGCCTAGCGATGAGCAATCTCTCGTGCGTATTCTGTCGCCGTTTTCCTCCCCGCCGGAGTCCCTTGTCATGATTCGCCTATCTCGCCGCAGCGCTCTCCAGGTCGGTACAGCTTGGGCCCTTTCGCCCGCAATGATCGCGTGGGGTCAAGTTCCAGCCACCAAAGCCACACCACCGATCGCGCCCGAGACCAAAGCCAAGGCTCCCAAAGTAGATCCCTATGCCGACGCGGTGTTCGTGAAGGGTGAACCGGAGAAGCCGGCCAAGGGTGCGTTCACGATCGCGGTCCTTCCCGATACCCAGCATTACAGCGAGAAGTACCCAGAGAACTTCTTGGCGCAAACGACGTGGCTCGTCGAGAACCAGAAAGACTTCAACATCGCCTCAGTGCTGCACCTGGGCGACGTTACCAATCACAATAGCGAAGCCGAATGGCAAAACGCCGTGAAGGCCATGGACGTGCTGAATGAGAAATTGCCGTACGCGATGGTTCCCGGCAACCACGATTACAGCAGCGGCGGCGGTTGCAAAGATCGCACGACGCGGATGAACGAGTATTTCCCGCTTGCCAAGATCAAATCGCTGAAATCGCTCGATTGCGTCTACGACAAAGAGCCCGATCGCATCGAAAACAGTGCACACCTGTTTTCGGCAGGCGGCACCGATTTCGTTGTTATCGGCCTTGAATTTGGTCCGCGTTAAGACGTCGTGCGCTGGGCAAACGAAGTGGCGGCGAAGCACAAGAATCGAGCGGCGATTCTAATTACTCACGCGTACATGTATTACGACGAAACCCGCTACGACTGGAAAAAGTACGGTGCTAAGCAAACCTGGAATCCACACAACTACGGCGTAGCCAAAGCCACCAACGACGACGTCAGCGATGGCGAGGAGTTGTGGCAGAATCTCGTGAGCAAACACGAGAATTTTATCTGCACCCTCAATGGCCATGTGCTCAACGATGGCTTGGGGCGCGTCACGACGAAGACGCCCGGGGGCCGCGCAGTGCCACAAATGTTGGTCAACTTCCAAATGAAACCCAATGGTGGTGATGGCTGGCTGCGGCTGATGGAATTCAGTACCGATGGCCGGCAAGTGAAGGTGGTCGACTATTCGCCCACTCGCAACGAGCGGAACGAATCGCCGCAAAATAAGTTCTCCTTTGCTGTCGCACCCGCTGCGAATGCTTAAAGTAGTCCAGCCAGCGCAGCGGAGACCGTCCCGCTCTGCGGCCTTCGACTTCTGCAAATTGTGAGTACTAACCATGACCCGTTTGGTTATTCGGCTATTCGTTGCCCTGTTGGTGTGTTTGCTCAACTGCCTTGCTTCACCGGCCCACGGAGCGAATCGCGACAGCCATGTGATTGTGGTGAGTATCGATGGTCTCGCAGCGTTTTTGCTCGACGATCTCAAAGCGCCGATCCCCACCATTCGCAAGCTTGCGCGCGAAGGCGCAACTGGCGAAAATGGCATGAAGGTCTCGAACCCATCCGTCACCTGGCCCAATCATTCGTCCATCGTGACAGGTGTGCGGCCGGAGAAGCACGGCGTGCTGGCGAATGGTGTGCTGGTGCGCGGTGCGATTGGCTTGCCGACCGTGGTCGATCCGAGACGCGATCAGCGCGACCTTATTCGTGTGCCAACGATCTTCGACGCCGCCCATGCGGCCGGATTAACGACCGGCGATATCAACTGGCCCTGCACACGCAACTCGAAAACGCTGGACGATACTTTTTCGGACGTGCCAGATCAGGTGACGCACATGACGCCACGCTTGCGCTCGGAACTGGTGCAGCAAGGAATCCTCACCGATGAAACACAGGCCTCGTTCGCGGCGAACAGCGTCGTTGGTCGCGATCTGGTGTGGACTGAAGCGGCCTGTCATTTGATTCGTCAACGCAAACCCAATTTGTTGCTGGTCCACCTGCTCAACTGCGATGCTACGCATCATGCGCTCGGCGCGCAAACTCCCTCGGGTTACACCGCGAATGCGTATGCCGACACTTGCTTGGCCAAGCTGGTGGCAGCGACGAAGGAGGCGCGCATTTTTGACAAGACCACGTTCATTGTGGTGGCCGATCATGGTTTTGCGATGACTCCGAAAGCTATCCGCCCTAACGTGATTCTGCGGCAACAGAAGCTCCTCTCCGTCACTGCAGGCAAGATTACCGAGGCCCGCGTGCATGTCTTTCCTGAAGGAGGCATTGGCCTCGTCTACTGCACCAATCCAGGCGATGCTCCAGCCGATCGAGAGAAGTTCAAGGAACTGATGAGTGGCCAGGAAGGCGTCGCGGATGTACTGTTCCCCGAACGCTTTGCCGAGTATGGCCTGCCTCATCCGCGCGAATACAACCAGGCACCCGATGCGGTGTTGGTAGCCAAGGACGGTTATGCTGTGTCCGGATCGGCCGAAGGAGAGACGTTTGTTACCACCAACATCGAAGCAAAAACGTCGCTAGGGTCGCATGGTTTCATTTCCACTCTCCCAAAAATGAATGCACTGTGTGTGCTGAGTGGCCGGGGCATTCGGGCTGGAGTAAAACTGGCGGACGTTGAGAACATCGACCTCACCCCGACTATCGCGAGGCTGCTGGGCGTCGACAACTTTCCCACCGATGGCAAGACACTCACTGGTGCCTTAAAAGATTGAGTGTCCGGGCAGGCTGTGACGGTCAACAAAAACACCACTACTGGCGGCCAGCAGTGGTGTGAATCTATTCGCGGTTTTGCAACTTACCGATCAGTCGAGCAGGCTACTTCGCAGTTGGGGCCCCAGGCTGAGCCAATCGGCCGCTGGTGCGTCGCTGCTGTCGGTCGAATCATCTGCATTGTCGCTATCATCTTCGCCAGTCAGCGCCATCAACTGATCGACGGCCGACAAGTAGAGGAGCTCGTTGTCGTTGCTGAAATTGCTGACCGCACCAACAGGAGCAGATTCGCTTGCCAGCGTGCCTTGGCTGACTGGCGTCAGTGCAAAGAGGACTGGTGTTGAAGAAGCACTGCTGACAGGAGATTCTTCGACCGCTTCACCAGCCGCAAAGCTGCTGACCACGGACGACGTTTGAGCAGCGAATGTCTCGCTATTGCCGACGTCCTCTCCGGCCGAAGCGCTCGGCAGCAGCGGGTGAGCATTGAGCCAGTTAATGACGACCAAGGCATCGAAGGCCGTAATCAGGCCGTCGCGGTTGGTATCGACATAGTAAGTAGGGGGCAAAGCGCCACCAATGGCCAAATCATAGTCGCTCAAGCGGCGAGTACCGATCGTGTTCAACTCGTTAATGACGCTGATCGCATCGAACGCGGTAATCTTCGTATCGGCATTGACGTCAAGTGCATTGATCTCGTTTACGAACTCAGGAGCCCCGACGACCTTGATGTTGAAAGGTGCCGAAGCTTGTAGGAAAACGAGATCATCTGTGACCTGCTGAGGGATCGGCGGATCGAGGCCAACTGGAGGTGCCAGCAGGATCTGGGTTCGGTCTTGATCGTCTTCGGCTGGATCAGCGCGGAACTCGATTGGTGCAGGCGTCGAGGCGATGGCATCAAAGCTCAACGTCGCAATCAAGATTTCGCCAGTACCAAACGGCGGGTCGTTGGGTGGCACTAGATTCGATGTGTCATGGACGGCACCGAACTCGTTCACAATTCCGTCGGGTGAGCCAAAAATTCCGTTCTCGTCGAAGAAGCGGTAGGCCGGGTTGAAGATGACTTCAGGAACGAAATTTCCGGATCCCAATGGCGACTCGACCAGGTGAGCGGCCGCGTAGCGCCGGTCGTAAAGCAGATCGAGGAAGACGGCTTCTACACCACGATCCAGGTCGCTGCCACCCGGACGAAGGTCTTCAGCAAAGACTCCGACGTAGAATGTCATGCCGACATCGATCCGTGCGGACGGATCCACACCCACCTCTTGCGTCAACCCCGGATCCGAAAAGACGCGAACAATGATCTTGGCCTGATAATCCGGATCGAGCGGTTGGTTATTGACGTTCGTCACTTGAATTGTGACTTGCGCGGTTGAATCGGCCGTGTTGGGGTCGAGATCGGTGATGGTGTAGCTGAACTGCACCGTGCCGGTAAAGTCATCAGGCGGGGTAATGACTAAATCGTTGCCAACTTGCACGACAGTGGGCGTTGGAACCGTAAAACCATAATCAGGTTGCGTAAAAGTCAACAGACTGATCGGGGCACTCGGTGTGTTTACATCGTTGACGAGCACGGGGAGCGTGTAGGAAGTCTTGACCGGATTTCCGCTCGTGTTCTTCTCGATCGTGAATGTATCATCGACCGCCCTTGGATCCTTCGCGGTTACATTCACACTGACGGTGATTTCGTCCGAGATTAAAGGGAGCCCCGTGTCGGGATCAGTATCGCCGTTGGTAACACGATAGGTAAATGATTCTATTCCGGTGAACGGACTGGCGCCCGTGCCCGGCGTGTAGAGCAGAACCTGATTCACAGTGTCAACGGTGATGACACTAATGCTGCCATTGCCGTGGTCAATGTATTTGGGGAAATCGCTGGCCACGATGGTGAGTGTGTCAAACGGCGCGAGCGGCAAGGGATCGTTCCGCAGTACATCGAGCGGGTTGTCGACGCTACCTTCTTTGATCAACTCATCAGCCGGGTAATCGACCGGTGGTGGGAACAACCAATCAGGGAACTGGTCGTCCTCGCCGGTCGGACCAGCAGTGAAGACCTCGACTAGATAATCTTCCACTTCACCGGCCTTGGCGGGGCCGTTCGGACCTATGTTGCGGTCGTAGGTATAGCGAAAGCGAGCATAGGTATCGTCGGTGGTAGCATCGACGGGAATTGGGAACTCAAGTCCCAAATTCAACCCATCGGCCAGTTGAAGATTCTTGAAAATCTGTTCGCCAGCATCGTCGAAGTCACCGTCGCGATTGAAGTCCATCCAGGCGTGCAATAAGCCCGCAGAGCGACCTATGTTAGTCGTTCGCACGTCGACGATGCCCATTTCCCCGGGCGCGATGTTGCGAAACACGACGCCATCTTCGTCATCGCCGGTGGCGGGTGTTGGCGATTGATCGTCACCCAAGGCACTGCTGGATGGCAGGCCGTCAGTCTCGAAGTCGATGGCCGTGCCGAGCATAAAGCCAGTCAGAATGCCATGCGATGGGCCGCCGTTCGCGCTCAAAGTCTTGTAAGTGGGAATGTCGACTGCGCCACCTTCTGGCAAGTCACCCCAATCGCGAGCCACGCGATTGCCGAACAGCAACGGTGGATCGTTAGGCAAGTTGCTGGTGACCGTGACCGTCAGCACAGCATCGGGCAATCCATTCGGCAATGTCGTGGTAGGCAGTGTTGGTAAATAACCGGGCGTAATAATTTCACGCACCGAATAGGTATTCGGCTGGATGTTAGGAATGACAAAATTGCCATTCGCATCGGTTTTGGCAGCCGGCTCACCCACGTTGTAGATCGAGTTGTTATTCAAATCGACATAGAACGTGATGTTGGCGATGCCTGGTTCGCCAGGATCTTGCACGCCGTCGGCATCCAAATCATTAAACTTGTGCCCCACGATCGTGCCGGCCTGTTGCCGGTTGCCGAAGTTCATTCCGCTGAAATCGACGTTGCGATTGGCCAGAGTTACTCGATGCGCTCCGCCGTTGGTGTTTGGCGCTGTCTGCACAAAGTTCGGCTGCGGAACCTGACGCAAGTTGTAAGTGCCCGGAGTCGCGTAGGCATTGAGAACGTACGAGCCATCAGCGGCACTCATCGTGGACGGTTCATTGGCATCACGCACACCGTCGTTGTCGACGTCGAGGTAGATCGTCCAACCGGCCAATCCATTTTCGCCAATCGAGTCGTAAACACGATTACCGTTCGCATCTGAAAACACGGTGCCCGTGAAGGTATTCGTCGGAATCGCGTCCAATGCGCCGCGAGCATTGGCGCGAGCATTGCTGACCGATAGGAAGTCAAGCGTCGACTTGTAGTCGGCACCGGCCATGATGTACTGCTTGGTTTCCAGCGCAGTCAGGCCGGGAGCCAGCGAATTCACCAGGGCAGCAATGCCGGTAACGTGAGCCGCCGCAAAGGAAGTCCCCGTGAAGACGTCACGAGTGTAGACGGCGATTGGCGGCCCCGGATCAGAGTAAGGCAGGGTTAGTGCCAGAATTTCGTATCCAGGCGCATGAATATCGACTGTTGCGCGGCCGAAACCTGCCGACAACACGTTCATGTTGGCAAGCGGGAAATCCGCATCATCAGAGGCCGACACAGCGATGATTTCATTGATGTTGTAACTGCTCGGGTAATCGCGAAAGATGTCGTGATTCACACCCGTATTGTCGACGGCAGCAACCAGCAAAATTCCGGCAGCGGTCATCTTTTGCACCGCATCGAATTCGGCGAAGCTGTATTGCGAGCCGCCAAAGCTGGCATTTGCCGCGACAATATTGACGCCAAACGTCTGCTTCATGCGTTGGACGTACTTATAGCCGCCAATCGCGCCGGTCACCGTAATGGTGTTCGTGGTGTCCGAGATCTTGACCGGCATGAACTTGGAATTCCAAGAGACACCGGAGATGCGCGAGGAGTTATTTCCTTGGGCACCGATGATCGACGCCATCTGTGTGCCGTGACCGAAGTAGTCGACAATGTCGCCGTTGCGATCGGCCGTGTTCGCTCCGTTGTAATCGTCGATGTAGCCGTTGCCGTCGTTATCGATCAAGTCTGGCAGTTCGCGCGGATTCACCCAAATGTTGGGCTGCAAATCCGTATTGAGGGTGTGTACCCCCGAATCGAGAATCGCCACGACTACGTCGGGATTGCCGGTCGTTAGATCCCAGGCCTCAGGGGCATCAATGTCTGCATCAGGCGCACCAATCGGCGGTGGCGGAGCTGGTACGGGAGGAGTCGCTGGTGGGGGGAAGTTGATTCCGTCGTGGATCTGGCCGGTGTTGTTTAGCGCCCATTGTCGCGGGAAAAACGTGTCGTCGGGAATTGTGGCCCGCATGTGCAGGACGAAATCAGGTTCGGCATAGAGCGTATTGCTCATTCGCAGGAAACGATGGCCCAAATCGATCTCGTCGCTGTCGGCAGGCAGCTCGAGAAACGCCATCTTTAGTTCATCGTCCCACTCTTTGATCGTGGTACCAGGGGCTTCGGCTGCGATGGAAGCTTCCGCTTCCTGCAGGGTGACTGTGTCCATGAAGCGCACGGTCAGACGATCTGACTTGAACTCGGCTGTGGACCAACTCTGTACGCGCGGGTCCGTCTCGCTCACCTTGCCGATGGGGTTACTGCCAAGCGGATCGTCGCCCGGAAGTTTGTCATCGAAGGTGGGAGTACCAGGAACAACCGTCATTAACTGACGGGGCTCGAGTTGCTCAAGGAATGATCGCCGAAAGTGCTTACGCGACTTGCGATTACGATCGACGGAGGCGTTTGCCCGAGGCGAGTTTGCACGCATAGATTTTTGACGTTGCGCCGAGAAGCTCACGACAGTGACCCTTGGGGTGAGGTCCGGGAGATGCCGATTTGAATTGGGTGGCCGAAATGCCGAAGTTCGAAAAGTCCAGCGAATTCCGCGGTAGTAGGCCAGTCTAATTGCCTCCCATGGGCGTTGCCACTGTTCCGCTCAAACTTTACCGGTTAGCTGGCATTTTCGCCCAATTGGGTGCGGAGTTAACGCACCTCCGCACGACGTTGACGCTGCCGCAACGTGAAAAGTTCCGTTGGTATCTCGATTATGCCAGCGGTCAATGCGACGGCTGGCACGATTCCTTAGCACCAATCCCCCTACCAGACGGGCTCGTCGTTGGGACGAAAGCGGGACCAGTCGATTTTCAGCTTTCGCATGCGGGCGCGGAGCGTGTGTGGATTGATTCCCAGCAGTGCCGCGGTCCCGCGGCGACCTTCAATCCGGCCACCTGTCGCTTGCAGAGCCCGCTCAATATGTTGCTTCATGGCCTCATCGAGCGAAGAAATCGCAGGCTTTGATAAGGGGCGCAAGTCGTCGGTCGTGACTTCATAGAGCGTGGGTGATACATATTCAGTCGAAGTCGGCGGAGTGATGATCGGATCGAGAAACCCGAGCGCTTTGGACACTTCCAGCGAACGACCGTCGCCCAGAATGGCCGCCCGGTCAATCACCGCCCCAAGTTCGCGAATATTCCCTGGCCAGGCGTAATTGCTCAGCGTTTGCAAATCTGCTTCGGAGGGCTCGACCGGCGTCAAACCAAAGCGCGTGGCTGCCCGCTGGGCAAAGTGCCGGGCCAGTGCAGGAATGTCTTCTTTGCGCTGATTGAGTCGCGGCAAGACGATGGGGAAGATGTTAATCCGATACCAGAGATCCTCGCGAAAAGTGCCAGCTTTCACCATTGAAGCGAGATCGCGATGCGTGGCCGTCACCAGTCGCACATCGACGCGCAGTGGCTGCTGCCCGCCCACACGCTCGATGTAGCCGTCTTGCAGCACGCGCAGCAAGCGAACCTGCGCCGGCAGCGGCAATTCGCCCATTTCGTCAAGAAACAGCGTCCCGCCATCAGCCCGCTCGAACCAGCCTTTGCGCGAGTCAGCAGCGCCAGTGAAGCTTCCTTTCTCATGACCGAATAGCTGAGAGTCGATCAATTCTGGTGGAATCGCACCGCAGTTCACGCGGATAAATGGCCCCTGCGAGCGAGGCGAGCGGGTGTGAATCGCCCGCGACACGACTTCTTTCCCGGTTCCTGTCTCGCCGAGAATTAACACTGGAACGTCCGATTGCGAGACAAGCTGCACACGCTCCATGATGTTCTTCAGTCCCGCCTCTGCACCTACAATCGTCTCGCTCATTTCATTGCGACCGAGGCGGGACAGGAGCGCGCGACGGTCAGCTTCCGCTGCTTCGCGCAGGGCATTGAGCTCGTGTAGACGACGATCGTTTTCAAGTGCGGCGGAAAATGGCTCGAGTAACTGCTTCACCAGAGCTAAGTGGCTATCTTGGAACACTCGTTGGTGATTCGCGACAAGCAGCAACACACCCGCCGGTCCATCGGGATTCATCAGTGGCCCGGCCAATACCTCTCCCTCAATCTCATCGGGCACTACGGCGGCCAAATCACCGGACCGCTTGAGTCGCTGACCGTGCAGCACTTCCGCGGTCTCGGCCCAAGAAATCACCCGTTTGAACTTAGCTGGGGTGCAAGGTGTCTTCAGCGTGGCGTGCAGAAACTGCTCCACGGGCTGCCCTTCAGCCACCGTGTCGATGCTGGAGTGTTGCAAATCGAAACGACGAACGATCAGTGCTGAGAGCGGAAGGTGCGCCGCTAGCATTTTAGCGATCGTGGTCGCTGATTCGTTGATTTCAATGTGCCGGCAGGCTTCCCGCCAAATATCCAGCAGTAGTTCGCCGTAGCGTTCCATCGTCGTCTCGATTCCTGCAGCCCATCACGGGCGATTGCTGTCCATGATATTTGCTGGATCCAATCCATCATATATCACGGATCGTGTCCAAATCTCTCGGTTTTGAGCGCCTGAGTTGACTTTACGGTGCCTCGGATTGCTTGTTCTCCGCGGCACAACCCTTGCGATAGGAAGGGCATCGAGCGAACGATATCGCTCGAAATTGAACTCCCCGCCTCGCAAGTAAGCTCCTCTCAGGCTCTCCTTTTATGACCAAGTCATTCCGCTCTATTGCCATCCTTGTGCCGCTGGCCATCATTTTTGCTGGGGCAATTTTTGGTTGCTCCAATTCGACGACACCAACCACCGGGGTGAATCAGGCCGGGGCCAAGCCAAGCAAGGTCACACTACTCAATGTCTCGTACGACCCGACTCGAGAGTTCTACGTGGAGTTCAACAAGTCCTTCGCCGACGTCTGGAAGAAGCAGGCCGGTCAGGACGTCACTGTCGAACAGTCACATGGAGGTTCCGGCAAACAGGCCCGCGCGGTTATCGATGGCCTGGAAGCCGACGTAGTGACCTTGTCCGTCGGCTACGACCTGAGTGCGATCGCACGGAAGGCCAAGCTGATGGATGAAAACTGGCAGTCAAAACTTCCACACAATAGTGCCCCCTATACATCCACCATCGTGTTCCTTGTCCGGAAGGGGAACCCCAAGGGAATCAAAGACTGGGGCGATTTGACTCAAGCAGGAATTGAGATCATCACCGCCAATCCGAAGACGGGCGGCGGATCGCGTTGGAACTACCTCGCTGCGTGGGGGTCTGTGCTGAAGCGCGAGTTAGGTGACCTGAAAAAGCTGAACGATCCAGCTGCCGCTGAAGAAGTGAAAGCTGCCCAAGCGAAGGCCCGCGAGTTCATTTCGCAGCTATACAAGCGAGTCACCGTGCTCGATTCAGGAGCCCGTGGTTCGACCAACACGTTTACCCAGCGCGGCCTCGGCGACGTGCTGCTTACCTGGGAGAACGAAGCGTTCCTGGCGGTGAAAGACCTTGGCCCGGACAAGTACGAAATTGTTGTCCCCAGCCTCAGCATTCTGGCGGAACCGCCGGTGGCGGTCGTGACGAAGGTCGCCCAGCGCAAGGGAACGCTCGAAGTTGCCGAAGCGTATTTGCAGCATCTCTATTCGCCCGCAGGTCAGCAACTGGCCGCCAAACATTATTACCGCCCTGCGATTCCGGATTCGATTTCGGATGAGCAGCGGAAGCAGTTTTTGAATGTCGAGTTATTCACGATCGACGATGTGTTCGGCGGATGGGACAAAGCCCAAGCCGAACACTTTGATGACGGCGGCGTGTTCGATTTGATCTACCAGCCTGGCAACTAGGCCCAGCGTAACTCAGTCATTTCATGACTGAGTCCTCTTGAATACGTCCGCCCCAAACCAGCGATGCGAGTCATGGAATGACTCGACTACGAGGAACGAATCGATGTCAACGTATAGTGTGCCCACGGATGAGCGTACTAGCGCATTCCGCTGGCCCTCGTTCAAACAATTTGTCTTCAAGCAACATAGTGTGTTGCCGGGCTTCGGCTTGACACTCGGTTTCACGCTGTCGTATCTCGGCTTGATTGTGCTCCTGCCTCTCTCGGCGATGTTTCTCCGCGCCGCGAGCTTGACCCCCGCACGATTTTGGGAAATCGTCACCGAGCCGCGGGTGGTGGCATCGTACAAGTTGACGTTTGGCACATCGCTGGTCGCCGCCTTGGTGAACTCCGTGTTCGGCTTCATTGTCGCGTGGTGCCTGGTCCGATATCGTTTCCCAGGTCGCAAGATTCTCGATGCCCTCATCGACTTACCGTTCGCACTGCCGACGGCTGTCTCTGGCATCGCGCTCACGGCCATTTATGCCAAGACGGGCTGGATTGGGCAGTTTCTCTATCCCCTGGGGATTCAGAGTGCGTTCTCGCCACTCGGGATATCGATCGCCCTGACTTTCATTGGTCTCCCCTTCGTCGTGCGAACCTTGCAGCCGGCCATGGAAGAACTCGATGGCGAAACGGAAGAAGCCGCGGCCAGCCTCGGTGCCAGTCGCTGGCAAACCTTCCTGCGCGTGATTGTTCCGTCGCTACTGCCGCCGCTCCTCACTGGCTTTGCGATGGCCTTTGCCCGCGCGCTGGGTGAATACGGCTCGGTCGTGTTCATCGCTGGCAACCAGCCGATGAAGACAGAGATTACGTCACTGCTGATCATTACCAAGCTCGAACAATACGACTATGCCGGCGCGACAGCGCTCGCCGTGGTCATGCTCCTGGCGTCGTTTGTGTTGCTGCTGGCAATCAACTTGCTGCAGTGGTGGACTGGCCGAGGTTACCAAAGAGGCTAAATCCATGTCGCATCCATCTGCTGCCTCGTCGGGAGGCAAGAACCGCCGCGCTGCCAACGATCCGCTCTGGCTGCAAATGCTGCTCATTAGCCTATCGCTGGCATTCGTCGGCCTCATGCTCGTGCTGCCCCTTTCGATCGTTTTCATCGAAGCCTTTCGAGATGGTGTCGGCGCTTACCTCAAGAGCTTCGACGACCGGGCTGCCTGGCAAGCCATCAAGCTCACGCTGATTGCGTCGGGGATCTCGATTCCCCTGAATCTGGTCTTTGGTTTGGCCGCTGCCTGGGCGATTGCCAAATTCGATTTCAAGGGCAAGAGCCTGCTGATCACGCTCATCGACTTGCCATTTGCCGTTTCGCCGGTGATCTCGGGTTTGATCTTTGTGCTTCTGTTCGGGTTGCAGGGCTGGCTTGGTCCTTGGCTGGCGGAACACAACATTCGCATCATTTTCGCTGTGCCGGGCATTGTCCTCGCGACGATCTTTGTCACGTTCCCCTTCATTGCCCGCGAGCTCATTCCGCTCATGCAGCAGCAAGGGTCGGACGAAGAACAAGCGGCCCTGTCGCTGGGTGCAGGTGGTTGGCAAACCTTTTGCCGGGTCACACTGCCGAACATCAAATGGGGCCTGCTCTATGGCGTGATCCTGGGTAATGCCCGCGCGATGGGTGAGTTCGGTGCCGTCTCGGTGGTCTCCGGCCACATTCGCGGCAAGACGAACACAATCCCGCTCCATGTCGAGATTCTTTACAACGAATACAACGTCGTCGCCGCGTTCGCGATGGCATCCCTGCTCGCCCTGCTCGGCCTCATAACTCTCGCGGCCAAGTCCTACCTCGAGTGGAAGGTTCAGCAGGATCTTCATCAATCCCTTGAGCCGTCGTCGGCAGAGGCCTAATCATGAGTATCGATGTCCGTAACGTCACCAAGACCTTCGGCAGTTACACCGCGCTCAGCGACGTGAACCTGCATGTGAAAGACGGCGAGCTCGTCGCGCTCTTGGGCCCTTCAGGTTCAGGCAAAACGACATTGCTGCGGATTATCGCCGGGCTGGAGATTCCCGACGACAACCCGGGTAGTTCCATCCTGTTCCACGGCGAAGATGTCGCTCGGCGACAAGTCGGCGAGCGGCAAGTGGGCTTCGTCTTTCAACACTACGCGCTCTTTAAGCACATGAGCGTGTTCGAGAACATCGCCTTCGGCCTGCGGGTGCGGCCGCGCCATTTGCGCCCCAGTAATGACGAAATCAACGAGAAAGTCAATCGCCTGCTGAAGTTGATTCAACTCGAAAATCTCGGCAAACGTTTCCCCGCACAACTCTCTGGCGGACAACGCCAGCGCGTGGCACTGGCTCGGGCACTCGCCATTGAGCCGCGCGTCCTCCTGCTCGATGAACCTTTCGGCGCGCTCGATGCCAAGGTGCGTCAAGGCCTGCGCAATTGGCTCCGGCGTTTGCACGACGAGTTGCACGTCACCAGCATTCTCGTGACGCACGATCAGGAAGAAGCCCTGGAAGTGGCCGATCGCGTGGTGGTCATGAACAATGCGCGAATCGAGCAAGTCGGCACTCCGAGCGAAGTCTTCCATAACCCGGCCTCCGAGTTTGTGATGGATTTTCTCGGCAACGTGAATGTCTTTCATGGTCGCATCGAAAACGGCCAGGCACAGCTGGGGAACTTGCTGGTGAACGTGCCCAGCATGGAGCAGAAGCCGGCGCAGAACGCCAACGTTTACATTCGTCCGCACGAGTTGCAAATCGAACTGCACGCCAACGGCACCCCTTCACTGCCGGCAACCGTCTCGCGAATTAATCCCGCCGGCTCCTATGCCAAGATCGTTCTCGCTGCCAGCGATGGCCGCGAGTTACAAGTCGATTTGCCCTTTGAGCAATTTGCCGAGTTGAATCTGCACGCGGGCGATCACGTGTTTGTGTCCCCCAAGAAGGTCCGCGTCTTCGTTCCCGAATATGTCATCTAACACTTGCTCTCCTGCCCGGAGCTCCGTCATGGCCAATGGTGAGACCCAACAGCAAGCGACCGTCGTCAATCGCCAGCATAATTCGCACGCGCGCGATGAACGGGAGCAAGACATGCAGCACATTCGCGAAGCCCTGCGCGGCCTGCGGTATGGCACGGTCAACATCATCATTCAGGATGGCGTGGTCGTGCAGATCGATCGCACCGAGAAGCGCCGCGTACGGCAAAGAGACGCGAAATAGCAGCTTACCAGACGGACTTGCGCCCGCTGCGCGCTCGCCAGGTGGATCCTCTTTGTTGACAAATGACTTGGCTTTATCAACATCACCTAGCGCAACTCTCGAGCGCCACGCAAAAAGGTGTTGATAAACTCCCGCATTTATCAACACCCCCCTTTTGCGATTTGGCGACGTAAATCATCTCGGGGTCGGGAAGTTTTTCGGGCTCGTTGGCCTCTGCCTCAGCTGCTTGACTCCGTCCCGATAATCCTCCTGAAGCCGTTCTTGCTACACCGTAGCTTCGCTTGGCTGCGCTCATCCGCTTCGCGAAGATGGCGAGCGGAGCCGCTGGCTAAATAATCGCTGAACGGTTGCAGCGATTCACCTCAGCGGGTCGGGATAATGTTTCGGGACAATCTCAAGCGGCCGCAGGCCAAGCCAACGAGCCCTAAAATTGCCAAGGCCCTGGCTTATTCCAGCGGCAACGACGGCCGCACGATCAGCACCCACCAAGCAATCAGCGCGAGCAAGCCGCCGTTAATGAAGAGGCCGATCACGGCGATCACGCCCGTATCGTAATTGCTGCGGCGAATGGCCGCGGCGAGCGCCGTCAGCCCGAGAGTGGTGCCGCTAAGCAGCATGGCTATTCCTACCGCCGAGACAACTCGATCGGCAGAACTCCACTCCGGCGACTTCTCTTTCGCGCTCAGCTGCGCATAAGCCACCTGAATCAGGCAGCAGGCCACTGCGGCAATGATCGACAGCCGCGCCAGATGCCGCGGCCAATCAATCTTGGCCGCAGCAGGATCCTTCAACGTCACATTCACGCTCGTCCCTACTCGGGCAAGGGCTTGCCGTTCGTTTCTGGCAGGAAGGGCAAAGCAAACAGCCCGATCAGGAACACCGCGCACATCGTGGCACCAGCGTAACGCAGCGGTTCATCGTAATTGGCGAAGAGGGCATTCAGACCAATTTTCACCACGGGACCGAGGGCCGCGACAAAGCGACCCACGTTGTAGCAAAAACTGGTTCCCGTGCTGCGCAGTCGTGTGGGAAACAACTCGGGAAAATAGATCGCATAGCCGCCAAATAGGGACAATTGGCAGAAGCCCATAATTGGCACCAGCACGAAGATCTGCCACATATGCTGCAGCGTCAAAAACACGTAGATCGTGGTGCCAAAGGCGGCCAGCAGGGCGATGGCAAAAGTCGGCTTGCGGCCAATAAAGTGCGATAAATAACCGAAGCCGAACATGCCGCAGAATGCACCAATGTTAATGGCGATCGACGTCAAGCTTTGGTACTTCGTCAAATCCCTTCTTACTTCCGCATCGATAATCTTTTTAATATCGAGCAGATCGGTGGGTGTCTCAGCTTCCTTGTTGGCGACCCACAATTGGTGAATCGTTTCTAGGTTCTGCACTCGCGTGGCATCGCTGGCTGCTTTGGCGGCCGCGATTTCTCGTTGGTAGACGGCTTCGGTCAAGGGCTTCGTTTGGACCTGGCGAATCAAGTCAGGCGTGTAAAAGCCGACCGCCCACAGACCGATTACGCCGGAACACGCCAGCATCAAACCGAAGAGCGCGTGCTTGCGCCAGACGGGATGCGAGAACAACTCGCTGTATGAGCCAAGCTGCTTCTCGACGACACCACCTTTCGATGCCTTTTCCCACTGCTCTGGTTCCTTCAGCCGGCGACGAATCACCAGTGCGAGCAAAGCAGGTAGGGCACCAATCAAAAACATGATTCGCCACGGGGTGGCCAGGAAGGATGGCAGGAACGAGATGCTTTCCAGCCCCTCCCCTTCCATCAAACCCAGCTGCCAGTTAATTAGCGCGGCGCTAATATTGCCAAACGCCGAGAGAGCTTGCAAAAGTGAGAGTGCGAATGGTCGTGCCTTGCTTGGCATTACTTCGGCGACGAGCGCGACACCGACCGCGAACTCACCACCGACACCGAGCCCAGTGAGAAATCGGTAGAAGGCGAAGTCATAGACCGTCTGCGACAGCGAACTGAGGCCTGTGCAGAGCGAATAGAGCAAAATGGTAATGACCATCGTTCTGGCACGACCGATGCGGTCGCCTAACATGCCGAAAATCAGACCACCGGTTGCCCAACCGGCAATGAACACACTGGTGGCGATATCGCCGCCGGTTTGCGTCCAGAACTTGAATGCCACGGGGTCGGGCTTGAGATGCTGGAGCAACTCGGCCATGGCCTGCGGTCGGGCGAGAATGAAGAGTTGTTGATCGAGACAGTCGAACAGCCAGCCGAGGGCAGCGACAATTAGCACAAACCAGTGATAGCGCGTGAGCAGCTTGTACCAAGGTCGGTTATCGTTCGGGTCATCCGGCTTGGCCGGTCCAGCTTCTTCAAAACCATGCATTGCGGGGCATACTCCAAGAAAGGTGAGAGCCTCGCAGTGTAAGTACGACGTCCGGCGGGGGCAAGGGTTTTTCCGCATGCGGCGAGAGGATTGCGGCAGGCTGAGATGGCAAACTTCGGCGGGCGAGGGTTAGTAAAAGCTTGCCGGACAATTGTCGCGAGTCGTTATCGCTCCCGCCCTCCCGCGCGTGGCGAACTTGTCGTCTAATAGGCTTGTCTGATTGGAACTGGCTTCCCGTTCGCACGCACGCACAACTCTCCGCAAGGTTTTCGGCCCGATGACCGTTCGCACTCGTTTTGCCCCCAGTCCTACTGGTTTTTTGCACATCGGCGGCGTTCGGACCGCCCTCTTCAATTGGCTCTATGCTCGGCAACATGGTGGGCAGTTCCTGCTGCGAATTGACGATACCGATGCCGGCCGCAACGTGGCTGAGGCCCTGCTGCCGATCATCAAGGGCTTTCAATGGCTGGGAATCGACTGGGACGAAGGCCCCACCGACGATGGGAAAGATAGCCGCGGACCTTACGGCCCGTACTTTCAGTCGCAGCGCCTGCCGCAGTATCAAGCCGCTGTGAAAGTGCTGCTCGAGCGCGGCTATGCCTATCGCGATTTTGCCACGACCGACGAACTAAAAGCCGAGCGCGAGCAGGCCGAGGCCGAGAAGAAGCCGTTTTTGTACAGCCGCAAGTGGATGGCCGAGACTGACGAGCAGGCCCAGGCCTATGAGGCCGAAGGTCGTCAGGGTGTCGTACGCCTGAAGATGCCCCGCGAAGCGAAGTGCATCATCGACGACCAGGTGCGCGGCATTTGCGAGTTCGACTGGGCCCGCGAGCAGGACCACGTCATTCAGCGGGCCGATGGGACTTGCCTCTATCACCTGGCCAGTGTCGTGGACGACTACGATTTTAAGATCACACACGTGATTCGCGCCGAAGAGCATCTCTCCAATACGCCAAGGCAGATCTTCATTGTGCAAGGGCTCGGCTATCCGCTGCCCGTCTATGCTCACTTGCCGTACGTGGCCGAACCGGGAAGCAAGAACAAACTCAGCAAGCGGAAGATCCCGCAGTATTTGAAGAATCCCGATTTCAAACGGCTCTACGACCACGGCGTCGAGATCGTCAGCCGCTTTGGCAAGGAGATTTCGGCCGATACCTTCAACCCGGTCATCGTCGACTTCTATCGCGACGTCGGCTATCTGCCCGATGCGATCATCAACTATCTGATGCTGCTGGGCTGGTCGCTCGACGACAAGACCGAGGATTTTACTCGCGAAGAGATGATTAAGTCGTTCACGCTCGAACGCGTGACGAAAGCGCCGGCCAGCTTCGATTGCAAAAAGCTGTGGAACTTCGAAGACCGGCACATGCAGCGATTGCCAATCAAGCAAAAGGTCGCGCTGATGTGCGACTTCCTGCAAGCGGCCAAGCTGCTGCCAACTCCGCCGCCGTGCGATGTCGCGCCCAAGCTCACCCGGATCATTAACGCCGCTGGCGATCGGTTGAAGGTGGCCGGCGATATCATTGCCTATGCCGATTTCTTCTTCATCGCCGACGACCAGATCGTCTTCGACGAAAAGGATTTTGAAAAGCGAGTCAAACCCGCTGCTTCGCTCGCAATCCTGCAGAAGTATCGCGCGAAGCTGGTCGCCGCGAGCGATTTCACGGCGCATCCGCTCGAAGAGATGACCAAAGCGTTTCTCGACGAAGAGGGGATCAAGATTGGCGACGTCGTCCACACCGTGCGCGTAGCCACCACCGGCAAGAGCGTCGGTCCTGGCTTGTACGACTGCCTGGAACTGCTCGGCAAAGAAGCTTGCCTGGCGCGAATTGATCGGGTGATTGAAAAGGCGAACCAATAAACCAGCGAGGGCTCTGCCATGCAGCGGCGCACGTTCCTGTCAGCCACGACGGCAGTGGCGACATCGTCGTTGCTGTTGCCGCGAGCTTCGTTTTCAGCTGAGCCACGCCCGGAGATCGAGTTCGTCGTCGTGACCGATACGCACCTCGGCTACAAGGACAAAGACGCGGCGCTCAAGCTATGGAGCAAGACAGCCGCGGCTATCGACAAGCAGCCCGGCAAATTCGTGCTGCATTTGGGCGATGTGGTCGATCGAGGTGTCGACGAGCAATACCCGCGCTATCTGGAAGCGCGTCAGCTGATCAAGAAGCCGGTCCACGAGATTCCCGGCAATCACGACCCGGCCGAGACTTTTCAAAAGCACCTGCGGCAAGAGATCGATACGGCCAGCGTGTACGATTGGCTGCGCGTGGTGCTGGTGAACAATAGCCACACCGACTCGCACGACGGCTTTCTTACCGAACAGCAGCTGGCCTGGCTCGCCGAGCAGGCCGCGCTGGCAGCCAAGCACCATCAGCAACTTCTCTTCTGCCTGCATGTGCCCGTGCATAGCAACAAGCACCCCGACCGAGGCTGGCACGTGAAACCGGCCAGCGGACAGACGCAATTTTACGATCTGCTGAAAGAGCACGAGGCTCGCACGCTTGCCTTATTCCACGGGCACTTTCACAACGGCCTCCGGGGCTGGCACGACCACGGCAAGTTACACGAAGTCTGCTTTCCTTCCGCGCTCTACAATCTCGACCGTCAACTCGAAGCCAAACAGGCCCCCGGCTATAACCCGGTCGAATATCGCCCCGGCTACACGCTCGTCAAAATCACCGACAAAGAAATTCAACTCCGCTTTCAAGCAACCGACGCCGCCGATGCGCTGAAGAAGAATTTGGCGGTGTAGCGGTGGTTCCTGACCAGTGTTTACTCCCAGCTGAGGCCTTTGGTGAACATGGTCACGGTGCTGCTGCGTAAGCGTTCATAGAGAGCTCCACGGAGTTGGGAAGAGACGAGTTGGGACGAGAAAAGAGTTTGGAATTCAGTCCAGCGAAACAAATTTCACACTTGTGACAGCGTGCTTCAGAACTGGTTGCGGAGCGAATCGCGCAAAACATGCGCAAATCGTTTCCACAGTATGACTTGCGCATGCCAGATGGACACGCTGTTACGCTCTTGAGAAATCGGCAAAAACTGCCCTACGACTCCGTTTGCGGTTCGTGTATCGGGCCGCTGGCGATTGAAAAACAAGCGTGCTTTGCTGGCGGAACTGACCTCGACATGATGTCGCACCGCAGGTAACTTCCCGCCCTCTTGTCTGCCCAGAAATTTCCAGCACTTTTCCAGGGAAGGGCCGCCCAATCAGCGGCCAATGCAAGCATCCATGTCTCGGTTTTCGCGGTGGCAAGATCTGATTCTCCCGATCTCGTTGATTACGAGCCTGCTCGTAATCCTCGTGCCGTTGCCGCCCGAAGTGCTGGACGTGCTGCTCGCCGGTAACATCGCCCTGTCGGTGATCGTGCTGCTCACGACCATCTATGTAAAGACGCCGCTCGAGTTCAACGTCTTCCCGTCGATGCTGTTGGCGACCACGCTCGCCCGACTGGTGCTAAACGTCGCTTCAACTCGCCTCATTCTCAGTCACGCTGGCGATGAAGGCTTGGATGCTGCGGGAGGGGTGATTCGGGGCTTCGGCAATTTTGTGGCCGGCGATCAATTGGTCGTAGGCATCATCATCTTTGTGATCATCGTGGTCATTCAGTTCATGGTGATCACCAAGGGTGCTACCCGCATCAGCGAAGTGGCCGCGCGGTTCGCCTTGGACGGCATGCCTGGCAAGCAGATGGCCATCGATGCCGATATGAACGCTGGCATCATCGACGAAAAAGAAGCTCAGCGCCGCCGCGAAGAGATTGGGCAACAGGCCGACTTTTATGGAGCGATGGACGGTGCCAGTAAGTTCGTCCGCGGCGACGCCATCGCCGGCATCATCATTACGCTCGTGAATATCGTCGGTGGCTTTGTCATCGGTGTGTTTCAGTACGGTATGGACCTCTCGGAAGCAGCCGAAGTCTTCACCAAGCTTTCGATTGGTGATGGTCTCGTCAGCCAGGTTCCAGCATTCTTGATCTCACTTGCGGCAGGTTTGTTGGTCACCCGTAGCACGCAGAAGAGTGACCTGCCCGTCGAGTTTTTACGACAGATTCTCAGCAATCCGCGCTCGCTGGTGGTCGCTGGCGGCTTCTTGTGCATTTTGATTCTGACGAGTCTGCCGACGATTCCCCTTCTCGCCATTGGTGCCGGGTGTTTTGGTTTGTCGCTGATGCTGACGAACAAAGCCAAGGCTGAAAAGACACGTCAGGCCGACCAGGAAAAAACTGAGCAACAAGCTGTGAAGCCCGCGGAAGAGCGGATCGAAGATTTCCTGGCCATCGATCCGATGGAAATCGAAATCGGAGCGGCCCTCATTCGCCTGGCAAGTCCCAAATATGGTGGCGATTTGTTGCCCCGCATCACTGCGGTTCGTCAGCAGGTGGCGGCCGAAATTGGCATCATTTTGCCGAAGGTCCGTATTCGCGATAACATCCGCCTCGGCGAAAATCAGTACCGCATCAAGATCGCTGGCAATCCAGTGGCAGCTGGCGAAGCGTATCCCGGCAAACTGCTGGCCATCGATTCCGGTGTGACAACTGGCAAGATCCCGGGCATTGAGACGAAGGATCCGGCCTTTCAGCAAAATGCAGTGTGGATCGATCCAGGCTTGGAAGAGCGGGCCCGGATGCTGAATTACACGCCTGTCGAACCGACCGCTGTACTCGCTACGCACTTGCAGGAACTGGTGCGGCGTCATGCCGACGAATTGCTGACTCGCGATGCCGCCAAGCACCTGGTCGACGAGTTGAAGAAGATCAGCCCAGCCGTAGTCGACGAGTTGATTCCCGGCCTGATGAAATTGCACGACGTGCAGCAAGTGCTGCAAATGTTGCTGCGAGAAGAGGTGCCGATCAAGCAGTTGAGCTTGATTCTGGAAACACTGGGCGACACTGCTGCTAAGACCAAAGACGCGGTCTATCTGGCCGAGTACGTTCGTCATCGTCTGGCCCGCACGCTCTGCACGCGCTATCGCGACCACGAAAGCAGATTGTTCGTCTTGACGTTGGACCCCGCGCTCGAAGATAAGATCGCCGCGGGAATCGACCACACCGAACGTGGGCTATTTGTCCGGACGCCGCCGAACACGATCGAGAAGATTTGCGACAAGATTGCTGCCGAACTACCCAAGCTGACGCGTGGCGGCCACAAGCCGATTGTCCTCGTCAGCCCCCAGATTCGCGCGGGTCTTAAGCAGATGACCTCAGGCAACCTGTCTCGCCTGGTGGTGCTGAGCTTTAACGAGATCACTCGCGATACGCGGGTCGAGATCATGGGCATCATTCCCGACACTGACAAGTAGTTTTCATTTTTGCGACGAAACAAATCAGCCATGGACCTGCGAACTTACCGAGCCCGCTCACTGCAAGAAGCCTTGCGGTTGGTACGCGCCGATCTGGGCGACGATGCAGCCGTGCTGCATACTCGCGAAGTCGGCGCGGGGCTCATGCGCTGGTTCGGCCGAACCGAAATCGAAGTCACAGCTTCGAACGAAGTAGATGTTCCCAGCCGTTTGCCTGCAGCATCGCGATTCGAACACGACGTCCACGAGTCGATTCCTGAGCCCACCAATGGCTTTGAATCGGCCCAGCACTCGCAGCCGACTGACTTCGCCGATTACCGCCTTCGGTTCCGTGAGTTGCTGCAACAAGACGACGAAGCTGGTTTTTCCGAAGTCGACGCGCAGTGTTCGCGTAACGCTCCGGCACCCGCTGCCAAGCCCAAGTTGCTCGCGACCATTCGCCAGCAGTTGCATTTGGCCGGCGTAGAAGAAGCGACTTCCGCTGCCTGGCTGGCCCAGTTGCAGGACTATCTCGCTCAATTTCCCAATGCCACCGCAACCGAGTTGGAAGATCGCTTGCTTCGCCACGTCGAAGCCGAGATTCCTCTCAGCGGGCCACTGCAGTTGCCCGCCGGTGAACGCCGCATTGTGGCACTCGTCGGACCAACTGGCGTGGGAAAGACCACGACCGTTGCCAAGTTGGCGGCTCAGTTCCGCCTGAATCAGCAGCGCCGCGTCGGTTTGATCACGATCGATACCTACCGCATCGCAGCCGTCGATCAGCTAAAGACCTATGCCGACATCATGAACTTGCCGCTGGAAGTTGCTTCGTCGCCGCGCGAAATGGCCGCGGCTCTCGCTGCACTTGCCGACTGCCAGTTGGTGCTCATCGATACCACCGGTCGCAGCCCGCGAGATGCCATGCGGATTGCCGAACAACGAAATCTGCTGGCGATTGCCGATCCTGACGAAGTTCATCTTGTCCTCAGCGCCACTTCGAGCACTGCTTGCCAACAATTGGCAATGAGAGCCTATGCGAGTGTCAGCCCGACTTCGCTGATGCTGACCAAGCTGGACGAATTGCCGCAAGTCGGCTGCCTGGCGGGCTTGCTGCGCGAGACCTCGCTACCACTCAGCTACACCACCCATGGTCAGAACGTGCCCGACGATATACGTGCGGCAGATCGCCGCATGTTGGCCCGCAGCTTGACGGGAATTCGTACTGCCGAAGTGAATTAACCAACCCAACTGTTGACCGCGGCTGCTCCTGCCTGCCAAGTAGCAACCGCGCTTCCCTGGCCCAGCCAGTTTTGATTTAGAACCCATTCAGTCATGGCAGAGCCGACCAGCGACAACACGACCAGCAACCCTAAGCAATCCACCATGCGTGATCAGGCCGACCCATTGCGAAACCTCGTCCTCCGCCAATCGGCGGCAGGAGTCGACGGTACGCAGTCGCGCATGATCGTGATTGCCGGCGGCAAGTCGGGGTTGGGCGTGACGACTTTAACGGTCAATCTCGCAGTGGCTCTTGCCCGCCATGGCCTGCGAACCGTACTCATCGATGCCGACATGCAACACGCCGATGCGGCCCTGCTGTGTGGTTGCGCAACTTCTCCCAATCTGGGCGAAGTTCTGGCTTCGCGGCGCGACATTCACGAAGTATTGCAGCGTGGTCCGGGGGGCATTCAATTAGTGCCCGGTGTCGCGTTCGAAAACTCGAGCGCAGCCTGCACTCCCAAGGCTCAACAGCGGTTCCTGCGTCAGCTTCACTCGCTCAGCAAGCATGTCGACGTGGTGGTTGTTGATGCCGGCAGTGCGCCGACCGAACTTGCTCGCCAGTTATGGGCTTGCTCCGATGAAATATTGCTCGTCACCAGTCCCGATGTCGTGGCGGTGATGGATTCTTACTCGGCCGTCAAAACCATGTTCGCGCCTGCTGCAACGAGCTCGCGCTTGCAACTGGTCGTGAATCAAGCGGAAGGACCGGCCGAAGCGGCCGACGTCTTCCGCCGTATCGATCAATCGTGTCAGCGGTTCTTGGGTGTCTCGCTAGAGTTGGCGACCGACCTGCCGGGCGACCTGCAAGCCAAGCAAGCGGCGTGTCACGGCGTGCCGGTGCTGTTGCTAGCTCCGCAGTCGCCGCTGAGTCGTTCGATCGATCACCTGGCCGACTCACTCCTGGCTCACGACGAAGCACTTCCAGAACAGGAAATCCGTCGCGTAGCCTGATCCCAAAGTCACCAAGTTAAAGCGCGTTTTCGAGATCGGAAGCCGCTGTAACTTCAACCAATTCACGTTCGCCGCATTCAGAAACTTGGAGAAACAAAAAGACCAGTTCCGCTCAACTTCGAGGGGTCTGGTAGCCGAATATGGGACAAGCGTGAAAGCGCTTGTACGAGTCAAACTGTATCGTTTGCACAAAGTTAATCGGCAAAACAAAAAATGATGGGGCGAGCTTACGCTGGTGTACTCGGACCGTTGGCCTGCACTTTGGTGCTGTGCCGCGGGGCGATCTCCGGCGGCGGAGTCGAAGCTACCCTACTCGTTGCTTGTGGTGCCATGTTTGGATTTGCAGCAGTCGGATTTGTGGCGGGCCAATTGGCGGAATCGTTCATCGCCGAAGGGGTCCGACAGAAATTCCTGACTGCCTTGGAGCAGCAACGTCAGTCGTCGACTGGCGCTGCTGTGAAGTAACACCCCCCACGGAAAACGTCGCGCATGATGTGCGACGGGTCGGTTGCGAGCGCGAGCTACCCCTTTCGCCGCAAGCCTTATCACGGAGGATAGAATGACGACCACCACGGTTGCCCCTGTTGCTGCAGCACCTGTTCTCGAGATTGATGAAGTATGGAAGCGTTACAAGGCGGATCAAAGCTGCAAGGAACATCGAAACCGGCTGGTTGAGAACTACCTTCCGCTCGTCAAATACAACGGCGAACGAATCTGGGCTCGCTTGCCCGAAGGTGTGGAACTCGACGACCTGATTTCGGCTGGCATCTTCGGTTTGATGGATGCCATCGACGCTTTCGACATGAATCGCGGCGTCAAGTTCGAGACATATTGCGTGCCGCGTATTCGCGGTGCCATGCTCGACGAACTCCGCACGATGGACTGGGTGCCGCGACTCGTTCGCAGCAAGGCCAGCAAACTCGGCGAAGCCACCAAGACTCTGGAAGCCCGCCTCGGCCGGCATCCTTCGGTGCTCGAACTCTCGGCACACATGGAATTGCCGGTGCCCGAACTTGAGCGGATGATCACCGAAGCTTCGGCGGTCAATCTCATCAGCCTGAACAAGAAGTGGTACGAAACCGACAGCTACAAAGACGTCCGCGAGATTGACATTCTCGAAGACAAAAAGGGCGAGGATCCGACCAAGCGGATTCAAAAGAATGACCTGATGCGTCTCGTCACCAAGGGGCTGAATCGGAACGAACGCCTGATCATCATTCTTTATTACTACGAAGAACTGACCATGAAGGAAATCGGCGCGACGCTCGACCTGAGCGAAAGCCGGGTCAGTCAGATGCACAGCAGCATCGTCGCCCGCCTGCAAACACAGCTCGGCCGTCGCCGTCCTGAGTTTGGTCACTAAGGCCGACTCGGGTCGCTGGGGCTAAGGTGTATTCACCATGCCCCAGATTACTTGAGCTTGATCGACAGACTGAAGGCGAGCTGCTTAAGCAGGCTCGCCTTTTTGCATTCACGCAGCCCGACGCGTCAGCGAGGGAGTTACTATGCCTAGGGTTCATTGCAAGTGAACGGAAAATCAGAATAGCTCCCTCGCCGGCGCGTCGGGCTACTTACTCATGTAGGCACAGATCTTTACCTACCAAATGCGCGGGCCAGGTGTATTCTGACCGCGTGGTTGCTCTGGCTGCTTAGCGGCCGAAACCGGGACGATCGGCCCGGGGCGATAGAGGTCGACGGCGAGCTCACAGCGAGAATTGGCCTCCGATGCTCGCACGACGGGCAAATGGTTGACTTGAGCCATGCTCGTTTTGCCGGCACCAGCAGGCGCTTGGTAGAGCCCCGCGGCAACAGTCGGGACGGGACGCAGCCCAAACTTGTTCATCAAGTGAGTGATGACTCGGCTTTCATCGCCGGTCAAGCCTGTGAACGTCACGCGCTGCAGCTGATGATGTTTATCGAAATAGTAAGTCAGCGAGCCCGCCACGTCGTGCGACTGGGTGCCGCTGACGAGTGCCACGCGCATGCCCATTTGATCGGTGTCGCCTAACACCGTGCTCACTCGTGCCCAACGAGACGTAACCCAGACCGGGCTGATGTCCATCCGCAGCGCTTCTTCCAGACTGACGGGAGGTAACGCGGGGCCCTGATCGAGCGGCAATTGCGGTGGCTGGTTCTGAAACCAGGAGAAGCTGCTGGAACTGCTGTCGGCAGTCGCTCCACTACCGCCGAAGAAGCGCTGATATTCGCTCTTGGCCGTTTTCGAGAGGCCATCGTCGAACATGACGTAAGGGACAACGATCGCCGCACCAAGCACGATCAAGAACAGCATTCCCCGATTGAACATCGCGGCTTCCCACTGGTCTATAGCTGTGATCTGTAGAGAGTTGATTTCGGTCGCCAGATGGGGAGCAATTGCGGCGGCAACACCCCGTCTCTTTATCGACGAAACAACCCTGTTTTTTTGGGAATCGGCCGGCGAGCGTTATATGCCTCCCATGCCATACTGCCGGACCAGATCGTCGACCGTCAGCCCTAACAGCGCGGCGGCATATTCTTCGTCGCTGTAATAAGCGGCCCGTTCCGAATGCCATTCGATTTTCAGCGACTGCATCAACTGCTCGGCTCGCTCGGGCGAATACTTGCGGACCAACTGACGGCGCAGCGTGCTAAACTCTTCGTATTCGCTGGCTTCCGCGACCGTCGGCCAGCGCTGCAGCAGATGACCCGGGTTATGCTCAAGCACTCGAGCCCGGCAACACGCGGCAATCGCGGGCAATTGCAGGTCGGAGGCAATTGCGGCGGCCAGCACTAGCAGGCGATCTCGCACGAGTGGGCGCTGCCGCTGGGCAGCGGTGCGGGCTAAGTGCAGATACATTCCCAGCAGATCGACGGGCGAAGTCATGCCGCGTATGATCGTCTGATTTTTCACGTCCGGCAATTGGGCAAACCTGGTTTCGCATGTCGGCTCATCATTCCAATCAACACGACTCCGAAGACTACCTTTGGCTGACATCGGAACTTGCCGCGCCGCTGCTGCGCGATCTGCAACAACAATTGGGCAATGGCGGGCAAGTCGATGTACGCCTCGCGGCCAGTTTGCGCAAATCGCAAAGTGCCTCGCGAGCTCACTTGCTGCTCGAACAGGTCGAATTGCGCAGTCGAGCGCGGGCCAAGTTCTCGCAGCCTGAAAAGATGTTCTTCACGCGCAAAGGGTTGGAGCAAACGACCGACGAAGTCCTTGCCGCGCACAAGGCGACTCGCATTGCAGAAATAGGCACGACAGAACGAATGATTGTCGATCTGTGCTGCGGTGTCGGTGGAGATTTGCTCGCATTCGCGACCAAAGGCATTGCCGCAGGGTATGACGCCGACGCAGTCACATCGCACTTCGCAGCTTGCAATCTGCGGGCCTTTGATCGCACGGCAAGTCGGGCAGTGAATGACCTTGCGACAGCAAACTCGGTGCAAGACGCCAAGGCGTGGCACATTGACCCGGATCGTCGTCCGACCGGCGAAAGGACAATTCAACTGGCCGACTACGAACCGGGGCCCGATTTTCTCCATGCTTTGCTAAAAGTGAATCCGCATGGTGCCATGAAAATTGCCCCGGCAGCTGACGTGAATGGGGCGGAATGGCCAGCCCACGAGCGCCAGTGGCTTGGCAGTCGCGGTGAATGTCGCCAGCAAGTCTTGTGGTTCGGCAATCTGGCCCAGCGACCGGGGCAACATGTGGCCACCATTGTGAGTGCAGCCGGTGTTGCCACTTCGTTCGCGGGGGAAGCGGCTGTAGTTGTCGCGCCGGCTGAAGAATTCGACGCGTATATCTACGAACCGGATGCCACGATCCTTGCTGCGCAACTGGCAGGCGCATTCGCAACTGCGTTTCAACTCTCCGGTATTACCACCGGCGGTGGCTACTTGACCGGTGCTTCGCCGATTGAGAATCCACTGCTGGCAACCTTTAAGGTTCGCGATGTGCTGCCGTTCGACGTCAAAAAGCTGAAAGCCTATTGCCGCGAGCATCATTTGGGACAACTCGAAATCAAGAAACGGGGCGTCGATCTGCAGCCCCATCATCTGCGCCGAGAAATCATGGCGAAGAGCGACGACCCGGCTGTGATCTTCGTCACGCCTTTCGCCGGCGGTGTAAAGGCGATTGTGGCTGATCGTATCATTCTCTAGCGACTGCCACGGCGTTCAACTGAGCCCCAACCGCTGGCCAGGTTGCTTGCTCGCCCAACGCAAACAACCGCTCGCTGAGTTGCACGGCAGCCTGCTTGTCATTTGCAGTCAGATAGTCGACCGGGCTCTTACCGTGCACCCGCGCCACCAGACAACCCGCTAGGTTCATGGCCGTCCGTTGCTCAAGTTCTTGCAGCTCCAGCTTCGATAGAGTTGCTTGCATGCGGCGCGCGTAAGTTTGCCAAAAGGCCTTGATCAACTGCAGGATGTTCGCCGAGTGCTGCGGCAGGTGGATCACCTTGAGCGTCAGGTGCGTGAGAAAAAAGCCAAGATCGAAGGCTGGGTCGCCGAAATGACCCACCTCGAAGTCAATCAGCATGATCTGAAGCGTTCTGGTATCGCTGGACACCAGCAAGTTCTTGGGACTGAAGTCGCCATGCACCAGCGCGTGTCGCTGCTGCCACGTCTGATCAATCAGCACCTCTAACGGCTTGGCAAGCGCCGGGTAGTTCTTCGCCGCTTGGGAATAATAAGGCTCCAAGCGTAATTCGCGAAAGTAAGTTCGATCGTCGAATTGCTCAGAGATCGCCGCATCGTGCCAACTCTGCGCGTGAAGTTGCCCAAGTATTTCTCCGCAGCGACTCGCTATGTCTGGCGAACAGGAACCGGCGAGTAATTGCTCCTTCCAAGTCAGGCTGTTGGCCGGAGCGGCGGTCATTGCGTAGGCGTAGAGTGGTCGGTCGACCCACAAAATCTCGGGAAGCTCGTTCGCTTTGGCACCGAGCAACGATCTGCTTGCTTCTAGCACTTCGACCTCGCGCCAGATTCGTTCGATGCTGCATTGCCAATCGGCCTGCACGCGCAGTTTGCCGCGGGCTTGCTTCACGACATACCGCTGCCCAGATTCTTCCACGAGTAGTACAACATTCGAGACGCCCCCCGAGAGCTCACGCACGCGGGTTCCATCTGCCGAACCAATTCTCCCCGATTGAAACAGAGCTTCTGCAGCAGTGGCTTCGGTTAATTCGAGCATGGATGAATCGCGGGGGCTGAGAAAGCGATGAATATTGCCAGCGGCCCAGGCTAGCATATTGCTGAGCAAAGCTCAGCCGCGGGAGTCAGTTCGACTTGACCGTTTGGCCGAAATGCCAACAATCACATTCACTGTTGGTGCAGTAGGTTTTCACCTCACCCGCGAGCGTGAAAGCCGCAGTTGCCAGAGCCAGGATGGCCGAGGGACTGCGGAATAGCTGACTCACCAGCAACGTAATTCTGATCGAGGCAAGTCATTCCAAGGCAAGGAGGCCTGGCATGAGTGTGACCCAGCAGCGCGCGAGCGTATCGCTCGGCAATCTTCTTCCCGCCGCCCGTTTAACCCGCGGCGCTATCATGGTTCAATCCGTCTGCACGTCTGCGGACCGTTGCCAGCCCGGCGACCTGTTCGTGGGCGTGGTGACCAGCGAAGGCGACTCGCACGACGATGCAGCCATCGCCGTAGCCAAGGGAGCCGTCGGCGTACTGACTGAACGATTGCTTCCCCTGAATGTGCCGCAGTGCATTGTGGAAGACACCCGCGAAGAGCTGGGGCGAGTTTGCCAGGCGTTGGCGGGCAATCCGTGCGACGAACTTCGCACGATTGCCGTTGTGGGAACTCGCGGCAAAACGGTCACCAGTTTGCTCATTGCATCGATGCTTGAAGCAGCAGGCGAAGCAGTGGGCGTGCTGTCGAGCATCGGCCTCAGCGATTCCCTCGAGCAAGTGATTACTCCCAGCGCGACGCCGCGGGCACCCAAGCTGGCCCATTGGCTCGAACGGATGACGCTCGCAGGTTGCCAATCGGCTGTTGTCGAACTTTCCGGCCGGGCGCTCGCCGAGCGCCGCGCCGCGGGAATGGAGTTCGATGCCGTCGTACTCACCAATCTCAAACGGAGCGAGCAATCCTGGCACGGCAGCGAAGAAAACTTCCGCCGGGCAAACCTGCGGTCGCTCGAAATGCTCAAGCCAGGCGGCTTTGCGGTCTTCAATGCCGACGATGTCGAAAGCGAGCAGGCCCTCAGCAATGTCGACCTGCCGGTCCTCACGTTCGGCATGATCAGCGATGCTCAAGTGACGGCAACCGTCATCGAACGTTGCCCCAGCGAACAAACCTTTTTGCTGCAGGCCGGCTGTGAATCGATTCCTGTGCGCACCGCCATCATCGGCGATCAGCATGTGCAGAACTGCCTGGCCGCGACAGCCACAGGGTTGGCACTGGGCATGAATTTAGCCACGATTGTCCGTGGTTTGGAAGCCGTGAAATTCATTCCCGGCCGCCTGCAACGGATCGAGTGTGGGCAGAACTTCAACGTCTTTGTCGACTCGGCGCGGTCGCCCGAAGGGCTGGCTGCAAGCTTGCGTTCGCTCCGCCAGGCTGGAACTGGCCGCATCATTTGTGTGATGGGGTGCCAAGGGGGCAAGGACAAGGAAACTCGCCCGCGCATCGGTCACGTCCTCGATCGTTGTACGCAACTGTCAATCATTACTAGCGACAACCCGCGCCACGAACAGCCGCTATCGATCGCTCACGATATTCTCGATGGTCATGAGCGGCCCCACCTGACGCACACGATCCCCAACCGCGCAAAGGCCATCCGCTTTGCCCTCGAATCGGCCCGCCCCGGCGATACGGTGTTGATCGCCGGCAAGGGCGATCGCCAAGGTCAACGAATCGGCAGCGGCAAACAGTCGCACGATGACTGCGAAGTAGCCCGCAAGTGGCTATACGAGCAAGCAACTCCCGTCCAAACTCGCCCTCAATTGCGCATCTTTGGCTGATTGCCGGAACCACCGCCTCTGGCAGGGATCGCACGCAAAAAAGTGTTTTATTGCGATTGCTTCCGTGCCGGTGCTTTGGTATTCCTCGCCCCGCACCGGCACGACATCACAAGCGATGCAGTTGCGATCTACCTCGCAACTGCATGCCAGGCGCTACATCCACGAACAATAGAAAGCTTCATCGTCCGTCATTCGTTTGCGGGAATGAATGACAACCCTCCCTCCTGGGTCGAAGCAACCAAGCTTTGGCGAGCGATTTCTGGGTCAATCGCTCGCACAAGCGCTTCACGATGAAGCTTTCCGACTGGCGGTCGAGACGGGTCACTCCAACTCGCCGCCAGGGAACACGCGAGGCACTTGCCGAAGGTGGCGAGTGCCTCGCTTTTTTATGCGCGGGTAACTGCGGGGCAATTAAACCGTGGGCCAAGTGACCTACTGAAGCCCCGGGGCGTGCAGTATATTGACGAACATTCGTCAACAACTGTTCACTGGATGGACGTGGATGGCCCGCGAGCCGATTGTCACCGAATCGCCCCTGGGTGAAGACCCAGAACGGGACTTGCGCCCCCAACGCATCGCCGATATGGTCGGCCAGCGCGAGGTGATGCAACGCCTGGACATTGTGCTCGATGCTGCCCGCAAGCGCGGCGAGCCGCTGGGACATATTCTGTTCGATGGTCCGCCGGGACTCGGCAAAACCACCTTCGCCACCTGCATTCCCCGCGAAATGAACGTGCCGCTGGTGACATCCAGCGGCCCAGCGCTGAAGGCGCCGAAGGATCTGATTCCCTATCTGACGAATCTGGAAGAAGGGGCTGTCCTGTTCATCGACGAAATCCATCGCATGCCTAAGCCCGTGGAAGAATATCTCTACACGGCGATGGAGGATTTTCGGCTTGATATCGTCCTGGGCGAAGGAGTCAACGCCCGCACGATCAACCTGAAACTGAAGCAATTCACACTCATTGGTGCGACGACGCGCGCGGGGATGCTTTCCGGGCCACTGCGGGACCGCTTCCACATTCGCGAGCACCTCGGCTTTTATACGGTCGAGGAACTGGTCGAGATCATTCGCCGCAACAGCCGCAAATTACAGATTCCGCTGACGGACGAGGCAGCGGTCGAGATTGCCCGCCGCAGCCGCGGTACACCGCGCGTCGCCAATAATCGCTTGCGCTGGGTGCGAGATTATGCCGACAGCAAAGCTGGCGGAAGCGCCACGCTGGAAGTGGCCCGCGCGGCCCTGCTGATGGCTGGCGTCGATGTCTTGGGACTCGACAAGCAAGATCGCGGTTATTTGGAAACAATCATTCGCGTTTTCGGTGGCGGGCCCGTCGGTGTCGATGCCGTGGCTCATACCATGAATCTAGCCACCGACACACTCTCTGATGAAGTCGAGCCCTTCTTGCTGCGCAGTGAACTCGTCGTCCGCACGCCGCGCGGCCGCGTCGTCACGACCAAAGCCTATCAACATCTGCAGATCAAACCGATCGAGAAGCCGAAAGAAACAGACCAGCGGATGTTTGAGTAACGTTCAACCACCCGCAACGGCTTCACGGGCCTGCGTGATTCAGCGGCTGCCGATGCGGAACAAATGCCGCTCGCCGCGAATGAAAAAGGCACCATCGGCGGCAGCGTAGGAAGCCAGCACAGCTTCTCCCAGGTCGTTCTTCGAAACGAGTTCGAACTTCTTGCTAGCCTTCACGACGGCAGCAACGCCATCTTCATTCTGAAAGTAAATGTGACCAGCGGCGTGCAACAGCGATGCCGAATAGTCGCCGCCGATTCGTTGCCGCCAATGGATTTTGCCAGTCTTGGCATCGAGACAGGTCCCCACGCCGCGATCGGAGATGACATAAAGTTCTTCTCCCACGAGAACCGGTGATGCGGTCAACCCGAGAGCGCTCGTGTCCGTCCAGGCAACGTGCGTATCGGTCACGTCACCACGACCGTCGGGACGAATGGCGAGCAGCCGAGGCTTATCGGCGCTATCGGAAACGAACACCAACCCGTGACCAGAGAGCGGGCGAGGTACATTCGAGTAACCATCTGGGGGCGCGCGAACACGCCAGACTTCACGGCCAGTAACAGGTTCGTAGGCGATGATCGCGCCTGCCGCGGGACTGATGATCTGCTGTTGGCCTGCGACTTCAATCAACAGGGGCGTCGAAAAAGCTTGTTTGTTTTCCAGATCGCATTTACGATCCATGCGCCAACGCGTCGTACCGGTGGCTTTGTCGAGGGCAATCAAGAACTGCTGGTCCTCGCCATCGCAACTAAACACCAGCATGTCGGCCACCAGAGCAGGCGAGCCGCCGTTGCCATATACCGGAATGTACTTCAAATCGGTTAGCTGCCAGAGGATCTTGCCATTCAGGTCGAGAGCGGCTGTTCCTTGATGGCCGAAGTGAAGATAGAGCCGCGTGCCGTCGCAGATGGGCGTTGGACTGGCATGCCCGTTCTTGCTGTGAATTTTGGCCGCAGTCTTACCGGCCTGACGAAAAACTTCGGTCGTCCACAGCAGTTGGCCCGTTTGCGCGTCGAGAGCCACGGCGCGCAGTGAATGGTCGATTGGGTCGCCGCCAATGGATACGGCAGTTGTCAGATAGAGGCGGCCCTTATAGACGATGGGAGACGACCAGCCCTTCCCTTCAATCGGTTGCTTCCAAACGACTGCATTCGTGGCACTCCACACCGTTGGCCAGGGTCCGCCAGGTACCAACCCTTGCCCAGTTGGCCCGCGAAATTCTGGCCAGTCCTCGGCGGTGGCCACAGCTACGACGCCGATAACGAATGCGAATGATGCAATCAAAAGGAGGAACTGCGCCAGACTCGGGCAAGGCAAGGAACTTGGTTTCATAGAACACTACTGGCGCAGGACAGGAGTGCGACAACAGCTGGCATTCAACAGCGCTGCTATTCCGGCTTCTTCTCGGGCTGCTTGCCGGGAATCAGTTTCGCGGGTGTCTTGACGGGAGGTTTAGCTTGGGTGGGCGGGACGCCGAATTCAGCTGTCAAATCAAGTTTTTCGTCGCCGCGTTGAATGTTGATCTGGGCTTTGTCACCCGCGTTGTACCGCGCGATGACCGACTGGAGGTGAGTCACATCAAGGATCTCGGTCCCATCGATAGCCTGCAAGCGATCGCCTTCCTTGATGCCCGCAATTTCGGCGGGAGATTTGGGTACTACCTTCATCACAGTAGCACCGACGGGTGGAGTTCCCTTGGGCTCGCTTTGCACACCAAGAAACGCGGGCTGCAAAGTCTTGCCAGCCTTGAGGGCTTCAAGCACCTTGTCGTTGCCGGCGAGTGGAACGGCGAAGCCAATTCCCGAGTCGTACCAATCAACGCCGGAGCCTTCGTCGCGCGATTGCGGATTGAGCGGCACGCAAATGCCAATCACCCGGCCGTCGAGGTCGATGAGTGGACCGCCATAATTGGCGGGGCTCAGGTTCGCATCGGTCTGAATCGCCTTGGCGCCAATGCGACTAGTGGCGGAGATGATTCCCGCCGTTAGTGACGGCTCGTTGCCACCAAAACCAGTGCCAAGCGCGACCGTCCATTGACCAACTCGCAAATCTTTGCGATCAGACCAGGCGGCGACAGGCAAGTTGTTCACGCCTTCTACTTTCAGCACGCAGATTTTGCGAGTCTCGTCGCGACCGAGCAATTGAGCAACCTTGCGCTCGCCAGTGGAAAGGGTGACGGTAATGATTGGCGGTTTGCGGATGAAGTTGAACGTGCTGGTGACAATGTAGCCATCGGGTGAAATGATGACGCCGCTCGTTGGTCCTTCGCCGGGCGCTTGAATGCCAGCGGCGGAGATGCCGGAAGATAGCCCGCCGATCGATTCGATGGTTACCAGCGACGGCAGTACTTTCTTGGCAGCCGCCCGAAAGGCCTTGGGGGCAAGCAACGTCCCTTGAGCAATCTTCAACTGCTGCGCCTTGGCATCAGCGGCGGTCTCTTGCGCGGCGAGCATGGACGATGCGGTTAGCGCCGCGGTCAGGCAGCCAAGAGCGATTCGGAGGGAAGGCGTGCGGTTCATCAAGGTTCTCATTTTATGGCCGACAGGTTGACCACTTTCCAGGCAATTTGCTACGGCAGGTTGAGAGAAGGAATCGATGTCTTTATCAGCGTGGGCTTAAGCCTGACGCTGAGCAGATCGTTCTTTCGTTTTACTTCGACGGTTACTTCCTCGCCGGCGATGACCCCATCGGCCAGGCGACGATAATCGCCCGAATCGCGAACGACTTCTCCGTTGATCGCAACTACCAGGTCGTCGGTTTTCAGTCCCGCTTCGGCAGCTGGACTGCCGGAGACTACGCGGTCGATGTAGGCCGGGCTCTTCCGCCCCCCCAGGGCAAACAAGCGAATGCCCAGTTCGCCCTTCTGGCCCGTTGGTGTAGCCGCTACCAACGGGGCTGCTTCTTCATTGCGCAGAAACTTCGCCAGCAAGTCAGCCGGCACTGCATAATTCAACCGCGTGCCGGTCGTTTTCCCTTCAATAACTTTCCCGATCAGTCCGACCAAATCTCCTTGCGAATTCACCACAGCACCCCCTGCAGCTCCCGGGTTGCTGGTGATGGCATCGATCAAAAAGACATCGTCTTCGTAAGGAAAGTCGTTGTAACCGCGGCGCGCGTCGAGCCGCACGCGAAGCGAAAGCACGCCAATATTCACACTCAGCGGTTCGGACCCTTCAGCCACTTTGAAGGCATTGCTGATGGCCAGCACCCAGTCTCCCTTTTTCGCTGCGGGCTGTTCGGGCAGGGCGAAGTAGTCGGGTGTCGGCACGCTTACTTTCAGCAGGGCGGTCTGCAGCGATTGGCTACGGCGAACGACTTCGCCCGGCTGTTGGCTACCGTCAGGCATCGTGACGCGAACGCTCCCCTCTCCCAGGTAAACTCCATTGGCGGTGAGAATTTGACCGTCGGGAGATATGATGATGCCCGTGGCATAACCGGGCGTGCGACCAATCGTCGCGCCGTAGATTTTCACTACGCGCTTTTGAGCGGCTGCCACTGCGGCATCGAAGGGGCCAGTGTCTTCCGATTCTTGAGCGAACAGGCCGTAATTACTCGCCGCCCAGAGTAAGGCGATGCTTAGTGCGGTGATTCGAGTGAGCATCTGCGAATTCCTTCCCAACAACGGGGATTGCTGATCGATTCACTTTGGCATTTGGAAAAGTTCTGGCTCGACTTTGCCGAGTGTTGTCACATTGGTGGTGACGATCCGCAGCAGTTCTTCTTCGGAGAGTTTGCGAACCAACGTTCGTTCGTGCGGCACACTCAGGTTCGCCACTGTTTTCCATTGTCGATAAATGGTGCTGGCGATCGGCTCATCGTCTTCGATGCCGACACCCGATTTCACGAGTTGAATCTCCGGCTGCAGTTTGTCGTTGACCACGCTGAGCCACACGAACAGTTGCTCACTATCTTTGTCGGTGAGTGACAGGCGATAGCAGAGCCGCCCCGCTGCCTTATCGGAGCCATCGAGGGCCAGCTTGCCTGCTGCTTGCCATAGCTCTTTTTGCAGAAGTCCGGCGAGTACGGTTGCCTGCGCAAAATGCGGATCGCGATGGGCTTTAGCGGCGGAGATTTCTTGCGCAGGCTTGTCAGCTGTCTGCAGCCAATACGTTTTGCCATCGCAGCCTGCAATCGTCACCTTGCCATCGATTTCATACCGAGCCAGGACCATGCCCCCAGCGGTGAAGGTAAGCGACTGGGTTCCGACTTTTGCTTCTTGACGAAGTACATCGCTGTGAAGTGTCAAACCGAAATCAGTGGAGTCAACGAACCCATCAGCCCTGGCGGCAGATTGCCAGCGGCCCGCGATTTCGCGCGCGATGGTATCATTTAATTTGGCATCGCGAATTTGGCCCGCTTTGCCAAAATTCGGCTTCTGGGCCGGCATTTTGATTTGAGGAGCAGGATTCTTGGGCTGCGGCTTCTCTGCGGGCTGCTCTTCATCCTTCTTTTCTTCGTCTTTCTTCGCTTCGCCTTGTTTCTCTTCCTGAAAAGTCGGTTCGGCCGGTTTGTCGTCAACCGGCTTTTTGTCCGCGGGTTTTCGCTCTTCCGGCTTCTTTTCTTCAGCTGGTTTCTCGGGCACCGACTGAATCTTGGGCTGCTCTTTGACGATCGGTTCGTATGGTAGCGATGTCAGACGAACAGTGACGGTCTTCTGCACACCTTCGCGTTCGAAAGTCAGTGTAACGGGCCAGCCGGCAGGATAGATGGTGACCAAGTTCGTGAACTGATTTGCGTCGTTGATCTTTACTCCTTCAAACGATACCAGGCGATCGGCCAGTTCGAGCCCCGCTTTGGCCACCGCAGAGTCGAGGTTCAGTGACTGACAGATCACGCCGCCAAGGCGATTGCCGAACTGCGCATCGAGCGTGCCATGCTGGGCCATCTTGGTGGCGAGCAATTCGGGAATGAAGTTGCGCACCTGATTCGCGGAGATTGCATAACCGAGTCCGACGTTGACGCGGCCCCGTTCTTCGAAACTGCCACGGCCATTGATGCCGATCACTTCGCCCCGCAAGTTGAACAGCGGCCCACCGGAATTGCCCGGGTTGATCGAGCTATCGACCTGAATGCAGTTGCCGTAAACCAGTTGATTCATCCCGGAACCGGGCTGGTAGCGATGTACGCCGCTGACGATGCCCAGCGTTACCGTTGGACGCTGATCTTCGGCCAGCACAAAAGGATTGCCCATCGCCATGGCCCAGTCGCCGACGCGAACTTTCTCGGAATCTGCCAGCGGGGCAACAGGAAACTTGTCTTGGCCTTGCAATTGAATGATGGCGACGTCACCACCGGGATCGGTTCCGATCAACTTCCAGCGATAAAGTTTGCCATCGGCGAGCCCCGCCCAGCCATCCAGTCCGGCAGCTGCAACGACGTGATGGTTCGTTAGCGCAAAACCTGCGGGATCGAACAGCACACCGGAACCGCCACCCTTGCGGTCGTTGCCGTAGATGGCGACGACGGTACCGTAGATCGAGTCGATGGCCGAGATCCGTGCCTCTTCGGCGGCCCGAATGGCGGCCAATTCGCTGGCGGTAGGCTCGTCGTCGGCAGCGTACAGAGAAAAAGACGGGGGCTGGCCGTTCCAAAGAACGACCGAGAGCGCAAGCAAAAGTAACCAGCGAAAACATTCCGAAGGCTGGAGCGTGTTCATTTTTTGTTTCGCATCAAGCGGACTTCGGCCCAATCGGCATGATCGGCCAAATCGAGATCGGCACCCGGCAGAACGGAGAGCGTCAGTTGCTTGCCGCGGGCAACGGGAACCTGAATATCGCGCGGCGGATCGCTGCCGCGCACTCGTTCGGAGAACAGGCGCTGGCCGTCGACATGGACTTCAAAGATGCAGTCCCCTTTGCCGCCGGCGTCGGCATCGATGCCGATCGTCGCAGCCAGCACTTCGTAATCGTCCGGCAGGTCGAAGGTCAGTTCGTTTTGAGCCTGCACGCCAATCCCTTTTTCAAACGTCTGGCTCCCCAGCGTCAGGGTGCGACCCGTCACACTGCGATCCCTTTGCCAGGGGCGGGCCAGCGTGACAAAAGCCAGTTGCTTAACTGCCGTAGGTTTGAGATCCGAAAGATAAGCAATTCGCGCTGAGCGAACCGTGACGCGTTGCACTGCTTCCCAGGGGATCTCGATTTTATTCGTACCCGCGATTTGCACTTCGGCTTTACCGGCCTCTAACGACACTAAATCGCCACCGACGATGGAACCATCACGCAATTGAAATGTGCAACGTGGCAACCGCGATTCGGGAGCAGCGAGCGCGACGACGACGCCAAAGACTCGTTCGCGCGGCAGGTTGCGAACCTGGCCATCAAGCTCAACCGCCAGTTCCGTTTCTGTCAATTTATTCACCAACCCGGTAACGCTGTCGATCTTTCCCTCCAGTGTGACGAACACGCGATCCAAGTCGGCAGCTGGCGCAGCTAGCGATTTGCCGAACTCGTCATTCACGACCGTCGGCTGAAAGCGAATCGCGCGGACGGCATCAATGGCCACCTTGAGCGGCTCGCCCAGTGACCACGCGATGATGCACTGGTCGTCAGCAATCGTCACTTGCTTCGCAGCGATACTGCCGCCGCCGGCAAGTTCCACCAAGATCTCGGGCTTCTCCACCGGAGGAAGCGGAGTTGCTGAGGTAGATGTAATCAGCCGCACATCATCAAGCGTGAGGCCAGCCGGGAGCGCTGGAGCGGTGAGACCGGCGGCCGTCACCTTCAAGTCTGCGGCAGAATAGGTCTTGCCGTCGAGCAGCGTGATTTGTGGTCCCGCTACGGGCTGCTGGGCGGCAACGGAGGTGACGAAGAATAGCAACAGCGACGGCAGAGTGATTGCCGGAGCTGACGGTCGAGTTGGAAAATCGCGAGACACCATGCCTCTATCATACTTGCCCGTACGGGCAACGTTCTAGTTGATGACGGTAAACTCACCCTGCCATTGAGGCTTGGCTAGCCACCTTCCGATTGGTCTTGGAAGCTCTTGTAATACTGTTCGATCAGCTGTTGATAGCGACCGGGGAACTTTTCCTTGATGGCACTATAAACGGGATCACGATCTTTGTCGCGCAATTGGCTCCAGGGGCTTTGTGGGCCGCCGCGATGGAGTCGCTTGACGGCCTCGGAATCGGTTCCCTTGCTGCCGCCACCTTGTGTTCCACCTTGGCCCTGACCTTGCCCTTGTCCCTGACTCTCTCCTTCGCTTCCTTCGCCCTGTTGCTCGCCGGGCTTTTTCTGCCCTTCGCCTTTTCCTTTGCCTTGCGACTCTTTTTCTTCGGCGGCCTTAATCAACTTGGCGAGCATGTCGACGATCCGGTCCTGTTGATCCCGAGTTTCTTTGCCGGTGTCTTCCAAGCCCAGTTTGCGGCGGCTGTATTCCATTCGCAATTGCACATCGGACAGCGTTCCTTCTTCGACCAATTTGAGTTGTTCAATCTGGCGAAAGGCTGCGACCCGCATCCTTTCGGGCGAAGCGGGGTAGTCCTTCAAAAACGTGGTTAGAGAGGCCATGGCCTCTTTGTGCTTGAGAAGTTGGATCTGGGCGACCCCTTGCAGGAACAGGCTTTCGCCCTGATGCGTCGAGCGATCTGCCAACTTGCCGCGCAGGTCTTCGAGGAGTGGCATGGCCGACTCAAACCGCTCGCCGATCAAGTAACCGCGAGCGAGAAAGTAAGCGGCGTCCGCAGCCAGCCAAGGGTCGGTCGATTTCGTCAACTTGGCCAGTGCTGGCAAGGCGGAGGCGAGGTTTTCGTCACCCAGGTCGGTCAGTGCTTGTTGATATTCGGGACTGATCGCTCGCAAGGCCTCCGTGACTGCGACCGACTTTCCTTCGGGATCGGCCCGCAGCGACTTGACCAACTCAGCAATCTGCTCGCGGGCTTCAGCGGGCAGCTCTTTGCGAGCGGCCAATTCGCTGACGAACTTATCGAGCGCTTGATCGGTAGAATCCGCCGCCGCAAGCGTGGTCGTCCACGATAACGCCAGCACGAGTGCAAGACTCGCGAACCAGAAGCCAGTTTGCCGAACCATCGTAAAAACTCCCCTGCCGATCAACAATTCCATCACTCGAAACAGCCGTCAACGGATCTCATCAAAAGGACTACTTCCCGCTGCGATCCAGAATCTTCAGCGTCATTTCGCCAATGTCGGATTGACGCTCCGAGACTTTACGGACTTCGCCCTTGAGCACGTCGTCGAATTCCCCTTCGGCGGGACGGGCCAGTTCGAGCGATTCGGTACGACGATTCACGCGCAGCTGAGCTGCCCGCAGCAGTTTCAGTTCGGCCGAGTTGGGCAGAAGTGGTTCGTTGCCACCACCGCCCCCTCCTCCACCGCCACCACCGCCGCCGTCTTTCTGCTTCTGAGCCTTCTGCAGCGAATCGATCAATTCTTCCAGGGTCACTTCTATTTCCCGTTGCATCGTCTGCGTGTAACCATCGGTGCGAAGATTGTCAGAAACCAGCGTGCCCACCGTAATCAGATCGTCGCGTAACTGCTCGACCACATCGGGAAAGACCACGCTAGTGCCGTCGTCGAGAATGATCTCGAGCGCCTGCTGAGCGCGGAAGGCGAGCGGAACTCGATCGGCCTGGCCTTCTTGCTTGATGATGGCTAAACCACGTTCGTCTTCGCCGAGCGACTTGAGCGTGTTGCGGTCACTGCGGGCAAGGTTACCCATGTTGTCGATTTTCTTTTTGTCGATCACCAACGTCCGGGCCGAGAGATCCTTTTGCACTGCCAGCATTTCGCGAAAGCGCGCTTCGAGCTTGGCGAGCTTTTCGATTTGCGTCTCTTCGCGCAACTGAGCCAGCCGTTCTTCAATTTCCTTCAGCGCATCTTCCAAATCTTTGATGGCTTTGCCTTGCTTGCGCGAGGCATCGGCCGGGTCTTGCTTGCGTAGATCTCCGGAGGCTTGCTCCATCGACTTCTGGGCTTGTTGAACTTTTTGCTGGCCGGGCTTGGACTTGCCACCCTCGCCACCACCCGATTCTCCGCCGGGCTGGCCACCGCCAGGCTGACCGCCACCTTCGCCACCCTTCTTCTCATCCTCCTTCATTTTCTCTTGAATCTTGCCCGTTTGATTGGCAATGTCGTCCTGCTTGCCCGCCATCTTCTCGAAGGCTTCGGGCGGAAGCGAGGCAATTCGTTGTGATTCTTTCTTCAATTCACCAAGTGCACGCTGTAGGTTTTCGAGCGCGGTCTGCTCATCTTGTTGAGCGGCCTTACCTTTGCCTTCTTGCAAATTGGCTTCGGCCTGCTTTTGATTTTCGACAGCTTGCTTTAACGGACGCTCGCCCGCCTCTTGCGGTCGCTGTGGTTGACCACCTGGCTGTCCACCACTCGGTTTACCCTCACCTGGTTTACCCTCACCTGGTTTACCCTCACCTGGTTTACCCTCACCTGGCTTACCCTCACCCGGCTTGCCTTCACCTGGCTTACCTTCACCCGGCTTGCCTTCACCTGGCTTACCTTCACCTGGCTTACCTTCACCTGGCTTACCTTCACCTGGCTTACCTTCACCTGGCTTACCTTCACCTGGTTTACCTTCACCCGGTTTGCCTTCGGCGTTACCTTCTTCAGCGGGCTTGTCGCCGGCCTCTTTGCCGATTTGTTCAGCAACCGATTGAGTTCCTTCGCGAACCTTGGCCTGCTCGCCGGCTACTTTGCCGAGTCCTTGAATACCGTCGTTGCGAGCAGCTTCAGTGGCACCAATGACACCCTTTTGCTGTTCGATGAGTGCTTCGACGGCCTTGATCTTGGCTTCGAGTGACTTCATCGTGTCGTCTTTGTTGGCGACGCGATCGGCCTCGCGTTTTTCGGCTTTTTGTTCCTGGATGACTGCTTCGATCTGTTTTTTCCATTCGCTAAGCTTTTCGAACTCTTCGCGAATCTTGTCCTTGTCATTCTTTTCATCGAGCAGCAGGGCGAGGAGTTCCTTGATATCGCCGAGAATTTTTTGCTCTTCGGCCTTGGCCGGATCGAGTTGCTGTTGATCGAGCATGCGCGTGATAGCCGACATGCGACCCTTGATGCCGAGCGCCTGAGACTGCTTGAGGGCATCGGCCAAGCGCTGAGCCCGCTCGGGTTCCGCCTTGGCGAGAGCCTGAGCCAGCTGATTGAACTTGCGCTCCAGGTCTTCCACCATTCGCTCGACGTGAGCCTGCCGCACACCCAGCGGTGTTGTTTTGAAGCTATCCGCTTCGGCAGGTTTCGTCTGAGCACTTACCGTGCTCACCAGCAGCAGGGCTGCCAGCGAAACGAATGCTCCGGCAGTAAGCCAACTCGTCTTGAGCAAAGCCAATCGATACATGGGCCAATCCTCCGAGCAGTCAGCGAACATAGGGCGCACACTTCTCCAAAGCAATTTGCCGAGTGCAAACCGTGGTTAGGCGTGAGCGCCGCGTGGGAACTGCCCCTTAGTCCAACGGGAGGGCAGTTTGGTTCAATCCTCTCCAATATGACGGGCGAAACCGGCAGCCGCAAAAGCAAATGACTAAATTTTTACAAAATGCACAGCTGCGGCAGGCTTTACGTCAGAAACTGGACCGGTTTTAGGGGCCGGCGAGCGTTATCGTGAGGTTCTTGGCAGAACGAGCAGGTAGCAGTCAACATTGAGCAGGTAACGATTTCCACACCATCAACGCATCGCTCTCCGTCCTTGCGTGAATGACTCAGGCTGCTAGAATTCCCGCAATTTTGTACGCCACTCGCTCTGCTGTTCATCAGCTGGGCACCGACTGAGCCGAGGAAACTGCATGACCGCCGCCGGGGCCGAATTTGAAACGCTGCCCGCTGTTTGGACCCGCCGTCATTTGCTCGATTTGGAAAGCCTCTCACCCGCTGAATTAACCTGCGTGCTGGACGCCGCCGATCGCTTCAAAGCTGCGACCGACGACTGCCGCCGCAAAATCAGCGTTCTCACCGGCCGCACGCTGGCCAACCTGTTCTTCGAAAACTCGACGCGCACGCGCAACAGCTTTTCCTTGGCGGCCCGCCGCTTGGGGGCCGACACCGTTGAGTTCTCGTCGTCCGGCAGCAGCACCGCCAAGGGCGAAACAGTCATCGACACGGCCAAGAATATTGAGGCCATGAATGTCGATGCCGTGGTGATTCGCCACCGCACACCTGGTTCCCCTTACTTGCTGGCGAAGAATCTCGATTGCGCGATCATCAACGCCGGCGATGGTCCGCACGAGCACCCGACCCAAGGCTTGCTCGATATTCTCACCATTCGGCAGCGCCGCGGCAGTTTGCAGGGACTTACCGTCGCGCTCGTCGGCGATATCGCTCACAGTCGTACCGCTCGGTCGAACATCTGGGGATTGCAGAAGCTCGGGGCGCACGTGATCCTCTGCGGACCACCGACGCTCGTCTCGCGCCGCTGGGAAGAATTCGGGGTGGAAGTCGCCTATCGACTGGATGACATCGTCGAGCGGTGCGACGTCCTCAACCTGCTGCGAATTCAATTCGAACGGCAATACACGCGGCCATTTCCTTCGGTTCGCGAGTACGCCCTGCTCTATGCCATGAACAGCGAGCGGATGCGGCGAGCGAAGTCGGACATTCTGATCATGGCCCCCGGCCCCATTAACCGCGGCGTTGAAATCACGCCCGACGTGGCCGATGGCCCGCAAAGCGTGATCCTCGAGCAAGTCACCAATGGCATCGCCGTCCGCATGGCTGTCCTCTGGCTCACCATGAACACCGCACAAACGAACTCCTGATCTTCAATTTTTCATCCTGCATTCTGGCTTCTTACTTCTGCATTCCCACCATGCGTTTGCTCATTCAAAACGGCCGCGTCATTTGCCCCGATCAGGGTCTCGACCGGGTTATGTCGGTGCTGGTCGAAGATGGTCGGATTGCCGCTCTTGATGCGGAAGGGCGCGGCGATGAGCAAGTCATTGATGCCACGGGCAAAGTTGTCGCGCCCGGATTGATCGATATCCACACGCAGCTTCGGGAACCGGGCTGCGAAGAAGACGAAACGATCGCCTCGGGGACTGCCGCGGCCCTGGCGGGGGGATATACAACGATCGCTTGTCTGCCCGAGACCGATCCGCCGATCGATACCGCAGCCAGCGTCGAATTTGTCCGCCAAAAAGCAGCCCGCGCGGCCAATTGCAATGTCTTCGTCATCGCTTGCGTCAGCAAAAACAAAGAAGGGAAAGAACTGGCCGAACTTGGCACTCTTTCCGAGGCGGGGGCGATTGCCTTCAGCGATGGCATGGCCTCGATTCAAAGTAGCGAGCTGCTTCGTCGCGCGCTCGAATACAGCCTGATGTTCGGCAAGCCGATTCTGCATCATCCGGAATCGATCGAACTTTCGCGTGGCGGCGTCATGCACGAGGGGAAGACTTCGCTCGTACTGGGTCTCGCCGGCATGCCTGCCGAAGCCGAGGACGTGATGACCAGCCGCGACATTCGCTTGACAGAAGCGACCCACGGACGGCTGCATCTACTCAATATTTCAAGCGCCGTGAGTATTGAATTGGTTCGGCGCACCAAACTGCGCGGGATTCACCTGACCGCCGGTGTCTGTGCGATCAATTTCACGCTGACCGATGAAGAGCTGCGGTCGTTTGATGCCGATTTCAAACTCAATCCGCCCCTCCGTTCGCGCGAACATGTCGAGGCCTGCATCGCCGGACTGAAGTTTGGCACCATCGACATCATTTCGGCGGGGCACGCGCCGCGGGCGTCGGAAAAGAAGATGCAGGAGCTTGATCTGGCCCCGTTCGGCATGAGCAGCCTCGAAACCACGTTACCACTCGTTATCACCAAACTGATCGAGCCCGGCCATCTCGATTGGATCAGTGCGCTTGCTAAGCTGACCGTGAATCCTGCGAAATTGCTCGGACTAAATAAAGGAACGCTCCGCGTCGGTGCTGATGCGGATCTCACCATCATCGATCCGGCAACGCGTTGGACCGTTGATCCCAGCAAGTTCAAATCGAAGAGTTGCAACACTCCACTTGCCGGTTACGCCATGATCGGCCGCGCCACCCAGACCATTGTGGGTGGCGAAGTGAAATACGAACGAATTGCCGATTAGCGCCGAACCGATCGCTACCACATTGGAATCGTCAGTTCCTTGCGCGCACCGGCGCGAAGCACGGTGAGCTTGACGGAATCTTGCGGGCCGTGAGCCAGCCGCATTTGCACCAGAAAGTCCGACTCGGAGAGTGGTTCACTCTTGCCATCGACGGCTACGATGACGTCTCCCGCTTTGAGTCCTGCCGCCTGCACCTTCGGTCCACCCTTGCCAAACAGACCTTTCACGACGAGTGCTAGAGTGTCGTCTTTGATGCCTTGCTTCTCACGTTCGGCCGCGGGGAGTAGCTCGAACTTGACACCCTGACGTAGCCCATACCAGGTCGAAGCGCGCCAGCCGATGTCATACTCTTTCCAATTGCCGCTGAGCGCGAGTGTCTTATTTAGCGACTTTCCATCGCGGGTCAGAGTTAGCGGTAATTCACTGGTGCTGGGTGTGGAATTAAGAATCCATTGCACGTCGGCAGTCGAAATCAACGGCTGACCGGCAAGTAAGCTGAGTGTATCGCCGGCTTGAATGCCCGCTTTGTCCGCAGCTGAGCCAGACTGCACACTTTTCACCAGCAGCCCATCGGCCGTGTCGAACGTCAGTCCGACGCGATCCGGCATGGGAAAGACGTACAGATCTTCCTTGTTCAGCCGACCCGCCTCCCACTTGGCCCGTAGGGCAAACTCTTTGACCATGTGGCAATGAATGCAGTTTTGCTTCGTACTGGCAGGCGTGGGCTTGTCGGTTAGACCCGGGGTCTTTTCGGGAACAGCGTATTCGGGGTCTTTGCCAGTTTTCGCAGCCAGTGCTGACTTGTGCTTGTCAAAGTCCCGGTGCAGGGCCAGGGCTCGTTCAGCCGCTTTGCTAAATCCTGCCTGCGAAAGAAGAATGTCAGACTGAGCACCCGTGCTGTTGCGAGTGCCATAGCGGCCATAGATCGTCAGATCGGCATTGAGAAACATGGCCGACCACGACATATCGTAGTCGTATTGAAAGGTCTTCAGGTCGAGCCCATTCGTCTGAATGACCCGCACGCAGACGAACTGCTTCTCGAGCTTCTCGAGTTCTGCATCGGGCTGCATGACTTGTTGATCGAGCGTTCGTCCTGGCGGGCACGGCACGCAGCGCAGTACCACCAGCAGCGGTTTGCCGGTGGCCTTCGCTTCTGCCTTGGCAAGGGGCAGATCGTCATAGATCCAGTGCGGTGCAACATCAATGTCTTTGAGTAGTTCGCCCAGCGGCGATTTCTCGGCCGCTTGAATTGAACTGGCGAATAACATCACAATCGAACAGGCCAATAATAGTCTTGAGTGCATCTCAACTGCTCCTGGCTGGCTGAATTGAGGCCGCCCCACCGAGGGACGACTCGTTTCGGCTGGCTACTCTTTCTTAACGAGAATTTTGGGGAGGTCAGCAACAACTTTGTCGACGGCAGCGGCGGTCAATTCGCCGGCGCGAAAGGCATGATTCGCTTCGACCTTGAAATCGCGATACAACACCACCGTTACTTCAGCATCTTTCGCCACTTCAAAGCCTTCGGGTCCAGCGACTTCGTAGGTCGAGACAATCAGTTTCTTTAGACTGTGCTTCTTCGCACTGGCGGCCAATTGCTCTTTCAGCTTGTCATCTTCATTCAAAAATACAACAAAGCTGCCCATTGCCAGAGCATCGCTGTTTGCAGTCGTCGTTTCCAATTCAGCGAGCAGCTTCCAAAGAGCTTCGCTGGGCTGGCGGGCAAAGACCATCGCGACCGGGCTGACACCGTTCTCGCAAACCAGGCAATGTCGCTCGCCGGCATGTTCACCATTCACATTCAGTGGTTCGAAAATGGCAGTGATTTTCTCGCCGGCCTGCAATCCCGAGCGAACCGGCTCAGCAGCGTATGAGTTGGCCACGAAAATTGCCAACACAAGAACGCTCGCCAATGGTGGCAACTTGGACATCAGTCGAATTCCTGTTCGTGGGAAGGGGGGGCGAAAGGCTTTGCAGGCTGCCGATTGTGGACATTGGCAGGTAACATTTCAAGTCGCAAAGTCGAATCGAAGTGAGATCGCGTAAATTCGCACTCCTGAAAATTAGATACTCGCGGCCGCGATCTTTGCAGCCCGATTTGACCGTCGCACTTTGGTTAGCGAGAATGCGATTGGCTTCGGCCGCCTAAGTCTCTCCCACCTCGCCGCCAGAAAGTGCCCGCCGCTATGCGACCGTCAGCTCTCCGTTGTTGGAACTTCATGCTATTGCTTTTGGCGATTCTTGGTTGCGGTGAGATCGTGGCTGCTCAAGAGAAAGCAGCGCGGCCGAACATTCTGTTCATCATGTCGGACGACCATGCTTATCAGGCGATCAGCGCCTATGGCAGCAAGGTGAACCAGACGCCGAACATCGATCGCCTGGCCAAAGAGGGAATGCGTTTCGACCGCTGCTTTGTGACCAACAGCATCTGCGGACCAGCGCGGGCGGTGATTCTTACCGGCAAGTACAGCCACCTGAACGGCTTCACCACGAACAACAATCGATTCAACGGCGCTCAACAAACCGTAGCAAAGTTGCTGCAAGCGGGAGGCTATCAAACCGCGATGATCGGCAAGTGGCACTTGGTGACCGATCCCACTGGCTTCGATCACTGGAGCGTGCTGCAAGGGCAAGGCCCTTACTACAACCCGGGAATGAAGACGCCGGCTGGCGTCGTCAAACACACGGGCTATACGACTGACATCATTACCGATCAGGCGCTGGAATGGCTCGAAAAAAATCGCGACACAAAGAAGCCATTTCTGCTCATGTATCAGCACAAAGCGCCGCATCGCAACTGGCAACCGCCACCGCGCTATCTGGACAAGTACAAGGACGTCAAGATTCCCGAGCCAGCCAACTTGCTCGACGACTACAAGGGTCGCGGCACACCGGCGCGCGAAAACCAGATGAGCATCGCCAAGCATCTGAGTCCCAACGACCTCAAGCTGGTGCCCCAGCAGGGTACGAATCCCGAACAACGGGCTGCGCTGACCAAAGCCTATGAAGAAGAGAACAAAAGATTCGCCGAAGCGAAGCTGCAAGGCGATGATCTGACCCGCTGGAACTATCAGCGGTATGTGAAAGATTATTTGCGTTGCGTCGACGCCGTCGACGACAACGTGGGCCGCGTACTGAAGTACCTCGATGACAGCGGACTCGCGAAGAACACGATTGTTATCTACACCTCCGATCAAGGATGGTACTTAGGCGAACATGGTTGGTACGACAAGCGTTGGATGTACGAAGAATCGTTTCGCACGCCGCTGATCGTGCGCTGGCCCGGCAAGATCAAGCCCGGCAGCGTGAACAAAGACCTGGTGATGAATCTCGATTTTCCCGAGACGTTTCTCGAAATCGCCGGCTTGCCGATCCCTGCCGATATGCAAGGCTGCAGCATCGTGCCGGTCCTGCAAGGGCAGACTCCGGACAACTGGCGCAAGAGCGTCTATTACCACTACTACGAGTTTCCGCAGCCGCACCATGTGCATCCACACTACGGCGTCCGCACCGAAAAGCACAAGCTGATTCACTTCTACACAATCAACGAGTGGGAGCTGTACGACCTGGAAAAAGATCCGAGCGAAATGCAATCTCGCTACATGGATCCCGCTTACGAGCAGATCGTGGCCGACCTCAAGCGGCAGCTAGAAGAACTGCGCAAGCAGTACAAGGACGACGGTAAGGTGGCCGAATTCGATGAGCTAACACCCAAGCCCTAACTGCAGAGCAAGGTATAATTAAGTGACGTGGCGAACGTCGATTTGAACGAGGGCAATCATGGTTATTCAACTTACTCCGCAGTTGCAAGCCACTCTGGCAGAAGAGGCCAGTAAGCTGGGTGTCACACCCGAGCAACTGGCGATTGCTGCGCTACAGGAGCGATTCCCGGCAAAGACGTCGCTGGTGCTTGCTCCGAATGTTCAGTGGATGGAACCGCAGGATGAATGGGAACGACGACTCTTTTCCATCGGCAAGGATCTCGGTTTCTCCCCACCTCGTGACTGGTTAACCAGCGAGAATTATTACGAATAATGAGCGTTTTGCTGGATACAAGCGTACTTTGCCGTTTAGCGAACAAGGTGGACGTCGATCATGCGATAACGAATGCCGTGCTGATCAAGATCCATCGGCAAGGCGAACGCTCGTGTATTACGGCACAGAACTTGATCGAATTTCGCAACGTGGCCACGCGACCGACCTCTGTTAACGGTTTGGGGATGAGCGCACACCACGCAGATTTGATGAGCGAGGATTTTGAGCGCACATTTCACTTCCTTTCCGACATGCCCACGATCTTTACCGCCTGGAAACAACTCGTTACCAATGCCGGGGTCATTGGCAAGCAGGTCCATGACGCCCGACTGGTGGCAGTCTGCCATGCTCATCAAATCGATCAACTGCTGACGTTCAATGTTGGGCACTTCGCGCGACTCGCTTCGTTTGGTCCACCTTTGAAGATTCTCGATCCGCAGTCCTATTCGCCGCCGGCTTGATCGCCCCGAGACTCGGCTTTAGTTTATCCGCCCAGCGTTTGCCTTGTCCTTCCCGCCGAATTCACTCGCGATTCACGCCATTTGCGGCAATAATTGCTTGGCACGGGCGAACTACTGCCAAAGCAACTTAACGATTCCGGCCAGACTTGGCCGGAAGCACCCGTGATCGCGGGAGAATGAGCCATGACATCTTTGTTTTTGTTTTTTGCCGTCGTCGGTGGAACCGTTCTGATCTGCCAGTTCGTGCTGACCCTAATCGGTCTGAGCGGCGGCCACGAAATTCCCGATGATCTATCCGTGGACCATGGCGGCGATTTTAGCGATGGTAGCGATCAGGGTGGTGACATCGGCCACGGACACTCCGGGGACGCGCACGCGTCAAGTTGGTTGTTCGGCGTACTTTCGTTCCGCACCTTGGTTGCCGCGAGCACGTTTTTCGGATTGGGAGGGCTCGCCGCCCGCGAAGGGGGCCTGCCATTGCTACCGCAGCTCTTGATTGCTGCAGTTTGCGGCCTAGGGGCAATGTATGGGGTACATTGGATCATGAAATTGATCGGTCGCTTGGGAGAGGATGGCACCGTTCGCATTCAGCGAGCGATTGGCCAAGAGGGCACGGTGTACATTCCCATCCCAGGTAGCAGGGCCCAGGCTGGCAAGATTCAGCTTCGCTTGCAAAACCGGTTGATGGAGTACGCAGCGGTAACCGAAGCGACGGGTCGCCTGGCGACGGGAACCAAGGTCCGCGTGGTCGGTGTCGCCGGCGATGTGCTGGAAGTCACGCCGTTGCCTAAGTCCGCCTAACAGCACCGCATGCTGCGGTTTTTCGCAATCTGATTCGCGCTTCTCACGATTCGGGCTCAACGCTCGCAACTGCGGAAGCGCCGCGCAACGCATACACACAGGGGAGATTGGACCATGTCACACGCACTACTGCTCGCCGACGCCGCGACGGTCGCTGGCATCATCGGAATCATCATCGTCTTTGTGGCAATCGTGTTTTTCGGTTTCATCATCATGCTGGTCAGGCAGTTTAAACGTTGCCCCAGCAACCGCGTGCTCGTGATCTATGGTCGCACCGGCAAAGGTGGCCAGGCCAGCAAGACGATCCACGGTGGTGCTGCGTTCGTGTGGCCGCTCGTGCAGGACTATGCCTATCTGAGCTTGGAGCCAATCCAGATTGAAGTGCCGCTGCGAGGCGCGTTGTCGTCGGAAAATATCCGCGTGAACGTCCCTAGCGTGTTCACTGTTGCCATCGATACCAAGCCAGACGTCATGCAGAACGCAGCGGTTCGATTGCTCGGACTGTCGACGCAGGAAGTCCGCAAGCAAGCCGAAGAAATGATCTTTGGTCAATTGCGGCAAGTGATCGCTTCGATGGGGATCGAAGAAATCAACCGCGACCGCGATAAGTTCCTCGAACACGTGCAGCACTCGCTCGAGCCGGAACTCGCGAAGATCGGCCTCCAACTGATTAACGTGAATATCACCGACATCACCGATGAGTCGGGCTATATCGACGCGATCGGCCAAAAGGCTGCGTCGCTGGCCATTCAACAGGCCCGCGGTGACGTCGCCGACAACGAAAAGATGGGTGAAACCCGCGTCGCGGCGGCTGAGCGCGATAAGTCGATTCAAGTATCGAATGCTCGCAAGGAACAAGCGATCGGCACTCGCGAAGCCCAGCGCGATCAGTTGGTGCGCGTTGCCGCTTTGGAAAAAGATCAAGCGGTCGGTGAGAAGCAGGCCGCGTTCGAGCGCGAAGCTTCGGTGAAAGACGCCGAGCGGCACATGCGTATTCAAGTGGCTGAGGCCGATGCCAGCGCCATCGACGGCGAAAATAGCTCCGCCGCCCGCGTGGCTGCCTCCGCTGCCGAACTGGCAATTCGCAAAGCCGAAGCCTACGAAAAGGGTGAAGGACGCCGCAAAGAAGCCGAAGCTCACGTTATGGAGATTCAAAACCGCGCCATGGCCAAGGCTGCCCTTGCCGAGGCTGAACGTGTGGAAGCAGAGCAACGAGCTAAGCTCGAAGCTCCGGCGAAGGCTCAAAAGGCCAAGCAAATCGTCGATGCCGAAGCGATCGCCGAAAAGCGCCTGATCGAAGCCAAGGCTGAAGCCGATGCGATCTTCCTCAAGCTCGAAGCCGAAGCTCGCGGTCAGTACGAGATGCTGGCCAAGAAGGGCGAAGGTCTCAAGCAGATCGTCGCGGCTTGCGGTGGCTCGAACCAGGCCTTCCAGATGCTGATGCTCGAACACCTCGACAACCTGGCCGAAGCTTCGGCCAAGGCGATCTCGAACATCAAGTTCGACAAGGTCGTGGTGTGGGAAGGTGGTGGCGCGAATGGCCGCAGCTCGACCGCTGATTTCCTCAGCGGCATGGCCCGCAGCTTGCCGCCGATGATGCAAGTGATGCGCGATATTGGCGGCGTCGAACTGCCCGAATCGCTCGTCAAACTTGGCACCGACTTGCCATCTGCTGCCGAACCTGTTGTGTCACGCAATGGTGACTCGCCGGCAAAGTCCGCCAAAACCTAAAGCGTCTCCCGCAATTCGCAACGTCAGCGCGCGATGATCGCTGACCCAAGCAAAGGCCCGCTGCTTCGATACGATCGACGGCGGGCTATTTCATTTTACTTTCCACACGCCTTACGCACTTGAGTAGGAAGGCGTGATCTTTGGCATCCCAGGGTTCGCGCAACTCGGATGCCTCCTCATAGAGATCGCGCGCTTCTTCCCAGCTCCCGCTTTGCTCAAACGCGGACGCTGCTTGTCGCAGTTCATAAGTGCGTGCGCGATTGAGTTCGCCGAGAAGGTGCCGGAGAGACTTCTCGGCTTGTGGCTTGGCGACGGCGTGATCTTGAACGAGATAGTCCGCAGCCGTGGCAATTCCCGTTTCAATTTCACTCGCCGTTGGTTCTTCGCCGGCCGGCAAGCTGGCGTGATAGAGTTCCACAGCGCGGATGTATTTCGGTTCGTTCAGCAATCGACCGACGCGAACGTGCTCGGGGGGAAAGAGATAGATGACCAGTGCGACGAAAACCACTAATAGCAGTGTCGTCACGAACCCCGGCGGAAGGCGATAAATGAGTGGCGTTTTTAACGCGGCGAATTGCTCCTTGCCGAGGATCGCAGTCAGCTGTGCAGACGAAGGCTCGAACAAGTTGCCGCCGAAATACAACAGAAAACGGCCGCGCCAATGCCAGAACGAAAATGCTGGCGAAAAGACGTACGCCCGGCGATAAGCAAAGCCCAGCGACAGATCAAATCCCGTCTCTGCCTTCAACTCTTCGCGGCGGACCGAATCGAGTTCCATCACGGGAAGGATCGTTTCTTCCCAACCGAAAGAAGGTCCCTCTTGCTGCGGCTGAGCAACTGCCGCTTGCGGCAGCAGGAGATAGATGAGGAGAAATCCACACAGGCAAAGCGTGCGTATCATCTCCTCACTCCTCGCGAGCAACGTTTTTCCGATCAGCCATCCGCGGCCGAGACAACAAAGGGCAACAGCTTGGCCCGAAACCAGTCAGGAATCGCCACCGATTGCGGCGGCTGGCCCGCGATCATCCGGCAGCAGACGCTGGTAATCTCGCCGACGGCCAACTCGCGACCGGCGAGCGCAAAGCGAAACTGATAACTGGCACTCTTCTCGCCCAGCCTGCTGATGCTAACCTCGATCTCGACGACGTCTTCGTAATGCGCCGGAATGCGAAAGTCGCAGTGGGCATGCACGCGTGGCCAACTCAATTTGCCGCCGCCCGATTTCGCAACCTCATCCTGCATGACCACGCTCAGTCCCTGCGAGCGCAACAGATCGTGCTCGGCCTGTTCCATGAATCGGAAGAAGGCCGAGAAGTGCATGATGCCTGCGGCATCGGTATCGCTGAACTCAACACGCCGCGTTGTACAAAAGGGAAGACTCATGCCGCGATTGTGAACTGCTCAGGCGATCTTCGCCACCCCTGATGAACCTACGAACTGGCCCCCAGCGGAACTTCAAAATATTCCAGACTCCACTCCTGCATGTACCGCACCTGTGTCGGGCGTATGCAGTAGACGATCAGCTGGGGATTATCGAGCGAGCCCAGATACTGCCGCATTAGTGGATTGGCGGCCCAGATTTCGGCGAGTAACGCGCGGTCAGTAACGATTTCGGCCAGCCCGGTGATGCGGACCTGGTTATGGCCGTCATCCATGTAACAGAGTTCGACGCGCGGATTGGCGGCAATCTCAACGGTCTTGTGATAGGCCCGCAGATTAGCGACGAAGATTGTGAAGCCATCGGTCTTTACGGGCGAAACTGGCCGCAAACGCGGCTGGTCGCCATCGAGCGAGGCCAGCATGGGAAAACGATCGGCGGCGACTACCTGACGCGCCAGTTCGGGAACTTGCGCGGGATCGATGGGCTGCGGTTGCGGTTTGGTCATGGCGGGCTGTACTTGCGGAGAGACGCGTCAGGCGATGATGTCGTGAATGACATTGCCGAAGTCGAGATCGAGTCGTTTGCGACCGGGAACTTCCATCAGCCGATGATCGAGCCCCAACTGATGTAAGACCGTGGCGTGAATATCGGTGACATAATGCCGATTCTCGACGGCATGAAAGCCCAGTTCATCGGTGCTGCCGTGGGCAATGCCGCCACGCAGTCCGCCGCCGGCAAGTGCGACCGAAAAACCATACGGATGATGATCGCGGCCATTGCTCCGCTCGGCCCCCGGCGTGCGGCCGAACTCGGTGCCGATCACTACGATTGTTTCGTCGAGCAGGCCCCGCTGTTTTAGGTCTTTGATGAGAGCCGCGATCGGTTGATCGACTTCGCCACACAACTTGCTGTGGCCGGCTTGCAGGTTGCTGTGCGCATCCCAGGCACCAGCCCCGCCGCCACTGCCGTGAAATAGCTGTACGAAGCGGACGCCGCGCTCGACCAGTCGCCGCGCGAGTAGGCACTGCCGACCGAAGGTTTGTGTCGGCCCTTTCTCCACACCGTAGGAGTTTTTGGTGGCCGACGTTTCCGTTGCCAGATCGACTGCTTCCGGTACCGCTCGCTGCATGTGAAAGGCTAACTCGTACGACTTGATGCGCGCGGCCAGGGCGGGATCATCGGGATACTCGACTGCTGCCAGGCGATTGAGCTTGTTCAGGAGCGAGAACTCTCGCTCCTGCTCTTCGCGAAAGACACCCTTCTCGGGCATTGCAAAGGGGAGTGGCGCGGCGGGATCGGTCGAGAGTTGCACGCCGGCATGAGCGGGACCGAGATAGTTGGCACCATGTCCCTGCTGACCACCGCAGCAATCGGCCAGCGGAGTACCGAGGACACAATAAGACGGAAGATTGTCATTCAGAGTGCCGAGGCCCCAATCGACCCAGGAACCAATGGTGGGAAAGGGGCCTTCGATGGCGTGCCGCCCCGTGTGAAATTGCAGCTGAGCGCCGTGATCGTTGTCGGTCGTCCACATGCTGCGGACGATGGCCAGATCGTCGGCACAAGTTCCCAGGTGCGGGAACCAATCGCTCATCAGCAGTCCGCTTTGGCCGCGCGGCTTGTAGCCCACCTGCAACGGGTAAATGGTCGGTTGGACCTTATGGTTCCCTTCGATGAATTCGCGCAGGTTCCGTTTGAGATACGGAGAATCGAGGACTGTTTTGAAGGGACTTTCGGCGATCGTCTTACCAGCGTGCTTGGTCAATTCGGGTTTCGGATCGAAGCTCTCCATGTGGCTCATGCCACCGACCAGAAAAATCCAAATGACATTCTTCGCGCGCGGCGCTCTCACTAATTTGCGGTGATTGGCTTCCTCACCTCGCACCACGCCCTCGCGGGCCAACATGGCTCCCATTGCCAGGCCGGCGAAGCCCATGCCGACATCGGCGAGGAATTGTCGTCGCTTATGCATCGTGCTTCTCGCTTTCAGCGGATCGTGACAAAGTCGTTGTGATTGAGCAGGACGTGCATGAGATTTTCGCGAGCACGCTGCCTGGGGTCGGCAGCCGGAGCGACAGTGCTCACGGTGCCGGCCGAGAATGCGGTCAATGTTTTTTGATCGGCCAACTGAGTCGCTTGCTCAAGGAGAAACTGCTCACACGTTTGCAGTTCGTCCGCCGTTGGTTCGCGGCAAAGGACGCATTCAAAGGCAGCGGCGATGAACGGAGCTTCGGTCGAGCCAATCTTTCTGACTGCGTGTTGTTCGCTCAGCTTTTTTGCAAGCAAACGGGCCTGGGCCAGTGAGAGAGGGCTGTTGCTCATCGCCAGAGCCTGTTGCGGGGCGATGCTTTCGCTGCGGCGATAACATTCGACAACATTCGGGCTATCGAAGACCGCCAGGAACGTCATCTTCTTCTCTTTGGTGTTGCGAAAATACAAGCTGCGGCGAGGAAGCACAAAACCCTGCGCGGGGTCGAGATCGGGCCCACCGAGCGTCAGGTCGAGCGAACCTGCGAGCGACAGCGTGGCGTCGCGCACGACTTCGGCTTCCATCCGTTTGGGATTGGCTCGCCAGTAATAAAGATTGTCAGGATCAATCGACTTGTTCGCGGCAACTACTTCGCCGGCCGCGGAATGCAGTCGGTAAGTGCGACTCGTGACGATGAGTCGATGCACGTGCTTCATCTTCCAGCCCGAATCCATCAGTTCGACCGCCAGCCAATCGAGCAGCGGTTGATTTGTTGCCGGTTTGCCGTTCATGCCCAGGTCGAACATGGTCGGCACCAGCGGCGAACCAAAGTGCCGGAGCCAAATGTGATTCACGGCCACACGGGCGGTCAGCGGATTCTTCTTATCGGTAATCCACTTTGCCAGTGCAAGTCGCCGGCCAGTACTGTTGGCCGGATAGAGGGGCGTGAGTCGCGTATAGTTCTCGTGCGGTTGCGTGGTTGCCACTCGCGCGGCGTCGATGGCTTTTACGCCGTTCAATACGGCGGTTTCCGCGGCAGCCACTGCTTGCACTGATTTGGCATCCTCAATCTTTTTGGCTCGGCGTGCGGCGAGCAAGTTGATTTCCAACTGCACAAGGTTCTTCTCGGCAGCGGCGAGTGCGACCATTCGTTCGGCAGCGCCTGCTGCGAGCGCAAGCTCTTTGGCATTGGCTGCGGGAGGCGAAGAATAGTTGGCAACATCGGCTGCCAAGCGGGCTCGGACGAACAGCAGATTTGCTTCGGCAGCCAATTGTGCTTTCTCAGCGAGTGCGCGTTGCAGTTCGGCGTCGGCAATCGCGGTGGGAACCTGCGGCGGCGACGGAGGATCGGCCTTGAATGTGTCAGGAAGTTGAGTTGCCTGCACCAGGACAGTGGCCAAATGCGAAGTTGCTGTTTTGAGTGCTTCGTACGACTTGGCAAGCTCTGCTTGTGCGGTGGATTCCGTTTCGTCGCGGACGAATTTTTGCAAACCAGGATAGACCGAGTGATTTGGGAGTGAGACTGGATTCAACGCAAATGGCACATCGCGAAAGACGCGCGGAGTTTGCGGAGGAAGTGGCTTTTCCTTGACGGGGTCTTTGTCGTTGCCGCGTGTAAATAGGTACGTTGGCGTTTCGGCTTTGGCATCGTAAACACGGACGAGCCCGTCCAGATTGACGTCCGCCTGTCCGGGCACGCGATCGGTGCGGATCTCAAGCGGCTCAAAGAACGCGCGAAGTTGATAGTACTCCTGCTGCGAGAGTGGATCGTACATGTGATCGTGACACCGAGCACAGTTGAACGTCACGCCAAGGAATGCCTTGCCTGTGTGTTCGATTGTGTTATCAAGCCAGGTGTGCCGATTGAACTTGTACCAGTTGCGCACCAAAAAGCCCGTGGCCCGCAATCGCTGCGGATCGTCCGGCGCCAGTTCATCGGCCGCCAGCATGTCGACGAGCATTTGATCGTAAGGGCGGTCGGCGTTTAGCGATTCGACAATCCAATCGCGCCACCGCCAGATATGGGGCTTGCTTTCACGAATCTCCTTGCCGTAGCCATCCCAATCGCTGTAGCGCCAGACGTCCATCCAGTGCCGCCCCCAGCGCTCACCATATTTGGACGAAGCCAGGAGCTGGTCGACGACTTTCTCGTAAGCTTGGGGCGAGTCATCGGCGAGGAAGGCTTGCAGTTCGGCCGGAGTGGGTGGCAGGCCAATCAGATCGAGATAGATCCGCCGCAGGAGCAGATTCTTTGGTGCATCGCCGACAGGGGTCAGTTTTAACTCGGCATGTTTCGCAGCCACCAGACGGTCGAGGGGATGATTCGACCAGGCGGAATCAGCGATCGGCGATAGCTCAGGACGAACGGGCGAAGTGAATGACCAGTGGTCGATCTTGGCTTCTTCTTCGGCCGAAGGAAGCTTCGCGCCGGCATCAATCCACGAACGCAGAGTGCCAATTTGCTCGGGCGTCAGTGGATCGCCTTCGGGGGGCATTTGCAGATCGCCCGTCTTCATGACCGCAGCCATCAAGCGACTATCGCCACTCTTGCCGGCAACGAAAATCACACCCGTTTCGCCCCCCTTTTTAATCGCAGCCGCTGAGTCGAGTCGCAAACCGCCTTCCTCCGCTAGCGAACTATGGCAGCGATAGCAGCGGGAGACAAGGATCGGCTTCACGTCGCGGAGAAAGGTGACTTCGGCCGCTGGTAGCCCGGCTGAACCGGCCAGTAACGCCGCAAGAGTGAGCGAGCAGCGAATGAGGGCGGGGCGTGTCATGTAGGGCTGTTCCTCGGCAGTCAAAACTCTGGCAGCAATTCCCTTGCTCAAGTTGCCTGAAAACATCGTAAGTGCTGAATGGATAAGGCTCAAGCGAAAAAATCGACGGCCGTTGATGAGTACGTGAAGCGATAAGGCTCAGCCTCCCATCGCGCGCTTCAAGAGGATCGCCAACTGAAAGGGAATCAACCAACTCGAGATAAACCCGAACGACGCCAGGAGCCAGAAAATGGTGACTGAGTTTTCGGACGAATCCAAAATGCCGTCATCAATGGCCTCGCGCATCCGCCGCGCGGCAACATATGTTGTGAGCAGCGGCGTGAACGCCAGCAGTCCGACTCCCACGATGGAACCAACCAGTGCGATCGGGGCCAGCAGGACTCCCAGTACGCCGGCGATGATAATCCCAACGATCCAGCTGCCGAGAAAGAAGCCGGCAACCTTCGTCAGCCAGCGCCGCGCGAGGAGCCAGACGATCAACAGCAACATCTGCCAACCGATGCAGCAATAGGCGGCGATACTCTCCTGCCGCAGGTTGGGCTGAAACGGCAGCACACGGCTAAAGTTAAAGGCCTGCTCGACCAATTCGCGCTGATCCTTGAAGACGAACGGGTCGCAAACCAGGCAGACGATGGGCATTAGCAGGCCCCAAACCAGGTCGAACATGAAGGCCTGACGCCGGTGATTCCCCTCAGTGCGATGTGGATAATAAACGTTTGTCCAGACCAGCGATGCGACGAACGTAATCGTAGCGCCCCACAAACCGAAGGCTCGAATCAGCCCCAGCATCACGGCGAGCAGCGTCGTTACGAGCATTAATTCTCGCAGCGAATAGCGGGGCGGAGACGCTACTGCAAATTCGCCGTCGAAGGCAAGTTGCATCGCCTCGTCGATGGCTCGACGAAACCGCGCTTCGCGAGCAGCCTCGGTTTCGACGGACTCCGAATTGGAATTGGTTTCGAGCGGTTCAGTCATGACGATTTTCGTGCTCTTCAGGCTCCCCTGATCCTATACGTTGGCAGGCCGGAAGTGTATTCTTAGCGAAAGCCCGGCGAGCAACTTCTGCTGGCTGTCGGCTGATAGATTTGCCGGGTTTGGCGATCGATTCTGTCTTAGCTGCAGGCTGGCAATTCCCAGCATCAGAAAGTTTCAGTCATGCAATGCCGAGGAGTGCGCGGGGCGACAACGGTGGAGGCCAACACGCGCGATGAAATCCTCACCAACACGCGCCAGCTCCTCGCGCTGATGATCCGGGCCAACAATATTGACCCGCAGGACGTAGCTAGTGCGATGTTCAGCGTGACTAGTGACCTGAACGCCGAGTTCCCCGCCCTGGCTGCCCGGCAATTGGGTTGGCTCGATGTTCCCCTGCTCTGCACCTATGAAATTGACGTTCCCGGTAGCCTGCGCCACTGCGTCCGCATCATGATTCATTGGAACACCGTGGTTCCGCAGCACGAAATCCGGCATATTTACATCAAAGAAGCGACCCGTCTGCGACCGGACCTCTCCAAACTTCCCCCAGTCGACTTTGCGGACCTGGAGCGCTGGATCGCCGAGCAGATGCAAAACTTCAAACGCTGAAAGAGCCGCTATCGCTAGCGGATTATAACTGCACCCGCCCCTTCCCCTCGCTCACTTTCCCTCTCGCAACGGGCGCGCGGGCAGGTTAAGATATGACGGCTTTAGCGTCTGCTGTTGCGGTACGATGCGCGAAGCTGGGGAATTTCACTTTCGTGCGGTTGAGTTTGTGAATATCAAGTTCCAACCGCGGCGATAACTTCCCTAGTCCCAGCTGTCACCACAATCGCGACTCGGCTTAGCGGCCAAACCTGCACGGTTGCTAAGAAGCTAAACAGAGTCCTACCAGGCACTTACACCTGTCGGCGGAGCGCATAGGTTGGGCGGGTCGGCATTGCAAAATGCTCCCATGGATGGACGAAGCTCAAATTCAGGGAAGAACGCGTTCGCATCGGCCAGAGGCCAATCGCGAATGACACAGCAAGGAGATTTTGCGGATGGCTGATCAATCGCTCCTTCGTGGGCTACTCGCTCGTCGCTCATTTTTGCAGGCTCTTAGCATTAGCGGCTTCAGTGCCGCCATTGCACTTGGCACACCACCCGAATCGCGAGAAGAACTCCGCGAACCAATCTTCCGGGTCTCCAAGGCCAACAACCCCCCCGTGGATGCAGCTGCCAAAGTTGCTGCTCACCCGCTCGATCCAGCCATCGACCTGGCCAACGAGACACTCATCAAAGTTCAGCGCGAAATCACCGACTACACGGCGATGATCGTGAAGCGTGAACGGGTGAACGGCAAGCTTGGCAACCACGAATTCATGGAAGCCAAGATTCGCAATCGCAAGATTATCGATGGCAAGCTGGCCCAGCCCCTTTCGGTTTACCTTAAGTTCGTGAAGCCCGACTCGATGGCCGGCCGCGAAGTCATCTGGGTCGAAGGTGCCAACAATGGCAAGATGCGGGCTCACGAAGGTGGTGCCACCGGCAAGTTCCTGCCCACGGTTTGGCTCGACCCGAACGGCATTCTGGCCATGCGTGGCCAGTTGCACCCGATTACCGAAATTGGGTTTGAAAACCTGGTGGCCAAGCTGATTGAAAAGGGCGAGAAGGATCGCAAGCACAGCGAGTGCGAAGTCGAATTCAAGCCCGGGGCCAAGATCAACGGTCGCGCCTGCACTGTGCTGCAAGTCAAGCATCCCACACCGCGTCCCCACTTCGAATTTCACATCGCCCAAATCTTCATCGACGACGAAACCAAGCTCCCTGTTCGCTACGCGGCCTTTCACTGGCCCACAGATCCCGCCGATAAGCTGGGCCCGGTAATCGAGGAATACACTTACCTCGACGTGAAGTTGAACCCAGGCCTGGTCGATGCCGACTTCGATCCGAACAACCCGAACTACAACTTCTAACAGGTGGAGCAGGCCGCTTGCCTGCCATTCTCACCGATATCGCTTGCTGGAAACACCTCGCTAGACGCTTCCAGCAAGCCGCCACGAAGGAATCTTCCTTCCTATCCGTCGCGGGCAACTTCCGCTGGCTACCCTTTTGCGTTCTCACGCCATGACCAGACTAGTCAATCAACAGTTGTATAATTGTTATGGAGGAGATCATTGCCAATTTGATAGCACGCACACGACACTTGCGACCATTGTTTCAAATTATTCGAAACGATGTCGCCAGGAAATAGTGTCGACTAATGGCGAAGTCGCGGCCCTTGTGCTGACGAAAAGAACGACGACCGCGGAGCTTGCGACAGTCAAATTGAATGGAACTTTTGGCTCGCGCATCAGGAAACTGATTTTGGAAATTTCCACAAACTTTCAACCACTTGCGCCGACACCAAGCTCCCTAACTGCCTGCCAGGTAAACGATTCGCAACTTTGCGACCGTCAAAGCGAACAGTTTGCGCGAATGAGTTTAGTGGAAATTTATTTCGTTCCACTTGCCGGTTTTCGAGATCTAGTTCGCGCTGGCACTAAGGGGCTACCGAAGTTACTAACGGCCTGGAGCAGGCCGCTAGTCACGAACCAAATTTAGACCATCGGTCGACGCCGTGAGATCAAACTGAGGACAGCGACAAAGAGGGTGGCACCGATGATTGACCAAATGATGGGGAATGTCCTGCCATTAAAATTGATGGCCAGAAAATCTCCCATCCCCAGTGCGCGAGCCAGGTAAGTGCCGAGTAAGGCACCGATCAGGCCGAGCACGATCGACACGAGGCAGCCGCCATGCGAGTAACCGACAATGGCTTGGGCGAGACTGCCGCAAACACCGGCCACGAGGAGCAGGAGCAGGATTTCTAACAGTGACATGGCAGGTCAAAACTTTCTGAGTGAGGTGCGCTTAGTGAGGTGCGAAGGTCATTCGGAAACAAACCGGGGTTGTAACTTACGAACCGGGCTTGAGGTCGACGTCGCCGGTCAGGCGTTTGACCTCGGCACCGGCCCGGTCAGTATCTGCTTTCAACTTGTCTTGATCAACGATCAGTTTGATTTCGGAGTTGTTCGTCGTGGGCTGTTGCCGACTCGAGAGAGTCAGATAGCCACGATAAAAGCTGAAACCAATCACGAGAACTACGATCAGCAGCAAAAATACTCCAAAACGACTTCGCACGGGACACCTCGATTTCAGCAGGAATGTTGACAAAAAAAACTGCGGGCAACCTCCTTGGCCATCGAGCCTTGGTCACCCACAGTCTACGTGGATCAAATCAGGCAGTTTCGCAGCGGTTCCACCGCTCGTTAGTCGCGACCCTTGCCCTTGCCTTCGCCACCACCTCCACCCCCCTTACCCTTGCCTTCGTTGCCGCCACCACGGTTAGGTCCGGGGCCAGCAGGTTGAGGATTCGGATGGGGTGCCGGTGCAGCCTTGGGAGCTTCACGCGGCGGTGCTGGATTCACTCGCTGCGGGCGAGGAGTTTCAGCCTTTGGTGCGGGAGTAGGAGTACGATCAATTCTCGGCCCTGGCTTCGGCAGATCGGCCTTGGGGGCGCCTGCCTTCGGCATGGGAGTGCGATCAATGCCGGGAGTTGTGCCCGTCTTAGGCGGGTCACGATTATCACGGAGATCATTCTGTGGACCGGGACGATCGCGTTCGACCTTTGGACGGTCGGGCGTATCGCGAGGCGTCGCCGGGTCACGCGGCGGATTGCGCAGGTCGTTCAACGGTCCTGGCAAATCGCGAGCTGACTTCGGTGCATCTTGCGGCAACGTACGTGGATCGGTTCCCCGTTCCGTTGGCTGCTTGGTGCGCGGCACATCTTCGTTACGATCCACGGGTGGAGTGAGAGGACGATCAAGCTTTGGTGCGGGAGTATCGGTGCCACGGCCAGGCAGGACATCGCGGCCAGGAACATTGTCTCGGCCAGGAACATTTTCTCGGCCAGGAACATTGTCTCGGCCAGGAACATTGTCTCGGCCAGGAACATTTTCTCGGCCAGGAACATTTTCTCGGCCAGGAACGTTGTCGCGGCCAGGAACGTTGTCTCGGCCAGGAACGTTGTCTCGGCCAGGAACGTTGTCTCGGCCAGGAACGTTGTCTCGGCCAGGAACATTGTCTCGGCCAGGAACATTGTCTCGGCCAGGCAATTCACGTCCGGGAAGATCGCGGGCGTTTTCACCACGGCCATCGCGACCGGGCTGAGTGTTTTCATCGTTAATTGGCGGCTTCAGCAGGCGAACGCGATCCGAGCCACGGTCGTCACCCTCGCGACGAGCCGTCTTGTCCGATTCGACCTTAATCCGCTGTTGACGATAGGTGTCGAGATCGCGAGAAAGCCTGCCGACGTCGCGGCGAGCATCGTCGGTAAGGTTGTTGAACTTCCAGTTGTTGTCCTTCACTTTCGCGAAGTCCTGCACCGTGCCGGCAACGAAGGAGTCGCGATTGTCGCCACGCCTTTGCCAATCAGCGTAGGTGCGGGCGGGACGGTCTTCCTCGCGGTCACGCATGTTCTCGTAGCGCGACTCGACGCGGCGTTCCCAATCGCGGTCGTCACGATTGTTCCAGCGGCTGTACGAGTAGATCGGGTCATAGCCGTAGCGGCTGTTGTTGAAGGCAAACCAAGGGAGAATGCCGCGGCCACGGTAATTGGCTGCGTAGTAATCTCCGAAGTAGTAGTGGCGATACGTGGGCCGCAGGAACAAGTGATCAACGAACGAATTCGTGTTAATCACAATCCGCGGCGAGTAGACATAGCCACTGGCCACAGGGCCACGGAAAAAGGCGGGAGCATAGAGGATGCCGCGGCGCTGCAGGTTGTAATCCCAGTAACCGTTGACATAGACATAGCCGCGCGGTGTGTAGACATAGTGGGCGTTGGTCCAAATCCAATTCTGGTGACCCTGCGACCAATAACCGGCGCGCCAAACATAGCGGTTTTGTTGCCAAACCCAGCTGCCAGGAATCCAAATCTCGGCACCGGTCGGTGCTTGGGTGCTGGGGCCCGCGTCAACTGTTTCGGGAGGGGCTGGCAGATATTCGGTTTCGGTGACTTTCATATCGGCCCAATAGCCGGGCATCCATTGAAAGCCTTTCGTCACCTGAGCCCAATAGCCGGGAACCCATTCGCGAGCAGGGGGAACAGCTCGCCAGATGCCACTGATCCAAATGAAATCGTTCCGCTCGTCGTCCCAGCCCCAATAGCCAGGAATCCAAGCGATGTTGTCACCAGCAGGACGCTGTTCTGGTGGAATCTCTTCGATCATGGCTGGTGGCTCTTTGGCCACGATCAAGCCATCCTCGACGGGAGGTGTCACCGACTGGGCGAAGGCCTCGTGCACCGGGCCGCGCGTGAGGAGTTCTACATTGTCTTGATTGTCGGTCGCAGCAGCTGCGATTGGCGCAGGATCGCGCGGGAGTTCTTGAGCACGCGCTGAGTAAGCACTCAGCCACGAAGCGCAGCCGAGAGCGGCGAGCGAGTAGATAACGCGCTTCATTGGGTTAACCTCTTCCTACGGTGTTCGGTGGTAAGCCAGTCGCAAAGAAACACTTTCTCCGCGCAACAGGCTGATGAGCGCCGAACAACGCAATTGCTATGCCATGGAGTAATTCCGCGAAGAGTGCGACGTAACTCGTTCAAGCCGCGTGCATTAAGGGCGGAGAAAGAAGGCACGCAAGAGTGGCCGTTAGTGGTCGAACGAAGCTCGCCGCGAACGCTTTGCGATCATACAGGCTTGCAACGGCTTAACTGTTATCACCCCAATGACTGGGACGAACGTGCCGATCGACATAATGCACGGGCCAGAAGACAAACTCAGCGACGCGACCGCCATGGTGATATTGCCGGGGAAGGCATCGGCCACCTGCGCGAATCTCGAGTGGTCCCGCGTTGTCTGCCAACCAAAGATAACTACCGACATAGATCAGAGGCACGCTCACGAAGCCGATGACCACAAGCGCGACTCTAGCCACCCCGGCTCGGTCGGCAGGGGATTCGGAATGAAGAGATTCAAGCGAGTGCCGAGCAGCGCCTGAGCCTGTGGAATTTGGGGTGGAGGAAGGAGAGTTGAAGGCATTCATGGGAAAGTCCAACGTGCCAAGAGATCGGTGTTAACTTGCTAACGATCCAAGTCGCTGATCGTTACAGAATCGGGCAGAGAGTTGCTTGGAGCGACTTTGAGAACGAGCGATCGCTAACTGACGGTTTGGCGCGCACCGCTAAAGCGGTGCGCGTTCAACAATGAGGATGATTGTTGAACATATAGGTTGAATTTGGGTGGTGAGAGATTGCGGCGAAAAGTTGCGTGGGGCTATTCCTATTGCTCCCGCTGCTCCCGGCGGTAGTGGTCGCTTGGACAGCTTGCCGAATTCGACCGCACCCCACTTCATGACCAGGCCAATAGATCAAATCAGCGCACTTCGCAGAATCGCCGGGCCGAACCTGCGACTGGCACGGAGTGTCTGCCGGGGATAAGTTATCGCTTCCTTACTCGCCCAGTGGAGAATCTGGATGGCTCGCATTCCGTGTTGGCAGGTCGACGCATTTACCAATCGACCTTTCGGCGGCAACCCCGCAGCAGTCTGTTGGCTGGAGCAACAGGCCGACGCCCAGTGGATGCAAGCGATGGCTGCGGAAATGAACCTGGCCGAGACAGCGTTCGTGCGCAAGCTCGACGAAGGATATGAACTGCGGTGGTTCACACCGACGGTTGAAGTCGATCTGTGTGGCCACGCCACCTTGGCCTCGGCCCACGCGCTGTGGCAAGCGGGGCTTATTCCCGATGCCGAGCCCACGCATTTTCATACTCGCAGCGGGGTCCTGACTTGCCAACGCACCGGTGAGTGGATCGAACTCGATTTTCCCGCGACCCCAGCTGTCGCTGCCACCGCACCGCCCATTCTGGCAGAAGCCTTGGGCGCGCAGCCGGTGTATGTCGCCAAGAGCAAGTTCGACTATGTTGCAGTCTACGATTCGGCAACGACCGTTCGTATCCTGCGGCCGGACTTTCGCGCCCTCGGGACGATTCCTGTGCGGGGAGTTATCGTCACGTCGATCTCTGACGATCCAGCGTTCGATTTTATCGCGCGGTTCTTTGGACCGGCATCGGGAATCGATGAGGATCCTGCGACCGGATCGGCCTATTGCAGTTTGCTGCCGTATTGGGCCGAGCGCTTGGGCAAAACGGAATGCCGGGCCTATCAAGCTTCCCAGCGCGGCGGAGTGCTGAAACTCAGATTGAACGGCGATCGCGTAATCCTGGGTGGGCAGGCAGTCACGATCTGGCAGGGAGAACTGTTGCAATGAACGATGCTCTGCTCGACGAAGTTCTGGCGCTCCTTGCTCAGAATAAGAAGCTGGAAGCGATCAAATTGCTCAAGGAGACTCTCGGACTTGGCTTGCCGGAAGCGAAGCAAGCAATCGATCAACTGCAGGCCGATAACGCGCAAGCACTGTCCGCTGTGGCAACACCAGGAACGACATCTTGGGAACCCGAAGCCCGTGAGTTGCTAAAGCAGGGGCAGAAGTTGCGCGCCATCAAGCTCGGCCGCGAACGGACAGGTTGCAATCTGAGAGACGCAAAAGAGAAAGTCGAGAGCCTGGCAGCAGAGCAAGGGATTACTCCAAAACAAGCTGGCGGCTGCGTTGGCGTTCTGCTGCTGTTAATCGGCTTTCTGGCCATGCTTGGCTCGCTGGGTTGGTCCGCGGTACATTAGCGATCCGCTGTTAAATGACGCAGCCGTTCGTTCTCTCCTCTGATCGGGGTTCGCGCATGAATCGGTTCTCCTATTTTTTCTGGCTCGCGGCGGTCTATGTCGCGACCACGACTCTCAATATTCATGCTGCCGAGCAGCCGAATATCGTTATCATCATGAGTGACGATATGGGATTTTCGGATCTAGGTTGCTACGGCGGTGAGATTCAAACGCCAAATCTCGATTCGTTGGCAGCAGGCGGCGTGAGGTTCACTCAGTTCTATAACACGGCCCGCTGTTGCCCTACGCGGGCCAGCCTGCTGACCGGTTTGTATCCGCACCAGGCGGGTATCGGCCACATGATGGAAGACCTTGGCAAGCCGGGTTACACCGGCAACCTCAACGCCAATTGCCGCACCATTGCCCAGGTTTTGCAGCCCGCCGGCTATCGAAGTTATGCAGCTGGCAAGTGGCACGTCACGCGAAATATTACGCCAGATGGCAATCGTTCCAACTGGCCACTGCAGCGCGGCTTTGACCGGTTTTATGGAATGCTTTCTGGTGCTGGCAGTTTCTATGATCCGTTCACACTGTGCCGCGATAACCGGCTGATCTCGCCGTTTGCTGACCCGGACTACAAGCCGGCAACCTATTACTTCACCGATGCCATTTCGGACCACGCGGTAAGGTTCATTGGCGATCATCAGCGCGACCACGCCCAGCAGCCGCTTTTTCTTTACGTCACTTACACCGCAGCGCATTGGCCGATGCACGCCCTGCCCGAGGATATCGCCATGTACAAGGGAAAGTATGACCACGGCTATGCAGCGATTCGCCAAGAACGGCTTGCGAAAGGGGCGAAGCTGGGATTGTTCGATGCCGACCAGGGACTCGCGCCACAGGCGGGCAACTGGGAGCAGGTAAAAAACAAAGAGCGCGAGATTGCCTGCATGGAAGTCTATGCCGCGATGGTCGATCGCATGGATCAGGGCATTGGCAAGATCATTGCCGAACTGAAACGAACCGGTCGCTTCGAGAACACGCTTATCTTTTTCCTGCAAGACAATGGCGGTTGCGCCGAACCGATGGGACGTAACCTAGCCGCTGGACGTGACGACGGTCCGCGACAAGACAAGCCCACGCGGCCGTTAATTGCGGCCGACGTACTCCCCGATCGATTGGTGCCCCAAACTCGCGATGGTTTTCCCGTTCGCCAAGGACCGAACGTCATACCCGGTCCTGCGGATACTTATATCGGCTACGGCGAAGGTTGGGCCAATGTTTCGAACACGCCATTTCGCGAATACAAGCACTGGGTCCACGAAGGGGGAATCAGCACGCCACTCATCGCCCATTGGCCGCAGGGGTTCAATGCCAAAGGTGAGCTGCGCAAAAAGCCCGCGCATCTCATCGACTTGATGGCCACCTGTGTCGACTATAGCGGCGCGAAATACCCCAGCGAAGCGACTCCGCTTGAAGGACGCAGCCTGCGCGGCGCGTTATCGGGCAAGCCCATCGAACGCGAAGCTATCTACTGGGAACACGAAGGAAATCGCGCCGTGCGCGTGGGAGATTGGAAGCTCGTCGCCATGCATGCCCGACCGTGGGAGCTGTACGATTTATCGAAAGATCGAACTGAGAAAAATGATTTGTCCAAAATAGAAGCAGCCAAAGTGCGCGAAATGTCGGCCATGTACGACGCCTGGGCAGCCCGGGCGAATGTGGCTCCGTGGCCGGCTAACCCAAACACAGGCAACAAGAAGGGGGGCAATAAAAAGGGGGGAGCGAAGAAACAGTGAGCTACTTTTCTGGCAATGGTCGCCCCGGGAGCTTGCCTGTCATTTCGCCGGACTTAAGCACCAATTGACCACGTACAAGTACATGGTCGACACCGACCGAATGCTGATGTGGGTCGAGGAACGTCGCCTTCTCAGCAATCGCGATCGGATCAAACACGACGAGATCGGCCCAGTTACCAACTGCAATTGTGCCGCGCTCCTTCCAGCCCAGACGCCGCGCGGGCAACTGCGTCATTTTGTGAATGGCCACTTCTAATTTCAACAGTTTGCGCTCGCGCCCGTAATGTCCCAAGACGCGCGGATAGCAACCATACGATCGCGGGTGCGGATTGTCTTTGCCAAACGCGAAGACGCTCCCATCGGAGGCAATCGCGGTCAGCGGATGCTGCATCACGCGGTCGACATCGCCGCCCGGGCGATCGTCGAGCGTGTGATTAATGCCAATTGCTTCTCGACCCACCAAGTCGACCAGCACTTCCGCCCCACTTCGCACCGTGATCTCACTGCCACGCATGCGCAGAATCTCCGTGAGGTTCTTTCCCGTCAGCTTTGGATCGTGAGGAGCGCGGGCAACTTGAACCCGCGTTAGAGCCACCGCTGTTTGCTCCGAATTGTCCGGCGTTTGCCCCGCTTCAAACAACTTGCGAACGAAGACTTCTTCAACACCGGCGACAATCTGGGCCCGTTCGACTGGATCGGCAATGCGGCGGCGATAAGCTTCGATCCCGCCAGAAAGTGATGCCTGCGGCACGTAAAAGGACAAACTGCCACTGCCGGCACCGTACGGATATTGATCCAACGTCACGTCGAGTCCTGCAGCGCGAGCCTCTTCGATTCGCTGCAACGTGAGACGCGTTAGTCCGAAGGCCGAAGCAGCGGAAATCTTGTGATGGGAAATATGAACGGGAACGCCAGCTTCGCGACCAATCTTGAGTGCTTCATCAAGGGCCTCGAAGACCTTCGTCCCCTCGTCGCGCATGTGCGTGGCGTAGAAGCCGCCGAACGGGGCAAGTTCCTTCGCTAGTTCGGTAATCTCCTCCGTAGTTCCGAAGGCACCAGGACTATACGTTAGGCCGGTCGACATGCCCACGGCACCTGCCTGCATCGCCTCTCTAACCAAACGCTTCATCTGGACTAATTGTTCAGAGGTCGGCGGTGCATTCAACGTTCCCACTACTTCACGTCGCACGCTGCCATGGCCGATGAGCAGGGCGATATTGGGGCCCGTACCACCGTCGCGAAGTTTTGCGAAGAACTCGGCCACTTTGGTGGGAGAGCTGCCACAATTCCCACAGACGAGCGTGGTGACACCTTGGCGGATGTAGTTTTCTGCAGCACGGAATTCGATAATTCCACTATCTGCGTGACTGTGCAAATCGATGAACCCCGGGCAGACAATTCGCTCAATCGCATCGATTGTTTCCGCGCCGGTCACATCGTTCAAATTTCCAACTGCCACGATCCGTCCGTCGTCGATCGCCACGTCCGCCCGCAATCCCGGCTTACCGGAGCCATCGATAACCGTTCCATTACGAATGACAAGATCGACCGTCGCAGACTTGACAGGTAGCTGAGCCGCTGCTGCCTGCTTATTGGCGGCTTTCTTCCCTGCAACTTTCCATTCGACGATTTGCTGATCGGCATCGAGTCGCTTGCGCAGTTTTGCATAGTCGACTTTTTGCACCGGCACCTTATCGTCGATGGCCAGCGACGCAGCAGTCGCGGCGCTTTGACTGGTGACCATAAACACCGGCTCCATCCGGATGCTGCTGAAAGCGGTGTGACTGGCCGAAAGTGCGAACGTGACGAACAGATTCTCGCACTCCTTTTCGCGAGGCACGATCGCAGCGTAGCCAATCGGATAGGGAGGCGCGCCGTCGCGGCCCCCAGCAGTTTTTCCTTCGCGCGTGACGACACCGTCTTTCACAATCCTGCGTATCTCGTGCGTATCAGTCCCGTACGAGCCCAAACTCACCGAGTTCGGTGCCGTCGAACGACCGAAAGTGTGATGCTCCGTTATCACCAGGTCGCTGATCATTCGCCGCGCTTCGCGAATGTAAAGCTGATGTGGCCAGCCTCCGCTATCTTTGAATTCATCGCGAGGCAAACCAAACTGCTTCATTTCGCCGCGGACCTTTACCGGCACGCGCTCGTCTGTCGCCAGAAAATGCAGCAGCCCGCGATGATAGTTTTCGTGCTGCTTGGCGATTTTCTCGCGCTCAGCAAACGATGCTTCGGGCCATGCCCAAGATGCTCCAGGAAGATTGCCGCCGAATGTCGCTGTGTTGAAATCCCATTTGTTATTCGGCAAGGGATCGTGCTTGCTAAACCAGCGCAGGTCGACTTCATCGCCGATTTTCGCACACGCAGCCAGAAACCGGGCGACAATCTCGTAACGCTTGGGATCGTAGTCAGCCGGTGGTTCAATCGGCAGTCGATCGGCAGCCTTAGTAAGGCAAAGTCGATAACAATAGGCCTGCACTCCCGGTGCAGGTTCGCCGGGAGTGCCGGAATCACCTGCCTCAATGAGTGGCAGCAGACCGCTTTCAGGCTTGCCGGGCACTCGATACGGATCGAGCGGGAAATCTCGGTCCCAAACGCCCTGTCCTCCTGGCACTCGGCCATGCGGACCAGGACTCAGGTGGTTCGTGCGGGGGCGGTACTTCTCGTCAAAGTAGATACCGTTATAAGTCTCGTTGTATTTTTTGTTTCCTTCACGGGCGATCGTGTACGTCACACCAGCTTTCGCCAGCAGGTCACCTTCGTAGGTAGCATCGATGAACATCTGGCCGCGAATCGAGCGGCCATCTTCGGTGGTCAACTCGACAATACGCGGGCCGTCCATCCTCACTGCTGCCAGCCGAGCACCGAGTTGGACGGGCACTCCTGCTTCGCGAACCAGTTCGTTAAACACTTCCTCCGCGACATGCGGTTCAATGGAGTAAGCCCCGCCGGTCGCAGGCCCGCCGCCGGCAGCTGTGAAGGCTTTGTCCCACTCAAGCTTTTTGCCGTAGCGGGCCACAAGTCGGGTGAAATATTCTCGGGCAATGCCGCCAACGGTGCGCGGGTCGCCGATATCGACAGCGCTCAGCCCACCCGACGTCATGCCCCCCAGATGCTTACCAGGCTCGACGATGATTGCCTTCTTTCCCATTCTCGCAGCCTGAACTGCTGCGGCCACACCACCAGAAGTGCCACCGTAAATCACAATATCTGCTTCCAGGGTCGGCGCTGGGGCGGAAGTAGGAGTGACCTTCGCTAGCGCATCGGTCTCCCGCAAGGTAAAGCGAACGGCAACGACTGAGTGCTTTTCTGCCCCCGGTCGATACTTCACGTAAGTGGTGGTGACGAATGTCCCATCAGGCAATACTTCCAGCCCCGGATAGCCACAGTCCTTGCCAGCATGGCTGTGCAGCAACTTGATGCGATACTGGCCATCTTGCTCGGAGAGGATGTCGTCGTACTTACCCACCCAGGCAACGAAATGACCATTTGTGGGGCTCTTGGGTCCGGTATCGCGAAAGGTAACAACCAGCCGACCATCCGGCGCGTACGCGGGCATGTGTCGATCGCCCCAGAGGCCGCGCGGGAGTTTGTTCGACTTCGACCACGTGCGCGCTTCATCGTCGCTGGTGAGGTAAAGTGCCTCGTGCCTGGCATTTTCTCGCAGCAGGCAAAGCAGCTGTTTGCCGTCGGGCGAGCGTACCAGGGCGGGCTCGCATGGTTTCAGGTCACCCAGGTCGAGAATGATTCGCCAGTCGGTCCAGGTGAGCCCGCCGTCGTTCGACAAACTTTGGGCAACGATGTTCGATTTCTTGTCCTTGGTTTCACCAGGGCGGCGAATATTCGTCAGCCCGAGTAGTTGCTTGCCGCCGTCGATGGGAATGATGGTGCAAAACGGCATTACACACTTCAGACCGAGCGATTTCATCGGCGTCCATGTGGTGCCGTTGTCGACACTATGAGACGAATGCATCGCGCCGTCTGGTCCTTGCCCGGCAAATACGAGCAGACGAGACTTCCCCGCTGGATCCATCAAACGGTAGATAGTCGGGCAATTTCGAACCGTGCTCCAATTCTCGGGCACAGAGAGCAGGTCGCTCCAGGTCTTTCCCCCATCGTCGCTTCGCTTCATCGGCCCGCATGGTCCGCCGTGATTGAGCGTCCAAACGGCGAATATCGTCTTTCCGTCGGGCAACAGTACTGTAGTCGGATGCCCTTGATAAGTCTCGCGCGTGCCGGCCGCTACAATCGTTTGCCGGGCTGTCTCACCAGACAAATCAATCGTTGGCAGTTCCGCGAGCGCAACGGTGGAGATATTCGCGAGCAGAAATGGAAGCAGTAGGCAATTTGACTGGTGAACTTTGGGAGATTTTGGCATGTGAAAGGAGCAGAGTGGAGTGTAAGCGAATCGATAAAATTGCGACTCGATTATACGACGTGGTTACGACAAGATGTGATTATTGCTTGACCTTCTCCAACGCGTCTTTTACGTTTGGCTCGTACCTCAAATTCCCGTCGCTATCAGTTCGTGCGTGAGAACTCTCCATGCCTCGACCTATCCGTCTACACGTTCTCTTGATCCTTTCACTTTGCGCATTTGTTGGCCAGAGCCTGACACTTTCAGCAGCCGACGAGATTCGCGTGCTGAAGGACATGCCATACAAGGCAGAGGCTACGACGGAGTACGAACAGCAACGGTGCAAGCTCGATCTGTACTTGCCGGCGAACGCCAAGAATTTTCCGACGATTGTTTGGTTTCATGGCGGAGGATTGCAAGCCGGCAGTAACGACGGAGACGGCGCGCTCGGTCGCCGCTTTGCCAATGACGGCATTGCGGTGGCCTCAGTAAATTACCGTTTGGATCCTAACGTTAAGTTTCCCGCTTACATCGAGGATGCAGCCGCCGCCTTCAGCTTCGTTCGCAAACAAATTACTGAGTATGGTGGCTCGCCAGACTCCATTTTTGTCTCTGGTCATTCAGCCGGCGGCTATTTGACGGCGATGATCGGGGCCGATGAAAAGTATCTCGCCAAGCATAATCTCAAGCTGCAGGATATAGCCGGGCTGATGCCGATCTCGGGGCAGATGATTACACATTCGACGGTGCGGGCAGAGCGGGGCATTCCTAAGACTCGCCCCGTCATCGATCAGGCAGCACCGGCCTATTACTCTTCGAGAGAAACTCCCGCATGGCTGCTTATCGTCGGCAGCCAAGACATGGCCTCGCGGGCAGAAGAGAATCGCTACTTCGGTGCGGCGTTGAAAGCAGCAGGTCACAAGGACGTTACTTACTTGGAAGTAGAAGGACGTAATCACGGTACGATTGGCAATCGGATTGGAGAGCCAACCGATACCGTGGCGCTCGCCATGCTCGAATTCATGAAACGGTTACGTCGCCCCGCATCGCCCTGAAATAATCAACTTGGAACACTAAGCTCGCTCGGCACTTGCCGCCAATTTGTCCATCCACCGCTGAACCTGCAGGCCGTCCGCATAAGTAGCCCCGACTGGCACCGGTTGCTCACCTCGGACGACCCGGCAGAAGCAGCGCAGTTCTTCCGCCATCATCCCCGTAGGTCCAATCTGGCCAGTGCGTATTTCGAGCGCGAGGGGCCAAGCGGCTTGCTCGGTCCAAAGTTCAAGAGGGCGTGGATTCGGGTTAATTCTCACGCACCACCCTGCGCCAAAGACCTCGGTTCGATCAAAGCCTCGTGGTGGCATGCCTGCAGGAGTTAAATACGAAGCCGCGAATGAACCGATGGCTCCGCTGGGCCACTGCAGTTGGGCGATCGCTAGGTCGACTTCGCCACTCGCCGTTCGATGGTACCGCGAGTGAAACGAGACAGGTTCAGCTCGATTGACGAGCACTTGCGCCATGTAGAGATCGTGAACCATCGCGGCTTGTAACGGATTCTCGCCCGGGAACTTCGCGATGATACTGGCTGGCCGATGTCGCACGGAGTCGAGGAACGAGATCGGGCCGAGACGCGCAACCTCTTCGCGCAGTTGCTGGAACTCGCTATTGAACAGAACGATGTGCCCCAGCATCAGATTCGCTGAGTCAGGTTGGACAAGAGGAGCAAGGCTCTCTGCTTCTTCCAAATTGTCAGCAATCGGCTTTTCGAGCAGCACTCTTTTGCCCGCTGTAAGCAAACTTCGAGCCACGGAGACGTGTTCCGCGGTTGTGCAAGCCACAATCCAAGCTTCAGCTGTGGACTCGTGAATGGCTTCGTCGAGATTTGTCCAGCCGGGAACTCCCGGCAGTTCATCGGCAACGGCATCAATTGACGTTTGTCGCCGAGCGACGAGTCCGACCAGTTCACACTCAGCTAAACCTGCCGCAGTGAGCGCGTGCAAGCGCCCGAATCGCCCCAGTCCGACGACACCGATTCTCACAGGCCCCGATTGAGATTGCATCACTTCAGTCAACTACTTTGAATTCGACCATTTCGATTGTGGAATGCCCCGATTTGCGAAACGGTCGAGGCATGGGCTGCGCGTGTCCTTGCGCATCGATCGTGCGGCAGCGGAAGATGTAGTCACCCTTGGGCAGGCCAGGCAAAACCGCGGCCCAATGCGTATTGGTCAGACGCATGGGCCACGTTTTGGGTGCTCCGCTTTGATCGAAGCCGTGCGTATCGGGCGGTACCTTTCCTTCGTTCAATCCGCTCCATTGCTTGGGCACCGGCAGGAGCTCGGCATCCATCCACGGGGCTTTTGTGAAGTAGGGATCCCCTTCAGGCAATGTATCTGCTTCTGAGGCGGCCCAAACTTGCACTTTCTTTAAACCCGAAATGCCCACTTGGGCGTAGCCGGAAACAGGAATCGGCTGACCTGCCTTCGCCTCGCGCGGCACTGAGATGCTGGCTGCAAATGTCTTGAGCGGGCTATCGACATCGTTGTTTTGCTCGGCATACGTGTCGTTTGCATGCGCGAGATTTGTGAGCACAACGTGGGTCAGCCACTTGATGGACTTAAAGCCATAGGCTTCTGGCACGACGACTCGCACCGGGCCTCCGCGCTCGGCATCAAGCCACTCGCCATTCAGCTTGTAGCAGAGGATGACCGGCGGCAGATCGTACGGGTCTTCGAGGATGCGACCGATCGGCAACGAGCTGCGAAACATCTGCTTGGGGTCGTCATTGTGATAGCCATAATAAAAGACGCGTCGCAGATTCTCGCGAGGTTGAGTCAACCAAATGACATCCCGCAAGGGCACTCCTTCCCACAGTCCCATGCCCAGCGGACAACCCAGATTCAGGCACGTCATTACCTTGGGAAATCGAACCGCATGCTTCTCCGCGAGTTTGAGGAGCGCCTCGAAATTGAGTGCCGTACCGGCTTCCTTCGTCAGTGGCCTGCCAAGTTTGGCCGGATTGTCTGGGTCCGCCAATACTTCCAGTTGCCAGGTCTCGCGAGTCAAACCGACTTCCCGTTTCTTTTCGTCCGGCAGCGAATGGGGTAACGGCTTCCCGCGCGAGACATCGCGAAAGTCCACGGAAGGAGTGAAATAAGGCTCCGGGCGAACTCCGGCTTTTTCAGGCTTGGTTCGCTTGACAGGTGCGGGGGACTGTTTTTCTTCGGTCGGCTTTTCGTCCGCGAAGCCGAAGTTTGCCAATTGGGTTGCGGCGAATCCCAATGCGCCTGCCTGCAGAAAGAATCGGCGAGTCAGCTCGCGATGTTCGGTCAGAAATGAATCGTGATCCATAAGAGCTATGCCGGTGAGTGAGGGTGCGGCGGACCAGCGGTGAATCTAGCAGCGGGCAATCCAACTTGAAAGTTGCAACAGCCGCTCGGTGCGCTGCAAGACGGTGCTCAAAAGCAACTTTTCCCGTCGAACTAAGTGTCCGGCGGGCAAAACCAGTTGCTAATCATGCTACCAGCAGCCAGAATCAAGGCTGTGCGCACTCTGGAATTTGCTCTCTCCACGTCTGATCCCGGGTCCCAGGAAGAGTCGAGTCATGGCCAAATTGTTGCCTGCAAGTGACACGCAAGCTTTTCTGGATTCTTTGCAAACTAGTCAACTTTTGTCATCCGAGGCGATGGCTAAGGTCCGCGAGCAGTTCGGCTCGGTCGAGGATGCCAAGATTGCGGCTCGGGATCTGGTCAAGGCTGGCACAATCACGCGGTGGCAAGCGGGCCAATTGCTGCATCAATTCACAGGCCTTGTGGTTGGAAATTACAAGTTGCTGGATCAGTTGGGCGTGGGCGAAATGGGCCGGGTCTACCTGGCCGAGCATGTAAAAATGCAGCAGAAAGTGGCCCTCAAGGTGCTCGCGCGGAAGCATACCGCGCAGCCAAACGTACTCCGGCGCATTTTAGCCGAAGCCCGCCGCGTAGCCGCAATTGAACATCCGCACATCAGCCACATTCAAGATGTAAACCAGGACGGTGAACGGTATTTCATCGTGCTGGAATATGTCGACGGCATAGACTTGCAGCGACAAGTGGAACAAAAGGGAAAGCTTTCCGCTGCCCAGGCTTGGAACTTCATACGCCAGGCAGCGACGGGACTGGCTCACGCTCACAGCAAAAAAGTTGTTCACGGCGGCCTGAAACCCTCGAATCTGCTGACCGACGCCAATGGCACGGTCAAGATTTTGGACTTTGGTCTCGCTCAACTGGCAGTCGGCGAGGCCAGCGACAACAACGACTCAGTCGACCAGGTTGCAGCGAACGCCAAACTCTACCGCGCACCAGAAGCCGCCAAGCAACCCGCAAGCGCAACCGGCGACATGTATGCCCTGGGTGCCTCGCTCTACTTCTTGCTTACCGGCAAAGCTCCCGCAGCTGGCCCGCAATCGCCAGAGCAACTAACGAAATTGGCGCCAGAAACACCGGCCAACCTGGTCGAGCTATGCAGCCGACTTATGTCTGAATCGCCGGCTAACCGTCCGCAAAACGATCAACAGTTGATGGCAGCCATTGAGACTGCCAAGCCGGGAAGTACCGGTGCGAAATCACCGGCCAAAGAAGTGGCTGCAAAAACCCCGGCACCAAAGCCATCGGCAAATCTACCGAGCGCAAAGGCCAAGTCCGACGATCTCGTCGCGGCCAAGGCTCCGCCACCACGAACCAAGAAGCCGGTTACCGCCAAGGCATTGCCGGCTGACGATGACAGCTCACCCGTAATTTCTGCCGCTGCATCACCAACGGAAACCGCTCCCAGCGACACTCCGTTTTCCGGCTTCGCCATTCAAGCTGGTGGTAAAGCGAAGGCTGCGGCAAAGTCAGGCTCTATGCCGGCCATCACCGCTGCCCCACCGCCACCGAAGAAGGAAAAGGCATCGGCTGCAGCAGAGAAAGCCGAAAAACCAGCCGCGACCGAAAAGGGAACTACCAAGGCTGCTAAGGCCGCAAAACCTGCGAAGACCAAAGAAGGTGGCAAGTCGAATCTGCCCCTGATCCTGGCCGGTGGAATCGGCGGCGGCGTGCTCGCGCTGGGCTTAATCATCGGACTCGTCATGTTCCTGATGGGTGGCAAGGGAGACGACGCCGTCGTCGCCAAAGCTGACCCGGATAAGGAAGTGACTGCTGAGGCGGCTGGTACCGAATCGAATGGTGAAACAAATCCTGGGGGCGAAGCAAATCCAGATGTGAGTGGTGAAGCTAATCCTGCTATCGCTGTCGAAGCCAATCCGGCTGTGACAACACCCAACGCTGGCGAAGCCAACCCAGTTGCTCCAGCCGCCGAAGTGAAGCCCGTCGATCCGGCCAAGACAGAGCCCGCCGTCCCCGCACCAACGGCTGAAACAAAGCCCGCTGAGGCACCACCAGCAACGCCCATGGTCGCGTCGGTCGATCCAAAACCAGAGCCCGAAGCGAAGCCGGAGCCAAAAACACCGCCAAAGACCACACCTAAGCCAACACCCAAACCAACCCCCAAGCCGGCTCCTCCCGCGAGTCCATTTGCTGGCTTTTCGCCGGCGGTTGCGTTGCCCAAAGTTGTCACTGACATGACGGAACCGCCCGCTGAAATGTTGGTGCCTGTCGTGTTGGCCCCCTGCAAGGTTCCCGACGAAAACACGGTAATTATCGCTTCGATTCGTGGCGGAGAAACCGCCTACAGCAAGGGGAAGATGAAGTTCACGCTCGAATCGGCCAACGGCGGTACTTCGCTCCGCGATTGGGAGTTTAAGGTCGGTGGAGAATTGACTGAGATGCCGGTGGTGATTGCCACCATGGCGGCCAAGAGCGATCAGCTGACGTTTCAATGGACTGCGGAAGCTGCGAAGCATCCCGCTGCTCCCTATCTTTGCAATTGCGCGATCGAATTAACTGCCGGCAACGGCAAAGCTGTTGTAGCCCTGCGCGAGTCTTCGACGGTCGAACCCATTGCCATTACGATCGATAAACGCAGCCAACCTGCCAAATTCACGATTGACCTTCCTCCCGACCCCAAACAGCTGATGTTCGAGATCACCGCCGTCGAAGGGGATGTGCCCAAGGTGAAATATGACAGCAAAGAGCTTGTGGCAGACAAATCAACAACCTTCTTCTGGGTCGGAAATGTAGAAACCGAAATGCCCCTCGGAATGAAGATCGACACGACAATTCAGAATGGCAAAACGATTCAAGTCATCAGCTTGCCACATTTCAAGCTGGAAGGGGTCAACACCCGCCCCGAGCCGTATGAGAAGAAGAAGTTGCAGGGACTCGATCAAAATATCAGCCAACAGCTGCAATTTGCCACGGGTGCACTCACTCAGGCAGCAGGGATCAAGGATAAAAAACAAAAAGAGACGATCACTCTGCAGGCGACCCAAGCTCTTGAGCCACTGCAAAAAGCTAAGGCTCAGCTTGAGCAATTGGCTAATCTGGCGAAGGGGTTGCAGTCGAACGGTAAAATCCATTTCCGCATTTATTTGAACGCAGATGACTCGAAAGTCGAATTGATGAATTCGGGCGGCGGCGCAGGCGTACCCGCAGCTCCCGCCGGTGGTGGCGGGGTCAACAACAAGGCCAAGCTGTAAGGTCGACTTCGGTTTCTTGCTTCCTGCCAAATTGACAAGGCAGGGGGTCGTTTGCCAGCAAGCATCGGTTTAATGAGGACCGGCTTGCAGCGCAAAGTCTTTTGTGGCAATACCTTGCCAGCATCTTTCTGGCCGTGGCACAGCCCTTGCATTAATGGGCCGCATCTGCGGCGGAACTGCCAAATTGGGCCCGGGTCGTGTTTTCGACCCTGAAACGGATGATCCCAGTTTGGCAATCTCGCAGCTGCCCCTTTTACGAAACATTCGGCCGCTGCCAACTGTTAAGCTGGGTCGCGGCCTTCTGGTATTCAGCAAATTAGTTTTCCGTATATCGGCAACAGGAGAATTCCATCGTGGCAAAGCAAATGGTCTTCGATGACGACGCTCGTCAGCCTCTTTTGGCGGGCGTTTCGAAGCTGGCTCGGGCAGTGCGCAGCACGCTCGGCCCCCGCGGTCGTAACGCGGTGCTCGACAAAGGTTGGGGTTCACCCAAGGTGACAAAGGACGGCGTGACCGTTGCTGAAGACATCGAACTCGACGATCCGTACGAAAATCTGGGCGCACAACTGGTCAAAGAAGCCGCCAGCAAGACCAACGAAGTCGCCGGCGATGGCACGACGACGGCCACCGTGCTGTCGGAAGCAATCTTCCGCGAAGGTTTGAAGATGATCGCCGCCGGTTACGACCCGATGGCTCTCTCGCGCGGCATCGCCAAAGCGGCCGAAGCTGTTTGCGATGAGATCTATGCGATCGCCACCCCGATCAGCGAAAAGAACAAGAAGGAATTGCAGCAGATCGCTACGATTGCTGGCAATAACGACCCAACCATCGGGTCTGTGCTCGCCGACGCCTTCCTCAAGGTTGGCAAAGACGGCGTAATCACGATCGAAGAAGGTCGCGGTGCTGAGACGACCGTCGAAGTCGTCGAAGGTATGCAATTCGATCGCGGCTTCCTCTCTCCCCACTTCGTCACCAATCAGGACGAAGTCGCGGTCGAGCTCGAAAACTGCTACGTGCTGTTGTACGAAGAAAAGATCTCGAACAACAAGAAGCTGATTCCCTTGCTCGAAGCCATCAGCAAGGCCAACAAGCCATTGTTGATCGTGGCTGAGGACGTCGAAGGCGAGGCTCTAGCCACACTCGTCGTCAACAAACTGCGCGGCATTCTGCAAGTTTGTGCCGTCAAGGCCCCCGGTTACGGCGATCGTCGCAAGGCGATCCTCGGCGACATCGGCGTGCTGACCGCTGCCACCCCGATCTTCAAGGATCTGGGCATTGAATTGGAAAGCGTCAAGATTTCGGACCTCGGCTTCGCCAAAAAGGTGAAGATCACTTCCGAAAACACCGTCTTCGTCGGTGGCAAAGGAACGAAGCAACAAATCGAAGCTCGGGCCGAACAAATCCGCCGTGAGATCGGTGTCACCGATAGCGAATACGATCGCGAAAAGCTGCAAGAACGCCTGGCCAAACTGGCCGGTGGTGTGGCTCAGATCAGCTGCGGTGCTGCGACCGAAACCGAAATGAAGGAGCGTAAGTGGCTGCTCGAAGACGGCAAGAATGCCGTGCAAGCCGCGCTCGAAAGTGGCATCGTCCCTGGTGGTGGTGTGGCCCTCATCCGCGCCGAGAAGTCGATCGACAAGCTTAAGCTTGAAGGCGACGAGAAGATGGGCGGCCAGATCATTCGCAACGTGCTCGATCAGCCATTGCGAGCAATCGCTCAGAACGCCGGCCTTGATGGCGCGGTGGTCGTCAATCGCGTTCGCCAGCTGAAAAGCAAGACTGAAGGCTACAACGCCGACACCAACCAGTACGGCGACATGCTCAAGTTCGGTGTGATCGACCCAGCTAAGGTCGTGGCAACCGCGCTGAAGAACGCGGCCAGCGTCGCGGCTTTGCTGCTCACCACCGAAGCTCTCATCACCGAAATGCCTAAGGAAGGTGGCGACGACGATCATCACGATCATCACGACCACGGTGGAATGGGCGGCGGCATGGGAGGTATGGGTGGCATGGACATGGGTGGTATGGGCGGCATGATGTAAGCAATCGCTTACAAAGTGCTCTGCTTGATTTCGCTCGAATGTCAGTCAATCAAATACAAATTCACACGACTCAGTAGAAGGAATACACACATGGCCAAGTTGAAGATCCGTCCTCTCGACGACAGAGTGGTTGTCAGCCCCCTCGAAGCTGAACAGCGGACTGCTGGCGGTATCGTGCTGCCCGATTCGGCAAAAGAACGACCCCAGCGGGGCACGGTTGTCGCAGTCGGTCCAGGCAAGCTGCTCGATAGTGGCAAGCGGGCTGAACTGGCGGTTGCCGTCGGCGATCAGGTCATTTACGGCAAGTACGGCGGCACCGATATCGAAGTCGGTGGCGACGATGTCAAGGTGCTCCGGGAGAGCGACATCTTGGCGAAGGTCGTCGAGTAAGGTTGCTTCTGAAATAACCGCCGCGGGCGCAGCCCTTGAAGCTCCGCCTGCCCATCCCCCTTCCGCAAATCATTCATCACACGTTAGAGGCCTGTAGTCGTGGCAAAACAACTGTTATTCGACGATCTCGCTCGTGCTCGCATGCTCGCGGGCGTCGACAAGCTCGCTAATGCCGTCGCGGTCACCATGGGACCGACCGGTAAGAACGTCATCATCGACAAGTCGTTCGGTGGCCCAACCGTCACCAAGGACGGCGTGACGGTCGCTAAAGAAATCGAACTCGAAGACCGCTTCGAAAACATGGGAGCCAAGCTGGTGGTCGAAGTCGCTCAAAAGACTTCGGACCTGGCCGGTGACGGCACCACGACGGCCACCGTGCTCGCGCGGGCCATTTTCAAAGAAGGCCTTCGCAGCGTCGTCGCCGGGAGCAATCCCACTGGCATTCGCCGCGGCATTGATAAGGCTGTGGAAGCTGCAACTGCCAAACTGGTCTCTATGGCCAAGAAGGTCACCAGCAAGGAAGAAGTCGCCAGCGTCGGTGCGATTTCGGCCAACAACGATCAGGCCATCGGCGACCTCCTCGCCGAAGCCCTGCATCGCGTCGGTAAAGACGGCGTGATCACGGTCGAAGAAGGCAAGACTGCTGATACCAAGGTCGACTACGTCGACGGCATGCAGTTCGATAAGGGCTTTGTCTCGCCCTACTTCATCAACCGCCATGCGTCGATGGATTGTTTACTCGAAGACGCTCTGATCCTCATTCACGAGAAGAAGATCAGCAACTTACGCGACCTGGTGCCGATCCTCGAAAAGGTCAGCTCGACCGGCAAGCCACTGCTGATCATCGCCGAAGATGTCGATGCCGAAGCACTCACCCTGCTCGTCGTCAACAAGCTCCGCGGCGTGCTGAACGTCTGTGCCGTCAAGGCTCCAGGCTTTGGCGATCGCCGTAAGGCGATGCTGGGCGATATCGCAGTTCTCACCGGCGGTACGCTGATCAGCGATGATCTTGGTTTGCAACTCGAAGCTCTGTCGCTCGAACACCTGGGTCGCGCCAAAAAGGTCTCGGTTGATAAAAGCAACACGACGATCGTCGAAGGTGCCGGCAAGCGGAACGACATCGACAAGCGTGTGCAGCAAATCAAGAACCAGATGAACCAGACCGAAAGCGAGTACGACAAGGAGAAGTTCCAAGAGCGTCTCGCCAAGCTCGCTGGCGGTGTGGCTGTCATCTCGGTCGGTGCCGAAACCGAAGCCGACATGAAGCAAAAGAAGGCCCGAGTCGAAGATGCGTTGCATGCCACGCGTGCCGCTCTCGAAGAAGGCATTCTCCCTGGTGGTGGTGTCGCTCTGCTTCGTTGCTCGGACGTGGTCGAAAAGCTCGTCGACACGCTCAAGGGTGACGAAAGCGTGGGTGCCAGCATTATTCTGCATGCTCTCTCTTCGCCCATGCGGACGATTGTCGACAACGGGGGCCGAGATGGCTCGGTTGTTTGCGACGAAGTGCTGCAAAAGCCCGTTAATATCGGCTACAACGCCCTGACCGGCGAGTATGTCGATATGTACAAGGCTGGCGTCATCGATCCGGTGAAGGTCGTGCGAACTGCTCTCGGCAATGCCGCGAGCATCGCTGCTCTCCTCCTCACCACCGAAGCGCTGGTGACCAACCTCGACAAGGACGACAAGGCCAAGCGGTCGGTCGAAGGTTCGATTCGCTAGTATCTCTCTGAGCCGGAAGCGTTAGCGCCCGGAGATCAACGAGTAACGACGACGAATCCTCCGGGCGCTGACGCCTCCGGCTCAGGTTCACGGTTATGACACGGGCCACTTCGAAAAGAGGTGGCCCCTTTTTTGGAGCAAACGGGCGAGTACCAAACTTGCTGGGCAACCTACAATTGCCGAGGCAAGCAAGTCACATCCCTTTGCACGAAGAATTATGGCGACGATGGCCAAGCGCGATTACTACGAAGTGCTGAGCATCAAGCGCGAGGCGTCCGAAAAGGAAATTGCCACCGCGTATCGCAAGCTCGCGCTCAAATATCACCCCGATACGAATCCAGGCGATCCGGATTCGATGGAAAAATTCAAAGAAGCGGCCGAAGCCTACGAAGTGCTGGCCGATGCCGAGAAGCGAGCTCGCTACGATCGGTTCGGTCATGCCGGCGGTGATCAGTTCGGTTCGCAGTTTCAAGATGCCGACGACATCATGGATGCGTTTGGCAGCATCTTTGGCGACCTGTTTGGTGGCAGTGGCGGTGGTCGCCGCTCGCGTCGTGCCCGGGCCGGCGCGAACTTGCGGGCCGATGTCAAACTCACGCTGGAAGAAGCAGCCCGCGGTGTGAGCAAGACGGTGGATTTTGCCCGCAGCAAAGTTTGCGAGACTTGCAAAGGGGGCGGCAGCAAACCGGGCTCCTCGAAAACAATGTGCCGCTACTGCGCCGGTCATGGTCAGGTGGTGCAATCAGCCGGCTTTGTCCGCGTGCAGACGACGTGTCCCCAATGCCGCGGTGCGGGCTCCGTCATTACCGAACCATGCACCGATTGTCGCGGCAATGGTTATGTCCAAGAGCGGACCAAGCTCGATGTGGCAATTCCCGCCGGCATCGACGATGGGATGCGCGTTCGTATTCCCGGTCAGGGTGAACCAAGTCCCGAAGGAGGACCGCCGGGCGACTTATTCTGCTTTATCAGCGTCAAAAAGCACAAGCTGTTCGAGCGCGAGGGGGTGCATCTCATTTTGCGTATGCCGATCACGTTCAGCCAATCTGCACTGGGTGCAACGATCGAAGTTCCCACGCTCGATGGTCCACACGATTTGAAGATTCCCGCGGGCACTGAAGCGGGCGAGGTCTTCCGCGTGCGTGGCAAGGGTTTGGCCGATCCTCGCGGCGGCAGCGGCAAAGGCGATCTGCACGTGCAGACTTACATCGAAGTGCCGAAAAAGCTCACCGCCCGTCAGCGCGAACTGCTGCAGGAGTTGGCAGAACTCGAACATGCGAATGTGACACCCCACCGCAAGACATTTTTCGAAACCATCAAGGAGTATTTCAGTCCGCCGACTGCTCCGAGCAAGAAGACCGAGGAATGATCGATGTCAGCCGAAACTGAAAAACCAACTACCGACTCGTCCGAAGACACAGTACACAATCCGCTGTTCTCTTCGGGGCCCGAAGCCAAAATCGACCAGCTGCAAGCCGAGCTCAAAAAGGCTCAGGACGAATTACTTCGTCAGCAAGCGGAGTTCGAGAATTTTCGCAAGCGCAAGGCGCGCGAAATGGAAGAAGAGCGGAAATACACGATTCTCCCCTTCGCCCGCGATCTGCTCCCCGTCGTCGACAATCTGGAGCGGGCCTTAGATGCCGCAGCCCAAAGTGGCGACACGACCTCGCTGCGCGATGGGGTGAAGATGGTCTCGGCTCAACTAATGAATGTTCTGGCCCAGCACCATTGCGAGCGAATCCCTGGCGTTGGTGCGGAATTCGACCCCAACTATCATCAGGCCATTGCGCAGGAAGCGACCAGCGAATACGCCGCCGGCACCGTTAGCCGCGAAGCGCAGGTAGGCTATAAGTTGTACGACCGCGTCGTGCGCCCTGCTCAGGTCTTTGTTTCCACCGGCCCCGCATCGTAACGAACGCTCAGCGAGATTCGAACCAATGCCCACCTACGATTACGAATGCGATGCCTGCGGACACAAGGAAGAAGTCTTTCAAAGCTTCAGCGATCCGCTGATCGAAAAGTGCCCGAAGTGCAAAAAGAAGAAGTTCCGCCGCCTGTTCGGCGCTGGTGCAGCGGTGATGTTTAAGGGAACCGGCTTCTACACCACCGACTATCGCAGCGACTCGTACAAGAAGGCAGCTTCGGCTGATTCCAAGCCGGCTGAATCCTCTGGCGGCTCCTCAGATAGTTCGACCAAGAGCGAAACAAAGCCCGCAACACCTGCACCTAAATCCGATTCTTCCTCGTCCGGTTCCAGTGGCGGTAGTTCGGGTAGCACAGGTTCCGGCGGCAAGCCCAAGAAGAACTAACCGGTCAAACGAATGAGCATCATCGTCTGCAGTGTGTGCGAACGAGTCTTCGATACGGCGACATCGACCGCGATGCCGTTTTGCTCGGAACGCTGCAAGACGATTGACTTGGGCCGCTGGTTGGGCGAAAAGTACAGCGTGCCTTACGAGCGGACCGAAGACGACGAGGAAGAAGATTCTCCTCCACCGCGCGGTCGAACCAGTGGCGAAGATTAAGCCATCTTCACCGCAGAGTCCGCCACTGCCCAGGGCAATTGCGCGATCGGCCCGCTCGCTCCTATCTTCGCTACCATGGCAATGAGAATGGTGCCGAAGCGAGTCTCCTGCACGTTGTTCAAGTCGAGTTCAACGTCCAGCAGCCACAAGTCCTCGTCGGTGGTTGCCAGCGGCAATTTCCGGCGGCGATACGGACGGTAGTGATCGTCGCGCAGAAGGCCATAGATTTCCGCGTAGGCGGGGTCTTCGCTCCCCTCCTCATAAAGCTCGCCCAAGCTGCTTGCCAACTTGGCGAGCGCATCAATTGAATACTCGCTTGTCGGACGAAACGTTCCCAAGGCCAGCGCGTGCTTCTGATCCGGACCGATGATGATGCCATGGGCGAGCAGGGGCTGATAGAGGCCGGGTTGCTGATCGGGATTCTCTCGCATTCCGGTAAATGGTTCGAAGGTCAGGAATGACCAGAGGCATTTCAGGCCATCGCGGGCCCAGCGAATGCTGACCAGCATGATTACGCCCGCGATCAGCAGAATGCCCCAGCCGAATAGACAGAGGGCAAAGGAGTTACCCAGTTCGTCCCGCACCGCCTCCGAGGCCGGATGACGGACAAATTGCACCCAATTTTGCCGGAACAGTTCGTCGTTGACTTGGATCGAGTCGTTGGCAGCCATGATGTTTTATGGAGGTTGGATGTCGCGGTCGGTTGCGATTGTTCTATGATAGAGTTCGCATCCAAGCCGGCAGTTTTATCGGACTGATCTTATGCACAACCTGGAAGAGATTCCAGAAATTCGCGGGCTCGATAGCCGCAGCGGCCTGATCCGTATTCCACACGAAATGGACGTGCCGATCACACCGCGAGTTAGGCAGTTAATCGATACTGCGGAATTCCATCGTCTCACGCGAGTTAGTCAACTGGGGCTGGTCTCGCTCGTCTATCCGGCCGCCCATCACACGCGGTTTGAACATTCGTTAGGCGTTTATCGCAACGCGCTCCTGTATCTTCGTCAGCTATCGGCCGACGAGCGCTTTCGCGCAGCGATCAAGACCGAAGATGGCGAGCTGTTGATTGTGGCAGCGCTGCTGCACGATTTGGGACACTGGCCTTTCTGTCACCCCATCGAAGACATGAAACTGCCGAGCGTCCCCTCGCACGAGATGTTTGCCAACAGCTTTCTGCTCGAAGGAGAAGTTGCCGATTGCTTGCGCGACGATTGGGGCATTCAGCCGCGCGATGTGACAACCATTCTTTCCGAGAAACCGCGCGACACGCGCCAGCGGATATTGAAAAGCCTCATGTCTGGGCCGATCGACATCGACAAGATGGACTACCTGCCGCGCGACAGTTTGCACGCCGGCGTTCCGTATGGCCGCAACTTCGACGCTCAGCGACTGATCGGGAGCCTTTGCCTAAACCAGGCTGGTGATGGTCTGGCACTGACCGACAAGGGGCGAACAGCAGCCGAGATGATGGTCTTCGCGCGGTACGTCATGTTCAGCGAGGTCTATTGGCATCACACCGTTCGCTCGGCGACTGCGATGCTCCAGCGAGGCTTCTATTTGCTGCATGGCGAACTCGATCTCGATGCTCTCTTTCGCATGGCCGAGCCGGCGTTCATCCAACACGTGCTGACCGCCTCCGAGCGCCATCCTGCTGCCGACCTGTTCGGCGGACTGTTTGGCCCGACACGCCGACTCTACAAACGAATTGCCGAGTTCAGCTTCTTTCAGAAGCGACCTTATTACGAGCAATTTGCCCGTCGGCCCTACACGTGGCTGGCGGTATGTAGCGATCATCTGGCAGAGATATTAAGTCAGCAGATTGCTCGCCGAGTGGCACCGCACGAGATTTTATTCGACGCGCCGCCGGTCAAGCGCGAAGTCGAGTTCAATGTCGAGATCCACTTTGCCAAAGAGAATACTTACCGCACGCTGGGGGAAGTATCTCCCGTGGTGAAAACGCTTGCGCAAAGCCAGTTCGACGATTACGTCAAGCGCGTCCGCATCTTCGTTCACCCACGCTTGCAAGAGGATTTGCGGCAGCAAGACTCGCTCGATACAGCCCTCGATGAAACACTGCGGCGGATGGCTTGAGCCATTAGAAGAACTTTGTGCCCGTGCTGGTCTTGGTATCGCGGGCAGGGGAACTGTTATTGCCGGGAACCTGAATGACCACCGCATGTTCGTTGCGCTGCAATTGCCGAACGAGCACTGCATCGGCAGCGATGGCCTGTAGTTGAAAAGGCCGCCGCGGCGAGATTCGCAGACCAGTTGAGAGCGAAACTCCAGGCCGATCTTCAGCGGGCAAGAGCTGCAGTGTTGCCTCCATGAGCGAGTCGAGCGGGGCATCGCCAGCCAGAAACACGGGCTGACCTGCGGCCAGCGCCCAGAGAAGTTTCTCGCAAACAGAATCGTCGAGTGTTGCCGTGAGCACTTGCTTGCCGTCACCCGAGTTGCTCGACGAACGGCCAACAAGTGAGAACGTGTCGAGCGATTCGGGCGGTTCCCGTCGCGGTTGCGTACGCCCCGCGCTCCGAAAGGCACGTAGGATGGTAAATGGATTGAACTGAAATGGTTCGAGCGCTTCGTGTGGCAGAATGAACGAATGTGTATAGACCCGACCGCCCGCGCGGCCGCTGTACTCGCTGCCTGCCAGCTGCGTGTAACCAATGCAGACCAGTTCACCTTCGAGCGGATGCACATTCACACTGGTGCGACCGAGGCGAGTTTCGAGCGAATCGTGCGCGGGCCCCCAATTGCTCAACTGCTGGGCGAGGTCGTCGTCGATGCCGCTGCTGCGCGAGGCAAGTTGATATCCGGCCATGCGCTCGCCGCGCAGGCTGGTGAAGATCGCTTGTTCCACGCGGAAGGTCATGAGGAATTACTTTCCAGCGAGCTACTTTGCCTAGGTAGCCCGACGCATCAGCGCGGGAGATTCGCCGATAACATCGTGCTTCAGTTCACCCTCGCTGACGCGTCGGGCTACGTGGGGAACTACCGTGCCACTTCTTCCAGCAGCCAGTGGAAGGGCTCGACCACGCCGCGCGGCTCGATTCGCAGCGGGACGTGAACCCGGCCGCGACCTTCGAGCCGGTAGCCACAGGCACCGGCCACTCCCGCAGCGAAGAAGGCATGCCGTTTCAACCGTTCACGACATTGCACGTATAAGCCTGGCGTATGACGTCGGGCAAATTGCTGCGGATCGTCAAAGCAGTGATCGCACTGATCGGCCTTGGTGAAGACGAGCGCGACGGCTTTGCTCGCCCAGCCCGTTTTCTTATCGGCTTGCAGTTCGCACAAGTAGCTGAGCAGCTTCATCGCGCGAAAATCCTCGTCCGCTTCACCGGCCTGACAGCGGAGCGCGTCGATCAGCACGAGTACGCCCGAGCACTTGCCCAGGAAAGCCCGAATCACCGGGTAAGTATTGGGATGGTCGATCTCTTCCAACAGCGCTTCTCCAGCCAGGTCGGGAAGAATCAATTCCACGGGCTTCAGTTTTTTGCGAAGAATTTGACAATGGACCCAGTTCCAGCGATCCGGTTCGTTCGGCGTCTTGGCAGGAAACTCACAGCGGGCCAGCGCGGCCATTGTTCGCTCTTGCAAGCCAATCGAGAACGCTCCCCGCGCAAGAAGTTGCAGGTCGTCGCGCCCCTTCGAGAGCATATCGGCCAGCATGCCGAGGTACACCGTCTTGCCTGCGCCAGATGAACCGATCGCCGCGACCATCCGTGGATGAATCTTCTGCGAGTTGGCTTGATGGACGAGTGCCATTGGCGCATAGCAATGTCGGCAAAGCTCTGCATCGAAGTTGTTGCCGCCGCCGCAAATGTAACAGGGGCACGAGACCGTGTACTGAGCCAGGCGATAGGAATCGAGTTCGAGTTGTCCGGTCGCTCTCATGCGGCGGCCTCCTGTTCTTCGGTCTCAGACGAATTTTGATAACTGGCGACGTCGCAGAAGCCGACGGCGCAACGAAACCCAATGTTGTGTTTGCGGGCCAGCGGGCTTTCGCCGCTTTGAAAGTGCAGATGACATTGCGAATCGAAGTAAGTGTCGAACGCGCCGCCGCGGATGCTGCGCATCGGCGTCGCCGTTTCGATCTTCAAATTAGCCAGATCCCACACTCCAAAGCTGGTGCTGGTCCACTCCCACACGTTGCCAACCAACTCTTGCACCCCACCCACACTCGCCCCGAGTGGGCGGCCGAACGTGCTGGTGGTATCGTCACGGCCGCTGCCCCAAACATGAACCAGCGAACGATCCAGCGCATCGCCCCACGGGTAACGCCGCTGTTGGGGCGGGGCTCCGTCGGCGACGACAGGCCAAGCGCCGGCCTTGACCCACTCGGGATCCGTAGCCAGACGCTTGCCCGCCCAACGGGCATAGGCGGCCGCTTCATACCAACAAATGCCGACCACCGGATGTTGTCGCTTCTCGTCGGTTGGGTGGCCATGCTTCCAATAACGAGGCCCCGAGAGGCCGCTTGAATCGACGAAGCCGAGTACTGCGGGCCAGATCGTGGCATCCCACAAGTTCATCTGCTCGTAGCCGCCGTCCTGGACAAAGCGAAGATAGGCTTCGTTCGTCACGGGGTAGCGATCGAGAAAGTAGCCGTCGACATCGACCGTCCGCTCATTGCGTGCGAGTTCATCTTCGTCCATATCTTCGAAGCGACGGGGCCGCATAATTACGGGACCGCCGGGAACGCACGACATGTTCGCATCGAGTGCTTGTTCTGCGGCGTACAGTTGATCGGGCTGCAAATTGTTGGCAATCTGCGGCCTGAGAAGCAGCGAATAGCGACCTGCTGCCAGCATCTTCTGGACGAGATCACCTTCTGGTTCGGCATCGCGTTCTGCAGCGGCCATCAAACTGGTGAAGGAAGCAGTCGCATCGGTCGAAGAACCATTCGCCCCTGACTTGCGCCCATAACGATTCCACGCCAGGTAGCCCAGTCCAGCCACCGCGCCCGAGGCACCTGCGGCCCACTGCTCGCTCTGCCAGGCAAGTGCCAGACATGCGGGGACAGATGCGCCAGCCGCCCACGTGGGCCAACTCACGGGCAAATTGTGCAGAATCTTTGAATTCAAAGCCACACTCATTGGCAACTCCATGCGGGGTACCAGGAACTATTTCTTCTTCCGCCGCTGGGCAACATCTTTTTGCAGGCGGGCGAACTGAGCCATTACAGAGTTCACAACGGGGTCAGCAGGCTGAGCATCGGCACCAGTGCTTTGAGGTGCTGTGGCATTCGGCACCGCCGCAGTGACCTGCGGACCTGTCGGTGCCAATGCACGTTCGAATGGCTGGCTCTTGCGGCTGAGCGACGAGAGTTGACTCTCAATGACCGACTTGAGTTGCCGCAGTTCGTCGGAAACATCGTCATGCTGCTGCGCAAGTTGATCCTGCTGATCGGCAACCACTTCTTGCAGTTCGCAGGCCCGCGTACGGACAAGTTCCAACTCTGTTTCCAGGCGATCGCGTTCTCGCAGGACTTCGCCATGCGATTTTTCTAGCGACCGCTGTTCTTGCCGCAGCGCTTCGAGTTGCTGCTGCATGTCGCTAAGTTGTTGCGGCAATACACTCCCCGCACTGTGATCGGCGGAGACGACAGAGACTCGTCCCACGGCATCGGCCAATTCGGTGCGAGTCGACAGTACATCCTGCCGCACAGCGTCGAGTTGCGAGAGGACGGTCAACCAGGAATCGTCGGAATTGCCGTTGTTGGCCGCAATGTTTCCATCGGCAGTGAAGACAGGCGCTCGGTTTTCCAAGTCGCGAATGCGCAAGAGCAACTGTTCGCGCTCGGTCAAGGCTAGCGATAGCTGCTGCGCTGTGGTCTCGCGATATCGCTCTTCCCGTTCATTGGCAGCTAGTCGCTCTTGCTCAATCTGCCCTCGTAACTGCTGCAGTTCCCCAATCGCTGCATCAAGCCGAGCCTCTTGATGTTCGAGTTGATGCGTCAGCCGCCCACTCTCTTTCCGCTGCTCGGCCAATTGCCGGCCGCGTTCGGCCAGCCGAGAACGCGCGTCGTCGACCTCTGCCATCTTCAGCTGCAATTGATCGCGAAGCTGTTCGACATCGGCAAAGACGTCATTCATCAAGCGGTCGAAGGAGGTAAACTCTTCGCGCAGTTGCAGCGCAACCGCCCGCAAGGGTTCGCCAGCTGCCGGCTGAAAATTGGAAATTGCCACGATCGGCCTATCTCAGGGCTATGGACGAAGCGGCGGCCAGCAGGCAGCAGCGACTTCCGAAAACGAGATGAGATCAACTAGAAAAGGTGCGGCTCTAGTCCGCAACTGAAACGTAGGTCAAAAAATGACCTGACGCCAAAGAACTGGCGGCGAAAGTCAGACCGACGGCGAGAGTAGATGCCTTTGGCAGGCCGAGAAATTGCTTTCGTTGGGTTGTTCGGATTGCATGACATTCACGTCGCGCACCGGGGATCGCCTATTCCGAAGATTCGGGCTGCCAGAGACCTGCCGAGATTTCCTCACTGGCGCTCATCACGCCAGCGACCTTTTTTAAGCCCGCTAATTGGGCGGCAGAGCACGTGCCGGAAATGACGCCCGTTACCGGCAGCACGCGTTCAACCTTGAGCCCCTTCGACTCCAATGTTTGGGCTAACTCTTGGATGCGGCCAAGCGCCTCATCCGTCACGGTGATTACGACCGATTTGTCAGCTGGGGGCATGTCCATCCTCCGACATGAAGTTCTGCGGCGAGTCACTCTATATTCTAGGGAGCAATGCCCGACAGGGGAAATCTTCACGTCGGAGTGAATGTTGACCCAGCCTATTGCTGCGGTGCCTGGATCAACCCCGCACCGACATCTGCCGACGCGGCACTCAAGGGCAGAGCGTTCTGAACCAGTCGATTCCACAAGGCAGCTCCCGTGTCGCCAGTTGCCTGCGACCAAAGGGCCGCGATGCCAGCCACATGCGGCGCTGCCATGCTGGTTCCCGGCAGTTTTTCATGTCCGCTGCGATAGCTGGAAAACACGGCAACGCCGGGAGCGGCAATATTCACGATCCCGCCGATACCCACCACGGTGCTGCTGCGAGCCGAGAAGGGGGCGATTCGCAGGTTTGAGTCGACCGCACCAACAGCCACCGAATTGCGCGCATTGGCAGGAGGCTCCACGAAGCCCACATTTCCCGGCCGCTGAGCATTGTTGCCAGCCGCACATACCACCAGCGTACCAGCCGTCGCAGCGCGCTTAATCGCCACTTCAAATTGGTCGACCTTCTGATTCAGGGGAAACCCGAGCGACAACGATGCCACACGGCAACCCTTGCTAACTGCCCATTCAATGCCCGCAATCACGACACCTGTTGGCGCTTGAGGCCGGGCCGCATTATTAAAGACCTTTCCCACGTGCAGATGGGCCGCGTGGGCAACACCGTAACGCCGCACACCTGACGCTGGAGTTCGAGCACCGCAGGCGGTTCCTGCGCAATGCGTACCATGTCCGTTAACGTCGTGTACAGAAATTCCGGCCATGAACGAACGACTGACAATTGCTCGCCCTGCAAAATCTGGATGCGCCATATTCAGGCCAGTATCCAGAATCGCGATCTTAATGCCTTGGCCATCATGGGGAGTTGTATCGACCTTCGTCGCTTGTAGTCCCCAAGTGAACTGGGCTGTATCTGCAAACGATGCAGCCGCCAGTGAAGCTGACAAGTCACTGCCAAAAAACTCTTCATCACCCGCCAGTAACTGATCGCACAACTGATTAACGCCCGATCGGTAGCCGCGAATGTAATCGAGCGAGAGACCACCCGGCATTGGATTCATCGCATAGGCGATATACTCGGGCTCGACTCTTAAGATCGGGCTATTCGTATCGGTTGTCGATGCACTCAGCCGCGTTGCTGCGTCTAAACCCGATACAACGGCCATTCCCAGATGTTCGAAGTGGATCGTCGCCGCATTATCGAGCGATTGCGCCGCAGTGGCACCATCCTCGAAATCGGCTGAGGAAGCCATCGCGCTCAAACCGGCCTTGTTGCTCAATGTGTTCCTGATCGATGCCGCGCTGTCTCCGCCATCCTTAAAGATAACGATATATCGGCCGGTGGTTTGCACGTCAGAATTGCCGAGGCTGGTATCGGCAGGTGGCGGCAACGAAACCGGTGGGGCCTGACTCACGCGGGCGGGTCGGACTGCTTTCTTCTTCGCCATGATGCACCTCACTGATTGAAAGTAGGGCCGTCGAGGGCCAAGCAATACTACTGACTCACGGAGGCAAACAACGGCCCCCTTTGACCGGGGGCCAATATAACCTTGTCATAACACTCGTCAAGCTGCGAAAGATAGTATTGCGGCGCAAATATTATAGATATTTATGCCTACTGCCAGCTGATATGACAATGATTGTCAGTCACTATGGTAATAATAGCTGGAAGTGCTGTTTGACGATCTTACTATTAGCGTGACATCGTTGCGTGCATTTCATGAAGAGCATGAAGCGCAATTTGATTTTTGGTCACGGCGGGCACAAGAATAGAGGGCAGCCTGCGATCGACTTCCCTGACGGCGATCTCAGTCCTGCGGCGCGTCGACGGCGTGCTTCAGCAGGTCTTCGATATCGACAAATTCCAGGGCCGAGATGTGGGTCGCGGCCAACACCACCGGCGGAGCAACGCCCGCTTCGAGGGCTTCCTTCCAACGTTCGACACACAAGCACCAACGACTATCGGGCTGCAGTCCCGGAAAGTGATAGTCGGGGTTCGGCGTCGAGAGATCATTCCCCGCCTCATAAGAAAACTCGAGGAAGTCCTCGGTCATTTGGGCGCAGACCAGGTGCAGGCCCATGTCGTCGACACCCGTCTCGCACTTGCCGGTTCGGAAGAAGCCGGTGCGAGGAGACATGCAGCAGACCTGCAATGGTCCGCCGAGAACATTCTTGGGGCCCGCCATGAGCAACTCTCGTCCTTGATCGAGGAAACTAACTCAACAAGTTGCGACAAAAATAAAGCCGGCTGATGGTCAAACCAGCCGGCTGTTTGCTTGCAAGATGATCTCGAGGTGCTTAGTTCCACCACAGGTTATTGGTCGTCGCCGATTTGGCTTTGGCTCTGGTCTCACCGACCGACGCCTTCACTTCGGTCTTGTCGGCAATTTCCCACGAGTTGATGGCCACACCACCCGAAGCCGTGATGATCCAATTATTGCCGCGCTTGAGCGCGCTGCTTTGGGTCGCAACTTTCTTTGGAGCAGGGAAGCTTTCGATTCCCATCTTGGCCGAAGAGAGTTCCGGCAGTTCGCACTTGGCTTTGGCGGGCAGGTTTTCTTTGGTGATGAGGGCAGCGACCACGCACATGTCCATGATGTTGCGGAGTTCACCAAAGACTGGTTCTTTCACTGCCAGGTCTTCGTACTTAGCAGTGAACTGATCGCTCCACTTCTGGGCGACAGGATTGACCTTACCGGTCCCCTTTACGGTGCCAGCGGCGTTATCGACGAATTCGTCTTCGGTCATTACCTTCACGCCGGTACCACGCAACTCCCAAGCCAGGCCATCTTCACTGCGGCCCAGAGGTTCGTAATTGCAGGCCATCCACCAGCGGGGCATCATGTTATCGAGTTTGCCGGGAATCATGTCGATAAAGCTGGCCAGGCCGCGCACGGGCGACTTGTCGAGCTTCATGCCGATGCGCTTCATTTTGTAGTCGGCTGCAACCAACACGCGGGCGAAGTGCGAAGTATCGGGCACGCCACTGACGGTGATCTGTTGGTTGCCCATTGCCTTCTCGATGCCATCGAGCACGGCTGGGTTGTATTGGCGCTGAGTGCTCATGTATTGTTCGAAGCGTTGACGACCTTCAGCAGTCGGGTCGATCGAGCAGGAGATGCCACCCTTGCGAGCTTCTTCCACGGTGCGGAAGGCAACCAGCAGGTCTTCCAGGCTGAGGACCGGGCGACCCGTTGTCACGCCGACCACATTTCCCTTGCCATCCAGTTCCCAGCCTTCACCAGGACCAGCGAGGACGATGTCGTTCTGTTCGGGATAGAGAAGCACGTACTGAATGCGCTGAATACCGGCGAGATACTTGATTTCGTCCGGCAACTGGGCGACTTGATTCTTATCCGAATCGCGCAGGGCTGCGTTGACCGCCTTGAGTGAGATCTTCCGGAGTTCAACGGGCTTGTTCAACTCGCCCGGAGCCGCGCGAAAGGCCTGCCCCATTCCTTCGTTCAGCACTTGCAAGCTGAGGTCGGTCGCGTTGTCGAGCACTCCCTCGACATTGATCGAAACACCACCCACCGCGCTGCTGCGGCCGATGTTATTGCCCGCGTTGGCCACGCTGCAACAGAGCGCAAAAACCAGCAATACTCGCCACAACCGATTACGACGCGACATGAAGTCACTCCTCATCAAGATCAGTAAAGCCAGACGCGGAGTCTCTCTGTTCCGAAAGAAGTGCGTGCCGGCCCGACAAAACGACACACAACAAAGCCCCTGACGTTGTGGCCATTTCGCGATGACAGCCGAATAGGAAGCCGCGCAGCTTGCGCCGGAAGCTCCGCTGTCATCAGTGATTAGCATAGTCGGCAAGTCCGCCGGTTGCAAGAAAACTCGCACCGGATGTGTCCCCGAAGCCTGCTCACAGCCCCCTCCTCACCAATTTGCTGCCCCGTTGTCTGGACGCCCTGATCGACTGGCGCTTGACCCAGCGGGCCGTTTCCGATAGTTAATACGACTTGCATCTGCTGCCAGCAGTCGTTGGGCGAGCTGCCCGCAGCACCGATGCAATCGTTACCACCGATTTCTCGCCCATTGGCCAAGGATTGTGACACGTGACCATTACGCGCCTCGGATCGAACCCCAAGCTGGCTCAAGGTTGGGATGCCGCTTTTGGCGGTAAGAAGGCAGCCGCTGCCGGCAAGAAGCAAGAAGCCCCTGCGAAGAAGTCGGCCTCGAAGAAGGCCACCCCGGCCAAGAAGAGCAAGAAGAAGTAATACCCGGCGACCAGTCAGCGGGTAATTGTCGGTAACATTTGCGGCGGAATTGCGACTGGAAAGGATATCCCTTCCTCGCAATTCCCGGAGTGCTGGCAATGTCCCGCTATGCTGCCCTGATCTATGGCCTGGCCTGTTATGCCCTGTTCGGCGTCGTTTCGATTTGGGCCCTGGCCTTTCTGGGCAATTTTTTGCCGGCAGACTCCGCGTTCGGCAGTTCTATCGATAGCCCAGCCCGCGGATGGTGGCCTGCTGCGCTCGCAGTGAACGCTCTACTGCTAACCATGTTCGCCGTGCAGCACAGCGTGATGGCCCGTCCCTGGTTCAAACGCCGCTGGACGAAGCTCATTCCCGAGCCCGTGGAACGAAGCACTTATGTCTTGTTCTCGTGCATTGCCTTGGGGCTGGTCGTGTGGCTCTGGCAGCCAATCGGTGGAATCGTTTGGCAAGTCAACTCGCCCGCCCTGCGCGCCGCGATCTATGCCTTATACTTCGCCGGCTGGCTGACCATCGTGGCCAGCAGCTTTTTTATCAACCACTTCGATCTGTTCGGCCTGCGGCAAGTTTGGCTCTACTATCAGGGCCTTCCCTACACCCACCTGCCCTTCGCCACTCCTGGTCCTTATCGCTTCATTCGTCATCCACTCTACGTCGGCTGGCTCCTCACCTTTTGGGCTGCTCCGACCATGACCTATTCGCACTTGTTTTTCGCGCTGGGAACAACTGCTTACATCTTTATTGCCGTGATCTTTGAAGAACGCGACCTGATTGCCCACTTTGGCGAAAGGTATGCCGAGTATCGGAGAAGCACACCGATGCTGGTGCCAGCACTGCGAACGAATTCATCTCGCACGGAAAAAGCTGTGACGGAATAGGCCGGAATTGTTATGAAAGAAACATAACAGTAAAAGATGACAGGCAAGATGCCTGTCCTACGTAAAAACCAATCACGCAATCCCTGCGTGTTCGGTTGCAAAAATCAAACGCACTTCACCCCCGTGAAGCGAGATGATCGAGAACTACTGCTTGGGCATCAGCACGGTGTCGACCACGTGGATCACGCCGTTGCTGCAGGCGATGTCGGCCTTGACCACGGTGGCGTCGTTAATCTTCACACCGTTCGCGGCATTAACCATCACAGCCTGACCTTGCACGGTCTTGGCTTCTTTCACCTTAACGACATCGGCTGCCATCACTTTGCCGGGGACCACGTGATAAGTGAGAATCGCGACGAGCTTGTCTTTGTTCTCGGGCTTCAGCAGCGATTCAACCGTTCCCTTCGGCAACTTGGCGAAGGCTTCATCGGTTGGGGCGAACACGGTGAATGGGCCCGAACCCTTCAGCGTGTCGATCAGGCCGCCGGCCTTCAGCGCCGCGGCCAGCGTCTTAAAGGAACCAGCTGCGACTGCCGTATCGACGATGTCCTTCTGTGCGGCAGCCGTCGGTTCGGCAGCGGTGGCCAACGTTGCTGTGGCCAAAAGTGCGAGCGAAAAGAGACCTGCGAACATTCCTGTGCGATGCATCAGACTAACTCCTGGAAGTGCTTCGTCCGCGCGCGACATCGCAGTGACTGACGACTCGCCAGCCCAATGAATTCCGCGAAGCGGCGGACGAAGATTCGTCCACTTCGTTCATGAGGATGATAGGGAGCCCGGCTAGCCCCCTGGGTCGAATTTTCAGCAAAAGATGGTGCGGCGCGCTTATTCGGCTGCGGGCTTCGCTTTTTCGCGTGGCACGTAGGCACTGCTATCGACAAGCATGTAGCCAGCCCAGAAGAAAGGATGCTCGGGTTTGAATTCTTCGAGCGTGGCTGGCGCTCGCAGGCGGCCCTCTTCGCGCGGATCGAGCGACGTACCGCGCAAGAGCGTGATTGCGCGGCGATGCGCATCGGCAGCAGGCAGATGCGGCAGCTCCTGCGAGTACTCTCGGACGAAGTCCGCTGTGCTGCGGCCGCCGACGCGCCAGCGCGAGAGAAGCATCGAGCGACTACCAGAGGCCATCAGCCCGCAGATCGTCAGGAACATTTCGTCGCCGTTGCCACCTCTCTTCAAACCATATTCGGCCGGTGAATGAAAGGTCGGAAAAACGAGCTGTTCGGGACAGCCCCAGGGAAGCGTCATCCAATCGCTAAGATTCGCCCCCGGTTTGCCGCGGTCGAGTTGCAGCGGCGACCAGCCGAACGGCAGCTTGTCGGTTTCTTCCATGTCGGTGAGCATGACCAGCCGATCGAACTGCGTCCCCAACAGGCTGCCCGGAGCCACAGTGTTGCCGGTTAGGACCGTCGAGCCAGGAAGGGCTGTGGCCAGTTGTTCCGCCACGGCTGCGGCAATTCGCTCGTCTTCGCGCGGTAAGATCTTGCCGGCAACGATCGCAGTTTTTGAAAGTGGCTTCTGGCCGCGTCTGTCGCCGAGCACCAACGACATCGTCGGCGCATAGCGAATGTTCAAATGCGAAATGAGCGAGGCACCGGTTTCACTTCCCGGCAACGGCAGCGCTTCGAAGGGGACGTACCACAGAAAACTATCAGGGACGATGATCAGCTCTTTGTACTTGGCCCAATCTTCGGCCCCCGCGCCGTTGCTGAGTTTTTTCAAGATCGCTGCAGCTGGCGTCTTCCAAGCATCGGAGGCGAGATCTTCAACCGGTACCGCTGCATTGCGATCGTACAGCGAAAGCTTTTTAAATAGGTCCATCATTTCGGCCTTCAGTTTGGCCGGCGATTCGAGCGTAAAGTAGGCATACTGCTCGTTCGTAAACGCGAATCCATGCAAGTTGCGACTGGTTTGAAAGAACGCCAGCACCAGGCTGCCCGGCGGAAGGTCCTTCTGCGTATCCTTCACCGCGCGCAAGGGCGGAAACGGTTGATCGGCGGCCGCGCGGGACAGGGCAATTTGATTGAGCAGGTGCTCTTGCCCAGTGCTGACCTGTCCTAATTGATTAAATAGCTCGAGCTGCTTTTTTTGGTCCGCATCGTCCGGTGGCAACAGCGGCAATTGCTCGAGTGCCGTGCGGGCCGCAGTGGCCTGTTGATTGAGGGCATCGTAAGCGGCAAAGCGATTCAGCAAGTCTTGCCGCTGTAATTGCGCCGATTCATCGAGCAACTCTTTGGGCGCTTGCAGTACCCAGCGCAGGGCAAGCAGTCGACCACCGAGAGGTACCACGGAGTGAAACCGATGCCGCCGAATCCGGTCGGCAATTTCCAGGGCTTTTTCGAGTTCTTTACGCGATAGCGCCAATTCGAACCAATGCTCCATCGGAATGGGATGGGGGGTCGACTGAATGGCAATGACCTCCAAAGGATCAAGTTGCCAATCGCGCGGTCGCGGCTCACGCAGCACATTCGCATAGAGCAAATCCGCCAGCCGTTCAGTGACTCCACCGGAGGTGAACATGGCGTCGGCCAGGGCGATTTGAAACAGCCCGGGCGACGCTTTGCGCTGATAGCCGAGGGCCGCGACGAGCGACGTGCCACCACCCAAGTTATTACCTTGAGCCAGTTGAATGCGAGCGGCCTGATAGTTGATTCGGCAACCCATCGTCCCCTGCAGCGCTTCGCCGCGACCGAGGTTCGAGCGGGCCTGGCCAATAGTCGCGCTGGCATTGTTCAGATCGCCGGTGACGAACAGATTCTCGGCAAGACCGGTCAGCAGCGTAACGTTCATCGTCCGCAGGCGTTTTGACTTGGCCCAGGCCGAGGCGGGAACAGCCGGCGCGAAGACGCCGGGCTGGCCAGAAATGATGTGCGTCATTTGCGCCTGACGAAAGGCTTCTTCCATGACGTCGAAGCGATCAAACCAGGCAGCCGAGTAAGTCGCTTCCATAAAGTAAGTCAGGGCGACGTCGTACTTCTCTTGGTCGAAGGCAATCCGTCCGAGTTCAAGCAGAGCGAGAGACGTGAGCGGATGATCGAGGACGCCGCCGGCGAGCAAGCCGCGCTGCAATTCCGAAATGGCCTGCACCGATTTGTTGGCACTAGCGAGAGCCAGGCCGTATTGAATTTCGACCAGGCACTGCGCCCAGTGATTTGGCGGACCAGGACGCCGCGCCAGCGCATCGACCAGCTGTCCAGTGAGAGGATCGTGTTCGCAGGTCGGTCCCATCAATTCGCCACGGCGACGAATGGAGACAGCAATGCAGCGGGCAATTTCCAGCACATTCACCGGCCGCAACGAAGGAGGCGCAATCACACCGCCTTGATTGGCCGCTTGCTGATTATCGATCCGGCCAAACAGCACCTGGAACTTTTCGGGAAAGCGGCCTATCTTCAGCGGCCTTGTGGGGGCTCCCCACGTAATGGCCACGCGCGGATTATTCTCGGCATCGATATTCGGAGGAAACTCGACCCGCAGCAGCCAATCGCGATGAGCGAGGAACAGCTTGCATGCCGAAGTGTACTGATCGAGCGCGTTCGTCAGATCGCCCATCTGGTTGTACGATTCGCCCATCATCGTGTGATAACAAATCGCATCGACCCAGCGACCTTCAATGCTCACCAATCCGCCACGGGCCGAATCGCGAAAACCGCGAACGCACGAGGCATAGTCACCGTCGTAATACGGCCCGAACATGGCGAAGTAAACATCGCCCGGCAACGTTCGATTTCCCGTCCCTTGGGCGTGCAACGAACGGGGCGCAAAGAAACCAGCGGTCAGGATAAGCAGGGTCACTGCGAAGCCAACGGCGGACCGGGCGCAAGAACGGGAAGAGATTTCGAGCCGGAACAAATCAAGGATGGCTCGTGCCCGGTTGATTGGCCTGATGGAACTCATTGCCCGTTATCTCCCTCTTCCGCCTATCGAAAAGCCCGTCTTTGATTGTACGTTGCCAGCCTAGCGAAAGGACAACTTGCTCGCAAACTTCACAGGCGCGGCAGAGGGTTTAGGGGCTCAAAGTTCTAAGTTTCAGGCCTTAAACTCCCCGGTTTTGAGTGCGCAGCGGTCAAGACCCGAAACATGTTGATTTTGCCGATTTCACCAGTTGCGCCAATTTTGAACCTTGAACTTCGAACTTGACTTCCCCTCCTCACGCTCCCCGTCACCGTTTACCATCAGGCCAGCAGTGGTTCATCGGCGCAGGGCCGACGGCGAAGACTTTCAGGAGCGAGACAGTGCGCGTCATTATCGAGTCCGATGCCCAGAGTGCGAGTCGGCGGGGAGCGAACTTTGTTACCGACCTGGTTCGAAAGAAGCCCAACTGCGTCCTCGGCCTGGCCACCGGCAGCACGCCGCAGAGCATGTACCGCGAGCTGATTCGGCGGCACAAGGAAGAGGGGCTCGACTTCTCGCAGGTTCGCACCTTCAACCTCGATGAATACGTCGGACTGGGGCCGGCACATCCGCAGAGCTATCGTTACTTCATGCAGCAGAATCTGTTCGACCACATCAATATTCCACCGGCCCAAACGCACGTCCCCGACGGCCGCGCCCTCGATTTCGAAACCCACTGCCGCCAGTACGAACAGCTGATCAAAGAATGCGGCGGCATCGATCTGCAAGTGCTGGGCGTGGGGACCGATGGGCATATCGCGTTCAATGAACCTGGGTCTTCGCTGGGGAGTCGCACGCGCCTGAAGACGCTGGCCACCGAGACGATTCGGGACAACGCCCGCTTCTTCGGCGGCGAAGACAAGGTGCCGCGTCTGGCCGTGACGATGGGAGTCGGCACCATTCTCGAATCGCGCCGCTGCTTGTTCCTGGCCTTCGGTCCGCAAAAAGCGATCGCCGTGCGCGATACGGTCGAAGGACCAATCACCGCCCAAGTTACTGCTTCGGCCCTGCAACTCCATCGCGAAGTGATCGGCGTCTTCGACGAGGCGGCTGCTCGCTTGCTCGTCCGCCGCGACTACTACGCGGAAGTCGAGCGCGCGCAATGCCTGCTCGAGGCGGGCGAATTTCGCGCGCTGGGCATCGGGGTGCAGTAACTGCAATCGAGTTGAGGGCCAGCTGGCATGTTGGGAGCTAAGGTAATCGACACGATTTTTTATACGAATGGCTGGTTAGCCAACCATCCGGAACTCGCAGCGAGGGGCGAAGGACTGCTGGCTATTCTGGATCCAGCAGAAGTTTCTGACTTGCCTGCGATTGCGGAACGGACAGTAAAAATCTTGAAGCCCGACGGTACTGTTTGTTCATTGGAGGTGACGTGCGCCGAGATCCATCATTCCGTCGTAGGGCTATTCTTCGCGGGTAAATCGCCTGAAGACATCCCGCGCCTGTCACGAATTGAATGGTAATCGGCGTAGGGTCGATAAGGAATGATTGGCCGAGCCGGCCACTTGGTAGCACGCGCACAGCCTAGGTCCGCCGTTTCCCGGTTAACTCTGCCAGGCAACTTCCACTTCAAGTTTCGTCCGTCCACGCAGCAAGGTCATGACGAGGGACGTTGCGTGCGGAATCGAAGTCAGCAGACGATGGATATCGTCGACGCTGGTCACGAGACGATCATTGATGGCCACAATGATGTCGTCCGAGCGAATGCCGCTCCGCTGAGCAACTCCGCGGGGCATGACTTCGATCACGCGGACGATTTGATCGGAGAGCAAATCGAACTCGCGAACCAACGCCTTGGGCAATCGTTCGACAGCGGCGGTCACACCTAATTGGCGGCGCCGAACACGACCATAAGCGAGAATTTCCGACGCGACCCATTCGGCTGTTTTTCCCGAGACCGCAAACCCGAGGCCCTGTGCGAGGGCAATGATGGCCGTGTTCACACCGACGACGCGACCGCGCGAGTCGACGAGTGGCCCGCCACTATTGCCGGGATTAATCGGCGCGGTGTGCTGAATAATGCTTTCAATTAAGCGGCCGTCGTTCCCGCGCAAGGTACGCCCCGTGGCACTGATGATGCCCGTGGAGACAGTCGAGTGAAGGCCCATGGGACTCCCCATGGCGATCACCAGTTGTCCGACGCGCACCGCATCGGAATCGGCCAGTTCCGCCGACGGCAGATCGCTGGCAGCAAGTCGCAACACGGCGATATCGGTCGCCGGATCATCCCCCACGACTTTGGCATCGAGGCGGTCGCCGTCGTCGGTTTGGGCGATCAACTTTTGGCGGCCGCCGACCACATGGCTGTTCGTAATCGCATAACCGTCGGCCTTGATGATGAACCCCGAGCCAGAGCCTCCCCCTTCGCCGGTCACGCTGATGACAGCTGGCGAGACTTTCTCGACCACGTTTACAACGGCCTGCGAATAGGCATCGAGCAGGTCACTTTCGCTGGGGACTGCCCCGGGAGCACGTTCGCGTCCGTCACCTGGATTGCTTGGCCCCGATATTTGTTGATAGGAAATGCGGTCTGACATGGAAGTCCTTTCGTAGGAGGCTCAGGAATCATAGGCGCGGGTAAATGCTGCGGCAAATTGGACTGAGATGAGGAAGAAGAGCGTCCCGTTGGCTACTGCCGCAAGCGGGACATTCCGCGAACTGCTTGTAAGATGGGCCGCGGCCACCGGTAATCACTGACAGTTACCAGTGTCGAATTCAGTCAGTTATTTGCGAAGGAGCCTGTCATGTCTCAACTAGAGAAAGTCCTCTACACCGCCAAGACACACACGACCGGTGGCCGCGACGGCGCGTCGCGCAGTTCGGACGGACGTCTCGAAGTCACACTGTCGTCGCCCGGCGCTGCAGGCACGGGCACAAATCCGGAACAGCTATTTGCGGCTGGTTGGTCGGCCTGCTTCATCGGGGCAATGGGAGTGGCTGCCAGCAAGCTGAAAGTAACCCTGCCAGCTGAGCGGGCCATCGATGCCGAGGTCGATCTCGGGTTGGTCGATGGCGGTTATCAACTTCGCGCTCGTTTGAACGTCAGTTTGCCAGGCTTAGATCGGGCCGTGGCGCAGGCGATCGTCGACGCGGCCCATCAGATCTGCCCCTATTCCAAGGCGACACGGGGCAACATCGATGTGGCGATCACACTTGTCTAATGACGAAATAGGTCGCAGGAAATGGAAACAAGGTTGGAGCTACAACGACTCCAGCCAGTCGAGCAGCAAGGTGGGTTCAGCGAGCGAGCGCAGCACGAGGTCCGCTCCTTCGCGATTTTCGTAAGTGTGCGGATCGACTTCGCCCGTGAGCAACACGGTTCGCGCGCCGGCGGCACGGCCGCACTCAATATCGAAGCGATAGTCGCCGATCATCACAACTTCTGCGGGGTGCACCTGCCACTCGCGGCAGATTTTTTCGATGGGCCACGGATGTGGTTTCACGGGACCATCGTCGCGGGTGATGACCTGCGGAAAGTGGAGTCCCACCCCGCGCAGGGTTGCCTCGGTCACCGGCCGGCTGTTGCGGGTGACGATGGCCTGGTGCCATTGCCGCACTTTCACGGCATGGAGCAGGTCCGCGACGCCGGGCAGCAACTGAGAGCGGGCTGCACCCTCGCGTTCGTGCCGGTCGAGAATTTCCTTACAACGGGCCGCATGATCTGGGGGTAATTTTGTGAGCGCTTCGAGAATCGCCATCTCTGGCGGTAACTGCATTTCTTCGCGCATCAGATCGAAATCGAGCCGCGAGTCGACAAGCGTGCCATCGAGATCGAAAATCACACCACGAATTGCCGGCACGTCACAAAATCCTCGCTCAGAATGCTCTCACTTAGTAAGCGATCTATTGTAGCCAACTGGCAAGATTGTTGGCTGAGTGCAACCAACGCATGCAACGCGAATTGAATAACTTTCCGAATGCGCTGTTGGAGAGCAGTGATTCTCCAGCTGGCAACGCTAGTTGCCGGATTTGAGCGGCGTGGCTCGCCCGGGCCAAAATAGCACGAAAACTTTCAGCCAAATGTTATTGACAAGTAGTCACGACATAGCAATAACTTAACTGGCTGTTTGGCAACCTGGTGGAAGGGGCGTGACTGCGCGGCAAAAACGTTGCGCGTCGTCGCGAGGCATCTGTTCTTGTCATTCGTGGCAAGCAACGAATCGCCGCGCGTGCGGCACAGAGTTTCATCCATGGGGTTTTTCAACAAACAGGATGAATTCGGAATTGGAAAGTTGGCGCAATTCATTGCTGTGAAACAGCTTGCTGACAATCTCGCAAAAGGGGGGTGTTGATAAACCTCGTGGTACTACGCCGCGGCTGAATAGCCGACAACAATTGTTCGGCGAGCCCGACCGCAATCGAGGGGGTGTTCAACAATCGGAGCCATTATTGGGCGGAAAACAGCGTAACTATCGTGTTTCCGCAAGATTTGCTACTAACAATGAGACGGATTGTTGAACATTCACGTTTTTTTAGAACGCGTGAGAGCAATTTCCCGAATCCGATTTGAATGCCCGCGGGCGAGGCATTAATAGTTCGGTGTCGGCGGGCGGTAGTGGGTCAGGTCGATGTTGCGGAACCATTCGATGGTCTTTTGCAGACCTTCGCGCAGGCTGATGGTGGGTTGCCAGCCGAGTTTGGCGAGGGCCAGCCCGATGTCGGGGCGGCGGCGGGTTGGATCGTCGGCAGGCAGGGGTTCGTGAATGATTTTGGAAGTCGAGCCGGTGAGTTGCAGCACCAGTTCGGCCAGTTCGCGAACGGTGAACTCGTCGGGGTTGCCGAGGTTGACCGGGCCGATGAAATCGTCGGGGCCTTCCATCATGCGGATCATGCCGTCGATCAGGTCGTCGCGATAGCAGAACGAGCGGGTCTGCTGGCCATTGCCAAAGAGGGTAATGTCTTCGCCCTGCAGCGCCTGGCGGATGAAGTTCGAGACGACGCGGCCATCGAACGGGTGCATCCGCGGGCCGTAGGTGTTAAAGATGCGAACAATGCGAATGTTGATGCGGTTCACACGGTGATAGTCCATGAACAGCGCTTCGGCGGCTCGTTTGCCTTCGTCGTAACAAGCGCGCGGACCGATGGGGTTCACACTGCCGCGATAATCTTCGCGCTGGGGATGTACTTCAGGGTCGCCATAGACTTCGCTGGTCGAAGCTTGCAGCACTTTGGCCCGACAACGTCGAGCCATGCCGAGAACGTTGATCGCCCCCATCACGGATGTCTTCAGTGTCTTGATGGGATTGAACTGATAGTGTCCCGGTGCGGCGGGGCAGGCAAGGTTGTAAATTTCGTCGACCTCGAGCCAGAACGGCAAGGTGACATCGTGCCGGATCAGGTCGAAGTTGGTTCGCCCGAGCAGGTGCGTGATGTTGCTCTTCTGGCTCGTAAAGAAGTTATCGAGGCAGATGACATCGTGGCCGAGTTCCACCAGCCGTTCGCATAAATGCGAACCGAGAAACCCAGCCCCACCAGTGACGAGAATGCGCTTAATCATAGAATGACGATCACCCGAATGACCCAGTCGGTTACTCCTGCCGTAATATAGGTCATCGTCGTTACGGTCGAGCGGATGGTGGTCGCACAGCAAAGATAACGGTTGCAACGAATAGTGGATGGCCGAGCATCGCGAACCGGATGACAGAGAAGGAATGATTGGAATTCATGGACCAGCGGACCACTACGACTGCTTATCGCGCCCGCTGGGTTTTTCCTGTGGAAAGACCGCCGATTGAGCAGGGTGTGGTGACGGTTGCCAATGGGCTGATCGTGGGCGTGGGCCAGCAGCCGGTTGAGGGAGCGGCCGTAGTTGACTTGGGTAATGTCGCGCTGTTGCCGGGGCTGATTAACGCCCACACGCATTTGGAGTTCAGCCTGTTTAATCGGCCGTTCGGCCAGCGAGGAACCTCGTTCGCGACCTGGCTGAAGCAAGTGGTGGCCTGGCGACGCGAGCAGCCGGCGGTGCTTGGGCAAGAAGAGTGGGCGCTCGCGCAGGGGTTGAACGAAGTGCGAACGACAGCAACAGCGGCAATTGGCGAAATTGCTACGCCGTTGTTTTCTGACTGTTGGCGCAACCAGCCAACCGAACAGGCCGGCGTCATTTTTTTGGAGTTGCTAAGTTTGAATCCGGAGCGTGTGGCACCGCTCCTTAACCTGGCCGTGGAATTCACTCGCGGCACATGGGAAGGGAATCCGCAGCGAGGGTTAAGCCCGCATGCGCCTTACACGGTTCATCCCGAGTTGCTGGCCGGTGCAGTGGAACTATCCCGGGAACGACAAATTCCGCTGACGATGCATCTGGCCGAATCGCGGGAGGAACTGGAACTGCTGGATGCGCAGACTGGTCCACTCGTCGAACTGCTGCACAATCTGGCCGCCTGGTATCCCGAGTCCTTACGGAAAGGTACTCGGCCTCTCGACTACTTGCGCGTGCTCACCAATGCTCATCATGCCCTGATCGCCCACGGCAATTATCTGCAGGCGGATGAGATTGCGTATGTGGCGGAACATCGCAAGCGGCTAACGGTTGTCTACTGCCCGCGCACGCAGGCTTATTTCGATCACGATCCGTATCCCCTGCTGCAAATGCTCCATGCGGGAGCGAGAGTGGCAGTGGGAACCGATTCGCGGGCGAGCAATCCCGATCTGTCGGTATGGAAGGAACTGCAACAGGTACGGACGACGCATGCAAACGTGTCGCCTGAGGTAATCCTAACCATGGGAACGATCGCCGGAGCAGAGGCGCTCGGCAAGCAAAGTCAGCACGGCACCCTATCGGTCGGCAAACGTGCGGAATTAACGATAATTCAATTGCCGAATGAACATGGCGATGCCTACGAAGCGCTCTTCTCCGGTGAGCAGATTACTCATCCGATTTATCGAACAGGATGCTGATCGATTGGTCGTGGTGAATCCGCTTAATGGCTTCGGCCAAGAGCGGGGCAACCGAAAGAACTTGCAAATTCGGCAGTCGCTTTTCTGCGGGTACGGGAACGGTATCGCAGACGGCCAGCGTGGTGATCTTCGAGTCTCTGATCTTTTCGATAGCCTTACCACAGAGCACGCCGTGAGTAGCCGCCACGAAGATTTCGCGAGCTCCCGCTTCGTGTACGCGGGCGGCAGCACCGCAGATCGAACCGCCGGTGGTGATCATGTCGTCGAACATGAATGCGACCTTTCCCTCAATGGGACCGCCGATGATGTGTTCCTGGCGAGTCTCCATGGCGTTATCGCGGCGCTTATCGACGATCGCTAACTTGCCACCCATCCGCTTCGCATATCCGAGAGCCCGCTTGATGCTGCCCACATCGGGACTGACGACGACTCGCTCACCTTCGCCAAACGGCAGTGACGAAGCAAACTCTTGCAGCACCGGTGCGGCGTAAAGATTATCGACCGGGCAATCGAAAAAGCCCTGAATCTGCGGCGAATGGAGGTCCATCGTCAGTACGCGGTCGGCACCAGCGCGGGTGATGAGATTCGCCACGAGCTTGGCGGTGATCGGTACGCGCCCTTCGTCTTTGCGGTCTTGCCGGGCATAACCAAAGTAAGGAATGACCGCTGTAATGCGTTCGGCCGAAGCCCGCTTACAGCTGTCGATCATGATTAGGAGTTCCATCAAGTTGTCGTTGACGGGTGGGCAGGTGGGCTGCACCAGAAAGATATCGCGGCCGCGAATGTCTTCTTCGATCTTGCAGAAGTTTTCGCCGTCCGGAAACTTGCCCAGCGTGATTTCGGCCAGCGGCAAATGCAGAAAATTGCAAATGCTCTTGGCCAAAGGTCGGTTGGCCTGGCCGGAAAAGATCTTCAGTTCACGCATTGTTTTGGTTAGCCCGACGCGTCAGCGAGGGAGAGGTGAATTAAACCGCTGCGACGTTGAGGGCGTTCTTAAATGGATCGAGAGACAAGGAACGAGAGATGTCAGATAGACGCGAAATTGCATTTCACCCTCGCTAACGCGTCGGGCTAAATGGGTTTACAGCAGCCCGTAGTTGACCAAGGTTTGCTTCAGCTTGGTCTCGCCCGCGGCATCGAGGGGCGTCATTGGCAAACGCAATTCGCCCGTGTCGCGCCCGAGCATCTTCATGGCTGCCTTAAGTGGAATTGGATTGGTAGAGAGGCCCAGCATGTCGCGACACAGGTGGAACAGCTTGTGGTGCCACTTCTCGGCTCCCTTGGTATCGCCCTGGGAATAAGCGTTGAGCAGGGCGAGCATATCCTTGGGGACGATGTTGCCGACCACGGAGATGACACCTTCGCCACCGACCGAGAGGAGTGGCAGCGTCAGGCTGTCGTCGCCACTGAGAATCGTGAGATCGGTGCTGCTGAGAATCTGCGAGGCTTGGTCGAGCGAGCCGGTGGCTTCTTTCACACAGGTGATGTTCGGCAATGTGGCCAGACGAACGAACGTTTCAGGCTCAATGTTCTTGCCAGTGCGGCCCGGAATGTTGTAGACGCAAATCGGAATACCTACTTGCTCCGCTACAGCCTTGTAATGTTGGAAGAAACCTTCCTGCGTCGGCTTGTTGTAGTAGGGAGCTACCATCAGTGCGGCGTCAGCACCTTCCTTGGCGGCCCACTTGGTCAGGCGCAGCGCTTCGGCCGTGCTGTTGGAACCGGTTCCCGGCATCACTTTGCAGCGGCCGCGGGCCGTTTGCACGACGATGGAAATGACCCGCTCGTGTTCTTCGTGCGAGAGGGTGGGGGATTCGCCGGTGGTGCCAACCGGGCAGAGCCCGTGAGTGCCGGCCGCGATTTGAAACTCGACCTGCTCCTTGAGCTTGGCTTCGTCCAATTGGCCATTCTTAAGAGGGGTGGTAATCGCAACCCACAAACCTGCAAACGCCGAACCTTTCCGCGCCATAACCACATCCACCTTAGAAGATCGCCAGCTTCGTAAAAATCGCTCTCGTCGGTTGGACTGATTGGTAAGCCAGTTCGGCCACTTTGGTCGTACCGCGAGCAAACGATCATGATAGCGCCCGCAGGCGGAAGTTCGCAATGGGCAGACTGAGCGTGCGGGCCTTGTCGCTGGCTTTCAACGGCCCGGTGCGTAGGCTATTCTGGGGGCACTTACAGAACCCTGCCGGAACGCATGTTTTGGCCGCTGAAGAAGTTGGGAGCCTGCCTCAATGATTTTTGATCTGCTACTTCTCGCGCAAGATGGTGTGCCGCCAGCCGGCGACGGCGCTTGGTTCTTTTGGACGGTCATGGCCATCGTCGTGGTCACCGGCTTCATTCTGCTCATTGCCGCCATCTCGTTCGCCGCCTTCGGCAAGATCTGGTTTCAGGCTTACATGTCGGACGCCGACGTGAGCATGCTCGCCTTGGTCGGCATGTGGTTCCGGCAGGTCAATATGCGAATCGTCGTGCAAGCCAAGATCATGGCCGCCCAAGCCGGGTTGGATATCAACCGCCGCACAGGCATCAGCACCGCCCGCGTCGAAGCCCACTATCTGGCAGGCGGTAACGTGATGAACGTCATCCACGCTATCATCGCCGCCCACCGCGCGGGAATTCCCCTTGATTTCGATCAGGCAGCTGCCATCGACCTTGCCGGCCGCGATGTGCTTGATGCAGTCCGCACGAGCGTGCATCCCAAAGTCATCGACTGCCCCGACCCGCGCCGCAGCGGCAACGATACTCTGGCAGCCGTCGCCAAAGATGGCATTGAACTCCGCGTAAAGGCCCGCGTCACCGTGCGCACGAATCTTGCCCGCCTGATCGGTGGTGCAACGGAAGACACTGTGATTGCTCGCGTCGGTGAAGGGATCATCACCTCGATTGGTTCGTCAGCTACCCATAAAGATGTGCTCGCCAATCCGAACCGCATTTCCAAAGCGGTGCTCGATCGCGGGCTGGACAATCAAACCGCTTTCGAAATCGTGTCGATCGACATTGCCCACGTGGTCGTTGGTCAAAACATCGGTGCTCGCTTGCAAGCCGATGCTGCGGAAGCGGATACACGCGTCGCCCGCGCTTTGGCAGAACAACGTCGCAGCGAAGCCGTAGCCCACGAGCAGGAAATGAAAGCCAAAGTCGCCGAAAATCGGGCGGCACTCGTCGAAGCAGAAGCCCAGGTACCGCTGGCAATGGCCACGGCATTCCAAAAGGGAAATCTGTCGACGGCGAACTGATCTAGAATAAAGTACTCCCACCGCTGAGGATGCTCCCATGCTTGCCTGGCTGTTGCTCGCTGCTACGTTCTCGGGCGAACTTGTCCCAGCAGATGTGGCGTTGCTCGAGACTTTTCGTGACGAGTTTGTACTAATCACGCCGGGATCAGGAAAGTTTCCCGCCGACGAGAAGGTTAAAGAACCGTTTGCCATTTCACGGTACGAAGTGACCCAAAACGTTTGGGGCGTCGCGCTCGGCAAGAATCCCAGCGAATGGAAAGGTGAACGCAACTCTTGCGAACGTTTCGATTTTCAGGAAGCGAAGCATTTTTGCGAACGCATTACTTCGGAACTCCGTAATCGAAAGCTGATCGGTCCCAAGCAGGAGATAAGGCTCCCCACGTCTGACGAATGGAATTACGCAGCCGCGGCCGGCACTAAAACGAAATACTCCTTTGGCGATGATGAAAGCCAACTCGGGCAGTTTGGCTGGTTCCATGGAAATGCCGCGGGCAACGATCCCGTCGTCGGCGCCAAGAAGCCGAATGATTGGGGCCTCTACGACGTGCATGGCTATTTGTGGGAATGGTGTACCACCGAAGCTGGGCCCGTGCTGCGAGGTGGTAGTTGGACCGATCCGGCCGACCAATTGGCAACGGCAATTGTGAAAAAGGTTGCCCCAGAAACGCGCGGCCCGCACATTGGTCTGCGCTGTGTGCTCGCAGGCGAAGGGATTACCACAGCGAAGTTCGTTGCCGTGGCCGAACCGATGAAAGGCGTTTTCGCGCCGGTAAAACAACGGGCGATTATCCCAGAAACGTCCAAGCTGGAAAAACTATGGGCCGAGGGTGAATTCACCGAAGGTCCAGCGACCGCGCCCGATGGCTCCATTTTGTTTTCGGATATCGGCACGAAGATTTTTCGCTTCGACCCGACGACCAAACAAACGAAGCTCTTTCGCGAACCCAGTGGCCGGAGCAATGGCTTGCTGTTCGATGCCAGTGGCCGGCTGATTGCCTGCGAAGGAGCCAACACTGGCGGCAATCGACGGATTTCGATCACCACGGGCATTCAGGGGGCGACCGACGGCAAGATTGAAACACTGGCAGACAACTTTGAAGGGAAGCGTTTCAATAGCCCGAATGACTTGGCCATTGATGGTCAGGGGCGCACCTATTTCACCGATCCACGTTACGTCGGTGACGATCCGCGCGATCTGGATTTTGAAGCAGTCTTCATCGTCGACGCGCCAACTGCTGGAAAAAAGAGCAACGTCCGCGTGGCCACTCGCGAAGTGCAAAAGCCGAATGGAATTCTGGTTTCAGCAGATGGTAAGACGGTCTTCATCGCCGACAACAATCCCAAGGGTAACGTGCAACTGGTGGCGATGAGCGTCGAGCCTGATGGCAAGCTCGCCGACAAACGGGTGCTGTTCGATTTCGTCAGCGGCCGCGGCATCGATGGCATGACGCTCGACAAAGCGGGCAATATCTACGCCACGGCTGGCACCGGCAAAAAAGCAGGAATCTACGTGTTCTCGTCCAGCGGCGAGCATCTGGCGTTTATCGCCACTCCTGGTGACCCGACCAATTGCACCTTCGGCGCGAACCAAAATGAAGGTGCTTACCTCTATATCACCGCCTCGACCGGACCGAAGAACAATGGCCAGGATCCCAAGTTCGGGTTGTTTCGCATCTTGCTGCCGGTGCAAGGTCAACACGTAGTGAAGTTGATGCCGTGAGTGCAGAGACTTGAGCCCTCCACACCACTTTTGAGTCGATGAACGCATCCTTCGAGTGTGAACTTTGCCTCCGTCTGCTCAAAGGAAAAGGGAGCCGGCATCACCTCATACCACGAGCCTGTCATCGTCGCACCTGGTTTCGCAATCGTTACTCGCGCGAGCAACGGCTGTCGACCATCGAGCTTTGCAGCGATTGCCATGCAGCCATTCACGACTTGATTCCGGACGAGCGCGAGCTGGGCCGGTCGTATTTCACGGTCGAGTTGCTGGCGAGTCATCCGGCCGTCGCTAAATATTTAGTGTGGGTCCGCAAGCAGAAGTAATCTCACAGCCAAGACTGGCATCTCGCGCGGCCAACTGCTAGGGTAGATCGACGTGGCAGCTATCGAATGCCTGCCGCAGCCGAAGCAAATGGCTTCTGGCTCCCGCCTTTCCTTCCTAGGAGAATGAATCATGTCGAAGTGGAATACCTTGCTCCTTACCGGTGTTGTTGCAGCGTGCATCAGCACTGTTTACGCCGCCGATAAAGCGCCTACCGCCGAAAAGGCCCCTGCTGTGCTCGAACACAAAGTGAAAAATATTGCCGGGCAAGAAGTCGATCTGTCGAAGTACAAGGGAAAAGTGCTGCTGGTGGTTAATGTCGCCAGCCGCTGCGGCTTGACCGACCAATATGAACAACTTCAAGGACTGCACGATAAGTACAGCGACAAGGGCTTGGCCGTGATGGGTTTCCCTTGCAATCAATTCGGCAAGCAAGAGCCCGGTTCAGAGGCTGATATCGCCGCCTTTTGCACGAAGGATTACGGCGTGAAGTTCGATATGTTCTCGAAGCTCAACGTCAACACGATCAAGAAGGACGGCAAAGTGATCGAGGAAGCCGACCCGTTTTATCAGAGCCTGACTTCGACCGAAACGAAGCCAGCCGGTAAGGGAAACATCACCTGGAATTTCGAGAAGTTCGTTATCGGTCGCAATGGCGAAGTGGTCGCCCGCTTTGCTCCCCGCACTTCACCCGACGATGCCGAAGTAGTGAAGGTGATCGAAGCCGAACTGGCCAAGAAATAATTAGTCAAGCCACCGAACAATAAATCGCTTCGCTTCAGCCCCCGGTCGGTTATCTTGCCGACCGAGGGGCTGTTTTTTTAGCCGAAGAAGCGGACTGCGTTCTCGAATACAGCCACGCCATCGCCCCGTTCGCGCAGTTCGCGAGTCCAGCGCGGATGATGCGTCGGATCGATGTGGCGTTCGGGGTGCGGCATCAAACCGAAGACGCGGCCGGTGTCATCACACAAACCGGCAACATTGCGCTGCGCGCCATTAGGATTCAGGGGGTAGGGGAGCAACCCTGCTTCCGTCAACTTCGCATCCGGGGCGGAGCCATCTTGAGGCAGGTCATATCGCAACGTGAGTTGCCCGGCGGAATCCAACTGATTGAGCGTGGCTTCGTCGCGGGCGATGAACTTTCCTTCGGCATGTGCGATCGGCAGGTACATCGATTCGATCCCCTGCAAGAAGACGCATTTCTGGCTGGCGGTGCGTAGCCAAATCCAACGATCTTCGAACTTGCCGCTGTCGTTGAGAGTAAGCGTAGCTTGCGGCTCATCCGCGCGATCGGGAAGCAAGATGCCGGACTTGATCAAGATTTGAAAGCCGTTGCAAATTCCCAGGATCAGTTTTCCTGCAGCGCGAAATTCCTGCAGCGTGTCGCGCAAGTGATGACGAATCTGGTTGCCGAAGATCCGCCCCGCGGCGATATCGTCGCCATAGCTGAAACCGCCGGGAATGCTGAGGATCTGAAAATCGGCGGCCAGGACGGGGCGCTCGAGAAGACGATTGAGATGCACCACCTCGGCCTTAGCGCCGGCGGTTTCAAACGCGAAAGCTGTTTCCTGGTCGCAATTGCTTCCCGGGGCCCGCAAGATCAACACGCGCGGAGTTGCCATCGCTCCATCCCTATCAAAATCGCTGCTTTGCTCAGCTTGACTTGTGCCAAAACCTGAACTGCCAGCGTAACAAGCGAGCCCGGTTTTCGGTAGGCGGCAGGCGGTGGCAGCGACCGTAACAATCGGGCACAGTTCGTCCGTTTCGCCTATTTCCCCTGGCAGTCATTAGGGCGATAATTGAGTAGAGATTGATTCACAACCAGGAGGCGGGACCATGCAAGCCAAAAAGATTTTGTTGCCAGTCGATTTTTCCACAGCGGGAGAAGCAGCGCTCAAGATGGCGACGATGCTCGCCCGCGACGGCGGCGGCACGCTGATTATTTTGCATGTGGAAGAACCGCCCATGGCCTATGGCGGCGGCGAACTTTATTACGGACTCGTCGAGCCCGATCGAACCGAACTCTCGCGCATGTTGCACGAGATCAAGCCTTCCGATCCCAGCATCCCGGTTGTCTATCGCCTGGTAACGGGCGACCCGGCAACATCCGTGGTACAAGCAGCTGAAGAAGAAGGGGTCGACTTTATCGTCGTAGGGTCTCATGGACGAACCGGTCTCGGCAGGCTCTTGATGGGGAGCGTTGCCGAATCGATCGTGCGGCATGCCAAGTGTCCTGTCGTCACAGTCAAGGCACCAGCCCCTGCACCGAAGAAGGCATAAAGCAGAATTGGCTCGTCTTGGCACACCACCAAGAAATGACACGGCCCATCGTGAGGTTTTCACAATGGGCCGGATTTTGTTCTGGATCTTGCTGTGTTAGGACCAGCGTTGCTCTTGTTGATTCGTCTGCTCGCCCAGGATCGAACCCTTCATCACCTGGCCACCGAGCGACGTAGTGAGCCCGTTGATTATTTCGGTCATCTGCCCTTCGAGCTGCTTCGGAACTGACTTGACGACTATGTCTCGCAGCAGTCCTAGGGCCGTTCCGACTGCTAAACCTTGTAGCTGGGTCGATGCCGGTCCGAGCCACTCACTTAGGCCAGCCATTAGTTGCGATGGCTGTTTTGGTGCCCGTTCCGCCGGGGGAGCATAATTGGACGGACGACTGGCGGGCGACGGCTCGAAACTGCTGCCGCCGTTGTAGCTGCCCTGAGGCATGCTCCCTTGCGACGCAGACAGGTGACGAAACTTCGCATCTGCAAGTTCATCGGGCGACTTTTTCATCAGCATGTAGCCGCCGACAAAGCCGACCGCAGTGGCACCCGCGACCATCGGCCAAGGATGTCGTTCGACGTGATGGGCAAGGTTGAAAGCTTCGCCCACGGCGTCGACTGTTTCGCGAACTGAAGCCTTCACGTTATACACCGTGTCTTCCACGGCATGCTTAACGTTTTCAACTGTGTCGGCTGCACCCTGAACCGTGTCGGTGACCTGCTTCTCAAGCATTCCCAACTTTTCGGTCAAGGCGTGGCGAGTTTCGTCCATCTGGCCGCGAATTGCCAGGGTCTCTTGAATGCTCATCTCTGCTGAGTGATCCATTGCACATTCTCCTTCAGCGCTCGGGCAGATTCGTCCGGCAGGGGATTGAATTCGTTAAACTTCCGCAGGGCACCATAGAAGACGAGTCCGCCGCCAGCAGCGAGCAGGCCGCCAACAGCTCCAAAGCAGCCCCACAATGGCAACTCCGTCGTTGCCTGGAGTGCGTAAACCAGCATAAAGGACAACAGCGTACCGCCGACCGAAACTAGCGCCAGACCAGTGACCAGCGAGATGACGGCTTGCTTGGTTTTCCGTACGTCTTCTTTCACTTCGGTACGAAACAAAGCCAACTGCTGCTTCATCAGATCTTGCGCGTCGGTGATAATTCCACTCACCAAGTGCGTCATACTCGGGGCAGAGTTTGACTCTGGCAGCGAATTAGCTGACGCCGGGCGATCAGATCGGAAGTCGGTCGCCATGATCGTTAGCTCCGGCTCGTAGTGCAGGCTTTAGCCAGTAGAAACCCGACGCCAGCGGCGATGAGCACAGCCGGAATCGGATTCCGCTTGATCATGGTCGTCATGTCTTCGGCCATGCCGCTGAAGCCCTGCTCTTCGATGTACTTGCCTGTGTTTTCAAGCGTTTCGGCCACCGAACATGCAGCAGAATGCATCATGTCTTCTTCTTGTGGCGCGGCCGAGCGGAGGCTTTCGCCAGCCGACTTCAGCGAACTGCCGATTGCCGACTTCGCGTCAACGGCGCGATGCCCGACGTACGAAGCAGCTTGTTCAGCACCGTGCTTGACCGACGATGCAACGTTCTTGCTCATGTCAGCAACGTAGGTGCCAGCTTCATTCGCAATGTCAGTGGCGGCAGTGGCAAGGTTGCCAGCTGAATTTTCTTCGTTCTTGGTCCGTGGATTGGCAACGTTGGACATGTCTAATCTCCTGCGTGAATTAAGTGGCTCCTCGCTGATAGGTCATCAGCATGCGAACTGTAGATTGCAATGGGCGTGCCAATATCCCGGCTGAGAGCGATTTGGCACTGCAACCTCCTTAGTTTGCCCCCAAACCCCGAAAAACACGGCCAAATCCTGCAATTTCGAATTTCCCTGACAAATCTGGATTTTGCACGACTAATAGGAACATCGAGAATTACCCTGTTGGCACCTGAATGCGGATTCTCCAGACTGGTCGACCAGCAACCGCCGCCAATAATGCCATCCGGTCGAGAAAAATCCTTACAAGCAGAGAAGAGACAGTCGTGTCCCGAGCAACTTCCCATCCCGACAAGCTGTTGAACGGGGCCCAAACCAAGGCTGGCAATTGGAGCTGGCTAAACTTTGGCTTCGCCTTTCTCGTCACTTTTGCCGCAGCTGCTTTCGGAGCGTCTTTTCAGCCGGGCAGCTGGTATGCTTCGCTAACGCGGCCGCCCCTGACACCACCGAACTGGATCTTTGGTCCAGTCTGGACGCTCCTCTATTGCCTGATCGCTATTGCTGCCGGGCGCGCGGCCAATCGCAGTTCTCCTCAACAGCGCGGCACGACGTGGGGCCTCTTTCTCATTCAGTTATTCTTGAACGCCGCGTGGTCCGCGATCTTTTTCGGCGCTCAGCAGCCGGGCTGGGCCGTGTTCGATATCGTTCTGCTCTGGCTGATGATTGCGGCCACCGCCTGGCACTTCGGTCGATTGGATCGAATCGCCGGCTGGCTCTTCGTACCCTATCTCGCCTGGGTCAGCTTCGCGACCTATTTGAACATCGGTTTTTGGTGGCTGAACCGGAGCTAGTTTGACGCTGCAGCTATTCCGTCACTTCGGTCGCCGAGTACGAATTGATCTGCCATTCAGCGAGGGTCGAACCCGGGGGAATTTCGCGTTTGGCAGAGATCCAGATCGAGCCATTGGTCGAGGGAACATGGCCGCGGACGACCTCGTAGCGAAGGGTAAAGTAGTCGGTGTTGCCCTGCACAGCGTGCGTTGTTATTTCAGCAAAAGCCAGTTCCAAGTCACTGTTCTTGGCGATGGCCGCGATGATCGGACTCCGCTGGAAGGCTTCGAATTCTTTGCCCGCTTCAAGTTGCACTTTGTAGAAACTCTCCAGGTCGGTCCCGATGGCCGTGCGCCGGCCCGCCGTCGTGGCCACCTGATGCGCTTCGTGCATCTTGCCCTGGCGAAGTAGTTCTAGCCAATCGTCGACGAATCGCTGGGCCTCGCTGGTGGACCGAACTTCGCGACTCAAGCGCTGGGCCACCGCCCAGCCGGCAAACAGCGCGGCCAGGCAGATGCCGCAGACGGCGGCATTTTTGCCGATGTAAGGCGGATCGCCGGTGCGCAACTGGCGAAAGGCCAGAAGCGCGAGCGGAATGGCAATCAGCGGAACCCACCAAAGCAATGGCCCGATTAGTGCCAGAGGCGCAGCCAAGCCGGCGATGAGCGTCGCCACGGCCCACGGGCTGATGGCGCGATATTGCGGTAGTTCTGGTTCGCCGTGATTCTGGTCCATCATCGTATTGGCTGGCGAACTGCGTTCCATGGAGGAAGTCGATTGCATAAACCTGGCCACTGCTGACTACGGAGTCATTCCTTCGAGTTCTGAGTACTTCACGCGGCGATAGCGAAATTTGAAGGGGAACTCGCTCGTTGGATCGAACGCTTCAATGTTCAATTGAGCTTGGGTATCTTTCGGGTTCTCGACGCCGGAAAAATTGCTGCGACTCAGGTAGCCGCGCGACTCCTGCTGCATGAAGCCCAGCCACATCCGATCCGGCGCGAAACCGAGGAAGACGCGATCGGTTGGACCTTTCCAAGCGCCCATAGGTTCGGGATTGTTGAGCGGTGCCATCTGCAGAGTGAACGTCGTAAAGCAGACCAACAACCAGCCGCACCACAGGGCCAGAATCGTGCGTCCCGCCATTTCGACCGGCAGGATGAATTTGACTTGCTGCTTTGAGAGGCTATCGGTAATGCCACGAAAAGCACCGAAGAAAATAAAGAACAACACCCACACGGAGACAAAGTCCCAAAAATAGGTAGCGGCGGGAGACATGTCATAGGCGAATGTCGCGACGGGCTCATAAAAGTTGGTGGCCAGCAACATCGCCAGCAACAGGTTGATGAGCGTGATGCCGTTGCTCCACAGTCCATGAAACCACAAGGTGCCTGCAGTCAGGACCAGAATGAAAACCAGCAACATGGTCATTAGCATAAGTCAAAAACCTCCGCACAAACCGCTTCCATCACTGCTGAATCGACGACCGCCGAGCACCACCTACTGCTTCAAGACTCGTTGCAGTTCGGGAAGTGAAGTCACCCCGAGCGCGATGAGCACGATTCCTTCTTCTTGCAACGACCGATTTCCCGCCTGCCTGGCGACTTGCTTTATCACTTCCAACTTGGGCTGCTGAATCAACGCTTGTTTCACTCGTTCGTCGAGCACCAAGAATTCGTAAATGGCCGTCCGGCCAAAATAGCCCAGCCCACGACACTTGGGGCAGGTGGGCGGTATTTCGTGCTTCTTCATCGTCGCCAGTTGTTCCGGCGTCGGGGGCTGGTACTCGCGATAGATGTGATCGACTCGCCCCGGCGGAATGCCTAACCGTTGGCTCAATTCGGGAGTCAGCGGGATCGCCTGTTTGCAACTATCGCACAGCTTACGGATCAGTCGCTGATTGATTACCGCTCGCATCTGCTGGGCGAATTGCGGCATCGGCGGCTTCAGAGCGAGCAAACGCAACAGCGCATCGGCTGCTTCTTTGGCCCGCAAACTGACAATGCCCAGCTTGGCATCGTCTTCGGCTTTTTGCGTTAGCACGCCGAGCACCGCCCCGCTGGTGATGTTCGGAACGCAGAGGACCTCGGGCATTTTCAGCAAGACTTTGGGGAGCACCGATTCGATCGTTTCGCCGGCGGCGCTGTTCACGCGCTGGGCATTCACGTTTTCAATTTCCGGCTCTTTTTGACCCGCGTCTTCAATCGAGATAAAGTCGCGGAGCAAGCGATCGGTAGCCCGCAGCGCGGCAACCCAAGTTGCGGTGAGACCATCGCCGGGCATCGCGCAAAATGCGACAACACCGGTGTTGCCCATTCCCAGGATTTCTTTCAGCTGATCCCGCTGCTTTTCGCGCATTCCCAACTCTTCGAGCGAGCGAATGTGCTTGGTAACGAGCAGGAGGGTGATCACAGCCCGCTCACCAGTTTGCGTCCCTTGCGACATCAAGATTGTGTCGTACTTGTTGCCGGCATATTCAATCTTCAGCTTGCCTTCTTGCTTACTGCGGCGATCGGCCGGGTTAAGCGCCGCGAGCTTCTTCAGCACGAACAGCATTTGATCGCCCCACTGGCGATTGAGCTGTTCCTTCTCGTGAATCTTCGGGTTGCCGGCGTGCCAGACGCCATCGACATAGTAGCGCAGCGCAACCGCATCGGCCGTGAAATCGAGCATGACTTTTTCAGCTCGGTTTTCGAGTGCATCGGCGATCATCTTTTTCACCGGCACATAGGCGGGTGACTGCCGCGCCTCGATCATGTTCGCCTGGTTCACCGTGGCAATCGGTCCCGTCGCTTGCATATCGACGGCGGGGCCCAGTTCCCAAGGCTGCTTCTCTTCGACGGGGCCCTTTTTACCGCGGCCAATGTTCGCGATCACACGTTTGAAGTGATCGGGGGTTAGGACCTTCCGTTCGTTGGTAACACGCCCATTGCGCAGCGCGATGTAGGTGGCCAGCGGCGCGATATAAGCAATAAGGATGAGAAAAAAGCCCGCGAGATAGATCGGAATCAGCATCGCGATGACGAACGTCAGCAAGAACGAGAAGACGACGATGGGATTCCAGAGATCGGGGGGTAGCCCGATACTATTGCCAATCTCGCCGGAATCGCGATTGATCCAGTCAGTTGTTTTCACCCACATCCAAAAGACGAGCAGGAGCAACACGATCTTCCAGATGGCCAGGTAAAAACCGCGGCCGCGAATCATCGCATGTGGATCTTCCAGGCCGGAGATATATTCGATGAATTGGGCCTGGGCAACGCCAGCGCCGATCAACACGATCAGCGCGGCGCCGATGCAGGACGTCACGATGCGAGACATTAGATGATTCCAGGCTGCGAAACGTTGATGCCTTTGAGGGCCATCTTCAGGGCGTCGGGATTCGGGGCCACTTCAAAGGCAGTCGGGCGGTCAATCAAGTTGTCATCAATCAATTGCTTCAAACTCATGGTGAAATCTTGCATGCCGTCGGCAGCGCCAATGCGGATCGCGTCGGCCAGTTTATTATCCTGCGACTCAAGCACGATCTTCTTGATGATCGCGTTGAAGAGCATGATTTCGCAAGTCGGCACGCGCGGCACGCCGGGCTTGATCGACTTGAGGAGTTTTTGCGCAACGATGCCCTTCATGTTGAACGCGATCGCCGAGCGAATGGCCTTGTGCATCGCTTCGGGGAACAAGTCGAGAATACGACCAATGGTGGAAGGGGCTGAACTGGCGTGGATCGTACCGAATACCAAGTGGCCCGTTTCGGCCGCGTGAATCGCCGTCATGAACGTTTCTTCATCACGCATTTCGCCCACCAGCATGATGTCTGGATCTTCGCGGACTGCGTGCTTCATGCCGATCTTGAAGTCCTTCACGTCAAAGCCGACTTCGCGCTGGTTAATGAGTGCTTTGTCTTCGGAGAAAATGAATTCGATCGGGTCTTCCAGCGTGAGGATGTGAACTCGCTCGCGACGATTGATAAAGTCCAGCATCGAGGCAATCGTCGTACTCTTGCCAGAACCCGTCACGCCGGCCAGCAGTACCATCCCTTGATCGTAGAAGCACAACTGCTCGATCGAGGCGGGCAAGTAGAGACCTTCGAAGTTCGGGATCTTGTTGCTGATGCGGCGGGCGACCATACCCATGCACCCGTTTTGTTGCAGCAAGTTCACGCGGAACCGCCAGCGGACGCCATCGACATCGCAGCTGTGCGAAAAGTCGGCACCACCTTCATCGTCATAGATGCGGCGATTACGGTCGTTCATCATCGGCACAAGGAGCTTGGCCATCTCGATGCGCTCGATGTTCGGATGATTGAGCGGGCGCAGTTCGTTGCGCACGCGAATCATCGGCGGCCGACCGACTTTCATGTGCAAGTCCGAGCCTTCGAACTTCACCAGCGCGCGGAAAAACTTGTCGACTTCGAGATCGTGCGTCTCGACCGACATTTTTTTGATCAGGTCTTCGATCGACGGCGCGGCAGCGGGTGGTCCCGAAGGGGCCGGTGATGGTGAGTGACTCATTTGCGTTTCCTCTTTGTTCAGTTCATTCCTGATGTCCGGAGGACAGAGGCCGGAGATCAGAAAGCACTTTCCGATCTCCGACCTCTGTTCTTCTGACCTCTGATCTACAGCCGGACGGGAATTCCTCGACTGGCCATGATTTCTTTCGTTTGACGAATGGTGAATTCACCGAAGTGGAAAATGCTGGCTGCCAAAGCAGCGTCCGCACGTCCCACTAGGATTGCATCGGCCAGGTGTTCGGGCTTGCCGGCACCACCGCTGGCGACGACGGGAATCGAAACCGCGTCACTCACGGCTCGGGTAATTTCCAGATCGTAGCCATCTTTCGTGCCGTCGCAGTCCATGCTGGTGAGGACGATTTCGCCGGCGCCGAGCGCCTCGACTTCTTTCGCCCAGGCCACAGCTTCCAGCCCTGTGGGAGTGCGGCCGCCATTGATATGCACTTCCCAGACTTCGCGGCCATCGCGCTGCACGCGTTTAGGATCGATGTTGACCACAATGCATTGATTGCCAAAACGCCGCGCCGCTTCGCGAACGAAGTTAGGATCCTTGCACGCCGCGGAATTGATCGAGACCTTGTCGCTGCCGGCGTTGAGTAGGGAGCGAATATCGTCGATGGTCCGAATGCCACCCCCGACGGTCAGGGGCATGAAGACTTGCTCGGCAGTGCGGCGAACTACGTCGAGCATGATCCCCCGCTGCTCGTGGCTGGCGGTGATATCGAGGAAGACCAACTCATCGGCACCTTCCTGCTCATAGCGCCGCGCGACTTCGACGGGGTCACCGGCGTCGCGCAATTGCAGGAAGTTCGTTCCTTTCACGACCCGGCCCTGATTGACGTCCAAACAGGGAATCACACGTTTTGCAAGCATGCACGAGTGGCCAAACGGGAGCGATGAGATTTGCCTGGCAACGTCGCGGCATAAAATGGCCCGCAACATTCCAAAAACCTACTCTAAACGCTGCTGCCACAAGGGTCAACGTAACGGCTGGCGGGCCTCGTCGCGGGAAACTTGAGCGACCAAGCCGCAACAACCAGCGCGACACCGAATCGCCCTGCTGCGGCGAAACCGAAGGTACGTCACGAAACTGCAAAAGGGGGGTGTCCAACAAAGCGGGCCTTAGTTGGACAGCACCGAGCGCAACTCTCGGGTTTCCGGCAGTTTGGTGTCCAACAATCGAGGGCATTGTTGGACGTTTAGGTTGCATTTTCTATGCACAATTGTGCCGCAAGTGCAGCATTACCGCACCGGTGCTCGTCCCAAAAGTCGCCGGAGGACTCCGATTTGCCCGGCATGGAGCATTTCGTGACAGGAGCAGAAGAGGAGGGCTCCGTACTTCGTCGGATAGGCTGCGTACGGCATGTCGATAGGCTCGTCGAGCGTGGCAGCCGCGATTTGAGGAAGTTCGAGCAGTGCCTGCTGATAGACTCGGTCGAAGGTGTCGCGGATTTCGGCGATCGGCGGGTTCTTCGCTGGATCGGGCTCGGGAACCGTGCCGCGGCTGAACTGCTTGCGAAAGCTGGAAGTCATTAGTTGCAGGTCTTCGGGCTGGCGACCGCGTTGGCGGAACAATGCCAATCCATACTGGGCCATGGCTAAGTGCCCCAGTTGCCAGCCCAGATGGGTGGACGCGCCGGCTGGCATTCGAAACCACTCGTCCGCTTGAATGTCGGCGAGCAGAGTTTCGACATATTCCCGCGCAAATTCAATTTGTTTGAGAGCCAAATCCAAGCGAGCATCCATCAACATTCATCTCCCCTAAGTGAGGACCCAGCAAACGAGTGTCCGACAACTTGACTCTGCTATCATAACGAACTGAGAAAGATTGATCGGATGTTCGTTAAAACCTCCAAGTTTCGCCCTACCATTTCGCAAAAATGACCACGACTGCGGTAGCCCGACGACAACCCGAGGGATAAAATCTCCCACCCTGATCTGTTTACCTTGCGGAAAGTCGGCTTTGCAATGAGTGCGCACGATGAATCCTCGTTCGGCGACGACGCGGAACTCTTGCGACTATTGAATCTCGCCAATCAAGGCGATACTACTTCTATGGAGCAGCTATTCGAGCGGCTGTATCCTTATCTACTGCTGTGTGCACGCGAAGAGCTCGATTCTGACCTGCGGGCGAAAGTGCGCGAGTCTGATCTTGTGCAGCAGTCGTGCCTGGAGGCGCATCGCGATTTTCGCGAGTTGTCGTGCCACAATGTGCACGATTTGCTGCACTGGCTGGAGACGATATTGCGGTCGAATGCGGCCGATTTGCGTCGGCGCTTCGAAGCCACTCGCCGCCACGGACTTGAACCGCAATTCTCACTCGATGACAGTGGTTCCGAACAAGCCCAGGATGCAAAACAGAATCTGCTCGACCAGCATCCGCTCGGCAGCGGCAGTTCAAGCGCCAAGGATTTGGAATTGGATGCGGCAATTTCCCGTTTGCCCGCCGAATATCGAGACGTGATTCTGATGCGCCACCGAGATAAACTATCGTTTGCCCAAATTGGCCAGCGAACCGAGCGAACTGCCGATGCCGCTCGCATGCTTTGGGCCCGAGCGGTGAAACGCTTGGAAGCCGATATGAACGGCCCGGAAAGCCAATAGCTTGCACCGTCAAACTGGTGGTGCCAGCAATCAACCTGATGCTGTGGGGAATCTCACGCTGTGGATGATCACGACGAAACACCAGCCAGCTCACCTGCGCACGAATCGGTGTTGCCACAGTCGTCCATTTCGTCTGGCTCCACGGCAGCTGACGATGCGACGATGGAAGATGCTACTATTGATAGTAGTTTTTTGCGACGCCTGGAGAAACGTTGGCCCACATCGAAGCTAGAGACGAAGCTCGGCCCCGCCCAGCCACTGCTTCAGCGGCTGGGGCGATTTGAAATTCGCCGCGAATTGGGTCGCGGGCGATTTGGCGTTGTCTTTCTCGCTTGGGATCCGCAGTTGCATCGGCATGTGGCGCTGAAGATTCCACAGTTCGATGCCGCGCTCGATCCTGACTTGCGCGAGCGCTTTCGGGGAGAAGCGAAAGCAGCTGGCTGCCTCGATCATCCGGGCATCGTTTCCATTCACGACGTGGGGCAAAACTCCGGCATTGACTATATCGCCATGGCGTACATCGATGGGATGACGCTGGCCGAACGTTTGAAAGCCGGGCCGCTACCACCGCTCGATGCAGCGCGGTTAACCATCGGTCTAGCGGCTGCAGTGCAACACGCCCACGAGCAAGGGGTGATTCATCGCGACCTCAAGCCAAGCAATATTCTGATCGACAAGAGCGACCAGCCTCACGTGATGGATTTTGGTCTGGCGCGACAATTGTCGGAATCGGCAATGCGGGCAACTGCCACTGGGCAAGTCCTTGGTACTCCTGCCTACATGTCGCCCGAACAAGCCACTGGCAAGAGCGATGTGGGGCCTCTCAGTGACGTATATGCCCTCGGCGTGATTTTGTACGAGGTCATTACTGGCCGGCCGCCCTTTCAAGCAGGCACATTCGCCGAAGCCATCGAATTCATCGTCAATCGGGATCCGCTGCCGCCGAGCAAGTTGATTCCTAAACTTCCACGCGAGTTGGACGCAATTACATTCAAATGCCTCGAAAAATCATCCTCCGCGCGTTACGAATCGGCTGCCGATCTGGCGGATGACTTGCAGCGTTTTCTCGATGGCCGGCCAATTCGCGCTCGTGCACAAGGCTACGTGCAGCAATCCATTCGCTGGTGTCGAAAGTATCCCTCGCGCGCTCTGCTGCTCGTTACTGTTTTCATTGCGCTCGGCTTGCTCCTCACCACCGGCAGCATCTATTCTCGCTGGCAGTATGCCGATAAGTTGGCGAAAGAACAGCAACAGAATGCAGCCACTGAACGGTACTACGCCACGGTCACGCGGGCCCGCAATTTAATCGCCCGCCGTACGCCAGATTGGACGAAAGTTGCTGAAGATCAATTGCGCGCCGCGATCGCGAACCAAACTCCCGTCGCCGATCCGCTCGAACTGCGTGCACTTGCCACGGAGTTTCTTGCCGGCTTCGATTTAAACGAAGTTGCGAATATCAATGCGGAGATGCTAGTCGAGCGAATTGCCTTCAGTCCCGATGGACAACTGCTCGCCGTGGGCGAATTGAAAGGGACGGCTACCTGCCGCGTGGTGCTGATCGATACGACGAGCCTCACGCCCAAGCACACTTTCACCATCGTCAATGTTGGGAGTAGTGTGACGCGACTTCTCGAAGGGGCCTCGCGCTGGCAGGAAGGAGTGCGCGAATTTGCCTTCAGTGGCGATAGTCGATATCTGGCTGTCGGCATGCGGTTCGGATCTATCTACTGTTATGATTTGCACAACCCCCAACAGCCTCCCAAGCATCTTCCGATTGGCGACAGTCGTGAACTCTCGCGAATCAGGATGTCGGCTGACGGGCGTGCGCTGTATGCAATCACAAAGAAAGATGACTCGCTGTTGCATTGGCCCGACTGGCGAAACGATTCGAAGGCAAGGAGCACAATCCCCGATAAATCGCTGAGTATGGCGGTTGCTGCGAGTGGGGAAGCGGTGTTTGTGCAGAGACTGAGCTCCAACGAATTGCGCATGTTTGACAGCCGGCTGCGACCACGTACCTGGTACCCGCCACTTTGTAGCATGCTCAAAGGAATTGAACGGGATCTAGCAACCAATGACGATGGCAGCTTGTTGGCGGGGGCGTCGGACTACGGTCTATGTGTTTACGAGACGGCCGGTGGCGTGATCGCTCGCCACATCCAGGCCGACACCGTGGGCGATGAACCGGTGGCCAGCGAACTTTTTATTTCCGCCGATGGTCAGTTGCTGGCCGGTTATTCGGATCGGGGTTTTGTCCGACTCTTCGATATCTCTAATGGTCGCCAACTTATTCGTCTGACTCTCGACAAGCACGATTGCCAGGATGTTGCGCTCGATCCCCAGAAGCGCTGGTTGGTGGTGGCCAACGATCGCCAATTGAGTTTTCGCAAGATTCGCGAGTCGAGAGTCTGCCGTGCAATTACGAACGCAGCGCAGAGCGTGAACGACATGAATTTTTCGCCCGATGGAAAGTCGCTGGCCTGTGCTTGGTACTCCGGTGGTATCCACGGTACCTATCTCAACTCGTTGACGACGTTCGACTGCGAAACCAGCCAACCGCTCGCAACATTCTCGGGGGGCTTCGACTCGGCTGGCTTTTCGCTCGACTGGCCGCTGGTAGCCTGGCGACCGAATGGGCAGGAACTGGTGTGGAAAAGCAACTTTGGCACAGTGGTCTGTGGAACGGTCGGTTTGCACTCGACGGAACGCTTTTTTCCACTGCCATTGCAGGGGCCGGTGGTGCCGATTGAATTTGAAATCACGGAACTGAACGGCGCGCGCCGAGGTGCGACGAAACAGGCTCCTCTAATCGCGTTAGAAGAAAACGATTCGCACCGAGTGTGGACCGTTCAGCCGAACAGTCAAGAGCTTCGTTTCACGGGTGCCCTGAAGTCGGCGTTGAGGCCCAATAAGCAAGCCGGCACACTGTTGTTCTTGATGAAGCTAGATGCTGCGTATGCCGACGAGCCACCATTTACGTTCAGCAGAATCGGCGCAAGAGAGCCCGTCAACGTTTATCTTCCAACGCGTAATCTAAAGGGTCAGTCGGCGGATTATCAGTGGTTCTCGGTCGACTTGCAGGCCAATGATTTGCCGCTGAAGGAGCTGAACTTGAAGCTAACACCCACCAGCAATCTACGCTCGTTTGCAATTGCCAGCATCCATTACGTAGCGCTCAATCTGGAATCACACCCGACCTCAGGAAAGATCTCGGCCGAACCGTTCAATCAGTTGACGTTCAATACCACAGGAGATCGTTTGTGGGGAACCATCAACGACGAAGTTCGTTGCTGGAGTTATCCGGAGTGTAAGCTTCTCACTCGCTGGACCAACCCCAGCCATTTTTTAACGGGAGCAGGCAATCAACGGAGTCTGGCCGCAGGAACGAACGGGACATTGGCCGGGACTCGGGATGGGCGCGTGCATTGGCTCAATCCACAGACCGGAACCTCCGATGCTTCCTGGCCTGGGCCCGGCAGGGAGACCGTCGTGGTTGCCTTGTGTGAACCTGCACAACTGGCACTAGCAGCTGCCGAGAATGGCAAAGTTCGCGGCATTCGCGTGCCTACGGGGGCGATCTTGTTTGATTTGCCCGCGCACCAAGACGCCATCACGGCAATGGCTGCCACACCCGATGGAGCCACGCTCGTTACCGCGTCGGCCGATCGAGAGCTAAAGATCTGGCACCGCGGCGGCGACGGATTCAAGCTCTTCACTCAGCTGCCAGATACTTCGTCACCCACGAGCGTGCTCAGGATATCGTCCGATGGTCGTTACCTGGCAGTGCTTGGCAGAGCCACCGCTTGCGTGGAGCTGTGGGACCTGAAGCATTTGCAGACCGAACTGGAATCGATGGGAATTCCGTAGCACTCGTTCTGTTGGAAGTTTCGCTCGCCTGAAATGTATCTGGAGTCGGCGCTTATCGACAGCAAGCCGAATTGACATGACAGGCGGCTCTGCGGACGATTGAGGTAGTTGTGGCGATTCGCCGCGCTCGTCAGTCCCGCGAAGGATCGGTTTTATGCCGTTACGGAATCTCTCGGTCGTTTTTCTGGCAATGCTCATTTCGGTCGCCTGTTATCGCACTGCCAGCCGCAATCGCTTCGTAGGCACATTGGCCGAGGCGATGAACCTGGTCGTCGAAAACTACGTAGACGAAGTCGACGATCGCAAGCTGTTCGAAGGAGCCATGGAAGGGATGATCGACGAGCTCGATCCCTATTCCAAATACACCACGCCGGACGAACTGCCGAAGTTTCAAGAATCGATCGGCCAGGAGTTTCCCGGCATTGGCATTGTGGTGGAACTGGACGAAAAAGAAAAACGCCTAAAGGTCCGCAGTCCCATCCCCAAGTTGCCGGCATTTATGGCGGGACTCAAGGCGGGTGACATCATCCTGAAGATTGACGGTCAGGATACGGCCGACAAATCACTCGAAGACTGCACCAAGATGATTCGCGGCGAGGAAGGTACCCTCGTCAAACTGGAGATCAAGCGCGCCAGCGAAGAAAAGCCGCTGACCTTCGAAGTGCAGCGGGCGAAGATTCCGATCGAGTCAGTGAAGGGTGACCGTCACGACGCAGCCGGCGAATGGATTTTCAATCTGCCTGGGCACGAGCGGCTCGGTTATGTGCGCATCGTCAGCTTCGGAGAGCGTACGGTCGACGAACTGAAAACTGCGCTCGAAACATTTGGTCCCGGCGCAAAAAAAATCGATGGGCTGATTATCGACCTGCGCGGCAATGCCGGGGGCCTGTTAACCGCCGCAGTCGGCGTGTGCGATGCCTTTTTGGACACGGGGCTCATCGTCAGTACACGCGGCCGCAATAAGGTAGAACTCGAAGCCCACAATGCTCGGTCGGACCTGGCGATTCCCAAAAACTTGCCTGTAATAGTGCTTGTTGACGGTTTTTCGGCCAGTGCCAGTGAGATCGTCGCCGCTTGCTTGCAGGATCATGACCGAGCCATGGTGGCCGGGCAGCGTTCGTGGGGCAAAGGGACCGTGCAAAAGGTTTATATGCTAGAAGGAAATAAGAGTGCCCTGCGGCTGACATTTGCCACCTACTGGCGACCGAGCGGCAAGGACATTCATAAGCGACGTGATGCCAAAGACACTGATGATTGGGGCGTGCGGCCCGATGAAGGACTCGAAGTACTGATCAGCAAAGAACTGCAAGAGAAGCTCTACCAGCAGCGGGCTGAACGAGACGTTTCGGCCGTCGAAGGAATGGAACCAGCGGATTCAAAGCCAGGTAAGAGCGAGCCGCCGAAGGCAGAAACGAAGAAGCCCGATTCAGAAGACTCGACTCCCGTGCCACCGATTCCGGAACCAGAGCCCGAAGGAGACACCACCGGCAAAGCGCCCGTGGAAGATCCACAACTTCAGCGCGCAATCGAGTTCTTCGCGAAGCTCAAAGCCAAAGGGGCGGCCTGAAGTGCTGCGGTCAGTGGCCGCAGATCGTTACTAGCAGAACTACTTCCACGCGACCGGCTGAGCAGCTGACCAGAGGTCTTCCAGGCGGTAGTATTCGCGAGTCTTTTCGTCGAATAGATGGACGACAACGGTGCCGAAGTCGATCAGCAGCCAGGGGCTGTCCTGATAACCTTCTTGCCCGAAGCGACCACAGGCCATTTCCTTTTGCAGCACGTCATCGATGGCGTCAGCCATTGCCCGCAACTGACGTTGGCTGGAACCCGTGGCGACCACGAAGTAATCGAAAATCGGTGCCTGGTCGCGCATGTCAAGGATGACGACATTCTTGCCGGCATTATCTTCAGCTGCCCGCGCAGCGGCGGTCGCGAGTGAAAAACTGCGGGTTGGACTTGGACGCGATTCGACCTGGCTCACAGTGCTGGCCACGGCAACTCCTGGAAACTGAGAAATCGACAGCTATCTAACTCCTAATTCTACTCTGGTTAGAGCAAAAAACCATGACCTGGGTTCAGGCTAGCCGACTGCTTCTCAAATTAGCGGAATTCAATGCGGATTTTGGGCAGGAGCACCTTCACTAGGAGCGCTGCACGCGGTTGCCGCTGACACGCCGGACGAGGCGGCGCATTTCGAGCACGCTGAGAGTGGAAAGAACGCGGGGAACGGGGAGCCCACTCTGGACAATCACCTCGTCGATCAGGCAGACTTCATCCCCAATCGCTTGCAACACGGCTTGCTCCTGCGGGTTCAATTGCAGTTCGATGGGGTGACGAATTTGCAGCCCATCTTCGCGCACACTTGGCTGCGGCAACGGACCGAGTTCTTCGAGCACATCATCGACATCTTGCACAAGCTTGGCACCATCCCGAATCAGTTGATGGCAACCGCGGGCCATGCGATTGTCGACGCGCCCGGGCACGGCGAACACTTCTCGACCTTGTTCGCTGGCATGTTTCGAGGTAATCAGGGCGCCTGAACGCTCCGCCGCTTCCACCACAATGGTCCCCAGGCTCAAGCCGGAGATCAATCGATTCCGCTGCGGGAAGGCTCCACTCAGGGGCGGAGTGCGCGGCGGGGCTTCGCTGAGCAGCGCTCCATGCGCGGCGACGTCCTTGGCCAGATCTCGATGCTCGGGTGGATAGACATTCGCAATACCACTACCGAGAACCGCGATGGTACGCCCCCCGGCCGCTATGGCACCGCGATGAGCGGCAGCATCAATGCCCCTCGCTAGACCGCTGACGATAGTGTAACCCGCTCGCGCGAGACCACCGGCCAAACGCTCCGCCTGCTGCGTGCCGTAAGCCGTGGCGTGACGAGTTCCCACGATGGCAATCGCCATTTCGTCGATCGCTTGCAACTCACCCAGCATAAACAAGACACCTGGCGGATCAGGAATCTCGCTCAGGCGGGCAGGATATTTTTCATCGCCATCAAGCAACACTTGGATTTGCTGCGCAGCGCAGTAGGCGAGCTCTTCGTCGGCATCGACATCGCGAGCAGAATCCTGAATTGCCTGGCCAAGCTTCTGGCCGATGCCGCGCACCTCGCGTAGTTCCGTCAGCGAGGCGCGGAGAACTGCTTCGGCCGTGCCAAAGCGTTCGAGCAATGCCTGCCGAGTAATGGGGCCGACGCCACTAATCAGCGCCAGGCGCAGGGCAGCCAGACGTGCGGGCTGTGGTGAAAGATGGTTCACAGGCAGGCTTCCGCGACTCACACCTCGATTAACAAAACCGCGACTCGGCTATCCACGACCGAGCCCGTTTCGCCGTCTATGATGCCGCCTGTGAGACTCTGGAGCAAGAAATAAAAAACGGTCGACCTAGATTCTCGCGCGACCTGCCTTCGCTTGAGTTCCAAATCGACCGCCACACGAATCATCACACGCGCATTGAAAAAAACAACCCCGCCGATCAGGCGGGGCGATCATGAATCGACTTGACAGTGTGTGCTTTGCGGACGAGTCAGGAAAGCGATTTAAGCCTTCTCTTCCGATTTGAAGAAATCCACCAGAAGTGCGAGGCGAACTAGCTCGGCCAGGGAGCCTGCCCCCATCTTTTTCATAATGTTCGAGCGGCGCAGTTCAACTGTTCGCAGGCCAATATCTAGGTCCGACGCGATACGCTTATTAGGCAACCCCTCAAGCATCTTGCGCATGACCGCAATCTCATCTTCGCTGAGGGTGGTCAGTTTATTTTCAACATCCGACTTCTGCTTGCGCAACGCGGCTTGAGCCTGTTCCAGGTTGAGTGCCTGTTGAATGGCCTCAATCAAATCGGCTTCGTTGCACGGCTTTTCCAGGAATGTAACCGCTCCAGCTTGCATTGCACGCACGGCGGTGGGCACATCGGCATAGGCCGTGATGATGATGACCGGCAGGTTACTTTTCGCCTCCGCCAATTTTTCCAGCAACTGCAGTCCCGACATGCCCGGCATGCGCACGTCTGAAACGACGCAACCGGTGTCGGACGGCTTCAGTGCGGTAAGAAACGATTCCGCCGACGAATAGGCCTTGGCGGTGAGTCCCCGCATCTGAACCAGGGCGAGCAAAGACTCGCGCACGGCAGAGTCGTCATCAATAATGTGAATTGTGCTTGTGTCTGCCATCGGAGTAAGGCCCAAAGCGTGCGAAACAGCTTGCGGTTAACCGTAAGGTTAGTTCAGTTATCGGACGAGATGCAAGAGAATGGGGAACTTCCTGCCGTGAATTTTCAAGGGTTTTTTGGCGCAATTGAGCCACGGCATTAGCTTTGGAGTACTTCGAGCACAACTTCGGGGGAGACGCCGCTCACGAGTTCGACATGTCCCATTCTGGTCGGCAGGACGAACCGCAATTTACCGTGTTCCACCTTTTTGTCGTGCTGCATAGCCGCTAGCAGTTGCTGCGGATCGAGCCCCGCAACCGTGGTGGGCAACTCGAGCGCCTGTAATAAATTGAGTTGCCGCATGGTGAGCGATTGTTCAATTCGGTTTAAATTCTCAGCTAGCTGAGAAGCCTGAACCATGCCGATGGCGACCGCTTCGCCATGCAGAAATCGACCGTAACCACTGACGGTCTCTATTGCGTGGCAAAAGGTATGGCCGTAATTCAGTACCGCGCGCAACCCGCTTTCTTCTCGCTCATCCTGCTCGACAACCTGAGCCTTCAGTTCGCAGCAGCGGGCCACGACCCGCTCCAGCACCACTTCATCGCGGGCGAGCAATTGGGGAACCACGCTTTCGAGATATTCGAAAAATGTTGCGTCGAGAATCATGCCGTACTTTACGACCTCGGCGAGACCAGACACATACTCGCGCCGCGGCAGCGACTGCAGCACCGCCAGGTCGATCACCACACCCGTGGGTTGCCAAAACGAGCCAACCATGTTCTTTGCTGCGGGCAGGTTGATGCCAACTTTGCCGCCGACACTACTATCGACCTGAGCAAGCAGAGTTGTAGGAACCTGAAAAAAGGCGAGCCCGCGACCGAAGGTGGCGGCCACAAAGCCCGCCAAGTCGCCGACGACTCCTCCACCCACGGCAATCACCACGCTCTTGCGATCGGTGCGGCATTCCAGCAGCGAATTCCAAAGCATTTCTGCCTGAGCAGTGCACTTGGTCGCTTCACCGGCCGGAACTGCGAGCAGATTGCAGCGGTAGCCGTTCTTGGACAGCGCGGCCGCAAGAGGTTCGCCGTAGGGCGCACGCACATTGGCGTCGCAGATCAAGACGGCATGGCGTCCCGGATGGCGCGCTTGAAAGAAGCTCGCGCTCTGGGCCAGTTGTCCGCTTGCCACTTCAATATCGTAGGCCCGCGGACCGAGATTCACGCGAACCAACTTCATTTTCGCACGCGCTGCAGGTCAGCGGCCGAAGCAGTGATCTGGCGGCAGAAGCCGGTATGGACGCGCACATACTCCAAAGCCGCACAGGCCTGCGGTTCCGCATGCAACTTCGCTTCCAATGTCGGCTTTTCGGCAGGCGAAACCGCGACATCTGCAGGCCAAACCGTATGCGTTTCGACAACGAGTGCTTCGCGGTATGGATCGAACGTATCGGCCACGGGGGCGAACTCCTACAGCAAACAAACCAACAGCACGATAACTAAGCCCGTCAATATAAAGTGTGCCTGTTTTCGCACAAGACGCGGAACACCTGGGTTGTGGGCCAGTTTGATGATCCGGCCTGGTCATGTGACGGCTTGCAATCGAATCGGGCCAGCATCCCGAGCAACGGCTACTGCCCAGAGAAACAGAGGCACCACAACTCAGCACTTCGCCGCGAAATCTCGGCCGCGAAATCTCGCGTTCTAATTTCAGCCTAAATGTTCAACATCGCCCCTCTTAATTGGACACCCAATCGCAGCTAAACCCGCGAATGGCGCACATCGCTGTTCAATTAACGACCCCTTAATTGAACACCCCCCCTTTTGCGGTTTGCGTGCCAAACTGCTACACGACGATCGCTGATTGCCGCAGTCGGTCAAATCAGTCCACGACCAACGCCCGCGGCATCCGGGCGATTAGCACAATGCCAGCGACAGAGAGCGGCGAAACGAGTTCGTAAGCGGCGAGTTTTCGCCCATGATCTTGAAGGTCGAGACCATTAGCTCTCGGCCCCGATCGCGCGAAGGTCCCGGTCCCGCTTCGACCACCGTCAAGCACTCGTTCAACCCTTCCTCATACTGCCCACCCGCCAGCAATGCTTCAGCCAATTGCAAACGCATAGGCAGATCGTTCGGTGCCTCCTTCACCTTCTGCTGCAGTGCCGACAAATCGCCGCCGGAAAGTCGGCTGCGGCGCAAATGGAGTTCCGCGAGCAGTTTTTCACCTTCGGGTTCGAGGTAGCCGCGCTCTTGCAACTTGGCGAGCGTCTGTTCAGCTTCAGTCAGTTTTTCTTGGGCCAGTTGCGTGCGGGCGACACCAATTGCCGCAGCAATCAAGTCCTCTTCTTTATCAAGTGCCTTTTGAAAGAGCGATTCGGCAATCGCCGGGTCCGTTCCCTCACAAGCTTCGGCCTGTTGCACGAGGAGGTCGGTCTCGGTGGGGAGGAGCGACTCCATCCATTGGCGCAATTGCGGTTCGGTGAGCAGTCCGACAAACGAATCGACGACCTGGCCGTTGCGCACGGCATAAACAGCCGGGATGCTCTCAACGCGAAAAGCCTGCGCTTGCTCCGGAGTCTGATCGACATCTGCTTTGACAAGCGCGATCTGCCCCGCGAATTCGGCTGTCATCTTTTCGAGCATCGGCCCGAGTTTGCGGCAAGGTCCGCACCAGGCAGCCCAGAAGTCGAGGACCACGGGCACGCCTTTGGAGCGCTCGATCACGTCCACTTCGAAGGTGGCGGCCGACGTTTCTGTGACCCAAGGAGAATTGCTCATGGTGAATTACCGCGAGAGAGGAATGATGGCCATATTCTACCGCGTTAGTCTACATCTGTTCGACTACGCCGATGCCGAGCAGGCTCAAGCCAAGGGAAATGGTGCGCGCCGTGAGATCGCACAGCAGCAAACGACTATTCTTTAGTTCCGTTGTTTCGGCCTTCAGCACCGGGCAGTTCTCGAAGAAGGTCGAGTAGCTCTTGGCCAGGTCAAACAGGTAAGTCGTGAGATAGTGCGGACGGAATTCGGCTTCAACAGTCGCCAGCGCTTCAGCCAAGCGGAGGAGTTGAATGCCCAGGGCGCGCTCTGCTGGATGCGAGAGGACGATCTTGCCACCAGCGGCGAGAACTGCGGCCGGCGTCGTTTCTGCCTTGCGAAAAATGCTGCGGACGCGGGCGTAGGAATACTGCATGTACGTCGCTGTATTGCCATTCATCGCCAGCATCTTCTCGTAGCTGAACGTGTAATCGCTTTCGCGGTTTTGCGAGAGATCTGCATACTTGAGCGCGCCAATGCCGACGGTTTCGGCAATGTTCTGCCGTTGTTCGGCCGAGAACTGCGGCCCAGTTGGGTTGGCGTCGTCGATCGACTTCACCACTTCGTTGGCCTTGGAAACCGCTTCGTCCAGCAGTCCTTCGAGCCCTACGGTGTCGCCGCTGCGGGTCTTGTAGGGACGGCCATCTTCGCCGAGGACGGTGCCGAACTTGACGTGGGCCAGTTGAATGTTTTCGCAGCCCCAGAGCTTGGCCGCAGCGAACAGCTTTTCGAAGTGGTCGCTTTGACGATGGTCGACGACATACAGAATCGCGTCAGGCTGCCACGTTTCGCGGCGATATTGAATCGTGGCGAGGTCCGTCGTGGAATAAAGAAACGCGCCGTCCTTCTTGCGAATGATCATCGGGGCTTCGAAACCCGGTAGAAAGACGCACATGGCTCCCTGACTATCCTTCGCCAGGCCGCGCGCGACAAAGTCTTCGACTACCGGCGCGAGGCGGTCATGATAGAAGCTTTCGCCCAGTTCGTGATCGAAAGTGACATTCAGCCGCTTGTAGACGCGCTGAATCTCGTCGCGGCAATGCGGCAGGAAGTCGTGCCAGAGCTTGAGGTTCTCGGCATCGCCGGCATGCAGCTTGGCGGTTTCGGCCAACACGCGTTGATCGATATCGCTATGGGCAGCTGCTGTTTTGGCTAGTTGGGGATCGCCCTCGACGGCCGCGATCTTCGTTTGCAGCGAGTCGATTTCTTCTTGCAGCGACTTGGCCTGGTTTTGGGCCTGAGCCAGCTGTTGAGCAGCTTTCTTTGCCGCCGCTTTGTCGGCCGCGGCGGGCTGCGATTGAAGCGTTTTAATCTCCGCTTGTCGCTGCGTCAGCTTTTGCTGAACGGTCGGTAGCGCGGCCAGACTCTCGCGATATTCCACCAGTTTGCTGACGAGGCGATACAGCCGGCTGAGTTCAGGGACGGGGCGAGCAGTAAACGCAGCGGCATCCGCAAAGTGCTTCCAGCCGTAGATAATCATCCCGAACTGGGTGCCCCAGTCGCCGAGGTGATTATCGCTGATGGTCTTGTGCCCGAGGAACTGGAGCGTGCGATAGAGGGCGTCGCCGATGACGGTCGAACGAATGTGGCCGACGTGCATCGGCTTGGCAACGTTCGGCGAGGAGTAGTCAATGACGAAGGTCCGCGGCTTTGTCGTTTTCTCAATGCCCAAGCGGTCGTCGGTGGTGGCTGCCTGGAGTTGAGCAGCCAGCCAGTCGTCGCGCAACTTCAGGTTAATGAAGCCGGGGCCGGCCACATCGAAAGGCAGACAGAGGTCGTCCAACTGCGTTTCGCCGGCGATCTCGGTGGCCACATCGCGGGGTGATTTGCCGAGCGTCTTTCCCAGAGACATCGCAAAGTTGGCCTGATAGTCGCCGAACTTCGCGTCTTGCGCAACGCGAATCATTTCCAGCAGGGATGCAGGATCGGTAACGCGAGATTTCAAGGCAGGAGCAAAGCGACTTTTCAGGAGGGCAAGAATGTTCATCGGCCGAAGGTTGAGTACGAGGAACGCGGTCAACGAGAGAGAGAAGTGAAAAACGGAAGGTTCAAGTGTGACGTCCCCGGGCCTGACGGGCAATGTCCGGTGCGAAAAGGGAAATTTGCGAGGGGTCGGGAACTCACAAAGCCAAGAAACGATGCCGGGGTGTGCAGCCTGCAGTGTCATGCACACCCCGTACATCAGTTGTCAGGCAAACAATGGGCAGGTTCGCTAGCAGGAAGCCTGAATTGCTTGGTTGTGAGCGAGGCCTTAGGCTCCGGTCTTGTCGTCAATCATGGGCGCGACCTTGGTCTGGGTCTTCTCGGCCGTTTCCGACTCGTCGGCATCGGCGGAAACTGCCTTCTCGGCCGCAGCTTTTTCTGCGTCCTTCTTCAGCACGGTGGCGTAATCGGCTTCGTCTTCGGCCGTGGCCGCGCCGTACACGCTGACCCAATAGGTTTGGCCGTTAGCAGAGCGGGCGTAACCAAAACCGGCATCGGTGGTGCCGCTCACAATGGCCGAGTAGTGGCCGCCACTGTTTTGCCAGCCAACAAAGGCCTGGTCGATGGTGGCATAGTTCCAGCCGATGTTCTCGCGAACGCCGCCCCGGAAGCCGAACCGGCGTGCACGTCCCACGTAGCCGCCGTTGGTGTCGTGGCTGAAGCTGCCCGTCGACGCCATGTACTCGGCGTGATTCTGGGCCGCCCGGCAGAGAGCCGGATTCAGGCGATGGCCGCGGAGGCCAACTCGGCCCCGAATACCGTTGCTGCGCTGCAGCATGGTGACCATCGTCGGATGTTGATGCAAGACAACGGGCTGCTTGGCCTGTTTCTTCGCTTCCGCCAGATTTGCTTCTTTGGTTCCTGCTGCGGTCGTTGGTGTGCTGGTTGTCGCAGAGACCGTCTTTGCCTTCGTTTGGCTTTGGGTGTCCTTACCACTCGCCCCGACGCCTTCTTGCGTCGCCTTGGCGTTGTCGGTTTTGTTTTGCGGGGCAGCTTGCTGTGCAGCTGCAACACCCGTGGTGACCAAAACCAATGCCCATGCCAATCGCTTCATTCCAAACCTCCGTGAGAAACAGTAACAATTGCGTAGAACGCATAAGTTGCGATCTATGCACAGGTCACACGACTTGTGCGGGCCCATTAAGCGTGACGAGTCAAGCGCTCGCAACTGGGGGTAGGCTATAATTCAGGGCGACGACCCCACCAAAGAAGTATTTTTTGGTCAAACTTTTACATTCAAGTGACAAAAATAGGCGAAATGGACAGTTTGGTTAAAGTGCTGGAGCGTGTATGATTGCCCGATTTTAATTTGCTCCGCGGCACTTTTGTGCCAACTCGTCAGGACTCCATCGCTATTTGCCCCGCGACTCCGCAAGGGATTCGTGAATATTTTCACAGCTGTGGCAGTCGACAGCCAGGCATCCACGCCAGGCTGCGGCGCAAGAATCTCGGTAACCGTTCAAACTCGTGCGCTGGCATACTGCTGGCCCCCAAGAATCCTCCGCCGCAGCGCTACCAAAAATCTGACCAAATTCTCGGCTGTTGACGCTGGTATTTGTGGCTACAATGGGGGGGCGCGATATTCAGGAGTCTCCCGTGGGTTTGAGTGTCGATCAATTTGCGAAAGCCGTGATCTCTGCCGGCTTATGCTCCACGGACGAAATCAAAACCTATTGGAACTCGCTGCCAGCCGATCAGCGCCCCAAAGATGCCGCGGCCTTCGCCCGGGCGCTAATCGACCGCGAAAAACTGACGCAGTTTCAAGCGACGGAACTCCTCTCAGGTAGCACTACTCCGCTGGTCTTGGGCGACTATGTGCTGCTGGCCAAGATCGGCGCCGGTGGCATGGGGCAAGTCTTCAAGGCCCGCCATCGACACATGAAGCGGCAGGCAGCCATCAAGCTCCTGCCGCCGGCTCTCACCAAGGACGAAGCGGCCGTTAAGCGTTTTCAGCGCGAGGTCGAAGCTGCGGCCAAGTTATCGCACCCGAACATTGTGCAGACTTACGACGCGGGCGTGCAGCGCGGCGTTTGGTATCTGGTGATGGAGCATGTCGAGGGGCGCGACCTGGCCGGTGTCGTCGCCAGCGACGGGCCGCTCCCCATTCCCCAGGCCATCGACTGCATCCGCCAGGCAGCCCAGGGGCTGGCTTTCGCTCACGATAATGGCGTCGTCCATCGAGACATCAAACCGGCGAACTTGCTGCTCGATAAAAAGGGGACGGTGAAAATCCTCGATATGGGACTGGCCCGCCTCGACGACGCCAATCAGGACGGGCTGACCGAATCGGGCCAGGTAATGGGGACCGTCGATTACATGGCACCCGAACAAGCGTTCGACGTTCACACCGTCGATGCCCGTGCCGATATTTACAGCCTCGGCTGCACGCTCTATCGGCTCCTCACTGCCCGCAACATGTACGACGCCGAATCGCTCGTGCAAAAACTGATGGCGCACCAAAACAAGCCGATCCCCCCGCTCGCCGTGCACCGTCCCGACGTCCCCAAGTCACTCGCCGCCATCTACGAGCGGATGGTCGCCAAAAAGCCCGAAGACCGTTATCAAACGATGGCTGAAGTCGAAGCAGCGTTAGCAACTTTGAACAAACCGGTTTCGGCAACAAGCAACATTAGTCCCGAACCAGATAGCAAACTCGGTTCCTTCTTGCAGTCCTTCAGCGGCAAGAAAACCGACTCATCCGCGGCAACCGCTGCGCAAGCCACTCTACCCAAAACCCAGCCGCTCGCGACGGCGGGCGTCTCGCCAACAATTTCCATTCATAGCGCGCAGGTTACCACCGATCCCATCTCCGATCGCTCCATCCAAGTTGCCCGACAACTCCCGCCGCAACGGCCGCGTGGTCCTTGGTGGCGAAACCGGGTTGCCCTAATCGCTGCTGGCTTGGGTGGGCTGTTATTCCTCGCCCTCGGCGTGTGGGTAATTCTCAAAGACAACGACGGGAATAAAATTACCAAGGTAAGAGTGCCAGAGGGAAGGGCTCCCGCGACTCAAACGGTGCGTGAAGACAGCAAGCCGCAACCACCTCTCGCCAAAGCGCCGTTCACCGCACCTCAGGCAAAGCAGCATCAACTAGCCTGGGCTAAGCATCTCGGCACGCAGGTCGAAACAAACAACAGCGTCGGCGCGAAGATGGTGCTAATCCCGCCGGGCGAGTTTCTGATGGGTAGTACTGACGAACAAGTTGCCGCTGCCCAGAAGATGGCAGAAGCGATTAAGGCGGGTGAAGGAACTTTTGATCGAATCTTGAAGTCGGAACGCCCGCAACACCGGAGGATTGTTACTAAGCCGTTCCGAATGGGAGCCACCGAGGTCACAGTCAAGCAGTTTCGCCAATTTGTCGCTGCAACCAAGTACGTCACCGAAGCGGAGAAGTACGGCTTTGGTAGTTCAAGTTCGTTTGTGTTGGATGGAAGTATTCCCGATATCGATCGCGGTCGGAGTTGGCGAGAACTGGATTACCCAGTTGCCGATAACTTACCGGCGATACAGATCAGTTGGAATGATGGAGTGGCATACTGTCAATGGCTCTCGCAACAGGAGAGTGCTACAGTGCGTCTTCCTACGGAAGCCGAATGGGAATTTGCATGCCGCGCTGGCTCAACTACGCAATTTTCATTTGGGGACGACTTGCGATTGTTGGATAAGTTCGGTTGGTACAACGAAAATTGCAAAGGTGTGAATCCGGTAGCGATGAAGCCACCAAACGCGTTTGGCCTACATGACATGCACGGCAATTTGCGTGAGTGGTGCCAGGACGTTTTTGACGATAACTCCTATTCTCGAAACGCATTGGGTGATTTTCCAGAATCGGCAAATGGGTCGGCGCGGGTCATTCGCGGTGGCGATTGGAACTACGATGCTGCTCGCACCCGCAGTGCCTTTCGTTCGCGTTACCCACCCTCCGCTCGCTACGGGAGCAATGGTTTTCGGGTGGTACAAGAACTGAACTTGAGCCAAACGACTCAGCGGTGAGATCACGAGGCTTTAACCATAGGTTCAGGCGCTCGGGGAACTGGTAATGCAATAGATTAAATCGAATTCCCACCAGGGGTGCTGTGCACTTGCCCTGGTCTACGAAGCTCAGAGTAGTGGCACCCGACGGCAATAAACTTACCCCCGCTCTTCCCGGCGAATGTGGCGCGGGGGAGTGACACGGCTGGCGAGGCCGAGGGCGGCGAGGGCTTGGATGGTGTAGTAGGTGAGGTCAAATTCCCACCAGCGGTGCTGGACACTTGCGCTAGCAGGGTCTTGGTGGTGGTTGTTGTGCCAGCCTTCTCCGGCGCTGACGAGCGCGACGAGCCAGTTGTTCCGGCTGTTTTCGCTGGTGGCGTAATTGCGATAGCCAAACGTGTGAGTCAGCGAGTTGACACTCCACGTGATGTGCCAGACGGCGACCGTTCGCACAATCACGCCCCACACGACCAGGCTTGCGCCCAACTGCAGTCCGGCGGGCCAATCGCCCGAGTACCAGCGACCGGCAACGAGCCCGGCCAGAAAATAAACGGCCGCGTGAGCGAAGTAAACAATGCCCACCCAATAGGGCCGCTTCTCCAGAAAGAAATAGAACGGGTCGCTCAACAAGTCGCGAGCATATTTTTGATAGACGGCAATGTCGTGGACAGCTGGACTCTTGCGAAACAGCCAGCCGATGTGAGACCAGACGAAATCGTCGAGCGGCGAATGGGGATCCCCTTCTTCGTCCGAGTGGTTGTGATGCAACCGATGCGTGGCCACCCAGCGCGTCGGCGTATCTTGCATGCAACAAAGGGCAAACGTGGCGAGCGTATATTCGAGCCACTTAGGCACCGCAAAACTGCGATGCGTCAGTAACCGGTGATAGCAAAGGTTGATGCCCAGATTGCCGTAGACGTGAATGCCCACGAGCAGTGCGACAACACCCGCCCACGAGAACAGCCAAGGAGCGACCGCCAGGATCGCCAACAAATGCAGCGTGAAAATTGGGACTAGGTAAGCCCAGAGAATCGCGCCGCGACTACGTGAAATACGAGTTGACGAGGAACTGAACGCGCCATCGAGCGCTAAATTCTTGGGAAAAGACATCCTGCTAACCTGATCCATTCATTCCGCTGCCGGCAAACATTGCCCAAACATCCTTGACTAACATTTCCGTGCCTGGCAGGTGGGCGTTAGTCGTTAAAAGCCCGTAGGCCTGTCGGGATTATTCCCATTCGAGACGATTGTTCAACCCATCAAATGCCGCGAATTCGCAGAATCCGCGTTCGCCTCGGTGTACGCCTGGAAGTGTGGGACTCACGACGTCCGCGATCAGCAATTCGCGAACCCACTTCAACAGCCGGGTTAACTGCCTGCGCAACAAACGCAAACTACTTTCCCACCGCTTCTTGGACGCGGGGATGGAAATTGGCGCGCGAGGCATTTAGACTCATGGCCACCTGGGACGATCGTCCCGTTCTCATCCTTGTTTCAACGTCTTCTCGCTTCGAGGTCTTTTCATGAGTAAGGCTTCCGCCTCTCCCGCTACCGCAGCGCCCGCAAAGAAGACCGTGAAACCGCCAGCGAAGACCAACCCCGTTCGGCTGGGTGCGCTTCTCGCAATCCTCGTATTTGCCATTTTGATGTTGGCACATCATTACTTGCTGGCAGCACCAGCCACGCAGAAGGCTTACGACGATATCGGTGCCTTGTTCAAATCGCAAAATGCCAAGGGTGTGCAGAACGCCGCAGAGGGTGGCAAGATCGATGCCAAATTATTGGCCCCCAAAGATGTGCAGGCATTGTTGAACCGCCAGCCTTGGTACGTCGACACTCATCCCGATTACACGGTGGAATGCTACTGGTGGTACGGCTTGCCAGATCGCAATTACGTCACAGTACTGTATTACGGCAACGGCGATCGATTGCGCTTCAACACACACTATCAGAACCAAAAGCCTGATCCCGAAGACCTTCCTAATGCACCACTTTCGAACGAACCTCCAGCCCTTCCCGATTCTGATCCACCCCCGACCGTTGAAGTTGGTCACCAGAAGGTCGAAAAACCAGCCACTAAAGTAAAGCCCGCCGATGTCATCAAGCCGGCTGAAGAAAAGGCTGCAGAGTCTACCAAGCCAGCTGAACCGGTTAAGCCCGCTGAAGCGAAGCCAGAAGAGAAACCAGCGGAGGTGAAGCCTGCGGATGACAAGCCTGCTGAAACGAAGCCGGTCGACAAAGAGTAATCGTTCGTGCGAGCCCCGCAATGAGCAATCAGCGACTGCCCGACGACAATTGCGCCAGTCGGCGACGTTGGCTGCAATCGACATCAGGTTGGCTTGGTAGTGCAGCGCTGGCCAGTTTGTGCGCGAGCCAAGCAACGCGGGCTGACGAACCAGCCTCGCGTCCGCTGGCGGCGAATATGCTGCCGCACTTTGCCCCGCGAGCAAAGCGGGTCATCTACCTTTTCCAATCGGGCGGGCCGTCGCAGCTCGACTTGTTCGACCCCAAGCCCAAGCTACGTGAGCTGGCTGGCAAAGATTTGCCCGACTCGATTCGCCAGGGGCAACGTTTGACGGCCATGACCAGCCGGCAGGCAAGTTTTCCCATCGCGGCCAGCAAGTATCGATTCGCTCAGCACGGCCAGAGTGGCGCTTGGCTTAGCGAACAGTTGCCGCACACAGCACAGCAGGCCGATCAAATCTGTTTTGTAAAAGCCGTGCACACCGAGGCCATCAATCACGACCCGGCAATTACGTTTTTGCAAACGGGCGCACAACTCGCCGGCAGGCCAAGTATTGGCAGTTGGCTTTCGTACGGACTGGGAAGCGAGAACCAGGATCTGCCTGGGTTCGTGGTGCTGGTTTCGCAAGGATCCGGCAACGTAACCGACCAGCCTTTGTATGATCGCTTGTGGGCCAGCGGCTTCTTGCCGTCCAAACACCAAGGTGTGAAGTTTCGCGCTGGGGGCGATCCTGTTTTGTTCCTGTCGAATCCCGCTGGCGTGACGCGCGCGATTCGCCGCCAGGAACTCGACGACCTGCAGCAGTTGAACCGCCTGCAAGAACAACAGCAGGGCGATCCGGAAATCGCCGCGCGCATTGCCCAGTACGAATTGGCTTTTCGGATGCAAACAGCGGTGCCCGAACTCGTCGATATTTCGGCCGAGACCAAGCAAGTCCGAGAGCAGTATGGTCCCGAAGTCGAGCGACCCGGAAGTTATGCCTATCATTGCCTCCTGGCGCGACGACTGGTCGAGCGCGGCGTTCGGTTTGTACAGTTGTTCCACCGCGGTTGGGATCAGCACGTCACCTTGCCCAAGCAACTCGAGGCGCAATGTCGCGACACCGATCAGCCCACGGCAGCTCTGCTTGCCGACCTCAAGCAACGTGGCCTGCTCGAAGACACGCTCGTGGTGTGGGGCGGTGAATTTGGGCGTACTGTCTATTGCCAGGGGCCGCTCTCGGCAGATGATTACGGACGCGACCACCACCCTCGCTGTTTCACGGTTTGGTTGGCAGGCGGCGGCGTAAAGCCCGGTGTTTCGTTCGGTCAAACCGACGATTTTTCCTATAACGTCGTAGACGGTGGTGTGCACGTGCACGACTTGCACGCCACGCTGCTCCATTTGCTTGGCGTCGATCACACGCGGCTGACGTTCAAGTTCCAAGGCCGGAACTTCCGCCTGACCGACGTCCATGGTCGAGTTATCCGCGAGTTGCTGGCTTAACAACCTATTTTCTCCAGCCCACGTCGCCCCCTGGCCGCGGCTGGCCGCAGTGATTATTGTGAACCTTCATCAGGCGGTAAAGTTTGCGCAGTTTACGCCGCTCGTTGTTCTTCAGGGGGAATTCCGATGTCTACAGTTCGCCTGTCGCTGGCTGGAAGCCGGCTATTTGTCGTTGTCAGCCTGGTTTTGCTCGCGCTCACCTCGACTGCCGAAGCTAAGCTCCTGCGCCGCGCTTCGCAACCAGCTGCCGAGCCGAAACCGGCCGCAGAGGCTCCTGCTGTAGCAGTCGCTCCAGCCACGTGTGCACCGAAGTGCTGCCCGCCCAATATCTGCTACCGCCATCACAAGGGCTGTGTCTGCTTTGATCCCTGCAAGACTGTAGAACTAATCTTGCACGTGAAGGATCCTTGCACTTGCTGCCTGGTTGAAGTTCCGGTTTGCATGCCAGTGTGCTGCACGGGCGACCCGACCGTTTGCTGCTATACGGGCTTTTTACGCCGGCCTGTTGTCGAGTACAGTTGGGCCTGTGGCTTCCAACTGAAAGTTGTGTTTGATCGCCGTGGTGATATCACGGTGCATTACTACGGCCTGTAATCTTCAGGCAAAGGGCTGATCGTGGGGCGGCGAAAGAAAATGCTCGTTCGCCGCAAGCTGCTTTCCCCGCGCGCGCTATTGGCCGAAGAATCCAAAGCTTCGATCGCGGTCACAGTCAGTTGGATGCTCACCCTGCTCGCCACGAGTGGAGCCCTGGTTGCGGCTGGCATCTGTCTCGTGCTCGTTCGCACCCTGCAACTAACGCCTCAGACCTCTCAGGTACTGAGCATTATGCCGGGGTTGATGACCCTCATCTCAGCAGTCACTGGCATCCTTTGCCTGGCGCTCACGATCATGGTCTATCGGGTGCGGAGTGATCCACCACCGATCTCTATCACCTTTATCGCGGTCGTCCTCGGCATCTTCCCACTCGCGACGCTGCTGATAATGACACTACGCGGTTAGCGATCGTGCTCTAGCGGCATTTACTTCGGTCTCGAAATAGCCCCTGCGCAAAATTGCACAGGTGTACTTAAAGCGTACTCGCCCAGACCGCCATGTGTGGCGTTTTTGCACACCACCTGCCAGCGAAAATTGGCGAGATTCCGAAAAAGCGGCCGGCGCGAAAAACAAAGAAAACACAAAGCCATATACGGCAATGGCTTGCATCGAATTTTCTGCGGCTGTTGAGTTCTGGCACAGCGAGTGCTTTAGGACTGAGACATCACTGCTACCTCGCAGTGATGAAACGGTTTGTTGTGCAAACTGGCCCGTTGGGGGCTCTGACGGTATTTCACAAAAGCGGCAGTTAGCCCCTGGTCGCTTTCGTATTCCAATTGTTCGTTGGAGACGCCAGAGCCCCCACTTTCTTTTACGCTGCTTCCAGCGTGCCAGTTTGCCTACCAATATTATTACTTGGCTGAGCCCACCGTTACCAGTTTTCTGCCTCGGTTTTTCGGGAATTACGCGCTTCGATCTTTAGCACCACCCCTAACACTCTCCGCAGTTGGCGTACCAACCGCGATGGTTGCCGTGTCAGGCGAAGGTGCCGACGGCATGCTGGTTGCAACTGAACTTTCATCAGACATTCGCAACCAGCTTAATTTCTTGATCAAGCGAGGCCTTCCATGGAATTCAACGACTCGGTTATTGCGGTCTATCCCAACTACGCATCAGCTGTTGAGGGAATTACGAAACTTCACGAAAGTGGCTTCAGTGCCGACGAATACTCGATCGTAGGAGTGAAATCAGAAGATTCGCCCGATCTGGAAAACGCGGCTAACTATGGCGATCGCACCGAAACCGACGCAATGGTCGGTGCTGGAGCTGGGGGAGCGGTCGGCATCCTCGCTGGCGCGACAGTGCTCACCTTGACCGGAATTGGACCGGTAATTGCGGCTGGCGCGCTCGCGGCAGGTATTACTGGCGCGATTGTCGGCGGTTTGCTCGGCGCGTTTCAGGGCTGGGGCATTCACGAGGACCACCTGAAAAACTACGAAGAGATGGTTAAGGATGGCAAATCATTGGTTGTAGTTCGCAGTTCGGCCGCCCAAGTTGCAATCGCGTATGGGATGCTCAACACCACCGCCGCCGAAGCGGTGCACATGCACGCGGAAACAAGCGCCGACTCGCCGGAGATTGATGATCGCCCGCTGCAAAAGTCGCGTCGATAGAAACTTCTCAACCCGCGACCTTAGCGCGGCCCATGGTCGCGGCTTCGAGTATCTTGTGCTCGGTTGCTTCAGCTCGGTTGAAACTGCCGGTGAGGTAGCCTTCGCTAAGGACGAGAATCCGATCGCAGACCGTAAGCAATTCCGGCAGTTCACTGCTAGTCATGATCACTCCGATACCATCGCGGCAGAGCTTATCGATGAGGCGATACAGTTCGGCCTTCGCGCCAACATCGACTCCGCGTGTCGGATCGTCCAGCAACAAGATTTGCGGTTCCGTCTGTAGCCACCGGCCGATAATGCACTTCTGCTGATTGCCGCCACTTAAGCTGGTAATTGCTGCAGCCAGGCCTGCCGTCTTCACGCCCAGCTTCTTGCTCGTCTCGCTCGCCATTTGCCATTCGCGACTGCTGTTGATCAGCCCCATCGCCCCAGTGCGATCAAGCGTACAGAGTGAAATATTCTGGCCGACGTTCATCGCTGTAAAGAGCCCTAGTCTCTTGCGATCTTCCGTAACGAGCGCGATACCCTCGCGGCACGCATCTATAGGATGGCGTAACTTGAGAGTTCGCCCGCGGAGTTCAATTGAGCCCTGCGGTGGCACATCCGAAGCTCCGAACAGGCACTCCAGCAGTTCCGTTCGCCCCGCGCCCATCAAACCTGCAAAGCCGAGGACTTCGCCGCGGCGCAGCTCAAACGAGATATCGTGCAGCCGCCACTCCCGCGCGTGGCCATGCCAGGGAAGCGAGAGGTTCGTTACTTTCAGCAGCACTTCGGCTGTTTGCCGTTCGGCACCGAAGTCGATCGCTTCGATTTCGCGCCCCACCATCAAGTGCGTGATTTGCTGAGAGTTGGTTTCCGTCTTGCTGAGCGTTTTTACCGTTCGTCCGTCGCGCAGCACAGTGATGCGGTCGGCCAAGTGAAAGACTTCGTCCATCTTGTGCGAGATATAGAGAATCGTAACACCCCGCTTCCGCAGTCGCTCGATGACGCGATACAGCCGGCTGACCTCTGCTTCGGTGAGCGCGCTGGTCGGCTCGTCCATAATCAGGATTTCGCTTTGCAGCGAGAGGGCCTTGGCAATTTCGATCAACTGTTGATCGCCAACGCGAAGTTCGCCGGCCAAAGTGCGGGGATGAACTTCGCACTCCAGTTCGCGTAATAAAGACGAAGCCGCTTGCTCCATGGCCCGATCGTCGCGCAGCCCCAGCCAGCCTCGGAGTTCACGCCCCAGAAAGATATTTGCTGCTGCCGATAGCTGCTCCACCAGATTCAGCTCTTGATGAATGATGCTCACGCCGGCCGCTTCCGCATCGCGCGTGCTGCGAAAGCGGACGGGCTTGCCACTGAGGAGCAATTCTCCTTCGAAGTCGGCAATCACGCCGGAGAGAATCTTCATCAGCGTGCTTTTGCCGGCACCGTTCTCGCCGCAGATGGCGTGCAACTCGCCAGGCAAGATCTCGAGCGTAACATGCTCCAGTGCCACAACGCCGGGGAAGCGCTTCGTGACGTCGCGAATCGCGATGATGGGCTCTGATGACATCGCATGAACCCTTGCAAACTACGAATTTCGACTAAGCTCGCCCACTTTGATGCCGGACAAAATGAGCAGCAAGAGAACTCCGACTCCTAATCCCACCCAAGGCCCGAACGTGACCATCGCAATCAATCCCGCAGTCAGAGCCAAGGTGGGAATCGCACAGATTCCTCGTACCCCGGCAAATACTTGTCTGCCGCTGGCCAGAAACTGCTGCATTTGCGTCAATGTAACGGCCAGTACCACCACACAACCGACGATGAGGCCTTCATAGACATCCGAGCCGGTTTTGATGATCTTGGCCACAGCGTCGATCACAATTCGCAGGAAGAGAACACCGAGAATCGTTCCCGAAACAGTGCCGACGCCACCCTGCAACGAGCAGCCACCGACCACGGCGGCGGCAATCGCATTGAGCTCGTGGCCGCGCGCTTGATTGACGGGATTTGCCACGCTTTCGTTGGCGATATAAAAGATGGCCGCGATGCTCGCTGTGAGCGCGCTAAAGCAGTAGGCAACCCATTTGACGTTCTCGGTGCGAATACCGCTCAGCCGCGCAGCTTGCTCGTTGCCGCCGAGGGCGTAAATATGACGGCCCAAGACTGTGCGACTGAGAATCAGCCAGGTGACTAACGCGAGCACCGCAAACACGACGAATGACACCCAGACGTTCTGCCGCAAATAAGCCAGGGCAGGATGATTTACATAGATTTGTGAATTGCGACTTCCTTGAGCTTGGAATGTGATGAATTCACACAGCGCGCGCGCGAAACTTCGCAGTCCCACCAAGGTTGCCAACGTTGCGATAAAAGGCGGCAAGCGGACGGCTGTGATTAGCCAGGTGTGCAGCGTGCCGATTCCCAAACCCGAAAGGACTGCCGCGCCCAAGGCCAAGACGACCGCCCCTGCCGGCGCGGGGCCAGTCTCGGGCGTAAGTAGCAGCAGAACACCCGCGCACACTGTGCCGCTGAAGGCAATGACGGAGCCGGCCGACAGGTCGATGCCCCCGGCAATAATCACAACTGCTGCGCCCAGAGCAAAGATGCCGAGCAGCGACAAGTTGCGGGCAATGTCTCGCACACTCACTTCGGGCTTGTTGAAGTAAGTGTGGTTGCTGTCAATCAAGGCCGTGGCGGTTACGACCACGACGATGGCGACGATAAGCGCTAGTTCGGTGGAATACAGAAACGATTTGGCGGTGTCGCGGTTGCCGCTCATGAGCTCTTGAGGTTGTTATCTTTGAGCCATTGGCGTAGCGTTGGCAGCGTCATGAACTCAACGGCATTTTTGTCGAACATCTCTTCCTTGAGGGGCGAATTTGTCTCCGGCGCGACGATGCGAATCTTGGTGGTCAAGATATCTCCGTCCGGCTGTCCCTGGTTCGGATACATTTCCTTGATCACGGCCTCGTCCTTTTCGTACATGGCCTTGAGGAGTCGAACTGCCTGCTTGGCCATGTCGTAAGGATCTTGCACACAAAGTGCGTCTAGATTCCCTTGTCTCATCGCTTCGATCGAGCCTTCGGCTGCATCGAACGTGACCACGGCGACCTGCTCACGAGCCTGACGTTCACTGACCACTGTGGCGATTGCCGGGCCGTTGTAAGCCCAGATGCCAATCAGCGCGACAATATCGTTGTGATTGGTCAGGGCGTTGCGAACATTCTCCTGGGCTTTCCCTTTATCACCGCCGTCGGCCATGCGATCTCGATCTTCGAAGCTGGTGCCCAAACCCTGCTTCACACCATCCATGCGGGCGCGGCCATTGTCGCTACCAGTGTCACCCACGAATTGGATGTAAGCGCCCTTCTCTTGATTGCGGGCTGCCAGAATGGCCTTCGTTGCGGCCCCCATGGCTTTGCCGGCATCCAGGTTATTAGTGCCGATATAAAACGCGCGGGCATCGCGAAAGCGATCGCGGTTCACGTCGTTGTCGACGGTGATGACCTTCACACCTGCCGCCTGCAGGTTCTTCATCTCTTCGACAATGGCCGCGTTATCGGCCTGAATTGGCGAAATGGCCACGCCGACAATATCGGACTGGCTGGCGAATTGGCGCAATTTGTCGATCTGCCCTTGCGGCGTGCCGTCGTTCGATTCAAACGTTACGCTCATGCCCGCTTCGGGCAGCTTCCAGGCTTTTTCACCGGCAAAGAAGCCGGCGCGGGCTGCATCCCAAAACGGGTCAGGCGTGTTGATCAGAAACACGATCCGCTTGCCGCTGGAACCGGTCGAAGGCGTGCCAGGATCGCCACCCGGCTGCTTGCCGGCTTCAGTACAGCCGGCAATTAACAGCAGCGAGGCTGCGACGAGCGCAAACCCAGGACGTAGCATCTTGCAAAGCATGGGAGAGATACCTTTGACAGATGAAAACCGGCAACAGCGCGGGCCGCAAAGCGCAGCAAGCGTTTTCGGCTTACTTCTTTCCTTCGTCCGTGATCGTGCCCGAGCCTGGCTTGCCATCGGGACCGCTGCAGCCTGCCACAGCACCGCAAGTCAAGGCCAGCAACATCGTCCACAGCAACCAGTTACGCAACATCGCACATTCTCCAAGAAAGGGAACCTGTCAAAACCTGAAATCTTAATTATCCGCGGCTAGCAACGCAAGCTTCGACAGTAATGAGCGCGAGCTAATTTGCTTGGTCCGCCCGATCATGGGACGGCCTGAATTCGAACCAGTTAAGCATCCCAGGCAATCGCTATCGGTGAGAGCAACAGGATCACCACAACTCAGCCCTTCGCTGCGAAAGCTCGCGGCCTATTTTCAGCCTAAACGTCCAACAATACCCTCGATTGTTGAACACCAATCTGCCGGAAACCCGAGAGTTGCGCTATCTGCTGTCCAACAATAGGCCCGATTGTTGGACACCCCCCTTTTGCGGTTTGCTCGCCAAAGTGGCATCCCAAGATCGCTTGCTGCCCAAGTCTCACAAATTGCCTCACTGCCAGCCAATGATCCGCGCCGCAGTTCAGTTCTCACCGCTCGCCTGCCGATGCAAGTAAGAACCTCTTCTCCTGCCTTCTATTCCCACCTGCTGACACTTCTCTTCGATTTTCCCACCCGTCCTTGCAGACTGTCCCTCTATGCCTTCCTTGCTGCGATCAGCGCCGGCCCCTGCGCGCACTCGTCCCGACGCTCGCTTGCTACCAACAATTCCCGGTTATGAGTTGGTAAAGCGACTGGCCGTAGGGAACCAGTTTGAACTCTTTCGTGCGCGACCGGCGGGGCCTGTTCGGCAATCGTCTGCTGACTATGTCATCAAGTCGATTCGCTCCGATGTGGCCGACCGCAGCCTGGCCCGCGCGATTCTGCAGCGCGAAGCGCTAGTCGCCACTTCACTCGCTCATCCGCATCTGATCAGCGTGTTTAATTACCAGCTGGGCGAACATGAGAGCGACGTTGCCTATCTCGTCCTGCCCTATGCACCGGGACAAACCCTGCGCAATTTGATAACGCAAGGTGCAAAGGTGCCCGTACCGCAAGCACTTTGGTATGTGCGACAAACGGCCGAAGCGCTCGGCGCGCTGCATGGCGGCGGTTGGCTGCACGGCGATGTGAAGCCTGAGAACCTGATTGTTTCCGATCAGGGGCATGTCACGCTGATCGACCTGGGGCTTGCCCGGCGGTTGGAGTCGGGCGAGTGCCACACCGGCACCTGGCTGGCCGGCGATGCTGCTTATCTGCCACCCGAAGCATTTCTCTCCGGTTATCAACTAACCGCCGCTGCGGATATCTATTCGCTGGGACTCACGCTGCTTCATTTGCTGCGCGGCGCAGTCCCCAACTCGCCCGCTCCGCTGCTCGACAACTGGCATGCCGCACAAGATCTGCGCGTCTCGCGCCCCGATGTCAGCCGCGAAGTGGCCACCCTCATCGCCAAGCTGACGTCAACAGAGCCAATCCGCCGCCCCCTCGTCAGCGAACTACTCGCCACCCTCTCGCGACTCGAAATCGAATCGCTCATGCAGTGGTAAGTGGCTGGGACAACTTAAAAGTTGAATTCCACACCAAAACTGATTCCTTGCAACCAGAAATCGGTATCGCGGAAGGCGAAGGCCGGCACCTGGTCGCCAATCACCGGATTGCTCAGGTTGACCCGCGTATCGATTTGATCGCCGGCCCAAGCCACATCGTTCCAATACAGGAATGAATAACCCATGGTGAACGTCCAGTTATTCTGCTGATAAGCGAGTGTGAAGTTGGCCTCGGGAACGAAGGTAAATACATCGCGCGAGTATTGGCCGATGTTCGTCGACCGCGCCAAGAGTCCGTTGGGCGACTGCACTGCCGGTCCAACTTCCGGCGCGATCAACGTGCCACCTTCGATCGTCACACTTTGACGCTGATTGCCGATGGCCATTTTGCCAAGCAGCGATAACGTCCACGGCCCACGATAAAAATCCGCCGCCAGGCCGAGCACGCCGCCGTGAAACTCATTCTTGGTGCGGAAGTAATCGCGCATCGAGATCGTCGTGTTCGGCGGAAAGATTGCCTGGGGATCGAGCAGGACCAGTTCGGAATTGCGAATCTCCAAGCTATCGTCGAGTCGCGAAAATTGATAACCGCCGAGCAGATCGACTTGCCAACAATCTGATCCGGCCCACGCATGCCGCACAAACGCATCGGCCCCCAGCATCGAGGATCGCGATTGAATGTCGATTACGCCGTCGGTCGAAACGCCCGGAAAAGCTACGAGTAGCGCATCTTGTTGCAGGAGCAAGGCGTTGAAAAACGGCCGGGCCAGAATGGGCGAGCCTGTCGCCGATTCAGCATGATAACTATCCGTACTGTCACCCAGACCATAGAACCGACCCACGGCAGTCCAGGCACCTTCGGCATCCAGTTGATGCCCCAGAGTTAAGCGGCCACCGCTGCGCCAATCGGTGCCAATATCGTTGTTGCCATACAGGATCGTAGTGCTGAACAAACCGAGCACGCCGGCCTCTGCCATGTCGGTGCCATCAAAGCTGGTCGTCACCAGCGGCGGCAAAGCGCGCCCGCGCCCCCACCACATCAGGTATTCAATGCGCGCGAAGTTGCGCGTTGGACAGCAGCAACACACATCGCCGCAGCCATCGTTTAGTTGGCAGGCGTCGCAAGCAGTGGCACAGCCAATGTCGCCCATCGTCGCAATGCCGGGATCAAACGGTTGACTGGCGGCTGGGTCATAGTACTGCGTCGATCCATCATCCTGCTTACCCGTGAAGTCGGCCGGTGCGGGAGGAATTGTGTTGTTGTCGTTGTCATCGTAGTAGCTAGTGAGTTCGTGCTGTGCGCGCGGCATAGCTCCCGGTTTGACTGCGCTCGTCTGAATCGTCCGCGCCCTGGCATTGCCAGCCACAATCGGCGGCAAGTCTTCTTCAGCGAGAGGGGCCTCATCGACGGCCGATTTCGATGCAGCTGACACTGCTCGACCATCCCCCGGCACGTACGACTTCCAACTGCGCGGGCCAAAGTTCTGAGCTTGAACGTGTGGGGCGAACAAGGTGATTAAGGCCAGGGCCGACGATAGCTGCCAGAACTGATTCATTTCCGCCTACTCCCAATTGCCTCGTGGCAGCGAAGCACGATCCACGACACCGCTCCATCAGGGGCAAAACGACTTTGCCGCTTCTGACGAATATTCCGGGCCTATCAACCCAATCGGCTTTAACGTCTGTAGCGAATAACTCGACTCTGACGATTCCGGTCGTAGAAGCTGCGCAAGATATTCCAGCTAGCAATTGTTCCGCTGGCGCGCGGAGTGTCGGCCATTCTCAAGGGAGGTTGGGTCACGTAGCTCGCGAGTGAAATGGCCCGCTGGCATGACGTAGATTCCTCTGGCATCAGATTTTCGAGTGGAGCGACTGCGTTGATCCTGTTCGTGCTGAGCATGGCGATCATGAACATCGGCCTGGGTTATTCCCTGGCCGTGCTGCTGTCTGATGCGCCCCTGATCTCGCCGACGCTGGTCAAGCGCTTGCTAACCGTGACTAGCAAAGCCCCGAAGGTCGAGCCTGCGGTAGAGACCGTCCCTCTCACCGTTGCCGATCTGCCGGCGATTTGGCACGAACGATTGACCGCTGCGAACTTGCCTCCCGAGTCATTCGTCGAGGGACTTCTGTTGCATCTTTATCTGGCTGCCACTCCCTATCGCGAGCAGCTGCTCACTGCTGAAGTTCGCGGCCGCCACGCCCTTAGTCGGCTCGATCAGCCCGCTGAATCTCAACTCCTCACCGACGTCCGCACACTGCATCACAATTGGCGGACCACGCTCGACGAAGTATTGCAAATCATCAGGCAGTTCGCCGACCGCCTGCTCGACGAAACCCCGATCGTCTCGCAACTCGAATTGCTCTTGGAAGAACAATTGACAGCGCTCGACCGGTTGGGCCATGACCTGCAGCAAATCGACCTGGCTAAAGAACCCGAACTTGGCGCGCGGCAGATACTCGCCCAACTTGCGGCGTCCGTCGAACTGCTCCATAGGGGTCGCGACGGCTGGCAGCACTTGCTGGGCAAGCAACTCCGCGGTGGCAATCAGAAAACGCTCCCCTCGCAGCCGCTGTACCTTGACTCCCTTACGGGCCAGATCAGTCGCGTGGGAATGGAAAGCCTATTCCACTTGTGGTGGGCCGAAGATCCCCAGCGCCTGCGCCTGGTCAGTTGTGCGCTTGTCGATATCGACCGTCTCGCGCGTCTCAACGATCGACTTGGTCCTCGCGCTGGCGACCGGATTCTCGCTGCCGCGGCGGAGTTGCTTTGTGGCGGCATCCGGACCGATCGCGGCTTCGACCGTCTCGTCCGCTACTCCGGTCAGCAGTTCCTATTGTTCTTTGGCGATACCGGCCCGCGCAACGCCGGCAGCGCCCTCGAACGCATTCGGCAATCGCTGGAGGCGGTCACACTCGACTACGAAGGGACCGAACTCGATCTCTCCATCAGCGCCGGCATCGCTGCCATCCAGCGTAACGACACGCTCGACCTCTTCCTCGCCCGCCTCAACCGGTCACTGCAGGACGCCAAACTCCACGGCCGTAATCGGACATCGGTAGACGAAGGGGAGGGGCCGCAACTCATTGCCGACCCTCAGTATTACCCGGTTCGCGCCAAATGCGTCCGCATCGAGCAGGCCTAAGCTTGCTTGTCGAACAATCTGGCCGTAGCGGACGATACGCCGCTGGCATTCGCTGGCAAACCTTCCGACTGGCCACGAATTTAGTTCACGCGCACGACGGCTGGCGGCTGCCAGGTACCTTCGCCCGCAGGAAGAATGGACGGCGTTTCGGTCTTCGGCCAATAGAGTCGCATCACCAGATAGATGGGACCATCGGGTGCGGGGAGCCAGTTGCTTTCTTTGCCTTCGCCCGGGCTTTCTTTTTGAATGTAGAGCGTGAGTGAGCCGTCTTCGTTCTTTTTCATACTCGGCAGCATCGGGGCGTTAATCAGGTAGCGATTGATCGGATTCTTAATCAGCAGTTGGCTCTTGCCGTCGTACATCGTCACCGACCAGAAAGAATTGACCGGCGGCAATTGGCCGGCCGGGAATGTGATCGTGTACTGGTGCTTGTTGCCATCGAGTGTTTCACCGTCGGCATCGACGCGCGTAATCGGATAGACCGCTTCAGCAGCGTCGTTCCCATAGATGCCACCTTTCGCTGCCGCTGCCCGCATGAGCCAGTCGCTTTTGAAAAACTCCCGATTGCCAAAGAACGAACCGATGCTCCAGCCATTTACTTTTTTGATCCCGCTAGCCAGGAACTTGTCGACCTTCTCGTCACCAGCTTTCATCCCCAGCATGACCGCAGCCTTGTGCTCCAGCGAAAGATCCTTGAGTTCGAACTTCTTGCCGGGGCCAATCCCAATCGTGGCCAGTTTTTCGCGGATTGGCTTATCTTCTGCCGATTCAGGAACAAATTGCAGCGCGGCGTCTAGATACTCGAAAAAGTTCTGCTTGATTCCGTCGGTCGTTGCGGGCAGGAAATCGATTTTGGGAGCAGCCGGAGGTGCGGCCTGTTTTAAGAAGGACGACAACGGCTGCACTTTGTATCCAGCCTGCACTTTTTCGACGTTCGGCATGTCGTCGGGCTGAAACAACTGCGTCCGAAAAAGTGCGAGGGAGAACGGCGTGGTTGAGGTAAAGACCTCCTTGATTCCCGCCGGCTTGTCGACCTTCGCATCCGGGCCGACCACCAGGTAGTCACCAGCTTCCGGGCCCGTCGCGCGACTTCCCATATAGCCGTAGTTGTACGTATTGCCGTCGATCAACTGCACCGAATAATAGCGATCCAGCGGCACTGCCGGTACCGAAATGACCATGGGCTCGGCCCGCAGATCGAGCCATACAACGGAGTAAGGAGTGTCGCTATTCGGCGTGACCACCGCGGTATCTTCATAGGTCGCTACGCGGTGCGTGTTATCGAGTTGGTTGAACGGCGCTTTGAACTGGCTCCCCTTCGCATCCACCGCATATTCGTTCATCACCGCGTAGTTCATCACAATTGGCAGGCCGAAAATAAAGCCCTCTTCCGCGATGGCTTTCGTCTCTTCCAAGCCGGGAGCCGGCACGCCAGCCTGCTTATCGGCTTTGACGGCCGCAGTAATTGGGTCATCCATCTTTCCGCATCCGGTAATTAGAAGAGTGGTTCCGACTATTAGAGGAAACCAGGAACGTGGCAGGTTCATAAAAGCATCCTTCGGTGGCAAGTTGTTAGCCCGGCTGAATTCACATGAATTTTGGCCAACGCGGAACGTATGCGCACCCAATATAGCGAGGCCGTTTGGCATCGGCCCGTGCTTGACCGAAATTTACCCCTGGATCACAACAACGGGCGATGATGGGTCCGACAAGGCGTTGCCGGGTGGCAGTTGCAGCACCCTAGCGGGATAACTAGATTGGAGTGGACTTCCCTTCGGAGCCAAAACTGGCTCTCCCGCCGTTTCTCGCTGCTCTCTGTTGCTGCCCACGTCTGGATCATCGCTCAAGTTATTGCGCATGGTGGATTGCTCCCGCTACGAAAGCTCTCATGTCGTTTGCCGAGTTGAATCCGAACTATCTCGCCCTGCCGGTTGCCGCGCTGGTGCTGATTCTATCGGCCGTTGCCGAAACGATGCACTCCCGCCGCAGTCGCGCGCTCGCGCGACTAGCCTTCGGACCGACCGGCGAACCGCGCGTTTGGACGCAAGCTGTGCCACTGCTGCGCGTGATCGCGGCGACAGCGCTCGCCTGGGGATTAGTCATCCTCGCCATTGCACCAAGCGAAGGAATCCAGACGACCGGCGCGGATAGCGACGAAACGGTCGCCCCCGCAGACATTCAGCGAGTGATTCTGCTGCTTGACGTTTCACCAAGCATGGCAATTTCTGACTCGGGCGAGAATCGCGACCTGCAGCGCCGCCAGCGCGTGCTGCAAGTGATTCAAGGGATCTTCCCCCGCATTTCGCTCGGGCGGACCCGCTTCAGTATTATTGCCTTCTTCACTTCCGCGCGGCCGGTGGTTGTCGATGCCTACGATACCGCCGTCATCACCAACGTGCTCGATAACTTGCCGCTGGTCTGGGCCTTTGAGCCGGGCAAGACGAATGTGATTGAAGGGCTGCAAGCGACGGCCGACATGGCCCGCGACTGGGCCCCCAATAGCACGACGGTCTTCTTGTGCACCGACGGCGACACGCTCGACTTCAGCCGTATTCCCAAGATGCCGCGGTCGATCAATCAGTTTCAAATCTTTGCCGTCGGCGATCCCGTCGTCGGCACGTTCATCGACGGCCACGATTCTCGCCAGCAGTCCGGTGTGTTGCGCCGCCTGGCTGCCGAATTGCGCGGATCCTATTACGACGTCAACACCCAACACGTACCAACCTCCGCGCTCGCAGAACTGGCCATCACTCCTCCCAAGCCCGCCAAGCTTGGCTTCACTTGGAAAGATCTGGCGCTCGGCGCGATCGGCATCGGTGCGGCGCTGTTGGCATTCTTGCCGCTGTTGCTCGAATATTTGGGCTGTGCGTGGAATGCCGAGCGAGAGTTGCCCCTGATGCGCAATCGTGAAGAAGAACCGGCATTGTCCGCTGTAACGCGCGGTCGGGAGACGGTCGCATGAATCGCAAATCGTTAAAAAAATGGTTCGTCCTCCTCTGGTTGCTCGTGCCCGTCGGCCTGGTTAGCTATCACTTCGGCCCCGGCCAACAAGAACTCGCCTGGCGTGAAGCGGCCGCTTACCGGGCAGAAGCAGAAGAACACGAGAAGAAGCAGCACTGGGAACAAGCGATTGCCGCCTATGGCAAGGCCGTGAGCGCCGTTCCTTCTTTCGGCGACGATGCTTCTGCGGCCAGCGTGGCCCGCGATCAATTGCGGCTCGCGCAGATCCGCGCAGCGTTTCAGTTGGGCAAGCTCGATGACACGCTCACCGACGCCCGGCAATTTGTCGAGCAAGTCGAAGCGACCCATGGCCCTGCATCGAAGTTGGCCTACGACGCGCGGGATTTTCTCGGCCGCGTGCATTATCAGGCCATGATTGCCCTCCGGCTGGAATCGGCCGAAGAGCAGGTCTGGAGGAAGCACTGGGAGCTGTCGCGGCAGAATTTCCGGTTTCTCGCCGAGCACAGCGCGATGGCGCGGAACGATTTGGACCGCAAGAACCTCGAAGTGGTGATCAAGTCAGCCAACTTACCCCCGCCACCGGTGCCTCCCACTAGCGGCGGAGGAGGCGGAGGTGGTGCAGCCCCACCGACCTTCACGCCGCCGACCAATGCCCCGCCCACTTCCGGCACCGCTACTGCCCCGCCAGATAATCGCCCTCGGGCGCCGACGTTGAACTCCAGCGAAGTCACTCCGCCTGAGTTTGAATTAGGATCGTAACGTACAAGCTCGCACTCATTCGCTGTTGGAAATTGTGATGAAACGAATTCTCACTCAACTCCGTTACCCGCTGGCCATGGCGATTGTATTCGCCTTTCTGAGCGGTTCTTTGTCGTCGCTCGCGCGCGGGCAAGAGAAGGCCGACGATACGGTCGAAAAGAAAGACGACAAGACGGAAGATACGGAAGCGGTCAAAAAGGCCGAGCGGCAAAAGGCTGCGGAGGCGAAAAAGGCCGCCGATGATGCCAAGAAAGCTGCGGACGAAGCGAAGAAAGCCGCTGATGACGCAAAGAAGGCTGCGGATGAAGCCAAACGCGAAGAAGAACGCCGCAAGACCGAAGAAGCTCGCATCGCCCGCGAAGCCAAGATGAAAGCTGATGCCGAGGAAGCTCGCATCGCGCGCGAAGCGAAAATGAAGCTGGAAGCTGAGGAAGCTGCTGCCCGGGCAGCGCTCAAGGCGCTCGCCGACCGAGGTGATGCCTGCTTGAAGGTCAAGATCTCCCGCACGCCCGATGAAGTGTTTCGCGCGGTTGCCCGGATGTCAGCCGGCGGCGATAAGAGCCTTCCCGACGATGAACGCTTTCAGCTCTACATGCATGCGGGCGAATGGGAAAAGCTGCACGACTTGATCGTCGTCTACCCTGGCGAACAGCCCGCGCGACTGCACGGCAAGCTCGTGGGTGAACTGATGTGGGCCAATCCCAAGGCCGTCCTACTCCCGAACGATGTGCTGCGCATCGCGGATGCGTCGCCGGTCGAACTCAACGACAAGCAGACGATCGCGTTCGGCAAGTTGCTCGCGCAAACCATTGCGAAAAACGACTCCCGCAGCGAATTGATGACGCTCCTGCGGAAGGGAACCAAGCTGCTGGGCGGGAGTGATCCGGAAAAGCGTCACGCAGCCTCGCGCGTGTTGGCCGCCGCAGAGTTCTGGAACGAAGCCAAAGAGTTCGGCCTCAAGGAAAGCGAAATTCCCGAACTGACCGCCGGCATCAAGCCCGATGCGCCGACTAAGTTCGATCCGAACTTCGAACCCATCGTCGCCAAGCTGCATGAAGGCAATCTTTCCAAGGAAGATCGGGACGCAGCTTTCAACGATCTGCACGCGGCCCTGCTGCAAGCGACTCCGTCGGTCGTCCGCAATCGACTTGGCCAGATCCTGAAAGACTCCGCGCATCCGGAACTCGCCTGGGAAGTGGTCGCCCTGATCGGTCGCAAGACGGCACGGGGCCAGGGCGATATCGACTTCGCCATTCGCCGCTCGAATCTCGAACTGCAAGAAGCGGCAGTCATGCTGCTCGCCGAAAACAAGCTCCTCAGTTCACCTCCCGGCCCAACGTTTGCCAATTTGTATGCTCGCAATTGGCTGGCCGAAGCTCAGCAGAGCTACGGGATTTTTCCCAACTGGAAGAAAGCCACGCCGGAAGGCAAAGAAAAGTATCAGCACGTCACGATTGAAGAACTCCTCCGCGCGAAACCGGCCGGCAGTTGGCTCGCTGCAGTCGAACCCCAATTGGCTAGTTCTGTGAAACTCATGATCGGCCGGCTCACGCTGATGTCCGACAACATCGAACGGATTGTGCCGCAACTGGCTGAGATTTCGAAGCGAGATAAGACCACCGCTGCGGAACTCGGCAATGCCTACTTGATTCGGTGGGCCCAACTTCACGACCCCAGCTTCACGCCCGAGGCGATGAAGCAGTACAAACTCGATGGGCACGCCATCGTACTGACCCGGGCCGAGCAGGATCAAAGCCTGCGACAACTCGGTGCGATGCTTGCCGCACTCGATCCCGAGACCCGCAAGTTGCTCGACGAGAACATGACCGTCACCGCCTTCGATCTGTGCCATAGCAAGGCGGAGATTTACACCCGCGATCAGATCGCCCAGGTCTTTGGACCATTGGAAAATCAATCGCCGACCCTCCTGCTGTCACTGCTCGAGCGGATGCGATTCAAGCTCGGTGCTCATTGGCGAAATCTCGCCATCCAGCGCGATGCCGCGACCAAGCGCGATAACGACGACGTCTTCCAGCTGGTGAACGAAGGCTATGCCGAAGCCGAGAAGATCGCCACCGAATGGCTGGCGGCTCATCCCGACGATTGGCGAACGACCTGCACGGCCGGTTCGGTACTCGCCGAATGGGCTGAGTTCTCGTACTTCCAGGCCGTGGCTTCCGATAACGACACCGATCGCTTTGCGACATATCTCAAACGTTCGTCCGCCGCGCTCGATCGCTTCCGCGCTGGGGCCAAAGCCTACGCAGAGTACGTGCCGAAGGCGAGCCGCACCGAGTTCACCTTGCTCCCCTATCGCTCCTGGTTCTACGGCCTTCTCGGCATCGCCAACGACAGCGACATCAATCTGCGCAAGGGCGTGACGCACGAATCGCTGGTAGAAATCAGTCAGGCGATGAAGAGCTTGCCGAATGGCGCGGGGGGTGTTCATCTGCAGATGTTCTCGACGATGGTGGCCGATAACGTGAAGGCCAACGTCATCGCCCCGCAGATGAAGTATCGCTATCTTTCCAGCGCGGTTGAAATCACCGGGCGCAATGCCACCGTTTATCCGGCCGAAGAGAAGGTGCAGTACTACGAATCGTTACTGCGCGAAATTCGGCTACGCTCGCGAGTCGACGGCAGTGCCAAGATTCGTCAGAACGGCGAATTCGGCGTGTTTGTTACCCTCGTTCACACGGCTGACCTGGCGCGCGAGGCCGGCGGTTTCGGCAAGTACCTGCAAAACGAAACTCGGCGGGTCGTCTCGGGCAAGACAATCGTCGAGCAGCCTCTGTATCGCGATCGCTTCGAAGAAGCCCTGCGGCTCGCCATTGGCGATTTCTTTGAACTCAAGTCGATCGTCTTCGCCGATCCGAATGCTGGTTCTCAGCCCATGGTGCCCGATAGCGCCGAAGTGAGCGTGTCTGCACCAACGGCAGCCGATGCGAACACGCCGTCATCGGACCTGAAGGACTGGCACGAGACGCCGCTCGCCTATCTGCACCTGGTGGCCAAGGATGCGACGGTCGACCGCGTACCGCCGCTGGAGATTGAACTCGACTTCTTCGATCGCGACGGCAAAGTCGTGATTCCCCTCCCTTCCAATCCGCTGCTGATTGAGATCGCCAGCGATGCACCGGCCCGCCGCGTGGCGACCGACATTGCGATTACCGAGATCGTCGACGCCCGCGAACTGGCCGAACACAAGCGACTGAAGATGGACGTGATTGCCACCTCGCATGGTCTCGTGCCCGATCTGGAAGAGCTGATCGACCTGCAAGCGTACGGCTTGAAAGTGACGAACGTCGATAATCGCGAAGGTCTGCACGTCAGCGAGTTGCACAGCGGCGACGACGGGATGTACGCCAAGTCGGAACGAAACTGGACCGTGGAGCTCGATCCTTCGCCGCTCTTGCAGGGAGCCACCAACAAGGTGGAATTCAAATTTCCGCAGCCCAAGAACGAAGCCATCGCGGTGACTTATCGCACCTACAAAGACATGGATCCCGTCGATGCGGCCGCTCAGGTCGTCCTAATGGAAGGAAAAGAAGCAGCGGCCATTGCCGAGCCGAATTATGCTGCTTGGATCATCGGCGGTTTAGCCACGCTGGCGATTGTGGGGCTCGCAATTGCCAAGGTCTTCTGGAAGAAGACCGACGAGGCGGATGCTGGCCCGCCGGCCTTCATCGCTCCCCGAGATGCCACGCCGTTTTCGGTTATCAGCTTGCTGCATCGCATTCGAACCAGCCCCATCGCGAAATTGTCCGACGCCCAGCGCGCCGAACTGCAACGCGAAATTGTCACGCTTGAGCAGGCTGCGTTTGCGGTCGAAACGAGCCCGCGCTCGAAGAGCGATTTGCAATCGCTGGCCGATCGCTGGATCAACGTCGCCCTGGCCGGCAAGTCGGGTGCTCAGGCTGTGTAGTTTCGGCAACCCTGTTCAGAATTCCCACCGTCAACCTTTCGCAGAAGCAGATACTCGTGAGCACCGCCGAACTGAATTCCATTGCCGCCAGCCAGATTGAGGAGATCCGCACACGGGTCGCCAAAGTTGTCGTCGGGCAAGACGTCGTCGTCGAACGCATCTTGATTGCCTTGCTCACCGGCGGGCACTTGCTGCTGGAAGGTGTGCCGGGACTGGCCAAGACGCTGCTCGTGAATGCTGTCGCGCGGACCATTGGCATGAGCTTCGGCCGCGTGCAGTTCACCATCGACATGCTGCCGTCCGATGTAATTGGCTCAGAAATTCTCGATCAAGCGACGCACCAGTTTCGCATTCACAAGGGGCCGGTCTTCACCAACCTACTCCTCGCGGACGAAATCAACCGCGCTGCTCCCAAGGTGCAAGGCTGCTTGCTGGAAGCGATGCAGGAACGCAAAGTCACGCTCGGCGGCAACACGTTTCCGCTACCTGCGCCGTTTCTGGTCATCGCCACGCAGAACCCCATCGAGCAATCGGGAACGTTCGAGTTGCCCGAAGCCCAACTCGACCGCTTCATGCTCTGCCATCGGCTGGAGTATCCCTCAGCCGATCAGGAGAAAGAAGTTTATCGTCGGCAATTGAACATGGGTCTCGTTCGGCAGGATGGTGGCGGCGCGGTGCCACGTTCCGCGTTCGATATGATCTCTGCGAATCCGGTTTGCGGAATTCCGGAACTCGTCAACATGATGGAGCAGGTCCAGTCGATTCACGTCAGCGAGGCTTTTACCGAGCACGTCGTCCGTACCGTTCGCCGTACTCGTGAACACTCCGCCCTGGCCGTCGGCTGCAGTCCGCGTGCTGGCTTGTCGCTCGTTCAGGCATCGCGCGCTCGCGCCTTATTGCACAACCGCTCGTATGTGGTTCCGGAAGACATGATCGCCCTGGCCGAAGACGTGATTCTGCACCGCATTCGCTTGACTTACGAGAGCGTCGCCCGCGGCGTCCACGCCCGCGATGTGCTCGAAGAAATCATGCGTGAGTTGTAATCGTCGCGAATATGTGTTGAATCCGTTTTTCTCTCCCGCATCGCCCGCGTTGAGCTATGTCTTACTTACTACCACCCATCACGAATCCGCGCAGACAGTTTGAATTCGAAATCAAACTGCTGGCCGACAGCTTGAGCTTCGGCGGCGATGCCTCGCGCTTTTTAGGGTCGGGCTTGGAGTATGCGCAGTCGCGACCCTATGAACCGGGCGATCCCGTCAAGCTGATCGATTGGCGAGTCACTGCTCGCACGGGAAAGCCGTTCGTCAAAGAGTACGAAGCAGCGCGGCAAGTTCCCATTTATCTGGCGGTCGATACTTCGGCGTCGATGTGCGTTGGCTCGGTCGAACAGAGCAAGTACTACTGGGCCGTGCGTCTCGCGGCGGGCATTGCTCTCGCGGGACTCGAGCGTCTTAGTCCCGTTGGTGTGGTCGCCGGCGGCGAGCGCGACTTGCGCGTTACACCCACGCTGTCTTCACAAAGCCTGCTGCAGTGGGCCGAACAATTGCGGCAATACGATTTTCGCGAACGAACCCTCCTCTCTTCGCGATTGCGAACGCTGGCTGCGTCGCTCAAGTCTCGCTCGATCGTCTTCGTCCTCAGCGATTTGCATGACGAAGGAGCGATCAACGTGATTGAACTGCTCGCGACCAATCACGAAGTAGTCGTGCTCTGGCTGCAAGATCCGGCTGAGGTTACCTTGCCCCGCGGTGGCATCTTCCGCGCTCGCGAAGCAGAGACCGGCAGTAAGGCCGTCCTGCATGGCTGGACCAAGCTCAGCACGAATGACCGCATCCGCGAATCGCTCGTGCAAAGCGGCATCGAGTTCCTGCATCTGCCGATTGACAGTCCGGTTCTCCCTCGCGTTCGTTATTTTCTCAAGCATCGCAAGTCACTCGGCCACGATTAACCCGCTGAAGCGATTCCCATGACACCAACTTCATCACAGCCCCGCAGCTTGAGTGCCTTCGCGCTGCGTCTCGTGCTGTTGTCGTTGGGGCTCGGTGCCATCGCGATAGTGGTGCTCTTGGCGATCTGGTTTCGTCAGGGCCCGGCGGTGACGATCGGTGTCGAAGGGCAGCGGATCGTCGAAATTCCCGGCCCGCAGTTGATCGCGGTGCCGTTCACGCCCGGTGATGCCCTCTCGGTAAGGATTGCGAATGTCGAGCCGGTTGAAGGCGGCTTTCGTTACGACTTGCGCTACATGGCCTTCGGTCCGGGCGAACACGACATCGGCAAATCACTCGTCCAGCCCAACGGCCAGCGTCCGGAACCGCGGCCTGAGTTCGCGGTTTCGATGCAGGCTTTGATTCCCGAAAAGTATTCGGGCGAACTGTATGCGACACCCAATTCTGAAGTTGACCTGCATACTAATTACTCGTTCCTGATGTTCCTCGCCTGGAGTTCATGGGCGTTGCTGCTGATTCCGCTCGTTTGGTACGGCCGCGATTGGCGCCGCAGCGCTGCAGTCGCACCACCACCGCCGAGCATCACCGAGCGTCTGCGCCTGCTGCTGCAGCAAGCGTCGCGCGCGGAGTTAAGTCCGGAGCAACAGGCCGATCTCGAACAATTGCTACTGGCTTTTTGGTCCCAGCGGTTGAATCTATCGACAAAGCGTCTGGGTGATGCCGTCGAGCAGCTCCGCTGTCATCCGCAGGCTGGGGCGCAGTGGAGCAGTGTCGAGCGCTGGTTTCATAGCCACCAATCACCGTTCGGCGGCAAAGGAGCGAACGGCACCATCGCCAAGGATCTGCTCCGCGATCTGGAGGCGCTGAACTAACTATGATCTTCTCCCGCCCCGAACTGCTTCCCCTGTTGTGCCTGCCAGTATTGCTCGGCTGTTGGCAATGGTGGCGGCGCGGCCGGCCCGTGGTGCTGCCGTTCGATTTCGGCAGCCTGCGGCGCGGCACTTGGATTGGCCTGTTCGTGCGCTCGGCGGATTTGCTGCCCGCAGCGATCTTGGCGGTGGCCATCTTTCTGTGGGCCGGTCCGCTCATCGAAGGTCCGCCCGTTTATCCTTCGCAAGTGGCGAACATTCAAATCGCGCTCGATACCTCGGGCAGCATGAACGATCCGCTGGGTGACAAGATCAAAAAGGACGGCACGCCGTACACCAAGTACGACGCAGCCATGGAGGCCATCACCGAGTTCACCACGTTCCGCAAAGGGGACGCGTTCGGGTTCACGATCTTCACCTCCGGCGTGATGCATTGGGTCCCGCTAACGACCGACCTCTCGGCGATTCGGTTGGCAACGCCCTTTGTTGGTCCCGGCACTTTTCCGCTTAAATGGTGGGACGGCACGAAGGTCGGCAATGCGCTGCGCGAATGTGCGCGAGTGCTCGAAGAGCGGCATGAAGGGGACCGGATGATCATCGTCCTGACCGACGGCGAAAGTCCCGACCTGATGAATGGCCAAGCGGCAGTGATCGCCCGCGAGTTGAGCGCCAAGAATATCGTCGTCTACATCGTTTCTATTCGGAACGCAGTGCCGCCGGAAGAATTGAGAACGGTCGCGCAGGTCACGGGGGGCGAGATTTTCGAATCGGGCGATATGCCGGCCCTCCGTTCCGTCTTCAAGCGAATCGACGGTTTACAGCGGGCTAAGCTGGTGGCGGCTCAGACCACCTGGCTCGATTACTTCGCACCCTTCGCGTTCGTGGGGATCGGGCTGCTTGTCTGTCAGCAGTTGGCTGCCTTTGGGCTGCGGTTCACGCCTTGGTAGCAGTCACGCTTGCTTCGGTCCTGCCCGTTGCGGCGGGCAAAGCATTCCGCCACGATGAAGCCTTCATCGACCGACCCACATTTCGCACTCTCTCCTTACTTCCTCTATGAACCGGCCCAGCATTTGTCTTTGGGTTCTGATTGCCGCGTTTGGTATCGCCTCCGTCAGCGCGGCTGAACCTGGGCAGGTCGATCCGCCGCTGCCGGACGGCACCCGTGAAGCGCAGGCGAAGATCGCTGCTTTACGAATGCCCAAGGGACTGAAGGTCGAACTCTTTGCCGCGGAGCCACGGCTTGCCAGTCCCGTGGCCCTCTGTCTGGATGAGCAAGGGCGAGTCTATGTGGCCGAAGAGTTTCGCTTCAATCGCGGCACCGAAGAGAACCGCAGCCGGCCGTTTTTGCTCGAAGACGATCTGCAACTCAAAACAGTCGACGATCGGCTGGCGATGTTTCAAAAGTTTGCCGGCAAGTTCGAAGGGGGAATGGAGTGGTTCACGCGCTACACCGACCAGGTTCGCCGCCTGGAAGATCGGGATGGTGACGGCCGCGCGGAAATATCCACGGTGTTCGCGGCCGGCTTGAATGGCCCGCTCGATGGCCTCGCAGCCGGCCTGATTGCCCGCGATGGCGACATCTATCTCACCTGCATCCCCAAGCTGTGGAAGCTCCGCGATGAAGATGGCGACGGTGTCGCCGAGAAGCGTGAAGCGCTGTTGCATGGCTTTGGTGTGAACGCAGCATTCTTGGGGCACGACTTGCACGGCCTCTGCTGGGGACCGGATGGCAAGCTCTACTTCAGCGTGGGGGACCGCGGTTTTCATGTGCAGACCAAAGAAGGAACAACGCTGGCCGAGCCGCGCCGTGGGGCCGTGTTTCGCTGCAATGCGGATGGGAGTGAATTCGAGGTAGTTCATCGCGGGCTGCGAAACCCGCAGGAACTGGCCTTCGATGATTCCGGCAATCTCTTCGCCGCCGACAACAATTGCGACAAGGGAGATATTTCCCGGCTGGTGTATGTCGTGGAAGGAGCCGACAGCGGCTGGAACATGGCCTACCAGACAATTCCCGCTCCGTATGAAACGGGCCCATGGCATGCCGAAAAGATTTGGCATCTTGATGGTGCCGCCGAGGCAGAAAGCATTCGCCCCGCCTGGGTGCTGCCTCCTGTTGGCAAGCTTGGTGCCGGCCCCAGCGGCTTTGCCTACTGCGGCGCAGCCGGCTGGAGCGAACACTTTCGCGGGCGGTTCTTTCACTGCAATTACACCGGCAATGGCGGCATCGAAACATTTCGCGTGAAGGCGAAAGGAGCCAGTTTTGAAATCGTTGGTTACGAGGATTTCCTCAAACCGATCTCTGCCACCGATGCCGACTTTGGCTACGACGGCAAGCTCTACGTCAGCGACTTCGTCGGCCTCGACTGGACTGGTAAGAGCCGCGGTGGTCGTGTCTACACGGCATTCGATCCGGCAACAGTCAGCAGTGCAGAAACGCTGCAGGTGAAGGAACTCTTTGCAAAAGGCTTCAAGCAGCGGGCCAATGACGAATTACTGGCGCTCCTCGCTCATGCCGATCAGCGCGTCCGTCAACGTGCGCAATTTGAGCTGGCTGGCCGCGGCGCAGCCGCGATTCCGGTGTTCACGAAAGTCGCGGAGAGTAATCCGTCGTTACTGGCTCGACTGCACGCCATTTGGGGGCTCGGCATGCTCGGCCGCCATCAGCCCGCAGCGCTCCAGCCGGTGATTGCGCTGCTCGCCAGCGACAATGCCGAGATTCGCGCGCAGGCTGCACGTACGCTGGGCGATGTTCGTTGCCCAGATGCTGGCACAAAGCTTGTTCAACTGCTGCAAGACGCGGAACCACGCGTGCAACTGCACGCCGCCGTAGCGCTGGGCCGAACCAGGTTCAAGCCAGCGGTGGAACCTCTCTTCACGCTCATTCAGAGCAATCAGAATCGCGATAAGTACTTGCGCCATGCTTGCGTGTATGCGCTGGGTGAAATTGGCAACAAGCAGGCAGTGCTCGCGAAAGCCAACGATACGGAACCTGCTGTTCGTCTGGCGACGTTGCTGGTTCTGCGTCGTTGGAATGATGTCGAAGTGAAGCGCTTCCTCAGTGATGCCGACTGGTCCATCGCGGCCGAAGCAGCCCGCGCGGTGAATGATCTGGCCCTGGACGCCGCAATAGGCGACCTGGCCGCACTGGCTGATGGACTGCATCTTTCTGCCGCGCAAGTTCCTGATTCGCTCGGCCGCCGCGTGATCCATGCGAATTTCCGGCTTGGCACCACTTCGCACGCTGCAGCCGTCGCGCGCATTGCCGCGAACGACAAACTCTCGCTCCCCATTCGCCGCGAAGCACTCGCGGCCCTTTCGGACTGGACCAAGCCAACCCAGCGCGACCGTGTGAACGGTAATTGGCGGCCGCTTGGAGCGCGCGACGCGGCCATCGTGCAGGCGGCGGTCCAGCCCCAACTCTCGGCACTCCTCAGTCATTGCCAGGGCGAATTGCAGGTGCAACTGACGCAGCTCATCACCAAACTGGCCCTCAAAACGGACGACAACACCTTCGTCGAGTGGGCCCGCGATTCGGCCAAAGAGACTCCGGTCCGCATTGCCGCGCTCGAACTCCTCGCCAGCCGCAAGCATGAACGCACGAAGGATCTGCTGGTTGCCGCGCTGGCCGAGCCAGATCAGTCCTTGGCCGTCGCAGCGATGCGAATCGTCGGCCGCAATCTGCCCGGCGAAGCGCTGGAGATTATTTCCACTTCTCTCAAGTCTCCCGAAACAGCCATCCCGGTGAAGCAGCAAGCTTTGGCCTCGCTGGCCGAATTGAAGACCAAGGGCGCGGATGAATTGCTCGGTGATTGGGCGGCGCGACTCACGCGTGGCACGGTCCCCAAGAGTTTGCAACTGGATGTGGTCGAAGCGATCAACGGGCGAGATTCAGCCGAACTGAAGAAGAGTCTCGAGCCTTTCACCAAGCGCCAAGAGACGGGCGATTCCCTGGAGCGTTTTCGCCTCGCGCTCGAAGGGGGTGATGTCGAAAAAGGAAAGCAGATCTTCACCGGACATCGCCAGGCGCAATGCAGCCGTTGTCACCGCGTGGGAGATCAGGGAGGGGACGCCGGACCGAACTTGACCCGACTCTCGGCGACCGCTGAGCGTCAGCACCTGCTTGCTTCGCTCGTGCTTCCTAACTTGCAGATCGCGCCGGGCTTCGGCAGCGTGACGTTGCTGCTGGCGGACGGAACGTCGGTGGGCGGAATCATCAAAAGCGAGAAGGACGGCGTGATTGAATTGCTTACGCCGCAGAACGAACTGCGGAAGATCAAGACGGAGGAAGTTGAAGACCGAACCATGCCGGTGTCGGCGATGCCGCCGATGGATAAAGTCCTCAGTCTGCGCGAGATTCGCGACGTCGTGGAGTTCCTCTCCACGCTTAAATAGCTGCGCGGCCTGCTGTCAACTCCGCTTGACGGCCTGCAGCTCGCGCGGCAAGTTGGCGGCTGGATTTGATCCCCAGATTTGATCTCCAGTTTCCATTTCTCACGAACGTAATCTCATGAGCAATCCTCGTCTGCAGCGAGCGGTCATCAGCGTCAGCGACAAAACGGGCCTGACGGAGTTCGTCCAAGCCTTGGTGGCGGCCGGGGTCGAGATTTTCAGCACGGGTGGCACGCGCAAGCACCTGGAAAACGCCGGACTGAAGATTCGGGACGTGGCCGATTACACGGGCTTCCCCGAAATGCTCGATGGGCGGGTGAAAACCTTGCATCCGAAAATCTTCGGGGGCATTCTTGCCCGCCGCGACCACGACGAAGACATGCGGCTGACAGCCGAACATGGAATCGTCAGTTTCGAGTTGGTGGTGGTCAACCTGTATCCGTTTGAAGCCACGGTTGCCAAGCCGGGCGTGAGTCCTGAAGAAGCCATCGAGAACATCGATATCGGCGGCCCCAGCCTGGTGCGTGCAGCGGCCAAGAATCATGCCTTCGTGACGATCGCCACCAGCCCGCACCAATACTCGGAGATCCTGGCGGAAGTGCAAACGCAGGGTGGCACGTCCCTGGAACTGCGGCGCAAGTTGGCTGCTGCTGCTTACGCTCATACTGCGGGATACGACGCTGCGATCTCGGCCTGGTTCGCGAAGGAACTTGGGCAAACATTTCCGCCGCAGCTCAGCATTCCACTCTTACTCGAGAACGAACTGCGCTACGGCGAAAACTCGCACCAATTGGCGGCGATCTATAAGCAAGCCGGTGCCAAGGGAACGAGTCTGGTTGGCGCGAAACAACTCAACGGCAAAGAACTGTCGTACAACAACCTGCTCGATCTCGATAGCGCGCTGGGGATTGTTCGCCCGCTCTCGCAAGCCGCGTGTGCGGTCATCAAGCACAACAATCCGTGCGGTGCAGCCGTCGGCGCATCGCTGGCCGAAGCGACACGCAAGGCCCTCGATGGTGACCCGCAAAGTGCCTTCGGTGGCGTGCTGGCGATGAATCAGCCTATCGATCTGGCGACCGCAGAAGTCCTCTGCACACCGGGGCTGTTTCTCGAAGCGATCGTCGCTCCGTCTTTCGAGCCCGCCGCTGTCGAATTGCTCAAGACGAAGCCGAAATGGAAGGCGAACGTTCGGCTTCTCGAAGTCGGCAAGCTCACGCCGCAAACGGCGACCATCGGTTATCGGCAGATCGAAGGTGGCATGCTTGTGCAACAAGCCGATGTGCTGGCTGATCCCGAGAGCGAATGGAAGATCGCCACCGAGAAAAAGCCTGCCGAAAAGCTGCTCAACGATCTGAAGTTTGGCTGGGCGATCGTCCGGCACGTCAAGAGCAATGCGATCGTCCTCGCGAAGGACGGCATGTTGCTTGGCTGTGGAGCAGGGCAAATGAGCCGCGTTGATTCGGTGGAAATCGCGATTCAAAAGGCGGGCGAACGAGGCCCCGGCAGCGTGCTCGCTTCTGATGCGTTTTTTCCGTTCCCCGATTCGATTCATCGGGCCGCTGCAGCCGGCGTGATTGCGATTATTCAGCCGGGCGGCAGCGTCAAGGATGCGGAAGTCGTCGCGGCTTGCAACGAGCATGGCCTGCCGATGATCTTCACGGGCCGCCGGCACTTCAAGCACTAATTTCTTTTGGCCTGCGGAGCATCACGGTGGAAACGCCCGAGTTCCTTTGCTGGGCCATCGAGCAGCAATGCTCGTTGCGTGAATTGTTGCCCGAGAATCAGCCCGACAAAGTCGAGCGGCATCTGCGGGCTGCTCGATATGCTGCCGAAGCACGCGCCCAGAATCGCGTTCAAAGTGACCTGGCTCGCAGCGCCGATGGGCTCCTTGGTTTCAGCATTCGCGATGCGCTAGCCATGTATGGCGGCGAAGAAGCAGTTCGCGAAACGTGCGGTCCTTGCCCAGCGAACGCGCTCGCGCGCTTGCGGCAACCCAGTTATGCGGGCTGCTTCGGTTTGCTGCCGGTCCCCACCGCAAGCCAGTCGTTCTATCAGCAGTTCAACGACTTGCCCGCGGACTTGTTTCCTCGCACTACAATCGCCTGGTACGGTCTCTGGATGCCTTCTCCACTCACCCTGGCGCAGGTCGAATGCCTTGTCGCTCGGTTCGCAAGCGTCACCGCATCCCCTGAATGGTCCGACGATCTATCACTTCGCGAATTCGCCGCCGCCCTGCAAACATGTGCAGACAATCAACTGCCGCTGAGTGTGCAACTATATCCCGCCGGTCAGATCGATGGACCTTGGTGGAATCTCGTTGCGCATTGCGACAAGTGTCGTGCTCCGTGGCAAAGCATTGCAGGCAAGTGCGGGATGTGCGGGTTGGCTCGTTGCCCCGCCGATGGCAAAAAGCGGCGCGTGCGCGGCACCAGACCCTACCGTCCCATCGAACAGTTGACGACCTGAATCATGCGAGAGAATCATCATGCCCCTCGAAGTGGAACTCAAGTTTCCCCTCGCCGACGAAGCGGCCTTACGTGCTCGCTTAGCTACGTTTGCCATCACCTGGCATGAGCCCGAAGTACAGGTCGATTGCTACTTCAACCATCCGGCCCGCGACTTCTCGCAGACCGACGAAGCGCTCCGTCTTCGCAAGATGGGCGAGCAGAATGTGATCACCTACAAAGGGCCAAAGCTCGATGCGCTCACCAAAACAAGGCGTGAGATCGAACTTCCGATTGCCGCTGGCGATGAAGGACTCGCGCAATTTGGCGAACTACTCACTGCCCTCAGTTTTCGGCGCGTAGCCGAAGTGAAGAAGACGCGAACCAAGGCCAATCTCACTTGGCAAGGCTGCCCAGTCGAAGTCGCCCTCGATCAAGTCGATGGTGTGGGGCCGTTTATTGAATTGGAAATCCAAGCATCCGAATCAGACCTGGCACTGGCGAAGCAAGCGATTCTCGATCTGGCCGCGACGCTGAATCTGACCAACCCCGAACGTCGGAGTTATTTGCAACTCCTGTTGAATGGCATTCAACAAACTGCTTGATTGGCCGGTTCGCGATCTGGGCACCGTTTGCGCGCGTTGGTCATTTTCACAGAAGTCGGGGCGCACTTACCAGTGCTAGCCCAAGCGGCCAAATGCTCTTCCGCCCGCTCGTGCGCTTCGATCATCCGCTGTTGCAAGTCAGCCGTGTACTGATCCAGTTCCTGCTTGTCGGCCGATCGTGGCACCTCGAGACCCGGCATGAGATAGACGACCACGCGCGAAAACGGCAGCGGACAAAACAGTCGATCCCAACTCCCAAAGCGATGGGCGCGGCCATAAGCACAACCAACGGCAAGTATCGGTGAGCCGCTGCGCGAGGCAAGATAGGTGACACCTTCTTTGACTTGCAGCGGTGGCCCCTTGGGACCATCGGGGGTGATTGCAACGCAGCTTGCCCTGGTCTCACGGAGCATTTCGCGCATCGCCTGTGCGCCACCCTTCTTCGACGAGCCGCGAATGGTCGAAAAGCCAAGTCCATTGATCGTGCGGGTAATGTAACCGCCATCTTCCGAATGACTGACAAGGACTTTCATCTGGCTGCTCGTCAACGACATGCAGGCCATGATGATGTCTTGGTGCCACAGACTGATAATGTGCCCCGCGGGATTTACTCGCACGTCATCGTCAGGATCGCAAATCACTTGCACGCGCACGGACTTCAGCCACAAGCGCCCCACCGTCAGCGCAAATGCCACCAGCGAATAGTTAAACCACCGTTTGTAAAAAACCATCCTTGGCCTCGCTGCAGGTAGCATGGACAACTGCCCGTGTGCCGGACATTGCCGCAGATATTACCGAGCGACCCGATTTCCGACCAAGAGCAATTCCGCTAGCTGCTAGCGACGTTTAGGGTCGATACGTGGCAAAACAGTGAGGTGTTTCCCACAAGTGCGTCTCGACGATGGGAAAGCCGCGGCTGGCAGTGAACTCATGAATCAGCCGGGCGATGTTCTCGGCGGTCGGATTCTGATCCATCAGATAGAGTGGCTCACCCAAATCGCGCAGAATCGAGACATACGGATCGCTCTTGTGCAGGAGCATGCGGTGGTCGAGGTTGTCGTCAATCCAGGTGCTCACGACCCGCTTGATGTCCGAAAAATCGAGCACCATGCCGCGCTCATCAAGTGTATCCGCTTCGATGGCAATGATCGCCCGGCCGTTGTGTCCGTGCAGATGCTTGCACTTGCCGTCGTAATTGAGCAGGCGGTGTCCGTAGCAAAAGTCAATTTCTCGGGTCACACGAAACATGCGTTCTCAGTCGAGCAAGAGGTGAGGAAAATCTCGAACCGTAAATTACGCGGCATACTCGGTCGGGTCGAGCCGGCCGACCAAACCAAACGCCTGCTGGCGTTCGGCACACTTATTACACTTACCACAATGCAAGCCGCGGACGGGATGAATGCAGGAAAACGTCCATTGCAGCGGCAATTCGTTCCCCAGTTGCATCACCTGCCGTTTGTTCATTTGACCAAACGGACGCAGCAACTCCACGCAACCGGTGCCGCCGCGATTCATGGCCGTTTGAAACTCGCGCAGGAACTGCGGCCCCGCATCTTCGAAGGGACTTGTCCCCAGCGGAGCCAAAGCCAGTTGCGTAATGCCATGCAACTGACAATAGACGGCCGCCTTCACGAGCAACAGGGCATTTCTCCCGGGCAAGAACACGGCCTCATCGGGCGATTCAGCGTCCGGGGTTCCTCGGCCCGTCAGGCTCCAATGTCCGGTGTATAAATCCGCCAACGGCAAGTCGAGCGTTACCAGCGAGAGCAAACGGTCGGTGCGGACCGCCGCCAGATAGCGCTCCAGTGCTGGCAGTTCTTCGTCCTGCCAGGTCAATCCCGTCCGAATATAAAACGGTTGCACTGTCCGCTCTTGGCGGAGCAAATCTCCCACCAAAATGCAGCTATCGAGACCGCCGCTGGTCAGCACTCCAACCGGAGATGAATGAGAACGAGAAATCATGCGTGGGCGGGGCTGGAAGGCGGCGAATGACGAAGGGTAGCCGAACCATTTATTCTACCTTGCCGGCCAGAGTCGCGGAGGGGAGACGTGAACCGCAGCGCGAAATCGCTTGCTGCGAAGTTCTCTTTGGCTTCGTAGCCTGTATCGGCGAATTGCTGCGAGGTTTATCAACACCCCCCTTTTGCGAACATCGTGATTAAGCCGTTTCGCGGCAACGAATTACGCCTAACTTCGCAACTCCGAAATCATCCTATTTGTTGAAAAACCCCCGTTGATGAACCTCTTCGGCGCTTCTCACCGCGATTGCATGATTGCCGGCAATGCACAGCAACAGTCCCACTCAGCGCGCGAATCGTTCTCGCCGCACAGATATACATCTTCCACCAAGTTGCCAATGTAGACAGCATCATTATTTCTACTTAGTGAATACTTGTCAAGTATGTGATACTGAAATAGGTGTCCGCGTGTGACAGACAAGGTTGTTTCGGCGAGGGCAGTACTCGACGCAAATCCTCACGATCTCATCGCTAGTCGCTGGACGATGGTTTATTGGGATCGACTCCTTTTACTCGCACACGAACGCGACTCGCCCACCAAACCATGCCGACTAACACTGCTACAGGGGGAATCAAAAAGATTGACGACGCAACGACAAAAACCATTCCATAGTCCTCGCCGAATGCTGAGGAGTCCACAAACGCGATCGTAGCCGCGCAACTGCCTCCGAAGGCAATCCCTACCGCGAGCGGTGTAAGCAGCAGAATCAAGGTAACGCTAATTGTCCGCTTGATAACCGTGCTGGTCGTTAGTGGCTCCGGCACTCGCGGGGATTCGTAAGGGTTCTGTTCCATCGCCGCATCCTATCCGCGCACGAAGAAGCCCTGCTGGTATCGCGGGGCCATAACCTCGGCTTTCGAAAGTTTCCAAACCTGTATCTGGGGAGTTGTTTCGTGTTGCAAGTTCACCCCAAAGTTTTCTACCTCGTGAGCTTATCCAGTTCCCCAACTTAAGGTTCGAGATCCTGGGGAAGCACAAAACCCAACTTTCGCCAATGCTTGGCGGCGAGGGCTGGATCGAGTTGGCTGTAGTCGGGTTGCGGGCGAGGTGGAATGTAGGTGATGTCGCCGAACCAGACGTCGGGATAGTCCTCGATGAACTGCTTCATCCGCAGGTAACAGCCCTCGTCGTCGAGCACGGTCACTTCGACGCCGAGGGCCCGCAGCAGCAACTCCGATTCTTGAAAGCTGCGATTCTCGGCGACCACAACCCGGGGAATCTTGAATCGCAACGCGGCACCAGCGCACATGTAGCAAGGAGAAAGAGTGGTGTAGAGCGTGGACCGGGCAAATTCCGGTTCGGTGATGCTGGTGCCCGTGTTCTGCAGGCAACTTGTCTCGCCATGCAGAATGGGATTGTTCTGCTGAATGCGTTGATTGGTTCCCGAAGCCCGCACCACGCCATCGATCACCAGCACTGCCCCAATGGGGATCGCTCGCGGTTCGAGTCGCAACGCTTCATCGACGGCTGCCACTGCTTGAGCCAAGAACTGACGATCAAGTTCGAGCTGGTTCGCGGTCATGCGGGAATTCCTTTTGCCCTAAATGTGAAACGCTGAGAGTGAATTGCCAATTTATTGGCCACTGATCCACGCCATTGCTTTGGTTGCGAGTCGATCCAAAGCGCCGACCGACAATTCGAGATGCTCCTCGCGAGTGTCTTCAATCCTATTGTGCGATATGCCCCGCAGGCTTTGCACAAACAGCATGATCGTCGGCACTCCAGCGCGACAGACTTCCGCTGCGTCGTGCAGCGGGCCGCTGGGGAGGCGGTGCGAAGTGCCACAGGTTTCCCGAATCGCTTCGTCGCACAGTTCGATCAATGTGGGGTGGAAGGGAAAGGGCTGGATTTGCCACAGCTTCTTCCAAGCCACTTCAATCTTCTCTTCTCCGGCAATGCGCTCGCTAGCCTCACGGGCTGCGGTGTACATTGCGGCGAGTGAGGTTGCATTCAGATGGCGCTGGTCGAGCGTCATGGTCGCTTCGCCCACAACAGCAGTGACAATGCCGGGCTCGGTGGTGACCTTGCCGACCGTACAAACGCCGCCATGCTGCACGGCAATCTCGCGGATGGCGAGGTGCAACTTCGACACACCTCCGAGCGCATCGCGGCGGTGGGCCATGGGCGTGGAGCCGGAATGCGCAGCCTGGCCAGTGAACGTGATCGTGTGTCGCTCCACCCCAAAGGTGCCGAGCACGACGCCCATCGGCAGGCTCATACTTTCCAGCACTGGACCCTGTTCGATGTGCAGTTCCAGATAAGCAGCTGCGTTGTTCAGTTCTTGCCGGGCTTCGGTCGCTCGGTCGAGATCGATGCCGTGCGGCCTAACGGCATCGACTAGTTTCACGCCATTGCGGTCGGTTAAGTTGCGGACATCATCCGGCACCAGCGCGCCAGAGGCAGCGCTCGAACCAAACAGGCTGCGGCCAAAGCGGGCTCCTTCTTCATCGGCCCAATCGACTAGCCGTACCGTAACGGGGGGCGTCCCTTCGGCTGCGATGCGCCGCAAGACTTCGAGCCCTGCGACCAAATTCAAGCAGCCGTCGAGCCAACCACCGTTGGGGACGGAGTCGATGTGCCCACCAATGAGGAGCGATTTGTCAGAACTGCCTCGCAAGGTGGCCCAAAGATTTCCAGCGGGGTCTTGATGAACTTCCACCGGCAGTTCGGCGAGCTTCGCACGAAACCACTTCCGCGCCGCCACCCAGGTGTCTGTGAAAGCGACTCGCTGCGCGCCATCTTCGTTACCGGTAAGAGCCCGCAGCTCTTTGAGTTCGGCCACGGTTCGCGCAGGTTGCAGTAGGTTGGTCATAGTTGACTACTTCGAACGCCAAATAGGATCCACGGTCGACTCGGCAGCAGTTGCAAACCAGCGGGTCGTGATTGTTTTTTGCTGCGTATAGAATTGAATTCCTTCGAGTCCCTGCACGTGCAAATCGCCAAAAAACGATTGATTCCAACCCGTAAACGGAAACCAAGCCATCGGTGCGGGAACGCCGACATTGATGCCGATCATCCCGGCATTAAAGTGCTGTTTGAATTGCCGCGCAGCATATCCGCTATTGGTGAAGATCGATGCGCCATTTCCGTAGGGACATTTTCGACCTACGGCCAGTGCCTGCTCGAGCGAAGTGGCACGAATGACCGATAGCACCGGGCCAAAGATTTCGTCGCGGGCCAATTGCATCTCGGGCTCCACCCGGTCGATGACCGTGGGACGGAGAAAGAAGCCGTCGCCCGCAGGCAGATTGCTGCGGCCATCGAGCGCGACTGCAGCGCCTTCCTTCTTGGCGGTTTCGAGATAACCGGTGACGCGGTCGCGGTGGGCTGCCGTAATGAGCGGACCCATGTCAACCTCAGCGCCGCCATCGGTAGGGCCAACCGTCATCGAGCCGGCCTTATCGCAGAGCCGCTCGACAAGACGGCCGGCTACATCGCCCACCGGAACGGCAATCGAGCCAGCCATGCACCGCTCGCCTGCACAGCCGAAAGCTGAAGCCTGCAAAGCGGCAACTGCCTGTTCGAGATCGGCATCGGGCATGATGATGAGATGGTTCTTGGCGCCACCGGCTGATTGCACGCGCTTGCCGTGGCGCGTGCCGGTTTCATAAACGTACTTGGCAATGGCGGTCGACCCGACGAACGAGACGGCGCGCACCAGTTCGTGCGTCAGTAGCGCATCGACCACTTCCTTATCGCCGTGAATGATATTAAACACGCCCGGCGGCAAGCCAGCTTCGATCAGCAACTGGCCAATGAGATTTGCAGAGAGCGGGACTTTTTCGCTGGGTTTGAGGACGAACGTGTTACCGCAAGTGATGGCGACGGGGAACATCCACATCGGCACCATCGCGGGAAAGTTGAAGGGCGTAATGCCCACGCAAACCCCCACCGGATGACGGACTGTTTCGCAGTCCACGCTGCGTGCCACATCTGGCAACGATTGTCCCATCATCAAGCTGGGAATGCCGCAGGCGAATTCAACGACCTCAATGCCGCGCTGCACCGAAGCCTTTGCCTCGGCCAACGTTTTGCCGTGTTCGCGAGTTACCGTGCGAGCTAGTTCTTCGAAACGCGCCAGCAAAAGTTCACGAAACTTGAACATCACGCGAGCGCGCTCGACCACCGGAGTGGCTGCCCAAGCGGGACCGGCATCGGCAGCTGCCCGAACGACGGTATCCACTTCACTGGCCGAACATAGGGGAACCCTCGCGATGACTTGCCCCGTTGACGGATTGAAAACGTCGGAGGTCCGCGCGGTGGGCGAGGATATCCAACGACCGTTGATGAGCACGGGGATAATAGCCGGAGCGACGGGCGGAGAAGACACCGCGGGAGAAGCAGTCATTGGCATTGCCCTTTACAAAGTGGTTGCTGCAGTTATGTTAAGCTCGTTGGTGCCGTGCAAACAGGGAGGCAGTGCCCGAATCCAACCGTCCGTCGTGATGCTCTCGTCTCGGCCTGGCCCGAAACGGAACTGACGACCGCGCGTGTCGATCGGCCGCCTCCCACCAGAGCGCGAAATCGCGAGCATCCATGAGCGACGCCGTCCGCAAGCACCGCGAGTTTCTCTTCCCAGCCGTAGCCATGTATTACCAGGACCCCATCGAGTTGGTCCGCGGCGAGGGGAACTATGTCTGGGACGATACGGGCAAGCGTTATCTCGATGCCTTCGGCGGTGTGCTCACGGTGAGCATCGGCCACGCCAATCCCAAAGTGGTTGAGGCGATTGTTGCGCAGGTCAAACAGATCAGCCACACTTCCACGCTCTATGCGAGTGCGCCGCAGTCGAACCTGGCGGAGAAGCTGGCATCAATCGCGCCGGGCGACCTGAAGAAGAGCTTCTTCACGAGTAGTGGCACCGAGGCCAACGAGACAGCAATGAATGCCGCTCGCGTCGCCACCGGCCGGCTCGACATCATTACCTTGAGGCACAGCTATTCCGGTCGCAGCTTGCAAACACTGGCGGGCTGTGGTCAGAGTGGTTGGAAAAAAATCCCGCTGCCCGTCGCCGGCATCAAGCATGCTCATGCGCCTTACTGTTATCGCTGTCCGTTCGGTGCGAAGGATAGCAGCAACTGCAGCCTGGAGTGCGCCAACGATATCGAAGAGCTGATTCAAACCGAAACTGGCGGCGAAATTGCCGCGTTCATGGCAGAGACAATCATCGGCTCGGGTGGCTTCATGGTGCCGCCCCCTGGTTACTTCGAGCGTGCCGTCGGCATTGCACGCAAATACGGCGGGCTGTTCATTGCCGACGAAGTACAGACGGCTTGGGGCCGCACCGGCCAGCATTGGTGGGGCATTCAGCACTGGGATGTGAAGCCTGACATCATGTGCAGTGCCAAGGGAATGGGTAACGGCACTCCCGTCGCCATGACCATCGCCACGCCCGCCGTTGCCGACAAATTCCCGGGCATCACGTTCGCTACCTTCGGCGGCAATCCCATTTCGATGGCCGCTGCTCGGGCCACCATCGAAGTGATTGAAGAACAAAGCCTGCTGGAGAACTGCAAGGTTGTCGGAGCTTATCTGGGCGAGCGTTTTCAGCAACTGAAAGAAAAGCATCCTCTCATTGGCGACGCCCGCGGCCTGGGCATGATGCAGGCGTTAGAACTCGTCAAAGATCGCAAGACCAAGGAACCTGCGCCTCAGGCCGTGATTGCCGTGTTTGAAGAGGCCAAACGCCGCGGTGTGCTGCTGGGTAAAGGTGGCGTGTGGGGGAATGTGATCCGCACGGGCTTGATGCTCAATGCGGGCAAACCCCAGGTGGATGAACTGGTCGAAGCCATCGATGCGGGATTAACGGTAGCAGCGAAGTAAGGTCAGGGGTCGGGAGTCTTTGGCGAAGGAAGATTCCCTAAGCAGTAGTATTGTTCTTCGCCTAAGACTCCCGACCCCGGGTTTTGCAGCGGAATTTTCCATATGAAAACTCTCATCAAGAACGGCCGCATCGTTACTGCCACCGACGACTATTTCGCCGATGTGCTCATCGATGGCGAAACGGTGAACTGCATTGGGAAGAACCTCCCCGTGCAGGCCGACAAAGTGCTGGATGCCGCGGGCAAACTAGTGATCCCCGGTGCGATCGACCCGCACGTGCACATGGAGTTGCCCTTCGGGGGCACGGTCTCATCCGATGATTTTCGCAGCGGCACCCTCGCGGCTGCACACGGCGGGACGACGACGATCATCGACTTCGCGATTCAATACAAAGGCAAAACCTTCGCGCAAACCATTGACGAATGGGATGCGAAAAGTGAAGGAAAATGTGCCATCGACTATAGCTATCACCTGGCAATCACCGAATACGAGCCGCGGCATCAGCCCGAATTCAAAAAGATCATCGACGCCGGCATCACGACGTTTAAACTGTTCATGGCGTACCCCGGCGTTTTCATGATCGATGACCAGACGATGTTCCGCGTCATGCAATCGGCGGGCGAAGCGGGCGGGCTCACGCTCGTGCATGCCGAGAACGGCGATGCGATCACCCAACTCATCAACAATCTGCTGGCGCAAGGTAAAGTCGAGCCCAAGTACCACGCCCAGTCTCGTCCGCCCACAATGCAGGCCGATGGCGTGGCCCGCGCGGTTCGCGTGGCCGAGGTTGCCAAGGCACCGGTGTTCATTGTTCATGTCAGCTGCGAAGCGGCGATGAAAGAACTGCAACGCTCGCGCGATGAAGGGCATCCTGCTTACGGCGAGACCTGCACGCAGTATCTGTTTCTCGACGAGACCTATTACGACAAGCCGAATTTCGAAGGGGCAAAGTACGTCTTCACTCCGCCGCTCGTTGCGAAAGAGAATATCGAGCCGCTCTGGAAAGGGCTGAAGCTTGGTTACTTGCAGGAAGTATCGACCGATCACTGTCCCTTCAATTTCAAAGGGCAAAAGGAACTAGGTCGAGGCGACTTCACGAAGATTCCCAACGGTGGGCCCGGTGTCGAAGACCGACTGTCGATTGTGTACGACGGCGCGGTGGTGAAGCGCGGCTTCAGCTTGAATAAGTGGGTCGAGATCACTTCCACCGCCAGCGCCAAAATGTTCGGCATGTTCCCCAAGAAAGGGACGATCGCGGTCGGTTCCGATGCCGATATTGTGATCTTCGATCCCCACCTCGAACGAACCATCAGCGCGAAAACGCACCATATGAATTGCGACTACAGCCTGTTCGAAGGTTGGAAGATCAAGGGTTCGCCAGAAACGGTCCTTTCTCGCGGTAAGGTAATCATCGACAACGGCCAGTATGTCGGCCGGGCCGGCGACGGTAAGTTTCTCAAGCGTGGCGCGTGCGCAGTGATGTGAGCGATTCGAAAAGAGCAGCATGACGAAGACCAATACCAAGAGTTCTCAATCCAGCAGCGCCGACTTCGTCGAACTGCACGACGACATGTCGTCTTCTCCACTCTGGAATGCCGATCTGGCCCCCACCACGCTGGCCCAGCGAACGTGGTCGACTTGGCACATCGTCGCGCTGTGGATCGGCATGAGCGTCGTCATCAGCACGTACACTCTCGCTGGCGGCATGATCGAAGCGGGGATGACCTGGTGGCAGGCAATGGTCACCATTCTGCTCGGCAATACAATCGTGCTGATTCCGATGTGCCTCAACGCTCACGCGGGTACCAAGTACGGAGTTTCGTTTCCCGTACTGTTGCGAGCTTCGTTTGGCACGGTCGGCGCGAACGTCCCGGCCATGCTGCGTGCGATTGTGGCTTGCGGCTGGTTTGGCATTCAAACCTGGCTGGGCGCAGGCGCAATCGATGTCCTCTTCGGCATGATCTTGCCTGGCTGGAAGTCGCTGGCGACGTCGATTGGCGGTGTGGAACTCCACACCTGGCTGGCGTTCTTTCTCTTCTGGGGAGTGCAGGTTTATTTCATCGTGGTGGGACTCGAAGGAATCAAGCATCTGGAAAGTTGGGGCTCACCACTGTTGCTGCTGGGTGGACTAATGCTTCTCGGCTGGTGTGTGAACAAAGCGGGTGGAATGGGACCGGTCTTAGAAGGGTCGGTCGACCTGCAAAAAGTGAAAAACAACTTCTGGTCCATCTTTCCCGCCTTCCTCACCGGGGCGGTTGGCTATTGGGCGACACTTTCGACCAACATCCCCGACTTCACGCGTTACGCCAGGTCACAGCGCTCACAAATGCTGGGGCAGGCTCTGGGACTCCCCACCACCATGACGTTGTTTGCCTTCATCGGCGTGGCCGTTACCAGCGCCACGCTAAGGATCTATGGCGAGCCGATTTCCGATCCGATCAAGCTGATGGCCCGCTTCGACAATGTCTACGTCGTGCTGTTTGCCACGGTCGTGGTGTTCGTCGCGCAACTCACAACCAACATGGCGGCCAATGTTGTCTCACCCAGCAATGACTTCTCGAACCTCAATCCCAAATTGATTAGCTACGTCACCGGCGGGTTAATCACCGCGGTCATTGGCATTGTGATGATGCCTTGGAAGATCATGCAATCGGCCGGCGACTATGTGTTCATCTGGCTGGTGGGTTATTCTGGATTAATGGGTGCCATCGGTGGAATCATGATCTGCGATTACTGGGTGCTGCGGCGACAACAGTTGGATTTGCGACAACTGTTCGAACCGGCCGGCAAATATTCGTACACAGGCGGAGTCAACTGGCGGGCGATGGCCGCACTCGCGATCGGCATTGCACCTTGCGTGCCTGGTTTTCTCGATGCCGCCTCGGGCAGTCGCATCGCCGCGCCTGAGTTTTTTAAAGTGCTGTACACCTACGCGTGGTTCGTCACGTTTGCGATTGGCTTCGTTTTGTACTGGCTGCTGATGTTGGGGCACCCCACCTTGCGGCCTGCTATTGAGGAAAGGTGATGCGCTCGACGCGCGTCAATCGATCATGCCCACACTCGCTACCACTGTTGACGGCCTGAAACTTCCCAATCCGTTTGTTATCGGTTCTGGTCCACCGGGCACCAATGCGAATGTCATCGGCAAAGCGCTCGACGAAGGTTGGGGTGCCGTCATCGCCAAGACGATCTCCCTCGAATCCACCAAGGTCGTCAATGTTCAGCCACGTTACGCCCGGCTGCGGTCAGCCAGTAGCGAAATCATCGGCTGGCAGAACATCGAGTTGATATCCGATCGACCCTTCGACGTCTGGCTCGACGAATTCAAGCGACTGAAAGACAAATATCCCGACGGCGTGGTGATCGCCTCCATCATGGAGGAATACAACAAAGACCGTTGGTGCGAAATTGTCGAACGGACCCAAGCTACCGGCGTGGCGGGCTTCGAACTTAACTTCTCCTGTCCACACGGTCTGCCCGAACGAAAGATGGGCTCGGCGATGGGGCAGGACTGCGCACTGATGGAAGAAGTCTGCCGCTGGGTAATGAGTGTGGCGAAGATTCCCGTCTGGGCGAAACTCACGCCGAACATCACCCACATCGATGAAACGGCCATCGCAGCGCTGAAAGGTGGTTGCCACGGGGTGAGCGCAATTAACACCATTCTTTCGGTCACCAGCGTCGATCTCGAAACGCTTCGCCCCGAACCAACCGTCGAGGGGTACAGCACGCCGGGGGGCTATAGTTGTATCGCCGTCAAACCAATCGCCTTACGCATGGTGAAGGAATGCGCCGAAGCAATCCGCCACCAATTTCCCGGTCGCAGCTTGAGCGGCATCGGCGGCATTGAGACGGGTGCCGACGCTGCCCAGTTTATTCTGCTGGGGGCCGATACGGTGCAGGTTTGCACGGGGGTCATGAAGGTGGGCTACGACTGCGTGGCGAAAATGAAAGACGATCTGCTCGCCTTCATGGCGCGTCACAAGTTCGAAACCATCAGCGACTTCAAGGGACACAGTCTGCAATATTTCACTACGCACTCCGACCTGGTCAAGCGACAAGCCGAAGCCCGTGCGGCCGCCAAAGCGGCTAAAGCCAGCGGAGTGGTTACCAAAGACACCGAGTGGCAAGGCGATGCCTTCGTCCGCCAAAGCGATGCCCTGGCGCGCAATTAAGACCCTAGTCTTACCGCCCATCAGATCTTTTGAATCTTATGATTTCGCTCCTTGACGCATCCGCTGGACCACGAGGAGTTGCAAGAGGCAGATTCTTCACCACCGCATTTTGGTATAAATGCCGTCCAAAGGAGACCTGCATATGGATACTGGTAAACGTTGCGCGGCGGAGTTCATTGGTACGTTCTGGCTCGTATTCGGAGGCTGTGGCAGCGCTGTCTTGTCGGCTGCCTTCCCTGAGGTTGGCATCGGACTGCTGGGTGTGGCCTTCGCGTTCGGGTTAACGGTCCTCACCATGGCCTATGCCATTGGTCATGTCTCGGGCTGTCATCTCAATCCCGCGGTTTCGGTTGGGCTGGTGACGGGCGGTCGCTTTCCAATTGCGGACCTCGCCCCCTACATCATCGCTCAGGTTCTGGGCGGCATTGCCGGCGCCGGCGTGCTCTATGTGATTGCTTCGGGCAAAGCGGGCTTCAGTCTGGCGGGGGGCTTCGCCTCGAATGGCTACGCCGAGCATTCGCCGGGTGGCTATTCAATGGTCGCGGCCCTGGTCGCCGAGTTCGTCCTCACCTTTATGTTTCTATTCATCATTCTGGGATCGACCGACAAGCGAGCCCCGAGTGGTTTCGCTCCCATCGCGATTGGCCTTGGTTTGACCCTCATTCACTTGATTGGCATTCCGGTCACAAACCTCTCGGTGAATCCTGCTCGTTCCACAGGACCGGCTGTGTTCGTTGGCGGTTGGGCTCTCGCGCAGCTTTGGCTGTTCTGGGTTGCCCCCATCGCGGGTGCTGCTGTCGCCGGCATTGTCTACCGCGCAGTTTTCGCGGCCAAACCGGTGGAACCAGCCAAGACAAAATGATTCTCAGACAAGATGCCAGTCCCTCATGGAATGCAACATTCGCCTCTTCAGGCCCGACGATGTCGATGTTCTGCGTCAGTTGACGGTGGAGGCGTTCGCTGGTGTTTCACTGGAACAGAACATCGAAGATGCGCTCGGGCTGCTAAATGGCCACGACTGGAAATGGCGCAAGGCACGCCACGTCGATGAAGATGTGAAGGCGAATGCAGCCGGGATCTTCGTGGCGGAAACGCTGACCGGTGTCGTGGGCTACATTTCGACAGTGGTCGATCGGGCTGCTGGCAAAGGGCGGATTCCAAATCTCGTAGTGGCCGCCGAGCTGCGCGGCCAAGGCTTGGGCCGTCAGCTGATCGAACATGCCTTGGATTACTTTCGCGAAGAAGGGCTGGAGTACGCCACGATCGAGACGATGGCCCAGAACGAAATTGGCAACCATCTGTATCGTGCTTGTGGATTTGCGGAAGTCGCGCGGCAGGTCCATTTCGCCCGCCGACTTTGAACGTGAACGGAGTCTTATTTCGTCAGCATTACTTCGCCATTGGCTTTAGCCACAAACGCTGCTTCGTAACTTCAGTCACCTTCGCACGCGAATAGACGAGCGGAAAATACTCGCCGCGCGACCACGGTTCTGCCAGGTCGTTGTAGTGAGCGCTTCCCGGTTGCCCCGATTGTCCCGGCGCACTTGTCGCCAATCCGCGATCCCAATCTGCCAGGTCGAACAGCTGCCGATAACTGGCTCCGTGAATCTGTTGGAAGTGATCGTCGTAACGCGTGTTATTGGGAGTATTCCCTTCGCCGGGCCGCTCGAAAGGACCGACGTTGAGCGCCCGCGCATTCACAACTCCCAGTGAGGCCAGCGGATGGCGAAAAGTAACCTGGTGCAGCGCACCCCAGCGTGCTTGCTGCGCGGTTGGCAGTTGCTTCCATTTTGCTACCGCGCGCTGAAACGACTCGCGCACAATTGCATCCCGCTGTTCCTTTGCGTCTGCTCCCAGCCAACGAGAATCGCACTGTTCGAGCGCGGCAATCACGGTCTCGATTCCGGCGAGCGAGTTCAGCAGCTTGACGTGTTCTGGGGGAACATGCCGCTGGAACAGCGCGGCCTGCAATTCCTTTTGCCACAGCGCATAGAGCGCGCCAGCGGGGGAATCCACCGAAAGGTGCCCGTCCCAGTCAGTCAGCAAGCGGGCCACTTCCGCCTCTTCGGCATTGGCACCAACGTCGCGCAGCAGTTTCGCGAGCGCTTGGGCTGGTAACGACACACTGTCTTGTTGCAAGCTGCGAAACTCGCCAAGTTCCCATTGGTCCTTCGAAGTCAGCCGGTTGTGCAGTCGCTGGAAGCGATAGCGAGGTGTGAACTCATAGCCGACAACGTGTGGATAATCGGCGGGCACGATATTGTGGTTGGCGGTCAGCAGGGCCCCTTCAGGCGGATTGAACCGCCGTGGATGCTCAGCCGGCGGCAGGAAACCCGACCAATCGAATTCGGCCTTGCCCGGCACTGGCAGCAAACCCGAATGAGCATGTCCTTTCGCGCCGCGTAGCGGATAGTGAGCCGCCGCGACCCAGCCGATGTTGCCATCGACATCGGCATAAACGAAATTCAACCCCGGCACATGCCAGGCTCCCAGCGCGCGGCGAAACTGTTCCTGATTCTGCGCTCGCGCGACGCCCAATGACGCCAGGTACGCAGCGCCACCCGGTTCACTGCCGCTCCACTGCAGGGCATAAGCACGATTCCGCTCGCGATCGATGTGCAGAATCGGACCATGCCGCGAATGCTTGATGCTGACCTTCGTCGGGTTCGGCATTCCTTTGACGACAATCTGTTCCTCGTAAGTGGCGAACGTTTGAAATCCATCAAGCGCTGCATATTGATCCGCATTGGCGGGATTCAATTCCTCCACGACGATGTCGGCCGTATCGGCCCCGATGATAGTAAATCCCCAGGCAATCCGTTCGTTGTGTCCGATTGCTACTCCCGGCAAACCTGGCTCACCCGCGCCAATCACATTCCAGCCCGGCGCATGCAGATGGACGACGTAACGAAGCGAGGGCAGAGCAATCGCGCGGTGCGGATCAGACGCCAGCAGCGGCTTGCCCGAGCGAGAGCGAGCGCCGGAGACAACCCAGTTGTTGCTTTCGCTCTTGGCTGGCGTAAACGACAGCGACTTCGTGAGCGCTTCGTAACCGTGCAGAAGCTTTTCAGGAAACGCTTTGGCATCTGCTGGCGAAAGATGAAGTTGATAGTTAGTGGCGGGATCAACAGGCGCTAGCCAACGAGCTTTTTCGTCGCCAACCAGTTGAATCAATTTGAGCCGCTGAACTTCGTTGCGAAAATTCTGCGACATGTAGATGCCCGACGAACGGCCGAGAATATCTGCCGGTTGCCACTTCTTGGGGCGATAGCCCAACTGGCGAAATTCGACGGGGAGTCGATCGCCGCACTGATCGATATAGGCATTGATGCCCCGCGTGAACGCCGTGGCAATGGCCTGGGTATCGGGCGAATAGCTCAGCCATTCGCGTTCCATATCGCCCCGATAGCGAATGAGCCGGGCAAATTTGTCGGCCTCGATGGCACTCGGCCCCATGACTTCGGCCAGTTCACCGACCCCTTGCCGCCGCCACAGATCGATTTGAAACAAGCGGTCTTGCGCCACGACATAGCCTTGCGCAAAGAACAGATCGTGCGAGTTTTTGGCATAGATATGCGGAACGCCCCACTGGTCGCGAGCGATCTCGACGGGCTGCTCCAGTCCCGCGAGGGTCATCTCTCCCTGCGTTTGCGAGAGCACCTCTCGTTGGGCCACGGCCGCGAATTCTGAGAGCGTGGTTAAGAGCCGCGCGGGATCGTCGGCCGAAAGTGAATCGGGCCGATGTGCCAGCAGTGCCGTCACTTCTTCTGTCTGGCCAGTGGTTCCATTCAAATGCAACTGCGCCTTCGCCTTCCGGACTCGCGCGACGAGTGTTTCATCTGTCAACCAGCGGGGCCACAGGCGAATCATCTCGACTCCGGCTTGTGCATAGGCCTCGATTTCGTCGGGCTTGGCGATCAATCCCAGCTGACGCGCTTTCGGCAACAGCTTGCGGAACTGCTGAGCCTGTTCGACGCTGCGCACACCGACGATGATGCGAGCTTCTTCGCCATGACTGCGAATTGCCGCTGCCACAAGTTCTGCGTACTCATCGCCCGACTCTTTCAGATCGAGCAGCACGTCAATCTGACCACGGCAAACGACGAGCGCCTCTTCGAGCGTGGGAATGCGTTCCCCTTTGAATTCGACAGCAAACCAGGAACCGGCATCGAGTGCCTTTAATTCCGCAAGGGTCTTCACGCTAATCAGCCCCTTGGAATTGGTCGTGCGTTCCAACTGCGCATCGTGCCGCAGAACCAGGCGTTTGTCCTTAGAAAGTCGCACATCGACTTCCACTGCGGTTGCCCCGACCTCAATCGCCCGCCGCGTGCTGGCGAGCGTATTCTCTGGGCGGTCGCTACTCGAACCACGATGGGCGACCAGTTGCTTCACCGCCAGAGCGGCGGCCACTTCGGCCGGCAGTGTTTGCTGTGCGGCAAGGGGCGCAACTAGAGCCACTACCAGCAGAGACGCGAATAGAGGGCGAACCATTGCAGCCATGAAGCTCACTCCGCAAAGCAGTCGAACTTGTTTGAAAGCGCTCCGATTGTAACTGCTTCGCGCGGCAGCGTGACTGTTGGGCACATCGGTGCCAGGCAACTGGTGCTGGAATCCGTCATCCACCACCGCGCTAAACGTTCGCCTGGACGGGTGATAATCTTTGACACGGAGCGTTTTGGTGCAGACAATTGTCTGGTCAACGAAAAGTGTTATGGACGGCATAGGTCGAACGGGGTGTTTTCGACCCGGTTGCTGCGATTTCGAACAACGGAGCTCGAGCGTGACTGATTTTCAATTGAACCGGCGGCAAGCACTTCTTATGGGTGGCTTGGGCGCGCTGAGCCTCGGCATGCCAGGAGCGGTGATTGGCAGCGACAAGCTCGATGCGCAAGGCAACGCAGTTGCCTCGGAAAAGTCGTGCATCTTCATCCTGCTGTGCGGCGGCCCGAGCCAGGTCGATACCTGGGATATGAAACCCGACGCACCTGCTTCGATCCGCGGCCCGTATCGCCCGATCGCCACCAAGGTGCCGGGCATGCGCATCAACGAGATGCATACGGAACTGGCAAAGCAGACCGACCAGTTCACGCTCATCAATTCGATGACGCACCCGGGCTCGATCAGCAATCACTTCGACGCGATGCACAACCTGCTCAGCGGCCAGTCGGCAAAGCGAGTGCAGCAGGGCATGCCAGACGACCAGCCTTATCTCGGGTCGTTTGTTGCGAAGCACCGGCCCAGCGAACGCAACCTGGTCTCCAACGCGTGGCTAATCAAGTGCGTTGGGCCCCCCGTCTTTTGCGCGCCAAACATTGGCATCGGCGGTTATCTCGGCTCGGCGTATGCGCCCGTGTTTGTGGGATCGGCCGAGAATCACCCTGCAATGGCAACTTTTAAGTCGCCAGAAATCTACGACTTCGGTAATGCTGATGACCTCAACCGCCGCAAGAATCTGTTGGCGAACCTCGAGTCCCACAAACTCGACCGCGATGCCCAAGGCAAGGATTGGTCGGATCTGCGCGTCAAAGCCTATGAAGCGATGACGCGGCCCGAAGGACGGCAGGCCTTCGACATGAGCCGCGAACCCACCAAAGTCCGCGAAGGCTATGGTATGCATCCGCTAGGTCAAAACCTGCTGCTCGCGCGACGGATGGTTGAGTCCGGCGTGCGGTTCGTGACGGTCAATGGCTGGGCGGGCCAGGCGACGCACGACAAACAGGGACCACCCAGCAGTAGTTGGGATATGCACGGCGGCAACATGGGCATGGGGAACGCCTTCGGCGACGGCTCGTACGGCATGGGCTTTTGCCTGCCGCGGCTCGATCAGGCCCTCGCCGCGCTCCTCGCAGATCTGAAGGATCGCGGCATGCTGAAGAATACGCTTGTGGTATGCATGGGCGAATTCGGCCGCACTCCCAATATCCTCACGCAAGTGCCCCCCGGCCGTCAGCACTGGCCCAGCTGTTTTTCCGCCATCATGGCGGGCTGTGGCATTCGTGGCGGGGCCGTCTATGGAAAGTCTGACAAGCACGCTGCTTATGTCGAAAGCAACCCCGTGCGTCCCGAGGAAATGGCTGCCACCATCTATCACGCCCTCGATATTCCCCTCAACCCGCCGCAAAACAATAGCGGCATCTCGCGCCCCATCACCACCGGCAAACCGCTGCTGGAACTGTTCGGCTAGCACTCTTTGCTTTCGGTCAATGGAATTTGACCAACACGTGCGGACGAGATTCGGTGCGCTCGCGCGCAGCGCGCAACCCATTTTGCCAGCGCGTTTCACTCGCAACTCTGCCTGGGTGTAGCGTTGGCACTCGGTGCCATTCGGCTAGAATTCACCTTATCGATCAGTCACCGACGGCTAAACCGCCGCCGCGGGTTCGGTGCTCGTCATGAATGCGTAGGCTCTGTTCCCTTCCATCTAGTCTTTAAAGCGATGTCTCTTGCGAGGAATCGATCATGGCTTTTACTTACAATCGTCTCGACAAGAACGACGTAGCCGTCTTGTTGGTGGATCATCAGTCCGGGCTAACCAATCTCGTTCAGGACTTTTCGCCCGATGACTTCAAAAACAATGTTCTCGCGCTGGCCGATTGCGCCAACTATTTCAAGCTGCCAACAATTCTGACCACCAGTTTCGAGGATGGCCCTAATGGCCCACTCGTGCCAGAGCTAAAAGCGCTCTTTCCCACTGCGCCGTATATCGCGCGACCCGGCAACATCAACGCTTGGGACAACGAGGACTTTGTGAAGGCGGTGAAAGCGACCGGCAAAAAGCAGTTGCTGATCGCCGGCATTGTGACGGAAGTTTGCGTGGCGTTCCCCGCCCTCTCAGCGCGTGAAGAAGGGTACGAGGTCTTTGTCGCGACCGACGCCTCGGGCACATTCAACAAGACCACGCGCGACGCAGCCTGGGCCCGCATGTCGGCAGCTGGCTGCCAGTTGATGAGTTGGTTCGGCATTGCCTGCGAACTGCACCGCGACTGGCGCAACGACATCGAGGGTTTGGGCACCCTCTTCTCGAATCATCTGCCGTCCTACCGCTGCCTTATCACCAGCTATATGGCCGGCATGGCTGCGAAAAAATAAGCTGCAACCTGGCGACGCCGCTGGTCCCTGGAAGCATGTCACTCGATATCTCCGACCCCATGATGTTCGTGCCACATAATGGCGTTGGCTAGCAGCAACAGGAGTGTCAAAATAGCAAGTTAAGTGATCGGTCGCTGCGTTCTTGGGAAATGCTTCGCAGGACCAGCTACTGTCCCGACGTGGGAACATATTCGGCGGCAACGCCACCAGAGAAAGAGCAATGGGAAGAAATTTCGAAAATCGTAAGGCTTCGATCTTCAAGACGGCAGGTCAGAAATCGAAGCTCTATTCCAAATACGGCAAGCAGTTGTATGTCGTGGCCAAGAATGGCGTTCCGGATCCCGAAAAGAATCCGGCGCTGCGGGCCTTTATCGAGAAGGCCAAAAAGGATCAGATTCCCGCACACGTTATCGATAAGGCCATCGAGAAAGCCAAAGGAGTTGGCGGCGAAGACTTCGTCTCCGCGCGCTACGAAGGTTTCGGCCCCGGCAATTCGATGGTGATTGTCGATTGCTTGACGGACAACAACAACCGCACAATTACCGACGTCCGCAACTGCTTTACAAAGACCGGTTCACGATTGGGAGCTGCGGGGTCCGTCACCCGCTCGTTTGACCATCTGGCGATTTTGTCCTTCAAGGGTGACAAAGAAGAGCAAGTGCTCGAAGCGATGATTAGCGCCGACGTCAATATCGAAGAAATCGAGAGCACGAACGGCACCCTGACGATCTACGCACCAGCTGGCGAATTCTTCAAGGCCAAGACCGCTCTCTTGCAGGCGTTTCCTGAGACGAAATTCGAAGCCCAAGAGATCACATTCCTGCCGCAAGCCAGCAAGGCCCTTAGTCCCGAAGATTTACCCATGTTCGAAAAGTTTCTCGATATGCTGAACGACTGCGACGACGTGCAGGACGTCTATCACAACGTCGAGTTGCCAGGTTAACGCGCGCGTCCTCGTTCGATAGCCGAGTGAGTCCGCACCTTAGGACGGAAGTGCGTTGCACGTTCGGATTAAGCCCATCAACATTCGTGCCCATTCTTCATGCGCCGATCCCTTGCGGAGCACGAACCTCACCAGTCCGCGCCCGAAGTACTCGCTCATCGATCGCTCATGAAAAAATGCGTTGCGTCGGCGCGGTGGTAAGCCATAAATAAGTGCGATCCCGAGGTTCAGTTTCACGTAGGTGCGCACCGTAGCTGCCAGGAAGGGCTCAACCCGTGGGGCTGGCCCATCAAACACTCGGTTCCGATCGAGGTTCGCCGCCAAAGCTGGTTGATCGGACAGTGAGTGGCGCGACGACACCAAAGGATAATGTCGTAAGTCGGCGGGGCGCACGCTTCGCTTCTTCGCGAGAGGATGCCCCTTAGGAGTCACCAACAAGGTTTCGAGTTCGTAAGCGGGCTCGATCGAAAGTCCCGGTGGCGGCCGACCGGGTACGCCCTCCGATGTCAAACCAAGATCCGCAGCACCCGATTCGACAGCCTGGATGACCAAGTCATCGTGCAATTCGAGAAATGCCACCCGTACCTGCGGCGCGCTCTTGAGCAGCGCGAGAATTGCGTCGGGCAAATCTTCTTGAATAACTCGTGGCGGGCCGGCGATCGTCAACCGGACTTCGGCGGTCGATTGCGCGAGTTCAAAGCGCTTTCTCAGCCCGTTTGTGGCGGTAATGATTGGCATCGCAAACTCAGCCAGCAGTTGCCCCTCGGCGGTGAGCCGGCAACCGCGCCGGTGCGGTTCAATTAGCTGAACGCCAAAGTCGCGCTGCAATGCGAGCACCTGCTCGCGAACCGTCGGATGTGTGAGGCCCAGTGTCTTCGCCGCCGCTGCCAGGCTTCCCAGGCGGGCTGTTTCGCAGAAGCTCCGCAATTGCTGCAGCGTGAGCTCTTTGTAAGCAGGACTTTTCGCAGCTTGCCGCGGCATGGCCGAATTTCCTGGTAACGGTTAAGCCTTTATCACATGAAGATAAAACATCAATCAGCTTACACTTGAATAATGCGGACCTCTACCGCAAACTGGACTCATGTTCCAGGATCCACTGTGTTGCCGAACTGCTCAAGACGAGCCAAATTGCAGTGGAATATTGTTTTTTCAGCCAAAGATGCTTTGCCCAAGCGCACTCTGCTGTTGGCTATCTGGCCTGATACTGTTCATCGTGACAGCCACCGGCATTGCTGACGAACTCAGCCAAAAGGATGTGGCCTTTTTCGAGAGCAAGATTCGGCCAATCTTGGCCAAGCACTGCTATGAATGTCACTCGGCAGGAGCGAAGCAGGTGCATGGTGGCTTGCGACTCGATTCGCGCCACACCCTTCTGCAGGGTGGCGATTCCGGCGCGATTGTAGTAGCTGGCCAACCGGAGAAGAGTCTACTCATCGAGTCGATCGGCTACTCCGGCGATATTCAAATGCCACCGGCGGGCAAACTACCCGCCGCAGAGATTGCCCTGCTCACCGGTTGGGTTCGTAGCGGTGCCATACTTCCCGAAGATCGTTCGACTTCTGACTCAAAAAAGAGTATCGATTTTGTTGCTGGGCGGACCTTCTGGTCGTTTGTACCGCCGCAAGCTGTGCCCCAACCGGCAGTTCGCGGAGCAGAGTGGCTGCGGCAACCAATCGATTCCTTTGTGCTCACCGCGCTAGAAACGCAGAATCTCACCCCAACCGAGCGAGCGGATCGCCGCACCCTCATTCGCCGTGCCACATACGATCTCACCGGCCTGCCACCCAGTGCGGAGGAAGTCGCGCAGTTTGTGGCCGACCAACAGCCTGATGCGTATGAACAACTGATCGACCGACTGCTTGCCTCACCTCATTACGGGGAGCGCTGGGGACGATATTGGCTTGACTATGCCCGCTATTCGGACGGCAATGCAACCTCGCTGGAAGTTCGCGGCCAGGCGTGGCTCTATCGCGATTGGGTCGTCGGTGCACTGAGCGCCGATCTCTCTTACGATCAGTTCGTCCTGCAACAGTTCGCTGCCGACCATTTGCCCGAGTGCACTTCGGCCGATCTGGCCGCGTTGGGCTTTCTCGGGATTAGTCCGGAGTATTGGAAGGAACTTCAACTCGCACCGGCCGTAATCGAGACGATTGTGGCCGATGAATGGGAAGAGCGGATCGATGCCATCGGCCGGACGTTTCTCGGACTGTCGATTGCTTGTGCTCGTTGCCACGATCATAAGTTTGATCCCATCAGCACAGAAGATTACTACGCCCTGGCCGGAGTGCTCGCCAGCACGCAATTAACCGAGCGAGTCGTCATTCCCGAGCCTGCAGCGCAAGTCGTTCGCCAGGCAACAGAAAAGGTGAAGTCACTGCGCGCGGAGTTGGCGAAGCTCACAGCCATCCAAGCGAAATCGCCGGACGACAAGGCAAAAATCGCAGACCTTCAATCACAAATCGCTTCAATCGAAAGCACCACTCCGCACTATCACTCGTCCACCGCTCACGGCCTGATTGATGCGGCGCTCCATGTTCTACCAGCTGGTAAGAACCACACGAAGATAGAATACAAGCCCGGCGAGACGCTCGACCTGTCCGTGCATATACGCGGTAACCCCACGCGGCGGGGAGCGCAGGTGCCACGGCGGTTTCTCACCGTTTTCTCGGCAGACAAGCCAGCATCATTTCAGCAGGGGAGCGGCCGACTCGAACTTGCTAAGGCGATCTTGAACGAGGGAGCACCCCTTTCGGCACGTGTCATTGTGAATCGAGTCTGGAAGAATCACTTTGGCCGCGGGCTTGTCGAAACCCTGAGCGATTTTGGTACGCAAGGCGCACGACCGTCTCATCCCGAACTGCTCGACGACTTGACCCACCGCTTTGTTGAACACGGCTGGTCGCTCAAGTGGCTGCACCGCGAACTAATGCTCTCCGCCACTTATCAACAGGGCAGCACTTATAGCCGCGAGAAAGTCGGTATCGATCCCGATAATCGCTGGCTATGGCGGATGAATCGTCGCCGACTCGATATCGAAGCGTGGCGCGACTCACTACTCGTCGCGAGTGACAATCTCGATCGGCGAGTGGGTGGACCGTCGGTGGTTCTTTCGGCAGCGGCAAATCGCCGCCGAACGCTCTACGCCAAGATTGACCGTGCAGACGTCGATGATGTGCTGCGGCTGTTCGACTTTCCCGATCCGGCGACGCATAGCCCCGACCGCATGCCCACGACTACTCCGTTGCAGCAACTATTCGTCCTTAACAGCACGTTCATGCAGCAGCAAGCGCAAGGTGTGGCCGAGTTGCTGCTGGCGGGCGGAATTGAGTCAAAGGAAGCAATCGTCCTGCGCGCGTACCGCCAGTTGTTTGCCCGTGAGCCGAGTTCGAACGAGCTTCGGTTTGGCGTGGAGTTTCTTGGCGAGCACGCTACGGAAGTGCCGCGGGTGCGTGAGTATGCCCAGGCACTGCTGGGTCTGAATGAGTTCATTTTTGTCGACTAAACCGGAATAGTCTCCTGTGAGTTTGATCGAACCATCGCCGGGATTCACGCGCCGCCAACTGATCGAGCGACTTGGCGGCGGTCTCGGTCTGGCGGGCCTGTTACCCTTGCTCGGCGATAGTCCGGCCAGTGCAGCGCAGCTGCAATTCAGACCCCGCGCCAAGCGCGTCATTCAACTCTTCATGAACGGCGGCCCCTTCCAGGCCGACTTTTTCGATCCCAAACCATTGCTGGCGAAATACGAAGGGCAGCGTCCCGAGGAAGTGGTGCTGCGCACCGAGCGAGTCACAGCTGGCTTGCTGGCATCTCCGTTCGCCTATTCCAAGCATGGCTCCAGCGGATTGCCGATCAGTGAGTTGTTACCGAACCTGGCGAAGTTTGCGGACGACCTCTGCGTTCTCCGCTCGCTACACACCGACAATCCGAACCATGGTCCGGCCTTGTATCAAATGAACAACGGCACCATCACGCCGCGCCGGCCGAGCATGGGGTCGTGGTTTCTGTATGGTCTGGGGAGCGAGAATCAGAACCTGCCCGGCTATGTTGTTCTTTGTCCAGGTCGCCCCGTACGGTTTGCCGAACTGTGGACGAGCGCGTTCCTGCCGGCTCAGTTCCAAGGAACCTACATCAATCATTCCAATCTCGCGCCAGCAGCGATGATACCGTTCTTAAAGAACGGATCGATGACGACGACCTCGCAGCGGCAGCAACTCGACCTGCTCCAGTCGCTGAATCGCGAACATCTCGCCGAGCGTGGCGCAGACGACCAACTGGATGCCCGAATCAACTCGCTGGAAACGGCCTTTCGGATGCAAACCGAAGCGGCCGACGCCTTTGATATCAGTCACGAGCCCAAGGCGATTCGCGCCGAGTATGGCGAAGGCAAATTTGCCGATGCCTGCTTGCTCGCCCGCCGACTGGCCGAGCGAGGTGTGCGCTTCACGCAGATTTATTACGGCAATGGTCAACCGTGGGATACGCACAGCAAGCATCACGAACAGGTGCGGACCCTGGCTAAGGCGATCGATCAGCCGATCGCCGCGTTGCTGGCCGACCTGAAGCGGACGGGCCTGCTGGAAGATACGCTCGTCGTTTGGGGCGGCGAGTTTGGCCGCACGCCAACTTCAGAAAATGGCGATGGCCGCGACCACAATCATTATGGCTTTACCATGTGTCTGGCTGGCGGCGGCGTTCGCGGCGGCATGACCTACGGCGAAACAGACGACTTCGGCTTTCGCGCAGTGCAGAACAAAGTTCATATTCACGACTTGCATGCCACGATTCTCTACTTGCTCGGCATCAATCACGAGAAACTAACGTATCGATACTCCGGTCGCGATTTTCGATTGACCGACGTTCACGGTCGCATCCTTCAAGAAATAGTCACTTAACCTCTTCCCTTGCCAGGTTTTAATCCATGTCACGAATCACCGAACACTATCAGCGAGCTCGCAAGTCTTTGGCCGGCGGCGTGAGTGCCTCGACGCGAGTCAACCGCGCGCTGGGCCATCCGATGTACTTCTCTCGGGCGGCCGGTTGTCAGGTTTGGGATTTCGACGGCCGCGATTACTACGACCTGTGCTGCAGCCACGGGGCAACTCTGCTGGGCCACGGCGACGAGCGGATCACCCGCGCTGTACATGAGGCCATCGCCGCAGGTGCAGCTTGCTCGTATGAGAATGAGACACATGCGGAACTGGCGGAACTTCTGTGCGACAGCATTCCAGCTTTCGAGCGAGTACGTTTCACGGGGTCTGGAACCGAAGCCACCATGCACACCATTCGGTTGGCACGAGCGTTCACTGGGCGTACGAAACTTCTCAAGATCGAAGGGCATTTTCACGGCTATCACGATCAGGTGATGTTCGCGATCGGTTCGCCGCCAAGTCCCTTGACGGCGGAATCGGCCCCCGGCACCTGGCCAGCGTCGTCAGGTATGCCTGCCGAGTTGGTTGAGCAACTGGTCGTGGTTCCATTCAATCGGACCGATCTGCTCGCCGAAGCCCTCGCGAAGTACGGTGATGAACTGGCCGCCGTCATTTGCGAACCAGTCTTCTACAATGCCGGCTGCATACTTCCCTCGCGCGAGTTCATCCGCGTCATGCGCGAGGAAACTCGCCGGCGCGGGGTATTGCTCATCTTCGACGAAGTTCAATCCGCCTTCCGAATGGGGCCCGGCGGTGCGCAGGCGCATCTCGGCATCACACCCGACCTATGCACCGTGGGCAAGGCGGTGGGAGGCACATATCCACTCAGCGTGTTTGGTGGCCGGGCAGATATCATGGCCCGCCTGCAACCCGAGGGGGACTGCCAGCACAGCGGAACGTACAACGGCCATCCGGTGGTTGTCGCAGCGGCGCTCGCCGCGCTTAAGGCCTATCTCGAACCGGGATTCTACGAGCACGTGTTCGCGATTGCCGACCGCCTGTACACGGGAATCAACGACGTCTTCGATCGCTACGAACTTCCCGGGCGAGCGATCGGCCTGGGAGCTCGGTTTGGCATCTACTTCGGCATCGACGATCAGCCCCAGGATTTCCGCGATACGTTGCAGCACAGTCGCACGCTGATGCTGCAGTTCATTCGCGCGGCAATCGAACATGGCGTTTATTTACACGATTACGGTGGCGGTGCGTGCCATCACGGCTTTTGCGCCGCGATGACCACGGCCGATGTCGACCAGACGCTCGACCGGCTCGCTGCAGCAGTCCAGTCGATGCAGCCGACGGGGCAGCGCACCCTTGCCGCGCACTAAATGAAGATGTCCACACAACCTCTCTCCCAGGCTGTCCGTATGTTCTATCCAATCGCTGAGAGAGGTTACTGGTATGAGATCGAGCACGATTGTTCTGCGTCCGCTGCGCGGATTTACGCTGGTTGAACTGCTGGTTGTTATCGCCATCATTGGCGTGCTAATGGCTCTGTTGCTGCCTGCGGTGCAGGCAGCGCGTGAGTCTGCACGGCGAATGTCGTGCACGAACAATATGAAGCAGATTGGCCTCGCGCTGCACATGCACCACGACTCGAAGCTGGTCTTGCCACCAGGCACGACGGGGGGCGGCGGAGTGGGAACTGACGTAGGCAAACCTCCATGCCCCACAGAAACCACCTGGATCGCATTCCTGTTCCCCTATCTGGAGCAAACCGCCATTGATTCGTTAATCGATTGGAACCAGGTTGGTGCCAACTTTTATACGACGGGCGGGCTGAAAGTAACGCCGCTCAAAGTCCCGCTGTTTCTCTGCCCTTCCGACACCAAGCCCGATCCTAACACCACCTATAACCCCACCGTCTTCGGGCGTGGAAACTACGTCGCGAACAATGGAATCGGGCCAGCGATTGAGTATCGATCCGGCCCTGGGCACACCACCCCGCCGATGATGGCGCGTCCCGGGGGAGCCTTCTTCATTAACAGTTGGCTGGGCTTCCGCGAGTTGAGCGATGGTTTGACTCAAACCGTCATGATCTCGGAAATTCGCTGCCCCAAGAACACGCTCGATGGCCGCGGGATCATGCACTATCCCGAGGGTCCGCTGTATCACCACAACCGCACGCCAAACAGCCTTGTTCCCGATGAGATCCGGACTGCCTGGTGCCAGAACACGCCTCAGGCACCCTGTGTCGGCGCTTATGCGGCCTTCAACTCCATCCGAGATATTCGCTCGGCTCGCAGCAACCACTTTGGTGGCGTCAATATATTGTTGGGCGATGGCAGCGTGCGGTTTGTGAGTGAAGTGGTCAGCCAGAGCATCTGGGAGGCGGTTTCCACCGTGAATGACGGCGAAACAGTCGGCGACTACTAATCTCTTGTCTCAGGTCGAAGCTTTGACAAACCGTTCACTATTGGAAAATGAGCCTGTTATGCGCGCGTCAAGCCAGATTTCGTTAGCGTCTTGGGGATTGGGCCTGATCCTACTGGGAAGTTTCCTCGGCTGCGGCAGCAGTGCGACGACCGTTCAAGGGACGGTCACTTTCGATGGTCAGCCAGTTGAGCAAGGAATGATCGTCTTTGAGCCCGCCGATGGAGCAGGTCCTGTTGCCGGAGGGCCTATCCAAAATGGCGAGTACCAAATCGGCTCGGAGTCGAACATTGCCCCGGGAAATATGATCGTTCGCATCCGGGCGATGCGGGCGACCGGGAAGAAAATCCCTGCCGGTCCGCCGGCACCGGACGGCACCATGGTAGATGAAATTCAGCAGTACATTCCGCACGTCTACAACGACAGCAGCAACCTCTCCGCTCAAGTGGAAGAGGGAAGCATTACCCAGAACTTCGACCTGCGGTCGCAGTAGCAGTGTGTTGATTGCCGTAGCCCAGATCAAGCGATCGCTACGGCACGAACACAAACTCGGGGGAGTTCATGAGCGCCCAAACCAGATCCTCGGCGCGCATCCGCCAGTCTTCGGTCAGCAAAGTCGTTGGGGGATCGCCGCGCTCAACTTCTTCAGCCCGCTGCACGCGAATCTCGTTGGCCTTCGATTGCAAATGGTTCGACCATGAGACTCCGTCCCGCGCGGGCTGACTGGGGATTGGCCCAGCCTTCGCACCAGTCAGACGTTTGTCGAAACCAGCGGTCAGCAATTCGTTGCCGAGCGAAAATTCACCAGCCGTTGGTTCGCGACCAAGGATTTGCAGATAGACTTCGCGCGTGAAGTCGGCAGGCGACTTTGCTCCCACTGCCGCACGAGTGAAGCGACTATCTTCCGACATCTGCGCGATCCGCTTCGCCGCGGTTCCATTGGCAATAACCGCGGGTTGCAATACCGTGGGCTCTTTTTCGCGCACGGTCAGCGGATCTTGCCGCGATGCTCGCCAGCCAAACGCTTCGAGCACGTTCAAGTGAGGCTGAGCACTCGGCAACGACAAACTCGGACGATCTCGTTCGTTTGAGAGCGACGTGAACTGCCAGGCTCGCTCGGGCAAGCCCAAACTGATGGAAGATGCTTCCAAGCGGCTGCCATCGACGTCGATATTCAACTCTTCGCAGTGCAAGCGCTTGTCCGCGGCCGCAAATAGCGAATCGAGTACTTGCTCGGCCGACAAGCGGCGACGAACGGGTGCTGCGAACAGCTTGTTAAGCTTCAGGTCGCTCGATGTCTGGCGTTGATAGGCCTGCGAATTGAAGATCGCGCGGGCCAACTGCTTCATGTCGTATCCACTCTCGATGAACTGGCGTGCCAGGTACTCTAGCAGTTCCGGATGCGACGGCGTCCCTTGCTCCCAATCGTCCACCGGTTCGACAATGCCGCGACCCAAGTACCGCTGCCAAAAGCGATTGACCAGCACTTCGGCGGTCCGCTCGTTCTGCGGCAAGGTCAACCGCAGCGCCAGTTCTTCGCGCGTATCGCCTTGTTTGCGAACCACATCGGCGGGGAGGTCGAATTGCAAATCGCCGGCAAAGGGCCAGGTCGGGGCGATCTTGTCGCCCGGTTTGAGCGAAATTTTGACGATGTCCGACTTCAGCGCGCCGGCACCACCGGGAATGGTGCTGGTTTTCGGCAACGACTGTGTCGCCCGCCCCAACATGGCCGCCAGGTTGAACAGTTGCTCTTGCTTGAAGGGATGAAACGGCGCGTCGTGACAACGGGCACAGTTCATTTCCATGCCGAGCAAGGCCTTGGCAAGAACGTGCGATTTGGCCGCCATGGGAGCATCGTTTTCGCTGGCGATCGCGAAGCCACCGGGCCCACCCTGCCGCGGGCTGCCGTCCATCAGCACCAAGTCTGTGGCAAATCGATCGAACGGTTTGTTGTCGAGCAGTGACTCGTATAGCCAAAAGCGAAATGGCCCCGTGTTGTTGAGCGTGGGGTTGATGATGTTCGGATTCTCGGCCAGCACATCCTGCCAATAACCCATCCAGTTGTCGGCCCAACCCGGTTGCGCGAGCAACTGGTCGATCAAGCGGGCGCGGCGATCGGAGCCCTTGTCATTCACGAAGGACTGGACTTGCTCGGCGGCGGGGCCGACACCGACGATGTCGAGATAAATCCGCCGCACGAATGCTGTGTCGTCGAGTAGTGCGGTCGGTTCAACCCCTTCTTTCTTCAGTCTCTCGCCAATGAATCGATCGATGGTCGCTGCCGTCGAAGTTCCTTTTTCAATCGCGGGCAGTTCTTTGATAACTGCCTGGGCATACTGATGGCGTTTGTTCCAATACTCGTTGTACTCACGGCCAGCCTGCGCGCGACGCAGCTGATTCATGTCTCGCAGTCGCAACCGCTGGGCATCTTCAAAGGCCAGCCAGGCTTCGTCACTCAGCGGAAACGACTCATTCTGGCAACTGACGATTTGAAACGCGTCACTACCTGCCGGTGCGATTGAAACCGATGTCTCGCCCAACTCATGCCGCCGCTTCTTGCCGGCGACGAAGACTTCCAAGCGCAATTCATGCAATCCTGGAGTGATCTTGAGCTCCACCACGTTTTCCTGGTCGCCGGGCTGCAGCGCGCGAATGTTCTTCGAGATTTTGCTGGTCACCGGCATCCAGGCGTTGTGTCCATCGGTGCGGCCCGAAGGAAACGGATTCTGCACGACCAGTTTGCCATCCAAGTAAAGCCGCGCGGCATGCCGCGACCGGAGCAGCAACCGCTGTTCGCCCGCGGGTAGATTCAATTTGCTCGAATACCAGAGGACGTGCGGACTGCCGCGATCGATTCGCGTGCCATGTTCGCCATACTTCTGTGGTGCCGCCGACAGGGCAAAGCGAACGTCCGACCAGCGCTCCGTGGGCTGCGGATAGACAAAGTCCCACGACCACGCATCGGGCAGACCTTCGAACACCTCGACCAGCACTTCGTCCGACTTAAGCGGCAACTTGGTGACATAGCCTTCGGGCTGAATTACCTTCCACCGCGCGGCGATGCGTTCGGCCGAGAGCGCCGTGCGATAAATGGCCACTTCGTCGAGCAGCCCTTGATAGGAATTCGCAGCGTTGCCGCCCGACGCCGTCCCCAGCCAAATTTCGTCGTTATCGACTACCGGTGCTTCGTCGCTCGGACCGCCGTAATCCCATGCTCCGCCCGTTGGCTTGCCATCGATAAACCCGCGGATCGACTTCGCATCGCCAAATCTGTAAGTCACCGCCAGATAATGCCAGCCGGTCCCCACGCTAAAGCTCGCCGTGCTATTCCAGCGATGCCAGTCGTCTTGCTCGCCGCGGCGATTATCGGCGCTGCGGAACAGAAAACTAATCTTCGCCTGACCACCAGCCCCATGAATGCGGAGGGCGTAGTTTTGATTGTCCTTAGCGAAACCGGCATTCCCCGTGCGCCCCTTGCCAATCAGATAGACCTGCTGGCCATCGCCCAACTTGCTCGGATTGACCCAAGCTTCGAGCGTGATCGAGTCGCCCTTTTCGAAATCGAAGGGGCTCTTGTCACCAGGATCGGCCAGCCGCAGATAGTTCCCCGTACCAAACTTGGCAGCTGTATTGGCGGCGGTGAACAACGGCAACCGCGGCGGTCGTGGTCCCGGATCGGTGGCAGTCACTTTGCCGACGATCTCCACTTCGGCAAACTTAGCAGTGGCGTTCTCGCCAGCGACAGGCTGAGCCCAACTCTGGGCTGCGTCCTTTTTCTCTTGCTGAAAGCGCCACCAGGCGATCGGCTGATCGGCCTCGATGATTTCGGCATACGCACCCGCTGCAGAGGCGGGAGCATCGTCGGTGTCGTTTTGGGCGAGGGCGGTCTGCGCAAACAGGCCGAGCAAACAGCCGAACACAGCCGGGCGAACAAAGTCGATCATCGTGGGAAGCCGCCGATCGAAGAGAAAGTAGGTGGAGGGCCAAGCTTTTAGTTTACCGTGCAGCTGCCATTCGTTCGAGACTCTGGTCGCCGATTCAGCACGGGACTTCTCCCTGTAAGTGTCCAACAATTCGGTCATAATTGGACACCAACACCCCCGAAAACCCGAGAGTTGCGCTATCTGCTGTCCAACAATCGCACCCTTAGTTGGACACCCCCCTTTTGCGGTTTGCGCACCGACGAGCGACGATGATGGCCTGCGGCATACTCGCGTGGCCAAGCGCTGCTACCTTGGAGAGATACGTAGCCAGGACATCGAGCGCGGCTCTCATCGCTCGGCAACTGGTGATGAGCAGGAGCTGTTGCGCACGATCAGTTCGCCGGGCACGACCACTTTCAGCGGCGGAGCATCCGGCGCCTTCAGTCGCCAGCGCATGATGTCGAGTGCGCGAGCGGCGACCGTCTTCGCGGGATACGAATATGCGGTAATGCCAATGGAATAGCTTTCGCCAAGTCCCAAGTTGTAAAACGCGGCTACGGCCGTATCAGCAGGTACGGCTCGACCGCGGCGCAGCAATTCCATGATGATCCCCACGGCCGCGTATTCGTGGTAGCAAATGACTCCGTCGGCTTGCCACTCGATCAAGCGATTGGCGAGCTCGGTGTACACAGCCCCGGGATTGCCGGTCGCAGATTGCTCGACGACGAGGGGCTCCTGCGCACCGGAGGAATGGAGTGCGGAAAGATATCCCGCGAGACGTTCGAGGTGGCTGCTGGTGGGCGAGCCGGTCAAAAAGGCGATGCGCCGGCGACCTTGTTCTTGCAGGTGGCGCGTAAGCAGCCGGCCACCTTCAAAATCGTGAAAACTAACCAGGTCTCGCGCGAGAGGGCGGTCGTTTCCACGCAGATTCCGTTCGAGCAGCACCACTGGGAGCCCCGCAGCGGCAGCCGACTGCAGCAGCAATTCATCGGCGAGCATCGAATCGTGGCTGACGCGCGACGGCAAAAAGAAAATGCCTTTCGCTCCACTAGCGACTGTGGTCGCGATACCGGCCTTGATCCGCTTCGCGTCCGGCTGCTCGCCCGGTCGCAAGCTATCGAAATCGAAAGAGAGGCCACCTTCCGCAGTCAACGAGCGAAAACCATCGGCTGTAAGTTGCGCGGCCGCGTGCTGATGGGGACCAGGTGAAACATGCAGGCAGACTGCCCACCGCTCGAGTTTTGCAGCGCTATTGTCCTGGGCCTCGCGAACCGAGACCGCCTGGTCGACAAGGCGGACGCGAAATAATTGCAGGGCTCGGGTTGCCGTGACGGAAGAAACGCCGAACTCACTGGCCACTTTGCGCACACTAAGTGGCGAACCAACGTCACGACTCTTCGCTCGTGCGTGAAGTTGGTCCGCGATCTGAACGTACCGGGGAGAGATTTCGGCGGTCATGCATGCAAACTCGCTGTGTTAGGACTGTGTAGCACAGTGTACTGTTCGCAGTTCCGGCTGGCAAGTTATTGTTAATTTATAGGGAATAATGGCAATTTCGGGGACCAAATGTTGACGCTCGGCCTACCCATTCGTATAGTACAATCCGTACCGGCGACAGCGTGTGTGCTATACAAAATTGGCAGTGTGTAGCTCGCTCTTGGCCGCGCGGATTCAGGGTCGCTTAATTGCGGGCGCAACATGTCCGATTCACTTTCCCGTCGCAGCTTTGTCATCGGGTCGGGGGCTGCACTGGCTGCCACAGCAAACTCCGCGGCGTTGGCCTCAGCAGCAGCGAAGGAACTCGGTGTTCTCGGACCGCTCGTGGGGCACGTCGGTGCTCAGACGGCAATTCTCTGGGCGAGAATCCCGATTGCGGGACGATACGCACTGGAGCTTGCAACCACAGAGCCCGACAGTGTGCCGCTGGAGGAGATTGGCGATTTCTTCGCGAAGACGGACTTCACCGGGCGCTGGCGTTTCGAAGAGTTGCGGCCGAGCACGACGTATCGCTATCGACTGGTTCCCAGCGCCAAGCTGGGAGGGCTGGAAATCGAGGGAACGTTTCGGACCGCCCCGCACCAAGATCTCAAAACAAAAGTCAGCCTGGCGTTCGGCTCTTGCGCGACCGAAGACGAAGGCTCTCGCTCGGTGTGGCGCCGCATCCGCGCTGAAAAAGTCGATGGGCTGATCCTGTGTGGCGACACTCCATATATCGATAGTACCGACCTGACCAAACAGCGCCAGCGATATCGCGAATTCAGCGCTGTCGAAGAGTTTCAGGACATTGCCCGCACCATTCCCGTATGGGGCACCTGGGACGATCACGACTTCGGCAAGAACGATGCCGACGGCCGTTTGCGGGGCAAAGAGAACGCGCGCCAGGCCTTTACCGAGTATCGCGCGCTATCGAATTTTGGCGACGGCAAGACAGGCATCTACACCTGCTTTCGCTATGGTCCGGTGGAAGTGTTTGTCATCGACGCGCGGTGGTTTGCCAACACCGAGCCTTCGCCCGTGGAACCGAACAAATCAACTCTGCTAGGCGCCGCGCAGTGGGAATGGCTCAAAGCCGGACTAAAGTCATCGACCGCACCTTGGAAGGTGCTGGCCACGGGCATGATTTGGGATGCCAAACTCAATGGCGAAAAGGATCATTGGGAGTTCTACGCTCACGAGCGGCGGGCCATTTTCGACTTCATTCGCGCAGAGCGGATCGGCGGCGTCGTGCTGCTGGGCGGCGATATCCACGTCTCGCGCGCGTTGCGTTACGCGGCCGAAAACACGGTGGGCTATCCGCTCTATCAGTTCATCACGTCCCCCATCCATCACCGCGTAATTCCCGCCCTGAACAATGAGCACCCCGACCTGCTGTTCTCGGCAGTGAAGCCGCACACGTTTTTGAAATTGACCTGCGACGCGACCGGGCCCGATCCACAACTGACTGCCCGCTTTTTGAATCGTGATGGCGAACTGTTGTTCGACGAGATCACACTGTCGTTGAAGGACATCTCGCATCCTGCTTAGCGCGCCCTCTCGTCAGGCAAGTAATAGCTTGCGCGTGCCTAATTGTTCGTCCATTTTGGTTGAGTTGGAAAGGACTCGAAGTATGCGTCAATCACCTCATTGCTCACGAGCGACCCTGCTTCGAGGTTTCACCCTTGTCGAACTGCTGGTTGTGATTGCGATCATTGGCGTGCTGATGGCGCTGCTGCTGCCGGCGGTCCAGGCTGCTCGCGACGCCGCGCGAATGGCGCAGAGCAAGAACAACCTCAAACAGATTTGCCTTGCCACACTCAATTTTGAAGATTCACACGGGCACTTGCCGCCGGGTTTTGTGTGGAGCAACCGCCAGTACAACACCCCGGGTTACACCGACGGATCTCTGTTTCTGCAGATCCTCCCCTATCTCGAAGAGAAAAATCGACAGGATGTGGCCACCAGTGCTGCCACCGCCTTCTATGCGATCACCTACGAAAAAACGCCCCCAAAGGTAATGATGAACCCCTGCGATTCGACCTTGCCTTCGAATGGTTCGAAGTATCATCCGGGTACGAGCACGAACTATGCAGTCGGCTGTTATGCGGCCAACTTTCAGACGTTCGGTTGCATCACGAAAAACAGCAGCGTCGCCACTGCGGCGGCAACGGTGAATACGCGCACCGCAGCCAAGATCACCGATGGGCTCTCCAATACGATTGGTTTCACCGAGAAGCAGTCGATTCTGCGGATCAACGGCAGCTATAGCGAAGTTACGTACTTCGCCTATTCAAACACGAGTTATTTCGGTCATATCCCGGTTTTTGCCGTCGACCAAAGTACGATCGTAACGCCAATTCAATACGCGGGCTCCGGCACATTAGCAGTGCCGGCGGCGGCGACCGGACCAGCTTCCAAATTTCAGGTAATGCCCAAGACTACGGGCTCGACGAATTTAGCCGACTGGTATCGGGCTCACGCCCCACGACCATCTGGCATTCTGGTGGCGCTCATGGATGGCAGCGTGCGACACGTTAGCAGCAGTATTGCGGCCGACACATGGTGGTCGGCCGTCACACCCGATGGGGGCGAAGTGCTGACAGGCGACTGGTAGTTGCCGCGCTGCCAACAAAAGACGTTTCCCGCGACCTACGGCGAATGATGTGGTTCCGACGCGGGCGCGGCAACTGCGACCGGTTGCCGTCCGCCAGTGCGGAAGTCGGCCAACCACTGAATCACGTAAAAGAAGACCGGCGTCAAAAAGATGCCGAACAGCGTGACGCCGAGCATCCCGGCAAACACTGCAGTCCCCAATGTGCGACGCATTTCGGCACCGGCACCTTGACCGAGGACCAGCGGCACGACGCCAAAGATGAACGCCAGCGAGGTCATGATGATCGGCCGCAAGCGCAGGCGGCAAGCTTCGAGCGTGGCAGTGTACGTGTCGTCTCCCGCTTCGTAACGGGCGCGGGCGAACTCGACGATCAGAATCGCGTTCTTGCAAGCCAGGCCGACGAGAACCACGAAGCCGATCTGCGTGAAGATGTTGATATCCATGCGGGCGATAATCACGCCGAGAATCGAACAGAGAAGACACATCGGCACGACCAGAATCACCGCCAGCGGTAACGACCAACTCTCATACTGAGCGGCGAGCACGAGAAACACGAGCACTACGGCCAGAATGAAAGCAAACGTCGCGGTACTGCCAGCATCGAGTTGCAGCAGTGCCAACTCGGTCCACTCCGGCTTCATCGATTGCACTAAGTTTTGCTGAGCAATCTTTTCGAGTTGCTCGATGGCCTGGCCCGAACTGGTGCCGGGCGCAGCATCGGCATTGATGGTGGCAGCTGGATAGAGGTTGTAGCGGTTTAGCATCACCGGCCCGCTAATTTCGCGAATCTTGGCAAAGCTCATCAGGGGGACCATCCGATCCCGATCACTTTTCACGTACAACTTGCTGAGATCGCCGGGCTGCATGCGATGCCGCGCCTCGGCTTGCACGTTCACCTGCCAGGTGCGGCCGAAGCGGTTAAAATCGTTGATATAGAGCGTGCCGAGGTTCATCTGCAACATGTTGAAGACGCTGGCCATCGAGACCCCCATCGTCTCGGCGGCATCGCGGTCGATATCGAGATAGAGCCAGGTCGTATCGGCGCGAAAACTGGTGAATAGCTTATCGAGGCCCGGTGTACGACTTCCCTCTTCGACAATTTGCTGACTCGCCTTCTGCAATTCGGCGAGTCCATTGTTGCCGCGATCTTCAATCACCAGTTTGAAACCACCGGCGGTACCGAGACCGTCGATCGGCGGCGCGCCGACGACGTTCACCACGGCATCGTTCACTTCATGGTCGAACGCCTCCTGCAACTGCGCGGCGATCTCGTTGGCCGAATGCCCATGCCCCGCGCGGTGATGAAAATCCTGCAGCATCACATACATCGAACCGAAATTCGGCGAGCCGGCACCCAGCAGAATCGACTGGCCGGCAATTGCCACCGTGTGATTCACACCAGGAACTTTCGCCGACAGTTTTTCGATATGAGCCAGGACTTCGCTGGTCCGCTCGAGCGACGAAGAATCGGGCAGCCGCACATTGACGAGCAAATAGCCTTTGTCCTGCGAGGGAATGAAACCGGTCGGAGTGTCTTGAAACACGCGATAGGTAATGAGTAGCAGCCCGCCGTAAATGAGCAGCACAATGACGCTGCCCCGTAGCAGCCAGCCGACCGAAGCGACGTAGCCATTCGTCACCCAATTGAAACCGACGTTAAAGGCTTTAAAAAACCAGCTGAGGAACCGGTTAATGCCGTTCGCTGTAAACCACACGATGGCGATGGTCGGAATCACGACCAACAGCCAGGCCAGCCAACTGGCACTGAGCGGCCACCCGGCGAGCCCATTGCCGAGAAGTCGTTCCACCACTGGCCCGAGAAACTCGCCCGCAGCCCAAGCCGCAACGGCGATGAGCCCAACCCGCGGCAGGGCTTCGCCGTGACCACTCGACTTAGGCTTGAGCAGCAGCACCGCCAGCGCCGGGCTGAGAGTCAACGAATTGAAGGCCGAAATGACCGTCGAGATGGCGATGGTCAAGGCAAATTGCCTGAAGAACTGCCCAACGATGCCGGAGATAAACGCACAGGGGACAAACACCGCCGTGAGCACCAAGCCCACCGCAATCACCGGCCCCGAAACTTGTTCCATGGCTTTGATCGCCGCATCGCGCGGCGCCAGCCCATGCTCGATATGATGTTCGACTGCTTCGACCACCACGATGGCATCATCGACGACGATACCAACCGCCAGGACCAATCCGAACAGCGTGAGCGTATTCAAACTAAAGCCCACGGCCAACATTGCCGCGAAGGTCCCAATGATTGCGACAGGAACCGCAACCAGGGGAATGATCGCCGCCCGCCAACCTTGCAAGAACACAAGCACCACCAGGGCAACGAGAATCACGGCATCGCGGAGAGCGGTAAAGACTTCGTTTACCGATTCCTGAATGAAGGGAGTCGTGTCGTAAACGATGTCGAACGTTACTCCTTCCGGAAAGCGCCCTTTGAGCTCATCCATTTTCGCGCGGACTTGCCGTGCGGTTTCGAGCGCATTCGAGCCCGGCAATTGATAGATCGACAGCGCGACCGAGGGTTGTCCATCGAGCGTGCAGACCTGGTCGTAGGCCAAAGCGCCGAGCTCGGTGCGGGCTACATCGCGGAGGCGAATGACGCGGCCTCCAGCATCGGAGCGGACGATCATATCGCCAAATTGCTCCGCCTCGGCCAGGCGGCCCAGCGTGGTCATTGTGTATTGAAAAGCCTGACCATTGGGAGCTGGGGGCTGACCGACCTGACCGGCAGCGACTTGCGTATTCTGCTGTTCGATGGCATGCACCACGTCGGCTGCATCGAGCTTGCGAACGGCCAGGCGCTCGGGATCGAGCCAAACTCGCATGCTGTAGTCGCGCTGGCCGAGGAACGAAATATCGCCGACGCCCGGCAGACGCGAAAGTTCGTCGCGCAATTGAATCGTGGCGTAATTGCTGAGGTAGAGATTGTCGCGGCTCTTATCGGGGGACGAGAGATTGACGATCATCAGCACGCTGGGAGACTTCTTCTTCACCGTTACGCCACGGCGCTTGACCAGGTCCGGCAAAATGGGCTGCGCGAGGGCGACGCGATTTTGCACCAGCACCTGCGCAAGATTCAGGTCGGAGCCGTGGCGAAACGTGACCGTCAGCGAATAGACACCGTCGTTCGTCGACTGCGACGACATGTAGAGCATCCCCTCGACGCCGTTCACCTGCTGCTCGATGGGCGAAGCCACGGTATCGGCCACAACCTGCGCGTTCGCACCGGGATAGACCGTCGACACTTCCACCGTCGGCGGAGTGATCTCGGGGTACTGCGTCACCGGCAGTGCCCACACAGCGATGCCGCCTGCCAGAGTCACAACGATGGAGAGCACCGTCGCAAAGATGGGTCGGTCAATGAAGAAACGGGAAAACATGGCGTATTACCTAAGCCTACTGTTGTGCCGGGGGACTTCCGGCCGGCGGTGCGGGTGGATCAATGTTGTTCGTCTTCGCGGGTTGTCTTGTTTCTTGTGAGGTGCCGGCCTTCTGCGGCGCGAAAACTTGATTGCTGAGTGACTTGAGTCCGCGGCGCAGTGGTTCCAGCCGCAGAACTGCCAGCGATTGCGCACTCAACCGTTGCAGCCAGCCATGCGAAAACCAATGCCATTCGGCAAAATGCTCAATCACGTAAAAGAAAACAGGCGTGAGCACGATGCCGAAGAGCGTGACTCCCAACATGCCGCTGAAGACGGCGGTACCCAGCGCACGACGCATTTCAGCACCGGCACCTTCAGCGACCACCAGGGGGACAACGCCCAAGATGAAGGCAAAGGACGTCATCAAGATCGGACGGAGTCGCAGGCTGCAAGCTTCGAGCGTCGCGGTGCGAATGTCTTCGCCGGCATTCACACGGGCCTTGGCAAATTCGACAATCAGAATCGCATTCTTGCAGGCGAGGCCGATGAGGACCACGAAGCCGATCTGCGTGAAGATGTTAATGTCCATCTTGGCGAGTGCAACGCCTGCAATCGAACTGAGTACGCACATCGGTACGACCAGAATCACCGCCAGCGGCAATGCCCAACTCTCATAGAGGGCGGCCAAGACGAGAAACACAAACACGACCGAGAAAGCGAAGACGATCAAGCCGGTGTTCGCAGCGTTACGCTCCATGAATGCCAGTTCGGTCCACTCGAACGACATCGAACTGGGCAGTTCTGTTTTCGCCAGGTTCTCGAAAGCTGCGTTGGCTTGCCCACTACTAAAGCCGGGCGCAACGGTCCCTTGAATGGCCGCTGCGGGATACATGTTGTAACGCGTGAGCACGAGTGGGTTGCTGATGGGTTCCACCGAAGCGAGCGTTCCCATTGGCACCATCTGTCCTTTGGCATTGCGGACCATTAACTTCTTGACGTCTTCGACTTCATCGCGAAACTTGGCATCGGCCTGCACGACCACCTGCCAGGTGCGGCCAAAGCGATTGAAGTCGTTGACGTACCGCGAACCTAGATAGGCCTGCAGCGTGCCAAAGACATCGTTCAGATTCACGCCTTGAGTTAGGCAGGCATCGCGATTGACGTCGACAAACAGCTGCGGCGAATTGGCTTTGTAAACCGTGAACAAACCGGTAAGCCCGGGCGTTGCATTTCCCAACTTGACGAGGTTGTCGGTTTCTTTTTGTAAGGCCTCGAGCCCCGCTTCGCCGCGATCTTCAACCATCAGCTTAAAGCCACCGCCGCGTCCCAATCCCGAGACTGCCGGAGGGGGAAAGACGTTCACGAGTGCTTCGGGAACTTCCGTGGCATAACGCGACTTGAGCGTCGCGAGAATCTCGTCGCCACTCATTCCCTTGTGATGCCGCTCGCTGAAGTTTTTGAGAATGATGAACATCGAACCAAAGTTCGAGCCGTAAGCGCTAAGCAAGAATGAGTTGCCCGCGACGGAGTTCACGTTTTTCACGCCGGGAGTTTCGAGCGCGATTGATTCGATCCGCGCGATCACGTCGCGCGTTCTGGCAGCCGAAGCTGAGTCGGGCAACTGCACGCTGGCAACGAGATAGCCTTTGTCTTGCGACGGGATAAACCCCGTCGGCAAACTGTTGAAGCCGAAGTAGGTGAGCAGCAACAGCCCGCCATAAACCACCAACACCATCATCGGCACGCGCAGCATGCGTCCAACGGTCCAGGTGTAACCGACGGTCGATTTCTTCAAGCCCGCATTGAAGAGCCAAAAGAGCCAACCGAGTGTGACATCGAGCAGCCAGGTGAGCGGATCGCGTTTGCCACCCTTAGGCCGGAGCAACAGGGCAGCCAGCGCTGGGCTAAGTGTGAGTGAGTTAAACGTCGAGATAATGGTCGAAATGGCAATGGTCAGCGCGAATTGCCGGAAGAATTGCCCGACGATACCGGAAATGAACGCACAGGGGATGAACACCGCACTCAGCACGCAGCCCACGGCAATGACGGGGCTGGCGACTTCGTCCATCGCGCGAATGGCCGCCTCGCGCGGGGCCAAACCACGTTCGATGTGATGCTCCACTGCTTCGACTACCACGATGGCATCGTCGACGACGATGCCAATCGCCAGCACCAGTCCGAACAGGGTGAGATTATTTAAACTGAAGCCGACGAGGTACATCGCGGCAAAAGTGCCGACAATCGCAACTGGCACAGCGAGCAGCGGAATGATGGCCGCACGCCAGCCTTGCAGAAAGAGGAGCACCACGACGGCCACAAGCAAAACGGCATCGCGGAGCGACTTAAACACCTCTTCGACCGATTCGCGGATGAAGGGGGTCGTGTCGTAACCCACTTCGTATTCGCAGCCTTCGGGAAAATCGGCCGATAGTTCCTTCATCTTGGCCTTAATCATGTCGGCCGTTTCGAGCGCGTTGGCATCGGGCAGCTGAAAAATGGCGAGACCAACCGTCGGTTTTTGATCGAACCGATTCGAGACGTCGTAACTGCGGGCAGCCAGTTCGACGCGTCCCACGTCGCGGATATAAACCTTGCGGCCATCGGGCGCCGCATGGACGATGATATTCTCGAACTGCTCGGGCTCTTCCAACCGGCCGAGCACGGTGATCGGATACTGCGAGACCTGGCCACTCACGGCGGGCGGTTGGCCAATTTGGCCGAGCGCGACTTGCGTGTTCTGCGAACGAACGGCCGTCAGTACATCGTTGATGGCCAAATGACGCGCGGCCAGCTTATCGGGATCGAGCCAGATTCGCATGCTGTAGTCGCGCTGGCCGAAGACGATGATATCGCTGATGCCCGGCAAGCGGCTGAGCTCGTCCCTCACATGCAGCACTGCGTAATTGCTCAGATAAAGCTGATCGTAGCGGCCGTCGGGTGAGTTCAAACTGACGGTGAGGAGAATATCGGGCGAACGCTTGCGAGTGGTGACACCCGTTTGGCGAACCACATCCGGGAGCGAAGGAAGGGCGAGACTCAGACGGTTTTGCACCAGCACCTGCGCCAGGTTCAGGTCCATGCCCGGTTTAAAGGTAACTGTCAATGTGTAGGAGCCGTCGCTGGTACTTTGCGAGGCCATGTAGAGCATGTTCTCGACGCCATTCACCTGCTGCTCGATCGGCGAAGCAACGGTTTGGGCGACGACCGCGGCACTTGCGCCGGGATAGTTGCAATCGACCTGCACCGTCGGCGGCGTGACGGGCGGATATTGCGCAACAGGCAGCTGAAAAACTGCGATGCCGCCCGCGAGTGTGATCAGAATGGAGAGCACCGCCGCGAAGATCGGCCGATCGATAAAGAATCGGCAAAACAAAGGAACCTCCTAGTGGCGCTGCTCGGCCGCCAGCGGCTTGGTTGCCGTGGCAGGCGCCGCCGTCGAAGGCTGGGTAGTGGTGAGAGGCGAAGTCGCTTCACCGGCTGCCTTTTCAGAGACCAGGGTAACTTTTGGCTGGGTACCTTCACCGGCGATTTGGCCAGGGATGTCCTTGGGCGCGACCTTGTCGCCGGGGCGAATCCGCTGCAAACCATTCACGACCACACGCTCGCCGGGCTTCAGTCCGACTTCAATCACGCGGCGGCCATTATCGAGCAAGCCCACCTTCACGCGGCGATAGGCGACTTCGTCTTTGTCATTGAGCACATATAAGAAGCGCTGACCCTGATCGGTTCCTAGCGCTTCCTCTTGCACCAGCAGCGCTTCGTGCGGCTTGCCGACGGGAAAACGAACGCGGACGAACAGTCCGGGCGATAAGAAGCCGTTCTTGTTTTCGATTTCCGCGCGCACGCGGAGCGTACCGGTGTTGGCGTCTAATTGGTTATCCAGAAATGTGATCTTCCCCGAATGCTTAAAATCGTCTTCGTCGGCAAGCGAAACCTGAATTACTAATCCTTCATCTTCGGCCGATTCAATTTGCCCGGCATTGATCAAGCGCCGCAACTTGAGGACGGTTCGTTCATTCACATCGAAGTAAGCGTAGATAGGATCTTGCGATACTACGGTGGCCAGTATGGTGTCATCGAATTTCACCAGATTGCCGACGTCAACCTGTCGGTTGTTGATTACGCCATCGATGGGCGAGGTGATCTTGGTGTAAGTCACATTGAGATCGGCCAGGTCTTTCTGCGCTTCTGCAGCAGCGACTGCGGCCTCCGCTTCCGATCGTTGAAAACTGAGCTTTTCCGACTCTTCACTGGGAATGGCATTTCGCTTGAGCAGAGTTTGCGCGCGCTCGTCCTGGCTCTTGAGATTGGCAAGCCGCGACTTGGCTTGATCGAGCATTGCCTTGGCATTAGCGGCGGTCGCAACGTAGGACCGATCATCGATCACGAAGAGCAGTTCCCCTTTCTTGACGTCGGCTCCGTCTTTGAACTCGACCTTGTCGAGATAGCCGCTGACGCGCGAACGAATGGCAACCGTATTCTGGGCGACCAGGTGTCCGGTGAATTCTTCGAAGTCGGTGACTTCGTCCGTCGTCGGTTTGGCAATGAAGACTTCGGCCAGCTTTTTCGCCTGCGGTTTGCTGGCCACGGGCTGGCAGCCACAGGCAACGAGCAGGCTACCGAGCAAAAGGGCGTGCAGTGGCCAAGTCGGAACAGTCAGGGCCAATGGGTGGCAATTTCGCAACATAGGTGGTTGCATCCGGAAGGCTGAAGCGGAGGGAACTTGCCAGTGACTGACTAGTCAGTCACTGGCTCGCTTGGTAGATTATAGACAGCGGTCAATACTTTGCAATTGAGCCACGCTGGCCAGCAGCACGAAAGCGGCCAACAGCAGGTGCGATTGAAATTATCGCGTCGATTCGCCCTCTCGTAATGTGCCGCAAGGCGTTACGATCAGCGGCGAACCGCCCGCTTGGCCCCGTGAAGGAGGGGCAATTATCATGCCCGCAAAGACATCACTCGTTCGTAACCCCGAGGCCGATCGTGAAACGCGCCGTTGCGCGATCATCGCTACAGCTGCGAAGCTGTTTGCCGAGCTGGGTTATTCCACGTGCGAGATGGATCGCCTCGCGACCAAGTTGAAGATCGCCAAGGGAACGCTTTACCTTTACTTCTCTAGCAAAGAAGAACTGTTCTGCGCGTGCGTCGACGACGGCATGGAGCGCTTGCAGGTCGAACTGCGGGCGGCCGCCGATGGTCAGGAAGATCCGCTCGAGAAAATCGCGGCCGGAATCTTCGCCTATCTGAAGTTTTTCGACGAGCATTCGCACTACGCGGAACTGCTCATTCAAGAGCGGGCCATCTTTCGCAATCGCAAACGGCCGAGCTACTTCGAACATCGCGACTCGAATCGCGGCGTTTGGCGAGATATTTATCGCGACTTGATTGCTGTCGAGCGCGTGCGCGGTGATCTTCCCATCGAACGCATCATGGATACCGTGGGCAATCTGCTCTACGGTTCAATGTTCACCAACCACTTCATCGGCAAATCGACCTCGCTGGCCGACCAGTTCCACGCCATCTGGCAGATCGTGATGACGGGACTGATGACCGACGCCGAACGAGCCGCGACGCTCAAGAAAACGCGCGGCCGCAAGTAGTTGCCGTGCTTAGTGAGAATTCACCTCACATGGTGGACACGGATTGCCCGGAAAGAAACAAACCGGCGGCTTGGGGCAGTACCAATCGGGGCACCATTTCTGGCAAGGCGTCTGCAAACAAGGGAGTGGTTTGCCACAGTAGGTATCGCAGGTCTTGTTGTAGCCGCAGTACGGCGCGCAGGGCGCTGTCTTGCAACTGTACGGGGCAATCAGGCACCGATAAGTGGGCCACCAGTGGCAATTCACCACAGGTGCGGGACGCAACTCAGGCACCGGTTTAATTTCCGGCGCTAGTTGCACCGCGCCCTCCCGCGGCGGTTCTGCCCGCGCGGTGGGTGCACACCCCAGTTGCAAGCTGCCGAGGGCGACAGCCAGCAACAGTGGGCTTAACAAGCAAGCGCTACGCATCACGAAAATCCTCTAGGGGGGAAGGATCGGTCCGGACTAGTTTCGATCGGGTTGCGGCAGCATCTCGGGCAGCAGCAGCGGGTTGCCAGCTGGCGGTGCGAGTTGTTCCATCGGCCGATTTTGTGGTTGCGGCAACATCACAGGAGCTTGTGGATCTTGCATTCGCAATTCCCAGCCACCACCGAGCGAGCGATAGAGGGCCACCAGGTTGGCAGCGATGGCACCTTCTGCCAAAGCCAACTGATCTTGCTGCTGCACCAGGAACAATTCGGCGACAAACACGCGACCGAAGTCAGCGCGGCCACCTTTATACAACTCGTTGATCAGGTCGCGCGATTCCACCGCTGCATCGACACCGACGCGCAGGATTCGCGCTTGCTGCTGGGCTCGCAAAAATCCGATGATCGCATCTTCGGCTTCGCGATTCGCATTCAGCACCACGGTCTGATATTCCGTCACGCGTTGCATGAAGAGAGCTTCTTCCGCATTCTGAGCATTCCAGATGCGTCCGTAGTTGAGCAAGTTCCAGCTGAACGATGGCCCCACGTTGCCGGCCACCGCTCCGCCCGTGAACAAATTCTGCAATTCGTTCGCTTGCACAAACAGCGTGCCGTTGAGGGTGAAGGCCGGATACATGGCAGATTCCGTGATGCCGATTCGTTCGCTTTGGGCAGCAGCCAGGCGTTCAGCGCGGCGAACATCGGGACGACGGCGAAGCAAGTCGGCAGGAACACCGATCGCGATTTGCGGCGGAGCTTCGGGAATCAGGGTCTGGTCGCCCAACAGCTGACTGAGATCTTGTGGCGGCATGCCCATCAGAATGCAGAGACGGTTTTCGGCCTGGCGCAGCTGGGCCTGCAACTGCGGAATGGTCGCTTCGGTTTGCGAAACGTTCGTTACGGCTTGTGCCACATCGAGGCCGCTGGCCGCGCCTTCTTCTTTCTTGATCTTGGCCAGGTTCAACGAACCGACCTGCGATTGCACGTTCGCCTGGGCATAACGAATTCGCTGCTGAGCCACGCGAATTTCGACATAGGTCTGCGCAACATCACCAATCAGCACGACGAGGACGTCGTCGTAGTTTTCGACAGTGGCATCGAGTTCCGCATCGGAAGCAGCGACCGCGCGGCGAAACCGACCCCAGAAATCGAGTTCCCAAGAGAACTGACCTCCCGCTGTCCAGACGTCGAACGCTCGCTCGAAGCCAGGCAAACCGCCACCACCACCGGCGGTGATGCCGGTCTCGGTACTGATTTGTTGTCGACGATACGAACCAAAGGCCGTTTGCGATTGCGGGAATAAGTTGCCGTGCGCGACCGCCCGGCGAGCGCGAGCTTCCTCAATGCGGAACCCAGCTTGGCGCAACGTCAGGTTCTGCTGGTGAGCCCGCTGAACGAGCAGTTCTAATTGAGGATCGCGGAAGACCCGCCACCAATCCCAATAGGCTTGCTGATTGGTGACCAACTCGCTGTTGCGATAGTCGATCCAGACTTCCGACACCGGCGCGCCGGGCGTGGCGTAGTTCGGGCCGACCTTGAACCCGTTGTGGATGTACTCCATCGGGCCGGTGCGACAGCCCGCCGTCAGGGCCAGCAGCAAGGCTGCCGTGGTCGTTACAACCGTCAAACTCACTCGCCGCGCCAGTTGCGGTTTGGGTTGATGTTGCGGGTCACTGTTGCTGCCAAACATTCGTTCGCCTCCCTGCGATCAACGAAACGGTTATACCCAGATTATCGACCAGAGCAGGTACTGAAACGCAGGTCGCAACACCTATACTCGCAATGCCGAGAAATGTCGGGCGCATAATCGCTACGACCCGTGGCACTGGAACTCGCCGCGCGTGGCAAACTGTACAGAGTATGCCGCTCGTACGGAGCCCCCGCCACGAACGGCCGCTATTCAGCGAAAAACCTTATGGCCCCGGCATTATGAAGCAGCCGCCGCGCGACAAGACAAGCGACCCCGCCACGCGATGGCGGGGGAGGCTTTGCCTAGGTGGGCGATGGCTAGTGCGCGGGCTTCGTCTCGGTAGCGCTGGCCACATTCGGCTCGTGCTGCGCGTCGACTGCGGGCGCTGTAACGGCGACAGAATGGCCGCTGGCACCACCCAAAGTTGCCGACGCGCGCGGTCGCCACCATTCACTCACATGCTGAAAGACGAGAAAGAAGACCGGCACAAAAAACACGGCGAGAATCGTCGAAGCGAGCATGCCGCCGAACACGGCAGTACCCAGCGCTTGTTGACCTGCCGCACCAGCACCGTCGGCAATGACGAGGGGCACCACGCCCAAGATGAACGCAAACGACGTCATCAAAATGGGGCGAAAACGCAGCCTTGCTGCTTCCACCGCAGAATCGAATATCGAATGCCCTTCATTTCGCAAATCGCGCGCGTACTCGACAATCAGAATGGCATTCTTACTGGCCAGCGCGATGATGAGCACGATGCCGATTTGTGTGAAGATGTTGTTGTCGAAGCCGCGGAGCGAGACAGCTGCGATCGCGCCGAGCACCCCCAGTGGCACCACCAGAATCACCGCCAGGGGAGTGATCCAACTTTCGTATTGAGCGGCCAGCACCAGATAGACCAGCAATACCGCGAAGGCAAAAATGTAGATCGATTCTCCACCGACCTTTTTCTCCTGATACGACATGTCGGTCCACTCGTAGCCCATCGACTGCGGCAAGCGGTCGCGAGCCATTTGCTCCATCAGGGCTATCGCCTGTCCCGAACTAACCATGGCCGCGGGCGAACCGCTGATTTGCGCGGACGGATACAAATTGTAACGAGTGAGAATCTGCGGGCCAAACGAACGTTTGACATCGACGACGGAACCGAGCGGAATCATTTGCCCGGCGCGGTTGCGAACCTCAAGCCGTTCGATATCGCGTGGCTCGACACGGAACTTCTGTTCCGCCTGCACGCGCACTTGAAAGGTGCGGCCAAAACGATTGAAGTCGTTTACATAGGCCGAGCCGAGATAGGCTTGCAGCGTGGAGAAGACGTTCGTCAGCGGCACGTCGAGCGTTTTGACTTTCACGCGATCGACATTGATATACAACTGCGGCACACCAGCCCGAAACATCGAGTTCAGTGTCGTGGGATCGAGGGCCGGCTGTTCGCGCCCCGCCTCGAGCATCGACTGCACGGCGAATTGCAACTCTTCCGGACCAACGTCCGCGCGATCTTCAACTTGCATGGTAAAACCAGCGCGTTGTCCCAGACCGGGAATGGCGGGAGGCGGAAAGGCAAAGATGACTGCTTCGTCAATCTTGCTGACGTGTCCGTAGAACGTGCCGAGAATACCAGCCTGGCTCAGCTGGGGATCTTTGCGTTTATCCCAGCCGTCGAAGACCACGAAGATGGTCGCGGCATTGGATGCCGAACTGTTGTCGAGCAGCGACATGCCACCGATGGCGAACCAATCGGAAACGCCGTCTATATCGGCCAGGATCGCGTTGACTTTGTCGACGACTGCCGCGGTGCGAGATTGGGAAGCCGCATCGGGCAACTGAATCGCGCACACAAAGTAGCCTTGATCTTCTGTCGGCAAGAAGCCGGTCGGCACGCGGTTGTACCACCAACCAGTAGCAGCGATGAGGGCGGCAAAGACCAGCATCACGGCCCAACTGACTCGCAGCATGCGTCGCACAATCAGCGTATAGACCCCTTCTACCCGGTCGTAAACCCAATTGAAGCCGTGATAGAAAAAGTTCTTCTTCTCTGGCGGCTTGCGCAGCCACAACGCACATTGCGCGGGCTTCAGCGTGACCGCGTTGATGGCACTAATCAGCGCCGTGGCGGCAATGGTGAGTGCGAACTGCCGATACAACTGCCCGGTCACACCACCGAGAAACGCAGTCGGAATAAACACGGCCAGCAGCACCAGGGTGATGCCGATGATTGGTCCGAGCACCTGGTCCATGGCTTTGATCGTCGCGTCGCGCGGCGCGAGACCGCGCTCCACACCATGGGCAGCCGCTTCGACAATCACGATTGCATCGTCGACGACGATACCGATCGCCAGCACCAGGCCGAAGAGGGTGAGCATATTCACCGAGAAGCCCAGCGCGGCCATGGCGGCGAAGGCACCAATGAGAGTCACGGGCACGGTCGTCGCGGGAATGAGGACCGCTCGCCAGTCTTGCAAGAAGACCAGAATCACGACCAACACCAAGACGCCGGCTTCGATCAGCGTTTTGTAAACTTCGTGAATCGCAGCATCGACGAACTTGGTCGTATCGAAGGGAAAGGTAACCTTCAACCCTTCGGGAAAAGTGCTTTCTAGCCGATGAATGGCCTCGCGCACTCCCTCAGACACTTTCAAAGCATTGGCACCCGGCAGCTGAAACACACCCAAGCTGGCGCTGGGGCTACCGTTTAGCAACGAGAATTGATCGTAGGTCTGCGCGCCGAGTTCGATTTTCGCAACATCTTTCAGCCGCAGGATGCGCCCTTGGTCTTCGGACTTGATAACGATGTCGCCAAATTGCTCGGCGCTACTGAGTCGCCCCATCGCAGTGACGATGTACTGAAAATTCAACTCGCTGGGACTCGGTGGCTGGCCAATCTGCCCCGCGGCAACTTGGACGTTCTGTTCTTGAATGGCCGCGATCACGTCTTGCGTGGTCATGTTGCGGGCTTTGATCTTTTCGGGATCGAGCCAGACTCGCATGCTGTAGTTGCTGCCGCCGAAAATCACCACATCGCCCACACCGGGAATACGGCTGATTTCGTCGCGCAACCGCAAGTTGCAAAAGTTCGAGAGAAAGATGCTGTCGTAGCGATTCCCTTCCGAGGTCAGGGCACACACCAGGATGAAGTTCGTCGACTGCTTCTTCACCATGACGCCTTGGCGGCGAACTTCCTCGGGCAATTGGGGCTCGGCAATCGAGACGCGGTTTTGCACGAGCACTTGGGCTTCGTCCAGGTCGGTCCCAATTTCGAAGGTCACGGTCAGCGTATAGGTGCCGTCGCTGGAACAGGTCGAAGACATGTAGAGCATGCCTTCGACGCCGTTCACCTGTTGTTCGACCGGCGAGGCAACGGTATCGGAGACGACCCGCGCATTCGCACCCGGATAAACACCCGTCACCACCACCGTCGGCGGTGTAATACCCGGGTATTGCTCGACGGGCAGACGCAGCAGAGCGACCACGCCCACCAGCATCGTGACGATGGCAATGACGTTGGCAAAGATCGGGCGATCGATAAAGAATTTCGAAAACACCGTTACTTACCTGCCTTCGCTGTGCTCGAGACGGGAGTCGGTTCCAACACCGCTTCCGAAGACTGATCGCGCGAAGTTTTTACCAACTCGGGATCGACGCCGGGCAACTCCGTTGCTTCTTCGGTAGTTACTTCCGACGTTGGCCGCACGCGTTGCAGGCCGTTGATGATTACTCGTTCGTCAGGTTGCAGACCGCTTAGCACAACTCGCAAACCAGAACGATTCGATCCGAGAACGACGCGACGTTCTTCGACTACGTTCTTTACATTCACGATGAGCACGTATTCGCCCCGTTGATCGACCCCCACGGCACGCTCTGGGACGAGTAACTTCGGGCTCTCATCGCCGAAGGGAACTCGAATACGGATGAAGCTGCCGGGAATCAACTGCTGATTGGCATTCAGAAAATAGGCGCGGCGTTGTTGCGTGCCGGTGCGGGGATCAATTCCCAACTGCGTGTAATCGAGTCGTCCTTCGTGTGGGTAGCCAACTTCGCTGGGCAAGCCAAGGAACACCGGAGGTCGTTTGTCATTTTTCAGTTCTTCCGCCGTGGTAGGCTGTTCATCGGGAGTAGGTGAGCCCTCCATTTGCTGCGGTAGCACTGCCACGTCACTTTCGCTGACATTGAAGTAGGCGTGAATCGGAGTGTACTTCTCGATCATGGTGAGAATGGTCGTCTGGGCTTCTACTAGGTTTCCCATGTCGACCATGTGCCGACTTATTCGACCACCGATGGGCGATTTGACTTGGGTGTACTCTAAATTGAGCGTGGCTTGCTGCACTGCGGCCTTGGCGGAGTCGACATCGGCTTTGGCAGTCGCGACGTTAGCGCGCTTCACATCGAGCTCTTGGACGGCCAGCGCGCCGCGTTCCACCAATGGCTCCGTTCGCTTGAACTCAGCTTCGGCCAGGGCCAGGTTCGCTTCAGCCTTCAGTTGACCCGCTTTGGCTGAATTGAGCGCCGCGACGAAGGGGGCTTTTTCGATTTCGAACAGCAGTTCGCCTTCTTTGACTGTGTCGCCATCGCGGAAATGGATCTTGTCGAGATAGCCATTGACCCGCGCACGAATCTGCACCGAGTCGGTCGCCTGCAAGTTACCTGTGTACTCCAGTTCATCCGTTAATCTCACGACCAGCGGCTTGGCGACGGTGACATTCGGCAGGGGCGGAGGCACGTAGTCCGCTTGGGGAGCACAGCCTGCGGCTAGCACACCCAAGATCAGCAGCCAGCTGCTCTGAGCAGCGGTGAAGAGCGACAGGGGACAGGTTTTCTGCATAAAACCAACAATTTGAAGAACTTACGATCTTTTATGAATGCCTGGCACGGCACGCTATTGTAATATGGACGGACGAGTCCGTCCAATGAGACTTGGCAGATTTGCGCCATCCCGTGAGATTACCGCCAGTCCGGCGACTCCTTACACGACTTGGCTACTTTAATTGGTTTGCTTTCACATTCCAAAGGAGCTTGCTGTTGGCGTCAGGTTCATTCGAGCACGAGAAAACCCCCAATGAGAGCGGTTTCGATAGTCTATCTGAACGAGACCGCGAGATCCTCCTGGCAGCTACCAGACTGTTCGCCCGGGAAGGATACGCCCAGACCGACGTACAAGAGATCGCCGATGCAGCCGGAATTGGCAAAGGGACCGTCTACCGAACCTTTGGCAACAAAGAGAACTTATTCCTGGCCGCGGTTCGATTTGCGCGGGCGCGCGTGCTGGACGAAGTGGATGCTGCGGCAGCGCTGGCGACAGAGCCCCTCGATCATTGGCGGCGCGGGATGCAGGCGTTCCTACACTTCTTCGATGAGAATCCCGCAGTGGTGGAACTGCTAATTGAAGAGCGGGCGCTCTCCCGCGGCCGGCGCGTGGCAACCTTTTTCGATACGCAGGGGAAGGGGAGCGAGCGCTGGAGGCAAGTCTTTCGTCAATTGATCGACGCGGGCGTGATTCGCCAGCTTCCCGTCGAACAGGTGGAGCAAGCGATCTCGCGATATCTGTTCGGCACCCTGTTCGTGAGTTACTTCGTCGGCCGCCCCGAGCCTCTGGCACCACAGTTCGAAAGCCTGTTCGATATTCTGTTCACCGGTCTCGCAAATCGGGCTTGAAGCCTGAGCAGGATGGGGCGTATCGCGCTATCGGCCACACTCTATCCAGAGGTCCGAATCCAACATCGGGCAACTTCGGCCACGCTCCAGGCTTGGGCAATGCACCCCCGGGGAGTAAAAGGAGACTCGGCATCGAACACTTCGCTGATCGAGCCGATGCACGCTTCGCCTAGATGGTCGACAAAACCCTCGAGAAATCGTCTCGCGCCGATTCGATCTTCGGGATGAACCGCGAGCCAGGCGTCGATGAAGGGGCCGATCAGCCAGCCCCAAACCGTCCCTTGATGGTAAGCCGCATCGCGGGCCCGCAGGTCGCCAAAGTATTTCGGTTTGTAGTCGGCATGACCGGCTGAGAGCGAACGCAGACCGACGGGCGTGAGCAATTGCTCGCGGACAACATTCAGCACAGCTTCCCAGCGATGCCGTTCGAGCACCGGATGTTCGAGCGAAAATGCAAAGAGCTGATTCGGTCGCAGGGCGGCATCGGAGCCATGCTCGCCATCGACCACGTCATATAGGTAATTGCCGTGCTCGTACCAAAAGCGTTTGTTGAACGCCCCCTTCACCCGCTCCGCCTGCGCCGCGAGAGACTGGGCTGCTTCGCCACCCTGTTCTTCGCGCACCCAGTTCTCCAGCAGCCGGAGCGCGTTGTACCACAGGGCATTAATCTCCACCGGCTTACCGCGCCGCGGCGTGACTACCCAATCGCCAACCTTCGCGTCCATCCACGTCAACTGATAACCGGGCTCTCCTTGTCGCAGCAGCCCGTCGGTCGGATCGACACCAATGCCGAAGCGTGTGCCCCGATTGTGATGCTCGACAATGTCGAGCAACTTGGGGAGCAACAGCCGGAGGGTGTTGCGATCGCCGGTCGCGGTCACATAGCGACTCAGCGCGTGAAAGTACCACATCGTTGCATCAGCCGTGTGATACAGGCCTTGCTTCTCCCCTTCGGGAAACAAATTGGGGATCAAGCCATCGCGCACATACTGGCCGAAGGTGCGCAAAATGTAGCCCGCTTCGGTATGCCGCCCCGTCGAGAGAGTCAGCCCCTCGAGGCTGATCATCGTATCGCGGCCCCAATCGGTGAACCAATGATAACCGGCGATCACAGTCCGTACTTCATCGCCAGCCGCGCGGGTGCGAGCAGCGTCTTCAGAGCGGGCAGCGGGCGTAATCAGAAACTGATCAGCGGCAAGGGTGAGTTCGCTCGCTGGCCCCTTTTGCAGTGCCGGATGCGCCATTTTTAACAGTTGATTGCGCCGGCTGGCTTCATATTCAGTTGCCTGCTCGGGAGTGATGGCTCCAATCGTCTCCCATGACTCGGTCGATGCCACGAGCGTTACCGGTCGATCGACGCTGAGATCCGCGCGAAAATAACCGGGGCTCCAAAGTTCGCCAAGCGCTTCGTAACCGCGACTTTCTTCCACGCGATAAATCACATTCGGCAGGTGTGTTCCTTCGAGGGTGATCGCGACCTGTTCGCCATGCACCAGCATCCGCAGGGGAGGCAAAGGCCCCGGAGCGGTGAGTTCAATGCGACCGTCGATGCAACTCACGGGGCATGGCCCCGTGTGGGGGTGATTGACTGGCGCTTCGTGCGGGCGAAAGTGAATCGAAGGACGAAGCTTAATCCGCAGCGTGCCATCGCCGCGAATCAGCCGATAGTTCACATGTACCGTGTTTTGATGATGCGGCAGAAGAATACGTCGTTCGAGCACATAGCCGGCGAATTCATATCGCCACACGGGCAGGCCGAGTTCCAGGCGAAACTCCGTCAACAGATCGGAGCCATGCAAATGCAGCGAACCTTCGCGCTCTTCGCCCCCAATCAGCATCTTCTCGCCATTGGGCAATCGCACCAACTCCGTCAGATGGTTGAGCATCACGCGCCGGCCGAGCGGCGCGGGTAAGGCGGCAATCAGCAAGCTATGATAGCGCCGCGCGGCGACTCCACCCACGGTACCCGAGGCGTAACCGCCCAGACCATTCGTGACTAACCATTCGCGCGTGAGGAGTGATTCGCGCTCGACTTCGTCGCGGCCGGACCACGGCATCCGTAAGACCCAGTTGTCCATGCTTGGCTCCTTCCAGTCAGCTAGTGTTTCGCGGTTGGTGATTGCAAGCGGCACGGCTTGAGCACGACGGCCGCTGTGGCCGGAATTCGCCAATTGAAATCTTCGGTTTCGAGCGGGGGCGTTCCCAATCCGCCATACTTCGGATCCTCACTCGACCAGAGTTCTTCCCATTCGCAATCAGGCGGCGGCGCGAGCAATGGCTCCGGAGCTGGATCGCATTGCAAATCACGCCCCAAATTAATGACCAGCAGGCGATCGTCGATGTTGTCGCCGAAGAACCGCAGGACGAAGGCATCCTGGCTGAGAACTGCGCCATCGAAGCGATTGCGATCCTGCAGTCGAAAGCAGGGCTCTTCGCGGCGTAAGCGGAGCAGATCGCGGTGCAAGTCGTACATCGGTCGATTCGTTTCCACTTCCGACCAATCGAGAATGCACTTCTCGAACGTTTCCACTTCCCCGGGGGCGGGCAGAATCGACCGCATCTCTTCGGTGGCGAGACTCGGGAATTGGGCCAGGAACTTCAATCGCCCTTCGCGAATCAGCGTGTTCAGCTCGGGCTTATGATCGGCAAAGAACAAAAACGGCGCGCTCGAAGTGAACTCTTGCCCTTGAAAGAGCATCGGTGTGTTCGGCGCGAGGAGCAGCAATGTGGTGATTGCCTTGTAGGCACCACTGCTCGTCATGTGATGCAACCGCAAACCATTGGCCGAGTTGGCAACCTGGTCATGATTCTGCAAAAAGGTGATGAACTGCGGAGGCGCAAGATCGAGCGAGTAATCACCGCGACGAGCTTTTTGCCACTTGTAGCGCTGCCCCTGATAGAGAAAGCCCCACTTCACCGCGGAGACTAGTTCCTGAGCGCTCCCCTTATAGTCGCTGAAGTACGCTTCGCTGTGGCCCGTGGTGGCCACGCGCGCAGTGTGGTGAAAGTCGTCGTTCCAGATGCCATCCAGGCCGCACCCGCCAGCAGCAGCGGAACGAACGAGCCGCGACTCTTGGCGTTCGTTTTCATTCACAATGATTGTGCTGCGACCTTTCGCGGCGGCGCGAACTTCTTGGCCGATGACGGTCAGAATGTGCTCTGGTGAATCGTCGAAAATCTGCTGTGTGGCATCGAGGCGCAAGCCGTCGAGATGATACTCGTCGACCCAGTACGCGGCGTTCTTCGCCATGAACTCGCGCACAGGGCCGGAGTTGGGACCATCGAAATTAATCGCGTCCCCCCATTCGTTGTCGTACTTCTTGGTGAAGTAGTCGGCTGAATAGCAGCCGATGTAGTTGCCGTCAGGGCCAAAGTGGTTGTAGACCACGTCGAGAATCACGCCCATTCCCAGGCGATGTGCTTCGTTGACGAAGCGGCGAAAATCATCGGGCTGACCATACAGATGCGTCGGCGCAAAAAAGCTCACGCCGTCGTAGCCCCAGCCAAATTCACCGGGAAACTCACTGACCGGCATCACTTCCAGTAGCGTAATTCCCGTATCTACCAGGTAAGGCAACTTCTCAATGGCGGCGGCCCAATTCCCTGCGCGCGTGAACGTGCCAATGTGCATTTCATAAATCACCTGCCCGGCTAACTTGCAGCCCAACCATTGCTGATCGGTCCAAGCGAACTTGGTGGGATCGACGACTTGCGAGGGTCCATGCGGCCCTTCGGGCTGATAGCGCGAAGCCGGGTCGGGAAATTTCTGACCGTCGACGACGTACCAATACTGCGTACCGTCACTCGCGCCGGGCACTAAACCAGAGAAGTAGCCATTCCCCTCAGCTTCAAGCGTGAAAGCTTGCGGCGTGTCGCGAACCAAGACCTGTAACTGCTGATGTTTGGGAGCCCAGACGCGAAAATGAACTCCAGCTGATTCGTGCACTTCAGCGCCAATCGGCAGGCGACGCTCTACGGGCATGGAAACTCCCTTCCTGTTGCGAAAACTCAAGGCGCGAATCGACTCCATTAAGAAGTTCGTTGCTTCGGCGAATGCAAGTAGCGCGCCGCCCACATCGTACTCGGCATTGCTCGCTAGTGCGCGCGACCAGCCGACTGGCGTGCCAGCACCGCTCACCGCCTCGCGCAAAAAAAAACGACCGAGCGCGATTGCTCACGCCCGGCCGCGAGGAGATGAATTGCGAGAGTGGGTCTAAGCCGCACAGCCGACCGCTTGATGACTCCCGTTAGGCGACTTCGATTTGGTCGACGATGCCATCCAACTCGCCAAAGGATTTCACTTCATGCAGCCACAGCTGCCGCTGATAGTACGAGCCAGCTTTCCCTCGCAAAGTTGCGACCCGATCGTTAACGGCAACCGACAATTGGCGATAAACCGTATTGCTGCGGGAACTTAAGTGCGAGCGAATCTTCTGTGCCAGGACTTCATCCGTGAGACCCACTTGGGGAGCCAGTTCCATCGACAATGTTGACATGCAGAGACCTGTTTCTCTCTAGGTGTTTTGCGAAACCGTAACAACCGGTTCAACTGCGGGAATCTGCAAATTCCAGGCCGCTTCTCAAGTTGTTAAATCGCGTATCTTCGCGTTCGCCTCGCCTGGCAAGATTGGCCGCTGATCGACCAAGTTGGCTGGCGAGATTGCAACTGGATCGAGCCTGCTCATGAGTGTGCACACGGGTATACGTATTGTCCCTGGTTATGGTTTTGTCTCATTGCTCGACTGACAATCTCATTTCGAGAGTGCGACAACAACTTCGTCCCCGCAGCTGGCTTTCTGCCTAGCAAAAACCCGGAACAAACACTGCTGCGCAACTGACTTCTGAGAAATGCCTTACGTCAATCCATCGCTTAGAGCCCAAGCTGCCTACGGCTGAACCGCGGAGTTTGGCGCGGCGATTGCAATTCGTCACCATCCATCTGGCAATGAAGATTTGCCAAACGTGAAGTATGCCTCTCTGTATTACAAGCCAAGGAAGTCGTCCGATGGTCACGCAAGCAACCTTACTCAATTCCGCAACCGCCACTCCTGAACCCTCGACCGGTTCGATTCGTCATATGACCGCCCGGATCCGGAATCATTGGTCGAAAGATGAGCGTGTCGATCGCCAACATCAGGCCCTGCTGTTCCAACAGCAGCTGCTGCAAATGTGCGGCCTCGTCCCCACCGATGGGCTCGATGACGTCATTACCGTCGCTCGGTAAGCCCTGAGTTTATGGCGGCCTATTTCTCGTAAGCGATCATCCAGCTAGGGAAGAGCCTTCGCCCTTGAATTACAACTTTGATGTTTGAAGTGTACGAAAGTAGCCATGCGTTACCTGGCTTTGGCAGCCGACTATGACGGGACGTTAGCCCACCACGGAAAAGTGAGTTCGTCGACCATCGACGCACTCAAGCGACTGAAAGATTCCGGCCGCAAGTTGGTCATGGTCAGCGGCCGTGAACTCGAAGACCTGTTTACGACCTTCGAGCATGCCGAACTGTTCGACCGCTTGGTCCTTGAAAACGGCGCGCTCCTCTATAACCCCGCCACGCGCGAAGAAACGATTCTCGCGGAACCTCCGCCACCGCAACTTGTCGAAATGCTTTATGCGCGCGGTGTCAGCCGAATTTCCGCTGGGCGGGTCATCGTCGCAACTTGGGAACCGCATCAAAAAGAAGTCCTCGAGGTCATTCAAGACTTAGGGATCGAGCGACAAGTCATCTTCAATAAGGGGGCCGTGATGGTGCTCCCCTCGGGAACCAACAAAGCGACCGGCCTGGCTGCCGGGCTGTTGCAACTTGGGCTCTCGCCCCATAACTGTGTGGCAATTGGCGATGCTGAAAACGACCACACCTTTCTCGCCGCCAGCGAATGTGGTGTCGCCGTTTCGAATGCGCTCAACTCGCTCAAAGAGCGGGCCGACCTGGTAACGACTGCCGACCATGGTCATGGCGTTGAGGAATTGATTGATCGGATGATCGACGATGACCTAGCTTCGCTCAATCAGAAACTGAAGCGACACGGGTTGCTGGTTGGCAAGACAGCTGATGGGACGGAACGCCGCCTCGATCCGTTCGGCGTGAATTTGCTGATTGCCGGCTCCTCAGCCAGTGGCAAGTCTACGATTACCACCGGTCTGCTCGAACGACTGGAAAACAAAGGCTATCAATTCCTGATCGTGGATCCCGAAGGTGACTATTCCACGCTCAACGGTGCTTCGGTGCTGGGCGATGCGAGCCGCGCGCCGCTGGTAGAGGAAGTGCTCGACTTCCTGAAAACGCCAACGCATAACGTCGTCGTTAATCTGCTCGGCATTCCACTCGACCAACGCCCGTCTTTTTTCGATTCGCTGTTGCCGCGATTGCAAGCGCTGCGCAGTTCGAAAGGTCGCCCGCACTGGGTACTGGTCGACGAAGCGCACCATCTGCTGCATGCCCAATGGAAACCCGGCGAACAGAACTTTACCGGTCAGAAAATGGGGCTGACTCTAATCACGGTTCATCCTGAAAGTGTGTCGCAAGCGGCGCTCGAGCGCGTGACCGCGGCCATTGTGCTGGGCGAACGACCGGACAAGACGCTGCACGCGTTTTGCCAGGCAGCGGGCAAGCCGTTGCCGCTCGCGCCGGAAGGGGCGCTTAGCCGCGGCGATGCCCTGCTCTGGGAAGTCAATCGTGACGAAGTCGTGGTCGTCCATACGGAACCACCCAAGACCGAACGCCGTCGCCACTCGCGCAAGTATGCCGAAGGGAACCTGGGGCCCGATCGCAGTTTCTATTTTCGCGGGCCCGCGAAGAAGCTGAAATTAAAGGCTCAAAACCTGACTCTCTTCCTGCAAATCGCGGAAGGGATCGACGAAGAAACCTGGCTCTTCCATCTTGAGCAGGGAGATTATGCCGAGTGGTTCCGCGAAGGAATTAAAGACGAAGACCTGGCCGCTGCGACCGAAAAGATTGCTGCTTCGAAACTTTCTGCCGATGAAAGTCGCGGGGCCGTGCGCGCTGCTGTCGAAGCGCGCTATACCCTCCCTTCCGACCGCGCAACCGGTCACGAAGAAAAAGAAGACCAGCCTGCCAAGTAGTGACATACGGCAAATTTCTTCTGCCAGCGGGAATAAGAGGCACTACCTCGCCCGAATGGATGGCAGTGTTCAATCGAGACCAGCTGCGAGCAGTCGTTGCTCGTTCACTTGTTTCTGTTTGTCCACAAAGTTTTGTTGAATCAATGCTTTGATTCATTCTAAGCGCAGCCAGCAGTTGCTGAAGGTCTGTGCCTTGATCGCCGCACGTCAGTGCTGATGCGTGCTAGCGCCGTCGTGTTGGTTCATTCTGCGGAGTCTTCGTATGCGCTCGTCAACCGTTCACAACCCAATGGAAGCGGAGCAGGACGAGGAACCGGGCGAATCGCGGAGCAGTTTTCTGTGGCTCAACGCGATGCCCAGTTGGCTGATGAGCACCGTGGTCCATTTCATTCTGCTGTTGATTTTGGCGCTAATCACAGTTGCTCCGCCGATCGCGAGTGCCCATTTGCACATTGCCTCGATACCGGTTCTCCAGGATGAACCGGTGCTGGACTTCGAAGAGGAGAGGTTGCCGCTAGACGTATCGAACACCACACTCAACTCGCCAAGCAACTTCGCGATCAACAGCCCGATCGATGCCCCTGAATCGGTCGACGATCCAACTTCGATAGCTGATGTAGATCCGGCTCCTATCCACGTAGATACGAGCGACAGTGGCCAAGAAACCGTGCCGCGCAACGATTCGACATTGCCTGTCGGTTCCTACTTGGGGAGCGGACTCGATGGTCGTGGCGAACAGGCCCGCAAACAGGCCGTATTCACTTCCGGCGGTAACGACGCCAGCGAAGCAGCCGTCGCTGCTGCTCTGGAATGGCTGGCCAATCATCAAATGCCGGATGGCGGCTGGAATTACGATCACCGCGTTGGACCCTGCAATGCTCGTTGCAATCACGCTGGCACCCTGACCGATTGCCGCACCGGTGCGACCGCTCAAGCGCTGTTGCCGTTCCTGGGTGCCGGTCAAACCCACAAAACGGGTAAGTACAAGAAGAACGTCGAAGCGGGCCTCTACTTCCTTACCCAGCAAATGAAGGTCAAGACCCAGATGGGTCTGCAGTGTGGCGACCTCGCTCAAGGTGGCGGCAGCATGTACTCGCACGGTATGGCCGCGATCGTGCTGTGCGAAGCCTACGCGATGACGCACGACAAGGGGCTGATGATGCCGGCCCAGTTGTCGCTCAATCACATCGTCTATGCTCAAGACCCTGTTGGTGGCGGTTGGCGATATGGTGTCCGCACCCCGGGCGATACCTCGGTCGTCGGTTGGCAGTTGATGGCTCTCAAGAGCGGTCACATGGCTTACCTGCAAGTGCCGCCGGGAACGATTGTCGGTGCCAACAAGTTCCTCGACTCGGTGATGAGCGACTACGCTTACTACGGCTATACCGATCCAGGTCGCGGTCAGGCCACCACGGCCATCGGCATGCTTTGCCGCATGTACCTGGGCTGGAAGAAAGATCACCCGGGCATCGAAAAGGGGATCGAATACCTCAGCAAAACCGGCCCTTCGCCGGGCAACATGTACTACAACTACTACGCCACCCAGTGCATGCGTCACTACGAAGGGGAACATTGGGACAAGTGGAACGTCAAGATGCGCGACTCGCTCGTGAAGTCGCAAGAGAAGGACGGCCACATGAAGGGTAGCTGGGCCATGAAGGGCGATCACGGCACCGAACGTGGCGGCCGACTCTACTGCACGTCGATGGCCACCATGATTCTCGAAGTCTACTATCGCCACATGCCCATCTACGGCAAGAACGCTGCCGAAGACGAATTCCCGCTGTAAGCTGCATGCTCTGCCTCTCTTTTATTCTGCCACGCGATTCATTTTCTTTTGATATGGATCGCCGCGTAACTGCGCAAGCTTTGCCGCCTCGACTGGGCTACCTGCGTAAGCCTTGGCGATCTTGAATCATTTCCAGAAATTGGCATTGAAGCGCAACCGATGGTAGAAGGCCGGACTGCGCGGATGCACTCCGGCAGTGGACATCTATAAAATCGCTAGCGACCAAAGGATTTGACGTGAAGACCAACGGAGTGGTCGGCGCGATAATCTCGTGCGTGCTTGGTATCGCGATGGCGCAGCTTCCTGCCCAGGAAGTGCCATCCCGCGAACTGGCGGACGGCACCTATACCTACGACACCTTGCCGGCAGGGACTTTCCCGGCCAGTCCGGTCACGGAGTTCTACGCCGGTACCGAATTCTTCTTCGCCAGCGCGCAGGCGCGCACGGGCGGTCGCATCACTGTCTCTTTTAGCGACACCACAGCCCCGGGCGTCGCTACGCTAGCATTTGCCGATGGCGATGGGCATGTTGATTTCGGCGTCGCTCCGCGGGTTTGGATTGGCAGGCACCTTAACGAGGCGTGGGGCATCCGCGCGACCTATTTCTCGTTCAGCGACAGCGAAGAGAAAGTACCCGAGATTAATCCTGCCATACCCGCAGTGGGCACGAATTTTTCCACCAACTATCAGGTAACGCAGCTCGACATGCGAGCCCTGGACCTCGATCTGATCTATAGCGCATACATCAACGACAACTGGAAGCTGGATACGTTTGTCGGCGCTCGCTATTCCTCGGTCGACATCGACGCTCTCCATCACTCGTTCGGCGTTTTCACGACGGGCAACTTTGTCAATCTGCTGCTCGCCAATGGCAGCGCGTTTGACGGCGCCGGTACTTCGCTGGGCTTCAGCTCGCGTCATCGTTTGAATGGCAGCAACCTGTCGTTCATCTGGAGCGGGCGCGGCTCACACCTGTGGGGCCATTACGATGCCTTTAATCGGGCCGCTGGAACTGTCGCCAGCAGTCCGAGTGCACCGTTGGTGGGTGCAGAAACCCAAAGGATCGACAACGCTCCAGGAACGCTCGATATCATCGAAACCCAACTCGGCCTGCAATATGAGTTTCAAGTGGTCGAGTTGCCGATCAATTGCTTCTTCCGCACCAGCTTCGAGTTCCAGCGCTGGAATATGGCCGGCCCGGCCCCAACTCCCACTGGCTTCGGCGGCACGATTGGCGAACTCACTACCAACAGCAACGCCGCTGGCGGTCCTGGCGGCGCGACGCTTGTCGGCCTCAGTTTGGCGACCGGGTTCACCTGGTAGAAAGTCATTGATTCGGTAGGCTTTCGTGAAATCGCTCATACCAGGTTGATAGCCCCAGTCCGACAGACTCGCCTGGCACCGTTCATTTCTTGCCGCTGCCGGGACTGGGCAACGCAATGAAAACCAGTTGCGGCCTGCGCGCCGCGGGCATTTACAACCGCGCAGCGATAGCGGTAAACTGTGAGGTTTCGCTGGCGGATCGCACGCTGGCGTTAACCTTCACTGCGGCAAACACTTGCATCCATTATGTTCGAGTCCTTTCAGAATAGCCTGCAATCCGCGCTGAAGTCCCTCGCCGGCAAGGGAAAACTGACCGAAGCGAACATGCGCGAAGGTCTCAAGCTGGTTGAGAACTCGCTGCTGGAAGCCGACGTCAGCTATGCCGTGGTCAAGGACTTCATGGCCAGCATCAGCGAGCGAGCGCTGGGCGAAAAAGTCCTGCTGGCGCTGCGGCCGACGGATCAATTGGTTGGCATCGTCCGCGACGAACTCATCAATATTCTCGGCCCGGTCGATCCTTCGCTGCACTTGAAGGCGAATGGCCCGACGATCCTCATGCTCTGCGGTCTGCAGGGTTCCGGCAAGACGACAACGTGCGGCAAACTATCGCGCCTGCTGCTGAACGAAAAGCAAAAGCCGTTCCTCGTCGCAGCTGACTTGCAGCGTCCCGCGGCCATTGAACAATTGCATGTCATTGGCCGGCAATTGAATGTGCGCGTCTATTCCGAACTGGGTGCGCAAGACCCCGTGAAAGTCTGCCAGGACGGCGTACGCAAGGCCAAAGAAGCTGGCTGCAACGTTGTCATTCTGGATACTGCTGGCCGGCTGGCGATCGACAAAGAACTGATGGACCAGCTGATTCGAATTGATAACCGCGTGCAGCCCGACCAGGCCTACCTGGTGGTCGACGGCATGACCGGCCAGGACGCAGTGAACTCGGCCAAGGCGTTTAACGAAGCGCTTGAGCTCGATGGCGTCATCATGACCAAGCTCGACGGCGATGCGCGCGGTGGTGCGCTGATGTCGGTCAAGCAGGTGACTGGCGTGCCGATCAAGTTTTTGGGAACTGGCGAACAGCTTGATGCGTTGGAGCCATTTCGTCCAGAAGGAGTGGTTGGACGCATTTTGGGCCTGGGCGATATGGTGGGCCTGGTCGACGTCATCAAGTCAAAGGTCGACGCCGAAGAACAGAAGAAACTGCAAGATCGTTTGCAAGCGGGACAATTCACGCTCGACGACGTCCGCAAGCAATTGATGATGGCCCGCTCACCGGGGCTGATTCAGAAAATGATGATGATGATGCCCGGCATGGGCGAAATCAGCAAAATGCTGCAAGACAGCAACGCCGAAAAGGGGATCGGCCAGCAGATCGGGATCATCGATTCGATGACCCCCGCCGAGAGGCGCAACCCCAAGATCATCACGCCAGCTCGGCGAAATCGCATTGCCAAAGGTGCCGGAGTGCAGGCACCCATGGTCAATGAAGTCATCAAGATGTTCGATATCATGGGGCCCATGGCCAAAGGGATGGCGGGCGGCAACATGGGCACGGCCATGAAAGCCATCGAGCAGATGCAGCGCGGAGGCATGTTCAATCCCGGTGCGCAACTCGCGAAGGTCAAAGGAGATACGGGCCGTCGCATGACCGCCAAAGAGAAAGAGGATATGCGAAAAAAGCGCGAGAAAGAGCTGCGTAAAAAGAAACGGGAACAAAAGGGCAAATAGGGCTTTTGCAAAACGCTAAGTCGTTGCACAATACTGGATTCTTCGCCGTGCGACCTATCGCCAGCGGTGTCGAAAGCAAGTAGAACAATCAGTTCAAAAAAACTCGCGGCCGAAAAGTCGCTGACCCAATACACAAGATCCATTGTCTGGTTGGTTTCACTGAGGAGTTCGGAAGTGGCAGTTCGTATTCGGATGAAAAAGCTGGGGCGGAAGCATCGTCCCTATTTCCGCATTTGTGCGATCGAATCACGCAATCCGCGGGATGGCAAGGTTCTGGAAGAGCTCGGCAGCTACGACCCCATGGTCAAGGACACCGACGCTCGCGCTTTGCTCAAGGGTGAGCGGATCAACTACTGGATCAGCGTCGGCGCGTTGCCTTCGGATAACGTCCGCGTGCTGATCAAGAAGTACGGCACCAACGGCACTCACCTGGCCGAGCAAGCTGCGGCCCTGGAGCGCCTCAAGGTCAGCCGTCCGACGGCTCCTGCTCCGTGGACCCCGCCACCCAAGCCGGCCGAACCCGAAGCTCCTGCAGCCGAAGCTGCTCCAGCTGAGGGTGAACCCGCAGCTGCTGAAGCGGCAGGATAGTGTGCAATGCGCTTCGACGTGCTGACGCTCTTTCCCGCCTTGTTTGACGGGTTCGTGAGCCAAAGCCTGTTGAAGAAAGCAATCGACCGCCAACTGTTGGCCGTGCATCTGCACGATATGCGGCAGTGGTCGAACGACAAACATAATAAAGTGGATGATCGCCCTTACGGCGGTGGTCCTGGCATGGTGCTGAGAGTTGGTCCGGTTGTCGAGTGCGCCGAAGCGGTGCAATCGCTGGCCGAACCCAAAGGTCGGCTGATCATGCTTTCGCCGCAAGGCCGAAAGCTCGATCAAACCTTGGTCGAAGAACTGGCAAGCGAACCGCGGCTGATGTTGCTATGCGGGCGCTACGAGGGGTTCGATCAACGGGTCAGCGAGATTCTTCAGCCCGAAGAAATCTCGCTCGGCGATTACATTCTGAATGGTGGCGAGGTCGCGGCGATGGCCATCATCGAAGCGGTCAGCCGGCTGATTCCGGGTGTGATTGGCGATGACGACAGCCCGGCTTTTGATTCGTTTTCGTCCGGTAATCGATTGTTGGATTTTGCTCAGTACACTCGCCCGCGCGAGTACCGAGGTCATGCGGTTCCTGATGTGCTTCTCAGTGGCAATCACGACCAGGTGGCCCGGTGGCGTGCCGAGCAAAGCCTGCTGAAGACCCAGATCAAACGAGCCGACCTCATTCAGTCCTCAACCGAACAGCCAGCCACGCCGAACGCCAATCAACCACGCAAATCGCTCCGCAGTGCCAAACAGCCCCCAGCTGACAAACCAACGAACGAGTGAACCGGCGCCAAGCCGCCCCACAAATCACCTTTTTTTGTTGTGAGTAGAAGATGAGCCAACAACTCCTGAACGAAGTCGAAAAACCGTACCTGAAAGAAAATCCTCCCAAGTTCGCAGTGGGTGATACGGTCGACGTGCACATGCGAATTCTGGAAGAGATCGACGCCAAGACCAAGAAGCCGAAGTATCGCACGCAGATCTTCTCCGGCACTGTCATCGCCAAGAGTGGCAGCGGCAGCCGCGAGATGTTCACCGTCCGCCGCATCGTCTCGGGCGAAGGTGTCGAGCGCAAGTTTCCGCTCCACGCTCCCGACATGCAAAAGGTCGAAGTGAAGCGCTCGGGCGTGACTCGCCGCGCGAAGCTCTACTACCTGCGCGATCGCGTGGGCAAGGGCGTCAAGCTGCGTGAAAAGAAGGTTGCCAAGTCGGAAGCATAGTTGCTTCGGACGACACCCTTTTGGGGCTGAATCGATCTGCGGTTCAGCCCACGGCAGGTGTCGCTCATGCGCATCTGGAACTGGCCGATTTTTTCCCGGCTCACTTCTCAACTGGCCGCGTGGCGGTCGAAATACTTCCCGCCACTATCGCTTGGTCAGCGTGGCGAGCGCTTGGCTGCTCGCTATCTTCGCCGCAAGGGCTACATCATCATTGCCCGCGGCCACCGCGATCATTTCGGCGAGATCGATTTGATCGCCGTCGATGGCCGCACGGTGGTCTTTGTCGAAGTCAAAACCCGCACCGATCAAGATGCTGGCCATCCAGCCGATGCGGTCGATCTCGACAAGCAGCGCCGACTCACCCGCGCGGCCAAAGCGTATCGCCAACGCCACGACCTGCACGAAGTCTCGATGCGGTTTGACGTGATTGCCATCACGTGGCCCCCAGGCAGCAAGCAACCGCTCGTCGAACATTTTCAGAATGCCTTCGAAGCAACTGATTAACTCCGCGCGTAGCGCCCTCCGCACGCTCGCGGGCTGTTCGCGCCACTATACTGAAACCAGTGCGCGACCCGAGCGCTACTGCTCGGCAAGTTCGCACTGGGAAAAATCGGTTCACGCAGATTGCTCGCCTGACGAGCGGTCATTTGCAGGTTGGCATTTGCATGTTGGAGCCCGTCGATCGACCGTCGCCACTGGGTCCGCCACAGTTCGGACTCAGAACCCTGTTGCTGGTCGTCAGCAGTCTGGCGGTGCTGCTTGGGCTGTCGCAATGGCTCTCGCCGATCACGCTGGCCGCAGTCATCCTGCTCGTGCTATCGATTGTCGCCCATATCGCCGGCAATGTGATTGGAACTCGACTCCGGGCAGGCCGGCACGCCAAGAGCCTGGCGAAGATCGATCCGCCCGATCACGCTGCGATTTCCCTGCGCGACGATCATTTCGCGCCTGTCTCGAAACTCGGTCGTCAGCATTCGCTCGGTTGGTTGCCGCTGGTGAGTGCGATCGTTGGGTTGGCGATTGGCGCGCTCATCGGCGGCGTGTGGACGGCGATCTTGCTCCACCCCAGTTTCGATCTGTTCACGATTGCGATTGCCGCCGTTGCCTTTGGCGCACTCGGCAGCTTCGGCGGCTTTCTGATCGTGGGCTTCGCGAAAGCCGGTTGGGACGCCTGGCACGAAGCGGCGACACACTCTACCGCGGTCCACGATGGCGAGCAAAAGCCGACTGAATAATCGGCAGCAGTTGTGAATCATGGCATTGGTCCGATCGGAACGCTGCTTGTAGCGCAACCCATAGAATGTGGTGCTATCAATCCCTCTCGTCCCTGCGGGACGGAGGAACTCGAATTCCTACGAGTACGAATGGACTTCGCGTCCCTGCGGGACGGAGGAATTGCGGTAGGCGGCGCTGTTCACGTTTGCCTCGCTGGACTCGCATGATTTATTCGACATCTTCTTAAAACTTGCTTGCAACGCCAGTGTACAACTGTACAATATCGGCAGCAGTTAACAAAGGGTTGCTGCGGATGTTGAGAGTCTGTTTTTAGGAGATTTCCATGAGCACGGTAGAAAGTGGTGGGGAATTGGCGGTTAGCGAGTCGCTGGCGAAGGCTGCACCAAACCAGGGGGGTGTTCAATTAACGGGAGCTTATTTGGACAGCAGTAGTGATATTTCTCGGGGAATACCGCAGGTCAGTGTTCAATTAGAGACCCTCTCGTTGAACAAGTTGGTTGAAAATGAGAGGCAAACTTCCGTTGCCCTGACGACGGTTCAAGTTGCGCCAGCCGTCGTCACGAGTCAGACTGCCGCCCAAGCTCTGGGGCTGTCCGCACCGGCGGAGTTCACGCCGGCGACGAGGAAACGCCTTATCACGCAGGAAGTTGCCGAACAAATCTGCCTGCTGCTGTCGATTGGCTTCTCGCGCCGGCAAGCAGCTGCCTATTTAGGATTCTCGCCGGGAACCATCACCAACGCCGTGGCCCGCGACCCGGAGCTGGGCTTTCAGCTGCACCGGGCCGAGACCATCAGCGACCTGCAGCCAGAGTTGACGGTGATGGCAGAAGCACGAAAGAACTGGCGGGCAGCGGCCTGGTATCTGGAATTTAAGAAGAAGAATCCACGACCGCTGTCGGAAGAGGAGAAGGAAGAGCGACATCAAGCCAAGTTGGAGGATGATCGCCGCTCAGCAGAGGAGTTCAGGTCTTATACCGATCACCTGCAAGGTCGCACGCCGGAACCTGCACGCGAGCGCCGACCGGGGGCCAAGCGTCGCGCGCGTTGATTGTGAGTCGGGGATTGGCAATCGTGGCAGCACGCACTAGCCATGATCGTGGCCGGAAGAATTGCGGAAAAATCTGTCCGAGGGGGCGAACTGGTCTTGCTTTGAAAGTGGCAGTTGCACTACAAGCGGCCCCTCTTCGTACCCACTGACTACCCGCAGTGCCTTCGGCGACTAATCACAGATGTTCGTTCAGCAAATCTTTCGAGGAGGGAATCTCGTCGTGCGTCCCTCGACAAAAATCTTCGTTTTGATTCTAGGCTGTTGGCTGTTCGTTGGCTCGAGCGCACACTCTGCGCTCTGGGCTCAACAAGCCGCTGGCAACGCCCCAGCTGGCGGTCCTCCCCAGCGACGCTCGACGGCTGCAATGCCGGCTCGTCGACAAACGGGTGCCCAACGCGCCGCCTATCAAGAGGGAGTTGCGCCCGCGGAGAATCTGCCGTCAGCTGCCCCTCCTGCCGAGTTGCCAGCACCGGCTGGTGTGCCAGCCGCTCAGGGAGCTGCACAGCCCTACTATGTGCCCGAGCAAGAAGCCTTCGTCGATGACGGCAACTACGCGGGCTACGATCCCGGTTATGCGAACTATGGCAGCCCCATGAACTGCGGGGTGTTCAGCAAGTTGTGGGTCCGGGGCGAATGGTTGATGTGGGACATGAAGGGCATGTATGCACCGCCCCTCGTGATCAGCTCGCGTGTCGAAAACATCGACCCGAGCGAACTGCATTTGAATGACAACGGCAACTTAGGGGTCACCAATCCCATCGTGATCCTCTTCGGTGGCGAAACGCTCAATGGCGAAGCACGCAGCGGGGCGAAGTTCTCGGCTGGCTTGTGGCTGGACGATTGCCAGACGGTTGGCTTTGAAGGCGATTATTTCGGCCTGACCGATGGCGACGATTCTTTCTATCTCAATTCGAATGGGAGCCCGATTCTGGCCCGTCCGTTCTATAACGTGCTCAGTGGTCTGGAGAGTTCGGAACTTGTGGCGTTCCCCGATCCGGTCAACGGTGTTGCTCACACGGGCTTGATCGACATTGACACCAGCACGCGCTTTCAAGGTGCGGGAGCTCGTGCGATTATCAATTTGGGCTGCAACAGCGGTTGCGGAGCCTCGTGGTGGAATGGTTGCTCGATGCCCACGATGGGCCGCGCTGACCTGGTCGTCGGCTATCGCTATCTGCGACTCGACGATTCGCTCCGCATCATCGAACGCTCCAATCTCAATCCTGGCGGCGACTTCGACATCACCGATCGCTTCGATGCCGACAATACCTTCAACGGTCTCGACTTCGGCCTGCTGCTGAAGCATCAGCGGGGCTGTATGTCGGTCGAGTTGCTGTCGAAGATTGCCCTCGGCAACACGCGCAGTGAAGTCGAGATTGACGGCAGCACGGTCATCACGCCCACAGGTGGAGCAGCCCAGCAATTTGTAGGTGGCATTCTGGCTCAACGGACGAACATTGGTCAGTACTCGCAAGATGAGTTCGCTGTCGTGCCTGAATTGGGTTTGACCTTGGGCTACGAACTAAATCCTTGCTGGAAACTGACTGCTGGCTACACTTGGCTGTACTGGAGCCGGGTAGCGCGAGCAGGTGATCAAATCGATCGCGATGTGAATCCCGATCTGATTCCGGAAGAGGCCGATCCTCCTGCCGACACGCATTTGCGACCACAATTCCGCTTTGTACATGACGACTTTTGGGCTCATGGCTTAAGACTCGGTGTCGAAGCAAATTGGTAGTAGATCGTTGCCACTACAGGGAATGCCATCAATTCATTGATAGCGGCCGCACGTGCGTGCGAGCCGCTGTCTGCTTGGATAATGGCAAAGTTTGCGTCCTGTAAGGGCCGATATCCCCTCCAGGGTTATTGCGCGAAATTAGGGAACAGGGGGCCGACTACGTCTGTCGTAGTCGTTTATTCTCATCCGCAGTATGGGCCGCCACGTTCGTATTCACGAACCGTGTGCCTGGCAGCGACGCGGATTGGAAGAGTGCGCCCTGAATTCCCACCGCACTGGTTGAGGGGGAGTTCACTAGCTATGTCTCGTACATCGTCGTCGGCGTTTGGTTCTGCATTCAAGTCTTCCTGGCGGACGCTGTTTTCGCGCTGGTGGAAACGACCTGAAGTCAAGGCCGCGACGCGTCGCACTCGCCGCCGCAGCTTTCTTGAACCACTCGAAAACCGTTCGGTGATGGCTGCCGATCTGGGCGCCATCTCGGGCATTGTCTTTATCGATACGACAGGCGACGGTTTGACTGCGGGCGAAGAGGTCGCAGGAGCTGCCATCAACCTATACACCGATGATGGCGACGGCACTTTCGAGCCCGGCACCGACGACGCGCTGTTGAGTTCCGACACCACCGATGCCTTCGGCGAATATTTCTTTGGTGACCTCGGGCCCGGTGATTATTGGGTGCAACAGACCGCTCAAATCGTCGGCAGCGATACACTCACCGAGGACTTCATCCTCATCAACCTCATTGACGACGGCGGTGTAGCGGGACCCATCATTGATGACTTTGTTTCCGCCAATCCAACCGTGCTGGCAGCCGATCCCGTGGGCACGATTGATAGCGATACAGCCGATCTCCCCACTACGGAAGTCATTGGTGGTGAGCGCGACTTCATCGTCGAATTGACTGCCAGCAGCGGCGCCGATGAAGTGGAGATGCTGGTTTCTACTGCTGGCGACGGCTCACTGCGCTTGAATGCCGACCTATTTGCGCAGGGCATCTACACGGTTGTATGGGATGGCAATGATGGCGATGGAGACACCCTCGATCCGGTTGGCCTTGGCGGCGTCGACTTGACCGACAGCGGCGCAGCGAATGGTATCGTACTGCGCAACACGCTCGTCGATCACGATGGGGCAACCGCGACACTGCGGATCTACACGTCGGCCGGTAACTTCTCCGAACTACTTATCAACATTCCCGATAACGCGGTAGACGACCTGGTCTTCTTGTTTGATGACTTCACAGTGGGTGCGGGAACCGGCGCAGATTTTGAAGATGTCGGTGCCATCGAGTTGATCATTGAGTCTACGGAAGATGCGACCCAAGGGAGCATCGATCTGGTTGAAACGATTGGCTACTCGATCGTTGACACCGGAACGGACTTCGACAACTTCTTCGAAAGCGATCTGGAACTGACCAAGGACGTTTCGGACAGCACACCGAACGTCGGCGACCAGATTACATTCACGATTACGGTCAACAACTTGGGCCCGGACGGGGCCTTGAACGTCGAGGTCGAAGATCTGTTACCAGTTGGCTTGGATTACGTCAGTCATATCGAGTCGCAGGGGAACTATGACGAAGGAACCGGCGAATGGGTGATTGGCAATATCGCCGCGCTCGATAGCGCGACACTCGAGATTGTGGTCACGGTGATTTCGATCGGTGCCAAGACTAACACGGCCGAGATCACTGCTTCGGATTCGACGGACGCCGATCCATCGAACAATACGGATAGCGAAACCGTTACTCCACAAAGCATCGATTTGGCGCTGGCCAAGACGGTGAACGACAACACCGTGAGCATTGGCGAAAATGTCACCTTCACATTGACCTTGACCAATACCGGACCCGACGCTGCGACCAATGTGGAAGTCGAAGATATCCTCCCCGCGGGTTTCACCTTCGTCTCTGCCAACACAACCAACGGCACCTACTCGAACGTGACGGGGCTTTGGGATCTGACGGATCCCGTGGCTGCCCTCACCGGTAGTACCACGCTGCAGATCGTCGCCACCAAGGCGGCGAATGGTCCCGTTGTGAACGTGGCGCAAGTCACCGCTGCCGATCAGTTCGACACTGACTCGACTCCCGATAACTTCAGCACCACGCCGGATGAAGACGACGAGGCTTCGGTCACCGTCAACGATCCCACGATCGATTTATCGCTGACCAAAGATGTTAACAACGCCACGGCGAGTGTCGGCCAGCAAGTCATCTTCACGATTGTTGTTTCGAACGATGGGGCTGGCAATGCAACTGGCGTGGTCGTTGCGGACCTCTTGCCCGCTGGGTTGACGTTCGTGACCCATACCGCCTCACAAGGTACATACCTCAGCGGCACCGGTGTGTGGACAGTCGGCGGCATTGATACCGGCGACGACGCAACCTTGACCATTACCGCCACGGTAGCCAGCGTCGGTGCCAAGACCAATACCGCACAAGTCACAGCTGCCGATCAAACAGACACTGACTCGACTCCCAATAACTTTGGCACCGCGCCCAGCGAGGACGACGGCGACTCAGCCACTGTCACGCCCCCTTCGATCGACTTGTCGTTGACGAAGACGGTGAACAACGCATCGGCAAACGTGGGTCAGCAAGTCACGTTTACGATCATTGTCAGCAATCTGGCCGGCCAATCCAACGCCACCGGCGTGCAAGTCACCGATCTGCTGCCTGCAGGGCTGACCTTTGTTACGGCAACTCAATCGCAGGGAAGCTATGCCAGTGGTACCGGCATTTGGACTGTGGGGGCCGTCAATGCAGGAGCCAGTGCCACGCTGACAATAACTGCGACAGTCGCCACTATCGGAGCTAAGACCAATGCAGCGGAAGTGACCGCAGCGGACCAGCCAGATCTCGACTCGACGCCTGGCAACGGCGGCACCGCCGAAGATGATCGCGCTACGGCAGTTGTCACTCCGCCACAAATAAACCTTTCGCTGACAAAAACGGTAAATGGTGGTGCCTCAGCCACCGCGAACAAAAATCAAAACGTGACTTACGTTGTTACCGTCGCAAATGCCGCTGGTCTTAGCAATGCTACCGGTGTCGTCGTGACCGATCTGCTGCCCGCGGGCCTGACATTCGTTTCGGCAACACCGTCGATTGGAACGTACAACCAAGCCACTGGTGTTTGGACGGTGGGAACCGTTAATACCGGCGCGAGTGCCACCCTGACCGTCGTCGCCACAGTAACAACCAGCACCGTCAAAATAAATACAGCCGAAGTAACAGCTGCCGACCAGGGAGACATTAACTCTACACCCAACAACCGCGGCACTGCACCAAGCGAGGATGATACCGCGAGCGCTACGGTGACTCCGAACGTCGCCGATCTGTCGCTCACCAAAACAGTCGACATTGCAGCTCCGAACCGGAATCAAAACGTGGTCTTCACCGTCACACTCACGAACGGCGGGGCTGCAACCGCGACCAATGTGACAGTTGCCGATCTACTGCCAGCTGGCCTAACATTCGTTTCGTCCAATCCAAGCACGGGCAGCTATAACCAAACCACTGGTGTTTGGACGGTCGCTTCGCTCAACTCGGGTGCCAACGCCACGTTGACCATTACCGCCACGGTAACCACTGTGGGTGCGAAGGTGAATACAGCGGCCGTATCCGCTTCGGATCAGTTCGATAACGACTCTACTCCTGGCAACCAAGCAACGACGCCCGCAGAAGACGATACCGCGAGTGCCACGGTCACGCCGGTAGCCACCGACTTGAATGTGACGAAAACCGTGAACGACACCACGCCGGAACAGGGTGACAATCTTACCTTCATAATTACGGTAAGTAACACGAGCGCGGTGAACGCAACGAACGTAGTCGTCACAGACTTGTTGCCAGCAGGTCTGTCGTTTGTGTCGGCCAATGCTTCGCAAGGCAGCTATGTGAGCGGCACCGGTATCTGGACGATTGGTGCGATCAATGCGAACAGCAACGTCACGCTAACGGTGGTGGCGACAGTCACCAACAACAGCACGAAGGTTAACACTGCCCAGGTGACGAGCCTCGATCAGTTCGATATCGACTCGATTCCCGGCAATAGTGTTGCCACTGAAGACGACCAAGCCAGCGTGACCATTGAGCCGTTCCTGTTAAGCAAGCGGCTGTGCGTGGTTCGCTAGTTGATTGCAGTCGCTACGAGTTGCAGTCGCTACGAGATAATCTGGCTGACCACGTCGCCATAAACGTCGGTCAGCCGGAAGTCGCGACCGCCGTAGTTAAACGTGAGTCGCTCGTGATCCAGACCGAGCAGATGCAGCACGGTGGCATGCCAGTCGTGAATGTGCACCGGCTGCTCGACGGCCTGATAGCCAAACTCATCGGTGGCTCCATGAGCATAGCAGCGTTTCACACCACCCCCGGCCATCCACAAGGTGTAGCCTTTGTTGTTGTGATCTCGCCCGCTGCCACTTTGACCATAAGGCGTGCGACCAAACTCGCCCGCCCAAATGACCAGCGTGTCGTCGAGCATGCCACGCTGCTTCAAATCAGCGATTAGCGCGGCCGCGGGCTGATCGGTTGCTAAACAACTCTTGGCCAGGTTTTCCTTGAGCAGAAAATGATGGTCCCACTGCGTCGGAGCGGTGATCTCAATAAACCGCACCCCCGCTTCGGCTAGCCGTCTTGCCAGAATGCACTGCCGGCCAAACCGATCGGTAGGAAGGCCCGCACCAACTCCATATTGCTTGAGCGTCTCTGCCGTTTCCGCGCGCAGGTCCAGTACCTCTGGAACTTCGCCCTGCATGCGAAACGCCAATTCGAAGGACTCGATCGCTCCTTCGATTTCCGGGTGATACACGTCACGTTTGAGCTTCTCTTCGTTCAGTTGACGAATGAAATCCAGCTGAGCCCGTTGCAACTCTCGCGGGATGCTATCGTTCGCGAGATTCTTCAGTGGCGGTCCTGGTTCCTCGTCCTTACCAAGCAAAGCGGCATAGAAGCCGGGAATTTGATTGCCGCCAATCTTCGTCCCTTGGCAAATGGCCGGCAAGAATCCGCTGCCGTAGTTCCGCGCACCGCCGTTATCCGACGGTGGATTGATTGTCAGAAAGCCCGGCAGGTTCTCGTTCTCGCTTCCCAAGCCATACAACGACCAGGCACCAACCGAAGGCCGAACGAATTGAAAACTGCCGGTATGTAATTGCGTGAAGGCCTGGGCATGATTTGGCAGATCGGTGTGCATGCTGCGAATGACGCACAACTCGTCCGCCTGTTTCGCGAGGTGCGGTAAGACTTCCGAAATCCACAGCCCGGACGAACCATGTTGCTGAAACTTGAACGGCGACCCCAGCAACTTTGCACTGCCGAAGCCGGTGCCCGCCGCAGACGTGCCAGACTTCTCCTGCAGCGCCGGCTTGTAGTCGAAGGTGTCGACATGCGACGGACCACCATTCATACAGAGAAAGATGACTCGTTTCGCGCGCGCTGCGAAATGCGTCGCTTTGGGAGCCAGCGCGCCACCGCTCTTGTTGCTGCTTTCCTTCGCTGCTGCCTGCTGAGCCAAGCCAGCAAACGCCAGATAACCAAAGCCCGAAGCCAGCGATTGGAGCGCGCGCCTGCGTGAGAAAGGGTTCATGATATCACTTGTTTCGTGTGGGCAATTGAATCAATCGACATTGCGGAATTCCGCTGCTGCCAGCAACGCCTGACAAAACGCCACACGGCGCTGTCTGGCAGTCGCTTCATCCAAGGGCTGCGAGTTGGGCGACAAAAACTCGCGAGCCAACCTCAGTTCAGTCTCAGTCGGACTCCGACCAAAACAGAGCTCAAATGCCTGCCGTGGCTGATCGGCCGGCTCACGCACTTCCCGTTGCAAGCGACTAGCAAGCCCTTCAGCCCGCGCAAGCACAAACGGACTGTTCATTAAAAAGAGAGCTTGCACCGGAACGTTCGTTGTCTCTCGGTCTCCGGTAACCAAACTCGGTTCAGCAAAATCGAACAAGTCGAGCACATCTGGCAAACGATCCCGCAGCACCGGTAAGTAAACGCTTCGATGCTTAGAGCCATCGAGATCGCTGGGCAGCTTGGCATCGAGCCCTAACAGCGAAATCGGGCGGTCACCGATCTCCTTGCCGACGAGCGAACCAAGTGGCCGCGCTATTTGCAGTTCGCCGGAAGCAACCAACATAGCATCGCGAATGGCCTCCGCCGCTAGTCGCCGTTTGCTCGCCCTCCACAGCAGGCGATTATCGGGATCGACGCGAAAAGCGGTCGCCTCGTAAGTCGAAGCCTGTCGATAGGTTCGTGAAAGGACCAACTCGCGCACCAGCTTCTTCACCGACCAGCCATCGCTGACGAACTTCACCGCCAGGTCATCAAGCAATTCGGGATGGCTAGGGCGCTCGCCGCTAAAGCCGAAGTTATCGACCGAAGCGACCAGCCCTGCGCCAAAGAGCTGTCTCCAAACGCGATTCGTCATCACCCGCGCGGTCAGTGGATTCTCTGGATGCGTCAGCCACTGCGCGAGTTCTAATCGGCCACTATGTCCCTTGCCAATCGAAATCGAATCCGAAAATTCCATCACACGGGGAAATGCGCGCCGCACAGGTTTGCCGAGCTTCTTTACGTCACCGCGCTCGAGAAGTGGAGCGTCAGTAATTGTTTTGGCATCGAGCACGCCCATTGTCAGGGGCAAAGCATTCCCCTGGTCGTCGACTTTTTCCAGTTGCCCTTCGATGCCGCCCGACGTCCAAAAAATGCGCAACGCATCGGTGATGGAATAGTACTTATCGGTATCCTCGCCATTCTCGAGCGCCTTCTTTGCTGCCGCTTTTCGATCCTCGAGCTCTTGCGTAAGTGCAGCCAACTGCTTCTTCAAATGCGCCACATGTTCTGGAGTACAGGAGGCATGCAAGACTGGCTGCTTGGCACCAATTGGCAACGGCAGTGGATCGCCAGCCATGCGATTGGTCGGTGTGATCGCAGTGCCGAAGAATGTTTTTGTGCTGGCAAAGATTCCCGCCAGCGCATAATAATCCTGCATCGAGAATGGATCGAACTTGTGATCGTGACAGCGTGCACAAGCGACCGAATTTGCGATGACAGCCCGCGTGACGGTATCAATCTGCTCGTCGATCACATCGGCAACAAACTGCAGCGGTTCCGCCTCATCGAGATTCTTCGGGCCGATGGCGAGGAATCCCGTTGCGATGAGCAGTCGCGCTCGCTCGCGGTCGTTACTCGCGGGGAGCAAATCGCCGGCAATCTGCTCGGTCAGAAACTGGTTGTAAGGAAGGTCAGCATTGACCGCATCAATCACATAGTCGCGATAGCGCCAGGCATAGGGATAGGCCATGTTCGCTTCTTTGCCACTTGATTCAGCGAAACGTGCGACATCCAGCCAATGCCTTCCCCAACGCTCACCAAACTGAGGCGAAGCAAGTAACTCATCTACTTCTGCGGCCCAGGCGAGCTCAATTCCAGCGTGTTGGATTCGCTGAAGAAAATTCTTGTTCGCCTCAGGAGACGGCGGCAAGCCGACCAGATCGAAATGCAGTCGGCGCAGCATGGTAGCCGGTTCAGCATCGGGCGAAGGTTTGAGTTGCGCGGCTTCAAGTTTTGCCAGGATGAAATGATCGAGTTTTCGCCGCGCCCAAAGGGAATCAGAAGTTTTCGGAACGTCGTGGGATGTGGGTTGCCGAAAACTCCAGAACTTGCGGCCCGTTTCAAGATCCACCGGACCACTGAGAGTTCCGGCAGCAGCGGCCTCACGGGGATCAGGGGCACCCATTCGAATCCACTTGGTGAAGTCGTTGATGACGTCCTGTGGCAGTCGGTCTTTCTTCGGCGGCATCTTTAAGTCGGAGTCGGAATGCGAAATTGCCACGAGTAGCGGGCTATGCTCCGGCTTATCGAGCAAAATTGCGGGTCCACGATCGCCACCCTTTTGCAAGGCATCGCGCGAATCGAGTCGCAGCCCCCCTTCAGCTTTCTTCGCGCCGACCGAATGGCACTGATAACAGTGCTTGGCGAGAACCGGTCGAATCTTGCTTTCAAAAAACTCGAGTCCCGATGCGTCCTCGGCTGCACCACACTGCAGACAGGAAACCAGCCAGACAAGCACTGTTGACAATAGCGTTGCGGTTGCGACTGAGCGGCAGGTGAATGCTTGCAACATCGGCACACCAACTTTAGCGAAGAGAATTGGTTGATTCCTGGCAGAGGAAGAGAGGAGGATGTCAACCAGTTGTCACTGCGGTTTACTATACAACAACGACCCGTAGTACTCCACGCAGAATAGCTGGTGAAGCGATGTGGGAATTCCAGCGTGTCACAACAAGCCGAACGTTGTAATTGCCCTCAAAATTTGCTACTAACCTAGTCTGAACCATTGAGCGTTCGGGCTTTTAACCTCTTCTCCCCACGACGCAATCATGACTCTTGCCGTTCAGTGCCCATATTGCCAACAACGCTACAACGTGCCCGATCAAATGGCAGGGCAAACCGCGAAGTGTAAATGTGGCCAGCAGTTCTCAATCCCAACCACTGCCCCCATCAGGCAGCCTGCAGTTGCGTCGCAAGGATACGGAGCAGCACCATCTGCCAGTGTCCCAAGTCAGCAGGCAAGTCTGGCGATTTCCCCACAAGCAGCTGTCGCAAGGTCAGCCAAGGCAACAGTTGCGACTGTTTCTCCGGTACCGACTGCCAACTTGCAAGCCGCAGTGCCGGCATTCAACACGATGGGACTCTGGCAGGCAGGAAACTTACTTGTCATGCGTAAGAATGCCGCGTTTCCTGCGCACTTATGCATTAAGACCGGCGCACCTGCAATTTCGCAGCGCACCGAAAAGCTGAAATGGGTACCAGCCTGGGTCAATACCACATTGCTTGCCGGCAGGGCGGTCCACTACGCGGTGGCTGAATCTCATGGGCGCGAGTTCAACTTTCGCTATGGAGTAAGCCGGGCAGCGCTACTGCAGAGATACCTGCCACTGATTGGCGGCTATAGCGTTGCGGCAGTTGGGTTCCTCTGCTTTGTGGGAACATTCGTCTGGATGTTCACGTTGCACCAAGAAGGAGATCCCATCCCGACCAGCGGCTTCTTGTTTGGTGGCATCCTGCTCGCCGCGGGTGCCTTGGTTGCTCACTTCACGAGCAAACTTTTAACCGCAGTTGCGATGGATGATAATTTCGTTGTGATTCGCGGGGTATCCAGCAAACTGCTCGCAGTGTTGCCCGAGTGGCCCGGTCCCGTTCCTCAAGGGACCTCCAAGTAAGTGGCGACACTTAACTTCATTTAGCGAGTCGATCTGGTACCGCCTCAAGACCCTGAATGAAAACGACAAAAACGCGAGACACCCGGGCTGGAGAACTTCGCCTCGCGCCGAACGCACTTATATTTTCGGCGGCGCGCTGCACTACCCTCGTCGAGTCGCCAAGTTCCTCCGATGAATCCGCGGCAACGAACTTCTTTCCCTGCACAAAGGTGTGGAGCAGGCAATCTGGCCCCGCTTATTTCGAACTCCTGTGGCAAGCCTTAGCAGGCAACGTGCTCGGCGAATTACCGATGCCTTACCTGTCGCTTGTCGCCCGTGGGTTGATCGTGGTTGGCAAGTATCGTTCGCCGGCACAAGTCACTGTAGGCTGCCGCTGGCTGCTCGCTCCAATGAGCAGGCGGCAATGGACTAAGCACTAGCTTCCACCCACGAAACTGATGGTGCAGAGGCCGCTGCCCGGCAAGCGGGTCTCGGCAAGTCGACCCCAAGTTGACGAAGTGGCTCGGTGATATCCAGAATTCCTCCCGTTAAGACACGGTCGCGATCATTCCGCAGGATTCCAATTGAGCACAACCCGATTTCTCGCTGAGCGATGGCGTCCTCTGATCACAATTCCGGCGATGCGGGCTACCGCCGGCCCCGATTCATGTTGGCAATGAATCAGTCAACTCGCGGCCAGCAAGACCGAATTCTCTAACTCGCATCGAGTCTCGAAATAGGTCCCATGCCAACCGACCTTGCAGGCTAATTGCTGTCTGCAATATGCCGATTTTCAGGGCGATTTTTCGCTATGTCACGCTGTCGTGCCCAATTTGACGCACTAACACGAGCCCTGGCGTTACCCCCTAGATGCAGCATTGAAAACTACAATCCCCACCTTTTTGGTAGAAATGGTTGACTTTTCCCCTATTCATCAATCAGAATCCACCCGTTACGGAATCTGAGGGGGCTTTAACGGTTGTAGTGGGTAACTTCCGCTACGGGCAAAAAGCCGCGACAGTTTTTCGTAGCTGAATGCAGGGACTGCAGCAACGGGCACCTTTGCGATTCGCCGCAAAATGAAAAGAGATGTTCAAACGCACTCGCGCGAGACCGTCCTCTGTACTCGTTTGCCAACAACCTGCACTCATCCATTCGGTTGGCATTGGCTCATTCGCATCCATACATCCGGCATTCGCCGGCATTTATCTTCTTAGCAGTTGGAATTCCTCTCCATGACCCACAGCACACATGACGGACACGCACGTAGTGGTCAGAACAAGCGAACGAATGTTTGGAAGAAGGTAACGGGACCGCGTCGCCGCCGCATGTTCCTTGAGCAGCTCGAAGAACGCTCGCTGCTCGCGCAAATGATTTGGGATGGTGGTGCAGGTAACGACCTGTGGACAACGGCCGCTAACTGGCAAAATGATATTGCCCCGACCTCGGGCGACGATCTGGTCTTTACTTCACTAGGTGCTGGTCCCAGCATCAACGACTTCCCGGCCGGTACGCGGTTCAGCACCATCAGCATCAGTGGTTCGGGCTACACTTTCACAGAGGCCGCGACCAATCCGATCGAACTCATCGGCGGCCTGGTCTCTAGCCACACCACGGGCACCAACAACTGGAATATTGATGTCACGTTGCTCAACGCCGTTTCGGTGTTCAACGCGACCCCCGGAACCACGCTGGCCATCGGTGGCGACATCAATACCGCCAACGTGCTCGGTTCCACTGGCGTCGGTGTCGGCGGCACGAGCGCCCTCACGTTCGACGGCAACGGCGATATCAACGTTTCCGGCAACATCACTGGCGCTGGCGGCCTAGCCAAAATCGGTTCTGGGCGGACGACCCTATCCGGGGCGAATACATTCGAGGGCATCGTTAGCATTCGCCAGGGCTACCTCCGCGCGGCCAGTCCCACGGCGCTGGGCACGTCGGACGGCTTCACCGACCTTGGTGCCGGTGACGCCAATGGCGGCATGGCCCTGGAACTGGCCGGTGTCAATATCGTCGGCGAGGCGCTGGCCATTCGTGAAGGCGGCGTCGGCTACGGCAACGTGTTCGATACCGATGGTCTAGGTGCCTTGCGGGCCGTCAGCGGCGCTAGCACATGGTCGGGCAATATTCAGCTAACCGGTGCCGACAACTTGATCGGTGTCGTTACCGGTGCCACACTCGATATCTCGGGCCAGGTTGCCGCCGGGATCGGCGGCGCGGTCGATCTGTTTAAGGTCGGCGGCGGTACCCTCCGCCTCAGTGGCGCAAGTGCGAACATCTATACCGGTCAGACCCACGTACTGCAGGGCACCCTTGAACTCGGCAAGACCGCCGGCGTCAACGCCATCGGCGGTGATCTGGTGATCGGCACCAATTTCAACGGCGATGTCGGCGATGACAAGGCCGTCGTCCGCCTGCTGGCGGACAACCAAATTCCGCGGGTCGATTTCTTCAATGCCGCACTTCGCACCGTTACCATCAACCCCTCTGGTCTGCTCGATTTGGGAGTCTTCGACGACGACATCGGCAACTTGATAATGCAGACCGGGCCGTCCGCCTCGGCCGATGTCACCGGCACCGCCGCCAGCTTGCTCTCGCTCGGTGGTAACCTTACGCTTACTGGCCTTTTGCAAGGAACCAGCGGCGCGTCACCCGCCGCTACGATCTCGGCCAACGTCAATCTCGGCCCGCTCTTCTCCGGAGCCTCTGGCCATGTCGAACGAACGATCACAGTGAACGACACCCAGCTCACTGACGTCGGTGCCGATCTGATCATCTCCGGCGTCATCAGTGGCCCCGCCGACATTCAAATGGTCAAGGCCGGTGGTGGCACTCTCCGTTTGACCGGCAACAACACCTACCTAGGCGGTACCGTTATCAACGGCGGCATTACCGAAATCGGCCACGATAACGCGTTCGGTGCCACCACCAGTCCACTCTCGTTTGTCAGTGGCCAGTTATCCGCCTTCGGTGCTGCTCGGAATGTTGACAATCCCTTTTCGTACGAAAGCGCCAACGGATTGGACATCCTCGGCGCAAACGCGATCGAATTTTCAGGTCTTACAACGTTCGCCAACGGCAACAAAACGATCGGTGTCATGCATCCCGCGGGCGTCGTCGAGTTCAGCGGCGGCATCGAGCAGTGGATCTTTGGCAACATTAACTTAGCCAAGCGAGGCCTGGGCGAATTGGTCTTTAGCGCCCCCGCAACATATGGCGGCACGACAACGATCAACGACAACGACGGCGGCACGATCCGCCTGGTCGATGGCGGCACGCTCCCCTTCACCAGTGGCATTACAGTTGGCCTGAACGGTCGACTGGTGCTCGACAATACTGCGGTCACCGTTGACCGCCTGAGCGACAACACGAATCTGAGCGTTTCTGGAACGTTAGTTTTGATTGGCGAGACTAACGCCGCCACAACCGAAACCGTCGGTGTCATCAACAACGCCAACGATCGCACGACGACGATTGACATCCGAAACACTGGTACCGGCAGCGCACAGCTCATCGCCCGACGCTTCGATGGCGCCGGCGTGCTGTCGATGTACAACTTTGTCAGCAACGATGGGCCACTCGATCCGGCCGGTTCGAATCGCGTGACCATGATCGAAGCGCCTGCGGGCAATTTCGCGCTGGTCGGCGGCATCGTTCCCACCTCGGTCGCCACCACTTCCGCCGGCGCAATCGATTTCGTCACCGTCCAGTCAGTGGCTGAAGGTTTCGATGTCATTCCCCTCCCCGCCACTGGCTACACCACCAGCCTGGCCAATGCCGGCGCTTTGAGCAACGTTCGCGTATCCACCAGTGAGGCCCTGGACGTCGCCAAGACGGTCAATGCGATCCTCATCGATCCAGGCGTTTCGGTCACCGGCGCACACACGCTGACTACAACCAGCGGCGCAATCGTCTTCAATGGCACGGGGAGCGATATTTCGGGTCTGACCCTCAGCCCGACGAACGCTCGCATCTTTGTCGAGGACGGCGCAACAGCCACGATTAACAGCCGGATCGTCGGCACCGCTAATATCGGCAAGTCGGGGCCGGGCACGCTGGTTCTTACCGGGGATAACACCTATAGCGGCAACACGATTGTGGCTCAGGGTGTCCTCAACATCCAACGTAGCACGGCCCTCGGTTCTAATAATGGAACCACAACGGTCAACGAGGGTGCCCGCATCGAGCTGGAACAGACAACTTTTGGCCCAATCAATGTTTCGATCGAGTCGCTTGCATTACGTGGCACTGGTCCCGACGGGCTGGGTGTGCTGCGCAACATCGCCGGCGACAACTCCTGGGCCGGTGCCATCACCATGTCCGGGTCGGTCCTCGATCAGTCCGTTACCACCGGCGGCGTCTCCCAGACCGCAAACGTGATCCGCACCACGAACATCGTCGATATCGCCGACGGCAGCCTGGATGTAAGCGGCGTGTTCGGCAGCAACAACAACGATTTTATCAAGCTCGGAACCGGCGCGCTCGAACTGAGTGGCATCGCCGCTGGCCTGCTGAACCAAATCAGTATCATTGCCGAGGGCAAGCTGCTGCTGAACAAAGTGCCGGGCATCAGCCCGCTGACTGGCACAATCTTTGTCGGCAACGGCGTGGGTGGCAACGACAGCGCCGAACTGGAACTAGCCGGTAGCGACCAGATCCCCGACAGCAGCGCGATCACCGTGTACGGCGACGGCCTGTTCGATCTGAACAGTAACTCGGATGTCACCGCCGGTATAAATCTGGTCATCGGTGCCGCCAGCGCCGGCGATATCAACATCGGTGCAGGCACACTCACTCCCAATGGCGACCTGACAGTCTTGACCCAAGGCTCGGGTAATGCGACCGGCGCGACAATTACGGGTGGTACCTATGCGGGCGTGATCTTCGGCTCAATCAACGCAACCGCTGCCACGCGCATTTGGCAGGTCAACGATGGTTCGTCCGGCAATGACCTGACCGTCACCTCCACGATTGCCGATGGCAGCGGCCTGCAGTCAATGGCTCTGACAAAGCGGGGCCTTGGTGCCCTAGTCCTGGGAGGCACTGCGGCCAACACTTTTACGGGTACGACCACAGTCGAGGAAGGCAAGCTGCTCCTGGCCAAAACCGCCGGCCTCAACGCCATCGGTGGCGCTCTGACAATCGGCATCAACAACAGCAACTGGGGTTACGCAGACAGCCGCGAGGTGGAGCTGGCCGCCAGCAACCAGATTCCCGATTATCTGGCCCTGGTCACCCTCAACTCCAATGCCCTCCTAGATCTGAACGGTTTCGACGAAACAATCGGAGTGGCCGACGCCCAGAACGCCCTCTCTATCACCTCCGGCCACGTCACCACCGGCGCGGGCACCCTCGGGATCAACGGCAACATCGCTACTGTCAGCGGCCAGGCCGTTGGCTTCTTCACGATGATTGCTCCCCCGGTGATCGAGGGCAATATCGACCTGGGCGGTATCAGCCGGGTGATCGATATCGCCGGCGACCGAGGTCAACTTCCTTACGAAGCGATCATTTCCGCCAATATCAGCGGCTCGGGCGGGCTGATCAAGAACAACTCTGGCCACCTGCTGCTTTCTGGTGCTAACACGTACAGCGGCGACACCTACCTGAATAATGCCACCAACGGCATCGCCGTCGGCCACAACACGGCGCTCGGCACCGGTCGCGTTTACACGCTAAGCGGTGCCGCGTTCTCCACGTACGGTGGCTCGCGGACGTTGGCCAACGACCTGTTCCTCCTGGCTGGCACGCTCAACATCGGCAACACGCTCCAAGGCGGCGGCGGCGGCGACCTGACCTTCACCGGCAAAGCCAATGTCGTCGCTGGCGCGCTGACCATTAACGTGAACGGTCCCTACTCCGTGGAGTTCGCCGGTGGCTTAGGCGAAACGATGTCCGGCGCAAGCCTCACGAAGGATGGCTTCGGCACCATGGTGATTTCCGATACCGCTACCCTCAGCGGTTCGCTCGTCATCAATCCCCAGGGCGGAGCGATCATCCTCCGCGATGAAGGCACGCTGCTCAACATTAGCAATGCGACCATTGCGAATAGCTTCACGATCGGCCTTAACGGCACTCTCCAGATCGACAATTCCGGCACGGTCGCCCTCGACAACCGCATCGGTAACACCTCCGGCCTGTTGCTGCAAGGCGGCACGCTGGCGCTCGTCGGTCGGGCCGGCGCAGCCACGTCAGAAATCCTCGGCACGATCACGCTGAATACGAACTTCAGTTCCCAGGTCGAACAATTGGTTCCCACCGCCGCTGGCACTTCCGCCAAGCTCTCCTCGATGAGCCTCGTCCGCGCTGCGGGCGGTTCGGGTGCCTTCTTCGGCCGCGGCCGCGCCCTCGGCGAAGCGACTGGCAACGAGATTGTGTTCGTCGCCGCTCTGCCAGGGTTGACCAACGGCGTCTTCCCGCAAGCCGTCATCAACAACCTGACCACTGGCACGCCCGCCCTCGATGGGATGCAGTTCCTGCACAGCAAGGGCCCCGGCACCGCGATCCGCCCGCTGGAAGCTGCCGACGGACTCTCCACCGACATCAACACAGCTGCCGCCACCAATAGCGTACGCATTACGAGCGACGTGGCGCTCACAGGCAACCGCTCAGTCAACGCGGTGATGATCGTCGGTACCGGTGTCGATGTGACTGGAGCGTTCAACCTCACGTTGACCGGTGGCCCCCTCGCCGTTTCTGGCGCTACGAACACAATCGCTGTTTCGGGTGCCACAGGTCTCGGGCTGCCTGCCGACGCCACGATCTATGCTTCGAGCGACGTCAATATTTCGTCGATCATCAGTGGCGGTGCCACCACCAACAAATCTGGCCCCGGCACTGTCACTTCGTCCGGCGCGGGTGCTAACACCTTCGCGGGCACCGCGCTCAACATTACCGATGGAGTCTGGGTCGGCACCAAAGCCACCGCCTTCGGTGCCGCCGCCGGCGCGGTCAACGTCCTCACTGGAGCAACCTTGGCGATCGACGGAGCGTTCTCCACAGTCACCAAGACCGGCACCCTAACGATCAACGGCACAGGCGAAGGCCGTGCTGCCTTTATCCCGCTACGAGTCATCGACCCCACGCCTCCCGCTATCGTTGTAGGTGCGGTCGAAACGGTCACCTGGAATGGACCCGTCGCCCTGGGAACCAACCGTAGCGCGATTCAAATCGACGGAAACGATGAACTAATCCTCAACGGCGTCGTTAGCGGCCAAGGCTTCAACAAGTACGGCGAAGGCATTCTGGAGTTAGCTGGTACGGCGAGTAACACGAATATCATCCAGAGCATCCTCTGGCAGGGTACCGTGGAGCTGAACAAATCCGTCGGCATAAACGCCCTGGCGACCTTAGCCAACATTATTCAGGTCGGCGACTATGTCGGCGGCGACAACGCCGACCGCCTGGTCAGTGTTGCTAGCGACCAGATTCCGGCCACCTCCACAATTACGATCAACGGCAGCGGCGTCTGGAATCTCAACGACCGCGACGAATCTTTCGGTGCTTATGCCGGCGCGACGACTGCCATCACTCTCAATCAAGGCCCCAACGGCAGCCCGGACATCAACATGACCACGGGCACGCTCACGCTCGTGAATTCGGCTACTGTGGCCAACGTCGCCAACATCGCCACCGGTACGCTCGCCGGCGGTTATCAGGCGCCGGCCACGATCTCCGGCGGCACCTTGGTCATCGACCAAAGCGCCACTACAGCCAGCGCGAATACCACCATTACCGTCGCCGACTCCACTGGCCTGGAAGATCTAGTAATAACTTCCACCATCGCCTCCGCAGGAGGCGACTTGGCGGCCGAACGCACCCTGAATAAGGCCGGCAACGGGCGCCTCGTTTTGGCGGGGAATAACACCTTCGATGGTAGCTTCGCACACTCCGCGGGCGAACTGGTCGTCCGTCACAACAACGCCTTCGGCGCTCCCACGGGTATCACGATCCTTGGCAACTCGACGCTGATCCTCGAGGATCCGGTTGCCGGCGCGCCAGGGCTGGTCATCGCGGAACCGTTCCAAAGCAACGCCGGCGGTGCCGGCTTCGGTTCGCGCGGCCAGATTTTCAACGCCATCGGCGACAACCAACTCACCGGCACGCTCACGCTCAACGGCAACAGCCGCATCGGCGTGGAAGGGGGAACGGAACTGGACGTGAACGGCCAGATCGTGGAAATCGGCGGCGCTCGCACGCTCGACAAGTTCCTCACCGGCACGCTGGAATTCTCGGGGACTGGCGCCAATACCTACACCGGCCAGACGCAGGTGCATGAAGGTGATTTGATCCTTAATAAGACTGGTGTGGTTGCCATTACCGGCAATCTGGTGCTCGGCAACAACGCGGGCAATGACAACAGTGGCCTTGTGACCGTGGCCCAGCAGGGTGCCGCAAACGGCCAGATTGCCGAGACCTCGGTCATCACTGTGGGCACTGAAGGCCTGCTCAACCTGAACGGCTTCAATCAAACGCTCAATCCCGCCGCCGCGGCGACCAGCATATCGATGCAGTTTGGCAACCGGTTCGCTGCCGATATCGCGACCGGTGCTGGCGTGCTCACCATGGGCGCGAACGCCAACCTGGTGAATGCCGACGGTGCAGGCTTCGAGAACTTCTTCTCCGCCTCTCCCACAATTAGCGGTTTCCTGAACCTGGCGAACGCCGACCTGAATGTAAGCGCAACTTTTGACCACGCCGTGATTCCCCACGACCTGACGATCAGTGCCACAATCAATGGCGGCGGCGCGACGGGCACCATCACCAAAGCAGGTGCTGGCACGCTGGTTTTGAGCGGCGACAACTCGGCCGCCTATTCGGGTACGACAACACTTAGCGCCGGCACGTTGCTGGCCGGGCACAACAGCGCACTAGGCACGGGTTCGCTGAACATCAACGGCGCCACCAGTCTCGGTGCGGTTGGCAATATCACGCTGGGCAATGCGATCACGCTTGGAGCCGCCCCGGTTCTTCGCGGCACCGAGACCGACAGCCTGAACCTCTCCGGCCTAATCACCCAAACTGGGGCGACCCGCACCATTACCCGCAACGCCGCCTCCGGCGCTGCGTTCGAGCTATCGGGCGGCGTGGAACTTGGTGGATTCGCGCTGGTATACGACAACCAGAACTTCGGCACCGAGGACGAGATCGGCAACGGTGCCGCAGCAGGCGGCGCCATCACGGGCGCCGCCGCGGGCAGCGGCCTGACCAAAACCGGTGTCGGCGGCTTGCTCCTCTCGGACGCCAATTCCTACATCGGCACGACCACCGTCAGCGTGGGCGTACTACGGATCAGCAATGCGTTGGCTTTGGGCACACCGGCCGCCGGAACCACCGTTGCCAACGGCGCACAGCTCGCCCTCGAAGGCAACATCACCGTCGCTGGAGAGGCCCTCACTCTGACCGGATTGTCGAACAATACGAGCTTCGCATCGAATTCCGGTTTCGGCGCGCGGGGCCACGTCCGCAATCTCTCGGGCACCAATACCTGGCAGGGTAACGTCACGTTGCAGGGCAGCGCTAACCTAACTCAGGCCACCGCGGTTACGCTCGGCGTCGATGCCGGTAGCGAGTTGATCATCGACGGGGCGATTACGCATATCGCCGGGTTCACGAGCACTATCGGAGCATTCAAAGTAGGTGCCGGCACCCTCGAGTATACCGGAGCGGCCAATACCTACACGGGCACAACCACTATCCAAGAGGGCACGCTTGAACTTAACAAGGCTGTTGGTGTCAACAACTTCGCCGGCGGTCTCACCGTCGGTGATCACGGTGGCGGTTCCAACGCCGACCAGGTCCGCGTTCTGGCAAGCAACCAGATTATCGATGCCGCCGCGCTCACCATCAACAGTTCCGGCCGCTTGGAACTCGACGCAGCCGTGGATGAATCCATCACCGGCGCGCACATCATCACCCGCACCTACGGCGCTGGCGGTGTTTTGGCGGCTGGCGATGGGGCCAGCACGTACACGCTGGGTAACAACGTAGCTGTCAACAATTTCGGCTTCACCGATGGCACAGCCACCACTGGCGCGGCAAACTTTACCAGCGCTGGCGGCGACGTGGCAATGGGCGCCACTCGCACTTTCACGGTAGAAGATTCGCTGATTCCAGACTCCGCTGCCGATCTGAACCTCGACGCCTTCTTCACTGGTGCGGGCGGATTGACCACGGCCGGCATCGGTACGACTCGCCTAACTGCCGACAACTCCTTCACCGGTGCGGTCCTGGTTCAGGGTACGTTCCGCGCGAATGCCGGCACCACCAGTGTCGTCGGTGGCACGCTCGAAATCACCTCGGGTGGCGACATCTCCTCAGTCTTAGCGATCACCGTCCAGAACGGTGGTACCCTTCGCCTGCTCAACACCTCGGTAGCAGGGAATCTGATCGGCAACACCGCGACGATCAACTTGGCAGGCGGCAACCTTGAGTTTTTCGGCCTCGCCGCAGGTGGCTTCACGGAGGAGGTCGGCGTTGTCACCATCAATCCCCCCACTGTCGCCAACCTCTCCAGCCGTGGCTCGCGGATACTTCTGGATCAAAACGGGGCTACTTCCGATACGGAACTGAACCTTGCCGGTCTGGTGCGCAATGCTGGCGGTGTCCTGGCAATCGAAACCATCGACGCGGATCTCTCGGACGACAGCGGCGCCAACGATCTGCTATTAACTCTGGATGCCGCTCCGGTATTTGTTGGAGGCATTCTCCCGTGGGCGACCGTTACCGGGCCCGCAGGCTTTGACCTGGTCCGCGATTTCGATGGTGGCGCCCCAATTGCCCTCGGCCGCGTCGTCGCTTACGACCCGATTACTACCCTCAACGGTAACGTCAAGCTCACGGCTGATGACAATACGCTCGCGGGAGCAAACACAATCAACGCCTTGCTCGTTGATGGCAATGGCGTGGATTTGGACCTAAACGGCTTCACGCTTACGGTTGGTACCGCCGCTCCCAGCGGACTGATCGCTACCCGCGGCAGCACCCAGACTATCAGCGATGGCACATTGAACTTCGGTGCTCGCGAAGCATTGTTCCTCACTGGCACCGCCGGGACCGATTCGCTCAGCGTCTTGGCCGACATTTTGGGCGCCGCTGCCCTGCGGAAGGAAAGTCCCGGCACCCTGACCTTCTCGGGCGACAACATTGGCTTTACCAGCACGATCACCGTCAACCAGGGGACGCTCGTCGCGGCCAGCAACAATGCCCTGGGCGATAACGATGCCACTCCCGGCGGCGCAGTCACCGTCAACAACCTCGGTCGGCTTGTGCTTGACGGCGGTGCGCTCGGAATCGATCTGGGTAACAAGTCGATAGTCCTCCACGGCACCGGCCTGGAAGGAGATGCCCTGGGCGCCCTGCAATCTATGGGCGCGGGCGCCGTCACCGTCGGCAGTGGCACTACGACGATCACTTTCAACACGACCCCAATCCGCATAGCCGTCAATGGCGGCGATTTGACTTTGAACGGCACCATCGGCACCGGTACTAACAGCTTGGATAAGATCGGCCTTGGCCGCCTCACCCTGTCCGGCACCGCCAACAACACCTACACCGGTACGACGACGGTTCTGGACGGAACCCTGCGCCTCGATAAGACCGGCGCGGCTGTCGTCGCCCTGGCTGGTGCGCTGACCATCGGCGACCAGAGCGGCAACGACACGGTCGAACTCGGCGGCACGACGGCCACCACTAACCTGATTGCCGACGCTGCCGTCATCACCATCAACGGCGGTACGCTGAACTTCCTGAATACCGTCTTAGGTGGCGGCACCGAAACAACCACGGGCGCTTTCGCGATCAATGGCGGCACCGTCAATAGCAACGACGACACGTTCGGCCTGAGTGGCAGTCTCACTTACAACCTCGGCTTTGGCCCCGCGGTAATCAACGGCAACCTGAACCTGGGCGGCGCTGCCCGGACCTTTGCCGTGAACGAAGGTGCCACACTCAACGACGTAACAGTCAACTCGCTGATTTCCAATGGCTCGATTACCAAGAGCAACCTTGCGGGCGGCCTGCTTCTGACCAATGGCGGCAATACGTTCGCAGGCGGCGTGATACTGCAAGGCGGTATTCTGGCCCTAGGTCACGAAGATGCGTTAGGTACTGGCTCGCTCACCGTAAACACTGCGTCTAGCCGGTTGTTGGCTGACGGCCTTAACTTGACGGGTGCAAACGCCATCAACAACACCGTCTTGTTCAATCTACCGAGCGACAGTGGGCTCACACTCGGTGGCCGGCGCGATTTTGGTGGCACAAACGGAATCGAGTTTAGCGGTACGGTCACCATGCCTGCTCCTGGTGCCGGGACACGGAATTTTATAAACGTCGAAGATCCGCAGATCGACGCCGAAGTCAGCGGCATCATAGATGGCGGCAATAACAACTTCGTTTTCGGCAAGGGTGGGATCGGCACGCTCGTGCTGTCCGGCAATAACACGTTTGATGTTCGCGACACCCTCGGCTCGCTCACTAATCTTGACCAGACGGAAGGAATTTCGCTGAACTTTGGCGTCCTGCGAATCACAAACTCCAACGCCCTGGGCGGCGGAGCTTTTTCAAATGTGAACGTCCGCGGAGACCAGGGAGCCGTACTCGAAATCGACGGTTCGCTCGCCGACGTCGATCTGACCAACCGCCACTTGATCGTATTCAGCCCCGACAACGGAGTGTCCCGCGGCTTTCTGAATATGACCTCGACAGCAGGCGTGCATACGGGCGTGGTCCGCAGCATTGCCGGCGACAACACGGTTACTGGCCAGATCGATCTTCGGAATATCGCCGGCACGGTTGCGAATGCTGGTACCAATTTCGTTGACGTCGTTTCGGACAGCCTGGAATTAATTGGCCAGATCGTGCAGACTGTCAATGCCGCCGGCACCGCGACCGCCACCGGTGCTCGCAACATTACCAAGACAGGTGAGGGCGCGCTCCGCTTCAGTGGCGCGACCGCCAACCTCTACAGCGGCACCACGTCGATCATGGATGGCCGCCTGGAGCTAAATAAGACTGCCGGCGTCAACGCCATCTCGGGTATCCTGCAGATCGGGGACAACGAAGGAATCAACGATTCCGCCGAGGTCCGGTTCGTGGTCAGCGACCAGTTGGGATCGGTCACGAACATTAATCTGGGTGTCGAAGGGTTGCTTAACCTCAACGGCCAGTCGGAGATTGTTGGCACGGCCACCGCACTCACCGTCGGCCCCACGTTCAGCAGCGATATTACCACGGGTGCTGGGCTGTTGCAGCTCATCGGCGACGTCTCTGTCACGCCGCGGCCCGGCATCATTACCTCCGTCGCGTCCACGATTACCGGCAGTCTCCAATTGACCAATGTCGCCGGTGCCGCCTTGCAGCGGACCTACACCGTCAACGACGCACCGGGCGAAGTCGAACTGGTTATTTCCGCCGTCGTCAGCGAGTTCGCGGGCGGCCCAGCAGGCTTTATCAAGGCTGGTGCCGGCCGGATGGTGCTCTCGGGAGATAATACGTTTAGTGGGAATAACAACGTCAATGCGGGTGTGCTGCGGGTTGAACATGCCGACGCTTTGGGCGACAGTGGCGCAGCCACGACCACGACGGTCGCCGCCGGCGCCTCGCTGGAAATGAACATCGTTGGCTCGCAAACCATTGACAACGAAATCCTCAGCATTACCGGCTCGGGCATTATCAACGGCCCAACGACGGCCCTGTTGACCACGGTCCTCGGCACGGGCGGCCTGCGAGTGCTCGACGGCACTCATACCTTCTCGCAGAACGTATCGCTAGGCGCGAATACGCTCATCAATGTCAACGACGGCGACGAATTGATTCTCTCCGGCGCTGGCATTTTGGCCGCAGGTGGCAACAACATCGTCAAGTCAGGCGAGGGCACCTGGGAAATCGGCGGCTCCGCCGCAAACACTGGTACCGGAACTTGGTTCGTCAACGACGGCACGGTCGAGCTCAACAAGGCCGGCGCGGCCGTTGCCATTCCCACTACGCTCCGTATCGGCGACTTGATTGGTGTTAATGATTCGGCTGAGGTCAATTACGTCACTGGTGCCGGCACCAACCAAATCGGGGACGTGGCGATTTCCGTTCAGCGCGATGGTCTACTCGATCTGAATGGCATCAGCGACACGATCAGCAATTCGATCGTGCTGGATATCGGCCCTGATTTCAGCGGCGACGTGGTCACCGGCGCGGGCACGCTCTCCAACGCCGCCGCTACCGGCACTTGGATGTTCTCGATCAGCAATGCTGGTACCGAATCCTCTAGCGTCGCCTCAATTGTCTCGGGCAATCTCAACCTTGGCACCGTCCTCCGCACGTTCGATGCTCGCGAAAGCAATGCGCCGGTTGAGTTGGACATCCAGGCAGTGATTGCCGCGACCGCTGGCTCGTTCACCAAGGTCAGTCGCGGCACGGCAGCGCTGTCCGGCGCCAATCTTTATACTGGCGCCACCACGGTTGCCGCCGACAGTGGCACGCTGCTCGTAAATGGCTCGACCGTCGCCGCCAGTGCCTTCACACTCACCGGTTCGACTGTCCCCGGCAGCACGCTGGGTGGCACCGGCACCATCGGTGGCGCTGTCACGGCCAACAACGGCACCACGATCAACCCCGGCCTTAACACGAGCGATCTGACCGGCACGCTGACCATCACCGGCGCGCTGACTTTCGCCAATGGTTCGACGTTCTTCGTCGATATTGACGGTCCGGCTGCAGTCGACTACGACCGGATCAACGCTGGTGGCACCGTGGTGTTTAGTGCCGCGCCCGCTGGCGCGCTACTCGCTGGAAACGTAGATTCCGCGGTCACCAACACCAACTCATTCCTGCTCATCAACAAGACTTCCGGCGGTGCGATCGGGGCTCCAGGTTTCCTGAATGCCCTGCCGCAACCCGTCGGCACGACTACAGTCGGCGGCAAGAGCTTCAGCTACAACTATGCCGACTCAGTGCTGGGCGACGGCAACGACTTCGTGCTGAATGCCTCGGCCGCGCTGCGAATTTGGGATGGCGGTAGCTTGATCGATGACCTGTGGACCACGCCTGAGAACTGGGTCGGCGATGTCACGCCGTTCGCCGGCGACAACCTGCTCTTCCCCGAGGGGATCAACGAAGCCCAGCGAATCAACTACCTCGCGACTGGCGGCACGTTCACGATCGCCTTTGGTGCTAATACCACAGCAGCAATTGCCTTCAATGCTACTCCAGCGGCGGTGGCGGTAGCGCTAAATGCCCTCGCCAGCATCAACGCTGGCGGCGGCAGTGTCACTGTCACTGGCGAGGCCGGTAATTACACAATCACTTTTAGTGGTGGGCCTCTGGCCGGGGTTAACCAACCCCAAGTCGTGCTGAATACGACGTCCCTCACCGGCTTGGTTGGCGTTACCACGGTCACCACCGTGGCCAACGGCGCCGGTGCAGTGACGCGGCTCACACCTGACAATAACTTTGCGGCCAACACGCCTTTTGGCACGATCGAGATCAACACCTCGACCGTCTCCTACGACTTAATCAACAATGCAGTGCTGCTCGAAGCGCTGGGCGGTGGCATTCTCAATGCCGGCACCAACACCATCTCATTGCCGCTGAACTTGCGGACCAACCCGCAAACCATCACGGCCCAAACATCGGGTACGCTCACCTTCGGCGCAACTGCTGATATCGATCTGGACTACCTGGGAAATCCCGGCGGCGACCTGAGCATTCTGGGCACCCGCCCGATCATCTTCAACGGCACGATCGACGGTAGTGAAACGGTGACGATCAACGGCACCACAGCCAACGCCGATTACACCTTCAACGACAACGTCGGCGGCAGCGACAACCTGGACGATTTCCTAATCACCACCGCCAGTGACGTGATCTTCAACGGTAACGTCTCCGCCGCGGACGACTTCATCCAGACGACCGGAACCGGCGAGACCAGTTTTAGTGGCACCGGCACGAGCCTGATGGGCGGCGAGATCCAGATCGCCACCGTGACGATCACTTTTGAAGACATCGGCACGCTGCAAGCCATCAGCAACGTATCGCTCAACCTGCTGGGAGGTGGCAACGCCACCCAGGCTTCGACCCACACGCTGCAAGGCGTCACGCTCGACCTGCAAGGGACCGGCAATTACACTCTTGCCTCTGCCACGAACCAGTTCGTCAACATCAGCGGCAGTGTGAACGGCACGATCGACTATCGCGACATCGACAGCCTGAACATCCTGCCCGCGGGCCTTTCGACCCAGGACAGCGACGTTCGCCTGCAAACCGGCGGCGTGCTGACGATCAACGGCTCGATCAATCTCAATTCCGATGCCGACCTGGTGCGGGGCGATTTGGGGCTGATCAGCGACGGCAACGTTACACAGTCTGCTGGTTCGATCACCGCCAGCGGCCTCTGGCTCACGTTCCAGCCGGGGGTGCCGATCGGCACGGCCAACTTCAACCTGGAGCAGTCGCTCAACGACTTTGACACCTTCGCTTCCAACACAGAAGGGACAGTTGCCGTCGTCGATGCCGATGATTTCATTGTTGGCTCGGTCGATGTGCTCGGCCAGATCGTCGCCGGCGTCACCGCCGCGGTGGATGTGCAACTCCAGGCTGGCACCGATATCCATGTTGACGCCGCCGTTAACATCGGAGCCGGCGACCTCACCTTGCAAGCCCAAGGCTTAGTCGATCAACTCGCCTCGATCATGGCCACGGGCCTGCGTCTACTGGGGGCTGCTAACTTCACGCTGAACCTGGCGAACGCCGTTACCACGATCGCGGCTAACGTCACCGGCACGGTCGAGTACACCGACACCGACGCCCTAATCGTTGGCTCGGTGACGGACACCTCTGTCACGCCAAACGAGACGACCATCGGTATCACCAGCACGGCCGACGTGGCCTTGCACAGCGCTGGCTTGACGATCAACAGCGCGGTCGCCACGGGCGTAGCTGACTTCCGCATCGATTCGAGCGCGGCGGTCACCCAGACCGCGGCCATCACCGGCACCGGCCTGCAACTGACCGGAGCCGGTCCGTTCACGCTGACGAATCCCGGCAACAACGTGGCGACGCTGGCCGCCGATACGACCGAGGTCGTCAACTACGTTGATTCCAGCGCCCTGGCGGTCGGCACGGTCATCGTCAATGGCAATAGCGTCACCGGCATCACCACGACTGGCGACGCGGTTACCATCAACACGGTCGGCCTCCTGTCGGTCAACGCCACAATTAGTACCCTGCCGGGCGGGCCTGTCGCCCCAGTCGTGGGCGGAAACGTCGCCCTGAACGCGGCTCTGGTTCCAGGGGCTGGCCTGATCACTCTGAATCCTGGCGTTGCCGGTTCGCTGGTGATCGCCTTCAATCAGACGCTGCCCAGCATCAACTGGAGCGTCACGGAGAACATCATCGTTGATGCCGTCCTCACCACTACCGTGGGTGGCATCTCGCTGACGGCCGACTCTGATCTTAACGGCACTGGCGGTTTGCTAGTCACCGGACTCCTCGGCAGCCTGGACTCGAATACCGACGTGACCCTGAGCGCCGGTGATTTTGTCGCCGACGCCTTTGTACCTGTCCCGTACGCCGCGGCTTACATCGCTGGCGACTTCAGCATCGTGATCGAGAACGATGCCGGCGTTAAGACTGAAATTCTGGCCTCGGGCCTGGTCAGCATCATCGCCAACGCTTCGGTACCGACCTCCGACATCCAAATCGACGGCCAGATTCTGAACGATGGGGCTACCACCACGATCACCAGTCGCGACGACATCGCTCTGGACGCCGCGTCGTCGATCACCAACAGCAACGTAGCCGGCGTCACCAGCCTGACCGCCGGGGCCTCGGCCCTGGTCTCCGGCGATATCAACGGCGATGGTGCGGGGAGCGGACTGATCACTTCGTTCACGGTCGATCTGAATGCCGACAATGGTATCGGCGATGTAACGGTGCCGATCCAGACGGTCGCGACCAACATCAGCGCCGACAACACGGGCACGGGCGCTGTGTATATTGTCAATACGCTGGCGACCGCTTCCGTGGCGACTACGCTGACCACGGATACGGGCGATGTCGCATTCCTGCAGCAAGGTGGTGGGGCGCTGACCGTGCAAACGGCGACGACCGTCACCGACGGTGATATCTTCATCGTTGTGGATAGCGCCGATCTGAATGCGGGCACGGTCGCCATTACCGCGAACGGCACCGGCAATGTCGAGCTCGATACCCTTACCAGCGGCAACATCACCCTTGGCGAGATTACCGCTCTGGGCGACGATGTCACGGCCAACGCCGCCGATGCCATCCTGGACAACACTGCGGCTGGGACCGACGTCAGCTCCGATACGGCCACGTTCGTCGCGAACAACGGCAGCATCGGCGCGGTTGGCGGCGGGAATGAGATCGACACCACGATCACCACGCTGACTTTCGCCCACAGCACGAATGGCTCAATCGCGATCGTCGAGGCGGACGGGCTGACCGTGACGGCGGCTTTCGCCGACGGTACTGGCGTCAACAACGTCGATATTACCAGCACCACGGGCGACATTCTGGTGGGCGCCATCACGGCGGAAGATACGGTCACGCTCCTGGCAACGACCGGCTCGATCCTGGACGAAGTGCTGGCCGGCGATACGGCAGTGGATATCACCGCGACGGCTGCCAATCTGACCGCAGCCAATCAAATCGGCGCCCCCGGTGTCGGCTTTGAACTGGATACGGATATCGACAGCTTGACCGCCACGCAAACCGGCACTGGCGCAACTCCTGGCATCTGGCTAACTGATGAAGATGCTCTGATCGTCACCAGCGCCACCACCAACGACGGCGTGGTCTTCATCGACGCGGCCCGCACTTCCGCTGGCAACCTGACCGCCACCTCGGTGACTGCGGCAGGCGCCAGCCGCAATGTGCGCCTGCGGACCTTGACCGCGACCAGCGACATTCTGCTAGGCTTGGTCACCGCTGCCTTTGACACAGTCGGCATTGATGCCCTGGGTGAGATCATCGACAACAACGGTGCCGGTAATAACGTCGCCGCCTTTAACTTGGTGATGTTCACGACCGATGGCATTGGCAATGGCGGTGTTGGCAACGACATCGACACTACGGTGACCAACCTTGCTGCCGAAGGTGGCAGCAGTACGGATGACAACGACGTGCGAGTCACCAATACGGGCACCTTGACGCTAAATCACCCCTCGATATTCCTCCCTGCATTTCCGCCCGGAATCGGTTTGCTGCCAGCTGGCGTTGCGGTGCGAGGTGACGGCAGTGCCGAGATTGTCGCCCTCAGTCCACATATCGTAGCTGCCAATGTAGTCATGGGCGGCTCGGTGATCCTGACTGCCGCAGACGATGTCGCTGCGGGTGATATTCTGACGGTGAACGGCGGGATTACGGTGCAATCGCTCACGAGCACTGTCACTCTGAATGCTGGAGATGGGGTCACTTTGAATGGTGGGCCAGCCTCGCTCATCGATGGGTTTTCGGGCGTGGCGATCAATGTCGATAACATCGGTGGGCTGGGAGAGGGAGCCGGTTCGGCCAGCACGTTGGCGGGCACGATCCAGACGACTGACGGTAATATCACGATCACCAGTGGTGCGGGTGGCGACACCTTCACCCAGACTGGCAGCCTGGTAGCTGGCATCACGGGCGACATCACGATCAGCTTGGGAGCCGGCGCGGATCAATTCAACGCGGCGACCACGGCGACAGCGGTGCTGACGGCCTCGTTAAATACGATCACGATCAATGGTGGGGATGGCAACGATACGATCCTGCTGGGGGATCAGAACTTCGCAGCCACAATCAGCGCTGCGAACACGATCCTCAACGGTAACGATGGAACGAACAATCCCGATGGCAGCGACACGTTCAAAGTACGGGCCAGTGCGTTCACTCCGTTCACCATCGACGGCGACGATCCGACCGAACCGACTCTGCCCGGCGATACGCTGTTCGTCGATCTGACGGGCGTGTCGGGTCCGGTCAACGAATCGCATGGCGACCCGAACACGACCATCTCGTTTCCCAATCCACCCAATTCGCAGCTTGACATCACCTATCGGGAGATCGAGACTCGGCAGACCACCGGCTTGGGCTCGCCGCTGGTGAACCACATCTTTGACCTACTCAACTACCCGCTAGTCGCCGATGGCGTATTCGACGTCCAACTCACCAGCGATTCGAATTTGAAAGTGACGCTGAACGGGGCGAGCGTCTACAACGGCGACGACGCCACGGTGAACAGCCTGACCTTCGCGGGGAACGCGGGAAACGACGCCGTTCGCATTCACGCTCTGGCGGGCACGGGCGAACTCCCCAGCGAAGGTGGTCTCGTCGACTTCGGTTTGGATGGCGTGAACACGCTACCGGGTGTCACACCCACCGGCATCTCCTCGATGGATGCCACGCGCAAGGCGGTCAGCGGAGCCTTCGCCGCCAACGCCCGCACGCCGGTCAGTCTCAGCAACAATCGGGCGGGCGTGTACTTCGATGGCCGCGGCGGCACGAACTCGATCGTGCTGGATGTGACCACTGCCCGCGACGTGGCCTACCTGTCTGACAGCCAGGCCGGTTTCGGCGCGAACCAGGGAGACCTGAGCGTGCAGGCAGCGGGCGGTACGCTGCGGGGCTTCGCGGCCTCGTTCGCCAACGTCAATAGCGTGCATCTGCGCGAGCAGACGGCCGTCGGCAGCAAGCTGCTGATCGATGCCAGCAGCACGTCGGCCACGACGACAATCAGCGTGGTCGACATCCTCGATCCGGTGACGACGTCGCAGTACGACGCGCTCAATCCGGTCAACAACTCGCTGGTCGTTAACCCGAACGTCACCTTCACTGGCGCTTCGCAACTGGTCGGCAACGGTGGCGTGGCCGCGACTCGCTTCGCGAACTTCGCCGACGTGACGATCCGCAGTGGTGGCTACACCGGCGCGTCCGTGGGCGAAACGCTGGACCTCATCAGCCTCGACCCCCTGGGCCTGACCACGCTGGCTCTCGACGCCGGTAGCGCGCTGGGGACTGGTGCGGGGCCGGGTGCCGACAGCGGGGCCGCCGATACCATCCAACTGCGAAGCCTCCCCAGCGGCGTCACGGCCACGCTGACGGGCGGCCTGGGGAGCGACACCTTCCGCCTGCACGGCGAAACGACGATCGTCGTCGATAATGATCCTCCCACCGACTACACCAACGTCCCCGGCAGCGATGGCCTGGACGCCAACGACACGGTCGACAACATCGCCGGCCCGGTGGTGGTCGACGGGGAAGACGCCAACCTAGCGAACAATAACGATCAGTTGTTCATCATCGACAGTGGTGACACGACCGCTGACCCGAACGTGCTGATTGCTGCAGCCGGCGGGATGAATGCGGACTATGCGGTGACGGGAATCAACGCCAGCGGGGTGACGTTCCGCAACATCGACAGCTTCGATTACACGGGCACGCAAGGGGGCGACACGATCGACGGCCGGTTCACCCCGACCAATGTGCCGCACGACCTGAACACGGTGGCCCTGCGTGGTTTCGACGGCGACGATCAGTTCCTCCTCTTCACGTCGAACCAATGGGGCGGGGTCACCCCGGTGACGGAGCTACCGTTCACCCGCGTGGCCAGCGGCGTGGGGACGATCAGTCTGTACGGCAACGATGGTGAAGATATCTTCGGCGAAACTCCGGCCCCGGTCATCGGGAACACGGGAGCCATGCACGTGGGCCTAGCCGTCCCCGCCACGACGCGGCTGATTCGTCCGACCACGGCCGCGACTGCGGGGGGAAGCACCATCTTCATCGACGGTGGCGATCCGGTGCCGGCGCTCAATCAGGCCGGCGATACGGTGGGCGATGTGCTGAACCTGGATGTCACGGACGTGCCGAAGAACACGGCGATGATCGTGGGAGCCGGTTCGTCGGGGAACGTCCTCAGCGCCAACACGGCTCCCTTCAGTTGGGTCAGCATCGAAGACCTCAACCTGGTCGACAACGGCAAGTTGACGGGCGTGCAGATCGGCGACGTGTTCGGCCGCGGGACCACGGGGAACGACCTGATGCAGATCTCGGCCAATGCCACGGCCGCGCTTCCGCATCAGGTGCGGGTGCGCATCGGCGGCGCGATCATGAACTACAACGTGCCGGGCAAGGCCGTGCTGTACGGCGGCAACGGAGTCGACACGATGTCGCAGACCACGGCCAAGATCCCGGCCGTGTTCTATGGCGAAGCGGGCAACGATTCGCTGGCGGGGGGCTCGAACAACGACTGGCTGGTGGGTGGCGACGGGAACGATCAGATCACAGGTGGCGAAGGCCAGAACGTGATCTGGGGGGATAACGCGCCGACGAATCCGGGCGACCCGACTCCGCAGGACTTCCAAGGCCCGAACGACGGTAACGACTCGATCAGTTCGGGCAACGGAGCCGACGTGATCTATGCCGGTGGTGGCCACGACGTGGTGAACTCCGGTGGGGGCAACGACTACATCCATGCCGGGGCTGGTAACGACAGCGTCGATGCCGGGGCCGGAGACGACCGGGTGTATGGCTACAGCGGCAACGATACGCTGCAAGGCAACAGCGGCAACGACCTGCTGTCGGGCGGCGACGGTAACGATTGGCTGCTGGGTCACTCGGGGAACAACGTGCTAATCGGTGGCACGGGGAGCGACACGCTCTCGGGTGGGGACGGCAACGACCTGCTGATCACCGGTGGGCTGGGTGGTGAAGAGAACAGCACCTGGACTTCGGCTCCCAACACGATGACCTATGCGGCGAACACCTACAGCGACCCAATGGATAACGACGCAGCCCTGCTCGCACTCCTGACGGCCTGGCAGGGGAACTCCAACGCCGCTGCACCACCGCCCGAAGTGCTTGCCCTGCTCCCCATCATCGCGCCCGACGGCTCGGACGACGACGCCTGGGGCGGCAACGGCAGCGACCTCTTCAGCTGGGACGCCGCCGACATGGCCGACGAATCCCTCACCGCCCCCGGCCCCAACGACTTCAACAACCCCGCCACAGGACCTGACGTCCGACTGATCTAATTCCTAGAGCAGCCAACGTCGATAATCGGTGACCTAACAATTCGAGCCCAGGAAGTAGTTACTTCCTGGGCTCGAATGATTTTCAGTCAACGAAAGTGCGGCTCGATTTGAGCTACTGCTGGCGTCCAGCAAAAAAAGAGCTACGGCTCCGGTCATCGAGACGATGGGGCAGTACCACCTCGATAGAGAGAGCCGCAGCTCCGTAGCTGGGTTTTGAATTGATTTCTTGCGTTCGGCAAATCAGGCATCACAAAATGCGGTATGGCTAATATCGGCCACAGAAATGGACTTTGTGCACTAAAGTCTGCGACTCGGACAACAGGATGTCACACCCCAGGTTAAGGAAGACGCTAAACCGGGTCTTAACTCTGAGAGTGCTAGCTACCCGGCCGATTCAGCGACAAAGAAGTGCGGCGCTAACGGGGCTATATAGTTCAAGTTCCCGAGATTCGTTGTTTTCGCTATATTCGGGCAATACGGAACGAATACTCTGTAGTCTCCCCGAAAACCCCTCCACCGCAGGCTGGTTGCAGTAATGGCCAAGAAGCCGACCTCTGAGATGCCAAGTACAAGTTCTTCAAAAGATGTCACCGCGCGGGCGGGCACCACCAGCGATAAAGCGAAGCATCATGATGGAGGCTGGCGGGAGACCATTGAGTCCCTGGCGATGGCGGTCATTCTGGCGCTACTCTTTAAGGGCTATGTGGCGGAAGCTTTCGTCATTCCCACGGGGTCGATGGCACCTACGTTGCAGGGGCGCCACAAAGATGTTAGCTGCCCCGAGTGCGGCTATCAGTTTCAAACAACGGCGAGTGACGAAGTTGATCGAGCAGGGTTCTTAACCGGCAACCACGTTATTTCGGGCACCTGCCCGGTTTGTCGATTCACGCATACTTACGACCCACGGACAAATGCTAACGAAGGATCGTTTAGTGGCGATCGAATTATCGTCAGCAAGTTCGCCTATGAAATCGCCGAGCCGAAGCGTTGGGACGTGATTGTCTTCAAGTTTCCAGAGGACGCGGCACAAAACTACATTAAGCGGTTAGTCGGATTGCCGGGGGAGCAATTGCTCATATCGGGCGGGAATATATTTACTCGTCCAGCAGCCTCGGCCAGCGCAACTCCAACGATTGCCCGCAAGCCGCCGCACAAATTGACGGCGATGCTGCAGATCGTCGATGATTCCAGCCACATCCCAGAGTCGCTGCAAAAGATTGGGTGGCCGCCACGCTGGCGAGAATGGTCAGAGAACGGCACTGGCACTGATAATTGGAGTAGCGACGACGGGGGCAGGAGTTTCACGTGCAAGCCGGCGACCGAGACATCGTGGCTACGATACCGACACTTGACCCCAACCTACGCCGATTGGCAATCGATCACGGTTTCCAATCGACTTCCTCCCGATGTTGCCCTGCGGAGAGGTCAACTCATTACCGATTTATACGCGTACAACACGTCGGTTTACATTGATGCCGGCGCGAGTGGGTGGGCTCCCGACCCGGGCTACTATCGGACACCACTAAACTCTCATGTCGATTACGACAGAGTGCCGGATCGGCTTAAATCGACCGATGGCCGAGAATTGCTGTACGATCCAAGTCTTGTCGGGCCCGGAATACCCTGCAGCGAAGAGTTCCTCGGCAACCACTGGGTCGATGATCTTGCACTGGAATGCCTGGCCGATATCAAAGATTCGCAAGGCAGCATTTCGCTCGATTTGGTGCGAGCAGGCGTGCATCAACGGTGCACGATTAACGTGCAGGACGGCAAGGCAACCCTGAGCCGGATGAATGCCGTGGGCAAAGCCCTGCCATTTGTCGATTCAGAGAAGAAAGAAATCTCGAACCCAACCGCCATGACGGCAGTGAAAGGTGCTGGTATTTATCGCCTGCGCCTGACGAACTGCGACCACGAAGTCATGCTGTTCGTCAACGGCAAGCCAGTGAAGTTCGATCAGCCCACAACCTACGAATCGAATAAAGTCGTAGCGCCACAGTGGACGTCGCAAGACCCGCTCGATCTCGAGCCGGCAGCTGTCGGCACCAGTTGTTTGACGGCCAAAGTGTCACAGTTGCGAATATTTCGCGACAAGTACTACATCGCCATCAACTATCAGTCGAACAGCACGGCCGATTACACCACATTGCCACCACCACCACCCGGCGAACCTTTCTCCCTGCAACGGATTTTTGCCACGCCCGAAGAATGGCAAAGCAGCGGGTTGTTCGACCCGGCAAATCGTCGGCTGGCTGAGTTTACCCTGGAAGACGACGAGTTTTTTCCGATGGGTGACAATAGTCCCAGTAGTTCGGACGGCCGGTATTGGCATCCGGAGGATTATTTGACACGAGACTTGTTGATCGGCAAAGCGCTGGTCATCTATTGGCCGCATAGCTGGAATCGCCCAATGTTTTGGCCCAATTTCAAGCGAATGGGGCCGATTCGATAGCTGGTGGAGCCTCGCCTCGCGCCAATTGTTCAATAGTCGCGTTATGGAGAACGCCCGATGCCGATTTTGGAATCTCATGGATTGGTCAAGGCTTATGGTCGGCGTCGCGTCGTCGATGGCGTGAGTTTTGAGGTCGATGCCGCTGAGGTTGTTGGTCTGCTGGGACCAAATGGTGCCGGTAAGACAACCAGCTTTCGCATGACATGCGGCATGGTTGATCCCGATGCCGGGCAGGTCATTCTCAATGGCATCGATGTCACCCGCTGGCCCATGTATCGGCGGGCCAAAGATGGCGGCATGGGCTATCTCGCGCAAGAGTCCAGCGTCTTTCGCAAACTCAGCGTCGAACAGAACCTCTTAGCCGTCATGGAACTGCTGGGGATGGACCGCCGAGCGCGCAAGCTCCGCTGCGATGAACTGCTCGAACAATTCAAGATTACGCACATTCGCAAGAGCAATGCAGCCAGGCTTTCAGGCGGTGAACGGCGGCGATTGGAAATCGCCCGCTGCTTGATCAGCGAACCCGAAATCATCCTGCTCGATGAGCCATTTACCGGCATCGACCCCGTCACGATCCAAAGTATTCAGGGAGTGATTCGCGAACTCAAAGGTCGCGGCATTTCGATCCTCATCACCGACCACCAGGTGCGCGAGACATTACAAATCACGGATCGAAGTTACGTCGTCCATCAAGGGCGAGTTCTCTGCCATGGCACACCCGCACAGGTGCTCGCTAATCCCGAAGCTCGACAACGGTACTTTGGTGACGCGATGGACTTCGGCACGCCGGGACCACCTCGTCCGCACATTGGCGAAGAAAGTTTACGCCGTCGAACCGTTCGCCACGATCTACATAACGATGACACGCTCGATGAAGATGCGGCGTAGTTCCGCGGGCTATTTCGCGATTATCGACCGCGGTTTAGCACCATCGACATAGTGGAAAACTGCTCCGCGGCAGGCCGCAAGCGACTTGAGGCCACAATCTTGCGTTGAACGGAACGCATTCGCAACCTATAATCCTCCGGAGTCGTGTGTCGCGGCGTGCAGGAGCGGGGGCGTGAGCGGCAAGCCAAAAATTCTATATGTTGCAGGTGAATCGGACGAATTGCCCGATTCTATCAGTTCGTCTTGTGACGTCGTGGAAGTCCACAACGCCCTGCGTGCCTTAGCCCGTGTGACTCGGGAAGCCTTCGACGGTATCTACGTGTCTGCTCCTCGCTTTACCGAAGCTTTGCGTCTCGGCCGATTGCTGGAGAATGACCGCATCCTGGAAGGAATGCCCGATGCCATGGCCTTGCTCGATAGCGAGTGCATTGTCCTCTGGGCCAACGAACGGTTGCGTCACTGGACGAACCGCGGCAATATCGTCGGCGAACACTTTTTCGCCGCGCTCGGCAATCCAGAAATCGTTGGCACCGAAGCGTCCCCCTTGCGAGCCGCGCTCCGCACGGGTCATCCCGTTAGTTCGCTGCTGCGGACAACCGATAGTCGCTACTTCCATCTGCACGCAGCGCCAATTTCCGATCCCGAAGAGAAAACCAAGAACCTCGTCGTCACCGTTCGCGACGTCACAGTCGAGACGCAGCAACGGCACAAACTCAGTGCCATTCAAGATGCCGGCCGCCAACTGGCCGATATGAAGCCCGACGAAATCTTTGAGATGTCGGTCGAAGAGCGGGTCGAATTGCTGAAGTGCAACATTCTCCATTGCATTCAGGACCTGCTGAAATTCGACGTCGTCGAAATTCGCGTGGTCGATCAAAAAACCAAACAACTCATCCCGCTGCTCGAAGTGGGCATGGATCCCGAAGCTTCGCAGCGCGTGTTGCACGTCGGCAAAGAGAAGAACGGTGTGACCGGGTTCGTGGCAGCCACGGGCAAAAGTTACTTGTGCGAAGACACGGCCAACGACCGCCTTTATCTGCAAGGTGTGCAGGGTGCGAAGAGCAGCCTGACGGTGCCGCTCAAGATGCACGGCGTAGTGATCGGCACTTTCAATGTCGAAAGTCCGCAGCCGCGGGCCTTCACCGATAGCGACCTGCAATTTCTCGAAATTTTCTGTCGCGACGTGGCAATGTCGCTCAATACGCTCGATCTGCTCGCCGCCCAGCGGGCGAATGCGGCACAAGAGAGCGTCGAGTTGATCCACCGCGAAGTGGCTCTCCCCATCGATGCGATCCTTAACGATGCCACGATGGTTGCCCAGCAATACAACGGAGCCGATCAGGCCGTTGCCGATCGTTTGAACGACATTGTCAACCGTGCTCGCGAGATTAAGGCCGTCATTCAGCAGGTCGGTCGCAAGATGGCCCCGGCCGAGGCGATTCCTGCCAGTGTGGTGAGTGGTGATGATCGACCCAAACTCCGGGGCCGGCGCGTGCTGGTGGTCGATAGCGAACCCGCTGTCCGCACCAGTGCCCACTGCTTGCTTGAAAAATATGGCTGCGTGGTCGAGACTGCCCAGCGCGGAGACGAAGCAGAATCGCTCTATCAGCACAGCTTGCGCGATTCGCGCTATGACGTCGTCCTCACCGGCATCAAACTCCCTGATATGTCGGGCTACGACCTGATGATGCGGCTCAAACGTATGATTCATCCTGTCCCCCTGATTCTGATGAGCGAGTTCGGTTGGGACGAAGGTCATACCCTCGTCAAAGCTCGCCTCGCTGGTCTCCACAATCGCGGCATCTTGATCAAGCCGTTCATTCTCAAGCAGTTGCTCGATACCGTCGAAACGATCATCGACTGGTCGAACGAGCCTGGCAGCCAAGCCTAGCGATGCTCCGCATGGAACTCGCCCTCTTCTGGCTTCTCCTTCCCTTTGCGGTGCTCGGCCACTTCGCGTCCGCCATCTGGCTCTTCAATCGCTTGCATGCCGAAGTGTGGCCCTATCGCTTCCGGCAAGTGCTCGAACGACTGCTGTTTCTCGCCTCATTAACGGTGCCCGTGCTCATTGCCCTGCAATTGCCGGTGCTATCGTCCCTGATCACGCTTTCAGCGGAACAGCGGCAACAACTCCCCTGGTTCAACCTCCTCACGTTCGGCTATCTCTGCTTTACCCTGGTGGCTTGCCTGCTGATTGTGCCGTGGTGGCTCGTTCCCAAATTGCGATATCGCGTTCCCAGTGAACTGGTGAGGAACGAGACCCAGAGGTTGGATCTGGGCCAGCAGCTGCCGGGAATCTCGGTGCAGGGTGTGTTCCCTCGACTCTGTGCTTCGCTGCCGGGTAATCAGGTACTTCACCTTCATGTTCAAACCAAGACCCTGCGACTGCCGAACTTACCTCGTCGACTCGCTGGCCTGAAAATCGCCCACCTCACCGACATCCACCTGACGGGTAAAATCTCGCGGGACTATTTTGCCGAAATCATCCGGCGGACCAACGATCTGCAGCCCGATTTGATTGCTCTCACTGGCGATATCGCAGAGCGAACCAGGTGCCTGCCTTGGATCCAACCCTTGTTCGGCGCGTTGCAGGCCCCGCTCGGCAAGTTCTTCATCTTTGGCAACCACGACTTTCTCCTGCCCGATACCAACTTGCTGCTGGAAGAAATGCGAGCGAGCGGCTTTGTCGATCTAGGGGGCGATTGCCAGCGGCTGAACATTCGAGATACTCCGGTCTTAATCGCCGGGAACGAACTCCCCTGGCAAGGACCAGCGCCGGAGGTTCCGCCACGCATTCCCGACTCACCCTCGCCTGAGTTCCGGCTACTCCTTGCTCACACACCGGACCTATTTTCTTGGGCGCAGTCGCATCAGTTCGATCTAATGCTTGCCGGGCACAATCACGGCGGGCAAATTCGCTTTCCGCTCATTGGTCCGCTCATCTCACCCAGCAGGTTCGGCGTCCGCTATGCGGCCGGCGTCTTCCGCGAAGGCCCGACTTTCCTGCACGTTGGCCGCGGCATCAGCGGCGAACATCTCCTGCGGTTCAACTGCCCTCCCGAACTCACACTTTTGGTGCTGGAATAACCTGGACCCGCCACGGGCCGAACTCGCATGCAGGAAATTTCCATCATTGGCAATGATCGCGCAAATTTCCGCCAGCTCGCAAATCGTTCCATAAGTTGAACTTCGGCATTCCGCTGCGAGCGTAAGTCCTTACCCAGACCAGGAAACTTCGTGATTCAATTTCCGGATTGCCGAGTTTGCTGGTCGGCTAGAAACAAAGGGCCTGTTCAAACCTGTTGCTGAACAGCCCCGGGAATTCGCGGCGTTGGCGGTTAGCGGCGCGGTAAGTGACTGGAAATAAACATGTTGCAAGGCAAACTAGAGCCGTAGTTGCGGCGTCACAGTTCAGGAAATCGCCCCTGTTCTAGGCGTGCGCAAAACAGGAAATGCAGGCGGGAAGACGGCGGTCGAGCAAGAGTACGAAACCGAAATCAGAAGTTGCCTGCCAGCAAAAATCGGTTCGTCAATTTTCAGATTATTTGGGAAACCTGATTTTCCGTGACCAGACTAGTCAAACGTCTTTCGTATGTTTCTTTAGTCAGCTGATTCAGTGCAGCTGGCGAGCAAGGTCGCTCGGTAAGAGTTACCAAGCCTCTTGCCAAACTTTCACCCGTATTGTAAATTTGTACACTAGTTCGGATCGGTCGATGAGCCCTGTCGATTCCACTGAAAGCAAGGACTGGCAACAGGTTACGACAATCACTGTTGCTTTGGCTTTCGTTTTGGCACGGTCCGTGCATTAAGACCGTCTCGCTCATCTTCCCCCGCATTCGCAAACGTAGTTTCTCATCATCGCAAAGGAGTGTGACATGCTTGTTTTAACTCGGAAGCTTCAAGAACGGATCTGCATCGGCAACGACATCACCGTAACGGTGCTGCGTGTTAAGGGGCAACAAGTTCGCATCGGCATTGAAGCGCCGCGCGACGTTCGGGTCATTCGTGGCGAATTGCCTCCGAATGCTACTCACCGTGAAGAGCCAGCCATGGCTGACGACCAGGTCGTCGCGCCCCTGACGCTCGACATTGATGTCTCGCAGCTGCTCGAAGATTCGGAAGCTGAAACCGCCGATGCCGAGGAAACCAGCACGGTGGTCTTTGGTCGTGGTCGCCCGCTCGCCATGAAGCAATTCGTCCGCAGTGTGCTGGAAAGCGCGCTTGCGAAGTAATAACCGGCCCGCGCCGGGAAACTTCCGAAATCGTTTCCCAGCGCAAGCTTTTGGAACAGAAATCATTGCCACTGGCAGCCTGGCCAGTGCCGACGCACTTAGGAAATCGCACGGAGGCGATTTCGCGCCGCAAACTCGGCGCATCTTTCCCAGCTTTGCTGCCCCGCACCTTCGGTTCAAGTCCTTCCGGCAGAATCTCCGATAGGTCTTAACAGCGGTACCATCGGGGGCCCGCGCGCTCGGGGGGAATTCTGGGGCTGGACCATGCGGCTATCGCTGGCCCGCGGATTTGCGCTGCCTGTCTGCCTGTTTTGGGCGGTCATTGCTGCTGCGCAGTCCGGACCTCAGTCCGACCCGTTTGCCGCTCCCGCCACACGGCCTGCAAGTACCCAACCCAGCGCGCCGCTTTATATCACCTCGCAGTCCGATGTGATCATTCCGTTTTCGATTCGCGCGACCGATGCCCAGGGCCGAGCGCCAGCCAAAGTTCGAATCTATGTTTCGCTCGACCAGGGACGAACTTGGGATCTGTATCAGGAAGTGAAGCCCGAAGAAAAAGGCTTTCGCTTTCGACCTAAGCGGGATGCGGAATTTTGGTTTGCAACTCAAACGGTAGCTGCCGATGGTACGACCGATCGGCAGGACCAGCGAGTCGCTCAAATGCGGCTAATCATCGATACGGCCAAGCCGCGCTTGCAGATTACTCCGCGACTGGATGAATCGGGCCGAGTCCATTTGACCTGGACGGCAGCCGATCCGTTTTTGCAGAACAACTCAGTTCGCCTCGAATGGCAAGACCCGACCAGCGGCGGTTGGCAATCGGTAACCGCGACCACCTCGCCGGGCGAAGCAGCGACGCGGGGACAAGTGGCCGCGCGGTCGACCATTACGCCCCCGGCCGGTCTGGAAAAAATCGTCATCCGGGGCGAAGCAGCAGACTCGGCGGGAAACAAGACGATTCTGACGCAGCAGTTTGAATTGAAGGCCGCCGGTGAATCGGGACAGCAAGCATTGTTGCCGTCGGCACCCGGCAGCGGAGCACTGGCCCAGCGTTGGACGCCGGAACAAAACGATCCGTACACTCGCCGGCCCACGAACATCGATCCGGCATTGCCCCGCGTGCAACCCAATACGGCGCTCGCCAAAGTTGGACCGACGAATCAACTTCCACCGCCGCGAGAAGAATTGCCGCACGACGATCAACAGCCCCAACTGGTGCGAAATCCTTATTCGCCAACCAGTGGCGGCACCCCCGCGCGGCCGGCTAACACGGGCGAACTACTCCCACCCGCTGACGACACTCAGCGGGGCTATCCAAATCAGACCGAGAGCCTGCCGCCACCGACGCAGAACGATGGCCTGAACAACACCCCAAGCTTCAATGCTCCGGACAACGAATATCAATCGCCGCGCGGGTATTCTTCGCCCCGGCCCAGCGAGACGATCGTGCGGCCCGAGCCCATCGAGCGCGAGCCGATTGCCCCGCCTCGGCGGGTCGAGGCCATTTCACCACCCCAGGGTGATCGGCCGCGAATGACAAATTCCAAACGCTTCAGCCTCGATTACGACGTGGAAGCCGTGGGGCCCGAAGGAGTCGCTGATGTGGAGTTGTGGGGGACCGGCGACCGGGGACAAACCTGGGTGAAGTGGGGCTCCGATCCCGATCGCGCGACGCCGTTCGAAGTCGAAGTCAGCAACGAAGCCATCTATGGCTTTCGCATCGTGATTGTCGGTCGCAATGGCCTGGCGAGTAACACGCCGCAAACGGGCGATGCGGCGGATATTTGGGTCGGGGTCGATCTGGCCAAACCACATGCCCGGCTGACGGGTGCAACCATTGCCGGTGGTGAACAAGCGGGCAAACTCGAGATTCGTTGGGATGCCAATGACGACCACTTTGGTCCGCGCCCCATCACGCTTGCTGTTTCCGACCGTGCCGCTGGGCCGTTCACGCCGATCGCAGCGGGGCTGCCCAATACGGGGCGATACTTCTGGGAATTCGATCCCCGCATCCGTCGGCAACTCTTCATTCGGATCGAAGCTCAAGACGAAGCGGGCAATCTGGCCGCCGATCAATTGACCGACCCGATCTCGATCGAAGGGCTCGCACCAAAAGGTCGCATTCGCGATCTCGCCCCAGCACCAAATGGCCCGCCACAGGCCTTCCGCTCACCACTGTTTCGGTAAGTGGACTTCTTCCTGCACGTCTTCAGAGTCAGGCACAGCAAGAAATGCTCAAGGGCATGAAGGTTGCCTTCATGCCCTTGTTAAGTCGTTATCAGCGACAGCGTTTATCGCGCGGCGGGTGTTGAAGACGCGGGCTGAATGGCAGCTGCGATTGCCGGGGCGGGTTCGGTCGCTGGTGGAGCAATCGCGGGAGCAACGGGCAACTTGATCGTTATCGCCGTTCCTTTGCCAACCGTGCTTTCGACTCGAATGCGGCCACGGTGAGCTTCGACAATCCGCTTGCAAGCCGAGAGGCCAAGGCCTGTGCCACCTTGGCCCGACTCATCGGGGCCAGTCTTCGTCGTAAAGAACGGCTCGAAGATGTGGCGCAGTTTGTCGGCAGGAATGCCACTACCCGAATCACGGACGGTCAGGTCGACCGTCTGATGCGTTTTGTCGTGTTCGACGCGCAGGATCAACTGCCCGCCGTTCAACATGGCCTGGCGCGCGTTGATGATGAGGTTAAGAATGATCTGCTGAATCTGATTTCCCACGGCCCAAGCGGGCGGGGCTTCACCAATCTGCAACTCGACGGCGATGCGGTACTTATTCAGTTCGCGATCGAGCAGAATCAGTGTTTCGTCGAGCAGTTTGGCCAGATCGGTCGGCGCGAACGAGGTCGCGCGATTGCGGGCAACCCCGAGTACACTGCCGGTAATCTTCGCAGCGCGCTGGGCAGCTGCATTGATCTTTTCGAAGGCTTTGTCGCGCGTGGGTTCGTCTTTATGACGCATGCCCATCCGCGCGTAATTAAGCACCGTCATCAGGATGTTGTTGAACTCGTGGGTCGTGGTCCCCATCAGTTCGCCCAATGATGTCAACTTCTGTGCTTGCAGCAACTCTGCTTCCAACTTGGCAACTTGCCGTTCGAGCTCAGCTGTGCGATCCGCTAGCAATCCACTCATATTGCCGCCATTCTCCCTGTTTGCCATTGCGTGCTCGTTTCGACTGGCTTACTCGGTTCGCCTCGCCTACCCTGCCTCAGCGATTTAACTGCTTGAAGGGGCGGCACATCGACACTTCTCTGTTATCGACGAATCGAACTGGCCAGCATCACCGGCGGGCGATACAATCCGCGGCAATTGAATTGCGAATGAGTCCGCTGCAAGGAGGCAGCCATGCACACCGTCGAAATGCGCGAAAGAATGATTCGAGTGGCCGAAGAACTGGGCTACTCCGTGCGGCAAGAGTGGCTCGGCGGCGCTGGTGGCGGATTGTGCGAGTTCGGCGGCCGTCGGCACATTTTTCTCGACCTGGCACTCTCAGCTGTCGAGCAACTCGATCAACTGGCTGCGGCTTTGCAGCAAGACCCAGCGATACACTCCATTCGCTTGCCACTGCCGCTGCAACCGCTGCTGGGCATTCGCCGCGCGGCGTAAGTCACTCGGCCGCTGGTGCTGAAGCCAAATCGCCAAGTAACTCTTGAGCCAACTGTTGCATCTTGCTGTTTACCGTTCGCGCGGAACATTGACCACCCAAGATCGCAGCCCGGGCTAATTGCTGCCGAGCTGATTCGAGGTCAGTTTGCACATAACGCGTGACGACGAACTCGTTCCAAGCGCGAACGTCGATATCGCCTGCCGCGACTTGCGAGAGGAATTGCACAAAGCGTGACCGCAACCTGGCAGCCGAATCGGGCTCGGTCATGGAGCTTGAATCCACGTGAGCGGAATGTTGGCGAAGTGAAGTTGAGGTCGATACTTTTCGCCTTTACGGCTCAGTTCGTACAGCAGCCCGAGATTGCCCCCAGGCAAGCTGACGAGTGACGAGTACTCCGTTGCGCCGGGATCGAAGACTTTGGCCACTGGCCACGTTTTCCCTTCGTCCTTACTTGCGCGCAAGGTGAGATTGTGCCGTGTGGTTCCGGGTGGATTGCTGAAAAGCCATAGCCGGCGATCGGTCACCGGTTCATTCATCACGATCAGGGCCGCCTGACAAGCGGGCTCGGTTAAGGTGCGATCGATCTCGGGTTTACTCCAGGTTTCGCCAGCGTCGCGGCTGGTTGCGAGGGTGCGAAAGCCCTGCTTGTTGGTGCCGCGCATGTTAAGTACGACGGTTCCATCACTCCGCTGGGCAGCCTGACACTCGGCCGTATGTTCGCCGACGGTTTCGCCTTTTTGCCAGGTGCGACCACCATCGTCGCTGAAGATCGCGTGGCAGCGATACATCTTCGAGTCGCGCTCGGTGTGATAACTGGGAATGAAGAGCCGGCCGCTGGCGAGTTGAATGCCAATTCCCGGACCGGTGCCGTACCAGGTCCAACTGGGTTCGCGCGTGGTGGCAGAAATATCGCGCGGTTCGGACCACGTCGCGCCCTCGTCGTCACTCTTGATGATCCAGACCGTCGTCGGCCCGCTGCTTTGGCTATCGACAATCTGTTGCTCGCTGAAGGGACCGGGACTGCGGGTAAAGGGGAGCCAAATCGTACCCGTTTTTTGGTCGACCACCGGGCAGGGATTGCCGAGCGTATCTTCGCTTGCATCGGCGATCTTTTGCATCGGCAGCCAGGTTTTTCCACCATCGGTGCTGCGGCGCAAGACCAGATCGATATCGCCAATCAGGCCGGTTGCTTTCACGCGCCCTTCGCAAAAGGCGAGCAGCGTGCCTTGTTTGGTGGCAATCAAAGCAGGAATGCGATAGCGACCGTAGCCACCTTCACCCGAGACAAATAGGGGTTCAGTCGGCAAGTGGGCTGTTGATTCTGGAACCTGCGCGAAAGCAGACAGCGCGGTCGCAGTGAGCACGAACAGTGAAACGACTGGCGCAGCGAACGGATTCACGAATCACCCCTGGGCAAAGTGCTGTTCGAAAATGCTGAGGAAGAAGCGGTCCGTCATGCCGGCCAGATAGTCGCCGACCGCCCGGGGCGCGCCAACCCGCTCGATGCGGCGGAAGTGATGCGGCGGCAACAGGTCCGGCTTGGCGAGATAGCCTTGAAAGGCCTGCTGCAGTTTGGCTTGCGCTTCGCGCCGCATGGTGATTAATCGCGCGTGACGATACACCCGCTCGTAGAGAAATCGTTCGAGCTCGCGTTTGAGTTCGGCCAGTTCAGGACTTGGTCCGATTCGAAAATCCAATCGCCGCGCTTCGTCGCTGCTCAAACCGCGGCACTCACGCAGGATCTCTCCCGAGTATTGCAGCACGTTGCTCACCTGGCGCTCGATCAATTCGTGAACCACCGCCTTGCGCAAACGGTCGCCCGAACAATTGGCAAAGCGTCGATGTGCTGAAGCAACTGCCTCGCGCACGAGTGTCGTTTGTTGCAGTTCCTCAAGCGTGACGAGACCGAGCTTGACCGCATCGTCGGAATCGTGAGCATCGTAAGTCATGCTGTCAGCTGCTTCGACCACCTGCACTTCGAGCAGCGGGCCGCAACCGCCGGTCGCCGCGAAGAGGGCTGCCTTTTCGGCGCGGGTCTGCTGACCTTCGAGCAATTCGTAGGTGAGATTCAACCCCGAGAATTCGGCGTACCGCTGTTCCAGATCCTCGGCAATGGTGAGGGCAAACCGATTGTGCGAAAAGCCGCCGTACTCGTGCAACACTTCGTTCAGCGCGTCTTCGCCGGCATGCCCAAAGGGCGGATGGCCGATATCGTGAAACAGCGCAAGCGCTTCGACCAGGTCTTCGTTCAACCGCAAACAGCGCCCCAGTGTGCGGGCGAGGCACGATACTTCGTGCGTGTGCGTGAGCCGCGTCCGATGGTAATCGCCGAAGTCGCCGGTAAAGACTTGCATCTTGCCGCTCAGGCGACGAAAGGCAGCCGAGTGAATCACGCGGTCGCGATCTCGCTGAAAAGGGCCGCGATAAGGATGCTCGGGCTGCGGATGCTTCCGTCCCTTGCTCTGCCGACTGAACATGGCATAGCTGGCAAACAGTGCGCGTTCGCGCTCATCGACGGTGCAAATTAGGTTGGAGAGGTCAGGCAGCGTATTCATCGCCCTATGTTAGGCGCGATTGGTGCGCGCGAAAAGATGATGGTGACCTCGATAGGCGTTGATTAGCGAGGGACGGTCTTTTCGCCCATCACTACTTCGCTTTTCGTTCCCTTTTGCAGTTCGGCGACCGTCACTTTGGACGTGAAGACCTGCGGCATGGGTTGGGTAGCAGGAGCACCTGCCGGAAGGCGAAAATCCAGGCGGGCCTCGCGAAACGGTCCACCCGTAAGTTCCCAGCGAATTGGATAGGTGCCCTTGGCAAACTTCACGATCTTTTCGCGGGGGCCTTTGATCACTATGCCCGCACCCACGCTGTTGAACTTCTCACCGTTCAACGAGACGGTATTGAAATCCTCACTCGACGTGCCACCGCCATGAAAGACTCCATATTCGCCATCGGCGGCAATCACGAGCACACCCTCGAATACGATCGATAATTTGCCGCCCCCTGCCCGAAAACGCGACAGCTGGCGATTAAATTCGGTAGACTCGATCACTTTGTTTTCGTTTACATAACTAAGAAGTATGTCTTGTGGCGCGCCATCGACATAAATCAACCCGCGCATGCCGGGGAGCCACTCGGAGGCCACAAATTCGGCTGAAGAAGCAGGAACGAACGACTGCGGAGATGGCGCAACAACCGGCGGCTCAGCTGCCGGAGGATCAAATTGCAATGGAACAAATTTCGGTGCGGCCGGCGCTGGCGAGGAAGGCTCAGCGGCCTTCGCGGCTGCCCCAAAAGCGACTTCTGTCTTCGCTTGTTGGCGGAGGGTTGTGGTAAGTCGTTTGGGCGTTGCCATCACCGGAGGCAAGGCATCGGCAGGAGCGCCATCGGCACAACGGACATCGATCTTGGCATTGCCGAGTCCACCGCCGGTTAGTTCCCACTTGAGGATATGTTCGCCCTTGGGCAGAGAGATGGTCCGCATCTCGTTTTTGGTTCGATCATCGCCGACGGTGGAAATTTTTTCGCCACGGACAAAGAAAGTGTGAACACCACCGCTCGACGATCCACCGACATGATGAAAGGTGTAGTCGCCGTCCTTGGGAACGATGAGCACCCCTTCGAGCCGGATCATCACGCGCTGCGTTGGCTGACGGAACGGTTGCAGCAGTGGGTCGAACTCGGCTCCGGTGATGGTATGGCCAGGTTGATAGCTGACGAGGACGTTCTGAACTTGATTGTCGACCAATACGAGTCCGAATAGACCCGGTTCCCACCCGGTTTGATTGCTGGCACTCTTGGTCGACGATGTGCCAGGCTTGGAAGCACTGGCGGTCGAGCCGCTGGCCGGGCGTGGAGCCGCGGTATCGGGAACAGCGGACAGTTCCTTGATCCGCTTTTCGGCCTTGGCTTTGCTTAAGCCGGTAAGCGCGGAGACTGCCTGGCGATACCAATACTTGGCGCGTATTTTCGCAAGTGCGATCAGTTCGAGATCGACTCCCTTGGTGTTGTCGGCCCAATCGAACCAAGCTTCGGCGGCTGCCAATTGAAGATCGGCAGAGTCGGGCTCGCCATTGTCGCCATCTGCGACCTGATCGGTGGGGAGCACACTTTGCAAGGACTCGATTCCCGCTGCCGCCAGGTGAGCGCGACCTTTCTTCCAATCTTGCTGCATGGTGCAAACGAATTTGCCAGCGATGAGATTGGCTGCTGCATCGGTCGGATTCCCAGCCAGTGTTGCCAGGGCCCGTTCGTACTCGGCATATTCATTTTTAAGTTTCACCACGGCGGTGCGCTGTTGCGATGCCTGTCGCTTCTTCTCCAAGTCTTTCAAGCGACTGGTGACTTTGAGCCCCAACAGCGACAGCTGATCTGCGTATTCGATCTGCTGCGTAAGGACGGCGGTATCGATCTCAATTTTAAGTTTGTCGGCCAGACTGTCGCGCTGCTCGGGCGCGAGCGTTGCATCGGCAAGGGCAGAGTAGGTGGCGGCAAACAGATCGCGACTCTCTTTGGGTTCGAAGCGATAGGAGGTCGTTAGATTCTGAACAGCGCGCAGTGCTGGCGACACTTCTCCGGCACCGATGAACAACTTGCGCGCATTATCGAGCAATACGTAGCAGCCTGCGGGATCGTCCTTGGTCTCGCGCGCGAGTTTGTCCATCTTGCGCGCGAGAGCGTACTTCAGCTCTGGTTTGTTCGCCGCTTTGGCTTCCTTCCCAAAGATCTCTAAGATTTGCGCGCGGGCTGCTGTCAGCGCGTCTTCACTGGGCAACGGAGTTGCTGCCGCATCGGCCGGAGCGGGGGAGTCGCCACCATCAGGCGGATCGAGGGCCGCACCAAAGGGCACCGGATTAGGGGCCGGAGTATCGTCCGAATTTAGTTCGGGCGGCCTGGTGTCTGGAATGGCGGGTGATGATGGTGTCGCATCCGGCGTTGTAACCGGAGGATTTACGGGGTCAGCCACCGCTGGAGGGACTGTGCTATTTGCAGGAACATCAGGCGAGGGAGTCGGCGAATTGCTTGTCGTCTCTGGCGTTGGCGGCGCGAGGGGCGGCGGAGCGGGAGTTACTGAATCAGTTTTGGGTGGCGGTCCGGGCAACGTTGCGCCTTCGACGGGGTTCACTGCCGGCGGAACGACGGAATTCTCAGCCCCGTTTGAGCTAGCACTGTTTTCGCCGCCTGAATTGGCCGCAAGTTGGTCTCCGCCATTCATCGCGGCAATCACGATCACCGCACTGGTGAGCAGAGCACCCACGATCAGGCCAGCCAGAATCAAATGAGTGGTCGTGGGCCCTTTGCTAACCGGACGAGAAGCCTTGTTGATGAACGGGGCCGGCGCGGGAGCAAATGCAGGCTGTGGAATTGGTGCCGGTACTGGAACGTAGTTCGGTGGCGGCAGCGGCTGAGGTGGCAAGGCTGGCCCGCTCAAGGGTGGTGGGGGCAAGGGAGCAGCGAGCGGGGCCTTGGCGGGAAGTACGGCTGCTTGAGGCAGAGGTTTGGCCTTGGGGACCGCCTTCACTTCGAGTTGTTTGCGCAGGTTGCTGTCGTACGCGGTCTTTTTTCCAACATTGAGCAAGCAAGCCGCAGCTGCCGAAACGTCATTGAGCACGCTCTGGCTGAGCGCAGCATTCTTACCAACTTGCAGCGTGCGCAGATGAGCCATGCGCTGGTCGGCGGCATTGCTGATCACTTCCAGGTTCGGCTCGAAATTCTTCAATCCCAACAGGCGATAGTGGTTGGCCGGCTGCTCTTCCGGTGGAATGCCGAGCCAGGTGTAAAACGGGTCAAACTTTTCGGACATGAGCGATCCTCTTACAGAACAACGAATAGCTGCATCAGTTTGACACCCCTTTGGCACCTCCGGTTCCGCGAGTATTATCAACCCCGAAGGAGTAGTGGTCAATCGTCAACTACCATTTGCCCGGCAGAGGCGTCCCGCTTGCCAAGCCCTGGTGCTGGCCTCGTCAACAGTGGGCTTTTTCGCTAAACTTCCGGGCTTTCTCGCCGCACTCTTCGCAACACACGTTTGGGCCGCAGATATGAAAGCCATTGCCGTTTATCCGGGCAAAAAAGATAGCGTTCACTTGGAAGAAATCGCTAAGCCGGCGGTCACCGACATTCCCAATGAAATGGGCGTGCTGGTGCGAGTGCTGAAGGTGGGAGTCGACGCGACCGATCGCGAAATCAACGACGCGCTCTACGGCCAGGCCCCGCCCGGCGACAAACACATGGTCCTTGGGCACGAGTCGTTCGGCATTGTCGAAGCGGTCGGCAAGAAGGTTCGCCGCGTGCAGGTGGGGGATTATGTCACCGCGACCGTGCGTCGTCCCGGTAAGTCGATCTACGACATGATCGGCACCTACGACATGACCAGCGAAGAAACCTACTACGAGCGCGGCATCAACCTGCTGCACGGCTATCTCACCGAGTACTTCGTCGATCACGAAGATTACATCGTGAAGGTCCCCAAGGGTCTGAAGCACCTGCATGTGCTGATGGAGCCGATGAGCTGCGCCGCGAAGGCCGTGCAACAAGCGTACGAAGTGCAACGCCGGATGCGAGTCTGGAGCCCGAAGACGGCCTTTGTGTTTGGTGTCGGTCAGATCGGCCTGTTGTCGGCGCTAATCCTCAAGCTGCGCGGGTTGCAAGTCTTCTCACTCGCCCGCTCGAAGGCCGGCACGCTCAATAGCAAAATTGTCGAAGGTCTCGGCTCGACCTATGTCAGCACTGCCGAGACGAGCATCGATCAACTGGTAAAAAGCGTCGGCAAACCAGACCTGATCATCGACGCTACCGGCAGCAGCCAGATGGCGTTCGACGGCATGCGTTGCCTCGGCCTCAACGGGGTGCTGGTGTGGACGAGCATCACAGGTGCCGATCGCAAGATTGAAGTCCCCTCGGACAAAATCAATCTCGAATGGGTGCTCGGCAACAAGCTGCTCCTCGGCAGCGTGAATGCGAATCGCGAGCATTTCGAGTCGGGCATTCGCGATCTAGCCCTCGGCGAAATGATGTACCCTGGCATCGTGCAGCAGATTCTGACCAATCCGGTCGAAGGTCTCGATCGCTACGAAGAGATGATGAAGCTGCTAACGAACGAGAAGGCCGCACTCAAGGTATATATGAACATTGCCTCGGAGTAATGGTTGAGCTTTAGCGGCTCGGCAGGAGCCTCGTCCTCCCGAACTGAAAGTCCACCATGAAGACCAAGCTTCGCGTTGCTGCCGTGCAAATGAATTCTTCGCTCGACAAGGCGAAGAATCTGGCCGAAGCGGAGCGGCTAATCAGGCACGCCACGGCTGGCGGGGCAGAACTGATTGTCCTGCCCGAGCTATTCAATCTGTACGGCGACCTGCGGCAGGCGGCGGCCAAAGCAGAGCCCCTTGAGGGCCCAACCGCACAGCTACTCTCTGCGTTGGCGCGCGAGTTGGCGGTGTACCTTGTTGGTGGCAGTTTTGCCGAAGTGGCCGCCGGTGAAAACCGTGCTTACAACACCAGCTTGACGATCGACCCGAGTGGTAACGTCTTAGCGACGTATCGCAAGATGCACTTGTTCAACGTCGATCTCGGCGCTGAGCTGCGCGTGTGTGAGTCAGACAATCTGCTGCCGGGCACAGAGATCACTTGCCTGGAAACGGACTTCGCCAAGCTGGGCATCTCCATTTGTTACGACTTGCGTTTTCCCGAGTTGTATCGCGAACAGGCGAGTCAAGGTGTTGAGTTGCTGTGCATTCCCGCCGCGTTCACGCAGCGGACTGGGCGCGATCACTGGGAGTTGCTGGTGCGAACTCGCGCGGTCGAGAATCAGTGCTATGTCATTGCCGCCAACCAGGTGGGCGAACATGCCCCCGGCAGCGTGAGCTATGGGCGTTCGCTGATCGTTGATCCCTGGGGCAAGGTGCTGACCGAAGCCAGCGGCGAGCGGGCGGAAGTTGTGCTTGCCGATCTCTCGGGCGAACTTCTGACTGACATTCGCCGCAAGTTGCCAGCACTGAAGAATCGAATCCTGCCATGACCAACCGCTCACCAACTCCGTTTCAGCCTCCGCGCTGGCCGGCGATACGGAGCCAAGTGTGGCAACTGCGAACCCGCGAACTGACATTCGTCGCGGGCCCAGCTTGGATGGCAATCGTCAACGTTACGCCCGATAGTTTTTCGGACGGCGGTCAGTATTTCAACCCTGCGGCAGCCATCGAACAGGCCGAACACTTGCTGAGCCAGGGTGCCGATATTCTCGATATCGGCGGCGAAAGCACCCGACCATACTCGGAGCCGGTGAGCGAAACGGAAGAACTGCGCCGAGTGCTGCCGGTGATCGAAGCGATTCGCCAGCGTCATCCGACCGCGCTCATTTCCATTGATACTTCCAAGCCTGCCGTCGCAGCAGCAGCTGTGAGCGCCGGCGCAGAGATCATGAACGACATCACGGGATTCGCCAACCCGGCCATGATCGAACTGGCCCGCGCGACGCAGGTCGGGGTGTGCGCGATGCACATGCAAGGGACTCCGCAGACAATGCAGGACCAGCCCGCGTACGGCAATGTCGTGGCCGAGGTGTCTGCCTATCTCGAGCAGCGGCGCGACGCTCTCCTTGCTGCGGGCCTGCTTCCCGCGCGCATCTGCCTCGACCCTGGCATTGGCTTCGGCAAGACGCATGAACATAACCTGCAGCTCATGGCCCACTCTGCGACGTTTCACGCGTTGGGCTGCCCGCTGCTGGTGGGGCATTCGCGCAAAGGTTTCATTGGACAGGTCCTCGGCGATAAGAGTGCCAATCGCGATGCCGGTTCCCTGGGCGGAGCGCTCGCTCTGGCCCTGCAAGGAGTGCAGGTGATTCGCTTGCACCAGATTCGCGCGGCGCGCGAGGCCTGGCAAGTGTTGCGGGCCAGCTTGCCAGGCATGAATCCGAGTTAGCGAAAACTACGGACTGCCGATTACACGCTCACTGGCCGGAATGTGAAAGACCGTGAGTGCAGCAGTTTCCCAGCCGCGGGGCTGGCCTTTGCGCCAACCATCCCAACAAATGAAGAGGCGTTCTCCCTTTTCATCCAGGGCCGAACTAAACGAGCCATCGAGCGCATAGCCATGTTTTTCCCAAAACGTGGCGTGCAAAAAGCCGAGCACTTTCCGCCGGTTGGTCGCAGTGTCGTACTGCACGATTGGTGTACCGTCTTTGGTCGCGCCACCATGTGCGCCGGGGACGTAGTAGAGGTAACGCCCCGTGGGATCGGCCTCGATCGACGAAATATACTCCTGCGTGCCGACCCCAACGTTGCCAAGTTGCTTGACTTCATTCGTCTTTACATTCAGCGACCAGAGATCGGCCTTGGTGCCAGAAGTGCAATAGACCAGCCCTTGCGGCGTTTCGGCCGAGGCACTGCGGACGTGCGGGATCTCCATTTTTGTGATTTCGTTGGTCTCGGGATCGTACATGCTCCCTTCCCAATAGACGCGGCCCGTCGAAGTCGAAAAGATCAGAACGCGCGTCGGACCGTGATCGGCCACCTTGAGCAACTTGCCGCTCCGGACATCGAGCGCGAAGAACTGCACGTTCTGATTCGCCGCATCTTTGCCCGGTGCTGTGCCGCCGTAATAGATCATTCGCTTCGGGTCGAGCACGCTGGCGGGCAACGTGTGCTTGGGAATCGGGAACTGCTTGACGATCTGTGTTTCGAGCGTGGCGGGGTTTGTGCGCAGGATCCATTCCCCAAGGTAACCATTCTTATCGTGAGTCACTGTCGGCGAGCCACGATCGGTCGCATAGTACAGCCAGCCGTCGTTACCCATGTCGATGCGGCTCTGCATTTCACCGGGACGATAATTCATCTCCGGCGGAAAGACATTCTTCGATTCCAGGAACTTGCTGGTGTCGCACAGCAGCCGGAACTGTTGCTTGGCGGCATCATATTCCCACAGATGGGCGGTCCCTCGCGGCGCGAGATGATCGTTGTCGGACGTGTAGTACTTGTCGCCGAGCACGAAGCCGTCCGATCGATTCGACCACGGATTGCCCGGATAGTTTTGCTCGGGGAAAAAAGCGAAGTCGACACGGGGCGGAGACTTGGCAATGCCCACCTCAGCCCGCAGGTTTTCACCGGGCTTTAAGAAGTCGACGGTTTGTTCGCTGACCACCAACTTGCCATCGGCCAACTTGGGCGGATACGGCAGTGGATAGCGAGCTTTTTCGCGCGCAGCCCGCGCTTCTTCGGGGCTCAACTTGGGTTTAGCTGGCTTTTTCTCTTGCCCGAAGCTAGTGCCAGTTGCGACCAGCAGAAGGGTAGCCAATAAGGCCAATGATGTACGCGAGCGAACTGCTTGATGTGAAAATTGCATCATGGTGTTCTAGCAAACTGGACGGTCGGTGACGAACAAACAGGGGAGCAGGATGTGCATCCTGCTCCCCTGTGGCGGTTTGACGATTGGTGGCTGAACCGCAACTAGGGGAGTGCTGGCGGGGTTGGCAAAGCGGGAAGGGCTGGCGGAACCAGGGGGAGCTCCGGGCCGCGGATTGCATCGCGCGGCAAATCTGGGGCGGCTTCGACAGCCGGTGCAGATTTGCTTTCGAGCTTGAGGAGTCGATCCTCCAGCGAACGAACCGTGGCCTGCAGCAGTTCAATCTGGCTCTTGAGTGTTGCGATATCTTCCATTTGTCCCGCGGGAGGGCCGCCTGCTGGGCGGGCAAAGTTATCGAGGACTTCTCCCACACGACGGACGAGCGGGCGATCTCCGGCAGCGCCACCGAGAATCCCACCGATGGCCGGCGGACTAGAGACAGCTGGGCCAGGTGCGGCCGGCATCGCCCGAGCATCGAGCACCGTCGGCGAGAGGCGAACGGTTTTGCGCGTGAGCGTGGCACCGCGATAGTAGCTCAGCTCCACTTCCTGCCCGGGACGCGAAACGGCAATGACGCCGACGAGATCCTCGGCCGCATTCACTCGTTGCCCATCGATGGCCACGATTACCGAGCCGACGGGAATGCCGGCCCGATCGGCGGGACCACCGGGACGAACCGCAGCGACCAGCGCTCCCCGTGTCGACTGCAAGCCATTCGCCGCGCGAGTTTGCTCCGTCACTGGCACGACCGAGACACCCAAAGAAGCGCGTTCGCCCCCGTCGTCCGCAGGTCGCAGGACTGAATCGCCCAGGCCGCGGGGAGTGCCAGCAGGGAGTTCGAGCGGATCTTCTCCACCCGGTGCTGGACCTGGATCTTCAGCTCCCAGGCGATTGACCGGGGGAGTTTGGCGAGCGACTAAGGTAGCGTTCAAGGTGAGTGCTTCACGCCCGCGCTGCAGGGTGAATTGGGCTCGCTGACCGGCTCCGACTTGATCGAGAGCGCGCTGAAAGTCGTCGAGGTTTTTGACCTCGCTGCCGTTGATCGCCGAGATCAAATCGTCCTTCTTCAGCCCGGCAGCTTCCGCTGGGCTGGCAGCCTTTACACCCAAAACGATCACGCCCTGCAAGCCATCGGTTTCGTCGGCGGTCAGCCCCAAATAGCCAGGCGAAGCGGCCGGTGTGGGGGCGCCATCGGTAGGCGGAGCCAGCTTATTCACGGCATCACCCAGCCGCTGTTCAAGCCGTTTGAGCAGTTGGGCCGACGCTGCGGAGTGCAGCATCAGAATTGACATCAGGGCAATCAAGCCCGTCGTAAACGAGCGCATGACAAAACTCCTGCTTAGCGTTTGTGTGCGAAAACGGGACATTATTGGAAGAAACCGGGGTTTGCAGCCGGGGCAGGCTGCTGCCGTTCGATTTAGGGTGATTATCCGCTATGCTCGGACCAAATGAAACTGCCCGTGATTAATGCTGAGCCTTTGTGGCACGAACGTGGTGAACCAAGCGCTGCCTTGCAATTGGCTGCAGCAGCCTGGCATGAAGCAGAGCGGGCAGCTCAAGTGGCCATCGTGCTGCGAACGGTCGATCATCAGCCGCCGCGTTTCAAACTGGTCGCCGCTCATCAGGACGATGCGCTCGTGGGTGCAGTTCTGGCCGAGTGTCTGCCGGGGCGAGCGGCGGTGGTCATGCAGCCGCGAATCACTGACAACGCCATTGAGCCGGGTGCCATCGCTGGGGCACTTTTGCAGGGGATGAACCAGGCACTGCGGGCCGACGGAACTCTGCTTGCCCAAGCGCTCACCAAGCAGCGGTCGGATGAAGCTGCCGGGCAGTTTCAAGCCAGCGGTTATTATTTGGTGGGAGATTTGCTTTATCTGGCCGCGGATTTGACCGCGCCGCTGGCTGAGGATGAAGTTGCTGAGAATGAGCTGGCCGAAGCGGACTCGGGTTTTCAATTGATTGCTCACGATCCGGATGACTTCGCGCGCTGGGGACCACTGCTGGACCAGACCTATATCGGCACGCTCGACTGTCCGGCCGTGGATGGCTTGCGCCCGACCAGTGACGTACTCAAAGGTTATCGAGATATCGGCCGCCCGCGGAGCGATTGGTGGTTTATCGTGCGGCATCAAGGCGAGGACGTAGGCTGCTTGTTGCTTGCCGAACATGCCGAAATGCCGCAGACCGAGTTGATTTACATGGCGCTTGTGCCTGCTGTGCGCGGCCGCGGTTGGGGCTTGCACCTGGTGCAACATGGCCTGCGCGTCGCGCGCGAGACTGGCGCTCAGCATATGATTTTGTCGGTCGATGCCGATAATGCGCCGGCCCTGCGACACTATGTGGCAGCTGGTTTTCGAGTGTGGGAACGGCGGGCGATCTGGGTTCACAAGCTGGCGTAACTATTCGACGCGGAAGACACGTCCGCCATCGCTGACGAGCGCGGGTGCCGATTTATCGTCGAAGTCGCAGTCGCGCACGCGTGTTTGCGAGTAACCTTCTGCTCGCAGTTGTGAATTGCCGTTACCCGCGGCATCGCATTGGTCGAGTGTGACTCGCGACGCCCCACCAACCGTGAACCCGCTCCGCCCATTGTCGATGCTGATGACTCCCAGCAACTTCGCCTGGCGAGCATTGTCGGCCGCGTTCACCCCGTCGAGCTGAAAGCCGCGCACGGTCAAGTCGGTAATCACGACGTCCTGAACTTGATAAAGGGTAATGCCCGTCTGCAACCCGCAGCAGGAGAGGTCGTAGCTTGAGGGAAGCTTATCTTTTTCGACGCAGAAATAAATCCAACCCGAGAGGAGCGTCCATTGCTTGGGATTCAGCACCGGTCGGGCATCGCCCGTCGGCTGGACAAATTCCGCCGGCACGTTGTCGATGAACAGGCGTTGAAAGGAGCCGCGGGGCGGACGAACGCGAAAAATCTCGCCCGTCACAAATTCCCACTCCGCGGTGGCAAGGGACAGACTGCCGTCGATCGTGGCGCCGTTGCCGATCAGTTCGAAGGGGTAAGTTGCGAGGCCCGAGTGATAGCCGCCGCTGATCGCCACGCTCTCGCGGTAAGGTTCCGCGTTATTCGCCAGAATGACCCGATCACCCTTGTTGGCCAGCCGCAGAGCTTTCGCAATCGTGCGAACCGGACCATTGCCGACACCAATCGAGGTCGTCGCACGGCCGTTGCGACGATCGTCACCCGTCACGTTGTCGACATAAATGTCAGCTGCCGAGCACGTGGCGGCCAACGCAAACCAGAGGAAAGAACATTCGAGCAATCGACCGCGCATGGCTTGTTTCCCTCGTCCCGTGAGTATCACGCTCAATTATACCACGAGGAGTTGACGCGGCCTTGAGAAACGCGAATTTAGGTGGTGGGTTAGTTTGAAATCTGGAAACCAATACGACCACAACCAACTCGGCGACACATAATTGACAACTACTAACCAATTCGTTATAATACAATAGACTGTTTTGGCAATCTGGTGGAAGGACTGTGCAGTGCGTGGCGGGAACTGTTCGCGCGAAGCGAGGAACCGTTTCTGGGCGTTGCTGAGGCGGGTTAACCAGCGTAGCGAATTATGCCACGCTGGTTCAGCAGCAAGGGGGTTTATCAACAAACACGATGATTCTTGAATTGGAAAGTTGGTCGCAATTTGTTGCTGTGAAAAGGCTTAAAGGTGAGTCTCGCAAAAGGGGGGTGTTGATAAACCCGGGCGGTATTCTGTGGGGATTAAATCGGCTAGAGTCGAGTGAGGCGACCTGGAGGTCGCACTAATTACCAGGAACTTTTGGCAGCGTGAATTGGCATGGCCCAAGTCAGACTCGGCGTGGTGGCGGTGGTCTTGAAGCCCGGGTCGTCGCAGGCAAGTTTTCTGGTCATTCGCCGGTCGCAAACCGTTCGCTCGCCCGGCAAGTTCTGTTTCCCCGGTGGCAGCATTGAAGCGGGCGAGTCCGAAGAAGAAGCGGTCGTGCGTGAGTTTTGGGAAGAGTTGGGGGCCCGCATCACGCCGCAGCGGCGGTTGTGGCAAAGCCTGACGATTACCAATGTCCGCCTGGCCTGGTGGCTGGTGGAGATGCTGCCCGATCAAGCCATCACGCCAAATCCGCTGGAAGTGGAATCGTATCGCTGGCTGACGAGCGACGAAGCCCTAGCGCTGCCAGACTTGCTGGCCAGCAATCGGGATTTTTATGCGGCCTGGTGGCAAGGCGATTTTCACTTGCCGGCCGAAAGATAAATGCCTGAATCGACCGAGCACTTACCGCAACTGTTTGGCGGCACGGCGGCGATTGAAGATTTCCGGATCAAACGGATCGCGGGGCTGCCAGCGATCGTTGTCCGGACTCGAAGTCGAGGCGGGCAGAGTGGGCTTTTGCAAATGATTCCCGGCCAGCTTGGCATCGGCCGATTGATCAGCGGGCAAGTTGCCAGTTGCTGCCGTGGCACCTGCTTCGTTGCCGGGCACCGCGCGCAGGGGTGTGGATAGTTGAGCTGAGCGGGCATCGATGGTGGATGGCAACACCAGTTGCTCTTTACGATGGGCCAGTTGTTCGACCCAGACGGTGAGCTCGTGGAGTTGGCTCTTACTTTTCAGATCGAAGACCGCGTCGCTGGCTCCGCCGTGTGGTTCCTGGGGCTTAGTCAGAATGAGGCTGTTGGCGGGGTCGTCGCGATTGACGAATTGCAACACGGCGTGCAGATTGCGATGGGTGAAGCGCTGCGGGGAACCAATCCCTGCTGGAGGTCTTAGCAGGCGAAACTCATTCGTCGACGTGCCACCGTGGCACTGATTGGTGGCGCAGCGGTTATTGAGCATGGGTTGAACAATGGTGGTGAAGCGCTCCAAGGTTCCCTTGGGAAGTTCGCGCAGCATCGTATCGAGTTGCTCGGGGCCAACCATGGCAGCACTCGAGGCAGTGGGCTTGGGTGGGGCCGGGGCATTGAGGGCCGACTGCAGTCGCCGGTCAATTTGTTCGATGCGAGGATTTTTGGGATCATTCGCAAGCGCTAGCGAAAGTTGTTCGGCGCAGCGGCGATGCAAGTGATGTCGCAGGCACCATTCCGCCAGGTCGAGATGAGGCTTGGCACCATCGCCCGAAAGACGACGCAGTTTCCAATCGTAGGCAGCTTCTAAATCGGGGGATTCGACTTCGACTTCGCTGGCGGCAATTTTCACTTCGCCCCCAACGCCGATCGTCACAATGTAGTGGTCACCCACGCGCGTGATTTCGCCGCGCATCACCTGACCATTGCGCAGCACCAGCAACCCGGCCTGCGGCGAGAGATTGGCCAGTTCCTGTCCCAACGCGAGCGCGGGCAGAACGAGCCACATCAAAATGGTGATGCGACGTGACATACGGCGGGGAAATTAGGGAGCTGCCAATCACCCGTCAAGATCGATTTGCCGGATTTGCAACTGCACCGCTGCTACCACCAGGGCGATAGCGACAAACCAAAGTTCGGCTAGGTGGGGCGGGCGTTTTTCGTTAAGATTCGTGGGTGGCAAAGGAATGCCTCGCAAATTTGGCAAAGGATGGCAGGCACATGCAATGGGTCCCCTCGCCGAGTGTCCGCTCGATCGTGCTCGTCGCGTTTTTAATCGGCTTGCCCGTGTTGGCGGTGCCTTATGTTTCGAAGAATTTCGACGCGGCCATTTATGGCACGGCGAAAAAGAGCGTGCCCGATTTAATCGTCAGTACCATGCCGCAGCGCACGCAGGAGCCAATTCAAATCGATGGGGTTTCTCCGGCGCGGTTTGATGAATCGCTTATTCAGGCCGAGCCTGAACGAGCGCGCGAGCGAAACGAAGGGTTGGACGCCGTCGTTACGGCACCTCCTCTCTTCAACGCGCCCCCGACCTTTGCTGGTCGCCTGCCGGCACGGCCGACAGAAATGGCGGGCGGCTCGCCGGTCACTCCCGAACCGCTGGCTTATGTGCAGCAAGTTCGGCAACGACTCGAAGAACTCGGCGCGCAATATGTGGTGCTCGAAGAGCTCGATCCCGGCCGCCAATATCGCTTCTCGGTGCAGATGCAAGTCTCGCCGCGGCAGCCGAACATTCGCCCCTTTGAAGCAGTGGCCAATGATCCGGCTGCGGCCGCTCGCACCGTGCTGGCCGATGTGGAATCGTGGCGAACTGCCGCGTTACCATCGCAAACCTTGCAACGGTGACGCATGAGCCGCGTTCGGACTCGCCTGCTCTGGATTGCGCTGCTGGCAGTGTTGTTGGTGGCGGGCGGCTTCGGCTTCTTCACTTATCAAGTGCAGCAGGTTCCGCAGTTCTATCGCCAGGCAATCGCCGCATCTCCTCGCGAGCAAGTGCAAGCCGGCGAACAGTTCGAGACCGAAGCGCTCGAATTGCAGAATCAGATTCAACGAACCGGCGACTGGCAAGTCGAACTCGCGGCCGATGAAATCAACGGTTGGCTGGCGACGGTGCTGCCGGAAAAATTCGGCGAAGCTATTCCCCCCGGCATTAGCGATCCGCGCGTCGCCATCGAGCAAGGGCGACTACTGGCCGCTTGCAAATATCAGGCAGTGGGAATTGAGACGGTCGTTTCGATTGAACTGGAAGCATTCTTGACCAACGAGACGAACGTAGTCGCGGTCCGCGTGCATCAAGTGGCTGCCGGCAAAGTGCCGATTCCACTCGGCCAGTACCTGGAACAAATTACTGCCGCAGCAGCCGAGCGCGGCATCTTCGTCCGTTGGCAAGAGGTCGACGGCGATCCGCTGGCCCTGATTTCGCTCCCCCTCGCCGAGCCCGACGACAAACGTTCGATTGTCATTCGCTCGCTGGAACTATCCCCGGGAAAGTTGATCGCCACGGGAACCGCAGAAGACACGGCACCGGTAAAACGCCCGCGACCAGTTCCGCCTCACGACTCGCCTGGAAACGACAATTCCCAGAACTGAGCTGACGTTCGTCGCAGCCGAAATTCGCCGCGCAGTTGTTCGCCCTGCAAGCGGGCGCAGTATTCATCGCTCGTCTGCTGTAGCCACACGAGTTCGCCACGATCCACGCGTGCGACCGAGCCCCGGTTGTTTGAAACAGCCCCTTCGTAGTCGAGATACACCAGTCGATGCGGTGGCAACTCTTCGGCAACAATCGAACCTGCGGTGGGCAGAGCTTCTATCGCCCACGTCAGCAGGGATTCACCACTTTCGAGCATCAAATCGTAATGGCTGGCCCGGGGTGAGTCGGCAGGGAGCGTGTGACGAAGGAGAACAAATTGCGGCATGAAGGAGCAGCCAGGCTGGAAGCCTGGCTCACTAGGCTTTGGCGGGAACTAAACTGCCGCGCGGTTGGGTTTCGATGTAGGCGAGCAGCGCGACGCCGATCAGGAGCAGCCCAATGCTGACCCACTGCGAAATGGTGAGGGACGTACCGAACTGCCCACCTTCGTCGACGCGGATGATTTCGAGCAAAATGCGCGAGAGAGGATGCACGATCATCATGATGGCAGCCACTTCGCCATCGTGACGGCGAAACGGATAAAAGACCCAGAGGAGCAGCGCGAGCAAGCCCGCGTCGATGGCAGCATATAGCTGAGCAGGATGCACCGGAGCGCTCCGCTGCGGAGACGGCGCGTTGGTCCAGCGAATCAAACGATCACCGTTTAGTTCGAGTTCGACATTGCCCGAACTGCCGGCCAATTGCTGCTGGGCATCGGTCAGTGACGAGACCTGTTTGCCATTGATCTTCTTGATCTCGTCTCCGGCTCTTACCTGCTGCATAGCGGCGACACTGTCCGGCGCGACGAATGCGACGACAATCTTCGGCGGTTCGTTTTCTTTCCCTTCACCTTGCTGTTTAAGCCAAATTCCCGTGCGCCAACCGAGATCTTCCTGTCGCGCGTAAGGCGGGCTCCCCGCAGGAAATGTAACGGCAGGGGGCATCGTCGAGCAGAAGCCGCCATAGCAGCAGCCATTCATAAAGCAGCCCACGCGACCGAGGGCTAAACCAAGGAGCAAACTGGGGGCGACGATATCGGCAATTACCAGCGGCGGCAAGCGGCGGGACCAGAGATACCAAATACCAACTGGAAAAGCGCCAATCACAGCGCCATACACGACCAGCCCGCCTTGCGGCATGTTGATTACTTTTTTCAGCGTCGCCCAGGTGTCGCCAGCCACGTGAAACTCATGCCAGTATTGCGTGACGAAAAACAGGCGAGCGCCAACGATGCCGGAAATGGTCATGAGCATCGCCAGGCTGTAAATCACTTCGGGATCGATGCCCATTCGCCGTGCGCGATACGCAGCCAGCAACACCCCCGAGATAACCGCAGCCACCATGAACATGCCGTAGGTGCGAATCGGCAAGCCGATCTTCGTGACGCCAGCCTCTTGATACTCGACGAGCAGGCGCGGAAGTACGAAGACGACTCCCAGCGCCACGAGCCCGATGTACGGCAACAAGCCGGTAAGGTCGAGCTTGGCTTTGGACAGGCGCGGCCAGGCGTAGATCAAGCCCGCGGCCACGAACAGCCAGGCAATCAACATCCAGCCCCAACCAAACATGGGGAGGCCGAATGGATCGCCGGAGATGAATTGCGGAATGTAGAGGAGAGTAGAACGCACGCGTATTTGCTCGAAGGTTGGTTCGCGAGTTTGGGTCAGGCTTCGGTGATGAGACAATTGTCGATCAGCCGAGTGTTGCCGATGCGCACGGCCAACAGGATGACCGTATTGGGTTGAATAAGTTCCACAGGCTCCAGCGTGTCGCCATCGGCAATGGCGACGTAGTCAATCGCATCGGTCTGCGGCTCTAGTGTCTCGCCGATCATCGCGGCAATCACCGCGGTTCGCTGCTCGCCGCTGCGAAACATCTCGCGCGCCTGACGCAGGCCATGGGAAAGCGAAAGTGCCCGCTGGCGTTCGGCGGGAGATAGGTACCGATTGCGCGAACTCATTGCCAGTCCGTCGGGCTCGCGAATGGTTGCGCCGACTTCAATGTGGCTGAACAGATTCAAATCGCGGGCCATCGCGCGAATTACGGCAGCCTGCTGATAGTCCTTTTGACCAAAGCAGGCCACATCGGCGGGTATCATGTTCAGCAACTTAAGGACGATGGTCGTGACGCCGCGAAAGTGCCCTGGGCGGCACTCCCCTTCCCATCGAGTTCCCACTGCTGGCGGTTCGACATAGGTCGAATAACCCGCGGGATACATTTCGTCCGTGCCCGGCACGAAGCAATAATCGCAATCCGCAGACGCTAGCAAGCGGAGATCTTCCGGCAACGTGCGTGGATAGCGATTGAAGTCCTCGTGTGGCGCGAACTGCGTGGGATTTACGAAAATCGTCGCCACCGTCTTTGTGCAAGTCTTCTTCGCCAGGTGCACCAGGCTCAAATGTCCTTCGTGCAGCGCTCCCATGGTGGGAACAACTCCCACGCGCTCGCCCGCTTGCTGCAGACGGCGAACCTCGGCGCGCATGGCCGCAGCTGACTCAATGACTTGCGGTGTTCGCGTTGTTCCGCCTGCTGACAAGTGAATTCCTTTGCCTGCCTGTGCCTGGTACGAGACTGGTCGTATACCGAGTTTGTCCTCGCTCTTCGTTTATCTTATCCCATCGCGGTCATGGCGGCGTAGACCTCTTGGACTGCTTGTTCGAGCGGCACGCCGGGAATCCACAGGACAGGGCCAGCGTCGGGCAAACGACGCAATTCGTTGAAGGCAAAAAGAACTGCTGTCGGCGCTGGCTGCCAGACGATCGCCAGAGCAGGAAAGGGATTCTTACCTTCTCGCATTCGCCGCAAACAATCGAGCCGTTCGTTGCTGGCAAGCGGTTCGAGCAGGAGCGGTTCGCCTAGGTCCTGCACGACCCATTGATTAGTAATCAGCCACGATTGTGGCGGCTGCGATTGAGAAGCTGTTGATTCACCCGCTCTCGTTGTGGCGTCTATGGGCAAGCGGAATTGGCGGATGATGTGAGGTTGATTGCCAAGCGCTGCGAGCAGCAAACGCGAGGAATCGTCGTCGCAAAAACGCGTTTGCGCGGGAGCCAGATCAATTCGCCGTGGGGAATGCTTGATATGAGCGAGCAACTTTTCAATCGTCCAGCCACAAATCGGATGAACCATCGAGCCGGCGATTTCCGCAGCAGGTTCCAGCACAAAGCGGCGAAATGACATTCGCGGATGAGGCAATGTGAGAGCGGTGGTCTCTACTTCCAACTGATCGTACAGCAGCAGATCAAGATCGATAGTGCGCGGCCCCCAGCGTTCACTCCGTTCTCGCCCGAGTTCAATTTCGATCCGCTGTAATTCCGCAAGTAACTGCTGCGGTGAAAGCGATGTGACGAAAGTGGCCACAGCATTGAGATATTCACTCTGCGATTGCGGGCAGCCGGCGGCTGCTGTGCCGTGAAATGAACTGACCCTGAGTGCAGTAATTTCTGGCACCGCTGAGAGTTGCCCAATGGCCGAGCGCAGCAAGGCAACGCGGTCGCCCAAATTCGAACCCAAACCAATCAAGCAGCTGGCCATGGGGCTCAGTTTAGCGGAAGCAAAGATCGAGTCGACGGTGAGTGCAAATAAACAAAAACCATGGGGGGGCCTCCGTTCCACGACCAGGTCGCCGACTGTCGCTCCACTCAGTCGCCGGCCCCCAGTAGCTTTGTATTCGCAGCTGGATCATCAGCACGAGAAGCTCGCGATCGTTGCTGCCCGCGCATTCCCTGCCCTGCAAAGGGCACAAGCGCAAGCGGTCAATCACCAGCAGGCTGGCCGAACAAACACGTGATCGATAGTGAAGGAGTGACTCGCAACAACCAGATACCAACCGATAAGACTCGCCAGCTGATCAGGCAAACGAGCAGGGGAGGATTCCGCGAGAACTAACTATCAGGCGTAGATGCCTCTTCACCATCATGTCGAGCGTGTTGTTTCGGCAATCGATCCAACAGGCGACATTGTGCGAACGGATGAGCCGTTGTCAAGCAAGGATGGCCGCATATTTTTTTGTCTGCTCGGCGCAATGATAGCTAGCAGTGTTTGGTGAGTTCTTTTTCTTCGACCTTATGCTGCGGACAACTCTACTGGCCGAAACCGCAGATAGTTCATAGCACAATCGCAGCAGATGATTGTTATATCATAAGCAAAAATCGCTCAATCTATTCAATACATCGCGACTACCTGCGGCGGTATATTTGAGTTAATCGGAGGCACTCACCGCGCGCTGTTGTTTCCTGTGCGCGGCCTATGGGCAGCGGCGAATCTGCTACAATTCGGGCAGTTTCGAGCCGCGCGAGCAACACACCACTTACTTGGAATTGCAGTCGAGTCATGGAGCAGGTTTCCGGCAATTTGTACGACTACCCGATCTATTACGATTTGGTCTTTGGCTCGGATTGGAAAGCGGAATTCGATTTTCTGCGGCAAGTGTTTAATCGCTTTGGCGGCGGTAACGTGCAACGCGTATTTGAGCCCGCTTGCGGCACAGGGCGATTGCTGTACCGTCTGGCCGATGCGGGCCTGGATGTCTGCGGACTCGATCTGAATCCGCGGGCTGTCGAGTTTTGCAACAAGCGTCTTCTGAAGCACGGCTACGAGGCCAGCGTCATTTGCGGCGACATGTGCGACTTCAAATTGCCGAAGAAAGTTGACGCTGCCTTCAACACCATCAACAGCTTTCGGCATTTGCTCAGCGAAGCGCAAGCCGAGGCGCACTTGCGCTGCGTGGCCGAGTCGCTCAAGGCCGGCGGCTTGTATGTGCTCGGTTTGCACCTGACACCCACCGCTGGCGAGCCGATGACTGAAGAGTCGTGGTCGGCCCGGCGTGGCAACCTGGCGATCAACACGCACCTGGCGACAATGGATCTCGATCGACGCAAGCGAACTGAGCGCTGCCGGATGAAGCTCGACATTTACACTCCCACCGAACGGCGGCAGATCGTCGACGAGTTGGTCTTTCGAACTTACACCCGCGATCAGATTCAGAAACTACTGGAGACGGTCGGGGTATTCGACATCGCTGAGACTTTCGACTTCAGTTATCGCATCGATAGCCCCATCGAGATCGATCGCGAAACGCAGGATGTGGTCTTCATCCTGCGTAAGAAGCGCGGCAGCAAATAGCGGAAATGCAACGGGCGGCAAATTTACCTCTGGAATAAGAAGCGAAAGTTTGAGAACGGATTAGCGAGTCATGCTGCAGGCTTTGATATTTGATTGCGATGGTACTCTGACCGATTCGATGCCCATTCATTACCGGAGTTGGCGGGCCACGATGCAATTGCATGGCATCGACTTCGCCGAAGACCGTTTTTATGCCCTCGGCGGCGTGCCCAGCCAGAAAATCATCGAGATGTTGGCCGAGGAGTGTCACCTGACGCTCGATGCAGCTGCCGTGGCCGATCAAAAAGAGCAGGCGTTTTTGCAGCTGCTGTCAGAGCTCAAGCCAATCTCTTCGGTGCTGGAGGAAGCGCGCCTGCATCGCGGCAAGTTGAAGATGGCTGTCGCCAGTGGCGGTATCCGCCCTGTCATTCTCGCTCAGCTGGAGCATACCGGTTGTGCCGATTGGTTCGATACCATCGTCACTGCCGAAGACACGACGCGGCACAAGCCCGAGCCCGATGTGTTTCTGGAAGCTGCGCGACGAATGAATGTGGCGCCAGAATTCTGCCGCGTCTATGAGGATTCAGATTTAGGAATTGAAGCGGCCCGTCGCGCTGGGATGGAATGGGTCGACGTGCGCGCGTGGCAACGATAACGCGCGGCGGGTGGAACAAACCACCTGTTCTGTGCAGACGAGTTGTAGCACTTTGACAGTCCGGCGAAGTCTGCCGCCGCACTTCTGCTTGTGCCGGCAATGCTAGCCTGCATACACCTATTCGGGGCAGGCTGAATGTAAAGAATGCCGGCATCGTCAGCCGAGGATGATTCTAGCAGATGGTGCGCGAATAGTAGGTAATTGCTTATTCGTGGACCTGACGATCATCGGGAACGGGGCTAGCACAACGATAGCATGGTTCAAACCAGGCAATCGTTTAGGGAATGTGCGGCCAGCCGTTGCGATCGACTGCTCTGTTGAACCAAGGGACTGGGGGATTCCATGCGGCTAGACATTCGCCGATATCTGAGCGCGACGCTGATGGGCGGCGCCATGTGTTGGTCGCTCGTGCCAGCCCACGCTGCCGACCCACAAGATGTCCGCGCGATCTTCTTGCTCGGTGACGGACTTGAGTTCCAACACGACCCAGTTCGCCTGATCAGTAACTTACAAGAAGAGTCGACGCAACCTTTCGATCCGAGCAGCACCCAGCCATTCGACCCCAGCAGCACGCAACCATTCGATCCGGGGACTCAAGAGGCCGGCAGCATCTTCGGCCCCAGCACGGCGATTGAAAACCTCGTGCAACAATTGGCCGCCCCAGGCGGTGAAGCCATCGGCGCGGCCGAAGCGCAAAACTCCGTCGCGACCGACGTGGGCTCTTTGATCCAGAACTCGGAAAACATTCAAACCGTCGGTGCGCAGCGCCGTTCACAGATTGCTTACGATCCACGCGTTCGCGCCTATCGCTACGGGCAGATCTATGCCCAAGCCGAAGGCCAGAACTTCCTCCCCGTGCGGCTCGACTTAGACTCGATGGTGAGCAAGATCGACCCTGCCCTCATTCAGTCGATCACGGTCATTCCCGGTCCCTATGGCCTCCGCTTTGGTCCGGGCTTCAGCTATATCGATATCGATCTGATCGACACGCCCCGCTATGACTGCCCCGAAACGCACGGCCGCTTAGGCATGGACTTTCGCAGTAACGGTGGCCAAACGGGTATCAACGGCACGGCCTTTGGCGGCGGCAGCGATTACGGCTACTTACTGCACTGGGGCATGCGCAACGGTGCTGATTACACCGCCGGTAATGGCCAAAAAATCCCATCGAGCTATCACGCTCAGAATGTGATGCTGCAATTCGGCTGGGATTTGTCGCCGAACACGAAGTCGGAAGTTCGCTACAGCTATCTCGATGTTCGTGATACTGAATACGCGTTGCAGTTCTTCGACATTAACGCGATGAACACGAACGCACTCAACTGGAAAACGACCACGATCGACCCGTGCGATTGCAGCGTGTGGACGAACCAGATTTGGTACAACCAGACGAGCTTTTCCGGAGACAATCAGAACGAGAGCAAGCGGGGCGTGCGCGGCCGCGTGACCGACGCCCTCAACACGGTGACCGGTGCGGTTCCGCCCGACGAATTTGAGCCCGACGATTTGCGGGCCACCGTGAACGGCGAATTAAGTAACTTCGGCGCTCGCACGGTGAAGACCTACGGCGACGATACGACCGAGCAATTCCGGTACGGTGCCGACTTCCGGTATATCACCCAGCGGACGCGTGAAGACTTCTTCATCACCGATCAATTTAATCCGGGCGATCCCGCGAACGGCTATCTCGCTCCAGAAGATGAAATCTTCTTTACGCAGCAGCCGCGCAGCGTCATGACCGACCCAGGCATCTTTGCCGAAGTCGCCATGCCCTGGTTCTCGTTCATGCGCACGACTGCCGGTGCACGGTTGGATTACGTGAACACACATCCGCCGGTCGGATACACCGCGATCAACGAAGCAGTGACCGGTGACGACGCCTACAACCAAAACGACATTCTCGGTGCGGGCTACCTGGTGGGAGATATCGATCTCTCGCAAGAGTGGAGCGTGCGCGTTGGTGCCGGCTATGCCGAGCGGGCTCCGAACCTGAGTGATCGTTACGCGGACGGCGTGTTCATTAGCATGCTGCAGACCGGCTTCAGCCGCGTGATTGGCACGCCTTCGCTGGAAAAAGAAAAAGCGATTCAGTTCGACACTGCGATTCGAGCCGACTACGAGTTCGTCCACCTGCGGGCGAGCTTCTTTTATAGCTGGATCCGCGACTACAACACGTACATTAATTTTGGCCTCGATCCACCGACTCAAGCCCGCCTGTTGCTCGCGACCAACACGCCGCTGGCCACACTTAACGGTTTCGAGCTCTATGGCGACTACAATGCCACCGATCGGCTGACCTACTTTGCTTCGTTGCAATACGTCGAGGGCCAGGACCAGACGATCAATGCTCCGCTGCCGGGCATTTATCCGCTCGAGAGCCGGCTCGGCATTCGCTTTACCGATTGCTGTGCCGGCCAGGTGTGGGGCACGGAATGGGGCTGGCGTCTCGTGGCTGCCCAGGACCGCCTGGGACAACTTCGAGCGAACGCGTTCGATACCGTCAACTTGAACGTGGTCGAAACGCGCACCCCGGGATTCGCCACCTCCTATATCAAAGGCTATTACAACTACAGCGAAGGAGTTCGCTTCGTCGGCGGCATCGACAACCTGTTGGATCGCAACTATCTCGAACACCTCGATTTGCGATTCGCGGGTCCGCCTACGCCCAACTCTGGTCCGCTGGTGGCAGCCTATTCGCCTGGCTTTACCGCCTATGGTGGCATCGAAATGAACTGGTAATCTCTGCCCGCAGTACGAGCAAAGCAGCCGGCACCGCTCTAGCGAAACGTGCCGCTGCTCAGCTTGGTAACGCGGCGGAGATCGACGCGGCGAATTGCCGACCAGGGAATGACCGAGAGCGAGAAGTTGTCGTCGGCATCTTTGAGGGCGAACACGCCATAGTCACCGGTCGACAGAATCTCGGCATAGTGATCGGGCGAAAGAATCTCTCCTTCGGTCAGAAAAATCTCGAGTTCCGTCGTTTCCGTCCGATGGTCCCACAGACGGCCAACGATATACCCGAGCGCATGCACGCCCGGGGGAATCGGTTCCGGATCGGGCTCAACTTCTTCCACCGTGGCTTCCACCACATCTTCGTCTTCGCCCAGGGTCAAGTCGTCTTCGACCGCTTCACCCGAGGGAACTTCATCGTCTTCGGCCTGTCCCGTCGGAATTTCGTCATCGGGCGGCACTTCGTCGTCTTCCGGAATGACGAACCGCGCGCCGCAATGCGGGCATTGGCCGGCCTTACCTTTAAGCGTTGCCGGACCGTTGAGCTTATGACCGTTGGGACAGAGAAAAACAAACACGCCGGACGATGGAGCCGAGCCCTTCTGGCTTCCCATACCGATCTTGGAACCTGCCGCAACATTCGACTTGCCCGACTCACCTGACGCGATCCCTGACTTGCCGCCGTTGTTGCTGGGCGAACTATCGGGCTTGTCTCCGGCCCCTGACGAATCGGGAGGAGTCGCACCTGCTTCGGCCAGTTCTTCGAGTGTCGGCACCATGAAGGCAGACGAACATTTAGGGCATTTGCCCCCCTTGCCCGCCAGATTATCGGGCGCGCTGAGTTGATGACCGTTCGGACACAAGAACTTGATCATGCCTGAGAGGAGCTTCTTTGAAGTGAATTATCGCGGCGTGAAATCATCGAACGGGCCTGGTCGAACAGTTCAATCTGCTGCAGCCCAGCCTAATCGCCCGGGTGATTTGGTTCAATTGGCAGGGATTGGTGACAACCCACTCGGCGCGAGTTACTCGTCCGTCGAATTGGTCCGATCGATCAATTTGCGCAGTTCAGAGAGTTCCCGCTCGTAACCGCCCGAGAGAATCGGAAACCGGCACCAGGTTTTGGGATCGAGGTTTTCGTCGTCCAAATGGAACGACGGCGCATACCGCTCGCGCTTCCACTGGTTCCGGCACCAAAGCCGAAAGAATCGTTCGACCCAAGCACCCAATTGGCGACCAGAGTGTTGCGGAAACTCGACCTGCATCACCCGCCAGATATCGATGGGGGACATCTTATCGCGAATGGCTGCCCGCTCGATGGCGTCGAGCAAGTCATAAGGCATCAGGTCGTCTTCGTCGGTCTGCTTGGAAGCAGCGGGGCGCAACTCGGCCGTGGGAGCCTGTTCGTTGACAACGACCAGTGCGGGGAGGGGACCGCCCAGGTACGAATCGTTGCCAAGTGGACCTTCTTTTTCGAACCAGCGGAGCCAATGACGAATGAAGTTTTTATCGATGCCAGCAATGGGTGAGAGCCCGCCACTCGTGTCGCCATCCATCGTGGCATAACCGACGGCCGCTTCCGAGCGATTGCTGGTTGAAAGGAGCAGAGCGCCTTTGATATTCGCCAGCATCCACACACTGGGGGAACGAACGCGGGCCTGAATATTCTGCAGGGCGATGTCGTCGGTCTGCCAATCGAGCGGGCGGCCCAGTTCGCCGCTCACTACATTGATATAACCCTGGACAAGCGCGTCAACATCGAGTTCCAAGTACTCGGCACCGAGCGCTTCGGCGACGGTGCGGGCGGCGTTGCGCGTGACGGGACCGCTGTTGCGCGTGGATTGATACGCGCACGTTAATAGTTGGCGAACGATGCCCTTGGTGTCCTTGTCACTAGTGCCCTTCGCATCGCCCAGGCCGGAGATGTAGCTCAACTTTTGGAGAAAGGCCTCGCGACCGATATCGGCAATGGCCAGAGCGACTGAAGAAGCAACGAGCAACGAAACGGCCGTCGAATCGGCACCACCACTGAGCGAGACCACAAAGCCGCGCGATCGACTCTTGCGCAGGTAGTCGAACAGTGCCAGCGAAACGGCGCGGGTGAATTCTTCTTCTTTGAGTCGGAGCGAAGATTCCCAACTCACTTCCATGGGAGCTGCCCGCTCAGGCTCAAGCGTCGGGAACGAGAAATCGCAACGAATGCTGCCACGATCTTCGTCCATAATCTCCGGCCGAAAACTGGCGAGGCGCGCGCGGCTCATTCGAATCGCATCGACATCGAGCACGGCGGACGTGACTTGCCAATCGGCATACGAAAAGCGTGACCCCGTAGCAATCAACTTCCCCGCAGCAGCGATCATTGCATCGCCGTCGTAGATCGCGCGACCCGATTCATTGCCGAGCAAGTTGGCGTAGAGATAGCCAACGTTGAAAGCTCGCGAACCTTCGGTGACAAAGCGCTTGCGCACTTCGTGCTTACCAAAGGCAAAATGGCTGGCGCTGGGGTTCAAAATCAAATCGACGCCCCGCTGGGCAAGATTACCGCCGGGACGTTCGGCGACCCAGGCGTCTTCGCAAATCTCGAAGCCCAAACGCACGCCGCCGCATTCGAAGATCAAATCGCCAAGTGGGATATTCCGTCCCATCACGTGAGTCGTCACTTGCTTGTCGCTGGGCCAGGGCTTGAACCAGCGCGGCTCGTAGTGAATCCCTTCGCCGGCCAGGTTCTGCTTTCCCACAAAGCCCAGAAGTTTGCCGTCGGCGGCCAGGCAGCAGGTGTTATAGAGCCCGCTGCCGTACAACAGTGGCACACCAAGCGAGACGATCATGCCGTGCGTTTCGGGGAGCAGCTCGCCCAGGACTTGCAGCGCGTACTGTTGTGTGCCGACGGCATGAAACGCGTCTTCGCAGCCGTAGCCAGTGATGCACAACTCGGGCAGACAGAGGATCGTCACCCCTTGCTGGCGCGCTGCGGCAATTGCTCCGCTAATGCGACGCTTGTTCCCATCCCAATCAAGGGGCGTTTGGTTCAGGATGGCTGCGCCGACTCGGACGAGCTTCATGGCGGGTCTCAGGGTGCTGCGATGGCGGGGTTCTCTACCTGCATCTTACCTTGCTGACGACAATGGTGTGATCCATCTCCGTTACTTACCCGCGGGAGGTTTATTGCGATTGGCAGCTGGCGGGGGCGCGAACTCCTTCACCCAATGGGCGATATCTTCGGCCGATTGGGGATGATCGCGATTCTCGGTCGTCGACGTGGCAGCAGCCGCTTGCTGACGGAGGTCGCGAATCCAAAGTTCGCTGTCTTGATGGGCGACTCCTCGCTGGCGGGCAGCGCGCTGGACTGCGTGATCGCTGGAAATGACCAGCAATTGACGGGGCTGCTTTTCGGCCGCGATCAGGTCGGCGATTAGTTCGTCGGCCGTCGTTTTGCGGCGGGAGAAGAGGACCGAAATCCGCTCAAACGATAGTTGCGAAGGAAGGCCTGGGGGCGCGTCTTTGCCATCGAAGACGACCGTAGTTTGCTTGCGGTCTTTTTCGGTCAGTTGCTGTGCCAGCAGGTCGAGGAGTGCGCGGCGGGCCGTTTCGAAGGTCGGCGGATCGCTGGGATGGCCGAAGACACCGCTGGCATGCAGCAGGTTGTAGCCATCCACGAGCAGTTTCATTGATCACTTCCGCTGTTCGTTGCCTGACGGGTCGGGCGACAGGCCTACATGCCGCCCATGCAGCGCCCCTGACCGCATTGAGGCTTACCGCAGCCCCCTTCCATGCCACTCATGGGCAAACCACCACTGTGGGCAACGTGAGCCGCTGGGACGCTCAACAGTTTGTCCATTTTCTTGCTGTGGCACTCGGGACATTCGGGCTTCTCGTCGCCACGAATGAGCAACTCGACTTCGGTCTGGCAGTTCTGGCATTGATAGTCGAACAACGGCATGGCGCATTACCTTCCAAAGAACGAACTGTTCGGGACTCCTCCATTCTATTCTCTCCGCATCGCTTCTGGAGCGAGGGGCAAAGCGAGAACGGGATTTCCGCGTGTGAGGAGGGTCGGCAGGGGCCCAATCGGTACCGCGAATTTTCTTCCAGCATTCACGCTGGCATGTAGGTCACATCCGCCGGATGTGATCCTGGTCGGCAGTTGGGCCATCATTCGGCATCCGACCGGCAAACTACAAATTCGGTGTCTCGCCGCTTCAGGTTCCGGCCAGCGGCCAGAACCTACCGGGAACTGGCGTAAACGGATACCAGTTATCTTCGCGCCGTGACCAGACGTGTCACAGGTCAAACGTCTAATTGGTTGCGGGACGGTCTTTCTCAACTTGGTAGCAACTGCGATTAAATTGCGCACGAAACGACTGCGAAATCAGAATTTACTAGTGTACTACTCACCAACTTCTATGGCGGAGATTTCGCCATTGCAAGATCACGAGGTAGCGGCGAAGAACGGCACGTCGCTCAGCGCGGACGAGTTAGGCGAATGCCTGATTTGCGAGTTTATGTCGGCACTGAGTGAGTAGTCATGTTTCAGCAGTTTGGAAATTCCGGAAATCGATTTTCGGACTTTCCATCTCGCGGTAAGGACTTAGAGCGAGTGGTTTGGACGCAATCGCCTGAGGCGAAAGTCGTTAGGAGATAATGGAAACTTTTCGCGCGCAACGCGAATAACGGAAATTTCCAAATTGCCGTGTGACAGCAATCGCGATCGTGCCGGGCTGTTCTTACCAGAACGGCCCGGTGTTCGTTCCAAGATACGGCTGGCTTAGTTGCCGCCGCTGCTGCCACTACCGCCGCTGATGCTGGCATCGGCGGGGAGGCGTGGGGCGGGAATCGACGAGTTAACGGCGTTGTTGAGAGCGTTGAGATACTCGCCGGAAGCACCTTCGGGCTCGGTGTGCGTCAGCATCACTGGCGGCAAATGGCCTTCGGGCATGACGCGAGAAATGTAGCGTTGGACCGATTCGACGCGGACCCGAGTATCTTCGGGGGTCTCGCCAACCAGCACGAACACCGCGCGGCGGTGAATCGGGGCCTGAGTAATCACCCATTTCACCTTCAACTCGCCGGCCCGGTTCAATTCCTGCGTTTCGGGGCTGAAGAGGTAGGTACCGATCGTGTTCTGCATCTTCCAGCCGTTGTTGACCATGATGCAGAAGGGCTCGCGCGTCACAGCGCGATCTGCGGTCTGAAAGGGTTCCGGCCAGGCATTGTTGCGGTGAAAGTCGATTTTCACCCGTTGCCAGAAAGTCGGCTCTTCGGCAGCAGAAGTGGAAACCAGGAAGGTGCTGCCGCCTGCAATGAGGGCCAAACCCAGCGAGCTGGCCAGAAACCATTGACGCATACCAGCATCCTCCGTAACAGCTGGCCCGCGACTATCCGTAGGGGCCCGCGACTGACCGCCGGGTAACAAACGCAACAGCAGGTGGTTCGATCCGAACCTATGACTTGTCGCCAGTACCGCTGACATGCGACGCTGGCATGTTTTGGACTGGCGCTTGGGGGCTTTCTCCAAGATGTCATCGGCTGGCGAAATGCCAATTGTCGACCCGCGATGCAAGCAGCGTCACAACCGGTGCGACCGTCACGCCGCACCGGTTCTGGCAGTCTAGATTGCGAGGCAAACGTGCCTTCCCAGCACTAAGCTGGTGCTTCCTGGGGGGCTGGATCCACTGCCAGCCCTTCAATCACATGTTGAAAGATGTGCTCTTCGCACAATTGTCCGATCGAATCGATCACCACGTCGGGACGATAGGCATAACGGACCAGGTCTTCGCGCTTGGTCGAACCGGTGAGGACCAACACGGTGCGATAGCCCATCGAAACGCCACCGAGAATATCGGTCTCCATCGTATCGCCGATCATCACGACGCCCCCGGTCGATAGGCCCAATTCTTTGCGGGCCGAGCGCATCATTACCGGACTTGGCTTACCAACACTGAAGGCCTTCAAACCGGTGGCGGTTTCCAGCATGGCAACGATTGCGCCGCAACCGGGCCGCAGCCCATGAGCCGTGGGACAGTTAGGGTCGAGATTCGTGGCAATCAACTTCGAGCCGCGGAGAATCATCCGCACCGCTGCTTCGACGGTTTCCATGTTGAACATGCGGCCCTCGCCCACAACGACGTAGTCGGGATCGTCGTCGACAATCGCATATCCATTTTTATGCAAGGCTTGCAGCAGACCTCCTTCCCCAATCACAAACGCAGTTCCACCGGGCTTTTGAGACGCCAGGAACCGTGCCGTCGCCATTGCACACGTGAAGATGTGGCTCTCGTCGACGTGGATTCCCATCCGCGCGAGTTTGATGACGCCATCTCTGCGTGTCCGCTGACTGTTATTGGTTAAGAAGGCAAACGGAATTTGTTCATCGAGCAGTCGTTGAATAAAACGATTCGCCCCTTCAACGACTTGCTTCCCCTTGTAAATCACACCATCCATGTCGATCAAAAAACCAAACTGGCCCATGACAGGCTCCCTTACGGAGAGGAACGTGAATTCCTGGCCGTCGCTTGTCCACTCCGTTCGGACGCCAATTGGCGTAACCGGTTTGGCAGCGACCTGCTGGCAAACTTGTGGGCATGACTGCCGGCAGCCGAATCTGAGACCACGTGTCTCAGCGGTGGCGGCTAAATCTCAGCCGCTCGGAAGCAGACAGGCGAAACGGTTGGTAAGAACAAATTGTTCCGCAAAGAACCGGGGGAAGAAGCACTGCATCGCCGCCTGCAATTCCAGTCCGACGCAGTAGTTCAAAGCGGCCGTTGGGGTGTACGATTTTGCAAACGGTATGCCGGACAGTCTGCCGCAGTCGCGGTGACTCGGCCAGAAGGGTGGCCGCTAACGCTGGAAACGTGGCAATTTTCGTCAAAATCGCAAACGTGCAGGCGGCACAAACGCGTCACGCATCGATCCACGACTGCCTATCTCTGAGGCAAGTTTGCCCGGCGATTCGGCAAACTCACACATTGCGAATTGTCAAATTGCTTAGCGATTTTGCCCCATTTCACATTCTTGGCCAGTGAACGACCGACTACTCGTTGCGGTCCGCTTATGCAGAGTCAGTCTGCAGAAACTTGGCGATTCAGCTAAAAGTCTTTCAAGATCAAGCTCGACATTCGCGGTGTTTGCGGCATAGAATCGGGAGTGGGACGGGCGAGGGGAATTGTGCGCGGGGATCTTGTCATGCGGCGTACGTTGCTGCAACGTTGGTGTTCGGCTGTTGCGATGGGAATGGTACCGGCACTTGTGCTGGGGCAGTTCTCGTCTCTAACCGCTGCGGAACCGTCGACAATCGCCATTGCGCCGACTGTTGAACTCAATCGCCTGGTGCTCGATCTCGATGCTGACGCCTATCCCGTGCGCGAACGGGCGACAGCCAGATTGATTGAAGCTGGACAAGCCGCCATCGAATTGCTCGCTCCGGCGGTACTCAGCGATAGCCCGGAGGTTTCGTGGCGCGCGAGCGTTGTCCTGCAACGGATTGCTGCACACGGTGATGAAGAAACTGTCAACCATGTAGCTGCGGCGCTCGGCAAGCTGAATTCCAAGCGACCAGTGCTCGTTGAAGTGATGCGCGACATCAAAGTGCAGCAACTGAAGCTTCGCCATACGCGGGCGATTGTGAAAATTCGGACGCTTGGCGGTCATCTAACCGGCCAGTGGCAAGACCAATCGCTCGATACTGCTCCTCCGCCCACGGCTGCTGAAGTTGTCGATCTCGATGTGGCACCAGCCGTCGCCATCGAACCGATTCCAATCGTCGAAGTTGCACCGCCTCGAGATCTCGACGCGTTGCCCCCTCCGCGTGGCTTGATCGGCGCGATTGCCCGGATTCTGGCACCCGTTGAAAAGCCCGCCGCTGAACCGCCCGCTGCTGACGAGCCACCGCTCGAAGTTCGTCCATTGGAAGTAGCGCCTGATGCGATTCCCTTGGACATTATTCCCACTGCGCCGAACATCGAAGTTCCCGTGCCCGCCGCGCCAGCCATTGCAGCTGCGGATCTTCCCAAGTTGGAAGAGCCCGCAGAGGCCTCTGATCCAGCGGCAGACTTGGAAGCGGCACTGTTGGAATTGGCTCCGCTCGAGGGGATTGCTGTCGAACCGGCGTTTGACGTTGTCATTGGCGGAGGAATGGTCGGTGCGGTCGACCTGTTTGAAGGTGATCTTTCGGGCGAAGGGAATGACTACGCCGAACTCGTGATTAATCGCACGTTCCGGGGCACCGATGCCGACCTGGCGCTTCTAAAGGACATTCCCGAGCTTTATAACTTGTCGATCACCGACGCCAAACTGACCGATAAAACGCTCGAACATATTGCTGCCTTACCAAAGCTCACGACGCTGAACGTACAAGGGACCCCGTTCACTTCGGCAGCTCTGCGTAACTTGCGCAACAAGCGGCCAGCGCTGTCCATCATCTGTCGCAGCAGCGCGATGCTTGGCATCAATGCCCAGCTGGAAGGGCCTTGCGTATTGAGTTCCGTCTTTTTCCGCTCGGGTGCCCATGATGCTGGACTAAAGGACGGTGATGAGATCATCGCGGTCGCTGGTGAGAAGGTTCGCGATTTCAGCGACCTCACCATCTCGGTCTATCCGCGTCGGCCCGGCGAAAAGCTCAACGTGCAGTATCGCCGCGACGGTGAAGAACACAACGTCGACGTCACGCTCAAGCCCCGCGTGGTGCCGGAAGTTACCGAGTAATCAGCCTGGGACTAAGCAATAGCTTTGCGGGCTACTCCCTCACTTCCTGCATGCCACTCCGGCGGCTTTGCCCAAAAACTGCAGGCTCCGCTGCGTGGACCACCAATTCAGGGGGCGCTCAAATATCGGGGCCATTGTTGAACAGTGACCTGCGTAACTCTCGGGTTTCCGAGCGATTGCTGTTCAACTAACAGGCCTAATGTTGAACATGTAGGTTGAATTGGTGCAGCGATATTTCGCCGCCGAGCGCCGTGAAGTGGTACCGCTTTTTTTGCACGACAGTCCTGGTTGCCTGAAGTGCTTGCCTGGTTCGATCGCAGGCCGCCTCAAGTGCTGCCTGGTCAATCAAATCAGCCCACTACCCTAGTCCCCCATCGCTTCAAGAGCTTCCATTTCTCGTTCGCGGGGGTCTTTCATGCTGTCTGCCAGGCGGGCGAGAGCTTCGGTTTCGATCTGACGGACGCGTTCGCGGGTAAGGCCGAGGCTTTCGCCAATTTCCTTCAGCGTGTGAGGCTCTGTGTTTTCCAGGCCGAACCGCATCTTCAGGACGGTTGCTTCGCGGACGTCCATCGTGGTCAGCATTTCGCGAATGTGCTTCAGCGAATCATGCTCAACCATTTCGTCTTCAGGATTCCTCAGCCGTTCGTCCATCACGATTTCGCCGAGCGACCAGCCGGCTTCGGCTTGATCCGTCTGCGGCGTGCTATTGTAAATGCGAATGGCCTTCTTGATGATCGGCAGCTTCTTCTTCTGCAGGCCGAGCACGCGGGCTACTTCTTCCGGAGTGGGTGTGCGACCCAGCTCTTCGGTGAGGCGAGCACTGGCGCGGCGCCACTTGCTCAACAGTTCGACCATGTAGGCCGGAATCCGAATCGTCTTAGCACTGTTAATCAGGGCCCGCTTGATCGACTGCTTGATCCAATAGCTGGCATACGTGCTGAAGCGCGTCCCCATGTTGGGGTCGAAGCCTTCAACGGCCCGAAGCAGACCGAGGTTCCCCTCTTCGATCAAGTCTTGCAGGCTCAGGCCCTTGCCCGTGTAACCGCGAGCAATGTTGACGACCAGCCGGAGGTTAGCGCGGACCATCCGGTCGCGAGCGCGGACGTCGCCATCGGCGATTGCACCGGCCAACTCTTGCTCGTCCTTCGCGGTGAGCAGCGCCGTCTCGTTAATCTCGCGGAGATAAGTCTCCAGCGGAGTTTGCAACGAAACGCTCTTGCGGGCAGGCAGTTTTTCCTTGCCGGCTTCCAACTTGCGTTTGAGCATGGCCATCGTGCGCAATACCTTCGTGCATCGTCATTCCTCGCGGTGCCCTAAAATCCCTGGGCCATGTCAAACGTTACCGCTGACAACAGTAGATATCGGCGCTGCTATCATTCGACTGCACTAACAAGCCAAACCCGGATACGTGCGCAGACTGTGCGTGTATCGCACTTCGTAACGATGGTGCCAGCCTTAACGCCCGGCACCAGCTTGATCGGCGCGATCGCGCCACTTGGTGCGACTGCCGAGTGCGGGTCGCACCGATTGCATCGCGTCGAACACCGCGGCTGGCTTGTCGCTCGCTAACTTACTGCCCGAATGAGCATCCAGGTGCATAAGGCCAGCCACGTTGCTGCAAACAGCAAGGGCACAGCAAAGGCCAACGGCCGAGAAATCGACAGCCCATCGGTTCGCCCCGGGCCGGCGAAGGCTGCAATGGTGCGGCGATACTCCGGCACGGCCAGCTTGATGAGTTCGTTTACGTGCACGCAGTATCGCCAATGCCGAATCTGCACCCATAGCCACAAGAGCGTGAAGCTGACCGCCACTCCTGTCAGCGGAATAAACACCGCAGGTGCTGCATCCTTGTGATAAAAGATGGCGAACACGCCGAGCAGTCCAATCTGCATGGCGGAGAAATAGTTCAGCCGATCATGGAACAGCCGTTCCTCGTGCATGCCGTGCTGCCACAGTCGATTCACTTCGTCCGGGTGTGTAGGCGGCTGAGGAGCATCGCTGGGAGCAGACATAGTGGCCGCTAGGTAAAAGGCAGGTGTTTAAACTGCCCTTCATGATACTGGCTAGCGTGTGCTTTGTTGCCCGGCGACTCTGCATTGCTTTCAACGCAGATGCACTTATGCCGACGCCTTGAAGCCCAACTGATACAGCCGGCTATAGAGTTCGCAGCGCTTGAGCAGCTGGTCGTGCGTGCCGAAATCGAGGATACGGCCGCTATCGATCACAATGACTTCGTCGGCGAGGGCCAGCGAAGCAACGCGGTGCGTAATCATCAGCGTGGTGCGGCCGCGGGTGAATTGTTCGAGCACTCGATGAATCAATTGTTCACTTTCGAGGTCAATCTGGCTGGTCGCTTCGTCGAGGATCAGGATCTGTGGATCGCGCAGAATCGCCCGGGCCAGCAAAATCCGTTGCCGTTGCCCGCCCGAAAGTTTGCCTCCACGTTCCCCCACGATCGTGTCGTAACCCAGTTCGAGTTTCTCGGTAATGAACCGATGAGCGTGGGCTTTGGTTGCTGCCTCGATGACTTGCTCGTCGGTCGCATAGGGAGTTCCGTAGCGAATGTTGGCAATCACCGTATCGTCAAACAGCATTGCCTGCTGTGCGACGAGGCCAATCCGCTCGCGCAGATCGTGCTGCCGCATATTTCGCAGATCGACGTTATCGAGCTTAATGCTCCCTTCGACCGGGTCGTAGAACCGGAGGAGCAGACTCATCAACGTACTTTTGCCGCAACCGTTCGGTCCCACCACTGCGACCGTCTTGCCGTAAGGAATTCGGAGCGTAATGTTCTTCAGTACCGGCTGACCTGGCTTGTAGTGAAACGAGACGTTCTCGAACACCACTTCGGGCCGCGTATTCGTGAGCCGCACAGGTTGCTTGGGATCGACGATGGCCGGTTCGCTATCGAGTACTTCGTAAATCCGATCTGAAGCTGCCAACCCCCGCTGAATGTAATTGAACACATCGGCCAACTTGCGGGCCGGATCGCTCACACCAGCCAGCAGAGCGTAAAAGGCGATTAGTGAACCGGGACTGAGCGGCCGATCCATGATCTTGATGCCGAGAATCGTCGTCTGCTGATTCAAGACCAGGTATGCACCCGACAAAATAGCCAGCGAGATAATGATCGTCCCCGTTAGTTCCGCACTGGTACGCGCGCTGGCGTTGTATACCGCGATCCGCATCGATTTAAAGAAGAACTGCTTGTTCCGCTCGTGGAACCGTTGCCGTTCGTGGTGTTCCATGCCGAAGGCCTTGACAGCTTGAATGCCGGATAGCGTTTCGGAGATTCTGCCGTACAACTGCGAAAGCTCTTCCATAGCACGGCGATTGGCCCGCTTGAGCGACTGAGCAAGTTTAATGGCGAGGTAACCTGCCAGCGGTGCCACGATCAGCGAAAGAATCAGCAATCGCCAGCAAATAAAGGCCGCGCCGATCAGGCAGGCGATCATTTTGAATGGTTCAAGTAGTACCCGGCCAATCACGGCTGAAAGAGCAGCCGAGACATGTGACATGTCGGCAGTAAATCGCGAGAGGAGGCCGCTAGTGCCCGTGTTGCCAAACGCATCGATTTCGCGATTGAGGACTGTCCGCATCATCTGCGAGCGCAATTCAACAACCGAGACCTGCGCCAGATTCTCTACCAGGTAAATATTCACTGCCAAGAAGCCATCTTTGATGACCGTGGCCAGGCACAGAATCCCGACGAGCAGTGCCAATGCCCAAAACGAACTATCAGGCAAATAACGGACGATCCAAGGGTGATAGGCTTCAGCCTGCGTTAAACCTAGCCGGGCCGAACCCAGTGCGACCTCGTCGCGCTGCAGTTGCAGTCGCCGTGGACCCTGCTCGGCTGCCGGTAACTGCGGCAATTCGACTTGCGCGTCTGCCACTTTTTTCTCGAGCTTGGCAACTTCCTCGGCCGCTTCCAGCACTTGTGCATCGGCCCAACTGTGGGGACTTTGGCCGCTGAAAGTGATATCGACGATGGGTTTTACGAGCCCCAGATTAGCGCCCCACAAGAGGGCCACCACCAACGAGCAGAACATCGTCAGCGCAAAGACCATCCTCCTTCGCAGGGTGAGGTGCAGTACGCGAAGAAAATTCTTCATGACGCTTCCGGTGCTGGCTGAACGACCTTCCGTGATCGTGATTTCGGGCTTGTTGGGGAACAAACAGCTTGCGCCTCGCAAATTCCTGAGCGCACGCAGCTGCGGGATCCTGGCAGATAGCCCGAGACGGCCCAAGTTCTAGCAAATCGACCACTTTTCGCCAAGATCGGCCAAACGTGGCAAATTCACACGTTTTGCATCGCCGAAGCAAATTTGTGAAGTTGGAGCCAATGGAATCGCAAACTTTCTGCAGGCTGCTATCACAACAGGTCTCGGCTACAATTACTCGTGAATGGTTGGCGATGGCGCGTCAAGATTTGGCCGCTGCCATCGAACCATGCTTATCTTGAACTCAGCGGGCACGAGACTCTCATCATGGCGTGGCTTGATTACATTCGCCTTGATACCATTCCAGTTTCTAGCTTGGTGCTGGTGGGCTGGCTGCTTGTAACCGGCTCGATCGGTGAACTCTGGCGGCTGATGATCGGCCCGCGATCTCCCTGGCTCGTGCGAGTATCGATGCCGCTGGTGATCGTCGCTGTCGCGGTTGGGGCGACCTTTCTCTCCTTGCTAGTCCTGCGTCCACTTGGACTTTGGATGGGGTTTGGCAAAGCGGTCGACTACTGGCTGCTGGTCGTTCTGTTTCTCGCCCCCTTCGATATTTGGCCCGTTCCCTGGAACGACGACCCTCGCGCTGGTTGGCGAGCGAACCTCCGCAATGTGGGCCTGAAGTTATTGTTGCCCATAGTACTTGCAGTCATCGGCTTGGCGATTCTTTGGCTCTATTCGTGGGCCTCACTGGGCATTCACAATTTGCTCATTCGCCTGAGAATGGGACGGTTCGCCCTTTGGTTTAGCGAATGGTTCGTCCTCACCAAAGACTTCGATGCCGACCGCCTCACGTTCGATCAACCCTGGCTCCTGCTTCTGGCTTTGGGCATTCCCGTACTGTTTTTCATAAGCTATCGCTCGTTAGCCGCTCTGGGTAAGTATCGCCGCGTCTTCGCCTTGGGTTATCGCGGCCGGGTCTTGCTTCTGATGATTCTCGCCCTCGCTGGCGTGCAACTGCAAAAAATCAGCGAGCGGATGACCGTGATGTACTTGCTCGATCAATCGGAGAGTATTCCCAAACCGGTTCGCGAGGCGATGATTCAATTCGTCATGCAGGATGTCGACGCACACCGGCACAAGGGCGATTTACAATCGGCCACTGAGGACAAAGCAGGTGTAATCGTCTTTGGTCGGGAAGCAACCATCGAGCACCCTCCGTTTGCCGACAGTATTCGTTCGGTTGGCAATCTCGAAAGTCTGTTCGAACTTCGAACCGATGCCACCAACATCGGCTCCGCTCTCAAGCTGGCCCAAGCCGCTTTTCCTGAAGATTCGGCGAAACGAATCGTGATTATCACTGACGGCAACGAAAACTTGGGCGACTCAAGAACCATTGCCAGCGGGCTTGCCGAGAACGGCATCGGTATTGATGTCGTCGCCGTACGTCTGAGTGCCCGGAACGAAGTAGCCGTCGAAAAAGTCTCACTCCCCAGCGACATTCGCCGCGGTCAACCTCTCGAAGCACGCATTGTCGTCCAGAACTATGGCGAGCAGGACGTCAAAGGTCGCTTGCGAGTTGTGCAGAACTTCAATGGTCAAGACAACCTGCTGCAAGAGTCAGAGGTGACTCTTAAGCCTGGCAAGAATGTGTTTGCCGTGCAGCACACAATCGATGTTCCCGCGGGCTACACCTACGGTGCTCGCTTCATTCCGGATGCAAACGCCGGCGATGCGATGGAGCAGAATAACTCCGCGACCGCATTCACACACGTCCGAGGTAAAGGCCGTGTATTAATGATCGTTGATGCCGAAAATCCCAAGGAGTTCGATCCGCTGATCGGCCGCTTGGGCGAACTGAACATGGAAGTCGACACCATGCCTAGCGACAACCTGTTCACGTCACTGGCTCAACTGCAGGGTTACGACTGCATCGTCCTAGCCAATGTCGCGCGTTCCAGCGGTGGCGATGAGAATGCTGTCGCCTTTACCGACGATCAAATCGCCATGCTTGTCCGCAATACTGAGCAATTCGGCTGCGGGCTGGTGATGATCGGCGGCCCCAACGCCTTCGGTGCCGGCGGTTGGGCCAATACCGAAATTGAAAAGGCAATGCCCGTTGATTTCCAGATCAAAAACAGCAAAGTGAAAGCGGTCGGAGCGCTCGTCCTGCTTATGCATGCCTGCGAAATTCCCGATGGCAATAACATTCAGAAGAAGGTCGCCGAAGAATCGGTGAAGGTCCTTGGGCCGATGGACTACTGCGGATTGCTGCAGTGGGAGAACTTCACTGGCGGCGATAACTGGCTCTGGTTCCATCAGGGCAAAGGACTCGTACGCGTCGGCGAGCGGCAAAAGGAAATGGCCTCGCGCATTGGTCGTATGACGCCAGGCGATATGCCCGACTTCGACCCCGCGATGACCAAAGCTATTAAGGAGTTTGAAACGAATCCGGCCTCCGTCAAACACATGATCGTCATCAGCGACGGTGACCCTTCGCCACCGAGTGGCGCGATCATGCAACGATTCAAAAACGCTAGTGTCACAGTCAGCACCGTCGCCATCGGTTCGCACGGTCCGGCCGAGAGTGGGTTGTTGCAGAGAATTGCCAATCAAACGGGTGGAAAATATTACGCCGTCAACAATCCCAAGGCGATTCCCAAGATCTTTCAGCGTGAAAGCCGGCGCGTCGCGCGCCCGCTGATTCTCGAAGAGCGTTTTCAGCCCTACGTCGTCCCCGAAGCTCGCGCGCACGAGATGCTGCAGAACATTGACGGCGAATTGCCCGAACTAACTGGCTTCGTGATGACGACCGTGAAAGAAAATCCGCTGGTTGAAGTCCTCATTCGCTCACCCAAGCCGGGCGAAGACAGCAACGCTACAATTCTTGCGTCCTGGACGTATGGCGCGGGTAAGACATGTGTATTCACTTCCGATGGCGGACAGCGCTGGGCCAACAGTTGGACCGACTGGGAGAACTACAACAAGTTCTATAGCCAGATGATTCGCTGGGCGATGCGTCCCGTAAACGAAGCCGGCAAATTCACGATTGCGACGGAAGTGAAAGACGGCAAAGTGAAGGTTGTCGTCACCGCTCTGAAGGAGGACGATGAATTCCTTAACTTCCTGAATATGTCGGGCGTAGGTGCCGATCCGGAACTGAAGAACCTACAACTGAGCATGCAACAGGAAGCTCCGGGGCGCTATGTCGGCGAGTTCGATGCCGACAAGGCCGGCAGTTATCTGCTCGCCATCAATACTGGCATGGGCGGGGCGCCTCTTCTTACCGGCATCACAGTTCCTTACTCGGCCGAATATCGCGAGCGCGAATCAAACGAAGCGATCCTTACGTCACTCGCCAGCTACAAACCTAAGGGGGGCGAAGCGGGCAAATTGATCGATGGACCACTCATGAAGGAAGCGGTACCGGAACTCATCAAGCAAAACGATACATTCCGCCGCACATTGCAAAAAGCAAACAGCAGTCAGGATATTTGGCCAGCCTTTCTGCTCCTTGCCGGCTGCGTCTTTCTCGCCGATGTCTTCGTCCGCCGCGTACAAGTCAACTTTGAATGGGTCATTCCCGGCATCATGTGGACCTGGCATCGCTTGCTGCGGCGTGAACCAGCAATTACCGCCGATGAACGCATGGATCGGCTGCGCAACCTTAAGGCCACTGTTTCGAACCAGTTAGACGAGCGCCGCGCCGCAGCCCGCTTTGAACCGCAAGTGGAGAACGATGCTCCTGCGCGTGATCCCAATGAAGTGCTGCGAGAAGCTACGGCGGGCGGCAATACCCCACCCATACCGCCACCCAGCAGTTCTGCAGCCGCCTTGCCGCAAACCGAACAAGAGTCCTACACCGAGCGTTTGTTGGCTGCGAAAAAGAAGTTGCGCAAAGACCCACCCAGTTGATCGGTCTGGTATCTTGAAATTACTTATCACCACGATTCTCGATCATCGCGGGCTACATCAACCCGCACTATTAAGTTAGTTAGTCCAACCCACTAGCGCCGCCCCAGCTTTGAGGAGCATTCATGAGTATCGGCGAGTCGATGCAGAAGCAGGCCGAGGAATTTCGGAGCCGTTATACCGCTGTCCGTGAGCAAGTGGGACGAGTCATTGTGGGGCACGATGAAATCGTCCATGGTGTGCTGACCGCGATGTTCATTGGCGGACACTGCCTGCTGGAGGGTGTGCCGGGATTGGGTAAGACGCTGCTCGTGCGGACTCTCTCCGAAGCGCTCGACCTGAAGTTCAACCGCATACAGTTCACGCCCGACTTGATGCCAAGCGACATTCTCGGCACGAACATGATTAACGAAAATGCGGAAGGACGCCGCGCGTTCGAGTTCCAGCGTGGCCCGATCTTCACCCAGATTTGCCTCGCGGATGAAATCAATCGCGCCACCCCTAAAACACAATCGGCAATGCTCGAAACCATGCAAGAAGGAACCGTTACGGTCGCCGGTGTGCGATACGAACTGGAGAAGCCTTTCTTTGTGCTGGCCACGCAAAACCCCATCGAGCAAGAAGGAACTTACCCACTTCCCGAAGCTCAACTCGACCGGTTCTTATTCAAACTCGTCGTCGGCTATTCGTCCCGAGAAGAACTGGCAACCATCGTTGATCGCACTACTAAGGGGATCACGATCAGGCCCGAAAAAGTGATGGACGGCACCGAAATCTGCAAGTGGCAAAAACTGATTCGGGATGTGATCCTTGCCCAGCATGTACAGGATTATATCGTTCGCCTCGTGCTAGCCACGCATCCGAGTGGCCCCTATTCGCTCCCCATCACAAATCAGTATCTGCGCTGGGGTAGCAGTCCACGTGGAGCGCAAACGTTGGCGCTTGCTTCCAAAGTTCGGGCCCTGCTCGAGGGTCGCTACAACGTCAGCTTCGAGGATGTCCGCCGCTCGTTCCTCCCCGCCCTGCGTCATCGCGTGATCCTCAACTTTGAAGCTCAGGCTGAGGGACTTGACACCGATCACGTGCTGCTCAACATTCTCGAGAAATTGCCTGAAAAGGGCGAAGACGCACCGGTCAAGGCCGCGCTCGCGAGGTAGGCATGTGCGTCATTGTTCGTAACCCAGTTTCGCCCTGACCACGAGCCGTCAATGTCCACCGTTCCTCCCATTCAACTACTTCAGCCTCAGTTGCTTGCACAACTGGAGAGGCTGGAGCTTATCAGCCGCAAGATCTTTCGCGGACGGATGAAGGGAGAGCGGCGAAGCAAGCGCAAAGGGCAAAGCGTTGAGTTCGCCGACTTTCGCAACTATGTCGCCGGTGACGATCTGCGGTTTATCGACTGGAATCTCTACGCGCGGCTTGATCGCTTGTTTCTCAAGCTGTTTCTGGAAGAAGAAGACCTGCATGTTTACGTGCTAGTCGATTCCAGCACGAGCATGGATTTCGGCGAGCCCACCAAGCTCAATTATGCCAAGCAGTTGGCCGCGGCGCTCGGCTACATTGGCCTGACACGGGCCGATCGGATTAAAATTGAATCGCTGGGGACTTCGCATCGCAATCCTGGCCCGGTGCTGCGCGGCCGCGCCAGTGTCTGGCGAATGGTCGATCACCTGAACAGCATTCAGCCTGGCGAAAACATCTCACTGGCTCAGGGAGTGCGCAACTTTTGCCTCCGCAATCAAGGCAAAGGGATTCTCATTCTGATCACCGACCTGATGGACAAGAGTGGCTACGAGCAGGCTCTCCGCTTGCTCGTTGCCCAACAGATGGATGTTTACTTGCTCCACGTGCTGAGTCCTGAGGAACTCAACCCCGAGATTAAAGGGGATTTGCGCCTGGTCGATGCCGAGGATGCCGATATCGCCGAAGTCACGATCAGCCGACCGTTGCTCGATCGTTACAAACGCACGCTGGCCGCCTTCGTTGATGGTGCTCGTGATTATTGCACTCGACGCGGCATGAATTACTTGATGACCAGCACCGAAACTCCGGTCGACAAACTCGTCGGCACCTATTTGCGTAAACGCGGGCTGGTGAGGTAAACGTCGATGCTGCTCGCTGACTTCATCAATACACTCACGCTCGGTCAATGGCTGGTACTCGGCCTCGTTCCGCCGGCCATCATCGCCCTCTATTTTCTGAAGCTACGTCGCCAACCGCTCGAAGTTCCCAGCACTTACCTGTGGAGCCGAGCGATCGAAGACCTGCACGTCAATTCGCTCTGGCAGCGACTGCGGCAGAGCCTGCTTTTGCTGCTGCAGCTGCTCCTGATCGGCCTGCTTGTTATCACCCTCGTTCGTCCGGGCTGGAAAGGGACCGACCTGGTTGGCAGCCGGCTGATATTCATGGTCGATACATCGGCCAGCATGAACGCAACCGACATCTCACCCACGCGACTCGATGCCGCCAAGCAACAGGCAATCGGCTTGATCGAGCAGATGAAGAAGGGGGACGTCGCGATGCTTATCAGCTTCTCGAACGTCGCCCGCGTAGAGCAAACCTTCACCGACAACCGTCGTCTGCTGCGGCAAAAGGTCGAGACAATTGAACCCACGAATCGCCCCAGCGACTTGAGCGAGGCCCTGCGTGCCGCCTCGGGCCTCGCGAATCCAGGTCAAACGGGCGACCCGAACAACCCCAACGACATTCAAACGGCCGAAGCGCAGCCCGCAACGATGTATCTGTTCACTGACGGCGGCTTCACCTCGGTCCCCAATTTTCGCCTCGGCAATCTGCAGGCTGAGTATGTCAAAGTTGCCTCGGCCGAACCGCGCAATGTCGGCATCGTGGCTTTCAGTACCGATGCCAATCCCGAGAAGCCCGGGCAGATTCAAGCATTCGCGCGAGTCGAGAACTTCGGCACTAAAGATGAAAAAGCGGTTGCCACACTCTTCCTCGACGACGTCGAACTCGATTCGCAGAACGTCGATATTCCCGGTCGTAATCCTGAGAATCAGATTTCGGGAGCGGCGGGAGTAAAGTTCGAAATGCAAACAATCGAGAATGGCGTGCTGCGGCTGGAACTCGCAATCAAGGACGATCTGGTAGAAGACAATCGTGCTTCCACGGTCGTCAATTTGCCGCAGCCCGCCAAAGTACTTTTGGTGACGCCGGGGAATGATGCCTTGGAACTCGCGCTCGCCACCGACGAAGCCACGAAGATGGCCGCCATCGTCACCAAGCCCCCGTCCTATTTAGATGAAAAGGTTTACCAAGACGCCGCTGCCGACGGTGCGTTCGATCTGATTATTTACGACCAATGCATGCCGAAGCAAATGCCCAGTTGCAACACACTTTTCATAGGGCGACTGCCGCCCTATGAAGGCTGGCAAGCGGGACCAAAGAACTATCCTGCCCTCGTGCGTGACGTGAATCAACTCCATCCACTGACTCAACTCATTCAGATGGACAACGTGATGATTGTCGAAGCAGCGCCGATCACCGGACCGCCAGGAAGCGCGTCGTTAATGGAAGCCTACATCGGGCAAGGGGAGACAGCGGAATTCAAAAGCGTGTTCGTTGTCGGCCCACGTGCTGGCTACGAAGATGCGGTGCTCGGATTCGAGATCTACGGCCGCAACGAAAAAGGAGAGACGACGGTCAACACCGACTGGGAACGCCGCCGCAGCTTTCCGGTCTTCGTGCTGAATGCCGTGAAGTATCTAGGGGGCGTGCGAACCGGACTGGCAATGCCCAGCATCAAGCCAGGCTCGCCGGCAACCCTGCGTACACTCACACCGGTGCCGCAAATCTGGGTGAAGCCACCCCGCGGCAGCGAAACAACGGTCCCGCGCGAATCGCAGAATCAATACGTCTTCACACGAACCGATGAACTCGGAACTTACGCTGTGCGCGATGGCTCTGCAGCCAAAGTCTCGCAAAAATTCGCCGTCAACCTCTTCGATGCTCGCGAAAGCAATCTCGTGCCGCGCGAGAAAATCGACATCGGCAGTGAAGAAGTGAAAGCTCAAACGAGCAAGCAAGTTTCCCGACAAGAACTATGGCGGTGGCTACTGCTAGGCGCCATTGGGCTGCTAATTTTTGAGTGGTACGTCTATAACCGGCGAGTGTATTTATAACTCGCGCTGGCCAGGTACTCTCACCCCTTCATCGCAATAAGGACCAAGCCCACCAGCGTGAAGATTCCATAGAAGCCGAGCGCGATCATCAGATAGGCGACAATAAAGTAGCCGAGGACGGCAAACGCTCGCTTCAGCCAGCTGCCAAGGAACCAATTCTCTGCCAACTGGCGTTCGAGATTCTCAATGCGCGCTTCCAGCTGCGCGATCGAGGTGGGGGATTCTGCACTAATCAACGATCGCCGTGCTTCACCTATCTGGGGCGATTCGTAAGGATTCTGATACGGGTCGCTCATGGACTGCGTCTTTTGCAGTGGACTATGGTACTGAATCGCTTACGCGGCGCGGCTGTTCGCGAGAGTTGCTGCTGCGTGGATCTCGTTCCCACGGAAAACTCACGTTGATGAATTTACCGAAGGTCTCTTCTTCGTATTCGGCCAGCCCTTCTACAGTGAGATGGGGGCTGTCGACTTCGATAAAACTGTTTTTCGGCAGAGTACGCAACTCCCAAAGGCCCTGATCGGTAATCGGCATACCTTCGAGATTGAGATGATCAAGCTTCGGCAGTCTCGCTAAGACCGACATGGACATATCCGTCACGTTCGGACATTTCAGCGTTAAGGACTGAAGCTGGGTCGCGTGCCCTAAAGCAGTGGCTCCCCGATCTGTGACCAAATCCGATCCAACTTGGAGTGTTTCAAGTTTCGCCAGCCTCGCGATTTGCTGCAAATCTGCATCGGTAATATTGATCTGGTCGATATCGAGATACTCGAGGCTCGTATGAGCCACAACTTGGTTGGCGAATTCAGCTGATGCTGACTGTCGCCTTTCGAGTAGCTTAAGTCCAAACTCAAACTCGGGGCCGATCGTTCGAACCTTGCCGCCAGCACAAGAGCGCACTTCCAATCCCAGGTTTGCTAATTGATCGTTTGCTCGTCCCCAGGCGTACTCGTTGTAAAGTGCAGGAATACGCACTGCGAACGCGACAGCCACAAGCATAACGATCAGCGCACCGGGCAGGGCAAGTGGCAGCCAGCTCAGTTGTCGTTCGCGCGCGGTTGTTGCCAAGCGGCGACAACTGACTTGCACCATTGCCGCCCCCAATAAAGTTGCGGCGACTGCATTCATTACGGCGAGGACTATCAACAACAGTCCACCTAGGCCCGCGATGTTTTCCCGCCACGTCATTGCCAGCAAAAACCAACTAGGCGAGGCAACTAGCAGTCCAACAAGAATTCCCCAGGAAAATGCTGGCCAACGGAGCTCCTTCACCTTGGCCAGACTGGCCACGACTCCGCAAACGCTTGCGATTGGCAGCAATAGGCAGAGTGCCCAGCCCACGTCATGAAACAGCAACTTCAGGACTTGTTGAAATGCCACTATTAGGCCGGCAACTGCCGCTCCAGGCTCGCGATGCGAGCCAAGCGGTGAAAGAGAATGCCTAGGGCTCAATCATCTGTACGCAACAGTATGAGGTGTGGCACGCCTAAAGGCAAACACTGAATACTCGCGGTGCTACACCGGCAACGAAGAGCTGTCTGAACCGCGCGAGGCGCGTGTGGCTTCGACAACTGCCGACTTCATATCTTCGAGCGAAACGTGCTTCACATCGATCCGATATTCGCGGAGAGTCCCGAAAATAGCCTCGACCACTTCTTCGTTCGAGCGGGCCGAGCAGGCTCGCGTGCGAATGGCGTTCTTAATTTGTTCGTTCATCACCGTCACCAATTCCTTCACCTTCGTGGCTGCGGCGCTAATGCCCACAGCTTTAATGGTTCCCGACATGGGAGTCGTTTCCTATTAGACGAGGAACTACACCGTTCGGATGTCGAACCGTGGTATCGCCCGTCCGTTTTGCCGCGTCTGACGTCGGTCGTCAGACGCTGGCTACCTGTAACTTGTCGTTGCCGGCATGACTGGATAGACACGCGAGCAACAAGCAAGTTCAGATTTTTCTCACTCCTAGGTGTTCGCAGCTCAGTTGCGTTCCTTGCAACCAGTGCTGTGCACCCGCTTCGATTCCTTGCGGCGTCCCGGGAGAAGGGCCGCAATTCATCGGGTTACTCGGCAAGCTAAAAGCTTAGCCAGCCAACCTTGCTGGAGTGTAGTTATCGCCCATTAGCTCGCCAAGCTTGAATTCGCGAAAGACCCCTTTACTTTGCGTTTTTTCCCGTAAATGGCTTAAATTTTGACGTTGGCGGGACCAGTCCCTACTCAGCCAGCTAACGGTGCAGAGTTTCCCCTAATCAAATGCTGCCTAGCTGGGCTAGCAGATAAATAACTGTATTGTCACTCCTTCAGACTGGCCAAATACTCTACCAAATCGCGCAATTCGAACTTCGTGAGATGTTTGGTCAAGTCTTCGGGCATCGGACTTTTGCCGGGCTTGCGCTCCTCGATTAGCTCTTTGTCGACCGAAATGAGTTTCCCTTCAGCCGTCATTAGTTCTACCCGTTGGTCATTTTCCTGTTTCACAATCCCAGCCAGAACGCGACCTTCGGCATCGAGAATCACCACCGAGTCAAAACCCTTGGCGATGTTTTTGTTAGGCAGCACGATCGAGTCGAGCAGGTAGCGCCGCGTCTTCAGCGGATCGCTCGTCAGCTTCGTCAAATCGGGACCAACGTCGCCGCCGACTCCCGCTGCCTTATGACATCGCACGCACGAGACCTGCGCGCGCTCGAAGAAGATCTTCTTACCCCGTTCTAGATCGCCACCTTCGGCACAGTCGAGATAGGCCGCAGCCGGATCATCCTGGGGCAACTGCGATTGATACTGCTTCACCTTGCTCTTAACGGCACCTGCATCCCGCTTTTCTGCCGCGGTCAGCAAGTCGAGCCGACTATCCGCTGGGAACTTTCCGGCGACGAGTTGATCGAGGGCTTTTTCGAGAATTGCATTCGTACCTTGTTGCGTGAAGTTCGTGAGCGACGCCAGCGCGGCCTGACGTTCGATCAAATCACCTTCAAAAATCGCCTGCTCAAACGCGCTGAGCGAATCGGACGGCTTGAGTTTCATCAGCACATTGCGACCAGCGGCCCGCACGCGTGAGTCACCATCGGCCAGTGCTTCATCGACCGTTGTTGTCAATTCGGGCACTTCCAGGGCTGCAAGTGCCATAAGCGCATCGGCCCGCGTCTGACCAGCCTGGCTCTTGTCGTTCAGCAACCCGAACAACACCGGACCGACTTCTTTCATCCCGAAATCAGCGGCCAATTGCGCGGCAGCTGTTCGCAACTTCGTTGGGCCAGTGAGAATGCCGGGTAGCGCCGGCTTCAGCGCTGCGACTGCGACTTCCTTAGAGCGACCTTCGAGCGGTCGCCAGAAATTGAGGACGCGATCTTTGGGCGATGGCTTTTCCCAGTCCTTCAGCATCGCCAGCGCTTCAATCCGCATGGCTTCAGGAGCATCGCTGCGAGCCGCAAAAGCTGCCACCGCATTCGCATTCTCAACACTGCCCAGACGGAAGTTCGCATTCAACACTCGCCGGAGCAGCGGATCGCTGGTCGTCGAACGTGTAACGAGCGCGGCCAACTTGGGAAGTTCCGAGGCAATCGGCAGATCGTGAATCGCACGGGCTGCTTCGAGCACCACCCGTGGTTCGTTGTCGTTCAGAAACCCTGCCAACTCGGGCGATTCCATGCGGCGCAAAGCCAGCACCACACCCAAACGCACTGCTGGCGAAGCGCCCTTTGCTGCGACAACCAATTGCGCCGGACTCTCAGCGGCACCCACCAACCCAACGACTGCACCATGACGCAAGACTGGATCCTGATCTTGATTTTCATTCAGCAGTTCGAGCAACGCCGGAACGGCCGACTTCGTTTTCAGCTTGCCTAGCGAAACCGCCGCGAAGTAGCGCACTCGCAGGTCATCATCTTTCAACAGTTTGATCAGCGTCTCGCTACCAACAGCAAACTTGGTTTCGCCGATGACCTTGGCCACTTGCGCACGGACTTCCGCATTATCGGACGTTGCGAGGGCCACAATGGGAGTGACCAACTTCGCGGCATCTTGTCCACGGCGAACCAGTTGCTCCACACCCCAAATCGCATGCAACTTCGCAAGCATGGAGTCGCTGTGCGTCGCTACTTCCACCAGCGTGGTCGATTCTTGCTTGTCGACGAGGCTGAACTGAGCCTCTTGTCGCACGCGACGATCAGGATGCGCGAGCAGTTTTTTGAGTTCGGCCACGCTTTGCCCGGCAAGTCCGTCGTTCAGCAATTTCTTCACCTGCTGGACCACTTCGCTTTGGGAAATCTCCGGCGAATAGAAGCGATAGATCCGCCCCTTCCCTTCACCGTTCCAACCATTCACCCAGTCACTGACGTACACACCGCCATCGGGCCCAAATTCAACATCGGTGGCAAGCACACTCCAGAACGACTGCTCTGCATCGACCATTTCAAACGAAGCGCCTTTCGGCTTGAGCTTGAACGTTCGGACACCGCTGTTTGCCGGACCGCCGCGGAAATCACAGAGGAAGAAGCGGCCGTTGAAATGCTCGGGCAAACCAGTTCCCGGGTAATAAGCCAGGCCAGATGGACCATCGGCAAAGTTTACGGTGGGCGGAATAATGTACGCCGGTTGTTCAGCATTCTGCGGATGCCAGATCTTCTCGCGATTGAACGGGCCGCGATCGGGAAAATACTGATACTCCATTCGCCACCCAGTATCGCCACCTTCGACGACATAAACCCAGCGGGCCTTGTCGCCGCTATCGCTGTTATTATCGCCCGTGAAAAGATTGCCGTGATCGTCGAAAGCCAATTCCTGCGGATTGCGCAATCCCGTCGCGAACATTTCTAAGTTCGAACCATCGAGATCGCAGCGCAATACGGCGCCGCTGCTCGGATTGATCAGCCGCTTTCCTTCCTTGGTCGTGACGTTCAAGCCGCGATCGCCAATGCTGAAATAGAGGCGGCCATCGGGACCAATAATCAGCCCGTGCATATCGTGACCGCGAAAGGCATAACGCACGCCGAAGCCGTAGGCCAGTGACTGCCGCACTTCGGCCTGCTCATTCGCGTCCACATCCTTCAGCATCCAAAGGTGCGGAATGTTGGTGTAATAGACGTTGCCGCGATATTCGATTACGCCAGCGCCGGTTCCATCGACGATTTCGTTGAAGCCGTCGGCAAACACGCTCGACTTGTCCGCTTTGCCATCGCCATCGGTGTCGGTGAGCAAGCGAATGCGATCGTCGTACTTCGTGTAGTCCGAAGCCTTCTCTTTGAGGTGCTTTTTTACATACGCCAGGCGATCTTCGACCGTCTGGGCAGCAATATCGTCATCGAGCCAATGTGCGTGCCCGCGGTTGTCTTCGACTCCCTTGCTTTGACGGAATGTCTCGCAAACGAAAATGCGGCCCCGATGATCGATGGAAAACGCAACCGGGTTTGCGAGCATCGGCTCGGCAGCGAACACTTGTCGCTGCAAACCTTCGGGAACTTTGAAGCCTTGCAGCGATTGCTCGGCATCTTTCGACTCTCCAGCAATCTTGGGCGGTTCGGGCGGAACGGCCACAACTTGGGAAAGCGAAACAAGGCTCAGGAGCAGCGCGGCGCACAACAACGGCGCAGCCATTTTCTGACGAACGAACATAACTGGATCTCACGAAGCAACGACATCAGTCGTGGCCAAGGACAAAAGAACGATACAGGCGGGAGCGGGCAAATCGATAAGGAGTTGCCCGCGGCAGTTGTGGTAAGCTATTTAGATTAGTTTCTCGAGCGATTCCTGGCAAGAAAGGGACCAGCGTGGCGCGCGAATGTCCCCGCTGTGGCGAAGTGCTGATGGGTGCGGTCAACCGCTGCTGGAAGTGCGGGCTCGATCTGAGAGCTGCCACACAGTCCACGACTCCGCGCACTTCGGCCACTGCTCACGAACCGTTGATCGTGGCAGAGTTGGCCAACGAAACAGACACTGGTCCGCCCTCAACGCACCCCTCCCCTGCCCCGCCAATCTCACCAGTGGTTGCTCCCCAAACTCCGGGAGCTGTCGAGTATTTCATCGACGGCAGCATTCGTCGCCGCGGTTCACCGTTCGCACCTGGGGCGATCTTGCTCCCGCCATCTTCGGCACCCTCCTTCGGTCGAGTCGCGCCGAAGACGCAAATCTCACTGCAACAGAGTTACGCCTCGAATGGCGGCGCGATTGCCGCCATTGTGCTCGGGGTATTTGGCCTGATCATCGCGCCCCTGCGCTTTGAAGGAGCGATTGTCGGACTTGTCGGGCTAACGATGGGCCTTTGGGGCCTCTATTCGCGTCGTCGTGGCTGGGCCTTGTTCGGCCTGATTCTCTGCTGCCTGGCCATTGGCATCGGCTGCTACACCGGTGCATTTTGGCTCTTTCGGGCGGTCAACAATTCCACGCGCTGGGAATATTGAACCCCCATTATTTGCCCATCGGCCAACAATAAATCTGTTGCATTGCGCGGGCTACGATGCCGGTGATATCGGGCAAGCGTACTGGCTTCGAGAGCACCGAAAAGGCCTGAGCGGCACGCGCTTCGGCCTCCAATTGGCGATCGAGTGCGGCACTAATCAAAATACAGGGCAGTTCGAAGTGGAGCGTTCGAAGTTGACGAATTGTCTCGAGCCCCGTTAATCGCGGCATGTGCATATCGAGCAATAGCAGGTGAACGGGTTCACGCTTGATGACGTCGAGAGCCTCTTCGCCATCACCGGCGAGAATGGTGCGAAAGCCGCGCGTTTCAAACACGCTCCTCAACGTTTCGCGAAAATCGCGATCGTCATCGGTGATCAGCAGTGAAGGTGTTTCCAGCTTCATCGCAGGCTCCGCGCTCCGTCGAACCCAAAAGCTTTCCAAAAACGTGCTCAGGCACCGGTAGACCCGGCCAAACTGGCAGCGTAGAAAGAATACCTTACTCCAAGCAATTGCAGTGCCGGAGCATGAACTGCAGGAAAATAGGCCCCTCTCTCAGACCACAATTTCATCAAAAGCGAGCCTCGCGGCAATGTCAACAGTTCGCCTAGCCATTTTAATTGTTCCTGCTTTGCTGGTCGGGGCGAATTTCGCCTCCGGAGCCGAGCCCGTCAACATTTCGGGCATCTACCCGCAGTTGGCAATGTTCAACAATGAGGGCGAATGCGGCACCGGCGCAGTAGTACCGTGGGCAAACCGCTTGTGGGTCATCACTTACGGCCCACACTTGCCGTTCGGCTCGTCCGACAAACTGTATGAGATCACTCCTGAGTTGCAGCAGATTGTTCGACCGGAAAGTGTCGGTGGCACCCCTGCAAATCGCCTGATCCACCGCGAATCCAACCAATTGGCGATCGGGCCCTACTTGATTGATGCCAACGGGAAAGTGCGGGTAATACCTCCCAAGCTGATGCCCGGCCGGCTGACTGGAACTGCCCGACATCTGACCGACCCTGCCAATAAGTTGTACTACGCCACCATGGAAGAGGGCCTATATGAGGTCGATGTTCGCTCGCTGGAGATCAAAGGACTGATCGTCGACGGCAATAAGCCGGGTGCGGGTCAAACTGACGAAAAATCACCGGCGACAGTCCAATCCAAGCTGCCCGGCTATCACGGCAAGGGGCTTTACTCGGCTCAAGGGCGATTGGTGTATGCCAATAACGGCGAACGGAGCGAGGCCGCCTTACGCGACCCGACCATTCCCTCCGGCGCACTCGCCGAATGGAAAGGAGCTGGCGATTGGGAACTCGTTCGCCGGAACCAATTTACGGAAGTTACCGGCCCCGGCGGAATTCTGGGCAATTCCAAAGAAACCGACCCGCTTTGGAGCATGGGCTGGGATGCCAAGTCGCTGATACTGATGGTGCTTGATGGCGGCCAGTGGCACGCCTTCCGCTTGCCCAAGGCGTCGCATAGTTACGACGGTGCCCACGGTTGGAACACCGAATGGCCACGGATTCGCGATATCGGCGAGCCGGGCAAGACTGACCTGCTGATGACCATGCACGGCATGTTCTGGCGTTTTCCTGCGACCTTTACGGCCAAAACCGCGGCGGGAATTCGGCCCCGATCCAGCTACCTGAAAGTGATTGGCGACTTTTGCCGCTGGAACGATGGACTGGTGATGGGCTGCGACGACACCGCCAAAAGCGAGTTTCTTAACAAGCGCAAGATGAAAGGGGATCTCGCGGGCCCTGGGCAATCGCAGTCGAACCTGTGGTTCATCCAGCCCGAATTGCTCGATCAACTTGGTCCCGTCATTGGCCGCGGAGCCGTCTGGTTGAATGACGAAGTCGCAGCCAATAAACCGACCGACCCGTTCCTTGTCGCCGGATTTGAACACCGCAGTCTCGTAATCAGCCATGACCACCAGACTGAGGTGACATTCACGATTGAAATGGATGAAAAAGGCGACGGCCAGTGGAAGACCTATCGCAAAGCGCGGATTGCGCCGCAATCTAGTTCCAGGTTGTCGATTCCCGCCGAGGTGAAAGCAGAATGGCTGCGCATTCGTTCGTCAGCCGATCTGACCAAGGCCACTGCCGTTTTTCAGCTTAGCAATCCCGATCGCCGTAAACCGGTCGCGGATGAGATCTTCGCGGGCATTGCCAAACCGGCGCAGAAGGAACTCAGCGGGGGCGTGATTTACGCTCGCGGAGCCAATCTGAAAACACTGCGATTTGCCGCGAAGTCGACAGCAGGCGGCGAGGTCAAGGACCTCGGAAGCTACGACCTTGACGCCAATCTGAAACTAATTCGCGTGGATGACCCGAAGGGCCCGGAATGGGCAGAAAAGAACTATGCGATCCCCACCAACGTAATCACGATTGATGAAGCTTCGGTACTGAATATTGACGAGCAAGGCCGTCGCTGGCGGTTGCCCAAGGGCGATTTGGCATTCGATCACGTCGGCCCCTTTGGTGCCGAGCGCGTCGATCGCGAAGTTTGCACCGAGCGGGATTTGCTCAACGTTCACGGCACGTTTTATGAATTGCCCGCTGAAAACGCTGGTGGTTTTGCGAAAGTCCGCCCCGTCGCCACGCATAATCGCCGCATCCACGATTACTGCTCTTACCGCGGACTGCTCGTCGTCAGTGGCATCGAGGCGGGTGACACCAAAAATCCTCACCTCATCACTTCGGACGATGGCCTTTGCAAATTGTGGGTCGGTGCCGTCGATGATTTGTGGAAATTTGGCAAACCTCGCGGTGTCGGCGGCCCCTGGAAGCAAACCAAGGTCACGGCCAAAGAAGTCAGCGATCCGTACCTGATGACAGGCTACGATCAAAAACGGCTGACCATCGAACACGGCGCTGCGAAGGCCGTGACGTTCCGCATTGAAGCCGACTTCACCGGAACCGGTACCTGGTCGAAGTACGAAGAAGTAGAAGTGCCCGCTGGCGCAGCGCTGAAACACGTTTTTCCCGCTGATTTCTCCGCCTATTGGGTCCGCCTCGTCCCCAGTGAAAATTGCACCGCCACGGCGATCTTTACCTATGAATAATTGCAATGGGCATGATCTACGTGCTTACGAGGGCTTCTGACGCGACGATTGACTTATTGCTTGACTAACCAGAATTCTTCCCCGCATTTCTATACGGCGAAGTATCCGGAGAGCTGCTAAAGCCGGTTGCGACAAAGGATGGAGAGCCTTGCAACCTGGACAAGGCACGGCACGGAATTCACCTCTGCTAACCAGGTGCCCTCCCCTGCCCTGCCGTCGACGTAACTTTGCGGGGCCAGCTCGCAATTCGCGCGCACTTGTTGAAGAAGCGACCGACTTTATCAACAGCACCTGTGCAGTATCTCTCGTGAGCGGCACGCCTGGGCGTTGAAAAGACCGAGGACTTTTTCAACACCGTCCCCTTGAGCAGTCGCCGACTTACGTCGACCGACAATGAGAGATCGACTGGAAAGTCGCTGGCAAGAAACAAAAAAACCCGCTCAGGTTTGGCTAAACCTGAGCGGGCTATCAATTCAAAATGGTTGGTGTGCCAATGAAGCTCGAAAAGAGCTTGAAACTGGCTGACCTCTTCACAACATGAGACAGTGTGCACTTAATGTTGTCGAACATAAAGTTACGACAACGATCAATTTCCTTAGAAAGGAGGTGATCCAGCCGCAGGTTCCCCTACGGCTACCTTGTTACGACTTAGTCCCAATCACGGAGTTCGCCTTAGGCACCTTGTTCCTTGCGGTTACGACAGTGCTTTTGGGCGCCCCCCACTTTCGTGGCTTGACGGGCGGTGTGTACAAGGCTCAGGAACACATTCACCGCGGTATGCTGACCCGCGATTACTAGCGATTCCGGCTTCATGCAGGCGGGTTTCAGCCTGCAATCCGAACTGGGGCGCGATTTTTGCGATTTGCTGGCTCTCGCGAGTTTGCATCGCTTTGTGCGCGCCATTGTAGGACGTGTGCAGCCCTAGTCATAAAGGCCATGAGGACTTGACGTCATCCCCACCTTCCTCCGGTTTAACACCGGCAGTCTCCTTAGAGTCCCCGACATTACTCGCTGGTAACTAAGGACAAGGGTTTCGCTCGTTAAGGGACTTAACCCGACATCTCACGACACGAGCTGACGACAGCCATGCAGCACCTGTGTAAAGGCTCCCTTGCGGGCACCCCTCCCTTTCAGGAAGGTTCCTAAACATGTCAAGACTAGGATAAGGTTCTTCGCGTAGCCTCGAATTAAGCCACATCCTCCACCGCTTGTGTGAGCCCCCGTCAATTTCTTTGAGTTTCAGCCTTGCGACCATACTCCCCAGGCGGAGCACTTAACACTTTCGCTACGACCGAAACCCTGTGCAGAGCTCCGGTCCAGTGCTCATCGTTTACGGCTAGGACTACCGGGGTATCTAATCCCGTTTGCTCCCCTAGCTTTCGTTCCTCAGCGTCAGAAGAGACCCAGTGAGCCGCCTTCGCCTCTGGTGTTCCTGATGATATCAACGCATTTCACCGCTCCACCATCAGTTCCGCTCACCTCTATCTCCCTCAAGCCCGGCAGTTTGAAGCGCAATTCCTTGGTTGAGCCAAGGGATTTCACACCTCACTTACCGAACCGCCTACGAACTCTTTAAGCCCAGTAAATCCGAATAACGTTTGGGCCTCTCGTATTACCGCGGCTGCTGGCACGAGATTAGCCGGCCCTTCCTCCAAGGATCGGTCAATATAATGGGTGAACCCACTACAATTTCCTCCCCTTCGACAGCGGTTTACAACCCGAAGGCCTTCATCCCGCACGCGGCGTCGCTCGGTCAGGCTTGCGCCCATTGCCGAAGATTCTCGACTGCAGCCACCCGTAGGTGTCTGGGCAGTGTCTCAGTCCCAGTGAGTGGGGGCACGCTCTCACGCCCCATACCCATCTTTGCCTTGGTAGGCCGTTACCCTACCAACTAGCTAATAGGCCGCAGGCTTCTCTCAGGGCGGAATCACACCTTTGATCCAGAGATATCATCTGGTATTACCGGCAGTTTCCCGCCGCTATCCCAGACCCCGAGGTAAATACCTACGTATTACTCTCCCTTACGCCGCTTCCGTGTATTGCTACACTTTCGCACGACTTGCATGCCTAATCCACGCCGCCAACGTTCATTCTGAGCCAGAATCAAACCCTTCAATTGTTTATTTGCTTGCCGAATGACATCTCGGCCGAAGCCTCGACACCACCCGGTGTTTAATAGCCAATTCAGAGTCTGGCTGGTTTTGCAACTTGGTCAAAGTTGCGAATAGCCAAAATTTTCCACTATCCCACGAAGACAAGCCTCGTAAGACCATGGTTCTTCAGGTCAAAAGACCCAAATGAACTTGAAGAGGTCACCAACCAAATTGTCAAAGATCAGACTTATTACTCACAACTTTGTGAGCATCTCGCCACTTTCGAAACCAAAGGCTCCTTAGTGGCGAGTCGCACATCTTAGCAAACCTGAAGTTTGCGTCAACAGGGGTGAAAGGAATTTTTTAGTCTTCACTTTCAGTCCTGCTGGACGTTCAAGAAGTGATTATCAGGAAGCTTTCACTTCCCGCATCACTGAACGTCATTCGTCAGTACGTCCCGAAATCTTAACGCGTATTCGCTTTCAGAAAAAGGGGGCACCGAACCTTTTTCGCAAATTCCAGTTCGCTGCTTGGGAGCCCCTATCATCGTCCGGCGATTCCTCGCTTCTTCACTCAAATCTGCCGCGCAGAAAACTCCGCCAGCGAGGCAGAGTGGATGCAATAAACTCCACTGAATTCGGCTGTTATGGCTGCGCAAGCTCGACAATCGAGGAATGCCCCAGGAGGAACTTACTCCGCTCCCGGGCGAACAGTTCCAGACTACTGCGATGACCGCCAGGCGGGCCATGGCCGCTGGAAAGATCCTGCAAGACTGCACTCTGAAAGTCAGCCATCGAGCTGAGCTTGCGAGTATCGGCGGCGACCTCGCTTTCAATCAGGGCAGCGTACTCTTTAACGACTGGCCCGAGTCTCTTCCAATCGAGCCAATCTTGAGCAATCGTCCGCACATTTTGCAGGTATTTCTCGCGAAATTTAGGAACTGCCAACAGCTTGCTCCGTAGTGGCTTGCTCGTGTCATACAGGCCTACGAGCGGATCAATGCGATAACCGCTGCTATTTGCGCCGCCACCCATGCCAGGCGGTCCTCCAGGTCCAATCCGTCCCCCGGGACCGCCCATGCCAGGTCCTCCCATTCCGGGGCCCATGGCTGGCTGCAGCACTTCGTTCATATCGTGAGCAATGACATGGAACTTACCGTTGGCATCGCGAAACAAGCTGTAATCGCTGCCACGAATCCAATATCCGTCGCTATTGATAAGCGCGTTATCGAGCGCAAGAAACCACAGTGCTCCGTCGATATCGAGAATCGGAGCCAGCGCTTGTTCCAACTGCTCTGGAGGTGTCTCGTTGAGCGTCTTGCACAGGTGAATCAAGGCTTTCCAGGCCTTTTCGCCATCGCTCGATTTCATTTCGTAGCGGCTTTCATAAGCAGAAACCTTGTCCCCCAGGTAACTGAGCGAGCCACCGCCACCTGGACTGCCGCTGACTTTCCAGCGTGTCCCTTTGGAAACCGGATAGTTCTCGGCGAGGAACACTTTGTCGAACTGCTGGGCGTTCACGTACAAACCCCAGCTTTCACCGTTGATCACTACCTTCACCAGATTCGCTTTGGGAGCGGGAATGTACTGCCGTGAAATGTGCGAAAAGAGAACCGTGTGCAAAAACGTGGGATCATCGTTGGCATTCAGCAAGTTCAGCGTTTTGTAGCCGTACAAGCGTTGGTTTTCGTCCACAAAATCGAGCGACAAATTCAATGAACGCTTGGAACCGGCGGGAATCATTCCAAACGATGACATGCCGCGAAAATGAACCCCGATGTTTGAATACTGCTTGCCATCAACGGTCAATGTCGCTGGAACTTCCACGTCGGTCCCGTGAAAGTTTTCCAGTTCCTGCTCCCAATCGGGATTTTCGAACTCGAGAAACAGCGTGCGTAAAACATCGGGAGCGTAGAGCGGGGCATCGGCAATCGGCTTCACGTCCTTGGGATCAACCTTCGGCCCCGGCTTGCCAGGCTCGCGTCGTGGCATGCCGGGCGGACCAAACCCAGGTGGGCCGCCCCCAGGACCGCCGCGACGTGGCTGCGACTTCGCTTCTTCACGGGCCAGTTTACGTTCGTCGTTGTTCAGCCAGCCGTCGTCGTTCTTATCGAACCTATCCACGAGTTTGCGTTCCTGTCCGCCAGGTCCACCGCCTCCAGGAGGGCCGAAACCGCCAGGTCCAAATCCACCTGATCCACGCCCCATTCCGCCGCCACCTTGGGCGACGGGAAAGGTGAAGTCCCTGCCGGCAAGTTCCTTCCACTTGGCTTGCTGCTGTGTCGTTAACAGGGCGAGCATATCCGCCGTCGCTTGAGGCGAAACAATGGCTGGCCCCATGCCTGCGAAGCTGCGAGCTTGGACTTCGGCGAGCTTAGTGAGTTGTTTTTCTGTCAAATCCAGCAGCTTGACGTTTTCAGGCTTGGCGAAGGCTGCGGCTCCGTCTCGCTGAATTTGCAACTGAGCAAATCGCTTCGTCTGCTCAGGCAGCAAGATCTTCAGCACGGCTGCCTCAGCCTCTTTGTTGGCAACTTCTAGCTTGGCCCGACTCTCGGCCATCCGCCTGGTCCGCTCCTCGTCGCTCAGGTCAGCCAGCTGCTGCGGGTTAAAGGCCGCCATGCCTTCCTGCAGCGCCTTTTGCTGAGCGGCAGAGGTGTCGGCCAGTTCTTTCTTCTGCTGGTCGGTGAAAGAGAGCTCCTGCTGCACGGCGGGGAGCGCGAGCAAACTGGCGGCCGAATTGGCAGGGGGACCAAAACCGCCTGGCCCCCCCGGCGCGAACATGCGAAACATGCCGCCGAGTATTCCCGGCCCCTCGCGCGGAGGTCCGTCGCGAGGCGGCCCCTGGGGCGGTTGTGCGAGCAGAGCAAAAGAAACCAATAACAAAGCGACCGAACCGCCAGCCCAGCCAATCAATGCTCGCACAGGGGCCTCAACTCATCAATAAATTGCTACCAATCAATGCCCTCGTCGCTATTGTTGGCTTCGCCCGCAAACAGCAAGTCGAGGACGGAAGTGTAAGCCGCAGCGGCTGGCAAACTGACCGAATTAGTGCGGTTGTTTGCGTTGGCAATCGCATTGATCGCTGCACTGAGCGAATCAAGGCGAGCCCATGTTGCAAACCCCGCCAAGGCGGCTGGGTTCTGCGCGACGACTGGAATTAGAACGGGCTGCGTCGAATTAAATTGCACCGTAGTCCCGCCAGTTGCGTCGATTAGCAGGGTCGAATTCGGTGGACGGGTGTACGCATCAGCAACGGACATATTGACCGTGTAACCCAAATCCGCCATTGAGGCGATCGAGATCGCACTTAGTGGATTTACCCCCGCATTGATGTATCCGGTCATAATCTCATTGCGCAGAGTGACTTCGCGCCAATGCGAATCGGCCGTTCCGCTGCCACCCGTATTTTCCAGGGGAATACCAGTTCCGGTGGTGCTAAAAATCGAGTTGTAGGCCGCGACCGCTTGCGGGCCCAGAAAGAGGGGATTCAGCGTCCCCGCTCCCGACACCAGTCCACGCGACTGCCACAGTGTTCCGAATCCCAGTACGTGTCCCATTTCGTGAATGATGACGTTCAAGAGCGAGCCATTGGCTTCCATATTCGCCATGTCGGCGCTATCGAACTGCATGATGCCGTGATAGGGAAGACGGGTACCAGTGGCGCGCAGACGATCGGGACCAGCTTGCCCCAAGATGCCGCTAACGCCGTCAATCGGAATGGCGCTAGCGTCAATCAGCAGGTCGTCGACAGTTGTGCTGTTATAAGTCGCCGTCGGCAAATCGCCGACAATAATTGCTTCCCAGCGAGCCGCTGCTTGATCAAAAATGGCCTGCTGACTGGCCGTGAAACCGACGTAATTCACCTGAATGTCGAATGCCGAGGTCCCGGTAGAGGTTGTCGGATTCACAATCTGCAATGAGTAATTGGCATTCGTGGCGCCCGTCGCACTATAGACGCGTGCATAGTAAGTGCCGGCAGCCAGGCCGTTGAGTGAAACCGATTCGGTGTTAGCGGTAGTCTCTGAAGTCAACACCACCGCTCCCAAAGAATTCACCAATTGGAGCGAGAGGTTTCCTTGAGTTTGTTGGAAACCAATCGAGACCAGATTGGTAGTCGTGCCGGTGGCAGTGGTCGTGAAGCGGTACCAATCGTCGGAATCGGCGAGCACCAAATTCGCCAGGTTAACGTTGGCCGAAAGTGTGCCGAGATTCGACGCCGTGGCAAACGTATCGTTCTGTTCGTAGGAATCGTCGGTCAGGGTGATCGGGGCAACAAACTGCATAGAATAGCTGGGATTCGCGGCACCAAATATGCGAACAAAGTAAGTTCCGGGGAGCCACGTCGCAATTGAAATAGTTTCGGTGTTGCCAGTCCCATTCGAGGAGCCGACAACAACGCCAGAGCCATTAACCAGTTCCAACCCCAGGTTACCCTGCGAATTCTGGAATGTAATCGATACCGAATCGGTAGGACGGCCGGTTGCAACTGTGGTGAAGCGGAACCAATCGGCAGCGTCCGCGAGCACCAAGTTCGAGATGGTCACGTTAGAGTTGAGCGTGCCGAGATTTGACGCAGTGGCCTGCGTATCGTTGTTTTCGTAAGCGTCGTCTGTCGTCCCGGTCGGCGGCGGATTTGTAACTGGCACTGGTGCCACAATCTGCAGCGAATAGCTTGGATTCGTAGCTCCCGTAGCACTATAAACTCGCGCGAAATAATTGCCGGCCGCGAGTCCTGACAGCGAGACGCTTTCTGAGTTGCCAGTACCGTCCGAAGTGGCCAGGACCGTACCCGCTGCATTCACCAATTGCAGGGCCAGGTTCCCCTGCGAGTTCTGGAAACTCATGGAAATGACGTTCGAACTGCCACCGGCTGCCACAGTGGTGAAGCCGTACCAATCATTCGCATCGGCGAGCACCAAGCTGTTGATTGTCGTACTTGAATTCAATGTGCCGAGGCTGGAAGCAGTTGCCTGAGTGTCGTTGTTTTCATAGGTATCGTCCGGCAGCGTGGGGGGGGTTGGTGGCGTGACCGGTGCCAGCGGAGCAACAATTTGCAGCGAATAGGCCGGATTCGTCGCGCCCGTGGCACTATACACGCGCGCGTAATAAGTGCCGGCCGCTCGGCCAGAAAGAGAGACACTCTCTGCGTTGGAGGTGCCATTGGAAGTGGATAGGAGCACTCCGGCCGAGTTATATAGCTGCAGCGCTAGATTGCCTTGTGAGTTTTGGAAAGCGAGCGCAACTTTATGCGTCGTCGTGCCAGCCCCCGCCGTCGTAAAGCTGAACCAATCATTGGCATCGACCAACCTCAAATTCGGCATGGTCACGTTTGCGGGAAGCGTCCCTAGCACGCTGGCAGTCGCCAATGTGTCGTTATCTTCATACGAGTCGTCAGTCACTACGGGAGGTGGAGTGACTGTCCCACTCAAATTAACCGATAAGTTGTAGCTGGGGTTTGTCTGGCCGTTGTAACCGTAGACGCGAACGTAGTACGTACCTGCCGCCAGTCCGCTGAGCGAGACTGTTTCGTTGTCGGTCAAGCTGACCGAAGCCTTAAGACGCGCGCCTGCGAAGCTATACAGTTCGAGATCCAAATCCCCTTGAGCGTTTTGGAAGGCCAACGTGATGTTGGCCGTTGCGCCCGGCTTGGTCGTGGTCGTGAAGCGGTACCAATCGTTGGCGTCGGCTTGAACAAGATTGCTGAAGGTCTTGTTGCCGGTAAGCGTACCCAAGTTCCGAGCCGTGGTGCGCGTATCGTTTTGCTCGTAGGAGTCGTCGACCAACGTTGCGGCTTGGGCAGAAGACCGCGACTTGTTGGTGGTGAAATTAGCCTGCTTCAAGGCAGCTAAGTCCAAGGCAGCCATCAGGCTTCGATCTTCTAAGCCTTCTATCTGCAAGGGGCGAAAAAAAGACCGAGCACGCCTAGAGGGAGAGAGAGATCCCATGTTCACACGTCAGCCTTCCCGGCAGACAGCCGTCAAAGAAGAGGTATCGCAACGTTGCAGCGCGGCTACTAGATTTACCCGCCTAGCTCGCGCCAGCAAAATCGTAATATACTCACCCGTCGGAAAAAACTAGACAGAAGTTCCCCGAATTTAGCTATTTTCAAGCTGCCCCAACGGTGGCCACGAGAAATCGCCTCAATTTGTCTTCACCGAGCCGTTCTTGGAGCATCGCGAGCTCGCCTATTGGCGGTCACCAACCGGTGCAGTTACCACCAAAGTTGGCTTCTCCTGCAAACAGCCAATCGAGCGCGGCAAGTTGCTTGGCTGTGCTTGACAAATCGACCACGTTGCTGCCACTCACCGAGTCCGCGCCCCCCTCAATTGAATGGCTAATCGGGTTAAATCGCCGGGTCGATGCCACCTCACTTAGGGCCTGTCCTAGGATTGAGCCAAAATTTGATCGCGAGGCTGATGCTTGAACCGACGCACCATTGCTTGTCGAAGTTCCACTCACGAACAGGGTCGAGTTTGTTGGCGGGGAATATAGGTCAGCTCGGGCATAACTGACCGAGTACCCCAGATCGGCGAGTGAGGCGATCGTGATCCTACTCAGAGGGCTAGACCCGGAGTTGATGAACCCCGTCATGATTTCGGTGCGGAATGTAGCTTCACCCCAATGCGCGTCGCGAGTGCCGCTGCCGCCGCCACTTTCAACCGGCACACCCGTCGCCCGAGTACCAAAAATCCCGTTATACGCCGCTACTGCCTGGGCTCCTGTATAGAGCGGATTGCTCGTTCCAGCTCCCACCAGCAGGCCGCGCGATTGCCACAAGGTGCCAATTCCAAGTACATGCCCCATCTCGTGGACAATCACGTTGAAGAGCGATCCATTCGCTTCCATCGAGGCCAAGTCGGCAGAATCGAACTCCATGTTGCCGTGATAGGGCAAGCGTGTGCCGCTGCTGCGCAGTCGGTCGTAGCCCGCCTGCCCAAGCACCCCATTCACGCCATCAATGACCGCCGAGCTCGCGTGAATCAGCAAGTCGTCGACAGCCACGCCGTTGTAGGTCGCATTCGGCAAGTCGCCAACAATAATCGCTTCCCACTTGGCAGCGGCTCGCTCGAAGATCGCCCGCTGGCTGGCAGTAAAGCCGCTATACACAATTTGAATGTCGAAGCCACCTGCCGCAGGAGGTGACGCCGCCCGCACGGGCGCCACAATTTGCAGCGAGTAATTGGGATTCGTGGCCCCGGTAGCACTGTACACGCGCGCGAAATAAGTCCCTGCACCCAGTCCCGCGAGCGAGACTCGCTCAGAGTTGCCAGTTGTGTTCGACGTGGCCAGAACTCTGCCACTCGCATTCACCAACTGCAAAGCTAAGTTGCCCTGCGAGTTCTGAAAACTGAGCGAGACGACATTCGCACTACCGCCGGTCGCAGTGGTCGTGAAGCGAAACCAGTCATCTGAATCGGCCAGCACCAGGTTCGACAAACCCGCATTGGTCGAGAGTGTGCCTAAATTGGCAGCTGTTGCCAGCGTGTCATTTTGTTCATGCGCATCATCCTTGAGAGTCGCAGCCGGGAGCGTCGCGGTGCCCAGATTCACCGACAAGCTGTAACGGGGATTCGTAGCACCTTGATAACCGTACACGCGCAAGTAATAGGTTCCCGCAGTCAAGCCGCTTAACGAGACACGTTCACTGTTCGCAGTGCTCTGCGAAGCCTTGAGTCGTTGACCGGATGCACCATACAACTCCAGATCCAAATCGCCCTGCGAATTCAGGAACGTAAGCGAAACGTTCGCCGTCGATGCACCTTTGCCAGTCGTGGTAAAGCGATACCAGTCATTCGCATCGGCCTGCACCAGGCCATTCACTGTTTTATTGGCCGATAGCGTTCCGAGATTGCTGGCTGTCGCGCGCGTATCGTTTTGCTCATAGGCATCGTCAACGAGTGCAGCCGCGAGAGCGCTACTCACACTGCTGTGTAACGAACCGGCAGACTTAGAACCTAGTGAGGCCAAATCGGAGGCAGCCATCATGCTGCGGTTTTCGAGAGCTTCCAAATGCATGGGTCGAGAAAACAAACGACCGCGCCGCGAGCGTGTCAGACAATCCATGTTCACACGTTAGCTTTCCCAGCAGAGCGCTGGCAGAAGAATTGAGTCAAAAGCAACGGCGCGACCACTGGTAAATCCTTTCCAGGTCGCGCTCGCAGCGTTTGCAAATATATCCGCAGCAATCAAGAACCTGGAGACGAGTTTCCGCTCAGGGGCACGTGAAACCCGCAATGAAAAAACGCTCGCGTTACTGGCAACGAATCAATGATTCGCTAGCGACGAAAGTCATCACTGCGCGCATTTGCACCACTCGATGAACTGCTTCCCACTCCGCGTGCGCGCCCAGCGTACCGGAATCCCGCGACGCTATTGTCGCCATTACCAGCAGCCAGCCTTGCATGCCTCGCACGCGCTGGACATCGTCCCTTGCGACGCGCAAACCAGCGACCTCGATAGAAGCCGCTCACACTTGGCTCATGTCGCTTGCGCATAGCAAGGTGCCGCCTTGCCAGCCGAAGTGGCCACGGCAGCCTCATTGCCAGTGGCCGAACCCAAGTGAGATACTGCGAACTGAGAATTCGGTTCGCGGCAAATTCACTGGGAGGACGGTCATGGATTATCGACAACTTGGCGGCTCGGGGCTCAAGGTTCCCGTCCTCACCTTGGGCACAGGCACCTTTGGCGGCAGTGGCGAACTTTTCAAGGCCTGGGGCGATACCGACGTCTCGGAAGCCAAGCGACTGATCGACGTCTGCCTTGAGCATGGTCTGAACATGTTCGACTCGGCCGATATCTATTCGCAGGGAATGGCTGAAGAAATTCTCGGCCAGGCCATCAAAGGCCGCCGCGATCAACTTCTCATTTCCACCAAGGCCACCTTCCGCGCGGGTAAAGGGCCGAACGACGTCGGTTCGTCGCGTTTTCACTTGCTCAAGTCGGTCGACGGCTGCTTGAAGCGACTCAAGACCGATTACATCGACCTCTTTCAACTGCATGGCTTCGATGCCGTCGCACCAGTCGAAGAAACTCTCAGCACGCTCGACGATTTGATCCGCGCCGGCAAAATTCGGTACATCGGCTGCTCGAACTTTTCGGGCTGGCACCTGATGAAGTCGCTGGCGACCTCCGACCGCTATGGCTGGCCGCGTTACGTCGCCCATCAAGCGTACTACTCGCTCGTCGGGCGTGATTACGAGCACGAACTGATGCCGCTGGCCCTCGATCAAAAGGTCGGCGCCGTCGTTTGGAGTCCGCTGGGCTGGGGCCGATTGACCGGCAAGATTCGCCGCGGCCAACCGTTGCCCGAGAACACTCGCCTGCAAAGCAAGCTGAACCGCGATATCGGCCCACCGGTCTCCGACGAGCACGTCTACAACATTGTCGACGCCATCGACCTGATTGCGAAAGAAACCGGCAAGACCGTACCGCAGATCGCACTCAATTGGCTGCTCCAACGTCCCTCGGTCGCTACGCTCATCATCGGTGCTCGCAACGAAGACCAGTTGCGGCAGAACCTCGCCTGCCTCGGTTGGAATCTGACCACCGACCAGGTCAAGCAACTCGATGCTGCCAGCGCCACCACGCCAGCCTATCCCTACTGGCATCAAAAGGGCTTCGCCGAGCGAAACCCGTTCCCGGTTTAATTTCCACATTCTCGGTACCTCACTTCCCCGGGCCTGCGCAAATTTCGGGCGCACACGCGCTGGCCCATGCCGCACGACTCTGGTCGCTTTCCGGAAATTTCCACTATCCAAGTTGACAACTACTTCTTGAATCCCTTGTCAACGAACGACTTAACTCAAAAACATCGCCCAACTTTCCATTTTCAATTTCCGGAATGTTCACCCGGGGTCGGGGCAAATTTCGGGCGCACACGCGCTGCCTTGGCCATCGAACATTGTCCCGAAACTTTGTCCTGACCCGCTCCTGGTAACACGCCGATCGACTCCCAAAGCCAAACAGCCCGAGCCATTCCATCCGATGTGGGTCAGGACGATGTTCCGGGGCAACCTTGTTCGGCTGAAGATCAAATCCAGCTGCCCGGAAATCGCCCCGACCCTGGCGGGGCTTTCTGGAAATTTCCACTACCGAATGTAACAACTCATTTTCGAATCCCTTTCCAACAAACGACTTAGCTAGAAATCCTCTCTTAAATTTCCATTTTCAATTTCCGGAATGTTCACCCGGGGTCGGGGCAAATTTCGGGCGCATACACGCTGCCTTGGCCATCGACCTCTGGGATCGAAACTTTGTCCTGACCCACTCCTGGTTGCACGCAGATCGATTCTCCAAGCCAAACAGCCCGAGCCATTCCATCCTATGTGGTTCAGGACGATGTTCCGGGGCAACCTTGTTCGGCTGAAGATCAAATCCAGCTGCCCGGAAATCGCCCCGACCCTGGCGGGGCTTTCTGGAAATTTCCACTATCGAATGTAACAACTCATTTTCGAATCCCTTTCCAACGAACGACTTAGCTGGAAATCCTCTCTTAAATTTCCATTTTCAATTTCCGGAATGTTCACCCAGGGTCGGGGCAAATTTCGGGCGCACACGCGCTGCCTTGGCCATCGACCACTGTCCCGAAACTTTGTCCTGAACCACCGCTGGTTGCGCGCAGATCGATTCCCCAGGCCAAACAGCCTGAGCCATTCCATCCGATGTGGTTCAAGACGATGTTCCGGGGCAACCTTGTTCGGCTGAAGATCAAATCCAGCTGCCCGGAAATCGCCCCGACCCTGGCGGGGCTTTCTGGAAATTTCCACTATCGAATGTGACAACTACTTTTCGAATCCCTTACCAACAAACGACTTAACTCAAAAACATCGCCCAACTTTCCATTTTCAATTTCCGGAATGTTCACCCGGGGTCCTGACCCACCCTTGGTTGCGCGCAAATCAATTCCCCAGACTAAACAGCCTGAGCCATTCCAGCCGATGTGGTTCAGGACGATGTTCCGGGGCAACCTCATTCGGCTGAAGATCAAATCCAACTGCCCGGAAATCGCCCCGCCCTTGGTCGCCAGTTCGGTCAGCGCGCAGCGGCACGTCAGCGAAATCTTCCTAAATAAATCATATCCACAATGTAATAGTTTGTCAATTATTATTTAATATAATACGCCTAAATGAACATTAATTGCAGATGACCGAAGCACTGACCCCAGGCCGGTCTTACGATACTTCCTTGCACCGCTGCGCCATCACCATCCGACGGCTATCTCGGCAATCGGCTCGCAGCGCTATACCTACACAAGACCAGTGATTCTCCCCAACTGCCACGCTAGCGTTCGTTGGTTTTCGCTCTTGTCGGGGGGCGACGACTGCGACTACATTGCACACCGCTAACGGGTGCGGCCGATGGATTTGGCCGCCAATTGCTTGAGGGGGAAGGAATCCAATGAACCTCACACTCTCCGAGATTGCCGATTTGGTGCAGGGAACGCTGCACGGCGACGAAGAGTTACTCATCACCGGCGCCGGGACTTTGGTCGCGGCTCGCCCGAGTGAAATCACGCTCGCCGATAATCCGAAACTGGCCAAGCAACTTGCTGCCAGCCAGGCCGCGGCGGTTATCGTACCGCTCGATTACGAGCCGGCTAACATGCCGTACATCAGCGTGCCGAACGTTCACGCGGCCTTTGCCACCGTCGTGCAATGCTTCCGCCCGCAGCGAACACGCCGCTCGGTCGGCATCAGCCCCTCGGCCTCCATTTCGGCGTCCGCTCGATTGTCGGCGGGGGTCGAAATTCATCCGCTGGCCTACATCGGCGACGATGTCGATATCGGCGAAGGGACCACCATTCACTCCGGAGTGCGGATTCTCGAGGGTTGCCGCATCGGCGAGGGAGTTACGATTTATCCCAATGCCGTACTCTACGAAAACACGGTCGTCGGCGACCGCTGCAACATTCATGCAGGGGCGATCCTTGGCGCGCATGGCTTTGGCTATAACAGCGCCAGTGGGCAGCACGTCCTCTCGGCTCAGTTGGGCTGGGTCGAACTGGGCTGCGATGTCGACATCGGCGCTTGCACCTGTATCGATCGCGGCACCTATGGCCCGACGACAATCGGCGATGGCACCAAGCTCGATAACCAGGTGCAAATTGCTCACAACTGCCGCATCGGCCAGCACAACCTCATCTGCTCGCAGACCGGTCTGGCCGGCAGCAGTTCGACCGGCGACTACGTGGTGATGGGGGGCCAGGCTGGCCTCCGCGATCATGTGAGCGTCGGCGATCATTCGACCATCGGGGCCAAGTCGGGCGTGATGAACGATATCGCTGCCGGCTCGCACGTGTTGGGAATTCCGGCCACCGACGAACGACATCAGCTCAGCTGCATTGTCGCCGTGCATCGCCTGCCCGGTTTGCGACAACAGATCACGCACATGCAACGGCAACTCGAAGCCCTGCAAGCGCGCTTGCCCGGTGGTTCGCAAGCCGATGCAGCTTGATCGAAGTGTTCGACGCCTTTACATAGCCCGAAGCGTCAGCGAGGGAGAACTTCGGTCCAGTTCACCATTCTCCCAAGACACTCCGGGTGCCATTGGCAGCTTGCCAGTGCCGAACTTCAACCAGGCATCAACGAGTCAATCGGAGTCATGCTCCACTTCACCCGCGCTGACGCGTCGGGCTAGGTAAGACAAGTTCTCAAATGACCATTTCCCCACCTAACTCGATCGGCTTGATTGCAGCCTGGGGACGTTATCCATTTGTGATTGCCGAGGCTCTCAAGGCCCAAGGGACCATCGTTCACTGCATTGGAATTGCGGGGCACGCCGATCCGCAGCTGAAATCGCTCTGCGATTCCTACCGGCAATTTGGTGTCGCCCGTTTGGGCGGCGCAATCCGCCATTTCAGTCGCCTCGGCGTGAGCCGGGCTACACTTGCCGGCAAGATTTTCAAGCACAAAGTTCTCTACAGCCGCTTCGGTTGGCTCTCTCTGGTGCCGGACCTGCGCACGGTATTGGCCTTCACACCGGCCTATCTGACGCGCCGCCGCGACCGCAAAGACGATACGCTGCTCGGCATCATCGTCGACGAATTTGCCAAGGATGGAATTCACATGGCTCCTGCGACCGACTTCGCTCCGCAATTGCTCGTTCCACCCGGCGTGCTGACGCGTCGCCAGCCCACCAAACTCGAACACGAAGACATTCGCTTCGGCTGGCGAATTGCCAAGGATCTCGGCCGGCACGACGTGGGCCAAAGCGTCGCGGTGAAAGGGCAAGCTGTACTCGCCGTCGAAGCGGTCGAAGGGACCGACGAGTGCATTCGCCGTGCGGGATTACTCTGCCGCCAAGGAGGCTTTGCGCTGGTGAAGGTCGCCAAGCCACAGCAAGACATGCGGTTCGATGTTCCGACCATCGGCATCGGCACGATCGAAACGCTGGCTCAATCCCACGGCAAACTACTCGCCATCGAAGCGGGCAAGACCATCGTTCTCGATCAGGACGAAGTTGTCCGTCTGGCCAATCATCACGGCATTGCCATCGTCGCCATCGACGATGCGCAGTTTGAGTAGACGCGGAGCAATTATTCTCCGGACGAGTTCACCGAATATTCTTCAGCACGGCTTCGCCCATTTGCTGCGTCGTCAATTTGCCGCCAAGATCGGGCGTGGCTGAGCCTTGCAGCAATGTTTGCTCGACAGCTGTTCGCACCCGCTGGGCGGCCGTGGGTTGGTCGACGTGGTCGAGCAACATCGCCGTACTCAAAACGGCGGCAATCGGGTTGGCGATGCCGCGGCCCGCGATATCCGGCGCGGACCCATGCACGGGCTCGAACATCGAGGGGAACTTCTTTTCAGGATTCGTATTCGTACTCGGGGCCAGGCCCAAACCACCGGCCAGCACGCCGCCCAGATCGGTCAGCAGATCGCCAAACAGATTCGAGGCCACAACCACGTCAAACTTCTCGGGCCAGCGGACGAAGTTCATCGCACAGGCGTCGCAGTGTTGGCGTTCACTTTGAATGTCTGAATATTGCGGCGCTAGCTCTTCCAGCACTTCGTCCCACAGCACATAGGCATAGCGCTGGGCGTTCGACTTTGTGACCATCGTCAACTTCTTCCGTCGCTTGCGGGCCATTTCGAAGCCATAACGCAGAATTCGCTCGACACCCTTGCGGGTGTGAACCGCCGTCTGCACAGCGAACTCATCAGGTGTTCCGCGCTTCATGCGGCCGCCATTGTCGACGTATTCTCCCTCGCTGTTTTCGCGCAGGACGACGAAATCAATCTCGTCCGGTCCCTTGCCCGCGAGCACGCTTTTCAAACCGCGATACAACTTCGCTGGGCGCATGCAGGCGTACTGATCGAAAGCCTGGCGAATCTGCACGAGGGGAGACAATGTCTCGTGATCGGGCAATAAGGCTGGCCAACCCACCGCGCCCAGCAGGATGGCGTCGAATGGGCGGACTTGCGCTAGAAAGTCCGGCGGCACCACGCTGCCATGCGTCTGCCAATATTCAATGCCCCACGGCAATGTCGTCAATTCCAAACGTAGATCAGCCTCGAGCGCTGCCACGGCTTGCAGCACGCGGACAGCCTCGGCGGTGACTTCGGGACCAATTCCATCGCCAGGATAAACGGCAATCTTCAAGGTGGGCATGATGCGCTCAGGGTTCGTCGGTGTCGGTTGGTGAAGTGCCCGTCGACCTGCGGTGTCGATCGCGCAGCCGATCGAGATCGGCCTGAAGCAACGCTCGTTCACCCTGCAGGCGACTCAACTGCTGATGAAAGTGGACGCGCGACGCGAGCCAATCGCTGGCGGCGAGCAGAAGCAACCACAGTAGCAGAAGCAGCACGCCCGACCAGTACAAGAGCGCCGGCCAACCCGTCCGCAGCCAAAGATCGCCGAGCAGCAGCAGACCGATCACTCCGACCATGACGCTAGCCTGCACGCGGCGGCGAAAACGGCGGGCATGAAACTCCCGTTCACGTTCCCCCAGTCCGCCGTGATCAGCTGACCGCCACGCGCGCAAGTGACTCACTACAAGCGCCAGCGCAGCTATAACCAGCACGACAGAGAGAGCTACCGAAGCCATGAATCACTTCGTAAGCTTCAGCCACTCGAAGATGACATAGCCCACTTTGCAGATCGATTCGCCCGAGCAATTCTCAGGCACGTCCTGAGTTGTGTGCCAGTAATTGGGGCCGCGCGCGTTTGGATACTCGAAGTCGATGATGTCGCAGGTGGGAATCTTGGCCACATTTCGTAGTGCCAGGTGATCGTCCCGAATTTCGTGCCGGGTGACATTTACAAATTCCTTCACCCCGAGCGCGGCGGCAGTCTTCCACAGTTCGAGCACCAGCGGTCGCGTGTCGGTCCAGGCCATGCTATTAACCTCGCGATAGATCGTGAGTTGTTTATCGCCGATCATGTCGACCAGCACTCCCCAGCGATACTTGTGCGCCGGCGGATTCGTCACGTAGTCGCGAGCGAAATACTCCGAACCGAGAAAGTAAGGGTCGCGCCGCAAGTTGTCGTCGTACACCAGTTCTTCACCATCGAAGAAGACAAAATCGACACCGTACTTGCTACGCAGGCCAGCCATGTGATTGCCGAGTTCCATCAGCATGGCGACTCCGCTGCCGCCGTCGTTCGCGCCGATGAAGGGGTCGCGAACTTTGCGCGGATCGGGCTCTCGATCGGGGTAGGGGCGCGTATCGTAGTGGCAACAGAGGAGGATGCGGTCTCGCTTTTCGGGATGCCACTGCACGATTTGATTTGCAAGTCGCACGCGTTGGCCTGTCTCGGGATGTCGCGCATCGAACTCTTGCAGCGAAACCTTAGCGCCGAGTTTTTCGAAGTGGTTCTTAAGCAACTCCTGCTGCTTGAGCATGCCGGGAGTTCCTGAGATCCGCGGGCCGATCGCGCAAACTTCTTTCAGATAGGCATAGGCCCGCTCGCTTTGCAGCGGCATCTTCGCCGCTGAAAACGGTGCCACCGCCCGTTGCGACCAGGCCAATTGAATAGCCTCGCCCCAAACGAAGATGACAATTCCCAGGACCACGACCGCGATGCCGATCACCGTGGACCAGCGAACACGTTGATTCAGTTTGGGAGGCGGATTGTTCATACCCATATTCTAGTGTCCTCCACACGGTCTCGGCGAGGGCTCATCGAGTCTGACTGACAATCGGTATACCCCGGGAATTAATGGCCGGGACCGGTTAAATTCCTGTCCCGGCACGCACAAAATCTGTTTACACTAAAGCACACTTTTCTCCCCGCGCATCATCCGCACGAATCCTCTCGCACCATGGCTACGCTGGGCGTCACTTCGAACAAGCTGTCACTCGATCAGCTGGTGGCTTTGTGCGACGAGATCGCCGCCCTCGCGCGGGCCGGCGTGCCGCTCGATCATGGCTTGACGGCACTTGGGCACGACTTGCCGGGACGCCTGGGCCGCGTTGCCCGCGAAATGGGCAGCGAACTTGCCGCGGGAACGCCGCTCGATCACGTGGTAGCCCGGGCAGATGGTCAGTTTCCGCCCGGCTTTCAAGCCATGTTGCAAGCCGGCATTCGCGCGGGCAACTTGCCGGGAATCTTGCAAGGGATCGCTCAACTCGCGCGGCGCACGGGCGAACTGCGCAAGCAGCTTTTTCTGGCAGCGATCAATCCCCTGGCCGTGGCCGTCATCACTTACTTGTTGTTTTTGTTCTGGCTCGACAAGTTAGCCCCCGTCTATTTGCTGATGTGTGCCGATTGGGACATGAACACCGGACCAGCTGAAGCCATCGTGACCGCGCTACAACAGTGGCAGTGGTTATGGGGACCACTCATACCGGTTCTGGGGGCTGTGCTCGTCTATTTGACTTGGCGCGGAGCTGGAACCAGCAGCGGCGATTGGTCGCTGCTCGATTGTTTTACGTTTGGTATTGTCGGCGGCATCGGGCGAATGCGCCGCGCGGGGCAATATGCGTCACTCTGCGAACAGCTAGCGATTCTGCTCGAACATGGCCTGCCGCTGGCCGAATCGCTACAGCTGATCAGTGCCACCATTCGTTCGCAGCCCCTCGCGCAAGCAACTCGTCAGTTCGCAGAGCAACTTGCGCGAGGCGAAACAGTTCGTCCGCCGCAGCCCTTTCCGCCACTCGTCGCCTGCATGCTGTTCGATCATTACAGTCAGCGCGAGTTGATCGTCAATCTTCGGCAATTGGCGGCAAACTATTACGATGAAGTTCGCCGTCGGAGTGCCTGGCTCACCACTTGGGTTCCGGCAATTCTATCGCTCTGCATCGGTGGTGTTCTCGTGCTGTTTCATGGCCTGATCACGCTCGGGCCTTGGCTATTGCTCATGAAACACATGGGGGACACGGCCTAATACCTTCTCCGCTTGTACCACTCTATTCAACGCATCCCTTGTCGAACCTCTCCTCCACCGCCGCCGACAACGCTCTCGCGCGTGAACTTACGCAAGCGACCCGCAGCGGCGCGCAATTGGGCGAAGCGCTATTGGCCGCCGCGGAAGGAACCAGCGACCGCCGCTTGGGACGCGCGCTCACGTCCATTGCAGAGCGCATCAAGCGCGGTGAACCACTCGACCAGATCCTCACCAAGGACTCGCCACTTTCTGCGCCGCTGTCTGGCTTGATGCGAGCTTCGTTAGTCACTGGCCAACCGGCGATGGCCATCAGCCAATGGCTGTTCATTCGCGAGCAGTCCCGGGCGCAATGGCAAAACGTGATGACCGCGCTCAATTACCCGCTCATCTCGCTTGCGGCGACCTACTGCGTGTTCCTGTTCATCTCGCTCTGGCTGGCGCCCGCTCTGAAATCGATGCTCGAGAATATGACGAGCCTGGGAGTCAAACTTTCCGCTGGCACTGCCGCCATCTATTGGTTCACCGAGTACGGAGTAGCGATTTCCCTGACCTTGTTTGGCTTCATTGGCGCGTTTTTGCTACTGCTTAGGCTGATTGGCGGGCGAAGCACCTGGTCGCAGTTCGTCTCCGCTGCGCCCGTTTTGGGACCACTCTGGCATTGGAGCGGCAGCAGCGAACTGCTGCGGGCGTTGGCACTCCTGCTCGATCAACAGATTCCGTTGCCTCAAGCGCTGCGCCTGACTGGCGACGGCATTCGAGACGCAGCCCTTGCCCGGCATGCTCACACACTGGCCGTCCGCGTGGAACAAGGTGCCAGCCTGTCACAGGCGATGCAAGCCTTGCACGAACTGCCTGCTTCGATTTTTCCCCTGGTCCGCAATGGCGAGCGGAGCGGCACTTTGCCCGACGCTCTGCGAACCGCCGCCGAAATGTTGGCAAGCCGGCAGCAAGCCCAGGCCAGCATGATTTTGCAGTTGGCCCCGACGGTTGTCTTCCTGTTGATTGCTGGGATGGTGGTGATGATGGTGGCGGGCTTTCTTGCACCGCTTGTTCAATTGATCCGCGGACTCTCTTGAAAGTATCGAACGGAGATCGCTGTTTTTCCTATGCAATCCCTTGGTCCACTCACCCTTGTGATTTTCTTGGTGCCAGGCATTGCCCTGCTGATGGCGCTGCGCCTGTTCTATCGCAAAGAAGTGGTAACGTCCGCCAATCAAGCGCGGCTAGCAATCTCGCTGGCCGCGTGGGTAATGATCTTTGTGGCGGTATTCGGCGCTGGCATTGGTACGTTGTCGTTTCTCAGCACCATTTACTTGCCAATGACCTTAATCGCGATTCTGATGCTCATCGATCGCTTTCGCCGCAGCGAGCACCACGCTCTTTTGAACACACTCGCCTTCTCGGCCGAGAAAGGGATCCCCCTGCAGGAAACAGCCCGCGCCTTTGCGCAGGAACATGCCGGAGATGCAGGCGTGCGGGCGCATTGCCTGGCAGAACGTCTGGAGGCAGGTGCGACACTTTCGGAAGCAACCCGGGTGGCCCGCCTGCGATTGTCGACCCCCATGCGCTTGGCGGTGAACATGAGCGACGTTCTCACCCTGCGCGGGCTGACGTTAAAGTCGCAATTGAATTGGGGAAATGAATCTGATGCCGCCCTGCGCACGATCATCAGCCGCCTGGTTTATCTGTGCGTGAGCTTCGTGGCTCTGCAAGTCATCGTGATCTTTGTCATGCTCAAGATCCTGCCTGTCTTTCAAAAGATGTTCGAAGAATTCGGCCTGATCCTACCAGCCATGACTCAGTCCCTGGTCACATTCTCGAAATGGATGGTCATGGAAGGCTGGCTCTTCGCAATTCCCCTGCTGTTGCTGGGACTGGCAGCGGCGTTTGTGGGAATTGTTTTCTATTCCGGCATTTACTCTTTTCCAGTGGTGCCCGGCAGTCAAGCGCGCTCGCGCAATGCGATGCTCCCCGATGTGATGCGGTTTATGGATTGGCTGTTTTTTCTTCGAATGTTTTTCTGGCGCTACGATGCCAGCCTGGTCCTCCGTAGTTTGTCTCTGCTCCTCCAGCAGCATCAGCCGCTGCCGCAAGCGTTGATCCTGCTCGCCAACGTCTATCCACGGCCGAATGTACGGCGGCGATTGACGCGCGCGGCAGTTGAAGTCGAGCAAGGCCGCGACTGGAAGCAGGCGCTGCGCAAGCAGTGGCTGGTAGGACCGGCCGAACTGGCCGTCCTCGCCGCCGCCGAGCGCGCGGGCAATCTGCCTTGGGCACTCGATGAAATGGGAGAAAGCCTGATGCGCCGGCTGACGTATCGCATGATGGTCGTCTATCAATTCGTATACCCCGCCTTACTCCTCTCGTTCGGTTTATTTGTCGGCTATTTTGCCATTGCCATGATGCTGCCACTGTTCGCCTTAATTCAGGGGCTAACATGAGAACAAACCATTCCCAGACCAAGCCCGCGAGACGCGGATTCACACTCGTGGAATTAGCTGCCGCGGGAGTCGTGCTGGTGGCCTGCCTCGCGCTATTTGCTCAAATTCTGTTCTTAGTTGGCAAACAAGAGCGGGCGGCAGAGGCGCGACAAGTTGCTTTGCGAACGGCGGCTAATCGCCTGGAAACACTCCTGGCTAAGAACTGGGATGAACTGACAGTTACCGAACCAACCGCGGAAGCAGCGTCTGCGGAAGTTCTGGCGCTAATTCCTTCCGCAACCATGAGCGTGCAAGTCTCGCTGGCCACCGAGCCGGTCGATCAACCACCCGCGAAACAGATTCGCGTCGAAGTCTCCTGGACAGACTCGGCGGGGGCTTTCGTGCAACCGGTCGGCCTCTCTGCCTGGAAGCATCAGCCGCGCCCGGAGGCTAACGAATGACAACTTGCATTCGCGCCCGTCGGCGCGGCTTTACGATTCTCGAAACCGGCATAGTTGTGACGCTCGTCGGTTTGCTCATTACCGTCATGGTGGTTCTCTTTTCTTCCGTGCTGAAAGCGCAGCGACAAGTCATGCTGCGCGAACGACAGCGGCGCGAATTCGTGCGGCTCGATGCTTTGCTGCGCAGCGATGTGCATGCCGCTACCAAAGCCGCAATCAAGAGCCCGAATGAATGTGAGTTAACGAGTTCTGACGGCTACAGTTGGACCTACGACAAGCAAGACAGTTGGCTCGTGCGCACGCATGCCCAAGGTGGCCGAACACTCCAGCGCGAGTCGTTCTTCCTCCGCCCGGGTTCGGAAGTTCATTTTCAGCTATCTCCGGCCGGCTCGCGCTCGCTGGTCCAACTGAAACTAGAACCCGAGCCGGACGGGCGCCCTGGCGAACACCACCAGCCCCGCTATTTCGCGCAGGTCTTGTTGGGCGGAGCGTTGCCCCCTGTTCGTGAGGAGCCCCAGCCATGACCAGGTACGTTAACCGGCGAACTCGCCGCGGCGCTGCAATTCTTGTGGCCATTGTCTTGCTCGTGGTGGTTGTCACCATTATGGGTATCGTGCTGCGCCAGGTGGCCACCAGCCAGCGCATGACGCGGCAGCAAAGTTGGGAGTTGCAAGCGCAACTGCTAGCCGAGTCGGCCATCGATCGAGCACTCGTACAACTCGAGCGAAACCAAGAATATCGCGGCGAAACCTGGTTACCCCTCGTGGGCGCGGCCCCAGCAGACGAACGTGGTGAGGCGCTCATCAAGTTGACGAAACGACCAGATAGCGATTCTTACGAACTTGTCGTCACTGCCACGTTTCCTAATCATCCGGCACATCGCGCGCTGGTGATGAGTCAGCGAATCGTTCCTCAGCCTGTCCCGACCAAATGAACTCGCCCTTGCGGAGAACTGATATGCGTTACCGAACTGCTGCCTTCACGCTGGTGGAACTGCTCGTGGTCATCGCCATCATCGGGGTTATGGTAGCACTCCTATTGCCGGCCATTCAATCGGCGCGCGAAGCGGCCCGCCGGGCAACCTGCGCCAACCACTTAACGCAGCTGATTCTGGGCATTCAGCAATACGAGCAATCGCACTTGCTCTATCCACCCGGCACCATTGCCCAGAAGTCCCCCATTCAGAACCTGCCCAACGACAAACACTTCAACTGGATTGCCCACATCCTGCCCTACGTCGAGCAGCAAGCGGCTTACAAGAATCTCGATCTCAGTGTGAGCGTGTACGACCTGAAAAATGCGCCGGTAATGGCCATGTCGCCCAAACTGGTAACTTGCCCGTCCAGTGCCGTTTCGGCAAAAGGCTTCAGCGACTACGCCGCCGCGCATCACGACCTGGAAGCGGCGATCGACGAGCAGAACAGCGGCGTCTTTTTTCTCAACAGCAAGTTGCGTTACGAAGACCTTGCCGATGGTGCCGCCAACACCTTGTTTCTTGGCGAAAAACTGACCGATGCCTTCGATCTCGGCTGGCTTTCAGGCACGCGTGCTACGTTGCGCAATGGCGGTGGCCCCATCAATCAGCTCAATTTTCAGAATGGTTTGCCACGTGCGAACCGTCCCAGCGGAGGACCTGTGCCGGGGACGGCCACGGCAGAAGAACAAGCGGTCTCGATGGCACCCCTGCCATTCACTGGCGTCGGTTTCGATGCGCCTGGTTTCGTCCGCGAAGGAACTCAGCCAGGCCCCTATGATCCAAACTTTGTTAGTCGCGATCCCGATTCAACGATTCCCATACCGGCATTCAATAACCCCAACTATGTCGGCAGCTTTGGGAGTTCACACGCGCTCGGTGCGAACTTTGCCTTTGGCGACGGGAACGTGCGATTTTTGGCCGACAACATGGCCCTCTCCCTGTTGCAGGCGCTCATCAATCGCCACGATGGAAAATTGGCCCAGCAACCATAACACGAAAACCGTCACACAACGAACTCATGAACGACCCGCTCGCCACGAATCGACGAACATTCCCGCTGTCGCTCCTGTTCGTGATGCTAACAGGCTTTGCCGTGATGGCAGCGGCCGCTGCGCCCCTGTTTCGGGATCTTGATCTGGAAGATTCTCCCGAGTATCTCGGGGCCATGGTCGGTGGGCTGGTCGCGGGAGCATTGCTCGGAATCATCATCGGGCTGTTTCAATTCCACCGTGGGTGGGGCGTGCTCTATGGCTCGGCGGTCGGCAGCGGAATCGGCATGATCGCCGGCCTCATGACTCGCGTCTCACCCGATCGCGTGGGGGCGCTGATTCAGGCAGTGGTGATCGGCTCGGGAATTCTGCTGATCACCGCGTGGCTGATTCGCCCTGCAATTCCGCCGGACGAGGCAGACATCATCACGGCGGTGGAAGTCCTTGACGAACGACTTAGGCCCCAGTCGGCACCGCCCAATGACCAGCGCGATACTTTCGCGTGAGCATGCTTTGGTCTGGCGCTTCGCCGCTGAATTGTTCCTTTGCCGGGTCAAACGTGAGCACGCGATTCGTCCGGCAAGCGATATTGGCCAGATGCGCCAGTGAAGCGGACAAGTGCCCTTCTTCCACATCGGCGTGCGATCGATTGCCGCTGCGAACACAGTCGATGAAGTTCTGGTGATGGGCAACCAAATCGAACCGGCCACTCATTTCTTCGAGCAACTTGTTGCGTGGGCCAAAGACTTTGAAGCCCTCGCCCTTGCCGAGCAACATGACTCCCTGGGTGCCGTAGAACGCGTTGCCGTTTTCATAACCTTCTTGCACGTAGGGCGACCAATCGCGCTGTTCGTAAATGAGCTGGCGCTTGTTGCCGACCTTGCCATCGCCAGACCATTCGAACACGCAGTATTGGTTGTCGGGAAATTGTTGATCGTCGTCGAAGAAAAACTTGCTTCCCAGAGCGGCGACGGTGTCGGGATGTGTGTTCACACCCAGGCCCCAGCGGGCGATATCGATATCGTGGACGCCGTCGTTGCCAATATCGCCGACGCCGTAGTCGTACCAAAAGCGCCAAATGCCGGGCAGCAAATTGGCCTGAAAGGCGCGCTCGGGAGCCGGCCCCTGCCATAGCTCGAAGTCAAGTTCCGCTGGCGGCTGGCTCGGTGACAGGTGACCGATATTGCGCCGCAGCTGACTGTTCCAGGCCTTTGCCACCAGCACATCGCCAATGATTCCCGACTGCAATAACTCCATCGCCTTGCGAACGTGAGCGGTGCTGCGCGACTGCGTACCGACTTGCACGACGACTTTGTTTTTTCGCGCTGCTTCAATCAGCAAGCGACCTTCGCGCACGTTGTGCGACACTGGCTTTTCGACATACACGTGTTTTTTCGCTTCGCAGGCCAGAATTGCCGCCGGCGAATGCCAATGATCGGGCGTGGCGATCCAGACCGCGTCGACCGCTTTGTCTTTTAGCACGTCTCGCAAATCCTTCGTCGCGACGGGCTTGGGCCGGCCCGATGTTTCGACCAGCTTGGCCGCACTAGTCAGTCGATTCGCATCGACGTCGCAAACATAGGCCAGGCGAATCTCTTTCCGTTGCAGCAAATTGCGCAGGTGGCTGGTTCCCATGCCACCACAGCCGATCAGGGCCACGTTGAGCGGCCGGTTATCGTCGGCAGCACTGGTTGCGCCGACATTCAACGAAACAGTGCTGGCCGCAGCTACGGCAGCAACACCATGCAGGAATTCGCGGCGGGGAAGCTCGCTCATGGGTGGGCCTCATCAAAGGACGGGAGATTGGCAGATCACTTCAACGCATTCGTCTTCAACGCATGCGTCGGGCCGAATCTACTCCGCCGCAGCGCGACAGGCAACCACTTTCCCCCTGTGGTACACCTCAGGCTTTGTCGTGAGCTCATTAGCAGCGGGCACAACGGGGAGCGAGTAAACACCAACAAACATTCACCCTAACCGCACGTGATTGACATTATGGTCAACCATCCATTGCAACCAGGTTTCGTGCTCGTCGGTAAGTGGAATCTCAGCCTTCGACGCCGCATCGAGGGGCGATACGACACACACGACCAGATCGTCGAGCCATTGGCGCGCTTCGACTGGATCGATCCAGTATTCACCTTCCGGCAACTTGGCGGGCGCTCCGTGATCGCCGGGCACAGTCATGAAGTAGACGATCTCCATGCGAAATCGCGTGGGCATCTCGAGCGGGGGAACTTCAGGACGGCCAACAGCGACAATTTGCATGGAACACGTATGCAGCCAAATGACAGAGGGCGAAAGAGACCGGGCCTAATCGAGATAGATCATCTCACTGCTGTTGAGCAACGCCAAGGCGGCTTGCACAATGGCGGCTCCGGTGGGCGCATTGTTCTGATCCTGCCAGCCGCTCGGCAGGGCCAGAGACGAATCAGCTCGCCCAGCGCGAGCGAGCATCGTTGCCTGCTCACTGATGAACTGCTGCAACGCAGTGATTTCGACCGCCGTTGCGTCGCGCGAGAGAATCTTCAGCACTAGGTCGCGCGGCGCATGGTGTGGATCAATCTTGCCGGCAATTTGCTGCGCGGTTTGCAGTACCTGGTCGGAATTGAGCATCAGCAGCGCTTGGGGCGCGGTTGTCGAGCGAATTCGCGAAGGACAACTGGCGTTCGCATCCGGGCGGTCGAAGGCCTCGAACAAGGGATAACGCAAGTTGCGACGAGCAAACAAATAGACACTGCGGCGATAATGATCGGCTTCGCGTTTGCTCGTTTGCCACTGATTCTTTAGCAGTGTGCTGGTTAGTTCCGGGGGCAACGGTGGCATCACTCCGGGGCCACCAGCCCGCGCGTCGAGCATCCCGGCCGCTGCGAGCATGGCATCTCGAATCATCTCGCCGTCCAAGCGACGGCGTGGATAACGACTGAACAGTTGATTCCCGGAGTCTTTTGCTAATCGCGTCTGCCACTCGGCTTGATGGATCGGCTTGCCTGACGAATGACTGGCCTGCCGATAGACGGCCGATTCCACAATCGTGCGGCGCAGGGTCTTCATGCTCCAATCGCGACCGGTGAACTCGGTAGCGAGGTAATCGAGCAGCTCTGGATGAGTGGGCGATTCACCCAGCAGACCAAAATCGCTGGGTGACGCTGAAAGCCCGCGGCCAAAGTGTTGCTGCCAAAGGCGATTGGCCATGACGCGCGCGGTGAGGGGATGGTCGGGCTGCGTAAACCAACGAGCGGCAGCTGCGCGGCGATAGGTCGATTTGGCTTCTGCCGAGGAACTACTCGCCACTGCCGAAATCAGTGCGACAAACTTTTGTTCGCCCAGGTTGGCAATCCGCGGCACATCGGGCTGAAGTTCCGCGCCAGGGCGGCGATGATCGCCGCGAATCCACAATCGCGATTTCTCGGGCTTCGTTACTTCCTTCAGCCACTCGACCGATTGATCCTTTTTCAACTGCACAGCTGGCTCGAAACAGGCCCGCAAACGGAAAAAATCAGCCTGACTGAGCGCATCGTATTTATGGTCGTGGCATTGGGCACACCCTAATTGCAACCCGATGATGACCGACGAAACCATCCCCGTCATTTCGTTCAGTAGATTATGCCGCCGTTCCTGCTGATCGTTCACGTCCGGCATATCGGGCCCAGCCAGGCAAAAGCCTGTGGCAATGCGAGCCTGCTCGTCACCGGGCAGGATCTCATCGCCGGCAAGTTGCAACTGCAAGAAACGGTCGTAAGGCAAATCGTCATTGAGGGCGCGAATTACCCAGTCGCGATACTTCCAGGCCAGCGGCCGGACCTTATCGTGCTCAAAGCCATCCGTCTCTGCGAAGCGGGCCAGATCGAGCCAAGCTTGCCCTGCGTGTTCGCCATGCGCGGGGGACGCGAGCAGTCGATCGACGACGCGCTCGTAAGCATCGGGCGCTGAGTCATCTAAAAACGCACTTCGTTCTCCCAACGTCGGCGGCAATCCAGTCAGGTCAAATGTCACGCGTCGCAGCAATGTTGAGTGGTCGGCGGCTGAGGCCAGCGCAAGTTGTTTCTTCGCCAACTTTTCGAGCACGAACCAGTCGACAGCTGAATTGCTTTGCTGGTTAGCATCCGCAACCGTGGGAACCGCGGGCTTCACTAGCGGCTGAAAAGCCCAGTGATCTCGATCGGCCGCTGTAATCGGCAATTCTACAATCGGCCGCTCATCAGCAACGACCTCGCGTTTGCTATCCTCAAGTTCCTCTTCTGCATTCGATTGCGGCATCAAGAGCAGAGTGAAACAGATTGAATAACTAAGCCAGCGCATCATGCGAGCACCTCGTGCACGACATGCGCCTCAGCTGGTCCAGTAAGCCGTTCTTCCAAGCCATTGTGAAAGTAGGTGAGTTCGTCGAATTTCAGCCCAAGCAAGTGCAAGATCGTCGCATGCAGGTTTTTAATTGGCACAGGCTTGTCTTCAGCCCGCAGACCGACGGCATCGGTGCTGCCGTAACGCATGCCACCTTTCACGCCGCCACCAGCCAGCCAGACCGTATATCCCCAGGGATTATGATCGCGACCGGTTCCTTGTTCGCTCATGGGCATGCGACCGAACTCGCCGCCCCAAATTACGAGTGTATCGTTCCACAGTCCGCGACGTTTCAGATCGTGCAAAAGCGCGGCGACCGGCTGATCTGTGGCGCGACAATGCTGCGTGTGATTGGTGAGGACGTTGCTGTGAGCATCCCAGCCGTTGGTATCGCCCGAGTAAACCTGCACGAAGCGCACGCCGCGTTCGATCATTCGCCGCGCGAGCAAACAGCGCTGCCCGAATGAACGGGTGTGAGTTTCGTCAAGACCATACAATCGCTGCGTTTCTGCGGTCTCATCCTGCAGGTTGACGAGTTCCGGCGCTGTGCTCTGCATGCGGAACGCCAGTTCGTAGGCGCGAATGCGAGCGGCCAGTTCATCGTCACCATCGCGAGCATCAAGGTGCGCACGATTGAACTGCTGTACCAGATCGAGCGTTGCTCGCTGCTGGGTACCCGATAGTTCTTTGGGAGGTCGCAAGTTGAGCAGCGGGGAATCACCGGGCCGCATGGTGATGCCTTGATACGTGGCTGGCAAAAAGCCGCTACCCCACGCAGGTGGTCCACCTTTCACGCCGCCGCCTGGATCGGGCAACACCACATAAGCAGGTAGATCGCGATTCTCACTACCCAGGCCATAGGCGACCCAACTCCCCACGCTGGGCCGACCCATCAGGATGCTGCCGGTGTTCATCTGATAAACCGACTGCGGATGATTCACACTGTCGCCGCACACGCTATGGAGCATGCACAGTTCATCCGCATGCTTCGCGGTCTCCGGGAGCAGGTCGCTGATCGCATGGCCGCATTCACCATGCTGCCGAAGCGGCTTGATCGGCGCGAGCAGCGGATTCTGCGCGACCTTGCGCCGCGTCATCACTTCGCCAAACGAATCAGGGAGCGGCTTGCCACTCAACTTGACTAAGTCAGGCTTCGCTTCGAACAGGTCCACGTGACTCGGCCCGCCATGCATGAAGAGCCAGATCACCCGTTTCACCCGCGGCGCGAAATGGGGTGGGCGAGTCGCAGTTTCTTTGCCGGTCGACTCATTGGCACGCAGGCCGTTCGACTCCTCGGCCAGTAGTGAAGCCAAGGCCATCAGGCCAAAGCCTCCACCCGCGCGCGTTAAAAAATCGCGGCGATTTCGCGACGAGAGAGGAAGGTGCTGCTGCATGGCGCATTATCACCGGCGGAGAGAGCGGTCAATTACCGACACCGCTCGATTATAGCCGGATGAACCTCACTCACCGCAAATAGAATTTAGCGGCTAGAAGTTGTGGAACGTGGCAGAGTGCGATCTGGGAACTTAGAACAAGTGAGTCATCGGCGAACTCAAGAACCACATCGTCAAATTCTTGGATCGACGATCGTGACCGGCAAATTCCTGAAATCAGCGGCATTGAAAGTCATAAGACGGGTGATGCCGTACGATTGCATGACAGCGACAAGTCGCACGTCGTGCGCGCGAAAGCCCGTTACGTTGTGCGTTTCGACCAACGACTGCCAAAGCAAAGTTAAATCCTCTCGGTCAGGCAGAAACGTGAAACGCCTCCGAAAGAACCGAAGCCAATGGACCGTTTGGGCCGGCGACATGCCAAGGCCGTTTCGTCCGCTGGGCGGTGGCCCTGTAGAGCGGGTGGCAACGGCCCAGAATTCAAAGACAGATTGAGGAACAATAACGAGTTGCTCACCTTGGGCTAGCAATGAGTGAATCGTTGCTCGGACAAGGGCACACTGCGAATCACTCGCGCGGACGATACGTACGAGCAGATTCGTATCGAGAAGGATCATTCCCCAACCTGGCGAGTGTAAATGTTTTCGCGAGAGTCATCCACGAAATCAACCTTAACCATGTGGGAAGACATTTCGGCGAACATGTCTTCATTCGCCAAAGGGGCAGCAGTGCCAGGGGCGAAGCTGGAGTCGCCAACGAAGACAATCGCTTCACTCACTTCACCGTGCATACCGATGAGTTTCGCAGCGATTTCCTGTTTCGTTCCTCGCAGAACTACTGGATTCATGCTGGGTTGCCCCTACCTCTCCACTTGGAAGCCGAGATGGGCTTCCTACTTTATTTATCTTCGCTGTGGGAATTGCAGACGGCAAGTCCATTCGCCCGAAGCCAAGCTGCCGGCGATCCGCACTATGCCTGCTTCGGCACGACCATGGCGATCATCCGCTTTTGCTGCTGCTGCGGCGGCGACTCGAGCTTGCCAACTTCGAGCAGCTTGGTGATGACCTGGTCCATCACTTTGCGGCCTTCGTCGATGTGAGCCAGTTCGCGACCGCGGAAGATGACCGAGACCTGCACCTTGTCTTTGTGCTCGAGAAAGCCCACGGCTTGCTTGACCTTGAATTCGATATCGTGGTCGCCCGTCTTGGGGCGCAAGCGAATTTCTTTGGTCTTGGGATGGTGCGCGGTTTGATGCGACTTTTTGTTCTGCTGATACTTGAACTTGCCGTAGTCCATGATGCGGCACACCGGCGGCCGATCATTGGGAGCAACTTCTACCAGATCCAAGTCGGATTCGCGCGCTTTCGCGAGTGCGGTATCCACGGGCATGATGCCCAATTGAGCCCCATCGGCTCCGATCACACGTACGGGAGAAATTCGAATCTGCTCGTTAATACGAGTCTTCTGGTCGGCTGGAGGGATCGCAGGCACCCTTTCGAATCAAAGGAAAAAACTCAGCCGATTCGGCGGACGTCGTTGCCCACCCATCAAGCTGCTAGAACTTGCAAGCATACCATAAACATACGTCACGCCAGCTGCCAAAAGGTGAGGCCAAATCAGGCCCGCCACGATTCGCAGCAAAGCATAGCGCCGCAACGTGTTACTAGTATTTGCTATCGGAGCAACCCAAGTCAACAGTATCGGCGTGAAACTGCCACAGAAAAAGAGCTTCTGGGCAGTTGAAAAGAACAACTGGCAGGGGCCGGAGTGAGTCGCTCACCGCGATCAGAACTAGTTCGTTAATCGTCGTCGCAGTAGTCGCCACCTTCAACCGAGATTGGATTTTGGGCGATGCGGCCCATTTCGTCGAGGGTACGACGCTGGCCAACGCTGTGCCAAGGTCCGACTTCGCGCAGTTCGGGCATGATTTCAACGAGTTGTTCAATCAGGTTCTCAGCCATCCGCCGAGTGTTATTGTTGGGAGCATCTTCGAGCAGCGCTGCGGCCGTTTTCATCAGCCGCACCATCCGCGCTCGCTCCATCACGGGACGAGACAGAGGTTCCTCGGTTTCCACCAAGAGTTCACCAATCGGCACTTCGAGCGCGGCCTGCCAACGATAGAGATCGCTGAGTCGCAAATCCGATGTCGATTGTTCTTGGGCTCGAATTGTTCGCACATCGAGTCCCAAGTGCCGCGAAGCGGTTCGCAGCGTCATTCCCTGTTGCAGTCGAACCTCTTCAATTCGGTGCAATGGTTGACCGGGCGCATTGCCTTTGCGCGGCGGTCCCTGCCCGTCGTAACGAAACACACTCAATTCCGCCGTCGACATATCCTGCTCCTTTAACGCTGCCGTGGGCAACGGTCTCTGTTCCTCTGCCCGCGGCTGACACTCGCCTGGCAGATAAGTCTGCTAGCTTTGCGCAGCAACGCTCTTTAGAAATGGATGCGCAGCAGGTTTAGCGCGTTCCCTCTCCGTGAATGATTTTCCCGCCATAAGCGAAAAAGTTGCCGGATTTCTGCGCAAAAAGATTGACACCGTTTGCTGGGCATTCATCAGCCAGCGACGTTAACCACTTGCAACGATGATGGTTGCGAAAAGAGTTCGAGTGCTGGCTTTTCTCGGGGAAGTTTTTGCGGCGGGTCGCGCGACTTTACTGCCACTACACCGCAAGAGAGTGTCGCCTCGATTATAATTTTCAGGTGCTGACTACCTCCCACCTCGAACGGGTTTCACGCTCTGCCATGTTGACGCACTTGCTTCGCACCGTTTGCCTTTCACTCGTGTTGGCTCTCGGTTTATTCACCTTCGGTACTTCGACCGCCTGTGCTCAAGCCGGCGCTGCTGGCCCTCTCCTCAAACTGTTGCAAAGCGGGCGATTGCCGAAAGAACGGCAGCCCCAAGTGGTTGAAATGGTGGTGACCCGCGGTGGTCCGGATGATCTGGCATTTATCGTCGGCGAGGTGATTAAGGACGATGCGTTCTCCGCGCCACTTCGTCGACAATCGCTGACCTGGTTAGCCGATGCCGCCCGCGTGCGGAAAGTGGTTCCCAGCGGTGACTTGAGCGCGATCAAGCAACTGCTGACGGGAGACGTTACCAAGCGCGACCCGGCCATCATCAATGGTGCCATCGAACTGGCCGGACTCTGGAAAGTGGCAGCGGTTCGCCCGCAACTGCAAGAGTTAGCGCAAAGCGACAAGACTCCCGCAGCCTTGCGCCGTGCAGCCATCGGCGGCCTCGTTTCGCTGGGCGACGCCGAGAGCAAACAGACCATTCGCGATCTGGCATCTTCCGGCAAGTCCGTCCAACTCCGACTGCTCGCGGCTGCGGAACTCGCAGCAATCGACCTCGAGGCGGCAGCCGCTGCTGCGGGAACGATTATTCCCGAATTGACTTCAAAAATTGATCCCGCTCCACTGCTCGATGCGATTCTGGGACGGAAGGAAGGTGCCGAAAAACTAGCTGCACAACTGAAAGACAAAAAGATTCCTGAAGAGGCTGCGAAGATTAGCCTGCGGCATATGTACAGCGTGGGTCGCAGCGATGCCGCCCTTTCGGACGTCCTGAGCCAAGCGGCGAACATCGCCCTCGATGCTCCTCCACCAACGCAAGAAGAAGCTGCGAAAATTGCCGCAGAAGTGATGGCAAAAGGCAACGCTGAACGGGGTGAACAGATTTTTCGTCGCAAAGATCTATCGTGCATCAAGTGCCATAGCATCGCCCAAGCTGGCGGCCAGGTTGGCCCCGAACTCACGGCGCTCGGTTCGATTTCGCCTGCCGACTACGTGGTGAACTCAATTCTCAATCCGAATCTGGCCATTAAAGAGCAATATGTCACTCGCGTATTGCTGACCGCCGACGGCGGCGTAGTGACTGGCATCGTCATCGACCGCGACGATACGCGAGTCCGCGTGCGCGATGCTGCGGGCAAGATCCTCACCATTCCGGCAGCTGACATCGAAGATGAAGCCGAAGGAAAATCGCTGATGCCGCAAGGGCTGACGAAATTCCTCACGCACGACGAGTTTCTCGACCTGGCTCGCTTCGTCTCGGAACTTGGCAAACCAGGGCCCTATGCCGTGCGCAAAGTGCCAACCATTCAGCGCTGGCGGGTTCTCAGTTCGCCTGAAAAATTGGTGCTCGATGAAGTTCCCAACGTCGAACTGCTGCGCGAGCACGTGCTCGATACTCCCGATTCGGCCTGGACTACTTCCTATGGCATGGCGGGCGGCGATTTCCCGCTTGCCGAACTGAGTAGCGGCAGCGAAGGGGCTGCTCTCTATTTGCAGGGCCAGTTCGACGTGATTGACACCGGCGAGATCGAACTCGAACTCACCGCGCCAACGGGAACGGTCTGGTGGCTTGATGCCGAACCATTCGAAGGGACCACGCTCGCTAAGCGAGAGATTGCCACCGGTACGCACCGCGTGACCATTCGGGTTCCTAAGGCCGCTGGGAAACTCCGCATGGAAATTCGCAAACCGACCGATTCCACGGCGAACTACACCGTACTTGGCGGCCAGTAATTTTTCTTTTCTGGCCGCGAATTTGGGCAACCAACAGACCGGTGTTTACAGCCGGCAATTGTTGATCTGTGTCTCTAGTATGGCGTGAGCGCCAACCGCCTCGAGTTTCTCCATCACTTCAATGACTTCGCTGCGGCGAACCATCACGCGAACTGCACACCACGCAGGATCTTCGAGCGCGTTGACCGTGGGACTGTTAAAGCCGGGCGTAATCTTCTCGGCATCGGCTAACTTCGTACGAGGAATGTTGTATTCCAGCAACGAGTACGCACGGGCGATGACCACTCCTTCCAAACGTCGCACCACTCGATCGGCCAGCGCCCCTTCGCGGCGCTGGCGATTCTGAATGAGCACGGTCGAGTAGCGACCGATTTCGTCGAGCACTTTCAGGCGATTCGCGGCCAGCGTACTGCCGGTTTCTACCAGATCGACAATGGCATCGGCCACGCCGAGGGCAATCATCACTTCGACCGAACCACTTAGTTCGACCATGTGAACATCGGCGTTGTGCGCTTTGAGATACTTGCGAGTAACATTCGGGAAACTAGTGGCGACTCGCTTGCCGTTGAGTTGCGCGGCCTCATGAATATCGCCATCTTCACTCACACAGAGGGCCAGTTTGCACTTGCCCACCCCCAGATCAAGCCGTTCGATCACATCGGCACCCGATTCGGCCAGCAGATCGCTGCCGGTAAGCCCCATGTCAATCGCGCCTTCGGCCACCAACACGGGAATGTCTTCGGTACGCAGAAAAGTGATGTCGATAGGCATTTCGCCGCAGCGAGCGAACAAGCTCCGCTCTTGACGGCGAAAGCTGAGGCCCGCTTGCTTCAAAATTTCGGCGGCAAGTTCACTGAGGCGGCCTTTGCTGGGGACACCGATCCGGAGGTTCGACATGAGAATTCAATCGCTCGTTGCAGTTGTTCGTTCAATCGGGCGGCTGCGGAAGAAAACTCCAGCAGCCAGATTCTATAGTTCGACCCTCGCAATCCCGCAGGATCACTCGGGTCAATTCAGACGGTAGAGGGGAGAGAGGGACTAGCCCTTGGGTGGCCGGGCCATTTTTTCATCGAGACCGCTCATGCCAAACCGGCGAGCAATCTCGGCTTCAACTTCCGCCCAACTCACTTCTTGCAGTGCGAGCAAGACCAGCAGGTGGTAAACGACGTCAGCAGCCTCGGCGATCACATGCTTGCGGCCTGGTTCGCCCTGCTCGTACGCGGCTTCGACCACTTCGCGGGCTTCTTCCTGGATCTTGCCGCCGATCTTGACGACTCCTCCCTGCAACAGCGTGGTCGTGTACGATTTGGCAGGCGGGTTACGCTTGCGGTCCTCGATCACGGCCATCAATCGGGAAACCACCGACGAATCGGTGGCAGACGGAGAAACGGGGGCGTTCGGTAGTGTGGCGGTCACGTTTGTCTCGTTGCTTGCGGCAAAATTCTGCGGGATGGATACTGGGAACCCCAGCAGCATGATCGCGATCGCCGCGAGACAAGGGAGTGGAGACATTCCGCCGATGCCGGACAAGTCAATCAGGCACGCGATCCCCGCTGAGGTACTTAAATATCCTAAATCCAGTTGCCCAAACCCGCAATCCGTGCGGTCCGAAGTAGCTTGCCGCAAGGCGATTTTCCTGCGGAATTCCTCCCGCAAAGTTAGCTAGAACCTTATGAATTCCTCGGATTACAGCTCGACCTTCATTCCCGGCGACATTCCGCCCACGCCAGCGCTGCGCGACTGCTGGTTTTTGACTGGGCCAACTGCGGCCGGCAAGACAAAAGTCGGCATTCAACTGGCCCACAAACTTGATGCCGAGATCATTTCGCTCGATTCGATGGCCCTGTACACGGGAATGGACATCGGCACGGCCAAGCCATCTGCAGTCGAGCGAAACGCGGTGCCCCATCACTTGCTCGACGTCTTGCCGCCGAATGAGGAATACAGCCTGAGCGAGTATTTGGACGCCGCGCATACCTGTGTGGACGAGATCCGAAGTCGCGGCAAGCAAGTGCTATTCGTGGGTGGCACGCCACTCTATCTAAAATCCCTGCTGCGAGGAGCCTATCAAGGCCCGCCAGCAGACTGGGAATTTCGCCAGCAAATCGAAAAGGAACTGGCCGAAGTCGGCATCGATGCCTTGCACGAACGGTTGCAAGTCATCGACCCACTCATGGCTTCCAAGCTTCATCCGCGCGATAAACGCCGGATCGTGCGGGCCCTGGAAGTCTTTCGCTTGACTGGCCAGCCGTTGAGTCATCAGCAAAATCAGTTCGACGATTCTCGCTCGGCGGCCGAGAGTCATGTCTATGTGCTGCAATGGCCGCGCGAGTTGCTTCATCAACGAATCGAAGCTCGCGTCGATCAAATGTTCGCAGCGGGCCTGGTTGAAGAAGTGAAGGCGCTGGTCGCCCAATATGGCCAGCTAAGTCGCACTGCAGCTCAGGCGGTCGGCTATCGCGAAGTGTTGGAATTTTTGCAGCTGATTCCCAGCGAAAAGAACCAACCTCCGGTCTCGATTGGCCAGTGCATCGACTTTGTCAAAATCCGCACCCGACAGTTCGCCAAACGGCAAGAAACCTGGTTCCGCAGCTTGAGCGAATGCACCTTCGTGCCGGCCGATGTGGATCATTCGCCGCAGCAGGTGGCAGAAATGATTATCGGATTGAAGCAGGCTTGAACTCAATCCAGCTTGATCTGCCGGAAGATCGGCAGATGCCGGTAATAGACTTCGAGCGTGCAAACCGAGAGCGAAGTCATATAGATGCGACCACCGCGGTCGGCATGATCGCCGCGCGGGGCCCAACTGCCGGCTGCGTGGCCGCTGTTCTCTTGTGTGGAGGTGAGGACATCTCGCATTTTGAGATTCCAGGCGTCCCACTCTTCACCGCCGTAATGATGCATTGTTTGCGTGGCGTAGTACCAATAGTAGAGATTGGGATTACCCTTCAGCGGCAAGTGGTCTTCGACCAGCCGTTGCACTCCGCGCTTCAGTGCCGGGTTCTGCTTCTTATTCCAGCCGAGATACATCCGGCAAAGCAAAGCTTCGGCGCTCATCGTCGGCGTGGGAGCATAACCGGCCATGTAGCCGTATTGCGACCCGTCTTTGGTGCACCGATCGAGATACGCACTAGCCCGCAACAGCGTGCGTTCGGGCACATTCAGATTCGCCGCGCGAGCACTTTGCAGGGCCATCAGTTGCCAGCCGACGACGCTGGTATCGCCGCGATCATTGCTTGGGCCGGGCTGATAGCGCCAACCACCATCGTTGAACTGCGCCTTCACGACAAAATCGGTAGCCTTTTGAGCTGGAATGCGCAATTCTTCATCACCGGTCATGGCGAAGGCTTCGCAGAGCACGATCGCTGCCTGGCCATGCGTGTACATGCCGGCATTGCTGCGTTCGTCATGACGCAGATCGCCGTTTTCTTTTTGATGCTGCACGAGCCAGCGCAGGCCTCGCGAAACGGTCCCCTTATGCTTGCCGGCGAGATGCGTTTGACCGGCACCGAGAAACGGTAACATGGCCAGCGCGGTACCCGGCGCCTTCGTGTGAAAATGGCCGCGGCCGCCGCAGTTACAGTCGTGCACACTTTCAAAATCGTCGAGTCGCCAACTGCCATCGTTGCTTTGATGATTGGCCAACCATCGCAAGCCACGCGCGACCGCTGCTTCGGTCATGGTAGTGCCACCTTCCTGAGTCACCATTTCGACACGCAGCCGAGGATCTCGGGCAGCAAGTGCCTGGCGCACTCCAGTGGCATTTTCGACCTGCTTCTTCACCACATCAACATTGGCCAGATGCTGAACGGCTTCATTGTCGAGTCGCAACTCGCGTGCATCCTGATTGGCGGCCACCAGCGATTTGATCTCGTCGGGATTCTTCAGATCGATCTTTTCCGGCAGGGGCATATCAAACTGAGCGCGCACATCGGGTGGCAGCACCAGCGCATCGCCACCTTCCACCCGTTCGTGACTGATATTGGCCGAGAGAATAATCATTGGCCCTTCCTCCTCGTCTTCGGGCACCGTAAACATCGCGAGCAATGTCAGGGCGATCAGATGCACCAAACCACTGATCATCCAAGCTGGCATGGCATCGAGAAAACGCTTCAGCCAATCGACTTCCTCCACTGGCTTAGGCGGAGGTGCGGTTCGTCGCTGCTGAGGTGTTGGTTTCGCGGCCGGTGGTGGTGGCGGAGCGATCACTCGCTTTTCCGGCACAGCAGGTGCCGGCGGCGCGACAACAGCGACCGCAGCAGCGTTAACGACAGGCTCTGCTTTGCGAACCGGCGGTGGGAGGACCTTGGGCGGAGCGACCGGCGCAGTTGGTTGCGGACTCTTACCCACTGGGCCAACGGCAACACCAGGCGAAGTGGATTTGGGCGTCGTCGAGATTGGTGCCGGCGATTTCGGCGGCGCTGGCTTCAAGGCACTCGGCGCTTTAGCCGCGGGGGGCGAAACTGGCGGCGGAGTGACTTTGGCTGTTGCTGCAGGCGCAATCGGCACTGTCGGTTTGGCGGCAGGCGGGGCAACTTTCGCCAGCGCTGGCTTTCGTGCCTCCAGCAGTTTGCCGATTTCCCGCTCTTGCTCTTCGGTCAGATCGATGCTGATGCCACAGCGCCAGCAGTCGGCGGTCATCAGCCACAACCGAACCGACATCGGCGCTTTGCAGTCGGGACAACCGCAGAGAACCGTTTCGCCATCGAGCCAAAACCGGGCCTTGGCACCATTCGATGGCAAGGAGGAGGCCACAATCGGCCGTTCCAACACCGGGATCGCACTATCGAACAGAGGCAGTTCCGTGTGGGACTGCATGTCGAAGGTAGGGATCGTATTCTCGGGCTGAGTGGGAAGAGGCGCGCTAGTCGTCTGCAACGGTAGGAAATCGAAGCCGATTTCCCCCGGTCCAAAGCTATGCTGCAGTTCGGAATCTTGATTCGTCTGGGTGCTCATGCCCACCTAAAGGCCGGGCAGTCGTACGAATGACAAGCGCCCGAAGCATTGGAGAAAAGACCTGACTCTGTTCTAGATGGCCCGCTCAGCCCTGCATTGTAACCGAGAAATTTCCCCGGGGACAAATTTCCGTACCAGCCAAACGGCTTTTTCGCGGGAATCGGCTGTCGCTAGCTTTTTTGGCGGTGTTCAAACTTCCGGCAAGAAATAGGCGAGGCGCGCTAACCAGGTTAGCGCGCCTCTGAATTTAGTTGATCAAGTACGCCGCTTCATTCGCCGCCGTTGTTACACCGCGACAAGTTCTTCGACGTGCTTGGCGAGCCGCTTCCGAGCGACGTGCAACCGCCGCTTGATGGTTCCAAGCGGAGCATCGAACGCATCGGCCATTTCGAGCAGCGACTGACCCCGGACGTAAAACGCCTCGAGGGTTTCGCGGTCGACCTCGCCCAGCTGCGCGAGCCCTTCCCGAACACGAACCTTCCGCTCGTCTTCGAGCGCGAACTCCAGCGGAGTCTGCTCTTCTACGCAGTTCTGCTCGAGCACTTCGTTATCGAGGGGCTGGTCGTGGCCGTGGCGCACAACCCGGTTGATTGCCATCCGGTTCGTGATCGACCGCAGCCAACCCGCGAACGCTTCCGGCTGCCGGAGCTGCTGGATCTTCGTCATGGCCTGAATGAACACGTCCTGACAAAGTTCCTGCGCCTCGGCGAAGTCGTTCAAACGCCGCAGCGCGATCGCGAGCACGTGCCGCTCGAACCGCTCGAACAACTGGCCGAACGCTTCCCGATCACCCTGCTGAGCCGCCTTCACCAGTTCAACCAAATCCCCATTCTCGGTCTGTTCAAAAACGTTCATGATGTTCTCTCGCATGTTGAGCACATCGCTACCCAGCGAACCGATCCCTCCAGCGTGTGTCTTCAAGGAGACACAAGCGAGGCATCAGCCGAAGGCGGCGAAGTGCAATGCAGGTGAAAGCAACGAGCGGCATCAGCGGCGGGCAGCAAAAGTGTGAACGATCACACTTGAGCCCGGCTGGCATCCGCTTGGTGCGTTTTGTTGTGCGTGAGAGTCAGTCCCGTCGCATGGATTGCGACACTCGGGCTGACTATTTACCCACGTAACAACAAACTTCTAAACCCTTGCGGACGCCGGCTCCGGGACGATGCCCCACTACGTTGACTACTAAGGTCAAACGCAGGGACCAAATCCCGGGATAGCTGACAGGTAAACCACGCCAACCCTAGCCACGCTGGTTCTGAACCTGGCTGTTCAGACTTCGGTGGCGATTTGGGGCGCTTTATTCCTGCCGATCCGGCATAAAGATGGCGCTGATGGGAATCTGCGACGCGCAGCGTACCCATACCTGCCACTGCCGTAACGGCTTGGCGATTCGCGGCGACGACGACATTGCGTGTCACGGTGGCGATGGTATTGATGATGCTGCGCATGACGAAGCTCCCTTCGGCGCGAGACAAGGGTGCACTAGCTTAAAGTGCCCTGCTCACGAGAGAAACAAAAAAACGAAAACGACTCCTGAGTAAGGACTTAGATCCAAAACTCGCTAGAACGACTATTAGCAAAGGCGACTGCGGGCCTGCAAAGCCCAGCGATCCCTCGACCAGCATTCCTCAGCCACGCCTGACTGTTTCCATTCAGCCTGTGGCCAGCAAAAATTGGCTACTTCCCCTCACAAACCAACACAATATTACCAACCGGGAACAAAAACGGCAAATTCAACCACCGCATCCGGCGGGCGAACCGTCTCCGCTCCCAGTTCCTGACAGCTTAGACGCCCTTGGAACCAGAAGGTTCGCGGGCCTCACAAAAAATATATCGTCTTTTTTGCGAAGCCGGCTTCCTAGTACTTTTTCGAGTTCTCGGGCCTTCCTCAGCCTCCAATCGGCGTCTTTCGCTACGATAGAGAGGCCTGAGCAAGCTGATTTATTCCAAACATTAATCCTCGGCGCAGGAACCTTTTTCGATGCCGATAGAGTTTGACTGCCCAACTTGCCAAACACGAATTCGCACGCCCGACACGGCTGCCGGCAAGCAAGCTCGCTGTCCGCGCTGCCAAACAATTGCTGTGGTCCCCTCAAGTTCGAATCTGCCGCCACTGCCAGGTTCGGTCTTCCATAGTCCACCGCTAGCAGGGTCATCATCCGGGCCACTGGAGGCGGTGCTCGAACCAACGAACTCACCGAATCCTTCAAACGCCTGGCTGCCGCCGCCTGGGGCCTTTGCTCCCGTCGGCACCTCGCAACCAGCTATGTTCACTCCGGGCCTACCACCTGTCAGTGCCAATCCGTTTGGTGACTTACCCGCCGGTTCCGCGGCACCAAGCAATATCCAGAATCCGTATGCTTCGCCAACAGGTTATGTTGCTCAGCAGGCGCAGCTGTCAACTGACGAAGTGCGCAGCAAGTTGCTGGGTCCAGCCATTGGGATTTCGCTCAGCGCCGTTCTATCGCTGGGATTCACCTTGCTCATGACGATCATGTTGGCAGCGGATGAGTCGTTCCGGGATGAATTTCAAGGCGAGAATGCGGCAGAAACAGCTGGCGCTTATTTTGCGGCAATCATGATGTTCGCCTTCGCGGTCCTCCCTCCGCTGGTTTCGTTGGTGGGCGCGTATGCGATGTTTCGCGGCCGGGGTTTAGTCGCCGCCTGGATTGGGGCGTTCGCGACGTTGATTCCCTGCACTCCCTGCTTTTTCATCGGGGCCATATTCGCGGTCTGGGGGATGATCGCCCTCGCCGATTCGCGAGTCAGTAAGGGGATGCTCTAAAACATGGCCACACTGCGCTCGATTCAAGTTGCCCTGCCTCAGAATTACGGCAACGCAGGCGCGCATGACGAACACGATCGCCCTTGGACAACGGCCTTCTTCAAACTACCCGTTACGGGCCCGCAGCAGGTAGGCGAATTAGGAATCGCCGGCGATGGGCAGGCGGACTTGCGGTTTCATGGAGGGCCCGACAAAGCTGTCCTCGCTTACTCAGCTGACCACTTTCCCCGCTGGCAAACCGAGATTCCACACATTAAGTGGACTTGGGGTGCCTTTGGCGAGAATCTCACCATTGAAGGCTGCGACGAAACGAACGTCTGCATCGGCGATGTCTGGCAACTGGGCGGAGTTCAATTCGAAGTCTCGCAGCCGCGGCAACCCTGTTGGAAACTCTCTCGCCGTTGGCGAATCAGCGATCTCGCCAGGCAAGTCACTCACAACGGCCGCAGCGGTTGGTATGTACGGGTGTTGCAACCGGGTGAGATTGAAGCCGGACAAGAAGTGTTGTTGCTCAGTCGGCCATTTCCCGAGTGGACAGTAGCACGCGCGAGCCAGATCATGCACCACGAAAAGCAGAATCTGGCGGCTGCCGAAGAGCTAAGCAATTTGCCGCAGCTGGCGGAGTCTTGGCGCGAGACATTTCGCGAGCGCGTCGCAAAACGTCGTTCTCATTAGATTATTCTTCGGTCAGATTGACGTCGCTCGAATCGAGATCGACCACCTCGTAGTCGCTTTCGCCCAGCACTTCATGATCTTCGTCGTTCCCTTCGTCGAACACCGCGCCAACATCCGTGTCGTCCTCGGGCACCACATTCTGCCGACTCTTCTGCGGCCGGCCACTGGCGAGATCTTCTTCCGGCGCTTCACGCCCGCGCAGCCGCTGTTCGCGCCGTTGCAGATAGAGCTTGATCGGCACTTCGCCAAAGTCCAACTGATCGCGCAGATAGCCGAGCAAATACCGCCGATACGAGGGCGGGAATGCACTCGGCTCGTTGCACATCAACACGATGGTGGGCGGCTGCGTGCTGACTTGGGTGGCGAAGTAAATCTTGGGCCGTAGCAAACCTTGCAGCGGCGGCGGATGCGAATCGAGCGCGTCGCGTAGCATCTGGTTCAGCTTGGCCGTCGACACTCGCTGCAGTGACTGCTTGAACAGCATTTGTGCGTGATTGAGCAGCGCCTTCACATTCTTGCCGGTCTGGCCCGTGATGAAGGCGATCGGCACGTGCCACATGGTCGAGAACGTATCGCGCAGATAATCGACCCATTTTTCGGTCGGCATCTGGCCGTAGAGCAAGTCCCACTTGTTCACGACAAAGATGCACGGTCGATAATTATCGGCAATGTATTTGCATAGCTGCTTGTCGACTTTGCTCAGTCGCTGCGAGCAATCGAAAAACAGCAGCACCACATCGGCCCGGCGAATGCTCCGCTGAGCGCGGTGAGTGCTATAAAAATCGATATCGGTCTTCACGCTCTTGCTGCGTTTGAGGCCCGGCGTATCGATGGCCATGAACGTCTTGCCGTCGAGTTCGAACCGCACATCGACGCTGTCGCGCGTGGTGCCGGGAACTTCGCTGACGATGCACCGTTCGGCACGAGCCAACGTATTCACGAACGTGCTCTTGCCGGTGTTGCGACGGCCGACAATGGCCATCTTCATCATCGGCTCTTCGATTTCTTCTTCCTCGGATGTCTGCGGAGGGAGACGCTCGAGAATCATCCGCAGCAGTTCTTCTTGATGACGATTCTGCTGCGTGCTGACCTTGATGATTTTGCCGCGGCCCAGTTTGTAAAACTCGTCGGCCTGCGAATCGAGCGATTCCGCATCAGCCTTGTTGGCAACCAAGATAATCGGCTTGTCGATATACCGCAGCCGCCGGGCGACTTCTTCATCGAGCGGAACTAGACCCGTGCGGGTATCGCAGACGAATAGCACGACGTCGGCCGTCTCCAGGCCGGTTTCGATTTGGGCTTCGATCTCTTTGGTGAGATTGTCGCAGTCTTCGATGCCGATTCCGCCGGTATCGACCAGTTCGAAAAACCGCCCCCCCGCTTCCATCAAATAGACGATGCGATCGCGCGTCACGCCGGCGTGGTCGTCGACAATCGAAATGCGACGACCGGCGAGCCAGTTGAGCAGGCTCGACTTGCCGACATTCGGCCGACCGACAATCACAACCTGGGGGACGGGCATGGGGGCGTAAACCGTTCGAATCGCGGAGAGGTCAAGGACAAGATAACGTTGTATGATACTCCAGAGCAGGCCGATTCGAAATGGCCGCCGCGCGAAACACTCTGCCAAAAACGGATGGATAACGATGACGCAACTCGCACCGTACAGGCAAACGTGGCTTGCTGGAGCAATCATGCTGGCGTGGGCGGGGATTGCCGCCGCACAGACTGAAACATCGACGGCGAGTGCTCCGCTTTTACCAGCCGAGGCCCTGACGAAGTTTCAGCTCGCGGAACCCGATCTGCAGATTGAACTAGCTGCCGCTGAGCCGGACGTGATCGATCCGGTGGCGATCCGTTTTGATGAGCGCGGGCGAATGTGGGCCGTGGAAATGCGCGATTACCCGCTCGGTCCTCCGGTGGGAGACAAGCCACTATCGCGCATCCGCGTGCTGGAAGATCGGGATGCTGACGGCCGGTTTGAAACGGGAACCACCTTCGCCGAAGGTCTTTCGTTCGTAACCGGTTTGCAACCTTGGCGCGGTGGCGTGATTGTGACACTGGCCGGACGAATTGCCTGGATGAAAGACAGCGACGGCGACGGCAAGGTCGATATCGACGAAACCTGGTTCACAGGCTTCGCGGAGCAGAACTCGCAGCTCCGTGCGAATCATCCGCGGCTGGCGCTCGACAACCATGTGTATGTCGCGAACGGGCTGCGGGGCGGAGTTGTCGTGAACAAGCGACTGCCGGACGAGAAGCCCATCGATCTGCGCGGACGTGATTTCCGTTTCGATCCGCTCACCGGCAAGGCTGAGGCGATCTCCGGTAACGGCCAATTTGGCATGTGCTTCGACGATTGGGGAAATCGCTTCACCTGCACCAACCGCAATCCGGTAATTCACGTCGTGCTGGAAGATCGCTATCTCAAACTCGCGCCGAAGATCCCAATCGCTGCCGTCGTGCAAGATGTGGCCGCCGCGGGTGAGAAGTCGAAGGTTTTTCCGATCAGCCGTGCCTGGACCACTTCGAACTTGCACGCGGGAACCTTCACCGCTGCGTGCGGCGTGCATGTCTATCGGGGCGACACATTGCGTACCGTCATCGATACCAACAGCGTGTTCACGTGCGATCCCACGGGTAACTTCGTCCATCGCGAAATCATGACGCCCGACGGCCCCTCGTTCACCAGCAAGCCCGCCTATGAAGGCAAAGAGTTTCTCGCCTCGACCGACGAATGGTTCCGTCCCGTTAGCATCGAAACCGGCCCCGACGGCTGCCTGTACATCGTCGACATGTATCGCTGTGTGATCGAGCACCCCGACTTCGTCCCCGATGAATTGAAGAAACGCCCCGATCAACGGTTGGGGGATGATAAGGGGAGGATTTGGAGAATTGTGCCGAAGAATAGCGTACCAAAAGAACGACGCCAAGCCCCTTTTGCACGCGAGACGGCATCCTTTTTGACATTCCCAAATCAACTCACCAACGAGAACTCCTGGCAGCGAGAAACGACGCAAAGGCTCTTGCTTACTAAGGAATTGCTGTCAGAAAAGTCGATCGACGTGACGTTAACGAAAGTCTTGCGGTCGATAGCGCTCGGTGCTGAATCACCGCAGGCTCGCATTCATGCCATGTGGATTTTGAGGGGCCACGAACAATTGAATGGAGACCTCGTTGCCAAGCAGATGACCGCTATGCAAGCCGACGTTTGTCGGCAATCACTGCTACTCGCCGAAGGGATGCCGCTCGATGATCTCAAACTCGTACACGCGGCGTTGATAGCGAGACCCGATTCAACGGCACCGCTCCAATTTCAAACGTTCTTGTTCGAGATGTCTCAATTGCGTTTGTTCGATCTCCCGTCTCCGCCCATTCGCCCGTATCTCCCTTCAGACGGAACGAATCGCTGGCTCCAAAGTGCAATCCTTCTGCGCTATCAAGAGCGTTTGCCCGAACTGTGCAGCCGCGCAATCTATTACGATAAAAAGTCTCAATCGCGTGAGTTCTTTTTTCAATTGGCGCAATTTGCCGGCAGCCAAGGTGCTGACGAAGATGCAGCACTAGTAATGTTGCATCTGATCAACCGAGAGGATGATTCGGAACCGATCAAGACCCAAGTGGCTGTACTCGAGGGCCTTGCCCACGGCATGAAGAATCGCGGGAAGAATCTGCTTGATGTCTTTCATCGTGAGGCACCTTCTCAATTTGTCCTTGGTGGCGGACTACTCCCCCATATTCTGGAAGACGTGGCGACTCTGAAAAACAAGCAGCCGGCTGATGTGATTCAGTCGGCAATTAGAGCGCTCGGTTATATGCCTGCAGAGAGCTCGACCGAGAGTCTTCTCCTCTCTTTCTCAGCGGTTGGCGATGATCTTAAACCAGCCGTAATCGCTGGAATCGCGCAGCAGGGGAAATATGCCGATGTAACGTGGCAGGAATTGCTCATAAAATATGAATCACAACCGCTCGGGGTGAAGCGCGCGCTCATCGACAACAGCTTTCGCCGCACTGATGGTCCCAAGCTGTTGATGGAGCAAGTGGCTGCGGGAGTGATTCAGCCGGCGGAGATCGATCCGCTCCGTAGGAAGCAGTTGCTAGAGAGTAAGGATGCGGCGATCAAGAAGCAGGCTGCAGAGTTGTTCGCGGCACTCAATCCGGCCAATCGTCAGCAGGCGCTGGAGGAGTATCAGCCCGTGCTCACGCTGGCGGCGGATGGCAACCGCGGCAAGATTGTCTTCGAGAAGAACTGCAGCAACTGCCATCGCGTCGGCGATGTGGGCGTGAACGTTGCGCCAGACATCAGCGACTCGCGCACGAAAACCGCGGCTCAGATTCTGGCCGATATCATTCAGCCCAACCGGGCCATCGATAGTAACTTCCTCGGCTACCAGGTGCTCCTCGCCGATGGCACCATCGCCAGCGGACTTCTCGCCGCCGAAACAAGCACCTCAATCACACTCAAGCAGCCAGGCGGCAAAACGCTCACGCTCGCGCGCGACGAGATCGAACAACTCAAAGCAACCGGTGTCTCGCTGATGCCCGACGGCCTCGAAAAGAACATTCCCCCCGCCGACATGGCCGACCTGCTCGCCTACCTCAAAGGCTGGCGCTATCTCGATGGCAAAACGCCGCTGTCACCCAAATAGTTCCATCTGCCTTCCACGCCATCGCCACCGCGGCGGTGGTTCTTTGGCTTTTGCGCTACCGCGTTCCGAGCACCGCGTACCACACCAGTCCCACGCCAACCGTGATGGCCAGCGAGACGAGCACGCTCCGCTTGATTGCAAAGATCAATACCATGGCAACGCTCATGCAAAGGAGCGTACCAAACGACAACGTGTGCCACTCCGGCGTGAGCCAATGAAGCTTGAAGCCGAAGAGTGGCAAGCTCGATTCATGCACTGTGCGAAACACGGTATGCACGGCCAGCCAGATTGCCAAATTCAGAACGACGCCAACAACTGCGGCAGTCACCACTGCCAATCCGGCACTCAGCACCTGACTGCGACGGAGCGTTTCGATCCACGGCGCTCCCGTCAAGATGTAGAGGAAGCACGGCGCAAATGTCGCCCACACCGTAACCACCGAACCGAGAATACCCGCTGCGAGAGGTGAGAGATGTTCGCCCGGATTGTGGTACGCGCCCAGAAACGCGACAAACTGCACGACCATAATCAGCGGCCCCGGGGTCGTCTCAGCAAGTCCCAGCCCATCGAGCATCTCCGCTGGCTTCAACCAGCCGTATCGATGCACCGCTTCTTGCGCGATGTACGTCAGCACGGAGTAGGCACCGCCGAACGTTACGAGCGCTGCCTTGCTGAAAAACACGCCCTGCACGGTAATGACACTGTCACTTCCGAAGATCAAGGCGACCAGGCCGATCGGTAACCACCAAATCGCGAGCCAAACGGCGGCCACAAACAACGTGCGCGACCAAGTCGCGCGTACCGCGACAACTTGAGGATTAACTTGCTCGCCCGGCTCAATTTTCAAATCGCTAACTTTCTCAGTCCCCTGCTTTGCGTGAGGCTGCAGCGTTGGGAACCAAAGTGGTGCGAGTCGATGGCCAATCAAGCCGGCCACGCCCGCCGCTAGAATCACCAGCGGAAACGGCACATGCAAAAAGAAGATGGCAAGGAACGCAACTATGGCAACGGTCAGCATGGCGCGCGTCTTCAGCACGCGTGAGCCAATCCGCATCACGGCTTGCAACACCACGGCGAGAATTGCGGCTTTCAATCCAAAGAACACCGCATCGACTGCAGGCACTTGTTGATACAGCACATAGACGATGCTGAGTGCCAGAATCGAAACGAATCCCGGCAAGATAAACAGCAAACCAGCCGTGAGCGCGCCGCGAGTGCCGTGCATCAGCCAGCCGATGTAGGTGGCCAACTGCTGCGCTTCGGGGCCTGGCAAGAGCATGCAGAAATTTAGGGCGTGGAGAAATCGCGACTCTCCGACCCATTTCTTTTCGTCTACCAGAATGCGATGCATAACAGCAATCTGCGCCGTCGGTCCGCCGAAGCTGAGGCCCGCAATTCGGAGCCAGGTGGGAAAAGCTTGCCAGTACGTGACTCGCTTCCTTGGCAGCTCGGCAGCGATCTCGTGCATTTCCACGAGCACTAACCTTGCCAGCCCGGTGGCATATCGGGCTGTTGCCAGGCGCTCATGCCGCCATCGACAAGCAGCATCTGGCCATGCACATGCTCAGCGACATCGCTGCACAAATAGACTGCAGCACCGCCGCACACATCGCTGTGTGGCACCTGGCCGTTCGGCGTATGGAGTTCCATCCAACGCCGGAATCGCTGGTCGCGTTCAATGACCGAGGTAAGCGGCGTCCGCACGAGCCCCGGTGCCAGGCCGTTTACACGAATTCCTATTGGCGCGAGCGATACGCACAGCGACTTCACCATCGCTTCGATCGCCCCTTTGGTGGAGTCATAGCAGGTGTGTGTCGGTTCGGCGAGGCGACCGTTGATCGAGCCGATCATGAGCACGCGTCCGGCAACTCGATTTTGGATCCACCGCCAGGCAAAGCGCTGCGTTAGAAAATAGACCGATGAAACATTTAGCCGCCAGGTCTTCTCCCAAGTCTCAAAGTCCATTTCGAGAAACGGCAGATCGATGTAAGTACCCGCATTATTCACCAGAATATCGATTGCCGGCATCGCCTTGATGGCCTGCGCAAATAGCGCGTCGACAGATTCGATGGTCGGCCCCGCGAGGTCGCCGGTGATGAACTCCGCCTGCACGCCGGCCGCAAGGCAATTCTCGATCACTTCTTCTGCATGCTCGTCGCGCTGGCGACCGTGCAGCACAACGTTCGCACCAGCCCGCGCAAAGGCCTCGGCAATTGAACGCCCCACCCCTTTTGTAGAGCCGGTGATCAGCGCGGAGTGTCCCTTCAGATCAATCATGATGCTTTCATCGTCTACTGGCGGGGCAGATCGTTGTCGCGTCGGCGGAGGCGGGCTTGAAGTTCTGTGACTAAACCTGTGAGTTCTGGCAGTGGCCGAGAAATCAACTCGGCAGTGCCAGTGGAAGCCTCGCCGAGTAATTCCTGTCGCAGTTGAATGCGGCCGATTAACAAACCTTCGCCGCGTCCTTCCTCACGTCCCTCATTCCGTCCTTACTCACGTCCCTCGTTTTGCGCATGACGCAGCCGTGCCTGTTCGTCGCGCGCTGCCTTAACTCGGCTTTCGTATAGGATTAACTCTTCTTCCGATTTTGAGATCATCACCAGCACTCCAATCGCTTCGTAAAAAGCCGCATCGCCGAGCAAGTTTGCCAAGGCATCTAGTTCCATCTCGGGAGCATACTTCAGCAGAAATGCCCACTTATCGACCGGCGACATCGCACCTACATTATTGCTCGCTGGCTGAAACTTCGGCAACTCCAGTGTGTGGAACTCGAGATCATTGCTGAACACCAAATCGGTCTGATCGCAATGAAGGCGAAAGCTAAGGTGGTACAGGTTCACCGCACGAAACAGCACCTTGTCGAGTACGCAGATGCTGATTGTCGGACGAAGATGCTCGTATTCCTCGCCATGCTTGATTTGTCGGACGTAGTTCAAGCAATTGTAATAGGTCAGCCGCTCGCACAGAGCTTCGGGAAGCGTCGTTTGCATCTCGATATTCAACCGTCGACCGCGATTGTCTCGGGCGAGAACGTCTAACACTGCTTGCTTAGCCGAAAAGTGAGCCTTGTCTTGAATCGGATTGAGTATTTCAACATCCGTGACTGGATCGGTAAGTTGGAGCACCGAGTTGAGGAAATGAATCGTGACCGCGGGATGCTCAGGACTTCCCAGCATCCGCTTGAAGGCGAAATCCACTTTCGGATCGATTCCGGGCGGCATCGTCGCTCACCTCGGAGATGTGTTCTTAAGTTCAGGAGGTGAACGGTCGACGAACTTGCCCGTCGTAAATGCGCCGCGAACGAACGCCAACGACGTCAGAAACAACACGCTGCTCAGTAGCAAAGCCAAGCCGAGACAGACAGCGAAATAATCTCGCATCAACTTCAAGGCTGGAGGTTCGGCACTTTTTGGCACACGACGAGTGACCGGCCCTATCCCTTTGGCCAGGTCCTTTGCGTCCTCGCGCCAGGCGTCCCACTCGGTTTGCGCATTCTGATCTCCGTACACGTGCAGCGCCTGCGCGCGGCCATACACCAGCCCCGCGCTCACAATGGCGAGAAGGGAAATCAGCAAGATGAAGTCGAGTAGACGAAACTGCATGGTGATTATTTCTGGCGGTGGAGGCGGATCATTTACTAAACAAATCCTGCACTGCCGCGGTCATGGTGCTGACCGCAGTGACGAGCACTTCATCAGCATCAGGATAGAATAGCGGCGAGTGGAGCGAAGGGGGACTTTGCCCAAGTTCTTTGAACCTTTGCAGACGTTTCTCATTCACCGCGCCCAGGCGATACATCAAGATCGGCACACCGGCGCGACCATACTCGCTGAAGTCTTCGCCACCCATCGAAATCTCGCCGGGCTCGATCTTGTCTTCACCCAGTTGCTTGCGGAACAATTGAGTGATTCGCAAAGCCAGTGATTCGTCGTTGAATGTTGCGGGAGTGCCGTCGGAAAACTCAATGATCGGTTCGGGAGCGCCGGCCGCAAGGGCAACACCTTTGGCCTTGCGCAGAATTCCTTCGCGCAGTTGGGCTCGAACTTTATCGGTGTAACTGCGGACGGTAAGCTGCAAGTGACACGTATCGCCAATGATGTTGTGCTTGGTCCCGCCGTGAATTGAACCCACGGTAATTACTGCGGGCTCTGTTGGCTTGATTTCGCGGCTGACAATCGTCTGTAACGCGACTACTAGTTCCGCAGCTTGCACGATGGGGTCGACGGTGGTGTGAGGCATCGCGCCGTGACCTCCCCGGCCACGTACCGTGATATCGACGCTATCGACATTCGCCAGGATATAACCACCGCGAATGCCAATCCTTCCCGCAGCCAGTGTTGAATCGCAATGCAGCGCCAGGGCATAGTCGGGCTTGGGAAAGCGTTCGAACAGTTTATCTGCGAGCATCTTCCTCGCCCCGGAACCCCGTTCTTCAGCGGGTTGGCCTATGACGACCAGCGTTCCTTTCCAGTCGGATTTGTGGGCAGCAAAGAAGCGAGCGACCGCAATCGCGTTGGTGATGTGAATGTCGTGGCCGCAGGCGTGCATCACGCCAACCTCGCCGCCGGTATCGTTCTTCACCATCACTTGCGAGGCATAGGCCAACCCTGTCAATTCCTTCACTGGCAGCGCATCGAGATCGGTACGGACCATCACGGTGCGACCAGCACCATTTTTCAGCACACCTACCACACCGTAGCCACCCACGTTTTCGGTCACTTCTAAACCGGCCTCACGCAGATGCTTCGCGAGCGTAGCAGCCGTTTCCTTCTCTTGAAACGACAACTCTGGAGTACGGTGAAAATGCTGATAAACCGTCAGCAAATCTTCAAGGTTCTTTCTTGCCCAAGCTTCGCCGGGACTACTGCTGGCCGCTGGTTGCTTCGTGGTCGAATCTTCTCGCTCTTGAGCGTGGCCGAGCGCGCTGCCACAAGTGAACCAAGCTGCTGCCACAATCAACGGAAATTTAGCCCTGCAGTCTCGAAGCATGGCTTGAAAAAGCGCGAGGCCTAACATAAACTTTGCTCCTAATTCATACTTTGCAATTGTCATTTGGCAGGTTGCCGCATCATCTTTCCGGCAGCCTGCCTATTTTTTTGCGCCGGACCATTCTCGTTCGGCTTTTTCGCAACGACTTCGCGTCACGATAGGCCTTTCGCTGGCCCGCTGCAATCAAGCGATCCAGGCGAAGACAAAGTTTGGTCGCGGCGCGCAAAGATTTTGCTGAAAACGCGAGGCCTGCTTTCGCGCCTCATGTTCTGCAGAATTGAAGAGGTGCGGCAGTACCGTCGCCGCCGCACACTCAGGAGATGCGTCTCTAGGCTGCCAGGGGACTAAGGCAGTTCGAATACGCTCTGGGTTTTGACGATGGCGTAATCGTCCGGGAACGTGTGGAACGCCTGAACCATCAGGCTGCGCGAACGTGTCTCGGCATTGATGAAGCTGACGGCACCGAGTGCCATCCGACCACTGGCGTCGAAGACGTGCATCAGGCCGTTGTGCTGACTATCGCTATTCAACTGTTCTTGAAACGACCAGAAGACTTCCGGCGCGACTGGCTCCAGCTGATAGTTCATGTGATAGACAATACCGCCGCGACATTCGACGCGGTCGTTGCGTTCGCCCTTTAAGCGGTACGACAACAGCCTGCGCTTCTCCGGCAAGGGGTGTTGGGCGGAGCAGGCAACTTCGGTAAGGGTTAAGCCACGATATCGCCAGGTGATGACGTGCCCGGCGCTTGTGATATCGATTTGTGCGCGATAGTCGCCACGCTCGAGCGTCTTCGAAGCAAACACTTCAAACAGTTCGGGATGAAGCGCGCGGCCGAACACCTGAAAGGACAATTCGGCAACTTTTGGTCTAACGGAGAGCACGGTGTGCGTTTCCTACTGCGTTGATGCGTCGCCCGGCATGGGCTGGATGTGTGGCATTATACGTTCGAGCTCGCGAGCCCACAAAGGCACTTTCTGCGGGTGAAAGTTAACGCGCGAAATGTCTCTTGACAGTCTCAACAGAGTTACTCCGCACGCAACGCGCGAGCGTCTCTTCTACTCCGTAACCAGCACCAGAATGTCGTACAGCGCGTGAGCGCCCACGACAATTCCAAAGCCACGAAGCACAAACAACCAACCGAAAATCACCCCTGCCGCGACGCGAAACAAGAAACTGAACCAGCTGAACGAGTCGCCATACTGCGGACCAATCGACCAGCCGAACAACGACAATTCAAAACGATAATGCACAGCTGCAAACGCGAGACTCGTGAGCAAGAGCCCGACGATCACACTGCCACGAAGATTCAATCCCGCCTGCCGGGCCAACCACAACAGCGTGGACAGTAGGAGCAGGCGGAACAAAACTTCCTCGTACAGACCGGCTCCTAAATAGCCGATGAATTTGGACCACGTCGAACGCGGAATCGTTCCTGCGTCCAACCGCAATTCGATCTGGCTTGCGGCCACAATCTCAGCCGGCGAAAAAACTCGCCCCATGAACTGAGCCAAGGCTAGCAGTGCCAGCCCAAGCACGAGAGACTCGAGCCACATAATCCCGATCACTCGGCCATGCATACGCCAGGGATCGTGCCGCACATGATGCCAACCCAACAGGACTCCGCAGACGAGGAGCGGCAACAAAAAATATTGCCCAAAACCCAACGCCCCGAGTAGTTGCCGAATCCAGACGTCGGCTGCATTGCGAAGGGCACCGGGACCGAGCGTAAGGACACCCAGTTCATAAGCGAGCAGAATGGGCGCAACGAACAGTAGCGATGTTAGCGGCCGGCGCGAAAGTTCCCAATAACTGTCGCGCGGTTGCGCGGGCGTAAGCGCCGCCGACTTCACTTTCGACGTCGGCGTTGCTTTTCCCTGGGCATCCGCTGCGCTGGTCATCCCGACTTGAATCCTTTCTGCGTTCCCTGCTGGGCCACTGCGCCCCTGGCTACCTTCGAGGCCCGAGCAAACGGGTCGAATGCCGCGCAGTATAAACGCAACCGGCAGCGTCGTCTTCCGGGCCTTGCCTGGAAGCAAGGAGATGACACAGGCTGCAAGCTATTCGGGTTGTAAACCCGGTACGATGGCATCCGTAACGCGCCGGATCGTATTGTCGTGAGAAAGGATTTTCTGCTTGCCGACAAAATATGTATTGAAGTCGGCCACGACCAAGTTGTATGTCACGTCGACAGTTCCCTCGCGAAGTTGCTTCACGTGGATTGGTCCATCCGCAGTATGCAGCAGCATGCCACTGCGCAAATCGCGTGCCTTTAGCCAGCCTTCGCCCGAGACCCAAAACAAGTGACCGGCACTGGTCTCGAAGGATTCATTGCCGACATCCAGGCGCAGCAATTGAGCTTTCGGTCGAACTGTGGCGCGAAGTACAGGCTTATAGGTCAATTCCCCAGTGTCGACATCGCGCGCCAGCACGCAATCGCCAGGAAGAACTTTTTCGATAGCCAGCGTCCCTTGTTCGGTCCACACTAGCGTTCCAGCAACGAGCCACTCGTGCCGCGGTCCCCGAACTTGCCCATCAGGTATTACCCCTGGGCCGAGGTTGGAAGTCAAACCAGTGGACGCATCGACTAATTGAACCTCTCGTGTGTGAGCGATGGTATTCACGTATTTGCTGCCGGCTACGAACACCTCATTTTCGTTACTCCACCAAGCCCACCATTCGTCGGGCAAAGCTGGGAGTTTGACACCCATGGTCTCCGAAAGTACCCAACCGATGCGATCGTTGAGCGCTGTTGTGAGTGCCCGCTGTCGCTGTGCTGCTGTTTCGAGTGCGGCGGCCTGAACTTGCGCATCGGCAATGGCACGACTAGCAGTCTCTTCGCGGTCACCGCCCAGGCGAGCAATCCGTTGGTATTGGGTTTCCAGCACCAGCAGTTCTTGATTCTCGGCTCCCTCGCGCAAGAACTCGTGGCGATAGGCCAATCGGCCGTTGGGGAGTGCCGTCAATGCAACGCGAGAAACCACGGGCGTGTACATTGATGAAATCAACATCGGAGCGTAGTGATCTCGTCTGCAGGCTTTCAACTTTTCGACTGCTGCCTGCCGTACTCGCAGCGAAGGGGAAAACACCGCATGCCGAGTAATCTCTACAACCGCCTCCGGCCTGTTAATCTTTGCCGTGATCTCGAGCACGAGCATTTCCTGCGACTCGCCTTGCTGGCCGACAATCGCTTGCAGCGTGCGGAGCGCTTGCCAGTCTTCAATTTGCTTCAGGTGTTCGACAGCGTACATTCGTTTGGATTGGTCGCTCGAGCTCAGCAATTCCCCGAGTTTCGCAATGATCGGCGTCCACTTGGCCGCGGCTGTTTTAGCTGCAGCATCGCGTTGCTGCAAGTTACGTCGATCGGCGATTGAAACCCATTCGCTCCCCATGCGCATATGTCCCAAGCGAGCCTGCGCCACGGGATGGTGGGGAGACAGATCGCAGATCCGCGCTAGATGCACTCGCTCCTGTTCAGTCATTTGATGCTTGTTGCACCAATCGGCCAACTGCATTTGTCCGGCAATCGAATCCCCGGCCGACGCGCGACGTTTTTCGTATTCCTTGAGCATCATCTGCCGGCGCTGGTCGGGCTTCGCACCAACCTTCAGCCAATCGCCTGAGCCGAGTTTGACAAAGCCTTGATTCCACCGAGCCGGACCAAACTCGGGTGCGGTGGAGAATGCCTTCGCGAGCAAGTCTTCACGGTCCGCGTTCATGCCATAGACTTCGCGCTGCAGCGCCTCGCGAACCGACTCAAGCGCCGAGTCAGCAGCCTCATCGGTAACTTTCTCCGGCGGTGCTCCCCAGAGGGAACTCGCAACGAAGATCAAACTAAAACTAAACGAAAACCCCTTCCAAGCCCCGCCGTTCATCCCTGCCTCCACGCCAATGAATTTGGCGAACAAGAGAAGACCTGACACCTCGCCACCGACAAGGTCACGCGAGCCCTGAAGCTCGCGTGATTACTTGCCGGTGTTGACTTTCCGTAGCAACTGGCAGGAGTTTTGATCTGGCAGGGGTTCGCCCAGCAATTAATCCGCTTGCAGACCGGGAACGATGGCGCGAGTTACCCGCCGTACCGTATTGTCGTGCGACAGGATCTTCTGCTCGCCCACGAAGTAAGTATTGAAATCGGCCACGACGAGATTGTAAGTGACGGCAGTCTGACCGGGAGCAACGCTGGTTACGCGGGCCGGGCCATCGGCTGTGTGCAGCACCATGCCGGGGCGCAACTTGCGAGCCCGCAGCCAACCTTCGCCCGAGACCCAGAAGAGATGTCCGCCGCTGGTCTCGAACGTTTCGTTACCGACTTCAATGCGAACGAGTTGGCCTTCTGGACGAACGGTGGTGCGGATGACCGGCTTGTAGGTCAACTCGCCCGATTCCACATCGCGCGAGAGGACCAAATCGCCTGCCCGCATCTGCTCGATAGCAACCTTTCCTTGCTCGGTCCAAACTGGAGTACCGGCGAGCAAACAATCTTGCGCGCCTCCGCCGGGGACCGGGTCTGGATCGGGATCGGCCACCGTGACATTGCGCGAGAGTTGAATCGTATCGACGGGCTTCGAACCGACGAAGAAAACTTCGTTCTCGTTATTCCACCAGGCCCACCATTCGTCCGGAACGGCAGGCAACTTGGCACCCGTCGCCTGGGTCAATACCCACGCAATTCTGTCGTTCAGCGCGCGAGTCGTTTGGTTCTGACGTTCTGCTGCGCGCTCTAAGGCTTGCGCGGTGGCCGAGGCTTCGATCATTGCCACCGCAGCAGCATCGCGGCCCGAACCGCCCGTGTTCTGGCGACGATACTCAGTATCGAGGATCAGACGTTCTTGCTTCTCTGCGCCTTCGCGAAGAAATTCATGGCGATAGCCAATTCGCCCACTCGGGAGAGAAACCATGGCGACCTGCGAAACAACTGGCGTGTACATCGACGACACCAGCAGCGGAATGAAGCGATCGGGCTCGGCGGTTTTCAGTTTCTCGGCGGCAGCCTGGCGAACTCGCAACGACGGCGAAAACACGGCATGTCGCGCGAGCGCTGCCGTTGCCGCGGGATCGGTCATCTGCGCGGTGATTTCAACCACCAGCAGTTCATAGGTTTCACCCTTCGCGCCGACAATCGCTTGCAGCGTGGGAAGAGCACCAGGATCGTGAATCTGCTTTAGCTGATCGACCGCGTACTTGCGCTTGCCTTGATCGGCCGATGACAACTGCCCGGCATACCTGGTGATGACGGGAGTCCACTTGGCAGTGGCCACGCGGACGGCCTCGTCGCGCTGTTCCTGCTTCAAGCGATCTTCGCGGCTGATCCACTCCCGCCCGCTGCGGGTGAAGCCAAGACGTTGTCGCGCACTAGGATGATCGGGAGACAACTCGCAGACGCGGAGCAAGTGAACCCGTTCTTGTTCTTTCAGCAGGTGCTTGTTGCACCAATCGGCCAGTTCCAGTTGATCTGCCACCGTACTGCCTGCTTCGCCGCGACGCTTTTCATATTGAGCGAGTAGCGCCTGACGACGGGCGTCGAGCTTGTCGCCTGCCTTGGTCCATTCGCCAGTGGGCGATTTGACATACCCTTGGTGCCACCGGGCGGGAGCAAAGTCCGGGGCAGTTGAAGTCGCCTTGGAGAGCAACGTTTGCCGATCGCCATCGAGGCCATAGACCTCGCGTTGCAGTGCTTCGCGCACGGCATTTTCGGCGGACTTTTCCGCGGCAGCGCCGCCCGTATCGACAGCCTTCGCGGAACCAGCTGCGATGAAGACCCACGCAGCGACAAAAGAGGGAACAAATCTCAAACCAAAAGCCGACCGCCACGCGTGAGCGCTCATCGGTGCCTCTCCAAAATAGCCCCTGTCCCAAGAAAAGAGTTGCTGGCGGGCACAACAGCGTGACAGCGACGAACGTCACTGGGCAGTTCACAGCTGGCCTCATGTGCGGACCGACAACGTCTTGGTTATAAGCAGCGTCGTTTCGAGATGCAAATAAAATGCGGGTTCTAGCGAAATAGGCGGGGCCCCAAGTCTGGCTCGTGAAAATTGTTGCGTTGTCGAGCGAACTTCGCCCTACAATGCCCGTTGAATTCGTGTTCTGTCCAACTTTGGCAAGGAGATTGAGATGGGATCGCGCTTTCTACTTCTCTTGTCGGCTGCCGTCATTTCTTTCGCAGCAACTTCCACGACTCAAGCGCTAGCTGAGTCCATCGATGGCCGCGTCGTCGTCGTCGACTTTCCGTTCGAAGACTTCCACTTGGAATGGGTCGAAAGCAAAGGAAGCTTCTCCATCCACGTGAAAGCCAAGAGTGTCTACGTTTCCGGCCACAAGTTTTACGTCGGCGATGGCACGGTCGCCGTCAGACTCGAATCGGACAACCGCCGCGGGATAGTATTCCAAGGGCAAACCGAGCTCGACCACGGCTACAAGTTCAAGAAGGGAGAAATCATTACTCTTCTGCCCGGCTACAAGCAGGCTGCCGATCTGAAACCCGGCGATACGTACCTGATCCTGCCGCTGGTATTCAAGGAAGCGAAGAAGTAGCGGCAGCGCGCGGGAAGCAACCGCTCATTCCGGCAGAGAAGTGGTAAATCCTTGATCTGTGAATTCGCCACGCAGTAGGGCGTCCCCCTTGGGATAACGCATAATTCGAGGAGGGACTGTCAAGTCGGCAAACTATGCTGGGGTGACCTTGGGGGTGGCTTTGTCGAGCACATTATCGACAAGGCCAATTTGGATATTCGAAGGTGCGCTAAAATATTTACTGGACTTCCACAGGGGGTCAGTCGTGCCCGTCAAACAGAGGGTTATCTCGGCATTCAAGGGAGTGACCGTGACTCTTTCAATCGACGGAAAGATACGGCCTCGATCAAGTTCGTAGGCAACTTCTACCGGATTGCCGGGACTGATGTTGACCGCCAACGTGTAGTGCGTCTGGTTTCCTTCCAGGACTGGTATCCACCCTTTCTTCTCGCATAGCTTCTTCAAGTTTTGCTTGATCGCCCGGGTTTCGGTTTCTGATACCGCCCCTTCAACCGAAAAACCGACAAAACTGCCCGGCCTGACCCGCAAGAACATGTCGCGTTCCGCCGACTTGGCAAATTCAAACATCTTTTCGTCCGGCACGGCGGAAGCGATGATCTCGGTACTTTTACGATTCATCGCATATTGCCGCCCACGGGAGGACGCAAAGGAATTGGGGTGAGTTAGCCGGCAAAGCATGAACTCGCGATCGTAGTCGAACACCAGTCGATTCTGGAAGACAACCGTGTTCCTGGAGCCAAACTGGAGCCCTTGTTCTGCCCCCGGGAAATCCATTCCGCCAATGTGCTTAGCGCACTTACCATCGGTGAGAGTGAAGATCCACAAGTCTCTAGAGCCAGTGAGCGCGAGCCTGGCTCCATCTTCACTAAAGCAAAGTCCACTGAAATGTGGATAGGACGGATCTGCCGCGGGGATCGAAATCGTCGTCAGAATATCGCCCGTTGCCGGATTGAGTACAAAAATGGATTTGTCTACTGCAAGCGATACATACTTACCCCCTGGGCTAATTGCCCAGGCAGCAGAGTACGATGCTACATCCAGCGACGCGATGAGCTGGGACGTGTTCATGTTCCAGAAGGTCATTCGACCGCTGGCGGCGGCCACGGCGATCGCTCCCGCGAGTCGTACTTTTGTGAGCTTGGAATCGGTTGGTTTGGCCGCCAGACTGAGGTGCTTCAAAAGTTCCAATCCGTTTTTCTGAATGCGCCAAAGCTCGAGCGTTTCGGCCAATAGGCCTGCGTCATTGATCGCGACTTTGCAGGTCGCTAGAAACTGGCCACTCGAATCGATCGATTCGAACCTGCGATCGCGGAAGCTCTCGTGCTCGTGAAACTCCAAGGGAGGCAGATAGCGACCACTTTTCAGATCAATCCGATCGACCCAACGCCGCTTCTGGCTAAAAGCGCCACTCGTTGCAGCCAGCCAGGCAAGGCCGTTCGCAGCATCAATCAACATCGTTCCGATGGAAGGGGAATGCGAGATGTACCCTTGCCGCGTTTCAGCAATGGATAGGAGCTCGCTTGCAGGGCGGGGGCAGTCCTGATCGGATCGGGCGATAATGCAACAAAGGTCGTGGGCGTTAATCGAATCTTTTTTGCGGCAGAAGCGTTGACATGGACTGCGGAAGCCAATTTCTCTGGGATCGTCAAAACAGCTTCTTCGTCTGGAATTTCTGGAACAGGCTCAGGCATCGGCGGGACTGTAGACGCAGTCGATGGAGAAGTAGAAGGAACAGGAGATTGTGAGGGTGGCGCTGAAGTCGACGGTTTTGGTGCAGATGGGACGTCAACGGCGACTGGATTCGTTTTGTTCCCATCTATTAAGTACTCTTCAAAAGGATTGTTAGCGGGTGCGTTTGCGGCTCGCGTTTCTTCCTTCGTTGCCGCCTTTGAGAAGGCGACAGCCAGATTTTGGTCATCCGTCGAAAGCCTGTCGAAAGGGAGAGCGATGACTTTCCCGTCGTTTTTTTTCAATTGAACCTGGCCATCAGCGAGGCTGAGAAAAGCAGCTTCGACTTTAAATTTGCCGGTGGAGTCGGTCCAGGTTCGCTTGCCGCCGACGGCAACGGGCGCAGCAGCCGGCGGTTCAGCGACGGGCTTATTCTCGCGAGAGACGGCGTTGGGATGCCAGCGCACAAAATTACGCCGGAATGCCTTACGGCTGTCATCTTCAAAACGGACTTTGATCAAGCCGACCGGCGTGAACTCGACGAACTCCGCGTCTTTCATTCTGCCTTCGTCATAGACCTGCAACAGATCGCCCGGCCGCAGATCGGGACGTCCACCCGTGGATTTGTTTTGCCCAAATAGAGTTGAGCAAGAGATCAAAAGCAGGACAAAGCTGAGCGAGATGATCGAGCGGTTGGACATGACATGAGCTCAGGGTTCATGTGGATGGACGCTCAGCAAAAATGATGTTTAGTAAAGCGCCTGCTGAAAATTCTAACGAGCAAGAATGCAGTTGTCTGCTCGAAGATTGAGAATGCATTTCGGGCCGCGACAGAATGTCGCGTAAAGGAAAATCCTATACATCATTCGCATTCAAAGTATTTCGCATCCGATTGCGATTTACCGTGCGAGTTTCGCTTGGGCCGCCAGTAGCTGCAGGGCTTGCTGAGGATCGTCACCGAGGCGCCAAAGTGTGGAAATGAGTGGGCGATGAGTTACCGGCAGGATCTCCGCCGCACCGAGTGGCAGATCAAGGGTGGCGGCAGTTGGAGTGTGCGATTGTTGCATGATGACTGCCTTCGCCAACTCTCCCGCCAGGGGCATGTCGCCGCCAAGACGGTCGTCGTCCAACACCACAGCCCAGCCAACGCGAGGGCTGGTGCAAGTATGCGGAGCACAAAATTCACTGGACTCGGCTCATCCGTATCGACCCACACGACCACAGCGGTCAGCGAACCAACGACGAGGGCAAGTACGCTCAACACGCAAACCCATTGACGAACCGCTGGCGATCCCATCCCGAATCCTTTTTTTAGCGTTCTGTCACGACGCGCTGAAGATCTGCAATCAGGGTACCGACACTCAGTTTCGCCGCCTTTCAGGAAACCCGAAGCGTGAGCGAGGCGCGTGCGGATCGCGGTTAAGAGCCGTCACGACCGCTAGACCATTCGCTATTCCCCTCGCTATGCCGCGCTCCGCGTCGTCCCAACGCATTTTGTGAGACTTGCACTTCTATACCGCTCGCTCGCCTTCCTCGCTCACGCTTTGGGTTACCTAAAGAGGTGCCAGCGTGTATGTATACAGCACAGTCAGCCAACGATACTTACCGGGAAGTTATTAATCGCAAGAGCTTAGTTTGTCTCTTTTTTTCGTTTTTCGAGAGCGTCTTTTACCGCCTCTTTCGCGCCCTCGACCGTCCCCTTCACAAAGCCCTTGGCCGCCTTGGTAGCGGTTTCTTCAACGCTATTCTTGATGTTGTTGACGACGCCATTGAAATTGGCCGACATCCGTTCGGCAACAAGATCATCCTCCGTAAAGTAACGACGATCGGGGCCAGCCGAACGAACCGTGATGACTTCTGCGACACCTCCCTGCGAATAGTTCACCATGAGGAGCGTGTTCCAGGGATCGGTCTCGCGGACGTCTTTTTCATCGACGCGCACATACACTCCCGCCTTGTCGGTCTTTTGATCCAACTCTTGCGCTAGTCGTTCCACTTGCGTCTGAGCAAGTGCCGCTCTCCGCGGTTCGTTTTTAGCGCAACCAGCCAAGACGAAAGAAGTCAAGATCAGAGCCGAAAGGCGCAAGTGCCAGCCTGCGGATTGAATCATTGGAAACACTCCTTGGAACTCTGTGGAAAGGATCGTCAATCATTCTTTGCTTCGCCCGGGCACTTCTTGCTGGCCAGATCGAGACGGGGCGAAACCAATTCAGCTAGGGAGCAAACGACTACTGAGGATGATCGCGATGGAAATTCTAACGACGAGGAATACCAGTGTCTGCACAATGTTCTCGATTGACTGTCATGTCGCGCTAGATTGTGGCGCAAAGAAAAAATCCCTGGATCTTTTGCCTGCATGTTGCCGAGTCAGCGATGGCGATTCAGCTTTAATTAAAAAAGTATCGAAAATATCTGCCGGTTGTGACCAGAGGTGTCACGGCGCAAGCCTCTAATGGCTGATGGATTGCGTTGGCAATTTGGTGGAGTCGAAACTGCAGCAACTGCGTTAAGTGGTGCTGTGCAGTGTACGAAGATTGACGTAAGTCGATTGAACCACCAACAGGGGGGTATTGATAAACCCCACCCTCGATTTGTAGATTCTGCGGGTTTAACGTCGATTCGCAGGAGAGTTTATCAACAAACAGGATGAAAAAGCGAATTCAGTTAAGCTGACTTACGTCAAAACGAATGAGAATATCTACTCGCCGGCGCTGAGGATAATCGGGACGTCGATTCTGCGATCGCTACGAACGACGGTGAGGATCGCTTGCTCGCCAGGCAGGTGGCGTTCGATCAAGCCGAGAAACTCGTCGGCAGTAACGACTTTTTCGCCGTCGACAGCGACGATCATGTCGGCACTGGTCCGATCGATGGAGCGCTCTTCGTAAGTGAAGGGACCGCGGCGCTTTTGCTCGCGAACAATCCGAAAGCCACGCAGGCCAGCGCGTTCAGCAGGGCCACCGGTAGCAAGAGTGGCAATGACGAGGCCTTTGTCAGTTTGGTAGACGCGAGTAATGCCGGTATCAGGGCGGGTCACTTTGCCGCTGGTAATTAGTTGCGTGACGACGCGGCCGAGCGTGTCGGCGGGAATCGCGAAACCGACGCCAGTGTTTTCGCCCGTGCTGCTGGCAATGGCGGTGTTCATGCCGATCAGGCGGCCGCGGCTATCGAGCAGCGGGCCGCCGGAGTTGCCGCGATTGAGCGCGGCATCGATCTGAATGATCGATTTCATCGTCCGTCCACTCTTCGACGGCAACGAGCGATTCAAGCTGGAGATGATGCCGGTGGTCATCGTTCGTTCGAGCCCAAACGGATTACCGATGGCAAAGATCAACTGGCCGACTTTCAATTTGGATGAGTCGCCGAAGTCGACGGGAATTAGCGAATCGGGCGGGGCGGTGATCTTCAGGACGGCGATATCGTTCGGGACATCGCTGCCGATGAGTTTTGCCGGGTACGTTTCGCCATCGTAGAGCGTGACCTTGATTTCGGTCGCCCCTTCGATGACGTGATTGTTGGTGAGGATGTGTCCTTGCTTGTCGAGAATCGAACCGCTGCCCGTCCCTTCAGTTGGGACTTCGAGGAAGATCAATTCGGCCCGAGCGCTTTTGGTGGTGATATGGACGACGTTGCGATTGCACTTTTCGTAGACGGCGATATTCACGCGTTCTTCGGGAGTCAGGTCCGCGAGCGGATCATCGGCGACAATGACGCGCGGCGGATTGCCGAGCGGTTGATTCAACGGCTGACCACTGGGTTGACCAAGAACCGGAGGAGTCAGTGTCGGCACGCGCGGCTGTCCAGCGGGAGCAAACCGACCGCCGGGTGGTGGCGGCAAACCGGGAATGCCTTCTTGAGCGGTAGCGAGCGAACGGAGAGCCGGATGTTGCCAGGCGGTAGCAGCGGCAGCTCCGAAAAGCATAGCGACAACAGCGACAATCCAGTGACGGTACATGAGCAAACTCCGAGAGGCGAGATGACAACTGGCATTTTTACCGCGGATGAGAGGAAAGGGGAAAGGCAGAATTGGAATGCAGAAGGAAGAAGTCAGAATGCAAAAGGCAAAGACCGGAATTGCAGATGCCCAATAGATGCACTTGCGAGACGCCCCGACCCTTTTTCATTCTGCATTCTGACTTCTACGTTCTGCTTTCCGCTAGCAGAACCGCGACTGTCTCCTTGCACGGCTAAGTGCTAAGCTTAACTGCGGTCTCGATAGCAGGCTGGACGGTCGTCGGCTGCTGCAAGGCAGCGGGAGGAAAGTCCGGGCTCCACAGGACAGAATGGTCGATAACGTCGACCGGCCGCAAGGCTCGGGAAAGTGCAACAGAAAGCAAACCGCCGCGGTGGGGTTTTTCTGCGTCCCTTCTTTTCGGAGAAGGCGCATGCAGCACGAGCCCCCGTCACAACCTCCGCGGTAAGGGTGAAACGGTGCGGTAAGAGCGCACCAGCAGACAGGGCGACCTGCCTGGCTTGGCAAACCCCATTCGGAGCAAGGCCAAACAGAGAGTACGTGCGGGCCTGAGTCGGCAACGATTCAAGCCGCGGCGCGCGGGCCGGTCCGGCCTGGCCAATTCTCGGGTAGGCTGCTTGAGGCGGCGAGCAATCGCCGTCCTAGATAAATGACCGTCGGTGGCGTGAAGCCCTCGGGAACACGCCGCGACAGAACCCGGCTTATAAGCCTGCTATCGAGACCTATTTTCTTTGCCCGGTTTTACGGCGCGCGACCAAGCTAGTCCAGGCGACCTGGGCAATCTTCGCTAGCAGTGCAGCGGCCGTTTTTTGCCGCGCGCAGCTGCCTCAGCGGCGCTGGACAGTTGGCCGCTGAAACAGATTTGCGTGCTAGCTCAACTGGTTACTCGGAAACAACCAACTGCTCATCAATGACTTGCAGCAGCTTGGAAATACAGAGTTGATTCATGCTGGTCTTGCGATCGTGAGCTTCAGCCCGGAGGGATTCGTGCAAGCTCTTGGGCAAGCGGACGGTGATCACGCGGGTCGGTTCTTTGCCATCCGATTGAGCGCCCGAGCGTTCGCGCAGCTTGGCAACCATCGCTTGAATTTCGGCGTACTCAGCTGTCTTCTCAAATTCGGCCAGATCTTCAGGAGTGGTGAAGAGCTTGCGAACGAGACCGTCAACACCCAAGACTTCACGAAAGAACGTGACCCAATCGGGTTGCTGTTGGAACATCGTGTCTGCAATCCGGGTAGCGGTCTGCAGACGCTCTTCGGGGGTCGCGGGAGTGAGAGTAGGGGTAGCGGTGGTCGTTTCCATTGCCGGCTCCTTCCATTCGAACAATAAACAGGGATTCAGTCATAAACGGCGCGACCAATCAAGTCGCGGTTTGACCCAACCATACAAGTCGCGTCAAGGTCAGCACCAATGTCATTGCAATGCTTGCACTTACGAACACTGGCGGCAAATGCTTAAAATCTGACAGGCCTGCCCGAATCGCGAGCAGCACGCCTCCTGCACAAAAGTTGTGCAGGGCGTTTTTTCTCATTGTCCCAAGTGTCCACTTGGGGCGAGACTGGTTTTTCTAAAGTTTCAAGCTGGGTAAGCCGAAAACCGGCCCATTCATGCCTGCAGCCAGCTAATACCAGCCTGAGCCCAATTTGCTCAATAGCAATTTGCTGGCGCAAGTTAGCCAGCTGAGTTATGGGGATTACTTAGCGGTCGAGAGAGCTGCAATCTCAGCGGCGGGCTCATTCTTCGGGACCGCTGGATGTTGAATCCTCTGACCCAGCCAGTGCGAGGCGCGATCGGTCCTGTTGATGGAGGGATCGCGGGGCTGGCGCGTGTAAAGAAAGGAAGTCCGGGTTGGTCTCCGACCATCTGCCCCCTTCCTGATATCCGGCTGACTCATAGGCTGGTCTCCGACCAAGCGGTTAACAGATCAATAGTTGCTAGCGACGTAGGCGCGGCGATTGAAGGTTCGGCTTGCTCTGCCGTCACTGCAAACCTTACGCAGTGTTAGATGGCGTGGTTCGGCATTTTGTCGCACTGTTTTTTGCCGTTACCGCTTACCCAGACCGGGACTGCGCCTAGAATTGCCTAACTCAGCAGTCAAGCTCGACCGCTGAGATTTACCCCTTAGGTGAACCAATGCTGGTGCTGTCTCGCAAACGTGACGAACGGATCCTGATCGGCGATAGTATCGTCGTCACCATCGTCGACATCCGAGGGGATAAAGTCCGCATCGGGATCGAGGCCCCGTCTGACGTGGCGGTGCACCGGGAGGAAGTTCTGTTGGCACTTCAACAGCATGCGGCCCAAGCAGCGGCCGCCCAAAATTCTTCGCCTGCCAAGCCCAACAATCCGTAAGGCTGTCGCATCTAGGTTCTGTCCCGATCAGCTGTCAACAGCAGTCTTCGTTGGCGTCGTCCGCACGCCAGCTTGTTTCTATTCATCCGCGGTTGATTCGCCGTTCTTGCCGGAGAAAATCCGTATGTACCGAAGTCTTTGGACCGCAGCTTGGTCTCTCGTCGCCATCGCGATTGGAGTAGCGTCAGTCGCGCTCACCCACGCTGCCGATAAACCAAACATTTTGATCTTCTACGCCGATGATCTGGGCTATGGTGAGCTCGGCTGCCAGGGAAATTCTGAGATCCCAACACCGCACATCGATTCCATCGCTAAGAGCGGACTCCGCTTCACCCAAGGGTATGTTGCCGCCACCTACTGCAGTCCCTCTCGCGCGGGTTTGATGACCGGCCGCTATCCCACGCGGTTCGGCCATGAATTCAACAGTTCGCACAATGCCGTTGGCCTGGCAGCAAAAGAAACCACGATCGCAGATCGGTTGAAAGCAGTCGGCTATGCCACCGCGGCTATCGGTAAGTGGCACTTGGGGCACCAGCCCGAGAATCGGCCGACGAAGCGTGGTTTTGACGAGTTCTATGGCACGCTCGCTAACACGCCGTTCTATCATCCGACCAATTTCGTCGACTCACGCGTAAGCGACGAAGTGCGGGCAATTGAAGACAAAGAGTTCTACACCACTGACAAGTACGCCGAACGGGCTGTGGATTGGATTGAAAGAAACAAAGCCAAACCTTGGTTTCTCTATCTCCCTTTCAACGCCCAACACGCTCCACTGCAAGCTCCGCAAAAGTACCTCGATCGCTTTCCGAACATCGCCGATGAAAAACGCAAGATCTTCGCGGCGATGCTTTCTTCGATGGACGATGCCGTCGGCCAAGTGCTGGCGAAGGTTCGCGAACTAAAGCAAGAAGAGAATACACTGATCTTCTACATCGCCGACAATGGCGGCCCGACACAGGGTACAACCTCGAAGAACGATCCTCTCCGCGGTTTCAAAATGACGACCTTCGAAGGTGGACCGCGCGTCCCCTTCATCGCCCAGTGGAAAGGGAAGCTGCCGGCCGGCAAGACTTACGATCTGCCGGTAGTAAATTTGGATGTGCTGCCAACGGCCTTGGCGGTTGCGGGTGCGCCCGTCGATTCGACTGCCAAGCTCGATGGCGTAAATCTGATGCCCTACCTCACAGGCGAAAACAAAGCTCGGCCGCACGAGACGCTCTATTGGCGGTTTGGGCCGCAGTGGGCAGTGCGCCACGGCGATCTGAAGTTAGTTGTCTCGCGTGGCGGCAGTGGCGAACCCGAACTCTATGATCTTGCCATCGACATCAGTGAATCGAAAGACCTCGCCAAATCGCAGCCTGAAAAGGTGAAGGAATTACGAGCGTTGTACGAGACCTGGAGTGCCGAACAAGCACCACCGAGTGCGCCGGATGCTCCTGCCAAAAAGGGGCAGAAGAAGAAAAACAAAAACAAGCAGAAGCAATAGCTACTGCTGCAAGGCGTAGAGAATGATATTTGCGCCGATGCGAGCCGCGTCGGCCGATGTATAGCCTTTGCACTCGAGCGACGCTCCTTTTTCCAGTGCACAGCTAATGTCGTATGGCGAAAGGACGACGGCAATGCGGTCGTCTACTTCGAGAACTTCCAGCAGAGGCGTCGTCTTTACTAGCTTCGCGGAAAGGGGATCTTCCTCGCTACGAAACTGTGGATCGCGCAGCATGACGCTTCTGAGATTAAAGCCTTGAAACTCATCCGTTAGCAACGGATGCCCCGCCGGAACTCGATAGAACTTGGCATTGGGATAGATCAGTTGCAGCTCGGCCTTGAGTGACTGGGAAAACTCTGTGCTCGCGCAGATCGCATCAGCGAAAATGAAGCCGCCTCGATCCAAGTAGTCCTTCAGTGATTTTCGCTCAGCGCTGGAGAATTGAAAGCCACGGCGACCGTGCGTGAAGACAATCGGATAATCGAGCAGCTTGGGCTCGTTCGGGGCGAACTTGCGGCGCTCGTAGTCAATTTTGATCTGCAGTTGCTTATCAAGCACGGTGAGCAAATTCTGCAAGGCATTCGGTGCGTCATCGCTGCCACCACCGTGCGTTAGCTTGGGTATGACAAGCGAACCACGCGGAGATTTGCCGCCAGGCAAACTGATGGAAATCTGCGGGCGGTCTAGCTTCTCCTTCAGCTGTCGATTCGTCGCATAGGCCAAGATGTTGCCACCAATGCGTGAGACCTGTTCGATCTGATCTTTGACGACTTGAGGATAATCGAGTTCGCGATAGGGATGCGCTAGTTCCCAATAACACGACAAGCTGCGCGGGCAGTAGACAACGCCAGTACGGCAGCAAGAATCGAGTCCCCACAGCCAAAATTCCGGATCTTTCGGCAATTGCTGCGGCTGCACTCGCTGCTGGGCATACCAGACGGCATGATCGGGGGGCAACTTGCGGAGCGCGCTTTCGGGAAACATCTCTTTAAGCATTTGGCGAATATCGCGATCGAAAGCCGAACCATCACACCCATTGCCGTCGCATGCTTCGATAAACAGGAAGCCACCTTGGTTCACATACTCACGCAACATTTTCTTGTGCACGTCGCTGAGCTGCAAACTTTGTGAACCGCTGAGAAAAAGAACCGGCGCTTCGAGCAGGTCGGCAACAGTGGCATCTTTCAGGTCATATGTCTGCCAGGAAAGATCGCGGCGCCATTGTCGTTCCACTCGCCCCACCAGGTTCTGCAAACTGCGGCGATGGTGGTTCCAGTCGTTATTGGCAGTGCCAGTGTTCAACCGGGCAATCGCCACGGGTCTGCGTCCCTTCGCCAAAAACAGCAGCGCGAGTGGTGTGGCAATGAGTGGATCGCGTTCGATCTCCATGCCGGCCCAGTTCTTTGTTAGCGCGTCTTGTTGTTCGAGCAAAACCTGGCAACCTTCGCGATACCAGTCGTATTTTGGCGTTGCGAAAGCACCGGTATTGGGATTGAGTTGCGGCTTGCCATAGAAAAACCGCTGGCCCGACATCCGACCGACCCGCTCCATGCCATACAGATAGTAGTAGAGCCAACGATTGGCCTGTCCATCGTCGCCTGGGTTATTCCGCGCCGAAAAATTCCGACCCAGCCAATCGATGGCCCGTTCGACTTCGTCTTCTTGCGGTTCATTGCCGCAGCATTGAATTTGCTCGCCAACCACGCGCGACTCACCGTTCGCTAGCCGATCTCGCGCGATGATCAGCGATGAAATAGCCGCGCATGTCATGCTTCCCGACACACCGTTGTGATAGCCAAATGCGCCGCGACCTTTGTCATAGACGGGATTCTTCAGCCAATAGTCCTTGGCCAATTGCCAGGTGCGATCGGGAATCTTGACGCCGACGCGTTCGGCCTCGTGCAGGGCAAGCATCGCGAACTGAGTATTTGAGTTGTCCGCAATCCCTACACTGGGCATATATGACCAGCCCCCTTTGCTCTTGCCATCGGCAACCACCTGGTGCGCTTCGAGCCAACTGGCGAGGCCCGTAATCTTCAGCTTGTAACGGAGCGGATCGGCTTGGCAAAATGCCATTACGTGTAACGACGTGGCATACGTTGAACCGGGCGCAGGCTGGCTTTCGAGAAAGTCGAGAGCTGCCTTCACATGCGGTTCGTCGACGCGCTCGCCGCAATTAAGCAAGGCCAACGTAGTGAGTGCAGTCACCGCGCCCGGCTGTGCGAATGGACTTTCGAAATCGGCCCAACTCCCATTGGGTCGCTGCCTGCCATGCAAGTAGCCAACCCCAAAGCGAATCGCATCGTTGACGGTTGCTGGCGTAACTTCGCGATGGAGCGCAATGCCTGCCCCTTGTGCGAATACGGTCGCGGGGAACAACTGCTGAAGGCAAAGCGCAACAATTAGCAGTGTGATCCAGCGCGCTGGCGACAGTCCATCGACGATCCGGTAGGGGCCGGTCATGCGGATTCTCCTGGCTGTCGAACGAATTCTGGCTGTGCCGCACCCGAGTTGGGCCGGCCTTCGTCACGGCAGTCTTGTTATTTTACTACGGATTCGGCGGTTGAAAGGGCTGCTGTTGTAGCAATTTGCCGCCCGCCCTAGAATCGAGTGAGACGGTTCCTGGTGGCTGCCGATCTGGCCGGCCAAGGGGGCCCGCAATCATTCGGTCTCGTGAGACCGCCGAAAATGGATGCCGCGGAATCGCCACCGAGCGCAATCGAATCAACATGAGCGAAAAACCGAAGAGCCTGGGCGATATCCTGCAAGAATTCGCCAAGCACCGGCAGGTGATGCAGCAGGAACTGCAGCGCGTCATCGTGGGCCAGAATGAAGTCATCGAGCAGCTATTCGCGGCCATCTTTACGCGCGGCCACTGCCTGCTCGAAGGGGTGCCCGGGCTGGCCAAGACATTGATGGTCAGCACGCTAGCCAAGATCCTCGATGTCGGCTTTAAGCGGATTCAGTTCACACCTGACCTGATGCCCAGCGACATCACTGGCACTAATGTGCTTGAAGAAGACGAAAACGGCAAACGTAACTTCCGCTTTGTCGAAGGCCCTGTATTCACCAATATTCTCCTGGCCGACGAAATCAACCGCACGCCCCCCAAGACACAAGCCGCGCTGCTGCAGGCCATGCAGGAACGCGAAATCACAGTCGGTCGCACCACTTATAACTTGCCCGATCCATTCTTCACCATCGCCACACAAAACCCCATCGACCAGGAAGGAACGTATCCGCTGCCAGAAGCACAGCTGGATCGCTTTATGTTCAACATCAAGGTTGGCTATCCCTCCTCCGATGAAGAAGAAAAAATCCTCTCGTCGACCACGCGCCAAGAGAAGGTCGAAGTGCGACAGATCCTCAATGCCAAGCAGATCATCAACGTTCAAAAGCTGGTCGGTGCTGTCGCCGTTAGTGAGTTCATTGTGAAATATGCCGCCCGCCTAGTCCGGGCAACTCGCCCCAAGGACGAAACCGCCCCGGCGTTTATCAAAGAACTTGTCGACTGGGGTGCGGGGCCGCGAGCAGGGCAATTCCTCATCAACGGCGGCAAAGCGATCGCCGCGATGGAAGGACGCTTCAGCGTTGCCATCGACGACATTCGCAAAATCGCCGTGCCCGTATTGCGGCACCGCATCAGCACTAACTTTCAGGCCCAGGCAGAAGGAATGACCAATGAAGACGTTATTCTGCGACTCCTTAAAGAAGTGCCTGAACCTGAGATTAAAAAGTTCGTCTGAGCTAAAATAGCGCCGTGTAAACTGTGGCCCTCAGTGAGGCCGCGAAGATTGAGCCTTCAAGATTATCGAACCCAATGACGTTTTACCCTCCCGGCAAATTCACACTCTCGTTTGAGTTGTTCCCTCCGAAGACCAGTACAGCGGAAGCAGCGATGTACGACAACGTCGAACATCTGATGGCTTTCCGCCCCGACGTCATTACTTGCACTTATGGCGCGGGGGGCAGCACGCAGCAAAAGACGCTCGAGATTACGAGCGAAGTGAAACGCCGGTTTGGTGTCCGCGTGGCTTCACATCTGACTTGCGTCGGTGCGACGGTCAACCAACTCCGAGAATACCTGCAAATTGCCGGTGACCGCGGCGTCGATAACATCGTCGCTCTCCGTGGCGATCCACCCAAGGGCGAGACATCGTTCACTCCAGTCGAAGGTGGCTTACGCTATGCCAATGAATTGCTGTCGCTAATCAAGGCCGACTTTCCGCAGTACGGTGTGGCCGTGGCCGGCTACCCAGAAACGCATCAGGAAGCGCCCAGCTTCGAAGTCGATCTGCAAAACCTGCAACGAAAAGTAGCTGCCGGTGCAGATGTGGTGATTACTCAGTTGTTCTACGACAATGCCGACTTCTTTCGCTTTCGCGACGCGTGCGGGCAACTGGGAATTAAAGTTCCGATCATCCCCGGAATTCTGCCGGTGACCAATCTCGGCCAGATTCAGCGGATCACTTCGCTCTGTAAAGCAAAGTTGCCAGCCGAGTTCATCGCAAAATTGGGCGAGAAAGACTCGCCCGAATGGCAGTTCGATGTCGGCGTCGAGTTCGCCACTCGTCAGGTGCAGGAGTTGATCGACAGCGGCATCCCCGGCGTTCACTTCTATGTGCTCAACAAGTCGCCGGCCACTTCGGCCGTCTTGCAGGCCGTGAAATACGCATCGTAGTCACGGCTTGGTTGCTCATACCCTCGCTCAAAACCCTGCTTGCGGATCGTCAGCAGATGCATCGTTATAAGTATCGAACTCGCGCAAGCGCTCTGGCGTGGGATCTTGAAACCGCGTGAACTCCTTGTGCCATTCAAGGTTCACATCCCCCACCGGGCCATTACGCTGTTTGGCGATGATGATCTGTGCTTGACCCGCTAGCCGGTCACGTTCTTCACCGCGCAGGTAGTATTCTTCGCGATGCACGAACATCACCACGTCGGCATCTTGCTCGATGGCTCCTGATTCGCGCAAGTGGCTCAAACGCGGAATGTTGTCCTTGCCCATTTCTGTCTGGCGATTCAACTGTGCCAGGCACATGACGGGCACCTTCAATTCGCGGGCGAGCCCCTTCAAACGACGGGCAATTTTCGCGACTTGTTCTTGCCGCGGATCTTTGGCATTATCCGGCTCAATCAACTGCAAATAGTCGATGACCACGAGTCCCAGCGATCCGTGCCGGCGTTTGATCCGCCGAGCGGCAGCTGCGATTTCAGAAACGGTTCGACCGGGAGAATCATCGACAAACAGGGGAGCCTTGGCGACTTCTGCCGCTTTCTCAACAAGTCTCAACCGATCCTCTTGCGACACAGTGCCATTGCGCAAGCGATAGCCATTCACACGTGCCACCGAGCAAAGCAAGCGGTCGGCCAATTCGATCGACGACATTTCGAGGCTGACAAACAACGTGGGGACATTTTGCCCGAGAGAAACGTTCTCGGCCACGTTCATCGCGAATGCTGTTTTGCCCATTGAGGGACGAGCAGCGAGAATCACAAGTTCGCCGTTGTGTACGCCACCGGTCTTCGAATCGAGTTCGCGAAAGCCGTAGTCTCCGCCGCCAGCCGAGTGGGTTCCCATCATCACGGCTTCGAGCCGATCCATCGCGTCGTGCAAGATGTCTTTGATCGGGCGAACGGCATTGTCGCTCCGATTGTCGAGGATCGAAAAGATTTTCTGTTCTGCCTGGCCCAGCAAATGCGCCGCTTCCTGCGACTCGTCGTAGGCCTCGCGGAGGATCTCGGTCGACGCGGTAATCAGCGAACGATAGGTCGCCTTCTCGCGCACAATATCGGCGTAATAAGTCGCATGTGCCGCGTTGGGAACCGCGTTGATGATCTTGCTCAAATAGGCGCTTCCGCCGATGGCGTCATAATCGCCGGCTGTCTTCAAGCGATCGACAAGCAGCGTCGGATCAATTTTTTTGTTCGACTCATGCAAGCTGCACATGTGCTCGAACAGCTTGACGTGGGCATCGTCATAGAAGTCGCTCGGCCGAATGATCATGATCACATCGTCGAGCACATCGGGCAGCAGCACGATGCTACCGAGCACGCCGATTTCGGCCTGCAGGTCGAAAGGGGGCTGCCGTTGCAGCAGTTCGCCTTGCGTCTCTTTCTTTTGCCGCGGCTTATCCGTCCGCTGAACCGATGACATCTGTTACCTCCGTGCAGTAGGTCATGCCCGCCGGGCGTGACCTTAGTGTTGCAGTTTGAGCTGGAAACTGCGTACCGCGTATTCAAGCTGATAAGCAGCGCGACGAGCCATGTGCTTTTGGAGGTCACTTCCAGCGGAAGTGACCTACCCGCTGATTGTACCGCGCGCAATCGCTGCCAAACCAAACGCTGACGAAAAAAGGCCCACGCACTGTGATGCATGAGCCTTCTTAGCTTGCTTGTCGCCGGGGAAAACTTGTCGGCGTATCTCTCGTTATTTCTTCTCGGTCTTGGCGGGCTTAGCAGCCTTGTCAGCGGCAGCTGGCTTCGCGGCCTTCTCGGGAGCTGGCTCGTTGACCACCGTTGGCACGACCCACACCTTGAGTTCGGCGTTGATGTCGTGGTGCAAGTGAATTTTGACCGTATACAAACCGAGTTCCTTCAGCGGGCCGTCCAGGCGAACCTGATCGGCCGTGATGTGGAAGTGCGCCTGCTTGAGCGAAGCGGCGATATCGTTGGCATTCACGCTGCCGTACAGATGGCCTTCTTCGTTGGCATTGGCTTCGATGGTGATGCTTTGCTTGGCAATCGCATCGGCCAATTGACGCAGCGTGGCCAGCCGTGCCTTTTCGATTTCTTGCAGCTTGGCCTTGTGCTTTTCGACCATCCGCTTGTGATGGTTCGTGGCGACGGTGGCCAGCCCTTGTGGCAACAGGTAATTGAGAGCGTAACCGCGCTTCACATGCACGATATCGCCTTGCTTGCCGAGGTGATCGACCGATTGAATCAGCAGCAGTTGCACCGTGTGATGCGGACCGCGGGGCAGCTCTTGAAAACTGCCGCGAGCGGCGAGAGCACTTTTGGTGGCGGACATTTTCTCAATTCCTCTAGGTTTTGATATTTGCGGTGCAGCGGAAGGATTCGCCTCAGCTGCCGTTCAGTTCGGTTATTTTTTCGTAGTCAATTAAAACGGAATGTCGTCAGCGGGCTGCGGAGGAGGGGACGATTGACGTCCGCCACCACCACGACTGGGCGGGGGAGCCGACATCGACTCACCACCATATTCAGATTCATCAAACGAGGGGCCTTCGTCGCCGCCGCCTCGATAGCCCCCACCACCTCCACCACCACCGCGAGGTCCACCCTTGGCACCACCATTGGGAATCATTTGCATCTTCTCGCAAATAACTCGCATCTTCGATCGCTTCTGGCCATCTTTTTCCCACTGGTCGAGCTTCAAACGCCCTTCGACCAGAATAGGTGAGCCCTTGCCCAGATATTCGCCAGCGACTTCGGCAGTTCGACCCCACAGGGTGACATCGACAAACGTGGTCTCTTCGATCCACTGGCCGCCTTGGTCTTTGCGGCGATCATTCACCGCGATCCCAATTTCAGCGACTGCCATACCACTCTGCAGGTACTTGATTTCGATATCGCGCGTGAGGTTACCCAGCAAGATTACACGGTTAAAACTGGCCACGGCGAGTTACTCCTAATCGGCGGCGAAAACAAACCCTAACTGCACAAACGTCAACTACAGTGTAAGGAGTTTGCCCTCGCGCCGGCAAGCACGAGAGAGAGCTAGTTCAGCTCGCCCACTTCTTCCAGGTCTGGCATTTCGATGTGGCGTTCTGGCGCACCGACGGTCGGCTCGGGAGCACGCGGACGCAAGCCACCCTTGGCATGTTCGACCAGCGCGTCGACGAGGCGGGGGTCAACATGCAACGTCAGCGAGCGGACAACCGTCTCATTGATTCGCAGATCGCGGTTAAATTCCACCAAACGACTACCGTCCAGGCGGAAATAAGTGAGCCAGTACGTCCCCTTCTTGTGGCCATCGATTGGGTAGGCCAACTTCTGGTCATTCCACAAGCGGCTGACGAGAACTTCGCCACCCAACTTGCCGACGAGGGCCGCAATCTGGCCGCCCACCTTCGTGGCGTCTTGTGCATATTTGTTCGAATCGTAAATGACCATGCACTCGTAAACGCTTTGCTTCTGTGCCAAGTGACTCTCCCTCGCTGAAACGGACCTAGTTGACGTTTGTTTGAATAATGTCTTCATCGCCCCCGCCTCGACAGCAGGGGGGCATGTTTTCGTAATTTCACGCAGCGTTGTACTGGTTCATGCAGTAACTCAGGCCTTTTTCGACCCAAGCTTCCGCACTTTCGGCTGCTCTCACGATGCTCTCGTCCGCAGCAGACTGTTCATCCGGTGCAAATCTGCCCAGCACATAACCCGGAACATCGCGCCCCGGAGCAGGTGCCCCGATACCAATTCGCAGGCGAGGGATTTCATCACTCCCTAGCCGACGAATCACATCGTCCAAACCTTTTTGCCCCCCCGACGATCCCTTGCCTCGAAATCGCAACTTGCCCAGTGGCAGTGCAAAGTCGTCGCAGATGACCAGGATATCGGGATGCTCGATCTTATAAAAATCTCTTGCCGCCAGGACACTTGCCCCGCTGCCATTCATATAGGTGAGTGGCAACAGCAACAGTGATCGCTGACCGGCAATCGTTGCTTCGTACAGTTCGCCTTGAAACTTCGCTTTCGCTGGACCGCTCGACCGCGTGGCAATCAACTTTGCGAGTGTCGCAAAACCGACATTGTGCCTTGTGCCCGTGTATTGCTTGCCAGGATTCCCCAGGCCGACGATCAGTTTCATCCTCGCCGGCCCTGCTGATTCGCTCATCGACCAACCACTTATCAGGCAGCCGATTACTCGGCAGCTTCGTCGCCCGTCTTTTCCTTGCGGATCAGTTCCGGCTCGACACTCGCCTCGGCAGCAGCCAATTCTTCTTCTGTCTTGGCGGCAATGCACGAAACGATGACCAGGTGAGGATCGGTCGTCAGCTTGGCACCCTCCGGCAGCGCGATGTCGCTGGCGTGAATGCTCTTGCCCAAGTGCAGGTTGTTAATATTGGCAAACAACTTGTCGGGAATGGCAATGGCCGGGCATTCGATGTGGAGTTCGTGCAGCACGAACTGCAACACACCACCTTCGGAAAGGCCCGGAGCAGTACCCTTCAGCTCGACAGCCACGGTGGTCTCGACGAGTTCCTTTTCCGACACGCGGATCAGGTCGACGTGAATAATGTCTTTCGAGTACGTGTCCCACTGCACTTCACGCAGTAGAGCCGTCTCGGTGATATCGCCACTCAGCTTGACGAGCTTGCCACCGTGCTTGATGACAGCGTTCAACTGGGCGACCGGAACCGACAGCGGAGCGTTGGCTTCGCCGTGACCGTAAAGGATGGCGGGAACCAAGCCCGTGGTGCGCAACCGACGAGTTTCGGCGGTGCCCAACTTTTCGCGTTTCGTAACGACCAGCGTATCTGACATGTCCGCTCATTCCTTCCGGCAAACAAAAACGACTTATTTCCCTAGCTATATTGCTCTTAGGGATGATTGTTCTTTAGGCGAGAAACCCCCTATTGTGCCAAAAAACAGCGGGTTCGCAAGGGCATCCAAGCGAGAAATCCGAAAGGTTTTTGAAGATGATATGTCGGCTGGAAAACGCCCAGAAATTCGCCCGACAAACGACTCAGCTAGCCCATATCAACTGCTTCAGAGTCGGCACGCGACTCGATGTAAGTTTTCTGACGCGAATTGGCTTTCCGCCCTACTTGTTGAATTAATCGGCGACTTTTTCAACAGCAGACACCGTATCTCTCGGGCCCGACGCGCCGGAGTGTTGAAAAAGTCCGGACTTATTCAACACTCCCCGAAAGAGCGTATTCGCAACTTAAGCCGCCTTTTGACTAGGGTCGACGTGGCGGGCCTTCACCGGCTGGACCAGGTCCACCTGGGCCGCCAGGCCCCCTGCCTCCCGGGCCACGTCCACCACCTCCGGGTCCGCCGCGCATGCCACCTGCTTTAGCCACGCCAGCCTGAACAGTTCCTGGTGCCGGATCTTCAGCATTCTTGCCCAGCACGACATCGAAGTTCGCAGCCAACTCGCCGATTTTGGAGTTTTTTACCGGCTGGAACGGAACCAGCACCGACTTGGCTTGGTCACCCAAGTTGCGGAGGATTCCGTCTCGCTCGTTCCCCGGGTGACCATCGACAAACAACTGCGTCGTAAGCACTCGCTTCCCATTTCGACTGATACCGACGTGAATATGCGGCGTGCGACCCGGATAAGGCACCGGCTTGATCGTGCGGAAGTAGTACTCCCCTTTACTGTTCGTCAAAAAGCGGCCGTAGCCCTGAAAGTTCTTGTCGCGTTTGTCGGCGTTACTCGTTCCCGCGTGCAAGTATGCGCCGTGATGATCGACCTGCCAGATTTCAACAAAGGCATTCACGATCGGTTCGCCATTCAGGTCCAAAATCTTACCGGTCAGGTGTGTTACCTCACCCACCGCTGGAGTAATCGCATCGTTTAGCAACAGCAGGTCGTTGTCCGTATCGAGCGGCAACTTATCGGGATAGAACGGCCCCTCGGTCATCGCCGGCGTTTGCGACAGCATCTCCGCATACAGGCCCGGCGTGGTAAACATCGCCGCGGTGAAGGCCGACTGAGCCAGAAAGTTACGGCGAGAAAAACTGCTTCGCAACATAGCCGCCACTCCGAACAGAAAAGAATAGAAGTCGAATCGAGCGTGCCCTTGCCACACTCAACCCTCTCAACGTACCAGAGTGCCGGACCAGCGCACAGCAAAGTTTCGTTTGCGGGGATTACGCAACTGCACCCCCACTTATCCCTTTAGTGCGTCATGCTCAACACCCTGTCACACATATCAGCACGACAACGCGCGCGACTATAATCGCCGGCATGCCTTTCCTTCTCTCCCGTTGCCACTGTATGCCAATCACCATGACGAATATCAGCTTCTCATCCGTGGTTCAACACTTACGACAAACGGCAATTGTGCTGGCCAGCTTGCTCGCGATCTTCACTCCGGCAAGAGCTGCTCATGCTGCAGAAATGGTCGACGTTCTCGTCTACGGCGCTACGCCGGGTGGAATTGCTGCAGCTATTGCGGCGGCGAAGGGAGGGAGCACGGTCGCTTTGATTGAACCGACACCGCGGATTGGTGGCCTGGTGACATCCGGGCTGTCGCACACCGACTTTCGCACGTTCGAAGGGCTAAATGGGACATTTCTCGATTTCGCTCGCCGCGTAGAAGCGCACTACGTCAAAGAGAACGGTGCGGACTCCGCTCAGGTTCGCGAATCGTTTCGCGGCACGTTCGGCGAACCGAAGGTTAATCTCGCGATCTTCGAGGCGATGCTGGTCGAGCAGCCGAAGATCACTGTCGAACGCGGACTTCGGCTCGCGTCCGTCAAGCTCGACAAGTCAGGTGATCGCGCTCGTGTTGAATCCGCGACCTTCACCAAATCGGTCGGCACGCCCGGCAGCACACAGCAGAGCGAGTTTCAGGCAAAGGTCTTTATCGACGGCACCTACGAAGGCGACTTGATGGCCATGGCTGGCGCGCCGTGGCGAGTCGGCCGCGAAGGGAAAGCGGAATACAACGAGTCCCTCGCGCCAGACGAAGCAGACGACCAACTGCAAGCCTACAACTTCCGCTGGATCATGACGCGCGATCCCAAGAATCGCGTCACGCCAACCGCTCCCGCCGGTTATCGCCGCGAAGATTTTGTCGAAGTGCTTAAGGTGCTCGAAACGGGGAGCATCAAGAAGATCTTTGCTTACCCCAGCGGCTGCATCTTCAAAGCTCAGCTTCCGCCGCTGCCGAACGGCAAGTTCGATATCAACGATGTCTCCAACGGCCTGATTCGCCTTTCGCTTCCCGGCAAGAACCTCGCTTGGCCTAATGGCGACGCTGCTGCGCGGGCCGCGGTCTTTCAGGAGCACGTGCGCGATCAGGTCGGCCTCCTTTACTTTCTGCAGAACGATCCCGAAGTTCCCGCCAAGTTCCGCGACGAAGCTCGCGAGTGGGGCTGGTGCCGGGACGAATTCGAAGCCAGCGGGCACATGCCGCCGCAACTTTACGTGCGCGAAGCGCGGCGTTTGAAGGGCGTGCATATCTACACGCAGCAAGACAGCGCCCAAGCACCCGGCGATGCGCGGGCGGTGCTCCATCGCCAGGCCATCGCGATGGGCGATTACGGCAACAACTGCCACGGCACCTTGCACCCCGGCCCACGATTTGGTGGCAAGCACACGGGCGAGTTTTATAACGCGGTTCCTCCTTACCAGGTTCCGTACGGTGTCATCGTGCCGGCGATCGTGCAGAACCTGCTCGTGCCGGTGGCGGTCAGTTCGTCGCACGTCGGCTTCTGTGCGCTCCGTCTGGAGCCAATTTGGGCTTCGCTCGGGCAGGCAGCAGGTTACGCAGCAGCACACGCAGTGAAGAACAAGATCGCCGTGCAAGAAGTGCCTGTGCCCGAACTGCAACGACAATTGCATGCCGATCAATCCGCGACGATTTACGTGAGCGATGTTCTTCCCGGGCACGCCGACTTTGCCGCGGTGCAATGGTGGGGCTCAGCGGGCGGGCTGCATGGTTTGCAAGCTCCGTTTGCCAAACCCGGCCAGCGTGGCAAGAATATCAGCGGGCAATATTACGAAGCCTATCAGGGACACGCTGCTGAACTCGACAAGAAGCTGGAGCCCGCCCAACTCGAGCGCTGGCTGGCCATCGCAAAAGAACTTCGATTGCCGCTCGACAAACTGCCCGCTGCCACAGCGAGCCCAACGCGCGGCGACTTCATCCGCGCTGCTTGGAAGTAGAGCCGCGAATCATTGTAATTTCTGAGCCGGAAGCGTTAGCGCCCGGAGAGTATTTTCTCCGTCTTTTGCGAATAGAACTTTCCCGGCCCTGAAGCTTCCAGTTCCAACGACGGTAACCAGATTCAATCGAAAGTCCTCCCATGCGTCTGATTCTCTGCACCTTGAGTCTGCTGTTGTTTTCAACGCTCGTCCGCGCCGCTGAGACCGGCGAAACCAAAGTCGCTCAGTGGAACGATGACAAGCGGGCTCCCTTCATCCTGATGTTCGACGACAGCATGCAAGGGCACGTGAAAACGGTCCTCCCCGAGTTGAAGCGGCGAAATCTCGTCGGCACGTTCTATATCAACGCCGGGTCCGGGCATTACAAGGCTCAGAAGGCTGCGTGGGAAAAAGCGTTCACCGAAGCGGGCATGGTCCTCGCGAATCACACCTTCACCCACAAGGGTGCCGCCGATGTGGCCGATCTTGAACAGGAGATCGTGAAGTGCAACGAGGTGCTCTACGCCATCGCCGAAGCCAACGGTCAGCCCAAGCCCACGCTTTTGTCTTTCGGTCGCCCCGGTGTGCCGCAGGGTAAATGGAATGTCACCGAAGAGGAACTAAAAACGCAGCTGAGGAAGTACAACCTGGTGCTGCGGCAGAATGTGCTCTTCGCCCAAATCCATTTGAAAGACGCAGCGGCGATGATTGCCCGTGTCGAAAAAGCCCTCGCGAGCGGCAAGACCGACGTCGTCGCGTTTCACGGCGTCGGTGGCGAATGGCTGAGCATCGACACGCCTTCGTTTCTCCAACTGCTCGACTTCATCGTCGAAAAACGCGATCAACTCTGGGTGACCGATCCGATCTCTATTCACAAGTACGAAACCGAGCGCGAATCAGCATCCGTCCGCACCCTGGAAGCAACCAAATCGCAGATCACACTTGAACTCACGACCAACGCCGACGCTGCCATCTACGATTCTCCGCTGACACTCATCACTCATGTTCCAGCCGATTGGAAGACCGTCCAAGTGACTCAAGGCAAGCACACGGCCAGTGTCATAGCAAAAGAGGGCAAGGTAGTATTCGACGCTCGGCCAGGGAAAGACACTGTTGTGTTGAAGAATAGGTGACCAGCGCTAGACTTGATTTCATGGGTTTTCGTCGGAGTGTTCGAACGTGAGAACGAGCGACTCGTAGTACGGACCGTTCAGGTCCATCGCGCGCTTCGAACCATGCAAAATGATTGCGTGATAAAACTCGCCACCGTCAGCAACGTACAGCACCCACTTGTGATCCGTTGCAGGTACCGACACCAGTTCACGTTTCATCGCCGGCAGCGTGCCAATGGTAATCGGCTGCCACTTGGAATCTGCCCATTGCTTCGCTTCCTTGGGTAAGAAGCCCGGTAAGATCGTGTCACCGCATTCGGTAAGTGATCCACTTCCTGCAGCCGTGAACATCACCGCATGAATGGCCGCATGGTTATCCGGAGATTCCAAGGAAAATGTGTTTCCTTCGTCTGTCGTTGTCCATTGCGAAGGTACCGTAAAGGTAACACCGAGCTGCGATGTTGCGGTGACGTAGATATCGCGTTCCATGGGAGTGCAGGCTCCGGCAATGAGCACCACAGTGAGAGCGACAAAGAAATGGGGGCGTTTCATGAGTGTATCATTCTATCTCCTTACCATCGGCACTGGTCCTTGCTTCACCGACTTGGCCAGTTCTGGAACATTGGCGAGGATCTCCTCAACGGCCAAATCACAAACGCGTGAACCGCCGACAGCGTTGAGGTGCGTGCCATCTTTGAAGCCGTCAGGGTACTGCGGAAAGAGGCCCGGATCGACATTGTTGAAAAGCAACTTCGAGCGTTCGGGGCCAAGTTGCTCGACGAGGGCCGCGGTCTTCTTGTTGAGGTCGAGCAGCGGAACCTTTAGTTCTTCCGCAACCTTGCGAGCTGCCACAACATAATCGCCATGCGTATCGCGCAGCGATTGGTTGTCGGAGTTCCAGACGTTGCGGACGATCGACGTCGCGAGCATGGGAGTCGCCTGACGCTCACGAACTTCTTTGACGAAGCGAGTAAGGTTTTCGCTGAAGGAGCCAAAGGGGTCCGTATGTCGGCCCTCGTCAGGCTTATTGTCGTTGTGGCCGAACTGAATGATGACAAAATCGCCAGCCTTCATCAGCGGCAACATCTTTTCCCAGCGACCGCGAAAGCTCTTGGTGCTCTGCCCCGACGAGGCATGATTCTGCACCTTCACATGATCCTGAAAATAAGGCTGCAGCATCTGCCCCCAGCCTCGCGCGGGAGTCGCCGGCACGACCTGCTGCGTGGCCATCGTCGAGTCGCCCGCCATGAAGATCGTGAAGGATTTCTGGCCTTCGTCACTCTCTTGCCCGTCGACTGCTCCAACGAATAGACCGCAGATCAACAGAATTGGGATGTACTTGCTCATCTGGGCGAAAATCCAGTGCAACCGCGAAGAAGCAAACTCAATGCGGGGAAACCGATCCACCGATTGTCGCTTACTTCGCTCGCTCAGCCAACTCGCGCAGCACCGACTTCGTCGCTTCAGTGGCCAGCAATTGATACGCTGCTGGTTTCCAATGAAATTGATCGCCCCGCGCGAGCGGCAGGTTATCGGCGAGCAGTGAATAAAAATCGTTCACCGGCACCTTCATTTCTTCCACCACCTTTGCAGCCAAGCGATTGTGCTCGACGATGACGGGATTGATCTCCGCATTGAGTTCTTCGGGCTTACCCTTTACGGTGACGGGCGTGCTGCTGGCCCAGATGATGCGAGTCTTGGGAGAAGCGTCGCGAATCACCTGCACATAGGCTTTCGTCAGCGGTTCAAAGGTTCCGGCTTTGATTCGTCCTTCTTGCCAGCCGTGCAAACCCATGTTGAAGTGGACGACGTCATAGGGCCCGTTCTTCAACACTTCGCCCAGCACCTTGTTGGTATGAGCCGACTGGCAATACGGATTCACCCAGACATCGACATACGCCTTGCCTTCGAGCGACTTCGTTACCTGCTTCAAGTAACCATTCAAAATCGAATCGCCGATCAAGAGGACGCGCGGACGGGTCTTGTCTTCGACCTTGGCCATATCGACGCGCCAGCCTTTGCCGTCGGCATGCAGACGAGTATCGGTTTCTGTTGCTGCGGGCAGCTTGGCCTTCTCTTGAGCGGCCAGTGGGAATGATGCGGCAAAGCACAACGAAAGAACAAAGACAAAGGTGCGCGTCATGAAATGCCTCTTGTCAGGAAGGCCGCAGCAAAGTCTCGCCCTGTTGTGCCGCAGGTCGATGGGAGAATGGCTGAGAAATCCGGATTGCCGGCACCGCGTCAGCAAGGTTGCCAGAATAATCGGCTGCTCAGCACTGGCAAGATGCCAGTGGCACCAATATGGGCCACTGGCACTTAATTCTAAATGCGATCAGAGCCAACTAGCTCGAAAAGCTGGCTTCCTTCCGCCCCGCGCGCTTGCGGTCGTTCTCGGTGAGGAACGTTTTGCGAAGGCGGATTTGGGTCGGCGTGATCTCGACCAGCTCATCGTCTTCGATGTACTCAAGCGCAGCTTCGAGATCCATCTTGCGCGGCGGCTTGAGCAGGATGTTGTCGTCAGTGCCGGAAGCTCGCATGTTGGTGAGCTTCTTTTCCTTGGTGGGATTCACGGCCATGTCGTTATCGCGGCTGTTCTCGCCAACGATCATCCCTTCGTACACTTCGTCGTTATGTGTGACGAACATGTCGGCCCGTTCTTGCAGCGTGTTCAGGCCGAAGGCATTCGCCTTGCCAGTGACCATGCTGACGTACACGCCGTTGGCTCGCTTGGGCACATCGCCGATGACTGGCTTGTAACCGGCGAAGCGGTGATGAACGATCGCGGTCCCCTGGGTGGCATTGAGCAAGCGAGTTCGCAGGCCGATGAGACCGCGAGCGGGAATCAAAAACTTGCAGTGGGTGAAGTCGCCACGAATGTGCATCTCTTCGGTTTCGCCGCGGCGAGCGCCGACCAACTCCATCACCGGGCCGAGTTTGAGTGAAGGAACTTCGACAATCAGCGACTCGAACGGCTCTTCTTTCACGCCATCGACCTCACGCATGATGACCTGCGGCTTGCCGACGGAAAGTTCATAGCCTTCGCGCCGCATGCTTTCGATGAGGACCGAAAGATGGAGTACGCCGCGGCCAGAAACGGCAAACGCATCGCTGCCGGGAACCTGGCGAACGCGCAGGGCGACGTTTCGTTCCAGTTCTTTCGTCAAGCGTTCACGCAACTGACGATTGGTGACGAATTTCCCTTCGCGTCCGGCGAACGGGCTGCTGTTGATGGTAAAGACCATCTCGAGCGTTGGTTCATCGACGGTCAGTCGTGGCATCGGTCGGACATGTTCGCGATGGCAAATGGTATCGCCGATTTCGACGTTCTCGATGCCAACCACAGCGCACACATCGCCGGCCTGCACTTCTTCCGCCTCGACGCGGCCCAGTTTATCGAACAAGTAGAGCTTGAGGACTTTGGCTTCGGTAACCACTCCATTCTTTTGTGCACAGGCGATCGTTTGCCCGCGCTTGATGCTGCCGGCCGTGATCCGACCAATGGCAATGCGGCCGACGAACTCCGACCAGTCGAGCGTGGTGACGAGCATTTGCAGCGGAGCATTTTCTTCGACTTCTGGTCCGGGAATCTGCTCCAGCACCATGTCGAGCAGGGGACGCATCGAGTCGGTGCGAACCTCAGGATCACTGGTGGCATAGCCTTCACGACCGCTGGCGAACAGATATTTGAAATCTTCCAGGTGATCTTCGGCACCCAAATCCATCAGCAGGGCGAACGCTTCGTCGAGCGTTTCGTGCGGACGGGCATCGGGGCGGTCGATCTTGTTGATGATGACGATCGGCTTGAGATTCGCTTCGAGCGCCTTCGAAAGCACAAACCGAGTCTGTGGCATCGGCCCTTCGGCTGCATCCATCAGCACGACTGCCCCATCGGCCATGCGGACGACACGTTCGACCTCGCCACCAAAGTCGGCGTGGCCGGGAGTGTCGATGATGTTGATCTTCACGTCCTTGTAGTGCAGAGCGATGTTCTTCGCGAGGATCGTAATCCCGCGTTCCCGCTCCTGGTCGTTCGAGTCCAAGATGCAATCGCCTTGCAGTTGGCTTTCGCGGAACTCGCCACTTTGGCGAAGTAAGCAGTCGACGAGCGACGTTTTACCGTGGTCGACGTGGGCGATGATGACAATGTTACGGATGTCGTTACGGCGCATGGCTGGGCGTCCTACCGGACTCTTCTCGTTTGCAGAACCGCCAAATTGCGAGGGGCGGCCTAAGGGGCTCAGGGAGAGCGTCAAAATGACGTGCAATAACTCTATTTTTAGGGGCCAAAGGCAAAACAGCCAAGGGGAAAGGCAAGGTTGGAGGCAGGAGGCGAGGGACGGGCGACGTGAGAATGAGCAATTGCGAGGCAAATGCAGGAAACCTAGGCCCGCCGTCGGAATGAGAATTCCGGGTTTGGAATTAATGAAGGTCGCGGCACCATCAGTATGATCTCGCCCTACTCCCGCCCCTCGACCCCCGTCCCCTACTTCCCCAACTCCTTGATCCGAATGTTGCGATACGAGGCCTGGGCCGGTTTGCCGCCATGAATTTGGAGGGCGATTTTGCCCGTCGTGGCAATGTTCGGTTCGGTTTCGGAGTAGTCCACCGTGGGGACTTCGTTGACCCAAAGTTGGATTCGCGGCCCTTGGCAGCGAATGACGACGTGATTCCAGCCGTCCGCATTCACCTTCTTTTGCAGAACGACGTCGTCGCCAGTTGCCAGAAACTTCCGCCGACGCGATTCGTCGTACAGCGCGCCCCAGATTGATTTGCCCGCTGCGAGTCCCATATCACATTGATAGCCGATCACTTCGTGATGGTTTGGAATTCGCTCGCTGCGGAACTGAATGCCGGCGTTTTCACCCGGTCCGACCAGTTTGGCTTCGAGTCGCAACTCAAAATCGCCGTAGTCCTTCTTGGTGCAGAGAAACTCGTTGTTCTTGATGTTCTCTTTCAACGAGCCGGCGGTTATTGCCCCTTCTTCCACTCGAAACACGTCTTCCTTCCCTTCCCAGCCGGACAGCGTCTTGCCGTCGAAGAGCGAAGTGAAGCCCTCCTCGGCCGCGTGAACATTTACGGCGACGAATCCCAGTAAGAGCGATACAATCGGCAAGACCGGAAGACGGCGAGACATGGGAGGTCCTTCAGAGTGTTGAGATGGCGAAATTTTTCTGTGCCGGAAGATTGTATCCCGTAGGAGGATTCGCCGCATCTTGGCCGATTCTGCTCAAGTCCGCGGTGCGCACTCCTAGAAAGGATCATTTCTCGCAACTACGATGAAATCCCAGCAGCAATTGCCCGGTACGCCTGCCACGCGACCCGCAGGCAGCAGGCCGAACATCAAGCTGGGTTGGTATTTATGGAAAATCTCTTTCAGCCCGAAATCAGTTTCGCCCAAGCAAGCGACGCCCTTTGGCGTCACAAGGGGAAGGCCCTGCTTGCGTTCGTGCTCGTCTGCTCAGCTGCGGCGTTCTATCTTTCGACCGCCAAGCGAGTCTACGAATCCGAAGCCAAGCTCTACGTCCGCGTGGGCCGCGAGAGCGTATCGCTCGATCCTTCCGCTACGACGGGCCAAGTGGTCACACTTACCGATTCGCGCGAAGGCGAAGTCAACGCCATTGAGCAACTTCTCGTCAGCCGCCAATTGGCCGAGCAGGTCGTCGACAAATTGGGGCCGGATACCATTTTTGGTCGCAAAACCGGCGGCTCAGCGAATTGGTCGCCGAAACAGGCGATTAAAGACGCGCTCGAAAAGTTGGAACCGTATAATCTCAACCCGCTCAAGGTCTACGACATTCGCGACAAAGCCATCACCACGCTGCAAAAGAACCTGCGTGTGACGGCCGTTCGCAAAACGAGCATCGTGACCGTTGCCTATTCGGCCGACGATCCGGACACCGCCCGGGACGTCGTCGAAACATTGATTGACCAGGCCCAGGGCGAACACCTGCGCATCAACCGAACCAAAGGCTCGCACGATTTCTTCGAAAAGAAAGAAAGCCAATTACGCGGCGACCTGGAAGCGCTTGAAGCTCAGCTGCGCGATCTGAAGAACGAATCGGGATTTGCCGAACTCACCACCCAGAGGCAGCTGCTGCTCCAGCGCATCTCGTCGATCAAGGGGCAACTGCTCGATACAGAAGCCGATCTATCTTCTGCGACGGCGGAAGTGAAGGCCCGCGAAGCTGAACTGGCTCGCATTCCTGAACTAGTGACTGCGGAAGAGACGACCGGTCAGCCGGAAACTCCGGAAAATCAGATGCGCACCAAGCTCTTCGACCTTGAAGTGCTGGAACGCGGGCTGGCCACCCGTCAAACCGATGAATCGCCACAGTTGATTGCGGTACGCGAACAAATCAAACAAGCCAAGTCGATTGTCGGCGACGAGGGAGTCAAAACGCAGACGACGAAATCTCTCAATAAGGTACGGCAGGAAAGCGAACTTGCCCTGAGCGCTCGCCAATCGCAAATGGCTTCCCTCGAAGCGAAACAAATCGCGCTCACGAGGCATCTGGATGAAGCCCGGGCCGAACTGCGGGCTTTCAATCAAACCGAAATCCAGATTGCACAACTGCAACGGTCGATCGATCTGGCTGCCGGGCAGTACGGCAAGTATTCCGAGTTCGTCGAGCAAACACGCATCGATCAGGAACTGCAAAATGCCAAGATCTCCAGCCTCAATTTCATGCAGCGGCCGTCGCACTCGATCACGCCCGTGAACCCAAAACCGCTGCAAGTGATCGCGGGGGGCTTTGTCCTCGCCTGCATCGCCAGCGGCGGAATCGTGTTCCTCGCTGAACGCCGACGGCTGTCTCTGCTTCCCCCTGCTGGCCCGCCCACGGAATCCATGCAGCCCGAACCGGCCCGGCAACCGGCACCAGCACGCGAGCGGGAACCGGTGGAAGAATCTGCCAGTATCGCGGCGATGACCCTGCGCCGCAGCGAAGCTACGCCGAGCTTGCCGCGGTAAGGCCTACCGCGGCTCAGTGCTACTCAGTTTGGGCTACGCATCAAACGTAACCAGCTTCTCTGGTTTGAGCACCACGGTTGCCAAAGGTGGCAGCGTGACGTTGATCTTGTGAGACCGGAAGTGCCAGCCTGGTTCTTCGGCCTGGCGACCGGGGAAATTTCCCTTGTTCGACCCGCCGTAATACTGCGAATCGCTGTTGAAGACTTCTTGGTACCAGCCACCGCGGGGCACACCGATGGGGTAGTTCTCGCGAACGACCGGCGTGAAGTTGTGGATCACGATCAGGAAGTCTTCTGGATCCTTCGCCTTTCGCATGTAGCTAAGCACGCTATCGGCGTGGGCATTGCAGTCGATCCATTCGAAGCCTTCCTTGTCGAAGTCTTTTTCGTACAAGGCTGGCTCGCGAACGAGCAGAGCGTTCGCGTCGGCGACCATCTTCTTTAGGCCGCTATGCGATTCCCACTGCAGCAGATCCCATTGCAGTTCGGCATCGTGGTTCCATTCATTCCATTGACCGAAGTCGCTGCCCATGTAGAGCAGCTTCTTGCCGGGATGGGTCCACATGTACGAATAGAGCAACCGGAGATTAGCGAACCGCTGCCAGAGATCGCCAGGCATCTGAGCCAGCAGCGACTTCTTGCCGTGAACCACTTCGTCGTGAGACAGCGGCAAGCAGAAGTTCTCGGTGAAGGCATAAATCAAGCTGAAGGTCAGCTCGTTGTGGTGATATTGGCGATGAATGGGCTCGTGCTTCATGAAGCGGAGCGTGTCGTTCATCCAGCCCATATTCCACTTGATGCTGAAACCCAGACCGCCGGTTTCGACGGGTCGCGAAACGCCACCCCAAGCGGTCGATTCTTCGGCAATCGTCAACACACCGGGGAAATTACCGTGCGCTTCGTAGTTGAATTCACGCAGCAGCGAAATCGCTTCAATGTTTTCGCGGCCGCCGTATTCATTGGGAATCCATTCGCCTTCTTTACGGCTGTAATCGAGGTACAGCATCGAGGCGACCGCATCGACCCGCAAGCCATCAATGTGATACTTGTCGAACCAGAACAAGGCATTCGACAGCAGGAAGTTGCGCACTTCGTGCCGGCCGTAATTGAAGATCATCGTTCCCCAGTCGGGATGTTCGCCCTTGCGCGGATCTTCGTGTTCGAACATGGCCGTGCCATCGAACCGACGCAGACCATGGCCATCTTTGGGGAAGTGGGCAGGAACCCAGTCGACGATCACACCAATATCGTTCTGATGGCAGTAATCGACGAAGTACATGAAGTCTTCAGGAGTGCCATGTCGGCTGGTGACGCCAAAATAGCCGACCGTTTGATATCCCCAACTCCCCGAGTACGGATGCTCGCTAATGGGGAGGAGCTCGATGTGCGTGTAACCCATCTCGCGACAATAATCGACCAACTGATGAGCCAGGTCGCGATACGACAGCCATCCGTGTTGGCGCGATGGATCGCGTCGCCAGCTCCCTAGGTGGACTTCGTAGCAACTGAAGGGCTTCTCGAGCGGATTAGCCGCGGCCCGGCGCGCCATCCAGTCAGCGTCTTTCCACTGGTGCTGCGTCAGGTCGGTGACGATCGACGCGGTGCGCGGCGGCAACTCGGCGGCAAAACCAAATGGGTCGGACTTATCGACGACCTCGCCCCACTTGGTTTTCACGCGATACTTGTACTTTTCGCCGGCCTTGAGGGCGGGGACGAATAGTTCCCACACGCCACTCCCTTCGCGGCGACGCATCAAGTGCCGACGAGCATCCCATTGGTTAAAATCGCCGACGACCGAAATGCTTTGCGCGTTTGGAGCCCAAACTGCAAAGTTGACCCCCTTCACGCCATTCACATCGCGCAATTGAGCGCCGAGTTTTTCGTAAGCTTTGAGTAAGCGTCCTTCGCCGAACAAATGCAGGTCAAACGGAGAAAGCATTGGTTCGAACGAATACGGATCATGCTGCGTTTTCATCTCGCCCCCTTCAGTGGCAAACTTAAGCTGATATTGTGGCCGCTCCGAGCCCGAGGGCAACGGGCAGAACGCTTCAAACAGGCCGGCAGGATGAATTTTGCGCATGGGGCGCGAGACGCGATGCGACTCGTCGACCACCCAGGCTTGATGCGATTCGGGCGAAAATGCCCGCACTGCAACGTGCGAACGGCCCTCATGTTGCACTAAGGCAGGCCCGAGCACACGATCGGGATCGTGCAAATTGCCTTCCAACAGAGAGTTCATATTTTGCAAAGAAACAGTCGTACGCACGCTCGGCTCCTTCGAGAGATCGATATCCTGAATGGTGTAAATCGTGGGCTCGCTCGTTGCTGGGGACTAATTGGGGCTTCGTTCGGCCTTCTGTGCGAGCCATAACGAGGGTGGACCTTCGGCTGCAAGTGGCGACTTTGGCGGTCCGAAATGCGGACCCAGTGGACGCTTTTGGTTAACGGCCAAACAACTGCTGGACGCTACTCCACGTTCGCTCAATCAGCGAACCTGCCACGGCCGGCTGCCGGGCTCGAGTGCGCCGCGGCGTCAGCTTGGCAGGTGTGGAGTCGTCCGCCGCATCTGTCGTCGGCGTACCAGGGTCAAATCGCAGCTGCCGTTCGCGCAGTTGGCGCGTCGTGCTGCGGGCCTGTCCGGGAGAAGAGGACGGCTGAGGCATGTTCAAATCATCGCTTCCTCCGCTCGTCGCGAGCCGGCATTTCACTTGATGAATACTCATTGCTTGATCGACTCGTCGCCACAAGTCGCTGTTCTTGACTGGCGTCAAACTGCCGAAGCGTTCCCACTGCCAATCGTTTTCGCGCCACTGCACCAGCCCTTCGGTAAGGCCTCGGCTGACCGCGCGGCTATGCGTGACCAGGGTGACCTGCGAAGGCTGATCGAGCGCTTCCAAACCGCGGACAATTGCCAGCAGTTCCAAACGCTCGCGCGAATCCCCGTCTTCTTCGTCCTCGGCATCGAGCACGGTTTTGCCGTCATCCGACTGAATGACGAACCGCCATCGACCGCCGATTTCGGCTTCACTTGGTGTGGAAGCCCCAGCGCCAACCAGCATGTTGCCGGTGGCCTGGGCGAACAACAAAAAGTGCGGAGCGGAGACGCTCATGGGTACATGCGCCGGGGTGAGAGGTCTGGTGCCGGTCAGGAATCACCAATGTGCGTGCATCCTGCCAACGTCCAGAGGCTGTCCCGCGCCTCCGCCGAGCCACTGCGTAAACAGCGGCTCCGTGAAGAAATCTATCGTCACCTCTTATCCTAGCTCTCCAGATTATCCAGCCGGGAAAGTTTGCTTCGGCGGAAATAGGAGCTAGTGCGCAGCCCGGTTACGCGGATGGGAAGGAAGGGGCGAGCTCGCGGACAGATTCAATAACGCCACCACCCCTGCGGTGGTGGTTCATTGGCTTTTACGCTAGCAATTGAGGAGAGGGCAAACGACTCGCCACTTGTGCAAAAGCCGCTAAACCCCCGGGACAGGCCCGGGGGCGTGAGGAAACGAGGTCTACACCGCCGCCAGAATCTGCTCTCCCACGCTCCAGCGGGCGGGATTCGAAGGGTCGCGTTCGATGCGGCGATAGAGCGTATCGCGTTCGATCGGTTCGCGGCCAGCTTCGACAATCAGCCGGCGAATCTGCTCGGTGGTGAGCAGTTCGGGGGTGGTGGCTCCCGCATCGTGGTAGATCAACTCGTGACGAACGGTACCGTCCAAATCGTCGGCACCGTAAGCTAGCGCCGATTGGGCGGTGCCAATACCGAGCATGATCCAATAGGCCTTGATATGTGCGATGTTATCGAGCATCAGTCGGCTGACGGCGATCGTGCGCAAATCCATCAATGCCGAGGGCTTCTTGATGTGCGAAAGACCCGTGTTTTCTGGGTGAAAAGCGAGCGGAATGAAGGTCTGGAAGCCCCCCGTTTCGTCCTGCAATTCGCGCAGCCGAATCAGGTGATCGATCCGGTGAAAGGCGTTTTCGATATGTCCATACAGCATCGTGCAGTTGGTCTTCAGTCCCAGTTGATGTGCTGTGCGATGAATATCGAACCAGTTCCGCGCATCCGCCTTATGTTCGCAGATCTTGCTGCGAACTTCCGGATGGAAAATCTCCGCGCCACCACCGGGCATCGAGCCTAGCCCGGCTGCCATTTGCTCTTCGAGAATCGAGCGGATGCTGCGCTTAGTGAGGAACTCGAACCAGTTGATTTCGACCGCGGTCCAGGCCTTTAAATGCAGGTCTGGATAGGCGTTGTGCAATGTCTGCACCACGTGCAAATACCATTCGTACTTACGCTGGTGGTGCAGGCCGCCCACGATGTGCATTTCGGTGCAACCGTTGTCGATTGCTTCCTGCCCGCGAGCGAGAATTTGCTCGTCGCTCATGGCGTAGCCCTTGGCCTCGCGCAAGTCGGAGCGGAATGCGCAAAACGTGCAGCGATAGACGCAGATGTTTGTCGCGTTCAGGTGCGTATTGATGTTGTAATACGCGGCGTTGCCATTCTTCCGTTCGCGAACGATGTTGGCCAGTTGCCCCACCTCATGCAGTGGAGTGGCCGGATCGTACAGCACCAGCCCATCGTCGAGCGACAAGCGCTCTCCGGCCAGCACCTTGTCCTTGATTGCGTCGAACGCGGCAGACGTAAAACCAGCCATGAAAATTACTTGGGGAAGAAGTCTCGATGCCTCGAACGCGACTTCGCGTTCGTTTCTATCGCTCTAACCGCCGAGTGTATGGCTGAGATAACCGCTTGTCCATGCGGTGCGTCGGGAGTGGGCAGACGTGCTGCCAAGAAACGAAAAAACGCTTGGTTACAATGCGCTGCCTCAGTCCTGCCCCTTTGGCCGCATTGTAATCCAAGCGTCTAAAGGTGATATCGGCGCGGACGCTATCGTCCACTACGCCAAAATTACGACCTGCGCAAAGCCGCACCCCGCAAGCGGTTAGGTAACTACGTCGCTTCGGAGGACGATTTGACTACTTTAGATTGTGGTGGCCAGAAAGTGATCGCAGCGGGCTCGCAGTGGTTGTTTCGAGCCCGCTAATCTCGGGGGCACCCTCGCTACCCACCAGGCTTCTTCAGCGACAAGCTGTGCAGAATCAGCACGCTTCCTACGGACACCAGCGCCCAGCCCAGCCACTTCGGCGGATTCACACGGTGGTTCGCTCCAGAAGTTGCCGCCACCATCGCCGGCAAACTACCCGCGCTCGCCATTTGCGGTTGTCGCCAGGCTTGCACGCGCTCGGCAAGAAACTGCGTCGACCGCTCGTTCAAAACGAATGTTTCGACCGCGCGAAACTGAACGCCGAGCAAAAATACCAACAACCCGGCCATAAAATACTGGTTGCGATTGAACTCCATGATGCATTTCTCCGCGGGCTGCCCCAGGTCTTCGTGGGCCCATTCCGGAAGGACCGCTTCCGAATGGTGACAGGAGTAGCTAATCGACCTATCGAAATTCTCTGCTAGCAGACTGAAGTTCAGCTGGCAAAAGTCCGCATGTGCAAATGCCGGAAAGCTTGCGGCCACTCACCCAGCGAGCATTGAACTTTGCGATTCCGGTCGTAGGGCCTAAACTGCCCGCCGACTCGTCGGGTGCAGAACGGAACTGTACTTGGGCGGTCAGGGTTCACGGAGGAACACCGCGATGAAGTTGTTTTTTTCGGTAGGCGAACCGAGCGGCGATTTGCATGGGGCCAACCTCATTCGCCAACTGGAGCACAAGGCCGGCAAAGTCGAAACGCTCGGTCTTGGCGGCCCGCGCATGCGTGCCGCTGGTTGCCATTTGCTCCGCGATATGACCGATTTGGCAATCATGGGGCTCGTTCCGGCGCTGGCCAAACTGCCGCAGTTCCTCAAATTGCTGGCGCAGGTCGAACAATCGCTGAAAACCGAACGACCCGACGCAGTCGTGCTGATCGACTATCCGGGCTTTAATTGGCACGTCGCGAAGAAGGCCAAGGCGCTGGGCATTCCGGTCGTCTACTATGGGCTGCCGCAACTGTGGGCGTGGCTCTCGTGGCGAGTCGAGAAGGTTCGCAAGTACATCGATCACCCGCTGTGCAAACTACCATTTGAAGAAGCTTGGTTTCGCGCGCAAGGCTGCCCCAAAACGACTTACGTCGGCCACCCATACTTCGACGAATTGAAAACGCAAAAGCTGGACGAACAGTTCCTCGCGCAATTCAAGCAAGGTTCGCAGCGGCTGGTGACAATTCTGCCCGGCTCGCGCCGCAGCGAAGTGACCAAGAACTTCGCCTCGCAAGTGCGCGCTGCCGAACTCATTCATCGGGCGGTTCCCGATGTCCGCTTTGCCGTAGCCAGCTATAACCAGCAGCAGGCGGCCATGGCAATGAAGATTCTCGGCCAAACTCGCTTGCCGCTGACGATCATTCCCGGCAAGACTGCCGAGCTCATTCACGCGGCCACTTGTACGCTGGCGGTCTCCGGCTCCGTTTCGCTGGAGTTGCTTTATCACGCCAAGCCCACAGTGGTGCAATACACACTGCCGATGCTGACGTACTACGCGATGAAAGCGCTGGTTCGCGTCAACTACATGTCGCTCGTCAATTTACTCACGACCGACGAGTTGCATCCTCGCAATAAACTGAAATACGACCGGCATTCGCCGCAGCATGCCAAGGCACTCTTTCCCGAGTATCCCGATTGGCGAGACCGGAGCGCCGATGTCGCTAGCCATGCAATCGAATGGCTGCAAGATGAGCCAGGTCGCTTAGCACTCGTTCGCAAGCTCGAAGACCTGCGTTCGACTCTCGCCATTGGCGGAGCCTCTGCCAATGCGGCAGATTACATTCTGAACAATGTGGTGAAGATTCAACAGACATACACTCGGGCCGCGTGAATCAAACGGCTTGCAGCCGATACATCCAGCGATGCGTGGCCGACTGGTCTGCTACAGGCTGGCCAAAATGAATGTGCAGCTCGCGATCGCTAAGTTCGAGCGTCGGTACCGGTGAATCTTTCACCGACTCACCCACGAGTTCAAACGTCGCCCCCGCCGCTCGAAGCACAATGCGGTCGCCCAGCGCTTCGACCGATTCCACTCGCGGAGCCAGCCGATAGCGAGAACCTAAGTTCATTGGCTCTCCTTTCACCCGACAGGCAACATCGAACCGCAAGGCCTGCTCGGCCGGTTGCTGCTCGATGCTTGCCGACCAGTGACTGCCGCCGGCCATTCCCATTAGCAGTGCGACGGGGGGTTTCTTCGGTCGCGTCTCAATGCTCACGAATTGCAGCGGCGGGCTGACCGGCCAATCTTCGTGCGAAGTCCCTTCGATGCTTTCGAACAGGAGCAACGGACTAACCGCCGAACTTCCCTCCGGCAACACCAGCGACACACGATGCCGCCAGCGATCGTGCGAGCGGTCGAAGTTCACTTGCAACAGCTTGCCATCGTTTAAGGGAAGGTCGAGACGGTTAGCAATAGGTGGCGCGATCCGCGACATGCTCGTGCGAGTTCTTTCTAGTCAATTCGGCCTATTTCTTTGCGGCCAGGTGCGTGACTTATCAGTCGATCATCGCCGGGGCAATGATTGCAGTGTGCTGCGCGTTGAACGCCTGTCCGGCCCCTTCGATAGTAAGCAGTTTATGCACTCCCTTCACTTTTTCGAAGGCGGCAGCCATCTTTTGGATAGGTTCGATTGGCACTCGCGAATCGTCGGGGGACTTCGCAACATCAAACATCAGCGGAGGCTTGAGCACCGCCGGAAGTCTACTCGCGAGCAGCGCCAGTAATGAACTGATTTACGTCCCATTCGCCGAGGGTGACCTTGATCTTCAGGTTCTTATGTTCCGGACGACCATCATCGGCCAAGCCCACGCGGCGCAGCGACAACTCCGCCACATCGCCGGCCCGCAGTTTAGAGATGATTGCCGTAAGCGTCTCGAAATCGGGAACCACTTCGCCATTGAAGGCCAGCACCATGTCGTCTTGCCGCACCCCTGCTTTGTCGGCGGGGCTGCCGGTATGCACGCGGCTAATCGCGCAGTTGGTATCGATCGTCACGCAACCCACGCCCAAAAACGCTCCGTGACGAAAATCGACTTTTCCAGCCCCCAGGTTTGCCTGCAGTTCTGTGGCAACTTCCGGCGTCGACCGCGTGCCATAGACGCGCACGCTTGTCAGCGCCTTAAGTTCCTTGAGCGTATGAAGTGAGGCATTCGTGAGCGGAATATAGTACAGCCCGACATCCTCCAACTGAGCGCAATTGACCAGCGCTTTGATCCCCTCGTCAGTAATATTGGCTCGATAGGCTTGCAACGAGCGCAGGCCCTTCATCGCGGCAACATGTGGCAGCGCCGCATCGGTCACGCGATCGCCGACCAATGCCACCTGGCGCACATCGCTCAGCCAGCGCAGCCGGCGAAAGTCGTTTTCGGTGCCCCGCCATTCGCTACCAATTTCGAGCGACGAAATCACTTCATCCACGGCAATGCCGTTAAAGATTTGCGTGCGACGAATGCGAGCGCCCAGTTGTTCGAGTTCGGCTAGCGTGATGGCCTGCTTCTGCGAATTGAGCAGCGTCAACACTTCGTCAGCCCGGGCTTTAAGCGGCGTGGTCTTTCCCTGCGAAACTTCTTCGAGCCCATTGCGGGCAGTTTCGAGCACATCAAGATCGTTCGACAGAGCCAATTGATGCAGCACGTGCAGTGCGCGCGAACCGGTCTCGGGAGTCGGGTCCTTCAGAATTTTGCGACAGACATCGACCGCGGCCTTCCCCGCGCGAATCAACTGATGAGTCGCCTCTTCACGAATCACAAACGAATCGTGGTCCAGATCTTTCGCCCACTGAGCCAGGTTCTCTGGCGTGGCCCGCTGTTTCGCAATTGGTTCCGGCGAAAGTGGGCGCTGGGCGAATGCAACGCTTGTGTTTAAGGCGGCCCAAAGGACGAACGCGGGGAGCGGAGTCCAGGTTTGGAAGATTCTGCAATCAACGAGCAACATGCGCGGCCTCCTGTGGCACCGCTAGCACCTCGCCGGCGGCGTCGGATCGTACTTGTCCGATTATAGCTGAATGATCGCAATCAGGCTGCGGGAAAATACACGCGTGTTTGCCGGCAACCTTTGCTCGTTTCACCTGGCGACCACTTTCGTTACTAGCCCAGCCGTTGCCAAAGCTGGCGAATTGCCACCTCACCAACCGCGGGAGCCTGACAGGCAAAATCCTGGCAGACAAAAACCCGCGGCTGCCCATCGACCGCGTCCGTTTTGCCGGCTAGTAACGGTTGCAAGACGGCGGGGACCACTTGCCCGGGCTGATGCGCCGCCAACACACGACGAGGGATGAATCGCTGCTGAAACTCTCGCAGCAGCGACGCAGTTGGCTCAGAACTGGCGTCGCCAATCACGACAAGCTCCGACGTTGGCACGAGGAGCAAATCGAGCGCGATGAATAGCTGCCCCGCGGCCGTTGGCGTCCGTTGCATTACGCCCATCGCAGCCCGCAAGGCACCCTCGGCCGCATTCAAATACGTCTGGTTGCCGGTCAACTTTCCCAGGCGAACAAGCGCCGTCGCAGCCATCGCATTCCCACTCGGCACGCTACTGTCGTGCAAGTCTTTATTCCGAAAGATCAACTGCTCGTGGTCGTCAGCCGTGAAATAGAAACCACCACCTTCGGCATCAGCAAAGTGCTGGAGAAGTGTCTCGCACAACTCACTAGCCCGTTCCAACCAGCGAGCGTCGAAGTTGGCTTCATAGAGCGAGATCCAGGCATTCGCCAAATACGCATAGTCGTCGAGATAGGCCGCTAATTTGGCCTTGCCATGCCGCCAACAGTGCAACAGGCGGCCATCGGCTGCTCGCAATTGCTCGTGCAGAAACGTCGAAGCTTTTTCCGCAGCCTGCAGATAGCGCGGCTCATGGAGCACCCCTGCTGCTTTGGCCAGCGAGTCGATCATGAGCGCATTCCAACTAACGAGAATTTTGTCATCCTTGCCTGGCCGAATACGCCGCTCGCGAACCTGCAGCAACTCCTGCCGGCACTTGGCGAGTTCAACAGCCAATATGGTTTCCTCCTGACCAAGTTCCGCAGCAACCTGGCTCAGTGGACGGGGCAGATTCAAAATGCTGTGACCGTGTTCGAAGTTGCCGCGGGGCGTCACATCGTAGGCGGCGCAAAAGACACGGCCCCGTTCCTGGCCCAAAATGGCCGTGATTTCGTCCGGCTTCCAGACGTAGAACTTTCCTTCTTCACCTTCGCTATCGGCATCTTCCGTACTGTGAAAGCCGCCCGCTTCGTCGGTCATCCAGCCCAGGATGTAGTCGCACGTCTCGCGCGCGACCATCGCGAATTGCGGATTCGCCGTCGCTTGAAAAACTTCAAGGTACGCGCTGGTTAGCAACGCGTTGTCGTAGAGCATCTTTTCGAAATGCGGCACCAGCCAACGTTCGTCTACGCTATATCGGGCAAAGCCCCCAGCCAGGTGATCGTAGATGCCGCCACGGGCCATTTGATCGAGCGTATGCGTGACAATATGGAGCAGTGCTGGATCCTGGTTTCTGCTCCACGCCCGCAGCAGCACCTGCAGATCGAGTGAGTGTGGAAATTTTGGCGCTCGCCCGAAGCCGCCGAACTGTGGATCGAATGCCCGCTGCAATTGCTGGCAGTCATGGTCGAGTAAATCGAGTTCGAGCGGATCGCTGGCCGACTCGTCCGCACCAATTTGCTTCAAGTGCTCGGTCATCTCGCTCGCTTGTTGCACGGCCAGATGCCGGCGATTTTGCCAGGCATCGGCCACAGCTCGCACCACATCGAGAAAGCCGGGCATTCCCATCCGCGCGGTGGGGGGCCAATACGTGCCGCCATAGAACGGGCTCAGGTCGGGAGTGAGAAACACCGACATGGGCCAACCGCCGCGCCCCGTCATCAGTTGCACCGCGTTCATGTAGATCTGATCGAGATCGGGCCGCTCTTCGCGATCGACCTTAATGCAGACAAACAAACGGTTCAGCTCGTTCGCAATTCCCACATTCTCAAAGCTCTCGTGCTCCATCACGTGGCACCAGTGACAGGCCGAGTAGCCGATCGACAGAAAGATCGGCTTCTCTTCCGCCTTGCTCCGCTGCAGCGCCTCTTCACCCCACGGATACCAATCCACGGGATTGTTCTGATGCTGCAGTAGATAAGGACTTGATTCGGCGGCGAGACGGTTGGGCACTTAATTTCTCATTCAAGCAAAGTGGATGTATCGATACGCTTGAAGTTCTGAGTTTGAGGTATTAAGGCCGAACGGAGACCATGGCTGGCATCGGCCGGTCGCAGAACTCAGAACTTTAGAACGCTGAACTACTTCACCGCTGTCAAACCCGCAGCAGCGACGAGGCCATCCTCGTTCGACTTCACACCCGAGACACCAATGGCACCGACGATTTTGCCGTCGACCATGATCGGCACGCCACCTTCGATTGGTAAGCCCGGAATGCGGAGGACTTTCACGTTCGCGCCACCTTTTTCGAGCACTTCTTCAAACGCCTTGGTCGGACGACGAAAGTGAGCTGCTGTCTTGGCCTTCTCGATCGAGATCTCGACGCTCGCGAGTTGCGTGTTATCGAGCCGATGGAACAGCACGAGAAACCCCGAACTATCGACGATGGCAATGGCAACCGGCCAGCCTTGCTTCTTCGCTTCCACTTCGGCAGCTTCCACAATCTTGTGGGCCAATTCGAGCTTGATTGGCGCACCGTATTCCGGTGGCGCAACAGGCGGCGGAATCGGGGGCTGAGCAGTGGTTCCTTGGGCAACGGCGAAATTCGCGGCTGCCATCGCGAGTGCTAAACCAACAACGAACGAGAGAGCTTTCGACATCCGAGTTTCCTCATCAGGATGAAATGAACGATCCGAGACAGACCGCGAATATAACGCGCGACCGTTGCTGCGGGTGGCAAGTACACTCACAGCCTGCGCATAAAATCAGCCGCGGACTTACATCCGCGGCTGAGGGGTTTTCCAGCAGTGAGTAAACCAACACCGCGCTCGGACTACTTCGCCGGTGGTGCCGGAGCAGCAGGTGGGTTGTTGCCCGGCATGGTGCCAGCCTTGATTAAATCGCCGAAGACTTTGCCATCGGCGTTCTTCAGTTCCTCGGCCTTCTTCAACGCACCAACCAATAAATCCATCGCCTTCGTCTTGGCAGCCGCCTTTTGTTCGGCAGTTGCCTTTTCGTCGATGGTGATGGCATGTTCAGCCATGAACAACTTGTGCTTCAGGTTGTCGTGGACTGCCTTACCAAAGTCGTTCAGGCCATGCCCCTTCGCCTTTTTGTCGGCACCGGGAATGTGGCACATCGCGCATTTGCCGGTTTGCATTTTCAGCGTTTCGGTAATCTTCGCGCCGTTCGGATCTTTGGCATAGTGCTCGGCTACATAGGGGGGAATGGGTGGCAGCGCCATAGCCGTCGAGACGGCGAAGAGCGTGACTGCCGAACCTGCCAGTAGCGTTAAACTTCGTTTCATAGATGTCCTTGCCATGTGAACTTGGAGTGTAAGGGAAAGCATAGCATTCTTGGCGAATGCTGGCTTACTTTTTGATCGCGGTTGTCAGCGGCCAATCGTCGGTGCGGAACGGCGAAGCTGGCAGACCAGCCTTGTTCGCGAAATTAGGTTCCGCGATTGCAACCCAGCAAAAGCGCACCGCTGCCGGCTTGGGAACCGACTCACTGCTCACGACAACCGTGTCTCCTTCGATCTTGGCCTGAGCGGGCACAAACTTCTGGTCTTCACCGGCGATCTGGAAGAACGTCAGCGGCTTTTCGTCTTTGGCGGTCAGACCACCACCAACGCTCTTGAACTTCACGCGGATCTTGTTCCCCTCAATCTCGTGCGAATCGTACAGCGGGCCCGAATAGACGAGATCCTTTTTGCCATACGTATTGGCGAGCGCCCACAGCGCCAGCCGCTTGCCCACGTCTTGCTTGTTCTTGGGATGAATATCGGCAATGTTCGTTATATCGGTCGTCACGCACATGCCCGTGTTCTTCGAGAGCGACAGCGTCTTGAGCTGCGAGTCCCACAGTTCGGCCAGCTTGTTGCTGCCATCGTAATTGTTGGCATCCATGACCTTGCCATCGTACTTGTACGGAGCAAGTTGCACGAACAAGAAGGGGAAGTCCCCCTGACCAAAACGAGTCCGCCAGTCCTTAATCATCGTCGGAAACAGCGTGCGATATTCGTCGGCACGACCCACGTTCGACTCACCCTGATACCAAATTGCTCCAGCGATGGTGAATGGAATTACTGGGCTGAGCATGCCGTTAAATAGCACCGTGGGCTGATTGGGATTCTTGCTCGCCGGAAGTGTCTTGGTCGAATCTTTCGGATCAGGTCGTGCGTCAGTGACGACGACCTGGCGGTCGGCCATGTACTTGAGCGAGGGAACTTCCGCGAGGGCTTCCTTGCTGGTCCAAGCCTCGCAGATGGTGCCGCCCCAACTAGTGTTGATGATGCCGACCGGCACCTTCAATTCTTGAGCCAGGTGACGAGCGAAGAAATAGCCACAGGCCGAGAAGCTTGGTACGGTTTCAGGAGCGGCTACAGCCCAGCCGCTGGTGGGCGTGGTCTTCACAGTGCCTGGATCAACCGGGATATCATCGACGGGCTTTTCGGCAGGAACCTTTTGCACCTTGATCATGCGGATCAGCGGGTGGCTGCCGTTCTTGGCCTCTTCCTGCGGATTCGCCGAAGCTGCGACGGTCCATTCCATGTTCGATTGCCCCGAAGCGATCCAGACTTCGCCGCTGTAAACATCCTTCAGGGTGATTTCGTTCGTTCCCTTGAACTTCAACTCGTGAGGACCGCCCGCCTGCGGCGTCTTGATCTTGGTCATCCACTTGCCGTCGGCATCAGCTTTGGCCGAAGCAGTGGCTTCGCCGAGCGTGATCCTTACTTCCTCGTTCGGTGCCGCCCAACCCCACAGGTTGGCTTCGGTCTCACGCTGCAGCACCATGTGGTCGCCAAATAGCTTGGGCAGTTTGATTTCGGCCTGGGCCGATTGCGCGCCGATGGTCGCGGCAACCGTGGCCAGGGCGACGAGAAAGCGGACGGAGAGTCTCATCGAGTTTTCCTCACTGGGGCAGATAGTTCATCAAAACCGGTTCATCAGTTGAATCCGCCGCGCGGGCAGAATCAAGAGTGGGGCCTCTAGGAACCATCGCGATGGACCGTGCTCGGCGCAAATGCGGGGAGGCAGACCGCGATATATTCAGCCCCCTCGCTTCCCGGCGTGCTATAGCGAATCCACTCCCCCGCCTGACAGATAATCGCCTGCCCCGCAGCGACCACAAACGTCTCGCTGGCGGTCTCCACCCGCAACTCCCCCCGCAGCACGACCGTGTATTCAGCGAACTCTGGCGTTTGCCCCGGCTCACTCCAACCGCTCGGGCTGGTCATCCGCGCAATGCTCAGCGCGTCGGTTTTTGAATTCACCCGGCCGATGAACTCTTCGATCTTCTTCGGCGGCGTCCCCGCTGCTTCAATGCGCGTAGGCTCGGTAATCAACTGCGGCATGGCCCTTCTCCGGAAGTTAGCGTGTGGAAGTATCGACTCAGTTTTATCAGTTGTCGTTCGCTGGATTGCACGTAAGTCAGCCGTTGCTTCCGACGATGGCCGCAGCACCTCTAGCTGGAAGACTCGGTTAATTTTCCGCGCGGTTGCGAAAATGTCCTGTCCCGTTCAGCCTCGTGAATGGCATGCGGCGAGTAAGATTATTTCGCCTGTCGCGGCATTTTCCCTGGCCTTGGCACACGATTTCTCGCTGAACTGCCCCTGATTGAAGTGAACCGACATGGTAAAATGTTCGATAATGACAGTGCGAGTGGAGCAGCGAAGGTCAGTCGCCGCTCAGCCACACTTCGCAACGTACAATTGGTAAACAGCCTTTGGTGTGCATTCTGACCGAGGGACCTATTAATACGGGATGGCTCGAGTCACCAAGGTGCAAGTGCAGTAGCACGCCCGACTCCGCCAATCTCCCAGCGACTCCATCGCTGTCGAAATCCTCCAAAGGTTTGTTCTAAACACTGAGCCCCGCGCAACACGCGGGGCTCGGTCGTTTCTTGGGTGAACCCTCCGGCCTCTCCCCCTCCCGACTCCCGACTTCTGCATTTCGTCCCGTAGGGACGCTGTCTGTCGCCACGGGTGCAACCCGTGGTAAAAACCAAAAAAATGCACTCGTCCCCAAGGGACGACGGAGTTCCTGCTTCTCGTTTGTGTGCGATACCTACTTCGTCACCGGAATCAACCTCGGCCGCGAGACTCGTTGGCCGGTGACGCGGCCCCAGCGGGCGTGCAGTTGGTTGAAGTCGAGCTTGAGAAAGCTCCAGAGGGCTTCGGGGGGGCGTTGTGCGAGCCACTCGTCGACGAGAACTCCCATGTGCTCGTCGTACTTAGCTTGCGAGCCCGTGTGGGCGAAGCAGCGACCTTCGTGACGGCGAATGTCGCCATCGAACTTTGGGCTGATGTGCCAGAGTTCGTGAAAGATGGTGATCAGCTTCTCGCGCAGGTCGAGATCCTGAAAGCGCGGCAGGTAGAACGTCAGGATGTAGAGCAATTCGTTCCCCGCCGAGTCGTGCAGCCGTTGCACGGTATACATACGGCCGCGGCGCTTGGTCGTCGTCGTGCCGTCTTTGAACCGCAGTGGGGTGAGGGAGGCGTAGAGCCCGTAGTTCACTCGCTTGCGCGCCTGCGCGAAGACCGTGGCGATCTTGGTGAAGTCGACATGCCCCAGCGAAGGTGTGCGGGCGACCATGTCCTGGCCGAGGAGTCGCATCGCCAAACAAAAATCAAAGGGAGGAAGGGGAGCTGCGTCTGGTAAGAGCCAGCGCGCTTGATTCGGCTGCTTGGAAAGAGGAGCCATCCTTGCTCTCCAGCTCGAGTCCCTTTTGCTTCCGCGTTGCGTGGGCTTTAGCCCACGTTTGAGGAAATCACCTGTGGGCTAAAGCCCACGTTACAAATTCATGTGGACTGAAATCCACACTACCAATTAGGAAGCTGCTTCGTCGAAGGCGGGCTTCTGGCTCTTCATGACCTTACGGTCGCGAACGCCGGTGAACTCGAGAATGCCGCGGATACCGGCATCGCCCAAGCGAGGCTTTGCCAGACGGAGAACGCGGGTGTAACCACCTTCGCGGTCCTTGAAGCGAGGAGCCACGGTGCTGAACAGCAACCGGACGGCCTGCTTGTCGCCGAGCAACTGAATGCAGCGGCGGCGAGCATTGACGACCGGAGCCATCGCAGCGGCCCACTTCTGCCACTTATCGCTCTTGCGCCAGGTCTTCCAAGCTTCACTCTGACGTTCGGCCGAGGTGGCAAACTCAGCAGCAGCTTCCTGCTTGATGAGAGCCTTCTTGGCGATCGTGATGGTCTTCTCGACCAGCGAGCGGACTTCCTTGGCCTTGTGCAGGGTGGTGACAATCCGGCCCTTGATCTTGGGGGCGTTTTCTTCACCCTCGGCATCGCGCTCGGTCAAGAAGATGGCGCTGGCCAGGTTCTTGAGCATGGCTTTGCGGTGGCTGGGGGAGCGGCCGAGAACGCGGCTTCGTCGACGATGTCGCATGGCATTAAACCGTTATGCAAAAACTAACTTTGAATCCAATTCAAACTGCAGGATAGGACCGGAGACTGCGTTAGCGAGCAGCAGTGGCCGGCGGCACTCGCATGCCAAGGTACATACCCAGGTCGTGCAGCTTTTCTTTGACTTCGTGGAGGGTGGTTTCGCCGAAGTTGCGCACTTCGAGCAATTGATCTTCGGTCTTTTGGACCAGGTCGCGAACCGTGTGGATGTTTTCCGATTCCAAGCAGTTCATGGCCCGAACCGACAGCTTCATCTCGGCCAGGCTCAGGGCGAGCTTGGTTTCGAGAGCACCATCACCACCTGGAGCACCGCCGCGCGGGGCAGCGTGCACGCGAGGCCCCAGTTCGGCGTACTGCACGAACGGGTTCAAGTGCTTGCGGAGAATCTTGGCGGCTTCGACCAGGGCCATTTCTGGATGAATGGCACCGTTGGTCCAAATTTCGAGATTCATACGGTCGAAGTTCGTCTTTTGACCGACGCGAGTCTCTTCGATTTCGTAGCGCACGCGAACAATCGGGCTGAAGATCGCATCGACAGGGATGATGCCGATTTCGTGATCGCCGGCGCTGTGTTCGGTCGACGGAATGTAACCACGACCGTTTTCGACGACCATTTCCATCATGAAAGGAACGTTGTCGGTCAGCGTGCAGAGGACGTGATCCTTGTTGATGATTTCAACGTCGGAATCGGTCTGCACATCGGCCCCGGTGATGACGCCGGCGGTGTTCTTTTCAACGGTGATCACGCGGGTCGAATCGCTGTGATTCTTGACGACCAGGGCCTTCACGTTGAGGACGATGTCGGTCACGTCTTCCAGCACACCGGCGATGGTGGTGAATTCGTGCTGGGCACCGCGAATCTTGATTTGCGTAACTGCCGAGCCTTCCAAGCTGGAAAGGAGCACGCGACGGATGCTGTTGCCCACCGTGGTGCCGAAGCCACGCTCGAAGGGTTCGGCGACGAACTTACCGTAGGTCGACGAAAGGGTCGAAGCGTCGCAATTGACCAAGCTGGGCAATTCCAAACCGCGCCACCGAACGTGCATCGCTGCTTTGCCTTGCATTCTCTATCCCCCTGAACCGCGAAGTTGATCGTTGTGATGTTGCCTAATCTTTCATGTAGCCATTACGCTCCGCGTAATGTTCCTCTAGCGAAGCGAGAGGACTACAACTGCCAACCTTAGACGCGACGGCGTTTTGGTGGGCGGCAACCGTTGTGTGGAATGGGCGTGCAATCTTCGATGGTCTTTACCGTCATGCCAGCCGTCTGCAGAGCGGTGATCGCGCTTTCGCGGCCCGAACCCGGACCCTTGACGCGAACTTCCAACTCTTTGACGCCATACTTCGAGGCCTTTTCCGCGGCCTGCTGACCAGCGCATTGGCCGGCGAAGGGCGTGCTCTTACGGCTTCCCTTGAAGCCGCTGGTGCCGGCGCTCGCCCAGCACAGCGTGTCACCCTTCGTGTCCGTAATGGTCACGGTGGTGTTGTTGAACGTGGCCCGCACGTGTGCGATGGCCACTGTCACATTACGACGAATTTTCTTCTTCTTAACCTTCGACACCGCTTGCTACTCCTGATGTGACCCGCCCGGCACGATTTGTCGACGGGAAGAGCCAATCAACTGGCAATGTTGTGGACAGAACGAAAACAAGGATCCGCCTAGCGGAGATCCTTCACACCCTTCTTGCCGGCGACCGTCTTCTTCGGTCCCTTGCGGGTGCGAGCGTTGGTCTTGGTACGCTGACCGCGAACTGGCAGGCCGAGGCCGTGCCGAATGCCGCGATAGCAGCGAACGTGCCGCAACCGGCCAATGTTCTGCTGAATCTGGCGACGCAGCGGTCCTTCGACCGTGTAATCGCGTTCCAGCAACGTGGCCAGACGGGCAACTTCTTCTTCCGTCAGTTCGCGAGCGTGCTTTTGCTGATTGATGCCAGCCTTGTGGCACAATTCGCGCGCGATCTGATCGCCCACTCCGTACAAATAACGGAGGGAGATAAATACGGGTTTGTCGTTGGGAATATCGACACCGAGCAGACGTGGCATAGCCTTCGGTTCCTAAAAATACCGCCTGAAAAAGCGTGTGCTAATTAACCCTGGCGCTGCTTGTGCCGGGCATTCGTGCAAACAACGTAAACGCGTCCTTTGCGGCGCACGACCTTGCAATTCTCGCAAATCTTTTTGACGCTTGCTCTTACCTTCATGTCCAACTCTCCAAGATTCGGCTGAAGCAGGGTAGTATATCGCTATCATCCGCCCAGCCACAAGGGCCGTTCCGAAAAATAACAGCTATCGCGGCTGAAGCTGGCGTTTTCGGCATGAAAGTCTCGCTGCATGAGGAAATCGCTCTCGACTTCGCCCCTTCCCAATCCAGTTCTCCTAACACGTAAACGTCCAACTTGGACCCTGCTAATTGGACACCAATTGTTGCCAAACAAGAGAGTTGCGCTGCCTGCTGTCCAATTAGGGATGCGTTAATTGAACACCCCCCCGTTTGCGGTTTGCGATCTTCCTGGGGTCGGGAGTCTTTGGCGAAAGGCAATTCAGCGACATAGCCAGGTCATGCCTCGCCAAAGACTCCCGACCCCGGCGAGGTTGCGATTCTAGGCAGCTGCCTCGGTCGACTTCTTCCAGCCAGCCAATTTCTGGTCGTAGTACTGCACGAACCGGTCCTGCTCGATCGCTTCGCGCGCGCCCGTCAGGAGTCGCTGGTAGTAAGTAAGGTTGTGGGCCGAGAGGAGCATGGGGCCGAGCATTTCGTCGGCCATGAACAGGTGGCGAACGTAGCCGCGGCTATGCTGGCAGCAGGGGCACGGACAGCCCGCTTCGACCGGTTGGGTATCGAGCTGATGTTTGAGGTTCTTCAGTTTAAGCGGGCCGTTGTCGGTGAAGGCCATGCCGTTGCGGCCGTTGCGAGTTGGCAGCACGCAGTCGAACAGGTCGATGCCGCGGCGCACGGCGTTGAGCAAGTCTTGCGGAGTGCCTACGCCCATCAAGTACCGCGGCTTGTTCACCGGCATCGCCGGACAAACTTCATCGAGCACCGCGTACATTTCAGCCGGCGTTTCGCCGACGCTCAGGCCGCCGACCGCGTAGCCCGGGAAATCGAGCTTGGCCAGTTCTTCCGCGCACCAAACACGCATCTTGGGGTTAAGTCCCCCTTGGACAATCGCAAACTGCGCTTGCTCTGGCCGCTTGGCTGCTGCCTGGCAGCGGCCGGCCCAGCGGATGGTTCGTTCGCAGGCCGCGCGAATCGCGACGTCTTCGGCGGGCAGGGCGATCACATGATCCAGCACCATGGCCACGTCGCTACCCAGATCTTCCTGAATCTGAATCGCCCGCTCGGGCGATAACTCCAGCAGGCTGCCATCGATGTGCGAACGAAAAACAGCCGCTTGCTCGGTGATTTTCGTCATCTGCGCCAAGCTGAAGAGTTGAAAGCCGCCGCTATCGGTCAGAATCGGCCCAGCCCACCGCATGAAGCCGTGCAGCCCGCCCAACTCTTTCACAACCTTTTCGGTCGGCCGCAGCGCCAAGTGATAGGTATTGCTCAGCACCATCTGCGCTTTTGTCTCACGCACCATGTCGATGGTCAGGCCCTTCACCGTTCCCTGCGTTCCCACTGGCATGAACGCCGGCATCTCCACCGGGCCATGCGGCGTGTGAAACGTGCTGCGGCGAGCCCGGCTATGAGCGTCGGTGTGATGCAAATCGAATTGGAATTGGCTCATGACGTTCTCAGTTCAACCGCGGCGAGTGCCGCGCCGCTGTATTCCGGCTGCTGGGTAATTTCTTCTACTACAAACGACGGCGGCAGGTACCTAAGTGCGGCGAGTTCGTTGTTGAATTCGCGTTCAAAGACCGTGAAACCTGTCCGCGGAAACTCATACACATCCAGCGCACCATCGCTGATCAAATAGCGAACCTTACTAGCACGATCACCTGGCAACGAATCGAATATCGCATGCTCTGCTGCCGTGAGATATAGATTCGTGACAGGCTCGCCACTGCTGTCAGTCGCTCCATACTTTTTACCCAGTTTGTAGATGATGTTCCCATCTGCGGAAGTCATCTTGCGCAGGCGAAGTTGCGAGCCTGCGATGTAGAGATCTTCAATGCACCGCGCCGTTGACGGATCCAGTGAACCAATGGCTTGCCGATTCACCAGCCAACGGCGTTCGATTTCGAGCAGCGAGTATTTCGGAGCGATGAAATCAGCCATGCCACTCGTGCTGCCCAAAAAAGTAGGACGGACCAATGGTCCGTCCTGGAAGCGGCAAACGATAACTTTGTCGACTTGCGTCGCGCGGGACGGAGCAGTCCTCCGTCCGACAGCAGAGATTAGTCCCCGCGCAACTTTAGGTTCATGATCGTCAGCTTTTCGCGGACTTCATTGAGACTGGTCACGCCGAAGTTCTTGCATTCGAGCAAGTCGTCGGCCGTTTTGCGAACGAGTTCGGCGATCAGCGTGAGACCCAAACGAGCCATGCACTTGCGAGCACGAACCGAGAGGTTGAGCTCCGAGATCGGCCGTTCGAGCAAGGCTTGCTCATCGGGCGACATCGAAGACATGTCCATGACCGGCTCGGGAGCGGCCTTTTCGGCAGCGAACTGGCCGAGTTCCAAGCCCTTGCTGTGGAGCATGTCGCGAATTTCGACGAGCGAAGTCTCGCCAAAATTCTTGCTGGCGAGAAGCTCTGCTTCCGAAATGCGAGTCAAGTCGCCGAGCGTACGAACGCCCATCTTTTGCAAGCAATTGCGGCTGCGAACCGACAATTCGAAGTCGGTAACAGGGACGTTGAGCACGGCGGCCAGGCGATCTTGCCGGCGCTGGGCTTCTTCGTCCAGCATGACGTTGCCAGATGCCGAAGCGTCCTTCACGTACAGCCGAGCCCGTTGGTGATCGGGATACGCATCGAGCACCCGCTGATAACACATTTGAGCGCGATCGTATTGAGCGCGATCTTCGTACAACAGGCCCAGATTGATCAAAGCGCCCATGCTCGGCGGGAAGACGGCAACAGCCCGTTGATACAAGCCGAGAGCCGTTTCGTCGTTACCGCGACGATCGTTTTCGGTCGCCAGACCGAACAGCGCGCCAGGATGGCGGCCATCGACTTCCACGGCCCGTTCGTACAGGCGGCAGACTTCGACCGGATTGCCACACATGGCAGACACGGTCGCGCCCCGTTGATACAGATATTCCGCGGTCTGCTCGATGGCACCCGACAAATGGTCGAGTACTTCGAGAGCCTTCTGCGGATTCTTTTGATAGCGCAGAGCTTCGGCAGTGGCCAGGGCACATTCGTCGGCATTGAAGCCGGCGACTTTGGCCGAGGCGTAGCCCTTGATCGCTTCGGCATAGTCGCCCATCGCGAAGCGGGACTTGCCGAGATAAAAGTGAGCTACCGCGCCACCATCGGCGCTGCTTAGCGTTTCGATCGCGAGGCGAAAGCGGCCCAGCAGGTAATAGCAAACGCCAAGGCGAACCTTGGAGGCCGGCGTGCGATCTTCTCGCATTTCCAGCTCGCCGACGGCATCGCGCAGCACGCCATATTGCGAGTAATCTTCGGCAATCGTTTGCTGAAGTTGGGCGATTTCTCGCGGCCCGAATGAGTTGTTCGAAAGTACAATGTCGCGAAAATCTACAGCTACCGCAGTCGTCATTTTGCCGCGACTCCTTTTGCCTATACCTGATTGCCTAGGAAGCGAGCAATCAGTCTGAGACGAAGAGCATGAATTGGGGGGGCGACCAGTGGGCGAATTGCTCGAAGAGCCAGCAATGGGAGTCGAACCCATAACCCCCGCATTACGAATGCGGTGCTCTGCCAATTGAAGCTATGCTGGCCGAAGTTTACCTAAATCCATCGCCCGCAACGCGTTAGTTGCCATCGCGGGAACAAATTCGACCGAGCGCATTCGCCGACTGCAATTCCTTAAACCTATAAGCCGTCACGGATTCCGTCAAGCCCCGAGAAGCTTGCCCGTTGCTGCGAAGTTCGGGCAGTGACTTTGGCATTGGGAGTGCTACCAACGGCCAAGTACCTAAACTTCATATTGCGGAGGCTCTTTGTGGTGACGAAAGATGATAGCTGCCGCTGGCGGTAAAGAGACTCTGGAGCTTCCCTCTCCCTTCTTCAAAATTTTCGGCGACATACTCCAACTCTGCTGGCATCAGCAATTTGGCGGTTACTACCTTTGCCCTGCCAGCTGGAAGGTGCCATGTCGTTTCACGGCCAGGAGCCGTCAGTCCCAAAAGGATTCCAACATTACCTGCTGGACTCGCGACGGAGCGGAGTTGACTGGGTGCTTGAATTTCGAGGGACAAGAGTCCTAGTTCATCGATTAATTCGCGGAAGCCACCATGAGCGGCCGCTTGTTGCGAAACTGCGTACACGAGTTCGAATAACCACGATCTGGGCAATTGGTGGGGAAGCGGATCTGCCGTCTCAGCTAGGATCTCAATCCCAAAACCAGTACTCGGCTCTATCTCATCGTCGAACGCATCAGAAAGGCCATCGCTAATAATTACTGTTCGAGCGCCGTTGCGAACGACTTGCCACGATTGGCGCAGTGCCGGCCAGCGAGGCCCTCCCATTAATGAAGGATTCATGAGAGGCGCGAGCAAGTCGCGGTCAATGTTGCCCCATTGCTGCAAGTACGACCGGCGGCAATCAAAGGTGCGCAGCAGCAGTTCTTCGCTCATCCTGCCTCCGTGCAAAGGAGCCCCGCTTTTCAAGTTCGATCCTACGATCGCATCTTGCCAGCCCTGCAACCGGCTAACTATTTAGGCAGCAGCGCGAGGACGGCGGCGCTGGGGCGGGCGATGACGTGGCCAGCGATCAGCTTGCCGAGTGCGCCGACCTTGGCGGTGCCGGCTTCGACGGCTGCCTTCACCGCGGCGACGTCACCCTTAACGATGACGGTGATGTAGCCGCCGCCGAGCTTTTCTTTGCCCAGCACTTCGACATTGGCGGCTTTGCAGGCGCTGTCGATGGCTTCGAACACGGCGGTGAAGCCTTGCGTTTCGATGAATCCGAGGGCAAAGGAAGGAGAGTCAGACACAGTTCGCTCCTGCGCGGTAATCGCGCCCAACGCTTCGTAATTAGGATTCTTAACAGTCGGTTGTTGTAGCAACGGGCTCGATTCGATCGGGCTGATCAACGCGGCGCGGGCTCGGTCGTCGGGACGGTTCAGCACCGTGCCGACAGGCTTACCCTTCATCCGTTCGGCCACTTCCTTGCCGGCCTCGATGGCGGCCTGCACGGAAGAGACGTCCCCTTGAACCTTCAGGACCATGCCCAGCCAATCGTTCGATTCAGCTTGGACCAGCCGAATGCCGGCTGCTTTTTCCATGGCATCGAGCGCAGCCATTGCCGGCGTAAAACCGGTGACTTCCAAAATGCCAAGTGCTTCGCTGGCCATAGGTGGGCTAGGGAGAGTTTTTTCAGGGGGCGAAACGACGCGAAAATCGGGCGCTGAGGTAGTATAGCTTGCGCATTTTACCAGCGTAGGGGTTTGCCGGCAGGTTTGGGGCGAAAATCTGGCAAGCCGCGCCGAGTTTGCGGGGTGTGTGGAAGTTACCGCCCCCGCCCCTGCGGCGGGTGCAACAGGTTAATCCTGCCGGGTCGTCCAGTGGTCGAGCTGTTGCCTGGCCTGATCGAGCGTGAGAAGGCGGGGCGGAAGGATGGCGGCGAGATCTTCTTCCTGCTGACGCTGGTCGGTGGGGCGGAGTGCGAGGTCAACTTCTTCTTCGAGCGCGACGAGCCAGGCGGGAACATCGAGACCAACGCCGGTGGGCTCGCGCGTGAGCGTGGCCGTTTCGAACTCCAGCATTTCGAACTTGGGAGACTCGCCACCCTGGCGAGCTTCTTCGATGGCTGGCTCGACGAGGGCGCGAATGCGATCGATGGTGAGTGGACGAACGAAGCGCTCGGCCAGGCGGTCGGCAACCGTCGGCATTCGCATGGCATATTTCTTTTGCAGATCGGCCAGCCGCGTCAGGTATTGTTCCGCTTCATCCTGAATCCGCTCCGAAAGTGCCCGCCGCCAAACACGGGCCGCGATCTCTTCGCCACGGCGCACGAGAATTTCGTGAGCGAGAACCACGGGCTTCAGATTCCAGCAGACGCGGTCATAACGGGTTCGCAGGCGGAGAAAATCGAGCAGCATGTACAGCAGCTCGCCCCGGTCAGACTGGGTCGTCGTGCTGTTGTAGTCCCGATATTCGCCGTAGTTTTCGACGATCGACTCGAGCACCATGCCAAGCAGTTCGGCCGTTTCTTCCAGCGGCAAATCGCCTTGCAGATCGTCGAGCAGCTTTTGCGGAGCATCGTCGGGGCGATCGTCTTTCAAACTGGTGAGCCAACGGGCCGGGCCCTGATGCATGATCGCGCGAATGTTGCCGAGATTCAAAAATCGCTGCGTGAAGAGCTCTTCGCCATACTTTTCGACGAATGCGACCACGCGCTTCCAAGTTGACTTATCGTGTACTCGCTCGAGCGCACTGAGCCTCAGCGTGCGGCTATGAGCCAGCCAGCTGGTGAGCATGCTCTCGGTCAATTGTTCGAGGCAAGCGACGAGGGGCTCAGCAGCTTGATCGTCCGTGGCTCCCGCCGCTCGCGGCCACGATTGACCCGAAACAACCAGGCTCTCGACAATCGCCTTGTAGCCAATTTTGAACAGCTCGTCGAACTCGGTGACCGCGCCAGGCCCGACCGGATGCTCGCGTTCCATTTGCCTAGCCACATCGAGCAGTTGACACGTTTCGATCCAGAGTCCGCAGCGGGGGAGCCAGGCCAGTAGATCTTGAATCGCATGCTGACGCGTGCGGACGACGACGATCTCTGGCGGATTGCCACCTTTGCCCAGCGGCACATACAGCAGCGGTAACTGCAACAACGTCTTGAAGAGCGATTCGCAGGCCGACTTAACAGCAGCCTCGTCTCGTCGCAACAATGCGGTGAACACTGCAATCAGTCGCTCGGCCTCTTCGTTGGCGGCAACGGGTGCCGCCGGAGCAGCCTGGTTGAGCGCGGCCTGAGCAGCGATGAGGAGCCGGGCTGCATCGGCCATTTCGACGCTGCAACTCACGACCCGTTCGAGCAACGATTCCTTAATCATCCGGCGACGGTCGTATTCAACCATCGAATCGTGATCGCCCGAGGGAGTCGGGATGCGGTAGTCGCGCACTGCCGCCACCAGCCGAGTGAGGCCGGTCATGTTCGTCTGCGCTTGTTCAATCCAGCGCTGCATGGCCGAGGTGCGTCGTTGTTGCGCAGCATCGGACTGATTCGTGGGGTTGTTTGCTTCGCGCGTAATCGCCGCAAACGCGGGGCTGACAATCGTCTGCTTCCACAGCCGAGCAACCGTGGCGAGGAACGCCAACCGATCGGCAACTTGCTTTGATTGATGCTGCAGCTCGTCGTGCGTATCGTCGCCCGTTTCGAAAATCGCCCCCTCGACGCCATCGTCGGTGCTATCTCGATAGACCATGTCCTCGTAGGCCGAGTCGAAGCGATTTCCCTCTTCTTCATCCTCTTCGGCAATCGTCGTAGCGGCACTCGCTCCGCGCTTGCCACCCCCCAGTTCAAACTTGGGAACGTTCCATAGCCCCTCGGCATTCGCTTCTAAATAGTCGAGGAACTTGCGGGCACTGTCCCAGGCCTTGAGTGCGACTTCAGGCTGCGCGTCGCTGGTGGCCGTGGTGGCTGTTACCCAGCGCTGTACCTGGTCGTGAAACGAAGCATCGCCATGCTCCAGTCCAATCGCATCGGCCCGGCTGAGCCAGCTCATGAGCAGCGCCATCGAGGCCACAAAGTCGCCACGTTCGAGCAGCGAATCGATGACCATCGAATAGGCTTTGGGCGAATCAAATACTTCGGCATGAGGTGCCCAGAAACCAACATCGCCCGCAGCTGCCCCCGCTTTATGCCACACCTGCAGCGCCTTCGCGACTCGTTCGGCCGCGCGAAAGACGACGAGCGAATCGACGGCTTCGACTGTCGACACTTCGTGCGCCGCAAATTGATTCCACCAGCCAGCGGTGTTTTTGAATTGGCGCGCAATGCGATCGGCCACTTCGGTTCGGTCGCTGGCGGCCGCTTCGCTCCAGATCAAAGAGTACAGCGCCCAAATTCGCTCCATGAGCGCGACCAGTTCGTCGGCCCGATGGTCGCGCACGCTGTTTTCGAGTGCCGGGAACAAGCTGAAGTGGGCATCGAAGCCGAGGATATTCCAAGGGTCGATAATCGCGCCGCAATGGATGGCCCGCTTGAGCATGTCGATGATCTGCGGCATCGCATCGGCGGCCGCTTCCAGCTTGCCGGCCGCACAGGCGAGCTGTCCCGTCGTCAGCAGGCAATCGATCTGGCAGAGCATGCGGGCTGAAGCGCAAGGAACAACATTCGCTTGCCGGGCAGCTGCTTCCACATGTCCAAGTCGGGCGAAAATACGAGCCAGATGAACATGCTCTAACTGCGACGCACGCGAGCGTGCAAGTTGAGCATTCAGATGCTGCCGAGCGCCACCGAAGGGCTGACGTTTTTGCGCCGCTTCGGCCTTAAGGCGTTCGCGATGTTCGCCATTGGTCCGGTCGAGCAACTGTTCATAGAACGCATCGCGATACTTGGCGATACGCGGCAACAACTTGGCCAGCGTCACGTTCGAATCGTGCGCGCCGGGCCCTTCGCCACTGATGCCCGACGCCATCAGCACGGTGCCGGCCAGCACCGCGGCCGCTTCAAACTTCAATTCATCGGCCGGAATCTGGTTTTCTTCGGTCAGACGCCGCATGAGGGCATCGAGCGTGATCTGCTGCACGACAAAGCGACGATAGAAGCCGTGATGATCGATTTGATGCGGATCCCACTGGCCGAAATGATAATTCGGCCGCTTGTTCGCCGGATGATCGAAATCGTAAGCCCGCGGATCGATGGCCAACTCTTCGAGCCGATGCGGAAAGAAGCAGGCCTGCCGCAGCAGGTTCTCGTCGGTTCCGTCGAGCAGTTTGAGGGCGATCTCGATGACCTCTCGCTCGGGGCCGTAGCTGATGCCAACGCCACGAATGTAAAGCGGCACGGGGCGGCAGAATTCATGGGCATAAGGCTCGATCCGCTGCGTCTCCAGTGCCGCCACCGGACGATGACCAATGTAATCGCTCAGCTGCTTAATGGCTCCGGTAACGATTCGGTCCGATTGATCCCACGGTTGTCCTTGCCGCAACACTGCTTCGAAAGCTCGGGCCAGGAAAAACGGACGAAACAACGCTTCTGGCGTTTGATGAAAGAGCAGATCGCGATGAAAGTCGCGGTAAGCGGGCAAGAGTTTCTCGAACGTCAGCTCCAGCACGGCAGTGGCTTGTTGCACGTCTTGGAACGCTGGATTGCTCCCGGGCAGCTGTTGCAAGTCACTCTGCAGCAACTCGTACAGTCGCTGCCAACTTCGGTCGCCCAGGGCCTGCTGATCGACTTGTTCGAACAATTGGTTCAGGCTGGCCAAGAACTGCGGATCCGTGCTGCCGGACGAGAAATTCAGGTAGCCGAGGACCCTGTCCAGGGCCAAACGCCCGGCCTCGGTTTCTCGTCCTGTCATGCCCACACTCCGTCCCAGCACATGCGCCGGCAGTCGATTTACTGCCGGAATCCGGCCCACTATCGTTAAATTACTGCCGGAATCCGGCCCACTATCGTTAAACATTGGCTCTTTGGCTTGCCTCGCCCCCACCTTCGGGTCAATTCCCAAGGGAAGTGCCGCTGATCGTGCGAGGCATAGGCGCAAGTCATCTATCCTAGAAAACAGCCTGCCATTTGGTCTAGCGGGTAAGAAGGGCTAGCAGCTGGTTGCGCGAGCATGGACGCATCGAAATGGCGTGAATGCGTCAGATCGTCGCGGCTAGGCAATTTCCAGCCGAACTTCGCCAATCAGGCCGCCGGGCAAGTGCTCACGGCCTGCACGTTCGATGTGCCGGTCGGTGTAACTCCCTCCGGCATTCCCAACAGCGGGAAGTTCGACGACGATCTGCAGCAGGTTACGAAACTTGAGCAGTGCCGTGATCTCATACGTCCGCAGGCCGTCCGCATAGAGTTGATCGCCGAGCACCTGGCCGTTGAGTTCGATCGTTCCCTGCCAGTCGAGACGTTCGATCACCAGCGACACGCGCTCTTCTGGCGAGAGATTTGTCGGCAGGCCAAACCGCCGCGTATAGCGCACCCGGCCGCAAACAAAGTCGTTTCCCAGGACGTGGCCCCAATCCGCCGGGACATCGGTCGTGGTCGCTGCAGGCAGATTCGTCGTTTCTTCGGCGATGTTGCCGTCTGAGGACAGGCGAAAGCGAGCCAGGGGCTCGATTTGCCACGGGCCGCGAAGTCGAACTGCGTGCATAAAAAACGAGACTCGCTTACTCAACCGGTGGCAGGACGTCGGGCTCGATCTGGTAGCCATCGGCGAGCGAGTTCGTGCCATTGAACAGCGCGACGATCGCCAGCACTTCGCCCAGCGTTTCGGAATCGACACCCTGCTTCCGTAATGCGGTGGTGTGCGAGTTGACGCAATACGAACAGCCGTTGGTGGCCGAAACCGCCAGCGCGATGATCTCTCGCGTTTTCGCATCGAGTTTGCTCGTGCGGCCAGTCGCCTCGGGGTGCATGAGCGCTTTTAGCTGCCCCCAAATTAATTCCAGATGAGCGGGCGAAGTAGCGAGCACTCGCCAGAAGTTGGGGACGTGGTCGAGATTCTTCGTTTTCTTGATGTCGTCGAAAATCTGCCGGACTTTTCCGCTGGCCCCTTGTTCGTCGACCAAGCGCACGGTGGCAGAACGTGCAGCAACGGCAGAAGTCTTTCCCACTGGCAGGTTACCTCTTTCTTACTCTCCAATTTCCAAACTCCCTCTCCTCGGTACTCCGGGGAGAGGGAATAAGAGTATGACATTTTTACAAAAAAACGTACTACTTACTCGCGTACTTGTTCCAAGTAAAACACGCCTCGTTTATTCGCGACGATCACATCGAGCCAGCCATCGCCGTTCATATCGTGAACTTCGAATTGCGTGCCGACGCCGCTGTTGTCGTCGATTTCGTGCCGCGTCCACTTGGGTTGGCCCGCATCGCGACTTAGCTCATACCAGGCGATGACCGGCGGCTCGTCTTCCCCTGGGTCGTTGCCATTGTGCGCATAAAACCGCTTGCCCGTCACGAGGTCAGGAAGCCCGTCGCCGTTGATATCGGCAAGAATGAGTGCGTGCGTCTGCGCGAGCTTGTTCTCAATTTCGTGCTGCACGAAACCTTTATCCGTCTGCTCGTACCACCAGATGCCCGTGCGGTGCGCGCTGGTGCCGACAATGTCGGCGTCCCCATCGCCGTCGAAGTCGTAAGCATACATGTGAGCCTGCGCAGGGCCGAGCTTGACGTCGGTTCGTTGCCACGGCTCTTTCTCGGCCGTTGCTTTGTCCGCAGGCTGCGCGAACCAGGCATTCGGCGTGAAGAGGTCGAGCTTACCGTCCTTGTTCAAGTCGCCGACACCGAGCCCGTGATAAAACTTTTGAATGTTCGGATTCGCTTCGGCCGCGATCGGTTGAATCCGCCAATCGAGATTGGGCTGTTTGGCGGGACGAGCCAGGGCTAACTTGCCGGAGGCTTCGCCGAAGATCAACTCGCGCTGGCCGTCACCATCGACGTCCGCATATTGCGGGCTCTCGTTGTTGGTGACGGGGACCGCGCGATGCTTCGGCCAGGGAGTATCGGTGTTGCCGGGATTCTCGAACCACCAGGTCGGCTTGCCGGGAAAATCGACGACCAGCAAATCCTGCCGGCCGTCGCCATTAAAATCCTCCGCCCAATTGCAGAACGTATCGCCGTACGTCTTGATGTTGAACTCGTTGGGCTGGGGGGTGATCGCGTGCATCTTCCAGCCAGATTTGTCGCCGGGACTACCCGGTGCTTCATACCACACGCTGCCGGCGGCGATATCCAGTTTGCCATCGTTGTTGAAATCACCCATCGCGACCCCTTCGCTGCGGAAGCGCTGATCGAGCGTGGTCTTCTTGAAGGTGATTTTGCCCGCTAATTTTCCTGCCGGATTTGGCTTCGATGCAGGATAGCCCACCGCGAGCTGGCTGCCGGTTGGAATGCTGACCTGAAAATTCTTGTAGCGAACTTCGGTCGCGCCGCCGGAATGCAATTGCAGCGCGATGACGCCTTGCCGCGAACCAGTCGGATCATCGAGATCGACGCACTTCTGGCCATTGATCCACGTCTGCACGCGACTGCCAACAGCGAGAATCTCGTACTTGTTCCAATCACCGAGTTTCACGTGCTTTTCGCCGCTCTCTTTCCACAAGAGTGCGCGGCCATGTTCCTCGTACAACTTGCCCCACCAACCTGCGCCAATATCAGCCTGGTATCCCTTCACCTCGCCATTGGCGATGGGCTCGCTACGGAACTGAATGCCGCTGTTCCCTTCGTTCCTTGCCAGCTTCACGTCGACGGAGAAGCGAAAATCACGCAGCGAATACTGACTCGTGAGCCAATGATTTCGCTTGAGGCCCGTAGTGCGGCCGACGATCTCGCCATCTTCGACACTCCATAGGCTCATGTCACCGCTGATCCAGCCTGAGAGATCTTTGCCGTTGAAGATGGAACCGGCCGTGTCGTTGTTCGCCAATTGCGGCACTTGCCCGCTACTTGCCAGATAGGCGACCAGCGACCGCGATTCATGCTGCGAAAGAGGCCGCAGCAGATCGTCGGGCATCATCGAGTTCGCGCTGATCTTCCGCTCTTCGATTTCGCTCTTGGCAATGGTCAGCAATTCGGTTGGGAGTTGCACGGTAACCGTCGCGTCGTTCTCTTCTTTGAGAATGCCGGTCACCACTCGGCCGTTGCTCAGTAACAACACTGTCGGTTGGTATTCCTTCGCCATGACCGCGCTCGGGTCGATCACGTTGCTCAGCAGATAATCGAGATTCGCCCGGTTCGAACCCGTGAGATCGGGACCGACCTTGCCACCAGTGCCGAACAGCGTATGACACTGCTGACAAGTGCGGGCAAAGACCGCGCGACCAAGCTGCACGTCGTGCGCAATGGCCGGCGGCGAAGCGAGCAGACTCTTGTACTGCGTAATCAGCAGCGCCTTATCAGCAGCCGTCTCGCGCGACGAACCCCAAACTTTCTCGAGCTGCGCTTGCAGCCCGGCATCTTTCAGATTCCGCAGATTCACGACCAGATCAGCAGTGAGATGATTGGCAGGGACTCGCTTGGCTTCGATGGCCGACAGAAGTTCTTTGGCGAATGACGCGCGACTGCAGAGCGTGGCTAAAACGTCGCGCCGCTCGTCGACGGAGAACTTGTCGTAGACATCGAGCAAGCGAGCAGGAGTCTTCGGATCATCGAGCGTGGCCAGTCCTCGAATGGCCACGGCGCGCATGGCCGGATCGGTCAGCAGGGCGGCCAGCATGGGGCCCAACTCGTCGTCTTTCACACTTAGTAGGGCGGCTAATGCGGCTTGTCGTTCTGCGAGCCGGTGGCTTGGATCCGCAGCTATTCTACGGAGCGAAATAGCGGCGGCGGCATCTCCAAAAGTCAAAGCGAGAATGGTCGTCTGTCGCTTCAAATCAGGGTCTGACACGTTCGCTAGTTTGGCTGCAACCGTTTTCCAAATCTCCGGAGGGACAACTTTTCCACGCCCCTGCAACGCCACATTCAAGCCTCGCAGAAAGGCCAGTTGTCGGCCCGCGTCGTCTGTCGAACCCAAACCGGTAAGCAGTAGCTCGAGTGATTTCTCGGGCGTGCTACCTAGACGACGAACCATATAGTCGGCGATTTTGGGAAACCGATCTCGGGCCCCCATCGCAATCGCCAGCACGCGTTGTTCGTCGACAACTGTCCGTTGTTCAAGCCCATACCAATACATGAGCGGCAAGTTGTGGTCAGTGGCGTCTTCGCCGTGAGTCAGCAGGGCTTCGACAAGCGGCAGAGTAAGTTGCCAATCCATTCGCTTGGCAGCAGATGCCAACTCCAAACGCACGGTCCGCGAACCAGGCTGTTCCTTAGCGAGTTCCAGCCAACGAGGGCCTAAATCTTCGTGATCGAAGGTGCCTGCCCGTTCCGACTGCAGACGAATGGTCCATCCCCGCACCGCTGCGCTCGGGTGCGAAAGGAGTTTCAATCCCAACTCCTTGGTCAGCCCTCCCGTCAACCGGAGTGTCCATAGGCCTCGCAGCGCATGCGATTCATTTTCAGATTGCAACGCCAGTTTCGCGACTGCGTCGCGAGCGCTGAGATCGCCGTCGATCGGACGTACGTTCGGTTCCGACCTGCCACGCAAGTAATAGCGTTCCTGCAGAATTCGCTGCGCATGCCGCTGATACCACTGATTGGGATTTGTCAGATAGGCGGTTAACTCTTCGTCCGTACACTTCTGCAAGTCCACTTTCACCGGCTTCGCGTCGTTGTAACTAATTCGATAGATCCGGCCGTTCGTGCGGTCGTGCCCTTCGGTGTTCTTGTGGTGGCATTGGTTGCGGTCGTACCAGTCGATGACCCAGACCTGGCCATCGGGGCCGTAGGTCATGTAGAGCATCTGCGACCATTGGTCGCGGGTGAAGAGAAAGTCGGGAGCAAAGTTTCCTTCATAGCCGCTCCCCTTCTGCGTGAGCAGGTCGACGTTCATCCGGTTGCCGTGGATGTTGTTCATGATAATCTGGTTGCGATACTTTTCCGGCCAACTCCCGCCGAGATAGATCATCGCCCCGGCGTGGGCATGACCACCGCCGAGTTCATCCGACTGCCGCCGGTTGTCGGTGTTCCACTGATTGCCGACGTAGTGCCGATGGACGGCAATCGTCTTGATGTCGTCGTAAGTGTGCGGGTTGAAGTGCTGCCCCGCTTGTCGCTGGTAACGAGCACCGGGAATGATGTGATAGAGGTGAGGAATGACGCAGGCGGTAACGAAGGCCTGCCCTTGCTCGTTGAAGTCGAGCCCCCACGGATTGCTCGTGCCGTGGGCGAAAACCTCGAACTCATGACGCGTGGGATGATAACGCCACACGCCGGCGTTGAGCGGAACGCGTTTGTCCTTCGGCGTCCCCGGTTTGCCGACGAGGCTGTGCGTGAAGACACCGTGGCAGCCATACAGCCAGCCATCGGGGCCCCAGATAAAACTGTTGAGCGTTTCGTGCGTATCTTCTTGGCCCCAGCCATCGAGCAGAATCTGCGGCTCGCTGTCGGGGACGTCGTCGCCGTTCTTGTCGGGAATGAAGAGGAGGTAAGGAGCAGCACCGACCCAAACACCGCCGAAGCCGAGTTCCATGCCGCTGACGAGGTTCAACTTCTCGGCAAAGATGGTCCGCTTATCAAGCGAGCCGTTGAGGTCGGTATCTTCGAAAATGAGTATCCGGTCGCGGCCTTTCCCTTCGGGCGCACGGACCGGGTATTCGTACGCTTCAGCGATCCAGACTCGCCCGCGGTCATCAATGGCCATGGCAATGGGCTGATTCACGTCGGGCTCGGATGCCCCGACTTCGACTTTGAAGCCTGGGGGAACCTGCATCTGCTTGACGGCTTCCGCGGCAGTGAGCCCCGCGTGCGGATACAACTGCTCCAGCGCCGGCGCGGAAGTGTTGGGAACGTTCACCGGCCCGCGCGGAGCTTCGCGAAACTTGGGCCGCGCGGCATGCAGACGAAAATCGTCGAAGTTAATGTGTCCCCAGCCTCCGGAGTGATCGTCGACGAGGCGAATGTAGATTAGCTTGCCGAGGTGCGGCGTCAGATCGACCACCATCGGGCGCAGGCTTTCGGTATTCGTGCCGCGCGACGTGCTGATGACTCGCTCTTGGGAATCCTTGACCGCGGGATCGGGTAGAAGAACCAACTCCAGCCTTGTTTCCGGATGATTGCCGCCGGCGAGCAAGAAACTGGCGAAAGGCTCCGTCACTTTGAAGGGTTTTGAACTGAGCGTCCCCTTCGGTTTGTCGAGCAGTTTTTCGAACGTGCCGATCCAATATTGGCCGGTGTGATCCGCCTTCTTGCCGACGCCGTAGGGACGCTTCGGATCGATCTCCCCCTTGATGGGCTGGCCGTTGAACGCGTCGCCGGTGGCGGTCCAATCTTTCAGCGTGCCATCTTCGAAACTGAGATTCAGCGGCTGGCCATCTTCGCCAACGGGAATGACGCCCGGCTTCTCGAGCGGCTCGTTGAACAGGTTGGGTTTGTCTTGCGCTAGCGAGGCACAAGCGAAAATTAACCAGGACGCAACGAGGAGACCGGACCAGCGAAGACGGATACGCATGAGAGAAGATCACTTACTCGCGGGCACGAAAAGAGAGGCCTGTTGCCAGAACAGGTCTATTCTCGGTGGCCCAGCGGTGAAGTCAATCAAGGAGCGGGCTCGTACGGCGATGCCTGCGCCCTTCAGGTAGCCCGAAACGTAATTGAGGAGAAATTGAGATAACGGTTCGCTGCAGCAGAACGTGACTTCAGAATAGCTCCCTCGCTGACGCGTCGGGCTACTTAGGAACGAGTGGCACTTAGCGATTACTCGACATCTTCGCTGACGACGTTGGCGGGGTCGTGATCGCGGAAGCGATAACCGACGCCGCGAACGGTTTCGATCACGTCGGCGTAGTTGCCGAGTTTTCGGCGGAGGGCACGAATGTGGACGTCGATCGTTCGTTCCATCACCATCGTGTCTTCGCCGAGGGCGGCGTCGATCAGTTCAGTCCGATCGAACACGCGGCCAGGCTGGCGAATGAGCGTATCGAGAAGGCGGAACTCGCTGCGCGTGAGGGGCAAAGGCTGATCGTCGATCGAAGCTTGGTGGCGGCGGCGATTGACTGTCACCCCTTGGCGCTTGGTGATTTCGTCGGGAATGCCATCCCCCATTCGTCGGCGACGGAGCGCCTTGATCCGTTCCAGCAACACCTTCACGCTGAAGGGCTTGGTTACGTAATCGTCGGCACCGAGTGAGAAGCCGATCAGTTCGTCGGACTCTTCTGCTTTGGCGGTGAGCATGACGATGAGGGTTTCTCGCGTCGCGGCATCGGCTCGCAAGCGGCGGCAAACGTCGAGCCCGTCGACAACGGGAAGCATCAAATCGAGCAGGATGATATCGGGCGATTTGAGCTGCGCTTGCAGCAGTCCATCTTGACCGTCGGAAGCCGCGAGAACGTCGTAACCGGCTTGCTTCAAGTTGTAGGTCAGCACTTCGCTGAGCGAACGGTCGTCTTCAATTACCAGAATCTTGGTCTTGGCCATAAGCGCGCCTTAAGGGCAGTGTCAGGAAGGCGATTCCGAAAGTTTGGCGTGGCGATGCCGCACGATGTCACCTTCCACCAGATAGATCACATCTTCGGCGATGTTGGTGGCGTGATCGGCAATGCGTTCCAAATGTCGGACGCCGGAAAAACAATGCAGCGAGGCCGCGACCATGTCGGGCTGCTTCTGCATGCGGGACTGTAATTCGTCAATGATGTCGCAGTTGTATTGGTCGACCTGCTGATCCATGGCCAGAATGCGGCGGGCTGCGTGCGAGTCGAGATTCACGAACGAATCCATCGCGCCGCGCACCATCTGGGTCGCAAGGACAACCATCTTCGGCAAGCGATCGGGGACGATGAAGGCTGGATGCTCGCTGATGGCGCGGGCACGATTCGCAATGCTCACGGCCAGGTCGGCGATTCGTTCCAGGTCGGCATTGATCTTGAGCACGGTCGCGATGCGACGCAGGTCGATCGCCACCGGCTGGTGGAGCGCCAGCATCTTCAGGCACTCTTCTTCCAAGTGCACTTCGTGCTGGTCGACGAATTCGTCGCTGCTGATGACCTGGTCGGCGAGGTCGAAGCGGCGTTCGCTGAGGGCCTGGGTTGCCCGGTCGATCATTTCTTCCACCATCGACGAAATGGTCAAGAGCTCGTTGATGAGTCCGTCGATGTCGCGTTGTAGATGTTTGCTCATGGATTTTCCAAGCGGGCGGTTCACCCTCAGGGCGTAGAGAAGTTTGACGCAAGCAGAGAGGTTACTCGTGAAGATACGATGAAGAAACGGTGAAGCCCATCCCCCCGCCAAAGTGGCTATTGGCCCTGCGTGCCTTACCGCGACTTCGCAGCGCAAGTTTTGCCAGCCGCAAAAGGGGGGTGTCCAACAATGCGGGCCATTGTTGGACAGTACCGAGCGCAACTCTCGGGTTTGGCGGGCAGGTGGTGTCCAACAATCGGGCTTTCGTTGGACAATTACGTTGAAATCGAGGGCCAGGCTTTCCCGACTTACGTCGCCATTGGCGGGGTCAGTGCCAGCAGCCAGTCGTTGACAAACGCCCATGGCTCGGATAACTAGGGTAGTTTGGCGCATCGTGGACGATCACGCCTTTCCCTACTTATTGTCCTCTTACGCAACCACCATGCGCATCGATCACTCCGCCAGCACCATCACGGCCCCCCACTTTGCCGTGATTGACGATCTAACTTCGGGCGACCTGAATTCCAGCGATACCCTGGTTTGTGATCCTGCCACTGAACCCAGCGAGGGCGATCAGCCTCTCACTTGGGAGGCGACTTCGTTTCCAGGCTTGCCGTCGATTGTGATGGCTGACGAAGAAGAAGCTGGCGAGATTGACGACTTCGACGAAGAGGATTTTGACGACGAGTTCGACGACGACTTCGAAGAAGAACTCGAAGACGAGTACGACCTGGCCGACCTGGAAGAGGTCTCGGACGACGACCTGGCTGCCGACGATGTCGAAATCCCCATCGGTGGCGACTTTGTCGACGAAGACGAAGAGCCCGAAGAGCCAGTGCTCCCCGAAGATCCCGATGCTCCTCCGGCGGACGAAGAGAAACCCGCCAAGGGAAAAGGTAAAGCCAAGGGGAAGGGCAAAGGCAAGGCCAAGGATGAAGATGAGGACGATGAAGATTTGGATCTGGACGACGACGAATAGTTTGCTTTCGCCTTAGCAAACTGAGCGGGGGACGAAGCTCGTGTTGAGCCGATTCCGGTGGAAAATCGCGGCTCGGCCGGAGCCTCGCCCTCCCGAACGATTAGGACACATCTGCCCGCTATCGGAGCTTCGCGACGACCATGTTTCAGCCTGTGCCGGCCAGCGCGCCGTTTCCCCGCATGGAAGAGGAAGTCCTCGCGTTCTGGAAAGAACAGGCGATCTATGAGAAATCGCTCGAGCGCCGCCGTGGCAGCAAAAAGTTCGTCTTCTTTGAAGGTCCGCCCACGGCCAACGGCATGCCTCATCCCGGGCACTGCCTGACGCGGGCCATCAAAGACCTCTTTCCCCGCTACCGCACCATGCGGGGCTACTTCTGCGAACGCAAAGCAGGCTGGGATACGCACGGCCTGCCGGTCGAAGTTGAAGTCTGCAAAGAGTTGGGCATCCACAGCAAAGAGGAGATTGAAAACTACGGCGTCGAGCCCTTCATCCATCGCTGCCAGGAGAGTGTCTGGCGGTACATGCAGGAGTGGGAACGACTCACCGAACGCCTCGGCTTTTGGGTCAATCTCAAAGAGGCTTACGTCACCTATCACCAATCGTTCGTCGAGAGCGTCTGGTGGTCGCTGAAGAACCTGTACGACCGCGGCCTGCTCTATCAAGGTCACAAGATTGTCTGGTGGTGGGCCCAGGGTGGCACCGCGCTCTCTTCAGGCGAAGTGGGCCAAGGCTATCGTGAAGTGGCCGACCCGAGCGTGTATGTCCTCTTTCCGCTGCTGGACGATGCCGACCAGAAGACCGATACATCGCTGCTCGTCTGGACGACGACGCCCTGGACTTTGCCGAGTAATCAGTTTGCGGCCGTGCATCCGGATTTGGATTATGCCACCGTAGTCGATAGCCAAACCGGCCAGCGGCTTATCATTGCTGCGGCCCTCGTGGAAACGCTTGCGGGGAAGATCAAGCGAGAATTGACAGTTGAGAGCACCAGCAAGGGAAGCACGTTGCTTGGTAAGCGATATGTGCCGCCGTATGACTATTACTATCAAGCTCACGGCAACGAAACGGGCAAACTGAAAGATGGTGGCAAGCTGCCGGTTGCTTGGCGCGTTGTCGCAGCCGACTTTGTAACCACCGACAGCGGTTCTGGCGTTGTCCATCAAGCTCCCGCCTTCGGCGAAGTCGACTTTGATGTACTCGTCGCTGAACAAGCCAAGTTCGAAGCGGGACAGGGCCCGCATTTGATCTGCGCCGTCGGACCCGACGGCAAGTTCACCAAGGATGCGCCCGAGTACGAAGGCCGCTGGGTGAAGGATTGCGATAAAGACATCCAGCGCGAGCTCAAGGCAAAGGGCCTGCTCTATCACCAAGAGCAATATCTGCACGACTATCCGTTTTGCTGGCGGGCGGATCAGGATCCGCTGATTCAATATCCGCGGCGCAGTTGGTTCGTGAAGACGACGCAGTTCAAAGACGAAATGCTGGCAAATAACCAGCAGATCAACTGGTTGCCCGAGCACATCAAGGATGGTCGCTTCGGCAACTTCTTGGAGTCGAATGTCGACTGGGCACTTTCACGCGAACGTTACTGGGGCACGCCGCTGCCGATCTGGGTTTGCCAGCAAACGGGGCAGATGGAAGCCGTCGGTAGTTACGAAGAACTGCTGCAGAAGCCCGGCGTCAAAGGGACCGATGTTTGGGATAAGGCCAAAGCGGTCAATCCCAAGCTGCCCGATGACTTGAAGGTTCATAAGCCATACATCGACGAAATCACCTACGACTCGCCGTTCGCCAAGGGCGCGCACATGCGCCGCGTCAGCGAAGTGATCGACTGCTGGTACGACAGCGGCGCGATGCCGTTCGCCCAGTGGGGCTATCCACATCAGGGCGTCGACAAGTTCGCTGAGCAATTCCCAGCGGATTTCATCAGCGAAGCCATCGATCAAACGCGTGGTTGGTTTTATAGCCAGTTGGCGATCAGTACGTTGCTGTTTGGGAAGGGGACGGGAGGCGAGGGACGAGAGGCGGGGGCAGAGAAGCCGTACCCACATCCGTTCAAGAACTGCATCGTCCTTGGGCTGATGATGGGTGAAGACGGCACGAAGATGTCGAAGAGCAAGCGGAACTACCGCGAGCCGCGCGAGATCTTCGATAAGTACGGGGCAGATGCGCTGCGCTGGTACTTCTTCGCCAATCAGCCGCCGTGGACGACGATCCGTTACGCCGAGCGGGCCATCAAGGACAGCATCCCCGAGTTCTTGCTGCGGCTGTGGAACTGCTACAGCTTTTTTGTCATCTACTCGAACATCGATGGCTTTGATCCTGGCCAGCGAGTTGCGCCGAATACGGCCGATCTCTCGAAGGGAAAGGGTTACCGGCCGGTGAAGAAGCGAGGCGAACTCGATCGCTGGATTTTGAGCGAGTTGAACCGTACCCTCGCGGCCGTCATCGAGCGGATGGACGCCTACGACAACTTCGAAGCCTGCAAGCAGATCAATGCGTTTGTCGACGGCCTGTCGAATTGGTACGTGCGCCGCAGCCGCGATCGCTTCTGGTCGAGTGACAAGGAAGGGCAAGAGAAGCTCGATGCTTATTGGACGCTGTACGAGTGCCTACTAACGACCGCCAAGCTGATCGCGCCGTTCACGCCCTTCCTGTCGGAAACGCTATGGCGAAATCTCACCGGCGTTTTCGGCGAGCGAGCACTCGAATCGGTTCACCTGTGCGATTATCCCGAGCCCGATGCCGCAGCCATCGATGAAACGCTCTCTGCCCGCATGCAACTGCTGCGTGAAATTGCCTCACTCGGCCGCAGTGCGCGAATGGACAACAAGTTGAAGGTTCGCCAGCCGCTGGCAAAGGTTGAAGTGATTCTCTCGGCCGCGACTCACCAGGCTTGGCTGCAGCAGCACGACGCTCTGCTGCGCGACGAACTCAACGTTAAGCAGATCGAATACGCCGAGGACGCGAACAAGTACATCACCTACCAGATTCAGCCCAACTTCAAACGGCTGGGCCCACGCATTGGCAAGTTGCTGCCCGAGTGCAAAAAAGTTCTCGGTGCGGCCAATGGTGGCGAGTTGCTCGCGCAAATGACCGCCAACGGCACCGTCGATCTCAAGGTTGGCAGTGAGACGATCAGGCTCGATGGCGAAGACCTGCAAGTTCGCTTGCAAGCCAAGCCGGGCTGGGCCGCCGCTCAAGGCCGCGGCGTGGTGGTGGTGCTGTCGACGGAGATCACACCGGAGCTAGTGCGAGAAGGCTACGCCAACGATCTGGTCCGCGCGATTCAAGACCGCCGGAAGGATTTGCAACTCGAATATACCGCCCGAATTACAATTCGCGTTGCTGCCGAAGACCCAGAAGTATCTGAGGCAATTCAGGAGCATGGTGAGTTTATTCGCAATGAGACGCTATGCGATGAACTTACCGAGGGCGTCAATGAGCATTCGACGGAGATCGAACTTGGTGCCGGCAAGTTGCAATTGAGCGTTAAGGAAAAGATTTAGACCCGCTGTGACTGCCGCATTCACTTCACCGCTCCCCATTGCCGTGCTGATCTCCGGCGGTGGGACGACGCTGCGCAACCTGATTGAGCGGCAACAGCACGACGAACTGCCGATTGATCTTCGGCTGGTGATCTCGAGCAGCCCGACTGCGAAGGGTTTGCAATTCGCTGCTGATACCGGGATTCAGTCGCTGGTGATCGAGAAGAAAAAGAAAGACTCGCCTGCGGACTATGAGCGGGCGATGTTCGAACCTTGCCGTGCGGCCGGTGTCCAGTATGTGGTGATGGCCGGCTTCTTGAAGCACGTCCCGATTCCGGCCGACTTTGAGAATCGCGTGATTAATATTCACCCTTCGCTCATTCCGGCCTTTTGTGGGCAAGGGATGTACGGGCTGAAGGTTCATCAGGCTGTGATTGATTACGGCGCGAAGATCACCGGTTGCACGGTTCACTTCGTCGACAATCAATACGACCATGGCCCGATCATCGGGCAATGGCCGGTGCCGGTTCGTGACGACGACACTGCCGAGACTCTGCAAGCCCGCGTTTTCGCCGCCGAGTGCGAAGCCTATCCGGCAGTGCTGCGAGCCTTGGCCGCAGGACAGATCTCCGCCACGGGGCGCCGCATTTCCTGGCTCCGCTAATCCAGCGATCCTGGCAATCTGGAGCCGGTTCTGCGTGAATTCTGTCGCATTCTGGCGACAATTTCGCTCGATACAGCTTTCCCATGCCTCCAAGTGCTCGCATTTTGAAATTTGTCGCGCATAATAGCTTGCCCTTTCTACCTGTCTAACCGCAATCTGAGACAGATTTCGCGCACAATCGGTAGATTTCTTTCATTCAGTTGCTTGATTTCTACCACTCTGTTGGGCAGAATAGGTAAATCAGGTGAAAGGAAACGAACGGTTGATCAAGCAGTTGCTAGCAGACGAGCGCCGGGGCCGATTGTCGGAGCTGATCCGACAACGCGGGTTCGCGTCGTTGCCGGAGCTGGCTTCTCAGCTACAAGTCTCGGAATCGACGGTCCGCCGCGACCTAGATTTTCTGGAAGAGACCGGGGTCGCAAGGCGTACGCATGGCGGCGTCTTCTACACCGGCCCCAGTCCCAAGCTGGCCCACTTCGATCAACGTCAGTCTTCGAATTGGGATAAGAAGCGGCGGATAGCTGCGGCTGCGGCCCGACTGATCGAGGACAACGATACTGTTCTGCTCGACGGCGGCAGCACGACCTATGAACTGGCTCAATTGCTCGTCGGTCGTCCGTTGCAAGTCGTTACCAATTCATTGCCGGTTGCCAACTTGTTCACTTCCAGCGATCAAGCCGATTTGGTGTTTGTGGGTGGCTATGTCCATTCCCGGACCGGCGTTTCGCTTGGGCCTTATGCCAATCAAATGCTCGCGTCGCTGAACGCTCGACGAGCGGTACTGAGTGTGGCCGGCATCAACGAACGAGGCTGTTACAACAGCAACCTGCTGCTGGTCGAAACCGAGCGAGCCATGATGGCCGCCGCGGAACAAGTCATTGTGGTTGCCGACAGCACGAAGTTCGGCCACACCAGCCTGGCGCTGATGTGCCCGCTCGACAAGATCGATGTGCTGGTGAGCGATCACGAACTGTCACGCGAATGGCAACACACTTTAGCCCAGTCCGGCACCGTGGTGCGCTTGGCTGCTGAGTCGGGCGATACGACCAGCCCAGAAACCGCGAGCCCCGATGCCACGGCCGAAACCAATTCATCCTCCACGCATATTGCTTGAGATTTTGCCGCTATGAGTACCTCTCCTACGCTTGACCGCGCGGTCGTCGAACAGATCGTTCGCCAACTCGTTTTGGGGGGCGCGACGAAATCTCCTGCCGCTGAAACGGCTCCTGCTGCGTCCGGCAAAGTGCCCGAGTTGATCGTCAGCATTTCGGCCCGCCATTGCCACCTGAGCGATGCCGATGTCGAAACGCTGTTTGGTCCCGGCGCTAAGCTGACCCCTGAGAAGGATCTGTATCAGGACGGTTTTTATGCGGCTGCCGAAACGGTGATGATCGTTGGTCCGCGCCGTCGCATGTTGCCGAACGTGCGTGTGCTGGGACCGACCCGACCGTACAGCCAGGTCGAATTAGCTTTCACCGACAGCATCTCGCTGGGTATCGATGCTCCGGTTCGACATAGCGGCAACATCAAGGGAACACCGGGTTGCGTGCTGGTTGGCCCCAAGGGCGTAGTTGAATTGCAGGAAGGTGTGATTCGCGCTGCCCGCCACGTTCACATGAACAACAAAGACGCCGAGCGCTATGGCGTGAAGAACGGCGACTTTATGAAGCTGCGGATCGAGTCGCCGCAATGCACGGTGGTTTTCGAAGACCTGCTGGTGCGGGCCGATGCGACGAGCAAGCTCGAAGTGCATATCGACACGGATGAAGGAAACGCTTGTTTCCTGGATGGTGCCACGAAGGTGGAACTGCAGCCTCAAGCTCACGACTGCAAGTGCAAACACTGAGCTAACTCACAAATCAAATCACTCCGGTGATTGGCTTCTTTGGTTGACAATTGAAACGGTTCGTTTTTTATTTCGGAGATTGCAATGGCTAAGAATTCAGAAGCGATCGGCATGATTGAGACGAAGGGCTTCATTGCCCTGGTCGAAGCAACCGACGCAATGCTCAAAGCTGCCAACGTGCAGTTGGTCGGTTGGGACAAGGTCGGCAGCGGCCTGGTTTCGGCCTTCGTCACGGGCGACGTGGCTGCTGTGAAGAGCGCCACCGATGCGGGTGCTGCTGCTGCGGGCCGCATTGGCGAAGTCGTCAGCGTGCATGTGATTCCTCGCCCGCACGAAGACCTGGGCATCGTGTTGCCACCATCGATCAAGCGAGTTGCCAAGTAACGGCCGACTCTGCAAGCTTTCGAACATTCATCACAAACAGACAGGTAACGGTTCATGAATACGGCAATTGGTTTGATTGAAACGAAGGGCCTCGTCGGCCTGGTCGAAGCGACCGACGCGATGGCGAAGGCCGCCAACGTGCAAATCGTCAAGCGGATCGGCATCGGCGGCGCGCTGGTTACGACCATCGTCACCGGTGACGTCGGCAGCGTGCGGGCTGCGGTTGAAGCGGGCGCTCATGCTGCTTCGCAAGTGGGCGAACTCGTGGGGAGCCACGTGATTCCTCGCCCAGCCGAAGGCCTGGTCGAAGCGTTCATGTAGTCGATTCGCTCGTGGCGGATCGAGGCAGCAGTAGCAAGGACGTTCAGGAGGAGACTGCAGCAATGAAGGTGTTAGTCGCCAATCTCGGCTCGACGAGTTTCAAGTATCGGCTATTTGACATGGCCGACGAACGACAACTCGCGCGCGGTGGTGTCGAGCGTATCGGCTCGGCAGAAAGCCCGTGCTTTGTCGAGATTCAAGGACGTCGGCAGGAATTGAAGGCTCCGGTTCCCGACCACGCAGTTGCGGTGCGGCAATGCCTCGCGCAATTGACCGATCCTCAGCAGGGTTGCCTGCAGAGCGAGAAGGAAGTGGCGGCCATCGGCTTCAAGGCCGTGCACGGAGGACGCGTGAGTGGTGTGCAACGAGTGACACCCGACGTGCTCGCTGCGATGGAAGAGATGAATCTGATTGCTCCCGCTCATAACCCGCCGTATATCCGCGCCATGCGGTTGCTCGGCGAAAAGCTGCCGGAGATACCGCTCGTCGCCGCGTTCGAGACTGGCTTTCACAACACGATTGCCGATCGGCTGCGACACTATCCGGTGCCTCATGAATGGGCCGATCGATTGCACATCAAGCGGTGGGGCTTTCACGGAGCCAGCCATAGTTACATCGCCCAGCGGACCAGTCAGTTGCTCGGTCGCTACGACCTGCGGATCATTTCGTGCCATCTTGGTGGCTCGAACAGTCTGTGCGCGATTCGTGGCCAACAAAGCGTGGCAACCACGATGGGGATGAGTCCGCAAACGGGCTTGCCTCACAACAACCGTGTGGGCGATTTCGATCCGTTCGCGATTCCGCTCATCATGCAGTCCGAAGGCAAGAGCCTGCATGAAGTGCTCGATACGCTGGCGGAGAAGAGTGGCCTGCTGGGATTGTCCGGCATCAGCGGCGATGTGCGGGATTTGGAAGAAGCAGCTGCACAAGGAAATGGACGAGCCAGGCTGGCGCTCGATGTGTTCGTCGCAGAGATCCGCCGGCATTTGGGCGGCATGCTGATCGAACTCGGGGGAGCCGACGCCATCGTCTTCACCGGAGGAATCGGTGAGAACGGGGCGAACATTCGCGCGGGCGTTTGTGCCGACCTGCAAGGCCTAGGCATTGAACTCGATAGCAACCTGAACGCAACCAAAGGTTCTGCCGAACGCTGCCTGAGTACGCCTGCCAGCAAGACGCAGATTTGGGTCATTCCCACCAACGAAGAACTGATTGTGGCCCGCCAGACCAAACACGTGCTCGAAAATCGGTTCGAAGGGTAACTGTCATGTTCGTCGCCAAAGTCACCGGCAGTCTGATTTCGACGCAGAAAGTAGCCACGATGGTGGGCTTCAAACTGCTCATCGTCGAGCCTTATCGCATTGAGCCGAAAGAACGCCAATCGCTGACGACCACAGGACGGACCTTTGTCGCGGTCGATACGCTCGGCGCGGGAATCGGCGATTACGTCATTTTGACTCAAGGTTCCAGCGCCCGTTTGACGCCAGAAACCAAGACACTTCCCATCGACGCCGTCGTGGTGGGAATTGTCGACAAAGTTCAAGTGGATGAAGGCACCGTGTATTCACGGGACTAGCGAACGATTCACGCGAATAACCGCCCGCACCTAACCAACTCACCAAAGCTATATGCAAATCAACGAAGCTCTCATTCGCAGCGTGGTCGCACAGGTCCTTTCCGAGGTGGCCCGCACGGCGCACGTCTCCGGCCCCAAGTACGCCGGCCGTCACGGCATCTTCAGCGATGTGAACGAGGCCGTCGGTGCCGCTCGCGATGCCTTTGAGCAATTGAGCGAACGCAGTCTCGAAGATCGCAAACGCGTCATCAGCCATATTCGCCGCATCTCAATCGAGCAGTGCGTCGAACTCGGCACGATGGAAATGAACGAGACCAAGGTCGGCCGCCTCGATCACAAGATCGAAAAGCTGAAGACCCTGGGTGAAAAGACTCCGGGCGTGGAGTTCATGCGGAGCGAAGTTTTCAGCGGCGATCATGGCCTGGCCGTGATCGAGCATGCTCCGTTCGGTGTGATCGGCGCGATTACTCCCGTGACTCACTCGCTGCCGACCATCACCGGCAATGCGGTGAGCATGATCGCTTCGGGCAACTCGGTGGTCGTCAATCCGCACCCCAGTGGCAAGAAGGTCGCCGCGGAAGGTGTGCGTCGCTTTAACGAAGCCATTTATCGCGACCTGGGCATCGACAACCTGATCTGCGTCATCGTTGAGCCCACGCTGGAAACGGCGAATCAACTTTTCAGCCACCGCAACATCAACATGATCTGCGTGACGGGCGGCCCAGCCGTCGGTCGGGCGGCACTTCGCTCGGGCAAGCGGGCGGTTGTTGCCGGACCAGGTAATCCGCCGGTCGTGGTTGATGAGACTGCTGATCTCGATAACGCGGCCCGGTGCATCATCACCGGTGCTGCGTACGACAATAATCTGCTCTGCATTGCCGAGAAGGAAGTCTTCGTCGTCGAGTCTGTCTTCGACAAGATGATGGCTGCCATGGAACGAGCCGGTGCTGCCCGCTTGAATGCTCGGGAAGTCGACGAGTTCACCAAGAAGGCGATCATCAAGGTCGGCGAAGGGGAGCACAAGCACGACGGACCTTCGAAGGAGTTTCTCGGTCAAGACGCCAAGGTGCTGGCCCGCGCGATCGGCAAGAGCATCGGCGAAAAGACCGACCTGCTGTTTGGCGAGACCGATGAAAGCAATCCCTTCGTACCTGTGGAACAAATGATGCCGTTCGTGCCGTTCATTCGCGTGAAAAACGTCGACGAAGCGATCATGAAGGCCAAGCACTACGAACATGGGTTCCGCCACACCAGCATCATTCATAGCCAGAACGTCAAGAACATGACCCGCATGGGCCGGCTGCTCGATACGACGCTGTTCGTGAAGAACGGTCCTTGCATGGCAGCACTGGGCCTTGGTGGTGAAGGCTACTTGTCATTCTCCATCGCTGGCCCGACTGGCGAGGGCGTGACAACTCCCCTCACCTTCACCCGCGAACGTCGCTGCTCGCTGATTGAAGATCTGTGGATCCTCGGTCGTCCCAAGTCGTAGTTTTGAATGTAGCTGAATTCGCCAGAATTCAGATCCTTCCATCTTTGAGAGCGTTCGGAATTCTGGCGAATTCCGCTACGAAGAAAACACCAAATGCAACTCGGCCTCGTCATTGGTACCGCGATCGCAACGGCGAGACACTCGTCGTTCAAAGGGCAGAAAATGCTCATCGTGCAGCCGTTGATGGCCGATGGCCGCACCCCCGACGCTGATCCTGTGATTGCCGCTGATGTAGTCGGCGCTGGTCGCGGAGAAGTCGTCATGATCACCAGCGACGGTAAATACGTCCGCGAAATCACGCAGGATGAATCGACGCCGATTCGCTGGTCGATCATCGGAATTCAAGACAGTTAATCGCAATGAACTTATCCCCCGCCGACATCGACCGAATTGTGGCTGAAGTGGTTCGCCGCCTGCGACCACTGCTGGCTGCGTCGCCCGCTGCGCCGGTGGAGAAGTCGAACGAATTGAAGTTGAACGACAAGGTCGTCACCCTGCGCACCTTGCATGGCCGGCTGGAGGGCATCAGCCGCCTCATCGTCGATCAGCGCGCCGTGGTCACGCCTGCAGTGAAAGACGAACTGCGACAGCGTGGCATTTCCTGGGAACGATCCACCACCAACCAGGCGAGGGGCTAACCAATGCGCATCGCCAAAGTTGTGGGCACCGTCACCATGAGTACTCAGCATCCCACGATGCAAGGCGCTCGGTTGCGGCTGATTGTTCCGCTGTCGCTCGCTGAACTTCGTGATGGCATTGATCCGCAGGCCGACGAAATCGTCGCCTGGGACGAACTCGGCGCCGGGATCGGCAGCCTGGTCGCAATCAGCGAAGGTGCTGAAGCGGCCCAACCATTCCGCCCCAACTACAAACCGATCGACGTCTATATTTCTGCGATTCTCGACCAGGTCGATATCGATCAAAAACTGCTCCGCTAACCGCTCAACCAACTGCACACAACTTTGAACCGTTAAGGATTCCTCGCATGCTCAATCATCACAAAATCAAGCAGGACATCTGCGAGATCGGACGCCGCCTGTACAACAAGGGCTTTGCCGCCGCCAACGACGGCAACATCACGGTTCGCGTGGGCGAGAACGAAGTTCTTTGCACGCCGACCATGCACAGCAAGGGCTTCCTCAAGCCGGACGATATCTCGCTGGTCGATATGACCGGCAAGCAACTCTCCGGTCGCAAGAAGCGTTCGAGCGAAGCGCTGTTGCACCTCGAAATTTACAAGCAGCGGCCCGACGTAAAGAGCGTCGTCCACTGCCATCCGCCACACGCCACCGCGTTCGCCATCGCCCGCGAACCGATTCCGCAGTGCGTGCTGCCCGAAGTCGAAGTGTTCCTCGGCGATGTGCCGATCACCACTTACGAAACTCCCGGCGGTCAGGCCTTCGCCGATACCGTGCTGCCGTTCGTCAGCAAGACGAACGTCATCATCCTCGCCAACCACGGCACGGTCAGTTACGGAGTCGATGTCGAGCAGGCCTATTGGTGGACCGAAATCCTCGACGCGTATTGCCGCATGCTCATGCTGGCCAAGAGCCTGGGCCGTGTGAACTACTTCGACGAGACGAAGGAACGCGAACTGCTAGACCTGAAGCAGAAGTGGGGCTGGTCCGATCCGCGCAATACGCCCGAGTACAAAAACTGCGACATCTGCGCCAACGACATCTTCCGCGACAGTTGGAAGCAATCGGGCGTCGAGCGGAAGGCCTTTGAAGCTCCGCCGGCAATGGGTCCAAGCGTCGCCGCAGCCGTGAAAAAAGAAGTCGCTGCTGCTCCTGCCGGCGGCGATCAAGAGGCGCTGATCAAGATGATTACCGAACGCGTGATGGAAGCGCTGGCGGCCGGAAAGTAGTCGTTCCTATGTAGCCCGACGCGTCTGCGAGGGAGCTACTTAGTTCGAGGTTCATTCACACTTCTCCCTCGCTTACGCGTCGGGCTACCTAAATACGAAATCTGCAATCATGAAAGTTTCCATCATTGGCGGCGGCGGTTTGGTTGGCTCGAGCGCGGGCTTTGCGCTGCAATGCGGCGGCGTCGTCAGCGAGATCGCACTCCTCGACGTGAACGCGGAACTGGCGAGTGGCCAGGCCCTCGACATGCTGCACGGCGCGCCAAGCGTGGCCGATCAAGTCATTACCTCGGGCGGCTACGAGCACATTCCGAGTTCCGACATCATCTGCATCACGGCAGGTCTGCGTCGCAAGCCCGATGAAAGCCGCCTCGATCTGATCAATCGCAACACCGATCTGTTTGTCGGCATTCTCAACGAAGTGATCAAGGCCGGCGTCAAGAAGGATGCAATTGTCGTTGTGGTGTCGAACCCAGTCGACATTCTCACCTATGTCGCTGCCGATCGTCTGGGCCTGCCGCTGAGCCAGGTGATTGGTCTCGGCACGCAGCTCGATACCATTCGCTTCCGCAGCTTGATCGCGCAGCAAATGAAGGCCTCGCCGACGCAAGTCCAGGCGCTCATCCTCGGTGAGCACGGCGATAGCATGGTGCCAATCTGGTCGAGCGCTTGCATCGCGAATCTTCCACTGGAGAAGTTTCCGGGCTGGAGTCCCAAGCTGGCCGACGAGCTCTTCACGCGCACCAAGGGCTCGGGCGCGGAAGTGATCAAGAAGAAGACCGGGGCCGGTTTTGCCGTGGGCATCGCCATCCGCGACGTGATTCATTCGATCGTGCTCGATCAGCAACGCATTCTGCCGGTGAGCAGCGTGCAAGAAGGTTGCTACGACATTCGCGATGTCGCCCTCAGCGTACCGACTGTGGTTGGCCGCAAGGGTGTGGTCGCTCGCCACCAGATCGAACTCTGGCCGAAGGAAGTTCAACTCCTGCGCAAGAGCGGGCTAGTTCTGCGTCAAACATTGGAAACTGTCCTGGCCCGAATTGGCCGGCAGAAGAAATAGTCCGAAGCACCGGCCATTTTTCTTCGCGTTTCTCGCGAATTCGCCCGCGCAGCAGCAACTACGGCTCTGCGCGCGGTCGCTCAAATCCCTACAATCGCGCTGCCCGGTCGCTGACAAATTGTCTCGGTCAATGTCGATAGCCTGAAGTAGTTGGAAGGCCAAGGGAGCCAATTATACTGACTGCTCGCGATCGATTTGCCACCCGCAGGCAGCAACTCCCATGACTCACTCTGCACGTTCTCGCAAGCAACTTTTCCAGCGCCCCTTGCGACTCGAATCGTTGGAACTGCGGGCCATGATGGCTGCACTGCCACTTGCGGAAACGATCTATCTTTCGACCGACACTCCCGGCACGGTGACCGGCTCGGACGGCGTGTCCGTAAAAGTGGATGACTCAGACGTGCTGCGGCTCGACATTGAGCGGTCAGCTGGCGGGAGCGTACTTTCGTATCGCTACCGGTTGCTGTTCGATGGCAGCGATGTGGGTCTGGAGACCGACGATGAAGACATCGACGCCCTGGCAATCCTGCCCGATGGAAGCCTGGTAATTTCCACTATGGGTCGCGCAACTGTGCCGGGCGTGACTGCTGAAGACGAAGACCTGCTGCGATTTGTGCCGGCCATTGATGGCTACGGCAGCAAGACGATGGGAACCTGGTCGCTCTATTTCGATGGCAGCGATGTCGGACTGACGTATGCCAGCTCCGATATTGATGCTCTCTCGATCATGCCCGACGGCAAATTGGTCATTTCGACCGAAGGGCTCTACTCCGTTGGCGGCGTGATTGGTTACGGCGAAGACCTCCTTCAATTTGCCCCGACTGCGCTCGGCAACACCACGGCAGGCAAATGGACGCAGCTGTTCGACGGCAGCAAGTTTGGCCTGACGACCACCAACGAGAAACTCGATGCCATCGACATGCTGGACGCGACTGTCGTGCAGATGTCGACGAACGGGCCTTTTGCGGTGACAGGTGCAGCCGGTGACGACGAGGATGTGTTTAATTTCAACCTCACTACCAAGACCTACGAAAGTGGCCTGCGCCTCGATGGAAGTGCACTCGGCCTGACCGCGTTCGATATCGATGCCATCGAGTTCCGCGCAGTCGGCGAAATCCTGCCGGAACCGACGGTGCACGTCGAAGTCCTGCCGACGCTAGATGTTTCCGGTATTCTGGCCGTCGCACGAGCGAAACTTGCTTCGCACGATGCCAAGAACACAGTCAAGACTCGCTATGCCGGCTCGGCCAGTGTTTCGGCTACCAGTTGGAGCGCCGTGGGAGCCGGTGATTGGACTGCAGGCTTCTATCCCGGCCTGTTGTGGCAAATGTACGAGGCGACTGGCGATGTCGCGTGGCGGACAAAAGCCGAAGCGTGGACGGCGGGACTCGAAAGCCAGAAGAATCGGACGAGCACGCACGACTTGGGGTTCATGATCCACAACAGCTTTGGTCAAGGCGAACGCTTGACGGGCAGCGAAAGTTACAAGGCGGTGGTACTGCAGGCTGCCAAGTCGCTCAGCAGTCGATTTAACACGAAGGCCGGAGTAATGCGTTCGTGGGATGGCGGCGGCTTCCGCGTGATCATCGACAACATGATGAACCTGGAAATGTTGTTCTATGCCGCAAAAAATGGCGGCACCACTTCCACGGGTGGATCAGCGCAAGAGCTGTACAACATGGCCGTCAGCCACGCGACGAAGACACTGCAAAATCACGTGCGCGCGGATGGCAGCACTTTTCACGTCGTCAATTACAACACGACCACCGGGGGCGTCACCTCGAAGTCGACCGCCCAAGGGATGAACACCAATTCCACCTGGTCGCGCGGACAGTCTTGGGCCGTGTATGGCTTCACCATGACGTATCGCGAGACCGGCGATGCGACGTTCCTCGAAGGTGCGCGCCGCACCGCCGACTACTTCATTGCCAATTTGCCGGAAGATTATGTCCCGGCAGCTGACTTTCAGTCGCCGTATACGGGTCTCGCTCACAAAGATTCGTCAGCTGCGGCGATCTCTGCCTCGGCACTGCTGGAACTATCGACGCTCGAAACCGATCCGGCCCGCAGCGTGAAATATTTTGAGGCCGCCGTGCGCATGCTCGACTCGCTCTCTTCGCCCAGCTACTTTGCTCCACCACAACATCCTTCAATGTTGTTGCACGGGGCCCAGAAGTATCCCGGCAATAACAGCAGCTTGATCTATGGCGACTACTACTATGTAGAAGCGCTGTTGCGATATGCGAAGATCACCAATCCGTCGAGCACGTAACAATCACCACTTGAAATTGCTTCCCGAAATTGAACAGGCAGCAGCCGACGGAGTGCGACGTCGCCACCCGAGCCGAGACAGAAGGAAAATATCCCTTACATGTACTTGACAACTATTCACTAGTTATCGACAATCTAAGCGGCTATTTGACAACCTGGTGGAGCGCACTTCTGCACCGCGGGCGTAGTTTGATCGGCGCGGAATTGCTGCCTGGCACACCTGGAAATTCACGGGCCGTGAAGCGCCGCCGAGGGGTTAATCAACAAAGAGGATGTTTTCGCGATTGGCAAGTTGGGCGCAATTCGTTGCCGCCAAAGGACTTGACTGCAATGCACGCAAAAGGGGGGGTGTTGATTAACCTCGCGTCCTGTGAGCCGAGGCGGGCGTCGAGTGACTTGGCTCTTGGGGTTGCGTTGAGAAAATACCAACTATTTCAAGCCCACCGGCTTGCCGTCAAGTTTCCATTCGTCCTTCGGTGTTGCGCCGAGGTGGGCCAGTACCGTAACCGGTGCATCGACCAGATAGACCTGCTCGGCAAAGGTGCCACGCTCTGCAGCGGGACCACTGACGATCAGAAAGCTGCTGAGGATCTCGGGAATTTTATGGCCGCTGCCATGCCCCTTGCCTTTGCCACCGTGGTCGCTGGTGACGACCACTAGCCAGTCTTCGGCCGCATAGGTCTGGCGGGCCTTCATGGCCGCGACCAACTGGCCCACCAATTTGTCGGCCCGTTCGATTGCGGAAATGTACTCCGGCACGGTGGGATGAAAGCCATGCGCGTGCCCGGCAACGTCTACCTGGCCGATATACACGAACAGCACATCCGGATTGCCTTCGGCCAGTTCCTGCACACCGGCCGCCACCGCTGCGTTGTCGTAACGGTCGTAATCGAGCACGCCGTGCGCCTTCTCTTCGTAATTGACCGAAACGTCGGCAGCCGAAGTGATCTTCTCATGCACGGGTTTCCAGGTGACGTGCGACACGGTGCGGGCAGCGGGGCGAACTTCCTTGAGGCGGGCGAAGAAGTGAGGGAAGTCGGTGTACTTGCTGTCTTTGAATTGATTGTCGTGTACGCCATGTTTATCGGCCCACACGCCGGTGAGAATGGTCGACCACCCCGGCCCGCTGACGGTATCGTTCTTTTGATAGCGATCGCCGAGAATCAGGCAACTGGGCGAATGAATGCCCTCTTTCAGGAGCGCGTGCAACTGCGGCGTTTCGGCCTTCTCGACTGCATCGAAGCGGGTGCCATCGATGCCGATGTAGAGGACTTTTTTTACTTTCTCGGCAGCGGAGGCACAGGCAGGAACCAGCAAGACAATGGCAAGGACCAATAGACGACGAAACATCGTAGAGTTTCCTCAAACCTGCTAGCGCAAAAGCCGTTTAACCCCCGGGGCAGGCCTGGGGGCGGGTGAATCACAGTCAAGGAAACTTTTACCAACGCCAACCTTCGCGTAGCGTGTCGTTCACGATGCAGCCTTGTGGCCAGCGGCCTTGGGCCAGATCGACCAGGCACTCGGCCGCCAACTTGCCCATGGCATCGAGGGCCGTTTGATCGATGCCGCCGAGATGCGGTGCGAAGACGACATTCTCGAACTGCCGCAGCGGACTGGAATGCGGCAACGGTTCGGTCTTGGTGACGTCGAGTCCCGCGCCGAACAAATGCCCGCTGGCGATCGCTTCGGCCAGTGCGTCTTCGTCGACAAGGCCACCGCGCGAAGTATTAATCAGCACGCTGTTTTGCTTCATCAGCGCCAAGGTGCGGCGATTGATGATGTCTGTCGTTTCCGGCGTGCAGGGCATGTGCAAACTGACGATATCGGCCTGGGCCAGCAGATCCTGAAACGAAACCAACTCGATGCCTCGCTGCTGGGCGAAGGCGGCATCGGCGTACGGATCGTATGCGATCACCTTCAGCCCCAGCCCCTGGCAGCGGGGAGTCATCGCGCGGCCAATGCGACCGAGACCGACAAGGCCGATGGTGTTGCCAGCCAAACGTCGTGGGCAATCGCGCCGCCACAGATTGCGGCGGATCTCGCGGTCGCGTGTGCAAGTATCGCGAAAGACGGCCGTAATCAGGGCAATCGCCTGCTCGGCAACTGAGTGCTCGTTGGTGCCGGGCGTGATGATGACGGCCGCGTTGTGCCTGGTGGCTGCCGCAACATCCACCGCATCGTAACCAACACCAACCCGAGCCACCGCGCGGAGCTTGCTGCCGGCGAAGATCGGCTCAGAGTAACGTTCGACACTGGCCAGCGTGCAATCGATCCCTTGCAACTGGCGAATGAACTCGGCTGGCGGATGCAAGGTGCAATCACCCTCGGCCATCACCACTTCGAAGCCCGCCGCATCGAGAACGTCACGCCACGGGCCCTTGCCCGATGCATAGACGACAGGAGTAATCAGAACACGTGGCATCGAAAGCTCCAGAGGTCAGCAAGCAGAGATCAGATGTCGGAGAGAATCGGCTAATGATTCGTTGGTGGTCGCAAGAGTCATATCGTCGACATTGTCGATCGGATTGGCAATCAAGGCGCGAACAGATTTCAGGAATTCTTCTGCGGGGCACCGACCATAGCCACAACCTAGACATGCGGCAGCGATTGAACGGCAGCCAGCTGCGGCCAAGGCGAGTGTTGCGGCAGAATACGTTTGCAAAATCACTTCGGAGCTTGTGCCATAGAAGACGTCAATTGCCACCGCTTGAGCTACCGCTCGAAAAGGCGAACCACAGCCCGGCATTACTACTGCAGTACCAGTTGGCACATTGCGCAGGCCGCGATCGCGCAGATACTCGTGCAGAAGAGTCTGCATCGAAGGTCCGTAGCGGAGTGAGAATGCTCCTCCCACTCCACCCGAAAGGTTGAGACTCGGATTCGCGGAGCACAACAGGCCGTCTGCGGCGACATCGAGAAGGTCGCCGTGGATGATTTGCCATTTCGTCATCGAAGCGTTCGAAATGGTTGGACCATTTACAGTTCGGCCCCCTCACCCCGGAGTACCGAGGAGAGGGAGTAAATGATAAATCCTCACGCTAGTTCCGCACCGAACTTGGCAGCTTCAGCTTTGACGTCGCTGCCGTCGGGCGTGGCGTCGCTGTTGATGTCGTACCAGTCTTCGCTGAATGCCAGGTAACCGCCCTTACCCTTGTTGGCATTGTCGATGGCCACGTTCGTGGCGAGAGCGATCACGGCGTCGCCGAGAGCAACCTTGGCATTGCAGCGCGGCTGATTCTCGCGAGCTGGGTTGCGGATGCACCAGGCCCAATGCTCGATCTCTTCGGTGTAACCGCGACTGACGGGGCCCGAAGTGGCGGCTGCCTTGGCGAGGGAAGGTCCCTTGCCGCTGGCTTGCGTATCGAGCGTCGGACCACCCTTGTCGTCCTTCACGCCAATCTTGGTCGAGGTATCGCTGTTCTTGAACAGCAGTACTTCCTGCTCGCGCTCGAGCAGCAGGGTGCCCTTGGTCCCCATGACCGTTTCGCCATAGCCACCCCAACCGTTGCCGTTGATCGAAGAGTAGGTAACCACGACCTTCTTCTCCGGATGCTTCACGGCGTCGTACGAAGGAATTCCATCCTTGCCGGGATAGTTCATTGCCGGATCGTAGTAGCCCGGATCGTAACCCGGTTCGTAGCCTGGCCCAGGGAATTCGTACATGCAGTAAACGTGATCCTCTGCCTCGCGATCGAGGGGGAAGGTGTGACGGCCACCCACGGCATGCACGCTGAGCGGGTGAGCCTTTTTGCCGTCCTTGCGGAGGGCACTGCAGAAGATGCTGGCCGCATCGAGTTGATGGCTGCCGAGTTCGGCCATCAAGCCGCCGCCAGTCCGCTGGAACAACCGCCAGCGCATCAGCTCTTCGCGAGCTTCGCGCATCTTGCCGTCTCCAAGCGGGAAGTCCTGGTACCCGTACTTCTTCGCATCGACGTCGGCATCAAGCAGCCAGGCAGTCCACTGGGCCACTTGCTTTGCGAGCATGTTTGCGGTGCCGGGATTCTTTTCGTCCTTGAGGGACTTCTTCAGTGCATCGAGCTTCTTGGCAACGAAGTTGATCTTCTCGGATTCTCCCTTAGCGTTGACCGTGTCGATTTCCCAGGGCAGTGGTGGTTGCCAAGTGTCTGAACCGGGCAAATTGCCGCGGTGCCACTGCGCGCGAATGTGGTGCATCTCGCCCAGCACGCCCCAGCGGAGCAGATTGACCGCATTGTCATAGAGCACGCTGTAGTGCCGCTGATGACCGACACACAGAATCTTGCCGGTCTTATCGGCCACGCGCCCCATCAACTTGCATTGGGCCACATTGTGGGCCATTAACTTTTCCGTCAGCACATGCTTGCCGGCCTGCATGGCTTCGATAGCCACCGGAGCGTGCAGGTGCAACGGCAGGGCGATAATGATCGCCTCGACGTCGGGATTCTTCAGCACTGCTTTGTAGTCTTCGGTGACCTTGATGTGCTGCTTGGCCGCGGTCTCGTCCGAGAAACCGTAACGCTTGATCAGCCCCTGGCGATTGGCGAGAGCCACGTCACCGGCCCAGTCGCCGTGAAACGCGCGATGGACGTTGTAGGGCCGAATGTCGCAGATCTCCACGACATCGACATATTCTGGATTGCAGGCGTTGATGAGTACGCCCCCTTCGTCTCCAGTTCCGATGATTGCAATTCGCACCGGGCTGGCGAGTTTCTGGTCTTGCTGCCAGAAGTAAGCGGCTCCGAGACCTGCACCGGAGACGATGCCGGCACCAACGACACCTTTGAGGAAGTCGCGGCGATTGAATGGTTCAGCAGCAGGGGAGCGGTCGAGCGCATCCATTGCCGAATAGTAGTTCTCTTGACCAACGGCCCGTTCTTCTGGGGTCAGGTTCATGCTTTCGCTCCTTGTTTCACCGATCCACTAGGAACCGGAACTGTTTTGGCTGCCGCTGGTCGCGTCCGGCGATACTGTCGCCAGATGCCACCTACCACATAATCTAAACCTAAAAATTGTCCCGCACCCATCGCGGCCAGCACGAACAGGGCGAGCATCTCGACAAACTGATAATAAATCGGGGCCGCGCCACTGGAACCCGGCCATTGCGACGCACACACGCTGGCCAGAAACAACCCAGCCACAACTGCAACTGGGCGGGTGAACAAGCCGACGATCAATAAAAACCCCACGACGGTATCGAAGTACGGCATGAACCAATCCATGAACTCGGAATCGAGCGGTTGACGCCCGAGCTTGCCAATGGGCATTCGTCCGTGCCTGACTAATTGTTGCTCGGTGGCAATGGCGTTCAGGTCGTTCTCCAGGTCTTTCCAGATCTTGTCGATATCCGCAAGCAGCGGCCCGCGGAGTTGATTGCGATCGGCATCGATGCGGGCATCGTGCGCTTGCATTGATGTTAGCCCTTTGCGTGCCAAATCATTGCGGTTCGCGTCGCGCCGCTCCAATTGGTCCAGGTACTCGCTGATTTCCTCTCGCTTGGAGCCAAAGTACCACTTGAACCGCTTGGTGAAGTCTTCCACAACCTTATCGGCGGCCTTGGCTTGCTTCTCGTCGAAATGAAAATGTCTGGCAACCTGCTTACCGTACGTTTTCCAATACGCGAGGGTTGCCTGACCATCGAGACGAAACTTGCCGTCGATGTCCCAGACCATGTTGCGATACAGGGGAGCCAGCGGGCCCTTGGCATTGGCAAAGAAGCCGCCCGTAAACGGCTTTTTATCCCGCAGTTTGGCAGTCCCTTCCAAGTAGAAATGCAGACCCACGCCCACGCGTAGGGCCACAATAGCCGCGACCACCCACCAGCCAACCGAAATGCGATACGTACTCAGGGGAGAGGCTCCTCAAAGAATCCTAGTTCGATTCAGGCCGCCGGCGATCATTGCCAGCACTGCCCAAACCGACCGAAGAATCTGCCATTATGACTAGTCGCCGGCGGTTCGCCAACCGCTTCGTAGCCGGCGGATATGAGATTTCAGCCAGTCGGAAGCGGGTTGCCGCCAGCGACCAAAAGCAACTGGTCCCTGCCGGATACACTCTGTTTGGTTATTTCCAGGTCAGTTTTTTCCACAATCAGACGCACCGCTGACAGTGAGTGTTGCGTTGGAAGGCACAATAAGTTGAAAGGCCTCTCAACACGACCGACCCGGCCCTGAAGGGCAGTGGTGAGCGGAAGATCAGAACCCCAGACCTTAAACTTGCGTCGAATTAGCTAGTCGAACGAGTAAGCCAGTCGAGATGACTGCAGCGACCACGAGACACATAAGTATCCAGATCCATGGAGTAGTGTCGCACTTTCTAGCAATCTGCCCATAGAGTTCGATACTCTCTCGCTTCGCTTTCCGGCTCAAGTATGCAGGCCGTTCACAGCGTCCTGAAAGCGTGCAAATCAGCGCCTGCCCTATCGGAAAATAGAGCAAAAGTAGCGGAGTCGATCTTAGGGTTTGGGTAAATGTGATTCCATCAATGAGCGAAGCAGCAGCAAGCGGAACGAATGAGACGAGCGAGCAAAAAAACAAAACTCGCAGCAAAGTGAACTCCAAAGTACTGCAGCAGTTTCCGCCATCGACGCCTCTTGCGATATGAACTGGCAGCAACATGACTCATTCGTGGATCCGCTTGCGGAATGCACCGTGTTTTTCAACCGGAAATTCTACACTCGCATAAATTGGGCGTACCAGCATGTTGTGCCCATTTGGCGAATCGCGTACGGAGGAAACTACTTTTTTAGTGCCTCATTGATCTCCACCGATGCGTCCTTCATGGCCTTTGAGAGCTCGTCGAGCTTGCCCGTTTCGCCAGCGGCAAAGACGGCGTCGATCCGCGAGAGTGGGCCCTTGAGCTTGGCTTGGAGGGCGGTCAGGTCGTCTCCTTGGCGAGTAGAAAGAAGTTCGCGGGCCCCGTGCAGGCCGTTCCCTTGGCCGGGTGCCAAGACATCGCCGTAAAACGGGCGACGCGAAGCGGTGTGGGCCAGCGCGAACCGAATTCGCAAGTGCCGGAGACCGAAGCCGTCCGGACTGCCGCGTCCCAGCGGCGACGCAGTGTTCAGGATCGCGAACGTAATCTTGTCGCCCGCTTTGGTTGGCATCGGGGCGTTGCTCATCCAGACCGTCGGCCGCTGGTCCTGATTCATTTGCATGCCGTCTTTGCTCCACAGGCCAGCGGGCTTGCCGTTGATGTAGGCGTAGGTCTCCCAGCGACCGAGGCAGTTGGTTTCGATCCCTAGGTTGTAGCCGTTCTTCGGGATCGCAATCTTCCCCAGCTTCTCCGGCACCACAAAGCTGATCCGGTACCAGCCTGCGGCACCCGGTTTGTTCTGGCCGAACACTTCGTAAGGATTCGAGAGAACCTTCATCGCCGACTCATCCGCGTCGAGTTCGTGCAGAGGCGGTTCCAGGCCGGGGCGAAATTTTACTTCCTTCGCGAGATCGATCGAATCGAGTTCCACGAGCCGCGCGATGAGCGCCGTGATCTCGTCGGGCGTTTGCGCCGAGAGGGTGGCTGAGGCGAGCAGCAAGACAACAAAACTAATCAGGCAGGAGAGGTGTCGCATTTATCAGAGATCCTTAAACAAAAACTCAATACGCGTACTTCCCAACCACAAAAAAGTGTTCGATCAGGTGACTGTCTATGCGAAATGACCAATCTCGAAAGAACTCATTTGCATCGCGTATGTAGGACAAATCAATTGCTGTTGGCGTGCCGTGGGCCGCGTTGTTGCGACATTTCTTGATGTCGTTAAATTTGGTTTTCTCCATAGAAGTTATGCGAACTGAAAGGCCGTGCTCAAGAAGGTCAGGAATTCCTGCGGCCTTTAGCTTCTTAAGTTCACTGATTAACATGCGAGCACCATACGACGAGAGACGTTCCGACGGAAACCGATAACCGTGAGCTCGAAGTACTTTCGAGTACTTTTGATATTTTGCGTACTTTGAACTCACGTCCTTTCTGAGCTTCTTCTTTGCTTCCAAAACATCAGCCGTTTCTGAAACGCCAGTTAGCGTTCTATCGCGTTTTTCCGCAAGTGCCAAAAATGCGTCGGCACCACCATGAAACTCGAGCATCTCTGTTACAACAGACTTTATGTAGCTTTCAAAAAAGCTGAATATGCTCAGCAGCAAATACGTCGACAGCCGGTTTTCAAACTCGACCACGTTGTCCTTGAGGAAAACTGTACTGTTTTGTGGCGCGAAGTAGTGTGGCTGCTGCAACGCAGTCTTGCCACTTTCGACTTCGGCCAAGTGCTGACTTAGTTGAGGGATGGAATAGCAAATCGTAACAGCAAAATCAAATGCTCCCTGGACCGCTGCTTTGTGACGTTCGAGTGATTTGGTCTTTTGTGTTGCCATGCCCGCTTCCAATGAATGCACGGATTGCCGACGATCAATAAATGAAACTTAGATTAGCTACTCATCCAATTCTTTCCACACGCGAAACGCAGCGTGCGGCTTACGATCAGGTCCTAGCAGGCCCCAGGACTTTTCGATTTCGAGTTTGGACTCGACCGCCTTCCAGGGAAGATCGAAGGCTTCGAAGCCAACGGCGTGGCAGGCCCATGATTCGCCCGCTTCGGCGATGCGGCCGGCCTGGGTGTAGTGATGCCAGAAGTCGCTTTGCGAAGTGGGCGAGTAGAGCGGGCCCCCCGCGTGCGGAAAGCCGGTCTCTTTGACAATCACGGGCTTACCGGTCTTCTTGGCGATCTTGGCAGCTTCTTCGCGAGTCCACTGCGCTGCCTTGTCGGCCGGCAAGTCTTTGCGGTCAAAGACCGGGTGAATGTTCGGGCAGAGAAAATCGCCGAACTTGAGAATCGTGTCGATTGAGTAGCCGTGCAATGGCTCGCTCGTGCTGACGGGAATGTTCTGCGGCAGCGCGCGACGCAGGCGTGCTTCCGCGATGGCGAGATCTTCCAATTCGTAACGCTTGAAGGTGATCCCTTCATTGCCGACCAGCACGCCCATGTTGAAGATGCCGTCGTACTGCTTGGCCAGCGCCGCGACGCCATCGACCTCAGCGGTCGATTTCGGATTCCAGATCGCGAGCAGCAGCCCGCGATACTTCAGCTCGCGCGCAACCGCCACAATCCGCGGCGTGCAAGCTTCGTGATAGCCATACAACACGAGTCCGTCGAACGCAGGACGAAGTGCCGTCAGGTCAGCGCGAATCGAACTGGTCAGCAACTTGCCTTGATTGGCTTCCACGCGCGGGTCGAGTTCCGCGGGCGTGTAGCAAATCATCTTGCCGGGAGTTTCTTTACTCGTCAGGTACGAAAAGAACGGGTACGAGTTATCGGTCCGATGCTGAGCGAAGGACGTTGCCGCCGTCAACAGCGTGAGCAGAAAGGAAGCAATTCGAACGTGCAAACGATTCATGAATAAACTCTTGCGGGTGAGGAGCCAGGCATTGCCAGGAGTAATTGAATCGACTGAGAATGTAAACCGTCCGGTCGGGCGCGGCCAGCTATTTCGCCATGATGCTGCCGGCTCAAGTAGAAAAACGGAAACGGAACCCTCCCATGCGATTCATTACCGTCTGTTGGTCAGCGCTGCTGTTGCTGTTACTGGTGGCAACGGGAGAAATGTCGCGAGCCGCCGAGAACGCCCGGCCCAATGTCGTCATCTTCCTCGCCGACGATGCGGGCTGGGGAGACTATAGCCGCAACGGCAATAAAAGCGTCGCCACGCCGCACATCGATTCGTTGGCGGCCAATGGCGTCACCCTCGACCGGTTTTTTGTCTGCCCCGTTTGTGCTCCCACGCGCGCCGAGTTTCTCACCGGCCGTTATCATCCGCGCACTGGTGTGTACGGCGTTTCGACCGGTCAGGAGCGGATGAATCTCGATGAGCGGACGATCGCCGACGCCTTCCAAGCGGCCGGCTATGCCACCGGCGCTTTCGGCAAGTGGCACAACGGCAGCCAATGGCCCTATCACCCGATGGCTCGCGGCTTCGACGAATACTACGGCTACACCTCGGGGCATTGGGGCGAATACTTCGATCCGCCGCTGGAGCACAACGGCCAACCCGTGCGCGAGAAAGGCTATATCGTCGACATATGCACGACGGCGGCGATCAAGTTCATTGAACGGAACGCGAAGCAGCCTTTTTTCTGCTACGTGCCGTTCACAACTCCGCATTCTCCCTGGGCAGTGCCGGAACAAAACTGGCAGCGGTTCAAAGAGAAGCCGATCACTCAGCGAGGAACACAGTCAAAGCAAGAGAATCTTGACGAAACTCGCTGCGCTCTCGCAATGATTCAGAACCAAGATGAAAACGTTGGTCGCGTGCTCAGCAAGCTCGACGAATTAAAGCTTGCGGACAATACGATTGTCCTCTACTTCAGTGACAACGGCCCCAATTCATGGCGTTGGAATGGCGAGATGAAGGGACGCAAAGGGTCGACCGACGAAGGGGGCGTGCGCTCGACTTGCTATTGGCGCTGGCCCGCAAAATTGCCCAAAGACCGCACCATCAGCGGAATTTCCGGCGCGATTGATCTCCTGCCCACGCTCTGCACGCTGGCGGGCATTGAGCGCGTCGGCGACAAACCGTTGGATGGCCAGGATCTTTCGCCGTACTTAATGGAAACAAAGAAAGTGCCCGCCGAGCGGATGATCTTCTCGACCTGGGGACGCAATGTAAGCGTGCGGACGAATCAATACCGCCTCGACAATGCCGGGCAGCTATTCGACCTGGTCGCCGACCCGAGTCAGACCAAAGCCGTCAACGATCAACAGCAGGGAACGGTCGATCGCCTCGCTGCTACCGTGCAGGCGTGGCGGATAGAAATGGGTTTCGATGTCACACCCGGCGCGCCAAGTGGCAACAAGCGAAAATCCGTTGATCCGCGTCCCATTCCCGTCGGCTATCGAGAATTCCCTCGCACCTGGCTGCCGGCCCGCGATGGCGAACCAGTGGGCAGTGTGAAACGAAGCTCTGGCGCGCCGAACAGTTCCTACTTCGTGAATTGGAAGAGCAAGGAAGATTCGCTCGTGTGGGAGATCGACGTCAATACGACAGGCAACTATGCCGTCGAGTTGCGCTACACTTGCCCACTCGCAGCCGCGGGCTCGACGATTGAACTCACCTTTCTCAAGCAAACGCTAAGTGGCAAAGTGATGCCGGGCTGGGATCCGCTGCTCTACACCAACCAAGAAACGCTGCCGCGGCCCCCAGCGGAATCGAAGATGAAAGAGTTCCGCCCGCTGAAACTCGGCACGATCCACTTGGAACGTGGCCGGGGACCACTCACGCTGCAGGCCTCTGATATTCCCGGCAGCGAAGTGATGGACCTGCTGGAAGTAACTTTGACGCTACTCGACAGGTAGTGGCGGCGCGTACAACCAGAAAGTGAAATTGCGCAGCCCAGGAATGAACCAAGGATGTGCCAGATGGCAGAGCAGCAAGATTGCGAGTAATCCTGCAGTGATGTAACTTTCCCGAGCATCCACTTTGCCCGCCACAAGGCAATTGATGACAAATATAGTCAGGATAAGAATCTCGGTGACCAGTAGCAGCACCATTTGTAAGGAATAGATCGACAACCCAAAGACGATTGGTTCTCCGAAAAGGTAATCGAGACCAGCATCCGTGGAAGTCATGAGCACGAAACAATGCCAAATTCGATACGTCACCAAAACGTGGGCTGCAATTAAAATTCGTAGTATCGAATTGGGGTCATACTGCGAGCCGACTGGATTTCCAGCGGACCACTTTGGGGACGCCGCGGCCGCAATGCGGCCCACCAGCAACACTCCCGACAACACGCTGCAGTAGAGCATGACCAGGATTACATCGATGTACATCCGCAGTCCGAGCAAGATTGCGATGCCGACGGCGAATCCAAGTAGCGTGCGCAGGCTGAAGGTTGCGGAGTTTCGTGAACGGCGGGCGCGCATTTCACATCATCCGATAAGCTTCCACGGCGAGTTCATCGCAGCGGTCATTTTCGGGATGGCCGCTATGGCCAGCCACACGTGTGAGCTTGAGTTGATGTTTGGCCATTTGCTCGTCGAGCTGCTTCCACAGATCGTCGTTCTTCAAGGGCTTTAGCTTGCCTTGCTCTTTCCGCTTCCAGCCGTTCCGTTTCCAGCCAGCCATCCACTCCTGCATCCCTTTGCGGACGTATTCGCTGTCGGTAAAGATCTCGACATAAACGGGCCGCTTGAGTGTGTTCAGTCCTTGGATGACGGCCATCAATTCCATGCGATTGTTTGTGGTATCGCGCTCGGCACCGTTGACTTCCTTCACCGTGCCGCTGGCGGGATGCTTCAGAATGAAAGCCCAGCCACCCGGACCGGGGTTCCCGCTGCATGCCCCATCGGTGAAGAGGAGAACTTCGGGTTGAGTGGGAACGGTTTCGCTGTCGGACGGCATGAGTTAATCCGCGGCCTGATGATAGATTGCCTTGTTCGTGGCGCTGGACGTCGCCGTCGCTTGCTGCAATTGGGCCAGGCCCTCCACCAACGCACGTTTGTCGCCGTCGGTCGCCTGCCCACTAAAGCGCAGGCGATGATAGCGATCGATTACCGTTCGCAACATGCCAGTTAGAGAGCCGGACTGCCCCACGACCGCCGGACCAGAGCCCGCTTCACCGAGCCCGGCCACCGCGCTCAGCAACTCGTTCGCGGTTGTCTGCGGTCGCACCACAACTCCGCGTCGCTGTACCGCGCGCTGAATCCCGGCGAACATTTCAGAAACGGAAGCCTTGGCAGAGCGATCACGTTGCCAGAGCAGGTGTAGCAGAAAACGAATGCTGAGCAAAACTCCCGCCATCGCCGCTGGCAATACAATGACGAAGAACGCGAGCAGCAAGAAGCGAAACCAGGGAGTGGAAGGCTTGACTGCGGCTTCCTCGGAGTCGCGTTTCTCGGCGGCTTGCAAGTTGCCACTAGCCGCGACAGGCTTGCCCCCCATCATTGACTGAGCCCAGCGTTGCCAGCGCGCGGGATCCATGCTTTTAGGAAGCACATCGCGCGAGCGGGTGGTGATGGGATCGAGCACAGAATCTTGGCGTCCGGCATTTAGTCCCAAGACATAGTCGCGCCATAGACACTCGGCATAGTCAAACGCATCAGAGAAGCGTCCATTGCGTTTCTCTTGAATCGCTTCCGGTCCCGCCTCACTCGAGCCGGGAGTTGGGTCGAGTCGATACCAGGCTCCGCCATTGCTGGGCGTGCCGGCCAGTTCATCTTCTGGCACTTCATGTGGTTCGAGCAGTACCTCCACCCAGGCATGCGCGTGTCGTTGCCGTACTAAAAAGTACTCGCCCAGTGCATTCCAATCGCCCCCCTTATAACCAATCACCAATCGCGCGGGTATGCCTTGACTACGAAGCATTATGACGAGCGCGCTCGCAAAGTATTCGCAGTGCCCCTGACGACGGTGCACGACAAAATCTTCGAGCGGGTCGATACCCACTCGGTCGCCTGTGGCGGCCTGGGGATCCCTCAGATCGAGCGAGTAAGAATAGCTGCCCGATGAAAATAGCAGGTTCTGCAATGCTGTCGCCCGAGCAAGGGTCGATGCCTTTTCCAACTGAAGGTCGCGAATGAGCGAATCGGCAATCTCTTTGGTGCCAGGAAAGCGATCCACCGAGAACTCGCAAAGCTCCTTGCGCTCGGTTATGAGATACGATTTCTCTTGCTCCGTGAGTGCTGGATTGAAATGGGGGACCGCAGGGAGTTGGCGCCCATTTCGAATGGCCAGCGTGCCGATCGTGTAGCGATATTCGCGGCCTGATTGGATTTGGTCTTCTTGTCCAAAACGGATCAGCCGCGGCGATTGGCGAAACTCGCGAATGCCAGTTGGTGTCTCGGGCAAGAAGTGCACCGGCATCATTGCAAACAGAACCGGAGAATTCGTGGCTTCGAGAATGATATCTTGCCGTACCAGTTCTCCCGGCCGAGTGGCCTGCACGACATGCGGCCGCATGTTTGCCCGTTGTAAGCGGAATGCCGGCTGGTACGACCAGCGAGCACCATATTCGTCTTGCTGGTACTTGGTTAACACTTGGCCGTGAAAGTAGGGCTCGGTGACGATCGCTGCTGTCTCGCGGTTGTCGTCGCGCTTGAAGCTGACGCGCATGACGGGCTGATCGCTAAGTTCAATGCGCCCCCGCGTCTTTAGAACCACCTCACCGCTAAAGCCGCTGACAGTTCCCCGCACACGCGACGTTTGCCATAGCGCTTCACTCAATCTGGGGGCGGAGAAAAAGAACACGAGCGTAAAGAGAAAGCTAGCCGAGGTGAACATGAGCACGCTGCGGACGAGCCAGGGCGCACGAATCCAATTTTCGAGTTGTTCGCGCCGCGGACCACTGATGCGCAGTGTTGGGGGATCGAGCAGACGATGGAGCGACGTCGGCGATTTACCTGCTAAAGCGTCGCGCGGCGTCCCCTCGCTCACTTCACGCTGATAGCAAAGCAGCATCATGCAGGCGACGGCGTTCGCCATATAAAGTACGAGCAGCAGGCCGAATTGCGGCCCCAGCGAAAGAGCTGCGGTCACGACAACTTGCAACACGCTGAGCACTAGCAATTGCCAATAAACCCGGCGACTCTTCTCCTGAAATACCAAGACGATTTGCAGATAAATCAGCATGTGCGAGATCGTCAGGAGCTGGTCCTCGCGAACTTGCCGCATGAAGTTCCGCATCGACCAACCGACGGCAACGAGGGCTCCGACATTGCCCAGCGTGCGCGGTAACTTGACCCAATTCTTGATGTCGGTAACCAAGAGGGCGACGAGCGTCGCAATCGCCAGCGCATAGGGAAACGGACTGCTATCGCCGGTGAGAAGTAAGAACCAACCTCCCAGCACGGCGAGTGCGGCGGTGTGAAATTGCAGCCAGCGTTGCAAACTCATCGGTAGCTCCGAGCTCCGTCGGCAGACGCCGCGAAGGGAGTTGGTCCCCAATCGCGCGTCACTTTCGAGTATAGCAAACTTGCGTTGGAAGGTTAGAAGCGCTCGCGTAACACGCTTTAAGTGGCGAAATGCAAACATAAAAAAAGATCCTACTCACAGGGTGAGTAGGATCTTTTGGCAGTTCCCTGCAGACCTTTTTCGCGTCCGGCGGGCTTATAGTTCGCCGTCATCCAGGAAGGCCAGCAGCGCTTCGTCGTTCTCGGTGTTCTCGCCACCCGAACCGCCGACATCTTCCAAGCCGACAACGGAAGGCATAATCGGATTGGCGTTCAAGTAGTTGATCACCTGCAAGGCATCGAAGGCCGAAACTCGCAGGTTTTGATCGACGTCGAGGAACGGTGCTCGGATAAAGCCCTTGGTCGGAACTGAAACCGACCCGTTCGACCGGTTTAACCGATTGATGACTTCGATGGCATCAAAGGCGGAGATGCGGCCATCGTTGTTCACATCCAAAGGATCGTTGCGGTTCGTGCCGGGTAACACGGACGAGAGGGTCGCGGGTGGATCGAAGTTGCCAACGATCGGCAGCGAGAACTCGTCGCCGAATTGCATATACAAGTCGTTGCCGAACGGCACCGGCGTGAATTTGACCGTCCGTTGGACACCGGGGAATGGCGAAATTGGATCAATGACGACGCGGTCTGGAATGGAAGGTCCTAGCAAGTCTCCTGGATTGGCAGAGTTGCCACTTGGGTTCGGGGTGTCGTTGACAACTTCGCCCGACATCAGCCAGTACCATTCGCCACCGATGCCCTCAACCTGCGTTGCCCGATCGGGCGTCCACAGACCAAGATCATCGAAGCCGTCCATGTTCATATCGGCAACCACGGGTCGCTCACGAGCGCCTGCAAAGCCGAAGTGGAATGTTAAGTCGATCCTACCGTCTGCGCCAAAGGCACCCACATTGGTCGGATCGCTACTGAGTGATAGCTGGAATGTGTCGTCGGTCCAACTTCCAAGGTCGTATTCGCCGTCTCCGTCGAAGTCACCAGTGAAGCCGTAACCACTAACCGATACACCTGCGGCATTCACCCAGGGAATAACGCGTACACCGGCACCATCACCCAAGTTATAGTCCTGGTCTACGTCCAAAAACCAGGTGTTGCCAGTGAACAGGCCGACTTCATCACCGACAATGGCATTGTTGAAGTTGCCCGCCACAGGGAAACCATTGATGCCCGCTGGATCGACCCTCTCAATATCGGGAACACCGTCGTTATCAGTATCGATCTGCCAACGCCATTGGCCATTCACACGGCCGTAGGCAGCCAACTTGTCGAAGCCATCGGCCGCCAGAGCGCCCGCCGGTGCAAAATTGCCTGCGAACAGTTCGTCGCTGGTGTAACCCATTAGGTAAGCGATGTCGCGATTCGTGAAGTCCACATTGTCTTGATCGAAGATCTGGTTGCCGTTGATATCGACCCAGGCCGAGCCGGCAGCCCAGTTGCCAAGTTCCGGACGAGTATCGACCGTGAAGCGAGCGACAAAGTCTCCGCCGGGGATGCCATCGCCACTGGGGAACGCGGGCTGATCGTGAGGCTCAATGGCCTGTGATTCTCCATCCAGATGATTGCCCACTGGATCTTGAATGGCATCGTACACGGTCAGGGTGAACCGATCGTCGGGCAGAGTGAGGATCACGTCGTCTAGATCGCCGGGAATGCCGTTCGGATCGCTGCCGAAGGTAATCGTGATGTAGCCACGAGCAATGTCCGGGAGGACAAAGGGATCGAGGGCTGGCGTATTGGGGTTCTGATCGGCCGTGAAGGTAATACGGCGAATCGGAATATTGCCACTGTAATCGCCAAAGACATTCACCAATCCCAGCGGCAAGTCGTCAACTCCACCGTTGATAATGGCACCCGTCACTGGATTTACTAAGTTGGTGTCAGTCTTAATCGCCTGGTACACGAAGTTGGCGACACGTTCCGGCAGATCCTGCACCTTTACGATGATCGAATTGACCAGTGGTGTCGGCACCAACGTGCCCGGATCACCACCGATCACCGACTCGTACTTGTGGTCAAACACGTTATACGTGCTATCAACCGTGTTGAACCGAACGTCGGTTACTTGCGGACCCTGAGTATCGATGAACACGGCGAGCAATTCGGCGGCAATACCGGTCGGATTGACGTTGCCAGACAAATCTTCTGAAGTCGCGAAGACGGTTCTCAAACCATCTTCATTGGGGAAGAAAGTCGGGTCGTTGAACGACACGGTCGATTCAGCTTCCCACCAACCGGTCGGCAATTGGTTCGTACCATCCTCGGGATTCGCCACGGTTTGTGCGATCAGAATGTCGAACGCGTCGAGCACGCCAATCGTGGTGCCTGGGAAAGCCGCCGTGTTGCGGTTATCGAGATACAACCGCACGATGCTATTGGCTTCTGCCGAGCCGTAGAACTTCGGCGTCAGGTCGCTGGTGATGCCATCGGTGAAGGTGGCAGGCATGCCGTTCACACCGGTATCGCTGTCGGGGTGCAAACCGTCGGTCGCTGTGAACTCGAAGCCCGTTTCGGTGCTCGTGGGCAGGCCGAAGTAAACCGGCGGCACTTGCGTATCGACCACGATCTCGAGCGATTGGCTTGATGCACCGAAACCGGTGGCACGGTCAATATCAACTGGTAGCCCAGTACCTGGAGTAGTATCGGCTGGGTCAATCATTTCGACCTTGGCCGTGATGAAGTGGCTGCCAGGTGACAAGGGATTCGCGTCTGGGAACGTGTACGTATACAGCCCCGGACTGCCGGCAACCGGCGACGCATAGCCAAGGAATGTTAGCCCTGTTCCTGGAACTGGACTGTGCGTGTTGTTCTCGCTGAAGATTGCAATACGGAAACCGGCTGCAAATCCTTCGGGAGGTTGATTGGTAGGATTCAACGAGCTGTTGATTTGATAGGTAATTGGAATCACCTGATCGGGCGGCGGCGCGTTGGTCTGACCAGATGGATTACCTGGCAGATCGTTCAACAAGCTGGCATCGTCCAATCGTAAGAAGATCGTCGGCGTGATATCGCGCGTGTGATTATCGAATTGCGAGCGACCGGTGTCGACGCTTTCGATTTGGAACAGATCGCCGACAGCAGGCGCGCCGGTGAAGGAACCTGCAGCAAACGTGAAGCCACCTGCGCCATTGTAACCGGTCACACGTGCGCGTTGACCGTTGAGATCACTCGGATTGCCCGGTGCCTGTAGGAAGTAGACATACTTGCCCACGTAAAAATCTGGGGTGATTGACAATCCGGCAACGTTGGCGGTGAAGGCGGTGGCCGTGACCACCAAATTCGGTGCCAACGGACCAGCGACCGAGGACATGGCGACAACATCGTCTAATTCCAAATCGCGCGGCACTGGAGCAGCCGAGTTCACCACGCTCACGCTGTAGGCGTTCACGGCCAGGCTGGCATTCGGTGAGCCATCGGCAGTAAGAGCCGCACCACCAATCCGCAGGTAGTAGGTCTGGCCAGCGACAGCAGGAATGCGAACTCGCTCGTTGGCGAACGGCGCCGTATCGAGTTCGGGGCCGTTGGCACCATCGTTGCCGCCAAACGTCGAAACTCCACCAATGGCGAGCGGCGCACCGTTCACCAGGCCGTCGGCATCGTAGACGGCGATATCGAGGTTGCCATTGCCCGGCAAACCAACACGAGCCCCTCGGGAGGCCACTTCTTCGAAGTAGACCTGGAAATCGAGCGTGCCCGTTTCATTGGCAACAATGCGGTACCAGTCTTCGTCGCCAGGCAAGCCGAAGCCAGCCGGGTTTGCCATTGGACCAGGATCCACACCTGGGTCGATGGTGGCTTGCAGGTTGGTAGTTCCATTGCCGAGGAACGTGGCATTCTGCAACTGGCCGTTCTGTTCGTTCGGATCGAACGGGAAGACAATCAAGCGACCGGTACCATCTCCGCCCGTTCCACCCGTGATGGTGTTCACGGGATCAAGCGTCGCAAACTCAATATCGCTGTAAACAACCGGAGCATTCGAGCCCATGCTGAACGAACCACTGCCGGCGGTACCACCGATACGTTGAATCGTGGTGTCGCCTACGAGCAAATCGGTCACGGTCAAGCGATCGCTGGTTGCGCCAGCGCCGCCGTCAACCGTGATCCGCATCGTGAAGAGCGGTTGGTTGAAGTACAAGTCGTTGTGGGCAACGCGAATGGTATCGGCTCCCGAACCGGCCACGATGCTCACGTTTTCGACGGTTGTCGCCAGATCGGTCGTGAGAATCGTATCGGTTTCGGTTCCTGCACCACCTAGGATGCCGTCGAACCCAAGCAATACGTTTGAAACTTCGTGCCGCAACGTGTACGACGTGGCAGCCGGTGGCACGGCATTCAGGAAGTCCTGCTGAACATCGATTCGATCGTTGGCGCTAGTGCCTTGAATCAGAATCGTGTCGAAGCCGTCGCCACCGTGGAATGTGTCGGCACCCGTTCCGCCGATCATCGTGTCTTCGCCACCGCCACCCGAGAGAATGTCTGCACCGCCACCGCCGATGATTAGATCGTCGCCCGTGCCCGGAACCGATGCCATCCCGATGAACGAGATACCCGCTGGGGCGTTGCCGATGAGCGTGGCAGTTCCAGTGAGGAGGTTGATCGTATAGAGCTGCTGCACACCACCCACAACCAGCGTGGCAACCGCGGTGTTGCTGCCGGTCAGAATATCGAAGCCAACCACGGCCGAAGGATCAACACCCAACGCACCGATGGTGTTGAGCGTGCCGGCATTTGGCGGGTTCTGACTGACCAGGATATTCAGCGTGCTATCGATGCCAAACAGCGTGGTCGTCGTTGCGCCACCAAAGCTGTTGGTGTAGGCCGAGCCGACGATATTTGGATTAGCACCGAAGTTCGGATCGCCGACAGCGTAAGCCAAGTTGCCATCGGTGATGGCCAGCGCACCGGTGTTCGGATTCAGACGCAGATTCTGTTCGTTGTCGCTGGTGAATCGAATCCGGTCCGGCACAGGATTGAAGTCGAAGCCGAACGAAGTGCCATTCGGCACGAAGCCAAAGCCTGCACCAACCAGAGTTGCGGCGCCCGAGATAGGGTCGATCGTGTAAATGCTTCCCGCACTGGACACACCGTACAACTGCGAAGTCGCTGGGCGGAAGTCGATGCCCAACAGAGTTTCGCCACCGGGGAGCCCGGTGATTGGAGTTGTGGTGAGGGCTGCGGCAGGATTCGACATTTCGAAGCGGACGAGCGAACCAGTTGCGGTCAAGCCGAGCATGATGTCGCTCGAGCCGTCACCGATCAGGATATCGTTGCCGCTGCCACCGACGAGCGTATCGTTGCCGTCGCCACCGACGAGGGTCGCATCAGCCGACAAGTAGTCGTCGCCGTCACCACCGTTGAGCACGATGGCAACCACACCTTCGACACCTTCCGAAGCCACCACCGTGTCGTTGCCGGCATTGGCATTGACGATGAGCGTATCGCCTTGGGCCACCACGCTGTTGAGCAGGCGAACATCGTAGCGGAGGCCAGTCACTTGAATCAGACCGCCCACATTCAGCACGTTGATCGAATCGCTGACCTCGCGACCGTTCACGGTGAGTGTGTCGGCTGCCACAACCGGAGCGACTGCTCCTTCGTTGTTCACACTGACATGGCGAACATCGGTGGCGTAGAGGTCGTTGATGATCGTATTGTCGATGCCGTCCCGAGTGACGATTTCGACTTCTTCCGTCCCAGCGACATCGAGATCGACCGCACCAAAGCGGAACTCGAGGCGAGTGCCGACCTGGTTCAGGATGAACGTGTTGTTGTTATTGTTCCCTTCGAACTGCAGCACATCCGCATCGCCGGCACCACCTTCGAACAGGTCGTTGCCGTCACCCGGGTTCCAAATGAACCGGTCGCTGCCATCGCCACCGAAGAATAAGTCGTCGCCCGCGTCTTGAGCCGCACCGACCGAAACCACGCCGAAGGTGTCGTTGCCATCTTCGCCGTAGATGGTGTCGTTGCCGGCACCACCACGCAGGATGTCATTGCCAGAGCCGCCATAGATCAAATCGCCGGTCGCCACCACGCCCGTGCCAATGATTGTGTCGTTGCCCAAGCCACCTTTAATGATTGCGTTGACCGACGTAAACGTCCCCAGGTTGATATTGTCGTCACCGTCGAAGGCATCAATGTTCAGTCGTTCGAGCGCCGTGCCAAAAGTCACCGTGCCGCCGGCCTGAGTGACCGTCGTTGCCGCCGACGTGATCGTATCGATCCCATTGGTGCCCAGCAAATGCACATCGTCGAAGCCCGTCCCGCCATTAAGCGTGAAGGCTGCATTGTTCACGCCAGTGTAAGTGAACTGCGGGCTGGTCTTGACGATCGAACCAGTCGTGAACACCTTCAAGCTGCCAGCTCCAGCAGCCGTCGGTTGAACGTCAAAGCGATCGTCAGCGGCAGTGCCATTCACTGTCAACGCTGCGGCAGCGCCCGCGATGGCGACGTCTTCAATACCGACGTAATTGACTGGACCGAAAGCACCTTCGGTAATTGTGTCTGCAGTCAGGCTGACCGTTATGGCTGCACCCGCGCCGACAAAGTTGAGCACATCGCTGCCAGACGAAGGATTGCCGCCGTCAACTTGAACGCCACCCGCGAATGGATGATTGCCCACGATAGTAAACACATCATCGCCATTCAGACCGGACAGTGCCAATGAATTCACACCCGGTGTGCTGATTGTGAAGGCCAGCAGCGTGAGGAAACTGCCGGGCGTGTCGTAGTAGCCGTAGTTCACGTCGCCGGCCGCATTGAAGGCTTGAAATACGTCGGAACTGTTCGTACCCAACAGCACCAAACTATCGACGCGTGTCCCACCAACGTCGGCAAAGGCAATCGAGCCGGTTAGCCCATTGATACCTTCCCACGAAATCGGCAATCTTACATCGCCATTTACCGAGGAAGTGATTGCAACCGCTCCTTCACCTGAAGCCAGAGTAGGTGTTGCAGTGGCAATATCCGCTCCGGCTGGAGTCGTAATCGTGAGGTCATCGCCGCCTTCCAGTCCGTTGTAGTGGAGCTTCTCGGCGGTCGTGACGGTGATCACTGCCGCTCCAGCGCCTGTGATGCGTGCGCCGCTGGCTGTGAGTTGGTCAATCGTCACGGCATCTGCGGCCGCTGTGCCGACCACGACAACCGTGTCGCTGGCGGTGGGATCACCACCATTAACGGTGATTCCGCCTGTTGCGGCGAATGGACCTGCCGCAACCGAGATTTCGTCGTCGCCACCCAGGGCGTTGATGGTCAGCGAACTGGCACCGCTGCCCAACCCAAGTAGTGCTACGAGGGGAGTTCCGTTGATGACCAGGTTGCCATCGGTCGCGTTGATGCCATTGAAGGCAATGGAGTCATTCGCACTGGTAGCATTTACGGTAACCGTATCGGCACCTGTGCCACCCTGGCCTTCAATGTCGACTCGTTCCGTGTTGATGAAGTTCACAATGGTCGCGGCCGCTGCGCCGGAGCGAGTTACTGCAAGTCGTCCCGAATCGTTCGTAGCGCCGACGGAGTAAATGAAGTTGTCAGCGCCATCGGTCAAGCCGAACACACTCACGGAGTCGATATCGGTATTACCGCCCACACCAGTCGGGCTACCGCCATCGACGTTCACCGTAACTGATCCGTCGTTACGGCCGATAACGCGTACGTAATCGCTGCCAGCGAGCGTTTCGATATTCAGGCTGTCGAAGCCCGTGAAGTTACGCAGGCGATAAAGGTCTAACCCACCGACGTTATCCGAAACGGTGACCAGCGGATTCGCAACGTCACCTGCCGCTGTCAAGTTGATCAGGAAATTATCCGCTCCACTGGCTTGCGGCGTGTTTGGCGCAGTGCCGCGAAGCGTCAAGCTGTCGTCGTCACTGAGGAAGCCATCGTTATCGAGAACGATGATGTCCGTATTGTTGACGTAGTTAATCGTGACGATCGGCGTGCCGAAGGCCCCGTTGGTGACTCGCAGTTCACCATTCGTCGGTCCTGACGGCTGCACGACGATGTCTTCCGAGACCGGGTTCGCAAAGACCGTGTTGTAAATCAACAGGTCGAGTTGCGAGCCGTCCCCTGTATCTGGCACACCTTCGTTGAAGTTGACATGCACGTCCCACGAGCGGGGTGAATTGTCAGCCCAAGCAGCGATATCCAGCGTATCGATGTTGTCCGCGCCACCGACCGTGTTGTCCGGCGCGTTGACGTCGGGGTCGTTCAGGTTCTGGCCGGTCAGGTCGTAGCCGAAGACGTTCAGGAATTGCACGTCATTAAGCAGAATCGGATTGCTGCCATTGATGCTGACGAACATTTCGCCAATGCCACCGTCGATCGAGCCACCAACGTCGATATCGCGGCCACGAACGACGAAGTTGTCGTTTTGATCGACGAGTGGATCGTTGTTGTCACCAATCAGATTCAGCACACCGTTCGAAGGAGTCAAACGCAGGCGTTCGATCGAAGTATTCAGCACTCCGAAGATGCCGTTACCGAACGTAGTGGTCACGTTCGGTGGAGTCGCTTTATCGCTGAAGATGTTGACCGAGCCGTTGCCGATGACGTTCAACTCATCACCCAGCGGGAAGCCTTCCGGATCGAACGTGGCAGGGTCAGGCAGGTTGCCGTTGACTTGAATGTTGTAGTTGGCCGAAACAGTCACAAAGAACTGATCGGCAACGCCCGTGACCGGATCGGGTGCTGCTTCATCACCACCGTTGACGATCAAGGCCGCATTCTCGGTGACGACCGGGCCACCCACTTGATCGAACGAAGCAATGTTCAGGCTCACCGTGGTCAGCGAGCCATTGACGATGTTGTTTGTAAACACCTGAGAGTCAGAAACATTGAAAAAATCATAGGCATTCCCGACGCCAGCTCCTGGCTGAAGGACACCAGCACCAAAGCCGAAGATGTCGGTCGGATTGCCAACATCCACCAAATCAGCTTCGCTTCGGCCCTGTACCACTGCGCGATCGCCGGTGCCAACCACACCCGAGTTGCCGTTGCCGACAAGCAGAATGCCGAAAGGGCCAATCGGCGTGGGGGACAAACCGCGAATCAACAAGTCCGTCGCAGTGCCGCCACCGGCGATACCAGGGCGCGAGCCAACCAGCGTGGCGGGAGGGGTGCTCAAGTAGGGCGCACCGTCTTTGAACACGAGGGCCGAGGTGTTGTTGTTCAGCAAACCCACGGTCAGCACATCGTTGACCGGATTGGCCCCGCCGATGGTGCCGTCGTCGGTGCCACCGAACACGCGCACGATGTCATTGTTTTCACCAGCATCATTGAAAATGAGGGTTTCCGTGGTACGAACTCGTACCTCGCCGTTCGCCAGGTTTGTGCCGAACAGGCCCAGATTTGGCGCGCCGGCGGCTACGTTGATATCTCCCTGAGTATTCAGGTACAGATAGTTCAATCCGCGAGCCGTTCCGCTGAAGTCAAAGATCTGTACCCGGTCGCGGTTGATCGAATCGCTGGCAGCTTGCCCTTCGATCGTCAAGCCGGTGATCGGTCCACCGGGGATGGCATTCGTGCCAATGTTGCCCAAAACCAACAATTGGAACTCATCGGTGCCATCGAAGCCCTGGAAGGTGTTATTACCACTCAAATCGTCGCCATCGATGAAAAGAAAATCATTCCCTTCGCGGGCGTCAATGACCGTCGCCACCGTTGCCGTGGTGTCGTTGACCGTGATGATGTCATCGCCCCTCGACGAGCGAACGTTGAGGTTTTCCAGACGACTGGGGAAGACTGCCGGGGTCGTTATATCGCCGTGGGCGTACTGAATGGCTGCAGGAGCAAAGCCGGCGAGTTCCGTGGTTGGGTAGGATAACACGATAGGGTTGTTGACGTTGAGCAACGACAACGACATTGTCACGCCGATGTTGGTGATGCTGGCCGCGGCATCGCCGACGAGCGTGCCCGAATCGTCGACGTTGAGCGTATCCGTGTCGCCTCTGCCGACGAAAATGATATTTCCCAAAATCTGATCTAGTGTGCCATCGAAAACGGGCCCAGTGGTGAATTCGGCGGTGGTGTTGCCGACCGTGAAAGTATCGCCACCACCATTACCCAGCACGATGTACGCGGTACCCGCTGCCGTGCTGAGGACATCGAGGCGATCCGCATTGGCCGTCGTTGCGGAATAGTTGAGCTGCTGCAGCGAACTGTAGTTAATCGCCGCCGGTGCTGCGCCCGTGAGACTCGCATTGGTCAAGGTTGCGTTATGGGCCGCAACGTCGTTGAATCCACTAATAAAAGCCCGATCATTACCCGTTCCGCCGGCCAGGTTGATCGCACCGTTGATGTTGGCCAGAACACTCGATGTCCCCACAAGATAGTCATCGTCGCCGCCGTCACCGCTGAGCAGGACTGTGTTGGCGATCGCGGCAGTGGCATTCACTTGGAAGAAGTCGGTCACATTGTCATCGAGTTGCACGCCGGCGACTGCGCCATCGCCGTTACCAAAGACTTGCAGCGTGTTGAGCCCCGCGGCCGCAATCGTGTAGTCGAGGAACGCCGTGTCGGCTCCACCATTCAGGTGCAGGGCGACGTTGGCCTTGTTGGCAAAGCGGAAGGTCTCGAACGTGCTGCTGTTGTCGGAGACTTGCAGCGAATTGAAACCGTTGAGCAGACCGCCGTTGACGATGGAGATGTTGTCCGCAGCGGCAGCGAAATAGACCACGTCGAAATTCGTGGCAATCGTATCGCTGTCGGCCGGTTCCAGGCCCGTGAAGTTCACGATCAGGCCATCGACGCCGGGAATCAGGCTGCCGCGGCCACCACTGCCATCAGGGTCTTGTACCCAAATGCCCGCATCTTCGGTGAGACCGACGCTATAGGTTTCGTTGACGACCGTACCGCCGCGAATGCTGAGTGCATCGCCATTGACATCGCCCACATTGACCGGCCCACCAGCGTCGTAATTAAACGTCCGATTAATGAAGCCGCCCGAGTGATCGATGATCAGCGTATCGGCTTCGGCGCTGCCATTGACCGTGATGACAGGGGCGGTGCTGGTATAGAGTTGCTGCAGAATCAGCACCTCGCCAGGTCCGGCGGCGGTGTCATTGTCGTAATAGAACTCGATGTTTGCACCACCCGCACCGCTGCGAACCACGCGGAGGGAATTTCGGCCGCCAGCGACTTCGCCGGGCAATAAGGCCCCCATCGTAATCGTATCGGTCAGTTGGCTGACGCCCGTGCCGGTCACCGTTTCGATGTTCGTGAAGACGACGGGATTCGAGCCACCGGGACCATCGTCCAGGTTGCCAGCGCCGACGCCGGTAATGGTCTTGATCGCGTTCCCGGTGAAGTTCAGCACGTCGGCAAGGGTTTGAACACCACCATCGATGTTGAGGGTCGCGGTACTCGCCGGTAACCCCGTGACGTTAAAAGTATCGTTCCCAATTCCGCCATTGAAATTGTTGGTGCTGTTACCGCCACCCAGTCCCGCGGAGCTAATGTTGAAGATGTCGTCGCCGGAGTTGCCATTCAACGTGGTCGTTCCCGGAAAGCCATTCATGGTGCTCGTGACGGTAAACAAGTCGGCACCGGTACCAGCATTAATGGTGAGTGCGGAAGTGTCGCCGGGAACATAGTTGATGACGGCGGGAGCCAAACCGGTGATCGAGCTATTGGTCAACGTCACCACGCGTCCACTGGAATCCGCCGAATTGTCCACCACGATACTGTTAAGGCTGACGGTATTGGCAAGGGAGATCGGTCCTAAGATCCCCTGGACGCTGCCAGCATTCGTAATCAGAACCGAATCTGTCCCACTTACGCCGTTGTAGCTGGTGGAGACGCCGACTGGCGTGGCAAGAATATTCGCGATGTCGATTCCAACATTGCCATTGACCGTTAGCGTCGTAAGTCCGGCACTGGCGGCTGTCAGATTGACGTTGAACGTGTCGAGTCCGCCATTGCCGTTGACAACGATCTCTGTTTTGTTCGACAGATCGTGCAATTCAAAGGAAGGAGCACTTACACGCGTGAAGGCTCCACTGGGAGCAATCGAAATTGTCTCACCAGCAGCGGTGCCGTTGACGGTAAATGAAGCCACGACGTTGGAATCGGTTATCGGTGCGAGCCCGGCATACTGGATTGTTGCGTTACCGGTAGTCCCACCCGTATATACGATCGTGCCATCGTTGGCACTCGTCGGGGTGGAAACAGCGCTTGCAAAATTCCCGCCGGTGGAAATCAGCGAGTCGAAGTTTCCACCGCCATTGAAGGTGATTGGGCCCGAGGGAAAGGGGTTTCCGTTCACATAATCAACGGTTAATGTGTCGTCGCCCGCGTTGCCATTAATTACGATTGAATTGATCAGCGCCGTAGGCGTGGATCGCGTAATGCCATTCAACGTGACATCGGTGTTTACTCCGTTTCTCCGAATTGAAATGGAGTCCGAAGAAGCGGTTCCAGGTAACACAAGATCGATTTTTTGCGCAACCGTTATGCCAGCTGGGTCACCGACAAGTCGATTCGTAGAAAATGCACCGGGGCCGTTGGCATAAAACTCAACCTCAGCAAAATTGTCTCGCTCGAAATAAACGAGGTCGTACCGATAGATTCCTGGTGCTGGAATTGTGGCCGAAGCGGTGATATTAGTTGCTGGCCCAGGCCCACTCTTAACGGCGATCTGTTCATTATCCGAACCAAGTAACAACCTGAAGCCGTCGTCACTAAAAACGGTGAAGTTCCAGGCGCCAGCAACCGGGATATTCAAAAAACCCGTCGAACGCATCGCCAGATCGTTATCGTCAACCCCTGCCGTTCCCACCGGTGCTGGAAAGTCTACGCCGCCAGGAAAAAGGCTGGGGTCAGAAGTCGCGGGGTCATAAAATCCCGCATCGATATAGTTGATGGTTGATGCGCCACTTGCGAACGCTTGTGCGCTGACGTTCGGTCCTGGAATAGCGGAGGCAAAAAGCGAATCCGCTTTAGCCAGATTGTCGACTTGTCCAAAGGCGACGCTCGCTTTACGGAATTCGACGCTGTGACCAGCGGAGAATCCGGTGCCGCCCCATTCAGCCACCGCCATCACGCGGCGATCTTCGAGCGTTTCCATTCGCAAGATTCGCTTGCGATAGCTGCCCAGCTTTTGATTTAAAAATTGGCGGCGTTGCTGGCTGCGGGAGAGAGAACGGCGGTTTGGCAGGCGAATGCTCACGCGACAGGCTCCTAGAACGGACAGATCATGGCCCAAGCGATGAAAATGCGGAAAATTTCGCATTCAAAGCAACTTCCACCGATTGCGTCAGAAACGGCACAACCGGAAAAGTCGGTAATTTGGGTAGGATCGTAGCTCGCCGAACAGGCCCCCGTCAAGCTTCTTCGCGCTAAAACGCGTGGTTCTTGTCAACTTTCCAAAACCAAAAGTAAACAATTTCTCTGGAGAAATGTTCATTTCCGGTTATTTCCGGAAATGATGGGTGTTTTGCCAGTTGCTAGCGGCCGGCATGGGCCGCGGAGATAAGTTCGCTGGCCCCTTGCCGCGCTAGGTCGGCAGCGACCGTTTGGCCCAGCTTCATTGCCTGCTCGGGCGGAGCAATTCCTTCGGCAGCGATTCTCTTTTGGCCATCGGGGTGGAGGACCGTGGCTTGCAGCAACAGATTGTCGCCACTCGCGCGGGCCCAAGCACCGACGGGGGCCAGACACCCCGCGCGCAGGGAGTTGAGCAGGGTCCGCTCGGCCAGCACGGCCGCGTGCGTGAGCCCGTCGTTCAAAGGCTGCAGCAGTTCGATGGTAGTCGCATCGTCCGCACGCGTTTCGAGCCCGAGCGCCCCTTGGCCGACAGCCGGGAGCATGAGTTGCGGCGGAATGATGTACGCGATGCGCGCGGCCAGCCCCAGCCGCGAGAGCCCCGCTTGAGCCAGCACAATTGCGTCGTACTCGCCACTATCTAGTTTGCGGAGACGGGTATCGACATTGCCGCGAATTTCGAGCAGTTGCAAGTCTGGCCGAGCATGCAGCAATTGAGCACGGCGGCGCAAACTACCGGTCCCAATGCGGGCACCCGGGGGCAAATCGTCGAGCGCTTTGTAGGGGCCGACCAGCACATCGGCCGTGCTCTCGCGCGTCGGCACGGCGGCGATGGTGAGGCCAGGAATGGCCTCGGTGGGCAAGTCTTTGAGACTGTGGACCGCCAGATCGATGCGCTGATCGAGCAGGGCGCGCTGAATCTCTTTGGTGAAGAGTCCCTGGCCGCCAATCTGGCCGAGAGGACCCGTCGTGACATCGCCTTGCGTGGTGATGTGAATCATCTCGACCCGAATGCCGAGCGACACCAACCGCGCAGAGACCCACTCGGCTTGCCAGCGGGCGAGCGGACTGGACCGAGTTCCAAGCCTGATGAAGGGCTGTCCGCTCACTACTCCCATGCTGACTCGATCTATTTACTTCGTTGACTTGACGGTGGGGGGCACGGCCGGAACCGCAACCGCGGCGGTAATGCCGGCCTTTTCGGCAGCCGCTTTGCGGGCAGCTGCTTTTTCTTGAGCCTTGGCTTTGGCATCGGCTCGCAGTTTTTCCAGCTTGGCTTTTTGTTCGGCCGACAGCAAGGCCTCAATTTCACCGTCGCGCTGTTTTTGAATCGTCTTGATCTGGTCGGCGAGTGTCGCGATTTGCGCGTCGTATTTGCTTTGGAGCGCGTAAATCTTATCTTTCTGCTCCGTTGTCACCAGATCTTTGTAGTAGGCCGGGAGCCGACCTTTGGGTTTCGCAGCCGGCGCTGCAGCCTTCGCTTCCGCTTTTTGTGCGAGCAGCTGTAATGGCTGCGAGGCGACTCCGGCAAAACCCATCATGACCGTTACAACGACTAACTTCTTCCACAGCGGCAGATTCATGCGAGCGGCTCCCAAACGCGGCTTATCCCAGTAAAAAACCTGTGCCTGGAAATTCACCCCTTCTGGGTGCCAGGCTGCGATAATTTAAACCAGGATTAAACCGCTTGACAACTCATTTTCGCGTGAACTTGGCCAGACGCTGACGTACAGCTGTCACTACAAGAAGCGGCTCGGTAGAGCCATAATGGGGCTGAGCAAGAATGAAAAAAGGTCATGATACGCCGCTCCATCGTCGTATCATGACCTCTATCCTGAAACGGAATGGCCGAGACCATTCCGTCCTCCCGGCATGTTGTTAGTTGAAATATCGGCTGGTCCTGCAGGGACGCTTGAAGCAATTTTTCCCGGCGTCCGGCTCGATTGGGTTCTGCCGACTTGCCCCCAAAAGGCGCGGACAACAGGCAGATTTCAGACGCTTTGACAGAAACCGAACTGCGGTCGATACTTCAGGCTCTCAATCCGCGCAGCCTTCGACTGTCAGCTCGGTTATGGTCAACACGCTTTTCCTGCCCGAACTGCGCGAAATGCTCGCCGAGCGTAATGCTCACGACTTGCAGGAATTCGTCACCGCCCTCAATCCGGCTCGCCTGGCCGAGTATATGGAAGGGCTCGACGCCTCCGAAGCGTGGGAAGTGCTGCAACATGCCGAGTTGAAGTTGCGAGAAGACATCTTTCTGTACTTCACGCACGAACGGCAGATTGAGATCATCGAGACGCAAGACCGGGCGGGAGTCGCCGAACTGCTGGCCGATCTTCCTGCCGATGATCGCGTCGACTTGCTGCACGATGTGCAGGAAGAGGTCGTCGAAGAGTTGCTACCGCTGTTGCCAGCCGACGAGCGGCGCGAATTGCTACGGCTGCGGGCGTATGCCCCCGACTCGGCCGGCGCGATGATGACCACCGAAATGGCCATGATCGAGGAAGATCTCTCGGTTCGCGACGCGCTGGTGGCCCTCAGTCGCGAAGCTGAGCACGTCGAAACGATCTACTACATTTACGTCGTCGATCACGATCTGCATTTGCGTGGTGTGGTTTCGGCACGGCAACTGGTGTCGTCTCTCGGCAAGCCCGACCTCAAAGTCGGCGACCTGATGGAGACGGACTTGATTCTGGTGAACGCCACGGACAACAGCGACGAAGTAACTCGTCTTGTCGAGCGCTACGACTTGCAGGCGATTCCCGTCGTCGATAATCAGCGGCGTCTGGTCGGCATCATTACGCACGACGACGTGCTCGATGCTGTGCGGCAAGAAGCAACCGACGACGCGCAGCAGATGGCCGGTATCGCCCCGCTGGAAGACGACTACCTCAAGACCGGTCTGGTTACCCTGGCCTGGAAACGCGGCATTTGGCTGACGATCTTGTTCGTCGCCGCTTCGGTAACCGCGACCACGCTCGATAACTACGAATCCAAGCTGCAAAAGTGGGCCTGGCTGATGATGTTTGTGCCGATGATCATGTCGAGCGGCGGCAACAGCGGCAATCAATCGGCTACGCTCATCATCACCGCGATGACAGCTGGCGGACTTTCGGTCAAAGACTGGCGTAAGGTTGTCGTCCGCGAATTGTGCGTCGGTCTGATGCTCGGCACCATTCTGGCCACATTCGGCGGTATCCTCTCAACCGTACTCACCATCAGCGATCCTGGTGCCCGTGAGCAATTCTATTGGCCCTTCGTCATTCCGGTGACGCTAGTGCTCGTCGTTACCTCTGGTGCAGTCGCCGGTTCGCTCCTGCCACTCATGTTCAAACGCCTCGGCCTGGACCCGGCGCTCATGAGCAATCCGTTCGTCGCCGGCATCAGTGACATTCTGGGGATCGTCATCTATATGACGGTGTCGATGCTGCTGCTGCGATAGTCCTCCCGCCGGCGAGTCATTCCTTGACTCGCACTTTCTAATTCAGTCAGCGCCGACTTTCTGTTCTCTCAGTCATGGAATGACTGAGCGACGGAAGTTACTTGCTGGCTTCGCGCGGGATTTCGCGCAGCCAGATGTTGCGCCAGCGAATTTCGCCGCCGTGCGTTTGTAGTTGAATCGGGCCCGATGCGAGCAGAGGCTGGCCTTTATCGAAGAAGCTGGCAAGCGGAGCCTGGTCGACGACGAGTTTATCGTTGAGATAAACAGTGACCAGATCGCCGATGATCGTGATCCGGAAGGCGTTCCACTCGCCAAAGGGCTTATCGGCGAACACAAGCGGATATTTTCCCTTGCCAGGATTGTTGTACAAGCCGCCCGAGCCTTTGTCGGCACCGCGATCCCACTTGCCACCTTCTTTGGTGTAGTCCCAAATTTGCACTTGCGGAATGCCACGCAGATAAATACCTGAATCAGCTTTCGCAACTGTCTTGTACTCCAAATGGAGTTCGAAGTCGCCGTAGTCCTTGTCGGTGGTCAGGTAGAGTCCCTTGCCATCGTTGACGAGTTCGCCGTTTTCGACGGTCCAATGCTGGTGGATATCTTCGAGCGTCTTCTTGTCCGCTTCGGCCCGTGCGTCCGGCGCAAGTTTCAGGCGATTGAGCGGATTCTCGGTCTTGCCGCCACGCCAGCCGGTCAGGTCCTTGCCGTTGAAGATGGCCACAAAACCCGCGGGGGGCTGAGCCGGCGAGTCCGCAGCTAACAATGTCGCTGCGGGAAGTAGCAATAACAGGCAAGCTGTAAGCGAAGGGCGGATCGACATGGCGGGGAACTCCGGAAAAGGCGGGATGGGCGGGAATCGAAGTCGCCATGATCGTACGTGGCGCGCCGCAAAACAAGAGATGCGCTTAAGTGGCCATTGCCAGCGTTGCCACTTCCGCGCCCTTGCCCGATTTCCACTGGTCCCGATGATAAAGTGTGCCGCGCACAGTGCGCGGCAGAAAACTCGAAAGCAACCCATGACGATTGCCAGCAGCAGCCAACGATTCAAAGACTATCGACAGAAAGTCCGTGCGCGACATAGCGGGCAAACATCGGACGCAACTGCGGGTGACGATGAAGAATCGAAGAGCAAGGCAAAAAGGTCGCGCTCGTTTGGCCAGTTACTCCGCGAGTTCATCAAACTGCTACGCGGGTATCGAACGGCAATTGTGATTGCGCTGGCAACGCTCACCTGCGCCACGCTGTTGCAACTGGTTCCTCCGTTGGCAACGAAATTGGTCATCGATAATATTTTGACCGATCGCCCACTGCCGGAGTGGTGGAGCAAAGAATGGGGTTTGCCGACCGACCGTTATCAACTGTTGTATCTCGTGGGTGTGATGGTGGTTGGTATTTCGCTCCTCACCACGGTCATTTCTCTCACGGGTCGCTGGCTCGCCACAAAGACGGTCAATCGGCTGCATGTCGTCATTCGCCGGCGCGTCTTTGCGCATGCGGTTCGCTTGCCGCTTCATCGCGTTTATAGCTTGAAGTCGGGTGGCGCAACGAGTTTGTTGCGCGACGATGCCGGCGGCATTTCCGAACTCGTCTTCAGTATGATTTATAACCCGTACCGCGCGGTGATTCAGTTGGTTGGCAGTCTGCTCGTGCTCACATGGGTCGATTGGCGCATGACGCTGGGCGGGCTGTTGCTGCTGCCCGCAGTGTATGTTACGCATCGCACGTGGATCAGCCGCATTCGGCCACTCTATCGAGACATTCGCTCGCAGCGACAAGATATCGATGGTCAAACGACCGAGGCCTTCGGCGGCATTCGAATCGTGCGAACATACGGCCGCGAGCGCAACGAAACGCACCGCTACGTGACCGGCAATCACTTGATGGCCCGGCAGCAGTTGTTTGTCTGGTGGTGGACACGCATTGTCGAACTGATCTGGGACGTAATCATTCCGCTATCATCGATTGCGTTGCTCATCTATGGCGGGTCGCAAGTGCTGCAAGGGCGACTGACCATCGGCGATGTCACGATGTTCCTGGTTTACCTTACCATGCTCCTGGGGCCGCTCGAAACATTGGCCAATAGTGCCACGACGTTTCAAAACAATCTGGCGGGACTCGACCGCGTGCTCGATCTGTTGGGCGAACCACTCGAAACTGCACACACGCCACCCACGGATTCACTCGATCCACACACCGTGCAAGGTCGCATCGAGTTCCGCGATGTTTCGTTTCAATATCCGGCGGCCAAGCAGCCCGCTGTGGAAAATATCAATCTTGAAATCGCGCCCGGCAATGTCGTGGCACTTGTCGGGCGAAGTGGTGCCGGCAAGACGACGCTCTGCAACCTGGTCGCGCGGTTTTATGATCCGACCGCCGGCAGCATTCATCTCGATGGTCGTGATCTGCGGGCGTTGCCGGTCGATGTTTATCGAGGGCTGCTGGGGATAGTCGAGCAGGATGTGTTTTTGTTCGATGGTACGATTGGCGACAACATCGGTTATGCCTCGCGCAATGCCACTCCCGAGCAGATCAAAGACGCGGCGCTGGCAGCCAATGCCGATGAATTCATTCGCGAACTGGAAAATGGTTACGACACGCTCATCGGCGAACGAGGCGTGCGTTTGAGTGGCGGTCAACGGCAGCGACTGGCCATCGCGCGAGCGTTGTTGGCAAACCCGCGAATCCTGATTCTCGACGAAGCAACCAGCAACCTCGATACCGAGAGCGAGCGGCTGATTCATCAGAGCTTGGAACGGTTGATGCGCGGCCGCACGTCGCTAGTGATCGCGCATCGCTTGAGCACCATCGCCCGGGCCGACAAAATCGTGGTGCTCGATCAAGGGCGAGTGGTGGAGACGGGAACGCATCTCGAACTCCTTGCCCGCAGCGGTCGATACCGACAAATGGTCGATTCGCAAATGACGGCGGACCGTTGAGCGAGCACGATCGGCGACCTTACAACCCGCACAGCCGGACAAATTGTCACTAGCGGGCCCCCAGGGGTGAATTCTGCGGGCTGACTCGACTCGAAGTGAGCCATTTTTGCGAATTCGATTACAATCGAACCTGGGATGCACTGCACGAGGAAACTGGTCGAATCGCGATCAGCGGACTAGAGAGGCAACCGAATGCTTGCGATTCGGCTGCCAACCCCCTATCCTGCGCCTTCGCGATCTGCATCCCATGAGTTTGGCTTGTCCTGGTATTTTCGCAATTGGCCGCGTGCGCTGTTTATCCTTATCTGCCCAGCGCTTGCAGGCTACGTGACCGCTGTTGTTGTCATCGACAATAACGGTCGCAGGCGGTTCCGCTTTCGTGCCGGTAATTTTGCATGTCGCGCCCTCTCCAAGCACTTTGGAAGCGGCTGCTGGGTTCGTCCCGGCACGCTGACCAACGACAACCGCCCGTCGGTGCTGGTCGGCTTGCGCGCCGTCGCATGCTTTTCGAATCGCTGGAAGATCGCCGGGTGATGGCGGTCAACTTCATTGACCCCAATCCGTCTCTCGGCAACCAGTTCGGCCATTCGGTCGTACCACTCACCAACGGCAACGTGGTGATCACGGCTCCACTGGATGACGCGGGTGGCGTGAATGCTGGCGCTGTCTATCTATTTAATGGCACCACTGGCGCGCTTATCAGTACTCTGCGAGGCTCAAGCAATCTTGACAACGTCGGTCTCAATGGAGTCATTCCGCTAGCCAACGGTAACTTTGTCGTCAGTTCTGCCAATTGGCATCTGGGTGGTTCGGCGGGCCCGGCCGTGGGAGCCGTCACGTGGGGCAGTGGCACCACAGGTGTCGAGGGAGTCGTTAGTGCCGGCAACAGCTTGATCGGCAGCACCGATGGTGACGGTTTGGGCGCTCCATCCAGCGTTGTGGCCCTGCCAAGCGGCAACTACGTCGTTACCAGCTCAGGTTGGGACAACGGACTGTTGACCGATGTCGGTGCCGTGACTTGGGTCGATGGAACGGTCGGGCTGCAGGGTACAGTCAGTGCAGCAAACAGCCTGATTGGTACCACCGCAAATGACCGTGTCGGCCGAAATGGAATTCAGGTCCTCAGTAGCGGCAACTTTGTGGTCGTTAGTCCCCAGTGGAACAATGGTTCGGCGACTGCTGCCGGTGCGGTCACGTGGGTCAGCGGTACTGTGGGGCTCATTGGTTCTGTCTCAACTGTGAACAGCCTGGTGGGCGCTCGCACCGACGATTCCGTCGGCAATTTTGGTATTAGCAAGTTGAGCAATGGCAACTTTGTGGTCGTCAGTCCCGATTGGGACAACGGCACCACGTTGGACGCGGGCGCGGCGACTTGGGCCAGCGGCACCGCGCCCACAACCGGCATCGTTAGCGTGGCGAACAGTCTGATTGGTTCGACCGCCAGCGATCGCATCGGTCGCAGCGGCGTGGTGGCCCTCACCAATGGTAACTATGTAGTGACTTCGCCCGATTGGGACCGCGGGGGCATTGTGAATGCCGGTGCCACAACGTGGGGCAACGGCAACACGGGTACAAGTGGAATCATCTCAATTGCCAACAGTCTGGTGGGCGAGCGCGCGGAAGACATGGTGGGTTTGAACCAGGTGGTTCCGCTCGCCAATGGCAACTATGTTGTCACGAGTGCACTGTGGGACAATGGAGCAATCGGCAACGCGGGGGCGGCAACATGGGGAAGTGGCACTGCCGGAGTCACAGGTTTTATTGGCAGTACAAATAGCTTGGTGGGTACAAGCGCGAACGACACGGTCGGTTCGAGCGGAGTGAAAGCGCTGGCCAACGGCAACTACGTGGTCCCTAGTCCGTCGTGGGACCAAGGTTTACTCACGGACATTGGAGCCGTTACCTGGGGCAACGGCTCCACGGGCCTGTCTGGTGAAGTGTCGGTGGCAAATAGTTTGACGGGTAGTCAAATCGGCGACTCCATTGGACTTGCAATCACTCCACTGGCGAATGGCAACTACGTTGTCAGTTCGCAGGCGTGGGATTTTGGTGCCATTGCAAATGTCGGCGCTGTGACGTGGCGCGACGGAAGCACCCCAACGAGCGGCACTGTCAATGAACTGAACAGCCTGATCGGCAGCAGCAGCGGCGACCTCGTCGGCAGTGTGGGGAGCGTCCGCGTACTGAGCAACGGCAACTATGTTGTCACCACTTCCTCGTGGAACCATGGAGCGGTTTCCGACGTGGGAGCCGTGACTTGGGGGAGTGGACTGGGCGGAGTGGCTGGCGCGATCAGTCCCGCTAACAGCCTGATTGGCTCCACCGCCAGCGATATGGTCGGCAGCAATGGAATTGTGGAACTGGCCTCCGGCAATTATCTGATTCGCAGCGCGAATTGGGACAACGGCAGCGCCGCCAACGCGGGCGCGGTGACGTATGCCAGTAGCACTGGGTCCATTACCGGAGTTGTGTCGGCGGCCAATAGCCTGGTGGGAAGTACGGCCTCCGACCTGTTCGGTTCGGAAGTGATTCGCACCTTCTCGAACGGCAATTTTGTCATCGTCAGCTCGCGCTACGATTTGCCAGGAATCGTCGATGCGGGTTCAGTTACCTGGGGCGACGGCAGTAGCGGCATCGTGGGAACGGTCAGCACCAATGCTGAACAATCGGTCGTGGGGACGACGACGCTGGCCCTCCAGTCGGTCGTTTCGAATGATGCCACGGGAACATTCATTGTTCGCTTTACAGGAACAGGCGCCGGCCGAGTGCAGGTCGGCTGGCAAGCAACTGGCTTCGTCGAGCCCATTCCTCCCACACTTTCGGCGTCCCTCGTTAGCGGCAATTTGACGATTACCGATACCGACGCGACCGGCAAAGACAACACACTCTCTGTTGCGCTCGTCAATCTGAGTGGCGTCGACTATTTAGAGTTCACCGATGCGGCGCAGGCCTTCGATACTCCGCCAGCGACCACGCCGGCCAGTACCCTCAGCAGCAGCAACCGGCGACTGCGAGTTCCGCTCAGTGCGGTGACTGGCTCGCTTACGCTCAACCTGGCGGGAGGCTCGGACGCTGTCACGCTGAATCTGGCCAGTGGCGACGTAATTCCTGCAGGGGGCTTGGTGCTGACTGCTGGCGAACCAACGACGGCCAGTGCTGATCGGCTCCTCATCAACGGGGGCAATCAAGGAACGACGACCTACAACTACACCACGGCGAGCAGTGGCAATGTCGTCCTCGGCAGTTTTGGTACGGTCACCTACAGCGGCTTGGAGTCGCTAGTGAACAGCGGCACGACGACCGATTCCATTCTGAACTTGCCGACGGGATTGAACTCCGTTTCGCTCAGCGACGATAGCTCACCGGCCAATGGTTTATCGCGCGTCAGCGGCAGCACGTTGGTAACGACCGATTTTGCCAATCCCATTGGTTCATTCGCCATGAACCGCGGTAGCGCAACGGACTCCGTGGCACTTGCAGCCCTGCCCGATCTGACTGCCTCGCTCCTTTTGGGAACCTCGCTGTTGCCGCTGGGCACCATTGACTTTAGCGGAGCAATCACACTCGCCGTCAATAAAAACCTGATTGCGTATGCTGCGGGAAACATTACTTTCCCCACTGCGGCCAGCGACATCGCCACGACTGGCTCGGGTGAAATCCTGCTCACTGCGGGGCAAAAGATCGCACTCGCCGCCGGTTCCAGTTTGCAATCTGCGGGCGGCAACATCGCACTTACAGCTGCACAGCCAACGACAACCACCGCAGGTAACTTCCACGCAATTGATGTGAATGGTGGAGTCATTGCCAGCACCGCGGGATCAGTGCAGTTGACGGCCGACAGCCTGAGTTTGGCCGGGGCAGCTGTCATTAGCGCTATTGCGGGAAGCGTAAACGTCGCGCCGAGGACAGCTGGCTTTGCCATTGATCTTGGTTCGGCGGATAGCACGACCGCACTCGGCATTACCGATGTTGAATTAGATCTGGTGACTGCTGGGACGATCGTGATTGGCAGTAGCAGCTCGGGAGCGCTGACAGTCAGTGGCGATATTTCTCGCAGTGCCGCGACATCGCTGGCCATGCAATCGGCTGCAGCAATTCAGTTCACAACCGGCTCGCTGAATTCGGCGGGTGGTAGTGTGCTGCTAAATCCTGGCACGAGCATCAGCCCAGCCACCAGTGGTGTCGATATCTCGACCGGTGCCGGCACGCTAGGTTTTGGCAGTGGTGACGATTTAGCGTTGGCCATCAACGGCACCACAGCTGACTTGCAATATCAGCGGCTGAACGTGGCCGGTCTGCTCAATCTCAACGGCTTGGACTTGGTGATCACCGGCACTGCTCCGGCCCTCAGCGATAACTTCATCATCGTCAGCAACGACGGCAGCCATCCGATCAGCGGTACCTTCAATGGCCTGGCAGAAGGTTCGTTGGTGTCGGTCAATGGAGTTACGAAACGTATCACGTATTTGGGCGGCGATGGGAACGATGTAGCACTGCTGGCCAACTCGTTGCCGACGATTACGGCTATCGGCGCGGTGAACATCAACGAGGACGCGCTGCAGCAGACGATTCCGCTAACCGGGCTTTCGTCAGGAACTGAATCGCAAGCCTTTGCCGTGACGGCAACGAGTGACAATGTCACACTCCTTCCCACCTTGACGGTCAATCACAGTGCGAACAGCGCGACCGGTAACCTGCAGTTCACTCCAGCGCCAAATGCGAGTGGGTCTGCCACCATCACGGTTACCGTACGCGATGTGGGCTTCGACGACGTCCCCCAGACGGCCGACGACGGCGTCACCACGACATTCTTTAGCGTGAATGTGGCCGCGGTGAACGATGTTCCCGTCTTTACTAAGGGAAACGACTTCACGCTCCCCTATGGCTCCTCAACCCAGACCGTGAATGGCTGGGCAACAGGCATTTCTGCCGGACCTGCCGACGAAGCGAGCCAGGAAATCACGTTCCAAATCACCACGAACACCGACGCCACCCTCTTCAGCGTGCAACCTGCTGTTGCCAGCAACGGCAGGCTCACTTTCACACCGGCTGGCGGCAAGTTTGGTTCGGCCACGATTACGCTGGTCGCTTTCGATGGAATTGATTCGAGCGCGGCTCAATCATTTGTCATTACAGTCGATCCCCCACCACCAACGTTCGTCGTGTCGTCGTTCACCGCCACCAGCACAGGGGCCGTGATTGAATTCATTCGCGACCTGGATGTCGCCGCGCTGAATCTGTACTACACCCAAGCGGGCGGCAGCGGTCCAGCCGACGTCAGCTTCGTGGGGGCCACAACGGGCACAATTTCCGGTTCACTCCTTGTGGACGCGAATCTGCGCCGCGTGACCTTCGTGGCCACGAGCGGTACGTTGCCAGCCGATCAGTACACCGTAACTCTGCGCAGCGCTGGGGATGGCTTCCGCGATTCAGAGCAAGCCCTTCTCGATGGCGATAGTAACGGCACAGCTGGTGGCGATTTTGTGCGAATGTTTACCGTCGCCGCGGTACCAGCAAATGCGGTCACCATTCGAATCCCGAGCTTCGCCCGCGGCCCGCTGCAGGCTGTGAATGTTCCCGCGTCAGCCACCAGTGGGCTGCCAATCTCCTTCAGCAACGGCGGCGGCATTACCTCGGCGAATTTCGAAATTCGCTACAATCCCGCGATCCTCAATTTGACCGGCGCAACAGTCGCCAGCGGACTCCCCGTTGGTGCGGCAGTCAACATCAACACCAGTACACCCGGTGTGGCGCTTGTGCAGTTCACTAGTCCCACACCGCTGGCCGAAGGAACCACCCACTTTCTCGATTTGCAAACGATGGTTCCCGCAACGGCTCCTTATCTGCAAAAGCAAGTTCTGGACATTGCCAACATTTCGCTCAACGGTGGCAGCATCCCTGGCCTCGATGATGACGGCGTTCATGTGGCCGCCTACTTTGGCGATGTTACCGGCAACGGCACGCTGAGCGCACAAGACGCCGCCCGCGTGGCGCGGATGGCGGTGGGGTACGATAACGGCTTTCAGTCGTATAAGCTGCTCGATCCAACGATTGTCGGCGATATCAGTGGCAATGGCTCGATTTCGTCGCTCGACACCAACTACGTGCTACAAGTAGCCGTAGCGATCGCGGTGCCCGAGATCCCCGCGCTGCCGACCACTGCCCTGTCCCTGCTCAGTGGCGGTCCCGATCCGAAGCTCAGCATTCCCACCACGCTGGCCGCAACGGCAGGCGATAGCCTGATCGTGCCGGTCCTCATCGATAGCATCGTCGACTTGACGGGCAACGGCCTCGAATCGGCCGACCTGGCGATTTACTACGATCCCACGGTGCTGGAAATCACCAGCGTCACTGCTGGAGAACTGCTCGGCAGCAACTGGACCATCGCCACGCGGATCGATCCAATCGCCGGGCGCATTTTCATTTCAACTGCTGGTTCGCAACCGCTGGAAGGTTCGTTTGTCGGTGAGTTTCTTAAGCTGCATACCAACGTAAAATCCACGGCAGCCGGAGGGGCAAGTCCCATCAACCTGGCTGCTTCCTCGCACGACCCCGCGCGGGCGACACAGTTGAATGAAGGCTTCCTCACGCTCATTCCCGCGCCGACGGACGCAGCCAACGATGTTGGTGTCGATGGATTGTTGACCGTTACGCCGGGCCCCGCTTCACTGCAATCGCCGCCAGCAACAGCGACCGTGGATGCAGGCAAACTGCAAATTGTCGGAACGCCAGGCAAGGATTTCATTTACATCAGTGCACGGAGTGCGACCGAGGTGCGAGTCCGGGTGAATAGTCGGATTCTCGGCGACTTCCCGACACCGAGCGAAATCCAGATCGATTCACTGGGCGGCGACGACTACATCTATGTCGATCAGTCCCTGCCGCAGCCAGGCGCGGCTGCCGTGCAAAACTCATCAGCGGGCGAGTTCGTGGACGACGCTGGAATCCCTCCCGTTCAAGTCGTGAGCCCGGCAGTCGAACCGGCTCACTCCACGACAAATCCTCCGCCAGCAGCGAATGACCTCGCCCTACTCCAGTTGCTGTGGAACTGGGGCAACGATGCCGAGGATGGCCCGCTCGCTGGAACCGCCAATCGCCGTCGCCGCTAAGCTGCCAACTCTCTTTTGGCGATTTCGCTGAGATACCGACCTCGGGACGCCTCACAAAGGCAGAAAATCCGAAAAAATCTCGCGTCGCCGTGACCAGACTAGTCAAACGAATCGCGAAGAATTGACCTGTAGTGTTATCGCGTTCTGCGCCACGCACTCTGGGACCGCAACTCGGCTGGCCGTGCCTACTTCCCAAGAGGGGCAGAGGTTTCCTAGGTTAAGGAATTCGCACTTCACGGCCGATTCACTCGCTGCTGGACTACGGATGGCTATTCAACGGGCATTTCTCGGCTGGAAACAAGCGGCCCTGCTGGCTGCCACCGATTACATCGTCGAGCGCTATTCCCGGGACCGGGAGTGTGATCTATCGAACGTGATTGTGGTGGTGCCGGGCTCGCGCGCCGGGCGGCGATTGTTGGAACTCCTCGTGCAACGCGCGGATGACCGGCAGTTGTTGTTCATGCCGCCGCGAATCGTCACCGAAGGCGAGTTGCCGGAGTTGCTATACGAGCCGCAGCGCCCCTTGGCAGCGGTGCTGGTGCAGCAGTTGGCTTGGATGAATGTCCTACAACAAACGCCGCCGGCACAGTTGCGCCCGCTGGTGCCTCACCCGCCGGGTGCCGACGATCCGATCCGTTGGCTTGAATTGGCAGAGATGTTTCGCCGCCAGCATGCAGAGTTTGCAGCCGATGGACTCGATTTCTCGGCGGTTCTGCAGCGGTCGAAGGAATGGGACAACTTCTCAGAGGAAGCTCGTTGGCAAACACTTCGCAAACTGCAATTGGCTTATCTGCTCAAGCTGGACGAACTCCACTTGTGGGATGCTCAGACAGCGCGCCTCGTTGCCATTCAAAAGAAGGAACCACGAACCGACTGCGATGTGATCCTGCTGGGCATGGTCGATATGAACAAAGCGCTGCGGCAAATGCTCGACCTGGTGTCGACGCGAGTCACAGCTTTGATCGTCGCTCCCACTGCCGAAGCCGAACGGTTCGATAGTCACGGCTGCCTCATTCCCGAAGCGTGGCAACAACTCCCCTTGCCGCTGGCCGAATCGCAAATGGTTCGCGTGGAAGGGCCCGCGGAACAGGCCGATTCTGTGGTGAACTGGGTGCGCGACCTGAACGGTCGTTATGCTGCCGATGAAGTGGTTGTGGGCGTTGCCGATGAAGCGCTCGTGCCGCAACTGCAACGCGAGTTGCAACAGTATGGTCTAACAGCACGTTGGGTCGAAGGCAAGAAAGTCGCCGAGTCAGCTCCGTATCGATTGCTCGATGCGACGACAGCATACGCTGAACGACGCCGCTTCGCGGACCTCGCCAGCTGCGTGCGGCACCCGGATATCTACGATTGGTTGCAGGCGCGACTAGCGTCCAAACTTAAGACCACCAAGCGCGCGGGGCGCGATGTCCCCACGATTCTCGATTGTCACTATGCCGAGCGGCTTTCGGCGTGGCTCGATGGCGAAGATCTTTCGGCAGCAGTGCAGCGCAACGAGCAGGACGAAATTGCACAGGCCATGCAACTGCTGGTATCCGAACTCGAATCGCTCTTCGTCGCCTGGCCAACCACGCGACAACCGGTGGGCGTGTGGATGCGACATACGAGCAAGTTGCTAGAGACCATCTATGGCGAGCGGTTCGTCGAGCGTTATGAGTTGGCCGATCGTTACCTGCTCGAATGTTGCCATAAAGTGCAAGATTCGCTTACTGCGCTCGCCGATTTGCCGGCGCATTTGCAACCGCTGATGTCTCTCACCGATGCCATCGCACTGGCCCTGCGGCCTCTGGAACGAGTCGCCATTTCGCCACCCCCCGATTCATCCGCAATCGAGTTGCTCGGTTGGCTCGAGTTGCCGCTCGATGACGCGCCGGCGCTGATTGTGACGACCGTCAATGAAGGCTTCGTTCCGGAATCCCGCAAAAACGATGCGTTTCTGCCCGATGCGTTACGCCGTGAATTGGGTCTGCTGCACGACGATCGCCGCTACGCGCGCGATGCCTACTCGCTGCAAGTTCTGGCGCATTCGCGGCCCGATTTCAAATTGATTACGGCCCGGTTCGATACCAAGCGCGATCCGCTGGCCCCCAGCCGGCTGCTCTTCACCGGCCCCGCCGAACAGATTGCCCAGCGGGCACTGCGCTGGTTCTCGCCCCCTCCGCCGGCGCTGCCGCGGCCGAACCTGCTCGCGCCAGCAGGGAAGATTCCGCTTCATTCCACGCTCGAAGTTCCGCGGCCCGATGCCAGCAGTTGGGAACTGGACGAGATCACCGTCACGCAATTTCGGTCGTACCTGGCTTGTCCCTATCGCTTCTATCTCTCCCATGTATTGCGTCTGCAATCGCATTCGGATCAAGCGGCCGAACTCGATGCGCCGTCGTTTGGCAATTTGATTCACGATGTGCTGCAAGATTTTGGACGCCAGGAAGAAATCAATCGCAGTACGGATTCGCACAAGCTCCGCAACTATTTCAACGAACGTCTCGACGCGATTGCTGCGGTCCGTTGTCGCCCCCGTCATGCCCGAGCGGCAGTACGAGTGCAGATTGAGCAAGCTCGCCTGCGATTACGTGCGTTTGCCGATTGGCAAGCTGCCCGCACCGAGGCCGGATGGCAGATCGTCTTTAGCGAAACGATCGACCTGAACGAGAAATGGCGCGTGAAATGGCAGGTCGATGATCTGCCGATTACTCTCGCCGGGCGGATCGATCGGATCGACTATCATCCCGGCCAGCGGACACTCAGCGTGCTCGACTATAAGACCAGCGACACGGCAAAAGGGCCCGATCAGGTACATCGCCGCGCTGGGGAGTGGGTCGACTTGCAACTGCCGCTCTATCGGCATCTGTATAAAAGTATCGGCCTTGATGCGAATTTCGATATTCGCTCCGAAGGGGTGCAATTGGGTTATGTCAACTTGCCCAAGGACCCTGCCAGCGTCGGCGATCGAATTGCAGAATGGTCCCCTGGCGAATTGGCAGATGCCGACGAACAGGCTCGCCACGTAATTCGCGCGCTGCGGGAAAAGACATTCTGGCCACCCAACGAAGTGGCACCCACATTTGAAGATGCTTACTCGGCGATTTGTCAGGACTATTCGCTCAGTCGGCTCTTTGGCTCGCGCGAGGTGGCACCATGAGTACCGCGTTCCCACACTTGCTCATCCGCGCATCGGCGGGCACTGGCAAAACCTATCAACTTTCGAATCGCTATCTGCAGCTGCTGGCGGCCGGTGTTGCCCCTGACAAAGTCCTGGCGACGACGTTCACTCGCAAAGCGGCAGGCGAGATTTTCGATCGGGTGTTGCATCGACTGGCAGAAGCAGCCGTCGATCGCAGCGCCAGCAAAAGCCTCAGCAAAGCCCTGCAACTGCCGGAGCTGACTCAAGCTCGCTGCCGGGAATTACTCATCGCCACGCTGGCTAATCAACATCGCCTGCGCATCGGCACGCTCGATAGTCACTTTGCCCAACTGGCCACGACATTCGCCCTGGAACTCGGTTTGCCCGCTGGCTGGCGGATTGGTGAAGTGCAAGAAGACTCCGACTTGCAGGCGGAGGCCATCGAGCGCGTGCTGGAACGCGAGAATCTCGAAGAATTGTTGGCACTGCTGCATCTGCTCACGAAAGGTGAAACGCAGCGCGGCGTGAGCGATTTGATCGCGGGAACCGTGAGCGATCTTTACAGCTTGTACAGTCAAACAACTGAGGAAGCGTGGAATCGACTCTCGTCGAAGCCGGGTCTTACCGCAGAGCAGTTGGAAGCCACACTGTCTGAGTTGCAAAAGATTTCTCCCCCAGCCGACAAGCGCGCAGTAGCGGCCTGGCAAAAAGACATTCTGAATGCGGAGACCGGCGATTGGGAAAGCTTCATTGCGACCGGCCTGGCGGGAAAGATCGCATCGGGCGCGGAGAAGTACTATGCCTGGGTATTTCCGGACGAGGTCTTGCGTCCGTATCAAGCCCTGATCGATCACGCGCAAAGCGTGTTGCTGAAGCGATTGTCTCAACAGACCGCAGCCACCTTCAAATTGCTGAAGCGATTCGATACCGAGTATCGCCACCTCAAACAAGAACGGCGCTTGTTGCGTTTCGACGACGTCACGCTGGCGCTGGCAGCTGCCGATCAAGGGACCACCGCGGATATGTCGTTTCGCCTGGGCGGGCGACTGAATCACTTGCTGCTCGACGAGTTTCAAGATACCTCACTCACGCAGTGGCAAGTCCTGCGGCCGCTGGCTCAAGCAATTACGAAGCAGCAGGCCGAAGCATCCTTGTTTTGCGTGGGGGACGTGAAGCAAGCCATCTATGGCTGGCGCGGTGGGCTTGCCGAGATCTTTGGCGCGCTCGAGCAAGAGCTCGTTGGCATCGAAAACGCTAAGCTGGTGGAGAGTCGACGTTCGGCCCAGCCGATCATCGACGTCGTGAATCAGGTGTTTCAGAATCTGACGAAACATCCTTCACTCGATCGGTACGAAGCGGGCGTCACTGCGTGGGAGCGAGCCTTTCCGCCGCATACCACCGTCCATCGCGAGATGCCGGGGCATGTCACGCTCGAAACCTCCCCGGCGGCAATTGACGACGATGACACGCAGGATCATCACAGTCCTTTCGTTGCCCAGCGAATCGCTGACCTGGCCAAACAGGCTCCGGGTTGCTCGATCGGCGTGCTGGTTCGTTCGAATGCGATGGTGGCGCAGCTGATCTATCTGCTCCGCAAACTGGATATGCCGGCCAGCGAAGAGGGAGGCAATCCACTTTCCGATTCTCCCGCGGTCAGCCTGGTTCTCTCGCTGCTGCGGCTGATCGATCATCCGGGCGATACTGCTTGCCAATTTCATGTGGCAACCAGCCCGCTGGCACCCAACCTGAACATCACCCGCAAGTCATTTCCGGCTGATATAGCCAGGCTTTCGCAGAAGTTGCGGCGTGAGTTGCTCGACGAAGGTTACGGCGCTGTTGTCTATCGCTGGGCCAAGTGGCTGGCGCCGCACTGTGACCGCCGCGATTTAAGTCGCTTGCAGCAATTGGTTGAGTTGGCCTTCGGCTATCAACCGCGCAGTTCACTGCGTACGGCGGACTTTGTGAATCTGGTCGCAGCCGAGAAAGTGGCCGATCCGCAGGCCGCGCAAATTCGCGTCATGACGATTCATCAATCGAAAGGTTTGCAGTTCGATATCGTCGTGCTGCCTGAACTTGAAGGGACGATTGCCGGCCAGCCTGATCCGTTTGTCACGGGACGTGCGGGCCTCGCGCAGCCGGTGAATGTGGTCTGCCGCTATGCGAACGAACAACTGCGAAACCTGATGCCGAATGACTTCCAAAAGCTGTTCGACGCCAATCTGCGGCAGAAGATCGACGAATCGCTGTGCGTGCTGTATGTGGCCCTCACGCGCCCGGTACACGCGCTGCACATGATTATCGAACCTGCCAAGCTCACCGAAAAGAAGCCCCCCAAGACTGCGGCCGGTCTGCTCCGCGCGGCGCTGGCTCTCGATAGTCCCGCCAGCAGTGGCAAGTTGCTTTATCAACATGGCCAGGCCAATTGGCGGCAGTTGCAGAAAAGCAAATCGCCGACGGGACTGCTCGATGGGCTGCTTCCCGCGATGCCTGCCTCGCCGCCGGCGCCCATTCAACTTGCTGCCAAGAGCAAACTAGCGCCGCATTTAGATCGAGTGGCTCCGTCGCAACTCGAAGGAGGGAGCCGGCTCAAGTTGGCCGAGTTGTTCCGTCCCTCATCTCTTGGAATGCGATATGGCTCGCTCTTTCATGCCTGGTTCGAGCAAGTCGAATGGCTCGACGATGGTTTGCCCAGCGAAGCCTTGTTACGAAAGATCGCGCAGCAAAAGCTCGACCTGGGAGCCACCTTCAATCTGACCGAGGCAGTTGAACGCTTTTACGCAGTCCTCAAAAAACCCTCGCTGCAACAATCACTCAGTCGAGACGCCTATCGTCGTTCGCTCATCGTCGAACAACCGCAGCGTCAAACGGAGCTTGCCTCGTGCGAGTTCAAGGTGCTCCGCGAACGGACATTTGCGTTGCGCGATGGTGAACGATTGCTGAATGGGGCCATCGATCGCCTGGTCGTGCAGTGGCAAGGCAAGCGGCGCATCGGTGCGCAAGTGATCGACTATAAGACCGATGATGTGAGCCCCCAGGGATCGCTGGCAAAAAAGACCGAGTTGTATCGGCCGCAAATGGCAGCCTACTGTGCGGCAGTTGCTAAGTTATACGATCTGCCCTTGAACGTCGTCAGCGCGCGGTTGATCTTCCTGAACAGCGACGAAGCGATCGTAATTTCCTCGACCTCCCCCTGATGCCGCCACTTGTGAGAAGGACCGAACTTGCGATTCATCCATGCCGCCGACATTCATCTCGATAGTCCGCTCAAGAATCTGGACCGCTACGAAGGTGCCCCGGTTGCCGAAACTCGGGCCGCATCGCGCCGCGCGCTGGAGAACCTGGTCAAGCTGGCAATTGATCAGGAAGTGAACTTTGTCGTTCTCGCTGGCGACATTTATGACGGCGATTGGAAGGACTATCAGACTGGTCTTTTCTTCGTCGACCAGATGGCCAGGTTGCAACGGGCAAAGATTCCCGTGATCGGCATCAGTGGCAACCACGATGCCCAAAGTCGTATCTCGAAGTCACTCAGTCAGACCAGCATCGTCATGCTGCCGACCAAGAAGCCGGTCACACATCGGCTGGAAGACTTTGGGGTCGCGATTCATGGTCGCGGCTTCGAAAGTGCTGCGGAACCGAACAACGTGGTTCGCGACTATCCGGCCGCGGTGAAGGGGTACTTCAATCTTGGCCTGTTGCACACTTCGCTCGATGGCGACGGTGGCGAGCATCAACGATACGCACCGTGCAGCATCGACGACTTGGTGGCCCATGGTTACGACTACTGGGCGCTTGGTCATATTCACAAACGGCAAGTGCTGAGTGAGCGGCCTTGGATTGTGTTTCCCGGCAATTTGCAGGGGCGACATATTCGCGAAGCCGGGGCGAAGGGTTGCTACCTGGTGGAAGTGGATGGACGCGGCCAGGCAACGCCAACGTTCATGCCGCTGGACGTGATGCGCTGGGAACATTGCCGCGTTGATGTTTCGGCCGCCGCGTGTGCAGCCGAGGCCCTCGAATTGATGACGCAAGAATTGCAGCGCTATCAAACTTTACACGCCGATTTACCGCTGGCACTGCGGGTAACCTTTGCGGGCAGGTCGGTCGCGCAAGCGGAAATTGCTGGTGACTTGGAGAACTGGAAGCAAACTGTCCGGGCGCGTGCGCGGGAGTCTCAGTACGGACAAGTTTGGGTCGAGAAGGTCATCGACAATACGTTGCCCCCGCTAACGCAACAGCCTTTGGACGAAGGGCCGCTCTTACTACTCAACCAGTTGTTTCAGCAGGCGCAGAGCGACCCAACCATGCTCGCCGAATTGCAAACGGAGTACGCCGACCTGATGCAGAAGCTGCCGAAAGAGCTCATGTCAGAAGTCGACAGCTTGCCACTGTCCGATTCGGCATGGCTTCAGCAAACACTCGTGAGCGTCCAGGCGCAGCTCTTCGATCGCTTGCAACGAGGAGCGTCCAGCGCATGAGATTCTTGAAGCTTGACCTGCTGGCCTACGGCCGATTTACTGGCGAATCGCTCGATCTGTCTGGTGGCAGTTGCGGTGTGCATCTGATTCACGGCCCCAACGAGGCGGGCAAGAGTACGCTGCTGCGGGCGATCAAATCGTTGTTGTTCGGAATTAAGAACGATCGTCAAGGGAACGATCTGTTGGAGTTGGGCTTTTTGCACGGGAGCGAAAAGCTGCGCATCGGCGGGCTGATTGCAGATCGAGCGGGGAAACAACTGCAGTTCATTCGCCGTAAGGGAGGAAAGAACTCGCTGCGCGCTGGGGATGACGAAACGCGACTCGAGGAAAGCCAACTCCAAACTTTCCTGAACATCGAACAACGCCAATTCGCGCAGCAGTTTGGCATTCACTATCAAGAGCTTGTCGAGGGTGGTCGGGCGATTGCAGCCGGCAAAGGTGACGTTGGCGAAATATTGTTCGCAGCCGCCGCGGGGTTGGCGAATCTCACTGCGGTGCAAAAAGAGCTGAGTAATCAGTGCGAAGAACTGTTTGCCCCGCGCGGTCGCAATCCTCCCATCAACAAAGCTCTGAATGATCTTAAGGACGCGCGCAAGCGAGTCACCGACACGCTGTTGTCTGCCGATGAATGGAAACGAAAGGCGGATGAACACAGTGAGGCACAGCTACAAAAGGCGCGACTTCAAGAGCAACATCAAGCGGCCAGCCAGCGACAGTCGCAAGTCGAAGCCTACCTGCGCGCACAACCTGAACTGCAGCGACGCGATCAGTTGCTTGCCGAACTGAAACCTCTCGCCGAGGTTCCGCTGTTGCCCACCGAGTTCAGCCAGATGCGAACCGACAAGGTACTCGCGCTGGCTAGTGCGGCCGCGCTGTTGAGCCAGGCCACCGGTGCCTTGCAAGAGGTTTCATCGGCACTGGCGAAACTCCCCGCGAATGAGCCGCTTTTACAACAACAGGCAGAGATTCAAGAACTTGTCGAGCAGCACGGTGCCTGCCGCAAAGCGGCCTCCGATCGCACCAAGCGAACGGGCGAACGAGATCAATTGCGGCGAGAAATTGCCGAATTGAGGCGCGAACTGGGCGAGCAGCAGAGCCTGACTGCTCCGCCGCGGGCCACGCGCAAACGGATCGATCAATTGGTCGAGGAGGCCGGCAAGTTGCGGCAGCAACAGGAAACGCTGCGGACCCAATTGAGCCACTGGGAGAGCGAGCACACCGCTGGTGCAGCGCTCGCCGCCCCCAGCTATACCGAGCCGCCACCCAAGCCGTTGCTGGCCGCACTGCAACAGGCTCATGCAGAAGTGGCGCAACGGACTCGCTTGGACGAATTGACAAGCAGCGTCGCGCGCGCGAAGCAGGCACTGCAAACCGATGTGCAGCGACTGCGCCCAGCGCTGCCTGACAACGCCAAACTGGAAGCAATCGCGATCCCAACTTTGGAATCGCTCGAACATCACGAACAACGGCAACAAGATCTGACGGCGACCCTCAAACGTCATCAGCAGACCGTTGCAGAGTTGCAAGCAAAACTGTCCGAGATGCAAGCTCGCTTGCGGATTCTGCGACAAGCAGACGAAGTTCCTTCGCTGGCCGAACTTCAACAAGCACGCCAGCGGCGCGACGAACTCTGGCAACAACTGAAGGCAGAGTGGAACGGGAGCGGTCCCAAGCCAATCCTCGTTAGCGAACTTGTCAGCCAATTCGAATTGGCCGTGCGCCACGCGGACGATATCTCGGATCGCCTGCGCCGCGATGCTTCGCAAGTCGCCGAACGGGCTGCCTGTGAAGCGGGCGAACAGGCGTTGCTGACGCAATTCGAGGCTGCCACCAAGCGGCAACAAGCCGCGGCAGCTGAAGTCGAACAGGCGCAACATGAATGGGAAGCCGTTTGGCAGCAGGCTGGCATCGCCACCAATTCGCCCCGAGAAATGCGGGGCTGGTTGGCAAAGTTCGAGGCAATCCTGCAACAGCAGGCTGCCTGCAAACAGAAACAGCAGGAACTGGAAACGGCACTGCAGCGACAACAGGCAGCTGCAGTCGCACTGAAAGATTCGCTGACCGCAGCCGGTCATCCGCTTCTGGCGAGCATCCAGTCGCTCACCGAGGTGACAAGCCACGCGCAGGAATTGATTGCAACCTGGCAGGAAGGCTATCAACGGCAGTTGCAGGCTAAGCAAGTGGCCGACGAAAGAGGGCGCCATCAACAACGACTGCAGGCAGAACTGAAGGCGCTCGCGGGCCAGCAAGATGCCTGGCAACAGCAATGGCAGGGACTCCTGCAACCGCTGGGGCTGCCCGCAGACGGCGATCCGGCCATCGTGCGAGAGTTGGTGCAAATCAGCGACGAGATTCAGTTGAAGAGTTCGCAGCAGCAGGCGCTCGAGATTCGCATCGCCGCGATCGACAACGATCAAACTCAGTTCCACAATTCGCTGGCAGCGCTGGCGAAGGAATGGCTGGGCAATGAAGCAAGCGGCTCGGATGAGGCGCTGCTCGCGCACTTGCAAACGCGAATCAACGATGCGCGCGGACGCGCAGTCCGCCGGCAAGAGTTGTTGGAGCAGCAGCAGCGGTCGATGTCGCAGCGCGATAAGGCAGCCGCGGACGAGACCCAATTGAAGGCGCAACTCAAACAGCTGTGCCTGGATGCAAAGTGCGCCGATCCGGAACAATTGGTGTCTGCCATCGAGAACTCCGAGTGCCGTCGGCAGTTGGAAGCGGAGTTGCGACAATTGCAGCAACGTTTATTGACGCTGGCCGGCTCCACACCGCTCGAACAGTTTGCCGTTGCAGCCCGCGCATTGACGAGCGAACAATTGCGGGCCGAGCAGCTGCAATTGCAAAGTGATATCAAGTCGCTCTATGGCGAGTTGGTTGCAGCCTCGGAACGTGCGGGCGCGCTTGCCAGCGAGCGAAGTCGCTGGCAAGGTGCCGACGATGCAGCTGCCGCCGAACAAGATGCGCAGTGCTTGCTTAGCCAGATTCGCGAGCAGAGCGAACAATACATTCGCCTGCGGTTGGCAGCCGCGATGCTGCGCAAAGCAGTCGAGGCCTGGCGAGAGAGCAATCAAGATCCCGTCTTGCAGCGAGCCAGCGATCTGTTCGCGAAGCTCACGTTGCAGTCGTTCGCCGGCATTCGCTCGGATTTGGACGACGAAGGGAAGTCGATCCTGGTCGGCGTAAGGCCGAGCAGGGAAGCCGTGCCGATCGAGGGAATGAGTTCGGGCACTTGCGATCAACTGTATCTGGCAATTCGCCTCGCGAGTTTGGAGGTGCAACTCGCGCATCGCGAGCCGCTGCCGTTTATCGTCGACGACTGTTTGATTAACTTTGACGACGACCGATCGCGGGCTGCACTGGAAGTGCTTGGCGAACTTTCAAAATCAACGCAAGTGATTGTGCTCACACATCACGAGCGATTGGTTCGTCTCGCCGAAGAAGCGCTCCCCAAGGATGTATTGTTTGTCCAGCGACTGAAAGCTTGACCGAATGCGATTACGATGCCGGGCCATATTGATTGGCCGCTTGACGCAACACGCCGGCGATCATCTTCCGGCATACTTCGGGCGCGAGTAATTCCGCCTCGGTACCGAGCGACAGCACGCGCGGAATGATTTCCAACTCGTGCGCGGCCTTCACCGTTAGCAGAATGCTGCCGTCAGCCTGTTGATCGATAGTTTGTTCAGGATGCCACGGATCTTCAGCCACCCATCGTGCGCCGCGGGCAGTGATCCGGATTTTGAAGTCTCGCGGCTTGCCGCCGGAGAAGATGCCCGTGCCTTGTCCGAGATGCTCTTCGAGATTGAAGTCTGGCGGCAACTGAAACCACTGATCGAGAGCGACGGCTTTTAAGAAGCGATCCAGCTTCAAGTGCCGGATTCGCTCTTGACCTTCGGGAATCTCACTGGCCGCAGCCAGGATGTACAGACTGTTGTTATAGAAAACGACTGCGTAAGGCTCGATGGTCCGCTTCTGCACATCTTTGCCCGGCGGCTGATACTCGATGTCGACAATGCGATGCTCCAGAATTGCCCGATGGAGCGTACCCAGAATGCCTTGCTGCTTCTGATACGACTTGGCGGGCATGCCGCGCACGTAGAGCGTCTGTCGATACTCTTGGTAGTGCTTGCGAACAGCAGGGGGCAGCTCTTCTTGCAGCTTATTCCAAAACGATTCAATGCCTTGCCAAAAGGGAGTACCCGCGAGGGGATAGAGCAAGTCACGACTCAGCGACAGGGCGATTAGTTCGGTCGCGGAAGCTGCCACTTTCACCGCGGCACGACCGCGGGGACCAAACTTCCAAATTCGGCCGCGCTGCGATTCCTGCATCTCGATATCGATGCCCGCTGCCTGCAGAGCTTCGAGGTCGCGCCGGACGCTCCGTTCGTGCAGTGTCCCCAGGCCAAGTTCAGTCACCACAGCTTCGCGCAGTTCGTCGAGTGTGCGACCAAAACGATTCGCTTCCAGAATCTGCAGGAGCTTGTGTTGGCGAACCAATTGTTCGTTACGAGCCATGACGCAAAACTCCAGCCGCCGAGACCATACGAAACGGAGAGACTAGCGTGGAAAACTCCCCGCACCCATTACTTGGGATCTTCCAGCTTCTTCAAGTCGGCGGGCAAAGCTGCGTCGGCAATGCCGCGGACACCGCGGCCTTCCTTATCGACGCGCTGATTGACGTCATCGCGAATTTGTTGAATGTCTGCTTGCCAAAACTTGTTTCGTTCGGCAATGGTCGCTGGCGCTTGGAGCGGACGAATGGGCCGAAAGCCCACGCTCAGGGCCGGTTCACTCGTAAACCACCAAGGACTTTGGGGGAAGTTGGGATCTTCGCCGCGCCAGGAATCATCGTCCGATTGCTGGCGAACCGCCACGCGACAATTGGCCGCGTCGTCGTCCCAACCACCACCTTTGACAATGCGCGGATAGAGCTTCGTTGGCCAGGCAATGGCCTCAGCGGCGGAAACAGTCTTACCTGCGCGGGCCTTGTAGCTGTCGGCAGCGTATTCGTCCAAAACCCACTCGCCGACGTTTCCATGCATGTCGTACAAGCCCCAGGCATTCGGCTTTTTCAGGCCGACTTTGTGAGTGGTCTCGCCACCGTTTTCGTAGTACCAGGCATAGTCGCCCAGTTGCTTCGGATCATCGCCAAAGTGAAATGCGGTGGTTGAGCCAGCGCGGCAGGCATACTCCCATTCGGCTTCGCTGGGCAGACGGAGGAACTGCCCAGAGATGCCACTTAACCATTTGGTGTATTGCTTGGCGGCGAACTGGCTCATCGTCACGGCCGGTTGCTGCGGATCGGCACCTTGCTTAAACGTGAACGTGGGATCATACAAATTCGAAGGCGCCGTCACGACCAGGTCGCTCTTGGGATCGGCCACGGGGCGAATCTTCGCTTCGTAGAGTTTCTTCAGCTGATCGTGCATCGTCATGTAGTACTTGTATTCGGCCCACGAGACTTCGCGCTCGGCCATCCAGAAAGGCTCGATGGTTACTTCAAACTGTGGCCCCTCATCGGGCTGGCGCCCCGCTTCTGACTCCGGGCTGCCGACCTTCACTTTGCCGCCCGGGATGGGCTGCATGCGATAGGTAATATCGGTGCCGGGAATCTTCGCCTCATAGGGAATCATGTAGCCGTGTGGCGTTTCTACGTAACGTCCGGCGGCCGGTTTGGTTTTCGAGATTCCCAGCGTGTCGCCACTCGCTTGAGCCAACAGAAGGGAGGGAAATACGACTAGCACTATCAAGCTACGCGCTGCGGTTGCAAACATTTCAATCTCAGAATGGCAAGGAAAACAGAAGCAGGAAGGCTGCCAAAGCTTGCAAAAACGAAGCAGTTTCAGCAGCAAACATCGTACTCAATCAGTGAACGAAATGACAGTACGCGTGGCGCGAAAAGGGACGACTACGGCGCTGTTGCCGAGGCAGACGATTGAGCTTCGCGGACCATCTCGGCGGCCCAGGGTTTGTCGCCGAATAACGTGATTACACTCTGGCGAATGGCTGCAGCCTCCGCGGGCTTGTCGGTCGCCAGTTCCGTAGCACGGTCTAATTGGCGGCGAATCAATTCCAGCTGATGTTTCTCGGTCTGCAGACCGGTCTCTTTCAGTTGTTCAATTTGTTTTTTTGCCAAATCCAAGCAGCGCGTCGCAATCAGTTCGTCGGCTTTTGTTGCCTTCGGATCTCGATCGCCGGCAAGCAGGGTAACAATGGCCTCGAACTGCTCGAGAGCAGCAACCGGATCGGTCTGAGCTGTTCGCTGAGCCTGCAAATAGAGCCGTTCCACGGGCAACAGGGCTTGCCCGTCAGCGCTGCGCCGGGTCCGACGATCGAATTGCCGCTGGAGGCGATACAAGTCGAGTTCCTTTGCATAAGCTTGCATCTGCCCAGCGCGAGGATCGTCCGGAAATCGTTCGATAAAGTTCTCCAGGTCTGCTTCGACGACAATCAGCCCTTCCGTCCCATCGGCATCGACTGCAGCTTGAATTGTGGTGGCCAGGTGATCGGCCGATGGCTGACGCGTCATCGCAAATGCGAACAAGGCCAACGCCACGAGTCCGCTCAGAAGCACACCGGCCAGCTTGGCCCAATCGAGCTTGCTCTGTTGGGGAGCCTCGCGCGACTCGTACTTGCGACGCAGTTCTTCCTCACTAACCGTTGTGAAGTGAGACGACTTGACGGGTGGTGCTAGCGCGTATTCATTTCCGCTCGGGGCATGCGTAGCTGCCGAAGGTTGAACTGCATTCTGGCTGGTGGCTTGAGTCGGCAGTCCCGCTAGCGGACTTGGGTTGGGACCCGTGATGAGCGTGGGGAGTTCGCCGCCGACCAATGCCGAATGGGGACCACTGGCGGGCATATCGACCGTCGGCGACGAATTGAGGCCCCGGGAGGTCGGATGCGAGCGGGGAGTTGGCTGGTCTAACGGTTGCAAGGCAAAATCGTCGTCATCAACGGCTGGTGTGGGTGGCTCGATGCGAGTTTCGATCGAGAGCGCGTGCTCCATTGCCTTGAGGCGATTCGCCACCGCAATCGCTGTGGGAATTCGGTTCGCCGCATCTTTCTCTAACAACTGCATGACGATGTTTTCAAGTTCGTCCGGCGCATCGGGAGCCAAACGCCGCAAGGCCACCGGCTTTTCGTGCATCAGGTTGTGAATCACCTCCGTCAGCGTCTTGCCTGCAAACGGGGGACGACCGGTGATCAGCGCGTACAGAACACTTCCCAGGCTATAAAGATCGCAGCGACTGGTGACCTGCTTGCCGCGCGCTTGCTCGGGCGCCATGTAGTCGGCGGTTCCCATCACACTGCCGTCAGCAGTGACACTCGTGCCGCCGTAGAGTTTGGCGATGCCAAAGTCGGTGAGCTTGACCTGATCGTCGTCGGTCAGCAGCAAGTTTGCAGGCTTCAGGTCGCGATGTACGACACCACGATCGTGAGCATGCTTGAGGGCGAGTGCGATCTGAACACCCATGCGGGTCACGTCGCGCCACGTGAATCGCCTGCCGGCCGCCAATTCGTCCTGCAGGTTGCGCCCGGGAACATACTCCATCACATAGTAGAGGTGGCCGTCCTCCTCGCCATAGCCATGCAAACGGACAATGCCCGGGTGAAGCAGTTGCTTGAGCGTGTTGACTTCGGCCTTAAAGCGCTCGCGAAACAATAAATCGTCGGAGAGGTTCGGAGCCAGAACTTTCACGGCCGCCTTCTCGCCCGTCTCGCGATGAATGCCGAGATAGACCGCCCCCATGCCGCCGCGACCGAGCGTTTTTTCCAGTCGATAGGGGCCCAGTTGTTCCAAAGCCATTCAGCACATCCCGAGTGTTGCGAGCCACGATCGCGCTCTCGCCCTAGAGAAACAAGAGCTGCCGCGCGAATCTTATTGTCGCCGAAATCACTGGGGGCGGCTACTCAACCCGATTCGTCAAGATCGCCGGGTGCTAAACGACACGATAAGTTTCGCCACTCGCTTGGCTATTCGACACGAGTTCGCAATCACCAAAGCGGCGATCTGGAAACATGACAATAGACCCGTCGCCTGAGGAAGTAACAAATTCAGCGACAGGCTGGCAACTTATTTCGCTGCGTCCGGGGGAACATCGTTGGAATCCTGCGACGCGCGGCGCAGTGTCATGTTTTGATAACCGGCCAGGGCGCTCGAACTGACCGCCCAGAGAATGCTCAGTGCGACACCCCCGAGTGCGATGCTCGAATTGGTGCGGACGTAACACAGCACAAACCCCGACGCGACCAGCAAAGCCATGAGCGAGAATACCGTTCGCTTCGTGACTCGCTGGGCACTGCTCTGCTGCTTGTGCGTTTCGATCGCGCCACGAGCCGCCGAGTTCGCCAATTCGCGCATTGCTGCGAGATTGGCGCCTAGTTCAGGTGCCTGACTACGAGGAGCCAAGTCCGACAAGCTTGTGAGCGGCGTCGAATCTGTCTGCTTCACCGGAGCCACCGGAACCACGGGGGCGGCAACAGGGGTTGAAACGCGCGAGTGATTATTTCCCGTGTTCTTCTTGACCGGTTCTTCGACCTCATCACTTTTTCGCAGACGCTGCATCAACCGCGACATGTAAGACTCGATCGAATCATCAGCCTCGCTTTGTTCGCTGGTGGGAGATTCCAACAAGCTGGCCTTCGCCGGAGCACTTCTCGCAAGTAGCGCGAGGTTGTCCTCTGGTTCCTCTTCGACCTGCTCTTCAACGTCAGCTGCGGTGGGCAGATCACCGACAATCGCGCCAACACTGCTCTGCCGGCAGAGACCTTCATCCACGGGGGGATGCGAACTCGGCAACTGATCTGATTTCGCGGTCCCCTCACCCTTCCACAAACCTGCTTCGCGCAGGCGGTCGAGGACGCTGTTCACCGCTTGAGATTGCGTGGGAGGAGCTTCGGGCTCGGCGGGAGCGAGATTATCGGAGCCTTCGTTGCCAGTCGAACTGGCTGCGTTCCACGACGACTTCTCTTGCCGCATGACGCGGGCCATACGGGCTTCGAGCTGACTTTCGAAGTCATCACCTGCGCTTGACTCCTCCGCATTGAACAACGGGGGAGTTGCCTCGACGACGTCATCGGCACTGGGCTGAATGATGAACTCATTGCTGACGGCGTCCGCCACCTCTGCGTCTGCGGGCGAAGTCGTGGGAATGATCAGCGATTCTTCTGCGTCTGGTTCCTCAGCGTTCGATAGCGGTTCTTCCGGGTTGGAGAACGTTGCCGGCGAATCGTACAGGCTATCGTGCACGTTGGCATCGGCCAGAGATACTTGCTCGTTGACAACTTCTTGCGGTTCGCGATAAAGCGCCGCGACCTGGTCGGCCATTGCCGCAAAGGCTTCGCTTTCCGACAGTGGATTGGACTCGCGCTCGGCTTCTTCCGCTCCGCCATACGAGTGCTCGTAATAGTGATCGGCAGCTGGTACGGCAGCAGCGTTTGCCGGCATCGAAGCCAACTGCTGCAATTCTTGTTCGCGGTGCAGGAGCGTTTGTTCCAACTCGACCAGCGAAGCTTGGAATTGCTCTAACTCAATGCGTTGGCGAGCGACGATGGCCTGCTGTTCTTCCAGCTGAGATTGTTGCGCTGCGAGCTCTTCAGCCTGTTCCTGCAACGTGGCCGCGCGAGCTTGCAGTTCGGCCGAGTCCGGCACGTGAGAGACATCGTGCGGAGCCAGGAGGCCACCTGGCACCACGGCCGCCAGCATGCTTTGCTCTTGCAAGGCGGCCAGATCTTGATTGTTAACGTTGATCGTCCGTCCCAAATTTTCTTCTGCCGGCGGGGCTGCAAACGACGACGGAGCACAGGTCACGGCGACGGCTGCGTGAGCATCGGCCAATTGTTGCTGGAGATCGTTGATGGCCGTTTCGAGGTGTTGCAGGCGTTCGTTCGAACTCTGCTGCAAGATCTCGAGCTGTTCCCGCTCCAGTTGCCAGGCAAGTTCTTGACGCTGAAACTTGGCGGCGGCGGCCAGCAACTCTTCGCATTGCAACTTGTTGGTGGTCGCGGCCTCCTGCCAATGCTCGAGTTGTTGCTGCGCGGCGATCAAGGCCTGCTGCGCGGTGTCGACGCGGCGTTCCGCCTCCGACGTTAGTTGCTGGCGAGCCGCTTCTTCAGCAGCGGCCTGTTCGGTGGTAAGACGCGTGACTTCGGTTTGCAACTCGGCAACGCAGAGAGCCAGCGCATTTCGCTCTTGCTCCCATTCGGCTCGCTCGATCTCGAGCTGGCTTTCGACGCCACCGCGATCAATCTGCAACTGCTCCATCGAGACCGTCATTTGCTGCAGACGATTGTTCACGCCATGTTCGGCGGCAAACAGAGCCTCCTGGCTTTGCTCCAATTCAATTTGCAATTGGGTCAGCTGATCTTGCAGCTGACGGCTCTCGCTGCGGGCCAGTTCGTAGGCTTGTCGTTGGGTCGCAAGTTCGGCCTGCAGGCCTGCACAGCGTTCTTCAGCAAGTTGGCGTTCTTCCACACCGGCCGCTTCCAGCCGAGTGCGGAATTCGGTCCAGTCTTGTTGTTGACGCAACATTTGCGCGCGGACGGCATCTCGCTCTTTGCGAGCCGATTCAGCTTCCGCCAGCACTGCCGCTTGCAGCTGACCGGAGTTTTCTCTCGCTTCGTGCAGCAGTTCTTCGCTTTGACGCAGACGGCCATTGAGCGCGACGAGCTCAGCTTCGAGCGATTTGCGAGCCTGGGTCCAACCATCGCGTTCTTGTTGTAGCGACGTCGAAGCGCCCGCCGTTTGCGAGCGGAGTGCGGTGAGCTCTTGTTCGAGTTGAGCAGCCTTCGTATCGGCATTGCTCTGCACTTCGCGCAGTTGACGCAGTGCCGATAACCGAGCTTCATCGGCCTGCGACTGCGCGCGGGCCAGTTGTTGGTCGAAGTTCAGTTGCTCGTCCTGCAGGCGCTGAAAGAGCTCATCGCGTTCTTGCCGAACCAGCTCAAAGGCGTGCGACAATTGTTCGATCTGCGACGCAATCGATTGCCGAGAGAACTCTTCGCTGTGTTCTTTGGTTTCTAGGGCCAGCTTGAGCGCGGCGACCTCCCGAGCCAGGGTCTCTCGCTCATCCGCGATGGCCGTCAGCTCGGCTTTGGTACTGGCAGCAGCGCGAATCGCCGCATCGCGCAGCTGCGCGATTTCCCCATCGTGTTTGGCCTTCAATTCCGCGGCCATCTTGCTCGACTGCAACGCCTGTTCTTGCTGCAGTTCATCGCGCAGTTGCTGCAATTCCGCGGTTCGTCGTTGTTCGGCCTGTTCTTCCCAGTTCGCACGTTGGCGACTGACCGATTGCTGCTCCAGCGCGCGACGTTGGGCGGCAGCCTCGAGTTCCTGGCGAAGTTGCTCGACAGTCTTGGCCAACTGCTGCTGCACGCAATCGTCGATTGCAGCTGTCGAGGTGCGTTCGACGTTCGTGGCGGCGACTGTCACTTGCTCAACCTGCTGCTGCATCGCCTTTAGCTGCTCTGACTGCGACTGAATCGTCGCTTGGAGCTCGGCCTGTTGTTTGCGATCTTGTCGCAACACGTCAAACAGCTGCTTGCGGCGATTGCGAACGCGGGGCGAAGGGCGCTGCGGCGGTTGTGCCTCTGGTGTCTGATTAACCGTTGAACATTCGGCTTCCTCTTCAGCAGGCGCCTCGTCTGCAGGTGCCGGCCGGCCAAGATCCACCACCGATAGCTTGACGGGACCGAGTTGCAGCGAGTCCCCCACGCCGAGGGCAGATTCCGAAAAGCCCCGCTCATTGAGCAGGACATCGGCCGTCCAGCAGCGGACGACCGCGCCGCGAGGTCCCCGCAGGATGAGGCAATGGATCGGGCGAACTCCCCGGGCACGCAGCCGCAGCGTGCAGCCGGTGGCGGAGCCGATTACGCACTTGGCCGCTGCAATCCGCAGCGTTCGGCCGTCGTGCTCGCCGCCGCAAATCTGGAGTACCAGGTCGCCGGTCGCAGAACCAAGCAAACCAGTTTTGAATGTTCGGGGGGGTGTCATCAGTGACTGCATCGTTCGAAACCTTCAAGGGTGGTCGCAACATCCACGAGCGCGAGCTCGCGCAGGGACTGCCAATCGGTACTGCCCAAGGGCATGTAGCTTGCGAACCACCTGTCGTCAAAACTCCACGCCCCTGCCTAACCCTAAAGAACGGCTGAGCCGGCAGGTTTTGCCGATTCTGACGACAAGAACTGAATGCGGCCGCCGAATATGCCGATTATCGGAGTGCGGCGGGGATTGCCGACTGTAGTGAACCGCAGCACGTCGCTGGGGAGTCAATTCTGCAGTTCGGCCAAGGATGTTGAATTGACCGTGTGTCCGCATCACGAACTGTCAAGTTCGCTACCAACGCGTAGCAGGCGACAGAATGGTCGATGCGCTAAGCACTTAGGTCAAATCGAGCTAGTTTCGTCATTTACCTAAGTCGATAAATTCGCCAGCCGCAGTAGCCGGCTTTCGTACTATATTTCGGTTAATGCTGGGCGAACAAATGGGGTGGCAGCACTGTCTTGCGGGCACAAGCACAGAGGCGACCACGGCAGCGGTAATTACGGTACACCACAGAGGCAACGAGTGATTCACAGCGTTTGAGGCGGCCGACATCCAAGCTCTCTTTGGGGCAAACCGGACAAATCAAGCGGGAGGAGACCAGAACAATGGCACGTAAAGAAGCAGTAGCACAACTTCGTCAAATCCTCGTTCGCCGGCGCGACGCTCTGCGTAAAGCCCTTGCGGGCGACTTGAGCTCGCTCAAGGAACTCCGCCAGCAGACTTCCGGCGACATGATGGACGCCGCTATGGACTCTGCCCAGGACGAAATCAGCTCGCAGTTGGCCGAAGTCGAAAGTCGCGAACTCGCGCATATCGACGTCGCCCTCGAGCGGATGCGCCAAGGCGACTACGGCAGCTGCGAAGGTTGCGGTCACGGCATTCCGCTCGCCCGCCTGCAAGCCCTGCCCTATGCCACCATGTGCATCACTTGCCAACGCGAAGCCGAAAAGAATGGCGACACCATCGGCTCCGGTGCCAAGCAAATGTTCGACTTCGGGCTCGACAGCGATGTCTCGTCCGGCGATGTCGAAATCGATATCTCCTAGCATTGCACCGCCCGAGATCGCAGCTCAGCAGCGTCTCCGGCAATCGTCAATGCCTACGAGCCGGTGAAGTGACTTCACCGGCTTTTTTTCGGGCTGTTTCCAAGGAAGGATCTCGGCCATGCCTGTCATTCGTCGCAATTTCCGCTTCTGGCGATTGGTTCGCGCCCACGGCACTGGCCTCCTCCTCTTCGCCGGTGGTCTGACGGCCAGCCTGCCCGCGACTGCCGAAGAGTTGATCTCCATTGATAACCGCGCCCGGCTCTTTGCCGAATTAGCTCGGGACGTCGAACACCTGGAACAACAGGGAAACATCCTCAAGCGAACGGTCAAGCTCGTCACTCCTTCGGTTGTGCACATCGAAGCCAAGCGCGACGACGATGCTCGCAATCTGAACAAGACGGTCGAAGAAGCCGGTTCGGGCGTCGTCATCGAACGGGCTGGCAAGCACTTCGTGATCACCAACCGCCATGTGATCAAGTACTCGTCGCTGGCCAGCATCAAAATCAAGCTCTCCGACGGCCGGTTACTGGCACCAACTCAAGTCTGGGCCGATCGCGAGACCGATATCGCCATTCTCGCCGTTCCCGGCAAAAACTTGATTCCGGCGAACATCGGCGACAGCGATAAGCTCGAAATTGGCGACTTCGTTCTCGCCGTCGGCAGCCCGTTTGGCCTCAGCCATTCGGTGACATATGGCATTATCTCCGCGAAAGGTCGCCGCGACTTGCAACTCGGCGACGACGGCGTCACCAATCAAGATTTCCTCCAAACCGATGCCGCCATTAACCCCGGCAACAGCGGGGGACCACTCCTTAACCTGCGCGGCGAAGTAGTCGGCATCAACACCGCCATCGCCAGCAGTTCGGGCGGTAACGAAGGAATTGGCTTCACGATTCCCGTGAACATGGTCATGGTCGTCGCCGATCAACTGATCGATCACGGCCAGGTGGTCCGCGCCTATCTCGGCGTTCAACTCGATGCCACTTTCACCCGCGAAGAAGCAATCGCTGCCGGCCTGCAACGACCCGAAGGGGCGCGCATCACTGGCGTTACTCCTCGGTCCCCTGCCGAAATGGCCCGCCTGCAGCCCGGCGACGTCATCCTCAACTTCAACGGTTACCGCGTCGAAGACGACGACCATCTGATCAACCTGGTCAGCCTGACTCCCGTCGACAAGGAAGTCGAACTGACCCTCATGCGCGATACTCAGACCGTTCGCCTGCGCGTCCGTGTCGGCAATCGCAGCGATCTCAAGCCCGCTCTCGAAACCTCGCGCAACGAGTAGCGCTCCGCGAGACTGCCAAACACACACGGACGATCTGCCCGGGGTCGGGAGGTTTTTCGGGCGAGTTGACCCTGTCTTCTGCCGCCCGGCGATGACCCGAAAATCCTCCTGAACCCAAACGTGCGAATCCCGAAATCATGCTTCAGGTTGGTACCTCTTGAGGAAACCCGAAGCGTGAGCGAGGAAAGCGAACGGGAGGCATGGAAGCGTATTTCTCTCGTGATTCGTTGGGATGACGCAAGCTGCGCAATTGAACTCGGTAAAGTGAATGGTCTGGCAACCGCGACGGCTCTTCACCGCGATCAGCACGCGCCTCGCTCACGCTTCGGGTCTCCTGAATGGCGGCGAAACCGAGTGTCGGCACGCTGGCGTGAATGGCTACAATTCTGCTAGCGCTGTGACCAGACGTGTCAAGCGGGTGTGCTGGAATGGGGAGAACAACTTTTCCCTTTTTCAGGAGGACGCACCACCATGGTTGCCGAACTGCATGCGCCGCCCAGTGAGCGGGACTTTCAGGTCTTTCGTCTGATTAAAGTCGAACAGCGAACGACTCGCGAAGTGGCCGAAATCGTGGGAATTTCGCAGACTCGCGTTTGTCAGATCGTCCAGCGAGTGCTGGACTTTTTGGTGGCGACGGCCCCTGCTGACGATGATGAAAAACAGCGGGCTCAGCGGCTGTATGTTGCCCGGGAATTGGCCGCGGAACGGTTCGATTTTCTCTTCAAGGCCGCGCTCGATAGTTTCGAAGAGTCGAAAGGTGAAGAGACGATCACCCGCACGGTCAACTCGCAGTTTCGCGCCGGCTTGGAGACGAGCACGACCCGCTCTAGCTGCGGCGATGTTCGCTACCTGGCTCAGGCCGCGCGCATCAATGTAATGGCGGCGAAGCTGGCCGCGTCTCGGTTGCCACCTTGGAACCTCGCGGTCGATGAGAGCATCGCGGATGCAAACGAACACGATACTTCCCCAGCGCCCAGGAACCACCCGTTGGAGGACTGTTCAACGGAGGCGACCGAATCGCCGCGAATGGCTGAGAAGAAGTCCGGTCAACAGGCTGTAAGTCGTGGCAAGCGATACCTTTCGCGCCGCGAGCTGATTGAGTTCTTTCGGGGAATCGAGGGGCGCACAGTACCTGTTCAAGAGGAGGCTGAAGGGTTCTCGCCGCGCGAGGAACTCGAGCAAGTGTTGGCCACTTCCGCCCCGCTGCCAGACCAGCAACCGGCGGCCACGGGCAAGCCGCTGACTGCCAAGCAGCGCCGCGCGCGAGCAAAGTTCTTGCAACGCAAGAGAAGCGCAAAGTAACGCGCAATCGTGGCTGCCCGGTAGTTGGCTTCCAACCAGGCTATGCGTTGCCAACGAGATAGCGTTTTTCGATTTTGGTGGCGACCGTGCCGATGGCGTAGTAGCCCACGCTGATGCTGGCGACGTGCGTGAGCAGATCGTAGGCTCGCCAGCGATCCCAACCATAGTCAGCTTCGAGCCAGAGGATGAGCTTGGCGAAGGCTTCGGCAGTGGCGCGTTCCATCGGGCAACCGGTGGCGACGGTCATGAGTTCGGTGGGTGATTCGATCCGCGGCCCGGAGATTTTTTTACCTTTACGCAGCTCGACGGTGATGGTCGATTCGGCGGGCATCTCGAGGCCACTGGCTGAGAGTTCGCCGTGCCCCATCGCTGCGTGGGCATCGCCCAGGTAGAGATAGCCGCCGGGGACAAACACCGGCAAGTAGATGGTATTGCCGGGGCAGACTTCGATGATGTCCATATTGCCGCCATGCACGCCAGCGGGAATGGTGGTGGGAACACCCCAATCGGGCGCGGTGCCAATGCAGCCCAGCATCGGGCGATAAGGGATCGTGAGCTTGTCGCTCCAATGAATCTGGCCGTCGTTGATGGCGCAGACGTGGGTGCCGTGCGGGCATTCGGTGCCAAGCCATTCGGCCAGTTGGCGCGGGTCGCTGGTGCGCGTGCTGCATTGGCCAATGAGAGGTTTGATTTCACGAATGGTCACAGCTAGCGAATCGCCCGGTTCGGCCCCTTCGATCCAGATCGGGCCGGTCTGGGGATTTCCTTTGGGCTGGATGGATTTGTCGCGGCGGTCGGCATTGGTGCGAATCTGCCCGCTGAAGGCGTCTTCACTTTCGACGACGATCGTTTCGCCCGGTTGAATGCGGAGGCGAGGTTCGTTGTGACGGCTGTATTCGTAGTACAGCGGGCCGATGGGGAGGCGTTGCATGGCAGGTTGTTCCAGGCGGGCGGGTGCGATGGAGGAGGCGAGGGGCGACGACATTTTGACAATGTTTGAGGGCTGCCGCTACGCATGCCGCTGGGCAGGAGGGCCGATTTTGCTACAACGGGAGATTGTGGATTCCCCGTCTCGCTGACCGCTGCCGATTTCGCTCCATGCCTGAAGTTTGGTTACGCACGAACCGCCGAGCCCTGCTGCTGGGACTGATCTTGCCTGCGCTGGTCGCCCTGAGCGGCATCTTTCTGCTGGTGGCTGCCTGGCTCGAAGGTTGGCACTGGGGATTCTTCGTGCTCGCGGGCGCGATCATTGCCGGGGCGGCGTTTCTCACGGGCAATATCCTGTGGCTAGCCGCCCAGCCGCGGCTCGCCTTCGAACCGCACTGGCTGCTGGTCTATTTCGAACAGAACGATCCGGTGCGAGTGCCGCTGGAGATTGTCGAGTGTTTTTTTCTGGGGCAAGGACCGAGCAATTTGCCGAACCTTGAGGGCCGCGAACCAGAAACGAGCAACGTCATCGTCCGTCTCGCCGAACGAGCCAAGGATTGGCACCATCGCGATGTGAAGCCCGCCCTGGGGCATTGGTGCGAAGGTTACATCACCCTGCGGGGCGCGTGGTGCGAACCGATCAGTGGTGAAGCGCTCAAGCATTTGAATCGCCGGCTGGCCGAAGCGCATCGTGCCCAGCGTGCTCAAGCCGAAGTTGCCACAGCGGATGTTGCCGCAGGGGAAGTGACTCAGTGACGCGTCTGCTGGTGAGTGTGCAGGGTCCGGACGAAGCGCTGCTGGCCGTGGAGTGCGGCGCACAGTTGATCGATGTGAAGGATCCGCGGCACGGATCGCTGGGCGCGACATCACCGGCCGTGTGGCAAGCCGTGATGGCTGCGGTGGGCGAGTATATGCCCGTGAGCGCCGCGCTCGGCGAATTGCTCGATCGCGAAGTTCTCGGCCGAGCGCAGGCCACAGCGGGTCTGACGTTCGCCAAGGTTGGTCTGGCCGGTTGTGGCGCGCTCAACGATTGGCAGGCTCGTTGGTACGCTTGGCAACAAAGCCTGGCGACCGGCGTGCAAGCGGTGGCGGTGATCTATGCCGATTGGAATTCGTGCGGCGCACCGGCACCAGACGAAGTGCTCGACCTGGCCGCGCAGGCAGACATCGCAGCCGTGCTGATCGACACGTTCGATAAGACGCGGGGGTCGGTGCTGCAACTGCGCTCCACTGCCGAGCTCGCGGCGCTTGCCAGTGAAGTGCAACAGGCCCAGCTGATGCTCGTGGTGGCGGGCTCGTTGCAACTGGGCGATGTTTCCGCATTACTGCCGCTGCGCCCCGCTTATCTGGCGGTGCGTGGCGCGGTTTGCGATGGTCCGCGCAGTGGTCAATTATCGGCGGCGAAGATTCGTCAGTGGTCGCGCGCGCTGAGCACTCCCCAAGATCACTGTCAAGCGCTGCGTTGAAATTCTCAGCCCTTGGCGACTGGCTTGGCTGCGCCAATTGCTTGACTTGATGGCGACGGAGTTCAATACTGCTGTCGTCGTTGGTGAGAGCTCGCAAGCTCATCTTTCTGCCAGCTCGCTGACGACCCGGTTCATTTCCACTGCTCCCAACGATGTTGCCTCATCACGAGGCATGGGGACGTCAACCACAGGCCGCTCATCAGCACCCAGGCTTGTTGTGTTACATTCAACGACAGTTCCGTTCTGCGTCTAAGGAGATCTACACGTGCCGCGTTCTGTGTTAGAAGCCATTCGCGACGGCGAATGGAATTACGAACCTGAGCAGCAGCCTTCTGAAGGAGTAGAAGGAACCAAGGCCATGCCGGGCACACAGGAAAAACTCGACGTGCTGGCCGAACGATTAAAACAAGGGATGCCCTTGTGGAATCCGCTCGATCGCCGGGATTACGAGCACATGAACGAACGGTAGAATGAAGAGCACTTCGACTCCCTTCATTCGTTAGAAAGTTTGTGCATGCCCTCGCTGAAAATTAAAGTTCCTCACGCTCTGCAAGTCGCTGAGGCCGTCAAGCGACTGCAAACGTTTCTCGATGAGGTTCGCCGCGATCACGCCGATCGGGTGAGCAACGTGCAAGGTGTGTGGCAGGACGATACTCTGGCCTTTGGCTTCACGGCGATGGGCATGAAGATTGACGGCACCCTGGTGGTGTATCAAGAGGAAGTGCTGGTGAGCGGCAACCTGCCGTTCGCGGCCTCGCTGTTTCGCGGGCAGATCGAGCAGACGATTCGCGGCGAGTTAGAAAAGCTGTTGGTGTGACGCAGCTTGTCGGACTTGCATCCGGCCCTGCCAACTTCAATCGAATCTGCCAGATTCCGCTTCTGCCCGTTGTGCCGAAGCGTGCCGGCCAGCCGCGAATTTCTTCTCTGAATTCATAACGGTTCCCGGCTGCCGCGCCATAAGCATCGGGTAAAGTTCACTACCCCCCTCTCTTGGCCGCTGGAAGCGACTGTCGGCAACGGGGCTGCGAATTCAGGAGTCTGCGATGTCGGCCGAGAATGCTTACGACGAAGTTTTGTACGAAAGCCATCCGTTCGCGCAAACGCACCCCAATCGCCTGGCGACGATCGGGCAGTTGTTCGGCATGCAACCCGCACCACTCGCCAAGTGCCGCGTGCTGGAACTCGGCTGTTCGAGTGGCGGCAATATCATTCCACTGGCCGAGCGCTTTCCGCAGAGCGAGTTCGTCGGCATCGATGCTTCGTCGCGGCAAGTGGCCATTGGTCAGAAGACGGTCCAAGCGCTGAACTTGCCGAACCTGCAACTGCTGCACGAAGACATTCTGAAGTTCTCGCCGCAGCAAGGAAAGTTCGATTACATCATTGCGCACGGTGTCTTCTCGTGGGTGCCGCCCAATGTGCAGGACGCGATTCTGCACATTTGCCACGATCATCTCACGCCCAATGGCATCGCCTATATCAGTTACAACACGAACCCGGGCTGGCGCTTGCGGGGCATGATTCGCGACATCATGACTTACCGCGCTCGCAAGATCAGCAACCCGGCTGAGAAGCTGCGTGAATCGCGAGCGTTGCTCGATTTTCTCGCCGAGTCCGTTTCGACCAAGGGAAATGCGTACGGCATTCTGCTGGCCGACGAAGTGAATCACATCCGTCCCAAGCAGGACTGGTATCTGATTCACGAATATCTCGAAGAGGTCAATGAGCCCGAGTATTTTCATCAGTTCATGGACCGCGCTCATCTGCACAACTTGCAGTATCTGGGCGAAGCTGACTACAGCACCATGCTGGCCAGCAATTTTCCGCCCGAAGTCGAAGCCATGCTGAAGAAGCTCGGCACGGACATCATCGAAACCGAGCAGTACATGGACATGGTGCGGAATCGCCTGTTTCGCCAGACGCTGCTGTGCCAGTCGGCTGTGACGCTCGACCGCACGATTCCGCCCGAGCGAATTTTCAACATGCATGTCGCGTCGTCGTCGGAACCAGAAGGGGGCGTGCAAGTCGATCCGCGCAGTTGGGATCCCGTGACGTTCAAGCGTCCTGGCTCGACACTCTCGACCAAAGAACCGCTGCTCAAGGCGGCGATGTTGGAACTACGCGCTGCCTGGCCTCGGGCGATTCCCTTCATGGAGCTCCTCTCGAACGCCCGGGGACGATTGCATCCCGGTACGCAAGTGATCGACGCCGAGCGGGCTGCGAACGATGCGAAGAATCTGGCCCGTCCGCTGCTCCGCTGTTATGCGACGACACACGTCGACTTGCATGCCGAGCCACCACAGGTGGCGTATCTTATTCCGGAACAGCCAGCTATCTCTCGGCTCGCACGGTTTCAGGCGAGTCAGCCGGGCGCTGTGACCAATTTGATGCACGAAGTGGTGCAATTGGGCGACTTCGAACGGCAAGTGGCCAAACTGCTCGATGGCTCGCGCGATCGCGCAGCAGTGATCGAGACGCTAACGGACCTCGTTGCCAAAAAGACACTCGTCGTTCACGAAAAAGGGAAGCCGGTCGCCGATCTCGATCAGGTGCGCGTCATCCTCGGCAAAGTGCTGGAAGATGCACTCCCCTCGCTGGCGAGAAAGAACTTGCTGCTGCCGCAGTAGGCGGAATTATTTTTCGAGCGGCACAATCAGCGGGGCGATAATCACGCTGGCGACAATTGGTTGCAGCGGATTATCGCCATAGCGAACCGTTCGCCCGCGATCGTTCACACCCACAAACAAGCACTGCGAACCCGTGGCGGGTGCATTGAGCTCGCCGCTCAGCGGCACGAGTAACATCTGCTCGAAGCCGGCGAGTTTGACGAGCAAGGCTCGCTCTTGCTTGCGCCCTTCCACGACCCGCTGCACCGTGCCGAAGAAGACCACGCCAGCGCCCGCGCGCGTGACCTCTTTCTCGGCAAATTCATTCAAGACAATGATCTGGCCGCCGTCGTTCCAGGCATGTTGATGCAGCTGCGCTGCCACGCGGTCGGCTTCTTTGACTAACTCGTCGAGCCGATCGCCGAGTTCGCTCTTGGTGGTGAAGTGTTCCGGCACGTTGGCCAGTGTCACACCCCAAGCGAGGTGCTGCAGGCGGGAATAGTCGGACCATTCGTGTACCTGCCACTTGGTGGCGCGGGCTTCGTCGGCCAGTTTCCGCAGCTTTTGCGCCGACGTCTGCCAGGTGGCATCGCGGACGCGGGCGTCGCTCGCGGCAAACCGCTCCAGCGGCTGCACCTCTGGAAGTCGCAGGTTGCTCAGGTTTTTCAGGGCGGCAACGGGCAAGGCATAGCTATAGTCGGATTGGCGGTCGACCCACATATTGAGTCCGATCACTTCTCCTTGGTCATTGGCCAGCGGCCCGCCACTATTCCCCTCCGAGAGTTTCGCCGTGTGCTGGATCCAGGTTTGCTCGGTGTCGCCACCGGTCAATTCGCGCACAAACTTTTGCAGACCGCCCGGCAACTGGCTGCTGTCGATGAGCCGGCTGACTTTGCCATCGAAGGGGGAAAATTCAATTCCCTGCGGATGCCCCCAAGCGATGACAGGCGTCAACTGCGTGGGCGGAGTCTCTGCCAACACAACTGGCTTGAGCGACGACGGCGGTTCTTTCAGTTGCAGGAGCGCCAAATCGTTGGCGGGATCAACGGCCGCATAGCCGGCGACATCGAATACGCGGCCGTCACTCAAGCGAACCACGGCGCTCGTGGCCCGACTGATAACGTGCAGGCAAGTGACAACCTCGCCTTGCGGCGTCAGAACGAACGCGCTGCCGATCACCTCGCGTCCTAAGGGGCCGTCGGCTTCGATGAGCGCGACGCTCTCTTTCAGCTTCGCCAAGCCGGCATTCAAGGCAGGTGCCGGGGTAATGGTCTTTGTTTGCGTGACCAGCGGATCGTGCGGACGATGATCGGGCGGTGTGATGATCACATCGTTCATGCGCGATGAACGTCGATCGGACAACAGTTCATCCCAATAAGACCACGGGCGAATGGCAACAATTCCCAAGACCACTAACAGCGTGATGAGCAATCCGCGCAACAACTTTCCCCGTCCCGTGCGGCGGGGGCGCGGCGCACTCGGCCGCTCGGTCGAGATTGCAGGAACTTCAGGTACTGGCATTGGTTCGCGGTCCACGCTCAATATCTTACCATGCGCGCCCCAGGGTACTATGCCGAAACGATGACTCAAGTAGTGGGCCCCTTTGGGTGCCTGTTGTTTTGCGCAGCAAAACACAGTGCAGCGGGACTGAGTTCCTTCTGCTGTGTTTTGCTGCGCAAAACGACAGGCACCCAGCTTCATTTCTCAAACTAGCCCACTTCCAGAACTCAAAGAAGCGCGTGGCCTATCCTCGCGAAGCCTGCGACTTCAGCCGGAAATAGAGCCGCTGCACTTCAGGCAGACAACACCGCCCATTCGGTGCGGCACTGCTACAGTGGGCCGCGGGCGATTTCGACTTCGCCAGTAGTTCGCGAATCCGCCGCGGAACAGCCTCGGCCGCGTCATCCTCGATATCTTCCAGTTTGAAGCCAAAGCACCCGCAGATTGGTGCCGCGGGATCCTTGGGATAGATCGGCTGATTGAGCGCCGCGGCTTCGATGGCGCCTTCCATTGCATCGAAATAGGCCACGGGACAACTGGTCGTACTGCAGAAGTAGACCGTGTCGCTGAGCTTCTTGCGCAATTCGGCCGACACATAAGAGCTCACCGCCGCTTCGGGTACGGCATCGCCGCTGGCACCGCACTTGGGACAGAGCACATCGTCGGCATCGGGTTCGCGAGTGAAGGCTTTGTTCATGCGCGAATCATCGGCTCCCCGACTTCACAAAGCAAGGACTGCCAGCGGAATTCGCGGGGCTGCGAATGCGGCGTTCAGTACTCGCATCGGCACGCGGGAATCGCTATCGTTTAGCGAACCTGAGTTCTGCCCATTCGTACTTCACCCGAGATTGCCAATGCTCTCCCGAATTGCACTTTGCTTAGGAATTGTGCTCGTGACTTTGCTTACCGACGACGTAGACGCCGCCGACAATCTCGACCGTTTTGAAGCGCGGACCTACGCCGGCGCTGGCGGCGAGAAGCTTAACTATCGGCTGCTGAAACCCAAGGACTATGACCCCAATAAAAAGTACCCGCTAGTGCTCTTTATGCATGGGGCCGGCGAGCGCGGAGATGACAACAAGCGCCAACTCGTCCACGGCATGAATGACTTCGCCTCGGACGAAGTGATGGCCAAGTATCCCGCGTTTGTCGTCGCCCCGCAGTGCCCCAATGGCAAGAAGTGGGTCGAAGTCGATTGGGGTGCTGCGAAACATACAGCACCGGAGAAGCCATCGATTTCTTTGCAGCTTACGTTTGAAACACTCGACGCGATTGCGAAGGAATTCAGCATCGATGACAAGCGGATCTATGTGACGGGCCTCTCGATGGGGGGCTACGGCACGTGGGATAGTATTGAACGAAAGCCCGATTACTTTGCAGCTGCTGCGCCGATTTGCGGAGGGGGCGATGTGGAACAAGCCAAGAAGCTGACTAAGTTGCCAATCTGGGCCTTTCATGGCGACAAAGACACTGCCGTCAAGCCAGAACGCTCGCGCGATATGATCGCGGCAATCAAGGCTGCTGGTGGCGAGCCGAAGTACACGGAGTATCCCGGTGTGGGGCATAACTCGTGGACGGCAACCTACCGCAATCCTGAGTTTTATGCCTGGCTGTTCGCACAGAAGAAGTAGTAGTCTCGCGCAGAGGGAGCAAGGAAGCGGATGGCCAAGTCGAAACAACAGCGTGGAAAAGGAAACGTCAGCAAGAATGCTGCATCTGACCGCGCTGCTGCGCCCTTAACCGACGAAACGAATGCCGAATCGCAAGCAAAGTCCGACCAGCCGACCGATCCGTTGCGAGCTTACCGGGCCGATCCGCCGCGGCAAAATCTCCCGCTGCTGATCGTTAGCGTCGGCCTGTTTGTGATTTGGTTCGGTTACCTGGCCTATGTGGCGCTGCGGGGTTAACCACCCTTGTTCATTGCCGGGAACATTTCGCGGACCATCGTGATTGCGGCCGGGCCAACGAGGATCACAAAGATGCCGGGGAAGATAAAGAGCACCAGCGGGAAGATGAGTTTCACCGCGGTTTTGGCCGCTTTTTCTTCCGCAATTTGTGCGCGGCGAGTACGCATCGCTTCGCTTTGCACGCGAAGCGCTTGAGCGATACTGCTGCCGAACTTATCGGCCTGAATGAGAATGGAAGCCAGCGATTTTAGATCGTCGACACCACTGCGCGAGCCCAGTTCCTGCAGCACTTGCGAACGGACGCGACCCATTTGCAGTTGCAGGTTGCAGAGGCCGAATTCGTCGGCAATGTTGCGATAGGCCTTCTTCATTTCTTCCGCCACTTTTCGCATGGCCTGATCGAGACCGAGGCCAGCTTCGACGCAGACCACCATCAGGTCGAGCGCATCGGGCAGGCCGAGGAAGATCGATTCCTTCCGCTTTTTGGCCAAGTACATGACGACCAGTTCCGGCAGATAAAAGAAGCCACCGGCCAGCAACACGACTTTCATCAGTGCGCCTTGGGTGAAGCCGTACGTCAAAATGGTAATACCACCACCCAGGAACAGGCCAATCATCAGGCCCAGGAACTTCGCGGCTTGAAAGACCATCGGCGCGCCTTCGCTCCGAAAGCCCGCGTACGACAATTTGAGCTTGACCTTATTCATTTCCGCTTCGGTTTTGGGCTGTAGCGGTTTGGCCAGCGCCGGCGAAGCTGCTTCGAGCATGCGCGAGAGGTTATCTCCCTTGCGGCCACCCTCTTCGCGCTTCTTTCGCCCCACGGGGTCGCGGAAGTCTTCGAGCCGTTGTTCGGCTCGGCTGTTGCTGCCTGAGAAGAATTCGATGGCGAGCCACGTCAGGGCCGCAATCAGGCCGAACACCGCGATTTGCACAAAGATTGGGTTGGTGAGGATCTGATTCATATAAACCGCCGAGCTAACAAATGGAACAAACCAATCGCGCGAAACAGAGCCCCGTCGCTACACCTTGATATTCACAATCTTGCGAATGACGAGCGCGCCCACAAACTGCAGCACCACCGCACCGGCGAGCATTTGATGCCCCATCGGGTCGGTGAAGAGGGTCGTCAAATAACCAGGATTCAAGCGATACATGACAATTGCCAGGCAGGGGGGCAAACCGAGCAACACCGATCCCGACAAGCGGCCTTCGCCCGTGAGGGACTGGATCATGCCGTAGATTTTGTATCGTTCGCGGACGAGGTGGCCGATCTTATCGAGAATTTCAGCGAGGTCACCACCTGTCTGGCGTTGCAGAATCACGGCCGTCGCAAAGAATCGCAAGTCGAGGTTCGGTACGCGGTCGGTCATTTCTTCGATGGCATCTTCGAGCGGCTGCCCCAGGTTCTGGGCTTCGTAGCAGCGTTCGAACTCGGTGCCGATTGGCGCGCCCATTTCATCGGCACACAGCTTGAACCCTGCGGCCAAGCTATGCCCCGCGCGCAAGGCGCGAGAGATCAATTCCAATGCTTCGGGCAACTGCTTGGCGAACTTGGCCAGGCGACGAGCACGCCGCATGTAGAAGTAAATGAATGGTCCGCAACCCAGCACCAGGCCGATCGGGGCAAACACCAGTGGCACCCGGCAGAGTACTGGCAAGACAACGCCACCCACGGCCAGGCCCAACGACATCACCACCATCTTGGCTGGCGTGACTTTCGTATCTGCCTGTTGCAAAAACAGACGCAGGTTGAAGTTCTTCGACAACCATTCTTCGAACGGGCTGCTGTCGCCCATTGTGGCCAGCAGGTTGGTATCGTCCTTTTTCTTCGCAGCAGGATTCGACAGACCGGCGAGCAGGTCGAGCCGGTCTTCGACCATGCTGCCTGTGCTCGACTTCGAGAATACGCTCGCGACACCGCCGACGAGACAGGCTACGCCGATGAACGAGGCACCGATGATGAGTAGCGTTAGCATGGCGATGACTTGGTTGAAGCGAAGCGGATTGGAGTTGTCTGTTTTCGAGCTGAAATGCAGAACGTAGTAGTCAGAATGCAGAATGGATGTTGTGGTCTTTCATTCTGCGTTCTGCCTTCTTACTTCTGGATTTCCTTAGTCTGGCAACATTACGCGTTGGCGGAATGCACTGGACGGGAGACGGATACCGGCGGACTCGAGCTTGTGCATGAAGGTGGGGCGAATGCCGGTGGCTTCGAAGCGACCACGAGCACGACCCGTTTCGTCGATGCCTTCTTGCACGTATTTGTAAATGTCTTGCATCACGATCGTGTCTTGTTCCATGCCCACCACTTCGGTGATGCTGGTCACGCGGCGGATACCACCTTGCAACCGGTTCGCCTGAATGAGCAGATGCACAGCGCTCGAGATTTGCTGACGCATGGCCTTGATGGGGAGTTCGAAGCCCGACATCAAGATCATCGTTTCGAGACGGGCCAAAGCATCGCGGGGTGTATTGGCGTGCAACGTCGTGAGCGAGCCGTCGTGACCCGTATTCATCGCTTGCAACATGTCCAGCGTTTCCGGTCCGCGGCATTCGCCGATGATGATTCGCTCAGGACGCATACGCAGAGCATTCTTCACCAGGTCGGTGGCGGTCACCGCTCCCTTACCTTCGATATTCGGCGGCCGAGTTTCGAGACGGACCACATGCTCTTGTTGCAGGCGAAGTTCCGCCGCGTCTTCGATGGTGATCACGCGCTCGTGATTCGGAATGAAGCTGCTGAGCGTATTGAGCAGCGTCGTCTTACCCGAACCGGTACCACCCGCAACGATGATGTTGAGTCGTGCTTTCATGGCCCCTTCGAGCAACATGACCATTTCCGGCGTGAGCGCTTTGTAGTTCAGCAAGTCTTCGAGTTTTAGTGGCGAAGAACCGAAACGACGAATGGAAACCGCGGCACCATCAAGGGCAAGTGGCGGAATGATGGCATTCACGCGGGAGCCGTCGGACAGACGCGCATCGACCATCGGGCAGACTTCGTCGACGCGACGACCGACCTTCGACACGATGCGGTCGATGATTTGCAGCAAGTGGCCGTTATCGCGGAACTCGACGTTTGTCCGTTCCAACTTGCCGCGACGTTCGACAAAGATGTGCTTGGGACCGTTGATCAAAATATCGGAGATCGTGTGATCCTTCAGCAGCATTTCGAGCGGGCCGAGTCCGAACGTTTCGTCGAGCACTTCTTCAATCAGTCGCTCACGCTCGGTGCGGTTGAGGAAGGTTTCTTCCGTATCGCAAAGATGTTCGACAACCAAGCGGATTTCGCGGCGAAGGACATCACCTTGCAATTCGCCGACGCGATTCAGGTCGAGCTTATCGACGAGTTTGTTATGGATCTTGCGCTTGAGGAGGTCGAACTCTTCGGCCTTCGAAGCTTCGGCGGCTGACCGTGCTGCAGTGGGAAGTGGTTTCATTTTGCAAGCTGACTCCGCCCAGGGGATGGGCAACTCGAATTGGGCAAGACGGACGATCAATGGCCTGCCGCGCAACCTTCGCGCAGCAAACCCGACTGGTTCTCCGTCGAAACCATAGCTCACGCGTTGCTAACGAGCGATCGCGATAGTGGCAAAATGTCAACATTAAGAAAGGCGATCCGGTTATGCTGAAAGCACGGTCAGTACCATCCCTTCAAACGGCACAACCACGAACCAAATCAAGTCAACATGCGAGCCGGCGGAATCATTCTGTGCGGTGGAAAGAGCAGCCGAATGGGGCTGCCGAAGGCCACACTTCCCTTCGGGTCAGAGTTCATGCTCCAACGAGTCCATCGCCTGCTGAGCGAAGTAGTGCGGCCGATTGTGGTGGTTGTCGCTGAGGGGCAACCTTTGCCCGGATTACCCACTGGCACGCTCTATGCCTGCGACCAGCGCCCGGATCGTGGCCCGCTCGAAGGCTTACTGGCAGGCATGAAAGCAATCGAGCCTGTTTGCGACTTGGCTTACGTCACTAGCTGCGATGTACCACTACTGCAGCCCAGCTTGGTTCGCCAACTGCTGCAACTGACGGCTGATTTCGATGCTGTCGCGCCGCGGCAAGAAGAGTTTTGTCACCCACTCTCCGCCGTTTATCAGACCAGGATCATTCCCACGATTGAGAAGCTGTTGGCCCGCGACCTGCTGCGGGCGTCGAACTTGCTGCAGCAGATTCGCACGCGATACATTCCGGTCGATGATCTGCGTCTCAGCGATCCAAACTTGCTCACATTACGAAATCTCAATCGGCCCGAAGAATACTTCGAAGCGCTTGCCGTAGCTGGGTTTGAAATTGATCCGACCATCAAAGCCGGACTTTTGGCAAAGTAAGAACTACAGTTGCAACGGTTCGCCGGCGAGCTGTCGTTCGTTACGAGTCAGTTCGTACATATCGTGAATGAGTTGAGCATCGCAGGGCCGCTGCTGAACACTACGGCGGGCAAACATTCGCTGCTGAGTGGCGATCATGATGTCGGCAGGCAATTCAGTGACCTGCCCGAATAGCCGGGCATAGTTCACAAAGCTGGCGACATTCGTCGTCACATAGCCATAGAGCATGCTGCAACAGCCCACAGTCTTGCCAGTGAAGATGCCGGTGTTGATGGCCGACTTGGAATAATCGCCCATCATGCAGCCGACAAACTGCATGCCGGTTTGCACGGCCTCGCCGCGGTAATCCATCTTCACGTTGCCGTACGTGTTCTTCAGGTCGCTATTGCAAGTTCCTGCACCCAAGTTGATCCAACTGCCAAGATAGCTGTGCCCGAGAAAGCCGTGATGCTGCTTGTTCGTATACGGTTCGACGATGCTGGCTTCCACTTCGCCACCGATTTTTGTCGTATGCCCCAGCGACACAGCATCTTTAATCGCCGAGTGCTCGATCACTCGTGCGCGTGGCCCCAAGTAGGCGGGACCTCGCAGGAACGAATATGGTCCGACGGTCGCATTTTCATCCAACAACACGGGACCTTTACTCGTATCGGTTGTGCAATATTGCCCCAGCAAAGCACCCGTCGCAGCAAACACACCGTCCGCAATTTCTTGATACTTGCCGCTGGCAATGCGCCGTTCGAGGCTGGCCGCAATAATCGAAAGGTTGTAACGAACCAGATCGTGGGGCCAGGTGAGCAGCGGCAAATCGCGCTCAATCACTGGCAGCTTCCACAGTGCCGGCGTATGCAGGTACTCGTGAAAGCGATTCACATCGGCGTGCGAGGGAGGCTGTGGACCTTCGCGGTGAATCAAGGCAGCTGCGATGGTTTCACCGTCGCGCACGGTTCCCGGTCGACCTTCAGCGACCAACTGCTTCAATGTTTCGAAGGTACCCACGGAAGGAACCAGACGGGCATTCACGAGCAAAGCGGTTGCTTCACCATTGGCGGGTACCGCGGTGAATTGCGGATAATCCACTTGCTGAATCGTGGTCAGATGCGGACGAACAATGCCACGCAGCGAAGCGCCTAATTCAGTGCTTAATTCGCCCAGCCAATCAATGAGTCGATAACTGCCGCAAGTCATCGCGTACGCGGCTCGGCCCACGGTAATGGGGAAAAGTCGATTGATCCATTCGTCTTCAAAAACGATGATTTGCATCGCAGGCTCGGGCAAGGTGAGGGGGCATGCGCCATTGTAGCGCATCGGGCCGCCTTGCAAGGGTAGCTTGCGGTTTTGCGCGAACGTTATTCCGTATCGCTTGAATAGATTTCCGGCACGAGCAGATATTCGCTACCTTCGGCAATACTCGTTGGCTGAAACGCAGTCACATTCAGCCGCTCGTTGAGCGCAGCCAAACCTTGACAGAAGACAAGGCCAGTCGGACAGCGATCACGAACGACGACAGCCACGTCTTGTTCGCTTTCGGCAAAATGCTCCATCATTTCGTTTAAGGAGGTTGTTTCATCAAACTTGGCAAATTCGGTCTGCATGACATGCCGCACCAGCCGTACCGATGCCTGCCGCGGACGACTTCCCTGAGAACGAACATTGGCCAGTTTAGTAGCTGTGATTAAACCTAAAAGTCGCCCTTCGAGATCAACGACCGGCAACGTGGCCAATTGAGTTTGATCGAAAAGGGCCAGTCCTTGATCGACCGTTTCATCCGCGCCGATCAGCACGGGGCAAGGAATCATCACATCGCGGGCGACGGTCGTTGCAAACAACTGCCCTTCGGATGCCAACTCAGTCCAGCTTTGCTGATCTTCGTCCACCTCGTCGCTATGGACCACGCAGTTGCGACCCGAGACCTTGGCCAACTGCAGCGCGGTTATGGCCCGTTGCAGGGCGATGTCGGCTGGCTCGTCGGTTTGCACCGCAGTAAAGCCCAAGCTGGCGGTGACTTGCACCGAAGTGCCATTCGCCTGTAGCGAAGTCGCCTGCAATGACTTTAGCCATCCGCTGGCGAGAGACTCGGCCGCAGCGTCGTCGTGTGCGGCGAAGAGTATCGCCAGTCGATTATCGTGGAGCACGCCCGGGAGCGCCGTTGCCGGGAGCGCTTTCTTGATCGATTGCGCCGCGCCACGGAGCAGTTCGCGATAGGCAATCAACCCTTGCACGCGGGCAAAGCGGCCAAACGAATCGAAATCCAGCACTGCGACGTAGGGGGGAGTTGCCCTGGCTTTTTCTGCGGCAGAGGCCTGCAACCACGGTTTCCACTGTTTGAGCCAGGCATTTCGTTCGGCTAAGCCCGTGATGACATCGAGCCCGTTCTGCTCGGCGAGGCGGCGTTCGTATTCCAGCACACGTGCGCCGGCGCGTAGGCGCGCCAGCAATTCCCCATAGACAACGTCGCGTGCGAGAAAGTCGTCGAAGCCGGCTTCTAACGATTCAGTAAGTGCGGCGACCTCAGGAAGTTCTACCAGGAGCATGCAATAGGTGAAAACCTGCTGGGCTCCAAGCCTGCGTACTTGTCGACAAAGTTGCTTGTTCGCCAGGCTCTCTGTCGAACCATCGACGAGCAGGAAGTCCGGCGGATTTGCTTCCGCGGAGGCCAGAGTCTGCGCTTCGTCGCTCGCTTGCCGCACTTCGTAGCCAAAGATATCGAGAAATTTCGACATCCGCCGCAGCAAGGTGCGATCGGCCGACACAATCAAAATGGAGAAAGGGCGAGCTGACATCGGTGGCTTTCACCCAAGGGTGCAAAGGGGGCAACGCCAGGCGCGAACACACGTAGATCGCGCGGAAGCATGGCCTCTGGCACAAACTTAGGTTACAGATTCGGTGCTGCCTTAGCCGCGCCAAATATTTCTCAGCAAGATAGCGGCTTCTTGTCAATTCATGACGTACGTTTCAGTTGGCTCGCGCTGCCGAAGCGGTGTCATTGTCGGCAATGCGTAGTCAAATTCGACAGGCTTGGTCGACCCAGATCCAAACCACTGGTCGCAAACCACTGCGGGGCTGTCATGCGAACGAAGATTCTATTGCCGGAAACAAAGCTATCTCCTTATCTCGAGCGTGTTGGGGGGACGCCCGGCGAGCCCGTTGTGCTCGAGAAGTTCCCTTTTACCCTGGGGCGCAACGAGTCGTGCGACTATCAGGTCCCTTCAACGCGAGTCTCTCGCGAACATGCCGCCATCAATAAAGATGGCCGCCACTTTCGGATCAAAGACCTGGGCAGCACGAACGGCACGCTCTTGAACGGCAAGAAGGTCGCCGAAGCGCTACTAAGTGACGGCGATCTGCTCACTTTTGCCGATGCCGAGTTCTGCTTCCGCACGCCTTGTAACGAATCAGCTCGCGTCACAGTGACCCACGTGATGGACGGCGGCTCGGTTGCCGCCCACGACAACGATCTGCAGTCCGAAGACCGCGCTGCCCGCGATTTTATCCTGGCCGTCCGCTCATTGAACGAAGGCTTACTCCATCGAGGCCTGCGCACCCGCTTTCAGCCTGTTGTGGAATTGGCGACCGGGCAAGCCATCGGTTACGAGGCGCTCCGGCGAATCGAGAACCACTCGGGCGAAGTCCCTGCAGGCGAACGAGTCCTGCAAAGCGTCGATTGCCGGCTGACGGAGCGTTGGCATCAGTTGCATCGCCTGCTGGCCGCCGAACAAGCCGCTGAAGCCACGGGCGCGAACCTGCTGTTCTTGAATCTGCAGCCCGCTGAAGTCGGTGCCGATGGACTTCCCGAGACGTTGGCTCAACTGCAAAGTCGCTTGTCGGGCAAAAAGCTGATCGCTGAGATTCCTCACTCTGCGGTCGTCGATATTCCGTTCTTCCGCGACTTCCTCAGCCGGCTACGGGAACTGAATGTCGGCGTCTGCTATGCCGGCTTCAGTAGTGGGCAGAATCAGGTGCGGGCCCACGAGCAATTTGCGCCAGACTATTTGCAACTGGCTCCCGCCTTGGCACGCGGCGTCGATCGCAGCACGCAGCGGCAACAGCAGATCAAGGCGCTCGTTGAAGCCGCCGTTGCAGCCGGTTGTAAGATTATAGCAACTGGAGTGCACAGCGAAAACGAAGCCCAGACCTGCCGCGAACTCGGCTGTCAACTCGCTCAAGGCGACCACTACGGTCGACCTCAAACAATGCAGTGGGCGTCACTTGCGTAAATGCAGAACGTAGAACGAAGAATGCACAATGAAAGACAACAACATATATGTCTTCATTCTGCGTTCTGCATTCTTACTTCTGCATTCCTAGTACTCGTTCGTCTTTTCCTTCTCGACCAGCCCTGCACTGCCGCTGTAGGTTTTGCGCACGCGGCGTTCGGCGATTTCTGCTTGCAGGTGCGCAATAGCAGCATCAAGGGACATGGCACCTAGATCTCCTTCAAGCCGATCACGGACCGAAACGGTTCCTTGTTCGGCGTCGCGCGGGCCGACAACGAGCATGTAAGGAATTAGTTCCAACTGACCGTCGCGAATCTTCGCGCCGAGCTTTTCAGGGCGGAAGTCGCCGGTAACGCGCAGACCGCGGATTCGCAGTTGCTGCTCGATCTTGCGGCCGTACTCTTCGCTCTTTTCGCTGACGGTAATCACTCGGACTTGCTCGGGAGCCAGCCACAGGGGGAACGCGCCGGCAAAGTGTTCGATCAGCACGCCGATGAAGCGCTCCATCGAACCCAACGGAGCCCGGTGAATCATCACAGGCTGATGGGCCTTGTTGTCCGAAGCGGTGTACTCCAGACCAAATCGTGCCGGCAAGTTATAGTCGAGCTGCACCGTGCCTAGCTGCCATTCGCGCCCGATACAATCGGTCACGACGAAGTCGGCCTTGGGTCCGTAAAACGCAGCTTCGCCGGGCTCGGCGGTGTAGGCAATGCCGAGGCGAGTGCAGACATCTTCGAGCGCGTTCTGCGCGCGATTCCACACCTGCTCGCTGCCGACGTACTTGTCGCTCTTGGGATCGCGGAAGCCCAGCCGCACGCGGTAATTGTCGAGCCCCAGCGACTTCAGTACGAACTGAGTCATCGCGATGCAGCCTTCGAACTCGGCGGGAACCTGGTCTTCCATGCAGAACAAGTGAGCATCGTCCTGAGTAAAACCACGCACGCGAGTCATACCGTTAAGCTGGCCGGTTTTTTCAAAGCGATAGACGGAGCCGAACTCAGCGAGCCGCAGCGGCAGTTCTTTGTAGCTCCGCTTTTGCGCCTTATAGATCTGAATATGATGCGGGCAGTTCATCGGCTTCAGCAGATAAGCCTCTTGTTCGTCGAACCACTCCTTGATCGCGTGCATCTTGTCGGCATCGGTCTTGGCATTACCAAAACCACCGAACGAAATCGGCACCAGCCCATCGATGTTGACCTTCAATGCTTCTTCGAAGTGGCCGATGAACCGATTGTCGGCCAGCTTGCCTTGGAACTGCAGCGCAAAGAGTTGCTGCACGCTTTGCATGAACGGATCGAAGTAGAACGGCGGGAACTGGCTTTCCATGTAGTACGGAAAGTGTCCGCTGGTTTGATACATCTGAATGCGGCCGATGTGCGGTGTGTAAACCGGCAAATAGGCCCGCTGAGTCAGCTCCTGCTTGATGAATTCTTCGAGCTGCGAGCGAATCATCGCTCCCTTGGGCAGCCACAAGCACAACCCTGGACCAACGTCGTTGCTCAAGGTAAACAACTGCAGTTGCTTGCCGAGAACGCGGTGATCGCGGCGTTTGGCCTCCTCGATTTTCTTCAGGTGTTCATCGAGTTCTTCCTGAGTGAAAAACGCGGTGGCGTACAGCCGCTGCAACTGCGCGTTGTCGGAATCACCTTTCCAATACGCACCGGCCAGCGAAAGGAGCTTGAACGCTCCGACGGCACTCGCACTCGGAATATGAGGTCCCCGGCAAAGGTCGATGAACTCACCCTGGCGATAGAACGACAATTCGGGGTGAGTCGCCAGCCCGGTCTCGATGTGCTCGACCTTATACTTTTGATCGAGTCCCTGGACGATCGCCAGAGCCTTCTCGCGTGGCACTTCGATTCGCTCAAAGCCTTCATCGAGCGCGATGATCTTTTTCATCTCGGCTTCGATGGCGGGAAAATCGTCGTCGGTCAGCGGTTCGGGAAGTTGAAAGTCGTAATAAAAACCACCTTCGACGGTCGGACCGAAGGCCAGTTGCACCCCCTTCTTCAGCCGCATGACTGCGCGGGCCATGATGTGAGCGCACGAGTGCCGCATAACGGCCAGCGCTTCGGCATCTTTGCGGGTCAGCAGCCGCAGCTTGACCTCACCTTCGCTGGGCAGGACGTAGTCGGAACCGACTACTTTCCCATCCACTTCGGCAGCCAGCGTGGCCTTGGCGAGTCGCGGGCCGATTGATTCGGCAATCGCTCGCGGGGTGGTTGAGGCGGGAAACTCCTTCACGCTGCCATCGGGCAAACTGACCTTAAGCATCGAACCATCTTCCTGAAGAGGGACCAGCTGTTCGCTGCGGCACGCCGCTACAAAGGGTGTGCACCGACAACGTCTGCCGACGCGTAACATAACGGTCCGCCATGGTTTGCGACAAGGCAGGCTAAGCAAACGACAGCACCGTTCGTTCCGATTACCTCCGAGACACAAGGTCATACTCGCGGGTTCAGCGTACGGCCGCCCGTTGTGAGAAATGGCAGTACGACCTACGATGATGGACTCGCAATTTGCGGGCTGCGGCCAGCAGATGCGTCCAGGAAAGTGGAATGTCCCCTCCCAAGCTGATTCTCTGCGAACGAACCCCTCGCTGGCTGGCGGCGTGGCGTCTTGCGCTCCCAGATTCTCGCTGGAGTTTGCTTTCGAGCGCGGTCTCGCTCGCGCAGTGCGAAACTCAGCTTCAAGAATCGCCCGAATCGGTCGCTGCCGTGCATGTCAACGAGCAGAACTTGTCCACCGTTATCCCAATCTTGCATCGCTGGCGGCGCGACTTCCCGGCAGCTCGTTTTCTCGCTCTCTGTTCGAGCGATGTCGCCCAAAAAGTCCCGGCAGTCGCGTTATTGCAAGATGCTGGCGTGCTACTGGTGATCGACCGCCTCGAACAACTGCCCGCTGCCACCCGGTTGGTGCAACGGCACTTGCGCCGCCACGTGGCGACCAGCACGGCATTGCCGACCACCATCTGGCAGCGAATTCCCTGGCCGCGGTTTGCGGTCAGCACCACACCAGTCATCAACTAATACCTTTTGAATTGCAGAGGATGGACGGATGAGTATGGACGTAACGGTAGCGGCTGTCGAAAAAGTATTGGCAGAGTTCAAAGATCCCGAAACCGGCCGCAGTGTCACCCAAACGCAACAAGCGCGCGACGTGCAAGTCGCCGGCGACAAAGTCACACTCACGCTGGCGCTCACCTCCCATTCCGCTCCCATCAAGAACGAGATGAAGGAAAGGTTAGTTGAGTTGCTGCGGCGTCGGTTTCCTTCCCTCACCAGCATCGATGTAAATCTGGTCGTTCACGAACGGGCCGCAGTCAAGCTCGGTCAAATCGGCCTGACGGCCAAAAGCGTGATCGCCGTCGGTTCTGGCAAAGGCGGCGTGGGCAAGAGCACCGTGGCGGCGACGATCGCGCTGGGCCTGAAGCGCGCCGGTTGTAAAGTCGGCCTGATGGACGCCGACGTCTACGGCCCCAGCATTCCGCACTTGCTCGGCCTTAGCGGCAAGCCGGTGATTGAAAACAACAAGCTGCAACCGATCATGTTTCAAGGCATGCCGACCATCTCGATGGGCTACCTTGTTCCTGCTGGCGAAGCAGTCGTCTGGCGCGGGCCCATGTTGCACGGGGCGATCACGCAGTTCTTGCGCGACACCGCCTGGGGCGATCTCGATTATCTGATCATCGACATGCCTCCCGGCACCGGCGATATCGCCCTCACCTTGTCGCAACAACTGCCGCTCACCGGCGCGGTCGTCGTTTGCACGCCGCAGCAAGTGGCACTGATCGATGCGGTGAAGGCTATCGCCATGTTCCGCAAGGTCAACATTCCCCTGCTGGGGATGGTCGAAAACATGAGCGGTTTCATTTGCCCCGATACCGGCAAACGCTATGACATTTTCGGCAGTGGTGGCGCTCGTCAGGCAGCGGAAGAGTTAAAGGTTCCGTTTCTGGGCGAAGTGCCGCTCAACATGCAGATTCGGATCAACGGCGACGAAGGCCTCACCCTCGGCAATTTCGACGATCCAATTCTCGGACCTTACCTCGAGAAGATCGTCACCACGCTGGTGCGCAACATCGCTGACAACACCATGAGCAAGCCACCGAGCATGCAACTACCGATGTTGGGGTAACTCGGTGGCATAAGCTTTCTGCCGGTGAGAAACTGCGTTTCGGCTTTGACAGGCAGGGTGCCCAACCCACGAAAAGAGGAGCACGACCATGGTCGAGTTTGGTAATCCACCGCCGGGAATGCGTTCCATCCAAGCGTACCTGGTTTGCAAAGACGCGGCAGCGGCGATCGAGTTCTACGGCAAAGCATTCGGCGCAAAAGAAAAGTTTCGCATGCCGATGCCGGATGGCAAAACGGTGATGCATGCCGAGCTCAATCTCGGCGATAGCATACTGATGCTCTCGGAAGAGAATCCACAATGGAACACCAAGTCGCCCCTCACGCTCGGCGGCACTCCCGTCACGCTCCATTGTTACGTTGCCGACGTCGATGCGATCTACAATCAGGCTGTCGCTGCTGGCTGCAAATCGCGGATGGTGCCAACCAACATGTTCTGGGGCGATCGGATGAGCTCGGTCGAAGACCCCTTCGGCCACATCTGGTCCATTGCCCAGGCGGTGGAAGATGTCTCGCCCGCAGAGATGAACGCGCGGGCCGCCAAGTTCTTCAACAGCCAAACCGGCGCTTGCACCTAACCACCATCGCTGCTCGCCATTACTCCGCTGGAAACAATCTCGTTTTCAGCGCGTTCGTTGAAAAAGTCGGCGACTTATTCAACACCACACGCAGCCAAACCCGCGTGCGGCGCGCCTGACTGTTGAAAAAGTCTACCCCTTTTTCAACACCCTCCGAATCGGGCAGATGCGAGGTTGCGTTCAACGTGATCTGCCGGCAACCGCGAGTAAAAGACGTGCAGACTTTAAACTTCTGACGTGGGTCGTCTCAGGGCGGAGAACCGACCTGACAAACCGGCTAAAAGTTTGAAATGGCTTCGGGGCACCGTCGGCCAAAGGTTCGGAATTACAGATCAGGAAAAATGGTCTTGCCGGCGAGGATTGCTTGCTCGAGCAGCTCGTCTCGTACGACCTGTAAGTTGTCAGGGGGCGACATGAGAGGTGATTGCAGAAACGGATGAGAGAGTGACGGAGCGGCAAGCTTTTGAAATCTTCGCAGCCGGAGAATGCAGAGGGCTTCCCACGGGATTGATTCGCAATAAGTGGAAAAGAAGTCCATCTCGTCGCACTCACGACTCGTATGGCCATTTGAGACGTGATACTCAGCGGCAGCATCAAGGGCCTCGCCTAGACGTTGGTGATCATCCCAATAACGCCAGATGTCGTCGTAGGCCTGACAAGGACGGCTAATGGAAATTTGCGTGGGGTCAACGTCACGCTGCAGCCAACGGCCGGCGATCTTGTAAACCAGGAGATTGACCGGTGACCAGTCGGGGCGTTTCTGAAACAATTGCTCGCTGTCCACGTCGCTCAGCAGCGCATTGCCCAGCCAGCTTGCCGCTTCATCTTGGTGAAATGCGAAAGCGACGCCGAAAGCCATCGACGTCTTCAACCGATCAGCGAGAATCCGCCGATCCTTTTTGTTCTGAAACCGAAATTGGACAAGGCGAAGTTCCATACGCCGCACCCAGTACATGATCGGGATGCTTTGTAGAATATCTCCCCATCCACTTTGGTCACCGCTCAACACACGCTCGCACCCTATAGCGGCGCAGCGATGGGCAATATCGGCGAGATATACTGACACGACACCCGGATATGCCCCCACTTCCGAGTTTCGTCGAGGGGCCAGAGGATCATTGATCCATGCGCGCACACAATCCGCCGCGCGATTGAGACGGCTCTCGGCATCTCTAAGAATGCCATTCTGAAGAACACGCACTTCTTTCGCGGAGTTCCAAGCCGAATTCATTCTGGCTCTCAACTATTTACCACCACTTGCTAATCGTATTTGCCTGACTACTCGAACTCAGATTGGTGATTTCGATCAAGCCGCCACCTACTAGTCCCTGCCTTCTAATGTCCTTCAATATACTGTCTGCCCTATGTTTTTTACTGCTGCTGATATTCCACTCATCGCGGGCACGCGTCAGCCGAGAAGTTGCATACCAGTTCGGTCCCATTACTTGATCCGTACTCAGAGCTGGGGCTCGATTGCTGCGGCTGGGGGATTAGCGGCGAAGTACCAGTTGCCAAACCCGAGCAACTGGTATGTGTTAATGGCTAGAGAGGAGCAGCTACAGTGACTGACGACAATCCGTATTCTTCCCCATCCCATGCTGGTAAAACCGGGAAACAGGATAACATTGCCGACATACTTAAGCTTCAAATTGTCTGGGCTCTGGCAATAGCAGGACTGGCGTGTGTTGTTTATATCTGGTGCAGGTTGCGATTTCCGCCTAACGGCCGAGACTACAAGTTCGATCTTGAGTTAGCGTCTCTTGCCGGACTTGGATTGAACGTTCTGAGCCTATGCGCTGTGTTCCTTTTGCCAAAGCGAACTGCAATTGTTGCTTTGAATGTTCTTGCACTTGCCTGGAATCTCGCCATGAATCTGCTTGGACCAATTCCATAGATTTGTCGGGCATCACTGGGGCGCAAACCGCAAAAGGGGGGTGTTCAATTAAGCGGTCGCTATTTGGACAGTGCATGGCGTAACTCTCGGGTTTGGCTGCAGGTGTCTGTCCAACTAAGGGTTCCTTGTTTGGACAAGTTGGTTGATTTTGGGAGGGGCTGGGGCCGCGACAGCTCTCGTGGGGCGCAGTTCAGGGGAGGAGAGGTCCGGCTCCCTAAACCACGATCATTCAGCGGGCATACTTGGAGATCTGCAAAGTTGTGGTTTCCGGCCCGTGCGAGTCTTCCCGCGACAAGCTCACCCCCAGGTGGTAGAATAGGCGTGCGGCCAACGGAAAAACCAGCAGGCCGCGAGGAATTGCAAAGTGGGCGGTGGCATGGGTAAAGATGAAACAGCAGGGCTATCGGTTCAACAGGCGCGCGAGATGCTTCGCGCGGCCGACCTGCGTAGCACGGCCTCGCGCCTGGCGGTCCTGCAGTACCTGGCGAACTTCAACAAGCCCCTGAGCCATGCCGAGGTTGCCGACGCACTGGTGCCGCAAGGGTACGACAAGTCGACCCTGTATCGCTGCTTGGTCGAGCTGGCCGACTCGAATTTGCTGAGCCGGCTCGATGCGGGCGATCATGCCTGGCGGTTTGAGTTGCGGCGTACGGACGAGCACGAGGATGGCCAGCATCCCCACTTCATGTGCTTGGATTGTGGCAAAGTGACCTGCCTGCCCGAGGTCGAAGTGAAGATCGTTCCCTCGTCCGGCAAAAAGACGGGCATGATGGGAGACGTGACGGAGATTTTCCTCAAAGGACACTGCACCGAGTGCAAATAAATGAGTGCCGATCAACTGATTGAACGATACCTGGCTGGACCGGCACTGTTGCGGCAAGCGGTGGCGGGCATGACGCGCGAGCAACTGCTGGCCCGACCAGTTGCCGGCAAATGGAGCACACTGGAACTGGTGGCGCACATTGCCGACTTTGAGCCCGTTTACCTCGATCGTATGAAACGGACGATTGCCCAGCACGAACCGACGATGTTCAGCGGCGATCCTGATTTGTTCGCCAGCAAGCTCGCTTATCACGAGCGTGACCTGGAAGAAGAACTGAATCTGATTGCCGCCTGCCGGACGCACATGGGCCGGATTTTGAAGACGCTGCCGGCAGACGCTTTTCACCGGTGCGGCATTCACACCGAAAACGGGCCAATGACGCTGGAGAAGATTCTCACGAACATTGCCAACCACATTCCTCACCACCTGCCATTTGTGCAGGAGAAGCGCCAAGCCTTGGGCGTTTAAACGGGCGACCGTTTGTAGCGTCCCTACATTCGTTGCCAAGCCTACGCTCCGTCAAATTGTCGCGAGCGAGCGACTTTCTTGGAAATTGCAACCAGTTGGTACCTAAATACTTGCGCGCCTGATAGCAACAATCCCTGGTCCCTACGGCCGATTACCGTTTATACTTAAGACAGGCAGCGATCGACCGAGCGTCGATTTTGAGTGAGCTGCGAATTGTTCTCCCCTTGGCCACTGGTGTGCGAGTTGCAATTCAGTTGGTGAAGGTTCCTTAGGACTGCCACGATTCAGACTTTCGTACTACGCCTGCGTTTTCGTTCTCCGCGGCGTCTTGTCGCGACCCGACTCGACTTGGGTTCGTGCTTCTTGGCCACTCGGTGCAGCCTCAGCTGCTCTGCTCCATGATCGAACAGATTATTACGCTTAACGACCCGAGTCAGGCCTTGGCCCTCTTTGGTCCCCGCGACCAGTATCTGCGAGCATTGCGAGAAACCCTCAGCGTGACCATCAGTCATCGCGATGGGCAACTACGCATTCAGGGCGAAGAACCGGCGGTGAACAAAGCGACCTCTGTCTTCGAGCAGCTCTCGGCACTGCTGGCGCAACGGGGTGAGCTCGATCCCGAAACGGTCGGCGGCATCTTGAGCGCTGCTGGGGGCAAAGTGCTGGGCCTGGTGGCTCAGCCCATTGATGTCATTAACGTTGCCAAACGAATTGTCCCCAAGACCGCGGGCCAGGCCCGCTACGTCGACTCAATTCGTGCGCACGACATTACCTTTGCCGTCGGCCCAGCAGGCACAGGCAAAACATACCTCGCGGTCGCGATCGCTGTGGAAGCGCTCAAGCATCATCAAATGCGGAAGATCGTGCTGGTTCGCCCAGCCGTCGAAGCGGGCGAAAGCCTCGGCTATTTGCCCGGCGATATGTTCGCCAAGATCAATCCGTATCTCCGCCCCCTGCTCGATGCCCTGGCGGAAATGATCGACTACGACCAGATGAAGCGGTACATGGAACAGGACGTGATTGAAGTGGTGCCGCTTGCCTATATGCGAGGTCGCACGCTCAACGAAGCGTTCATCATTCTGGATGAAGCCCAGAACACCACCGTTTCGCAAATGAAAATGTTCCTGACTCGCATGGGTCATGGTTCGAAGATTGTGATCTCTGGTGACGTGACCCAGGTTGACTTGCCGCGCGCGAGTGCCAGCGGATTGACCGATGCGTTGCAACGCTTGCGCGATATTCACGGCATCAACACCGTGCATCTCGGCAAGGGAGACATCGTCCGCCATAAGCTCGTCCAAGAGATTGTCCGCGCTTATGAAGACGAACCACGTTCGAATCCGTCGACATCCAAAAAGTCCAAGTAACTCCCTACTCTCGTACTTCCCGATTGCCCGTGTCTCACAGCCTTTCACGCCGACTTCGCAATAGCCGGGTAACCACGCTACCCCCAGGCATGGTCGCGCGCGGACTGTCTGTACTGCGGCGTACCGACGTGCTCATTCGCTTGGGCTTGTGCGTACTCGCTGCGCTGGTGATGTGGGGAGTTACTGGCAGTTGGGCTCCCTCGTTCTCGTATCGCACGGGTTTCATACCGAACCGCGATATCATCGCGCGAGTCGATTTTTCCGAAGAAGATCCCGTCGAAACCGCCAAGCGCAAAGATCAGGCTCGCTCGCAGGCTGAGTTCGTTTACGAACAAGACGCCCGACCGCTGGAAGAATTGCGACAAGAGCTAAAGAACAAGGTCTCGCAGCTCGCGAGTGTGGAAAGTTACGACAAGGTCGAGCCCAAACTGTGGGAAGAGTTCTCGCCAGCTGGCGAAGGGAAGACACCTGAAACGGAAAAGCGAAAGTTTGACGCCCTGAAGGGCTTCTTCATGGTCGGCATGGACTCCGGCCGCTTCGACGAAGCGATCAAGCGGGCCTTTGTTCCGCTCGAACGGAGCGGCGTTATCGATGTGCTGCAACACACCAGCACCGAAGGGAGTCAACAAGGTGTGAAGGTTCGCCCCACGGGCAAGCCCCAATGGACTCACCGCGCTGCAGTCGAAGAGGTGCTGGTCAGCAAGATCAAACCACAGCTGCAGCAACGCTTGATCGAAGAGCTGAAGTCCTTCGGCGGCATGAGCGAAAACAGTCTGACCGTTGCTGACCTGACCTATGCCTGGCTCGATCAGCGATTGCAGAACGCTCGGACATTGCAGCTCGACCGCGAAGCGTCTGAAGCCGAAAAGAAGGCAGCTGCCGATGCGGTTGTAATGGTCATCCGCGAATACAAAGCCAACGACGCCCACCTGGCCGAAGCTCGTCAGCCGCTCGATAGCAGCCACGTGCAGCTGTTGCGAAGAGAGTACGAGGCCTGGCGAAAGCAGATGGGCTGGTCCGAAAAGATTGGCCACAGCCTGGCGACGTTCGGCATGTATGGCGCGCTCTACACGCTGTGTGGTTTCTACATATTGAACCGCCGCCGCAAGTTGGTTGAAGACCTGAACAAGTTCTCGGTCCTTTTGGGCGCGATCGTCGTCACGGTCATCCTCTGCTGGGGTGCTTCCAAAGATCAATGGCGCGCCGAGATCATTCCGCTCATGCTGTTCGGCATGACCGCCGCAATTGCCTATGAAAAAGAACTGGCTCTGTTGCTGGCAGCTTCGGTCGCGCTGATCGTTTCATTCCTGCTCGACCAGGGGCTGGCTGAGTTCGTCATCCTCGTCTCTTCCGTCGCGGCTGCGATCTTGTTTCTGGCCCGCATTCGCAGCCGGACCAAGTTGATTTATGTCGGTGCCATATCAGGAGTCGTTGTCGTTGCCACGACGTTCGGTGTCGGCACACTTGTGGGCCAGGCATTTGGCGCCACCGATAGTGCCCTCAACGTTGTCGAAGATTGGCTCCCCGCGACTTGGACCAATTCCTTCGTAGTTACGCTAGCCATCGGTGCCTTTTGGTTCGGCTCTTGCTCACTTTTGGCCAGTGTATTAATGACGGGGCTCCTCCCTTTCATCGAACGATTGTTCGACGTGCAAACCGACATTAGCTTGCTCGAACTGGGTGATGTGCAGCATCCGCTGCTGCAGCAATTGGTTCGCCGCGCACCGGGAACGTATAACCACTCGATCAACGTGGCGTCGATCGCCGAGACGGCCGCCGAAGCCATTGGCTGTAACGGCCTGCTGGTCCGGGTCGGCGCTTATTTTCATGACATCGGCAAGATGCTGAAGCCGGCGTACTTCGTCGAGAATCAAGGGACCGAAGGAAATCGACATGAGTTCCTCCAGCCTGCTATGAGTACGCTCGTGATTATCGCGCACGTGAAGGATGGCGCAGACTTGGCTCGGCAACATCACTTGCCGCGGACGATTATCGACTTCATCGAGCAGCATCACGGCACCACGCTTGTCGAGTACTTCTATCGTCGAGAGGCTAAGCGACTGGAGTCCGATCCCACAGCCGCCGAACCCGATGAATCGACCTTCCGCTATCCCGGCCCGAAGCCGCAGACCAAAGAGACCGCCGTCTTGATGTTGGCCGACGTGGTCGAAAGCGCCAGCCGAGCCCTCTCCGATCCCACACCGGCCCGCATTGAAAGCCTGGTGCACGATCTGGCTCTCAAGCGTCTGCTCGATGGGCAGTTCGACGAATGCGGCCTCACGCTGCAAGAGCTGCGAATTCTCGAAGATAGCCTCGTAAAATCGCTGACTGCCGTTTATCACGGCCGCGTGAAGTATCCCGAACATCAGACGGTGTGATGCCTGTAAAAGTGACGACCTTGAAGCTGCGCATCGACATCGCCGACGAGCAAGAGACTCATACCGTTAACTACGACCGGCTGATTGCCGCCGTGAAGTTGATCTTTGCTGATGCCGGTTACGTGCGGGGAGAAGTGAGCATTGCCATTGTCACCGATGAAGCGATGCACGACCTGAACCGGCAGTATCTGCAGCACGACTATCCCACCGATGTCCTCAGCTTTGTTCTGGAAGAAGACTCTGATCGGCTCGATGGCCAATTGATCGTCAGCGCCGATTACGCATCCCGCGAAGCACCCACCTTTGGCTGGACAACCGACGACGAACTGCTGCTGTACACCATTCACGGCGCTCTGCATCTGGTCGGCTACGATGATCTGGAACCGGAATTAAAAGCTGAGATGCGCGAGCAGGAAAAGCGCTACCTCGCGAAGTTCGGACTGACACCCAGTTACTCTTGATTGGCAGCAGCCGGCGCATGAGCGCGGTCCCAAAGCAGACTCAGTGAACCACCGGCCGCAGCGATGCCCGCCGGCAACAGGGGAGCATACAGCAAGCCCCAATAAAAATTCACCTCCATTCCCACCAGGCAGAACGCAGCCAGATAACTGGCTGCAGCCACGAACTGTAGGTTGAGTCGCTCATCGCGAAGGCTAAGGAGCCCGAGCAGGCCAAGCAGCAAATACAAAAAGAGGACTGGCCCGATCGCCGTGAACAGGAACGAATTCATGCGCGCGGTCAACAGAACAAAATCAAGCCCACCGAACTTCAACCACTGCGAAATGCCGCCGCCATTCGTTGCCAGATCTGCCGGAGTCAACTGAGCCGCGACTTGCTGACTATGCCAATACAAGAAAGCAACGAAGAGCGTGATGCCGGCAGCCCAAGCAAACGCCTCGGACCAACGCCTGTGATAGACGGCGAAAACTCCTGCCCAGAAGACGAATGGCAACGCAAGTTCTCGAAACATTAAGGCGGTGATGCCGGCAATGATCGCTACCACCTGCCAGCCTTTGCCCATTGCTGCAATCGAAAGCAAGATCAAGACACTCGCCCAGAGTTCTTGCGTGTAAAAGGCCAGACCATCGACCGACCACTTCACCACCCCCAGTAGCAAGAAGGAAGAGACAACCGCGGCAGCCATTCCACGCGCTGAGAACTCCGCTTGGAAGTGCAGGACAAGTGCGACCACAGCCAAAAGCACTAGCAACGCTTGAATAGCCCACGGCCCGGGCAAGAGTGCGAACAGCCAAGCGTAAGTGGGGAGTCGCCAGTTAAAAGTGCTGCGAACCGGGAAGCCACTGGCGATCAGTTTGGGCTTCGCCGCGACGTAGTAGTTCTCACCCCGACGCACCGCATCCACCATGTCGCGATACAGTTGCAAATCAGGTGCGACGGCGTCTGGAGTTTCTGCGACCGCTGCTTCAACTGGCGCTACATCGCGCACGGGTAATTTGCCGCGATTCCAAGACGCGACGCCACCGACAACTGCAACCAAGCTTAAGACGACGAGCACCCACCGCGCGTACAGCGGTGAGAGTTCAGAAATGCGATTGGATTGCGGTAGCATCGTGCGGCTCGCCTTCACATCCAGCGATGGCAATTCCGCAGTCTACCGCTCCCTTGCCCGCTCCAGCTAGATCAGTCGTAGCGTTCACCTTCGTAGGCAGCCGTTAGCCGACTGCGAAAGGGTTGCGATGGTGCCAGCCGAGTATGTTCTTCTTTCCCGTTGCCCGAGGCATAGCCGGCTCCCAAAGAACCGTTGCCAAACATGGCCCGCGTCGGCAGTTGCAAGTTCTCGGGAGCGGTAAGGTCTTGCTCCATCGTGGGAGTCGTGCGCAAATCGAGCGTGAGAGGCATCTCGGCATGATGCTCTTCGGCTGGTGTGACTAGCCCACTTCCTGGTGAATGTCCCATGGCGAAGAACCGGGCATGACGACGACCTTCGGCTTCGTTGGCATTCACGGGGAATGTCTCATAGTTGCGACCGCCCGGATGAGCCACATGATACGTGCAGCCACCGATCGAGCGATTGAGCCAGGTATCGATAACGTCGAACACCAGCGGGGTGTGTACACCGATGGTTGGATGCAAGCAGGATGGAGGTTGCCAGGCGCGGTAGCGGACGCCAGCCACGAATTCGCCGTTCACGCCGGTCGGATGTAGCGGTACGCGACGACCATTGCAGGCGATCACGTGCCGGGTATCAACCAGCCCACTCACCTTCACTTGCACGCGTTCGACCGATGAATCGACGTAACGGGCAGTGCCATTGCTAGAGCCTTCTTCGCCCAAGACGTGCCAGGGTTCGATTCCGGTTCGCAGTTCCAAATGCAGGCCACGTTGAGAAATGCTGCCCAACGTCGGAAAGCGGAACTCGAAGTGTGGGGCAAACCAGGCTTCCTGCAAAGGGAAGCCGGCATGCCGCAGTTCGAAGAGTACGTCCTGCAGATCTTGCTGAATAAAGTGCGGCAGCGCGAAGCGGTCATGCAGTTCGGTACCCCAGCGGACGAGGCGTGCACGATAGGGTTCGTGCCAGAAGCGGGCCAGCAATGACCGGAGGAGCAACTGTTGCACGAGGCTCATTTGCCAGTGCGGCGGCATTTCGAACGCACGCATTTCGAGCAAACCGCGACGGCCTGCCGAACTATCGGGCGAATAGAGTTTGTCGATGCAGAACTCAGCACGGTGTGTATTGCCAGTCAGGTCGGTGAGCAAATGACGGAAGATGCGATCGACCATCCACGGCTTCACGCCCTGCTGATTGCGAATCTCTTGGAAGGCGATTTCCAATTCGTACAGAGAATCGTTGCGAGCTTCATCGACTCGCGGTGCCTGGCTGGTTGGCCCTAAGAACAGACCGCTAAACAGGTACGAGAGTGACGGATGATTGTGCCAATACGAGACCAAACTGCGGAGCAAATCGGGCCGTTGCAAGATCGGACTTTCGGCCGGCGTTGGGCCACCGATGACAATGTGATTGCCACCACCCGTGCCGGTGTGCTTGCCGTCGAGCATGAACTTCTCGGCACTCAGTCGCGATTCATGCGCCAGGCGATACAGCACTTCGGTGTTCGCCGCCAGTTCTTCCCAATTGTCGGTCGGGTGAATGTTGACTTCGATTACGCCGGGGTCGGGTGTGACCGACAGACTGTCCAGGCGATAGTCGTGCGGAGGTCCGTAACCTTCCATCTGCACCGGCATGTTAAGTTCGGCAGCGGTCGCTTCCAGAGCCGAAACCAGGTCGAGGTAATCTTCCAAGATGGGTAGCGGAGGCATGAAGATGTACATCGTGCCGTCGCGCGGTTCGATGCAGAGCGCCGTGCGGACAATTCCCGAGGCGGATTGGCCAGGTTGCGGGCGAGTATCGCTGGACGTTTGAAACTTAACGAGCGTCTCGCGGCGACGATCGCCAGCATTCGGTGTATTGAAAGCGGCAAAGTCCTGTTCGTGCGAGCGCGAAGTCGAAATCGCTCCGCCCGGATAGCCCGGCATCTCCATTCCAAAGTTACGTTCCCAAACCGTTTGCGGTCGATTGGCGGAATCGTAACGCGCCATCAAGTCGCCAGCGTCGGGCGACCAGTAGCGGCCGTCGTTGGCTGCGGGCAGGGGCGGCAACTTGGCGGAAGGATCGACTTCGTCGGGCTTGAATAAATCGCCTGGTGCAACCCAGGGAATACTATCCAGCGGCAAGCGAAAGCCCATCGGCGAGTCGCCTGGGATCAGGAACATGTGTTCGCGTCGCAGGAACCAGCTGCCGCTGATCCAATACGCACCTTCGCGAGTGTGGATCCGCTGAACCGGCAAAGCGTAACCGATGATCTTTTCCAGACCATGATCGAACACCTTGGCAATTCGAGCGCGCTCCTCGGCATCGGCCAAATTGTTGGCAAGTGGATCGACATTGGTGGGCAGGCGGCGCTCGCGCCACATGTAATACCAAACGTCTTCGTAGCCAGGAATTTCTTTGCCAGGATCGAGGCCAAGCCGACGCGACAAGACTTGCGCGAAGCGTTGAGCGTCGCGATCGGTGAAGCTGTAGCTCTTGCCGTCTTCAGCTACGAGGGCTGGGTTGCGCCAGAGCGGCTGCCCGTCTTTACGCCAGAAGCAACTGAGTGCCCAGCGGGGCAACGATTCGCCGGGGTACCACTTTCCTTGACCGAAGTGAAGCATCCCTTGGGGGGCAAAATGGTCGCGCAACTTGCGGAACAAAATGCCGGCTCGTTCGCGCTTGTGCGGACCAAGGGCAGCGGTGTTCCACTCGGGAGCATCGCGCTGGTCGATGGAAACAAACGTGGGTTCGCCACCCATCGTCAGGCGGCAATCGGCGGCTCGCAGTTCGTCGTCGATCTGGGCACCAAGCGCTTCGATCGAGTTCCACTGACGGTCGGTGTAGGGCTTCGTGACGCGCGGATCTTCGTGAACCCGCGTCACCGTCATTTCAAATTCGAAATCTTCCTTCACCTTGGCATCGGCAGGATCTGTGGCGAGCTTGGTCCAGGTGTAGCTGCCTGTGATGGCCGCCGCCGAGATCGGATCGGCCGCACAAGCGAGCGGAATGTGCCCTTCGCCGGCCAGCAGACCGCTGGTTGGGTCGAGACCTACCCAGCCCGCACCGGGAATGAAGACTTCTGTCCAGGCATGCAGGTCAGTAAAGTCTGCAGTCGGCCCGCTCGGACCATCGAGTGACTTCACATCAGCTGTCAATTGAATCAGGTAGCCAGAAACAAATCGGGCGGCTAGTCCCAGGTGTCGCATCAAGTTCACTAGCAGCCAGGCGGAATCGCGGCAACTACCTGAACCAAGCGTCAGCGTTTCTTCAGCCGTCTGAATGCCGGGCTGCATGCGAATGACGTACGAAACTCGTTCTTGCACGGCCTGATTCAGTGCGACCAGATAGTCGACCGTCACCGCCTCGGGGCGGCGCATTTTTTCGACCAGTTCCGCGAGCAGCGGCGTCGCAGCGGCGATTTCAAAATAAGGAGTCAGTTCGCGGGCGAGAATCGGTTCGTAGGTAAACGGAAACTTTTGGGCATATGTATCGATAAAGAAGTCGAACGGGTTAATCGCCGTCATCTCGGCGACGAGGTCGACCTCGAAGACCGCTTCGGTCGCTGGTTCCGGAAATACGAACCGCGCCAGGTAGTTGCTGTATGGATCTTGCTGCCAATTTAGGAACTGCAGTTCAGGCTGCACCCGGAGAGAATAACTCAAGATGGGCGTGCGGCAGTGCGGTGCCGGCCGCAGCCGAACCACGTGCGGCATCAGCGTTACGGGGCGGTCGTAGCGATAAACGGTGCGATGGTGAAGTGCGACGCGGATGGCCATAGCGATTCAGTGCAATCTGGGCGAGTGGTCTGTGGATCGGAGGTATCGGCAAGGCAAAGAGATCGGCTTGGGCAAATCGTGCAGCCTCAATGCAAGCGCTGCGACCGATTCATGCGGCAGGTGCTGGAACTCTGCTCGATCCATCGAAGAGATTGTCGCGCCAGCCTCTGCGCGCAAAGCGCCCGGAGAGCAATTCCCATTCCGTAGGGCTGAAAGTAAGTCATTTCACGCTTTTGCGCTGTTCTAGTGAGCAATTCGCACTTGCGGGAACGAATTGATTCTAGTCACTGCCTGACGTTTGGGCGAATACTGCCCGTTTTCTGGGCCCCGGCGCAGCCCTACAGCAGCGGCAACCGCCAACCGCGGATCAGGGCGATGCCAAGAGCAATCAGTGCGAGACCAAGCAGGCTGAGGCAAACTCTCGCGACATTCCGGCCCCAGAGATTCGTCAACCAGCGTGTCTTGTGCAGGCCCAGAAGAAGTTCGCTGTCGGCCGCAGCACCCAAGATGAACAACAGACCGGTAACGCAAGTAATCGCGCCGACAAAAGCATCTTGCATGGTTGAGCGAAACTGAGGTTGTTAGTTGACATCGCCGGCAGACGCATGCTGCGGGACATCTAGGTGCGGCAAAAAGGTCTGCCAGGCAGCATACTTCGGATTGCGCAGCTTTTGCAGCAGCAGCGGATTGGCAGTCGGCTCGATTGGCTTGGTCATCAAGTGCATATGAGCTTCGTGCGGCGTCCGGTTTCCCTTTTTGGTGTTGCAGCCAACGCACGAGCAGACGACATTCTGCCAACTTGTTTCGCCGCCGCGACTACGGGGCATCACATGATCCAGACTTAACTGGTGTGAAGGAAATGAGCGCCCGCAATACTGGCACTTGTGGCCATCGCGGGCAAACAAGTTTCGCCGGTTAAACCGCAAAACGCTGCGGGGAGCCCGCTCGTACTGGAGCAGTCTCACTACGCGCGGACATTGCACTTCGAACTGGACGGCCCGGACCCAATCTTCGTGCGGCTGCTTTTCCTGCGAACGAAAGGCGCTGATTTCGCACCAACTCTCGAAGTCGTAATTCGTGAACTGACCATCTTCGAGATGGACGATCTCTGCGCACTCGCGATACAACAGAATGAAGGCCCGGCGAACAGATATGACGTGCACGGGCGAATAGAATCGATTCAGCACAAGAACGCTGGAACTCAACACTCGGTCTGAGTCCGCATTGATCACGCAGAGTCCCTCCGCTGGCGCTGGATTCGATCTCAATTTATTCTATCCCGCCTCGAAGCGTTCGGCCAGTCGAGAGCGCAGGATCCCGCCCTATCAGCCGCGGTACTGCCAGCTGATGCATCGAACTGTCGAGTTATTCAACTGCTGCTCGCGCAAACCAATGGGCCGACATGCGAAAAAAAATCAACACCCGCGCGTTAAATTTTTCGCAAGTGGCACGATGTCGCCAAACGACTCGCGCCAAAAGCTGGAACCTTGCGACTTTCTGGTAGAATCATCTTGTGGGTTTTCGGGAGTCGGCGTTAGGATGAAGGTCGTCGTGAGTGGGCACGTCCGGGTGCAGACTCGCAGCTGATCGAGGCTTTAAAGGGGTGGATTGTATGCGTCATTACTCGTGTGATCGGTGCAAACGGGTACTCGATCCGCAGGAGGATCTGCGGTATGTCGTGCGGCTAGAAGTCCAAGCCGTGATGGAGCCGATCAACGACAACGAACTGGCCGATGACCGCGATCATCTGTGCGAGATCGAAGAGATTCTCGAACGGTCAGATGACGAAATGAACGAAGCCATCGGCAACGATGTCTATCAAAAGAAGAGCTTCGATCTGTGCTGCGATTGCTATCGCACCTACATTCAAAATCCGCTGGGACGCGAGCCCAAGGTTTCGCTCAACTTCAGCCAGAACTAGTTCAACGCGCTTGTCAGCATAGGGCCGCAAGTATGTGGGGCCGCTATCGGCGCTGGCCTAGACTGTCACCCTTATTGTTCACCGCTGCTGTCTTGGCCGCGGTTGGATATTTTGGTCGTCAACCGGCGCAGCCGCGCAATCTCCTCGCGGCATTTTCGCAGGCGACAAGTTTCGCGCGCTCAGGGGCGTGTGAAGTTCTGGTTGTCATTGATGGCGATACACTGCTAGTGAAGCAGGCCGCCAGTGAGCGCGCGCCGGAGTTTATCGGCATTGTCCGGCTGCTTGGCATCAACACTCCTGAAACAGTCAAACGGGGCGTTGCTCCGCAACCTTACGGTGCGGAAGCAACGGCCTTCACCAAGTCAGCCGTTGCAGCGAGTGCGGTTAGCTTGCAACTCGATAAGCGTCGAGTCGACCGTTACGGGAGGTTTCTCGCGTACGTCTACACGGGGCAAAGTCTGCTTAACGAAGACCTCGTCACAGCTGGCCTCGCGCGGGTTCACACTTATCCGGGCGATTCGATGACCATCAACCGGCAACTGTTGCGAGCTCAGGACGAAGCGAAACGCGAGCGACGGGGAATGTGGCAAGAGCCTGAGACGGTTCCAATGACCGCCGATGAAGATTGAATCGCTACTTCACGCCCCCTGGCCTGCCCCGGGGGTTTAATGGCTTCCGCACTACTTGTGACTTTGCATTCGGTAGTGGATAAGCCAATGAAGCCCCGCCGCAGGGGCGGAGGCGATTCACGATCTACAGCAACCCGCCCGATTGCGGATCAACGGCTACGCCGTGGCAAAGCTTGGCAAGTCGGGCGAGAACGAGGAGCAAGGTGCCCGGATCAAGCGGCCCGTCATCGTCGTCGATGGAGTCGCCCATTTCTTCGAAATGGAAAACGTCGAACCGGGCATTGCATAGCAGCATGCGGTCGAACTTGGCTTTCTCTTCGGCGGTGAGGGCCTGGCCGCGAAACTCCTTCTTGAGTTCCGTAATCTGCTCGCGGACTTCATCACCTTCGATATAGGTAATGTCGATCCCCGACGAATCGATATGGGACAGGAGCGACATTCCTTCCAGGTTGCCGTCGTCCGAATCGGTCGCTTCGTTGATGTTCAACCCGGCCTTCAATTCCTGCAGGGCCTTTTTTACCGCTGCGGAGGAAGGGCGATTCTTCGCATCAAAAAGCACGAAGTAAGTTTCGCGCCATTGAAAGCGGGAATCTTCGAAAAGGGACATGCGAACGTCTCCCGCCGAGGCAAGTGCTGCGCGAAGTCTGACTACTCGAAATCGTGGCCCCGCTCGTGGCCGTTGTACCACGCTTCGAGCGCCTTGAGCACCCCGTCGCGCTCGATCCGCGACGCAAAAACCGATTCATCCCCTTCGAGACGAACTTCGTAGTCCCCTTCGAAAGTGCAGTCGTCGTTACCGCAAAAATGGGGAACATCTGCGATCCAGACAATGCGATAAAGCGGCACATGCTTATCGTCAATCAACGCGAAAATCGAAGACACAACCGCACTCCTCACAACCAGCCGGGAATACGCTCTCTTGTGCATTTCCACTGACGAGCGTTCATCAGCCCTGAAAAACATTAACGCCAGAATTGTACCCCAAACCGGTCGGTGCGTCGAATGGGACCGGCTGGCAAGAGATACCCCAAATATCCGCTGCTCTACGGCGATTGCGGCAGGAGTTCAATTCGTCGTAGCCAACGCTCCAACCAGTGCCAGTGCAGCAGCAGGGCAGTAAAGAGACAAGCGACAGCAGCGCCCGCCAGGGTATCGCTTAGGTAGTGAGCACTGCTGACCACCCGCTGAAACATGGCCAAGGCGGCCAACACCAAAAACCACCAGGTGCCACGCGGATAAAGGATGCTCAATGCCAGGGCCAGCCCCACTGCGGTGGCAGAGTGCCCCGAGGGAAATGACTGCAGCCCGCGATTCCACTCGCCGGGCAAATCCGAGCGCCAAATCAGCGGCAGCCAGCCCACGAAGGAATCGCGAAAGCCCTCCGGACGAAATTCGGTATTCGGCCGCCACCGGGCGACAAAGATTTTGCAGCAGTCTGAAAAAATTCCGCTACCTAGGCCACCCAGTAGAAGTCGCGGGGCCACGCGCCAGCCACGTACGTCGAGCACTCCCGCCGTGATAATAATCATCACCACACTCAGGCCATAACCAAATACCTCGCCGAGCATAATCAACCGCAACAGATCCCCCTTGATTGGTTTCTGGTCATGCCGAATCCAATTTGCCAGCGGCACATCGACGAAGAACGCGACGAACATTAGCACCACGAGCACTGCGCTCGCTACCAGACAGCCCATGCTGGTGATGTGCCAGGGAGCCAGTTCGTCGTTTGCGGGGAGGTGCGCAACCGCTTCGGCAGAGCGCGGAGCAGGTTGCTGTGGCGAAGGTGTGCGAACAAGCCCGCGAGGTTTCTTCTGAGCTTTTCGGCGATGCTTCTTCATGGTTCCTTCCAGAATGACTCATCCGTGCGCTGAATTCCCCTGAATCCAGGCGTTCTCATTCGTCAAGAAAAGAGCGCGGGCGTCTGTCGCAGTGACAAACGCCCGCTCAATATAGCGAAAGATTCAATTCTGCTGACCAGCGATTTCGCCGGTTAGCCGATCTCGATTCGTTACTTGTTCTCGCTGAGCGACTTCACCGCTTGCGTGGCAGGCTTCTTCTTCGCAGCCTCTTCCGCGCGGAAAGTAGCTTCGCGTGAAGCCCGCACGCCAAACTCAAGCTGACCGGCGGTGAAGTAAGGCTCGAGCGTGCCGTCGAGATGCTTTTTGCCAATCTTATTGGCGAGTTCATTCCAGGGCAGATCGCTGCTCAGGTGCCAGGCAGCTGCTTGAGCCGACTTCTGATCGATTTCACCCTTCGCCAGCATTTTTACAAGCTCAATCACTTCGCCCTTGTTGGTGAACGACTCGATGGGGCGCAGGTCGTAAGGAATTCGCGGGTTTGGATCGTCTTTGCCATGCTCCAGACAAACGGCTACGACCTTCAACTTGCCGACCTTTTCGGGGCCAACGTTGAACAGGCCACCACCACCACCACCGAATCCACCGCCGCCCATACCACCCATCATGCCGCCGCCCATGCCACCCATCATGCCGCCGCCCATGGCTTGGTTTTGCTGATTGTTATTGCCGCCTCCACCGCCCAGGCCGCCACCCATGCCACCCAATTGGGCCAACACAGGCACGCCCACGAAGGCTTCTGGCAATTTGATGGTGAGAGGCTTCTTGGTCTTGTTCTTGATCGTCACCGTGCCAGTGGTCGAGTCTTTGGGAATCAACCGAACTTCGATATCGCCCTTCGCAGCTGCGGCGAACATCTCGACCATTTCGGCCGGCGGTGCTGCATTCGGCGTGGCAGTTTTGACAGGAGTGGGTTCCGCCGCTGGGGTGGACGTAGCGAACGCAACCAAACCAAGGGCCAGAAAATAACCGAGTAGCGACCAGCACTTCATCGTAAGCCTCACCCTTCTAATGTTTTCTGTTCTGAGCTATTCCGGCACTTAGCTCTTACCACAGGACCGAATGGTCGCAGCGCATGGCACTGCCAAAGTGGTCAAAGATTGTCGTTCCGGACTCAGAGCGCCCCTGCAACCGCCGCGATCCTTTGAAAAGTTGTTCCTGCGCGGCCAGCTGGTTGTCTCCCAGAATAATCGAGGCGTCGCCAGAAAACAAACTGAAAAGCCTGGGAAAAAAGGCCCCGGACGGCAATGGGCGAAAATGGTCCCGTGAATTCGGCCCATCGGCAGCCGGAATTACCCACAAAACCGTTAGCCACGCATTGATTGCTGCAACCAGCACCATACTGCAGCTTTTTCGCAACGCCGCAGGTTGCTTTTTCGCTTCATGTTGCCAAATTGAGTGGTAGGCTTGCAGGGTCCCTTACTCTGTTCGCACACAGCCATGCCTACGATTTTCGCCAGTTCGAAATCCGCCTTGTTGCTCGCCGTGTTAACGGTCGCAACTGCGGGTGGCTGCGCGATTCCAGCGATTGATCCCACCGGCGAAGGAATCTTCTCAGGGACCACGACGTTCGCCCGCCTGCGCGATTGCCCCTTGATCGCCCGCCACCATCAACCGCAGCAACCGCCGGTTCCCATCGGCCCACCGGTCATGGGGCCAATTGTGGGACCTGCACCCTGTGGACCGCCACCGGTAATCGCCATCCCCGTCAGTTGCACACCGCCTGCCCCACCGCCGCTGGTTGCCATTCCACTGGCGCCTGCCGTTCCCCTAACACCTGCGGTTTGCGCAGTACCACCGCCGAGTCCGCCGCCGTTGCAGGTTGTGCAGTGCGCCTCGCCTGCTCAAGCGCCCGTCGATGACTGCGAAAATGGACCGACACTAAAAATCACCCCCAATCGCCTGGTGGCAGCCGTCGGCAGTGAGGTTGTCCTCGCCGCCGGCATTTGCGGCAAAGATGGCTACTACGTCATGCGGCAGCCTTTGGAATGGATGCTCGCGCAGGATGGTGCCGGCCAAATTGTGGCCATTGGCCAAGAGAGCCCGCTGAAGGCTTCCTACTTCTTGCGTCATTCGCCCCAAAAAATCTCGCCGCAATACGCGCTCGCTCATACCTCGACCATTTCTCAAAACATCGACCGAGGTACCAAAGACCCCAGTGACGACATTGCCCTCAAGCGTGGGCAAAGCTGGATTAGTGTAACTTCGCCCAAAGAGGGCGCATCGTACGTGACCGTATGGTCACCCAAAGAACACAACTTTGATCGCCGCCGCGCCAATGCGACCATCTACTGGGTCGACGCGGTCTGGACGTTTCCTCCTTGCTCCGTCGCCCCCATTGGTGCTCGCAATGGTCAGCGATTGACGACGGTCGTTCGTCGCTCCGGTGGCGCGCCCGTCACAGGTTGGACTGTCCGCTACGAAGTGCTCGAAGGGCCCGATGCGGCGTTTGGTGCCGGCAAGGCCCGCGCTGTCGAAGTGAAAACGGATATCCAAGGTGTGGCCATCGCCGATTTATTTTCGCTCACCGGTTCGCAGGGCATTACGACAGTCCGAGTGCAGATCATTCGCCCCACCGGTGGCGACGTGCCGGAAATGATCGTCGGCCAAGGGCTGACGAGTGTGAACTGGACGGCCCCAGGCCTGAGCGTTTCGGCCAGTGGTCCCACAACAGTTCCCGGCGATGGCTTGCTTAGTTATCAAGTCGAAGTGATGAACACGGGCGATCAACTGTCGCGCGATGTGGTCCTGAAGTTCACGCCGCCAACAAACGTGACAGTCCTGAATAGTGCTCCCTCGGCCGAGGTTTTTGGCAATCGGCTCGAATGGCGACTGGGAGATCTGCAGGCCCGCTCGCGTGCCGTCGTAAAAGTGAATTGCCGCGCTAGTGTCGATGGCGACCTGCGGTCAACCTTCATGGCAGTCACCAGCGATGGACAATTGAAGGCTGAAGGGGTCGCGGCGACGCGCGTTTTCCGTCAGGCGTTAGCCGTGCGAATGAGCGGACCCGATTCGGTCGAAGTGGGCAAGCGAGCTACCTTTCAAATCGAAATCACCAACACGGGCAGCGAAGTGCTGCGGAATGTCACGCTGACCGATCGCTTCCCCGCCGAACTTGTACATGCCGACGGTCAGCAGAGCCCGATTGTGAAAACGATTGGCGATCTGCAGCCGGGACAAAAGATCAACTCGCCGGCGGTCACGTTCATCGTCACCCGTCCCGGTCAGCATTCGCATCGGCTGGACGTAACTGCCGACGGACAGCAATCGGCCACGGCCCGCAGTGTGGTCACTGGCATTCAAACGCAAGTGATGCCAGCCAAGCTCCAGCTTCGCTTTTCTCAGCCCCAGCAAGTGCGGGCGGGTGAAACCGCAGAAGTGGTGGCCGAAGTAACCAACCTTGGCGGCTCGGTGGCTCGCAACGCCAAGTTGAGTGTCGCCTATGGCGTGAACTTCACACCTGACCGAGCAACGCCCGGCCATCAATTCGACGAAGCTCGCCGTACGCTCTATTGGAACATCGACCAACTGGCCGCGGGTGCGTCGCTGAGCAAGCAAATCAACCTGAAGGCCTTGAATACAGACGAGCGGGCCTTTTTGCAGATCACACTGCAGCCGGAACAAGGAGAGCCCGAAACGCGGCAGATCAATATTCCGATTGTGGCCGGCGCTCGTGCCGCTCCCGCCCCCGTACCGCTCCAACGGAATCCGCCCACACCTGCTCCAGGACCGGCTCCCACGCCGCGCCCCGAAATTCCTCGTCAGCCGCCGCGCGAAGCAGTTCTGCCGGGTGGCAACCTGGAAGTGACGCTCAGCCAGACTGCCAACCCAATTCCCCAGGGAAAGACGACGACCTACATCGTGCGAATTAAAAACGACGGTAGCGGTGCCGACGAAGACCTGTCGATAACCCTGTTCCTGCCCGCGGGACTCAGCTTTAAGAAAGTTGTGGCCACCGAACAAACCGCGTTCAGGGTGCAAAGTTGGAATGCGGATAAGAGTCAGGTCGATTTTACACCGGTCGCTTTGGTGCGAGCACGCGAGGACATGCCGCCACTACAAATCGAAGTTGAAGGGTCAAAGCCAGGCATGTTCAAGTTCCAAGTCGAAGTGCGCAGCAAGCGGAATCCGAAGCCGATCGTCCGCGAGCGCGAAACCACGGTGAACATGCCAGCTGGTGCCCGCTGAACAAGCATCGCACTATGGCCAGAAAGGAAGCACATGTCGCCGGCCAGTGATTTGGATATTCCCCCGCCAATTAGTTCGCTCAGCGGTTTGACAGCGCTCGTTACGGGCGGTGGCACAGGCATTGGCCGCGCGATTTGCCAGCAATTGGCTGCCGCCGGCGCGAAGGTCATCGTTCACTACCATCGCAGCCACTTGGAAGCAGAAGCGACGTTGCAAGCGATTCGCTCCGTCGGTGGCGACACCTACTTGGAACAAGCTGATCTCTCGAATCCCGCTGCTGCTGCCGCGCTCGTCGATCTCGCGGTCACACACACGGGCGGGCTCGATCTGCTGATTAATAACGCGGGGTCCGTCGTCGAGCGCGCGAAGCTCGAAGAATGCTCGCTGGAACTTTGGCAGCAGGTGATGAACGTCAATCTGACCTCCGCCTTTGTCGTCACGCAGCGGGCGATTCCTCATCTGCGTAAAACTGGTCGCGGGGCAATCGTCAATCTGTTGTCGCTCTCGGTGCAAACCGGCGGAGCTAACGGCGCGGGCCCTTATGCTGCTGCCAAAGGTGGACTGCAAGTCTTCACTCGCACCTTGGCGCGCGAGCTAGCGCCGCAAGTTCGCACGAACGCGGTCATGCCGGGAGTGATCGAGACTCGCCATCATGAACAATTCACCACGCACGAACGGATGGAACAATATCGTCGCGAAACGCCCCTGGGTCGCAACGGCACCGCCGATGAAGTGGCTTCAGTCGTTTCGTTTCTCGTCAGCGATGCCGCCCGCTTTGTCAACGGCGCGCTGATCGATATCAGCGGCGGCCGCTTCCTGCGGTAGTCAACAACCTTTCCTGCGCTCACGCTTCGGGCTATTGAATATGCAAATTGTCGTCACTGCCGTTGGTCCAGATAACGTTCGCCTCGCCGATCCGATCATTCATTATCTGACCGGGCAAGGGGCGAACATTGCCGAGATTCAGATGTACGATCACGACGAAGAAGCACTCTTCGCCATGATGGTACGGGTTCATCTTCCCAGTGCGCAACTGGGCGAAGTTCGTTCGGCGCTGAGCCAGATCGGCCAGGCAACCAAACTCAGCGTGCGCGTCTGGTCGCCGGAAGAACGAGCCGCCCGACCACGGTTGGCCATTTGTGCCACCTACCGCACCGAACCTCCGCTGGCGATCCTGCGCGCGATTCGCGATGGCGTGCTCAAGGCCGATGCTGCCGTGATGATCGGGAACCGACCGAACTGCCGCGGCATTGCCGAGCAGTTCGATGTGCCATGGGAAAGCATTGGCGAGAACGATGGCAAGGCGAACGACGACCGAATGATCGACATTCTCGATCGCTACAACGTCGACTACGTAATTCTTGCCCGTTACATGCGAATTCTTCCGGCCGGCAGTTGCTGGAAGTATGCCGGCGGCCGAATCATCAACTTGCATCACGGACTGCTACCAAGTTTCCCCGGCTTGCGACCCTATCACGATGCCTATGCCGGCCGCATGCTGACCTACGGCGCAACTTGCCACTTCATTGTGCCCGAACTCGACGCCGGCAATCAGACCATTCATCAATCGACGTTCACCGTGCCCCCCGGCATGAAGCTGGACGAAATCATTCGGATTGGACAAGAAGACAACGAGCCGCGCTGCCTGGTCGAAGGAGTGCGCCGCGTCGTCGATCGTGAAGTGCAACTGCACTTTCATCGCGTGATTGCGTTGCCAAAATAGTTTGGCATTTCTAGACCGTCGCGAGTTAGGGACAGCTACTTCTCAAGTTTAGAGGCAGCCAGTTTTTCGAGCGGAGGCCGATTCAAGTGGGCTCCGCTGGCCTGCTGATAAGCATGAGCGAGTGCGAGAAGTTTGGACTCGCCAAAGAGTGCGCCCGTGAAGGTGATTGTCCCAGGCTGGCCACTCACGCTGTTGGGACGTTCGCCGTCGGGAATGACCACCGTGGGATGGCCGGTGAAGTTGGTGAGCACCAGGTCGTCGCCACCGATATAGGCGTCGATGCCGTCCATAACTTCTGCCATCTCTTGCATCACTAGCGTGCGAATGCGGCAGGCGCGCAAGTACTCGACGGCGGGGACGAACTGCCCCTGGCGGAACGTCGTTCCCCATCTGCCGATGCCATCGCGAATGCCGGCGCGGGTCAGGTCATCGAAGGCGGCAGCCGCTTCGGTGTTAAGGATCAGAGTCAGAGGCCCGACGGGATACTTTTGCGGCAGTTTGATGGGAACGAGCTTAACACCCAGTTTCCTCACCATGTCGATCGCCCGCATTTCTTCTGGCGGTCGCTCTCCTTCAAAATAGCCGACTTTAAGCGAAGTGATTTCATCCTGCAGTGGCCAGGCAAAGGAACGATCGACCGCCGAAATGTCGTGGGGATCGCTGCCGTGAATCGCGCCGAAAATGAGAGCGCAGTCCTCCAGCGAACGAGCGATTGGACCGATCTTGTCCATGCTCCACGAGAGGGTCATGCAGCCGAACCGACTGACACGCCCGAAGGTTGGCCGCAACCCCGACGCACTGCAGCGACGGCAGGGAGAAACGATGCTTCCCAGCGTTTCGCTGCCGAGAGCAAAGCCCACCAATCCGGCTACGACCGCAGATGTGGAACCGGCAGATGAGCCACTCGAGCCTTCTTCCGGATTCCACGGATTGCGAGTCATGCCGCCGAACCACTCGTCACCCAGCGCCAGTGAGCCGACCGTCAGCTTGGCGACGAGGACCGCACCTGCTTCCTCCAATCGGCGGACAACCGTTGCCTGCACTGCGAGCGACTGGTCTTGATAGTGCCCCGCGCCCCAGGTTGTCTTGTAGCCCGGCACGGCGATGATGTCCTTCGCACCCCACGGAATTCCATGCAATGGCCCTTGATATTTGCCAGCTGCAATTTCCTCATCCGCGCGCTTTGCCTGCTTGAGTGCTAACTCCTCGGTGAGTGTCACCACGCACTTCAGCAGCGGATCGTACTTCTTCAGCCGAGCCAGATAGAGCTGTGTCAGTTCGGTGGACGAGACCTGCTTCGCTTTCAGCAGTGCGGCTAGTTTAGTCACCGGCAGAAAAGCCAGGTCTTCTTCAGAAAGTGGCTTCTCAACGGCTTCTTTGCCGGTCAGGGGCTGAACAGCCTGGCGATCGATTTGTGCTGTTGTTTCTGGCGGCGGAGCGGCAAAGAAAGTGAGCGCGGGAGGAACGCTGTTTTTCAGATCGACTTGGCGCAATAACTCGAACTTTCGCTGATCCCGCTGCACAGCGTCTGCCACCGCCTGGCGATCTTCCTCCGCAAGCTTAATGCCGGCGATCCACTCGGATTGCTGGATGAGCTCCGGTGTCACTCTTCCCGCCTGCTCCGCTTGGACAGCAAGTGCACGCTGAAAGGCGATGGTTCCTACTCCAACGCCAGCCAAGGCAGCCAGGATGTGGCGGCGGGAAACTGGCCCACTAGCGGCCGAAGCTTCGAAAGAGACATCGTCGGAACTTGGCATCGTCGCAATCTCACCGTAAAAAGGCTCAAAGCTGGCGGCACACCAGGCGCAGCCTAACAAATATCCAAGCCAGCCGGAAACCACTTTCATTGAGAGATTGCGTTAAGATACTTTCGTCGCGCCTTACATCAGCGGAATCGCGCTTGCTAACGCGCGGTTTCATTCTTCGTCGGAAGTTTTTATGCAACGCTGCTCTGCCCTGGTCCTCGTCTGCACCTTCGCTCCCTGCTACTTCGCAGTTCAGCCAATCCGAGCTGAGGAAAAAGCTCCTTCGAAAGCAGCGGAACTGGTTGCGACCAAGCGGGTGCTAATCATCGCTCATCGCGGCGCAAGTGCGCATGCTCCCGAGAACACGATCCCCGCGTTCGAGGCCGCGCTAAAGACAAAGTGCGATCTAATCGAACTGGACTATTACCACTCGAAGGATAGCGTGCCCGTCGTCTTTCACGATAAAGTCCTCGATCGCACGAGCAACTCCGTCGCGAAACTCGGCATAGCCAAGATTGGAATTGGCGACTTAACGGCGAAGGAACTGCAGACGCTGGAGGCGGGCCAGTGGTTCAAGCCGCCCTTTCCAGGTGCGAAGATTCCCACACTGGTCGAAGCGCTCGACGTCATTCAAAACGGCGGCAAGACACTTATCGAACGAAAAGGGGGCGATGCGGCGACGGTGGTGAAACTGCTCGACGAAAAACAACTGCGCGGCAATGTAGTCGTGCAGGCCTTCGATTGGAAGTATATCGCCGAGTGTCACAAGCTGGCCCCCGATCTGGTGCTGGGCTGTTTGGGTAGTGAGGAACTTTCTGCGAAGCGAATCGCCGCCGCCAAAGCGGCCGGTGCCACTGCCATCGGTTGGCGTCATGGAGATTTGAACGAAGCAGGAATCGCCTCAGTCCATGCCGCCGGTCTGAAGTGCTGGGCTTACACGGTGAACGATCGTCGCCGCGCGAAGTACCTGATTGAGGCAGGCATCGATGGCCTCATCACCGATGACCCGGCCAACATGCAGGGACTACTCGAGTTGCTGGCCAAAGAAAAAGCGGCGAACAAGTAAGGCGGAATCCTCTCATGGGCGACATCAAGCATCCAGCGCTCCTGTATCTCAAAGGTGGCCTGTTCGTAGCGCTCGGATTGCTCACCGTAACGGCAATTTTGGTGCTCCATCCCAGCTTGCAGTTAGCGGCACTGCTGGCGATTGCGATTTGGTCGTTTTGCCGCGCGTATTACTTTGCCTTTTATGTGATTCAGCATTACATCGATCCGAAGTTTCGTTATGCGGGACTGTGGGACTTTGCCCGGTATGCGCTGAAGAAACGCGATTCCCAATAGTCAGTTGCGGCGTGCCTTCGAGTCCCCGCAAGCCATCTACTGGTTTTCTAGTTGACAACCTACTGGTTATGCCGTAGATTGCCCCTCGTCCTACTTTTCCGATCTGCTGTTCAGCAACTGAGGGAACCATGCGAGCGCACGTTTTAGCCTGCTGGTGCGCGGTCATCAGCGCGATTATTTCTTCGCATGTTGCATCGGCAGCAGAAAAAGTTGACTACGACCTTCTCCCTTGGGCCTTTCGCCCACTTGCCCGGCCTGTAGTTCCCGCAGTCAAAGATGAAAGTTGGCCGCGCGCAGAACTCGATCGCTTCATTCTCGCCGGGCTCGAGAAGCAAGGCATTCAGCCCAATGCCGATGCCGATCGCCGCACGCTGTTGCGCCGAGCTTCGTTCGATCTGACTGGTCTGCCACCAACGCAGCAGGAAATCGCCGAGTTTGTCGATGATCCAGCCAGTGATGACGTGGCCTTTGCCAAGGCCGTCGATCGATATCTCCGTTCACAGCACTTCGGCGAACGCTGGGGCCGGCATTGGCTCGATATTGCCCGCTATGGCGACAGCACCGGGCGGGCCTGGAATGCCCCGTTTACGTATGCCTGGCGCTATCGCGATTGGGTGATCGATGCCTTTAATGACGATCTCCCTTACGACCGCTTTCTCACCGAGCAGTTGGCTGGAGACTTGTTGCCCGCGAAGTCGGCGGCGCAGGCTCGTTCGCAATTGATTGCCACGGGCTTTCTCGCGATTGGGTCGCACGATCTGCAGAATCTGAGTTACGAGCAGTTCAAGTTCGACGTGATCGATGACCAAATCGATGCCACGACGCGGGCCATTCTGGGTCTTTCGGTCAGTTGTGCTCGCTGCCACGATCACAAGTACGACCCGATCAAGATGCACGACTACTACGCACTGGCGGGCGTGTTTCGCAGCCTGCAGTTGCGACCGGGCGTTACCCATCAGCGCGAGAATGGTAGCGAGGGCTATCTACACCCCAGTCGACTAGTACCGCTGCCCGGCGTTGATGAATCCATTGCTTCGCGCCCGTCGATGATTTCGCTGCCGCCGGGCGTGCATTCGATGACCGACTATCAAGACGAATGGCGAACCGGGCTGCGCGATATTCGATTCACCACTGCGCCGAATGTGGCAATGGGTGTGATCGCCGGTGAACCGCGCGATTGTGAGATTCTGCTCCGCGGCGAGCCCTATGATCTGGGTGAAGTGGTCGCACGTGGCGACTGGCGAATCACCGGACTACCACCTGGGCCGCGCGTAAGCGCAAACTCTGGCGGCCGCTTGGAACTGGCGCGCTGGCTCACCTCGAACGAACAGCCCTTAACTTCGCGGGTCATGGCGAATCGTGTTTGGCAACATTTGTTTGGCGTGGGGATCGTTCGCACGGTCGATGACTTTGGAATTAATGCCGAAGATCCCACGAACCCCGAACTCCTCGACCACTTGGCCTGGCAGTTTCGCAGCGACGGTTGGTCCCTGAAGAAGCTGATTCGCACTATCGTGCTCAGCCGGGCCTATCGCTTGAGCAGTGCGAGCCAAACGATTGGGCAGGAGAAAGATGGTGCCAATGCCCTCATCTGGCGTATGAATCTGCGCCGGCTGGAGATCGAACCGCTGCGAGATTCGCTGCTGGAAGTAGCGGGACGATTGGATTTGGACCGGCCCCCAGGAATTCAAATCGCGGGCGTCGGTGGCAAGAGTCCGCAGTCGCAGGTGCGTAGTCTGCTGCCGTTCAGTTCGTCGTATCGCACGGTGTACTTGCCCGTCGTGCGAGCCAAGATCTCCGATGAGTTTGCGACATTCGATTTTCCCGATCCCTGCTTGCTCCAAGGCCAGCGCGAAGTGACAACCGTCGCGCCGCAGGCTTTGTTCTTCTTAAACAGCAGCTTTGTCGTCGATTGCTCGCAGGACGCGGCCGATCGTATGCTTGGTGCCGTGACCACAGATGCGGCCAGAGTCGATTGGATTTATCGCCGGCTCTTCGCGCGGCCAGCGACTGCTGAAGAAGTAAGAGCTTCAATCAAGTTAGTTACTGAATTGGAACCAGGTGCAAGCGTGAGAGATGCCGAGCTCTATCGCTGGAGCACGCTGGTTCAAGCGTTATTCGCAAGCGCCGAGTTTCGTTACCTGAAGTAACCCTCGCCCGACCAATTGAATTATCTGCGAGAGAAAACCATGTTCACACGTCGCCAAGTGTTGCAATCTTCGGCTGCCGGTTTCGGCTGGCTCGCCTTCTCGGCACTGCATGCTCAATGGACAGCAAAACGGTCTCACGGTGCGGAGCCGACGAAGTATCGGAGCCCGCTCGCACCAAAGCCGCAGCATTTTGCCGCCAAAGCAAAGCGAGTGATTTTCTTTTTCATGGCCGGTGGGCCGAGCCACCTCGACACCTTCGATTGGAAACCAGAACTCGCCAAGCGCGGGCCCGGCGGTCGCAGCCAACACTTGGCACCGGTGTTTGGCTTCCAACCCAGCGGCAAGTCTGGGCTGCCAATTGCCGACGTTTTCCCACATTTGGCTAAGCACGCCGATCATCTCTGTTTGCTCAATGGCGTTCACACAGCGGTGGCCGGTCATCAGCAGGCTACGGTCGCGGTACATACCGGCAACCCGAGTTTTGTACGCCCGTCGTTTGGTTCGTGGATCACTTACGGCCTCGGCAGCCAGGCCGACGATCTGCCGGGCTTCGTCACGCTCAATCCGCTGGGCGATCAAGGTGGTGCGCAAAACTACGGCTCTGCCTTTTTGCCGGCCGCCTTTCAAGGAACCCGACTGGGGACCGGCTCGCGCGGCGTGCCGAACATCGAGAATCGTCATCTGGCCGGCAACGACCAGCGCAAGCAGCTCGACTTTGTCGAGCAAGCGAATCGCCGCTTGCTCGAACAAGATCCTAACGACCCGGCACTGCAAGGGCTGATTGAGTCGTACGAACTGGCTTACAAAATGCAAACTTCGGTCCCTGCGACGCTCGACTTAGAGCGTGAATCAGCAGCAACGCATTCGCTGTATGGACTCGACGATGCAGCGACTTCCGCCTTTGGGACGCAATGCCTTACCGCGCGTCGCCTGGCCGAAAAAGGGGTGCGGTTCATTCAACTCACGAGTCAAGGTTGGGATCATCACAACAATCTGCGCGAATCGCTCGGCCGCAATGCAACTTCCATCGACAAGCCGATTGCCGGGCTAATTGCCGACCTGGCGCAGCGCGGCATGCTCGATGAAACCCTGCTTGTTTGGGGCGGCGAGTTTGGCCGCACCGCACGCGACGACAAGGGAGACGGCAACGGCCGCGGCCATGCCAACAAGGGCTACACCATGTGGATGTGCGGTGGCGGCGTGAAAGGTGGCCTGCGTTACGGCGCAACCGATGAACTGGGCGAAGTTGCCGTCGACGGACGAATGGGGACGCACGACCTGCATGCGACCATTCTTCACCTGCTCGGCCTCAATCACGAAGAGTTGACGTATCGCTATGCGGGGCGTGACTTCCGTCTGACCGATACCGCCGGTGAAGCGGCGAAGGGAATCGTGGCCTGAGATCCGGCCAGATAGTCGGCTCCCGGTCGTTCGCAGCGCTACGGCAGATGGGGGGTGTTGATAAATGAAGAGTTTATTCAACACGTTTGTGCGTGGCGCTCGCATTTGGCGCTAGGTAGCGTTGATTTAATGGGTGTAATGATCAACGAATAAGGGCCGTTGTGAATGGTGCAGGCCGACCGAAACGTCCGTTCACCGAATTCAGTTTGACAGCCAGTGACGATTGAACAGAAAATGTTCGTTCATTTTCCTTTCGACCTTCACTTTGCGACCACAGACTGGCCCTATGCCCACTGCCTTGGCGATTGCCGCGCATCCGGATGACATCGAATTTCTCATGGCAGGGACTCTCGCTCGGCTGCGGGCAGCGGGCTACGAGACGCACTATTGGAATCTGGCCAATGGCTGCTGCGGCACAACCCAGTACGACGTGCAGACCATCACTCGCCTGCGTCGGGAAGAAGGGATGGCCGCCGCTGCTGCGATGGGTGCCGTTTTTCACGATAGCATTTGCGACGATCTGAGCATTTTCTTCGACCAAGCTACGTTGGCGCGAGTCGCCGCAGTGATTCGCGAAGTCGCGCCGACCATCGTGCTCACACACGCGCCGGTCGATTATATGGAGGATCACACCAACACCTGCCGGCTCGCCGTCACGGCCGCCTTCACCCGCGGAATGCCGAACTTTGCGACCAATCCACCTCGCCCGCCAGTGGCGGGAAAGGTGACGGTCTATCACGCGCAGCCCTATTCGCATCGCGATCCGCTGGGAAATTTGGTGGAGCCGAAATTGATGGTCGATGTGACGAGCCTGATGGAGCAGAAGCGGCAATGGCTGGCATTGCACGTGAGCCAGAAGGCCTGGCTCGATGAAAGCCAAGGGCTCGATTCGTATCTCGATACGATGACTAATCTCGATGCTGAAGTGGGGCGCATGTCATGCGTGTTTGAGTATGCTGAAGGGTGGCGGCGGCACATGCACATGGGCTTTTGCGACCCCAGCGACGATCCGCTGCGCGAAGCCTTGGCCGAGCACGTGCTGGTCGCCGATTCACCGTCGCCTCAACCGCCCCAGGCAGAAGTGTAGTCTGCCGAAATATGACGCTCGCGACATTCGACGACATTTGCCACGACTTCGACCAAACGCTGCTCGCCTGCCGCGAGTTGTATGTCAGCTCGGCCCATTTGTGCCTGGAAGAGTGCCCGCACCTGGTGCCCGGCAAACCCGAGGCCTACGTCGAACTGCTCGACAATCTGCATCGCGGGCTGCTGTTAAAAATCTTCTCGGCAGTCGCGAGCAGCGATCGAATTTGCAGCGCAGCAGAACAGAAGTTGGCGGCCCGGCTCCTCTCACATGCGTGGGAAGAGGGGATGGATGAACACCGTGTGCGCGAGGTCTTACCGCACGTCATCACGCAGGCCAGCGGACTCAGTTGGTATAGCCTGGTGCGACCATTCGATGTAATGCCTCCACTGCAGCAGCGCGTGGGAGAACTCGAAACGATTGTCATGCGGATAGCCAATCTCACCGCCAAAGCAGATGGCGTGGTCTCGCCTGTTGAAGCAGGAATGTTGAAGTCGATTCAAGGTGAAATCGACCGGCACCTGAAATTAATTCCGCTCGATGACGAGTCCCCTTCGTCGCACAAATCGACCACCGCTCAGGCTCGGGCGCGCGACGTGGCTTTGCCCAACATGGGTAGTGATGGATCAGCGAAACAATCGCCCACCCTCGAAAAAGCAACTCTCACACCCCAAGAGCAGATTGCCGCTGCCTTGGCGGAGCTCGACGCGCTGATTGGCCTCACAGCAATCAAGCAAGAAGTGCGCACGCTGGTGAACGTGCTGCAATTGCAACGTCAGCGACAGGAACTGGGGCTGCCGCAAACGCCGCTCAGTTTGCACCTGGTGTTTCGGGGCAACCCAGGGACCGGCAAGACCACGGTCGCGCGAATCATCGGCCGCATTTACGCAGCGCTGGGCATGCTCGAAAAAGGGCATCTGGTCGAAGTGGACCGGAGCGCGCTGGTTGCTGAATTTGCGGGGCAAACGGGGCCGAAGACCCATCGCAAGATCGACGAGGCGATTGGCGGTCTGCTCTTCATCGACGAAGCTTACAGCCTGGTGGCTCCGGGTCGCGAAGATCCTTACGGCCACGAAGCAGTGCAAGCACTGTTGAAACGGATGGAAGACGATCGTCACCGGCTGGCTGTGATTCTCGCGGGCTACCCCGAACCGCTCGCTGGTCTGCTCACGAGTAATCCCGGCTTGTCATCGCGCTTCAATACGAATCTGACCTTCGACGATTACGGCCCCGGTGAGCTCGCCCAGATCTTTCGCAAATTATGCGAGCAGAATCAGTATCGCGTCGTCGGTGCAGCGCAGGCTCGTTTGCTTTTGGCCCTGGCCTGGTTGCATGAGGAGCGGGACGAGCATTTCGGCAATGGCCGCTTAGTGAGGAATGTGTTCGAGCAGTCGATTCGCAGGCTGGCCAATCGAGTTGCCAGTATCGCCCCCATGACCAAGGAACTCCTCACCACGTTTGAAGCAGCTGATATCGCGGTGCAGGAAGTGCCGGAGTCGGCGCTCACCATCGACGCCAGCAAGCCACCGCGGTTGCGAATTGCTTGCCCGCATTGCAGCGCGACAGTGAAGACCTTTGCCACGTGGCTCGGCCAGATCGTACGCTGCCCGAAGTGTGAGGGGCGGTTTGTCGCGGAGTGGGGCGAACCGGTGCGGGAATAGCCAGGCGTTCTGAGCAGGCGATTAGCCTTCTTTCCATTCCCAGCCCAGCGGAATATTCAGTTCGTGCTCGGCCAATTTGGCCCAAGGAGTGCCCGGGTGTTCGTCTTTCACCCGCTGCAGATACATGATCGCTTTCTCCGACATTTTCTGAATCACACTGCCAGTTTCAATCTTGATTCCCTGCTCCAGCAGCCATTCACGGCTACTCGGATTTTCGAAGTTCTTTCCTCGCTTGAGTGCTGCGAGCATCGCGTTGTAGCCGTCGAGACGCACTTTGGCAGCCAACGTGCGGCCCATGGCCAAGTCGAATTCGGCCTGCAAACGGAGGCTGGTGAGTTTATCGCGATCCCCTTCGCCATTGCTGAGAATGTTGAAGAGTTGATCGACTTCAGGGGAATGACGCGCGGCGAATTGTTGGGCCGTGTTGAGCTGCCGAGCCATCTGCGCTTCGTTCTTCTTTTCGAAGCGTTGCGAGGGAAAGGCATCGATGCTGATGGGGGCCAACTTGGCTGCATCGACGAGCGCTTGCCGGGCTCGGTTCTTGGCAAGCATCTGCTGAAAGTCAGCCTGCGAAACGTAGTCCGGCGCATACTTGCCGACTACCTTCGGATCGAAGCGAAGTTCACTTCCCGTCGGCCAAAATTTATGCCCGATTGCTGTACCGCGATATTGATAAATGCTGCCAACCGCAGGACGAATGGGAATGAACTCTCCGCCGCTAACCCGGCATAATCGCTCGAGCGCGAATGGACCAAAGCCCGAGTCGATCATGCTCAGGTCTTCGCGCGCGCCGTATTGATTCCCCCACATTTGAATGTTGACCCGTTCCGACATGATCGATTCGGGGCCATGCGTGGGATAGGTGTCGTCGTTGGGTCCCGCTGGCTTAGCACCGGCGGCAACATAGGGATTCGTCTGCCCCCACGGTGCCGGTGAGCCAATGACATAGACGGGGATCGCATTCTTCTTAAAGATGTCCGTGACGGTATCTACCTTATCGGCATCGTCCCCCGCTTCATCGGTGAAGACGACGAAGATGACTTCGCGACGATCTTTGGTGCGGAGCGGCAAGTACTTTTCGACTGCCTGTTGAATCGCGGTGAAGGTCATTTCTTTGCCGCCTTCGGCCAGCTTCACCTGGTCAAAAGCGTCCTTCGCTTTCTGCCAATCCGCGACCGGTGGATCGAGGGTGAATTCGACTTGCTCGTCAAACATGACGACGGCCGTCAGCAGGTTCTGGTCGCTGCCGATGGTCGCCTGGCGAATTTCGGGCACGTCGTACATGGCTTTCGCCGCGGCGGTGCCATCAGTGACGGTTTTGCTGGCGCTGGGTGTGCGGTCGATGACCCAAACGACGAGCGTCGGGCCGACTTCCAGAGAAGCGCGCACGGCGGCTGTAATTCGACGCAAGGCGACTTCTTCAGGCTTGCCCGTGACGAGCGCCGTTGCGCGACTGGCCTGAAACGAACGTTCCAGGTCGCTGGCATCGCTGGCGATTGGTTGGCGGCGTTTCAAACTCGGGTTGGCCTTGGCGCTATCGTATTTGCCGGAGGGTTTGAGAATCTTGCGATTCTTATAGTCCTTCGTCTTTTGCTGGCGCGTATCAAGCTTATTCATGCTCGCATCTTTGCAGCCTGAATGCAGACCAACGATGGCAAGCAGAAGCATCCACACAACCCAGTGGCGGTTAGCGGGCACGGCGTATCCCTCACGAGTGTTCTGGCAGACTTGCGGTGTCACGATAAGTCACTAACGAACCGCATTCTAGCAAGCCAGCGGGAAAATCTCACGCTCTTCGGCGAATCGCGGTCGTTACAAACGAGTTACCCCCAGATTTGACGTCCGGAGCTAGAATCGGCCGAAGAGAGTTCCAGTTCGAACCAGCGATGAAGGAGCCGGTTATGAAACGAATGTTGATGGCCGTAGTGCTGTTGGCTGTGATTGGCAGCTTGGTTGAGGCTGCGAAACCGTCCAGCCCCATCGATCAGATTCTTGCCAACCCTGCGGCTCGCGAGCAAGCCATTGCCAATCTGCGGGCAGAAGGGCCGGCCGGCCTTGCCAAGTTGGATGAGCTGCGCAAGTCCATTACTGACGAGATTGTAACGCACTCCGCTGCTAATCCGCAGCAGCCCGATGCCAGGCTGACCGCTCGCCTGGCAGCCGTCGAAACACTCATGGACGAAGTGGCAGCCCAGCGCTATGCCTGCAAAAGTCGCCTCTTCTGGTACACCGACTTGGAACAGGCTCAAGCGGCTGCCACGAAACAGAACAAGCCAATTCTTAGTTTGCGAATGCTCGGCAAACTGAACGAAGATTTCAGTTGTGCGAACAGCCGCTTCTTTCGGACGACTCTTTATGCAAACCGAGATGTTTCGGAACTGCTGCGCGAAAACTTCGTCCTGCATTGGAAGTCGGTTCGTCCCGTGCCGCGCGTGACGATCGATTTTGGTGATGGCCGCAAACTAGAACGAACGCTCACCGGCAATAGCATTCATTACGTGCTGACGAGCGATGGCCAAATTGTCGATGCTTTGCCGGGTTTGTACGGTCCAGCTGCATTCATGTCGCAGTTGAAGACATCGCTGCAACTGATCGAACAGCTGGCCGGAACCGACGAAGCCACTCGGAGCGAGCGCTTGGTGGCGTTTCATCAATTGCAACTCTCTGCGCTGGATCAACGCTGGGCCAGCGACTATCAAACGGCTACCCAGTTGCTGAATAGTGGCAGTTCGGCTGTTCACTTGGCCGCGCCATCGCCACTTCGGGCTGCCCAACCACTCAAGGCTACCGCCGCACCGCCGAATGCAGCCGCTGCTGCGCAGGTGACTCGTCCAAAGAAGATGGTCGAAATGCCGCTCGTGCGTGCGGCTATTCCAGGAGCCGAGATTCCCGCGAATGTTACCGACGATAAGCTGTGGCAGATTATCGCGTCGTTGCACGCAGCTGAATCCAAGCTCGATGAGGCGAGCATGGAGCTCATTCGAAGCCAGAATCCAATCGCCGCCCACGCAGTGCGGCTGGCGACCACGAAGGCCCGGATCGAAGATCCACTGGTGAAGCTGGTGCGAACTCTGGAAAACTCGATCGCGGTCGATACGGTTTGCAACGAGTATCAGTTCCATCGCCAGATTCACGAGTGGCTGGCCAATTCAGGTCGATCCGACGTGGAGCAGTTCAACGAACGGGTTTATGCCCAGCTGTTTTTGACTCCCAGCTCCGATCCTTGGCTAGGGTTGGCGCCGATCGATACCTACACGGCTCTGCCCAATGCAGGCGTGGCTGCGAATCGCTAGAGTCCACAACAGAGTAGAATGAGGGTGCATCGGTGCGATGCACCAAGGAATCAATGATGACTGCCCGCACGATTTTGACAGTCGAAGATGACGCCGCCATTCGCCGCGGCATCGTCGACTCGCTTCGCTATGTTGGCTTTCAAGTGCTGCAAGCGGGGCATGGCGATGTGGGGCGCGAAATGGCCGTGCAGCAGTCTTATGACTTGCTGCTGCTCGATCTGGTACTGCCGGGCTGCTCCGGGCTCGATATTTTGCGAGCAGTGCGATCTACGCGACCGACACAACCCGTCATCATTCTCACCGCGCGCGGCGAAGAACAAGATCGCGTAGAAGGTCTGCGTGCCGGTGCCGATGACTACGTTGTGAAACCATTCAGCGTGAAAGAACTGTTGGCCCGCGTCGATGCGGTGCTGCGTCGCTCGCCAGCTCGACCTAGCGATATCGAACAGATCCTATTGCCTTCGGGTTCGGCCGATCTGGCACGTCGGGAAGTTCGTTTTCAAGATGGCGAGCGGTGCGAACTTTCGGAGCGCGAAGTGGAACTGCTGCGGTACCTTGCCAGTCACCCGCAACGAGCAATCTCCCGCGACGAGTTGCTGGCTAACGTCTGGCGAATCAATCCTGATGGCTTGCCGACCCGCACCATCGACATGCATATCGTTCGCCTCCGCGAGAAACTGCGCGACGATCCTGCCCAGCCCCGCGTGCTGCTGACTGTACGTGGCAAGGGCTATATGTTCGCGACAACTGACCAGTAAGGTTCGAAGAAACATCCATGCGACGACCTTGGCATTACTGGGCGACGTTCCTGCTGGGACTTTCGATAGTCCTGCCGGCGATGCTCTGGCTCACCATCAAGGCGATGGAACTTGACCGGGCCAATGCGGTCGCGATCCGGCAAGCGGAACTAGAACAAGACATTGGCCGCGCGCTGTGGCGGATGGATGCGCTGCTGACACCATTACTCGCGCAAGAGGCAGCCCGGCCCGATTTCGTCTATCGCACCCAATATGCGACCCTCGCCGATGCGGAGTCTGCATCGAAGGCACCCGGCAAGCCGCCAACTCCGGTGCAAACTCTTTCGCCTCTCGTGGCTGAGCCTCCGCCATTTGTTCTACTTCATTTTGAAGTGTTGCCAGATGGCAGCGTCGTCTCGCCGCAAGCGCCAACAGCTAAGGATGCCAATTGGGCCCTCGATAATGGCGCGCGTCAGGAAACACTGGATGCTGCCGGTGAGCGGTTGCTCGAGTTGCAACAAGTATTAGCTGATATGCCGCTCGCCGATCAGTTGCCACAGGAGACGCTGCCGCTGGCGGGAATCGTGCTCGATATCAACAGCGGTACCAACTCGCTGGCGCAGAATAATGCGAATCCGCCGATCTTCAACAAGGCGTATACGCAGCCGCGCGCGAACTTTTACGGCAACAACTATCAGTCGCCGCAGTTTGCCGATAATCAGACTCCCAATGCCCCTGCTCCCCAACCCGTGGCACCCAACCCAGAGCCGCCTCCAGCGCAGCAAGGGCAACTTTCGCCCCAGCGCGGCACGCAATTTCCTCAGCAGCAGGCTGCTCGTCAGCAAAGTGACTTTAGCAACGAACCGCTGCTGCCTCCCACACAGGAAGAGACGCAGCAACTGGCGCAAGTCGACGGGCTGAACCAAGGCAATTTCCAGGCAACTCGCTCTTCGCGTTCGCAGCAGCAATCGCGAGCGGGGAACGACCTGGAGAATCGCGATGCCGCCCTGCAAGCATTTGCTCAGAAGGCCATCAGCGAACAACGACTGAATCAACGCGTGGTGATGGAGACTGCACCCGCAGTGGAAGGTGTTAGTCAACCATTGTGGCTCGGTGGGCGATTGCTGCTCGCGCGGCGGGTGCAAATCGGCAATCAAGTGCGCGTGCAAGGGTGCTGGCTCGATTGGCCAGCCTTGCAACGCCGCTTGAAGGAAGAAGTCGCCGACCTGTTGCCGAACGTCGACCTGACTCCGGTCACCAGCACCGAGCCGATCAAACTTAGTCGATTGTTGGCTAGTCTGCCGGTTCAACTTTCCGTGCCCATGCCCGCTGCTGAGCCCGCACCGTTTTCACCCATTCGTGTTTCGTTGTTGGTTGCCTGGAGTTGCTTGATTCTGGTATCGATCGCGGCTGCCATCACGCTGCAAAGCGTCGTTACGTTGAGCGAGCGCCGAGCCTCGTTCGTTTCGGCCGTTACTCACGAACTGCGCACGCCGTTGACGACGTTTCGCATGTATGCCGAAATGCTCGCGGGAGGCATGGTGCCCGAAGCTGAACAGCGGCAACGCTATCTCGAAACGTTGCGGGTCGAAGCAGATCGTCTCGCACACCTGGTCGACAACGTGCTGCAGTATGCCCGCCTGGAACGAACGAATCCCAGTCGCCGCCGTCAGCAGGTGGCCGTGCACGAACTGTTCGAACGAATGCAGGAGCGGCTAGCCGATCGCGCGAGTCAGGCAGAGATGCAGCTTGTCGTGCAAACCGAGTCGTGTCCCGATCAGACTTTGGTGACCGATCCCCAAGCTGTGGAGCAGATTCTGTTTAATCTGGTCGATAACGCCTGCAAGTATGCCGCACATGCCGACAAGAAAGAGATCAATCTCAGCGTCACTTGCCTGGCCGAGAAGTTGCTCATCTGCGTGCGCGATTTCGGCCCGGGAATTTCTTCCGCAGGTCGGAAGAAACTCTTTCGGCCGTTTTCGAAGTCCGTGCACGATGCAGCGCATTCCGCGCCGGGTGTTGGCCTTGGTCTCGCATTGTGCGAACGGCTGGCCCGCGACCTGGGCGGGCGTTTGCAATTCCAGCCCGCCGAACCGGGCTGCAACTTCTGCCTGTCATTGCCGTTGAAGTAAAGACCTTCGCTAGCCGCGTCGCGCCAGGAGTGACAGTTAGCTATTTCTTTCCCACGCAATAGAGCGTGGTCGTGCTGCGGATGAAGAGTTGGCCTTGCACGGGGGCGAGTGACGAGCGAAAGATTTCGTCCTTGCCGGCGGGAATTTCACTCTCGGCGACAATCTTCAACGCTTCACCCGGCTCAATGGCGTACGTCTTGCCTGCTTCGTTCAGGAAATAGGCGAGACCATTGGCGGCAATTGGCGACGCGCTGAATTTCCCTGCGATTCGCTCTTTCCAATAGACGTGGCCATCGACGGCGTCGTAGCAACTGGCGATGCCATCGAGGCTGCAAACGATCACGTATTTGCCGATGACAATCGGGCTGGGGCAGTCGCGGCCGCTCTTGCGCGGTGTATGCCAGGCCATGTGCGAATCGGTGACGTCCCCGTCGCCGCCCGGCTTCACGCAATAAAAATCGCCGGGCTGCCCATTCACCACGCACAACCAACCACCAGCAGGCGTAACCGTTGGTTCCCCACGACCAGCGAAGCCTTTGCAAAACCACAGTTCCTTCCCCGTGGCAGGATCATAACCTTGCACACCTTCGTGACCGTTCAAGACCATCTCGCGGCGACTACCACTGTTGATGATGATCGGCGTACTCCAACCACGATGTTCGCGGCGCTTGGTTTTCCAAATTTCGTCGCCAGTGTTCTTGTCGAGTGAAATGAGATAAGCGTTCACGTCGGCATCGCAATTCTGAATCACCATATTGTCGACGAGAATCGGACAGGCCGAAGTTCCCCAGGGCCCTTCGAACCGGCCGAGGTCTTTTGTCCACAGCAGCTTACCGTCGACAGTGTAGGCATGCATTCCACCGCGGCCAAAGAAGGCAATCACCACTTCGCCATCGGTCACGCAAGTCGACGATGCCCAACTGTTCATTGCGTGAATCGGCTCTGGCTCACCCGTCCAGGCCGACTGTTGCCAGAGGATTTTACCGTCAGTGCGCGAGACACAAAACACAACTCGTTCTTTGCCATTCTCCAGGGCAGCGGTCAGAAAGATCTTGTCGCCCCAGACCACGGGAGACGATTGACCTTTTCCCGGCAATGCGGTCTTCCAAGCAAGATCTCCTTCCGACCACTTCAGCGGCACGTCCTTATCGCTGGTGTGGCCGTTTTCATTCGGACCACGCCAACGAGGCCAATTGGGTTCGCTGCGGGCTGAACTTGTAAACGTGGCAACGAGGAGAAGTGCCCCAAGTACGCGAGCGAAAGAAGAAAGGAGGCTCATGGCGAACTCCGGCGCGGTGGGTGGTGGGCGGTGAGAGGCGAGCTTTTATTCGACGGCGAACTGCGCCAAGTGTAACGAGCAAATCGGCCTGTTGCCAGCTTTGGCGGCGTGATGAGGACTAGCGCCGGAGCGTTACGCGAAACGTAGAGCCTTGGCCAGGCACGCTCGTGACACCGACGGTGCCGCCGAAGGCCTGGGTCAGATTCTTAACGATTGAGAGTCCGAGACCCGTGCCACCCATTTCGCGCGAGCGAGCGCGATCGACGCGATAGAACCGTTCGAAGATCCGGCTCAACTCGCGCTCGGCGATGCCGATGCCACTGTCCTGCACTTCGAGCGTTACCGTTTCGCCATTGGCTTCGCAGCGGACCTGCACCTCGCCGCCAGCGGTCGTGTACTTAATCGCGTTATCGACCAGGTTGCTCAGGATCGTGCGCAGCCCCTCTTCGTCGCCGCGGGCGGTGATGGTCTCGTTGGGCAACTCGCCAACCAGGTCGATCTGCTTGGCTCCGGCGACATCTGCGAATTGTGCAAGGCATTCGTCGATCAATTCCGCCAGCGAGACATCGACAATGTTGAACGTCTGCTGTCCCGACTCAATGCGGGCGATCTGCAGCATGTCGAGAATCAACTCGTGCAATCGTTCTGCCTGCTCTTCAATTCGCAGCACAAAATTGAGATTGTGCTCGGGGTCGTTCACGGCGCCCATTCGCAGCGTTTCGGCATAAGCCTTGATCGCGGCGAGAGGAGTTTTTAATTCGTGCGAGACATTGGCAACGAATTCGCGCCGCAGATTCTCCAAGCGACGAATTTCGGAAACATCGTGCACCACGACCATCACGCCGGGGCAAGGTTCGCCGGGCAAACACGTGGCACGCAGCAACAGCACGCGCCGCTGCAGGCCCGGGGAATCGAACTCTCGCTCGACGGGGGCAAGCGTTTCAAGCACTTGCTCCACGGCCTCGTGCACGGCCCGAGCGCGGGTAACTTCGAGCAGCGGGCGACCATGCGGTTGCTGTGTAGTAAAGTCGAGCAAGCGACGACCGGCCTGATTTGCGAGCAGGATGGACTTATCCGGCCCAACTGCCAGAACTCCCTCGATCATGCTGGCGAGCACTGCCTGGAGGCGCTCGGTGTTTTGTTGGGCCTGGCCTTTACCCAAATCGAGGCGGCCCCGAATTCGCTGCAAAGCGCCGGAGATTTCGACCAGTTCGTCGCCGGGCTGAGCCGGGGGAAGGTTTTGCTCGTCGCCCCCCGAGAGTTGCCGCGCAAGCTGCGCTAGTTCGATAATCGGCCGCTGCACTTGCTTCCAACTAAACCAGGTTGCCAGGGCGCTGGCTGCCACGGCGATGAGAGCGGCAATCGCCAGCCCGCCGATGAGCGACCACGACCCAGGGTTGGCTGTTTGTTCTAGCGAACTGACCATTATCAGCGTGACGATGGCAAATCCGGCGCAGACTAAAGCCTGGAGCGCAAAGAGTCGCCAGAACCAGGTATTAAAGTGCATTCCGTCATCCGCTGGGTGAGCCCTTGAAAGTAAGGAGCTAGCGGTCGCAAGGGAAGTGCCCCGTTCGCAAAGATTCGGTGAAGAAACCGTCTCAGTCGCGATCCCTAGGCCGCACGACCGAGCGGCGCTATCCGAGCGCGGCGTTTCGAAAGCCAACCTTCGCCCAGAACAGTAAGGGCAATGCGATCCTCGAGATTGGGGCGGAAGACGGTGAGGAGCATCAGTGGCATGAACCACGCGATGAAAGTACCGCCACCGTAACCGTGCCAGAATTGCACCGCCAGCATCATGGCTGCCGAGCAACTGAGCAACGTGCCGAGGTTCTTCTGAGCCGGCCAGATCGCGAAGCTGGCACTCAAACAGATCGAGAGCGCAATACAAGGCAAGCGATAAATCGGATCCCAGCCAAAGGAACGTTCCCACACCCCACGCAATTGGGTTTCATCCATGTTCGGCAGAAACAGGCCGAACATCTGCCGGATCTTCGACCAGAACGAAATCATGTCTTCCGAAACGAACGCCAACGAGATTGCCGTCACCGCAATCGCCCCAATCAGCCCCAGCAGGAACCGCAGCACACCGCGCTGCCAATAAAAGCTGATCCAGAGCGGTAGCAAAAAGAGCGGATAATAGATCGTGCCGACCGCGAGTCCAATGAAGATGCCCGCTAAGGCCGGACGACGATAAAACACAATCGCCCACAGCATGAGCGCCGAGGGTAAGACGTGGTCGATATGACCGGTCATTTGCGCTGTGTAGGGCAACATCAAGTACAAAGCTGCAGCACCAATGCCCAGCTTTACGTTGTCGAAGTGCCAGAGGCCGACAATCACCAAGGCAATGACAACGGCCAGGTGAGAAACGATAGCCATCGTTCGTGCGGCGGGAGCGAAGGCCACGCGCGGATCATCTTGCGCGAGCTTGCCGAAGGGGAGCGTCGGAATCGACGGGAGCATATTTAGCACGTAATGCATGGGGCCAAAGCGGCGATAGTCTTCCACGGGTTTTTGCTCCGTGCTGGTATCGCGACCTTGGACAAAAGCAGCGGCCCCTTGCGAACCGTTCAAATCGTCGCTGCTGACTTCCGACGTGAGCACATTGGCCAGCAAAAAGAAGAGGAGCGCACAACCAATAAAGAGCAGGCCCCCGTTCGACAGATTCGGCTCGAGCAGCGGGCGGCGGACCATGGTCGGATCGCAGAGTAAACGTACGAGCAATAACAGCGACACGCCCAACAGCCACAAGTAGCCAAAGTGCATCACACTCCGGGCCTTCTCGGGCGATAGTTGAGGCATGTTTGCCAACATGCGGTCTGTTTGCGACTCAAACCGTGGGTCGGCAGCACCAGACTCCAGGGGACTTCTCGCCTCAGGTGGCGCTGTCTCGCTGGGATCGCTGGGGGGCTCAATTGCCGGCGGGGCATCTTCGCTGCCCGCCGTGGCTTGAATCATGTGGTAGGTATGCACCGCTTCCAATTCGCGAGCTTCTACTTCCAGCGGCACTTGGAAGTCGGGGGGGAGCGGCAGAAATTCGCCAGGTTCGCTGACAAAGTAGTTATCCGGATGAACCCACGCCGTTTTGAGTGTGGGCTTCGTGGTGCGTGAAGTGGGGACAACAGCCGGCCCTGCTTCTTGCAGCGGCGATTCTTTGCCTTCGTCCGGTTGCTTTGACTCCGGCTGATTGTCCGACTTCTCACCACTTGAAGCAGGAGCATCAACCTTCGGTGGATCATCCGTCTTTGTCGACGGCGCTAATGTTGGGCTAACGGGGAGTGCTGTTTCTGAAGCCACGGACGCAGTGCGCGGCAGGCGAGAAAGCTGCTCGCCGTAGTAAACCATCAGCAAGCCCGGCGCGAGGAGAATGATCAGGCAGAGATCCAGATTTCGCACGCTCCAAAAGCGATTGAATTTGAAGTACAAGCCAATGATCAACAGCGACGATAGGTAAGCCCACGTCGTTGGCTCGACTTTCTGGTATTGAAAAAGAATCTCGCTCATTCCCGCTGATCAAATTCCTGCTGATCTTCTTCCGCTGCGGCCCTGCAGCGCGAACGAAGCAACTGGTTGTCTCTCCAAGGTAAATGGCCAACCGCGAACCGATGCCGCCTGCATCAGCTGTTTGAGTTGGCAAATCGACGAGCCGTTCCACCAATTCTTATCAAACTGGCCCAGCAATCGAACCGGTTGACGGGAAACCGGTAGAGAGGGAAGTTGCCCTAGCGAAAACTTGCCTTACGGGAACAATCGCACCGCAAACGGGCGCATCTTCGCTAAAGTAATTGTCTAGCGTACGTATTTCGAGTTTCATTGCAAGGTCTAAAGGCCGGGAACCGGATTCTTTTGGGGGTGGTGAATCGGTCGCAAACTGCTGCTAACATTCGCCTTGCAACACGAACGCCGCCCGGCGGCAGTTCCCAGCCAAACCTTTTTTGGGGATCTCTTAAGTGGCTGACTCGGTTTTTGTCCGCTTGTGTGCACTGCTCGATGCCCGCCAGCTGCCTTACGAAGTGTTGCATCACGCACCCGTGTTCACCAGCGAAGAAGCAGCTGCCATTCGGGGCACTACGCTCGCCAGCGGGGCGAAAGCGCTCATCTGCAAAGTGGATGAACAGTTCGTTCTGATCGTCCTCCCGGCCGATCGCAAACTGGCGAGCAAACTTGCCAAAAAAGCACTCGGAGGGAAATCGCTCCGCTTTGCGACAAAGGAAGAAGTCCTGCAACTGACGGGACTCACGCCGGGGTCCATCCCACCCTTTGGTAGCCTGTTTCAACTTCCCACTTGGTGCGACGAACAGCTGGCTCAACAGCCGCAGCTCAACTTCAACGCCGGCGATCACGCGATCTCGCTGAAGCTGACTTACGAGACCTTCGTCCAAGCCGAACAGCCACGACTGGCCGCGCTGGCTGAATAAGATTTTTGCTGGCGATAACAGCCCCCGACTGCGCTGGTAGTTGTCTGTGTTGAACGATCTTGATTTGATGGCGCAGCTCGCAACCCACCAAAACAAGGGGTGTTCAATTAAGGGTTCCTTAGTTGAACAGCAGATAGCGTAACTCTCGGGTTTCCGAGCGATTGGTGTTCAACAATGAGGATGATTGTTGAACATGTACGTTAAAATTGGGCGGGGAGATTTCACGGCGAAAAGCTGAGTAGTGCCGAACCTGTTTCGCACGCCGGTAGTAGTTGCCTGAGATGCCTGCCCGGTTCAATTTCCAGCCGTCCATGACCAGGCTGGTCAATCAAAATAGTCCACGACCAATGCGCCTGGCTGATTGCATTGGTCAACGGATTTGCTAGCATTCTTGGCTAGTCTGCAAAGCAGTACGCTTTCTGGGTCCCAGTGAGTCTTTCGTGCGAGCAAATGGAACGCTCCAAACTTGGGAGCGAATTCTTTGAGCCAGTCCAGCAAAGGAGTGCGAACATGCTAGTGCTCAGTCGTAAAGTTGGCGAACGGTTATTGATTGGCGACGACATCTCGATCACCGTCGTCCGAATTCAAGGTGGCGGCGTCCGCATCGGCGTCGAAGCTCCTTCTCACCTCGCCGTCGTTCGTGAAGAGCTTAAAGAGAAGCTCGCGCAGCAACGCTTGGATGAGCAGTCGTCTGCGAGCGAATCTGGTTCGCTTTAGAAGTCTCTAGTCGCACGACTATTGCCCGCGTTGAAAATACTCCTGCGCCTTCGCAGCAAACTCTGCTTGGTGCGCAGCACTTTGAAACGCGCGAGCGGGAACAGCGTGAGCCGATGGCTGGGCTTGGACACAATTTCCCACACGGTAAAGGTTGTTTCGCGAAAATTCATCGAAATCTATTGATACGTCTCCGCCGATAGGTATAAAGGAGGCTGGATTTATCCGAATCTGTAATCGATTTTGCCCGGACGTGTAACAATCCTGGGTCGTTGATACATATTGGGATGCAGTCCTCACCCCCACGCAGGTCCTCCCCGCCCCCCGTAAAGGAATGTTTCCATGCTCGAAGTCACGTGCGGCAAAACAGGTCGTTATTGTGATGGCATCTCGCGTCGGAGTGCGCTCAAGCTGGGGTTTGCCGGTCTCGGGGGGCTGACGCTGGCGGGGCTCTATCGGGCCGAAGCTGCTGCGGGCATTACTAGCTCGAATAAGGCGGTAATCAACATTCACCTCGGTGGCGGACCTTCGCACCAGGACATGTTCGACCTGAAGCCGGAAGCAGCTAGGGAATTCCGTGGCGAGTTCAACCCGATCAAGACAAACGTTTCGGGCTTCGATATCTGCGAACATTTCCCCCGTCTGGCCGCCATGGCCGATAAGTTTGCCGTCATTCGCTCACTGATCGGCATGGTCGACGACCACAGCAATTTCCATACACAAACGGGCTACGGCCGCAAAGACCTACAAAACATCGGTGGCCGGCCTGGCATCGGCGCGGTTGTGAGCAAGTTGCTCGGCCCCGCGGGCAGCGGCGCTCCGGCGCACATTGCATACAACGATGCACCCGTCGGCTATCTGGGACCAGTCTACAAGGGGTATCGTCCTTCCGGCGGCGATCTGAAACTCGTCGGCAGCATGACCGCCGATCGGTTGGAATCTCGCACGAATCTACTGTCGTCCCTCGATAAACTACGCCGCGAAACCGATGGCTCGGGGCAGATGAAGGCGCTCGATTCGTTCACTCAGCGTGCGGTGGGCGTGGTGACTTCGGGCGATGTGGCCAATGCCCTCGACCTGGACAAGGAAGATAAGAAGGTTCGTGAACGTTACGGCAAGGACATGGATTCATTCCTGCGTGCTCGCCGTCTGGTCGAAGCCGGGGTGCGCGTCGTCACTTTCGATTGGGGTGGCTGGGACACGCACGCTAATAATTTCGACTCACTGCGCAAGCAACTCCCGCGGCTCGATCAAGGCATGAGCGCTTTAATCAACGACTTGCACGAGCGAGGCATGGAGAAAGACGTCACGATTGTTATGTGGGGCGAATTCGGCCGCACGCCGCGCGTAAATATGGGCGCTGGTCGCGATCACTGGTCGCGCGTCGCCATGGGCTTCCTCGCCGGCGGTGGCATGCGAACCGGTCAGTTCATCGGCTCGACCACCAAGAACGCCGAAGAAGCGAAGGATCGGCCGATTCACTTGCAAGAGGTCTTCTCGACCATCTATCACAACATGGGGATCGATGTCTCGCGCACGCAGATCATCGACCCCGCTGGTCGCCCGCAATACCTTACCGACAAGCGTGACCCGATTAAGGAATTGGTCTAATCAATCGGCAGGCAAGTTACGCAGCTTGCCCTTCCTTCACTTTCGGTGATTGCTGACGTTCGCCAGCCAAACGCTTTACTGCGATTTGGCCACTTTCGGTCAATTTTTATCAAGTAGTCGTCGTTCAAGCGTCGACTGCCCGATATACGACCTTCTCGACACACGTCGACCGCTGCGTAAGCAGCTTGTCGTCGGCCGCGAACTGCTAGCAAGGAAGCGAGGCAGCCGCATGATGCGTTTACGTTGCTATATTTCGATGTTGCTCGGACTGGCCCTCTTGGGCTGCAGCGCCGAGGATGGCAGCCAACATGCGCAGGCGCCTACCGCCCAATCTTCGTTGGCCCCGTCGCTCGCGCCATTGCAATCTCCATTGGAGGTGCCGGCCGACTACATCGCGCGTCGACCAGCTTCGTTAGCACCGGCTATTGTCCCTGCGGCCGATGACTTACCGCTGTGGCCGCCGGCACCGCCGGTTGCGCAACCCGCGATTACTCCAGCGCCCGCCACAACTTTTCAACCGTTTCAACCTGCACCTGCACCAACAAGCGCTCCGCCTCTGTTGCCGGAAACAGTTCCACAAAGCCCAGCGCCGCCGGTTGGCACACAACCGGGCGAAAACTTCATACAACCTCCGTTCAGCCCGGCGCCAAGTAATCCTGCCCATAGCGAAGCGCCACCAGCCACGACGATGCCGGCAGTGGTGCCACCAACAGCTAGTACACCAAGCGATTTCGGTCCTGCCCTCGGCGATCCCAATCCGCTCCGCGATCCCAAAGCGGACCTGCAAGAGCCTGCTGACACTACGCCGCCGGTGATTCCCGCTCCGGCCCCAGTCGCACCAGTTCCAACGCCTCCTTCGATCCAACCAACTGCTCCAGCGACCATTGGCAATCCGCTGCGAACTTATTCGTTGCCACTTGCTGGCGAGCGCCCTGTTCGGCAGTTTGATCAGATGCCAATGGCCCCCGTTGTTCCTACGGCCGAAGCGCCAGCCTTTGTGCCGCGCATACCGGCTGAGCCGGCACCGGGAGAATCCCGCCCACTGACGGTCCAATCGCGCGTGCCGGAACCGATGGGCTCAGGCGGCTTGCTGCCGCACGCGCCGGAGACTACTGCTCAGGAAACGATTGTGACCAGCCCCATGCCGGTCGTTCGCACTTACTCGAAGCTGCCGCGTGTCTCTTCGGCCTTGCCCAAGCCTGGTGCATCGCGTTCGGTGCAGCCCAATTCGCTCAGTTCATTACCCAAGTCGAATGCTTCTAATCTGAGCAGTGGATTGGTGGCGGGTTCGAATTCCTCGTCGCTGCCACGAGCGAACTTATCCCCCGCACTTCCGCAATACCCCGCGCCGAATATGACGCAGCAAAATCCCAGTGGCGGCTCGGCGTCACCGTCGGACTACAACCCGGCCGACTATGGCGAACGCTATGGCCAGCCGGTTACTCCGCCGTCACCGGTTCCTCCGGCAGCAACGCCGACAGGTGAAGTGACCGCAAACGATCCTCCGCGGTTTCTTTCGCCCGGAACCAAGTCAGACCCGCCGGTGGCTGCTCCACCGGCGTTTGCTTTCCCAGCCGATGGTGCTGGTCCCGCTACTCCCCCTACGGCGCCGCAAGCCTTAGCTACCGTTGAACCCGAAGCATCGCAAGTGCCGGCAGCCGTTGAAGCGACGCCCGTTGAACCCGCCGCGCCCGCGCCAGCTTTCGAATCGCCGATGTTTGAAGCGCCGGCGTTCGTGCAGCCATCTGCACCTGAATCTGCAGCTCCCAACGATGCCGCTCCGGTGTTGGAGGAAATTGCCGGTGCACAAGCGGCCACCGCGCCGCAGGAAGTCACTCTTCCGCCGGTGAAGACAGACGAGCCGTTCGACGTCGTGCGCGTGTTTTATGGTACAGACCGTCTGCCGATAATCGTCAATCAAGATGGCCTGGTGCAGCGTTTGATTCGCTTCACACCACCGGCAATTTTGATTCTGCTCAGCCTCATGGGAGTCGGAGTGGTCATGGCGGCTCGCCAGTTAACTTGGTTGATTGGTACTTCGCTGCTAATCGTGCTAAGCACTCTGGCCACTTGGTACAGCGTGCGCGAGACGATCGCCATTGCCGAACGGGCCTCGCTTGAAGAGCCCAAGTATTCGGCCGAAAAGAGCGAGCGTGGCCGCGTCGAACGTGGCATCTGCGAAGTGACGATTCCCAAAACGCACAAACCAGGTGAGCTCGAAGGCCCATCGATCCTTCGCCTCGAAGTTCGCGAAGACGTCAGCAAGCACATCGTGCTGCGCAAGACCGTTCGCTTGCAAGATCAGGCGTTCTACGAACAACTGAAGGCACAGGTTCATCAATCGCCCGAACGCGAGTTGCTAGTATTTGTGCACGGCTTCAATGTTACCTTCGAAGATGCCGCTCGCCGCACGGCGCAAATGGCGAAGGACCTGGAGCTGCGCGGCGCGCCCGTCTTCTTCAGCTGGCCTGCAGATAAGTACTTCCTGCTGACGTATGGCAAGGACGAAACGAACGTGGGCTGGGCGACGCCGCACCTCAAGCAGTTCCTGCTCGATATTGTTGCCCACACCGACGCCAAAGCGGTGAACCTTGTCGCACATAGCATGGGCAATCGCGCGCTGACAACCGCGTTGCGCGAGATCGACCTCGAACTGCGAGATCAGGCCCGGATGTTCAACCAGGTGGTGCTCGCCGCACCCGATATCGACGCCGACGACTTCCGCGACAATATTGCGCCGGCCATTCAGCGGACTGCCAAACAGGTCACGCTCTATGCCTCGGCCAACGATATCGCCCTCGGCGCGTCGCGATTCTTCCATCGCAATGCTCGCGCGGGTGATACCAGCCGCGGACTGGTACTCGTCGCCGGCATGCACACGATTGATGTCTCTGCCATCGACGGCGGCCCGTGGGGACACTCGTACTACGGGGCAAGCGATCCTGTCCTTCGCGATCTCCATTTGCTCTTCGGCTCACTACCGCCCGAACGTCGCACCTGGCTGAAATCCAACGAACTCGACGGCCAGACTTATTGGGCGTTCCGACCTACCGATACTGCGAAGGCGCCGGCGATAATCACGCCGCGATAGGTAACTTGACAACTGTTTGGCTTTGAACTGAACGAACAGCGCGGCCGCTAGAAGGGCTTCATCAAAACGCTGCTTCCAGTATTGCCAGCAGGTCTTGCTCGCTGGCGACCCGAGGATTCACATCGCGTAGACGTTTGATGGCATAGGCCTTACTTGCGAATGTTGGCAGTTGCTCGCGCGTGCCACCAAGCTCGCGAATTCTCGCGGGGATGCCAATTCGAGCTCGTAGTCGTTCCACGGCAAAGATTGCGCGTTCGGCTGCTTCAGGCTCCGTCGTGCCGCGGGTGTCTTCGCCCAGGAGTCGGGCGATGCGTGCGAACTGAGACGTCCGCTCCGGCAAGTTGAACCGCATCACATAAGGGAGCAGGAGACCATTTCCGGCTCCGTGAGAACAATGGAGCACCGCACCAAGCGGGTACTCCAACGCATGGACAAGTGCCACGGCACAATTCGAAAAAGCCAGCCCGGCCAGAGTAGAGGCTAACGCCATCCCTTCGCGGGCCGCGCGGTTCGAGCCATCGGCAACTGCCGTGGCTAAGTGTAGACCAACAAGTTCGATGGCTTTCTCCGCCAAACATCCCCCCAACGGATGCGCACCGCAGTAGGCCACATCGTCTTCGGGCGGAATCGGCAGGAGCGAGTAGTCAATCGCCGTCAAGGCTTCGATTGCATGCGTCAAGGCATCGATGCCGCTATCGGCAGTCACCTTCGGCGGGCAGGTGTAAGTGAGCTCTGGATCAACCACCGCCAAGGTGGGCCGCAAGTGGTTACTAAGCGTGCTGACTTTGATATGGTTTTCGGTATCGGTGAGTACTGCAGCGTGCGAGACTTCGCTTCCCGTGCCAGCCGTCGTCGGCACACCGATGATTGGCAGCACTGGTCCAGGAACGTTGTTAAAGCTGAAATAGCGACTCGGGGGGCCGCCGTGCGTCACTATCACAGCGGCAATCTTCGCCAAATCCATATTGCTGCCGCCACCGAGGCCGACGATTGCATCCGGCGAAAATGCCTTGGCTTGCTCGGCCAATTGCACTGCCAGCGCCACGCTCGGCTCCGCTGCCCCCTGATCGAACACTTGCACATTCAAATCGGCCTCGCGCAGTAGTTGATCAACTCGGGGGGCAATGCCCGCTTTAACTAGGTGCTGATCGGTCACAACGAGAACTCGCTGCCAATTTCGCTCTAAGCACCGCTGGCCGAGCTGGTTGACGGCGCCATTGCCAAAGATGAGTTGTCCCGCTGAGTGAAAAGTCCAGGTGTTGCGCATGGTTGGAATTAGTTGGTTAAGTGAAGACGGTTCGCTTGGCCGAGTTGCAATTGTAACAAAGCTAACGCAGCTCTTCGGGAATAAGTGGGCGAGCGAGTTGCGAATGAAGGGGCGAATCGGTTGTCTGCACTTTTGAATTTGATGGCAAGGGTCGTGGCGATGAAACCCGAATGGAATCGCTTCAAGCCGAGCAAGATCGCCATCGATATGACGCCAATGATCGATATTGTCTTCCAGCTGCTGACTTTTTTCTGCATGACGCTGCGAGTCAGCGCGGCTGAGGGGGACTTTCAAATTCGCATGCCGCACGTTGGTCTGGGACCAGGCGGAGATGAGCGATTGCCGCCCATTGTGCTGCGATTGCAATCGAACGAAGCCGGTGAATGTACGCGTGTGCAGTTGGCTGACGTGGAGTTCACCGGCCCCGATCGCTGGGACCGAATGCACCAGCGTCTGGCGGCTATGGTGGGAGACGGTTCGCTGCGCAACTTGGCCGAAGTCGAATTGCAGTGCGACGCGAACTTGAAGTACGAACACACGGTTGCCGCGATCACCGCAGTTTCCGGGCGCATCGATCGGGCAAGTGGAGCAACGATCAAGCTGATCGAGAAAATCAAGTTTGCGCCGCCGCGGTCTTGAGGGTTGCGATGAAAGACGCGGGCTGTGTTATGCTGCGTCCAATCGCAGCCAATCATCCTATCGCCGAGCCGCCACATGTCGTTACCTCTCGTCTTTCGCGGTCAACTCGTATTGCCTGATCGCATTGAACCGGGCGCGCTCGTCGTGCAGGGCGAACGGATTCAAGCAGTGCTGCCGGCCAATGCTCCACTGCCTCCACAAGCGGAAGTCATTGACGTCGAAGATGGCTTCATCTCGCCGGGCTTCATTGACTTGCATGTGCACGGCGGTGCTGGCGGTGACTTCATGGATGGAACGGCGGAAGCGTTTCGACTGGCACTCAGGGCCAACGCACGGCACGGCACGACTCGGCTGGCTGCCACCACGACGGTGGCCACGCACGAGCAGATTATGGCGACACTCGAACAGACGCGTCAATTTCGACATTCGCCCGAGCCAAACGGCGCTCGTGTACTGGGTGCTCACTTCTACGGCCCGTACTTTCGCTACGAAGCCCGCGGTGCGCATCCCGGAGGTCCCATTCGCCCGCCGGTGGAAGCAGAGTTTTCACAGTATCTCGCGTATGCCAGCGACCTAGTGACAGCCACAGTCGCGCCCGAATTGCCGGGAGCCAAGGAGTTCGCCTTGGCTTGCCGTTTGAAGGGAGTGCGAACCAACGTCGGACATTCTTGGGCGACATTTGACCAGATGACTGCTGCCGTCGAGTGGGGCGTGCGGCACGTCGATCATCTGTACTGTGCAATGTCGGACAAAAGTAAGCTGCGGCAATTTCAGATGTATCCGATGCAAGGTGGCGTGCTCGAAGCAACGCTGTACTATGACGAACTCACCACCGAAGTAATTGCCGATGGAAAACATCTGGATGCGGGACTTTTGCTGCTTGCGCTCAAGATCAAAGGGCCCGATCGGCTGGCGTTGGTCACCGACACGAGTCGCGCGCTCGATATGCCCAACGGTCAGTATCTGATTGGTCCGTTGCAAGGGGGCGAGCCCTTGTTGAAGCAGGACGATGTCGGCATGACGCTCGATGGCAAAGCGCTAGCGTCGAGTTGCATGGGTATGGACCACATGGTTCGCACATTTCAACGACTAACGGGGCGCCCTCTGTGGGAAGTGATCCGGATGGCTTCACTCACCCCGGCTCGAATCGCTGGGCAAGACAACGAACTCGGCAGTTTGGAAAAAGGAAAGCGGGCTGATGTGCTGGTGCTGAGTAAAGAATTGGCCATCGAGAAAGTGTTCATCGACGGCCGAGAGTTGAGTTTCGCGTAGGGGTTAGAATTCGGGCTGCCAGCTGCGCATCTACCCTGGACTGCCTGGAATATCTTTCTTTCGCTCGGGAATGACGTTTTGCTTCATGAAAGCTTGCCATGCCCGCTCGTTTTTCAGACGCGGATCTGCCATGCGCAGTCGATCAAGCGTTACGCCGTCGTATTTTTCCGGAATGTCCGTCATTTTCTTCCATTCGTCCACTGAGAGCGCAGTTTGAGTGGGAAGCGACGCAGGTGGTTTAGGCGTTCCATCACACCCGGCCAAGATGACCGAAACAAAGCATACGAGCGCCAAGGCAATTTGAATCGAGGCTTTCATAAATCAACCGCTGGAGATAGAAGATGAACGAAGCAGCAGCGGGACCGCCACCGCTGCGTTTGTAAATCAAACGACTCGATTGCGTTACTAAGGCAGCGTTAAGGCTTCACCGCCATCGCGAGTTGCTGCCGCTTGATAGATGGTGTTATCGAGGCCCTGAGCGACAAATCGAACCGACCCATCTGCGAGGGCGAAATTTGCTCCACCCGGATGCTGACTACGGAACGCGCTATACATTGAAGTTCCGACCGCCCAATCATGCTTGTTGAACGGATGATAAGTGGTTCCCATGCTGTATCCGATGTAACCGTACTGCCAGAGCCCCCCGTACACCTTCGAGGGCCTGCCTGCGGGGGCGAAATCGGATTCACCCAAGAATAATGTGTTGGACGTACCGTCCGTGATATCTCTCATCTTGGTCGGCTGCGTATTTAATGCGGTCGCAGTCTTGACCTCGTTTTTCAGGGGAATAATGGCCCCGTTCCATACTGGTTCGGTGCCGTAAGCATAGAGTTGGCCGTCATGCGTCCCAGCGGAAAAGATATAGCTGCTGGGAGAACGATTTTCTGTCAGCGGCTCTGAGGGTGGGGTCATCGTTGGGCAAGTGTAGACCGGAATTTTCATTTGCGTCAGCATGGCGTTGGTAAAGCCATCGCCGTCAGTATCGTCGGTGCTGCCGCGTGGCTTGGTGGGATCCCAACGTCGCGCCAGAGCATCGCCCTCCATGAAGGGCATAATCTGAATATGCGCCGTATACCAAGTTCCGGTGGTGTCGCTTTCTCGGCCAGGCTGGTAGTCGAGCGTGGCATAGGGAAACTTCAAATAGGTATCGTGAAAGTTGTGAGTGGCCAGGGCCACTTGCTTCATCTTGCTGGTGCATGACATGCGCCGAGCTGCTTCGCGTGCGGCTTGCACAGCCGGCAACAGCAGCGCGACGAGAACTCCAATGATCGCAATCACTACAAGCAACTCAACCAACGTAAACCCGCGGCAACGACGACGAACCGCGCAAGCAATGCGAATACCCATAACACGCTCCTCCAGCGGAAAGATGCTTCTTCGGGAAGCACAGGGGAAAGAGGTTTCGCACACACGCGAAACCGGATGGAGTGGGCATCACTGGCGAGGACGCGGCGCGAATAAAGATGCGCTACGATTGCCTGGCTGGTTATTACCAAAGAGACTAGCCAACCTTAACGAACAAAGTCGTTAATTAAGACTGAGTCTCAATTGCAAGAATATGTGCTTGCGTCGGCGACTAGTCAAGTGGTCCTGCGAAAAAAGTTGCTAAACCCCAAGCGAATAAGCGGGTTCTCGACCGCTTGGGGATGATGGCTTAAATTCAGGCCTGTGGGCTCCTGACCAAAGATTTGTACTAAAAAACCATGAGTGACTCCGAAACTATCCGCCGTCTGATCGTCCAGCAACTTGAATCGCTGCGGGGATATGGCGTGCAACAAATCGGAGCGCTGCCAACAGATGTGTCGCGGCCACTCGTTGTAGCTAGCAGTCCAGCCTTGCCAACTGCAACTCCTCAAACTCCAAGGACTGCGCAAGCATTTCCCTCCAACTCCTCAGCGAACCTTGAACCTATGCCACGTAAAGCTGTTGCTGGAACCACATCGACAACTCCTTCGTTGCGACTGCTGCCGTGGGATGGAGCGATTCTGAGCCGGGAAGAGCGCTTGGAAGTCTTCGAAAAAATGCGTAAGGAAGTTGCCGGGTGCATTGCCTGCCAGCAACTGGTGCGAAACCGCTCCCGAACCGTTTTTGGCGACGGCAATATCACGCCGCGAATCGTCTTTTTTGGTGAAGCGCCAGGCGCGGACGAAGATCGCGAAGGCATACCGTTCGTGGGGCGCGCGGGACAACTGCTGACCAAGATCATCGAGGCCTGCACGTTCAAACGAGAAGATGTCTACATCATGAACGTGCTTCGCTGCCGTCCGCCCGATAACCGCAAGCCCGAACCCGACGAAGTGAGCAACTGTCGCAACTTTTTCGAGCGACAATTTGCGGTGTTGCGCCCGGAGTACATCGTTTGTGTGGGGGCGACTCCCGCGCAGGCCCTTTTGGAAACGACCGAGTCGATTGGCAAGTTACGTGGGCGGTTCCACGATTATCGCGGCAGCAAAGTGGTGGCCACTTATCACCCGGCCTATTTGCTCAGAAACCCAGATGCCAAGAAGTTTGTGTGGGAAGACCTGCAAATGATGCTTCGCGATATGGGCATCGATCCTGCTGCCCGCAAATAACAGAGCGTTAGTTCATTTAGCTGAAAGGGACGCGAATGCCTCAGAAGAAACTGCTGATGCTGGTAGGAGACTACGTGGAGGATTACGAGGCAATGGTCCCCTACCAGATGCTGCTCTTGGCGGGCCACCAGGTCGATACGGTTTGCCCAGGAAAGAAGGCTGGCGAGTCGGTTCGCACCGCGATCCATGATTTCGAAGGCGATCAAACCTACAGTGAGAAACCCGGTCACAATTTTCGGATCACGGCGACCTTCGAAGGGCTCGACGAGACCAAGTACGATGCCCTCGTAATTCCAGGAGGTCGATCTCCGGAGTACCTGCGAATGACGCCGCGCGTACTTGAGATCGTGCGACACTTTGCCGACGCCAACAAGCCGATTGCGGCCGTCTGTCACGGGCCGCAGCTATTATCTGCAGCCAAAGTAATTGTTGGCAGGAAACTCAGCGCCTACCCGGCTTGTCAAGCAGAAGTGGAATTGGCCGGCGGCGAATACGTTGCCGCTGCGAGCACTTTCGATAATGCCTACACCGACGGCAATCTGGTGACTGCCCCCGCCTGGCCAGCCCATCCCGCTTGGATTGGACAATTCCTTACAGTGCTTGGCACAAAGATCGAAACTTGAATTGGCTCAAAAAAAACGTCCCGAGTTCAAGCAGACCTCGGGACGCTGCGTTCGATCAATCAGGTAGTAATGGTCGCTAAATTATCGATTAGAAGAAACCGCCACCGCCACCAGCGCCGGCACCTTGGCCGTTGTTTTGGTTCTGTTGGTTGTTCTGGCCTTGGCCACCTTGCTGCTGAGTCTGTTGACCACTAACGAAGTTGAATGTGTAAACTTCGGCAATCAAGGTAAACGAAGGCGAAGGAGAGACGCGGACATAACGACGGTCAGCCGAGATTACCGCATTCGACATGAACTGAGCACCTTCCGGCAAAATCGTGATCTGCGGACGATAACCCACGGCGGCATTGCGACCGAAGCCAAGGCGATTGGCCAGTGCTTGATTCAAACCCTGCGAGTTCGCAAAGTTCTGAGCGGCGTTGCCAGAGTTGTTATTTAAGCCAGCCATCTGCTGGGCCAAAATCGCTTGGTTCACTGCATTCTGCACGCGAGCGACTTGAGCCACCTGCGCTTCGGGAAGGGCTTCCTTTCGGCGGCCATCCTTCATTTCAAACACCACTACAGCATTCTTGTCCGTGAGTGGAATTTGCTCATGAATCATCTTCTGCTGAGGAGTGCCATAGTGGCTGTAGATATCGATAGTTACTTTTCCGCCGGTGGGCTTGCCCCACACATTCTTAAGCGCGACGCGATATTGACCATCGAATCCTTCGCCGCAAACGTAAACTTCTTTGCAGCCATCGGTCGTTTTGCCAGCTTCAATTGACGAAACATCTCCCAACAAGACACCGCCGCTCGTGGAGCGAGGCTGACGGAAGGAGCAAATCGTGCCGGCTGGCTCTTCGACCGATAGGTCGATATCCGCATCACCCGTCCAAGAGACAATGACGACGCAATCTCGCTCGCCTGCCTTGCGAACAGCTTCGTTCAGTTGTTTAGCTTCTGCAGTTCGCTTTTCAGCAACTAATTGGTCGTGAGTTGCCTTGGCCGTACGAAATGCATTAGCTGCCAGGTGTTGCTGCTCCTTCGTCCACGACTGGCTGAGAATGCCGACGCAAGCCCATTCAATGGCTTTGGTGTCGTTCAATCGCTGGGCGAGTTGCAGACCTTGCAAGTAAGCATCGTGCCGCGAAGGATTGGCTGCTGTTACCTGCTGGCACATTTGCAGGGCTCGCTTATGCAAGCCTGCTTTGTGCATGTAGGCGACAATGAACAACACTTCGTCTTCGGAGTTTGCGAAGTCGACAGCTGACATCAGTGCCCGTTCGAGTTCTTCGGGCGATGCATGATTGGCTTGCATGGCGAGACCAAGAGCCTCATACATCCAGTGCTCCACACATCCCTGCCGCATGGCAGCCTGGATCAGCGTGGTGATTTCGCCGAACTTTTTCTCGTCCATCAGTTGACGGATCGATTCACGAATATCAGCCATCAGTTGACGAGCCTGAGGAGCCGCATCGTTGTTGGCTTCAATCGTTGCCTTGATTTCTGCCTTTTGTGCAGCAAAGTAGCTGTCATACGAACCGTCCGTGGCGAGCGAGATTTGCTTGCCAGTGATTGCAGTTGGACGACGAACTTCGGGCTGAATTGCAGCTGGTTCTTCAACTGGCTTGGCTGCTGGAGCCGGAGCGGGCTTTTTGGCACCGAGGTTGAGGTCGTCTTCGACGGCAAACAAGCCACCGCCACCCATACCACCCCCACCCATACCACCGCCCATACCACCGCCCATTCCTCCACCCATGCCACCACCCATGCCACCGCCCATTCCTCCTCCCATCATCCCGCCCAGCAAACCGCCGAGCAGGTTGTTGTTGGAGATCGGCACGACAAGGTCACCCACTGGGTAAACCTTTGTCGACATGTTTTCTGGACTTTGGGCGTCTTCCACAGTCGTAATCTTGAGCACTTCGTCCTTCACCATGTAGGTGAGATTCAAGTCGCCCAGGAGAAGCCGCAAGGCAGAACGCAAGCTGATTTGCTTCAGGTTCTTGGTAATCGGTTGATCGGGTTGAACGCCGGCATCTTCGATCTTCTTGGTAAGAACAATCGTGATGTCGTGATTGTCGGCCAGATACGTGATCACGTCCTTGAGCGGTGTATCGACGAATTCTAGCGTCGTGTCCTCGTTCAGGGCCTTATAAACCTTCTCTTCTTTGCTGCCTTGCTTGGCTAGGTCGACCGACGCGTACTTTCTGCGTCGAAGCGTCAATTCTTCCCAACGTTCAGCTGGCGGATAAACAATTGGTGGTTCATCCGGAAACGGAATATGCGAAAGTTCGACAAGATACAAGGTTTCGAGGAAGTTCTTGCGACGTAGTCGCTGAACTTCGGTCAGCTGAAAGTAACCTCGTTGCATGCGACCAGCGGTGGTCACCGATTCGGCCAGCACGCTGCTACGGCGAGTCATTGCTGCTTCGCGGTCCAGACGTTCGACTTCGGTGGCCACTTCGTCATCCGCAATCTGATAGCGGCCTTCCTCCATCAACGAAGTAAAGCGTTCCATAACCTGCTTGAGGCGTTGCTCACCCAGAATCAACTCGTGATTGATTCGTTCGAGTTCTTTGCCGATCGCGATTTTCTCTTGAGCTGTGGCCAGCCGTTCTTGAGCGACCACTGACTCGCGGCGAGCTTCACGAATGGCGGTCTCAACCCGCTCCCGCAATTGCTGACGAATTTCAGCTGTAAGATCGGGTGTGGCCTCGATCGTGGCCTGAATTCGCTTGAGCTGATCTTCGACGTCCGTTGGACTGGTAGCCATGTTCCGTCGAGCTTCGTTCAGTTGGAGCTCGACTTCAGCCTGCATCCGCTGTTGGTTCACCTGATTCAATTCGTCAAACTGACGAATGAGGGGCGCACCTTCATCGGCAAGCAAGGGTTGACCTTCAACCGGAGCCGGTTGTTGCAAATTGACGAGATTCAGATCTGGCTCACCACGAGCGGCCGTCACAATGCCCGCTTGACGCTGAGCAGCATCTCGCAGGGCAATGGCACCTGGGTTCTGCGGATCGCGGGCCAGTGCCGCATGAGCTACGTGCAACGCGCCACTGGTGTTTCCCGAAGCGAGTGCTTCTTGACCGAGTTTGGCCAATTGTTCGGCGCTCTGCAGAGTGGTGATCGCTGCTTCTCGCAAACCAGCGGTGCCGACAGTCGGCATCGACAGGCCACGATCCTGGCGAGCAATTTCAACCAGTCGTGGCAGGAAAGCGAAGTCTTCCGACGACTTTTCAGGAGCGACATTCCAGTTGAGATCGACCGTCTGGCCGTTCATGTCGGCGCTAATTTTGATCGTAGCGGCATCGCGATTGGCAAGCTTGCCGACCAAGATCGTATCGCGATCTGATCGGAGCGGAGGAACTTGCTGCGGATAAACAGCCGACATCGATTTGGGCAGAGTCGAAGCGATCGGCCACATCACGGTGCCGCGAACGGCAGCCCCAAGCGCCAATCCATTTAGTGTGGGATCAAGCTGGCCACTGGTGCGAACCATACCGCCGGTTTGATTGGCCAAAGCGGCCAACATTGCGACGTTGGCGTCTTTACCCACCACATAGCTGGTGACTGCAGCCTTGTTCTTCACCAGGCGATTGACCGAGTCGGCCAAACGATCAGTGGTGAGGATGTTGGCTTTGCTGTTGCCATCGCCCAGATACACGATGCTGTGAGCAGCCTTGCCGGGAGCAAAGCTGTCGGCAGCTGTTTCCAGTGCCAACGGCAAATCGGTGGCGCCGAGTGGTGCCCGCTGTTGTAATTTGGCAATGGCCGCATCCATGTCGGCACCCGTAGGGGCGACAAAGCCGCGAGACATTTCCACTGCGTTCAGGTCGACCGCAACCAGCTTAACGCGGTCGCTGGGGCCAAGCTTCGCGAGCATGGCTCGCAGAGCAGATAGGGCGTCATCGCGGTAGATACCGGCCTGACTGGCCGAAGTATCGAACAGCACGACAACTTCATTCGTTTGTTGCGGGTCGCTTCCCTTTTCAGGGACCAGACTCGCGGCGAAAAACATCTCGCCGGCGGCGTTCTCGTACGTGGCTAGCCGGGCTGAATCAGCCGGCGGTGCAGCGTGAACTGCAGCCGAGAGAACAAAAACCGTCAGACCTGCCAGCCAGAATTGACTGCGCATCGACATAAGTGAACTCCGAACAACGGTGACGTGACGGCGTGAGTATCCTCTGTTCCGAGAAGAGACTGCCGTCGCCCCTGAAGCCTGCGCCCCTGCATGAATGGCGATTTGTGCTATCGCCAGAGCCCATTCTATTCAGTCGGAAGGGCTTACGCTATCAAAAAAATGGAAATTGCCCCACTGGACAATTTCGAGCATCTTTGACTGGCAATTTTCACTTGTGGGCACCAGCTCTCCCAGCCCCAAGTGTACGCCAATGGAATCCAGCCTTTGGGGTGGTAGTCCCGGCAATTTAGGACGGCTGACTAACGCGGCGACCAAAACGTGTCGCGATTTTCATGGCGAGCCACTCGCTGCAACTGTTGACCGGCCTGATGCAGAAGCGACTCGGCAAGTTGGCAATAATCGGCCAAGGTCTGCGAAGATTGCTGCAGGAGCGACAGGGCTGGTTCAAAACTCGAAGTGGTTGCCTCATGGCGATCAGCGAGACGTCGGTCGGCAAAGGCGAGATAGTCGTCCCAGGTAATACAATCAGAGGCTGCCGACCCGGCTCGTTGGCGGAGCAGCAGTTGGCGGCGGGCTTCGGAGCGAACTTTGGGGCTGTTCAGCATTTTAGGAAGGAGCGACATCGACCAACGCATCTCGAACGCTCGGCGAGCGGGTGCCAGGTAGGCAAAATCATAGTGAGCAACCTGCGAGGAACTCCAATTGCTAAGAGCCTGCCAGCGAGAATGCAGTGACTGCCAGGCGGCGAAGTCGCCGGCGGACTGGAAATCGCTACTGAACGATCCCTGCTTGTCGTCCACGCCAGCGGCGGCTAACTCTGCGGCAGCATATTCGGCGGCCATCTCGTCGTAAGAGAAGGTGTCTGTCTTCTGATACCCCAGCACTGCGGCATCGTAGGCTGCGTCATATCCGGTTGCCGAAGCTTCAAGTTGAGCCGACTCATCAGGCAACACGAACACTGGCAACGGTGCCGAGCGAATCGCGCTCCGAACAAATGCCGCAGGCGATACAAGCGGAGGAAACGCCGAATATACGCGACCTTCACCCCGATCGAGCCCGCAGCCGTGTTCGAAAGCGAGGCAACCGGAAGGAGCGGAGTTGGCAAATTGCCAGCCTTCCTCTTCCGACTGCTCAGTGGCCGAACTGCTGGCCTTGGCAGGCACGGCCGGCACATTTTTTTCCTCGGCCATATTGCGGCTGAGAGCCACTTGATCTTTTGACGAAATGCGCACGGCGGCGAGAATTCCGCCTAAGCAGATCGTAAAGATAGCCAGTGCTTCTAGCGAACGGTTCATCCCAGCCGCTCCTCAACGATGTCTTGCCAATCGATGCTCGCGTAGTCCAACTGCGCGAGCCCGGCCAAGCTCGCTTCCCAAGCGAGTCAGACTCACTGGCTATCGGAAACCGGCGACTTGGCTGATGAAGCAAACCTTGCTTGCCAGCAAAACCGTACCGACTGCGGCAGGTGGATGCGGCGGGAACGATTGCCCGGCTGGCTGTCTCGCGCTTTACCGCCACTTGCTGAGCGGCTAACGTGTGGCGTTATCGAGTCCACGTTCAATCTCCCACCAAACCTCTCTCGCGAAAGCCCGCTCGATGTACATCGCTGCTACTCGAAGGATCGATTTCACGTTCCTGATGCTGCTACTCGTCGTTACATCCAGCAATCTGACTGCCGAAGAGGTGAAACCTCTCGACTTAGTAAAAAAATCGCAGCGGATATTGTTCCTCGGGGATAGCATTACGGCCTCGGGGCAATACGTCGGATTGTTCGATGCCTGGCTGGTGGCCAATCGCTGGGAAAAGACACCCACGGTGATTAACTGCGGGTTAGCCAGCGAAACCGTCTCGGGACTGAGCGAAGAGGGACATGCCGGCGGCAAGTTTCCCCGGCCCGATTTGTTCGAGCGACTCGATCGTGTGCTACCCCTGGTAAAACCCGACCTCGTGTTCGCTTGCTATGGCATTAACTGCGGCATCTATCAGCCCTTGGATGCCGAACGATTTGCCAGATATCAGCAAGGCTGGCAAAAACTAAAGGAAAAGGTCGAAGGTGCCGGCGCGAACCTGATCATTATCACCCCACCGTTTTACGACGACTTGCGTTCACCAAAGTCACTCTCCTACAACGAAGTCCTCGACCGTTACAGCGACTGGCTGGTCAAGCAGCGGGAACAAGGCTGGGTAGTGATTGACCTGCACTCGGCCATGACGACCGCGGTGAAGAAGCAGCGGCAAACGGAACCAAAGTTCACCATGCAGCCCGATGGAGTTCACCCCAATAGCGATGGTCACTGGTTCATGGCCCAGCAGTTGATCGCAGCGCTGGGAGACAGCAAAATCACAAATGCGAAAGCGTCGGCAGATTACTTCGCAGGTCGCAAGTTGCCAGCCGAAGCGCTCCCCCTAATTCAGCAACGCTTGTCGACGCTAAGGGATTCTTACGTTGGCACTGCTGGGCACAAGCGACCTGGGGTCGCCAAAGGCCTGCCAATTGAAGAAGCGACGAAGAAAGCCGAAGAAATCACCGCCAAGCTTAATGACCTCCTCAAATAATTTGCCCTTCCTCCTCATCCAAACTTGCTTACGCCTCTCTCGGAGCACCTCCTGATGCAACTCACTCGTCGCGAAATACTTGGCACCCTCGCCGGCGCATCTGCTTCGCTCGCACTTCGTCCCGCATGGGCTGCTGACAAACAGAAACCGGTGGCCTTCGCTCTGATTGGCGATACTCACTACCTGGCTAACAAAGAATCGCCGGGCGAAATGTTTGCCGATTCGGCTGTTGTCACTTCGCAATTGGTGCAAACGCTGAACTCGCTTCCCGGCAAAGCCATCTCGGCCGAAGCAGGGGGAGGCGAAGTGGCTCCAATTGATGGTGTGATTCACGCTGGCGATCTGATCGACACTGGCGATAAGAGCGGCGGTGTTCATGAAAAGATGCAGCAGACCGAATGGGAAGCATTCACTGCCGATTTTGGTCTGACGGGTAACGATGGAAAACTAAAGTTCCCGGTGTACGAGGTGCACGGCAATCACGATGGCCCGCGCGGCACTGGCATCGCCATCGACGGAATCAAGCAGCGGAACAAGAAGCGAGCCGGCGTCAAAAACGTGTCGGCCAATGGTCAGCATTACTCGTGGGACTGGGGGACGGCGGGCAATCAGGTTCACTTCATCAACCTGGGCATCGTCGTCGGTAGCACTAAAGACAAATCGCAGCCACGGCGCTACAACCCGCTCGATAGTCTCGAGTTCTTGTTAGACGATCTGCAAAAATCGGTAGGCGAAAGTGGCCGACCTGTCGTAATCACACACCACATTGATGTACAGCGATACTCCGGCCCCTGCGAGATGGATGAAAAGAATGCCGGCAAAGAGTGGCATCCCTGCGATGCTCGCTCATTCCATGCGGCCATCGCCGGGTACAACGTGGTGGCGATTCTCTACGGCCACACGCACGCGCGGAATGTTCTCAAATGGAACGGCACCGCAACGAAAGCCGATCGAGGCTTCGACCTGTTTAATGTCGACAACGGCGCTCATTTTCGCAGCGACGCGCAAGCCTTTTTCTACTTCGAGATCGCTCCCGGCAAACTCACTGTGCGTGAATTGGCAACGACCGATCGCTGGCAAACATCGAAGTGGACGCCGCAAGTTTGGCAGCGTGACTTGAAAGTTGCCAAATCCTAGTTCACATCACCGACTACCAATTTCCTGTTGGGAATGTCCATCATGCAGAAGCTCCTGTTAGGCGCGTCTTTTCTGTTTCACATGCTGGCTGCCGGCATTTTGCTGGCGCAGAACGCAGCACCTTCATCGAGTACAAAGCCAAACATTGTGCTAATTGTTGGTGATGACATGGGCTATGCCGATGTTGGCTTTCACGGCTGCAAGGATATTCCCACGCCTCACCTCGATAAACTTGCCGCAGTTGGAACACGATTCACGAATGGCTACGTCACGGGGCCTTACTGCTCACCGACGCGCGCAGGCTTGCTGACGGGCCGTTACCAGCAGCGGTTTGGTCATGAATTCAACCCCGGAGTCGCAACTGGTTTGCCCACTACCGAGAAAACCATCGCCGATCATCTCAAAGCAGCTGGTTACAAGACTGCACTTGTCGGCAAGTGGCACCTCGGCGATCGACCTGAGTATCATCCGCATCTGCGAGGTTTTGAGACGTTCTATGGCTTTCTCGGCGGTGCGCACGATTACTTCGACGACAAAGGAATCTTGCGCGGCAACGAACCGGTTCAAGAGAAGGAGTATTTGACTGATGCCTTCGCACGTGAGGCAGAAGTCTACATAGAGAAACAGAAAGCCAATCCATTCTTTCTCTACCTGGCGTTCAATGCGGTTCACACTCCCATGCAAGCCGATGATCCAAGGCTGCAGAAGTTCGCCCATATCGAAGACAAGCAGCGGCGGACTTATGCGGCGATGATGTCGGCCATGGACGATGCAATTGGCCGAGTGATCGCAAAGCTCAAGGCTACCGGCACCGACAAAAACACGCTGGTTATGTTTATCAGCGATAACGGCGGCCCTACCATGCCCGGTGTGACCGTGAACGGCTCAATCAACAAGCCGTTGCGAGGTTCGAAGCGGACCACCCTTGAGGGCGGCATCCGCGTCCCCTTCGTCGTGCATTGGCCCGGCAAGTTTGAAAGCAGCACGTACGAACATCCGGTCATTCAACTCGATCTACATGCGACGATGCTTGCCGCCGCAGGTGCAAAGCCACCAGTGGAGTTCAAGGCCGATGGCGTCGATCTATATACCTACGTAAGCAACGCTACCAATAAGCCGCCACACGACGCACTCTACTGGCGCTTTGGTTCGCAGTCAGCAATTCGCATGGGCGCCTACAAGCTGGTTCGCTACGACACCACCGCCGACCTCGATCCCAACCTGCCGAAGACCACTAGCAAAGCCAAACTCTATAACTTGAAAGACGACATCGGCGAAACGAAGGATCTGGCAGCAGAAATGCCAGAAAAGGTTCGCGAGCTGCAAGCCAAGTGGGACGCTTGGAACGCGGAGTTGGCCAAGCCGCTGTGGGGCGGCAATCCCGCGGCGAAAGGCCAGGGTAAAAAAAAGAACGCCCCCAAAAACGAATAGCTGGGCGCGGGTAATTTCGCGGCAAACTGACCTTGGTCTTTAGACTCCGCCGCGAGTACTATCCGCCGCATGATGCCACCGCTGTTGCTAGCGAATCTCTTCAGCACCTATGGGCTCGCTGCTGCGCTGGCAATCATTTGCCTGGTCGTCTTGCGAGGGAACTGGTTCCGGCAGCGGCGGTCGAAAGAGTCGGAAGCGGATCCGAGCGAGATCAAAAAGGCATGCGCTCCGAAAGCGCGCGAGACTGCTTTCGAAAACGCCCCCAACGATTTGCTCCGCTGGCAAGTCGAAATGCACGAGATGGCTCGCGACATTAAAGGGGAGATCGACGCAAAGATGTTGGCCTTGCAATCGCTGATGATCGTTGCTCGCGAACATTGCCAGCGGCTGGAATCGTTGTTGCAGCATGCCGAGCAACACGGTGACCGCCAATCTCCAGAGTTCGTCGGTGGGCGTGAAACGCTAGAACGGATCGAAGCTGCCGAGGGAAATGTGCCACCTCTTCCGGTTCCGCCGCACGGCAACAATGTGTTGTCGCCCGCTCAGGCAGATCGCGCCAAGCGACTCGCAAAGCAAGAATGGTCGCCGCAGCAGATTGCACGTGAGATCGGGGCTACGCTCGGCGACGTTGAACTCTTTCTCAGCTTGCATCAAGAGATCTTAAGCAACTGAGCCCCTGGCGTTGTAACTTGCTGTGCGACCGGAACGGCGATTGTCACCAACACGTTCTTGAACGCAGGCGTTTTGGAATACGGATCAGCAGTCCGCGGCACCAGCACGTTTGCCTCGGGATAGTACATGAGTGCGTTCCCTGCACGAATCTCGGGATATGGCCGCACGAGGATATTCTTCATCTCGCCCACCTCGCTGCGGATTGTCACCTGCTGATTCTCTTCAAGTCCCAGTCGCTGCACATCGTCAGGATGCAGCAGAATGACGTCGCGGCGGGTCTGGTTGCGATACAAGTCCTCCGTTTCGTAAACGACCGTGTTGAACTGGCCTTCACTCCGAACAGTCATCAAGCGAAGCTGTTCGCCACCCCCGCGAAGTTCCGGAATTTGATGGACGTGCATGATCGCTTTGCCCGAAGGGGTCGGGAACTTGGGCTTATGGAACGTGCGTCCGGGAATCTGAAACTCTTGCTTTGTTTCGCCGATGGTTGCCAGCTGTTCGAAACCAGGAACGACCTTCGAGATCGCCTCGCGGATCTTGCCGGTGTTCTGCATCGACGACCAATCAATGGGCCCTTGATCGCCCAGTGTTTGCGAGGCCATGGTCGCCACCACTTCCACTTCGCTCTTGGGTCCTACATGCCGTGCAGGACCACCATCGCTGAGGCGGACGTAGTTGAACATAGACTCCTGCGTCGTGGACTGGGGTTCTTCATCGCGGGCCAGCATGGGCAGGATGAAAGTCTCCTGACCAAGTCCGTGAGCATGGCCAGTATTGAGCGTGGTGCTCAGGTAAACGAGCGTTTCGAGCTTCGCCAGCGATGCTGCCGCGAAAGTCGCTTCCGGATTGCTGCCATATAGGTTGCCGCCGAGGCAGAGGCCAAACTTCAGCCGGCCGGCAAACGACTCCTCCATGCAGCCGAGCGTATCGAGCCCCTTCGTGGTCGGCAGCTGCACGGCAAACTCCCGTTCGAGGGCCGCAAACACACTGTCTTTCAGTTTGGGCGTAACACCCATGCTGCCGATGCCTTGCACGTTCGAATGGCCGCGGATCGGCATCACTCCGCAACCTTCCTTGCCAATCATGCCGCGCAACAACGCGAGATTGACTATGGCCTGCACGTTCTCGACGCCGTTTGCATGATGCGTAATACCCATCGTCCAACAGAAGTTGACTCGCTTGGCCGCCGCGTATTGCCGGGCCATGTCGTCGATCTCGCCGATCGTAACACCCGATTTCCGCTCAATTTCGTCCCAGGGCGTTGCAGCAATCTTGGCTAGCCAAGCGTCGGCACCCTCGCAATGGTCAAGCAGGTAGGCTTCGTCATGGGCCTTCAGTTCAACGACTCGCTTGGCGATGCCAACAAGCAGCGCCAGATCGCCACCGATGTGAGGCTGCACGTAAGTCGAGGCAACCTTGGTACCGAAGAACAGGCTCCACATATTGCTGGGAATGCGAAAATTGACCAAGCCGGTTTCAATCACGGGATTGATCGCAACGACCTTGCCACCTTTGTTGCGGACCATCATCAGCGACGACATCAGCCGCGGATGATTGCTGGGAGGATTTCCGCCGATCAAAAACACCAGGTCCGCCTTCTCGACATCTTCCAGCGTGACCGTTGCCGTGCCTGTGCCGAGCGAAGTCGTCAGTCCAACGCCACTGGCCTGGTGACAATAAAAGCTGCAGTTGTTGACATTGTTCGTGCCATACAACCGCGCAAACAGCTGAAGTAAGAAGCCTGCTTCGTTGGAGCTGCGGCCGCTGAAGTACCAGAAGGTCTCGTTCGCCGTGAGTTGCTTTAGCTTGGATGTGATCCGCGCGAATGCATCTTCCCAGGAAATCGGCTTGTAATACTGCGATCCTTTTTCCAACACGACGGGCTGGGTGAGTCGACCGCAGGTTTCTAAGTCGAGCGGCGAAAACTGCTGAAGTTGCGGCACGCTATACGTGCTCCAGAACTCGGGCTTGATCGCCCCCTGCATGTCGGCGGCCATTGCCTGCAACGACTTTTTACAGAACTCCGGCCAACTCCCCGCTTCGTTGACCATGCCTCCTTTTTGCCCGCCCATTCCCAGAGCGCACGTTTTGCACGCGTTCTTGGTGCGCATGGCCTGGAACATCTTCCAGATGCCGCCGACCTCGCGAGATTTCTTCAGCGTGTACCAGATGGCACGAAAGCCACCACCACTTTTGACTTTTGGCATGGGAGAGCGGGTGTGAAGGGAGGGTTGCGGGAGATAACTTTAGTGTAGCCCAATTGCCGAGAAATCCGAAGCATTCAACTGTCAAACTTGTCACGCAACACAAGCTAATTTCTATGCCCGCAATTGCACGCGCATATCGACTGGCTTGCCGGGACGCAGCGTAATGGCTGGCATGATCGGCAGCGGTTCGCGATCAATCAACTCCAACTCAACGCGCTGCGCCATGAGCGCGAGAACCAGGACCCCTTCGAGCATGGCGAAGTGATTGCCAATGCAGGCCCGCGGGCCGCCACCAAAGGGAAAGTATGCGTACTTGGGTAGTGAATGGCTGAACTCACTCGTCCAGCGATTCGGTATGAATTCCGCCGGCTCATCGAACCAGCGTTCATCGCGATGCACCAGCCACTGGCACATCAGTACGTTGGTCATCGCGGGGATGAAGTGTTCCCCAATCGTGCAATCTTCTTCGCAGCGACGACCAACGACATACGCTGGTGGATAAAGTCGCATGGCTTCTTTGATCACACGTTCGCAGTGCATAAGCCGCGGCACATCGGCGGGCGTCGGCACGCGACCTGCAAGCACATTGTCCACCTCCTGCCGAACCCGCTGCTGTTCCTCGGGATGTTGCCCCAGCAAGTACCATGTCCAGCTGAGCGCGTTGGCAGTTGTCTCGTGCCCGGCAAGGAACATGGTCATCACCTCGTCCCGCAGTTGCTGATTCGAAAGAGGCTTTCCGTCTGTTTCATCACGAGCGGTGATGAGCAGCGAGAGAAAATCCCCGGGAATCTCTCCCTGCCCTTCAATGGCAGTGCGGCGTTCGTCGATCATCTGCTGCAGCACTGCATCCAAGCGGCGAATCGTTCGCTTCAATCGCCAGTTGCCGAAAGTCGGGAACCAATAGGGGATCGGCAGTGGACTGCGAAAGCGGGCGAGAAAATCTCGCATCACGCTTTCAAGACATTCGACAACCTGCTGATAGCGACCGCCGACATCAACGCCGAGCAGCGTTTTGCCGGCGATGGCCATCGTCAGTTGCATCATCTCGCGGGCCAGGTCGCGCTCGTCGCCGTTCTGCCAGGTCGAGAGCATTCGCTGCGTGAGATCGACCATCGCCTGCGAATAGTGCTCGAGCCGTGGGCGGGCGAAGGTGGGCTGAATCAAGCGGCGCTGGCGCAGCCAATCCTGCCCTTCGTTGATCAGTAAGCCATTGCCGAGCAGCGGACGGAGAAAGAAGCTGAGAGCAAAGTTCTTGATGAACTTCTTGTTGTCGGTGACCAGCACTTGCTCGATATCGTCGGGATGGCTCAGCAGCATGCTGCGCCGTTGACCGACGCGAAAATAGGCCGCGTCGCCATATTCTCGCTGGCACGTTTCAAAAAAGCCGAGCATGTCCTGCCGAATGGCCGGCAAACTGCCGAGCAGCCAATTGCCACGCGGTCCCGGTAAGCGCTCTACAGTCGCCATAATCGTCGCTCGATTTGCCAGCGGCAGGCGTGAACAAAAGTTCCCAGTCTACTACACATGCTGGCCGGCGAGCATGCCCGTGCTGAAGGCGGCTTGAAAGTTGTAGCCGCCGATCGGGCCATCCAGATCGAGCACTTCGCCGGCAAAGAACAGTCCCGGAACCAACTTGCTCTGCATCGTCCGCGAATCGACTTCCGCCAGATCAACGCCACCAGCCGTGACTTCGGCTTTGGCAAAGCCACGGGTGCCAGTAACGCGAATGCGGGCTTCCTTGATCCACCGCACCAGTTGAGCGCGCGATGCTTTCGAAAGTTCCGCGGCCCGCTGTTCGGTCGAGACGCCGGCGCGTTGAAAAAGTTCTTCCGCCAGGCGATGAGGGATCCACTTCTGGAGCACACCACCGACCTGTTTCTTTCCAGCTGCCAAGCATTGTTCGCGAATGCCAGCATCGAGATCCTCAGCGCGAATGTCCGGCACAAAATCGCACACCACGTCGAGACTCGTCGGCTGCGAGTGCCCTGTCACCGTGCGGCTAATATCCAGCACCACCGGCCCCGACAAACCAAAGTGTGTGAACAGCAACGACCCTCTTCGTTCGTCTAACCAGGGCGACTTCTTCTTCATCTTCTTCCCTAAATTTGCCTCGCCTCCCGCCTCTCGCACCCGGTCCGGCTCTCCCGCAATTCGCAGCACGATATCTGGCAGCGTGAGCCCTGAGAGCTTCAGTACCCAAGGCTCATTGGTGGTGATCGGAACGAGCGCCGGACGAGTGGGAATAATCCGATGCCCCAAGCCTTCAGCCCAGGCATAGCCATCACCGGTTGTCCCGCAGCCCGGATAGGACTTACCGCCGGAAGTGATCAGCACGCTCGTCGTTCGCAGCGACTTGCCATTGGTCACCACCACAAACTGCTCGCCATCGCAATCAACTCTTTCCACCGTCTGTTCGGTACTCATGGTAGCGCCACTGCGGCGAAAGCGATTCACGAACGCCGCGAGCACATCAACGGCTCGATCGCTGACGGGAAAAATCTTACCGGTCTCTTCGCGCTTGGTGGGCACCCCTTCATCTTCGACAATCTTCACCAGGTCAGCTGGGCCGAGCAACGCGAGGGCCGAGTGGAGAAACGAGCCTTGTTCGCGATAGGCCTGCACGATGCCCCGCTTGTCGGTCGCTTGCGTCAGATTGCAGCGGGTGCCGCCGGAAATAAGAATCTTGACACCCGGCCGGCGATTCTTTTCCAGGAGCAGCGTCCGCCGACCGCGCTGGGCAGCTTCCGCAGCGGCCATCAAGCCTGCTGCACCCGCACCGATCACAATCACATCCCAGGGCTGCGTTTCATCGAGTGTTACGCGGGGCAGTTCGACGGCTGAAAGATCTTCCGCCATTGCAGAACTAAACCAGCCACGTCAGTACGAGGATGATCAAAAAAATAGCGCCGATGAACGTGGTCATCCACACCGCTGTGTTCCACGCCTGACGCATGATCGGGCCGGGCAATTCGTGCCGTGTCGCGCCGTACACCAGGCTGATCGCGACCAGTAGCGGCAGGTAATACCACAATTGGCCGAAGGGCAACGAGGCGAGCAACATCGAGTCTGCAATCATCGTGAGTTCGCCGTTATACGGTGACAGGTGTCTTATCGTCGACAGGCTTCTTGTCATCCTTCTTCTTCGGTTCGACAGGTTCGCTCGGCGCTGGTCCCGCGGCCGCATCCCAAATCACGAAGAAATTGAGAATGCCCGCGATCATGGTGTACAAGACGCCCATATCGAACCGCTGATTCAATTCTCGTTGCCAAATGGCCAGTTCGTCGGTCGAGCGGGGCGGAGCCATCAGTCCGCCAAACAGCGGAGGTTGATTGTTCTGAGCACGGAATCGCTGAATGACGGCGGGCATCGCGGGCAAGCCGGTTCCTGCCTGCAACCAAAACGGCAGGGGAGCAATCGCCGCCAATCGGGCCAACGTGCCGCGAGCCTCTTGCTGGCCTCGGCCGCCAGGATGCATGGCATACACTACGCGTCCTTGCCCCAGGATCAGGCCAAAGACAAACAACGACAGGATGCAGCCCATGAAGAGCAACCCCTTGCCGTAGCGCCGTTGATACAAGTGTCCTGCGCCGGGCCACAGCCAGGCGAGCAGACCGGCAACCCACGGATTGCGCAGGTCGATCAAAATTGAATCGGCCTGCGTGACGCTTTTAGTGCTGTCGCTCATGAATCTTTATTACCGGCCGTCTGACGAACGGGCATGCAGGCGAGTGGAGAGGTTTCCCGAGGGAGAATTCGTTTCCAAGTTGCGGATATTGTGACCGAAGCTCGCCCCGGCAACCAGGGCAGTTTGGCAACCAAAAGGCCAGTCACGACGACGTAACTCAAAAAAGATGCGCGCCGAATTTCAACCAACTTGTGCAACAAGGACCCCGATTGTTGAACACCAAATCGCGCCGTTCCCGAGAGAAACGCGATCCACTGTTCAATTATGGCGATCATAATTGAACACCCTCACTTCTCAGTGCAACACAACTTACGTCGATTGCTGTGACGCAAAACAGCTACGAAACCATCTGGGCTTCGAAGGCCGAAATCTTGTCGGCATGCTTGAGGGTGAGCGCGATGTCGTCGAGCCCGTGGATCATATTGAACTGCCGCGACGGATCGATTTCGAACTTTAGGTTCAGCCCGAAATCGTCCTGCACCGTGCAGTTCTGCAGATCGACGTTCAACCGATATCCCGGGTGCTTCGCTGCCCGCAGAAACAAGTCTTCCACTTGCTCCTCGCTCAGACGAATTGGCAGCACCCCATTCTTCGAGCAGTTGTTGTAGAAGATGTCGGCGAACGACGGAGCTATGACGACGCGAAAACCGTAATTTTCAATCGCCCACACGGCATGCTCGCGGCTCGAACCGCAGCCAAAGTTGCGGCGGGCAAGGAGCACCGTCGCACCTTGCGCCTCTGGCTTGTTCAGTTCAAAAGCCGGGTCGTCGGTCTTGCCGTCGTTCAGGTAACGCCAATCGAAGAACAACATCGGACCATAGCCCGAGCGTTCGATCCGCTTCAGGAACTGCTTCGGAATGATTTGGTCGGTATCGACATTCGCCCGGTCCATGGCGACAACCAGACCGGTATGAGTAGTGAAAGCTTGCATGGTGAGTTCTCTGTATTACTTAGCCCGACGCGTAAGCGAGGGGAGGTCTTAGTTGATGTTCACTTTGGATTGAGGGGGGAACACCCCGATTCGCCAATTCCCTCGCTGTCGCGTCGGGCTACTTGACTTATTACGCCTGATACTTCCATTCGCGAATATCGACAAAGTGGCCAGCAACCGCAGCGGCAGCAGCCATCGCGGGGCTGACGAGGTGCGTCCGCCCACCCTTCCCTTGTCGACCTTCGAAGTTGCGATTACTGGTCGAAGCACAGCGCTCGCCCGGTTCGAGCTTATCGGGATTCATCGCCAGGCACATGCTGCAACCAGCCTCGCGCCATTCGAAGCCCGCTTCGCGGAAGATGCGATCGAGCCCTTCTTTTTCGGCCTGTTCTTTGACCAGCCCGCTCCCCGGCACAACCATCGCGTGAACGTGGCCGGAGACATGGTGCCCTTTCACGGCGGCGGCCGCTTCGCGCAGGTCCCCAATGCGGCCGTTGGTGCACGAACCGATGAAGACGCGATCGATTTTGACTTCCGTCAGCGGAGTTCCTGCCGACAGGCCCATGTACTTCAAGGCTTGATCGCAGGCTCGCTGATCGGTGGCGTCCGAATAGTCGGTCGGGCTGGGGACCTTGGCGACGACTGGTGCCACTTGCCCGGGGTTGGTCCCCCAAGTGACTTGCGGCGAAATATCGGCTGCCTTGAAGACGAGCGACTTATCGTAAGTAGCCCCGGCATCGGTCGGCAGTTCCTTCCAGCGAGCGACTGCCGCTTCGTAATTCTTCGGTGCGAAGTCGCGGCCCTTGAGGTATTCGTAAGTCTTCTCGTCGGGAGCGATCATGCCGGCTCGGGCGCCAGCTTCGATCGACATGTTGCAGACGGTCATCCGCTCTTCCATGTTCAGATCGCGAATGGCCTGCCCCGTGTATTCAATCACCGAGCCCGTACCACCATCGGTCGTGATCTGGCCGATGAGATACAAAATGAGATCCTTGGCCGTGACCCCGCGAGCCAGTGAGCCGTCGACCCGCAGTTCCAGCGTCTTCGGCAGCGATTGCAGCAGCGTTTGAGTAGCCAGCACGTGTTCGACTTCGCTGGTGCCGATGCCGAAGGCGAGCGCCCCGAACGCGCCGTGCGTGGCCGTGTGACTATCGCCGCAGACGATTGTCATGCCGGGCTGTGTCAGACCTAGCTCTGGTCCAATGACGTGAACAATGCCCTGATTCTTGTCGTGAATGTCGTACAGTCGAATGCCGAACTCTTTGCAGTTGTTTCGCAGCGTCTCGACCTGTTGCTTGGCAATAGGATCGGTAAACGGCAAGCTGCGGTCGGTGGTCGGCACGTTATGGTCGGGGGTGGCGACGGTTCGTTCCGGGCGACGAACCTTGCGCCCCGAAAGCCGCAGCCCTTCGAAGGCTTGGGCACTGGTCACTTCGTGGACCAGTTGCAGGTCGATATAGAGAATAGTTTGCTTGCCCGCTTCGGCATGGACGACGTGGTTGTCCCAGATTTTCTGGAACATGGTGCGAGGCTTCTTCGCGGCAGTCATGGCATTGGCGGCGAGCCGAACGCTCGCCCTCTCTGGTGCGTGGAGAACGGACCTTTATTCAGCGGCCCACATGGCTTCCGCCGAATCTCTAAGTGTACCAAAACGGCTGCCCCACGGCGAGACTTCATCCGTCGCGGTTGTGGGCGAAATTGGGACCGCAGCAAGAGCTGACGAGAGGATTGGCTCGGCTCGACCGTGGTCAACAACGAATGGCGAGGGGGCAGACTTACGTCTTTCGTGCAGCGGAGAGAACCGCTGCTGAAACGAACCTAAACGTTCAACAATCGTTCAAATTGTTGAACACGCCTGCAGCGGAAACCCGAGAGTTGCGCTAGTTCGTGTTCAACAATGCCACCGATTGTTGAACACCCTTCTTGGAGTACCGGCTTCAGCCGGAGGTTGCCTGTTGAGCATCAAGCCGGCTAAAGCCGGAACTCCAACAGGACGTCGATTACTTCTTTTTCTTGGCCGTCTGCTTGGTGGGCACTGCTGCCTTCTTCACGACCTTCTTGGGTGCTGCTTTGGCAGCCGCCTTCGGTGCGGCCTTCTTGGGAGGAGCCGTTTTCGGTGCTGCCTTTTTCGGCGCTGCCTTCTTGGTGACCTTCTTCACAGTCTTTTTGGTCATGGCTTTGGTGCTGGCAACGAGCTTGCCGGCGGTTTTCTTCGTACCTGCCGCCAATGACTGAACTTGGGGATTCGCGGCAATTGCCTTGGCATTGGCACCGGCAATGCCACCAACCACCGCGCCGATCGCGGCTCCCACTGGTCCCACCAGCGCGCCAGCTGCTGCACCTGCGGCCGCGCCGCCAGCCATGCCGAGCGTCGATGAAGAACTAGAAGCTTCTACAGGTTTCGCAGGTTTCGCCTTAGCCATACACGTTTCCTTGTTTTCAACTTGCTCATGGTGCCGGACCGACAATGGAACAGCAATCACATTGCGGCTGATTTATACCACGGCAATTTGCGGACAAAAGTCCAATCGCGAATAACTTGGCGAAGAAGTCATTTTCGTCGCCCGCATCCAGAGCGAAGCGAGCGCGTCCGCAGTATTTCTACGGCCTCACACTCCACTTCACGCCGTTCCTCAACACATAAATCTGCGTATGAGAACGAAAGTCGCGAGTCCGTCCTGGGGTAAGCGTAAAGAAAATCTGCTCGGGAAACGACTCGGCGACGGCGTAGCTCAGCTTGTCTTGGCCAGACCCCTTCCAGGCAAAAACGAGCACGAACTCCTTTTCAAAATCAACTTGCTTGTTCAATGCAGTCGACGCATCCTCGGCAAAGTGGCCGGCAGCCTCGTCCTTTGCCTTGAGCACGAGGGGCTTATCCCGCTGTGTGACGGCAAACACCTCTGGCTTGGGTTGCACGCCTTCCAAGAGTTTGATTGGCTGTTCCACAGCACACGCCCGTAAAGTGATAGCGAACAAGAAGGCAAATGCGAGCAAACAGGCGGATCGATTCATCGGTAGCTCTCCAGAATCGAAATGAGGTTCCAGACTAGACGACGCGCTGGGACGTCACGCTCTGCAAACGTTTGTGCGTCTTACCGCAGGTTCGCACGCAGTGAGATATGACCTAGAGATCGGGCCGTTATGGCTCAGCTTTTTCTCGTAAACTGGCGAGGAACTCTTGGTCTGCCTTGCCGAGCGCGGCGCTCGGGACGGTCAACTCTTTGCCGTTATCTTTCCGCTTGAGCTGCACGTTGGCACCGTCGACTTTGATCAATTGTGCTTCGACGGTGAAATTACCATCCGCCGAACTCCAGCGACGGAATTCCGCCGAACGCTCAGCCGCTTTGGCTTCCAATTCTCGTTGCTTCGCTGCTTTGGCTTTGGCAACTTTCACAATCGCGGTGGGAGCGGTTGGATCGTCTTCGAGCGGATAACGCTCGACGTGAAACTGAGTGTCCCCCGCTGTGGTCGAGCCGGTAGGCAAGTTCGCTGCCAGTTCACGAAAGCACTCCAGCTCTTCATTGCCAAGAGTGAATTCGAGGGTACCAAGTCGAACCTTAACGACCTTGGCTTTGACCAGTTCAGCGAAAGCGTCAAGCCGGATTATCGAAGTCATCCGTTCTGAGCAACCCGCGCCAAGTCCCGGCAGAATGTCTCCTTTGTGCTTGGGTTCGCTCAGTTCGACCGACTTATCGTCCAAGAGCAATTGAAACCGCCGAGCATTGCCTCCCAAGAACGCGAACGATGAACTGGTGACGCCGAGTTCCCAAATAATGGCCGGCGCAGGTCCGGTTTCGTCGTAGGGAACGCCAATCCGCAGGCCACAGGTTTTCAGCCGTGCGTCGTTGTGTCGCAGAGGAATCCACATGGTTCGAAGCCAAGTAATTTTGTCAAATTCATCTACTTCTTTACCAATCTTGTACTTGTGACCAAAGCGTCGCTCCGCAGGCAACTTAACGACAACCGTTTCAGCGGGAGTTTCGGTCGGGCTTCCCGGCATCGGCCCGCGCGTCGGCCTGGAACTTGGCTGCGGTTCAATCTTCGTGAGCGATTCAACCTTGTTCTTGGCAGCCTGATCAAGGACTAGGCCAATGTCTGCGGCCGAGATGGCAAAGTTCACGTTCTGAGCGGTTGCCAGGCTGGCGGTATTCGCGCCCACGACCTCGCCGCTCAAGTTAAGCAAAGGACCACCGCTGCTGCCGGCAGAGATCGGCACACTAATCTGCAGCCAAGTACCGTCGGCATCGTTGCCAAACTCCCGCAACTCGGCACCGGTTCGAACAGCGCCGATAATTCCTTCGGAAGCCGTGAACGACAAACCTCGCGGCGCGCCAATCGCGACTGCCGATTCGCCTTTGCGCGGTCGCAGGGCCGAAAGATTGAGGGGCTCGCGCAGTTTGGCGAGTTTCACTTTGAGTACGGCGACATCACGACGTTTGTCGAGGGCGAGATAGCCCTCGATTTCTCCCTTTGTCCCATCGGCAAAGCTGACTTCACCTTTGGTCGAGCCAGCAACCACGTGGTAGTTCGTGACGACCCAATCCCCTTGTCGAACCACGAAACCGCTGCCAATCGCTCGCCCATCGCGCTGCGTCACGTCGACGCGCACACAGGAAGGCTCGACTTTTTCGATCAAATCGGCCAGCGATAACGGCGCGGCTTTGGCGGCGACATCCTGCGCTAACAGAACTTGCGGGACCAATCCCGAGATGACGCTAATCGCGAGCAAGAATCCAAAAATTCGACGCATGGGCTCCAGCCCTTGTGTTGGCAACTGCGAATAGAACCACATCAAACCAACAGTACGAGGTGAAATCAAAATATCGAAGTGCGGAGAGCTTTGCGAGTATTTTTCAGCAATCGAGTCCTCACCCCTTTGCTGGAACCGACCGCGCGGGCCGGGTATCATCGGCTTCAGCCCACCTTCCTCACTGCTGGAGCCCGCCTTATGCCGTTCGTCGCGATTCGTGTTTGCCTGACCGGGCTGTTGGCGATGGTTTCCTCCGCTGTGGCAATGGCCGCCGATGTGGACTGGAAAACGGTCGCAGTGCCGCAGGCGTGGAAGGCTTCGCCCGGCGGGACCGATACGCGACTGTGGTACCGGGCCGCGGTGCGAATTCCCCAGGATTGGCAGGGACGCGAGGTTTCACTGGCGATTGAATCGGTCGACGATGCTCGCGAGATCTATTTCGCCGGGCAAAAGATTGGCACCTTGGGTCAGTTTCCGCCGAACTTCCTCAGCGGTATCGGTGAAACCAAGCGGCTGAAGATTCCCGCCGAGAAACTCCGTCCCGGCGAAGTGCATCAATTGGCCATTCGCGTTTGCGTGGTCGACGGACGTTCGGGGTTCAACGTGGCCGCCCCGGTCCTGTTCGCTGGCGATCAAGCGGTGCGCATGCTCGGCAACTGGCAAACTCGCTCTGGCGATGACCTGGCTTGGGCTTCCGCCACTGCTGCCGAACTCGCCAGTATTCCCACCTTTGAAAAAGTCGAACCAGCCGACGTCGTCGAACGGGAACTGAAGAAACTGCAGGACGAAGTCGGTCCCCTTTCGCCCGAGCAAACCTTGGCTCACTTGAAAGTCCCCGACGACTTGAAGATCGAACTGGCCATTAGCGAGCCCGCGGTTCGTCAGCCCTTGTCGATCAAATGGGATGCCCGCGGCCGCTTGTGGTGCGTGCAGTACTTGCAGTATCCCCATCCCGCTGGGCTGACGGCCATCAGTCGCGATAAGTTCCTGCGCACCGTTTACGACAAAGTTCCACCAGCACCACCCCATCATTTTCTGGGCGAAGACAAGATCACGATTCACGAAGACACCAACGGCGATGGCAAATACGACCAGCACAAGACATTCGTCGATGGCCTCAGCGTCTGCTCGTCGTTCGCCTTCGGCAACGGCGGGGTTTGGGTGCTGAATCCCCCTTACCTCCTCTTCTATCCCGACAAGAACGGCGACGATATTCCCGACGGCGATCCGGAAGTCCACCTCGAAGGTTTTGGCATCGAAGACTCGCACTCGGTGGCCAACAACTTGCGCTGGGGCCCCGATGGTTGGCTGTATGGCGCCCAAGGGAGCACCGTGACCGGCGACATTCGTCGCCCCGGCGAGAAGAAGGCGGTTCATTCCCTGGGTCAGTTGATTTGGCGATATCATCCGCCGACGAAGAAGTATGAGATTTTCGCCGAAGGGGGCGGCAATGCGTTCGGTGTCGAGTTCGATGACGAAGGCCGCGTCTTCTCCGGGCACAATGGCGGCAACACGCGCGGCTTTCATTACGTGCAAGGTGGTTACTTTCAAAAAGGGTTCGGCAAGCACGGCGAACTGTCGAATCCCTTCACGTTCGGCTATTTCGAAGCGATGGCGCACGCCAAAGTACCGCGATTCACCCATGCGTTTGTGATTTACGGCTCGCACGCCTTGCCGGCGAAGTATCGCGGCCAATTGATGGGCGTTGCTCCGCTGCAGAGTCACGTCACGCTGAGTGACCTGAAGGCTGACAAGTCGAGCTTCAAGACCGAAGACGTCGGCCACCTCTTCACCAGTAGCGATCCGTGGGTGCGGCCCATCGACATTCAGGTCGGTCCCGATGGAGCCGTGTATGTGGTCGATATGTACGAACAGCGAATCGATCACGCCAGCCACTATCAGGGGCGAGTACACAAAGAGAGTGGTCGCATTTGGCGCATCGTAGATAAAGAAGCGGGTGCTACAAAACTGAGCGACCTGAGCCAGAATTCTGCCGATGATCTGATCGCCACGATCTCCAGCAATCTGGACGACCGTTGGCAGCGTCAAACGGCCCTGCAACTGCTCGCCCAAGTGTCGATTCCGCCCAAGCACCGCGAACTGCTGGTGACGAAGCTTGAACAGCAACTGGCGGATGCCAAGGGCCAGCAGGCGCTGGAGCTGCTGTGGGCGGTCAATGCACTTGCTGGATTCAATAATCGCCAGACTGCCGATTGCCTTAAGCACTCAACTCCTGCCGTGCGCGAGTGGGCTGTGCGGTTAGCCTGTGACGATGATGAAGTCTCGTCCTCGTTGGCACGCGACCTTGCCACCTTGGCCAGCCAGGAAACAGATGCCCGCGTCCGCAGTCAACTCGCCTCGTCGGCTCGCAGATTGCCCGCTGAACCCGCGCTGGCGATTGTGAAAGCGCTCGCGACAACAAACGATGACGCAGCCGATATTCACCTGCCGTTGCTGATGTGGTGGGCCATTGAAGCCAAGGCTGCGACCGATCGTGATGCCGTCGTCGAACTGTTTGCCGATCGGCAGTTCTGCGCCACTCCCTTGGCAAAGTCGCACCTGCTTGAGCGCGTGGCTCGCCGCTATGCCGCCACCGGCCAGCGCAAAGATTTGCTCACCGTGGCCCAGTTGCTCAAGGCCGCACCTTCCAAAGAAGATGCGGGCAAAATGATGGTGGGAATCGAAGCGGCCTTTCAAGGCCGCGCGATGAATCAACTCCCCGCCGAGTTGGTTACTGCGATGGCTGCTGCCGGCAATGCCTCGCCGACGCTGCGTTTGCGGCAAGGGGAGTCTGCGGCCGTGGCAGCGGCGATCAAAGAGATTGGAGATGACTCCGTCGACGCTTCCAAGCGGCAACAGTTGGTGGCGATCTTCGGCACGATCAATCAACCATCATGCGTGCCCGCGCTACTCAAACTGGTGAAGGATTCGCGCAACGACGGCCTCCGCAGCGTGGCACTGGGCTCGCTGCAGTCGTATGCCGACCCCACCATCGGCGAGCAAGTTGTCGCCGCCTATCGAGACCTGCCCGAAGAGGTCCGCGCAGTGGCCCAATCGCTCTTGGCTAGTCGTAGTGCTTGGGCGAAGTCACTGATCGACGCCATCGACGCAGGCCAAATTGAACCCGCCTCAATTCACGAATCGACCGTGCGCCGGCTATTACTAAGCGACTCTCAGGCCATTCGTGCTTCGTGCAAAAAGCACTGGGGGGAACTGGCGGGCACATCGAGCGAAGCACTTCGCGCGCAGGTAGAGCAACTGCTGGGCGTAGCTGCGGGCGGGAGTGGCAACCCCTATCAAGGTAAGAAGATCTACATGCAGTCGTGCGGCAAGTGTCACAAGTTGTTCACCGACGGCGGCCAGATTGGCCCCGACCTGACGACTTACAAACGTGACGATCTGCGTGGCATTCTGCTGAACGTGGTGAACCCCAGCGCCGAAATTCGCGAGGGTTTCGAAAACTACCTGGTGCAAACCGCCGATGGCCGCACGCTCAGCGGGTTTATTGCCGAACAGGATGCCCAGGTTCTCGTCCTCCGCGGCGTCGATGGTCAAAGCCTCTCGCTGCCGCGCGATGAAATCGAAGACCTGCGAGCCGTGCCGATCTCGCTGATGCCCGAAGGGCTGCTGAAGAAGCTCAGCGAGCAGCAGATTCGCGATTTGCTGGCCTATATTCGCAGCACGCAGCCGCTGCCGTAACGTTTGCGAGGTTCGCAACGACTCAGATTTCCCTCTGCTCCTTTCCAGAAGGGAGCGCGGCGCGATATCTTCTTGAACACACCTTTTCTGGATTCTCTACTCTTATCGCGAGCCGATCATGTCTTCGCCTGCCAGCAGGATTGCTCAACTTCGCCAGGAGATTCACCGCCACGATGACCTGTATTACACCAAAACTCAGCCGGAGATTACCGATCTGCAATACGACCAGCTGATGCAAGAACTGCAGCAACTGGAGGCCGCTCATCCGGAACTTGTTACCGAAGACAGCCCGACGCAACGACTCGGCGACAAGCCCGTCGAAGGGCTGAATCAGGTCGAACATCGCGTGCCGATGCTCTCGATCGAGAACTCGTATGACATTCCCGCCGTTCGCAAGTTCGCTCAGAGCACTGCCGACGCGCTCGCAGGCGAACCTGTCGAATGGGTCGTGGAATACAAGATCGACGGCGCTGCCATTTCGCTCACGTATGAGCAGGGTAAACTCGTTCGCGCGTCTACTCGGGGCAACGGGCAAGTGGGTGACGACATTACGCACAATGCTGTGACCATTCTCGATGTGCCCCGACGACTCAAAGGTTCACCGCCGCCAATTCTCGAGATTCGCGGCGAGGTCTACATGACCAATAGCGACCTGGTGAAGCTGAACGAACGGCAGGCCGCCAAAGGGGAGGCCGCCTATGCCAATCCGCGCAATGTCGCGGCCGGTAGCATTCGGCTGCTCGACCCCCGCGAGTGCGCCGAGCGGCGGTTGCGCTTCTTCGCGCACGGCGTGGGCTATTGCGAAGGGCTGCAAGTCGTCAATCACATTGAGTTCTTGAAGGATCTTGCCGCCTATGGCCTGACACCGACGCCTCTCGTGCGCTCCTGCAAGGACGTCGACGAAGCTCTGGCCCACTGCGAGCAGATGATCGAGAAGATCGACGAGCTTGATTTCGAAATCGACGGCCTCGTGCTCAAAGTGAATCGCTACGACCAGCGCGAACGCCTCGGCATGCGCAGCAAAAGCCCGCGCTGGGTCATTGCTTACAAGTTCGAGAAGTACGAAGCCAAAACGCGCGTCAACAAAATCACCGTCCAAGTTGGCAAGACGGGCGCGATTACTCCGGTGGCGGAACTCGAACCCGTGCAACTTGCAGGCACCGTGGTGAGCCGTTCGAGTCTGCATAACGCGGACGAGATCCGTCGCAAGGATATCCGGGAAGGGGATATCGTCATTGTCGAGAAGGCCGGCAAGATCATTCCTCACATCGTGCGAGTCGAAAAGCACGAACGAACCACCGAGCTGCCGGAGTTTGCCTTTCCCACGCATTGTCCCGAATGCAAAACCGAATTGGTGAAGGATGAAGGGGGCGTTTATATCCGCTGCCCGAGTCCCGTTTGCCCGGCGAAAGTGCAAGAGCGAATCCGCTTTTTTGCCTCGCGCGATGCGATGGATATCGATGGCCTCGGCGATAAACTCGTCGAGCAGTTGGTCGATAGTGGACTCGTGAAGTCCTACGGCGATCTTTATCGGCTAACGCTCGAGCCGCTGCTGAAGCTCGAACGGATGGGACAAAAGTCTGCCGAGAAACTGCTGGCCGGCATCGCAGCCAGTAAGTCGCGTGGGCTCTCGCGGCTGCTAAGTTCGCTGTCGATTCGTCACGTCGGTCAGCGCGGTGGGCGGCTATTGGCCGAACACTATGGCACGATCGAAGCCTTGCAAGAGGCGTCGCAGGAATCGCTGGCGGAAGTGAACGAAATCGGGCCGGCCATCGCAGCCAGCGTGTATGAGTTCTTTCGCAGCGAGTATGGAATCGAACTGTTTCGAGACCTTAAGTCGCTTGGGCTGCGTTTGGAAGAAACCAAGAAGGCAGTTGCTCCCAAACCGACGGGACCGCTCGCCGGCAAAAGCATCGTTGTGACTGGCACACTCACGAAGTACAAGCGAAATGAGATCGAAGAATTGATCACCAAACACGGTGGCCGCGCAGCGTCCAGCGTGTCGAGCAAAACCGACTTCATCGTCGCCGGTGCCGAAGCAGGCAGTAAGCTCGATAAAGCAACCAAGCTAGGCGTGAAAGTCCTCAGTGAAGACGACTTCGAACAACTTCTGGCCGGCATTTAGGCTCATTGAATTTTCTCGCGGTTAATCAGAATTGATGGCAACATGCACTCCCGCTCGCTTGGCCGGCTAATTGTCTTTCTCAAAGCGACCATCGTAGGCGGGCTCTTCGTCCTCGTGCCGGTTGTGCTCATTTCGATTGTGATTGGCCAGGCGGCCCAATTTGCGTATGAAGTGGTTCATCCGCTCGTGCAATGGCTACCGGTGAAGTCGGTCAGTGGCGTTTCGCTCTCATTTCTGATCGGCCTCATCGCGCTGGCACTCTTGTGTTTTCTCGCCGGCTTGCTCGCCCGAACTGCTGTCTCGCGCTGGTTCGTCGGCACACTCGAGCAGTTGATTGTGTCGTTCGTCCCGGGCTATGCCCTCATGAAGAGCATGGGGCAAGGCTGGGTCGGCGTCGAAGAGAAAACTCCGCATCAGGCCGTTCTCGTGCGGTTCGACGATGTCGCTCAACTAGGCTTTGTCATGGACACACTTCCCGACAGCCGCCACGTCGTCTTCGTGCCCGATGTCCCCAATCCCTGGTCTGGCACACTGCTGTTCGTCACCCCCGACCGTATCGAACCGCTGGCCATCACCACCAAGCAGGCCATCGATTGCCTCCGCCACCTCGGTGCCAACACCAGCAAGATATTGAGCACGGTCAAACCGGCTGGTTAGCAGTTCTCGGGTGGCACGTGGTGTACTCACCCGTGTTCCTGGCAATTTTCGAACGAACCATGCGCCGCCGTTAACGTCCGAATTCAAGCCATTTTTCATTAGCGCCGCGACGCATCCTAAGTTAGAAAGTGAATGTCGCTGGGCAACGTGCAACAATCTTGGGCGCTACAAATTCGCCCGAGGCAGTCACCATGAAAGATGGCCGGCAAAAATATAAAACGATCAAGCACTATCACGAGCCAAGCGATCTCCACGAGTTGACGTTCTCGTGCTATCGTCGCATCACGCAGCTGACCAATCACGAGATTCGTGAGAAGCTCGCGCGCTCTATCGACCTTGCAGGCGAGAAATGGCGATTCTCACTCGTGGCTTTCGTCTTCATGCCCGAGCATCTGCATCTGCTGGTCTGGCCACACGACGATCAGCCTGCGATTGACGACTACCTGCGAGACGTAAAGTTGCCTGTCTCAGTTTTTCAGAAGGCACAACTGATTGCCCACCGAAGCCGTTTGCTGCAGCGTTTGACAGTTCCATCTGGGGTCGATCGGGGGCAATTTCGCAGGTAGCAAGAGGGGCCTGGCTACGATCGAAACTTGCAGACCTGTGAGTCAGCTCAGGCGTCGATCGACTAACTTCATGAGAACCCACTGCGGCGTAAACTTGTGCAAAGCACGACGGAGTGGCGCTGGTCGAGCGCGAAGTTCTACGCGACGGACGGGCAACATCAGGATCCAGAATTGCCCAAGATTAGTCCCTTGCCTGGAGAGTTTTGGGATAGCCAGCGGAGTTGACGCGTGGGCTGCGGCGCAGCGTTAACGAAAAATGGCTCAATGTCCAACAAACGCGAACAGCACGCGTGCGCGAAAATGGCTGGCAAACACGCGCTGAGTACACCACGTGCCACCCAGAGTAGACAAGAATTGCGTTAGATCAACTCTTTCATCGCTTGTGCCTGGTCATGCACCAGGTATTGGGGCCGGCCGGAGAGGTCGGTGACGGTGGCGTGGGGCGAGATGCCGAGGTTGTGATAGAGCGTGGCGAAGATTTCGCCGAACTTGGTGGGACGGCTGGTGGCTTCTCCACCGTGGCGGTCGGTGCTGCCGATGATCTGGCCGGTACGCATGCCGCCGCCGGCGAGTAAGCAACTGTTGACGCGGGGCCAGTGGTCGCGGCCCACTTGCTTGCTGATGATTGGCGTGCGGCCGAATTCTCCCCAGACGAGCACGGTCACATCGTCCGACAGTCCGCGGTCTTTCAAATCGTCGAGCAGGCAGGCGAGGCCGTTATCGAAGATCGGGAAGTCTTCTTTTTCGCGCAGGAAGATGGAGTTGTTCGCCCGGCCTTCGGCATTAAGCCCGCCGTGCCAATCCCACTTGCTGTAGTTGAGCGTGACGACGCGGCAGCCTGCCTCGACCAAGCGGCGGGCCAGCAGAAAGCTCTGCGGCACGCGCGGGGCGCCGTTGGCGTCGATCATGATCTTCGTGTTGCCCGTGCCATAGCGGGCCACTGTTGCCGGATCTTCCTTCGACAGGTCGAGCGCATCGGCCAACTTAGACGAGGTGAGGATATCGAAGGCTTGCTGGCAAATGGCATCCATCCCGCTCAGTTTGCCGCTGCGGTCGAAATCGCGGCGGAGCTTATCCATGCTGCTGAGCAAGTTGCGGCGGTCGCCGAGACGCTCGGGCGTGACACCGTTCAGCACCATGTTCTGGCGAGCATCGCCCAGCGCGCCGAAGGCCGATTGCCCAATGCCGAGAAAGCCAGGCCCCGGTTCGTTGTACGGTCCGTGAGTGGTGGTGTAAGCCAGGCTGGCGAACGGAGGAATCGCGGCTTCAACCGGCCCTTGAATTTTGCCGACGACGGAGCCGAACTGCGGCCAACCACCGGCAGGTGCCGACTTGCTGGGGACTCGGCCAGTGTAGCACTGGTGAGCATCGTGCCCGGCTTGCGAGTCGACGATCGAGCGGACGACAGCTAGACGATCGGCCCGCTGATTGAGCTTGGGCAGCAGGTCGCAGAACTCCATGCCCGGCACATTGGACGGCGCGGGACGCATCGGCCCGGCGATTTCGACCGGGGCATCGGGCTTCATGTCCCACATGTCTTGATGGGGCGGCCCGCCGACCAGGTAGACCATAATCACCGACTTTGTGCCCGGCTTGCGACCAGCACTGCTACCTTGCGAGTTGGCTCCACCCGCTTGCGCTTCCGCCCGCAATAACTGACTGAGCGTAATGCCGCCGAGTCCGAGGGCACCGATCTGCAAAAAATCACGACGCGTATGGCCGTTGCACAAGGGCGAGACCGTCCGAGCCGAGTATTGCAGATTGAGCATGGCAGGCGTCCTGAGGCGGGGTAGGAATTGAGCCTGATCCTACCCTATCGGCACTGCCAGTTGCAATAGTGAGCGTTTATGCGACGGGGCTACGCATTCTTTGAACTTATGTTCGACTGGAGTGATGGAGTGGGTGTCAGGGCCAATGGAATGCCCTTCGCCCTTGATTAGCGGGTGCGAGGGACTTCGCCATCCGTTAGCGGTCGCGTCGGCTGCGACCGTTTGTGGCATGCTGACCATCGCCCCGGGCTGCGAAGCGAATCGCGCTGGGGGGCCGCGAACTGTTGCCAACACGTATCGCAATCTGCTGCGACACTTGCCAGTCGATGCGCTCGTCGCAGCGGGAATGTATACCTTATGATGATCTTCGTTTCGGTCTCGCGGCCCCCAAGTCGAGTGCTCCGATACCTTCAACGACATTCCCCGCGCTTAGTAGGTTCGAATGATTACCGTTAGTGCTCGCATCACCATTCCCGAAAGTGAACTGCGCTTCACGTTTTCTCGTAGCAGCGGGCCGGGCGGGCAGAACGTGAACAAGGTCAGCAGCAAAGCGACCATGCACTGGAACGCCGTGGAATCGCCCAGTTTGCCCGACGACGTCAAACAGCGGTTCCTCACGACCTACAAGAGTAAACTCACCACGCTGGGTGAAGTGGTGATTGTCAGCCAGGAATCGCGGGACCAGCCCAAGAATATTCAGATTTGTCTCGATAAGTTGCGGGGCATGATCTTGGAAATCCTCGTCCCGCCCAAAAAGCGACGCCCCACGAAGCCCACCAAGGGATCGAAAGTTCGCCGGTTGGATGCCAAAAAGGGTCGTTCGCAAACCAAGCAAAACCGTCGGCCTATCAAGGGCGAATAGTTACCTTACGGTGTAGAGTGGACTTTAGCCCACGTCGCCAATCCATCCATGTGGGCTCAAGCTCACACGACAACTCGAGAGGCGATTGAACCAGCTATATGACTGACCGCAACAAGCTCATCGAAAAGTTTCGCGTGTCCCCGGGCAAGAAGTTCGATCTTGCCGATCACGACCCCGATTGGTCCGGCGACAAAGATGTTGCCGTCGAAAAGCGGAAGGAATATGCGAAGGAATCGCTGACGTTGGACGTGAGCGAACTGGCCGAAGCGCAAGAGATGCTCTACGCCGACAATTCCTGGTCGCTCCTGGTCATCTTTCAGGCAATGGATGCCGCGGGCAAAGACAGCACGATCAAGCACGTCATGTCGGGCATCAACCCGCAAGGCTGCCAGGTCTATTCGTTCAAGCATCCATCAGCCGAAGAACTCGATCACGATTTCCTCTGGCGCTGTAACCGAGCACTCCCCGAGCGCGGCCGCATCGGCATCTTCAACCGTTCCTACTACGAAGAAGTCCTGATTGTCCGCGTGCATCCCGAGCTGATCGGTGCCCAGCGGATTCCCGGGGTGCAGCCCGGCGAAGCGCTCAAGAAAGAGTTCTGGGAGCATCGCTATGAAGATATCAACTCGTTTGAACGCCACCTGACGCGCAATGGAACCACTATCGTCAAGTTCTTCTTGAACATCTCGAAGAAGGAGCAACGAAAGCGGTTCCTCAAACGCATCGACGAGCCCGAGAAGCATTGGAAGTTTGCCGCATCCGACTTGCACGAGCGAAATTATTGGGACGACTACATGCGGGCCTACGAAGATTGCCTCTCTGCCACCAGCACCGAACATGCTCCCTGGTACGTAATTCCCGCCGATCACAAATGGGTGACTCGGGCAGCGGTGGCGGCAATTCTGAACCAAACCATTCGCGGCCTGGGGCTCAAGTGGCCACAGATTTCGCCAGCCCAAGCAGCCGAGATCGCCAAAGCGCGCGAGGAGTTAAAGGGAGAATAGAACGCTCGCGGAACGGCCCCATGTTTGCCACCACCAGCGTTTGGACCCTACAATCAGGCATCTCTTCTCGGAGCGGCGGGATCATGCACTTGTCTTCCCTCAGAATGGCGATTTACGCCTGCGTGCCTTGCCTGGCAATCGCGCTGACGGCAACCGCGCAGGAACACGATGCGGCGAATGCTCGCGCGGCGATGATTCGCCAGATCGACCGGCGCATCGACGAAACGCTCGCCAAGGCGCAACTGGCTGCGGCTGAGGAAGCAGACGATGCCGAGTTTTTGCGGCGGGCCCATCTCGATCTGACTGGCGTGATTCCGCGCGTGGCTGAGGTGCGCAGATTCCTGGCCGATCAGCGGCCCGACAAACGTGCGCAATTGATCGACGACCTGCTGGCCTCGCCGGCTCATGCGAATCATCTGGCCAACCTCTGGCGCTCGATCATGTTGCCGGGTGGCATCAGCTTGGAGCAGATTAATAGTGTGGTTGGCGTGCAGAATTGGCTACGGCAACGCTTCATCGAGAATCTGCGTTACGACAACCTCGTCTCCGAGTTGCTGGTTGCTACCGCCGGAGATGATGCCGGCCCAGCGCTCTATTACACCTCGCTCAATCTGGCTCCCGAGAAGCTGGCTTCCAGCACTGCCCGCATCTTCCTGGGGCTGCAGATTGAATGTGCCGAGTGCCACGATCATCCCACCGATCAATGGAAGCAGGCCGATTTTTGGGGGTACGCGTCTTTCTTCGCCCAGTTGCAACGACCCGAGAATAATCTCCCTGGCATGCAGGCCAGATTGATCGACCTCGAAACGGGCGACGTGAAGATTCCCAATACGGAATCGATCGTCCCACCGAAATTTCCCAGCGGGCGTAATCCCGCGCCCGATGAACTTGGTTCCCGGCGCATGAAACTCGCCGTCTGGATGGCCTCGCGCGACAATCCGTACCTCGCCCGGGCAGCCGTGAATCGAGGGTGGGCCATTCTGTTCGGCCGCGGGCTGGTGGAACCGGTCGATGATCTCGGCCCCCACAATCCAGCATCGCATCCAGAACTTCTCGACGAGTTGACTCAATATTTCATCGACACGGGCTTCGATCTGCGCGAACTGCTCCGCACTTTGGCACAGACCAAGACATATCAGCGGACCAGTCGCTGGACATCGGTCGAAGTGCCACCGGAATTGTACGCGCACATGCCCGTGAAAGCCCTTTCCGCGGAGCAACTCTACGATTCGCTCAATCGTGTGCTCGTGCGGCGCGGTCAAGGCGATATGCCTGGGCTGAACGTGCGCAGTCCGCTGCTCGATCCGCAGCGGCAGCAATTCCTCGCCAAGATGCAAGGCCAAGGTCGCTCGCCGCTGGAATATCAAGCCGGCGTGCTGCAAGCGCTCACGCTGCTCAATGGTGTCGATTTGACCGAAGCGACAACCGCCGAGAGAAGCCCGCTGTTGCTAGCGCTCGATGCTCCTCTGTTCGACGATGGCGAAAAACTCGAAGCGATGTTTCTCGCCACGGTCACTCGCCCACCGACAGCTGATGAAGGTGGACTGTTTCTCAAGCATGTTGCCGCGCGCTCGCCGAGCGAGAAGAATAAGGCCTGGAGCGATTTGCTCTGGGCCGTCCTCAACACGGCCGAATTCGCAACGAATCATTAACAAGTAGCCCGACGCGTTAGCGAGGGTGCGGCTCATAGGGGATGCTGATTCGCACTTCTCCCTTGCTGACGCATCGGGCTACATCGGAAAATAGAACTCTCCCTGCATGGCTCGCATCTTGATTACGTCTGGACCGACGAGGCAATATCTCGATCCGGTGCGCTACCTCACCAATGGTTCCAGCGGACGCATGGGCAAGGCGCTCGCGCAGGCAGCGCTCGACCTGGGCCACGAAGTGGTGATTATCACCGGCCCCGTGAATGTCGATTATCCGGCTGCGGCTAAAATCATCCCGATCATTTCGACCGAAGAGTTGCTCGCCGCTGCGCGGGAGGAATTTGCTCGGTGCGATGGCGTGATCGGTGCAGCAGCTCCGTGCGACTATCGTCCGCTGCAGGTTGAAACGCACAAGATCGCGAAAAATGGCCAACCGCTATTGTTGCAACTGGTCGAAACACCGGACGTGATCGCCACGCTCGGCAGCGAGAAGCGGCCCGATCAATGGGTTGTCGGTTTTGCGCTCGAAACCGACGATGCGCGGTTTCGGGCCATCACCAAGCTGGAAAAGAAGCACTGTGATCTGATTGTGCTCAATGGACCGACCGCCATGGATGCCGGGGACAACGATATTGAGTTGTTGGACCGGGAAGGGGAGGTGATTTTGTCAGCGCACGGTTCGAAGGACGAAGTTGCAAAGCAGATTGTGCAAGTGATTCAGGCCAAACTAATCGCACATTTTCAGTTGCTCGCGAAGGAATAAGCCACAGTCCCCGCGTCGCTGGTTGTTCGGAGGAAATCCGGCAACCGGCCCCGAGAAGCGGTCGATACCTGCAGAGAGCACGATTGGCGAAGAGCTGCCGGTTGCGGCGAGAAGTTCTCGCGGTCAGCGGGAGTTTTTGGAAATTAGTTTTTTCGTGAAAAGAACTAATCGCCTGTCGATTCGCCCTCGAACGCTTGTCAGTTGGCATAACAGTTGCCAAATTGGGGAAACCTGTGCTTTGTGACTTCGCAACTAGCTACTTTGCCACTGATCTGGTCGGTAGCTGCTTAAAGGTTGGGCAGTCTCATCCGAACGCACGTCCCAGCGGAGGGTCGGTGATGGATTTTAGCGCGTACCAGACGGACGAATTTTACGACGAAATGTTCGAGGCTCCTGGCAAGCCCCGTGAACGTAGTCAGCACCTCGTCAGTCGGCTGCAATCGCTCTCTGCGGGAGAGTTGCAGCGGCGCCAAAAGTCGGCCGAGCTAGCCCTCCTCAATATGGGGATCACGTTCAACGTCTATGGCCACGAAGCGGGTACTGAGAAAGTGTGGCCCTTTGATCTGGTGCCACGCATCATCGACGGTGGCGAATGGGACATGATCGAGCGCGGGCTCAAGCAGCGCATCACTGCGCTCAACATGTTCATCGACGATGTCTACAACGCGCAGTACTGTCTGCGCGATAAAGCGGTTCCCGATTGGTTGATTGGTTCCGCCAAGAATTTGCTCGAACCGTGCCGCGGCATGACTCCTCCCAAGGGAATCTGGTGCCATATCACGGGTACCGATCTGGTCCGTGACACGAACGGCCAGATGTACGTGCTCGAAGATAACTTGCGTTGTCCCTCGGGCGTTTCGTACGTGCTCGAGAATCGCGAAATCATGAAGCGGACCTTCCCGCAAGGTTTCGACGGTTTCTCGGTGTTACCGGTCGAAGATTATCCCGATCGTCTGCTCGACATGCTGCAGCATATCGCGCCTGAAGGAGTGAACGACCCCACGGTCGTCGTCCTCACGCCCGGGATCTATAACTCCGCTTATTTCGAGCACTGCTTCCTTGCCCAGCGGATGGGTGTCGAGTTGGTGCAAGGTTCCGACCTGTGCGTGACAAATGGTCACGTCTTCATGCGGACCACGAAGGGTCTCGAACGGGTCGATGTGATCTATCGCCGCATCGATGACGAGTTCCTCGATCCGAAGACCTTCCGTGCCGATTCAACGCTTGGTGTGCCGGGCTTGATGGACGTCTATCGCGCTGGTCGCGTTGCCTTGGCCAATGCACCGGGCACCGGCGTGGCCGACGATAAGGCCGTCTATGCGTTTGTCCCGCAGCTAATCAAGTACTTCCTCAACGAAGACGTGATTCTGCCGAATGTGCCGACATTTGTCTGTGGCGAAGAGCAGCAGTGCGATCACGTGATTGCCAATATCGATAAGTTGGTCGTTAAGCCAGCCAATGAGTCGGGCGGCTACGGCATTCTGCTCGGCCCTCGCGCGAGCAAAGCGGAACTCGATAAGTACAAAGACCTGATTCGCTCGAACCCGCGGAACTACGTCGCTCAGCCGATGCTTGGACTGTCGCGCGTGCCGACGATTGTGGAAGATCATTTCGAAGGGCGGCACGTCGACTTGCGTCCCTACATCCTCTACGGCAAAGATATCTTCGTGCTGCCCGGCGGTTTGACGCGCGTGGCGCTGCGTAAAGGCTCGCTGGTGGTAAACTCGTCCCAAGGTGGCGGCAGCAAAGACACCTGGGTCTTGAGAAACGGATATACAGGCGGTCGTTTTCCCACCCAGCGGCAGACCATGACGAATGGCTCACAGTCGCAGTACCAGGCCAGCTAATTTCGGCCCCGTTGAGACAGGCAACCTGAGGAATGCTAAGTCGCGTAGCAGATTCTATCTTTTGGATGAGCCGAGCGATCGAGCGTGCGCAGAACATTGCGCGGTTCATCAACGTCAATCTAAAGTTATCGCTCGAACTGGGCCCCGCGGCGCAAAGCCAGTGGGCTCCCCTGATCTATACGAGCGGCGACCAAGAGCGTTTCGCCGAGTTATACGGTGAATTCACGCAGCGCAATGTGATCGATTTCTTGGCCTTCGATTCCAAGAATGATAACTCGATTGTCTCTTGCCTGCGGACCGCTCGCGAGAACGCCCGCACCGTGCGCGAGATGATCTCGACCATGATGTGGGAAGAGCTGAACAAGTTCTTTCTTAGCGTGCGGGCCGCTGCCAACGATCAAACGATTCTCGATTCTCCCTACGAGTTCTTCACCCAGGTGATTCTGGCCAGTCATCTGATGGAGGGAATAACCGATGCGACGATGTCGCACGATGAGCCTTGGCACTTCGCCCGGCTGGGACGTCTACTGGAACGGGCCGACAAGACTTCCCGCATTCTCGATGTGAAGTATTTCATCCTACTCCCCAGCGTGGGTGATGTCGGCACGAATATCGACACGATTCAGTGGGGCGCGCTACTAGAGTCAGCCAGCGCGTTGGAGATGTATCGCAAGCGGCATGGACGCATCGCGCCGGAATCGGTGGCCGACTTTTTGATTCTGGATCGGGAATTCCCCCGCGCGATGCATCACTGCTTGATCGAGTCGGAAAAGTCGCTAAGCGCGATCGCCGGTGGCCGCGCCGACCGCGTATACAACGTGGCCGAGCAGAAGCTAGGCCGGCTAAGAGCCGACGTGAACTATTCGCTCATTCGCGAGATTATCGATGGAGGGCTGCATGAGTTCATTGATGGGTTTCAAGTGAAGTTAAACGAAGTGGGGGCTGCAATTCACGAGACGTTTTTTGCGGCACCACCGTCAATTCTGGAACCAGTTTCCTCCCAATGATCCAGCCGCGGGGCCTTCTGCCCTTGTCCCGCGTCGCCCCTCGCACTTATGCTGGCAACAGTTTGCCGGCAACTGTTCGGTACTCCTCCGGAAGAGCGGCCGGTTGAGAGTCCAAGTTATCCGGTCCCGCCTTCGTTCCCGCCACGCGAGTACCTATGTTGCCGGGAGTGGTTGCACCTGACTCGCACGCTGGACGTGACCTGCTTAAGGGTTATCAGCCCTACGCGCAGGTGCACGATGAGCTGCTGTCGTCGGATGGCACGCTCCGTCAGCAATGGCAGAAGTTCATGCCGCTCCTCGGGCAATTGGGGAGCACGGAAATCGCCCGTCGCTGGGAACAATCGCGGCGCGTGATTCGCGAAAATGGCGTCACCTACAACGTTCACGGTGATCCTGCCGGGCTGTCGCGTCCGTGGGAACTCGATGCAATCCCGCTCCTCCTCCCAGCTTCGGAGTGGAAGAAAATCTCCGACGGGCTGATTCAGCGCGCGACACTTTTGAACCTCGTCCTCGCTGACCTGTACGGCCCGCAGCGGCTGCTGGCAGAAGGACTGTTGCCACCCGAACTCGTCTTTGCGCACCCTGGATTTTTGCGGCCGTGCAAAGATCTGGCGGTCCCGCGTAATCGCTATCTATACCTTTCGGCGGTTCACTTGGCCCGCGACCGGAGCGGCGAATGGCTGGTGATCGCCGATCGCACTCGCGGCCCAACGGGTGCGGGTTACGCGCTCGAAAATCGCCTGGTGATGTCGCGAATGCTGCCCGATGTATTTCGCGATTGCCAGGTTGAACGCCTCGCCACATTCTTCGCCACGCTGCGCGACACGCTGCATTCGAACGCGCGCAATCAAGAGAATCCGCGCACCGTACTACTCGGTCCCGGACCAACCAGCCCGACATATTTTGAAGACGCTTACCTCTCACGCTATCTCGGTTATGCCCTGGTGGAAGGGGGCGACCTAACTGTTCGCGAAAATCAGGTTTATTTGAAGACGCTGGGCGGCTTGCTTCGCGTTGATGTCATCCTCCGCCGCGTCCGCGATGAAAATTGCGACGCGCTGGAACTCCGTGGCGACTCGATTCAAGGTGTGCCGGGTCTCACGCATGCGGCCCGCAGTGGCAACGTGTTGTTGGCCAATGCATTGGGCAGCAGTGTGGTGGAAAGTGCAGCCCTCGTTCCCTTTTTGCCGACGCTGGCGCGCTTCTTTTTGCGAGAAGAACTTAAACTTCCTTCGGTCCGCACCTGGTGGTGTGGCGATGGCGAATCGCTGCAATATGTGATCGAGAATTTCGACCGCTTGGTTGTAAAGCCCAGCTTTCCGAACGGTCGAGGGACAGCGGTCTCCGGTGCGCTGCTCGCGCAGGACCAGCGCCAGGAATGGATCGATCGGATCAAGCATCGGCCGCAGGATTACGTTGCACAAGATCTGGTCACCGGTTCTTCCGCGCCTTTGTGGGCTGGTGGCAGCATGAAGGCCTGTCATGTTGCCGTGCGTACATTTGCTGTGGCGGCAGGTGACAGTTACGAAGTGATGCCCGGCGGTTTGGCGCGGGTCTCCACGTCATCCGATCCACTGGCGGAATCGGCGCTGGGTGGACAAGGCAGCAAAGACGTTTGGGTTCTCAGCGATGGCCCGGTGAACAACGTCTCGCTCCTCCATCCGGCTGGCACGCCCGTCTCGTTGCAGCGCAGCGGGAACGATCTGCCCAGCCGCGTGGCCGATCACCTATTTTGGTTGGGCCGCCATGTCGAACGTCTGGAAGGAACGGCCCGCGTCCTCCGTACGACCCTTACCCGACTCACGAGCGAAACCGCAGCAACGGGCTCTCAAAGCTTGGGGCCGCTGCTAAAGATGCTCGCAGAATTGATGGCCTTTCCGGCGCCCATGAAGCTCTCTCTGACTTCCTCGGCAATGGTGCAACTTGAAGCCGAACTGGGACGCTGGATTGCCGACCCGGCGCGCAATAGCGTGGCCAGCATGGCTTCAACAATGCGCTCCGCAGCAACCGTCGTCCGCGATCGCCTGTCGCTCGATAGCTGGCGTATTTTGAATCGCCTGGGGCAAGAACTGACCAGCCAGGGTAAAGAGTCGGTGATGCAACTGGCAGATTCGCTCCCACTGCTGAACCGCCTGATTCTCGACCTCGCCGCTTTCAGCGGTATGGGTACCGAGAGCATGACCCGTGGCCCGGGCTGGCGATTCCTCGATCTTGGCCGCCGGCTCGAACGTGCCTTACAGGCCATGACTGTGCTGCGTGTCGCCCTGGTCGAGCCCCCCGCCGATGAAGACTCACTCTTCGAAGCGTTGCTCGAAATCGGCGACAGTTCGATGACCTATCGCAATCGCTATTTGACCACGCTGCAGTTGCCGCCACTGCTCGACTTGCTGCTGACCGACGAGACCAACCCGCGCTCGGTGGCATTTCAAGTCACTGCGCTGCAAGGGCACGTTGATGCGTTGCCGCATTCCAATCGGCAGTTGCTGCTCAGTCCCGAGCAGCGCCTCGTGCTCGATACTTGCACGCAATTGCGCCTGGCCGATGTTTTTGCGATGTCCAATCTCGATCGTCAGGGTCGACGCTCGGCCTTGGAACGATTCTTACTCCGCCACAGCGAACAATTACGCACACTGTCGGACGAAATCAGTCGCCACTACTTGATTCACGCTGGGCCTTCTCGTCAGCTCAATGAGATTCGACCTTCTGGTCGCCTGGAGTAAGCTTTGGTTGAAAACTCGCGCAGCATGAAGTACAAGGTCACGCATACGACCATCTACGACTACAGCGATGCGGTCCCGGTTTGCCATAACGAGATCACGCTCTGGCCGCGCGATCACCGGCGCCAGACCTGTTTGACCCATCGCCTGCGCGTGCGGCCGGAACCGGTCCACCTCGATCATCGCACCGATTATTTTGGCAACCACACAGGCCAGTTCGCGATCGAACAGCCCCACACTCGGCTGACAGTTACCGCCGTCAGCCAGGTGCAAGTGTTGCCCCCCGATATACCCGCGCCTTCTTCCACGCCTCCGTGGGAAGATATTCGCGACCGCTTCACCATTGGGCAACCACCCTGGTGGCTCGAAGCCCGGCAGTTTGTGCTCGACTCGCACTACGTGCAAGCCACGGCAGCCTTGCGCCAATTGGCCGAGCCGTCGTTCACACCGGGTAGACCGTGGCTTGAAGCGGTGCTAGACCTGACGACGCGAATTCACGCCGAGTTCAAGTACGATCCCACGGCGACGACGATCAATACTTCGCTCGAAACGGTGCTGCGGATTCGTCGTGGTGTTTGCCAGGATTTTGCTCACTTACAAATCGGCTGCCTCCGATCCATTGGACTCCCTGCTCGTTACGTCAGCGGCTATTTGCTAACTGCTCCAGCACCAGGCCAGCCGCGGATGATTGGTGCCGACGCATCGCATGCGTGGGTCGCGGCCTTCTCGCCCGAGTCGGGCTGGATCGATTTCGATCCCACCAACAACGTCATTCCCGGCACCGGCCACGTCACACTGGCCTGGGGACGCGATTACAGCGATATCTGCCCTATCAAGGGTGTGCTCGTCGGCGGTGGCAAGCACCGCATGCGAGTTGCGGTCGATGTTGTACCGCTGAGCGAATAGTTACTGTCGGTCCAGCAATTCTGCTGCTGACGTTGAGTTATTCGCCGAGTTTTGCTACCTACCTGCCAGCTCAATACTGGACAGACTCCGCTAGCAGTTTGCTCGGAGCAAGAGGCAGGCATGGAATGCACTCGAACATCGCCGCGAACCTGGTTTCTGGCGTTTGCTTGCGCATTACTCTCCGCCTGTTCACGCAGCAGCCCGCCACCATCGCCGTTGCAGACCCGCGCGCAGAATCTGGTTGCCATTCCAGGTGCGCAGGGTTCAAGCCATCCGCAGTTACAACTGGAGTTGAAGCAGCTCGCCGAACTGAAGCAACTGCCAGAGCAAATCGATGCCGCGATGCCTGCCAGCGATCGTGATCGTAGCGAGGGGGCGTATGCCAGCTTCGTGCGGGCGTATCCCGCGCTGACCAGACCGGCAATTGGCCGCGAAGTGAATGAAATCTGGCCAACTCTGGGAACCTGGTTTGAGCCAGGCGCTGTGCAAAAGGCGCGCGAAATTGTATCACTGCAGGCCGCTGCCAGGCAGCGATTTGGTGCTGCCTTGGATGAACATGGGGGCCGGCCACAGGGAAGAATTGCCGATGCTCTGCTGGCCGATGACGAATGGCTGGATGCAGCCGTAGTGGGTTGCCGGATCGAAGGCCTCGCGGTAGCTGAGGCTTTGGCTGAGCAGCAACCGGCTGCTGCCGTTCCGCTCTGCGAGCGAATGTTGCAGGTCAGTCGGCAATTGGCGGCCGAACCAAATCTGAACGCCCGCCTGGTAGCCGTCGCGTTGCGAACCGATGCCCTGCAAGTGCTTAATGCCATCGCGAATCATCCCCTAGCAACGCCTGAGGTATTGCAACTGCTGCAGCAACGGTTAATTGCCCACACAGCCGATTGGCCCAGTGACGAGCGCGTGCTACAAGCCGAGCGAGCACAAGGGCTGTTGATTTTCGAACTCGTTCGCAGTGGGCACTACACCTCGCTGCTCACCAAATTGCACCGATCGCAGCTAGATAGCAAAGGACTGATTCGCTCGACCGAGATAGCTGCTAAACGCGACATCGATACCGACCAACTCTTTTACCTGCGGGCGATGCAGCAGCAAGTTGCCGCTGCTCGACTTCCCTTCCTTCAGCGTACGAGCAGCACTGAAGCATTGCAGACCGAGCTAGCGACTCGGGAAGCAACTGGTGAGTATCCACTCGTCGCTGGCACCCTGCTGCTACCACGAATCGCCGACGTTCACTTGCAGCTGGCGCAAGATCGGGCCCGCTGTGAGGCTTGGCTGCTTGTCCTGACTGCGGTGACCGAGCAACCGCTGGGGCCGATGCCGGTTTGTCCATTGACTGGCACCGCTTACGAATTGCAGCAGGACCGTGAAGGGGTGAAGGTGGTCAAGCTAGCGCTCAAGCCCGGTGAAGCGATTCAAATTCGCCGGCCGGGACTCATTCAGGCTCGCCGCCGCGCAGCGGGCTTTGACTTTACGCCCGCCAGTATCCGCTGAGCGGTGGTGGATTTCTTCGCCTACAATGGCCAGCATGATTCGCTATCAAGATTTCGCGCCGCGGATGCTGACACCACCCGGCTTCTTGGCCCACGCGACGTATGAGCCGCTGGACATCGCCGTGCAAGCAGCGAATGCCTGGATCGAAGAACATCGCATCCACATGATCACCATCGAGACGCTGCTCCTGCCGAACATCTGGAGCCGCTACGAAGAAGGGACGAGCGACCCTGCGCTCGGCACCAGCGGCGAATCTCCCAGTCAGTGGCATCAGGTGGTAAGAGTCTGGTACCACGGAGAGTGACGGGCAAGAAAACGAAAAACGCCGGACCTTGCGGTCCGGCGTCGTTCCGTTGCTTTTAATGAGGTGGGGTAAGGGAAAGCGCTGGACCGGGATTCCAGCGCTCTCTCAGCCGACTCTTTCGACTGCCCCTTTTACTCCGCCTCTATGTAGAACCGACGCGGGGGTCAAACCGCGGCAGGCTAAGGCATTTCGTTCAAGCAATTGTCCAAACAGTTTGGGAGGGCGAGTCCCACCTGAATGCGTCGCTGGCGAGAGGAGAACAGGTCGTTAGACCAGTTCCTTCCGGGCGCCGATCAGGGTGCGAAGTCGTTCGGCCAGAAGTTTGGCATCGAATGGCTTCTTAAAGGTTTCATTAATCGCCGAGCGGTCAAAGCTCAGCGGGCTGCCGTCATCGGGCAGCAGCGCGATCAAGATCGTCTCGGAGAAGTCCACATTTTTGCGCAGATTCTGGCAAATTTGCAGTGCTTCAACCTTGCCGATCGAGAAGTCCACAATGATGCAGTCGGGGTGGAAGCTTTCGGCTTGGATTCCAGCTTCAAATCCGCTGGCAGCCACGGCAACCTTGAACGACCGTTCAGTGGGCAATTCGCGCTTCAAGTTTTCAATGAGAACCTGGTCTTGCGCCACAATCAGCACTTTTGCCATGGCCTCGTCTTCGAGGTCACCCAAGGGCATTCCGTGCTCTTTGAGGAACTTGATCAGATATTCTCGCGGGATACGACGGTCTTGCGAGCCGGGGATGCGGTAGCCTTTAAGGCGTCCCGAATCGAACCACTTGCTAACCGTACGCGGGGCCACTTTACAGATCTTAGCGACCTGTCCAGTAGTGAAGACCTTCATCGCAGGCTCTCCATTACTCTCTCGTTGACTCGTTGGTGTGAAGCACCACGGTGAGCGATGCCGCTGAGCTTCACGTATCTGCCCCTATTCAATCGACCAGGCCTTGGTCTCGATCCATCTCGCCAGCTGTGGGATTTGGCCTGGTTAATCAAATTCTGGGTCGGGGCGGTTCTACTGGGTTTCAAGTAACTGAAAACAGTTCCCTCTGCTTCAGCCACCTTTTAACCATCGGCAATCAGGACCTCCGGAACGCGGCGGAAATCCCCAAAATCGCAAACAACCGGCAAAGCTGTTTCGCGTGGGGCCATCCGGGCGACCTGCGCCGTCAAGCGGCGTGGTTCAACCGGCAGAGAGAAAATGCACCCGTTCGTCACTCAATGGGTCTCGAGTCACGAGCAAGCATTTGGAAGTGCTGCGCATTTCGACTTGCGTCGAAACTTGAGCACCTATAGCAGATTCCCCCTGAGAAAACGGTTGTTGCCCGGCGGTTCACGAACCTCGGCATGGTAGGTGCCGAGAGTCGTATGCTGCCGTGCAACACACGTCTTCCGAATGTTTCTTTCGTATCAAATGCGAACCCAACTTCACAAAATCCCGTCAGTCGCAAGACTCGCAGGGGTGAAGGGGGTTGTCCGCAAGCCAGCAGCAGCTAGGATTTTGCTGATCTTGCGGAAAAAGCAGGCAAACAGACTCAAGAATTTTCGTCATCCACTGCTCAAAATCAGCTGCGGTTCAGCCACCGAAATCCGCAGGTGGGAAGGCCTTCGCTGCGGAATTCATGCAGCGAAACGACCATTTCATAGCGCGTACAGACTTTGCCGAACGTACGATCCGCACGAAAGGTTGCTAAGTTCGCGCCTTGAACTACCGAGGCGACGAAAATCTCGCCCTCGGCGGCAAAAATCTCTGCCCTGCTCGGACTATTCCGAGCGTACCAGCAGCAGAGGACTGAGATTGATGCCTTGCTCAGCCAATTCTTCGTGGCTGAGGTCTTCCAGGCAATCGAAATCGAGCTCGGAATAGCCGGCATCAATGCCCAAAAAACTCAAGAATTCGCCCAGCGGTTGCTCGGGCGTCTCATCTTGCGTCGCTAACGTTTCAGCGACCGCGGCGGGATCGACACTTTTGCCCAATAGCGGCTGTAGCGCTCCCAGATGCTGCTGCAAAGCAGCCTCGCTCAACATAGGTCCGTCGCCAATCTCTTCATCCTCATCTTCGTCGGAAAACTCGTCCGACGGTTCGTCATCTTCCGTGTCACCTTCACCAAAAAAGGCTTCTTCTACATCGTCGTCGGCAGAGAGCAGGTCGTTTTCGCCGTCCGACTGGCTAAGTTCAGCAAATCGCTGCAACTCTTCACCCGTCGCCTGGCCAGCGAGTACTTTGGAAAACAGCTCGGCCATATCGGGCGGCAGGACTCCTTGCAGCATGCTGGGAACACCATCTTCGTCGTCAGCTTGAAAACCGTTCTGAAAAACGCCTTGCATGGCTGCCGTTAGTTCAGCGGTCTGTGCCTGCAGCTGTTCCTGAAAGCGACTGAGTTCAGCCTGATTGGCCTGCGACCATTGGTCGAACCGTCGCATTTCGCCAAGCGTGGCCTTGCCTTCGTGCAGCCGTTCGTAAATGGCTCGGACGTCGTCGGGCATCTTGCTCGAAATCTGCTCTTGCAATTCGGCGATCTTTGACAATCCTTCTTGAACCGGGCCGGCCATTTCATCATCGTCGTCGGCACCAATGGCTTGCGGACCATCTTCGTCGTCGAATTCTTCGGCAAGTTCATCCATGTCGTTATCGAGAAACTCTTGCAGTTCGTCTCCGGTTTCGCCCGTGCTATCGAACTGGTCTATCTCTTCGCCCTGGTGAAACAGGGAGTAGTGCCAAGAGGAACCTTCATTCGTCCAAATGTTCAAAACGTGAGTCTTTAACTGCTTCGAGAGTTCTCGGCCGATCTCTTGTTGAAACAAGAAATCGGAGCAAAACACCGTGGCCCAATCACCCTTCGATTTCGCGATCCAGACGCCGCGGGTGATTCCCTGATCGAGCGAGTCCGGGTTGGCAGTGTCGGCGTCCAATACCTGAAAGCCTTCGGACGAGAGCAAATCGGTGACGGCTTGCTGCAGGCGCTTGGCCGTAGCCCCCTTCACATGCAGACTGCTGGTAAAGCCTTCCATCGCACTGCTCCTCTATTCCACTCGCTAAGGCGAGAACAATTCCGCTTCCAGTTAAATTTGCCGCTGCAGCTCACCTACCTGCGAACCTACCGCAGTCAGGCGGAAGTGAATAGACGGGGCGAACAAAACAAGACCGAAACGATTGTGAAGTCGAACCATCTGAACCTTGAACGTCGCGTAAGGCACAGGTATGCTGCAAGGACCACCAATTTGGGTGCTTGGCCCGCATCCCATACCGCTGCAGTTGGCGTCGCCCCTCTCCACCACGCGACTCATTTGCTGATCTTGCTACTTTGATGTTCTTTTTTTCTCAGCATCGCCGCAGGGTTGCCTTCACCTTGGTGGAGCTGCTGGTGACCATTGCCATCATCGGGCTGTTGATCGCACTCTTGTTGCCCGCAGTGCAAGCAGCGCGGGAAGCGGCGAGGCGAATCCAATGCACAAACAATCTCAAGCAACTGGGACTGGCCTTTCAGAACTATCACGACACCTGGCAGAAGTTCCCAGCGGGAGGCATTTCCTACGGACTATGTTGCAACACGCCCAGTTACGAATCTTGGACCATCTCGCTGCTGCCTTACCTTGAGCAGCAACCATTGGCCGCTCGTTACAACTTCAACGCGTACAACGAGGCACCGGAAAACAAGTTCGTTCGCGAACACAAAACGCAGAATTATACTTGCCCATCCGAACTAGAGCCAAACATCTTGCTCAAGCCCGAATCGGGACCCGGCAATACGATGGAATATCGCACAGGCACCTATCGCGGTGTCGGCGGCAAGAGTGACGGAACCGGCTGGTGGAGCATTTATCAGGACTACGTCACTTTACCGATGGATTGGCGCGGAGTGCTGCACGTTGTCGATGGTCGTGAACTGACCTACGAGGGCATTGCGAACGTCACCGATGGGACATCCAACACCTGGTTGGTCGGCGAATATAGCACCAAGAGCACTCCACGCCGCCGGACGTTTTGGGCTTATACCTACCGCTCGTACAACCGTTCCGATTGCACGAACCAACCCCGCACTTTGTGGAACGACTACACCCGCTGCGTAACCCAAGGCGGACCAGGCATGGAACTGGCTTGCGCTCATGGTTGGGGTAGCTTTCATCCGGGCATCATCAACTTTCTGCTCGTCGATGGCAGCGTGCGACCAGTGCAGACCAACATCGATATGAATATTTTCGCGGATGTGGCCACCATTAGTGGTGGTGAAAATAGGCAAGTCCCTTAAGACTGCAAGCAGCCTAGAATATTGCCATGCAGGCTCCCGAACCGTTTGAACCCGACCATTTCGAAATTCGCGGCGATATAGCCTATTATCGTCCTCGCGGAAGCTATGCGGAGTTTCGACTTGCCGTCGCCGCAGTTGCCCGAGGCATGGCACATGCCGTGCGCCAGCCCGGCGTGCGCCGCATGCTGGTCAATTCCTCCGAGCTTTCCGGCTTCCCGCCCCCCACCATGATGGATCGCTACGAGATGGGAAAACTCTGGGCAGAGAGTGAGGCCGGCAGCGGCATTCATATCGCCCTGGTAGCTCGGGCCGAGCTAATCGACCCGAAGAAATTTGGTGCGCTCGTCGCAACCAACCGTGGGACGTCCAACGACGTCTTCACCAACGAAGAGGATGCCTTGCGTTGGTTGGCACAGTTCGCCGAAAAGTAGGCGGCTATTTGCCGATCTTTGCCTGGTGCTTCTTCAGCACTTCGTCCAATCGCACGGTCTTGCCTCCGGCGGCTTTGCTCTCTTCCGCTGCTTGCAGAAAGGTAAACAGCTCGATCGTTTCGGCTGGGGAGACAGGAACCGGAGCCCCTTTGAAGAACTTGGCCATCTCGATGGCAATTCCTTCGTAACCCATGTATTTGTCTTTGGTCGGGACGATGCCACCCACCGGCACACCATGACCGTAAACCCCAGCGGTCGAAACGCCCTTGTCGCCGAACACCGTGGCGCTGTACTTCACTTTGCCCTCCTTGATGCCGCGATAAGTTCCCACGCGACCATCGGCCCACACTGCGGTAAATTGCTCGGCGGTTGGCGTGGACGTGCAAGTGACCGAAGTCACGCCGGGTCCCATAATCGCGTATAACGTTTCGATGCTGTGTAAGGCGCTCCAGAAAAATTCCGGTGTGCTGGGGTCGCTCGTGCAGCCGCCGTACACATCGCAGCCAATGACCTTGCCGACTTCGGGATGGTCCTTCATCCCGCTGAAGCCAGGACTGAACCGGTGCTGCGAACTCGACCAGCAGGGGGTCTTGGTCTCTTCCGCCAATTTCATGATTGCGATAGCATCTGCGAGTGAAGCCGCGAAAGGGCGACCGATATAGACCGGCTTGCCGGCGCGTAGCACGGGTTCGATTTGCTTCAAGTGGTCTCGGCCGTCCATAGTCATCACCATGATGACGTCGGAGCGCTTTAGCAGTTCATCGACCGAGTCAACCATCTCGACGCCATACTTGCCAATCTGAGCTTGCCACCTGGGAATGTCCTTCAGTTCCAGGGGCAACTTCTCACTGCCAATCGGCAAGGCAGCGACCACTTTCAGCCCGGCGAGATCACCTTCGGCCTTCGGGCTATTAAAGAGTTGCGAATATGCCACCGCTTGATAATTGTCGAGTCCCAGCACTCCCACGCGGACTGGCGGCTTGGCTGGAACGTCTTGCGCGGCGACGAAAGTCGCGGGCATAAAGAGGGCAATCAAAAAGGCGAAACACAAGCGACTCAACATCGGAGAGATCCTCGGCGGGAGTGAATGGTGGGGTGGAAACCGCAGTAGCCTAGCCGATGAAGGGGGCTGATTTCAACAAAAACTTCGGACTCGCGCGGCGCAAGTGCTGCCTTCGTCTCGACATCGGCCGCAATTGCTCAATCTCTCCAACAGCGATTGCCCTCGCAGGGAGGTCGCCAGTAGTCTGTTATAGATGGCTCCCACTGCTCAAAAAGTCGCGTCCTCAACTACCTCTGCTTTATTGCGGCCCGAACTTCTCGCGCCCGCTGGCGACCGAGATTGCATTCGCGCAGCCATTGAGAATGGGGCCGATGCTGTTTATTTCGGACTCGATCGCGGCTTTAACGCGCGGGCCCGCGCCAAGAATTTTGCCACCGAAGAACTCCCCGAAATCATGCGGCAGTTGCACAGCCGCGGGGTGAAGGGCTACGTCACTCTTAACACGCTGATTTTTCCAAGTGAACTTGCTGAAGTTGAGCGGCATGTAATTGAACTCGCGGAGGCAGGTGTCGATGCCGTGCTAGTGCAAGATTTAGGACTCGCGCGACTAGTGAAGGCAATTTGCCCTGACTTGGCCGTTCATGCTTCGACACAAATGACCCTCAGCAGCAGTGAATGCATTGACGTGGCTCAGGAATTGGGGATTGAACGCGTCGTGCTGCCGCGGGAGTTGGCACTCGACGAGATTCGCCTCATTCGAGCGGCGACAACCATGCAACTCGAAGTGTTTGTCCACGGCGCACTTTGTGTTGCATATTCCGGGCAATGCTTGACCAGTGAGTCGCTCGGCGGTCGTAGTGCCAATCGTGGGCAATGCGCGCAGGCCTGCCGCTTGCCTTATGACTTGCTCTGCGATGGCAAGCTGGTTGAAACTGGCGATCAAAAATATCTGCTTAGCCCGCAAGATCTGGCTGCTTATGAATTGATTCCGGAACTGGCCGAGCTTGGTGTCTGCTCGCTCAAGATCGAAGGTCGGCTGAAGACACCCGAGTACGTTGCGAACATCACGCGCCATTATCGCCAGGCCATCGACGAAGCGCTGGCGGGTCGCGCGGTGAAGTTCCCCCCTGAAGAAGTCGAAGCGATGGAACTCTCATTCTCGCGTGGTTTCTCGCCGGGTTGGCTGAAGGGCTGCGATCACAAGATGCTCGTCCCCGCAATTAGTTCCGACAAACGGGGCGTGCTGCTGGGAACTGTGGAGTACGTTCGCAACGGCCGCGTTGCAGTGCAACTTGCGGCTTCTATCAAGCGCGGCGATGGCATCGTTTTCGATTGCGGCCGGGCCGAAGACGATCAGCAAGGCGGCCGTGTCTATGAAGTTTATCAACGAGGCCGTTCGCTAACGGAGCCGGTTAACATTGGCGTTGCCGAATTGACCTTCGCGCATGGAGCAATCAATTTTGAAGAGATTCAACCCGGCGGCGAAGTCTGGAAGACTGACGATCCGGAACTAACCAACCGCTTGCGCAAGACATTTGCCGCTGGCGTAATCAACCGCCGCGTGCCGGTCGACTTCGCCGTAACTGCGCACGAAGGCCAGCCGCTGCTCATTCGTGCGACCGCCGAAGGCCGGGCACCAATTGAAGTGGCTTCGTCGCAACCGCTCGAAGCTGCAAGGCAACACGTGCTCGACGAAGCCATGTTGCGCACCCAGTTGGGACGCCTCGGCAGCACTCCATTTGAGATAAGAAATCTGCAAGCGGAGATTACCGGCCGGCCCATGGTGCCACTCAGTGTGCTTGGCAAATTGCGGCACGAAGTGGTCAAAAAACTAACGGCCACGATGGAACAAGTTCCCGAACGCCGCATTATTCGCGCTTCCGCCCTCAGTGAACTGCGAGCGACGTTGCCGGTCGATGCGACCCCTGCCGAGAACGATGCGGCACCGCAGTTGCATGTTCTCTGCCGCTCACTCGCGCAACTAAATGCGGTGCTCAAGTGCGCTGCCAACAGTGTGTATGTCGATTTCGCGGACATTCGCGAATATCGCGCCGCAGTGGAATTGGCCCACGAGGCCAGCGCCAAGATTTGGCTGGCTACACCGCGCATTCAAAAGCCGGGTGAAGCAGGCATTTTTCGCGCGCTCAGCAAGCATGGGGCCGATGGTGTTCTCGCCCGCAACCTTGCGGGACTTCGCTACTTTGTACAGCAGGGCTTGCCTGTGGTCGCCGATTTTTCGCTTAACTGTTCCAATGAACTGACGGCGCAGTGGCTCGATCAGCAAGGGGCCACGAGAATCTCCCCATCCTACGATCTCAATCGCGAGCAGTTGCTGGAACTGGTGGCAGCAGTTCCGACGAAGTGGCTCGAATGTGTAATTCACCAGCATATGCCCATGTTCCACATGGAGCATTGCGTGTTCTGTGCGATGCTCTCACCCGGTACCAATAAAAACAACTGCGGCCGCCCTTGTGATAATCATCAAGTGGCGCTACGCGACCGAATGGGCATCGATCATCCGCTCACGGCCGACGTGGGATGCCGCAATACGCTCTTCAATGCCGTGCCGCAAAGTGCGGCCGAAGTCGTTCCCGCGCTGCTAGCGCAGGGAGTGCGACACTTCCGCGTAGAACTGCTTGAAATGGCCTCGCGTCAGGAGGAACAGCAGATTCTTCAGACGCTCGAACTCTATCGCCGGTTATTGCGCGGCGAAGTAACTGGACGCGAAGTCTGGAGCAAACTAAGCGCTGCCAACCGCGTTGGCGTCACCCGCGGCACTCTTGAGGAACGTCGCCATCCGCTGGCGATAATTTAGCAGTTGGGACGACGAAGTGACACATAGCTCCAAGTTGCCGTAGCACCTTCTGTCATCGGCAAAATGTCTTAAAGACATTATCTCTAGGTTGAGGCATATTGATGATTGCATTGTGCTAATGCCGTGATAATTTGCTCGCCGGAGATACCTCTAAATCAGCCGTATAGGCGAGTTTGCTCGTCAATCCCCCAGCCGCAGCGGCGTGGGGAACTCAAGCGTGAACTGCGTGCCGCGGCCGACCTGGCTGTGAACGTCAATGCGGCCGCCGTGGGCTTCGATAATCTTGCGAGCCGTGGGTAGGCCGAGGCCGGAGCCGCCGCTCTTGGTCGTGTAGAACGCTTCGAACATCCGCATGGCCGTTCGCTCGTCCATTCCGCAGCCCGTGTCGATCAAGTCGAGAGCTACACCAGTACGCGTGAGGCGAGTGCGAGCGACGAACTGTCCGCCGGTGGGCATCGCTTCGAGTGCGTTCTTCACCAGGTTCACCAGCGCTGCTTGGACTGTTTCAGGGTCCAGCTTGACGCTCGGCAAATCCGGATCGAGGTAGCGAATCACTTCCACGCCGTTTTCGATCGCTTGCGGTTCGAACAGGTCGAGCACTCGTTCGATTTGCTCGTTAAGATTGCCCAGGCGGAGTTCCAGATTCCGCAGCCGCGAAAAGCGCAGAAAATCGTTCAGCAGATTTTCGAGCCGCGTGCATTGGCGCGTGACCATCTCGATCTTGGCGAGGGCGCGGCGTTCTTTGGGCGTAGCTGGATCGGCGAAGTCTTCCGCTAACAACTCCATGTTCATCCGAATTACGGAGAGCGGGTTCTTTATCTCGTGCGCTAGCGAGCCGGCCAGTTCGGCCAGTTCGACATACTGCGCCCGCAGTTCCTCGGGTGAAGCCGGCAGCGGAGTTTCATCAACCATCAGCTGGCCCTGAGACAGGAGGTCGGTATTACGTGGGACAGGCATCCTGCCTGTCATGAAATTTTTCACAGGCTGGAAGCCTATGCCACGAAGACAGGCTGAGAGCCTATCCCACGTTGGAAAATACAAAACCCGCGAGAACGACTTCCCGCGGGTCTTGATTATGAACGCTGAAAGCTAGTTTTGCCTAGCGACGGTCTCGACCGCCACCGCCACCTCGGCCGCGACCACCGCCGCCGCCTCGATCGCCCCCACGGTCATGACGCGGACGGTCGCCGCGATCTCCACCACGGTCACCACCCCGATCGTCGCGTGGCGGACGAGGAGGACGTGGTTCGCCACCTTCTCCCGGCGGGCCTTCTTTCGAAGCCAGTTCATCGGGTAGACCGAGTTCTTCCAAGGCCCGACGACGGCTGAGCTTCACGCGGTCGTGATCGTCAACGTCGATGACCAGCACCTTCATTTCGTCGCCGACGCGGCAGATATCGCCGACCGAGCTGACGAAACCACCAGCCAGTTCGCTGATGTGAACCAGGCCATCGCGGCCGGGCAGAATTTCGACGAAGGCACCGAAATCCTTGATGCTGCTGACCTTGCCGTTGTAGATCTTGCCGATCTGCACGGTGGCCGTGACGGCTTCGACTTGAGCTAAAGCGGCTTCGGCCCATTCGCGATTGCTGCTCGCGATGGTCACGATGCCGCTGTCGTCCACTTCGATCACGCAACCCGTGGCTTCTTGAATGCCACGGATCATCTTGCCGCCAGGACCAATGAGAGCGCCGATCTTCTCGGGGTCAATGGTCGTGCGGAGCAAGCGCGGAGCGTAGAGGGAGATGTCTTCTTTCGGACGCGAGATGCACGAAAGCATCTTGCGCAGGATCTGAATCCGGGCTTCGCGCGATTGCTCGAACGTCGCCTTGATGATCTCCTTGCTGATGCCTTCGATCTTCAGATCGAGCTGAATGCCCGTGATGCCGTTTTGGGTTCCGGCAATCTTAAAGTCCATATCGCCGAAGTGGTCTTCGTCACCGATGATGTCGGTGAGCAAGCACCATTCGGTTTCCGATTGCTGCACCAGACCGACCGAGATACCGGCGACTGGATTGCTGATTGGCACACCCGCGGCCATCAGGCCGAGCGTCGCACCGCACACGCTGGCCATCGACGAGCTGCCGTTCGATTCCAGAATGTCGCTGATGACGCGAATTGTGTAAGGGAACTCTTCGGGCGAAGGAAGAACGGGTGCGACGCTCCGTTCGGCCAAGGCGCCGTGGCCAATTTCGCGACGACCCGGACCGCGAATCGGGCGGCATTCGCCGACCGAGAAGGACGGGAAGTTGTAATCGAGCATGAACTTCTTCGAGTACTCTTCGAACAGGCCATCGACCCGTTGCTCGTCACGTGAGGTGCCGAGCGTGATGGTCACGAGGGCTTGCGTTTCACCACGTTGGAACACAGCCGAGCCGTGTACGCGGGGCAACACATCGACTTCGCATTCGATGTTACGCAGCGACTTGTTGTCGCGGCCATCGGGACGGTTGCCAGAGAGAATCAGGTCGCGAACGACGATCTCTTCGAATTCGTGCCACACCGACGAGAAGCGTTCGGGCTTGTAAGCGCCGTCAGCCTTGGGATCGGGAATGATGGCGGCCAAGGCTTGAGCCTTGACTGCCTTCACAGCTTCAGCGCGGGCTTGCTTCCCAGAGGTCAACTTGGCGGAACGATAGGCGTCGTAGTAGCCACTCTTGATGCGGTCCATCAGGCCGTCATCGGGCGGCGCGACGTAATCGGGGCGCTTGACGCCCACCTTGTCCGCAAATTCGCGCTGCATCTGGCAGATTTCGATAATCACCTGATGGGCGAACAGAATCGCCTCGTACATGTCGTTTTCGCTCATTTCGCGAGCAAAGCCTTCGATCATGGCGACCGAGGTTTCGCTGCCCGAGACGATGAGGTCGAGATCGCTCTCTTCCAAGTCGTCTTGACTCGGGAACGGAATGAACGTGCCATTCACGCGGCCCACGCGAACCGAGGCGATGGGCCCGCGGAACGGCAGGTTCGAAATGAACAGGGCACAAGCGATACCATTCATCGCGAGGACGTCGGCGTCGTTTTGGGCGTCGCTCGACATGACCATCGCCTGGCATTGCACTTCGTCGCGGTATCCCTTGGGGAACAGCGGGCGAATCGGGCGATCGCAGAGGCGCGAGGTCAGAATTTCTTTCGTGGTCGGGCGACCTTCCCGCTTGATGAAGCCGCCGGGGAACTTGCCCGCGGCAGCAACTCGCTCGCGATAGTCGCAAGTGAGGGGGAAGAAATCCTGGCCAGGTCGGCCGGCACCACCCACAACCGCGTTCAGAACGACGGTGTCCGCATATTGGGCGAGAACAGCTCCCGCTGCCTGCTTGGCGAGAAAACCTGTTTCGAACGAAAGAGTATGACTGCCGATTTTCTTTTCGACGCGATGCTTCACTGCTGCTACCTGATACTTTCTTTTCCTATGTTCCGGCTGCGACCGCTGCCCGCTTCAACTGAATATTCAGACTGAAAAAAAGGACAACACAAACGGTTGCGAACTGCGCGAACCTGAGACCACGAAACGGGGACTTGCAGAAGAGTTATGTTGCGATTGACGAAGCAAGACTAACCGCCCACTCTGCTAGACAGATGCGAGAGCGCGCGAACATCCAACTAACCATCAGCTCCACCGAGACTGAGGATGGCTAGCTACTCGACGCGTGGAAGACACATTCCATTGACAGACCAGCTACCTGGCCAATCAAGCCCTGCCAATCAGGGCTGACATCATTCACGCCCAGTGCCAAATGGCCCGCTGAGCGCCGTACTTCAGAACGTAAACGGTAGAGAAAACCAATTTTCTCGACGACTATCTGTCTGCTCGGATCCAACTGCTGGCCACGAACGGGTTCGTGGCAACCAATCCACCACCCAACTACTTACGAATACCAAGCTTACCGATGATTTCGGTGTAGCCGGCCGCATTCTCGCGACGCAGGTAGTCGAGCAACGTGCGACGACGGCTGACGAGCGCCAGCAGCCCACGGCGGCTGTGGTAGTCTTTGTCGTGCGTGCGCATGTGCTCGGTCAGGTTGTTGATGCGGGCTGTCAGCACCGCAATTTGCACCTCGGGCGAACCAGAGTCTGTTTCACTCCGGCGATACTCAGAAATCAACTCTGTTTTACGTTCTTTCGTAACTGTCATATTCCGCCGTCATTCCTCCACGCGGCCGAGCGGCAATGCCTGCCCAGCCTGGGTGCAACGAACTATCCTTCAGTGCCGTTTTTTGGCCCCTTTGGCCTCTTGGCATGTGACCGGAACTGGTCCTTACGTCACCCAAACCCAAAAACGATAAGCCAGTGAGTTTACCAGCGGGAGAAGAGATTGCAAGGGCGTTTTGGAAGAAGAGTGGGTGAGGGAGAATCGAAATCAAACTCCGCCCCCGGGGGTTTAACGGCTTTTGACCAGCTCGCCCGCGCAGTTCGATGGCAGAAATGTAGTGCAAAAGCAAATGAACCCCCGCCGCAGGGGCGGGGGCAAAAGGAGGTTGCTGTTGAAGCTGGCTACCTCTGCCCCTTCCATTCAGCAAAAAACTGCTCCAGGAACTGTTCCATAAACCGATGCCGCTCGGAAGCTAGCTGCCGGCCAACGTTCGTGTTCATCCGGTCCTTGAGGAGGAGCAGCTTTTCATAGAAATGGTTGATCGTGGGGCCGGTGTTCTTTTTATAGGAGCCAAATGAGTCGTGCGGCGTCGGAGGGACGGCCGGGTCGTACATTTCGCGTCCCTTGTGACCGCCATAGGCGAACGCGCGACCAATGCCGACCGCGCCGATAGCATCAAGCCGGTCTGCGTCCTGTACGCACATGCCTTCGAGAGTCTTCATAGGAGTCGCGACGCCAGCTCCTTTGAACGAGAGCGTGGCGATGATATCGCAAACCTGGTCGATCGTTTCTTTCGGCACACCGAGCCCCATCATCCAATCGCGGGCTGCTCGCGGTCCGGCTTCCTCGTCGCCGCCGTGAAATTTCCAATCGGCAATGTCGTGCAGCAAGGCAGCCAACTCCACGACGAACAGGTCGGCCCCTTCACCCTTGCCGATCCCCACCGCCGTTTTCCAGACTCGCTCGATGTGATGAAAATCGTGCCCCGAGCTATCGCCGGTTAGCAGTTTGCGAATGTGGTCGGCGGTAGCTTCGAGAATATCGGACTGAGCGCACGAACTGAGCGGCTGAGACATCTGGGAAACTCCGTTTTCGAATGATGTGCGAGTAACTACTTCGCTGCTGGACCCGCAGAACTGCGTGCTTTCAATTCTTCTTTCAACTCGGCTTCTAACAACCGCAGATGTGCCGGTGCCGACAGATTCTTATTCACATCGGCGACGATCTCCAGGGCCTTCTCGGGCCAGCCGGTATCGCGATAGTAAATTGCCAGAGCATAGGCAGCGTTCGTCGAGCGAGGATCGAGCAGATAGGCCGTGAGCAGTGCGTGCGAAGCTTCTTTGCGCCAGCCTTGCGTATGCCTCGCAAAACCTAATTGCTGCTGCATGAGGGGTTCTTCAGGAACCAGACGAGCGTCGCGCTCGATCAGGCTTAGTTCATCCTGCCGCAATCGCTCCATTTCGAAATGCAACGAGGGAATCGGCCCGAGCGCTGCTTCCATCGCCGCTTTGTTGCCTTGCTGCGAAGCTTGCTGAGCCTGACTTTGTGCTTCGTCAATCAGGCGTTCAAGCAGCATTGCCAATTGCCCGCGCGGCCCGGTGACGCCAGGTTGCACGCGCATGGCGTTCTCATAATGACGTTGGGCATCGGACAATCGCCCGCGACTTTCAGCTAACACGCCGAGCATCAAGTGCCCTTCCGCCCGATCGTTCACTAAACTGGCCGAAGCTTCGAACTCGGCCAGTACTTCGCGCAGGCGGAGTAATTTATCGCCGCGCAGTTGTTCGTCGGGAATGCGGGCCAACACGCGCGCAGCTTCGGTGCGGACAAGTCTCGACGGATCGTCGAGCACCGGCACAAGCGCGCGGATAATGGTATCGTCGGATGCACCTTGCAGGGCAATGACCGCTGCCGCGCGTACCGAGGGATCTGAATCCTTGAGCACGCTGACGAGTGCTTTGGTCACACCGGTATCGCTGCTTTCTTGTGGGTTCACGAACGAGCGAATCTCCATAATCGCCGTTGCCCGCGCGATCGCGGGCTGTGTCGATTTCTCAATCATCGCCAGCAATTGCCGCTGCGCATCAACCGAATTCGTACGCGCGGCGTGCAATGCTTCGGCGAAGTGTGGCTCCTTCTTCCGCCTGCTGCCGTACCACTTATCGGCGTGTTCATCGGCCCAGCGGTCGATCCGAGTCAATTCGTTTTTCACTGCCGATTCGCCGCGTTGGCTCGCGCGAAGCCAATCGGCATAGCTTTTCAGATCAGGTCGCTCGCGCATTTTGACGGTCGCGGCATCGGTCTGCAAATGGCAGCCTGTGCAAGCGTTGCCGGTGCCAAGTTTCACGCTCAAATCGGGGCGCGGAATGCGAATGCTATGATCGCGGCGGGGGTCGACTTCCATGTACGTCGTCGATGGCATGTGACAGTCGACACACGAGGCTCCTGCCGAACCTTCCTTGTGATGATGGTGAGCAAAAGTGTCGTATTTAGCGGCTGGATGCTGATGGCAGTTCGTGCAGAGTTTATTCCCTTCGTACTTCAGCTTGGCGGAATGCGGGTTGTGACAATCCGAGCAGCGAATTCCCTTGTGGAACATCTTGCTTTGGATGAATGAACCGTATTCGTACACCTCGTCCTGAATCTGTCCGTCCGCGTGATAGATGTTCGTGTGCAGCAATTCATTGGCAAAGTAATCGTAGTAACCACAGCCCGCCTGATGACCGGGTTGTACACCGCGGCGGCGCGAGTGGCAGGTAGCGCACATTTCGACCTGCGGCCGATTGTCAGTCCCTTTCAACTTTGCCAGCGCAAAGCCCTGCTTGCGGTCCCAAAACGGAGACTTAGCCTTGGCCAGTTGCACGTGCAAGCTTCCCGGCCCGTGGCACGCTTCGCAGCTGACATCGATCTCGGAGAACGTGGTGTGATAGATACCACTGGCGACGTCGTAGTTCTTTTGCAGATTGGTCGAGTGGCAATCGGCGCACATATGATTCCAGCACTGGGCAAAGCCGGTCCAGTGAAGCATATCACTTGGATCCAGCTTTTCCTTCACATCGGGGGGATCGAGATGGAACCACTTTTTCTGCAACGTGTCCCAACTGACACGCAACACTTGCAGACGGGCGATTTCATTCTCCGGGAGGTCGTCAGGCCGATCGAACTCCACCATGTACTGCTGCAAGGGTGTCACGCCGAAGACATACTTGATCTCAAAGTCGGCCAGCTTGCCGTCGGGTCCTTCGGTATTGATGAAGTACAAGCCATCGCGGCGAAACATGCGGGACGTGATGCCATGGTGCGTCAGTTCGGAATCATTGAAATCCCCCAGCACTGTTTCTGACGTCGCGCGGTCCATCGCCAGGTCGTGATGCGAACCGACAAACTGCTCGTGCTGGGGCTGGTGACATTCGATACACGACTGACGGCCGACGAACTTCGGCTGCGCACCTTCGGGCAGCCCGATCCACCAATCGGCAGCCAGCGCACCTCCAGCCATCACCACGATCGAGCCGATGAACAGCCAGATCCAAAACGAGCGTGAAAGGGCCCGCCGCGGCGCAGTGGCTCGGGCAGTTGTTGATTCAGCGGCTCGCTGGCGACGACTCATGCGTTAGCTAACTGATTGGCAATGAATGGGGAGGAATCCGAACCATTCATTCTAATCACGAAACCAGCCCCGTCGATTACTCGGCAGGGGTAAAGAGCAGGACATCGTCAATGCCGAAGACCACGCCCGCCGGCGACGTGATTTGAATCTCGTCCACCTTGGTTCCCGTTGGGACTTTGAATTGCAGGAAAACCGTTTGAAAATCATCGGCCGGCAAACTCAACACCTGCGACGAGCCTTGCGTCTCTCCGCTCAGCAACAATTGAATCTTTAGCTCGGTGTTCGCCGGCGCTTGAAGTTTCAGCTGCAGCACTACCTTCTCATCCAACTCTCGCTGGCCACGCAAGGAAAGAGAAATCTGGCTGCTGCCATCGGCCCGTGACAGCGAACGGGCAAACTTCCATTTCCGCGGCTTCGCGTATTCGACGATTTCGAAGGCTCCCTGCCATTCAACACCTTGCTTCCCCGTGTCGAACCAGCCCGTGTAGTGGATTCGCCGGGGAAACGGGCGAGATTCGCTTGCCGGTGCAGCTTCGTAGAGCGCGATGTTATCGATCAGCAACTCAGCGCGCGGGTCGACATAAAACTGGATGTCATCAATCCGCTCATCAACCGCGAGCGGGCCGCCGGTACCATCCGGGCGACGCATGGCCGTCATATCGACACAGCCTGTTTGCCACTTGTCTTGCTGGAGCCCCTGCAATGACAAATAGCGATGGTAGCCGTTGGTCAGGCTGTAAAGTTGAATGCGGAGCGTATCGGTCCCAGACAATTTGTATTGGAATCGCAATCTGGTATTCGGCCCCATCGGCGGACCAGGAACCGGATTGAAGATGACGGCGCGGTACATCGCCTTCGTATCGCCCTGCCGATCATCGAAATCCTGCGTGAGAACCGCGCGGCAAACTCGTTGGCCAAGTTTTGCTTCTGATTCTGCCCTTTCAACCTTGCCGCACATCCACCAGCGCTTCTCAATGTCCGTTTCGTAGTTTTCGAAAGTGTGAATCTGCGCCGGGAAACTACCGACTTCGATCATGGTCGATAAGTTCGCCACAGGGCGAGGCAGGACTCGTTCGCCGGTTTTGGTGATGCGGTCGACATACCACTGCAAGAACGCGGGGATATCTATCTGGCTGGCGACTGTAACTTCGTGGCCGTCCGCTGCACGAGTTGTTAGTCCACTAGTTGTCACTTTCAATTTCATGGGTCTGACGATTACGGTTGGTTGAGAAAATGTCGCTGCGATCGCAACGGGATCGAAAAGAATCGGTGTATCATCGTTCCACAGTTCGTAAAGGTTCTGCAATTGCCAGGTGAGTGGCGTTTGCGCGGCGAAGAGTTCCGTTCGCAGTTCTTTGGTGAGTGCCAGGTTAGCCGTCACATCGAGCGGCACGAGCGTGAGCGGAATTGAGGACGCAAACACTTGCTGGGCAGCGGCAATATCGGTCTTGAGGTTCCATTCTGGTTCGGGCCGCTTGCTGCCGTCGTAGCCTATATCGATCGCGCCACCCATGATCACGATCCGCTTGATGCGTTTGGCGGCAGTCGGCTCGTCTTTCAACAACCGCGCAACGTTTGTCAGTGGACCAAGGGCGATGATGGTGACATCGTCGCGCTCTTTCAGGAGTTTTGCCATTAACTCCACCGCAGACTCTTTCGCCGGCTTCATCGTCCGGTTGTAAATGGCCGCGGGATGACGCCGGTACTGAATCTGGTTGTCGATGGGAGTTTTGTGCTGGGGTTCTGCGCCCGCAGCGACGGGAATTGGCTTGGCTCCCACTTGCGTGAGAAAGCGGCAAGTGAGCCAGGCTCGATGATCGTCCCGATCCTTGCTCTGACCAACAAACCGGTCGTATTCATTGCCGCCGCCGACGGTGGTAATGCCAAGAATTTCTAATTCCGGCGACACAATCGCCAGCCCCAGCGCAAAGGCATCGTCGATGGCACCACCAATGTCGGTATCGATAATGACCGGAATCGGTTCAGAGCTCGCAGCCTTCGCCGGTGCGACCGCCTGAGCGACGGTGAAATTTTCACTGCTTGTAACAAGCACCAAACTGGCGAGTAATCGAGTCAACGGCAACTTCATGGAGAGGCTCCAGGTTTGTGTTGCCCTGATGATACGAGTTGGCGGGCATCCTGGCGAATAAAACGGATCACTGAGTTGGCCGGCTAGATTCCAAGAAACGGCACCCCGCCCCCACGTCGTCTTACTTCCGATTCACAGATTTCGCGAGCCGAATCCGGCATTCATTCCATCAGCGAGTAGACTTGTACCACCGGCCGACGTTTGCGGCGATCAAACGTAAGTGCTGGCGAACTAATCACTTGGCAAGATCACTGCCACACAGGAAGATGACCATGCGTAGGGCGTTGCGACAAACATTGGCGGCGGTAGGAGTATGTTGCCTTATGTCTCTCTGGGGTGCCGCACAGGGCGGTGAGATCGATTTTCGCGAAGATTTCGCGCTGGCTCGCGATCGCACCAAGGCGTTGGCCCAGCTGATACCTGGCACGGAAGAATACTACTACTATCACGCTTTGTACTACCTCGCGACCGAGCAGTTCGAGAAGGTCGACCAATTGCTGCCCCCGTGGGTGCAGAGGCACGGAGAAACCGGCCGTGTTTGGGAAATTCGGACGCGCCAGCACTTGCTGACCTATGATAAGAATCCGGACAAAACTCTTTCTTACCTGCGCAATCGTATTGGCTTGAATTTTCCGCACCAGCGCGAAGTGCTCGGGGCCGAACCGAACCTGCCGACCGCCCTGGATGCCGCGGCAATCTCGCGCCAGCAATTCATCGCTCGGGCTAAGCCCTACTCGAACGATAACTTGGAGCAGTACGAAGAAACGGCCCTCGACTGGCTGCTGGTGAGCGAACTCAATCCGCTGCAACGCCGCAGCCTGCTCGCACGCTTGCAGCGGCCCGATCATCCGAACCTGCCGAAGGTAATCGTCGACGACTTGAACCATGAAAACTCAGGGGGTTTCGGCTCGCTGAATATTCACAACCAGTTGCTTCTCGCGCAACTCGATGAAGTCGTCAAGCTGAAGCCAGATGTATTGAATCATCAGCGCTTCGTGGCGGCCTATATCACCCGCTTGCAACCAACAGCTGAAGAAGATCTGCGGCACGACCCCAAGGTGCTCGAAGCTTACCTCGACCGTTTGACGGCCTTTGCCGATCGTCTGTCACCTGTACACAACAGTTTGAAGTCGCACGTGCTTTATCACCGCCTGGTGCTCGATCGCCAGCGGGGCATCTACGACAAGGCCCGCTTTATGGCCTATATCAAACTGCCACGTCACGTGGGCTATATATCGCGGGCCATGCAAGAGTCGCAGGCCTATCGTCAGTTTCCGAGCGACTTGAACAACAACTATGGCGGCGTCACCTTGTTGCCACCTATCGGCAACGACGAGCAACTGGTGCGTTCATACTTGATGCACTTCCTCCGCGATGCTGCCGATGCGAAGGAGTTCGAACCGTACATCAACGATCTTTACCTCCGCCAACTGCTAGCCGAAGTGAAAATCGTCAATGGCTTGGGTGATGCAGAGAAGTGGGCCTCACTCATCGCACCCGAGCAGTTCAAGCAATTGAAGGATCGGGTCGATATCGACTTTGCGTTCACGAATCAGACCAGCTTCACGGCCGATGAACCGGTCAAGCTTGACCTGTTCGTCAAGAACACCGGCACGCTGATTGTGAAGGTCTTCGAACTGAACACGAAAAACTTCTATCGCACGCAGCTCCGCGAAGTCGACACCGATATCAACCTTGATGGGCTCGTGGCGAATCACGAACAGACATACACGCTGACCGAAGCCCCGCTGCTGCGAGTTGCCAAAAAGTTCGATTTTCCGCAACTCGCGCGGCCCGGCGTCTATGTGATCGACTTCATCGGCAATGGCCGCAGCAGCCGAGCGCTGGTGCGAAAAGGCAACTTGCGACAAGTAGTTCGCACCACCTCTGCTGGGCAGGACTTCACCGTTCTCGACGACCAGAACAAGGTCGTGAATGATGCTTCGATTTTCCTCGGTGGCCACGAATACACAGCCGCCTCAGATGGGACGATTAACGTCCCGTTCAGCACTCAACCGGGTCGCAAGCCCATCGTCATCTCGGCACCAATCATGAGCGAAAAGGGTGTAACAACCGAATACTCTTCGCTGTCGCACTTCGTGCACGAAGCCGAGAATTACGGCCTGACTGGGGCCTTTTATGTCGACCGCGAATCGCTCCTCAAACGCAAGTCGGCCAAGGTGCTGGTCCGCGCGTCGCTCGCCATCAATGGTACTCCCGTTTCCCTGAATTTACTGGAAGAAGTGAGGTTGCAAATCACTTCAACCGATCTCGATGGCGTCGGTTCGACGCAAGAGATCAGTGATTTTAAGCTGTACGAAGACCGCGAATCGGAACACGAGTTCCAAGTTCCAGCGCGACTGGCCACGATTACTTTTCGACTCAGCGCGAAAGTGCAGCAGGTCAGCGTCGGAAGTCAAAAGATCGACCTCTCGACCAACCACAGCTTCTCGCTGAACGGCATCGACCGGACCGAAAAAGTCGAAGACCTCCATCTGCTTCGCAGTGCCAGTGGTTTTGTGCTCGAACTCCGCGGCAAGACCGGCGAAGCCCGCATCTCGCGCCCCATCTCGCTGAGTTTGAAGCATCGCGACTTCCGTCAACCGCTGCACGTCACGCTGAAGTCCGATCCTGAAGGGCGAATCAAGCTGGGCGAGTTGAACGACATTGCCCATATCACGGCGAATGGCCCGGAAGGTACTTCGCATACTTGGCATCTGCGATTGGATGCCCACACCTATCCGCAGACCTTGAATGCCAGAACTGGCGATGTGATCTCGCTCCCCTATCTGCCGCGCGTAGGCGATTTGACTGCAGCAGACGCCGATCTTCCGGCAGAAGACTTACGGAAAGAGATTTCGGTGCTTGAACTGCGCGGGGACTCATTCACCATCGATCGCTTTGAAAACGTGACCATCAAAGACGGCCTGCTCACGATTGCGAAGTTGCCGGCCGGCGATTTCGATCTTTATCTCAAGACCTATCAACGTCGCATCCGAATTCGTGTGAGCGATGGCGCCCAAGCAGGCCGCTATGTGCTTGGTCGGTGGCGTCAGTTGGAGACCAAGCCGCTTAAGCCGGTGCAGATCGAGACGGCGGTATTTGCACCAGAGCCAGCCAAAGGAAAAGACAAGCCAGCTGGCGAAAAACTGGTCATTCAGTTGAGTAATGTCAGCAAGTTCACACGTGTTCACTTGTTCGCCACCCGGTACGTACCCGAGTACAGCGTCTTCGATCAATTGTCGCGAGTGCGCGATGCCGAGCCTTATGTTTTTCGGCAAACACCGGCACAGTCGGTCTACTTGACGGGCCGGAACATTGGCGATGAGTACCGCTACATCATTGATCGCAGATACGCGGCGAAGTTCCCCGGCAACATGCTGGATCGGCCTTCACTCCTACTCAATCCCTGGGCCGTTCGCACGACCGAAACGGGCGAACAACTGGCCGAAGGTGGCGATGCGTTCCGAGCCGAGGGTCAAGGTGGCAATGCCGCGGCGGCTCGACCTGCCGAATCAGCTCCAGATCAACACGGCGGAGATAACAACTTCGCCAATCTCGATTTTCTCTCGCAGGCCTCGGCGGTTCTCGTCAATCTAACGCCAAACGATAAAGGCGTAGTCGAAGTCGACCGCGTCGCGCTCGGAAGTCATCAACAGCTGCATATCGTGGCTGTCGATCCGGCTAACACGACGTATCGTCAATTAGAATTGCCCGAAGTCAAAATGGACTTTGTCGATCTGCGGTTGATCAACGGCCTCGCTCCGAAGGGGCACTTCACGCAGCAGAAGCAAATCACCGTGGTCGCGGCCGGGCAGACGTTCACTTTACACGACATCACGACCAGCAAGTTCGAAGCTTACGACAGCCTGGCCCGAGTCTATTCGCTCTACACTACGCTCAGCCATGATCCGAAGCTGGCCGAGTTCGCCTTTATTTTGAATTGGCCCAAGCTCAAGACCGAAGAGAAGCGGACGTTCTACAGCAAGTACGCCAGCCACGAACTGAGTTTCTTCTTGTTCAAGAAAGATCCCCAGTTCTTCAAGGAAGTAATTGTTCCCTATCTGGCCAACAAAAAAGACAAGACGTTCGTCGACAACTTCCTGCTCGAGAACAACCTCGACGAGTACCTGTTGCCGTGGAACTACGGTCAGTTGAACACGGTCGAGCGAATTCTGCTGGCGCAGCGAGTCAAAGATGAACGGGCCAACACAAATCGCTTTATCACCGAGGCCTATTCACTGTTGCCGCCGAGCATCGACAACTTCATTCGCCTGTTCGATACGGCAGTGCAAGGGAGTGCGCTCGACTCCAACGATTCTCTTGGCCTACTGGAAGCCAAGCGGGAAGCGCTGTCGACCAATGGGGCCAACCGGTTCTTTGGTGGGATTGCTCCAGCCGCTCCTCCTGCGCCAATGAGTGCCATGCCTGCCGCCGACAGACCGATGATCGCGCAATCCTTGGCCCGCAAGGCTGGAGAGGTCGACAAGTTGCAGCGCGATGCGCAGGCCTCTGCGAAGAAATCGGAGGCCCGCGATGGCCGCTCACTCCGTTACAAGCAGAATGCGCTCGCCGACGAGAAGGCGGTCGCGGATCAACTCAAGGATGTCGAACTAGAGTTTCATGATGCCAACGGCGAGCAAGCCAAGCGGCGGGCCGCAGTTCGGCAATTGTTCCGCCAACTCGAAAAGACGATGGAATGGGCGGAAAACAATTACCACCACCTGACCATCGATCAACAGAACACACTCCTGGTGACCGTGAACGCACTTTGGAAAGACTTCGCGGCACACGACCCGGCTGGCGCGTTCTACACACGCAACGTCGCTGAAGGGGCCAGGAATTTTCCCGAGATGATGTTCGCCCTTTCGGTTCTCGATCTTCCCTTCGAATCTCCCAAGCATGAAACGAAGTTCGATGGCTCGAAAATGACGCTGGTGCCCGGTGGCCCGCTTGTGGTCTTCCACGAAGAAATTCGCCCTGCTCCCGCTGCTGATGGCACGAACAAGGTTCTCGTCAGCCAGAATTTCTATCGCCACGGCGATCGGCATCGCCAAGAGAATGGAGAGCAAGTCGACAAGTTTGTCTCGGAAGAATTCCTGGTGCACACCGTCTATGGTTGCCAGATTGTTGTCACCAATCCAACTTCTGCCCGGCAGAAACTGAACCTGCTCACGCAGATTCCGCAGGGTGCCATTCCCGTTCTGAATAGTCACGTGACCAGAACCATTCACTTGCAACTCGAGCCGTACCACACGCAAACGCTCGATTACTATTTCTACTTCCCGACCGCTGGCCGCTTTCCGCAGTTCCCTGTGCACGTGGCCAAGAACGAAACGCTCATCGCGTCACCGGAGCCGTTCTTATTCAGCGTGGTCGATAAGCCGAGCAAGATCGACACTGAATCGTGGGACTACATCTCGCAGCACGGCACCGATGAGCAAGTCCTCGCCTTTCTCGATAAGAACAACCTGCAGAGTATCAACCTGGAGCGAATCGCCTGGCGGATGAAAGACGCCAAGATGTTCACCGCGGTTACTCAAAAACTTGCCCTGCACCACGTCTATGTGAATACCCTTTGGTCGTATTCGCTGTTGCACAATGTTCCCGCAGCTGCCAAAGAGTTCTTACAACATACCGATAAGATCGTCAATGAATGCGGTGGCCGGCTGACGAGCAGTTTGCTGGTGATCGACCCGATCAAGCGCCGCACACTCGAACATCTCGAGTACAAGCCGCTGGTGAATGCTCGCGCCCATGCCCTGGGCAAGCGGCGGCAGATTGTGAACGATCGATTCTTCGAACAGTATCATCGCTATCTCAAAGATTTGACCTATACCCGCGACTTGAACGACGAAGATCTGCTCGCAGTGACGTATTACCAGTTGCTGCAAGATCGAATCGAAGAATCGCTGGCCATGTTCGATCGCGTAAATCCCGCGAAGCTCGAAATGAAGATGCAATATGACTATTGCACCGCTTATCTCGGCTTCTTCACGGGCGAACTGGCCGAATCCCGCGCCATCGCGCTAAAGTATGCCAATCATCCTGTCGATCGGTGGCGGAACACCTTCGCGACCGTTGTGCAGCAGTTGGACGAAGCGGAAGGCAAGGGCTCCCGGGCCGTCGATCCAGAAGATCGTACCCAGCAACAAGGGACCCTGGCAGCGACCGAGCCGAGCTTCGATTTCCTCGTCGAAGCGAAGCAATTGAGAATCGACCAGCAGAATCTGAAGACGCTCCGAGTCAACTACTATGAGATGGACGTCGAACTGTTGTTCAGTCGCAATCCTTTCCAGCAGGTCAGTGGCCAGTTCAACAGCATCCGGCCGAACTTCTCGCAAGATGTGGAAGTCCCCGCCGACAAGCGCTCGTTCACGGTCAATATGCCGCCGGAACTAACCAATCGCAATGTGCTGGTCGAAATCGTCGCCGGGGGGCAAACCAAGACGCAGGCCTATTACGCTCACTCGCTCACCTTGCAAGTGATTGAGAACTATGGCCAGGTGAAAGTTACCCACCAGGGTACGACCAAGCCGGTGCCTAAGGCCTATGTAAAAGTGTACGCCCAAATGGGGAACGGCCAAATCAAGTTCTTCAAAGATGGCTACACGGATATCCGTGGACGGTTTGACTACGCCTCGCTGAGCACCAACGATTTGGACAGCGCGCAGAAGTTCTCTTTGCTGGTACTTAGTGATGAGTATGGCGCACTTGTGCGAGAAGCAAGCCCACCGAAACGGTAGTTGGTGAAGTAGCTATCGATCTGTCGGGACATTGACGATGCGTAAACAAAGCCGGCAGGATTGTGTTCCTGCCGGCTTTTTCGTTTCACTCTTTGCGTTGACAGAACGAAAAACTACAAACTCTTCACGCTAATCTTCCGCGGTTGAGCTTCGGGTTTCTTCTTGAACGTCAAATTCAGGATGCCGTCGTGCAACTCGGCTTCGATGCTCTCCGCATCGACGGTCTCGGGCAGCGTAATCAAACGTTCGACGCGGCCATAGCCCCGTTCTTGGTGAGCGTACTTCCGGTCGGTTTCGGGGGCCAGGCGTTCGGCGGCGATCTTCAGCTGATTCTTTTCCAGCGTCAGTTCGATTTGCTCTTGCTTAATCCCGGGTAGTTCGACTTCCACTCGCCACTGGCCCTCTTCCTCCCACAGGTTCGTGGGTGCGGAAAAGGCTCGCGCCAATCCATTGCCGCTGACCAACTGCTCGAAGGCCTGCTCGACATCGCGAGAAACGGAGTCGAGAGTACGGGGAAACGCCAAAGTCCAACGGGGTTTGCAACTGTGCAACATGACTTCACCTCTCTACTGACAAGTACCAAGGAATGTTCGACGACTTGATTTGTTTGTCTCTGCGAGATGCTGATCCGCGGCTGAACATCTCGGCTCGACTGAGCTTTGATAGGCTAAATAAGCAACGGGCGTGCCAAATAGATGGGGGGCACGATTGCAGTTCTGGCGAGTCGTCGGAACCAATTGAAATTGAATCACTTATGCGCGGCTCTCGAAACGTTGCTTTTCACTAGCCAGTCGCTTGACCACCGCGCAGAAAAAAGGCCCTGTCAAAGTGACAGAGCCCGTTGGAGCATTTCGATTGTTGGATCAAGCAGCCAGGTTATCTTCAAGCCTTCTTCAGGTGCAGGGCATAGTTGCGAGTCGCATGTTGCGAGACACCAGGCTCGTTATCACCGATATAAAGCACGTCCTTATCGGGCCCAATCGCCGTGGCGGTGAGCATGGTCTCGCTACCGGCGGCTCCGACTTTTTTCTGGCGGAGAATATCTCGCACATCGTAGAACAGGGCCCCCATCGTGACGGCCAGCCAGGCAAACGACTCCATCGTCTGATCGCGCATCAGCAGCAGTACGAACGGGGCCGCGATGACACTGATCCACGCCAGCGTATATGCCCAGCCTTGCCAGCGAACGGGGGTTAGCCCCCAACCAATCGTCTTCGGCTTGAACCAATCCGGACTTCCAAACATTCGCAGCTCTCCTGTTCACTGGCGGCGAAACTGCTAATTGCAAACGCCAATCTTCGCCCGCCCTCAAGACTCTTATTCGCTACCGTTTTCCGGATATTGGAAACGGAGCAAGAAAAAATTATCGCGGGCAGCCGCAATGACATGCCCGTCGAAAAAGCTGCGTATTCGGCAGCCAAGCTGACGGTTAGACTGACGGTGTGACCCAGCAGCCGTTCGCCCAACAATGCCCAACAAACGGGACTTTGTCGATGACTTCTCCCAAATTCCGGATGGCACTATCAATCGTCTTAGCCCTGGGGGCGGCAATCTTTTCTAGCGCAAGCAGTCGCGCGGAAGACACTGCGGAAAAGCCACTGAGCGCACTCATCGTTTACGATCACGACGGGAAGACCACGGCAATTCGCGTGGAAGGTACACGGCAACTGGCGATTTTGGAAAGCTATTTTCCCAGCTATCGCACCCGGCCAGAGAGTGACGAAGCGGGGGCCTGGGAAGCCAAGTACGAAGTGTTCTTTAATATGAAGCACGGGCAGTCGTATCGTGTGCTCGTCGCCCCCAATTCGCGATTCTGGTCGATGGGGCGCGGCGACTTCGAGATTCGCGGCTACTTCAGCGACTTTGTGGCCGCGCTCCTCAACATGCCTAAGTCACGCGGTGCGACGACGCCTCCCGCCAAGGAATAAACGCCGGCGAGAAATCCTCATTGCTACTTGCCCGGCGTAAACGCGGCAGGTACTCTGACCGAAGATTGCGATCTGCCCCGCAATCGCCTCGCCATGCAATTCCTACCCGCCTATCGCCGACCACTCCTGCAGCGCGCTGTTGCTGCGCTGTCGCTCGTCGGCTTTCTGGCCGCGGTCATCGGCGTACCAATCATCGAACCCACCAGCCCCGAAACGGTCAAAGATTTGTCGCAGCCGTTTCCTTGTCAGCACTCCGCGTGCGGCTGCCGCAATGCCACGATGTGCTGGCGGGCCTGCTGCTGCAATACCAACAAAGCCAAGTTGGCCTGGGCCAAGAAGAATGGCGTGAAGCCACCCGCTTTTGTGGCAATTGCTGCCGCCAAAGACGAAGCAACCTTGGTGGTGAACAAACCATCGTGCTGTGCGACGAAGACTGCCGCCCCGGTGAAGTCCTGCTGTTCCAACGGAGATAGTGCCAAGGCTGATCTGGCTACTCGAAATGTTGAATCGCCCGGGAATGTCGAATCATCGCTGCCCTGGCGACTGACGCTCGTCAATGCAGTCGCAGCGCGGCAGTGCCAAGGACTGGATCAACTCTGGCTGATTTTCTCGGCCGCGGCACCACCGCCAGTACCAGTCAAAATCTCAATCGAAGAAAAGACTGCCGAACTGTCTGAGCCAATCCAGGCGGCACTTGTCTCCGTGAATCTTCCGCCGGACTCTCCGCCCCCGAAAGCCTAGCGAACAACATCGCTGGCGTTTCGTTCTGGTTTTGCGCGCTGCTGCTGATACGCAACGTGCTGCGCGCGTTTCTCGGGGGATTTGAAGTGTTACTTTCCTGGTTAAGAAGATCGCGCCCTGCGCGGTCTGGATTTACGCTCGTGGAACTGCTGGTAGTGATTGCCATCATCGGCATTTTAATGGCGTTGCTGTTGCCCGCCGTGCAATCGGCTCGCGAAGCGGCCCGCCGCGCCCAGTGCGGCAGCCAATTGCGACAGTGGGGCATCGCCACGCATCTTTATCACGATTCGTTTCTGGCGTTTCCGATGACGAACGCACAGAACTATCAACCCAACGTGCAGGGATTTTCGCCCCAGGCGCGGATCCTGCCGTTTATCGAGCAAGCGAACCTGCAGGGCAAGCTCGATTTCGCACAGCCCGCCTTCACCGGGCCGTTCAATGCCCTGGTACCCAATCCGCTCTTCGCCGTGGCCTTTGCCACTCCCATCAAGGTCGCCCTCTGCCCCAGCGATTCGGCTCCGGTTCTGAATACGGGTGCCGGCGGCAGTCAATATTCGGGCATTAACTACATGGTCAGCTATGGGAGTGGCACCAAGGCTTATTACGACCTGCGTTGGCGAACCGATGGCTTTGTGTACGAGAACTCCGGAGTCCGTTTTGCCGAGATTACCTCGGGGACTTCGAACACCGTCATGATGAGCGAAGCGGTTCGCAGCGTGGGTGCCGATTTTACGTTACCGGCTGGTACGCTGCCCAAGGCTCCCTACCAGGCGACGCTCAACGGCTCTTCCGGTGTCGACGCGACGCTGCAGATGCAACAAGGCTTAGCTGCCTCCGGCGGCGGTTGGTCGAATGGTCCTAATGGCGTGATTGAGAATCCCGACCTGGCCTCCATCTGGCCGCAGAAGACCAATTGGCGTGGCGCTGCAAGCGCCGCCCTGCGCGGGCGCGGTACTTCTTGGGCTCATTCGGGAGCGATGAGCACGCTGACCAATGGTTACTTGCCGCCGAACAGCCCGATTCCCGATGTGGTGACTCACTTCACCGGTTTTTTTGCGGCCCGCAGCTTTCATCCCGGCGGGGCAAATGTGGCAATGGGTGATGGCTCGGTACGTTTGCTTGCGAACACACTCGACGCCAGAGTTTGTCGCAGTTTGCATAGTTGTGAAGGGAGCGAATTTGGGCTCGGTTCGTTTTGATGGTCGCGCGTTGCTGCGCGCCATTCCATGGAATCGCTTCAAAATCACTCTCTCCTTTCATATAAGTAAGCCCAGTTATGCTCGATTTGTTTCCTAGGGTTCCGCGGCCCGAACGGGCGCGGAACCGAATCGTCGCGTTTTTGTTTTTGATTGACCTCGCCGTTATCCTGGGCTGCGGTCCACGTCCGGTCACGGGTGGCACCAAAGGAATCTTGCGCAGTGGCGGCGCGCCGCTGAGCGACTTTCAATTGACCGTGCATGCCGAGCAAGGTGGACTGTGGTCGCCAGTGGGATTTGCGGTCTCAACCGCAGACGGCTCGTTCGAATTGGTCACCAACGGCGCGAAGGGCTCGCTATTTCTCGATCCAGGCGAGTATCGCTGCACGGTGGAATCAGCGGGGGCACCACTCAAGGTTCCGGCCAAATATGCTCAAGTGGAGAGCACGCCGCTGAAGGTTACCTGGCCCACCGCGACGAACAGTCTCGAGTTGGAATTGCCGCCACTCCCCATGATTCGCTAACGAAAGTCATCGCCATGAATGAACATTCGGCCAAACCGGGCAAGGGAAAGTTGCTGTGGCTGGCTATGGCAGCAGTGGCCGTTGTGGCTGCGATCGCAGTGGGCTATTTCCTGCCACCAGCCGATCGAGTTCCACCACTCGAAAGTCAAACCGATCAAACGTCGGTTGTCGTTCCAGCCGAAACAGGCCCCTGGAAAGATGCCGTTCGCCATTCGTTTCCGCTGGCAGCGGCAGACATTCGCGACTCACAAGAGGCTCCTGTCGTAGCCGTCGACGCGCAGCAGCGAATCTATCTAGCCTGGTCGTCGCAAACCGGTAGCGACGAACGCACATTATTTCTCATGACTTCCGTCGATCGTGGCCAGACATTCGCGTCGCCCCGAGCATTTCGCAAGTCAGGCATTTTCAAGTCCGTTTCGCAGATGAAGGGCAAAACAGTCGCCCGCGAACGTCGCATGCTGCCACAACTGGCTGCGTACGGCGACAAAGTCGTGATCGGCTGGGGCGATGCTCCCGCCGATGGCCAATCAATTCAACTGCTCGTTGCCGAAACGAGCGATGGCGGAGTTACATTTTCAGAACCGGTCACCGCGCACGAAAGTGCTGACGCGCGGCCAACGTTTATCTCCATGTCGGTCAGCCCGAGTGGCAAAGTGGCCTGCAGCTGGCTCGATAGTCGCAATCGCGCTCAGCAGCCGTTTGCTGCGGTTCGATTTGCGGGGAGTGATACGTTCGGCGCAGAGCAATTGATCTTTGCGGGGCAGGACGACAAAGGTGTTTGCCCCTGCTGCACGACGGTCGTGAAGGTGGCCGACGACGAAACGGTTGTCGTCGCCTATCGTGGGCAAGTTGATGGCTATCGCGATATCTGGATCAGCGTCAAGCGACCGAGCGACACGCAGTTCTCGCAGCCCGTTCCGGTGGTCTCGCCGACTTGGGAGTTCGCGGGTTGCCCGCACGATGGTCCGTCGCTGGCCATCACGGGCGATGTCCTGCATGCGGCCTGGATGGATGCCCGTACGGGCCAGCAGCGCTGCTACTACGGCTGGGCGAACTTGCACGACCTCAAGTTCACAACGCAGGAGTTGCACTCCGCGGGCCCAGGAACTCAAGGGAATGCCCGTTTGTGGACCGATGGCAGCGGCGCGGTCCACGCGATCTGGGAAGAAAGCCTCGCCGATGAGCCAGTTGCGAAAATCGGTGAGCCGGCCGAGCATCAACATGGTCCGCCAACGGGCGCGGGGCGGGTGGTGATGCACAGCATTGCTCCACGGGCCGATGGCAAGTTCGATCTGCCCCATCCACTTGCCAGCCGGCCGGGGAAATTTCAAACGCGACCAGGCATCGCCAGCGGAACTTCGGGTCTGTTGGTTGCTGCTTGGAACGAATTGGATGAAACGGGCAAGCGGGTAATGGTTGCAGTTCGCAACACGTCTGCCGTTGCTAATGAGCCGGTTGCTCAAGTGAATGCCGACTCACAGGACGGCAAATAGCTCATGGAACTACAGCGGCCATCATCGCCGACCCAATCGCCGCAGTCCCTTTCGTGGGGCTGGAGTGCAAGTTGCCTCTTGCTGTGCGCGCTGTTGGCCGCGGCGGTATTTGCCGGCCGTCAACTCCGCGCGCGGTCGTTGCCGAGCGCTCAGGCTGCCGCAGGTCAACACACGACTACCGTAAGTCGCGGCGAGATCGTATTTCAGATTCACTGCGCCAAATGCCACGGTCCCGACGGACGCGGCGACGGCGAGGGTGCAGCCAAACTGAAACCGCCACCGCGCGATTTCGCTGTCCGGCCGTGGCGTTTTGAACCGACGAAGGACAAGATTCGCGAAGTGACACTCCACGGAATTGCCGGCACCGCGATGCCCAGTGCCAAGGGGGCTATTGAAGGTGTGGATTTAGAAGCAGTCGTCGATCACGTGTTTTTGCTGGCAACGCGCCAGCCTCCAATTGTGCAGCAAGTCACTCCCGAGGCGCATTTACTGCAAACGGCCGGTTTTTATCCGGCAAACGGCCAGCAGCCAGCGCCGCAGTTGGAAGTAGTCGATGCGGCTGGCGTGAAGCGAACGTTGAGCGAACAAAAAGGGAAGTTAGTACTACTCAATTTTTGGGGCACAAACTGCGAGCATTGCCTCAAGAAGTTGCCGCAGTTGAATCAATTGGATGAGGAGTTTCGTAAGCAAGGCCTGGTCGTCTGGAATGTCTGCGCCGATGTCGAATCAGCAGCGGAAGCCCAGGAGCTAGTCGGTCGTGTCGCTCCGGGCGTGCAGACCAGCGTCGACGAATCAGGACTCGCCAACGGCCGCTTCGAAGTACAAGCTCTCCCCACCGTCTGGCTCATCGACTCCACCGGCAACGTCATCGGCCGCTCGCAAGGCGTGCAAGACTGGACCCGACCGGAGATGAAAGCAGTAATCAAGCACTACCTGCCTTAGCGAAAAGTGCCCCCGAGCTCTGCCCATTCACAACGCCCGATTTGCTCCGGAGCACGCTCATTAGTTAAGCTACTATGCTATGAAGCATACTTTCCAATTGACGTTTCTTGTTGCGCTAGCCTGTGGCTTGACGTCAGCTTTTTCTCGAGCAAACGAAGCCTCGACGGCAGTTGGCTTGAAGCTATTTAGCGAACAGATCGAGCCCGTACTCAAGCAGCACTGCTATAGCTGTCACAGTGCTGACGCCAAGATGGTCGAAGGTGGCCTGCGACTCGATGGCCGCGAACTAGCTCGCCGCGGTGGCGATTCAGGGCCGGCGGTCGTTCCTGGCAAGCCGGCTGAAAGCCTGCTCGTGCAAGCGCTGCGGCACGAAGGTGGCCTTGAAATGCCCCCAGAGCAGCCCAAACTAACGGCAGCAACTATTGCCCACTTTGTCCGTTGGATTGAACTCGGCGCTCCTGACCCGCGCGAGGATGCCATTGCACTCGCGGATCAATGGCCCACCGCAGTTCGTCAGCACTGGGCCTTTCAACCCATCCCGCAAACGGTTGCCCCGGATAAATCAGCCGGCACTGGTGCTGTCGATAGTTTCATTCAAACAAGACTGGCCGCCCAAGGTTGGCCATCGGCACCCGCTGCAACGCGCGAAGATCTGGTGCGCCGCGTCTATTTCGACCTGCTGGGCCTCCCTCCATCGCCGGCCGCAATTACCGCGTTTGCGATTGATCCCGCGCCCGACGCCTATGAAAAGCTGGTCGACCGCTTAATGGCGAGTCCGCAGTTCGGCGAACGTTGGGCTCAGCATTGGCTGGACGTTGTCCGCTATGCCGAGAGCGAAGGTTACGAATACGATCGGCACGTGCCCGATGCCTGGCGCTTTCGCGATTATGTGGTGCAAGCCTTCAATCTCGATAAACCCGTCGATCAGTTTGTCGCCGAACAAATTGCGGGGGATGAATTGGCTCCGCAAGATCATGAAGCGTTGAGCGCCTCTATCTTTCATCGCTTGGGGCCCGTGCGACGCAACGCGGGCAATCCCGACATCGCCCTCAGCCGCAACGAAGTATTAACCGAGCGAACCGATATCATCGGCGTAGCCTTCCTCGGCCTCTCGGTGGGCTGTGCTCGTTGTCACAACCACAAGCTGGAACCCATTTCGCAGCGGGACTATTACCGCCTGCAAGCCTATCTGGCGGCCACTCAAGAAAAGAACGTTCCGCTCGCTCCGCCTGCCGAGCAGCAAGCTTGGGAAGCGGAGACCAAACGGATCAAGGCTGAAATGGACGCCCTGAAGTTGGTGCTGCGGACCAAGACGGGTGAAGAGCGAGTGCGGATGCAGGCGATGTTAGATGCGATGGAAGATTCGCTGCCACCGATGCTTGCCACAATTCCGGCCACGTTCAACGATTTCTCGAATCGCACGCCCATTCACGTGCTGCGGCGCGGCGTCTGGGAAAAGAAACTCGAGCCCGTTGGTCCCCGGCCGCCAAGCATTTTGGTCCCTAGCGAAATGCCGGAGTCGCCGGCCGATAGCAGCCAGCCCCGCACGGAACTCGCGCGCTGGCTCACGGCGACCGATAACCCCCTTCTGGCCCGCGTATTTGTGAATCGCCTTTGGCAGGGGCATTTCGGAGCGGGAATCGTCAAGACGACCAACGATTTCGGCACCAAAGGCGATCGGCCCAGCCATCCCGAATTGCTCGATTGGCTCGCGCGACAACTGATCGATGGGGACTGGGAAGCCAAACGCATTCATCGCGAGATTGTCCTCAGCGAAACGTATCGTCAAGCCAGTTCAGCGCCCAGTGCGATCGAACCGGCCCGGCTCGATCCTGAGAATCGCCTGCTCTGGAAGTTCAATCGTCGTCGGCTCTCTGCCGAGGAATTACGCGATGCTATGCTTGCCGTCGCGGGCCGCTTGAATGACGAAATCGGCGGCGCGAGCGTGATGACCCCCGTCGATCCGCAATTGGTCGATCAACTCTACAAGCCGTCGCAATGGCAAATCGCCAAGCGGGCCGGTGAACACGACCGCCGGACGATCTACTTAATTGCCAAGCGCAATCTGCGGTTGCCATTTCTCGAAACCTTCGATGGCCCGGCGCTCCTTTCCAGTTGTGCCCGTCGCGAATCGAGTACCCATGCGCCACAAGCTCTGGAATTGCTGAACGGTAATACGTCGAACGAACTGGCGCCGGCCTTTGCCGAGCGGCTGGTGGCCGAAACGGACGCCCCCCTTGGTCCTGCTCAGCGTAACGAACGGATTGTGCAGCGGGCTTTTGAACTGGCTGCGGGACGCCAACCAACGACGAAAGAATTACTGGCTTCGCTCCTCTTTCTCGCCGAAAGTTCGCTGGAAGAATTTGCCCTGGCCATTTTTAACCTGAATGACTTTGCTTATGTCCGCTGATTTTCGAGAGCATGCCCGGCCAACCCGCACGCGGCGCGAGTTCGTGCGCGACGCCTTCTGCGGCTTCGGCGGGCTGGCGCTCGCTTCGCTCGTGCAGCAAGAGCAGGCCCGCGCGGCAGGCAATCTGCTGGCAGCCAAAGCTCCGCACCAGGCGGCGAAGGCCAAGGCAGTTATTTTTCTGTTCATGGCTGGCGGACCAAGCCACTTGGAGACATTCGACCCCAAACCGCTGCTGAACACGTTGCACGGGCAATCACGTCCCGTGGAGTTCGGAGAAGCGAAGTACCAGTTCATCAATAAAGAGGCCAAGATTCTCGGCACGCAGCGGAAGTTCAAAAAGTACGGCCAGAGCGGTATCGATGTATCCGATCTTTTCCCGCACATGGCCAGGTGCGTGGACGACCTCGCGATCGTTCGTTCGTGCCACGGCGATATGGTCGTCCACTCGGCCGCGCAATACGAGCTTTTTTCCGGGCGGATTACGCCGGGCTTTCCCAGCATGGGCTCGTGGATCTTGTATGGCCTTGGTGCCGAAAGTGATTCGCTCCCCGCATATGTTGTGCTTCCCGATCCAAAGGGAGCACTCGAAGCGGGTCAGCCGATGTATATGCACGGTTTTTTGCCCGCAGCGCTTCAGCCCACCATGTTTCGGCCAGGCGAACGGCCGGTGCTAAATCTCGATTTGCCGAAAGGTGTCGACCCACTCGTACGGCAGAAGACAGCAAAGTTCATTCGCGATTTGAACCAGGCCACGCTTGACCCAGCTGATGAAGAGTTTCATGCACGCGTTGGCGCTTACGACCTGGCATTCAAGATGCAAAGCGAAGCTCCCGAAGTTCTCGACCTGTCGCATGAGACGCAAGAAACGCTCGATTTATATGGCGTTGGTAAGGAACCAACGCACGACTATGGCCGCCGCTGTCTCCTCGCGCGGAAGCTCGTCGAACAGGGAGTTCGCTTCACTTGCGTGGTTTCCGGCGGTGGTCCCGGCAACATGCAGTGGGACGCCCACAGCGACATTGAAGAGAATCACCTGCGCAAAGCGGCCGAAACCGATCAACCCGTGGCCGCCCTCCTTACCGATCTCAAACGGCGCGGACTGCTCGATAGCACGCTGGTGCTGTGGGGTGGCGAATTTGGACGGTCACCGGAAGCAGAGTCAGGCAAGGGTCGCGACCACCACAACCTGGGCTTCACTATGTGGATGGCAGGCGGCGGCATCAAGGGTGGGCAAGTGGTCGGCGCGACCGATGCCATCGGGCTCAAAGCGGTCGAGCAGCCGTATCACTTCCGCGATATCCACAACACAATCTTGCATCAACTGGGGCTGAATCAGCACAAACTTACCTACCCTCACCTAGGCCGCAACGAGCGGCTGACGTTCGTCGAGGGCAAGGTAATCAAAGAGATCATTTCGTAGATTTGCAGGCTAGCACGCTTATCCGTGCAAGTTACGCCTGACCGACCGGAGCCAACGCTAGCTAACTGTTCGCCTTGCCCGTCACTTCTGCAGCCTGCCTTCTCACTCTTGCCTTCCCCAGCTTCGCCTTGACCTGTTTTCGGCAGCCTTCTATAGTCCGGCCGCTGATCGCAGCAGAGCCGTTTTCTTGAATGTTTTTGCCGCGAATTTGCAAAAAGCTGCCAAACGACCCAGTTTGCTCGGCTGGCGAGGTGTGCCAGTCGCTGCTGCCAACGGACGCCCACAAGGATTGAGGGAGAATGCTCATGACAGGTAAGGAAACCCACCGGTCGGCTGCCAGTGCTCGCCGCCGCCAATTTTTTGCTGCCGTGACCAGCGCGGGTCTGTTTGCTGCTGCCCTACTGGGTGCCGGTGATTTCGGCTCGCAAGCTGCGGCTCAAAATACTCGCCCCGCCCCGGTTCCGAATCGCTATCAAGGGGCTCCGGGACAACCCAGCTCGACCGCTCGACCCAATGGCTCAGTGGTTCCCGCCCAACAAGTTCCTCAGAATCAAATCGCGCCGCGCCCGACCGGCAATGCTCCGGCAGCTCAAGCACCGATTCGCCCCAACCCTACTCAGTTGCAAGTGATGGCCGTCGTCAATGGCGAGCAGATCAGTCAGGCCGATCTGGGCCGCGAATGCTTGTGGCGGTTCGGCAAGGAAGTGCTCGAAGGGATGGTCAACCGCCATCTGATTGCCGAAGCTTGTGCTGAGAAGCAAATTGTCATCACGACCGCCGATATCGACGGCGAAATCGAACGGATTGCCAGCAAGTTTGGCTTGCCGCGCGATCGCTGGATGCAACTGCTGCGAGAAGAACGCGGCTATAGCGAAGCCCAATACAAGCGCGAAATCGTGTGGCCAATGTTGGCCCTCCGCAAACTATCGGCCGACCAAACCGAAGTCACTCAGGAAGAAATGCAAAAGGCGTTCGACTCGGAGTTTGGCCCCAAGGTCAAAGCCCTGCTCATCGTCCACAGCGATCGGAAGTTGATCGACCAACTGCACGCTCATGTGGCTGCCAAGCCCGAGACGTTCCGCGAGATGTCGAAGCAGCATAGCGACGACCCGGGTGTGGCTTCGGCCTATGGCGTGATCCCGCCGATCCGCCGTCACTTAGGCGACGCCAACCTGGAGCAAATCGCGTTTAGCTTGAAACCCGGCCAGATCTCGCCGGTCATTCAAGTCGCCGACAAGTACTACATCCTCAAGTGCGAAGAACAAATTGCCAATCGCGTGATTTCGCCCGAGCAAATGCCTCTGGTTGATGCCAAGTTGCGCGAACGTTTGAAGGAAGGCAAGCTTCGCGGTGTAGCGGCGAATTTCTTCGAGACGATGGCCAAGAAGGCGACAATCGTCAACATCTACAACAATCCCGAACTTGCCAAGCAGGTACCGGGCGCTGCCGCCACCATCAATGGCCGCCCGATTACTACGCAGCAATTGACCGACGAGTGCCTCTCCCGCTACGGGCATGAAGTGCTCGAAGGCGAAATCAGCCGCAAGGTGCTGGGACAAGAGTTGGTCAAGCGGAAGGCGACGATCACGCAGTCCGATCTCGATGCTGAGATTGCTCGCGCGGCCGACATGTATGGCATGCAGAAGCCCGACGGCTCGCCCGACGTGGACCGTTGGCTCAAGCAAGTGACCGAGCAAGACAAGGCACCGGTCGAGTTGTACGTGCGCGATGCCGTGTGGCCATCGGTCGCACTGAAGAAGATCGTCGGCAGCCAGGTCGTCATCACCGAAGACGATTTGCAAAAGGCCTACGAAGCGAACTACGGCGAGCGGATGGAAGTCCTCGCCATCGTACTCGGCGATCAACGCCAGGCGCAAAAGGTGTGGGAAATGGCCCGCAATAACCCGACCGATGCCTTCTTCGCGAGCCTGGCCGAGCAGTACTCGGTCGAGCCTTCGTCCCGTTCGAACGGTGGCAAAGTTCCGCCGATTCAAAAGCACAGCGGCTCACCGGAACTCGAAAAGACGGCTTTCTCGCTGCAAGCCGGCACCATGTCGGGCATTGTGGCATTGAACGATCAGTTCATCATTTTGCGTTGCCTGGGCCGAACTCGCCCGGTGGCCGTCGATCCGCAAATCGCTCGCAAGGAATTGACCAAGGATTTGGAAGAAAAGAAACTGCGGGTGAAGATGAGCACCGAATTCGACCGCCTGCTAAGAACTTCGCAGATCGACAACTACGTCGCAGGTACGTCGCAATCGGGTCGCGAAGGAATGGCTCCGGGTGCCGGCAAGGGCCCGCTTCAAAGCTCGGGCGTCAGTCCTGCTGGTGGACCAGGTGCTGTGCGTTCGCTGGGCGGCGTGACACCAACGGCTGGCACCATGCCCCGCGGACCTGCTCCGACGAAGCGTTAAACGCTATTCGTCGAAACGATCAAACCTTTCCAGAACCGCAGGCCAATTCGCCTGCGGTTTTTTCGTGGGGCAGCTAGCCGGTAACAAGTTCGCGTAGCGTGCGAAGGTTGACAGCGTCCCAGGGTTCGCCATCGTCGTTCTCGGCCTTTTCAGTTTCGAGATACATGGGCGTCTGCTGCAGGCGAACATCGTTCATGAGCAGGCGAAATGGCTCCAGTCCCAGCGCGCCATGGCCGATGTGCTCGTGACGATCAACGCGCGAGCCGAGTGGCTTCTTACTGTCGTTCAGATGCATCGCCTTGAGCCGATCTCGGCCAAGAAGCGTATCGAACTCGTTCCACATGGCTGTGTACGCTGGCAAAGTTCCCAGCGGATAGCCGGCAGCAAACGCGTGGCAGGTATCGATGCAAACACCCACGCGATGTTCAAGCTTTACCCCCGCGATGATGGCTGCCAGCTGTTCAAAGCGACGCCCCAAGGTGGTCCCCTGTCCTGCTGTGTTCTCCAGCAGGATCTGCGAACCGACTTCGCCGGCCAAGTCGTGTACGCGATTGATGGCTGCCGAAACACGAGCGATGGCTGCTTCTTCTGTCAGCTTCACTCCCGCACCGGGATGCACTACGACGTGAGGAATGCTCAATGCCGCGGCACGTTGTAGTTCCACCACTAGTCCTTCAACGGATTTGTTCCACAGCTCGTCCGCTTCAGCCGCCATGTTGATCAGATAAGAGGCGTGCGACAATACATGCTGGATATTGTGCTTCTGGCGAGAATCAGCGAACTGCCCAATCTCCGCCTTGGTGATTTCTTTCGCCCGCCACTGATTGTTATTCTTCGTGAAGACCTGACAGGTCTCCATCCCCAGCGCGCCGGCAGCATCGAGGGCCTTGTAGTAGCCGCCAGCGATCGACATGTGGGCACCGAGGAGGGGCATTCGCAACGTCCTTTCACTGCTTAAGGAAAGGTCCGATTCTAAGAGTTGCGAGTGTAGTTCGATACCTACCTTACGCGGCCCGTTTTTCCGAAGGCTTCTCGAACCAGCGGCGGGGAGAGAACCAACGGCGAATGCGCCGCCATTCAGCTTTCGGGTCGCGGTGCATGACGAACTCGTCGGCGTCCCAATTGAGCTGGGCGATATTGCCTGGGACGTTCTGCTGCCACTTGAGCTTCGGGTGCTTGGGGAAGAATTCGGCCAGCGTATCGACGTCGCCGTTGTCGAATTTGAGTTGGTCGTACGGCAGCTTGGCGGTGATCTTGGGCGTGATGATGCTGATGTTATAGCCGTAGCACTTGACGCGAGCCTGCGAGCAATCGAAGCCGGCGAGAATCAGGTTGTAGAGGACGATACCGGCGTTCCACAGCGTGACGTGGCCGCCGACGATTTCGTGTTTGAGTGGCGGCACACTGATGGCCAGCAAGCCCCCTTCTTTCAGATCGCGATGCAACTTCTTGAGGAAGAAGTTGACGTTAAGTTGATGCTCGAGCACATGCGAAACCCAGAGGCAATCGAACTGCTGGCCAAACTGCACTTCCAGATAGTCGCCGGTGACGACGCCGCCATCGAAGAACGAAAACATATCGGTCGGCGTGACTTGTTTCCCAGCAGCACGAAAGCGGGCGGTATGCAGGCCGTAGCCGCAGCCCACATCGAGCACGGTGTCGAACGAAAAATCGCGAATCAGCTTGTTCAATGCTTCCTCAGCTTTGAGGGCTTCTTTTTTGGCGGTCATCTGGGCCTCACGGAAAATAGTTGTTCGCTGGCTGAGGAAGTTGAATGCACTCAGGCAGCGCGGCGTCCGCTGCCAGTCCAAGGTGTAAGCAAGTGAATCAGCTGAGACCACAGGCCGTAGGGTTGATCGGCAAAGTCAACGGTACCAGCCAGGAGTTGATCGACAATCGCCGGCAAACGCTGGGGGATTTCGGCGTGCGTCCATTGATGGCTCATCACGCGGTGATAGGCAGCAGCCACGCGTTCGACGGTGAGGGTGCAGTGTCCGTGCTGTAGTTCACTCGTCACCTGTGCCGTCGCGGCTGGGTCGTTGTTCAGGCAATAGACGGCCCCTTCGTGCCGATAAATCGACTGACCGAAACACAACACCGGCAACTGCTGGCCCAGTGCTTCCACACCCACGGATGAATTGACGAGGGCAACGGCCCGGCAGCGCTGCACGGCCATGGCAAAGTTCGAGCTGTCGTCCCAGCTTCCTCCGAGACGCAAGGTCGTCTGTTGCAGCAGCGGATCGGCCGGAGCTTTGGGATGTGGGCGAACTCGCACCGGCAAGCGCGAATTGCGGCAGAGAAACTCGACCAAGGCCCTCATGTTGGCAAAGGAGGGTGACAGCTGCGTGATTTGCGTATCGCGATCGAGTTGTAGCGGAACGAGCAGATCCCCCTGCGGACGGACGGCCAGAGGAGTCTTGCCGACGGTCAGCAGCGGCTCGCTCGACCAACTGGCCGTGGCATTAATTCCTGCGGTATCGATCTGACAAGTTCCACGTTGCGGGTTCCAACCCAATTCGACATTAGCGACTCGCGCTTGCATGGCCGCCAACTCGGCCATCGCAGGAGCGTAGCTGGGATGAACACCATTCCACACAAAGGCAGCATGGCAACGCTGTAAACGGCGCGAATGAGGCACACGCCCCGAGAGCGGACCTCGCCAGCGAACGACGCGATGGCCCAGCGAAATGCACGTATCGGCAATCGCCTGCAGCACTGGCTTGGCGAGCAGGCAGGTACGGTCTTCAACGACGATCGTTTTCATGGGCGGCGATGATGACTCCGTTCAATCTCGCGCTGAGCGCAAGAGGCCTGCCGATCCGCGCTTCATCCCCGAGCGCTGGAGAGTTTGTGTACCAAATTAGGCCCATTCGACCAAGACGAATTCGTTTGCTAGCACACGCCTAGCGGGGATCGACGGCTGATTTAACAACCGCTTTGCTAAGTAGCAGATAGTTCGTACCTCGGAATTCGGTCAACACGCCACTGACCGTCCATTCCTGCCGAGCACGACTTTCGCTGAGCACCTGGCCGACTCGTTCGAGCGAAAGATTCTCAAGGACTCGATAGGTTTCACGCCCACTACTTGGATAAAACGTGATCCGATCGCCAGCCAGTTCGAAGCGGCCAGTCACATCGGTCAGTTTCGTTCCTTCGCGTTGACGATCACCTGCTCGCTCTCCCTCTGGAGCGCGGCGCAATGAGACTGGTCGCGTTTGTGCCGCGACCGCGGCACCGGCCGGAGCATCGCCCCGCCCGAGCGGACAAAGCAAGGTCAACAGAAGTAAAAGAGACAATGTTCGGCAAGCGCGCATGGGCATCTCAGGGTGGCAGCTAATCGTGAGAATCGTTGATCCTGAAATATAGGTCACGTCGAGCGCGTGGTGGCATCGCGTCATTCGGCTTGTTGCTTTCTTGCCACATGATGCCGGCGGGCATCTTGGAGCGACACGTCCGCCCCGGCAATCTCGGCGAACGGCAAACACTAAGTGCTGAAAAGCCAATAGGTTGGACACTCGTCCGGTGGTTACTAAATGGCATTGGGCGCGGTTGTTGCGTTGGATAGTCATCGGTTCTGTTGGTTCCGTTTGTGCCGGTGACTATCCGTCCGGCCTGATCCATTCGCACGGGCATCGCACCATGATTCAGCATCGAGCGTTGTTAGTGGCCATCGCTGGCTTGGCCTGGCAAGTAGCAGCCTGCGTGGCTCAAGAGTCGACGACCATAGTGATCGAAACGTTTTCGGGTCGTAAGTGGGAAGGGCTGATCGACGACAAATCGAATGCTCAGCAGCTGGTCTTGCGCTTCGAGCGCGGCGGCGCGGTGCTGTGGCGGCCCATTGCCTGGAGTGAAGTGAAAGCAGCCTTCCTCGCAGGTAAGCCCATCGCCGCAGCAACGCTCGCTACCAAAGTAAAGGAATTGGCAACGCCCGCGAAGTCAAAAGCGGAACGCGCGAAGCTGCAGCCTTTGCCGCCAGCCGACGAATTCCCCAGTGACACAAAACCGCCACTGCCGCCGGCAAAAGTGATTTCCATCTCGACCGATGCCTTGCTGGCCAATTGGGACGGAGATGTCGAGGCCGACGGACTCGTCATTTATATGCAGCCCATCACCGGTTGGCAGGACGTCGCGCTGGCCAGCGGCACATTGGAAGTGGAGCTCTACGCGCTCGAAGCTCGTGACTTCAGCCTGGCATCGACTAGTCGCGGCCGTATGGTTTCGCCAATCGCTCGCTGGTCGCACGCGGTAAACCCCAGCGACTATGGCCAGCGGGGTGCCACGATTCAACTTCCCTTTCAAGCTGCACATCCTGAATTTGACGATCGCCTTAGTGCTTATGGCCTCGTACACATCAAGTTCTCGGTTCCTGGTAGCGGCGTGTTCGAGCAATCAATCGACGGCGTCCGCATTCGCCCCTGGGCACCGCTACGAGACTATTTGCAGGTAGATACCGGAGCACGATTCTTACCGCACGAAACAACCGGCCGCGGCAAAACTTCGTGGTACACCGACGATCAATAACATGGCGCTCAATAACCAGTAAGAAGCGTTTCACGACTTCCGCGGCGCGGCGGTGGGCTTGGGCTTAACCTGGCTCAGCTTGCGAGGATCGCGGAGTGAAGCAGTAGCATCGAACAACCAGCCCTCCTCTTCGCGCGTCCAATACTGCATGATTTTTCGCGTACCCAGGATCCGAGAGCTGATAATGACGTTCGCCACCAATTGATCAGAATCGGCCTCAATTACTTCGACTTGAACATTAGTTGTGTCGTTGGGTCGAAACTTCTGCTGGATCGAAGCGAAGTGCGTGATTCGCCATTTCTGAAAATCCCCCAGCTCGTACTCATCTTCTCCCACGAGCGCCTCGGCCAGTTCCCAGTCTCCGGCAAGACAGTGGGCAGTCATCTGCGCGGCGAGGCTTTTGGGCGATGTCCCCACCAGAAGCCAGCGCGAGAACATGACGAGCAACAAGCAGCCTAGAACTGCACCCGCAATCAGCACAGTGCGAGAAGGGAGTTGGCTGGTAGTTACTCCCTTCGCAGCCTTTTCTTGTTGACGGTGAAGGAGTGACTTCTCCTGCATTTCGCGAAAGAGGCTTGCCACTTGTTCGACGCTGTGCAGTTTGCCGTCAGGTCCTCGCCTGAGTGGTAATTGGCACGATGTGCATGAAGCGTGGTCGTTCACGTCGAGCAGGGCGAAGCCTGCAATGTGGCACCTCGGACAAGTGAACTCACGCTCGCGGGGGTTACGTCTCAGCAAAGCTTGCCCACTGCGGTCCACTTGATACCAGGCGCGGCACTCCAGGCAGCGCATACCGCGATCCAACTGGTCGACCTGTGCCCATCCGCGCGCGCGGCACGATGGGCACTCCAGCGGCACAAACAAATCCTGTCCCACTGCAGGACGACTTCCCGCAGGGGGCTTTATCTCTGGCTGAGACATTCGACTTTAGTAATCTGTCGCGCTCAGGGCCTCGCCACCCGACCGAGTCGACAAGGCAGCCAACACCCACAGAGCGACTTTATCGGAAATGAACTCCACAGAGCCATCAGCAATGGCAAAATTCGCTCCCCGATCGTGGAAGCTGTAAAACAAGAAGCCATATTCGTTTGAACTGTTGATCTTCATCTTGCCAGGGATTGTGCCACCACACCAATCGACGCGAGCACCGATGGTGTAGGGATTGTCATTCGTGGCCCAAGCGCCACCACGAGCACGAGCGCAGTTGGCGCTCATGGTGTCAGCCACTGCAGGCCTCATCACGCGGCCGCGCCAAACGTCTTCACGGCCCGCACATTCGCCCATCAGAATCGTGTTCGAAGTGCCGTCGGTGATCGACTTGAAGGTCGTCTTGCGAAAGGCGTAAGGATAGGTGTTGCCAGTCGGAATGTTCGGGTTGGCATCTTCGAATGGACGAAGTGCACCAGCCAGGAACGAAGCTCCATTAAAGTTAATCTGGTAGGCGGTCGGCAGATCGGTATTGATTGCCGAAGAAACACCTTCCACGGCGAAATAATCGCCACAGGCACCCACTTTGTCGCCAGCCGATGAATCGAGCTTGTTCTGAATTCGCTCCGGGATCGGAGTCGACGGGCAGATAAACGCGCGAATGTGCTTCTTTGCAGTGGTGCCGTTCGGAATCGCGGTCATCGTCGCTTCGTCGGTATCGCGCCACCAGTTGCAATCGAGATCGTAGTTGGCGTCGCTAACCATGTTCGCCTGCTCGAGGAACGGCAGGATATCAGGAGCCCAGCTACGTTGTGGCTTGGTAGTACGCTTGCTGGCGGGAAGATAGCTCAGCGCATTTTCGTGATTGTGCATCGCAAGGGCAATTTGCCGAAGATTATTTGAGCAGGATGCTCGAGACGCAGCTTCACGCGCCTTCTGCACTGCGGGCAGCAGTAGCGCCACGAGCACGGCAATAATTGCCATCACTACGAGCAACTCCACCAAAGTAAACGCACGTCGCCGAACCAACATTTTCATTGTTACCGCTCCCCGCGCAGGACCACCTCGTTCCCCGCGAGCGAACGTCACGCGCAAGGTTCGAAACAATTTCGTGTGCAACAAACGTCATCGTTTGTTGTCGGCCTGCCGCCCGATGCAAGCGGAGTGCCGCAGAATGCTACGGGAGGTAATTTGAAGGATTCTTCGCAAAACAAGCGGAATTAGACCGATATGCGTTTTGCTTGTCGGTGAAGCGGAGAATCCGGTGTCGGCGACTACAGCGCGCATGTCGAATCTGTCGTCACGCAAACTTAGTCCTTCATGGGCGGCGGGCCGACTGCTGCTTCGGCTTCTGCCCAATCGAGCGTCGCCAGAATTCCGCGCAATGGAATGCGAGTCCAATCGGGACGCTGCTGTAGCTCGAGTTCCAACTCGCTGAGCCACTTGTCGAGCATCAAGCTGGTCAGCAGCAATTTCCGATCGGCTTCGCTTGTGGGCAGGATGGGAACGCCTGCGACGGTCGAAGCATACGACGGCACAAAAGTCCCAGCGACCCAGTTGAACCAGAGCCGGCCCCACAGTCCAAGGCGCTGGCGATCTTCATCCCGAATTGTCCCCTGCGGCCGCCCGCGCCCGGTGCTCAAACCATAGAGGGTCGATATCGCAGCACTGGCAAACGAACTGAGCATGCCCACCACATCGCTGAGCGGTGTGCGTTTGATGCGCCGCTCGCCGATGGTCTGCGTCGGCAACCCCTCCAGGTCGATGAAGACAAAATCGCGACCGGTATGTAACACCTGTCCCAAGTGGCACTCCCCCTGCACGCGCGTTCTTAGCATCGGCAGCTTGCGATCGATCAAGCGGTGGAAACAGGCGAGGATGGCAACTTCGCTCTCAATCACTTGAGCAGCCATCGGACGCAATTCCACGGGCAATGCACTATGCTGCTGTGATAATTCGTAGAGCACATCCAGGGCTTGCGTGCGCATCGCTTGGTAGAGCGACCGTTGGTACTGTGGCGAGAATTCGAGCGGCGCAAACGCGGGTCGTTCGGAAGTATTCGCCAGCGCTAAATGCAATTCGCCCAAGCGGCGTCCCAGAATGCGCACATTCTCGAGATAGCTGCCGATTAGTTCCTCCGCGATTTCCGGCAGCATTCGATCGGCAGCAAACGGATTAAAGCTACTGCCGCGCAGCGTCGCATCAGGATCGGGCAGTGTCGCAACGCGTTCGTAGAACGTGCTGAGGCAATCGAGCGTATATTGCCAGGCGTCGGACTCGTGCGGAACATACTGAGTGACGATCCCCAGGGTCATCGGTTCCGCCTTACGGCGTTTGTATTCCACACTGGCGATCAGCGGCGCAACAGAAACCGGCGCCCCTTGCTCACTCAGCATCGTGCCAATCTCGACCTCCGGATGGGGACCTGCTTCCACGCCCCGATAAACCTTTAGCAGCCATTTGTTGCCGAAGTTATAGCAATGATTGAAGTGCTCGGTAGTAACGATCATGGGTGGCAGCGATGAATCATCGACAGGCATGCTTTGCAACTTCGACGTCACCAACTCGCCACCGAATGCCCCCGGAACACTGCGGCCACTTTGAATGGCGTCAAAAACTGCCTGGGCAAAGGCCGGCACTTCCGAAGTGTCGTAGAGCACTCCCTGGACACTATCTGGACTTCCTTTCAGGCGAGCTACGATTCTGCCGAGTTGTGTGGCAGGCCATTCGTCAAGCACATCGAGCGGAGCGAAGCCCAACGGAATTGCATGCGACTCAGGATCGCCTTCGTTAAATTCCATTTCCATGATTGCCAGATGGAACATACCGGGAGCGATGGCCAAAACATCGCGTAAGTGCGTCGCGCGAATCTTGCGAGTTGCTTTTTGCTGGGGAATCGTACGCTGCAAGTAGGTGCGCAGTACCCCGGCGAGTGCCAAGTCACCAGCGCCGGCAAAGATCTGCTCCCAACTGATTGCGGAAGCGGGCACGATCAATTCGGGCACTCGCGCGGGTAGCCCCGCGGCAATCGCTTCGGTCTTCGAACCAAGAGAGAACCAATAAAACGTGTGTGGGCCGAGGGTGAGCAGGTAAGGGAGTTTGCCGATTTGCGGAAAGGGAGTCTGCCCAAAAAGTTCGACCGGGGCGATTCCTTCGAACGAACTCAAATCAAGCTCGACATACTGCACGAAGCGCGAGAGGTTTGCCACTACAAGCAAGGTCTCGCCCTGATATTTTCGTACGAAGGCCAGAATTTTGCGATTCTGCGGGTCAAGAAACTCAATCGTGCCGCGGCTGAAGGCCTGATGCTGCCGGCGCAAACCGAGCAAACGCTTATTCCACCACAACAGTGAGTGTGGATTCGACTGCTGCGCTTCGACGTTGATGGCTTCGTAGTGATATTCCGGATCGATGATAATCGGCAGGTAGAGCTTCTGCGGATTGGCGCGAGAGAAGCCGGCGTTGCGATCGCCGCTCCATTGCATGGGAGTGCGCACGCCGTTTCGGTCGCCGAGATAGATATTGTCCCCCATGCCGATTTCGTCGCCGTAGTAGAGCACGGGTGTCCCGGGCAAAGAAAACAACAGCCCATTCATCAGCTCGATGCGGCGGCGATTATTGCTTAACAAGGGAGCCAGGCGGCGGCGGATGCCGAGGTTGATGCGGGCATCGCGATCGTGCGCATAAGCGCGATACATCGAATCCCGCTCTTCGTCGGTCACCATTTCGAGCGTGAGTTCGTCGTGATTGCGCAGAAACAGAGCCCACTGGCATGAATCGGGAATGGCCGGCGTTTGCTCCAGAATATCGACAATCGGAAAGCGATCCTGCGTGTGCATCGCCATGAACAGGCGCGGCATCAGCGGAAAGTGAAAGCACATATGGCACTCATCGCCGTCGCCGAAATAGGCGACAGCATCTTCGGGCCATTGATTCGCCTCAGCAATCAGCATGCGATTAGGAAACTTCTGCTCAATATGCGAACGGACAGCTTTGAGAAAGGTGTGAGTCTCGGGCAAGTTTTCGCAGATCGTCCCTTCGCGCTCGTATAGATAAGGCACGGCATCGAGTCGCATGCCATCGACGCCCATCTCCAGCCAGAAATCCATGATGGGAAATAGAGCTTCCCAGACTGCAGGATTATCGAAATTCAAGTCGGGCTGATGCGAGTAGAACCGATGCCAGAAATAGGCTTTGGCAACGCGATCGTAGGTCCAGTTCGAGACTTCGAAGTCCTGGAAAATGATGCGCGCGTCGCGATACTTCTCGGGCGAATCACTCCAAACGTAGAAGTCGCGCTCGGGACTTCCCGCCGGTGCGCGGCGAGCGCGCTGAAACCACGGATGCTGGTCGGAGGTGTGATTGAGAACAAGTTCCGTAATCACTTTGAGCCCGCGTGCATGCGCAGCAGAGAGAAATTCGCGAAACATCTCCATGTTGCCATACTTGGGATGAATCGACGTGTAGTCAGCGATGTCATAGCCATCGTCCCGCAGCGGCGAAGGATAGAACGGCAATAACCAAATGGCGGTAATGCCGAGGTCTTGCAGGTAGTCAAGCTTTTGCGTCAGCCCGCGAAAATCGCCCGTGCCATCGCCAATACTATCGTGAAACGCACGAACGTGTAGTTCGTAAATTACGGCGTCTTTGAACCATTGCGGGTCACTCATGATGTGCTCTCCTCAGTGAATGCTTGGGGGTGAAATCATTCACCACCCTGCATTTTTTAAAGCAACTGAAGTGCCACGCCCGAGTCTTTCGCGCGCTGACGTTTGTGAAGCTCTTAATGAAGAGCCTTTTCGGCGACAATTCTCGTAACAGGTATTTGTGGTGCATCGGGCGACACGGGATCGCGATCGAAAATCATGGTCAAAGTAGCTAATCGTTTTTCAATCGCGGGGGTGAGCGCGCCGGGCGGCATCCGCCAGGACCAATTCCCGGTGCCGGTACCGGGGAGATTCATCCGCGCTGCGGAGCCAAGTCCGAGCAAATCTTGTGCGGGCACAATGGCGGTGTCTGCAATCGAACCCAGTGCCTGTCGGATCATATCCCAATGAATTTCGGAACCGTCGCCCCCTACATAACTCAAGACAAGATTTCGCTCGCGCTCGACCTGTTCGTTGTTACGCGTGGTGCCGTCCCCTGCTGCGCTGAGAAACCAGCCGACGGTTGTGTCGTTATCGTGAGTACCGGTATAGACCACGCAGTGGCGCGGGTAATTGTGCGGGCGATAGTCGAGTGACTTGGCATCGTCGCCGAAGGCGAATTGCAACACTCGCATGCCGGGCAAGCCTAGTTCATCTCGCAATTGTTCAACTTCCGGCGTAATTAGCCCCAGATCCTCAGCGTAGATCGGCAGCCCGCCGAGTTTGGCAGCGAGTGCTTCGAATAATGCTTTGCCGGGACCGAACACCCAGCGCCCACCGACTGCAGTGGGTGAGGTACCAGGGATTTCCCAATAGGCTTCGAAACCACGAAAGTGATCGAGCCGAACGAAATCGAACATTTGCAGAGAGTGAGCCATCCGCTGGCACCACCAGTCATAACCGTTAGCGTGCATGCGATGCCAACGATAAAGCGGATTACCCCAGCGCTGGCCCGTCGCACTAAAGTAGTCGGGTGGCACACCGGCGACGACCGTTGGTTGCCCTGCCGCATCGAGATAGAACAAGTCGGGATTCGCCCAAACGTCGGCCGAATCGTGCGAGACGAAAATTGGCGCGTCGCCGATGATCATAATTCCCGCGGCATGACAGCGCTTGCGCACGGCTTGCCACTGCCGCGCGAACAGGAATTGAACGAATGCATGACGTTCAATGGCTTCTGCCAAGGCCACGCGCACACGCGCTAAAGCATCGAGATCGCGCCGCGCGAATTCGGCTTGCCAGACGGTCCAACCACTGCCGCCATGAAACTCTTTCAAAGCTGCAAACAAGGAGTAATCTGCCAGCCAGGCTGCTTGCGAATTCTGAAACGCTATAAACGCAAGTTTTAGCTTCGCATTGGCAAGCGATCGGTAGTTGTCGTAAGCACGCCGTAAAAGTGCTTCGTGTGCGGGGCGAACCTGATCGAAGTCGACTTTGGTTTCGTCAGCGGAGACCGGAAAAGCTTTCAAATCGGCCGCGGTCAACAAACCATCGTCGACGAGTCGCTCCAAGCTGATGAGCAGGGGATTGCCCGCGAACGCAGAGTAGCACTGATAGGGGGAGTCCCCATAACCGGTGGGGCCCAGCGGCAAGACTTGCCAGCGGGTTTGGCCGGTTCGCTGCAGGAAATCAATGAAATCGTCGGCCGCAGGCCCGAGGTCGCCGCAGCCGAATTTGCCGGGGAGTGAGGTAATGTGGCAGAGAATGCCCGAAGATCGATGGGCGGAAATGGCAGGTCGAGTCATGGTGTCTCCTTACAACTTGATAGATTTCCGCCTACTTGCGCAACCATAATGATACGGGAAAATTCGCCAGCGCCAGGCCCGCTTGCAATCGTTCGCCAAGCGCGCACTGTTCGGTGCTAAATACGTTCTGCCAACCTTCGCCGCGTAGCGATGCCGGCATTAAAACGGCGGCATCCATCCACACGCTATCGCCAACAGGTGCATTCCCGCCCGGAACGAGGCTGGCGATCATCCGCGGCACAATGACAATTGCCTGTTTGCCTTCGTGGATGCGCGCGAACGCGCAAATGTGCTCGGCTTGCGAACCACTCACCTCCAGCGGTACGTACTGCCCGCCAGTGAACAACTCGGGTAACTCACGCCGCAATTGCAAAGCCTGCTGGTGAATGAACAGCTTGATGTTGCCATCCGTAGCCCGTTCAACCAGATTCTTCAGTAGTGCGGCGCGGCCGGGATCCTTAGCACGGTGTTCCAACGCCCGCAGTCGTTCGTCGAGAAGGCGAAAATCGACCGGGCGACGATTGTCGGGATCAACAAGCGTCAAGCTCCAGACTTCGGTGCCGGGATAAGTATCGGGAACTCCGGGAGATGTTAATTTCAGCAGCGTTTGCGACATCGAGTTCCACCAACCCCAGCGCGTTACCAGATCGGCAAAGGGCTCGAAATCGACTCGGAACGCGCTCGCTGGCTCGACGGCTAGAATAGCCTTTACAAAATCGTGCGTGGCATGTTCGTAGGCTTCATTCGGCGCGATCCAGCTCGAATTCGTCTTGGCCTCACGCAGGGCTTTGCTCAAGTACTGGCAAATACGTTCGATGTATTCGTCGAGCGCCGAACCCGAAAGAGAGGCCGCTGGCCAGCTGCCGAGCAGGGTTTGATAAAGCAGGTACTCGTCATTGCGACTCGGGGCCAGCTCGCCATCGACCTTGATCTTTTTTCGCTTATTCCAGCGCGACCATCGGAGCACGCATTCTTTCCAGCGAGTGGGAATTTCGGAGAGGGTGTTAATCCGCGCACGGACATCTTCGCTGCGCTTGGTATCGTGAGTCGAGAGGCAAGTGAGTGAGCGGGGATAGCGATTCTGACGATCGAGATTCTGTTGATGAAAGGCGGTCGTGCTCAAGCCGAAACGACTCGGGTCGCCGCCCACTTCGTTTAACGAGATGAGCCGCAGATAGCGATAGAAAGTGGTGTCCTCGACCGCCTTGGCCATCATGGGGCCAGTAAACTGCTGGAAGCGGCCGACGAAATTTAAACGCAGTTGGCGCTCGCGCTCGGACGCTCGCTCTAAATTGCCGTGCAACAACACTTCGCGAATGAAGTCATAGACGTGATGGCTATCAGCTGGGTTTTTGCGCTTCGCGCGGGCAACGGCTTGTTCGACGTAGGCACGATCGCGCTCGCGGACCTGGTCGCCCACGGTGTAAGTGCGATAGACCGGAAAACAGGCGACAATCTCGCGCAGCGCCAATGTTAGTCCGTTGAGCGTGAAGTCGTGCGACCAGCGCTGACATTCGGAAATGCGGTCGAGCTGATGGCTGAGAACATGGAGTTCGCTCGCCATCGAGACCTTCATGATCAGCCGTTTGCTGTGATAGGTCATTTCTTCAAAAGAGGGCTTATCCGAGATGAACCGCTCATAGATGGAAGTAATTGCTTTTTCATTTCGACTGTCGACAAACAGGCTATTCACGTCGACGAGAAAATCGTAGCCCGAAGTTCCGGCGACGGGCCAATCGATGGGAAGTCGTTCGTTGCGTTCGAGAATTTTCTCGACAACTACATACAGCGCTTTGCTCGCTTCAATCGATTTTGTGGTGCGGTAGCGATCCGTCACCAGTTGTCGGAGGCGAGGTACGAACGATTCCCAGGGAAGCATTGGTTCTGTTTGAGTGGCGGACTGCACTGCGACGCGGTCGTACTCCGCGCGACAGAACTGCAACCAGCGCTCGATCTGCAGATTGAGCAGATAGCCGGCCGGATCGTAAAGCCCATCCGCGTGATCGATACGGAGGCCATCGAGTTTTCCATCGGCAATCAGCTTGAGCACGAAGGCATGCGAACGGGCAAAGACTTCTGGCTGTTCCATGCAAACGGCCGCCAGGCCATTCACATCGAAGAAGCGACGGTAATTGATTTCGTCAGAAGCCACGCGCCAATGAGACAAGCGATAAGCCTGATCTTCGAGCAGTTGTTCCAAGCGGTCGAAGCTCTGTGGATTTCCCGCTTCACCATTGAATTGTTGCACGTTCTTCTGAATAAAGTTGAGAATCGTCGGTTCTTGATCCGCCACCGTTCTTAGTCGGCGCTTGATGATTTCTTTCTCGCGATCGCGCTCGGCCCGTTGTGCCGGATCGGTTGTTTCGCGCGGCGGGAGGTGATTGATGGCCGTGAGAATGCTTTGATATTCGAGGGCTGCGGGATTCTCCGCACCGAGTGCCGTCGTCAATTCCTCCAGACGATGGCCGAGAATCAGCGAGTAAGTGCGGGGGGCAATGGGAAACGAGCGCTCGTAGTATCGCAATAGGAACGAACCATCGGCATATTCCAATTGCAACTGCTGGTTCTCGAGAACGCGGCCAAATTGATCGCCCAGAACAGGAAGCAAGACTTTGTTGGCAAGTTCTGATTTGAGCGGCGACCAATCAATGTCGAAGTAAATCGCGAACTGAGAACTGGGGCCATTTTCGAGCACGTCTTGCCACCAGAGATTGTCATTGCTGGCGACACCCATGTGATTGGGAACGAAGTCGAGAATATGCCCCATGCCTGACTGGCGAAGCGCGGCCACAAAGGCATCAAAATCCTGTTCGCTGCCGATCTCAGGGTTCAGCTGACCGTGATCGACGATGTCGTAGCCATGTTCGCTGCCAGTGACCGCTTTAAGGTATGGCGAAGCATAGCAATGACTTACGCCGAGGCGTTGCAAGTAGGGAATAATCGCGGTGGCATCAGTGAAGCGAAACTTGTGATGCAACTGCAAACGATAAGTCGCGGCGGGTTGCACTTGCTGCTGAGCCTGGCGCTCGGCAACCGCCATCCACTCGGCGGCGAGAAGACCTTCGGTATCTCCGGCAGCGGCCAACGACATGTGAGGTTCTTTCTGCAATAACGACTCACTCGCTAAGTGCGAGGAATCTAGCGAGGCAATTAGCCTTGCCGACGGAGTTTCCTCCAGCAGTTCAGAATTGGGAGAGAGAGTCTGTTCAGCAGCTGGCAGGGACGTCATCGGCAATGCACCTTCCTTAACACTTCGAGCATTCAGCCACCAGCGGGTCGCAGCTGCTGCAGGCCCTTGCAGCGCGCGGCGCTGCCGAGGGCAGAACTTCGCCGCCAGCAGAGCAAGCGGCATGCCGATGCGTCTTGCGACCCGAGGCACATGTCGCAAGCCATTACACAGAAATAACTTACAAACACCGTGCCGGATTTGCAGATAGATTCGTTGAACGATTTGCAGCCAAGGTTCGGTCGAGGACGTTACACTGGAGGTCAAAACGGAAGAAGCCTACGATGCCTTGGAATAGTTGGAAGAAATTGCCATTGCCGGTGATTGGCATGGTCCACTTGTGGCCACTCCCGGGCACGCCGCGGAGTGAATTGAGTCTGTTGGACATTCGCGATCAGGCGCTCCGCGATGCCGAAGCGCTTGTCAGCGGTGGCGTACACGGACTGATGATCGAAAACTTTGGCGATACTCCGTTCGAGCCCGGCTGCGTGCCACCGGCGACCATTGCCCAATTGACCTGGCTACTCGCTGAGGTCAAACGTCTGGCCGCCACCATTCCTTGCGGCGTGAATGTGCTGCGGAACGATGCCCTGGCTGCGCTCGCAGTGGCGGCCGCAGCGGGGGGCGAATTCATTCGCGTGAACGTGTTGACTGGCGCGCGCGTGACCGATCAAGGAATCATCCAAGGGCAAGCGCACGAGTTACTGCGTGAGCGAAAACGCTTGAATGCCGGGGCTATTCAAATCTGGGCTGATGTCGACGTCAAACATTCCGCTCCGCTCGCGCCACGCCCCATCAGCGACGAAGTCGGCGACCTCGTGTACCGCGCGCATGCCGATGCCGTGATCGTCACCGGTCGCAGCACCGGCGCTGCGACCAGCCTTGATGATTTGCAGCAAGTCATTACGGCTGCCGCAGGCAAGCCCGTAATCGTCGGCAGCGGCGTATCAGCCAGAAACATCGCCAATCTGCGCGGCAAAGCTGCGGCCGTCATTGTGGGCTCGTCGCTGAAAGTCGATGGCGTGGCGACGAACGGGGTCGATCCGCAGCGGGTAAAGGAACTGCTGAGTTTGCTCGCTTAAGTTTCCGCGGGTGGCCGGAAAACACGAGAAAACTCGCAGTGAATGCCGCTCTTTCTTGTTACCGCCCCGTTCATCCGTTAAGCTGCCACGCGGTTCGCTGCATTTCACTTCCCGCCTTCCCACCTCTGCCGGAGCCCGCCTGTGCTATTGGCTGAAATGAATTGGCCTGCTGTGGCCGCGTTGCCCAAGACGACGCCGGTCGTCATTCCCATCGCTGCCATCGAACAGCACGGCCATCATATGCCGGTGTTCACCGATAGCCTGCTGCTGGGCGAAGTCATTCGCCGGGCCCACGAGCAGTTGAAAACGAAAGTCCTGTTCACGCCCCTGATGTGGCTGGGCAATTCCGAACATCACATCGACTTTGCCGGCACCATGACAGCTGCCCCGCGGGTTTATCTCGACCTGCTGAGCAATCTGATCGACAACATGATCACGCACGGCTTTCAGCGGATTGTGCTGGTCAACGGCCACGGCGGCAATCACGTGCCCGGGCAACAGGTGGTCTTTGAACTGCGGCAGAAACATCGCCAGCGGAACGACCTGTTGCTTCTCAACGCCACCTATTGGCTGCTCGGTGGCAAACCCTACGAACTCGATTCCGCGCTCGAACAACGCCGCATGGGGCACGCCTGCGAATGGGAGACGTCGATGATGCTCCGCATTCGCCCAGACCTGGTGACCGACCTGAACAAGACCGTGAACGTCGACTTCGGCAATCCCTTTGAGCCGGGGAGCCGCGGTTGGATCACAAAAGAACGAACCCCGACCGGACACATTGGCGATCCGCGCAAGGCGACTGCCGAGAAAGGTGAAACGCTGTTCAGCGTGTTCACGGCAGACGTTGTTACCTATATCGAGCGGATGCTGGCCTGGGATGGCAAATCATGGAACGGTTAAGCGACGATTCCACTCCAGCCCGGCCGGGCTATTGGAAGTGGACGATCTGCGGCATGTTGTTCTTGGCAACCATGCTGATGTATTTGGATCGCCAAACGCTGTCGGCCATGTCGAAGCGAATCATCGAAGAGTTTTCGCTCTCCAAAGAGCAGTACGGCATGCTCGAGTGGGGCTTTGGGCTGGCCTTTGCTGCCGGAGCCATCGTGAACGGTCTGCTGGCGGATCGGTTCAGTGTCCGTTGGCTCTATCCACTGGTGCTGATCGGCTGGTCACTGGCCGGTGTCGCCACCGCCTGGAGCGCCGAAATTGGCGCAGCACTGCTGCCGATTGTGGGAGACAATCACACCTGGCTCGGCATGACGGGCCAGAGTAGCGACGGCGGTTACCTGGGGTTATTCGTTTGCCGCGTACTGCTGGGCTTTTGCGAAGCGGGGCATTGGCCTTGCGCACTCATCACGACGCAAAGGTTGCTATCGGGGGCCGATCGAACCTTGGGCAACAGCGTGCTGCAAAGCGGGGCTTCGGTCGGCGCTGTGCTCACTCCTCTCGCGGTGATGGTGATGCTTACCGAAGACTCGTCCAGTTGGCGGCGGCCGTTCATTGTCATTGGCTTGTCCGGTATGACTTGGGTCATTCCCTGGCTGCTTTTGGTGCGCGATTCTGACCTGCGCTTGAAAGCGGCCCCAGCGCCAGCCAGCGGTGAGACTGCGCCACCGATCTGGACGCGTGCTATCTTTTTGAAGATCGCCGTGCTTCTCTCGATTGTGGTGACCATCAACATGACCTGGCAGTATTTGCGCGTGTGGATGCCACTGTTGCTGCAAGAAGAGCACAAGTACAGCGAGACGTTCATGTTCTATTTCATCATGGCGTTCTACCTGGTGGCCGACGTCGGCTGCATCGCCGCTGGGGCAGCGGTGAAAGGTCTGGCCGGGGGCTGGCTATCGCTCAATCGCGCTCGTTTGGCGGTCTTCGCGGTCTGTACAGCCGGAGCGATGCTGACGGCCGTGGCTGCGAAAATGCCCGCCGGCCCCATATTGCTCGCCGTGTTTTTGATCATCGCCGCTGGCACGCTCGGCTTGTTCCCGGTGTACTACTCCCTTTCGCAGGAACTCTCGACCCGCCGACTAGGAATGGTGACTGGCGTGTTCGGTGCCACGACGTGGATCATCACGTCGGTCATGCAGCCCATCGTGGGGCGCAGCATCGATGTTTCGCACTCGTACGCGACCGGCCTGTTTTGGGCCGGCCAAGTGCCGCTCATCGGCTGCTTGGCGCTCGCGCTGCTGTGGCCAGACTCGCCGGAAGAGAAGTCCGTGGGATAGGCTTCTAGCCTGTCGTATCTGTTCGCTGCTCACACAGGCTGGAAGCCTATGCCACGTTTAAGTTAACCCGGTGATGGGCTTCGGGGTGGTAATGGCGCGGACCAGATCTTGTGGCATGCCGGTCATGAGGCGAACCTGACCCAAATCGAACAAGCTATGCATGACGGTGGCCAGCAGGTTATCGAGTTCCTGCGGTTCGGTGTGTGGCTCGCCCGCATCGTCGGTGCTCTGACCGATAACCTGGCCCATATTCAGCCCGCCACCGCTCAATAGCAGTGGCGACAAGCCACCCCAGTGATCGCGACCGCCGTTCTTATTGATTCGCGGCGTGCGCCCCATTTCGCCACATACGACTACGAGCACTTTCTCGCTCAGCCCGCGCTCGTGCAAATCGTCGATCAAGGCCGAGAGAGCGTAATCGAGCGGGTTGCCCATGTATTGCATCCCCTCTTCCACGCCCGTGTTGTTCACATCCGCGTGCATGTCCCAGACAAAGTTGGTGGTGACCGTGACGAACCCGCAGCCCGTTTCGCACAGGCGGCGAGCCAGCAGCAAGAGTTTGCCCAGCGACTTGGCGTTGTCGACGTAGTTGTTGTAGTTCTTCCACTTGGGGTTGATCTGATTGGGACGAACGAGTGGGGCCGTATCGTAACGGGCCACCGTCTTGGCATCTTCGGTTGAAAGGTCGAAGGCCTTGGCAATGCCGCCGAGTACGGTTTGAAAGGCCTGCTGCTGCAGACGATCGGCCCCGAGCAGGTTGCCGTCTGAATCGAGCCCGCGTTGCAAGCGATCGAGTCCAGCAAGAAGATTGCGACGATCTTCGACGCGATCGCGCGACAGTCGCAGTTCGAGGTCTTTCTGAAAGTTCCCTTCGCCACCTGGGGAGAACGGCGCGTAGGCAGTTCCCAGGCTACCGGTCGAGGCAAACTTGCCGAACTTATTCTGTTCCGCTTGCGTGCTGGGGTCGACGGCCCGAGGAAACAGCGCCGCGTTCATCGGCATGCCAGTGACCGGATGATTGGTTCCCGCAATGCGCGAGTAGAGCGAACCCATGTTCGCCCCCATCGTGTGCTTGCCGACGATGGGCTTGATATCGTGATTGGCATCGCCCGTGCGGAACGAGCGGACGATGCTGAACTTGTCGTTCATGCTCGCCAGCCGGCTAAACGTGCTGCCGAAGGTAATGCCGGGCAACTTGGTCGAGATTTCGCCGGTCGCGCTGCGCACGCCAGCGGGAGCGGTCATCTTGGGATCGAACGTTTCGATCTGGCTCGGCCCGCCATGCAGGAAGACAAAGATCACTGAACGATCGCGGAGCCCCTTCGCCTTGGAGTTAGCCGAGCCGGCCAGTGCTTCACGCTGGGCGAGCAACTGCGGCAGTGTTAGTCCACCGAGCGCGAGGCCGCCAACGCGGAGGAAGTCACGGCGTCCGAAGCGCGAATTTCCATCATGAAAGGTGAGCATGACTAAGCTTCCTAAAAACGAACCAAGGCGGGCGAAGGAGAGGCGGGACTAACCAAACAGTTCTTCAAGCGGGCAGCCACCGTCCACGATGGGTACCGGGCGACCTTGCATATCGGCGAGTTGCATGTGCGGATCAATGCCGAGCGCGGTGTAGATAGTCGCGGCCAGATCTTCCGGCGTGACAGGCTTATCGATGGGGTAGGCTGCGTCTTTGTCGCTGCTGCCGTAGACGATGCCGCGCTTGATGCCGCCTCCGGCAAGGACTGCGGGGAACAGCGTACTCCAGTGACTGCGGCCCCACGTGGCGTTGGCTTGCGGCGTGCGCCCCATTTCGCCCATGCAGACGACCAGCGTTTCGTCGAGCATCCCGCGATCTTTCAGGTCCTCGACTAGCGATGCGAGCGCGTTGTCGAGCGAAGGAAGCAAATGTTTTTTTACGTCGTTGCTGGACGAGTGCGAGTCCCAGCTTTGGCCATCACAGGCATCGAAATGAACTGTGACAAAGCGAGTGCCCGCCTCGACCAGGCGGCGCGCCATCAGCGTCGATTGACCGAACAGATTGCGGCCGTAACGATCGCGCAGGTCGGGGTTTTCTTCGGTCAGGTTCAGAGCTTTGCGCGTGGCGGAAGAAGTGGCCAGCGACCAGGCCCGTTGTTGCAACCGATCCCAGGCGGCGATGCCGGCGTGGTGATCGAGTTGGCGTAGCGAATCGTCGAATTGGCTCACGAGGGTTTGTCGTTTTTCCAAACGATCGAGCGTGATTCCTTCGGGCAGCGAGAGCCCTTGGATCTCGTATTTGAGTTCGTCGTCCGTGCAAGCGCGGAAGTAAGGATTGTCCTTGGCTGACCGCTTGGTGATGTTCGTCGTCAGGCCGTCGTAGCCACGCCCGAGCCAGCCGCCATATTCGCCCGGCCGGCGCAGTTGCGACGAGAACTCTTGCAACTTGCCGAGAAAATTCGGCAGCACCGCATAGTTCGGCAGTTCGCTCGGCTTGGCACCAGCCCGGTGCTGTTCGACATACTCCGTTACCGAGCCCATGGACGGCCAGTCCCGATTGGTGGCATTGAAGCCACCACCCAAGGGAACTTGCCACCGATGGCCCGTTTGAATGTAGTGCCCACCCCCGCTGTGATCATTGTAGTTGTGGGTCATCGTGCGGATGACGCACAGTTGGTCGGTAATGCCCGCCACGCGCGGCAGGTGCTCGCTGATGCGCAGATCCGGCGTGCGGCAGGCGATGGGCATGAAGGGGCCGCGAATCTTCGCCGGCGCGTCGGGCTTGCAGTCGAATGTTTCCAGTTGGCTGGGACCACCAAACAGGAACATGAAGATTACGGACTTGGCCCGCGGCTTCAGTTTGGAGGTTGATGGTGCCAGCTGTTCCGCGGCCATGACATTGGCTAGCGACAGGCCCAACAGCCCCGAGCCAGCAGCTTGGAGCGCAGTGCGACGCGTGACGCGATTGCAGGCGGTAGGGGGCGAGTTTCCCAGCAAGTTCAGCATTGGTCGCCTCACAGGCAAGGTGGCGGGGCGGGCATTAGTACAAAGTATCGGCCACCGCTGATGTATGCAAGAGAATTCTCGTTGCCCGAGCCCGATTAACCCGCCCTAAAGTGAAGTGAAATCGGTGGTTGAGTCACTTGGCCACGTTTCCGATGAATTCGCACGCAGCAGTGCTGGTTTTGATTTTGAACTGCTAGATTTGCTGACGTTGGCCTAAAAGTCCTCCGGACTCCAGACGAGGGCGTCCCGGAAACATCGGTCAGGTTGGTGCTGACTGCCAACCAACTCGCGCAGCTACTGCGGCGCGGGCTTGCCGACTTCGAAATCCTTTACCGTCTTTTCGAGTGGAAATTCGACGGTCGTTTCGTAGGGCTCAAAGAGTGGCTGACCATCGGCAAGCGTTTCTCCCTCGATGGTTGCGGGCACGCCATCGGTGCCAACGATGCGAACTTTATAGGCTCCGCCGACAACGCCCTGCTCGAGTGTCGTATCGTACTTACCATTGACGATCTCGGCACCGCCACCGGGACCGCTATTGCCTTGCTCGATGCTCGGCTCGAGCGTGATGAACCCCTTGGGAACGGGCTTACGATTGAAGGTAACCGTACCCGAAACCGGATATCGCTTCGGCCCACTTTGACTGGGTCCGCAGCCCGCTACGACGAACAGCAGTGCTAGGCCCGCGATGATTCCCTGCGGAACGCGAAACGATCGATCCACGCTCACTGCTGGAATCCTCCTGACGGGAGACCGTCGTCGCGTTGAGCGAGTTGGCGATACATCGAAAGATCGATATTCTGCGAGACAAAATGGACGGAGCCATCGAGCATCGCAAAACCAGCTCCGCCGGGATGATGGCTGCTGAACCCGCGCGTATCGTGAATGCCTTGGTTCTTGTGCAGATTGATCGCGTCCTGAGCACCAGCCAGGTTGCGCGTGTAGGCACAGCCATCTTGTTTCGCACTGGCCGCCCAAGCAGCGTTGCCATAACGCGACTCGCCAAGCAGAAAGACATTAGCGGAACCATCGGTGGCGTTGCGAAAGCCAAGCTTCGAGCCGCCGAAGAGCATGCCGGTCACATACATGCCCCGCTCGTTTGCCGGGCTACAACTGGAGTTGCCACAGTCGGGAGCAGAGCCGCCACCTTGCACGCCAAAGTAGCTATTCAACTGCTTGTTCTTAACGAACCGAATGTCGCTGGGGCACTGATACATCTTGAGCGGAACGACCACGGCACCATTCGCGGCTGCCATTTGATTGCTAACGTCTTGAAACACGACGTTGAAGTCAAAGCGCGAGTGCATCGTCGCTTGTTCGCTGTAAGGCAGAATCAAGACCGTGAATGGCGCTCCCTGCACGCCGCCAGTTCGGCACCAGGTGGAATTGGTCGAAACGCCGGGATTGCTGGAGATATAACCGGGAGGCAGATACAGGAACGTATCGTGATAGTTATGAATCGCCAGAGCGAGTTGCTTGAAGTTGTTCTTGCAGTGCGTGCGACGGGCCGCTTCGCGAGCGGCCTGCACGGCTGGCAGGAGCAGTGCCACCAAGACGCCGATAATGGCAATCACTACGAGCAGCACAACGAGCGTGAAGCCCGTGGGTCGACGAATACGTGCTGCCATGACGAGCAATCCAGCTGGGGAGGGTTACAGCTTTGAGTTTCAGCTCTTGCGCGATCTATTTTAGCCACAGAAGATCGAGTGCCCACCGCTATATCGGGTGACAGGCTTGCGAATTGCCGCAAATTCTCGCCAGAAAATCGCTGCTTCAATTCTATGGTGACGAAGTGGCCCCGTCAGTGGTTGGCAGGTCGAGCGGCGTACTCAACTTCTCGACGAACTTCACGGCGATCTCGAACAGGGGACCATTGCGGCGACAGCGAATGCGCTGCGCAAGCAAGCGAACAACCAGTTCGTGCTCGGCCGCCTGAATGCTGACGATGGCCAGATCGGTGAGGAGTGGCCGATCGCAACAAAAGCGCAGACCACTTTGAGAAAGGTCGAGGCTGACCGCGTGCAAGGGTTCACCAGCGGCCTCGTGGCCACCGGCAACGGGCTGAATGATCAAAACCAACGATGCCGGGTGCCGGACAGCCTGTCGGCGATTCGCTTCAACCTGGAATGTCATCATTGCTTCTTGCAACTGTGGCTGACGCAACGCCAGCCCGACCGAGAGTCTCTCCAACGAATTCTCGCCCAGCACAAACTTACTGCGCAAATACGGGAGCGAGCGAATTGGAAATTGTGCGGCTCAGCGCAATTCAAACGAGCAATTAGCTGCAACACTGCGACAATCGTTAGTCGCGCGGATCGCAGCCGATGACATTTTCCAAAGTGGCGGGTTGGTCCGTCGATTCTTCGCTGTCTGCAAAACAGGCTCGGCTGCGGCGAATGTCGGCGATCAACCGACTGAGTTCCTTCACCGGCAGTGTATTGGTGACGGGCCGAACGTCCCAGGTCGACCTGGCCGAAGCGAGCCTGAGCGTGGCGTTCAATTCAAGCGGGTTCATGTCGGTAACTTCTGCAGCGGAGTGTGGCAATCGTCTAAGCCCCAACTAAGAGTTGGCCAATGTTCGCCAAACGCAAATTTGCGGGTGATATTTACAACCGATTCGCGCTAATCGTTTTCAAGGGTGCTTTGTTAAAGCCTTGCAGACCGCCTACTCCGCTTCTCACCGACTCAACCGTTAGAATGATTAGAACCGGACGCGCTCAATCGTAACCCTCCCTTGCTGAAGCAACCTTATGCCTTCCTCTCGTTCCATCATTCGCTGGTTCTGCCCTTACTGTTCATGGCAGGAAGATGGCACGGTGGCCGAACTGGATAGCCGCCTGCGCGGGCTGGGCATGATTCGGCGGGAAGAGAAAGCCGAACTGAGCCTGATGCTCGAACTGGCGCGGATCAAGAAGCCCGACCTGCGTTGCCCCGGGTGCAACCAAACGGGCTTCACCGCCGACGCCATTAATCCCGGCGAAGACGACTGGGGTGCCGGCAAACCCTGCGCAAACTGCGGCACAACCATTCCCGCCGAGCGTTTGGAGCTGTTTCCCGAGCAGGACTTATGTGCGAAATGCCAAGGGACCGTCGAACGGGGCGGCCAACTCTCGGGGGACGACTATTGCCACCATTGCGGCACGCCGATGGTCGTCAAGCAAACCAAAGGGGGCGTCAGTCGTTATCAACAAGTCTGCCCGAGTTGCCGCCGATAACAACGGTTTGCCCCCCGCGCAGAAACAATAGCCGTAGACTATGGATTCAAAATCGCGCTGTTGTGGTCAGTTTTCCGTGAAATCTTGTTCCGCCAGCGGGTAGCGTGGCTGGACAAGAGTCGCTGCTATCAGGTAAGCTTTCGAGCTTCCCACTTTTTATTCAACCCTGGGAGATTGTGGTCATGGCGAGTTCGTTCTGGAGGCACGATGGTTAAGCTTGTTGTTCGCGACCGAGAAAGCATTCAGGAGGCAGTCCGCCGATTCCGCAAGTTGGTCGAGCGTAGCGGCATCAAGAAGGAAATGCGCCGCCGCGAGTATTACGAAAAACCGAGCGAAATTCGCCGCAGGTCGCGTCTTCGGGCTGAACGCCGAGCACGCCGGAACAAATTGATGCCAGGCACTTAGTTCACATTTGAACTGATCGGCTGAGCGATTTGTCCCTCTGACGCTCCTAAGCGTCGTTATTATTGTCTGCTCGACTGTTTGCTCGACCGCATTGTCGGGCAGGGCGGAGGTCGAGCCTTCTGGGCGAAGCTTCCCGAACGGGTCGATTTTCGAGGTTGGCCCTCCCGGCTGGAGCTTTCCAGCGCCGTGAAGTTCCATTTTGATCCATCCCCCTCCTGCAGGTCCGGTGGCTGTCGTGATCATTATTCTCAAGTCAGAAGTCACCGAAGATCAGATTCAACACGTCATTGAGCGGGTTGAAGCACTCGGCATGAAGGCTCACCTGAGCCGCGGCACCTATCGCACCATCATTGGCGTGATCGGGGACGAGCAGAAGATCGGTGCCGAACCGCTGCGAGCTATTCCGGGCGTGATGGATGTCATTCCCGTGTTGCCCCCCTACAAACTGGCCAGCCGCGAAGCCCATCCGCAGGCCAGCATTGTGGATGTCGGTGGCATCAAAATTGGTGGCGGCAACCTGGCGATGATCGCCGGCCCCTGTGCCGTCGAAGAACCCGAACGAATGATGGATATTGCTGCGGCGGTCAAAAAGGCCGGGGCGAATATCTATCGCGGTGGTGCTTACAAGCCCCGCACCAGCCCATATGCCTTTCAAGGCTCCGGCGAAGAAGGCTTGAAGATCTTACGCGAAGCAGGCGATGCCCACGGCATGCCCGTCGTCACCGAAGTAATGGATCCCCGTTGCGTCGAAATCGTCGATCAATATGCGGACATGATCCAAATCGGTGCCCGCAACATGCAGAATTTCGTCCTCCTCACCGAAGTGGGGCGCACTCGCAAGCCCGTGCTGCTGAAACGCGGCATGAGCGCCACGATCGAAGATTTGTTGATGAGTGCCGAATACATCCTGTCGCAAGGCAACAGCCAAGTGGTGTTGTGCGAGCGAGGCGTAAAGGGCTTCGATAAAGTCACCCGCAACCTGTACGACGTGGCCGCTGTGGCCGTTGTGAAGGGCTTGTCTCACTTGCCGATCATTGTCGACCCCAGCCATGCGACGGGCCGGCCCGACCTGATTCCGCCGTGTGCCTTGGCCGGTGTGGCAGTCGGTGCAGATGGCGTTCATATCGAAGTACACGATTGCCCCGAACGGGCAAAGTCGGATGGTCCGCAGGCTCTCCTCCCGCGGCAGTATGCAGAGCTTGTCACCCAGATTCGTAAGCTGGCCGAGTTGTTTGGCAAAACCATTTCAACGATCGGCCCGGAGAAAGCCGCATGAGACGCAAATTTATCGCTGGCAATTGGAAGATGAACACGACCGCCGCGCAAGGGGTCGAATTAGCAACCGCGCTGGCCAAGGCCGTCGGTTCGGCGAGCGATGTGGAGGTCGCCGTTTGCCCCCCCAGTGTTTACCTGAGTGCAATTGGCGCTGCAATCAAGGGCTCGGCCATTGGCCTCGGTGCCCAAAACTGCCATTACGAAGCGAAGGGCGCGTTCACGGGAGAAGTCGCTCCCGCGATGCTGCTCGATGTCGGCTGCAAGTACGTGATTCTCGGCCATAGCGAACGCCGCCAGCTATTCCACGAGACCAATCAAGACGTGAACAAGAAGGTGATCGCCGCGTTGGCAGCGGGGCTGACGCCGATCGTTTGCGTTGGCGAGACGCTGGACGAGCGTCAAGCGGCTCGGACACAAGCGGTTGTACGCGAACAGGTCGAGGGTTCGCTGGCTGGTTTGACCGGCGAGCAAGTTCTGAAGTTGGTCATTGCCTACGAGCCCATTTGGGCCATCGGCACCGGCGTGGTTGCGACCCCGCAGCAAGCGGAAGAGGTGCATGCTGACCTACGCTCGCTCCTGTCGTCGCGGTATACTGCCCCGGTCGCCGAGGCGGTACGGATTCAATACGGTGGCAGCGTGAACGCAGAAAATGCGGCTACGTTGCTGTCGCAGCCCAATATCGACGGCGCACTCGTCGGCGGGGCTGCACTCAAGGCGGATGGCTTTCTGGCGATCATTCAAGGCGCGCGGTAGGCCCGCCTGCCAACATATGCGTGCCAGTCGGCCGCGGACGAAATAGGGAGATGTCATGCTGGAACTACATCAAATGCCGCTGCCTTTGGCCCTGGGTTTCATGCACTGGATGTTCATCATCCCCCTGAGCCTCCTCAGCGTGTTTTTGACGCTGCTGATCCTGGTGCAACGAGGTCGCGGTGGCGGCTTGACGGGTGCATTAGGTGGTATGGGCGGACAAAGCGCGTTCGGCACCAAGGCTGGCGACGTATTCACCAAGATCACCGTCGTCGTGGCACTGCTTTGGATTGTCCTCTCGATGGGTGCGCTTCGCGTGCTGCACGTCGGCAAGTTCGGCGAGACCGTGGGAAATTCGACGCCGGTCAAGGGTGGCGTGATTCCCGTTGATGATCAGAAAGTCGACGATAAAAATCCGCTCAATGTCACTCCTGCTCCAGGACTGACTCCTGAAAACACACCGGCACCCATGGGAACGACCCCAGAGACGCCGAAGGCCGAAACGCCCAAGGCTGAAGAGCCCAAGACAGAGACGCCCAAGACGGAAACTCCTGCTACTCCGGAAACGCCGAAGACCGAAACACCTCCGGCCAAGACGGAAGCCCCACCTGCTGAGTCGCCGAAGAGCGAAACACCAACGGCTGAGTCGCCCAAGGCAGAAGCCCCCAAAGAAGCTGAACCAAAAACAGCGGAACCCAAGGGCGATGCTCCCAAGGCCGACGCCCCGAAGGCAGACGAAGAAAAGAAATAGTCACTAACCTGCAGCAGTCGCTGAGCGGGTTGTTCGCCAGCGACCATTGTCATCCCAGTTTTTCACCGTGGGCTTCGGCTATTTCAGCTGAGCCCTTTGATTCTTTCTTGCGGAGCGGCAGCCTTGTTATCGAGCATGACGGGGCATGGCGAAGCACACCGACATCAGGACGGTTTGTCCGTCGCGGTCGAGGTGCGCAGCGTCAACAACCGCTACTTCAAACTGAACTTCCGCGCCAGCGAAGGTTATGCAGCCCTCGAGACGCAGGTCGAAGCGCTCGTGCGGCAGCAGGTTCGCCGCGGCACCGTGCAACTCTCGCTGCGGGTCGATCGCCAGGCTTCTCCCGATGATTATCGCTTGAATGCGGCCGTCATTGCCGGTTACATGCGTCAGCTCAACGCTCTCGCCAAAGAAGGCGTGGGAGTGGAAGGAGTCCGGGCCGATTCGCTGCTCCAACTGCCGGGCGTGGTTTGCGAACCGGTAGCGGACTGGGCACTGGTCGAATCGCACTGGCCGATCATCGAAGGTGCGGTGAAGGAAGCCGTCACCCAGTTTGCCGCGATGCGGGCAGAAGAGGGTGCCACAATGGCCGTGGACATGCGGTCCAACTGCGCGTTGATTCTGAAAGAACTGCAGCAGATCGAACTTCGTGCTCCCTTGGTCATCGATGCCTTTCGGACTCGCATCGTCGAGAAGCTGAACAAGCTGCTGAGCGAAATGGGGACGCGCATCGAGCCTGCCGACGTCGTCCGCGAGATCGGCATTTTCAGCGAGCGGAGCGATATTTCCGAAGAAATCGTGCGACTGAAGAGCCACCTCGAACAATTCGAAACGGCCATGCAAGTGGAAGAAGCCGGCGGTCGTAAACTCGACTTTTTAACCCAGGAAATGTTCCGCGAGACAAATACCATTGGCAGCAAAGCCAACGATGCCCAAATTGCGCATCACGTCATTGAGATCAAGACCGCCATCGAACGCGTCCGCGAGATGATTCAAAACATCGAGTAGTCCTTCATAGCCCAACGCGTGAGCGAGGGGGTAGCTGGTACCCGCCACATCCCTCGCTGACGCGTCGGGCTACTAAATATCATGAACCTCAAGCCCCAATCCGCGACCAGTTCTGCCGTGAAAACCGGCCGGATGATCGTGATTTCCGGCCCTTCAGGTGCCGGCAAATCGACGGTCGTCCGCAAACTGTTGACGGATTGCAGCCTGCCGCTGGCACTGAGTGTGTCGGCGACAACGCGCCAACCGCGGGCAGGGGAAGTACACGGGCAGGACTACTTCTTCCTGCCTGCCGACGAGTTCGATCGTCGCCGCCGGGCGGGCGAATTCCTCGAATGCAAGGAAGTCTTCGGCCGCGGAGACTGGTACGGCACGCTGCAAAGTCAGGTTGCCGCTGGCCTTGAGGCCGGGAAGTGGGTAATCTTGGAGATAGACGTGGATGGGATGCGATCGGTTCTGGAGCGTTATCCGGACACGATTACCATCTTTATTCACTCCGGTGGCATCGACGAACTCGAACGCCGTCTGCGAACTCGAAACACCGATAGTGACGATGCCATCCGACGTCGGCTGGAAGTTGCCCGCCACGAACTTGCCTACCAGAATCACTATCGCCATCAAATATTGAACGACGACGTCGATCAGTCCGTACGCCAGATTTGTGAAATCTTGTTGCAATTGGGAGCTTGAACGAATGCTTGATGATTTGCGCGAAGAAGGAATTGTGAACAAGGTTGGCGGCCGCTTTAAGCTTTCGACGCTGATTCAAAAGCGGATGGTGCAGCTCAATAAGGGCGGGCACGCGCTGGTCGACAAGAACACGCAAGACAAGATGCAAATCGTGCTGGAAGAAATCAAGCAGGACAAGATCTATCTTGATGCTTCGAACAATCTCCGCAGCACCGAGTTCCAAGGGACCGGCGAGACAATGGAACTCGACCTCGGCGATTTGTAAATCGCGTTGGATTTTCAGCTTTTGTTGGAGTATCGGCCTTAGCCGGAATTTCACTGTTGAGCATCAGGCCGGCTAAAGCCGGAACTCCAACAGGAGTACTCCAACATGGCCGATCCGAACACCAATCGCGAAATCGTCGTCGGAATTACTGGCGGCGTCGCGGCGTATAAGTCAGCGATGCTAGTCAGCCGCCTGGTGCAAGCGGGCCTGGGTGTAACCGTGGTCACCACGCGCGCTGCCGAGCAGTTCATCGGCCCCGCAGCGCTCGCAGCTTTGGCGGGTAGGCCAGTCGCGCGCGAGTTGTTCGACCCGGCCTTTCCGCTGGGCGCGCACATCACACTCGCCGAACGAGGCGAGTTGCTCGTCATCGCCCCCGCTTCGGCTGACTTCATGGCCAAAGCAGCTCACGGGTTGGCCGACGACCTGCTTTCGACGCTCTATCTGGCGTTCATCGGCCCCGTAATGATGGCCCCGGCGATGAACACTGCAATGTGGAACCATGTCGCCGTGCAACGTAACGTGCAGCGATTGCGGGACGATGGCGTGCAATTCATCGATCCCGAAGCGGGCTGGCTGAGTTGCCGGCAACAAGGTGCCGGGCGCATGGCCGCTTGGGAATCCATCGCCGCGGCCGTGAAAACTCGCTTGGACGCGCTGCCCGCTCGCGGTGCATAATGCACCTTGGTCACTAGGGGTGGCCAGCACTTTTGCGAGGATCAGCGTCGATGACCACGCGCGATGAACTCCTCGAACAATGGCAAGACGGCCTGGCGGAGGCCGATCGTGCGAGCGAGCGCGGCGTTACCTGGTCCGATCGCTTGCGGATCAAGCTCTACCGCTTTCTGCTGTCGATGTATGGTCAGTCGACCTGGCCCGGCGAGCCGAGCGACGTCGACAACGAGCAAGGCCGCGCGCGGTCAACGTTGACGGTCGACAAGCCGCCCGATCATGGCCTTGGCAAAGCCCCGCGCACACGGGCCGAAATTCTCGCCGGGCTGAGAAATGTGAAAGGCCTCTCGGAAGAACTGGCTCCGCCGGGGCCGCTGCAGCAGGGACTTGAACCCGATTCGCCGGTGGTCGTGGCCGCGAATCGCAAGCGGGCGAAAATCGAACCGCTCGTTCGACATCTGAGATCACTCGGCGTGGAGCCCGAAGTTCGCTTCGCAGGCTCGCTCTGGCAGGTATTCGTTCCCCATCGCAACGCAGCTTATGCGGCGCAAGAGATTGCCGAGTTCACTCCGCCGCCGCCGCCGCCAATGCCCGTCATCGAACTAAAGTGTTCCCGCAGCTCGCTCAGTGGTGTGGTGCTCTTCGGCTTCATTGGTTCGTTGCTGTCGGTGCAGTTTGCCGCACTACTCGTGGGCGAAGCGTCGAATCAATCGACGGCGACCGCTTGGATTGCGGTCGTCGGCACTGCAGCCGCGGTTTTTGATATGCTATTTCTGCTGTGCCTCTACTGGGACGTGCAGGGATATTTTGCGGCATTGAAGAAATGCGAGCAACGCGAACGACTCGAAAAGGAATATGGCTGAAACCGTACACGCTTTCGATTTTGTCAAAACCACCACGCCGCCAGCGACCGGCGTGTGCGTGCTGTTTGGCGACGAGCCCTGCTTGCGGCAACTGGCCCGCGAGCATGTGCGCGGCATCATGACGCACGGCGATGCCGATACTCCCGTTTCGCAGCACGACGGGAGCGAAAAGGTTCCCGAGTGGCGCGATGTGATCGACGAACTGGCGACTGCTTCGCTCTTTGGTGGCGGCGGTGCCCGGCTGGTGGAACTGCGCGAGGCCGATTCGTTTGTCTCGACGCATCGTCAGCGACTGGAAGACTTCGTCACCAAAGGGAAGTCGCACGGTGTGCTGGTGCTGGAAGTGAGCGAATGGCCCGGCAATACGCGACTGGCCAAGATGGCTGCCGAATCGACGGCGACCGTCGTCGACTGCCGCCCGCCGCAGAAGGTAGTGGGCAAAAATAAAGTCATCGACGAAAGTGCGATCGCTCGTTGGCTCACCGATTGGGCACGCACCGCTCACAGTGCTCAGCTGCCCCCAGACGCAGCCAAGCTGTTGCTCGAATTGACCGGGCCCGTGTTCGGCGTGCTGGTGCAAGACATTGCCAAGCTATCGCTCTTCGTCAAAGCGGGCGAAAAGATCACGCCCGAGATGGTGCAAGACATTGTCGGCGGTTGGAAGGCTCGCAGCCTGTGGGATCTCGGCGATGCGGTGGCTGGTGGTGAAGCGGGCGATGCACTCGCGCAGCTCGATCACGTGCTGCAAGCGGGCGAACATCCGCTGGCAATCACCGGCTCGCTGGGCTGGGGTCTGCGGCGTTATGCCCTCGCCACGCGTATTTTTCGCGAGGCGGAACGCTCAGGCATCAAAGTGCAACTCCGCGATGCCTTGCTGCAGGCCGGCTTCAAAGATTGGCCGCTGGGGACACTCGCCAAAGCCGAAGCTCGTTTGAAGCAACTGGGACGCGTCCGCGGCGGCCAGCTGTATCGTTGGCTCTTGGAACTCGATCTGTCCCTCAAGGGAACTCACTCCAATGAGCGCCGCGGTCGTTGGGCGGTCGAACGAATGTTCTTGCGACTGGCGAAGCAAGCGGCGCCGAAGCGTTGAGACGTGCACCGCTTAATCGCGACTGCTCGCTTCAATCACTGCAATCATTCGGGCAATGTCTTCCGCGTTGTTGTACCCGTGCAGACTGATGCGCACACCGCCGCCGCGGCAGCTCACCACCACTTCGGCAGCGAGTAACTTTTCGCGCAGTTGCGTGGGTTCGGTGCCGGGAATCGCGAACGTCACAATGCCGGAAGTATGTCCGGGCTCATTGGGGCTGAGCAAGCGGGCACCGCAGCGAGCCAGTTGTTGTCGCGCATGCTCGGCGATTGCCAGGATGTCGTTGGCGACGGGTGAAGCTTGTGGCGAAACTCCCAGTTCGCGCAGCAGCCCCAGGCTTTGCGCCAGCGCGATCTGCCCGCCCATGTTCGCCGCACCACCTTCATAGCGTGCGGCGCTCTGCTTGATGTTGAACGCAATCCGGTCAAACTCATACGGACGCTGCACGCTGTTCCAGCCCACATGCGCAGGGCGGATGAAGTCGAGATGTTCGCGGCGCATGAACATCAGCCCGGCCCCTTCTGGTCCGAGGAGCCACTTGTGTCCGTCGGCAGCTAAAAAATCGACCTTCGTCCGCCGCACATCAATGGGGAACACTCCCAGCCCTTGAATGGCATCGAGAAAAAAGAAAATGTTCTTCCGCTGACACAACTGGGCCACTTCGTCGAGATCGATCCGATACCCCGAGGCGTAGCCAATCCAGCTGAGGGAGAGGAGGCGAGTTCGCTCGTCGATGGCTTCTTCCAGGCGGTTCAAATCGACGAGGCCCCCCGGCACATCGACCAACCGGGTCTGCACCCCCTGAGCAGCGAGATTCAGCCACGGATAAGCATTCGACGGGAACTCGTTGGCGAGGGTGACGACATTATCGCCAGCCTGCCAAGGAAAGCCTTGGGCAATGTAATTGATGCCCGCGGTGGTATTGGGAATCAGGGCTATTTCGTCGAGTTCCGCCCCCATCAGCTCAGCGGCATGCCGCCGGGCCTGCTCCAGTTGGCCGTTCCAGCGTGGCCAAACCGTGTCTCCCAACTCGGTCGCTTCGGTCAGCCACTGAGCCACCGCCCGTCGGGAGGGCTCCGGCAACGGCCCCACGGCGGCATGGTCGAAATAGGCGAACCGCCGGACAACGGGCATCTGGTCGCGGAATATCCGGGCGGTTGGACTGGGCAGAGTTGGGGTGGACACGATTGTAGGACCATTGCGAAAGATGACGGCTTCGACGACAACTTGAGGGCCGACAATGATCGGCCTGCGTAGGTGACACCGCCGACGCTCGAATTATACTAGGACGCCGTAGCAAACAGGCGTGGTGCCATGAGCGTTGCAGCTTTGAGGATGTCGGGAATGCCAAAGGTTCTTTGTATCGCGGGGATGGTCGTCGCCGTTCTCGTCGCGATACTTTTCATTCTCGACCTGGCCCTGCCCACGATGATGTTTCGTCGCGCGAGCATCCTGATGGACGTCGCCATGATCGCCTGCGCCATCATTCTCGGTTTCGCCAGCTGGATGACGCTGAAAGAGCAGAAGTAAGTTCGATTGAGTCCGGTAGCCAGTCTGAATTGCTCGTGCTCGATTCAGAAGCGATTGATAATCTGACGCGGACTCTCTAGGAGTAGCGCGACTTTCTTCGCGGGCAGCATTTGTTTCACTGGTGGCGCTTGCTTAGTCGGTGCGCCGGGCTTGGTTGGCGGAAGAGGATCGGCGTGCCAGTAGGCGCTCATGCCGAGAATCAGGCGGAGCAAAACCGTGGTGGCCAGATACACCGTGTAGTGCAGCGCGGCAGCACCGAATTCAAGTTCGAGACTGGCCTGTGCGCAGACTGCGCCAATGACAATCACCACGGGAATCGCGAAAACTAACATCAGGCCGTTGCCTGCGGGATTGATATCGAGGTACGTGAACACGAACCAGTACAAACCCCAGATCAGCGGATAGACGACCGACGGCGCAATCAACCGCAACAAAAGTTCCTGCCTCGTGAAAGGAGCCAGTTCGTCGTCGCGCAAAAATGTGTACGCGGCGAATGACAGCGGTGGGGCGAGCAGGACCGAGCCGGTAATCAAGATGACCAGCGGCACCTTCCCGCCGGGGAATCCCAAGCGCAGCAGAAAGGCCAGCAACAGCACAACGAACACGCTCGCGACAATGCCAATGATCATTGGCTTCGAGAGCTTGGTTTCGGTGCGCACCACGGGCTTGAGAACAGCCTGCCCCTTGGAATCTTTAGGGCCGGTCGGTTCTGGCGCGTGCACGACAACTTGCTGCGCGACCGTAGGAACGGTGATGACCGTTTTGCACTTGGGGCAGGGCCCCTTCTTGCCGGCAAACTTCTCACTGACCTGAAAGCGTGTTTTGCAATTCGCACAGGTGACATCAATGGGCATAAACGAGGTCCACGCAGCAGCAGTGGCAGAGGAGCGCCGAGCGACGATGTTCGAGACGAGACTTCAGGGGACAAAAAGTTCGTGAAGACGAGATTCTGCAGACAAGTATTCTTCGGACGAGTGCGGGCAGATGGCATTTTTCAGGACGATTTTTTTCAGACTAGCTAGCGACAAATTATATCACCAATCTGTATCGGTTGTGACGATAAGACCAAGGAAGCCATCCCCCCCTCCAATGGACTCGTTTTCCACGCTGGTGCTGCCAGCGTGCCGCGACTTGCCTGCTATTTCAGGGGAAAATTGCAATGACAAATAGACGGACAGCTTCGACCAAAGCCTTTGGTGTGGAAGACGGATACGCTCCGTATCGCCTGCGGCAAGCCCGCTACTACGACCTGGGTGTCGACTGTGCCCAGTGGGCCAACGAACACTTCGCAGCGACCGGGCGCAAATGCGAGCTGCTCGATATCGGTGCCAATGATGGCATCACTCGGCGGTACGTCGAATTGCATCCCGGCCACGAACACGTCAACTACCATGGTGTGGACCTGTTCCCGGAGGGAACATCAGCGGTCTACAAGCAGGAAGAATGGCAACTGCACCAGATCGATCTGTCGCAAGGACTTCCCTGCCTAGAAAGCGAAGCCTACGACATCATCGTCTGCGAGCAAGTGCTCGAACATTTGCACGACCCCGGTCTGGCGATGCGAGAAATGGTGCGCGTCCTGCGCCCTGGGGGGCGGCTGGTTTGGGGTGTGCCCATTTTCCCGCACGGCGTGCACCTCCTTCGCCGACACGTGGTTCCCGTCGTCGACAAGTGGACTAACGCTGGCCCCCGCGGCCACGTTCAGGCCTGGTCGAAGCAGACTTTTTTAGATCTGGTCAAAGAACAATGCCCTGAGCTGACGGTCGAAGCTTCGCGCGGATTTCGCATCGTTTCGGGTGGCCTGTTGCGGCCGCTCGAGTACAGCCGCTGGTGGTGGCAGTTGAATCGCCGCGTGGGGGCTGCGGTGCCGGGCCTGTGCGTCGAAGTTCAAGTGCTGCTCCAAAAGCGGGCTGCTGGCGAAGCAGAAGTTCGCCGCGCCGCTTGAGATTTCGTTTGCCAATTCTGAAAATGCTCGCCGCATTGTGAATTCAATGCGGCGTTTTCATGCGCACTTCGACTCTCCCCCTCTCCTTGTCTCTGCCCAGCCCTCGCGGATAATTCATTCTCGACCTTTCCGCGAGTTCGTTCCTTCCCGGCCAAGGGTGCGCCGATTATTGCCAGCGATATCATTCTCGACGATCGACTCACTGCGCTGCGCGATGCGCTCCTCGCCTTCTTGCGTCCGTTGCCGAGCGCAGCGGTAGCGTTCTCGGGAGGTGTCGATTCAGCGGTCGTCGCCCAGGCGGCGTTCCTGGCATTGGGAAACCGAGCGGTCGCGGTGACCGGCGTGAGTGCCAGCCTGGCCACGGGCGAATTGGAACATGCTCAACAGATCGCCGCGCAAATAGGCATTCGGCACGAGATTGTTTCGACCGAGGAACTGGCTCGCGCCGGTTATGTGGCGAATTCGCCCGATCGCTGCTACCACTGCAAGACGGAGCTCTACACCAAGCTGACCGAGTTGGCTCCCTCCTGGGGCGTGAGCGCGCTGTTGAATGGGGCTAATCTTGATGACCTGGGTGACTATCGCCCCGGCATGCGAGCGGCGAGTGAGTTTCGCGTGCTAAGTCCGCTGGCCGAATGCGGCCTGAATAAAGCCGACGTCCGCGAACTGGCCCGCCATTGGCACTTGCCTTGTGCCGAAAAACCGGCCACGCCGTGCTTGAGCAGCCGGATTGCCTATGGCGAACAAGTCACTCCCGAACGTCTCGCGCGGATCGATCAAGCGGAAGTCTTTTTGCGTAGCTTGGGTCTGGGAGACCTGCGCGTGCGGTTGCATGCGGGAGAGCTCGCCCGCATTGAAGTCCCACTCGATGTGCTGCCAACCTTGACGCAGCCTGAACTGCGTGAGCAGATTGCCCAGCAATTTAAAGCACTCGGGTTTCGCTTCGTCACGCTCGATCTGCAAGGCTTTCGCTCCGGCAGCCTGAACTCGCTGCTGAGCTTGTCGAAAGCGACCATTCCTGAGTAGGGCGGACCAGTCGAATGTTAGGAAGGGACTGGGGTTTACATTTAAGTTTCGGGGCGACGGACCGGCAGCGCAAGCGCCGAGAGTAGCGTGTCGATCGTCCTAAGTACGTTCTTGCTCAAGTCCGTTTGCGCTCTATTTGTTGACAAACCACCGGAGCCTTTCCCCGCAACCTAGCGCAACTCTCGGGAAATACGCGTGTCAGCGTAAGACTGCGAACCGCCCCCCCATAGGAGCGATAGCGCCACTTACGGCGATTCAACTGCTGCTTTACGTGCCACCAAGTTGTCAAAGACCTACGGACTGTCCGCCATCGCTAATAGACGTTCAAGTGTGGACTCGTCTGGTCACGGATCTTGGGAAATCATCCAGGCTCTTACACGTAGGGTGCGGCTGATGTCGCGGCGGTCGTCTTGGCGATGACGATGGAGTTTCCCGCGACGAGGTCTACCAAAGGGTCCGTCAGAGTGGCAGTCGCTCGCTACGCGAAAGCGCCATAAAGTTTGAAGGCGAGAACGTACTTCCAACAGGTTACCGATAACGCTTTCACGGCCAGTGAGAATTGGCTTAGCTACCTTCTCTCACGGTGAGCCGCATCGCGTTTGAGTCCAGCGAGATTCGGGAGCCGTTAGCACGATTCTATCCACCCTAGCCATGAATGGTCGCCGCGGCTGCCTACCTACAGCCGCTTCTGCATGCTGAGCGAGCCGACGACAAGGGCGAAGAGCGCCATCGACCAGAGTACGACGGCATGCAGCCAGAGTTCGTTCCAGCCGCCACCACGCAGAATCACACTCCGTGAGGCGTCGATCATCCACGTGGTCGGAATGAGCTGCGAAACCCATTGCAGCGGCAGCGGCATCGAGTCGATCGGGAAGACATAACCCGACAGAAAGATCGAGGGCAGGAAGGTCCCCATCGCGACCTGACCAGCTGCTTCCCGCGTCGCAGCCTTGGTCGAAATCCAGAGGCCAGCACCCAAGTTTGCCAGCACAAACGGAAACGTGATCATGAGCAGGGTGATGAACAGACCGTGAATCGGTACGCGGAAAATAACTCGCATCAGCAGGGCGATAAAGCAGAATTCGAACAGTGTCAGGATGATGTACGGTGCCATCTTGCCGAGAATCAACTCGCTGCGGCGCACCGGTGTCATGTAGAGCTGTTCGAGCGTGCCAAGTTCTTTTTCTCGCACGATGGCATTGGCCGATAGGACCGTCGACATCATCTGGCACATCACCACCATCAGCCCGGGAATGAAAAAGTTCGCCGAGCGCATGTCGGGATTGAACAGCAGACGTGGCCGCGCTTCGATGGGGAGCGCATTGTCGCCGAGAATTCGAGCTAGCGATTGACGCAAGGCAATCGCGTTGCTTACGTTCACGGCTTCACCAGCGATGCTCGATTCGGTTCCATCGACCAGCACGAGAAACTGAGCGGAACGATCCGCTTCGAGTTGACGTGAGAAGTCTTCGGGAATGATGATTCCCACCCGCGCTTTGCCCGCCACAATCAACTGGCTCGCTTCTCGATCGGTAAAGGCGCGATGCACGATCTTGAACGAATGGGAATTCTCGAACTGTTGCAACAGCTGACGACTTTCCTGGGTTCCCGCCAGGTCAACGACCACCGTGCGCACATTCCGCACATTCGTGTCGATGGCATACCCCAGCATGAAGAGCTCCATCACGGGGACAAACAGCGTGAAGAACAGCGTTTGCGGATCGCGCAGGATATGGAGCATTTCCTTGCGGCCAATCGAAAACGTCCGCAAGAGTGTGTCGCCATTCATCTATGGATCCAGTTCGTGGAACTATTTCGTTGGTGGTTCGGTGTGGTCGGTGGTTCGTATTCACAGACTCCCTCTTCTGACTACTTCGGGGAGAGGGAACTTGAATGAGACGTCAACCTGCTTGGGCTAACTCGCGCGTGCGATTCCGGGCGATTGTCACAAAGACGTCTTCGAGATTTGCGCCTGCGTCGCGAATGGACACATCGGGAGCGACGAGGTCGCGCAAGTCGTCCCGTACATCGACGAGCGCATGCACGGACTGTCCGAAGATGGTTGCCTCTTTAACCGTCGGGCGAGTCTTCAAAACATGTAGCAGTGCGGCGATATCCGGCGCGACGATTTCGACCCGCCGAAATCCCGCGGGAGTGACTTCCGGCAGCTGTTTCAGTTCCGTGGGGGAGCCGATGACCAGCAGCTTCGATAGATGCAGATAGCCCACGCGTCCGCACCGTTCGGCCTCATCCATGTAGTGTGTAGTGATGAGCAGCGTGATCCCTTGCGCAGCGAGTTGAAAGAGCAAGTCCCACAGTTCGCGGCGGGCGACGGGATCGACCCCCGCAGTCGGCTCATCGAGAAACACCAATTGCGGGCGATGAAGCAGCGCGCAGACGAGTGCCAGGCGTTGCTTCCAGCCACCTGATAGCCGCCCTGCCCAACGATCCAAGTAAGGACCGAGTCCCGTCAGTTCGATAAGTTCCTTCTGCCGCAGCTTAGCCTCTGTCTTACGCAGGCCATAAATGCCCGAATAGAAGTCCATGTTCTCCTGCGTCGTCAAATCTGAATAGAGCGAGAACTTTTGCGACATGTACCCGATCGACTGCCGCACTTCGTCGGCTTCTTTCACCACATCGCGCCCCAGCACCGTCGCCGTACCTTCAGCCAGGGGCAACAATCCGCAAAGCGCGCGAATGAGAGTCGTCTTTCCCGAGCCGTTGGGCCCGAGCAGTCCGAAGACTTCGCCCCCATACACTTGCAAGTCGACCTGGTCGACTGCAGTAAAACTGCCGAAACGGAGCGTCAAACCACGGACGTCGATCACGGGTGTGGATGGGATGGACATGGGTTTGCTCAATTTGCTCGGGGGTCGAATTTTTAAACGCCCTCTCCTTGGTGGTCCGGGGAGAGGGGACCAGAGCGCGAGTTGCTCACTCACCGCGCCGCGACAATCATCTACTTCTTCAACCATACATCCGCAGCCATGCCGGATTTGAAGACCCCCTGCGGATCGGCGACGCGCACTTTCACGGCAAACACCTGGTGACGACGTTCGTCGATCGTTTGAATGTTGCGCGGCGTGAATTCACTTTCGGGGGCAATGTAAATCACTTCGCCTTGAAAGCGTTTGTCGGGAAATGTGTCGATCGTCACCGCCACTTGTTGGCCGATCTTGATCCGGCCAAGATCGATCTCCGAGATATACGCTTTCACCCACAGATCGTCGGCTCGCAGCACGAGTGCGACAGGGCGGTTCGGTGCAGCGATATCCCCCGGTCGCACACTCAGCGTTTGCACAATGCACTTTTCCGGAGCATAGACCGTCCGTTCGCGGCGCATCACGTCGAGCTCGGCAATCTTGGCTTTCAAGTTTGCAACGGTCGCCTGGGCTTCGTCGATTTCCTCGACGCGTGTTCCTGCCTTGAGCAAGTCGAGATTAGCCTGCAGCCGAGCAAGTTCCGCAATCGATTCGGCAATCTCTTCTTCGCGATAGCCACTTTCGTACATTCGCAATTTGGCGGCGAGGGCATTCACCTGGCCGTGCAAGCGACCGTAGCGCGAGACCGCTGCATCGTAAGTTCCTTTGCTCGTGGCATTCTTTTCGAGCAGTCCCCGCTCGCGAGTCATTTCGATGCGAGCATTTTCCATTTCGGCTTTGATGCTCTCGAGTTCCGCGCTAACCTGCTCCGTCTCCTCTTGGCGAAATCCCTTTTTCATGCGCGCCAGGCGAGCATCGGCGGCTTCCTTTGCAGCCTGAGAGGCGGCGATCTCTTCTTTACGCGGTCCTCTCTCGAGCCTCGCGAGCACAGCCTCCGCAGCAGCCAGTTGAGCTTCAAGCTGCGACCGCTGGGCATCGAGTTCGGGCATTTCCAGCTCGATTACTTTCGCGCCGGCTTCCAGCACGTCACCGTCGTCGACGAAGACTTTCGTCACTCGCCCCCCCGAACGCGAACTGAGTCGCACTTCTTGCGATTCGACCGTCCCCGGCAATTTTAGTTCGCGCGAGCTCGGGAAGAACTGGTACCAGAGGCCAGCAGATGTGCCGCCGAGGGCCAGTAAAATCGTGCCGACGAGAAAAGTCTTAGTAAGCATAGTTAGTTTCGGTTTTTTAGTAGTCATGTTGGTGCTGCGGCAGCCGACAGTTGCAGCCGGCAGCATCTCCTCTTAAGCTCAGTCGGGGTGAACCAGTCGGATGACAGACTAGTCTCCCTAAATAGCTGAGCAGCCGCGGAACCCTTTTCAGACACAAAAACCGCGCAAAGAATCGTGATCTTCCGTAAGTTCCTGGTGCTGCACACTTTGCGACAGGTAAAATAACGCATGGATCCTGCGGCCACGGTGGAGTTACAGCTGCTGCTCGACCGCCTGCGAGCAGGCGACGAACAGGCTCGGCGCGAGTTCTTGGAACGAGCCTGCGAGCGGTTACGTCGCCTGGCAGGCAAGATCCTTTCGGGATCGTTCCCCCAAGTGCAGCGTCGGCACGAGGTCGACAGCATCGTGCATGAAACGTGGTTTCGCTTGGTGCAAGCGATGGAAAAGGCCGATCCACCCACCGTCGCCGATTTTTTTCGTTTGGCCGCTCATAAGATTCGGCAAGTGCTGCTCGATATGGTGGCGACTGAGCGACGCGGCGGACATCAGCACGAAACACTCGTTCCCAACAACGATTCGTTTGCCAGCCGGCATGAACCGGCCGACCACTCGCTCGATGGCGCGCGGCTGGCCGTGTGGACTGAATTTCACAACAAGGTTGGCAAGCTCGCCGAGGCAGAGCGCACTATTTTCGAAATGCACTACTATCTCGGCCTGCCTCAGGCGGAGATTGCGAGGATCCTGGAACTTCATCCGCGCAAAGTCAGTTATCTTTGGGTCTCAGCCACGGAAGAGTTAGCTGGCGATCTGACGCAAATCGCGAGGTTATGAAGTGAATCGCGAGCCGATCGAACAAACGCTTGCCGAGGGGAGCACACCCGGTAGCAGTGATGCATCTGGGATGAATCCGCTCTTCGAATTGCTCGTGCAGTGGGAAGAGCACCGCGCTAGCGGAGACGACCTGTCTGCCGAACAACTTTGCCCCGACAATCTCGCATTGCAGGCAGAACTGCGCGAGCGGCTCGTACGCCGGCGTGTGATGCTGGCCGCAATCGATTTCGCTGAAAACAATGTCGGTGAAGCGAGTCAGCGAGCACCGTCGCCGCTGCCACAACTGGCAGGGTACGAAATTGAAGGTGTAATTGGCCAAGGGGGCATGGGTGTCGTTTATAAAGCTCGGCAGTTGGGTCTGAAACGTTTGGTCGCCATCAAGATGATTCTCGCCGGCGCGAATGCCAGTTCCCAAGAGTTGGCCCGCTTTCGGAGCGAAGCCGAAGCGGTCGCTCGGCTGGCCCATTCCAACATTGCGCAGATATTCGAGATCGGCCAGCAACAAGGGCGACCTTATCTGGCGCTCGAATACGTCAGCGGCGGCAGCCTGGCCCAGCAGCTCGATGGACAGCCCGTGCCACAGCGCCGGGCAGCTGAGCTAACGCTCGCGCTGGCGCGGGGTGTACAGCATGCGCACGATAAGGGAATCGTGCATCGCGACCTGAAACCAGGCAACGTGCTGATTCATTCCGACGGCACTCCGAAAATCGCCGACTTTGGTTTGGCGAAGCATGTGCAAGGAAATCCCACGCACACCATGACCGGCGCGATCATCGGATCTCCCACCTACATGGCCCCCGAACAGGCTGCCGGGAACTCAGCGGAAATTGGTCCAGCGACCGATATCTATGCATTGGGCGTCATTTTGTACGAGATGATTACCGGCAAGCCGCCGTTCACAGGCGATTCCGTTATCGAGACCATTCAGCAGGTGCGCGAGCAAGATCCGCTGCCACCGCGCCTCGTTCAACCCAAGTTACACCGCGACTTGGAAACGATATGCCTCAAGTGCCTGGAAAAGAAGCCGCAGCAACGTTATTCCAGCGCTGCTGCCTTAGCTGCAGACTTGAAAGCCTACTTAGAGGGCGAGCCCATTCAGGCGCAGTCGCTAACGCTTCTCGACCAGGTGGCGCGCTCGATTCGTCATCAAGGATTTGATGAACGGATTTATGGCTTCGCAAACCGCATGCTTTACTTTGCACCGGTTCCCATTACTGTTCACGCGATCGCTTATCTTCTGCTCGCCGGCCAACCCTATTATGCCATCGGCATGATTCTGACCACGGCGACCATGCTGCTGACGATGCTACCGTTATTGATATTCTTGGGCTATCCGTCGCTCCGCCAAATCCCCAGCTGGCAGCGCAAACACTTCATGACGACCTGGATCGGGCACTCCGTTGCGATGGGGGTGATTCTGGCAATCGTACTGTTGGGCATGAGGCACGAGAAGCCCGAGTCGATGCTCATCATTTACGCCATGTGGGCCGTGGCGGCGGCCTTGAGCTTTTTGTCGCACGCTGTCGAAGCTGGCATTTATTACATGATTGGCGGTGCCATGCTAGTCATGGCAATTGTGTTCGCACTAACACCCACTTGGGCACCGCTGGAAGTTGCAGTTCTCATGTCGGCCAACATGCTATTTCAGGGACTCTACCTGCGTACGCAGTCGCGTGAGTCTGGCGACGACCCGGTCGCCAGTGAAAAGATCGCTGCGGCGACAACGATGATTCCTCCCAAATAAGAGCACATGCAACTCAAGCTAGACCGTCGCGCTCACCCATTCTGGCGGCGGCTGGATCGTTTCGGCTGGCAGGCCGCCGCTATCTTTGCGACCACTGCCGGCAAATCGGCTGATCGCCCGCACGGTCATGTCTTGATTGCAGGCAATTTGGCAACTGAGTCGAATTCCACTCAATCCCTTGGCAGAGAGCAAGTTCTGTTCGGCCAAGGTCATTTCGGCCGGTTCGCCGCTAATGAACTCGACGCGGCAAGTGGTGCACCGCGCATTGCCACCGCAGGCGTGCAACTGATCGACGCCCGCATCCTGCGTGAGGGCGAGCACCAGACGCTTGTTTGCCGGCACTTCGCACTCGCCGACACCTTCGACTGTTAACTTGGGCATGTCCATTCCTCTGCTTGGTTGTTTGGCTACTTGGCTGCAGCATTATTCGCTGCCTGAGCAATCGGAGCAATGGCGTGACTGGTGTGTCGGCTGACCGCGAACAGGTATTTACTCTGGGATTGGATCCGCACGGCGAATTGGTTTTCCTTCCCAGGTGGCTTCGTCCTTGGCCTTGTCGTAGGTAAGTACCCGGCTCGCACTGCGCGGCGCAGGTGGCAGGTCGATCTTGGGCAGCCAGCGACGATGCTCAGCAATCACCGCGGCATGTTCTTGCTTCTCAATCACATTCGTCCACTCGTGCGGATCGTTCTGCAAGTCGTACAGTTCTTCACTGTTGTCGGCATAGCGAATATATCTCCACCGCTCGCTGCGAATGCCGTGATTCCCCTGATTGTGCGAAGTGATCGCGGGCCGCTCGCGCATGGCATCGGCATTTTGCAACTGTGGCAACAGACTGATGCCTTCGAGATCGGTCCGTTTGGGCAACTGACAGAGGTCGATCAACGTGGGATAGATATCGAGCAACTCGGCGGGCTGTGTGCAGCGGCCAGCCTTGATGCCGGGGCCAGCAAAAATCAGTGGGACTTTAGTCCCACGATCCCAGAGTGTGTTCTTGCCTGTGATCCCTTTCTCGCCCAGATGCCAGCCGTGATCTCCCCACAGCACGATGACGGTATTCTCGGCCAGCCCAGCCTCTTCAAGTGCGGCCGTGATGCGCCCTACCTGAGCATCAACAAAGCTCGTGCAAGCCAAATAGGAGCGTACGAGATTCCGCCACTGGTTATTCTCTTGCACCCACTTCAGTCGCGGCTCCGGCAAATGCCAATGCAAGTACCAAGAGAATCGCGGCGTATCGGCACGGTCGTCCGCTTTGAGCAGCGGCAGCACACTGTCGTCGTCCGGATACAAGTCAAACCACTTCTGCGTGGCATAGCAGGGAACATGCGGCAAAAAGAATCCTGCTGCGAGGAAGAAGGGCTGATCCTTCGGCGCGATTTTGATTTGTTCGACAGCCCAACTAGCAACCTGGTAGTCACCTTTGTACTCATCGCGGTGTGGGAACACGCCCCAGTCCATCAGCGGATTGTTACCCATTGGCGTTGGGCCAATCAGCTTCTTCTCGGGCTTGATGCCGATGCCACCGCCGGGTCCCCAGACATCAAACTCCTGCAGTCGTTGTTGCGGGCTGCCCGCACCGCCGTGATAGATCTTGCCGGCAGTCAGCGTGCGATAGCCGCCTGCTTTGAAATGCTGCGGCAAGGCGACGCGGTCTTTCCAGTCGTCGAGCGTGCGAAACCAAGGAGAAAGACCGTAAATGCCCGTCGTCGTAGGTCGCAAGCCAAGTAGCAAACTAGTACGAGACGGATTGCAGAGCGGAGCCTGGCAATGAGCATTCAGGAAGGCGGTACCGCGATTCGCCAACAGGTCGATATGCGGAGTCTTCGCCAGCTTGTGCCCGCCAAAGGCACCGATCCAATCGTTCTGATCGTCGATGGCGATGAAGACGACATTCGGCCTCTCAGCTGCCGTCGCCGGCGTGATACTGACCACGAGGCCCAGCATTACTAGCAGGCAGCGAATGATTGTTGACATGGAGAGGTATTCCGCGAGTGAAACTGGAGCGTTACGGTGAGGCATAAACCTGGTGCAGCAGTGGTTCCCCGGCAATTCCACGCAGCAGGTTTTCGACGGAGATCTCGGCCATGCGACGGCGAGTCTGTTCGGTGGCGCTCCCCAGATGCGGCGCGATCGTCACGTTGTCGAGCTTGAGGAGCGGATGGTCGCGGGAGAGCGGTTCGGGATCGGTCACATCTAGCCCGGCTGCATAAATTTGATTTGTCTGCAGCGCCACGGTGAGCGCTTGCGTGTCGACCACGGGTCCGCGGGCGATGTTTACCAGAATGGCGGTCGGTTTCATCTTGGCGAGCGCGGCGGCATCGATCAGCCCGCGCGTCTCGTCACTCAGGGGGCAGCAAAGCATGACGTAGTCGGAAGTGCGGAGCAGTTCGTCGAACCCGACATACCGCGCCTGCAGCTCTTGTTCAACGGCTGCGTTTTGACGGCGGTTGTAATAGAGGACCGGCATATCGAAGGCCCGAGCGCGGCGCGCGACCTGCTGCCCAATTCGCCCCATGCCGACGATACCCAGCGTGCGGCCGTGAACTTCCTGCCCTAGCATGTAACCCGGATCGTACCGCGTGAAGTCTGCGCAGCGGGCATAACGGTCCCCTTCGATCAGTCGCCGGGCTGCGGCGAGCAACAGCGTAAAGCCCATGTCGGCAGTGGCACCGTTCAGAATACCCGGAGTGTTGCCCACCGGAATGTTTCGTGCAGCCGCATCGACCAGACGAATGTGATCGACTCCCACACCGTAGTTGCTGACGACCTTCAGGCCGGGCAAGCGATCGAGCATTGGACCATCCACCAGCAAATGGCCATAGGTATAGAGTCCTGCAACAGGTTCGCTCGTTCCCTCAAGCGCGACCGACCACGGCAATATCTCAACCTTGCCGGCCAAGAGCGCCTCGATGACAGGGTTGAGAGGAGTATCGGCAACAACGCGCGGCAAGGGCATGGAGATATCAGGGCAAGGGGCAGAAGTGCGAACCGGTGGTGCAGACTAGAATAGCTGGTCGCGCGCCGAGAAAGTAGACCGAAGCGTCAGTGGTCAATGCGCACTGGCTTTTGCTAAGAATTCAGTGACCAGACCTGTATCAGGCCGGCGATATCGGCGACAGCTACGGTTTGCTCGTCCGGCGAGATAGCGAGCGCCGAAAACCAATCTTTGAACTGCCCGCCGCGGGGACTTCCGAGCGCACCGACTTCTTTGCCGTCCTCTAGATTCGTGATGCGAAGCGTAGTGTCGCGGCCCGTCGAGAGGAGGTACTTTCCGTCCGCCGAGAAACGGGCATCGGTAACGCCATAACGATGGCCGCCGATTTCGCGCAGCACCTTGCCAGTTTCCATGTCGATAACGTGGAATTTGCCGGTATCGTTCTCGCCACCTTGGCCCGCGACGGCAAACTTGCCATCGGGCGTGATATCCACGGCAATCAGCCCTGCTGAGACGAATTTGCGCCAGACTTGCGCGCTGCCGTAAGAAGTCGCCTTGGTATCGTACTTGGACAAGTTGATTTTCAGAATGTCGAACTTCACGTCGCCTGTGGTGGCGTCGTGAATGCGCAGCGCGGCAGCGGGAATATCGAAATCATCGTGCTTGTCGCATTGCTCACTGACGAGAGCGGTCTTGCCGTCTTGCGACAACGCGGCCGCGCGGATCCAGTTCCAAGGAAGTCCGGTCCAACGAGCCACTTCCTTCGCTGCGGGCAGATCCCAAACAATGACTCCTGAGCGGGCATCGCCACTGATCAGGCGTTGCTCGTCGCCGCTCATTCCGAGGGCCATCACCCAATCGGTATGCCCGGCCAGCGCATGCTTGGCCGTTACTGTCTCTACCTTAATGCCCGGCGCTTTCAGAATCTGTTCTTCCAGTTTCTTATCTCGCTTGGCTTTGCTGCGGCGCTGATCGCCGTCGAGGATTACTTCCGCAGTGCCGGAAGGCGCGGCAGCCGGATCCCAAATTCGCACGCTATGATCGAGACTGGCGGAAACAAGCAGTTTGCCGTCGCGGGTCGAACGGAGCCTGCTGACGCCGTTGGTGTGCCCGATGAACTTGCGCGCCGGATCGTGATTCGGCGCTTTCCGCTCGCTGTTTTTCTCGGCCTCGAACTTGCCAGGCTCCGCAGGAAGATCCCACAGATAAATGTCGCCTTCCTGGTTAGCGGCAACCACACGCTGCCCCGAGCCCACAAAGGCGACTGCCGACGGCCAAGAACCTTCGCAGGTCAATTGCCAGAGGAGTTTGGGATTTTTGATGTTCATGCGAGGTCTCAGCAAAAGACGGCTGTGGACAACTACCCCAACAAATCGCTCACCACTTTCGAACCGAACGGTGCGAGTGGAATTGGACGAACACCGGTGTAGTTCTCAATCTTGGGATCGATCGAGAGCGCTTGATAGATCGTGGCGAAGAAGTCCCCTTCGGTGACGGGGTTACTCTTTACTTCGACGCCTTCGGTATCACTCTCGCCATACATCTGGCCACCTTTGATGCCGCAACCCGCCAAGGCCGCAGACCAACAGCGGACATAATGATCGCGGCCCGCGCGATTGTTAATGCTCGGCGTGCGCCCAATCTCACCCGCCCAAACAATGAGCGTCTTATCGAACAGCCCGCGCTGCTTGAGGTCGGTCATCAGCCCGGCCCAGGCATGTTCCATCGAAGGAACGAGCCCACGATGCCCGGTGAAATTGTCGCCGTGCGTGTCGTAACCACTCTGACCCACTTCGATGAATGGCACTCCAGCCTCGACGAGCCGTCGCGCGAGCAAGCAGCGCCGCCCCATGGCGCTATCGCCATAGAGTTCGCGATTCTTCTCCCATTCATCGTCGATGTTGAAAGTCTTCCGCGCTGCACCAAGTCGACGGGCCGCTTCGTACGATTCACGATGGAGCCGCGCGAGCTCCGATTGATGGGCAGCGGCAAATTGATCTTCCAAGAAAGCGCGCACTTCGTGGCGACGAAGTTCTTTCTCTGCCGCCATGTTCGAGCCAGAGAACGTCGGTAGCGAACCATCCGGCCCAATACCGAAGGGCTGGTATCGGGGCCCGAGGAAACCGCTGCCGGCATCGCCATGACCGAAGATCTTGATGAAATTCGGCAGATCGGTCTGTTCGGTGCCGTGATATTTGGCGACGATCGATCCAAACTCCGGAAAGCGAACATTCGGCGTAGGCTGATAGCCGGTGTGCATCAGATAGATGCCGCCGGGATGGTCGACTTGGCTCGTCTTCATCGAGCGAATGACGGCCACCTGATCCATTTGCTGCGACAACTTGGGCATCAGTTCGCAAACTCGCGAGCCCGGGATGTTGGTCGAGATTTCGCGGAAGGGTCCGCCGGTCCGCGCGCCGACCTTCATGTCGAAGGTTTCGAACTGGCTTGCACCGCCGTTCATAAAGAGGTAGATGCAGTGCTTCTTCTGCTTGCGCACTTCATCGGCAAGCGAGGTCTGCGTCAGCCCGCCCCAATTCATCACCACGCCGCCGGCTCCGACGCCGAGAGCGCTTTGCATCAGTGCGCGGCGGGAGAAATGCTCGCCGGGGTTACATCGAACTGCCATGTTACTACTCCTGAAAACGGCTGTCTGCGATTATTAGCGCGCGATTAATGGTTAAAGCGGAATTCGCTGCAAGTCAGTAAGGCCCAAACGAGATCATTCACTCGATCTTCGACATCTTTCTTATTGACCATCTCAATAAATTTCTCTCGCTCGGCCGTGGTTGGCGGGCGCGAGAGGATTTGCAAAAAGAGCCGCTCGATTCGCTCGTCCCCCGACATCTCTTTGTTGATAATCGTGCCGAGCAGGCTACCCGGTGTGCGAAGCAGCAGGCTGCCAAGTTCGCCATTATTGAAATAGAGGTGTTCCGCGAGGCCACCCTGAAAATCACCGGTGCCGTTGTTCGGCTGGCCAAAAAAGCGGACGACATAGTCCCGGTTGAGCGGACGAAAACGGCTGGGAGTCTTCTCCGGCGGTTTATCTTTCGTGGCTTCGTCGTAGCCCGTTGCGATTCGCCAACTCTCACCCAATTCTTCGGCCGAAAGTGGCCGAACGCGAGCGTGCTGGAACCACATCGGCTGGGCTTCGCCGCTCGTGCCGCGACTCGAAAGTTGATATGTATTACTATTCAGCAGTTCGCGGGTGAGTGCCTTAAGGTCGAACTTCTTCTCAACCAGCCAGATGGTAATCGCATCGAGCAGCGCGGGATGACTCGGCTCGTTCGCAGGGCTCAAGTTATCGACGGGATGTACAATTCCGCGACCGAGATATTGGCCCCACATGCGATTGGCAATGGCTCGCGCGAAGTAAGGATTATCAGCGCGGGCGATCCATTCGACCAGTTTGTCCTTGCGGGAGAACGTGGGAGGCGGCGGTGGTTTCTTCTCTTCCAGTTTGGGCTCTTTGTAACCTTCCGGAAGTGCCGGCTCATCTAGACCGCCGCCGAGCAGGAACTTTGGCTTGATCGGTTCGCCCTTCTTACCGGGAGTTTGATCCTTGGCCGGACCAGTGAAGAGAACGTCGCCGCTGTTCTTTTCGCCAATGACGTACATGGCGATGTTATCTTTCTTGCCCACTTCGACGACGGTTAACCGGGCGAAAAAGGCAGCCATGCCGAAAAAGTCGGTCTGCTTCCAGTCGTCGAACGGATGATCGTGGCAGCGGGCACATTGCAACTGCACGCCGAGAAAGGTTTGTGTCACCTTTTCATTCAAGTCCTCTGGCTGGTTGCGGAACTGCACGTAGTACATCGGCGGGCCTTGCTCGACCGAGTTCCCCTCGGCCCGCAGCAGGTCGCGAATCATTTCGTCGTAAGGACGATTGGCTGCGAACTGTTCCTTTAGCCAGTTCTGAATCCCTTCCCGTTTGTCGGTACCAAAGCCGGGAGGATTGCGGCCGAAGAGAATCAAATCCCACAGATCGGCCTGATGCTGAGCGTAGCGCGGATGGTCGAGCAAGCAGTCGATCAGCTGCTGGCGTTTGTCGGGGGACTGATCTTTGAGAAAAGCAGTGGCTTCGTCGTAAGTGGGAATGATGCCCGCGAGGTCGAGATAGATGCGGCGCAGGAATTCGGCATCGCTTGAAGGCGCAGCGGGCGTTAGTTTCTCTCGCTGCCAGACAGCCGAGATCTCGCTATCGATCACATCGCGCAGTGGTCGATCCTCTGCGTGGACCAGCAAAGCGGCGTTCAAAACGCCAACTAGCAGGAGCCAAATCGATGGCGAGCGACTGCAAGGGGAGAAGTTCATGCGGGCCTCGACGGGTTGGACGATTCCAGGTGGGAATGGATGGTGGGTCGTCTCTCCAGTAACTATCGACGCTTTCGAATTCCATAGCAAGCTTTGCCGCTAACACACTGGGATTGTGTTTGTGTAAATAGCGTGACGAGCGTGGTGGTTTGGGCTAACATATCGCTCCATGCCAAAGAATCCTTCAATACCGACGAACGCTTCCCCGAGTCTTGCGCGGCTCGATCGCCCGCTGTCGTTATCCGCGCAGGTGGAGCGATTGCTAAGGCAGTCGATCACTGAGGGGAGGTTTGCGGGCGGTAAATTGCCGACGGAAGTGGAACTGGCCGAACAGTTGGGGGTGAGTCGCGAAACGGTTCGACTCGCTGCGGAGGTTTTGCAGCGAGAAGGACTGCTAGTCAAGATTCGCCGCAAGGGAACCTTCACGCAGCAGCAACCGGCCGAGATGCAATTGCGCGGGCCCGAGTCGACGGTGCTCGGGTTCTTGCAAGCGACCTATCCTGCGCCGCAAGGTGCCGAGGAAGCGGTAACTTCGGAAATCAACGCGCTGATGCTGCATGGTGCCGTCGCTGAAGCAGGACAAGCAGGCTGGGAACTTTTTGTTCGCGATGCACCAAGCACGCAGATGAGGCCGGCCTTTCAACGACTCAAATCCAAAGCGATTCTCAGCGGGCTGATCTTCACGTCGTTCGGCGAAGAGAAACTGCTGCGGCGCGTGATGGGGCTGGGAATTCCCGTCGTGCTGCTCGATCACGATGCCCGCGTTCCCCAGATTAGCGCCGTGTGCGAAGACTCCACCGGAGCTGCGAGGCAAGCGGTCGAGTATTTGGCGGGCCTGGGACATCGGCGTATCGCCACTGCCTATTGGCGGCGAACCGATTTAAATCCCTGGCGACTGGAAGGTTATCGACAAGGAATGCGTGAGGCCGGACTGCCGCGCAAGCGCCAATGGGAACTGGCCACCGAGTTGACCGAGCGCGGCGCAAAGCTCCTCACCAAGCAATTCCTGGAGATTTCGCCGCGACCCACTGCGCTCTACTGTTTCAATAACACACTGGCCAAACGGGTAATCGAAAACCTGCAAACCCAAGGACTGCGGGTTCCCGACGATGTGAGCGTGCTTGGCGGTGGTGGCGAAAACGTCTACGGACTGACCTGCCATCAGGCCGAATGGCATTCGATGGGGCGCAAGGCGGTGCAAATTCTGCTCGAACACGTTTCTGCCAAACAGCCGCGAGAACCGGAGATCCATCTCTTCCCTCACAGCTTGCGGTTCGGTCAAACGACCAGCCCGCCGCAATGAGCGGCATCTCGATATGATGAATTGCTCCAGAACGGAGCACTGCTAGAAAGTCCGTCATGCCCCTGCATTTCGAAGCGCGACAATCATCTTCCTTGCCAATCGAGGTTCACGGCATCACTCCCGACCTCCTGCGCGAAAAGTCAGTTGCCGAAATCGAGAAGTTGGAAATCCTGCAGGGCAATCGCCGCTTGCCACTCGCTGAACTGTTTGTAGTAAAGGGAACTGCGGCGGAACAAGTGCATAGGTGGAGTGGAACTCTAACCAATGTGCATTGGCTGGGCGCGAAGATGAAGAGTGGCCGAATTGAAGTGACCGGAGGTATAGGTCGGCATGTGGGTAGCGAACTCCGCGGCGGCGAGATTCATATCCACGGCAGTGTCAGCGATTGGCTGGGTGCCGAGTTGCATGGCGGGCTGATTCACGTGCGCGGCAGCGCCGGTGATTCGGTCGGCTCGGCATATCGCGGCAATACCAAGGGGATGACGCGGGGGACGATCATCGTCGGCGGCAACGCTGGCCACGAGCCGGGACATTCGTTACGGCGCGGGCTGATCTATATCGCTGGCAACATCGGCGACATGGCCGGGCTGAACATGTTAGCTGGAACAATTCTCGTGGGGGGTAAGGCGGGCCTTCGGCATGGCGCGGGCATGCGCAGGGGCACGATTGTCTTCTTAGGCAGCCAAGCTCCGCCGCTGCTGCCAACCTTTCGTCGGGGCTGCCGCTTCCAACCCGGAGTATTTCCGCTGCTTGCCGCCCAATTGCGCCAAGCTCAGGCCCCTTTCAGCGAAGAATCAATGGCAGCCGCTTTCGACTTGTATCACGGCGACCTGCTCGAAGGTGGCCGCGGCGAAATCCTGGTCCGCGCGACAAACCACTGACTCGCATTGCTGCTCTCTATCCCCCAATCGTTGGCTTACCCGCATTATGCAGTAGAATACCGACAGGGATGTGTTCTAGCTTTGGAGATTTAAATCATGATTAAACCTTCCCTTGCTCAACGTGTATCTGCCCTTGAAGAAGAGGTCGCCAGGCTGGCTCTCGTTCACGATCACCGAACTCCAGCCGCCCCGAATGCTTGGCGTTCGACGATAGCGATGTTTGCCAACGATCCGGTAATGCAAGAGATTATCGAAGAAGGGCAAAAACTTCGGCAAGTTGATCGCGAACAATCGCAACCATGATCGTCATCGATTCAGATCACCTCTCGATCCTGCAGCAGAATCGGAGTCCGCAATTAAGTCGGCTTCTGGCTGCCATGGATCAATCTGTAGATACCGATTTCGCAACCACTGCGATATCTCTGGAAGAGCAGATGCGGGGCTGGCTCGCCGCAATTAATCGCACTCGTGAAGTTATCGATCAACCTCGCTATTACGCTCGATTAACTGGACTGATCGACTTCTATTCCCGCTGGCAGGTAATACCGTTCGACGAGAGTGCAGCCGAGATGTTTCTAGCCCATCGCCAGGCAGGGGTTCGCATTGGAACCATGGACTTAAAGATCGCGGCAATTTGCCTATCCAAAAACTCGCTGCTACTTTCGGCGAACTTACGAGACTTTGAACAAGTTCCGGGCTTGAGAGTCGAAAACTGGTTGAAGTAGCTACTTCGTGGCAATCCGAACCACCCCCAGCGGGCTACGCCGGTGCGGCGTCTGCCGATAGAATGCCCTAACGCTGGCACGATGCCTCGCCACCCGGAAATGACGATTGCCTGGAGACACGCTTGCGCATCGAGTCGCAACTCTCTGCAATGACGCGGGGCGAGTGGAGTAACGCATGGCACGCCTGGTTTCGTTTGTAGTCCTGCTAGTCATTTTGATTCTGATCGCGCTCCTCTTTTTCCGCGTGATGGAATCATTTCTGCTGCCGGTCTTTTTGGCCGCCCTTTTGGGCGTGGTGTTCCAGCCCTTGTATCGCTGGACCGTGGCCCATTGCCGCAATCAGCGCTATGTAGCCGCGACCCTCACGACCTTGATGGTGCTGATTACGGTACTTGCCCCTGCCGCTCTGGTCCTCACGTTGGCCGGTGCGCAAGGTCTTTCGCTCGCTACTCAATTGCAGGGGACCGACGTTCGCAAAAAACTCGACGAACTGCGGAGCGAATACTCGCTCGATATTCCCATCCGCGATGATTTGCAGGGAATCGATTTCAAGCTCAAGGCCTGGCGCGATCAATTGCGCAATGGCGAAACGCCCAAGTACTCCGAAGTTTCGGTCGAGAACCTGATCACACGCGTCGAGCGAATCGAAGCTTGGCGCAAGCAGGCAATCGAGGCTGGCGTTCATGCCAACCCGATACCTCTCCTCGCTCAATTGGAGATTCTGCGCAAGGTCGAGTCAGAGTCGCCACAGGGTGACGACGCATTGCTGGCCGCGGTGGCAGAGTTTCGCATCTACAAGCGCGACTTGCTCGGAGGTGCGTTCTTGTCGGTCGTGAAGGAAGTGGTCAATCCGACCGACGAACAAATCGAGAAGCTGTTCGGGCCGTCGTTCGCCATCGGGTCAAAGTTGTATTCGTATGGCGGTGAAACGTTGATTATCCTGGGAAAATTGCTGATCGGGACGATCATCATCATCGCCACATTATTCTTCTTGTTTGCCGAAGGCTCGCGCATGCTCGATGCGGCCATTCGCCTTAGCCCACTCGAAGAACGCTATGTGCGCGAACTGGTCAGCGAGTTCGATCGCGTTTGTCGCGCCGTGGTTGCTGCAACGCTGCTATCGGCCGTCGCCCAGGGAATTCTCGCAGGCATTGGGTTTTATTTCGCAGGGCTCGAGCATTCGGTGGCACTGCTCATGCTCCTCACCATGGTCCTCGCGATGGTACCGTTCACCGGGGCAGCTTCGGTTTGGGTGCCGGTTTGCGTGTACCTATATATGTATAAAGGAGACACCACCGCAGCGGTCGGACTGGCCGTTTATGGCACGCTGATTATTTCCGGGGCTGACAATTTGATTAAGCCGCTTGTGCTGCATGGGCAGTCGAATTTGCATCCGCTACTCGCACTGCTTAGTGTTATCGGCGGGCTGCAGCAACTGGGGCCGATCGGCATTCTCGTGGGGCCGATGGTCGTGGTCTTTCTGCAAACGCTGCTGAAGATCCTGCAACGCGAACTAATGACCATGGATCGTCTGGCAGCCGCCGCAGCAGCAATTGGAGTTCAACTTCCTTTAGGCCAACGCGCGCCCCCAACTTCCGCGGTCCCCGCAGCGACGGAAACTGTCGTCGACCCAACCACGGGCTTACCTGTCGATGCCAAGCCGATGGATTCAACCTATGGCGAGAATCCACCAGCCAGCGGAAATGGCTCACATCAGCCTTCACCACCCGCGGTCCAAAGTCCACCGACAAACCCGAATCTCAAGCGGAAGAAGAAGCGGTAGCCAGTCCTGTTTTCAACGTACTTGTTCAACATTGCCCCCCATTGTTGAACACCAATCGCTCGCAATCCCGAGAGTTGCGCTATCTGCTGTTCAACAATTGCCTCGATTGTTGAACACCCCCCCTTTCGCGGTCTGCAAGATGTTCGGGCTCCGCGGACGATCGAAAAGCAGACGAACATCAGCCTTGTTGCAGCCCGAAAATCACATCCTCGACCCATTCTTCGGCTAGGCCAAGCGGCCGACGATCATAAGACCACTCACTGGGGCAAAAAAGCTCTCGGAGCCTCTCTTTGGCGGCGGATAGTGCGGTCGAATTAGCCTTTCCCCAATGAAACTCTCGATTCTCCGCTCGCAATCCCGCGAGCACTTGAAGCGGGGGATAGGTACCGAACTCGGCACATGCGTAAAGGTAGTCTGAAACTCTTGATTGATGCGCGCACCAGCATCCCAGGCTGCCGCGCACCTGGTAGTTCACATCGCTGCCGTCGTTTTCAACAAACGAGCCTGAGTCCAAGTATTCGATCAGGAAGTTGCGTTGCGACTCGGTGAGCGCATCATCAAGTAGCAGCTTTCCCTCGCCAGCTCTGCCGAGTCCCGTATGGAAATCCAGGTGCACAACGCGACTACTGCTCGCCAACCACCGAGGCAGATTTGCCGCCAGGATCTGCTGCGTCTGAGAGGGACCGTTGCCACCAAAGAACAGACCTTGGGGAAAATCGAATTGGCCAGCAGCAATGGTTTGCGTTAGCTGGCGCACTCCCATTCGCGCAGCGGCCAGCGCGAGCTTCACTGAAAATAGATCGAACCAGCCTGCGGAGGACCGAGGATTTAGCAAAGGATCGAGTGCAGCATAGCCGGCGGGCGAACCACGATAATCATCGCCAGGCAACAGAAAATTGCGATTGAGATCGATGCCATCGGCATCCATTCGCCGCAACCAGGCGAACCCATAGGGATTCAGGCCATGCATCATTAGCAGACGAACTTCGCCTAGCTTTAGCTCTGGCAAATGCAACTGCTCGTGAAATAACAGTCGATTCAGGATCGCACACTGTACGGCAGATCCAAAGAACCCTTCCACACCATGCAACCCGCTCGAAAGCACGAGCGTCGGCGCATCAGGAGGCGCAGGAGACCAGGCGATATCGATCGTCAGATCATCGCCCGCGGGTGACTGGCCAGCGATGTCGTGAGCTTCGTGTTGCCAGCCGAGTAGCTCGACACAATGACGAAACGTGTGTCGAGCTTCTTCATAGTTGGCAGAGATTTCGACGCAGAGCCCAATGCCCATTTGAGCATGCCTCGTCTATCGAATCCTCCTGCCAACACTACGCCAAAGCAGCTTTCGCTTCTTGGAAGATCGCATCGAAGGCCGGTGGATCGTGAATTGCGATTTCCGACAGGCTCTTGCGATCGAGCGTTATGTTAGCCTTCTTCAGCCCATTGATGAACAGGCTATAGCGGAGACCTCGTTCAGCACAGGCAGCACTGATGCGGATGATCCACAATTCGCGAAAGTTACGCCGTTTGACGCGGCGATCGCGATAGGCATAGCGGCCGGCACGAAGCAGGGTTTCTTTGACGGTGCGAAGCAGCTTACGCCGACCGCCCCAAAAGCCCTTGGCTCGCTTGAAAATCCGCTTCTTCGATTTGTTACGGGCGTGACCGTTGGTGGTACGCATGGCAAATACATCCTGACTTCAGCCGCACAACGAGGCCCTCGGGACGAAAATCCGAGCGTTGACTGCCCGTGCACTGGCACTAGCGAAACTCTGCCCCACCGCCTTACAGGCTGTAGAAACCGAGAGCTCGCGCGATCTGGTGATTGACAGAATCGTGCAACACACGCGTTCCCCGCAGGTTGCGGCGACGCTTCTTCGACATGCGCGAGGCGAGATGGCTCGTCCCGGCGCAGCGGTGCTTGAACTTTCCTGTGGCCGTCACCCGGAACCGCTTCTTGGTTCCCTTGTGGGTCTTCATCTTCGGCATGGTAAATACCCCCTTCGGTGAGAAGGGCTAACTGGGTGAAATGTCGGAAGTCCCGCATCGTAGTCCCTTTTCGGCGCGCCGAAAAGGGGAATGACCGGGAAAATATCACCGCCCCGGCAACGAATGCCAAGTTGGAAACAAGCATTTATCGGCCGCTGGCAATCTGCCGGCCAGCGAATCGCCTAAAAAAAGGCGAGAGCAATGGTTATAGCTTCGAATACAGCCGAATCATTGCTTCGTCGTTGTACGCTCCGGCAAGTCACTAAAGAAGGAATTTGAAGTCTGACTTCTCGCACAGCTATCGGTACGCGGAGGGTGAAACTCGTGACCGTTGCGCAACCAGTACGCACAACTGAAACCGACCTATTTGTCCAACCACTTTGGACCCCATCTGCCAAAACGCTGGCATTTCGCAGCATAAACACCCACAAACACTCCGAATCATGGACACCACCCGATTGAGCGACTCGCAAATTAGTGGCAACTAATTTCCCATAACGCAATTACTCGTTACGTTCTGATCGCGACTACGTTTCCATGTTGTTAAATATCGCTGCGTTCTTATTCATGATACAGCCTGCACTTGACTAGACTGGTCAACTAGGAGCAACTCACAAAAGCGACTCTCCCAGAAACTCGCTGCTACGTCTGACCTTCTAGGTACTCCAGCAGAAAATCTGCGAGCGAATCACCAATCTTCCTTGTCCAGGCACTGGGATCGCCTCCGTTGTAAAATCGTTCGTGATCGAATTCGTAGATCTCTGGTCCGAACGATTCGCCGTTTCGAAGGTATCCAATGCTGTTGCCGTCGGAGGTGAGGTTGTAAGCCGAGATCGCGAGTACGAGCGGTGTGCCATCGTAGCACCACTTGCTGTGAGTCGTTTGTAACGCGTCTTGCGGGGACTCGATGATAATATTCGCCACTCCAGGGAGATGCACCGGCCCAAACTGCTGCAACAAGTCTTTGTAGTCAGCCGGGAGTTCGGCACCCAATAAGCGTTCTTGCTGAATCAGTTCATCTTTGGCAAGCGGCAAGAACGTCATCTTGACCGGGTAACTAATAAAGAGAACGCCATCGAACTTGATCCCGAGGTTTTTGAAGAACTTTGCCGGCTTGGGATTTGCTGGATCGAAGCCCGGCCATACGTACATCTGGTTCTCGCATCGCGCGTCGCTTAACGAGCGAATCTTCGCCGTGAGTGAGTCAAATGCTCGCGACATAATTGTTTTGGCTAACGCCCAGTTACCCTGCCCACTTCAATTCGTCAGGGCCGACATATTGGACTGACCTACTCAGTTTGCCAAAGTACCGCTCCACTGCAAGCGACCAGCAATCTCTTGTACGCCATCGACTGCATCGGTGGGCATGCTAACACCGCTTCGCAGAACTCGACGGGTGGGGAGTAATAGTGCGCGTTGATGTAGTGGGTGATTAATTCCGGACAGACATAAATCTTGCCCTCGTACGGAATGAAGAGATTTGCCGTGCCGCGTTTCTCGCCGCCAAACTGGCAGATACCGCATTCATGGTAACCGGCTGAGACGAACGGCTGCCACGGATTGCGAGCGAACTCCGTCAGCTTCGCGAACACCTCTTGCGGCGTGGGGCCAGTAGGAATTTCAAATGCCTTCTCCAACCAGCCGACCGCAAGGATGTGATCGGCAACGACTGGCAGGTATGTGCAGGGCGTGAGATCGCGCAATTCAGCCAAAGTGATGCACCGCCTAATCTCGTGACATACCAAGCTATAGCTGTCGATCAGTCGTAACGCTTGCTGCAGCTTCTCGACCGTCGCCACGCGCGACCACATGCCCCCACTTGTTGTATTCGGTGCCGCACACCTTGCAGGTACATCCACCCCACAGTGTCTGACGCCAATTCTGGGGAAACCGGATCGCCGGAGCAGGCTCGCCACAATCCGGGCAACGAACGGGCCGTAGGTTGATGCCCCAACGGCCCCGGTGGCGAACGGTGTCCCGAAACACAAGGCAAAGCCCAATCACCAGTAGGATATTCCCACCAACTGCTAGGGCCACACCCGCAATTACTAAGGCTAGGTCATCTCTCATCACCGGCCCTCCGCCCCCGCTCACCAATCTGCGGCGACTACTTCTTCTCAGCTTTCGCAATATCTGCACGGGCTTTCTTTTCTTGCTCGGCAGAGACTTCTGGATTCGGAGTGGCATCCCCTTCTTCGAGGTTCAGTTCCCACTTGATGCCATTGAGGAGCGAGGCCATGTAGCGCTCATCGGCCCAGACAGCTTCGTTGTGGCCGAGGCTCATGTGCATGGCTTTGCCGTCGCCGTAGTTCTTCACCCAGGCGATTGGCACGTGATACGGACCTTCGCCAATGCGAGCGCGGGTCTTGGCGGCGTCTTCGGTCTTACCCATCTTTTCTTGATTGTTCGCCTGGCTGCGCAGTTGGTCGTCGATCTTGTTCGCGGTTTTGGCCATGTTCAGGCTCATCAGCACGCGGACTTTTTCAGGTTGCCAATTCTTGAAGCGGTAGATTTCGTCCTTGATGACAAACTCTTCGCCCCACGGCTTGCTAACGGGGTGCTTCGTGTCGTGCACGCTGACGGTGACGGTATCGCCCGAACCCCAGGGGTGGCCGTTGAACGTGCCGCCTATCATGTCCCAATAAGGTTGATAGTTGTGATAAGTGTCGGCTGCGGAATGGGTGCCAATGAAGCCGTGCCCCTTTTGCTTCAGCCAGTCTTGAAAAAAGTAGTCGAGGTCTTCGGGTTTGATGGGCAAATTGCCGGTAGTGTAGAAGAGGACGATGTCGTAGTTCTTCAAGTTCTCTTTGGTAAAGTCCTTGGCGACATCCTGGCTGCAATCGGCACGGAACAGGTTGCTCTTCACGCCCAATTCGGTGATGGCCTGTTCGGCGGGTGCTAGCTTGGCATCTTTGCGATTCACGCTGCCGTGGCGAAAGCCAGCGCTCTGCGTGATCATCAACAGGCGGTAACCACTGGTGCGTGGTTCTTTCTTCGCTTCTTTGTCTTCGCCGACGGCCAATGTGGTGAGCAGCGACAGGAGGAGTAATACGGAAAGGGAAAGGACTCGTTTCATCGGACGGTTACCTGAATTCTGGAGAGTACTTGTTAGCGAGGAGGGCTGATTTTCGCCGCCCAACCATGGTACGCCAAGCCCCTGGCCATTGCATCTGCTGGCGAGTTTTTTCACTGGTACGGCCGGTCGTAGTGAATGCTAGCCACTCGTCGGAGATGAATTATCGAATTGGCTGGCGAAATTTTGGATGCGGCGAACCTTCCTTTGCCTATAATGAGCTTCACTCCAATTTTCTCTCGCTGGCGAGACCGGACTTGGGATACTGGGCATGGATAACGTCCTGAATGATCCAGAACGATCGGGCAATCGGCGTGCGCCGGAGAGTGCCCTGGCCGAAGAGCTTTCCCCCGCGGAGCGGAATTCGCTCGTCGAGCGATTAAAAGTTCTGCCGCCCTTGAACGCGTTGCCCGAGAGGTCGACTTCGAGTGCCGCTGGCAAAGAGTCGGCTAAGTGGCACAGCGACGAAACCGAGTTGGCCGAAAGTGAGGCCCGCCCGGGCATTCGTGACGAACTGCGTATTCGCCTGGCCTGGGCCAAATTGCTTTGGCTCCTCACGTTTCTCGGTGTGCTGCTGGGGGTGACCTACCTCGTGCCAAATATGGTCGAGCAGATTCAATATGCTTCGGCCCGCGGCAAGCAGCGCGCCGAACATGAATTGGCCAAGGAGGAATTGAAAGATCAACCCCTCGCACAGTTGTCGCGCGCTTCGCAATTGGTTTCGCAGCGAGTTGGTCCCAGCGTGGTGCATATCACCGCGCAAACGAACATGAATAAGGTGGCGATCGCTGGCGGCCCTCTCGGCGGTGCCTGGCGAATTCCGCACGATGGCCAAGGTTCTGGCTTCGTGCTCGATCGAGAAGGGCACATCGTCACGAATCACCACGTGATCGACGGTGCTAAAGAAATTGAAGTCTTCCTTAGCGATGGTCGCCGCGCCATGGCACAGATCATTGGCCAGGATCGCGAGACCGATCTGGCCCTGCTGAAGATCGATGCCGACGGTCTGATTCCCGCTGATTGGGGCGAAAGCGATGACGCCGAAGTGGGCTCGATGGTCTGGGCGGTGGGAAGTCCCTTTGGTTTACAGCGCAGCGTGACGAGCGGCATCATCAGTGGCAAACATCGCACGGGAATGTCGCGGTCCCCCTATCAGGATTTTTTGCAAACCGATGCCGCCGTGAATCCGGGCAATAGCGGCGGACCACTCGTCGATATTCAAGGCCGCGTGATTGGCGTGAATACGGCGATCGTTGGCGACGCGTATCAGGGAATCAGCTTTGCGATCCCCAGCCACATTGCCCGGCAGATCATCACTCGTCTGAAGACCGAAGGACTGGTGCGCCGCGGTTGGCTCGGCGTCGAACTGGCCGATGTGGCTATCGCGGCCACGAACTTGCCCACTGCGAATAGTGCGACACCGGCAGCCAAGGGAGCGATGGTGCTGCGTGTGATCAACACTCCCAAACAACCTTCACCAGCCTATGAAGCAGGCATTATGGAAGGCGACATCGTGCTGAGTTGGGACAACCGCGAAGTAACTACCCCGACAGAGTTGCGCCAATTCGTGGCCCAAACCAAGATCGGCACGCGCGTCAAAGCCACCGTCAATCGCAACGGCAACCTGCTGGAGTTGGAAGTTGCCGTCGGTGAACGGCCGGCGCAGTTGTAGGCTACTTCTGAATGATTGACCGAGCCGCGTTTTGATTGGCTTGATTGACCTGATTACCCGGTGGGGCCAGCGGGCCGCGAATGCTACCGCGGGCGAGGCACGTGGTTTTGCCGCCGACTTTCAGATCGGTTTCGATTTCGATCGTTTGCTGAATCTCACCGTTGTTCTCGTCTGCTGTGAATGTGACCGGAACCAGGTGCACCGGTCGAGCCTGATCGGTCGTCTTGAACTGAAACGCTTCGCCATCGCAGCGAACCGCCAGAATCTTGAATGGCTGACGAGCGCGGACGACAAGCTGCTTGGTCACGCTTTGGCCGGGTTGCAACACGCCGAGGAAGAGCGCGCTCGGGCTGACGGTCAGTGGCGGAACGATCTTTCCTTCCACCGTCAGCGGCACGGTCGCCAGCGTACGATCATCGGTCACAAGCGTCAGCGTATCGCTGATATAACCGGCCGGGGCATTGTCCTTCAGCTTGACGCTCATTTGATACGTCGTGCGGCCACCACCTCGCACCGCGTCGCTGAGTTCCACTTCTAAGAACTCATTCACGCTGCGAACGTCGGTGATGTTCCAGTTGTTGCGGCCATAAAAAGTAACAGCCACTTTCTGCTGCACGGTGGTCCCTTGGTCAACGTCGCCAAAGGCAATCGAGCCGGGCTGGAAATCGACATCGGTGTGGATGTAGCCGCTAACCTGCAGCTGCACTTCGGCATGGAAAGGTTTATCGATGACAACGGTCAGCGTCGAATTTCGTTGACCGGTAAACGAGCGCGTATTGAAGGCGGCGATGACAGCCCCCTTCTCCCAGGTCTTGAGCGTGGTCTTCGTTACGGTGGGAGTCGTGCAACCGCAACTGCTGCGGACTTCGGCAATGTGCACGTCTTCTTCGTAGGTGTTTTGAATCTCGAAGGCAAACTCGGTTTTGGCCCCCCGGGCCACGTGACCAAAATCATGCGTGCTGATTTTGAACATCTTTTGCGCCCAATCCTTTGCGCTGACTTCGCCGCAGAGCAGCAAGCCGGCCACAAGGAAGGCGCAAGTCACTTTGCCAGCAAGTTTGCCGGTAAACGAGAGCGTCGACGCGTAGTTGCGAATCATGTATCTCCCTCCGCTGGCCGCCGGCAATCCGCCTGGATTTGCGCGCCGATGGACAGTGGTCCCCCTCAAACCAGCCTGCATCGGGCTGGGCGACCACTTCTCAGCGTATCGCGCTGGCCGTGGTCGTGACAAACAAATTCGCTCCCCCAAGCTACCCCCCTGGCATGCCACGCTGTGGCATGCCAAACGGGCACACTGGGTGCGAACCGCATGGATACTTATTCGGCCAGTCCTGGGTCCGGCTACAAGACTTTTTCCGGCTGGGTAGAAGGGAGGTAAGCCGCGTAAAGTTTGCGGCGAGATTCTTTTTTGCAGCAGTGCTATCACCCCTGCTGTGGGGAAGGCTGGCGAGCAGTTCACTTCTGCCGCGGCGTGCGGTACGATGATGGCGGTCAAACTGACCGTTTCGACTTTCGGCTGGGAAGGGATCGATATGATTTGGATGGCAACCCGCGGCACGGTACTTATGCAGGCATTCTTGGTGCTCGCAGCAATCAGCGCCAGTGGATGCGTGCAAGAAGCTGCCTCTCAGCCCAAGTACAAACCGGCCGCCGAGACGGCTGCCACGACCGTGGCAGAAGCCACATCGCCCCCCGTGACTGAATCCGCCAATGCTCCGCCGGGGCTAGATCCAAAAAAAGAAGTTCCTGAAGTTCCGCCTGCTGATAAACCCGTCGAGCAGCCAGCGGCTGGCCCGGAAGCGGCGACCGAAGCTCCGCCCGATAAAGAAACGCTAATCGCCATGCAAGCACCGGGCAAAGCGGTGAATCCGTTTCGTCGTCGGCTCGAAGCACCCGACTTTCCCAAGGGAATGGAATGGATTAACACCAAGCCCCTGAGCAAAAAGGACTTGAAGGGAAAATTCGTCCTGCTCGACTTCTGGACCTATTGCTGCATCAACTGCATGCACATCCTCCCTGAACTCAAGAAGCTCGAGAAGCAGTACCCGAACGAGCTTGTCGTCATTGGCGTGCACTCGGCCAAATTTGATACCGAGAAGGATCGCGAGAACATTCTCGCCGCTGTGCTGCGCTACGAAATTGAGCACCCTGTCGTCAACGATGCGGACCACAAAATTTGGGACACCTTCGGCATCAACAGTTGGCCGACGGCGCTTTTGATCGATCCCGAAGGGCAAGCGGTCTGGGGTCGCAGCGGTGAGTTCAAGGCCGATGAAGTGGCCGAAGTGCTGAACAGTGCGATTCCCTTCTACAAAGAAAACAAACTTCTCGACGATTCAAAGCCCTTCCCCCTCGACTTGGAAGCTGGAAAGCAATTGGCCACGCCGTTGCGATTTCCGGGCAAGATCCTGGCCGATGAGCCGAGTGGGCGGCTGTTCATCTCGGACAGCAATCACAACCGCATCGTAATCACCGACTTGGATGGCAAGTTGCTCGACATCATCGGCAGCGGCGCGATCGGCAAGGACGATGGCGCATTTCAAACCGCTTCGTTCGATCATCCTCAAGGCTGCGTGCTGCACGGCGACACACTGTATGTGGCCGATACCGAAAACCACTTGCTCCGCAAAGTCGATTTGAAAGCCAAAACGGTCAAGACCATCGCGGGCGTCGGTTCACAGGCCAAGCATCCGTGGCCTGGTCTGGAAGAAGCTCGCCTTTCTGGCGCGATTCCCGAACGCTGGGCCGGCAAGCCGCTGGTGACTGGCCTCAATAGTCCCTGGGATTTGTGGATTCACGGCAAGAACATGTACATCGCCATGGCTGGACCACACCAGATCTGGATGATGCCGCTCGATGAATCCGAGATTGGCCCTTACGCCGGCAACGGTCGCGAAGACATCGTCGATGGCCCCCTCATGCCACCCACACCTTACGAGGCGGGCTTCAGTTCGTTCGCCCAGCCCAGCGGGTTGTCGAGCGATGGCGAATGGCTGTTCGTCGCCGATAGCGAAGGCAGCTCCATTCGCGCGGTCCCCTTCGATCGCAAACAGGAAGTGCGAACCGTTGTGGGTTCGAACCTGTTGCCCGGTGGCCGTTTGTTTGCCTTCGGCGATAGCGATGGCCCCAAGGAAAAGGCCAAACTGCAGCACGCGCTGGGCGTGACCTATCTCAACGGTCAACTTTATATCACTGACACCTACAACGATAAGATCAAGGTAGTGGACGCCAAGACCGGCGAAACGACGACCCTCGCCGGTACCGGCGAACCTGGCAAGACTGACGAGCCAGCAACCTTCGATGAGCCAGCTGGCATCTCTCATGCCAAGGGTAAGTTGTACATCGCCGATACCAACAACCACCTGATCCGCACCCTTGATCTGGCCACCAAGAAGGTGAACACGCTCGCCATTAGTGGGCTGACTTCTCCTGCCGCCAGCAAAGCCCCCGACAAGAAACCCACATTCAAGGGTGCACTGCAAGAGGCCGTTCCGCTGGCCAGTTTGAAGCCAACCGATGGCTCAGTAAAGGTAAACGTCCAGATCAAGATTCCTACGGGCTGGAAGGTGAACCCGCTCGCCCCGATGTCGTACTGGGTCGACTCGGCCAAAGCTGAGGGGCCGGTGAGTCGCACCTCGTTTGGCCGCAAAAAGCTAGGCGAGCCAACTGCGAATTTTGAAGTTGTGTTGCCAGTTACAGGTACGGGCGAAGATGAAATCAACATCTCGCTGAATTACTATTACTGCCAGGATGCCGACGAAGGCGTTTGCAAGATTGGCTCGGTGGTCTTTACCGTTCCACTCAAAATCGCCGACGATGCCAAGGAAAGTAGCGTCGTTATTTCGCATGTAATCCCGGAGTAGTCGTTTTATTCTGCTTTCGTACTTCTACAGTCTGCATTCACGTGACTGACGTCAACGGTGCCGCCAAGCGAATCATCGCCAACGTCGAAAAGGCGATTGTCGGCAAGCGTCAGTCATTGGTCCTGGCACTCTGTGCCTGGTTGTGCGAAGGGCATCTGCTGCTCGAAGATGTGCCGGGCGTCGCCAAAACGATGCTCGCCCGCGCGCTGGCCCGCAGCGTGGGCTGCTCGTTCAAGCGGATTCAATGCACGCCCGATCTCTTGCCCGGCGATGTGACCGGCGCATCGATCTTCAACCCCAAGACGACGGACTTTGAGTTTCGTCCCGGGCCCCTTTTCGCACAGGTGGTACTCGCCGACGAAATTAACCGCACGACGCCGCGCACTCAAGCTGCCTTGTTAGAAGCGATGGCCGAGAGTCGCGTGACCGTCGACGGGACAACGCACAGACTGGGGCCGCCGTTCCTGGTGATTGCCACGCAGAACCCCGTCGATCATGAAGGGACGTTCTCGCTTCCCGAAGCTCAACTCGACCGCTTTCTGATGCGGTTCAGCCTGGGATATCCAACCATGGAAGAAGAGTTGAAGATGCTCGAGATGCTGCAGCACACGCACCCCATCGATTCGCTCGAACCGGTCGTTAGTGCGGAAGAGCTGGTTGCGTGTCAGAAGGCCGTGCGGAACATTTATGTCGACGACAAAGTCCGGCGTTACCTGATGCAAATCGTCCACGACACGCGTTCGCACGAAGATATCGCCCTCGGCGGCAGCCCGCGGGCATCGATCGCCCTCTTTCGCTCGTCGCAAGCGATGGCCGCGCTGCGTGGCCGGGCCTATGTGCTGCCCGATGACGTGAAGCGAATTGCCGGGCCCGTGCTGACGCATCGCGTAATTGTGAAACCCGAGAGTCGACTGCGCAAAATAACCGCTGCCGCACTGGTCGAAGAAATCGTGGCAGAAATCGCCGTGCCCATTCTGGCCGAGAGTAACACGGCATGATCTGGCCAGCTGCCATCGTGCTCGTGCTGGTGTTGGCCTTGATCTTTCGGCTAGGACTGCTGGCCTACGCGATGTACACCCTCCTCGGCGTGGTGCTGCTCAGTCGCTATCTCACACATCGCTGGGCGACGGCCCTTTCCGCCTCGCGCGAATGCAACCGACTGACGGCCGAAGAAGGTGACGATATCGCCGTCATCATCACCATTGAGAATAGTGGCAACTTGCCGATTCCGTGGGTCATGGTCGAAGATCTTCTGCCGCGCGAAGCACTCCTCTATAGCCCTCCGCGATTGGCCGTCATGGGAAGTCGCGTGGAACTAACGCACCTTTGGTCACGCAGTCAGAAGAACCTGCGCTATCAATTGAAGTGCAATCGCCGCGGCTATTATCAGCTGGGGCCGCTAGTGCTGGAGACAGGCGACTTATTCGGCCTGCATCGGCGATTTCGCGTGCTCACGCAGCCTCATTTTTTGCTGGTGATGCCCAAGATCGTGCCGCTCACCGGCTATGCCATTTCGTCGAAGCGACCGATTGGCGAAGTCCGCATGACGTATCGCCTGTACGAAGACCCGACGCGCATCAGCGGAGTGCGGGCCTATCAAGAAGGAGATTCGCTCAATCGCATTCATTGGCGCGCGACCGCTCGCACGGGCGTACTCCATAGCAAAGTCTATGAACCGTCGACTGTGGCGGGCGTGACGTTGCTCGTCGACTTTCATCAAGCCTCGCACCCCGCGCGCAATGAGCCGCGGCGAAGTGAACTGGCAATCACCGCTGCAGCTTCAATTGCCCACGCCGTCAGCTTAATGGGGCAGCAAGTGGGATTGGTTACCAACGGCCGCGATGCCGCCGACCGCATCCGAACCGAGGGCTGGGCCAGCGACTGGCGAACTCGTGAAGCCGCGAATGTCGCCGCCAATGTGCGAGAAACGAGCGACCGCCTGCGCCCCGTTGTGATTGATACTCGACGGGGCGGCGATCAACTGCAGCAGATTCTCGAAATGCTGGCGCGGCTCGAACTGACCGACGGCTTGCTGCTTTCAGAGCTCATTCTCGAAACCTCGTCGCGTCTGCCCCGCGATGCCACGGTGATCGCGATTCTCCCCCACGTCACTCACGAAATTGCCATCTCGCTCGGCATGCTGCGGCGACGCGGTCTGGCCGTCGTGGCCATTCTCAACATGTTCGAGACCTATGAATACGCTGAAGCCGCCGGTCCGCTGATGGCCGAAGGAATCGAAACCCGGCACATGCCGGATGAAGCAGCGGTCGCAGAGATTTGTGCGCAGTATTGGCTGAGATGACAAGAACAGCTAGTTCAACTCATTGCCCGAGCGAAGTGCCAATTGATCGTCCGAGTTCATGTTGAATACAGCAACAGTTGTGCGCCCAACTGCCGTCTTACCAACGATGAGCAAACCTACCCAGTCGAAATGCTCGGTCCAAACTTGCCGGCGTGGATGAAACAACGCGGTTAGCTTTCCCGACTCTGGATCGAAACCGGTAAGATTCGGTCCCTTGTGCAAATTGCAGTCGATGCAAGCCAGTGCAAGGTTCTCATCGTCATCAGAACCGCCGTGTTTCTTGGGGATGATATGTTCGACGTGCAACACTGCCAGCGGCGAATCGGATTGGTGCAGATGGCAGTACTCGCACCGATTCGCCGCACGCGCGCGAACAAGCGACTTCGTTCCAGCGCTAACACTCACGACGGATCACTTAGAAACTTGCGAGCCTGCCTTTGGAAGATCGCGATGAATTTGTTAGCGCGCACATAGCCGGCGTACTCGGCTCGTTCGTCGGGAGTTAGTTCACCCTCGGTACTTTTTGCAGCGAGTTCTTCGATTCGTGCGCTCAAATCACGATCTACTTGAAATCCAGCGACTTGCGCGGCCTTATCAGGCAGAACGAGTTGCAAGAGTGAGTCGATACCACGCTCGAACGCGGCAGATTCTGAAGATGCGATCATGCAATTACTCTAACATGAGAGGCGAATATTCTGTCAATACTTTTTCGTTAAGCGGGCTGAGTATTTTCGTTGGCCAACGGCCACAGCGACTGACCAAACGAACTAGAATTCGGGCATGTCTCGTCGCACACCCGAAACACTCGTCGATTGGCTGGTCGTGGGGATTGCTCCCTTCCTGATCATGATGCTGGTCGGCAGTCTGGTGTTTTATCTGGTCGAAGTCTTTTACCTGGGTGACTATCAGATCCGGCTCTTGTTCGTGCTGGGACTGTTTGTGATGGCCATCGTTTGCGTGGCGCGTATCTCGATGGAAGACGGCGGCGCGTATGCAGCGTTGTTTGGCGTGCCGCTGGCGGTTGCCGTGGGAGTGGCGATCGCTACCTTTGTCGAAGTGAGCGGGCCGCTGGCACCGCTTGGCCCAGCCTTGAATTGGGCCCTAATGGCGCTCGTTTGGTGGGCCGCGCATAAGTTGACGTGGGACTGCACACTGATTGAAGGTGGCCGCGATTTTACCGGCCAAGGCTTGATGCAGACGACCGGTCTCGATCGCTTTTTCACTCCGAAAGTGCGAACTGCAGAGACTCTCGAGAATCCTGAGTCCGCTGCGCCCCGCTTAGCAGGCACGACTAGCACCGCGCCGCCAGCGAATCTTCCCGTCTGGCAATGGTGGCTAAAGCGCGATGAGCGACCACACGCGCCGGGTGTCTGGGTTGTCTACTTCTCACTCGCCGCATTGCCACTCTTCGGGCTCGGGCAATGGTTTATTCCAGCAGCCGATCTCGCACTCAGACGTCGCACATTTTGGCTACTCGTGATCTACGTCGCGGCTGGACTAGCCCTGTTGCTCTCGACCAGCTTTCTCAGTTTGCGGCGTTACTTGCGGCAACGCAAACTCGAAATGCCGTTGGAAATGGCTGGCATTTGGCTCTGCACGGGAGTCGCGATGATCGTCGCCTTGCTCATCATTGCGTCGCTCTTGCCGCGGCCGATTCCCGAGTATTCCATCACTCACTTGGCCCCAGAGATTCAATCGCCCGACCGCTCCGCCTCACGCTGGGGTTGGGGGAAAGAAGGAGCTAAGGCGCAGCCCGATTCAGCCCAAACCGCAACGAAGGGAGAGTCAGCGCAGAACTCGGAGCAGTCGTTAGCAGAGGGAAAAGGATCGCCGCAACCAAGTGCCGATGGCCAATCGGGATCAGGGCCACCGAGTTCGTCGAGCGACTCAGAGAAAACATCCGTCGGAAAACAAGACCAATCGAAACAAGGCGAACAGGGCTCCAAGTCCGATTCAGGCTCGTCATCGCAAAGTAAGCAAGACAACGAGTCTAAAGAAGGCTCGCAGCAACAACCACCAGAAGACAAACCGCCCGCTGAAACTGAAGCTAGTAAGTCCAACGAACAATCGCAGCCGAAGACCGACTCCGAATCTTCGCCCCAGAATGAGCAACCGCCGCCAACTGGCGAATCCAATCCCGCGCCGCCAACTCAGACCCTTTCGCAGAGGGCTGGTCAGTTGTTTGCGTACTTGATGCGGCTGTTGCAATGGCTCTTCTATTTGCTGGTGGTGCTTGTCATTGGCTATTTCGCCTGGCAGCATCGCCAGCGATTGTGGGCCGCTTGGCAACAGCTGCTCGCAGAGTTGCGAGAGCTCTGGGCTCGTTGGTTCGGGCCAGAGAAGAAACAGGCTGAGCCGCTAGCGCCCGTCGCTCTTGCTCCGCAACCCAAGCGCTTCGCCGAGTATGCCGATCCATTCCTATCGGGGTTGGCAGCACGCTGGTCGCTAGCAGAGTTGGTTCGCTACACTTTCGAGGCACTCGAGGCGCGCGGGCGCGAGCGGGCTTGCCCTCGGGGCGTCGACCAAACTCCGCTGGAATATGCGGCCATTGTGGGACAGGCCGAACCAGCGCTCGCGAGTGAATTTCAGCGATTGGCCGATCTTTATGGCCAATTGGCTTTCGCCCGCGGACTGCAATCGCCTCAAGCCCTGGCCCAACTTCAGCAACTTTGGCAGCGTTGGAAACTGGGCTGATCTTGACCCAGCATTGCTCTCTGGCGTACTCTGCACCGCGCCTTCGGTCCGCATTTTTTGCCGGAGGTGCCGCTCAACGATGTGCGGCGGATGACCCTGAACGCGTGCAAGGATGCACTGTAATGAATGCTCCGCTCGGCTCGGCTGGCAAGACCAGCAATGTTCCTCTGCTCGATGTCAACCGCGGCAACGCACCGTTGCGAGAAGAGTTCATCGCAGCCCTTACCCGCGTCGTCGACTCGGGTCGCTTCCTCTTCGGGCCCGACGTTACTCAGCTCGAACGCTCGGTCGCCGAGCGCTGCGAAGTCGAACACGCAATCGGCTGTGCGTCCGGCAGTGATGCCCTGCTGCTCGCCCTGATGGCGCTCGATATTACCGACTACGACGAAGTGATTGTTCCTAGCTTCACGTTCTTCGCCACGGCCAGCGCCGTGACGCGAGTGGGAGCAACACCTGTTTTTGTCGACATCGCGCCGGCCACGTTCAATCTCGATCCAGCCTGCCTCGAACGTGCGATCACCTCGCGTACGAAGGCGATCATCGCCGTTCACCTGTTCGGCCAATGTGCCGACATGACCTCGATTCTGGCCATTGCCAAGGCCCACAACATTCCGGTGATCGAAGACGCGGCCCAGGCCATCGACGCCAAGCATGGCGGCAAGCCGGCCTGCTCGATGGGGACCATTGGCTGTCTCAGCTTCTATCCCACCAAGAACCTCGGTGGCATGGGGGATGGCGGCATGCTCACCACCAACGATGGTGCGTTAGCAGAGCGGTTGCGCCTGTTTGCGGCCCACGGCATGAACCCGCGCTATCATCATCGCGTCATCGGGATCAACAGCCGGCTCGATACGCTGCAAGCTGCGGTCCTTAACGTCAAATTGCAACACCTGGCTCAGTGGGGTCAACAGCGGACGCAGAATGCTCTCGGCTATCACGCCGGGCTCACGTCTAGCGGACTGCACCATACGCTCGGCCTGCCGATCGCGCTGCCAGGAAACGAACACGTGTGGAATCAATACACCGTCCGCATCCCGAATGGCCAGCGGAACATGGTCAAGCAGCGTCTGAATGAAGCGGGCATCGGCAGCGAGGTCTACTATCCCATCCCGCTCCACTTGCAGGAATGTTACCGCTCGCTCGGCTATCGCCCCGGCAGCTTGCCGGAAACGGAACGGGCCGCGGAAGAAGTTCTGAGCCTGCCGATCTTTCCCGAGTTGACCTCGGCGGAACAACAAACCGTCATCGCCCGCTTGGACGAACTCCTCCTACCGCGCCGGGCAATGGCTGCTTAGTTGGCAATTTTTTCCTTCTGAGCCGGAAGCGTTAGCGCCCGGAGTTTTTCGCGTTAGTTACTCCGGGCGCTGACGCTTCCGGCTCAGACAAGAACGTCTTCTCCGAGATTCCACGTGTCGCTTCTGTTCAAGGTCGTCTTTGCGTCTGCGGCACGCAGCACGCATCACAAGCTGGCGCTCGATGCGCTCCGGCAGCTGCGCGGCCACGATGCCCAGGCTTGGATGGACGTCTTTCTTCGTTATAACCGCTCCTATCTGGAAGGAGCGAAGGCCCCCGACACTCAGTTCAAGGACTTCAAGAACCACGTCCTGCATGTGCAAGACAACTATTGGGGCGGCGCTGTGGCTGCAACACAAAAGTGGTACGCAGCCGCGCACACGTCGTTCCAGAATCAAGACTGGGAAGAAGCGGCTTACTCGGTCGGTGTGCTGAGTCACTACTTTTCCGATGCCTTGATGCCGCTGCACACGGGGCAGTCCGAAGACGAAGGTCCAATTCATCGCGCGGTCGAATGGAGTGTTTGCAAATCGTACGGCGAGTTGCGGTACATACTCGAAACGAATCGGGATGGCTACCCTCGCTGGGAATGTCCCACGGGCGATGACTGGCTCGCGCAGATGGTTCGCCGCGCTGCGGAAATTTCCAATCCCCACTACGACACCGTCATCGATCATTACAATCTGGCCCTCGGCACGCGCGACCCGCTGCAAGGGCTCGATCAGACGCTCAAAGACTGCCTGGCCAAGTGCCTGGGTTTTGCGACAGTCGGCCTCGCGCGAATCATCGAAAAACTGATCGACGAAACCAAATCGGTGCCGCCGTTTGTCGACGTCACGCTGCAAGGGATTGTCGCCGCCGCTAAAATGCCGTTCCGCATGCTGGCCAAGCATATTGAAGATGTGCGCGAACGAGAAACCCTGCGACTGATTTACGACGAGTTCGAACGAACCGGCAAGGTCGTCGATAATCTGTCTGCCGACGACGCCGAAGTGCGCAAATTGCACGCGGAAGAAGTGCTGCATACCTCGCTCACCAAACTCAATGCTCAGCCGATTCGCAAACCGGGCGAGCGGCATGGACAAAGCGCCACGCAACGTGACCGCAGCGTCAAGAGTGTCAGCACGGCACCCATCAGCGACAATCGCGAACAATCCGCGAGGGTCGCCCCCGAGCCCACAAAGATCTCCTCGGCTGTTGAACGACTGCTGAAAGAAGCAGAAACCAAGCCCACACCCGTCCCGCGTGACATGCTCAAGCCCAAGGAAGAAGTACTGAGTCCTTGGAAAGCTCCAACACAGATTGCCGACGAAGTCAAACCGGTTGCTCCCGCAGTTCCCGCCAAAGCCAAGCCGGAATCACCCGCGGTCTTGAAGATGGAGCCCATTAAGGTAGAGTCACCAAAAACTGAACCGAAAAAAGCCGAACCCAAACCGGCAGTCGCCGAACCAGCAAAGAAAGCGGAAGCTGCCAAACCGAAGGAAAAAGAGAAAGAAAAGCCTGCTGCAGAATCGAAGTTAAAGTTCTATCTCGATCGTAGCAAGCAGATCCAAGATGCACCTTCGATTGGCAACAAGACAGCCGAACGGATGCGCGGGGCGGGAGTTTCGACCGTTGGTGAATTGCTGGCCTCTCATCCCGAAAAACTCGCGGCCAAGCTCAATGTGGCCCACATCATTCCCGACGTGATCCGCCAATGGCAGGCGGAAGCCACCCTCTGCTGCCGTGTTCCCGGCCTGCGGGGTCATGACGCTCAAATTCTCGTGGCCTGCGGCATCGACCAGCCCGCCGAACTTGCCGAGTGCGAGGTCGATGATCTGCTCGATCTCATTCAGCCTTTCGTCGAAAGTCCGGACGGCCAACGCGTCCTCCGCGGCAGTTCGCCCCCCGACGAAGAAGAGGTGACCGAATGGATCGCGGCCGCCAAGCAGGCCCGCTCGCTCAAAGCGGCCTAATCGTGGGATAGGCATCCTGCCTGTCATCAATGGCGAGAGAACCGCACAGGCTGGAAGCCTGTGCCACTGCCAAGTTGGAAGTGCGTAAATCCGTTCTGATAAACTAGCGACTACTACAGGGCGAGACGTTAGAATAGGCAACGCGCCAGCCCATCTGTCAGCCTCAGCAATTAGGTACCTACCGTCACCGGGCCTGCGCGCAAACCATCACTTCACTCTCGCTTGGCGAGCCCCCTCCCATGAAGTTGTGCGTGCAATCTCTCTCACTCTACCTGTACGTGTTTGCGTTAACCAGCGAGGTGCGCGCTGCTGATAACGCTCTTCCCGCCAGCGCTCCATCCCCCTGCACGACAGCCGTCGATACCTATTTTGCCAACGAGTTGTGGGCCAAAGTGGCTTCCCAATCGTGCTTGAACTGTCACAAAGTGGGGGGCGATGCGGAGAAGAGCAAGTTCATCCTCCGCGATCTGGCCCGCATTCAAGGCGAAGAGCGCGAAGCAGCGCTGCGGGAAAACTGCGCCACTTTCGCGCGCCTTGCGAAGCTAAAAGAAGGAGAACAGTTTCGCGTGCTGCTGAAGGTCTCGGGAGGTCTCGATCACGGTGGAGAAGACGTTCTCAAACCGAACTCGGCTGGCTATCGAATCCTGGCAGAGTATGTACGCCGCGTGAATGCTCCCGCCTCAACGCCAACACCTGCCGAAATTAACTCGGCTACCAAGAACTTGCCGCCGTTCTTCGAGGGTGTCGTCATGCTGGACAATCGCCGGCTGTTGCGGCGGGCAACCCTGTCTCTCGCTGGTCGCTTGCCCACCGAAGCTGAACTCGCCGCCGTCAGAGAAAAAGGTCTCGACGCGCTGCCAGCCATTCTCGACGACGTGTTGAAGGAGGACGCTTTTTACACCCGGCTGGGCGAAGGCTTTAACGACATCTTTCTAACAGTCGGCTACGACGATGGGGCCGAATCGGCCCTCGCTTATGACCACTTCAACAAAACCAGACTCTGGACGCAAAAGCATGACCTGAGCCATGTCGGCGATGCCAAGATGCAGCAGCAGGCGCGCTACAAGTTAGCCGACGACTATCGCGCAGCCTTGCGCGGCGAACCGATGAAACTGGTGGAGCACATCGTCCGCAATGGCAAGCCATTCACCGAGATCGTCACCGCGGATTACATCATGGTCACGCCCTATTCCGCGCGCGGCTATGGCGTCTACGACGAGTTGAAAGAGAAGTTTGAGAATCCCGATGATCCGTTCGAATACATTCCAGTCAAGTTAAAGGCACTCAAGGGGCGCGATCGGAATCAAGACCAAGAGTCGGCCACCGGCGACTATCCGCATGCCGGCATGCTCAGCGTGTTTCAGTATTTGCGGCGATATCCCACCACCGAAACCAATCGCAATCGCCTGCGGGCGCGCATGTACTTCCAGCATTTTCTCGGCATTGATGCCTTGGAACTAGCCGCGCGAGTTTCGGACGCAGCTGCGGTGACGGCCAAGTATGAAATCCCCACAATGCAAGCTTCGGAGTGCGTCGTCTGCCACAAGACGATCGACCCGGTAGCGGGACTCTTTCAGGACTACTACAAGTTCGAAGGAGTGTACGGTCGTCGTAAAGAAGGTTGGTACAAGGATATGTTCCCTGCGGGCTATGAAGGGGAAGAAATGACTGCCGAGGAGCGTTGGCGATCGCTGCAATGGCTCGGGGAGCGAACTGCTAAAGACCCGCGGTTTGCGGTGGCGATGGTCGAACACGTTTACTACATCCTCACAGGCCGCAAGGTGCTACTGCCGCCGAAGGATCTCGATCACCCGCTGTTTGGCTCCAAGCAGCGGGCCTATGTTGAGCAGCGGAAAGAAATCGAGAAGATCGCTCAGCGGTTTGCTGCCGATAACTTCAACCTGAAGAGTGCCTTCAAGCAGTGGGCAGTTTCTGATTTCTACCGGGCCGATGGCGTGGCCACGGCCAATCAGAATCCCGAGCGAATGGCGGAACTTGACGATATTGGCCTCGTGCGTCTGTTGGGGCCAGAACAGGTGGAACGAAAGCTGGCAGCAGTCTTTGGAGAGCGCTGGGGAAAACTGCGCGATCAACTCGCCATGCTGTATGGCGCTATCGATTCCCAAGAAGTGACGGAACGACCGTCCGACCCGAGTGGAGCCATCGGCGCTATCCAGCGGATGATGGCCAACGACGTAGCCGCGCGACAGACGATTCGGGACTTTGCCCGCGCACCATCCGAGCGCAGACTCTTCTCGCAGGTCGAGCCGTCCATGATTCCGGGATCTTCCCCCGCAGCAGACGCGGCAATCCGGCAAAATATCGTACAGTTGCACGAAAAAGTGCTCGGCAAATACGATGCGACGGATTCGCCGGACGTTGAACGCACTTATCAACTATTTACGAGCATCGTTAACGATGCCAAGGGCAAGAAGGGACTCGATACTCGCGAGATATATCACGCGCGGAATAATGTTCCCGATGCCCCCAATGATCCACACTACACCATTCGAGCCTGGCGCGGCGTTGTGACTTATCTGCTCCGCCGTCAGGACTTCCTTTACGAGTGACACCATGCGACGCGACTTTCTCAAACTGTGCGGCCTCGCAGGGCTCGGACTTGCCTTTCCCTGGATAGACCAGCGGGAAGCTCAGGCTGCCCCCACCGACGAACCCTATGCGGGGCCGTTTTATGTGGTGCTCAACGCCTCGGGCGGTTGGGACACTACGTACCTGATGGATCCCAAGGGGATCGGCGGGATCAATCGCCTGTACGAAGAGGGAGACATTCTCACGCAGGGGGCACACAAGTATGCCCCGACAGCCAAGCACATGCAGGGCGGTCTGAGCAATGAGGACTTTTACAAAGAATTCGGCGATCAACTGCTGGTGCTGAATGGGCTCGATTACTCGGTGAATAATCATTCGCCGGGTGCCCGCTACATGGCCACCGGCAAGCTCGACAGTATGGCCTATCCGACGTTCGCCGCGTTGGTGGCGGCCTGTCAGGGGCCGAATTGCCCCATTTCGTATCTGACGTTTGGCAACTACTCGGCCACCGGCAACCTGGTGGCCATGTCGCGCGTTCCGTATCTTCCTTCGTTGCAAAAGCTGGCGAATGCCGACGCCATCGAAGGAAACGAGCGTTCTCCCTATCACGATTCGTTCGCCCTCGACCGCATCGAGCAGGCCCTGCAAGAGCAGCATGCCAGTGCTGCCACTCAACCACGTTTGCCGCGCTTGGAGCGGGCCGAAAATATGCTCTATGCGGCGCAGGTCAACTCCAAAGCCTTGCAACGGGTGACGCCGCACATTCCCAAAAGCATTCCCAAGGAACGGCTGTCGCAGCAAGCTGAAATTGCGTTGGCTTCGTTCAAGGCAGGAGTCTGTGTGTCGGCGAACTTGACGATTGGGCAGTTCGATAGTCATGCCAACAACGACCCAGACCAGATGAAACTGATTCCCGAGTTTCTCGCCGGTATCGCGTACCTGATTCGCCGCGCCGAGGAGTTACAGATTCGCGATCAACTGGTGGTGATCGTGCAGAGCGAAATGGGTCGTACACCGACCTACAACAAAGGGAACGGCAAAGACCATTGGTCGATTGGTTCGATCATGTTCCTCGGCCGCGGCATCAAGGGAAATCGAGTCATCGGCGCGACCGACGAAAAGCAATTTCAAGTGCCGATCGATCCGCAATCATTGGCGTGCGACACAGAGAAGGGTCTGCGCGTGCGACCCGAACACATTCACCACGCGCTGCGCGAATTTGCCGGCATTGCCGACCACGCCTTCAGCAAGAAATTCCCGCTGGGCGTCGCCGAGAAAGATCGCCTGCACGGGCTGTGGGGATAGAAAAAATCATCAGCGGGAAGCGTCAGCGCCCGGAGAGTATTTACTTAGTCATTTCTGATGTACTCTCCGGGCGCTGACGCTTCCGGCTCAGAAGATCAAAAGATCCCTTCACCGAAGCCACCATTCTTGGGCTTCGGTTTGTCACTTTGCTCACGCTTCTCTTTCGCCAGTCCCGAATGGGGTGTTTGCGGGCCACTCGGAGGCGGCGCTGGCGCAGGCAGCATGTGCGGCGCGCGAATCTCGCTTTCCGCGGGTTGGATTTGAGTTCCCGGCGGCAGATTCGGCCGGCGACTTTCACCAGCAGTGGGAGGCGTCAAGTCGGCGGCATCCACATCGTCATCGTAGTCGTCGTCGTACTTCGAAACGTAGCCGGGCTGTTTGGCGCGATCGAGTTCCGCGCGATACTCGGCTATCACCCGATTCTGAATCATCTCGCGGCACGACGAATTGATCGGGTGCGCGATATCGGCATACAGCTTCGTGCGACCTTCCTGATCGCGCACCGTGCGATCCTCCTTCAGCCGGCTGCCGCACTGATTGCAATGGGCGGCCTTGAGGTGGTTCTTGCAGCCGCACTGCGGGCAGTGGCTCGTGAGTTTGCGGCTGGGCATGGCGACGAAGGGGCCGCTGCTCCCTTCAATGATTTTCAGATCGCGAACGACGAAACAATTGTCGAACGTGATCGAACAAAAGCCTTGCAGGCGATCATCGGAATCCTCCATGAGCTTGACGCGAACTTCGGTAATTTCCATCGCCGCTTTCCCCTCCCGTGGTGCAGTTGGCTGCCAGTCTGTCGTGCAACTTCAAAAGGTGCTAACGCCGCCTGACCTGCTCTCCGTACTTTATCAATTCGCTACCAATGTTGCCTGTTTATGTCCGCTGCCGATCGTGCTGATCCCCGCAGTTTGAGCCATCATCACGGCTCCTATGTTTTGCCCGCGCAGGCGCGCCGCCGCTCTCCGTGCTTGAGCCGCGTGCCAGAAGAGTCCGAAATAGCTCGAGCCACTACCACTCATTTGATGACCGATGCACCCTGTGCGCGCGAATGCCTCTCGCAACTTGCCGATCCAAAGCGATAGCGCTTCCGCCGGACCTTGCAGGCCATTGTGCATCCCTTGCGCCGCAGCTGACAAATCGCCTCGATCTAAAGCCGCCCGCACCACGGCTGTCGCCCGACGATTGGGCTCGGGCTGGCAACCACGAAAGACAGCCGGTGTACTAAGGCCGACGGGTGGCCGCACTATCACCAGCCAGCAACGTGGCGGCCGAATCGCTTCGATCCGTTCGCCCCGCCCCCGGCAGATCGCTGCGCCGCTGGTGACAAAAAATGGCACGTCGCTCCCAAGCTGCGCGGCGAGTTCACAGAGTCGTGCTGTCGTCCAGTGCAATTGCCAAGCTTGATTGGCAACCAACAAAGCCGCGGCAGCATCAGCCGAAGCGCCACCCAGGCCAGCTTGCGCGGGAATTCGTTTGGTCAGGATCACATTTGCTCCCAACCGAATCCCCGCCGTTGTTTGCAGCAAATGAAGTGCCTGCCAAACCAGGTTATCGTGCGCAGCAGGCAAGTCGGACCACGCTTGCGCACTAACTGGAAGACCAGTTCTTTCATAAACACGGCGAGCGGCAACCAGGCCCGTTGCCCACTGGCAGTGCAAAGTAATTTGGGGTGCCGGGGTCGGCTCGAGGGACAACGTATCGCACACATCAACGGCCAGCATGAGCGTTTCGAGCTCATGAAAGCCATCAGGGCGGCGAGCCAGAACCTCTAGCGAAAGATTCACTTTCGCAGGGGCGCAGGCCGTCAGCCGCCAATCGTTGCGAAGTAAATACATCCCTGCTGTTGCCCACGAAAAAGCGGCCTGCTGAAAAGCCTCACTCACTGCCGCGGACCTTACCGCGACAGCATGAGGTGCAGACGACTAGCGTCGAAGCAAAACCCGGGTGCAGCATCAAGAGAAAGTCGAATGATTAACATTCGATTGTACCGGAGCAGGGGGTGGGGTCAACCTGCAAGTACATGAACCACTGCAGGTTGCTGCAATGTTGAGGAGACACTCGCGCGTGCGAGACTTAGTCGCCGCTCCCCATCACCAGGCTGCCCAGCCCGCCGATGTGGTTGAGCACCGAGCCTTCATCCTTGTTTCCTCTGGTGCCTGCATTCGCAAGGACGCGACCAGCTAAACGCGAGAAGGGCAACGACTGGAGCCAAATTTTTCCCGGGCCCGTCAGCGTGGCGAGAAAAAGACCTTCACCGCCGAAGAGCGTGTTCTTAATGCCGCCGACGAAGCCGATGTCGTAGTTGACGCTTGGCATTAGCGCGACGATGCAGCCGGTATCGACCTTGATTGTCTCTCCGGGCGCAAGATCCTTTTCGTACAACGTGCCGCCGGCATGCACCATGGCGATGCCGTCTCCTTGCAACTTTTGCATGATGAAGCCTTCGCCGCCAAACAGCCCGACCATCACTTTCTTCTGAAAGGCAATGCTGATCTGAATGCCGCGGGCACCGCACAGGAACGAATCTTTCTGGCAAATCAATTCGCCGCCGAGCCGGTCGAGATGTAGCGGAATAATCTTGCCGGGATAGGGTGCCGCAAAGGCGACCGTTTCGCGGCGATTCGAGGCGGCGGTGAATGTCGTCATGAACAGAGATTCACCCGTCATCGCGCGCTTGCCCGCTGACATCATTTTTCCCCAGAAACCTTGATTGCTTTGGCTGGGGTCGCCGAAGACGGTTTCCATCTTGATGCCGCTGGTCATGTACATCATGCCGCCCGACTCGGCGATGACCATCTCGTTCGGGTCGAGCGTGATCTCGCAGAACTGCATCTCCGAGCCGAAAATCTCATAGTCGATTTCGTCGGCTTTGCGGCCGCCACGGTTGGCGGTCATGTTGAACCCGCCAAAGCCACCTGCCACCGGCATGGCTTCCATCACTTCCAAGCCTTCGGGAGCGAGAGTCGGCACCGAAAACACTTGACCACACGAGCGACAACGAACCTGCCGGCCAGCTAGTTCCGGCGAGTACGGATATTGTTTGCCACACGAGGTACAGGCGATGTTCGGCATGGTTTGCTACCTATAGTGAAGGAAAGAACAACGGCAATTCGCCGTGGCGGAGCGATTCTTGGAATTCGGACGGACTACTTCACCAACTCGCGACCCTTCAACCAACGGAGGCAGGCTTCCGACCAATCCCCTGTGCCGGGAATGGACTTGCCCAAACCCACGCCGTGGCGACCTTTTTCATACACATGCAGTTCGCCGGGCACTTTGTGCTGCAGCATGGCCTGATAGAAAACGATGCTATTTTGCGGCGGGACGCCCGTGTCTTCGTAGGTGTGCCAGAGGAAGCAAGGAGGCGTTTGCGGCGTCACTTGCTTTTCGTTCGACAGGCTGGCCACCAGTTCCGGGGCGGCTTCGGCACCGAGGAGATTTTTTTGCGAACCCTTGTGAGTGAAGGGTTGATCGAAGGCGATCACGGCGTAGCAGAGCACGCCGAAGTCGGGGCGACTGCTGACACGATCGATGGGATCTGCCGATTTTTCGTCACCTGCATCAAAGTGTGTCACCGCTGTCGAAGCCAGATGCCCACCTGCCGAGAAACCGAGCACGCCAATCTTGGTGGGCTCGATGCCCAACTCTGCTGCGCGACTGCGGGTCGTACGAATCGCGCGCTGCACGTCCTGTAGCGGGGCGGGATGTCCATAGCCTTTGCCGCGGTGACGATAGTCGCAAATGACTGCCGTGATGCCATGGCTGTTCAACCATTCGCCAATCTGCTTTCCTTCGTGATCCATGGCCAGCCCACCGTAGCCGCCGCCGGGACAGACTACAACCGCTGCACCACAGTTCTTCTCCTTCTCGGGTGAATAAATAATGAGCATCGGTTTGTCCTTGGCTTCGGTGCCATTCGCGCCCGGTGCGCCGTTAGGCCAGAGGAGTTCGGTCTTCGGCTGAGCGGAGGCGAGGGAAGAGAAGCAACAAACGGCAACAGAAAGAAGAGCAACTCGACGCAGCAACATGGGCAAGAACTCCGGAGAGAGAATGAGAATCGAGGCTATCGTAGCCCTTGGCGCGCTATATCTCAATCAGCGAAGCTGTGTCGCAGCCAGTCCACTCACTCTCACTGTACACGGCTCGCCATGACCACCGATTATTCTTGCCTTCATCAACTGGCCAGCGATCTATTCAAGCTGCCACAGTCACCCGCCGAATGGGACCGCTATCGACTGACGGACGAGCAAGTCGATTTCTTTCAGGAAGAGGGGTACCTCGCCGGCGTGCGAATACTCACCGATGATCAAGTCGAAACGCTGCGCGGCGAACTGACCGAATTCTTCAATCCCCAGCATGCAGGGCGCGAGTTGTGGTACGAGTATCACACCAACGAGTCGGCCAGTCCCGACACGGTGCTGTTTCATGCCCTGGGGGCCTGGCGCTTGCGACCGGCCTTTCACGACATCCTCTGGCACCCGGCATTCACGGTACCCGCCAGCCAATTGCTCGAGGGCGCGGTCCGCTTCTGGCACGACCAGTTGTTCTGCAAACCCGCGCGGCACGGCGGCGTGGTCGCCTGGCATCAAGACTATTCTTATTGGACACGCACGACGCCGATGGCGCATCTCACGTGCTGGATTGGGCTCGACGACAGCCGGCGCGACAACGGCTGCCTGCACTATGTGCCGAAGAGTCATCGCTGGCCACTTTTGCCGATTACCGGACTGGCCGGCGACATGGAAGCGATTCGCGAGGTACTTTCGCCCGCGCAGTGGGAGCAATTTCAAAAGCCCGTCGCCATTGAACTGAAAGCGGGCGAGGCCTCGTTTCATCATCCGCTACTGGTGCACGGCAGCTTTGAGAATCGAACGGAGCGACCGCGACGGGCTACCGTCATTAACGTTTTTCGCGACGGCGTGCAAAGCCAGAGTAACGAACCACTGCTGCAAGGCGTGCCCGCGGTCCCGACTGGTGAAACGATGGATGGTCAGTACTTTCCGCTGCTCTATCAGCCGCAGTAGCAGTAACGGTGGCCGATCTGCGCATGAAAAAACCCCGCGAAAACCGAAGTCTTCGCGGGGTAAGATTGCTTGTTTCAACGAGTCAAATCGTGACTAGAAATCACCCACGACGTTGCCGTCGTCACGCACGGCAAGCCGTTTGAGCGTCAGCACAGGGATTTGTGCTGTTAATAACTGCACGTGGCCATCCAAAAAGCCCGTCACGCAACCAGCTGGGTGACCGGACAAGAGGGGAGTTTGGGTGCCCCGGATGTTGATATTTCCACTCGCCCAGTTGGTATCAGCCCCAGTGCGGTCATTCATACCGATCCGATAGGCAATTGTGACAAGATTGGCAACGTTGGCATTCGTTAATGCCTGCGACGTACCGGAACAGACCACGTTGGTATTCGTACCAGCAACCCAACCCATGTCTCGAGACAAACCGGCGTCCTGCCGGGCTGGAGTTTGACCGGGTGCGTAGTACCAGTCGGAAACCTCGCCAACCACGATGCAATTCGAAGTTCCATCCTGGCAAGCAGCGAAGGTCAAGGACTCATTAGGAACCAGCATTCCCGATCCACCCATGCCACCGCTGCTTAACCGAGTTTCGACCAAGTTAGTGCCGTCCGCCGTTGCACCAGCAATGCCGCCGTACGACGGGGCCGTTAATACGGTGGTGGCGGTAAAGGCCTGCGTCTCGGGCAGTGGGCTCGAAGGGCAGAGCATGTACTTGATCTTGGCATTGTGAGCCGGTACACGCAAAGTCGCCGCATTGTATTGGTGCGTAGCTTCCAGCGGGATGATTCTGTCGTAGAGCGCCTTTTGTTCGCAGAACGGGGTGATAGCGAACAGCCACGACGGCCCCCAGCCATTGGTACCTCGGGAACGCGCGCCATAGGGGCAGCTCATAAACGTGTCGTGGTAATTTTGCACACCAAGCAGCAACTGCTTGATGTTGTTACCACATTGCATACGACGGGCGGCCTCGCGAGCCGCCTGCACTGCCGGAAGCAGCAGTGCGACGAGCACACCGATGATCGCTATGACCACCAGCAACTCGACCAGTGTGAACCCTCTTCTCTTCATGCGTCCGTTCCCCAAACAAATACGAATAGATAAAAACAACGACCAATCCAGATATAAACACCCGGAGGCCGCACATGTTTCTAAAGTTCGCACAGTTCAGGGGAAAAGTCAACGAAAAAACTCAATCCGAACCACCCGCCTTCCACTGCAGAGAGCGAAAGGGTCGTCGGTCGTTATTCTTTTTCGCAACAAAACGAGACGTCTACTTTTCGAATCGCGCCTCCCAATATTCAAGCTGCCCCGCCTCCAACAGGGGAGGAGGGGCCAAACTGCTAAAATTCACGTACTAGAAGCCCCCGACGACGTTACCATCGTCACGAACGGCAAGTCGTTTGAGCGTCAGCACTGGAGTTTGTGCTGTCATTAACTGCACGTGGCCATCCAGGAAGCCCGTCACACAACCAGCTGGGTGACCGGACAAGAGGGGTGTTTGGGTACCACGGATGTTGATATTTCCACTCGCCCAGTTGGTATCAGCCCCCGTCCGGTCGTTCATGCCAATACGGTAGGCAATCGTGACAAGATTGGCAACGTTGGCATTCGTTAATGCCTGCGACGTACCGGAACAGACCACGTTGGTATTCGTACCAGCAACCCAACCCATGTCTCGAGACAAACCGGCGTCCCGACGGGCTGGAGTTTGACCGGGTGCGTAGTACCAGTCGGAGACCTCGCCAACCACGATGCAATTCGAAGTGCCATCCTGGCAAGCAGCGAAGGTCAAGGACTCATTAGGAACCAGCATTCCCGATCCACCCATGCCACCGCTGCTTAGTCGAGTCTCGACCAGGTTAGTGCCGTCCGCCGTTGCACCAGCAATGCCGCCGTACGACGGGGCCGTTAATACGGTGGTGGCGGTAAAGGCCTGCGTCTCGGGCAGTGGGCTCGAAGGGCAGAGCATGTACTTGATCTTGGCATTGTGAGCCGGTACACGCAAAGTCGCCGCATTGTATTGGTGCGTAGCTTCCAGCGGGATGATTCTGTCGTAGAGCGCCTTTTGTTCGCAGAACGGGGTGATAGCGAACAGCCACGACGGCCCCCAGCCATTGGTACCTCGGGAACGCGCGCCATAGGGGCAGCTCATAAACGTGTCGTGGTAATTTTGCACACCAAGCAGCAACTGCTTGATGTTGTTACCACATTGCATACGACGGGCGGCCTCGCGAGCCGCCTGCACTGCCGGAAGCAGCAGTGCGACGAGCACACCGATGATCGCTATGACCACCAGCAACTCGACGAGCGTAAATCCTCGTTTTTTCATGACAGAATCCTTGAATGAAGAGAATGATTAGAACAATCAGCAACTTCGATCGAAGCAGCTGTTGAACCGCCAGAATGGAGCAACAAGACAAGAGAATTGGCCGAATGTTCGTTCGTTGCCGCAATGCGCACAGCACCAGTGCCGGACTGCAACTCGGGCATTAAAGCGGTCAATTGCTGGAGCGTGGCAAAAATCTGCAACCGCTCCCAAGAATGCAGCGTTGCCAGCTTCTGGACCAGTGCTGCGTCCCAAGAGTCACGCGTTGCCTCGACCTGGCAGCAACGTTGGGTAACGCCGTACAGGGCTTCAACAATATCAATATTCAGTGAGGAGAGGATCGGCACCGAACTAAACTCCCGTTACGATTTACATTCGCGACCGAAGTATGTGAATGAGCAAGAGCAGTGTCAACACTTTTTTCACGGCAAATTGCTGCCTCTCACCAACAGCCTATAAATCACCGAAATATACTGACATTTTGTCACCGAACTGCGAAGAACTGACGGCCTTCACCGACCCGGCCAATCCGTACTGTCGCAAATAAACACACCAAATATAGTTCGTGTACAAATATAGAACCCGCGACAAATTGTCGCTACACTGCTTCCTTCACGAGTAATGCGTCCGGCGACCTCGCCGGGAACGAAAACAAAATCTTAAAGATGACATCTCGATGTCGACCGCGGCGAAACAGAGCGACAGAAACCTCAACAGCCGCGCGGCACCCCACAGCAAAACCGACGAGCCGCGCAGCCAGGCTACTTGCACCCAGGCTAAAACGTGGGAACCACCAAGCCATCATCGCGGATCGCCAGCCGCTTCAAGGCAAAAAGTGCCGTCTGCTTGGCTAGCAATTGCACATGACCGTCCAGAAACCCAACCATCGCTCCAGCAGGGTGTGCTGCGAGCAATGGATTGCAAGCGCCGCGCGTACCGATCGCCCCCTTTGACTGCCAGTCCGGATCGGCACCCGTCCGGTCGTTAATGCCAACCGAATGTGCAATCGTCATTAAATTGGCGGCATTCGCCGGATCAAACGTATTCGACGAACTCGTAATCACCGTTGCCGACTTGGTCCCAACCAACCAGCCCACACCAGCACTCTTGGCGGGATTCCGACGAGTGGTCAACGACGAGTAATACCAATCAGAGCATTCGCCAACAATCATGGTGTTTGATGTGCCATCGGAGCAGGCAGCAAACGTCAACGATTCATTCGGCACCAACATCCCCGACGACGCAAAGCCCGTATCCGGTGCCGCCGGACTATGCCAGGACGACTTGGCAACGCGAGTCTCGTTTACATCGTTCACTCCGGTAGTCCCCTGCCGAGTCCCACCGGAAATTCCAGCATACGACGGCACCACCAAGACTCGCGCCGTACTGCCAGAGCCGAAGGTTTCGGTCTCGGGCAATGGGCTAGAGGGGCATAGCATGTACTTGATCTTCGCATTGTGGGCCTGAAGACGCATGTCTGAGTGGTCATAGGCGTTCGAGTTGACCTGCTCGCGAGCAGCCAACTTGTCGAACAGCGGCCGCTGCTCGCAGAAGGGAAGCGTGGCCACAAGCCAAGAGGAACCCCAGGTGCTCGACGTACGTACCCGCCCACCGTAGGGCAGCGACAAAAACGTGTCGTGGTAATTCTGCAAACCCAGGCACAACTGCTTGACGTTGTTGCCACATTGCATACGACGGGCGGCTTCGCGAGCCGCCTGCACTGCTGGTAGCAGCAGGGCGACGAGCACACCGATGATCGCTATGACCACCAGCAGCTCGACGAGTGTAAAACCTCGTTTTTTCATGACAGAATCCTTGAATGAAGAGAAAGGAAGGGAAATGCAAGCAACGTCAGAACGAGTTGCCGTTGAGCCGCCAGAGTGTGGCCGAGCAAACTTGAAAACCTGGTCGCCAGCCGCTGTCGCTTGAGGAAGCGAACCACCGCACAAGGCTGCGAACGCCCAGCGTGGAATAAACCCAAATTGGCTGAGAACGCGATCTTCATCGGAGAACTCCGAACGCAAAAATAGATTCGCGTCCGAAGTATTGTGGGGTCAAGAAACTGCGTCAACCTTTTTCCTGCCTAAAGTTGGCCGCTTCCGCGAATCAGTGACAAAAGTGCGACAATAAGGCCTATTTATGCACAGATGTCGTAGTGACAGACCGCTCAGGCCAGCAGTCGATGTTGCACAAACGCACAGAATATTGCTTCGTGTGCAAATATAAAACATACGACACACTGACGCCCTGGCCGGGCCTACAGGACGCATCACCAGGTGTTGAAACGGTTGACCGTTCGAGGGTTTGGTCGAGGCTAACAAAGTTTGTTACGATGAAGTCCCCGCGGCGATGACCCATGACTCCCATATGCTTCTCCGCGCAACCACCTTTTCAGCGAACTTATAATGAAATTCATAGATACGACCGGAAAAATACTAAAGGAAATCATCAAGGAAGATGAAATGCAAGTTGCCGACTTGAACGCGGCGGGAGTGGCCGACGACACGATCGTCCGCATCAATCAGCAAGGAGATATCGAGGTTCGCCGCACCGACCGCTGGGACTGCATCGGCGGCCTGCTCGGAAATTACGAACAGCGGTTGCAAAAGCGAACGGGACTCGATTGGGCATAGTGCCGAGTCAAAGGCGAAAACAGGCGAGAGAATTGTCGCCTTGTGCGTGAAGTTGAGAAGCGGCGCGGTGGCGTAGGTGGTGCCGCTTACCGCTCATTGGATCGGACGGGCAGACTTCCCGAACTTGTCCATTCTGAGTGGCAGGGACTGGCTGCCTCCCACCGGCAATCGTCGTGTACCGCAGTTGAAATTTGGCCAGTTTTACGAAGGCGGCTAGCCCCGGTCGCGGGACGTGACTGACTGCCAAACAATGCCACCCTCGACACGTGGAACGGGAAGCACTTCTCGTACAAGTCTAGCGGGGCAGGCCCAGTTGTGTGGATTGCGGATTGATCGAAATCACTTGAAACGACAGCGAATCCGGGGCTTCTTCGGTGGGCATGGTCTGCTGTTTGGCAATGTCTGGATCGCGAGCAATGAACGAACCCTGGCAATGGGAGCACGCCAATTCGCGCCCCAAGTGATTCACGCCAATGCGCAATTGCCGCCCGCAGACCGGGCATTCTTGATAAAAAAAGTTGCGGATCGACATAGGCTCGCACTCCGTCACGCACGCGCAGCAAAACCGAAAAGACCACTATCGATCGCGGCATCCATTCGCCGGCAATCGCCGCAGTTAGACAAGGCCGGTGATTCTACGAATAGCAACAGTTCGAATCAAGCAAGAACGACGAAGGTTGAAGAAAAGTAATAGGACCAACTCCTCCCATTGCACCGCGTGACTGCCTCACCCGATTGCCGTAAATGGCTCAGAAGGCTGGCTTTGCTGTGTTTTCTGCAGTACTGGAGGCCAACTCAGGCCTCCAAGTGTCGCTGACAATTTGACGCATTCAAGCCGGAACAAGCACTATTCTTTCAATACCAAGTCGATGCACATCACTGCCCCCAGAATCAGCAAGCGGACGGGATTATCAGCGGGAACCTGGTCAGAAATCTGCAGCATGTAGTTATCTGCACTCGTAAATAGTTCCTTGCCAAATCCGGCCCACTTTTTACTGACCTTTGCCAGCTCGAAGTCGCCCGACTTGAACGAGAACTCCCAACTGGTCCACTTCCCCTTCAGTTCGCACACGACCTGGTCGTTGCTCCCCAGCACACTGAACGCGCCGCCGATCGAGAACAACTTTTGCTTGAAACCTCCAACGCGCTGATTGCTCTCGTTGAGGACATCGACCTTCGACAGAAAGAGCGACACGCCGCGCTTCACCGTTAGCACTGGCGCACCGTCAGGCGTGCGAATGACGACCTCGAACGGCGTCATCCGTTTGTAGTCGGAAAATCGCAGCATCTTGGTGAAGAACCCGAGTTTCTCCTCGCGACAGTTCAGGATCACCTGATTGTTAGTGGGATCGATGACATCATAATTGTTGGCAGCTTTGAACCAACCGACCTGCTCTTTGACGAAAAACAAGTTGCGCGACAGCACCGGATGCATGAAGTAGGCTCCTAACGCGTTGAGTAACCGGATGAATTCCCAGCAGGTGGAGAAGAAGCCGGATTATCGCGAGACACCGCAATCAACGCAAGCAACCAGCACGCTAGTGAGCCTTGGTCAAGTCATGAGCTGGAAATTCCTCCGGAGCCTCCGTTGGTTCAAACCAGCGATAAATGGCAGGCAACACGAGAAGTGTGAGGATGGTGCAGGTGATGAGCCCGCCAATCACCACGGTGGCCAATGGGCGCTGGACTTCGGCTCCTGCGCTCCCCGAAATGGCCATCGGCACGAAACCGAGCGCGCCACAGGTCGCGGTCATTAATACCGGCCGCAAGCGGTCGATCGAACCGTGGACAACAGCATTCAGTTGATCGTGACCATGTTGCCGCAAATGGCGGATGTGTTCGATGAGCACCACGCCGTTCATCACGGCAATTCCAAAGAGAGCGATAAAACCAACGCCCGCGGAAATCGAGAATGGCATATCGCGCAGCCACAGCGCGAAGATGCCGCCGGTCGCAGCGATGGGGACGTTCAAGTAAATGAGGAGCGTCAGCTTTACTGAACTGAACGTGACATACAGCAGTGCGAAGATCAAAAACAACGCTACCGGCACAGCAATCATCAGCCGCTGACTGGCCTGCTGCAGGTTTTGGAACTGTCCACCCCACGTAAGCGAGTAACCGGCCGGCAGTTTTATTTTTTGCGAGATCGTTTGCTGGGCATCCGTCACGAAACCGGCCAGATCGCGCCCCCGGACGTTGCACTGAATGAGCAGGCGACGGCGAATGGCATGGCGGCTGATTTCGGCTGGCCCATCTTCGATCACGATATCGGCTAATTGCGATATCGGAATCTGCCTCCCTTGCGGATCATCGATTTTCAGTTGCTTCAGGGCCTCGGCAGTTTGTCGCGCCTGTGGAGCCAGTCGAACCTGCAACGGAAAGCGGCGCTGGCCTTCAAACACTTCACCGACCGGCTGACCACCAACGACCGAGACTGCATTCAGGACGTCGCTGGAGTTGATACCGTAGCGAGCGATTGCGTCTCGATTGATGATGATTCGCATGTATGGCAGGCCGGCGATTTGCTGAGCCTGCACATCGGCAGCACCCGGGACCTGACTCAATTCGCGGACAATTCGATCGCCTTCAGTCTTAAGAACGTTCAGGTCGTCGCCGTACAGGCTCAAGCCCACATCCGACCGAACACCGGCGACTAACTCTTGTACCCGCAGTTCAATCGGCTGAGTAAACCCGTACGAGTTGCTCGGAACTTCACGCTCAAGTGCTTGCTGCATCTGTTCGATAAGTGCTTCTTTCGAGATCGGTTCCGGCCAATGCTCGGGTGGCTTCATCCGAATGAGAATATCGGTCTGATGCACGCCCATGGGATCGTTGGCAATCTCAGGCCGGCCCGTTTTCGAGATCACACTTTCGACTTGTGGAAAAACCTTGAGGGTGCGTTCCATCGCCTTGGTCATTTCGAGGGACGTTTCCAAAGAAACACTGGGTAAGCGAACTGCCTGGATCGCCAAATCTCCTTCATCGAGCTTGGGGACGAACTCGACTCCAAAGGTCGCAGCCACCGCCACGCTGAGGGCAAAGACCGCACCCGCGCTCGTGAGCATGAGTACCGGGCGTCGCATGGCGAAATTCAGGGCGGGCTCGTACGACCGCTTCAAATGCCGCACGAGAAATGTATCGGTCGCGCTCACACGCCTGGCCAGAAACAGCGAAGCCATCACTGGCATGACCGTCACTGATAGTACCAGTGCCCCGGTTAAAGCAGACATGAACGTGAAGGCCATGGGGCGAAACATCTTGCCTTCGACTCCCTGCAAACTCAGGATCGGCAGAAAGACAATGATGACAATCAGCCCCGCGAACAGAATGGGCGTTCCCACTTCTTTTGCAGATTCTTTGAACACCGACTTAGGAACTCGGAGTGCCCCCGTTTCGCGTTGGTAACGACTCGCACAGCGGACCGCATTTTCAATCATCACCACCGCGCCATCGACGATCACCCCAAAGTCAACTGCACCAAGGCTCATCAAATTGGCTGAGACACCGCCAATGCGCATCGCAATCAGAGCGCACATCGCGGAGAGGGGAATCGCGGCCGCCACAATTAACCCCGCACGGATATCGCCCAGCAACAGAAAAAGCATGATGATTACAAGGAGCACACCGACTCCAATGTTTTCGGCGATGGTGTGAATTGTTTTCTCGACGAGTTCGGTGCGGTCATAAAACGTGTCGATGTAGACACCAGCCGGCAACGTCGCCTCAATCAACTTGATCTTTTCCTTAACGTCGTGCACCACCTGCCGAGAGTTGCCCCCCATGAGCATCATTACCATCCCCGTGACTGCTTCCCGATCGCCATCGCGCGTGACTGCTCCTTGACGCAGCATTGGCGCGAAACGAACCTGGGCAACGTCAGCAATGCGAATGGGAGTGCCGTCACTGCGGCTATCCAGGACGATTTGACTAATGTCTTCGAGCGAACTGACCAGACCTTCGCCGCGAATCAGTCGCTGTTCAGCGCCGTGGGCAATGTAGCCGCCACCAGCGTTCGCATTGTTCTCTTCCAGGGCTTTGAAAACGCGACTGAGCGAAATGCCGTAGTTCAGCAGTTTGTTCGGTTCGATTTGTACCTCGTAGGTCTTCAATTCACCACCAAAGGTGTTGACCTCGATCACGCCCGGCACGCTGCGAAGTTGAAAGGCGATTTGCCAGTCGAGAATCGTGCGCAAGTCCATCAAGCTGTGGGAGTGACCGGGTTTCGAACGAACTTCGAATTGATAGATTTCGCTCATGCCGGTCGCGATCGGCCCCATCTGGGGATCGCCCATACCCTTCGGAATGTTTTCTCTCGCCTGCTGCAGTCGTTCGTTGATCAGATTGCGTGCCCAGTAGATATCGGTGCCGTCTTCGAACGCGACAGTCACTGCCGACAGGCCGAAGCGACTGATTGAACGAATCTCGCTCACCTTGGGAAGCCCGCTCATTGCGTTTTCTACGGGAAACGTGATGAACTGTTCGACTTCCACCGGTCCCAGTGCTGGCGAAGTGGTCAGGACTTGCACTTGAACGTTCGTCAAGTCGGGGACGGCGTCGAGCGGCAAGGACGAGACGGAAATGAAGCCCGCTCCCAGCAAGACGATTGCCAGCAGCATGACGATGAAGCGATTCTCGAGCGACCAGTCGATGATGTGATTGACCACGAGGCATTTCCAGAAGGCGAAGCAGAGAGATTGGGCACCAGATCACAACGTCTATTCAGCGAGTAATTCGGCCAGCATTTGCGTCTTGAGCGCAAAGCCGCCTTTGGTAACGACCATGTCGCCTGGCTTGAGGCCGCTCACCACTTCAACGTGGTCGCTGTTTCGCCGCGCGAGTTCTACTTCACGTCGCTCGAACTGATTGCCGCCGATATGCACAAAGACAAACGACTTGCCTTCGTGATCCTGCACAGCCGACAGCGGAACTTGGAGCATTTCGTTCTGCTCAACGTCCGGAAATTCAACGCTGACAAACATGCCGGGCTTTAGCAGCGCATCGGGATTCTTAGCCACAGCCCGCAGCGAAACGGTACGGGACGATTCGTGAATGATATCGCCCGTATAGAAAACAGTGGCTTCGAAAGTGCGGCCAGGCCAGGCACTGCTGCGCACCTTGATTGTCTTGCCATTGAGTTGATCCAACAGCGGCAGTTGTTCTTCGAAGACGTCGGCAGTGACCCAAACTGTGGAAAGATCGGCGATGCTGAGGAGTTGGCTATCCGGGCCGACACGCTCCAGCAGCGTGACGTCCTTTGCGATGATCGTCCCTGCAAACGGTGCCCGAACCGGATAGTGGGCCAGAGTTTCCCCTTGCTTGACCGGATCGATATTGGCTAGATCTTCTTTCTTGAAGCCGAGGATTTCCAGGTTGGTCTCGTCAACCGCGATGCGAGTTTTCAATTCTTTGATGGTTTGAGCCGAGACTATCGCTGCCTGCGTCGCATCCTGGCTGATTTGCTCGATCAACGATTGCAGCGTCGCGCGCGAGGTGTTTTGTTCGGATTCTGCTTCCAGAAGTTGCTTACCTGCGACCGACCCATCGCGCGAGAGGGGCAGGAGGCGGTCGTATTGCAACCGAGACTTGTAATGACTGACATACGCCGTCAAGAGTTTATCGCGATGTTCACCCACCGGACGGTTGCGCAATTTGGTCTCGATGTCATCTATTTTGGCATCGGCCCGCAGCAGTTCGATTAACGCGAGGGTGTTCGAAGTTACCTCTTGGGTCCAGCGATCTTTGGTGACCGCGAACTCCAGTTGCAGCCGATCCTGAAACAGCTGGAGCATCGCTTGCCCCACCTCTTTGCTCTGCACAATTGCCAGGAGTTCACCAGCCTCTACGTGCTGACCAAATTGCACTTTCACTTCGTCAACACGACCGTCCACCAGGGGAAACAAGTGCGTCACACGATCTTCATTCAAGGTAATTTTTCCGGTCAGTTGAACCGACTGAACGAGCTTGCCTTGCGCGGCGGCGTGCAACTCGATGCCAGCGGCGTTCCACGACTCTTGCGGAAACTCAACGAGCGTGTTGGCAGGTGCCGCCACCTGATGCGATGCCTGGGTAACGGGATGCAGGCTCGGTGCTTCATGCGCAGGTAATGAGTCGTGATTAGGACCGGTGAAACGCCACCAGAGCCCGCCAATAACCAAAGCCGCTGCCGCAATCGCAGCAATGGCTTTCGTCCGCGCAGAAATAGACGCCAATCGAGACATGAGAACTCTCCTGATCGAGGCAGCCAGCAAGAACTGCGAGAACAAAAGCGTCCATCGCAGGGAGTACAAAGAAACCCGGCTGTCAGCCGGGAGCGATCAAGAAAGGCTGATTAGCAGCGAGCAACACAGAAGCGCAGCGGCAATGGCAGTGAAGTGGCAAAGTTGGCCAAGAAGTGCTGTGAACAGGCAGAATGAACTTGTCGTCCGCAGTTCAAGTCGTGGCATTCGCAATCAGCATCCACGGCGATGGGATTGGAAGATTCCCACGCACGAGAAAGTGCATGGCCTACCAGATCGATCGACTCAACTGCCGGTGTGCGCGGCAGTTCCGTTTCGTCCGATTCTTCTGATTCGCTGCCAGGCTGCGGCAGGTCCACATGCACATGCCAGCTGAAGAAAATATCGCCGAACAAGTTGGTGCCTGGATGATGCGAACGCAAATGTTCCTGCAAAGAACAATTTGCCACTTCCGAGCAATTTCCCAATGTGCCGTGAGCATGGCACCAGGGAAGCGGTCCTTGCCAGGCAACGACCAGCAGCAGACAGCGCAACAGCCAACTCACACCGCGGCGAGTGCGAGCACGAAGATGCGATTGATTGCGGTAGTGAAGCATGGCGATTCTGGGCGGGCAGAAACAGGCTGGCTGCTAGAATTGGCTGGCTGGAACCCGACAGACTTAGCCTAGCTTCGTCGCACAGAAACCGTCAAGGCATTTTCTGGGGGCGACTTACCGCATTCGGGGGAATTGGCCGGCGTAATTCAAGTCAGGGCGCGGGGTCGGGTTGAATTGGTTCGAAGATGACAAGTTCTTCGTCGCGAGCGGTCGGTTGAATCAGCCCCAATTGCACCAGGCGGCGGATCAGGCGGGCTCGATGAACACCCAGCAACTCGGCAGCCTTGGTTTTGTTGCCACTCGATTTCTTCAAGGCCCGCTGTAGCAGTTCTTTCTCAACTTCGGCTAGAAAGTCGTCGAGCTTGATATTTGGCTCCGCCACAGGCTGATGCAGGAGCGACTCCCGGCCATGATGCAATCGCTCCGGCAAGTCGGCAGCGGTGATGAGCGGCGCGACTGCTCGCTCGCAAGCCTCGCGCACGGTTTCTGCCAACTCTTCGACATTGCCCGGCCACCCGAACAACGTGAGGAGTTCAATCGCGTCATTCGCAAACCCGCTGTGCTGAGTTTCGCCGCGGCTGTTGTATTGCTCCAAGAAGTGCTGCGCTAGCAGTGGCACATCGTCTAAACGTTTAGCGAGCGCAGGAACGGTGAGCGTAAAGGTGCTGAGAGCGAATGCCAGATCGAGACGGAATTTGCCGCGCGCGGCCAACTTGTGCAACGAGCGGGTCGCTGTCGAAATGGTCTGCAATTCAACCCCGGGGAGCAACAAAAAGCCGGCCAACTCCTGCTGGGCATCCGCGCGCAATTGATCGACATCGGTGAGTAAGAGTGCTGGCGGCCGACGATATTGCTGACCTTCCCGTTGTTTCAGGAAGCGCGTTAGTGTCAGCTGCATCAGTTCCGCGTCCATCACCGGACAATCGACGGAAGCAAGCGGCCCGATCTTGCTTGCATCGCCGACATAGTGAATCGCCCGTGCCAGTTGCCGTCTGCCGCTTCCTTTAGGCCCGACCATCAATACGCGTACGTTTGCCTGCTGTGCGACTTTCACTTGCTCGCGCAACCGCTTGAGCGCGTGACTTTGACCGATAAGTGGACTGAGAAAAAGCTCGGGATCGAGTTCCCGCCGCAGCTGCAGCAACTGCAAATGACTAAGCCGCGCCGTCGGCGAAGCTTGCAAGTCGTTGCTGACTTGAGCGGCTGAAACCACGTCTCCGACGATCACTAAAACGGCGGCCGAAGGATGTTCACTGCCACTGGTTTCTGCCATTGAGTGAAAGACTGCCGAGCGAATTTGACCTTCACCGCTGGCAGTGCCGCCGAAGACTTCGCCCGATAGCGCCGGCACTTTAAAGGCCTCCGGTGGCGGCCCTAACGACAGTTCGGCCGGGGGTTGGTTCTCGCGAGGACTTGTGGCCAGGTAATTGCACACGAGGCCTTGAAGCTCGTCGGCTGTGCGTCCCAGCCATTGGCAGCAAGCCTCGTTTGCGAACTGCAAACGCCGCTCACCATCGACGAGGTAGACGGGATTTGTCGCGCGATCGAGATACTTCAACAGCAAGCGGGCTGGAGAAGCAGGGCGTGGCATGGCAAGAACCGCTGAATGGAAGAGGAGAGCGAGCGACGGTGCTCACCGACCATGATAGCTGGTCAAGCCGTTACTTGCGTTCGGCCTTCGCTTTTTCCAACTCTTGCAGCATGACTACGAGCTTCGGAAACTCGACCACCGTCGGAAATTTCTCGCCGGCGCGGATGCCCATCTTCAAAAACTCAATGGCCAGATACAAATTGCTTTGCTCATTTGCCTTGCCGATGGCTGCCAAGCAATTCTTGACGAACTCGCGAGTCAGCTCGGGCGAATCATGTTTGCAGCGACCAAACAGCCGGTATTGAATATCGAGCGGGTTTTCGCCACTTATCGGCCCGATCTCTTCGCTCCATTGAACGATGCTGGCGCTATCGCCCAGTTTGGCAGCTAGTTCACAGGCCTGCGTTAGCATCACGACCTTTAGTTCGTTTGATTCCGCTGTCTTCGCACCTTCCGCCAGTTCGTCCATTAAGGGCTTCACGTTTGCAGGTTGTTCTTCGGCCTGCAGTAGCCGCTCGCGATACTTTGCCTGGAACTTCTCGCGGGCTTCTTTTTGCGCCTGACGATCCGAAACGGGAGGTGGATTTGCTCCAGGCAAAGGACCGCTGGTCGGAGTCGCTCCACCGACGATCATGGGCGGAGTGAAGTCATCGTCACCACCGGCCGACTTGGGCAGCGAAAGGAGTTCGCGTTTGAGAAGAGGATTATTCTCGACCCCCGCATTGGCCAGGTCTTCGGCCAGCTTGCCAGCCAACCGATAACTGCCCGGATCGCTGGCAGCCTCTGCATCGACGGCCAGGAACAGGGCCATCGCAATCTTGCCTTCAATGTTGTCATTGCCGAATGCTCGATAAGCGATTGTCACAGCAATTCGCCCAGGCAACTTTTTGAGTGCCGAGGATTCTTCTTTGCCATCCAGCTTGTAGATCAGGTTGTCCCCTTCGAGCGAGACAAGTTCCACTTCGTGCTTGCGAAATTTGAAGCGTTCCCCTTTGGGAATCTTTTTCTCCGCGCCATCCCGGACTGACTGCCAAAACGAAGCTAACTGTTTGTGGAGTTCGCGGAGGTGCTCTTCTTCTGCCTGAATCTCGGCCGGATTTTCCCCGGGCTGATTGGTGTTCAGGTAGTTGGCCTGATTGATATGAAACTGGTACTTGCTTTCGTCGCGCAGCGACATCGCCTGCCGCGCAAGAATCAGTTCCGCTTTGGGGTCAGACGTCGTTTGCGGTAGCGGTGACGTGGAATCGCTGGGGCGACTGGCGACGGTGTCGGTCTTTGGTTGGAACGGCGGCTTGGGACGGCTCACCGTCGAGCCGAGCGGGAACTTGGTATGTCCCGCCTGGGGCTTGGGCGTTGGCCGCTCGTTAGCCGACGGCTTTGGTTTGGGATGGTTCTTGGCCGTGGTCGAATCCTGTGAGTACATCAGCGCGATTACGCCGCCACCGATTACCAGCAGACACAACGCGCCGACGAGCAACAACATCGGCAGAGGCGAACTTTGCTTGCGACCGCGGGCGACGGTGGTGGTGCGACGAAGCGCGGGCGTGGCGACAACGGGTGCCGAAGGCATCGGAATCGGGACCGGTCGAACACCAGCGGGCGGAGGAATTTGAGTATCGCCGCCGGTGCGCCAACGACCTTCCCCTTGCCGAAAACCGGCAGGCGGGGGTGGCGGCATTCCCGCTTCATCTTCCAGGACCGGCTCTAAAGCCGATTCAGAAGATAGCTTGCCGGCCGCCTGCAGGCGCTGGCGCAACTGTGCGTCGTAGGGGGCCTTCTTCGCAGGCTGAAGCAAGCAGAGCTTCGCACTTGTTAGCTCGTTGAGAATGCGCTGCGAGTGAGCCGAAAAGCGGCCCCCCTGAAATGTCCGCACGTGCGCCATTTGACGCGTTGCGGCATTTTCGATGACATCCGGATCGTCTTCGAAATGCGGAATACCTAGCAGGCGATAGTGATTCGGCGGCTGATCTTTCGGGGGAATCCCGAGCCACTTGCGATACGGATCAAACTCTTCCGACATCGCTTGAGCCCTGAAAAATTAGTGTGAACGAAGAATCCCTTGCCAGCACATCGCCTGTCGGAGAGAAACAGGGGCCAGAGCATGAATTATCGTGCAAATCTCAAAAGTGACAAGGACAATGCAATTGTCACGACAGCTTACGGAAGTGATTAGCGGCTAATCTTGCGGAGTATTCCGGTGAAATGGCGACTCGCACTCGCCACCCACCCGAATGAACAATCGCCGCTTAAGCATTTCATTCCACCGTTGTATGGTCGTTAGGGCGGCGATGCGTTACCTTCGTCCCAGCACGGCCAATGGCAACCATAAACCGAACGGGCCACTGATTAACAGGCTCCGCTAGAATTCAGACGATCTCGCACCCCTCGCTGAGCGCAACTTCGCGACATTTTTTTGGGAATATTTCTCGTGCAGCTGGGACCAACCCTGATCGACGACACTTTTGCCGAAGCCTTTGGCATGCGGTATTGCCGTCTGATTGTGACCGCTGCTGATGGCTACTGGCTCGATGCGGCAGTCCGCGAGTTCTCCGGATACAGTGCCTCCGTCATTGCCTGCGATGCCGAGATTGGCATCGAGCGCCGCCTCTCGCCTGCGGAAAGTCCCGACGGTCGAGTCGGCGTTAGCCTGCTGGTGTTTGGCTTCTCGACCGATGCGCTGGCCAAAGCCATACCGAACCGCACCGGCCAATGTTTGATGACATGTCCCTCGACGGCCGTTTTCAATGGGTTGCCCCATAGCGAGACAAAAATTCCACTTGGTAAGCACTTGCGTTACTTCGGCGATGGCTACCAAAAGGGCAAACTGATCAGCACGCGGCGCTATTGGCGCATTCCGGTGATGGACGGCGAGTTCATTGTCGAAGATGTCCTGGGCGTGGAGCGCGGCGTGGCCGGCGGCAACATCATTCTGCAAGCGCGCGAACAAAGCGTGGCCCTGGCAGCAGCCCGACGGGCGGCGGAAGCGGTACACGCCATGCCTGGTGTCATTGCCCCATTCCCTGGCGGCGTCGCACGTTCCGGCAGCAAAGTCGGTTCTCGCTACAAAGGATTAAAAGCGTCAACCGCCGATGCCTATTGCCCGACGCTGCGGGGGCGAGTCCTGTGCAATCTTCACCCCGAGACAAACTGCGCGTACGAAATCGTGATCGACGGCGAAACCGAATCCGCCGTGGGGCAGGCAATGGTCGCCGCCATGCAGGCCGCGGCCGGTGAGGGGATCGTCGCCATTACTGCCGGCAACTACGGGGGCAAGCTCGGGAAGTTCCATTTTCACCTGCACAAGCTCCTAAGTTGAGTGCGAAAGCCCGTCATTCGCTGGTAGAACACGTTTTCACCCTAAGAATTCGCAGCTGAATCGATCTTGATTCTGGAGCGGGGCGAAACCTAAGTTGGTTGGCGAAGGTTTAGTATGGGGAACGAGGTGCATTGCCAGTCCTCACTCGCCTTAACTCACTGGTCCAGAAGGAAGTTTTCGAATGCCATCACTCGTTTGCCGCTCGACTGTGGGGATTTTGGCTCTGTTCTTCACACTTGGTCTGGCTCAACCGGGGCTAAAGGCTGCTGAGTCTGCTACCCAGGCCACTAACTTCTCGCTGCAAGATTTTCGCGGCAAAGCCCATTCGCTGGCGGATGTGAAGGACCAAAAGGTCATTGTGCTGGCGTTCCTCGGTTGCGAGTGTCCGTTGGCCGGGCAATATGCACAAACGTTGCAAAAGCTGGCAACGAAGCACGCAGCTGACGGGGTGACTGTGTGGGGCATTTTTTCCAACCAACAAGATTCACTGGCCGAAGTGGCTCAATTTGCAAAAACACTGCGGATTGAGTTTCCCCTGCTCAAGGATCCGGGCAACGTCATTGCCGATCAATTCCAAGCCACCCGCACTCCCGAAATCGTGGTGCTCGATGGCAAACATGTGGTCCGCTACCACGGTCGCATCGACGATCAATTCACCTACGGCAAGCAACGCCCCAAGGCTGAACACGACTACCTGGGGGATGCCATCACCGCGATTCTTGCGGGCCAAGAACCAAAAATCAAAACAGCCGACCCAGTGGGCTGCCTTATCGGCCGCAAACTGAAAGCCGATGAGTCCGCGCCGGTCACTTACACCGGTCACGTCGCCAAGATTTTGAACAAAAATTGCGTTCACTGTCATCGCCCAGGCGAGATCGGCCCATTCTCGATGACCAGCTACGAAGAAACCGTGGGCTGGGCGGAAATGATTGCCGAAGTTGTTGAGGATGGGCGCATGCCGCCGTGGCACGCCAATCCCGCGCACGGCAAGTTCCGCAACGATACGCGACTCTCGGCCGAGGACAAGCAAACGATCGAAGATTGGGTTTCGTACGGTGCGCCACAGGGCGATCCTAAACTGCTTCCAGCCGCTCCCAAGTTTGTCGAAGGCTGGCAAATCGGCGAGCCCGACCTGGTCATTCACATGGCCGATAAACCGTTCAACGTGCCGGCCACCGGTGAAGTGCGCTACCAGTACTTCGTTGTGGATCCGGGCTTCACCGAAGACAAATGGGTGAAGGCCGCGGAGTGCCGGCCAGGCAATCGCGCGGTCGTGCATCACATCATTCTCGGGCTGCAGCAAGGAAATGGTCGCGGCCGACAGGTGGGCGATGTCCATTCCGAATGGCTCACGGCCACTGCGCCCGGTGCGCGGCCACTCGTGCTGACCGATGGTCATGCCAAGCTCATTCCAGCGGGTTCGCGCTTGGTGTTTCAAATGCACTACACGCCCAATGGCACTCCGCAAACCGATCGGAGCAGCTTGGGGCTGATCTTCATCGATCCGTCCGAGGTGAAGCACCAGGTGGGCACCGATCAGGCCACTAATCGCGGGCTCCGCATTCCGCCCGGTGATGCCAACTACCAAGTCGACGCGATTCACGCCTTCAGCCGCGATACCAACCTGCTCGCCTTTTTTCCGCACATGCACCTGCGGGGCAAAGCGTTCCGCTATACGGCCGTCTATCCCGATGGCAAAGAAGAGATTCTGCTCGATATTCCCCGTTATGACTTCGCCTGGCAAAACGCTTACGAACTTGCCGAGCCCAAGTTGATGCCACAAGGCTCTCGCTTGCGCTGTGAAGCCACCTTCGATAACTCGACCGAGAATCTGGCCAATCCCGATCCGAAGTCGACGGTGCGCTGGGGAGATCAGACCTGGGAAGAAATGATGATCGGCTATTTCGACGCTACTCCAGCTGAAGTGAAGCCAATCAAGATCAGCATCTCGCGATTGAAAGAGTTCGAAGCACTCGCCGCGAAACAACAGGCCAAGTTAACGCCCGAACTGCGAACGCTGGCCAAAGATGCTCTTACCTCGGATGCCAAGTTGGCCGCGTTTGGCCTAGAATTGCGCAAGGTTGTGCCCCAACTCGATCGGATTTGCTGGACGACCGTCGAAGGGGACAAGCTGAACATTGCTTGTGTTGCGCAAGAAGAGGGAATTCGCAAGATCGTCGGCGGTTCGGGGCGCAAGCTGCCCGCCTCTTTCACTACCGTGGCCACCTATGCCGACAAGACAGATCCCATCGTTCACGAGAAACTGGCCGCTGCGAAAGGTGTCGACTTGCAGTTTATGGCTCGCACGTTCGGCTCCAGCGTCCACTTTCCCCGCAAGTCGGACGACGCCACCGGCTCCCTCAATTTCTGGAGCACCGAGTCGGCAGCCTTTCCGCCTGCTGCCGTTGAAGTATTGAAAGAAGCTGCCGACCTGCTGAAGAAGTAAATCCCTGGTCCGTGTAAACTGGAGTCATGCTGCCGACACCGATTTACATGGACAATCATGCGACCACGCGCGTCGACCCCCGTGTGGTCGACGCGATGCTGCCGTACTTCACCAGCGTGTATGGCAATGCGGGGAGCACCAGCCACAGCTTCGGCTGGGAAGCGAAAGCAGCCACCGATGATGCCCGCAGTCGCATTGCCGCAGCCATCGGGGCGAGCGAGCGCGAGATTGTCTTCACCAGCGGCGCGACCGAAAGCAACAACCTGGCGATTCGCGGCGTGACCGACCGGGCTCGCCGACGCGGCAATCACATCGTCAGTGTAACGACCGAGCACAAAGCGGTCCTCGATCCGCTGAAGAAGCTGGCTCGCAAGGGCTTTGAAATCACTTTGTTGCCGGTCGAGCAAGTCGGCAGTCCGGGTGCTGGGCGCATCAATCTCGAAACGTTTCGGGCTGCTCTGCGTGACGACACTTGCCTCGTCAGCGTGATGTTGGCGAACAACGAGATTGGCGTCATTCAGCCCATCGAAGCGCTTGGCGCGATCTGCCGCGAGTGCGGGATTCCCTTTCATTGCGACGCGACGCAGGGGGTGGGCAAGTTGCCCGTGGATGTTGTGGCGCTGAATGTCGACCTGATGTCTTTCACAGCCCACAAGGTCTACGGACCCAAGGGAATTGGAGCCCTCTACGTCAAACGTGGTACGCGGCTGGAATCGCAAATCGATGGCGGCGGACAAGAGAATGGCCTCCGCAGTGGCACGTTGCCGGTGGCGAGTGTCGTGGGATTTGCGTCGGCCCTCGACCTGTGTCTGGCTGAACAGCCGAATGAATCACATCGTTTGCAGCACCTGCGCAAACGGCTTTTTCAAGCACTGCAGCGTGAACTTCCCGATGTCGTGCTGAATGGCCCCGAGTGGAACACCAGCGAAGAGATTCGTCTTCCTGGCAACCTCAACTGCGCCTTTCCCTATGTCCAAGGGGAAGCCCTGATGATGAGCATGCGCGACGTTGCCGTTTCGAGCGGCAGCGCTTGCACCTCGGCCAATCCGGAACCAAGTCACGTGTTGCGAGCCATTGGTCAGACCGAAGACCTCACGCTGGCCAGCCTGCGGTTCGGCCTGGGTCGCTTCAACACCACAGAAGAAATCGATTTCGCCGCGCAGCTTGTCATCGACAACGTTCGTCGACTGCGGGCCTTGAGCAGCATGGCGTAAAGCTGCCGTCGAATCTCAAAAACACCTGCTAAGTCCGTACAAACTGGCCGTCTTGATAGGCGATCTTGCTTCCTTGAAGTTCCGGGGCAACCCGCCGATCCACAATGATCGGGATGCCGCACGATTGACCAATCCAATCTTGGCCATCGGCGACTGCCTCGTCGAAGGTCACCGTGACCAGGCGGGCTGATGACCGAACCGGATCGACGCGAACAACAACATCGTGACTGAATCCTGATTTCGCATGCCGAGCTTTGATTTCTTCAACGGCCGCGGGCAACAACTCGACGACATTGCCATAGGTGCCGGACAAGGAGGTCGAATGATCGAGGCCCGCTTCAAAGGCGCTCGGCACGGCCAGCGTGTCTCCACCTAGGACGGCGACGGAGAACGCAGTCCGGCAGCTGTCACATTCAACCCGTTCGCCGATTACGCGCGAGCCAATGGGGATGAAATAGATATGCGAATAGTTCCGCGTGCGGACCAAAGTAAAGGTCTGATGTGGACCACATCGCGGACAAGTGAATCGTCCCGAATCTTCGGGTTTCTCACGTTCGTATTGGCCCCAAATGATCATACGTCTTCGCCTCGCGACACGTTACCTGCTGTACGATATGCTCACATGTTAGGTGATGTAGATGCACTTACCAAGATTTCGGATGTTCTATGCTTGCCGCTCATGCTTCACGTCGCGATTTTCTCCGTGCCGCAGTAGTCGTCGCCGCTGCGAACTTGACGTGCAATCTCGTGATTGCCCAAGAATCCGCAAAGCGCGAGCGCAAAAAAGTCGTCCTGACCGACGAAGGTCGACGGGTGCATGCGGCGGGCTTTGTGTTTGATGGGCACAACGATCTGCCGTGGGAAATGCGGAAGGAGGCGAGCAGTTCGTTCGATAAACGGGACATCGCCCAGCCGCAGCCCAAGATGCACACCGATATCGCGCGGCTGAAACAAGGGAACGTCGGGGCCCAGTTTTGGAGCGTCTATGTCCCTGCGGAAACGGCGCAGGCGGGGACGGCGCTGCAGCAGACGATGGAACAGATCGATCTCGTCGAGGCGATGATTAAGCGCTATCCGGAAACATTCGCCGCAGCTGTGACCGTCGCCGATATCGAGGCCGCGCGCAAGGCAGGCAAGATCGCGTCGCTCATCGGAGTGGAAGGTGGCCATTGCATCGAGGACTCGCTCGAGAACCTGCGGCGTTTGAAAAAGCGTGGCGCAGGCTACCTGACACTCACCCATAGCGACACACTTCAATGGGCCGATGCGGCGACCGACACGGCCAAGCACGAAGGGCTGACGCCATTTGGCGAAGAAGTCGTACGCGAATTGAACAAGCTGGGCATGCTGGTCGATCTGTCGCACGTCAGCGATGCCACCATGCGCGACGCGCTGCGAGTGTCGAAGGCACCGGTCATTTATTCCCATTCGTCGGCCCGCTCAATCGCCAACCATCCGCGCAATGTGCCCGACGATGTACTCAAACTGGTGAAAGCGAACGGCGGCGTGGTGATGGTCAATTTCTTCTCAGGCTTTGTCGTCCCCGAATCGGCTGAGATTCTGTCGAACATGTTTGCCGTCTCGCGCGAACTGCGGGCGAAGTTTCCCAATGAGGCCGACTACACGCGCGAGAGCGTACGCTGGGAAAAGCGCAATCCGTACCCGGTCGGCGATATTCATGACGTGGTGGATCACATCGAACATATCGCCAAAGTCGCTTGCAAAGAGTCCGTCGGGCTCGGCTCCGATTACGACGGCATCAGCAAGTGCCCGATGCAGCTTGAAGATGTTTCGACCTATCCGCTGATCACCCAGGAGTTGCTCAATCGCGGCTGGCAGCCCGCCGAGATTCACGGCCTAATGAGCGGCAATGTCCTTCGCGTGATGAAGAAGGCTGAGGAAGTTGCCGCCGCGATGACTCAAGAATAGGGACGCAGTTTAGGCGTTATTTGTCGCCGACCTGGGTAATTCTGCTCAATCTGACGATCGTAACGACCAATTGCCCCCGCTTGGGGCAATTCACCCTTGGCAATGTTCAGTGGCGAAAGGTAAGTTAGTCGAGCGTCTTACTCGCATTCTGTTCACTAGCTTGCTGGGTTTCCATGCGTGCATTTTTGCAAGTGATCAAAGGTCCTGGCTTGGGGCGCAAGATTACCCTGCGTGAAGGGCAGTTGCTTTACGTCGGACGGACCGATCAGGCAGATGTCAGCTGCCCGGAGAATCCGGAGATGAGCAGCGTGCACTTCACCATCCGTTGGCTGGGTAGCGAGTGCCAATTCAAAGACCTGAACTCGGCAAACGGCAGCTTTCGCAACGGCGAACGGATCGCTGAAACGTTGGTCTATGACGGCGACGAGATAAAGACTGGGCAAGCTACGTTTCGCGTCTTCATGGGAGATGCTGCCGAAGGGGATACGACCCGCCCCGAGATTCCGGCGATGCAACTGGCACCGCCCCTGTTCGATACTAAAAAAGAAATGCTCTTAGTGCCGGCCAAGGCACCCGGTTCCGGCATTGCTCCGTCGGAACACAAGACGCATAGCCACGCGCCCCATTCGCAGGCTGCGGCTGCAACGCCAGCCCCGTCTGCACCAACAGCGAGCTCGGTGGCCGGTAGCATTGGGCTGCTGATCCCGGTCTCGACCGATGTTGCCGCCATCGCGCCGATTGAAGACGACAACAAAAAGCTCGCTTCGCCCAGCCAAAGCACGCCGCAGTTCGCGACCCTCCTGGCAAATCAAGAAAAATTCCTCGACGCCATTCGCGTCCTCGCCTTCGGCATGGGCAAACTCTCGGCGATCGAGTGGTCGCTGCGGTGCGTGCAGACGGCGCTCGGCGATGGCTTGTCGAAAGTCGATGCCCGCGCGCTGGAGATCGTTCAACGCTGGCTAGGCGAACCGGGCGAAGATCTGCGCCGGGCTGCCTACGCCGCAGCTCAGGAGGCGGAACACGCAACCCCCGCCAGTTGGGTGGCGATGGCTGTGTTTTGGAGCGAAGGGAGCATGGGACCGCCGCCTCCAGCACCTGTGGTGCCGCCGGGACCGACGCAGTGTGCCCACGCCGCCACCGGGGCCATTCTGCTCGCCGCGGTCGCGCGCCAGCCTGAGAAGGCTCCGGATCGCTATCGCGAGTTTGTTCGCATTGGTCTAGAACTGGTGGGAGGCGCGAAATAAGCGGAAATGGGGCCTGATTTTACGTTTGTCGGAATTTCGGGAATTTTCCTCGCAACTTTGGCAACCGGCCGGCGATCATCGTAGTAGGCCCTGATTTCGCAATTGTTTTGCGTCCAACTTGGGAGAGGCTGAGATGGGAATGCCCTGTGCCCGCGTTACCGACATGCACGTCTGCCCGATGGTGACGGTGCTGGTGCCTCACGTCGGCGGCCCCATTTTGCCCCCCGGCGGCATCCCCACGCTGGTTGGCGGCATGCCCCCGGCAAGAGTTGGCGATATGTGCGTTTGCGTCGGCCCGCCCGATGTCATCGTGCTTGGCTCGTTCATTACTTTCTTCAGCGGTATGCCCGCTGCCCGCATGGGAGACTTGACTGCCCATGGCGGTACCATCGTCCTCGGCCATCCAACCACGCTGATCGGCTAACTGCCGATGAGTGGGATAGGCATTCCTGCCTGCCAGGTCTGCACTCTCGTACTCGTGCCTCTGACTTCAGCTTTCCGCGAAAATCGCCGGCTACAGGCCTTGCGCTTTCCTGCGGGCCAGATGAACCGGCAGTTCCATTTCCATGCGGGCAATGAACGTCCCTACGGTATCGCCGTCGGAATGGGGCACAACGATATCGGACATCGGTCGCAGCAGTTCTAAGGGGCGCGGATCGACCTGCGTCCAGTAGACCGTCTCGCGCACTGTTTCCAGCGTCCAAACGTGCTGCAAATTGCCGAGCCGGCGGCGAATGCGGTCCAAGATCATGGTGGGTTCGATTCCTTGGGCGGCCAATCGCAGCAACCGCACGATCACAAAGTTGTGATAGGTCGAATCATTGCGATCCATCAGCAGAAGCAAGTGCGGTAGACCATCGAGTTTCAATTGAATCAGGATTTCGGTGAGGGCTTCAAACCAAAGCTGCTCCCAGGCATCCTTAAGCTCTGGCGCTCCTGCTTTCTTTGCGCTAAAGGCAGGGGCCCAACGATCCGGCAATTTATCGATATCCTTCTGCGTTAGTTGACTTGCTCTCTCCGTGGCCACTTGCGCGAGCGCGGCTTGATCGCGCGCAGCAGTGACAATGGCAACCATAGCGATTGTTTCATCTAGCTTGCTGGCCAGAGCGACTTTCCAAACGGAGGTGGCGATGCAAAGGCAGTGACAACTATTGTCAGCGCACGCGCCACGTTCGGGAACTAGGCAACACAGCGTTCTAATTGGCTAGTTCGCATTCATATTGTGGAAGTATTTAAAGTAAAGCGATTGAACACGGCAATTAATTAATTGACTTGAGAATATTGAGTCGCTAATTTTCTTGTGCTTAACGCTTAGACGGAAATAAATATATGCCGTCGAGTTAGTAGCCGCGTCTTCGTTCATTGGTACCTAGGCTCATACCATGAGGATGTCCAAACATGATTAGCAACTCGATCGGGAATCAACTCTCCGTTACTGGCACGGCACAAGTTATTGTGGTGCTAAAGCCATCTACGGCGGCAAGCATGGTGAAGCCGAGCCTTGGGTTGGCATCGGCATTTCCGGTGCGAGAATCACGCGGTGCGATGGCCGCACCAGAAGCCACCATGCTGCAGTTGGCGTCCTGCTTTCGCATTTCAGAAACCTCTCAGGCGTCGGCAATGGCCACTTCGGGACCGCGGGGCTTGCTCGCGACTGCCGGCGGCAAGTGGTACGAAGGGGCGCGATCGGCGGCCTCGCACACTCCGGCAGCGCGCATTTTTCCCAACTTGGGCGTGATGCTCGGCAGTGTCGATCAAACCGGTCTGGCGTCATTGCAGAACAACAACGAAGTCAAAGATGTGATGTTGGCGCCCAAGTTCAGTTTGATTCGCCCCGTCGAAAGGAAGCCAGCTCCGCCTACTGGCGCGGCAGCGGGCAATACTGTTACCTGGGGCGTGAAGCGGCTCAAGGCGGACAAACTACATGCCAGTGGGATCACGGGTAAAGGAATCATCGTTGGCCATCTCGATACGGGGATTGATGGGAGTCATCCAGCGCTCAAGAAGGCAATTCACGCCTTTGCCGAATTCGACCTCTTTGGTTTTGAAGTTTCGCCCACGCCAACGGCCCACGACACGGGCGATCACGGCACGCACACCGCGGGGACCATCGCCGGCCGCGCCAGTGGCGGCCAGGCGATTGGCGTTGCTCCTGAAGCGCTGCTCGCCAGTGCGATTGTGATCGAAGGGGGCGAAGTCATTGCCCGCATTCTGGCCGGCATGGACTGGGCAATCGGACAAGGAAGCCGGATTTTGAACATGTCCCTGGGCCTGCGCGGCTTTTCTGACGACTTCCTTCCCCTCACTCAACTTTTGCGCGAGAAGGGAGTGCTGCCGGTCTTTGCGGTGGGCAATGAAGGAGCTGGAACAAGTCGATCTCCCGGAAACTATGACGAAGCACTGAGCGTGGGAGCGATGGACGATCGGGATGGCGTGGCCGATTTTTCTTCGAGTCAGCGTTTCAGCCGCTGGAGCGTTCCCGATATGGTGGCTCCAGGTGTCGACACCCTTTCCGCTCAGCCTGGCGGCGGCTTTCAACTGATGTCGGGTTCTTCGATGGCTACGCCACATGTGGCGGGGCTCGCGGCCCTACTGTTGGAAGCAGTACCTAGCGCGACGGTCGATCAATTGGAGCAAGCCATTTTCGACTCGTGCCAGCAACTGACCACCGAACCGATCGCTCGCCAGAACCGTGGCGTTCCCGATGCGGTCGCGGCCCTGGCTGCCCTCCGACTAGCGACTGGCAGCGCCGCGCCAGCACCTGCGGCTCCACCGGCAGCGGTCATCAAGAAGGCAACTAAGAAAAAGGCGAAGAAGGTTGCGAAGGGAACTGCTAAACCGGCGTCAAAAAAAGCTGCTAAACCGAAGAAGCCCGTTGTGAAAAAGAAAGTGAAAAAGAAAGTGAAGAAGGCAGTGAAGACAAAAGTGAAAAAGTAAGCCGAGGCATTTGCAGCGGAGCATCGCTCCAGGTCTGCCTTGCGAGCCAACGGCAAAAGGGGGGTGTCCAACAATCGGGGCTATTGTTGAACAGTGAGGTGCGCAACTCACGGGTTTCCGCGAGAGTGGTGTCCAACAATCGATGGTATTGTTGGACATTTACGATGGAAATGGGAGCGGAGTTTTCGCGGCCAAACGCTGGGGCAGGCCACAACGAACAAGCTCCAAGTCTTGTCTTCGGCAGGGCGCGACCGGATAATCCGGGTGGTAGACGTCTTTGGATTTGGTAGAAAAAGGAATGACAGGCAGGAAGCCTATTTCACATCATGCCGTCACTTCATGCTGAATTGCTCGAACAACTGGCTGCTGCCGGCGATTCACTCGTCCGCGCGGTGGTGCAGTTGCGTTCGCCGGGTAGCACGAAGAAAGGGGCAGACGATGTCTCCGCCCTGGCAAAAGAAGTGCTCGCGCGAGTCGCCGAAACCGTTGGTCATGACGCCAAGCGAACCAATGTCCTCAAGAATGTTGGTTCGGTGATTATCGAGTCGGATGCCGACTTTCTCCGCGAGATGATTAAACAGCCCGAAGTCATCTCCGCGCTGCCGAGCCAGATCAGCCAGGATCTGATGATTCGGCCGGTGAATAAAAAGCCGCTCTAGGCTTGCTGGCGAGACTTACTTCACTTCCAGCATGCGGCTGAGGGCAACCAGACTTTGCTCGGTCGTCGTGTCGTCGACGCGAATGATATTCACCGGTTCGCCAGCTGCGAGTCGCTCGAGACTCCAGCACAGATGGGCGAGATCGATGCGGTACATCGTGGCGCACATGCAGACGACCGGCGAGAGGAAGTGAATCTCTTGCTCGGGATGTTCCTGCTTAAGCCGATTGACGAGGTGCAGCTCCGTACCGATGGCCCACTTGCTGCCCGCCGGAGCTTTTTCCACGACGTCGATGATTTTGCTTGTGCTGCCGCTGATATCGGCGATGTCGTTTACTTCTTGGGGACACTCGGGGTGAACGAGAATCTTGATCCCCGGGTGATGCTGCCTGAACAGAGCGACGTGTTCGGCTTTGAACATCTGATGGACGCTACAATGCCCCTTCCACAGGACAACCTTGCTGCGCCGAATGGCATCCTCGGTATTGCCGCCGAATTCAGGTTCGTACGGATCCCAGACGGGCATCTGGTCATTCGTAATGCCCATCTTCAGCGCTGTGTTTCGTCCCAAGTGCTGATCGGGAAAAAAGAAGACGCGGCTAGTCCGTTGGTAGGCCCAGTCGAGAACCGCGCGAGCATTGCTGCTGGTGCAAACAATGCCTCCATGCCGGCCGCAAAAGGCCTTCAAGCTGGCGGCGCTGTTGATGTAGGTAACGGGGGTGATGTCGTTGGTATCGATCACTTCGCCCAAGTCTTGCCAGGCAGCTTCGACCTGATCGATGGCGGCCATATCGGCCATCGAACAGCCCGCACCCAGGTCGGGCAGCACGACGGCAACGCGCTCGCCATTTCGTTCGGCCAGCTTCTCTGGGCGGTTGGCCAGGATGTCCGCTGTCTCGGCCATGAAGTGGACGCCGCAAAATACGATGTAGCGACAGTCGCTGCTGGAGGCGGCCAATTGGCTGAGCTGATATGAGTCGCCGCGCAGGTCGGAGTGGGCGATCACTTCATCTTGCTGATAATGGTGGCCGAGAATTAGCAGCTTGGGGCCGAAGTCGCGGCGGACCTTCGCAATCCGCGCGGCCAACTCTTCATTCGAGAGGGACTTGTACGGCTTGAGAGAAGCTGGGGCCAATTTGTCTAAGCGAGCTTGAACGAGTGTTTCCATGCCCGAATTATAACGCGCTGGAGCCTGTTGTGGCGGCAGGTCAAGGTGCCGAATTGAGTTCTAGTTTGACCCGAGGCTGTTCTGCCGAAACGTCTGCGTTCAGACCGGAGGTGTTAAAGCTGTTGTAGCGGGCAGGAATTAGGGAGGGGTAGAGCTCTGACTCGCTGAGTTGCGGGTCTCCCTTGGCGACCGGCTTGATCTTCTTCTCGTCGAGCGCAACCACACTAATTGAGTACTGCCCAGGTGCCACGCCGTCGTTGGGGTTCGTGGTCGTCAAGTGAAACTTGCTCGCGACGTCTGACTTGCCACTCGCAGGTCTGCCGCCAGCTTGCGGCACAAACATCACACTGGCACCGGGGAGCGGCTTGCCATCCAGAAGAATCTCACCTTCCACTTTGACCAAACTAGTCCCACACCCGGCGCACAATACGAGCACCAACGGCAAGACTCCAGCCAGGGAGCAACACGCACGTGAAAACAAGGTGGCAGACATGCAAGCTCAGTCAAAATCAGCCAAGCGACTACGGAGGAGACGCGGAATTGCCGTCGGCCATCGCCCCCAGGTACTGATACAGCTGATGATCCATTTCCTGCCGCATGAACCGCACGCCGCCGTCACCGAAAGCGAACTGCGCGCCGCCGGGATGATTCGATTTGAATCCCAGCGAAACGGTGTCATTGCAGTCGGTGCGGCAGCCATCGATGGTTTGCCACGTCTTGCGCTGACCGCAGGAGTTGTAATTGATTGGCACGATAGTGGTCATTACCCCGCTGCCATTGTTCGAGTTGGCCCAACTGGCCAGCGCTACGCTGCTGCACTGTGGTCGCATCTCGCCCAGAAAAATGGTGTTCGACAAACCGTCATCGACCTCGGCCTGACGCGAGGCGACTCGGCGCGGCTTGGCTGCGTCGGTGGTGCTGTTGTGCCGAAAGAACGGGCCGGGCGCACCATGCTGTTGCAGCCGAGCACTGGGAATCGCGAACGAGTTGTAGGGATGCGAGCAGGTGCAATTGCCGCGCGAATTGCCGACCGCGGAAAGTGCGTTTGGTCCCGCCGAACCGGCATACGTCGTCAGTGCCAGCTTGTTGTACCAGCCTTGGTAATCACTGCTGGGGCAATAAAAAATCTTAATGCGAACCTGCCGCAGGGTATTCGCATGATTGCCGAGTTCAACATAGGCAAAGGTGCCCGCTTCGACCGCGGCCAGATCTTCGGCAAATTGTCGATACTCGGCTGGACGTTCGATAAATGGCAACAGAAAGTGGTGCATTGCTCCACGCCCTTCGGTGCGCGGGGCAGGAGCTGGCGGAGTCGTGTTTTCCCAAGCCGCCCACGAGCCCAATGGATGGCTGTTGTGGGTGTCGTGATAGTTGTGCAGAGCCAGCGACATCTGCTTGAGATGATTGCCGCATTGGCTGCGGCGGGTTGCTTCGCGCGCGGCCTGCACTGCTGGAAGCAACAGCGCAACGAGCAGCCCGATGATGGCAATGACTACCAACAGTTCGACCAGTGTGAAACCACGCCGTTGCATCGACCGCGCCCTCGGCCAGATCAGGTTCGCCTGCGAGAAATCTTACTGCCGGCGAGCGGTTACCGCCAACAAAGGGTTGATAGTTTCAATCGCCGCAACTATTCGCGCGGCTCAGGATGCGTCGCGATTGATAAGCACCCGTTGAGCGACTGCCACACTCAGGGTCGCCGTCGATTCGCCGACCTTCAACGTAATTACGCCCGCTTCCTGGCGGTTCGAAACAACTTGTCCCTGGGCTCCCAACTTCAGCCCGGTCTCGGCCAGATAGCGGAGAAACTCGGGAGATTGGTCGAGGACTCGTTCGATTCGAAACGACTCGTGCTCCTGCAAATCGGCGAGGCGAATGGTCGGTGTCGGCGCAAGGGTGCCGTCGGCTTTCGGAATGGGATCGCCATGGGGATCGCAGGCGGGATACTTGAGAAAAGCGTCGATCCGGTCGATCAGCAGATCGCTCACCGCGTGCTCCATGTTTTCGGCTTCTTCGTGCACTTCGTCCCAAGTGAGGTTGAGTGTCTGCGACAAGAAGAGTTCAATCAGCCGATGTCTGCGCAGCACCCGCAAAGCCAAGGCACGTCCCGCGTCGGTCAGTTCGGCTCCGCCATAGCGAACGTAGGTTGCGAGGCCAGATTCGCTGAGCGTTTTCAGCATGCTGGTGACGGTGCTGGGAGATACCTGCAGCGATTCGGCCAATTGACCCGTCGTGGCCGGCCCATCGGCTTGCGCTGAGCTGATCTGATAGATCGTTTTGACATAGTTTTCAATCGTCAGACTGGCCAAGGGTCATTGCTCCGAGAGGGAAGAGGTCTGTCGATTGTAAAACGTGAACGGCAGTCGCGAAATCAGTGTTAAGTTGTGTGAAAAATCATTGTGGGAGAAAAACCTGTGGTTGATCAGAGCCTGCTAGCCATGTTCGACGAAGTTCGCGGTTCGCTGCTGGGAGTATTGCAAGGAGTTGATCAGCAAGCGGCGCTATGGCACCCACCGGGACTGTGCAATCACATTGTGTGGCATGCTGGACACGCGCTGGTGGTGGTCGAATGGCTGACCAAGGGCCCCCTTGGCTTGGAACCAGAAGTGCCGGCCGGTTGGTTCGAACTCTTCAGCTGGGAGAGTAAACCGGCGGACACACGCGCCTCGCAATATCCTCCGCTGGCGATCATTGTTGCAGAGTTGCAGGCCCAGCATGTTCGCTTACGAGCGTTGTATGCCGGACTCAGCGAGATTGACCTCAAGGGAAGGCCATTGATGAGCCAGGTCGCACCGTGCGCGAAGTCATCCTGCACGGCTTGCAGGATGAGGCAGCCCACAAAGGAGAGATTTGGCTGCTGAGAAAACTGTATGCGGTTTCGCAAACTCCGTCATGAACAGGCGACGGAGCGATCGACTACATGTGAGCTTGAGGCAACTTGTCGATGCCGAGGCGCTTCATTTTCTTATAAAGCGTGGTGCGATTGATGCCGAGGGCATCGGCCGTGGCGTTGCGATTCCAGCGGTTATTTTCGAGCATTTCGAGAATGATGGCCCGCTCCGGAGCAGCCATCGCTTCTTTGAGCGCCTTACCGCTGAGGGTTTCGAGCGAAACCGGCTGGCCGGCCGCGATCTGCGGAGGCAGATCATCAATGGTCACTTTGTTCGAACGACCGAGCAGCACCGCGCGCTCGATGGTGTTTTGCAACTCACGCACATTGCCGGGCCAGTTATAGCGTTGCATGGCTTGCAAGGCATCGTCGGCGAAGCCTTCGGCCGGTCGGCCAGCTTCTTCGCAAGTCTTCTGCTGAAAATGGGCTGCCAGCAGTGGGATGTCGGCAATGCGTTCCCGGAGCGAGGGTAGTTCGATGTTGATGACGTTAACGCGATAGAACAGGTCCTGACGAAAGCGTCCATCGGCAACTGCTTCGGACAGATCTTCGTTGGTGGCGAGAATGACCCGTGAGTCGACCTTGATCGTCTTGGTGCTACCCACCGGTTCGAAGTTGAATTCTTGCAGCACTCGCAACAGCTTGACCTGCAAGCTGGGGGAGGCAGTCCCGATTTCGTCGAGAAAAATAGTCCCCTTGTCCGCTTGCGTGAACTTGCCAATTTTCTCGCCGACTGCACCGGTGAACGAACCAGCCGCATGGCCGAACAATTCACTCTCGAGCAGTGCTTCGGGCATTGCTCCGCAGGCAACTTCGACGAATGACTGATCGCGCCGCCCGCTACGACGGTGAATGGCCCGCGCCAGCAAACTCTTACCGGTACCGCTTTCGCCAGTGATGAGAACTGTGGCCCGAGTATCGGCAATGCGATCGACCATGTCGTAAACGCGTTGCATGCGGTGATCGTGGCCGACAATGCTCTCCAAGCCGAAGCGGAGATCCAGTTGGGCCTTCAGGTGTTGGTTTTCGACCAGCACCTTGTTTTGCGAGAGGGCACGCTGAATCGACATTTCCAACTCTTCGTCGATCAGCGGCTTCGTCAGCAGATCGAACGCGCCAGCACGCAGCGCTTCAATGCCCGTTTCAACGGTCCCGTAGCCAGTCAAGAGGATGACCATCAGGTCGGGCTTATTTTGGCGGCACCACGCCAAAACGTCGAAGCCGTCGCCATCATCCAGTCGAATGTCAGCAATCACCAGGTCCAACTGCTCTTTGCGAAGTTGCTCGAAGGCGGTCGTGCAACTGCGCGCCGTCAGGACAAAATACCCCTGTTCGCGGAGCCAGGTGGCCATTGAATCGAGCAGGTGCGAATCGTCATCAACAAGTAGTAGCCGTCCCGACTTCATGGCGTGGCATCCAGGGGGAGCAAAATGGAACAGATTGAGGTGCTCTAAGTGGTCAAAATCCTGCAAACGGCTTTGCGACCTACCGCAGAATGGTTGGGACGGCGGTTACCCGCCCCTTGCTGTCAGCGTGCGGACGACGAACAATGAGTTCGTCCGTTGGATATGTAGGTTGAGCAACGATGTTGGTCAAATCCCACGCTAGTTGTTGAAAAGCAACACGAGACTTAGTGGAGACTGGTGATCGGTGCGTAACCGCTTGTGCGGCTTGTGATTCGGCAACCGAACATCAAATAGACCGATTTTTCGGAACAACCCGCAAATTGCTCGCCTGCTCCCCCACCAAAGCATAGGATGAGTAGACGATTGAGCCGCCTTTTTCTCGGCTGACGGATTTACGTGAGTAAGAATTATTTTTAGGATTTGACGCCGGGGCTTTAGGAATCGCGATACACCGGTCGAAGCGGTTTCGGGGGCAGAGTTCAACCTAAAGCGGGCGAAAGCAACTTGTGTGTTTCTAATCGAAGGTACGGGGCAGTGAAGGGCCGCTTATGACCATTAGTTTGCTAATCGCTGACGACCACGAGGTCATCCGCACGGGTGTTAAGTCCATGCTCGAGGGTTCGGACATTCAGGTAGTGGCGGAAGCCGCGACCGGAAACCAAGCCATCGAACAAACGGTAAAGCACCACCCGGACGTGGTGCTGCTGGACGTCCGCATGCCAGAGACCGACGGTCTCGAAGCACTGGAGCGGATCATCGACCGCTCGCCGAGAACCAAGGTTGTCATGCTCACTGGGCACGACAATCCCACCTACATCGCTCGCGCGGTGGCACTCGGAGCTGCTGGGTACCTGCTGAAGGATTCGCCCCGTGATGCGATCCTGGGAGCCATCAACCGCGCTCACACCGGTTTGCCGCCGGACAGCGAGAGCCTGATGGGCCGGGTGAAGAACACGATGGCGCGCCGTCGTCCCACCTACGACGAGGACATCCCACTCACCAATCGCGAAGTGCAGGTGCTGCGTCATGTGGCGCTCGGCCTGAGCAATCGCGAAATCGGCCGCTCGCTGGAAATCAGCATCGAAACGGTCAAAGAGCACGTGCAGAATATCCTGCGCAAGCTCGAAGCTGGCGATCGCACCGAAGCGGCCGTGTGGGCCGTGAAAAAAGGCTTGGTTTAAGCCTCTTTTCGCTCGGCAGTACGCTGACTAGATCGACTCAAGCAAGCAAAGCCTCCGGCAGTTCCGGAGGCTTTTTTCGTTGGCCAATTACGATACACGAGCTCGCGGGTGAGCCCGTTCATAGACGGCCTTCAGCCCCGCAGTGCTGACATGGGTATAGATTTGGGTCGTTACCAGGCTCTTGTGACCCAGTAGTTCCTGCACACTTCGAATGTCAGCTCCGCGGTCGAGTAAATGGGTCGCAAAGCTGTGCCGCAACGTGTGGGGCGTCGTTCGCAGGTCGAGTCCGGTGGTCTTCAGATACTTCTCGAGCATTCGCGCCACACTGCGTGTAGTTAGCCGCCGACCAAACTTGTTGGTGAAAACTGGCGCGAGGGGTCCCTGCTTCTCTTTCGGAGAGAGGACACGCACTTTCAGCCAGCGCCGGAGCGCCGCGATCGCAAACGAACCGAGTGGGGCGAGGCGTTCTTTGCGGCCTTTGCCGCGAATGCGGACGATCGACTCGGTCAGGTCGAGGTCGCCGCTGTTCATCCCCACCACTTCACTCACGCGGAGCCCGGCTGAGTAAGTGACTTCGAGGATCGCGCGATCGCGCAGGCCCATCGTTTGGCCAGCTGGCGGGGCGTCCAGCAGCTGGCCAATCTCGTCGCCCGAAAGGAAGTGAGGCAACTTGCGATCCGGCCGCGGGTTACGCAGGGGCTTAGCGGGGTTATTCTGGGCGATCCCTTCGCGCTGGGCGAACTTGAAGAACGTTCGTAGCGAGGCAAGTCGCCGAGAAATGGACGTTTTCGCATAGCCGGCCTCGTGCATGGCCGAGACATAGCCGCGGAGATCGAGGGGAGTGATTTCCGCAGGATCAGCAGGCCGCTGATAGGCCTGTCCGAGGTATTCATCGAGCGCGACCAGGTCTTCGCGATACGACTTGACCGTCAAGTCGGCTGCATTCCGTTCAACCGTCAGGAACTGCAGAAACTGATCAATGGCCGCTTTCATGGTCGGCACCTGTCCGATGTCCATCCGCGCTGAATCCGCAATCTAACGGACAGGACACTTAGGCTTCTTCGCCAGTACTGTCGGTTGCGCTGTCGGTGGGAAGAGAAAGTTTGAAGCGGGGGCGATGCGGGGCCGGTACTGCAGCCGAGCCCGCATCGGTGCGGGTAGTGGCAGCCTTGGCTTCTTCGGCGGCTTCGCTTTCGGGCACCGTGCTGCGAATTCGCTGGCTCAGCACAGCGGCGTCGTACCAGCTGAAGCTCAGTTCAGGATTCGAAGCGAACCGACCCAAGGTTCGGAGTGCTTCGGCGCGGCGGTCATCATCGAACAAGAAGATGTACCGCTCTTCGCCCTTCACTAGCGCCAGTACGTTGATATCTTGACTCACGAAGCGGAACTCCTGGTGGCTGCCAGCGCTGTCACTGCTGCGGTAGAACGATTCCGCTGCGGACAACTGAAACCTGACAAAAGAGGAAGCCGGTTACCGCATTCCTATCGGCTAATCGGCCAGCGCCACGCCACTCGGGACTCACCAGCCCCACCTCTCGCTGCGAGCGTTTCCGTCACGTGCAAATAGCAACAAAAACGGATGAAATCGCTAGGACGTTGAAGATAAGTTTGCCAGCCGCCGAAACGGGCGTCGTCGCGGGTCTCGTAGTAGTGTTCTAATCGCTGGGTAAACTCTGAGTCCTGGCCATGATAAATTCGCGTGTGCGTGATGATTGGATCGTATTGCGGACGTAAATCAGGCGGATTTTCCGTGGGCCCGAGCGGAATGAAGCCGCGCGGATCGGGCCAGGGCGGAGTCGGTTCATGCCCATCGGCAACAGCAGTGTCTGTGCTGGTAGTGGCACTTGCCTGACGAATGGCTGACTCTGCAGATGGTGCCTGTTTTGCGGCTATTTTTCCGTCACTGCCACTCGCTGGCGCTGCTCGCAGTGCAGGATCATCAAACTTGGGCGTTTGAGTTTTTAGTTGCTCGCGTGCTAAGGCAAACTCTGCTTCGCGCACGAGTGCTGACGGAATGAACTCTTCTTCCGCCGTTCCCCAGGGCAGGCCATAGCCTGCGGGAATTGGATGAAAGCCAGGGTTGGCTGCGTACCAATCGACCGAGAGTCCGATGCGCGGTGGATAGTAAGGCGAGTATTCCGTCACGGACCCCACAATGATTGCATCGACATGCATCAGCCGGGCAAGTTCCTGGAAGTCGGCACTCGTTCGCGGTTGTAGTTTGCTGGCTTGCAGAAATCGACGGGAGACGCCGACCGGCATCACTTCAAAACCGGGGATATTCTGCAGTTCGTTGTAGTAGGCGATAGCAAGTTCATCGCCATCGACCGTGGGCTCTTTGCTCTGATTAAAAAATGGCAGAATCGCGATGCGGTGCAACTGCGGGAACGGATTGTGATAGACCGGATGCACGTGGCGGTCGGGAATCGCCGCGCAGCCCGTGCAGAGCAGCGCAGTGATTGCGATGACAGCAAGGACAGCGGCATTTCGCACAGCAGGGAGCATCGACGAAGGTCATCCGTACTAGCAGCGACCGCGCGCAGGAGAAATCCAGGCGCGCAATGTCCGCAGTGTCGGCTTTATCGTCAAACTCCGCGCAGTCGCTCCAATCAAACAGGGCAGCTGTTGCTACTTTCCAGCTGGTGCTAGCGATAGCGTCGCAGCAGCCCCGGATTCACGGATTCGTAGCAACATGGGTAGCGTGGTCTGATTCCCTTCCACGTTTGCAGTCGCCTGGAACTGGCGGTCCTGGCTTCGCACCCACGGCTCGGCCCGCAAAGAAATCATGCGCTCGGTTTGGCCTTCGGGGATGAGTACGCCACTCAAGCCGATGTCTTCGACAATGACCCCGTGCGGCAAATTACCGACGTCGAAGGCCACGCGATCTTTGAAGCCGTTGCGTTCGATTCGCAGTTTGCAAGTGACGCTGCCGCCGGGAACAAGTGTTAGCTCCGGCAATGTGGAGATGGCTTCGGCTGGTTTCTCATTGCCACCCAGTTCGAGAAAGGCGAGCAACTTCGGCTTATCGGCGCGTTTGATCGTTCCGAGCGAACCAGCATCCTTAGTTCGCTCTTCGCCGGCGACCACGGCAGTGGCAGTGATTTTCGAACTCTTCTCGTTCTCCGGCGTCGGCGCTGCCGCATCTGCGGCACAGTTGATGACGCCTTGAGCTTCGTACAAGCCGGCCGCAATGATCACCGGCGAGGTGACTTGAAACCCCGGAGGGAGTCCGGTGATTTCGAGCCGGATTGGTCCCATGAAGTGGTCGGTCCGTTCCGCCTTTACGGTGAATGTCTTGCCGCTGCCCGCGTTAATCGTGGGGTTCATGCCCGTGACCGTCACTTTGAAATCAGGCTGCGGCCGACGACCGATGAGTTGATACTTGAACTTGTCGCCCGCGAAGCCACGCACGTCGCTGACGCGAACCAGATATTCGCCTGATTCCGGCGCGACGAACGTCACCTGCGAATCCTTACCCAGTTTCCTCGTAGCCTGATCGTCGTTTTCATAATTCAGCGTGAAGACCGGCAAACCATTGTTGGGTAGCTGGGTACCGACCGGGTACGGCACCACGATGTAGCCCGGTTCGCCTAGTGCGTGCGCACGGCTGGTGGTCTCAAAGAATGTGAATCGATTGCCATTCTCGGGATAGAACTGCCCGTCGGCATCGGGCCCACGTCGCTGCTGAAAGTGCTTGATAACCTCACCATTGAGATAGACATATTCGTTGAGCAGCAACTCTTCATAATTCTTCAGTCGAACACCGCGTTGGTCACTGTTCATGCCGCGGAACTCGATCTCCGTATCGCGCACGCCGCGCAGCAGCACTCGGGGAACAGGATTGCCCGCTGCATCGAGGATTTCCAGTTTGCTATCGAGCTGCGAACCGGAGCGGGCGGCATTGGTTTCGAAGATCCACTGGTCTCCCTTGGTGGCTTGAAAGCGGAAGAGGTCGGCATCGACGGCTGGCGTTTGACTTTGAATAACTCCGCTGACCACCCCGGGCAGTTTCCATTCCTGGGCTTGATCGGGTTGGTCGTTGGGTTCCACCTCTGTTGACTGTGAAAGTTTATCAAGCGCCGGTTGCTCGCCGTAGTTCACCTCCGGGGGCGTTTCAGCTGCGATGGCTATTGCAGTGACTGAAGCCTGCGCAGGTGGTTCGATCGGCAGGGTCGCAGTAGTGCCGTCGATGCGCCCCACCACCACGCGATTGCCAGCTGGCAACATGCCCAGGCCGCTGGCCCAATCGGGCTGCTTGGCCAAGGTTTGCCGAATCGTCAAATCGGCCGCGTTCCAAACTTTGATTAGTCGATCTTCGCCCGTGGAGATCAACGTCTTTCCATCCGTCGACCAGGCCAGCCGAAGAACGGGCGTCTCGTGCGCGAACTGTGAACTGATGAGCGGATTGGTCCCTTCCTTCGCATCGCTACTCAGTTGCCAAATACGAATGCGGTTATCAACTCCAGCCGCTGCAACTTGGTTCCCTTCTGGATGAAATGCCAGCGTATAAAGTTCCTTGGTCGCCTCTTTGAGCGTGTCGAGTCGCTCGCCCGTGGCGACGTTCCACAATTTGACCGTGCGGTCGCCACTACAGCTGGCCAGCAGTTTGCCATCGCGACGAAAAGCCAGTTCAAACACGGCTCCGTTGTGCCCCTCAAGCTTCTTCAGCAGTTCGCCGCTGCTGGTTTCCCACAACAGAATCAGGCCATCGTAGCCGCCAGTTGCCAGCACACTGCGGTCGGGACTGAGACGCACAGCGTACAGGCTGTCCTTATGTCCCTGCACCATTTTCACCAGGGAACGGTCGGCGACATTCCAGATGCGAGCTTCGCCGAATAAACCCGGTTCGCCCGCTCCAGCAACAAGCCATTGGCCATCTTCGGAGAACGAAACCGAATTCACGCTGCCGCGGTGGCCCAACAAATGTTGCGTCGGCGCTGGTACAGCTTTGCTCCCCTCGGCTGCGACCAATTCCACTTCGCCATGTCGCGCCAGGGCAACCAAGGCGCCCACGGGCGAAACTGCGACTGCGTTCACACTTTGCCGCACTGGCGCGAGCAGCTTGATCTGCGGAGCGACGAGCACGGTTGGGTCGGGCGCAGCGCCGCTGGGACCTTTGGCGCCGGCATCGATCCAAGCTCGCAACGTGGCTAGTTCAGCAGCCGATGGTGGATCGCTATCTTTCGGCGGCATCGCGGGCTGGGCTTTGCCGGTCAGGACTAAAATCATCCGGCTGAGTTCGCTGTGCCCCGGCGTAATGATCGCCCCTTTCGCGCCACCCTTCAGCAGCGCCGGGTAGCTTTGCAGCGATAGTTTCCCTTCGGGTTCGTCGTCGCTATGACAGCTGGTGCAATACTTGTTGAGCACCGGCTGCACCTGTTTGGCGTAGTCGGGGGCATCGGCAGCGAGGATGACTTGCCGGTATATAAACGCCATTCCCAAGGCGAAAGCAAATAGCAGAAATTTCTTTCGGATCGAACAAAAAAAATCCATGAGTAGTTGCCTTAGCTGCGGCAGAGATATGCGATGTGGGCGATATCGATCCAGAAGATGACCAGCCGTGTCGAATTAACATCCCGGACTTGCCGGGTTCCAAACGCTACAAAACGCTCGTTTAAAATCAACTGATCAGGGTGCTTCACCTCGAATTGGTCGCTGTTGTCGAGAACCATCACGAATGGCTTGAAAGGCACCCGCCTCATGATGGCCTCAAAATCCTCCAGGTGCATAAGTTCGCTTTCACTTTGAGGCAGAGCCAATCATCTCAACATTCTCGATACTTTCGAGCCACAGCCATACCATTTCACCTGCTACCGGCGGTGGTTTACTTGGATGAGGAAGCCCGATGGTGACTTCTTCGTCGCCGATGAGGATCAGGCCTGGATGCTGAACTTCGTAACTTTCATGGCTAACTGTTGTCACTCGAAACGGCTGAAATGGCTGCTGCTGCTTTAAGTTATTCAGTTCGGCAAAGGTTACCATTTAACAATTCTCCATGACAATTCGCCCTTTAATGATTAAACACAAACTCGCGGCACGTCAGCACGCTCCAATACACATCTTCGAGCACAGCACGGCGCTCGTCTGCCGGAGTTTCGGCCAGTTCTTTCAGTGTCCGTTCTTTCTCGGCGGGAGTGGGGAGGCGACAGAGTGCCGTGAGAAACAACTGATCGAGGACTTGGGCGTTGTCTTGCTCGACGGCCTGAGCGACAGCGTTCTCTTTGGCCTTCAGTTTGTTATTGATCGTTTCGCCATTCAGCATGTGAAACACCTGCGTCATGCTCGGTTCGTCGCTCCGTTCGCAATCGCAGGTAATCAAGCGATCGGGGCGACCAAACGTCTTGAGGAAGTACGAGTCAATAAACGAGTCCGGCAACTGCAGAGCCCGCTTGGCACTCACGGCATCGCCGGGCTTGCCATCAGGCTTCATCGTGCGAAATTGTGAGGGGGTACCACTGACTTGCGAGAGCGCGTCGAGCAAGACTTCTGCCTTCAGCCGCTTGGGATAATACCGGCTGTAAAACCGCTCGTCCGCTTCGTTGCCGGTGACGGGCTGGCTGCTCCGCTGGTATGTGCTGGACTGCAAAATGGCCCGCATCAACTGCTTCAGGTCGTATTGATTCTCTTTCACGTACTCGGCCGTGGCAGATAACAACACTTCGTTACTAGCAGGATTGCTGGCCCGCAAATCGTCGACCCGTTCGACCAGCCCAACACCAAAAAAGTTGGCCCACACCCGGTTCGCAATGGCCCGGGTGAAATAGGGATTCTGCGGAGAAACCAGCCACTCTGCCAGTTTGATCCGCCGGTCAGCTGAATCATTAAATGCGACCGCTGCACCATCGAGTGGTCGCGGCTGCTGAGGTTGACCGCGGCTAGGCTGCAACAACTCTCCCTGCGTATCCGAATAGACAACCCGCATGCCGTCGCCGTTGCGGAAGTCGCCACCCCAGCCTTTGGCACGCACGCGCGAGAACATGTTCGCCATGCCGTAGTACTGATCGTTCGTCCATTTTTCCAGCGGGTGGTTGTGGCACTTGGCACAGTTGATCGACAGCCCCATGAAGGCCTGGGAGACCGTTTCGGCCATCACTTCAGGATCTTGATGCAGGGCATAAAAATTCGCTGCACCGTTTTCGTGCGTGCTCCCTGTCGCAGTCACAATCTCGTAGACAAACTTGTCCCAGGGCTTGTTCTCGGCGACGTTTTTACGAATCCAGTTGTGATAGGTTTCTAAGGCTTTCGGCCGCAATCGCTCGCCGGAAAGTAGGAGCAGATCGCCCCACTTGTTCGTCCAATAGTCGACAAACTCGGGCCGACCAAGCAAGTGATCGATTAGTTTCTCGCGTTTATCGCTCGAGGCATCACTAAGGAACGCTTGCGTTTCGACCAGGGTGGGAAGTGTGCCGATCGTATCGAGATAGGCGCGGCGCAGAAACGTTGCGTCATCGCAGCGCGCGGAGGGAGGAATGCGCAGCGACTGAAGTTTCTCAAGAACCAGTTCATCGATGAAATTGTTCCGATCCTCTCGGGCATAAGTCGCGGGGGCAACCTGGTTGGGATAAGGGGACGATACATAGGCCATTTCCGTGAGGTTGAGATACCACACGCTGACCGCCCCTTCGCCACTGCCGGTGATTTTCACCTTGCCATGTTCGCCCACCGAAGCCACGCTGCTGTTGGTGGAGACATACTTCGACCAGCGGGTGACGTCTTCCACGTGGCCGTCGTTGAAGTGGGCGAGCACAACCAGCTGTTGCTCGGTCCCCACGGTTTGCTGGGAGTTCTTGGGGAGCACTTCCAGCTTGCTAATCTGAGGGTCGTCGTCGCGCGGTCCGGGTGTTCCGGCGGCGATCCATTCGGCAATGACGCGGTACTCCAGCGATGCCGGGTCGAGCTTCACACCACCTTTGTGCGGCAATAGACCTGTCGGTTTTGTCAAAATCAAGCTGCGGCCCGGATCGCTCGGCACAATGCGCCGGCCGACCGCTTGCCGCGTGAGATAGGTGTAATCGGCATCGACATCAAAACCAAAGAGTGTCAGCCGAAAGCCCTTCTGTCCGGCTCGCGCGCCGTGACATGCGCCGCCATTGCAGCCTTGCTTGCTTAGAACCGACTCGACGTGATTGCGAAAGCTCCACTGAAAAGGCTTATCGATTTGCGACACAATCGCATCCGCGGTTGCAGTCTTGCCGTTGGCTTCAGCCGTGATGGTTGCCTTGCCATTGCCAACAGGAATTGCCACGCCATCGACAACGCGGACTACCTTTTCGTCACTGCTGGTGAGCTTTAGTTCGCTACGTACCTGCTGCAGAATCTGGTCGTCAGCCTGCTGCTGAACGATCAGTGTTTGCCGGGCTTCCGGCGAGCTGAGCGAAATCGTCTTGGGCAACAGAACAAGATTGGGTTCCGCGCCAAACGACAATATCGGCAGCGCAATCAAAGCCCACGAAGCAACGAGAGAGTTACGCCACATCGCCATCCATCCGGATTCTGCGCGGGCTCAATTCAGGAGGGAAGCCCGCAACGAAAGGTCAAATATCCAAAGCGGTTCGCCGAGCAAACCAGCCTGGTTAAAACAACTCTTTGATCTCGTGCTTGCCAAAATCGACCAGTGGGAAGGGACGACCGGCGGGCCCCGGCAGGGCCGTTTCGATATCGAAGCCGAGGCTCTTGTAGATTGTGGCAACCACCTCGGCAGGTTCCGTTGGCCGCTCAGCTGGATAACCGCCCGTCGGATCGCTCTTGCCAATCGCGCGGCCACCCTGGATGCCACCGCCGGCAAAATAGACGCTGAAACATTGGGGCCAGTGATCGCGACCGCCAGCCGGATTGATGCGCGGGGTGCGTCCAAATTCGGCCAGATTGCAGACCAAGGTTTTCTCGAGCATGCCGCGATCCTGCAAATCTTCGAGCAGTGCGGCGTAGGCCTGGTCGTACATCGGCGCGACGATGTCTTTCATTCCTTCAATGCTGGTGAAAGGCTTGCTGCCGTGAATGTCCCAAGTGATTTCGTTGAAGACCGTCAGGAATGTATTCACGGTAACAAAGCGGACCCCCGCTTCGATCAACCGGCGAGCGAGCAAACAGCACTGTCCAAAGCGGGTCATGCCATATTTCTCGCGAACCGCCTTCGGCTCCTTCGATAGGTCGAACGCCGAGCGCGCCTGCGGGCTGGTCATCAAGCGATAGGCCGACTCGAAGTTGCTATCCATCAGCTTGGCGGCTGGGCTGGCTTCGAACTGAGTGACCTGATCTTCCACAATGCTGCGCAGGCGACGACGTCGATCCATCCGGGCATCGCCCATGTCTTGCGGCGGTAGCAAGTCGGGGACTTTGAAGTTGGGCTGCGAAGGATCAGCCATCAGCAGGAAGGGATCGAAGGCCTTGCCGAGAAAGCCAGCGTCTTGACCGTGGGGCAAGTTCCCGCCCGTCGAGCCCATCGGCTCGGGCAAAATCACGTGCGCGGGAAGGTCGGTCTTACGACCGCGCAGGTAAGCCACCGCGCTGCCGGCATGCGGGGTGTTCACGCCCCCTGAGAATAGTCGTCCCGTCTGCAGCATCTGATGACCGGTATCGTGCACTGCGGCGGCCGTGTGATAGCAGCTGCGGACGATCGAAAACTTATCTGCATGCTGCGCGTGGCGAGGGAGGATCTCGGTGATCTGAAAATCGCCCTTGGTGGAAATGGGCTGAAAGGGCCCGCGAATTTCGGCAGCTGCATTGGGCTTGGGGTCAAAGGTATCCATCTGGCTGGGCGCACCAAGATTGAAAATCATGATGCAGGCCCGGTCGTCATGTTCCTTGCTGATGGCACCGGCCTCTTTCGCGGCCAGCAATTCGGGCAGCCCGAGGCCAATTGCGCCCAACGCACCCACTTGTAGAAAGTCGCGGCGCGTAACGCCATCGCAGGTCTGAGCGGTGCCGACATCGGTTAAGCGGAGCATATATCCCTCGGCAATCAGCGGTTGCAAGCACGGAGAGGCTGGCTGTTTCGGTGGCTTCGAACGAACATTGCCACGCTAACACAGTGGCGGCCTAATATCAACCAACAACAAGAGTTAGCGCGTTCCCAGCGGCCCGTTGAACTCGCTCTGACCGACACTTTCTCTCGTCTCAGGGGTTAGAACTAGATACACTGAACTCTAGTCGCATCAAGCCCCTGTTTTAAACCGCCACTGGCCGCATCCTGCGAGGCATTGCCATGAAGAAACTTCGCCCTTGGCTGGCTACTCTTTCCCTGGCCGCCTGCATTCTCTTCGTTGGCGACCTGCTCGGGCAATCCCGCGACGGAGACCGTGGCGATCGTGACCGGGGGAGCGACCGCGATCGGGGCGGACGTGGTGGTTTCGATCCGGCCGAAATCTTCAAGCGGATGGATCAAAACGGCAATGGCCTGATTGAACCGAACGAACTCTCGGAGCGGTCGCGCGGCTTCGTGGGCGAAATGGCCAAGCGGGCCAACCTCGACCCGAGTCAGCCGATTCCGCTCGATAAATTGATCTCTGCTGCGCAGCAAGGTCGCGATGGAGGCAGCTCTTCATCTTCTTCGAGCGATCGGGACCGCGACCGAAATGATAGCGACCGAGATCGTGAACGCGATCGCGAGCGAGACCGAGATCGCGAACGTAGCAGTTCCAGCAGTGCCAAGCCGAGCACGCCGCAAGTGATGGGCTTTGGTGCTGCCGATGCAAAACCCAAAGCGGCCGGCTTCGATGTTCCCCTCTCGGTCGATACATCGATTCCTTTGGAGAAACGCTACGAGCCGCGAGTGTTGGAATATGTCGATCGCATGCTGCGCGACTACGACAAGAACGGTGACGGCTACGTCGACAACATCGAGTGGAAAGATGGCCGCTGGTCGACACCGCCCGAAGAGTCCGACACAAACAAAGATGGCAAGTTGAGCAAGGCCGAGTTGTGCGATCGCATCGCCCGCCGCTTCGGACTGACTGCTCCGCCGGGAAGTGCCGCCAATGTGAGCACCAGTCCCAGTACCCCCAGCAGTTCATCATCCGGTTTGTCGGGCGATGCAGCCAAGTTTCGCCAGTACGCCGAAAGTTTGTTGCGCCAGTTCGATAAGAACAAGAACGGCATCCTCGAAAAAGATGAGTGGAGCGAAATGAAATCCGACCATCGGGCGGCCGACAGCAACGGCGACAGCGTCATCACGCTCGATGAATTGACAGCCAAGTTACAGGCTTATAGTTCCAGCTCGAGTACCGCAAGCAGCGGGTCCTCAAGTTCGAAGAGCGGTTCTTCCGACCGTCGTTCGTTTTGGGGCAGCAAGAGCTCAACCACGAGTAAGCCGGGCGAAAAGAAGAGCTACCGCTTTGCCACGCCAACCGAGAAGCTGCCCAAGGGGCTGCCCGATTGGTTCCTACGGAACGACGCCGATGCAGATGGTCAGATTGCGATGGCCGAGTACTCCACTTCGTGGAGCGATACCACCGCTGCTGAGTTCCAGAAGTTCGACCTCGATGGCGACGGATTTATCACACCGGCTGAATGCCTGGCAGCAACTACCACCACGACTACCACGACCACTCCGAGCAGTACTAGCAGTTCGAGTGGCTTTGGCTCCGGTGGCTTCGGTCGCAGCTTCGGTTCGCGTTAGGGCCTACATCACCGCAAAATAGTTCTCAACCGCCAGATCGAGAAACTCGGCCGTCAATTCCGGCTGTTGCCTCTGATACATGCAGAAATTCTTCACCTGCAGCAGCAAGTCGCGCGGTTGGCACGCTCGGAACGGTCGATTCACCGAGCGGTAATGCTTCTCGATCAGGTGATCGATGGGCGGCGTGCTGTACGTAAAGCCCAGCTTCGGGCACATCATCTCGAACAACTTGCGGAACTCTTCTTCCGACGGATTGTTGACTTCAATCTTATATGGGATACGTCGCAGGAACGCTTCGTCGACCAGATCCTTCGGTTCCAAGTTGGTCGAGAAGACGATCAACTGATCGAACGGCACTTGAATCTTCTTGCCGTTGGGCAAGTTCAAATAGTCGTAACGTTTTTCGAGAGGCACGATCCAGCGATTGAGCAATTGATCGGTGCTCATCTTCTGCCGGCCAAAGTCGTCGATGACCAGCGTGCCGCAGTTGCTCTTCAATTGCAGCGGAGCTTCGCTGATGCCGGTCGAGCGATTGAGCGTTACTTCCAAGCTGTCCATCGTCAATTCACCACCGACGACAATCGTCGGCCGGCGAATGCGCACCCAGCGGCGATCGAGTCGCGATTGATCGAGCAGCCCCGTGTTCTGCGGCAGTGGACATTCTTCGTGATTCACCGGGTCGAACAAGCGGATGATTTCGCCATCGATGCCAATGGCTCGCGGAATCCAAATGTATTGACCAAAGGCCCGCGTCACCCGCTCGGCGATGGTTGTCTTGCCGTTACCAGCTGAGCCATACAGAAACAGACCGCGACCGCTGTTGATGGCCGGCCCCAGCCGTCGCAGCATGTTGGGGTTGACGAGAATGTCGCTGAAAGCCCTGTTCAGATCGTCTTGCGAGGGATGTTGTTTGGTCAGCGATTGAGCGGTCACGCCCAGGATGTAATCCATCAGCGAAACGGGCGCAGAACCAAAGTAAGTGCAGTGCTCCATATACCGGCGAGAACGTTCGCGACCCAAATCGGTCAGCTGATAAACGTAGTCGTTCATTGGTGCCGAACTGCGATAGATCAGCAGCTGGTCTTGCTTCAAGGCGCGGAGCAGCGCATCGACAAGCACAAACGGCATGCGCACCTGGTCGGCCATCTCGCGGCCGGTCAAGTCGCCACGAGCGAGCAGGAACTTCAGCACCAGCGCTTCGACTTCGCTATCGGTCAGGCCAGCATCGCGAATCGTCGGCGGCTCGATCGGCAAGAACTCGTCGGTAACATTCGCGTCGATTGGCGCTGCGTGATTGGGTGCGGCTGTTTCCGGCAAGGCGGCTTTCGGCGCAGCAGGGGACGGGGCAGCGGTCTTCTTGGGATCGGTGGTCGTCAGTTGATTAATGCGCTGCAGCAACTGCGCGAGCTTGGCGTCCTGCTCGGGCGAGCGAGGTTCCGCTGGATCGTGCTGGGGCACTTTGGCCGCGAGCGCAGTCCAGGTATCGGTGCCGCCAGCTTTTTTGCCGAGCAGAGCCATCAAACTATTGTCATTCGATTTGGTCATAAGACGCGACCCTCTCTGGCCAAAGACTAGGTTGCCGGATGGCAACGGTCAAATTGGCTCGTCGTGAGGTCGCAGCGACGGAAATGCCGGTTCTGACGACTGCCCGAGATAGGATGCCCCGCCCGTGACAGGTTTGGTCAATCGCCCGCACAATTCTCAGCAAACGGCCACCTTTTGACGTAGTTTTTCGGTGAGACATTTGCGCGACCCCGCAGATGCAAGCTACGGGCGAAGGCAATCGTCTGCAGCAAGTGTGGCAACAGGCGAGGCAGGCGTGACGCAAGCAACCCAGCCCAGATCGACGACCATCTCTTCTATTCCGCCGGCCAGGCGCGAATCGCTAGAGCGGTTGTTTGCCCGCATGGAGCAAGTTGCCGCGCTCCCCGGAATTGCCCAGCGCGTTTTGCAGCTTACCGATTCCGAACACGTCCGCGCCGATGAACTGCGCGAGGCGATTCAGAACGACCCGATTCTCGTCGCACGCATCTTGCGGCGCTTGAACTCGTCCTATTACGCACTCAGCACCAAGGTCACCGACCTGCGCACTGCGATCAGCCTGCTGGGCTTTCGCGAGATTCGCAACCTGGCGATGACGGTCTGCGTTTCGCGCATGTTCGAAACGCCCGGCCATCACGGCACCTATCGCCGCGAAGCGCTCTGGGAACATAGCGTGGCCGTTGGTGCAGCTGCCAGATTAGTCGCGCGCGTCTGCGGTCGTGGTGTGCCCGAAGAGGCCTATATCGCCGGCCTGCTACACGATCTCGGAATTATCCTCATCGACCAATCGCTGCGCCGACACTTCTGCCAGGTTGTCTCGTCGGTCTCACCAACCGTTACCACTTGTGAGGCCGAGAATCGCATCCTCTCGTTCGATCATGCTCTGCTTGGCGGCTTCGTCGCCTCGAAATGGAACCTGGCCGAGCCGGTGATCGACGCCATTGCCTTCCATCACACCAGCGGCGAATACACGGGGCCGCATCACGACCTCGTCTATGTCGTCGCGGTTGCCAACTATCTGTGCAGTCGCGCGGGCTGGACGTCGCTGGGCGTACACAACGTGCAATCCCCCCCCGACTCGGTCTATGCCGGCCTCGGACTCGACCAAATCTCCCTGGCCATCATTTGGGACGAACTCGAACCCACTCTCGAACGGGCTGAGTCGTTGGCGACTGGCTGATAACGTAGACACTGCCGGCACTCTGCGCCATTCCGGCCCGCCACGGGCTCAATCTGATATCTTGGGAACATCCTCATTCCCCAGATACTCTTCTGATCAACTACTTTGATCGTGGCCCGCTTATGTCCGACCTTCCTTCGCGCGACGAACTTGCCACGCGCTATCTCGACGCCCTCCCTTATCCGCCCTATCCCGTGCAGGAAGAGGCGCTGCTGCAATACTTCACGGCGCAGCAAGGGGTGCTCGTCTGCGCACCGACGGGGACCGGCAAAACGTTGATTGCCGAAGCAGCGCTGTTTGAGGCGTTGCATACCAGGACGGTTGCCTACTATACGACGCCGCTGATTGCGCTCACGGAGCAGAAGTTCACCGAAATGCAGGATGCTGCCGAACGCTGGGGTTTCTCGCGCGACGACGTTGGCCTGGTCACCGGCAACCGCCGCGTAAATCCCGACGCCACGATCCTTGTCGTGGTCGCCGAGATTCTGCTCAATCGCCTGTTGCACACCGAAGCGTTCGACTTCAGTTGCGTGTCGGCCGTGGTGATGGACGAGTTCCATAACTTCGCCGATCCCGAGCGGGGAATGGTCTGGGAGCTGACGCTCGGGATGTTGCCGCCGCATATTCGCGTGCTCTTGCTTTCGGCGACGGTGGGGAACGCATTCGAGTTTTGCCAGTGGCTGCGGCATAGTCACAACCGGTCGATCGAACTGGTGCAAGGAACCGAGCGGAAGGTGCCCCTTTCGTATCAATGGGTCGGCGACGAATTGCTCAACGAGCAGATCGAAAAGATGGCCGACGGAGACGATACCAAGCGATACACGCCAGCACTCGTGTTTGCATTCAACCGCGACGTTTGCTGGAGCATTGCCGAACAGCTGAAAGGTAAAACCCTCTTAGCCGATGGTCAGCAAAAGCGATTGGCGGTGGAACTCGACCGGTTTGATTTTTCGCAGGGAGCAGGGCCCAAGCTAAAGCAGTTGCTCTTTCGTGGCGTCGGCGTCCATCATGCCGGTATTTTGCCCAAGTATCGCCGCATCGTCGAAGACCTGTTTCAAAAGAAGCTCCTCTCGGTTTGCGTGTGTACCGAAACGCTCTCGGCAGGCATCAACCTGCCCGCGCGAAGTGTGGTGCTGCCGACGCTTCTGAAGGGGCCCCCCGGCGATATGAAACTGATCGAACCGAGCACCGCGCATCAGATATTCGGCCGCGCGGGTCGTCCGCAGTTCGACAATCAGGGCTATGTGTTTGCCCTCGCGCACGAAGACGATGTGAAGCATCTGCGCTGGAAGGTGAAGTACGACCAGATTCCCGAAGACACGAAAGATCCGAACCTGCTGCGGGCCAAAAAAGATCTGAAGCGAAAAATGCCGACGCGGCGACAAGGAGAACAATACTGGCAGGAGTCGCACTTTCTGCAATTACAAAAAGCACCCGCGGGTAAGTTGACCAGTCGCGGTAGTTTGCCGTGGCGGCTCCTCACCTATCTGCTCGATGCCTCGCCCGACGTCGATCCGCTGCGGAACCTGGTCGGCAAGCGCCTGCTCGATTCGGCCAAGCAAGTGCAGGGGCAGAAGCAACTCGACCGAATGTTGATGACACTCTGGGCAGCTGGCTACGTAACGCTCGAGCCACCACCGCCGCCACGGCAATCGCCGGCCGAGGTTGCCGCCGCGAAGGCAGCCGAACCCGCGGTTGCCAAGCAGACCGAAACCGAACGGCTGATGTCGGCCGCGCTCGCACAACTGGCCAAGAGCAAGTCGCCAGCTGCGGTGGCCACGGTTAAAGCCGAAGCCAAACCTGTCGAAGTGGTCAATGAGTACAAGGCTCACAAGGCGTTTCCCACACCGGAGATGAAGCGGCTGCTGGGCATTCGGAGCATTAATCCGCTCTACGCCGTCTATCTCGTCAATCAGCTGGGAATCGCAGACCGGAACGAACGGATTCAGGCTTTCGAAAGCGTGCTGGAAATGCCCGGCACAGCCGCCCGTCTTGCGCGAGTTCCGTTCTACGACGACATGCCGCCGGGACCACTCGCGACGCAACGGCTCGATATGGAAATCGTGCAGATGGGGCTCGCGACCGTGCAGCAACTGGGGGCGCCACTCACGCCCGAAGAGAAGGAAGAACAGCGGAGCTTGCCGTATGAGCAGCGGCTGAAGATCTACTCGTTCGCAGAAAAGCTGAGGCTCCTCTTCGATGCTCAATTTCCCGACGTTCACACGCTCTACACCACGCCGGCTTGGGCGGTGGGAGAAGTCTTGGAATTCGGCGGGCAGTTCAACAAGTACATCACCGCCCGCGGATTGCAAAAACAAGAGGGAGTCTTCTTTCGGCACTTCCTCCGCATGATCTTGCTCCTCAAAGAGCTGTCGTCGCTTCATCCCCCTGAGCTCACTCTGACCGAGTGGCAGACCGAACTCGGCGACCTTGCCAGCCAACTTACCGAGTGCTGCCGCCAGGTCGACCCGGAAAGTACGGACAAGACGCTGGAGGATGCCGATAAGGCCGGACTGTGAGGAGGGGAAGGGACTAAGGGCCGGGGGCTGGGGAAATACGGGGAAGCGGCGGGGAAGACTTCGGCAGCAAGCGGTGAGCATTCACGCTGACAACCGCCTTAGGAGGGCGAGGCTCCTGCCGAGCCTTGGTAGAGATGAAATCGCCACCGAAGATTGGAACCCGTTCCCAAAATCAATTGAACTGGCTGACGGGAAGCGACGACCAACGGTTAGCGGCTCGGCAGGAGCCTCGCCCTCCCGAATTACAGGCCAATCTCATTGCCAGTGTGAATGGCTAAAACACCTGGTGAGCAGTGACCAGACTAGTCAGTGCTTATTGGTAAAATAGTATGGCGCCGTTTGTGCGTAACTGTGCAACAAATGTGCAGCTGATGGATCGGCGATTTGGGTGGTGGTTGTTTGGTCAGAAGTCGACGCAGCGGTTGGCAAGTATCCCGAAGGGTGAATGGTTTGCCCTTGGGACTGGAGCCAACTGCGTAGGGAAATGGGAGCATAGGAATGTTGGTCGTGCTTGTTGATTGTGGAAATTATGGAAATTGAATTTGGCAATAAACGGCCCCCTGAGGAAGTAAGTGGTTGGCAGGTCGTTGCTTGTGAAATGTGATTCATGAAAAATTGTGGAAATTTCCAGATCGCTTCGGTTGGCGAGAAATGGAAATTCGCTGGCTGCGAAAGTGGAAATTATGGAAATTGAATTTGGCAATAAGTGCTCAGCAAATGATGTTAACCTATTCGCAAACACGACTTACGAATTTCGCGCGACTGAAGTTAACGGAAATTTCCGCCAGCGTGGCGGAGCAGCAGATTGTGGAACCTGGTCGGTTGGCAATTGCCGGTGGAATGGGGTTGCGTTTGCCGTTAAGAAAGTTGCAGGTCGATGGGCCGGTGGCTAGCAGCGGAGCGAGTTTGCTACCTTGCCACTGGCCGGATATCAGCGATACGATGGCAGGCGACGGACTGGCCAAGACTGGCCTGGGATTCAGAAAACGTAATTCGAACTGATTGGTAACTTCTGTATAAAGGATTGATCTGATGCAACGTGGAACCTGGCTCGCTCTGTTTGTCTTCTCCCTGGCTGCGATCGGCTGCGGTGGTTGCACCCCTTCGGCACCGCCACCCAAGCCCGCGGAAACTGGTCACGAAGATCATGGTCACTCACACTCCGCGAAGGGGCCGCACACCGGCAAAGTGCTGGCGATTGGAGCCGAGGAATATCACGCCGAGTTCACTCACGACGATGGGAGTGGCAAGGTGACGGTCTACTTGCTCGACAAGAACATTAAGGTCGATCCAGCTGCGGCCAGCCCGGACGAGACGATTTCGATTGAAGTGAAGTCGAAGGGGGAGACCAAGAAGTACGACCTGGCGGCGGTCGACCGAACCGCAGGGGACAAGCCGATGGCCAGCCAGTTTGAAGTCGTCGATAAGGAGTTGCTCGGCTACCTGGAAACGCTCGGTGGCGATGTCTCGGCCACGCTGAATGTGAAGATCGGCGATAAGCCGTTTGCCCAGAAGATCGACTTCGAAGATCATGGTCATGCCCACTAGGTTGACCCCTGTCGAGTGGGCTTCAGCCCACATTTGAGTTTGCGACAACGTGGGCTAAAGCCCACGCTACGGAAAGAGATGTGGAGTAGGACCATGAGCAGTTCGACGATGAGCAGAACATTGACCATAGCGATCTGCGGCTGGCTTGCTTGCTGGAGTGGACTGGCCAGTGCGGCCGATCGTCCGCCGAATATCGTGCTCGTGTTTTGCGATGACTTGGGCTACGCCGACATTGGCTCGTTTGGTGCCCAGGGATATCAGACGCCGAACCTCGACCGACTAGCGGCCGAAGGGGTGCGCTGCACCGATTTTCATGTGGCCGCTGCTGTTTGCAGCGCTTCGCGGGCGGCGCTAATGACGGGCTGCTATCCGCAGCGGGTCGGCATCTTGGGCGCGCTCGGACCAAGTTCCAAGCATGGCATTGCCCAGGAAGAGAAACTGCTGCCGGAGTACTTGAAGGAGCGCGGCTATGCCACGGCCATTTTTGGCAAGTGGCACTTGGGGCATCATCCGCAGTTTTTGCCGCAGAAAAATGGTTTCGATCGATACTTCGGGCTGCCGTACTCGAACGACATGTGGCCCAAGCATCCCACGGCCAGGAACTTTCCGCCGCTGCCACTCATCGATGGCGACAAGACGATCGAACACGATCCCGATCAAACGCAACTAACAACGTGGTACACCGAGCGCGCGACGAAGTTCATCGAAGATCACGCGCAAGAGCCATTCTTTGTGTATGTGCCGCATAGCATGCCGCACGTGCCGCTGTTCGTTTCGGAGAAGCATCGCGGCAAGAGCGAGCGGGGTCTGTTCGGCGATGTGATCATGGAGATCGATTGGAGCGTGGGGCAGATCCTCGCCACATTGAAAAAGTTAAACCTGGACGAAAACACGCTGGTGATGTTCACCTCCGATAATGGCCCGTGGCTCTCGTATGGCAATCATGCGGGTTCGGCGGGTATCTATCGCGAAGGGAAAGGAACCACGTGGGACGGTGGGCATCGCGTGCCGTTTGTCGCGCGCTGGCCGGGGAAGATACCCGCGGGCAAGACATGCTCCGAGTTCTGCAGCACGATTGATGTGCTCCCCACCTGCGTGAAATTGGCCGGGGGAATGGTCTCGCCTGATCGTAAGATTGATGGTCAAGATGCCTGGCCCATTTGGTCTTCTCAGGCTGGGGCGAAGTCCGCGCACGAGGTCTTCTATTACTACTGGGACACGGGACTGGATGCCGTGCGTAGTGGCGATTGGAAGCTTCACTTCCCGCATGCCTATCGTTCGCTAACCGGCGCTCCCGGCAAAGATGGCCTGCCCGCTGGCTACACTCAGGCAAAGACCGAACTGGCTCTCTTCAACCTGAAGGACGACCCGAGCGAAAAGACCAACGTCGCCGAGGCGAACCCCGAGGTCGTTGCCAGGCTCAAGAAATTGGCCGAAGTAGCCCGCGATGACTTGGGAGATTCGCATATGAAACGAGCGGGGAAGAATCGACGGCCAGCGGATAAACTAGCGGAATAATTTCCTCATCGGTCCGGCACTGCTGTCGTTAGGTCAGGATGTCATGCACAACATGCCCGTGGACATCGGTCAGGCGGATATCGCGACCGCTGAAGCGGAAGGTTAGCTTCTCGTGATTCAGTCCGAGCAAGTGGAGAATGGTGGCGTGTAGATCGTAAACGTGCATCGGTTTGTCGATGGCGGCAAAGCCAAGGTCGTCTGTCGCGCCGTGAACGTAGCCTCCCTTTACACCACCGCCAGCCAGCCACATGCTGAAGCCCATGGCATGATGGTCGCGCCCCTTTTCTCCTTCGGTCATTGGTGTGCGGCCGAACTCGCCGCCCCAGATCACCAGCGTTTCGTCCCATAAACCGCGGGCCTGCAGATCGTCGAGCAAGGCTGCAATGGGCTGATCGCTGGCTAGCGCGTGCTTGGCGTGATTCTTGATATCGCCATGATCGTCCCACGGTTGACCGTTGCCGTAGTAGCACTGCACCACGCGCACGCCCCGTTCGCTCAAACGCCGCGCGAGCAAGCAAGAGTTGGCGAATTCACCTTCGCCGTATCGCTTGCGAGTTTCGGCCGTCTCGCGCCCCAGGTCGAACGCTTCTTGTGCTTCGCCCTGCATGCGATAGGCCATCTCGAGCGAGGCGATGCGAGCTTCGAGATTGGCGTCCTTTTCGCGCTGGTCGAGGTGCTGCTGGTTGAGTGCCTGTAGCAGATCGAGTTGCTCACGCTGAGCGACCTGCGATTGCCAGCGATTGTTGACGTCGCGAATCATCGCCTTGGGATCGGTGTTCTTCGGGTTGATCTGCGTTCCTTGGTGTACGCCGGGGAGAAAGCTGTTGCTCCATAGATAGGGACCGACGACAGGCTTGCCCGGGCAGAGGACGATGTATCCCGGCAGGTTCTGATTTTCGCTGCCGAGGGCATACGTCAGCCACGAACCCATGCTCGGGCGGATGGGCTGCATGTTGCCCGTGTTCATCAGCAGCAGGCCAGGCTCGTGATTGGGATTGTCGCTCCACATGGAGCGGAGGACGCACAGCTTGTCGATGCGGGCGGCGAGGTGCGGAAAGAGATCGGAAACTTCGATGCCCGATTCGCCGTACTGCGACCAAGGGAACGGCGACTGGAGCAGTTTGCCATCGCGGCGGCGAGTGTTTTTGCCGACGAACGAGTCGGGCAGCTTTTCGCCGTGACGGCGAGTCAACTCCGGCTTGGGATCGAAGGAATCGACGTGCGAAGGCCCGCCGTTCATGAACAAGAAGATCAGCCGTTTGATCTTGCCCGGAAAATGCCCCGCCTTCGGCGCGAGGGGATTGCTGGCAGCAGCAGACGTCGCGGCAGAGACTTGTCCATCACCGGCCAAGGCGGCAGCGAGGCCGATCGCGCCAAAGCCACCACCGATTTTCAGCAGCGAACGCCGCGACAGGCTCTGCAACGCGGGGTGAATGTTTTCCATCGTCTCGTTCCCTGATCTAACTCACCCGACGCGTCGGGCTATGTAAAACACACTTGTTTACACGGCTACTTCAATCGAGATACAAAAACTCATTCGCGGCCAGCAGGGCCTGGGCATAACGTTCCCAACGAGAGAGTTGCGTATCGGGGACTGGAGCTTCACTGCTAACGAATTGCCGCCCCAGCTCCAATTCGCTGGACGTGGGCTGGCGACTGTAAAGTCGTTCATAGAGCAGCGTAATGCGTTCGCTGATATCGCTGGGCTGGAGCGCTTCGGCCTGCTTGCTCACGTCCTTGGCCAGGTTGGTCATGAACTCGCTGTTGAGCACAAACAGTTGTTGCAGCGGCACGGTGGTCGTCATTCGTTGATCGCTGGTGATGTTTGGATCGGGAAAGTCGAACAGTCGCAGCAGCGGATTCAACTCGTGCCGGCTGACGTGACCGTAAAGGGTGCGGCGACGGTTGTTGTTCGTCGCCAGATCTTGCGATGCGCCGCCGAGAGACAGATTGAGTTGGTCCGCAACCGACAGCATCGCATCGCGCCACGACTCCACATCGAGCCTGCGGCGGGGGTACCGCGACCAGAGACGGTTCTCGGGGTCGACTTCGTTTGCGGCAGGATTGTTTGCACTCTGCTGATAGGTGGCTGATAAAACAATTTGCCGATGAATGGCTTTGAGGGACCAATCTGCGGCGAGCAGTTCAGTCGCCAAGTAATCGAGCAATTCCGGGTGCGTGGGCTGCTCGCCCAAGGCGCCAAAGTTGCCTGCCGTGCGGACCAAACCGTGGCCAAAATGCTGCTGCCACAGGCGATTGACCATCACTCGCGCGGTGAGGGGATTTTGTGGACTCGCGATGGCTTCGGCCAGTTCCAGGCGTCCACTTCCCTGCGAGAACGGCGTGGGCTCGTCGGGCGAAAGAATCGAAAGGAACTGCCGCGGCGCATCACCGGCCAGCGTCTCAGGATTGCCGCGCACATGCACTTTCATCGTCTTGGGCTGCGAACGATCGACAAGCGCATGCGCGAAGGGATACTTCTTCGGCCGGTCCTTCTCCTTCATCTTCAGCTCTTTTTCGGTCAGCGTCTTTTGAGCTGCTTCGACTTCGGCCGGCGAGACGAGTGGCGTCTCAACGTAGTCGGTGCTCGCGAAGACACCTACGAGCGCGTAGTAGTCGGAGGTTGGAATCGGATCGAACTTGTGATCGTGGCAACGGGCACAGGCAACCGTCAGACCGAGAAACCCTCGCGTTAGCACGTCGACGCGGTCGGCAAACTGATCGAGATCGTTCTTATCGCCGTAATAAACGGGGCCGCAGGCGAACATGCCCAGCGCGGGCAAATGCTGCTTGTCGTCTGGGTTGGCCATTAAGTCGGCCGCGATCTGCAACTTAATGAACTGATCGTAGGGAAGGTCCGCATTCAACTGCTGAACGACCCAGTCACGATAGCGATAGCCTTGAGGATATCGGCGAGCGGCAAACGTATGAGCCTGATCTTCGCCGAACCGGGCGACATCGAGCCACAGCCGGGCTGAGCGTTCGCCAAAGCGGGGCGACGTGAGCAGCCGGTCTACGAGTTGCTCGTAGGCGTCGGGGGATTCGTCGGCAATGAATGCCGCAACTTCAGATGGCGTTGGCGGCAGGCCAGTCAAATCGAACGTGACGCGGCGAATTAACTGCCGCTTCTCTGCGGGCTGCGCGAGGCCGAGCTTCTGCGCTTCGAGCTGCGCGAGAATGAAAAGGTCAATTGCCGATGCAGCTGCAGTTTCGTGCTTTACGATTGGCAAGGCGGGCTTTACGACAGGTCGAAACGACCAGAACTCGCGATCCTGCGGGCGAATCTTCATTCCGGCTTTATCGCCCGCGGCGACCGTGGTTCGCATCATGCTTTCGGCAGCGACCGGCCAGATAGCACCAGTTTTTACCCAGCGAGTTAGTTTTTCGATTTTGTCCCCATCGAGCTTTCCCTTGGGCGGCATTTGCGCGGCATCGGCCTTGTAATGCACGGCAGCAATCAGCAGGCTCTTCTCGGGATCGCCGGGAACAATCGCCGGCCCCGAGTCACCGCCGGCGAGTAGGGCTTCGCGCGAGTCGAGCCTTAGCTTGGCTTCTTGCTTACGATCGCCGTGGCAATCGAGGCAATGCGAAACGAGCAGGGGGCGAATCTGTAGTTCAAAGAACTCCGCCTCTTTGGCCGCCACCTCAGCAGCGGACGCAACCTGGGCCGCAAGCAAGCTGCCAAGCACTACTAGAGACAGGCAAACAGCGCGCATCGTGCAAGGGCTGGCAAATGACATGCAGCAGGTTCCTCTGCAAGCGGATTTTCGCGGTAGCACGCGATAGGTGGGTGAGCAGACAGGGAGAGGGTATCCAGCAGTTTAAGCTGCCGAGCCACGTTCCATCAACCACATTTGTTGGGATCGGCAGACCGTTTAATAATCTGCAATCGAACCGTCCGATAACCGCCCGCGCGTGGGCCACTCGGGCGGTGAAGGCTGCTTGGCCAATTCGGCGAGCACGGCTTCGTCGACTTCGCAGCCAATGCCCGGCCCTTCCGGTAGCGACGCATAGCCGTCTTTATCGAGCGACCAACTCTTCTTTACCAACCCGGGCGGCGTGATGCTCGGGTAATACTCGTGAATAAGAAAAAACGGAATCGAAGCGCTCACATGCAAGCTGGCCGTCACACCGAGATCGGTGGTCACGCAGTGTGGGGCCAAGGGCACGTGATAAGCTTCGCCAAGAATCGCAATCTTTCGCATCTGCGAGATGCCGCCGGTGTGGGCGCAATCGATCTGCAAGATATCGGCACAGCCTTCTTGCAAGTAAGGGATGACTTCCCAGATCGTGCGTGCCTGTTCGCCAACCGCCAGCGGAATGGAAATGTGTTTTTTGAGTCGCTTGAAGACTTCGATGTTCCCCGGCACCGCCGGCTCTTCGATGTAGAGCAGGTCATAGGGCTTTAGCGCCGAGGCAAGCTGCATCAGGAATGGCGGCGGTAAGGCACAGTGGGCGTCGAACATGACCAGCCCCTTCGGGCCGACCTTCGCGCGCGCATTTTCCACGGTCTTCACAAACCCTTCGATCTGCTGCGGTGAACCGGAGAAGGGCTGCGGGCCGGCACCGACCTTCGTTGCCGATTCCGAGGGATACATCCGCACCTTGTCACGCGTGGGTCCACCGAGCAGCCGATAAACGGGCACTCCCCAGAGCTTGCCGGTGATGTCCCACAGGGCCATATCGATGCCGGCCAGCGTGTGCGTCATGAAGGGGCCACCACGCATATCGCGATGCGAGCGATAGATCTTTTGCCACAGGTGCTCGATGCGCGTCGGATTTTCGCCATCGAGCAATTCAAACAGCGACTTGACGAGTGCTGTCGCGACATAGGGCTCAAGCTGGTCGATTTCGCCCCAGCCGGTCACGCCATGATTTGTTTCGACTTTGAGAAACACCTTTCGCTTAACCGGTGTCGGTGTGATCCGCGTGATCTTGATGGTGGAAGTTCGATCGGCCACATTGGCCGCAGGATTATTCCCTTCGTCGGCGCGAAGAGCTGCGTTCGTGTCGCCGCGAAACGTGTTGAAAGCGAGTGCGCCGGCAGCAGCGGTACCCAATGAGGCAAGCAGGTCACGTCGAGTGGTCATGAGAGGTCTTTCTGAATTTGCGTAGGCTTCGGCCCACGTCGCGATCGCTCAAAGCAGTACGTGGGCTCAAGCCCACACTACAAGCGGACTAGTAATCCGCAATCGAACCATCCTTCAACTTCTGTCCTGGCCAGCGATAGTTCTGCGGCTTCTTGGCCTCTTCGGCCAATTGTTTCTCGTCGATCTCAATTCCCAAACCCGGGCCGCCGGGCAGGCCGATATAGCCATCCTTGTCGACTTCCCAATCGGCGCGCGCGATGTTCGCCGGATTGAAGCCGCGATTGTCTGGATAGAACTCGTGAATCAGAAACAGGGGAATCGAAGCGACCACGTGCATGCTCGCGGCTATGCCCAAGTTGCTCGCGGTGCAATGCGGCGCCAGAGGCACGAAGAACGTCTCAGCCAAGGTTGCGATTTTACGCATCGAGGTGATTCCACCCGTATGGCAGCAATCGGGTTGCAGAATATCGAGGCAGCCTTCTTGCAGATAAGGGAGCACTTCATAGATGCCGCGGTCTCGTTCGCCTGCGGCCAGCGGAATAGAAATCTGCTCCTTCAGCCGCTTGAAGACTTCGATATTGCCGGGAACAGCGGGTTCTTCGATGAACAGCACATCAAACGGCTTGATGGCGCCAGCCAATTGAATCAGCGATGCGGGCGGAACGGCACTATGGGCGTCGAGCATCACCGCCCCATTGGGTCCAACCAATTCGCGCGTCTGCTGAATCCGCTTGACAATATTCTCGATCTCCTGCGGATTAGTGCTGTGCTCCAGGGGGTAGCAAGGAATCTTGCGAGCCTGCGGCGTGTGATAGACCCGAATGCGATCGCGCGTGGGACCTCCGAGCAGCCGATAGACGGGAACTCCGTGTAACTTGCCGGTGATGTCCCACAGAGCCATGTCGATGGCCGCGATGGTATGCATCATCAGCGCGCCGCCCCGCATGTTTCGATGCGAGCGATAGAGCTTTTGCCAAAGATGTTCGATCCGGGTCGGGTTCTCCCCTTTGATCAACTCACCGAGCGCTTCAACGAGCGGCTTACTGACGCGGGGATCAACCCCTTTCAAATCGCCCCAACCAAACACTCCCTGATTGGTCTCGATTTTGACGAAAATGTTCGGGTTGACCCAAGTTGCCTGTAGCCCAGTGATACGAATGTTCGTAGCACGATCGGCAACATTGGCAGCGGGATTGGGTTGTGCGGAAGTAACTTCCTGCAGCAAGGCAGTTCCAGCAGCGACCGCCGCTGCGGAGGTGAGCAAGTCTCGGCGGGTAGGCATGGCAGTTGGTAGTGGGAGAAGCTGGGGACAGGGACAAACAGCAAAGGACGGCAGGAGAACGAAGACAGTTCTAACCGCCCAAAGTAAGGTCTGCAAAACTTTTGGCAGACAAATAGGTCGACTTTTGCCCAGCGACCATCGGAGGATTGGTCATCAGCACGCTTGCAGGCACGCCCTTACCCGGGCAAGCGGCACTCGTAGTTGAACCGTTTAAAGTCGCCGTCGTAGAGGCTTTCGCACGCGGGCAGCAGTGGAGCGTCGTAGAAGCGGCCCCATTGAGGAGCCTTGATCGTGCGGAATCTGGCAGCTGGCCAATCGGCGACGCACTCTCCATGCTCGACGGCTTCGTACTCAAACGCATGACGAACCGGCAGCGGCACCGTAACATTCAGGTGTTGTTGAACGCTGGCAAAGTCTTGTTCCAGGGTTTCCAGTTTGCCCACGGTGTCAAACTCAATTCCCCGCAGCAAGCGATGCTGCGCGCGAAAGTGTACGTCGAGTTGAGCGGGGCGTTGGCCCCGCAAGGCAGTGACAAACTCGCGAAAGGTTAAGCTTCGCTCGCGATCGAGTGGCAGTCCGCGCATCCAGTTAAGAGCTGTTTTCGCACTAAGACACCCGGCTGCGACCTGCCCGCTTTGGATCACTTCGAAAGCGGTCGACTTCACTTTCACGACCTTGTCGAGATAGGCTGAGACGAGTCTTCGCAGCGGATGACGCACCACGGTGAACTTGAAATAGCTTGGATCGCTCAGTACCCGTTCGATCTCCGCGCGCGAACGATGCCGCAGCGCGAATTCGTCAGCCAGTCGATGAGCATCGGGGCCTTTCTCGCCGCGAGTTTCGGCCTCTTCAAATTGGCGAGCAATCTGCGGCGAGAAACCACCATACCGTAGTAGCCAGGTCTTGATGCTGGTGCAGGCAGATTTGGGAATGTACGCGTAAACAACACGCAACTCATCTGAGACCAGGCAGGTTTCGGAGCAGTATTTTGAAGGACCTTGAACGCGTTCGGCCAGTGCACGCTTCAATCTGGTTAGTTGGGACATTCCGCAATCCTTCGCGCATCAGCTGGCTACTTTCTGCCAGTTACCCAGCCTACGTTTGTTCGTTGAACGGGGTCAATATCAGCCTTCGCGGGGTCGTGTGCGAAACTGACTGTCTGACAGGTCCGGTGGTCCGCAGTCAAACGACGAAAGGATTCCCAGCCAGCGTCACTGACGAGGGCATCTGGTTCAGGGCTCTGCGACGAAAGCTCGCCACCTTCATCCTAAACGTCCAACAATACCCTCGATTGTTGGACACCAATCTGCCGGAAACCCGAGAGTTGCGCTATCTGCTGTCCAAAAATAGGCCCGATTGTTGGACACCCCCCCCTTTGCGGTTTGTGCTGCCAGCCGTCATCGCCAGATGGCTGTTTATCGAGGTCGCTTCAACCCCGCCTTCTACTTTGCTGAGTGTCCGATTTAGCTCGCCCTTTTGATCGAGTTGCGGCACCCCGACAAACTGTCGCTAGCAATTACAAAGTGCGTGCTGATTGCGGCGGACTTCAAGTTGGGAAAAAGGTGAAAGTGCACCTCGCTCACTTCGGCTCAAAAAGCAAGTTGCCTGCCGCGTTGGTTTGTACACCATGCTCCTGATCGAGCACGAGTACGGACAGCTGCTGCTGATCTGCTAACGGCATTGCTGCGGGAACGCCAACCGCGAGTAGTACCGTTGCCCAGGCATCCGCTTCGACAGCCGTGGGTGCCACAACGGCGCACAGCATAGTTTTCGTGACTTCCGGTTTGCCGGTGCGCGGCGAGATCAGGTGATGCACGGTTCCGGCCGCGTTTTCTCTCTTCGCGCGATAAATTCCGCTCGTCGCCAGCGCCGCATCTTTCAGAATAAAAGTACGCAGTGGCTTGGCCGGATCGTGAGGATCTTCAATTCCCACTGGCCAAGCGCCGCGCGCGAGCAGTTCGCCCCCAACATCAATCAGGTATTCTGAAACACCTGCCTCGTCGAGAACCTTCTTTGTCCGATCCGCGGAGTAGCCTTGCAACAGCGAACCGAGGTCGATTTGAAGCTGCGGATGCTTCTTTCGCAGTGTGTTCGCGGTGGAGTCAACGATCAACTTTTCCCAACCCGTACGCTGGAGGATGTCAGCAACCTCCTGTTCGCCGGGCGGCGCTCGTTCACCAGTGGGACCAAAGCCCCAGGCATCGACGAGTGGCGCAACGGTGATGTCGTAACTACCGTCCGAGAGTTTGCTCAATTCCAAAGCTCGGGCCACCAACGCGACGAGTTCTGCGGGCTGTTCGGTTTCGAACGTGGTCTCACTCGCGTTGAACTGCGACGTGGAAGACTCAGGTCGCCAGTGCGAGAGCGTGCTTTCGATCCGTTCAAGTTCCGCACTGACGGCAGCTTGCAAAGGGGCTACTTGATGATCGCCGCGCAACTTGACGGACCAGGTGGTACCAAATGCTCGACCGCCAAGTTCGACTACTCTTGCTTCCGTAGTTGCTGGGGCCTCGGGACTTGCCACGTTAAGCGATGCCCCCAACTGCGGTCCATACAGGCCAGCCGCGACGATCAAGACTAGCCCGCCCGCCATCAGATCGCGCCGCTGGATGCGATCGTGACTGCCGCCACTCTTTACTATTTTCAGCAACTCCCCCGTCGGGCAGCCGTAACGGCAATAGGCCTGCGGCACAAACACCGAGGCAATCAGTCCAACCAGCGCTACTGCTGCGGAAATTGCGGCAGCCCCCTTCAATACCCAAGCGTCAAACGGCTCCAAACTTGCCAAATCAAATCCCACGACAAACGTCGCGAGCAGCAAACTGACGGCGAGCAACGCCGGCGGGAAATAACCGAGGCGTCGTTGCCAGGCATTCGAGATGCGCACATGCAAACGCTTGAACTGGCCCAACCACGACTGGGCAGCGCCATGCGGACACAATTGCTGACAATAGATCTGTCTGCGCGTGGCCCAAGGAATCACAAGCGAAACTGCGACGAGCAACACCACCGCCGGCGCAGTGCGCCAAGGGATGCCATGCCGGGCCCAGCCCACGAAGAGGGCCAGCGACAACAAATCGCCGAGCCAAAATGCAAAGACGGCGATCAGTACCACTTGCCAGATTACTCGTAATCGCCGGCTGTTCTTCAGCGGCGTGAATGTTAGTCCCAAGCCGCCGCAAATCACGGCGACGAGTCCGGGCTGAAAGTTCCAGGGCTTGGCCGCTGCAGTTTGCACGGCGGTCGATTGTTCCGCGGCAAAGCGGCGACGGATGCCATCGGCAATCGCAAAACTAGTTTGCGTTGCCCCCGAAACTCCTTCGATGCCTTCTTTTGCAAAATCGATTTTTGCCCAGTCGTCGATACTGCGGTTAATCAGGCTGTCGCGAAAGTCATCGTTGGGACGAACGCGCTCGACATATTCTTCGGTGTCGTAACTTTTGCGTACCAGCATCCCGATCACGGTCTTCCCGGCGGCATCGATCGCCACGAGCGACTCGGTTGGCCCCTGATAGCCGCGCGCGTTATCGGAATACGGTGACGTGCGGACCACATAGCCCAGATGGTTGCCTTCAGCATCCCAGGCTTTGTTCCAACCGACGCGCGGATTATCGGCTTCGAATTTGCGAGCCTCTTTAAAGAGCTTGCGAATCTCGCGCAGCTTGACCGTTTCGGGAAAACGCAGCGAGACGGAAGTCCCGTGCAACCGGCGATCGATTCCCTCTGCAAACGTCATGCTCGTGAGTGTGGAGCCACTTACTCCGGCGAGTTTTGCGGGCCGCTGGGTGGAGTTCTCCCCAATGAATTGCTGCCAAAACGTACGCTGCGTACGAATCTGCTCGACGTGACTCGGCGTATCACCGCTGGAAAGAATATGAACGCCGATGACTTGCTGCTTCACATCGAGCGCGATCAGCAGGTTGCTCGGTCCGCTATAGCCAATCAGATCGTCGGCATGCGGCGACGTCGTGAGCAACAGCCCGATGGTCTTTCCTTTTTCATCGAGCACTCCCTGCCCACCAAGCCGCACATCCCCTTTGGCCAGCTTGGCTGCCGCGGGAAAGAACAGCTTGGCCGATTCGAGGGAGATTTCGTCCGGCGGCGGAGGCTGTTGTCCGGCGACGTAAAGGAGCGCAGCGACAGCCGCGAGCAAGCCCAAACGAAACGCGCGGGGCAGAATGCTCGCCCCGAAGATTTGCCGCAGCGAGCGCCTTGCGCGGGGCAAGGTTCGCTCGCTCGGTGAAGCACTGGTTGCTTCTGTGGGGACGTCACTCGGGGATTCCGTCGCCATGAATCCCTATTTTTTCAGCAGTTGAACCGCATCAGCATGGATGAAGCCGTCCGCTCCTTCATTGGAGATGACGATTGCCGCCTTGCCAGCGGGAAATTCGAACAGCCCCAGCGAGTGAAATCCGTTAGGCTCGGTGGTGCTCTCCTGCTGGTTGAGCCGCAACTTGAGCGGCTTCTGCCCTTCGCGCTCAATCGTGCAAGAAGTGCGTGTCGAGCGGTTCTCGTGACCGACCCAGGCGAGTTTCACTTCGTACTTCCCCGCTTCCGCAACGGTCAATTCAAACCGGGCTTCGGCTGGTTCCGTGGCATTGGCGTACCGGTAGCCTTCGGCAATGTAAGGGCTGAGTCCCGTGCCGCCGGCCCATTTGCCGGTCATCTTGGCGCTCGTATCGTCCGCCACAATCCCGGCCAGCGACTTCACGGCGACGCCGGAAGTTCCAGCCGCAGGCTTCGGTTGATTTGGTACGCCGGTGACCTTATCGGTCCCCTTGGACAAGTAAGGCTCGACGGCAATCGAATTCGTGTCGCGATACAAATCGCCGCTCAAGGTATCGCGCCGCATCGCGCCGGGTTGCTTGAACAGGTCGATCAGATCGGGCAAATAGCTGTCGTACACATTGCGGGGCGAAGTATTGTGCAGTGTGCAAAGGTAAGCTGCCTTGCCGACAACTTCGCCCATCATGCCGCAGGTGCGCATCACGCGGACAGTGCCAAGTGCTTCGTGATTCACGCTGATGCAACGGCCAGCCATGAACAGGTTGGGCACATTCTTCGAATAGAAGCAGCGATAAGGAACCGGGTATCCATTCTTGCGATCGACCCCCGCGCCGAACTCGGCCCGAGAGATAAACGGATTGTCTGGATACTTCTTGGCGAACTGCTCCTTGGGATAGTGCAGGTCGATGTCCCAGGTCGTTGGCACGCAGCCATCGGGAAACTCTCGCTGACTGACGATGTCGTTGCGGGTGAGGACCACGTCACCTTCCAGCAGACGTGATTCGCGCGGGCCGCCGACAAAGGCCACCCACTTGAGCGCCGACTTCGTGTGCAGATCCTTTTCCTTGCCATGCTTGAGGGCCGTGAAGGCACCAAACACAGCCCGCAGGTTCCAGTCGCGAATCAGTTCCAGGTCCTTGATCGAATCCTTGTCAAAGCCCGATTCCCAGAACCATTCACCCTTCATGAAAGGCTTGCCGTCGATTTGCGAACGGCTGCGCGGGTTCTTGGGGAAGTCTGTCGTTTCGAGCGCCAAGGCCCAGGGCGTTTCGGGCCAGGCCTGATCGGTGTCGTCGTTCTGCCAATACCACATGTTCGACATGCCCATGCGTCCCTTGGGCTCAATGTTGTACTTGGCACCAGCCAGTTCGCCGATCACACCGTGGCCGGTGCAATCGCAAAACAGCTTGCCGCGGAAGACTCGTTCGCGACCGGTGCGAACTTCGAGCGCGGTGACCGAAGTGATCTTGCCGTCCTTGTCGGTCGCTGCCTTCATGGCAAAGTGGCCAAAGAAGAGCGAAGCAGTCTTTTCGCGGCGAACCAGCTTTTCCTTACGCTCGTCCAGGAACTCTGTCCCCGCAGCGGGCGAATCGGGAGCATGATCAGCGAATTCTTCGACAATCTCACCCAGGTGTGGATACTTGCCTCGCAACGTTCCACCTTGAGCCCAGACGCGTACTTCACTACTGCCATTGCCACCGAGCACGAATCGATCTTGAACTAGCGCGACATTAAGCGATTGACGAGCTGCCGAAACCGCCGTCGCAACACCGGCATAGCCGCCGCCAACGACGACCAGGTCGAACTCGCCGGCATCGTCGACGGGTGTTTCAAAACCCAACCAGGCGCGACGAGCTGCGGCCAGCTCTGCCGGTGCGGGTAAGGTGAACTTCGGATCGGAGGTGAGCAGAATCGCATCGCAGCGGCCATCAAAGCCGGTGAGATCGTGCAGCGCCAGCGAAACTTCGCCCGCGGGCAATTCCACTTCGCCACCGCTGTGCCAGTTCCAATCGGCTCCTTGGGTGCCGAACTCTGTGGCAACCGGCTTGCCGTTAATCAGCAATTGAAAACGTCCCGGTGTGCCCGGAGCTTTCCAATGCGCGACCCAATCTTTCGTTCGCACCCACAGCCGATATTTGCCCGCTTCTGCAACCTTGATCTTTGTTGTGGCATCGGCGACGGGTTGGCCCAAGCCATGCGCAAGCAAGTAAGGCGAGCCGACAATTTGTGTGAACGCAGTGTCGAGGGACCAGCCTCCCATGTTCTCGAAGGACTCAGCCTCGACGAAAATCGTTTCTGACCGGCCAACGGCGGGAAGCGCCGCGCAAGTGAGTAACGCCAAGAAAAATGCACGCATCGGAAGGACCTCTAACACTTCGGGAGAGTTTGCGGGGCGATCACAGCCAGATCGCAGCCCATTCAGTATAGATGCAATTGCCCCCGGAATCAGCACGGCGACGGTGAACCTTTAATCGCCGGGTATCGCTCGGCGGGCCAAGCAAATTGGCGCCGGGGTTTGCCGCGACGCAATGTCGACTTAGAATTGACCGCCGCACCTGGATGGGTGGCCGAGTGGTTTAAGGCAGCAGTCTTGAAAACCATCAGCGCTATTTTTCGCCCGCCCCAGAAAACTCGATCCGTTCAACGATTCACCGTTCAAATCGCAATCTGGCGAATTTGTGGAAACGGGTAGAAACGGGCATAAAGAGGTCGCATCTGGTGTAGCCTACACCAGGCACTTCTAGTCGTCACAACGCTGCGCTTCGTGGCTGACCGGCGACGACCGAAACGGAGTTCGGTTCTATCGCAACGGAATCTCGCGCTGGGGCTGAACTTCCGCTGCAGGATCCGGCGATTGGCGGCCGTCCGGGGTGGATTCAATGTCGAGAGAATCCTCTGACGCTGGCTTGTCGTCCAGAACTGGCACCACTTGGAAACCATGCCGATGTGAGATCTGCACCGTTTTGTTGCTCGATTGAATCGAACAGCGGCAAACAAACGGTTTTTACCTTCCGGCCGCGGCCAGTGATGCCGAGTTTTGGACTGGAAATCCATGTGTCGCCGGTTCAACTCCGGCCCTGACCACTCCTAACGCCCCTTTTTCGACAACGACTTAGGGCTTTTTCTTTTAGCCCTTCCGAGGGCACAGAATTCCAGATTTTAGATTAATTCTTTGCCATTTCCCACAAATTGACTGCCGCACTATTCGAGAACGCCAAGAGAGCCGCTATCAGCGTCGAATCTCCCGTAATAAATGGGAAGGTTGAACTTCGTGACCAGGTGCAAGAGATAGGCGAGGTCGTTATCCGTTGGGACCTGATCGCCGACAACGACCCACTTATGGGCCTTTGACTCTGAGGGATAAGAGGTGTATTCGAATAGTTGGCCAAGCGCGTCACGAATGCAGCGTTTAGCGTTCGCGGCAATCTTGATCTCGAAGAACGTGGTCACCTCCGGAAGAGTTACGCGAAGATCAACGAACTTCTTCTCGAAGCCAACCGCCCTGGCACCGTGCTTGTCACACAGCCAGTCGTAGAGGCGATTTTGAAGCCGGGCGTGTTTCGGGTCCACGATCTGGCCCTGCTGTGCTGCGCGAACGAACTGTAGCTCCGAGCGTTTCTCGGCGGAAAGTCGTTCCTCGCCATTCTCCGCTTCGCTCTTCGGCAAAGGTGCGTCGTCATCAAACGCCAAAACGTAGTGATGAGACCGCGCGGGCTTGCTGCTCGGATCAAACGGTGGCATGTCGGGGTCGAGTTCGACGTCTGCCGGGTCGTAACACGCGTTGATAACTAGTGCCGGATCGGTTGCGTCGAGCACTGTCTCGTCAGCACCGATCGCAGCGATGTCCGCTTTCATTCGATCAAACCAGCCGTTTGCGACAATCGCTGAGACTGCTGTCACGAGTTCATTGTCGCGTGGGACATACACCTTTTTGATTTGCCCGACGTAGAAAGTCTGGTCGTTGAACTTGGTGTAGAGCTTCAGGGACAGCCATTTGCCCTTGTAACGGCTGTGAAATCGGTGGATCGGTTCAAAGAATCCGTACTTCTTTCCGCCGATCAGCCAATTGAAATTGAAGTTCCACTCCTCGTGGCCAAACTTGTGGCTGCCCACAAGGGAAGATGGCTACCCTGACTACACCTATGCGATGCTGCTGCAGATTCCTGAAACCGCTACGGATCGCGTGCAGCAAGTCAGGGGCAAGCTGAGAGAAGCCATTTCACTTGCCAAGTAACTTACGCTTGCTCTCTTCCGAACACTGCGTTACCGTCCGCCCATGACATGGACAGACCGCACAGCACCAATCAGGTTCGGAGACCGCGTCGCCTAATCGGCAAAGTACCTGCGCGATACGGGGCAACAGGCAGGTGAGACAGGCCATACCCAAGGCGTGGTGAAAGAACTGAAACCGCTCGGCGATACGATGCTCGCCACCGTGGCATCGGATAACCCAGAGATTGGGCAGATGGTTGTCGTTAGCAACCTGGCAAGAGTGGGCGGGAAAGGCTTCGCCCTCGATTAGCGGCCTCAGCCCCCGCCGGTACGATTACCGGCGAGAGCGTTCGCCTACGGCTACCCGTTTCCGGACAGCACCCAAACGATTTTCAAAACGATTACCAGCAGTTCGATTGTGGCGAGCCACATCCTCAACTTCTGCAGTTCTGAGTCGCTGAGAATTGAAAAATTCATTTTCATTTTTCTGCTCCATACAAACCCTTTCAAAGAGGCCTCGAAAGCATTCACAGCAACCCGCTGCTGCCGTGACAATTACCTACTAAACCATACTGGAGTACACCGTCTTCCCGGCAAGTTCCGACCGAAATTTTCTTGTCGCACGTAAACTAGCCGGGATTTCAAGGCCTATTCTGGTATCTAAGCCAGCATCTTCGAACGCCACGTGCGCTTTGCGGCCCGACAGACGGCTGACGCTGGGCACTCGCGGCCGTCGATTAGCCAAATCCCCTTCGCTCGATCACCCTCTCGGTCGTCGACTGGAAGAAATAGGACCTACCGAACAAAGTGAATGTGGCGGACCTCGCCAAAGTTGGCGGCAAGGGTTTTCGCTCGACTGACCTTCGTCGAATGACGGGGTATAATCTTCCGCATGTCGCACGCCACAAAACCTCGAATTGCTTCAACAGTCGCGATCAACCGCCCGCACATTCTCGTTTTAGCCGAGGGCAGAACTCAATCCGAACAGAACAACAGGAAGGGCCACTTGTTCGAGGAGTTCATAGCCTTGCTGATGGAACTCTATGGTTACGAAAAACCCACACGTGATCGGCTAAACTCAACTGAAAATGGTATCGAACTTGACGTAACTACGAGTCACAAGTTGACGGGGCAAAGGGCCATCGCTGAATGCAAGGCCTACAGTACAAACCTCGACGCCCCTGCAATCACCGGTTTTTATGGCAAACTTGCCAGCGCCCGCTTCGATATTCCCGATCTTGTCGGCTTCTTCGTTGCCATCCCCGGCCTTACCGCTGGCGCTGACGTGTTTTTTCGGAAGACTGCTTCAAACGACCAACAATTCCGCTACCTCAACCCAGAGGCGATCGTCGATTTGCTGATCGAGAAGTCAATCATCAAAGAACCACAGACCGATGAACTGACCTCCGACTTCGCAGTCATCATTACGCGTCATGGCACCTACTGCGCAAATAAACTGGTTGACCCTTCGAGCCGCCGAGCTGCTTTCGTACAGGTTTGGGGAACGGACGGCGTTCCTGATCCAGTAATCGAACTTCTCACAGCATCCGATTACGCAGGGGCGCTTCCTGTCACATCTATCACTGCGCATGCCCAACGTCCCCTGGCAGTTTCAATCTCCGCAGAGCCGACAATCGTTGAAGTGCACGGCAGCAAAAGTGAGCTCGAATACCAGTTGCCCGCGTCGCCGAAGTTCTTTGTCGGCCGCGGCGACCACATCAAGGAGTTCCAAACGCTCTTCAAGGAACGCATTGAACATGCCACTGTCGTAGTTCTGAACGGGCAATCTGGTTGGGGAAAAAGTTCCCTTGCACTCCAATTCCGGAGCCAGCTTAATCAGAAAGGAGGCAGCGGCTTGGTCATCGATTCCCGAACTGCTACTTCCCCTGAATTTGTTTGGCAAGCAATCCGAAAAGCTCTGCTAAGTGCGGAGAGGCATGGGATAGCTAAACTCCCCGTAAACGCATCCTTCGCGAGCCTGAGCAGTGCAATTACGACCATGGCAAACACCCAGTGGACCGGCAAGCCACTGCTCGTTTTCTTCGATCAATTCGAGAACGTGTTCCGAGACGCACGGTTAACTCAAGAGTTCCGCGACCTCGCATTCGCGATTCGGGAAGTTACGGCGCCAGTCATCGTTGGGTTTGCTTGGAAAACCGATCTTGTCGGCCTCACGGAAACCTACCCTTACAAGCTTCGGGACGACATACGCTCATGCGCCAACATCTACATCATGGACCCGCTCGGTCCCAGTGAAATCAACGCGCTGTTACATCGCTTACAAAAGGCCGCCGGCACCAAGCTTCAAAAGGAATTGAAGCAGCGGCTTCGCGAAGTCTCGCAAGGCCTGCCGTGGCTGTTTAAGAAACTCGCAAGCCACGTCGACCGTGAATTGAAATCCGGGGCGACGCAGGACGATTTGGTCGCCGATTCATTAAATGTTAAACGACTTTTCGAAACCGACCTCACCGAATTAAACCTCCCGGAACGTGAGGCGCTCAAGCGATTTGCACGCATGGCCCCAAAGGCTGCCTCTGAAGTAGTCGAGGCAATCCCGAAGGAGATTGTTCAATCACTTCTCGATCGGCGATTGATCGTACAGGTTGGTGATCTTCTCGATACGTACTGGGACATTTTCCGGGACTTTTTAATTACCGGTGACGTGATTGTCAGCGAAAGTTACATCCTTCGACAGACACCGAATGCGGTCGCCAGGCTGCTTAAGGAAGTCATCAACGCCGGCGGTGACCTACTCGCAGACGATGCAGTGACGAAACTTGGTCTCAAACTAGGCGCTGTTTTCAACCTCGCTCGTGAACTCAAGGTAATGGGGGTGGCGACAGACGTTCCAAGGCACGTTCATATTGCTGACGACATAATCAACGCAAGTGATCGAGAGACAGCGATTCGAGACCGAATTACCGCCTCACTCAAAAAACACAAAGCTCTCTCGTTACTCACAGACCTCGCAGCTTCCGCTGATGGCCCTTTGCCCATTACCGCATTTGCCGAGGCCCTTCCAAAGGCGTTCCCCGCCATCCAAGTGCGTGATGATATTTGGGCGCAATACGCGAGAGCATTCATTACTTGGTTCGAGTATGCACAAATCGCCACTCTCGACCGCAATTCCATCGAGATTCCACCGTCCGACCCGAAGCTAATCACACTGCTAACTGCAACACGCCATCCCCGCGCAAGAACTCAGGGACGTCCCAAAAGCTTTCCACAATCCCAGCCGAAGCCCGCCCTTGCGCTGGCACAAGCGATTGCGAGAAACCTTCCTCATCCTGCCATGAGGTACAACGCCAAAAAGAAAGCCCTATCTGACCTCATTCTACTTGATCTTATCGATAGTCCGAAAACCGACGTTTACACAATCAAGCGAAATCCATTTGACGCATCCTTTAGCGTTCTAGCCGAAGTCATACTCGACGGAATTGAACAATTCTCTGGCTGCAAGCCTGCTGTCCAACTACTCAGAGCCAATCCCAATGCGACCCACTCAGAAATCGGTCAGGCCCTCCAGGCGGGACATGGGACGACATGGTCCGATCAAACTCTATTACTAAACGGGAAGACCTTTCGCGCATGGGCTAAAGCGGCTCGACTCATTGCTGGCCGACTCAATCGCAAAGGCCGGAAGAGGAAAAAGAACTGGTCGCAAGAAGCAATGCTCTGGAATGAAGAAGAACCAGCAATTACAACCACTGGTGAACCCAGAGCCATGACCGAAGAGAGCCTACCCCAGCCGAAGCCGAAGGCAGACTCTGATCAGGACGTAGCACCACCACCGGAGCCACCCTCGCTTAGGTCTCCGACATCGTGGTGACACGTGCCGGCCAAGGAACTTTTTGGCGTCATCCACCTACCAACGGAGGCTCCTTCCGCGTTGCGCGTGAGCCATCCTCCTGCCGCTTTGTCATACCCCACGGTTACGGCTTCATACGACCAACATGCCGCGGTGTTATTCACCGCGTTGGAAGTTAAGTCGATGTCAGATTTTGCTTGACCTAAAGTCGCGGTTGCGTCAATATCCCGCGCAAGGTAATCGCAGATGCTCCTACCATCTCGTTACTGAACCGCTGGGAGCTGCGACGCTCTCGGCGGTTCGTCGTTCATGGCACGCTTATATACGCGCCGCAAGCGTTTATTTCCCGTTACAGCATAACCTTGCCGTGCATGGTTTCATATTCAGCCAGCCGTTTGCCACGGGCCGATAGCCGCAAATTCCGGCGAGCGGCATTTTTCCGTCGAGAGCTAACTGGCGGGTCGCTCTTATTTCATTGACAAACGATTAGCACCCCATGCACAACCCTCTTCGAACAAGTTCTCGGTTTGAAAACTGCGTAATTGCTCCTTGATTTAGCAATTACCGACACCGAGTCGGCTTCGTTTCCTAGCGAAGTCCACGCTTTACTTTGCCATTCTCGCACTCTGCTTGCCAATTATTCACGATTTGCTGACGACGCCAAATTACGACCGGCTAATCAACGAAAAGCGTCGCTACTTGCATATGTATTGCAAGTAGCTATAAATGGCGTTGTCGGTTGTGCATTTCATGCTGGCGGCTCAAGGAGATCAAAGACAATGGCCCGATTCTCTGGCTGTTGGTTCGTGTGGCTTGCAACCAACGCAGTATTGCTGGCAACGGAGCCGCCTGCGCAACCTCTCATCGCCGTCGATGGCCAAGAGGCAGAGCATTGCTTCAAAGTTCTCGGTGAAGGGGTTGTCGACATCGTGGTGTTGAACTCGATAGCGATTCCGCCAGAGCGTGCGATTGCCGGAGAGTCGTTAATTCGCGCCAACCGAGTGCCGGCAGCTTTTCTTCATTCGCGTTGCGGCGAATGCAATGTCTCGGACTTCTGGCGTGAGCGGTTGGCTCAGCAAGGGACACTTGTTGTCAAAGTAAAGCGATCAGCCGCTTGCAGGGGGGCCAGTGAAACGGATTCGCTGGTTCTCCGGCAAGTATTGGCCGTACTCATAGATATTTGCCCCGAGTCGCAAGCAGTCCTAGAGAAGAGATTCGCGATCGAGTCCGCTAGAAAATCTTCCGCTAATTGGCGCGGCATTCCGCTGGCAAATCATTGACTCGCAGAAATTACTGCCGTGAGAAGCAAAACGCCCGATATTGAAGATTGGTTCGAACTATGAAGTCCAGATCTGCACTTAAGCCCAAGAAGATGAAAGCTGCCCCAACGAAGCGTCGCAAACTGCCCGTTACGGTCCTGTCCGGGTTTTTGGGCGCAGGCAAGACCACGCTGCTGAACCATGTCTTGCACAACTGCGCCGGACTCAAAGTGGCGGTCATCGTGAACGACATGAGCGAAGTGAATATCGATGGCAGCACTGTCAAGAACGGAATGACGCAACTTAGTCGCACCGACGAAAAGCTTGTCGAAATGAGTAACGGGTGCATCTGCTGTACGCTACGCGAAGACTTGCTCGCAGAGGTCAGCCGCTTAGCAAAACAAAAGAAGTTCGATTATCTGCTGATTGAATCGACGGGTATCTCAGAACCGCTTCCGGTCGCCGAAACCTTCACCTTCCGTGATGAGGACGGGTACTGCCTGGCAGACTATGCGGAACTCGACACTATGGTCACGGTTGTCGATGCAGTGAACTTCTTGCGAGATTTTCGGTCTCTGGAAGGACTGCTGGATCGGGGGCTCGCTCTGGGTGAGGAAGATCAAAGATCCCTTGCGCACCTGTTGGTCGATCAAATCGAATTCAGCAATGTTCTGATCGTGAACAAACTCGATCTCGTCGATGAAATTGACCGCGAGCGAGTGATTGGCACCGTGCGGGCCCTGAATCCCCACGCAAAACTATTGACGGCAACGCATGGCCAGATCGACATTCAAGAGGTGATCGCTACCGGGCTGTTTAGCATGGAACAAGCCGAGGAGATGCCGACCTGGCTAAGCGAACCTCGCGAAGCCACACATTCCGAAGCCGATGAATACGGTATCACGTGTTTCGTCTATCGAGCGCGTCGCCCGTTCGAGCCCCATCGTCTTTCGAAATTTCTGCGTGACGAAAGTCGGCAGAATGGATTGCTGCGGTCGAAGGGCTATTTTTGGGTGGCCAGCCGATCTCAGCTCGTGGGTTTTTGGTCTCAGGCCGGCCGGATCTGTGAAATCAAGCCCGTGGGGCTGTGGTGGGCGGATGTGGAACGCCAGGAATGGCCCGATGATCCGGTGGCCATCGCAGAGATCGAGGCTGCCTGGGATGAGCCATTTGGCGACAGGCGGCAAGAGCTTGTTTTCATCGGTCGCAAGCTGGACCAATCTTGCTTGGTTTCCGCGCTCGATGCCTGCTTGCTAACCGATGCCGAGCTTGCACTCGGAGAGTCCCATTGGGCGCGCTTCTATGACCCTCTTCCTGTCTGGCCACAGGTGTCCGACTTAGTCCCTCCAGACGAAGTGGCGAACTAGGGCCAGACATGCACTCGTCTGCAGAGCCATTCCGCAACTTTACGGTAGTTCTATGCGTAACCGATCGATTTGGGATTGTTTGATTGTCGGGGGTGGTCCAGCCGGGCTCGGTGTGGCCATTGCACTCCGAGAGATCGGCGTAACGCGCATGACCATCCTGGAGCGGGAAGAAGTGGGGGCATCGTTCCTCCGCTGGCCGCGAGAAATGCGACTGATTACACCTTCCTTTCCAACTAACTCCGTTGGAATGCTCGATCTTAACTCGATTGCGATTGGAACATCGCCCGGCTTTTCATTGCAGACGGAGCACCCAACCGGTCGGCAGTATGCGGCCTATTTGCAGGCACTCAGCGATCACTTCGAGCTACCGGTGCAGAATGGTGTGTCTGTTGAGAAAGTCGAAGTGGATGACGATATTTTTCATTTACAGACATCTGCCGGACTGCTTCGCGCTCGGTCGGTGATATGGGCAGCCGGCGAGTTTCAATATCCGCGTATCAACACATTTCCTGGAGCAGAACTCTGCATTCACAATTCGCAGGTTGTTTCCTGGGCCAAGCTCGCGGGCCGCGAACGAATCGTCATCGGCGGGTATGAGAGCGGCTTGGATGCGGCGATTCAACTGGCAACATCTGGGACAAAAGTTCGAGTACTCGATCGCTCCGCACATTGGCAGAGTGAAGCCAGCGACCCTAGTGTAACGATCTCGCCGTTCACCCACGATCGACTTCGTCAGTCGCAAAAAACCTCTTCGATCGAACTTATCGACAACTATCAAGTTGCTAGGGTCGACCGTGGCGCGTGGCAATACCGCGTTAAATCAACGGAAGGAAAGATTCTGAAGTCCGGCAGCGTGCCAATTCTGGCCACCGGCTTTGAGGGAAGCGTGCGTCTTGTCAGAGATCGCTTTGAGTTTCGCGAGGACGGCTTCCCCATTCTCACGGCCGAGGATGAGTCAACGGTTTCTCCGGGCCTTTTCCTCGCGGGCCCGTTGGTTCGTCACGATCAGCATGTGTTTTGCTTCATCTACAAGTTTCGTCAACGCTTCGCCGTCGTTGCTAAGGCGATCGGGCAGCGATTGGCACTAGATACTGCAGCGCTGGAGAACTACCGACGTTGGGGCATGTTTCTTGATGACCTGTCTTGCTGCGGACAGGAATGTGTTTGTTAGCCGCGTTCAATGAGTTGCCTGAAGTTGCCGGAAAGAATGGAGATTCAATGAGGTCCGCCCAAGGTTCAACGGTCGTTGTGATTGGCAAAGAGAGTGTCGGTAAGTCTCAACTATTGGCGTCGTTAACGGGGTGTGCGGCATCGGTCGGGAATTTCCGGGGAACTACAGTTTCGTGCGACTGCTATCAATGCCGGGGAAAAACGTTTGTCGATACTCCTGGAATTGTTCGTCAGTCAGATTCGGAAACAACTCGACTGGCCCTGGATCGTTTGCAAGCATCGGAAGTGGTGCTGCTGGTGGCGCAGGCAACGCATCTCGATGACGATCTCGCGGAAATGTTGCCTCTGGCAGCGGGAAAACGCGGAATTGTTGCGGTGACATTCTGGGACAAGGTCCGGCAAACGTCCCAAGTCCATGAAGGCCTAGCTCTCCTTTCACGCAGGTCGGGCCTCTCGATCGTTCCACTCGATGCGAGGGCGATTGATCGCGGCGTCCGCGAAGCCGTGTTTGCGGCACTCGAAGACTCGCAGGCATTTCCGCCAAGTGGAACGCTGCCTCGCGTCGGCTGGCGAGTTGAACCGCGCGCGGGCATCTTCGAGATTCCGATCATCGGGACCATTGTGGCCGCGGCACTGCTGTTGATTCCTGCAATTCTTGCGATCACTACTGCCAACTGGTTTGCCGGAATCACCGACGCCGTTGTCAGGAGTTTTCTGGCACCACTAGTTCAGTGGCTCAACTCGTCCAGCGTTGAAGGCTCTTTGGCCAGAGCAATTCTGGCGGGTGACTTTGGTCTGTTCACCATGGGGCCTGCGCTATTTGTGTGGGCAGCTCCGACGGTGCTTCTTTACTCGGCGATGCTGGGTGCATATAAGGCAAGTGGTCTGATCGATCGACTCGATGTAGCGCTTCATCCCGTGGCGCGACCGTTGGGTCTCGCGGGGCGCGACATCATCCGCGTTTTGATGGGCTTCGGCTGCAATGTGCCGGCTGTGATCAGCACCCGTTCCTGCAGTAATTGTTCACGCGGCACCTGCATTTCCGCCATCGCCTTTGGCTCGGCCTGCTCTTATCAATTGCCCGCTGTTTTGGCGGTGTTCTCGGCCATCGGACAGCCACAATTGACGTTCGCCTATCTGGGCTATTTGTTCTTGACCACGTGTCTCTATTTGCGGATCTTCAGTCCCGCGGTGGCTCGTTCGCCGTTGAATCAACTATTGCTATCGCACCGGACATTCCTCAGCTGGCCAGCACCTTCGAGCATCTGGCGAGAAATGCGTTTGACGATTTACCAGTTCTTCTTCCGGGCTATGCCGATCTTCGTGCTTATCTCGATGGCCACCTCGATCCTTGTGTGGCTGAATGTGCTGCCGTGGCTGGCTGAGAACTTGGGTCATCTGCTGGCCGCATTTCGTTTGCCAGGCGAAGCTTCCTTGCCGATAATCATGGCGTCGCTCAGAAAAGACGGAATCCTGTTGTTTCTGGGTGGCGGTAGCAGTGCCTCAACTCCGCTAACTCCCTTGCAGGCACTGGCGGGCGTCTATCTCGCCAGTACCCTTCTGCCCTGCCTCGTTACGGTCTGGACGATTGCCCGCGAGCAGTCTGGGAAGTTCGCTGCTTGGCTCGTGATTCGGCAGGCAATTGCAGCGTGTACATTCACGTTGGTGCTGGTCTGGGCCGGATATTTGCTGGGCTGGTAGAACATGAATTCCAAGTCACTCGAACTTCGTCGTACCGGACGAATTCTCCTCGATCAAGAGCTATGGTGCTTGGGAAAGGATATCGAAAGCGGCAATAGCCTCATTCATTTTGGCTGCGAGCGCATTAGTCCGCCCAGAAACCTAAAGACCTTGCCGAGCATCTACGTTTGGCAACAAGCAGATGTCACCGTTTTGCTTCGCGGTTTTGGAGTGGGCTTTGCCAATCGCTTGGGCAGCATTTTTATCAATCGCTATTCCTTCATTCCTGCCTTAGTTAGCTCGCCCGCAATGTGGCGAAGAGTCTGGCGTATCGAAGACTTGGAGTTGCCACCGACCTCGCGTTCACGGGCGTCGATCGGTTTGAAGTGGCAACTCGCGGCCGAGAGCTGCCGCTGGATGGCGATTTACGAACAGTGGATTGCAGCCACTCGCCGTCAACACTATCGGCTTCAACTATTGCGCGAGCGAGAACAGGCGAAACTCCCTAGCCTCGGGACTGCAAATGTCGCCAAAGTGTGGAAGCAACTGGCGACCGCTTGCGACCAACACGCACTTCACTGGCAAGCCCGGTAGCATTCTCTGTTCCACAAAATTCACACAGGCTTCTCTTGCAGTTGTTGTGCATTTGCGTACATTGGTCGATATGGCTGGCTTTTGGCATCCCAATTGGCACGTTCCATGTCGCTTGAAATTCGTCGACAACCCAATCGCGAAAGTCGTCCGTCAATGGCAGGATGGACGGCTGTCGCTTCGGACGCGCTAACTCGTGATTTCTGTCCAGCCGTAAACCGGTACGTCTACTGGCTGAAGCATCCTTGGGTTGTACTGGGACTTGCTGCGTTCGTGTCGGCTGTTATTGGCTGGAGCGGACTGAGGCAAGGCTACGTTGTCTGTGCTGCCGTTCTAGCCGTCTTGACGCTAGGTACGCTCTGGCCCTGGATCGGTATGTTCGGCATTCGAGCAACACTTCGTTTTGAGCAGCGACAAACTCGCGAACATCGCCCGACAACTGCGATCCTAAACGTCACTAATCGGATGCCGTGGCCTGCTTGGGGATTCACACTCGAACGTGGATTCCGAGCTGCAGCGGTTGTTGAGGTAGGGGCAGCCAGTCGAGAGACGTCTCCAGCCCATGACATTGCGGTGGCCCTCGCCCAAATTCCTGCGCGATCTCAGGCCGAGTTTCGCTGGGAATTTACGCCCGAGGTGCGTGGCGATTATCCACTTCAGTTGCCGCTTCTAAAGACCTCGTTTCCCTTCGGGTTGTGGGAACAATCTTGCCCAGTAGAGGTCGCATCCCGGCTCCTCGTGGGGCCTAAGGTCATTCCGCTCTCTCCGTTGGACCTTCATCAGGGAGGTCGAACATCGCTAGGAGCGTTGTCGGATCAGCGGTCCGGGTACGAAGGCGATGTGCTCGGAACCCGAGCGTTTCGCGCCGGCGACCTGTTGCGACACGTTCATTGGGCTCAGACCGCGCGGCAAGGAAAGCTCATCGTCGCCGAACGGCAGGCCAACCTAAGTAAGGAAGTTCGGGTGAGTTTCGATACCGACACGATCAATCATTTCGGTGTCGGTACCAATGCATCCTTTGAATGGGCGATTCGAATCGCTGCCAGCTTTTGCCAAACTTTACTCCGGCATGACATCGCACTCACCTTGGTGGCTGGCGATCAGCGGATTCGCCCCGTCGCCGGTGAACCGGGCCAGCAGCAACTGCTGGAACTCTTTGCTCGGCTGAAATTGCAAGATGATGGCGACTTTAGCGATGGTGGAAAAATTCCCAGCCAGACACGGGGAGATCGTTTGTCGCCAGCACTTGAGATTGTAATTACGACGGAACGAGGGATTGCCCGCTGGTCGCAGGAGCAGAGTGCGAATCGCATTGTCGTTTGCCTCCAAGTAAATGAGGGGCAACACGGTTCTACCGAGACTTGCTTACCAGTTATCGTCTCCGAATCTCTGTTTGAGAGCTTCTCGTCGCAATGGCAAGACTTCCAGCGCAGGGAGTTGGCACATGCGTAGTGAAGCCCTTCGCTCTTCGACCTGGGCTCTCGCTTTCTTGGCCACGCTGGCTCTCGAATTCGCACGTGCCGAGTACGAAGAAACCAGCCTGCTGCGCTGGAGTATCACTGGAGCGACGTTCGCAGTCTGCGTTTTGGCCGGTCGATTCTTGCGCCACGATCGAGCGATGTCGCCTGGTTTGGGAGTTCTCGCGGCTTGCTTGTTGGTAGTACTCGCTGGTCTGCCACCGGTGTACGAGTGGGTGTCTCGACGATTCTTTGATGTTGGGGAATCGCCTGAATTGGTGCAACTCGTCGCGCTCCGCAACGTGATGCTCGGTCTTGCAGCAATTTCATTCGTTCCCGGAACCAGTCGACTAAGCTGTGCGGTGAGTGTGTTTGTGGCCCTGGGCGCGCTGATGTTTTTGGGCAGTTGGCCCGGACAACTCGTGTTACTTTTGTACGGCTTCGTCGGCATGTGGTGGTTGCTGGGAGCGAACTGGGAAAGGATGCAAGGGCATCTCCCGATTGCTTCTCATCGCGATTTCCCACTCGCCGCCAGTTCGGGCAGCGTCCTGCTGGTCGTGCTACTCGCGGTAGCAGCGGCTGCCTTGGCGGGCAACTCTCCAATCGGCTCGCAACTCACCGGATATTTCTGGGGAGCGGGAGGTAACGGCCACAGTGATCTGTTTGCCAGTCGCGGAATTGGCAATGGTGAACAGTTAGTCGCCGCCACGCAGCAGGCCAGCACGTTTGGTGCAGTTGAGAGCGAGCTCTTCCTCGATTCTGAGAAGCCTAGCCTGTACGACGTATTTAACGATCTCTATGGCGACGAAATCAAGCGACTCGATGAAGTCGAGCGGACAATTGCACTCTCTCAAGACGTGTTACCACCTCAGCACCAGCATGCCACCGAAGAACAGCAGGCGGGACGAACTTTTGCCGCAGTTCGGCGGCGTCGAGCAAAAAGTGAGCAGCGAGCGTCCGCAGGTTCCGCCAATTCTGCGTTGATTCTGGTCGAGGGTCGGGTTCCTTTGCACCTCAGGCTAGAGACGTTCGCTTCTTTCGATGGTCGTAACTGGTCTCATGCTGAGAATCGAATCGCTTCGGACGCAATCAGCCTGTCAATCGTCTCTCGCCAGGAAAAGCCTTGGGTAATGCTCAGCCAGTCGTCGGCTGAATCTGACTCAGTCAATTTATGTAATCCAGAGCATCATGTGCTCAAGGTCATTCGGCTCGCGACGAACCGGGTTCCCACTCCTGCTCATTTGACCGCTGCCCACATCGACTTCGTGGACGAAGCTGGGTTTTACGGTTGGACGAAGGATGATGTGCTATGTCTGTCTCAGCGGACTTCAATCCCATCGCTTCAGGTCATCCACCTGGAATCGCGGTCCTTTGACATCGAGAAACTGACTGCAGTGCCTTTCGGACCAGAGCCTGAAAGCTCGCAACGCGATGACGAAATCGCAGAACTAGCGCGCATGTGGACGAACGGAGTTCCTGCAGGGCGTCATCAAATCGAAGCGATCGTTGCGAAACTCAATGGCCCTGAATTCAAGCTCGATCCGGAATTCACCGCCCCGGCCGATTGTCAAAACGTGGCAGCACATTTTCTGTTCGAGTCGCAGCGTGGTCCCGACTATCTATATGCCACGAGCGCGGTCCTGATGTTGAGATCGCTGGGTTACCAAGCCCGGCTGGCAACTGGCCTTTATGCACGGCCGGAGCGCTATGATCGCGTCCGGCGACAAACACCCGTCTTGCCGAACGATGCTCACGTCTGGGCGGAAGTGCGCGTTGGGTCAGGCTGGCTGACCATCGAGCCGACGCCCGGCTACACCGTGTTGCCCCCGCTGAGAACATGGTCGGAACATGCAACGTTGCTATTCTCGAAGATCGCGATTTGGGTTTGGAACCGGCCATTGCTTTCGTTGTTGATTGCAATTCTCTCAGTCACTGCAGCTCGCCTGCGTCGAGAAATCATCGACTTCGTTCTGTGGCTGTTCTGGCAACTCAGGTGCTGGTGGTCACCGGCTCATCAGGTCTTCGCCACTCTCTGGTTGCTGGAATTGCGTGGACGACTTGCTGGAATGCCCCGACCGTCGTCAACGACGATCTCGATGTGGTATCCCGCGATTGCCAAGGGTATCTCGGGTGAGGCATTCGAGGCGAGTGAGCAACTTTGCAGTCGGCTTGAGCGTTACTTGTATTCAGCCGCTGCAGGCCAACACGCGGCCAACTCGCCTAGCGACCTCGAAACCTGCCGTCTCGTCCTGCAACATCTGTCGCTGGGCGCTTTTAGCTGCGCTCGAAGAAATCATTTCCCCTCACTGAACGGCTTGGCATGACCGCTGCAACTCAACATCTACTGAAGAGAAAACAATCAGCCAGCGAATGCGAGCATCAGCCGGCGATTGACGCCCTGCGCCGAGCACTTAATGCGTCTTTGCTCGGCAAAGAGGCTGTCATCGAACTTGTCCTCGCTTGCTTACTGGCACGAGGGCACCTGCTATTTGATGACCTTCCTGGACTTGGCAAGACGACGCTTGCCAAAGCGCTCGCCCATGCCGTAGGTGGCCGCTTCTCGCGTGTGCAATGCACTCCGGACTTGCTGCCAACCGACATCACGGGTTTCAATGTCTTCAATCAGCAATCCCGAGAGTTTGAGTTCCTCGAAGGGCCCGTCTTCGCTGATGTGCTCCTGGCGGACGAAATCAATCGGGCTACGCCACGCACGCAAAGCGCTCTCTTTGAGGCGATGGCAGAACGCCAGGTCACGATCGATAGCAAGAGCAGAAAGCTTCCCGATTCATTCTTTGTCATTGCCACACAGAATCCAGTGGAAAGCCACGGTGCGTACGCACTTCCCGAGGCGCAGCTGGACCGCTTCGCGATGAAACTGCGAATCGGTTATCCCGACCGGGCGAGTGAGTTGCAAATGCTGGCCGCCAACGTCGGGCCTGCCATGCGTGCCCCTTCATCAGAATCAGTGGTTACGCCGCAGCAACTTCGCAGGCTTCAAGAGCATGTGGCCAGCGTCGCGGTTAGTCCCATCGTTGCCGAATACCTACTCGACCTGGCGCAAGCCACGCGGAATCATCGCGAGATCGCTTTAGGGTTGTCGCCCCGAGGACTGCTTACCTGGCAGCGTGTCGCACAGGCGCGAGCGCATCTTGCCGGCAGAGACTTTGTGATCCCCGATGACGTGCAAGATGTGGCGTTGGCAGTTCTCTCGGTGCGACTAAACGGCGATCACTCACAGGTCTCAGCGATTGTGAAGCAGGTTATCGCCTCGGTGTCCGTGCCAGTCAAAGCTAACTTTGTGGGAGCCCGCTGATGATGATCTGCTACCCTCACCCCAGTTTAATTCTAGGTCTACTGTCGCTTGTTGGCGGTATTGTTGGCTGTGGTTCAGAAGCGAAGTCAGATCACTTGGAACATCACGTCCCTGCGCATCGGCCGCACGATCTGGGCGAAGCGGTTCAAGTGATTCTGGTTCGTTGGGAAGCGCTCGAAAGGGAGTGGCAGGCAGACCCGGTCGCTGCCCGGCAGAAGCTCTCGGAGTTAATCGACATTGTGCGCTGGCTGCCGGAGATCGCCGCCGACAGTGACCTGGCCGAGGCCGATTGGAATCGGGTTCAAGCCATCTCCAATGCCTGGCTCGATGATCTGGTGCCCCTTTCACGCAGCGCGGCGACGGCAACGACATCGTTCCCAAAATTTACAGCGAACGAACAGCTAGAGGTCTTAAAAGGGCTTGCGCCCAAGGCTCACCGCGAACACGGACACACGCACGACCACCATCACGGACATTCCCATGACTGAAATCTTTTGGGGCTTCATCCTGCGTTTTCTGCAAGCTCTGACGTCAGCGGGACCAACCATTTTGGTCGGCCTGATCGTGGCGGGCGTGCTGGAAAAATTGTGTGGCTACGAGCAAACTCGCCGGGTCTTCGGTGGCAAGGGAGTGAAGTCCCTGATTATTGCGTGGGCTTGGGGCATGTTGTTGCCGGTTTGCTCCGTCGGAGTGATTCCGATTCTGCGAGTCATGCGCCGGTCTGGTTTGTCGGGCGGGACGATTCTGGCATTTGCGTTATCCGCCCCCATCTTTAACCCCATTTCGCTGTTGTATGGACTCACTCTCTCCAGACCTTTTGTGATCGTCGCGTTCGCCGCTTGCTCGCTGGTGGTCGTAACGAGCGTTGGATTGTTGTGGGACTGGTGGTTTCCAGATCAACAACAATTGCGAGAGCCGGAAGCAACACCAGCGCCTGGCCTTAAAAGAATGGCAGCCGTCGGCATGACTGCCCTGCGAGAATTGACGGGCCCATCACTGGTATTCATTTTAATCGGCTTGGGCTGTTCGGCCCTGTTGGCAGCCATCTTGCCGCACGGCTCGCTGCAGCGTTCGATGAACGCCGACAATCCCTGGGCACCTGTCACCATGCTCGGCGTTTCGATCCCGATCTATGCTACTCCCATGTTGGCCATGAGCCAGTTGGGATCGATGTTCCAGCATGGTAACTCAACTGGCGCATCGTTGGTGTTATTGGTGTTCGGTACGGGCTTGAGTGTCGGAACACTCGCATGGATCACTACGAACTACGGTTGGGCGAGGAGTGCTGTCTGGCTTGCGCTCATGTCATCCAGTGTGCTGCTACTGGCCTACATCGTTGACAAACCTCTCTACCCCAGCGATGTGGAAGCTGCCGATCACACCCATGCGTTTGATATTTACACCTCTCCGTTCACGGGAGCACTAGTCGACCCGGTCGACGAAATGCGAATGCGGCTGATCAATTCCATACAGCCCTATGAATGGCGGGTTGTTTACTTACTGGCGGGATTGCTGGCGGTGGGGCTAGTCCTGCGACGTTTCAATCGCGCCGGCGCCATCGATCGGTGGCTACAACAGCAACCAGAAACGTCGGGCAAGAGCTTAGACGTCGCGATCCCCGCACCAGTTCTCGGTGGCATTGCGATCGTTGCGCTCATCGGCTTTAGCATCGCTGGTTGCTACATCTACTATCCGCCTCCGAGCGTCGTGTTCGAGGAGCTAGAACAAGTACGCGTGGGTGCGATCTACGCTGCGCGACATGGCGAAGTGCGGCAGGCCGAGCATCACATCGCTCTTTGGGACGAATGGTCCCGAAAGCTCGAAGTTGGGGTTTACCTGCGAACTTTCGCAGTCAGAGACTTTCAGGCTATGAAGGGGCGCATTCTGCGAGAGAAACTCGAACTATTGCGCCATGAGATCGAAGACGGCGATCGGGCTGCGGTGGATGCTATGTTACGCGAAGTCCAGCAATCTCAAAGTCGTTGGCAGCAAGCGTTCACACCAACTACAGCCGCTCAGCGATCGTGAGGATCAACGTGTCTCTTGAAGGTAGAGCCAAGGACTCGCGCTCTCGCTGGCGCGCATTGCTCCGCGAAAGGGGGCTCAAATGCACCGAGCAAAGGTTGGCAGTCCTGCAAACACTGGAGACCGCAACTGCTCCCCTGTCGCATCGCGACCTGCTCGACCGACTCGACGAATACCAGTGGGATTCAACGACGGTGTTTCGCAATCTGGTGAATCTCAGCGAAGCGGGAATTGTCTCCCGGCTCGATTTAGGCGATCACACTTGGCGATTTGAACTTCTTGTAACGATCGAGCGCGAAACGCCTCGCCATGCTCATTTTCTCTGCATTAGTTGTGGAGCCATCGAATGCCTGGCAGATTTTCCCCTGGCAGAGACCACGAGCCAGTTGCATTTTGCAGTCGGCCGGCGCTCCATTGACGATGTCCTCGTCAAAGGGCGCTGTACAATCTGCGTGAAGAACTGAAGCGGTTGCTCTCCCCACCCAAGACAGAATGGCTTGAATTGTTAATTTCGCACGCCACACCGCTGCAAATGCACAATCAGTGCATTAAGCTGCGTTCACGACGATGATAAACCTCCCCCCGCAGGACTCGAACAACCGCATGTATCTGCTGAGATTCCGTTAGGGGACAAGACGGGCGAAGCAAATGTCGAAGCAATTTCCTCCGAACAACCATCTGACACTCGGCTGCTGGCAATTGTCGCCGAGTGGTCGAAGTTGCCTGAGGCAATCCGAGTGGCCATACTTGCAATGGTAAATGCAGAAAAGTCAATAAATACTAAACAAGAGATTATCTAACATAAAAATAATTTGATAGCAAGCTATTCAGTATCTGACTGTTACATGAGGTGCAAATGTAGTGGAGTGGGTCAAATCTCGTCCCAAGGTAGGGGCGTCTCTGCGTATTCGGCCAACGCCCTATCGGCTCTGAATTGCAGACAATTATTCCCCATTGCCGCCGAGCCTATCGCCTAGACTTTGCAACTTCCGAACTAGCTCCTCTTGTTGCGCTGACTTTTCCTTGTCAACGTCCACGCGAGCGGACGAGAACCACCATAACTCATCGCCGACTTCGAATTGCTCAAACCTGACTTCAGTTATCCATACACCGAACCGCCACTCAGCAAACATTGTCCGTTTGCCAAAAGCCCCGCCGTCCGCGTATCGCAGTACCGTATACTCTTTGCCCAACTCTCTTTGGACCGCCTCAAGGGTCTGCCCTCGGTGTAGGCGGGCACATTTCTTGGCAAATTGAGCCTGAGCCTTTAGGTGCTCAATACTGGGCGAAAACGCATTCTCCACTTCGCGCTGCACAACATCACCGAGGATGTTAAACGCTTTATCGTTTTGTTCCTTAAATTTCGCTAAGTCGTCGTCAAGTTGCTTGAGTCGCTGCTTCTTAGCGACAGATTCGGAATGACTTATCCATAACACTGCTGCAATCAGTGCCGCGACTATTGCCGAGGAAATGATGAGGCGGCGACTAACGACTGGTACTCGTGACGTCTGCTGCCGAAACTGTTGCAGCCACTCATCGCGTTGCCCTTGGCAGTCTGAAATGGGCTGTCCAGCTAGCCGCAGTGAATCGTCGTTCGTTGTCATAGGAAACAAAAACAGGAGCGCCGGAAACCAAGGCCGCTCCCCGAACGCCCGCCAAGGCGCAAAGTTGAACAGCACCTGGCCCCGACGCTTCCTTTCGGGAGCGCGGGTCCAAGTAGCTGCTTCAACTCTGAAGGAGCCTTTCGGCTCAGTTTGGCGGTTTTCGGGGAAGCAGAACCTGACGCTCGCGCGTCAATCAAAATGTCTCAATGCCGTTTCGGCGTGCTCGTTGCCTTTCTTAGTCTGAGTCAGAATTCCAAAACTCGGAATCCAAATGTGTTAGATGCATCACCCGTATTCGGGCAATTCAGTTCGCAAGTATAGCTGCCGACATATCGAATTTGCAATTTCCAAGATCTCCCCGTGCACAACCCTCTTCGAACAAGTTCTCTGTTTTGAAAACTGCGTAACTGCTTTTGAGGGCAGAACTTGCTGATTTCGAGTCCCGTTCGGTGTCACTAACGAACCCAACGCTTTACTAGCATTTGGGGCGAACCGGTTAACAGAATAGAGAATTTTCGGGCGCTCTCTGCGCGCTCTCTGTTTGCTTGCGACTTTCTCATGAGTTGCTGACGAGGCCAGAATCCCAACCGACGCATCAATGGAAATCGAAGTACGTTTTAGATGGCCGATGGTGCCCCGGGGTGCAAAAAAGAACGCACTCCCCTCATTCACTGCCTGAAATCCAGTGTAATTCGATGGTCAACATCTTTCAGTCCCTGCTGCTCGTGATCGCCGGCGCCACACAGAAAGATCTGGCCCGCCAGGTCAAATACCTGAAGGTGGAGAACCAAATCCTCCGTTCCAGGCTGCCCAAGAGAATCGTCTGCACGCCGAAGGAACGTGTTCGCTTAATCAAGTTCGCGCGGAACCTGGGCGGCAAGGTCCTGCGCCAACTGACCACAATCGTTGCCCCCGAGACTCTCCTCGGCTGGATTCGGGCCGAGAAGAAGCCGAAACCGCAGAAACGAAAACGAGGCCGGCCGAATACGCCCGAACAGATACGCCAGCTCATTCTGCTGATGGCCCGGGAGAACCAGTGGGGTTATACCCGCATCATGGGCGAATTGAAGAAGCTCGGCATCAAACCACCCAGCCGGAACACAGTAAAGAGCATTCTCAAAGCAGCTGGCTACGAACCGGGCCCGCGGCGTGGTGAGGGAACCTGGGACGACTTCCTCAAGCAGCACGCCGCGTCGTTATGGCAATGTGACTTCTTCTCCAAGCGAATCCTCACGCTGAAGGGGATCCGCGAGGTCTTCGTACTGGCCTTCATCCACGTGGAAACCAGGCGTGTGATCCTCTCGCAATCAACGTTCCAGCCGAATGAAGCATGGGTTGTCGCCCAGGCTGCGGCATTCGTCGAACAAGCACGTACTCAAAAGCTTCGCGTCGCGACCGTGCAGCGTGACCGCGACACCAAGTTCACGAAGGCCGTCGATCAAGTGCTCCGTTCAAAACGAGTGAAACCGAAGGTGAACGAGTTCCGCAGTCCGAACACAAACGCCTTCGTCGAGCGTTTCGTGCAATCAATTCAGCAAGAGTGTCTCGATCGGTTCGTGATCTTCGGCGAGAAGCACATGGATCACGTGTGCCGCGAGTACTTGGAACATTACCATTCAGAACGGCCGCACCAGGGCATAGGGATCGGGAACGAACTGCTGGTCCGAAAGCACAATCTAAAACCGGCTGAAGCAATCCTACTGAACGAGATTCAGTGCTCAGAGCGACTTGGCGGATTGCTGAAGAGCTACCAGCGGAAAGCGGCGTAAAGACACCTAGTTTGGCAACCATAGATTGCTCAGCGTGGTTGTCGCGGCCTGAATGATTCCAAATAGGACACCCAATCGTCTTCGCACTCCCGCGTGAGCTGTGCAAGCTCTTTATCCGTCAGTGAAAATGTCGGAAGTGCCCGGTTCTCGGAGAGTGGGGCGATGGAATCCAAGTAGCTCTCCGCCCAGCGGAGCCAGCGACCGAGCTCGCTTTCGTCGTCGATCTGGCCGGTACGGCGCAAGGCCTCTTGGCGGACGGCAGCAATGTACTGCTTGATCTGTTCGGATTTGTGCCAACGCGGCACAACCTTGTGCAAACGCTCTTCACGTACGGATTCCGTCCGCCGCACAATCTCTAACTCGAGCGATTTTCGTCGTCGATTCTCTTTTGCGATTGCCTCAAGACGTTCCCGCTCCGCTTGCTGCCGCTGCGCGTCGACAGCGTGTAGCATGTCCACTACAAGCTCATTCAGACGATCTTCGACCCGGGCCTTCTTCGTGTCAGCAATTTTGCCTGTCGAATAGTACGAGTCGCGATCCAAGTGTACTTCCAGAATTCCGCTGGGGACGTGTTCGTAATCCCGTGGCCTGCTCCAACGCCACCGTTCGGCCTCGAGCTTTTCCTGCTTGGTGAGCTCACGTGTTCTCCGATTCGAAGGCTCCCAAACAGAAATGCGAAATTCTCGATCGAGCACGCGGACTTTGGCGTCTTTCTGTTTCGTGCCAACAGCCAACAGCTCGTAACCTCGGGACTTGAACGCCTTCACAAGACTTTGGAGAAGCAGTAGCGCTCGCTGGATGTTTCCCTTCGAAACGCCGACCTCGAAGCAAGCTGCCGCAAAATCATAGCGTCGCGAGACACGGCCATACTCGTCCGGATCTCGGTGTGATAGCGATTCACGAATTGCGGTAACCAGCGGGTCCGCTCCGCGCAGATCCGTGACGCACTCGATCCGATTCTCTGGCAGCAGCTCGTATGCGATCAACTCTGCGATCGCGGGATCGTTCGCAAGGCACACATCCGGCGACTTAACTGGTTTACGTGCTTGGCGCAGTTGGATCTTCCCGAGCGATTGATCTTTGAGCGGCGGCAACGGCCAGCGCAAGACTTGCTTCCCGTTCTCCAGTTTTGCCCAGTAACCTCGGGAAGGGCGGGGGATCTTGTGCTTCTTGCAAACCTTTGCAAGGCCGACATCTGACATCCCGAATTCGACTGCCAGCTTTTGCATCGGAGTGGCCCAAACTCTGTTGTATAGCTCCTCCCGGGACAGCGCAACTTCCGATGATGAGACGTTCATTCGGCTTATAACCTCAGTGCCTGCGAGAAATTTGCCGCTGCAATTTTAGTTCTTTTCCGAGTCGATCGTGAAGCAGCCTATCGACCAAAGCCGTTGGGGGGGAGTTGAACATCTGTGGGCGAAAGGCGCCTTCTAGCACTCGTTGGCCATTGCGATCGTTCGCACAACGTCTTCAGCCTGTGGAAGCCTTGCAATCAGCTCGTGAAGCGCGCCAAATGCAGCGGGCTGATCGCGAGTTCCAGCTTGCGAGGCTGGCAGCGCAAATACCTGCAAATGACGGGAATCGATTTGCATGAACACTTTCACACGGCGCGACTTTATCCAGCAAACCGCCGCTCTCAGCGGTGGACTGGGGTGTGCAGCGATTGGCGGATTGACCGGTGCTGCAGGCCCTCCTGAGATTAATCCCGCTGCACTCGCGCGACTGCAAGCGAAGCTGAAGGGTCGGCTCGTCTTGGCCAGCGATGCAGCGTATGAGACTGCCCGACGAGTGTTTTATTGGAACCCGAGAACCGAACAGAAGCCTGTGGGAATTGTTCAGTGTGGTGATGAAGAGGACGCCGTGCGGGCCGTTGAGTTCGCGCGAGAATTCAGCCTTGAAGTGGCAGTCCGCTCGGGCGGCCATAGCCATCTTGCCTGGGGTAGTTCGAACGGATTGGTCATCGATCTCTCTCCTCTTAAGCGAATTTCGGTCGATCCAGAGCGACGCATCGTCCGGGCGCAGGCAGGCGTCACTAGTGGGGAGGTCGCCCGAGCTGTCGGCGAGCACGGACTTGTGCCCGTCTTGGGCCAATGCCCGGGCGTCGGTGCCACCGGTGTCACGCTTGGTGGAGGACTCGGCTGGCTCTCGGGCCTGTTTGGCGCCAGCTGCGATAACCTGCTTTCGACGCGTGTCGTCACTGCAGATACGCGGACCTTAGAGGTGAATGCCGAGACCCATCCCGACCTTTTCTGGGGAATGCGCGGCGCAGGTGCCAACTTTGGTGTCACGACTTCCTTCGAGGCCCGCTTACAGTCAATCGACCAAGTGTTCGGCGGCGATATCCATTTCGCCGTTAGCGACGCCCGAACCGTGCTGCGCGGGTTTAGTGATCTCATGTACGAAGCGCCTGATGGGTTCCAGGCAACGCTGAATCTCACGTTAGGAGAACGGGGAATCTTCCTCAGTCTTTGTCATTCAGGTGAGGAGACGGAAAGGGATCAACTCCTGCGCAAGATTCGGTCGATCGCGAAGCCAATCAAAGAAGCCGTGCGACGTCAGCCATTTGCGGACCACGCCGAAAAGGCGGCGGCCACGAATTCCGGCCGAGGTCCCTCACCGACATTTCGCGCTATTCAGACGGTGTACCGTGACCGGATCACTGACGATGTCATCGACATCATCGTCGATCAACTCACGAACGCCTCACCGGATGTGATCTTGGGCCTGAGCCATTACATGCACGGTGAAGTCTGTCGCGTAAAGCCCGACGCGACCGCATTTCCGCATCGAGCGGCCCACTCTGTGCACCTCCGCGCTGCCTTTGCCTGGAGTGACTCCAAGACAAACGAGCAACGACTTGCCTGGGGAGACAAATGGTTGCGTTTGCTGCGTCCGACGTCCGACGAGCGCATTTACGCTAACTATCAGACCTACGAGACGAAAGCAGGCTCGCGCTCTCTGTTCGGACCCAACTACGATCGACTGCTCGCACTAAAGAACCAATACGACCCGACCAATTTCTTCCGCAGGAACGCCAACATCGCGCCGTCTCGATCTTAGGGCCGGTACGCCAACCATTCGTAGCAAAGGTGGAAACAATGTTGGTTGGGCGACGCTAGATTCCATGTTATCGATGGCATGCCGCAGCGCCACTCGTAGAAATCAAGTTGTTATTGACTCACTGCAAGTTGTCAGTTGCCTTTCAGCATAGTGCGAACAGCACACTAGGCTGAGTTGAGCGATCGCTACGACTCGTCGCTTTTCCAATCCAGGAATTACATCAATCAGCGCATATGCCGCCGCAGATAGTTGCATCCGCCGGAGACTCCATGCGCATTCAAGTCGCAAGTCTTCATTGGTATCCATGGGAAGTACGTCGATAAGCGTCTGAATCGCATGGGACAATGAAAGAAAGCCAAGAATATGCGCATGGCAACCGCGTACGCGACCGTCCAAACTAGCGACTAACTCACAGTCAGGCGTCATGCACGCGAGTCGAGGGCACTTTGGCGTGAACTGGAATCTCACCGATCATGTTTGACTTGTGGTGAGGTAGTCCTGCGATAATCCGGATACCGGCCAGCAGCGTGGCGCATCTATTCGCGATGCGGCCGGAAGTGTTCTGGTGAGCCCTTGTGAATGGTTCAGAATTCAACTGCAAAACGTCATTGCCAAAATCTGAGCGACGAGAATTCGGAGCAACGTCGCCAGGGGATACACGGTTGCATACGCCAGCGTAGGCGATTCACTCTTGCACAGGCTGCTCACAAAGGTGAGTGCCGGCGGATTCGTCATCGCGCCGGATAACATTCCACCGAGGGTAACGTAATTCATCTTCTTGATCGCGCGTGCCCAAAGACTCACGGCGAGGAGTGGTGTGACCGTGATCGTAATGCCGACCGCAGCCCACAAGAGGCCACGGGAACTGAAAACGGCGGTAAAGAACTGGTCACCGGACGCCAGTCCCAGTGCCGCGAAAAATAGCGCGACGCCGAATTCACGAAAGGCATGATTCGCGTTCTGTGGCATGTGCCAGACAACACCACCAAAATGACCAATTCGTCCTAAACAAAGCGCCACGATCAGAGGGCCGCCGGCGAGCCCGATGCGCAGAGGAACGGCCAGACCGGGTAATGCGAAAGGGATCGAGCCAATAATCACGCCAACGAAGATACCGGCAAACAACGGGATGAACTGTGTTTCATTCAGTTTCTTTAAGGAGTTGCCCAAGTGAGCAGCTACGTGCTTCAATTGTTCTTCCGTGCCGACGACTTGAACCACATCGCCGAACTGCAGGCGTAAGGCAGGCACCGCGGTCATCTCGGAATCGCCGCGTGTAATGCGGGTTAGTTCCACGCCGAACTTGCCTTCCAGGCCAAGCTCTTCGGCGGTGCGGCCGAGTGCTCGCTTGTGCGTCACGATGATCTTGCGATAAGTAATGTTGCCCGGTGCCAGCAGCAAATCCTCTTCGCTCCTGCGGCCGAACTTGGCCTGGAACTTCGTGAGCAGCGTCTCCGGTCCGACAGCAAGCACCACGTCTCCCAATTGAAGTTTGGTAGTGCGTAACGCCGCGGCCACGACAGCGTCTTTCTCGCAACGAACCCGCGAGATCACCACCCCGTCGCCGGTGCGGCGATTGACTTCGTGCAACGTGAGCCCTACGAACTCGGAGTTCTCCAAAATCAGAGTCCAGCGAACAACCTTGGCGGCTGCATCATTGAGCAGCATGCCAGTTCCTGCCTCGCGCGAGGCCGCAATCAATACCGCTTCGCTAGCGACGGTCGCAATCAACCGGGCAGGCCAGAAGTTTAAACATGCATCGTTCCGTCTCTCACGAACGAGATGGAGTATTGGAGGGTCCGGAATTAACCTCCCTGCGTGGCGGAAATCGAAAGCCGCATTGGGTATCCTTGTTGGGTGAATACATCGTGCACATACTCAAATTCGACGGCACATGTCAATTCTTCCTCGATCATTTCTTGCTTGGCGGCTCTTACATGAATCTCCGCGGCCTTCTGCTGGTTTCGCTTGTTTTCACGGCGTTGATGACTGCAGGAAGCCGCGGTCAGGATGCGGCGGATAAACCTTTTCCGGTACCAGAAGGCGCCCCGCTGATTGAGAATACGCGCGGGTTGATCTCGCGCATTGCGTTTGGCTCCTGCGGCAATCAAAACAAGTCGCAGCCGATTTTGAAGCACGTCATTGAGCAGAAGCCGGACGTGTTCTGTTACCTCGGCGACAACATTTACGGCGACTCGCGAACTCTGGCCGTGTTGCGGGCGAAGTACCTGAAGCTGGCAGAGAAATCCGAGTTCCAAGCACTACGATCTGCAATGCCGCTGATTGCGACTTGGGATGACCATGATTATGGTGAAAACGATTCGGGCAAAGAGTATGTGCTCCGCGAGGAATCGAAACGCATGTTCCTAGAGTTCTTTCGCGAACCTGAAGGGACTCAGCGGCGGAAACGGCCGGGCATCTACACGTCCTATGTGTTTGCCGGCAATGAACGCCGCGTGCAGATCATCGTGCTCGATACCCGGAGCTTTCGCGACCAACTCGCCAAGAATCCGCGGTTTGGCGGGGAGAAGTCCTGGAAAAACGACTATCACCCCGACCCGAATCCTGAAAAGACCTTGCTTGGCAAAGCCCAGTGGGAATGGCTGGAAGCCGAGTTCAAACAACCCGCCGACGTACGGGTCATCGCGAGCAGCATTCAGTTTGCCCATGAGTACAACGGCTATGAATCATGGACCAACTTACCCGGCGAACAAGCGAAGCTGCTCGATGTGCTCCGGCGGACAAAGGCCAATGGCGTCGTGTTCATCTCGGGCGATGTCCACTGGGGTGAACTTTCGATCCTGAATCGCGATGGGCTCTATCCGCTTTACGACGTCACTTCCAGTGGCCTCACGGAAACCTGGCCCTCGATCGAACCAAACCGTAATCGTTTTGGTGATGCGGTGCGAGAGAACAACTTTGGTCTGATCGAGATCGACTGGGAGCCAATGGATCCGGCGTTATCGCTCCAACTGATCGACATAAAAGGAACCATCCGCGTCAAGAAGGTAGTGAAACTCAGCGAGTTGCAAGCGAAATAGCCCTTTCGCTCGCTCAAAAAAACGACGGGTTTTGCGCCTTTGCCACTCGACTGAATTTATGGCCGAATTTGGTTGACCGTCCCGGCCAGTCACTCTGCAATCAACCTCTTTACGACTACGGACTGTTCGAGACCTTCGGATTGATTCCAGGCAATTAGAACTTCGCCGTTTTGGTTCACTGCTAATGCTGGCCGGCTTTGGATCGCTCCAAGCGTGTCGTCGACTCTTCTTGCAGGCTCGAATACGCCAGTACGCATTGGTCCGCTGGCGTACATGATCACGCGACTTTGCCGGAATGCGTCGGTATCTTCTTGTGAACCAATGGAAATGAACTGTTCTGCCGGCGGCTCTTCCTCCCACACGGCGTGAAGGGTTCCGTTCGCACTCTGCAATTTGCAGTTTCCTTGGCTGTTCTTTGTGTCCGCATGGATGGCTTGGGTTTGAAACACCATGTCCGCAAGTCGAGCCGTCGCACAGTAAACTAGGGGAATGCCTGTTTTCGCATCTGTCCAACTCACGTGTACCGTCTCTTTGTCGATGGCCAGGGATGGGCAATCGTGTCCACACCTTGCCGCGGCAGGAGCGACTTCAGCGAGCGTGATGATTGAAGGGAATTCGGATGAATGATCCTTCGCGTGAGCGAGTAGGATATGATTGTCGTGCCTGAATGCCACGAAGAGTTGGCCCTGAGAATCGAATGCTAACGCGGTCGGACAACACTGACACGTTTGAGCCGCTGCTTGCAGCGTAAAGACAGAGTGCTCTTGAACGCCGTTCTCTCGATGTCGATGGGCAGCCATTACTTGGCGCTGCTGATCGCGAACATCGAGCCAACAGTAGGCGCGTCGATCGTTCCAAGCTGCCAAGGATGCAAAACTAGGACATGCCTCTAGCGACTGATTGACGCTGCTCGGCGTTGAAAACGACTGCGCACCGTCGTTTGATTCGATCGAGACGAGGCAGACAGTGGAGTTCTCGGCCACCGATTGAGCCCACGCCACGCTGACATTGTCACCACTGGTCGCGAGACGTGGTGTCATGCCCATCTCCTGAGTTGCACCTTGATCACCCTGAAGTTCGATCACGTGAATCGCACTGCGACTGACGACTCTCGGCTCGGAGAATGTCCCGCCGTTGTCGATGGAATTCGCAATGAAAAGCGTTTTTTGGCCCTCTTTTTCGCGCGACGTCCAGACCAAGTAGATGCATCCCTTCGTGTCGATGGCAATCTCAGGTGACTCTAATTCGTGGTCCTGGTTTGCTGGTGCGAGTTCAAAGGCGTGCTTGATAATTGCCTCTGAGTTCGGTGGTTTGCTTGCGCGCCGTCCTGGGACGGCTGACCAAAGGCCGATCCCTGCAACGACCGCAATCAATCCAAAACCGATTGCGACAATAAAACGAAGTCGACGAGTCATGTAATGTATTCCGATCGGCTTGCAGCCGAGAGTTGGGCGTAGATTGGAGCTAATCAGCAGCAAGACTTGGCGTCGCTGTTTGTTCGCATTGCGTCTGCGCTGCAGGATCGCAAGAACTCATGCCAGCGAGTTCCCCGAAGTTGCGAGTGACATGCCAGCTGATAACCCATAACAATTCGCGCGCGCGTCGGATTCGTCAGCGCAGCGCTTGCCTAGGTCATTCCAAAGATAAAATGTTGCGATCGCGAGCAACGCAAGATTACGCCGGCCGCAACAAGTGCCCAGGGATAGGCTCTCGATGAGTTAGAACCCCAAAGTCCCCAACTGGTGCCTGGGGAACCAAGATCGCCAAAGTCACAGGCAGAGGCGACGGTGCGAAGAAGCCTGCCTGAATCCATTCCATGCCAGTGCCGGTGCACTTCTGTGCGGCGATTGCGAGCACAAAATCCAAGTGCCCAGGTTGTTCCGCATCCCCGCAACAGGCTGAATTCGGAGTAGTGCTTGAGCAACAATTCGCACAAGATTTTGTCGAAGTTGAACAACAGACCTTTACGGTTTTCGTGCGTCTGGACGGATGCGAATAAAGGGTCTTCTCTTTCTCCGTCAGTACCGCAACACGGGCTGGATTAACCCCGCGCTCCAGTGCCCAAGCAATCCTCTGTTCCTTCGTATGGCAGCAGCAGCCCGAGCGACACTGTTCGGCCGTGCGACATCCACACTTACTGGATTGGCAGGGGAAGGACTCGCCGCTCTTAGAAGTTGCCGGTTCCCAGACTGGATAGCCAACATTGGCAGTCGCGAACGCCCCGACCATCAGCAACGTACCGAGGGTCCGCAGGCAGATCGACCATCCGGAGCGATGATGTCTTGGGGAGACGCGGAGCATTGGACACCTTAGAAGCTATTCCCAACCAAATCTACATCCATCCCTGGCGCTAGACAACCTTGCAAAAGTCATTCGCGACTAGCTTGACTTCGAGAGCGGAAGCGAATGGCCGCTGTAGCCCGAGCCTTCCGATTCAACGCCCCGTGAATCCGACAGGTTCCAGTTTGTCCTCCCCTTCCATCAGGATTTCGAGTAGTTATAAATGGAAGCGTGAGGAGCGAGCCCAACCTACACGCCATGCGCAGGTCCGGGTTCTATCTTGTTCGCTTTGAGACAATTGCGACGCATCGGCCGCCAATGGACTCGCTCCATCGTGGTGTGCTGTTCTCTCTGCGCGATCGCAATTTCGACTGTTGGCATCCCAGTGCCGCAGCTTGCTGATAAGGATACGACGCAGCCATTTCCGTGTCAGAACCGCCCCTGTGGTTGCCGCGATGCGGCCGGTTGTTGGCGGAATTGCTGCTGCCATAACAACCAGCAGAAGCTCGAATGGGCTCGCAAAATGGGCGTTACTCCGCCTGAGTTTGTCGTGCAGGCGGCGCGCGAAGAGCAGTTACAGCAGCCAAAGTGCTGCGAATCGAAAGCAAAATCGTGCTGTTCCACCAGTGCCAGTTGTTGCTCAAAGCCCAAGAAGCCGGGTTGCTCGCAAGAAGAGTCTGGTGCCACAAAAGTCGCCGAAGAGCCCCGCCCACCAAGCGGTATGATCGGCTTGGTACTGACACAAGACTATCGCAAGTGCCGCGGCATGGTGGAACAGTTCCTCGAACTGCTCTCGGCGGTGATAATCGCGCCGCGTATTGAATTTGAAATTGGGACGGTTGTCGCTGAACTGAGCTTTACTTCATTTGAACTGGACTCAACCGACGCTGTTGAGCCTGATGTGCCGCCACCGTGATCTACGGTCCTGGCCTCTCTTTAACCGCTGCGCTTTGAGTTTCCGTTTGCGCAGTTTCGTGCGCTTTCGTCGCCAGCCCGGCGTTGCTCGTGGCTGCGGTAGCTCACGCTTCCCCATGCCCCTGCGCTGAGGCAGTGCTCGCTCCTCACACGGTGAGTTTGCCCACGTGGGGGCACCTGGGATGGTGAGTTTTCGATCGCACGTTGCTGTGTTGAGCTACCCGTGCGCGCCCACCTTTCATCCCACTCACGAGTTCATAACCAATGTCACAACATCCACGAAGATACGCATTTACACTTGTCGAACTACTCGTTGTCATCGCCATCATCGGCGTTCTCGTCGCTTTGCTTCTGCCCGCAGTTCAAGCAGCTCGCGAAGCGGCTCGACGCATGCAGTGCGGCAACAATCTCCGCCAGATCGGCCTGGCGCTCCACAATCACGAGTCTTCGCTCAACCGGCTCCCCAGTGGCTACGACTACCATGTCACCACTACCTATCCGGCAGTCGCCCAACATTTCTACCGTTGGTCCGCCCACGCGATGCTCTCGCCCTACCTAGAGCAGTCTAACATTTACAATAAACTGCGGCTCGACATTCCGCTCTATATGGCCGGCACGCCCACGCATCCGGAGAATGTCCCCCTCGTCAAGTTGAATGTGCCAACGTTTCTCTGCCCCAGCGATGTCCGCAAGAACGTCACGCCCGACTGGGGTGCGGTGAACTATGTGATGAACTATGGCAGCGGATTGCCAGGTGGTCTCGACCTGGATGCCGATGGCGTCTTTTACATCAACTCGAAAACTCGTCTTGCCGATGTGACGGATGGCTTGTCTAACACCGCTGCCTTTAGCGAACAGACGCTCGGTCCCGGTGGAGCCGCCACCACGTTAGGCGCCGCGCAAGCAGCCGGCAAACATCGTGACGTGATGGTGTGGTTACTCAGCACTACACCCAACGATGCTGACTGTATGGATCCGTCGAAGCAGGCTGACAACGTCCGCGGCGAAAAGTGGGCCGATGGTGCTCATAGCCAAACGGGTTATGACCACTATTTGCAGCCGAATACGGAGCGCGCCGACTGCTACTCGCGCGTCGGCACTTGGAAAGCAGCTCGCAGTCGGCATCCCGGAGGAGTCTCGGTGCTGTTGCTCGATGGTTCCGTCCGCTTCGTGGCACAGGAGGTGAATCAGACGACCTGGCGCTCCGTCGGCACGCGAGCCGGTGGCGAAACGCTCGGCAATTTCTAAAACCTGCTCGTTCGATACTGCCGCTGAGTATCGCTCGGCGGCCCCACTTATTCCGTCATCTCAACTCGTTTCCTTAGAAAGCACATTTCCATGTTGTATTCGATTCGTTTGCTTACCGTGATGTATTGTTTGAGCACATCTGCCATTGCCCTGGCCCACGATACTTGGGTGCAGACCAGTGCGACCATTGTCCGCCCCGACGACGTTGTGCACCTCGACTTCGGTCTCGGCAATCATGGCAACGACCATCGCGACTTCAAGTTCGCGAGCAAGCTTAGTTCGCTCGATGGCGTCTCGCTGTCGGTTATCTCTCCTGCTGGAAAAGCGACCAACGTTGCCTCGCAATTGATCGACTTGGGATATGCAGCCAAGGAAGGCTATTGGTCGGCTCGCTATATCCCGTCGGAAGAGGGCTTGCACTGTGTGGCTCACAAGCTCGACAAGTTGCATTTCACCACGCGGGCCATCAAGAGTTCCAAGACATATTTCCTGGCGAGCAAATCGCTGGACAAGCTCCCGCAGCCGACGGCCGAGCACGCTAAGCCGCTGGGCCACCCCTTGGAGTTAGTTCTGGAATCCCATCCGGTCTTAAATACAGGCCCGGGTAAAGAGATCGCCGTCAAACTCCTCTTTCAGGGCAAGCCGCTGGCTGATCAACGCATCTCGTTCATCCCACGCGGCGCGCAGTTGGCAGCTGACTTCGATCCTAACTATGAACGCAAGACCGATGTCGAGGGGCGTTGCCGCTATATGCCCAAGGAGGGCAACTTCGTCCTTGTTGTCGCCCATTTGCCTGCTCCCAATGAGAAGGGTGAAGGCTACGAGAAGACGCACTACGCGGCGACGCTGGTTCTGAACATTCCCCAGCGCTGCGCTTGCTGCGAGTAGCCGCTGTGATGTTCTTCAACGCTTCACCGAACTCACCTCACTTCAGAAAGGTATGCAATGTCCCCGTGGGCAATTCTGCTTCTTGTTCTCGCTTCCGAGCCAACTCCGGCCTGGCCCGGTTTTCTCGGCGCAAACGCGTCGCCGCTTTCCGCCGAGGCGGTTCCCAGCACCTGGTCACCCACCAAGCATGTTGCCTGGAAGGCTGCACTGCCCGGCAAAGGGCAGTCGAGTCCCGTGATCTGGGACGAGCTTGTTTTTGTCACTTCTATCAGCGGCCAGATGAAGGAAAAGTGTCACGTCATTGCGCTCTCGCTCAAAGATGGTCGTCAACTGTGGGATCACTCCCAGGAGTCATCCCAGCAAGTCGAAGCGAATTACTTTCAAAGCCAGGCTGCTCCCACGCCGGTTGTCGATGAGAGCGGTGTCTTTGCTTTCTTTGAAACTGGCGACGTGGTCGTACTTTCGCACCAAGGAAAAGTGCGATGGCAACGCTCACTCACGAAAGACTACGGCGATTTCAAAACGACCAGCGGCCTGGCAGCTTCGCCGTTGATCGCTGGCAATTACGTGATCCTGCAGATTGACCATGAGGGGCCGTCCTATCTGATTGCACTCGACAAGGACTCGGGTGCCACTCGTTGGAAAACGGAACGAAAGAGTGCGAAGAACTTCAGCTCGCCGATGCTGATCCCCATCGGCGATGAGAATCATCTGGTCTGTTCCGGCGATGGTGCGGTTGACGGTTACGATCCGCAGTCGGGCCGGTTGTTGTGGAGCTTTACGGAAGTGGGGGGCAACACAGCGACCAGTCCTCTGCCATTTGGTAAGGGAAAGTTTTTGATTGGCGCTTCGGCAGGCCGACATGGAGAGCGTGAAAGCGAAGCAAAGCAGTCGAACCTGGCAATGGAAGTTACGCTCAAGGACGGAGCTTGGCAGCCCAGCGTGCTGTGGCGTAACGAAAAAACAACCCCAACCTTTGCGTCCCCGATGGTTTATCGGGGACATGCTTACTGGATCAATCGCGTCGGCGTTATTCACTGTTTCGATGTGGAAACTGGCGAACTGCGATATGCGCAGCGGACGAAACAGATGTGTTGGGCAACACCGATTGGTGTCGGAGACCGAGTCTATTTCTTCGGTAAAGATGGCATCACGAGTGTGATCGCGGCCGGCCCCGAGTTCAAAGTTCTGGCAGAGAACTCACTTTGGGATGAGTCGGCAGGCGTCGATCCGTTGAACGCACGGCGGAACCAAGCCGAGCGACCTAAGGAGTCAGCCCCATCGGTCGAATCGAAGGACCGCCCCAACGCAGACCGGCGACCAGTATCCAATCCCGGCGAAAATGCGGAACTTCGCAAGCAAATGGCTGGCAAATTCCCCGATCCTGTGCAATACGGCGTCGCCATCGTGCACGGGAGCCTGGTGATCCGCACTGGTGATACCGTGTATTGCATCCGCTCGTCGCAGGTGAACTCAACAGGAGGTGGCAATGCGTGGCACAACGAATAGCGCCCGTGTTGCAAGTCAACCGAGCGGGAGTGTGTCGAACAGACTCAAATGCAGTTGAACATCCTTGCACCGCGCTGGTTCTTTTTGCTCCTGCTGATCGGGTGCGGCATCGCCTTCATGGTTGCGCTGGCGTTGAAGCCGCGGTGGACAAGCCGGTTGCATCCGAATGTCGCTGCGGAAGCGCGTCGATTCCTGCGAGAGAAAAACGTCCGCCCGCTCTCTGAGGATCTGCAGGCGATTCTTGCCAATTCAGCGGATGAATCACTGCCCACCCAACAGCATCCGCTTCTTGGAAATCTCGCGCCCGATTTCACTCTCAACGACGATCGTGGTGACGCGACGAACTTACAGCGATGCCTGGAACATGGCCCTGTGGTGCTGGTGTTTTACTATGGCTACCACTGCAATCACTGCGTCGGCCAATTATTCGCAGTGAATGACGATCTCGCTATGTTTCAGGAACTTGATGCCACCATAATTGCGATCAGCGCCGATCCGGTTGAAGAAACGCAAGCACGTTATGCGGAATACGGCCGCTTTGGTTTCACCGTGCTGTCGGATCCGGGTAAACAGATTGCAGCACAGTACGGCGTTTTCAAGCCGCCGGTTAGCAACAACCCCGAAGAACTCGTCCACGCCACCTTCGTCATCACGGCGAACGGGCAGATCACTTGGTGCAACTTTGGAGATAAGCCGTTCACGGATAATCGAACGCTCTTGATCGAAGTTGCGCGAGTCTCGGGTCGCGAGCCTGTTCCTGAACAGTCTGTCAGCTCTAATGGCGTTTCGATTCAGGAGTTCAACGATGAATAGTGCTTTGCTGATCGCTGCTGCATTGGTCGCGGCCGGTCCTGCCGATGTCTGGCCGGGATTCAATGGAGTTGGCTGCGATACTGCGGAGATCCGGTCACTCCCACTTCATTGGTCGCCAACAAGCGGCATCGCCTGGCGATCGTCACAGGCGGGACTGGGAGCATCATCCCCCGTGATTTGGAAGGGAGCAATCTACACGTCCGGCGTTGATGAGTCTGGCCGCTGGCAAATGACAGCGCTGCGACTGACCGATGGACAATGTCTCTGGGCCAAGCATTGCGCTGGTAAGTCAACCAAGAATCAACTCGGGAAATGGGCGGCGGCTTCCACGCCCGTTGTCGACACCGACGGAGTCTATGTGCTCGGCGGACAACATGAGATCGTTGCCTTGAAGCATGATGGCGAAGTCCGTTGGCGACGCGGCTTGACCAGGTGCGAAGGGACATCGGGAGCGACGGCATCGCTAGCCCAAGATGAAGCGAATGTCTTTGCTCTGTTCAATCACCAGGCCGGTTCCAGCCTGGTGGCCATGAACAAGCGATCGGGAGCCGCAACTTGGACTGCCGCGCGTGATACTTCAGCGAGCGCCACTTCGCCCATAGTAGCCTGCATCGACGGCATCCCTCAGGTGATCGTCAGTTCGGCTGGAATGGTCGAATCTTACGATGCTGCGACAGGCCGGCGACTTTGGTGGATTGGAAATTTGGCTGGCAATATCGCGCCAGTTCCATTCGTTTCAGCGAACACCGTGCTCATTGGCGCGACGTCACCGTTGTCACCCAACGAGCTATTCCAAGCTCTGCAATCGAATCTGGCACTCCAAGTTGAATCGCGCGATGGTAAATGGGGTCTGCAAGTTGCCTGGGGCAGCAATGGTCGGCTCAGCGGATTAGCCTCACCGATCGCGCATGCGGGCTACGGCTATTGGACCGATCGACACGCTCGGCTTTCCTGCTTCGCGATGCGGGATGGAGAAGAAGTCTTTAGCGAGGAACTTGACGAACCGTGTGAGATTGCCCCGCTGGCTGTGGGCGGGCGAATCTATCTGTTCGGCAAGTACGGAACTACGACGGTCATTGAACCTGGACCGAAGTTCGTTGTGCTGACGAAGAACATGATCGAGGTCCGATCAGAAACCGATGAGCGGCAAGTCGTCCAACAGGCAGTCGCCGCAGTCGACAACAATCTGGTAATTCGTTCGGAGCGCGAGATCGTCTGCATCCGCCAATTGAAAAGAGAATGACGTTGGAAGTTTAACTCCACGAGGTTTCGATGCTTGGGCCATGAACGATTCCATTGGCATCAACGACTGTGAGGAAGAAGGTCGTTTCCTGGCTCCGGCTACGAACAAGTGTGATGGTTCGATCCTGACACCAGCTCCTGCAAGAACGCTGTGCGCGATGCTCACCGAACGAGCTTCCGCCCCACTTGCTGGCGGCGAAGAGTCCGGCACGCGGCATTATATGAAGGCCCCCCACCGGTGGGCTTACTCTTCGCCCTCAAGCGTTTGGCTGAGTTTATAAGGTGCTTCGGCCCGACACGCTGAGGATTCGAAAAAAGGGGGCGTTCGCACCGCGCACAACACCTAATTACTCTGCAGTTTTGGTGGCCTTTCTCGTTGATAGCGCAGACAGCGACGTCTAGCGGCATGACGCACGACCTGACAGTCGGCCAGCAGGACCAGCATTGGAGCCACATGCCGGCGGTGCTGGAGCCGCTCTATGCAGACTTCTCTGAAAACCGCTGTGACGAGTTACTTGCAGGCTGGCACTCTTGCCAAGGGAACGAAAGCTGAATACCAGACAACTCTTAACAAATGGCAGCAGTGGGAAAACGGAGTATCACTCGAAAAACTGGGCCGCGAGGAAATCAGAGAGTTTCTGGACTGGGTTCACTCCCGGGCTGTCGCAGTAGATGGATCGAATCCTGGTCGGACAGCCAACAAGGCACGGGCACACCTACGAGCCATCATGGCGTGGGCATGGGACCAGGACCTGCTTGATTCGCTGCCGCGTTTCCCCAAGCCGATGGAACAACGTGACGTTGCGGGCCGGCACTATCTCACCAAGGCCGAACTCAACGCTCTCTATTTTGCGACCTATCAGATGAAACGTCCACGCGGGTGGTATGAGCCGCATCCGATAGGACGCTATTGGCGGTGTGCCCTCGTTCTGTTCTTCAACTACGGTCTCGACACGGGGACCATCTGGAAATCTACGCTTTCCCATGTGCCTATCCTCTATCGCCAAGTCTGTTGGGACAAGCAGTCGCCTGACCGAGACATTAAACAACAATCGCCCTGGGGTTGGCTGTTCTACAAGCGAGTGAAGACGGGCAAGACCTTTTATCGACCGATGAATCGGGCAGTTCATTCGCAAGTTAGGAGTTTATTGCCTCAGCAGGTGCCCCCGGAAGATCCGGTGTTCCTTGGCGGCGGCTCGCGGCCGAACGCCCGCTTCGAGGAGCTATGCCGTCTAGCCGGAATCAAGGCGAAGCTCGATATCGAGTCAGGCACAAAACAGCCATGGGAACTCAAGGACCTCAGGAAGACCTGTGCCACCTACTATGACGAGCACATGCCGGAGTCATCAATCGAGATCCTGGGACATTCCGTCGGTGGCATTACGTACCGACATTGCGCCTATCGAGCGCCGCTGGCGTTCAAAGCGATTATGACCATGCCGCAGCCGTCGGCGTTTCATTCTCTTGTGAAGGGCCAAGAGGGGCAGTGTCCTTGTTGCCGGCGATCATTCGCCGAGTCAACGTGACGGATGACGATGTGACCGGAGCTTCGATGAGTGTCAGATTCCGAAGTAGCCCATAAGACCGTCACTTGGACGAATCTGCTTAGCTTGGAAGACTGATAATCTCGGTGCAAACTGACGCAACCGAATTTAAGTCGTGTGTCACGACGAGTGTCGGAATCGGAAATCGTTTGAGCGTTGTCGCCAGATACTCGATGACCTTCGCCTTCAAAGCGGGATCCAGAGCGCTAATCGGCTCATCCATGAGCAGGAGCAACGGATTGCTTGCGATGGCCCGGCCTATGGCTACTCGTTGGCGCTGGCCGCCACTAAGTGAAGCCGGGTAGCGATTGAGCAGGGAATCCAACTCAAGTGTCGCGATCAAAGCGCTGAGATCTGTCACTGGAGACACTGTGCGCGACGCCCCGTATCGCAGATTTCCGGCAACGGTCAGATGAGGGAATAACTGGTAATCCTGGAATACCAGCCCCACACGGCGGCGATTGAGCGGCACATTGATTCGAAGGCTGGAATCAAAAAGAGTCTTATCGCCGACGACAATTTGGCCGGCTAACGGCCGGAGGATTCCTGCGATCAAATGCAAGATAGTCGTCTTCCCTGAACCCGAAGGACCAGCCAGTGCGGTGATTCCACTGCCTATCTCAAACTCCTGGTTGAGAGTGAATCCGCTCGGATAGACAAAACGACAATTGAAACTCAGGACGCTCATCAGCTAAGCACCCGCGCCTTGCAGGCGTCGACGGCCGACTCGTTCCATCATTTCGCCTACCAGCAACGCGGCCGCCGAAATGACAATGGAGACGATTACGAGCCGATAGACTTCGGCGAATCCACCGGGTGAATCAAGTTGAGTGTAAACGAAGAGTGGAATTGTTCGCGTTTCACCGGGGATATTGCCGGCAATCATAATCGTGGCACCAAACTCGCCCATGCTGCGTGCAAAGGCTAACACAGCGCCGCTGAGAATACCGGGAAAAGCGAGTGGAAGCGCAACACTGAAAAAGCTATCCCAGGGCTTCGCACCAAGGCCTTGCGCGGCCTGCAGCAGTCGGTTGTCGATTGCCTCAAAGGCCTGGCGGATAGGACGAACCAGGAGCGGAAAGGCCACGACGGCCGAAGCCAACGCGGCGCCCTTCCAATCAAACACAAAACGGAAACCAAATAGACCCTCAAGCAGCGGCCCTAGTAGTCCGCGACGTCCAAACAGCACCAGCAACAGATAACCTGTCACGACGGGAGGCATGACCAACGGGAGATTAACGGCTGTTTCCAAAACGAACTTGCCCGGAACCTTACTTTTCGCGAGCAACCAGCCAAGCGCAATTGCCAGCGGCAAGCTCATCGTGACGGCCGTCAACGCAACCACCAACGTCAATCGTGTCGCCAGCCATTCTTCGGCACTCATTCTTTGCCTTGCCCGACGCGGCGGAAGCCGGCCTTAGCGTAGAGTTCGTCCGCGCCGTCCGATTGAAGATACTCAAAAAATGAAATGGCTTCTGGATTTTTCGCCCCCCGCTTCAATAAGACAAGAACGTACACGATTTCGTCATGGAGCGCCGAATCGAACTCGTGTACCACTTCCACGTTAGGGGCAACATTGACGTCCGTTGAATAGACGATGCCTGCTTCCGCCTCGCCCCGTTCGACAAAGCTGAGCGCACCGCGAACGTCCTGCGCGCGGGCAATCTTGTTGTCCGCAGCGAGGCTCTCAAGTAATTGCAATTTGGCCAGAACTTGGTCGGCGTACTTCCCTGCGGGGACATTTTCGCCTGCCAGTGCGATCCGTTTCACCTGACTGGAGAGCAGATCTATTGGCCGTTTGATTCCAGCAGGATTGCCTTTCGGAACAATCATCACCAGCGTGTTGGTTAGTAGTTCCACAGACCGTTCGGCTACATCGGCTTCCTTGACCTTTTCTGCCCACTCTCGACTGGCGCAGAGAAAGAGATCCGCTGGCGCGCCTTCGATAATCTGGTTGGCCAAGCTGCTTGAAGGCCCAGGGTTGACTCGGACCGTCGTTTTCAACCCACCGGAGAAGTCACTGGCAACTGATTCCAGAAGTTCTTTCGTGCTCGCTGCGGCAGAAATGACAATTTCGGCAGACCAAACTTCCCGCCCTTCATTTGCCGGTAATGATGCTGCGGCCTTCGACGGAACCACGCTATCATTACCACAAGACGTGATCAGGCAGCAGAGAGCAGCCCCTGCGATCTCAATGCACTTGCGAATCGGAGCGTTCACCCGTTACTCCTTCTTGATCGTCACCGGAAAGAAGAGGGGCTGATCATCGTAGACGCCTTTTCCAAACTCTTTGAGCCACACTTGAGTCTCGTGCGAGCGCAGGAAGGCAGCCAATTGCCTGGCAGCCTCGTAGCGGGCGTCAGGCTCTTTTCGCGTGGCAACGATCACGAGATAGGGACGACGCAACCGCGTGTCCCCTTGCACCATGATTTCCATGTCATGGCGAGCGATCTTGGAATTCAAGAATGGGATGCGGCCCACTAGTGTGTAGGCCTTTTCCTGCGAGGCACGCTCTAGCATCCGCCGGTGCTTGTCCGTGGGGAGTGCGATCACGCGAGTAGGATCCAATTCGATTTCACCGACCGCCAGCAGGTTGGAGAGAACTTCATTTGTGCCGACGCTGCCGTGCGTCAGCAGCGTGCTTTTTGTAGCGACGATCTTTTTCAAAGCGGCGACGGCGTCCTTCTCACCGCGGATGCCGGCTGGATCGCTGGGAGGACCAACGATTAGCAGATCATTGCGGGTCCAAGGCTGCGGGTTCTCTCCATAACCGTCTGCCACAAGGTTGACTATCGTGTCGCTGGAGTGCATCGTCAGCACGTCGATCTGGCCTTCCTTGAAGACCGGCGCGATCTCGCGCTTGTTGCCGTCCGCGACTACCTCCAACCGATGGCCGGTCTGATCCTCGAACCGTTTGGCGACGCCCGCCCATAACCCGGTGTCCGTCATGCCACCGATGACCGCGCAGCGAATCGTCTGCTTTGGTTCGGCGGCGAAGCCGTTTGTGCAGCAGGCCCAGGCTATCACCGATAGGACCAATGTTCCATAAATCACGCTAATCGTTCTCATGGTTGCTCCTCGTAGCGCCTGCAGACGCGCGCACCGTGTGTAAATCAGCGGGCCTCAGTTGATAGCCGGGTAAATCCGCAATCGTTTCTCGGTACTGTGGCGAACGGACGACGTCCACGAGCGCCGCGAGTCGCGGGTCATCGGCATAGGAACTTGGGAAGCACAGATCGTAGTCTTCCTCGCGAATGTTGAGGAAGTTGACATGCGCTTCTTCGGCGACCATGCGTACGCAGATGCCCGCATCCGCAAATCCGGACCGAATGGATGCGACGACATCACCATGATCACTGGCGATGTGCCGTGGCGACCGGCGGCTGCCGAGCACTTCATCCTGACAGCGGCGTGCGCCGGCGCCCTGGCTGCGGCCAATCCAGCGCAAGCGGGTGTTTGTCGCCTGACGCACCGACCGGAGCTTGATCCCCGGCGAATGCGCGACCCCTTCTTCCCATTTCGCCATCGCGAACAGTTGAACGTCAAACGGAAGCGACTCTTGCTCAATAGCCTGCTGGTTACCTGCCGAAGTTACCGACTCTGCGAGGTGCACGCCAGCCACGTGAGCCAGGCCTTGCTTAATCAAGCCGAGTGCATCTCGGCTGGACCGGCGCAACACGATCATTCGGAAGGGTGTCTGCCGGCCATATTCCAAAGCCAAATAGCCTGCAGCTGGATCGCACGTTGCGACGACAAGAGTCCGGCGAGCAGCATCGCGCGCCACAGGAACAGGGTCGCTTTCGCGGGCAACACCGTCGTGCCGCACGAAGGTTCCGCTGGCGGATTCCACTGGGTAGAGAATGGCGCGCCCGAGCACATCGGCAGCCCAAAAACGTGAGGGGAAAGTCGGAGGCGAACAAGCCCAGACTGGTTCCGTTTCCGAGGGCACCTGTTCAAACAGGGCTTCAACCGTCGTTTGCAACGCCTTGGCCAACGCTAGTGCGGTCGAGACGGAAGGCACCAGGCGATGAATCTCGATCGCGCTCAAGCCAGCGCGAGAAATCCCAGCGGTCTGTGCCAAATCGACCTGTGACTTCCCCTTTGCGAGGCGGTGTTCTTTGACCCGATTGAGTTTGGTGTTGGGTGTTGACATAATCGTGCCAGCATAAGCTACGATTCTGTCCTAGCCAAGTCATCAACAACCAATCTTGCGTTGAAGGGTTTTAAGTGAAGCGTCATCCCTACTCCGGTCGCTCGGCGTTTACCTTGGTGGAATTGCTCGTGGTGATTGCGATCATTGGAGTGCTGGTCGCCTTGCTGCTGCCGGCAGTTCAGGTCGCTCGTGAAGCCGCACGGCGAATGCAGTGCAGCAACAACTTGAAGCAAATCGCTCTCGGGCTGCAGAACTATCACGACACGTACCTCTCGCTCCCCTACGGAGCGCGAGCGCGCTATGTGAACAACACACCGGCGAATAACATGGGAGCTTTTGGACCGAGTTTCTACGTCGGCCTGCTCCCGTTTTGCGAACAGCGAAACCTGTTTGACCGGATCGACTCGCTGGAAAAGAATGGTCAGACCTTTTCAGCAGTTAGCACGGACAGCACGACGATCGGCGGGGTTTGCGGCAACGCGAAGATTCCATGGATGCTTTGCCCTAGCAGTCCGCTACCGCAGTTGGAGATTCCGCCAGGCGGTTTGCCGTTGACCGTCCCCTCGTATGTCGGCATCGCGGGGGCAACTAATGGCGGACGACAGCCGGGGGGCGCGGATTTTCGTGAGGACCGCACATCGCCCGGCCCCGCGAGCGGCACGTTGTCGCAAGGAGGCATGTTGACGATCAATCGTGCTTTGAACTTGAAAGACGCGACCGATGGCACTTCCAACGTGATCGTCGTGGGCGAGTCCTCTGACTTCTTTTATGACGGAACACAAACTCGCCACCGCGTCGATGGCAGTGTCAGTGCAACGACTGGGCAAAACGTCGGCGGCTGGTGGTTCCGCGGCTGCAATCCGCAGCAAGACACTTTTCCCGCCATGCTCGGCAACCCATCGATTTTCAACATTCGCACCGTCGGCTTTTCCAACGCGGCGGCCAACAACAACAACGGCTGGCCTGCTGTAGGCTTTAACGGCCGCGGCTTCAGTCTCACGCTGCCCAGTAATGGCATCGGCGCGCTCGGCCCGAACAATCCACTGCTGTCGGCACACCCAGCGGGCATCCTGGCCGCATATCTCGATGGTCACGTTTCAACGCTGACGAAGAACACCGATCTGTGGACAGCGAAGCACTTGGCAACACGCGACGACGGTGCAGTCGCAGCTCTGCCATAATTGCCGTAGCGAGCACTACACGCTCGTTGGCCAGATACATAGGAACTATTCGCTGTGGTACGACTTTCCACCGTCAGTCACGCCGAGTTGGGCAAAGCCGTTTTTCTATCGTAACTGGCTTCGGACCGACACACCTCGGACGATTTGACCGAAGCGAGCTGGAGGGAGTCGCTACAGTCCGATGTTGTTATTGAGAAGTCCAGCTTCCAATATAGGAAATATATCGGACGGCCCTCGGCGAGTTTACTTCATCGTGTTGCATCGAGTCCTGCCGTAATCAAGCTTACGCCGAACGCCAGCCAAAAGTCGCAGGCGCTCAAATGTCGGCATTTTGTCACCGGGTCCGAAACACTGAGGGTGTCATCCCCGTGGCGGAGCGGAAGGCTCGCGTGAAGGCGCTCAGGTCAATCTCCACCTGCGAGACGATGCGCGGGAGGGCCGATTCTGGGGGCGTTATGCGCGGATTCACAGTTCGATGCGATTCTGGGCCAAGAGCGAGTCGGTCGCGGAGGCTAAAATTGAGCGATTCCCAGCGCTGACACTATCAGAGGATTCTAACAATATGAAGCCCCGCCTCTCCTTTCTCGGGATCACTCTCCTCGCGATTGCATGCTCGGCCTACGCAGCCGAGTCCCCCGCCGTTGCCGGTCATCAAACCAAGACCATCGAAGGCTGGACATTGCACATCAGCAACGCCTTGCTGGAAAAAGAAAAAACCGAGACCGAGCGAGCACTTGAACTGCTGACGGCTCAGCTGCAAGAGATCATTCGAGTTGTGCCCGCACCGGCTGTCGTGGAACTGCGCAAAGTGCCGCTCTGGTTCTCTCCGGAGTATGACAAGGTGCCGCCTCGGGCCGAGTATCACCCGGGCGCTGGCTGGTTGCGAGCCAACAAGCGCGACCCGGCGATGGAGAAGGCGGTGGAGTTCACCAACATCCGCATCTTCGAGCGTGAAACGAAGCGGATGCCGAATTTCACGCTGCACGAGCTGGCCCATGCTTATCACGACCGCGTCCTCGCCAAAGGCTTTGGGAATGAACCGATCAAAGCGGCTTTTGATAAAGCCAAAGAACAAGGCCTGTACGAGAAAGTCGAGCAGCGTTTTGGGGATGGCCGCTCGGCGACGGTCCGCGCATATGCCATGTCGAGTCCGATGGAGTACTTCGCCGAATGCAGCGAAGCGTTCTTCTCGACGAACGATTTCTTCCCGTTCAGCCGCGAGCAGTTGGCCAAGCACGATCCGGAGATGAACCAACTGGTGTCCAAGCTCTGGGGTTGCGCGGCGGAGCCAGCGTGGGAGAAACGCTCGAGTCTGAACAAGCCGCTGCGAGTCTTTATCCTGGCGGGACAGTCGAACATGGAAGGGCACGCGAAGATCGAGACCTTCGATTACATCGGCGATGATCCCGCGACGGCGCCGCTGCTCAAGCAGATGCGCGACGCCGATGGCCGTCCGCACGTCTGCAATGGTGCTTGGATTTCCTACTTCACCGGTTCTGGCGATCAGAATGGCGAAGGCCACGGCAAGCTGACGGCTGGCTACGGCTCGCGGCGTCAGCCCGATCAGGATGGCGGCAAGATCGGGCCGGAGTTCAGTTTCGGCATTGCCATGGACGCTGCGTTCGACGAGCCGGTGCTGCTCATCAAGACCGCTTGGGGCGGCAAAAGCCTGCATACGGATTTTCGTCCGCCAAGCGCTGGCCCGTTTGTGTTCAGCGAAACGCAGCTCGCGAATTTCCAGAAGCAAGGCAAGGATGTGGACGCCCTCAAGGCGGCCAAGGAAAAGGAAACCGGCCGCTACTACCGGCTGATGATCGAGCACGTGCAGCACGTGCTAAAGGACCTGAAGCGCGTCTGCCCAGCCTACGACGAGAAGCAAGGATATGAGCTCTCCGGTTTTGTGTGGCTGCAGGGCTGGAACGACCTGGTCGATTCCGGTGTCTATCCAAATCGCCAGAAGCCCGGCGGCTACGATGCCTACAGCAACGCGCTCGCCCACTTCATTCGCGACGTCCGCAAAGATTTGAAAAGCCCGCAACTGCCCTTCACCATCGGCGTGCTGGGAGTTGGCGGCGCGAAGCCGAACGAGCAGACGGTCGAGTTTCGCAAGGCGATGGCTGCGCCGGCTGCCATGCCGGAGTTTCGCGGCAACGTAGTCGCGGTGCAAACAGCGCCGTTCTGGTCCGAGGAACTGGCCGCGATCGCAGAAAAGCACGAGAAGGTGCGGCAGATGAGCTTTTACCTCAACTCCAGACACAAAGACCACGCCAATGGCGATGGGAAGATGACGGACAAAGAGAAGCGGGACTACCTCGAAAAATACGAAGCCAAAATCATCTCGCCGGATGAAGCGGCGATGTGGAAACGGGGCGCCTCAAACGCCGGGTACCATTATCTTGGTTGTGCGAAGACCTTCGCCCTGATGGGTCGGGGGTTCGCGGAGGCCAACCTGTCGATTCTGAAGGAGCAGGGAAAACGATGATGAATGTTCTGCTCTCCTGGCTGGTGATTGCGAACTCGGTTGTCGCAGCCGGGTCTCCGGCTCTGCCCGGCTTCCATCCGCTCACCGAGTCGCAGGCTGGCGATGTGCTGATCGCGGAATTGCGCTGCGCGGCGTGTCATGCGGGCACCCTGCGGCGATCGTTCGCGGAAAAGGCAGCCCCTGATTTGACCGAAGCTGGGTCGCGGATTTCGCCTGCATATCTCCGGCGATTTCTCACGTCTCCCGCTTCAGTGCATCCGGGATCCACCATGCCGGACATACTGGCGACACGACCGGAGGCCGAGCGCAACCAGATTGCCGAAGCGCTCGCTCACTTTCTAGTGGCTCAGTCCAAGCTGCCCTTTACGGCAAATCTCTCTCCGTCATTTGACTGGGAGCAAGGCAAGGCGCTATTCCATTCCGTCGGCTGTGTCGCCTGCCACGGACCCAAAGAAGCGTTCGCCGATGCGCCGCTCAAACGCGACGAGGAAGCAGAGGAAGACGAAGACCCGCAAGTCAAAGCCCGAAAGGCGATCAAGCCGATCGCTGTGCCGCTGGGCCATGTGACTGGCAAGTATAGCGTGAAATCGCTCAGCGAGTTTCTTTTTCAGCCACTTCGCGTCCGCAGTTCCGGACGCATGCCCGATATGAAACTGACTCCCGCCGAGTCGCTGGCCATCGCCGGTTATCTGGTAGGCGAGGAGGCGAAGCAAGAACAGGCTCTTGTGCCCCAAGACGTACTGGTTGCTAAAGGCAAAAAATATTTTCGCGAGCTGAATTGCGCTGCCTGTCATGCCCTGCCGGGAATGACCGCGGCTCCCCTCGGCAGGTCATTGACGAATGCGGAGCCGGGGGGCGGCTGTTTGTCGAAAACGAGTAATCGCAGTCCTCGATTCCAGCTCTCCGACGCGCAAGTCAAAGCGATCGCGATGGCACTGCGAGAAAAGCCTGAGCGGGAAACTGACCAGCTTGTCGCCGCCAAGACGCTGACGGCGTTCCGCTGCATCGCTTGTCACGTTCGCGACGACTACGGCGGCGTGCCGGACGCTTACAATCCGCATTTTCTCGGTAGTGAGCAAAAGCTCGGCGACGACGGCCGTATTCCGCCGCCGCTGACACTGATCGGCGCGAAACTGCAGCCCGCCTGGTTCAAGAAAGTGCTGTTCGACGGCGAAAGTGTGCGCCACTATATGTCCACCCGGATGCCGCAGTATGGTTCGGCTAATCTGCAACACCTGCCGGCAATGTTCGCGCGCCTCGATGTGCTGCCCGGTAAGGCGATGAACATTCCGAACGCGGAAGCTCGCTCCGAAAGCGACCGCAACCGCGAAAAACTGCTCCGCGCTGGCGGCCGCGAATTGCTCGGCGACAAGGGGTTGAATTGCGTCGCCTGTCACCAATTCAACGGTAAAGCCGCGCCCGGCAGTCAAGGCATCGACCTGATCACCACCACCCAGCGACTTCAGCCCGGTTGGTACAACAGCTACCTGCGCAACCCCGGCGCCTTTCGTCCGCGCACGGTCATGCCCAGCGCCTGGTCGGGCGGCATCGCTGCGCAAAAAACGATTCTGGACGGTAACACCGACACGCAGATCGAAGCCATTTGGTATTACCTGTCGCTCGGCACATCGGCCGCCGATCCCTCCGGCATTCGCGGAGTAAGTACGAAACTGAGTGTCGACGACCAGGCCAAAACGTTCCGCGGCCGCAGCCGCGTCGCCGGCTTCCGAGGCATCGCCGTCGGCCTGCCCGAGAAATTGAGTTACGCGTTCAACGCCGAGACTGGAACGCTTTCCGCCCTCTGGCAGGGAGACTTCCTCAGCGTCAACTGGAGCGGCCAGGGCTCGGGTGATTTCAATCCCGCGAGTGAACCCATCACGCTCGCCCAGGATGTCTCGTTCGCAAACCTGGCCGATGAAAATGCTGCCTGGCCGCTGCTGCCCGTGATGACCAAGGAAGCGAAGACCAATCCCGATCCACTCTATCCCAAGAATCTCGGTTATCAGTTCCGTGGGTATTTTCTCGGTGATAAATCCGTCCCAACGTTTCAGTATCGGATCGGCACCATCGAAGTCGAAGACCGATCCGTGGCCGTGGTCGCCGCAGAACAACTCTATTTGAAACGCAGCTTGCAGTTGGAGTCGCCGTCGCAGCAATCCGTTTGGTTTCGCGCACTGACCGGCGATATCCATCAGGAATCCGAGCAAGTCTATCGGAGTGGCCGGTTATTGCTGACGATTCCCAAGGGTGAAACGAAGCTGCGAACGCTGACGGACGAGCCAAAGCGAGCCGAACTGCTGCTGCACCTGCAAATTCGCCGAGGCAAATCAGCACTGGAGTTCCAATATGAACTACTCAAGAAGAAATAGTTACTGGCAACTCCTCTGCCTGGTGCTGGTCATTTCGGGGACCATTGCCGGTGCCGCGCGCTCTGAAGAAGTCGGCGATCGATGGGGAACGGAAGAGCGCGAGCGCGAATACTACCCGATCGTCAACATTCCTTTGCCGAAGGATACGGTTATCGAAGCCGGCGCCTTCGCGGTCCTTCCCGATCGCCGGTTTGCCGTGGGGACCCGGCATGGCGAGATCTTCTTCATTGATGGCATCGATGCCGCGAAGCCAAATCCATCGTTTCACCGATTCGCCTCGGGCCTCGACGAGATCTTCGGGCTCACCTGGCAGGACAATGCGTTTCGCGTGACGCAGAGTTGCGAGTTGACCCGCGTCAGCGATTCGAATCGCGACGGAGTAGCGGATCGATTTGAAACAGTCTCGGACGCCTGGGGATATGCGAATTACCACGAATACGCATTCGGTTCCAAGCTCGATGCCGAGGGAAATCAGTTCGTAGCGCTCGGACTTTCGGAGTCCTATTACTCGCACGCCTTGAATCGCGGCTTTATCATGAAGGTTGCTCACGACGGCAAGACAACCGCGTTCGCCAGCGGCCTGCGCAGTCCGGGGGGCATCGGCTTCGACGAGCACCGGGCCCTGTTCTACGTCGAAAGCCAGGGCCCCTGGAATTGCTCGTGCAGCCTGAAGGCCGTGGCGCCGAATAGCTTTCATGGCCACCCGGCGAGTTTCAATTGGTACAAGTACGCGCCGGAACTCGGCCCTGTGCCGGAAACGCCGAAATCGGGAACGCGGATCGCGAGCGAGCGGAAACGGATCTCGGAACTGACGCCCTACGCCGTCATCTTTCCCTACATCCGCATGGGCCGGTCGATCACCGCATTCAGTGTGAATCAAACTCAGGGCAAATTCGGCCCCTTCGAAAATCAGCTGTTCCTGGGCGATTATACTCTTTCGATTGTGATGCGGGCCACAACCGAACAGGTCAACGGAGTCTGGCAAGGCGCCTGCTATCCGTTTCGCGAGGGGCTCTCGACCGGCATTCTTAATGTCGAATTCACGCCCGGCGGCAAGCTACTGTGCGGCGGCACGAATCGGGGCTGGCCGGTGCGCGGGATCAAACCCTTCGCCTTGGAGCGGCTCGAGTGGAGCGGCAAGCTGCCGTTCGAAATCAACCGCATCACCATCGAACCGGACGGCTTTAAGGTCACCTTCACGAAGCCGGTGGATCTCACAACGGGATCCTCGCCGGATTCCTACGCAATTTCGTCGTTCACTCACCCGTATCACGGCGGCTATGGGGGTCCGGAAGTCGATCAGCAGAAGCCACGCGTCAAATTAGTCTCGCTGGCTGAGGATGGCCTTTCGGCCAGGGTTGTGTTGGAAAAGCTCGACCAAGGTTTTGTGTATGAGTTTGATCTGTTCAAGCTCCGTTCGCGAGACAAAGACGAACTGCTACATCGACACGCGTACTACACGGTTAACGAGATTCCCTCGCGATAAGTCGGAGCCATCCATGAGACAATCTCCCGCATCTGTCTTGTTTATCCTCTCTCTGGGAATGGTGCTCGGAGCCGCAAACGCAGGTTCATTGACCGCTGCCGAGCATCCCGTCCCAGCGAGTCCGCTCTGGCTCACTTATTCCGGCGACAAAGGTCCAGGAGCCGGCAAGCATATCATTTTGATCGCTGGAGATCAGGAGTATCGCAGCGAACACTCAATGCCGATGCTGGCGAGGCTGCTAGCTAAGCTTCATGGGTTTCATTGCACGGTCTTGTTCAGTCTGAATTTGGAGAACGAGGTCGATCCGACGCAGAAGATCCGCTGGGAAGACAAGACCGTCACGCACAACATCCCTGGCCTGGAACATCTCGAGAAGTGCGACCTGCTGATCGTGTTCACTCGGCTCCTCTCGCTGCCGCCAGAGCAACTGAAGCACATTTACAACTACTTGGATTCCGGCAAGCCGATCATCGGCATCCGCACGGCCAATCATGGCTTCCTGGACTTTAACTACCGGAAAGACGGCAAGCGAATCGACTTTGGCGAAGCGGTGCTCGGCGGTTCGTTCCGCAGTCATCATGGCCGGTGGCAGCAGGATTCCACGCGCGGAATCATCGTCGAGCAGAATAAGGACCACCCGGTTCTGATCGGGGTCAAAGATATCTGGGGGACCTCCGATGTCTATCGCACTTACAAAGAAGGTGGCAGTCTCCCCGCCGGTTGCCTCGCCCTGGTCGATGGAAAGCCGCTCGTGGGTCGCAAGTACGATGACGCAGTCAATGACAAGCTGATTTCGCTCCCGGTCGCCTGGGTAAAAACCTGGACCGGAAACACCGGCCAGACCGCGCGCGTCTTCCACGTCACGATGGGGAGCGCACAGGATTTTCAAAGCGAGGGCCTGCGTCGCCTGACCGTGAATGCCGTTTACTGGTGCATACATATGGAAGCCGAGATTGTCGCCGACTCGAGCATGAAAATCGTCGGCGAGTACGATCCACCGGACAGCGGCTTCGCTTACGGCAAGCTCGGCATCGTGCCGAGAAAGCCAGACTTCTACAAGTGAGATCGCTCCCTTTCCGTGGCTACAACGTGCTTCAGTCCGACACGCCGCAGTCGCGATGTGCCTGCGACTCGAAGCAACCAATTACCAACGATTCCGCCTTTCATCGGGCGAATCGTAGTGAGCCACAGGAAGGTATGGTTCGACCGGCATCGCAGGAGGTGCGGCAGGAGCGAGAACAGAAATCCGCCGCATCGAGCGAGCACAGATCGCCTGATAGGTCGCGTCGAAGTAGTGATTCGGTTTCGGCGACTTCCACCAGCCGGTGCGAGCCCCGCCGAAACCAGGCTTGTGCCGCGTCTCCCAGGTCTCGGACAACAGGTGCTTGGAATAATTCAGATGGCCGGTGTGATTGCGGCGGCCCTCGATTCGCGGCGGATTAAACAACGTCAGTGCACCCGGTTGTCCCGCGTCCAGCAGTAATCCTTCATGCACTTTCAGCTTCCAGTGATCGGCATTCGTCATCACGAGTGGGAGACCGCCACGAAATACGATGTGCCAGTTGTCACCGATCAAAATGTGCTGTGAATCGAGCGGCCGCCGGTAGTTCGGCTCGCCCTTGGAAGGGATGAACGATTGGAACCCGACCTGCGCACAAAAATGCTGAACCGGCTGAATGTTCCACGATTCTTCCTTCCAGCCTTGATCGATCAGCGTGAGGTCGGCGATCAACTTCTCGCCAGCGGGCGTACCGTACGGAATCTCTTCCTGCGCTGAATACCAGGCGAACAGACCTTCCAAAATCAGCAGTTCGCAGTCCGCTGCCTTCCGGCCCTCAGTGAGGAACGGGAAGAAGTCGTAGTCGATGATCGAGCCAGCGCCCTGTTCATTCCAGGCGATCGCGACCCAGTGCAGACCCAGCTTTTGCACGTCACCACCGACGGTAATGCATACCGTCTCTTCGGGAGCCTCGCGTTTCTCGAGGCCGCTCAGACAGTTGTTTTGGATGTGGTACGCGGTGAGGACGATCTGTTGCTTCGATTCATCGACCGGCGGGTCGTTGTCGTACTCAGTGGCCACTGCCTCCGGGCCCAACCTCGCGACCTCCGAATAGTAGAACTCGAGTGCTGATGCTTCTGCAGGTGTGTGCCGGTTGGGATTCGCCACGATCGCGCCGGCGTCCATTGCTTCGCGGTTGGCCAGGTAAAGTTCGTGGGCCTTATTGGTTTCGTTCACCCAATCGGCTTGCTTGATGGCCACGAAGTCTTGCCATAAGTCGGCACGATCCGGGCGCTTCACGAGAAAGCGAAACCGTTTTGGCTTCCAGCTCGGTTTCTGGTTGGGATCCGTGTACTTGAACGAAACGCAGGTGCGATTCTGTAATGTCGTCAGCATCACCCGCGCGATCCGCCGCTGTTGCGAACCTAGCCCGGCGATGGCTCGATCGATGCGATCCTCGAGCTTGGCTGCTTGCTCCGGACTGCGGACTGTTTCTTCGGTATCCGGATCATCGATGCAAGCAACGTCAACGCGACGGCCTTTCTTCTTCACCCCGCGGACGGCCGCGTCGAGACCGCGCGTGGCGATGATCGAACCTCCCGACGGCGAACCCGGCACCTTCGGCAGGTAGATTTCCTGACCACACCAGGAGAAGCGGCTGGGCGTCGGTAGATATTGGTCGCCGTCGTCATGACGGTTACCGGTCACCAGCTGGAAATGAGCGCGCTGCGGAGTGTTCTCCAAGGCGCGAACCGGGACACAAACTTCCGGATAATCCGCACATAGCCGTTCGTTGTTCTCGACCTCCATTTGAATCGATTCGAGCGAATCCTGTGCGGCGCTCGTCGTAGCGGCAAACAACACCGCGAAGCGGATCATTCCCTGCAGCGTGTACTTGAGCAGCATCCGTTCGAAGTATGTCGTCTTGCCCTCACCACGGCTGGCGGCGATCGACTGATCTCCGCCGTGCAGAATGGCGTTGCGAATCGCCGCGATCATTTCCTTCTGCTGAGCGGTGAAGTCATACGTGAAGGGGTTTTCAGAACCGCTTTCCTTCGCGAAATACCAGCTGAGCCAGGCTTCGTCGTCGGCTTCGAGACGTCTGCGGCGTTCAGGATCCGCGCAGTTGGGAACGACGACTGTCTTGCTGGCCGCGCTACGTTCGCGCTTGCGACGAATGTCACGATCGCGTTCCGCGACGTTGCCAACGCCGGGCACCGACTCCACCTGCTGCAACAACTGCCGCAGCTTTTTGGCTTTGGTGCGAAGTTCGGGAATCTTCTCCACATTCAGTTCATCCGTTGACTGGCCAGGCGAACACAACGATTTCGGTCGACCTAAATCTCGCCGCGGAGAAACCTGCTGAATTCCGGCTGGAATCTCGCCGGATTGGCTTGAGCTGTTCCCGAAAACATGGCTCCTGTGTGCCTGTCGTAGCACGCATTACCAAACCACGGAGCACGAACGATGAACGCAGAAAGAATGAGCGGCGCGGTCAACCAGAAGGCTTTTGAAAAAGTGATTCGCGACAATCTTTCGCCAGAAGGCGTAGCGGCGCTGGTGATGGCGCTGCAGCCAGCTGGATCGATCCGCGCGACCACGCCCGAGGGCGACCAAGCGATCGAACAGGTGATTTGGTTCAAGAACACGCTGCTCGACATGATCGGTGTCAAGAACTTCAACCGGCAGATGGAAGAACTCGGGTTCTAAGCCGAAACGCCTCCGCGGGCGTCGCTCGGCGGTGGTTCGCCGAGCCTGATGATGGCAGCCATTCCATCCCCAATCGGGAGAACGCAGATGTCCACGAAGAAAGCGACGAAGAGCAAAAGTGCGAAATCGCCGAAGTCGGCCGCGAGCAAGAAGTCCAAGACGCCAGCCAAGCCCAGTGCTAGGGCGAAAGCGGTTGAGGTCCAGCAGCCCGCCTCGACCGCGGGAACTTGTCCCAAGGGTGGCGATCATGAATGGGCCGAGGAGAACGAGGAGAACTTCTGCAGCAAATGCAAAGAGCCCAAGGCCGGGAAGCCAGCGAAAATCAAACGCTCGATCGCTGCAAGACCGGTTGGCGAGAAGAAGGTCAGCGCGATCGACGCCGCCGCCAAGCTGCTTGGCGATGTCGGCACGCCGATGAACTGCATTGAGATGATCGAGGCCATGGCCAGCAAGGGTCTGTGGGAAAGCCCCGGCGGCAAGACGCCGCACGCCACTCTTTACAGCGCAATCATTCGTGAGATCGGACTGAAGGGCCAAGCATCCCGGTTCGTCAAATCCGAACGTGGTCGGTTCACGATCAAAGCCTAAAACGGCCGCCAGGATTGCGGCCCCCGACGCCCCACGTTCGCCACGCTGGGGCGTTTTCTCGTTGGTGGGGACAAAGGCCAAGCCCACGGAGTTTCGCCGAGTTTCGCGCCGTGTCGCGGCGTGTTCGAAATGAATAGTGGCGTTCATGCTGCCACCTCGGCGGTCGTGATCCGCTCAGCTTTCCGTCCGGTGAATTTCTCCCAGCGCTCGACGATGACATCGCAGTAGGGTGGATCGAGTTCCATCAGGAACGCTCGCCGCCCCGTTTGCTCCGCTCCCATCAGCGTACTGCCGGATCCGCCGAAGAGATCGAGCACGTTCTCCCCGGGCTTGGACGAAAACTGCATCGCCCGGGCGGCGAGCTCGACCGGCTTCTCGGTGAGATGAACCATCGACTGCGGGTTCACCTTCTTTACCTGCCAGAGATCTCGCGCGTTGCTGGGCCCGAAGAACTGATGCGCAGCACCTTCCTTCCAACCGTAGAATGCGAGCTCGAAGCAGCCCATGAAATCCTTGCGCGTGAGCACCGGATGCTGCTTGTCCCAGACGATGCCCTGCGAAAAGTAGAATCCGCAGGCCTTCAGCGCGGGCGGATAGTTGCCGAGGTTGGCGTAGCCGCCCCAAATGTAGAACGATCTGCCCGGTACCAGCACGCGGGCCATATTGCCGAACCAGGCAGCGAGCAAGGTATCAAACTCGCCATCGGTCACGAAGTCGTTGGCCAACGGCCGGTCCTTTGCGCGCATCTTCTTTTGCGTCGGCTTGGCTTTCCCAGGGTGGCGCGCGACGTCCAGTTGCTGGTGATGCTTGGGCCCGGCAAACGAGCTCAGGCCCGCGGCGATCGCGTTGTTACTCCGCGGTTCGACCTTCACGTTGTACGGGGGATCGCTGTTGACTAGATGAATGACCTGGCCGTCGAGAAGTCGATCGACGTCGGCAGGTTTGCTGCTGTCGCCGCACATCAACCGGTGATTGCCGAGGATCCAGATATCGCCGGGCTTCGTGATGGCTTCATCCGGCGGCAGGGGCGCTTCGTCCTGCACGATCTCCTCGGGGATCGCGTACTCGCAGCCGAGATCTTTCGCGACGCCCTGCATCAACTCTTCTAGCTCATCGCTCTCGATCGACACGAGCCGCAAGAGAGCATCGAGTTGGGCAGGATCCGCCTCGGCCATGTCTCCGATGGGAGCCGCGATCGTGAGCAGCTTGTCGGCCTCGAGATCGTTTAGATCCGTGATCGCAACCGGTATTTCAAAATCGCCGACTTCCTCCAGCCGCATGTGGCCGTCGATCAGCGTTAGCGCACCACCATGGCGCTCGCTGCGGTAAACGAGTGACACACCAGCGAACCCGATTTCATCAAGCACCGCGCGAAATGCCTTGCGCTGTTTCTCCGGGTGCTTGCGCCAGTTGTACGGGTGTGGCTTGAGTTCGCGCGTCGAGATCGTCCGCTGTTCCGTGATTCGGTTTCTGATATTCATTAGTGATATTTCGCCTCGCGGAAGAGCCGCGACGCGCGCCTGGATAGATCAGAATACAAGCGCACGCCGCAACTCAAATGTTGTGTTCGTGCGCCCGTGCACCAGGCGCTATTTTGAAACGGGACATTGCCCGTAGGTCCCTCGCATCATACCGAGCACGAAAAAGCTGTCAAATGGTGGGCTTGCTCAGTCACGTGGTGCGCGCGAGTTCCTTTTCGGAAATCTCACGCGGCCTCCGATCACCCGTATGCACCAGCGTTTCTTCTTCGGGCACTTGAAGAAAACGACGGGAACGCGATTGATGTAAATCGTTTCGGGACGAATCCGGCGTTCTATTGTCGAACGTCGATCGGAAATCATTCCTTGAATGGCCGGGGGTTCTCTCTCGATGCTTCCATCCGGCCAAATGATGCAAACTTCTTTTCCCCGGATGCGAGCGTAATTTAGGGTGAATGCCAATTCTCCCAGTGTGCCCTTGTTGATTGCTTCCATATCGTGCGGACAAGCGATCAACAGATCCGCGCGATGGACGAGAATTCGATTGCGAGCTAGTGTAGTTTGCGCCTCGAGTGTTTCGACCTTAAAGTCGCGAGGAACCTGCGACTGGGCCTCCTCGATTGAGGGATAGCAGACTACGTACCGGGATTTGCGGGCAGCAATCTCAGCGGCCTCAGCATCCGCGACAATGCAGCCTCCAAGATGCAATTCCTGCCCTTCCATTTCGGTGAGCATCCTGCGAAAGGCTGCCTTTTGAGCTTTAGTCATCCCGTGACGTGTGCCTTTGAAACTAATTGTGCACATGTTCTTAACCTGCTTTGTGAAAAGGACTTACTTGATTGAACCCGCGCCGCGCGGGAGTTTGTCTAGTGAGCGCGCTGTGGGGGTGGGAAACCTGACCGTGAAGTCGCCAAAAAGTACCTACTATCCCCCGGGGTAGGCCTGCCCTGCCCGGCGAGTGCCACTTTGGCAGACGCACCGTGTGGCCCACGTTCGGGGTCAGTGCGCGAGTGGCTTGGTTGTTCCCAGCCGCCGGTGCAACGCCCGTGTCGCAAACGTGGGCGACGTGTCGGCAAACCGTTCCGTCATTCATTACACCCAGCTGCGTGACCTTTGGTTTAAGGAGTTTCATTTGATCGCCTCGTCGTGCGCCAAGTGGGAAGTCGCAATACTCATGTGCGTGAAACAATTGGTCAGCATGTCAATTTTTTGCTCCGATATAAATCACGCACACACCCCCAACCCAATACCGCGAGATACCTCTCGCTTTGTATTGGGGGGTGTGGGGGGTGCGCGCGTTATATATATCTCCCCTCATTCAGCGGACTCCGAAACGATTCCCAGTGGGGTCTGCGGACGATTAGCAAACGCCTTCTGTCGGCGGTCACCACCCAGCCAAAGGAACGCAAGGCGAGAATCAGTGGCGGACCTGAGCAGGACGCTGGCCCTTCGTTCGGACATTCCCGCTTTGACGGCCGCAGCGATGATGGCCGCTTGCGACTGTGGTGCTGCGGTAAGGAATTCGCTGGCGAACAGCTCGGCGTCCCATGAGGGTTCCAACGGTGCTTCGGGCAGCGGCGTCTTGGACTTCCGTGGCTTATCCGGCGCAAGGAGCGCGGGGTCCAATTCAGGAGTCCGAAAGAACACAGGCCATTCAAACTTCACCGTGAACGGCTCCATCTTTGGAAACGACCGCAGGGCGGCCGCGACGACAAACGCGGATTCTTCTTCATGAGCTCTAAGGACAAGGTGACAATCGGCCGCCCTCGATTGTGCTCCAGCGCCGGCGCCGGTGTCAGTCACGCTCTTATTGCTTTGACTTCCCTTACTGGTATGTCGCACGCAAACGATCGCACAGCCCAGGTGTGCGGCGGCGGAGTCGATCAAGTTGTACAACTCGGTTGTGTGAGCGTTGCTGTTTTCGTCGAATCCTTTTGGGGCGAATCGATAGAGGCTGTCGAGAATGACTGCTTTGTAGGCGCCCGGCGTGGTTTGCTTCAGCCGTTCTACTACCCCGTGAATATCGACCAGCCGGCCGCGGTAGCACTCGACGTCAAGTCGCTCCGCAAATCTTGACTCCTCGATCTGGAGTGTGGCGGCGATCTGCTGAATGCGATGTACCAGCGTCGGCTCATGAAGTTCATTGTCTAGCAGTAGCACTTTCCCCTGTGAAACGGGATACCCAATCCAGTCGACGCCAGCACAGATTGAGAGGGCCATGCCGTGAACGAACCAGGTCTTCCCGACCTTACTATCGCTGACAACGTTGATCGTCTCGCCTTCGCGGACGATGCCCTCGATGACCGCACGTCGCAGCATCTGGTTAGCGTCCTTCTTAGCCATTTGAGCAAAACTCCCAATTCGTGAACTCGCGCGCTCTCGCGAGGTAACAAACAGGTTTGAGTGAGCGTCGATGTCTGGGATCGACGAACCGTCGATAATCATCTGCTGGGTAGTAAGTGCGTGCTCATGACGTTGTCGCAATTCAAATTTCTCAATCACCAACTCGGAATAGTGCGACAGATGGGCTATCGACTGCACATTGGTTGCCAAGCGTGAAATGAATGCGGTGTCGATGGCTTCGTCGGTGTGGCGCTTCAGCCGTGCGACGAACAAGAGTGGATCTGGCGGCATCGACTCCCGAAGCATCTCCAAACCAGTGACGTAGCATGCCCGGGAGGCGAGGTCGGCGAAGTGGAATGGTTTCAGCACGTCCTGCACGATGGCCAAGAGGGAGTGCTGCAAGATCGATATGCCCGCGACCTGTCTTTCTGCTTGTTCGTCGTAAAGCGCGCTCCTTCCCTTCGCGTAGCCATTTACCGCCGCGAGTATTGTCTGGCGCCGAGGTTTCGCGGTTCGATGATTCACGATGGTACCCAGAGACTTGGTGAATTCGTTCCGCTCTTTCCTTCCGGGGAAAGAATCGACAAGTTGCCTTGCGCTATGTCGTGAAAGTACAACATGCAGGAACTGAAGATGTTTGGCCCCGCCGATGTAGGCTCACGAATGTTTCGGCGCGCGTTTATTGGCGAAAAACCTGCGATTCCTCGTTCTACTTGTTGCGAAAGTAGTGCGGCACGCAGTCAAAAGTCGTTCGCCGCTTTGTTTGTACTTTTGGCACGGGAGTGCTTTGTCTGCATTGCAAGAATCGCTGCAGTTCTACTTCGCTGATCCGCCACGTCGGGCGGCCGCCATTGGCTTTGATGCCGATATTGATCGCAGTGAGCTCACCGGCGGCGATCCAATCCGTAATTCGATCGGCAGTCACGGACAGTAACTCAGCCGCCTGAGCGACAGTGAAATGCCTAGGCACTGCCGTCACCTCCGCGAGAATGGCGCCGAGCATTCTGCAGGTTCAATTCATACTGAACTTGGGACAGTGTTTCAGCATCAAAAAGGCGCAACGTCCCAGCACGCGCTGCGGGATGAATGTGCGAACGAGTGGCTATGATGTGGTTGATGCGGTATATGGACACGCCCAACTCTGCCGCCATTCGGCCAATCGTCCGCAACTGGGGAGCGGAAGAAACCTCTGACATTTTTTGCGACTCCTGAAAGTTAGATTGGTGTCTCTAATATCAGAGCCGTTCACTAAAAACACCCGTGAACATCGGGTTTACTGAGGTGTTCTGCGCGTCAGTGTCACGAAAAAATGTTCACCCCAATCTGGGTCTGTTCGCTTGTGTGAAAACATCGTTCACAAAATGTTCACTGTGCAAATTACGGAATGGATACAAAGCACTAGTCGCCTGATGAGTATTCCTCGCGTGCCCTGACCGTATCGCTCCGCATATCACGACGTTGATCTTTAATGAGTTCATGGATAAGCTCGCGGCTTTCCCCATCCGCTGTATCCGCAATGAATTGTTCTGCTCCTTTAGGCATTTGTACTTCCTTGCCACCGGGTCGGCCTTTTCTCCGCTGTGAGATCATATTGCGCCATGTGATGACCTCGGGAGAATCCATCTTATAGACTGTAGCTGCTGATCCAATATTGGCAAAAGTAAGAACTTGTCGCATTGTTGCTTTTGGATTATCGCGAAGATAGGCTACAACTTCTACTTCTCGATCTTCGCGGGTTCGAGGACGTTCCAATATTTTTGCCGCGGCCTCAACAACTGCAACTGGGTCGTCATCCTCATCGAAGTCAATTGCGTCGACAGTTGATTGAAAGGATTCGAGTGCCTCGACGGCATGGATGGCATGTCGGATCATATCGGCGAAGGAAAACTTGCCCCGCCCATGCCGATGTTCAATGAATGCGAATGTACGGGAAAACTCTCCTTCTTCTTTGTCCAGAAGCAGCTTGGTCTTGATTGTGCGAATTTGCTCTGTGATTACGAGCAATCTCACTACCGCTTGTTCCCAGCCACGGCTCTCACACAGATTGAATTCGCCGAACACATCCGGTTGTGGCCAACCGCTGGTCACTGCTTTCAACCTCGGCGTAACCTCCTCTAGGTGTCGTCGAAATGCGATGCACGCCGCACGAACTGAATCCGCTGTAGTCTCAACGGCAGAGCCACTGTATCTCGGCGAAGGAGTTTCGAACGGCATCCAGTCGTAAGATTGTCTAGTGGGATCCATAACGTCAAGCAACGCCTCGATCGCATCATCAACTTTCTGCGACGACTTTTTGAGGCTGAGCAGTTCGCGAAAAAGACCAAAGACTTCGATCGGTTCCATAACTATCTCTATTTTCAATGTGCCCCGCCCCGCGGCCACCTATCCGTGTGGTAACCGAGGACGCGTCTGGTCATTTGACCGCTAGTATCCGGTTCTCTGTGACTAGTTAGGTCACGGCCGGATTATTTTGCAACAATTCGCGCCAACAGTTGGGGCGGCGGGTAGGTTGTGGGGAAGGCGAGTGGTTGGCAGGTAGGAATGTTGGTACTGCCGCTTACGCGGTACTGTGTACCGATGCTTTAACTTTCTGCTTCGCAGCCTTCTTCTTTGGCGGAAACAGCCAGACATGCACCGTCTGGACAGCCTTCTTCAAGCGAGCATCGTCCACCGACTGCCGGTATCGCGCGCTCATATCCGATTCACTTGCTGCATGACCCATGATCGCACGCACCGCCACGATGTCTCCACATCCCTCGGCGATGGTTTGGAATGTTCTTCGCAGATCGTAGAACGACCGCCCGATAATGCCCGCGGCTGTGCGAACGTGATCAAACTCTTGGCAAACGCGATAACCCTTCCGATCGCCAGCGTAGTTCTCACCGCGGCCGCCAATGAAGAGCAGGTCAGCATCCGCCGCATTCACAGGCTCCCGGCGAGTCTTGATCACTTTCTTCACAGCGTCGATTGTTTCCTTCCACAGCGGAATGCGGCGACTGATCCCAGTCTTTCCTCGAGGGTAAGACAGCCAAGCAGCTTTTAGGTCGAACGCTGCAATCGGCACCGAGCCGAGATCGGTATTCCCGAGCCCGGCCTGTATGCCAAGCAGGATCATCGCGCGGAAGTTCGGATTTGCCTTCGCGAGCAGCGCCTTAATCTGCATCGGCGTGAACAACCTTGGTCCTGCGGCTGCGCGGGCGAGGCGAAGCGTTTTCGCCGATGGTTTTTTGAACCCGGGGCCAAACCGAGCGGGAACATCTAACAGACCGGAATCGAACCCAAAGCGAAAGATCCCCCTGATGATCTGAATTTCGTTCCCGAGAGAAACCGGTCCCCACTTCTTTGCCAATTCACCTCGTAGGAATTGGAAATCATCCGCAGTAATATCAGTCAACAAGCGTTGCAGTCCGAAGGCGTTTATTAGTACTTTGCACGTGTCTTCGTATCGCTTGAACGTTCGTGGAGCGAGCTCTCCCGTCTCAAGGAGGCCACTTTTGTGATGAATAAACCGATCTAGCAATGATTCGAGAGTTGCGCCACCTTCAACCTTCGGTCGGGGAATGCGGCCAGCGAGTAGATCTTCCTTTTCATCGAGCCACTTTTTGAGCGCTTTCTTACCGTTGGGATCGGCTAAGAGGCTGCCGAAATAGTGCGTCTTCCCGCGAACCTTTTTAGCCCACTGGCGACAGCCTTTGTGGGGGAAGAGCGGAAAATCAGGTCGGGGTTTGCCAGGCAGCGTTGCCGGCTTAGAATTGGGCATGATTGCACCTCTCTCACTTTAGCGGGTGTTGTGGTGTAGTCTTGACGCCTGCGGTTGCCACCGAGGGCGTCATTTTGGCGTGAGACCAATATACCTGGTGTATTCCGGGTGTACACTTGGTCGAAAGAGAAGACCAGGAATCGTGAAAACCGCACGATTTACCGATCGGGATGGGTGGCCGAGTGGTTTAAGGCAGCAGTCTTGAAAACTGCCGTACTCGTAAGGGTACCGGGGGTTCGAATCCCTCCCCATCCGCTTTTTTGGGAGGGATAACTAGTTCCTGGGTCGATCGCACTGATGTTCGCCGCCCGACTGTAAAGTCGGCACGATCGCTGCAAATGGTCGGACAATTTGACGGGGATAAGGTAAACTTGTCAGTTACCTAGCCCTCGTCAGGTGCCAACCATGTTCTCAGGTCGCTTGTTGCGAATTCTCGTCTTGTTGCTTTTGATGTTCGCGGCATCACGGGTCGCCGCTGAAGACTGGTTGCAGTTTCGTGGGCCTAGCGGCAATGGCTGCGCGACGGCCAAGAACCTGCCCGAGAGTTGGGGCGGCTTTATTGCCCCGGCCTGGCAAACCAACATCCCCGGCAACGGCTGGTCGTCGCCAATTATCGTGGGCGATCGAATCTGGCTGACAAGCGCTGAGCAAACGGCCCTCACCGCCAAACAGCGCGAAGCAAAGCTGGCGACGAATCCGATTTTGACCCAGGACTTTCAGACGCATTCCGCCGTCACGCTGTTTGCCAGTGAACTCGACTTGAGCACGGGCAAAATCCTGCGCGCGATCGAACTTTTCACAGCAAACGACCCAGCACCGATCCACGCGCAAAACTCGTATGCCTCGCCCACGCCCGCCTGCGATGGCGAGCGACTTTATTGCCACTTCGGTTCGCTGGGGACCGTTTGCCTCAACATTCAGTCGGGGCAAGTTCTCTGGAAGACACAATTGTCTGTCGACGACATCACTGGCCCTGGCGGTTCGCCCATTCTTTATCAGAACACTCTTCTATTGGCCTGCGATGGTACCGATCAGCAGTTCGTCATTGCGCTCGACAAATTAACCGGCAAGCCGGTGTGGAAAACATCGCGCCCGCCCATTGCGGCCGCAGACAACAAGCATAAGCGCGGCTTTAGTACACCGCTGGTCATCACGTTTAACGGCCAGGAGCAACTGATCAGTGTGGGGGCCCAATGGGTCTGCAGTTATAACCCAACCACGGGCAAGGAAATCTGGCGGTCTAGTTTTGGCGCCGGGCATGCCGTTGTCCCTCGCCCCGTCTATCAGGACGGTCTCGTCTACATTTGCACTGGTTTTATGAAGCCCGAATTGTGGGCAATCAAAGTCGATGGGACTGGCGACGTGACCAACTCCCACCTCGAGTGGAGCGTCGATTCTCAAGTGCCCGAACTCTCTTCACCGCTGGTTGCTGGAGGCGAGCTCTACTTCGTCTCTTCCAAAGGTGTCGCCAGTTGCCTTGACGCCAAAACGGGTGACGAAGTTTGGAAACATCGCCTCAGCGGCAACTTCGCCGCCAGCCCCATCTTGGCCGACGACAAGCTCTATTTCACCAGCCAGGAAGGTGTGACGTACGTCCTCAAGCCGGGCCGCAAGTTCGAAGAAATCTCGACCAATCACCTCTTTGGCCAGGTCCAGGCCTCTCCTGCCATCGCCGGTGATTCCCTTCTCCTCCGCACGCAGTCGCAACTCTTTCGTCTGCGAAATCCGCAGTAGCCATCGGCCGGCAGTTACGCGCTTGCTTCTGCTCAGCCGCCGTCAAGAAGCAAGGTCACGATCATTGCTCCAGCGCCGTCACAAACGGCAGCAGTGGTAAAGTGTGCCTCCTGCGGTGGAATTTAATATTGGCGAAGCTTTGCGGACGATAGTTGTCTTGTCAGACGGTTGCGTGATAGCACTGCAGTCGCTGAAGCTCTCCGGTGCGGTTGCCCGGGAGTAAAACCGAACTCAGCCCGCCGAAGCTGCAAGTCGGTTTGAACGTTGCCGCGAGAGTGAGCGCTCGCGGGCCAGCCCCAACCACTGCCATCATTACTATCCATTTTATTCAGCAGATCATTTCGCGCCCGCCCCCGCGGCGACGTCGTGTAGAGGAAGGAGCCACCGATGTTGGTTTTGTCGAGACACCGTGATGAGAGCATCATGATCGGCGACAATATTGTCGTGACGATTGTTGATATTCGAGGCGATAAAGTTCGGCTGGGGATTGAAGCCCCGTCGGATATCCCCGTGCACCGCCAAGAGGTGTACGAGGCCATTCAGCGAGAAAATCGCAAGGCCAGCACGCTCAGGCCCGGCGATACGAAGGATCTTGGTCGAGCCAATTCCGCTGGGGCTTAGTCCGGCGAGTTAGAATTGCCGCAGGCTGCTTGGGTCACATAACACTCTTCGCGGTGACCCAAGCCTAAGCATGACCCATTGTGATGGTTGTGCCATTGGACTAGCCCAAGTTGCTGTTGGGCTGCCAATCATGGAGGAGGGGTCGGGATTCATTCTCGCGGCGAACGATCTTCCCGGCCCCCGTAAAGACATCTCTGAGTAAGTTTCGCCCTCGATCCATCTGCGGGGGCTGAATTCATCCTCGCCGGCCGTTGAGTTCAATTCTAAGCTCACGCCAAATCAAACAAATTTCGGCGAGAATTAGCTATCTTGGCCACCAGCAATAATTTGCCCTGCTTTGACTGGATTGATATAAACATCTGAAGGGCTGAGCGAGCTGGCACTTGGTATGACTTGCCGGCGGCAAAATCCGCGACGATTCGAGGGAAAAGCGGCCATGCAGCTAGTTTGTCAATGCACTCGATGCGGACAGCGCTATCAAGTTGCCCCCGAGTGGGCTGGCAAAACGGCGAACTGCCAGAACTGCGGTTCTGCGATGCAGATTCCGGCAGCAAGTGGACCAGCACCGACCCTCCAGCCATTGAGTGGTGGTACTCCCGCCTGGGATCCGAAACCGGCAGCACCTGGCAAACCACCACAGCCAGCCATTCAACCACCGACCGATGCACCAGCGAATGGACAACCCGTCGTTTGGATGTTTGCCGGTGGGGCGGGCGTGGCCGGGCTCTTTGTCATCATTTTGATCGTGGTCATGTTCACGAAATCGGTTAGCAATTCGGGCCCCGCAACTGCAGCGTTTGCGCCCCCGCCAGCCACTGAACCAGCACAAACGACATTGATTCCGCTCGACCCTTTCTCTCCACAGCCACTCAATCGCCTGCCAGATGCTCCCTCGTTTGCACCCGCACGCGTGGCTCCCGTGCCTGCTAATGAACCCGCAACTGCGGCGCGGTCAACCATTCCCGCAACGGCTCCGCGCACAACTTCGCCAGTTTTACCTGCCGCCAAGCCCTCGGTGGTGGGTGGTGCAGAATGGGGATCCGACGCGCAGAATACGACGAAGACTAGCAACCCGTCGGCCGAAGCGTGGGGTGGCGACAGCATTCCAGTAAAGGATACGGACGATTTGACCTTTGGCCCCACTGGCTGCCCAACCGTTATTGTTGGCAATCAAGTTTGGAATCTCGCCGACAAGAAGGGGAGCATCCAACTCGCTGGCGAATTCCACAAGACTCGTCGAAAGTGCCTCTCGCCCGATGGCTTGACTTTTGCCGCTTCCAGCAAGTCTTCCAATCGGGAAGAGTCAGGTGTTCAGGTCTGGGATACGCAAACCGGCAAAATCAAATTCACAGTACCGGGAATTGAAGACCACTATGCCATTTTGCTGCTGCTGTCAAACGATGCCTTGTATATCGGTGGCCGTCGCGAGCCGGTGCTCGAGGTTTACAGCCTGGAGACTGGTGAGCGAACAGGGACGCGCAATCTAACTGGTGCCCGCCTGTCCTATAACAATGTCTGCATGACGCTCGACGGCAAATATCTGGCCACGCCCGTCGATTCGCAAATCACTGTTTTCCGCTTAGCCGATGGTCGCGCTGTTGCGGGTATGGCCAGTCCAAAAGGGGAGGGGAGAGATCACGTTTTTACGCTTGCCTGGATGAAATCATTGGCCTTTGCCAGCGACGCTCAGGAATTGGCCATGGTCTCAACCCATCCCGCTCCACGGTTAATGTGCTGGAATAATCGTGGCAAGTTGCTCATGGATCAGCCATTCCGCGCCGATCGGCGGGTTGGTTCGGATGCCACATTGCAGTGGTTTCCTGATCGCTCGGCCTGGCTGATTGAGAACGATATCATCGATCGGGCTTCGGGCATTGCCGTCCTCTCGATCAAAGAGAAGTTCGCTCAGCACTTGCAGATTCACATTTATGACGACAACCACTTGATTGGTACTTTCCCGAGCGATCCCGGGCAGGTTGAGATGTTGAATGTACCTTGGAAGGAAATTCGAGCCTCGATTGCGGCGCTGCAATCCGGAACGGGGGCTGTGCTCACTCCCGTCCGACCCGTCAGTATCAGAATGGAATTGGGAACGATACGCGGAGATCAAAACGAAACCGTCGCCGCCCTTTATAAAGGATTGACGGATCGATTGAATCGCGACAATCTCAAGGTGCAAGACGGGCAGAAAACCTATTTCCGGATGCGTTTCACTGAGAACGCGGGAGATACCTTGCCGATCTATGAGCGGCAATCCGTGTTCGCCTTTCGCGATCCGGGTCGAGATACTGGCCGCACTGCCACCGAGGCCGTCGGCTCGCTCGCGGTGGAACTGTTTGTAGAAGGGAACGAAACGCCCATTTGGCGAGATACCATCAAAGGAACATCGTCCCGCAGCTTTAGCAACACCGAGATCAACGACGAATCGGTCCGCAAGAGCATGATCGACCGCATTACCAGCGGCATCGGCGAACTTGACTTCCCTTATTTCATTCCGGAGTCGAAAGAACTGCTTGCGCTGCCGATTGTCATTCGTTAGGTCCCGTGCCGACGATAGCCACTTGTCTCGGCAGGCCACTACCGGGAAGATAAGGGGCTCAATTTTGGGCCCCGAATGGGCCCGGTCGTTCAACTCGTAGGTGGATTTGCCCGGCATGGCCTTGCCCGAGTTCTTGCAGGAATTGGAACAGTTACTCGCCGCTGCGCAAAACGCTTTCGCGGCAGCTAAATCGGCTGACGCGCTGGAGGCGGCCCGCATCGAGTTCTTGGGCGCGAAAAGCGGCCGCCTGAAGGCTGCGCAAAAAGGACTCGGTCAGGTAACCGGGCCCGATAAGCCCGGCGCAGGCAAACGCTTTAACGAAGTGAAGCAAGCCATCGAAGCTGCCTTCGCCGAAATTCAACAGAAGCAGCAGACGGGCGAAGTCGTTGACCCTCACGCTCCGCGGTTCGATATCAGCTTGCCAGGCATTCGCCCGCGGATCGGCCGGCTGCATCCCATTTCGCAGACCATCGACGAACTCAAAGACATTATGGGGCGGCTGGGGTTCTCGATTGCCGAAGGGCCCGAGATCGAAGACGAGTGGCACAATTTCGAAGCCCTCAACATTCCCCCCGAACACCCCGCGCGCAATCCGCTCGATAACTTCTATCTGCAAGTGGCCGAAACAACGCACCCGGTCGCGGTGACCGCTCATACGGCCACCACCAAGCCCACCTCGCCCAGCGGGCTCATGTTGCTCCGCAGCCAAACGAGCACCGTGCAAATTCGGACGATGGAGACGGTCAAGCCGCCGGTGCGAATCATTTCGCTCGGGCGCGTCTATCGTCCCGATGAGGCTGACGCCACGCACTTTCCCATGTTCCACCAGATGGAAGGACTGCTGATCGACAAGCACGTCACCATGGCCGACCTCAAGAGTGTGCTCCGCATGTTCGCGACAACTTATCTCGGCCGCGATGTGCACGTGCGCTTCCGCCCCTCGTTCTTTCCCTTCACCGAGCCCAGCGTGGAAGTCGACATGAGTTGGGGAGAACGATGGATCGAATTCGGCGGCGCAGGAATGGTCGATCCCAACGTGCTCCGCGCGGTGGGTTACGATCCGGAAGAAGTCTGCGGCTTCGCCTTCGGCCTCGGCATCGAGCGCCTTTGCATGCGACGCCACTGCATTACCGACATTCGCGAACTCTATAAAAACGACGTCCGCTTTCTCGAACAGTTCTAAGTAGGGGCTGGGGACTAGGATCTGGGGACTGGGGGAAAGGCACTCTTACTCCCTCTCCTCGATACTCCGGGGTGAGGATTGGGGTGAGGGGCTGAATCGCCCGATGGCCCAGCCACCCTACAAATTAGGCCGAGTTTCAGCATCCCCTCGCTCACGCGTCGGGCTACCTAAATACAAGATTATCGAAATCAGAACTAACCATGCTTGTCTCTTGGAAATGGCTGCAAGAATACGTCACGCTCAACGTTTCGCACGCGGAACTCACGCAGCGGCTGATGATGGCGGGGCTGAACCACGAATCGACCGAAGCAGCGGGCGCTGACTTCTGCATCGATCTCGAAATCACCAGCAACCGCCCCGATTGCCTAGGGCATATCGGTGTTGCCCGCGAAGCGGCCGTGCTGCTTGGCGAAAAGTTGAAAGTGCCGAAGCCCGAGCCAAAAACGGCGGGTGAGGCAATTGAAAAGTCGGTCAAGATTCAGATCGACGCTCCTGAGTTGTGTCCGCGCTATTCGGCCCGCCTGATCCGCGGCGTGAAGATCAAGCCTAGCCCCGCGTGGCTCGTCGAGCGATTGCAAACGATTGGTCAGCCGGCAATTAACAACGTTGTCGATGTGTCGAACTACGTGCTGATGGAGTGTGGCCAGCCGTTGCATGCGTTCGACTTTCGCAAATTGGCCGCCGGGCAGATCATCGTCCGACGGGCAAAGAACGAAGAGCAGTTCCCGGCCATCGATCACAAAACCTACACCCTCACCAGCGACATGTGCGTAATTGCGGACGCCGAGCGTCCAGTCGCACTCGCTGGCGTGATGGGTGGCGCAGAGACCGAAGTCACTGCCACGACGACCGACGTGCTGATCGAGTCGGCTCAGTTTGCGCCTCTGGCAGTGCGCGGCGCTTCACGCAAACTCAAACTCGCCAGCGACTCTTCCTATCGCTTTGAGCGCGGCACCGATCCGGCCGGCGTCGATTGGGCGAGCCTGCGAGCCTGCGAACTGATCTTGCAGTTAGCCGGGGGCGAACTGGCACCTGGTGTAATCGACTTAGGACCGAAGGTGCCGGCTCCTCAGCCGATCGTGCTGCGGCTGTCGCAGCTCAAACGCATCTTGGGAATCGAAATCCCTGCCCAAGAGGTCGAGCGGATTCTCGCCGCGCTGGGCTGCGGAATATCTGAGACAAGTGCCGCAAGTCTTACAGCACTCCCGCCCCCCTGGCGTCGCGATTTGACGCGCGAGATCGACCTGGTGGAAGAAGCGGCACGGATTCATGGCTACGACAAGATTCCCGAAGATATTGGCGTGCCAATGGCGCCGTCGCACAAGAGCGATCACGACCGTGTGCTGCAAAAAGTTCGCCACACGATGACCGCCGCCGGTTTCGACGAAGCACTGACCACCAGCGTCGTCAGCGAAGCCTGGTCCAGCGCCTTCAGTCCGTGGACGCACGCCGCGCCGCTGGTTTGCAATCAGCCGATGCTCAAGGGGGCCGATCGCCTTCGCCGCAGCATTGTACCGAGTTTGCTCGAAAGTCGCCGGCTGAACGAATCGCTTGGCTGCGATAGCAGTCAACTGTTCGAGACCGCGCGCATCTATCTGCCGCTGGAAAACAGCTTGCCGCACGAGCAATGGTCGCTGGCTGCTGTCAGCGGGCATGACTTTTTAACGCTGAAGGGTGTGGTCGAAAGTGTACTCGCTCGGGTGAATCCAACCCTGCGGCTCGAAGTGGTCGAGTACCGTCATCCAATGTTAGTGGCCGATCATGCTGCCGAACTGCGTGTCGCCGGCCAGCGGTTCGGTTACCTCGGCAAGTTGTCGCCCGCCGGTCTCAAACAGTTTGGCTTGCGCCGGGAAGCGACCATCGTGGAGTTCGATCTCGGCGCACTCGTGCCGCTTGCGGTCCTCACGCCGCATTACCAGACGCAGATCAGCTTTCCGGCCATTGCCCGCGATCTGAACCTGATCGTTGACGAACCGCTCCGGTGGTCGCAACTAGCGGGCACCGTGCAAGCGGCAGCGGGCGAACGCTTGCAAGGCATTTCGTATCTCGATACCTATCGCGATGTGGAGAAAGACGGCGCTGGCAAGAAGCGACTGTTGTTCTCCGTGCAACTTCGCTCGGCCGAACGAACCCTGACCGGCGAAGAGGCGGATCAAATCATTCAGCGGATCGTCGATAGTTGTCAAACCAAGTTTGGCGCAAAACTGCTGGGCTAAGCAGGAGATATTATTCGCTTCTTGACTGCCCACATTTTGCTAGCGGATCGCTGCGACCGCTCCTCCTCCAATTGACCCAACTCGCTATCGCCGTTAATGTTGAGCGATTGGCTCGAAGGCGACAAGACGCTGATCGAGCCGCCAGAATTGGGGTGGCGGGCGGCGGAAAATTGGTGAAGGAAACCAGAGAACGTGAAGTACGCAGCGGTAGGACCTATCGCGATCCATCTGCCGGAACGAGTGGAGACGAACGCCCAACTCAAAGCGGCTTATCCCAATTGGGATATGGACACGATCTTTGAGAAGACCGGCATCGCGGCCCGGCACATCGCTGCGCCGGACGAATGCGCGTCCGACCTCGCGGTGAAAGCTTGCCAAAAACTGTTCGCCGAAAACGACATCGACCCCAAGAGCATCGACTTCGTCCTCCTCTGCACGCAGACACCAGACTATCCCCTGCCGACGACCGCTTGCCTGGTGCAAGATCGCCTGGGCCTGAGGACGAACATCGGGGCGCTCGACTTCAATCTGGGCTGCTCCGGATTTGTGTATGGCCTGTCGCTAGCCGATGGGTTGATTCGGGGCGGCTCGATCAAACGCGTGCTGCTCATCACGGCCGAGACTTACAGCAAGTACATCCACGAAGGAGACCGCAGCTTGCGGACGATCTTCGGCGATGCTGCTGCGGCGACTCTCGTCGAAGCAGCGAGCGAGCCCTCGCTGACCGCGTTTCAGTTCGGCACCGATGGCACTGGTGCCGATACGCTGCTGGTCACGCGCGGCGGTAATCGCCCAGCGTCCGACTGCATCAAGCCGCGCCATCGTCAGCGTTGGGAGAGCGCCCTCTACATGGACGGCCCCAGCCTGATCAATTTCACCGTCAGCGCGGTGCCGCAACTGGTCGACGACATTCTGCAAGCGGCCAATCTGAAAGAACCGGCCATCGATCTGTATCTGTTTCACCAGGCCACTCGCAAAATGCTCGATCAGCTGCGCGAGCGATTGAACATTCCTGCAGAGCGAATGCCAATGGCCATGGAGCAGTGCGGCAACACCGTTTCGTCCACGCTGCCAATTCTGATCGACTCGCTTCGCCGCAGCGGCAAGCTCAATCGCCAAATGCGCAACATGCTGATCGGCTTCGGCGTCGGCTGGTCCTGGGCCGGCTGCGTATGGCAAGACCGCTGGCGGAAAGACGCGACGTAGTGATTTCGTTGCGGGCTTCCAGCAAGGCAGATTGATTCCCGGCGTGCGGCACCTTACCTTGTGTCGAACTACCAAGATGCCATCCCGCCTGCGGAGTTTCCCTGAATGCCCGCCCCGAACGATCAGCCCATTACCCTCGCCCTGATGCGGCAGGTTTTTTATTCCGCCGTGGTTTGCGACGCGCTCGATGCCATGGGCTATCCCCACCAGTCGCCGCGCGTGCAGTTGAAACCGCTCACAACCACCGGTGTGCTCATTGGCCGTTGCAAGACAACCCTTTGGGCCGATATGGCTCATCCCGACCCGCAGCCTTACGACCTGGAACTGAAGGCTGTCGATACTTGCCAGCCCGATGACGTGCTGATTGCCGCAGCCGGTGGTTCGATGCGTTCCGGCTTGTGGGGCGAACTCCTGTCGACCGCTGCCCGCCGGAGCGGTTGCGTGGGAACGATCGTCGACGGAGCCGTGCGCGATGTGAACAAGATGAGCGCAATGGGCTTTCCGATCTGGGCCCGCGGCACGTGCCTGTACGATAGCAAGGACCGGAATCGCGTCATCGATATCGATGTGCCGGTCGAAATTGACGGCGTTCGTTTTTCGCCCGGCGATCTGGTCGTGGCCGATATCGACGGCATTGTCGTCGTGCCGCGCGAGATTGAAGACAAGGTCGTGCAATATGCGTGGAATAAAGTGAACGACGAAAACGTCGTTCGCCAGGCAATTGCCGACGGCATGACCGCCACGGCTGCCTTTCAAAAGTATGGCGTGCTGTAATTCACCGCGCCCGTTTTTGCGGTTGGCGCTCGAAAGTCATCTTCCCTCATTTGTCCCGATTTTTTTCGAAACACTTCGTACAGACGAGCGTTATCTCTCCGAATCACTTCCTCCGGAGATTCGCCATGAACACGTTCGACTCGCGTGCCACGCGCTTCACCCTCACGCTCTTGTGCGTTGCAGCTACGGCTATCAGTACCATTGCTGAAGAGACCGAAGAACGTAAGCTTCGCCCGGTCAAACCACGGGCAAAGGAATCCATTCCCGATCGCTATGCCGCTCGAGCCGAAGCCATATGGCAGGCCCGTAGCAAAGTGAACGAAAAGGGAAATGCCACGGAATTTGCCGGTCGCTGGCGCATGAAACTGCCGGCAGGCTTCGAGTACGACGTGCTCCTTTCAATGCGAGATGATGGCCTGCTCGAGCTGAGTTCCCCTGGGCATGCGCTCAATTCACTGGGAGACTTCGCCTGTATCGACAATCAGTTAAGACTCGTGAAACCTCGTCACGACCATGTCGCCGACTTCGTCTGGCGCTATCGCGACGGCCTCTTCGAACTGATTCGAGAAGACCATGGCCACGGCGCGAACTATCGCGGCGCAACAATGACGCGGCTGAAGTAACCGAGCTCGCGACGAACTAACCCCGCGCTGCCAGCGGCTGCCATTTTCGTTCGGCCAGGCCGGTGTAAATGGCGCGCGGGCGAATCAGGCGGTTGTTATCGAGTTGCTCGATGATGTGAGCACTCCAGCCCACGATGCGGGCGACGACGAATAGCGGCGTATACAGGTCGATAGGCAGTCCCAGGTAGTGATAGAGTCGGGCACAGGGCCAATCGACATTCGGCGGCAGCTTTTTTTCGGTGCGGACGATGGTCTCGATGATCTCAGCCGTTTGTTCGAGGTCGTCGTGACCGGTTTCTTTCGCCACGGCCGTCGTCAGCGTCTTCAAGTAAACAGCGCGCGGGTCGCCATCTTTATAAACGCGATGGCCGAATCCCATAATCCGCCGCTTTTCGGCGAGTGCTTTGCGAATCCAAGCTTCTGCCTCGGCTGGCGAACTCACTTCTTGGAGCACTTCCATGGCCCGTTCATTGGCACCGCCGTGCAGTGGACCTTTGAGCGCGCCGATGGCAGCAGTAATGCCGGAATGTAAATCGGAGAGGGTCGAAACCACGCAGCGGGCCGAAAATGCCGAGGCGTTGAACTCGTGCTCGGCATACAGGATGAAAGAGACATCGAGCGCCTTCACCTGCCGCTCGCTGGGCTTCTCGCCCCGCAGCATCCAGAGGAAATTGGCCGGTAAGGACAGCCCCTGATCGGCGGCAATGACTTGCTGGCCATCCTTCAGCCGCTGGCGGGCCGCAACGATGATCGGCATCTTGGCGATCAGTCGTTCCGATTTGCGCACATTGGCATCGTGGCTGTTGTCGTTGACTTCCGGCTCCCAGTGGGCGAGCAGGCTGGCGGCGGAGCGCAGGACATCCATCGTCGAAGCCGATTTTGGGATCGAACGAAGCGTGTCGATCACTTCCGGCGGCACGTGCGCTGCTTCGGTTAGCCGCTGCCGAAACGACGCCGCTTGAGCGGCCGTGGGCAACTCGCCGTGCAACACCAGGTAGGCGACTTCTTCGTAGTTAGATTTCTCCCCCAATTCTTCGATGGTGTAACCGCGATACGTGAGCCCCGTTTCCACGGTGCTGACAGCTGTTTCGCCGGCGACGATGCCTTCCAGTCCTGGGCTATACGATTCGGTCATAATGATTCTTCGAGGGAGAGGATGAAGTCAAACGACGAATTCAATTAATTCTGCATCAGTTTCCACTGCCGCCAAAATGAGCCCGGTCTCGCTCTTCGAAATCTTGATAGTCGAGCAGGTCGTAAAGTTCTTCGCGGGTTTGCATCAAATCGAGCAGCGACTCCTGCGAACCTTCGGTGGCCAACACGGCGAGGGCCGCTTCCGCAGCTTTCATGGCCACACGCAGGAGCGTGACGGGATACAACACGGCAGAGTAACCCATGCCAGCCAGATCGTCGAGCGAAAGTAACGGGCTCTTGCCGAACTCCGTCATGTTGGCCATCAGCGGAGCTTCGATTTCCTTGGCGAAGCGTGCGAACTCTTCGGGAGTGGCGAGCGCCTCGGGAAAAATCCAATCGGCACCAGCTGCCAAATACTTATGCGCGCGGGCAATCGCGTCGTCGATGTTCGTCACGCCGCGCGCGTCGGTGCGGGCGATGATCACCGTATCGGGATCGCTGCGCGCGCCAGAAGCGGCGCGAATCTTCGCGCACATCGCTTCGACATCGACGAGCGTCTTGCCCGACAGATGGCCGCACCGCTTCGGCATCACCTGATCTTCGAGTTGAATCGCAGCGGCCCCCGCTGCTTCCAGTTCGACAATCGTCCGCTCCACATTCATGGCTTCGCCGAAACCCGTATCGGCATCGACGATGACAGGGAGCGTCATGGTGCGGGTCAAATAAGTCGTCTGCTGGGCCAGTTCAGTCAGCGTGAAAAGTCCCACGTCGGGCAGGCCAAAGACGCCGGCCGAGAAAACGGCACCAGACAGATAGACCGCGTCGTAACCCATCCGCTGAATCAGCCGGGCGAACAGCGCATTGGGGGCACCAGGGATCTGAATCGTCGAGTCTTCGATCAACAACCGCAGCTGCTTGCCGGGGGACGCATAGTCATCCGGATGGAAGCCCCCCTGGTCGTGATCGTGACCGTCGTGATCGTGGTCGCAGTTTTCGTGATCGTGTGGCTCAGCCATGAGAATTCATCGTTCCAAAGGAAAAAACTAGCAGCCTGCGAATGATAGGCGTCAGCGTGAAGCGGGGCCAGTAGTGCGGTTGCAGCGAATGGTCACGTTCCTCGCCCAGGTCCGAACCACTCGATATGTTTACGCGGACAATAGTGAAAGCCTTGCTGCTGGCAATAAGGGAGCAGCCAATCAGTCCGCTGCTGCAATTCGACCGGTTCGATGCCCTGGGGCATCAGCCACACGTGCTTGGCATCCACCTGCGGAAAATCATGCAGCCATTGTTCAACGGCCTCGCAATCAGCCGGACTATCGATCACAAACTTGAGTTGATAATCGTATTCCTCGATCAACTTGCGAATGACGGCTGGCTGATGCCGGTCTCGCTCATGGCGGTCACTCCAGTTTCCTGCTCCCTGTCTCACGGGGGTCGAACTGGCCAGCTTGGGGCTGATCGACATCAGGTCACAAGCGACGGGCAAATAGAGCGTGCCGGAAGTCTCGATTGTAATGTGCCAATCTCGCGCCCGCAGTTCCTCGCAGAGCGGAATCATTTCGGCAAAGAGCATCGGCTCACCACCGGTAATGATCACGTGCGCGAGAGCGACTTTATCAGCGGGCTGACCAGCTTTGGCAAGTAACTTGACCCACGACCCGCCGCGGTCCTTGAGTTGTTCCACAGCGGCAACGATTTCCACCACGTCGCGATCTTCCCCCTCGGGCCGCCAACTGGTGAATGGGGTATCGCAAAACCAGCAGCGCAAGTTGCAACCACTAGCGCGAACCAGCGCGCTGGGGGTGCCAGTCAGGCGTCCCTCTCCTTGTAACGAAGAATAGATCTCGGCAATTCGCACGTGTGATTCAGTTCGGTCTGTAACGAAAAAGCGCTGCGCGCGGAACGTTTCGATAAAAATGCATTGTACCGTTGCGGGCGGATTTTCGGTCATGGGAGTGGCCAAACCCAGCACTTAACCGGCGGTTGTGACGTTTGTGCCTCGGACTCCAAATGCGGAGTTGCGCAAGGGTTTTCCGAAGAATTAGACACTCGGCGACTGTGACCTAGTTTTCCGAAAGGAACATGACGCCAAACCTCCACGTGCCCGCGTGGCGTGTTCCCGTGTCCTCTCTCCTCGCTCGACAGTCGTTACCGTGAACCATCCCAACCGATTCATTTCGACAACGCCGGTGCTGTTCTTAGCAGCTGTGCTCACCGCGATTGGCCTGTGCTGGGCCGTCGAGGTGTGGGTGGGCAAGCCCTCGCTCATGGCGCGAGCGGCATTTCTGACGGGGGGCGCTGCGCTGGCGGTGCTGGTGAGCGGACTTAGTGCGGAACGGCATGTCCTCGCCTGCCAGACCGCGAAGAGATACATCGAAATGCTTTGCCAGCTGGACGTTAACTCCTGGCTCAGCAGCAATAGCAACACCATGCCCGATCTGCCGGCCAGCAATTCTTTTCGCCCCGTGCTCAATAGCGTACGGCAATGCCTGCACCAGATGGCGGAGCGCGTGGAGTATGCCGAACATCAACGAACGGCCGCCGAAGCGCGCGTCCATCGCGTGGCGGTCGAACGCGATCAGTTGAAAGAAATCCTCAGCGGAATGAACGATCCGGTCGTGGCCATCGACTCGTTTGGCGAAGTAATTCTCGCCAATGCGCCGGCTACTAAGTTGCTGCACTTGCCCGATTCGCTCGATGCCCACCCGGCACTCGAACAACTGGCCCGCTGCGAAGCATTGGTTGGATTGTTGACCGAAACCCGCAAGCGCCGCGTGCCTACGCATCGCTCGGCGGAGGTGAATCTGCCCGATGACACCGGGCGGCAACATTGGTTCCGCATCAGCTGCAAGACATTCGCCGATGAAGCCGGGACGCAAGAAGTAACACGCTCGGCCAACGGCAAATCAAGCGTTGAATCGCTGCCGGGTGGCCAGGGTGTGGTCGCCGTGCTCACCGACATCACGCACGAGAAAGCGATCCAAAAGCGGAATGCCGAGTTTGTCTCCGCCGTCAGCCACGAAATGAAAACTCCTCTCTCCAGCGTGCGGGCCTATGTCGAACTGCTCGCCGACGGCGATGCTGAGGACGAAGCCACTCGCGAAGAATTCCTCGGCGTCATTCATAGCCAGACGGAACGGCTGCAACGGCTGATCGATAACTTGCTGAACCTGTCGCGCATCGAAGCTGGCGTGGTGCACGTGAACAAAGCGCCGCGCTCGCTCAACGAATTGCTCGAAGAAGCCGTGAACCTGTTGCAACCCGCTGCGACCCACAAGCAGATGCGGCTGGTCACCGACCTCAGCCCGCTCTACCTTGGTGTGCTGGCCGATCGAGACACGCTTCTGCAAGCGGCCATCAACTTGGTTTCGAACGCGCTCAAATACACGCCCGAAGGCGGCACGGTTACCGTGCGTAGCCGCCTGGCCGATGAAAGCGTCGTCTTCGAAGTGCAAGACACCGGCGTGGGACTTTCGCCCGAAGATCGCCAGAAGGTGTTCGAGAAGTTCTATCGCGTGAAGAAAGATCAACAGATGGCAGCCGGCACCGGGCTGGGTTTGCCACTGGTCAAGCATATCGTCGAAGACGTCCACGGTGGCCGCATTGAGGTCGAGAGTGAACTCGGCCGAGGCAGCACCTTTCGCATCATTTTGCCGAGCCAAAGCTCCTCGTAAGAAGCGAGAAACCTTATGCAAAAGCGCATCCTCCTGTGCGACGACGAACTGCACATCCTGCGGGCCGCGGAATTCAAGTTCTCGCGCGCCGGTTATCACGTGCAATGTGCCGCGAATGGCGAAGAAGCCTGGACGCTGATCGAACAGCAACTACCCGACGTCCTCGTCACCGATTGCCAAATGCCGCGGCTAAACGGACTCGAACTGGCCCGTCGCATCAAAGATCATCCTGCCACGTGTCACCTCCCCGTCATCATGCTCAGCGCGAAGGGTTTTGAACTCTCTTCGAGCCAACTGCGCGATGAATACGGCATCGTCAAACTGCTGTGTAAGCCCTTCAGCCCGCGTGAACTGTTCAACGTTGTCGAATCGTTGCTCGGCGGCCACGAGGGTGCCTCCGATGCGCTCGTCGGTCTGCCCATCGCGGCTACGGTTCCGACTGCAGTCAGCCAATGGCTGTAAAGCTATTCCAAGCTTGATCCCGCCCACCTCTCCCACCGCACTTCGATTTCAACCATGAAACTCCCCACAGAAATTTTCGGCGAGGTGGTCGTTGTCCACACGCCCGAAGAATTGAGCGCTGATACCGCAGGGCAACTCGAAGCGTTCTTGACGAACCTCGATCGCTCGCAGGTGATTATCGACCTCAATGGAAGCGAGACGATCGAAAGTGGCGGGCTGGAAGCCATTCTCAATGCGCAGGAAACACTGCTGGCGCTCGGTGGCGATATTAAAATCTCGACGACGAACGAGTCCAATCGCAAAATTCTCGAAATGACTCGCCTCGATCAACAGTTGGAAGTGTTTGAAACGGTCATCGATGCCGTGAAAAGCTTCGCCGGTTAAGAACTTTCACGCGCAGGAGTTTTTCGATGGTCACCACCGTTCATCACGCCCCGCAGCGACTCGGCAATATTCTGATCGAGAAAGGAATTCTCACGCTCGAGCGCCTGCAGCAGGCGCTCGAAATGCAGAAGCAATCGGGCGGCACCAAGCTGCTCGGCGAAATCCTCGTCGAAAAAGAATTCTGTTCCGAGGACCAGGTGATCGAGTGCCTGGCGCTCGTCTACGCCCTGCCGTATGCGAAACTAGAACCGCGATTGGCCGACCCCAAAGTGGTCGACGTGCTGCCGCGCGAGTACATCGAAAAGAACATGGTGTTTCCGCTCTTTCGCATTCGCGGCGTACTGACGGTCGCCATGTGCGAGCCGACTAATCTGTTCTTGCTCGACGAGATGAGCCGGGCCACGAACCTGCAAGTGCAAGTGGTCGCTGCTTCGCCCAAAGACATCCGGCGGATGATCACCACGCTGCCGGACAGCAAGACGTTTGTCATCGATGACATCATCGATAACAACAGTCAGGCCGAAGTCACGCTGATCGAGACCGCGATCGACGACATTGGCGACGCCACAGAAATCGCCGGGCAGTCGCCGGTGATTCGGCTGGTGAACTACGTCATCTACAACGCGGTGAAAGAAGGGGCTAGCGATATTCACATCGAGCCCGCCGAGCGCTGCATGCGCGTGCGGTATCGCATCGACGGCCGCCTCTATAAATCGCTCGAAGTGCCGGTCAATCTGCTCAATGCCGTGACGAGTCGTATCAAGATCATGGCCTCGCTCGACATTAGCGAGCGTCGCTTGCCACAGGACGGCCGCGTGCATGTGATGCTCGACGGCCGCAAAGTTGACCTGCGTATCAGCACGTTTCCAGGCAATCGCGGCGAAAAGACGGTTATCCGCGTGCTCGATACCCGCAGCGTGTCGCTCAACTTGCGCGATCTGGGCTTTGCCGAAGATGTGCTCGAACCGCTGCAGACAGGCATTCGCGCGCCGAATGGAATCATCCTGGTAACGGGACCGACAGGCAGCGGCAAAAGTACGACCCTCTACGCGGCGCTCAACGAGATCGCCTCGATGGAGAACAATATCTGCACTGTCGAAGACCCGATCGAGTATCACCTGTCGCTCATCAATCAGTTTCAGGTGCAGGAACGCGTGGGACTCACGTTTTCGAAAGCGCTGCGAACTTTGCTTAGGCAGGATCCCGACGTAATCATGGTCGGCGAAGTCCGCGATGAAGAAACCGCGCGAACCGCCATTCAAGCGGCACTCACGGGTCACTTGGTGCTGAGCACGTTACACACCAACGATTCACCGTCGGCCATCACGCGACTCATTAACATTGGCGTCGAGTCGTACTTGATCTCGGCCGCGCTCAACGTGGTCTTGGCCCAGCGGCTGGTCCGGCGCGTCTGCCCGAAGTGTCGCACTGCCTACGAACTCCCGCGCCCGCTCCGCAAAACGCTGGAGCGGATGGGGCATGGCATGGACGTGTTTTACAAAGGCGCGGGTTGCAAGCGGTGCCGCAACACGGGCTATAGCGGCCGCGTGGGCGTACACGAGTTGCTGCAAATCGACGACCGGTTGCGTGACGCGATTGTCGCCAATGCTTCGGTTTCCGAAATGCGCCGCATCGGCCTCGAGAATGGCATGGTCACATTGCGGAAGGACGGTTTCCGCAAAGTGAAAGAAGGGCTGACCACCGTCGAAGAGATCATTCAAATCACCGGCGAGAGCGCGATTGCCGAACGGGCAGAACGTACGGGCTCGGTGGTTGAAGACGTCATTTCCACGACATAACGGTTTATTGAAAGAGAAGTTCCCTCGCGCACGCGGCAGGATTAGTAAGAACGAGTTCACGTATGACAGCCATCACCTTTGAATTTGTCGCTCGCGACCCGCTGGGCGCGACACAAGATGGCACCATCTCAGCTGCATCGCGCGAAGAGGCTTTGCAAAAGTTACGGCGCGACGGACTGCAGGTCGTGGAACTGGAAGAAGAGGAAGTCAGTGTCGGCCTACTGCCGAGCCGCGTCAGCAAGAACGACATTGTCTATGTCACGGGGCAGTTGGCGGTGATGGTGGATACCGGAATCACCCTCTCGGTAGCTTTGGAAAGCATTGCCAAGCAAGAACAAAACACCACGCTCAAAGCGGTGTTGCTCGATTTGAAGACACAGGTGGAAGGGGGCGAAGATTTCTCCGCGGCCCTATCCAAGCACACGAAGCATTTTGATCGTACTTACATTGCTTTAATCCGGGCGAGTGAAAAGACGGGCACACTGGCGGAAATGCTGGAGAGCATCTCGCTCTACATGCGCAACCAACTCGATACCGCGCAGAAAGTTCGGGGTGCGCTGGCCTATCCGACGGTCATGCTCGTGCTGGCGACAGGCGTGACGATCTTCCTGCTCACTTACGTGCTGCCGAAGTTTGAGCCCCTCTTCACCCGCAAGGGGATCAAGTTGCCGGTGATGACCACGGTCCTGATGACCACTTCGGACGTGATGCTCGACTATTGGTGGGCCTGGTTGATCGGCGTCGTCGTGGCAGTGGTCACCTTTTTCGTCGGTCGCAAGACACCGACCGGCCGAGCGATCATGGATTGGCTGGCGATCAACACTCCCATCATCGGGCCACTGGTTCGCAAGGTGATCCTGAGCCGCAGCGTACGCACACTGGGAACGATGGTCGAAAGTGGCGTGTCGATGCTCGATGCCCTCCGCCTGGCGGGTGAAGTGTCGGCGAACGTCTATTACGAGAAGGCCTGGAATCATGCAATCGATCAGGTGACCGAAGGCAAAAGCATTTGCGATTCGCTACATGGCAATAAGCTGTTTCCGGGGCCGCTCGTGCAGATGATTGCCGCTGGCGAAGATACCGGCAAACTCGATCACGTTCTGCGGAAAGTCAGTTTGCACTACGACAAGGAAGTGGAAACCGCCATCAAGTCGGCGACGACCATGCTCGAGCCGTTGATGATCACTGTCATGGGTGTGGTAGTTGGCGGGATTGCAATGGGACTGCTCTTGCCCATCTTCTCATTGAGCCGTGCTCCGGCTGGATGATTCGCGGGCTCCCGCCGAAGTTGCGAATCTTTGCTGGTTATTCCGTGAAGTTTGCTTATGCCACGGCACGATTTCGCGGATAGATGCCTAGTCTTTAAGCACCGGCCGCTGACCATCTTGTCAGCGACGTCAAAGGGAAATTCGCGAGAAAAAACTTCGGACAGCCTTGGCACGCTGTAAATCAATGTTTTGAAATGATTTGCGATTGCTCGCCAGAATTCTGCTGGCACTAGCACGCCAGTTTGGCACGGGTCGTGCAATATGCTTCCTTCGTCAGCGGGAACAATAGAGTGAAAGAAGCAAACCTTCACACTTTCTTCGGACTCGCTCAACACAAATCAGTCATGTTTGGACTCACAAGCTCGTTTCAGTGAGGTTGGTTCTGCGGCTTGCAAGTTGATTCGCTCAACTCCGACTCCCGCCGAATCCAGTGCCCGCTTAACGATATCGCCCGTTGCTGTCCGGCATCTGAATTCGCGGGAGGGAGAGGCCTTCGGATTCAGGTGCCCGGACGCACCGAGCTCCTTGAAGTCACTAACAAAACCGTATCGCCCGTTGCTGCCCGGCATCCGAATTTGGGGGAGGGAGAGGCCTTCAAGTTCAGGTGCCCGGGCGCACCGTACAAGAGTGAGGTCGAATGACCTCCTGGGTTCAAAACAACCCAGTTTGATATCGCCCGTTGCTGCTTGGCGTCTGAATTTGAGGGAGGGAGAGGCCTTCAAGTTCAGGTGCCAGGCGCACCGTACAAAAGTGAGGTCGAATGACCTCCTGAGCCTGACCGGCTCAGTCTAGTATCGCCCGTTGCTGTCCGGCATCTGAATTCGCGGGAGGGAGAGGCCTTCGAATTCAGGTGCCCGGACGCACCGTGCGGCGATTCTTTCGAAAACCGGACCTTGTGTCCGGTCTTTTTGTTTCTTGGCTAGGCTCCGTGGCCAAATTGTTACCCGGCCCCATGGCGAGGTTTCGCCGGATCAGTTTCGCCGGATCAAGAAACCGGGAAATTGATTCTCGCCAGTTGAAATCGCCGGCATTTGCCTCGCCTTACGCGGGGTTGGCCCGGTTTTGTTATCATGCGGGCATGTTTACTGGCCTCGTAGAAGAATTGGGAACCATCACCGCCGTTGTGCCGCAGGGTGCAGCTGTGGAGTTGTCGCTGCATGCTCCATTGGTGGCCAGCGATGCTGCAATTGGCGATAGCATTTCCGTAAATGGCTGCTGTTTGACTGTTGTCCGACGAGAGGGGGATGTCCTCTCGTTCGAAGCCGGTAGCGAGACCCTGTCGCGCACGAATTTGGGTCGGTTGCACTCCGGCAGTCGCGTGAATCTCGAACGTTCGCTGAAAGTCGGCGATCGGCTGGGTGGTCACTATGTTTCTGGCCACATCGATGCTCTGGCCACGCTCGACCGGCGACTGGAAGAAGGGCCTTGGGCCTTTCTTTGGTTCCGGGTGCCGGCTGAATTGTCTCGTCAGTTGGCCTCAAAAGGCTCCGTGGCCGTCGACGGCGTGAGCCTGACGCTCGTCGAATGTATGGCGGATCAGTTCAGCGTCGCCCTGATACCGCACACCCTAGCGGTGACCACTTTAGGACAACTCCAGCCCGGCGATGCGGTGAACATCGAGACAGATTTACTCGCCAAGTACGTGCAGCGGCAGTTAGCATTTGTAGTAGACCGCTAACCGCAAACCCGTTGGCACGATTCGTTACCTCACATTGATCGCAAAGCCTCATGCCTTCCGCCCGTCAGACCGTTTCGTATTTAACTCGCCGCTTTCAAGAAGCGGGCATCCGGCCCGAGGTACGTCACGGCCAGAATTTTCTCATCGACCTGAATCTGCTCGATGTGCTGCTGGAAACGGCAGCCCCGAACGCCAACGATGTGATCCTGGAAGTCGGCACCGGTATGGGCTCATTGACCTCGATGCTCGCCGATCATGCCGCGCATGTTGTAACGGTGGAGATCGACGCCCGGTTGCATCAAATGGCAGCTGAAGAACTCGAACCGCAAGCCAACATCACCATGCTGCTGCAGGATGCCCTGCGCAACAAAAACAACATCGCCGACAGTGTGCTGGACGAAGTTCGCAAGCACGTGAATGCGGTTCCCGGCCGGCAATTCAAGCTGGTGGCAAACTTGCCTTACAACATTGCCACGCCGATTCTCTCGAACCTGCTGACGGTCGATCCACTGCCGGTTTCGCTGACGGCCACCATTCAAAAAGAACTGGCCGACCGCATGATCGCGCCCCCCGGTGTGAAAGATTACAGCGCGCTGAGTGTGTGGATGCAGTCGCTGTGCGATCTGCAAATCGCCCGGATCTTGCCCCCGCAGGTTTTTTGGCCGCGGCCGCGCGTGCAGTCCGCCATCATTCACATTGTGCCCGACCCGGCCAAGCGGGCAGCCATTCCGGACCTGGAATTCTTCCACACGTTTGTCCGCGGGCTGTTTCTACATCGGCGTAAGTTTTTGCGCAGCGGACTGGTGGCCTCGATGCAAGAACATCTCGATAAGCCGGGTGTCGACGAAGTCCTCGCGCCGTTCGAATATCCCACCGACGTTCGCGCCGAGCAGCTTTCGCTCGAACAGATTCAGAAACTATCGGAAGCGTTCCGCCTGCGCCTGGCGGTTTGATGTAAACCACTGCAATTCGCTCGATCTCCAGCACACCTGCCCCTGGATGCCGCGATGAATGTGCCTGTTCCTCCCTCGCCCAACACTCTTGGCAAAACGAGCCTGGTGCTAGGTGTCATTGGCAGCTTCTTCGTGGTGCTGATCGGACTTTGTGCCGGCGTGAGCAAGCAGCAAGGTTGGCTCCCAGCGGTGGGACCGCTCCTACTTATCTTCGGCGGAGCTTTCACTTTTCTCGGCTTTCTCAGCTTGCTGCTCGGTGTGCTGGGCATCTTTCACCGCTCGCGGGGCACCGCTATTGCCGGCGTGATCCTCGGCGTCATCACCATTCTGCTCTTCGCGGCGATTGTGACCGAAGCGGGCAAATAGCCATCCGCTCCGCTAGCACCGGTTACGGAATCTTCACAGTTCGTATTGGTGTTTTCGGGGCCGATTATTATCCTACCTCTCGTTGCTGACCTCAGCGGCCACCCTCGACAAATGAATTGTCGTCGCCGTTTAGCCAGCAATCTCCTGTCACTGCCTTGCTGACACACCGTGTTCTGTCCGGCCAATTCGCACGTCGATTCGGGAAGGAACCCGCCATGACTACCTCCGCCAAACACCAGGCGCCCGTCCATATCCGTTGGATGATTCGCCGCGACATGGCCGAGGTCCTGCAGATCGAGGATCGCAGTTTCGAGTTCTCGTGGTCGGAAGAAGACTTCATCCGCTGCTTGCGTCAACGCAACTGCATCGGCATGATCGCCGAGCACAACGAGCGGGTCGTGGGCTTCATGATCTACGAACTCCATCGCAATCGCCTGCATGTCCTCAACTTTGCCGTACACCCCGATTTTCGCCGCCGCAATGTCGGCACCCAGATGCTCCGCAAGCTGGTAAGCAAATTGTCGCCGCAACGTCGCAGCCGCATCATGCTGGAAGTGCGCGAAACGAATCTCGATGCTCAGTTGTTCTTCCGCGACTGCGGCTTTAAGGCGGTTTCGCTGCTGCGAGACTTCTACGAAGACACGACCGAAGACGCCTACCTGATGCAGTTCCGCTATACCGCTGCCGCCGCTGAAGCCGCCAATACGGAACAAGTCCGTCGTCTGGCCGGCTAGGGCAATTTGCTGCCGGAATATCAATTTGCAGACGCAATCGCCTCTTTCGATTGCGTCTCTTCTTGCGCTATCCGCACAACTCGCCAATCTCCGGCCCCTCTCATTTTTCAGCTGCGGATAGTTGACACTAGGGGCGCTGGCCAAGCATGATTGGGGGCCCAATCGCGCGGCAGCCAACGGGCTGATTGCGCGCTCGCCTTTGCCGCCCATCCCAGCTGGAGTTCCCCATGCCAGGTCGTGTTTTGTGTTCGCTTTTCGCCGCATTGCTGCTGGGCACAGCGTTCAGTGCTGGTGCGACAGCTGCCGATGTTCCGCCGCGGGTCATTCCCTTCGAACGATATCACGCGACCGCGAAGGATCAAGTTGCGGCCGGAAATTTGCTACTGGGCGAACTGAACTGCACTTCGTGCCACACCGCCGATAAGTCGCTAGCCGAGCATATCCAAAAGAAGCAAGCTCCGGTGCTCGATACTGTGGGCAACCGCGTCCGGCCGCAGTACCTGCTGAAGTTCCTGATGGATCCGCAAACCGTAAAGCCCGGCACGAGTATGCCGAATGCACTCGCGGGAATTCCCGAGGCTGAACGCAAGGATGTTGTCGAGGCCATCGTTCATTTTCTGGCCACCACGGGTACCACCAACGATGTTGCGCCGCTGCGCGGCGGCGTGAATCGGGGCGAACAGTTGTATCACTCAGTGGGCTGCCTGGCCTGCCACGACCCACGTCCGGCCGAGAACCCACCCGCTTCGCTGCCGACTTCCATTCCGCTTGGTACGCCTTCGCGCAAGTACACCTTGCCCGGGCTGACGGAGTTTGTGCAGAACCCCCTCTCGATTCGTCCTGGTGGCCGCATGCCGCACTTGAATCTGAACGCCACCGATGCCCGCGACGTAGCTTCGTTCCTGCTCAACGATTTGGACATCGCAGCTGGGTTGCAGTATTCGTACTATCCCGGCAACTTCGACAAACTTCCCGATTTCAGTAAGCTGAAACCCAAAGAGACGGGCGAAGCAGAAGGCTTCGACCTCAAGGCTCTCAAGAAGAAGGGAAGTTATGGGCTGCGATTCGAGGGGGTGATCAAAGTCGATACGGACGTCGACTACCTCTTTTTGCTTGGCTCTGATGACGGCTCGCGGCTGACCATTGACGACAAAGTATTGATCGACAACGACGGCGTTCATCCGTTCAGCCAAAAGCGCAAGCCGCTGAAGTTGAAAGCAGGGACGCATAGTGTCGTGGTGGACTTCTTTGAGAAAGGTGGCGACTCCGATCTCCAAGTGATGTTCGAAGCCAAAGGCAAGCCGCCGCAGGACCTTGCTTCGCTAATCGCGATTCCAGAACCCAAGGAAGGCAAGCCAGTCCCCGAAGCGTTTGTCGTGAATCAGGACCTGGCTGCGAAGGGTCGCGAATTCTTTACGACGCTCGGCTGTGCCTCCTGCCACTCGATGAAAGTGGATGGCAAGCAAGTCGCAGCCAAGCCGACGCATGTCGGTGCATCGCTGGCCGACCTGAAGGGAGTAGGCGGTTGCTTGCAGGGCGAGTCCACCAAGTCTCCCCGTTACGCACTCGATACTCGCCAGCAAATCGTGCTGCAAGCAGCACTCGCTGCCGCGAAGAAGCCAGCGGCCGAACTGGCTGGGAAAGAACTCGTGGATCTCAATTTGATTCGCTTCAACTGCATCGCTTGTCACACCCGCGGCGAACTCGGCGGCGTGGAAGAAACCCGCAATCCTCACTTCAAGTCGGACATGCCCGAAATGGGCGACGAAGGGCGCATTCCACCCTCGCTCACGGGAGCTGGAGCAAAATTGAATGAAGCCTGGATCAAGACGGTGATGGATCAGGGGGCTAAAGATCGGCCCTATATGTTTACCCGCATGCCGCGCTTTGGTTTGAAGAATGTCGAGAGCCTCGTCTCGGCGATTCAAACGACCGATGCCGAACTGATCAAGCCGGTGCCAGCCGTCGACATTCCCGACTCCGACAAGAAATTCAAAGCGATCGGACGACAACTCGTAGGTGGCCAAGGGATGTCGTGCATTAAGTGCCATACGTTCGCGAACAAACAATCGACAGGCATTCAGGCCCTCAGTTTGACCACAATGACGAAACGTCTCCGCGACGACTGGTTCCACAATTACCTAATCAATCCACAGGCTTATCGCCCCGGCACGCGCATGCCCGCCGGTTGGCCGAATGGTGAATCGCAATTGCCGAAAATTCTGGACGGGAACACAGCGAAGCAGATTCGCTCGATGTGGGCCTTTCTGTCCGACGGCGATAAGGCCGCCTTGCCATCAGGTTTGGTGACTGGGGCCATCGAACTGATCGCCTTCGACGAAGCGATCATGTATCGCAACTTCATCGAAGGAGCCGGCTCGCGAGCCATCGGTGTGGGCTATCCCGAAAAGCTGAACCTCGCCTTTGATGCCAACAATTTGCGGCTGGCGATGATCTGGCATAACGGCTTTATGGATGCGTCGCGTCATTGGACGGGCCGCGGTGTCGGTTACGAACCGCCGCTGGGCGACAATGTCGTCAAGCTGCCCGATGGTGCACCCTTCGCAGTACTGAAGAGTTCGGCGGATGCCTGGCCGACGGAAAAGCCCAAGGACATCGGGTATCAATTCAACGGCTACCGCCTGGGCGAGAAGCAGCGGCCGACGTTCCTCTATTCGTTTAACGGAATTCAGGTCGAAGACCAGCCCGCTCCGATCGGTGAAGCTGGTGTTTTCACGCTCGAGCGAAAGCTGGCGTTCAAGGTGGCCGAAGGAAGCGAAGTTCCCGCCGACTTACAATACCGGGCCATGGTGGCGGATAAGATCGAAGCGGCCGATGGCGGTTTCAAGGTCAATGGTGAATGGCTGCTGAAGATTAAGTCTGGTCAGCAAGGCATCGTGCGCCAAAGCAACAACAAGAGCGAACTGCTCATTCCGATTCGTTTTGAGAATCGAGGAGCCAATCTGACGATCGAGTACGATTGGTAGTCGTTAGCTATTCGCCTGGGGTTGTTTCAACCAACTAACACATAATCTGGATATATCGATGTCAACTTTCCCGCTTTCCACGCGCGCACTTGCTTTGCTCGGCGCACTTCTGGCAACTGTTACTGCCTCGGCTCAGGCCCCCAAGGAAGAGGACTACTACAAGATCGTCCGCTTCCCCGTTCCCGAATACATCAGCTTGGAAGCGGGGGGGCTCGAATGGATGCCCGACGGCAAGCTGGCGATTTCCACTCGCCGCGGCGATATCTTCTTGCTCGATGAGCCTCTAACGAACACACCTGAGCAGGCGTCGTTTGCCAAATACGCTGGCGGCCTGCACGAGGTTTTGGGGCTGAGCATGAAAGATGGCTGGCTCTACGCCACGCAGCGGTGTGAGGTCACCAAGATTAAGGACGAGAACAAAGACGGTCGTGCAGATATCTTTCATACGGTTAGCGATGGCTGGGAGATCAACGGCGACTATCACGAGTACGCGTTTGGTTCCAAGTTCGATAAGGAGGGCAATCTCTGGGTCGTTCTCTGTTTGACCGGCTCGTTCGACAGCAAAAACAAGTATCGCGGCTGGTGCCTGCGGATCACGCCCGATGGCAAAGTAATTCCAACTTGCAGCGGCGTGCGATCACCGGGTGGCATCGGCATGAACGCAGCGGGGGACATGTTCTATACCGACAATCAAGGCCCCTGGAACGGCGCGTGCAGCCTCAAGCATCTCAAGCCAGGCAAATTCGTGGGACACCCCGGCGGCAACGGCTGGTATGAAGCGACGGACGGTGCCATTGGCCCGCGGCCCGAAGACCCCAAAAGCGGCAGCCGGATGATGGTCGAGGCCAAACGGATTCCTCAATTAGAGCCGCCAGCGGTTTACTTCCCTTACAACAAGATGGGCCAGTCGGCTGCGGGTATCGCCACGGATGTTTCGGGTGGAAAGTTCGGCCCGTTTCAGAATCAATTGTTCGTTGGCGATCAGACCCACAGCACCGTCATGCGTGTGTGTCTCGAAAAAGTGAAAGACCACTATCAAGGAGCGTGCTTTCCATTCCGCTCGGGCATGGGATCCGGTTCGTTGTCGTTGCTGTTCAACAACGATGGTTCGCTTTTTGTGGGTGGCACCAATCGCGGGTGGGGCTCGCGGGGAACACAACCCCACTCACTCGACCGCATTGTCTGGACCGGCAAGACCCCCTTTGAAATTCTCGAGATGCACGCCAAGCACGATGGCTTTGAATTGACCTTCACCGAAAAGGTCGATGCTGCGACCGCTGGCGACCCCAAGTCTTACAAGTTGTCGACCTACACATACATCTATCAGGCCGCCTATGGCAGTCCCGAAGTCGATCAAACGACTCCCGAAATTACGAAAGTAGAAGTCTCTGCCGATGGCCTAAAAGCTCGCTTGTTCGTGAACGGCTTGCAGGAAGGGCACGTACACGAACTGCAATCGGCCGGTGTAACTTCCGCAACTGGCCAACCATTGCTGCACAACATGGCGTACTACACCCTGAACTACATCCCCGCTGCTCCGTAGTCCCATGGAATGGGCAAGTAATTCGGCTATGCGGCGGCAACAGTTTGTGTCGTAGTTCGGCGCTGAGACTGACCATGCGCCAGGCAGATTTTTTTGCCTGACTTGCTCTTTTTACGGGTTTCGCTAACGGTTATATTTCCCCCGAATGCTGGCGCAGTTGCCGCGCGAACTATGACCCGAGCGGTACCACTGGATGGTTGGATTCGCTTGTCCGAGAGCCTTATCTACTGGTCAACGAGGCCGTTTACCTTGGTCGAACGTCCATCTGTTGAACATACGAGGCCCAGGAGATTCGATGGATGCCTGGTCGCTTAGTAACAAGCGGACATGGGCAACTGTTCTTCGGCATGCACACGTGTGTTTTGGGATTATTGTTACAGGATTGTCGTATGAAGCGGATTTATGTGGGCAACCTGCCCTGGTCGTACTCCTCCTCAGACTTAGAAGCGCTGTTCGCCGAGTATGGTCAAGTTGCAGCAGCGGAAGTGGTCATGGATCGCGAAACCGGCCGCTCGCGCGGTTTCGGATTCGTCCAGATGGCGAACGATGCCGACTGCGAACCGGCGATTGAAGGACTGAATCAACAAGATTGCAACGGTCGGCCGTTGGTCGTAAACGAAGCGCGTGAACGCACCTCTCGTCCGAGTGGCGGGGGCGGCGGCGGTGGTTATGGCGGTGGAGGGGGCGGCGGATATGGTGGTGGCCGCGGTGGATATGGCGGCGGCGGTGGTGGTGGAGGTGGATACGGCGGCGGCGGTCGTGAAAGCCGTGGCAGTTACGGTGGTGGTGGCGGTCGGGATGGAGGGAGCCGCGACGGTGGCTACGGTGGTGGAGGTGGTGGGGGCGGCGGTTATGGCGGTGGTGGCCGCGATCGCGACCGTGATGGCGGTGGCGGCGGACGCCGCTACTAAGAAGCTCCCCACAGAACGTTTTCTCGCGATAGAATGAGGTAACGCCAGCGGCACGGCATCGATTGCTGTGCCGCCTCTGTTTTGCAAACTCGTCGCGCCAGTCTCAAACTAGCGCTGACCTCGTATTGAAAGCGTCCCCGCAAATGCCTCGCACGTTCGATGGCGCCACCGGCCCTGTTGCTGGTCGCTTTGCGATTGTCGTTTCCCGCTACAACGAAAACGTCACTGGCAAGTTGTTGCAGGGGGCAATCGAGACGCTGACCCAAGCGGGCATTGCCGACGACGATATCGACGTCGCCTGGGTGCCCGGTGCCTGGGAAATTCCTCTCATCGCCCAGCGCATGGCCGAGACTGGTCACTATGCAGCAGTGCTTAATCTGGGCGCCGTGATTCGTGGCGAGACGACGCACGACGAGCACATCAATCGTCAGGTTAGCTTGAGTCTGGGTGAACTGTCGCTGGTGACCGGGGTCCCCATGCTCTTTGGCGTGCTGACGGTGAATTCGCTGGAGCAGGCGATTCATCGCTCGGGGGGCAACGTGGGGAACAAGGGGATGGAATGCGCAGAAGCGGCGCTGCAAATGGTCCGTCTGCTGGCACAATTGCCCGAGTAGCACCTTCTCTGAATCCCGCAGCTTTCCTGCTTCAATTTGAAGTGTCCCTGCGAGCACACATTCTGTATCCTCCGCGCTGAAATGCTGCAGCGCGAAAGCTAGGGCCGTCGATATTCGAGTCGCAGCGCTACCACTGCGCGCATCCGCAAGGTTGTCCGCGTGCCAGCATCGAAATCTGCATTACAGTTCTGAGGATGGAGCTTGCTGTCGATGACATCAAAACCAAACACGGCCGCCAGCTCAGCTGTTCCCAGTGGCAAAGTCAAAGCACGTGCGCCCAGTTCCGTCGCCCGCGAATTGCCTCACGATCGGACAGCTCGTCCGCTCGAGCACTTCATACCCATTCGGAAATCCGATCTGGCCCGCATCTTGCAAAACGATGCGGCACTCGAACTACACGAGCGCGAACCCTTCGCCCACTTCTGCAAACTGGTCGAAGCCACGCTGCATCATGAATTCCATCAGAACTTGGAAGAGTTGAAGGACGCCTACGCTCCGTTCGATCCTGATGCAGAACCCAAGCCGCGTGAAGTTCTGACCATCGATCAACGTGAGGGACTGGCCTTGCGGTTGTTCGACCGCTTTGGCGAACTGCTACAGCGGGCGAACTTCCGCCGGTTATCGGCCGACGAATTGCAGTACTCATTACAAACGCACAACGAGTTGGGCGTCGAAGTGTTGGCCAACCTGGCCATCTTCGAACGTTTGGAGATCTACGTTCGCGGCGATGTGGTCGGGAAGAAGACGTTTCGCAACTGGAGCCGCTTGGGCCGCTGGCAAGAGGCTGAGATTTGCACTTACCAACGGCTCGCCCTGATGTTCCGGCTCAAGCCCGGGTCAGCCAGCAGTCAGCCGCTCGATCCGTCAGCAGTTGTCCTCAAGCTGTTCAAAAACATTCCTAAATCCGATATCGAGATGCTCCTGCCAGGGACCCAAGTGCGCATGTCGCTCGTCGACAAAGGCAAAATCTGGTTGCCAACACTCTCCGGCGTCGCCTTCACGCTCGTCAAACTGGTGCAAGGGGCAGCTGCGGTGGCGTTCGCCAGTTTTCAAGGGACGCTCGCCTTCCTGGCACTCCTCAGTGGCGTCTTTGGCTACGGGCTCCGATCGTTCTATGGCTACTTGAATACCCGCGATCGGTATCACCTTAACCTGACTCGCAGTTTGTATTTTCAGAACTTGGACAGCAACGCCGGCGTGATCCATCGGCTGCTCGATGAAGCGGAAGAGCAGGAGTTTCGCGAAATTTTATTAGCCTGGTGGCTGCTGCGGCAAAGTGGCTTTGCAGCAGTGACCAGTGAACAACTCGATCGTGATGCCGAAGCCTGGCTCGAAAAGAAACTCGGCCTGCATGTCGATTTTGAAGTCAGCGATGCGCTCGCCAAGTTGCAGCGGATGGGCCTTTGCCGGGAGATGCCGGGTGGGAAGTACCGTGCAGTCGATCTCGAAAGTGCGCTGGCGACACTCGATCGAGCCTGGGATCAACAGTTCGAATTCAATACGTCGCAGCCGCCAAGCATTCCGTTGCGCCGCGCTGCATAGTTCGGCTCAATGCGATCGTTGAACTACGAACTCAGCAACCATCTGCAGGACCGATTTCGCTGGCGAGTCTGGCAAGCAATCGAGCCGGCCGCGCGATTGCGCCGCAAACTCTTGGGCCCGCTGCTTGGCGTATTCCAAGCCACCATAGCGATTCAAATAAGGCAGCAGCGTCGTCGGCGTCGCCTGTTCGGTGGTCAGCAGTTCCAACAGCTGCCGCCGATCTTCGGCCGAAGCTTCGCGCAGCGTGTGAATGAGCGGCAACGTGGGCTTCTGCTTTTCGAGGTCGGTTCCTAGCGATTTACCGGTCGCGTCTTCTTCACCTTCGAGGTCGAGCAAGTCATCGGCTATTTGAAAAGCGATGCCGAGTTCGCGGCCATACAAATCGAGTTGCTCCACCTTCGCTTCCGGTAGTCCCGCAAAGAGCGCTCCGAGACGACAACTGCAGGCAGTCAGTTCCGCGGTCTTGGCTTCGATCACTTGCAGGTATTCCGCTTCGCCCAGATCGAACTGCCCGCGAGTTCCCTTTTGCCGCAACTCACCTTCGCAAACGATGTTGGTGGAGTGACCGATCAGGCGACACCCCAGCACGCTATCGATGGTGCTGGCCAGGTGAAAAGCATGGGTGAACAGATAGTCGCCCAAAAGTACGCTGGCTTCGTTGTCCCACCGGGCATTCACGGTGGCGAGGTGCCGGCGCATCTGAGCGTTGTCGAGCACGTCGTCGTGAACAAGCGTGGCCGTATGCACCATCTCGACTACGGCGGCCAGAGTCAGGTGCTCGCTGGTGACCTTGCCGGCTGCCTTCGCAGTAAGCAGCAACAGGGCAGGACGAAGTCGCTTGCCGCCAAGCAGGCAGCCGTAACGAACAAGTTCATCGACGTATGGATGCGGGTGATGCATCTCTCGCCGGAAAATGGCTTCGACTTGGGCCAACTCTTCCGCTACGGGAGCGTAAAGCGTTTGCAGCGCAGGAGATAACGTACCGGGGTCGGCGGTGAGCGTGGACATAGAAACTGCATCCTGCCGCGTCATGATTCGTGGTCCGGCTGAAGGGCCGGTCCTTCCAAGCTCTTTACCGCAGCGGGGACTGCTGCTTCACGCACAAAATGGCCACTTCGGCCCCCCGTCTTCTCTTCCAACTGAACTCGCTCGATCACCAGCCCGCGATCGATGGCTTTGCACATGTCGTAAACGGTTAAGGCTGCTGCAGATACAGCGACCAGGGCTTCCATTTCGACTCCCGTTTTCGCGCTGACTCGCGTGGTGGCAGTGATAGCCAGAGCATCGCTTCCCAGGTACTCGAAAGCGATTGTCACTCCTTCGAGAGGCAACGTATGGCAGAGGGGAATCCATTCAGCCGTCCGCTTGGCGGCCATGATTCCGGCCAGGCGAGCGACTTCCAGCACATTTCCCTTAGACAGCGTTCCCTGCCGAATTCGCTCCAAGGTCGCGGCCTGCATGCGGACAATCCCGCTGGCGGTCGCAGTTCGCAGGGTCACAGCCTTTGCCGAAACGTCCACCATGCGACTGGCACCCGACTCGTCGAAATGTGTCAGTTCGTCGGGCACGGCAGCAGGTGATTCGCTGTAGAAAACAGGGTGGAAACGAGTATTAAGAATAACTTCCGCCCCCCAACCTGAACAGGCAGGAGGCTGCACGTTGGCGAGGCAATGCTCCGGCCGTTGTGTGGGATTCAAAACGTGTGGAGAATGAGCGGCGTCGGTTGATCGTCTTCGCAGTCCGGCCCCGCCATTTGCCCTTCAAAACATGCTGAACACACCGCTGAGCCGCCTTCGCTGGATCGGCTTCCTGGAAGGACTTTCGTACCTGGTGCTGCTCCTGATTGCGATGCCGCTCAAGTACTTGGCCGATCAACCCGAGGCTGTCCGGATTGTCGGCGGGCTGCACGGCGGGCTCTTTGTCTTATTTGTCCTGGCAGTGGCCGAAGTGACCCTTCGTCGCCCTTGGTGGTCCCCCAAGTTTTGGGGAGCGGCCGCTTTGGCGTCGGTCGTGCCGTTTGGCACCTTCATCTTGGACCGCTGGCTGTATCAAGTCGAACAGCAAGATCTCGCCCATAGATCGCAACTGAAATAACTTCCCAGCAGCGGCCAATCTTGACAGCTAGCAGGTGTATTTTACATCCGCTAACTGAGCGGGTGCGCTGTTAAACCTTGCCGGCAGGCAAAGGGCTGCGGACTGTGCCGCTCGTGCCGTTTGAGGCGAAGCTCCCTTCTTTGCGGCGCATGCCGGGCAATTGCAAAATCATGGTTGTAGGAGTGCGGACTGGTCGATTCCATTCTTGCCGGCAAGTTAATTCCCGAACGAACCGGTCCCGCCAGTAACTCCGCCCGTCTATTGCCCACCCCTCGCTCAGCACACTGACTCACCCCGTCAGTCCTCGACAATCCCCGTGTCGAGTGGGTGCTAGAGCTCTAAGAGGCTCGGTCGTTCCCCGCGACCGAGCCTTTTTCCTTTTCTTGGCGGGATAGGCATCTTGCCTGTCACTTGTAGCGTGGGCTTTAGCCCACGTCTTCTCGAAGTTCTACGTGGGCTAAAGCCCACGCTACATCATTCCCACTCAATCGTGGCTGGAGGTTTGCTGCTGATATCGTAGCAAACGCGATTCACACCCTTCACTTCGTTGATAATGCGAGTCGAAATGCGGGCGAGCACTTCGTAAGGCAGGTGCGTCCAGTCGGCCGTCATGAAGTCGTCGGTATTCACGCAGCGAATGGCGACGACGTTTTCGTAGGTGCGGGCATCCCCCATCACACCGACGCTTTGCACCGGCAACAGCACCGCGAACGCTTGCGAAGTCGTGCGATAAAGCCCCGCAGCCTTGATCTCTTCAATCATCACGGCGTCGGCCTCGCGCAGCACATCGAGCTTCGGCTTCGTAATGTCGCCTAAGCAACGGACGGCAAGCCCCGGCCCCGGAAACGGATGACGCCAGACGAGATCTTCGGGCAGGCCCAGTTCAAGCCCCAGGCGGCGAACTTCGTCCTTGAATAGATCGCGGAGTGGCTCCACCAATTTGAAACCAAGTTCTGCGGGCAGGCCGCCCACGTTGTGATGCAGCTTGATCGTCGCAGCAGGACCGTCGATGGCCGCCCCACTTTCGATCACGTCGGGATAGAGTGTGCCTTGAGCGAGAAACTCAACATCCTTGATTTTCAATGCTTCGCGCTTGAAGCACTCGATGAACGCGTGGCCAATGCGCCGGCGTTTTTCCTGCGGTTCGGTAATACCTTCAAGCGTTTTCAAAAACTCCGTTTCGGCCTGCACGACATGCAAGTCGGTCTTGAAGTGGTTGCTGAACTCGGCGATGACAGCCGCTTGCTCATCTTTTCGTAGTAGCCCGTTATCAACCAGGATGCACGAGAGTCGTGGACCAATCGCTTGATATAGGAGCGCTGCAGTCACTGCCGAATCGACGCCACCGGAGAGGCCGCAGATCACACGGCCATTCCCAATTTGCTCTTTCAGGCGGCCGATCGTTTCGCGAGCAAAATCTCCCAGCTTCCAAGTGCCGCCGCAGCCGCACACGGTCGTCAAAAAATTATGCAGGATGTGACTGCCGAGCGGCGTATGTGTCACTTCTGGATGGAACTGCATCGCATACACGGGTAACGTGCGATGCCGCACGGCCGCGATGGGGCAGGTTCCTGTTTTCGCGAGCGGGATGAAGTCGTCCGAGACGCGGCTGACCTGGTCGCCGTGACTCATCCAGACATCGATCTGAGCGGGAACACCAGCGAACAGGTCTCCCTGCTCGGTGATTTGCACGCGAGCGCGACCATACTCGCGAGCCGGTGCAGAGTCGACTTTGCCGCCGAGCGTATCGCAAGCCAGTTGCATGCCGTAGCAAATGCCGAGCACCGGAACACCCAGCGAGAAGAGTTTTGGGTCGCAGCGCGGCGCACCCTTTTCGTACACGCTGTTAGGCCCACCGGAGAGGATTAATCCCCGCGGGTTATGCTTCTTGATCTGTTCCGCCGTGATATCGTGGCGGACGATCTCGCAATATACGTTGTTCTCGCGAACGCGGCGGGCAATCAGTTGGGCATATTGCGACCCAAAATCGAGCACCAGCACACGCTCAGCCGCAATCCCAGCACCGACAGAATTCGTTGACATCGGCAAAACGCAGACCAAAAGAGGAATGGCGAGCAATCCGGCATTTTAAGCGTCTTGGTCCTCCGCGCAGAGGGGGCCAGCGACGAAAATCCTGGCAGCCTATGCTGACTTGCCTCCCCGGCCTTTTGCCTCTTTTTTTTCGGGCCCTATGAGCGATATCGAACTCGTGGTGAAGCGTTGCAAACGGCTGGAAAGTCTGCTCACGGAACACTTTGGTGCCGATGGTCGGGGACTGCACGAGAAGATCAGCAGCGTGGAACGGGAACTGACGCCGGCGCTGGTTAAGCGATTGCGTTTTATTGCCAGCGTGCGGAACAAGCTGGTTCATGAAGCCGATGCCGACAAGTTGCAAGATCGCCGCGCGTATCTCGAAGCGTGCGACAAGTCGGAACTGGAACTGAAGAAATTGGCCGGTGTTCCGACCGGACTATCGTGGCCGCGGACGTTGCAAACCATTGCGTTCATTTTGTTGTTGATCGGACTCGTAATCATCTTATTCGCGATCCGCAGTTGACGGCGGAGTAAAGTGAAGCCGAAGTCAGTCCTGCATTTCACAACGGGCGATTGAACCACCATGCGACTCGGCCTCTGCTGCCAATTTGCCAACGAGCCCATCAAGTTCAAAATCACGACGGCACTTGCTTGCAAAAAGCTGTCGCGCGAAGCGCGGCTCGCGAAGATCTCGGCCCTGTGCGTCAACAACGCCCAGTCTCTCGAACAGGCAATTCTCTACTGCGAGAATCACCACATCGGTGCCTTCCGTGTGCTCAGTCAATTGTGGCCTTTGAAGACGCACCCCGAATGCGGCTACCAACTGGCGGAGTTGCCGGAAGTGGAGCAAATTGTTGCGCAGCTATTAAAGTGCCGCGAGTTAGCCCGGCAGTCGCACGTGCGGTTGTCGTTCCACCCAGATCAATACGTGGTGCTCAATTCGCCACGTGACGAAGTCGTGGCCAGTTCTCTGGCGGAATTGGAGTATCAGTCCGAAGCGGCCGAACTCATCGGCGCGGATGTCGTGAACATTCATGGCGGCGGCGCGTATGGTGACAAGCCCGACGCGCTCGCGCGGTTTCGACAAAACCTGCAGCGGCTGTCACCGCGTGCTCGCGCGTTAATCACGCTCGAGAACGACGACAAAATCTATTCGCCAGCTGACTTGCTCCCGATTTGCGAGGCGGAACAGATCCCACTTTGTTATGACGTCCATCACCATCGTTGTTTGCGTGACGAACTTTCCGTCGAAGAAGCCACGACTTCCGCCATTCAAACCTGGGCAGCTGATCGCCAGCAAGCGCGCGAGCCTCTGTTTCACATTTCCAGCCCGCTGAACGGCTGGCATAATCCGCAGCCGCAGTTACATCACGATTACATCGATCCTGCCGATGTTCCGAGCACGTGGTTGCACTTGCCGATTGCGGTAGATATCGAAGCCAAAGCCAAGGAACTAGCCATCAACAAGCTGCAAGCGTGGCTGGCGACCAGTGCGATAGCGGGTGAAGTGGTGTCTTCAAAACGTGCGCGAACTTACTGATTCGGCGACCGCGCGCTTGCCGCTTGCGATGACCGCAGTTAGGATGAATTCCTTCGCAGCCTCGCTGGTTGATGACAGCCCGTTCTCCGCTTTTTGTGATGCAGGTGACGACATGGTTCGCAGTGACGTAGTGAAGCCAGAAACAGTCGACATTGCCGAAGCTGCTCCGGTTCGCGACCTGAGCGAAGTGCTCAACCAAATTCAAGTCGACGCCAAATCGCAGGCAGCTGAATATCTGCACGAGACGGAAGTTCCGTACGGTGGCGAGTAAGCCGGCGATCTTCGAGCGCTTGATCGGGCTCGAAACTGAATACGCCCTGGCGATCTCGAATTCGGCAGCAGCTTACACCGAGGCCAGCGAGCCCGGGGGAAAGTACCGTGTTTATCGGCACTTAGTTGCCGAAGTACGCAAACGAGTCCCGACCGTCGAAGCCCGGAACATGAAAGAGGGGATCTTTCATGCCGCCGGCGGTGCCGTGTGGTTCGAAGCGGAACGCCCCGCAGCGGGTGGCGGCCTGATTGAAGGAGCCACTCCCGAATGCCGCAGTCCTCGGCAGCTTTTGGCCTGGCAGCGAGCGCAGGATGAACTTCTTTCGCAGGCCGCCAGCGCAGCCTTTGGCGATGAAGTTCGGTTGCTCAAGAACGATCGCGATGCCCACGGCAACATTTACGGGGCACAAGAAAATTACGAAGTCGACCTGGCCTCTGGGTTCGGACTGATTGCCTGGCGAATCTCGTTGGTCCTAGTGCTGCCTCTTGCAGCTCTTACTTGGATCGCGCTCTGGCTGCTCATTGGAATTGGTCGAACCTATACTTTGCTCGCGCTGATTGGCTACTTAATCGCCTCGCGCTGGATGAAAGAGCCGCAAGGACTCGCGCGAGTTTTGTTTGGCTGCGAACTCGAACGCCTCGAAGAAGCAGGACCGACCGGGCCGCGCTGGCTCGAAGCAACCTTGGCCGTTGTCACCCGCGTGCTGATTTTTCCGATCGCCATTGCTCTTTACTGTCCGCTGGAACTGTTTGCATTTCGCAAATTGCGTCGGCAATTGACGCCGTTCCTCATCTCGCGACCCATCATCGCTGGCACAGGAATGATCGACAACGACGGCAAGTTTCATTTGGCCGACAAAGCACCGGCGATGAATTGCTTGACCGGGTATGGCGGCATGCTGGCGGATCGCCCCGTTTACAGCTTTGGCCATTTCTTCAAAACCGCCTATGCCGATGCCTGGCTCGACCCGCTCGAATATGCGTCTCTTTTTCAGCAGCGGCAACGACTGCAGATCGCGCTCGGCGATTCCAACCGCGCGGATGTCGCCGAGTACCTGCGCATCGGTACCACGCTGCTGGTGATCGACGCCATTGAGGCGGGCTGCCTGCCGGCGGTCGCCCGAATTCGTCAGCCCCTGCGAGCGCTGCGGGCCATTTGTGCCGATCCCACGCTCAAGTTTCAAATCCCGCTCGTGGGCAAGCGAACCTGTACGGCGATCGAATTGCAGCGTTTCTATCTGGATGCATGCCGCGCTTTTGTCGATCAAGCAGACAACCCACCAACCGAAGCGCGGCAAATTTTACGACTGTGGGAAGAGACTCTCGATGCGCTCGAAGAGGATCCGCAGGACCTGGTCGGTTCGCTCGATTGGGTCACGAAGCAATTCCTGCTCAGCAAAGCCGGACCTGATGCAGCGTGGGAGGTGCGAAAGAAAATCGACCTTCGCTACTCCGAACTTTCGGACGAAGGCTATTTCGAACGGCTGCGTAGCACCGGCATCACCGAACAGTTGCTCGCGCCAGCGGAAATCGACTATGCCCTCCGCAATCCGCCGACGGGCACTCCCGCCACGGTGCGCGGGCGCTATATCCGCGAGTTCTCGGGGGGCGAGGAAGCAATTGCCGTCAATTGGCAGCGAATTTATCTCGGTTCTGGCCGCAAAGAGCGTCAAATCGATCTTAGTCGCTATCGCCCGCTTCATCCCCCTGCTCCGCGAGCAAGCAGCAAGAAATCTCGCCGTAAAGATCGTGGCGCATAAGCGAACCGGGAATAATCGGTTCACTGGCCGCATCGAATCTCTAGCGACACGTTTCTAGCGTGAATAGTGCGAACCTTTGTTTTCTGCTGCCGTCTAATCTTACAGACAGTCGCTTTCGCACACCAAGTTGCAGGATTCAGTTCCATGTCAGTCATTCGTCCGGGCATCAACGAACAAGAACGCCAACGGAAACTTCCCGGTCTGCCAGTCGGCAAACCGGTGAATTTCGTGTTTGGTAATCGTTCGCGCTGGTGACACCCGGTCTTGTTGACCGCAACCGCTTTTAAAAGCCCGGTGTCACCAACGCCGGGCTTTTTTCGTGGACTTTTCGCACTTTGGGGTCGGTAGCTGAGACGGTGTAGCGCCTGGTTGAAGGCCAGGAGACGAGGATTCGAGCACCTCCCGACCCACTGAGGAAAGAGATGAGGGATGAGGGATGAGGGATGAGGGATGAGGGATGAGGGATGAGGCGAAACGCATGCTTTGTATTCCTCTCGCATCTCACCTCCCGTCCCTCGCCCCTTCCTCCTTGGCCCGTTCGTTTAGTGGTACAGGATGCCGCTTTTTCAAAGCGGCGAGATGGGTTCGATTCCCATACGGGCTACTGAATAAATGTTTGTTTTTCTGAGCCGGAAGCGTCAGCGCCCGGAGAGCTCACCGAATCACCCGACCAGAAACTCTCCGGGCGCTGACGCTTCCGGCTCACGATCACACATTCACAACCATGGTAGTCGCGGGCTGGTATGCCTGACTTCGGCTGATAACCGAAGCCCGCTGAGTTCGATTCTCAGGACTACCAGTTCAGACCCGCGTAGGAACCAAATCATGCACCGCGATTCAACATCCAAACGCTGGCGACTCGGCAATTTCCAGGGTCGTGGTGTAACGGCAGCATGACGGACTTTTACTCCGTCCGGTGTGGGTTCAAATCCCTCCGGCCCTATGACAGTCTGGTGCCCTTCCCAGCGCGCGAATCGAGGAGCGAACCAAGAACAATCAACGGGACCAAGGTGTTAGTGGCAGCATACTCGGCTCTTAACCGAGCTTGGTGAGGGTTCGAGCCCCTCTGGTCCCACTACAGGCAAGTTTACGATACGCGCCCATGAGGTAACGGCAACCTACTGCTTTGCCAGGGCGGAACTGCGGGTTCAATTCCCGCTGGGCGCTTTGTCGTGGGATAGGCCACCCGCTTGTCAGCGAGCAAGCAATTTGTGACAGGCAGGAGGCCTATCCCACATAACATCAGGATGTAGGAAAGTGGACTACTCCGCGTGCCTCGGGCGCACGAGATCGCTGGTTCGAATCCAGCCATCCTGACTTCATTGCGGTGGTTTCCGTGTTGGTACGGAGCGGCGGCTGTTAACCGCCTCGACGCAGGTTCGATTCCTGCCGCCGCAGCTTCGGGGCGAGCGATTCCCCGCTTCTTCTGCAACGGACCACAGTTCGTTGCGAAAGTGAACCACTCACCCGCTACTTCAAATCAACCGTTACCTGGCGGATTTTGCCGGTGAACTTGTTGTTGCCTGCTTGATAGTCGTCGCTCACTGGCGTTTCGCCATCCTGGCCAACATCGGCACCTTCGTCCGCCGAGAAGATAAAGCCTTGCGTGCGCTCGATGCGCCCTTCGCCGACCTTCTCGCCGTTCACCAGCAGCACTCCCTGGCCACCCTTGCCGAAGCCGCCGCCATCGTAAGTAAACTCGAAACGGATGGTCGCTTTGCCCGGCAAAAGTGGCTTCGTGGCGGCCACTTTATCCGTACGCAGACCAAGGAAGTTGTAAGCGTAAGTTGGCTTGCCATCTTTCACATACAAGCTCCAGCCACCAAAGCGCCCCGCCTGAGCGACAATGACACCGCTTGCACCGGTCGTGGGAATCTCGACATCGGCTGTGATGCTGTGCGATTGGTTCTTGGTGTTGATGAATACGTTCTCCGACATGCCGGTCATGCCTTCATAGACGGTCAGCGACTTGCGACCAGCCATGAGGTCCGGACGACCCACGAGCGTTGCGTTCAGCCGTTCGAGCATCCGATCGTCCAGCGGCAGAACGGTGTACTTGAGCGCCTCTTTGAGGAACAACTCTTGAAGCTCTTTAAGCTTGGCAGGATTCTGGGCAGCCAGGTCATTGGCCGAACTAAAGTCTTCGTCGACGTGATATAGCTCCCAGGTATCCTCGAGGAATGGATGTCGGACCTTCGCTTCCCAAGGAGCCTTATGAACCGTGTGGGCCAGCCAACCATCGTGATAAATGCCACGATTGCCGAAGATTTCGAAATACTGCGTCTTGCGTCGATCCTGGGCAGTTGCATCGGCGAAGGTGTAGAGCAGACTAACCCCTTCGATGGGCGTTTGCGGCGTCGTGTTAACGACCTTAGGCTCTGGCAACTGTGCTGCCTCGAGAATGGTCGGCGCAATGTCGATGACGTGGTGCCACTGCGAACGGAGCTCACCTTTCGCGGCAATGCCTTGCGGCCAGTGGACGACCATGCCATTGCGCGTGCCGCCGTAACTGCCGGCGACTTGCTTGGTCCAGGTAAACGGTGTATCGCCCGCGACTGCCCATCCGGCGGCATAGTGTGGATAGGAATTCGGGCCACCTAATTCGTCGTAATGTTTTAAAATCTCGGCCACGCTTTCAGGCACACCATTGAAATAAGTTGCCTCGTTGAACAGGCCGTTCATCGTTCCTTCGGCACTCGCGCCATTATCGCCCACGATGTAGAAGACCAGCGTGTTATCGAGTTGGCCCAAGTCTTCGATCGCTTGAATCAATCGGCCAGCTTCGTAATCGGCGTACTCGCCAAAGCCTGCGAAAATTTCCATCTGCCGCGCAAAAAGCTTCTTTTCGTCGGCACTCAGCTGGTCCCAGTCCTTGATGGCCTCGGGCTTGCGAGCCAGTTTGGTACCAGCTGGCACCACGCCGAGCTTGATTTGCCGTGCCAGCGTTTCTTCGCGGAGCTTATCCCAGCCTTGATCGAACTGGCCTTTGTATTTGGCAATCCACTCCTTCGGCACATGGTGCGGCGCGTGCGTGGCTCCCGGCGCAAAGTAAGTGAAGAAGGGCTTGTGGGGTGTGAGCGATTTTTGCGAATTCGTCCACCGAATTGCCTGATTCGCCAGGTCGGTCATCAGGTGATAGCCGGGCGCATTCGGGGTCTCGATTTTGTTGAGCCCTTCGTACAGCCCGGGGGCCCATTGGTTCGCTTCGCCCCCAATGAAGCCGTAGAAGTGATCGAAGCCAGAGCGAGTCGGCCAGCGGTCGGTTGGGCCGGACGGGCTCACCTCCCAGGCAGCCGTCTCGTGCGATTTGCCGAAGGCAGCAGTGCTGTAGCCATTCAGCCGGAGCATCTCGGCCAACGGAGCGACGCTATCGGGCCGCTTGCCGGTTTGACCGGGAAAGGCAGTCGCTGTCTCGGTGATCGAGCCCATGTTGCAAACGTGGTGGTTCCGCCCAGACAGGAGTGCGGCCCGTGTGGGTGAGCAGAGGGCCGTGGTGTGGAATTTGTTGTACTTCAGCCCATTTTTCGCGAGCCGTTCGAGCGTGGGCATGTGAACGGGGCCGCCAAAGGCGCTCGACTGGCCGAAACCCATGTCGTCGATCAAGACAATCAGCACATTGGGCGCGCCCTTGGGTGCCGTCACTTGAAACTGCGGTGGTGCCTTGGCGTTGCGGGCATCGAGGGTTGTAATCGGCGCGAGCTTGGGTTCTGGAATCGGCAGTTGCGTCCGATCCAAGACATAGGGTCCAGCTTCGCCGGGTGTTTGCTTTTCTTGGGCCTGCCCCTGGTTCGTCAACTGGCTGTCATTGGCAAAGTAGAGCGCCAGTCCCGCAACACACACGCAGGCAGAATAAATGAGAGATCGTGGATTCATGGTAGTAAACACACTCCGTTTCCGGGCCCAACAGAACATGATGAGTATCAAGCAAGAGTAGAAGGAGTAGCCTAATGCTGGGGGCAGATCGGAGCCAGTCGGGAGCAAAATTATCAGCGCGTCGTGCGACATTCACGCGATTGAATCGCAACATTCATGCGCGCGGGATATGTGCGGTCTAGGTACAGCCTGATGCCAGAAACGGCAGCTGGCCGAATCTTCAGTGGTCTTAAGTTGACAGCGCCGCCGGCAGTCGAAACCCTTTATTCGGGACGCACGCTACAAACGGCGCGGCCCCAACCGCAGGCCAGCTAGACCAGTCATTAAGAGCCGGGAGAACGGCCCGTTATGTGGACTGGCAGAACAATTCGCCTCGATATGGCCGCGATTGCCGCCCGCGGGCATCCGCCTTGCTAGGTAGTTGCCGGCGAAACGAACCGCACCCTGCCCGTGCGCAGCCGGGCATTGTTTGTTCTTGGAATAAGGACAGCGATCAAGAAGTTACCAAGTCCCAATCAGTCCGTGTCGTCGCCAAACGTTGAGGAACCTGCCATGTTGAACACCGCCGAATGTCTCCCCTCTACGAGTCTTACCAAACAGTTCGTCCGCTCGAAGCGAGCAATCGCGATCGTCGTGTCGAACGAATCAGGAAGCGAACCGCTCGCAGCTGATCTTTGCTTCTCATTGCGAGGGTCCTTGTTGCTCGCCTCATCCGGCCAACAGTTGGCCGATTTGACGTGGGATCACGAGATTGTGTTTTGCTCCGTCGGCCTCATCACCGCGGGCAATCCCGATTCAATTTTGACCAGCAGCAACAGCGGCGTCATCCGCCTCTCTCACGGTACTCTCTGGCAAGGAGAGATCCCCTGCTGTCGCCTGCAAGGCCAACAATGGCGCTGGCTCAACCCCGACTGCAGGTGCAACGAGATTCATTTGCATGCGTGAGGCGACCACCATAGGTTCGACCGTTACCTGGAACAACAGCTCTGTTAAGCCAAGTGCCTTTGCCTAAGCTAAGCCGGAGCTGCAGGTGCGGCTTCTGGAGCTGCAGCTGGGGCCGGACCACCGCCTCCTGGGTATGGAGAATAGGCTGGAGCTGGCGCGGGGAAGGCACCACGTTCGCGCCAGGGTTCTAAATTGTAACGCGAACGCATTCCCGGTCCGTACATGATCCAGCGCCCAATCGCCGTTCGCTCAGCGGGGTCAATCGGCTCGCCAATAACCGCTTTAAGAACGGATTCATGAATTTCGCCGGACTCTCCCCGTTGTGTGATTGTCAACCAACGGAGAACTCGACCGCGGTCTTCTGCTGACAACGTGCCACCATCCCGAATTGTTTCAAGTAAACCAGTAGGGGGCATCACCTCGTAATCCACAACGATTCGCTCTAAGCGGCGAGGCTGCACGCGAACACGTTCATTCAACCAATTGTTGATCGGTGCGGCCTCTGCAGGCGTAACGATGCCCGTTGTTAGTGCGGATTCCAAGTTTTCGCGTACAATCGAAGGCATCGCAATTTGCTCATGGAGTTCCGTATACTGGGAAATTGCTAGGCACAAACTTGCAGTGGCTGCAACCAAGCACAACACTGCCATCCAAAGTCCTACCTGAAGCAAAATTCGCGGCCTGGCAGCAACGCCGTCGTTAGGACTGCCAAACGCCAAGTCCTGCCTAAACAGCAGAACGAACGCGATAGGTGTAACCAGGAGCGTGCCGATGATCGTACCAAAAACGAACACGTATGGAGCCACAATGCGTCCTCACTTAGCGAATCTTGGCGGCGCGAAAATGTTGCCTCAGTCGTTCAACCTCCCGCATGCGAGCTTCTTCATCCGAAGGAAAATGCAACGCATCGGGCACGAGAGTGTCAAAGCAAACTCGATCAATCTCCATACCGTCCGTACTAACAACGGCCTCCCACCGACCAGACTGAAGCACCTTCAGTTTCAAATAGGCGCTTACGGTACCCAGTGGGTTAAGAAACCTGTCAACCATCATCACCCGCCCGTTCCACTCTCCCTCGCGAATGCCCCCGAGATCTATTTCGTCCTGGAGTGTAACGTGGTCCACTCCCTTCGGTTCATACAGGGGAGGCGAAAACTGCGAGGCAAACTTCTCAAGCAGGGCAAGTCCAGTTGGAGCTGGAGCTGCCACCGATAACTTTGACGGAGCGGGACGCGTCTTGCGTGGATCAAACTCGTGAAGTCTTCCCGTCCGTTGGTAGTAGCACCAACCAAACGGCATTGGCTCGAAGTGTCGCAATTCGTACTTCTGCCCAGAGAGCGACTCGTAAGTCGCATTCAAGAGCACTTCGTCTCCGAAGTAAACTTGCGTTGTATTTCGCAGGTCGGCAATCGTATCAATGATTTGATACCACACCCCCTCATGTTGAAAGTAGATGGACTCATCTGGCGTCAATGGCTGTTGCAACAATTCGACATACATCGGATACTGAAGAACCGGGGAACCACTTTTTGTGGAGACACTCCATGGCTCTTCCTGATACGCATGAGAGAACTCTCGCTTCCTTAACTCAGCTCGAATTGGGTCCAACTTCACGGGCCAAGGTGAAATATCTCGTCCAGGCCGAGGCAAGTCGATCTGCAAGGAATCACGATGAAGAATCGAGGCATATCCTGTTGCCAAAACCACACCGGACGAAAGTCGAATAATAGCGTTTACATCCAATGCGGGGCCCAACCCAGAATTCCCAATCGCAAACGACGCGAAGCTCCATTCTGCCGTCGGATCCGCATCCAATTCGGACCCGACCACCTGCCCGTAACTGTAATGAAGAGTCGATGACTCAAGGAACGGCGTGTCGTCCAAAGCTGACCAAGGAAACGTCCTCTCTTGTAGGAGGCGCACCCTTACCGATACGTCCGACACAAACTTGGTGCCAATACGCCGCCGATTTCGAATGTCCAACTTCAGCCGATACTCAAAAGACGAAGGTCCGTCCACAGTTAAGCTCGGCGGGATAATCGGCGATTGAAACGAGATTTCCGATGCACCGCGAAACAGCGTGGGCGGTACTACGGCCGACACCTCAGGGTCCAGTGGCTTAGCTGGCTCCACTATAAACTTCTCACGATACGTCCCCGTATTGTTGAAATAAAACTCGGAGAATTCACGCGCTGTTTTCTGACGTTCGGATTCGCTGATTGTCAAATAGAACGGCGACTGCTGTCCTGAGGAACTGACCGAGTAGGGAAAATGCATATCTGCGGACGTCAGCTCAAACCCGTCCTGCAAGGCAAGAAACAACCCAGCAATTGCCGACAGAAGAATCGGCAATGCAATGAGAACTGCCACCACGCGCTGCCGACGTTGCTGGCGCGTCAAAACTAGCACTTCGACATCACGCAGCGCGCTTATCGCACTGCGTAAATGCTTGCGAGATTCAACCCAATGAATGGCGGTGACGTTTTTACTGGCATCGCAGATTGTTTCCTGGATATTCGCAACCTCTGCCTGAATGATTCCACGTAACTCGGCAAGGCGACTACGTCCCGGTCGTGGCACGAGGTGATCAAGAGTACCACGTTGTGACGAAGTGACGGCAGCTGTCGCGGCTTCACAAAGCTCACGGCGGGCGATAACTCGGCCGGGCTCGTCGAGTTCACTAAAAGGAACAGCCAACTTGCGTTCCATTAGTGCCAGGGCATCGTGAAGTGAATTAAACGGACCTGGCGATTCAGTAGCAAATGAGCTTGCAATAGCAGGCAAAACTTCACTCAGCGAAACCATAAACTTCACTCAGCGAAACCATAATGCTTCCCTGTAAAGGCAGCAGTGCAGGCGCACGGATTCGCTGATCTTATCCGAGAACTTCTATAAGTCAAATTATTGCCAAAAATTATACTACACAAAACAGATCGCCGAACCAAAATACTAGTGTTGTCTTTGGCAAATCTGATTTAATATCAGACAGGAGTGACAAATAGTGTCACTCCTTGATAGAGGAATCGACAGCACGCCGGGGACACAATATTCAGCAACTTAGCATAGCGTGTTTGCTGGTTTCTCCTGACTTGAGATTAAAGGGATAGGTTGGAACGCAATATTCCATCAGAACGCGACGTACTATTTGCCCTTCCCTTCCCGAAAGCTGAGGGTCATGAGCAGGACCTCGGCGATGTCGGCGGGGGTTTTGGCTTCGGTGTGAAAGTTGATGCCTTCTTTGGCCGTGGTCGAGGTGACGACGAGGTGGTCGTTCTTGCCGTGGGCGACGAAGATTTGGCGGCCGCCGATGGTAGTCTCTTTGAGCCACTGACGATCGTTCTCGCGCACGCGCAGGGCCTGATTGACCAGGCTGCCGCCGAAAACAGGAGCACCAGGAGGCGGGACGTTCCCCATTTCGAAGTTGATCTTCAGCCCACCTTTCTTCTCGATCACGCCGACAACGCTATCGAAGCCTTGTTTCGGTTCGTAGGCATAGCCGGGGAGCAGGGTAATCTCGAAGCCGCCGGGCAATGCTGTTTGGGCCCAGGCCGGCACAGCTGCGAGCGTGAGGAGCAAACCGCCAACGAGCGCCAGAGTCTGTTGCGAAATCATGGGGGCCTCTGCAAAGGGTAGACAGGTGAAATAAGGGGAGCGGCAACTTGCCGGTCGTTGGGTGCAGGCGCGGGAAGCAAATGGCTCACGGGCTGGGAAGCCTGGACCACGCGAAAAGTCCAGCCGAGCCCACAGGTCAGGGATAAGACGAGAAGTAGAAATGATTGGTTTGCACCCGGCAATAAAGTTTCTTGAGGGAATAATCAACTAGCCTGATCCTAGGGCGAGAAATGCCTGATAATCGTCGCGCCAGCGAGCCTGCGGCGAGAGGATTCGAGGCAAGCGCGATTGAATGCCCGTTTCGCGTGGGATGGCCAGCAGGTTGATATCACCCGTGCCGGGAAAGAGGTTTTCTTTAACGCCCCGGAAGTTGTCCGGAGAGAAAAACGCCGCGAAGTGCCAATAACAGTCGTACGACCTGGCCTGCAGCCAACCAATGGCCTGTGCGGTTGCCGGACCTTCTTTGGCTTCCATGTAAATATGAGGGCGAGTGCGTTCGATCAGGTCGGTGGCACCGAGCAACACGTCGAAGTCCATTCCCTCCACATCGATCTTGATCAATCGGCAGCGCGCGAGGGCCAGTGAATCGAGCGTCACGAGCGGGGTCCGTTCGCCGGGGCCCGAAGAGGTCACGCGCACAGCTCCAAAATTTCCCGCCTGGTCTGGTCCTGGAATCGGAATGAGCACTTCGCCGGCCGACTTACCCACCGCTTCGCGGCGGACCTGGGCGAAGGTAATGCCGTTGAATGTGAGGGTGGCGCACAACGCTTGGGCCACCAAAGGCTGGGGCTCGAACAGGATGAGCTTGCCTTGCGCCCCGACTTTGGCGGCCAAGGCCAACGCAACTGTGCCCACATTGGCCCCAACATCAATCACGACATCTCCCGGCCGCACCAGCTCCGCCATCAGGCGATTTTCGCTTTCCGCGAACTCACCGTAGACTTCGAGCGCTCGGCCAATCACTTCGTCGCGTGGCAAAAAGACCATTGGACCGTGCCGGCAAGTCCGCACACAGAAAACGGTGTTCTGCGAGGCATCTTGCAACTTCAGATCGGGAATGATGTTCGCCATGACGGGTTCGCAATTGCGGTCGGTGCCGGTGAGCATTGGAGCAGGGGAGTGGAATGTTCGCAAATGCCAGTAGCTGAACGATCGATGGATGTCCGATTGCCAGACTTGGTTAACCGGGCCGCTTGCGGCCGTTTGAACTGGTAGTTCGCTTATTTTGCAGTTCACCCTCGCAAGCGAGTGAGTTAACCAGATGACATTTAAAGCTAGTTGGACTACTGGTCACCGTGAGACATTTTTGCCGGAACATTTTGCCAAAATGGCAAGACCAACCTAGTCAACGGTTCGGGGTCTAATGATTGCGGCGTTTTGTCACTGTAGGTTCTGGCCGCTGGCCGGTACTTGGAGCGGTGAGACACCGAAGTGGGAGTTGACGGACGGATGATCCAATGCTGCCCCCAACTACCGACCAGGATCACATCCGGCGGATGTGACCTAGCTTGTGGGCGGTGCAGGGAGATAGCAACTTCGCAAAGTGAAAGGAGATGGTGAATTATGGAAACTGATAGGGCGGAGAGGAAAGTCCCAAGGGAAAGCGATTCGCCCTTGCTTGCGAGCGGAAAGTGGCGAGCAACTGCGGCGCAACTCGGATTTAAGTCGACGATAGTACCTGTTCAAAGTGGAAACATTCCGGAAATAGATTCTGGACATTTCCTTAACACAAATTGCACAAGCCATGAACGGCCAACGGGTTAGGCGAGATTTTCAAATCGACAACATCTGAATTAACGGAAATTTTTCCCCTGTTCAAGCAACCGTAAACGTGAATTTGAACAGGTCTGGCCAGCCGCGTCGAAGCAGGACCAGAGCAGGCGACGGAGATGATTTGCGGCGAGGGAAACTCCCTTAACGAGAAAAGGAAATTCGCCGATTATGGAAATTTCCGCGAGGAAGCGGCGGGGGGAGCGGGTCGGTTCGTTGCCTTGTGACCGATGGGGGAGGCGGTACAATGGGCGGTTTGTAGATTTCAAGGAAGCAGTCGCTGCGGGCCGTCCTTTTGGGGAGCGGATTGCGGCGAGGTGTCAGCCGTTCTTGGGCGGGGATGAACGAATGTCGTTCTTGGATTGGGTTAGCGGGCGGGTTTTCAAATTCGTCCACGGTAACAACCTGGTGTACAACACCTGCTGGGAAGATCCCCGGTTGGATCACGTGGCCTTGAATCTGGGGCCGCAAGACAACGTGCTGGTCATTACGTCGGCTGGTTGCAACGCCCTCGATTACGCCATCAAGGGCCCGAATCACGTGCATGCCGTCGATATGAATCCGCGGCAAAACGCCCTGCTCGATCTGAAGAAGGCCGGCATTCGCGCACTGGAATACGAAGACTTTTTTAAGCTGTTCGGCCAGGGCTATCACCCGAATGCCCGCAAGCTGTATCAGGACAAATTGCGGAAAGAACTGCCGCAGTGGTCGCAGAATTATTGGGATCGCTGGATCAAGTTCTTCGGCGATAAGAACCGCAGCTTTTATTTTCGCGGCACCAGCGGGCAGTTCGCCCGGATGATCAAGATTTATACCGACCGCGTGATTCGCGTTCGCCCGCTCATCGATGCCGCACTCAACGCCAAGTCGATTGAAGAGCAACGTGAGATTTACGACAAACAGCTGAAGGCCAAGTTCTGGTCGCGGCCAATGAAGTTCGCCATGAATCGCGACACGACGCTGTCGATGGTCGGTGTGCCGAAGGCTCAGCGCCGGCAAGTGGAGAAGCAATATGAGGGTGGCATTCTGAAGTTCGTGCAAGACAGCGTGGAAGCTGTTTTTCGCGATTTGCCGCTGCAAGACAACTACTTCTGGCGCGTCTATATGACGGGCAGCTATACGCCCGAATGTTGCCCCGAGTATCTCAAGCCGGATAACTTTCAAAAGCTCAAAGGTGGACTCGTTGACCGCGTGACGACGCACACCGATTCGGTGCAGGCATTCTTGGAACAGCACAAGGGAACCATTTCGCGGTTCGTGTTGCTCGATCACATGGACTGGCTGAGCGACAAGTTCTTTCCGCTGCTGGAACTGGAGTGGCAATCGATTCTCGAACGCGCTGACCCCGGCAAGACGCGAATCATCTGGCGCAGTGGCGGCTTGCGGACGGACTTCATCGAAAAGGTCAGCGTGACGGTCGATGGAAAACAGCGGATGCTCACGGAGTTCCTGAAGTTTCATCCGGACCTGGCGGCCGAGTTGCACGAGAAGGACCGCGTGCATACTTATGGCAGTTTTTATATTGCGGACCTTGCGGCCTGATTTAGTGTTGCACCTTGAGCTTGCCTCGTTAGCGGAATCAATCCATGGGTTGGTGGTCTGATCTGAAAATCCTCTATCACCTGGCACTCAAGCCAGTGCGAGGGAAAGACCACGCTGCAAGGCTCGAGAGTTTTTACTCGGGCCAGGCCGAAGCTTACGACGACTTTCGTAAGCGACTGCTCAAAGGCCGGCAGGAGATGTACTCGGCAGTGCCCATTCCCGAGAACGGCTTGTGGGTCGATATGGGTGGCGGCACCGGCGCAAACCTTGAATACATCGCCGACAAGTTGCCGAAGCTGCGGAAGGCCTATGTGCTGGACCTTTCTCCCTCGTTGCTAGCGGTCGCACAGAAGCGAATCACCAGTCGCGGGTGGACGAATGTCGAAACGGTCGAAGCCGATGCGACCACTTTTCAACCTGCCGATGGCCCGGCCGATGTGGTGACGTTCTCCTACTCGCTGACGATGATTCCCGATTGGTTTGCCGCCATCGAAAACGCGATTGCGATGCTCAAACCAGGGGGCACGTTGGGGGTCGTCGATTTCTACGTTTCGCGAAAATACCCGCGCGATGGCTTGAAGCGGCACAGCTGGCTGACACGGACCTTCTGGCCCACGTGGTTCGCCATGGACAACGTTTATCCGTCGTCCGATCACGTCCCTTTCTTGCATCGCCACTTCGAACCCCAGCGGTTCGACGAAGAGAAGGCCAAGGTTCCATACATCCCGCTGATGCGTATGCCGTATTACGTATTTGTGGGAAAGAAGCGCTAGCCCAACATTGTTCTTGGCAAGAATGCAGTGAGAGATCAAAATAGCGTCTTCGTGGACCTGCAACGGATTGGCAGGTGGGTGCTTGCTTCTCTCCCAAGCATGCAGGCATAAATCGCATTTGGAGTCGCTCTGCATGACCACCTTTTATCGCTCGCTAATCATCTGCTGCGCGGTCGCGCTGGCCAGTTTGAATTTGCCGGCTGCTTCTGGCCAATCGCTGGCGGACTTAAAGAAGGCTCAAGAGCAGACGCACAAGCATCTCGACAAGATGCTGGCCGCTACGATCGGCATTCACTTGGAAGACTCTTCGGGCAGCGGCGTGATCGTCAGCGAAGATGGTTACATTCTGACTGCTGCTCACGTGATTGCCGTGCCGGGCGATATCTTTGAGATTGAACTAAGCGATGGTCGCAAAGTGAAGGCGAAGTCGCTGGGCATGGATCACGACTGGGATGCCGGCATGGCCAAGATCATGGGCGAAGGGAAGTGGCCGTTCGTCGAAATGGCTAAAGACAAGCCCAAGCCCGGCGATTGGTGCCTGGGGACGGGACATCCCGGCGGCATCTTTACCGATCGCAAACCACCGCTGCGACTGGGCCGAGTGCTGGTTGTTGGCGACGGCAAAGATCCAACCAAGGGGATTCAAACCGACGCCACCGTTTATCCGGGCGATTCGGGTGGTCCGCTCTACAATTTGCAAGGCGAAGTCATCGGCATTCATTCGAACATTGGTTACGGCGTGCTGGAGAACCAGCATGTGCCGGTCGAAGTGTATCGTCAGAAATGGGACGACTTCAAGGCGAGTAAAGAATCGGGCGATCCGCTCTATCTGGACGACGAAAGCGATTTTTTCCTGCTCGAATTTGTGCCTGAGTCGATCTTGATTTTTTACGACACCATTGCCAGCTGGTTTACCGAGACTCCCGACTGGTATGGTCTGGCCAAAGACAGTGCCGAAACGCTCTCAGGCGTGGGAACCATCACGACGCCGCTGAAGAGGACGATTGTCGATGTGCTGGCCGACGAAGTCCCTGTCGCGATGGGCGTGGCAGTGAATCGCCGAGGACTGATTCTCACCAAGCTGAGCGTGCTCAAGGGGGAACTGATCTGCCTGATTGATGATGAACCGTTTGCTGCCAAGATCGTGTCTCGCGATGAAGTGCACGATCTAGCGCTCTTGCAAATGGAAGAGCCGCCACCGCTCAAGCCGATCGCCTGGGCCGATCGCTCGCCCCAGACGGGCGATTGGTTGGTAACGCCCGATGTGGATTCGTCGCCCCTGTCGCTGGGGGTAATGAGTAACGCAGTCTGCAAGATTCCTGGCGCACCTGCGGCGCGCGGCGCAATGAAAGTTGAGGTGGGCGATGCCGAAAAGGGTGGTGTGCAGATCAAGCGAGTCATTTTCGGCGGTCCCGCAGCCCGCGCGGGAATCCGCGTGAACGACTGCCTGGTCGAGTTCGAAGGCAAGCAGATTGCCGACGCCGAGGCACTCTTCAAGCAGATGGAGAAAACGAAGCCCGGGCAGGAAATTGGCGTGAAGGTGAAACGGGCCGATCAAGAGTTGCAAATCAAAATGAAGCTGGTTTTGTTTGTCGATGAAGATGAAGAATACTCGGGCAGCTTGAGCGAACGGCGCGGCGGCTTCCCGGCGGTTTTTGCCCACGATACGGCGATCATTCCCGAAGCGTGCGGCAGTCCGGTCCTCGACCTCGAGGGCAAAGTCGTTGGGTTGAACATTGCTCGTGCGGGTCGCGTCACCAGCTATGCCATCCCTGTCGACGAGCTGAAGAGAGTCGTGCCGAAACTTGTTAAGAATGCCCGGCGAGCTACCAAACAGCAACTGGCCAAGGCGAATGCAAAGCCAGCGGCCAAGCCAAGCGTCGAAGCGGCTGACGACAAGCCGATGCCCGCGAGTAAGGCAACGTCGCAGGACGCGAAGACCGCAGTTCCGGCACCCGCCCCAATGGCACCTTAGGCAGTTGCTCGATAAAAAGAGGGCATGTCTCCTCATGCCGGTCAAAGTGCTGTCAGTTTCGTTGTCGACGTATTGCTTCGCGGTCGGTGGGCCTGGCTCCTTTTAGGCATCGTCCTGGCGGCAATCGCCTATCCCACTTCGAAGCAAATGAAGTTCGACCGTAGTGTCGAACGAATGTTCGCTGCCGACGATCCAGTCCTGGCACCATACGAACGGCTGAAGGCGCAGTTCGGCGGCAACGAAGTTGTGCTCGCCGTCTATCCCGATCCCGATCTCTTAAACCCGGATGGCCAAGGCCTCAAAAGATTGGGTGAAGTCAGCAACAGACTAAAGGCCGTCGACGGCGTGAAGGATGTCCTTAGCCTGGCGGAAGTGAATGCCCTGCTGGAGAAGCTCACGGCAGCCCAAAACTTGGGCGGGATCTTCAACTTTGGCAGCAAAAAACCTAAGTGGAGCGGCCCGGCACTGCTGAATCCGGACAGCAAACTAGCGAAGAACTATCTGACGCTATTCGAGGGATATACGCACGGCCCCGACCAGCAAACCGCTGCACTGGCTTGCATGCTGGAGCCCGCTCCACCTGGTGAAGTGCTCGATGCTCGGCGCCGCGACCAGACGATTGCCTCGTTGCGAGCAATTGTCGAGAACCTGCCCGCCGGACTGACCGGCGGAGTACTCGCCGGCGAGCCGGTCATGGTCGTCGAGGGATTTCAACTGCTGGAGCAAGACGGCAAGCGTCTCGGCCAATGGTCTACGATGATGCTCGGCGTGACGATCATCATCTGCTTTTTCAGCCTCCGTTGGCTAGTCGCTCCGATTGCCGTGGTGCAATGGTCCCTTCTCGTTACGCAAGCGATTCTGGTCTGGTCGCAACTGCAACTGACGATGGTCAGCTCGATGCTTTCGGCAATTGTCACGGTCGTTGGCGTGGCCACAGTGGTCCACTTGATCGTCCGTTGTCGCGAACTCGAAACCAGCGGGCTTGATCGCTACACGGCCTTTCGCCAGGCAATGATCCTGCTGGCAATTCCGATCGTCGGTGCCATCGCTACCGACGTCGGTGGCTTCGGTTCGCTTTGGTGGGCCAGCGTCGGCCCCGTGCAAGACTTCGGCACCATGATGGTCATCGGCTCGATCCTCGTCATTCCTGCGGTTGCACTTCTCGTACCCGCCATCGCACTTGTTCAATTCCCATCCTGGTCAATTAAAGACGCAGCACCTCCGCACCAATCGCGGCTCGATTCCTGGCTACATCACATGCTGACCGGCATGTTGCGTGAGTTGCGACGGCGACAAATTAGCGCTGCAATCGTAATCTCCGTTGTGGGGCTGGTGATCGCGCTCGGCGCGGTAAGACTTGATGTTGAAACGGACTTCACTCGCAATTTCCGCTCCGGCAGTCGCGTAGTGATGTGGTACGAGTTCGTTGAGACGCGTCTGGGTGGCGCGGGTGTATGGGATGTCATCATTCCCGCTCCACCAGAACTCGATGAGCCTTACCTGGCTCGCGTACGCAAACTGGAAGAACGGCTGCGCGCGATTGAAGTGCCGGGAACTCACGGCGCGCCGGCCGAGCCGGGCCTGACGAAGGTTCTCAGCCTCGTCGATGTGATGGATGCTGCCAAGGACTCGCAGCTGCTGGCGATTCTGGCACCTGAATCGCGCGCCGAGATGTTGAGCGCAAATCTACCTGTCTTCGCAGCTGCTCTTCGCTACCAACCAGAGGACAAGAACTTGCCCGGACGCATGCGCATCATGCTGCGTGCGCACGAGCGACAGCCTGCCCAACAAAAACGTGCGTTGATTGAAGAGGTTCGCCGAGTCACGTTGGAAGAGTTTCCGCCAAACGCGAATCAGCGAAGTACTGAAAGGGCCGAAGTCACCGGCTTCTTTGTATTGCTAACCAGTCTGATCGAAAGCATGCTCCGCGACCAATGGACAACGTTCGCCCTTGCGTCCGGGGCCATCGCGGCAATGCTGCTCGTTTTGTTCCGCAGCATCAAGCTCATGCTGATCGGCCTGGTTCCCAATGCTCTGCCGATATTTCTGGTGATGGGCCTGCTCGGTTGGCTTGGGCTGCGAATTAACATGGGGGCAGCGATGATCGCGGCCGTTTCGATGGGCCTCTCCGTCGACAGTTCGATTCACTATCTCGACGCGTTTCTGCGGGCCCGGCAACGAGGCTTATCCGTCGCGGATGCGCTAGCCGAAGTGCAAAGCAGTGTGGGGAGGGCGATGCTCTTTTCAACTCTCGCGTTAATCATCGGCTTTAGTGTTTTGTGTACCAGCGAGTTCGTCCCCACGGTCTATTTTGGCGCACTCGTCAGCTTGGCCATGCTTGGCGGACTGCTAGGGAACTTAGTGGTTCTGCCTCTGTTGCTCGGTTGGTTTGTGCGCGATGAGAAAATCGCCGAGACTGGCGGGTATGGTTCGACTGCGCCCCTAGGAAGTACGAACGCCGCTGGCGAGTAAAACGGCTTCTTGCACGGCCAAATCGTGCGCGTACGAATAGTCGCTGGACTTTTCGCCGCGGATGATGGCGGCCATATCGGCAGCATCGCCATAGTAGCGAGGGTAGCCGCCGATCTTGATCTCGTGCGTTCCCTTCTTGTATTCACCCTGGTCGCGTTCAAGTGTGTAGCGAACATTCGGTGCATCGAGCGGCTGAATATGGAACGAGCCACTTGTACCGCAAACGGTAAAGTGGCGGCGCGAACCACCATCGACTTCCACTGCCGACGACTTAACCGATGCGATGGCGCTCTGGTACTCGAAAACGGCCAACATGTTGTCGAGCAGTTGATCCTCGCGCTTCGCAACGTGCCGGGCGACCGATCGCACAGTTGTGGGCTTGCCCAACGTGCTCACGACCAAATCGATAACATGGCAGCCGAGTTCGAACATGATCCCGCCCGGATACTGGGCGAGATTATCCCGCTCGCTGCCACCAACGACTTTGCTCATCACAGTGTGAACTTCGAAGAGTTCGCCCAGCCAGCCTGCAGCGATGAACTTCCTCATCAACACGACAGCTGGGTTGTAGCGAAACATGTAGCCCATCTGGACCAGCAGCTTCTTTTCTTCGGCCTGTTTCAGAATCTGTCGATAATACGGCAGCGACTCTCCAGCGGGCTTATCGAGATGAACATGCTTGCCAGCCGCGATAGCCAGAGCAGCCGCGTTGAGCGAGTCGCGCACTTTGGTCTCAACTAAAACTGCCTGCAGATCGGGGATATTCAGTAACTGCTCGGTGGTCATCCAGGGAAGGTCTTTATAGACGACCGACTTTTCGGCGCGGCCCCGTTCCTGTTCATCGGGCTCGCAAATGCCGACGACTTCATACTCGTCCGACGCGCGGTACACGCCCAGCTTGCTGGCGTGGGCATGACCGGTGCCGATCTGGGCAATCTTGATTCGCTGCTTTACTTTCTGACCATGAACGGCCGGTGCGGCTAGTGCAATTGCCCCCGCAGCGGCGCACCGCAAGATTGAGCGACGTGAGAGCGGGAGAGGCATGCGATCAACTCCAGTGACTAACTTGCGGCCACCGTTTCCAAAGTTCCACTCGCGGCACCAACGTCGGTCTCAGGCATTTCGAGGACTACCTTGATCCCCTCGCCTGACTGCATCAATTGAAAGCCCTTCTCGAACTCGCGCATCGGCAGCGTGTGAGTGACGATGTCGTCGAGTTCCAACCGCCCGCTGAGGAGCAGGTTTTCCATTTGATACCAGGTTTCGAACATTCGCCGGCCATTGATGCCGAGCACGGTCGCGCCTTTAAAAATGATGTCGTTCGGCAAGTCGAGCGCGACCGGTTCTGCGGGCAGACCGAGCAGGGCCGCGGTGCCGCCGTTGCGTAGCGCAGTGAAACCCTGACGAATGGCTTTCGGGTGCCCGCTCATTTCGAGCAGCACTTCGGGCCCTTGGTCGTGGGTCAGTTGCCGCGCCTGCGCGGGCCAGGTGTCATCACCCGCTTCAAAGACGTGATCAGCACCGATCTTCTTGGCGATGGCGAGGCGGCGTTTATCGCGGTCCGTTACGAGGATTAATCCCGCGCCCGCTGCGCGAGCCACAGTCACCGCCATCAGGCCAATGATGCCGACGCCGGTGATCAGCACGCTGCGACCACTCACGCCGGCGGCCATCACGGTGTGAACGGCGTTGCCCAGCGGATCGAAGACCGCGGCGATGTGGTTGGGAATCTTGGGATGAACGGGCCACACATTTTCTTCCGGCACCGCGACATAGGTCGCAAAGCAGCCGTTGCAATCAATGCCGAGAATATCGACCCGCTCACAAATGTGGCCGTTTCCCGTACGACAAGGCTGGCAAACTCCGCAGCCGATGTGTCCTTCAGCACTGACGCGCTGGCCGATCTGAGCCCGAGTCACGGCAGAGCCAAGCTCCACCACATGGCCGACGAACTCGTGCCCGGTGGTAATGCCCACCGCTACGCGACTCTTGCTCCAGGCATCCCATTCGTAAATATGCCTGTCGGTTCCGCAGATGCCGGCGTGGGTCACGGCAATCAGCACTTCGCGTGGCCCGATTCGCGGCAGGGGTGTGTCCTCCTGCAGCCACAAACCGGGCTTGTCATACAATTTGCGAAGCGCAGGCATCGTTTCCGGAAAGCGGGCGTTCATCGGCAATCTCGTGAGAAATGGACCACAAATCGCGGTATCGCGCCGCAGAGATGGGGCCGCAGAAGATGAAGTTGTATTGTAGGGCACGGCGGGTGAATCGCAGCAGGGGGCGAGGCTGACCGATTACGCCCTTTCGCAAGCCCGCCCTCGTGAACACAATGGAGGATTCTGTGTCTTCCCTTGCGACCGCCGCACTCGCCGCCTTTCTATCATTCTCCGATGACGACCCCCTTGCAAATTCAACGCATCGATGCCCGCAGTGAGAACGTAACTGCCGCGCTCGATGTGCTTCGGGCCAAGCTGAGCCCCAGCGGTAATGTGGTGAGCGAAGCTGGCAAACGTCGCACGCTGGAAGTGTTCGGCGAGCCTTTAACGCCGGTACAAGTTGTCGAGCGGATTTGTTCCGACGTGAAGCAGCAAGGCTTGCCAGCGGTCCTGGAATACAGCCGAAAATTAGATAGGGCGGAACTGACGGCAGAAACAATTCGCGTCTCGGCCGCCGAATTGGCGGCTGCACACTCGGCTGCCGACCCTCGCCTGCTTGCTGCAGTCCGCCGAGTGCGGGCGAACATTCTTGGGTTTCAGCAGGCAATTCTGCACCAGGACAAAGAACTTCAGCGCCCCGGCGTGCTGCTCGCCCAGCGCTACGTGCCGCTCAACCGCGTCGGCGTTTGTGTTCCTGGCGGAGCTGCAGCGTACCCATCAACCGTGCTGATGGCGGCTGTTCCTGCCCAGGCGGCCGGAGTGAAAGAAGTAGCTGTCGTTTCTCCACCGACGGCTTTTGGAGCGAACAATCCAGTCGTCTTGGCTACCTGTCACGAAATCGGCATTCGCGAGGTCTACCGCATTGGTGGTGCCCAAGGCATCGCCGCTCTTGCTTATGGCGTCGCGGGGCTGCCAAAGGTCGATAAGATTGTCGGGCCGGGCAATTTATTCGTTGCGCTTGCTAAGCGGCACGTCTATGGCGAAGTTGACATCGACTCTATCGCCGGACCTAGTGAAGTCGTAGTCTTGGCCGATGACACCACCCGCGCTGATTTCACTGCCGCCGACCTACTCGCTCAGGCTGAGCACGCCCCTGGTGCCAGCATACTCATCACATGGAGCGAACGACTGCTCGAAGCGACCGCTGCGGAATTGCAAAAGCAAGTGCAGCAACTAACCCGCTGCCAGCTGGCGCTTGATTCTCTGCGTGACTTCGGCTGCTTGATTCTGGTGCGCGATGCCGAGGAAGCCTGCCGACTGACCGATATGATTGCCCCCGAGCACTTGCACATCGCCACCGACAATGCGGCCGAACTGCTGAAAAAAATTCGCAATTCTGGCGCGACGTTCCTGGGTAACTACAGCCCCGTCGCCCTTGGCGATTATGCCGCGGGCCCGTCGCATGTGCTTCCCACTGGCGGCACTGCCCGCTGGGCTTCCGGCCTGTCAGCGAATCACTTCCTTCGCAGCAGCAGCGTCATTCAGTACGACCAGTCCGCTTTGAAAGATCTCTCTGCCGATATCGAATACCTAGCCCAAGTCGAAGGGCTAACGGCTCACGAACAGAGCGTGGCGATGCGCACCCGCTGATTCGCTTTTCAAAACTGCAATCCAACCCCTCAACCTGCGATACCCATGTCTTTTTTCCGCCCTGAAATTCTCGCAATGGATGGCTACACGCCCGGCGAACAGCCGCAGGCGGGGAAGTTCATCAAGCTCAACACAAACGAGAACCCCTATCCACCGCCGCCGGGAATCCGCCGCGCGATTGAGGAAGTTCTCGATAAAGGACTGCAACGCTATCCCGACCCGATGGCCAACGCGTTTCGAACGCGGGCTGCGGAACTGTACAAGTTGCCGAGCAAAGATTGGGTGCTGTGCGGCAACGGCAGCGACGACATTCTCACGATTTGTACGCGAGCCTTCGTCGGACAAGGTGAATTGCTGCGGCTGCCGTACCCCAGCTACATCTTGTACAAGTCGCTGGCTCAGATTCAGGGCGCGCAGTCGCAAGAAGTGAAGTTCAACGCCGACTGGTCACTACCCGCTTCATTTGGCGACCCGGCAGCCGCCCTGAAGTTAGTATTTCTGCCAAATCCCAACAGCCCGACGGGAACCATGATCTCGCGCGAGGCGATTCTCGAACTGGCCGAACGCTTGCCCTGCCCGCTGATTGTCGACGAAGCCTATGCCGACTTTGCGGAGTTTAACTGCATCGATCTTGTGCAGCAAAACGAAAAGATCATGGTCTCGCGTACGCTCAGCAAGGCCTATGGCCTGGCGGGGCTGCGCTTCGGCTTCTTGCTCGCCCAACCTCAGATGGTCGAGCAATTGATCAAGGTGAAGGATTCTTACAATTGCGACGCCTTTGCGATCGGCGCTGCGACAGCGGCAATTCACGACGAAGCGTGGCAGGCCGATAATCGCCGCAAGATCATTGCGACCCGCGCGAAGCTCGTGGCCGGATTGGAACAACTCGGTTTTACGGTCATTCCGTCGCAAGCCAACTTCGTGTGGTGCAACCATCAGAAGCATGAGGCCCGGCCTTTGTACGAACAACTCAAAGCCCAGAAGGTGCTGATTCGATACATGAATTATGCAGGCTGGCGCGACGGCCTGCGGATCAGCGTCGGCACCGACGAACAAACCGACGTTCTCCTCGCCTTGATCGGCTCGCTCCTGTAAGGATTGCCATGGCTCGCACTGCGTCCCTCGATCGCGAAACCCGCGAAACGAAGATCCACCTCGAACTCAACCTCGACGGCACCGGCCAGGTGAAACTGAACACCGGTGTCGGTTTTTTCGATCACATGCTCGAATTGCTGGCCCGGCACGGTTCGCTCGATCTGACCGTTGAAGCCAAAGGGGACCTGCATGTCGACGCTCACCACACCGTCGAGGACGTGGGCATTTGCCTAGGCCAGGCAATCAAGACCGCCCTTGGCGACAAGAAGGGCATTCGCCGCTACGGGCACTTCACCCTGCCGATGGAAGAAACGCTCTGCACGACCGCGATCGATCTGTCGGGCCGATATTTCCTCGTCTTTCAAGCTCCGATGCCCAGTCCGAAGATCGGCGACTTCGATAGTGAGCTAGTCGAGGACTTCTGGCAGGCTGTCGCAGCCAACGCACTTTGCAATCTGCACGTGCTGATTCACTACGGCCGCAATACCCACCACATCAGCGAAGCCATCTTCAAGTCTGCCGCCCGCGCCTTGCGCATGGCCGTCGAGGCAGATCCGCGGCAGCCCGGAATCCCCAGTACGAAAGGTTCGCTTCTGGGGTAGTGCGGAATTGGGAATTGGGAGTTCGGAATGCGGAGTGAAAGGCAAGAAGGCGGAGTGATGGACGGTGGATACGGGGGAAAGTAAGCTCGTTGATCGGACCAAGCAGTTTGCATTGCGGGTAATCTACCTAGTGCAGAGCTTGCCTAGCAGTGCAACGAGTCGCGTGACTGGGAATCAATTACTGCGATCCGGAACGTCGGTTGGTGCTAATTACCGCAGTGCTCGTCGCGCAAGAAGCCGAGCTGAGTTTTGCGCGAAACTGGGCATTGTTGAAGAGGAACTCGACGAAAGCCTGTACTGGATTGAGTTGCTCGTAGAGAGCAAAATCATGACTCAAAAGCGAGTCGACGATCTCATTCACGAGGGCGACGAAATCTTGCGAATGATCGTCGCCTCGATCGTCACTGTCAGGAAACGCAAAGACTAGCCTTGCATTTCCGGCCTCACACTCCGCATTCTGAAGTCCGAATTCTCCACTCCCAACTATTCATCGACGTACGTTTCCAAGAATCTCGCCAGGCGATGGAAGTCGCTGCTGGTTTCAATGTACCGGACAACAGTGACGAGAGATTCGGGATCGATCAGTTTTTCGAACGGGACGTAGTGCAGTTGGAGTTGGCCGATTACCGAGACCATCACTCCGTTCTTCTTCTCTTCGACAAGTGCCCGATAGGCACCGACACCCAGTTGGCTGCCGAGCATCACATCGAAGGCATGCGGACGGGCACAGCGAGACTCGTAACCGAGTTGCAAACCGGTGACTTTGCGACTCCGGCCGGTTTGCTTTTTAAACGCTTCGGTAACAAGCTTCGAAAACATTCGACCCAGGTTGACATGCGATATCGAGATATGATTGTGCTCATCGCGTGGAATGCCTTCCAAGTACTTTTGGGGCAGCAATTCCGCCAATCCTTCGGCCATCACAATCACGCCAAACTGCTTGTTCTCTTCTTCTCGGGCGATCATCGTCTTCACGATTCGCGCCACCACGCGATCGACATCCATGATCTCGCGAGCTTCGGACTCGCCCGTTTTTTGATTGACGACAGTCTCCTTCAATCGATAGCTGCCGATGATGTCCTCGACGCTGATCACCAGGCTCGCTTCGCCGGCGATCGCCGCACCGTAGGACAACCAGCCAGCGCTGCGCCCCATCGTCTCCGTAAGGAAGTACGACTTCGATGCTTCTGCATCGGCGAGCAGGTTGCGAATTTCTGATGCCAGCGTTTCGACAGCCGTGAAGTAACCAAACGTGAAGTCGATTCCCATGTAGTCATTGTCGATGGTCTTAGGCAAATGCACCACGGGAATTCGCTTGGCACTGGCCGGCAGGCGATCCTGATACATTTTGAATTTGTTCGCCGTTTTCAGCGTGTCGTCGCCACCAATTGAAATCAGCGCGTCAACACCTAATGAACAGAGCCCGTCGTAAACACGGCGGAGCGGAGCGCTCAACTGCGGATCCTCAAGATGCGCGGGAGCTGAAATCAGTTTGCCGGGATTGGCCCGTGCGGTGCCAATCAGGATGCCCTGCGAATTCCTACTCCGCTTGAGCATTTGGGGTGTCAGCAGTTTGTAGTGCTTGTCGGCTTCAAGAGGCTTCTCAGGAGTGTATTCAACAAGTCCCGAATAACCGTACATAATGCCGTAAACTTCGATTCCCGCTCGCATAAACGAGTTAGCTGCGGTCGAGATCACTGCATTCGCAGCTGGTGCGGGACCGCCGGCAAAAAGAATCGCCACACGCTTAAAGGTTGTTTCGCGGCGCGTTGGCGCGGATAAAGAACCTTGGGGAGAGTTTTTGTCGGTCATGAGTGCACTTGCTTCCGTATCCGCCGCCTGTGGAATCGCCTGCTGCATTGCCGCAGCCTCAACTAGCGATTTTAGGACCCCCAGCGATTTTGGCCAAGGCGTTCACCGGCAACAGTCTGGGTTGTGATCGTGTTTTGCCCGCAACCTAGCCTATAGTTTCGCTATGCCGGCTCATTCTCCATAAATCCCAAGCTACAGGAACATTCAGTTGCCTTGTTGAAAGGCCGGGGAACGCGCTAAGTTATTCGAATAAGCACGAAAAAGGCCCCGGCGTGATTCAAGGATCAAACCGGGGCCAGATCAGAACTTTTGGCAAGTTGCTCAAAGCCAAGCCTACTGACGGGCAGCAACCTTGTCCTTGCCGAGGGACCGCAGGTAATCGAGAGTAATACCAATGCACTCGTTGAAGTAAAAGTCTTTGTCGACAACCTGGTCACTGCTGTTGGCCTGTTGTTCGAACGTTTTTTCCTCTTCCTTCTCCGAATCGAGTTCCGCCCGTCGGGCCAGGAACTTGGCTTCATTCAGCGGAATTTCCTTTTTGGTCTTCTGATCGACGTACTTGTCGATGTTTCGCAACAGCTTCTTAAAATCTTCCGAATTCTCGCGGCGGGCGGCCGAGGCTTCTTTCAGCCGGTTGATCAGGGCCGGGGTTACCTGGTCGTAGCTACCGAACTTCGAAGTGGGGATCTTGTCAAAAGCCATCGCATGATCGAGGTCACCTTCGCTGACGTCCATGTGATCGGTGATCGATGGAAGCATCACATCGGCGAGCACGCCGCGGCGCTGTGTGCTTTCGCCATTGGGGCGATAAAACTGCTGCATGGTGAGCTTGAGAGCACCCATATTCGGAGGATTGCCAACCGGAAACATCTCTTCGCCGAGGTCAAGCAGGCTTTGCACGGTTCCCTTACCGTGAGTTGTGCTATCGCCAATGATCAGACCGCGGTGATAATCTTGAATGGCGCCGGCGAGAATCTCACTGGCACTCGCGCTAAACTTGCTCGTGAGGACCACCAGTGGGCCCTTCCACGACATACCTGGTTCCTGATCGTCGTATTGTTGGACGCGACCGTTCGGATCTTTCACTTGGACCACTGGACCAACGTCGATGAACAGACCCGTCAGGTTGATCGCTTCGGTCAAGCTGCCGCCGCCATTGCGACGGAGGTCTAGCATCACCACATCGACACCCTTGGCAGTGAAATCGTCGAGCAGTTTCTTGACGTCACGGGTGGAACTCTTGAAGTCGTTCGGGTTGGCCCGAGCACCTTCCATGTCCATGTAGAAGCTGGGGAGATCAATGACGCCCACCTTGAACGGCGAACCGTCTTGTTTCTTTCCTTCTTCAAAGATCACGCCGCGGGCTTCGCTGTCTTTCAGTTCAATCTTGGCCCGGACGATTTTTACGATCTTCATCTCGCCGCCGCCCGAAGGAACAACGCCGAGACGAACGACCGTGCCCGCTTTGCCGCGAATCTTGTCGACAACGTCATTCAGGCGCATGTCGACAACATCGACCATTTCACCCGTTTCGCCTTGTCCTACACTGACGATCTTGTCCTCTACCTTCAGCAGGCCGGACTTTTCCGCAGCACCACCGGGAATCAGCTTGTTGAGTACCGTGGCACCGTCAATTTCTTGGAGTTGTGCACCGATGCCGTCGAGATTCAGACCCATCTGAATGCGGAAATTGTCGAGCGTGTTTTTCGACATGAAGGTCGTGTGCGGATCGTAAGACGTGGTGATGCTGGTCAGATACATTTCCAGCAAGTCTTCGCTATCGATCTGGTGCATGCGGCGGGCGAAACTGGCGTATCGGCGCTTCAGCCGCGCCTTGGGATCTTCTCCCTTCAGCGAAGTGTCTCCCTTGAGTACGAGCAGGTCGTACTTCAGCCGCTTGCGCCAGCGATCCTTCGCTTCGGCGGGCGTTTTGGCATAAGTCAGTTTGGCTGGATCGGTTACCAGTGTTTCGTCGACCGAAAAATCGAAATCTTCTGTCAACAATTCGTTGACCAGGGCGACCTTTTCGTCGATTCGCTTCAGCAGTGTGTTGTAAACAGTGTAGGCAAAGGAGACGTCGTTCGAACGGAGCATATCGTCCAGTTCGTTCCTACGCTTGTTGAATTCATCGATGTCGGACTGGTAAAAATACAACTTCATTCCGTCGAGCTTTTTCAGGAATTGCTCCAGCCCGCGTTGGGAAATCTCGTCATCGAGGTCGTGCTTCGAAAGGTGCTTCCGCCCTACGAGGCTCATCACAGCTCTGGTAACCTGACGGTCTGCAGGCCGGGGAGCGTTCAGAACGGCATCAGCGCCGCAGGCTGCGGAACTGAACATCGTCAAACTAACCAGGGCAGCACTCAACAGGCCCGTCAGGCCGGTTCGATGTATCCATCCTGATGCTACAGTCGCAGACATCGCATTTGCGGAAAGCGGTCGCATTCGAAAATCCTCGCCTCAGACCCGTTCTTGACTCACCGAACTCGTTTGGCGACTTGTGAGATAAAGCGGGTCAGGTAAACCAGATAAAAAAGAAGGTCGCTTGCGCGAATTCTATCGCACTCGCCACCTCGGGACAACACGAATCGTGCGAAACCTAACAGCCATCGTTACTTGGAGTTGACAAGACCTCGTGGAATTACCTTCGCCCGCTACCACAATTGCCGATTCTTTGCGCCCTCAGATTGAGCAAGCTGCTGCCTTCCTCCGGGCCGGTAAGCTCGTTGCGTTTCCGACTGAGACTGTTTACGGCTTGGGAGCGAATGCTGAAAATGATGCGGCCGTTCGACTGATTTTCACCGCCAAAGGGCGCCCAGCCGATCACCCAGTTATTGTCCATCTGGCCCATGCCCAGCAGATTGAAGATTGGGCAGTCGACATCCCCGCGACGGCTTGGCAATTGGCAGCCGCATTCTGGCCGGGACCGCTGACGCTCATCTTATCCAGGAGTCCGCGAGTTCTCGATGTCGTGACTGGTGGACAAAATACCGTTGGCCTACGTGTTCCCAGCCATCCGGTTGCCCATGAATTGCTGAAACTGTTCGGGGGCGGTATCGCAGCCCCTTCAGCCAACCGATTCGGTCGCCTTAGTCCCACCCTGGCCGCTCACGTACGACAAGAATTGGGCGATTCGGTCGAGTTGATCCTCGACGGGGGAGCGTCGGAAGTGGGGCTGGAATCGACCATTGTCGATCTGACTGGTCCTGAACCGGTATTGCTTCGGCCTGGTGCAATCACCGCCGAGCAAATCGCGGCTGTGCTGAATCAGCCGCTCGGTGATGCCGCAGCGAACGAAACGCGAACATCCGGTCGGTTGCAAAGCCATTACGCGCCGCGGGCAAAAGTGATCGTGGTCGAACCGCTAGCATTACCGGCCACCATCCGTGCTGCTGAGGCAGCGAAAGAGCGAGTAGCTGTCGTCTGCGACGAAGCGTATGTCCGCCCTGCCAACCTCAACCGGGCTCACTGGTTCAAATTGCCGGCGGATCCAGTTACCCGAGCGCAGCGACTATACATCGCCCTCCGTGCTGCCGACGATGCTGGCTACCCAACACTGATCGTCGTTCACGAACGCGATGCCGAAAATCGGGACGCTGCCATCTGGGATCGCTTGCAAAAAGCGGCTGCTCCACGCACTTGATCCGAGGCACTCGGCGGTGACGGTGAATTTGCTACGATAAAACCATGGATGGACAAAACAATCTGCCTCTCACGGACCTGTTTGCCTCGCTGACGGAAGCTCAGCGAACGGCAGTCGCGCACATCGATGGCCCCATGCTCACGCTCGCGGGACCGGGAAGCGGTAAAACCCGTGTCGTGACGCACCGCGTCGCCAACTTGGTTCGGCAGGGAATTCAGGCCCGCAATATCCTGGCACTTACCTTCACCAATAAAGCAGCCGACGAAATGCGGCAGCGATTGGCAGCGCTGGCTCCAGGTCAGCCGGTATGGATGGGGACTTTTCACCGCTTTTGTGTCCGCACGCTGCGGATTCATGCCCCGCTTGTGGGACTTAGCGAGAACTTCTCGATCTACGACATGGATGACAGCCGGAAACTGCTCAAACTCGTGCTGGCCGAAGAACGACTCGAATCGACCCACGCGTCGCCCGATTCCATCGCCCACGCAATTAGTGCAGCCAAGAACAACCTGGTCACGCCCGACAAATATCGCGAAACCGCCCTCTATGGCAGTACGTTGGGAAGTCTCGTCGAACGCGCTTATCCGGCCTATCAGCGGGCGCTGTTGCGGGCGAACGCCGTCGACTTCGACGACCTCCTGCAGCACGTGGCAGTCCTGCTGCGCGAGAACCCCGATGTGCGGAAACAGCAAGACGCCAAATACAAATACATTCTGGTCGACGAGTATCAGGATACGAATCTTGCGCAGTACGCGATCATCCGCGCCCTGTCGATCGACTATCCCAACTTGAGTGTGACCGGCGATCCCGATCAGTCGATTTATGGCTGGCGCGGGGCGAATGTGCGGAATATCCTCGAGTTTGAGAAGGACTTTCCGAACGTCAAAGTGGTGCGGCTCGAGCAGAACTATCGGAGTACGCAATCGATCCTGCGCGTGGCCGATGTGCTGATCGCACACAACAAGCGGCGGAAGAAAAAGCGGCTCTGGACCGAAAACCCCGAAGGGGAGGCCGTGCGATTGGTCTGTTATCCGACGCACACGGATGAAGCCGAACAAATTGCAAGTCAGATTGCGACCGCAGTGCGCCAGGGAAAATATCGGCCGCGGGATTTCGCGATCTTCTTCCGGACGAATGCGCTCTCGCGGCAGTTCGAACATGCCCTGCGCGAGCAAGTGCTCCCCTATCAGATCGTCAACGGACTTGAGTTCTATCAGCGAATGGAAATCAAGGACGTCATGGCCTACCTGCACCTGCTGAACAACCAACGCGACAACGTCGCGCTGCGCCGCGTCATCAATACACCCACCCGCGGCATTGGCAAAAGTACAATCACCAAACTGCAGGAGTACGCGTCTCATCGCGGGCTATCGATGCTCGATGCGGCGCGGCAAGCGGGGCTGATTGAAGGCCTGCCGAAAAAATCGGCCGTCGCCGTGGCAAAGTTCGTCGCCCTGATCGACAAGTTGAGCGAATCGCTCACTGCTGAGGTTGAGCAAATCGTCGGCATGGTGCTGAGCGAATCGGGCTATCGCGAAGTGCTGCAGAACTCCGAGAGCGAAGAAGATCAGGAACGGCTGGCCAACCTGGAAGAATTGCTGACTGCGGCCCGGCAATTCGACATGCATAATCCCCAAGGTGGCAAGCTCGAACATTTTCTCGAAGAGACCTCACTGGTCAGCGATACCGATGCCTGGAGTTCCGACACCGATCGTGTTTCGCTAATGACGATGCATGCGGCGAAGGGGCTGGAGTTTCCAGTCGTTTATATCGTGGCCTGCGAACAAGGTTTGTTGCCGCACGAACGAAGCCGCCACGACGAAGAAAAGCTGGAAGAAGAACGCCGCCTGCTATTCGTCGGCCTGACACGGGCGAGGCAGGAACTGCAACTCAGTTATGCACAGTACCGGATGTTCCGCGGCATTAACGCGCCGACCATTCCCAGTCACTTCTTGCAAGAATTGCCTCGCGACGAGATGCGGCTGCAAGAACCGAAAACCGGGCCACGCCGGCTCATCGATTTTGACTCCCAGCTGCCGGCGGACGATGACCATTTGGACGAAGGTCCTATCGAGCACGCAGCAGCTACCGAGCAGGATATTTCGTTTGAGCCCGAAGAGTTTTCTCAAATCGAACCGAGCGAGGCGCGCAAGAAACCGCAACTCGACAAGCGTTTTTCCCTGATGAGTGGAGCCGACCTGCTAACGCGACAGGCCGATACTGGCCCCCGTTTTCCGCCGAATGTCTTCAAGCACGGAATGAACGTATTGCATCCCGAACATGGCCTGGGAACGATCATCGCGCTGGGGGGCGAAGGCCCAAAACGGACTGCCACGGTGCAATTCGCCAGCGATAACCGCGAACGTCGGTTTTTCCTGATTCACGCGAAGCTGGAACCGGTCGAAATGGAATAGTAATCCACAGCCGGCGCTCTGGAATTTCGCGCACCGGCGTGCGACGATTGAATGATGACCGTCCGCTTCCCAACCTTCAAGAATTCCTCCCACCCGATTGGTCTTGATATGCCTTGCTCACCCCTGTTCAAGCAAATTGCTGTCTCATTCGTCTCCATTGTGTTAAGCGGATCATTCGTGGCACTAATCGCTGCGGAAGAGCAGTGGAATCAATATCGCGGACCAAATGCCGATGGCACTTCAGCTGCAACTGGTCTGCCGACGAAGTGGAGCGAAACTGAGAATGTGAAATGGCGTGCGCCGATTCGCGGGAAGGCGTGGTCGTCGCCCGTTGTTTGGAATCAACAGATCTGGTTGACCACGGCTCCAGCGGACGGAAAAGAACTCTTCGCGATCTGCTTGGATCGCGAAACTGGCAAAGTGTTGCACGATGTCAAAGTATTTGATGTCGCTTCCCCTCAGTATTGCCACGACCGCAATAGCTACGCCTCTTGCACTCCGTTTGTCGAAGCCGACCGCGTCTATGTCCATTACGGAGTGCATGGGACCGCATGTCTCGATACCAAGACGGGCAAAGTGCTGTGGACGCGTAACGACCTGGAATGCAATCACCATCGTGGTGCCGGTTCTTCCCCCATCGTCTGGCAGGACTTGTTGATTTTGACCTTCGACGGCTTTGATGTTCAGTACGTCGTGGCACTCGACAAAGAGACCGGCAAGACCGTTTGGAAAACAGACCGGGGCTTTAACTACGGCACCGATAACGGGGACGTGATGAAGGCCTATGGCACGCCGCGAGTAGTCGAAGTCGGCGGGCAGTTGGAGTTAGTCAGCCCGAGTGCGGGTTCGACAGCAGCCTACGATCCACGAACCGGCAAAGAGTTATGGCAAGTAAAGAGTGGCGGGATGAACGCGGCAGGCCGTCCAGTAGTCAGCAAAGACACTGCATTCATCGGCACAGCTGATGGTGGCATGCATTTATTCGCCGTCAAGCTCGGCGGTCGTGGCGACGTCACTGGTACCCATGTGAACTGGAAGCTTGCCAAGGGATATCCCCGCTATGCTTCGCCCATTCTGGTGGATGGATTGTTGTACATGGGGAACGAACAGGGAATTATCACTTGCGTGGATGCCGAAACGGGCGAAGTGAAATATCAGAATCGACTCGGCGGGCTATTCATGTCGTCCCCGGTGTATGCGGACGGCAAGCTCTACTTCTTTGCCGAAGAAGGGATCTGCCACGTCATCAAGCCGGGCCCCGAATTCGTTTCTCTGGCCGAAAACAAGCTTGCCGGCGGCTTCATGGCCAGCCCGGCCATTGCTGGCAAGGCGCTGATCTTGCGCACGAAGGATGCCGTGGTTTGCGTGGCGGAGTAATCCTTCGCAACGTCTGGAATTAGCCGCCCAGATCGGACGGATTAAACGGGTTGCCATCCTCGCGGCGGCAGAAGTTGAGCATGACGGTGGCAGTAATGTTGTAAGAAACTGTGCGAACGGAGCCATCACCCAAGACGGCATTCATGGCTCCCGGGTGAGCAGATCCGAAACCTTCACGCAGCAACTTCTGAACGGCTCGGGAACCATCAATGTCGACTGCGGCACTCGGCACGATTGGGTCGCGGAAGGGGGCAAACGTACCGGCCAAGGTCAGGTAGGGGAAATTAGTTACGTAACCGCCGTTGCTGATGTCACTTTCCGCCGCCCGCGGTTGTGAAAAATAAGATTGAGCGTCCCAGGGACGTTCCGCGACCATCATCGTGTTCGAGAGACCGTCGGTAATCTCGGCGTAACGGACTGAACTATTCGGCTTAGGTGATGCCGCGGCGATGTCGTAACCCAAATTGAGCGCGCCATCCGTGCCGCCTGCCAGGGTGCCACGATTGCCGGCGTAATCAAGCTGGGCACGCTTTGGCGAAGGCCCGGTGTACGAGTCGTTTTGAAAACACTCCCAGACTTGGGGCGGCCGACGGCTGGGGCAAAAGTAGATCTTGACCGGCGTTTCCATAACCGTTTGGTCATCTTTCTCCATGTAGAGAGCCGTTTGCTCGATGTAGGGCATGATTTGATAAGTCCACACCCAGGCTTGCCTCGTCATGATTGCCGGCACACCGCTGCTTTCGAACGTTCTCGCCATGCGCGAGCCGCGGCCACCGCTGGGCAGGGCATTGTGCGTGTCGTGATGCAATTGAAAACCGAGTCCAATCTGCTTGAGATGATTGCTGCATTGAGTGCGCCGCGCCGCTTCGCGGGCTGCCTGCACAGCCGGCAACAATAAGGCCACGAGCACTCCGATAATGGAGATGACGACCAACAATTCGACCAAGGTGAACGCTGGCCTTATCAACTGCTTGAGGTTTTCCTTGCGCATCAATTCATTCCTGTAACTTCAATCGGCGACTAATTGGAACTGGGCAACAGAAGAGGATAAAAACTTCTTACGAGGCCTCTGGTCGATGCCCCATCACGAACTTCGCCCGCTTGAATTCCTCATCTGTCATTTGGCGAACGTCTCGCGACATCAGGAGCACGTAACGAACTCCATCCTTTCCGTTCTTTTCGTAGGCGAGAATCTCGTCGGAGGCGTAACTGCCGACGTTGGCGCCGTAAATAATGACGTACGGCTCGCCGTCGCGCGACGAGACCAGGATTTCCTCGGGGGGTGGGTTCAGGTTCGCCGAGTGCAGACCTTTGAGCAGCGATTTGATTTCGTCGACATGGCGGGGCGGGTGATGGTCGGCACTCGTGATTATGCCGTACGCCTTAGAAATATGGCTTAAGTCCGTAGTAGTGTCGTCTTCGTTTGGGGTGTACTTCGTCGCACAGCCACTAAGAACACCAAGTACGAAAAGTACGCAGGCACCTGCGCGCGAGATCCAAAAAGGCATTCCTGCATTCCTTCAGGCTGGATGGCAGAAGGTATCGGTGGGACATGATCGGCGTGAGCAAGCAGAGCCGACCGCAGAATGCAGCCGGTGGCAGGGAGAGAGTTGCTGGCGGTAGTCTACAGCAGCCAGCCTATCGAAGCAAAGAAAAATCCGAAGGGTAGTTTGTCGATTAGTCCAACGCCAAGCGCACAACTAATTTCTTTCGTTTCAGTTTTCCACCGCCCCTGGGCGAAGTGTTTTCCGTTCGCTAAGCTCCTCACTGGTCGCGGTGCGCGCGTTTGGCGGAACGATGTATCAGACCCTGACGAAGCGGTTTTCCGCCCGTCTTTGATGCCTCATCCCCATTTTGCCCAGCTCTTGTGCAAGGCTGCTACGAAACCGGGCAAAGTGAGCACTTAATGAACTCTGCAGGACTTGATCGACTCGCGTTAAGTCTTGATGTTCATTGATCTTTCGCACTCTCCCAGCGATTTGCTAGCGGACTTATGGATTGGCACAGAAGGTGCGATTCCGCGGGCCCTTCGGGGAATCGTCCCCGGCAGATTTTCGTTTTTTGGGTTTAGGGTTTAAGGGGGTTACGTCACGTGAGTGGTAGCAAAGCGCGGATGCAGGCCATCGCGGCCGTTACAAGTTACAAGCCATCGTCACCGCCGGTGAACTTCAAGACCGTTTCGTCGAAAGACGTCTTCGGCGCGAATGTTTTCACGTTGGCAGAGATGCAGGCTCGCTTGCCGAAGCCGGTTTTCAAGTCAGTGAAGAAGACGATCGAAACGGGCTCACAGCTCGACAACAGCGTGGCCGATGTGGTCGCGGGAGCCATGCGAGATTGGGCCATCGAAAACGGCGCCACGCACTATGCTCACGTCTTCCACCCGTTGACCGGGTTGACCGCCGAAAAGCACGACAGCTTCCTCTCGCCCGACGGCAAGGGTGGCACGGTCGCCGAATTCACCGGCAAGCAACTGATTCAAGGCGAACCGGACGCTTCCAGCTTTCCCAGCGGCGGCATTCGCGCCACGTTCGAAGCCCGCGGTTACACCGCTTGGGATGTGATGAGCCCTGCCTACATTCTCGAAAACGAGAATGGCACCACCCTCTGCATTCCTTGCTGCTTCGTCAGCTGGACTGGGGAAGCGCTCGATAAGAAGACCCCGCTTCTCCGCTCGAATAAGGCCTTGAATACTCAGGCTCAGCGGATTTTGAAGTTGTTCGGCCACGCCAATCCGACGATTGTTTCGTCGTCGGCTGGTGCCGAACAGGAATACTTCCTGATCGATCGCAACTTCTTTTACGCTCGCCCCGACCTGCTCAACGCTGGTCGCACCCTGTTCGGCGCTAAGCCTCCGAAGGGCCAAGAGTTTGAAGATCAATACTTTGGTCATATTCCTGACCGCGTATTGGCCTGCATGCTTGATACCGAACGCGAGTTGTTCAAGCTCGGCATTCCGGTGAAGACTCGCCACAACGAAGTGGCTCCTTCGCAGTACGAAATCGCTCCGGTGTACGAAGACGCCAACGTTGCCACGGACCACCAGCAATTGGTGATGCTCACGCTGAAGAAGGGCGCTCAAAAGTATGGCATGGAGTGCTTGCTGCACGAAAAGCCGTTCGCCGGCATCAATGGTTCGGGCAAGCACTTGAACTGGTCGCTCGGCAATAGCACGCAGGGTAACTTGCTCGAGCCAGGCGATAATCCTCACGACAACATGCAGTTCCTGGTCTTTGCCGGAGCTGTGATCCGCGCCGTGCATAAGTTCGGTGGTTTGCTTCGCGCCGTGGTCGCCACTGCGAACAACGATCACCGCTTGGGTGCCAATGAAGCTCCTCCCGCAATCATCTCGATCTTCCTCGGCGAACAACTGGCCGATGTATTCGAGCAGATTCAAAAGGGTGGTGCCAAGTCGAGCAAGGCTGCCGGCACGCTGACCGTCGGTGTCGATACGCTGCCCATCCTGCCGAAGGATGCCGGCGATCGTAACCGCACCAGCCCGTTTGCCTTCACCGGCAACAAGTTCGAATTCCGTGCTGTCGGTTCGAGCCAATCGATTGGTGGCCCGCTGGTGGCCCTCAACACGATCGTGGCTGAATCGCTGGACTTCGTTGCTACCGAGCTTGAAAAAGCCACCGGTGGCGATAGCGCCAAGTTGCCTGGTGCCGTGCAGAAGGTTCTGCAAGACATCATGGCCAAGCACGGCGCCGTTGTGTTCAATGGCGACGGCTACTCGCAAGCCTGGCACAACGAGGCAGAATCGCGTGGCCTGCTGAATCTGAAGACAACCGTGGATGCCCTGCCGCAGATCACGACGCCTGAAGTGCTCGCCATGTTCGAAAAATATGGTGTGCTCACCGCTCGCGAAACAACTTCGCGTCAGGACATCTACATCGAGCAGTACGTTAAGACTGTCCTCACGGAAGCCAAGTTGACGGTGGAGATCGCACGCACGATGATCTTCCCCGCTGCGGTTCGCTATCAAAGCGAGTTGGCGGTGACTTGCTCTAACCTGAAGACGCTCGGCTATAGCTTCGACACTGATACGTTGGACACCATCACTAAGTTGGTGAAGGGGTTGCAAGACTCGTCCACTGCAGTCGAAGAGGCGCTCGGTCACCACAGCAGTAGTCTGCTGGAAGAGGCCAAGCACATCTGTCACACGGTACTGCCGGCCATGCTGAAGGTTCGTGAATTCGCCGACAAGCTCGAAGGCCTGGTGGCCGACGACCTGTGGCCGCTGCCAACCTATCAGGAAATGCTGTTTATCAAGTAGTTCTTTCCGAAAACGGCGGGACGCCTCGGTCGCAGCTCGTAAATCTCCTCGATTGCTAGTTGCTACACCGATCCGGAACGGATTCCATTGATCACCACATCGCGAGCGGGAGCTGTGCTTTGTTGAGCAGGGCCTCCCGCTCGTGCTGTTTACAGTGAATGCAGTACGATCTCTCTAGCCGCTGGCGTTTGCTAGTGGTGCTGGCGTTCCTTTCAACAAAAAGGCACGGCTGCTTATTAACTCGTTGTCACTAAAAGGCGTAACTGTGACTCCCCGAGAAATTCTTGCTCTGTGTCGTGAAAAAGAAGTGCAGGCTGTCGACCTGCGCCTGGCTGATCTGAGTGGCGCGTGGCATCATTTGACGATTCCCGTCGCGCGCTTGGACGAAGACGTGTTTGAAGATGGCGTGGGGTTCGATGGCACTGCCTTGTGGGGTGGCCCGCCGACCAACGAGAGTGACCTGCTCGCGGTGCCCCAGCCAGAAACTGCCTACCTTGATCCCGTCGCAGCTGTGCCGACGTTGGCCATTCTGTGCAACATTCAAGATCCACTGACTCGTGAGCCATTTTCGCGCGATCCACGCTACATCGCTCAGAAGGCCGTAAACTACTTGCGCAGCACGGGCTTTGCCGACGAGGCACAGATCGGGCCCAAAGCCCAGTTTTTTGTGTTTGACGAAGCGAAATTTACACAAAGTGGGTCGGGCAGCAGCTGTCAGGTTTCGGCCGCGACCGAAGTCCATTCGCTGCAGTCCGAGATGCTGCAAGCTCTCAACGATGCGGGGCTAAAAGTCGAAGGCGTTCTGCGCTCGTCACAGGCGACGCCGAGCGCTATCGGCCTCGCGCATCAGCCCGTGGTGACGATGGCAGATCATCTGCTCGCCTACAAACACATTATTCGGCACGTGGCTCGACGTCGGCAAAAGCAGGCTACGTTCATGCCTCAACCGTTGGCCGAAGGGCCAGGAAGCGGGCTGCACACTCACTTATCGTTTTGGAAGAAAGAGCAGCCCATTTTTGCCGGTCACGGCTATGCGGGGCTCAGCGATACCGGGCTCTATGCACTAGGTGGCGTGTTGCGGCATGCGCCAGCGTTACTCGCGCTCTGCAGTCCGACGACGAATAGTTACAAACGATTGGCACCCGGCGGTCAGGGGCCCGTTCATTTAGTCTATTCACAGCGTAATCGTTCAGCAGCGTGCCGCATTCCGGTTTACAGTTCGAGCCCCAAGAGCCGCCGTATTGCTTTTCGCTGTCCCGATCCCAGTTGCAATCCTTATCTGGCATTTGCTGCGATCGTCCTCGCAGCCATCGATGGCATTCAAACGAAGTTGCATCCGGGTCAACCGTACGAAGGTGACCGACGCTATGCTTCGCCCGCCGAATTGGCAGAGTTGCCACATGTGCCGGCGACACTCGACGAAGCCCTGCGCGCTTTGGAAGAAGACCAGGAATTTCTGTTGCGGGACGATGTTTTCACTCCCGACGTCATTCAAACCTGGATCGACGAAAAACGCCGCAGCGAGATTCAGCCGTTGCGGCTGCGACCGCATCCATTCGAATTCTGCCTGTATTTCGACGTCTAGCGGCCATTGTTGACCGAGTTCACGGTCCGTATTTCAGGATGCACGTTGGAAGTTCTATTCGGCGCTAACTTTAGTTACCAACGATGCTCACTCCTGGCCTAGAATCCTTGGCTTCCGGCGGTTTGTCGCTCTGATCCTTGTTCGAATCGGGAAGTACCATGACTCAGGCTCTAAAGCGTCGTCGTTTCCTTCTGACCGCAATGGCTACTCCGCTCGTCGCTGCGATGACCAATCGGAGTCGTGCCGCGCGGGCTGCGGAGCGTGTGAAGTTTAATGCTTCAATCGATGCCAGCTGGCAGGCGGGACTCGACGTGCTCAAGCCCTCGCAGGTCGAACTCGATCGCGGTTTAGGTTTGCATGCAGAATCTCTGGTTTTCGATTGCTACGGCTTTGCGCCGCGATGTGCGGTCGATGGTGAAGTTATCGCTCAGGCGGTGGCAGCGGGTGCGTCGGACGAAGAGCTGCAAGACCTGCGCGAAGAAATGGGAATGACTCGCTGCGTGACGAACGAGCAGGAACGCGACGAGTTTGAACTCGCCTGGCGGGCAGCGGGAGTGACCTGCATTTTCCAGAATGCGGGCGAAGAAGGTCAGAATCCTATTCGGCTCCTCAAACGGTTGGGGCGATTCACTTACCTGACCGATCACCTGCGCGAGTTCTTATTCAAAGCGGTTACTCCAGCCGACATTGAACAGGCCAAAAAGGATGGGAAGCACTGCCTGTACTTTACCGGTAATGGTGTGCCGATTGCTGGTGAATTCAATTCGGTCCCCGATGAACTGCGACACATCAAGCTGTTTTTTCAGTTGGGCATTCGGATGATGCACGTCACCTATAATCGCCGCAATCTGCTCGGTGATGGCTGTGCTGAGCCAGCCAACGGCGGGCTTAGCGATTTGGGCCGGGCAGCGGTGGCCGAGATGAATCGAGTAGGCGTGATTGTCGATGTCGCGCACAGCGGCTGGCGCACCAGTTTGGAAGCGGCGCAAGCCTCGAAGCTGCCGATGGTCGCCAGTCACACTGCCTGCGATGCTGTGAATCATCACATTCGCGCCAAGCCAGTCGAGGTCATCAAAGCGATCTGCGATGGTGGTGGCCTGATCGGCATCTGTTGCATCCCCGCTTTTCTCGGGGGTAATGGCGACATTCCCGCTTTGATCGAACACATCGACTATGTAGCCAAACGATTCGGCACGCAGCACGTCGGCATCGGCACCGATATTGCTTACACCTCAAGCTTGTCGTTTCCCGCGACCCGGCAAATTCCTCCGCGTGGTCCGCGGCGCACACGCTACGAAGCGTTCTGGCCGGAAGGAGCACTTGGCAAACGGTTCCCGGGCGAGAAATCGCTCGCTTGGACCAATTGGCCGCTCTTTACCGTGGGCTTGGTGCAGCGCGGTTATCGCGACGAAGACATTCGTTTGATTCTCGGCCAGAACATGCTGCGCGTGTCGCGAGAGTTGTTGAAAAGTCGCGCCGCGAATTAATACGACGCCCGCTCGAGGCGAGTAATCACTGCGCAGGCAACGCCGGCAAAGCCTTGACCTGCAATCACAGTATCGTCAGTGAAACAGAAGGCAGGGCCTTTCTTGTTTGATCCCAAGTCGACGAGAATTGCACTCGTGTTACGCCAGAATCGGCTTCACAACCTTGCCGTGAACGTCTGTCAGGCGAAAATACCGCCCTTGAAACTTGTACGTGAGCCGTTCGTGGTCGATGCCGAGCAAGTGCAGGAGCGTGGCCTGAAAATCGTGGACGTGAACGCCGTCTTTGGCCACATTCATGGCGAGATCGTCGGATTCACCGTAAGTAATACCGGGTTTGATGCCCCCGCCAGCCATCCACACGGTGAAGGCATACGGGTGATGATCGCGGCCCCATTTCACCCGGTCGGCGATGTTCCCCTGAATGAACGGGGTGCGGCCGAACTCGCCCCCCCAGATGACGAGCGTATCATCCAGCAGTCCGCGGGCCTTGAGGTCTTTAACAAGTGCCGCCGAGGGCTGGTCGGTATCGCGGCACTGGTTGTAGAGCTCGGTCGTGATGCTGTTGTGCTGGTCCCAGCCCGCGTGCATCAGTTGTACGTAGCGGACGCCCCGCTCGATCAGCCGGCGGGCCATTAGACAGTTGTATGCAAAGGTGCCGGGTTCTTTCACCAGCGGACCGTACGACTCGAGAGTCGCCGCCGTTTCATCGGAAAAGTCGGTCAGTTCCGGCACGCTGGCCTGCATCCGATAGGCCATTTCGTACTGCGCGATGCGGGTCGAAATCTCTGGATCGGCGAACTCCTGCAAGCGCATGTCATTCAGCTTAGCCAGCGCGTCGAGCTGCGTGCGGCGAGTTTCGCGCGAGAGCCCGTCGGGATTCGTCAGGTACAGAACAGGTTCACCGCTGCCACGAAATTTCACACCCTGAAACTTCGAGGGAAGAAATCCGCTCCCCCAATAGAAGTCGTAAAAGATCTGCCCGCAGCTTGTTCCCTTACTGATGGAAGTCATCACGCAGAAACCGGGAAGGTTCTCCGTTTCGCTGCCGAGACCATAGCTGAGCCAGGCCCCCAGCGATGGCCGGCCAGGCAATTCACCGCCGGTGAGAAAAAACGTAATTGCCGGCGCATGGTTGATTGCTTCGGTGTACATGCTCTTCACGAAGCAAAGTTCGTCGGCAATCTTCGCCGTGTGAGGCATCAAGTTGCTGACCCAGGCTCCGCTCTTACCGTGCTGGGCAAAGGGCTCGACGGGCGCGAGCATCAGCTTGCCTTTGGGCGAGCCGGTCATCGTGCTGAAGCGTTTGCCAGCCGTGTACTCTTCCGGCACGGGCTGGCCGTGCAACTTTTTCAGCTTCGGCTTGTAATCGAACAGGTCCGCATGCGTCGGCGCGCCGTTCTGAAACAGATAGATCACGCGCTTCGCCTTGGGCGCAAGATGCGGCAGCGATTCCAGGCCACCGACTAGCTTGGCAGCAGGCGTTTCCGCAGCTAAGCCATCGCGGTTGAGTAGCGATGCCAGCGCCGCGGTTCCCAAGCCGCAGGCTGAGCGGCCGAAGAACTCGCGGCGATTCACGAGCAATTGATGCTGAAGGTATGGATTCATGGCTGGCACTTCGGCCTTATTCTTTGGAGAGAGCTTCGTCCAGGTTCAGAAGCAGGTTGCAGAGCGCGGTGTAAGCTGCATGCTCGACAACGTCTAACTTTTCATCTCGTGGCGAAGCACCAGTAGTGAGCAACATCTTCGCCCCTTCGCTATCGGCGGCATACTTGGCCCGCAAATCTTCTAACACTTGAAGCAGCAATTGTTCTTCCGCTGCAGACGGTTCGCGAGCCAGCAGTTGCTGATAGGCCAGCTTCACGCGGTCGCGCGGACCAGTTGCTTCACTCATGAGCAGGCGCTGGGCCCACGCGCGCGAAGCTTCGACATAGGTCACATCGTTGAGCGTGGTGAGCGCGTGCAGAGGAGTGTTCGTGCGGGAAGACTTCACCGAACATGTTTGCCGGTTGGCGACATCGAAGAAAACGGTCGGGCCGACAATCCGCCGCCAGAACTGATACACGCTGCGGCGGTAAAGAGCGTCCCCTTTATCCTGCTCGTAGCGAATCTTGCCAAAGGTCGCGTCTTCCCACACGCCCGTTGGCTGATACCCCTTCACCGGCGGCCCACCCACCTTATCGATCAATAAACCGCTGACGGCCAGAGCTTGATCGCGAATCATCCACGAGGGCAAACGGAAGCGGGGAGCGCGGGCGAGCAAACGATTGGCAGGATCTTTTTCCTGCAAGGCCGGCGATGACTTCGACGATTGTTGATAGGCAGCGCTCGTGACAATCAGGCGATGCAAGTGTTTGACGTTCCAGCGATTCGCTTCGCCCGAATGCGCGACACTGGGCTGCGAAACCGTCGACTGTTGAAATTCGCAAGCGAGCCAGTCGAGCAACTCGGGGTGAGAAGGCCGCTCGCTCTGTACGCCGAAGTCTTCCGTCGTCTTCACGATGCCGGTGCCAAAGAACGATTGCCAATAACGATTCACCGTCACACGGGCGGTGAGTGGATGTTCCGGTGACACCAACCAGCGAGCCAGGGCGAGGCGATTGGACGGCGCGTCGGCTGGCAGAGGTGGGAGAATACTAGGGACGCCGTGCGTGACCTTTACTTCCGGTTTGTCATAGGCACCGCGAGTGAGAATGAACGTCTCGCGCGGACCTTTCCGCTCGCGCATCACCATCGTCCGTGGCAACGATTTTTCAAACTGGTCGCGGGCCTTACGTTTGTCCTCGGCCAGTTTCTCCGCGGCAGTCCAAGGTTGATGATTTGCGCGGAAATGATCGGCTAGTTTTTTCTTGTCGGCATCCGTTCGCTTGTCGGCCGGGAGCATCGCCAATCCAATCACTTCCGCTGGCTGGTCCTTCAACTGCGCGCTCGTGGCTGATGTTGCCGACACGCGAAAACAGCCCAGCGTATGCTGGCGGCCAAATTGAAATGAAAGCTTGAGCTGCCACGCTTGATCAGCAGCGAGCTTGAGAGGCTCGGCTAGCGTGAGCGTTAAGGTGTGAGGCTTGCCGAAGGCCGGCATCACGGCCCAGCCTGAGTTCGGCTTGCCGTCGATTGCCCCCGCAGCGGACCAACCTTCTTGCGAAAACTCAGCGGTCGCGGCCGCGATCTTGATCGGTTTCTCACCGGCCGAGAGCGAGATCTCCGACAAGACAAAATTGCCGTTATCGGCTCTGCCGGGGCCCTGATTCACAAATGACTCGTGTGGCAGCGCTTCGAGCTTCAGCGCGGTAATCACCTGCGACTCGCCACTCGTAAACTCAAGCGTGTAGTTGCTCCTGTCTGCATTCTTTCCCTCGGCCAGGACAGCGCCGCTATCGAGCAAGCGCAATTCGACTTCGCTCGTGGCTTTTAATGTCCTGGGAACGAGTGAGTTCCACAGCGACTCCCTGGAATCGCTCGTGCTGGCCAGCGATTGCTCCCATTCAAGTTGCAACTGCGGCAGCTTCTTTTCCAAGTCGTCTTTCGCGTTCTTCGCGAGTTGTTCTTCCTTTTTCAACTCGTCTACCCGGGCTTGTTGCTCGTCAGAAGCAAAGCTGAGGACGGGATTCGCCAGGCCCCCCGCATCGTTGCCGCCGGTCTCTTCGATCGAGTTGAAGTAGGCCGAGAGTTGGTAGTACTCGCGCTGCTTGAGTGGATCGAACTTGTGATCGTGGCAGCGGCAGCAGTTGAACGTGAGGGCCATCCAAACGGCGCCGGTCGTTTCCACGCGGTCTTGCACATAGTCGACGCGCGACTCTTCGGCGATGCGGCCCCCTTCGCCGTTGATCATGTGATTGCGGTGAAAGCCACTGGCGATCAGTTGCTGCCGCGTGGGGTTTGGCAATAGATCGCCAGCCAACTGTTCAATCGTGAATTGATCGAAGGGCTGATTGTCGTTCAGCGCAGCGGTCACCTGGTCGCGCCAGTACCACATCGCTCGCGTCGGATCCCCTTGATAGCCGTTGGTGTCGGCATAGCGGGCTGCATCGAGCCAGTCCCAAACCATCCGTTCACCGTAACGACGCGATGACAACAAGCGATCGACAACTTTCTCGTAAGCCTTCGGTGAATCGTCTTTCACGAAGGCAGCCACTTCTTCCGGCGTAGGGGGCAGGCCGGTCAAGTCGAGCGTCACGCGGCGAATGAGCGTTTCTTTCGGGGCGCGCGGCGATGGCGCGAGACCTTCACTCTCCAGCTTGGCGAGCAAGAAGGTATCGATAGGATTCCTTGCCCACTGGCCGTCCTTCACCAGCGGCAGCGCGGGACGTAGGGGCGTTTCGTAGGCCCAGTGCTTGCCCCATTTTGCTCCGCCGTCGATCCACCGCTTCAGCAACTCAATCTGTTGCTTGGTCACCGTGCGGTTCGATTTCGGTGGCGGCATTTGCGCGTCGGGATCGGTCGAAATCAATCGCTTGAACAGCTCACTTTCGGCACTCTTGCCCGGCACAATCACCGGGCTCTCCGTTCGCAAGGCACCGGCTTCGGTATCAAGTTGCAGATCCGCTTCGCGGTTCTTGGCATCGGGTCCGTGGCAATGAAAACAGTTATCCGAGAGGATCGGCAAAATATCGCGACTGAAGTTGATCGGCGGGTCGGCGGCAAGTGTCGACGCCGAGAGCACAAGCGCACCCCAGCCGGCAACTAGGGCGATTCCAAGGCGGAGACTTCCTGGCATGGTCTGCTCGGTGGGAGGGGGATGAGCGTGGCAGGGGAGACGAATTGCCGCGCTGCCGCGGGTGGCAGTAGCTCCAACTTACTATCTGCCACTAGCGAGCCTCAAGCCGAAGGTGGGATTTCGGCTGGAGAAATCAGCGTCGCAACTGCGTGGGATCGACCGTCTCGGGCAATGGCGCGGGGGCTTCTTTGGGTGGCGGAGGAACCGGGGTCATCGCGGGATCGATGTACCAGAGCAAGCGGCCGAGGAGTCGAAAGTAAAGAAACAGCGGCGTGACGAGGAGCGCGGCACTAAGCGGCGCGACAACCACACTGCCAGTGCTCCAGAGCGAAATGCCCATCGACACCACCAGGCCCAGCACAAAGGTTTCCATATAAAATACGATCCAGCCGTCGCCAGTAAAGCGAAAGCTCTCCCAGAACAAGGGTGACTGATGTGCTCCGGCAAATGACTTGTGCAGCAAAATCGGCAGCCACAGCAGCGGGACGAAAATCAGGAGCGAAATCAGGGCGATTATGCCGCCGAACACGGTTAGTCCATCCTGGCCAAAGTGGTAACCCATCCAAACAATGAGACCAGGGAGCATGCCCAGGAAGATGGCAGCGGGGAGATACAGCGGATTGCCGTGGGGAATGAAGCCCGCTGTCGGCCATTTCTCGATGGCATCGCAGCCTCGGCCGGTGTCTTCGACAACGGCCTGCATCTGGAGCGAAAAGAGCAGAAGCCAAACAAACCCCGTGCCGGCGGCAATCAAAGTGAAGAAGATGCCAGCCGGACTGAACACGTTACCATCGCGGGCGATACTCGCGGCTACGGCCAGTTCAATCGCTGCAATGGGAATGGCTGCCAAAGCCGTGAAGACCAACCAGCGGCTCATGGTGCCGGGATAGAACAAAAACTCGACGATGCCAATCAGGAATGGCCCACGATGAAATCGCGGCTGATTCGGGTCGACTGGTGCATCCCACAATTCGTCGCCATACGATTCCTCTCTCCGTGGTAACTGTCGCCGTGGCGGCAAAGCTGCCGCAGGCGCTGTTGCAGCGGGGGATGCTGGTGGAAATGCGTTCGCAGGAGCTGTTGTCGGTCGTACACCTGGCACTGGGTCGGCAGTCGGCGACAAACGAAAGTTCGGGGCAAACGTGCCCGGCTGAAAAGTTGAAACCGCAGACGATGAAACACCGCCGTTCATGGGCGGAACTGTCGCCGCGGGTGGTTCAGGGGGCAAAGGAGCCAAGCGGAACTCATCGTCCTCGTCTTCATCTCGCCGGGTCTGTTCCACGGGCGAGAACTTTGGCCTTTCAACCGGCGCACTCAGCTGAAAATCTTCGGCACCGACCAGCGTGGGCTTATCGGCGCGATCGACGCGCACCTTCGGCGCGCGCACTTCGTTCTCGGAGTGGCAATCGTGACAGGTGATCATCTGCCCGATCTGCTCCGGACGGGCATGCAGCAGTGAACCACATAAAAAGCAGTGAAAACCAAACTCAGCAGACTTCTTCGGCTTTGGTGGAGGCGTTGGGTCAACCTGCGGAGTTGCTGTTGGGGGAACAGCCGCCGGCTGACTATCAGCAGGATCCACCGCAGGAGAACTCAGCTGCGCTGGAGCAACTGGAGAGATTCCCGGCTTCAGTGCCTTCGGTGCTGCAACTGCTGGCACAATCGCCTCGCCCACTTCGTTCAGCGTGAAGGGCTGGCTGCACTTGGGGCACAAACATCGCTCCCCTGGCGGCAGCGGCGTACGCTTCATCGTCTGCCGGCAATGCGGACACGTGATCCGTTCGGGAGTACTCAAGCGCGGGACTTTCGCGAGTGCATTGATGGTTCAAAACTGAACTTGCTCACCCGCTATTGTATCCCAAGAATCTGCAGCGGATGAAACGATCCCGGTCGGACACGAAGGCACTCTTCGCCCACCCTTGCAAGTGCCGGGCAGTTCTCAGGTCACCGCCGATCAGTTCCAATGGCGAACAGGTTTCGGCGGGCGATCGGTTTTCAACGGACGGCGGGAGCAGCAAACGGATGAATACGGCTTACGAGCAACTGTGTGGGCTGGCGAAAGAAGCAGCGCTGGTGGAATCGGTCGAGGCGCTGCTGGGGTGGGATGAGCGGACCTATCTGCCAGAGGCTGCCGGGGATTATCGGGCCGAGCAGATGACGTTTCTTTCGGGACTTGCCCACCAGAAACGGACGCAGCCGAAGTGGGGTGAGTTGCTCGACGAGTTGGCGGGCAGCGACCTGGCGAAAGACTTGCACAGCGATACCGGCACGACCATTCGCCAGTTGAAACGCGACTACGACAAGCGCGTGAAGTTGCCTCAACTGCTCGTCGAGGAACTGACGCGGGCTTCGGTCCTTGGGCAGCAAGCCTGGGTGAAGGCGCGGGCTGCCAATGACTTCGCCATGTTCCAGCCGCACCTGACGAAGATCATCGAACTCAAGCGGCAGCAGGCCGAAGCCGTCGGTTACGAAGATCAGCCTTATGACGCTCTGCTCGACGATTACGAACCGCAAGCGCGAACCAAAGACCTGACGAGTGTGCTTGGCAAATTGCGGCAAGAACTCGTGCCGCTGGTGCACGCAATCATGGAGAGTGGCAAAGTCGCCCCAGTCGAGATCGTCTCGCGGCTTCATCCGCGAGGTGCGCAAGAAGCCTTCGGCAAGACAGCAGCCGCGGCCATCGGTTTCGAGTTCCAACGCGGTCGGCTCGATGTGACGCATCATCCCTTTTGCACCGAACTGGGCCCCAACGACTGCCGGATCACCACGCGGTACGACGAGCACCATTTCAACGGAGCCTTCTTCGGCATTCTGCACGAAGCGGGGCACGGCATTTACGATCAAGGCCTCCGCAGCGAACTGTTTGGGTTGCCCCCCGGGCAATTTGTTTCGCTCGGAATTCACGAGTCGCAGTCGCGGATGTGGGAAAATCTCGTGGGCCGCAGTAATGCGTTCTGGCAATACTTCTTTCCCAAGTGGCAGGAGTTCTTTCCCGTCGCAGCAGAGGGGGTCACCCAGCAGCAGCTGTTCGCCGCCATCAACCATGTGCAGCCTTCGCTCATTCGTGTCGAAGCCGATGAGGCGACCTATAACTTGCACATCATCGTCCGCTTCGAACTCGAGCAAGCTCTGCTCAGTGGCGATCTGCCGGTAAATGACTTGCCCGCGGCGTGGATGGAAAAATATCGCGAGTACCTCGGCATCGCACCACCCAACGATGCCAACGGCTGTTTGCAAGACGTTCATTGGTCGGCTGCCCTGTTCGGTTATTTTCCCACGTATTCGCTGGGCAATTTGTATGCTTCGCAACTCTTTGAGCAGGCCGATAAGGACCTGGGCGGCCTGAACGACTTGATGAAGCGCGGCGAGTTCCTGCAACTCAAGCTGTGGCTGAACGAGAAGATTCATCGTCACGGACAGTGCTACTCAGCGTCTGAGCTTGTGCAGCGAATCACTGGCAAGCCACTAGGAAGCGAGCCGTTGATGCGACACTTGCGCGGCAAGCTCTTGCCGCTGTATGGGTTGGCTTAACGCATTCGGCTCGGCAGTGGCCTTGCCCTTCCAAATAAGGAACAGTTGTTGTGAAAAACGCTCGCCTCGCGATCATTGCGCTTTCAATGTTCACGCTCATTGCTCCGCCAGCTCAAGCCTGGAATGCGGTCGGGCACTCACTGGTTGCCAAGCTGGCCTATGCCAAGCTGACGCCGGCCGAGCGTGAGAAAGTCGTGGCGCTGCTCAACAAGCATCCTCATGCAGCGTTGTACCTGAAGGCCGATCGCCCCGAGAACGTGCCCGAAGGGGAATGGATGTTCATGCAAGCGGCGGTGTGGAGCGATTGGATTCGCCCGCCACGCAATTTTCAGGGAAACCTAGCCGACCATCCGCGGCACAAGTTTCATCGCGGTCCCTGGCACTATGTAAACCGCACTTACAAGGCACATCAAACAGATTTATCTCCCGGCGTCCCGTTGCCAGCCGAGACCAGCATTCAGCAGCAATTGCCGTTGTCGGTGGAAATTGCCAGTAAAAAAATGGCGGACGATCCGGGCATTGCCGCGGATGTATCTGCCGAGCAGAACCGGGCCGTGCGGCTCTGCTGGGCCTTTCATTTGATTGGCGATATTCATCAGCCCATGCACGTGGCTTCGCTCGTCGATCCAGTTCGCTTGCCCGGAGGCGACGAGGGGGGCAACAAGCTGTCGTTGCGAGTCGACATTGGAGCCGAGCCCACGAAGCTCCACACGTTCTGGGATTCGGTGCTGGGGACCGACGTCGACCCCGAGACGATTCAAGAACTGGCCGATTCCCTGCTGAACGATGCACGTCTCACGCCCGAGAAGTTGCCGCAAGCCAGCAACGGCGATGTGAACGACTGGATCGCTGAAAGTTACAAGTTAGCCGCTCAGCACGCCTACCTAAACGGCGATTTACCCGTGGTGATCTGGGACGACTTCAAAGCAAATACCGTCACCATCAACGACGTCCCGATCCTGCCCGTCGGCACCGAGAAAAACGCCCGGCGGATTGCACGGCAGCAAGTAATGGTCGCCGCACTCCGGCTGGCCGACAAACTTCGGCTGGCAATTGTGGACTAGTCCGCCCGGAGCGTCGCAGACCGGGAGGTTTATCAACACCCCCCTTTTGCGTGCATCGCTACTAAGCCATTTCAAGACAACGAATTGCGTCAAATTCTCCAGTCCTGAAATCATCCTATTTGTTGATAAACCCCTGTGGGAAACCGCGCCGCCATTGTTGAATTCCAGAGGCGAGTTCTGCCCAAAAACAGTTTCTCTCGCAGGCGAGAATTGCTCTCGCCGCGAAAGGAATTGTGCTTCAACCAAGTTGCCAAAACAGACGCTTTACTTATGACAAATTAGTGAACATTTGTCAATCATGTGGCGACGAGATTTTCTTTGTTGTTTTGACTAAGGCTATATAACTCGGTTCGAATTACTTGCTCGATTGGGTCAGCATGATGTCCTTGAACTGCACAAGCATTGGCGGACCAGCGTGAAGCTGCAGGGCCAGAATGCCACTTTCCCTGGCTTTGCCAACCTGACCATCGGTCACGTCGACTGTGGTGAAGCCATTGATCGTCTGCACCAGGTGATTCCCCTTGGCGACAATTTCCAAATCGTTCCAGTCCTCTTTTTTGATGCTGGCGAGAATCTCTTTGTTGTCGGCAGTGGAACCGGTCACCGTCTTTTTACCAGCGCTGTCGATTTCTACCTTCTGCGTCCGTTCGGCAAGAATGCCGCGCCCCTTTTCTTCGTACAGGATGCCGATGTACTTCTCCCCCGCTTCGATATCGGCCTGATAGCCGCCGACCACATGGTTGCCAAGGTCTTTGCTGCGGTACTGAATGCCGCTGTTGCCCCCGACGATGCGGAACTTGAGCTTGAGCGTGAAGTCGCCAATGTCGCCACCCTGCCAGATGAGGAAGGTGTTCCCTTTGGTTGGATTGTCTTTGGTGGTTTGACCAGTAATGACGCCGTCCTGCACCGACCAGAACTTGTCGTTCCCTTGCCAGCCTGCGAGCGTCTTGCCGTCAAACAGATTCTTGGCTTCTTCGGCGCTGGCCAGCGAAGCGAGCGAGCCGAGACAAACGAGCGCGATCAAGCGGAGAGTCATATTCATGGTTACCTTTCAGAATTCAGAAACTTGAAACCTGCAAGCAGAATATAGAAGACAGCGTGAGCGCCGCCTATCAGCCTGCGGTATCAGACACCAGTCCGTTCACCGGCGACCGCGACTGCGAATGGGCAAGCTGCTGAGGGCTGCTTTGATTTTGTTGCGGAAGTCGATTTCCAGGCCCGTGATGATGTAAAACCCGTTTCGCCACTCGGCATCGACCGCAGCCGTGGCCGCGATGCGGTCCTCGTTCGACATCCGCCCCTGCACTCGTTCGTAGTGGCAGGCCGTGAAAAAAAGAATACCCGTACTGCGGGCTACAATCCGCCGCGCTCCGCGATTGGCGATGCCCGGCGTCGGCACGGTGAATTCGCGATATTGCCCGTTGGGCAAGTCCTGAAAGTTGTTGCGGAACTCGGTGTTATCCTCGCGAAACGGAAATGGACCGCCGGCAATAATCAGATCGATGGTCTGCTGCGCTTGCAGGGGCAACTGGTCGTAGTCGATCGCAAACAGCGCGTTTCCCATGCCCGCGCCGCGCCCCAGCAGCCCATACTGCCGCATGGTCACTTGCTCAATCTGCTGATCAACGCTGACGGGCATAGCCTTACTCCAACGTCTTCAAGTACTCGATCAAATCCGTCATGGCCGCCCGGTCGATCTGCTTTTCGAGGCCGACGGGCATCAGTGATTGGCCGGTGCTCTTGAGTTGCTCGATATCGACCCGCAGCACCGTGTCGGTCGCGTTCTCTTGTTTGCGGAGGGTCACGCTGGTGGCGGTTTCGGCAGTCAGCATGCCGCTGAGGGAGCGTCCTTCGGTCGTCAGCACCAGGTAGTTGAGGTACTGCGGATTTACTTCGCGGTTGGGATCAAGGACGTTAATGAGAATTGCCTCCGGGCCGCGGTTCTTCATTGCGGCGAGATTCGGGCCGATCTCGTGGCCAAAGCCTTGCAGCTTATGGCAGGCAGCGCAGTTCTTCTTAAACACTTCCTTGCCGCGAGTGGCATCGCCGGTCTGCTCAAGAACGGGCTTATATTCTGTGACCACCTGCAAGCGATCGCTCGGACGATTCACTTTTGCCAGAGCGAGGGCGCGGCGGCGAACCTCCTCGTTCGAACTCTCGGCCAGCAAGTTAAGCCGGGTGAGATCCAGATCCGCAGCGGCCAACTGTTTCGTTTCGATGGCTTGCAGCAGCGCGAGAGCCCAAGCAGGGCGCGAGATGAGCGCGTCGAGTGCGCGGCTCTTCAGTTCAGGGGTGAGCTGATCGAAACGCGAGAGCAGGAACGTGGCGACCTCTTCACTTTCGGCTGCAGCCAGCGTGGTGATGACAGTAGCCTGCAATTCGGCCGCATTGGCCGGGGTTAGCAGCGCCTCAGCCACTTCCTGCGTCGTCGCGAACTTGGCGAGCCGCAATTGTTTCACGGCGGCAATACGATTTGCGGGGGTCGCCGCGGTATCGAGAGCGGTCTGCTTGGCTGAGGCAATCAATTCCTGCATCCAGGCATCGGCCTGTCCACCGGTGGCAACGGCAATCTGCCTGGCGAGGGGCGAATCCTGCTTCGCGGCCAGACTCTGAATGGCAATCGGCAGCAGTGGCGACTTCTCTTGCGACCATTTTGCCAGTGTTTTGACGAGCAAGGGCAAATCTTCAGCCCGCTGTTGCCGACCCATTTGCATCGTTAGATTTTGCACGAGCGTTTTCACTTCGGGGCGTTTGCTCAGGCTTTCGTCAGCTGCCAACTGCTGCAACATCAGGCCTGCACCATCGGCCAAGGAAGAACTCATGGCCAAACGCTGATCGGCATTGGCAATATCCTGCCGCAACAGCGCGAGGAGCGCTGGCACCCGTTCTTCGCTGGCAAGATTCCCCAGGGCAATCGCCAGCTGAAAGCGGACGCGATCATCGGCATCCGCGGTCATGCGGACCAACTGCTGACGTAAAGCAGGGGACTTCGCAGCAATGCTTGCCGACAAGCGAACGGCCTGCTCGCGAACGCGCGGATGTTCCGCACGGAGCGCCGGCAGCAACAGTTCGTCCGTTAGCGCGCCGAAGGTATCGAGCAGATAGAGCGCACGAATCTGACCTTCCGGGCGTGTGGCGGCTTGAGCGAGTTTTTCCAATGGCTTGATCGCGGCCGCATCCGCGCGCTCAGTCAACAATCTCGCTGCGGTTTCTCGATGCCAACCGTTGGCGTGGTCGAGTGTGGCGACTAGTTCGCCCGTGGTTGCCTTGCTCAATTTCGGCAGTTGGCGCTGCGTGAACTGTTCGGTCGTCACGCGATAGATCCGCCCGCGATCGCGGCCACTGGTCAGGTCGAGATGTTTTTTCAGAATCGGCGGAATGCTCAGCGGATGCTCAATCGTTTCGCGGTACATATCGCAAACATACAGGCAGCCATCGGGAGCATTGGCAAATTGCACCGGGCGGAACCAGGTATCGCGCGAGGCGATGAACTCTTTCTTCTCGTCGATTCGGTGCGCCGTAAAACTGACGCCGTTGGGCTTGAGCGTTTTGCGATGGACGATGTTACTTCCCACGTCGCCGACAAATGCCATGCCGAGAAATTCCGCCGGCCAGGCATCGCCGTTGTAAAGCGTGACGCCCGTCGCGCTGGTGAAATAGCCCGCGGGGCGGCCTCCACCTTCGACGATGCCAGGCACGATCTTGTTCGCCCGCAACCGCGTGCGGACGATTCGCCAGGGTTCAATCGGGCTGAGGCGAAAAACATCAGCCTGCGGACCGTCGACGGCAATACTCCGGCGCACGGCAGGTGCAGCCAACAGCGGATTACGAGCCAGATCGGCGTCGGCAAAGACGACATGTTGAATGTGATCGCTGTTCGAGCAGACGAAGCGATTTCCCCAGCGGTCGGTTGTCGCACCATGCTGGGCACCACCACTGAGTGGTTTGATTTCGAGCGTTTCGGGATTGAGCGAGAAATCGCGACCGCGCAGCGAAATTGGTTTGCTCAATTTATCTTCTGGCTTACGCAACTCGGCACCACTGCTGCTGGTGGCTCCGACGATGCGGTTATCGAGCGACCACTGAAACGTATTCACCAGTCCTTGCACGTTGCTGGTGCCAAAACCGGTGAGGACGACCTTCCGTTCGTCGGCCACACCATCGCCTGTCGTATCCTTCAGGTAAAGCAGGTCTGGAGCATCGGCGACGAACACGCCTCCCTTCCAGCAGTGAATGGCCGTCGGCCAGTTGAGTTTGTCGGCAAAGATGCTGCTCTTATCGAACTTGCCATCGCTGTCGGTATCTTCCAGCAGGCGAATGCAGCTGACTTTGTCGTCTTTATTTTCCGAATAGCCTCGCATCTCGACGACGAACATCCGGCAGTCTTCGTCGAAGCAGATCGCGACGGGATCGGCCAGCAGCGGTTCAGCGGCGACTTGTTCCAGCCGAAAGCCCGGCGCGACGTCAAAACTCTGCAGAGCATCGGCAGGCGACAGCGGTTCGATACGTGGCAACTCGGCCGAATAGTCCTTGTCGACCGAATCGGGCACTGCGGCGGGCTTTTGTTCTTGGGGCTTGGTTTCTTGAGCGTCGGTTTTGTAAGTCGCCAGTTGCGTTAAAATCGCGACGAGTCCAATCAACAAAACAAGCGGCGTGCGGCGGGTATAATCCGAAGCCATGAAAGTCACTTTCGCGGAGGTCAGGCGGGGTTCAAGCTGGGCTTATCTTCGCAAGGCGTGAGTCGGAATTCAACAAGCGGATCAGCAGCGTGCACGCACTCGTCACTGGCGCGAATGGTTTTCTCGGGGGGTGGATCGTCGAGCAACTGCTGGCTCGGGGGGATCGTGTCCGCGCGCTGGTGCGCCGTGATGCTCCGGAATTAGCCGCCCAAGGGGCTGATATTGCCCGGGGGGATATTCGCGACCTGGCATCCCTGCAAGCTGCGACCAAAGGTATTGACGCGGTGTTCCACGTGGCTGCAATTGCGGGAATTTGGGGCCCGAAGCAAACGTTTTGGGATGTAAACGTTACCGGCACTGCGAACGTGCTGGAAGCGTGTCTGCAGAATCAAGTGCCACGTTTGATCTATACCGGCAGCCCGAGTGTGACGTTCGCCGGTGGGGATCAACAGGGTGTCGACGAGAGCGTCCCCTATCCCGAAAAATACCTTTGCCATTACCCGCAAACCAAAGCGGTGGCGGAAGAACTCGTCTTAGATGCCAACAGCCCAGAGCTAATGACCTGCGCGTTACGTCCGCACCTAATCTGGGGACCGCGCGATCAACACCTGATTCCCCGGCTCCTCGAGCGCGCCCGGTCGGGAAAACTGCGCTACGTCGGCGATCGGACGAATCTGATTGATGCCGTTTATGTGGAGAATGCCGCAGCCGCGCACCTGCAAGCGGCCGATGCACTGCAGCCCGGCTCGCCCGTCGGCGGTAAGGCTTATTTCATTACCAACGATGAACCGGTGAACTGCTGGAATTGGATTGACGAACTGTTGGCACTCGCCGGGCTGCCGCCGGTGAAGAAGGGAATCAGCACCCGCGGGGCCTATCTCGCGGGCACGATGCTCGAAGGGCTTTGGACGCTCCTGCGCCGCACCGACGAGCCGCGGATGACTCGGTTTCTCGCGCTGCAACTCGGCACGTCGCACTACTTCAATATTGCCGCCGCGAAGCGCGACTTCGGTTACGAACCAAAAATCAGCATGGCCGAAGGAATGCGGCGGTTAAAAGCGTCGTGGCGCTCCTAGGAAACGCGACCGCGCTCGCCTCGCTCACGACGCAAGTTTCCTGATACTTCGTGAATTTTTTCGCTGGGGCGAACTGGCATCCTTGTCGCCGGGGGGAAGTGCGTATAATCATTCGTTTTCCTTCCTGCGAAATATCATTCGCGAATTGCCCTTGGGGGACTGCCTGAGATGCTGAAAGACACCGTAGATCGTTGGACCGTTACCGATGCCAGCGAGATGTACGATGTGCCACGCTGGGGTAAGGCCTATTTCTCGATCAACGCTCAAGGCCACATGCAGGTTCACCCCAACAAGGACCCTAATATCGGCATCGATATGAAGGAACTTGTCGACCGCCTGCAGCTTCGCGGTCTCGACCTGCCGATTCTGCTCCGCTTTAACGGCGTGCTGAAAGACCGCCTGCGCGAAATGCACGACGTGTTCGCCCAGGCTATCAAAGAGCACGACTACAAAGGCCGCTACACCTGCGTTTATCCCATCAAGGTGAATCAGCAACGGCACGTCGTCGAGCAAGTTGTGCAATACGGCAAGCCCTATGGCTTCGGTCTTGAAGCGGGCAGCAAGCCCGAACTGCTAGCCGTCGTCGCGATGACCGATGCCGTGACTCCAATCATCTGCAACGGCTTCAAGGATGCCGAATTCATCGAAATGGCGATGCTGGCCCAGAAGATCGGCCGCAACGTCATTCCGGTCGTCGAAAAGTACACCGAACTGGCCCTCATCCTGAAGTATGCCGAGAAGGTCGGCGTCCGTCCGCAGATTGGTATGCGCATCAAGCTGGCGGCCAAAGGCTCGGGGCGCTGGCAGTCGTCGGGTGGTTTCCGCAGCAAGTTCGGCCTCACCGTCGGTGAAATCTTGAAGGCTGTCGAAGAGCTGAAGAGTCGTGACATGCTCGACTGCTTCAAGCTGTTGCACTTTCACTTGGGCAGCCAGATCACCAACATCCGCCAGATCAAGGGCGCGATGACGGAAGCCGGCCGCGCCTATGTCGACCTGGTGAAGCGCGGTGCCGGGCTCGAGTATCTCGATGTCGGTGGCGGTTTGGGCGTCGATTACGACGGCAGCCAAACGAACTTCGAATCGAGCATGAACTACACGCTGCAAGAGTACGCAAACGACGTGGTGTATCACCTGCAGAGCGTGTGCGACGAAGCCCAGGTGAAGCACCCAAACATCATTTCGGAGAGCGGTCGCGCGGTTGCCGCTTACCACGCGGCCCTCGTCTTCGGCGTACTTGGTGTTTCGGGCCAGGGGAACCAAGGCCAGAACGGTGAAGAGACTCTGCCCGAGGTCAATCAGGAATCGGAGCAGCCTCTGCACGACCTGATGGATACCTATAAGGGAATCACCGCCCGCAATGTGCTCGAAAGTTTTCACGATGCCCAGCAAGCCATGGATGTGACCATGACGCTGTTTGGCACCGGCTACCTTTCGCTGGAACAGCGTTCGATTGCCGAGACCATGTTTTGGGCAATCTGCCGCAAGATTCGCCGCTTTGCAGAACAACTCGATTACATGCCAGAAGAGCTCGAAGGGCTCGACTTGATGCTGAGCGATACGTACTTCTGCAACTTCTCGCTGTTTCAATCGATGCCCGATAGCTGGGCGATCAAACAGCTCTTCCCCGTGATGCCGATTCATCGGTTGAACGAACGACCGAACCGGCCGGCAGTCCTTGGCGACATTACTTGCGACAGCGACGGCAAGATCGACCAGTTCATTGACCGCCGCGACGTCAAACGTACGCTGCTGCTGCATCAGTACAACGGCCAGCCTTATTATCTGTCCGCATTCCTGATTGGTGCCTATCAAGAGATTCTCGGCGACTTGCACAATCTGTTTGGAGATACGAACACAGTTCACGTCGACAGCACACCGACGGGCGAAGTGATTCTCGAAGCGATCGTGAAGGGTGACACCGTTCGCGAAGTGCTCGACTACGTCGAGTTCGATCACAGCGATCTCGTTACTCGCCTGCAAACGGCCGTCGAGAACGCCGTCCGCGAGAACCGCCTCGACCACCAGGCCGCGGGTCGCTTCATTAAGTTCTATGACGACGCCCTGAACGGCTACACCTACCTGGAAGAACCAGGGGATTAGTTGGAGTTCCGCGTTGGAGTTCCGCCTTTAGGCGGTTATGCTCTGCCATTCGGAATACACGATAAATTCGTTAACAAATGCACCGGCTAAAGCCGGAACTCCAACTTGACGGAGTTTTTGCGTGGACCCTGACCGGCCGATGTATCGGTGGCGACAGCTGACACCGGAACAACGTCAAGCTGTATTGGTAGAGCGCCAATCGCACCGTTTACCCTGGCATGGGCCGCCCCACTACGAAAGTGAAAGCCAACTCTATCTGGTCACGGCGGCCTGCTACGAGCATCAGCCGATCATCGGCTTAAGCCCCGAGCGCATGATTGGTTTCGAAGCGGAACTGATGACAGTTTGCAATGATTTTTCCAAGCAGGTCTTCGCTTGGATTGTTCTTCCCAATCACTATCACGTTTTGTTACATGCTCCGCAGATTAAAACACTGCTAAAGCAGCTTGGACAATTGCACGGCAGTACGTCTTTTCGCTGGAACAGCGAGGATCGTCAACGCGGCCGCCATTGTTGGCATCGAGCGGCAGAAACGGCAATGAAGTCCGAACGGCACTTTTGGGCCACGCTGAACTACGTGCTCAACAATGCGGTGCGGCATCAGTACGTCATGTGCTGGCAAGACTGGCCGCATTCCAATGCAGCACAATACCTCGCCGACGTCGGACGCGAATTGGCAGAAAAGCGCTGGCGCGAGTATCCGGTCCTCGATTACGGCGACGGCTGGGATCCACCCGATCTTTAATTGTTGGAGTTCCGCCTTCAGGCGGTGAAGAGATAGAAGACCGCCTAAAGGCGGAACTCCAACTTCGTCGCTTAAGCGATCACTTCCTGCACGACGCGGCCGTGGACGTCGGTTAGGCGGAAGTCGCGGCCGCCGTAGCGATAGGTGAGTCGCTGGTGGTCGAGACCCATCAGGTGGAGCATGGTGGCGTGCAGGTCGTGCGTGTGAACGCGGCCGTCGATGGCTTCGTAGCCGTAGTCGTCGGTGCAGCCGTGGGCGATACCACCTTTCACGCCGCCACCGCACATCCACATTGAGTAGCCCTTGTGATTGTGGCCGCGACCATTGCGTGTGGGGTCATCGGGCGTGCGACCAAACTCGCCACCCCAGACGACGAGCGTGTCTTGGAGCAGGCCACGCTGCTTTAGATCGGCGAGCAGGCCGGCGATGGGCTTGTCGGTGGCTTTGCTGTTGTTCCCCATGATGGCTTGCAAACTGCCGTGTGCATCCCAGTCGCCGTGGGTGATCTCGAAGTAGCGCACGCCTGCTTCGGCAAAGCGGCGAGCGAGCAGGCACTGCTTGCCGAACTCGGCAGTGGCCGGTTCGTCAATGCCATAGAGCTTAAGCGTGTCGGCCGTTTCGCTCTTGGTGTCCATGACCTGGGGAAACTCGTTCTGCATGCGGAAGGCAAGTTCGTACGCTTCGATCACCCCTTCTAACTTGGGATTTGATTGCTGACTGGCGAGTGAGTCGCGATTGAGTTTTTGGATCAGGGCCAGTTGAGCTTGCTGCTCGTCGGGCGCGAGAACTTTGTTCGCTAAATTGCTGACAACGGCCTGGCTAATCCCTTTGCCATGTTCGCCGACGGGAGTGCCTTGATAGAGGGCAGGCAGGAATGCGCTGCCGTATTGCCGCGCGGTGCCGCTCTTGGGACTGATGGTGATGAAGCCGGGGAGCGATTGGTTCTCGCTCCCCAGGCCGTAGAGCGTCCAGGCGCCAATGCTGGGGCGTGTGAATTGAAAACTGCCGGTGTGAAGTTGATCGAGCGCTTGCGGGTGATTCGGGTTGTCGGTCAGACAGCCGTTGAGCAAGCAGAGGTCGTCGGCATGCTGGGCGACGTTAGGAAACAGTTCCGAGATCCAGAGACCGCTTTGGCCCCGCTGCTTGAACTCCCAGCGCGAGGCCAGGTACTGCATGTTCGGGTTTTTGTGCGACTGCTTGCCGTCGTCGGCTTGCAGCTTGGGCTTGTGTTCGAAGGTTTCGACATGCGTCGGCCCACCGTGCATGCAGAGAAAAATAATACGTTTAGCCTTGGCGGCAAAGTGAGGCTGCTTGGGGGCAAGTGGACTCAGTGGCGCGGCAGCAGCTTGCCCTTCGTTGCACAGGCCAGCCAAGGCGACATAACCAAAGCCACACGAAACGCGCTTCAGCATTTCGCGGCGAGAGAGGGAGCGGGTGGATTGTCGAGGGCTCATGGCAGATTTCATGCTATTGGAGGTACCGGAACTCCGCGCTGGCGTAAAGGCCGTGACAAACGTTCGTCCAAACGATGAGTTCGTTGTCTTTGCTGCGTTCACGACGACTGGCGATGAATTGCAGCATGGTTTCGCGTTCCGCAGCGGATGGGCCACGAGCGACAAACGTTTGATAAAGCCAATCGAGTCGTTGGAAATCGTCGAGTTTGCTTTGAGCCAGTACTCGCTCCGCGGCGAGCTTCGACTGCTGCCACATCCAGGGACTGTTGAGCATGAAGAGAGACTGCGAAGGAATCGTCCGCTCGTCACGTTCGGCGATTAGCAGGTTGGGATCGGCGAAGTCGAAGGTCTGGAGCATTTCGTGCAAGTGCCCGCGCACGACCGGGAGATAGACCGTGCGGCGATTCGATTCTTTCGCAAGCTCGACCAGGTTCACCCGCTCTTCGAGCAGTCCGTTCCGCACAAGTCCTGGATGAGGACCACGCGGCGGTTGCAAATCGAGAGCGCCGCTCACGGCGAGGACCGCGTCGCGAAAAGGTTCGACTTCCAAACGCCGCGGCGTCATGCGCCAAAGATAGACATTGCCAGCGTCGATGTTGTCGCTGGCAGCAGCGAACTGCGTGCTTAATTGATACGTGCGGCTGAGCATGATTTCCCGAATCAACTGCTTGGTCGACCACCCTGAATCCATGAACCGCGTGGCGAGAAAATCGAGCAGTTCCGGATGGCTCGGGCGATCGCCAATCTCGCCGAAATTATCGAGTGTGGTGACAATGCCGCGGCCAAACAGATTTCGCCAGATACGATTCACCGCCACACGGGCAGGAAGGGGATTATCGCGCGAGACCAGCCAGCGGGCGAGTTCCAAGCGACCACTTTGATTGGCAGGCAGCTTGGGTTTGTCGGTGAGTGAGCAGAGGGTGAGAACATCGCGTGGAATGCGATCGCCGGGCTTATCGAATTCTCCCCGAATCCTCAGCGTGCAATCTTCGGGCTGTGGCAACTCCCTCGCGCCAGGCGTGAAGTCCGGTAGCGGCGGAGCTGCTTCTTCCATCACCTTCACTGCGGCCTTCAGTCGCTCGCGTTCGGCAAGTTGTACTTTATGAAGTGCCTGCAACTCTTCGAGCTTGGCATCGGGGGTTTCGATGCCTGCCTTTTTCCGCTCGATGTTCATGCCATCCACTTGCCGCTGTGTGCGGTAGGCCACGACTGCTGCCTGGTCGCGCTGGCCCATCAGTGCCCGCAGTTCATCGCGATATTGAAATGCCGGCTCGCCGAGCTTTTCCGCTTCAGCCCCAATGGCATAGAGGTGGTAGCGTTTATCGAACGCGGGCTTTTGAAAGAAGGCTGGGCCATAGAGCGTGTCGGTACTGCGAAAGATGCCAGCAAGTGCGTAGTACTCTTTGGTCGGAATGGCGTCGAACTTGTGATCGTGGCAGCGAGCACAACTGACGGTAAGGCCCAGGACCGAGCGGGTCGTCACATCGATCTGCTCGTCGATCAGATCCATCGAAAATAGCTCAGGTGCCGATTCAAACGTCTTCGGTCCCAACGCGAGAAAGGCAGTGGCGATGCGCAGCCGATCGCGCTCGTCCCTTGTTTCTGCGGGGAGAAGATCGCCGGCCAATTGCTCGATAACGAACTGATCGTAAGGCAGGTCGGCGTTGTAAGCGTCGATGACGTAATCGCGATAGTGCCAGGCAAACTGCCAATACATGTTGTTGGCCCGGCCGTTCGAGTCGGCATAGCGGGCCAGGTCGAGCCAATGCCGGCCCCAGCGTTCGCCATAGCGGGGAGATGCTAAGAGCCGGTCGATCACCGACGTAAACGCTTGGGGCGAATCATCGGCCAGGAAAGCTTGAAGCTCGTCCGCCGTTGGTGGCAGTCCGGTGAGGTCGAAATAGGCCCGGCGAAGGAGCTGCGACCTATTAGCATCAGCCGCGGGCTGCAGCCCTTTTGCATCGCGGGTTGCTGCGACCAATTGATCGATTTCTGTCTTTGCCCAGGACGACGCTTTTAACCTGGTGAGGTTGGGCTTACGCACGGGCTGGAGCGACCACAACTGGCGGGCCTTGGCGAAATCGATCTCCTTTTTGATGATCGTTTTCGTTGCTTCCCGTGGGTCGTTCGCACCACTTTCGATCCAGCGCTCGAAGTCGGCAATCACTGCATCGGGCAATTTGCCGCTCGGGGGCATTTCGAGGTCTTGGTATTTAAGCGCAGTTAGCAGCAGGCTCTTCGCAGCATCGCCGGGAACCACCGCAGGACCGGTGTCACCCCCTTTGCGCAGACCGTCGCGACTATCCACCAGCAATCCGGCCCGCAGTTCTTTGATTTCAACCGAATGACATTCGTAGCAGTGCTTCATCAGCACCGGGCGAATCTTGGCTTCAAAGAACTCGATCGATTTGGGCTCGAAGTCGGCAGCGAAGGTCGCACGGGCGAATAGGCCGACAGCAAGAATCGCTCGCGAGATCTGGCAGATAGAAGCGGAGAGAGAGGAAAGCCGCGGCATGCAGAAGCCCAGCAGTAGTTTGGTTGGAGTTTGTCAGGCGGGAACCAGGCAAGTGGTCTGATAGTACCCTAACACAGCGATTCGGCAATTTCCACGCGATTCGAACGACGCGTCAGCTGAGAAGCAAGCAGAGGTTTACTTTCGCGCTTGATACAACTTCATGGCTTCGGGCATCCACTCGCGCAGATCGCTGATGCGAGTCTCATGGCTAGGGTGGGTCGAAGCGAACTCAGCAGGTCGCTGACCACCGGCCGTTGCCTGCTGCATGCGTTCCCAAAAGTGAATCGACTCTTGCGGATCAAAACCGGCCGCTGCCATCAGCAACAGCCCCATGTGATCGGCCTCCGATTCATGGTCGCGACTATATTTCAGAATGCCGTACTTCGCCCCAGCATTGAGCGTTTTCAAGATCGTCTCACGTTGCGCCGGATCCATCTCGCTGAGCGAACTATTGGCTGAGTTCAGCAGGATTTCGGCCATTTTCGATTTGGCCATACGCTCGGCACCATGATGGGCCAAGGCATGGGCGATTTCGTGCCCAAGAACCGTGGCCAGTCCTGCTTCGGTCTCGGCGACCGGGAGAATGCCGGTATAGACAACCATCTTGCCGCCCGGCAAGCAAAAGGCGTTCACTTCCTTGCTATCGACCACTTCCACCGCCCAGTCCATTTGCTGCGCAGCCTGTTGCGTCGAGGCCAGAAAAGCGGGGTTCTGAGTCGCTGCAACCAAGCGCTGGGCCACGTCCTTCACTTCGGCAACTTCCATCCCCATGCGAATCACGCGCGCATCGCTGAGCGTCTCTTCAAACGCTTGCAGCCCGAGCGCCTTCTCTTCTTGCGCGTTCATGGCCACGATCTGCTGCCGGCCAAATGGCCCCTGCTGACAGCCCCGGAGTGCCATCCAACCAACGGCCACGAGTCCGATGAGGATCGGCGCAAGCTTAATCGCAAATGGGCGACGGCGTTGCATTCCACCATCGTTGTAACCGGCAGACATCGGTGACCTCGGAGAAAAGAGTTGGGTGGCTGGGGTCGATCAACAATGGAGCTGGAACGACTTGGTTCCAATTATGCCACTTGGCCGCTGGCGCTGGTATGGTATGTCGAACTGGTTTAGCCTGCATCCCTCTCCCAATTCGCACTCCGCCTTCCGCACCCCAGGAGCTCGCCATGTCTCGCGTCACGCCCACGACACCTTCTCGCCGTTCCTTCCTGAAAGTTGCCGCCGCGACCACCATTACCGCGCCGTGGTTTGTTCGCACGCTCAAGTCGGCACCACCCAGCGAGAAGGTTCGCCATGCCAGCTTTGGGGCCTCGGGCATGGCCGCTGCCGACTGGGGAGCGATTTCTCGAGTCCCAAACGTGCAACTAGTAGCGATTGCCGACGTCGACATGGACCGAGCGAATGCGGCCAAAGCCAAACAGCCCGACTTGCGGGTTTATCAAGACTGGCGCGAACTGCTCGATAAGGAACACAAAAATCTCGACAGCGTGAACGTCTCGACCCCCGATCACATGCACGCGCCGATTGGGTTGAGCGCGATGCACTACGGCTTGAACGTTTACGGCCAAAAGCCGCTGGCCCACAACGTAAGCGAGTGCCGCCAACTGGCCGAAACCGCGAAGGCCAAAAAGCTGGTGACGCAGATGGGCATTCAAGTCCACAGCAGTAACGACTACCGCATGGCCGTTCACTTGATCCAAGCGGGTGCAATTGGCCTGGTGAAGGAAGTTCACACCTGGAGCAGTAAGAAGTGGGGCGATTCGTCCCCACTGCCCGAAACGACCGCCACTCCCCCAGCAGCGCTCGATTGGAACGGCTGGTTAGGCGTGGCTGCCGAGCGGCCTTACATCGGGGGCGGTTATTACCACCCCGGCAATTGGCGCAAGCGGCTCGATTTTGGCACCGGCACCTTCGGCGATATGGGCTGCCACATCTACGACCCGGTCTTTGCCGCCCTCGCCCTCACAGCACCGCTGTCGGTGAAGTCGGATGGTCCCGTGCCCACCGAAACGAACTGGGCCATCGACGCCAAGGTGTTTTACACCTTCCCCGGCAACAAGTTCACCGAGGGAAAGACGGTAAACGTCACCTGGTACGACGGCGATCAACGGCCGTCCGCTGAGATTGCGGCCCTGCTGGGCGAACGAAAGTTGCCCAGTCAAGGATCGGTCTTCATTGGCACCAAAGGGCTGATGATTCTGCCTCACGTCAGTGCGCCAATCTTGCTACAGCCAGACGGCAAAGAGGAACTGGCCTTCGAGCGCCCTAAGCTCGAGCCGGCCAATCACTGGCAGCAGTTTGTTGAAGCCGTTCGCGGCAATGGCACCACTTCCGCCAGCTTCGCATATTCCGGCCCCCTAACCGAAGCTGTGCTCCTTGGCGGCGTCGCCTCGCGCTTCAAAGGCGAAACGCTCGAATGGAATGCCGAGAAACTCGCCTTCACCAATCAGCCCGAAGCGAATCAGTACTTGAAACGGGAGTATCGGAAGGGCTGGGAAGTTGTGGGAAGTAAAGCCTGAGTAACGAGCGAATTTGCTGAATTGTTCCGCGAGGCGGTCGTACCTATACTTGAAGGTGGCCGCTATGAGTTCCGAACCAGGCCCTGAAAAAGGATTGACCTGTATGCCGCTGCCAGCTTGCTCGCTCCGCCCCCGCTCGTGGATTGTTCTGTTTCTGGCAATTGGCATCCTTCCTTTAGGTTCTCTCGCCGATCAAGTTCACGGTCAGGAAGCGCCGGCCAAGCCCGCAGAGAAGAAAGAATCAGTTCCCGAAAAGAAGCCCCCGCAAGATACGCTCGATTACGAACTGCTCCGGCTCTTTACTGATTCGCTCGATCAGGTCGAACGGAACTATGTGAAAGAGATCGATCGCCGCGAACTACTCGAAGCGGCGATTAAGGGAATGCTGACAAAACTCGATCCCTACTCAAGTTACATCCCGCCCAACGACCTGGAGAAATTTCGCAGCAGTGTCGAAAACGAATTTGGCGGCATCGGCATCACTGTCTCGGTCGAGAGTGGCGAGTTGACAATCATCAGCCCGATCTTTCGCACGCCCGCCTTTAACGCCGGCCTGCGTGGCGGCGACGTCATCATGGAGATCGAGGGTCAGCCCACCAAGGGGATCACGCTCGACGAAGCTGTGAAGCGGATGAAGGGGAAGATCGGCACGCCGGTGAAGATCAAGGTGAAGCATGTTTCTGAAGACCGCGTGGCCGAGTTGGAAGTCAAGCGCGAGCTGATTCGGGTCGATTCGGTCATTGGCGATCATCGCGAGGCCGACTTCACTTGGAACTATTTTCTCGATGGCGATAAGAAGATCGCTTACATCCGCATCACCAATTTTGCCCGCCATACTGCCGACGACCTGCGGCAAGTCCTCGGCGACCTGACTAAGGCTGAAATGAAAGGGCTGATTCTTGATCTGCGCTTCAATCCCGGCGGGCTGCTGAGCACCGGCATCGAAGTCTGCGATCTGTTCGTCGACGAGGGGAAGATCGTCAGCACCGCGGGACGTAACGCCCCCGAGCGAGTCTGGAAGGCGAAGAAGGAAGGTACTTTTGGCGACGTGCCGATGGTGGTGCTGGTGAATCACTATAGCGCCAGTGCGAGTGAAATCGTGGCCGCTTGTCTGCAAGATCACAACCGCGCCACCGTCATCGGCGAGCGCAGTTGGGGCAAAGGGAGTGTGCAGAACATCGTGGAACTCGAATCCGGCAAGAGCGCACTCAAGCTGACAACCGCCGGATACTTGCGACCCAGCGGCAAGAACATTCATCGTCACGAAGGTGACAAAGACGAGGATGAGTGGGGCGTGAAGCCGAACGAAGGCTTTGAAGTGAAAACCTCAAAGGATGAAGACACTCGCTGGCTGGAAGATCGCCGCGAACGAGACATGATTCGCGCTCCGAAGGCCGCTGAAGGGGATGCGAAGCCGAGCGAAGCGTTCGTCGACAAGACGCTCGAAAAGGCTCGCGAGTTCCTGGTCGAGAAGGCCGCCAAAATCGTGGCCGATAAGCAGGCCGCCGCGAAATGACGGAGCCTGCCCGCGGCCGGCGCTTTTTGCTGGCGATTGAATCGACCTGCGACGAAACAGCCGCCGCCATCATTACCGACGACTTGCAAGTGTTGTCGTCCGTCGTTGCCTCGCAGGAAGAACTCCACCGCCGCTATGCCGGCGTAGTGCCAGAACTGGCGGCCCGCGCCCACGTAGAGCGAATCGTGCCAGTCATCGACGAGGCGATTCGCCGCGCCTCGCTTAAGCCCGCCGATCTCGACTTGATTGCGGTCGCGCATACTCCGGGCTTAGCGGGCTCGCTGATTGTCGGCGTCTCGGCAGCGAAGGCACTGTCGGTGGCCTTAGAGAAACCGCTCGTTGCGCTCAATCATTTGCACGCGCACATTTATGCTTGCCGAATGGCCGCCGCGCGCGATGTCTTTCCCTGCCTCGGGCTGATTGTGAGTGGCGGGCATACCAGTTTGTATCACTGCCGGACTTCGACCGAGTTCGAACCGCTGGGGGGGACCATCGACGATGCCGCGGGCGAGGCCTTCGATAAAGTCGCCACGCTGCTCGGCCTGTCTTATCCGGGGGGCCCGGCAATTGCCAAAGCTGCGGAACAAGGGAATCCGCGCGCGTATCAATTCCCGCGCGGTTTGCGGGGCAAGAGTGGCGGCTTCGATTTCAGCTTTAGCGGTTTGAAGACCGCGGTTCGCTATGAAATTTGGGGACCGGGGCAGCCCATCGACGGGCCACCACCACTGAGCGAACAACAGGTTGCCGATATCGCGGCCAGCTTTCAGTTTGCCGTCGTCGAAAGTCTCGCCGAAAAAACGAAGGCCGCTCTGCAGCACACCCTGTTGCCCAGGCTGTGCGTTGGTGGCGGTGTGGCTGCGAACCGGCTGCTTCGCACGCGTCTCCGAGAAGTCTGCGACCAGCTGCGAGTCGAGTTGCATTTTGCCCCGCCAGAGCTATGCACCGACAACGCCGTGATGGGGGCAATTGCCTGGGAAATGTTCGCGGCCGGCAATTTCGCCGACCTGGACCTCGATGTGCTGCCGGGCCTGGTGCGAAATAAGTAGTCGCCGTTGGGGACGATTCTTTGTAGCCGTTCTCGCTGGTTGGTAGGGTGGGTCGAATCGCGCTACCGGCTTTCCAATCTCGCTGGACACAGCCGCGATGAGGCCCACCGTGAGGGAAGGCAGCTTGGCTAATCTCTCTGGCCGCGAAAGCGCTATCGGTGACCGGGTTGACATACATTCACTCCTTCAATCTTGTCGGCGCTTTCGCGGAACGCGAGACTGCCACCCTTCAGGACCTCCTTGGTGGGCCTCGTCGCGGTGAACTCGATTGCCATAGCCAAGACCACTGACGCGACATCGGCCACACCCTACGTGTAACAGCGTAAGCGGCTACAAATCTCTCCTGCGTTTGACCGGACTAGTCCTGGGACATGCGTCTAATAGAGCGGGGAAGCTCTTTTTCAATTTGGTAGTAACTGCGCGTAATATATGCACATTTTGTCGCATTAACACTGGCGAATAGCGGATGATTACCTTCCCTAAAAGTCAGCAGCTTATCGCGTTGTATTAGGGAGGTAACCAGCAATCCTCCCCGCAATTCGGCCTGAACAGATTGTGGAAATTGAATTCCGGAGCTATCGGCGTGTTTCAAAGACTTACGGCGACCCGAAAGTGCGCAACTGGCCGCCGAGTAAAGCCTTGCAGGAATCAGGAAACTTTGCACAACAAACAGAATAGCGGAAATTTCCTGATTCACGGTCGGCTTAGCTGACCAGCGTGCTTACTCGCAACCAGACGGAAATTATGGAAATTGAATTTGGAACGTTTCACCGAGTTGCTAGGACTTACGACGACCCGAAAGTGCGCAACTGGCCGTCGGGCAATACCTTGCAGGAATCAGGAAACTTTGCACAACAAACAGAATAGTGGAAATTTCCTGTTTCGATGCACGGACTTAAGGGCGTGCAATGAGGCAAGGGGAAGCTAATTTCCAGAGGAACGCTTGGCTGCTTCATGACGGCGCGTCCAGAAGTCGTCAGTGCCGATTGCGGCGAAAGTCAGGACGGCCAGAATTGCCAACTCGCCACCGAGGATTTTCACCCCGTGGTGTTCCATCACCTGCGTCAGTCCCGGTTCGTCGGCGAGCAGCGGGTCAAGCTTGCGCGAAGTCATCACCGTGTAGGCACAGGTCGTCAAAGCGAACACCAGGCCCACGACCATCAGCGCGGCATAGAAGGGATTGATAATTTTCACGGCAACTAGCCTGGCGGCCACTTCATGGGACGGCCACCGAGGATGTGAAAGTGGAGATGATCGACGCTTTGCCCGCCGTGTGGGCCGCAGTTGGCAACCACGCGATAGCCGTCCGCGAGCCCCAGCTGTCCGGCCACCTTTTGAATGACCAGCAGCAGGTGACCTAAGAGCGCCTGGTCTTCTTGCAGGGCTGCGGCGAGGTTGGCGATTTCCTTTTTGGGAATCACCAGCACATGCGTAGGCGCCTGGGGGTTGAGGTCGGGAAAGGCCAGGCACAATTCATCTTCGTAGATCACCTTGGCCGGAATCTCTTTATCGATGATCCGCTTGAAGATGGTTTTGGACATGAGCGCTACCTGCATTTCCTGAGCCCGACGCACGCGGGGGAGAACTGCGAAAAAACTACGATTGCGTGATCACCCCGCGCTGACCGCGTCGGGCTATGTCAGCAGCTAACCCTTGAACCGACCGACGACGAGCGAAATGTTTTGACCACCGAAACCAAAGCTGTTGCTCAGGGCGATGTCGCACTTCGCCTGGCGGGCGACGTTGGGGATGTAATCGAGATCGCACTCGGGATCGGGATTCTCGTAATTGATGGTCGGCGGCAGGACGTTGTCTCGAATGGCCAGCAGGCAAACAATGGCTTCGGTCACGCCGGCTGCAGCGATCAGGTGCCCCATCATGCTCTTGGTGCTGCTGACGGGGGTTTGCATCGCCCGCTGGCCGAAGATGGTTTTGCACGCGAACGATTCGACGCGGTCGTTGACCGAAGTGCTGGTACCGTGAGCGTTCACGTATTGAATGTCGGCGGGAGTGATGCCGGCATCTTCGATGGCCATTTTCATGCAGGCGATGGCCCCGCGACCTTCGGGGTGGATGTCGGTAATGCGATAAGCGTCGGCAGTGGTGCCGTAACCCATAATTTCGCCGAGGATGGTGGCACCACGGCGTTTGGCGCACTCGAGTTCTTCGAGCACGACTACCGCTCCCCCTTCGCCCAGCACGAAACCATCACGAAGGCGATCGAACGGGCGCGAAGCTTTGGTCGGATTGTCGTTGCTGGTGGAGAGGGCCGTCAGCAGGTTAAACCCGGTAACGCCGAAGGGATGAATCATGCTATGAGCGCCACCGGAGAGCATGGCGTCGGCATCGCCGCGGCGGATGATTTCGGTCGCTTCTCCAATGGCCTGGCTGCTGGCCGCACACGCGGTGAGGCAGTTGGCATTGGGGCCTTGAGCATTGAACATGGCAGCCAGGTGACTAGTTGGCATGCTGGGTTCTTGTTCGACTTCTTGAACGGCGCTGAGCGTTTCGAGCCCGACCCGCATGTACTTGGCCAGATCGACACCATCGGGTGTGAGCGAACTGGTGAGCATGCGCGAGAAGGCGATGAAGTCCTGGGTTCCTTCACCACAGCCCAGATAAACACCAAACCGCGTCGGGTCGAGATTCTTATCGTCTTGCAGGCCGGACATTTTCACGGCCTGCTTGGCGGCACCCGCGGCAAAGCGAGTGTGGCGGGCGCGCTCGCTCCAGAGTTTGGGATCTTCACCGGTATCGGTGATGTCCCAGTTCTTGATTTCGGCCGAGATGCGCGTGGGAAATCGGCTGGCGTCGAAGACGGTGGTATAGCCCACGCCCGACTTACCTTCCTTCAGTCCCGCCCACATTGTCTCGACGTCGTTGCCCAGGGGATTGATGCAGCCGATGCCCGTTACTACTACGCGCCGTTTCATATCTGCGTCACCATCTTCCTCAGAGGACAGCCGCCAGCGAGGCCAGCGGCCGGGCATCCTGAAATTGAATCATTCGCCGCGTGGTCATTGGCGGCAAGGCCGGCTAGATCAAACCAGCTGCCTTATAGGCCGCACTTTCGGCCTGCAAGTAGCTTTCGGGCGGTTTAATCGGCTGACCGTGTTCGTCGATCCCCACATCGTACAAGTGGAACGAGCGAAGCATGACGAGGAAGTCTTCTGGATCGAAGAGCGGTCCCTTGGGAAACCGGTCATCCAGAAAGGCGAACATCATGTCTACTTCAGCCCGCAACTCATCACCAACGTGAGCCGTGACGGAAGCAATCGCGCCGTCCTTTTGTACGTCCTGCAGAACGGCATTATACCGGAGGGTATCGCCACATTCGGTCGGCGCATGAAAGACAGCCTTGTTGATTTTGGCCAACACGACCCGTTCCTCAAAGCCACTCATCTCGCCAACGAGAATACCCGCGGTCTGAGCCATCCCTTCGATCATGAGAGACGACGGTAACACCGGATAGCCCGGCAAGTACGAGTCGTGCTGCTCTTCCGACATCGTGACCGCCTTAATAGCGACGGCCCGCTTGCCCCGTTCAAACTCCAGAAATCGGTCGATCCAGTACCAACGCATGTTTGTCTACTCAGTAAAAAGAAGCGACCGATGCGACTCTGGCTAGCGTGGGGTGCGGCCTGCGAACCCTGCGCCAGAACCAGCCTTTAGACAGCGCCGACCTTGCCTTCGACATAGCGGCAAAGATCGCCCACGGTCAGCAGGTTGCTGAACTCGCGGACGTTCGGGTTCGCCTCGAATTTGGTGAAGTTCACGAAGGGCATCCGCTTTTTCAGCTCGGTAATGCCAGCGGGCGTGACCTTGCCGTCCTTGACGTATTCGGCATTGGTCAGGATGTCTTCCGGGGCCAATTCCTTGCGGGGAATTTCGATGCCGAAGCCTTTTTCGAGCTTGAACACGATATCGAGGAAGTCGATCGATTCGGCACCCAGATCGCCCACCATCGTGGCTTCCGGAGTTACTTCTTCTTCGTCGACACCGAGAGCATCCACCAGAGCGGCTTGCACCTTCTTGAATACTTCGTCTTTCGTGACTGCCATGGGAATCGATTCTCCAAAACTAAAAAGGGTGGCAACCGTCCATCAGTGGGATCCGCCGAGGCTCATCCGTAGGCCTCAAGGCTGCGCGGAAACCAAATGTGAATTGACTTGAAAATGGGGATGCGGCGAACTGGGGTTGGGTTCTGGGACTGGCTGCATCAGTCGCAGGAACACCTTCTTCATCCATTGCCGCAAATAGTGATCGCTCATGGCACGGGCCGGGAAGCGATCGCCGATATTGAACTTTTCGAGCACCAGGCGAGCCGAAACGGCCACATTGCCGTTGATCGTCCCCTGAGTCTTAAGGGTGGCAGTTGTATCGTCTTGTTTCAACAACTCAGCGGTAACTAGCAACTCTTTGCCGGGGGTGACAAAGTCGCTGTACTTCACGTTGCGGGCTTCCTTCAGCAGGATCGCTGCGTGCTGGAAGTCTTCTGAACTGCGCACGAGCCACATTCCCGCTTGATACATCGTTTCCAGCATCAAGACCCCCGGCATTACCGGGAATCGCGGAAAGTGATCGCGCAAGTAGTCTTCTTCTGGCCGCAGCAACTTGACCGCGGTGATCTTCGCCCCGGGTTGGAGGTCGATGATGCGATCAAGCAAGCAAAACCGCATGGTTGACATTCCCCTGCGGAGGGTGAACCCCGTCCGCGACTACAATTTCAAAGTCTGTTGGTTGCTGATGCTGGCAAGGAGTATCGACGGTTCTGGTTAGTCTTCTCGCGAGTCAGGGAGACTCAGCGCCAAAAGCTCGCCAAACCATCATTCTCTGCATTATCGGCAAAGTCCGCAACTATAGTCCCCTTCGCGAATTACCACAACGGATCATCAGCTGGCAGGGCAATTTCCTCGACTTCCAGCCAAGACGCTTGATTGCCTGCATAATCTCCTCCACCTAGTCCATTCAGGTGCCCCCGCCACTTAGCGACGGCCTGACAATCTGGTCGCTCATGACGTTTTGCACTCCTTTAAGGCCGGATAAAGCAAATTTAATCGCCCTTGCGGCTAATTGGGTCACTCCTTGATTTGTCAGCACCTAGGTTTGCTGCTACATTTTCGCTTCAACTATGCGCAAAGGCATTCCCGTTTCACCCGGCGTCGCGGTTGGGGTCGCATACTGTATCCACGAGATTTTCATCAATCCGGATACCAAGCGGCTCGAAGACCACGAAGTAACCGCCGAACTGGCGAACTATGAAACCGCTCGAGATGAAGCGGCAGCGGAACTGCGCGCGCTGCAACACAAGGTCGCTGCCCAAGTTGGCGAAAACGAAGCCCAGATCTTTTCCGCTCACGAACTGATCCTCCGCGACTCGAACTTTACGAACAAAGTCCGCGGCTGGGTCGTCGATGAACGCTTAACTGCCCAAGCGGCGCTCCATCGCCTGCTGGAGCAGTACACCGTGTTGTTCGCGAAGACGAACGACGAATACCTGCGCGAACGGATGAATGACCTACGCGACGTCGTCATACGCATCAATGCTCACCTGACCCAAGCGACGAACACCGACCCTGAACTGCTGAACCAGCCGGTGATTCTGATCGCCGATGAACTGCTGCCGTCGCAAGTCGTGGCGCTCAAAGGGCTAGTAGTAAAGGGAATTGTCACGCAGGCTGGTAGCCAAACGAGCCACGCCGCGATCATCGCCCGCAGCAAGGGCATCCCAGCTGTCTCGGGCCTGCGCAATATTTTAAGGCAGGTGAAGAATGGCGACACTGTCGTTGTCGATGCTCGCGGCGGGCATGTGCTGGTGAATCCAGATCCCGAACAGCGTAGCGCTTATCTCAAACTCGAACGCGAGTTCTTCCTCCTCAAGAACACGCTGGCCGAAAACAAAGACCAGCCCGCCGTTACGGCCGATGGCATCAAGCTGGAACTGCTCGCCAATATTAACGGCGCCATCGACTGCAGCGCGGCTGTCGCCATGGGGTCTGCCGGCGTTGGCCTGTTCCGAACCGAATACATTTATCTGACGCATCCCGACGTTCCCGATGAGGAAGAACAATACATCGCCTATCGCGATGCAATCCTCGCAACGCCGGGCAGCACGATGACCATTCGTACGCTCGATATCGGCGGCGATAAAACGGTCCCTTATCTGGGTCACACGCACCAGGAAGCTAACCCCTTCATGGGCTGGCGCAGCATTCGTCTCTCGTTCGAGCATCCTGAGTTCTTCAACACGCAATTGCGGGCAGTGCTACGAGCGGCGGCCGAAGGGGCGTCGGTCAACACGCAAGTCAAATTGATGTTCCCGATGATTACCACCGTCGAGGAAGTGCGCAAGACTCGCGCCATGGTCCGCAAAGCGGCCCAACAACTGCGAGCCGAGAACAAACGTTTTGCCGAAGTGCCGCTGGGAATGATGCTCGAAGTACCAGCCGCTGCGATTTCTATCAACGATATGCTGCCGCTCGTCGACTTCGTCTCGATCGGCTCGAACGACCTCGTTCAATACCTGATGGCTGCCGATCGCGATAATCCCAAGGTCAGCCATTTGTGCCAACCTCTCGCGCCGCCGGTGCTGCGTGTCCTCGCGACCGTCATCAAGGCGTGCAACAAGGCCGGCAAGCCAGTTACTCTTTGCGGCGAAATGGCGGCCCAACCTCGCGCGTTCGTGCTCCTGTTTGCGATGGGGCTGCGCAGCTTCAGCATGAGTGCCTCGTTCATCCCTTCGATGAAGGAACTTGCCGCGCACCTGACAGAAGAGTCGTGCCGGACCATCCTCCGCCGCGCACTAACGCTTCGCACCACTTCGGCCGTCAAACGCTACATGGCCGAGCAGTTAGCCATCCTCGCGCCCAACCTGCGCATGTTGGATATGGACTAGCTCCTGCTGCACGGTCTGCCTCACTCCACCAAAAGTTTTTTCGCCCGCCCAACGGTAAGGTGACTCGCTATTGCACTAGCGTATTGCGACCAAGCCCGCCGAACAGCCAATCGCGCCCCGCGTTCCCTTCAAGTTGATCGTTGCCGCCGAGACCGTACAAAAAGTCGTTCCCTGCACCGCCGCTAATCACATCGCGCTTCGAACCGCCGATAAGAATGTCGTTCCCCGCACCGCCATAAATGGTCGAAGGAATCGCGATCAGGGCGAGCGAAACGTAGTCGTTGCCACCCCGCGCGTCGATGGCCACCTGCTGCACACTGCTGGCGGCAAACTTCCCTGCCTGTCGACCGCGCATCCAAACGTAAATCGAACTCCCAATTTTCTGCAGTAGAATGACATCAGCCTTTTCGGTGCCAGTCACATACAGCGTGCCGTCTTCCAAACTCGCTTTACCCGGTTGAGGCAGCGCGCGAAAGAATCGCCGAGCAACCCATTCGCCAATGCTGGTCCCCGCGGTCAGGCCATCCTCATTGTCGAACCGCCAATGGATGCCCCCATACAGTCGACTATCGGCCGCTTCTTCCGCAGCCTGCGTAAAACTGGTGAACGACCGGTCGGCTACACCAGCGGCATCGGTCGGCAGCGTGAAGGAAAAATTATCGATGCCGAAGAAGGCTCTCAAGACTGCTGCCCCAGCGCCTGAGAAAGTCGAATGCCCAGAGGTATAGCTGGGAAACGGCGGCGTAGTAAGCAGCGGAGTCCAAGTAGCGTCGACAGTCGTCGCGTCGTTTCCATCGGTATCTCCCGCGCGAATGCCCGTCACGGGACGCCAGAATTCCTGCTCAAATTTCACGTTCCAACACTCGATGGCGGCGTCGGCCAGGGCGACGTTCAGCATTGCGAACAAACGGGCATTTTGTGCGAGCGTGAGGTTCTGCGAGGTCGAGACGATACTTGCCAGAATATTGATATGCCCCGGTGGGGTTGCCGTCCCCGCGCCATCCGACCAGAAGCGAGCGATATCGGTTTGATCTTGCGTGCGCGTCGTACTATCGATGGCTCCCAGCGACTTCACTTCGGCGAACGCTGCTGCGTATTCAGCCGAGTTCAATTCGGGAATCCCGTTCGGCGCGAATTGATTGCCGGTGGTCAAAGTGAACGGAGTCACTTGCCCCCAACCTGGCAGCAGCGCGTTCGCGTTGGCCGGGGGAGTGGGAATCCACTCTCCAACGTCACTGCCGGGCGTGTAAGGGATTGCCGCCGTGGCAGAGCCATCACCATTCCGCAGAGCCAAGATATCTTGGGCCACTTGCCGACCCAGATTCACGCCGGCCGTTTCGTTGGGACCATCGGGAACTTGTTGCAGCGTCAAATCGCGAAAGTTATTAAAAGTGGTGACTTGGGCAGGAAAGATCGCAGTCAGCACTTCGTGCGCAGCTGCGATAACTGCTGCCTCGCGCGAAGCCGTCGCGGACACTTCCAACTGCACCTTGTACGGCGTATGCGTCCGATCGATCGAGTTCACCGCGTCGAAAATGGCGACGTGCAAAATGGCCAGTGCTCGTGAAGCCACCGGCGGCGATGTCGCAGCTAACCTGATCGCATCAAGGGCCACCCCGTTCCATTCCGAAACCACATCCCCCGCCATCACTTCCCGCGCGTCGAGTTGCTCGAACGACAATCGGCGTGGAACTCGGCAATAAAACGACTTACGGCGGGAAATCATGATGTTGCTTCATGCTAAGTGAATTGGGTGTCCGTGACGTGAAACATGCTACTTAATCTGCCGGCTCTCACCAACCTCACTATCTTGCCGCGACCGCAACTCCTCAACTTTCCAACTCCTGCTAATCAGATTCGTCTTGCTCGGTAATAGCCGAAAGCTTACGTTTTCCGCAGCACCCAGTAGCAAGGAGGGGCTGACATGAGCATCGGTTCTCTAGGAGCGGTGGGCAGTTTCGCCGCCACAGCTGCGACCCAGCGTGCCGGCGACGCCGAAAAAACGCAAAACGGTACCGCCGAAAAGAGCCGCGTCGATAATGTCGCGGAAATCGCCGAACGGGCAGCTGGCATCGGCGAAATGGAACAAGATTCCGAAGCGAGCGACCGCGATGCCGACGGCCGCAAATTGTGGGAAGCAAGTCAGCCCAAAAAAGAAGCGGAAGCAACCGCCGAATCCACTCCGCCCCTCTCCAAAGATCCCACCGGCTCAGCCGGCGGGCAACTCGATCTTTCGGGTTAAGCGAATCCTAAGTGTTGAAAAACCCCTGTAATTCTTCAACACCCCACTCTTTCGCAACCTGCTTGCAAGTCTTTCACTCTCATCAACTTGCGACGGAATTGCCATTTTCTGCTTCGACCTATTCGTTGATAAATAGCCGACTTTATCAACAAGTGATCGGCGCCCGAGTCACCGCCAAGCTTAGCCCTACTTCACCCCCGCCTGCTTTAGCACTTCTTTAAACTCGGCCGCGCTCACCGGTTGCACCGACAATCGCGATCCTTTGCGGAGCAGTTCCATCTTCTGCAGTGCCGCGACCGTGCGCAAGTGATCGAGCCCAAGGGGCTGAGCGAAGATGCGATCGAGTTGGATATCGACCATGTACCAAATCGGGTTCTCGGCGGTGCTCTTCGGATCCCAGTGATGGTCGTGCTCGTCGAGCGCCGTCCCATCGGGATAGCCCTCCTTCACCACGCGAGCAGTGCCGACGATGGCCGGCGGATTCGCATTGCTGTGATAGAACAGCACTCGATCTCCCGTCTTCATCTCGTCGCGCAGAAAGTTGCGAGCCTGATAATTGCGCACGCCGCTCCAGCAGGTCGTCTTGTTCGGCGAGTTCTGCAATTCTTGAATCGAAAACGATTCGGGCTCGGTCTTCAGCAGCCAATATTTCATAGATTTAGGCGAATCAGAGGTGTTAGATTATGTTGCGGTCAGTCGGTGCTGCGCAAGTGAAGAGGTTGCTTAATCGGGAGTATAAACATGTTGGCAGTCTTCGGAATTGGCTTTTTCGAACTGCTAATCCTCGGCGCAATCGCTTCGATGATGCTGCTCGGCACAGCCGCAGTTCTCATCGTCTTGCTAGGCAACAAGCGCCGTCAATAAACCCCATTCGGCTACGTATGGCACACATTTTAGACAACACTCCACCATGCAAGCGACTCCCGTGATGTCCTTCGGTCTAATCGCCATCGTCGCCCTCGGGCTACTACTCCTCGTGGGTCTGATCATCGTTGTCGCTGTCGTCGCAGCCTCATCGGGGCGCAAAGATCGTCGCGACGACTAATCGCAACCCGGGTCACCTGGCGGCCTATTTCGTCAGCACAAAAGCCATGACGTAAAAGAACCAGCCCGTGACCGCGGTCATCACCATGCCGCCAGTGGCAATCATGCCCCAACGGCGATGCCAGACGGAATGTGGTCCTGGCAGTGGCGGGCTGGGAAAGTTCCGCAGTGCGCGGACAATCACCACGATCCAGAGCACCAGCGTCGGAATTGCGAACGATAAGTGCACGAGCAGACTGATACCCACCGGGCACGACCATTTGCGCGCCGCATCAAAATAAGGAGAGGGCGCGGCCAGGGCTTCCCAGTCGGTGAACAGCTGCATGTCGATTTCGAAGGCACCCACCGCCAGCAGCAGCACCGTGCCGAGCACGATCTGAAGCTGTTTGTGCAACTGGTAGCGCTGGCGATATTTCACCAGGTACACGCTCCACAGCAGCACTGGAACGACGAGGAACATCGCCAGAAAGACAACATCGAGCATCAGGGAGCCGCGCGAGCCCGGAATAAATCCCGTGTGAGGCGCAGTCGCTGGGGTTGCTGCCGGCAGGGTAGCTTGGGCGACTAGGAACAGCTCCACTCTTGTTACCTCCGTAGTTGATGGCATTTGGGCACCGTTGCTGGCAGATTGTATCAGGAACCAATTTTGCCACGAATGGCAAGCCAAGTCGCATTAACGCCATACTGCATCTTCTCGCTGGCTGGAAAAAACTTGAGGCAGGCCTGGCCCACTGATATGTTGCACCGGCCGCGGAATGTTTCCATGCCTCACCTCCCTCCTAAGGATCCTGCCATGAAACGACACTTGCTCGCCGCACTTTTTGCCGCTGCCACGTTCGGCATCTGCACGGCAGAGGACGCCGCTCCGAAGTCGACGAAAGCTGCCCCTGCGAAGGAGAAGAAGGTCGATATCGGCACGCAGGCTCCCGCCTTTAAGATCAAAGATGCTGCGGGCAAAGAGATTGAACTGTCGGCTCTGACCGCCAAGGGACCGGTGCTCGTCCGTCTCACTTGCGGCTGCTCGGGCTGCGACAAAGAGTTGGCCTACTTTCAAGAAATCAACGAAGCCTACAAATCCCAAGGGCTGACAAGTTTGCTCGTATTCCGCGAACCGGACGAAAAGGTCGCCAAGTACGCTGCCGAGAAGAAGCTCGACATGCTCTATGCGGTCGACTCGAAGGGTACCGCCTGGGAAGCCTTCGAAACCAAGGCCATGCCCACCAACTTCCTGATCGAAAAGGGTGGCAAGATCATCTCGATCGCCGCCGGCTGCGAACCGAATGGCCTGATTGCCAACATCGTCTCGAAGAAAGCCGCCAAGGCCATTGGCGTTGAAGCGGTCAGCGTGGGTAAAGACGCGAAAAAGGTCGAGAAGAAGTAAGCCCCCGCAGCTGACAACCCAATCTTCCCCGAGAGAACCCAACCCCGCGCCAATGACTCGCGGGGCGATAACGATCGTCGCTTCCTGACGATTTTACGGGGTTTGCCCGGCGAAACCGCTTCTTTCCCAGCCCCCCTGACTCATGACAGCAGGTCCGGTTTGCCACTTCGCAGTCCCGGCTTAGAATGAAACCGTCTTCAAGTCGCAACTCGTAGCGAACCATTTCGCTCGCTGCTGCGACTCTCAACTTCGGGGCTGTAGCTCAATCGGTTAGAGCAGCAAACTCATAATTTGTTGGTTCCCGGTTCAAGTCCGGGCGGCCCTATTTGCGGATGGATGAGACGGTGTTGGATGGCAGGCGGTTTGGGAACGAGTTCCATCGAGTCGGATCGCTCGAGCACTACTTGCTCGAAAACTGTAATGGAGTTGCTTGCGCGGCGGGCCGCTGAAGGAGCCAGTTCGGGCGGCCTGCTGGTAATCCGCGATCGCGCGGAACTGTATCGCCTGAAATGGGCCGAGATTGCTGAACTGGCCTGCGCTGCGGCTGATATTTTAGCCAAGCGAGGGGTTGGTCCTGGCGACCGCGTGACGCTGGCCGCTGGCAATTCGCTGGCGTGGATCGTGGCCGATTTCGCGGTGCAGATAATTGGCGCCGTGCTCGTACCGCTGCACACCTCTCTCAGCCCGTCACAATTTGCCTGGCAGATTCAGCACAGTGGCAGCCTGCTAACCATTGTTGATGAAGCGCTCGCACCTCGGCTGCTCGCAGTAGCCGAAATGCTGAATCCTGCCTGGGAAATGCTAACGCTCGCTGCCACGTCGAACTTGTGCGCCAGCGGTTCCGTCACTGCAGGGAGACTGCGCTGGCAACGAACACTGGAGACAGTTACTCCCGACTCGCTGACGAGCATCGTCTATACCTCGGGCACCAGTGGCGATCCCAAGGGAGTGATGTTGACGCAAGGCAATCTCGCAGCCAACGCATTAGGAATCGTGGCGGGCTTCGGCCGTCAACCAACCGACGTCCGGCTGAATGCCCTACCGTTCAGCCATGCTTATGGTCGCATGAGCGATCTGCTGGTCTCGCTGGCCGGGGATACCTGGCTGGCACTCGCGCAGAGTCGCGAGACCTATGTGCGTGATGCTCAACTCGTGCAGCCGACGCTGATGGTCGCTGTTCCTGCACTTCTCGGTCGCCTGCAGCAAGGTGCGCTAGCGCAGTTCGGACCGAGCGATCCCGCTGCCATTCAGAAACTGCTCGGTGGCCACGTGCGCGGCTTTATCTCCGGGGGAGCGAGGCTTGAACCGGCGCTGCTTAACTACTTTGCCGCCCAGCAAACACCCGTCTATGAAGGATATGGCCTGACCGAAGCTGCGCCGGTTGTCACGCTATCGTCGCCAGCCAGCTACCAAGCGGGAACAGTCGGCTGTGCGGTTCCTGGGATCGCACTGAAGACCATCACGGACGGCGAACTGCTGGTGCATGGTCCGAATGTAATGGCCGGCTATTGGCAGGATGCTGCAGCAACGAGTGAAGTGCTGGCAGGCGGCTGGCTGCATACGGGAGATCTGGCGACTATCGACGGCGAAGGCCTGGTAACGCTTGGCGGTCGCAAGAAGGAATTCATTGCCTTGGCCACGGGAAAAAAGGTCTGGCCGGCGACGATCGAGTCGCTGTTCGACGCCGATTCGCTGATTCGCCAGATCATGGTGATCGGCGAAGGAGAACGAAGTCTCGGCGCGCTGGTGGTGCTGAAGAACACAAACGCAGCCGAGCACGATGGGCCCGCGGTTCGGCAACAGGTGCTTGCTCACCTGGCCGCCCAACTTCAACACCTGGCCGCGCACGAACAGATTCGCCGCGTCTGGTTGTTGCCTAATCCCTGGACCGCAGAGCAGAACGAACTTACTCCCAAGCTGACGCTACGCCGCCCAGTCATTTTGCAGCGTTATGCCGATTGCGTGCGGCAGATGTTCTGCGACGATTGAACCTGGGTCCTCCTTCACTTTTTCGAGCCTTGTCATGCCTGCTCCTAAACCCGTGTGTGTTGTGCTGCTCAGCGGTGGGCTCGATTCCGCCACGGTGCTCGCGATTGCGATTGAGCAAGGTTTCGAGCCAGCCTGCCTCAGCTTTCGCTACGGCCAGCGGCATGTCATGGAACTCGACGCTGCCCGCGAAATTGCCGTGGCCAGTCATATCGAACGGCAAGCAGTTGTCGATATCGACCTGCGGCAGTTCGGCGGGTCGGCGCTCACCAGCGATCTCGCAGTCCCGAAGTCGGCAAGCGTAAGTGAGATTGGCGGGGGAATCCCCATCACTTATGTTCCTGCGCGGAACACTATTTTTCTCTCCTACGCGCTTGCCTATGCCGAAACACTGGGAGCAACCGACATCTTCATCGGCGTGAATGCACTCGACTACAGCGGCTATCCCGACTGCCGGCCCGAGTACATTGCGGCGTTCGAGCGACTTGCCAATCTAGCGACGAAGGCCGGCGTAGAAGGCGCACAGCGAATGAAGATTCATGCCCCGCTATTGCAGTTGACGAAGGGGCAGATCATCGCCCGTGGTCTGGCGCTCGGAGTCGACTACAGCTTGACGCGCAGCTGCTACGATCCGGCACCCGATGGTGCGGCGTGTGGCGAATGCGATTCGTGCCTGCTACGAAAAAAAGGCTTCGCCGAAAATGGCGAAGCCGACCCGATTGTTTATCAAACCCGGTAAACGGTCGACGGTTATGGCGCGGCGTTGGCGCGCCGATTTCTCGGCTGCCGAGGAGTATTCAGCAGGTCGTCACCCGGTACCGCCGCATCGGGTCCAAAGACCGCGGGACCGGTCGTCTTCGGCGCTTCGGGCTTGGGAGGTAAGTAGCGGCGGAAGCCCTCGACATCGTCGGCCTCATCCAGCAGTTTCAGGTTCCCTTGGCCATCGAAGACCAGCATTTCGCACGGCTCTTGAACTCGCGGGTCGGAACGTCGTCCCTCTACCGAAGGAATCTCATTGCCACCGGTGAAGTCAACCACGATCGAATCAGTTCGAAACGAATACTTGCCGATGGGGTGAACGAGTAGCTTCGCGGGATGGATCACTTCGACATCTTTATCAAAGTTAAGAATCGACCCGCGAAAGACCTCCTTCTCGCCTGGAACATCGACGGCTTTATTCGCATCCCACATCACCGTCAGCAGGTTGGCAAACGGTTGTGTAGTGAAAACAGGAGGCGTTCCTGGGCGGACGGGATTTCCGGAAGGAGAGGTGGCCTTGCCGGCAAAGTAGCGTGTTAGTTCTGGCAGTTCAACAATGTCGCTCGGTTCGCTGGGGTCGGATTCCAGCAAGAAAGCGAGGTTGCTGTTGGGACCAGCTTCCTTGGCGCGCACGCGATTAAGCACATTCGGGCTCATCGACTGGATCGACGGGCGACGATAGGGCACGGTGCGCGTTGGATCCCACCGCGGCGGGACTTCCTTGCTCCACGGATTGTTGGGGTCTTCGACCAGCAGCTTCACACGATAGCGATACTTGCGCGAAGGCTGGACCGTGGTATCGGTGAAGCGGAGCAATTTGTACTTGGTCAAGGTCATCATCGGCCCACCAGCACCCGGACCTCCTTCGCCAAAACCGTTGGGGCGAAAGCCGGGTTGCATGCCCTGCTGCTGAAATGGCATGCGACCTTCGCCACCCACCCCTGTCATCCCGGGCAGCGGGGCACCGCCGCCAGCACCCGTCAGATCTTCTTCACTGATTTTTGGCGCGACTGGCATGGCACCTTCGACGCCAGGGAGATTCCCCTCCATACCGTTGCCGGGGCCAGCGGCTGGCAACTGTGCTGCGGGAATATCGGGATGTACCAGCGCTTCGTAAATTTCGCGCTGCATGAAGGGTGGAACGCGGTTCGTGAGAATTGCCGGATCGACCGCATTAGGATTAACCACTTCGTGAGGCGAAGGTGCCCAGCTGTACATCTCCGTCAGCGCCTTGGGAAACGAGAGACTTTCCCACTTGGCTTGGGCGGGGTCTTGAGCCGGATCGTCCGTTACATCGGCCCGCTCAACGTGAAACAGAATGTAGCGGGGAATATCACGCGCGGGATCGTAATCGAGCGCGTCTTTAAAGGCGGCTTCGAATTCCTCGAGTTGCTTTTCGAGCGGAACCGCAGCCAAGACGACGACCGCTCGGGCTTCGCGAATTGCCACTTCACCGCTTGGATGAAAGCCCACTTTGGCTTCCGGTGGCAACACGCTGAGGCCGCGGTTATTCATTCCCATTTCACCCTCGCCGAAACCAGCGGGGATGCCTTCCTGCATTTCGCCTTCCAGCAATTCGCCCCCTCGCTTGTTGTTAGGGCGTTTGGTTTTGGGAGCCAACTTATTCACTTTTGGCTGCCGACCTTGCGGATCGTCACCAGCAGCGGGAACTTCAGTGGCGAGGATTGGGTCGATTTCTCCCATTCTTCCCAAATAGGCGAGCGGACCATGCAGCGGGACGACCTTCACCTTTAGGGCAGGGAAAATGCGAGGGTCAATTCGCTGACTGGCTTTCGGATAGTCGGGGGTCTTCAGGGGAATGGTCGGACGATACGGGCCCGCATCATTCGGTTGTTGGCCCTGCCTTACGAGGAGTTGAACTGGGTGCCCGACGACGTCTTGCCCTTCGATCTTGACGATCACTGGCGCGTGAGCTGGATTGTTGATCTCGGTTGTCACTTCGTTGCTGACATTAATCAGGTCGTGGGGAGTCTTGGCGTTGTCCAAGCTCGTGAGGGATGCTCCCTGATAGACGAACCAAATGACTGCCAACAGCACGATGCCGAGGACAATTTTCTCGACGTGCAGCAGCAAGATTTGCTGCAGCTTCGCAGTGTCCAAACTAATTTTTGGTGCCTTCATGTGACTCGCTCCCTTTACCCCATTCTAACCTGGCCCCAGGTTGTCCTGCCCGTCGATTAGCTCGTTCTCATTCGCTTCGTATTCGACTTTTTCATTCCCTTAGCCACCGGCGTCGCGTTTACCCGAAAACTAAGGATTCGCCGCCATAACCGGCACGCTGATAGGAGTCGCCACCTCCTCTAACTTGAGCAGACTGCGATTAACGGGATTGTAGATGTACACAATCCCGTACAACTCCAGCTGGACGAGATTGAAGTCCACCGTCGCGTCCTTCGTCAAACTCGCTGCACCGTTCGGAAAGCCGGCACCCTCACCACGAAAACCAGCAGGCGAAAACCCGCCCATGTTCCCCTCGCCTCCCGCCAGCATGCCACCGGTGCCGGCTTGAAAAAAGCTGTCGGGCGATCCGATCGCTGCAGCGTCGCGATTGATCCGCACTTGTCGAATCTCAACAGGTAGCGGTGCGTTGCCAAACTCGGTTAGTAGCCGATTCATGTGCCGCTGATCGATCTCCAAACGAATGCGTATCGGCATCCGCTTCGCGACGGCAAGCAATGCGTTTTGATTGTCGGTAGTGGGCGCCGGATTGAGCGCTTCGCGCAGTTGAAAGCCAGCCAAGGGGAAATTGTTGGAATCGACATAGCGCCAGTTAGCTGGATCGAGCGGATTAAAGCTGGCGTTTGTTGTTGGCGACACCGGGGGAGCGCCGGCAGTTGCGGTAGGTTGCCCCTGTGGCCCTCCAGCCGCGACCGGCTGTCCGCCCATTCCCTCGTCAAAGCCTCCGCCAGAAGCGACGCCCGGCACCGCGGAACCTACGATCATCACCTGCCCGGCATTGCCGAGAGCCCCTTTTCCGATGCGAATGTATTCGATCTGCTTGACGGTCGCATTGTGGCGTCCTTCAGCTCCCTCGTTTGTCCGCTTGATGATTTCCATCAAATTCTGCAACACCCACAGGTCTTCTTGGGCATACAGCACGTCGAGCGTACTCGGATCGTCTTCTTTCGCTGTAAAACCGAAGTGGGTCGTCAATATCTCTTGTTGATTTGTGGGTGCCCAAAGGACCATCGATCGATCGACCGGCGCGGCGCTCGTACCATCGGCCCGCAACATACCTGCCGGTTGCTCTGAGACCGTTCCATCGCGGCGGGCGTTCCACTTCGTACCGATTGTGGTTGCCAGTTTTGGCAATTCGTCTTCGATAAAGTCGCGATAGCGACGGCGCAAACCATCGGGAATGGTCAAGGCCAAGGGGGTCGCGACCGGAACCTTCTCAATGGGGCGTAAGGGTTTCACCGCATCGTGAAAATCCTGATCGAACGAGGCCGGCCACACGAGCACACCTTCCTGCCGGCGATACTGCTGTTCCCAGCCAGCTGCGACTTCCAGTGCATACTGACGGGTGAGTGCATCGATGGCAGCATTTGAAGCCGGGTTCGGATGCGTGGCAGCCAGCGATCTCAGTCCGCCTACGCCGCTATATACGCTATCGATCTTGCTTTGATTTGCTTGCCGCTGTTCCTCGAGCGTGCCGGTCGACATGTACCAGCTTGCGAGGCTAAGCACCAAAATGCCGCCACACATGATCCAAAACACATGAGGCTGAATTTTGCCCCAAAGTTCCTTTAGTTGACCCATGATTTCCACTCCCAACTACTGCAATTCCGATTGGTCAGACACGCCACTTCCGCCCGCTCATCGCGATCACGCGGGAGGAACGGGTGGTGGTGTGGCTGGCGGAGTTGCTGGTACAGCTCCGGGGCCAGCCGCTGGCTCGGGCACAGCGGGCGACGGTGCAACTGGCACTGCCGCGCCGGGATCAACTGGTGCGGGCATGGGAGCAACAACGGGTGGCACCGCAGGAGCAACGGGAATTGGTGCCGGATTGATTGGCGCAACGGGCACAGCAGCAGGTGCCACTCCGGGAACTGGCACAGCAGATACTGGAGCGCCCGGAATGGGTGTTCCAGCTGCTGCGGCTGCTTGCGCGGCGTCAGCTTTCTTCTTACGTTCTTCGAAGCGCTTGTTCAGCGGCTTTTCTTGCCAGCAGAACTGGACGACAAATTCGCACTTGGGAACCGTAAAGAACTGAGGATTTTTCGGGTCTTCTGGGACCAGCTGCCCAGTCGGTGGCGAGTCAAAACCAAGTCCCGGTCCACCCGCACCAATGCCTGCTCCCGCGTAGTTCGGATTGGCGAGGCGAAACTGTTTGTCGATGGGAATATCGCGGGCCAGAATCGCAAAGCCCAGGCCCAGTTCTTTAAATGTGAACCGCTCGGTCTTGCCACCTGGTCCGCTTGGCAGGTCGACGACTCCCGTTTCGATCGACTTAATCAAAGTTCGCTTCACATGCGCCGAGCCACCAATGGCAGAGTTCGAAGGATCGTTAAAGAAGTGATATCCCTTGATCTCAATGACCCAGCCTGGCCCGGTGGGGCTTTCAATCTGAATCGACGAGACATCAGTGGCACTGGCAGTTCCCGCTCCACCTGCCATCGCTCCATCCATGCCAACCATCGGAGCTGGCGCTGGCTGGCCAGGCTGCGCGGGTTGAGCATTCGGATCGGCGACCAGCTTCGGCAACAGATCGTTCTGTTCGATGTAACGACGCTTTACCGTATCGGTGAACCAAACGGCCAGATCGGGGAAATGCTGCGTTTCCAGATACTCAATTTTCAAATCTTGCCGCTGCGAAAACGGCAACTGCTGATGGTCGGGAATTTGTCCCGCCGGAATTCGCCCCTGCTTGGCCATAGGCGGCAAGGCGTTATTGATCGCTTTCGTGATTTCCAGCCACATCACGCGGCGGTCGGCGGCACCAACCACTTCGTCGCCAATCGCACGCATCTGAGCTAGGATTTTTTTGCGATTCTCATGTTCCGCCTGATAGCTGCCACTTAGAGAGCTGATATTCGAAGCCGTGCTGACGGCGTCAGCCCATTTCACATTGTTCTCTTCATGCAGCTCGTGCACTTTCTCCCACGTCATGTAGTGGAAAATAAAGTTGAGTGCACAGGCCAGCACAATGGCCGCAACACCGGCGACGGCCCATGGCTTTTTGGCCTTGATGATCCGCTGCAGGATCAATTCTCGCGGCAGCAGATTCGTCTTGAGCTTGCTCTTTTCCAGGGCTTGCACGCACAAGCCATAGGCTGCACCAAAAGCCAGCAAGTTGTCTTTGAACGACGGCGATGTCACGACCGACGCACCGGTCAGCCGCCGAAACGCGTCCAACTCGGTGACTTCATATCCCAGGTGCTTGCCCAAGTATTGCGACAAACCGGGGAGTTTGACCGTATTGCCCAGGATCACAATATTCGTGATTTTGGCTTTGCGATCGAGGCTATGAAAAAAGCCGATCGACCGCTGAACTTCGGTCACCATGTCGCCGAAGACGGGTCGCATGGCCTGAAAGATCGCCTTGGGATCTTCCGCCTGGCGAGGATTCCGCTTCAGGTGCTCAGCCTTCGCGAAGGTGAGCTTCAGGTCCTTCGACAATTGCTTGGTGAAGTGGTTGCCACCGAGCGGAATGTTGCGCTGCCAAAGTCGAAAACCATTCGTTACGACCAGGTCGGTCGTTTCGGTACCGATCGAAAGGACGACCGACGAAGCGGGCGGCGAATCCGAGTCGTAGGTTTGGCCGTCCTTCAGCGGATTCGTCATGTCGTGGGCGAAGAAGTTGTAGATCGCAATCGGCGCGAGTTGGATGACATCGACTTCGATCTCGGCATCCAAAAACGGCTTGAGTGCTTTGGCAACTTGCTCGCGCTTCATCGCGAACAGGCCGACTTCCGACTCGAGCGCGAAGCCATCGACTTCCTGCCCACCGGGCATCCGCTGATAGTCCCAGATCACGTCTTCGAGCGCGAAGGGGATTTGCTGCCGCGCTTCGTACTTGACGATGTCGGCAATCTTCTTCACGTCGACCGGTGGCGGCTTGAAATAACGAGCGAGACCCGATTCGCCGGGAACTGAGATGGCGACCCGGTCACCGCGCAAGTTGTTGCGCGACAGAAACTGCTCGAGCGCTTCTTTCACCAATTGAGCTGCATCGGCATCGGCCTGCGTCAACAGCTTGGGATATTCGATGTAATCGTAACCATCGGCTACAACGACGTCGCCATCCATGCGGCAACGCAACGCTTTGAGGGCACAACGACCAACGTCGATACCCCAAACACCAGCACTTCTTGCCATCGGCAAGTCCTCTCACGGTAGAGCGAGCGCCCTGTAACTGACCCGAGTCGCGCAATGGCTGCGCGAGCAAAAATCGCGTGGGGTCGATGATCGCCGTTTGCCGAAAGAGATAAGCTCGACAAGTTTCGCACCCGCTGCAACTGGCCCATTGAGTAAACGAACGCTAGCGAGCCTAAAGCCCATCCAGCACCCTCTACTCATACAGCAACTGCGAGCGCATCATCCGACCTCTGTTCCACAATCTAATCTATCGACGTTGGCCTGCGCATGTCAATCTTTTTACCCCGATGTTACGGGCATTGAGCATGCGGGAATCAGCAACGCCATCTAGTACCCACCCGAAGCTACGAGGGCTAAAGCCCTCAGCATAAAGTCCGAGCCAGGTGTCGAAAGCGACGTTTCGAATTAGAGCCCCGTGCAGGCATGTTCGGCTGCACTCATGCGCACCTACTTTTATGTCCACCAGATCGCTTGCTGTGGCGGTCGTGAACCTTTGGGAGGGACTGCGGGTCTGATCTTTCGAAGGCATTTCGAATTTCGCGGCCTGGCAGGTAAAGCCCGAATTTCGCTCGATGCCTTTTTAGTCCTGTAGCCCAGCGGCGAAGGCAGCACTCTTACAAAGTGACGAACGGTGGTTCGAGTCCACCCAGGACTACCTGCAGCGCGGTACGCAAACAGGAAAAGCGGCGAAGCTTAGAACTTCGTGACTGAGTGTGGGTTCGATTCCCACCCGTGCTACTGACGTGCTCATTGTCCCGCGCGATGAATATCCGCGGCCCGTTCGTTTAGTGGGAGGATGCCGGGTTCTCAGTCCGGAGAAATGGGTTCGATTCCCATACGGGTCACTCGCCTTCGCGAGCGATTCGCCTTCTTGCCAATCATGCTGGCCTGCCTGCTGGGGCATAACGTTTGCTATGAACCCTCGGTAACCGGCATCTACGTCGCTGCCTTTAAGAACCGACGAACTTTGTTGGTTGCAACCCGACCACAGCGACATTTCTGAGGTCAGGGAACGAAGGTGGAAGAGCATGCGATTCATAACGAAGTCCCTGGTGGGTCTAAGCGCCGCCTGGGGCGTCTATCAATTTGGGCGAGTATTGGTCCAGCAAACTCGTCATTTCTACTGGGCGGGCAAAATTGCAATCGTGACTGGAGGTTCGCGCGGTTTAGGATTAGTACTGGCACGGCAACTAGTCGCCCAAGGAGTCAAGGTAACGATCTGTGCTCGCACCGCCGCCGATGTTGCCGCTGCGACTCGCGAACTGCGCGACGCCGGCGGAGATGTACTTGGACTGGTTTGCGATGTGCGCGATCAAGCACAGGTAAATGCGGTCGTAGAAAGCACGGTACGCCATTGGGGAAGCATTGATTTGCTTTTCAATGTTGCCGGCATCATGCAGGTCGGTCCGCTAGATGCGATGACCGTCGAAGATTTCCGCACAGCCATGAACATCAACTGTTTTGGCGCACTGCATTCGGTACTTGCGGTATTGCCAACCATGCGGCGGAACCGCTGGGGTCGAATCGTTAATGTTGCTTCTATCGGCGGCAAACGTGCGGTGCCGCACATGATTCCCTACGACACCAGTAAATTCGCCCTCGTTGGATTGTCGAACGGTTTGCGCACTGAGTTGGCAAAAGATGGCATTCTGGTGACGACTGCCTGCCCCAGCTTGATGTGCACGGGAAGTCCGCGCAATGCCACCTTCAAAGGGCAGCATCGGCAGGAATATGCCTGGTTCAGTATCGGCGGATCGCTGCCCGTTGTCGCACTCACTGCCGAATCTGCTGCGCGGCAGATTCTTAACGCGTGTCAAAACGGTGACGGCGAAGTTTATATCGCAAATTTATTCAGCCCTCCGGTCTGGGCTTCCGAACTTGCGCCGACATTAACGGCTGAGATTTTGGCTTTGATCAACCGTTTCCTGCCCGCAATGGGCGGCATCGGTCAACGCGCAGCTTACGGTTACGAGAGTGAGTCGAGCGTTTCTCCATCGTGGATTACCGCGCTCGGTGATGCTGCTGCCGAGCGGAATAATGAGATGCGACCGCGGCCCGACGAAAGTTCACTTCCCCTTAGCACGACTGGAGTTTTTCGATGAAGGCACTCTGCTGGCATGGAACAGGCGACGTCCGAGTTGATACAGTTTCAGACCCCAAGATTCAGGAACCCCGTGATGCCATCATCCGAATTACCGCGAGTGGTATCTGTGGATCGGACCTCCACTTGCTGAATGGCTATATGCCCACGATGAAAGCTGGCGATATTCTCGGCCACGAGCCCATGGGCGAAGTGGTTGAGCTCGGCAGTGCAGTTCATAATTTGGCAATCGGCGATCGGGTGGTGGTGCCCTTTACGATTGCGTGTGGCAACTGCTTTTTCTGTCGCAAAACACTATTCTCCTGCTGCGACACTTCCAATCCCAACGCCGAGATGGCGCGAAAGGCGATGGGGCATTCTCCCTCGGGTCTATTTGGATTTTCGCATATGCTGGGCGGTTTTTCCGGCGGCCAAGCAGAGTACTTGCGTGTTCCTTTTGCCGATGTCGGGCCCCTAAAGATTGAGTCCAGTCTTCCCGATGAGAAGGTTCTCTTCCTCTCCGATATTTTCCCGACAGGCTACATGGCTGCTGAGAATTGCGGCATCGAGCCGGGCGATACCGTTGCCGTTTGGGGCTGCGGTCCCGTGGCACAGTTTGCCATTCAAAGCGCTTGGATGTTCAAAGCTGGCCGCGTAATTGCCATCGACCGAGTGCCGGAACGATTGAAATTGGCACAGACCGCAGGCAAGGCCGAGGTCATCGACTTTAGCAAGGAAGATGTCTACCAACGCTTGCAGGAAATGACTGGTGGCCGTGGGCCGGACCGCTGCATTGATGCGGTGGGGTGTGAAGCGCATGCGCCGAGCACCATCGGTGTAATTGCCGATCGAGTTTCCGCCGCGGTTGCACCTTCCGATCAAATGCATGCGGTGAGCGAAGCCATTAAGTGTTGCCGCAAGGGCGGAACAGTATCGGTTCCTGGTGCCTATGCCGGCCTGGCCGATAAGTTGCCGTTTGGCGCGTTCATGAACAAAGGCCTAACCTTGAAGACAGGGCAGACGCACATGCAACGTTATATGAAACCGCTGTTGGAAAAAATTGAGGCCGGCGAAATTGATCCGTCGTTTGTCGTTACTCATCGCGTGAAACTGAGCGACGCACCGGCCGCGTACAAGACCTTTCGTGACAAGAAAGACGGCTGCATCAAGGTCGTACTTACACCCTAAGGTCAAACTGGCAAAGAAGGCTACCGGCAGGGACGATTATCGCAATTTGTCGCGTGCCATCGTGAACCTTGAATCGCGTCAGGTGACTATTCAGGCAGTGACAAAAGTTGCTGAATAAGTACGTCCTCATGGAGCAGCCCGGAGTGCTCGCCACCCTGTCACGGTGGAGGCCGTGGGTTCAAATCCCACTGGGGACGCTCGGTTGGAGCCAGTACGGTTTTGCAGCGCGGTACGCAAATAGGAAAAGCGGCGAAGCTCAGAACTTCGTGATTCGAGTGTGGGTTCGATTCCCACCCGTGCTACTGAAAATGTGTCGGTTGGGCATTGGCAAGCCTCGGTGATTGTAAACCACTCGCTTTCGAGCTCTGCAGGTTCAACTCCTGCCCGGCGCACTTGCGTCCGAAACAAATCACAGCCAAGTGGTGAAACGGCAGACACGCGGCCCTCAAAACGTCGCGCCGAGAGGCATGAGAGTTCAAATCTCTCCTTGGCTACTATTGCGATGCCCAGTTGATTCCTCGCTGCGGGTGGGCCAGCGTCCTGCGGAGCCTCATAAGCTTCGCCTGCCGGGTGCGACCCCCGGACCCGCTATTTGCATAGCTTGCCAATCAGCTCGATGGTGAAATGGAAATCATCCCTCGCTTCGAACGAGGGGTTCCGGGTTCGACTCCCGGTTGAGCTGCTTGTTGCTCGCGAGCCAACTGCTCGCCTATGGTGCCGGTAGTGTAGCGGACTCTGCACACCTGGCTGTGACCCAGGAAGTAAGGGTTCGACTCCCTTCCAGCACCCTTTCGATGAACTGAACCGATCGAGCAGAATTCTGGCGAGCCGTTTAAGCGCGACCTTGAATCCACGTAAACGTTCAACTTGCGGCATCTTAATTGGACACCAACTGCTCGGAATCTCGAGAGTTACTTGCATCGCTGTCCAACTATCGACCCCTTAATTGAACACCCCCCATTTGTGGAGCTCGCGTAAAGCTGGGGAACGTTAGGTGATCGCGAATAAATACACCACTCAACTGGCAGTTTGTCGCGTATTTTCGCGTTCCCACCAAAGTCAGAGTCGAGAAAAGCGTGGTATAGTAGCAAGTCGAACAGGACAAAGACTGAATTGGCCACACCGTCGCTCAAGTCGAACGTACGGCTGGTCGATGAGGAATTTTCATCGTTCGATCGTCCAGCGAGGTTGTCGCTGGCGCGAGTTTCTGGCCCGATTTTAGCCTGTTTGGTTTTTTCCAAGCTGGTTCCTGCCGGGGCTTTACAAAGCCGCGGCGATCTGCAAAATTATCGGGCTACTGACACGCGGGTGTAGCTCAGTTGGTAGAGCGCCACCTTGCCAAGGTGGCTGTCGTCGGTTCGAGTCCGATCACCCGCTCTTTTTGGCTGTGGCAAGTGCCTTGCCGGTGCCTGTTCATCGGTTAGTACCTTGCCGCATTAGCACTGCGAAGTTCTACTTACCCGAAGTGCCGCGACCTTTGCTGTACTTCGGGTTTGTCGTTGACGGGCGGGTTCGATTTTAACGATCGTTTCCTACTTGCCGATGGCTCGGGTTTTGCAGCAATCGGAACACGACAATTGTGAAACGGGCTGATGTTGGCTGGTGAGTCTTCGTCCGGTCCAGAACCGTACGAACTCCTACTGCTGACGACTTTTACCTCCTGTATCTGCGAGCTCGCTGCCAAACCGGCTGGGCCGCTGGGTGGAACCTACGATGAGCGCTCCCGAATTGGAAGAAGCAACAACTGCCGAAGCTGCCGCTGAAGAAGCGGTGAAGATGAACCTCGAGGTCAAGGTCGACAAGCCCAGCGCTTGCCAACGGCACGTGACCGTGGCGGTCTCGCGCGAGGACATCGAACGCTACTTCAAGCAAGCCTTCGACGAGCTAGTTCCCAAGGCAGAACTCCCCGGCTTCCGCGCTGGTCGCGCCCCCCGCAAGCTTGTCGAAAAAAGCTTTCGCGAGCAAGTCACCGACCAGGTGAAGGGCAAGTTGGTCATGGAAAGCATGACCCAGATCAGCGATGAACAGCAGTTCTCGGCGATCAGCGAACCCGACTTCGACTACAACAGCATCACGCTGCCAGACGAAGGCCCATTGCGATACGAATTCAAAATCGAAGTCCGCCCCGAGTTTGACCTCCCTGCCTGGCAGGGAATGAAGCTCGAACGGCCTGTGCACACGTACTCGGAAGAAGAAGTCGACGCCTACCTGAAGAAGCTGCTAGCCCGCTACAGCAAGGTGGTCGATAGCGATGAACCAGTCCAAGTTGGCGATCTGCTCAACGTCGACCTGACTTTCACCCACGAGGGAAAACAAGTCGCGCACAAGCACGAGCACGGCGTTGTTGTCACTCCGGTGCTGAACTTCAGCGATGCCAAGCTCGAAGGCTTTGACAAGCTGATGGAAGGCAAGAAGACTGGCGACACGGTCGAAACCAAGATCAAGATTTCGGCCGATGCCGATAGCGATGAACTGCGCGGTCAGGAAATCGATCTGTCGATCAAGATCGAAGCGGTTCAGAAGTACGAATATCCGGAACTGAACGAAGGGTTCCTCGACCGCATTGGTGGCTTTGCCGATGAGGCCGAACTTCGTACCGAAGTTCGCAAGCAGCTCGAAAAACAACTCGGCTATAACCAGCGTCAACGAGTTCGCCAGCAGATCACTTCGCTGTTGACTGTGGCTGCCAACTGGGATCTGCCGCCAGAACTGCTACGTCGCCAGGCACGCCGCGAGCTCGAACGAGCTGCCATGGAACTGCAATCGCACGGCTTCAGCCAAGAGCAGATTCGCAGCCATGCCAACGAATTGCAGCAGAACATCATGGCCTACACGGCACGTTCGCTGAAGGAACACTTCATCCTCGAGCGCATTGCCGAAGATCAAAAGATCGATGCGGAGCCAGACGATTTCAATAAGGAAATCGAACTGCTGGCCGAACAGAACGACGAGTCGCCTCGCCGCGTTCGCGCTCGCATCGAAAAGCAAGGTGCGATGGACACCCTGCGAAATCAGATCATCGAACGTAAGGTGATCGACCTCATCGAGTCGCAAGCCAAGTTCGAAGAAGTTCCGCACGTGCCAGCCAAGACCGATTCGACGGCTATCGATTTTGCCATCGCTGGCTCGCTCGATCGCATTGCCGAAGCGAAATACGGCAACGAAACGCCGACTCCTGGCATGCCGCAACTGAAGAAGGAAAACAAGGACTAAGTCCCTGTTTCCTAAGCCAGACTGAATCAGAGAAGCCCCGGTGAAATCACTGGGGCTTTTTTATTGCCCGGCATGTCAGATTCCCAAACGAGCACTCAATCGTCGTCGCCAACCGCATCGGGCCGGCTGTTGAGTCGCCAAAACTGATACAACAGCCCCAGAAGACCCAGCCCGGCGAGCGCGGTCTTCCCTTGATCCCAAAGCGTGTTGCCGCCGACTTGCTTCCAGGCCGCTGCGATCAGTTGATCGGCCGGTGCCGTTTCGAGCGGTGAAGAAACGGGAATGCGAGAAGGAAGCGGAGTGTGAATGACGTTCAGGGCTTCCGCGGCAATGGGTCCATTATGTCGCTCGGCAGCGGCGAGATCGCGGCCGTCCAGCAGCGGCACGTCGCGATTGGTCGGCGTGGGACGAAGTGCTGTCCGGTCTTCCAATGGCTCTTCGCCGTTCACAAGTGTCAACGGCTCCGCGCGGCGATCGGGGAGTGGCATCAACGGACGCGGTGGCGCGCCCGGCCGATCGACAATCGCCACTTCGGGGCGTGGAGGTGGCGGGGGGCCCGCTTGAACGGCTAAAGCGGGCGACGACGAATGCGATTCCGGGGCCTGTTGTCGGGGCTGCCACTGGCCGTCGTTGTCGGTATCGGTTTGAGTTGCCGCGGCGAACAAGTGGGCATCAGCTGCCGGCGGGTCATTCGTCTCGTTGGGTGCGTTGGGGGTGGGCACGATCGCTGATGGGGCCGCGGCAATCGCGGGCGGAGCGACCGGCACCACGCCTTGCAGAAAATTGGCAACACGGCCAGCATAACTGCCCGATGTCGAACCCTTGCCGGAACCAAACAGCACGCCGGCGATTTCGCCCCGCTCGTTGAAAATCGGTCCACCTGAGTCACCCTGGCGGGCCTCGGCAGCTACTTCCACCATCTCATAGGGCAGGTGCTGAGCTGGCGAAACATACTGGGTGCAGCGCCCGGCCGCTGCGCGGTAGTCCCCCGATCCATAACCGGCAATGCACAGCCATTCACCGGGTTGCGGCGCGGTAGTCGACAGCTTGAGCGGCTGCGAAGCCGGCGGCTTACGAATGCTCAGCGCGGCAAGATCCCAGTCGCGATCGGTCTTGACGACCGTGGCCGGCGTTTGAAAGCCATCTGCGAAGAAAACATAGATTGGTCCCGATGCATCGCGGACCACATGCCAGTTGGTCACCAGGAGCCCATGTTCGCCGCGAACATCGACAAGCGAACCACTTCCAAACGAGACGCCCGTCTTATCCGGCACCACAATCCGCGCGACTGACGCATGCGGCGTGCGCGAAATCAAATAGCCCTGTGGTTCACGACTGGGGGCATTGGCATTCGCCCCCATGATGGGCAGCCAACCTTGCGCGCGAGCGACGGTTGGAGAGCCCCAGCACGACCAGGCACCAACAACGAGCAAGGCGCTCGCTTGGGCAACCCGGCGCGCACCGAGCCACCAACGCGTGGGCGCGCAATCAGGTTTCGTGATGGAATCAATGCCTGCCAAAGTACACCTGGTCGTCCGCCACGCGAGGTGAATGCCTATCGACTAGTTAGATCGACGTTACTCGCTAGCAGGCTGGAGCTTAGGCGCGGTTGCTGGCACAACGTGCGGAGTTGGCAGATCAAGCAGAATGAACAGAACCCAAGTGCCTCCTATAAACGGCACCGGTTGCGAACGGTTGTAACGATGGCGCACATTCTGCGGGGCGCGAGTGCGCTGCCGCAGTCACTTCAGGGCCAACTACTTCACGACGAAGTTCACGAGCTTGCCGGGGACGACAATCGACTTGACGATCGTCTTGCCGGCCAGCAGTTCACTGATTTTGGGATCAGCCTGGGCGGCAGCCAGGATGGTGTCCTGATCGCTGCCTGCAGGCACGATGACCTTGCCGCGCAACTTGCCGAGAATCTGTATCGGGATTTCGATCTCAGAGTCCTTGGTCAGCGCTTCGTCGAACTTGGGCCAAGGCTCATAGGCGAGTGTCTTCTGGCCCCCCATCAGTTCCCACAGTTCCTCGGCAATATGCGGGGCGAAAGGGCTCAGCAGCAGAATGAACGACTTCATCACCGACTTTGGTCGGACGGTCTGCTTGGTGAAGAAATTGGTGAACTCCATCATCCGCGCAATGCCCGTATTGAACTCCATCCGTTCGATATCGCTGGTAACCTGCTTGATCGTTTTGTGTAGGACTCGTGCTTGCTCTTCCGTCGGTTCGATATCCTGTACGGTCGACGATACAACCACCTGTTCTTCCACCCGGTCGTCTACCATCAAACGCCACACGCGATCCAGAAAGCCACGGACACCGCTCACACCGGCCATGCTCCAAGGCTTAGTCGCTGGCAGCGGGCCCATGAACATTTCGTACAGCCGAAGCGAATCAGCACCGTAGTCTTTCACCACGCTGTCGGGGTTGATCACGTTGCCGCGACTCTTCGACATCTTGAAAGCGCGACTCTCAATGCGAATCGTGGGATTCGATTTCAGCACGAACGAGTCACCCTTCTTTTCGACCTCTTCCGCCTTCATCTTCTTCGGCTTCACACCTTCGCCGCTGACGCGCACGATGGCATTGCCGTCGTCATCGTCCACAACATCGACCGCACTCACCATTTGACCATCGGCCCGCTCGTAACCGGTGAACTCTACGTCTCCCAAGATCATGCCTTGATTGACCAGGCTACGAAATGGCTCAGCCGTGCTGACGTGTCCGCGGTCGAACAGCACCTTATGCCAGAAGCGTGCATACAGCAGGTGCAGCACTGCGTGCTCGGCACCGCCGACGTACAGATCGACGGGCATCCAAGCCTTTTCCTTTTCCCGGTCGATGAATGTCTGGTCATTGCGCGGGTCGATGAACCGCAGATAATACCAACAACTGCCGGCCCATTGCGGCATGGTGTTGGTCTCGCGCAGGTATCGCTGGCCGCCGATTTCAGGATACAGCCATTCGACAGGAGCTTTGCCCAGCGGTGGCTCGGGCTTGCCGTGCGGCTTGAAGTCTTCCAGGTGCGGCAGATCGACGGGCAGATCGGCTTGGGGAACGGCGCGAATCAGTCCGGTCGGTTTGTCGAACTCATCGATCTCGTGCAAGATCGGAAACGGTTCGCCCCAGAATCGCTGACGGCTGAAGAGCCAGTCGCGCAGTTTGTAGTTCACTGCTTCACGCCCCAGTCCGGCAGCAAACAGGTCTGCAGTGATTCGCTTCTTGAACTCACCAGTCATCAAGCCGTTGTATTGACCTGAATTGACCGAGACACCCATCTCGGTGCAGCAAATCTTGCCATCCAGCACGTCGAAGCGATTGAACTCTTCGCTGTCGCCCGGATCGACGACCGCAATGACCGGCAGGCTGAATTGCTGGGCGAATTCAAAGTCCCGTTCGTCATGTGCAGGTACCGCCATGATCGCGCCGGTACCGTAGCCCCACAGAACGTAGTCGGCGACCCAAATCGGAACGGGTTGGCCGTTCACTGGATTGATGGCATACGAGCCGGTGAAGACGCCGGTCTTCTTTTTCGTTTCTTCCTGACGTTCGCGATCGCTCTTGCTCGCCGCCTTTTCGCAGTAGGCAGTGACCGCATGCTGCTGATCGGGCTTCGTCAAATGCGTGACGAACGGATGCTCGGGCGCGATGACCATGTAAGTCGCACCGAACAGCGTATCCGGGCGCGTGGTGTAGATACGCAGCACGTCGGCTTCGGCTTTGCGGGGGAACTTGGTGGCCGCGCGGGAGCCCTTCCAGTTTTCGAACTCGCTTTCGGCACCGATATAAAAATCGACTTCAGCGCCTGTACTGCGGCCGATCCAATCCCGCTGCAGCTTCTTGATCCCTTCGGGCCAAGTGACTTGATCCAAGTCTTTTTCCAGGCGATCGGCATAGGCAGTGATTCGCAGCATCCACTGCCTCAACGGCATGCGAATGACCGGATGCTTACCAACCTCGCTCTTGCCATCGATGACTTCTTCGTTGGCCAGCACGGTTCCCAACTTCGGGCACCAATTGACCGGCGCGAACGATTGGTAGGCCAGGCGATGATCGTCTTGATACAGACGAATGGCCCGCTCGCCTTGAATCTTCACTTCATCGGGAATGGGCAATTCGGCGATGGGCCGTCCGCGACTCTGCTCGGCATCGAACCAGGTATCGAACAGTTCCAGGAAGATCCACTGCGTCCAACGAAAATACTCAACATCGGTCGTCGCCAGCACGCGGCTCCAGTCATAGCTGAAGCCTAGCGACCGCAGTTGGCGAGTGAAGGTGGCGATATTCTCTTCGGTCTTTTTTCGCGGATGCTCGCCCGTCTTGATGGCGTGCTCTTCTGCCGGCAGACCGAAGGCATCGAAGCCCATCGGGTGCAGCACGCTTTTGCCTCGCATCCGCTCAAAGCGGCAAACGATGTCAGTCGCGGTGTAACCTTCCGGGTGCCCAACGTGCAGCCCGTCCCCGCTGGGGTAAGGGAACATATCGAGTACATAGACCTTATCCCCGGCCGGCATGTCCGGCACTCGGAAGGTCTGTTGTTGTTCCCAATATTGCTGCCACTTGGGTTCGATGGTGGCCGGATTGTAGCGAGGCATAACGGGTTGGCTGCTGAAGATTTACGACTGACGAGAAACGGAGCATTCTACCCGCGAGTCTCAAGTCGGAAAACGGCGCGTCCCCGGTCATCCTTCGCGACTTTACCGCACGATCATCCAATCCAGCTTGGCATTGGCCGGTGCAGGCTTGGCGAACGTGACGGTGAAACCTTCGGCCGTTTTGTCCGAAACGGCTCGCTCGGTCAGCCAGCTAAGTTCCAGAAACACGGCATAGTCCCCATCCGCTTCGGGACGGGGAAATTTCACCTTGAGTGTGGTAGCTTCCCCAGCAACGACAAGGTTTTTGCCACGAAGGTTCATGGCCGCTCTGTCGTCGCCCGATAGGCCCGCAACGCCGGAGACTGCGCCACCACTGTTGAGACCGCCACCCGCTAGCTGAAATTCTCCCGTCTCCCGACTGACGGTGAGCGACGCTTCCTTGGGAGCCGGCTTGGCATCCATGGGCCGAGCATTGCCAGTGGAAGTCGCCGCGGTTGCATCTTCCTTTGGCGGCATTCCAAAGTGCCACTTGAGGGCCTGTTCGCGATTGGGCTGCTGGAACAGGATGGCAGCGTTTGCAAAATCGGCTTTGAGATTCATGCCGACCGTGGCCGCGGTGTTCACGACAAAGATGTTATCCCAAGCTGGCTTGGGTTCGTGACGCTTGGCGAGATCGTCGAGATTCGCAGGCCCGCCAGCAACGCTGATCACAGAGTAGCGTGAGACCGCACCGTGATTGGCGACGTCGAGTACGGCAGCCGGATATTGACCGGGAACATCCTCCCACATCCAAACGCGCATCGCTTCCGGCTTAAATGGATCGGGGCCGATTGCTTGCTCCAGCTTGTCTCCCTTTTCGAACGCGAAGTTTGAAGCCTGGTCACTGGAAGGAGCAAGTCCCAGCGTGCGTTGGCCGCCGCGATCGCCACCGACAATCGCGCGGGAGACATCGTTAACGTATGCGCCGGGCGCGATGATATAGCCGAGCGGTCGCTCGTGACCGTCCCAGGTGTAGTTTTCGTTGCGATAAAGCGTGGGACTTCCGGCGCTTTTTGCACCCCACCAGAACCGCTGAATCTCGATTTCCTTGGTCCCGTCGCCGTTTTGACGGAAGGCCGTGATGAGATACCAGCGGTAATTTCCCTTAGGAGTTCTTTCACTCTTATCATCGACCGCAAAGTACCGACCCACGACCGACTGATCCCAGGGGCAGTCCTTATCGCCACGAATCAGCCCGCCGAACTTCCGTTCCGTTGAGTTGGTAATCGGGTTCTTGATCAGGCTGGTGCCGTAGTTCTTTCCTTCGAAGATCGACATCTGCGCATCGGGCTGATCAAACTCCGAGCGGCCGGGGACGATCAGCACTTTGCCTTTGGTGATGTGCTTGGCAGGATTCAAATTGATCAGCGGACGCGAGTTGCCGAGCGTTTCGATGTTGGAAGCACTGTTGCCGAACACAAGGCGGGAAGCAACAGGATCGAACGAGTCAACGCTGCTGCGGAAGTTGTTGTCCTTGCTGCGAATGAAGGCAGCAAAGCAGTTGCCGTTCTCGTCGCCCGCGGCAGAGTGAACGTTGCTCATGTAGTTGAAATCGCAATAGTAAATGTAGGTGTCGCCGTGGGCGTATTGATTGCGAATCACTTTCACGTCGTAAGTTTGATTGTCAGCGTTGCTGTTCTGAATCATGTGAATCAGGCCGGTGTTGCTCTTGTTGTGAGCAATCGCACCAGCTTTGTGGTCGATACTCGTATCGGCGATGAAATAGTGCAGCTTTTTGTCTGCGTCGTAGCCAAGTCCTTTGATGTTGGCCCGCGTGACACCGCCGCCATAGCCCGAGTGGCCATGCACGTTGATGAATTGTCCAGGGACGAGGCCTCGAACGGTAGGAACGTAGAACTTGCGGTCGAGACCTTTTTCCACGTCGGTCTGGATCCAATCGAGATAGCTGACCGAGCCATAGATCAGATCGTTCTTCAGTTGCAACATCGGATGCGTACCCCAATGCGGTACGCTGTCGCCATCTTCCAGCCGCATTTCACGCTCCATCCGCAGGCCGCTTAGCGGTGGAACATGAATGATGGTTTGCTTCTCGTCCGCCGTGATGATGGTCACGCCCGGCCCTTCGCGCCACTGTTTGGTTTCGGCCGGACTGCTGGGCAAACGAACGAGCCCTTGCTGAGCCGGGTGCTGCTTCAATTGCTTCCAGGCCTCGGCCGGCACCACGAGCAGGCCGCCAGTTGCCCGCAGGGCTTCGACCGCTTTGTTGTAGGTTTCCTGCAAGTCCGTTGGCTTCGCGACCGGCCCGAACTCTGGCAAGGTCCGTCCAATGCTCACTGGGCGTTCAACTGTGGGATTCGTTTGTCCCAGCAAAGTCGCTGTAAGGTTGCACCAAACGAAGGTCACGACAAGAAACGAAGCAGCAGACATGCGCGGCAAGTTCATACAGACAAACTCCAGAGAGGGAGAGGTAGGTTCGTGGTGAGCAGAAGCAAGGCGAGACGATGCAGAGTAGTTAGCGGAGCTGTCGCCGGCAAATTACTTGAGACTGCTCAGGTACTCGAGCAGGTCGGCCACTTGGGCCGCAGTCATTTCCTTGAGCAATAGTTCCGGCATGATCGATTTCTGCTGCGTGGCGAACTGCTCTACATCGGCAGCAGCGATCGTGGTGTCCTTGCCGTCCGCACCGCGGAGCAAAACACCCTTGTCGCTGCGGCTGATGAGCACGCCGGCCAGTACGCGACCGTCGACCGTTTCTACAAGAGACGTCACATACTTGGGGTCAATCGTCTTGGATGGTTCGAGGATGTTTTCCAGCAACTTCGCGCGATCGAGCTTCTTTCCAATTGCGGTTAGGTCAGGGCCAACTTCCTTCCCTTGTATGCCGACGCGGTGACAGTTACGGCACTGCACACTGGCCGCTTCGAGAAACAGGTATTTACCGCGCGCCGCATTGCCGGGCAGAGCGAGAATGTCGTCCGGGCGAATGACTGTTCCCAACCGTTTCACCCGTTGTTCTTCGGGCAGATAGCGCTCGAACAAATCACGCACCAGCGGATCGTCAACTTTGTTCCCGAGTTCAACGGCCTGATCTTTGATCTTGCGCGCGATCGGCTCACGATCGAGCGCGGCGATCAACTGCAAGGCGCTACCAGACGAACTCAACAGCGATTGCAGCGATTTGCCAGCCGCCGCAGCATCTTGGCTGCCCAATGCTTTCTTCAGCAAACCCGCTCGTTCGTTGCGAGCCCGTTCCGCGGTCTTGTGCACAGGGTCGTCGTTCGCAGGCGGCAATGAAGCAATCCAGTCATGAATCAGCTTCACGCCCTCGGCGTCGACAACGTTGGAACCGAACTGAGGCATACGGCCGTGACCCAGTTTCGCCAGGCGGTAATAGAGAACCGAGCGATAAGGATCTCCCGGTGCAACCACCTGCGCGCCATGGATACCGAAAGTCCCTTGCGTGGGACGAGTATTCAGCCTGGTCGTATCGAAAGGAATGTCGAACTGCACATCGAATGAAGCGGAGCCACCGCCGCCGCGGCGATGGCAGTGCGCACAGTTCACATGCAGATAGGCTCGAGCGCGAGCATCAAGGTCAGCTTGGGCATCGTGAATGTTAGGCCACGCGTCCACATTCGCGGGGAGGGGTTCAGCAAACAGGCCGATGTGATTCAGCGTGGCCAATTGCGGAGCTCGAACGCTTGCGTAATCCTGCTCGCGATTCAGTTGGGGCAGGCGAAAGCCATGAATCGACGCAGCGCGCGTCGTGTGGCAGAGGATGCACTCCGTCCGACTGGCATGATGCCAGGTCTGCTGGCTTTGGCCGTTTGGGGAACTTTTGTCTCTGATCGAAAGCGTACGATCACGACTTTCATCGGGAGCGAGAATGGCATCGGTTTGCTCGTCGTTCCAAATATAGTTGTAAGCCTTCCAGGTATCGACGTCGTAGTGGAGCACCTGCGTTTCCAGACGCCGGTGCGACTTCGGATTGCCTGCTTCCATTTCGAGTGAAACGGTCTTCACCAGCACGCCATCGCTGGGGAACTCGAACTCCCCTTTGATCCAGCCCATTTGGACGTCAGTTTTCTTATACGTGCTGAGCTGGGTTTGATCCTTGAGAGCCACAAATCGCTCGGCGGTTGTGCCATCGGCCCAAGGCTCGCTGTTGATGCTGTAGGGAATGACTCCCGCCGCAGGCTGATGTTTGGCCACGTCGACAAACAGACCGGTGGCACTGAGCGTCTTAGGGAAATCGCTATTCACGCCGCGGCGAGGATTCTCTTTTAGCCGCAGCAGCGTGCCCGCGTAGTCGATGATGTAAACCTCGCCCGCGTGATCGAGCCCAAAGCTGACGATTTGCACCGGCGTATCGACCAATTCCTGCTTCCAAGTGACTTTGCCATTTTGATGACGTACGCCCCACATCTTGCCGGTGACATAGTCGCCATAGACATACGCACCGCGCAGTTCGGGCAGCCGATCGGTCTGCGAAAAGTAACCGCCAGTAATCGAGCGGGCTTCGGTGTGGTCGTGTTCCACAGTGGGTGGCAGAATCGGTGAGGGTCCGCGCTGGCGTTCGCGATGCACGGGCTGTCGCCCTTCCATCAAGCTCCAGCCATAGTTGCCGCCGCGCTCGATCCGATAAATCATCTCCCACAATTCCCAGCCCACATCGCCAACCCACAACGAGCCGTCGGCGGGATCGAAACACATTTTCCACGGATTGCGCACGCCATACGCCCAAATCTCACCACGGGCATTGGGTGTGTTCACCAGCGGATTGTCTGCGGGAATGCGATAAGCCTTCCCTTCGTCCGCCTGATCGACGTCGATTCGCAAAATCGAAGCGAGCAGGTCGCTCACATCCTGCCCCGTGTTGTGGCCGTCCGGCGGAAAGCTGTCGCCACCATCGCCGGTCGAGATATAGAGCATGCCATCGGGGCCGAAGTGCATGTGCGCACCGTTGTGCCCACCGCCGAGCCAAGTAATGACAGTCTGCTCGGACTTAGGATCGAGCTTTGGTGGATCGGTGTCGGTCACCTTGAACCGCGACACGCGAGAACCCTCGGGTGTGCGTCCGTTGAGCACGTACGAAATGTAGCAGTACCGATTTTTGGTGAACTGCGGATGAAAGGCGATTCCATAGACGCGAAAGAAGTTCTTGTCGAACTGCGTGACATCGGCAAACAGGTCGGGCGTCAGCTTCTCATCGGTGGGCTTGTTCTCGAAGGTGAAGATTTTGCCTTTCACTTCAATGAGGGCTAGGCGGTTGGTGCCAGGTATCGCCACCATTTCGCAAGGCTCATTGAACGACAACGAGGGAAACACTCGCTCGACGAGATAAGGCGACGGTGGCTGCGGCGCGCCAGTCAGACGCGATGTTGTCCATGGAACTCGCTTTTCGAGTCCGAACTCACTTTTTTTCGCTGCTGCTGGCTGAGCGACTGCCATGCAGCAGTTGATGAACGAAACGATCATCGCCAGCGTATATGGCAAGCCAACAAGAGAAAATCGCAAGCTGGGCATCGTAGGTCGTCCGTCCAGGCGGGAGGTGAGTTGCGGGGCAGGTCATAATCTTAATTGACTTCGCGCACCAATTGAAACTCGGGGTAGAGGCAAGCAGCGGAATTCTCTGCCGATTAAATTGCGAATAGTCGCAGCGGCACTCATCCGAGACCGTTGAATTTGGTACGGACTGGTGCTGTCGAGAATTTCCAATAGGCGAATCCACTCTGCCAAGCCGTCATTTGAAAGTGCGCGGACTCCCATGTCGACACCGATCGATGTTCAACGTGCCCGTCGCGAAACGCCGGGCTGCGAGCACGTCTTGCATTTGAACAATGCCGGCGCGGCGCTGATGCCACACCTTGTGCTCGCGGCAATGACGCAGCACTTGCAGCTTGAAGCGAACATTGGCGGCTATGAGGCGGCCCGACAAGAAGAAGCTCGCATCGAGCGGTTTTATACAGCTACGGCTGCGCTTCTGAACTGCCTGCCCGAGGAAGTCGCCTTCGTCGAGAATGCCACGCGCGCCTGGGATCAAGCGTTTTATAGCATCCCCTTCCAACCGGGCGACCGGATCCTCACCGCGCAGGCTGAATACGCGAGCAACTTCATTGCGTTCTTGCAAGTCGCCAAACGAACTGGTGCTAAGGTTGAGGTCATTCCCAGCGATGAATGGGGGCAAGTTTCGGTGGCTGCACTCGAAGAAATGCTGGATGAGCGAGTGAAGCTGATTGCCATCACCCATGTACCCACCAACGGCGGGCTGGTGAATCCAGCAGCAATGGTCGGAGCACTAGCGAGGGCTCGGGGCATTCTGTATTTGCTGGATGCTTGCCAATCAGTCGGGCAGATGCCCATCGACGTGCAACAGATCGGCTGCGACTTTCTTTCCGCTACAGGCAGGAAGTTCCTCCGTGGTCCGCGCGGGACGGGATTGCTGTACGTCAGGAGAGAAATCTGCCAGCAGTTGGAGCCGCCACTCCTCGACTTGCACGCGGCAACTTGGACTTCGCCAACATCCTATGTCGTCCGACCCGATGCCCGCCGATTCGAAAACTGGGAGATGAACTACGCTGGCAAGTTGGGCCTGACCGCCGCAATCGACTACGCCTTGAGTTGGGACCCTGGCGAAATCGAACGTCGCAATCGGCAATTGGCAACACTGCTGCGTGAAGGACTGCGGGCGATCAAAGGGTGCCGAGTGTTGGATTTGGGGCAGCAACCCTGCGCCATCGTGAGCTTTGTGATGGGCAACATTCCACCTTGCGAGATTCAACACAGATTGCACTCACTGCAGATCAATGTCAGTGTCTCGCCGCGAGAGTACACGCTCCTTGATATGGACCAGCGCGAACTTGCTAGTGTCGTGCGAGCTTCGGTTCACTATTACAATACTGAAGCGGAAATCGAACGAGCCTTAGCAGCCTTGCACGAACTTTGTGAATGACATTGCAACCATGCCTGCCAAATCAAAAAACCGTTTGCGCGTCGCCACGTGCCAGTTCCCTGTCGAAGCCGAAATTGCGAAAAACCGGCGTTGGGCGCTCAAGCAGATTGAACAAGCGAGCGCTGCAGGAGCCGACGTTGTGCACTTTTCCGAGTGCGCTCTCTCTGGTTATGCAGGTGTCGAGTTTCCAACAATTCGCGATCTGAATGTTGACGAACTGCAGGCCGCGACGCGCGACGTCATGGCAGCGGCTAAGCAACATGGCGTGTGGGTAATTCTTGGCTCGACCCACTATCTCGACCTGCAAACGAAGCCTCACAACTGCTTGTACATCATCAATGCTGCTGGGGAAATCGTTGATCGCTACGACAAACGATTCTGCACTGGGCAGGATGGCAAGAATCCCACGCTCGATCTTTGCCACTACACGCCAGGCAATCGTCCCGTCACATTTCAGATCAAGGGCATCACTTGTGGCGTAGGTATTTGCTACGACTATCGATTTCCGGAGTTATACCGCGAACTGAAGCAACTGGGCGTGCAAGTTCTGTTTCAGTCGTTTCACAATGCTCGACAAAGCGTGGTGAGCGATCGGAGGTACAACATCTGGAAAGAGATTGTTCCCGCAACGATGCAGTGCCGGGCAGCCGAGAACCACTTTTGGGTAAGCGCCAACAATAGTACTGCACGACCGTCAATGTGGGGCAGCTTCACCGTTCAGCCCGATGGTGCATTGGTGCACAAACTCCCGGTTCACAAGCCGGGCGTACTTCTGACCGACATGCAACTCGATCATGCATATTTCGATGCGGCCGCACTGTGGCGCGAGTCTGCGATGAAGAATACACTCCATAGCGGGAAATTAGTTGCCCACCCGCGGTCGAAAAAAGTGACGTCGCTCTAGGAACGCCACTTAATCTGCGGTGAGAACAATCGCCTGTGATTTGCAGATGGTGTGAACAAGAGTTCAAAACTGCAAGTGCTGCCCCAGCACCCGAAGCTATCACGATCCAAAGAGTTAATTCGGCCAAACAGGTCAGGTTTGCTCAGTCGCACCTACGCCAAATCGGCACGACTTGGCTTCAACACCACTTTTATGTTACGGGGTGACGAACGACGGCTTGCGCGGTGCGCAAGGGACCAACCATTAGGGCCATTTCCGGAACCGACCCCACACCAAGCTTCTCTAAGACGGATTGCCGCCGCCGATCGACGGTTCGCAGGCTTAAGTGAAGCTCTGCCGCAATTGACTTGTTGGGCTTATCGGCCAGCAGTCGATCCATCACGCTGCGCTCTTCATCGGTCAGTTGGTTGAGCCGCCGCTGAACTTCTTGCTCGCGCTGGAACTGCTCGGACTGTTGATTGCTCAGAGTCAGGCCGCGATTAACGGCCTGTAACAACTGCTGAGCATCGTAGGGTTTCTCAAGCAGCGTTAGCGCGCCGAACTCCATCAGCTTCACAGCCATTGGAACGTTGGCCACACCGGTCACAACGACGACCGAAAGAGGACTTTTCGCTTCGTAAATTTTTCGTACCAACTCTACGCCGGTTACCCCTGGCATCGCGACATCCGTCACTACGCAACCGCGCCGATGCAAGGAAACCTCTTGCAAAAACTGCTCTGCAGAGGCAAAACACTGCACCTGATAATTGTGGGCAATCAGCAGTGCCTGCAACGAGGTCAAAACAGCAACATCATCATCGACGACGTAAATCATTTTCAATTCTTTCTCGTTTCCTCAGCCACATGACTTGCCAGTTGAATGCGGAATCGAGTGCCACCTTTTGCTAACGGTTGACAACTGATTTCGCCGTCGTGGTCATGCATGATCGAACGACAAATGCTTAAACCAATTCCAATTCCATGTGGTTTCGTAGAAACAAATGGCTCAAACAACCGATTCGCTACCTCTTCGGTTAGTCCTACACCATTGTCTTCAATATCAATGAAGTGGTGAGTTTGCTCGGAGCCAGAGCGGAGGGTGATTCGGCGGGTGCGGGCGGGAGTTTCAAGGAGCGCGTCACGAGCATTAAGTAGTAGGTTAACAAATACCTGCTGCAGCTGAATGGCATCCGCCGAAATTGCGGGAATTCCCGCTCTCCAATCCCAGACAATTGCCACCTCATCACGACGTAATTCGTGGGCAAGCATATCGACAGAATCGTTCAGCAACTCGCGCAAGTCACATAGCTTCCGTTGAGGAGGTGCCTTCCGGCTGAAGTCTCGCAGCCGCCTAATAATGTCGGCAGCGCGTCGGCTTTGCTGATTGATCTGGTCGATATGCTTGCAAATGGAAGGCTTATCTAAACTCTCAGCCGACAATAAGGCGGTACTCGACGCCGCAAAGTTAGAGATAGCGGCGAGTGGTTGCGCTACTTCGTGCGCAATGACAGCGACCAGCTGCCCCACCGAGTTCAATCGCGACGCATGCCGCAGTTCGGCTTGCCGCATTGCCAGTTCCTCAGCACTGCGTCGGCGGTCTGTAATATCCTGCATCAATGCGACAAAAACAGGTGCAGATTCGTCGGCTTCAATGATCGAAGACGAAACGGAGATCGCCCGCAAATCACCATCCTTGCGGCAAACCTCCAGTTCCTCTCGCTGCATGACTTCCCCGGCTAGCAGTCGGCGGAAGCGTTGCTGAGCTTCAAATTGGTTGGGCAGACCCCGGAAGACAGTTTGCACCCAACCCAGCCGATTGATTTCGTCGCGTGAATAGCCAGTGATTGAAGTCATCTGGTCGTTCCAAACCGAGAAAGTGGCCTCGAGGTTATCGCTCGTTGGGGTAAACAGGCAAATGCCTTCGACCGCGGTGCGGATGATCTTTTCGTGGAAGGCACTTACTTTGCGAAAGGCTTCTTCAGCTTGCCTGCGTTCCGTCACGTCGGACAGTACGGAGAGATGCAGCCCCGGTAAGACGTTGGCAACGGCGCTGAATTCCGCGTCGATGGTGGCTCCATTCTTGCGACGTAGTTGCAACATGCCATGCTGGTTCCCATCGCGGCGAAAGGGTTCCCAATAGTCAGAGTCGCTGGAGGGAGCCTTGTCGATACCCAAAATCGATGAGATCGGGGTTGTCAGCAGTTCTTCGCGTGAAAAGCCCAGCATCGTGCAAGCAGCTGGGTTGGCGTCGACAAAAGTTCCCTCGTCGGTCACCAGAAAGATGGCATTCAGGGCATGATTGAACAGTGCTTGCAACCGCTGCTGACTCTCCTTGATTAAACGTTCGGCCTGCTTGCTGGCGGTAATATCGCGAGAGATACCAATGGTGCCGACAATTTCACCATTGCCGTCGCGATAGGGCCCCTTGGTTGCCAGATAGGTGCGGGTGACTCCGGCCGCTGTCAGAATTTCTTCGTTGGTTTCGGTTTGGGCCGACTCCATGACACGCAAATCGGAGTTGCGGATCTGCGCGGCATCGGCAGGGGCAAAGAGTTGCGTATCGTCCTTGCCAAGCACCTCTTCCACCGTTCGACCGACGAAGTTTGCCGCCGCCGGGTTAAAGAGCAGATAGCGCCCTTCGCGGTCTTTGACGAAGACCGCATCGGGAGTCTCGTCGGTGACTACCTTGAGCAGTTCCGTCGTGCGGCGCAACTCTGCTTCCGCTCGCTGACGGGCGGTGACATCGTGAGCCAGCACGATGCAGGCTGGCTTGCCGTCGAGTTGCAGCGAATGTGCCGTTACTTCGACATCGATGAGCTCGCCATTCTTTTTGCAGTGCTTCCAAAAGCCTCGATTCTCGAAAACCGGCTTGGAATCTTTGAGCATTTCAAGCAGCGGAGCGATGTATTCTGCGGGTCGTAGGTCCGTGATTTTCATTCGCAAGAACTCTTCGCGCGAATAACCGTACTTCTGCACGGCGGCGTCATTCACGGCCAGATACTGCAAAGTGCTCGGATCATAGACGAACATGGGATCGGGGATGCTGTGGAACAGCGTGCGATAGCGCTCTTCGCTGGAGCGGAGCGCTTCCTCGACTTTGCTTTGAGAAGTAATGTCGATGGCCACTCCGCCGATGAGCGTCCTCGATTTGTCGGGCCCCGGAATCACGAACTTGCTGACCAGTGAAGAATGGACAATGCCATCGTCGTGGGTCAGCGTTTCGACACACAGAATCGCACCCCCTTTCTCCAGCGCTAGTCGATCGTTGCGACGGAATTGCTCGGCCACTGCTGAATCGAAGAAGTCTTCGTCGGTTCGGCCCATGAGACCGTCGGTGGTTACTTGAAAGACCTTCAGCGTTGTTTCGTTACCAAAGACATACCTACCGTCCAGGTCTTTGATCCAAGCCAGTCCAGGCAAGTGCTTCATGAACTCGGTAAAGCGCTGCTGAGATTCTCTGAGGGCTGATTCGACCCGTTTGTAGTCCTCGATATCGGTACAGGTTCCATACCAATGCAGAATATTGCCGCTCTGGTCGCGGCTCGCGACTTGCCGGGTTATGTGCCAGCGGTACTCACCGTCGGCCCGGCGAATTCGAAACTCCAGCGGTTTAGGAATTCCCGTGCGCAGGATCTCGCCCCAATCGTGCAAAGTCGCAGGTAAGTCGTCCGGATGAATCACTTGCTCCCAAGACCATTCCGACAAATCCTGCAACCCCAGGCCCGTGTATTGCGTTGACCGCGCGTTCAAGTGATCCAGTCCACCATCTGGCCGCGCAGTCCAGACAATTTGCGGAATCGCGTCGGCCAGGTCTCGAAATCGCCGTTCGCTGGCGCGCAAATCTGCTTCCGCTCGCTTCAGCGTTGAGATATCCATCATCGCACCAAACATGCGGACCGCGTGGCCAGTTTCGTCGCGCATGATCTGCCCACGATCGTAAACGTCGACGTAGGTCCCATCGCGCCGCTGAAAACGATACTCTCCCGACCAAACCAGTCCCGTGCCGTGGAGAATCGTATAGAAACTCTGCTGCACGCGCTCACGATCATCGGGATGAATGTGGCTCAACCACCATTCGGGGTCAGCCCGATCGCTGTCGTGGTGATAGCCAAACAGCTCGTTCAGCCCTTCGCTCCACCAGACATCGGTGGTCCCCGGCACCCAATCCCAAACTGCATCGTTGGTGGCCCGCATTACGAGGCGAATGCGCTCGTTGGAGGCGAGTAGTTCATTGGCAATTTTTTGGCGATGGGTAATATCCGTCGCGAGCGCCAAACTCATGCGCTGTCCATTCTCGGTGAACGGACGGACGCGAACTTCAACCGGGAACTCACTGCCGTCACTTCGCTTGTGGCGAGTTTCAAAGCAAAGGATTTGCCCCCGATCAAGGTCCTGGCGGAGAACTTCCATCTGTTCCGGAGTGATCGCAGGATCAAATACATAAGGCAGTTGCCCAATGAGTTGCTCGCGAGTGCGACCCAAACTTTCACAGGCCTGACGATTCACGTCGAGCACAGTGGCGTTGGCATCGTGCAGAAAGAGCCCGTCCGACACGTGATCCACGAATGTACGGTAGCGAGCTTCGCTGGCCCGCAGGGCCAGTTCATTCTGCTTCTGGTGCGTGATATCGGTAAAGGTCGCCACCACTGCCACTTCATTCGCTTCGCCCGCGAGCTTCGAAGTTGAAATGAGAATCGTGCGCTTCGATCCATCCTTGCGAGTGATCTCCCGCTCTTCCCCCCGGACATCGTCGTGCCAAATACGTTGCAGAAGTGCAAGTGCTTGCTGCTGGTCGACTCGATCGGGGTAAAGCTGCTGAATGAAGTCGAGTTGATTAATCTCTTCGCAGGTGTAGCCCGTCAGTTCGACCATCTGCTCGTTCCAGATCGTGAACCGCGTGAAAGGAAATGTCTCAGTTTGATAGCAGACACAAACGCCCTGCCCGATTGAGCGGATCAAAGCATCTTGAAAGCCAATGCTCTGGCGAAGTGTCTCAGCGGCTTGCTTGCGAACAGAAGTATTGCGGTTGATCCCCAAGATGGCCGAGCGCCCTTCCCATGGAATAGCGACCGCGCGCACTTCATAGGGAACGATATGACCCAAGCGATGCTGATGTTCCACCTCAAATTCAATGATTTCTCCGGCCGTAATCCGAATCTGACGTTCTGTGGAGCTGACCGCGCTCGCTGGTGAATCGAGCATCAGCGACATCGATTGGCCGAGAATCTCTGCTGCGGTGTAGCCATCACTTTCGGCCGCCGCTCGATTGGCATAGAGAATTTTCAGCGGTACCTTTGCATCGGCCGGGTCGAGCACGTACAAACCATCCGGCAGATTTTCGGCGAGCGTGCGGAATTGCAATTCGCTTTCCTGCAACTTGGCCTCGGCAGCGCGCACTGCCGTGACATCGCGAGCAATGCCTACCACCCCCGCGAATTGCCCGTCCTGAAAAAGCGGAGACTTGGTTGTCCAGTAGGTCCGCTGTTTGCCCCCGCTGAACAGCGTTTGCTCAAAGGCAACAGCCTCGCCCCGTTCACGTGTCGCGCGATCATGCTCCATTACTTCGGCGGCGCTGTGTTCATCAAACAACGACCGGTCGTCTTGACCCAGTAACTGTTCAATCGGCTTGCCAGCGAAATTAACCGCCGCTTGATTCAGCAGCACGTACTTTCCTTCAGCGTCTTTGACAAACAAGGCATCGGGCGATACATCGACGGCGGTTGCCAACAGAGAATTCACTCGTTCGAGTTCAGCGACGCGCAGTTCCAATTCGCACTTTTGCAGTTGCAGTTCCCGAATGCGATTTTCGTCGGTCAGAGCCAAGGCAGATCCGTTCTGCCGAGCAAGTCGCGCAGCGGCCAGTTGCCGCAGCGCTAAAGGATCGGAGGGAAGTTGACTTTGATACATGCTGGCTCACCATCGCTGACAGACTGACAAAATCCTCTACGAAACCGGAGCAAACCTGGCCACGATACTCGCCGCAGTGCGCAGACCGTCGACCGCCGCACTAATGATGCCTCCGGCATAGCCAGCGCCTTCGCCGACAGGAAATAGCCCGCGAAAACCGGGAGTCTCGCGCGAGGCTTGATCGCGCGCGATGCGCACCGGCGAACTGCCACGCATTTCCGGCCCCACCAGAATGGCGTTCTTCAAAAAATCTCCTCGCCATTGACGATCCATCACAGGCAGTCCCGCGCGAATTGCCTGGGATATGACTGGCGGCAAGATTACATCGAGCGCTGCGGGAACCACACCGCGCGGATACGAACATTTCAGCGTTTGCCCGCCTATCGGTGCGCGACCCGCGACAAAATCACTGGCTCGCTGAATCGGTGAGAAGTACGTCCCACGCCCAACTTCGTAGGCTAGCGCTTCGTACTTTCGCTGAATCTCGACTCCAGCCAACGGATGATCGCTGCCGAATTCTGCGGGCTGCAAGGTCACCATCAGCCCGCTATTGGCGAAGGGAGTATCGCGACGGGAATTGCTCATGCCGTTGGTGCAGAAGCGAGCAGGCTCCGAAATGCTGGGAATGATATGCCCGCCGGCGCACATGCAGAACGTGAACACATCGCGCTGGCCGCGACCGACGAGCGTGTAATCTGCCGCACCGAGCTGGGCCAGGTAAGTACTGCGGCCATACTTGTGCTGATTCACTTGCTCTTGCGGCTGCTCGATTCGTAAACCGAGTTGAAAAGCCTTGGCTTGCATCGGTACGCCCAACTGATGCAGCATGGTGTAAGTGTCGCGCGCACTATGACCAATCGCGAGGACAACCGTGGACGAACGGAAGTAGCCGCTGGAGGTTGCCACGCCGCGAATCTCTCCTTCGCTGACATCAAGGCCTTCCAGCCGGCAGCGGAATCGATACTCGCCGCCCAGCGCTTCAATTTGCCGGCGCAAGTTGCGCACAATCAGCGGCAGGCGATTGCTGCCCAAGTGCGGCCGATGTTCGTAGCGAATGGTAGGCTTGCCACCGCAGGCGACAAACTGCTCCAGCACCCAATCGACATCCGGCCCACTCATGCGACAAGTCAGCTTGCCGTCACTGAACGTGCCGGCACCACCTTCGCCAAACAGGTAATTGTTTTCCGGATCGAGTGGCCCGCCTGAATCGAACGAACGAATCGCAGGGACGCGCTCTTTCACTTCGTCGCCGCGTTCGATCACTACCGGTCGATAACCGCGACGAGCCAGGTAATAGGCGGCGAGCAATCCACCGGGTCCCGAACCGACCACGATGGGACGTTCGGATAGTGGTTCGTGGCCCGTGGGAGGTTCGAAAAAAGATGCGGCTTCGTAATGCTCGACGCCGGGAATTCGTTGCCAGCGATCTGCCAGGCCCGCTTCACCCACAGGTTGGACCATGACGGTGTAAATGAACTTGATGGCATCGCGCGAACGGGCATCGAGACTTTTGCGCAGAATCCGCCAATGCTGCACGTCGCGTTCGGCGATTCGCAGTCGCCGGGCGATCTCACCTGGCAGCGTTTCTTCGGGCTGTTCAACGGGTAGTGCAAGCTGCGTCAGACGGAGGGGCATAACGGTCTCGATGGGGAGTGGCGCATGTACGATACGACCACATGGTCCATAGAGCCAGTGCTCTTGCCGGTGGAATTTCTAACAGGCAACTGTCCTGCCTTAATGCCGGATTATGGTGGCTCATTTACGCCATCCCCAGGCAACAGATGAATCAGTACTCAGAGCTTACTGTCCGCTGGTCTTCCGGAATTGATCGAATTGCTGGCGGTACTTACTAGGCGCTTGGGTGCGACCACCGGTATCGCGCAGGTCGCGTTGCTTGTCGTTAACGATGCCGCCAGCGCGACGTTTCGTCTTGGGATCGCGCAAACCGAGGCTGCGGAAGGCCTCATCGAGCTCGCGAGCCTTGTTGGGATCAGCTTCCGCGTCCTTCTTCAACTGGTTCCAACGACGGGCGAATTCCTGCAATTCTTGCGGCGTCAATTGCAGCTTCTTAGCCAACTCTGGGTCAGGATTGTGCTCTTGATTGCGCAACTGCTGCAGCACCAGGTCTGTCGCTTTGCGAGTGTAGTTTTCATTGGCTTCGTCGGCAGCATCGGCACTTCGATTCGTAATGCCTTGCCCAGCGCGGTCAGCTGCGGTGCCACCACCAGTGGGATTTCCCTTGCCAACCTCGCTGCCACCGGCATTCGCGCCGCCTGGCTCCTTGCCCCCCTTATCGCTTGGCTTACCTTGCTTGTCGCCCTTGCCGGGCTCGTTTCCTTTTTCGCTAGTTCGAGTCGAGCTTCCTTGTCCGGGCTGCTTGCCGCTTTCACCGGTCTTGCCGGCAGCCTGTTGGCCTTGGCCTGCTTTCGAGCCGGTCTCGCCCTTGCCTTGTTCTTTGGCTGCGCCCGCACCTTCATCGCCAGCGCTGCTGCCACCAGCCGAGTCGTTTCCTTGTTGACCGCCGGATTGGCCAGCACCTTGTTTGCCCCCTCCACTCTGGTCGCCCGAAGTGCCACCCTTGGAATCGGACTGCTTCTTGCTGGTACTCGGGCCGCTGGTTTCGCTCCCTTCGGACTGCTTGCCGTCTGAGCCCATTTCTTTTTTCGTGTCACGATTCTGTTCTTGACCCTGGCCCGAACCGGTCAGATCCTTCGATTGCTCACCAGCGCCAGAATCTCCGTTCTGACCCGCACCAGGCTTCTTTTGCTCGCCAGTTTTGGGCGTGGGCTGTTGTCCCTCGCCCAGGGGCGGAGCACCTTGAGGGGAACCACTTTTTCCGTCGTTGGTTTTTTGGTTCTCGCCACCCTGCGGTGAACCGGGCTTGGCACCCGATTGCTGATTCATTGGCTGCTGACCAGCTTGTGGATTTTGCCCGGGCATCGGTTGCCCCTGACCGTTGGGTTGCTGATTGGGCGCTGGTGTCTGCTGACCGTTGGCTCCCTGTTCGCCCGGCTGCTGATCACCACCTTGCTTGCCGAACTGCTCGAGCAACTTTTCAAGCTCTTCGGCCGTTACCTCGCCACCTTGCTCTGGCTTGCCCGCTTGCTGATCGCCGGGCTGAGGTTTGCCGGTTCCTTTTTCTGTTTCGTTGGGTTTGTTCTGCCCAGGCTGTTGATTGCCCGGCTCTTGCCCCGCATCGGGCTGGCCAGCATTCTGACCACCTTGCTGGTTATTGCCCGCTTGCTTTGCCTTGTCACGCGTGTGCTTGAGGACTTCTTCGAACCTCTGGCCATCATGTTCGGGCTTGCCACCTCCGGCGCCGGGACGAGCGTTTGCGCCACCGGGTTGGCCGGTTGCTTCACCAGGGTTTCCTTGATCGCCCGATTCGTTGCCTGAATCGTTCAGCGGGTTCTGGCCTTGGCCAGTTGGATTACCTGGCGCTCCGCCTTGTCCGTTTTGTGGCTGCTGGCCGTTGGGTTTTGCCGCCTGCGAATTGCCCGAGCCGCTATCTCCCTCGCCCGATTCGCCCGAGTTTGGATCATTCTGACCAGTGCCACTTTGGCCTGAGTTGTTCGGCGGTTGTTGTTCGCCGGGCATCGGTGGTTCTTTGCCCGCTTGGCCTTGCTGGCCCTGACCATTTTGTCCTTGCCCGGACTGTGGAGTATTGCCTTGACCTTGCCCCGCCTGCCCCTGCTGACCCTGGCCAGACGATTCGCCACCTTGTTGGCCACCTTGCATCGGCTGCTGATCTTCGGGCTTGTTGGGCTTTTTGTTCTCGTCGCCGCTCTTTGGTTCCATTGGTTTCGAGTCGGCCGGGTTCGGTGGCTGATTTGCACCGTCCGGCTTTTGATCGCCCGGCATCGGTGGCTGCGGTTGGTTCCCGTGATTCATGGGCTGCTGATCATTGTTGGCAGCGGGGTTGTTCGCTGGAGGCTGCTCGCCCCCTTGGCCACCGTTGTTGCCGTTGGGCTTGCGAGCCGGCACGATGTGAATCGTGTAATCGGCAGTTTCTGCCCGCCCCGGTTGTGGCTGACCAGTGAGTGGATGATGACGATTGTCGACGGCAACTGCCTGATAGGTGACCACCGTTCCCGCCTTGAGCTTTTGGTCGCTCGGGCGAAATACGAACTTGCCGCTGGCCTGCGACGGTTGATCGCCGGCCAGCAGCAGAGATTGTTCAAACAGCGGCTGGTCTTTTGTCTTGCCGGCAACTAACAGCTTGGACAGGGCAAAATCGGGATCGACGCCACGCACTTCAATTGCCAGTTGGCCATCTTCGGCGACGTCGACTCGCTGCGTGCGCGGCGAAAGGATTTGCGCCTCGGGCGGCAGGTCGGCCTGCACTTGCAATTTGTGAATAACGGGCTGTTCGCTGAGTTCTCCCTGTTCGTTTGCAAAACGCACCTGATACGTATCGCGCCAGGGAGTAACCCGGTCGGGCTTCAATTGCAACGTGAATGTCCCGCGCGCTAGTTGACCTTCGACACTCAGAGGAATGCTTTCGGCAGCGCCGCCAGTGCGCGGATCGAATTCCAAAAAGGCACGCTTGATCGGCTGGTTGGCCCGTGCCTGAATGGTGACCCGTGTTCCCTCGAGTGAACTGATCTCGCCGGTCTCTTGCGTTTGCAATGGCCTGCGCGTGTAAGCAGGGAAGGTAAGTTCCGCTCGCTCAACGGCAATGGTGGGAGCCATGCGCACGCGAATTTCGTAGATCGACGAGACTGCGTCCCCCGCTTCGATGTGATATTGAACGCCTTGCTGCAAACCCGCCTTGGTCTTGAGCGATTCCCCTTGCTGCCCTGGTTCAGGCGCAGGCAGAGTGGCCGAGAACTTGCGTCCACCAGCGACCGACTTCATCGGCACTTCGCGGTTCCGAACCTGGCCATCGGCAGACGTGTAGATCAGGCGAACATCGTCGCTGCCACTCACACCTTGCACCTCGGCAGTCACTTCAACCTGCGAACCCAAATAAACCGAAGTATGCCCGGGCTGAACTTCGTGAATGATGACACGCGAAGGGCGGGCAAGGTCGGCCCACGGTGCCACGACACGCGCAGCGGTTTGGAAGGGATCTTTGGGCGACGCAATCTTATAGAGCGCTGCAATCGCCATAACGCCGCAAAGGACGTAGCCCAGGCGAATAAGGGGCGTACGGTCAATGGCCGTATCGACTTCGATGGCCGAGATATCGGTGGCGGCCCGCTGTTCGAGCGCGTCGAGGACCGATTGTTTGACGCCGGCATGATCTTGCTTCAAGAACAGAAAATTCACCAGGCTATTCTTGAGCGTGGGAGTCGCTTCTTCAATAGCCCGCGCAGAGTAGGCGGGATTCACCACTCGCAACAGCAGCGGGAGCATACGAGTGGCGACAAACCAACCGCTAGCCACGACATAGGCAATGAGTGACAGCCAACGACCGAACCAGCCCAGCGGCATGATCCAGTGATCGATCAAGGCTGCCAGCAAAAAGAAGATGAGGGTGCCGATGACGAGCGTAAGGAGTTGGCTGCCCGCTTCGATCCACTTCACGTACGAGCCGGCGCGGCCCAGTTGTTGATGAATCACGCGCTCGGCGGCATGTTCGTCGCGCACACCAGCTGATTTCGGCAGGCTTGTCGAGTTCGCAAGTCCAGTGGCCATCGCTCGTGCCTACTTCCATCCGAAAAGAGTTCTGCCCCAACCTCAGTCTAACCAGTTGCGGACCACATTGCACAAGTTCAGGGCTTAAGTCCAAACCCGGCGCGCAGCACAGCCTTGATTCCGTAAGTATAGACGAGCCAGCAGACTTGGCAGTTCTTTGAAATGGGCGGTGAAGCTCCATTCGGGCCGATTTATCCCGCCAATCGTCACAGCTCGCGCAGTTTGGCGCAGAACGCCAGGCGTTAGGCGAAAATTTAGTGCACCGCGAATTCGTAACTACTCAGACGGTCGTGCTTTCGATCGAGGAGTGGACACTCGTCCGCCCCCCGCAGGTGGCGGTCGAAAAAGGCCGCCGTATATCCCAGCATGAGTTCGGCATTGCCGCCGGCAACGCACTCCGTAGTGGTTTTGCCCAAGCTGATGAAGTTCGTCCAACCCAGGTGCGTTTCGTTCTTCAGCACCAGATAGTACTTCGGCCCCGCGAGCTTCTTGTAAACACCGGGAAGAAGCGGCGTGATGCCCCAGTCGAGAGTGCCGCCTTGCAGCATGACGGGGGTCTTCACCTCGCCGATATTCCCTTGCGAGTGATACGGAAGTGTATAGGCGGAAAGGGCGACGGCTGCCTTGATTCGTGGGTCACGCGATTTCTCCCAAGCGCCAATCAATCCCAACGATGTATAGCCACCGAGTGAGTGCCCCGAAATGCCGATGGCTGCGGAATCAATGCGCTGATGCAAGTCATCGTCCGCCTGGTTGTTGGCGGCCAGCAAGTGATCGAGCAGCGCGACTACATCTTCACGCCGGTCACGAAACTTGTCTTCGTTCCAACTGCGAGCGTCCGCAAAGTTTGGCACCGTGAGCGGCTTCTCACGCTTGTTGAGCAAGCCATCGGCATGGGCAATGGCTGCCACCATGTAACCCTTGCGCGCCAATCCTTCTAGCAGAAAGATCGATTGATCCGCTGATCCGAGAAAGCCATGAGAAAAGAGAATGAGAGCATGCTTGGCTGGAGAAATTTCGGCATCGGGCGCGACGAATCCAACCTGGCCGCGATAGCTGTGCAACCGTGCTGGTGCGGTCGTCGGATACCACAGCAGAACTACTCGTTCGCGGTCGGTCATGTCGGTACCGCGGTACTTGACTATCAGTTTGCGATAGCCGACGTGATTCTCTCCTGCCTGCGGCAGGTACGCTTCCGCTGCGCCGGCATAGGCGAGCCAGGATTGACTTGTTAGGCCCGCTGCTGCAAAGCCGAGCACTACGCGGCGAGTGAGATTGAAGCCACCCAGCCAACGCCTCGGCGGCAGGTTCGCTGCAGCAACTATTTCGTTTTTTTCGTTCATCGCAGTTCCCTCGTGAATATCTTACCCGCCCGGCAACGAACAAGTTTTATCCAGGCAGAAGGTGCGGGCTTTGCGGCCTCTTTTGCTTGCTTGACACCTCCTCTACTGCAGTCCAAACTGCGATGAGAAGTTTGTTTTTCTTGTTTGCCAATCTGATGCCCAGAAAGACCACTTGCTCATGCCTTCTCCTGATCCGCTGATTGGCTTGCAAAAAGCGGCGGAAGAGGCGTCCAGCGAGCAAACATCGCTCCGGTCACGGAGTGCCAAGGGTCAGGCCAATCGGGGTTGGGCAGCCATTGAACGGGGCGATCCCGAGGCCGCAATTCCCTGCTTTCGCGAAGCCCTCCGCTTGCAACCCGATTTACCCGTCGCTCGCGCCGGAATTGTCGAAGCACTCAAAGCGCGGCATCCACTCTATCGCTGGCTGCTGCAAGGTTGCTCTTGGCTGGCTTCGTTGCCAGCTTCCACTCAAGTTGCAGTGATGCTTGCCGTCTATTGCGGCAGCCGGCTCATCAGTTCGCTTGCCGAACAAACGAACGATGGAACGTCGCTTTTGTGGCCGCTGTTGATGCTCGTCTTCGGCCTCAGCGCGCTGGTGGGAATTGCCTCACCGCTCTTCAACCTGCTGTTGCGCTGGGATCCCTTGGGCCGGCAATTGCTGGACGAAGATCAGCAGCGCGGAACAAGTTTGCTGCTGGTCAATTTGCTCCTACCCCTGCCCTTGCTGGTTTGGGCCGTGTACTCGCAGGATGGCATGAGCCTTGTTGTTTGGCTGCTGCTCAGTCTGATTTCGCTCCCCTCTTCCGCCATCTTTCGTTGCGCACCCGGTTGGACGCGCTGGGTAATGGCCACCCTGACGATCGCGTTGGCCGCGATTGCCCTGCCACTGCTGGCCGGCATCTTTGTGGAGTTGCCAGCTTGGCTCGCGCAAGAACGCCTGGGCCTGATCGCGCTCTTCGTCTACGCCCTGATCGGTTCCCAAGTAGCCGCCACCGTCCTGATGGCGTTCAGCGTGCGACGATAACGGGTTGCATTCTGGTAGGTCACATCGGCCCGATGTGACCTGATTCAGCGGACTTGGCTTCGCCATGTGCCAAACATTTTGAATAGGCCGACGAAGACGAGGCCGATCACGCCCCCAACTATCGCGTGTATGGCGACGATGCGGCAGAAGATTGAAAAGTCGCTCGCCCAATTCCAATACTTCATTCGACGCAGTTCTTCCGCAATTTCAATTGCGAGCGCAGCAGCTACTACTGTCGACACACATGCACCCAGTACCGCAAACGACACGAAACTCGCTGCAGAAGATCGCTTTAAGCCAATCGCAACCGCTATGGCTGTGAGTAGCGGAGGCAATAGATGTGCACGACCAATTGGGTTTGGCGATTCAATCACCAATGACTGTCGCAAGGCAAAAAACAATCCGACCAACGCGATGAGTATGAGCAGCGTTTGCAGAGAAAACTGCCGCATCCTCGGTTCGCCTAAACAATGGTCTACTCGCGCGGCGTAAGTGTCGACGTAATCGTCGTCGTCAGATCGACGTTGATCGTCGAATCGCGATAAGCGCTTTCGGTCACAAGCCGCTGTTTCGTTTCTGAGGTCAACAGCCGGCCAGCTTCGCGCGAGAACCAAATCGTGCCGCTAAAACTTTGGTCCTTCAGTTTGGGCGAGCCCTTGCGGTCGGCAACTGGTGTCAGCTCTAGTTCGCCGGTGACAGTGATTTTCGCGGCTGGCTGTCCGGCGCGATCTTCCATTCCCGCCAGGGTGAACGTTCGTTTCTGCTTTACCACACCGAGGGCTGCAGTGGCTTGACGCTCGTCGGTCCAAGCGGGAGTGCTCCCTTCAAACGACTTCGGGAGTGGCAGCAGCGATTGCTTCAATAGTTGGTTAATTGACTCTTGATTGAGGCCGGGAATTCCCGCGCCCCCTTCGACAGAAACCTGATCCGCCGCAGCGACTTCACCCAGCGGAGTCATAGTGAATGTGAACTTTGCTCCCAGCAGTGGGGCAACAGCAGCAGCAAGATCTTTGGCAGCGCCCACGACCGCCTTTCGTTCGCGCGAGTCGTAAACCGTGGCATTATCTCCCTGGCCTTTCATTTCAATTCGCACGGAATCGATCGTTTGGGCGACGACAAACTTTTCCGCGGCCGCTTCCTGAACCTCCCAACTGACATGAAGCAGCAAGTTCACACTCGAAGGGAGCTTCTTGGTGGCATAACTGACTTGAGACTCGGTCTGCTGCTGCGTTTGCAGTTGAAACCGCTGACCTTTTTCCAATTTCCAACGCAGTGGTTCCTCAGCTATTCCAGCCAGGGATAGCAGGCTGATGACCAGCGCTGAACATAAGGCCAAGGAAGAAAAAGGTTTCATACGGAAAAACTCTCTCCGGCACGCAGAACCCGGGGCTGTGACTTGGTTTCTTTGCTGACGCGAGCTGCCCAGCCTGCACCGTCCTGCTCGATCGGCGGCCAGGTGCCAAAGTGCGATGGAGCGACGATCCGCGGATTGAGGAGCTTGATGGCGGCAAGCGAATCGTCAATTCCCATCGTATACAAATCGCCAATGGGTAGTACGGCCAGATCGAGCGTTGGTTCGGCAAACAGGCGCATATCGCTGAATAGTGCCGTATCGCAGGCAAAATAGAGGCGCTGTCCTTCGTTCAGTTGCAATATAAAGCCTGCTGGTGCTCCGCCGTACGAACCGTCCGGCAGCATCGACGAATGCCAGGCTGGAACCATCTTCACGCTGCCGAACGTCGCCTGGTACGAACCGCCTAGGTTCATCCCCACGGTATTTTTCACGCCCTGCTTGGCTTCGAACCAAGTCGCGATTTCGAAATTGGCGATGAGAGTGGCATTGCACTGATTGGCAATAGCCGCTGCGTCGAGGCAATGATCGAAGTGGCCGTGCGAGACCAGTACGAAGTCAGCTCGCACATCCTTGGCTTTGCACGAGGCCGCGGGATTGGTGTCCAAGTAAGGATCGAGCACGATCGAGTGGTCGCCGGACTGAATTAACCAGCACGCGTGTCCGAGCCAGGTGATCGTGGCCATGATTGTTCTCGGTAGCGTGAGCTTTTGCCCACAGGTGTTTCGGGTTACTCGTGGGCTAAAGCCCACGCTACGAGAAGGCGAATTATCGCCCGAGGATTCGCTTCATGGCACCCTTGTACATTTGCACGCCGGGTTGGCCGTAGGGATTTATGCCGAGCAGGCGACCTTCGACCACGTTGGCGATCATCAGCCATTGAAAGTATTGCCCCATCACCGTCACATCGGTTGTGGGCAAGTGCAAATCGATCGTGGGTCGGCCGTCACTCTTGTAGGCTTCGTTCGTCCCTTGAATGGCCGCGGTCATCAGTTCGGGCATCGTCTTGCCCGCAATGTCGTTGAGCTTGTCTTGATCGAAATCGCTCTTGCCGACGGGCAGGGCGTCGAAACGCCATTTATCGACAATCACGTTGACGAACAACTTATCGCGACGGCCCTGTTGATGCTGCTGTGCGCGGCTGTGTAAGTCGCGCGTGTTCACGGTGGTCAGCGGCGTGGCGCCGAGCAATCGCTTGCCCAAGCTTTCGGCCAGCAACTGGTCGTACCACAGTCCAGCGCATTCAAGAGCCTTCGACCACATGCAAAGGATGCGCAGGTTCGCCATCCGTCGCGTTTCCATGAGATGGCAGACCGAAACAAACTGCAGCACGAGGTTCTCGTCCGGTTTGGCTTCGCGAAAGTGCTTCGTCATCAACGATGCACCCTGCAGCAGGCGAAGGATATCGAGCCCCATCAATGCTGCAGGAACAAGACCAACGGCCGAAAGAATGGAGAATCGTCCGCCGACTCCGTCGGGTACAGGGAACGTCACCTCCGGCTTGCAGCCGAGCGCCAGCGACAAATCGGCCAGGCGGCCGGTGACTCCTGTGACAGGAATGATTAACTCTGCAGCCTTAGCCAAGTCGCCACCGCACGACTTTACGAGTGCAGCAGTAAATTGGCGAAAGGCGACGGCTGTTTCCAGTGTTTCGCCACTCTTGCTGATGACGACGATGCCCCAGCGCGTTTCCGGTGTTGTTCCTTGCTGTGTACCAAGCAAGTGCAACAGGCCTTGCGAGGCATCGTTGTCGATGTTGTTGCCTTCGAAATAAATGCGGGGATAGCCGCCCCGTTCCGCGCGGGTCAATTCGTTGTAATAAGGCTGGCAACAGGCATCCATCAACGCCTTGGCACCCATGTAGGAGCCGCCAATTCCCAGCACAACGACGCGGTCGACCTTTTCCCGCAGCTTGGCGGCGGCGGTCATGATCCGGCCCAGTTCGCTTTCAGCCCGCTTCTCTTGATACTCGGCCAAAAGGCGATCGGGCAGATCGAGAAAACCGTGATCGAGCGGGTCTTTTTCAGCGGGAACCTTACCACTCGAATAGGCCTTGGCATCGGCCTCCAATACTTCTTTTTGAGCCTGAACAACGGCAGGCTGCAGGGCAGCCAGTTCCGTTTCGGTGACGCCAAATTCAGAATGCATGGCCCCGTTCAGGTCGAGTTTCATGGTAACAATTGCCGCAGCCATGGCGAGACTACCTTGCGCAAATCGAGTGGCGGAAAGCGAATGGAGAGCGTGCGGTTGAAGATACTGGCTCGACGCCACCTTGTGAACGGGCCATTTTTTGTTACCACAAAGTACTCCTCACCCGCCGCGTGATGACTACGTTCGAGTTGGTAACATTAACTGCCGAGGCCGCCATGGATATTCATGCTTTGACCCGAGAGTTGCAGGTCAAGAACGATTCGAAAATTGTGATGCTCGTTGCCGATGGCTTGGGTGGTTTGCCAATGCAGCCCGGTGGCAAGACGGAACTCGAAACAGCGAAAAAGCCCAACCTGGACGCACTTGCAAAAATCGGTGTCCAAGGTGCCAGTTTGCCGGTTTGTCCCGGCATCGCCCCCGGCAGTGGCCCAGGCCATCTCGGGTTGTTTGGTTACGATCCGATTCAATATGTCATCGGTCGCGGCGCCCTCGAAGCAACGGGTATCGGCTTTGCCATGCAGCCTGGTGATGTTGCCGCGCGTGGCAACTACTGCACGCTTGACGCCAATGGTCTGATCAGCGATCGCCGCGCGGGACGCATTGCATCGGATGAGAGCGCTCCGTTGGCGATCAAACTTCGGGAAGTGAAGATTCCGGGTGTCGAAGTGTTTGTGGAACCGGTGAAAGAACACCGCTTTGTCGTGGTCTTTCGCGCACCAGGTTTGGCCGGCAATGTGAAAGACACCGATCCTCAGGCCGTTGGTAAGGCTCCGCTTCAAGCGCTCGGTCTTGATGCCCCCAGCGAGAAAGCGGCGGCCATCGCCAATGAGTTCATCAAACAAGCGACCAAGATTCTCGCTGGCCACCCCAAGGCCAACGGTCTTACCCTGCGTGGGTTTAGCGGCCGGCCAGCTTTGCCGAGCTACGAAGAAGTGTACGGCCTGCGTGCCGGCGCGATTGCCGTTTATCCCATGTACAAGGGTCTGGCTCAGCTGGTGGGCATGAAGATTCTCGGCAAGGCTCAGACGTTGAACGAGCAAGTCGATGTGATGACGCAGTACTGGAAAGATTTCGATTTCTTCTTCCTGCACTACAAATACACAGATAGCACTGGCGAAGACGGCAACTTCAATGAGAAGGTAAAGAAGATCGAAGAGTTCGACGCCGTGCTGCCACGCATCCAAGCGCTCAATCCCACGGTGCTGATCGTCACTGGCGATCACAGCACTCCCAGCTATCTGAAGGCACACAGCTGGCATCCGGTGCCGACGCTGCTGGTGAGTGATTGCTGCCGGCCCGACGGGCACACGACCTATGGTGAGAACACAGCTATTCGCGGTGGTCTGGGCCAATTCGAAGCAAAATTCTTAATGACGCTGGCACTAGCGAATGCCGGTCGGCTGCAGAAGTACGGCGCGTAACCCGTAGCCCACGTAATCCTGAGACCAAGGTTCGACGTGGGCTAAAGCCCACGCTACTTTTGCTTAATAGTCGTACCAGAGCCCGAAGCCGAGTTGCTGCTCGTGCTCTTGGTAGAACGAGAACTGGCTGCTGCCACCGTTGAAGTAGTGCAACCCTGCGCGGAGCAGATGGCTGTTCTCATCGCCGACCCAAGCCCAGCCGGTTTGCACGGTCAGGTTGCCACCGAAGTTCAATTCTTCGCGCAAGTGGCCATTGATCGCGAAGAAGGGTTCACCAGCCCAACCCGTGGGGCGCGTCGGGGCCCAATCGATTCCGAATTGAAATTCCCACGGTTCGCTGACGTCCGTATAGAACGCCCAACCAACTTCGCTGTAAAGCCGTAGCTTCTCGGTCCAATAAAACGAGTGCCCCAGTACGAATACATCGCGGGCAAAATTAAGCCGGGGGTAAGTCGGATTTTCGATGAGAAACTCATCGCCCAGGTGCGAGCTGAGGTGATAGTAGGCGAACTTGAAGCGGTGCTGGCCAATGCCATAGGTCAACGGCATACCACCGCGAAAGTCGACCGCTTGCACGTCGACGTTGTTCTGAATGTCCAGTCGCACTTGGGCCGAGCCTTCGACATCGACCTGAAAACCTTCTGGGTTGATGCGCGAGGAATTGCCGTATCGCCAAATGCCCACGCGACCACCCAGTGTCGCATCCCACAAGGCATAGTGGTCGGTCTCGTGAATGATGTGGGCCGAGAGACGCGATTCCTTCGCGCCAGCTAAGTACGACTTATAAATGAGGCCGTCGGGAAGCAAGTGCCAAGACCAGGGCTCGCACGGCGCAGAAATGTGAGGATGTGAATCAAGGTATTGATCCATATCGAAATACTGCTGCGTTGGCGACTCGGTAACAGGTGGTTGTTCGGTGACCGTCGTCAGCGGCAGTTCATCGGGGCCAAACTGATTCGTCCCCATCGGCGGCTGCAACAGCGAGGCATTCGAAAACAGCAGCGATTGGTTGACGATGCTACCATCCTGTCCGACCGCAGGAACGGTTGCCAGCAGCAGCAGCGACAGCACCAACCCGCACGGGGCGAGCTGAAGTCGATCGCTGTTTGGGCGGGATTTTGACAAGGGGAGCAACACGGGCGGGCTATCCTGATGAGACGGGCAGGAGCGATCGCGTGGATGCGAACGTCTGCCCGTTTTCATTTCGACCAACTACAATCGATTTCTGCGTTATGAGCCAAACCTGCGGAACGGACTACCGAGTCCATAGAAGGTCCGCGGGCGGCAGAGTTTACCGGGCTACCCCATTTCGCTCCAGGGCGATCCACGCCAAAGTAATCTACTTGCGGGTAATCACTTACGACCGCTGGTCGGGCACGGCTGGGAGCTAAAAGTGTTTCAGCGACAGTGGTTAAGCTGGTGACAGCTAACGGGTGGTAGTGCTGCTAGCGGTTGAAAATCAATTTCTAACAAGTTATTCATCAAGCCCCCGCCTGCACGGAGAGGACAATCAGCGATGGTCTTACTCGAGTTCAGCATTGCACCCTTGGAAAAAGGACCGAGCGTGGGCAGCTATGTTGCTCGTAGCTTGGAGATCATCGCCGCCAGCGGTCTCGACTATCGCCTACATGCGATGGGTACGATCATCGAAGGTGAAGTCGACCAGGTCCTCGACGTCTTCAAGCAATGCCTGGCCGCCATGACTGCCGACTGCGAACGAGTCAGCTGCACCATGAAACTCGACCACCGCGCCGGCGCTGTTGGCAGGCTGAATTCGAAAGTAACCAGCGTTGAAGAAAAGCTCGGACACAAACTGAAGACCATTGCCGATTGAAAGTAATTGATTGCTCCTCGTCTTCACTTCTGCCTTCTTACTTCTACATTTTCCCCATGCTCACCACCGACGTCGCCATTGTTGGAGGAGGAATTGTCGGGCTGGCCACCGCCTGGCAATTGCTCCATCGCTATCCTCAACTCCGAGTTACGGTTTTAGAGAAGGAAGCGAACGTCGGCGGGCATCAGACCGGGCATAACTCCGGCGTTTTGCATTCGGGCATTTACTACAAGCCGGGCTCGCTGCGGGCACTCAATTGCCGCACTGGCAAAGCTGCGATGGAGCAATTTTGTCAGGAGCACGGAGTTCCGTACGACATTTGCGGCAAGGTGATTGTCGCCGTCAACGAACAGGAACTGCCGCGGCTCGATACGATCTTCGAGCGCGGGCAACAAAATGGCGTCCGCTGCGAAGTGATCAGCCGCGAGCGACTGCTGGAACTCGAACCGCACACCGCGGGAATCAAGGCGATTCATGTTCCTGAAGCGGGCATCGTGAATTACGCAGCAGTCACTCGCAAACTGGCGGAATTGCTCCCAGCGCGTAATGGCCAGGTTCTAACCGGCTGGCGCGTGACCAAGATGCACGGCGAGAGTGAAGGGGTCGTGATTGTTTCCGATGCTGGTGAAATCATGGCGCGTCACGTGGTTACCTGCGGCGGACTGCACAGCGATCGCCTGGCGAAGCTAACAGGCCATCCAACCGCCAATCGCATCGTCCCATTCCGTGGTGAGTACTACGACCTTAAACCCAACGTGCAACATCTCTGCCGGAACCTTATCTATCCGGTGCCTGATCCCAACTTCCCGTTCCTCGGTGTCCACTTCACGCGGATGATCGAAGGGGGCGTGGAGTGCGGCCCTAACGCGGTCCTCGCTTTCGCCCGTGAAGGATATCGCAAGCTCGATATCAACATGGCGGACCTGCTTGAAACGCTCACCTACGGCGGCTTCCTCAAATTAGCCGCCAAATACTGGCGAACTGGCGCGGGAGAAATGTGGCGATCCTGGAGCAAAGCAGCTTTCGTCCGCGCGTTGCAGCATTTGATTCCGGAGATCAAAAGCGAAGACCTCGTCGCCGCGCGCACCGGCGTTCGCGCCCAGGCTATCGCCCCCGATGGAATGATGATCGACGACTTCCTCATCGAAGCCAGTGGCCGTTACGTCAACGTGCTCAACGCTCCCTCGCCAGCCGCGACATCATCGCTGAACGTCGGCAAGTTAATTGTCGATAAACTGGCCGAGCGGCTGTAGTCATCATCTGTAGTCATCACGCTCCGCGTGATGTCAAATCGCCGTTTGGTACGGTTGAAGTCGTTCCTCGCCAAGCAAGGTTATCGATCATCACGCGGAGCGTGATGACTACATTAGCACCTTACGAATATTTTCTTCATTCACCGGGTCGATGACGCCACGTTCAGTGATGATGCCGCGGATGAGACGCGCTGGAGTGACGTCGAACGCAGGGTTATAGACGCTAATGCCGTCGGGAGCAGTCTGGCGGCCGAAGCCGTGTGTGATTTCGGTCGCTGCCCGCTGTTCGATGGGAATGAGGTCACCCGTGGGGAGCGTGAGATCAAACGTGGTGGTCGGTGCCGCAACATAGAACGGAATCCCGTGCGCATGGGCGAGGACGGCCACGCTATAAGTGCCGATCTTGTTCGCGGTATCACCGTTCGCCGTGATCCGGTCGGCACCAACGACCACTGCCTGGATCTTGCCTTCGCGCATCACTTGCCCGGCCATGTTGTCGCAAATGAGGGTGGCGTCGATACCGCGCTGAGCAAGTTCCCAGGCGGTTAATCGCGCGCCCTGCAGCAGCGGGCGCGTTTCGTCGACAAAGACCTTCAGTGACTTCCCTTGATCCTGGCAAGTAAAGAAAACCGAGAGCGCGGTACCGTATTCCGCCGTCGCCAAGCCCCCCGCATTGCAGTGCGTGAGAACTCCACTGCCGCTCGCAATGAGCTCCGCACCAAAGCGGCCAATCGCCCGGCACAGCTGGCGGTCTTCGTCGTGAATGGCTTTGGCTTCTTTCAGGAGCAGCGCTGGAATTTGCTGCGGCAAGTGTTCTGCCCGCAATTTATTGGCTAATCGACGCATGCGATCGAGCGCCCAGAAGAGATTCACCGCGGTTGGCCGGCTGCCGGCGAGATACTCGATCGTCTTCGTCAGGTGAGCATCGAACGCCTCTGGAGTCGATCCGGTCACTTGTTGCATACCAAGCACCACGCCATAAGCGGCAGCAATGCCAATGGCAGGAGCGCCGCGGACACGCAGTTGCTTGATGGCTTCCCAAACCATTCCAACATCGGTGCAATTTAGCTCGACTAGCTCGAGAGGGAGGCGGGTTTGGTCGATCAGCGAAAGGCTACCGGTGACATGGTCGCCGAGCCAACGCATGGTTTCTACAGGGATTTTGGTCATTGTTGTCGCGTGGGCTTTAGCCCACTTAGGAATCGAAATAAACGCAAGTGAAAATTCAAAGAGGACGTCTGACGTCGGCTAAAGCCCACGCGACAGAATGATCAATTTGCGAACGGCAAGCCGAATGTCTCGGCCACCGCGCGGTAAGTGACCTGCCCACGCCGGATATTGACGGCGGTGGCGAGTGGGGGAAGTTCTTGGCAGGCGTCGTCGATGCCGCGCTCGGCCAGTTGCATGACCCACGGCAGTGTGACATTGCACAAGGCGAACGTGCTGGTGCGGCCAACCGCGCCGGGCATGTTGGTAACGCAATAGTGGAGCACGTCTTCGTCCATGTAAGTTGGGTCGCTGTGGGTCGTGGGGCGGCTGGTTTCGATGCAGCCCCCTTGGTCGATGGCAACGTCGATGATCACGCTGCCGGGCTTCATTACCTTCAGGTCTTGCCGCGTGACGAGTTTGGGGGCGCGAGCGCCGGGAATGAGGACTGCGCCGATGACGAGGTCGGCTAATTTCAACTGAGCGCGAATGGTGTGGCGGTCGCTATAGAGGACGTTGACGTTCGGCGGCATGATGTCGTCGAGATAGCGGAGGCGATCCATGTTCACGTCGAGGATGGCAATATCTGCTTGAAAGCCGGCAGCGATCTTCGCCGCGTTCGCGCCGACAATTCCGCCGCCGAGAATCGTGATATGAGCAGGTGCCACGCCAGGAACACCTGCGAGCAAAATGCCGCGGCCCATTTGCGGCTTCTCCAGGTACTTGGCCCCTTCCTGAATGCTCATCCGCCCGGCCACTTCGCTCATCGGCGTAAGAAGCGGCAAGCGGCCTTGAGGATCGCGGAGCGTTTCATAAGCGAGACAGGTCGCGCCGCTGGCGAGCATGGCGTCGGTCAATTCGCGGCTGGCGGCGAAGTGAAAATAGGTAAATAGTGCCTGCCCGGGACGAATGAGAGGCCATTCCTGTGGCAGTGGTTCTTTCACCTTCACGATCAGTTCGGCCTGGCCAAAAACATCGGCAGCTGTCGGCACAATTCGAGCGCCTTGCTCTTGGTACTCGGCATCGGTAATGCCACTGCCCAGGCCAGCGCCCGCTTCGAACAACACCTGGTGCCCCGCGCGAACGAGTTCATCCACGCCGACCGGTAGCATCGCCACCCGATACTCGTCCCGTTTAATCTCGCGCGGTACGCCAACGATCATTAGTTTGGTTCCTGGGAGAGGTTTCGTGGCAAATTACAATTCGTTCAGGCGGAAGGTCAGGGGTCGGGAGTCTTTGGCGAGCAACGAGTAACCACGTGATTAAGTCGGTTTTCGCCAAAGACTCCCGACCCCGATGCACAAAGCCCACGCTACGAACGAAAACCGGGTTTTTGCTTCTGGGGTTTCTCTGCGGGCGGCAGCAAGTCGCTGAGCGGAGAGAGTTCAATTAACTCGGCCAACCCCGCAGCCACCAGTTCGCGGCCGGTTACGTAGCGACCAGGATGCAGCCAAGGGCGAAGCTTTTCGAGGGGCACATTGAATTGCCGGGCCAGGAGTTCGTCCATATCTCGTTCCAGATGTTCAAAATGGCGTGCCCATTCCGCTGCTTCCGAAATCAGAACATGCTCTTCGCTCTGCCATTTCATGGGGTGAAACAGCAGGACGCTATGGGGTGTGACGAGGCGGCGGGTACAGGCTGCGAACAGCCAGAGCGCTGCTGAGGAGCATTCGCCAGTGACAACACCCGTGGCCTTTAGCCCGCGAAGAGCAATCAGCCCAGACAGGGCCAGGGCGACATAGGCACTGCCGCCGGGAGAATTGAAGTACAGCACGCACTCGCTCCCCGGCGGGACGCTAAGGAGTTTGTCGCTGAGGTCCCCCTCCCGCTCGGTCAGGTCGCCGCAGATGGCGAGTTCGAGCGGGCCTTCGTCGTGTTCCATTGGTTCGTCTGTAGGGGGCATGCCGGTTGGGCCGTCCTCAATTAAGTAGCGGTTGAGTGCAAGACTGTTTTCATTTCTGGGGGGCAAGCATCTATAATAGCAATTGCGAGTCGACAGGCGGCAACGGGACAACGGGTCATTACAGCGGGCTGAATTTTGTGGCCTGCCTTTGCAGGCACGGAATAGAGACGACAGGCAGCGATTATGGGCATTCGTTTTCATTGTCCGAACGGCCACAAGCTGAACGTAAAATCGTTCTTGGCTGGCAAGAAGGGGGTCTGCCCCGATTGCAGTGCGAAGTTTCGCATTCCCGAGCGCTCGGAACCAGGGCTCGATAGCGACCTGGAAGATGCCGATGAACATGCCGCGCCCGCGCAAGGCGCGCATCAACCGGCCGCAGTGAGTGCTGCCCCAGTGGCTGTGGCAGCCGCCATCCAAGCCCCCGTGCAGCCGATGCCAGCCAAAATGCCTGCCCCAGTCGCGGCGGTTTCAGTAGCACCTTATGCGACCACTGCCGCCGCAATCGCTGCCCCGGCAGGAGCAATTCCCAGTGGTGTGCCTCTGCCAAGTATGAAGGCCGGAGCTCAGCCGGTGACAGCAACCGCGCCACCTTTTGCAATGCCTGCAGCACCTATACATCCGGCGGCCATGTCGGCCGCCCCCCTGGCGATGCCTCCCCCGCCGCCGATGACTGCAAGTGGAATGGGCGGGCGCGATGCAATCGCCGAGAATCCGCTGGCGACCTGGTTCGTTCGGCCCCCTTCGGGCGGTCAGTTTGGGCCCGCGCGGGGCGAGGTGATGCGCAAATGGCTGACCGAGGGGCGAGTGACGGCCGATTCGCTCGTCTGGCGTGAAGGGTGGACCGATTGGTTAGCGGCGACCGAGGTTTTCCCTTCTCTGGGCAAAGCTGCGGTGGCCATGTTTGGGGCACCGACTGTCGCCACGAAGGCCGCTTCCCCTTCAGCCGCAATCGTGGGGCGTAAGAAGTCAAGTGGCGCACTCGGTGCCACGATACTGGTTCTCTTGGCCATTATCTGCGTAATCCTGGTCGGTGTTTTGGCATTCGTTCTTTCCGGCGGCACGGCGAGCACGTAGAATAACGGCGACCGTTTATTCGATTTCAGCTCTCACCCACCTAGCAATTTCCTTCGAAGGACCTACCTATGCGCAGCGGTTTGTGGACGTCGGCAGCCATGTTTTCTTGCCTCGCCTTTTGCTCATCTGCCATGGCACAAGAGGCCACCAAGTTCACGGTGGGCGAAGGCAAGTTGGAATTCAAAGCTCCTGCTTCTTGGAACAAGAAGACCCCCAAGGTGCGAATCATTGAAGTCGAGTACGAAGTGCCGGCGGCCAAGGGTGACGAGTTGGCCGGCCGCATGACGGTGATGGGCGCGGGTGGCACCGTCGAAGCCAACATTGATCGCTGGATTGGCCAGTTCGATCAACCGGGCGGCGGCGACACCAAGGACAAAGCCAAGATCGAAAAGTTGAAGGTCAGCGGCCAGGATGTGCAGTGGGTCGACCTCTCGGGTACTTACAAAGACAATCCGGCTCCTTTTGCCGGTGGCAAACCAGTACTGCGTGAGAATTATCGCATGCTGGCCGCCATTGTGCAGACCAAGGAATCGGGCAACTACTTTTTGAAGTTCTATGGGCCGAAGGCGACCGTCACGGAAAACGAAAAGGCGTTCCGCGATCTCGTCGACAGCATGCAGGTCAAGTAAGCTTCACGAATTAAGAACAATTTGAAAAACCTCTCAGCCCTGGGCAGCGATGCTCTGGGCTGATTTCGTATCGGCAGCAACTTGCCGGTGATAACGGCCTTCTGTTGTCGGCACAGTCGGCACGCGTGGTTTGAGCGATTCGATTGGCAAAGTTTCCAGTGGGGCTATGTGGCGGGCCGAAAGAAATCCGATGCGGCCGCATGTTACAATTCCGACGCTAGTCCGCTGAAGTTCTGACCACGCACAACTGAGGGCAGCAACGATTCATGTCCCGCGTTCCGTCTCACCATCGACTGCTGGCTTCGTTGCTCGATCGGCTGATCGAGATTCAGCCCAACGAAGAAGCCACGTCGCACAATCCGCAGGGATTGTCGTTGAGCGAGATGCAGGCCAATGTGCTGCGCGATGTGCAGTCTCTCTTGAATACGCGGCAAACTCTGACCGAACCGACCGACGACGAGTCGCACCTGCGGCAATCGGTCGTCTCGTTCGGGCTGCCCGATATTTCGAACGTGAATCCAGATAACCTCGACCAGCGCGACGCGATTCGAAGTTCGGTCGAAGAGGCGATTCGACAATTCGAACCACGTTTAGCCAATATTCGCGTGCAGGCGCATGAAACGTCGAATGCCGATCGCAGCTTGCGTTTGACCGTCGATGCGCTACTGAAGGTGGAACCGAATCCGGTGCCGGTGCAGTTCGACACGGTAATCGAAAGTGGCACGAGTCAGTGGAAGGTGAAATAAGGATCTCGCCCGCATGGCAACCCGGTTGGAGCGCGAGTACGAAAACGAACTGGTATTCATTCGCCAGTTTGCGACCGAATTTGCGCGCGAACGTCCCGGCATTGCCGGCCGGCTCATGCTCAGCGAGGACACAGGCTTTTCGCAAGACCCGCACGTCGAACGGCTCATCGAAGCATTCGCCTTTCTCACCGCCCGCGTGCAGGTCAAGCTCAAAGACGAGTTTCCCGAACTGACCGATGCGCTGCTGAACATTCTCTATCCGCATTACCTGGCCCCGATTCCATCAATGGCCATTGCCCAGCTGCATCTCGACCGCGCGCAAGGGAATCTCACTACGGGACAGGTGATTAAGCGGCATACCGAAGTCTATTCGCGCGAGATCAATGGGCTCCCCTGTCGCTTTCGCACGACGGCCGACACGGAACTGTGGCCCATCGAAGTGACCAAGGCCCGCTATGAAAGCGCGCCCTTCGGCCGCGAGATTAGCGATATTGTCGACCCGCGCCGCCTGCGCGATGCCGAGTCGGCCATTCGGATCGAACTGAAATCGTGGAGCGCTCATCCGCTCAAAAAGTTGGACCTTTCGCAGCTGAGGTTTTTTCTCAGCGGCGATATGCCGACGACCAATCAGTTGTACGAACTGATTTTTAATCACGCGGTCAGCGTAGTGATTCGCGTGCCCGATGTGATGCCGAAAGAAAGCTATGCCTTTCTGCCGGCCAGTGGTTTACATCCGGTTGGCTTTGACCCCGACGAAGGAATGCTGCCGTATGGGCCGCGCTCGTTGCCTGGCTATCGGCTGTTAACAGAATTCTTCACGTTCCCGCACAAGTTCCTGTTCTTCGATGCCACAGGCCTCGCAGCGCTAAAGAACTTGCCGGTGACCGATCAATTCGAGTTGGTCATCTTCCTGAACAAGACCGCGCCCCAGTTAGAGACACGAATCAAGGCCGACACCTTCCGTCTCGGCTGCACGCCTATTGTCAATCTGTTCAAACAATCGGCAGAGCCCATTCGCCTGACGCGCACGAAGATGCAGTATCCGCTCTATCCGGATGTGCGACGCATGAGCGCGATGGAGGTCTACTCCATCGATGAAGTCGAGAGCATTCATCCGGAAACGAAAGAATCGATCACTTATCGGCCTTTCTTTTCCTTTCAGCACGATACCGAATCAGCTGGCGAGCGCGCATATTGGGCCCATCATCGCGTACCGTCGATCAAGGCGGACGATCAAGGAACCGATATTTTCCTCTCGCTCGTCGATTTGAATTTCAATCCCACGCTACCTGCGGCCGAAGTGCTGCTCATTACTACCACCTGCACCAATCGCGACATTCCCGCCGACGCTCAAAAGACCGGCAATGCCGAGTGGGGTTTTCAACTCACGGGGCAATCGCCGGTGCGAAAGATCACGACGCCAGTCGAACCGACTCGCCCGTTACGCTTGAAAGAGGCCGCCAATCGCTGGCGACTCATTTCGCATTTATCGCTCAATCACTTGTCAATCACCGGTGGCCCCGATGGCGCCGCGGCACTGCGCGAACTGCTGCGGCTATACGACTACACTTCGTCGCAAACAACGGCCCAGTTGATCGAGGGCATCACTTCAATTAGCAGCGAGCGGAGCGTCGCGCCGATTCAAGATGCCAAAACGCGCGGCTTTTGCCGCGGTCTCGATGTGACCGTTACGTTCGACGACGAAAAATATCCGGGCACGGGCTTTTATCTGTTAGCCTGCGTCCTCGAACATTTCCTGGGGCAATACTCCACGATCAATTCGTTCACGCGGATGATTGCGAAATCGAAACAGCGCGAATTCTGGGAGCGAAAATGGGCACCGAGGACCGGCAATCTGACGCTGGCTTGAGCCAATGGCTCGGCGTCACGCCGACCAGCCGGGCCGCCGTCCACACCGGCCTCCCGGGGCTCGATCACCTGCTGCGCGAAGAACCGTATCGCTTTGAATTCTTCGCGGCGATGCACCTGCTTACGCGCATTCGGCTGATGCGTCCCGACTTCGACCTCGATGGCCAGGCCGAGCTTCTGCCCATTCGCTTTCGCGCCCATCAGTCGCTGGCGTTTCCGCCCAGCGAAATTCACGACCTAAGGGTGCTTCCAAATTCGAAGCGCCCGATCGAGATGCTGGTCACGTTCTTCGGGCTGACTGGGCCGATGGGGGCCCTGCCGCGGCACTACACCGAGATTGTCATGGAGCGGATACGCAAGCGCGATCACGTGCTGCGCGACTTTCTCGACCTGTTCAATCATCGGCTGATCATGCTGTTTGCCGAAGCCGGGCATAAATATCGCTTCTGGTTTTCCTACGAGCAGGCCGTGCAGATTGGCCGGATTCGTAAGACGCAGGGTTCGCAGAAATTTCGCGGCTTCGTACTGGAAGATCGCCCACGCATCGATCACGTCTCTCAAAATCTGCTCGATCTTGTCGGTCTCGGCAATTCGCTTCAGCGGTACAAAGACATTGTGCGCGGTGCATTAGCGAACCGCGTCGATATCGCCGACGAGACCTTTCGGCATTATGCGGGCTTGCTGTCGCAATCGCATCGCAGCGGGTTGGGGCTCGAACAAATCCTCAGCGGATATTTTGCAACGCCGGTCAAGATTCAGCAGTTTGTCGGCCAGTGGCTGCAACTGCCGGCCGAATATCGAACTGGTTTGCCCATTCGCGAAGAAATTATCGCCCCGGGCGCAAGCAAGCCGACCACCGTGCCAAAGGCTCCGGTTGCCCATGCAGCGCCCCGTTTGGGACAGAATACAGTCATTGGGTCGAGAATCTGGGAGGTCCAGGGGAAGTTTCGTGTCACCTTGGGACCCCTCACTTATCAGCGGTTCTTAGACTACTTGCCGGTGGGCAACGCATTTCGCAAACTGGCACAACTCACGCGAATTTACGTTCGAGGCGGTTTCGACTTCGATGTGCAGCCGACACTGCTGGGGCACGAGGTTCCCTGGTGCCGGCTGGGCGGCAACGAAACACCCGGTGCCCGGCTGGGCTGGAACACGTGGATTCGCAACGAGCCGTTTCGCAAGCCCGTCGACGATGCGGTGTTCCAGGTCGAAAACAAGGTCTCGTTCGGTTCGTAAAGTCACATTGCAGAACGATTGTCAGGAACCGGCTGTAACATTTCGTCTTCGTTGCCGCTAATGATCTTTTAGCTTTGAGTGTTGCTCTTCTATCTACTTTCACCGAATGCGGGGCGTCCCTTTGGGGACGAAAATCGTGGCGCACAACTTGAAATCGCTGCTCGGCAAGCTCAATGAATATTGTCACCGCGCGTTGCTCAGTGGAGCTGCGGTCGCTGCTTCCAAAAGCAACTTCGAAGTCGAACTCGAGCATTGGTTCTTTCAACTGCTGGAAGCTCCGAACACCGACATCAGCCGCCTGCTCCGGCACTTCGAGATTGACCAGTCGCGACTCGTCGGCGAACTGGCCAAAGCCATCGAGAAATTCAAGACGGGCAATCCGCGCGCGGTGGCTGGCTTCTCGATCAAGATCGTCGACCTCCTGCGCGAAGCCTGGCTGATTGCGTCGGTCGAGTTTGGTGCTAATAAAATTCGCTCGGGGCACTTGTTGCAAGCCGTACTCGCCACGCCGGACCTAGCCACACTCATTTTGAGCAGCTTGCCCAAGCTGGGTACGATCGACGTCGCACAGTTGCAAAAAGACATGCGCGACGTCGTTTCGGGCTCGATCGAAGACGTAGCCAGCGCCAAAGATGCCGCCACCAGCGGTGGCGATGGTGGTCCGCAACTTGCCTCGGGTGGCAAGACACCAGCCCTCGATCAATTCACCATCGACCTCACCGCGCGGGCTCGCGAGGGCAAGGTCGACCCGGTACTTGGCCGCGATTTCGAGATTCGACAACTCGTCGATATCCTGATGCGTCGTCGCCAGAACAACCCGATTCTCACGGGCGAAGCGGGGGTTGGCAAAACGGCCGTTGTTGAAGGCTTTGCCATTCGCATTGCATCTGGCGATGTGCCGCCAATTCTGCAGAACGTCTCGCTCCGCTCGCTCGACCTCGGCCTGTTACAAGCGGGCGCGGGAGTGAAGGGCGAATTCGAAAATCGCTTGAAGCAGGTGATTGCAGAAGTCAAGGCTTCGCCGCAGCCCATCATTCTGTTCATCGACGAAGCTCATACTCTAATTGGTGCCGGTGGTGCTGCGGGGCAAGGTGACGCGGCGAACATGCTCAAGCCGGCACTGGCCCGCGGTGAACTGCGCACCATCGCGGCGACGACCTGGTCGGAATACAAAAAGTACTTCGAAAAAGATGCGGCCCTCGCGCGGCGGTTCCAAGTGGTAAAGGTGGAAGAGCCCGGTGAAGAGCAGGCCATTAACATGATGCGCGGCTTCACGCCGACCCTTGAGGACCATCACGGTCTGCAAGTGCTCGACGAAGCGATTCGCGATGCCGTCAAACTATCGAGCCGCTATATCACCGGTCGTCAGCTGCCCGATAAATCGGTCAGCTTGCTCGATACAGCAGCCGCGCGCGTGGCGATCAGTCACAACGCCACGCCTGGGCAGGTCGAAGACACACGCCGTCGCACCGAGCAACTTGTTCGGCAAATTGAAGGCATCTCGCGCGAACATGCCATCGGCGGCGGGCACGACGAGCACCTGCAGCAGCTCAAAGAAGAGTTGACGCAGACCGAAGCCAAACTGAAATTACTCGACGAGCGTTGGCAGAAAGAACTGGAGCTAGTGAAAGCGATTCGAGAGATTCGCTCCAAAATCGCAGCTGCGGTGTTGCCCCCAAAGCCGAGCAAGAGCAAAGATGCCAAGGGAAATGGTCAAGCGCCTGCTGCAGCTACTGCACCGGCCGTTGCTTCCGCCACGACTGGCCCGGCTGCAAAGGTGACCGTCGGCGGTGCCGTGGGTCCGCAAGCAGCCGTCGTTGCCGAAACCGCTGCGGCTACGCCACCCACTGCAGAAGAGCTCGCGCAGCTACGAAAAGATCTCGATACCAAGAATGCCGAATTGAAGGCCCTGCAAGGCGAGAATCCGCTGATGCAGGTTTGTGTCGATTCGCAAACAATTGCCGAAGTGGTGTCGGGCTGGACCGGCATTCCGATTGGCAAGATGTTCACCGACGAAATCAAAACGGTCCTCAAACTGAAAGAAAAGCTTGAAGAGCGCGTGATTGGCCAGTCGCACGCGCTTGATGCGCTAGGTCAACGCATTCGCACCGCCCGCGCGGGACTTGTCGACCCAAACCGCCCGATTGGCGTGTTCATGATGGTGGGCCCCAGCGGCGTCGGCAAAACCGAAACCGCGATGGCGCTTGCCGATATTCTGTACGGTGGTGACAAAAACATGGTCATCATCAACATGTCGGAGTATCAGGAGGCTCATACCGTTTCGAGCCTCAAGGGTTCCCCTCCCGGTTATGTCGGCTATGGCGAAGGTGGCGTGCTGACCGAAGCTGTTCGCCGCAAGCCTTACAGCGTGGTGCTACTCGACGAAGTCGAAAAAGCTCACAATGACGTGATGGAATTGTTCTACCAGGTCTTCGATAAAGGGATGCTCGAAGATGCCGAAGGTCGCGAGATCGATTTTAAGAACACCGTCATCCTGCTGACTTCCAACGTCGGCACCGATGCGATTGCCAAGATGTGTGCCGATCCAGAAACACGCCCCGATCCGACAGCACTTGCCGAAGCACTTCGTCCTGAATTGCTGAAGGTCTTCAAGCCGGCGTTTCTCGGCCGTATGGTCGTCTGTCCCTACTATCCACTGGCGGACGACGTGATGCGTGACATCATCAAGTTGAAACTCGGACACATTGGCAAACGACTGGCAGAGAACCATAAAGCCAAGTTCACCTACGATGACTCAGTCGTCGAAGCGGTACGCGAACGCTGCCGAGAGGTCGAAAGCGGAGCCCGCAACGTCGACCATATTCTCACCGGTTCAATGCTGCCCGAGATTTCTCGCGAAGTCCTGGCGCGGATGGCCGAGGGAACATCGATCAAGCGAGTCCACATCAAGATCGACGACAAATCTCAGTTTGCCTACGAACTTGAATAATCCGCGCAAGAAGGACATCCAGCCTGTCATTCCCGGCCATCGCAGGCTGGATGCCTATGCCACGAACTTGCGGACGAGCACCCGAAAACCCGCTTAAAAACCACGATTTCGCGGTTTTTACCCAAAAATCGGGCAACCGGGCGAGCTCAGCCGGCGAGAATAGTGGGTGAAGGTGTGCGCAGTCGCATGACCGCGATTGCGCACTACGGCAACGATTATTAAGCAACCTGCTGCCAATAAACATCGAATCGCTCCACGATTGGTGAGAAGGATTGACGCCTCATGTCGAAATTAAGTCAAAAAGACCGCTGCCTCGGCATCACCACGGCTGCTGGCGAAGATGTGCTGGTCATCGAATCGTTCACGATGACCGAGAAGATGTCGGAACTCTTCACGCTGCAAGCCGACCTCTATTCGGAAGAGCGGGAGATCAAACCCGAAGCGATCATCGGCAAGCCGGTGACGCTGCGGGTCACGTCGCACGACAAAGACACGGAGCGGTTCTTTCACGGCATCTGCAAGCGCTTCTCACAAGGTCCCGAAGACGACCGGGTCCGCTCGTATCAACTCGAAGCGGTGCCGTGGCTCTGGATGCTGACGCAAACGTCCGACTGCCGCATTTTTCAAGACAAGTCGGTTCCCGAAATCATTAAGAAGGTCTTCAGCGACCTGGGCTTCTCGGACTTCAAAGACGAACTGACCGGCAGCTACACCAAGTGGGACTACTGCGTGCAGTATCGCGAGACCGATTTCAATTTCATCTCGCGGCTGATGGAGCACGAAGGGATTTTTTACTTCTTCAAGCACGAGAAAGACAAGCACACGCTGGTGCTCGCCGACTCGCCGGATGCCCACAAGCCCTGCCCCGTTGCCGCCGAAGCGCAGTACATTCCTGAGATTGGCGAAGGGAAGAAGAGTCACGGCGTGGTCGATTGGCAACTGTCGCAGGAAATGCGGCCGGGCAAGTTCGTCTCGCGCGATTTCAACTTCCAAATGCCCGATAAGACGCTTGATGCCAACGCCACCACGCAGGTGAAAGTAGGGGGGAACGACAAACTCGAAATCTACGACTTTCCCGGCTATCATGCCCAGCAATTCAATAAGCCCGATCAGCGGATGGGCGACGTCGAGCAACTCGGCAAGAGCCTGGCCAAGATTCGCATGGAAGAAGAGGAAGCGGCCCATCAGCTGGCTTCCGGCACTTCCACCATGCGGGGCTTCTCGCCCGGTTTTCAGTTCACGCTCAAAGATAAAGAAGGGCGGCGCACCAAGGGAAATCCCTACGTACTGACGGCTGTGCAACACTCGGCTGTGCAAAGCCCGTCGTACTTCTCGGACGAGTCGAACGAGAACGCTTATCAAAATTCGTTCGTCTGCATTCCTAAGAAGGTGAAGTTCCGGCCGTCGCGCACCGCAGCCAAGCCGGTGATTCACGGCATGCATACAGCGGTCGTGGTCGGTCCCAGCGGCGAAGAGATTTATACTGACAAGTACGGCCGGATCAAAGTTCAGTTTCCATGGGACCGCGAAGGTAAGAAGGACGAGAGTAGCAGCTGCTGGCTGCGAGTCTCGCAGCCCTGGTCGGGCAAACAATGGGGCGCGTTCTGTTGGCCGCGCATCGGGCACGAAGTGCTCGTCGGCTTTATGGAAGGCGATCCCGATCAGCCGTTGTGCGTCGGTAGCGTCTACAACCACGACAACATGCCTCCCTACACGATGCCCGACAATCAAACCCGCTCGGGGTTTAAAAGTCGCAGCTCGAAGGACGGCAGCACCGACAATTTCAACGAGTTGCGGTTCGAAGATAAGAAGGACAAGGAAGAGATTTACTTCCACGCCGAGAAGGACTTCAATCGCGTCGTCGAGAACAACGATACGCTTAAGGTCGGCTTCGAGAAGAAAGACGACGGCGATCAGAAGATTGAGATCTTCAATACGCAAACGGTGAAGATCGGCACGCCACAGGCCAAGGAAGGAAGTCAGAAAATCGAGATCTATAAGGACCGCGACGCCAAGCTTAAGATGGGCAATGACTCGCTGAAGATCGAGATGGGCAATCGCGAAACCAAGCTCTCGCTCGGCAACGACACGACCAAACTCGACCTCGGCAAGAGCGAGACCGAAGCGATGCAGTCGATCGAGTTCAAGGTCGGCCAGAGTAGCATCAAGATCGACCAGATGGGGGTCACCATCAAAGGAATGATGATCAAGATCGAAGGCCAGGTGATGACCGACGTCAAAGGCCTGATGACCACTGTCCAAGGCTCTGCGATGGCCACCATCAAGGGCGGCATTTTGATGATCAATTAAATCATCAGGAATACCAAAGCAGACTACAAGAACACATCCTTCTCATGAATAAACGCGCTGGGTGCCTGGCCGCCAGTGCGGGCTGATTGGGCGAGGTCTTCGCCAGCACCGCGGAGGGCGAAGATGGCTTCGCCGGGACTGACATGCTGGTTCCAATAGCGCTCGTAAATGGCGACGAGGTCTTTGTTGCGGGCAAGCTGCGAAGGAACTGCGTGCAGCATCACTTGTTCGCGCCGCCGCCGCTGAAAATATTGCCCGACAATGGACGGAAGCAGCTTCGAGAGCCAGGTTGCTTCCAGGCGGTCGATCTGCCGCGGAATCACATAGCGGGGTTCATGCAGCGGGCCGAGCGCTTCGTGCAGGGCCTGCGTAAAGAGCCGGCTGTCGGCTTCGTTGGCCTCTTCGAGAAACACGCGCACGTAACCGCCCACGCGGTCTACGGCTTGCGGAGTGGAATTGATGACGGGGTCAGTCAGCAGGCGGGCCTCGGTCAGCGAATGAAGGACGGCCAGACCGATGGCCTGCGCGAGCGACTTTGTAGTCCACGCCTGCTTGGCACCTTTGAACGGCGGGAATTCGTCAGCGCCGGGCTCCTTCGCCAATTTGATTTCGAGCGTACGCAGGGGCTGATTTCGATACGGGCTGCCGACCTTCCATAACTCTCGGCACGATTGCCGGCGGGCCGCGCGGGCCAGCATATCGGCATTCAAAAGGGCAGTGGAACCTTCGAGCCCCTCGGGCCGCAGTTGCGTGAACGCAGGGTGGACGTGGCCCACTCCTTTTTCAATTGCGCCGTCGTCGGTCACGCCATACAACCGTTGATGCTTGAGCCGAAAGCGGCGGTAATCGTCGAGCCCTTTGCTGAACTCCGGCGCGAGGCAGACCACGTCCCAGTTGTTCGCCACCTTCAAGGGCTCGGCAGGGTCGAGGCGAATCGACCGCCCGCGCAACTGATTTACAGTCATCGACGTGGTAACGGTTGTGAGATCAATCAGCACGTTGATCTTGTTCGCATCCCAGCCTTCACCCAGCAGTCCGCGCGTGCCGACGAGGCACTTGGTAACGCCCCGCTGAAACATCTCGGTAATCATCTCGACGTACACGCGCGGGGCCCAATCCCTGCCGCGGCCGCGCAAAGCACGGAAACCTTCGTCCTGCCCCAGTTCGAGTTCCACTTCGTACTTCTCGGCAGTCAGCCACTCTTCGCAGCTTTGCTTGAGCAGCACGGCGATATCGTCATCGATCAGCACGCTGGAGCCGGTCAACAGCACGGGGTGGAGCGCGTCGGTCGTGGCGTTTTGCGTGAGCGTTTTGAACGCGGCAATCGCGCCACCCGCTTCGTCGTCGAGCAGGTTCTCGGCCGCGCCACTCGTGGCGGACGTTTTTTCATAATCGGCAATCACGACAGCCCGCAGCTTGTCGCCGAGCAATTGATATTCGGCCTGTAAGATCGGCACGAGCGCTTGCGACTTGCCGCGCGAGTAAGCCATCACCCGGCCGACCGGCGAAGCGCAAGGCTGCCAACCCGTATCGGTGATTTGAATGCCCAGGATGCGCAGTCGCTGGATGACGCGCTGGGCCAGCGCATGATCGCGGGGATCTTTCGAGCGTCTAAGACGATGCCTTACGTAGCGATCGAGCACCGGCGCGAGAAGTTCCATCTCGGGAACCTCTTGTGGCGCGACGTCGTCCTCGGGGAGCGGCACATCGTCGGGAAGTTTGATTCTCCGTCGCAGCAGGAACACGCGCGCGGCCCATGCCAGATCGGGATCGCGTTTGGCAAACGCGTTCCAATCTTTCGCCAGGCCAGTCGGCAACCGCTTTTCGAGCAAAATGCGAGATAACCATTCGAGCAGCGATTCGCGCAGTGGCGACTGTGCGCGAACAAAGTCTTTTTGCTTTACGGGAACGGCTTCCTCCGCGGGCTCGGGCTCGGGCTCGGCCAGTTTGCGAATGATGCCGCTGCCGGTGATCTCGGCCGCCTGTACCGAAATGAAGTCGCCATCGTTCTCGTCAGTCACTTCGACGGCCGATTCCACATCGGCAGGGAGTTCTTCTTCGTCCGTATCCTCAACAGTCTCAATCGCCTCGGCAGTTTCCTCCTCTTGCGGCAACGGCTGGCACAACTCAGCAACCAACTCATGCAACTGTTCATCGGCGTTAGCAATGAAGGTGAGTTCATCGGGCGCGGGACGCACGAAGTAAGCCAGGTCCTGATAGGGAGCGAGAAAGCCGTCCTTCACTACCGCCGGAACTGGCACTTCGTAGTCGATCTCGCCCAGGTAGCGATCGTACCGTTGCACGTCGGCCGGCAACTTGCCATCGCGATCGGGCGGGGTCGCGGTGAGCGCAATGACGATGGGCCCCGCAAGCAGGTCGTGAGCCGCTTCGAGCACTCGCCCCCAGTGACCGAGCAAGTGATGGCACTCGTCGACAATGACCAGGCCCACGCCGCGGTCGCGCAGGCGGGCGAGCGTATCGAGCGCAGAGACGTGCAGCGTTTGTAAAGCGTCACCGGCGATCGCCATCGCATCGCGGGCCTGCTTGCGATAGGCAGACAAACGCTGGTCATAGTAGTCGCGATTGTGTCGCTTGAGATCGGCCAGCCAGAACTTCGCCTCCTCCACCGTCTGGGCCTGTTCGCTGCCAATCAAGCGTTCGAGCCACAAGCTGCGTGCTTGCTCATCGAGGTCGTCGCTGCCGCGGCCCGGAAGCGTGACCGACTGATAAGTCAGGCTCGTGAGCCAGGCGGGCTTGTCCGGCTTGGTGCTGATCCATTCGGCTGGCACGTTGGCGGGTTCGGGATCACCATTTTGCCACGAGAATTGATCGACCTTAGCAGCCCACTGCGCTTGAATGGCGGAGTTCGGCGAGAGGACCACGGCCGGCAAGCGAACGCACTCGGCCCACAGATACAGCCCCAGAATCGTCTTGCCCGAACCGGGGGGCGCGACAATATGCAACTGCCTCGCACCATCGGCCAGTTTTTGTCGCGCGAGCTTAACGACATCGGCCTGCGAAGGACGCAATTGGCCGCGGAACCGCAATTGCGGAAATGGCTCGCGCTGGTCGGCCCGCTGTTCAAACTGTTCTTCACGCAGTGGCATCGGACCAATTATGCCGCATCGCGGGCACTCGTCCCAGACTGTCGTTCGCTGGCCTCTTCTTCATTGAAGTCGGCGAGTGGCTTGGGGCGGACGACATTCTTCGCCAGACCGACGCACTCCAGGGCTTGAATCGCCACGTACGTCAAATCGATCTCGTACCAGCGGTGACCGTGAGCGGCCGCGCGAGGCTGAGCATGGTGGTTGTTGTGCCAGCCTTCACCATTGGTAGCCAGGGCGCAGAGAACATTGTTGCGGCTGTCCTCGCGGGTTGCATAGTTGCGATAGCCCCACATGTGCGTGATGGAATTAATGGCCCAGGTTGTGTGCCAGGTATACAGGGTGCGGATCACCACCCCCCACAGCAGAATGCTCAGGCCGAACTGCACGCCACCCAGGTAGGTGCCGGTGTAGATCCACCCGATCGCCATGCCCACCAGATAAAACGCCAGCGCATGAGCCGCGAAGATCCAGCCCCACAGCACGTTTCGCTCGAGCCGCAGATAGAACGGATCTTGCAGAATGTCGCGCGCATAGCGCTCGTACATGTTAATACCGACCAGTTGCCGGTTTTCGATAAACAGCCAGCCGATGTGCGACCAAAACCAGGTGACACGCGGCGTATGCGGGTCGGGCTGTTGATCGGAATGCTGATGGTGCAGGCGATGGACGGCGACCCAGCGAGCGGGTGTATCTTGCAACGTGCAGACGCCCAAAATCGCCAGCGTGTGTTCGACCCATTTGGGGCAAGTATAGCCGCGATGCGTGAGCAGGCGGTGATAGCCGGCACCAATGCCCATCGAGCAGAAGATGAAGTTGCCGATCGGAATCAGTGCCAGACCGGTCCAGCTGAAGAGCCAAGGAACGAAGGCGAGGGGGAGCAGCAGGTGAAAGCCAACAATCGGAATGATGTACGACCAGATCAAGCGGCCGTTCTTCGTCGATTCCGGGTGCGGAACGCGAGTCGGCACGCGCACCGGCAGCACGTCGGCGGCTGGCTCGGTGTCCACTTCGCCGCGCTCTTCGGTGAGCACGCCCAACCGAGGACTATTCGTAATCGACAAGGTAGAACCCTCGAACAAGTGACCCGGTAAAAAACTGTCGCGGCCAGGCCGTTAGTGCGAGATGGGTATATACGGCAGCAGGAGTGCCTTATATCACGCGGTGCAGGCAAGCACCCAGATCATTTTTGCTGGCAAGTTCCATCAGCTAGCAGGAGACTGGCGGGAGGCGCCATCGCTGGAACCGGACGTTTAGTTTTACACCAAATCGGCGCGCTTACCATTCACCCGCTTTGGATTTGCCGATTGCCTGCGTAATAGTTGCGTTTGCGGGGTGCAAATCTCGTGGCAACTGCCAGGGAGTATTCGGGGAACCCGAGTAGAGAGTAGTCTGTGGCGATGGACGAATCGTTGTACGACGAATTTGAAATCGGCAGGTCAGACGCAGTCTGGGTGCCGTTTGACGAAGACTGTAGGACGTTCCTTCGGACTGCCGTCGCTGAAGGGTTTCGACCGGGCACTAGCAAGAATGGGAACTTGGTCACGGCAGATGCGCCATCTGGACGAATCATCGATTTGATTTGGCGTGGGCCAAAGAATGGCTGGGAGGTCGTTCCGGGGAATCTCGAAGGTGATTGTCGACTGGGTACTTATTACGAATTGCCAGATCACGCGTGTATCTGCATTCGGCCACCGTTTAGGAATGGGGGCTATTTCGCGTTGGAATGGCTACGCGGGCGCGAGCTCACTTCGTTGTTGACCGAGTATGAATTTGTTGGCGGTTATCCGCCCGGGATCGTGTGCCGGCAAATTCAATCTGCTTCAGATTAGTAATCGGCAGACTCAATCGACTTCGGCGACACGCGATCTTCGAGCGACCGCTTACTGCGCAACCGCAAAAGGGGGGTGTCCAACAATCGGGCCTATTGTTGGACAGCAGATCGCGCAACTCTCGGGTTTCCGGCAGATTGGTGTCCAACAATCGAGAGTATTGTTGGACGTTTAGGGTGAAATTGAGCGCTGAGATCTCGCGGCGAACTGCCGAGTTGTGGTGAACCATTATCTCTCGGTGGTGGCGGTCGACTGGGATGCTTGCTTAGTTCGATTGCAAGCAAACCCAAGACTTTGAAGGACAATCACACTGATGCACAATCAAATCCATCAAAACATTGACATCGGTCAGCCGATGTACCTATATTGGCGTATTGGATTTGCGCCCGGGGTGCTTGCCGGGGACTGCGAATCTCCCTCCCCCGCTCTGCCGACTCGCCGCTAGGAGTTTTCGATGCTGTGCATCCCTGGTCAACCGGGCAAGGATCTGTGCGATAAGAACCTGGGCGTCACGCGTCGCGATATTCTCCGCGTCGGTGGCTCCGGCATTCTTGGTCTCTCACTGGGTGGCATGCTGAAGACGCAAGCGGCTCAAGGGGCAACCGCTGGTGGCGGCCCAGGCTGGGGCAAAGCCAAAAGCGTGATCATGATCTACCTGCAAGGTGGCCCGAGCCATCTTGATCTGTGGGATCCTAAAGAAAACGTGCCCGACAACGTGAAGAGCGTGTTTAAGACCATCTCGAGCAAAGTGCCGGGAATGGAATTGACCGAACTGCTGCCGAACTTGTCGAAAGTGACCGACAAGCTGTCGCTGATTCGCTCGATGAGTTACACGCCCGTCGGCCTGTTCAATCACACGGCCGCCATTTATCAGATTCACACTGGCTACACCGCCGACAAGGTGAGCCCGTCGGGGCAGTTGGAACCTCCCTCGCCCAAAGATTATCCCACTTTCGGCAGCAACATCGTCCGGCTCAAGCCGCCAGAAACGCCAATGCTCCCCTTCGTGATGATGCCTCGCCCGCTCCAAGAGAGCAACGTGGTGAACAAGGCGGGAACCGCCGGCTTTTTGGGCCGCGCGTTCGACCCGTACTACTTGTTTCCACCAGGCGATGACATGGACATGGCCAAGATGGAAAAGATCCGTGTCGACGACCTGACCCTGCGGCCGGAAGTTTCCGAGGCTCGTCTCGATCGCCGCGCTCGCCTTCGCGACCTGGTGAATCAAGGGATGCCGGAAATCGACAAGGCTGTCGCCAAGTACGATCTCGACAAGTACTACGATTCGGCCCTGAATCTGATCATGTCGGGCAAGGCGCGCGAAGCGTTTTCGATCAACAAGGAAACTGCCGACGTTCGCGACAAGTACGGCCGCAACACGTTCGGCCAATGCTGCTTGCTCGCCCGCCGCCTGGTCGAAGCCGGCACCCGCGTGGTCGAAGTAATTTGGCCCAAAGTGGCCAATAGCGACAATCACTCGTGGGACGTTCACGTCGGCTTGCCGGACCGGATGAAGAAGCAATCGGCACCAATGCTCGATGCGGGCCTCAGCACGTTGCTGGAAGATCTCGATCAACGTGGCTTGCTCGACGAAACGCTGGTGGTCGCACTGGGCGAGTTCGGCCGCAGTCCGAACCGGGGCGTTAGTACGTCTGGCAACAATAACAGCGCCGACGGTCGCGATCACTGGCCCTACTGCTATACCGCAGTCGTCGCCGGTGCCGGCATCAAGCGCGGCGAAGTGTACGGCAAGAGCGACAAAACCGCTTCTGCCCCGCTCGAAACGCCGGTCCATCCGATCGATCTGCTCGCCACGATCTATCATGCGGTCGGCATCAACCCGCAGACCATCGTTTACAACCACCTGAATCAGCCCCGCGAATTGGTGAAGGCCGATCCCGTGACGAAGTTGTTCGGTTAGGTTGACCGCCGTGTAGCGTGGGCTTTAGCCCACGTTGCGCCAAACCGAAACTCGTGGGCTATAGTCCACGCTCCAGCAAGCCGTCTAAATCAGGCGGCTTGCTTTTTTACGTCGTTGCCGGGCAACGATCAGGCGCTAATCGCCTGTGCCGAGGTCGGTATCATAGGCCTCGAAAATGAGGTCGTTCTCGCGCGATTCGTGATCGCGGAGGGCAGCATCGAAGTGCAGGTACTCACGGCCCAGCCAAAGAGCCAGCGTGGTGAGTTGCTCGCTATGGAGCAGGCTTTCGCTCCGCTCGACGATGCCCGTCAGCCGCATGTATAGCTGGCGATGCTCGCTGCGGAGTTGATCGGCCGCGTAGCTGAGCCGCGGGGCAACATCGACCGGGTCTTCGAAATAGCCGTAAGCTTCTTCGAGGGCAAAGTGGAGCGCCAGCTGATCGCGCAACTGCGAGAGGAGTTGGACGAAGTGGCGGCACGAAGCGGGAGCGATGGGACGCTGGCAACGGTGACGCATGTCTTGCAGTCGTTGCCAAAGCTCCTTGTTGACTTCTTTGATTTCTTGCAGAAAGGCCGCGTTCACCGTGACGGTGCGGGTAAGCAACACGCTGCTCATGACAACCTCCTTCTCGCAGCGGCTCGAACGAACTCGCAGCGACTATGGGGCTGAGGTGCAGACTGCCCAGACAGGAAGAGACAAACTGGCAAGCCGCAATCTCGGCCCAACCCAAAACAGGCTTTGCGAGCGTGGCCGACCCAGAGAAGTGGACGGGCTGCCACTACCAGCAAAGCTGGACAACGCAAATTCAGGCCGCGAACTGGTTCGCTTCGTCACGCCTACCAGGCAGGTACTATGCGGAGCCGTTCACGGCCACTTTCGAGGTGGTGCGGAGAATTGAACCACCATTTGAAAATCTATTCCTGTCAGGCTGGCGAGTCAAATTCTTTCCTTTCCGATTCTTGGCCGAGAAATGCCAAGCTGCATAGAGTCTTTGGCAACCGCAGCTTATAAAAGCAGCGAGGGATTGCGGGCACCTCATTTCGTATTTTCATTTCGATCGCTCGCGCATGCGTGGCCGTAGCGACAAGGCCAGAGGAGTTTCGATGAATCAATTTCTTCGCCCAAGCGAGTGGCCCTGGGCCGCAGCGCTGCTGTTCCTACTGTGGCTAGGGACAGGCATTGGCTGCGGCAACAAGCAGCTGGAAGAACTGGCAGCCAAGGCTCAGGAAGGGTTGGACCAGGCCAAGCAAACGGCCAGCGATGCCGCCAAGCAAGCTGAAGAGGGAATGAAACAGGCCGAACAAGGGCTCAAGCAATTGCCGAGCGCGGTCAGCTCCGTCACGGCGGGCGAGATTAAGTTAACCCTCGATGCGCCGGTGAACTGTTCGATCTGCTCCGCTCACTTCACGCCCCCCACAAATGGCCGCGCCGGACTGCTGCAGATCGGCACTTCGGTCACAACGGGACCGCAAAGTTTTCCCGCGGTCTATCTGCATGCTCCAACCGATGCTGCCACTCTGCCAGCGCTGGTGGGGCAGACCGTGTATGGCAAGCTGTTTGTGGCAAAGAGCGAAGCAAATGGACACTATGAATCGACCATCAGCAATCCGGTGGCCGTGCAAGTAATGAAGATCGAAAAAAATGTCCTAACTTGTCAGCTTCAGAATGCGGAGCTTGTCAACCTCGAGCAGCAAGCGACTGTGCCAGTCGCGGGAACACTCGTGGGGGCAATCCGTCCGTAGCGTCGTTCATCCGTTACTAAGTCTGGAACTGCTTCCATGAAGATTTATTGCGCACTACTCTGCGCTCTGTTCATTGCCTTTGTCGCCACCGTGCAACCGGCGCTAGCCAATCCTTCGACCAAAGATCCGGAAGCGTTGCTACGCATTCGCCCCGGCGAAGCAATTCCTGGCGATTTTCTCCGCCCCGACTATCAGGCGATCAATCAGCGCTATCAACGGGCCAAGATTGCCATCGATGAGCTTTGGGACAGAAATGTGGCCAAGAAGCTGACGCTCGCCGATGCCCGCAAGGTTGGACCCGCGCATTTGCTAACACAGCAACTACGACGTGATGCAGAGTTTCTCAAACTGCGAGCCGAAGCAGCCGGCTGGGACTTGGCTGTGCGGTTGGACGATCTGGGGAGTCGTTTGTCGGGAGTTATTAATTCAATCATCAACCTACCGGGATTTCCGAGCAATGTACTGAGTGAGCAAATCAATCGGGACACTCAGATTGGCTTGAAGCGACTGCCGCAAATTGACGGCCTGATTAAACGGAATGAAGTTTGTCGGGCAGAAGGAGAATTGGCCGAGATTGTCGACTCGTTGAGTCGTAACACCATCTGGTTTCCTGGCACCAACTTCAACGAGACCTATCGCCCGTTTCAAAGAAACGTCGAAGCTGCCAATCAATTGCGCCGTGAGCAGGCGTCGAAAGAGCTGAAGGAAGTCGTAGCGCAAAGTCCCGACTTGGCTCAGCTGCAGGCGGAATTAACCGCCGCTGCCGCCAGCATTGGGAGTAGTGGTCAGGCAATGTTCGGCAGCCAAATGCTCGCTGGTCCTGAGTTGATTCTGGCCTGGCACGAGCGCTGGCCGAAGGTACAAGCTGCCGCGCAGCGGGGGGTAATGGCGCAAATCGCCATCGAACGGATCAATCCAGCGGAAGAAAACCTGAGTGCGACGATGTTCGCGGCTCGTCAGAAGTTCATTGCGGACTTGCCGAAGACGATGGCAGGCATCATTCAAGCCGATGCCCAACGTACGAGTGGTGCCGATGCTGCCGGGCTTTATTCACGGTATGTGGCCAGTTGCGCTCAACTATGTTCGACGGGGCCACGTCGAGAGTTGCAGGCTGCGCTTGAGCCGGCATTGCAAAGCCTGGCAGCGAAGGGAGGCCGCGAGACGGAAGTCGTTGCCTATCGCAATGCAACGGAACCACTGTTGGCCTGGCAACGGTTATTGGCCCGCGCTCGGGCGAAGTCGTTAGCTAAGGCCAGTCCACCAGTCAGTGACTGGTGCACGCGCATGCTATCGACGTTCACCCAGCAAGGGACAATCATTCCCGATGCCAACAAAACAATCGGCGCCGCTCAAGTCATCAGCAGCGCGAATGCAGTGCTGCCCCCTGTGCTTCCCCAAGGACCATCAGAACCAGTCGTCTTCGCCGACTTGGTGCCAGTGAATTCCACGCAGCAGCGCTGGGTCGCCCGCTATCGTACGCGTGTCTTCGGTTTGGTTGCAGCGCCGCCTGCCGAGGCCTGGAAAGCAGAGACCGATCGGCTGGAGCAATTGTTACTCGCATCAGCCCAGGCATTACCGATCACGCTGGATGCGGCGACTGCCCTCGCGACTGCCAAGCTGGGAGCGTTCGAGAGTGCTGGGGGGCCAATCGATCAAGTAACGCTGGAGCCGCTATTAACTCGGTTCATCACTTTGCCGGATGAAGCGGCTTCGTTGCTGCCGCGCGATGAAATTTCCGAGAGCGCAGGAATGGAAGTTAGCTCGCTGGCAGTGCGCTTCGATCTGTTGAAGCCGCAGTGGTTTCAGCACGACTGCTTTGTGCTCGTCCCTTGATGGGGTGTAACTCAGCGACCGTCGCCAGTGGCATCAACGGGCGCGGCGACTTGACTTGAATTCAGGACCGCCAACAAGTTGGCTTCGATCGTGTGGCAGTATCGTTCGAGTGGCAGGTCGTTTTCGTCGAAGCCAAACGGATCCTCGATTTCGACACCGATTTCTTCGATGCCAAAGAAAATGTAAGCCACCATGAATGTGCCGCCAATCGTCCACCAATGGAGGTCACCCACCATCGCAAACGGAATGGTTAAGCAGTACAGAAACAAAGCCCGGCGCAAATGCACGACGTAGGCATACGGGACTGGTGTGCGATGGATTCGTTCGCAGGCGCCGATATAGTCGATCAGTAAATTGATGTTGTGGTCCACCATGCCAACCAGATAGTCGCTGATGATCTGTTGATCGCGCGCGGACAGAATTTGCGCAGTGATTTTGGCGGTAATTGCCGAGGGCAAGTGTTGAGCGGCGAGCACCTCTTCGACTTCGTGCTTGGGAAGGTCGCTACTGCTCGGTGAAAGGCCACGCGTTCCGCGCAGCGCCGACATGGCGGCGTAAGGAAAAGCAGCGGTCCACAAAATGGTGTGTTTTCGCAGTTCGGGTGCAGCACCAAGCAGTGCATTGGCCTGACGGGCGATGTTACGACACTCGTTCACCATGCCGCCCCATAGCTTGCGGCCTTCCCAGAACTTGTCATACGACGCGTTGGTGCGAAACACGAGCAGTAAACCGAGTGCAGTCCCAACCAACGTGTGTACCATCACCGGCACTGCCAGCGAAATCTGATAGCGACTGTCGAGGAACTCGTGTGCGACAGTCACGATAACTGACCAGCCCACGCAGGTGGCCACCCGCCCGACGATTTCCGGCAAGAGCGAACCGCGAATATCCAGCAGGTGAGAACGCCAATTGTGCGGATCGTATTCAATCATGGAGTTGCAGCTGCAGCAGAGATTGTTCAGCAGAGCCCCCAATTTACGCTGGCCTGCTCCAACCGCCAATGCCAAGCCGATCGATCCGGCAGCCTGCCATCTGCAGGCTGAGCGACCGAGGAGTGCAACCTCGGAAGAGAAACGTGATCGCCTGCAGAACAACTAAATCTGGCGAGAGGAAAATATCAATCATAGTTACTTGACAACTATTCACTATGTCTACATAATAAAGACAGCTATTTGACAACCTGGTGAAAGAGGCGCGCCGCTACTGCAGGAGTACTTCGCGCCGGCGCAAAGAACCGCCTCTTGGAATTGCCGGGGCTTCACCCTATACGACGAGCTGTTTCCGAGAGCTCCCCACTGGGTTTATCAACAAATAGGATGATTTCAGAATTAGAATCTGGGGCGCAATTCGTTGCCGCCAAACTACTTACCTGCGATGCACGCAAAAGGGGGGGGTGTTGATAAACCGGTCGATACGAAACCTCCGAATACCACGCGATTAAGACCGGGCAACTGCAATTTGCGAGAATGAACTACTACGGTCGTCTTGTTGATCTGAGTGGCTGCAGAACATCGCCACCTAGCTAACACCAGGAACGAAACTCGCACGCATTCGTTACCGCACGAACAAGAACTCACTGCTGTTGAGAAGTGCCCAAGCCAGCTCGCGCAGGCCGTGTTCGTCGACCAGAGCGCGGGCCGCTGAGGTTTCAGCAGGCAATGCTTCTCGACCGAGGGCAACCAAATAAAGCTGGCTGATTTGCTCATTGACGGGTAAAAGTTTGGCGGCAATGCGGGCCGCTAACTCTGCTGCTTGACGCTGCACGAACGCGTCGTTCATCAGCCCCAAGGCCTGCAAGGGCGTGACCGTCTCTTGCCGCTTGGGGGCAGCCAGCGACGGTGCAGGGCAATCGAGCGCCGAAAGTAAGGGATCGCGCCCCGTCACGACTGCTGCGCGATAAATGGTGCGGCGTTGAAACTCGGGACGATCCTGCTCCTGCAAGTGATAGAAGTGAGTATTGAAGACTGTCACCGTAAAGGGCTTGAAACTGGGGCCGCCCTGCTGACGGTTTAACTGCCCGCTGACCGTCAACATCGCGTCGCGGACGATTTCAGCCTCGAGGCGGCGAGCGGAGTATCGCCAAAGTAGCCGATTGTCGGCATCGATTCGATGGGCGCGCTGGGCAACTGGTCCGGCGGCGATTTCGCTGGCTTGCTGATAGACTCGTGAAGTCATGATATGGCGATGCAATTGCTTGAGGCTACCCGACCGCTGCAACTCACCAGCCAGATGGTCCAGCAACTCAGGATGCGAAGGCTGGCCGCCACTAAAGCCGAAGTCGCTGGAGTTATCAACGAACCCTCGGCCAAAGTGATACTGCCAGACTCGGTTCGCCATTACGCGCCAAGGAAGTGGATTGTGCTGATGTGCAATCCACTCGGCGAGTTTCAAACGGCGCTGTGCTTCGGGAGCATCGGCCGGCAACTGCCAAAAGCCGGCAACCGTTCTGACACCACTCAAAACGCCTGACGGAATGAGGGGACCAGGCTTGGTCAGATCGCCGCGTATCAATAGCACCGTTGGCTCGGGTTGACGCCGCACGCCGGCATACAATTTCGGCTGTTGCTGCCGCGCGATGCTTGCTTCCAGCTGTTCAATCTTCTGGCGAGTCTCGGCTTGCTGCCGACGAATGGCCTCAACCGAGCGGTCGGCCGGTGGCGGAACTGCATCGGCAAACAGCCCACCAGTAGCTTCATCGAAGTGCCAGAGCGCGAGCGTATCGGCATCGACAGTGAAAGGAGCTGCAGGTAGGTGATCGATCGTCCGCAATCCGCGACTGAGGCGAACTTCGTCAACCAGTCCCGCGCAGCCAAGTTTTTGCTCGGCGATGGCGGCGAACTGCAAAGCACCTTGTTTGCCTCCGCGCTTCGGACGCGTAATGCCTGCCGCGTGGACCAGCTTGCCGTCGACAAAAAGTTGAACCTTTCCTTCGTCGATGGTGGCCGCCACATAATGCCACTCATTATCGCAGATGTCGACTCCCGAGCGGATCTCGGCCGGTTTGCAGCCCGGCATGTACAGGCTTAGCTCACCGGTCGCCGCGTATGTATAGAGTTCCCAGTGGTCGCCCGAATCTTTCGGGTTGCAGGCCACCAGAATATTGAAGTTACTCTTGCTATTCAGCCGGGTCCAACACTCGACCGTTAGAGGCGGCACATCGTAGGCGGGGGAATGAGCGGCTGCGACCTGCGCATGCTGAGGAGAGAATGTCTGGCCGAAACGCCCTGCCACCAAGGGCTGGTCTGCGCCCCGTTCCAACCGCGCATCGCTCGGCAATTGCTTACTCACGTCGACGAGCAGGGACTTGGCCGCGACAAGTTCAGCGGCCAGTGGCTTTAGTTTTGCATCCCAGGTTCGTTGTTCTTCAGCAGTTAACCAGGGACGATTGCCATGATCGACACCATCGAGAGTTGCCTTCAGACGGTAGTAGTCGGATTGCGTAATTGGATCGAACTTATGATCGTGGCAGCGAGCACAGTTTACGGTGAGCCCGAGAAATGTCTGCGAAACGGCAGCGACTAGCTCTTCCTGCTGTTCCTCACGAGCACGGCGCTTCTCCGTCGGACTTGCACCGACATTCTGAATCTCGTCCCACGGCCCGGCAACTAAAAAGCCGGTGGCGGCCATCGTTTCGTGCGTAACGCCAGGTAGTGCATCCCCTGCTATCTGCTCGGTCATGAACGCCGCATAAGGCTTGTCTGAATTCAAGCTGCGAATCACATAGTCGCGATATGGCCAGGAATGCTCACGATACTTGTCGTGCTCAAAGCCGTCGCTCTCTCCATAGCGAACTACATCGAGCCAATGCCGCCCCCAACGTTCGCCATAGTGGGGCGACGCAAGCAAGCGGTCCACAAGTCGATCCATCGCATCGGGAGCAATGTCGGTCAAGAACTGCTCGATCTCCGACGGCGATGGGGGCAGGCCGATGAGATCGAAACAAGCCCGTCGAACAAACGTAACGCGATCAGCGGGCGCGGCCAGTTGCAGGCCCTCGGTTTGTAGCCGCATGCCGACAAAGGCATCAATGGCCGAATTTGCAGTTGCTCTGGCAGCAACGGGGATTGCCGGTGGGCGGATAGGTTGCAGCGACCACCAGTCGTAGCCAGCACGGCGTTCGGTGGTGAATTCAAACTGGCTCAGTGTTTTCGTAGCCGGCCAGGCTGCACCTTGTTCAATCCAACTTTTGACGGCAGATACTTCGTCCCCGGTCAGGCGGCGACCGTCATGCTCGGGGGGCATCGAGCCATCGGCGATACGCTCCAACAGCAGACTGTCGCTCGGCTTGCCGGCAACAATGACCGTGCCACTGTCACCACCTTTAAGTGCGCTTTCCGCCTGACTTAGGTCGAGCCCAGCTTTGGGATCGGACGTGTTGTGGCAAGTAACGCAATGGCGGGCAAAAAGTTCGAGTGGCTCAATTTTCGGCGGTGCCGCAACAAGGGGAACCGTCGTAGAACTACCGACGAACACTAACGCGACGAACCAGGGAATCTTGCCGCAGCAGGAATAGTGCATTGCTAGAGCTTTCAACGCACGAATTGATCGACGTAATCTTCGCCTAGACCAGTCTCGGCAAAATGCCGGCGGCACATCTCCAACTTGGTATGCACATCATCGTGCCCGCAGGGTTGCCCGTCTTCTGTGTAGTAGATGAGAGCGCCGCAGACGTGAAAGAGCGTGATCATTTCTTCGGTATCATTATCGACGACCAGCGTGTGAACCTCGCCTGGCGGCTCGAAAACGTACATACCCTCGCGCGCGATCCATTCGTGCTCTAGATAACGCCACGATCCCTTCAGGACAAAACCGTGCACCGGGGCGGGATGGCGATGACGGCTCAACACTCCGCTGCGCCGCACACGGAGCAGATTCACCCATTCGCCGTTCACTGTGTTCAACAGAAGTGGCCGGAACCACACACCTTTGGCCTGAGGAACCCACAATCGTTCGTCTTCGGGAATTGCCGTGATGACCAGATCGGAGATCATGCGGCTGGCGGCCATAGCAGAGACGTTCATGATAAGATCCTGGCAGGGACCAGCGGGGCATTTGAGACTTAGGTCTTACTCGATCTGTTGCTGCTCGACATCGCCCCAGTCGCGCAGGCGGCGCTGCAAGGTGCGAACCGAAATCCCCAGCGCCTCGGCCGCACGGGTGCGATTGCCATCGTGCCGCCGCAACGTATCGAGAATCGCTGATCGTTCTAGCGCTCGCAGGTCGCCCGTCGCTGTTGGTTCGTCTTCGCCTACTTCGTTCGGCAAATCGGACAGTGTAAGTTCAGAGGTCGAGGTCATCACGCACATCCGCTCTAGGCAATTTCGCAACTGCCGAATATTGCCAGGCCACGGCAGGCTTTCCAGGCGTTGCATTAATTCGGGTGTAACACCACGAACTTCCAGCGCTGGATTCACGGCAAACTGCTGGAGGAAGTGCTCGACCAGGGGAGCAATGTCTTCGCGCCTCTGGCGCAGCGGGGGCAAATCGATGGCGATGACATTCAGGCGATAGTACAGGTCTTCGCGAAACTCTCCTGCTCGCACCAACTTGGCAAGAGGTCGGCTGGTCGCGGCAACCAGGCGAACATCCACTTGAATATCGTTCTCGCTCCCCAGCGGCGAAACCAGGCCGTCTTCCACAACACGCAGTAACTTGGGTTGCATATGCAGCGGAAAGTCGCCAATTTCGTCGATGAACAGAGTGCCTTGATTGGCTTGCTCAAAACGGCCAATGCGAGGTTGCACAGCGCTAGTGAAGGCACCTTTCGAGTGGCCGAAGAGTTCGCTTTCTACGAGTGTTTCGGGAACTGCGGCCATATTGATCACGACCAGTGGCTCACTTGCCCGCGGACTCGAAGCGTGAATGGCCCGCGCCACGAGTTCTTTGCCAGTGCCCGATTCACCCATGATCAGTACGGTACTATTCGTAGCCGCCGCTCGGCGAATGTTTTGCCGAATGGCATTCACGGCAGAAGACTTTCCGACGATCGCTGCCAGGCTGGCAGTGTCACCGGTTGCGAGTGAACATGGTTTGCGACGTTGTAGCAAGCGTTGCACTTGTTCCAGCAATTGCACCGGATCGACGGGCTTCAGTAAGAAGTCATCAGCACCCAACTTGATGGCGTCGACAGCGGTTTGAATCGTTCCAAAAGCCGTAACGAGAAGAAACGGAGTCTGTGGACTACGCGACTTCCAGCGACGCAGCAAATCGATTCCCGACTCGCGACGCAAACAAAGATCACTAATGACCAGGTCTGCACCGCCATCCACGGTGAGTTCAAGTGCCTCCGCTGGCGAACGGGCCGCGATCACCTGATATCGCTCGAGCCTAAGAACTCGTGCTAGTGCGTCGCGTTCGCTATCGTCGTCCTCAACAATCAGGATGCGTGAAGCTTGTTCGGGCATGAGGGCGCTCCGTACTAAGTGGTCGGGGGAGAAAGTTGAGCCAGTGGCGTAACGGAGGTTGGCGTAGGTGCGACAAACTTCAGGCGAAACACGGCACCTTGAGGTTGGTTGCTACCGCAAGCAATGGATCCTCCACCTTCTTCGACAAAACGGCGAACAATTGCCAGTCCCAATCCGGTACCGAGTTCCTTCGTTGAGTAAAAAGGTTCGAAGATCCTTTCTCGCTGGGAGTGCGGCACCCCTGGGCCATCGTCAGCAACCAGAAGTTCCACGCGATCTCCCTGCTGCTTGACTTGAATTTGGATGCAGCCGCCGGTTTCCATTGCTTCGCGAGCATTGTTGATGAGATTGAGCAAAATCTGGCGAAAGCGATCACGATCCATCACAACCAGGGCGGGCTGTTCCGGGAAAGTAGCCTTTACCAAGATATCGGCTCGTTCCAGGAGGGGGCGCAAAAACGTCAGTGTCGCCTGAACTTCGCTTCGCACATCGAGGTTCTCATTACGTGGATTATCGGGGCGAGCGTAGCCCAGCAAGATCCGGAGTAAACCTTCGACGCGTTCGATTTCGTAGTTCGTCTCACGAATGATTTCGGAATGTTCATGTCCCGCAGGATCACCTTCTTCAAACTGCGGCCCCCTTCGCGATAGCACGTGCAAGTTCAACCGCATTGCGTTGAGGGGATTGCGTATTTCGTGCACGATGCCAGCCATGAGTTGACCGAGTTCAGCAAAACGACGAGTGCGGGTCAACTTGATGGACTCATTCAAGACTGCCAGTCTGCGGCTAATAAAGAAGAGCGAAAATCCCGAAACACCGACGATCATTCCGATTATCGACAAGAGATAGAGCCAGACTTGCTTAGTGGAAGCTTGTCGCTCTATCAGAGTTTTTTCAACCCAGTCCTTACTCAAGGCGCTGTGGTACATTCCAATCAGTTTGTTATTGACGTAGATCGGCGAGCTAACGCTGTATCCCGTCTGGCCGCCGGTCAGTGCATGGGACTGAGTTTGGACGACGTCGTCACCCGCTTCCGCGATAATCCGGTCGTACCAGGCACTTTCTAACTGGCGACCCTCGTGTGCTGGATTGCTGTGTGCCATCACTCGGCCGTCGGTGTCGAGCACAGCGGCATACAGGCGGGACCGATCAGTCAAGACGGAACGCGCCCAATGTTTGCGCAGAAAAGTGTCGTCGTCGAGGTCCGAAAGTGATTCACTTTTCTTCTGGTGAAGCTCGTCTTGAACGATGCCCGCCGTGCGCAGCGCGTGCGTCCGCAAGCGATTCATTTCGGAAATCAGCAGCGTCGTGCGAACCTGATTCAAGTCGTGATAAACACCCCAGATGGCCACCGCGAGCACGAAGCACAAGGTGGCACCGACTCCCACATACGCAGCAACCATCCAACGGAACACTCGGTGGTCGTGATCGCGCTGCTGATATGGAACCGGTGGGGGCGTGAAATGATCTTTTGATTCAGGCATACGTCAACCAGTTCAACCGAGAGAGGAAAGCTTCGACGATGCAAGTCAGGAAGTGCGGTGGTAGTGAATCTAGGTATCGAGCAAAGTCAATCGACCGCTACTGTCCCCCAGTGCGGCGATTCCAGCGTCCATGCGGTCCAGCATCGAGAGAAATAGGTTATTGAGCGGGATCTCGCGATCGGTCTGCAAGTGTTGGCCCGTCTTGATCGTACCGCCGGCACGGCCCGCAAGTACCACCGGCAGATCGTCGTGTCGATGGCGATTGCCGTCGCTCAAGCCGCTACCGTACATGATCATGCAATTATCAAGTAACGTGCCATTGGCTTCCTTAATGCCGCGCAGATTCTTTACGAACCGGGCGAATTCATCAGCCAGAAAGCGATCGATCTTCTTGATCTGCTTAATTTTGTCTTCATCGTTGCGATGATGCGACAACTCGTGATGGCCGCTGTTGACGCCCACCGAACGATAGCTTCGATTGCTTCCCTCATTGGCGAGCATGAAAGTCGCAACGCGAGTGGAATCGGTTTGAAACGCGATCGCCAGCAGGTCGTACATCAGCCGGATGTGTTCGCTTAGGTCGCTAGGAGCGCTCTCGGGCGTCTTAAATTCCGGGATTTCTTTGGCTGCAACTTGTTCGGCCCGCTCAATTCGCTGCTCGATCTCGCGGACACTCGTAAAGTACTCGTCGATCTTATGCTGATCGGTCTGACCCAAGTCCTTTCGTAGGGATGCAGCCTGTTCACCGACGAGGTCGAGTACACTGCGGCGGATCTTGTTGCGGCGCGCCTGATCGACCGTTTGCTCCTTGGTGCCAAACAATCGCTCGAAGGCAGCTCGTGGATTAATCTCTTTGGCCATCGGTGTCGATTCAGTCTTCCACGAGATGTTGTTGCTATAGCTGCAAGCGTAACCACTATCGCAACCGCCGGCATCGCGGCCCCGTTCAATTCCAAGTTCCAAAGAAGGAAGGCGGGTGTATTGTCCCGTCTTCATGGCCGCTGCCTGATCGACCGACATGCCGACCTTGATATTCGCGGCAGTCGTTTTTACCGGATGAGCCCCCGTCAGGAAGGAGGCAGCCGAGCGAGCATGATCGCCCGGGCCGTCACCCTTGGCGCGACCATTGTCCTGGGCTAATCCACTGATGATGGTGATCTCGCTTTGCACTTCCTTTAGAGACTGCAACGTTTCGGGCAGCTCATAGCTCTTGCCAGCTTCTTTGGGTTTCCACGCGGGCATAATCGCGCCGTTTGGAAAGAAGACAAAGCCCATACGAACCGGAGGCTTGACGGTGGCCACCCTGGCTGCGTAACCGATACCCGGTAGCATTGCTTCTAGGAGCGGAAGGCCGAGTGTGCAGCCGAGTCCGCTCAGTACGGTACGCCGATCAAGCAGGCCATTGCTCACGATTCTGTTACTCATGGTTTTCCTCCGTCACCCCGGCGTTTGCGAAACGGATCGCTTAATACGATCTGTGTCACCACCGTAGAAATGCGAAACTGATCCTGTTCGATCGCCTTAACGATTTTATCGGTTGCACAGCGGTCGTATGGTGCCAGCCCCCGCCCCAGGGCGTACACCATCATTTTTTCGGTAAAGCAGCGGGCAAACTCCTGCTTCCGTTGCACTAAGACGTCCAGCAATTCCGTGGGACCGCTGAATCGCTCGCCGCCGGGCAACACACCGGAAGGATCGATGACATCCTTACCATCCCGCTCACGCCACTGGCCGACACCATCGAAGTTTTCCAACCCGAAGCCTAAAGCGTCCATTGTCTTGTGGCAAGAAGCGCAGACAGCATTCTGCCGATGCACTTCTAACTGCTGCCGCAACGAAAGATTCGGCTGAGCCTTTTGCGTAGCATCAAGCTGTGGCACATCTGGCGGCGGATCGGGTGGGGGAGCGCCGAGAATGTTCTCTAAGATCCACTTGCCGCGCTTTACCGGCGAAGTTCGCTCAGGATTTGACGTCAGCGTCAACACACTTCCTTGCGAGAGGACTCCTCGGCGAGGAAGGCCAGTCAAACTTACCCGGCGAAACTCATCGCCGACGACCTTTTCAATCCCGTAGTGCCTGGCCAAACGCTCGTTGACGTAAGTGAAGTCGCCCCGCAAAAAATCGAGAATGCTGCGATCTTCCTTCACGATAGTGGAGAAGAACAGCTCAGTCTCACGCCGCATGTCGCTCTTAAGCTTGTCGTCGAAGCCGGTAAAGACTTTGGGATCGGGAGATGTCCCGTCGAGCAAACGGAGATTCAGCCATTGCAAGGCGAAGTTTTGCGTGAGTGCTTCTGCCCGCGTGTCTTGCAGCATCCGTCTTACCTGCTCGCGGAGCACACTTTCCTGATTCAGTTGCCCCTTCGTTGCGAGTATGAATAGCTCGTCGTCTGGCATGCTGCTCCAAAGAAAGTAGGAGATGCGCGAAGCGAATTCATACTGACTCAATTCATGCGATTGCGAAGAATCGTTGGGCTTCGCATCTCGCTCAATACGAAACAAAAAGTGCGGTGAAACCAAAATCCCCTGCAAGGCAATCTGCATTGCAGCTGCAAACGATTCGCCCTCGGCTACCGACTGATTCACTAGTTCCGCATACGGTCGAACTTCCGCTTCGATAACCTTACGCCGAAATGCTCGCTGCATGAGCGGACGCAAATTAGCGAGCGCCGCCTGGCTGGCGGAAGTGGTGCCGTTTGGCACGCTGACGATCAGATTGCGGTGCGACTCTGGATAGTCTACCGCTGAGATATCGAGCGGACCGCGAACTTCCAGGGCGGTTACATACAAGTTTCGGTCGCGGCGGCGAGAATCGGCTGCCTTCTCATCATAAAAGTCGTTCAGGAAGTGTGCCGAGAGTTCGAGCTTTCCCTTCGGCAAATGGATCTTGATCTCGTAGTTCTTTTGCTTGTCGGCGGGGGCGTAGACATCGAATATCTTCAACGCCTTCGTGCCGTGCCGCAATTCCAGTTCCGCAGGTTCTCGGTTGATATTCTGCGCACCGGCAATTGCTCGTAGGGTGTACTCTCCCGCGCGAGCGATTTCGAACTGAGCTTTCACACCGCCATTGGAGAGAATTCCCCAGCCGTCACGACCGTACTTCCACTCGCCATCCACCGATTGCAGCTTTCGATCAATCCGCTGTTTCTTAACTAACGACTCGGGATCGGCCACAATCGCTGTGGCTGAAATCTTCTCGGCCGCCGCCAGATACTTTTCGAGAAGCAATGTGGGAAGTGTAAGGACGTCTCCCTGGTTATCAAAGCCGCTGCCAACGTCATCCGAAGGAAAGTCGTCAGCTGGACGAAACGCCACCCCGAGCAGATCCCGAACTGTGTTGTTGTATTCCGCTCGATTTAAACGACGAATGGTGACTCGCCCCGGGTCGGGTGCCGAATCGCAATCGAAGTGATAAATCGTCTTTTCAATCCAGCCGATGACGAACTTTCTCTGAGCTTCCGTCGGTTGCGGACGATCATCGGGGGGCATCGCAGAGGACTGCAACATCTCTAAAATGTGTTGCCAAGTCTTAGCGTCGTCTTCGACCATCGCCGGATCTTTGTAGCGGTCGAGTTGAATGCCCCCTTCAGGCTTTTTGGTGCTGTGGCATTCCAGGCAATACTGCTTGACGAAGGGGACGATCTGCTTGAGATAGACGTCGGTGTTTTTGGCAGCAGCGCCTGCGGTTTTTGCACCCGGAGGCTGCGCCTGTGCAGTGGCAAATATCGCCCCGAGCAACATGCCCCCTACAAGCATACTGCAGACGTGATTCAATCGCACAGGAAGCGGGAAATGCATCGTTACTGACCAGTCAAAATCCAGGCGAGCTCTGAGTCCGTTCGATAGCATTTCATTCTAACAGAACGGCCCGCGTTTTCCCGCTGAAATCGCGGCAAATTCCTTGCGGGACCGCGCAGGAGATAGGACTGGATTAAGCTATGGTGCTGCGACGGTTACTCATCCCGCAAACGTTCGCTCATCGTCCAAGTGTTGCCCTATGCGTTGGCCCCTTCGGCTCCAAATTCTGACTCCCATGGCCGTCATCTTGTTGGTGACCGTCGGCAGCGTCAGCGTACTCAATGCGTGGTTGGCTGCGACCCGCGTGCGAACTGAAGTCGAGACTCAGTTACGCGCTGTCGCCCGCACTCTGGAGGAAGGGAACTTCCCGCTCGAATCGAACGTGCTGCGGCAGACAAGTGGGCTCTCCGGCGCAGAATTGCTGGTGGTAAATGAAGTGGGCGAAACGACGGCCGCTAGCTTTTCCGCGACGTTTCCTCGGACGAAGTTCAGCGCAATAACCGACTGGAGAGAGCTGCAGCTAAGTGAGACATTCGAACTGCAAGGGCAGACTTACTTTCATACGGGCGTAAAGCTGGATCGCCGGCCGGTCGGCGGGGGCCTCGTAGAACTCCACATCTTCTATCCCGAACGCGCCTGGCAACAAGCAACGCGGCAAGCATCCCTTGGGCCGCTGTTGATTGGCGGTGTGGCCCTGGTTGTCGTCAGCCTGGCAGCATGGGTAGTAGCCGCATCATTGACTCACCCGGTACGAATGTTGCAAACTCAAGTCCAAGAAATTGCCCGCGGCAACTATGAGTCGCTACCACTTCCTGTTCGCAACGATGAAGTTCGTGACCTGGCCACGGCAGTCAATCAGCTGGCGGTTCGGCTCTCTCAATATGAAGCAGAAGTTCGCGGGAACGAACGACTCCGCACGCTGTCGCAACTTGGCAGCGGGATTGCCCACCAGGTTCGAAATGCCGCGACTGGCTGCCGGATCGCCATCGACTTGCATCAACGCGAGTGTCCGCTGACCCGCGACGACCAAAACAGCGACCGCCTGCAGATTGCCAAACGGCAGTTGACGTTAATAGAGACCCATGTGCAGAGATTGCTTGCACTCGGAAAACCGAGCGAGCAGCTGCATGAGCGGATTGAACTTGGCGCCCTTCTCGACGATACCTTGGAACTCGTTCGCCCCACGGCAACGCACTTAGGTGCTGAGTTGCAAGTTTCTACTGCTTGGCCCAATGCAGCGACGGAAGGCGATGGCGAAGCCTTGCAGCAGATGCTGGTGAATGTGCTGATTAATGCAATCCAGGCCACAACCAACGGTGGTAAGCAAGAGACGCACTCGGCGCGTGTCATCTTGGAAGCCACGCTGATTGGCTCTACGCTTACGATTGCAGTTGGCGACAACGGCCCGGGGCTGCCAGACCACGTGGCCGAGAGACTGTTTCAACCTTTTCAATCCGACAAGCCAGGCGGAACCGGCCTGGGGCTGAGTGTGGCCAGGCATACTGCCAGATTGCATGGCGGCGATGTTCGTTGGTCCCGGATTGGCGATCTGACTTGGTTCTATTTGGAGTTACCGAACTGGCATGGCTGGAATTCTGATCGTTGATGATGAGCAGGCAATCAGTTGGGGCCTTGCTGAATTGTCGCGGCAATTGGGACACGAGCCCCATACCGCATCTTCTGCCGAGCAGGCCATTAGCTTGGCGGCAAAGACGGATGTGGCCGTTATTCTGCTCGATGTTCGCCTGCCAGGCATGGATGGGATTGCCGCCATATCTCGCTTGCGCGAGTTGCTGCCGGCGGCCAAGATAATTGTAATGACTGCTCATGGGGATCTCAGCACGGCGGTGGAGGCCGTCCGTCAAGGTGCTTTTGACTACATCGTAAAGCCATTTGACACGACACAGATCGAGCGGCTCATCGAGCGCGCCTTGACGCAAATTGCCGTCGTACCAGTAGATGCTGTCCCGTCGCTCAGTTCGGCTTCCAATCCGCTGATCGGCAAAACGCCGGTGATGCAAGAGATCTTCAAGCGAATTGCTCTCGTCTCGGCCAGTGAGGCCTGTGTCTTCATTTCTGGCGAAAGTGGAACGGGCAAGGAGCTTGTGGCCCGAGCCATACATCAATACAGCAAACGAGCAAGCGCGCCTTTCGTGGCCGTCAATGTCGCGGCACTCAGCCCCTCGCTTGCCGAGAGTGAACTCTTTGGTCACGTGAGAGGTGCCTTCACGGGAGCTGAACAATCTCGCGCGGGTCTGCTTGCCGACGCGGATGGTGGCACGCTGTTTCTTGACGAAGTGGCCGATATTCCGTTGCCGGTGCAAGTGAAGCTCTTGCGCGCGCTAGAGCACGGCGAAGTCATGCCCGTCGGTTCTGGCCGAACGACGCGCACGAACTTTCGCCTGATCTCGGCGACTCACCAGGATCTGCTTGCCAAGGTACGTGAAGGGACGTTTCGCCACGATCTCTATTTCCGGCTTTGCACGTTCCAAGTCCCATTGCCTCCGCTGCGCGAACGTAAGGAAGATCTGCCTCTGCTAGTAAATCACTTTCTGCAACAGCTTGCGCCGGGCAAATCGCCGGGCAGTTTTACCTCGGTTGCACTCGCTGAAGCCCAGCGGCGACCGTGGCATGGGAATGTGCGGGAACTTCGCAATGCAGTCGAACATGCCCTGATCGTAGCGCGCGAAGGTCCGATTCTTCCCGAGCATTGGCCACCGGCAATGCAGCCGATTCAAGCGCCAGATCCTAACAGCGAATCGCTTGAGGGCCGCTTGAAAAAGCTTGTTCGAGAATGGGCTGAAGGAAAGCTCCAGTCTGACGCCGACATGAAAACCCTCTACGACGAAATGCTGCAACAGGTCGAACCGCCGCTGCTAGCTGCGGCCCTCGAGCGAAGCAAAGGGGAATGCCTGGCAGCCTCGCGCTGGCTGGGCATGCATCGAACCACTTTGCGAAAAAAGCTCGATCAGTATGGACTGCATGGCGAAGAGTAGCTTGGGAATAACGCGAACTGGAATGGGCTCTAGCTTGTGCAGTTAAGACTGGAGCCTCAATGAACGACGTTACTCCAACTTCGCAATTCGCTAGTATTCGCAACTGGACCTTTCGCTGGCTCGGTCGCTGCTTGGCGGCCTTCGCTGGCGTTTATGCGGGTTTTCTCTTGCTTGGCTGCGTACCCGTGAATCACAACTACCAGATTCCTGCGGCCGATAACTGTGTCGTCATTTTCGTACGGAGCAATGAGATCCATGCTGATCTGGTGCTGCCCGTTACTAACCAGCACACCTCTCAAAACTGGCACGATCGATTTCCACCGGAGCACTTTCAGCATCGCAATGTGGCGGGCGATGAGTACGTGGCCGTTGGCTGGGGCAATCGAGCCTTTTTCGTAGAAACACCGACCTGGGAGGACTTCAAACTCACTACGGCGCTGCGTGGGCTGTTCACACCCAGCGAGTCGGTCTTACATGTTGAATATGTTCCCTTGGCTGAGACCCGCGAGTATCACGAAGTTCGCATCACTCCCTCGCAGTATGCAATTATGTGTCAGCATATCGAAGAAACGATTGGCAACCGTGACGAGCACGGCCATGCCGTTCCGGCCACACCAAAAACGTTTGGTGACAGCGACCGCTTTTACAATTCAACGGGCACTTATCATCTCTTCAGCACTTGCAATCAATGGGTGGGGCGTGGACTAAAGCGCGCTGGAGTGCCGACCGGTCTGTGGACTCCTTTGCAGCAGCATGTGTTGTTCTGGCTTCCGAAAAGAAGTGCTGCAGAAACACTGCATCACTCGGGTTCCAACTTGCCTTGAATGTGTGCGCACAACAATTCCCAACCAATCCGCTCTTGCTCGCCCGCGGTCTTTTGCACAAGCGATTCCAGCCGTGCCATTTCGGTACGAATATCAGCGGCTGGGAGTATTCCAATTCGCGTGGCAAGGATCGCCGCTTCTACGACCGCGTGCTTCGCACGATTGAAGCCAAACCAGTCACGCACATGTTGGCTTTGAATGACTTCGCAATGAAACGTGGCTCGCGGTGGCCCTAAATCGGCTGTTGTTGCCCGTAAGGCAAACCAGCGGCAGCAGTCAGCGAGCGCGTAGCCGGGAGAGACATCAATCGTCTGATATTCGGGCAGTTGAACCATCCGACCAATGGCTGACCGCGCAATTAACTCTACATTGTCCGTTACGTGAAAGACTGCAGTTCGGGTCCGTTCGAAGTTTGCAAAGGTTTGAGAAGTGCAAAACGGGCGCAAGGTAAACGATTGGAATTGACGATCGACTTGGGGGCCCATTGGTGCCAGATGGGGTGAACCGTCGGCAGCGGTGGTAAGGACCAATCCTTCCACAATCAGTCGATCCGTTTGCGTGGGCTCCATCGGCACCTTTCAAAACGTGACAGGGCGAGACGGCAGTACGTATTCAATTGCTGCTGGAGGATGCTCGTCTGTCTTCGCAGCTAACAAAGCGGGTTCGATGCCAGCCATGCGCAAAAAATTAGCCAGTAGCGCGTAGCCCCCTTCGGTCAAAATCGACTCGGGGTGAAATTGCACACCCCATATCGGCAAAACACGGTGGGCCACGGCCATGATTACACCGTCAACAGTCCGTGCGGTTACTTCCAACTGTTTCGGCAACGTGCCCGGCTCAATGACGAGTGAGTGATATCGGCCTACATTCAACGGCGACGGTAAGCCGGCAAATAGTCCTGCTCCGTCGTGTTCAATCAAGCTTGTTCGGCCGTGCATGGGCTCGGGAGCTGGCACGATCTTGCCCCCGAGTGCCGCGCCAATGGCTTGATGCCCGAGGCAGACACCCAGGATTGGAACCTCCCCGCCAAGCTCGCGGACTACTTCTAGTGAACAGCCCGCCTGCGTCGGCGTGCATGGTCCCGGCGAGAGGACAATCGCGTGTGGCTGCAGTTTGCGAATCGTCGGTAGATCGACGGCATCATTACGGACAACATGCGCAGTGGTCCCCAACCGGCGAAAGTGCCGAGCCAGATTATGCACAAAGCTATCGTAATTATCGATCAACAGAATCATTGTCAGTCCACAATTGCCTTCAGCAGCCCCGCTGCCTTTGTCCAGGTTTCGTCGTATTCTCGCTGTGGCGATGACTGCGCTACAATGCCGCCGCCAACCGGAAATTGCCACCAACCTCGACCGGCGGTAATGGTCCGAATCAGGATGTTCAAGTCCAGCGAACCATCGAAGCCAAAATAGCCGAGGCAACCGCAATAAGGACCGCGGGCAGTCGGTTCGAGTTCGCTGATAATCTCCATCGCTCGCACTTTCGGGGCACCGGTGATGGAACCACCAGGAAACGCCGCCCTGACTAAGTCCAGCGGCGACATTCCAGCTGCCAATTTTCCCTCAACGACCGAGACCAGGTGCTGCACGAACTGATAGCTTTCTAAGCCACAAAGCTGCGTCACCCGCACACTATCTGGTTGGCAAACTCGCGATAAATCGTTACGGAGAAGATCAACAATCATCACATTTTCCGCACGATCTTTTTCACTCTCCTGAAGTTCGTCCCCGGCAAACAGATCGGCCTCCGCGCGCGACGTCCGCGGCCGCGTCCCTTTGATTGGCCGAGCCTCCACGTGTTGATCTCTCACCTGCACAAACCGCTCGGGCGAGGCACTGGCAATTTGAAAATCGCCAAGGTCAAAATAAGCTGAAAATGTTGCAGGGTTCCGTTCGCGCAGTCGCAAGTAAAGCGGGATGGAGTCGCAGGCGGCTGGAAATAATAGTCGCTGTGCCAGATTTACTTGGAACACATCTCCCGCATAGATGTAGTCGATGGCTCGCTGCACGGTTGCGAGATACTTTTCGGCGGAGAAGTTGCTGGCGAGCCCAGCGGGACCGGGAACCGAGTAGCTCGGAGCCAGTTGGTCACGGCGGATTACTTCCGTACGTTTCGCCTTCGGCTCAGCGACTGGCGAATTCAACAGCTTACGAAACTGCTCTAAACGCGCCGCCGCGCGAATCTGCCGCGATTGCGCCGATGCCTCCGGAAAGCCCTGCGATATAAGCCACGCCCGCTGCTGCAGATGGTCGTAGGCGAGCACGATGTCGTAAAAGCCAATCGCTAGTGCAGGTAGCCCAAATTCATCGAACTTTGGCAGCGGTACGCGTTCCAGACTGCGCCCCAGGTCATAACTGAGCAGGCCAGCTGCGCCGCCTTGAAAGGGTGGCAACCCTTCAATCGTCGGTGCCTGCCATTTGCGCAGTTCATCGTTCAGCCGCGAAAGCCCATCACTGCCATCGGCCGGCACTCGCAGGAACGTAAACGGATCGGCCGCCACGAACGAATACCGTCCAAGCTTTTCATTCTGCAGCGCGCTATCCAAAAATAGCACGTGTGGCAATGCAGCCAGTCGGCGAAAAGCCTCGGCGGGAAGTGGCGGCCGCTGAAATTCCTCCACTACGGGAATTGACTGACACGGCAAGTCACTCACGACTCGCCTCCCAGTCGTGCAGCCTTCGCGTTCTTCTTCTGCAGCCGATGACTCTCCTCTTCCTGAGTCAGATAACCCCAGTCGAGCGCTTCGTCCTGGCGATACTGCTTGCTCAGCGTCAGGGCGATCGCAGCCTTGCACATCTCATAGCCCAAATAAAACGCGTGTCCGGAATCAATCTGCACGGCCTGATGCGAATCACGAGCACCGCCGAAACCGGGATTCAGCAGTCGTTCGAAGAGCATAAACGGATCAGCGTCCGCCAAGTGCAACCCGGCACTCACCACGTGAACTTCGCCCTCTTCCGCAAAGATTCGATAGTTATTGTCCTTAATCGCTTCGGCCAGTCGAGCCAAATTTTCAACGCCAGTCGGCGTTAGCTTGGGGTCTCGCAGCGTAACCAGCCGAGGCTCCAGTCGCTTTGGCGGCACCTTCTGCCGGACAGAATGCCGTACCAGTCGCCGCGCTAAATCACACTCTTGTACGCTCGTACGTGCCCAGTTAATTACTTGCGTCGTCAGCACACTGCGAATGCCTAGCTCCTGACAAAAACCAAGGAGCAGCGTGTTGATGCCCGCGGAATCGCAGTCGGTCAGTTCGGTGAGATTGCCGATTCCCATTATCATTTCGACATCGGGGTACTGTCGACGCACTTCCAGGTATCGCCCCAAACTGGCCGCGAAGCCGAAACCGATTGGTTCCAGCACAGCATCTATCCGCAGCGGCACCTTGGCTTGAGCCAACTGTTCGATCGTCTCCGCCAAACCGCCGAGCGTGGGAAAATCGTCAGGGATGACAATTACTTCGCAGCCCCAATCGACTGCTGCGTCGCGATTGGTGGAATTCACCGAGAGGACCAACTCCGCACCAGCCTTGACCGCTGGTGCAATCTCGCGGGGATCGAGGCTATCGATCGAAACTCGCAACCCTTCGTCTCGCAGCGCACGCACGCAGTCAGCCACGCCCAGCCATGGCCCACTCGGATCGCACCCCACATCGATCAGGTTCGCACCATCCGCAGCCAGGCGTTTCGCATGAACGATGATCTCCGCCAGTGACTGCCGTGGCGCGTGATTGATCTCAGCAATGATCTGAATGTCGTACTCGCCATACTCTGCTGGCCGCTGATTTTTGCCGCCGAGAAACTCGGGCAATTGTTGCAAATCGCGCGGGCCGACTTGAATCGGCACATTGATGATATTGGCAAGCGGAGCCAAGTCGCCGTGGCAATAACCGGGCAGTATCACTCGCGTCGCAGCAGCGGGAACTTGAATGTGGCGAGCAATCCAGGCGGGAGACATGAGCGCGGCAACTGTGATTGGCAGCACGTCAATCGAATAGCTGAAGGCCTGTTCGACAGCGACCTTCGCCACCACGGTGCGCAGCGCGAACTCGGCCAAACGCCCGGTGACAAAATGCAAATGTTCGCCGGACATACAGGCCTGAAACGAAGTACGACTACTGGATGCAAGAGCGAGAATTCAACCCGTGCAGCATACCATCGGCCCGCCCATCATGCCGAGCCAAACCGAAAGCCACCGTTCACGGCGAGCACCTGTCCCGTGATGAAATCGGCACCCGGCGAGGCCAAAAACCTCACCGCCGCAGCCACGTCTGCCGGTGTCCCCCACCGCTCGCGGAGCGACTCATTGGTCGCCCGCTGTTGCCAATAGTCAGAAGTCTGCTCGCCCCAGGCGGTGCGAATCCAACCCAGGGCCAGGCAGTTCACGCGCACTTGAGGAGCCAACGATTGCGCCAAGCTGCGCGTGTAGGCCATCACTGCCCCTTTGATTGTGCCGAACATTTCGCCACTATCGCCGGCCATGCCACGCTCCGCCTGGTCCCAACCAATGTTGATGATGCTGCCACCACCGCGCTCGCTCATCTGTTGGCCAAGATGGCGTGACAGCGCGATACATGCCTGCACGTCAACTTTCCACAGTTGTTCTAATTTCTGGTCGAACGACCACTTGGCCGCAGCACCAGTGAGGACATCGGCCCCGGCATTGTTCACCAGCAAGTCGAGCTTACCTTGCCATTGCCAGGCCTCGGTTGCCAGGCGAGTTACTTCCGCAGCATCTGCCAGATTCGCGCAAGTGGCCAAGACGTTCCGCCCGAGGGCACGAATCTCAGCGGCCACCTGCTCTCGGGCTTGCTTATTGTGAAATCCGTGCACGACCACGTCTGCCCCTGCGCGGGCCAGGGTCTTTGCAATCTCGCGACCGATACCCCCACTCGAGCCCGTGACCAGCGCGGTCAGGCCGGTCAGGTCAAGCGAACTCGCGGGCTCGGGTTTCAACTTCGGTTTCTTTCGTCGCGTCGATTACGGGATTTCGTAACAGGCCGCTTCTTGCCCATTGCGAATCAGCAGTAGCTTGCCAGTCACACACAGGTTATTCCAAGTCTTACCATCGAAAGCTTGAATCTTGCCGCGGACTTCAGCCTTCTCTGGATTAGCAGCCAATAATACTAACTCACCGTCTTCGCCGAGCACTAAAAACTGGTCCCCAATTCCCAGAACCTGACCGTGACCGTAGCGGCCACTCTTCCATTGCGACTTGCCCGATTCAACGTGTACACACTCCAAAATCCCGTCGCTCAGGCCATAGGCATAGTCGCCAATAATGGTGACATTGGTGAACTTCGTCTTCAGCACGCGGCGACTTTCCCAAATCATGTTCACCGCCAGCTTGTCACCCTCAGGAACTAATTTCAACAGCGATGAGCCCTGACCATATCCCTTGCTGATAAACAATTGATCGCTCCCCACAGGGAAGGCCTGCGAAACGTTCGCATCCGCTGAACTATTACCCGACCAATCGTATTGCCAAAGTTGCTGGCCGTCGCGCGGGTCGTAAGCGGCCAGGGTCTTCTCGTTGACCGATACGATTTGATCGACCCCCGCCACAGTGCAGCGAATCGGCGAGGCGTAACTTATCTGATCGGTCCCCGCTTCCCAAGCTACTTTGCCCGTCTCTTTGTCATAAGCAATCAGCGAACGGACGTTGCTGTCATAGCCGCCAGCTGGCACCACCACGAGGTTGTCGACAATGAGGGGCGAGCCGCTGCGGCCCCATTTCACCAGCCCTTCGCTCGTGGCTTGTGTCAGGTCGTATCGCTTGAGCAGATCGTCTTCCCACAGCAACTTGCCGGTCTCACCATCCAGGCATTGCACGCGCCCGGTGCCACTTTGGGCATAGACGCGGCCCCCATCGATGGTTGGCGTCGCTCGCGGGCCCAGCCCACCCAGCGGATCATAATGTCGAGACTCGCACGCATGGTGCCAAACTGGCTGACCGTCCGACACGCGATAGCAGCTGACCCATTCTTCGGGCCCGCGTTGTTCCAGCGTCACTGCATAGCCATTTCGCACGGCAAAGCCCGACCAGCCTGGCCCGATGTTGCGTCGCCACACTTCACGCGGCCCCTGCGGTTCCCACCTGTCGGCAAACTTCGCCTCCGGCAGCCAGTTGTTTCGCTGTGGTCCCAGGAACTGAGCAAAGTCCTCGGGCGTTTCCGTCTTCAGGTCGATACCGGCAATTTCCGTTTTGACATTCTCGCTGGCTGGCGATTCCGTTGTCTTCTCCGGCACGACCACCGCGGGAGCCATTGCCGTTGGGCGATCGAGTTCGTTCTCGTGCTGGGGATACCAACGCGGGACGAACGTCGGCTTCATGTAACCATCGACCCCTTCGAACCGCAGCAAGGCCACTGCCATCAGCACGCCGGCCAGCGGAGCCGCGAAAACCGCGCGGCGGCTCCCAAACGAGTAAGCACTCTTCCAACAGAACCAAATCCACAGCGTCATGAAGGCGATGAACGCCAGAATCAGCGACACGATGTTGGCCACGGCCCCATCGAACACTTTGACGACCGAGGCAATCTCTTCGACATAGATCTGCACCAGCGGAATCAACGTCAGGCAGATCAGCACCGTCAGGCAGGTGCCAATCGGAGGAAATTGCCGCACCGCAGTGTGTCGTTTCAAGGCGGTGGTCGTTGTCGTCGAATTCGGCGCAGTGGACATGCAGCTTTCCTCAATCAGACCAGTCAGTTCACCAGCGGAGTTGCCCCACAGGGACTAGCGCACAACAGGGGCGGCATGTTTCAACCGCACACCCGGGCCGGAAATCACTCCCCGGCCCCCCGCACTTAGTTTACCCGACGGACAAGAAGGTCCTTCTGGACCACTGTCGCCGGCTCACAACCCGTCCAGGTATGCTACCGAACTGGCTTCCAATCGCGTAGGCGAACAATTCACTTAGCGGCCAACCGAACGACTATTTTACCGGTCTCTGTCGACGTAACTCACAATGCCGCACGTGCCCAAAACATCCTATTTGTTGATAAACCACCAGGACAAACAACCCAAAACATTCGCCAAACACGGGAAAAACACAAAACCCAGCTGAAATGCCCCTGCCATTTATCAACACCCCCCTTTTGCGGTCACACCAACTTACGTCGATCCTCGGCCCAAGTCTCCTGGCAATTTCGCGCCCGCACGCGGCACCCGATTTAATTGCCACTTCAATGCTTCACTTTCGGCCGGAAAATGATCGCGCACCCCCGGCCTGACTCATTCAACGAAACAGCCGTGACACGTTAGGTCACGGCTGAAAAGTTATTCAAGATTTTCTTCCGACCGGCTTTACCGCCCGAACGAGAAGCCCCAATGAACATGGCTTGGCCCGCGGGCATGGTGATGGCCGTGGTAGTGCGGGCCATGATAGCCGTGCCAGTAGTACGGCGGCGGGGCATAGTACCGCGGGCCATACACGTGTTCGACGATGACCGGAGTCGGTGGTGGCGGCGGAATGGCGGCGGTGTAGGCCGATTGATAGCGAGCTTGCGAAGTCGGCGCTTGTTGCATGGCTTGCAGCACCGAATCGGGCACGCCTTGATTCCGCAGGTAAATGAGATCGTTCACTTGTAGGGTTTGCGTCACGCCGTTCGTCCGCACATGCGTGACGATCACGTCTTCGCTCAGCCCGGCGCGGCACATGGCCACGACGTCTTGCGGAGCCACGGCCCCCTTCACCGCTTGCTGGGCCGAACCCGCGGCATAAGCCTGCTGTTGAGCTTGGGCCCGATCGTTGTCGATCCCTTCGCCGATGGCATTGCCCGTGATGGCACCGACCGCACCACCGATCAGACCGCCGGCCAGCGCGTTTTGGCTCTTGTTGCCAATTGCAGCCCCCAGCCCCGCGCCGGTGAGACCACCGAGCACGGTGCCGTTGCGCTGATAGTTCGGCGTCTGGCATCCACCCGAAACAACCGTCGTCAGCGTGACCGCCAGCGACAATACGATAATGACGAGCGACTTCATGTCTGGTTCTCGTTTGCGATTCGACTCAAATCCATCCACGTCGATAACCTGCACACTAGCCAACAGCTAAGAAACCTGGCTCTTCCAACGCCCCCGGCCATCTCCCTCCGATCCTTGAGAGAAATTCCACGGGCCGCCGATGTTCGTCTCTCTCGCCTGTAGCGTCAAGACGAACTCCGCGCCAGTCCCTAGCCATTTACCGCTGCTAGCAGGCGCATTTTCAACGCGCAGCGGAATGCTTCATTATCTTCATCGGCAAAAACAACGAATTGTCGCAGTTCAATTTCCGCCGCTAGCGTTGCAATTCAGATATGCGCGTCTACAACGTGAAATCCAGAGTTACATTGGGCAGTTGATCCATTCTGCATTTTCGAATTAGAGGCGAGTTCTATATGAGCGATCGGCCACCGGTTTGGCGCATGGTCCAAGAAGCAGTGGAGAAACTCGGATCGCCGACGACGAACAAGGCGATTCGCGACTACATCCTCGCCAAGTACGGTGAAGTAAACGAGAAAACGATTGCCTGCCAGATCATCATTTGCAGCGTGAACCACCCCTCGAGAGTTCACTATCCTGAAAACAAGCGGCCAAGAATCTGCAATTCTCGCTACGACTTCTTATTTCGAACGGGAACAGGTGAAGTAACTCGCTTTGATGCAACTATCCACGGGCAATGGGAGATGCGCCTAAATGCATTTGGAAAGCTCGAAGTCGGACAAGCTATATCTGGTCCACCCGACGACCCTGAAAACGATGACGACCCAACCGACGAAGCCGGACTTCCCTTTGCACTCGAATGTCATCTGCGAGATTTTTTGGAGAAGAACATCAGCATCATCAAGGTGGACAACTCGCCGCTGAAAATTTTCCGAGATCACGAAGGCAATGCCGGAATTGAGTACGACACAGACGTCGGACGAATCGATATCCTCGCAATAGACTCTGCAAACAACCTCGTTGTAATTGAACTCAAAGTTAGTCGTGGATCTGACCGCGTCATCGGACAGATTCTTCGATACATGGGCTGGGTGAAAAAGCACTTGGCGGGCGAAAGGAAAGTTGCCGGGATCATCGTGGCATGCAACATCGACGATAAGCTTCGATACGCTGCAAGTTTACTTACCGACGTCATGCTGTTTGAGTATCAACTAAAGTTCGATTTGGATCGAGTCGCGCTTAAGTAGTTCAACAAAACTTCCTGTTCTAAATGTGGCGGCACCCATCGGCAGATCGAGTTCTCATTTCATGTTGAAGTGACCCGGCGAGCGGGTGATTTCGCCCGCGCCCGAGCTTCGCTCAGTGTTGGCCAAGACGAAAATCGCAACAGGCGAGGCGATGCATCTCAACCGCGAAAAATCTCCTTGACCGATTACGACGACTGTCGTAATATGCTTACGACAAGAGTCGTATTCGCTTCGTTCGAGAGCACTGAAACGCGATCATGGCACGCAAGAAACCGACGGAACGTCTGGCGGCAGGAGAGATTAACATCCTGCGCCTGTTGTGGGATTTAGGGGCGAGCACGCTTTCGGCCGCTCATGCCGAGATGGTCCGCCGCGGCGAGCAAGTGGGGTACACCACGGTGCAAACGCGGCTGGAACGACTGGTGGCGAAGAACGTCGTCACCAAGACCAGCGATCGCCCGGCGAAGTACCAGGCGGCCATTGCCCCCGACGATGTCAGCGGCCCGCTCCTCGACTTGCTGCTGGAACGCGTGAGTGGCGCGGTCCCCCTCTTCGCCCAGCTGATTCAAGATCCGGCGCTGACCAGTGCCGACCTGGCCGAGATGAAGCGGCTGATTGCCGAGGCCGAACGAAACCGCGAACCGGAAGCACCAAAGCCGGAGAAAAAGCGATGAGTTCTCTGCCGGACCCGAGCTTGATTGCAGATGCATTGTTACCGCTGATCGCCCGCGCCGCAGTCGCCATGTTGCTGACGATGCTCGTCGTGCGCGGACTGTTGTGGCTGCTGGCCATTCGCTCGCCTCACCTTCATCGCTGGTCCAGCCTGTTAGTACTGGCGCAAGGTTGGCTCATTGCCCCGCTGGTGATTTCGATTCCCTGGTACGATCCGCCGACCACAACTACCGCACCCGTGACAGCAGCAGCGAACATTGAACTGCCCCCGGTTGATGCCACTCCCCGCACCGAACAACAGACAGCCGCAATTGACAATTCACTTCATCGTCACGAGCCAGTGGCAACCGCTCCGGCGCTCGATCTGGCCGAGCTGCTGCCCTTCATTCGTCGGTCTTTAGCCACTATTTGGCTCTGTGGCGTGAGTGGTCTGCTGCTATTGGCCGTTGCCCTGTACGGCCGGCATTGCCGGCAAGCGGCTTATCATCACAGGCTCGATTCCACCACTGCCGCCCAGTGGCAAGCGCTGTTGCAACAAACCCAAGGCCCGCCGCAGTTGCCGCTGCGCCTGACAACCGCGATCGGTCCGCTACTTTGCTTGCTCCCCCGCGGTTACGAAGTGTGGGTGCCACAGCGGTTCTGGCTCGCTTGCACGACGGCCGAGCAAGCAGCGATTGTGCGGCACGAACTTTCGCACTATCGCCGAGGCGATCTCTGGAAGAGTTGGCTGGTATATGCCCTGGCCCTGCCGCAGTGGTTCAATCCGGCTGCCTGGTGGGCTGTGCGAAATTTTCTGCAGGCTGGCGAATGGCTTTGCGATCTGGAAGCCGCTGGCTCACCCCCGCAACGGGCCGAGTATCTGCAGGCCTTGTTGCGGCTGGTCGAACTTCAACCCCCGAGAACCACAGTGGCTGGGCAATGCGCGCACGCTCATCCTCTGCTTGTTCGTGTGCGTCGATTGTTGTCCCCTTCTCTTTGTCAGGACTCGTCAATGAACAAGGTTATTATCTGCGGTGCGCTGCTCGTGGCAGCTGTCGTGCCGCTCGTCCGTTTGGAATTCGTCGCGCGGGCCGCGGAGCCGCCAGCCGCGCTCGTGGCAGTGAAGGACCGCATGCAAACGATGGACGGCCAGCTTGCCAAGGTGAAAGAAGCCGTCGAAGCGCTTAAAGAGCGTGGCAGCGAAATCAAAACCAGCATCGATAGTAAGGTCAGCGACTTGAAGAAGTTGGCCGAAAATAAAGACCAACTGAGCGAAGAATTAAAAGCCAAAGCCCAGGTCTTTATGACCGGCGATGAGCAGGCCCAACTGGGCATCGTGAAAGAAATCGACAAGCTGGCTAGCCAGGACGAGCAAGTCCTCGCGCTCGGCCGTATGGCCAAAGATTCGCCGCACGAAACAGTGCGCCGCGCTGCACTGTTGGCCGCGCTCGCGAAGGGCGAAGCTGGTTACCCGGCAGTTGCCTTGGCGTTCGAAGCGTTGAACTCGAAGGATCGAGGCTTTCTGGCCCAAGAGCTGAACAAGCAGACCAGCACCGACAAGCTGCTGATGTTTGTCGCCATGATGAAAAATGCCGACGACGAGCTGACGCAGACCTTGCTCGGCCTCGAGTTGCCCACCAGTCAGCGGTTGATCTTCCTCGGCGCGCTTGCCGACTCGCGCAAGGACGATGAGAAGTTCGCCGCGCAAGTGATGGAACTGGCGGACAAGACCACCGGCGATGGCGGGTTGTTGATCTTGTACGCGGCTGCCAAGGTTGGTTCCGGCAAAGTGGTAGCCGAGGCAGTGAAACTGGCCGTCAAGCGAAAACAAGACGCCTGGCCGGTTTTGGCGGCCGCCTACAAAAAGGAAGATAAGGAGTCTCGCGCGGCGGTCGTGCGAGCAGCGAAGGAACTGGGGGGCGAAGGGGGCGACTTCCTGGTGAAAACGGCCCTTGAAGAGAGCAACGAAGAGCTGCGGACTGCGGCCGAAGAAGCCGTGAAGTAACTCGCAGAAACTCGTCTCGACAGGCTGATTCCTCAACTGGCTGCAGGTTGCATATCATGATGCGACCTGCAGTTTTTTTTGCACCTGGTAGTCGCGGCAGCACTACAACAGCGTTGCAGCATGCTCGCGGGCCTTGGTGATTTGCTCCGCATCGAGCTTATCGGGATTGTGGCGTTTGGGGTGGCGAACGTCGAACATGAGATTCTTCGGCTCGTGCTCGCGATGCTCGTGGCCGAGCAAGCAGTGCCCCAGTTCATGCGCAAGAATGCTCGGGAAATAGCTGGCGACCGCATCGTTGCCTTTCTTGAGTGCGATCACAGCAGCGCGGCCGCCGCCAACGCCACCCTCGCTGCCGGGCAAGTCGTAGACAAAGCCAACACCGACTCCTTTGCCACCGGGCGCGGGGGAAAGATTGTTGGTGAACTCGATCCACATGCCGTTGTCGTCGGCGGGAACGAGCATTTCCTTTTCGCCGATGGTGACAGGCGAAAACTCGATCTTGGCCTGTTCCCAGATTTTGTTCGCACCCTGGAAGGCGCTGTTGATTTGCTGGTTGGTCCAGAACGACGGAATCGCCAGGCCGCCGGCAATGCTCTTCAGCTTGGGATTATTTGGACTGTCCGGCTTTGCTGGAGTTGAAGCTGGATAAAGATCGAGAATCCAGGCCTGGACGGGGATCTTAATGACCGACATCGACATGATTGCGCAGCCTCGTGCCAAGGCGACCAAGAACCTGGTCGCAACAACTGGCTAAGCGCAGAAAGTTCGCCGATGTTACCGAGTTCGCGGAACGGCATTCATTGGCACAGCAGGAGCAGCCCCCTTCTTGGCAGCTGCTTCCTTCTTCGCGGCCTCTGCTTTGGCGGCAGCTTCTTTCGCGACGGCAGCAGTGGCCACATCGGCTTCGGCCTTGGCGGCGGCCTCCTTGGCAGCAGTGTCACCGGCCGGGGCTTCTTTGCCGTCGTTCTTTGCGCCGTCTTCTTTGGCGGGAGCCGCCCCTGGGTTCTTCGCCCGGTATTCGGCCCACTTCTTAAACGTTTCTGCCCGTTTGGCTTCTTCAGCAAAGCCGATGATCCGTGGATTCGTCAGCACTTGCTGCGGATCCCCCACGGTCTGCCCTTCGCGAACGGGAAAGTAGCTCTTCAGGTCTTGCTTAGTCAGGAAGAGAGCCGTGGCGAGGGCGGCATCGCGGACTTCGATCTTGTAAATGACCTTGTCCTTCTCGTGCATCTGCGTGACGACGTTTTGATCGGTAAGCAGCTTTTCGACCAGCGGAATGTGTGAGTCGTTGCCCATCGCGGCGATGGTGGCCAGCGCATAGTACGCCATGTGCGGCTGGCGATTCCCCTTCAAAATTTTCTCGGCCGGAATCAGCCCTTCCTTCATGCTAAAGCGACGGGCCAGCGACATGGCCTGGTAAGCGGCCCAGTCTTCGCTGCGGACAATCACACGGACGAGCATCTGGCGGGGAATTTCGCGCCGGCTGCCATTGCTGATGGCGTCGGCCATGCCCTGCTGGTTGCAAAAGTTGAATACCGCTTGCGACGATTGCTGATTGAGCGTGACGTCTTCTTCGCCGGCAACGAACAGGAGCGTGGCGATCTGGCCGAAGTTGAGTTGCAGGCCCGCATTGCCACCAAACTGCTGCATTTGAGCCAGCTGCTGATATTGCGTGACTCGAGTGGCGGCAACATCCGCCGCTGCCTTGGGGCTGTTCTCAATCGCTTGCAGTAACTCCGCATCGGCTTTGGTCAGGTCGACAAAAACCGCGCGCGAATGCGTGTCATCGCCATAGACCTTCTTAAAGCGAGCCCAACCGGGCAACGTGTAATCGTCGCTCTCTTCACTGCCGCGGAGAAAACTATCGAGCCGCCGCTGCAAGTCGAGCTGGCGAATGCGCCCCAGAATCCGTTCAGCCCGATAGCGAACTTCGCGATCGGGATGTTGGACCGCATCTTCCACCGCCTTGTAGGCGGGCAAACCGATACGGGCCAGTTGCTCGGTGGCCGCTTCGCGCGCCGAGAATTCATCGGCACCCAGTTCGTCGATCAATTGCTTGATTGCCGTGGCGTCGGGCTTGGCCGCGGGTTTTCCTTCCGCGGCTGTGACCATGCCAAGGGGCAGCACAACCAGCGAAAGAAAGGAAGCAACGGTAAACCAACGAAATGGGCGTGCGGATTTCATTTCCGACCCTTTCTCGCGCAAACAACAATCACTGACATGCGGCCGCGGAGAGACAGCCACCCAGTGTGCGAAACAGCTCACCGATTATATCCGTGCGCCGGCGCAGTTCGCGAGCGTCTGACGGGCAAATTTGGACGAAATGTCGTTCGTCGATCAGCAGGGGAGCGTTTGCGGCGGGAGCCATTACGGGCGGGCGAACTTGTTACGAGGCCGAAACCTGGCTGACGGCTTGATGGCGGTTAGCTTTTTTTTTGTCCACAGCATCGCGAATGCTGTCGAACACCTCGTCGGCCGAACGCATGGCGTCGATCGTGGTGAGGAGCCCTTGATGGCGGTAATAATCGAGCAGCGGCGAAGTCTGACGATGATAGACTTCCATCCGGCGACCGATGGTTTCTGGCGTATCATCCGGGCGATTCTCGGCTGTCGCGCGCCGGAGCATGCGACTGACCAGTTCGGCCTCATCGGCCCGCAGCTCAAGCACAATATCGAGCGGCGTGCCCCGCTGGCGCAGCGAATCATCCAGCGATTTCGCCTGCTGAATGGTGCGCGGAAAGCCGTCGAACATGCAGCCGCGGCAAAAGGCGGGCTTGTCGAGTTCTTCGCCCACCATGCTCAGCACAATGGGATCAGGAACGAGCTGCCCCTTGTCCATGTATTGGGCTGCCAGGCGGCCCAGTGGCGACGCTTGCTTGCCACGGAGCAGTTCCCCCGTCGACAGGTGCGGAATCTGCAGATACTCGAGCAGTCGTTTCGACTGTGTACCTTTGCCGGCACCAGGCGGGCCGATGAACACGATCAGCATCGTAACCTCGCGGCCGGTGCCCCCATTGGTAACATCTCCCGATCGATGCTAGGAGGGCCGCGCCCCGCCTCAAAAGCGCGGCCCATCGTTCAAATTTTCATCACGCTTCCAGCAAACCACGATAATCACGCATCACCAGATGGCTATCGATCTTCTGAATCAAATCGAATGCCACACTCACCGCAATCAGCAAGCCCGTACCGCCGTAAAAGCTCGCGATGCCTGCATCGACACCCAGTGAACTCGAAATAATCGTGGGCACAATCGCAACCAAAGAAAGAAACGCAGCACCGACGTAGGTAATGCGGACCATCACCTTTTCTAAGTGCTCGGCTGTTCGTCGGCCGGGGCGATAACCGGGAATGAACGTGCCGAAGTCCTTCAGGTTCTCGGCCATTTCCTTCGGATTGAAGGTAATCGCCATCCAGAAGTAGCTGAAGAAGTAAATCAGGGCGACGTATAGCAGGTTATAGATGAACGAGGTGCCGCTGCTGAGCGCATCGCCCAGATACTTGATCGAGCCGGCAAACCCAGGAGCTGCCGAATCGAGCGACGAAGCCAAAAACTGGAGCAGGAACGCGGGCAGCATGAGCATGCTGCTGGCGAAGATAATCGGCATCACGCCCGATTGATTGAGCTTGAGCGGCAAGTACTGACGGGATCCACCATACACACGGCGACCGCGCACATGCTTGGCACTTTGCGTCGGAATTTGTCGCTGACCGAGCGTGATGAAGCAGACGCCCATCACCACGATGACGAACAAAAACATCAAGATGACTAAGTGATCGACACCCACCTGACCAGAAGCATCCGAACCAACGAGCTGCCACTTCATAGTGCTGAAAAAGCGACGCATGGCCAGCGGCATTTGAGCCAGAATGCCGGCCATGATCAGCAAGCTAATACCGTTGCCGATGCCAAACTCGTCGATTTGCTCGCCGATCCACATTACAAACATCGTGCCGCAGGTCATAATCAACAGCGAGGTAAAGAACCAGGCTGGAGCCAGGTGGGCCCCCGCACCGGTCGAAACCATGAAGCTGTCGAAAATGGGAACGGAGTTACTTGTCCCCTGCCTCACCATGCTCTGCAGGTAGAAAATGCTCTGAATAATGCAGATCGCGATCGTTAGATAGCGCGTGTACTCGTTGATCTTTTTCCGGCCGGTTTCGCCTTCTTTGCGCAGCTCTTCCAGCGGCTTATAGACACTGCCGAGCAACTGCAAAATAATCGAAGCCGAAATGTACGGCATGATGCCGAGGCCCAGAATTGTCATCTGGCGCAAGTCGGATGCACTAAACACCGCAACCTTGGCAAGCAGATTCCCCAGCGGGCTATCGCTTTGTTGCGCTGTCCGCTTGGCCATCTCGACCTGATCGACGAATGGCAGCGGAATCTGATAGCCGACCCGAAACACGGCCAATAAGATCAACGTGAAGAAGATCTTCTGTCGTAGTTCAGGAATGGTGAAGATTGCTCGGAATTTCTCCCACATGGCATCCATCCAGATTTTTGTTGCGAGCGAGCGTTAGCTACCAAGACAGCCGGTCAGCTGAAAACGGGCGATACCCAAGTTACCAGAAAGCAAGGTAGCAAAAAAAGAGCAGCGCCACGATGCCGCTGCTCTTAAAAACTGTCGTTAGGTGGGAATTGCAGGCACGCGAGCCGACTTAGGACTTCTTAGCACCCGATTTCTTACCGGCATTCTTCGGATCCGCCTTCTTCGCGGCCCGAGTGGCAGCCTGCTTTTCAGCAACCGGAGTGCGACCGGGAACAACCGTAGCCGTACCCCCAGCCTTTTCGATCTTTTCCTTGGCCGCTTCGCTGAAGCGGTGGGCCGAAACGTTGAGCTTCTTGGTCAGTTCACCGTTACCGAGCACCTTTAAAAGGTCGAACCGCTTCTTGAGCAAGCCTTTGCCCTGCAGCGTTTCGATGGAGACTTCTTCGCCCGCCTCGAACAAATCTTGGAACTCGCTGATGTTAACGTTGGCAATCGTCAAGGCGAATGAATTGGTGAAACCACGCTTGGGAACGCGGCGAACGAGCGGGCTACCACCACCTTGAAAGATCGATAGACCCTTCCAACCGGCGCGGGCCAACTGGCCCTTGTGACCCTTGCCCGATGTCTTGCCCTTGCCCGAGCCCACACCGCGGCCGATCCGCATCGTCTTCTTGTGTTTGTGGATGCCTTGATTAACTTCGTGCAAACTCATGACAAGGTAACTCCCCGCAAGCGTTCCGTATCTTGGATCGTGCGCAGTTGCTTCAGCGCCTTGATGGCCGCTTTGACGACGGTGATCTGGTTGCTGGTGCCCATGCTCTTCGTAATGATGTTCTTAATGCCTGCGGCTTCGCAAACCGAGCGAACAGCGGCTCCGGCGATTACGCCCGTACCAGCACCGGCCGGCATCAGCAGCACGTCGGCCGAACCGAACTTGGCTCGCACGGCGTGCGGAATGGTGTCGTTAATCAACGGCACGCTGACCAGACTGCGCGTGGCCTGCTTCTGACCTTTTTCGACGGCGGGTGGAACTTCGTTGGCTTTGCCATAGCCCCAACCCACGCGACCGCGGCCATCGCCGACAACGACCATCGCGGCAAAACTAAAGCGACGACCACCCTTGACCACTGCGGCGCACCGCTTGATCTGGACGGTCTTATCGATGAATTCGCCGCGATTCGATTCGTTAGAGGCGTTCGAATTTCTCCGACCGCCGTCGGACTGTTGTGCTGCCATATAGTCCCGACCTGTACCAATTCTCGAAATTGCTATTGAAAACTAGAAGCTCAAACCGCCTTCACGTGCAGCATCGGCCAGCGATGCTACCCGGCCATGATAACGCAAATGACCGCGGTCGAAGGCGACCTCTTTGATTCCCTTGGCGATGGCTCGCTCGGCAATGATCTTGCCCAACTTGATCGCCGCTTCTTTATTGCCGCCGTACTTGATCTCGGAGCGTAAATCCTTGTCGATGGTGCTGGCCGAAACCAGGGTCTGGCCAGTCGAGTCGTCGATGATCTGCACGGCCAGGTTCTTATGGCTGCGATTGATCGACAGACGGGGGCGTTCGGCACCATGGCCGAATTTCTTCCGCACGCGGAACGACCGTCGTACGCGGCGTCCACCCAGTGTTCGTTGCTTGTCCATTGCCGTCTTTCCCTTCTCGCGTTGGGCATCCGCTTATTAGATGCCGCCGAGAAAACCAATCTAAAAGTGAGCTGAAAACGATGTATGTGCGTTGATTGTGGGGCGAGCTTACTTCGAAGCGGCCTTACCTGGCTTGAGCTTGATCTGCTCGCCTTGGTAACGGACACCCTTGCCCTTGTATGGTTCTGGCTTACGGAGTTGACGCAACTCGGCAGCGAACTGACCAACCTTTTGCTTGTCGGCACCCTGAATCACCACGTGAGTGGCATCCGGGCAAGTGACGGTGAGACCTTCGGGAACCTGCCGTTGCAATTCATTGGCATAGCCAACACGCATGGCCAATACCTTGCCCTTGAGCGTGGCCTGATAACCGACGCCGATGATCTCGAGCCTTTTTTCGTAGCCGTTCTTCACGCCGAAGATCATATTGTTAATCAGCGCGCGGGTCAGGCCGTGAAACGACCGAGCTTCGCGCTCATCGTTTTGGCGAGCGACGACAATTTGCTTGCCACCGGCATCGACCGTGACCGAAACTTCCGGCCGGTGTTCCCAGCTGAGCTTGCCCTTAGGCCCTTCGACGTTGACCTGGCGGCCAGACACCGAGACCTTAACGCCGTCGATGATGGCGATTGGCTTATTTCCGATTCGAGACATGGTACTTACCTCAAAAAACTCGCACGCCGTTGATCGACAGCTGATCTAGGGCCTCAATAACTGCGAACAGTATCACTGCGAACAGGCCGCGCAACTCGCCGCAGCAAGCTGGTTGGCTACCAGATTTCGCACAGCACTTCACCGCCGATGTTCCGCTGCCGAGCTTCGCGATCGCTGACGACACCGCCGCTGGTGCTCAGAATCGTAATCCCTTGTCCGTTCAACACGGGGCGCAGCTCCTTGGCCCGACGAAACACTCGTCGGCCGGGTGAGCTCACCCGTTTAATGTGCTGAATGACATGCTCGCCGTTAGGACCGTACTTCAGTTCCAGGCGGATCTGATGTACGGGATCCAATTCGACTACCTGCCAGTCCCAGATGTAGCCTTCGCGCTTGAGCACATCGGCCAAGCCTCGCTTCACCAAGGATAGGGGCACATCTACGTGAGGCCGCTCTACCGAGACGGCGTTCCGGATGCGAGTCAACATATCTGCGATTGGGTCAGTCAACATGGCTACAGAGGACCCCTCTTACCAACTGGCCTTACGAACGCCGGGAATCAACCCCGAGTCCGCGAGCTTACGAAAACAAATACGACAGATGCCGAACTTCCGATACACGGCCCGCGGGCGACCGCACATTTGACAACGCCGCTTGAACCGAGTTGGAAACTTCGGTGCTTGCTTGGCTTTGGCAATCTTCGATTTGCTTGCCACTGGAATTACTCACTGCAAAAAATGGATATCTCAGCACTAGTGCGGCCGAGCTACGAACAGCTGACCGAACTAAGCAAACGACTTCAGTACTTACTTCTTCGGTGCAACTTCCGCTTGGAACGGAATGCCCATAATCTTTAGCAACTCGCGCGATTCGTCATCCGAAGCGTTGCGAACTACGAACGTAATGTTCATCCCCTGCACTCGCAGGAACTTGTCCGGATTCAACTCCGGAAACACCAATTGCTCGGCCAGGCCCATGCTATAGCTGCCATTGCCGTCGAACGCCTTACGGCTCACACCGCGAAAGTCGCGGACGCGAGGCAGGGCGATCGAAACCAAGCGATCAAAAAATTCGTACATCTTCCGGCCACGCAGGGTAACCTTGCAGCCGATCGGCATATCTTCGCGAAGCTTGAACGCCGAGATGGCCTTCCGCGACTTGGTGATGATCGGCTTTTGGCCGGTGATCAAACCCATCGCTTCGACCGCAGTCTCGAGGTGCTTCTTTTCTTGTGTCGCAATGCCGACACCCATATTCACGACAATCTTTTCCAACTTGGGCAAAGACATCGGATTGCTGCGACCCAGTTTCTCGGCCAGCGCGGGGAGCGCCTCCTTGAGATACTTGGTATGCAGGCGTGGAGTCGGTGCCGGCCCGCTCGAGGCCGTTTCGGTCTCTGCTGCTTCGGCTTTTGCTTTCTTGGCCACTTGTTCGTACCCCTGTCGTTGGCTTTACTACTGGCCCTACTTGGCCGCGGCCGTCTTCTTGGACTTGGAAATATCACCGAGCGAAGCGTCGCACTTGCGACAAACCCGCTGCTTGGTACCGTTCTCCAGCACCTTCACGCCAGTTCGCACGCCCTTGTTGCACTTGGGGCAAACCAGCAGAACATTCGAAATCTGAACGGGCATCTCTTTCGAGAGGCGACCACCTTGTGGGTTCCGTTGGCTGCGGCGAACGTGCTTGTAAACACGATTCACGCCCTCCACCGTAATCCGGCCCGCTTCGCGGTCGATGTGCAGGACCTTACCTTTGACGTCTTTCTCGTCGCCGGCGATGACTTGTACGATATCGTTGGTTCGAATGTGCATTAGACCACCTCACTCGCCAGGCTGACGATCTTCATGAAGCTCATTTCACGCAGCTCGCGAGCGACAGCTCCGAAGATGCGAGTTCCACGCGGATTGTTATCTGCGTCGATCAGCACCACGGCATTGCTATCAAACTTGACATAACTGCCATCCGCTCGGCGATTCGGGCTCTTGGTCCGCACCACCACACCACGCACCACAGCCTTCTTCTTGATTTCGCTGCCGGCGATCACGCTCTTCACGCTACAAATGATGATGTCGCCGATGCCAGCGGTTCGCTTCTTCGAACCACCCAGCACCTTGATGCACATCACCTCTTTGGCGCCCGTGTTGTCGGCAACCGCCAGTCTGGTTTCTTGTTGAATCATGTTCCTATCCTCCAGTTGCCGGCCAGGTGCTCACTTCGCACGCCGATCACAGCGACGAAAAGCGGCCTATGTGGTGGGAGTATCAACAGCTGGAGCGGTCGTCGAGGCAGTTGCCTGACTGATCACTCGCTTGAGCACCCACCGCTTGAGTTTGGACAGCGGACGAGATTCTTCAATCTCCACCGTGTCGCCATTGTGCGAGATGCCGTCCGCGTCGTGAGCGTAGCAAATCGTTCGTCGTCGCATGGTCTTGCCGTAGACTTCGTGCATTACCAGACGAGGAACTTCCACGCGACGAGTCGTCGAGGACTTATCGCGAGTCACTTTACCGATCAATAAACGCTTAGGCATAATCCACTTCCGTCTGCTACTGTCAAACTCGGTTGACTGACTCTCTCGCTTCGTTGCGAACTTACTTGGCTACCGTGGCAATTTGCCGCTGTGACTGGATCGTCTTGACGCGAGCAATCAGCCGGCGCTGCCGACGGAGTTCGCTAGGAACGTCCAACCGCTCGGTCGAAGCTTGCATCCGCAGCTTGAACAGTGACTTCTCGGTTTCTTCGATGGTGAGCCGCAATTGCTCATCGCTCATCTGTCGCAGTTCCGCAGCTTTCATCCCAGCAATCCTCAGCAAATCATCAAAACGTTGGTACTAATCTGCAGTCTTCTAACTACGCACTGTCTCGAACTACATTTAGCAACTAGGCGGGCCGACGGCGAACCATGCGGCATGGAATCGGCATCTTGTGGGCAAGGCGAGCGAAGCAGAGCTTGGCTTGAGCCTCAGTCACACCGGCCAATTCAAACAACACAGTACCTTCCTTCACCACGGCAACCCAGTGATCCGGTTCGCCCTTACCCTTACCCATGCGGGTTTCGAGCGGTCGAGACGTCACCGACTTGTGTGGGAAGATGCGGATATACAGCCGACCTTCGCCGCGGATGTATTGCTGGGCAGCAATACGCCCGGACTCGATCGTGGTGGCCTTGATCCAGCCACCCATCGTTGCCTGCAGTCCGAAATCACCAAATACGACGCGGTTGCCACGAGTGGCCTTACCTTTTATACGTCCTCTTTGGCTTTTTCGGTGCTTCACTCGCTTGGGCATCAGGGCCATTTGTCGCGTCTCCCTCGTGCATTCCTTGATTCACCCAGACCTGTACGCCGATGTTGCCCTGGGCGGTGGCGGCCTCGGTAAAGCCGTAATCGATCTTCGCTCGCAACGTGCTGAGCGGCAGCGAACCAGCCGAAGCCTTTTCGCAGCGCGCCATTTCTGCCCCGCCAAGTCGGCCGGCCAGTTGAATCTTCACACCCCGAGCACCCGAATCCATAACGGATTCAATCGCTCGCTTAATGGTCCGGCGAAAACTGGCCCGCTTGGCTAATTGCTGAGCGATTTCCTCAGCAATCAGCTGAGCCATTATTTCCGGACGAGCAATTTCTTCAATCTTCAAATTGACGCGGCGGCCGGTGAGGTTTTGCAGTTCTTCCTGCAGAATCTCGACCTCCTGCCCCTTCTTACCAATGATCAAACCTGGTCGAGCGACGTGCAGGACGACCTTGACTTCGTCACGTGTCCGCTCGACTTCGATGCGGTCGATACCGGCGCTTTTGTATTCGCGACGTGGATGGTTCTTGATGAACTTGCGAATCTTGGAGTCTTCGAGCAGAAGTTGCGAGAACTCCTTCTTCGAAGCATACCAGCGACTCTTCCAGCCGATCATGATCCCGACGCGAAAGGCGACCGGATTCACTTTTTGACCCATAAATATTCCTCATCTACACAAGCTGACGGGCGTTGCGATTTCCGCACTCGCTTACAACTCGGAGATTTCCTCGAGTGCCACAGAAATATGAGCCGAACGCCGCTTGATCATGTAGGCCATGCCGCGCGACACAGGGCGAATCCGCTTGAACATCGGGCCGCCATCGACCCGTGCATCGGTTACGACCAACTGTTCGACGCGAACCGTCTTGCCCGGGTTTTGTTCGGGGTCTTGAGCATTGCCGAGGGCGCTCTTCAGCACCTTCTCGAGCAAGCGAGCACCACGATCGGGCTGAAACTTCAAAATGTCGAGCGCTTCGTCAGCGAACTTGCCACGAATCATCGTGGCGAGCGGGCGCACCTTGCGGGCGCTGATCCGGCTGAATCGATGCGATGCTTTGTATGCCATGTTGAATCCCTTAAGGAAACCGACCTGCGAGGCGAACCCGGCAGCCGACTTCACTCACCTTTTGTCCGCTTACTTCTTGGTCTTGCCGCCGTGTCCCTTGAACGTCCGAGTTGGAGCAAATTCCCCCAAGCGATGGCCGACCATTTCTTCCGAAACGAACACCTTCAAGTGAGCCTTGCCGTTATGAACCATGAAGGTCAAACCGACGAACTCAGGCACAATCGTGCAAGCACGAGCCCAAGTCTTGATCGGCTCCTTCGAACCGCCGCCCAATTGAGCTTGCACCTTCTTGTACACGTTGGGGTCGACGTACGGCCCCTTTTTGCTGGAACGGCCCATGAACAATTCTCACTAAGTAAACAAACCTGGCAGCAATTCCGAACCAACAATTATTTCAACTTCAGCTGACCGTAGCGACGCGACTTGCGGCGGCGCACGATAGCCGAATTCGATGGCTTACGACGCTTGCGGGTCGAACCACCCTTGGCCAACTTGCCTTCTGGACTCACCGGGTGACGACCACCCTTGGTGCGACCCTCACCACCACCGTGCGGGTGATCGATCGGATTCATCGCAGTACCGCGAACGGTTGGACGAATACCCTTCCAGCGATTACGACCAGCTTTGCCGATCACGATGTTCATCTGATCGGAGTTACCGACCATACCGATCGTGGCGCGACAAGTAGCAGGAACCTTGCGGATTTCGCCGCTCGGCAGAGAGATCTGAGCCCAGTCACCATCGCGGGCCATCAGGACTGCGTTACTACCGGCACTACGGCACATCTTGGCACCGGTACCAGGCAGGAACTCAATCGCATGAATTTGCGTGCTGAGGGGAATATTGCTGAGCGGCATGCAGTTGCCGACGGTCGGCGTGGCATCTGGCCCGTTCTCGACCATCTGACCGGCCTTCAAGCCGTCTGGAGCGAGAATGTACCGCTTCTCACCGTCAACATAGTGCAGCAGCGCGATGCGGCAGTTACGGTTTGGATCGTATTGAATCGAATCGACCTTGGCGGGAATGCCGTCCTTGTTCCGCAGAAAGTCGACGACGCGATAAAGTTGCTTATGACCACCACCACGATGCCGGGCGGTGATGCGGCCCTGATTATTGCGACCACCGGTCTTTTGCTTTGGCCGGAGAAGTGACTTTTCCGGCTTGGCGCCGGGAGTCAATTCAGCAAAGTCGCTCACGCTTGCGCCGCGGCGTCCTGCGGTAACCGGATTGTATTGCTTAATTCCCATGACTGACCTTATTCCTATCGCACTTGCTCACGACACAGCAGCGAAACCTTCCCAGCAACCATTGGTCGCTTAGAAGAAGTCGATGCGATGCTCCTCGTTCAACGTGACCAGGGCCTTCTTCCAACCCTTTGTCGAACCAGCCTTGAACTTGTGCCGGCGAGCCTTGCCCAGACGGTTTTGAGTGCGGACCTTCTCGACCTTGACGTTGAACAAATCTTCAACTGCGCGCTTGATGTCTTCTTTGCTGGCCAGCGAATTCACTTCGAACGCGTATTGGTTATAGCGTGTCGAGCGGTGCATCCCCTTTTCCGTGACCAATGGACGCACGATGACCTGGTAGCTCGGCAGGTTGGCCGGCGAATACTCGGTATTTGCATCTGTGCTCATGTGTTACCCTTCCGCAATCTCAATCAAACCAACCAATCACGCCGACAACTGCTCTGAATGCGAACTACTCAGGCTTCTTAGCCCGATCGCGAATCACATCCAACGCGGCCCGCGTGAGGACGAGCTTCTTTGGCACTAGCACCGACAGGGCATTCAGGTCGCTCACTGGAGCCACCGAAACCTTGTCGATATTGCGAGCACTTTTGTAAACCATCGGATCGAGTGCCGCGGTTGCCAACATCAGCGACACACCCTGCAACTGCAGAGCCCTGAGGATGGCAGCGACTTCTTGTGTTTTGGGGGCCGACAGCGACAACTCGTCGAGCACAACCACATCTTGCGACTGCAACTTGCTAGCGATGGCCATGCGAGTGGCAGACTGAATCGCCTTCTTAGGCAAACGATAGGAGTAATCGCGATTTCGCAACGCGAACACGTGACCACCACCACGACGCTGAGCGGCCTGCTTCGAGCCTGCACGCGCGTTACCGGTGCCCTTCTGGCGATACATTTTCTTGGTCGTACCACGGACTTCACTGCGAGTCTTGGTCTTGTGAGTACCCATCCGGCGAGAAGCCTGGTACATCACCACCACATCATGCAGCAATTGCTTATTGATAGACGGAGCGATTTGCGCGGGGTCGATTTCATACTTACCGACCTCCTTGCCTGCTCGATCGAATACCGGAAGACTTACCATGATTATTTCCAACGATCTTGATTGCTGCGTGATTGACCTGAACTACAACCGCCGAGACTAACCAACCTTGTTTGTCTCGCGAATGATCAGGTACGTTCCCGGCGGACCAGGAACTGCGCCATTGATCAGGAGCAAGTTCTTTTCTTTGTCGAGTTTCACGAGCCGCATATTGCGAATCGTCACTTGTTCGTTGCCATAGCGGCCGGGCATCTTCTTGCCCTTCTTCATACGACCACCACCGCGGTTCGCAGCGAGAGCGCCAGTGCCACCCATGTGACGATGCACCTTCTTCACACCGTGCGTCGCACGTTGACCGGCGAAATTCCAACGCTTCATCGCACCCGTGAAGCCGCGACCCTTCGTAAAGCCGGTAACATCAACGGCTTTTACACCATCCAGCGAACCAACATCGACGGTGCCACCCACGGCAAGAGCGCCCGGAGCACCACGGAGTTCGCGAACAAAACGCTGCGGCTCACAATTAGCCTTAGCCTCAACCTGAACACCAGCGGCCTTGAGCCTCTTGGAGCGACGGCTGCCGATATCGGCAACATGGCCACTTTCACTGCGACTGGCGAGGCGGCGGGGCTTATCGAGAAAACCCAACTGCACTGCTTCATAGCCATCGCGCTCAGCCGTACGAACCTGGAGCACGCGACAAGGGCCGGCCAAAACTACGGTAACGGGCAAGCAAGCCCCGTTCTCATCAAATATTTGCGTCATCCCGACCTTGCGGCCGAGTATTCCCTTGGTCATCGCGATATTCCTATGGTCCGTTGCCTGCCGAGAACACAACAGCCCTGAAGTCTTCAGAGCCCTGCTTTACCCGGACGGCTTCCCGTCAATATAAAACGGCTCGCGGCTAGGTTTAGAAAAACAATTCCAACAAACACTCAACTTGACTTAACAGGCCCCGCTTGGCCATTTACTAGCGAGTCGTGGCCTTAATCTTGATATCCACACCAGCGGGCAGGCTCAGCTTATTGAGCGCCTCGATGGTCTTGGCAGTTGCCTGCACGATATCAATCAAACGCTTATGGGTCCGAATCTCGTATTGCTGACGAGCCTTCTTATCGATCGTTGGGCCCGACAGGACCGTATAACGCTCGACGCGGGTCGGCAATGGAATTGGACCATGCACTTCGCTATGGGTGCGCTTCGCGGTATCCACGATCTCTTGGGCACTTTGGTCCAAGATCGCGTGGTCGTAAGCTTCCATGCGAATTCGAATTACTTCTTTCTGACCAGCCACTGAGGCATTCTCCTATCGAGCTGCGGTTCCATAGGAGCGATGCCTTCAAGCAACTCGGCTCCTAAGCCAGCGGCTCAATCCGATCACGCAATGATCGGTTTTGTGCTGCTACTAACTTCACTTTGGCCGGGGTCGGCCAATTGGGAAGCGACTAAGGTTAGCAAAGGGGGAGCGACTCAGTCAATTGGGTCCGCTGCGAAAAATCACGAATCCCGAGAAGTATTTGCTCGCAGCAGCTCGCTAGCCCCCTCATCAAGGCCTTTTGACTGCCAAGCGCTGGCTCGATTGGTGGGATTGCGTGAGCTGACCAAACTTTGCCGCGCAACTACTGCCGGAGGACGAGAACGGGGCAGTGAGCGAGGCGGACGACCCGTTCCGCAGTCGAGCCCATCAGCAATCTGGTGAGCCCGCGTCGTCCGTGCGATGGAATGACGACTAAATCGGCCCCTGTTTGCTGGGCATATTCTGCGATTGCCTCAGCAGGATCCCCGAGCACAACTTCCAACTGCACCGAACTGTACTTCTCGTCGGTCAATCGTTCGCGCAGCGCTCGCCGCGCGCTTTCGATGCGCGCTGTAGGGTCGACAACGCCCCAAACTTCCCCTGCTTCGAGCGGAGTGAGATCTTGAATGACGTGAATAATCGAGACTTGATTAGGCCGTTCGACCACTTGCAGCCCAACATCGAGCGCTGCAAATGATTCCGAGGAGAAATCGATGGGCACAATCACACGCTGCTTCGGAAACCACGGCATGGAGTCAATTCCTTCAGGTGAGAGGATGCCGCATCGTACGACAGTTTCGGTCCCAATTCAAAGCGGCTAACGAGTCGTCCGCGCTTCGTCAGGAACGTCCCGAACGCGGACGACAGGCTGCACGAGCGACTCCAGCGTGATACTTGCCTTGCCGGGGTTGGGTATGGCTGCCATTTTGGTGTGACGCACGTATTTGTGGCATTTCACGCACTTCATCGTCATGTCGACATAGGCGAGTGCGGCACGATCGAGATCTTTTTCTTTGGCCGCTGCCATCATTTCATCTGCTGACCGGCGAAAGGCATCACTTTCAAATAAATAGTCCGGAGTCTGGAGCAGTTGCCACTGTTCGGCTCGTGTTAGCAGGCTCATTTCCTGGGCACTCTTGGCCATCGTGCCGTAGTCCTCGAGAGCAAGCGCTTCGATCAGCTTTTGCGAGTGCTGCAGCTTGGCGCGCATAAACTTGGAAATGGTGGGCTCGTTCTCGTCCATGATGCGAGGTTTGGTCTGAGCCATCACATTTCCCACAGTGAAGATCAATACAAACAAGAGGCAAGCAAGCAGTAGTTTGGCCGACTGGGTCATGGCATGGTCCCTTTTCGAGGTTTTCCGCATTGAGTTAGCACCACCGCACATCTCTTATTGCAAAGGGAGTTCCATAGTCACAAAACGGGCAGAGGGGCGATTTCACGGCGTAAATGGCGGGTGTTTCGATGTGCGATTCAGCCGGCATGTGCCAAACCGCACGCTTTCGCACAGTATGCGTGTGCGGTCGTGATGTTATGAATTGCGGGCAGCGGACGCTGCTCGGCAGCAACGGCCAGGTGATGCCGCGTGCTAGCTGCCGGCACGCTGAGATCTCGTCCTACAGCCGGAAAACTCCGCCTATTCGCCCAATTCGGCGGTTGTCGTCAAAGTCGGCTAAACCAGCACGACCCGCGCAGCCGATATCTACGGCGAATAGAGTTTTTCTCGCGTCCGTAGAAGGGGATCGGCGATGCCTCGCAAGGCAACTTGGGTATCAGCCCTACTGCTCACTGCCATCTGTGTTGTGGCCATCGTTCGCGCTCAGGACGCAAGCTGGCGACCAGCCAATAGCCGGCCACCTGCAGCGCCGGCGTTTCTGCCAGCCAGCACCACCGCGGACGCAATGCCCGTGGCGATGCAAGTTGACGCAGATGACGAGGAAACGCAGCAGGCTGTGTTTGGCCGGGCAACCCGGCGACTCGGGGGATCGTTGGCGAATCAGCCACCACAACCGCAGGGGTTCGTTCCCGCGGTCGAACAGGCATACGAAGAACCTCGACCGCTACCGATGGGCGAAGCTGCTGCTCCACCACCCGATGCCTGGCAACAACCGGGCCCGCTGCCAACCCGCAGCGTGCTCCGCCGCCCGGGTCAACCAGCCTCCCAGGGAATTGTGCCAGCACAAGAAATGTCTCCGCCCGCTACCCAACAACCTTCTACCCAACAAATGGTTAGCGATAGCGAGCCAAGTCATTCCGATCAAGTGCCGCCGCGTTCTGTCCTGAAGCGACCCAATGGCCCCGTTGTCGATGAAGCAGCACCGCCGATAATTCCGTTCGATGCTGCCGCGCCACAGGCCGCAGTCCCGAACAATTCATCGCGCCGTGTCTATGACCCAGAAGCGGCACTGCGCCCTCGTCCTTCGATCAGTTCCACAGGTCGTGCACCTGCAGGCCTCACTAGTGGCGATTTAGTGGTTGTCGCTCCGGGACCGAAGCTCCGGGCCGAACTCGCCGGTCCACAAGCACTGATGGTGGGCAAGCCTGCTCGCTACGTGATCAATCTCGTTAACGAAGGTGACGCCCCGGCCGAGGAGGTTCAACTTCGTTTGAATCTGCCTGCCTGGATCAGCGTGGAATCGGGTGAGTCGACTTCGGGTGAAGCCAACGCACAGGCCGACGCCCAAGGCTCTACTCGCATGGTCTGGAACCTGCCTCGCGTCAAAGCGAATTCGCAAGAGACCTTGCGGCTGCAAGTCGTCGCACAAGAAGGACAAGCATTCGAAATCACCGCCGATTGGAGTTGCAAGCCGACGGGGTTGAAGGCTGCAATTGCCGTACGTCAGCCGCAACTCGAACTTTCGCTCGCTGGTCCCAGTGACATGCTCTATGGCGAAGAGAAGCCGTTCACAATCACGGTCAGCAATCCCGGCAGCGGCGATGCAGACCACGTCGTTGTGCAGCTAATCGCCGGCGGCAATGCTCCTCAGCAAATCGAAGTCGGCACCGTTCCGGCGGGGAAGACTCGCGAAGTGAACGTGAAGGTTGCTGCGAATCAACAGAACGCGATGGACCTAAAATTGAGTGCCACGGCCGATGGCAATCTCCGCGCCGAAGCTGCGGGGCGCATCGTCGTGAAGCAGGCTGTCATCGAAGTGGTTGTCGAAGGCCCTCCGATGAAATTCGCTGGGGCTGAAGCGACCTATGCAGTCACCGTTTCGAATCGTGGCAATGCAGCTGCCGACGATCTCACTCTCTCGGTTACGCTCCCCACCGGAGCCAAGTACCTGGGGGGAATCGACGGCGCTACCTTCGCCGGCAGCGTGCTGAAGTGGAAGGCGGGATTACTGCCACCTGAAACCGAGCGGACATACGACGTTCGCTGCCAACTGAATGCACCAGGTGCCCATCGCGTGGTCGTGCAAGCTCACGGACCGCGGTCAGGTGCTTCGACTCACGAAGTCGAAACCGGAGTCGAAGCTGTTTCGCAGCTCAAACTTGCCGTCAACGATCCCGCTGGACCTGCTCCCGTTGGCGACGACATTACCTACGAAGTGCAGCTAATGAACCGTGGCACCCAAGCCGCCAAGAACGTGAAGGTGGTAATGCAGTTCTCTGAAGGGCTGGAGCCAGTCACGCTCGCCGGTGCTGAAGGACGCGTTGTGCCTGGCCAGGTGCTATTCGATGCCCTTCCAGAACTGGGCGCTGGAGAGCAAGTTGTCATTCACGTGAAGGCCCGGGCCGATAAGGTGGGTGCCCATCGCTTCCGTGTGGAGGTGGTCAGCACCGATAACGATACTCGCCTCGTTTCGGAAGGAACCACGCGGTTCTTCGCCGATGGTCGCACCACTTCGGCAGCGGCTCGCACGGCCACCAAGCCCCGCGTGCTGCCCGCCGCACCAGATGGAACACTGCAGCGGTAGGAGAAGACTGGACTACGATTCATCCACTCGGTTCTGCAAAGTTTGCAGAACACCAATAGATTCGATTCCGGTCAAGCCGAAGCATTCGAACAATAGCACGAGCGAGCCGTTATATGAACCACTCGTGACTTCAGTCCGCAATTGCATTGCCCGGGTAATAAAATCGGGATCGCGCCGCCAGCGTTCGGCAAACGTCGCTGCGCACATCAGGGCGCGACTCTCAGGCAGGGCGAACAAGACCGCTAACGTTCGCCCCGCAGCTCGTACATCACCGGCCTGCACTTGCAGAACGAAGTGCTGAAACGACGGCTCGTCAGTCGGCGAGTGCGACGTCTCGATCTTGGGTGCCGGCAGTGCCGGGGCAGAAACGTACATCGGGCCGACGAGCGCTGGGCGCGGCGTTGTCGCAACCAGATCGTGACTGGTCCCTTCTTCGGCCACTACCGAATAATCCTGCGGACCAACATCGTCGGTGCGAAATTGATTCGTTGCGGGCTGGACTTCTTCAGCAGGCATGTTGGCGAGCATCTGCGTGATGTGCGATAACTTCACGCCAACTTGTTCGTAGACCGCATCGATGTCGTTCATATACGACTCGCCGCGGGCGTCGCTCAAGATCTCCTCCGCAGAGTCGAGCACACGCTCGGTTAATCGCTCGGCCAGAATTTCACGAGCTTCTGTCAGGATTGCAATCGCGCGATTGCGCGGAGGCTGGTTGCTGTCGACCATGGTGTTGCACAACTCGATGCGAAGTGGCAGGCACAAGGCGGGAAGCAGGGGGACGATGAGCCGAGGGAGAAGAACTACGGACTCTACCGATCCTTACACCTCTAGCTTATTCAGACCGCGGTCCAAAGAAAAGTATTTTGAGAAAATCGCTGTCTTCTAAGTGAAAACACCCGGTTTTGATCACTTAACGACTGGGGGCAGATGCCCCAGTCGTGAGCGTATTGGCAGTTGGACTACTTCTTCTCGGCAACTTCCGCAACGGTGACGCTCTTCATCACGTCGCCTTGCTTGATGCTGTTGACGACATCCATGCCTTCAATCACTTTGCCGAACACACTGTGCTTGCCATCGAGCCACGGCGTGGCAACGTGGGTGATGAAAAACTGCGAACCGTTGGTGTTCGGGCCAGCGTTGGCCATCGAGAGAATGCCCGGGCCGCTGTGCTTCAGATCCTTGTGAAACTCGTCTTTGAACTTGTAGCCAGCGTCGCCGGTGCCGTTCCCTTTGGGGCAGCCGGTTTGGATCATGAAATCCTCGATGACGCGATGGAACTTGATGCCGTCGTAGAACTTCTTGCCAATCAGCGTTTCAAAATTCTCGACGGTCTTCGGCACCTTGTCGCCGAATAGTTCCAGCTTGATGGTGCCTTTGTTGGTTTCGATCGTGGCGACTTTCATGGTTTGCTCGTTGAGGGAGGGGCTGGTGTCTAGTGGCTAAGGAAAACGCAGTCCGCTTGAGGAACTGCCTCCACTTATTAGGCCCGGCTCAGGCAGTTTCGACAAGGGGCAGGACGAGTGAGGCAGGGTTAACGAGACGAAGCGATAAAGAGAAAGTAAATCGACGCTCAAGGGTATTCTCTTTGCAGCCCTTTATCCGTTCCTCGCTCCGTCCCTACTTCTTCAGCTTCAATTGCTCGGACAAGAACATCACTTCGACCGCGCGCAGATAGTCGGCGTTGTCCTTCTTGCCGAAGCCATGACCTTCGTTGTCGGCGTACACCGTCCACACCGATTTTCCTTGGCCACGTACTTTGGCGGCGATCTGCTCGGCTTCACTAAAGGGAACTCGCGGATCGTTCTTGCCGTGAGCCACGAGCAGGGCCGAGCGGATTTTCTCCGCATGGTTGGCAGGGCTGATCTTATCGAAAACAGCCTTCATCGCGGGATCGCGCTCGTCGCCATATTCCACTCGGCGCAAGTCTTGACGATAGGCGGCCGTCGTTTGCAGGAAGGTATTGAAGTTGGCAATGCCCACGTTATCGATCCCCGCGCGAATGCGGTCGCCGTAGTGCACCAGCGAAGCTAGGACCATGTAGCCGCCATACGAACCGCCACTTACTGCGACCCGATCGGCATCGAGTTCAGGCTGGGTTTTAATCCAATCGAGCAGCGCGCCAATATCGCGCACGCTGTCTTCCCGCTTCTCGGCATTATCGAGCTTGAGGTAGGTTTTCCCATAGCCATTGCTGCCGCGTACGTTGGGCAGAATCACGGCAACGCCCAATTCGTTCAGATAAAACTGCGTGCTACCCGTAAAATAGGGCTGCGACTGACTCTCTGGCCCGCCGTGAATGCTGATAACCACCGGGACCTTGTTGTCTGCCGAGGCTGTTCGCGGCTTGTAGAACCAGGCGGGGATTTGCCGGCCATCGAACGAGGGAAACCGGATTGCAGTCGGCTTGATGAACGTTGCGGGATTGAGTCCACCGACTTCGCTCATCGTCCAGCGAGTCAGATTACCCGACTCGAGTTCCAGCGAATACGCATCGGCAGGTGCATCGGGCCGCGCGAGTGTCATCCCCACGTGTTTGCCGTCGGGCGAGAACTCAAGGCTGCTCACAATGCCGAGCGGCAGCTTAAGCTCCCTCTTTGCCAATGTTCCGCCCGCCTTAGGAGTCAGCAGAAAAACCTGGCTGGCACCATCGGCATTTACCGCAAAGACCACCGCGCCGGACTTTGGCTCCACTTCGATATCGGTCACATCCCATTCGATCTCAGGAGCCAGCCATTCGTACTTGCCACTAGCGAGGTCAAGTCGCGCTAGCTGAGCGAACTCTCCTTGGGTATCCGTAGCCAGATAGACGTTCTTACCATCGGGCGAGAACGCGAGCGGCCCGAAGGCACCTTTCTCTTTGCCAGGCAGCGGCAAATCGCTTCGCTTGTTGGTGCTCAGATTGAAGATTGCCGGATAGGACTCATTAACCGAGACATACTTCAGCAGTAGTAGTTGTTTGCCGTCTTGCGACCAATCGACGGCCGACCAGAATTCCTTCTCGGTCTCCATCAGCATTTGCAACTCGCCGCCGCGGCAATTAGCGATATAAAGATCGGTATCGCGGCCGTTGCGTTTGTTGCTGCCAACAATCATTTGCGAGCCGTCGGGCGAAACTGCACCGAGATTATTGCGGCTCTTGCCATCGGTGAGCAGCTTGGTTTCAAATCGCTGCCGATCGAGGAGATAAACCTGGTTGTTCTCACTGCCGCCGCTGCTCATTGAGAGAAGCACGGCTTCGTCCTTGGCCTGTGGGATAAAGCCGCCACTCACTGGCTCATCGAAAAAAGTGATCTGTTCGCGACGTCCACCCGGTTCATAAACGCGGTGCAATTGCAAGGAATTGCCAAACCGCGTGCGGATCAGAATTCCCTTCCCTGCTGGATCCCAGCCAGCAAATCCCGCGGCCCTCAGGCTCTGATATTGCTGCAACCGCCTGGCAAGCGAGGGGGGAACTACCGGCACTTCTTCGGTTTGAATGGCTCCGGGGCGCAGCGGGTCCGCTGGTTCGTCCGCCGAGACGGCAAACTGCGCGGCAACGCTGAGCATGCCGGCTACAACGAGATTTCGGCAATTCATCGAGGAGTCTCCAGCAAGGGAGGTCGAGCGTATTGATGCAAGATTCGTTCGCACATGCCTGCCATCGCAAACACCTGGGGACTGGTGAACGCGATGAATTGCAAGCCGCAGGGCAAGCCATTGGCTGCCAGGCCACAGGGGATGGTGATGGTCGGCAAACCCAAGAAGCTCCAGGGAGCGTTGAAGGCCGGATTGCCAGTGGTTGACGCATCGGGAGCGGGCGTAGTTGTCGCCGGCATCACCAGGCAACCGAGCAAGTCGCCTTGCGAATGAAGCAATTGAGCGAGTTCATTGCGCACCTGATTCTGCATCCGCAGCGCTTCGCAGTAGTCGACGGCGCTGACACCGAGTCCCTCTTGAATGAGGGTGGTAATGCATGGGCCGAACTTTTCGGCTGCGGCCTTAAACTCAGCCCGATGATGTTCGGCTGCTTCCACCACCATGATTCGCTTGTGCCAGGTGAGCACACTATTGAACGATGCGGGGAGCGAAAGTTTTCGCACTTCAAACGACGCCCGCAGCCGTTCGAGTGCGGCCGCTGTAGTGGCCTGTACGAGCGGATCGGCCTGCTCGAGCAGCGGGCTATCGACCACAAACAGCGTCCGATAAACGCCGTAACAATCGAGCCAATACTCAAGGTCGTGCTCGGCCCAGGGCCGAGTGACAGAAGCGTCCACTCCGCCGCTGGCCCGGGCGGCTAATTGCTGCCAGACGAGATACAGGTCACTCACCCGTCGCGCGATCGGCCCCACATGATCGAGATGAAAACTGAGTGGCTCGACTTGTTCCAAACTCACTTCGCCCCACGGCGGCTTGAATCCCGCGACGCCGCAATATGAGGCAGGACGCGTGATCGAACCGCCCGTCTGCGTGCCCAGCGCGGCGAAGCACATTTCCATGGCAACCGCGGCAGCACTGCCACTGCTGCTGCCGCCAGGAGTGTGAGCCGCGTTCCACGGATTCTTCGTGGGAGGTGGATCGAAGGCAGCGAACTGCGTGGTGACTGTTTTGCCGAGTAAGATTGCCCCAGCTTCTCGAAGTGCAGCAACAACCGGAGCATCTTTGGTCGCCGGTAACTTTCCACGCAGTGGCGAACCGCAGCGGGTAGGCATGCCAGCGACATCAATGATGTCTTTAATGCCAATCGGAATGCCGAACAACGGGCTAGCTGGTTCTTCTCCATCGGCCAGCGTCGCCCCCAGTCGCTTGGCCTCTTTCAATGCGCCCGCTCGATCCACCGTCACCCACGCTTGCACCGCAGGTTCGTACTGGTCGATGTTCGCCAGGCACTGCTCCACCAAATCAAGCGGACGAAGCACCCCGTCGCGAATCAATTCAGCAGCACGGGCAATGGTGGGAAGGTCGGGCATGGGGGAAGGCAGGGTGGAAGGGAGAAAGGGTGGAAGGGATGAGGAGTTACGGACTAGGTTATCATTTTCGAAAGGCGAACGGCACTGGCGAATGGTGAAGGAACCTCGCAGAATGATTGGGTGATTCAACTGGATTATCGCTTCGTCCCTACCACCCTTTCTCCCTTGATCCCCCTCAATGCGCACCACGTTCCAGCCCGAGCTAGTTCATCCCAGTGCTTTCATTGCCGCGGGCGCAGTGGTACTGGGCGACGTATCACTGGCCGAAGATAGCAGCGTGTGGTTCAACGCGGTCATTCGCGGCGATACCGAAGCGATTCGGATTGGGGTCGGCTCGAACGTGCAAGATGGCTGTATTTTGCACGCCGATCCCGGTCGGCCCTGCATCTTGGGAGACCGCGTAACACTCGGTCATGGTGCCATCGTGCATGGCGCCATCGTCGAAGACGATTGCCTGATCGGCATGCGGGCGGTCGTTATGAATGGGGCCAAGATCGGCCGCGGCAGCATCGTGGGCGTGGGTGCCGTCGTCATGGAAAACATAGACGTGCCGCCGGGAAGCATCGTGCTAGGCGTGCCCGGCAAAGTGATTCGGCAGGCATCCGAAAAAGACTTCGCCAAGATTCGACATGCGGCAGATCACTATGTTGCCGCCGCGAAGGCTTACCAGTCCACATCGTCGCGCTAGTGCTAGGAGTGCTTTACAGGCGGCAAGTTCACGTTCGCCGGACCGCTGATGACTTCGCCATGCTGGTTGAAACGGCTGCCGTGACAAGGGCAATCGAAGGTGCAATCGCCGTGGTTCCATTGCACGATGCAGCCCAGATGCGGGCAGACTGCCGAGTACTCATGTATCAGACCAGACTGATCGCGGTAAGCAGCGATTTTCTGCAATCCGCGCCGCACAATGGCTCCCTGTGACGGCGGAATGTCATCGACAGAACTGACATCTCCCGGCGTAACCCAAGCCGCGTATTGCGAAGCAACATTCAGGTTCTCTTTGACGAAATCGGTGAATCCGCCGACCGGCTTGCGCGACGGATCGTAAAGACTCGTCCAAGGATTTTCTCTGCCCACAATCAGATCGGTGATGAGCATGCCAGCAATCGTACCGTGCGTCAGCCCCATGCCTGAATCACCAGTCGCAACGTAGATCTCCGGGTCATCTCCCGGATTACGACCGATATACGCGAGCCCATCGAGCGTTTCCATCACCTGCCCCGACCAACGGTACTTCAGTTCTTGGGCTTGGGGGAAGTGAATGCGAGCCCAACTTTCCAGCCTGGCATAGCGGGCTTCTGCATCGTCATGCTGACCTGTTTTTGCATCCTCGCCCCCCACAATAAGCAAGCACTCATCCGCCGCCGGTGACGAGCGGTCTTCAATGCGAACATAGTGGTAAGGATCAAGCGTGTCCCACAGCAGGGCCCGCGCGACAGCGTTCCGCGGTGCTCGTAAGGCAACGACATAGCTCAGGTAGGCCGCCTGCTTTAAGTGGATAGCAAAGATGTCATTCACGGGAATGTTCGTCGCCACGACGACTGACCTGGCACGCACTTCGGTTCCGGACGGGCTGACTACTCGCTTGACTTCGCCGGGCTTAATCGATTCTGCGTGGCACTGTGAGACGATTCGGCCGCCAGATTTTTGAATTGCCGTCGCCAGAGCATTGAGGTATTTCAGCGGCTGAAACTGAGCCTGCCTGGTAAATCGCAAACAGGGTCCCGTATCGAACGCAGGAAACGGAGCTTTGGGAACTCGCTCAACTTCCACGCCAGCTTTCCTTGCCGCCACCAGTTCTGCGTCGAGATTGTCCCACGACTTGTCGGGCGGATTGAACAGATAGCCGTCAACGCGGCTAAAATCGCACCAGATGCTCCGCTCTCGAACGATACTCTCGATTCGCGAAATGGCAGCGGTGTGACTTTCCGCCGCTAAGCGGCAGGCCTCTTCACCACGCCGCATCGCCAGTTCAGTAAACCGATCGTCGAGCACACTCGATAAATGAGCGCTGGTTTTTTGAGTCTGACCGCCGCCCACGCTTCCGTCGTCCAACACCACTACCGAACGTCCCTCGCGCAATAGGTGATATGCAGTCGACAGCCCCGCTATACCGGCGCCAATCACGCAGACATCGGCATCGACATCACTCGTCAGCCCCGATTCGCCCAGTTGATGAGGAATATCTTGCCAACAGGACTTGTGATTGGGACGAGTCATGTGTCACCGTTCAGAGACAGGGAAACATTCGGCAGCAACTGCGTGCTGACAGGCGCTCTCCCGGCAATGAGATAAAGGAAGTGGTCTTTAAACAAGCGATTAGGAAGCATGTTGCAGTGATTGCAACCGCTCGAGCGTTGCTATGTGGGCCCTGGTTTGAGGTAGTAGCACGCCGTTAATCAACGATTGGGTCAAAGCTGGCAGTTCGTGCGATTGAACTGCAGATTCATAAGTGCTGAGGCCGGTTTCTTCGCCTTGCTTCAAGGCTGTTAGAGCAGGACCGTTACCAAACAATTGGGCCGTCGATTCGATTGCCTTCGCGAACGTTCCCCAACTGCCAGAGCTAGTTTCCGGATCGCCACCAAACTCGCGAATCTGTTTTCGTAGCAGTGAAACAGCTTCACTATGCTCGTCACGAATTTGTGCAAGCTGTAGCGCGCCATGTTCGCTATCGACCTTGCGCAATGCTTGCTGATAAGTCTCAGTGGCCGCCAATTCGCCACGGAGCAAACCGTTCAATGTGTCCAAATGGGGTGTAGCCATTGTTCGTATCTCCCACGCTGGCATGATCCTTAAATTGCTTACCTAAGTTCTCGCCCGCTGCCGCTATTAGCTGGCAAGCACTCAGTGCAAGGTTCATGCCGTCAAGTATCTGAGATAGATGCTATCCAATTGAAAGGATAGAGCCTGCACGAGATGCCCACTCGGGCCGTGCAGCTTGCGAGATGCCGAAATCACCGCTGAGGTGTTTAGTAGTGCCAGCTCAGAATTAGCGAGCATCTTTATCACCCGGCTTCTTCGCCGTTTCGTCCTTGGGCTTGGCGGCAGCTGGCGTTGGTTCGCTCTTGTCGTCGCGCGGTGGATCGAAGAAGCGGCAGCCGGCGATGATTTCCTGGTCGATATGAGCGTACTTCTCGACGAGGCGTTGGTCGATGGTGAACACCACCGAGGCTCGCCGGCCAGCGGAATCGGACAAGTGATAATAGGTCCACTGAATCGGCAGTTCGGAGGCGAAGCCAGCGACGAGGAGCCGTTGCACCTTGATGCCGGCGTCGTTTACGTTTTCGCTGGCCTCGGTTATTTGTGCTTTCTGTTTCTCGAGCGCGGTTTTGACGTCGCCTTGAAACGTATCGAGCGCCAGCTTCTCGTCTTTGCTGAAGGACTTGAGTTTAGAAATATTGCATTGGGCCACGAGCTCGCCACGGTCGACCATCCGCAGGATGGCAGCGTCGTAGCGTTCGTTCATTACCCGCCAGCGGCGATCGTGAACGAGTTCGAAGCCACCTTTTTCGGAACGGAACGATAAGAGCGTTTCACCTGCTTTGGCCACGAGCGGCAATTTGCTGATCGATTCCTCACTGATTTCCGCCGCGCTGTCGGTAAGGGCGGTGAGCATGCGAATTCGCGAGGTTACGTCGTAACCGGGTTGGGCGTGGCCAATGGCGCGGTTCTCGTTGAGCGACAGGGCCAGCCAGGTAAGTAGCTGTTGCTTAGGATCGACGTTAAGCTTCGCGCGGATCGCGCATTCCGATGCCACGCCGCCGACAGCGCCAGACGCCTTCCCTTCCAGCGACAGAATCGCAATCCCATCACGCAACTCGTCGAACTTGCCGGTAATGTCCTGTTTGTGGACCGCGTCGAGGCTGAGAAGACGAACGACGGCCGCGTCGGTCAGGTTCCAAGTTTCGCCGACTTTCAACGCTTTGCCGGGGAGCAACAGTTCCGGCAGCACACCAGCGCCCGGCACATCGAGCAGTTCGAGTTCTTCGCGGCTGAGTGGACCAAGGGGCGAGAAGTAAGTGCCCGCATCACCTTCGGCCTGTAATACAACCAGTCGCCGATCGTCACGCAGTGAGTGTGAAAACTCAGTGTTCTTCAAATTGAATTTGGTTTGGGCAGTCGAGTAATTGCGGACTAGCCGGACTGCGGCGGAATCTTTCACTGCGGGCAATCGTCGTTGCAAGAAGTCCAGTTCAGCGGTTACCGACATGGGGAGGAACTTCACCTCCCGGCTGTCCGGGTTCATTTTCATTTGGCCGGAGGCTTCCACTGCCACTTTGACGTGCTGCGGGCGAGCCTCATTCGAGTTCACCGCCAGCATTACCGCTTCGTCAGCGGCGTAGAGCGGGAGGCCGCCTGCGGCGAGAGCCGCAGTGATCGCCGATTGCCGCAAAAACGATCGTCGCGTGCAACCAAGAAACAAGTTGGGTACCGAAGGCACGAAAGACTGGTGTTGGCGGAGGTGCGTCATCTCGAATCCCTTCTTGAGACGAAATTCTCAAATTGAGATCGTCCCGTGTTTCCTGAATTACCCAAGTACCCATGCGACCGTTGTAATCGACCTGGGCGCATCGCAATCATCGGTAGTCGGACCTGCGGGGATGCAACAAAACCAAACTGTCTGCGGTGGTCGTTCTGCTAGCAGACTGGCAGTTGTTTGAACGGCAATCGATGTGATCGACGGCCGTACAAACTTAATGGTTCTCGGTGTTTAGTGGTAATTTTCGCGTCGCCAGGTTCTGAGTAGTTGCAGTTGATTCGTCTTGCTCCTCAATTCCAAACACTATGCGCGAACATGAGTTAGGACAAACGTGACTTACCCTTAGCTGGCGGTTTGCCGCGTTACATCGTCCAAGGTGTCCACCGCGGCACGTCAAATGCTCCCCTCTAAAGAGTCGCTCGCGTGAGTGTCATGCGGGCGGAGAAAACAACGAGGGTGATGGGGGATCGAAATTCCGAGTGTCTTGTAAGACTGCGGCATTTACCCAGGTATAGAGAGTTGCATCTAAAGAACAATTCACCCATTGCAAGCGTAGAGAGTGCAGGCAGTTAGCGAGTAAGATGCTCGCTGGCCACAGGCGACCCGGATCGGACGGGGAAGGGATTCCAGGAACAGCCGGCTGATCGGGTAGGAAAGAGGCTTATCATGCATGCCAGTTATGTCAACCCAGTGCTCAAGCAACTTCGCGATCAGCAAGTTCGTTTTGCTCCTCGCGATAAGAAAATCGAGCAAGTCAATCGCGCCGAGCGTCTGCTCGCCGAAATGGAAAAAGAACGCACTTACTCCTACGAGTATCTGTGCTATCGCATTACCGATTATCGCCCCGATTCGACGCAGCCCGTCGTGATGCAGGGGAGCGATGCCATTCACGACCTGCGCTTGTTCGTTGAAGACGTCTCGGACGCGGCGAACATTCCGGTCCAAGATGCTGGCGAGCCCGTCCACACCGTCGAAGAACTGAGCAAGCTGTTCAAGGTTTCGACCAAGACCATCGCGCGGTGGCGCGAACAAGGCCTCGTGAGCCGCCGCTTCGTCTTCGAAGGCCGGCGCAAGCGGGTCGGGTTCTTGCGCTCCAGCGTTGAGCGTTTCATGAACCAGAACGAAGAAAAAATCAAGCGCGGCGAACGCTTCAGCCAACTGACGGACGTCGAGAAGGTCGAAATTGTCGACCGTGCTCGTCGTTTGGCTGCGGCTGGCGGTTGCCCGTCGGAAGTGGCTCGTCGTGTTGCCAAGCGGATGAACCGGAGCGTTGAGACAATTCGCTACACCCTGCGCAATTTCGATCAGCAGAATCCCCACGAAGCCGTGTTTCCGGATCAAACCGGGCTGTTGTCGGACGAGCAGAAGCAGCGGATCTATCAGCAGTCGAAGCGCGGTGACTCGGTCGACGTGCTCGCAAAGCGGTATTGCCGTACGAGGACCACCGTTTATCGCGTGCTGAACGAAGTGCGCGCGAAGCGGATTTTGGAACTGCCTTTGGAATACATGCATCACGAAAGCTTTGACGTTGCGTCGAACGAGAAGGAGTTTCTCGGCCCAACACCAATGCCGGAAACGCCAACCCGCAAGTTGCGCAGCCCGAGTGGATTGCCGCCGTACCTGGCTGCACTCTACGAAGTGCCACTACTTGCTCGCGAGCAGGAAGCACACTTGTTCCGCAAGTTCAACTTCCTCAAGCACAAGGCCAGCAAGCTGCGTGAGCAGTTGCACCCGACTTCGGCTCGCACCACCGAGATGAACGAAATCGAGCAACTGTACGAAGAAGCAGTCAAGGTGAAGAACGAAATCGTGCAGGCTAACTTGCGTCTGGTGGTCTCGATCGCCAAGCGTCACGTCAGTGGCACGGAAGACTTCTTCAGCCTGGTTTCGGATGGCAACATGTCGCTGATTCGTGCCGTCGAGAAGTTCGACTACTCGCGCGGCAACAAGTTCAGCACGTACGCCAGCTGGGCCATTATGAAGAACTTCGCCCGGACCATTCCGGAGGAATACAAACGACGCGACCGGTTCCGCACTAGCCAGGACGAGCTCTTCGTCGCCCAAGCCGATCAGCGGCCCGATTCGCTCGGTCAGGAAGTCGTGCAGAATACGCTCGAAAAGCAGGTGGAGAAGATTCTCTCCCAACTCGACGAGCGGGAACGGCAGATCATCATCAGCCGTTTCGGCCTCGATCACAGCCAAGAACCGCTGACTCTGAAAGAAGTCGGCGAAGAAATGGGTGTGACCAAGGAACGTGTTCGTCAGATCGAATCGCGAGCCCTCACGAAGGCCCGCCAAGTCGCCCTGACCGAACACATTGAACTGCCAGACTAAGCTTGGCTGTCAATCACAAACGACAACCTTCGGGGGATGAGCGAAAGCTCATCCCTTTTTTCGTATTCCCCTTTCGCCAGTGACTAGCATTCCCGCATCAGCGAGCAGTAGACTAACGCCTGCTCATCTTCGGCGTGTCCACTTTCATGGACCGCTGGTCATTGTTCCACTCTCTTTCTCCAGGGCAAACGCTCGCGCTGGTTCACCAATAGCCGAGTGCGCTTCAACTGGCGATTCTTTCTCTCATTAAGGATTCAACCATGCCAAACCGATTGTCGTGGATCACCTGCGCATTGATGCTAACGGCACTTTGTTGTGGTTGTTATCAGCAGCAGCCCGATCGCTGGGCGGAGGCTGATAAAGCGTCGAAGCAAAATCCTCATGCCGTCGTGCAGGAATCGGTCGCTGGCAACGAGTTCAATCGTTTTTTCCCGCAGGTCGAAACTCCGTGGGACATTGTCTTCAAGCAAGAGAAGACGGGTTTTGCCCAGGCCAGCTTGCAAAAGAGTGGCCGCGAGTTGGCGGTCCTCTCGGTCTCTGACACGACCAACAATGTGGAAGCCGCGGCCAAGTTCAAAGAATCGACCAAGTCGCTAGGCGGCATGCCAATTGTCGAGATCGGCGAGCAAGCCACTGCGGTTCTCGTGGCTGATCGTTTTCAAGTGCAAGTCAGGTCGATGGATCCGGAAATTGGTCCTGCCGAAAGGCAAGCATGGATCGAAAAGTTTAACCTGCAAGCCATCGGCCGCATTCAGCCTCCCGCGGCAGCAGCGAAGTAAGCAAACAGCGCACTGAAATGACCTATAGGAACCAACGCCATGAGCAAATCCATCTATCAGATCGTCGACGACCTGCCCAAAATCAACATGACCGTCCGCATGCTGCATGCTCTCGATTGGGTTGTGCCTGGACAATGGCAGAACATCGTCGGCTTCGAGAATACGATCAAGGCTGTGACCGGCGAAACCGACCAAAAGCTCATTCAGAAGATCGGCGAGCGGGCGATCGCGCTCTACAACGACAAATCGCAAGGTTATCAGCGAGCCTTGTGGCTCTATCAAACCGTCGACTATGTGCAGGGGGTGGCCGGTTTCGGTGCCCTCCTTTCCAAATTGGGCGAGAGTTTCAGTTTCCTCTCGTTCCTCGATAAGCTCACACCCAAATCGGACACTACCCAGGCAGTCGACCTGGGATTGAAGGTCGTTACGGAAATCGCCTGCTTCTGCCAGGTGAATGGCATTCCTGGCGATAGCGTTGGCGACTTCGTCGAATCGCTGGCCGACTACAAGCACGAAGCCTTGATGCGAATGGCAGCAATGATTTGCGTCGACGGCCTGATTCCGCTCGGTCCCGACTTTCTCGACAAGGCCTTGGCATTGATCGACAAGACCGGGGCGTCTGGACTGGAAAGCAACAGCCGCTACAATCAAATCAAGGAGTACATCCCCGGCAAGAATACAGCCGAGCAAATCACCTTCATGCAAAAGGGACTATCCTCGGTCAAGGATTGGTCGAAGTCGTTCGTCTCGTCGCATAACCTGGGAGTCGACAAGGTCGTGGCCAGCTTGCGCGGCACGTTGCCCGGCGTCGAGAGCCATTTGGACTATCTGGGCGCGTTCCTCGATATGAGCGTGAATTACTACGAACACACCGGCACGCAATCGATTGCCCGCAGTCTCATTTCGCGGGCTGCGGCAGAGATCTAAGCATCGAACCTAAACGTCCGGCAATTGATCTCGCTGGGTGATTGATCAACACCCCCCTTTTGCGGACATCACAGTTAACCCATTTCGCGGCAACGCTTTGCATCCAACTTTTCGAACTCGAAAACATCCTATCTGTTGAAAAACCCTCCCGGCACACCTCTGCCGCGATTCGTTTGTTGCCAGAAAAACCCACAAACGCTACACAGCCTGCACGCAGAACGTCCCGCGGGGCAGTGCACTATTCGTCCACCAGATTGCCAAAACATACGCTCTTATTTATCGCTAAGTAGTGACTATTTGTCAATAACATTCGCTGCAGATTTGCACTGCTTTTCCTGACCCGGTCCGAGTGAAACCACTCCGCCCGCTGCCAAAAAGTTCGTAGCAAGGATTTAACCGGGATCGGCCGGGACTGCCGCGCCGATTCTCCCCTGCAGCGCAGTCAGCAGGTTCTGCATCACGCGGTCGTCCGGCTGAGCGGCAACACAACTGGCGAGCAACTTTTCGGCCCGCTCTTGATCGCCGCGGACCAGATCGTGATAGACGAGCAAGAACCGCGCATCCATCGCTTCGCGATTGGCTTTCGCGAACTCCTCCAAATCGGCCGCTTGCTGCAAATAGACCTGCGGATCGTCGTAGAGCCTGGCAAGGGTTCCGGCATCCCAGCCCGGGCTGACGGCCAACACCGAATAGAGCGCTGCTGCCGATTCCGAATAACGCCTGCGTGCAAACAGCACTAGCGAGCGGAACTCGTGCAAGTTGGGGTCGTTCGGCAGCAGCTGTATGGCTTCGTCGATCAGTTCGTTCGCCCGACCATACTCGCCCCGGCGGAACACCTCGCGAGCATCGTCAAACCGGCGAATCGCCCGCTCCGAGCGGACGAGCTCGTCCGACGACTCCTCGTAATTCGGCTCCGGCACGCGAATCGGCTGCGAGTAGTCATAGAGCACGGTGGTCGGCACCGCAGGTCGCACGTAATAGGGATTGCTGAAGGCGAAGTTCGTGGCGCTGAGCGTTATTCCACCGCTGGAATAACTGTAGTTGTAGTACGCGGGCCGGTAAGCGCCCGACCAGGTGGTCGGTTGCCAGTGATGGTGCAACTCGGGGTAATAAGCTCGCGGTGGGCGATAGCTGTTGCCCGCGTAGTTCCCCGGCCGGTTGAACGTGTTTTGATTGCCATAGTTTTTGTTGATGACGGTCGTATTCTTGTTGATCACCGTCTTGTTGACGGTGTTGTTGGTGACGTTGGTCACCGGTCGATTGACGATGGTCGTGTTGTTGTTCACCGGCCGATTGATGACTGGCCGATTAACGTTGATGTTGGTGCTATTGTTCGGACGATTGATTGTGGGCCGATTGAAGTTAATATCGGGACGATTCACCACCACGTCGGGACGATGATCGATCGGCCGGTTGAAGCCAGAACCATTGCTGCCCGGACGACTTCCCCCCGGACGATTAAATTCCGGGCGCGGGGTGACTGGTCGCTCATTGCCTGAGTTCCCAGGTCGATCGTTACTCGGTGGACGAAAGCTGCCAGGGAGGCGATTGCCGCTGCTGCTTGGCGGGCGCCCCGGAAGCATCGAAACGGTCGGCTTACGGCTAATTTCGCTGCTGCCACCTGGCCGGCCAAAACTGTTGCCGCCGGACTGCGGTCGGGCAGTGGGCCGCCCCGCAGAACTGAGTGAAGGACTGCCGACATTCGGCGTCGGCCGAGACGGCCTGCCGCTAGGCTGCTGCGGCTTTTTCGGGCCCTCGCGCGGCGGAACCGCCAGGGCAATCAGTGGCATGAGCAGCACGAAGCAAGCCCAGGAGATAGTCAGTTTCATCGCTGTCTCCTTTCTATTTAGTGCGTACATATTTCTGGGTGGCATCTGGTAGTGGTTCGCCGCCAACTTCGCGTTCGAGCGCCTGCCAGGCGAGCGTGTCGGCGTCGATCGACTCCCAAGTCATCAGCGAGGAGCCGATTTGTCCATCGGGCAAGACCGACACGATGGCCACGCGATAGACATTGCCACGCTTCGTCCAACTGCCGCCTCCAAAGCCGCTGCGGCTATCGAAAAACCACGACCGAAACCGTCCCTCGGCCGGATCGAAAGCAATGTAAGTCACCACGCGAAAGTCATCTTCGGCCGACTTCACGTGAAAGGTCTGCACAAGAAAGCTCTTGTCGAGTTGCCAATCGCAATCGAGCGTGATCTGGTGCTTTTCGGATTTCGCTTCCCATTTGCCGACCAGCCAGCCCAATTCCTCCAGCGGCGGCGATTGTTCCGCAGCGGCCGCTTCTTCAGCTTCGAGCGGTATATCGCGAGCGCTGCGAATCAGCCATTTGCCATTCACCTTGGTCCAAACCACGGTGTAGCGGCCGCTATCCTTGTCGCCGCTGGCGTCGATCAACTCCAGGATGCCGTCATCCATCGCCACATCCGGCGTTAAGAATTTGCGAGCCGCGGACTTCAGTTCCAACTTGCGGCCGGGATTGTTGGCGAAGCCCCGACGAAACAAAGCGGAAATCAAGTCCTTCCCTTCGTGAAATCGCCCGCGAATATCGACGAAGTCGGCGTCATCAGCCCAGTGGCTCATCACCGCGTCGATGGTACCGGCACTATAGGCCGCGACGTACTTGTCGATCGTAGCCTGCAGTTCAGCCACGTTGGCAGCGGCGGGCGCCGGCACAACCGGAGGAGCGGTCTCTTGTCCCCAGACTGCAGTTGACTGAACAGCTGAGCTCGATAGAAACAACGCCGCGAGCAAGAACCCGAACCCAAAGCGAGACATAGCGTGAGCCTCCGCGAGAAGAGTGGCAAGGGTCGGTCAGGATAGCACGCCGCAGTGTTGATTTGCTATTAGCTGCTGCTGCGTGCGACACTTTTTTGTCTAATGATTCACGGCGCCCAACTGTTGCTCAACCGCAGCTTGTTCTCTCAATCTCAACAGAGAAACCACAAATGGGATTTTCGACAGTCTACCTCCGTCCCTTTCATTTCGACCGACCGCTCGATCCGCAACATGCCGCCTCACTGCGGGAGTTCCATGAAACCGAGCACGAGTACGACGACGGCAATCCTGGCGGCGAGGGGATGCCACCCACCTATTACTGTCAGTGGATACCCAGCGCAGATGGTCGCCAGTTGGAGTGGGACAAGAATGAGAAGTTCTACTTCGGCAAGGAATGGCTGGAGTATCTCATCCAACGATTCATAGCGCCTTGGGGTTATCAACTTAACGGTGCCAGCCCTTGGTATATTGACGAGTTTGAGGCAGCTGGCATCCTCATGGTTACGGACAATGTCGTCTCGGATGAAGATCGGGACATTGGCTCCGTCAAACGCGAATTCGGCGAGTTTGACATCTACGGAATGGGGTAATCTATGTCGTCAATCGTCAGTAAGTCGGCGTTAGCAGTTGCCACTCTTTTTCTGGTTGCCCCCTCGGCCAACGCCGAGCAATTTGTCCTCTTCGACCAGACGTTCACCTTCACCAAGGAAGACGCCGATAATTCGAAGCCGAGCAAGTCGCACTTTTACGTGAAAGGAGACATGCTCAATCCGAAGCGGCCCAAGGATTGGACCGCGCCGGTCGATTATCGCAACGGCACCGTACATATCCGCTTGGAAGTGATCGAGAAGCCCGCCGGCGATGAGCCCACAACCTGGTCGTTGTGCTACATCCCCAACAAGGGACAAAAGAACGGCTATGGCTGCACCGGCACCAAGGTCTATAAAGAAAAGGGAGTCTACGAGCAGGATGTTTCCATGAAGACTTTTTGGCAAAACGATTCGATTGTCTGGTCCGAAGGGATCAAACAGATGGATCTGGTCATCAAAGACAACAGCGGTGGCGGTGGCCATGCGCACAAGCGAATGGATCACGAAAAATTCTTCCCAACGAAGGTGCGGATCACGATGATTCAAGTCGCCGCAGGCTCTAAGTACGACCCGACCCTGGTGCCTAGCCTGACAGCGAAACCGGACTAGCCGCAGGGCGGTAAACCTGAGTAAAGAACGAAACCGGCGGAGTTCGTCCTGCATATGAGCCCCAAGAAAATATTAGTCTTAGGCGGTGGTTTTGCTGGGCTCTGGGGTGCCGTCGGTGCAGCGCGAAAGCTCGCGGAATTGGGACTTGGCCCGGAGGCAGTAAACGTCACGCTGGTGAACCGAGATCCGTACCACAGCATTCGCGTGCGTAACTACGAAGCCGACTTAGGCGGAATTCGCATACCCTTGGATGATGTGCTTGAGCCAATAGGTGTGCAACGCATCGAAGGCGATGCTGGTCGAATCAATGTCGCCGCACAAACAGTCTTGGTGAAAGGAGCCAGCGGTTCGCACTGGCTCCCCTATGACCGGTTGGTGTTTGCCCTCGGTAGTCAACTCGTCAGGCCGGCCATTCCTGGCCTGGCTGAGTACTCCTTCGATGTCGACACCTACGACGGCGCGGCAAAACTTCAACAGCACATGCAAGCACTTTCGCAGCTGCCCGAATCGCCAGGGCGATATACCGTAGTCGTGGTTGGGGCAGGTTTGACCGGTATTGAAACGGTTGCGGAACTTCCCGCTCGACTGCGCAAAATCATGGCTGCGACGGGAACCGATCAGCACTGTCGTGTCATTTTGGCCGATCACAATCCGCATGTCGGTTCCGATATGGGGAACTCTGCGCTTCCGATCATCGAGGAGGCGCTAGCGAGCCTGGGGATCGAAACAATGCTGGGTGTGCAGATAGCAGGAGTTGGGCCAAACGGCGTCACCCTCGGCAGTGGCGAAGCAGTTCCCGCAGCGACGGTAGTCTGGTGTGCTGGCATGCGGGCCAATCCGCTGACGCAGCAGTTCGGCGTGGAGTTGAATCGCTTTGGGCAATTGGCCGTCGACGAGTTCCTGCGCGTCAAAAACGTGCCGCACGTATTTGCTGCTGGGGATTCGGCCACGGCAATGATGGACGAGCAACATGCGTCCGTTATGTCGTGCCAGCATGGGCGGCCGATGGGGCGATTTGCTGGGCACAACGTCGTCAGCGACCTGTTCGCCCAGCCGATGTTGCCCCTGCATATCGACTGGTATGTCACGGTGCTCGACCTCGGTTCTTGGGGAGCCGTTTATACCGAAGGCTGGGACCGCCATATGGTTGCTCAGGGGGCAGACGCCAAACAGACGAAACAGATCATCAATTGTCAGCGAATCTACCCGCCCCTCAATCGCAATCGCGATGAAATCCTGGCCGCGGCTGCTCCGGTTGTTCAGCGACCGCCGCAGTACCAACACTGAGAAATGTTCTGGAACCCCATGCATTTTGCCCGGCTTTCCATCCTTTGCGGAAGGATTGAATTACATGCTTGAGAGGGGCGCGAACCTGCGAATTTGGTCCGCGGTCCTGCTTAAGAGGCAGATAGGCAATGCCCAGAGATCCGATTTTGCGGATCGATTTCGGCAGGCGGGGTGTGGAAACTGCCCTAAGTCGTCTTGCGTACTCGGGAAGCGTCACTATATTAACTGGTTTTCGACACCGGAAAATCGCTACCGAGATAAGTGGCCAGCGTAGCTCAATTGGCAGAGCAACGGTTTTGTAAACCGTAGGTTGTGGGTTCAAGTCCCTCCGCTGGCTCTGCCGATCTAGTCCGATTTGGCACTTTTCGCAGTGTATTCAAGGTTTGTGGCCGGAAAGTTTGGTTTGCAGGTCTGTTGAAGTTGGTTCAAGTCTGGTGAGTTTCCCGAGCGGTCAAAGGGGACAGACTGTAAATCTGTTGACTTCGGTCTTCGGAGGTTCGAATCCTCCACTCACCACTGGCTGGCCTTGGTCGCGATGCAAGTCGCCGTCTGTGGGCCCGCAAGTGATGGAAAATTGGTAGATTGGTGCTAGTCGTCGCAGTTCGTGTCCGGCGAGCTTGGTTTTGCAGGTGCTGGGTTGAATCGCGGGTGTAGCTCAATGGTAGAGCAACAGCCTTCCAAGCTGATGACGAGGGTTCGATTCCCTTCACCCGCTTTGCTGCTATGCCTGGCCAAATGACATTGGCTGGTCGGCGGAGCAAGGCTGCTGAAGGTGTTTGGTCGGTTTGAAGTTGGCTGCTGTAGCTCAGTTGGTAGAGCACTTCCTTGGTAAGGAAGAGGTCTCGGGTTCAAGTCCCGACAGCAGCTCTAGTGATATGGCCGTTTAGTCCATATCCTGATGGAAGCAATGTTTCAGGCATCGATTCACAAGGTAACGTAGGTAAGAAAGCAATGGCCAAGGAAACTTTTCAGCGGACTAAGCCGCACTGCAACGTCGGCACGATCGGCCACATCGACCATGGCAAGACCACGACAACGGCAGCCTTGGTGTCGGTTCAGGCTGCAAAGGGCCTTGCTACAATCAAGTCGTATGCGGATATCGCCAAGGGCGGTACCGTTCGCGATGCCACGAAGACGGTGACGATCGCCGTGTCGCACGTCGAATACGAGACCGAAAAGCGTCACTACGCTCACATCGACTGCCCCGGACACGCCGACTTTATTAAGAACATGATCACCGGTGCCGCCCAGATGGACGGTGCGATCCTGGTCGTGTCGGCTGCTGACGGCCCGATGCCGCAGACTCGCGAACACGTGCTGTTGGCTCGTCAGGTAGACGTCCCTGCACTCGTTGTGTTCCTCAACAAGATCGACCTCGTCGACGATCCCGACCTGCTCGAGCTCGTTGAAATGGAAATTCGCGAACTGCTCACCAAGAACGGCTTCCCCGGCGACGACATTCCAATCGTCCGCGGTTGCGCCCTGCCCGCTTACCAGAATCCTTCGGATCCTGCTGCTCGTAAGTGCATCGAAGACCTGCTCGACGCAGTCGATAGCTACATTCCCCAACCAAAGCGCGAAGAAGACAAGCCATTCCTTATGGCTATCGAAGACGTCTTCTCGATCGAAGGTCGCGGTACTGTCGCCACCGGTCGTATTGAGCGCGGCGTAGTGAAGGTTGGCGACGAAGTCATGATCATCGGTCTCAGCAAAGAGCCGACCAAGACCACCGTCACTGGCGTCGAAATGTTCCGCAAGGAACTCGGCGAAGGTCGTGCAGGAGACAACGTCGGTTGCTTGCTCCGTGGCGTTCGTCGCGAAGACATCGAGCGTGGCCAGGTTCTCGCCAAAGCCAACTCGATCACCCCGCACACCAAGTTCGAAGCAGAAGTGTACTGCTTGTCGAAGGAAGAAGGTGGTCGCCACACTCCGTTCTTCAGCGGTTATCGCCCGCAGTTTTACTTCCGCACCACCGACGTGACCGGTACTGCCGACCTCGTCGGTGCCGACATGTGCATGCCTGGCGACAACGTCAAGGTTGTGGTCACACTGCACAAGCCCATCGCCATGGATGACGGCGTGCGTTTTGCTATCCGCGAAGGTGGCAAGACCGTCGGTTCGGGCGTTGTGACCAAGGTTGTTGAGTAGTCCAAGATAAATCTCAGCTGGCGGCCCTCGTTTGGGGTGTCGCCAGTGCTGGCAGATTTGTAGATTAATACAGGTGAGCCGCCGGTTTCTAGTAGATCCAGCGGCACCCATTGCCCGGGCCCTTTGCGGTCCGGGCGTTTGCTTACGGGTGTAGCTCAATTGGTAGAGCACCGGTCTCCAAAACCGGGGGTTGCGGGTTCGATTCCCTCCGCCCGTGCTGGCAGAAGGTTGGATTGCCGCAAGGCAATGTTGCCTCAGTAAAAGATGTTGCCTTAATAACTTGTTCAATTGGGGGACGGCGAGGATCGCCGGCTCCATGCTCGCTCAGCGATGCACTTCGGTGCCCTGCTGAAAGAGCAGCACCGCCGGGCAAGGGACCATGTCAAAAGATAAAGCGGCGTCGAGTATGGGACTGAATTTGATTCTCAGCGAATTCCTGAGCACTGGGCTGTACAAGCGTAGCCAGGGTCGCCTCGCGCGCCAAATTACGTGCGTGGTGATCTGGGTAGTTGTCGCTTTTGGTGCCTGGCGATTGGCTGAAGCTGGCCTGCAGGGGCAGCAGAATGCTGTTCGCTACGGCATTGCTTCGGCAGTGCTGCTAGCTGGCCTCTGGATTGGCTATCGACTGGTAAACTATCCGCCATTCGCCGATTTTTTGATCGCCGTCGAAGCGGAAATGAACAAGGTCTCGTGGCCGACCTGGCGCGAGTTGTCGCGCAGCACCACGGTGGTGATTGTCTTGATTATCGGCCTGACGGCTGTCCTGTTTGCCCTCGATGCTGCCTGGCTGGGCATCTTGACGGCCCTTGGCGTTGCCAAGGGTTAGGTTTGTTGTCCCGCATCGACGTTGGTTCTCGAGTACCGGTGAAGGCCCCGAAAATGCATCCCGATAGTCCCGAAAATTCCGAGCCTGATGCTGGTCCTGCGACTTCCAGCGATGTGGTGCCGCCCGTCGAGCCAACTGCTGCCACGCCCGCACAGCCTCAGCCCGATGATGTCACGCTCTCGCCCGGTTCGCTCGCCGCCTCCAGCCAGGCTGGCGATCCTCCGCATCGCGCTACCGAAGAAGCGCAATTGGATGCCACCGAGATTGACGAACCAGAAGTCGAAGCTGATGAGCCGGAAGCAGACGTTCCGGACCGCGAGCCGCTTGAGTTCATCGATGAATCGCGGCTCGACGACTCGCTGACGTTCGATTGGTACATCCTCAAAATCCAGGTCAATCGCGAAGACTCGATCAAGGACGCCCTCCTTCGCCGCATCAAGATGAATGGGGTGGAGCGGTACTTCAAAGACGTGGTCGTTCCCACCGAAGATGTGGCCGAGTTCACCAAGACCGGCAAGCGCAAGGTTGTCAAAAAGAAGCTCTATCCGGGCTACTTGCTGATTAACATGGCCGTCAACGATGAGTCGTGGTTCGCGATTCGTGAAACGGCCGGCATTGGCGACTTCACCGGCTCCGGCGGCAAGCCCACGCCGATGTTGCCGCACGACGTTGAGACCATTCTGCGGAAGAGCAAGGTGCTCACCGACGAAGCGACTCCCGTCAAGTCGACCATTCCTTTCAAGAAGGCCGATCGTGTTCGGGTCAAGGAAGGGAACTTCCAAAACTTCGAGGGCGAGGTTGCCGCCGTCGATCAGGCCAACGGACGGGTCAAGGTTCTGGTGCTCATTTTTGGTCGCTCGACCGAGATCGAGTTCCAGCACTGGCAGATCGAACTCATTTAGACAAAGACAAGCCAGTCGCCGGTAATCGCCGCAGGCCGCGCGATTCCGCATTAAATCAAGTTTCCATTCGTTTTGTGAAGGCAGTAGTAGCATGGCTAAGGTTAAGCAGGTTACGGGTCAGGCAAAGTTTCAAGTGACGGGTGGTCAGGCTACCCCGGCCCCGCCAGTTGGTACTTCGCTCGGTAAGTTCGGTATCAACCTCGGCCAATTCGTCTCGCAGTTCAATGAGCGAACTCGCGAATTCATGGGGATTCCAATTCCCGTGGTCGTGACCGTTTATAACGATCGTTCGTTCGAATTCATCACCAAGAGCCCCCCCGCGTCAGCGTTGCTCAAAATGGCTGCTGGCTGTGCCAAGGGTGCAGGCGTGCCGAACAAAGACAAGGTCGGCAAGGTGACCAAGGCCCAAATCTTGGAAATCGTGAAAAAGAAAGAGGACGTCCTGAACTCGATGGATCCCGAGCGTGCTGGCAGAATGATCGAAGGGACGGCTCGCAGCATGGGGATTGTTGTCGAAGGTTAATTCGAACCCCCTTGTCACCTAGCAGGCATCTCGCTAGGATACTCGATTCTCCGCATCCCGCACTATTCCCGCGAGGAGAGCCTGGGGCTCTCTGTTTTCCATGCCCAAGCAATCGAAGCGTTTTCGTGCCCTCCTCAAGGTCGCGCCGCCCACTAAGGACGTTATTTCCTTGGACAAGGCTGTCGAGCGCCTGAAGCAGTTTGGCAATACCAAGTTCGATCAAGCGATCGAAATCCACATGCGTTTGGGTGTTGATCCCAAGCAGGCCGACCAAATCGTGCGTGGTAGCGTGGTGCTGCCTCACGGCATTGGCAAGGCTCAGCGCGTTGCTGTGTTCGCCAAGGGCGAACTGGCTGCGGCAGCAACTGCTGCTGGTGCCGACTTTGTGGGCCAGGAAGAATTGGCTCAGAAGATCAAGGACGGCTGGACCGATTTCGATGTCTGCATCGCCGCTCCCGACATGATGGGTCTCGTTGGTCCGCTCGGTCGCGTGCTCGGCCCGCGTGGCTTGATGCCGTCGCCTCGCGCCGGCACCGTGACGCCCGATGTATCGCGCGTGGTCAAGGAATACAAAGCTGGTAAGGTCGAATTTCGCAACGACAACGGCGGCATTGTGCACGCAATTGTTGGCAAGGCGAGCTTCGAAGCACCCAAGCTGAAAGAGAACATCGAGGCCTTCGTGCAGTACGTGTTGGGCCTGAAGCCAAACACGGTGAAGGGCACTTACGTAAAGAGCGTGGCCCTTTGTGCCACGATGAGCCCGGCGGTTCGCATTGCAGTGTAGTGATTGCTGTTTGCTGGCGTTTTGTTGGTCGGCAATTGGATTTCATTGAGAATAGAAGTGCGGCATGAGCAAGACACTAAAGCGTCTGATCACTGAAGAAATCAAGCAGCGGCTGCAGGGCGTGAACGACGCCGTGCTCGTCAACGTGATTGGCTTGGATTCTTCGAACACCTATAACCTGCGGCGCGAGCTGAAGAAGAAGGGCCTGTCGTTGATGGTGGTCAAGGCGAGCTTGGCTCGTCGCGCCACTGAAGGGACTTCGCTGGCGCCGGCATTCGAAGGTGGCGAGGGAAGCTTGGCAGTGGTCTATGGCGGCGAAGACTTCGTCTCGCTGGCCAAAGAGATGGCTGCAATCCACAAGAAGCCAGAGTTTGAAAAATGCCTGCCTCGCGGCGGCGTGATGGATGGCGAGAAGCTCTCGGCCGAAAAGATGAAGGAAGTGGCCAAGTGGCCCAATCGCGTGGGGCAAATCAGTTTGCTGCTCGGGCAGATTTTGTCGCCCGGAGCCAAGCTCCTCTCGCAAATCAATCAGCCCGGCGGTGCTCTGCTCAGCCAGGTCAAGAAGATTTCGGAAAAAGAGCAGGTTTCAGAAAAAGAGGGTGCCGAACCGGCTGCCAGCTAGTTCGCTCCTATTTGTATATCTTGGGTGGCCCGCCGCGTGTGGCTGGGCGTTTACTAATTGGTGATTTTCAGCGGTAGTTGCGGTCGGTGCCGTCCAATCAAGGTATTGGGCACCAACCGGCCGCGGGTTCAGAAAGGGTTGTGTATCATGGCTGACGTAGACATTTCGTCCTTGGGTGATCAAATCGCCAACCTGACGCTCAAGCAGGCCAAAGAGCTGAGCGATTACGTGAAGGATAAGTACGGTATCGAACCTGCTGCAGGCGGCGGCATGATGATGGCTGCACCAGCTGCTGATGCTGGCCCGGCCAAGGCTGCCGAGCAGACCGAGTTCGACGTCATCCTCACCGCTGCTGGCGACAAGAAGCTGGAAGTCGTGAAGGCCGTGAAGGCCATCACTGGCGCCTCGCTGATGGACGCCAAGAAGTTGGTCGACGCTCCTCCAGCGAAGATCAAGGAAAAGGCCTCGAAGGAAGACGCTGCCAAGGTCAAGGCTGATCTCGAAGCTGCCGGTGCTACTGTCGAATTGAAGTAGTTTTGGGTGGTAGATCGGCTGGCTGGAGTCGGTTCAGCTAGCTGTTCTTGGGTTTAACGGGGTTCCCTACTGGTCCCGTGATGGTTTTGCGCGTACGCTATGAAGAATGGCGGATGTTGTTTCCTAACTCTTGGCGCCGCAGGTGGTTTGTTGCTCTCGCGGCACAGGCAGGCAGAATTGATCGACACCCCGGACCCGTCCAGCGGTTTTTCGCTACTGGAATGGTGCGGGGTCGTCTCGCGCGCAGTCGGTGTTAACGGCGGCCCTTCACGTATTTCGTCACCACTTGTTATGGCGGTGCTGAGCGGCTGTTAGCTGTTCGCATCGTCCGACCGGTTTCGCTGATAGCTCACGGATGACGCTCGGCGGTTGGCAGCAACTCTTTCTCCTGTTTGGAGTGTTTCCGGCTTATGGCTATTCCTACCCAGCGCCGCTTGATTCCCCGCGAAGTCCGTCAGTTTGGTTCGGGTCGCGAGCAGCACCCGATTCCGAATCTGACCCAGATTCAAACCGAAAGCTACGCTGCGTTCCTGCAAGAAGATATTCCAACTGAAAAGCGGAAAGATCACGGGCTCGAATCGGTCTTGCGCGAGATTTTTCCCGTCGAAAGCTACGACAAGACGATCAAGCTTGAGTATCTGCGGTACGAACTCGGCAAACCTCGCTACACGCCCGAAGAATGCCGCCAGCTACGTTTGACCTACGGCAAGCCCTTTCGCGTTTGGCTCCGCCTCAACAAAGAGCAGCCGATCGAGGAAGAAGTTTATCTCGGCGATATCCCCGTTATGCTCGGTGGTGGTGAATTCATCATCAACGGTGCCGAGCGCGTGGTCGTCAGCCAGTTGCACCGCAGTCCGGGTGTCGACTTCGTCGAAGAACTCGAGGGAACCAGCGATCGCAAGTTGCCAAGTTGCCGCATCATCCCCGAACGCGGCAGCTGGATCGAAGTCAATGTGACCAAGAAAGATGCGCTCAATGTGCGCATCGATCAAAGCGGCAAGTTCTCGGCCGTAACGCTGCTCCGCGCGATGAGCGCCAAGTACAGCACCGACACCGATCTGATTCGTGCTTTTTACGAGACAACCTCGGAGAAGATCACCGATGGTCGCAGTGTCGTAAAGATCGAAGGGAAGATCTCGGTCGACGACGTTTGCTATCCTGTTAGTTCGGAACGGGCTGGCGAAATCATCGTCGAAGCTGGTCACAAAATTTCGAAGACTGCGGCGGAAATCATCTGCACCGCAGGCGTTTCGAAGGTCGAAGTGATGCCGGTTCCCAAGGTGCCGGTCGTCCTCAACAGCCTGGCTGAAGACGCCACTTCGAGCCACGAAGAGGCTCTGCTTCGCATCTACCAACGTCTTCGCCCCGGCAATCCGCCCCAGTTGGAAAAAGCTCGCACGCTGTTCAATGAGAAGTTTTTCGATGTGAACCGCTATCGGCTGGGTCGCGTCGGGCGTTTCCGCCTCAACCGCAAGTTGCGTCAGGACGTCGCCGAGAAGGAAATGACGCTGCGGCCGGAAGATCTAATCGCCGCCGTGAAGTACCTGATCGACTTGCTCGAGAAGAACGATCGCGCTCAAATCGACGATATTGATCACCTCGGCAATCGCCGCCTCCGCACGATTGACGAGTTGGCTGCCGACGAACTCCGCAAGGGCTTTCTCAAGCTCCGCCGTACCGTCCAAGAGCGCATGAGCCTCAAGGACCTGGAGGACATGACTCCCCGCAGCCTGGTAAACCCCAAGAGCATTTCAGCTGCGATCGAATACTTCTTCGGCCGCGGTGAGTTGTCGCAGGTGGTCGATCAGACCAATCCGCTCTCGCAGTTGACGCACGAGCGTCGTCTGTCGGCACTCGGACCAGGCGGTTTGAATCGTAAGCGTGCGGGCTTTGAAGTTCGCGACGTTCACATTTCGCACTACGGCCGCATCTGCCCGATTGAAACGCCGGAAGGTACGAACATCGGTCTGATTTCCAGCCTGGCGATTTACGCCAGTGTGGATGAGTATGGCTTTTTGGTTTCGCCCTATCGCAAGGTTGCCAAGGGCAAATTGACCGACGAAATTGTCTGGCTACGGGCCGACGAAGAGGCCGATGCCTATGTGGCACCGTGCGATACGAAGGTCGAAGACAACAAGATCGTCCCCGGGCCATCGCTGATCGCTCGCCACCGCAGCGACTTCGAAATCGTGACCCCGGAACAGGTCTCTTACATCGACGTGGCTCCGAGCCAGATGGTCGGTGTATCCGCCGGGTTGATTCCGTTCCTCGAACACGACGATGCGAACCGCGCACTCATGGGTTCCAACATGCAACGGCAAGCTGTGCCGTTGCTCGTCACCGAGCCCCCCATCGTCGGCACGGGGATGGAAGTCGACGTTGCTCGCAATAGCAGCATGGTCGTGCGGGCCAAACGGGCCGGCAAGGTTTCGTACTGCGATGCCACGCGGATCGAAATCGGCAGCGACGTCTACCACATGCGTAAGTTCCAAGGTTTGAACGAACGAACCTGCCTCAACCAGAAGCCCATCATAAACGTGGGCGAGAAGGTGGAGAAGAATCAGGTTCTGGCGGATGGACCGGCAACGTACAAGGGCGAACTAGCCCTAGGTCGTAACGTGCTCGTCGGCTTCATGTCGTTCGACGGTTACAACTACGAAGATGCGATCATCATCAGCCAAGAACTGGTGCAGAACGACACCTACACTTCAATTCACATTGAAGAGTTCGACGTCGAAATTCGCGAAACCAAGTTGGGCCGCGAAGAGTTCACTCGCGATATTCCCAACGTCAGCGAGAAGGCTCTTCGCAATCTCGACGAAAGCGGTATCGTTCGGGTCGGTACCTATGTGAAGCCCGGCGATATTCTCGTTGGCAAGGTTTCGCCCAAGAGCAAGACCGAACTGACGCCAGAAGAAAAACTGCTGCACGCGATCTTCGGTCGCGCTGGCGAAGACGTGAAGAACGATTCGCTCGAAGTTCCTTCGGGCATCGAAGGGATCGTGATCGATACCCAGAAGTTCTCGCGCCGCATGAGCTTGTCCGAAGACGAACGTAAGAAGTTCGAAAAGGAACTCAAGGACGCCGAAACCGAAGGGAACAAGTGGGTTGCCCAGGCTTTCACCACCATGGTGGAAGAGCTGGAAGGAATCATGGGCAAGACGCTGACCGACGAAGACGGTACTCCGCTGGCCAAAGATCAAGATCCGAAGTTCATTGCCGAAAAGGCCGCAAACTTCCGGTTGTCGACCCACACCAGCAAGTTGCGTAGCGAAGACAAGATCGCCGATTCCGAAAAGGCCGTGAAGATTCACTGGCCTAATGTGGAACTCGCGATCGACAATCGCGACCGCAAGCTGAACAGCATGAAGCGGGGCGATGAACTCCGCAGTGGTGTACTGCAAATGGTCAAGATTTACATCGCGACCAAGCGGGTGATTTCGGTCGGTGACAAGATGGCCGGTCGCCACGGTAACAAGGGTGTGATCGCCAAGATCCTCCCGGTGGAAGACATGCCATTCCTGCCAGACGGCACCAGCTTGCAGATCATGCTCAATCCGCTGGGCGTGCCTTCGCGTATGAACGTCGGTCAAATTCTCGAGACCCACCTGGGTTGGGCTGCCGCTGCGTTGGGTTTCCAAGCCGTGACGCCCGTGTTCGATGGTGCGACCGAAGCCGACATCAACAAGTGCCTCGCGAATGCCAAATTGCCTTCGCACGGCAAGCAACGTCTGCAAGATGGACGTACCGGCGACCTGCTACAGCAGGAAACGACGGTTGGTTACATCTACATGCTGAAGTTGCACCACCTGGTCGACGACAAGGTGCATGCCCGCAGCACAGGTCCATACTCGCTCATCACACAGCAGCCGCTGGGTGGTAAAGCCCGGTTTGGCGGCCAACGCTTCGGCGAAATGGAAGTGTGGGCGCTGGAAGCCTACGGCGCAGCCTACATCCTGCAGGAGTTGCTCACGGTTAAGAGCGACGACGTCGAAGGTCGTACCAAGATTTACGAGTCGATGGTCAAAGGCGAAAACACTCTGGAAGCCGGAACGCCCGCCAGCTTCGAGGTGTTGTGCAACGAAATCCGCGGGCTGGCCCTTAACATCCAATTGGAGAAACGACGCGTCTAGCGCTGCACAAATCCAGGTGTCAGCGCACCGCAGTTTTTCGGTAGGAAGTTTCCAGTCCCGTTCACGTTGCACAAATTCGAAATCGCACAGATTCCACCGTGAGATCGCACGGTGATCCCTTTAGGAGTCAGACCCTATGTCGTCCTCGTCCATTGGCGATACCAACTACGACCGCATTAATGACTACGCTTCGGTAAAGATTAGCCTGGCTCGGCCGCACGATATCCGCAGCTGGTCCTTTGGCGAAGTAAAGAAGCCCGAAACGATTAACTACCGCACGTACCGGCCAGAAAAAGACGGCCTGTTCTGCGAGCGCATCTTTGGCCCTGAAAAGGACTGGGAATGCGCTTGCGGTAAGTACCGCGGCATGAAGTACAAGGGCATGATCTGCGACCGCTGCGGTGTGAAAGTCACCCACAGCCGCGTCCGCCGTAAGCGGATGGGTCACATCGAACTGGCCGCGCCAGTCGTGCACATCTGGTTCTTTAAGGCAATGCCGAGCCGGCTGGGCAACCTGCTGGATATGAAGACCAGCAGTCTCGAAAAGGTGATCTACTTCCAAGATTACGTCGTGGTGAATCCCGGTACGACTGACCTCGAACGGGAACAACTACTGACAGAAGAAGAATACCGCGACGCGCGCGCTCAATATGGCGAAGGCTCGTTCGAAGCCGACATGGGTGCCGAAGCCGTCCGCAAACTGCTCGGCGGACTTGATCTGGTAAAGCTATCAGAAGAACTTCGTAAGAATCTGTTCGAGACCAACTCGAAGCAGAAGAAGAAGGATCTGATCAACCGGCTGAAGATCGTCGAATCGATTCGCGACAGCGATAACCGTCCCGAGTGGATGGTTCTCGATGTTGTCCCGGTTATTCCTCCGGATCTGCGCCCGCTGGTGCTCCTCGATAGCGGCAACTTTGCGACGAGCGATCTCAACGATCTCTATCGCCGCATTATCAACCGCAATAATCGTCTGCGCAAGCTGGTCGACCTGAACGCGCCGGAAGTCATCATTCGCAACGAAAAGCGGATGTTGCAACAATCGGTCGATGCCCTGTTCGACAACAACCGCTGCAAGCGCCCCGTGCTCGGTTCGAGCAATCGCCCGCTCAAGTCCCTCACGGACATGATCAAGGGTAAGCAGGGTCGTTTCCGCGAAAACCTGCTTGGTAAGCGCGTCGATTACTCGGCCCGTTCGGTGATCGTGGTCGGTCCTCGTTTGCGGCTGCACCAATGTGGTCTGCCGAAGAAGATCGCGCTCGAACTCTACCAGCCGTTCATCATTCGCAAGCTCAAGGAACTCGGTCACGCCGATACCATCAAGAGCGCGAAGAAGATGCTCGAACGGAAGGACGAAGAAGTTTGGGATATCCTCGAATCGGCCATTCAGAATCACCCTGTGATGCTGAATCGTGCTCCGACGTTGCACCGTATGGGTATCATGGCCTTCGAACCAGTGCTGGTCGAAGGGAACGCCATCCACCTGCATCCGCTGGTGTGCAAAGGCTTCAATGCGGACTTCGACGGCGATCAAATGGCCGTTCACTTGCCGCTGTCGATCGAAGCTCAGGTCGAGGCGCATACGCTGCTCCTTTCGCCGCATAACATTTTTGCTCCTTCGAACGGCCGCCCGATCATGAGCCCGTCGCAGGACATGGTTATGGGTTGCTACTACGTCACGGTAGAACTGCCAGGCTTGCTGGGCGAAGGAATGATCTTTTCTTCCGTCGCCGAAGCCGAAATGGCCTTCTCGATGGGCAAGATTCACTTGCACGCCCGCGTCAAAGTCCGCCTGCCACCATGGCAGAAGCTGAAGACCGAAGGCGAAGAGAAGCTTAAGGGTGGCGCGATTATTCAAACCACCTACGGCCGCATGGTGTTTAACAACATCCTGCCAAAGGGGATGGACTTTTATAACAAGGCCATGAAGGGTAGCGATCTGGCCAGCTGCATCAGCGACTGCTACCAGGCGCTCGGCCGCAAACCGACGATTCAGCTGCTCGACGACATGATGCAACTCGGCTTCCGCGAAGCGATGCGGAGCGGTCTGTCGTTCGCGACGGACGATCTCGTGACGCCCGACTCGAAGGTGACCCACATCTCGGACGCCGAGAAGAAGGTGATGCGGTTCAAGAAGCTGTACGAACGTGGCGTCATCACCGAGAAAGAACGATACAACCAGGTGCTCGATACCTGGACGCACGCCCGCGAAGCGATCACCAGTGAAATGCGTGAAGCGATGCGTACCGACGACCGCGGTGGTCACGGTTACGTGAACCCGGTGTACTTGATGGCGGACTCGGGTGCCCGAGGTGGTATCGAACAGATTCGCCAGCTCGCTGGTATGCGTGGTCTGATGGCCAAGCCGACCGGCGAAATCATCGAAACGCCGATCAAGTCGAACTTCCGCGAAGGTTTGACGGTGCTCGAATACTTCAGCTCGACGCACGGTGCCCGTAAGGGTCTGGCCGATACGGCTTTGAAGACGGCTGACTCGGGTTACCTCACCCGTAAGCTGGCCGACGTAGCTCAGAACGTGGTTGTAACGACCTTCGATTGCGGTACGACCCAAGGTATCACCAAGGGAACGATTTATCGCGGTGAAAAGGTGGAAGTCAAGCTGTCCGCGGCCATCCACGGCCGCGTCAGCCGCCAAAGTATCGTGAATCCGATCACGGACGAAAGTATCGTGAAGGAAAACGAGCTGATTACTCCCGAGATTGCCAAACGCATCGAAGACATGGGTCTCGAGAAGATCCAAGTCCGCAGCTCGATGACCTGCGAAGCGCCGCTCGGTGTGTGCCGCCTGTGCTACGGCATGGATTTGGCAACCGGTTCGATGGTCGAAGAAGGCATGGCCGTCGGCATCATCGCCGCTCAGAGCATCGGCGAACCCGGTACTCAGCTGACCATGCGTACGTTCCACATCGGTGGTACGCACACCGGTCAGGTCGAAGAGCACGAAACCAAGTCCAAGCGCGACGGTATCGTCAAACTGACCCGCATTCGTTCGGCCAAGAACGAAGATGGCCAGGACGTGGTGCTGACGCGAAACGGCGAAATCACCCTGCTCGATGCCAAGGGTCGCGAACTCGAAAAGTATGACGTGCCGAACGGTGCCATCCTCAAGATTCAAGAGAACGAAACCGTCAAGGCTGGCCAGGTACTGCTCGAATGGGATCCGCACAGCATCCCGATTCTCGCCGAAGTTGCGGGTAAGGTCCGCTACGAAGACGTGGTCGAAGGGGAAACTCTCCGCGTCGAGAAGGACAACAGCGGTAACATGCGGCGCATGATCATGGATCACAAGGGTGAACTACATCCTCAGATCGTGATCGAAGACTCCGAAGGGAAGCCGGTCGAAGTTTACTACTTGCCGGAACGAGCCCACATTGTGGTCGAAGAAGGCAAGATCGTGAAAGCTGGTTCGGTGCTCGGTAAGACGCCGCGTGAAGCAACCGGCATTGCGGACATCACGGGTGGTCTGCCGCGGGTTACCGAAATCTTCGAAGCTCGCAAGCCGAAGGATCCAGCTGTGATGGCTGAGGTCGACGGTATTGTCGAAATTCTGCAAGAGAAGCGGCGTGGTAAGCGAACGATCATTGTTCGCAGCGAAAGCGGCATCGAACGCGAGCACCTGGTGCCGCACGGCAAGCGGTTCCTCGTGCACGCTGGCGATCACGTCAAGGCTGGCCAGGCTCTGGTCGATGGCCCGCTCGTGCCGCACGACATCCTGCGGATTTCGGGCGAAGAAGCCCTGCAGCAATACCTGCTGCACGAAATTCAAGGTGTGTATCGCAGCCAACGCGTGGAAATCAACGATAAGCACATCGAGATCATCGTCGCTCGCATGCTGCGGAAGGTGCGCATCGAAACTTCGGGCGATACCAACCTGCTGCCGGGTCTGGTGATGGATCGCTTCGACTTCCGTTCGGTGAATACGAACCTGTCGAAGTGCTTGAAAATCTCCGACAAGGGAGATGCCGATTTCGCCGAAGGCGCCATCGTGCCGAAGGAAGCGATCGAGCAAACCAACAGCGGCATTGATGCCCTGGGCGGAAAGACTGCCCGCGGCGTGAAGCCCAAGTCGGCGACGGCGAGCACGCAGTTGCTCGGCATCACGAAGGCGGCCGTGCAAAGCAGCAGCTTTATCTCGGCGGCCAGCTTCCAAGAAACGACCAAGGTTCTCACCGAAGCGGCTTTGGCCGGCAAGGTCGATCACCTGGTTGGTTTGAAGGAAAACGTGATTCTGGGTCACTTGATCCCCGCCGGTACCGGCTTCCGTGCCTTTCAGGATTCGGAAGTTCGCTATCGCCCCGAAGCTTTGCAGGCGATGTCGCTGGAGAAGGACAAGACCTTGGAGTCTGCTTTCCCGCTACTCCAGCAAGGCGACACCAACGGCAATGCGGCTGCCACAACTGCTGGCAGCAAGAGTGGCAGCAATGCCCTCGAAACCCTGTTGGGTGGCGGCAAGGATTAGACAAACGAAGACTAGGTAATCTGGATGGGCGAATTGGGGCCGTCTCCACGGCGGCCCGGTTTGCCAAAACGATGACAATTTCAGGGCCAGCCTTAGAGCTTGCCTTGACAGACCCGCCAGCATTGGTAGGCTATTGGATTCCCAATTCGGCGATAACAGTCGCGAACTATCGATATAGAATTACGGACCTTGTAACGCGTTATGCCCACGATCAATCAACTGGTACGCAAACCGCGTCGCCAAAAGCGTGTCTTCAGCAAGTCGCCCGTGCTGGAAAAGAACCCCTTCAAGCAAGGCGTTTGCTTGATCGTCCGCACGATGACTCCGAAGAAGCCTAACTCGGCTCTGCGGAAGATCACCCGCGTTCGTCTGTCGACGGGCCGCGAAGTGACCGTTTACATCCCAGGTGAAGGTCACAACCTGCAAGAACACTCGATCGTGCTCGTCCGTGGTGGTCGTATCCGCGATCTACCAGGTGTGCGCTATCACGTCGTCCGCGGCGTCCGCGATACACTCGGCGTCAATGGTCGCAAGCAAGCCCGTAGCAAGTACGGGGCTAAGGGCAGCTAAGCCCACCGAGAGCACCCGCTCTCGCCTGAGAATCATTTGCCGCTGCTCGTCAACAACCGACAGCGGCCGCGGCGGATCGAGCGATCCGCCGTCTTGGCTAGAACATCACCGCATTTGCAATTTCCGGATTTCGTATGGGCAAGATTACTGCCAGTGCAACGTCGCTTAAACCCGACCCGCGTTATCGTTCGATCCTCGCCGGCAAGTTCATTAACTGCCTGATGTACAGCGGCAAGAAGAGCGTCGCGCAAGTTCTCTTCTATGCAGCCCTGGACTACATCAAAGAGAAAATTCCGGATCGCGAACCGATCGAGGTGTTCCACACCGCGCTCGAAAACGTGAAGCCCTACATCGAAGTTCGCTCGCGCCGCGTGGGTGGTGCCGCCTATCAAGTGCCAATGCAGGTGAACCGCAATCGTCAGCAGTCGCTGGCCATTCGCTGGCTGCTCGCCGCTTGCCGCGAGAAGAAGGGGCGTCCGATGTATCTGAAATTGGCCGACGAACTGATCGCCGCCTACAACAAAGAAGGCGTTGCCTTCACCAAGCGCGAAAACGTCCACCGCATGGCCGATGCGAACAAGGCGTTCGCTCACTTCGCCTGGTAGTTTTGCTGATAAAATCAAAGCCGCGGTGCCTGCAAACATCGCGGCTTTTTCGTGCGCCGACCGAATTCAAGTTCTGAGTTTTGAGTTCAGAGCTTTGCGACCAGAGTACTCGAACAATGCTTGTCTCAGAACTCTAAAACCTTAGAACGCAGAACTGATATCCATGTCTCGCCAGATCGAAAAAATCCGGAACATCGGCATTATTGCCCACATCGATGCGGGCAAGACGACGGTCACGGAACGCATGCTCTTCTTAAGCGGTGCCAAGCATCGGGTGGGCGAAGTCGACAAGGGAACCACCGAGACCGACTCCGATCCTGAAGAGCAACAGCGCGGCATCACCATCTATGCGGCGTGCGTCACGTTCAATTGGAAGGATGTGATCATCAATCTGCTCGATACTCCCGGGCACGTCGATTTCACTGCCGAAGTCGAACGCTGCCTGCGTGTGTTGGACGGTGCCGTTGTCGTCTTTAGTGCCCGCGAAGGTGTCGAAGCCCAGAGCGAAACGGTCTGGCGCCAGGCCGATCGCTACAAAGTGCCGCGCGTCGCCTTCGTCAACAAGCTGGATCGCGAAGGAGCCAACTTCGAAGCCGTGGTCGGGCAAATCAGCGATCGCCTGCATGGCAATCCGCTGGTGATCGAAATTCCCGTGGGGCAAGGCCCACCGCATACGAGCAATCCGTTTCGCGGTGTGATTGACTTGATCGATCTGAAGTTCCTCACTTTCCCCACCGATCGCGACAGTCGCGACGTGAACATCGGCGAGATTCCCGAAGACATGCAGCTCGAAGCGCAAGCCTGGCGCGAGCAGATGCTCGAAAAATTGTATTCCTACAGCAACGAATTGATGGAGCTTGCACTCGAAGAAAAGCCGATTCCTTCCGACTTGATCCGCAAGGCCTTGCGCGAAGCGACTCTGGCCATGCAAGTTCAGCCGGTGCTTTGCGGTTCCGCCTTGCACGGCATCGGCGTGCAGCCGGTGCTCGATGCGGTGCAGTACTATCTGCCGAGCCCGGTCGATTTGCCTCCAGTCGAGGGCGAGAGTGTTGGCGAAAAGAACAAGAAGACCATTACTCGCAAGGCAAGCAATGACGAGCCGATGTGCGGGCTGGTGTTCAAAGTGCTGCCGGCCAAGACGGGCGATATTCACTGGGTGCGAGTCTATTCCGGCGTGCTGAAGTCGAATAGCCGCGTGCTTAATCCAGGCAAAGACCTGAAAGAGAATGTTGCCCAGCTATGGCAGATTCATGCGCAAAAGAAAGATAAGGACGGCCAGGTCGATAGCATCGAAGCGGGGGACATCGTCGGCGTGATTGGAATGCGCCAGTCGATTACGGGCGATACCATTTGCGACACACGCGAGCCCATTTTGCTGGAGACGATCAAGTTTCCCGAGACGGTCATTTCGATGGCTATCGAGCCAGAGAATAGCACCGAGCGAAAGAAACTCAACGACACGCTCGACATGCTCAAGCGGCAGGATCCAACCCTGCATGTAGTCAGCGGCGAAACGGGCCAAACGCTCATCAGCGGTATGGGCGAATTGCACCTCGAAGTGATGAAGAATCGCTTGCTGCGCGACTTCGCCCTGAATGTGAAGTTCCACAAGCCGCAGGTCAGCTATCGCGAGACAATCGACCACGCCGTGGAAGTCGTTGGTGAGTGCCATCGCATGATCGCCGGGCAGCAGTTGTTCGCCAAGGTCCGCATCAAAATGGAGCCCGTGCAGGGTGCTGCTTCGCCGGTGACGGTCCTCAACTTCAGCCCCGTCGATGGCGTGCCTCCCGAACTCATGACCGCTGCAGTGGAAGAACTCAAAGCGGCCGGCGAAGGTGGCGGGCATATCGCAGGCTTCCCGCTGATCAAGATTCGCGTCAGTGTGCTGGGGGGTGAATGGAACCCGGAACAGACCGATATTCGCGCCATGAAGATCGCTGCTTCGGACGCCTTTGAGAAGGGATTGGAACAAGGGGGCAAGGTCTTGCTCGAGCCAATCATGAAGCTCGACATTGTGACGCCCGACGACTATCACGGCGACTTCGTCGGCGACTTGCAACGCCGGCGCGCGATCATCGCCCGCACCGATAACCGCGGCACGCTCACCACGATCGAAGCCCATGCCCCGCTCAAGGAGCTATTCGGTTACTCCAGTGCAATGCGGAGCCTGAGCCAAGGTCGGGCAAGTTGTTCGATGGAGCCCCTGATGTATGCTCCGGCACCGCCCGAGGTGGTGAAGACGTTTGAGATGTAGATGACATACTGGAACTTTGGCCCAAATTTTCTACTTGCTAGGCCGGGGACTCGTCGATATTGTTAGGAGTAATGCAGGGGCTCTGCTGACAACATGATTCTCTTCTGCGAGCTGTCAGCGGTCGGAACAGAAGTTTGAGGTCCGATCCATGCCCCGTTTCTCTGCCTCGTGGCGATTGCGCCACCTGTTGGCGGTCGTCGCCACTTTCTCCATTTCCTTCGTGATTGGTTCTTTCGCTCAGGGTAACAGCCCGGACGAAACACTGCCGCAACCCCTGTTTGCCGCGATCGCCGCGGGTGATCTGGAAGCCCAGGTCGTGCCGCGCGACTCCAAGCGGCTGACCATTCAGTTCAAGAACAAGACCGACCGGCCCCTGACCATTCAAATGCCGGCCGCCATGGCAGCGGCTCCAATTCTGGCCCAGCAACAGCCATTCAACTTCTTTCCAGGTCAACCGAACAATCAGCAGCCAAACAACCGCCAGCAGTCGCCGCAGCAATTGGGCATGCCCGGCATGAATAACAACAACGGCGGGAACAACAATCTCTTTGGAAACGGGATCTTCAACATCCCCGCCGGCCGAGCCATCAAGATTAAGGCTGACTGCGTTTGCCTCGAATATGGCAAGCCGGAGCCCGATGCTCGGATGAAGTACGAACTGAAGCCGCTGGCAGAGGTTTGCGACAAACCCGAGTTGGCGACCATGCTCCGCTCACTCGGCGATGAGCAAATCGACCAGCGCGTGGCCCAGGCTGCTGCCTGGCACCTGACGAACGAGCTCGGCTGGGACGAACTGGCCGGTCTGGTGAGTCGCCGAGTTGGCAGCTACACCGAGCATCAGTTCACTTCCGCTCAAATTGCGGTGGCCAAGCGAACTCTGGGCCAGATTGCCAGTAATAAGCAATCGCCCAAAGTCGGAACCGTAGCGTCGAAGTCTGCTACCACCCGATAGAGCAGCCCGCTACACCAGTCTGCACCGTTCTCCCCAAAATGCGGTCCACAAGTTACCATCAGCAGCAAGCAATGCGGATGGTAACAGGGCGGCGGATCAGTAGATTGGGGCTCTCATGGCGAGTGGTTTTCTAGAACAGCTGTTTGGACTGAATGGACAGACAGCTGTCGTGATTGGCGGAACGGGCGTACTTGGCGGCGCGCTGGCCGAAGGGCTAGCTCAGGCAGGGGCTAATGTCATCGTGGCCGGCCGCTCTCACGAACGTGGTGCAGAGCGCGTTGCCGCGATTGAGCAGGCCGGTGGTCGCGGGCTCTATTTGGAAGTGAATGCCGAGCAGCGCGAGTCAGTTCAGCAACTCCTGCGCAGCACCCTTGCCCGCTTTGGCAAGGTCGACATGCTGGTCAATTGCGCGGGGACCAACTCGGCCGTTCCCTATGCCGAGATAACCGACGAACAGTGGAACTCGGTGGTTACGAGTCAACTCTTTACCACACACCTGGGTTGTCAGATCTTCGCGCCTCAAATGGCCCAGCAGGCCGATGGCGGCAGCATTCTGAATATCGGCAGCGTGACCTCGCACTTGCCGCTGTCGCGCGTCTTCGCTTATTCAGCAGCCAAGGCGGCGGTCATCAACCTGACGAAGAACGTCGCGCGCGAATACGCCACGCAGAAAGTCCGGGTCAACGCGATTTGCCCAGGCTTTTTCCCGGCCGAACAGAACCGGAAAATTCTCGATGCCCAGCGTGTCGAGAATATCATGCGGCAAACGCCGATGGCCCGCTTTGGCGAACCCAAGGAACTGGTCGCCGCTGCGATTCTGCTTCTCTCCCGTGCTGGTGGCTCGTTTATCACGGGTGAAGACTTGTACGTCGATGGTGGTTTCACTTCAATGCGATTCTAAGACTCCGCTGTTTGCTTTTGACTGTTTGTAATCAGGACACGCTCATGCCGCACACGGTTGTGATCTTTGGTGCCTCTGGCGATCTAACTAGTCGCAAGCTCATCCCCGCGCTCTATCTCTTGCATCAAAAGGGACGACTGCCAAAAGAGACTCGCGTGGTCGGCGTGGCGCGCACTCCCTTCTCGCACGATGCCTGGCGCGCGGAACTCGAAACCAGCACCAAGAAGTTCACTGGCAAGGAATTCGACGCCACCGCCTGGCAAACGTTTGCCAGCACCATTTTCTATCAGCGGGGCGACATCGACGATGCAGCCAGCTTCACGGCGCTCAAGTCGTTCCTGGAGACCGACATCGAAAAAGGAGCGCCGGCCAGTCGTTTGTATTATCTGTCGACCAGCCCCACGCTGTACGAAGCGGCCATCGAGCAATTGGGGGCCGCTGGCATGGCGGAAGAATCCCAGGGGGTGCGGCGGATCATTATCGAAAAGCCTTTCGGCACCAATCTGGCTTCGGCAAAAGCGCTGAACATCGCCACGCACAAGGTTTTTAGCGAGAAGCAAGTCTATCGCATCGACCATTACCTGGGCAAAGAGACCGTCCAGAACCTGCTGGTGCTTCGCTTTGCCAATACGATTTTCGAGCCGATCTGGAATCGCAACTACATCGACCACGTGCAGATCACGGTGGCCGAAGAGGTCGAGGTGGGGAGTCGTGGCGGCTACTACGATAAGTCCGGCGTGCTTCGTGATATGTTTCAGAATCACATTCTGCAACTGCTGATGATTACCGCCATGGAAGCGCCGGTCCGTTATCAGGCCGACTTCATTCGCGATGAGAAAGTGAAAGTACTGCGGGCCATCCGTCCGCTGAGCGGAGCCGATTTCGCCAACTGCACGATCCGCGGCCAATATGCGGGCTATCGTGAAGCCAAAGACGTGCCGCCCGATAGCAACGTGGCCACCTTTGCCGCGCTAAAGTTGCAAGTCGACAATTGGCGCTGGAACCGAGTGCCGTTTTATCTGCGCTCGGGCAAAGCGATGAGCTGCCGGACAACGCAGATTGTGATTCAGTTCAAAGAGCCACCTCAACTCCTCTTCGGCGATGGCCCGCGCTCCAACCTCGATGCCAACAAGTTGGTGATTCAGATTCAACCGGCGGAAGGAATCCAGATTCACTTCCTAACCAAGGTTCCCGACGCTGGCATGAAGCTGCGAATGACCGATCTGAACTTCAGCTTCAGCCGCGAATACGTCGGCAAGTCCCTGCCCGACGCTTATCAGCGCCTGCTGCTCGACGCCCTCAATGGCGACGCCAGCCTCTTTGCCCGCAGCGACGAAGTGGAGCTTGCCTGGGGAATTATCGACCCTATCCTCGCGGCGTGGCAAAGCCCCGCAGCACCGCCGCTCGAGTTCTATCCGCCCGGCCAATGGGGACCGGATCTCAGCGACCAATGGATGCACGAGCAAAAACGCAGCTGGTTTGATGTCTGCCCGGTGCTGCACTAACAGCACCTTGAACATGCCCCCGGATTGCGCCGGGGGCGAAGTTGCGACTACTGCGAATAATTATCGTTCCGAAGCTGGAATGTGAATGGCTGCGAACGAGGTCAGACCAAAGCCAATCGGCTTCATCTTGGCGGGTCGCAGGCGATCGGCAGGGTGCCCGTTGAAGTTGACATAGAGCACACTCCCATCCGGGCTGAGCTTGATGCCGTAGGTGCCACCAGGAACATATTCCAGTTCCTTGTTGAGCGTCGGTGCCAAGAATGCGATGACCTTTTGCGTACGAGTGGCAATCTCGTACTGAATCACGGGTGTGCCGTCGAGCCACGCTTTGCCGTGAGCGCCGGGCAGGTAGTACATGTACTTCTCGTCGGGCGAGAGTTCGCACACGGCAACGTACGAGCCGGCCAGCCAATCGCTGCCGAGCATTTCGAGTTCGTCTTTGCGCGTGTCGTAGCGGAACAGCTGCGTGTTCTTGTAGGTGATGCCGTAGATCTGATGATCCTTCGTCTCGCGCGTCGTGCAGCGCATGCCCGGCGAGCCCTTGAACACACTGTTCGTTTTGTGGATCACCTTGTCGGCGAGATTCAACCGCATGATCGGGGCATCTTCGCCGTTCAACTCACCGTTGAAGTAAATCGTGCCATCGTTGCCGAGAGCGAAGTTGCGATTGAAACCAACGCTCTTGTCTTCGCCTTGATAGACGGGCTTGCCGGTCTTCATGTCGAGGCACCAGAGTGCGTTCCCTTCGCCGGATTCCAGATTGCACCACCAGAGATTTCGTTCTTGATCGAGAATCGATGTCGCTGTGCAACGGCGGGGCGGCAAACTGGCAAAAACACTTGTCTTGCCGGTTTTGGGGTCCCAACGATAAACCTGACCGCCAGGAAGTCCGTCGTGAAAGCCGTGCGTCGGCAGCTTGGCGCGATTGCCATCGTTGAGCGTGCAGCTGAAATAGATCATGCCGTCCGGACCTTCATCGACTTTGGCATGGACCTTCGACCAGGCTGGTTGTCCCATCTTCGGCGGAATCACCTGGTTCATATCGACGATCTGCGTCAGCTGCGAAACCTTCGGATCCCAGCGATAGATAAAGCAGCGCGCGTCGCCGCCGACATCGTTGCCGTGATCGCCAATCGCGACATATACGTTGCCATCTTTAGCGATGCCAATATCACCCCAAGACGACCACAAGCGGCGCGTGGCCGCTTCGGTGCCCAGCTGTTCGTGCAAGGCGATCTCCACGCGGGGAGGAGTCTTCGCCATTACGAACTTGGCCGAGCCTGCTTGGGCCGCTAGTTCGGCAACCTTCTCAGGTACATCGAGAAACGATTTGTCTTCGACGACCGCGGTCCCTTTCGTTGCACCTTTGAGTGGTGGCGGCCAAGGTGTGGCCTCTTGAGCGAAGTTGGTTTGCCATACGCCGCTAATGAGAAAAACGACGAGCCAGAGTGAGCGCGCGAAAGTGGTGGGCATCAGTTAGAATCCTCGAGGTGGGAAGAAAGGCGGGACTACGCAATTTCATCCGGAGTAGCGGCTCGATGCAAGTAAAAAATTCGACCTTTCTGGTGACCGGTGGCGCTTCGGGTTTAGGACAAGGAACGGTTCGCCGCTTGGCGCGGGCTGGTGCGAATGTCGTCATCGCCGATCTGAATACCGCAGCCGGTCAAGCGATGGTGGACGAACTAGGTGCGGACAAGGTCGTGTTTCAATCAACCGACGTCACATCTGCCGAGAGTGCCCAAGCGGCCGTCGATCTCGCCGTTCAGCGTTATGGCGGCTTGCAAGGGTTGGTAAATTGTGCGGGCATTCTGGGGGCCAGCCGCGTGCTGGGCAAAGAAGGGCCACACGATCTGGCCCTCTTTCGCCGCGTGATCGAAGTGAACCTGATTGGCACCTTCAATATGATTCGCCTCGCTGCCACTGCGATGGCCCAGGGCCAGCCCAACGAAGAAGGTGAGCGGGGCGTTATTGTTTGCACTGCATCGGTCGCCGCTGAAGAAGGACAGATCGGCCAGGCTGCTTACTCCGCGTCGAAAGGTGGCGTGGCCTCCATGACGCTGCCCATTGCTCGCGAACTGGGCAAGCACGGCATTCGCATCGTCTCCATCGCTCCCGGCGTGTTCGAAACCGCCATGATGCAAGCCGCCCCGACCAACGTACGCGATTCACTTGCCGCTCAGATTCCGTTTCCTTCGCGCTACGGCAGGCCTGATGAGTTCGCTCAGCTCGTGCAACAGATTGCCGAGAACACTTATTTCAATGGAACCATGATTCGGCTGGATGGTGCAATCAGGATGGGAGCGAAGTAGGGAATTGCAGAATGTAGATTGCAGAATGCAGAATGAAATACAGCGCGGAATTCTCTGTTCAATAGCAGTCTTGATGCGACCGCTACAGCTTACCAGCGTTCTGCAGGTGGTATCTTTCGCAAGTGAATGTTCAGGGCGGTACAGGCTGTTCGATGAAGAAGAGGCAGTGAAGCCTTCTTCTAGGAGCTTGCCGCTGATGAACGGATCTGAATCTGCGGAAAATGCGGTCGCCCGTCACTCGTTGCTGGCAGAGCTTGATGCCCGGCAGGACGAAGTACTGGCAGCCCTCGATGCCCTTAACGATCGAATTGAAGCTGCTCTGCGGGACGCGATTCCGCACGACAAGCTAGCGGAGGATTCCGCTGCGAAGTCGGCAGAGCTAGAAATCGTCGAACTCCCCGCAGCGGTAAAGCATCTGCCCATCAAAAAGGCAGCGTAGGTTTTTCGGCGCACTACTGGGGCACACTGATTACAGGTTTAGCCCCAGTCGCCCAAATCGGGCGAACACCGCTCGTTCCCCAGCCTTCCCTTGCCGCGCCTGCGAAACTACGATGCAGGATTGCCGTTTTTGCAGGGGAAAGGTGAATGACCGAACAGAATTTTGACGCGAATGACGACCCGTGCATCAGCGGGGGGAGTGCAGCTCAATTGCAGGGCTCGGCTCATGGCGCGGTAGCCGGGGATCCCAAACCCGTGGACTTGCCGCGGATCGAACGAGCCGTGCGCGAAATTCTCGCTGCGGTGGGCGAAAACCCCGATCGCGAGGGACTGCTCGAAACCCCTGCGCGCGTGGCTCGCATGTACGCTGAAATGTTCGCCGGTCTGCACCTCGATCCGCGCGAGCACTTGCGCAAGTTCTTCACGGAAGAATACGACGAGGTCGTGCTGGTGAAGGACATCAGTTTTTGCAGCATGTGCGAACATCACTTGCTGCCGTTCATCGGCCACGCGCACTTGGCGTATGTCCCCGATGGCAAAGTCATCGGTCTGAGCAAATTGGCCCGCGTGGTCGAAGTGGTCGCGCGGCGGCCGCAAGTGCAGGAACGCATGACGGAAGAAATCGCCAGCCTGCTGGTGAACGACTTGGGTGCCAAGGGAGTGGCGGTCGTCGTGGAAGCTTCGCACAGCTGCATGACCATTCGCGGCATTCGCAAACCGGGCAGCATGTGCGTAACGTCATCGATGAAAGGGCTGTTCCGCTCCAACCTCTCGACCCGCGCCGAAGTGATGCAACTGATCTACGGCGGCAAACGGTAATCTTCGTAGCGTGGGCTTCAGCCCACGTCATAGTAACGTGATTTGGCAAACGCTAGTTGAATTCCTCTGTCGACTGACTTTCGGCGTTGCGGCGTCGATGACGTTGATACCTGCGCAGTGGGTTACGAGCGGTTTCTTTCGCGTTCACCTTTGGGTACTGATGGGGCTGCAAACATTCGCCGCTTTGGCACTCTGGTCGCTGCGAGCGGGAAGCCCGGCCGGCGAAGGGGTCGTCTTTTGGCAAGTCGTGGCCGCTGTAATCGCCGCCGTGGTGAGTTACCTGGGCGCCGTGATTTGGATGTATGAAGCGCGTAGCGCCGGCAAAGCTGCACTGATCATTGTGGCAGCGGCCGCGTTCTTCATTTGCCTGGCACCGAGCGCAATGAGCCCTGGCGCAACCACCAGCGTAACCGCTGCGCCAATTGTGTCGCCCGGCATCAAAACGGTGGAAGTACTCAGTGGTGGCCTGCTGGTGGGATTGATTACCACCGCGATGCTGCTCGGACATTGGTACCTGAACACACCGACGATGAAGCTCGAACCGCTCCAGCGACTCCTCGTCTACCTGGCCATTGCTATCCTCGTTCGGATGGTCATCAGCGTCATCGGCACCAGTTGCGAAGCGGCCCGCTTGCTGCAGACCTCCGGGGGCCTGCAAACATCGTGGTTAGTGTTCATTTCACTCCGCTGGTTTGCCGGGCTGCTGTTGCCGCTGCTACTCACTTACCTGACCTGGCAAACGCTCAAGATCCCCAATACGCAGAGTGCGACTGGCATCCTCTATGCCGGCGTCATCCTCGTCTTCATCGGTGAACTCGCTGCCCAGATGCTCTCCGCTGCGACTTCGTTTCCGTTATGATTGGAGTAGCCTGAGTAGCACCCATGAACGTTACCTATCGTTGTCCTCATTGCGACGCAGTGGCCTCCGCCGAGTTGACGGAACCAGCCGGCGACTTTTCCTGCACCGCCTGCCAGACCGCCATTCATCCTCCTGCGGGGGCGATCCGCGAAGGGAAAGTGTTGCAGTGCCTGATCTGTCCTTGCCAGGAACTTTACGTTCGCAAAGACTTTTCGCAGACGGTCGGGATCGGCATTATCGCCATTGGCTTTATCATCAGTAGCGTGTTCTGGTTCTATCGCATGCCCCTCTGGACATATGGCACTCTCTTCGCGACTGCCATTATCGATCTGGTGTTGTACGTAACCGTGGGCAACGTGTTGCAGTGTTATCAATGCCAGGCGCAGTACCGCGGCATCAAGGAACTAGAGCAACACGAGGGCTTCGATCTCGAAACCCACGAAAAGCATCGCCAGCAGCAGATTCGGCTGGCTAGGGCCGGTGTCGGTGCCAGTTCACAATTGCCCCCAGTGCGCGAGTAAATATGATAAAGTTAGGACAGGCACGGACTTCGGCTGCGATGCGTTCATCTTTCTGCCTGTCGGCAACTTGCTCAACAACGTGACTAACCTCCCACGATGGACCCTCAGCGCGAACGTATCCAAGCCGATCTGAGGGGATTACTCTCCGGGCAGGTTCGTTGCGACGATGCGTTCGTGCAAATGTACAGCACCGACGGCAGCATCTATGAAGTGGCTCCGCTAGGTGTCGTGCGGCCGCGCAGTGTGAACGATGTGCAAGCCGCCGTTCGTTACGCTGCCGATAACGTGATTCCCCTGCACGCGCGCGGGGCAGGTACTGGCCTGGCCGGCGAATCGCTTGGTCCGGGCCTGGTGATCGACTTCTCGCAGGGAATGCGTCGAATTGTTTCCGTGGCCCAGGATCATGTCGTCGTCCAGCCCGGCGTGGTCCTCGGACAGTTGAATCGCTACCTGGCCGCCTTTGGCAAACAGTTTGGTCCCGATCCGGCAACTGGCGGTGTAACAACCATCGGCAGCGTCGTAGCGCTCGATGCTTCGGGCAGCAATTGGCTCCGCTATGGTTCCGCCCGCAAGCACGTTCGCAGTTTGCAAGTTGTGCTGGCCGATGGCGAAACTTTCGAAGCGGGCCGTCATCCCATCACCGATGACCCCGCGCTTGATCCCAATCCCCGGCGGCGCGAAATTGTCAAACGGCTCGCCGAACTCCTTCAGCGGGAAGATGCCGTTATCCGCGCGAATCAATCGAAAGCGTGGGTGAATCGCTGCGGCTATCACTTGAGCGATGTCCTCAGTGACGGCCAGCTCGACTTGGCGCGACTCATTGCGGGCTCCGAAGGGACGCTCGCACTAATCACGCAGCTGACGCTCGGCATTGTGCCGATACCCAAGCATCGCGGTCTCTGCCTGATGTTCTTCGACCGTCTGGAAGCGGCCGCAACCGCGGCCAGCGAAGCACAGTCGCTGGGTGTGAGCGCTTGCGACCTGATGGATCGTCGAATTCTTTCACTGGCCCGCGATCTCGACCCGCGTTATGCGCAGGCGATTCCGCGCGAAGCCGAAGCAATGTTGATGGTGGAGCAATTGTCCGACGATGCCGGACAGGTTTTAGAAACGTTGCAGCAGGTGGCTGTCCGCTGGCAACGGCGTCGCCGGCTGGCGTTTGGCTTTCATCTGGTCTTGGCACCGGATGAATACGATCTGTTCCGTCGCCTCGCCCGGCGCGTCTCACCCACTCTCTTTCGCGTGCAAGGTTCCGAACGACCGGTGCCGTTCATCGAAGACGTCGCGGTTCCGCCCGATGTGCTCCCCGAGTTTCTCGTCAAACTGCAAAACGTCCTCAAGAACTACCAGGTCACCGCATCATTCTTCGCGCATGCGGGACATGGTCAGATTCACGTTCGCCCGTTTATGGATTTGTCGAATCCAGCCGACATTCAGAAAATGCCGGAGTTGGCGACGCAGCTGTACGAAGAAGTCCTGGCCGTCGGCGGCACAATCAGCGGCGAGCATGGCTGCGGGCTGAGTCGAACGTGGTACGTCCGTCGGCAAACGGGCCTGCTCTACGACGTGCTGCGCGAGGTGAAACGGATCTTCGATCCCGAGAACCTGCTAAACCCCGGCAAAGTCGTGGCCGATGTGCCGCAGCCGTTGACGAAGAACCTGCGCTTGTCAGCCGCGGATATCGCCATCGACGAACGGATCACTTCTGAATCGCAAATCGCCGAAGCGGAAGCCAAGAAGCGCGAGCCGCTTGATTTGCATCTCGTCTGGCGACATCTGCCGCAGGTGGAATCCGAAAGTTGCAACGGCTGCGGCCGCTGCCGGACCATGTCCCCCGAAATGCGCATGTGTCCGATTTTTCGCTATGCACCTGCCGAAGAAGCCTCGCCCCGCGCGAAGGCGAACCTCATGCGGGCCGTGTTGCAGGGGCAACTGCCGACGACCTCACTCGCCGGCGAAGAGCTGAAAGAAATCGCCGACCTTTGCGTTAACTGCCATCAGTGCCGGCTGGAGTGTCCCGCCGAAGTCGACATTCCCAAGCTAATGGTTGAGGCGAAGAGCCAGTACGTCGTCGCCAATGGACTCGATACCACCGACTGGCTGCTCGCGCGGCTCGATTGGGTTTCGCGCTGGGCCGCGCGGTTTGGCCCGATTGCGAACTACGCGCTGCATACGCGTTGGACTCGCTGGGTGATCGAAAAACTCACGGGCCTGGCCCAAGGACGAAAGTTGCCCAAGCTTGCGGCGACGACATTCCTCCGCCGGGCCGATCGGAATCGCCTGACTCGCCCAGCACGTCGCACCGGCGGCAAAATCCTGTACTTCGTCGACGTCTACGCAAATTGGTACGACACCCAACTTGCTGAATCCCTCGTCGCGATCATGCAACATCATGGCATTGCCGTGTATGTGCCGCCGGGACAACTCCAATCGGGCATGGCCCGCATTTCGCTCGGCGATGTGGAGCGCGCTCGCAAGTTAGCGGCGCGCAATGTCGCCTTACTTGCCGATGCGGTACGCCAGGGATATCAAATTGTTTGCACCGAACCCTCGGCAGCACTCGCGCTCACGCACGAATATCCCAACTTGCTCGACGATGACGATGCTCGCCTGGTCGCCGAGCACACGACTGAAGCCTGCGCTTACTTGTGGAAGCTGCATCAGATTGGCCGCTTGGAACTTGACCTTCGTCCCATCAATCTCACGCTCGGCTATCATCAACCTTGCCACTTGCGGGCCCTCGATGTAGGTTCACCCGGCGAAAGCTTGCTCCGGCTGATTCCGGGACTAAGTGTCAAGCGGATCGAACGCGGCTGCAGTGGCATGGCCGGCACCTTTGGTTTACGGCGCGATAACTACCGGGCCAGCTTGCGGGCGGGCTGGGGGCTGATTTCGTCTTTGCGCGATCCGCTCATTGATCTAGGGACGACCGAGTGCAGCGCGTGTAAAATTCAGATGGAGCAAGGGACGACGAAGCCGACCATTCATCCCCTCAAGATGTTGGCGCTTGCGTATGGCCTGATGCCCGAAGTCGAATCGCTGCTGACGGCCCGGGGTGAGGAGTTGTTGGTGACATGATTGTCTGGGTCAAACTGTTTGCCGCTGCCCGGCAACGTGCTGGCACGCCAGCGACGAATTTTTCGTTAGCCGAAGGAGCCACCGTGCGCGACCTGCGGGCAGCCATTGTGCAAGAGTACCCGACTTTGGCCGATTTTTTGCCTCATTGCCGGATTGCTGTCGATCGGGACTTCGCGCCAGACGACCATGTACTGACGGAAACTCAGGAGGTCGGCATCATTCCGCCGGTAAGTGGAGGATGAGCCGGAAGCGTCAGCACCCGGAGATCTTACCACTAGTAAAAGTCGATACTCTCCGGGCGCTAACGCTTCCGGCTCAGGAACCATGATCCAACTTGTTCACGAACCGATCGATACGCAGGCCATTCTGGCGGCAGCGGCACACCCGCATGCCGGTGCGGTCGTGCTGTTCTTGGGTGTGACCCGTCAACTGACGGCGGGGCGCGAGACGGAATCGCTCGACTACGAATGTTATCCCGAAATGGCGATTTGCAAGTTGAGAGAGTTAGAAGAACAGGCCCGTGCGAAATGGCCGCTGCTCCATTGCGTCGTCGTCCATCGGCTGGGGCATTTGGAAATCAGCGAGGCCAGCATTGCGATCGCCGTGAGTTCGCCGCATCGGCGCGCGGCGTTTGAAGCGGGGCAGTGGTTGATTGACACCATCAAAGAGGTGGTTCCCATTTGGAAGCAGGAGAACTGGCAGGATGGTTCCCGCGAATGGGTCCACCCTGGCACCGGTTTACCGAAAGCAACATGACAGAGCGTGAGCCACTTTACGATGCGCTGGGACGCGTGCATACCAGCTTGCGAATCAGCGTGACCGACCGCTGCAACATTCGCTGCTTCTATTGCATGCCCGAGGAGAACGTGCGCTTTCGCCCTCGCCACGAGTTGCTCACCTTCGAAGAAATTACGCGGCTCGCGCGGGTCATGGCTTCGCTGGGCGTCAACAAGTTGCGACTCACCGGCGGTGAACCACTCGTGCGTGCTGAGTTGCCAAAGCTCGTCGCACAATTGGCAGCTGTGCCAGGCATCCACGAAATTGCCCTCACCACCAACGGCATTTTGCTGGCCGAGCAGGCTCAAGCACTGAAAGATGCCGGGCTGACACGGGTGAACATCAGTTTGGATGCGATGACCGAAGAGACTTTTCGCCGCATCAGCCGGCGAGACGGTCTCGACCGGGTAATCGCCGGCATTCATGCTGCCAAGCATGTTGGCCTGGCACCGATTCGGCTCAATACGGTTGCGATCAAGGGAATCACCGAGCCCGAGATTCCCGCGCTCGCCAGGTTCGCCCGCGACGAGCAGCTGGAACTGCGTTTTATTGAGTTCATGCCACTGGACGCCGATCAACAATGGAATAACGACCAGGTGCTGACGGGCGAGGAGATACGGCGGCAGTTGGAAGCAGCGATTGGACCTTTGGAACCAGCGGATCGCCCCGATCTGAGCCAGCCGGCGATGGACTATCAGTATGCCGACGGTAACGGGCGGATTGGCTTCATTAATCCGGTCTCGCAGCCATTCTGCGGCGACTGCAATCGTCTGCGCGTAACTGCCGAGGGCCAACTGCGGAATTGTCTATTCTCGACAGTCGAATGGGATGCTCGGGCGCTACTCCGCGCGAGTGCCACCGACGACGAACTGGCTCAATTGATTCGCGATTGTGTCCGCGCCAAGAAACCCGGCCACGGCATCGACTCCAGCGAGTTTATTCGCCCGCAGCGAGCCATGTATCAGATCGGCGGGTAGGGCAGACCTTGTGACCGAGCCACGCATCTATCTCGATAACGCAGCCACTAGTTGGCCGAAGCCACCCGGCGTTTATCAGGCTGTCGATGACTACCAGCGCAACAATGGCGCTGCTGCGGGGCGCGGCGTTCATCGCTCGGCACAAGCGGCCGAGCGGATTGTGTCGCAATGTCGCAAGCGAATTGCCGATCTGCTCGGTGCCCAATCACCGGAGCAAATCGTCTTTACACTCAATGGCACCGATTCGCTCAATTTGGCTTTGCATGGTGTGCTCAAGACCGGCGATCATGTGGTCACCAGTGTATGCGAACACAACAGTGGGCTGCGGCCACTCAGACATCTGGCCGATACCCAGGGAATAACCTTCGACACCGTCGGTTGCGACCGCGAAGGGTTCATCAACCCTGCTGAAGTGCGAAGCGCGATTCGTCCTCACACGCGTTTGATCGCGCTCACCCACGCGTCGAATGTGACTGGGGCAATTCAACCGCTGGCAGAAGTCGGTGAAATTGCGGCCGAGAAGCATGTACTGTTTTTGGTCGATGCTGCGCAGTCGCTCGGTCATTTTGGAGTGAGCGCGGGCAAACTCGGTTGCCACTTGTTGGCAGCCCCTGGACACAAAGGGCTGCTTGGTCCGCTGGGGACCGGGTTCCTCTATCTGGCTCCCGGCATGCAGGACGAGCTATCGGCCGTGCGCCAAGGCGGAACAGGTACTCGGAGCGACGACGACCATCAGCCCGAGTCGCTGCCCGACAAATACGAATCTGGCAATTTGAATGTCCCCGGCATCGCGGGCTTGAGCGCCGGACTCGCCTGGCTGACTGAAGCAGGGATCGACAAGATTGCAGGGCACGAGCGCGATCTCACACAACAGCTTTTGAGCCAGTTGAGCGAGCTTCCCCCCGTCACAATCTATGGTCCTCGCTCAGTTGAACGGCGCGTCGGCGTGGTCAGCTTCAATGTGGCTGGCTTTGATCCGCAAGAAGTGGCTGCTGGGCTCGACGCAGTGGCCGGCATCGAAGTGCGCTCCGGTCTGCATTGTGCGCCGCGCATGCATCAAGCACTGGGGACTTCTCCTGCTGGCACTGTCCGGGCGAGCATCGGGCCCTTCACAACTGGGGACGATATCGACTCCCTGGTGGCCGCCTTACGCGAGCTGTCTTCCTAGCAACCATATCGGGGGGTGTCCAATTAAGGGTTTCTTAATTGAACAGCAGTTAGCGCAACTCTCGGGTTTCCGAGCGATTGGTGTCCAATTAGGAGGGTCGTAGTTGAACACTTTGGTTGAACGTGCAAGGCTTGATTCTGCCGTGGCGAGTCGAGAACAGTGCAGTCATTGAGCGGTCAGACGGGCTGGTCCAAGTTGGTCCTCCTGAGCGAATAAGACTTTCTTGCTCTCATCACTGGCTACCGATACGATGAACGAGTTGAAAGGGCCAATTCCGGGGCTGATTGAATTCTTGCCAAGCTAACACCGCTGCCAGAGCGGTTGAAGGAGCACTGCCATGCAGGTGCCAATGTCCCGTGGTCTATGCGCGTTCTTGTTTTTGCCCTTTGCCGCGTTCGCGTCCGCTGATGAAGCGGAGACCAAAGCAGGCATCGTGCGAATGATGGAGGTTGGCTGGAGTGTGACGCCCACAGCGCGCTCGGCAGCTGATGCCAAGTTTGTCGAGTTGCAGGCCATCGCGCCGGGTGATCCACGCTTGCTGACTGCTGCGTCGCTCGTCCTGCTGCAGCAGCGCCGTTATGAAGAGGCAGGGAAAAAGCTGGAAGAATTGCTGGTTCAGGATCCCGATAACATTCTGGCCCTGCGGGCGAAATGCTGGTTGGCTGCGACCTTCAAGAACTTTGGAGTCGCGATGGTTGACGCCGAGAAGTTGCGAGCGGCCTTGCCCGCTGCATCCACACAGGAAGAGGCGGCCAGCGAAGCGGACGCTCGCGAAAACCTGGCATTTCTCGGTCGGCTGTGTGGGTATCTGTCGGGGCCCGCTGCCGAGAATGTGGACCAACTGGCCCGCAAAGAGCTTGAGAAAACGATCATCACCGGCTTGAATGCCGACCGCCTCTTGATCTTTGAACAAGCTCGCGATGGCGTGACGCAAAAGTTCTTCGAACTGACCGACACTAAGACCGATGTCGAAGCCAAGAACATCGAGGATCGCAAAGTTGAAGCTGGCAAAACGCTGCAAGATGTCGAAGCGACGCGGCAGGAGATTGCCGACCGGGTAAAAGACCTGGAAGCTCTCGCGGCCAAACTACAGAAGGAATTGAACGATGAATTGGCAGATATCGCTCGGCTCGACCGGCCACTGGTCGCAGAGCTGCAACGCTTAGAAGTGCGCGCAGCGTCGATCAGCAACGACCTAGGTAATACCGAGGTTCAGATCGATCGCTTGCAGTTTCAATTGAATCGCGAGAAGGACCCCGTGGTGCGCAGCCTGTTGCGCCGCGATATCGATCAATTGGTTTTTGTAGCCAATCGCATTTCGAACGATCTGTCTGCTCTCAATCGCCAGGCACAAAACGTACAAGGTCAACGTGCCCAACTTGCCCAGCGGCAAGCCCAAGCCCAGAACAACTTCGGGGGGCAAATCAATCGGGCGAACAACGAACTGGTAGCGCTCGGCAAACGTGAGAAGCGGGCTGATTATGAAGAGAAGAAAGCCAAGCGACCAGTGACGGGGAGTTCCACACGAACCGTGGCCCTGTCTTCACTGGTGACCGCGCTTAGCACCTACGACAAGTTCCCGCTGGAAGCGGCGCGTCAGCGTTTGCTTAACGAACTACGTTAGGTAAGCGCCAAGATGTGGAACCTCCCGCAATCGCGTGAGGAACACACCACGCGAGGAGCGATTCATCGCTAGCACTGCGCTGCATCATTTCCGGATTTCCCCGCAAGATTACTCAAGTTCTCGGGTTTTCCTCTTTCAAAAATGTAGAAATCCACGGTACGTTTTGTATATCTTACAAAGGTCGATCGACAGCAGAGAGCAATCCTCCCGCCGGACAAACGCGGGAAGACCTTGCCCCGCAAGAGGTTGCACTTAGCCTAGGGACGCCCGGTAAGATTGATGGAAGAAACTGGCCCCGCGATTGCTTAGAGGTGATTCGAGGTCAGATCATGGCACTCTCGCACGATGCGGGAGAGCGAAATTAGGGTCAGCACGAGTCGGATGCCCTGCCTCAGCCGTAGTGACTGGTTCAGCTGGTTTGGTTGGTTGACTACGTCTGTCGCTATAACTCCCGATTCGTGAATGATCACAACTCTCTGGAAGGATCCAAGAGCATGGAAGCTCGCCGTGTCATTGCCGCGCACATTGCGCTGTTCACGCTGCTGCTGTCGCCCGTCGTTACGTTCGGGGCCAGCGTTCGTTCACAAAACTTTATTGTGAGCGCCCCCACCAAAGCCCTCGCCCAGGAAATTTGCGAAGCGGCCGAAAGCCAGCGACGCGACCTGGCCATCGAATGGCTTGGGCAGGAATTGCCACCGTGGTCGCAACCCTGCCCCGTCGAGTGCCAGATTCATCCGCAGCTTGGTGCGGGCGGAGCGACCCAATTCAGCTTCAGCCGCCAAGGCGTGCCTTTTGGCTGGACGATGTCGGTACAAGGCTCTCGCGAGCGAGTGCTCGACTCGGTATTGCCCCACGAAATCACCCACACCATCTTTGCTTCGCACTTTGGCCGACCACTGCCCCGCTGGGCCGATGAAGGTGCTTGCACCACGGTCGAGCACACCAGCGAAAAGCGGAAGCAAGAGAAGTTCCTCATCGACTTTTTGATGACCGAACGAGGTATCCCCTTCAACAAGATGTTTGCCATGAAGGAGTATCCACCAGATATGCTGCCGCTGTACGCTCAGGGCTATTCGCTGGCCCGCTACTTGATCATGCAAGGTGGTAAGCGGAAGTATGTGCAGTATGTGGGCGAAGGGATGCAGACCGACAACTGGCCAGCCGTCACTCGCAAGTATTACGGCCATAAAGATCTCTCGGACCTGCAAGTGACCTGGCTGGAATGGGTGCGGCTGGGAAGTCCCATGCTGGACAGCGTCGAAGGGCGCAGCGACGTGATGGTGGCCAGTAACAATCGGCCGACCGCGGTTCAACAAGTGGCTCAGCAGGTTGCCCCTGTGAACAACGCGATAGTCGCTACACCCCAGACCCATGCCATGCCCAACATCGTTCACCAGCCAGCCGCACCGGTCGCTCCCGCTGGGAATTACGGCTCGTATTCGCAGCCCGCAGGTGCAGTGTCGCCTCCGCGACCCGACTTTGGTTCGGCCACCCGACCAGAAGCTCAGGCCAGCAATGTGGCTCGCCCTTATTCAGAAGGCTGGTACTCGCGCCAGGCTCGCCAAGGAACTGACGCCCCTCAAGCTCAACAAGCAGCAGAAAACTCCGGGAATCTGGCAAATCAGCAGTTGTTGGTTCCCCCACCGGCCCCAGTACCTGTACAATCGCAACTTCAATCGAATGGCGAACGGGCAAACGTTGCTCCGCCAGCGAATCGTCGCGTGATGATGGAGTGGTCGCGACCGACGAATCAGCCTTGGGATCCTGCCTCCGAATTGGCCGCGAATCCTGCAGTTGCGAATTTCTCGGCCCGAGTCCCTTTGGAACCACGCAGTGCCGAACAGTTGACACGCCGCGACCTGCCCGCTGAAGCCAGTGATCAGGCGTGGCGGTAGCGAAGGGCGAGGCTATGAGCCTCGCTCACAAAGAAACGAAGCAAACGGATGCAGACTTCCTTATCCCCGGCCCAGCGGCGCCTTCGAGTTCACTGGTTTGCCCTACGTCTCGCGGTGACCGCAGTCGGTCTGCTGGTTATCGTTCTCTTCTCGTCGTTGATTGTGTCGCTAATTGCCGAAGAGACGCCGCCCCAGGAACAAGCAAAGCAGCCGACGATCGATCTGAAGTCGATTCAGCCCGATTTGCAGACGCCCGCGATCGAAGATGCTCCACCTGCAGCGGGGAAGCGTGTCAAACAACAATTGCCGCAGTATCGCGATAGCAAACTTTTCCATGCTCTCTATCTTCCGACCGACTGGACACGCGAACGCCGCTGGCCAGTGATTGTCGAATATCCTGGTAATGGGCCCTATTCGAACTCCCAAGGAGACACGAATAGTGGATTCGTCGAAGACTGCAATCTGGCCTACGGTTTGAGTGGCGGTAAAGAGTTCATCTGCGTTACTCTGCCGTTCGTAAACAGTGAGAAACAGGAACACCAGCGTCAGTGGTGGGGCAATCCGACTGCGACGGTGGAATACTGCCTGCAAGCGGTCGAACTGATTTGTCGCGATTTTGGCGGTGATCTCGACCAGCTTGTGCTCTGCGGATTCTCACGTGGCGCAATTGCGTGCAACTATATCGGCTTGCGGGACGAACGGGTTGCAAAACTATGGAAATGCTTCGTCGTGCACAGTCACTACGATGGCGTACGCCGCTGGCCCTACGACGACAGTGACCCTGAATCAGCTCGCGCCCGCTTGGCGCGATTAGCAGGACGACCTCAATGGATTTCGCACGAGTCTAGCATTGCAGCAACAGAAAAGTTTCTGGACGATTCGCAAAGCCAGGCGAAGGCTTCTCTCGGCCAATTCACCTTCGTCTCACTCCCCTTTGCGAACCATACCGATACGTGGGCGCTGCGCGATATTGAACCCCGCCGCGCTGTTCGCGCATGGCTCCGCGAGCGGCTAAAGTAGCAATCTAAGCCTAATACGTTGGCTGCCGGGTAATTTCTTTTCGCATCCGGCAAGTTTCTGCAGATTTTGCAGATGTTCTTCGCGCGTTCATACAACGCCAACATTGGCCATCTAAAACATGCCTCATCGGACTGACAGAGCGCTTGACTGACGCAGAAGTGCCACAAGCTGGGTAATTCATGCGGACGTTAAGTGTTTTGCCTCGGTAAGTACAGGCATCTTCACAATTTCTTCACTGGGGGCACACGCGACCTTGATCCTGGTTCTGCCTAATGCTTTGCACCTTAGGAGCCACACTCGGTCCTGCCTACCTCAACGAGCGCGAATGGATTCGCAAACTGGAGAATTTTCGATGCCCACCAAACAAATTTACCCTTTGAAACCGCTTCCACGAGCTAAGAACATGCGACTTCATCGCGCATTTACTCTCGTTGAAATGCTGGTGGTAATTTCGATTATCGGTATCCTGGTCGCTCTGCTCCTGCCTGCTCTTGGCGTAGCGCGTGAAACGGCTCGCTCAGTCGCATGTCAGAACAATCTGCGTCAGTTCGGCATTGGGTTGATTGCTCACTCCGAGCGAAACAACGGGGCAATGTGTACCGGCGCATTCGATTGGCTAAACGACGGAGCCGTGACGGAAAAAGGCTGGGTTGCTGACCTGGTGAATGTTGGTACTCCCACTGGGGAGATGTTGTGTGCATCGAATAGCGCGCGGGTTTCCGAGACGTTTTATGATCTGCTCCAGGCCCCGACGGCTAGTTTTGAAGCAGATAGCTGCGTGCCGCGATTGGGTACCCCAGTAACCAAAGAGCCGGATGGGTCGGATCTTTTTAATGCGTGTCGCAACATCGTCAAAAATGCGCCCGGAGTTGGTTCGACAGGCCGGAACAACGTCGTCCTCAAAGAAATTTACGCCAAGGCCTATAACACGAATTACACAGCTAGTTGGTACTTGGTGCGTGGCGAACCGATGGTCGGTGCCTCCGGCAATCTTCAAGTTGCTAATGGCGCTTGCGGTCCGGCATCCCTCGCCAATCGGCAGTGCTCGACTGGCCCGTTGCGGACGTCCGTTCTAGACACCTCCTCAACTCCCTCTAGCGCTGTTCCGCTGATCGGCGATGGCGGGTTGGTAACGCAAAAACCTTTGCCAATCGATTTTGAGGACTCGCCGTCAGGCTCCGCCACCGCCCGATCGTTCACGACCGGCCCGGTGTTGATATCGAGCTTGAGTATGCCCACTTTCAGCGGTGCGATGCGTGATGGTCCATCAGGCTGGTGGGCAACGTGGCACAAGCAAGTGCTGCAGGACTATCGCGGCTTTGGAGTTGTACATCGCAACTCGTGCAATATCGTGTTCGCCGACGGTAGCGTGCGGGGAATCGGTGACAAGAACCGCGATGGTTACATCAACAACGGCTTCGGTGCGATCGGCGGCTTTACGACAACCGCGCCCGATGTCGAAACGACCGAATTGCATAGTTCGTTCGCAATTGATCCTAAAAAATTCTAGCAGTGTTTGTCGCTGCTGACTTTGTGACTCTTTCTGTTGGCAATTGTTTTTTTGGAGGTTCGGGGGATGAAAAAATCGATTCGTGGTGCGTTTACTTTGATCGAGTTACTGGTGGTCATCGCGATCATCGGCATCTTGGTCGCCTTGCTGCTCCCAGCGATCAGCAAAGCTCGCGAAGCTGCGCGCGGTGCGCAGTGCAAGAACAACCTGCGTCAGTTCGGCATTGGGTTCCACCTGTTTGCCGACAAAGACCCACAAGGCCGCCTCTGCACAGGTGCCTATGACTACCTGCGCGATGGTTGCACCGACAGCTACGGCTGGGTCGCCGACCTGGTGAAAATCGGCGCTGCCCGGCCTGCTGAAATGCTGTGCCCAAGCAATGCGGTTTTACACTCGGAAAAGACAAATGAGTTGCTTGGTGGCGACACCAGCAACGGCGGCAAGGATGGCGTTCCAGTTTCCCGCTTGGCATCTGGTCAGTGTGGCAACAACAATTACAAAGGAACCATCACTGGCGGTGGTACTGCCGGCTTTGTCGGCACTGGACCTGCTGCGACGGATGCGAAGCGTCCTTTCGCCGTTGCCCACGCCTTCTTTGCGGAAGGCCTGAGCAGCAACTATGCGTCGAGTTGGCACTTCGCCCGCACAGGCGTTCGCGTCGTCGATATGGGTGAGGATGTGATTGTTCGCAAGACTGGCATCGCAGCGGAAGATACCAAGCCTGGCGTTAAAGGGCTCAGTACCACGATGGGTGGCCTGACTCGCCGAGTTGCCGAAACCGCCAGCGTGCCCTCCTCGTCGATCGCTCTGCTGGGCGACGCCGGTCCTGGTGACATCAACGAAGCAGTGCTAACACATACGATCGAACAAAACGGTGAAGACACCAACGACTTCATCTCGACCGCCCTCAATAGCAAGAAGCAACGTCTGTGGGCCAGCCAGGGCATGCTACTCGCTGAAACGATGAACGATGGTCCAGCCTATTTTGACGCCGCCAAGTTTGCTGTGAAGCTGATTGCCAAAGAAGCAATCCTGTCCGATCAGGTCGCTTGCGATTTCAAGAATAACTGCCCTCCCCCAATCGGCCCAGGCGGATCGGCAGGAACTCGTACTTACCTGCAAGACACTCGTGACTGGTTTGCCGTTCACGACGGTGGCCGCAATGCCTCCTGCAACATTGTGATGGTCGACGGTAGCGTCAAGTCGTTCCAAGACAATAACGGCGACGGCTTCCTGAACCCAGGTTTTGCTGTGAGCGGCATTACAGCTGCTACTCAGGCCTCGATTGGTTACAGCAACGGTGACTTGGAAATTCAGCCCGGCGAAATGTTCAACGGCGTGTTTCTGAACCGCCTGACCAAGGGCAAGTTCGAAGAGTAAATCTGATGAGAAGTGCCAAAGCAATTGCTTTTGGCAATTCAAAAACTCGCTAAGGGCAGACGGCGCGCAGATGCGAGCCGTCTGCCTCTTGGCAGTTATAGCAAGGTGTTGCCAAAGGGATCTGGGAAGGACCGAAATGAACCGTGTATTCGTAGTTGGTATGTCAATCTGTGCCCTATGCTGCGTGGCCATTGTTGCCCTGGCATCGCAAAGTGTCTTCCTCTTTAGGCATGCCAAGACTGACGGTCTGCGAGTTGTCATAGGCGAGCGAGGTGGAGCACAGATTGCCCCCGAATACCTCAATCCAGCTGCCTTCAAGGACGACGCCACTGCACCGCGCCTGCCTCGCGCCTTAGTGCCAGAGAAAAATTACGACTTCGGCATCATGAATCCACTTACCGAAGGGAAGCATGAATTTTTCATTCGGAACGTAGGCACCGCCCCACTGCTTGTCGACATCGAATCGACAACCTGCAAATGCACCGTGGGGGGAGTCAGCAAGAAAGAAGTCGAGCCAGGTGGCGAAACCAAGGTTACGCTCGAGTGGAATACTGGCCGCAATCTGTTTTTCACTCATGGCGCGGTGGTCAAAACAAACGATGCGTTTAACCGGACCATCGAACTTGTTGTCGACGGTAAAGTTCGCATGCTGGTCGGCAGCAATGTGAGGGAACTGATCGTCCCGAATATCGAGCCTGGTCAAGATAAAGATGCCGAATTCCTGCTCTATTCTCAGCTTTGGGACGAGCTAGTGGTCGCCGACATCTCTTGTGGCATCAGCGATCTCAAGTGGCAAGTGGTTGCGATGAAGCCAAGCGAAGCGCCCGAGCTCGACGCCAAAGTAGTGCGACGGGTCAGAGTCACAGTTCCAGGTTCGTTGGCCTCGGGCGATTTTGCGGACAGCCTCCGGATTATCGCGAAGCGCCCCAAGGCATCACCGGTGTCTGATAGTGCCAACGAGCAAACCGCTGCGTCGGAAGAATCTGAAGCGACAGAAACAGAGATTTTTGAATTGGCGATGCACGGCACCGTGCTCCGCCGTTTCGCATTATTTGGACCTGTGGTGCGCGGAGACGGAGTCTTGGAGTTAGGAGACATCCGCCACGGTCGCGGTAAGAAGTTCGTTATTCGCGGCAAAATTCGAGACGAGGTACGGACCCTTGGTGAATGCAGTGTGCAAACCACACCAGACTTCCTAAAAGCAACATTTGTCGAACGCCAGGGTGAAGACTCTGCGGTTGGCTTATATGAGCTCCATCTGGAGATTCCGGCGACTGCACCCGCTTGTCAGTTCCTGGGATCCCCCGAGGGGGAATTGGTCATTAAGTCGTCACATCCACGCCTCGGCGAACTGCGCTACAAGGTTCAGTTTGCGATTACCCCGTAGTTGTTCCGCTCCTACCGCCCCACCCGCTGGAATGAAAATGTCAGTTGCAGCCGTCGACTTTGATCCGTATCGGGATTGGCTAAAGGTGGACGATGTTGCCCACCCGCTGAACGCCTATCAGTTACTGCGTCTCGCTCCGTTGGAAGCGGACTTGTCAAAAATTCGTGTTGGCTACATGCGCCAACTCGACGCGCTCGATGCGAAGGGTGACCATGGCGACGGAGCACTAATCGACCGCCTTCGAGGAGAGCTTCAACAGGCTTTCGACCTGCTGTGCGATCAGGATCGTAAGGCGGTACTCGATGCTCAGCTGCGGCGTCGAACGAACACTTCAGTGCCGCAGCCTTCAGCCGAAGCGGTGGCCACCGCGGGGCACACCGTTCAATGCCGTCGATGCCTGAAGGGGAATTCACCCAATCGTCGGTTCTGCGGCGACTGTGGCCAGCCATTATGGGAGAAGTGTCCGCAGTGCGCTGCCGAAGTATCCGTCGCCGAGCGATTCTGTGGTGGCTGCGGTGCCAACATCCGCGGCGAACTCGAGCAAAAGGAACGCACTTTCCGCGAGCAGCTTTCGGCAGCTAAACAAGCAGCCGATGCTTTGCAGTTCGATGCAGCAATTTCCCGCTTCCGCAAACTAGCAGCAATCGACGATATTCGCTTCGAATCACTCGCGCGCGAAGCGCTCGCGGCCGTGGAGGAAACCGAACAGCGACGAGCGACACTTCAAGTCCAAATTGAAGAGTCGTTTCGGCGGGCTCAACAACTGATAAGTGAGCACTCGTATGAACAGGCGATTTCGATCCTAAGCGATGTGCCGGCAGCACTTCGTACGAGAGAGTTGGAGAAACTGCTGGAACGCTCCAAGTCCGTTCGCCAAGAGTTGCTTCAATTGAGTGGCGAAATCCGTCAGGCAATGGAGCAGAAGGAATACACGGGCTTGCTCCTTAAGATCGAACGCCTCCTGTCGCTAAAGCCAGGGCATACGCAGGCCCAAGGAATTGCGAATCAGTTGCGCGAGCACTTTTATAAACAGGCAAAAGCCAAAGTCGCTACCTGCCGGTATGCAGATGCGGTTGATATCCTGACTCAAATTCCCGAGTCGTTTCGAACCCCCGAAACAAACACGCTTGAGGATTCCGCCTCCGAGTTGGCGGCCCTGCTGAATAGCGTGCAGAACGAACCCTTGGCTATCGGCTCGTTGCAGGGAATCGCAGACAAACTTGGCAAGTTTGCCCCCCAGAATCAAGAAGTGACGAAGCTTCGCCAACGGCTGGCCGATCGCTTAGCCAAGGCCCCTTCGCAAGAACGAATGGCCGCTGCCGATTGGCAACCTGCACCGGTCAAGTCGGCAATCGGGCCTCCTGTCGACTGGCTTGCACACTTTACCCGCGTGCAATCCCTAGACGAAAAAGTCAAATCCACACTTGCGGACCATCCGGGCGAGTTCTTCATCGCACTCGGTCTCGCCCTGCAAGGCGTCGAACAGGCCGAGGTGCCGCTGAATCTAATCACAGCCGAAAAAGGAAGTGTTCTTGCGCGATTCAAAAGCGTCTTTGGCCGCAAGTCACCAGCCATGGTCTGGGGGCTCGATCTGGGCGACCATGCCCTGAAAGCCATCAAGCTGGTGCGGGACGAAAAGACCGGCCAACTGCACCTAGCTGCCTGTGAATATATTTCTCACGAGCGATCGCTGGGCGGTAGCGATGCGGATATGATTCGGGCCGAAGTGCAGGAGAAGACACTCGCTGATTTCGCCGGTCGTAACGACCTCAAGGGGTGCCAGGTGATTGCGGCAATCGCCGCCCAGCGGGTGCTCGGGCGGTTTTGCGAATTGCCTCCCCTGCCAGCCAAAAAAGTGGCCGCTGCAGTCGAGTTCGAAGCCAAGCATCAATTCCCCATTCCGCTCGACGAGTTGAAGTGGGCCTATTACGTGCTCGATGAAGCCGAAGGCAAAGCGGCGGACGAGGCTCCGCGGCGAATCATGATCGTCGCGGCCCGCAACTCGCACGTGCAAGAGCGATTGGCACTTTGCAAACGAGCCGGGATCGAAGTGTCGGTGCTGCAGAGCGAATGTGTCGCCCTTCATAATGCGATTCGCTTCGAGTTTGGCACACCTCCCGCAGCGGAAGAAAAAAAAGGAGACGCCAAAACCTCTTCCCAAAAGGCTCCGCCTGTCGTAAATCCCGCCAGCGTCGAAGAAGACGTGGCCCTTGCCATCGTCGATATAGGTGTAAGTTCGACGAGTGTGCTCGTTTCGTCCTCACGCGGGCTTTGGTTTCGTACATTCGGTCAGGCTGGCAACAACTTCACCAATCAATTGGCAAAGCAATTACAGGTGACGCACGAGCAGGCCGAGCAGCTCAAGCGCTCACCGTCCAAAGCCCGGAGGTATCACCTGTTTCTGGCAGCCACGCAGCCGCAGTTGGTGCAACTGGCCGGCGAAATCGAACGTTCGCTAGCTAGCTATCACAAGCAAAACTCCGCCCTCGATATTAGCCGAGTGTACGGAATCGGCGGTGGCTTTCAAACCCACGGACTGCTGCGGCAACTGCGATTCGGGAAGTGAGCAGGCACAAGCCACGCTCGCTCCTTCGCCGCGATTTCGCCACTTCAATATGCGCCTAAACGTTCAATTATTAGTCGATAGTTGAACACCAACCCCCAGCCAAACCCGAGAGTTGCGCTATCTACTGTTCAACAATCAACCCGATTGTTGAACACCCTCCTGCCTTGTAGTTGGCGCAAAGAGATATCTACAGAGAACTCGTGAGTGGCCGAAGTCAATCGAATCAGGCCACCATCCACGAATTCAATCTGTCTCTTTAGCAGCTTGCCCTAACGAGCATAGGCTGGAGTTCGCGAAGCGCGGAAGAAGCCGAATTTCTCGAGCGACTTGTAAACTTCGTCGAGCGTCTTCTCGCCAAAGTTGGCGATGCTCAGCAATTGGGCTGGCGTGCTGTTAAGCAGATCGCGAACAGTGAAGATGCCTCGTTCTTCCAGGCAGTTCGTCGTGCGAACCGAGAGGCCAATTTCGGCGGTGCTCATTTCCAGACGTTCTTTCATCTGGCGAGCGGTTTCTTCCTGACGGCTGAGCGGAATGCGGGTACGGCTCATGACGGGATTCCCTTCCAAAACAGGATCGAACTGAGCGGGACTTGGCCGAGTTCCCAGTCGTTGGGAAGTTATCGGCCGAGCGAAACTATAACGATTGCGCAACTAATTTCAACTCGCTAGCATCCATTTTATCAAAAATGATTCATGACATGACAGCAGGCGGACGCTAGCAAGGCAAGGGAGCAACTCTCCCCTAAACGCTAACATTTCAACCATCGACTCAGCGAGGCAGCTGTTGAATGAGCTGCTGGTCGGAGTCGTAGACCTCAAACCGGTGTTCGACGGCCGCTTGGGCCAACTGGCCAGATAAGGCTCGCACGAACGCTACGACCTCGTCCAATGAGCCGGCCACACAACCGTTCAGCAGATGGCGCGACGGCTCTTCGAGCGGAATCGACTCGAACTCTGCCACGTCGCTGGCGAACCGCAGAATCTCGTCGCCGTTGAACTGCGATACATGCACAAAGGCCCGCTGCTCGCCGACCACCGGCGTCACCGCGTGCAGAATGACATTCAGCCCCTGCGGTGCCTGAATGTGGCCGTAGACGTTGTTGACCTCGGGAATCTTCGGATTGGTCATTGGACTGCCCATTCCTTTCTTCCAGCGTACAACCGGTTCAGCTACTAACTTACTCCCCAAGGAGCTTGATTAACACACGTTTCGCCCGGTTTCCGTCGAACTCAAAGTAGAAGATGTGTTCCCACGGCCCCAGGTGCAATTTGCCGCCAGTGATGGCGACGACTACTTCTCGCCCCATCACCTGCCGCTTGAGGTGAGCATCGGCGTTGTCTTCGCCCGTGCGATTGTGGTGATACCGATCGCTCGATGAATCAAACGGCGCCAGCTTCTCTAGCCATACCTCGTAGTCGTGATGCAGCCCACTCTCGTTGTCGTTAATGAACACACTCGCCGTGATGTGCATGGCGTTCACGAGGACGAGTCCCTCCTGAATGCCGCTCTCGGCCACGAGGCGTTCGACTTCGCGCTGAAGTGATACTATGCCGCGGCGCTGCGGTACGTTCATCCAAAGTTCTTTGGTGACGGATCTCATCTCATTGCCTTCTACCCAGAAACGAAGACGGTCTAGTTACTTCGCGACTGCCGCCTTCGCGCGGTTGCCGTAGTAAGGGAAACGATCCCAACGGTCGTCATCGCGAGTCGAGCGCGGGTCACCGGTAGTCTGCCGCCATTTTTCCAGGCGAGCGTGCAATTCTCGCTTCACAGTGGCAAACTCGGTTCGGTCAGCCACATTCATCGTCTCGCCGGGATCCGCATTCAAGTCGTACAGTTCTTCCGCAGGTCGCTTGGCGAAAATCATTCGATAGAACGGTGCCATCGCGGGTTCTTCGCGATGGGACAAGATTAGTTCCTTCGTCGGAGAATTGTCGACATCGCCAAACGGCCCCACCGAAAAGTGCAACTCGGGATCGCCCGCTGGCCAGCGATCAGGTCGCAGATTGCGGATGTAGAGAAAATCCTTCGTGCGAATGGCCCGGCACGGATAGCCCACATCGCCTGCGCGAACGTTTGCATGCCGCTCTCGTTCCAAAAACACCTCGTCGCGACCTTCGACGGGTTCACCAGCTAGGATTGGTCGCAAACTGAGGCCCGTCATTTCGGCCGGGACTGGCAGACCGACCAGTTCCAGCAGTGTGGGTGCCAAATCTTCGAAGTTGACGAACGCTTCGCACTTTGCCGCGTTACTCAGGTGCGTCGGTGAGCGGATGACCAGCGGCACGTGTGTGCTCAAGTCGTACATGTGAGCCAGTCCACGTGGCATCTGCCATCCGTTGTCGCCGAGCATCACGATGATCGTATTCTCGAAGACGCCTCGCTGTTTCAGCAATTCGATCGCCTGGCCACAAGTGCGATCAAAGTTCTGCACCTCGCAGTAGTAGTGCAACAAATCCTCTCGCACCGCGGGATGATCCGGAAATACCGGCGGCACAGTGACCCGCGACCGGTCGAGGGCCGGCAAAAAATCGCGCCCTTCGGTCCAAGGGACGTGCGGATCTTTGCTGCTCAGCCAAAAGCAAAACGGTTTGTCCTTGGGCACGGCTTGCAAGAACGCCCCTAAGTCATCGTAAGGCTGCCCTGCGGGATTGTGCGTTAAGCCAGTTGCCGACCAATTGCCGGGGCCCCAGCCTTTGCCGGAAAAGCCCGTGGCATAGCCACTGTCAGCGAGTAGTTGCGGAAAGACCTTGAGCCGGGCAGGAAATTGGCTATGCAAGCTGGCGGCATCTTCCAGTCGATGGGCCGCCTGCCCGGTGAGAAACACTGCTCGTGCTGGCGAACAAGAGGGAACCGAACAATAGGCCCGGGTGAAGAGCGTGCCTTCGCGAGCCAGGGCATCGAAAGTTGGCGTCTTCACCACTCCATCGCCATAGGCACTGGCATGCGGCCAGGCCCAATTGTCGGCCATCAGCACCAGAATATTGGGGCGGGCCTGTGCTGGTTTATCTGCCAGCGCCGAACCGACGACATTCAAATGGAATAGACACAGTAGCACTGCAAACATGAAGAATCGCGACATTGAATCACTCCATTACTTCGGCCAGGTCGACTAGGCGGCTCTTTTCATTCAGCGATTTGGCAGCTGCATGGATAATGGCAGTCACTTCCAGAATCTCGTTGTGCGGAACTGGTTCAACACCGGTTTCCAGCATCCCGCGAAAAGCATTGGCCATGTTCATCATTTGGTAGGAATGCCCGAGCCAGTAGTTGCCATCAATGGCTGGCGTCCAAGTGTGCGTCTTCTTGGGAAAATGGACCTTTGTCTCGCAGTACAGGCCCACAATATCTGGCCGGCCATACCAGACCTCAGCCGGCATGCGGTCGGCGTAGGTCAACATCGCATGACAGGCATTTTCTTTGGCGAGCATGCTTACGCTTTCAACGCCCGGGCCGCAAAGTGTTTCGACCATCCAGACCGGGTGCTGGCCATAGATGAACCACGAGGGAAGCGTCCAACCGCCGGCCTGGCAAGCTTGAACGAACTGTAGCGGGCCGATGTCCTTCGTTTCTTTCAGGCGGAGGCCTTCAGCGGTGCCCCATTGATGGCGAAACAGGCTCGACGACATCAGCTTAGCGTTGTGCTTTTTTGCCAGTTCCAGGATCTGCCGAGTCCCCTTCACGGTTTTGCCGATGGGTTTATCGACGAACGACGGCAGGCCTTTCTCCAGGGCGGGGGCGATCAGATCGAAATGATCGCTACCAGTGCCCGAGGCATCACCCAGCCAGACGGCGTCGACTTCCGGTACCATTTTTTCGACCGAGTCGACGACCTGTACCCCGGGGTAAGCACTGGCAAACAATTCGGCACTCGCGCGGTCAGCATCATAGACATGCGTCAGCCGCGTGTTAGGAAATGGCATCAGGCCGAAGTTCAACTTCGGGTTGCGAAAGTACTCGGCGAAAATCCGCGTCGAACCAGGATCGAGCGTCTTCTTAATGACGTCCTGATTCACTTCGGGATGAAACGGATGGCAAAAGTGCCACGTGTGCCCGTTTGTTCGCTGCGTCTTTCCCTCGATGCTCGCCGATATAACGCCAATGCGAAACACCTTTCCGGCAGCAGCTTGTTCCTTCGCCGCGGCAATCTTCGCCGGAGTGCTTGCGGCCAATAAGCCAGCCCCGGCCAATCCCGCCCCCGCCAACCATTCCCGCCTGCTATTCATGGTGAAGTCTTTCTCTGTGGAACACGCCCGGTATTGCGAATTGATTTCCGCGGTCAGTATCCGAGACCCCCAAGCCGAAGTAAAGCAGTTCTTTTTCTGCCTCTCATTCAACTGGTATTGTCCACCTAGTCCTCCGCCCCCTCGTCGTGCGCGGTGCCCCCAGTTAGCATTGAACCCATGAGCAATACATCGGGATTAACGGGCCTGCGGGTAGCTTCGCTGGAGAGTCGAAAGCAGGAAGAAATTGCGCGCCTCATCGAGAAATTCGGCGGCCAGCCGTTCGTCAGTGCCAGCCTGCGCGAAGTGCCGATCAGCGAGAATCGCGAGGCGATCGACTTTGCCCAGAGTGTGGTGACCGGCGGCATCGACGTCATGATTCTGCTGACGGGCGTCGGCTTTCGTCACTTGCTCGCGGCGGTCGAAAAGCACGTCGACCGACAGCGGTTCCTCAATAGCCTGGCCGATATCGTCACGATCTGCCGCGGGCCGAAGCCGGTCGTCGCGATGAGCGAAGTCGGACTGAAGCCGACGCATCGGGTGCCGGAACCGAATACCTGGCGCGAATTGCTGGCAACGATCGACGCCGGCATTCCGGTCATCAATCAAAATGTGGGGCTCCAAGAATACGGCGTCACCAATCGCAGCCTGATTGCCGGCCTCGAAGCGCGCGGAGCCCGCGTCGTACCTGTGCGCGTGTATCAGTGGGAACTGCCGATCGATATTGCTTCGCTCGAACAAAACATTCGAGCCCTATGTGCCGGCGAACGTGACGTACTGATGTTTACCTCGGCGCATCAGGCAGTGAATTTGCTGCGGATTGCCGAGCAATTGCATTTGCTCGATCAGCTGCGCGAGGCTTTGAAGAAGACTGTCGTCGTTTCGATTGGACCGACCACCAGCGAGATGCTTCGCGAACACGATTTGCCCGTCGACATCGAACCCGAGCATCCCAAGATGGGCTCGATGGTGATGGCAGCTGCCGAACAGGCGGCTGAGCTGCTCGCCAACAAACGGCGAGCAGTGATTTCGTTCGCCTCGGCCGACAGCCCACCACTCGATAAAAACGCAGCCTGGTATAACAGTCCATTCATGAAGGCTTGCCGTCTGGAGCCAACGAACGTCACTCCGGTGTGGTTGATGCGCCAGGCCGGTCGCTACATGGAAGAGTATCGCCAGGTCCGCGGGCAGACGTCGTTCCTCGACCTCTGTAAGAATCCACAGCTATGCAGCGAAGTGATGTGTACCGCGGTTCGCAAGCTGGGTGTCGATGCAGCAATCATCTTCTCGGACTTATTGCCGATTCTCGAACCCATGGGTCTCGAACTGGAATTCGCCAAAGGTGAAGGGCCGATCATCTATAACCCGGTTCGAGCTCCTGCCGATGTCGACCGCGTGGAAGAGCTTGAAGACCTGAGCGAACTAGAATTCGTCTTCGAAACCGTGCGTCAAACTCGCGCGGACCTGCCGGCCGACTTGCCGCTGATTGGTTTCGCCGGTGCGCCATTCACGCTGGCCAGTTACACCATTGAAGGGGGCAGCAGCCGTACCTATCAGCACACGAAGGCCCTCATGTATCGCGATGAGGGAGCCTGGCGCACGTTGATGACGCGCCTGGCGCGTACCGTCACCCGCTATCTCAACGCGCAGATCAAAGCGGGCGCACAGGCCGTGCAGATTTTCGATTCTTGGGTCGGCTGCCTCGGGCCCGATGACTATCGCCGCTATGTAATGCCCTATTCGAAGATGATTATCGATGGCGTCACGCCGGGTGTGCCCGTGATTAACTTCGCAGCCGGCAACCCAGCTCTCTTGCCGCTGATTGCTCAAACCGGCGGGCACGTGATTGGCATCGACTGGCGCGTGCGGCTCGACGATGCCTGGAAGACGGTCGGATACGACCGCGCGGTGCAAGGAAATCTCGATCCGCTGGTGCTTCTAGGTGAGCAGAAAGAGATTCGCCGCCGTGTGAAGGAAGTGCTCGATCAGGCAGCTGGCCGACCGGGACACATTTTCAATCTGGGCCACGGCGTTGTGCAGCAAACGCCGGTTGAAAATGCCGTGGCCATCATTGAAATGGTGCACGAATTGAGTCAGCGCTAGTGGCAATTGCCTGGAGCATGCGCTCGCGCAGCAACTTCGAACTGCTAGCTCAAAGCAGCCTGCCACTTGTACTTCTTCATTTTGTTCACTGCTTTGCGCCGTGCTTCTTTGCTCTTGAGAGTTTTCAGTTTGCTCGCGTATTTTTCGCTGAGGGCCAGCTTACGAGCTGCGTTGGGAGATTCTTGCGACATAACCTGTCTCGCTTGAAATGAATCGGAAAAAGTAACGAACGGAATCAATCGACTAGCATCCCGCATCGGCCGGGCGAATCACACGCCGCGGCGATAACGCTTGGGTGGACGACGCATCAGATTCGTCGGGAGCGGCGGTGGTGCAGGCACATCGATGGCTTCGCCTGTCTCGCTATCGATCGCGCGGTTCAGCGGCATCGGCGCGCTGACCATTTCGAAGTTCTCCATCTCGCCACGCTTGAGCTGGATGTTAATCCGCTGCTCGATGCGCGTCAGTTCCGGCCCTTCATCGGGAGCGACGAACGTATACGCCACTCCTTCGCGCCCCATGCGACCCGTGCGGCCGACGCGATGCACGTAGTCGTCGCTGAAGGCGGGGATATCGAAATTGATAATGTGCGAAACAGCGGACACATCGATACCGCGGCCGACAACGTCGGTGGCAATTAGGTACGAGATGGTGCCGTCACGAAAGCCACGCATCACACGGTCGCGACCGCCTTGATTCATGTCGCCGTGCATGCAACCTACGCCCGGCAACTTCTTGCTCAAACGTTGGAAGATCTTTTCGGTACCACGCTTGGTACGACAGAAGACGATGGCTTGCCGCGGCTTTTCGCGCTCGATCAAGCGTTGGAGCAGATCGAATTTGCGCTGCGGATCAACCGTGTAATAGAATTGCTCGATCGTTTCGACCGCGAGTTCCTTGGGCGAGAAATTGAGCGTCGTCGGTTCGACCATATACCGCTCGGCCAACTTGGCGATCGGCGGGGGAACGGTCGCACTGAGCAGCAGCGTTTGCCGGTCTTTCGGGCAACGGCGCAGGATCTTTTCGATATCGGGGCGAAAACCGATATCGAGCATTCGGTCCGCTTCGTCCAGGACGACGATTTCAAGTTCGTCCATTTGAATGGTGCCGCGGGCCAGGTGATCGAGCACGCGACCGGGTGTACCAACCACTACGTGGACACCTGCTTTCAACTTGTCGATCTGAGAGCGAATCGGCTTGCCGCCATAAACGGCCACGCTGGTGATTGGCCGGCCAAAAGACAACTTGGCGAATTCATCGCGGACCTGCACGGCAAGTTCGCGAGTTGGCACGAGCACAAGCGCTTGCGGATGGCGGGCATCGGGGCCGACATACATTTGCTCGAGAATCGGAATCGCGAACGAAGCCGTTTTGCCGGTGCCAGTACGAGCTTGACCTACGACATCGACCCCTTCGAGCGCGAGCGGAATCAGGCCGGCTTGAATCTGCGTTGGATACTGATAACCAGCTTCTTCTAGCGAGGCGAGCATCGACTTGCTCAACCCCAAGCTGGCAAACGAAGGTTGCGATGCGTCCGCAGCTGGTGTGGCAAAGCGTTCTGCTTTGGCCGCTGGCTTGGAAGCTGCCGACTTTGCTGCTGGCATCTTTGTTTCAGCGGCCTTTGGTTCGACGCCTTTTGGTTCAACTGGTCGAGGAGGCTGTTTGTCGCGTGGCGGGCGCTCCGAGTCAACTCGCGGCGCAGGAGCAGCTTCGCGGCGCGGCTGTTGGGCACGAGGTTCCTCACGACGCGGCGAGCTACCACGCTCACGCTCACCGGTTCGTTCCCGCTCGCGGGGCTCACGTGCTTCCGCGGGCTTGCGATCGCGAGGCGCGCGATCGTCGCTTCCTCGGTCATCTCGACTGCGGTCAGAACTGGGACGTTCATCTCTGCCCCGCCCGCTGCGAACTTGATCGCCGCCGGTGCGTGCGACAGGCTGTTTCCTCGGCGCACCACGGTCGCGTGAGTCACGCTCGGGCTGACGCGGACTCGGCCGGCCAGCGGGCTTTTCTGCTGCGGGAGTTGCTCGGGCTGGCTTAGCTGCGGGAGTAAAGTCGAAGTCGTCGTCGTCGAAATCCTCGTTGCCAAAATCGGCATACGAAAGTCGCTTGGGAGCGGTTGCCGGCCGCGATTCACTACGAGGTGGTTCGCTCTGCGTTGGTGCTGGTCCCGCTGGGCGGCGCTCATTGGGGCGCGTGTTTGATCTGGGATTGCCGCCACCTTGTCGACCGGAGTCGCGACTCGCACCGCGATCCTGTTCAACACGCGCTGGACGCTGGCGATCTTCGCTGGCAGGAGCGCGTGCTGGACGCGGCTCGCGCGGGGCCGCGTTCTCTCGATCGCGCACTGGCCGCTCGCCACTTGGCCTTTCAGCACGAGGGCGTTCACGCGATTCGCTGCCCGCGCGGCGCGTGTTTGGCTGGTCCGAAGTGGGCTGTTCCGAGCGGCGGGACTTCTCGGCAGGACGACGTTGGGGAGAATCTTCTTTCATCCTGCCTAAAACTATCTGGCAGAAGGGGTTTCGTCAACTTCCTGAATGCGAGGAAATTTCGCAATTCACCAATTGCTAATACATTCGCGCGCTCCATACCGGACCTTGATCGCTGCGAGATCGGCCTTCACGATCACGCTCGGGGCGAGGGTGAGAAAGTAGCAACGAGTCGGGGGCTGCCTCGGTGCATTTCCAACGAAGCGAAGAGCTGCAGTGATTTCGCTTGACGGAGCAGGGAAGAACGAATAGCCTAGTACGCATGCGTAGCTGTTGATTGATGGCTGGGATTTTCACCTTAGCTATCAATCGCGAACGCGAACCCGCCTTCCTCCCCGAATTCCCGCCGTCAGGAGGCTGCCAATGCCTCGCCCGTATCTGTTTGGAAGCAGCCTGTTGGCTGCGAGCCTGTTATGGTTCGTAAACTCAGCCATAGGTGCGGATACTCCGCAGCCCAGTCTGCATGAGCGGATCGATCGGTTAATGGAGCAAGGCTCCGTGGGGCCGAGCGCACCGATTTGCAGCGATGCCGACTTTGTCCGCCGCGTCTGGCTCGATGTGGCCGGCATGGTTCCGCCAGCCGATGAAGTTCGGGCATTTCTGGCCGATACGACCACCGACAAACGTGCGAAGCTCATCGACCGGCTGCTAGCGAGCCCGCAGTTCAACCGTCATATGACGCTGGTGCTCGATGCCACGATCAACGAGCGCCGGGCCGATAAAGGCGTAACAACTCCCGACTGGCAGATTTACCTCTATAAGTCGCTGACCGAGCAAAAGCCGCTCGACCAACTGCTGCGAGAAGTGATTATTTCTGACGGCGTCGACGCCAACCTGCGTCCCGCGGCCAAGTTCATGCTCGACCGCGATTGCGAGCCCAATGTCGTTACGCGCGATCTTGGCCGCTTGGTGTTCGGCATGGACCTGCAATGTGCCCAGTGCCACGATCATCCCTTGGTCGACGACTATCTGCAGGCCGATTATTACGGGCTGTATGCCTTCGTAATGCGCAGCACGGTGTTTCCCGACCCCAAAAACAAGCAAATCCGGCAAATCGCCGAAGCTGCCGAGGGCGAAGCAAATTTCAAATCGGTCTTCACCGGCAACTCGGGCGAGAAGGTTCAGCCGCGCTTGCCGAAAGGATTGGGGACGTTTGAACCTGTCGTGAAAAAAGGTTATGAGTACGTCGTCAAACCATCTAAAGAAGCGCGAGCTGTTCCCAAATACAGCCGTCGGCAGCAGTTGGCTGGGGCATTTGAAAAGAGCATTCACTTTCGCCGCAATCTGGCGAATCGCCTGTGGGCCCAAGTGATGGGACGGGGCCTGGTCCATCCAGTCGACAATCATCACCCGGCCAATCCACCCGCTCACCCGCAAGTTCTCACTTTGCTGTCCGATGAACTCCCGGCCCTCAAATACGACCTGCGCAATGTGCTCCGCGAACTACTCCTGACGAACACCTATCAGCGTAGCTGCGAAATCACCGCCCCCGCGAACAGCGACCTGGCTACTATCGAGCAGCAGTTGAGTCAGTTTGCCAATCAGAGGACTGAGTTGGTCAGCGCGAAGGAACAAAAGAAAGCAGTCTGGAATGAATCGCTCGCCAAACTGGAAGAGGCCCGGGCCAAATTGACCGAGGCTGCCAAAACGCTCAATCCCTTGAAGGCCGCAGTTGCCGCCGCGCAAGCTGAAGTTGCTAAAGCTAAGGCCGCCGTCACCGTCGCCCAAGCGGATGCAGAGAAGAAAAAAACACATGCCGTCGCAGTAAACACTGCTGCTGCCAAAGCCAAAGAGGCTGCGGACTTGCTGAAGGACGATAAAGTGTTAGTTGAGGCCGCTGCCAAGATTGCCGAACGAGCGAAAGCCGTGACAGCCCTGGAAGCCGCAGCGGCGAAGAAAACAACCAGCCTGACTGCGGCCTTGGAACCTCTACAGAAGAAAGAGCAAGAAGCTCAAGCGGCCGTTGATAAGGAGTTGGCCACGTTGCCAACACCGGCCCAAATCACCGAACTCGAAACCGCGGAACGCAACGCCAACGCCGTCTTTAACGACGCGCAGTACGCTGTGGCAGATCTCGAAACTCGAGAGTCGCTGACGAAACTCCTGCAGCAATATGCTGAGTTGCAAGTGTCCGACGTCGCCGCCGCTGCTCGGCTTTGGAATCAACTGGTCGAAGAACTGGCCAATCGTGGCCAAATCGCCCTCCTCAAACCTCTCACGGCCGAGCAGTTCGCACTTAGTACCATGCAAGCGGCCGGACTGATCTCCGTCCAGCAGCAGGCTGCCGAAGCGGCCGTTACCAAGTCGGCACCGGAGGAATGGAAAAAGGCTAGCGACGCCGACAAGCCAGTGGTAATGAAAAAACTGAGCGAGCCCAAAGTCTTCGAGAATGTTCGTGGCCAGTTAGCGGAATTCGTTCGCTTGTATGGCGGCTTGCCGGGACAGGATTTTCAGGCCACCGTGAATCAGGCCCTGTTCTTTGGCAACGGCAGCATCCTCGATACCTGGCTTAAGCCCACGCCAGGCAATCTAGTCGCGCGAGCGCAAGAAAAGAAGGAGCCCGCGGAAGTGGCTGACGAACTCTATCATGCTCTGTTTGCTCGTCCAGCGACCGCTGATGAAACAACTGCAATCAGCGATTACCTGAAGGAGCGGAAGGAAGATCGGCCCGTCGCGCTGGCCGAGCTCACCTGGGCCTTGCTGGCCAGCAGTGAATTCAGGTTTAACCACTAATCGGCCTGAAATCGCAAATCGCAAACGACAAAAGACAAAAGACAACGTATTTCGAAAACGCAAGAACCAAGCGTTGAAGCTTTAACCTAACTGCCTCAGACCTCTCCACTCAGAACTTATTCCACGGAGTCCTCCCATGCGATGCAAATATGCTTGCGGCACGATGGAACATGCCCTTTCTCGCCGGGGCTTTTTGCAATCGACGGTGGCCGCAGCGAGTGTCGCAGCCGGCAGTTGGGGTGGCGGACTCATCCAGCCCGCCATTGCCGAACAATTGGCGAGTTCACAGAAGCGGGTGTTGAACATCTTCTTGCACGGCGGTGTAAGCCAACTTGAAACGTGGGATCCGAAACCGAACACCGATACGGGCGGCCCTTTCCGCGCTATTCCTACCTCGGTGCCCGGTGTTCACATTAGCGAACTCTTGCCTCATACCGCCCAGGTGATGAACCACTTGGCGATCATTCGCGGCGTGAACACGCGTAACGGCGATCACGGCAAAGGTCAGGTCGAAATGACCACCGGTCGCAATCGCATTCCCGGCACCGACTATCCGCACTTTGGGGCTGTGAGCGCCAAGGTTCTCACGCCCGAGCAATTCCCGCTGCCAGGGCATGTGCTCATTCATGGGGGTGGCAATGGCAATAGTCAATCGGCCTATCTCGGGCCAAAGTATGCCAGCGTGTCCCTTTCAGACGGCAAAGCGCCACAGAACTCCGAGCGGCTCGCCAGCGTGACGGAAGCGGCGGAAGCACGCCGAAATCAATTCAGGCAGTTGGCCAGCGACCGATTTGCTTCCCGTCGTCGCACCGCCGATACCGACGCTTACACATCGTCTTACGAACAGGCGCGCCAACTAATGCAGCGGCGCGATGTCTTCGACGTGACCAAGGAATCAGCTGCAGACCAGGAGCGGTACGGCAAGCATGAGTTCGGCCAACACATGCTCCTCGCCCGCCGACTGCTCGAGCAGGGCGTCCCCTTTGTGCAAGTGAATCACTCGAATTACGACACGCACTTCGAAAACTTTGATTTCCATATTGAACAGTTGGGCGAGTTCGACAAGCCTTTCGCGACCCTGGTCGGTGACCTGGCCGATCGCGGACTGATGAAAGATACGCTAATCGTCGTGATGAGCGAATTCGGTCGCACTCCCAAGATCAACAAGAACTATGGTCGCGATCACTGGGGCAATGCGTGGAGCGTGTGCGTAGGCGGAGCGGGCATTCAGTCGGGAGCGGTTATCGGCAAGACCAACGACAACGGCACTGCCGTGACGGATCGCGAAGTCGATCACGGGCACCTCTTTCACACCTACATGCGTGCTGTCGGTGTCGACTCGAAACTGGAGTTCAACATCGGTGGTCGCAAGTTCCCGATCGCCGATCCCGCCAAGGGCCCCATCGCGGAGTTGCTCGCATGACCCAGTCAGAGGCCAAGGCCGAAGAGAAAAAAGAAGACAAGAAACCCGACGCTAAGCCGGCAGAAGTCAAGCCCGCTGAGGCGACAGTTACCGGCGTCGATCCAGCCAAGACGCACGAAATCTCGAAGTGGAAACACTCTCGGCCGCTGACAGCCTGCCGGTTCGATCCCACGGGCAAGTTTGCGTTCACCGGGGCCGAAGACAACACCATTCAACGGTGGGATCTGGCAACAGGGACGATGACCTCGCTAGCCGGTGGTCACGATAGTTGGGTGCGGGCGATTGGGTTTTCGCCGGATGGTCAACAGGTTTATACCGGTGGGTATGATGGCCGCCTTATCTGGTGGCCCACGACCGCAGAGAAGCCGGAACCGATCCGCAAGATCGATGTCGCCCATAACGGCTGGTTGCGGGCTCTCGCTGTCAGTCCCGACGGCAAGACGATTGCCACTTGTGGCAACGATAACCTGATAAAGCTATGGGATGCAGCTGACGGAAAGCCGCTCGGTGAATTGGCCGGCCATCAGTCGCACGTCTACAACGTCGCCTTTCATCCCGCGCTCCCCGCACTCGTGTCGTGCGATTTGAAAGGAACCGTCAAGCAGTGGGATCTGACGGAGAAGAAGCACGTTCGCGACTTTGCCGTCGCCACGCCTCTGCATAAGTACGATACTACCTTCCGGGCCGATCTCGGCGGAGCCCGTAGCATTGCCTTCTCGACCGACGGCAAACTCCTGGCGCTGGGCGGCATCACCAATGTCACCAACGCGTTTGCGGGAATTGGCAATCCTGCCTTGGTAGTGTTTGATTTCGAGACCGCGCAGATCTCAAAGACCCACGTGGCCAAGGAACCGGTCAACGGTACTGCTTGGGGTGTCCGCTATCACCCAAACGGGTATTGGATTGGCCTATCGGGCGGCGGCGGTGGTGGTTTCCTTTACTGCTGGAAACCTGATGCGGTCAATGAGTTCTTCAAACTCAAGCTACCCGATTTCGGTCGCGATCTTGATCTGCATGTCGACCACAAACGGCTGGCCGTCGCTTGTTTCGACCAGCATCTGCGGCTGATGGGACTCTTTGCCAAGGGCTGACGCGATCGCTAGCCCCGCCTATTGCAAATCCTTTCGCGCAAGTAACATAAAGGATTCGTTTTTGCTTGTGCGTCCGCGGTTTTTGGGTCGCTAGTGCCTCCACGCGGTTTGCATCAGCCAAGGCCCTTGTGTACTGCTTCACCGCGAAATGTCACTGCGCCGCGCTCCGTCGTACGACCTGCTCGAAAATCTCCTGGCCGACCGCGTGCTGATTCTCGACGGCGCGATGGGCTCGATGATTCAGCGCTACAAGCTGACGGAAGAAGAGGTCCGTGGCGAGCGTTTTGCCGAGCACGATCCGGCGAAGCACCTCAAAAACTTCTCCGACCTCCTTTGCCTCACGCACCCAGACAAGATCACCGCCATCCATCGGCAGTATCTGGACGCTGGGGCCGACATTATCGAAACGAACACCTTCGGCGCCAGCTTTGTAGGCATGGAAGAGTTCGTCCTGCCACGGGAACTGGTTCGCGAAATCAATTTCGCTGCGGTGAAGTGTGCCCGCGCTGCTGCTGATGCCTTCAGCACCAAGGACAAGCCGAGATTCGTGGCTGGCTCGATCGGTCCGACGGCGAAGCAGATGTCGATCTCGACGAAAGTCGATGATCCCAGCTATCGCAACGCCGAGTTCGACCAGATGGTCGACTCGTATCTCGAACAGATCGAAGCCCTGGTCGATGCAGGTGTCGACCTGCTGTTGCCGGAAACAGTGATCGACACGCTTAACCTCAAGGCCTGCTTGTTCGCGGCCGAGAAGTGCTTCGCGAAGCGGGGCTTTCGCGTGCCAGTGATTGCGTCGGGCACGTTCAGCGATGCGGGCGTGACGTTCGTCTCGGCGCAAAATGTCGAAGCGTTTTGGAACAGCGTCTCGCACGTGCCACTGCTGGCCGTCGGCATGAACTGCGCGCTGGGCCCGCAGACCATGCGGCCACATATTGAGGAACTATCGAAGGTCGCCGGAACGCGAATCAGTTGTTACCCGAATGCTGGTCTGCCGAACGAAATGGGGCAGTACGATCTTGATCCGCCGCAGATGGCCGCGCTGGTGGGCGAGTTCGTTGAAAGCGGCTGGATCAACATTCTCGGTGGCTGCTGCGGCACGACGCCGCCGCACATCGGTGCCATGGCAGAACGCGTTCGCCGGATGAAGCCGCATCAACCGCCAACGCCCGAGCCCTGGTTGCGTCTGGCCGGCACGCAGGCTTTTACGCAGCGGCCCGATACCAACTTCACCATGGTCGGTGAACGAACGAACGTCACTGGCTCGAAAGCTTTCGCGAAGTTGATTCGCGACAGCAAGTTCGAAGAGGCCGTTGATGTTGCCCGCCAGCAGGTGCTGGGTGGTGCCACAGTTATTGACGTCAACATGGACGACGCGCTGCTCGATGGCGAAGCCGCGATGACGAAGTTCCTGCGACTGATTGCCGGCGATGGCGAAGTTTCCAAAGTGCCGGTGATGATCGACAGCAGCAAGTGGACTGTCATCGAAGCTGGCCTGCGCGCGACACAGGGCAAGAGCATCGTCAATTCGATCAGCTTGAAGGACGGGGAAGAAGAATTCCTGCGGCGGGCGCAACTCGTTCGCAATTACGGCGCTGCTGCGGTGGTGATGGCCTTCGACGAGCAAGGCCAGGCTGTTGAGACGGACGAAAAAGTTCGTATCTGCAAGCGGGCTTACGATCTGTTGACACAGAAGATCGGCTTCCCGCCGGAAGACATCATCTTCGATCCGAACATCCTCACCGTCGCGACGGGGATGGAAGAACATAACAACTACGCGGTCAATTTCATCGAAGCGTGTCGCAAGATCAAGGAAGTCTGCCCACTCGCGAAAATCAGCGGCGGCGTGAGCAACGTCAGCTTTTCGTTCCGCGGCAACGACATTGTCCGCGAAGCGATTCACAGCGCGTTTTTGTATCACGCCATTCGCGCCGGTCTGGATATGGGAATCGTCAACGCAGGGCAACTCGCGGTGTACGAAGAAATTCCCAAGGAATTGCTCACGCGCGTCGAAGATGTGCTGCTTAATCGCCGCCCCGATGCGACCGAACGGCTGATTCAGCTTGCCGAAACGGTCAAAGGCAAAGGGAAAGCGGCCGCGACCGAAGACTTGAGCTGGCGTGATGGAACCGTGCAGGAACGATTGAAGCACGCGCTCGTGAAGGGTGTCGATAAATTCATCGAGCAAGACACCGAAGAGGCTCGCCAGCAGTACGATCGCTGCCTGCGGATCATCGAAGGTCCGCTGATGGACGGCATGAGCGTCGTTGGTGACTTGTTCGGCGCGGGAAAGATGTTTCTGCCGCAGGTGGTGAAGAGCGCCCGCGTGATGAAAAAGTCCGTCGGCTATCTCCTGCCCTTCATGGAAGAAGAGAAGAAACTGGCCGGCCAGGAACAGCAAAGTTTCCGCGGCAAAATGCTGATCGCTACGGTGAAGGGCGACGTTCACGACATCGGCAAGAACATCGTCGCTGTTGTGCTCGGTTGCAACAACTACGAAGTGATCGACCTGGGCGTGATGGTCGCGGCCGAAAAGATTCTCGACGTCGCGGTCAAAGAAAGCTGCGACATTATCGGCCTTTCGGGACTGATCACTCCTAGCCTAGACGAAATGACGCACGTTGCCCGCGAAATGCAACGCCGTGGGCTGACGATTCCGTTGCTTATCGGCGGCGCAACGACCAGTGCCAAGCACACCGCCGTCCGCATTGCGCCACAGTACAGTCAACCCGTGGTTCATGTGCTCGATGCTTCGCGCTCGGTTGGCGTGGTCGAACGGCTGCTCAATCCCGATTCGCGCCCCACCATCGAGGCCGAGAATAAAGAACTGCAGCGGCAGTTGGCACTCTCCTATTCCAATCGCCAGCAGAAACTCGTACCGCTGGCCGAAGCGCGGGCCAAGAAGTTCGTGACCGATTGGCAGACCGTGCAGATCGACAAGCCGTCGTTCACGGGAACCAAAGTGGTGCGCGATATTCCTCTCGAATCGATCGTCCCCTACATCGATTGGTCGCCCTTCTTCCAGACATGGGAACTGAAGGGGAAATATCCGCGGATCTTTCAGGATCCCACCGTGGGCAAGGAAGCAAAGAAGCTCTTCGACGAAGCGCAGCAACTGCTGCAGCAGATCATTTCGCAGAAGCAGCTGACAGCGAATGCCGTGTACGGTTTCTGGCCGGCGGCCAGCGACGGCGACGACATTGTTCTCTACACGGATGAATCGCGGCAAACCGAACTCACCCGCTTCCACACACTGCGGCAGCAATGGCAGCGACAAGGACAGGAATGCTATCGCGCGCTGAGCGATTACATTGCGCCCGTCGGTCGTGGGCGGGAAGATTACCTGGGCGCATTTGCCGTGACGGCCGGTCTGGGCTGCGATGAACTCGCCAACGAGTATCAAAAGAAGTACGACGACTACAACTCGATCATGACCAAGGCGCTCGCCGATCGTTTGGCCGAGGCGCTGGCTGAAAAAATGCACGAGCAAGCTCGGCAAGATTGGGGTTACAGCCGCGTGGGCGAGCACTCCAACGAAGAACTGATTGAAGAGAACTACCGCGGCATTCGCCCGGCGGCTGGATATCCGTCGCAGCCCGATCATACCGAAAAACGCATCCTGTTCGACCTGCTCGCCGCCGAAGTGAACACCGGCCTGCAACTGACCGAATCGTTTGCGATGTGGCCAGCGGCCAGTGTCAGCGGGTTGTACTTTGCTCATCCCGAGGCTCGCTATTTCGCGCTCGATCGGATTACAAAAGAGCAAGTTGAAGATTATGCCCGCCGGAAGAAGATTCCGCTGGCCGAAGCCGAGCGCTGGCTCGCTCCCAATTTGGGCTATGATGCGTAACTGAATTTGATCCCCAGCGCCCGTCCTTCGAGTGAGTGCGGGCGTTTTCCTTTCAATATCGATGGCTCATGAACTTCATCGCAAACCTGGATTGGTTATCGTTGGGCGGGCTTCCCTTGGGCATGTTCGAAATTCTTGGCCAAAAGGTCGAGGGTTCCGATCTGGCGATTGTCGCCCTGCTGATCTTGCTCGAAGGGGTTCTCTCCATCGACAACGCGCTGGTGCTCGGTCTGCTCGCCAAGCGTTTACCCAAGCATCAACGGGCCCGCGCGCTGAGTTACGGGCTGATTGGCGCGTTTGTGTTTCGCGTCATTGCGATCTGCACGGCCAGCCTGCTGCTGCAGTTGCCGTTCGTCAAGTTCATCGGCGGCGCTTACTTGGTCTATATCGCGGTCAAGCACCTGTTTTTCGAATCGAAACAGGAAGGTCACGACGACATTCAGCTCGATGAGCACGGGCATCCGGTCATTATTGACGAAGAAACCCACGAGCCCGTGACCGGCGATCGCGAAGAGCAAGAAATCGAACAGCGCTCGCCGCTGCCGATTAAGCCCGCAGGAAAATCCTTCGTCGGTGCGGCCTTCTGGCCAACCGTGCTGGTGATCGAACTGACCGACGTGGCATTTGCTGTCGATTCAATTCTGGCCGCCATGGCGCTCGCCGGCAGTCGCACCGAGAAACTCTGGGTTGTCATCACCGGAGGTATTATCGGCGTCGTACTGATGCGTTTTGCCGCCGCGATCTTCATTCGCCTGCTGGAAAGGTTCCCACGGTTCGAAGTCTCGGCCTATCTACTCGTTGTTGTCATCGGTCTTAAGCTGCTAGGGGATTGGACATTCAACAGCGACTGGAGTTTCGACAAGCACTTTGCCGAAGGAATGATCGGCAGTGCCAAGCCAACATTCGTGCAGATCGAACAGAAGCGCCGCGCAGCAGTTGTCAGCTACGAAACGTGGCTGGAGAAGAACTGGATTTTCAAGCTGCCAAGGAAGGACCACGGCGATCACCATCACAACGATCCCGACGCGCACAAGGCCGACGTAAATCAGCCAGCTGATCCACATGCTGCGGAGGCAAAACCGGATGGCAAGAAAATGGATCTACCTGCCCACATTCCGCACTTGCTCGATTTCCACGATCTGCGTCGTCCGGAGTGCATGAGCTTCTGGTTGATTATGGTCGCCTGCTTTGGTTACGGATTCATTCCGGGCAAGAAGCACGGCGCGCATAAGTAGGGGCCGACTTTCGCCAAACGCGTGATTCTGCCGTATTCCGAGGCTAGACTAATGGCGGGGCCCTTCGCGCGAGGATCATCGTCATGCAGCGTCGAGATTGGCTAATCGGAGCTGGTTCACTGGCGGTTGGCAGCTATGTCGGCAGTCGGTGGTGGGATCGTCGACAGTCTGCAGATTTTCGAGCGCCGACGCACAGCGTGGTGCCGGTCGTGGGGGATGGCAAGTGGATTTGGAATCAGCCCCCTACCGATCAAACCGGCTATCTGGAGCCGCGCTCGTTTGAAGTTTCGATCGGCCTCGAACTGCAAGGGAAGGGGGACGCTGGTCGCATTCAAGCGACCACGCCCGTGCCAACCGAATTCCCCGAGCAGAAAATCGAATCTGCCGAAGTTCTGACCGAAGGCTGCGAAGCCCGGATTCAACCGCTCGCGCCGGGGGCCGCTCAATTGGAAATGGCAGCGCCGGGAATCGCCAAGGGGCAAATCATTCGCGCCGTCGCCAAATTGAAGTTGACGCTCACCAAGCAGTACCTGGCGTTTGACAAGGAGCAGTTTCCAGCGAGGCAAACCGTGCCCGCCGATGTGCGGAAGGGATATTTGCAGGACAGCCCGGGTATTCAAACGAGCAACGAGAAGGTTCGCAAGTTAGCGCAAGAGATTGCGGCGAAACAGACGCATCCGTGGGATCAGGCCGAGGCAATCAGCAAGTGGATTCGCCAGAATATTCAGCCCCAGATTGGTGCGTACACGGGGGTGGCCACGGCCATGGAAAAACGTCGTGGCGATTGCGAAGAAATGGCCGCGGTTTTCGTCGCCGTCTGCCGTTCGCTGCAAATCCCCGCGCGGCTCGTCTGGGTGCCGAATCACAACTGGGCGGAGTTCTATCTGACGAGCGAGAAAGGCGAGGGGCATTGGATTCCCGTGCACACCGCCTGCTACGGCTGGTTTGGTTGGACCGGTGCCCATGAACTTGTGCTGCAAAAAGGCGATCGCATTGTTCATCCCCAAAAGCGAGTTACGCAGCGACTCGTCGAAGATTGGCTGCAATGGCAGGGAGCGCGGCCGGACGTTCGCTTTGTCGGCGAATTGAAACCGGTGGCTGCGCCTACTTCAGGCAGCGATGCCGACGCTGGCCCTGGTGCCCGTCGGAAAGAAAAAAACGGTGCTTGGAAATTGACCGGCGAACATCCGTTGGATCGGTATCTGCGAAACGCGTGAGCGGACCTTAAGCCGCGTAGTGCACAAGCCAATGAACCCCCGCCGCAGGGGCGGGGGCGATTGAATACTACTATGGCTGGAGCAAGAACGCGAGCAGGTCGCGCAGTTCTTGGGGAGTCAGTTGACCGGGAAGGCCCTCGGGCATAATCGATTTGTCGCTGGCTTTGCGATATTCCACGTCGCGCGGATGGAGCTTGAAAATCGTGCCGGTGTTGTCGGCATATCGAACGTGCCCATCGACCTCTTCGCCGACGTAAACGCCAGTCTTGCTGGTGCCATCGGTGGCTTGAATCACCCAGGGAGTGAACTGCGGGGCAATTTCGCGGCTGGGATCGACAATCGACTGCAGCAGCCGCTCGCGCGTCATCGACTTGGCCACTGTCGACAAATCCGGACCAACGCGACCACCGCGGCCGCGATACTCGTGGCACTTGTAACAGCTGGCGACTTTGGGATGGAAGAAAATGCGTTCTCCGATTTCGGGATTCCCATTACCAGTGGCCCGTTCATTCCAGGCTGCCTGGTTCTTGGGCTCTGGCGAAGATGGGAGGCTTTTTGGATTCTGCTCTCGCAGCATGCGGAGTGCTTCGGACTGCAAGTTCGGATGATCTTTCTGATTGGCCAGGCGCTGAAACTTTGCACGATCCTGTTCTAGTTCAGCAGACAATCCCAACAGAGCTTCGCAGCGGAGCTTTTCTTCAGGTTTGTCATCCGCAACGATCTCGCGTAGTCGCGCGACAGATTCTTCACCGCCGCGGAGTCGTAGGGTGCGAACAGCCTCAAATTGCAGTGCCTTGTCGGCGTGCTTCGTCAGTTCAATCAGCAGCGGCAGTTTCAGATCGGCATGATTCGGCGATACCATCCGCAGGGCCATCAAGCGTGTCGCTGCCGAGCGCTGAGGCGAGATGACGAGCTTGGCGGCAAAATACTCACCCGTGTTTTCATGATTTCTTCCCGACAGGCGATCGAGCGCCACGAGCGCTGCTTCGAAATTGCGACGGTTGAGCGTTTCGCGCTCGAGCAGCTTCTCAATTGCAGGGACATGTTCGGTAAGTTTCGACTCCATTGCCCAGCGGATGCCGAGGAAGCGGAGATCGGCATAGTCGGAACTAAGCAGGTCGGCAATCAAATGCCGAGTGGAAGGCGCATCGACCCGTTGCAATTCAGCAGCTTGCCAGATCGCCAAGGGGGAGGAACTATCGGCAGCTAACGAATTCAGTTCGCATTTGTCACCAGCCCGTTCGGCCTGATAAGCGGCCAACTGCAGCCAAGGGTCGTGGGCAATGTCCATCGACCGAATGCCGGGCTCATGCGCGCGATGCGCGGCTAAAGTTGCGTCTTGGTTCTTCAACGAGCAAAGCCGTTCATAAGCAAGGGAACGCACACGCTCGTCTTCGGCTTCCTCGCTCAGTTTAGTCGCCTGATCGCTCGCTAACTTCCTGGCTGCAGCTTCGCGCCATGGCCGATGAGGATGTGCCAGCGCGATGGCTGGCTCATCCGAAAGTGGTTCTCGTATGGCGGGCTTCTTCGCCCGCAAGTGCCAGATGCGGCCTTTGCCGTGAATGGGGTAGCTCTTGTCGACCCAGTCGCTCATGTAGAGCGAGCCATCGGGGGCCATTGCGAGGCCGACGGGGCGGAAGTTCTGATCGCCGGTGACGACGGGCTTCATTTCAGCTGAGAAAGAAGCGCCACGAGGTTTGAGCGTGTAGCGTTCCAGGCGATGATCGCCCCAACTGGTGACGAGGAGTTCGCCGCGGTACTCGGCCGGCAGATTGTCAGATTCATAAGCCATCACAGCACAGGGAGCTTCTCCGGTGCCGGCAACCATCGGCAGCGTGGCGGGGAGTTCGCCATTCCAGGCGGTGAAAGGAGAAACCCCTTTGCGGCCGTTGCGAAAACGAAAGCCGTAGTCACCACCTTCGACCACGTGCAGCAGGCGGCATGGCGGACGCGAATCGGGATCGTTATCGACGGTGAACAAACGGCCGAAGGCATCGAAGGTGACATGGAACGGATTCCAAAAGCCGGTGGCGACCAGCCGCAGCTTTTTGCCCCCTGCGTCGCAGGAGTAAATATTGCCACCTTCGCCACCGCCCGTGAGCGTCGTGCCATCGGTGCCGATCACTTTGTAGTCTGCGCCCAGGTTTTCGCCGAAGCCGAAGTAAATATTCCCGACAAAGTCGAGTGCGAAGCCCGCAAGGCCGTTGTGGGGGTAGTTGCCAGCTGTTTCGAGCTTGATCAGATCGGTGCGGGTTTCGGCCTTACCGTCTTTGTCCTTGTCTTGCAGGCGAAAGACTTCGTTGCGCGTAGCGACGAGGAGCGAACCATCGGTCTCGAAGACGAGACTCATAGTGTTTCGCAGGCCGGTGTAAAACTCGTCAACTTTATCAGCGCGGCCGTCGCCGTTGGTATCTTGCATGCGCAAGATTCGGTCGAGTTCCGGACGGTTGTATTCTTTGGGGCGAAAGTGGGTGTTGTTCTCGATGACGTAGACGATGCCTTGCTCGTCGACCGCGATACCCGTGGGGGTCGTTACCTGCGGATCGATCGCAAACAGGCTGATTTCGAGGCGGTCGTCGACGACCTTTGGCAGCGGTGCTTTGGAGAAATCGGGTTCCGCAGCGAAGGTGGAGAGGGCGACGAGAAGACAGAGAGGGTTCATGGTTGCCCGCTGAAATTGCGATGTGGAGTGGTGAAGGGGGCGAGTTAATTGTAGCGGGTTTGTGAGCGAAGTTCGCAGAATGGCTGAGCATATCAAGAGGCCAGTCCCCTCGCCCCGACCCTCTCACCTGGAGTACCGGAGGAAGCGAAGGGGCCTAATAATGTGAACGTTGTGCTGCGGCCATTCATCGGCGTCGAGGATCTTCCGCTCGAGCTTCGATTGATATTCGTTGCCGGAGGGAATCAGGGCCAGTTTGATGCCGACGGAGTCCGTTACCGGGTCGATCTTGGGCTGTTCGGCGTGGGCCACCTATCGCCAACCGATCGTAACCATCAAGAACAGAACGGAGCGAGCGCAACGAGGATTCATGGTGCGATCAATTTCCAAGACGTGGAGAAGAGAGTGGTCGCGAAGAGAATCGTGATTGGGAGCGGCTGAGAATTCAATGCAATCACCTGAATTCGGGGACTAGGATTCGAACCTAGACAAGCAGAACCAAAATCTGCTGTGCTACCATTACACCATCCCCGAATGGTCGCCGAAGCGAACTGAGCGAATCATTGTAGTATTTAGACGCTTTTCGACAACGGGAGTTCGCGGAAAAAGCCCGCCGTATTCTACGGGCCTTTGGCTAGCTTACTCACCACGTTGAATGAAAGCTGTTCGAGCTCGATGGCCAGGTCGACGCCAACGGTGTGTATGTGCTTGGGGAGGGCGAGCGTAACGGGTGCAAAATTGAGAATTCCCTCGACTCCAGCCGAAACAAGGGCATCGGCCACGCGCTGGGCGACGGCTGAGGGAACGGCCACGATGGCGAGCCGAATGTTTTTCTCGCGGACGACCTGGGTCACCTCGTCCAGGTGATAGACCTGCAGACCTTCGATCTTGTTGCCGATCTTGGCCGGATCGGTATCGAAGCCGGCGACAATTTCGAAGCCCTGCTGCTGAAAGCCGCGGTAGCCGATGAGGGCACGACCCAAGTTACCCATACCGACAATGGCCAGTGACCACGATTGGTTGGTGCCCAGGATTTTCTTGATCGCGGCGATGAGTTCTGCACAGCGATAGCCAATGCCGGGGTAACCGAATTGGCCGAAATAGGCGAGGTCTTTGCGAACCTGAGCGTCGGTAAAGCCGAGTAGCCGGCCCAACTGCGTGGAACTGGTTGTTTCGAAACCGTCGCGAACCAGATGCTGCAGCTCGCGCAGGTAAAGACTCAGGCGGCTGACGACGGCCTGCGGAACTTGTGGTTCAGCACTTTCGTCAACATTCTTTTTGTCTTCCGCCATGCACCCCGTCCCGCCAACTCAACAATTTCCTTTACTTCCAACTGGAGTCCGTTCGAGGGTTTACTGTAAACCGATTGGAGCATGGGGACAAGAAGACTGCAGCCGATGTATGTATGAAGATTTACTGGTATCGCAAGAAACTGCTGACGGGGCACGCCGGCTGGCTTAAACTTGGCGGCAGCTGACGAAAATGTTTACGCAACGAGGAAGTAGAGTGATGCAACGGAGCGAGGCGATTGTACGATTGCTGGCCGAGCATCGCGGGGCACTCTTGAGTCGCCAGTTCGATCCTTCCACGTTGCTCGCTGCCCATCGTGAACTGCTGCCCGAGTTGGCCACGGCGATCGAGGATTTGCTCTCAAACTCTTCCCTCTTGTCTGGAGCAGGTGAGACACAATCGTTTAGAGCTGCCGATCCTGCCGGCACGTTGAACTGGGACCGAATCGATATCCACGAAGCGGCGACTGCCACCGCGGGCGCCAAGTTTGGTCCGTTCGAACTGGTGCGAGTACTGGGTGAGGGTGCCTTTGGTGTGGTGTGGCTCGCCCGCCAGCCCGAATTGGAACGAGACGTCGCGCTGAAGATCTTGCGCGCGCAGTTTGCATCGAGCCAGACGATTGAACGGTTTTGGCAAGAGGCGAAAGTCCTCGCACGCTTGAAACATCCGTACATTGTGCAGGTTCTGTCGGTGGGGACCGTGGGAAGTGAACACTACATTGCCATGGAGTTCGTCCCCGGCGGTGACTTGCGAGGGCGATTGCAAGCAGCCGTGCCGAGCGCTGCCTGGTCGGCAGCCGTGCTACAGAAAGTGGCGTTGGCCGTCGAGCACGCGCATCAGGCCAACGTGATTCACCGCGACTTGAAGCCAGCGAACATTCTGCTCAACGGCGAAGATGAACCGTTCGTCACCGATTTCGGACTGGCCAAGCGACTGGAAAATGGGCCGGAATTAACCGCCAGCGGCGATGTGCTCGGGACGATTGCCTACATGTCTCCCGAGCAGGCCAGCGGCCAAACCGCGAGTGTGAATGCCCAGAGCGATGTCTATTCGCTCGGTGCGACGCTCTATCACTTGCTCACAGGCCGGCGTCCATTTCCCCTCACCGAGAATGAACCGCTGCAACAGACGTTGGCCGATATCCGCGAGCGCGATCCGCAACCTTTGCGTCGGTTGAATGCCACGCTGCCCGTCGAACTCGAGACGATCTGCCTCAAGTCGCTGGAGAAAGACCCCACCAGGCGCTATGCCACGGCCGGTGCATTGGCGGCGGACCTGGGCCGATTCCTGGCCGGCGAACCGATCTTAGGTAAGGCGACTCGTTGGCCTGAGCGCCTCTGGCGGGCAGTTCGGCGCAGACCATTGTTTGTGGGTTCGCTGATTTCGGGCGCCGCGGTGCTCTTGATTCTCGTGAGTACCATTTGGAATCTGGCTGCCCGAGGCCAACAACTGGGCCAAGACATTAAGACGAAAGAGGAATCTCTGCAAACTGCGCAGCAAGAATTACTGGCGACGACGACAAAGGTTTCGCAAGCCGAGCAAGTGGCCCAAGAGCGGAAAGCTGAATCGGAGCAAGTGCGAGCCGGCCAGCGGTGGACGAACTATCTGGCGGCGATCCAAGAGATTCACGCGGCCTGGGATGAAGGACAACTAGCGCGGATGCGAGAACTGCTGCAACAGCAAGTCCCTGCGGCAAGTGATTCAACGAATGAAGACTTGCGCGGGATCGAATGGTATTACTGGCAATCGCGACTCGACAATCTCGGCTCGCATATTCCCACAACTGCGATTTGCGATGCGCTGGCGATTAGTCCAGATGGATTACTCGTGGCAGGTTGCGATGAGACACATGTTCGCATTTGGAACATCGAATCAAAACAGAAGATCTTCGACCAGCCGATTGGCAGGCCGCGCAGCGCGGGAGTGCTGGATTCTTACACGCAGTTTCTCACTCCGCCGGCAGTTGCTTTCAGCCCCGATGGCAAATGGATCGCGGGGACTACCTTTCACTTAACGCGCGATAATCGGCGGCTGGGCTTTTTGCGCGTGTGGAATGTCGCCAGTGGCGACGAGCACTTTTCGGTTACCAACGATCGCCTCCTTGGTGGCCGCGCGGTCGCATTTTCGCCCGATAGTCAGTTTGTGCTCGCCGGGGGGCTCGATAGTTATTTTCGCTGTTGGAAGTTGGAGACGAAGCAAGAGGAATTGCCCGCAGCTGACGAGCGGTTTGCTCGTCGCAACTTACAGCCTCGCCCGCCGCCGACTCCCGGCACGGCCACGGGTGGTGCCAAGGTGGTGCGCGACCTGCAGTTTTGCAGCGATGGCAAGACGTTGCTTTGCCGCAGCGACTGGACTGGCCCCGAGTTTATTCTGTGGAAGAACACCGATCACGAAGCGGCGATTGCGGAAGACTATCGTCAGTTGCAGCAAAAATTGCGCGGGCATGTGGTGCAGGGGAAGACGTTGCTCGGGGAGTTTCGCGACAATCTGTTCGCCGCTCACTTGAACGAAGGTCGCAACATTGAGTTGCACTTGTATGAAGGACCGAAGTTCGAAGGCCCAAGTAAGCGGCTGCTGGAAGGGCACGATGCCATGTGCCTACAGGCTGGAGAGAAATACTTCGCCGTGGGAAGTAACGATCAGTTGATCCGCGTGTGGGATCTGGCCTTTTTGGAACCAGTCCGCGAACTGCGCGGTCATACCGCAGTTCCCAGCTGCCTGGTGTTTGGCAAGCAAGACGGTATGCTCGCGAGTCGCGCCAGCGATGGGATTCGCGTATGGAATTTGCAAGCTGAATCGAACGTGTTTGTGGTCGACCGGAGTGCGCGGAGCGATACCGCCAGTTTTCTGCACCGTGGCAAGCGCGGCGGCGTAGAAGTAGAAACCAACGGCCATCAGCAGCTGAGCGTGAAGTTCCTGGATCATTTCCGTGAGAAAGTGACCATTCACTTGCCGGAGCTGTTCGTGCTGCGAACCGTGCTCAGTGACGACGACTCACTGCTTGCCGTGGTAGTGAGGCGATTGCCTGGCAGTCCGCTCAAGCCGACCAAGCCGGAACCGAAGACGCTGTTATTCCGCTTGCCCGACGGCGAACAGGTGGCGGAACTCCCACCAGCAACTCTCTCCCCGATTCAGTTAGCGTTCAGTCCGACGAGCGAGTATCTGGCCATCGGCAGGCGCATCTGGAAAACTGATACTATGACCGAGGTCGGCGCACTTCCCGAACAGGCTCCTAACCGGCAGGCCTGCTTCAGCCCGTCTGGGCGATATCTCGCGCTCAGCGATGCGACGCGTACGGAGATCTATGACGTGCTCACCAACACGCAAGTCTGCGCCATTCCTCGGGGCGGAAGTGCGTTCTCGTTCAGTCGCGACGAACAGCAGCTGTATCTGGCGAGCCCCGCGATTTCGGCATGGGAGATTGCTTCTGGCCAGGAGATTGAAGGGGCCTTCGGCAAGCAGCCGTATGAGATTGTCGAGTTGGCTGCGGATGGTCGCCGAGTCTATGCAAGGCGCGGCAAGTACTACGATGTGTTTAGCGTCGAAGGTTCGCGTTTGCTGTTTAGTACTGAATGCAAAGTGGGCTTCACCACTGCGCATCTCGAAAAGCTGTTCACGGACTACATCGGGCGGCTGGCGAAGTAGACGCAGTATGCTGGCATAAACAAAAAAGGCCTGACTCGCCACGAGTGCGAGTCAGGCCTGTCGTTTCAATCTGTCAATTCCGGTGCGTTCCGTCAGTCCGGCCTGTTCCAGGGCCGAGCTAACTTACTCGGTGACCAGATCAGCGTGATCGATCCACACGTTGCCGCTGCCGAGGTGATACAACCAGCCGCCGCCACCCGTGGTGCAATCCGAAGCTTGGGCTGGATTGTTGGTGATGACCTTGATGGCCTGGCTATTGGTAATTGGGTTCGCAGGCAGGTCACGCAGGTAAGGACCATAAGGGAAATTGATGCCCGTACCAGCGGTGCCAGCAGCGTTGGTCGATTGAGTCAGTTCAATCAGGGTAGCACTTGGCTTCACGCCACCGTGGTGCGTCTTGTAGAGTTCGACCTGACCACGCAAGGTGCTCAGATTGAACTTCGCGGTGCCGACCTTGGCATCCATCGAGGAATCGGTGAATTGCGGGATGATGGTCGCGGCCAAGATGGCCATGATTACGACCACGATCAAGATCTCAACCAGGGTGAACGCTGAACGAAGTTTGCTTTTCATGTCAATCTCGCGAAGGGAATAACGTGTTGAACGGAAACCGGGAATTGTGCTGCGGCCAAGTTCAAGTCATCAGCACGCAAGTTCCTCAGCAGGAGAGGGATGGTGCAACGTCATGGAGGGTTGGCAAGTCCGAAGCATCTGCGAACCGCGGTGTGTCGCGAAATGCTTCTCTGATTAATTAGGTTGCGGGGGGCATCGCGTCAAAGAAAATGGGTAACATTCCTCGGTTCCGTTAGAAAACGCTTGGTTGCAGCGATGGCGACGATTGGGCAGACGCACCCGGCTGCTGCGATCGTATAAAAAAGAGTTGCCGGAGCAGGCGGGTAAAGCAATCGAAACGTTCGATCGCCGTGGACGCCAAGCAATATCCGTTCGAATCTGTGCACCCGCAGGAAATGAGACGAAGCGGACTGGCAAATGAACTTTGGTGAGTTCAGTCGCGGGCGAACAGACACATGTGGCAGTGCTCGCAGAATTAGAACAGCGGGCGCAAGCGGCCGATTTGCGGTGTCGGCAATTCGGGGGCGGGTAGCGGCTTGCCATAGTAATAGCCTTGGCCAAGCTCGAAGCCCATCTCGCAACAGCAGCGGTGCTCGGCTTCGGACTCCACCCCTTCGGCCAGCGAGAGGCTGCCGAGTTCACGAACCATCTGCACCAACTTCGCCACCATTTGTTGATGACGCGGCGGTGATAGGTGAATATCGCGAATCAGCTGCATGTCGAACTTGACGACATCCGGGCTGACTTCGGTTAGTTCGACGAGACGTGACTGCCCAACACCGAAATCGTCGTATGCGAGTTTGATGCCCAGATCGTGCAGCCGGCGTTTGAGCTCTTTCATCGAAGCCAGGTCGGTGGCCGAAGCTTCGTGAACTTCGAGCGTGATGGCCTGCTTCGGAAACGTTTCGACCAGGGAAGCAAGCGAGTCGTACAGGCCCGTGGTGACGATTTCGGCCGGGTGTGTATTCAAGTAGAGACTAAGTGAAGTATCTTCCTGCGGCGCGCATTCGAGGCCAGCCACCCGCAACATGGTGCTGAGTTCCGCTTCTAAATCGAGTTGCGAAGCAGCGAGAAACATGTCGCGCGGAGTCTTTAGACCGAACAGGTTGCTGCGGCCGAGAACCTCGTAGCCCGTCACTTTTCCCGAGCGAATATCGAGAATTGGCTGGAAGTGGGGCACCACGGCGCGGTCGGTCATTAGCTTATCGAACTGAATCAGCGACAAAGCGCGTTCCGAAGCGCCCGAAGGGTCGCAAAGCGTCGAGCTGGTGCCGACGGGTACTTTCATGCCAACGCGAAAGGGGACATCGGCGAATTGAATCAGGTCGCCATCGTTGAGCAGAACCTTATCGTGAACTTGCTTGCCGTTGACGAACGTGCCGTTGGTGCTGCCAGCATCGCGAATATGCAAGTAGCCTTCTTCGAAAATGATCTCCGCGTGTACGCCCGACACGGTGGCATACGACAACGACAACGGCAGCCCATGTCGCCGGCCAATCTGGAACGGGAACGAGGTGACGTCGATGCTCTCGACCTTGCCCATGACGCTTAGGCGTCCGGTCAAGAACCAAGTCACCTTCATGCTGTTGGGGATGGCGGGAGATTTAATCATTACTGGCCACTTAGGGTCACGAAGCAACTGCACGACTGCTTGCGGAACCCTCCTTAAAATCCAATCACTGAAACTGACGCGGAGATAGCAGAGATCCCCGTTGAGCGAAGCCTAGCTCATGCTACCGCTGCAGGCGTTGTTTGCTGCGTGAAGCCCAGCCCCTGAACGAAGTAGGGCCCTTGCTGATGACAAGACTTGTCTAAGCCGAGTAGGCGGACAATTGCGAACAGCCTGTTTGATCGTCAGGGGAGTGCTAGCTGGCCTGCTTTACCTGACAAAACAACTTTGCATATACCCCCCATCTCAAGCCAGTTGCCCAGACTGACGATGAATTCCTACGACCGACCGCTGTGCGGGCACGTTCCACGTTGGCATTGCGCAGTTTCCGGCGAGGTCGACCCCCCAACATGACAGTATGTGCGGGTTATGCCGGTTAAGAGTGAGTTGCGACCATGGCGAGCGTTTCGCCAGACCAGATACAGCGTTTATTCAGTGAGCTACCAGTGAGTCAAGGAGATCGGAACATGAAAGCCCTTTTGGGTCTGCCGATGATAGCGGTTCTGCTGACCGTCATCTCGGTGAACACCAGCTCTGCCGCCTGCTGCGGCGCAGTCAGCTACAGAAATGTGGGCTGCTGCGACCCAGTCGGTTATGAGCCCTGCAAACAGCAGTGCCACACGGTGATGAAAACCGTGAAAGAGACTGTGTACGAACAACAGCAGTACACCTGCTACAAGAACGTGTACGACACGGTCTACGACGAAAAAACCATTAATTGCGTGAAGCACGTCCAAGAGACGCACTATCGCAATTGCGAGTACACGGTTTGCAAGCCTGTGTACACCACGCACTACAAGACCTGCTGCTATACCGTTTGCAAGCCCGTGTATCAAACACACCAGAAGACGGTGTGCTACACGGTCTGCAAGCCGGTGTACGAAACCAAGTATCGCCAGGTCTGCTACACGGTGTGCAAGCCAGTGTACACGACTCACCAGAAGGAGATCTGCTACACGGTGTGCAAGCCGGTGTACACGACTCACCAGAAGGAAGTCTGCTACACGGTCTGCAAGCCAGTGTACGAAACCCGCACGAAGGAACTTTGCTACACGGTCTGCAAGCCAGTGTACGAAACTCGCACCAAAGAGTATTGCTACACGGTGTGCAAGCCAGTGTACACGACTCACCAGAAGCAAATTTGCTACACGGTGTGCAAGCCCGTGTACGAGACCAAGACTCGCACTTACTGTGTCAACGTGTGCAAGCCAGTTTATGAAACTTGCCACCGCGAATGCTGCGAAGTGATTTGCAAGCCAGTTCACTACACCAAGGTGGTGAAGGTTTGCTCGGGTCACTGGGATACTCAAGTTACTGAATGCCCCGGCCCGGTCATGACCAAGTGCGTTCAAGAGCCAGGCTGCTGGACTTGGGATCCTTGCTGCTGCCGCTGCGTTTATTGCCCCGGCGAATGCAAGACGGTTCAAGTTCAATGCCCGCCTCGTAAGATCTGCACCAAGGTTTGGGTGCCTGAAGTGAGCGAGAAGACGATCAACTGCGTTCGTTACGAGAAGGAAGTCGTCAAGAAGATGATTCCTTACACGACCTGCCGTTACGTCAACGAGCAACAGACCAAGACCTGCTCGTACCAGGTCTGCACGATGGTGCCAGAGCAGAAGGTCAAGACCTGCACTTACACCGCTTGCTGCATGGTTCCTGAAGTCGTCCGCAAGACCTGCACTTACCAGGTTTGCACGATGGTGCCCGAAAAACGGACCAAGGTTCTCACCTACCAGGTTTGCACGATGGTTCCTGAAACCCGCACCAAGACCATTAGCTACACCTGCTGCAACATGGTTCGCGAAAACAAGGTCAAGGTCGTCAACTACACTTGCTGCCAAATGGTTCGCGAGCAGAAGACGAAGACCATCGCCTATCAGTGCTGCCACATGGTTCAAGAACAACGGAGCAAGATCGTCACCTATCGCACCTGCCAGATGGTTTCGGAACAGCACACCAAGCAAGTTCCTTACACTGTCTGCAACATGGTCGAACAGAAGTGCGTGAAGCAAGTTCCTTACTGCGTCTGCAAGCCAGTTCACTACACCCAAACGGTGAAAGTGCCTCGCTGCGTCTGCCGTCAGGTTCCCTACACCGTGACCCGTTGCGTGCCAAAGTGCGTTTGCAAGCAAGTGCCGGTGCAGGTCTGCTGCCCGACTCCTTGCTGCGATCCTTGCTGCGTCAAGACTCGCCGCTGCCGCTCTTGCGTCAGCTGCGACACCTGCGGCTCGTAACTTGCTGATTTGACGATTGTGGTTCTGGTCGAATAAACGCTGCGGCGGTCCGGTCAAGTTGATCGGGCCGCCGCTTTCATTTCTTGCTGGTCAATTGCATTCTGAATCGTGGGGAGATACCTTCGGGCCTGATTCGATCGCTTTCAAATTGCCCGGAGCGTTTTCATGTTTGCCCCCTCTTCACCCGGCCGACTCCTCAGCTTGGCCCTGCTCTGCACTGCCTGGACTCCACTCTTAACCGCGCAAGACTTCCCCGCGTTTACCGATCTGAAGCCGCAGACTGAACTCCCCAATCCACTGGTGGCGATGTCGGGCCAGAAGATCACAACCAAGGAAGCGTGGGAGAAAAGCCGCCGGCCAGAATTAAAGCAACTGTTTCAGCACTATATGTACGGCAAACTCCCCGCTGTGCCAGAAGCACTCGATGTGAAAGAGTTATGCTTGAATCGTAATTTCCTCGGCGGGAAAGCGACCCTCCGCGAATTGGCCGTTCGTTTCACATTGCCGCGATCTTCGAGCACCGCTGACATGGCCTGGTCGAAGCACACCATCTACGTATTGCTCGTCACTCCCAACGAACGACTCTCGCCGGCGCCGGTGTTTATTGGCATGAACTTCTGCGGCAATCATGCCGTGGTCGAGAGCGAGCAAATCCAAATTCCCGAAACCTGGGTGTATAACCGCTGCGAGGGAACTGAAAAGGATCACGCGACGGCGAAAGGGCGAGGAACTCAAGCCGATGTCTGGAACGTCGACCTCATCATTGACCGGGGCTATTCTCTCGCCAGCTTTTATAGTGGTGATATCGATCCCGATACCGCGGACTTCGCTGACGGCTTGAATGGCGAATTGAAGCCAGACCTGAAATTCGCAGGCGACGACGCTGGCACCATCGCCTGTTGGTCGTGGGGCTATCATCGCGTGATCGATGCCCTGACGAAGCACGCCAAAGAAGTTGCCAAAGGAAACAGCCGACTCGATTTGAAGAAGATCGCCGTGGTCGGCCATTCGCGCAACGGCAAGACGGCGCTCTTGGCCGCAGCTATGGACGACCGGATTGCTCTGGCCATTCCCAGCCAGGCGGGCTGCGGCGGCACAGCCCCCAGTCGCGGCACGGTTGGCGAATCGGTCAAGCGAATCAATACTTCGTTCCCGCACTGGTTCTGCGACGAGTTCACCAACTTCAACGACGAACCGGCTCGCTTGCCCTTCGATCAAAACTGCCTGGCAGCCATCTGTGCTCCCCGCCCGGTCCTCTTCGCCAATGCCCAGGAAGATACCTGGGCCAATCCCGATGGCCAACTCGAAGTGCTCAAAGCAGCGGCACCTGCCTACGCACTTTATGGGAAGCGCGGAATCGATTCCGACGCCAAAGCCGAGATGGGCAAACTCATCGGGCACGAACTTGGCTACTTCATTCGTCCCGGCAAACACTCGATGAGCCGTGTCGACTGGCAAGCCTATCTCGACTTCGCCGACAAGCACTTTTCGGCCAACTAATTTGACCCGCAGCCCCCCGGATGCCTAAACTGCAGCATCCCCGGGGGCTCCGCGGAATCTATCCTCCCATGCGTTATCGCTGGCTCTTCATCGCGGTGCTGATTGTCGTAGGCGGTGGTTTGGGCATTCGCCAGTTCATCGCCCACAATCGTGCGAAAGAGCGGCTGCAGGCCTGGCAAGCGGAACAAGAGCGAGAACAACGGCTCGACCGCCCAGTGAAAATCAGTTTCGGGGCTTCGGTCGAATTGACGACGTGGCTCGATGAATGGTCGCAGCAGACTGGCATCAAAGCTACCTTCGTAGAGTCCGCTCCGGTCAGCGGCTTCGGGAACCCCATGGTGGGGCCAGTTTGCTACGACGGGTCACACCACATCGCCCTCGATCTTCCCCAACTCCCAGCACGTGAGGCGCTGCGGGCCTTCGCTGCTTATTGCAATTGCAGTTGGCATCTGGATCAGAGAGGAGATCTATCGGTGTACGCGAGCGCAGACGAAGCGCCGCTTGTCACCCGTACCTATCTGCTCCCCGCTCAGCTGAATGAAAACCAGCAAGAAGACTTTGCAGATGTGTTCGCCTACGCTCCGGCCTCCGATTCGTGGGATGTTGTTGGCGGCCGTGGTGGCAAAGTGCTGACGCCGGGAACGTTGACGGTCGTTCATCATGCGGATGCCCAGCAGCAAATCAACACGTTCTATCGCGCGCTGGTGCCGCTGCTTGAGCAGTCGAGCGAACTCACCCCCGCTGCCTGGCTGGTTGATGATCCCCGGTTACAGCCGGTGCCGATCTGTGAAAACCCAGCAGCGTTCGCGAGGCTGCTGACAGCTTTGCAGCAGAAAGTCTCGTTCAACGTGGTCGACATGCCTGCGCAGGACTTCGCGAACAAGATCGGTGAGAAGCTAGGCGTGCCGGTGAACATCGACCCGCTAACCGGACCGTTCTACGCCACCACAGTCACCCTGCGTCTGAACAACATCTCGCTGCGCTCGTTACTTGATATCCTGCTGCGCGAGCGCAATTTGGCCTACGTGCCGATCGCCAGCGGGCAGGCACTTTTGATTACCAACGAAGATCAACTTCAAGAGCAACGATATCTGACGACCTGCGCCTATCAAGTACACGATCTGGCCAGCACAGCGATTGGCGAACCAGATCTCGATCCGCTGGCCGAGCTCATCGTAACTACCATCGAGACTGACGCCTGGGAAGATGTGGGTGGAACGGGAAGCATCAATTACGTGTCAGACTCGCCGCTCCTGGTGATTGCAACCACGCTTCACAATCATCAGCGGATTCAAGGTTTGCTGGCCGCGCTGCGCAAGGCGAAGTTGGTTCCGTTGCCTGTAGGTTCCAAGCGTACGCACCCGAAACGCGGGCTGGATTTGCGCGGCCTCCCCTTCTCCATCGTTCCTATCGTTGGTTAGCGACCTCAATTCAGTTCTGCATTCTGCGTTCTACATTCTGACTTCGATCCTTGAGAAGATCTCCCATGTCGAGCGAATCGAAACCAACGAAACGACCCTGGTACCGCCGCATTCGGCTGTGGCAGTTCAGTCTGCGGACGCTGCTGCTGTTGATGGGAGTCGTGAGCGTAGCCTGTTGGTACTGGCTGCGGCCGGAACAGCTCGAAGAGAAGTTGGCGAGTGGCGAGTTGATCTTAAGGCGGGAGTATCGGCAGAATGGCTTCGAGACAGAGCCGTTTCTTTCCGGCCAGTACAATGTGCCTACGCCCAATCCGCAGCCTGCTCCCAAACCCAAACTTGCAAATGTGGGTTATTGGCAATTGCGTAGTTTTGCCGGCGATCCTGTTGTTAGCGGCCAATACCGCAAAGGTAAGCAGCACGGTGCCTGGACTTCGTATTATCCCAATGGTCGCGTCGCCACGCAGGGCACAATGCGAGAAGGGATGCGATTGGGAGTCTGGAAGACGTGGTCGCAGTCGGGAAAGTTGCTAAGTGAAGTGAAGTATGAGGCCGCGGCGAACTTGCAACCCCGGTTTGAAGTAAGTCGTCATCCGCCCGTTGCTGCCTACCGGCAATCCGGTTTGCAGGTTGGACTGGTTTATCTCGTGGAGACGAAGCTACCGGTCAGCTTTTTGCAAGGGGAAGCGCGCACCTGGCACGACAATGGCCGCCGCAAAACCGCGGGCAACTATGCGAATAACCAGAAGGTTGGCGAGTGGACAACTTGGAATGAACAGGGAAAACTAATCGCGCGAGGCGAGTATCGCCGCGGAATCCAGGAAGGGATCTGGGAAGTTCTCGATCCGGAAACAAACCAGCTGGCAAGAGTCGAGTTTGTGCGCGGCCTGCGGAAGAGCCAGGCTGAGGAGCAAGGCCGCCTGCTGGCGAAGCGACTGGAACAAACAACCAATCGAGATAAGCAGCTCAAGTGCCTGGAGTTAGCCGCTCAGTTTGGTCCTGTGGCCTTGCCGCTGCTCGAAAAGTTCGTGGATCGGGACGATCCGCAAGTTCAATTCACAGCCATCATGAGTTGCACTAGCTGTGCGGAAGATGCGGCCCCGTGGAAGGAGCAGTTAATCAAACTAGCCGAGAACAGCGACCCTGAGTTTGCAGCTGAAGTGCGCTGGAGCATGTTTCAGGTGTTTCCCGACCAGCGGCAGTCGCTCCTCCCTGTGATCCTGCACGACATCGAGCTGGCAGCAACCACCGACTGGCAAGCTGCGCTGGAGCAGGTGAAGTCGCTGTATGTGGCCATGCCGGCCGATCGGGCGGAGACCTTCGCGCTGTTCCTGAAGATCGCCGCCGACCACGAAGCGGAGTGGTTTAGTGATAGTTGGGCCCATTTCGTGATGGCCGAGTTCCGACCGTTCGTATGCTGCTGGGGCATGGCTCAGCCGGCTTCCACCGCGAGCGCCGTTCGTTGGCCCGGTGACTTAACGCCGCACTTGAAAACAGCCTTGGAGCAGGGCGATCCGAATGTGCGGCTGGCAGCGGTCTGGGTGCTGCACATTCTGATTCGGGATGCAGCGATGCAGCTCCCTCTCGCGCCGGGAGCGCAGCCACCTGCCAATCCGCGCTTTAAAATTCCCGAGCAACTGGTTCCGCTCGTCGAACGAGCCCGGCAAGACGCCGATCCGAAAGTTGCCGAGCGAGCTGCCGAAGTAGATGCAGCCGTGACATTCATGCGTCAGGGCATCGGCCCGGGAGGCTGGGGAGGCGGTGGGGGAGTGTTTTGAGTTTCAACCCGAGTTTCAACCCGAGTTTCAACTCCAGCACCTCGCTCGTAACTTCCCCCTGCACAAGAAAGCAAAAAGCCCCCGGTCATGGACCGGGGGCCTCTTGTATTCAGCAGAGGTTACTGTTCGTCGCAGTGGAGTATGCGAGAGCGAGCAACCCGTTTTACTCAGACTAACCAATTCAGACTACGAGCAACCGCAACCACCGCAAACCGGGGCTGGGGCACAGCAAACTGGCTTGCAGCAGCGAGTCTTGCAGCAGCGTTGCTTGCAGCACTTAGGAGCGCAGCACTTCGGAGCTTTGCAGCAACGAGTCTTGCAGCAGCGTTGCTTGCAGCACTTAGGAGCGCAGCAGCTAGGAGCAACTTCGCAACCGCAAGTAGGAGCAGCAGCGGCACAGGTCGGAGCAGCAGCTTCGCAAGTCGGGGCGGGGGCGGCACAGGTCGGGGCGGGAGCGGCGCAGCTAGGAGCAGCGGCGGCGCAACCCATGTCGCAGCTATTGCCGCAAGCAGGCTTGCAGCAACGGCTATGACGGCACTTCTTCACTTTGTAGCAGCAGGTCGGCTGGCAGCAAGCTGGAGCAGCTTCGCAGCCGCAGCCACCGAGGAAATCGAACGCCGAAGCGCTCGACGCGATACAGAACAACGCAACAGCAACGCAAGCACCAACGATACGGCTCTTCATGGAAAACTCCTCAAGACCAAAAAACACAGGGAGACGGAAACGGAAACAACGGGAACTACGTGGTCGCCGGAACCGCCGGCCCCGCGTGCTCTTGAGCAGTGCGGCAGGCCGTGACTCTGACGTTCAGCGACTGACCGGTAATTGCTTACCGACCTGGAAGTGCTATCGTCGCCGCTGCTTGCCCCGCTTAACCAATCGATAGATTTCAAGTCATTTTCTCCAAGTCCCCGGGCCGTCTGCGTGGTGCTTAGCGATTGCGCCGTGTGCGCCTGTCAGAGACATCGCCCAAGCTGGGGGCTGCTGGGGTATCGAACGTGTTTCCGCCGACAATGACTAAGTCTGCTGCGGAATTCCGCACCGGCCCGGCCGACTGCGTGAGTCCGCTCGTGACCTAGCTTTGTGCAGTACAGAAATCGAGTAGGCACCGATCGCGCACGCTCGAATCGTTCGTAACGACTATCCGGCCCGCTGCCGTTCCAGCGGGTCCACGATGTGAACAGGGGGCGAAATGTCGCCAGTAGAAACAGCCAAGGCAGATGATTGCTACTACTCCCCGCTGTGCGAGGACGCCGATCTTACGGAACTCGTGCAGCAGTTCGTTGACGAACTTCCCAGCCGCATCGTCCAACTGCATCACTGCCTGGACGACCGCCAATGGAGCAACCTGGCCCGCTACGCCCATCAACTGAAGGGGGCAGGTGGCAGCTATGGCTTCCCGCAAATCACTCCCGTGGCCGCCCGGCTCGAACTCCTCGCCAAACAGTTCGCCGACGAACTGGCCATCCGCAGCGCCCTGGACGATCTGGTGATCGTCATCAGCAAGATCCGAGCTGGGACGGTTCACCGGCAATAGGCCGGCCGGATTCGAGAATTCAGCCCGCAAACGGCAATAATCGTCACGATCTGCGCGTCTGTAGTTAGCAACTACAGCAGAATCGAGGCGGGCAATGACGTGGCAACTGAGCGGGCAGCGTTTCTTGTGGTGCAGCCTTGTTTTAGGCCTGGTCGGCGGAATAATTTCGACCACCTTGGCCCAAAATAAGAATCAGCCAAAAAAGAAGAATGACGAAGCGGAAATTCGGGCTGCCCAGGCGAAGCTGGAAGACGCCAAAAAGGACGCCGCCGATGCGCAAAGGGACTTTCAAACGGCCCGGCAACAGGTCGAGAAAGTCCGCAGCAGCTTGATTGCCTTGCGGCGCAAGATTGAAGATCAGGCCGAAGATTCCGGCAAGTTGAAACAGGCTCACGAGCGGGTCGATCGCGCGAAGGCCAGCTTGCAGCCCCTTATCGAGCCCATCTTGGCAGAAGTGCAGAAATCTCCCGAGTACCTGGCGGCTGCCAAACAGCGCGACGAGTTGCGCAATCAGCTGCAATCTTTAGCCGCGACAGAAGCCTTGCAACGCCCGGTAATTGCCAAGCAAATTGCGGACGCGGAAGGGGCGCTCAGAAAACTCGAAGCGGCTGAACTCGCCAAACACCCCAAGCTTGTGCAGCAGAAAGAAGCGTTGGCGCAAGCCGAGGCTGACTTGCGCACTGCCTTAGCAGCCGCTGACGATGTGCTGCTGAAAGACAGTCGCTATGCCGCTGCCAAGCGCGAACTTGACCAGGCCGAAGGCAAAGCCGACGCAGCTCAATCGCGCGCGGTTGCCAAACAAAAAGCAGTCGCTGCTGCGCAAAATAAGGTTCAAGGCGAGATTGCGGAAGAACGTCGCGAAGACGCGCGCGAGCGGGCTCAGCAGCAAAAAAAGAAGAACGACAAGAAGAAAAAATAGCGGCCACGTTCTCGCTCGCGGAGAGCGGGTTTGCTGTTTCACTTAGTCATTCGATTGCGCACTCTCAGGCGCAGCAGGTTCAGGCGCTGCCCCGCCCGCATCAAGCAGTATTGCGACCTGCAGATCGCCCATCACATTCACGGCGGAACGCAGGCGGGCGATGATAAAATCGATGCTCAGCACGATTGGAAACGCAAATTTCACCGTCTCATCGGAAAGGTTCGCTGCCCTCAGCACGAGCGTAAGAATGATTAAGCCTGAGTTGGGAATTCCAGCGATTCCCATACTGCCGGCGAGTGCGGCCAGCAAGATCGAAATCTGCGCGCCGAGCGATAGATCCATGCCGGCGACCTGTGCAATGAAGAGCGCCGTCATGGCTTCATAGAGCGTAATGCCATCGTTGTTGAAATTGGTTCCAACGCAGGCCGACAGCCGGGCAGAAGAATCACTAACGCCCATTCGCTCAAGCGCCTGCAAGGTCAGAGGGGCAGTCGCGAGACTGCTATTGATTGAGAAGCCGGTCAGAATCGCGCTCGCGCCTTCGCGAAAATAGATTGCCGGCGATTTCCCGCCGATGAGCCACGCCGAGAGCGGGTAATAGATCAAGGAGTGAATCGACAGCGCAGTCACCGTGGTCAGGAAGAAGACCCCTACGAGCTTGAAGGTTTCCAGCCCTGACGTTCCCACAACCCCGATCACTGCCAGGCAAATTGCATAGGGCGCCAGTTCGATCAGCCAGAAGAGCATTTTCAGGATGATCTGATAGCAGGCGATGATGAGGTGGTCGAAGGTCAGCACCGCAGCTTGCAGTTCGGGATCGGCAGCCGCCTTCAGCGACCGGAGCGCTGCGCCGACGAGAATCGCCAGCACAGCGACGGTCAGCACCATGTTGTCTGTGAAAGGCTGGAGGAAGCTCTTGGGGATGTAGGAGCGGACCAATTCGAGCGGCGAGAGCGATTTCTTGCTCGCCTGCTCGGTGACGAGTTTCAGTTTCTTCTGGTCGGCTGTTTCCTCCGCAGACGAAGCAGCGTTCTGCTGATACTCGGCAAAGGCTCCCGACCAGGCTTTGCCCGGTTGCCACGTATTCAGGATTACGAGACCGATGACGAATGCCACGGCAATGTTCACCAGGCAGATGGTGAACATCTTCACCCCTTGGCGCGCCGTGATCACGGTGCGGATGAAGGCTTCAGCGACGGCGAAAAAAATCAACGGCGTCGCCAGCGCCGTCAGCAGGTCGATATACATGCTGGCAATCGAGCCGAGGTCGGCCGTCGTCCAACGCAGCAAAATCTCGCGTGGCTTGAACGAACCATCGAGCTGTTTGACTGCTGGAAATGAGATTCCAATTACGGTTCCCAGCACCACGCCCAGCAGCACGCGCAAATAAAGCGGCCAGCAGAGTGGATTCCACTTGGGGGCGCGCGTCGCCTGTCCCTGAGTTGCTTCATTGGCCGACATCGTCGTTCGCTCTCAGCGCGGAGGGGTGATTTTGTGTGCCCAGCATAACATCGACAAATGGTGACGGGGCGAACCTGTCACAGCCGAGGTCAAACTCCCCGCCCACGGCACCCACCTACCCCGAATAAGCGTTACGGCTAATTTTGGGCTTAATTTCCATTATTTTCAGTTTGAAGCAAATTGCTGGCGTTGCTACGCTACCCACTCAGTACTCCGCCCTTTTCCGCTCTCTGTTCTTAAGGGCCTCCATGATTCGCCTCTCTCGTCTGCTTTGCCCTGGTATTCGCAATCGCTCGTTGGGGTTCACACTCGTCGAACTGCTAGTGGTCATCGCCATCATTGGTGTCCTCGTGGCACTATTGCTCCCCGCGGTCCAATCGGCCCGCGAAGCGGCGCGACGCACGCAGTGCCTGAATCACATGCGGCAGTGGGGCATCGGCATGCACAATCACGTCGATACCTATCAGACCTTGCCCTATGCGGCCAAATCGAATCCCCGCTCGGTCTGGGTGATGCAACTCTGGCCGTACGTAGAGCAGAAGGCCCTGTACGAAAAGTACGACTTCACCGTCGGCTTTGAGGTCGCTCCCAATACGGTCTCGGGTTCGGAGCTGTCGCCGATGGGAACGCGGGTCAAAATCTATTACTGCCCCAGCGATCGGCAAAATGCGATGCAACTCGCTCCCGGCGATCCTTACATTCGCGCGAAAGGAAACTATCACCTCAACTGGGGCGATGTAATGCAGCCGACGTCGACCGGTGCTCCCGACGCGTTCAGTCCGTTCGGCTACACCGACTTCGCCACAACCAGCAAACCGCGGATCACGCGACTTGGCGAGATTACGGACGGAACTTCGAACACGATGTTGCTCTCCGAGATGCGAGCTCCCCTGAGCAATGTGCAGCAGGATCATCGCGGCGATTTTCTCAACAACGATGAAGTTTGCACGTACTTTACCACTATCGATACTCCCAACTCGTCCGTTCCCGATGTCATGGCTCCTGGCTTTTGCGTCAGCGATCCACAGAGAAATCTGCCGTGCACCACCGGCGCGAATCGCAAAAAAGCAGCACGCAGTCAGCATCCTGGCGGCGTGAACGTAATGATTGCCGATGGCGCTGCCTCATTCATCTCGAACACGATTAGCTTGAACGTTTGGCGGGCGATGGGAACCATGAACGGTGGCGAGCCGTTTTAGTCATTCAATTCGGAGTGATTCTGTGCTGTTGATTGTTCGTATTCGCCGCGCCCAATGGCTGGTGATTGTCGCTGCGTTGGCCCTTTGCAGTGGATGCGACTCGGGACCTCAGATGGGGACGGTCGAAGGAGAGGTATTGCTCGACGGTCAACCTCTTGCCGAGGGGAACGTGAATCTAGAACCACTCGACGGGAAGACACAGACTGCTGGTTATGTGATCAAAAATGGCAAATTCAAACTGAAGATCGGCCTGGGTAAAGCACGCGTGCGAATTACGGCGAACAAAGTGATTGGCGAAGAACCCGTTTATCCTGGGCAACCCAATAGCCCCATGCGACCAAGGGTGACCGAACTGATTCCCAAGCGGTACAATTCGACTTCTCTTCTCGAGGTCAACGTGGGCGAGGGCGTGAATCCTGCGAAATTCGAATTGACTAGCGATCCCTAAACGGAGCCGTTTTTCGTCGGCCGTTGCCATTACGCGGCGTAGTTCCGCGGATTGCGTTGCACAACCTCTGCGGCCCGGTCTCTTAAAAGTCACCCGGGATGTCACCGTCGTTGCGCGTGCCGAGGGCTCGCCAGGTTGCAAGATTGACGGTGGAAGAAATCGAGCGTACCGAAGAATCCATCAACAGCGTGCAAACCGTTCCCGGATGATAACTGCGCGACGTAATCACGCCGTAAGTGTTGTCGGTAGTGGTGGCACCCTCACGCATGCTAGACACATCGATATCGAATGTCTTGCCACCGCTCACATGCGGTACCTTGGTGTTCGGAACGAAGGTTGTTGTGAACCCCGTATGAATCGCGCGTCCGCAGACCCATTCCGTATGTCCATTGAACTCTGACCAGGCTCCGCCGCTCACACTACCCGAAACAGCACCCGGCGTTGCAGGGGCCGTGGCGGGTAAAGTTGCATCGTGGAACCGAGGATTAAACGCTTTGACTTCCGACATGCCAAGCGTATTGCTTAGCCCATCGCCGATTGATGCGGCCGTCATTCGAGCATTTGGGGCGAACGCAGCACCACCGTCAGCCCGAGTGGTGGGGTTGTAGACAAGATACGGCCCGACACTCAGGCCGTAGCAAAGTGGATAGTGCTCGGCGACTCCGGCATTAAGACGCGCTTTGTCATTAGGATCGCTGGGACACATCAAGACTTTCACCTTCGTCGCCGCAATGCCGTTGGGCGGAAACAGGGCCTTATTCGTGCTGGTGTGATAGCCCACGCTAAAGTCGATCTTGCTGAACTGCCCGGCTCCTTCCATGTACGGCAGCAAAAAGGATTGCCCCGACCAGGGCTGAGAGGCAGCGCCGCCATCTGTAATGGACGACGGTGGAAACACCTGAAAAGCACTCTCGTAGTTGTGCAGCGCCAGCCCGAGTTGTCTTAGATTATTCTGACACGAAGCACGTCGCGCCGCCTCGCGGGCTGCCTGGACGGCCGGCAGGAGTAGAGCGACAAGTACACCGATGATGGCAATGACGACTAGCAATTCGACCAACGTGAAGGCAGGGCGGCGATTCATGGAAAATCTCAGGTTGACTCAATGCACTTCCAATTCACAACTTACGACTGCGAAAGCAAAGCAGACCAACTTTGCCCAAGCGAAGCAGAAGAAGTCATGAATGTTGATAATAAGTCTCAGTTGCGACAACGATAGCGAATTGCGGCCAGCACTGTCAACCATACTGCGTCGAGAAAACTGACACAGATCGAGATTCTGTCGATTCGCTCGACAGCTAAAACTGATGGCCGAAAAAGCAGAGATTCGCCTGCGATGGATCTGGGATGCAGAGTGCTCATCGTCAGCAACACACCCGTCGTCGATGCTGCGAAGATTAGCCTGCACCTTCTTGCTGAAAGTCCCAGATCCAACTGGGTAGCGTTATCCTGCGAAACGGCGGTTCGCCCAACACGGCTTCGAAGAAGGTGAAGTAGTGCCAGACCTGCTTCTGCGTTGGCTGGCGAAACTCACTCCACGGAATGAAGAGGGGAGAGTGACCAAAGTGAAACGGAAACATCACGGCGATTCGCAGCCCGGCTGGGCAGACTCTGAGGTTCAGGCACGAACCGTAATTGCAGGGACTGGACCACTTCGCGAGTCCGTTCATCGCACCGCTTTGGAAGCGGAACGTCTGGCCCTCGTGGCTACCGTCATCGGGATAGCGGCGCGCCAGTTCTTTCCAGCCGGCCCAGACTGCGATGACGTTGAGCAGGCCGATCCAAAACGCCGCGAAGGTGCCCAACAACAAACAGAGAATGAGGGTATCGGCCATTGGTGGTCCCTCAGCGAAACAGGTTCTACTGCAGCGATTGCCAACGCTCGCGAACTTGGGCCGGCGAAGCGGTGCCCGTCGTGCCGAGTTGCTCGATGGTGATCGAGGCCACGAGATTGCCAAACACGGCCGCTTCGAGCGGTGTCGCCCCACTCAGGAGCGCGGTCACAATGCCGCTGGTTGCCGAGTCTCCCGCGCCGACGATATCGATGGGACCTGTCACTTTGCAGGCGGGTGCCATCGTTGCCTTGCCATTCGGCTCGGTAACGAGCGTCCCTTGCTCACCAAGCGTGCAATAGACGGGCCGCCGGGTACGACTAGCAAGCACAGCTGCGGCCCGCTCAAGTTCAGCCAGTTCAGCATTCGCAGCGAGATTACCGGCCCGCGCAATTTCGGCACGGTTTCCCTTCAAGACACCAGCGTTGAAATCACTTAGTCGCTGGCGACTATCGACGTAGATCATCTTCCGTGGATTCTGTTCAGCCAGCCATTCCAGGCAAGTCCGAACTCGGTCGGTAATCACCCCGCAGCCCGTTTCGTTTACCTGATCGAGCACAATCAGGCCGTCACTCGATTGCCAGACAATTTCCAGCCGGCGGCAAAGCTCTTCTTGCACGGCATCGGCAATGGGGAGGCGGCTGCGAACATCGAAGCGATTCAATTCGTGCCAGGCATCACCCGCCGGCTTCAGCGGCTTGGTATAGGTGGGTGTCAGTCGCTGGGGCGAGCAGATGATATGCAGCGGATCGACCGGCAACCGCCGCACTTCGCGCAGCAGATCGTAGCCGTGACCGTCATCGCCAATGACTGTTGTCGGCACCAGCAGACCCACGCCGAGGGCGGCGAGATTGTTCATCACGGTGCCCAGTGCACCGGGCGAGTTGCGCACCTTCTCGACTTGATAGGCTTCGAGACCGGATTCGATCGACACTTCGCTGTGGGGCGAAAGGTGCAAGTAGCGATCGAGAAACAAGTCGCCCACAAGGCCAATGGTGAGTCGGGGCAACGACGAGAGAATCGATTCGAGGCGGGTAGCAGTCAGCACGTGGTGGTTCCTTCCAATGATTGCCAGGGCTTCATGCCGCGCTGACGGATGAGTCATGCAGCCCGAGTCGTTCGAGCAGCGGTTGCCAGCAGCGATAGTCGCCAATGATGATATCGGCCCCAGCGCGAATCAAATGTTCGCGCTTCAGCGGATCGATGCCCGAGCCCGTGACCTCGTTGCTCGCGAGCCCCACGGCCAAGCCACCAACCTTTTTTATGGCAGTGATTTCAGCTGGTCCATCGCCAATGGCAATGAGACTCTTCGCCGGCATCCCCTGGCGAACCAGCTGTTCCATGACCGTCTGCTTGGAGAACTTCGGGTCTTGATTCACGGGCCCATGCACGCGGAGTTCGAAGTAGGAATCGAAATCGAGGACGCGCAGTTCGTTTTGCACGTCTTTAAGTTCGGTGCCAGAGGCTAGGACCAGGTGCAACTTGCGGTGCTGCAATTCGGACAAGATGCGCCGCGCTCCGGCAACCGCCATGGAGTCGGGCGAAGCATGGCCACGGACGACCGCGCGAATGCGCGCATTCGCTTGATACATCAAGCTCGTTTGGTATTGATCGAGATAATAGGTCGCCGGCTGAGCATCGTGCCCGCGCTGGCGAATCTCGTCGGCCAGTCGCTGCATCTGGACCATCGTCGGCTGACCTGTCAGCTCGACAACAAACGCTTCCACCAATTGTTTCAGCCGCCCGGCTGCTTCGCCCGTATCGAGTTGCTGCAGCCACTCGACCATCATCGGGACCATCAACCCCTGCCAATTGCGGCGAATGAGCGAGAGAGTACCATCAAAATCGAAAATGACCGCCCGATATCCCGAGCGCGGAAAGTCCGTGCGCACGGTTTCGATCTCGGGATGAGGATTGCGGGGCATGGTGGGGAGCTCGGCGTAGATCGCAACTTACAATACGCAAGCTACCGAGTCTAATCTGCCAGCCTTTGCGGAGGTAGACCGAAGTGCTGCCAGCAAAGTGGCTACCAGCAGTTCATCGGCTTCATCATTCCTTGGCTAGTGGCGAGGGGACCACGCTGACGAAGCGGCCGCCGTTGTCGTACCAGCCGTGACGGCTGAAGCGGCACCAGGTGAGTTCCATCAACAGGCCGACCCAGCGGCCGTCGTGTACGGCGAAAGAGGCGATGACTTTCGACCATTCGACCGGCTGGGCGTAATAGAAGTCGACGCCGTGATCGGAAACGTGCTTGCCGACGACGACGAATGTCTGATCGAGCAAAGGTTGCCCGTGGCGGTCGACGGGAGTCATGTGAATCGGATACGGATACGGATGGCGAGTTTCGGTCCGGCGTTCGATCTGACGCTCGGCCTGAGCGCCGGCCAGGGCAACCTGCACGTTCTGGCTAATGACATCGCCGGTTCGCCGGTCACCACTCGCGACCGGTGGGGTAATGGCCTGATCCGCCGCGGTCCAATCCAAAGTCAACGTGGTCACACCAGCCTCCAAACGAGCAAGGGAGAGAGAATGCGCGCGGAACTGCGGAGGCCGATCGGCGAGTCAATCGCTTCCGCCAACGAAGAGAGAAAAAAGCCAAGCCCTATCCCATCAGTCCGCAGGCGATGAATTGCTCGCCGCGGTGAAAGTCGGGCTTGTGAAGAGCACTCACGTCGAATCAGGCAACCTAAGTGCGTAACAGATATCTAGGTCGTAAAACCGGGGCGGTCAAATGGCAATTGAACAATTCGGACCGAGGCGAAGAAAAACGTGTGCGCGGTGACCAGACTAGTCCACGCGGCGCGGATAATGCGGGTTGCAAGCGAGGTCTTTGACAACCTGGTGGGAATCAGAAAATCGTGTGCATCAGCGTCGACCTGTTTTTCAAGTTACGACGACGGAGCGATGCTCGACCGCAAAAGGGGGGTGTTGATAAACCGGCTGAGCAAATCGACACCAACACGCGTATTTCTCGAGAGTTACGCAAGATGAGTGCTAAAAAGCAGCCGGGTTTATCAACAGATAGGATGAATTTGGAGTCTGCCAACGCGATGTTACTCGGCCGCAAACTTCGCATAAGCTTCGGCGACTTTGCCTTCTTTCTCGTCACCCTTGTGGAAGTAGACACGATACTTCAGCGCGAATGTCTCACCCTTCTTCATGGTGTGGGCACCATTGCGATCTTTGCCGTTGGGAAAATCGTGCAGCCCGAACGGATTGGGGGCAAACAGGCCGTACGTGCGAACGTGCCAGGTGGTGGGATGACGAAAGCTGGACGGGTGATCGAAAATGGCGATCCCCAGCGTCTCAGTGCCGACGGGTCCGTGATAGTCGACCCATTTGGCTGGCATGCCCCAAGCTGCTTTATCGCTGAGTCCTTCGCTGGTGACGATCTTGCCACCCTTGTTGGCATCGACCTTCATTGTTTCCGAAACTCGCACGCCAAAGGCACCTTCTTTGGTATCGCCGAAGGTGACTTCGTCGGCCACGGCAGTGACCTTGGTGGCAAAATCGATCCAGCGGGCATTGTCGTTGGCACCGAAGGTGAGCGTTGGCTCGTCCTGGCAGATCACTTTGCCATCGGGACCGACCCATTCATTGCGAGTGGAAATGACCGCGGTGGAGCCCCCCTCCGCTTTAATCAGCTCTTTGTGGTTAATCAGACCTTGCACCTTGGCAACTTCACCCCAGAAGTCGACGCCATTGACGTTGCCGTGGGTGAACCAGAACGAGCGATGGTGAATGTGATCCTTCTTTTCGCCCTCCACGCCATCCTTCAGCGGCCACGAACGAGTCATTTCCTGCCCAGTTGGTCCGATGATGGGCCACACGATAGGCTTGGTGCCCGATTTGAAGACATAGGTGGCGAACGGCTTGCCGTCTGCTTTGACGACAACGCCGTCGTCCTTCTTCTCGACGGTTAATTCGCCGGCAGAGAGAGGCAAGGCAAGACAGGCGGTTGCTACGAGGCAAACGAGAGAAGTGAGAAACTTCATGGTTGGAAAACTCTAAAAGGAAATGTTGCGGGATGGAACTTGCTCCAGGCGTTCGTATCGTAATGCACTCAGATTTGGATTGCCAGCGCGGCGCAGCATCAAATGAAGGAGCGACTGATTACGAGATGATTCACTACCTGACCGCCTCGTTTCAGTAGGAAGCCGGAGCATCCAGCGAGCGGATGCGGCAGATGAGCGTCGCAATCAAATTCCCAAATTTCGTCCCCGTCTATTTGCTGCAACTGCAACTTCTCCCAAGCCGGCTGCATGTGCCCTAAGTCACGAGACATTTCATCCTTCGAGACTTGGCGAATGATGATCAGCCACGAGTAGTCAATGAACTCCATGTCGCCCCTCACAGCCAAAATCGTTGTACGCGATGATTGTAGGTGTCAATCACATAGAGGCGGCCGTAGGAATCGCGAGTAAGTCCCCAGGGTTGATCGAGTTCGCCAGGCTGGCGGCCGTTGCGGCCCCAATGGCCCAGATATTGGCCGTCGAGCGTGAATTTTTGAATTCGGTGATTGCCGAACTCGCAGAGGTAGATGTGACCGGCGGGTTCGTCCAAGTGCAGATCATAGGGATAACTGAGTTGCCCCGGCCCGCTGCCATATTCGCCCCACGACTTGGCCAATTTGGGTTCGGGCCCAGAGACATCGAAGACTTGCAGCCGATGATTGCAGGCGTCGGTGATCCACAGCAGACCTTGGCGATCGAACTCCATTTTCTGCGGCCTTAGGAACTGGCCAATGTCGCTGCCATGGCCACCCCATTGCGAAACAAACTGTCGATCGCGCGTGAACCTTTGGACCCGGTCGAACTCGCCATACTCGGCGATGAAGTAATTGCCCTCGGCATCTTGTTGGCAATCGGTAACGAAGTGAAACTTGCCGGGAGTGAAGCCCCGCTCGCCACCGATGGTCTTCTCTGCGAGGAGTTTTCCTTCTTTGGTATAAGTCAGAATTCGGTAGTAGTGCGTATCGGCAACGAGCAGGTTGCCTTCAAGATCGAAAGATAGGCCGCACGGTTTGCCGAACTGAAATTCGGGCGTTTGCCAGGTGCGGACCAATTTGCCATCGGGAGTGAATACCTGAATTCGCGGGGTTTTATCGACAATATAAAGCAGGTTGTCGGCATCGATGCAGATCGCGCGCGGGTGATTCAACTTTCCTTCACCGGTTCCTGGATTGCCCCAAACTGCATCAAGCTGCCCTTGCGCGGGCCCACTGGGAGTGCAGCCGGCAACCATCGCCCCGCCCAGCGCGCAAGTGCTTGCCAATAGCTGACGGCGCGAGATGCCCGCGCCAGCGCGAGGACTGGAAACAGTCGTTGCCCGATTTGAATTGTTAGTCATGCGGCAGCGATGAAGGGAATAGGGACAAGCACCGGAGCAGTGTCCTTCTATCTTAACCGGCCGAGTGAGGGTCTCGCACGCGGTCAAAACATGGGTGGAAACCCGCAAGGGCGAAAGCGAAGCGATGCGGAATTTGCCGGACATTCGCCCTAGGGGGTGGCAACTCTTGGCGGGACTCTGCCAACTAAGGAGTTTCTTTAGGTTGGCTAAACTCTGCGGGCAGCCCCTTCCGAAGAGCAACAGTACCGGGGGGTGAGTACCACGAGCAGGCAGCGCGTGGGAAAGTCGGTAGTTCGCGGGGCAGCGAACGAGACGCCGGACAAGCGCAGGCCATTCTTCCTTTAAGGCTGGTGTTTTGTCTCGCGCACTCTGAGCAATCAGAGCGATTCTCATCCGGGAAAGCCGGTTGTACCTTTTCTGCACTGCTTGGACTGCAGCGCACTACGAGCGTCGCTCTTTGGGAGCCGCTGTAGAGAGAAGAGCGGGGGCAGTTCATTGTCGGCAGTCACCTGTTGAAGAACGGGTCGGGACCGCCGTATCTGCGCAGGAGCAGTTCCTTGTCAACGCTCGCTACGGAAGCGACGGCGCCGACCGCTGTCGTGACACCGGTCGTCGGTTCGTCCACTCAGTCGCAAACCACGTCCTCTCAACTCGTCAGCTTTCGCCTGGCAGATGAAGAGTACGGCATCGAGATCACCAAAGTGCAAGAGATCATCTTGCTCGGCGAGGTGACTCGCATTCCGCAATCGCCTGTATTCATCAAGGGGCTAATCAATCTCCGCAGCACGGTGATTCCCATCGTCGACTTGCGGCTACGCTTCGGCCTGCCTGAACAGGCCAAGACCGATGAAGCACGCATCATGGTCGTGAACGTGCGCGGCAAGACGATCGGCTTGATTGTCGATGCCGTCAGCGAAGTCCTGCGAATTCTGGCCGAGCAGATTGCGCCTCCGCCGCCAACGATTGCCGGACTCGGTCGCGACTACTTGACGGGACTCGTCAAGCTCGAGAAGCGACTCCTCATCCTGTTGGATGTGGACAAACTGCTCGATGAAGCAGCGCTCGCTGCCGCGTAAGCGACTGACACCGATCTTTCCATTGCTCACGATCCGCAGGCTGCGGAGACGCAAGCACCCGCTCGTACAGACTCAATCCAAACATTTAATTCTTAGTGAGATATTTCCATGTCCAAAGCGAAACCTGCTGCTGTTACCGCCACCAAATCCAAAGCGAATGCCGAAGTTGCCAAGCTGCGGAGCGATCTCGCCATTAACCGGGCGATGGCCGAGAATTCCCCCATCAACATCCTGTTTGCGAACAAAGACCTGGTCATCACATATGCGAACCCGGCCAGCATTCGCACTTTGAAGACGCTCGAGAAATACCTGCCAATTCGCGCCGAAGAACTGATTGGCAAGAGCGTCGATATCTTTCACAAAGTCCCTTCGCACCAACGCCGCATTCTATCGAGCGATCGCAATCTGCCGCACCGCGCGATCATCGCCATCGGCGATCAAAAGGCTGACCTTCTCGTCAGCCCTACGTACGACGACAAGGGCGAATACTTAGGACCAATGGTGACTTGGGAAGTCGTTACCGAAAAACTGATGCTGGAGGATAAGAGCCGCGACTCGAACGAACAGCTCGCAGCGGTCGGCAAAGTGACTGCTAAGGTCGAATTCAACATGGATGGCACCATAGTAACTGCAAACGAGAACTTCCTCGGTGCTGTGGGCTACAGCCTGAATGAGATCGTCGGCAAGCATCACCGCATCTTCTGTTCGAAGGAGTATGCAAACAGCACTGCCTACAGCCAATTCTGGGACAAGCTGAATCGCGGCGAATTCGAAGTCGGCGAGTTCATGCGAGTCAACAAGCGGGGCGAAGAGATCTGGATCTCGGCGACGTACTACCCCATCAACGATGTGAACGGCAAACCTTGCAAGGTTGTGAAGTTCGCCACCGATATCACAGCGGCGCGAAAGGCGGCGATTGCCGCAAATGAGAAGTCGGCAATTGTCGAGAACGCGCCGATCAACATCATGTTGGCCAATAACCAGGGCATCATCACCTATATCAATCCAGCCAGCATGAAGGCCTTGAAGAAGATCGAACACTTGTTGCCGATCAAAGCCGATCAGATCGTCGGCTCAACATACGACATCTTCCACAAGATGCCTGCACACCAGCGCCGGTTGCTGGCAGACCCGAAGAACCTTCCGCACCTTACGCAGATCAAGTTAGGTGGTGAGATTCTGTCGTTGCAGGCAAATGCCATCTTCGATGCTAAGGGCAACTATTCTGGCCCAATGGTAACGTGGGAAATCATTACGGAACGGATTGCGGCTGAAGAGCGCGAAAAGGAAAACCAGCTTCGCGAACGCCGTACTCAGCAAGAGTTGAGCGAAAAGGTTACCGAAGTGCTGGCCGTGGTAAATGCAGCTGCTGCCGGCGACTTGACTCGAGAAATCAGCTTCTCGGGGGACGATTCCATGGGCCAACTCGCCAGTGGCGTTCGCAAGATGATGACCGACTTGCGGAACATCATTAGTCAAGTGGTTGAAGGTGCCGCTCAGTTCGCCGAAGGCGCTCGCGTCATCGCCGAGACGGCTCAATCGCAGGCTCAAGGTGCGCAGACGCAGAGTGCCTCGGTGGAAGAAATGAGCGCTTCAATCGAGCAGCTGACCCGCAGCATCGAAACGGTAAAGAACAATGCTGCTTCGGCGAACACATTAGCTTGCGAAACAAGCCGTATGGCCGAGGAAGGTGGCCAGGCCGTGCAGAAGTCGGTCGAAGCGATGGGCCGTATCAAGAGCTCGTCCGAACAGATCAGCGAGATCATTCAAGTGATCGGCGAAATCGCCAGCCAGACAAACTTGCTCGCCTTGAATGCCGCGATCGAAGCGGCTCGCGCTGGTGTCCATGGCTTGGGCTTTGCGGTGGTTGCCGACGAAGTTCGCAAACTGGCCGAGCGTTCGAGCGAGGCTGCCAAAGAGATCAGCAAGCTCATCAAGGAATCGACCCAGCGTGTCGCCGACGGGGCCACCTTGAGCGAGCAGACCGGCCAGGCTCTCTCAAAGATTATTCAAGGTGTCGATTCGACGGCCAAGAAGATCAACGAGATTGCAACGGCAACGGTCGAGCAGGCTCAGAATGCGACCGAAGTCGCCGGTGCAGTTCAGCAAATCTCGACCGTCACCGAGCAGGCAGCCGCTTCGTGCGAAGAAATGGCTTCCAGCAGCGAGGAGCTTGGTGCTCAGGCATCGACGTTGCGAGAACTGGTTCGCAAGTTCAAGACGGAATAGTTTTCCGGTCCTCGTTGTCGCAGCCAGGCCCTGGCAACTGCTCGGGCCTGGCCTTTGTTTACGATTCGCCTTTGATCTGCTGAATGGCCTTCGCCCAACCGAGTTGTCATGACCACCGCTACTGAAACCTTGATTAGCCCCGAGCTCATGATGCGCTACGGCAAGCTGATCTATGACGTCACCGGCATTCGCATTTCGCCGCAGAAGCAGGCGCTCCTTGCGAATCGCGTACGGCGACGGCTGAAGGCAACCAACATCGCGGATTTTGAAGGCTACCTGCGGCATCTGCAAAAACTCAAGCCAGCCAATGCGGAGTGGGATCTGTTCCTGCAAGAAATCACCACGCACGAAACCTATCTCTTTCGCGACGAGTCGCACTGGACCTGGTTTCAAGATCAATACCTGGCGGCCATTTCGCAAGAGGCAATTGCAGGCAAACGACCGCGTTCGCTGCGAATCTGGTCGGCGGCCTGCAGCACGGGCGACGAAGCCTATTCGGCCGCAGTTTGCGTCGCGGCTTGTGTCAAGCAAATGTCTCCCTGGACCATCAAGATTATCGGCACCGACATTGGCATTGGCGCCGTTGAGCAAGCACGCCAGGCAACATTCAGCCAACGGGCAATGAAGCTGGTACCGCCGTCGTTGCGAACTCGTTACTTCACGGCAGCTGAGGAACCTGAATTCAGCAAGGCCAAGCCCGAACTGTCAGCCTTGGTTCAGTTTCGACAGCACAACTTGCTCGATCCGCTGCGGGAGCAGCCCTTCGATCTGATTTTTTTGAAGAACGTGTTGATCTACTTCGACGAAGCTTCGAAGCAGCGGGTGGTTGCGAACGTGCTGAAGTTACTGGCCCCTGGCGGATACCTGGTGGCCGGAGCTGCCGAAGGCATCAGCGATCACCTGAAGAACCTCAAACGTATTCACGCGTGGCTTTACCGCAACGAATGAACTGAATAACGGAATCGAACTGGACATGTCCGCCGAAACCACCGCTGCCGACGAATGGCTGCAAGGCATGATGTCCGACTTCTTAGACGAAGCGGGCAGTCTGCTGATCAGCTTGAACGAGGATCTGCTCACGCTCGAAGCGTGGACGGCCAACAATGCCAGTCAGCGCTCGCCGCTCGATCCGGAACTGATGAATAACATGTTCCGCTCGGCTCATAGTCTAAAAGGGCTATCGGCCATGCTGGGACTAACGAATATCAACCAGCTTACGCATCGCATCGAGAACGTCTTCGACGCCTCGCGCAAGGGACAACTCGACCTGACGTCCAGTATTGTCGAAACCATCTTTCAATCCATTGATGCACTCACAGCTATGATCGCCAAACTGCAAGACGACGGTTCCGATCAGTACGACGCCTCAGCCGTGATGCTCGGCATCGAGCAAGTACTGGAGTCCGGCGGCTGCGCCCGCCAACAAACATCGCAAGCCGATGCCGAGAAAGCGCTCGCCGCTTGCGAACAAGGTCTGCAACTCGACGCTGCCCTCGATTCGCCTGCAAGAGTTGAACCAGCACCAAAAGACTTGCACCCCGAAGTCGCTGCTTTGGAGCAGATTGTCGACGAAACCGACATTCCACCCAAGTATCTCGCCATTTTCATTGACGAAACCGATCTGGCACTCGAAAGTCTCGCCGAAGTGCTGCTCTGTGCCGAACGCTCGGCTCAACTGCGCACAGTCGAAGAGCTGTTGGTTACCGCGCACCGCATCAAGGGCTCGGCCGCTTCACTGGGACTCAATCGCACGGCAAAGCTTGCGCACTGGATGGAAGATGCATTGCAGACCGCTGGTGAGCGCAAACTAGTACTTCCGCCCTCACTCATCGACGCCTTGCTGCACTGTGTCGATGCGCTGCGACTCTACGTCACTGGCTTGAAACAAAGCGTACCCGACTGCTCACAGTTCGCCAGCTCGGCCGCTGAACTTCTCGTCGCCAGCAACGAGGCCTTCGCGAACTGCCCACCGATTCAGGTCGAACCTCCAGCGATCGTGACCGCCTGGCAACCCCAAGCGATTGCCGTGCAACTGGGAGAACTGGAAACCGGAACGCAGTTCAGTTGCGAACTCCACTTCGAAGCCAATCTGCCGCTCGTCGGCCTCAAGGCAAATCTCGCCTATGAGAAGGCCGTTCGTCTCGGACAAATTCTGCACTGCGACCCAACTGCAGAATCGCTCGAAGAAATCGAGCAACTTGAATCGCTTCGACTAATCGTACAGTCCGAGGCCAGCCGCGACGAGATCGCAGCTGCCTTGAACGTCAACGGAGTCCGCTCGGTCGATGTTCGCGTCCTTTCAGCACAATCGAAAAAGTGCGAAGACCCTGCGATGGCTGTCGCTCAGCAGTCGACTCACCTGCCAACCACGACCAACTCAGCCAAGCCAACGCAATCGCTGCCTGCAGTGGAAGATGCCAGGCCTTCCGCGGCCGAAGCGAAAAGCAAAGCAACCGATGAAGGGGGTAAGCCGAGCGAAACGCTACGCGTCGATATCGACCGCCTCGATCAGCTCATGAACCTCGCCGGGCAACTGGTCATCAGTAAGGCGCGGTTCAGTCAGATTGGGACGGCAATGCGCGAGAGTCTACCCGCCAAACAGCTGACGCAGGTGTGGAGCGAGACGGCTGCCTTCATGCAGCAATTGGCCGACGATGACGCCCACGGTGCCAGCGCCCAACATGCGGCCGCGACCATGAGTTCCATTCGTTCGCATGCACGCCGCTTGCAATCGGATATCGAAAAGATCACTGCCGAATTCGCGCGAGTCACCAAGTTGCATGCCCGCGTGAGCGAGCTGTTCGAAGCCGTTCATCAACTCGATCGCGTCGCCGCGAGCATTCAAAAGAGTGTGATGGACACTCGCATGGTGCCCGTGGGACCGCTCTTCAATCGCTTCAAACGCGTCGTTCGAGATATCACCCGTTTGAACGGAAAGGATATTCGACTCGTCATTCGCGGCGAAAGCACCGAACTCGATAAGCGAATGATCGACGAGCTTGGCGACCCACTGATTCACATGGTTCGCAACTCGGCCGATCACGGTATTGAATCGCCCGAAGCCCGCGTGGCGACCGGCAAGGCTGCCCAAGGAACCATCACGCTCGATGCGTTTCATCGTGGCAATAGCATCGTGATTCAAGTCTCCGACGATGGGAAAGGTCTCGACCGCGATCGTATCCTCCGCAAAGGTGTCGAACGCGGACTGGTCGATGCCGAAACTGCCGAACGTATGACCGCCCACCAGGTCTTTCAACTCATTTGGGAACCAGGCTTCAGCACTGCTGAGAAGGTGACAGAAATCTCCGGCCGCGGCATGGGCATGGACATTGTTCGTTCCAAGATTGAAGGCCTCAGCGGCACGGTTGAGGTCGAAAGCAATCCTGGTCAGGGCACTGTCTTCACGATCAAGTTGCCACTCACTCTCGCAATCATGCCAAGCTTAATGGCAGAGATCGACGGCGACGTGATTGCTCTGCCCATTGAGAGCATTGCCGAGATTGTCGGCCTGAAGGACGACAGTCTCGGTACCGTTCACGGCCTGCGAACGGCGACGATCCGCGGCCGCGTTGTTTCAGTGGTGGAACTCAAGGAGTTGCTCACCTGGAATTCGCACAGCAGTCGCACGCAATGCAAACCAGCGGGCGATCACACCATCGTGGTCATTCGCTACGAGAATCGCGAGATCGGTCTGCTGGTCGATACGGTGCTCGGCGAGGAGGACGTGGTCATCAAGTCACTGGCCGACAACTATCGCAATGTCGAAGGTGTCGCCGGCGCAAGCATTCTTGGCGATGGTCGAGTCTCGCTGATTCTCGACGTAGGTGCACTCGTCAATCTCGCTTCGCGGCCAGTGGTCAAAAGTGGAACCTGAAATACTCAACCGATAATCTGAAAGTATGTTTCTTTATGAACACAATCTCGCCTGAATTGAATAGCTCGCTACTCGAGCAGTTGTTCTCTGCCGCCACGCACGATGCGTCGACCGCCATGTGCCGTTGGACGAATGGTCAGATCACACTCACGCTCGATGAAATCGCCGAGATGCCGCTGGAGGAAGTGAGCACCAACCTCGATCTGGGTGACGACTTGCTAACGATGGTCGCCCTCACATTGCAAGGCGAACTTGGCGGCACCATGCTGCTGACCTTCGACGAAGAAAACGGTCGCAGCCTGGCGGCGTCGCTCCTCAATCGGCCACGGGCCACCACTCCCGAGTGGAACGAATTGGAACGGAGCGCGCTCAATGAAACGGGCAACATTCTGGGATGTGCCTACATGAACGCTCTCACGCGTTTTCTCGATGCGGAGCTGATTCCATCGCCTCCCTACTTCCTGCAAGACTTCGGCGCTAGCGTGCTTCAGCAGGCCCTGATGACTCAAGCCCTGACGTGCGATACCGCCACCATTTGCCGCACTACGTTTCGGCGCGAAGACCAGGCCCTCGACTGGAACGTGCTGTTCCTGCCAACCCAAGGCCTGCGCGATCGACTGATGAATTGCACGACCGCCTAACCAACCGCCCTGCGTAACAATTCGCGATCCGAACTTCCGGCCTTTGCACGAAGAGAACGTTGTATGCCTTGTGCCACCTTAGCTCCCTCTACTTGCCATCAGGCGGGCATGGGAAAGATCGTTCTGGCCAGTGGGCCCGACTCGATCACCACCGTCCTCGGCTCCTGCGTCGGAGTCGCCATCTATCATCCGCGCACGCATCACGCCATGCTCGCGCATGTGGTGTTGCCGGCCAGCAGCGGGCGGGCGTCGCTCCCCGGCAAATTTGCTGATACTGCAATTCCCGACATGTTGCAACAACTGGCCAGCCTCGGCATCTGCGACAACTCGCTGATCGTCAAACTGGCCGGCGGTTCCAACATGTTCGGGCTCCCGGCCGGTCCCATGCAGGTCGGCGAATCGAACCTGGTTGCTGTCGAGGCAGCCCTCACCAAAGCCAAACTCCGTGTCGCGAGTCGACATGTCGGCGGCAACAAGGGTCGCCGCGTCACGTTCGATTGCCAGACCGGCGTCTATCGCATTGAAGTCGTCGGTGCGGAAGTCGTCATCCTGTAACCACCTCGAAACAACCAGAACTCAGCGACTCGAATCTGTCAGGAATTGAACTATGACCAAGCGACTCCTCGTTACCGACGATGCAATAATCATCCGCGAAATGATCAAAGATACCGCCTCGCGTGCCGGTTGGGAAATCGTCGGCGAAGCTTGCAACGGCCAGCAAGCCTTCGAAAAGTTCCGCGAATTAAAACCGGACGCAATGACCCTCGACCTGGTCATGCCGGAGTTCGACGGCCTGCATGCCCTGCGTTCCATCTTGGGCGAAGATCCCTCCGCCAAGATTGTCGTCGTCAGCGCGCTCGATCAGAAGACCATCTTAAAGGAAGCCTTCAAACTGGGTGCTGCCGACTTCGTCGTGAAACCGTTTGACCATGGCCAACTGGTGGCCACGCTCAATCGAGTGACCGGCGTTTGCTAGGCCGCTGGTGGAATTGGAAATTTCCACTATCCACCATCACTTCGAAAAGTTTCCCGTATTGCGCAACGCCAATTCCGCCAAGCATATACGCTCCAGAGGAACGCCCTAAGTCCTTACCGCATGATGGAAACGTCGTAAATCGATTTCCATTATTCCGTCCTGTAGATTCTGAATAAGCTTCGCGCAGTGGCTGCAACGCCTCGTGGAAATTTCCACAATCCATCTGAATAAGCTTCGCGCAGTGGCTGCAACGCCACGTGGAAATTTCCACAATCCAATCGAACTCGCAAGATTTCCGGTATCGCGCAACTATCTGCCTGGCCGCAAGTTGTAGCGATCCGAATCGCCGTAAATCCTTACGGAACGAGGGAAACTTGCCAATTCAATTTCCATAATTGAGCGAACTCATCATCGCGTCACTTGCCACAAACTGCGCGATAAATACCGCGCAAGTTCCATCCACGTTCTACCAAATTGCCAACGCGCACCAACAAATTCGATGCGCAGTCGTTGACTAGTCTGGTCCGCGGTAAAAAGTTTCTCGGCGACTATTGTTGGCGCGCGATTCGCTTAGCGTAACCGGCTCGGACTACTTCTTCGTCGCGCCGGGCTGACTGGCAGCCTGATACTTTTTCAGCGTGGCGGCGAGCGAGGCGTCTTTCTCGCGTTCGGAGCCCTTGGCCATTTTGATCGCCTGTTCCTGGGCGGCGACCGCTTCCTTGAAATTGCCAGAAGCAAAATGAGCGAGCGCAACCGATTCCAGAGCGACCGACTTGTTCGCGGCGGGCATTCCTTCAATGCCATCCAGCAATTTCACCAGTTGCGAAGTGGCTTGCAAGGCAAGCTTGCCGCTGGCGGCATCCACTTTGTCGATGGGTTGGTCTTCGTCGTCGGTCAGCAGGGCGTTGGCAATGCTGTAAAGGGCGTTGGGATCGTCCTTGGCCACTTCGTCGATCAGCTTTTTGCCGTAGGCAAGAGCCTTTTCCTTTTGATCGTCCTGAGCGAGCAGGGCATTGAACTTCAGCGCGCCATGTTCCTTTTCGAGCGCCGGCGTCTTGGCAAAGGCCGTATCGAGGACAGCCACAATCTGCTGTGGCTTGCCCGATTCCATCGCCTTTTCTAAAGCCTCATCGAGAGCCTTCGAGGCCTTGGTCGATTCGACTTCGTCTTTGAATGTCTTGGTCGCAGCTGCCAGGTCCCATTTGCCGGCGATGATCTTGGCCAGTGGTTCGTCGAGTTCCATCGGGTGCCCGATCCAGGCTACCTTGCCGTCACCATTCACAATGAACGAAGCGGGAATCCCTTCCTGATAGCTGGCTTCGAGCCAGGTGCGGGCCATGATGCCGGCTTCTTCACTCTTGGGATCTTTCGCATCGATGGCGACGCGATACTCCATCTTCTTCCCCATTTGCTTGACGAATTCCTTCACGTCGTCGTCGGCATCTTCCATCACATCGACGCCGATGATCACCGCCTCTTTGTGCCTGGCCTGCAACTCGGTTACGTGCGGAATGCTCTTGATGCACGGCCCGCACCACGTGGCCCAAAACTCGAGCACATAGACCTTCCCCTTGGCAAACTCCTTGACGGGCTCACCTTTCACAAACTCCTTGAGCGCTAGTGGCGGGGCCGGATCGCCGACGAGCAGTTCCTTCTTCGGTGCGTCGGCAGCTGCTGCCACGAGCGACAGCAAAGGAAGAGAAAGGAGCGTGATGGCTAGTGTGCGTAACATGAACAGCCTCCGTGTGGGTCGTGAATTACAGCGATGATGTCTATCAACCTAGAACACGGGCAACATCGCGGGCAAGGGTACTGGCAGCCGGCGAGCCGCCTGGACAAATCCCCACTTAGCCCGACGCGTCAGCGAGGGAGCTATTTCGTTTGAAGTTTAATGTCGCTTCGGATGGCCAACGAGTGCAGCCTAAGTTCCAGCGTCCTTCGCAGCGGAAAGCTAACTTGCCAATACCCTCGCTGACGCGTCAGGCTATGTAAAAGGCAAGCTAAGTCGTGGGATCGGCCGGCAGCGCTTCGTCTGCTGAGGTCTCTGGTTGCTCCGGCATCGGCTTGGCTGTGGGGGGGAGCAGGATCTCCAAGACAGCCGCGCTGCCAAAGAGTTCGTTGCGGATGCGGTCGCGCTCGCGGTCGATCTGTTCGGGACCGGCACCCATTTGCCGCAGGATGAACTCCGTCATCGACATGGCGACTTCCCCCTCGCCGGTAAAGACGACGTCGGCACCGGCGCGGGTCAGAGAGGGAATCTCGCGCAGGTAACTAGCCCGGGCGAAAACGCGAATCTTGGGATTGCACTCGCGGGCGAGGCGAATCACTTCCTGACTATTGCGCAGCCCCGAGGCACTGAGGATAAAGACATCGGCCTGCGAGGTGCCCGCTTCGAGCTGCGTTTCTTTGTGGGCTGAGTCGCCATAGACGGCGCGCATGCCATCTTCGCGCAATTGGCGGACGGTCGTCAGGTTCATTTCGATGACGGTCGGCTCGATGCCATTCTCTTGCAGCAGTCGGCAGAGCGTGCGACCAACGGGCCCGTAGCCAATCACCACTGCCTGGCCATGATCGTGCTTTTCCGGATGTTCGTCATCCGGTGCTTGCTGGGTCGATTCGACGTGCGAGTTGCCGTTGATCAGCTTCCAGAGTCGCGGGGACTTTTTGGCTCGCTCTTCGAGGTAATCGGTCAATCGGTAAAGAATCGGGTTAATGCTGATCGAAACGATGGCGGCAGCAATGAGGGCGTTGTATTGCTGCGAAGTGAACACGTTCAGGCTCATGCCAACGCCGGCCAGGATGAACGAGAATTCGCCGATTTGCGCCAGGGCGACGGCGACGGAAAGGCCAATTCGTAGCGGATAGCGCAGCAGAATGACAATTGCCAGGGCGGCCAGCGGTTTGCCCAACAGCACGATGCCCAAGGTAGCGGCAATCAGCCCTGGCGACGTGATCAGCTGATTGGGGTCAAACAGCATACCGACGGAAACAAAGAACAACACGGCAAACGCATCGCGCATGGGAAGGGCTTCGCTGGCTGCCCGGGAACTGAAGTCGGAGCGACCGACGACCATTCCGGCCAGGAACGCGCCGAGAGCCATCGAGACGTCAAAAACTTTGGCAGCCCCCACCGCGATGCCGAGCGCTACGACCAGCACCGTCAGTGTGAAGAGTTCGCGCGAACGAGTTTGCGCAATCCGCGCCAGGAACCAGGGGATCGCCTTGCCTCCGACAAACATCACGAAGGCGACGAGCAGCCCGATTTTGATCACGGCAATCAAGATGGCCAGGCCTATATCGGCCAAGGAACTATTGGCCGAGCCGAACAGCACGGGCATGAGCACCAGGACCAGCACGGTAAACAGGTCTTCGACCACCAGCCAGCCGACCGCGATATGACCGGTCGGAGTGTGCAGGTCGTTGTTATCGGAGAGGACGCGCAGCAGCACGACAGTACTGGCGACGGAGATCGCCATGCCAAAGACGAGTCCCGACGATACAGTCCAACCGAAAAAGTAGGCGACGACCACTCCTAAGCCCGTAGCAATCAGGCTTTGCCCAACCGCACCGGGCACGGCCACGCGGCGCACGGCCAGCAGCTCTTTGAAGTGGAAGTGGAGTCCGACCCCAAACATCAGCAGGATGACGCCGATTTCGGCCATCTGCTGGGCAAGCTCGACGTTGGCTTCGACGCCGGGGGTATAAGGACCAACCGCAATGCCAGCTAATAAGTAGCCAACAATCGGCGAGAGCCCCACGCGATGCGTGATGTACCCCATGAACAGCGCCGCGGCGAGACCGCTGGTCAGCGTGATGATGAGTTCGAGGTGGTCGGAATGCGCAGCGGGAGAGGCGGCCAGCAGGCTCGTTGCGAACGTCGAAAGTGTGTCGAGCGAGTGCATGGGCCCATCTTACAAAACGAGCCTCGCTTTGGGCGGCGAGAGCCTGTAAATCGGGCCGAAAATGGCCGTATTTCTGAAATACTCACGAGATCGACGACAGACCGATGTATTACCGAAATCGATGCGATCCCAAGGCGTGGCATTTGGGCCGGAAACCGGTGTCCCGGCAGATTCTTTCCCTTCACGGGCACCCAATGCTTTGGTGGAAAGCAACGGAGGAGCAGCGCCGGCGTCACCAGGAACAGGAAAAACAGATTTTTCCGCAAAAGCATCGAGTACCGGCAGTTGAGAGCGCAGTCCTGGCCTATTCTTCTCCGTGTTCACAGCTGCTGGCGAGGCTGAACGATCACCAGAATTCGCGTCTCGTCCGGCTGAAACAGCCAATCGCTACGACTCCGTTCAGCGGTACACCTTCGCGGTTTACCGCAGGACAAGTCCCGCAGGCGGTACCGTTTATCAGATGCGTCAGGTCCAGCGAACGGCCAAACTTTCGGCAATCCGCGTGACAGACGCCCGACTTGTCTTTTTTCCAAGCTATATTGGTGGTCTGAGCCGCCTCGTGCTTCAGGGGATGCTACGTTTTGGGCGTAGTGGCCTGCTAGGCTTTCAAGTCATTGGTTTCACCCGCACCTCTCCGCGGGACCACGACTTGGGGCCAACCGGATACAGCAGGCAGTCGCACCCACCTGAGTAGCACGAGGCCCCACCCAATGCTCATGCGACACGTTCACCCAAAACTTCAGTTTACCTACATGATGCCGTACGGCGCCATTCTTCATGAGAATGGCGTGCAGTTCGTCGTCTATAGCCGCAGCGCGCAAGCCATGCGGTTGTTGTTGTACGACGGAGTCGACGATCGGGAACCAACCGAAATCATCGACTTCGAACGGGACACCGACCGCTGGGGCGATATCTGGAGCATTTTTGTTCCAGGTCTGAGCGCTGGCCAGCTCTATCACTTCCAAGCCGACGGACCTTTCGATCCGTCGCAAGGGCATCGCTTTAACGGGCGCGCTCGGCTGATCGATCCCTATGCCAAGGCTCTCGCGGGCAATTTCCAACTGAGTGAAGACGGCATCGTGCGACCACCCAAGTGCGTGGTTGTCGACGACTTCTTCGATTGGGAAGGAGATCGCCACCTGCGCCGTCCGATCAGCGAAACGATCATTTACGAAACGCACGTGGCCGGGTTCACCAAAGACCCGAGCAGCCAGGTGAAGAAGCCGGGCACTTATGCTGGCCTGATCGAAAAGATTCCGTACCTCAAATCGCTCGGCATCACAGCCGTCGAGTTGATGCCGATCCATGAGTTTCCCATCGGGGGCATTTATGGGCAAAAGCAGGAACGAGAAAATTACTGGGGCTATGACTCGATGGCGTTCTTCTCGCCCCATCGAGGCTATGCCCACAACACCGAGCCCGGCGGCCAGGTCGCCGAGTTCAAGCAGATGGTGAAGGCCCTGCATGCAGCTGGCATGGAAGTGATTCTCGATGTCGTGTTCAATCACACGGCCGAAGGCAATGAAATGGGCCCCACGCTCAGCTTCAAAGGCCTGGAGAACAAGACTTACTACATGCTCGCTAATGGCGGCAGCCATTACATGAACTACTCGGGTTGCGGTAACACCGTGAACGGGAATCATCCCGTCGTCCGAGAGATGATTTTCCACTGCCTGCGGCATTGGGTTCACAACTACCACATCGATGGCTTCCGCTTCGATCTGGCGTCGATCCTCAGCCGCGACCGGAACGGGCACCTGGTTCCCAATCCGCCACTCGTTGAGGCAATCTCCGAAGATCCGCTCCTCGCGGATACCAAGATCATTGCCGAAGCGTGGGACGCGGCCGGTGCCTATCAAGTTGGTTCGTTCGGCGATCTGCGCTGGGCAGAGTGGAACGGTCGCTATCGCGACGATGTTCGCCGCTTTTGGCGCGGCGACAAAGGCGTGCTCGGTTCGTTCGTCACGCGACTGGCCGGTTCGAGCGACTTGTACGGTCACTCGGGACGTGCCCCGCATGCGAGCATCAACTTCATTACTTCGCACGACGGTTTCACCATGAACGACATGGTGAGCTATCGCGACAAACACAACGAAGCGAATGGTGAAGGAAATCGCGACGGCGATAACAATAACTACAGCGACAACTACGGTGTCGAAGGGCCTACGACCCGGCCGGAAATCGAAAATCTGCGAGTTCGGCAGATCAAGAATTTCCTCAGCACCCTGCTGATGAGCCAAGGCGTGCCGATGCTGGTGATGGGTGATGAATGCCGCCGCACGCAGCGGGGGAATAACAACGCCTATTGCCAGGACAACAACATCAGCTGGTTCGACTGGAGCAAGGTCAACCAACATAAGGACCTGCTACGGTTCTCGCAAGGGTTGATCAAGTTCCGGCGCGTGCAACCGACTGTACGTCGCGAGACGTTCCTCTCCGGCCAGGCGCCGGTCGACGGAGCGCTCCCTGACGTCAGCTGGTACAGCGCCCTCGGAACAGCTGTCGATTGGCATGGTGAAGACAACACGCTCATCTGCCTGCTCAAGGCGGAAGACCTGGTCGAGAAACATCCCGAAGCTCGCGATGTCCTCATCCTGATCAACGCCACCAGCGAACCGCGGGAGTTCATCCTGCCGCCGGTCGCGAAGGGAACCAAGTGGCGGCTGTTCATCGACACTGCCGCAGCCACTCCCTATGACATCTACCCCGACTTCGATGGTCCTCCACCTCCTCGATCGCGGAGACTTACGCTGTCGTATCGTTCCACCTGCGTCTTCGTTGCAGAAGACCCACCGCGGCTCCCCTAAGCCGCTGATTGTCACCGCTGGGAGGATAGCCACTTGTAGCTAGATCCCGGCCCGTCGAGCAGCAGTCACCACCGCGAGTTTGGGTTCGTCGCCCCCACTCGCGCCAGCACTCCTCGCTCGAATCAACTCCCGCGTGCGATCTGCCTCCGCACACCAAAAGCCCTCTCCGGCCGAGAGGGCTTTTTTTGTTGATCGATGAGCCTGCTTGATAGTTCTCATTTGCAATAGGAATGCTTACACTTTGGCATTCACTTCTAGCTGCCCCAATCCTCGGCGACCCAAACGTGCAGCCCAATATTGCCAGCTCTGACCGTCATTGGTTCATCGTCTCGCGGTGGCAAGAGTTCTCCGGCGAAGCGCGGGCGAACATGTTGCGAGTCCTCGCGATTATCGTGTTTTATGCAATTCAACTCATTCAGCGGCCGGGGACAGCGCATGGCACCTCGCTGGAGTTCCATCGCCAGGTAACTTTCATCGCCGTCGCCTGGTCGCTGATCGCGCTAGCAGTGCTTTTGTGTCTGCAGCGGCGCATCTTCCCGGCAATCTTGAAGTATGTGGTCACCACGTTCGATGTGGCGCTCCTCACCATCCTGGCCATGCTCGCAGGCGGACCTTCCTCGCCGGTGACGAATGTTTACTATCTCATTCTGGCCCTGGCAGCGCTCCGCGCGAGCGTCGGAATGACGTGGTACACCACCATCGCCTGCCTGCTCGGCTACTTGACGCTCGTGGCGGAGGCCGATCCGGTGTGGTTCGATGCCGAACATGCCACACCGATCGTGAATCAACTGATGATGCTCGCCTGTCTGGCAATCACGGGCATCGTGATTGGGCAGGTCGTTCGCCAACAGCGCAGCCTGGCGGTCGCATATGCCGAGCGCCAAGCGGTGGGAGTGGCGAAATGAGCAATGCTCTTCCAGTCCACCAAGCGCCACACTGCCCAGAGTGTGGTGCCGAAGTACAAGGATTCGGCGATTGTTGGCTCTGCCACCGTCGCAACGCAAACCTGCAAGGCGTGCAACCTCCGCCGATTGCTTATCAATCCCCCGCAGCACCGCAAAACAACAGCGTGTATTACACGCTCAAGGGGCTGTCGATCGCCGCGTTCTTGATGGTCGCCCTAATCGGCCTCGGGCTGCTAAATAGCGATACGTCGTTCGGCATCCTGTTCTGGATTGTCGTCCTTCCGGCCCTTGTCTCCATGGCGGTCGTGGCCTGCCAGTTCAATCCGGCCCAGCGTGCCGCACCCGGTGCGATGAACGTAATTGCTAAAGTCGTTATGGCCATCGGCCTCACGCTGGGGATGATCGTGGTTTGTGTGACAGTCGCCGTGGGAGCCCTGTTCATTATCTGCACCAGTATGATGTAACGCGTCGCGAGCAGAGTGTCGCCCGGAACGACGCCCATGAACCAACCCCAATTCTCCACCAAGCCCCTATTACAGTGCCCCGAATGTGGCGCCGAAATCGACGGCGTGGGAACTTGCTGGCTGTGCAATGCACACGTGACCGAACCTCGACTGCTGAGTGCGGCAAAGTTCGCGAGTGAAGGAACCTCGCCATTCGCACCCACCGCCAATCGGCGACAGCAGCAATGGCTAATTGCCATTGCGGCGTTTGTCATGGCGACCTTGGTCGGAATTGGTACGTATGTTTATGAACCAATCCTCGGTGTGCTTTATTTGATTGTGGTCACCCCGGCGATGGTGGCTGTGGCCGTGTCGATCCTCACTTATCGCGAGTCGCCACATTCCAGCAATTCGCTCCTCGCCCGCGTGGTCGCGGTGCTGGCCACGTTTTTGGCAACTGTCGTCATAATTCTGGCGATTGGTGCCATCCTGATTGTCGTGGCCATCATCGCTTTGGTCGTCCTGTGCTTTCGTCTGATTGGCGGAAACTAACTCTTAACTGACTGACTCGCTCATGCCTGCTCATCGCGATTACACCTTTCTCGGCACCACGCAAAGCCTTTGTCCCGAATGCCTGGGACTGGTGCCAACGAAGATCATCACCCGCGGAAAGCGCGTCTACTTTCGCAAAACCTGTCCCACGCATGGACTGCGCGAGGACTTCGTTTGCAGCGATGTCGCCTATTACGATCGGCACGAATTCAGTGTGCCGGCAAAGTTGCCCGAGGTGGTCGGCGTCGAACCCGATAAGGGCTGTCCCTTCGATTGCGGACTGTGCACCGAACACGAACAGCACACGTGTGTCGGCCTCGTCGAAATCACCGGCAATTGCAATCTCACTTGCCCGATGTGCTACGCCAGTAGTGCTCCGGGAGGCAAGCACCTCTCGTTTGCGCAAGTGACTGCAGCCATCGACCGCTTAGTGCAAGTCGAAGGTCGCGCCGAGGTCTTGCAACTCTCGGGTGGTGAACCCACCGTTCATCCCGAGTTCGAGCGCATTGTCGAATACGCACTCGCTCAACCAATCGATTATGTGCAGATCAACACCAACGGCATTCGTCTGGCCAGCGATCCGGAACTCGTCAAGCGTTTGGCGGAGCATCGCGACCGGCTGGAGATCTTTTTGCAGTTCGACGGCTTGAACGACAGCGTGTACGAACAATTGCGCGGCGAACCGCTCCTCGCCCTGAAATTGCGCGCGGTAGAGATCCTCGGCGAGCACGATCTGCACATCACGCTGGCCGCCACGTTGCAAGCGGGTGTGAACGACGACCAGTGGGGACCGATTGTCGAGTTCGCATTAGCCCATCCGTGGATCACGGGCTTGAACCTGCAGCCCGCAACTTATTCCGGCCGCTATTACCTGCCTGCCGAGATTGAGCGACGGATCACGTTCCCCCAAGTTATTGAAGAACTCAGCGAACAAACCGGCGGACTATTGCAGCCCAACGATTTCATGCCCCTGCCGTGCGCGCATCCCAATTGTCATAGCCTGGCGATGATTTTCCGCTCGGAATCGGCCGGCAATATTCCCGTGAATCGCTTTTTCGACGTGAAGCAGAATTACGACCTGCTGGCCAACGGAATTAGCTTTACGCGGGCCAAGTCGCGCGAACTGGCAATGCAGTATTTGTCGCGCCAATCGTGCTGCGCGGGAGGTTGTGCTCCGGCGACAGAAGAAAGGACTAGTGGCCTGCCGATGTTCGGCAGTTCACCCGAGCCTCAACTTGATGCCGACATGCTGAAAAACCTGTCGCCAGCCGCGCTGGAGTTTTTTGGTCGCGTGCTGAATGAACAAATGGGAGCCCGCGATTTGTTTCGCATCACGATCACTTCGTTTCTGGATGCCTACAATTTTGATGTCCGCCGCGTGATGAAGTGCTGCACGCATCATGTGCTGCCGAGCGGCCACGTGATTCCGTTCTGTGCCTACAACGTCCTCTATCGTCCCGGGCACGTGGCGCTGCCGCCTCTCACGATTCAGCAACTGGTGCGTACCCCCTGATGCCACCGAACCTGGCCTATTCAGCGATGATGTTGCTGTCACTCTTGGTTGGGGCAATCCTGCTGCGCCGTTGGCAGTCGGGCCTGTCACTCCTGTGGTGGCAAAAACTGGGCATTGGCTTCGGTGCCTTCTGCGGCGCATTCCTCGGAGCCAAGCTGCCGTTCGCCCTGTACGATTGGGCGAATACGAACGTCGCGAATCCCTGGCTTGGCGACGGCAAGACCATCATGTTCGGCGTCGTTGGCGGCTACCTGGGCGTGGAAGTCGCCAAGTGGTCGCTCGAAATCCGCCAGCGCACCGGCGACTCGTACGCGGTGCCGGTGGCCGTGGCCGTCGCCCTTGGTCGCCTGGCTTGTTTCATTGGGGGTTGCTGTTTTGGCACGCCAACGACCTTGCCCTGGGGCGTGGTCTTCACTGCGCAAGGCCCCCTGCCGCGCCATCCCACGCAGCTCTACGAGTTCGCGTTTCACATCACGGCTGCGGCGCTCCTCTGGTATTTTCATTCGCGAGGTTGGTTTCGCTATCAACTCATCAAGCTCTATATCCTCAGCTATCTCGTCTTCCGTTTTGTCACCGAGTTCATTCGCCCCGAACCCGAGTTCTACGGCCTCTCGGCTTATCAATGGATCGCGCTGGCCCTCTTTCCGATCTTCATCGGCCTGTGGGTGCAGACGGATTGGCAAGTGCGCAAAGAGAATGTGCTATCGAATGTGACCGAAAAGCCGCCGCATGGAGCGTGAAGAGTACGACCAATTGAATTGCAATCGCCAGCGAACTCACCGATACTGAATGGGCTAAAGTTACTCACCTTCCTTTCCCTTCCCACCTCCGCACGGCCAGCCAATGGATGCCCTGTTGTCAGCGATGAATAACTGCTGCCGTCAGCTGCCAATCGCTGCGATTGTGATGCTGAAAATTGCGGCGGCTTTGGTGGGCATGGCGTCACCCGCTCAGGCAACGGAAGGCCAGGTGAACGTAGCCCCGTCGTTCAATCGCGACGTGATGGCGGTCCTCTCGCGGTCGGGTTGCAACATGGGAGCTTGCCACGGCAATCTAAACGGCAAGGGTGGCCTCAAGCTATCGTTGCGAGGCGAAGATCCCGCGCTCGATCACCGCACGCTGGTGCGCGAACTCGAACAGCGCCGCGTCAACCTGCACGATCCGGCCGTAAGCCTGCTGTTGCAAAAGCCAGCCGGGCAAGTGGTGCATCAGGGGGGCCTGCGTTTCAGCTCGCACTCGCACGAATACCAGGTGATTCACGATTGGATTGCCGCCGGTGCGCCCGGACCAAAGTCCAAAGAGGCGAAGCTGGTAAAGTTGGAAGTCGAGCCCAGCGAAACGGTCGTAGTTGCGCCGCAAGAGAAGCTACAGCTTGAAGTCACCGCTGTCTTTGCCGATGGCAAACGCCGCGATGTCCGAAATCTGGCCGTGTATGAACTGACCGACAACCTGGCAGAAGTAAATAGCGACGGACTCGTGCAACGGTTATCGCTCGGCGAGACGACAATCCTCGTTCGCTATCTGAATCTGCAAACCCCGGTTCGCATTGCGTTTCTTCCTTCGTCTCCCGCCATCACCTGGCAAGCTCCGTTGCCAGAAAACCGCATCGACGAGCATGTCTTCGCCCGACTCAAGACGCTGCAACTTGCACCGTCGCAACCCTGCGATGACGCAACGTATTTGCGCCGTGCATATCTCGATTTGCTCGGCATTTTGCCAACCCCAGCAGAGGGTCAGGTATTTCTCGCCGATCAGTCCCCCGACAAGCGCGAGCAGTTGATTGACCGGTTGCTAACGCGGCCCGAATTTGCCGAGCAATGGGCGCTCAAGTGGTCCGACTTGTTGCGCAACGAAGAAAAAGTGCTCGATATCAAGGGAGTCGATCTGTTTTACGAGTGGCTCCGCAAGTCGTTTGCGCACGGCCTGCCCCTGAGTGACTTGGTGCAGGAACTGGTGACCGCCGACGGTGGCACGTACGAGAATCCGCCCGCTAACTATTACCGGGCGATGCGAGATCCGTTTGTCCGCGGCGAGACCACCGCGAGGTTGTTTCTCGGCGTGCGACTGCAATGTGCCCGCTGCCACAATCATCCGTACGACACCTGGACTCAGGACGACTACTACAACTGGGCCGGCGTCTTCGCGCGGATCGACTATGAAATTCCCGATAACAAGCGCAAGGACAAATTCGACAAGAACGAATTCATTGGCCAGCAGATCGTCAAAATTAAGAGTGAAGGGGAAGTGAAAAATGCTCGCACCGGCAAAGACGCACGGCCGCAACTACTAGGCGCAAAGAAACCTGTCGACACGAAGAGCGAACGGCTCGATGCCTTGGGCGAATGGCTGACATCGGCAGACAACAAGCGATTTGCTGAGAATCAGGCCAATCTGGTGTGGTATCACTTGCTCGGTCGCGGTCTGGTGGAACCGATCGACGATTTCCGGGCCACTAACCCCGCCGTTCACCCTCAACTGCTCGATCAGTTGGCGAGCGACCTGATCGCGGCCGACTACGATCTTCGCTCCTTGATTCGGCAGATCATGAGCAGCCAGATTTATCAGCTGGCCAGTTCGCCCAATTTGAGCAACGGGCAGGACGTACGAAACTTCTCGCGCACGGTACCGCAGCGACTATCGGCCGAAAAGCTGCTCGATGCCTGGTGCCAGGTGCTAGACATGCCCATTGAGTACGCGGGCTATCCCCTGGGAACTCGCGCGGGTCAAATTCGCGGTGTTGAGCGAGTGCGTTCGCGCGAGAAGCCGCCAACCACGGCCGACCGTTTTCTCAAGACCTTCGGCAAGCCAGACCGGCTGCTCGCTTGCGAATGCGAACGCTCGGGCGAAACCACGCTCAAGCAGGCGTTCGTACTGCTGGGCGATGCGGGACTCGATGCGCTACTCTCCCAAGACGAAAACCGCCTGGCCAAGCTCGCGGCTTCCGATCGTAGCAACGAGCAAGTCGTGGCCGAGTTGTACTTCGTCGCACTCCTGCGGCAGCCTACGTCGGCCGAACTCGAAGCCGCCATGGAACTTCTTACTCAGCACGAGAAACGCCTCAACGGACTGCAAGATCTTGCCTGGGCTTTGCTGAATAGCAAAGAGTTCGTCTTCCGGCACTAAGCGCAATTAGCAAGCTGCCGGTTGTGTCTGACCAGCAAACGCAGCACGCTTTCGGCTGCAAATAGCCCGGCTGCCCAAACTGCCAGCAAGCTGAGAAGATGAATCTCCAGCGAGGGAATCCATTCACGCGCGAAACCCCAAGTGCGAAACGCAAAGTTCACGTTCATCGCCGCCGGTGTGAGACAGCGCGAAAGAACAATCAGCAGCAGAATCGCGAGGTAGGCCTTCCACCAATCGCCCTGCAATCCCCCCAGCCGTCTCAAGCCCAGGATGCCCACTGTAGTTCCGCCCAGGTGAGTCAGGATCGATGTCGGGTAGAACTCGCCGCCGGTCGCGAGGCCGACGAGCCACATCGGCACGCCAAAGCCGAGCATGACGAGCCCCGTCGCCGTGATGGCTCGCGAAGCAAGCACCAGACCAAGGCCAACTGCCAGATCGGCCAGGTGACAGGCCCAGAGCAGGTTTTCGAGTCGACCATGCAGCTGTTGATAGAGCGCATGGATTAGAAAGAACGCAATCGCTGCCAGCCCAAGTGCGCGGAGGCGTTGAGAGTCGCTGTCTACATTCGTTTGCGTCATCGTGGCAGGCGATGATCGCAAAGGTGGAGATGCGGTTTGCATTGGCAGGCGTTTCCCAAACCTACGGACAAACCGAACTACCGCCGGAACTGCCACCCGAACTGCCGGAATCGGTGGATTCGCCGGACGAACTGCCCCCCGACGATGAGCTGCCGGACGAACCGCTCGAGTCGCCCGAACCGCTGCTGCCCGACGATGAGCCGCTGGCACTGCCGAAGCTGCCCACCAGACTGCTCGGATTGCCGACGTTCGACGCGACTTGCGTCATCTGCGATTTGCTGGCCGAACCGAGTTGGCTAATGCTGCCGATCACTACCAGGGTGACCGCGCCGAGTACCACGGCAACTTGCACTGCAGTTGCTCCCCGTCGAAGCGTTGCTTTCAGTTTCATTTCAATCCCTCCACAAAACAAACGAGACACGGGACCGAGTTGTCCCGACTTCAGACCGTAGGTTTCTGCGGTAGGGCAAGATTGGGGACGACGCCCAGAAGTGGTCGTCCAGGACCTGAAAAAATCAATCGACGGACACTTCTGCCGATTACGTCAAAGTGCCAGGAAGTCTCGACAAATTGTCGCAGTGCAGCTCGGTACGCTTGCCGACAAAACTAGTTGGCGGCTGGCTCATGGCCATTTTCGTTTAACTCGCCAAAGCCACCTTCGACCAGTTGCGCCAAGGCTTCGACAGCTTCTTCGGCATCGGCTCCAGTGGCCTGCAATTGCAACTGTGTGCCGTTGCCGGCACCGAGGGTGAGCAGATCGAGAATGCTCTTGCCGTCGATGACCTGGTTCCCCTTGCGAATCTGCACTTTGCACTTGTAGGACATTGCCAACTTAACGAACAGATGCGCTGGCCGGGCGTGAAAGCCCTGCGTATTTGCGACAACCACCGTTCGCTGGGCAGACGTTTCAGACATAGCGCACGACGCCGAACTGGGGAAAAGGAACCAACTCAAACCACGAACGGGGCAGGCACGAAACAACGAAGAGATAAGACCTGCCGCTAACGAGAATCAACACACGGGGCGAACATCCATTCACCCGCCGCCAATAACTGCAGCTGGCGAGCCCGCCACAATCGCCAGCGAAAACCAGCTTCGGCCGCAAATGCCTTAGGTGGAGAACTGATTGTGATCGGCTTCGTCCAGCAGTTGACGAATGTCTTGCACCGACTGGGCCTGCTTGAGGAACCGACAGAAGGTGTCGTCGCGCAACTGGCGCGAGATGTTCTCGAGTGCTCGCAAATGGTCGCCGGGGCGATCGGGGGGAGAGACGAGCAGAAAGAACAGGTGGACCTTGTCGCCATCCAAGCTATTGAAGTCGACACCTTCGTGGCTCACGCCGACGGTACCCACCAGCTTTTCGACACTGGGGTGCTTGGTGTGAGGAACGGCGACGCCGCGGCCAATCCCGGTGCTGCCGAGCTCTTCGCGCTTAAGAATCGCTGCGATGATGCCTTCTTGATCGCCGGCCTTGATCGCGCCTGCCGCAGCGAGCGACTCGACCAGTTCGCGAATTACGTCGGGTTTGGCGGTGGCCGTTACGCTCGCTTTGATCGCATCGGTCTGAACAAAATCACTGAACTTCATAACCAGTTTCCTTGCAAGGATGGGGTCCAGCCACGCCAGCGAGTGCGGTGGTCTTAGTCCACAGAGCAGGTATTCCAAGGGGCAATTATTTGTTTGTTCTACGTTCGCTTTTGGTCCTAGGCCTATTCGGCCTCATCTTCAGCGATTTCGGGCAACGGAGCTTCCAGGTGCTTGTGACCCGTGGCCTTGTGATCCTTCAGTCGTTCTTTGAACTTGCGCACCTGAGCTTCGACCTTGTCGATCACTCCATCGAGTGCGGTCAGCACATTTTCGGCCTTCACGGTAGCCACGAACTCATCGTGATGCTCGGCGAGGATTTTGATTTCGACGCTAGGCTCGTCCCGATGCTCCAGATCGACCACGACTTGAATCGCCGTGATGCGGTCGAAGAGTCGGCGGATGGATTCAACCTTATCCGAAATCTTCTCCTGGGTGCCAGTACTCAGGTGGCCATGACGTGCCGAGATGTTGATCTGCACCGAAGATGTCTCCATAGGCATAAAGGGAAGCCCTCTAGTGTAGCTTCTGCTGTCCGCAGCAACAGGGCAGGGAAACCGCCCCCCACCATCCAGGGCAGGATTGCGCCCAGCCGTAAGGCCAGAGGCACCCACGGTTAATGTACCTCTCCTTCTGGCTGGCAGGCTAGAGCCAGAGCCGGCAGTCATCCGTCCCGGATCGGTCTGTTCTAGGCCCACAACCGGCAATTGTCACAACCGGGAGAATCCATCCATATTGGCTGCCGCGCAAAATGTCTCGCCGGTTTTTGCTTATCATTCCCACAGCTTCCTTCTGCAAACTTCGCTCAGCGCCACTAGCCTCCACCGCGGCTCACCGCCACAATATCACCATGACTTTCGACGACCGCTTACGCCAGGCAATTGAACGGGGCCAACGCCGCGGGGAAGATACCGCGCGCGAAGCTAAAGCCAAGCAGATGACGGAGGAAGAATTCCGTCGTTTGCACTCGCAACATCGGCTGGCACTTTCCGATTACATCGAAGACTGCGTTCGCCGCCTGCCAAATTTCTTCCCCGGCTTCAACTACGAAACGATGTTCGGCGATCGCGGTTGGGGTGGTGCTTGCTTTCGAGACGATTTTCAAACCGGCGTCAGCCGCTCCAGCACCTATAGCCGGCTGGAAGTGACCGTCCGTCCTTACTCAAGCCTGCACGTACTCGATCTGGCCGCGAAAGGGACAATTCGCAACCGCGAGGTCTTCAATCGCAACTACTTCGAACGGTTGGAAGAAGTCGACATCGATAAATTTCGCACGCTGATCGATGCCTGGGTGCTCGAATATGTCGAGCAGTTTGCCACGCGCACGTAAGTCGTTCACACGGGTTCGCTTTACCGGTCGCACGCCGCACTTGACTTTCACCACTTGCGAACCTGCCATGCTCGCAAAGCTGCAAACCTTCTCGCTCCTCGGCATCGATGCGGTCCCGGTCGAAGTAGAAGTCGACGTATCGCCCGGTGCGCTGCCGAAGACGATTCTGGTCGGACTGCCTGAAGCGGCCGTCAAAGAAAGTCAGCATCGCATTGACCGCGCCATTGCCAACAGCGGCTTCCTGCGGCCCAACGATCGCGTCGTGATCAATTTGGCCCCCGCCGAGCTCGCAAAGTCGGCTGCCTCGTTCGACCTCCCCATCACGCTCGGCATTCTTGCCGGCAGCGGACAGCTGCAATCGGAACTGCTAGAGCAATATGCCGTCGTGGGCGAGTTGTCGCTCGAAGGCACCACTCGCCCAGTGAAGGGCGCGCTCTCCATGGCAATGGCCACTGCCAAACAGCGGGGGCTGCGCGGCTTGATCTTGCCCGCCGAGAACGCGGCCGAAGCGGCCGTTGTGGAACAGATCGAAGTCATCCCCGTCACCAGTTTGACGCAAGCCGTCGGTTACTTAAGTGGCGTCGTCGATATCGCTCCGGTCCCATCGCGCGTGGGAGAACTGTTCGACGAATTGGGCCGCTACGATGATGACTTTGCCGATGTCCGTGGCCAGGAAATGGCCAAGCGGGCCGTCGTGGTGGCTGCTGCCGGATCTCATAATCTATTGATGATCGGCCCGCCCGGATCGGGCAAAACGATGCTCGCCAAGCGCGTGCCGACAATTCTACCCTCACTCACCGCCAGCGAATCGATCGAAACCACTCGCATCTATAGCTCACTCGGTAAGCTCACGCCGGGTCAGCCGCTGCTCGCCCGGCGGCCATTTCGTTCGCCGCATCACACCATCAGCGAGGCCGGACTTGTTGGCGGCGGCAACCCACCGGCACCGGGCGAAATCAGCCAGGCACACAACGGCGTACTCTTTTTGGACGAACTCCCCGAGTTCAATCGCCGCACGCTCGAAGTCATGCGTCAGCCACTCGAAGATGGCACCGTCACTATCTCGCGAGCGATGAATAGCACCACCTTCCCCGCCGAGATCATGCTCGTGGCGGCACTCAACCCTTGCCCGTGCGGCTATAAGAACGATCCACGCCGCGATTGCAATTGCTCGATCCCTCAACCGGAGCTTGATGTACCTTGGCAAGATTTAGGCTCGCCTGCTGCTCACCAAGGCGGTAACTACAGTCAGTTGCTAGCTGATAATAATTCCGAATTTCTTTTCCCCACTGCTTCTTTTCACAGGTCCAACGTAGGCGCACTTGAGCGCCGAGCTGCCTAAACACTTCGCGGGTGCCCAGCCGGTCGTGCGAGAAACTGTCCTCGCACCACTTACGCCAGTTCGCCAGTTCGACCAGCAGCTGGTCAGTGATCGGAGCATTGTCCCAATCGAGCGGCTTGTTCGCATTCTTGGCGTGCAACAGTTGCTCTTCGAGCGCGTCGTATTCAGTGAGCCACTCATTCACAGTGTCGCTGAGTTCGTTGCGAAGCCGCGCGTGTTTGACTTCCAGCAAAAGGCCCTCTTTCCCGATTCGGATTTTTTCACCGAGTACGCGCAGACTCTGTTCCAGTTCTGAGACGGTGTTATCAACTGGCTCATCGCTAAAAAATCGCTCGGGCTTCGGTCGGATCAGCTCGGCTTGAGCTTCGTCAATCTCGGCCTTCATTCGCTCCATGAGAAACGGAAGGATTTTCTCTTCGCGAATCGTGTGATTGCCACACACACTGGCTCCGAATCGTGTTCGGCCCTCGCAGCGGTACTCGGTGTGCCGGAACACTTTTCCGTTGTACTTCTTCTTCACGTCGACGCCGTACATCCGGTTGCCACAGTGATCGCACACAAGCACGCCGGTCAGCACGAAAGGTGTTTCTCGCGTGCGAAGCCGCGCGCTCTTTGCAAAGCTTGCAATGCGATCCTGCGCGGCCTGCCAGGTCTTTTGATCGACGAGCGCTTCGTGGGCATCGTGATGACGAATGACGCCGTCTTCAGTCGGCTTCCAGGCTTGCCGTAGCGGGCCTCTCTCTGGTGCCTCAACTACTTCGCCGTCTTTGTTGAGGATGAAGAACTCGCCGGTCTTTTTCAGGTTGTACGTGAACGTCCCCTTGTAGACTTCATTCTGCAGGATGTTTTTCACCGTCTGATTCGACCAGTGCTTGCCGCGGGGCGGCTTCACTCCCTGCGAGTTCAATTCGTTGGCGATATACAACATGCTGTGGAACTCGCACACGAAGCGATTGAAGATCGACTTCACTACCTGAACCTTGGCGGGATCGCCAAGAACGATCGTTCCTGAATTTTTCTCACCGTTGTTGTAGCCGTACGGTGCGTTGCCGCCCGACCGCTTCCCTTCACTGGCCTTGTTCCGGCGCGTGAGCGCAAGACGACGGCCGAGCTTGCGCGAGAAGTCGTTTCCGCCGTGAATGTCGATCACGAGTTTCAGAACTCGGCCGATGTCGTTCTGGCCAGCGCCAACCAAGTCGTACTTGCCTTGCTTGACGCAGTGCAGCGCCACGACGCCACCATTTTTCAGCGTGAGCAAGTCGGTGAAGACGTCCATTACGCCGGCGCGGCTGAACCGGTCGATGTCGTCGCAGAGGATCACGCGGAAGTCGCCCAGCTCTTTCGCCTCCCGAAGCATGCGATCGAACTGCGGCCGCTTGCCGTCACGCTTCCAACCGCTCACACCTTCGTCGATGTACCAGCGGATGATGATGTAGCCGTTCGCAGCTGCAAACTGCTCGATTTCCCTCCGCTGCTGCGCTAACGAGTTCTCTTGGCGCTCGGTGCCGTCGGCGCGTGTTCCCTTCGTCGATTTGCGGAGGTAAGCGACGGCGGGGATGAGCTTTGGTTTCATTGGATCGCTCGCTCTGTTGTGGAGATTCGGTAATATATATATTACCGAATCCCCTTAAGAACATCCACACGCTTGGAGTCTTGAGCGGAAAGATTTTGGTGCAAATGATTTGAAAATCAGCGGTTGCTGCGAAAAGTGCGGGTAGCCGGGAGCAAATCTCGCCAGATTTTGGCCCAGACTGTGTAGTATATATACTCCACAGTCCACGCAAGACGTTGGGGGTGGTAGATCACCAGCTCAGAGCGAACACGCTGTATATATACAGCGTGTTCGCTCTGAGCTGGTGATCCAGGGGGGTGCTGGCGTAAACCCTTACAGGAAAGCATCTTGCGGATATAGACCTGTGTTTGCCGATTTTCCGGCTCGGATGTGCCATGCAAAGACAGCCGTTTTTTTCTCGGAGTGCGTTACTCGTTTCGCAGGAAGAGCTTGCGTGCATTGGGCTAGCTCCAGCGGCCTTTACTTGCTGGTGTCTAGCAGTATATATACTGCTAGACACAGCCTTAACCGGAGTAGAACATGCCAGTTTCCTATAAAAGCCGCTTCCTTGTCGCCCGACAGGATATCGAAACCGCACTGGATTCGTTGTCTTCGAGGGTTCTGACAGCTGACGTCGTGACTGATCTGCTGAATCAATTCCGCGAGAACTGGCGACTGGGCAATATCGCTCCCTTGGCTTTCCTTCGCCTGCTAGAAGAACACTCCCACCTTCACACAGTCAAATTGCGATTTCCGACTCGCCCCGTAACTCGCCTCGTTTGGAGGGAGGCCAGCGAATTTGAGATTGTGCAGTCTCTAAGCGAGAAGGGGTATTTCAGTCACTACTCGGCGATCTACTTCAACGGTCTAACGGAACAAGTTCCGAAGATATTCTATTTCAATATCGAGCAAGCCGTTCGCCCCGGTGGCGGAACATTGGTTCAAGAGGCCGTTGATCGGGTGTTTCGAGGCAAGTGCCGACAATCATCTCGCATCGCTTCGTTGGGTGAGCGATCAGTGTGCATGGTGAACGGCGGAAACACCGACAACCTCGGAGTCTTCCCAAGGAAACTCGCGGAGTCGACATCTGAGATTCACGTCACCGACATCGAACGGACTCTGATCGATGCGGCCGTCCGCCCTGCGTACTCCGGTGGCGTTCATCAGGTTCTCGCGGCATACAGGGCCGCGAGCAAGAATGTCTCAGTCAATCGACTCGTATCTTACCTACTTAGAATCAACTACACATATCCATATCACCAAGCGATCGGTTTCTATATGGAGCGCGCGGGCTACCGGGCCACACAGATCGAGCTTTTGAACGAGTTCAAAATAGAATTTAACTTCCACCTAGACTACGGACTGAAGAACCCCGACTTCAATTCACGTTGGCGATTATTTATTCCAAAGGGGTTCTAACTGTCGGCACTTCTCTACAACGAAAGCGAAATAGAGTTCAAAGTCGTTGGAGGGCAGTTCCACGCCGGGCAATATCGTGTCAAGTACAGATGGAAAAGCCAAAACGTGAACGTCAAATGTGTCTTTGATCTTGCCGATCCAGTCGAGAGGGACTCGCTTAGCCTCGAACATCTTCTGAACTAAGGAATGAAACTCAGCGGAGCCAAAATCCACTTCCAGGCCGAATTCCGGATGGTTGCAAATCACATAAATATCTGTGAAGTCTTTCGGCCTAGCTCCCGCTCCACGCGATCGCTTAACAATCAAACCATACTCCGGCATCTGCTGACAGATTGCCCTGATCTTTTCGGCGACTAGCGCCGCGGGCGTATAGATTGCGATCTTCAGCCCCTCGAATACTACAAACTTCCGCGATTTGTTGTACTCGTGCTTGCTAATATCTATTTCAAATTTAGTAGACCCATTTGAACCAACTTTCTCACACTCTCTCCTTATTTGCTCTTCATTTCCCTTGAGTCTTTCGTAGTCTTCCGCGCTGATGATCTTGAAGTCAACTGAGTAGCCGCCCCAAAACTCGATCAGCTCTGGATCTTCTTCGACTCCTCTCGGGACTGCTCGGAAGTTGAAATCGATAACGCGGTACTTTTCCCGGGCAAAGCCATCTTCGATTGCTCGCTGAATCCTCTCCCTAAATTCATCGTTCGTCTCGAACTGCTCGTCCATCGATAGATCGAGGTCTAACGAGGAGCGGGTCGATACGTTTAGACCGAGATCGAGAGCGTTACCGCCCTTTAGCACGAGGTTTTCAAGGATAGTGTCGTCAGAGAACAGCGATTTGAGCGCGATGCTCTTGATCTTGCGAATGAAGTCCAATTCGCTCGTACTGACCTTCTTAGCCATTGTAATCTCGCATCGGTTGAAAAGAGCTTGGCATTCTAGTTGACCGATGAAGCATCGGAAACCATGATCTAACTCGCAATCTGCTAAACAGCTTTGAGAACACTACCATGCGCGTTTTCGTCAGTTGGTCCGGCCCCCGCAGTCAAAAAGTCGGCGAGGCACTCAGCAAGTTCATTCGTCGCGTACTACAGCGAACCGAGCCGTGGTATTCGAAGAACAGCATCCGCTCGGGGCGTCTTGCCTACGACGAACTTGTAAAGGCGCTGATCGGAACGAAGTTCGGCATTCTCTGTGTCACCGCGGACAATTGGGAGCGACCGTGGCTGAACTTTGAGGCCGGCGCATTGCTGCGAAGTGTGGAAGCGACGCAAGTCACGCCGTACCTACTGGATATTAAGCCGAGCCAGTTGCAAGCGCCTCTCAACCTGTTTCAAGCGAGAGCAGCTAACCAGAGCGACACGCTTGAGCTGTGTAGGGACATTAACACCGCACTAGGTAGCGACTCGCTTCCGCCCAATGAATTGAACGATCATTTTGAAAAGTGGTGGCCCGAGCTGGAGTCGCAACTTAATGCGATCGAGTCAACCGGCGCTGAGCCGCCGAAAGCTCCTGACGAGAAACAGCTAATACTAGAGATGAGAGAGATGCTGTCGCTTGCCTTATCGCAGAAGCGGCCTGAACATCCTGTAGTGCTGTTGCCAGACACCGTACCGAAGGTAGCCGAAGAGACTTATCTCAGGATGCAAATTCGTCAAAACGAACGCGAACTGAAGAAGCATCAGAATCTACTGAAAGAGGCAACAGATCAAGAAGAAGCTGATCGGGCAAGGAGTAAGATATATCGATCACAGCAAGCAATTGAGCACGCTCAAAATCGACTCAATCTGATTAACAAGGGAACATTAGACTAACGCGCTCGATTATCCAGATCGCAGCCATCGCCCTTTTCGATTACGTCGATTTTGCTCATTGCGGCATTGTCGATGCTCACAGTTGCTCGCACCACTGGCCTATAGCATTCCGGCCGCGGCCATCAAGTTGATTAGCTCGGCGTCGTCCTCGTACTCATCCTCCGTGCCTTCCTCAAACGCGCTCTTCGTTGTCGTGAGGCATCGACAATTCACCCGCTGTTGAGCTGGTAAGCTCCAATGCCCGGGATAGGGAACTAGAAAGCCACCGACGTTGAAGTTCTCGTCCGGCTTCACCGTGACGCCATGCAGGGACAGGTGAGCCGCTCGCACGTCTTTGTCGAGCGTCGCCGACCACGTTTTGCCGGTGATGAGTCCAGCATCGCCGAGCGTCTTGTGAACGGCTGCATGCCCCGCATTCATCAGGCCAGTTGTTTCGGTGCGAGCGATTGCCAGTGCGCGGGCGGCACTCCCCGCGCCCAGCTCTTCGGCAATCAGTTTCGCTAGGTCGCGATTCGTAAGGCCGTCCGCTATGCCGCCTGTAATGAGTTCGGTAAGCCGCTTCTCAGTGGAAGCTTGTATCCCGGCCCAGAACGGCTGAGCTTCCAAGTCGTGCAGGTATTCCTTCAGCAGCTCGAATGCTTCTTTCGGAAGGCCCTTCAGTTTGAGAAGCGATTCTTCGAGTGAGTCATCGGCCTTGTTGCGTTTCTTCGGTTTCGCGTGTCGCCGCAGCTCGGCGAGAGCGGCCCCAGCGATCGTAGTGGCCATCGGCGTGCGAACCGCCTTCAAAAACGCCAGGTGTTCGACGTCGGCGCGGAAGATGAGCGGCACAAGCGCCGCGGTAATTGTGCCGTGCTGACGAACTTCGGCCGCGACGCGCCGGGCTTGGCCGGTGAGAAAGAGGCGAATCGGTTTCGCGAGTCGACGCTCATTAGTGCCGTGCGTTTTCTCGGCTGACATATCACACTCGCTAGTTGCTGAGACTGGCCAGCGTGTACGGGTCGAAACCCTTCATCGGCTCCAGCGCCTCGCGCAGTTCGTCGCCCCCGTCGATATTGGGCAAGCTGAGCACGTTCCGCCGATACTCGTTCGGCGTGACGTAGCCGAGCTGTGCGGCGCTCTGCCAGCGCTTCAGGCTCAACTCCGGATCGTGTGCGACAGCGGGCTCAATCCAAACGGTGAGCCGCTTGTCGTCGGGAGCGAACAGCGGCCCGAGCCATTCAGTCATTGCCTGTGAAAGCAGGGTGAGCAGCGGGTTCACTTTGTTGCTGACGAAGATTTCATCGGCGACGGTGGCAGACGCTCGATTGGCCCCCTCAACTTCGCCCAGCAAGATCGGCGAGACGCCGAAGCCTTGCAGAATTTTGGCCTTCGTGAGCTTGGACGAGTTCAAGAAGTCCATTTCAGCGACGCTGCTGGTCAGCTTCGTGATATTGTCGATGAGCCCGTCTAGTATCAGGGGCTCGCCGGCATTCATCGCCCCGCGGTGCATATTGCGAATGGCCGATACCAGTTCGCGGCGTTGCCATGATTCGAGAATTGGCCGCTCGCCTTGTTCACCGGTCACAGGATCGGTAGGGAGCCGGCCAGCGTGAAGGATGAGCCCGGGCAGCAATCCATTCTCGAAGGCCGCACGCTGAGCGGTGCCGATGGATTCATCGGCGAGCACGGCATCAGCAATTCGCTGCAGCGTGGAAATGCAGCCGAACGGGTCGCAGGGGTCCGGATAGAAATAGTGGGCGATTTGCTCGCCGGGAATCGGGAAGGATCGAGTCGAACCATCGGGCCGAATGTTCCAAACGGTACGACGCCGATCAGTCGACTCGATCCAATGAGTCGGCAAGTGAAAGATGCGATCTTGGCCATTCTCCGACGTCACCCACCACAGCGCCCGGCCGGTCAGTTCTAAGCTCGCGACCGTACAGAACATCAGCGTCCACTGCGTGTGCAGGTCGCTGGGGTCGCTCAGCACGTTTAGCAGCCGGTGCGAAGAGAGCGGCTCGACCGCGTTGCCACCTTTCCTCACAGGCAGCGAACCGGCGCGGTAGCCCACATTGATCGCTTGGCCGGCGACGCGAGTGGCAATCAGCCGCACGGCCGCGAACACCCACCCTTTGTTGTGATCGCACAGTTCGCGCGCACCGCTTGGTGCGGGTCGTGTTTCGCCAATCGTGCCCCCGCTCTGGATGGCGGACAGAGCGGGGGCGACGATGGCAGCTTTTGCATTCGCTCGCAAGGATTCGAGACGTGCAAAAGCTTTAGCGATTGCGGACGACATGGGCGAGCCCTTCATTCTTTGCCGTCTTACGGGCGAACGTAGACGTTTCGGCTTCGATTCGAGCGCGATCGCGGGCCAAAACAGCGGCCAGCGCCTCGCATTCGGCCTGTGAGACAGAGAGCGTTCGCCGCGTCGCTTCGTGTGCAGCTTGCTCGTCTGCGAGCTGTTGCCGCGCAGTATCGAGTCGCAGCAGCAAACGACGCTCACGAGCCGAGCCCTTGAATCCAAACAGCAACCACCGCATGGGCGTTACTCCTTAGAGAGCTTGGCCAGGAGAGCCGACATCAGTTCGTTCTGCCGTTCCATCGCAGCGAGAAAGCGATCCTCGCGCGTGTTGTCAGCTGGCTTCGTGACGGTGATAAAGCTCTTTTTCACCGGCCCGTCCAGCTTCTTTGGCATCGTTCCCTGCGACACGCGAGCGATGCCGGACTCAACGCCACGATTCAGCCAGAACAGCCAAGTCGAAACGTCGACACCGGGAAATGGTCGGCGAGCTGGCGCGATGCTCAGACCGCGGCCTTCGATCCGCTTCCGCGTCGCTACGTGATCGGGCTCATGCAAGGGCTCGATGATGTAGCCCTCGCCGAATTCCAAATCAACGCCGATGCGTTGACCGGGAACTGGTTCGGGGAAGTCCACGATCTTCATGCGGGCGAGCGGTTCCGTTTCGCGGTTCAAATCGAACCGGCCGCGGATTGTTTCGCCAATTGGGCGGAAGTGAAAACAGTCGTTTCGCTTTCCGCCCGTAATCTCGATTTCAAAAACTTTGGCCATCTATCAATCTCCGACTAACGGGAATGGGTAATTAAATTTGGGCCTAGCTTTGGCCGTCCGACCACTTGGCGAAGGCATTGCCATCAGCCACGCGGCCCCCGAAACGGCCCCTGACGATCAGCAGCGCCATGTTCTTCAGCGCCAATTCCTTGCCGCCCATTTCCCAACGAACCTCAAAGCCCTGCCTCCGGTAAAGCCGGTAGCGCGAGAGAGCGCCGAAGATCGCAGTCGCGTTGGGAATGTCACCATTAATTCGGTGCGGCCAGTCGAGCGTGATGTAGCTATTGACGGCGTCCAGGCCGAACACCGGGCGCTGGTCGCGAGTCTGAATCGACGGGTCGATCTGGATAGCCCGGCTGCGACGATAACTGACATCATTCGACAAGAAGGCCGGCCGCATGGCCTTCGAGCGATACTGCTTACCAATTGCGAACATCAGGCCTTCGTAGTCGCTCAACGACGGCGGGCCGCTGCTGCCTTCATCGGTGTTGACGGTGCCGATGCCGCTCGCATTGGCGATGCCCTGCGGCTCGCTGGTGCCGTTGCCGGCCGCGATAACACGATCCAACTCTGCCGACAGCCGCTGACCGACATTCTCGACAAGTTGCCGCCCGACGTCTGCCGCGGCATCGACAAGCATATCCTTGCCAACTTCGATAGCGACCGTGACGGCGTGAATCGAGCTGTTGATGTCGTCGATCAAGTTCGACGTATTGAACACCGAAATCGACGTGCCTTCCGGAGTGCCCCAAATTACTGTCGGATTGCCCACGCTCGCAGCTTCGACGCTGTTGGCACGTGGAACCGGTCGCAGGTCGACGAACGGGAGCAGCTCGCCGCTGAGCAGTGGGAAGGAAATCAGATTGTCGTCGAACCATTCCGGCACAATTTCAGCGCCACCGCTCACAGCGTCATTGAGCACGGCCTTGGCGTTCGAGCCCGGGATGCCGGCCAGATAGTGCGAATGGAACTTGCCGGCCCACGCGTCGCCGTAGCATTCTTCCAGCAGCTCGCGATCGGTTCGGGCGAGCGAGTTGCCGAGCCCGGCCCGCGACGCCAGGTGTTTCAGGAAAGCGCCGGCCTTGGCGTTTTCGTGTTCGCTCGGCTGCATGGCAATTCGGCCGCGCTCATCCTTCACAGTCTCGCCGGTTTTGTTGTGTCGGCCGACCGCTTTGGTCGTGTTGAACTTGCCGTCACCCTTGTTGCCACCGTTCATCGAACCGAAGAGGGCATCGGGCGTGAGTTCGTCGCCGTTCAGCAGCTCGGCGAACTTGGCCGGCGAGAGCTTGCCGCTTTCCACAGCGGACGCGGCTTGAGTTCTCAGGACGTCAGCATCAGCTGCTTCCGAGACGCTGTAGTTCTTAACGAGCCAGTTGCGGAGTCCATTCGTGATCTTCATTTGCAGTTCCTTCTGCTATGTGAAGTCAGAGCTAAGCTCTAACTTAGGGATAAAGTACTAAACTTCTATCAACTTTTTTCGTTGGCGATAGATTGAATTTGCGAGCAGCGTACAAACTGAGCACCAAAGCTTGTGCCGCATCGCCGTGATGAGTGCCACCTTTGGCGGTGCCGCGGTCAGATTGCAGCCGGAAGCCATAATTCTTTTCTGCCACCTTCAGCCCGCTCAGATCGGCCAGCAGCTCATCATGCGGATATAGGTCGATCATCCGTTCGCGGAATGAGTCGAGAGTGGTCGTTGCCATTGCTTGCAGGTTTTGGCCGGTGAAGTGAATGGCTTGGATCGGCACGCCACGCTTCCGCAGTCGCTGCACCATCAGTTCGGCCTGCCAGTAATCCGCGGCGACCGCTGAGAGGCGATATCGCTGGTGAGCTTGGACGACAGCCTCTTCGACTTGTTCGAGGTCGATCTTGCGGCCAGGGCCCGGTTGCCACGTTTGCATATTGAGCAGTCGCAGCCGACCGGTGCCCTCATGGCGAATGAGCTGGTCTTCGCGATGGGGCGCATCGAACACCCCGACGTCAATCATCGCGGCCATTTGCGGCGATAGGTGTCGCTGAGCTTCCGATTTGACTTCGGTATAGCCCACGTGGGCCCCTACGATTGCGAGCCCGGTAGCGTCGCGGGTGGTTGAGAGGTCGAGCCCGGCGACTGAGACGTAGCCCTGCGGTGTTGCGCCTGATGGGCCTGTGAGTGTAAGAGCGTCGCGGAGTTCCTGCTCAGTAAGGGCATCGCCACCGCCACCGGTCCACTGATTGAGCCACAGCCGACGATAGGCGACGAACGGTAGCAGCCGCTCCTGCTCGGCAAGGCGCTCGGGGGTGATCCATTTCGCTTGCGGGCCATCGAGCGAATGGAAGTACCACGACGCGTCGGTTCGGATCGCTTCGCGGAGTGGCCAGACCCAATGCGTTTGAAAGCCGGCGTTGAGGATGCAAACGACCACGCAGTTCGGGCGTTTGGCCGCGGCGCTGATGAGTGACTGCCACAGGTCAGGCTTCGACCAGTGGGAGATTTCGTCGCACACGATGAAGTCGGGTGTGAGCCCGTACGAACTGGCCACGTCGCTGCTGATGATTTCGAGCCGCGATCCGGTGTGCGGGTTCACGATCACGCTGCGCTGCACTTCGAGGCATTGCAGCAGCCAGGGATTAAGCCGCGTGAGCTTGTCGACTGCCTCACGGACGAGCGTCGCTTGATCGTGGTCACTTGCCGCGACGACACCGGTCAGCTTCCGGCGAGCGGCGAAGAGCACCCACGCGGCCGTCACGGCGATGTCATGCGTCTTGCTGTGACCGCGGGGGCGTTCGAGCCATGCCCGCGTGTGCTGGGGTTCGGTTGCGATGCCTGCCAGTCGTCGCCACGCCGGGTCGAGCGCCGCGAAGTCTTGCAGCTGGTAGGGTTCGAGCACATCGCCGAACTTCACCGGTTCATTGCCGGCCGCGTCGATCATCAGGCAGCGTCGGAACTCCGCGGGATCGGCCTGCAGCCTGCGGAGTTGGTCAGTTCGCACGGAAGCTGTCCCTTAACCGCTCGTCAATTCGTTCGCGAGTTGCATGCGGATCGTCTCCATGTTCTAGCACTACGTCAAGGATCGCAATTGCCAGCGATTCCTTGGTGACAGCTTGGTCTACCCAAAGCGAATTGAACTCAGCCATGAGCAGTTCAAGGTCTTCAAAGGTGACCGCAGCGTCTAGTTTCCCCGTTAGTCGGCAGCACGCAGTCGCAATCGCTGGCACAAAGTCATCCAGCGGCTCAAATCCCACTGGCAGTAGACTCCGCCCATAGTCTGACTGCCTCACGAACATGACGTACGCTTTTGACGTGTCCATTAGTTGCTCCCAGGAGAAGAAATTGCAGGGGCATCCGAAATAGTGTCCTGCTGCGCCAGTGTGGCCGGTGAAGTGTAGAGGGATGCGAAGCCCGCGTCCTCAATTTCCAGGTCGAGCAGTTTCAGCACGCGGTCACGTTGGTCGCTTGCGGCCCCTATCTCACGCAGTACCGCCATTCGCTCCAAAAGCTTGAGCCCGGCTTCACCGTCACGCAGCCACCGCGTAAGGAGCTGCGCGCGGCCTTCATGACGAACCGCGGATTGGATTAGCGCGGCCCTGTAGAGCGTGATTGCGCCGTGCTTATCCTTGACAGCATTGGCGACAAACTTCTCGAAAACGCCGAGCTGCCGGCGAATGTACGATGCCCCCTTGGGCAGTGAGCCGATGGCCAGAAACCCATAGGTTCCGTGCGTCGTTCTGTTCCTATTCCCTTTGGGACCGGGCATTTACGTCGTCATCCGTGACTGGTGGCTAAGGGGTCGCGATGGTCAGGTATCAAGTTCCGTGTGCGGAGCGTGTCACCTGACCATCGCAGCGGGGGCCGATCCGTCGAACCCCGCGGGCAAGGTCGTTTTTCAAAAACGGGCTTTCGATTAGTTATTTAATATCTCAGTTAATTCTATATCGATACTAGCAATCGATTCCACAATATCGTCGTCAACTTCAACGTGGTTCCAAGAGAGCACGCGAATGTAAGCACCGGTGATGTGCCCAAGCTTGTACAGAAACTCGTCATGATCGAATTCCTTGCCTGCATCGAACACGGTGCGAGGGAATCCACCCTTCGCGGTGTAACATTGAAGCGAGGTAATGACACCCGATTGCCGCAGTTCTTGAAGAGCCAATTCGATCTTCAACCACTCTTGGCGAGTTGGCGTTAGGATCATCTTCCACTGGCAGACTGGTTTGGGGCGTTTCCAGCCCTGACTGCTCGTGAGAGGCCGATGGCGGTTGGCTCGCATTTCGGGCGTGATCGCGAGAATTTGCTTCGCAAGCTCACGCTGCGCTTGCTGCAATGTAATCGGCCGCGAACCTTTGAACTCGACCGTCGCGATCAGCGTTGCGCGGCTGGCATCTTCGCTGTGCTCGACCGCGACATACTGAATTGCAGCCGAGTCGATTCCTGTGCGATCGGTTGCCCGGTTGATGTACTTCGTGATCGTGGGCAGTGATGCCTTCCGGATATCGGCGACGTAGAACTTTTCGCCGCCATACTTCGCCTGATGCTCGACAAGGTAAGGCACCGAATCCGGTTCGGTCGCCGCGGCCTGTACGAACTGCGAGACGTAGCCGGCCTTGTAGTGATCGTGGCAAACCGAGCATCCCGAACATCCGCATGGGTAGAGGCCGAAGAGGCCCTTGTTCGCATTTTTTGACGCGATACCCACGAAGTAGCCGTGCTTTGGTTCCGGGCATTTCTGTTTGCTTAATCCAGCGTGGAAGTCCGGAAGATTGCCGCTAGCAGCTTGCGAACTTCCCGCCATGTCCGAGTTTTCAGCAGGGGCCCCAATACCCCTGCTGTTAATTCGGACATCGTTCTGCAAATCCGTGTGTTGTTGAGCTTTAGGGCGATCAATCTGCAGCCCTAAAAATGCTTTCGCCGCTTTGAAGTCCAGGCCGCGGCGTTCCTGCAGCCATTCGAACACGTCACCCGTTTTGCCGCAGCCGTGACACTTGAACCGCCCCCGCCCATCACGATTGTCGACGAAGGTCGATAGCGACGGGCTCCGATCATCGTGGAACGGGCAGCACCAGCTATCGCCGCGATGTGGCTGGCCAAGGTCGTGGGTGATGAGCGAGTGTAGGTTGTCGACACTCAAAGCCCCCTGCAAATCGGCAGGAGCGAAGTACAGGTCATTGGGCGAACTTGCCACCACTCGCTTCGGCCGGCCTTCCCACGCAGCCAGGGCGTCGCCTGTGAGCGGGACGAACTTCTTAGCGTCAACCAGGGCACGCTCTAAGTGACGCTTGAAAACGACGTGGTTCGGATCGCTGCAGTGAAGCGCCGAAACATCTTTCGTTGGAAGTGTGAATGTCCGTACGCCGGCTGTGTGACCGTGTTGCAGCACGAACTGTGGGACATCGACGGCGAACTTCTCCCCGGCCTTGTCGTGCTCCTGAATGACGAACACAGGAACTCGAATGTGCTGGACGAACTTCTCCAAACACTTGTAGAGGTTGGCACCGGGAATGCCCAACGACGGGAAGCCATGAAACTTCAGCGTCCAGCAGTCGGTCTCCCCTTCAACGATGATGAGAAAGCCAGCTTTGTGAGCTTCGCTGAGTCTGTCGAGAAAGTAGGGAACGATCTGAAGTGCTGATTTTTTTGGTAGCAACTTGCCGCTGTCGTCGCGGCCCTTGATTGGTACCAGCCATCGCGACTCGCTACCGCTTACACCGTGCCGCACGCGGACGCGGCAGGGGGAGCCGTCCAGCCCCCGATAGAGAATGTGCAGGTGTTGCCCGTTGCGATGTTCGCTTGCGTATTGCAATATATCTTGCTTAGGAAGACGCTTCGAAATAGACACTTTTTCAGTAAGTGTACTTGCATTAGTAGTCATTGTGTGTTCAATTCATCGGTGGTGTAAAACGGTGTTGCGTGCGTGCGGAATCCGCCATAGACTCCGCTCGCATCCGTGATCGAAGGGCTCCCCCAGCAGCTATCCTTGCCTGCTGGGGGAGTTTTTTATTTCTTGGCAGTGTCTGCCTTCGCGACCGCTGCCGCAGATTTGCCGGCAAAAAGCTTGCTCAGGTTTGAGTAGGCGCGGCTCAGGTCGAACACGCTGAAGGCCCGCAGCACGTCATTTTGCTTTTGCATGACGTCAGCGAGCTGCTCGCCGCTGATGAGCCAAGCATCGTCGTCGCCCACGAAGAGATAGGGCCGCGATTCTAGGTCGCAGATCAGTTCTGAGTAGTCCATCGCCTGAATGAAGCGACAAGCACTCTCAGCTGTTTTGTGGCTCGCTCCAGCGCGACGCAGGCCGCTCGCGACACCCGCGGCTAAAAGATCGTGCTCGCTGCAAAGCACAGCGCCATTGCCGGCACCGTTTGCTTGACGAATAGAGGGAATGAAAACTCTACTCGCGATCCATGAGGCCAAAGTCTTGGCCGGTGTACCGGTAAAATTTTCGACGTCCGTGATCGTGAATCCATTCATGACTGGCTCCTTAGTTTTGCCGGGCCAATCCTAGGTTCCGCGGATTCCTTGTCAAGTTCGCTGCAAAGTGCAATCACTGATTGCACTTTTGAAAACATTCGCAGTAGTTGAGCAGTTGTCTGCCGGCCTTAATGCTGTGTCGAGTCGCGGAAAAGACTTCCTCAGATCAAGCGCCGACCCGTCAAATATGCGAAAAACACGGGAAAACTGCACCTTTAGTCTTTGCCAAGGTACGTCAACTTCCGCAAATCGAACGCTACATGGCGAAGATCTCCGGACCGCTCATCGACCGCATCGACCTGCACATGGAAGTTCCCGCCGTTCCCTACAAAGAATTATCTGCCGAGCGAGCCGGCACCAGCAGCGCCCAAATGCGTGAGCAGGTTGTAGCGGCCCGGGCCATTCAGGCGACGCGTTTCACTGGCGTCAACACCCGCTATAACGCCCACATGAGCAGTAGGCTGATCCGCCAGTTCTGCAAACTCACTCCTCCCTGCCAGGAACTCATCAAGGCCAGCGTGAATGACCTCGGGCTCTCTGCCCGCGCTCACGACAAAGTCCTCCGCGTTGCCCGCACCATTGCCGACCTCGAAGCCAGCGACGCCATCGACGAAAACCACCTCAGCGAGGCCATCAACTACCGGATGCTAGACCGGCAAATGTGGACGTAAGGCAGATTATACGGAGTTGCCTTTTTCGATTTTTTCAAATCGATCACAAAGCGCTGTGTTCTGCAGCCAGCTGCCGCGCGATTCAGAATTGACCAAGATATGAGCCCGTGGTGGACGCACCTTCAGCAGTGCTCGATAATTGGTTCCCAGCAGGAATTATTTCGACACCACATGTCGATCCGAGGCGTATTCAAGCGACTAGGAATGTCGGGGATTCGTCGTTTTATTTGATATGCACACTTCACACCTGTGCATTCACGTCCGCCGATTCGACTTCTGTCCTCGTGGGGCGGCGAATCGGCACTCATAGGAGGTCTAATGATGAACGTAAGGAATTGTTGCGTCGCGGGAATGTTGGCGGTTGTCACGGTCGTGGCCGCTGCGAATTTGGCGGTGATTGCCCAAGAAAAGGAACCAAAGCAGGCAGCACAGCCCGATTTCAAGCTGCCACCAGGTTGGACTTTAGAGGACCTGCAAAAGTGCATGGCCGCCGGCACTCCTGGCAAAATGCAAGCCCATCTGACAAAGGGCGTTGGTACGTGGAACGGTAAGACCACGATGTGGATGTTTCCCGATGCACCCCCGATGAAGAGCGATTGCACGAGCAACGTGACTTCGATCCTCGACGGGCGGTTTATCAAGGTGGAAATGAGCGGCGATTTTCCCGGCATGGGCCCGTATCAAGGGCTGGGAACTTACGGCTTCGACAACATCGGCCAGAAGTTCGTGTCGACCTGGATCGACAATCACAGCACCGGAATCATGAGCGGCGAAGGAGAGATTTCAGCCGACGGCAAAACAATGACCTGGAAGTACAAATTCAACTGCCCGCTCACGCAAAAGCCGGCAGTGATGCGCGAAGTCGAAACGATCACCGGTGAAAACACAAAGACTCTCGAATCGTTCATGACCGACCCGAAGAGCGGCAAGGAGTACCGTATGATGCTCGTCGAGCTGACGAAGAAATAGTTCCTTCGCAGCAAGAATCGTGATTGAGAATGGATGTCGCCCTGTGACGATGCTGGGGTCGCGTCGTCACGGGGAGTGAGCGTGCTAGATGCTCAAGTTGCACGTCGACACGAAGGCAGAAAGTTAGTGTTCCTGTGCCACCCTTGCGGCAAGCGCGTCGCGAGCCTTCTAATGATGCAGCTGAAATTAATAGCACCGTTGTTTGGAGTAAGGTTCGCCGATGTCGCAAGCAAAATGGCAGGGTGTGTTTCCCGCAGTGACAACGCAGTTTCATCAGGACTTGTCACTCGATCTAGCCGCTACTTCAAAACACATTGAGGCGCTGATTGCCTCGGGCATTAGCGGGTTGATCGTCGCGGGCTCGTTGGGTGAGAATCAAACGCTGGAACCCGCGGAGAAGCGAGCCTTGGTCGCGGAAGCGGTTAAAGTGGCAGCTGGGCGAATTCCCGTTTTGAGTGGCGTGGCTGAAACCAGCACCGTCGCAGCCTGCCAGTATGTGCGCGATTGCGAACGTCTGGGGGCCAGCGGTTTCATGGTCATGCCCGCCATGGTTTATAAAGCCGACGGTGCGGAGGCGATGCATCATTTTCGCCGCGTCGCAGCAGCATCAGAACTGCCTTGGATGCTTTACAACAATCCGGTTGGCTATCCAGTCGATATCAGTCCCGCGCAGTTCGCCGAGTTAGCAGACATTCGCAACCTGGTCGCCCTCAAGGAAAGCTCGGCAAATACACGACGAATTACCGAACTGCGAATTGAAGTAGGCAATCGTTACCAGATTTTTGTCGGTGTCGATGACCTCGCGCTCGAGTCTTCGATTCTGGGAATCGATGGTTGGGTCGCGGGGTCGGGAATTGCGTTTCCCACTGAGAATCAATACTTCTGGGAACTCACCCGCGCGCAGAAGTGGGACGAAGCACGAGCCCTCTATCAATGGTTCTATCCGCTGCTCAAACTCGATACGCATGTAAAGTTTGTGCAGTACATCAAGCTGGCCGTGCAAGAGACCGGCCTGGGAAAAGAATGGGTGCGCGAGCCGCGCTTGGCGCTCACCGGTCAAGAGCGCGAGCGCGTCTTGGCAATCATTCGCCATGGCATTGAGAATCGGCCCACGCTGCGAGGTCGCTAAATGCAGCGGATTCAGGTCATCGACTCGCATACTGGCGGCGAGCCCACACGCGTCGTTATCAGCGGAGGACCACAGTTAGGCAGTGGCACGCTCGCGGAGCGACGCGAGCGCTTCCGTGCCGAGTTCGACCACTTCCGCCGCGCGATCATCTGCGAACCACGCGGCAGCGACGTGATTGTAGGTGCGTTGCTTTGCCCGCCCGTTGATCCCACTTGCGCCGCGGGCGTGATCTTTTTCAACAACGTCGGCTACCTTGGCATGTGCGGCCACGGCACCATCGGATTGGCAGTGACTCTGGGGCACCTCGGCCGGATCTCAGCAGGCTGTCATCGATTGGAGACTCCTGTCGGGCAGATCCCGTTTGAGTACGACGGTCGCAACACGGTTTCGCTAGAGAACATCGCCAGCTTTCGGCTGGCCGCAAATGTGCAAGTTGCCGTCGAGGGTCTTGGCGAAGTCAGCGGAGACATTGCTTGGGGAGGCAATTGGTTTTTCCTGGTGCGCGATTGGCCTGAACCTATTTCGCCCGCAAACGCAGCCAAGCTGACGGATATCGCCCAGAAGATCAAAGCGGCGCTGCGGCAGCACGGCATTACAGGAACTGGTGGCGCGGAAATTGACCACATCGAACTATTCGGTTTGCCTAGTGAACCTGGGAATCACAGCCGCAACTTTGTCCTGTGTCCCGGAGGTGCCTACGATCGTTCTCCCTGTGGCACCGGGACCAGCGCAAAGATTGCTTGCCTGGCCGCGGATGGCAAACTTGCACCCGGCAAGGTCTGGCGACAGGAGGGAATTCTCGGCAGCGTGTTTTCTGCTACTTATCGTCTGCACGAAGGGAGCATACTGCCACGGATCGCTGGCGAGGCCTATCTAACCGCCTCAGCTGAGTTGCTGATTGACGAAGGCGATTCGCTAGCCTGGGGCTTGCGGTCATGAGTGCCACGGAGCGAGTGGTGGTGGTAGGCGGCGGCGTGATTGGTGCCGCCTGTGCCTACTACCTGCGGCAGGCCGGGCGCGACGTCACACTCATCGATCAAGGCGAGTTTGGTCGCGGCTGTTCGCACGGCAACTGCGGCTACGTCTGCCCCAGTCATGTGCTGCCGCTCGCAGGCCCGGGTGCTTTATGGGGAACGTTGAAAACGCTGCTCGCCCGCAACTCACCACTGAAAGTGCGAATGCGGTTCGACCCGGCCATGTGGCGATGGTTCTGGCAATTTGCCCGCAAGTGCAATCAGCGAGACATGCTCGCCGCCGGTCATGCGATCCAATCACTCTTGACATCGTCACGCAATTTGTACGACGAACTGCTACAGTCCACGCTCGCCGACGTCGAGTGGGAACCGTTAGGCCTGCTCTTCGTATTTCGCTCGCAGAGTGGACTAAAGCACTACGAAGAAACAGACAAGTTACTCCGCGGTGAATTCGACTTGGGCGCGACGCGCTACGATGAGCAGTCATTGTTGCAGCTTGAGCCAGCCCTTAAGCCCGGCTCGGCTGGGGCGTGGCATTACGAAACCGATGGCCATTTGCGCCCCGATAAGTTGATGCGTGCTTGGCGAGCGGTGCTGGAACGTGGCGGAGTTGAAATACGCGAGCATTGTGAACTACGCGACCTGATTACAGATCGTCGCCAGGCAAAACGCTTGAGTACGAGCCAAGGTGAATTGGCTGCCGATCAAGTGGTGATCGCGACGGGCGCCTGGACGCCTCAATTGCACCGCCTACTACTTCGGCCCATCGCCATTCAGCCCGGCAAGGGTTACTCGATAACGATGCCCCGTCCCGAGATCTGTCCGCGGCATTCCATGATCTTCGAAGAACATCGCGTGGCCGTTACTCCCTTGGCAAGTTCCTATCGCATCGGCTCCACCATGGAGTTTGCCGGCTACGACAGCAGTATGAATCCCGATCGCATCAACTTGCTGAAGCAAGGTGCGGAAATTTACCTGCGCCAGCCACTGGCCGAACCAATACTCGAGACCTGGGCCGGTTGGCGGCCGATGACGCCCGACAGCTTGCCATTTTTGGGGCCCGTGCCGAGTTTCGACAACGTGTTTCTCGCCGCCGGCCATGGCATGCTCGGCGTATCGATGTCGCCGAGTACCGGAAAGTTGATAGCAGAACTGGTTACCAGCCAAACGCCGCACATCGATCCGCAACCCTATGCCGTGGACCGTCGGCTTTAAGGGACGAAAGCACTGCGAAAATAATTCCTCGCATCTGTCGAATCGGTCTCTGAGCCTTCGACTACTGATATCGATTCAGTATGACCTTTCGTCGACGGCTGAATTTCCAGGAACTGAAACATGCAGAAGATCTCGCCCTTTTTGTGGTTCGATGGCAAAGCTGAAGAAGCCATGAATTTCTATGTGTCGATCTTTAAAAACTCCAAAGTCGGCGACGTGATGCGTTGCGGCGAAGCTGGTCCGGGGCCGAAGGGTTCAGTTCTTGGAGTAACTTTCTCGCTGGATGGCATCGAGTTTCATGCCATCAATGGCGGGCCGATGTTTCAGTTCTCGCCGGCTATCTCGTTCTATGTGAATTGTGAAACACAGGCGGAAGTCGACGACTTATGGGATAAGCTCTCTGCAGGAGGCGAGCAACAGCGTTGCGGCTGGCTCAAAGACAATTTTGGTGTCTCCTGGCAAATCATTCCGACAGTTCTCGGCAAGTTGCTCAGTAACAAAGACCCTAGCAAAGCGGGCCGGGCTATGCAGGCCATGATGCAGATGACCAAGCTCGACATTCTAGGTCTTCAACAGGCCGCTGAGCAAAAGTAGGATTCTCCTCATGGCTAAAGCAAGAGCTGCATCGCAAGCGAAATCACCTTCGCAGGCACGAATCAAAGCCGCAACGGTCGACGAGTACCTCGCCAGCGTAAGTTCCCCCCAGCGCGAGGCGCTCGAGAAACTGGGACGATCGATTCGCTTGGCCGCTCCTCAAGCCGAGGAATGCATCAGCTACGGAGTACCCGCCTTCAAGCAGAATGGCATGCTCGCCAGCTTTGGTGCCGCAGCAAAGCATTGCTCGTTCTATGTAATGAGTTCGTCGATTCTGGCCAGTTTTCAAAAGGAACTGGCAGGCTACGATACGAGCACAGGGACAATTCGCTTTACAGCAGAAAAGCCGCTTCCCGCGTCCCTCGTAAAGAAGATCATCAGAGCCCGGTTGGCCGCGAATGCAGCTCGCCAGGCAAAGGCACGAAAATAAGCAAACCATCGACGACAATCATGTCTGCCAAAAAGCGACAACCCGCGCCAAAAGCGGCGTCCCCACCAGCGGCCGACGAGGTAATTGCCAAACTCAAGAAGATGGCCAGCGCGAAAGTGCGCGATGGGATGGCTCGCTACGCAATCCCTGCAGACAACGCGTTTGGAGTTTCAGTTGGTGCGATGCGAAGCTTGGCTAAGAAGTTAGGGCGGAATCACGATCTGGCCGCTGATCTCTGGAAATCGGGCTGGTACGAGGCTCGCATGCTCGCAACGTTTGTTGACGAGCCAGAGCGAGTGACCTCCCAGCAAATGGACCGCTGGGCAAAAGACTTCGACAGTTGGGCAATTTGTGATACCGCCTGCTTCGCGCTCTTCGATCGCAGTCCATTCGCCTGGAAGAAGGTGGACCAGTGGGCTCCGAAGCGGGAGGAGTTTGTCAAACGGAGCGCGTTTGCGCTACTCGCCAGTCTGACAGTTCACGACAAGTTGGCCGAAGACGATAAGTTCGCGCATGGCCTGGAACTGATTGAGCAAGCGGCCTGCGATGAGCGGAACTTTGTCAAAAAAGCGGTGAATTGGGCCCTCCGCTCCATTGGCAAACGAAGCTTGCTGCTGCACTCTTTGGCGATTGCGTCGGCACAAAAGCTGGCCGCCTCGACGGATCCTACTGAACGCTGGGTCGGCAAAGATGCGTTACGCGAACTAACGAGCCCCGCGGTCGTGAAGCGATTGGCCAAGCGACGGAACAAATAGCCTGCTCTCGATCCCGCCGACTGATGATCGGTCACAATTGCAGGCTGAAGTCGACTTGCTTTCTGACCTTCAACGCGAGCTAAGAAAACGGTTAGGATTCAGCAGCGCGACGGCGTACCAGCAGCGAGGCTTTCTAGTTGCACACTCTCTGGCTAGGAGATTGTGCCGCGCACCCTTCAGGAGTGAACGATGAGTGCACAGGTATTGATTGTGGGCGCAGGCCCGGTTGGCTTGACCCTGGCTGCTGAACTGGCGCGCTATGGGGTGGCTGTTCGGATTGTGGAAAAGAGTGCACAGCGAACCGACAAGTCAAAAGCTCTCGTGCTGTGGAGTCGCACCCTGGAATTGCTAGCCCGTGCGGGCTGTAGTGAAACATTCGTTGCCGCAGGTCATAAGGTACTCGCTGCAAATATCGTCACGGGCAACAAACTGATCGGCCACATCAACATTTCTACGGTTGATAGTCCATTTCCGTATGCTCTGATGTTGCCCCAATCCGACACTGAACGACTTTTGGAGGAGCATCTTCTTCGCCAAGGTGTGAGTCTCGAACGTCAAACAGAACTCCTTTCTTTTTCGCAAACGGACCAAAGTGTTACATCGATCCTGCGTCAAGCAGACGGTTCGGAAGAAACCCTCGCAACAGAATGGCTCGTCGGCTGCGATGGTGCGCACAGCACCGTGCGCCACGGCCTCGGTCTCTCGTTCTTAGGAGACACACTGCAAAGCAACTGGATACTTGCGGACATTCACGTGAAAGGCTTCCCATTTCCCGATTCAGAGATTGCCACGTACTGGCATGAAGATGGAGTGCTCGTCGTGTTCCCAATTCTGCCTGGTCGCTTCCGAGTCATTGCGAACATAGATCTTGCGGCCGGAAGTCAACCAACAGAACCATCACTTGAGCAAGTTCAGGCCATCATGGATCGTCGTGGCCCCGGGGGAATGGTTGCTTCTGATCCGATCTGGCTCGCGGGGTTTCGCATCAACGAGCGCAAGGTGGCCGACTATCGACTGGGCCGCGTATTTGTGGCAGGCGACGCCGCCCACGTGCATAGTCCTGCTGGAGGCCAAGGGATGAATACCGGCATGCAAGATGCCTTTAATCTCGCGTGGAAGCTGGCGTTGGTTTGTCGCAAGAACTGTGCGGACGGCAAGTTGCTGACTAGCTATAGCAGCGAGCGTAGCGCCATCGGTGCCCAAGTCCTGGCCGCTGCCGGTCACTTAACCGCTGTCGCGATCATGAAGAATCATGCCGCCCAAACAGTGCGAAACCTGGTCGGGCACTTCATGCTGGGATTTGCTCCCGTTCGCACTGCAATCGTGAATAACATGACCGAAGTCTCCATAGGCTATGGCCACAGTCCGCTGAATGGACCAAGCGACAGCGGCCTGGGCGCACCAGTGCCGGGGCAGCGCGTGGCTCCACTTGCCGATCGAGCTCCCGCGGGCTCAGGCAATAGTCCGCGCTTTGTTCTGTTTGCGTCGCCAAGCAGCGAAGTGCAGCGATTAATCGAGGAATTTCCCACACTGCTCGACTCCCAATTGCGCATGCCCTTCAAACCCGATGGTCTGTGGCTCGTGCGCCCCGATGGCTACGCGGCCTGCGCCGTCAAGGCTGGCGAGGAACAAGCGATCGCCGAATATTTGGTAAGCATCACTGGCGGCAACTGAGAATGCCATTTAACGCTCGACTTCAATAAGGAGGCATTGCTAGACCAAATCCGCGTTCAAGCCACGATCGGTTCACCCGTCCAGGCAAGTGAGTTCTCTAGCAGCGTCGATTTCTCAGCGTATGCTGGGTTGATGAAGAGAACGTTTAAAGGACTGCCCAATAACACCTGAGCCCCATTCGTCGGCCACTCAAGTTCGTTGATGGCGGCACAGCGGTTGAGGAACTGTTTTCATAAGTCGCGAAATTAATCACTTCTCGTTAGCAGAAATGAGTTCTCTATGCTGTTCCTCTCTCGATGTTGTCTGGCGGGGCTTATCTTCGTGATTGCGTTGAGCACTAGCCGCGGTGCAGATCGTCCGGCCAAGCCCACGCATATACTGCAACCTGTAATGTTGGAAGTTCAGCCGACGCAGCCGAATGGAAATCCCTGGGATACCGGAATCGGCGCCTTCGCCCGTCCTGATCCGCAAGTCACGATGATGCGCAACGATCCGAAGTTATTGCAAGTTGCTACCGACATGCTCATTGATGTGATGGAGCAACGGATGAAGGACCTAGGAAGGCCCGTTCCTCCGCGGTTCCGCGAAGTATTCGCGCGCGGGGCAATGACATCACTCCGCTGCGGAAAATCACTTGAAGCACTACAAAACCCAGAACTGACGGCGATCCGCGGCAAGTTCGCGAGTGACACTACCGTCGCCAGTGATTCCCTCCTGACAAAACTTGTCGATGGAGGAATGAAGGTGGCCGTCGACGACAACATCTTGATTTTTGTGAACGATACCGATCTCGCCGCTCACGACCTGATGGGACAAACTGAACTGAAAATCACGAAGGATCTGCTTGCCAAAGGCGAGGTCGAGCTGAAATTCAACTCCGTCGATTCGCTGAGGCTCAAGCTGTTACCAATTGCCGACTAGGTGATCGCCTAACGAAAAAAGCCCTCGGACAGGTATGCCAAAGGGCTTCAATGAGTCGAGATGACAGCACACCAATAGAACTTTTTCTCACCGGGTTGCGAACCTGGGATGTCGTCTTGCAACGCATTTTCGCGGTGAAATCAATGCAAGTGTGATCCGAACCGGACTGCGTAAGGCAGTCACACGCCTTCGACGATCAAGCCGCGATAGACGGCACCGCGATGCCGGTGTTGGGCTGCCTCCTGGTAGGCAGGACTGTAGTACCAGTCACGGGCTTCTTCCAAGGTCGGGAACTCGGCAATGACGACGCCCTCAACCTCCTGACCCTCGAGAGTCAAGTGCTTCCCGTAGGCGGCTAGCGACTTGATCGGGCGGCCGTCAAGCGTCCCCATGACCTTTTCCCAGTAGGCCTCCAATTCGGATTGGTCGAGTGTCTTTTCACGCATGAACACCATATAAGCGGGCATGATCTTTCTCCAGTTAATGAGTGGGAATCGAGACTAGCGCAACCCGCCGGAAGCGAGGATGACTTCGCCGGTCAGCCAGCCGGAATCATCCGAGGCGAGAAATGCAACAACCTTGGCGATGTCCGATGGCCTGCCCGTTCGCCCCAGCGGGGTCATGGCCACGAGTTGCTTTTCGAAGTCGCTGCCGACTCCGTATAGCCCAGCCTCCTTAGTTCCTTCGCTGAGTGTGGCACCGGGATTGACGGAGTTCACCCGAATCCGTCGGGGAGCCAGTTCTCTGGCAAATACACCGGTCACGGCATCAAGGCCTGCCTTGCTTGCGGAGTAGATCGAGTATCCGGGTGCGTGCGCGCGGGAAGCAACAGAACCGATGTTAATTATGCTCCCGCCATCGGGGCGGAAGTGCTTGAGCGATTCTCGAATGGTCAAAAGAGGCCCGAGCAGATTGACGTTGATCTGGCGATGAAACTCTTCCTCTGTCAATTCAGCGACAGGCATGGCCTGATAGACTCCGGCATTGTTTACCAGAATGTCGAGAGCGCCAAAGGCTTCCTTCGCCCGCTCAAAAAGCCGGGCGACGTCAGCGGACTTCGCGACATCTGCCTGAATCGCGATGGCACGGCCACCGGCCGTGGTAATCGCATCGACGACGGATTGCGCACCGGTTTGGTCCCTCGTGTAGTTCACCACAACTGCCGCACCAACAGCGGCAAGTTCCTTGGCGATTCCGGCTCCGATGCCTTTGGACGCTCCCGTTACGAGAGCCACTTTGCATTGCAATTTCGACATGACTTGTCCTCCTTACTCCCGTAGACACCACGGGAAGGAGACTGTGACAAGCGATTTCCAGATTCTTCAATTGAGTTGCAGGGCTGTCGCAAAATCGCCTTTGTCGAGCAGTTGTCGCAGCCAGTCGAACTGGTTCTTCGGTTCGAGAAAGGGGTGCTCGCGGAAGATCGCTGCGTATTGTTCATCCACGGTATTCTCGATGGTCCGCACGATACCCACTGCCGCTTCCGAGATTCGTCGTATGCGGAGCGGGACAAATTGCAGATGATCGGGATCGACATGCCCCGCGGCGATGAAGCCTTTGGTCTTTTTCGGGCAGCGACACGGATTGTTTGCGTTAACCAGGCCGCACTGGCCGTGCATGAACTGGTAGAGGTCGCGGCGGGCGCGGGAGAGGCTCTGCCTGAAGTTGTCCGCGCTAATCTCCAGGATCTCGCCACCGACCGAATCGCTGGCTTCGAAGATCTCGCCGAGCGTGAAGATCAGCCGTTGCCTACGGTCAAGGCAGAGCAGCATCCCGGTCGTACAAGAGATTTTGGCTTCTTCGACCAGCAGTGGCACATCCACCGGTACGGTCTGTGGGTCGGGCAGGTCGAGGTCGGGAGTATTGTTGATGGCATCAGCAAAGCTGGAGAACGTCTGGGATTCGATTTCCCCGCCGCGGCGCCTCATGTTGAGCACATGGTTGGCCGTGACGCGATATAGCCAAGTGCGGAACTGACTGTCTCCCTGAAAAGTGCTTAGCCGGGTGATGGCCTTGATCAGCACTTCCTGGGTGACTTCCTCAGCGTCCTCCGGTCGGAAGACCATCCGCACAGCGATATTGTAAATCCATGACTGATGCCGAAGAACCAACTTTTCCAAAGCCTCACGGCTGCCATGCTTCGCCTGCTTGATCAGGTCTGTATCGGTCGATTCATCAATGACCTCGGCAAAGGGATTGTGCATCGAAGCACTCCTCGTTCAGCGCATCTTATTGTACTGGGATGGACATCAACTCCTTGGACACGTGAGGCAAAGGACTGTGACAATCGCGTCTGAAATTGCAGCTTCGGCCCTAAAAGTTCTAATCCCGCCAATAGTCGCTTTCGCAACCACTGACGGGATTTGAGTTTAGGAATCAGTCGGGGTGACTGCCAATCGGTTGAACCACGGGAGCGGCTGGTCGATTTGTACGTTGAGGCGATGATCGAAGCGTCGGGTGTGCATCTCGACACCGTTGCCGAACTTGCGCGGGAATGCGCGTAGTCGCTAGCGGATGGCGAGATGCGGGGGTGTGGTGAAAGTCCCTTACGGCACCGCTATTTTCTTCGGCCCTTTCTGGGCCATGTTGCCCGCGGAGTAATGCTCCGAATTTCCAGGGACAACTCGTTCGCATTTTGCGGATGTTATTAATAGCAGCCGATGAAACTTTTTTCACATTTCTTGAGATTGATCCCGCTAAATCGGCCCGCCGTCCGGTAGGTAAGTAATAGAGGGCTGTAGTCAACGCAGCCGAATTGGTCGCGACAACTCAGCCGCATAAATCACATCCCGTTCGGTGATTTTTGTGGTGGGTTCGTCAGTTTGCGCCCCAACCGGGTTCTTAACAAATAGCGGACGACGTTATTTGGCAGAATTTTCGTCAACTCGGCCGGCAACCGGGTAGGTCATCAGATAGGCGGGCAACTTTGTTCGTGAATTGCGCGCAGGCTCGCATCGTCACGGCATAGATAACCAAGGGGAGGAACGCTTTCGTAAGTTGCGCGGCAATTCGGTCAGCCTTCCAATTATTGCGGACACCGAGGTCACGGCGAGCATAAGTAACACCTCGCGGCATTTCGTCGACGCCGAATTGCGGACTAAACGACATTTCCGCGGCATACAAATCCAGGGGAAGTCAAAACATCTTTGCCCGTACACGGAGTCATCCCAGAAATGTACTTAACCCTCGAAGCGGATCTCAATTTCCCCATGCCGAGCATCTACCAGATCGCCGCGCAGTTGCGAGCCATGTACGACGGGCGAACTCCGGTCAAGGCAGCGGCACTGGCGAAGTCGTATGAACTGGCGGAGGGAGCTATCGCCCAAGTGCTGCGACGCGCGGAGCAATTTGAATTGGTGCGCAACATTCCCGGCCAAGGATGGATTCCTCTGTAAGCCAAACCGACTGCCGCTTTCCTTCTATCCCTTCATTGAGGCACCACCACATGTTGCTCGACCGCTTGGCTCTTCTCGATTGGTTGCTCCCGCACTGCGAGCCAGGCACCGGGAGCATCATGTATCCGAAGGGAAAGAGCGACGGACCGGGTTGGGCCAACGGCGAAGCGGATGTTGCTCGCGCCGTCGCTGCGTATCGGGCCGGCACGTTGAGCGCCGAGCAATTTGCATCGATCACCCAGGACGGAAAGCAGTATGCCATCGCCGGCGGCAATCGCCTGGGGCTTGTTCCGCACCGCGACCGATTGGTCGCGCGCTTCTGCCTCGACTTTGATGATCACGATGGCGACGGCGGTAATGTGCATCTGGCGCAAGCCATCGGCCGTTTCCTCGGCGCAGAGGCGATAAAGTTCACCAGCAAAGGCGGCAAGGGACTGCATTGCTACTACGCGCTGACCGAGCCGATTTCGGTTGAAGCGTTCGTCGAGTGGGCCAAGGCCTGGGGCTTCAACAAGCGTGGCGACATCGAGTGCTTCCCCAAGACGCCGAAGCGCTCGCAGATGTGGTTGCCGAATGAGCCGAATGAAGATGGTGGCGATGCTTTCCGTGGTGGCGACTTTGATTCGTGCATAATCAGCGCGCTGCCTGCCGCGCCGTCGCGACGCCTCAACAAGGCGACGCTCGACTTCCTACGCGGATTCGTCGCCCCTGGCTATCGCAACGACGCGCTCAACAAGGCCGCCTACCAATGTGCCAAGCAGCGAATCGGCGAGACGGAAGCTCGCATACTCTGCCTGCGTGGCGCGGAACTCTGTGGACTCCTGGCTGACGAACCCGATCAGACGCGAACCACCTTCACCAGCGGTTACCACTCGGGCAGCGAGGAAGTGCGGGCACGACAACTGAAGGTCACCGAGGATCGCACCGCTGCGCCAGATCTGCTTCGCGGCCTGGGCTGTACCGACTTCGGCAACGCTCAACGCCTCGTGCGCCGGCATGGTCATAACTTGCGGTACTGCTACGAGTTCAACCAGTGGCTCGCCTGGACCGGCACGCATTGGTCGTTCGGTCCGGCTGTCGCGGAGCGCCATGCGAAGGACACCGTCCTCAGCATTTACTCGGAGGTCGGGCAACTGGCGGACGCCAAAGAGCGCGAGATCATGCATCGGCATGCGGTCGTCTCGGAGCAGGCGTCACGGATCGCAGCCATGTTGTCGCTAGCCCGCAGCGAACCAGGCATTGCCATTCGCCCCGATGACATGGACCGCGATGCCTGGTTGCTGAATTGCACCAACGGCACCGTGGATCTGACCACTGGCGAACTGCGTCCGCACCGGCAAGCCGATCTGATCACGCGCTGCCTCAACTTCGGATTCGACGCCGAGGCCGAGTGCCCGCGGTGGGAAGCGTTCCTGCACCGCATCATGGATGGCAACGCCGATCTGCTCGGGTTCATTCAGCGGGCCGTGGGCTATACGCTCACCGGTTCAACGGCCGAACGCTGCATGTTCATCCTCCACGGCGGTGGAAAGAACGGAAAGACGGTCTTCCTCGAGGGGATGCGACTGTTGCTTGGCGACAGTTATGTGGCGCGAACGCCGACGCAGACGCTCCTGGCCAAGCGGGGCGACACCATCCCCAACGATGTGGCCCGCCTGCGCGGCGTCCGCTTGGTGACCGCCAGCGAAACCGGCGACGGCAACCGGCTCGACGAAGCGCTCGTGAAGGACATCACCGGCGGCGACCGGATCGTGGCTCGCTTCATGCGAGGCGAATGGTTTGAGTTCACGCCGCACTTCAAGATTTACTTGAGCACGAATTATCGGCCGCGCATCTCCGGCACCGACGAAGCGATCTGGGATCGTCTGCGGCTCGTGCCGTTTCTGATCCGCATCCCCGAAGACGAACGCAGGCCGATGGAAACCATGCTGGCCGAGTTCGAAGCGGAATTGCCGGGCATCTTGAATTGGACGATTCGCGGTTGTCTGGATTGGCAGCGTTACGGCATGGGCGAACCCTCCGAGGTTCGCATCGCGACGACCGAATACCGCGACGACATGGATGTGCTCCGGGATTTCATCTCGGAATGCTGCGTGGTTCATGCCGACGCGAAAGTTACGAGCCAGGACATCTATGCCGAATACCGGCGGTGGGCGACGGACGCCGGTGAGCGCGTGCTGCCACAGAAGCGCTTCTCGCAGTGGATGGAGCATCGTGGAACTCAGGGAGGCTTTTGCAAGCAACACACGAACTCGGGCAAGAAGTGGAAGGGGATCGGGCTGGCGTTCGCGCTGACAACCCAGACTTCCGAAACGGAGGAATCAGACGGTGACGGGACGAATTTCTGATCGGTCACTCCCGTCACTTTGCGCACGGAATTGAACCGGAATGTTGCCGTCACATCCGTCACGGCGGTGTTTCGAGGCTTCTGAAAAGTGACGGGTGACGGGTAGTGACTGCTTTTTAGGATTAATCGCTCTAAGGCCAAAACATGAACATGAATACGCATAACACACTCATGCTCACACGCGAAATGGTCTCTATGGCCCGTTATGCCCCAGCAGCCGTCACTTGCCGTCACCCGTCACTTACGCCTACCGAGCGGTTCCTTACTGGGCATGACGGCAGGTGACGCCAGTGGGAACAAACGCAAGGTTAGGCAGAATTTGTTTTAGTTGTCCGAATTTCTGAAAGCCAATGTATGAAACAAGTTACGCAACAGAACCCCACTGTGGGCCACCTTGGCGACCACGGTGCCAGCCCGCTGGCCAAGGCCGAAGCGCTCTGCCGCGCCGTAGCTGGTCGCGACTTTAGCGAGACGCCGTTGTACATCGTGGCGCAGTCCGCCCTGCCTGCCAGTTACTACTCCGGCGACTATCACGGTGCGTTCACGGTGGAGGCGCTCGACATCTACCTTCGCGACCACATTCCGAACTATCGCGGCCGCGGGCCGTGCATGGTCATTAACGATCTGTCTTTGGCGGAAATGTACGAACCCGAGGACCAGGAGTATTTGACGCAGCAGTTCGCGTTGCACGAATTAGGACACATCTTGAATCGGCCAGCCCTCTTCGAGGACCGCACTGGCGTCGATCCCGACAAGTTGCTGTTCGAGTCGCTCGTCGTCGCCGATTGCACCAAGCGCCCGCCGCGCGAGGACATTCCGCTCTACCACGGGCACGAAGTCGACTTCATCCGGATTGCCTTGCACCTCTGCTATCGCGCCCAACAGGTCGGCTTCGACGCCTATCACGTCGCGATCTGTGCCGGTTACCGCTACGGATTGTCGCACGCCAGTCTCTATCTGGATGCCCTCGGCGACGAACCAGCCCGCTGCGCCGACATGCTCTTCAGCGACATTCGGGCCACCGAGCCCCCGCAATCGTTTTCGTCCCTGTGGTGCGACGACTACATCGCGTACCACCAGAATCCCCGTAACCCAGGAGTCTCGCATGAACGTGACAACGCTCTTTGAACGAATCGCCGGCAAGCAGCACGAACGCCGGAAGCAGCGCATCGATGGCTACCGCGAGTTGGTCGCAGCCATCGCCACCGGCAAAGAACCTGACGCCGACGAGGTCGAAGCGACGCTCGCTAACGCCGGTAAGTCGCTCGATGAACTGCGGCAGGCGGTCGCACTGTTTCAGAAGCGAACGGAGCTCAAGGCAAAGGTCGCTGCCATGCCTAAGCTCGAAGCGGAGCAGCAGGAAGTACAACGCCAGATCGCTCAGGCTGACGACGCTCTGGCTGACGCCGAGCAGCGACATAACGAGGCGACCGCGCCGCTGTATGGCAGGTTGCAGCAGATCAGGTCCACGCTTTCGGATGCCGAGTCGGCGAAACGCGAGCTATATCACACCTGCGATGATTCGCAGTTCCGCCATCTGCTCGATGAAAATGCGGCCGAGGCTGAAAAGCTGCGGCAACGATATTCCGACCTGCAGAGCCAGGCGTCCGACCTCGACTATCAAGCGAAGAAGCAGTTGGACCAAGCCGACCGCGAGTTGGGCTACGCCGATGCCGACCATCGTCGCAAGCAAGCGGCTGTATTCCAAAAACAAGCCGCAGCACTCCGTCGCACCGGGGATGCTGTGGCCCAGGAATTAAATGCGGTGGGCAAACGCCGCGAACAGATCGAGCAGCAGATGCGCGACTTCTGATCGTGGCCAGCGACAAGCACTCGGCCAGCCCGGCTTCACTCACCGCGTGGGTCGACCGGACGAGGATGTGCGTCCGCGAATCGCTCTTTGACAATTTGGTTGAACCGTAGTGAGCCGTCGGGCTGGCAACCCGACGGCTCGGCGAGATGCAAACGACGGTTTAACGACGCAACGTCTCCGATGGCAGCTCGCCGAAGCATTCCTTGTAGGCGCGAGAGAAATCGCCAAAGTGCCAGAAGCCCCATCCCAGCGCCTCGGCAGTCACGGTCGTCGTACCATGAGTCGCCGCTCGAAGCGATTTACGCACTTGATGTAATCGGAGCCGGGTCAGATAGGCCACCGGGGTCATCCCCATCAACTCTTTGAAGGCGTATTGCAGGGTCCGCTCGCTCACCCCCGCCGCTTCGCACAGGTCTGTCACATGAAGTCGTTCCGCGGTTTGCGACAGCACGAAGTCTTCGGCAATCCGCACGACCCGGCTGTGACCCTGTCGCGACAGGTCGTAAGGCGTTGATACGGTCCGGACAGTTGAGCGGAGGGTCGCCAAAAGGTTTTCGATCAGCTCGACATTAGCAAAAGTCCGCGTTTGCTGGATGTCGAACACTTCTGGCTGTCTAGTGGCCAAATCAATCAAGCGACGCCCCCAGCGATATAGTCCGTGAACGTCGGCGGCACTTGGTGTGATTAACTCGATACCGTCGGGAAGGTGAAACTCATCTTCCCGATGGCGGCTCCGAAGATGGGCCCGGATATCGTCGGGCGGCAATAGGAAGGCTACGCTCTCGTAGCCGGCCGCAACGACGAGTTCCACCTCAATGCCGGGCATGCACGCCAACAACCGGTCGGGGCTAACCGGCAACCCATTTACGGTGCCAATAGACTTGGGGGCAAAGGCGGTATAAGCCACGAAATCGGTATGCAGGCGGGTGCGCGTGCGAACCGCAAGGTTCGTGGAATGAAACAGCACGAGTGCATTTCCCAACCGGACGACAACCCTTCGCACCCTGATGGGCTTCGACTCCAGCTGCACGACGTCCTGCTCGATCACCTCGATGGACTCGCCGACCGCCGTAGGGTCGCTGATCTCGGCAATCGTGACAGCCGGGTCGTGGCAGGTGGCGGCGGTCTTGGAGGGAAGCTGCACAGTTTTCACGGTTTGCGGAATTTCGATAGACGGCAGCGCCCGCCCAGCGAGATACTGATGGAATGTTTTCCTCCATTTTTCCAGCCTGAGGCGACGAGCCGGGAGTCACGGACATGCCACACATTTGGCCGATCGCGTTTGCCATAACTCTAGCAATTGCATTGCCTTGTGGACAATCAACTAGCTTAGCAGCAGACGGCCCAAGGGACCAGCCGAACGTCCTACTGATCGTCGCCGATGACATGGGCTACTCCGATCTTGGCTGTTTCGGCGGTGAGATCAATACTCCGCACCTCGACGCGCTCGCCGCGCGGGGGCTGCGGGGAACGAACTTCTACGTCGCCCCCAGTTGTTCCCCGTCGCGCTCGATGTTGCTGAGCGGAACCGACAATCATATCGCCGGGATCGGCAACATGGCCGAGTGGACCGGCCCGACACAACGAGGGAAACCAGGTTACGAAGGTCATCTAAATAATCGCGTTGTCACCATAGCCTCGCTCTTACGCGAGGCCGGTTACCACACTTGCATGGCCGCCAAGTGGCACTTGGGTGAGAAACCCGACCAGTGGCCGGCGAAACGAGGATTCGAGCGGGACTTCGCGCTGCTGCAAGGGGCCGGTACCCACTGGTCCGACATGCTGGGACTGCTTCCTTCGGAACCTAGGGTCACCTTCACTCGCAACGGGGAGAAGGTAAAGGAATTGCCAGCCGACTACTACTCGTCGAGGTACTTCACTGATTTCGTCATGCAGAGCATCGACGAGAACAGCCGTGACGGCAAACCGTTCTTCGCCTACCTCGGCTACCAGGCCCCGCACGGCCCATTGGCGCTGCCGGCCGAGTGGCGCGACAAATACAAGGGCCGGTACGACAAGGGGTACGACGCCATCCGGGCAGAACGGCTGGACCGGCAGAAGAAACTAGGGATAGTCGGCAAGGATGTGGTCACGTTCCCGCGACTGCCGAACATCCCCGCCTGGGAAAAGCTAACCGACGAACAGCGACGCCACGCCGCCCGCAAGATGGAACTCTACGCGGCGATGATCGAGTACATGGACGACCAGATCGGACGGTTGATTGAACATTTGAAAAAGTCTGGCAAGTACGACAACTCGCTGATTGTCTTTCTCTCCGACAATGGCGCGGCCGGCGAGGACATGGCCGAGTTAGTCGCAAAGCTGGCCCCGACGGCAAAGGACTGGTTCGACAAGACCTTCGACAACCGTCCGGAGAACTGGGGCCATCCGGGTTCGTGCGTGGAATATGGTCCGTCTTGGGCCCAAGTCAGCAGTGTGCCGTTTCGCCTGTTCAAAGGTGTCGAGGCCGAGGGGGGCATCCGCGCACCTCTCATCGTGAGCGGTCCAGGCGTCAAGCACGCGGGGGCAATCAATCACTCCGTCCTGCACGTCATGGATATCCTACCGACGCTCCTGGAGTCGGCCGGTGTCGAACATCCGGCAATGAAACAAGGGACCACGGTCGCGCGGCCGCAGGGGAAGTCGATGTGGCCGCTGCTCGCCGGACGGGAGACAGCCACTCGCTCAGATTCGGACTGGCTCGGTTGGGAGTTGTTCGGCAACCGGGCGATCCGGCAAGGCGATTGGAAGCTCCTGTACTTGATGAAAGGGGCCGGCGGTACTGGCGATTGGGAACTGTTCAATCTCCGTGAAGACCCCGCCGAGTTGCATGACCTTTCCGCGAAGTACCCGGACAAACGCAAGACGCTGCTCAAATTCTGGGATGAGTACGTGACGAGAAACGGCGTGATCGTTTCCGAAGCCGGCCCCTACGCCCAACAAAAACCGTAATTCTGAGTGGAGACGATCCCCATGAAAATGCATCAAGTCAGCGATCACTGCTTCGCGGTGATTAACGAAAAGAATCGGGTTTGCGACGCCAATTCCGGACTCATTAACTGCGGCGGCGGCGTCGTGATCGACACGCAGTCGGACCTGGCACACGCCCGTCAGATGATTGAGATGTTCGGCAAGGTGTGGCCGGCCATGCCTCAGCGGGTGATCAACACCCATGAAGACGCCGACCACGTGTGGGGCAATCAGCTCTTCAAAGGCGCGGAAATCATCGCTCACCGCTCGGTGCCTGAGCGCATGAAGCAAGTCGCCGAACCCAAAGAGAGCCAGAAACTACTTCACGGTGTCGGCCGATTTCTGACGCGACTCGTCCTCAAAACTCTGCATCCGGGTTTGGAGGCTGCCGGAGAGCAATTGCTGGAAGACTACAACTTCGACGGGATTGAACTGGTCCTGCCGACGACCTTGTTCGACACGCGCTATGAGCTGAATCTCGAAGGCAAAGAGGTCCACCTGATTTACGTCGGGCCCTGCCATCAGGTTGGCGACACCATCATCCATCTGCTGGAGGAACGTGTCGTGTTTGCCGGCGACGTGTTGTTTCGGCAGTGCACGCCGATGGGCTGGACCGGCTCTTACGAGAAGTGGTTCCAGTGCCTTGATCTGCTGATCGAACTCGATCCCGAGGTCATCGTCCCCGGACACGGCCCGCTGTGTGGGATCGAGGGAGCGATGGAAATGAAGGCGTACCTGCAGTACGTCCGTGACGAATCCCGAAAGTGCTTCGATGCTGGAATCACATCGCTTGAAGCCGCCAAGAAGATCGAGTTCGGCCCCTATGGTGAATGGCGCGCCCCGGCGCGGCTTTACATGAATGTCGAACGGGCGTACCGAGAGTTCCGCAACGAACCCCCTGATGCCCCGTGGGACTCGGCCGCCACGTTCGACGCGATCTACCAGGTGGCGAAGGCCAAAGGGATCGAAGCGGAATTCTAATTTGCCGAGATGCATTCAACGAACTTAGTAGCCACATACCAACGAAGTCACCAGACATGAAATTCGCCATGATCCATGCGGACGAACGGGGTGAGACGCACTTCGGCGTCCAGGACATCCCGGAGGGTGAGCTTGCCGTGGGACCACCACCGAACCCCACGGGGCAGATGAGCGATCTCGGGGCGGTCACGACCATGTGCGTCATCGCGTTCCGCGCCGGGACGGAGGCACCGGCCCACAACGCCCCTCAGCCGTACGTCTGCATCATTCTGTCCGGCGAGGGAGAGGTGGTGACCAGCGACGGCGAAGCGCGACGATTCCACCCCGGCGACCTGCTCTTCTGCAACGACCTCTCCGGCAAGGGGCACGTGACTCGGGCGCTCACTGATTTGGTCCTGGCGTTCGTCAATCGAGTCAAATCCTGAGAGGAAACTCGAACCCAATTACCAACGAGAAATTACGCTATGAAGTCCCCGATTAAAACACTGGCAGATGCCACCACCGGCCTCAAGTTCACCGAGAGTCCCCGTTGGCACAAAGATAAGTTGTGGTTCATTGACATCCACGACAAACGGATCAAGACGATGGACCTTTCCGGTACTGTGGCAACGGTACTCGAGTTGCCGTTCATCCCGAATGGCTTCGGGCTCACTCCCGACGGCGGTGTTGTGGTGGGTGATGCGTTTCAGCGGCGGATTTACCGCAGCAGCGGAGCTTCCCTGCAACCGTTGGCCGATATCAGTGCACTCACTACGTTCTGCCTGAGCGACGGCATCGTGGATGCCAAGGGCCGACTGTACGTGGGAGACATCGGCTACAACTTTGTCGATCCGGCGGCCAAGCCCGTCGAAACCTGCGTGATCGTTCTCGTCGGCCCGGATGGTCGAGCGTCCGTGGTCGCCGACAAACTCTTCTTCCCGAATGGCATGGTGATCACCCCCGACAGCAAAACGCTCATCGTTGGCGAGACGATTGGCCATCGCCTCACCGCCTTCGACATCCGGGAGGATGGCTCTCTCGGCAACCGTCGCGTTTGGGCGCAATTGCCCTCGTCCGTTGGCCCTGACGGTATCTGTCTCGACGCCGAGGGAGCCGTGTGGTGCGCGAATCCGGAAGGCGCGGACAGTGTGGTGCGGGTCCGCGAAGGCGGAGAGATAACGGATCGAATCAGGGTGGACACGCACGCCTATGCGGTAATGCTGGGCGGGCCCGAGCGACGACACCTCTTCATTAGTACGTCAGCGTCTCACGATCCGGCGGAGATCCAGCGACACCCGAGCGCGAGCTTTCAGGTTGTCGAGGTGGAGGTTCCAGGTGCGGGAACGCCATGATGGAATGCGTAGCGCGGCTGCTTATGCTTTGGATACGCAGGAAACATTGGCTGCCAAGCCCGTGAGAAAACAACAATTTTGTGAAACGACGGCAATGACTCAGCTCCAGCATGTCCCTGATTCCGATTTCCAAGCAACTACTGGAGAGCGGGATATGGTTATAGCCTTGGTGGAAACACAGATGAAGATCGCCAGAGGTCTAACCATGCACGGGCTCATCGCCGGTGTTGCCATCGCTTTGGGCGTACCACTCATCGTCATCAACCTCGCACCGATGAACGAATGGATGCCTTGGGTGGTTGTCTGCAGTGCAGCCATTACCGGCGCGGGGATTATTATTACCACGCTAGCCGTAGTGATCGTCTCTTACCTAAGGACATCGCGCTGTCTCATGAAAATACTGGAACGGAATCGTGCGGCATGACATCCGATGGGGGAAACTTACCTGTTGATATGCTGCGGAAACGAGAACATTTCCGACAATCGACGCCGGCAGACTTCTCGTCGTCCTGCGAAAAGCAGATCCAGAAGCCAAAACTAAAGACATTGAAACTGAATTCTTTTTTGATACGTAATCACCAGAGGGACCACCGTCATGAAACTGATCCGCTTCCTCACCGTCGACTCGCCGAGCCCTGAGTTAGGTGTCATTGTTCGAGACCAGGCTGTTTCGTTTGCCGCACTCCAGTCCAGAGCGGGGAAAGTGTCCCCTCATTTGGACAACAGCCGATCCTATCTCTCGAATCTTCCCGGCAGTGAGCAAGTCGCCAAAGAACTATTGGCATGGGGAGAACAGCATTTCGACGAATTCAAGCCAAGAGAACGGTTCCCCCTCGAAGCCGTAAGATTGCTAGAGCCGATCGAAGTGGTTGCATTATTCGACTTCGGCTTGACGCCTCGGCACTTGAAAAACTCCGGCGAAACGATCGGGAAGTACGAGAAAGACAACCCGCAGACCGCTCCGCTTTTGCAAGCGTTCGCGAAAGCCGTCATGGCTCCGAAAGCCAAGCCTCCTGCCGGTCAGCCCGAACCGTTGTCCTATTACAAGAGCAACATGAACACCATCGTCGGCGACGACGAGACGATTCCGTGGCCAGCATACACGTCGCGGTTGGACGTCGAGCCGGAACTGGCGGTCGTTTACGGGAACGAGCGGCAGCCTGTGGCGGGATTCTGCATCTTCAACGATATCTCGGCCCGGGACATCCAGGCCACGGAGTTCGTGGGTGGATTCTGCCTGACGAAGGACATGGCTAAAGGGAATCAGCTGGGACCGTACTTGGTAACGCTCGATGAGGTCGGTGATCCCTACAACCTCAAGGTGACGGTTCTCGTGAATGGCCAAGTGAAGTACCAGGGTTCCACTTCGGAGATCAGCCACAAAGCCGAAGATGTGTTTGCGTGGCTGGGGTTCATCGCTCCGCTTAAGCCCGGTTCCGTAATGGGCTTCGGCACCATCCCGGATTGCACCGGCTGTGACCACGACGACTTCATTGATCCCGGTGTCGAAATCCAAATTACGTTCGAGCGCCTGGGCACGCTCCATTGCCGGTTTGCCGAACCGCAAGGCAAGCTGCTGCCAAGCCGCTGGCCCATCCGGGAGACGTTGAAAAAGTATCACTGATTTGTCCTGCGATCCCCGGATCACAACTGCGGAGAGCCTGAATATGCAGCCCGAAGAAACTCGCTATGACCGTGGTCTCGCCACGATGCGGAAGATGTTCGGACCAGGGATCGACTCCGCACTGAAGAGTCTGGAAGCGGCCAGCCCGGATCTGGCGCGCTGTCTGGTCGAGTTTCCGTTCGCCGACGTTTACACGCGTCCTGGACTCGATTTGAAGACGAGGGAAATGCTCACGGTTGCCGCCTTAACGGTCCTCGGCTATCCGCAGGCCGAGTTGAAAGATCATATCCGAGGTGCCTTGAACGTCGGCTGCACTCCGGATCAGATCCTGGAAATCATTTTGCAGATGGCCGTCTATGCCGGATTTCCTGCGGCGCTGGAAGCGGTCAAGACGGCTGCGTCCGTATTCGGGGAATCCGCAGAAGCCAAGAATTGATCCGGGTCCGAATCCGAATCATACTCGATGGAATTGGCCTGACACGGTCTGGTGCGATCCGCCCGCACCGATCTGAGTCCGTGAAATCAGCTAGTTTCCTGAGTGACATCGAGAATCAATATGTCTGTTGCTGACGAATCGCTTGGGAATACCAAACCGGTAGGAGCAAAGACCGGAACAAGCGCGCCGGTGTTTCGTTCACGCGACGAACGGATCGCCGCCGGCAAAGCGTTGCGCGACAGCGTGCCGCGTCAAAGTCACGCCAATTGGAAGCCGCCAGCGAACCACCGCGATCCGATCGAGATTCTGAAGGGATCCAATCAGGATCGACTAGCCGAACTTGTCCCGATTCGTTACGGGCGCATGCTGCCGAGTCCGTTTACCTTTCTACGCGGTTCTGCAGGACTAATGGCTTCCGATCTGGCCGGCACCCCAACCACTGGCCTGCGGGTCCAGGCCTGCGGTGATTGCCACCTGCTCAATTTCGGCCTGTTCGCGACCCCCGAGCGCAATCTGATCTTCGATATCAACGATTTTGACGAAACACTCCCTGCGCCGTGGGAGTGGGATGTCAAACGTCTGGCGGTCAGTTTTGCCGTGGCGGTGCGTGACATCAAACTCGGCGACAAGCGAGCCCAAGCTGCCGCCATCGAATGCGTTCGCGCATACCGGGAGCGATTGCGGGAATTCTCAAAGATGAGCCCTCTAGATGTCTGGTATTCCAAATTGGATGCCCAAACCATCATCGACATGGCTCCTGATGCGAAGATCAGAGAGATTCGTGAGGATATCGTCGCCAAGGCCAAGCATCGTATTAGCGATTATCTTTATCCGCAGATTAGCGAAGAGATCGCGGGACGCCGTCGTCTGATCGACCAACCGCCGGCGATGTTTCATGTTAACCAAGAGCAGGAGCCGGAACACGAGACGCTCGTTCGGGAAGCATTGGAACAATACCGATTATCGCTGCCAGACGAGCGCCGCGTCCTCTTAGACCGCTACAGCCTGGAAGATGTCGTCATCAAAGCGGTGGGCATCGGCAGCGTCGGCACATTCTGCTTTGTCGGATTGTTTTTCTCTGCGGAAAATCACCCACTTTTGCTTCAATTCAAGCAAGCCTGTCCCTCCGTGCTGGAACCCTACGCGGGCAAAAGCCAGTATGAAAACCACGGTCAACGCGTCGTTGTGGGGCAACGCCTGATGCAGTCCGCCAGTGACATCTTCCTCGGTTGGACGCGGGGTCGGCGAGGTCGCGATTTCTTCATCCGACAACTCAGAGACATGAAAATGTCGGCTCGCATTGAAGAAGGTGCATCAGCCCAGCAAACGATGCTGTACGCGGAGTTGTGCGGTCGAACCCTAGCCCACGCCCATGCCAAATCTGGAGATGCGGCGTTGATCAGCGGCTACCTCGGCAAAGCGGATGTCTTCGACCAGGCCATCGGTGAGTTCGCCTTGGTCTACGCGGATCAGAATGAAAGAGATTACGCAGCGCTCGTGGAAGCGTTTAAGGCCGGGAAGATCGAAACGATTGTTGAAGAACATTGATGAATCTGTAGAAATCGCCGGTCGGCTGCGTTTCTGATCGAAGGCGATGGCCATGAAGGGATTGGAGCAGCCCAGGCGGCGTGAACCCCGTCGCGACGCTATAAGCCTCGACCCTTCGGGACATCAACGCCAAGGGCAAAGACGCCCGCTTCAAGAAGACCGACCGGGGCCAGTTCGCCCTGGCCAGCCGCAAGACGAACCCATGGCGACGCAGATGCAAGTTGCCGACGCCATCCGCAAGGTGACCGCTGCCATGCAGACGGAACTCGAAGCGGGCCGGCGTTCTGCCAATCTCGATGCCCACGATCTGGTCGAGGTGCTTTTGGCGGTCGCGGATGGACTCGCCCCGCCCTTCTCGGACGACGCCAACGGCTAACGTCCGTTTGGCCCCTACGTCGCCCACGAGGCCGCACTTCGCGGCCTCTTATTACGGTAGGACCGTTCTTTCGACCACATTCCGAACGCCCCGGTGGCCCACCCACGCGTTCGCGTGACGAGCCGCTGGATGCCTGCGGCGATGTTGAGGTAACTGTGGTGGTTGGCGTGGCGGCGGTCGCCACGCGGGATTCCCGTTTCATGGAGGGCAAGTTTCATGCAGATGCAAACGACGACCAGCGACTGCGAACGCAGCGGCGAAACGCCATGCGATTCATCATCAGCGGTGAGCGTGCGCGCGTTTCATCCCTGGATCACCGACGAATTGTTCGCGGATACGCGGCGTATCTGGTCCAAGGCGTATGGGCGTGTGCTCAGCGACGAGGAGGTGGTGGAGATTTTGGGCAATGTTCGGCGGATGGCGGAAGCGATCATGTTTTCTCGACGAAGGAGGTATCAACGATGCATGTGATCATCTGGGCGCGGGTTTCGTCGCGCGAACAACGAGAAGGTTATTCCATCGATGCGCAGCTGCGTGCCAACCGCGAGAGCGCTCAACGCAACGGCTGGACCGTGGTGCGCGAGTTCGTGGTGGCGGAATCCGCCAAACGCGGTGCCGAGCGGACGGTCTTCAATCAAATGTTCTCGTGGGTCAAAGCCAACGCGAAGCGCGAGAAGATCAGGGCGATCCTCAGCCACAAGCTTGACCGCGTGTGCAGGAACATGCGAGACGCCGTTCGCTTGCAGGAGTTGGAAGATGACTGCGGCGTGCGATTGGTGTTCGTCGAGAATCAGTTCGGTCCTGGCGCGGCGGGGGCATTATCCTTCAACGTCATGGCGGCGGTTGCACAGTATTACAGCGATAACTTGCGAACCGAAGTTCTCAAGGGGATGGACGAGAAGGTGCGGCAGGGATGGCCGACCGGCCTCGCGCCCTACGGTTACATCAACACCGACGACCGCGAGGCACCGGTGCAGCCGCATCCGGAGAAGAGCAAGACGGTCCGTCGAATCTTCGATCTCTATTCGTTGGGCAATCACACATTTCGCAGCCTCGCCGAGAAGCTCGAGCGGGAAGGGCATGTGTTTCGGACAAGCCAGACCAGATTCGGTCGCACGGCCCTGTCGTACATCCTCAACAATCGGTTCTACATTGGTGAGCTTCGCCGCAATGGGACCGTTTTCGAGGGACGATACGAACGGCTCATCGAGAGCGCGACCTTCGACGCCTGCCAGGACATTCTGCATGGTCGCAATCGCCGCATCAGCACACCTTCCCACCCATTGGCCGGCGGCTTGCTGACCTGCGCCTTCTGCGGGCAGGCGATCACCGGCGAGCGCATTCGCCGCAAGCTGCGCGGGGGCGGGGTGCGCGAACATCTTTACTATCGCTGCGCCAACAACGAGCCGAGCCCTGACCATCCGATAGTGCGTTGGAAGTCCGATGACTTGGAACGAGCCATCATCGATGACCTGCACTCGCTCAGGCTACCAAACGTGGAAATGGCGACCTGGTTCCGCTCGACGCTCCAAACCACGCTTGGCGATCTACTCGCGCATCACCAACGGCACGACGCAGCGTTGAAGAAGCGCCAGTCCGAGGTAGCCACGATGCATGATCGCCTGCTCAACACATATCTCGCGGGTACGATTGATGAGCCGACGTTCAAGGCGAAGTCAGCCGAACTCAAGAGCGAGAGCTTGCGGATCGAAGAGGCACTCCACAAGGCGGGGGCGGGCGACGCCGAAAGGAACCAGCGGGCGTTGGCCCTCTTCGACTGGTCGCAAAAAGCCGCCGAAGTCTGGCAGGGTTCAAACAATACCGTCCGGCGGCGAATCTTGGACGCGGTCTGTTTGAACCGTATCCTGAGCGACGTAACTCTAGTCACCACAAAGAGAAAGCCGTTCGACCAATTGGCCGAACGGCTCAAAAACGACTTTAGTCGGGATGATAGGATTTGAACCTACGACTTCTTGGTCCCAAACCGTTCAATGCCGACCAAGCAATTCAGCTTCAAGCGCTTACAGCGGTGCAGTTTAGCGTTCTCCAAAGCCTCATCAATACCCCCGCAAATCCGCGCAAAAAACAAGCGAAAAACGTAGTACTTAGCAGCTTTTGGTAGTACCAGTAGTACCAATCGGCAGCAACGCGAGCGATACTCGGTTGATCAATAACAAGGTACGAAGCATGCCACCTTGGTCCTCGTTCTCGTCGATCAGTCGGCGGACTTGATCATCGAATTCGCCCGATTGCTAACCAACCTTTTTTCGTTGGTGGGTTGGAACATGGACTGTCCTCCACTTCGCCGCAAATCCAGGTTCCATCGTGACATCCGTGACGTTCTATCATCTCGCTTATCGGCCCAGCCCGCCCAGGGGAGACGAGTCACGCCGGGTTGCCTCCTTGGTCTACCGCAAGCACATCGTGCGTGGGACCGGATTCCCTCAGTCATTGTGCGCCTCGTTGTTGACCGCTGAGAAGGCCGAAACTTCGATTCACCGCGGCCAGGTCAAGATGAAGCCGGTAACTGAAACGTACTACGAACGGACCAAAGGAGGTGAGGTTACGCTCCCGGCTGGGCTCGGAGATCGTCTGGTCGAAGCACTTGAGAGGGAAGGCTACACGGTACAGCAGTTCAACAAGACGGAGTGGCCCGTACTGAGGTCAGCATGGAGGTTGCTTCAAAACAGCAAGGCAGAACTCGAATCGGAGGAGGTAGCTCGGAGATCGCTCTTCGCAACCTTACCCAGAACACAGTTCAAGGTCGCCAATACGGATCAAGCGGCGAGTTTACTAGTTTCAGCGACCAGCACCCACCCAACCGTGACGATTCATGTGATCGCCAACAATCCAAGGACGGCATCGGATTTGGTGAAAGGGCTGAAAAGGCGGGGTACTACCAAACTCCACGGGCCGGATAGCACTGAAAACTGGCGAAAGGGAGATATCATCGTCAACACGCCGCCCTATCTCCAATCGGAAGTCACGCGAAATAGCGGAATGGTTGCCTTTGTCGGGGCCGAAGTTTTCAGGAGCGAACAGGTGTTGTCCAACCTTGATTTGCTGAACGACGTAATGCGGTGCGGAATCCTGATCGGCGAGAAATCCATCAGCGCTCGAGAGCAACTGACGATCGAAGGCCTCGTCGGACGCATGATTCCGATTGAACCATGAGAATCAAATCAGAACGGACACTCATCCTGGTCTTGAACGACGATTGCTGGAATTTGCCTCTGTTTCCTGGGCAAAACTAAGCGTGGATTGGGGTCGGTTAATCGCGACCACCGCCGCTGCGAATTGCGCCAGGCGTCTCGCAGCTCGCGTGTCGGCACGCATCCGTTGCTGCTAACCCTGTCAGCTAGATCTTTCGCGCCGCGGAGCACTGATGCGCGATCTTCGTGGTCGTAGGTCGGCCCCAAGTAATCGAACCACCCCTTCAACACACTTTTGGCCGAAGATGCACCGTCTTCGGTCGCGCTGGCACGTTCAAGGCCACGTTCGAGCCGCCGCCATCTCTGCTCGCCAATTCGCACGGAAAGATTGGCCTGCGTTGCAACCGTGAACCCTAGCCAGTCAGCAGATTCTCCAGCGCCAAGGTTGGAAGTTGCGTCGCGTGCGTTATCGCGGAGCTGAAACCCGGAGGGAGTCAACAAACGGCGGAGCAGCGCGTCAGCCGACTGTGCTCCTTCGTTATTGCCGACCAGCACCAAGATGTCGTCAGCGTAACGCAGCATCGGCGTTAAGGGGCACTGCAATTGCCACGGCGTATCAAGATGCTTGGTAAGGTAGAAGTTCAGGAGCAAGGGAGACAGCGCAGACCCTTGGGGAATGCCATGCTTGCGGCCAGTGTCAATCAAACGAGACAGCACCCTGAGCATGGCGCTCGGCACCCAGGCCAGCAGATCGAGCAAGCGGTTGCGCGGCACTCGATCAAATGCACTGACCAGATCATGGCACAGCCAATGATAGAGGTCATTTCTCGTTGAGACCCGGACTGCCTCTCTCAACGCGTGCCATGTGCCACGTTGGCTCCGGAATCCGTACGACCTGCGGTAAAAGTTCGGCTCCATCCAAGGCCAGAGCCATTGATAGGTGGCTCGTGCCACGATGCGATCGATCAAGTTTGCAATCTCAATCGTGCGAAAACCTCGACCGGACAGCTTGGCGATTTCCACTTTGCGGGGAGGGCTGGGGTCATATTCGCCGTTGATTAGCAACGGTTGAATCTGTCGAAAGACATCAAACCATTCATTGATCGTGTAGTGCTCGGGACGGATACCGTCTGGTCCAGGTGATTCACCGCCGCGCTGCTGGATGTGGATGAGGGCGAGCGCCAAGTTCCTTGTGTCGTACCAGTGCTCCAACAAGGGTACGGACTTTTCCGCCCTTGGAACCTCGAATTGCTTGTGGCAGGCGCGAACGTCTCGTTGGAATCGATGAGCGAAGTCTTCGAGCGTGCCTGCGTGAGCGCCGACCGGAATGGGCCGACCGGGCGTGTAGCCAGCTTCGTACATTGGCATCTCCGTGTGTTGGCTCCGGCAGCTGCGGCCCACTAATCTGCGGGCCGCAGCCTCGGATACGATTGCGCTGACCGCGATCGCGATGGCAGGCGGAGCCGCCGGTGCATCCAGTCCTCTGGTCTGTTCGGCCGTATCCCGGGTACGTGTGCCCTTGGGGCTTGGGTAACCGGTGTTCAGTGCCGCTCAGTTGCTACTGGAGATCTGTCTGTCCTAACGGTCAGAGTAGTCTGCCAGAGCGTCCAGTGGATGTGGGTGATTGGCCCATCCGCCGTGAGAGCCGTGTCGGCTCGTCCGGCAGCAGGGCCACCGGGGAGCGGGCATCGACTCTGAGTCCGACCATGGCCGTCCTCAGCTATCCATTGTTATCGGATCGCGAATCGGTAAGCAACCCACGGTGGCCATATTTGTAAACGTTTACACTTCAGCACAAACGGCTGAGGTGGCGGCCTTTCCCAGCGATCAGGGCTTTCTGCCCCTTCAGTTTTTCACCTTGCCCCGGGCCGAATGCTTGCCTTTGCCATTTAGCCGGCTAGTACGTGGAGGCTGAGCCTCCGTAGCCATTGAACATCCAGCGTGGACGGACTCCACTGGGCGAGCACTGTTTGTAGTCAAGGCCAGAGCTCGGGTTGTAACGCACGGCATCCAGCAACTAGGAATTCCGTCGCCCACCGGATTGCACCTTGGCTACTTCGCCAGCCAGCTTTTGCATTGCCAGGGTGACTTCATCGACCCGCTTCCTAAGGTTCTCGGGTAGCTGTGCGGCGGAGAATGCTCCTGATTCTCTGGCCACATCGAGGTGTCCTACCCACCGATTCCACTGGTCGCACTTCTCCGCCAATTGTCGCAGCGCTTCGTCTGAGTTTGTCGGCAATCGAGGAATCCTGCCACCCTTTCTGGCCAGCTCGCGTAATCCAACGCGACGCCGAACTTCAGCCTCCACGTCACGGATAGACCAACCGCTTTCTGCCGCCCGGCGTGCAATTGACGTTCTTCGTTGGCGGTTGGCGACATACATGATCTGGTACGCCACGCTGATGCTGAGCGGGCTACCGCTGGGCGTTCGCAGCCGCTGAAACTCCTTTAGCTCTTCGGTCGAGTACGTCTGATAGAACTTGATCGCTTTGCGCAGTGACGGTTCCGAGACTCCTCCTTCCGCGGCAATTCTCGCAACAGCGCCGGCTGAGTATTTTCCGCCAGCCTTTTTGATCTTGGCGACGGCGTGCGCTCCCAGCAAATGGACTCTCAGAACATCCTGTCGGATCGCGCGGATCTGGTCACGTTGGGTCATGTCGGCTGACTTTCGTTACCAGGGAGTGCGCCGCTGTTCGATTGGGGCTTGGTCGTCCGCATCTTAGCCTCTGGTGGAGTTCCTTTGCATCATACTCGCTGCCTGGCCGGATTTTAGCTGTTCCCAACGGTGTACATCTGGGCTGCACAGCATGGGCTTTGCAGATAGAAACGGCGTTTGGTCCACCGTGCCAGGTCTCGGTTTAACGGCTATAGGACCGGACGACTACATCCGCGAACAACTTCTGAAAGTAACGATCCCTTCTGGAGGCCGCCGAAGGGTCGCGAAAACGCGTCGGCGTTGCGCAGGAGCGTTGTCCTGCGGAATCCCAGAGAATGTGGTGGCCTAACCGGACTCTGCAGGGCACTCCGCTGAGACGACCAGGTCCCGGTGTCGTAATATATGTAACCGTTTACACAACGGCGGTTCGTCACTGCTCAATTACTCACTACCGGTTCTTCCTGCACTTTTCCTTTGAACGCCCTTTCCGACTCCGGACATGATGTCCGGAGTCGGTGCCGCAACTTCGGGAACGGTCTTGCAGACTGTCCAGACGCGGGACCAAGCCGCGGGGCCCCTCCCAGAGGCCCTGGGCGTCGTTCTGGAGCGTTTCTCGGTTCAGGCATGGGCAGGACGCCGCCTCAGCTGGATGAGCCCTCTCCTGGCTCGGCGAACTGCTTGATCGCACATCATCTGTAAACGTTTACAGAGCTTGGTTGCCCGAGACTTGATGGATTGCAACGCACCTCGGCGCCAGGTCCGGCGTGGCAATCTACAGAGCAATGGGATGGTGTGCTCCGGCAGAACCTTGTGGGAACGGCTGCCCCTCCAAGTATTCAGGTGCGAATTGCGCTGGCTGACTTCGTCTACGGCAATCAGGGCCGCGACTGGGCCATCGACTTTGCCCTCTTCGATCTCCTCCTCGATTTCAACGGCAACGCCACCACAGGTGACAAGAAAAGCTAACTTCTTCCTCAGTACCTGCGCGACCAAGACCAATCCTCGCTTGTAAGTGGAAACGCGGCACGCTGCGTCTACCATGGGATTGAGCTACCACCAGACATACCTGCCGTAGCACCGAGCTACCACCAGCCATACCCGCAGTAGCACTGAGCAGTCCTTTGTACGTGATCCAAAAGCCTACGGGCTTCGTAGCATGATAGTTCGACGTGGAACCGTCGAGTTGAGCTGGGGTCACGGAGGGGTTGGGTCATGTTGCATGAGGAAGTGTTTCAGCGATTGGCGGTGAAGCATCCCGAGGCGGTGGTGGTGCGAGCGACGCTGGAGCATGCGTTGCCACCGTCGTTGGTCAACCCTCCAATGCCGACGAACGCTCGCGACCCCCGCCAGAACGCCCCAGGCGTCACACAGGGGCGTTTTTGTTGACAAAATGAACCTGCCTAGCCAGCGGCATTCACAACGCCCTGTGAGTCCTGCAGTCGACTGGTGGTTGTATTGGGTGAGTGCGGTGGAATGGGCCTCCTACAGAACACAGACCCTTGCTGTAGCGGCGACCTACAGAACACAGACCCTTGCTGTAGCGGCGAGCTACAGAACACAGACCCCTGCCGTAGCGGCGAGCTACAGAACACAGACCCTTGCTGTAGCGGCGAGCTACAGAACACAGACCCTTGCTGTAGCGGCGACCTACAGAACACAGACCCTTCCCGTAGAGAACAGCTGCTTTATCGGATGCGTATGCTCTGCAATTCCTCTCGCGTGGTTCCTGCGTTTTGTAAACGTTTACAAAACACAGAGGCTGTCACGTAAGTGACTGTAAGCATATCCAGATGGATAGAGCTGGCCGTCGTCGGATCAATGACATAGAACGCGGCGCTATCCGCCTCAACATTCAAATTACGATTGGAGCCTGTCGTGGATGAATTGTGTGTGCTCGCGTTGGGATTCGTTGCCGTGCTGTGTGTCACGACCTTCTGGAGTTTTCTGCGCGAGTTCTCGCCATTCTAGTCGAATCGAGGCGGCGATTTCCGGGAGGAAATGATTCAAACCGAAGCGGCCGTGGGCCACGAGTACGATCAGCTCAATATGGTGGTGCTCCAGGGCTGACGCACTACAGCGGCATTGGGCAGTTCAGCCGTTCGTGAGGCGCAAACCCAGTTTTGGCCTCTAGCGCCAGCAGCGAGGGCAGGTATGTCGATACCCGCAACTTGTACCGGTGGGCCTGGGGTGAACGCGGGCACACAGACTGATCTGGGAAGGTGCAGCGCCCAGGAGTCTTCGCTCCGATCCCGGGTTGCCCGGGCAAGGGCGGGATGTACAGGTTGGCCCTGCAGGCCGCACAGCTTCGGATCGTCAGTTCATAGTGGACGGTGCTACCGCAAGATTCTTAGAGATCCTGTGGCGGGGGATGCAGTCGATTTGCGGGCTAAGGGTGACGAAGCAACGAACGCTTCGCAACACGAACAAAACCCCTCAGATTTGGAGTCCTGACCATGAAACTTGCAACTCTCGCCGCTGCCCTGGTTGTTGCCGCTGTCGCCCTGATCGCCGTCGAATCGGCTTCCGCTCAAGGATACGGTGGTTTTCAACAAAGCTTCTCCCAGGGTTACGGCTGCCGCCCAGCCCCTTACTGCCCACCCCAGTTCTGCCCGCCGCAATACGGTCGGCCTTACTGTCCCCCAAGCTTCCAGCCCAACTGCTACCCAAACCGCCCGCAGCCTTGGTGCGGTACCGGGATGCAACGCCCAAATTACGGTTACGGCTTCGGTGGCGGCTACGGCAACCCCTAAGCCCGCATTCCCCAGATGAGTTCTCGATCTTCGGCATGTAATTTGCGCCAGACCCTGGAAAACCAAGTTGATTCTGCCAATTCATGTCCTGCTGACCGAGGAACCCAATGGGTGACTGCCAAAAGAGCGATTTGCGGGTCGGTTTCGACCGCATGCTGAAGCTGAAATTCCTCGGTAGTCAGGTCACCACGGATGCCGGGTTGCTTGCCTACCGCGAGTTGGATGAGGCGCTCGGGCTGACGGAAATGGGCGCAGTGGTGCTGACCGATTCCCGCCAGGGGAGCAACAAGCAACACCAACTCGTGCCGCTGCTACGTCAATCCATCTTTAGCCGCTTGGCCGGATACGAAGATGTCAATGATGCCGAGCGACTGTGCATTGATCCTGCGATGCGCCACGTCGTCGGCGGGCGAGCGGCGCTGTCCGATAAACGTGCGGCTTCCGCCAGTGAGGTCGGCCGCTTCGAGACCGAGACGCTCAGCAGCAAGAGCAACCTCACGGCGTTGATGAAACTCTCCGGCCGCTGGGTCGACACGGTTCACCAGCGGAAGCCGCTCCAGCAACTGATTCTCGACCTGGACAGCTCGGTCAGCGAGACCTACGGTCGGCAACAGGGCACGGCCTACAACGGGCACTTCGAGTGCCTCTGTTACCATCCGCTGTTTCTCTTCAACCAGTTCGGCGATTTGGAAAGCGTCCTGCTGCGGCGCGGCAACAAAGCCAGTGCCAAGTACTGGCGGCGGGTGCTGTTGCCGGTGGTCGAACGGTATCGCCACCTGAGCATCCCGAAGTTCTTTCGCGGCGACGCCGCGTTTGCCATCCCCGAGTTGTACGGCTTTCTGGAAGCGGAGCAGTTTTGGTACGCGATCCGCCTGAAAGCCAACGCCGTGTTGGAACGGGAAATCGCGCCTCTGCTCACCCGACCGGTCGGTCGTCCTTCGCATCAGCCGAAGGTCTTCTATCACAGCTTCCAGTATCAGGCCAAATCCTGGCAGCAAGCACGCCGCGTAGTAGCCAAGGTCGAATGGCACGCGGGCGAGTTGTTCCCGCGCATCGGTTTCATCGTGACCAATCTCTCCTGGCGGTCCAAGAACGTAGTCAAGTTCTACAACGGTCGCGGCACGGCCGAGCAATGGATCAAAGGGGGCAAGAACGCGGTGAAGTGGACCAAGCTCTCTTGCCGCACGTTCAACGACAACCAGACTCGGTTGCAACTCTTCGCGTTGGCTTACAACCTGGGCAACTTCCTGCGGCGACTGGCCTTGCCGAAAGCCGTACGGCACTGGTCGCTGACGACGCTCCGGGACAAGCTGATCAAGATTGGGGCCAAGGTGACGAAGCACTCGAAGTACGTGACGTTTCAACTGGCGGAGGTGGCCGTGACGCGGAACTTGTTCGCGGCCATTCTCAACCGGATCGCGCAGTTGGCGATCCCGCCGCCGGTTCTCGTGTGCGGAATGCCCGTCTAGGAACAGGATGACGACGAAAACAGGTTAGCCCCAGGGGAAGGTCTGCGCGGTGCCCGTGTTGAAGGCTGAAAAACGACCGTTTCGGTCTCAAATCCAGTCGTCGAAACGAGGGAATCGGAATCAGGACGGAGAAAACGATGAAAATTCATTCCGCGCTAGACGCGGGGGGGGGGCGCGTTGTTAAAATTGCGACCGTTACGAGCTGGGATCGGTTCCAGGCTCAAGCCATCTGGGGAATCCCGGGTGAACCATAAACGAAGAGAACTGAGCTCTCCGAGGGCTTAACGCGGAAACTCATCGGTACAGGAAACAGACCGACACGATTGGAGAGGTGCACCATGGAGAGTTCTGGCACGCTGATGAAAATTCCCTTCACGTCAGTGCTAAGATCATCGAGCCAGTCATCCCCGTTCTCGCCCACGATCGCCACCTGGAATCGATCATGAAGAACGTCCTCGTTGGACTCTCGTTGCTCTTCTTCGCGACCTCAGCCGTCGCACAGCAAGCGACTGCACAGCCCCGATCGATCAACGCGCCCACCGCGAATCGTGAGCCTGCGGTTCCGTTGCGCACTTGGCAAGGAATCCCCGGCTTGGAGCGCACGGCCAAAGGTCGGGTGTTCGTTTCTTGGTTCACCGGTGGTCCGAAGGAGCCTGCCCCGGAGAACACCGTCTTGCTCTGTTACAGCGATGACGGCGGCGCGACCTTCACGCTTCCTCGGGCGATGGCCGGGCCGCGCGACGGCTCGCGAGCTTTCGATCCCACGCTGTGGATCGATCCGCTCGGTCGGCTCTGGTACATCTTTAATCGGGGTAACAAGGACGCGGCCGTGCATGGTGTGCAGGCTCGCATCTGCAACGATCCGGACGCGAAGACGCCGGTGTTCGGCACCGAGTTCCGCGTCGGCTACGACGCTCCTTACAGCTTCCGCATGAATAAGCCGACCGTGCTCTCCACCGGCGAGTGGATCATGCCGGTGACGCACGCGGCCGAACCGATTCACGAATGGTTCGCCGGGCCGAAGCAACTGCAAGGCGTCGGGATCTCCACCGATCAAGGAAAGTCCTGGAAGCTCCATGGCTCGCTCCAGGCACCGAACTGGGCCTTGGAGTGCATGATCATCGAGTTGCGTGATGGTCGGCTCCGGCTGTTGACCCGCACCGGGGGCGGCTTCCTGTGGGAGAGCTATTCCACCGATCGAGGGCGATCTTGGAGCGCAGCCCAAGCCAACAAGATCGCCAATCCCGGCTCGCGCTTCTTTATCCGGCGTTTGTCCTCCGGCAATCTGCTGCTGGTGAACCACTACAACTTCAAAGGTCGCAGCCACCTCACCGCGCGACTATCCACCGACGACGGAGCGAATTGGAATGAAGGCTTACTGCTCGACGAACGGAGCGGCGTCTCTTATCCCGACGGAGTTCAAGACGCCGACGGCCTGATCTGGATCGTCTACGATCGCGATCGCAAGGGAGCCGGTGAGATCCTGCTGGCGAAGTTTCGCGAGGCCGACGTCGCCGCAGGCAAGGATGTCTCCGGAGTCGTGAACCTAAAACGTGTCGTCGATAAGCTGGGCAAGCCATCTGCGAATACGACCCAGACGGCACCGCCGCCGGTTCGCGTCCCCTTTGATGCACGCCAGGCAAGAGCTGCGCAGGAGGCCTGGGCGAGTCACCTTGGTTTGCCGGTCGAGTCGAAGAATTCCCTGCAAATCAAGTTCGTCATTATTCCGCCGGGCGAATTTCCGATGGGGAGCACCGATGCGCAAGTCGTCCAGGCGTTGAAGTGGTCCGACCCTTTCCGCATGAACGAGAATACCCGCAACCGCATCCGTGAGACGGAGCGACCGCAACACAAGGTTACGATCGAACAGCCGTTCTTGCTGGCGACGACCGAGGTCACGATCGGACAGTTCCGGCAATTCGTTGCCGAGACGAAGTACGTCACCGAGGCCGAGGTGTTCGGCAACGCCAATGCGGCCGGGCCGAGTCCTTCCACGGAGGTGAAGAAAAACGGATTCGATTGGCGTAATCCGGGCTACGCCCAAATCGAGGAAGACGCCGTCTCCCAAGTCACCTGGAACGATGCCGTCGTTTTCTGCAATTGGTTGAGCAGGCGCGAGAAGCTCCGACCTAGTTACGAACGGAATGAAAAAACCGGCTGGCGATTACTCCCGGACGCCGACGGCTATCGTCTGCCGACCGAAGCCCGGTGGGAGTATGCCTGCCGGGCCGGGACGACCACGCAGTATTCCTTCGGCGACGATCCCGGAGAGTTGGAGAAGTATGGTTGGTTTCTGCTGAAATCGGGGAGCAACCCCGTGCGCAAGGTGGGATCAAAACCGGCCAATCCTTTCGGCTTGTACGACATGCACGGCAACCTCTTTGAATGGTGCGAGGATTTCTACGAAGCTCGGCGCTACGACAATCCCGACGGGGAAAATACCGGTGGTGTTCCCGACGATCCACCACGAGTGCTACGCGGCGGCGACTGGTATGGAAACGCGCTGCGTTGCCGATCGGCCTTCCGGGGGTACGGTGCTCAGTCCACTCGTAGTGACGACGTCGGCTTCCGATTGATGCGACCGCTGTAGCGTGCCGAGCTTCGCCCAACGGCGATTCGTCGTCGGACTGCAAGGTATCGATCAAGAAACCACCCGCGCCCGGCAACACCGAGAAAGTGTCGAGACTTTCGCCACGCGATAGGCGCGCGTGCGTTGTTAGAATAGTGACCATTACGAGTCGGGATCGGTTCCAGGCTCAAGCCAGCCGCGAAATGTCCGCTAAGTTGTTTCTGAATCACAGCCCAAGAAGATAGCCCCGGTGTCACAGCCGGGGCTTTTTTTGTTGTTGCCGTGTTCTCCCGTTTCTTTCGGGCCCAACTACGGCCGCCAAAGAATTCTCTAAATACGTGGCGGGTGCTCCTGTCCGTTTACGGGCTAAGTGTGACGAGGCGAATGACGCTTCGAAAAACAAACACTCAGGTTTAGGAACTTGGCCATGAAGCTCGCATCTATCGCCCTGTCGCTCGTCGTTGCTGTGATCGCCCTGGTAGCCGTCGAATCGGCGTCCGCTCAAGGCTTCGGCGGGTACTCCTACAGCTGGTCGAGTGGTGGCAACTGCCAACCCGGTTTTCAACAGAACTGCTCGCCCTACGGCCAACCCAACTGCCAGCCTGGGATGGGCCTGTACAACCGACCTGTGTGTCCACCGCAGTACGGCATGAACCCCGGCTACTGCCCGCCCAGCTTCCGGCCTTATGGCCAGCAGATGACGCCCCACTGTGGCACCGGCATGACACCTCGTCAGCACAGCATGGGATACGGCTACAACCCGTAGAGCGACCGGCAGGTCATGAGCCACACCAGCCCCGCCAGCTACGCCCCGCCAAGCTCTGCACGTTTGCAACTGGCACTACGTTTCTAAGGAAGACTTTGCCGCAGATATTCAGTCAGCAATTGATGCCCAGATCACGGAGCAGGAACTCGATGCCCAATACGCCCAGTTCCTCGATGAAGTGGAAGCTGTACAGTTCGAACAGATCGACGAGCTGCGAAAACTGATTCACGAGCACAACCTAAAGCACATCTGGCTCGAAGGCCTTACCGAGAGCCGAATGTCCGATTTCGAAGAACTGATCAAGCAAACCAAGGCAATCGAAAACGAGAACCTGCCGGAGGCCAATGCAGAACTGAGCAAGGTACGCGAGCTGTTAGCAACTCTTGAATCCGATTCTCCGGAAGCAGCTGCGGCACGCGAAGTCGAGGCTCGGCTGGTCGCTCTAGTGCAAGAGCAAAGAGAGCGGCGGTTACGCATCGGGGCCGCTGGTCTGCTCTACATGAAGGGCGAACTTGAACGGATCATGCCGCTAGAAGATGAGGCTGCGTTTGCGAAGGCGAATCCGGTCACTTCTGAAGGAAAGGTTGTCTTCGACGATGCGGCGAATGATGAACGCCAAGATGCGATTGCCAAAAGGATTATCGATGCCCGCGAACCAGTATCGCTGATCGTGCTCGGCGGCGGCCATCAGTTATCGGACAACTTTAAACGCAGTTCGCGAACCAATGTTCAATACGAACGAATCGAGTTGCCGGCCTGGAAGACGCTTATGGAGCAGTACGGCCGATGACATTAGGTCCACCGCGATGCTGGGAGCGTGGCTGCAAACATTTTATCGGAGTTGATCAGCCGGATGGTACCGAGTTCACAGAGCGGGTTGCATGCACCGCGTTTACGAACGGGATTCCAAGCAAGATCGCCTATGGCGAGAGCCTTCACACGGAATCGTTCCCTGGAGACAATGGCAACCGCTTAAACTCGTCCGAAAAATCAATCGGGACAACCACGCGCTGTTTCGGAATCCAGGACATTGGAATCTCTCCCAGAGAGGTGGATCTGCGGAATGCTGTAGCAGCGACTGATTCGACTCTGCCCGCTATTTCACGGCCTGCATAGGCGCCGGTACAGCGATCGACTGGAGGGCTTTTTGGCGAGCGCGGGCGACCACGGCCTCAAGTTCCGGGGACTCCACAGCGGCCATCTTCGAATGCCGCACCAGCTTATGACACTTGATGCAGTTCATCGTCATTTCTACATAGGCCAGCGCGGCGCCATCGAGATTCTTTTTCTTCGCCGCAGCAGTGATCGCGTCGGCGGAGCGGCGGAAGGCAATGCTTTCGTGCAGATAATCCTCGGTTTGCAGCAACTGCCACTGGGCCGCCAGCGTCAACAGGCTCATTTCCTGGGAGCTTTTCGCCATCGCTTCGTAATCCTCCCCGGCCAAAGACTCGATCAGCTTTTGGGAATGCTGCAACTTGGCCCGCATGAACTTGCCGATGTCGGGTTCATTTTCGTCCAACAACCGACTTTTCGGCTTGGATTCCTGAGCGCTGGAGAGCAGGGACAAAGGGCTAAGGATCAAGACCATCGCAATCAGAATGAGCCGGCGCATCGTGACAATTCTCCACTCGGGATCGGTTTTGCGCCAGCAAACATAGCTGGCAGCGAAGTAACGCATTATGCAAACCCTGGTCCCTGATGGAAACCTGGGCGCTGCTGCGCGTCACAACATTTGGGACTTTTGTGCGCGAGTTCTCGCCACCCCACGTATGGGTGACTGCGATATGCCCGTTCTTGAATGAGGACAACGCGTTACGGCAATAAGGGTCTGAAGCAGAATCGCTAGGTGGTATTTCCGGCCAGCCCCCCTTTTTTGGATTGGGTGGCGAGAACTCGCGCACAAAAGTCCCAAATGCTGTGACGCGCAGCAGGGCGAGAACTCGCGCGAAAAGTCCCGAATGTCGGTATGCCGTGAAAAGACGTCGATCTCCAGCAGGTGCGAATCCTGTCCGGCTAATCGATGACGCGCAGCAGGGCGAGAACTCGCGCGAAAAGTCCCGAATGTCGGTATGCCGTGAAAAGACGTCGATCTCCAGCAGGTGCGAATCCTGTCCGGCTAATCGATCGCTCAGCCGGAAGCAGCCAGAGCGGCGAAGGAGGTAACAAATTCGTTGAAGTACTCTGCGTAAAGGTCACCTTGGGTGATCGAGCGAACGCGTAGGCCGAAACGTGAGTGAACGCTGAGCAGGCCCCGAAAAGGACCATGGCGGAAGCCGACCCATCCGACATTTGGGGAAGGCCGTCGCCGGCGGATGAGAGTTAGCGATAGCATCCTGCTGGTTCCGCCGGGGTAATGGCGTCGGCATGCGTGGAAGAGGAGACGGACGGAACACGGGAAGCCCGATGCGGTGGTGGCGCGTGACTACCAACCAGACGCCGGTGACGGCAGGACTGGGTCGCATGGGGCGGCGGATAGGCCCGTAGTAGCGATGAAACCGGGTAATGCCGGTGGAGCCAAGGGGCCTTAGTTCAAGGCCAACGTAAGAAGTGGTAACAGCCGGGAGATTGGCGTGAGCCTATTACCTCCGACAAAGGTTGGGAAGCTACAGGCGACGTTGCATGCTAAAGCGAAGGAATCGCCCAGCTACCGATTCTACGCGCTATACGACAAGATGTATCGAGCGGATCTGCTGTGGCACGCCTTCCGCATCTGCCAGGTCAATGGCGGAGCGGCCGGTGTGGACGGCCAGACGTTCGACGACATTGAGGAGTATGGAACGAAGAAGTGGCTGGTCGAACTGGCGGAAGAACTTCGAACGCATCGTTATCATCCTGAGCCTGTTCGGCGGGTGCATATCCCCAAGGCAGGAAAACCAGGGGCAACGAGACCGTTGGGAATTCCGACGATTAGGACTCGTGTCGTCATGACGGCGGCGATGCTGGTCTTGGAGCCAATCTTCGAGACCGACTTGCAGCCGTGCTGACAACCACAACATTTGGGAGTTTTCTGCGCGAGTTCTCGCCACTTGGGGTGCGGGAGGCCAAGAGATGTGCGAGTCCGGGCAAGAGAATCGCGGCTACACTCCCCGGAACGACGGCTTGTCCGCTGCCCGGAGCACCTTTCAAGCCGTTCGCGCGCACCTTCGACGTCGTACATGCGGGTGGTTTCGGGCAGCGGCAGTGGAGGACTCAGCGGCAGTTTATGGATCTTCCAACGAGCAGCCTCCAACTTAGCGTTGGGTTGACGATGACTGGGGATTATCCCACAGTCGCTGCAGGAATTGGGTTCCACGCCTGTAATGGTACATGGTATTACAGCTACCAGAGTCCCTGCTTATGGCGAAGAGTCTGTGGCGCGAAATACCCCGGTCGAGCTCATCAGTCTCAAACCTTCCCGGAGTTCGAGAACCTGCTTGACCTCAGCCGCTGGCCTAGTCAACAACCCGAAGGGATATTCGCAGTGACGGCCGACGAGCTTCGCCATCTCGTGTTTTTTGCCGTAAGTCCTATGGTACACAACGCTGAGACCAGGGGAAGCAGTCTCAACGCATTTCTCCGTAAAATTCAGGGGTACAAAAGCCAGTACCCGGGCCTCCACCTTCCACCCGGCTGTGGTTGGCTCCAGTACGGCTAGCCGGAGGGTCCCGGGTGATTTAGCCGCTCCTAGCGTCGCCACCAGGGCCTTACAGGCCCCGCTCAGCAGTAGTCGGATGTTCTCCAGTGGTTGACTAAACGGCTCGACATACTGTGTATTGACCGCTTCCAGCAGCTGCTGGCGGGCAAAATAGTACGGCCCTACCTTCCGCATTCTCTGCCACTGGGCCGCGGCCACCAGCCGGCCCCAGCAGAACGGGCACCAGAGCGACTTACAGGTCCAGTGCTTGGCGTCTGTGTTCACGAAGCTGGGCGGACAAAATGTCTTGTCTGGCAGTCGCCGGCAGTCGGCCCGGTCCAGAGCCACCAGCTGGATGGCTCGCAGGTTGTACAACTTGGCGGCGTACTTCGGCACCCAGCGGGGCAGTGGTCCGCGGTAATTGACTGGTACCATTTTGGGATTTACCCAGGGGAACAGGGTGGCCCCGCACATCGCCCAGGCCTCCTGATCGCGTCGCATCTTGCCGATATCTTTGGGGTGCGTTCCCCAAGTCGGGAACGGAAACCCGGGCGGGATCGTGTAGTAGCGATCTAACTCCATGTCACCTCCGGAGGTTGTGTTAACGTTTACAGAACTAGCGCGGGCGGGCGTATTGCCGTTACCAAGCCACGGCGAGGCGCAGGTACGTGGGATTGGTTCCTGGGCCAGGTACAAAGCCTTTGGCCGGGCACAGTTTCTATGGCCGGCGGACCCGTACAAAGCCCAGGTCCGGGCGATGCAAAGCATGTCAAGGCGTCTCCTACTAAGCCGGAAACAGGCGTCGCCAGAAGGGCCGATGTGCCGAGAACGAGGCCCTCGCACGGGCACAATACGTACACTCCGCCAACTGGTCGCGATTAAGAAGCCATCGCGAAGGCGCTGATCAGCTGTGAAGCGGGTCCCGTACAAAGCCCAGGACCGGGCGCTGGCATGTACAGTCGAAGTGTCCCCTAATAAGCCGAGAACAGGCGTCGCCAGAAGGGCCGAGGTGTTTTATGCCTCATGTGGAGTGTGGAGAACGAAGCCCTCGCACGGGCGATAGGTGAGTTCATGGTGTGGCTAGAACGAAGCCCTCGCCAGGCGCAGTACGTAGATTCCGTGTCGCGATTAAGAAGCCATCGCGAGGGCGCCGAAGAGTTCAGGGGCGGGTCCTGTACACTGCCCAGGACGAGGCGTTTTGTACTCCAAAAATGTCCCGAAAACAGACCCAAAAATAGACCCAAAAATAGGGCTGAAAATGACCCAAAAACCGCTTGTTTTTACCAGTGGCACTCGGACACGCGTTTGGATGCATGATTTAGGCCTCCAAATCGCTCCTTAGAAGTAAAGAGCTTTACTTCTAAATGTAGATTACTTAGCGTAATCTACGTACCGGTCGTTCAAAGAACAGTACGTTCTTATCACCCGGTTCAAAAACTTCGACCTCCGGTCTCCGTTTTTGGTAATGGCTCCGGCCATCGTGGCCGGAGCCGAAAATACATTCACATGCCTCCGGCGGTTCCGATCAAGACGGTCGGCCTGGTTACGAAACCACCAGACAGGTTTTGACATCGTTCGTTTCTGGTCGACGTTTTTGAACCGGCGGATAAGACCTGGTTACGAAACCACCAGGCAGGTTTAGAAGGTCGTTAGTTCCTGGCGCTGTTCGAATCAATCGTTCCACTCTGGTCGGATGTTATTGGTGACGACCAGTCACTGGGTACAACCGGTGTCGATGGAATCGAAGGCATATACGGCCCACCTACGAAGCCGGTGGGCAGGCAACATGAAAACTCGTTTCGACGGCGAGGTGCCAGTGGTCGCAGCCTACGAGGCCGGCTGGCAGGCGTTAATCGAACGTCGCCGTCGGTCCCGCCAACAAAGCCGGCTGGCTGGCGTTAACGGAAGGCGGCTCGCCCTGGCGAGGCAGCGGCCGGCGGCCAACCTACGAAGCCGGCGGGTGGCGTTAACGGAAAGCGGCTCGCCCGATGATGAGGGAACGCTGGGCGGCCAACCTACGAAGCCGGCTGGCGGGCACTGATCGGGCAGGGTTTGACGCGGCCAACCAACGAAGCCGGCAGGCGGGCACTGACGGCGACAGAAACCCGGAGCCCTGGGTACGAGGCCACCAGGTGGCACTGATCGAACCGACAGGAGCAGCCATGGCCCGCCAACAAAGCCGGCAGGCGGGCGGGTTGACGGTGATTGACCGTGGCCCGTCAATCACGCCGACGGGCTGGCACTAAGCGAGTTACGGCTTGTCCCGGCTATACGGCCGCTAGGAGGGCACTAATCGAACCGGCTGAGTAGCCATGGCCCGCCAACGAAGCCGGCGGGCTGGCTACAAAGCCGCCGCCGGGGCACGCCCTGGCTACGGCCAGCCCACAAAGCCGGCTGGCTGGCACTGCGGGCACCCACGTTTCGTCGCAGCCTACGAAGCCGGCCGGTGGCGTTAACGAGATCGATACGGCCGGATAGCGCTGGCCAGCCTACGAAGCCGGCGGGCGGCAATCGAACGGCTTTCCTGGCAACGACGCCACCAGGGGGCCCAGAATCGCTGCCAAGGCCCTGGTGGCTGTCCCCCAGGACCCTTTTTCCAATAAAACGCTGTAGCGTGAAGCCTATTGCGTTACACGAGGGGTTTGAGACGGCCTACCGCCGCCTAAACCTCTGCAAACCACGTGGAGGAGGCTGGGGAGGCCGAATAGGGTCTTTTGGGACCTTCGCCTCGTCCTTTTTCGCCGGGGCCGTAACGGGGCTCTCCGGCGGTTTAACAGGGTCCTCAACTGGGACAATTGGCAGGGTGCGAGGGGCCTCCTCAGCACGGGTTTGCGGCACTAGTTTTTTGTTGGTGGTTCTCCACCCAGCGGGATCGTGCCGGTGCGGTCCACCTTCGGCGGCTGCCTTGGCTGAGCATCGTCAGCCGGGTCTCGCGACGGAGGTAACGTAGCCGGCCTTGGCGGACCTTCGGGCAGACTAATCAAGGCCGAGGCACCCTGGTCGACAAGGCGCTGAAACTCCTGTTCGTCGACCAGACGCACCTCGCGAACTGGCCAGGTCTTCTGGGCAGCACCGGTCGGTTCATAAACACCAAGGTACATTTTGCACGTGGCCTGCGGCCGTTCCCCGAGGCGAGGTACCTCGATTGTCAGGCTACGGGCGTCGACCACCAGCTTGCCGGCATTGTCGTGAACCAGTGCCTTACGCAGATCGCTGGTGCACAGCGTCAGGGTGATGCCCTCGTTACTGTCGCTTTGCCGGGCCAGCCCGGGAGAGAGCGGAGCTTCTTCCTTTTCGAGGAAGCCCGGGGCTTCGCGTTCCTGCCCGGTAGTGTCGTGCACCACAAAACTTACCAAGAGCGACAGGGTGATTATCGTTAGCCAGAACACGGGCTTGTTACTTATTTCATTCGACATCGACTTCTCCTTCGGGAGGTTGCGGCTCTGTTAACGTTTACAGAACCTAGTTACGTCTACGTTTCTTACGGGGCCGGTCTTCGTCCTCGTCAGCGACAGCGCCGGGTGCCCGCTGCAGTAGGGCGTCGGCCGACAACCGGGCCAGCGTTCCGGTCGGCACGTGCCGGTACTCATCGGACGTGACCATCTCCCGGATCGCGTTGACTTCGTCCCGCGTGAGTCGCTGCGGCGAGGATCGTGGACAGGACGCTTGGTCGGCCAGGCTGCAACGCGTCTCGTTGCTCCAGGCGTGGTACCTGGTGTGAGACAAGCCCACCATGCGGAGCACGGCACGCAGGGTGAAATGCGATCGGGAGCGGTCAATGGCTCTCAGCAGCCGTGTCGTAGCAGTCCCGTCCGGCAACCGCACGTTGGCCAGGGAAAAGCCCGCGACCTTAAGCAGCAGCGTAATCAGTCGCAGCAGCGAGACGAGGCGGTCAAGGCGACGACGGAGGGCCAGGACCTGTTGCTGCAGGTGAATGTTGTCATGGTTGGCGGCTGGCAACGTGACGACTGGCAGCGTCGTCGTCGGTGCGAGCCAGCCTCGCGCTGTAGATCGGGGTACTCCGCGACGGACAGCCGCGTCGATGTTCTTGCTGTTGCAGACCATCTCTCGCAGGCGATGATCATACCGGCGTTGGGTCCGGGTGGTTGAGGTCATCCCTCAATAATCACCCAAAACACGTCGGATTGAAATTCAATGGGGCAGTTAGAAGGGCAGTCCAAGTGGCGAGAACTCGCGCGAAAAGTCCCAAATGTCGTGACACGCAGCACGGCAGGTAATCGCCGAATTAGTCAGACCGACTGATGAGGAGGTTCGACGTACAATTGCGGCACTTCCGCGTCCTGACGCGGAACATCAACCAAAAAAGTACTGGTCGGGACGCAGATGCTAACTGGGGAGCGCAAAGTAAAGTGAAGTCCCTACCCTACCTGCTGCTCTCGGCTGTCCTCGCAGGTTCAATACCAACTGCCGCTTCAAGCCGTTGCCGAGTGATGCCGATCTCCTCAGGCGACCTTAGGCCGGTGTTCGATCACTGGTTCAAACTATCGTCGCTTTGATTCGCCAGCCAATCTACGAATGCCGCTCGGTTAGCGAACCGACTGATAACAGGTGTCGTGTCGAAGACTGCCGGTGCTCCAGTCTGATTCGCGTAACCGTACAGAAACTCACTGCCGATTCGGGCAAGGCAAACCTCGTCAAAATATGGGTGGCGACTTGGGATCTCGCCGCCTGCCTGAAGGAAGTTGGCTACCCGCTCGGCCAGTGAACACCCGAACTTAATTTTGTCCAACGGCGGCAGAGGCAGGGAAACCGTGAACCGAGTGCGGCAGATTAGGCAGACACGAGAATCGCCTTGGCGAAAGGTATCATTCGCACCAGAGTTCAATACGTTTCCGCAGTTCGGACACTTACGCTGTTCGGCCTGACGCATGTCCTCTCCTCAATCATATTCCGCGGCAAATTCGCTACCCAGCGCGTTCGCTCGCGCGATACCAACGTTCGGCCTACCGCGGTAGCTCAAGCATCAGTTGGTTATGCTTCGCCTCAATCGTCACTTTCTGCGGCAAGGTAATTGGTGGGGAATAAGCGACAGTCTGATCAACGTTTACCGGCTCATAGACGACGGTGTATTCCCCAGCGGGCGCGCCTGGCCGGCGCTCGCCACGGCTATCGGTAGCACGAACCGTGGTGAGTTTAAACTTACCGTCGGCCTCAACCAGGCTGTTGATGATGAAGTCTTCTTTGTCTGCCACTGGCGTGAAGCGGACCATACCACCACTCATCAGCTGCCCACCACGACGGACGGTTCCGTTCGCCGTAAACAGCGGAGCGAATTCAGGTTGCGGAACGCCATTGCCGCAGCCTAAGGAAAGTGCCGAAACCCAGACAATGGTTACGGCAAGGATAAAACGATTGTGCATGGTTCAAGATTTCGCGGTTGATAAGAGCACTCGTTACCAGTCACCGCCCAAGGGTTCAGCATCTCGCGGGTCGACGACGCGTTGCCACGTCAGGTCTGTCATGCTTGCGGACAAAGTCTTCACGCTGCCGTCTCCACAAGCCACAACGATGACCGTCGGGTGAATCCCCTGTGGCCTGTCAGACAAACAGTTCTGAAAATAGTGGGGACTAATCTGAAACTTGGGTGAGGCGGGAAACGTAGTCAGTCCACCGCCGCCTTTGCCAGATCCCAGGTTGAACGCCGGCCGCCAGATGCTGTTGGCGTCGGCCCATAGAGACCCGTGGGCAATCGACACGCTGCCTGTGTTACCGCAGGTGCCGTACATTTCTGCCAGAAAGATCGTATTTGATAAGCCATCGGATACGATCCGGCCCATTTCAATCTTGTCCATGGAGTAGGTTCGGCTCTTCAGTGGTTCACCGAAGACATAGTTATTCACGCCGTAGTTTGCGATCCCCCAATTCCACGCGCTGCCATGGGGTGTGAGACACTTACCAGCTTTGTGAGTGATGTCGGATGGACAGATAAGGCTTTTGATCACTGCCGGGTACTCGCCGCCCGCATACCCAGTGATCGTGAATTTACTGGCGAGATTACCCTGCTCCATATACGGAAAGATGAAGTGGTAAGCCGTGTAGTTGTGCTTTCCGAACGGACTGTCGTCGGGCGTAAAGCAACTAGCATTCGCTGGATCAGCGCAGGGAGAGGAGGTTGGGGGCAACGTGCGCAACGCATCATTTAGGTTATGAATCGCGAGGGCAACCTGCTTGATCTGGTTGGAGCATTGCGTTCGCCGGGCCGCTTCTCGGGCGCTTTGAACGGCCGGCAAGAGCAGTGCAACGAGAACCCCGATGATGGCGATAACCACCAACAACTCAACGAGGGTGAACGCCGCTCGCGTGTGACGAGCACTTCTGCTCGGAATCCAGCAGCACAGACCCTTCATACTCCCTCCGACGATCCACGAAAGATATGCGGGGGCTAACCGGCGATTAGTTTAACCATCTTTCCCGGCTTGATGCCAAGCGAATTCGCAGCGTTTTCAATAAAAAATCGATCAGGTTCTCGTGGACCTAGATCATCACAATCGGAGACTGCCTGCGTAGCCCTCCTACCAGGCAATGACAAAATGAGAGAAGATTGCTCGGTGGCGACCTCTCCGCTCTCCTTTCGCCAAGGACAATCCGTGTCTGAAACTTTTGAATCTCACACGCCTCTTCGGATTTTAGTCGTCGAGGACAACAAAGACGCAGCGGATAGTCTGGCAATGCTGTTACGAATCGAATGCGCCCACTCGGTCGATATAGCCTACACCGGGCTCCAGGCTTTGCAGATCGCCAACATTCGTCGCCCGGACGTGGTTCTGCTTGACCTTGGTCTGCCGATCATGAATGGCTATCAAGTTGCCGAGGCAATTCGCTCAATACCAGATTCTGACGAGATCGTGATCATCGCCATCACGGGCCACAACCATCCCGAGGATCTGGAAGCGTCCAAAGCGGCTGGCATCGATCTCCACCTAACAAAACCGGTCGACATTCGACACTTGCTCAGCTATTTGAGCGGCCGTGTCATGAGTTGATCACTTCGCTGCGGCCGCTAGGGCATCGACTAGCTTGCGGACTCATCGGTACGAGCTTTCGCATCGGAGGCTGGTCCAGTGTGCTGAAGCCGGATAATGGCCTGCACCGCATCTCCGAAATAGCCCTGCAAGCCAAGCGTTTCACGCGTGCTGACAACCACAACATTTGGGAGTTTTCTGCGCGAGTTCTCCCCACTTTGGGTGCGGGAGGCCAAGAGATGTCTGAGTCCGGGCAAGAGAATCGCGGCTACACTCCCCGGAACGACGGCTTGTCCGCTGGCCGTAGCACCTTTCAAGCCGTTCGCGCGCACCGGCACCCAACTTCGCCCGATTCCTTCGTTCGACCGGCGTCAGTTGCTGATGGCCACTGGTTCGCTGCAACTCTGGCAGCGGACGGCCCGATTGCCCGCCAGACGCGCTTGCCGAGCCGCGACTTTCGCAGCCGCCAACTGTTTGGGAATGTCTGCGCCCGTGCCGAAGTACATCTCGTCGGGTGTCTGGCCCTGAAACGCGGCATGCGGGAGATGCTTGTTGTGCTGCTCGACGTAGAACGCGACGAGCTTCTGCACCGTTGCCCGGGTATCGAGCCTGTTCAGGTACAGCCACTGATGTTTGAGAACTCGCCACCAGGATTCGATCATCGCCCTCGGCGCGCGAGCCATCCTCGCGCTGTAGATCGGGGTACTCCGCACCCGACTGCCGCGTCGATGTTCTTGCTGTTGCAGACCATCTCTCGCAGGCGATGATCATACCGACGCTGGGTGCGGGTGGTTGAGGTCATGCCTCAATAATAATCACCCAAAACACGTCGGGGTGAAACTCAACGGGAGCGAGGAGAGTAGCCGTCCGAGTGGCGAGAACTCGCGCCGAAAGTCCCAAATATCTTGGCGCACAGCACGATTGTCAGCACGGTGCAGATCGTAAGGCTTGAGACGCTGGGAAGTCTTGTCTGACTCAGCGAGTAGCCGGACATTCTCCATACGACCAAGAACACTCGCAGCAGCGCGATCATTTTCTGAACGCGTCGGCGGAGCCGTAACACTTCCCGCTGCAACTGAGTCGCGTCTAGGTTGAGGGCCTCGACGGTGACGACTGGAACTTCTGAATCCGTCAGCCAGCCACGTGCGGTCGAACGAGGGACCCCTCGTTGGATGGCGCAGTGAATGTCCCGTGTTGTGCGGACCAGATTCCGGAGACGGTGATCGTAACGGCGTTGCGTGCGAGTTGCGGTGGCCATGCCTTCATCATCGTGGCCGCGGCATGCGGCTCAACGGGCCGCATGGCAATCACGGCCTCGATTCGACTAGAATGGCGAGAACTCGCGCAGAAAAGTCCCGAATGTCGTGACACACAGCACCGCTTCGCGTCAGCGAACTCGCGAGCGAAGAGAACAAAAAAACCGCGAACGATTTGCTCAATCGCTACCTCAAGCGCCTGGGTGAAATCGACGCCGAAATCGAAAAGCACCGCGCCGATCGCCTTCGCAACGAAGAGAAGCTGAGCAAGGCCAAACCGGCGCTGGAGCAATTGCTGGCCGACATTGTCGTGGAGTAGGCTGTTGCTCCGCCGCAACGCCCGCAAGCAGCTCCGGACCAGATGACGAATCCTGCCCAAGTCGCCGTCTTTTGCCTTGCTACTTGCGGGCGTGGATGTTGCGGGGGATGGCGGGATCGTTTTTCCAGTCGAAGCGGGCGGCGAACTCGGCAGGGGTGAAGTGCTTTTGCTCGCCCGATTCGAGTTCGGCGAGGTAGACGATGTCGCCCCGTTTCACATTGTCAGTTTCCCAGAAGTGCCCTTCGAGCGACACAGCCAGATACGCATCAGGCGTGCGGGGAACCCAGGAGAGGCCCCGCTTTCCGGCCGGCAAGTTCAGCGTCCGAACCATCTGGCCATGATCGACCCACGCGAACTGCGTCCCATCGCGACCAAAGGCCCCCAGGTAGCCGTTGACATAGGGATAAGTCGCCGTGAACGACTGTGTGGCCGGATCGTACAACCGCAAGCCGGTGCGATTCGCCATTGCCAGCGTCTTGCCATCGGGGAGCCAGACGAGGGAGCGAATCCCGCTGACGCCCTGGGGAATTTCGAGGATCTTTTGGTTCTGGGCATAGTCCCACAGTTGAACGACTTTATCCGTGCCGATGGCCAAATTGGTCGTTCCCGGTTGGAAGGCGAGGGCATTGAGATAGCTTGTCGGCTTGAATTCAAAGCAGTGCTGTTTCTCACCGAGACGCCAGACGATGCCCCGCCCGTGTTGCCGAGGTCCGAAGGCGATGACGGAACTGTCGGGCGACCAGGCAATGGGCCCGATGTCCGAATCAGTCAGAACATCGGGGTGCTCCAGTCTGTGGATCACCTGTTTGGACCGGATGTCGAAAATATGGACGAATCGCCTTTTGTCCTTCTCCGAAATGGCTGCGAACTGGCTGTTGGGTGCAAAGAAAATATTGTTTCCAGTCACGTCTGGCAGCGGAATCGTCTCCTTGGCGCCCGTTGCCTGATCCACCCAGTCCAACTGGTTTTTCTTGGGATGTGCCTTCCACTTTTGATCCGGGCTGGAATCACCGGGATGGGATCCGTAACGTTCGTAGTAACTAAATTGCGTATTGCCAACGCTAACAGGTTGAGTGGGATCAAACGAGTTCCCATTGCGGGACCAAAAGACGTTACCTGGATTAAGAGCGCCCTCGGGACACCATTCCGTCTTGGCGAATGTTTTGCCATCGCCTGGTTTCCGCCAGGCAATGGCTAAACTTCCACCGTCAACCAGTAGTCCGCCCGTGTGTGACCAAGCCGGACGCTCAATCACGCTGCTGACGTGATCAAATTTCTGCCTAACCGTTGAGGTGGCTAGGTCGTACAGTTCCAAGCCAATTTGGCTGCGGACTGCCAATTGCTTGGAATCTGAGGACCACGCGCAAGACACTGTGCGCTCCCAGCCGTTCGTCTTGATGTTTTGTACGTCCTGACCCTTGTTCACATTCCAAATGCGAACGCCCTCCCACTTCGACGCCTTAACTCCCACCGCCAACTGCGAGGAATCAGGTGACCAGGCGAGGGTGTTATTACTGGTTTCGTTCGCAAGCTTATCGGACCATTGAGGCGTGACGAAGACGATTAGCGTTTTCGAATCCCAAATTGCGGCTCGAGCGTTTTTATGCACGGATCGGGATATTTCGCCGGATGCCAGGAACTTGCCGTCGGGTGACCAACGCACCATGCCAATGGTTCCGTCGTGACGGAGTTCCTTGTGCAGCTTGCCCGTCACCGTGGACCAGATGCCGATCACGCCCGAATTGTTGTTGCAAGTGGCGATCAAGTCGCCATCCGGATGCCAATGAATGCAGGTCGGCGCTGGGATGGCAGCGCTCAGCGTCTTGATTCGTTTTCCCGTGACGGCGTCCCAGACATGGACTTCGGCATTCCCTTCACCATCGCTGCCGCAGGTGGCGATGGAATCCCCTTTGGGTGACCAGCAGAAATAGTCTTCGGTGACGGTTCCAGGCGTGCTGAACATGTTTCGCAACTGCCGCGTCTTCGTATCAAAGATGCGAATCACGCCGCCGCTGTAGGCTGCGGCCAGCCATTGATCGTCGGGGCTGAACTCGGTTTGCAGGCACTCACGCCGGCCCAGGAGCGGCTCGATCGTCCAGCTTTTCACGCCCGGCAGCTTGGCCGGCGTGAGGACCATCGCCGCGGGATTGAGGGGCGGCGTGACTTCGACTTTGGTAAGCGCGGAAGGGTCATCGACATTCGCGGGAATGGCCGGCATCTTGACGATGGCCGGCGCGACGGGCGCAGGCAGCGGTTTGCTTTCGATCAGCTTGCCGTCGTAGACAACCTTTACTTCGCCGGGGAGCAATTGAATATCGAGGATGGTCTCCCCCTTCTTTTCCAGCTTGAACTGGGTGGTGATGAATTCGGCATCCCCCCGCTTGATGACGATCCCCTGTTCGCCGAACTTCAGGTCAATCGGTTTGGGATCGATCCCTTCGACGATCGCGCCCGTCTTGTCAAACTTCACGCTGATGGATGGATCATTGATCGTGACTTTGACGGCGCCGTGTGGCGTTTGGACGAAGAAGACGATGGCGGCGAGCAGGGCGGCAGCGGCGAGGGCGATGGTTTTGACGCGAGTCAACGGCGCGCGGGGCCGAGTGGGTGAGGGCGAGCTGATAGGGGCGAGCGTATCGACGGAGGCGGATTTGAGGCTGGAGTAGGTATCTTCCTTGTTGGTTTTGATGCCCGTTCCGGCAGCTTGGGCGGCGAGCGCCACGAGGTTGCTGCCGGCCGTGAAGGGAGCGAGCGCCGCGGCGACGGCGGCGGGAGTGGCGTAGCGGTCTTTGGGTTCCTTCGCCAGCATCTTGGTGACGACGGCGGCGAGCGGGGCGGGAATCTCTGGACGACGATCACGGATGGGGAGTGGCTCTTGCACGGCGAGGGCCATCAGCTTCTTTACGGGTGTATCGAACTTACGATCGCCGAAGGGGGCGACGCCGGTCAGCAACTTGTAGAGACTCGCGCCGAGGGAATAGATGTCGGCGCGGATATCGACGTGGTGCGTATCGCCCCCTTGCTCGGGCGCCATGTAGTCGAGCGTTCCCATCATCTGGCCGGTGGTCGTCAGTTCGCGGCCGCCGGGACTGCCGTCGCCGGAGAGGAGGGCGAGGCCCAGATCGAGGATTTTCACGTTGCCGGACGGCGAGAGCATCAGGTTCGAAGGTTTGATATCGCGATGGACCAGCCCCTGTTCGTGGACATGCTGTAACCCCGCTGCCGACTGGCGAATCAACTCGCAGGCGTCCGCAATGGCGAGCGGCCCTTGCGCCTTCACCAGTTGCGAGAGGTCGGAGCCCGCAACAAATTCCATAACCAGGAAGTGCATGCCGTCCGCTTCCCCTGCATCCATTGCGCGGACCAGATGCGGATGCTCCAGTTTGCCTACCGCTTCCATTTCTCGCTCAAAGCGGGCGATGGAATCGGCCCCAATGACGCGGTCGCGGGGCAGGATTTTGAGAGCCACGATCTTCTTTAACCGCGAATGCCGGGCCTTGTAGACCGCCCCCATGCCGCCTTCGCCGATCTTTTCCAGAATCTCGTAGTCGCGAACCGTTTTTAGGGCGCTCCAGGAGTCTGTTGCACTCGGGGAAGAGTTTAACGAAGCCGCCGTTGGCGGTTCATGAGTACATGCCAAAAGCCGCGGCAGGGCCTGCTGCAAGGCGGCTTCGCCAGCGAATGGCAGTTCGGCCGGCCGGCGAAGCGCGGCCGCCAAAGGATCTGGCGTGCTTGAAATCGCTTCGAGCAGGGTTCGGCAATTCTCGCATGAATCAACATGCGTGGCGAATTCCTCTGCGGAAGCCTCGGTTAAGTGTCCGAAACTAAATTGGGCAAGTTCGCCGCGATCTGGGCAGGAAATCAACATAACGGGCTTGCCTCGATATATTTCGGTAGACGACTGACAGGTAAAGCAGGGCTCTACCTATACAACGGCGGAACCTCACACGACTTTTTTGGGGATTAAAGAGCTGCGTACGAAGTAAGCGGATTGCACCGCAATATCACCCCCCCGCTTTAGGTGCTTAGCTCCTGCCGTAACCGCTTAAGCACCCGGCTTTTAGCCATGTAAACCGAGCCGATTGACAACTGTAAGTCGTTCGCGACATCAGCCGGGCGGCGATCTTCAACCACCACCTGCCAAAAGGCCTGCCAGGTGCGGGGTTCAAACTCGGCTTGCACGGTCCGCAAAAGCTGTCCGCTTAGATAAGACTCGCTGACCGAAACACCGCCGAGCGCGGTTTCATCGGGGGGCTTAACCGGCACGTCCTGGAGCAACAGACGCTGGTTGGTTCCGCCGACGGCCGGTGGGCGACCGGTAAGCTCACGAAAGTGGTCGCGAATTTTATTGCGAGTGATGGTCCAAAGCCAGCCGCGGAAGGTTTCTCCTGGTTCTGAATTGCGAAACGCACCGACCCGCGCGACAAGGACGCGAAAAGTCTCCTGCATGACGTCGGCTGCGTCGGCTTCCTGAAGCCCAGTCTGCCGGGCCCAGGAATAGACGATGGGAGCGTAAAGCTGCGTGAGGCATAACCAAGCCTGCGGGTCGTTGCCTTGGACGCGCCGCAGCAGGCTGGACGACGTGTTTGAGTCAGTACTGGTATGGGCGTCAACCATCGAAGGGGGAACCACCAAGCAGGTGCGCATGGCCGCAACCAACACTCGTACAATAACCCACCCGGATAGGTCGGGCAAGCGATGCGACCCTAGTGTAGCGTTTCACTCAGATGGGATCTTATCCAGAACCTCCCGGGCGCGGCGGACTTTCCTGCTGTGTGTCACGACTATTCTGAATTTTTGTGCGTGAGTTCTCGCCACTTTGGCCCATGCCGGTCCCGGCTTGGTAGATCCCGCTGGGATGAAAGGTAATGGAAATGGTGCCTTCGCGCCCGTCGTAATCAACGCGCTCGATCAAGAGTTGCAGCAGGCGGGCCTGCTCGCGGGTGCTGAGTGTTTCCCACAACGGATCGAACAACGCCAGCGCCTGGGCGGCCTCGGCCTCGTCGATCTGGTCGCGTTGCAACCGCTCCCGTTCGTCACGCAATTCGCTTAGCCGCCGCTCGGCCGTTTGCACCCGCTCTTGAATGTCGGCCAGGAGCGCCGTGGCCACATCGTTGGCGCTGGCGGCCCCCAGTTGTTCAATGAGCTTGTACAGATCCTTCTGGTGGCCCACCGTGCTGCGTGTCACGACATTTGGGACTTTTCGCGCGAGTTCTCGCCACCGAAGACGCGGGAGCCAAACATTGGCCACGTAGTGCGTTTCGGAATTACGTGGGGACGCCTGGACGGAGGGCTTTTCGATACCTTTCGACAACCAGCAGTCCTTGCGGTGCGCGCAATCCTGCGAATGGTTTGGGCAGATTCCTCACTCGACCGACTTCAGTTAATGGCGGCAACGGACTGGCTGCAGCTTTGGCAACGCAGGGACCGATTGCCCGCCAGACGCGCTTGCCGAGCCGCGACTTTCGCAGCCGCCAACTGTTTGGGAATGTCTACGCCCGTGCCGAAGTACATCTCGTCGGGTGTCTGGCCATGAAACGCGGCATGCGGGAGATGCTTGTTGTGCTGCTCAGCGTAGAACGCGACGAGCTTCTGCACCGTTGCCAGGGTATCGAGCCTGTTCAGGTACCGCCACTGACGCTTGAGCACGCGCCACCAGGATTCGAACATCGCCCTCGGCGCGAGCCAGCCACGCGCTGTAGATCGGGGTACTCCGCACCCGACAGCCGCGTCGATGTTCTTGCGGTTGCAGACCATCTCTCGCAGGCGATGATCATACCGGCCCTGGGTCCGGGTGATTGAGGTCATCCCTCAATAATCACCGAAAACACGTCGGATTGAAATTCAACGAGAGCGAGGAGAGTAGCCGTCCGACTGGCGAGAACTCGCGCACAAAAGTCCCAAATGTCGTGACACGCAGCACGGCGGATGGCAAAGACAGGCGATGTCGATTAATTAACGGATACGTTGGTGCCGCAATCACCCAACGGATTGTGAACCAAGCGCTCCGCAGCGTTGACGAGTCGAAGTCGCCGATGGAGCGGCTCTCCGATCGCAAGTTGGAGATTTTTCGCATGATCGGCGAGGGCCTCACCAGCGGTGCTATCGCCAATCGTCTTTTACTCAGCTCTCACACGATTGACACCCACCGCGAAAACCTGAAACGCAAACTAGAACTCAAGAATTCTGGCGAGCTATCACGCGCCGCGGTGCAATGGGTGCTGGAGAACGGTTGATGTACTACAAACGCATCGCTGATCCATCACTTCTCCTTCAACGAGACGCCGCTTCGGACTTGATCGCTGGGAAACGCTACGACGGTCTCACCTTCCGAAAGTCCCTGCAAGATCTGCGTCATCCTGCCATTGCTGCGGCCGCTGCTCACCGCGCGAAGTTCGGCTCGCCCATTCTTGTTTACAAAGACGGCCCATTCTGAGCCGCTACGAAACAGCGCCCCGGCAGGCAACTGCAGAGTGTCATCGATTTCCCAGATCACAATTGCAGCTTCGACTCGAAAGGCGTCTCCTAAACTGCGGAGCCGCTCGGGCGGTTCATCAAAATCGGCAATCACATTCACGCGTTGCTCTTCCACACCCAGGGCAGAGATCTTGGTGAAGCCCGATGGCTCTACGAGACGCACTCTTCCCTTGAGCGGCACTTCGCCTCCCCAGTGCTGTAGAATGACCCGTGCCCCAGACTGAATCTGCGCCGCGTCGGCCGACAACACATCGATTTCCATTTCCAGCTCCTGCGTGTTGCCGACTTCGAGCAGGGATTTGCCCGGCGTTACGACAGCGGCACTTTCCTGCAATACCCGCAGCACGCGTCCCGAAATCGGCGAACGGATTTCGAGCCGCGTTTGGTCGGATTCGACGTCAGTGATTGGGCGGGTTCGGACAAAAGCAGACTTCGCCAGATCTAATTCATACTTGGCGACCTGTAAAGCAAACACCGCAGCCCGGAGAGTCTCCGCGGCGATTCGTTCTTGGTGTTCAGCCGCATCGAGCAGTTCTTTGGAAATTGCGTTGGTCAGGCTGAGTCCCTTCGCTCGCTGATACTGGTGGTCCGCAAGGCCATGAGCTTCGCGAGCTGCAGCGCTGCGAGCCTCCGCCTGCTGCGTTGCCGATTCGGCGGATTTCACCCGAGCTTCTGACTCCGCACGCAGGCGGGCATCGAGCAACGCGGGATCGGTTGGCTGAATCGTCGCCAGCACAGTCTTTTCAGCTTCGATAGTATCGCCAGCTTCCAATTCGATGCGAGTTAGTTGACCTGTCAACGGTGCCGAAACTATGTACCGCTCCTTGACTCGCGTTTTACCGTCTTCCTCGACTACTACCTGCAATGGCCCGCGAGTTACCCGTACGACATCCACTTCCACCGGCCGCGGCCAGAGCGCGTACGCAAGCAAGGCAGCGCCTCCGAGAGCAGCAGCAACGAGTGGTAATTGGCGGACGATTGCTTTCATAACTAATCGCGAGTCTTAAGCACTTCGACCAAATTGACGTGATCCATTCGTCGACGTACCGCCAGTGCCGAGGCCATGGCTGCAAGAATCACGACGACAATGGCGAAGGCATAGGTTCGGCCGTGAATGATCAAAGGAAAACGATGGACTTCCGTGTTCAGGGCGGCCGTGAGGAGCCAAGCGAACCCATGCCCCACTACCAACCCCCAGGGAATCGCTGCCACCACCAGTATGGCGAGTTCGCCGAGCAACACCCATGAAGTCTCGCCGCGTGTGAATCCGAGCACGCGTAACGTGGCTAGCTCACGGCTCCGCTCAGCGAGTGATACTCGGGCGCAGTTGTAAACCACGCCGATTGCGACGATGCAGGCGAACAACACGTTAATTCCTTTCATCCGGAGCAAATTCTCTGCCATCGTCTTTTGATAACTGTCGATTGCGGCTCGTTTGATGCTAATGCCTGCAACTCGCGGCGTCTGTTTCAGTTCCCGATACAGTTCAGGCATTTGATTGCGATCCGCCAGCAGAAATGCACCCGAGATAGCATCCTGCTCTCGCAACAAACGTCGCAATGTTGCCAGCTCAATATAGGCATTCAGATCGAGATAGTCGTCGATCACCGCCACGATGGAAACGTCGGAAGCAATCCGTAAGCCTTCGAGCACTTCGAGTTTCACGATATCTCCGACGCGGCATTGCAGCACCTCCGCCAGACGACGCGAGATCACCAGTCCAGACTGAGGAAGCGGCATGGGGCCCCGCTGAGGATCAACAACTCGCATCAACTGTGCATCAGCAGTAAGTCCCAGCAAATCCAGGCGGCGCTGGTTTTGTCGATGGACAAGGCGGACGGGAACAGCTCGAAAGGGTTCCACCACGATAACTCCGGGCAGCTTCCCCAAGTCTCGTGCGGCCTGCCCGGTTGTGGGCTCTACGAAAGAGACCATCAGATCCTGACGTTGTGTGGTGAAGAACTGAAAGTCCATGACGTGATCGACGGTATCTTCCAAAAAGTTGCCCATGACGAGAATCGCAATGGACAAAGCGATTCCGAGTGACGAGAAAAACGCACGCAATGGTCGCCGCTCCAGCTGCCGCAATATCATGCGCACGATCTGTGGTAGCCAGGATTGCAACCCCATCCGCTCCAGCAAACTGCGTTGATATTTCCGCGGAGCTTCCGGCTGCATCGCTTGGGCGGGCGGCAACGACGCCGCATTCCAAACAGCATTCCACACGCCAGCGAGAACGGCTGTGACACCGACCGCGGCTGTAAGCAGGACCAGCCACCAGTCCAGCCGATATTGCATGACGGGAAAGCGAAAGAATTCGGCGTACATGATCGTTAAGTCGACTCCGAACTTTGCACCGATAGCTGTACCCAGGAGACTGCCGACCAACCCAATCACAAGTGCGTACTGCAGGTAATGAATCGCAATCTCTCGCTGCAAGTACCCAAATGCTCTCAGCATGGCAATGAGTTCGCGCTGGATTGCAATTTGCCTGGTCATTACCACTTGGAGAAGGAAGATGGTGACGGCCAGAAAGATGGCCGGCGGCACGAGAGCCATCGTACGTAGCTGAACGAGTTCGTTCTCCAGGAACCGATGCGACGGCTGCAGTTCACGGCCATACGCATTGGAGCCCCCATACGGTGCCAGGAGTTCATCGAGCTGCGCAAGTACAGCCGCTTCGCGGGCCGAAGGTAATAGTGTGACTGATACGTCGTTGAAGGCTTCGTGCATGTCGAACGCCGACGACAGTTCCTCGTAACCCATCCAGAGCACTCCGAACCGCCTGTCATCCGGGAGTAATTCACCAGGCCGTACGGAGTAAACAAACTCGGGCGACAGCACGACGCCGACGACCTGCAGCCGCTGTTGTTTTCCGTTGATCACGGCGGTCAGTGGCGAACCTGGATGCAATTGATGCGTACGGGCAAAAGCTTCCGAAACCAGCACCTCCCCGCTGCGGCGAGTTCCCAACATACGACCTTCACGCAGGTACAATCGGTTGACTAGCGGCAATCCCCTGTCAGGATGTGAGACCAACCGGCCGGTTCCTGGCTCCAGCAAACCAGGAATATCGAGCGTGACCATCATTACGACTCGCGCCTCCGCCGCAGCGACTCCATCGATCGCCCGAATTCGCGGCAGCAGTGCGAGCGGAGCACGCTTGAGGTGCACGAAGCCCTGTCCGAAGTTGGCCTGAGAGTAAAAGTCGGCTCTGGTGCGATTCAGCGAAAGTAGCGTGCTGATCGACATCACGACCGTTGCCACACCAGCCGCCATTACCAGCACGATGGCCAGGTTCTGCCAGCGCAATTGCCAAAGCTCGCGCCACAACTTGGAATGAATAGCCCGCATGGGTCACCAGACAATTTCTACGGCTGGCGCCCGCCGCTGGTTGACGACAATCTCGACGATGCGACCATCGGAGAGTCGCAGTACGCGGTCTGCCATGCCGGCAATTGCCGCATTGTGGGTAATGATGGCAGTCGTCGTTCCCAACTGGCGGTTGATTTGCTCAATCGCCTGCAAAACAACAATCCCCGTCTTTACGTCCAGCGCTCCAGTCGGTTCGTCGCACAACAGAACGTCGGGTTGTTTGGCAATCGCCCGCGCAATGGCCACTCGCTGTTGTTCACCGCCGCTGAGTTGCGCCGGGTAATGGTTCAAACGTTCGCCAAGTCCGACCAGGCGCAACGCTTCCGCAGGCGGGATCGGCCGCTCTGCGATTTCAGTCACTAGCGCGACGTTTTCTTCGGCGGTCAGACTAGCGACCAGATTGTAAAACTGAAAGACAAATCCCACATGCTCGCGGCGATAGTGGGTCAGCAGGGCATCGTCGTTCCGCGAAAGATCATGATCGCGAAACCGCACCTGCCCCGAGGTCGGCACATCAAGGCCTCCCAGGATGTTCAATAACGTCGACTTGCCACTACCCGAGGCACCTAGCAAGACCACAAACTCACCAGGAAACAGATCGAGATCGACGCCGCGCAAGGCGTGAATGTCCGTCTCACCCGCGCGGTAGACCTTCGTAATACCGCGAGCTTGAAACAGCGGTAAGCGGTCAGTCTTTGATTGTCGAGTCGTCATAGGTTCGCAACATGGAAGAACTTTCGAATCGACAGCGGTTGCCTCGCCATTGCAATTACTGCACCGACGCATTTGAGCGGCAATAAGGAGGCGCACACTCCTCGCGACTGTGCGAATTAGCGCGCGAGTGTGACAGAAAGAGGGTCGCTGCAACTCACTGACATTTACCACTTGGCTCGAGATTACGCAGATGACGGCCTCCGAAATGGAATTGGCAAAGCCCAGTACAGACGCTGAATGACACCAAGGTGAACCGGTCAGCTGCTGAATGACGAAAAACTCGACTTGCCGCGTGCAGTTCAAACGAACGCGAAGTTGTCCGCCGCTATCGCTGAAACCAGCACGACGACATCTGCGAAAACGAACGGCATAAACGCGAGTACGTGGACCAGTCACTTAACGATACCCCTGCGTTTTCTCAGGCTGTTAAGCGCCTAAGCTTCATGTACCTACGATAGCGAGCACAATCTCCAAGATGATTAGCACCACGACGCTCAACTCCAGCAATTCGAGCCGGAACATCGAAGACTGCTCGGCCAATGTCTCGTGGACATCGGAGGTGACATCGATCGCTTGTCGAACATTTTGTGCCCACTCTCGCAAGTGAAAACGATCTGCAAGCAGACGATAGACCCTGGAAAGATACTGATCGCCTACCAATTGGAGGGTGCTATCGGCTCGTTCAAATGTACCGACTGCGTCCATGCGGATCTCGGTAAGGAAGCGAAGCGGTCTGGCGTGCGTCCGCCAAAATGGGAGCCACGAGCGAGCCGAAGCTTGTATCTGGCGTCGCGCAATTTTCAGTGCAGAGTCTACTTTCTGATCCAAGTATCGATATTCAAGCAACTGAAGATTTGCAAACTCGATCGTATGCAGCGTCTCGTCACAATCGCAGTCGATAATTACTGTGGCAGCCCAGTCAATAAACACGATATCGTTTCGGCCATAGGATATCTGGCACCGTAAAGCCTCGGACATCTCTACATCAGACAAAGGTTCTTTCGTGAGTCGGAGCAAGCTGACAATCGATGGAGCCAACTGAGTGTTCACTACGCCATTCTCAACGAGCAATGGGTGCGGATCGATTTGGAATATAAAGTATTCCTCGTAAGACTCGTTCCAAAGCGGTTCGTCGATCGTCGGGAACAGTTTGTCGAAAATGGGCTTAGCGACAGAGTGCGCCAATGACTGAAGCCAATTCTGATTCGCGAGATTCACTGCCAGTTCGCGTAGTTGGCCCAGCTCTAAATTAATCGGAACTCGGAACGCAACATTTGCTGCTCCAAATTCGAAGACAATAACCTCCGCATCCGCGGCAGATTCGAGACTTGGAAAAGGCAATCGGATACTTCCTAAGCTACACCGAACCGGCGACGGTCGATAAGCGATTGCATCGGGAGTGCGCCTGCGGCGGGGAAGATCGCCAACTTCTGCGGGGATTTGCCGTATTGCTTGTTCAAGGTCAACTGACTCACCCCAGTCAAAAGCAATGATGCAATGTAACTTACCCGAGACGCGTATCTCATCAACCTTTGCTTCGCTTGCCATTTCCACCTTTAGTCACTTCCAGCATGGCCGACATAGGGAACGTTGCAAATCAGTTGGACGGGCAACCGGACTTTCGGGGACGCCATTCATTGAATGCTACTCGCAACGCGAGGCTGCGGCTTCAGCAATACCTTGCGGTGTTCCGGACCGGAGCAAAGCAGCAATCCGTTGAAAGTCCTCTCCGTAAGCTGCCAGGATATCGTCGAGTGTGACAATCCCGCAGATGCGTCCGAGTTCGTCTTCAACGGGAAGTCGTCTTACGCAATTTTGCTGCATGACTTGTAGTGCCCGAACACTACCCTCGGTTTCGGCAATCACCACGGGAGACGTGGTCATGACATCAGCCAAGAGAGTGGTAGTCGGGGCCTTACCTGCAGCGAGGACTCGTTCGACTAGATCTCGATCGGTGATCATTCCCACAGCTGCATAAGCATCATTCACGACGACAAGTGATCCGACCGCTCGCTGCCGCATACGCACGGCGGCCTGTTGCGCAGTTTCCTGCGCTTCCGCAAAGTCTGGAGCACGGCTCATTATGGTCTTCACCAACATGTGTGGTTCCCTCGATCATGTTGCCCTACTATCTTCCCTCACTTACCGTCCCCAAGGCCCAATCCTGGGGATATTGCTCGTTTAGCGGGAACGAATTGCCTACCCTTGACCGGCTTTGACCACGATCTTTTTCGGCCGCGCTTCTTCAGTTTTGGGAAGCTTGACCGTTAGCACTCCGGCCGTATATTCCGCTGCAACTTCATCCGCCTGAATATTGCACGGAAGAGTCACCGTGCGAGCAAACTTACCGGTTCGGCGTTCTGTGCGATGCCAGGTTTTGCCTTTCTCCTCTTTTTCTTCTTTGCGTTCGCCGCGAACGGTAACGACGTTGCCGTTCACATCGATATCGAAGTCTTGAGCATTCATTGCTGGTGCATCCAGCCGCAATTCGAAAGCATTGACCGTCTCGGCAATGTCCAGGGGGGCTGCGATTTCCGACGTCAGCCAACCATCTGTGGGCTCGCCGAGGAAACGCCCCAGCACATCTTCGACTTCATCGCGGAGATGCTTCAGTCCCTGAGTTCGGCGAGTTGCCAGTGTCCCAATCATGACGATGTTCCTTTCTGCTTGAGAAAGCCAGCGAATATGATTCGTTCTTTTGCAATCAGGATGCCAAGAACTTTAGAAATGTGATTTGGGCGACTTAGTCGAAGTAGAACGCATTCTTGATTTACCTCACGCTAGTCGGATGATCGCTAAAACGCTTCAAATGACACATAGCGCGCGAAGCCGCACACCCACCTCGCTGGTACTGATACCGACACAGTGGAGCATCGCCAGCAATTCGGCAAATGGCGGACTGCATTCAGCAATTTCTGTCGTAAGTCGAGTCAAAGAGTGCGAGGTTAACTATTTGTGCTCGACGGCATTCCAATTGCGATCAAGAGGGAGAGGAACGATAAGTCCGTTAAGCCTCGTTCGGATTCACCAATCGGAGATGCCTTCCATGACCACGAGAATTCTCTTCCCTGTTGATTTTTCCCAAGGATATCAGCAGGCACTGAAGCTAGCCGTTTCTCTGGCCCGCGATCACCGGGGCGAGCTCTTGCTGCTCCACATCGAAGAACCGCCCATGGCGTACGGTGGCGGTGAGTTCTACTACGGACCCGCAGAACCCAATCGCGAACACCTTCAACGAATGCTCGATGAAATCGTCGTTGATGATCCTAATATCCCGGTTCGACGGTACGTCGGGATGGGATCTCCAGGCTCGGAGATCGTCAAATTTGCCGCGGACCACCGCGTTAGCAATATTGTCATGCCGACGCATGGCCGGACTGGTTTACGACGCCTGTTGATGGGCAGCGTCGCGGAAGAAGTCGTTCGCAAAGCCCATTGTCCGGTGATCACTATCAAGTGCACAACAGCCGCGGCAGAAGCCGCGACTCAAAAAGAGGAGTGCTCCAATGTCTGAACATGACGACTGCCGCGCTTACACGGACCTTATTCGGCTGCAACACCGAGAATTGCGTCGCCTAATCGAGCAATTACTTCCATTGGTTCGGGTTGCTGGGGAGTGCAATTCGGCCTTTAATGACGCAAAGCAATTGGTCGGTGATCTGGCGGATCATTTCGCGAAGCATGTGGCACAGGAAACTGGCGGAGGCTGTGTTGAAGAGGCTGTTTGCCGATGTCCACGGTTGAAATTGCAAGTTCGCGATGTGTACGCACAGTATCCGAAAATCCAGGCAGAAATCGCCCGCATTTTCGCCAAGTTCGTGAGTTGCGGTCAACTTGGATCAACCAGCCGGATGGTCGAGCAGGAACTTGTCCAGTTAGCTCAAAGCTTCGACCGCTTAGAGAGCGATGAACGCTATATCCTGCGCGAGGCATTCGGCTCGGACGAGTCGTTCGCTTCGATCAAAACAGAGTCGAGTCCTGAATGATGTAAACGACGGTCGAATAGTGCAGCGCGCGGCGGAGCCGATGGTCGGTCGCTGCCACCTGTCGCGAAACCAGGGGCAATACGGCGTCCACGTGCTCGTCGGGAACCGGCTTCACCTTCTCGGGCTCGCGGGCGGTCGTTCTGCCCTTCTTCAAAGGCGACACCGACCGCAGGCCCTCCAACACTAACGGTGGAATCAGCTCATTCTCCACGCCCCAGCGGAAGATTCGCCGGATGCGGAGAATCCGCCGATTGATTTCGGGCCCTGCTGTGTGTCACGACATTATGGAGTTTTATGCGAGAGTTCTCGCCACCCCACGTATGGGTGACTGCGATATGCCGGTTCTTGAATGAGGACAACGCGTTACGGCAATAAGGGTCTGAAGCAGAATCGCTAGGTGGTATTTCCGGCCAGCCCCCCTTTTTTGGATTGGGTGGCGAGAACTCGCGCACAAAAGTCCCAAATGTTGTGACGCGCAGCAGGGCAAAGAACCAATCGGCAGTAGTCGTTCTAAGCTGAAGAAACTTCGGCAGGTGGGCATGATCTAGATTGTCGACAAACTTCAGGATTTCCACCTCAAAGATGCATTGCAGCAGTTCACCGGTTCGGCTGTGTTGGGCCGACTTGGTTTCATGGCAGTTGCAGCTGTATGGTTTTCGGAGGTGTCGTCTCAAATGCAAAGACGACACCTCTCGAACATCTGGAGTCGACCTAATTCGCAATCTCGCCAACCGTTTGGTCGGTGAGGCTATCCTTGTATGGAGCTGCGAGTTTAGCGAAGTACCAGTCGAGACCGGCGTTGCCAGTCAGCACATCCACGGAAGTATCCTTTTTTACAGTAGTGCTCGTCAGCCGGTAGGTTCCGTTGAGTCCTCCCGTCAACGTGCCGTTGAGATTGGCCACCCGGGTGGCATAGTCTCCTGCCGAATTCCATTCGTTGAGTAGTGCCAGTAGTGCAGCCGCATTCGAGTCATAACTGGTCGTGCCGTCGATCAAAAGGTCTTCGTTTCCGCCGCCCACCAGTCGATCGACTCCAGTTCCGCCGATCATTAATGTGCGCCCCGTTGCAGCTTGGAGCAGATCATTGCCCGTACCGCCGAGGAGAATCGCAGGGCCGGCACCACTCTTCAGCGTGTCATTGCCTGCGCCACCGGAGAGTTTCAACTGTCCGCTGAAACCGGTTGCATCGAGCACGTTGTTACCTGTACCACCCGTGAGGTCGGCATCCTCAATGCTGGTCAAAGCGAAGGCGGCTCCCACCGAACGTGTCAACTGCGAATCGCTAAGCGTGAAGTTTGCGTTGCCGGCGACAATGAGCTTATCAATTCCGCCCCTTCCGTCGACCGTACCCGATCCGCTCCAGCCGGTGACATTGAAGGAGTTCTTACCATTGTCACCCACCAGTGTGGCCTGCTCCAATCCGTTTAGATTGTTGGTTTCTGAACCCACCTTCAGTTGAGTGCTTGTTACGACGAACGCGCCAGCGCCCGATTCCGTAAAACTGTCCACGCCAGCACCGCCGTAAAGGTAATCTCCTCCCGAGCCACCAACGAGTTGATCGTTTCCGTCGCCTCCGGTAAGCCGATCGACACCGTCACCGCCATAGATCAGGTCTGGTCCGCTCCCTCCATAAAGGTAGTCATTCCCGGCGTCGCCGTACAACTCGGTCGGCTTCGTAATCGTCGAGTAGACATAGATGTAGTCGGCTCCACCCAATCCGTGCACTTCAATCTTGCTGATCGAAGCCGCAGGAAATCCTCCAAGAATGCTTCCCCCAATACGTACTTGGATAACTTGGATGCTGCTGCCACTTGGGTAGACATAGATATAATCAGCGCTATTTGTGCCAATCACCAACAGAATCTTCTTGCCGGGATTTGCCGGATCGTCGATTAGTTGGGTGCCGCCTTGCGTCACAACTTGAACGGAGTAGTCCTCAACTTCGCCATCTGCAGCGGCGCCTAGCGACGACAACCCACCAGCGCTACTCACCCGAAAGCGGGCGAACGACGTTCCGGCAATTGCGGTCGACGGCACTGTGAAGGCAAGTGAATTTTGCCCCGCAATGACGCTTAGATTCGTCGCAATTTGTTCGGTTGCTTCGAAAATCCCGTCTCGGTCAAAGTCGATCCAAGCATCGAGCTTTCCAGCCAGCGAAGCGGTTACCGTGATCGTGGTGCTCAACCCAGAGAATAGGCTGGCTGGCAAGATGACTCCGTCTTCATCGTCCCCATTCGCATCGAAGTCATCCCCCGTTGCGCTCGTGTTCGGCTGCCCGTTCAATTCGGCGTCAACTCCGCTTCCCAGGAACAACTTCGAACCTGGCAAGTGTCGGGCACCATTGCTGGACAACAAAGTTGGGTATCGTCCATTCGCGTTCAGGAACGGGTCAGGCGCATCGCCGAAATCAAACAGACTTTGGTAAAGACGTCCATGAACTCCTTCCACGTGATCGGGGCCCTGTCCGAGCCAGAAGATGCCGAAATCACCGCCGGGAGCCTGGGCAACAACAGGCAGAATCTGCGGCCCCATCTGCCAACTGTTGACCGACAGTTCTCCCCCTTCAGGGCTCCCGTTGGCACTGTATTGGCGGGCAAACAGATCCCAACTACTCCCTTCCGGACTCCCAGGTTCCTGCTCGCCACCTCCACCTCCACCGCCACTCCCGCCATCCGTAAGTTCAGCGCGGGTATTCGACTGCCAGGTGACGACAAAGCGGCCAAACTCGTCCATTCCCAATCCGACGTAGCGTTGTGGTCCCATTCGTGTTTCGTTGACGACGAACTCGCGCCGTTCAATTGGCGTTTTGTTCGCCTCAAAACGCCGAGCAAAAATGCCCCAGGAATTGCCGTCCTGATTGATGCTTTGCCAGGCGACGACGAATCGTCCTGAACCGTCGATGCCAACGGCTGGGGCTTCCTGCCCGTCCTTCACGTACCTGTGGACGAGCACTTCGTTGCCGGCCGCTGGCTGCCCGTTGCTGTTGAAACACTGGGCGAAAATGCTCTTTTCCGTGTCTTCTGTTCCCGGCACCGCGGCTGGGTGATCGCTTACCCAGGCAATCACGAATTGCCCTGCGGCATTCATCGCAATAGACGGATCGAACTGGTCCAGAAGGACTTCGTTATTCACACGGAATTCCGAGCCGTCCATCGCACCACTGGCCAAATATCGCTGGGCCTTGATATCCAAACCGTTTGCGCCGGCGCTCTCCCAGGCGATGACGAAATGTCCGTCGGGTGCAATCGCCACGGTTGGGGCCCTTTGATCACCGGCAGTCACGGTGTTGACCTTGAAGATCGCTCCGTCGGGAGATCCGTTCGCGAAATAGCGCCGGGCGTAAATGCCGTAACCGCTGCCGTCCTGGTCTTCGCTTTCCCAGGCGATGACGAAGCGGCCATCGGCGGCCCGCGCCACCGCCGGTGCCCCTTGGTTTCCTTGGGTGAACTCGTTAACCGTAAAGCGGCTGCCGATGGGCAGTCCCTGGTCGTTGAGCAACTGAGCAAATACGCCCTGCCCGCTGCCGTCCTCGGCATAGCTTGTCCAGGCGACGACTGATTCACGTCGACCATTCATTGCCGCCGCAGGGGGCATTTCTTCGAGGCCCGCGTAGCTTGTGAGAATGATCTCACCCTCAACCTCCGTGGCAGGCAGATCGAAAAGGTGAGCAAAGATGGATGGCTCGTGGGTTGAACTGTTTCCGAGCCAGGCAACGACCGCGTCTCCGGTGGCATTACTGGAAACAGTAGGAGCCGTTTGCGGCCCTTCCACACGATGATTGACGATCACTTCTTCGCCGACGCGCCCGCCAGCGGCATTAAACGCTTGGCGGTAGATGCCCCAGCTATAGCCGTCCTGATGCTGGCTCTGCCATGACACGAGGGAGTTCCCTGCCGCGTCCACGGCCACAGATGGTAGACGCTGCGGCCGTGTCTTCGTCGTGTTGACGAGTACGTCGGAGCCTAGCAAATTTCCCGCGGCCGTCATTTGGCGGGTGTAAACGTCCGAGCCGCTGTTACTTTGCCCCTCCGACTGCCAGACAAAAACCACATTGCCGGCGGCGTCCATGCCCAGGTCGGGAAGAATCTGGTCTTTAGTGAGAATGGAGTTGACGACGAATTCACTGCCCTGCGGCGCGCCGGCGGGGCTCAAGCGGCGAGCGAAGATTTCAACGCTCGCCTCCGTCACCGCCTCGCCCGGCCCCTGCCAGGCGATCACGAACTGGTTGTTTCCTGGACTGCTATCGAATGCTGCGGCGCTGACACGGGGCGATTGTTGGTCCCCGGCAGTGCTGACGTTGGCTAGATGTTCGCTACCGCGGATGTCGTCACCGACCGTGTCGAGCAATGTGTAATACACACCGAGACCGGCGCCATCCTGACCGACACTTTGCCACGCCACGATGGCCGTGCCGTTCTCGTCGATGGCAACATCTGGGTTTGTCTGGTCGCCAATTATGGTCGAGTTGAGCCGGAATTCGCTCCCAACTTTTACGCCTGCCGCACTCAACCATTGGCCAAAAATACCGCTGCCGCTGGTGTCTTTGCTTTGCCAGACGATGAGCACATTGCCAGCGCCGTCGCTGGCAATGGCGGGTGCCGACTGATCGTCAACAACCGTCGTGTTAACTTGCACTCGCGACCCTGGGATGGCATTTCCAGTAGCGTCAAATCGCTGGGTGAAGATGCCGAAACCGCTGGTGTCTTCTTCAAACGTCTCAAAGGCGAGCGTGAACGACCCATCGCCATGGACTGCAATCGCTGGCGAGCCGAATTCGAACCCAATGGTCTGACCCACCAGGAATTGATCCCCAACTGGAATCCGGCTGGGCTCGCCCGGATCATCCACCAGGTTCACGTCATAGAGCCGGCCATGAACACCATCGATGTGGCTGAAGCCCTGCCCCATCCAGAAGATGCCGTAGTTTCCCGTTGCGGCACGAGCCACCACGGGCAACGTCTGTGGACCGCCACTCCACGTGTTGACTAGGTTCTCGTTACCGTTTGCAGTGCCATTGGGGAAGTACTCGCGACGGTAAATATCGGTGCTGATGCCATCATCAGTTCCAGGCAACGTGTTTTCGAAGGCGATGACGAAGTTCCCTGCCGCATCGACACCTAATCCCACCAGTCGTTGGAGTCCTTCGGTAATCTGGTTGACCTGGAACTCGGTGGGTTGGACGGGTGACTTGCTCGCCAGGAATTGCCGGGCGTAGACGCCCCACGTGCCACCATCCTGATTGATGCTCTGCCAGGCGACAACAAAGTTGCCGGCTGCATCCATGCCGATCTGTGGTGACTCTTGGGCGTCCTTGACATAGGCATGGGCGAGAACTTCCGAGCCAGTCGAAACACCATTTTCGTTGTACCACTGAACAAAGACACTCTTTTCAGGGTCGATCTCGGGAATGGTTGCGGCGGGATGACTACTGACCCAGGCGATGGCGAATTTACCAGCCGCATTCATGGTCACGGCCGGCATGATTTGATCTGTCGCCTCCTCCTGGTTCACCTGAAATTCGAGCCCGATTGGAGAACCAGCGCTGTCGTAACGTCGTGCAAAAATGTCACTCGTGCCGTCGGCGATGTCGCTGCCAACGCCGTCATCGTCCTGATCGGCCCCTTGCCACGCGATCACAAACCGGCCATCGTCTCCCATTGCCACCGTCGGAGTTACCTGATCCCCGATTGATTGGGTGTTCACCTGGAATGCACTTCCAACCTGCGCCCCCGCCGCGTTGTACCGCTGGGCGAAAATGCCGTAGCCGGAGCCGTCTTGGTCTTTGCTGTGCCAAGCTACGACGAAGTTACCATTCGGGGCTCGCCCAACGGCTGGCGCACCCTGATTTCCTGTGGCGAATTCCGTGTTGACCAGAAAGGCACCGCCGAGCGGGTCGCCAAAGTTGTCGAGTAACTGGCCAAACACCCCCAGGGCGTCGCCATCCTCGTCGTAGGACTCGAACACGACGACCGAGTTTCCGAGTAGATCCATCGCCGCGGATGCACGGCTTCCCTCCAGCTCAACGAACGACGCCAACTCCGTCTCACTGCCGACTCGAAACAGATTCAGGTCGGTATTTGGTACCTGGAATCGCTGAGCAAATAGCGCTGACTCGTGATCTTCATTCTTGCCATGCCAGGTAACCACCGCCCGTCCAGTACCATTCATGCCAATCGAAGGAACACTCTGCGGACCTTCGGTCACTGTGTTTACCTGGAACTCGTCAACCAATGTATTGCCATTGAAATCGTATTCTCGGCCGAAGATCCCTTCGCTGAAGCCATCCTGATGCACACTTTGCCAGCCAACGAGAAAATTACCGGCCGAATCCATCGACACGACACCGCCCACTTGCGACGCGGACGTCGTGTTGTTGACGCGAAATTGCTGACCCGCTCGGGTCCCCAACTCGTTGAACCGTTGTCCAAAGACGTCAGAACCGCTGCCGGGAATACCACCGGCAACCCACACCACGACGAAGTCACCATCGGCATCGATGGCGGCTTGCGGTGTGACCTGATCACGTAGTTGGTCGGAGTTGACCAGTTGCTCGCCCAGAGTGATTTCCCCTCCGGCAGCGTTGTACGCTTTGGCGTAGATATCGAGACTTGCGTCGTCGCCTGCCAACGGTTCGATCGCTTCCCAGGCGATCACGAAGTTGCCGTTCGCAGCTGCCACCACCGTAGGGTTCTGCTGGATTCCCGCCGTGGCATCATTGACCAGAACGTCGCCGGAGGGCGTTGTGTCGGGGGCAACGCCGACGACGGCGTCAAGCCGCGTGTAATAGACGCCCCAATCGCTGCCGTCCTGTCCAAAGCTCTGCCAGGAGACGATGGCCTTGCCAGAGCCGTCGATCGCAACTGACGGGGATTTCTGATCGCCAGAAGTCGCAGTGTTGATTTTGAATTCAGAGCCCAACGGCCCCGCGTTGTTATACCACTGGCCGTAAATACCGAACGTGTCGCCGTCGACGTCGTCCTGGCCCTTGCTCTGCCAGACGATGAGATGATTTCCCGCGGCATCGACCGCAATCGCGGGAGCTGACTGCTCACGGTCGTCCACCGTATTGACCTGAAAGGATGGGGCAACGGGGGTGCCATCCGCATTGAATCGCTGGGCAAATACTCCGAACCCGCTGCCACTTGCCTCCTCTTCGAAACTCTCCCACGCAGCGGTAAATGAGCCGTTAGCCTGCACCGCGATCGCCGCGGGTGTGCTCGCAAAGCCTACGGTCTCTGCCACAACGAACTGGTCTCCCGCTGCGGCAGTGGCCAATAGCATTCGTGGTTCCAGAGGCTCGCAGAATAGTTCCACTCTTGCTCGCTTACGAGCTTCCGCCGAACTTTTGCGGCGACGTTGATTAGATAGCGCGAAAGAAGATTGCTTGTGAGTCAAAGTTGCAGATGCCATTTTCCCCGCTTGCTCCCCAATAGTGACAAAACCGCACACGCCCGGCAAAATGCCGCAAACGGTGCATGAACGTAAAATGCCAGTTGCAATGGATATGCCAAAAGTGCTGAGTTTCCGTAGCTGATCAATGCACTTTTTGCGCATACTCCCGATTCAATGGGGAATGCCTTCAACTATTTCCAGAAAGACGGAAGAGATTGCGGCAACTTTCGCTTCTGGCGAACCTGGCGATAACGTGGGTCGATGCGAAAAACCTGGCGGGAACCGCACTTATTGCGCGAATGGGCACACTACCGTACCGCTGTAGCAACAGAATTGGGATGAGCAGAGTCGCCGATGACGCGTGTGCGTTGTCCTGTACCTGGGTTCGTCACGCCTCAACCTCTCGCTCGTATCGAGAGCCCCGGTTGCAACGCCTATGCTCTTTCGGCATCGACCCGTACAAAAGAGGCACCAGAAGTCACCACGAGACTGAATGCCATTTGAAGAACATGGCGTTGGCAATTGGTAAACTCCACATGCCCGCACGCGAATAAGGAGTTCATTTGCACGAGGGTCAGGCCGTTCAAGCTCACTTTCCAGGAGCGGTACGCCGGGGATGGAAGCACCATCGCTCGCATCTTACTGAACTCTCTGGGACCAAATGAACACAGCAATCTTTGGCCAAGTTCTCGCTTCCATTAGAAGCGAAGCATTGATTATGATCACGCGAGACGTTGGAGCACTTTTACGAGTTGTCCCCAATGAGCGATGAACTCATGGTGATGCCGCTTGAGCTCTTCGTGCTTGGTTCTTTGCTGAGTCTGGCGATCAGCTTCCGCTTTGTGCTTAGGGACCAGCCCCGGCAAGTCGGTTCCCGTTCCACCCATTTCAAACTCTGCAATCGAATGTTCGTGTGCCGCGATTCGTTCTTCGTCCAGTCGAATCGATGCCGCATGCTCGCGCAACGACTCTTCGTGCTTTTTTAGGGAGGTTTCCAATTCCTTCCATTGATCCCAGGCCTTTTTGCATTCCAATTGCCAGGCATGCAGATCAGCCCGCCAGAACTTGATCTCACTCTCCCACAAATGATGGTCTTGATGCATTTCGATATGTAACTGGGCAGTCATGGCGGAAAGTCCTGGAACGAGGGGTGAAATGAACTTGCTAAAATGTGATGAACTTATTCTGCGGGGTAGCCAGCGGCCTTGCCGCCTTCCCTGGTTGTTTCTGGGATTTCCGTAAGGGTGGCTTCGGTCAGCAGCAGGATGCCTGCCACGGATACCGCGTTTTGCAAGGCGAGTCGCACGACCTTGGTGGGATCGATAATGCCGGCCTCGACTAGATCAACATAGTTTCCGGTAGCGGCATCGAACCCAACGCTGCCTTGAGATGCTCGCATCTGAGCGACAACCACTCCGCCGTCGACCGACGAGTTCTCGGCGATCTGGCGTGTGGGGGCTTCGAGGGCCCGCTTGAGAATTCGCAGGCCAGTCCGTTCGTCACCATCGCAGTTCGCTTCCTCGCGTTCCAGCGCATCGATGGCTCGCAGCAAGGTCAGACCGCCACCAGGCACGACCCCCTCGGCGATCGCAGCTTTCGTGGCGCTGATTGCATCGTCGAGCGCTTCCTTATGGCTTTTCATCTCGGCCTCGGAGGGCGCGCCGACGCGAATGACCGCCACACCTCCGGCTAACTTGGCTAGGCGCTCTTCAAGCTTCTCCCGATCGTATTCGGAAGTCGTTTTTTCGATCTGCCGGCGCAGCTCTTGGCAGCGACCTTCGATTGCCTCCTTGCTTCCAGCTCCGCCAATGATGGTTGTGTTGTCCTTGTTGATTACCACGCGGCTGGCGCGGCCGAGATCCGTCAGCTTCAAGCTGGCGAGATCGACGCCAAGTTCACTGGCGATGAAAGTGCCGCCGGTCACCGTGGCAATGTCACCCATCAGTGCCTTTCGCCGATCGCCGTAACCGGGCGATTTCACGGCGATGCAATTCAGAATGCCTCGCAGCTTGTTGACAACCAGTGTCGCCAGTGCGTCCCCATCCACTTCCTCGGCGATAATCAGCAGCGGCTCGCGGGTCTTGGCAAGCTGTTCCAGGAGTGGGAGCAGATCTTTGATGCTGGAAATCTTCTTCTCACAAATCAGAATGACGGGAGATTCCAGCACGGCCTCCATCTTTTCCGGATTCGTGATGAAGTACGGCGACAGGAAGCCGCGGTCGAACTGCATCCCTTCCACAACTTCCAGCGATGTCTCTGTCCCTTTCGCTTCCTCGACCGAGACAACTCCTTCGCCGCCGACCTTTTCCATGGCATCAGCGACCAGTTCACCTAATGTGGGGTCGTTGTGGGCCGAGATCGTCGCGATTTGCGCTTTCTCTTTGCGACTAGCCACAGGACGCGATAGCGCGCGGATGACTTCGACAGCGACTTTCAGCCCTCGATCAAGTCCCCGTTTGAGATCGATAGCACTGGCACCTGCCGCCACATTACGAAGACCGTCGGCATAGATGGCATGGGCGAGAATCGTTGACGTGCTCGTGCCATCGCCCACCGCATCGCCCGTTTGTTCAGCCGCCTCGCGCAGCATGCGAGCGCCAAGATTCTCCTCGGGGTCCTTGAGTTCAATTTCTTTGGCGATGGTCACACCGTCGTTGCAGACGAGCGGCCGCCCCCATTTTTTCTCGATTAGCACGCACTTCGAGCGTGGGCCAAGCGTCACGCGGACAGCATCGGCGAGAGCGGTGGCGCCTTTGAGGATCTTTTCACGAGCTGCGGCGCGAAACAGAAGTTGCTTCGATGACATGATCGTCTACCTTTCGAAAAACATCGCAACGCCCAGTTGCAACGATCGTGCCGCAATTGCGAAGTCCTAAGGCCACACAATTCCATGCTTAGATGCCATTTATGCGACCCCTAGCGATCGGTTCCGCGCGCATTTGTGTGCGCCGGTGCGCGCTGCGATGTGCGTGGATTGCGGTTTCAAGCATTCGAATGCAGCGGTGGCGATTTTCATTACTGGACTCGATTGCCGCGGGATATAATCCAACAGAAGGAGCGATGAGGGGCTCAGGGATGGGTGGGCGCGAGTCGCAGGGGCCAATCACCCCACGACCGGCATCTGTGGTATCTGCCAAGGAGGTGTAGAACTTGTTTACGACCTGTAGCGTAAGGGAGCCCCGTGTGGCTCGGACGTTTCGCGGCTAAATGGCAGCGGCGCGAGAAAACGGTGGCCGTTGCATCCTGCGGGCGGGAATCAGCGACGGCGAGCAGGGCACGAGGCTCGGGTGGCAGTGGACGCGGTCGCATCGGTGGTTTTTGCGACCTAGCTTTTCTTTTTGAATAGATCCAAAAAGCGATCTTCATACTCGGCAAAAACACCCACGCGATCTAGCTCGCGTTTCAGTTCGTAAGCCTTGGAACGATCCGCCGCCGATTCAGTGAACAGCGTTTCGATTCGCTCGCGATCGACTGGACTAAGTCGATCTTCTTCAGCGGGAATGGTTTCGAACTCGCCTTCTTCGTATCCCCCAGGCTCGCCTAGTTCATCTTCGCCGTTTTCACGCTCCACATGCTTGAGGAGATCGGTAAGCTTCATGTTCATCATTTCGGCTTGGCGTTCCATTTCGCCCAAATCGATTTTGACTCCCGAAATTTTTTCAAAGGCTTGCAGTACGGCCAACGAAGCCTTGGGGAAGGGCAACTGGGCGAAGATGTGCGGCATTTCTCCCAGCAGACACGCCCCCTCGATGCCGGCTTCGACCGCAGCGGCGAGGAGCACGCCATTGAGTCCGCTGATTTGGCCTTGGGTCAAAACTGCCAGGCCATGCGGCTTGAGCGATTCCAGTAAGCCCTGATTTGAGGCCGTGCAAAATACGCAGGCTCGCTCCTTCAAGCCCACCTCAGTCGCCATCGCGGCGAAGGTGAGCACGCGTTCCACGCCCCAGCCTTTGGCCAGTTCGATCAGGCTGCGACAGAAGTGGAATTTGCCCAATGGCGGTTGGGCCTCGCCAATGAAAACGATCAGATCGTGCTTCTGGTTCGGATCATGCCAGATGAAAAATCTGCTCCGCGGGAAACGGCCCGCTTGGAGAATGACGTCCTTGATCTCGACCGCATCAATGTCAAACAGATCTTGCGCCGCGACCTCCGTAAAAAGGTCCATGTGCAGTTTGGCCATCAAATAGTAGCCGGCACTGATCGCAACGTGCCCCATTCCGGGCCAAACCGCGACGAGCCTGGGATTGTGCAATTTGCTTTCCTCCGTCGCCATCGCGGTTCATCCCAATCAACGGTTAAGCGCCGGAAATTTATTGGCGATCACTCGCACTCGCCACGGTGAATTGCCGGTCCCGAGAACGGAATAGATCTCCGGCGGTGTCAGGGCTTCGTTACCGGGACAGAACGGGCAACTGACTGGAACGGTCGGCGGTCCTTCTGCAGTATCTTCCACCTTTTTCGCCGTTTCGTGCGGCCGCAATCCTCGCGAAGGAGCGAGAATTACCCAACCCGAAGTCGTCGGATCGAATCGCAGAATGGACATTGTCGAGTTCTCAAGTAGAAACCGGTTCGGCAACCGCAAATGAAGCTACCAACGGATTCTCCAGAGTCGCAAAATCGTGCCATTTCATGCGAATCGCCTCCTCGTGAGTATTGCAGTCGAAGACGATGTACTCGCCACCTGCCAGCGACGCATCAACAATCGTGCGCATACCATATTGCGACCCGAAGGGAGGCAACACGCCACGTTCGCAATCTGGACAATGAATCGCTAGGTCATCCTCGTCGCCGAACTTTACTTCAGCGCCGCCGAGTAACTTGCTCGCTTGCTCGGGGTCAACTCGTAGGTTAGCAGGGAGCACGGCCACCACGTCGCGGAAGCCGTGGTTGACCTGCAGCAGTACGGTTTTTGCAACGTGTGCACCTGTCACGTGCACTGCATGAGCCAGGTGAGAAGCTCCCTCCGTATGCTGATGCGAAAGAATCTCATACGGGACATGTTTCTCGTTCAGAAATTGTTTGATGTTCATGAACGGTCTCCTGCGGAAATTGGTAAAGAATGCGCCAGCCGTCGCTTACGTGTGACTCGGACTGGGTTCTTTGACTTCACTGGGTTTTGCAGCCTTGGGGCTAACCGTCACCACCGGGCACGGCGCTTTTCGAACTACTTCTTCGGCCACGCTTCCCATAAGAAGGCGACGCAAGCCAGTTCGGCCATGAGTCGGCATGACGATATAGTCGATCGCATTATTGGCAGCGAACTCGACGATTGCCGTGGCTGGTAAACCAACGACTAAGTGACGCTGCACGATCATTCGCGAATCATCGATTGAAACCTTCTTGAGCATGGTGAGCAACTCTTCACGATTCGGCTCTGCGATTCCGTAGTACATATCGCCCGCTCCATACACCATCGGAGGCTCCTCGACGTGCAGTAGCACGAGTTCTCCTTGGTGATCGCGAGCTAACGAGGTCGCGAGCTGCAACGCCTGCTCAGCGCCAGTTGAGAAATCAACAGGAACAAGAATCTTCAGTGCCATGGCGAATACCTCAACTGGATAGGCAAAAGTCCTAAAGCGTCGCGAACATCCGCCCGCAAATGTAATGCCACATGCGATCTGCACGGCGAGAAATGCAGTTCCGTCTCTGATGGCTGGGCCAGATCCTTTTGGCCAAAAAACCCTGAAAGACTAGCTGTGCACATCCGCACGCATGAAGGCATAGGTTGCGCGCGGATTCACTACTTTCTTTGACACACTGCTCGTAGCACTGGGAAAATGCCCTGCTGCGCGTCACAACATTTGGGACTTTTCCGCGCGAGTTCTCGCCACCGCTGGATCAAAATGCAATGGAAAAGCGACTAGCGACTCCTCCGGTCGGCAACCACAATCGGGAGAATGGCCAGCACGACAAAGCTGCCCCTCTCAGTACTCGAACCTGCGACCCGGCGGTTAACAGCCCCGGATCCCACATGCTAAAGAAAAGCTTTATCAGCCCCGGCCGCCTGGCGAGCGACCGGGGCCAACTGATTCTTAACTGTTAGCCTGGCCACTTACGACAGGGATCGCGAAACGGGCAGCCACCACAAGCCAGCGGCGACGGAGCAGGATAAAAGTGCTCGGAGTTGATCGCATTCCAAACGCGTTCGACGACGCGCTTCATGCGATCGACTGGCGCCCGCTGCACCGCGACCGAGTGCTGCTCGATGGCGACGGTCTTTGTCTTCGTTAGCACTGCGAACTCAATGCGAACCGGCTTGCCTGGTGCAAAGTCCGCGGCCAGCTCTGAGTACAGCAAGAGCTGCTCGGTCGATTCCTCGACTTGCTCCGCCGACCAGCGCGAACGGCTTGGTGGTGTAGGCCGCGGAATTTCACCTCGACCCCAACCCCAAACCGGACGTGCAAGTTTCCAAGCATCCGGCTTTCCAGATGATTCTTCACGTTGGACTTCGTCGATGTTCATTTGGAAGCCTCCAAATTAAAGAACACTTCAGTCATCCTCCACGAATCATCCTGCACCCCTTCGCCCTGTGGTCGGCTTTCCCGACCTCCGACTACTACGGGTGCTCCGCCACTCGGCTGTCTCATCGGCAGGTGCTTGGGTCGGTCTTGCGATCGGCCTAGCGGTGTAACTGCCATACTCAGCCGAGCTTCCCTGGTTCCCTTGTTGGCACTCAAACGCATCCGTTTAGACTCTGACTTTTTCATACCCAACAGCGGTCTGCTGCTCCCCTAAACATCACGGGATACTTGGTTGGCCCGTGAATCGTTGGCACAGTTGCCAGGGATCGCGAAGCCGGAAAACAGAGCTTGCGATCGTTTAGGACACTCCCTATCCCGGTGTCCGAATCCGGGCGGCTCTGATATTGGCGGAAGTGTGGTTCCGATTTACCGAAGGTAATAGCCAGTTCCTTTCGTAGTCGTGCGGATACTCTGGTTAGCAGGACTTCCAAGGCTACAGAGCGTTGCCAGTGTCCCACATTGTTGGGGTAGCTTTCTTGCCGATGAATTACACACTTCATCAACGTAACCCCTTAGCCACGGTGGCCGACCAAACGGCCACGGTCTTTCGACATTGTCAACAAGGCTTCCCGTGCTTGCTCATTGCTGAGCCAGCACGGATACATCAGGCGCACTTTTCCAATCGCTGACTAAAAGCTCGCTCGGTGTCTCCACGATCAGATCAACGCGACCGAGCAAGTCTGGCAGGCCTGAAATGAGCGGGCCGCGAAGTTCTTCTTCGATGGCGAGAATCGTACCCGAGGGCTTGGCCAATTCGCTTTCCCGAAAGGCGGTCAACATTCGAGCAGCCAGATCGGTGAGTGCAGCCGCATCATCCTCACGACCGAAACGCACAGGCTTCGCGTCCCGTTCTTGCCATTCGGCCTGATAGTGCGTGAGCAATTCATCCACGCCTGGCGCGGCACCGCCAATCATCTGCTGGCGATAGAGATGCTCGATCGCCCGATGGATCGCACTGCCAAACACGAGGCTGGCTGAAACTGATTCTTCGGGCAAGCCAGCGATGTACTTGAAAAAATACTTCAATGGGCATGACTGGTACGTGCGGATCGAACTGAAGCTAAGGTAACTACGCACGGGTTTCATTTCAGCCGGCGGCGCGCGTGACGGGAGTGGATGCTCAACCACTACGAACAATTTGTCGAGTTCCGTGGGCGCCTGGACCACGGGCGACAAAATAATAACGAACGTGCGCGATTGCTTGCCGGCGGTGAGCTGCCGACTCAGAGCCTGCACAATCTCCGCCGACTGCAGGAAGCGGTGGAAATTGACGAGCACCAGAATCCCGGTGCTGCCGGCAGCGGCCAGCGTGCTGGCCGAACGGATGGCTGCGAGGGGATCAACGGCGCCAGCTGCACTTCCCGCCAGGCTCTCCTGCCCAGGAATGCACAGGCCCTGCTCCAGATCCCAGACGTTTAATCGCCAGGCTTCCTGCTGGCACAGTGTACTGATTTCGGCCAGAGCATCTTCATGCTCGTGACTTTCGACCCAGATGCCCGTGAAGCAAGCCTGGATCAGTTCCGATAGACGATCTTGAAGCATGGAGTGACTCCGAAGGTGGTGAAGCAGACTTAAACGAAGCCGGACAAATTGCCCGGCGAGTGGATTGATTGACTCGGGTACACGCGTTCCCGACGTAACCTGAGTGAAGGAAATGGCGGAGAGTGCATCCAAGGTGGGCAGCCAAGGCAGCCCCGAAGTAGGTGTTTTTGAGGCTCGCAAACTCACCCGGCACGCTTCCTGCTGTTTTGGTCTTCCGGCAGCGCTACGCCTTGCTAACTTGGGAACTGCGTGACGCAAAGAGTGCAGGGAAATCAGCGAGCTTCGTAGCAGGCTTGACCCTGCAAGGTCGCAGCCAAGATGCGAATGCAGCTGGGTATTTCTCCCACCAGTCGGAGCCTTTTAAAGGCCGCAACCCTGCTGCCGTTCGACCTGGTCCTGGTTGACTTGGCTGGCATAGAACTCGGGTGACAGCGATTCCAGCAGCTTGGTACCCAGAGCCTGTTCGAGGAATTGGCTGGCTTGTCGACAAGCTCCGCCGGCGAAGCCGCGAGTTTCCAAGCGTGTCTCCCCAGAGGCAGTGATCGTAACTTCGATCGTCTGATGCACGTTGCACCTCCTGTCACTTGTGGGACATGCAGACCTTTCTGGACGAAGGTGGTTCGATGGACGAACGTACTACAAGGGCGGAGGCTGTTGATCCTCGTCCGGTGTTTCGGGCTTTGAGCGATCGGGCTCTGGCAGCAAAGGCAGTGGCTCAGCCAGTAAGTGGTGGGCAAGTTCTTCGATGAGAACCTGGCCTTCCTCTTCCTTCGTCGTTTCCCGCCATAGACCGATAAGTGAGATGGCTGCAAGCACTAGCGGTGCCAGGGTTGCGAGTAGCGTTCCCACGGCGGTAAGCCCGCTGGTAAGAAGTGATTCTTTGTGTCGAGCCTGAGCGACTTCCCGTCGTTCGACCTCCAACACGTCGCGCTGTTCAGCGATCCCTGCCTGGTCGCGACGCAGCTCGTGCTGAAGGTCGATTAGTTCACGGCGCGCTTGCGCATCGGCCACGACGAGTTGTTGGCTTCCCAGGGCGACAGTCTGGGAGGCTTCAGCCATCCGTTCATTCTGAGCAGCCTGTTCATGCGTGACCTGCTGAGCCAGGTCCGCCAGGCGTTCGTCGGTGCTGCAACCGGCGAGAGCGCAGCCTGCGGCGATGCCGATCACGAGACCGAGTCGTTTCATGCGTGCTTGTTCTCCTTTGAAGAAGGAACCTTCCCAGCAGCCTGCGCGTCGCTCGGTACAGCCGAACTTGCCGCACCAAAGCTACCGCCAAAGCCGCCAAGGACAACGAAAAACAGACAACCAACGTGGTGAGCTGCAAGCGCACCTCCTTTCAAGAAGCTGGGATGAAAGAACGCCTACGTTTGCAGGGCAAGCTGGCACTGCGTTCAGCATCTCCGCGGCAGACCTCGCAGCCGCGGAGAACTCCAAACGATTGCTACACTCGGTAAGCTAGATTCAAGCCGCGGCAACCTCCTTCGCCTCACCCTGAAACTGCTCCCAGGCCTCTTTCAGCTCTCGCCTGAGCTGACTAACCCGACTTTGACTCAGGCCGAGCTGCTGAGCGGCATCCATCGTGGTCGCACCGCCAGCCAACAATTCGGCAGCGGTTCGCTTTGCCCGTTCGAGCCCACGCAGCCAGGCCCGGAAATCGAGTCGGCAGGCAGCCACATCAGCGGGCGTCGCGCGCCGATCTTCGACGGCCAATTCCTCCCACTGGCTGCTCTTGTGGCAATAAGAGAACGAGCGCGACGCCAGCCCATTCCGCTTCTGGCAATTTGGCGACAGGACATCATGAACATTAAGCGATGAGCCCACGCGCCGGCCAGCGCGGTACTGAGCCACGGCGTAACGACTCAGCGGCCAAGCGTAGGCGATCGACTCTTTGCCACGTTCGACTAGTCGGCCGTAAGCCGCGAAGGTGTTGGCAATCACCTCTTCAATCGCATCTTCGCGTTCTTCAGCGGGAAGCTTGCGAAAAGCACAGCGGGCGATCAGGCGAATCTTGGGCAGCAGCAGTAAGTAGCGATCTTGCCAGTTGTTCTGGGTGTTCGTGCGGCGGGGAGCGGGGGAAGAGATAGGCGCAATGGCAATCATGGGTACGATCCTTGGGAAAGGGACCGCCCCAGCACGGGGCGGTCGTGCTGAAGAACACAACCGCCCCGCGGAAACGCCGCGAGGCAGGGACAAATTGTCTCAGGCTCGCAAGACGCAAGCCTGGAAGGCGGCGATCGTTAGATCACCGCTGAAATCGAGCCCGGGGAGCGTTGGAACGAGGGGTCCCAATAGTTAGCTTCCGGGAGCATGTTATTTTGACACGCTTATCGAAAAAATTCAGGTAAAGATTTGGCGGACAAGCCACCACGGGAGAGGCAGGGCAATCAGTGGTAGGAAACGGTCTTAAAGCAGGTCTAGCTCATCCAGCGTGAGCTGTTTCTTGACGATGGCTGCTTGAATGAGAAGTGCTGGATCACCCATCGAGACGGCCCTGTAAACGTGCAACAGTTGCCGAAACTCGGCCCGTGTAAGGCCTTCGCAGGCAGCGTGCTGGAAGATGCCAACAGCCCGCCGATCGTCTACTCAAAAGAAGGCTCAAGCACAGCAACTTCGTTTATCGGGAATCACTCATGCCCGGCGAACGCTGGTCCGCTTGTTGAGCCTGGTCGTCTGCCGCGTGCGGCCCTCGGTTCATGCGGCGTACCAGGCGATGGAAGGGACGCTGCAGGTAATCGCCAAATCGGTCTATAAAAAACTCGATGGCACGGAGGCCACGGTAGCGAAGCTTTGGTGAGCGAATCCGCGCGGCGAATGGCAGCGATGGCGGATGAGCTCGATGCGCCGTTGCCACCGCTTGTGCCCGGCTAGCGGCGGGAGCTCTTTAGCCTCCGCTCGCTTCCGCAGTATTAGCTCCGGCGGCGGCTGAGTCCTGTTGCCGTTAGGGGCTTGGACTCGGGGACGGATCGATGCGTTCATTGGTCAGTTTCCGGTCCGGCACGACCATGATGTAATTTCCCACGCTGCCGGCGTGCTGGATTTTCTCTCTGCCGAGACCAACGAGCATTTCAATCAACAAAGAATCGGTTGCACCGGCCTGCTTTGAGACCGGATGATCAGTTGCGGATCAAGTCGCCGTGTGGGGCCGGGCAATAGAGACAGTGCGGGAGTATCGGTCGCTCACTTGAGCGACCCCAATTGAGCTGACCCTAGCTCGTTACTTGCTCCCAGCGCGTCACAAACGATCCTAGCTAGCTCTGGGAGATTTCTCAACCCCAGTTTGGCGTCAAGTCACACAGTCGATCGAGAATTGGGCAGCAATTTCGGCGGCGCACGGCGTGACGAGTTGCAGTAAACGTCTACAAGAGCGCACCCGATGACTGGTGACCAAACCGATGACAGAGAAGAGGCCGCCTAAGCCCGTCCCTCGCTGTTATGCGAGGGACGGGTGGCTCTGCCCTACTGCTCGATTGGCATCATCTGGCGAAGCCGCCGGAATGAAGCCAGCCACATTGACCAGTGCAGGCAGTCTGCGGCACTCGCCGGACATCATGTCCGTCTTGGTTAGACGCGTGACGAGATGCTGTAAACGATTACTCAAGTATGGCGAGAAGAGGACGACTCTCAGGCCATTGTCTGGGGAGATCAGCCGATGGCTCGTGCCGCGGAGGGGCCTTTCGTCGGCTGAAAGTAGCGGTCGAACTAACTCACCAGAGCCCATTTATCCAATTCACGATGAACCAAAACAATCGAATTCCTTGCATTTCGCTGCGGAACGCTTCTTCAATCGCTTGAGTTCAACATTCCCGACTTTCGTCTCCGCCGACCAACAATCCCAAATCAGATCATGCGAGTCGGCGACATTCGCTCCCAGAACCTGGACCAACCATCCAGCCGCGCCCACTCGGATCGCCCTCGTGGCGCTGCATCCGAGTTGCCTGCAGTTCAATTTCTTCCGCCGTTTGCCGAGCATTAGCAATGTTCACATCGCCCGAGCCGAGCTTGCGATTCAACAGTTCAAAATAATCAAGCCATTCTTTCGGAGTCTTATTCGAGTTGTTGTTCATATGGGGCATCGTTTAGTTAAGTTTTTTAGGCGTTGCAATCTTTGCAACTCGGGGAGTTCGTTTCTCGGTGCTATGCGGTAACAATCCTTTGGCGGCGAGCTTGGCATCGATGGCGGTTCGATTGATCGAGATCTCTTCGATTTTGGTGGATTTAGGCGAGATCTCGGCGATGAATTCCGAAAGCCAGGTAGCCGTTGTGCACAAGGTCGCTCCGATACGCACCGAGCGCAGTCGCCTGCCTCGCAGGCCTCGCAAGGCCCACCTGGCTACAGTACTCGGATGCACCGGTCGTCCTGCTCGCAGTCGCGGTAGTAGCGATGTAGCCTCCGCCATCGTCATGAAGCGTTCGGCTGCAAGATCGAGAGTGGCGCTCATTGGCCGCGACTCGTGGCGAGGAGGCTCTCAGCTCCTTTCCGCTGCATTGGCAGCCAATAGACGAAGACAATACAGGGTCGGTCACCTCGACAACTTGCGGACCTCATGCGGTTCTCCAACGTTACTAGGGAATGGACGAAACTTCGCCCATCTTGCGAGCTCCCCGGAAAAATGTCCAAGTGGGTATACCCACCCGCCGACAGAGAAAAGTCGGTTAAAGTCCGAATTGCTTGAGTGACCGCAATTCACGCTCAGTTTTGGCTTTCCGAAGCCCGGCTTTGACCGGTTCGGTGTCTTTCAGCACACCAGGGAAATCTGGGCAGATCTTTCGCCGTTCGCTGTCAGGCAAATTATTCCACCGCTCCATAAGGCGTTTTTTGAGCTTTTTGGAGTCTCTGGGGGGCAAATTTTCCGCCCACTGGAGAAACAACTGATCTCGTCCAAAACAGGCGCGAGGTCGCCCCGAGTATTTCGTTCGGAACAAGAGTTCGGGCGGAAACCATCCCGGAAAGATGGCGGGAATGGTTTGTTCGTCGATGATCAATTTCTGAACCGGATCATAGGGATTCCAGGACGACGGGGCGATTTCCTCCCCTTGAACGGACAGCTTATCGGCCAAGTTTCTGACTATTTCCAGATTCTTAATTTCGGGCGAGAAGCGTTCCCGGCTCGAGAACTCAAGTGGTTCGAGGCCCGGCCACTCTTCGGGAGGAGCCTCTGTGTCGCGTTCGTCGAAACAATCGGAAACGACGAGTCCTAACTGCAACCATGCTTCGAGAAGCGGACAATCACGATGTCGCCCAACTTGGCGAATCGAAGAAATTGCAGCTTCCTCGACTTTGTCAAGAAGCTGCCCCGCTTCGCTCTTGGCTTGCCCTGGCCAAATGACTAACCCTCCATGAACCGTGTAATCGTAAGTCCACTCCTCTACAGGCGCGCGCCAGTCGCTGATGGTCTGGCAGGCATCCAGCAGGATGCCGACGCTCGATCTTTCGAGTTCCGTAGCACCTGAATCAATCAGGTTCTTCCTTAACTCGCTCGTGATCCTGACAGCGCGCATGGCCCGCGCTCTAAAGAGCGCAAGTATTTCAAAATCGAAATCTGAATTCGGCGACTGGCGCTCGGGAACATCGAAATACGTTCGGCCCATTACCCAGTATCCGGCTACCTGTTTAGCTTGACTGATCCGCAGGCCAAGGCCAAAAGCTAGTGCTTCAAGTTGCTCGGAATTTTCGCTGGTCGATTCGGTTTTCGACATTCGTAACTGCATTCATTCAGGAGGCAAGCAGCTAGCCCGACTGTCGCATAATGTCTGCCGCCTTGGAAAAATCGCGCTCGGCGTAGATTTGGGTTACAAACGCCTCCGAATGCCCGAGGACGACCTGAGCCCCATCTAGGCCGTGTACCTTTCTCAGTTCCGTAGCGCGGGTGTGCCGCAGCTGGTTGGGATGCCAGCGGTGTCGTCGCCGCCATTCTAGCGCCAGGGTTTCACGTCTCAAGATTTCTGCGTCGGTTAATTCGGCGGCGGTTGCGATCACTAATTCAGGAGGTAGCGGAAACGCTAGATCGCACGCCCGTTCAATCGAGCGACGGTAGCTCGTTGTCGTATATCGGTCGCCTGCGGTTCGTTTCGGTTTGGCTTTGCGATTCGTGCCAGCGCGATTACCACGATCGAGCGGAGTCCTGCGGCGAGATGCCTTGAGCGAACGTTGGTGAGCTACGGCTTCTAGCGGCGAGAAACAAAACGTCTCAGAATCTCGATCAAGCCAGGGCCGAAGGATCGCCTGGGCACGCGGCCCCAGAAAGATCCTTCGTTCAATGTCATGATGTGCTGTCTTGTGACAACGTGGTGTGTAGCACCAGATGTCTTCGCTGCGCTCAACGTCAACCGGGCGCAAGATGCAAATTTCACCGGGCCGACAGCCGGTCAAACGCTGGAGGCGAACCATGGCCTCCACCGTGGGCGTAAGGTAACGCAACGTGGCCTCAATCGCGGCATCGCTGACAGAGGCAATTGGCGCTGATTCGCGAACATCGCTCCGCCCCTTTTTTAGGCCGCTCACCGTTGCCAGTGCTTGGTGTACCGCGACCGGAATCAGTTCATTCTCGACGGCCCAGCGAAACATTCGCTTAATCCGGCTAATGTTGTTGTTGACCACGGATCGGCAGTGGCCATCGCGAACGAACTCATCCCTCACGAGCTTCAACTTGGAGGGACTAAATTCGATGGCAGGCAGATCACCGAAGAGTTTGAGCAACCGACGCAAAGCCTGCTGCACACAGACCACCTCGGAGGTAGCTTTGCCGTCGCGACGGTAGTACCCTTCGCAGTACGTGAAGAAGTGAAGCGAAAGCTCCTTAAGGGTGAGAGAAGCGATCCGTTCATCGGGTTTGGGGAGCTCGACCGGGTCCGAGTAGAACCGCTCAGCGATCAAGCGATGGTATTTCTCCCAGCTGGCCGGGGAACCATACGGACCTAGATAGAAATCCTGGCCGTGGATTCGAACCACGGCAAGATTCTTGGGCTTGTAGTGCCGATACGCGGGGACTTGTCGGGGACGGTCGAACATGGCGGCAGCTCTCCGGTAGTACTGGTACTACCATTTTGAAGAACTTAAAGCCGCACTGCCGACCATCGGCAGGTAATGTAACCACTTATTCGGCAAAGATTTACGAAAAGTCGGGATGATAGGATTTGAACCTACGACTTCTTGGTCCCAAACCAAGCGCTCTAGCCAGGCTGAGCTACATCCCGAATGTGAATAGGTAGTTTATCGGCGAAAGCCGAATTGGACAATGCTAGTAAGAGCCCCATTTCGACAAGTCCTGGTGTCAAAAACTCAGGCCGCCCGCTTGGCTCGCGGGGCAGAATCGCTGAGGAGTTCGCGCAGGCGGTCGAAGTCGTCGGAATCGGTGAAGTGAATCACGACGGTGCCGCGGCCTTTTGCCGACTGCTTAATCTCGACCTTCGTGCCGAGAGCAATCCGCAACTCCTGCTCTAACGACGCGATTTGGTCGTTTCGGGTTCGCTTCTTTTTAGCCGTCGGAGCAGTAGCGGTGTGGCCGTCGTCTTCGGCAGCGACCTGCTCGTTCACTAGGCGTTCGACTTCACGCACGCTGAGTTGTTCATCGGTAATGCGGTGAGCCAAGGCAATCTGCTCGTCGTCGTCCCCCAGCGGGAGCAGCGCGCGGGCATGTCCGGCCGAAATCGCGCCAGTCCGCAGGCTTTCGAGGACTTCGGGCGGCAATTCCAGCAGCCGCATCAAGTTCGCGATGGTGCTGCGGTCGATGCTCAGCCGCTTGGCCAATTCGTCCTGCGTGCAGCGATGCTCGTCGAGATAGCGTTTGAAAGAGAGAGCCTTTTCGATCGGATTGAGATCCTTGCGCTGCAAGTTCTCGACAATGGCAAGCTCGGCAACCAGGCGATCGTCGGCTTCGCGGACTCGGGCAGGAATGGTTTTCCACCCTGCGCGAATGGCGGCGCGCAGGCGACGCTCGCCGGAGATCAATTGATACCGGCCCGCGATGCGGCGCACGAGAATCGGCTGCAGCAGATCGTGCTGCTTTAAGCTCTCGGCCAGCGAGGCGATTTCTTCTTCGTTGAATTCGCGGCGAGGCTGGAACGGATTGTCTTGAATTTCTTCGACCGCCAACTGCAGCAGTCCGGTATCACCGGTGCTAGCAACTTCAGTCACTGAGCCCTGCAGCACGCTGTCGTCGAACAGTCGCGGCTCGGTTCGCAGCGGCAACGAGACCGTTTCCACGGGGGTTTCGAGATTCTGCTCATCTAGCGGCGAGCCCAGGAGTGCCGCAAGTCCACGGCCTAGTCGACGGTCTTTACTCATGAGCCAAAATCTCCAAACAGAGTTCAATGTAAGCCCGAGCGCCGCGCGAGCGAGGAGCGTAGTCCATCACGGCCTGGCCATGACTGGGTGCCTCGGCGACGGCGACGTCGCGGGGGATGACTGTATCAAAAACCACCTCGCCGAAGAAATCCCGAACTTCGGCATCGACCTCGCGGGTCAGTTCCAGCGAGGCATCGTACATGGTGAGCAAGATGCCGCCGAACTCGAGCCGCCCCGGATGCTTCTTCATCACCGAGCGAATGACGTTAATCATTTGCGTCAGCCCTTCCATGGCGAAATACTCGCACTGAATGGGCATGAGAACTTCGGTGGAAGCAGCGAGGGCTGTTTGCGTCAGGCCGCCCAGCGACGGCGGTGAATCGATCAGGACGAAGTCGTACCCTTCGAGTTCGCCGGCCAGGTGCAGGCGAATCGCATCGGCCTGGCTGTCGTTGCTCTTGGCGAGTGCGTCGACATCCTGGAACGAGCGACTTCCGGGTAACAGCGACAGACCTTCGTAGGGTGTCGGCAAGACCGACTCGTGCAGCGGATTGCGTTGAACCAAGGCATGGCGGGCCGTCGGTTGCTGGCCGAGGCCGGAAGTGGCATTGCACTGTGGATCGAGGTCGATCAGCAGGGTGCGTTTACCGGCGCGTGCAAACCCGGCAGCCAAATTAATGGCTGTGGTCGTCTTGCCGACGCCTCCCTTCTGGTTGGCCACGCACAGAATCCTTCCCACCAGTTCCCTCCGCTGGAGTTCCGGCTTTAGCCGGTGTCTTTGCCGCACTGCAGTCAGCCGGCTAAAGCCGGAACTCCAGCCCGGTTCCGCGGCGGATGATAGTGGCAGGTGACAACTGGGGAAAGAGCGTTTGCGGTGAAGGCAGAAGTAAGTAGGCAGAATGCAGAAGTAAAGACAGGAGGATTCGGCGGGTCGCGGTGTTTCACGTGAAACGGCAAGGTCGACGCGGCCGGCGTTGTTTCACGTGGAACGGGCGTGCCGGTTCACTCGCTTGATTGCGATCTGGCTAGGCACCAGGGAATCACTTCGCTCTCAATCGCCCTTCGAATCCGCGAGTCATCGCCCGTGGCTTCCAAGAGGAAGGCGATGCCGTCAGGCACATTCCCGGAATACACGCCGTCGAGATTGAACACTTCCGCACCGACACCGAAAGTGCGTCTTCGATTCAGCGGATCATCCTAATTGCTAGCGTCAATCAACTTCAGCGAACCGAGACACCACGCCGAAACGATCTTGGGCACACCGGGAAAATCGTTTGGTAGATAGCCATCCAGGCAGGTTTCGTCTTTGATAAGGCAATAGAGTTCGCCATGTTGGTCCCAGTCGAACGATTGCGGTTCACGCAGCCAGCCCTCGATTGCTTGGAGCACCTTACTTGGAAACTCCGGAGCTACGTTGTCTGGAATCATATCTCCGTGCTCCTGAAACGCCGCCCGCCAATCGGGAAGGAATTCTCGAAACGCCGCCAATCCCATTCTCAACGCAGCTTCGTGAGTGTACGGCCATAAGGTTGCCGGACCATATTCAAAACCATTTGGCAAGAAGTCGGCAGTCGACATGAACAGGCGAATGCCGTCGTCGAGCGACTGACGATCCGAGTTCGAGAGTCGAGCGATAGCGACCGTGCTGCCGAGTGACGCGGCCAACTTCAGGAGCGATGCGGGTTGAGTTAGTTCCATTCGAGGCACCGTCGTGTTGCGGATCAGCCCCTCATCCCGGCCCTATCCCCGTAGTACCGGGGCGAGGGAGTGACTCGTCGCTACGCGACCACATCTTGGACCTACTCCAGCGGATGCACCACCATGCCGCCGAGCAGCTTGGGATAGAAGTAGGTGCTCTTGGCGGGCATGCGTTCGCCGTGTTCGCTGATGAGCCGAACGTGCTCGACGGTGGCCGGCATGACGAGGGCGGCCAGTTCGAAGCGGCCACCGGTGCCCATTTGGCCCGTAGCATCGCGGCCCGCTTTATCGCCACTCTTCAGGTTTTCGATCACTTCCTGCACCGAGTGAACGTACATTGGCTTCGGCAGCGAAGTTAGGCCGAGCAGGTCTTCCATCACCAGGCGATGTAAGATCGAAACGCCCAGTCCTTGCCAGTCGCTGCTGTGCTCCGAGGCGAGCTTAGCTAACTTCTGTGAACCTTCTTCCGTGGCGAGTGCTAGCGTCCAGGTATCATCCTGGGCGGTGTAGAAGGCGAGCTTGTTCTGCAGTCCACCAGCCGCGATCTCCTGCCAAAGCGCACTGGCCAGATCCGCGCCAACGCCAATTGGCCGGGTGATGAACGAGCCTTGCAATTTCGACGACAGCTCGACCGAAGTAATCGGCGGCACGCCGCGGAACAATCGATGCGTCGGCAGCACCAGCAAACCCGGATCGTTCATGCTCACGCACTGCGTCAGCACGAAGTTCGCCGGGTGATTCGAATCGAGCGGACCCGCAGCGGCCAGTTCATCCCGATAGTTGCAGGCGGTCTCATAGCGATGGTGACCATCGGCAATGAACATTGGCTTGGCGTCCATGATGCTCGCCACAGCTGCGATGGTTCGCACATCGGTCACCGGCCAAAGGCGATGCACCACGCCCAAGTGATCGGTCGCCGTCAGCGGGGTTTGCTGGGATACGGATTCCTCGAGCATGTTCTGGGCTTCATTGGCCGGATCTGGGTAGAGGCCAAAAATCTGGCTGAGGTTTGCCTTACAGGCCTTTGTCAGCAGCAGGCGATCTGCCTTCGGACCCGAGTGCGTCTCTTCGTGCGGATAGATCTTGCCTTGGCCGAAGCGTTCGAGCCTTACGCGGCACATAAAGCCCCGGCGCGTGAACGTCTGCCCAGCAGCTTCAAAAGTCTGATGATAGACGTAGAGCGCCGGATCGGGGTCGAGTTGCATCACCCCTTCGCTGCGCCAGTTGCGGAGGAACTTCGCAGCCCGGCTGTACTTATTCGATTGCTCATTGTCCCCCGGTTCGTCCCGGTTCAATTCGAGGCGAATGAAATTAGCCGGGTGCTTCTTATAAAGCTCGTCTTGAAACTCGGGGGAGATAACGTCGTAGGGAGGCGTGACAACGTCGCTCAAGGAACCGACATGGCCCAGGTCGTAACGAAGTCCGCGGAAGGCTTGAATCGTTGGCATGGAAGAAACTGCTCGGCTGCGAGAGGAACGCTCAGTTTTTGAACTGATTGGCCCAGAGGTTGCAATACGGTGCCCAGCCTACCTGCCGCGTCCACTGCAACCCGACGAATGTACGAAGTTGCGATTGGAACGGTTGTAGGCGAAGCCACAATTTTATCGCCGGGTCGCACCGATGAGCAGGGGGCGAACCACTCCGAAATGGCCTGCCGGTCGGATTAGTCCGCCGAGCACCAGCCAATCAGGGGCGGTCGGGTTGTGCCGCACAGTGAAGATGTGCTGCACGACTCCCTTAAGACTTGCCGAGAAAATGGTCGTATAGCAATCACGATGACTGCTAGCTGACCGGATCTCACTTGCTTGGATTCCTGCCAGGTGAAGATGCAACCCGTTGGTTCAAGGGTGGCCTGCCACTTGATTTCAGTTCATTGGTCACATTGCACAAAACACTTGGGAGATTTCGCATGAGGACTTTACTGGTTATTGCCCTTCTGACCATTGCTTTCGCACCGATGGCCGAGGCTCGTGGCCGTCAATACTCGGGTGGTCATGTCGTTCATAGCCGTCGCGGGCTGGTGATTCTGCACCGCGCTGTGCCAGGCGGTGGCGGCGTGCATGTGTATGCCGGCGGTCGATAATTGGAACTTAGCCGCACCGGCAGCAGCCCGTAATATTTGCGGGCCGAATAGGAGTGGTGCTGGGATCAATTTGAGATCCAGCACCGAAGTGATAACATCCCTACGTGGGCCCCGAGCCACCAGCATCGGCAATCTTGGCCAGGTCTTGATAGGTCAGGCCTCTCTTCGCCAGTTCAAAGGCGTGCCTGGTCGTGGGACTAAGATAGATGATTAGCCCGTAGATCAAAATCGCCAAACCCGTCGGCAGGCAGTAGCAGGTCATGCCACCCACAATCAGCGATCCGAGCGCCGCGAGTCCCCACCGATAGCCGCGCAGCCAGAAGTTGCGAATGCCGGCATAAATCTGCAAGACCCCGGCGATCAGACCGCCGCTGGCCATACACACATAACTGATCACAAGCACGCTTTTCATCTGGTCCATCCGCGGATCGTCGGGACCATTACCGCGGTACATCAGGTCTGGAATGACGAAGGCCGAAACGATGTACATGCCTCCCATCATCAGGGTCAGCAGACCGTGAATGATCAGCAGCACGCAGATGACGCGCTGCTGCAATAGAGTGGCCGGGCTCAATCCGCCGGGCAATATAGTCTCCGGCGCGTCGTCATGAACCGGCGATTGATAAGGGTTGTGCGATTCCGGAACCATAGATTTCGTTACCGCTCCTCAAACTGCTTGAGGTCAGCTCCCATGAAGCCAACCTTGATTCCGCCCGCGGTTAGCTTTTTGGTTGCCGCGCCGTTGGCCATCAGCATGAACAACAAACCAACGCAGGGAACAAACGAAACTAAGGCAAGCCCAATGGCACTGGCCGAGCCATAAACCCGCTTTCCCAATCCGTACATGGCGACCGACTGCAACACTGAAATCACCAGCTGAAACCCCAGGATAATGTAAACGCCAAAACTCTCACCCAAGCCGCTAATGAACCGAGCCAGCACACCGAACAACAGCCCGGTGAGCAAGACATAAATCAAGAATCGCTGCGCCTTGGCAATTTCCAATAATCTCGCGCGATGGGACGCGTCTGACAGCTTGGGAAATTCCTCGACCGAAACTGGCGATGCGTACGGATTGAAGGGCTCTTGAGACATAGAACTGGCCATAACCTGATGGGTGAAGACTTGAAGACCAGCATCGTAGTCCACTGCTCGATGCTTCGCCAATGATCCCTCAACTTCAGCCACCGCGCAGCAAAAAGCCCGGCAGCATGCACTCACACCACCGGGCTTCCCTGTTGGAGTTCCGGCTTTAGCCGGTCTTTCGCATTTACATCTTCCTAATTCTGCCTTGGCATTAGTACCGATAGTGCTCGGGCTTATAAGGACCTTCGACTGGCACGCCCAAATATTCCGATTGCTTGGCCGTCAGCTGAGTCAACTTCACGCCGATGTGCTCGAGGTGCAACCGAGCCACTTCTTCGTCCAGCTTCTTGGGCAGGCGATAGAGGCTCACCTCGTACTTGTCGGTGTGTTGCCACAATTCGAGTTGTGCTAGCACCTGGTTCGTGAAGCTGTTGCTCATCACAAACGCCGGGTGGCCAGTGGCACAGCCGAGGTTCACCAGGCGACCTTCGGCGAGCAACAACACGCTGCGGCCAGTCGACTTGAAGGTGTAGCGATCGACCTTACCCTGCTCGGCAGGCTTGATGTTGACCTTCGTGGCCTTGCCGGCCTTCACTTGGGCTTCCATCCAAGCGACGTCGATTTCGATATCGAAGTGCCCGATGTTGCAAATGATGGCATCGTTGTGCATCTTTTCGATGTGCTCGCCGCGAAGAATATCGCAGCAGCCCGTCGTGGTGACGAAGATGTTCCCTTGCGGAGCAGCGTCTTCCATCGTCGCCACTTCAAAGCCTTCCATCGCGGCTTGCAAAGCATTGATCGGGTCGATTTCGGTCACGATCACGCGAGCACCGTAGCTTCGCATGCTGTGAGCACAACCCTTGCCCACGTCACCGTAGCCAGCGACGACGCAGACCTTGCCGGCAATCATCACGTCGGTCGCGCGCTTGATGCCGTCGGCCAGCGATTCGCGGCAGCCGTACAAGTTGTCGAACTTGCTCTTGGTGACCGAGTCGTTGATGTTGATGGCTGGAACCTTGAGGGTCCCTTGTTCCAGGCGCTGAGCCAGGCGATGCACGCCCGTCGTGGTTTCTTCCGACAGACCCTTGATGCCCGCGAGCAACTCGGGGTACTTGTCGTGGACCATGTTCGTCAGGTCACCACCATCGTCCAGAATCAGGTTCAACGGCTGGCCGTCGGGGAAGAACAAAGTCTGCTCGATGCACCAATCGAACTCTTCGTTGCTCATGCCCTTCCAGGCGTAAACCGGCACACCAGCAGCGGCGATGGCGGCGGCCGCTTCGTCCTGGGTGCTGAAAATATTGCAGCTGCTCCAGGTCACTTTCGCGCCCAGTTCCACCAGCGTTTCGATCAGCACGGCGGTCTCGATGGTCATGTGCAAGCAACCGGCAATCCGGGCACCGGTCAGCGGCTTGGTCTTGCCATATTTACGACGCAAGGCCATCAAGCCGGGCATTTCGTTTTCGGCGAGCATGATCTTCTTACGACCGAGCTCGGCCAGGCTGAGATCCTTCACTTTGTACGGCAGACGTTGAGCAACGGCAGTAGACACAGGCAAAACTCCTAAGCAAACAAACGGGCCGCGCGGCAGACTCGCCCGCGGAACAGATCCCTGCCATGCCAACCGTTCGCAATCGAGCCAGTTAACGCAGGCGGTGAGTACGGCACTATCATAGGGTTGAGGCAAGCAGATCGACAACCCGGAAGGCCCCCAGCAAAACCCCCAATACAGGTGGACTGAATTAGCGGTCCGGAGTCTTTGGCGAGCAGTCGCTCACCCAACTGAAAAAGCGCTTTTCGCCAAAGCCCCCCGTCTTCTCTCACCCGTTTACTCATTCCTGCGTCCGCCGTCGTCGCCGCGCCCCCGGCCGCGGTTGCCGAAAAGACTTTGCCGCTTCCTCTTTCCCGTGCTCCACGAACGCGCACATTTCGATCGCCGTGCGGCGATCGTCGGCCAGCTTGGCCTGATGGCGTTCTTCCTTCTCTTCTTCGCTCAACGGTCGCGGATTTTTCGCCCGATGCGTCAAGTACCAGGCTGCCGCCCGCCAGTTCTTGCGCGCTTCCGTCATCAGCGTCAATTCGGGCTGCAAATCACTCAGTTCTTCTGCCCGGCGCAGTTCGAGCGCCAGATTGGGATCCCGCTTTACAGCGCGAGAAATCGAACTCTTATCGATTCCTAAATGGGCAGCTGCCTGATTCCGCGAGAACCCGATCGAAAGGAGCAACCACAACTGCTCGATGAGACTTTCAGTGAAGACGGTTAGCCGTCCCCCTTTGCAAAACGGCGCAGAATTGGGCAGTGACAGTGGCGGCCCTTCATTGGGCTTGCGCGGGATGAGATTCTCCGGCAGTGCGGGCGTGGCAATCGCAGAAGTTCCGGACTGACTTACGTCGATCTGGGCCAAACTCAATACATCCTGTTTGTTGATTTTCTCAGGGAGGCTATCACCACTAAACTCGCGATTTCCTGGGGAAATCGCTACTTTTTGCCCCTTGGACTCAGCAGGTTTATCAACACCCCCCTTTTGCGGTTCTGGACGTAACTCCATTCCGCAGACCACCACCTTTCCACCATTTTCGCTCGTATTAATGACAATCTCCCAACAACAGGCGCACCTACTCCGCAGCAACACCTTGTTAACTGCTGACGAAATTGTACACATGCACACCTCGCCTGCCAACAACTTTTTATCAGGTGTTGTCAACTTTGTGGACAAGAGACTGCGGCCTGTGCTGAACCCAAATCATTGGCAGCACCGAAGGTGCGACCCTGCCAGTTGAACTATCGATGGATGTCAGGGTGCCAGATCCGGTTAACCGGGCCGCTTGCGGCCGTTGAACTGGTGGTTCGTTTGTTTTGCAGTTCACCCGCGCAAGCGCGTGGGTGAACCAGATTTTAATGAACGCTAGCCGGACGCCTACGTCAGCCAAGGGCCGGGAGCCGAAAATGCTGATCGCAGTGGTGCGCTCAAGTGTGTTGTTAAATGGCCGCTAACGCCGCCTTCGCGGCGGCAATAAAGTCACGCACTTTGGCCGAATCCTTCTTGCCCGGCGAACTTTCGACGCCGCTGGCGACGTCGACCGCGTCGGGCTGAGCGATCCGAACTGCCTCGGCAACGTTTTCGGCGGTCAGCCCACCGGCCAAGATCACCGGCAGGCCAAAGAGTTGGTCGCGTTCGTCGCGGACCACGTTCCAGTCGACTACTTTGCCCGTCCCGCCGAAGGCATCCGGGGCATAAGCGTCGAGCAACACGGCAGAAGGGAGGGCAACTGCCGCATCGCAGGCGAGCAGGTCGTTGGCAATCGCCGATAGATCCCGCTCTTTGCAGCGATAGGCCCGAATCATGCTCACGCGCACGTCAGGATGCGTCGAGAGGGCCGCCAGAAACTGCACCGGCTCATCGCCGTGCAGCTGCCAGGCATCGAGCTTCAACTGCTCTTGCAGCGTCATCAGCCCGGGCTGACTTTCGTTGACAAACACCCCCACAATGGTCACGCCCCGCCCGGCAGGCGACGTTCGCACAGCCCGCACAATTTCGGCTGCCTGTTCCGGCGTCACATAGCGCGGGCTCCGCTTGTAAAAATTGAGTCCCAGCGCATCCGCGCCAGCTTCAATTGCCTGCAAGGCGTCGTCAACGTTCGTAATGCCACAAATCTTAATGCGAAACAAAGGGAACTCCGGGAGAAAGCTGAACAGGCACGTCGGGGAGAGGTTGAAATCGGGAGGGCAAGGCTCCCAAAACTCATTCTAATGGACAACTGCTACTTCGTAGGATTGGCAGACCGCATCACGACCATTGTTTGGGCAACGCGCCTATGACTCCCAATCCACTTGTCACTTCACAACGATACGGGCTATTCCTGTTCGGTATGGGACAGTTTGTGGCACCCTTTCTTTGTAATACAGAAGGAGTTCGAGAATCGATGATCTTGGCTCAAGTTGCCTTGGTGGCAGTCTTTGCCGGGCTGAGTGGACTGGATTGGGCTCGATTATTTCTGCTGGCACCAATCGTCCCCGCTACTTTCGTTCTTTGGCTGGGACAGACTCCGTTGCTGTACCAAGGGTACATGAATCAGCTTGTGTTTTCGCATGCCCTCTTTAGTTCACTCGCCATACTGGGGGTACGGCTGAGCGGAATCCGCGGTGGCTGGCCAAACCCGCCTAGTTCAGAGGGGAAATGTTGGCAGATTTCGATAAAACAACTGCTGATCGTGACGACCGTTGTCGCGGTGGTGGTTTCAGGGGCCACCTCATTGCGCCGACTTGTCGAGGGACAAGCAGAAACAGAATCCTATGTGCCGCTCTATGCCTTGGTTGATGCACTCGCTACTAGCCTGCTAACTCTCTCGATTGTTTGGGCACTAGGAACTTCGTGGCGGTGGTTGAACTTCAGCCTGATGCTAGTGTTGGCAGTTTTCGTCTACACGATTCAGGTTTTTGCCTTTCGCATGGAGAAAAGTTGGGATTCCCATGCCCTTCAGTTTACGGCGTGGCAAGCATTCATGATTGCCTCACTAATGGTTCTGCGGCTTGCCGGCTGGCGATTGATTCGCCCTCACCAGCAACTTAACGAATCAAGAAACTTGGACGGCGAGTACTCCATCGAATGAAATGGGGCGATCGTCGATGGCCCCGTGAAACGATCGGCCGAGTCTTTCGTCTAACTAGCAGGTAGTAATGTCCGCCGAGAACGAATCTGAGAACGAACCCGTGAACGCGGTTGCCACCATCTCGACCAGTGAACCCAACCCGTTATCCTTGGCGATCATCTGGCTCCAGCGCGCGATGATCGGCCTGTTACTCGTCGGCCACCTTCTGCTGCCTCTTTGTGCAAACGGCGATTTGTTGCGGGATGCGGCGTTTTGCGCTCAACTGGGTTTGTTCACGAGCGTCGTTTTTCTCGGTGGACTCTCCTGGCGGACAGCGGTTCCGTTTCTGCTAGTTGGGCTCTTGGTTGGCGCCATTTGGATTCGCGTCTTTCCTGCGGAATATATTCGCGATTACGTCGTTCCCGCACTGCTCGTTCCGCAGATTCTGGCGGTTGTTTGCCTCCTGCTCGCGGCCCTGTTCTGGGTCCAAGGAACTTGGAACGCTGTTGAGACTCGCGACTTGGGACCGCTGCAGGTTTCGATTCGCGGACTGCTAATCGCGACGACCCTGATCGCAATCACACTCGCCGGTGCGAATTGGCTGCAGACGATTGCCAGCTTTTACGATGGCTCGCCAACGTACTACGTTCTCGTTTGCCTTGTCGACGGCTTCGGTTCAGCGCTCCTCAGCCTGGCCGCGGTCTGGGCGATAGGCACTCGCGGAGCAACTGTCGTGAAGTCGCTGATTCTGCTCCTGCTCACCGCGTTTCTCGCGCTGGTGCAGATCATTGCGTTTGGGATGGCGGATTTTTGGCAATACGTCGCCGTCTATTGGGGCTGGTATGCGCTGCTGACATTCGGTTCGCTCTGGACGATGCGTCTGGCGGGCTGGCAACTTATTCCTTCGGACCGCACTCTTCTCTCTCGTCTGCGAGGTTCATCATGGTCAGCCAGCTGAAATCCGTCGCCAAACATCCTTCGCTCGATCTGATTGAAGTCGCTTCTCCCTGCACGGCCGATTGGAACGCGATGCAAGGAGAAGAGCGGAAGCGATTTTGCTCGCAGTGCAACTTGAATGTCTTCAATCTCTCCGAGATGACGCGCGAAGAGGCGTTCGCGTTCGTCGCAAAAAGTGAAGGGCGCACCTGCATTCGCATGTACAAGCGGGCCGACGGCACGCTCATCACGCGGGACTGCCCCGTTGGCCTCGCTGCGGTCCGGGCGAAGTTCGTTCGCCTGGTCGCAGCCTCCGTCGGTTTATCGGTGGCCCTGTTCGCGAGTCTACTAACTGCAGCGGGCGCGATTCCCGGCATCCGCGCCTTCACGGCGCAATCAAAAGTCTGTCGCCTGAAAAGTCACAACATGCCCGTTACCGGCAAAATGGTGATGGGCAACGTCGCTCCGCCGGTGATGGGAGTCATGCCAGCAGGTGCCGTCATGGCGCAGGGGGGCATGCAACCACCGCCCCTGCCGCCAGCACCGATCGCACCCGCAAAGTAGGGTGGGTCGACGTCGCGCCCGTTGTCACTTCCGAATTGATCGACCCTCCCGCGACGAGGCCCAGCAGCACGGCGGGATGACTGGCGCTCTCGCGTTCCTCTGAGCCGGCAGCGTCAGCGCCCGGAGGTTTCTCCGCGAAGAGAGAGAGAGAGAGAGAGAGAGAGAGAGAGCAAATACTCTCCGGGCGCTGACGCTTCTGGCTCATCAGTTTCCATGGAAGCCACGCTAGCAAACGAGTCCACTTGTAGCGGTCCTGACAGCATGGCCACCTGCCTTGAAGGGCGAGGATGGTCTGCGTCGATACCACCGGAGGATTCTCCCCACAGGTCGAACAAGCCAGGATGCGCTTGCGATGCACGATGGACCGTATGCCGCGCGAAGTGAGCCCGGGTTTGCTGACCCGTCGGCAATGTCGCGGAAATATGCGCCGATTCTGCTCGTTGCCACGGCTGTCTTCCTGCTGGTGTTGGTTCTGGCTCGCTCGCCCCTCGAAGGGTATATAGTCAGCCAGAAGATTCAGGCGGCCGATGACCGCGCGATGACGACCGCGCCGCTCGCGACGGAACAGGTAGCCGCCTGGATCAAGACCGATGCCGTTTTGGCTGCCACCGTGCAGCAAGTCTGTCCGCGGGACTCGCTCGCATCGCAGAACGACCTGATTCGGCAATTGCAAAGCGGTCTATCGGTGAAGCCCCTCTCCGCTGAGGCTGCGAATTCTAGCTGGCAGTTGGCCCTGCAACATCGCGATCGCCAATTGGCTTCGCGCTTGATTACGAAGCTCAGCCAGTCGCTCACCGAACAGCTGAAGCATCTCGATCAAAGCGAAGCTCAGTTGCTCGTGCAGCACTATCAAAAAGTGCTGACCCAGGCCCGCGATGAAGAAGAATTCGCTCGGCAAACGCTCGAACGGGCCCGCCACGAGCAACTTGCCGCCGCAATGCAGGCCGCCGAGCGCGAAACCAAAAGTTCCAGCGCGGTGGCCGCCAATCAAGTGAATCCCGCCTGGCAAGCTTTGCAGCAGAAGTTGCAATTGGCTAAAGCCCGGCTCGACCAATTGCTCTCCGCTCGCACGCCCGAGCATCCGCAAGTGATCGAAGCCGAAGCTCAACTCGGTGCGCTGCAGTCGCAACTCAATGCCACGCCGCAAACACTGGACGGAAGTCGCGCAGAAGAAGGTCAACATGCCCCCGCCTTGCGCGGTCCACAATTGCAAGAAGCGGCCCGCAACGACTCGCGCCTGAGTGTGCGACTGATCAGTTCGGCCGGTGAGTCGGCTGATGTAAATTCACTCTCGAGCGTCGGTCACATTCAACAACTAACGGCCGCCTGGTCGACCGCGACTGGCAAGCGAACCATGGCCGAACGGCAGTGGAGCGAAGCTCAGCAGCAATGGGTTCGCGGACTGAATACGACGGGCTGGCAAACTTCGCCCGCCTGGACGCAGCTGCAAGTTGGCGGTCGCGTGCAGCCGTTTCAATGTTTGCTGGCAGGAGCGCTCGCCCTGTGCGCTGGTCTTGGTACCTGGCGGATCAGTTATCTGGTCGCCAGCGATGGCTCGCTGATGAGCGTCGCGCAATTGGCCGAGACCTTGCCCCTGCCGGTGTTGGGCGAAGTCCCGCTCACAACCGAGTTGCCCCGCCGCACGCCAGAACGCATGAGCTGGCACTTGCAGCGCCTCACGCAGTTAAGCCTGGCCATCATTGCGGCCGTGATCCTCGTCTCGGCCTGGGCTTCGGCCGCTGATAGCAACCTGAGTGCCCAGTGGACCAGCGATCCGGCCTCGACACTCGGCCAGGCTTTCGACCTGCTGCATCACCGCGTACTGGGCTGATTCAATCGCTAGAGTTCGTTGAGCCGGTCTGTTTCCGAAAAGTTCAACCAACTCCCGGCCGAAATTAACCTCTCCACCCTGCAGTCAGCTGCAATGTTTGGTCGATGCAGAAGGTGATTCGATTGAACGCGAGTGGTGGTGATGCGCTGCCCAGGGCCCGCTAGCAGCTGGCAGCCAGCAGTTCCCCGCTCGCGCGATGGCGTCTCTCCCGCCTGAGTCGTTTGCACTTCCGCCGTGGATTCACTGACGCCTGACAACGATGCTTCCAGGATAGGCCGATGTACGAAAGCTCCTTTCAGATGGCACAACGTCCCTTCGCCTCCGCACCCACGGCAGCCGCCTATGTGCGCACCGGCACGCACCAGGCAGCGCTCGAAAACCTGGTTCGGTGCATCGAGCGGGCTGAAGGTGTGGGGCTGGTCGTGGGCCCCGCAGGATCGGGTAAATCGCTGCTACTGCAATTGCTGGCCGCCGGTTTCCGCAGCAAGTTTCACATCGCCATGCTCAACAGCGCTCAGCTTTGCACCCGCAAGGCACTGCTGCAAAGCATTCTGTTCGAACTGAAACTCCCCTATCGCGAGATGGACGAGGGTGAACTCCGCCTGTCGCTCTTGCAGCATTTGGAACCGCGCGAAGGTGGTCCGCTGGGGTTGTTGCTCCTCGTCGATGAAGCCCACTCGTTGCCGCTTCGTTTGCTGGAAGAAATTCGTCAGTTGACGAACACAGTTCGCGATGGTCAGCCGCGCGTGCGACTGGTGCTGGCCGGCAATGCGTCGATGGAAGAACGCCTGGCCAGCCCCAAGCTCGAATCGTTTCAACAACGACTCGCAACCCGCTGTTACTTGCAACCCTTGACCCGCGAAGAAACGCTGCACTACGTGCGCGAACAAGTGCGCAACATTGGCGGCAAGCCCGAGGCGATGTTCACTGCCAGCGCGCTCGAGGCGGTCTTCATCGCCACCGATGGCATTCCCCGGCTAATCAATCAGTTGTGCGATCACGCGCTCGTCCTCGCCGCGCTCGGCGGTCATCAGCAGTTGGACGACTCGGGCATCGAAGAAGCCTGGGCCGATCTGCAGCAGCTGCCGCTTCCTTGGAGCGAAAAGAGCGTCCCCGTTGCCGAAGAAACCGGCAACATCATCGAGTTCGGGCAACTCGACGAGCCCGGCCTGCAAGTGACCGCCCCAATCGCCGACATGCTCAACAGCGATCCAGCCGCCGAAGCTGCCGCACTCATCGATCAGATCGATGATGAAATCGCCGCGCTCGATCTGCCCGAAGGTGTTCTCGCGCAAGCTGCCGGCCCCGGTGCCTATTCGCGCGACTTTTTACCGCTGCACGCTAGTAGCACCGAAGTGGAAGTGATCTTCCAGTCGGCCGCTGATCCGTTCGGCAAAGACTTCTCCGAAGAAGAAATTATCATCGACCGTTATGCTTCGCTCGAAGCGGCTGCCATGCGTGCTCGGCCGCAAGTCTATAGCGAAGAAGGTCGTCAAATCGCCGCAGCCTTGTTCAGCATTCAAGAAATGCAGGCTGCGACCGCGCCGCAAATTGCCCGCACCGAAAGCACGCCAATCGTGCAGCCGATGATTGTCGCCTCGAAGCCCGTCGAAATCAGCGAAGAGATGTACGCGGAGCCCGAGCCGGTGATTTCGCGCATCGAACCTTCGCCCGCGGCCAACGATCCGGTCTATCCGGAGCACGATCTCGCGGCCAGTGGCCAACGCGCCACTCTGCCACTCAAAGATTTTGGTAGCGACGATCGCGACATGATCATCATCGAAGAAGAAGCTCCGCGGCGTAAGACGCACTCGGCTCCCGGCAAGCCGAAGCGGGCCGAGTATCGTCAATTGTTCAGTTCGTTGCGGCGAGGTTAGTCCGGCGAAAAAGCAAGCGGGCAGTTTTGGTTTAACAGGCGAGGAACAGTCATGAGTCGGATGCGGCAAGCGCTAAAGAATCTCGAAGCGCGCTTTCCCAGCGCCGGCTCGCAGTTGCCCTACGGAACCGAATCGACCATTCCACATTATGTCGGCCCGCTCCAAGGACTCGTCGATTCGTCCTGCGCACATTTGGTCGTCCAGCCTGTCATTGCGGAAAACGTGCGTGTGGCCCTCGCCGAGCCCGCCTCGCGCCCGCCACAACCAAGCTTGGAAGACTATTTGCAGCAGCGGACCATGCCGCGCCCCGAAGTAATGGAAGCCCCCGCGCCCGTTGTTCCTCCAGCGCCGACCGCGGCCCCTGTCAGCAATGCTCCGCTCGCGACCGATGCCGACGCCCCAGCTTGGAAATTGAACGGACCGAAGCAAGAACTTTCCGCACTTGAGCAAACAATGGTCCGCCTGCTCGCCGATCCGCGGTTTGCCGGCGCGTATGGCGACCTGGCCGAACGCTTGTCGCAAGACTATGCGGAGCGAGCCGTTTCCAGCTTTGCCCTGGCAGCGATCGAACCGTGGCGCGGGCACACCGAACTCGCCTTGGGCATTGCCGGGATGATCGCCGATCGTGGCGGAGATATCCTGCTCGTCGATGGTGGCGGATCAGGTTCCACGCTCTCGTTCGAAATGGGCTTGCCCCGCGCGCCTGGTTTGGCCCAATGGCTGGCCGCGCCGAACAGTTGGTCCAAATGGGTTCAACCCACGGGCCTGCGGAATCTTTATTTTCTTCCTGCAGGTACCGGTGAACCGGCCGCCGATCGCGACTGGGGATTAGTCCTGCCGTCGTTGCGGAATACTTTCCGCCAGGTAGTTTTTCACACTATCGAATCGCCGCCAGCGCGGCTCGAACTCTTAACGCGCGCGGCAACTGCGACCTATCTGACAGTTCCGCTGGGCATCGCTGAGACAATTCCTGCCCAACAAATGCTGACTCGGCTGCGCAGCAAGGGAGCCCGGGTGTTAGGCTGTATTGCCGCTCAGGCATCTGGCTCCTAACTTTCGAATATGGTCCGGCAAACCGCCCCCCGCGCATCCCAGCACATGGCAAAAATACTCGTCACCGGCGGCTGTGGCTTTATTGGCTCGCATCTGGTCGATGCCCTCGTCAAACGCGGCGATCAGGTTCGCGTGCTCGATCTGCCAGATTCGGATAAACGCGAAAACCTCGGGGCGAATCGGCATCGCGTGCAATTGTTCGTCGGTGATGTCGCCGACCTGCAAATCGTGAAGCAAGCGGTGGACGGCGTCGACATCGTCTTCCATCAGGCAGCCTTGGCATCGGTGCCCCGCAGCGTCGAAGATCCGCTCGCCACGCATTCGGCCTGCGTCACCGGCACCCTTGTGGTTTTGCATGCCGCCCAGCAAGCGGGCGTCAAGCGAGTGGTCTATGCCGCCTCGAGCAGCGCTTACGGCAATCAGCCCACACCGCTGAAGAAAGAAACGGACTTGCCGTCGCCTATATCGCCTTATGCTGCTGCGAAACTGGCGGCCGAACACTATTGCCATTCGTTCTATCACAGCTATGGCCTGGAGACCGTTTCGCTGCGGTACTTCAACGTGTTTGGTCCGCAGCAGGATCCGAATGGTCCCTACGCAGCCGTAGTTCCCCTCTTTGCGCAAAAGCTGCTCGCCGGCCAGGCACCCACCATCTATGGCGATGGTAAACAAACTCGCGATTTCACCTACATCGATAACGTGGTGCAAGCGAACCTACTCGCCTCGCAAGTGCCCGCAGCAGCTGGGCAAACCTTCAACGTCGGTAGCGGACAGGCCACCAGTTTGCTCGACATGCTCGGCATGCTGCAGCCCATTATCGGCACCAATCTCAAGCCCAACTTCGCCCCTTCCCGCGCGGGCGATGTGCGCGATAGCCTCGCCGATATTTCTCTCGCCCGCCAAGTGCTCGGATATAACCCGACCATTGATCTGAAAGAAGGGATGCTGCGAACCGTCGCCGCGATGAAGGGCTAACCTAAACCCACTTAGCGCGACGCGTCAGCGAGGGGACATTCGCTGCCGGGTTCTAATTCAGCCGCGCATGCTTTCTTGCGCAATTGATTGACCGTGGTCCCTCACGCCTGAACGCTGGTTCACAAAATCCCCTCGTTGACGCGTCGGGCTGTGTAAGGCGTGCAATTCGAGGCAAGAGCGGGAGTATTAAACGCCCAGCCAATTCTTTACGCCGAGGCGAAAGATGATCCAGAGCGCTGCGAGAGCTTCGCGACTGTTGATCTTCGACTGACCACGCTCGCGATCGGCGAACAGAATGGGGGACTCAGCAAACCTCGCCCCCACTCGTTTCAAGTGCCACAGAATCTCTTCTTGAAACGAGTAGCCCCGACTGCGAATCTGCTCGAACACTATTTTCTTCAGCGTAGCAACACGGAAGCAGCGGAAGGCACCGCTGCAATCGCGGGGCTTAAGTCCGAGCGAAGTGCGGGCATAAAAGTTGACTGCCTTGCTCATCAGTTGCCGTTTAAGCGGCCAATCTTTCACGCCGCCGCCGGGGCAATAGCGCGAGCCGATCATCACGTCGGTTGTTTCCATCCCTGCGATCAGTGCCGGAATGTACCGCGGATGATGACTGAAGTCGGCATCCATGTTCAGCAGGTAGTCGTAGTCGTGGGCAATTGCGTACTGCATTCCCGCAATAATCGCGGTTCCCAAGCCAAGTTTGCCAGCCCGATGCAGTACGTGCACGCGCGGGTCCGCACTTGCTCGCTCATCGGCCCACTGACCAGTTCCATCGGGCGAGTTGTCGTCGATCACGAGGATGTCGACGTGCGGCGCGACGGCAAAGATTTCATCGACCAACTGCGGTAAGTTGGCCAGTTCGTTGTACGTGGCCACACTCACGAGCGTGCGTGCCGAACTCTGCGCGGGAGGAATTTCGTCGACGGGCATGGGGAGAGTCGAAGTGGTCATCGGGCGTAGCTTCCTCAGAAGAAATCGCCCTTTTTTGTGGCGATATTTCGATTCTACGTCCGCAATTTCTCACTCCGCAAAAGTTGCTTCGCTGCCAGGCAATTCGATCCGCACAGCCCGCACATTCCGAACTGCGGCCAACGCAATCGAGTGGGGTCGGGAGTCTTCGGCGATTAATGGCTCAACGATGTGGTGGCCGGTTGCTCGCCAAAGACTCCCGACCCCGGACCAACGGTGCTTCTTAACCGCGCAGCTTGGTTGCTTCCGCTTCCATGGCCGCAATGTCTTTTTCCAGTTTGCGAACTTCTTCCACGTCGTCCATTTGCTTTTTCGCGCCCGCCAATTGCTGCTTCAGCATCGGCAGCTTCTGGCGAATCACTTCCAACCGCTTCTTGGCTTTGCCATCCATCTTCGTTGTACCTCGCACTGATTCTGATCGCTCGTCTGTTTGTAAATTACTTGACGACTTAGCCGTTTGATAGAGCCTGGCGAAAGAGCGCCAGAGAATACATCGCTTATTCGTTGGCGACAGTTGCAAACCTCGCCGAAGCATGCTTTTGCACATTCGTGCCGTCATCGGCGGCCGTGATCATCAGCGCGCTGGTTTCAGGGCAACTGTCGATGAGCTTGTTTCCCTGCTCGGGCCCCAGCACGGCAACAGCGGAGGCGAGTGCATCGGCTTCGATGCCGCGCGGGGCGATCACAGTCACGCTCAAGCGGCCGCTTAGCGGTTGGCCAGTGCGTGGGTCAATCAGGTGCGAATAGCGCCGCCCGTTCACAATCAGGTGCTGACGTGCTTCGCCCGAAGTGGAGATCGCCTGCTGTTTGAGGTAAACGAATGTCGTGGGTTCCTCGGTGGGATTGAGCGGAGCGAGGCCCACCTTCCAGCCCATTTCACCGGGGGGCGGATCACCAGCGGCGATGTCGCCGCTGGCGCGCACGAGTGCGCGGGCAATGCCACTCTTCGCCAGTGTTTTCAGCCCTTCGTCCGCCGCGAACCCCTTGGCGATGCCACCCAAGTCCAACCTCATTTTCTCGTGGTGCAAAGAGACGCGTCGCTGCTTCGAGTCGGTTTGCAGTTTTCGATAGCCGACGCTGGCAAAAGCCTCTTTCAATTGCGCTTCGTCAGGAAGTTGGTGCTGCCGACGAGCACGCCGCCACAACTTGGTGAGGGGTCCAATGGTGGCATCAAAGGCCCCGCCCGAAAGCGAAGCCACCTGCTCGGCCTTGGAAAGGACGTGGAAGAGATCGTCGCTAACCGGAACCGGTTGGGGTGTTGGCGCAGAAGCGCTCAACTTCGAGAGCTCGCTCTCCAAGTTGTAGTCGTTGAGTTTTCCATCGAGTTCGGCAATCCGGGCAAAAGCCGCAGCAATTCCCTGGTCGGCAAGCGACTTTTCGGCGGCATACACGACAATCTCAAACTCAACCCCCATATGGACTTGAGTTTGATTGAAACGGGCCAGTTCGGCAGCCTTCGCCGGTTCCCAGGGGCAAACGATGGCCCAGCAGCAGATGGCGAGGCCCAGCCATCGCTGCCCCGCAAAGTTTGCCAGGTTCATGCCAACGGTCCTCTTCGACGGGCTCACTGCAATTTGCGCAAGTTTAAGCGGAGAAACGACTTCCCTGCCGTGATTGCAGCCGCTATATTAAGCAGCTTGGCAGAAAATCTTCTCCTTACAAACTGTACCACGGCATGGCTGATACACCAAGAAAAGACCACTGGGCATCGTTGCTTGAAAGCATCGGTCTCGCTTCCTCGTCTCCAGCAGCAGCTGCTGCTGCTCCCGAGGCCCCGCCAGTCGAGCCGCCACCGGCACCTGTCGCGCCCGAGCCCGTCGCTGCTACTCCAGTGGCAGCTGCGCCAACGGTCGCTGCGCCAGCTCCGGTAGCTGAAGTTGCCAAGCCCATCGCCAAAAAGCCCGCCAAGACCTCCGGTCATTGGGGCAAACTAGCTGGCATGCTAGGACTTTCGGTCGCCCAGGCCGAACCCGAGCCAGAGCCAGAGCCTGAACCAGAGCCCGCGCCAGCGCCAGTGCCCACTCCGGTGGCCAAGGTCGAAATTCAACAACGTGAAGTCGCGCGGATGGCACCCGTCGCCGACGATCTTCCTGCCGACCTGTTTGCTCCGCCCGCACGAGCCGAAGCCGATACTCGTCCCGCACGACCAGAACGCGAAGACCGCGGGCGCGGCAATCGCGAGCGGGCAGACCGCGATCGCAGTGAGCCACGCCGCGAAAATCGTGGTGGCGAACGAGGCGAACCACGTCGCGAACGTGAGCCACGCAGCAGCGAAACACGTGAAACCCGCGAGCCTCGCGGAGCTGAACCACGCAGTGCCGAACCTCGGGCTGCCGAACCTCGCGACTCGCGCGGTCCAGATTCACGCGGGCGCGATCATCGCGGCCACGATGCCGGTCGTCGTCCCCCACGCGAGACTCCCACTCCACGTCGCGGCTTTGGCGATGGCGTGATTGAAGATTGGCCGCCAGAAACACATCCCGAGCCTGTGAGCGAAGCCGTCGATCACGAAGATGACTTTGTGCCCGCCCGCGAACCACTCGATGAACCAGCTGCCGACGATCGTTTGGGCTTTGATCGCCCGAGCGAAGAAGGTGGTGAAGGTAGCGATCCACGTCGCCGCCGCCGTCGTCGTCGCCGTGGTGGCCGCCGCGATGAAGTCGAAGCAAGTGCCGCACCGGCACGCGCGCCGCGCGACGAGGATTTCGATTTCGCACCAGTCCCCGATGCTTTTGTCGACGACGAGTTTGCTCCTGAACCCCTCGCAGATGACGACCACCTGGCTGCCGAAGATCGCCCCAGTCGGCCCGAACCACGCGAAGGCGAAAGTGAAGACCGGGGGCCGCGCCGTCGTCGCCGTCGTCGCCGTGGTGGCTCGCCGCGCGAAGAAGGTGCCGAAGCTCCCCGCAGTGCAGCACCTGCACGCAGTGTGGATCGTGACGATTCCGATTCTGATCTGGACGATGAATTCATTAGCCCGGCACCTCCCCGTCCAACTTCCGCTTCACGTGGTCGCCCCCAGCGCGACGCGCGACACAATCCCGAAGATGATGAAGTCGACGAATCCCTGGCCGCCGAGTTGGGCGAAGGGGGCGATGAGGGTGAAGAAGGCCACGCTCACAAGAAAATTCCCACCTGGCAAGATACCGTGGGAATGCTGATCGACGGCAACATGAACGCTCGCTCCGAACGGCCCGAACATCGCGGTGGCGGTGGGCGCGGTCGTCGTCCGCCAAATCGGCGATAGTTCGCACCGCTCTGTTCTGAAGTTACGATTGAGAGACAGGTAAGCCTTGCATTTGCTTTCCTGTCTCTTCACTCAAAACAATTAGCTCAGAACCTCTCCCATGTCTCGTTATCACGAGCTGCTCGAGCAATTGAGGCAGGCATTTCCGGCACCGGTTTCGAATCCGGTGCACGACGGTTATGTCGTCTTCTCGTTACTGAAAGCACTTGATCGCGTCGATGCCCTGAAGACGCAGGCTCCCATTCTGGGGACGCCGCGACTTCCCGACTATGCAGCAGCGGGCCTCTCGCAGTTGCCGGCCTGCGGCTCATCGCTGGAAGAAGTGATTCCTGAATTGGTCCGCTGCCTTGATGGCCAGCTGATCTTTGGCCATCCGCGCAGCCAGGTGAACGTCGTCGCACATCCTTCGATCGCCAGCATTATCGGCGTCGTCCTGCCGTCGATGTACAACCCGAATCTTTGCAGCGATGAAACCAATCTCGGATTCTCCGAAGCGGAAGTTCGCGTAGCCGCGATGACGGCTCAACTGGTGGGTTACGACGCGGCGAATGCCGGCGGGCTGTTCACCTTTGGCGGCACCGGCACGCTGCTGTACGGCATCAAGATCGGCCTGGAAAAGGCGATTCCGGACGTCTTCGAGCGCGGGCTTCAGCAGCCGGCGGTCGTGCTTTGTTCCCAGCAAAGCCACTATGCCGCCGCCACAGCTGCCGGCTGGCTGGGACTCGGGCAGCAAAGCGTGGTGCGAGTCAAAACGCATCCGAACAATTCACTTGAGATTGCAGCACTCGAAGTTGCCTTTCGCGACGCACATGCTGCTGGTCAGCGCATCGCCGCGATTGTGGCGACAATGGGCACGACTGATGCCTTCGGTGTCGACGACCTGGCAGGCATCTATGGCCTGCGCGAACGATTGATCGACGAGCTAAAACTCGACTATCGGCCCCACATTCATGCCGACGCGGTCATCGGCTGGGCCTGGGCGGTGTTCAACGACTACGACTTCTCCGCCAATACGCTTGGCTTTCGCGGGCGAACATTGCGGGCCCTCGCGGCCACTCAACATGCCATGCAGCACCTCAAGCTGGCAGACTCCGTTGGTATCGACTTCCATAAAACCGGGTTTGCACCTTATATCTCGTCGTTGTTCCTGCTGCGCGACCGCGCCGACTTCAGCCAGATTGTTCGCGATCGCGCGACGACTCCGTATTTGTTTCATTCGGGTGAGTATCATCCGGGGCTATTCTCGCTCGAAACATCCCGCAGCGCGACAGGGGTGATGGCAGCCCTTGCGAACCTGCTGCTCTTAGGTCGTGAGGGTTTTCAAACGCTCATTGGCCATGCTGTCGAAATGGCCGAACTGCTGCGCGAGCAGATCGGCGCTCGGCCAGAACTATCGGTGATGAACGACCAGAACTACGGGCCGGTCACGCTGTTCCGCGCTTATCCGCGCGGGACCGATACCTTCTTGGTCAAGCAGCGCGAGCAGCACGACCCGACCTATCGCGAGCAACTGCGGCAGAACAACGAGCTGAACCGGCTAATCTACGAACGGGTGCATGCAGAAGCGATGGCCGGACGCGGTGTGGCTTTGGGCTATACCGGCGAATATCGCACGGCCGATTGCGGCGAACCGATCTCCGCGCTCAAGAGTTACGTGCTATCACCCTTTGCCGACGAGGGTCGCATGGGCTCGGTCATCTCGCATGTGCTGGCAGCGCGCGAGCAGTTGCTCACCAGTTCTTAGAACGCTTGCCGAGCATACTTTCAGGTCGAGATCGGTCTCTGCTAGCGTCGATGCGGAAAGCTAGGCAGAGCGTGTGCCGTGGGAAGAAAAAATTGATGTCGACAGGTTCAGCAAACTTGGCATAATCCGCACCTGCGCTTCAACGCGCAGACCGGGTTTTTCCGATTTCATTGCTAGACACGGAACGATGTGGGGCGGCGACGAGCGTCGCAATGAGTGCGACTGTTCGGCCCACTACTGCAACTGACCCAAAACCCCCATGAGCGACGACCCAGCTGTCGCGAGAAAAGAGCACCTGTGGCCCACATTCATCCAACGGCGATTGTCGATCCCCGCGCGGAACTTGGCCAGAATGTAACCATCGGGCCGTTCTGTGTGGTCGAAGCCGAAGTGCGCATTGGCGACGATTGCAAGCTGGAAGCCCGCTCGGTGGTCAAGAATCGCACCACCATGGGTGTGAATAACGAACTGGGCGAAGGGGCCGTGCTCGGCGCGAAAGCTCAGCACCTGGTCGAAATGCAGCCCGGTGGCGTGCTGATTATCGGCGATCATAACCGCATTCGCGAAAACGCCACGTTTCATCGCGGCCACGCCAACGACGCGTCGACGGTTGTCGGCAATCACAATTTGATGATGGTCAACTCCCACGTTGGTCACGATGTGCGCATTGGCAATAACTGCGTCCTCGTAAACAACGCCATGATCGGCGGCCACTGCCACCTGGAAGATCGCGCGTACATCTCGGGCGGTGTTGGCGTTCATCAGTTCTGCCGCATCGGCCGTCTGGCCATGGTCGGCGCACTGGCCAAAATTGTGCAAGACGTGCCTCCCTTCATGATGGTCGAAGGTGGCGGTTCGACCGAAATCGTCGGCCTGAATCGCGTCGGCCTGCGGCGCAACGGTTACACTCCCGATCAAATCCTGCAACTGAAAAAAGCCTATCGCGTCATCTATCGCCAGGGTCTGCGGTGGACCGAAGTGCTGCACATTCTCAAGGCCGAGTTCAACGAAGGACCAGCTGCCGAGTTCTTCGAGTTCCTCAAACAGGGCAAGCGTGGCTTCGTCCAAGAGCGCCGCATCAGCCGCCGGGCGACACTGAAAATCGTGGGTGCCGACGAAGACGATCTCGACGAAGTCGGCGACAAGCGCGAAGCTGCCTGAAGCGCTCAGTCAGCAGGAAACTAGCCGCTACTATTCAGGCAGCGGCACCAGTTCCTGCAACATGCTAACCGCGATCGCCTGAAACACCGGCTCGCGGCGTTCGAACTCGCGGCTTTCTGCCTGATAGTGCCAAATCAGCGTCGCTGAAGGGGTGCGCAAGGTCCGAATTCTGGCTTCGACCAGCAGGTCGAGATAGAAGAAGGCCAGGTCGACTCCCTTGGTCTTGGCATCGCCGATGATCTCTTCCCGCGGCAGCACTTCAATTTCTTTATACTCGGCTTCGAGGCTTTCGCAGATCTCTTTGACCTTCGGCCGCACTTCGTGGCCGGGCGGATAGATGTACAGCGTCCAGTAGGCCGTTTCTTCGCTTTGCAGAGTGAAGGCGTAGGGCTGTCCCTCTGCATCGAGATCGGTGATTTGCCAATTCTCGGGGTACATCAACTTGACCCCGAACTTTTCGAAAACCGCCGGCATATTCAGCTACCAATAACGAGCAAACGAAACCTCAAACACCATTGCCAACCTAACCCGCGTGTTGCCAGCTGAATAGTGCCCGGTGCTGGCAGGCTGTTCGCTGTCGCTAGCAATTGGCCGCGCGGTTCTTCTTCTTTTCAATTCGCCGAGAATTTGTTATTCCCCGTTACTACCGGTTCCGACCTTTCCGCGCTCAATGATTGATCGCGGCCTGCCGATACCATCGATACCCGGCAGTAGGTCTTGAAGTTCCATTCAGCAGACAGGCACGGATGCCCAAGTCGTTTCCGCCTTGCACGACGCTGCGCGAGCGCGCTCCTCACAGGTGTGCCTGCGGGATCGTTGTTTCTATGCTGATCGCTGCCGGGCTGGTCGGTTGTCGCTCGCTGCCTTGCAAGAAGGAATCGGACGAGACCATTTCCCTCACGCGGCAACTCTCGCTGCGGGGAAAAGACGCTCAGCAAAAGGGACGTTGGGATCAGGCCGAGACCTACTTCGCGCAGGCCGTGCAGAATTCACCCAAGGACGAACGGGCCCGGTGCGGTTATGCCGAATCGCTCTGGCGTCGTGGTGCTCAAGACCAGGCTGTCAGTCACATGGTCGAAGCTGTCAAGCTTTCGGGTGACGATCCCGAACGGCTAGTGCAGCTTGGGCAGATGTATCTAGAGCAGAACAATCTTCCGGCAGCTGGTCGCCAGGCAGACAAAGCGATTATCGCGAACAAGCATCTGCCGAGCGCTTGGGCGCTGCGCGGCAACGTGCACCGAGCCGCTGGCCAGCGAGAAGAAGCGCTGGCCGCCTATCACCGGGCGCTCAGTTATCACCCCCACTTTCCCGAAGTGCAGGTGGCTCTCGCCGAGATTTATAGCCAAAGTCATCGTCCGCAACGTGCGCTCGCAACGTTGCAGTCGTTGTCCGATCAGTTCCCGCCGGGATCTGTTCCCGCCGATGTGCTTTTTCGGCAAGGTCTGGTGCTGCGGCAGTTGAATCGCAATCACGATGCGGCCGAATGCCTGGCCAAGGCCGCCAATCAGGGCCAGCCGTCGGCAGAGCTTTTGTACGAACTGGCCCAAACGCGGATGGCAATTGGCGATCAGACTGGCGCAGCGATCGCTTTGAATGGCGCGCTGCAGATTGATCCGCGCCATGCCAGTTCGCTGCAGATGCAAAGCGAACTTTCTCTCCAGCAAAAGCGGCTCACGGCCGCTTTGATGCCGGTCAACATCGAGCGTTAAACCGCTCCGTCAAACTAGCCCCGCCCAGCAGTTGCCGGACGTCGCTTGCTCTTGAACTTGAACTTACTGGCGCCCCCAAACGACTTGGCCGGTCGATCGCCCTGCGGACGTGGACCATTGCTGGGGCGCGATTCACCAGAACGCGATTCGCTGGATCGCTGGGGCCGCTCGGCACCGAACGGACGTTCGCTCCGCGACCGACTTTGATCGGCCGAAGGACGATCGCCTTGCGGGCGATCCTTCTGAGGGCGATCTCCGCCAAAACTGCTCGGCCGACCTTCACGGGGCGGTGCCGATCGGTCGCCGCCATTGCTGGCTGGACCGCGCGACGACTTGCCGAATGGCTTGCGATTACGAACAGCACCACCGAAGCGGAACTTACCGGGTGGATTGGCCGGAGCCGACTTCACCTGGGCAGCTTGCAGAACTTCGACACCGTCCGGATGATCTTTCTGCACGTCCAAGCGGCGATTGATCAGCCGTTCGATATCGCGCAGTTCGGTCCGTTGTTCCTGATCGCAGAACGAAATCGCCAGACCAGCAGCCCCCGCGCGGCCGGTGCGGCCAATGCGGTGAACGTAGGTCTCTGGTTCGTTCGGCAGATCGAACTGAATCACGTGCGTGATGTTATCGACATCGATACCGCGTGCGGCGACATCGGTGGCCACGAGCACTTGAATCTGGTTCGACTTGAACGCGTTCAGGGCTCGCTGGCGAGCATTCTGGCTCTTGTTGCCGTGAATGGCTTCCGAGCGAATGTTCGCGCGATCCAACTGCTTGCAAACGCGATCGGCTCCATGCTTCGTCTGCGTGAAGACAATCACGCGCGAGAAATCGGGGCGTTGCAGCAGGCCAGTCAGCAAGTCGGCCTTCTGCCCCTTCGCAACGTGATAGACCTGTTGCTCGATCAGTTCCGTCGTCGCCTTTTCGGGAGCGATCTTCACGTGCGCGGGATTGCGCAAAATCTGATCAGCCAGGCGTTGAATCGGGTCCGGCATCGTGGCCGAGAAGAGCAACGTCTGCCGTTCGGAGGGCAAGCAATCGCTGATCCGCTTCAAGTCGGGCAAAAAGCCCATATCGAGCATGCGGTCGGCTTCGTCGAGGACGAACATTTCGATGGTGCTGATGTCGATCCAACCTTGCTGAATCAAATCGACAAGGCGACCCGGCGTGGCGATGATGATATCGACGCCTTGCTGCAACATGCGCACTTGCGGACCTTGGCTCACACCACCATAGACAGTGACGAACCGCAGTCGCGTATTGCGACCATAGGTATCGAGGCTATCGGCAATTTGCGAAGCCAATTCGCGGGTGGGCGAAAGGATCAAAGCGCGCGTCGGACGACGGTGCTTGGGGGCATGCCGCGTGCGAGAAAACGCATTGAGCATGTGCCCGTGCTGCGGACGATCGTCATGAAAACGACCTTCGCGCGACGGGGTAACTTCGCCGCGAGCCGGTTCGGGCTGCTGCTTGGGTTTCGTCGTGGACAGGCGATGCAAAATCGGCAGCGCGAACGCAGCGGTCTTGCCGGTACCGGTCTGAGCGCAGCCGAGCAAATCTCGGCCAGCTAACAGATGTGGGATCGCCTGAGCCTGGATAGGAGTAGGAATTGTGTAGCCTTCGGCTAACACGGCGCGCAGAATCTCTGGCGCTAACGAGAGCGATTCAAAGGACATGCTTGGTCTCTGGAGAGCAGGTGCTCTCGCTGGGAGAATCCCAGGACCGTAAGGTGGCGACCGCAAAACACGCGGCAGCGAAAAAACCATTGGACCTGGCGGAAATCCGATGGCTAAAAACCGAAAGGATCAATCCGTAGTTCGTTCTAACATCCGCCCCGGCGAGTGGTCTAGGGGAGAAAATGAATCTGAGGACGAATTTCTCAAAAAGTGTGAAACTGCCATCCACGCAACCTAACTCGCCATGGCAGCAGCCGCACTCTTAAGCCGGAAGTGCCGGTTATTGCGGTGATTTCGGCGGCCCGCTGGCCGAATGCACAATCGGCTTTTCGAGCAGGAATTTCCAGGTCCACGTTGGGTTTTCGAGTATCGCGGGGTCCATTTTCACGTGGTAGCCCAGACGCATCCGCTGCTCCGAGACTTCAACCACGAAGAAGCCCTTTTCGGTCTGTCCCGTATTTACCCCATCGAGCGGCCGGTCCTCTGCTGTGGGCTGCCATTTGCGATAGCCAGTCCCGCTGTGACCGTAGCAATAGGCAATCACGTTGTATGGCTTCACTGCTTGATAGAAGGCGGTCCAGTCTTCAGCCACCCACCAATCGGTATCGAACCCACAATGGGCCACGATTACCACCGGGCGGCCACTGTTGCCAACCTGGGCTGCCAGATCGTCCTTCACAAATTGCAGCGCCATCTGCGGGTCGTGCCAGGGGAGCGAATAGCGAACTTTTGCATTCTGCTTATCGGCCGGGTAGAGATTCGTTTGAATGAAATGCACACCATTCCAGTCCCAGGAGTAATGCAGGCCATTCGGACTAACCGCGGTAATCAACTTTTTCTCGAGTCGCAGGAGATTGCGCCGCTTAATCTCCGCCTGCACACTACGTCGCTGTTTAATGAACTTCTCGGGCGGCCCATCGTGATTGCCCCATCCTTCAAACACGGGAAACTTGAGCAAGCCATCGGTTCCATCGAGCCCAAATTGCTTTTCGAAGTGCTGCCATTCGATCTCGGTCTCGCCGTTCTTGTCGCCGTCGTCAATCAAGTCCCCCAGGACCAAGACGCCTAGCGGTTTACCAATCTTCCCACCGCCAATTTTCTCCGGCCAACTTTGTTCGGCAATCGAGTTCATTCTCTCGATTGTCACACGATTCCGGTCATTTCGTTCCACCTTCTCGACCGCTTCGTAATGCGAATCGGAGGTAACAATAAACGTGAATGGCTCGGCCGCAGTGAGCGGCGAAACAACTGCAGTGATGGCCAATAACAGGAGATTTGATCTTGTCAGCGCACGAAGAGGCTTCAGCATTTCGGCTCACTCGGAGAGGTGGAGGCGGGCACTTACAGGTGAGGTACTTGCAACAGCGACTTATTTTCACTCTGCAAGTAACTCGACTAAATGATAATCGCCGCAGCGACGTAAGAGTACTCAGAGAACTCTTCTTTTCTCATTTTCACGAGTTAACCACCAGCGAATTCAGCAGCTTCTCGAGCATCCCCGGGTCGACTGGCTTGACCAGGTGATAGTTAAAGCCAGCTTCCTTCGAACGTTGGCGGTCTTCATCTTGCCCCCAGCCAGTGAGAGCGACGAGATAGATCTTCTTGCCCCACTCTTGTTCGCGAATGCGGCGGCAGGCCTCGTAACCATTTAAGTTTGGCATGCCGATATCGAGCAGGATCACTTCGGGGCGAAACTCCTCCGCGGCAGCAACAGCTTGCAGGCCATCGTGCGCCATCCGCATTTCATTCCCCATGTACTTGAGCATGAGGGAGAGACTGGTGGCAGAGTCGACATTGTCGTCGGCCACCAGAATCTTCCGTTTAGGCCTGTTGCTGGCCGACTTGATTGCCGCCGCGGGTGCGGCCTTTTTCGCGATCGGATCGACGACTGGCAAACGAACCGTGAATACGCTGCCGCGATCGTCCCCTTCGCTGAGCGCCGTGACTGTGCCGCCATGCATGTCGACCAGTCGGCGCACGAGCGTGAGGCCAATGCCCAAACCACCCTGCGCGCGTTCGAGAGTGCGGTCAACCTGCGTGAACATGTCAAAGACTTTGGGGAGCATGGCGGCAGGAATGCCCAGGCCGTTGTCGGTGACGGTGACGACAACCTCATCGCCGCGACGCTCGGCGTGCAATTGAATCTTGCCGCCGCGGGTGGTGTACTTGGCTGCATTGTTCAGCAGGTTCGAAAACACCTGAGCTAGGCGCACCAGGTCGGCGTCGAGCAAGATTGGTTCACTTGGCATTTCGACCGTCAGGTTGTGACCGCAGGATTCAATTAACGGGCGACTTGTTTCGACCGCGCTGCTGATGACTGTGGCCAGTTCAACGCGATCTTTCCGCAATTCCAGCTTGTTGCGTGTAATACGGCTGACGTCGAGTAAGTCATCGACCAGCCGCACCATCTGGCCGAGTTGCCGTTCCATCATCGTCCGCGTTTGAATGACGGTGCTATCGGCCGAACCGGCAATTTTCAGCACCTGCAGGCCGTTGCTGATGGGTGCGAGTGGATTGCGCAGTTCGTGAGCCAAGGTAGCGAGAAACTCATCCTTGCGACGATCGGCCTCAGACAAGTCAGCAGCCAGCTGTCGCAGTTCGTCGGCCATCTTACGCTGCTCGGTCACATCGGTATTGGTGCCGAACCAATGCAACACTCGACCCGTTTCATCGCGAATCGGTACAGCCCGAGAAAGAAACCAGCGGTATTCGCCCTCCTTGCTCCGCAGTGGAAACGTATCCTCCCACTGCTCGCCCTCAGCGACCGCCTGCTTGTATTTGGCAACAACGCGGTCCAGATGATCGGGATGATGGACCTGCTGCCAACCCCAGCCCTGCATCTCTGCGGGCGTGGTGCCGGTGTAGTCGTACCAGCGCTGGTTGTACCAGAACAACGCGCCGTCCGAGTCGGCCATCCACGCTAGCTGAGAGATGTTATCGGCCAGCGTGCGGAAGTGCTCTTCGCTTTGCTTGAGCGCTGCCATGGCCGTTGTGAGGTCAGCCATTCGCCGTTGCACACGATCTTCCAGATCGTCGTTGATCCGCTTCAATTCAGCTTCGGCCTGCTTGCGGAATGTGATGTCGTGCATGGCGACCACCGCGCCAAGCAACTCGCCGCGATCATCGTGAAACGCTCTACCACTCGCGGCCAGAGTGCGGGGCGCTCCTTGCTTGGGAGCAATCACCATTTCGACGTCGACCAGGTTCTCGCCCCGCAATGCGCGAAACAGGGGAACCTGATCCATCGCCATTCGCGACGCTCCATCCGCCTGGAATAAGTCGTAGTGGTCGGCCCATTGCTCGGCCGGAATTTGCGTGAGTGGCAAACCATGAAACTCACGCGTGGCTCTGTTGAACAGAGTGAGAACTCCCTGCTGATCGCAGGCCACAATCCCGACCTGAATACTTTCGAGCAATGCCTGCTGAAACCGATTGGTAGTAGCCAGTTCTTTGGTCCGCATCTCGACTCTGCGTTCCAGTTCTGCGTGAGCGCGAATTAGCTCGTTCTCTTGTTCCTTGCGCTCGGTGATATCGCGGAATACCAGCACTGCGCCTGCAATGCCGCCGCGGGGATCGCGAATTGGTGCTGCGCTATCATCGATTGGCCGCTCGGTGCCATCCTTGGCAATGAGCACAGTATGATTCGCCAGCCCCACGATGACTCCCTCACGCAGGGCGCGCAGCGCCGGGTTGTCGACCGGTTGGCGAGTCGACTCGTTGACGATGTTGAACACCGTTTCGAGCTGAACCCCCCGGGCTTCCTCGTTGGTCCAGGCGGTTAATTGTTCGGCCACCGAGTTGAGAAACGTCACTTTGCTGTTGATATCGGTGGCGATTACCGCATCTCCAATACTCGCCAGCGTCGTGTGCAGCAGCTCGCGTTCGGCTGCCAGTTCGGTCATGGCTTGCGATAATTCGAGTGTCCGTTTCTCGACCCGCTGTTCCAACTCAGCATTGGTCAGTTGAAGTTCGTTCTCGGCCTTGGTACGGGCGGCAATCTCTCGTTCCAGTTCCTCTGGCGCGCGCATCGCTAAGACGCGCGGCACCACTTGCACGAGTGCCACCACAGTTCCCCACGAGACCACGGCCGTCACAAACTTCAGCACGCCGGCGAAGCGATAGATGGGCCACCAGAAAATGGCTGCATCGACGAGATGGGTCGCCCCACACAACAAAATGAACGCGCCGAACAAGACGAAGATGCGGCGAAAGGGAAGATCCTTCCGTTGCACAATAAAGTAGATCAGCACCAGGGGAATGGCGAAATAAGCAGACCAAATTCCCAGGTCCGAAAGGATATGCAGCCAGCCCAGCCAGGGAGACTCCGACCAGCCAGGCCCGCAGCTCCAACGGGCTGGGAATCCCGCGGAGTCGAAGAGCCGAAACAAAAAGGACATGATCGCCCCTGTTTACTTGAAAATACGTTGGACTGCGGACTCACATGAGTACGGCGGGGCAGGCTACCGCGACCCGGAATAACAGGTGTGTGTTTCCAGAATACACAAATCTGCCTTGAACCGGGGAGGGATGAACCTTGGCCAACTCAAGTTGTCTTTGATTTAAAATCGGCCGGCCACTACAAACACGACATTCGGGCGAGAAAGACCAGATGTTTCGACCACCTCGTGCCAAAATCTGTTGCATTGCCAGTGTGCAAGAGGCGGCCCTTGCCGTGCGCTGCGGTGCCTCAGCAGTGGGACTCGTCTCGCAAATGCCCAGCGGTCCGGGGCCGATTGAGGAAACGTTGATTGCGCAGATTGCCGCCACGATTCCCCCGGCAATTGGCTCCTTCCTGCTCACCAGTCAGCAAAGCGTCGAGCAGATTGTTATCCAGCAGCGCCGGTGTGGAGTGAATACGCTGCAAATCGTCGATCGACTGGAAGTGGGCGACTATCACGACCTGCGGACTGCGTTGCCCGGTATCTCGCTGGTGCAAGTGATTCACGTCACGGGGGAAGAATCACTCGTAGAGGCTTGCCAGATTGCCGAGCGCGGTGTCGATGCTCTGCTGCTCGATTCCGGAAACCAAAGCCTGGCGATCAAAGAACTCGGTGGTACGGGCCGGACCCACGATTGGTCCATCAGCGCGCGAATTGTAGCCGCCGTGCAGATTCCTGTCTTTCTCGCCGGGGGCTTGAATGAGCACAACGTCGCAGCTGCGATCCACGCGGTTCGTCCCTTTGGCATCGACGTATGCTCCGGCGTACGGACGTTGGGGAAATTGGACGAAGTCAAACTGCGAGCCTTCGTTGCCGCAATCGCAGGCAGCAGTCCTTCTACAGGCAGAGATGCAGATAGAACATAGAATCTCTGCGGACTATATTCAGCAACGATCTTCTGACGACGCTCACCCAAGGCTTTGCAATGAAGCACTACATCCTGCTGCTGGCTGCCGGTCTCTGCTTCCTGCAATCTGCCACCGCTGCGGAGCCCACCGGACCGGCTACGAACGTCTCGCTCGATCAACTGTTTGAAAGATTCATCACCGAGCAAGAGGTTGCCGGTTGCAGCGTCGCCATCACTGAACAAGGACGGCTCGTTTATGCCCGCGGCTTTGGCTGGGCTGATGTCGCCGCTCGCAAGCCCGTTGAGCCCACCAGCCTGTTTCGCATCGCCAGCATTTCCAAGCCCATCACAGCGGTCGCGATCCTGCAATTGATTGAACAGCGCCGACTGAAACTCAATAGTCGGGTCTTTGATATTCTCGAGTATGAACCGCTACTGCTGGGTGATGCCAAACTCGACGAGCGGCAGACGAAGATCACGATTCGCCACCTGCTCGAACATCGCGGGGGCTGGGACCGCGCGAAGTCATTCGACGGCATGTTTCAATCCGTGCGGTTTGCCGATGCCTTGAAGAAGCCCGCCCCGGCCAAACCCGACGACATCATTCGAAACATGCTCGGGCTGCCGCTCGATTTTGAACCGGGCGAGCGCTATGCCTATTCCAACTACGGCTACTGCCTGCTTGGCCGAGTGATCGAGAAGCTCAGTCGGCAACCGTACGAAGAGTATGTGAAGGAGCATGTACTTGCTCCGCTTCAGATTCGTACGATGCGAATCGGCGCATCTCACCTTGAGGGGCGCGCCAAGCACGAAGTTCGTTATTACGACTCTAAAGAGTCCCCCTCAGTTATTGAGGCGACGCGCGGCAAACCCGTTCCGTCGCCCTACGGCGGGTTCTATCTCGAATCGCTCGACTCCCACGGCGGTTGGATTGCCTCGGCTGTCGATCTCGTGCGATTCGCCAGCGCATTCGATGCACCGCAAAAATGCCAGATTCTGAAACCGGACTCCATTCGAGCGATGTTCGCCCGCCCCGAACAGATTGCGACGGATCAATCGACCAGCAACTCAGCTGAAACCTACTATGCTCTGGGCTGGAATGTGCGGCCTATCGATGGCAAGCTCACCACCTGGCATACCGGTTCGCTTCCTGGCACCGCAACAATCTTGATTCGCCGCTATGACGGCCTGAATATCGCGGTGCTCTTTAACGGTCGTACGGGCATCAAAACCGAAAACCTCGTGCGGGCGATCGAAGGGCCGCTGCATCAGGCCCTGGATGACGTTCGCGATTGGCCGCGTAAAGACTACTTTCCTCAATTTCAACGCATCCCGCCCGAGATGTAGAGCGTTTCACCGGTCACCCAAGCCGAGTCGCTCGACGCCAGATAGACCACTGCCGGGGCGATGTCTTGTGGCTGGCCGATTCGACCGAGGGGCGTTTGCGATTCGACCTGTTTGCGGAAGTCGCTTTCAGCGATCCCCGTTGTGTGAACCCCTTCGGTTTCGACCATGCCGGGATTCACAGCATTGACGCGAATCTTACGCGCACCGAGTTCTTGAGCCAATGCGCGAGTGATCGAGTTCACTGCAGCCTTGGTCGCACTGTAAACCGAGCCCTGAGGAAGACCGGCAGCTGCGACGGAACTGATATTCACTAAACTGCCACCCTCCGAATCGAAATGCTTAACGGCTTCTTGGGTCGTCAGTAGCAAACCGAGCACGTTCAGGTCGAACTGTTTGTGAAAGTGGGGAGCGGTGACTTGTTCGAGTGGAGCGAACTCGTAGATTCCTGCGTTGTTGACCAGCACATCAACGCGACCGAAGGCCTTCTTGGTTTCGGCGAACAAGTTTTGAATATCCTGCTCCTTCGAAACGTCTCCTTGTACGGCAACTGCCCGCCCGCCAGCCGATTCAATATCGGAGACAACCTTGTCGGCCCCGGCCTTGCTCGAAGCGTAATTCACTACGACAGCAGCCCCTGCGGCCGCCAGTTGACGGGCGATTTCGGCCCCAATCCCTTTCGAAGCTCCGGTGACGACAGCGACTTTTCCACTCAATTTATTGGCGGACATGGCTTCATTCCTTCAAGCTGAGGTGTTAATGTCGCAGCCGATTCAGCCGCGGCAGGTGTTTGACACAGGGGACTACCGGCCAACGCGAACGATCCAACACGAATTGGGACTTTTTCTCAGCTCGAGTTGTAACTCGTGCTGCAGCTTGGTTCTTCGCTCCTTATATCCCATTGTTCCCACAAGAACACGCGGGAAGCACGGTTTGGAACGTCATCGTACCGGCTGCAACTTGCTACGAAGATGAAGATCGATCACGATCCGTTGGTGTTTAGCTTGCAATTCGCCCCGGAAAGAGTCTAAATGGTGCCGCTGAGAAGTTGTTTTGCCCCTGCTCAGCGCCTGAACCATTATTAGTTTCCGGAGAGTTCGCATGCATCTGATTCGCACCTGCGCGGCGCTCGCTATGGGATTGCTGCTTGCTGCGGCCGCTGGTTCCGTTCAAGCAGACGTCAAGCTGCCTCCCTTCTTCAGCGATCACATGGTCTTGCAGCGCGAGGGAAAGGCCCCGTTGTGGGGCACTGCCGACGCGGGCGAAAAGGTGACTGTTCGCTTTCGCAACCAAGAGCAGCAAGCAACGGCAGACGACAAAGGTGCGTGGCGTATTGAGTTTCAAGGCCTGAAGGCCGGGGGACCGGATGAATTGAACATTGAGGGAAAGAACAAAATCACGCTAAAGGACGTGCTCGTCGGCGAAGTGTGGGTCGGCTCGGGACAATCGAACATGGCAGGCACCGTCGGGGGCTATGCCAAGAACGATCCGACGCTCGCCAAATTGGCCGCCACAGGTTATCCCCAGATTCGTGGCTGCAAAGCCACCGGGGGCTGGACCGTATCCGCAACTGGCACGAATGGAGCCTATTCTGCTCTCCTCTTTCCGATGGCTGTTCGCTTGCATGAAAAACTGAATGTTCCCATCGGGATGATGCTCGGTGCGGAAGGCGGCACACCATCGGGAGCTTGGCTCAGTCCCGAGGCAGTCGCAGCTGATGTTCCGACCCAAAATCTGATGGCCGAATATGTCAAAGCCTATCCGGCTCTTGCCAAGAAATTTGAAGAAGTCGATCTGCCCCATTGGAAGCAAGGCGCAGAAAAGGCCAAGGCCGCTGGCAAAACGGTGGGACGCTTACCAGCTGCGCCTCCCGTTCCAGGCACGGTGAGGGGCAAGCCCATCGGCTACCTTTATGCCGCCCACATCAAGCCGTTTGTCGGGTACGGCATTCGCGGCGTACTGTGGGACCAAGGCGAAGCCCGTACGCAGGTCGGTGGCGTCGACCAGTACACAATGATGGGCGCACTGATTCGTGGTTGGCGGAATGAATGGAACGTCGGCGAATTCCCCTTCATCTACGTGCAAAAACCAAGCGGCATGGGATGTGCCTGGGAAGCTCCGCCCGCTGTCGCGACAACACCGGCAACGACCGCCGCCCCTGCCAATCCACTACCTCCGGTGATTCAAGCCTTCACTCCCTTGCCGGCGGCAGTTCCCAGCACTCAAGAGGGCATTTACAACGAAGACTACCTCAAGCTGATGAAACTCCCCAATGCTGGAATGGTCATCAGCACTGACCTCGGCCCTGGAATTCACCCCATCATCAAATCTGGCTATGGTGCCCGCGCCGCGAACGTGGCCCTTGGCATTGCCTATGGCAAGCCAGTCGAATACTACGGGCCGGTTTACGAATCACATGCCATTGAAGGCAATACCGCGCGCGTGAAGTTCAGCCACGCCGGGAAGGGGCTGACCGCCCGTCACAGCGACAAGTTGCAAGGCTTCGCCATTGCCGGCGATGACAAGGTCTTCCACTGGGCCGATGCCAAGATCGACGGCGACACAGTTGTTGTCTCGTCAGCAGCAGTCCCCAAGCCCGTCGCCATCCGTTACGCCTGGGGCAACAACCGCACCTGGGCCAATCTGTTCAATAACGACAAACTCCCCGCCGTCACCTTCCGCACTGACGCTTGGTAAGTCCATTCTAAGCTGGTGGTGCAGAATCAGCCTGAAGAACGCTCGCCAATTCGGACTAGAACTCAGGTGCTAGTCCAGAGTCTTGTCCGGCGGAGCGACGGTGCCTTGTTGTGCCGCAGCACCAACGGCCGGCAGGACCTCGCGGCGTTCGGTTGGCGTCATCCAAAATCGGTAGCCGAAGTCACGTTCGAGGTCGCGCTGCAGGAGAGCCTCAACGGCATCATGCGCAAATTGCCGATGAACCAGCTTGGGTGCGTCGAGTTCCTTGATGATCTCCGGTAAGAGCCACTTGGCCTGTTGGCGCTTGGCGGCAGCGAGACCGGAGAATCGCACAGTTGCAATCGGACTGCTTAAGTATTCGCGCCCGGCAAGATTGTCGGGAGCAATCCCTTTGACATCGTCCTTTGAAAAAGTGCGGCCGTACCAGTCGTTTAGCCGCGACAAAGTCCAGGCGGTGCTCTTGTCTAAGTGGCAAAGATTGCACGCATTTGCGCTGCCAGTCAGGACATTGGCAGTATCGGTTGGAGATGAAATGCGATGCGTTCGCACAACATCTTCCAGCCCCTCAGTCGTGTGTGGCATATGGCAGTTCATGCACCGGTCTCCCCTACTGCCGGCCGAATGATGAGTATGAGCCGCGCGCGCGCCTGGCGACGAGAGTTTTTCGTGGCAGCGGAGGCAGCTGTTGTCGTCTTGTTCTGCTGTCTTACCCCATTTAGTACCAGTCGCCGTGTGGGGTTCATGACAGTCGGTGCACTTAAGCTGCGAATAGCAAGAACCGGCGATCGCGTCTCGAAACTCCGCCGAATTCTTATGCGATTCACCGCTGGGATGCAGATCTCGAACGGCCGAGTGGCAACGCCCACAAACATGGTTAATGTTACTGGGCGTGCGACCAAGTTGATTCGCAACGCGCGAAGCTTCGACGAGATGCGGCGAACATGGAACGAAACGCGGGGGTGCCTTCCCATTCGCCTGCGCATGTTCGCGGCCGCCGAAATGGCATGCCTCGCAACTAATCCCCAGTGAGACGGTGCGTTCCGCTGATATCTGTCTGCGCATTTCATCGAGCAGCGGCAATAGCTCCTGCTCGTTTAGCGCGGGATGAGTGTTCCCATTGGCAACCAATCGAGGCAGCGACTGTTCCAATAGCGGCCAGAGACTCACTTGCAATGGCGACCGATTGCCGGCTGGTGGATAAGTATCAAGCAGCAGGCGATCGGCCTCGGGCAGAGTAGTGTGGCAGAGGCTACAACGCTCGTAATAACGCACCGGCTTGAAGCGGTCGTACAAATCGAATCCGCTGGTCGGTTGGTCGTGATCGATGAAGTCGAACACATCGTAGGCCGGCACCCACTTCTTTCTGGTAATCCAATAGCCGACCGGCAGGACAACTTCTTGATCAGGCAACGCACTTTGATCCACCGACTGGTCGGGTAGCGGCGCGCCAGCGACGAGCTTCCCCACGTAAAATTGAAAGATGCGGGAACCAATTGTGCGAGAAACGCAGAATGTGCGGTCGAGGTCGCCGCGTTGTAAGCGTACAAAGCGTTCCTTGTCGCGAGTGAACATCGAGATCACTCCGCCTTGCAATGACAATCGATCGCCCTGGAAGCTGCCAACTACCGTCTGGTCGTTCGCCGCGGCGTTCATTCGCGCATGCGGATGTTGCTGCCATTGACGGAACTGCTCAGCATGACACTTCCCGCAACTTTCCGGGCGTACATAGTCCTGAAACAGCACATTGCTGAATTCGCTATGAGTCGCATCGGCACGGGCGACTTCGTCTGGAAGATACTTGTAGCACTCCAGCCGTTCATTCAGAGTGGCCACAATCGGCGATTTTTCAATCGGGAGTGAGACCTGCTCCCCCAGCAGTTGCGGATCCGGGGCGCGAAACATTTGCCAGGCGATGATCGCCACGGCCATGCTGACTGCAATTGCCAATATGCCGGTGACTGTTGGCTGATTTAGCTGACGAGGTGTATTTTGACTCGGCGACGATTGCTTGTCAGGCGCAGAACTAAGTGCTTTGCCTTTAGCACGTCGAGATTGGGACAAGTTAGACCTCCGAATCAACCCGCCCGAATCAGGACCAACTCTTGAAATTATCCGTGCGACCATGAAGATTTGGCCGGCAAATGATGAAAATACGGTGAGCTTCAGACTATTTGCTCGGTGCAGCCCTGGTAACGATGGCTGATCCAGCGAAGTCTTACCTCCGCAAGCGAGCGGCCTCAGTCCCATAGCGTTTGATTCGCGTAGATCGGCGCGCGAAGAACTAAGCCTCGAAAGCAACTAATACTGAATTGATTGCCGATCAAGCTTGGCGGGAAGGGCCGCGCGTCAAGGCAATCGAATCTTATTCTCCGCAAAAACCGTAGAGAATCCGTTCCAGGAAGTCTTCGTTCCAGCCTGCTTGGAGTCTTTTGCCCCGCAGGCTTCCTTTTGGAGAAGTGTCACGCTGGAGCACCATCAGCGCCAGCTTGCGAAAGATCGAGGCGACATCTGACGCGTTGCCGGAGCGGATGCGCGAGCGGTCGTCTGAAAAAATTACATCGAGCGTCCGGTGCAATCTCTCGGTCGGAACCCGAGAGGCCGTCCTCGGAGAGGATTTACTTATAGGCGCCTGGTAAACTGCAAAGCCTGTTCAAACTCACCGTCAGCAACGATGGATCACCTCGGAACTAGATTCCGGACAAGCCGTTGACCTATGACGATTGATTCGGCGACATATCCAATGTGTTTCAAAAGAGACGAGACTGTGAATACAAAAACTGCTCGCGCTGCTCATTTCGTCCCAGGTTTGTTAACTGGAAAGCTCGGGGCACGACTGGGCATGATGATTATCGTTTGGTTCGCGACCGGGATGGTACGAGCCGACACGCGGGTCTCTGAAGATTACAAGGCAAGGACCTGGCAAAAGCTGGCCGACGGCGGGCTGGAGTACCGTTTCAGCTTCAAGTTGCAAGGTGATAGCGAAAGCCATACTCGGGTGATTGCCCAAACCGGCCCGACGGAACATTTCAAGATCAACGTTTCCCCGCCCGCCGACGTTCCCGCAAATAAAGAGGTCGCGTTTGAGGTCATCGCCACGCTCGATGCAACCTCGGCCAAGAATCTGCCTCCCTTCACATTGGATCAATGTGAATTGACATTCTTCAGTCAGGAGAAGCGTTTGCGTGAACTGAAGCGCGGGACCTTCGTCTTGCGTCTGGCGACGCCGGCGGAACTCACGCCCCCCGGTGAAGAATTCGTCAAAACCATTAGGCACAAGGTAGCGACGGAGGAATGGGCGCAAAGAAAATTCAGGGCAATCACTAAAAGCATGGATGAGAAACTCAAAGAGTTGGGAAGTCCCATCCTACCGCCTGCCGAAGGTCAGTGGATCAAGGGCGACTTTCACGTCTGGCATAGCCCCAAGAAAGTGAAGCTCATCCAAGGGGAAAACGGCGTCGTTACATGCCAGGAATGCGAGAGGAGTTGGACGCCGGAACAGATCAAAATGGGGAGCGAACGCGTCGGCCTGTTTCGAGCCACGCTGGCGGAGTTGGGGATGGCCGCCATGGTCAGCGGCGACCAGCGATATGGCCAAGCGGCTCGCCAAATGCTGCTGGGAATGGCTGACGTTTATCCGAATCTGCCGCAGTGTAAGTATGGAACCCGTTTAATTTGGTTGGTCGGCGATGAAGCGCGGTTCTCCCTCGAAGGGCTCCTGTGTATCAGGCGTCTGCGGGCGGCCAACATGCTTTCGGATGAAGATCTGAAAACCATTGGTGCCGGATGGATCATTCCCAGCCTGGAGGAAGCCATGCAGCGGGGATCCGGCACTCCCAATCTGGCGATGGCTACCGCCTGCGCAGTCTCCATGGCGGGGCTAGCGTTGGATTGGCCTCCCTTCGTCGCGTGGTCCTTAAGGGACAGGAGGGGGATCATGAACATCGTCGAGAAGAGGATTGGAGATGACGGAGGATGGCTGGAAAACAGCCTTTCCTACCACATCACCACGGAGATCTTCTTCACGCCCATGCTGGCCGAATTAAAACTCTACGGGTTTGATTTGCTGCAAATCGACGAAGCGCTAGGTGAGCGGCTACGGCGGTTCTATCGCTTTCCCATTTTGGCCATGCGTCCCGATGAAAAATTGGTTTCCATCGCCGATGGCGGCCTAGGAAACCCGTATCCGGCCAGCAACATTGCCGCCTACTGGGTCACTCGCGATCCACACCTCATACCGTTCATTAAAGGCAAGGATCTGGAATTCGGCGTAACGGATCTGCCGCCGGCGCAGAAAGTCGAGATGAAGTCGCGAAATTATCCCGACTTTGGGATCACGATTCTCCACGACGGAGGGCCGCCGGGTGAGGAGAACTGGGCCCTCATTCGCCACGGCAAACAGCACGGCGGCCATTGCCACTACGATATGCTCGGCATGGTCAGCTATGCGGGCGGGCAACCTCTGCACGACGACTGCGGATCGAGCTATAGGAACCCGCTGCATTACAGTTGGGCCAGAAACACGATCAGTCACAACACCATCACCGTCGACAAAGCTTGCCAGCAGAAAAGCGAGGGGAAGGTCGAATATCTCAGCACACCGGCGAAAGGGCCGCAGGTGGTGGTCATATCTGACGAAAGCGCGTATCCCGGAGTTCGCCTAGAACGGGCGCTGATATTCGTTGAGGGAATCCAGTTGTTGGTCGACCGGGCGACTTCCGACACCGAACACACCTATGACTGGACTTTTGCCTGCTACGGCGATGTTCGCGGAACGAGCGCCGAGTCCAAGGCCATCCCGCCGCTTGAGGGCACAGCCCTTTCGGAGTCCGTCTATCAGAACAGCGATGTCAGTCCGACGCCGCCGGGCGTCGGCTACGATGTTCCCCGCAATCTGAAGGAAATGAACGTCAGCGGTGATTGGTGGATCGATTGGGGCAACATTCAAGCCCCCTACAAGAGCATTCTCAAAAGTCCCCCGTTGTCGATGAAATGGCTCTGCCACAGTTCGAATCCCGTCCGGGTCGTTTGGGGCGACGCTCCAGGCGTCGGACTCGTTCCCGATCGGCAACGGTGGGTAATGGCCCGGCAGGTAGGCAACGAGGCGCTGTGGGTGACGGCGCTGATTCCCGAAAGCCGACCGGCGAAGGTGGAAGGCATGAAAGTCGTGCCGGCCACCGTGGGAAGAGGCATCGCTATTCAACTGAAGTCCGCCTCATCCGAGACCTGGGTGGGCGTGAACTGGCAAGCGGGGAAACCTCTCACTGCGGGCCCTGTCAGCACTGTTGACAAGGTGGTCGTTCAACCGAGTCACTCTAGAAAGACAATTTCTGGTTCACCCGGTTCCCCATAATTGCTGCCGAAATCCAAGCCTTAAAACTAAGAACCCTGGCCCGAAGTTAACTCGCATCGAGTCGGCTCCGGGCTTTTTCTTTCCTAGGGCTTCGACGGGGGCGTCATATTCCCCGAAGAATATCGCAAGCGGGCCCAAGGGCCGGGCCGGTGGGCGAATGCGAACCTGCGGACGACGCTGGAAAAGATCATTGGTCGCGCTGGACTCAAGAGTTCGACACGCTTGTGGCATTCCATGAGGGCAAGCGATCAGACAGATTTGGCTGGCGAGTATCCCTTGCACGTTGTTGCAAAGTGGCTTGGCAACACTCAAGCGGTGGCGATGCGACACTATGTCGATGTGACGGATGCTGACTTTGAACGGGCAATAGTAGGCGATGAAAAAGTGACGCAGTACACTGCCGTTTCGGGTGGCACCGAGTCGCATGGAGCTACCTCCGCGCACGAAAAAACCCTTGGTTTATTGGGAAATGCGGTAAATGCCGCAATTCAACAAACCAAGGGTATGGAGGCGGCGGGAATTGAACCCGCGTCCCGCGATCTTTCCACGGCAGCTTCTACGTGCGTAGCAATCAATTTAAGTCTCGTCGATCACGTCGTCTGTTTGCACACTACGTTCTCGACCAGCCAGAAACTTTTTGAACCGCGTGCGTTTCCGACATGACACGCGGCGAACCGGAATTGGCAACGGATTTTTGGATCTCTCCGGTGAAGACCCGCAATCCGTGCAGACTATTTAACTAGGCTGCAAGGCTGAGATTGCTCTCGGCTAGTAAAGTGTGATCTGCTTTTAACGTGGCCAACAGATCAACCACGGCACGCCACTGACGCTTCTAGCGACCCGGTCGAATCCAGTTCGCCCCCAGTGCTGCGAGTGGTAATTCCTCGCAACGTTCATTCTAGCGACATTCGGCGGGAAGAGAAGGTTCGCTTGAGTGCGGAGTTCAGATTGTGGAATGGGTAATGGAAAGGCAGGAATTGGGAGTTAGGAAATGAACTGAGCGTCGCCGTACGTTTTCTCCTTCACTCCCTCTCTGGCTCTGCCCTGTCTCACCTCGTTGCGCCAGCGGCTAAACTAGTGAACTGACTCCAGAGCACCGCACACGCCTCATTGGCTGCAAGGTTTCACCGATGCAATCGTTGCAAGGCAAGTTACTCGTTGCTTCGCCTCACTTGGGAGATGGCAACTTCTTCCGCTCTGTCGTACTAATGGTGAAACACGACGATGAAGGGGCGTTTGGGTTGATCTTGAATCGCCCTCTGAATAACTCGCTGGCGGAAGTTTGGGAGTCGATTGCCAAGGAGTATGGCATCGACGGGACCGTCGCCTCCGATCGACCCATTCACTACGGCGGGCCTGTGCAGGGCCCACTCGTCGTTGTCCATACGCAAAAAAAGCAGTCGGAAGCGCAGATCATCAATGGCGTCTACTTTGCAGCTCGCGAAGATCACTTGCGCGAAGTAATCACACACTCCAAGAAGCCGTTTCGCGTTTTTAATGGCTACGCGGGCTGGGGTTCCGGTCAATTGGAAGGGGAGCTTGAAGCCGGGGGCTGGCTTGTGACTGAAGCGGGCAAAGAGTTGATTTTCTACGAGGCCGACGACCTGTGGGAACGAGTCGTGCAAGGCATTGCCGAGCAGATTATGGCACCAGCGATGAAGACAAAGCATGTGCCGCCCGATGCCTCGCTGAATTAGTCGTTCATTGGTAAGACGTCACTTTCTCATCGTATATCGGAACGACTTTACGAAGTCGCGAAACAGCTTCACCAGCCGGCTCTCGAAGCGGTAGGGATTGGAAACGAGCGCTACGGTACGCGTTGGCTGAGTGCCGGCCAGGTGGCGGTAGATGCGGCGAGGACTATCGTCGAGATTGCAGGCCATGGCTGGGACGAGCGAAACTCCATGACCTAGTGAGACCAATTCCTGAACCGTGGCGAGTTGGCTGGTCCGTTCGACTGAGACTGGCTGAAGCGACCGCTGGCGACAGAACGAGACGATGTCGTTCGACAGGCAGTGCGTTTCGTCCAACAGCACGAACGAATAAGGCTGCAAGTCATCGAGTACGATCTGCTTCTTCTTGCTCAGCGGATGATCGACGGGAAGTACCAGTCGCAATTCCTCTTCAAACAATGTTTCGACATGCAGGTACTGCTTGGGAACCGGTAGCGCGAGAATTGCCAGATCAATCTCGCCATGCAGTACTCGCTGCAGCAGTTTCTCGGTTACTTCCTCGTAGACTATCACATTCGACTGTGGACACTTAGTGGCGAACCCGCGCAAGAGGGGTGGCAACAGGTAGGGAGCGATGGTGGGAATCGTCCCCAGCCTGATTCGCCCGGTTCGACCATCATCGGTGATCTCGGCAACCGTATCGTCGACAAGCGTCAAAATCTGCTCAGCCCGTGCGAGGAGCAATTTGCCGGAGTCGGTAAGTTCCACTGTCCGCGCATGTCGTTCGAACACGGGCTGGCCCAGTTCCGCCTCGAGCTTGGCAATCGACCTGCTCAGCGCCGGTTGGGTGATCAACAAATCCTCTGCTGCGCGGGTAAAATTTCCACGTTCGGCCAGCTTGAGGAAGTAGCGGAGTTGAGTGATTTCCATGTTTCCCATCCCATCTATGCTTTTTGTGCATAGTAACTAGGATTGCAATGAATTGGAATCATTGCTTGCCCTAAGGCAATAATGCTTCACGAAGCTGGAGCCGCGCGCTGCTGGCAAGCCTTTCCCTAAACCAGAAGGAATTTGACATGACTCTCACCAAATATTTGACCGCAATGGCGGTGGCTGTTGCCATGGCCACGAATACGCTTCCGGCAATAAGTGCGGCGGAACCCGGCCGCGTTTTGACGGAAGATGGCGGGCAGCCCGTGGGAGACAACCAGAACTCGCGCACGGCTGGTCCCCGCGGCAGCGTGCTGCTCGATAATTTTCACCTGATTCAGAAGCTATCGCGATTCGATCGCGAACGTATCCCCGAACGAGTTGTGCATGCCCGCGGCGTTGGTGCGCATGGCGAATTCGTCAGCTATGGCGACTATTCGCAGCACACCAGGGCAAAACTTTTCGGAGCCAAGGGAAAGAGGACGCCAGTCTTCGTCCGATTCTCGACGGTGATTCATCCCGGCGGTTCGCCCGAATCGCTGCGCGACCCGCGCGGCTTCGCCGTGAAGTTCTACACCGAAGACGGCAACTGGGACTTGGTCGGCAACAACCTGCCGGTGTTCTTCATTCGCGATGCGATGAAGTTTCCCGATATGGTTCACTCGCTGAAGCCTTCGCCGGTGACGAACCAACAGGATCCGAACCGCTTCTTCGATTTCTTTAGCCATGTGCCCGAGAGCACACAGATGTTGACGTTTGTCTACTCAGACCAGGGAACGCCAGCCAATCTGCGGCAAATGGACGGCTTTGGCGTGCATGCCTTTAAGTGGGTGAACGCCGATGGCCAAGTGACCTATGTGAAGTTCAACTGGCGATCAATGCAGGGACACAAGCGGCACACTGCCAAGGAAGCCGCCGAAGCGACAGCCATGAATCACAGCAATCACACCGAGGATCTTTATCAGGCGATTGGCAAGGGTGAGTATCCCTCGTGGGAACTGGGCGTGCAGATGCTGAAGCCCGAACAACTCGATGGTTTTGATTTCGACCCGCTCGACGCGACGAAGGTCTGGATCGATGTGCCGGAATTGAAGGTCGGCAAGATGACGCTCAACCGCACGCCAGGTAACTTTTTCGAAGCAACCGAACAGGCAGCGTTTTCGCCGGGAATGATTGTGCCGGGGATCGAGCCCTCGGAAGATCGTTTGTTGCAAGGGCGATTGTTTTCGTATGCCGATACGCAGCGCTATCGCATCGGGGTGAACTACTTGATGTTGCCTATCAATCGCCCCGTCGTTGATGTAGTGAATAACAGCCAACATGGGGCGATGAACTTCGGCGAAACTAAGTCGGACGTGAATTACGAACCAAGCGTGTCGGTGAACGTGCACGCAGACCCGGCGGCCAAGTACTCTCAAGCTAACCTTGTCGGCAGCGTCGAGCAGCAGCGAATTGCGAAAACGCTGAACTTTCAACAAGCGGGCGAACTCTATCGCAGCTTCTCGAAGTCGGAACAAGCGAACCTGATTTCGAATCTTGCGGGCGATATGAAAAAGGTCCGTGACAAGCAGGTTCGTCAGCGGATGGTGGGCTTCTTCTATCAGGCAGACGCCGACTACGGCTCTCGCCTGGCAGAAGCGCTCGGTGACGATCTGGGCGAAGTCAAAGCACTCGTCAGCGCCACGAAAGACGTAGAACCAACCATGTGGAAGCGGGCACTCAATGCTGCTACTCCTGCCGCGCGGGCAACTGGCGGCGGCAAGTAACAATGTTTGCTGGAGGTTCAAAGTTCGAAGGTTGTCCTTCGAACTTTGATGCCCGTTTGTAGTTTGAATATCGCCTTTTGAAATCTCTTCCGTTTGAGGAATTGGTCATGCGTCGTACTCTCCTTCGCGCAGCAATCGCCGTTATCACAATCGTGGTGATCGCGTCAGCTGTTGGGGGTGGCTACTACTATTCGCTGCCTACTCCTCATTCGCCACAATTGGCAGATCAACAAGGCGTCGTGCTCGATGAGGCGACGCAGGCCAAGCTCACCGAGATCGTGTTTCAAGCTGCTCGCGACGATGACGCCGTGACAATTGCCGAGTACCTGAAAGAGGGCTTCACGCCCAACGTTCGTAGTCCACGGGGCGACACGCTTTTGACCGTCGCTGCCTATCACGATAGCCGGCAAGTGATGGAGCAACTGCTTACGCAACCGACGATCGAGCTTGAAGGGCGCAACCGCATGGGACTGACCGCGGTTGCAGCGGCGGCGTTTAAGGGACACGACGAAGCACTGCGCCTGTTGCTCGGGCACGGCGCGCAGGTCGATTCGCCCAACAGCACCAATCAAACGGCCATCATGTTCGCCGCGCTCGCCGGCCGTTCTTCGACGGTTCAATTGCTCAAAGAGGCCGGTGCCAATACTGCCCGCCAGGACGAACTCGGCAACTCGGCCGCTTCGCTGGCCAGTTCGCAAGGGGCCGACGAAGTGCTCGAAGTGCTGGCGAAGTAGTTTCGCCGACGATAGTGCGAGTCTCGACCGTGCCCAAGGCGAAGCGTATCATCGGAGCTTGTTTGGCTCCCGTGAACACCTCCCGCCGAAGGATGCTGCCGATGTTGCTCGCCTCATGGATTCGAATGCTTGCTGCCGCTCTGCTGATTGCCAGCAGTTCAATTGGTGGAGTAATGGCCCAGGATGCTTTACCCAAGGCGACCATCGATGGCACGAGTGGTCCGGGCTGGGTTGCACTCGGCGAAGCGGATTTCAAAAACGTCAACTGTGCGGATGATACTTGGTCGTGGAAAGACGGGGTCGCTCACTGCACCGGCAAGCCGGTCGGCGTGATTCGCACCGAGAAACAGTACAAGAATTTTGAACTCGTCGTGCAATGGCAGCACCTGAAGAGTGCCGGTAACAGCGGCGTGTTCGTATGGGCGATTCCCGAATCGCTCGAAGGGCTGAAGCCGAACTCCCTGCCGCAGGGAGTTGAGGTGCAAGTGCTCGATCATGGCTATACCGAGAACTACGAAAAAGCGACCGGCAAGAAGGCCGATTGGTTCAGCACCAACGGCGACGTGTTTCCCGTCGGCAAAGTGAAAATGAAGCCGTTCCCGCCGACATCGCCCAATGGTCAGCGGAGCTTTCCGACGAAGAATCTAAGCAAGGGAATCAACGAGTGGAACCACTATTATATTCGCGCGATCAACGGTGAAGTCCGCCTCTGGGTCAATGGCGAAGAGGTCTCCGGCGGCACCGACATCACTCCGAGCAGTGGTTTTCTTTGTCTCGAATCGGAAGGTTCGCCGGTCGAGTTCAAGGGAATCAAGATTCGGGAACTCCCTTGATCCGCGGTTAATTCCCGTAGCGTGGGCTGAAGCCCACGCTACTCGGAACGCGCTACTCCGACCACACTATCTTTCGACGCGAGTCGTTCCCTTGGACCCACTCATCATCGGAGTGCTGATCGTCACCCTTGTCGTTGGCTGGTTGCTATACAAGAGCAAGCCGGCGGCCCAATTTGTCGTGGAGATACAAGCAGGCGTGGCGCGGGCGAAAGACGGCAAGGTGACCGAGGCATTCTTGAACGAACTGACCGAGCAATGCAGGGAAGCAGGGATTCGAACGGGTGAGGTTCGTGGCCTGCCGCGGGGGCCAAGGATCGGGCTCTGGTTCTCGCCGGAGTTTCCCGCTGAGGTTTGTCAGCGACTGCGAAACTGGTGGGGGATGAACGGCTGGCTGGTTGTGCCGCGTAGTTCGCAACGAAGAAAGTAGCACCGGGAGGGAGGTCGCTAGCACCCGCGACAACCTGACGTTGTCCCCTCAGATGCACATTGCTAAAGTGCGGCGAGCGGGCATTGCCCGATCGATTGCCGTCAGAATTTTCAGGATTCGATTTCTCATGATGTTTGCGTACGTTCGTCGTTTCGTCGTGCTGACTGGTCTTGGCTGCCTGACGCTATTGACCACTGGCTGTAGTCCGGCACAGCAAGTGGTGGGAACGTGGAATATCGATCCCAGTAAGCCGATTCCCGCGGAGTTCTTTGATGCCAATCCGCTGGTGGCCTCCCTCATGTCTGTCGGCAGCCCGGAAGTTCGAGTGACGATGAACGGCGACGGAGCGTTCAGCTCGATTGCCGGCATTGGCCCCATCAAGCAAGAGAGAACGGGGTCGTGGCGTTTCGTAAAAACCGAAGGGAAAACGTTACTTTTAATGGTCAAAGAATCAGGAAAAGACGAAGAAACAGAATTAAGATTCACACCGCTCGATGCCGAACATGCCGATCTTCGCATGGAGTTGGATATCAACGGTAAAAAAATCAAGCCCGCGTTTTCGTTTGTCAAAGCGAAACCCGGAAGTTAGGTCGATAATCTTAGTGGAGCTTCGCGCAGCAGGCAGCGATCGGTTAAACGCTCGATAGCTGACAGCTCGCCAGCATCCGCTGAGCTACAGCTCATCACCCTGGTCGATCAAGGAGGATCACCATGCTACGGTTCGTTCAATCCACAGTTCTCGGTTCTTTTCTCGCCGCCCTGGCGGTTGCTTCCGTTGGCTGTGGCTCTGGCAGCCCACCACCGGCACAGCGTCTGCCTGGTGCCTGGCACGGCAAGATGGTCGTCGACAAGGAGTCGGTCGGCTCATCGCTCACGCCGCTGCAAATTGCCGATCTCGAAAGAATGGAGATGGGCATTGAGTTCACCAAGGAAGGCGCGATGGTCCTTTCGGGCGTGAACAACAATCAGCCCTACAAGAGCGAAGGAAAGTGGCAGTTCATCTCGCAAGAAGGTGATCAGCTGACGATCAAGTCGCTGGAAAGCGACGGCACGCAGAAGGACGTCATCATCCTGTTCGATGGGACCGACAAGTTCCACATGCCACTGAAGACCGAAGTGGCTAACATCGGTGCGATGACGTTTGAACGGCTGCGATAGGAGAAGGGGTGAGGGACGAGAGGCGAGGGAGAATCGCTCGCCTTCTTACCTCTGACTCACTCGGGTTTCTTCACGCGATCGATTTGCGGCGGTTCTGATTTATCCCACTTGGCAGCCCGTTCGGCTGCAGTGGGTTCGGTCAGCGGACGCACGACGCGAAAGCCTACACCGAGAGCATCGGTCAGATACCAGATGCTCTGCGGCAGTTGTGGATCTTGTTGTTTCCAATCGGCGTGCGAAGCCACCCGAGACGCAGATCGAAGAGCCACTGCATCGCTATCCCACGAGCCGCCGCGGACCACGCGGTTGTATTCAGTGAGCGGAATAGCCAGCGGGTTCACGGCGATCTTACCCATCAGCTTGCCATAAAAATCGGTCGAGTGCTGATCGAGCACCCACTCGGCAACATTGCCGTGCATATCGTGCAAGCCCCACGGATTGGGCTTCTTCAGGCCGATTTTCTGATACTTCTCTTCGCTATTGTCGGTGTACCAAGCGTAGTCGCCAAGATCTGCCGGATCGTCGCCAAATGAATAGGCCGTGGTTGTTCCCGCGCGGCACGCATATTCCCACTCCGCCTCGGTGGGCAAGCGATAGTAACGTCCGGTTTTCACACTCAGCCATTGGCAAAACACGCGGGCTGAATGCTGAGTCATGCAAATGGCGGGATAGCCGCGTTTGCCCATGCCGAAGCTCATATCGGTGTACGGTTTGGTCGGCTGTGTAAGTTGATACTTATCGGCCGCTTTGTCCCGCGCGTTGGGAGCTGTCCCCAGTGCCTCGCGGCGAAAGATATCGAGGTCCGAGGCCCAAACGTCGTAAACGTCCCATGAGATCTCGAATTTGGCCATCCAGAAGGGATCGACTTGCACCTCGTGCTGCGGACCTTCGTCGGGCTTTCGCCCCTTTTCGGTCGGCGGGCTCCCCATCAAGAACTTGCCACCTTTGATCGGCAGCATTTGAAACTTCCCCTCCGCATGTTCGAGCACTTCGGTGTAGGGTTTCATCTCCGCTTCGGTCTTTGCCGTTGAATCGGGCACATCAAACGGCGGAGGCAGTGCCTCTTGGGCGATGGCAACTAGCGGAAGCAGTCCAAGAACGAACAACGAACATATACGTCGCATCGGTGCCGGCACTCTCAATGGAAGAAGAAACACTCGCCAAGTTGATGGTCCAGCGCGGCGGGCAACGTTGTTGCGACCTGTCGCGCCGGACCAGCTTCTCATTAGAACATGGAAGCAGGCGAGATTTCGAGGGTGCGGCTTCGGGAAATTAGCTGAGGCCAATCGCCATGTCTTCGAACGACAGGTCGGCCACGGCCGCATGCGGTTCGAGTTCTTCGCGGAGGACGACAATATTTGCGGGTGCATCGATGCCCAGTCGGACCTTGTCGCCCGAGACCCGGACCACAGTCACGACAATCGAATCGCCCAGACGAATTCTCTCGGCCTCTTTACGCGATAGTACAAGCATGGAACATACCTCCGTGTATGAAATGGTTTTTGTTATTGTGATTCAGAAAGCTGAGCACTGAACATTAGTCAGCACTGGTTGAAAATCTGTGTCGATCTGCGATTACGCACCAGCGCCAACGGCGGACAGTTCCGCTTCTGGCATGGCAAACTTCGGGGCGCGAAGCAAACTAGTCTTATGAATCCGTTCGCCTTGAGAGTTGTAAAACAGGATCGTGTTACGATCCGTTTCCCAGATGGCCGTGAGCTTCACGCTACGGGGGCCATGCAGGCAAAAGAACAGACCGCAGGGCCGCTTGCCGCGGATCAGAATCCGTTCCGAAATCTCAAAGGCACCGGGTTCTAAGTGATTTTGTTCGCACAGGGTCTGTTGGACGTAACTTCGCAGGCCGCTCAAATCTTCAATGGGGAGAACGCTGGCCACCATGTTGGCTCCGCAAGGATGTGGGGCAGAGGGAAGGTTATCACTGGGGAATTTGGATAACCTGGCGGGGTGTTGATAGAGTTACTATCGGCAAGCTGCGCGGACTGCGTTAAGAAACGAGACTCTGCGGACTGGTAAATGTGTGCTTGCGACGCAAGACGAAACGAATACGCGCAGGCCGGCCACAGGCGCATCAGCATGTTGAACACGTTGCAAAATCGCGGAATAATCGAACCTTGAATCTCCGCCAAACCTGGTGAGCCCCATCATGAAGCTTTTGAGCATTTTTCTGCCAGTGGCTGCTCTGTTTCTGCAGGCGACAACTGGCCACGCTCAAACACTGTTCGATCAGACCCTCAACACTTGCTTGCATCCCAAGAGCGAATGGGAGCGCTGGTCGAGCACAAAAGCCGGAGACTTCGTCGAGTTCAGCGATGAGACTAGGTTGTGCTTACGATTCGAAGCGGTGAACGTTGGCGATCACGAATTGTCCGTTCAAACGAAGACATATCATCATCATCCAAATCACCTCGGCCATATACCTGGGCCAAGCTTGAACGTGATTAAGCACGTCTTTAAGCTCGCAGAGCGCAAATCCGTCAAGCCGACGAAGGTGACCGACGACACACTGAAACTGGGCAATCGCGAATTCTCGACAAAGCTCGAAGAGTTCATCTACCAAAAGCGAACCGTAAAGAAGTTTTGGTTCAGCGAAGCAGCGCCCTTCGACGGTATTCTCCAGCACCAGCAATATGTGCTCGGCAAGGTCGGCCAGACTTACGTTGCCACCCGTTTCAAAAAAGGTGACACGACGTTTGGCAAAGAGTAGTCTTGTGCATGCTTGTCGGGCAGCGAGTGCCGTTTCGAAACCTATCGTAAAAAGTTAAGGCGGACCCATGCGCAGTGTAGTCCTTGTCGCACTTGTAGCGTTTCTACGGCTTCACTCTGCCAGTTTTGCGGTTGCTGCGGAACCGGCATCGCCCAACTCACTCGCAACTTGGGAACAGAAGGATAATGTTAAAGTCTCGCTCGTCTCTGACAACGAACGCCATTCGCTGCATACTTACTTCAACACCTCGCCCGAAAGTCCCGACGGTAAGTGGGTGCTGTTCTTTGCCTCGACAGCTGCGCACGGACATGCGGGGGAGATTCGCATTCGCGAGCGCCAGTCGGGTGAAGAAATTGTGTTGGCGACGGACATCGCCACCGAAGATGCTCACCGCGCGGCCTGTCAGCAATGGGCCTGCGGCGGCAAACAGGTCGTCTTTCACAACGTACTGCCCGATGGTCAATGGGCAGTGATGGCTGTCGATGTGCCAACGAGCGATGGAAAAGTCGGCAAACCGCGCGTCGTCACCCTCGGTCGGCAACTGGGGTTTGGTCAGCCCGGTCACGCGGTGTTCCCCATCTATGGTCCCCATTGGAACCCCGGCGATCATCGCGACCTGGAATTGGTGAACATCGAATCGGGAGACGTAATCAAAACCGGCATGACGGCAACCGGTGTGCGCGAGCAGTTTCCCGAATTCATTGAGAAGAAATTCGGCGACAAGCCGATTTCGATCTTCTTTCCCATTCTCAGTCCCGATAGGAACCGCGTCTTCTGCAAAATCGCTTCGCCCGCCGGTGGCGATTTCCGCAGCAAGGCGGCCAGCTTTCGTTTTGGTCAGGTCGCCTATGACCTGAAGGAACAAAAATTCCTTAGTTTGACCGAACAATGGGGCCATCCCTCGTGGCATCCAAACTCGCGCGACATTCTCGACTGCGGCCGTGTAATCGACTGCACGACCGGCAAATGGCAGAAGATACCCGATTATGCGAAGTATCGCGGCGACCACCCCACCTACAATCCAGCTGCGACACTATTTACTACCGACACAATTTCCGAGGGCTTCGGCGGACCAGCTGGATACTGGGACGTAGTTGTCGGCGACGTCATCACCGGAAAAACCGCGCTCGTGCATCGCTTCGATCATTCGAAGGGCGCACGCTCCTGGCGAGTTAGCCATCCGCATCCCGCCTTCAGCGCCGATGGGAAGCGACTGTACTTCAACGTGAGCGATGGACCATGGACGCGGGTGCATGTGGCGGAAGTAAAGTAAATATTTCTTCTGAGCCGGAAGCGTCAGCGCCCGGAGGGTATTTGGAACTTATATGCGGTGTACTCTCCGAACGCTGACGCTTCCGGCTCAGATAGGACTCACACACCCACATCAAACTTAACACCCTGCGCTAGCGGCAAAGTCTTGCCGAAGTTGAGCGTGCAAGTTTGGCGACGCATGTAGGTCTTCCAGGCATCGCTGCCCGCTTCGCGACCGCCGCCAGTTTCTTTTTCGCCGCCGAAGGCTCCGCCAATTTCGGCGCCACTGGGGCCGAGATTGACGTTCGCAATGCCGCAGTCGCTGCCCCAGGGCGATAAGAACTGTTCCGCTTCGCGAAAACGATCCGTGAAAATAGCGCTGGAAAGACCTTGGGGCACACCATTATGCAGGGCGATGGCCTCCTCGAGTTCGCGGTAGGTGAGCACATACAGAATCGGGGCGAAGGTCTCGTGCTTGATGATCTCCATCGCAGGCTTCGCGCGCACGATGGTCGGCTGCACGTAGTAACCGGCTCGGTCGATCTGCTTACCGCCACAAAGAACTTCGCCCCCTTGCTGTTTGATTGTGGTAATCGCTGTGGTGTATTGCTTAACCGCTGACTCACTGATGAGCGGCCCAAGTAGCGTACCCTCTTCCCAGGGCAACCCAACGGTAATATTTTGATAAGCCTTGGTCAGGCGAGTTACAAGCTGCTCGGCATGAGACTCGTGAACGATCAGCCGCCGCAATGTCGTGCAGCGCTGACCAGCAGTGCCGACGGCAGCAAAGAGAATCGCTCGCAGAGCCAAATCGAGATCAGCCGATTCAGTAACGATGCAGCCGTTGTTGCCGCCGAGTTCCAACAAGCTTCGTCCGAGTCTTTCCGCGACTGTCTTCGCCACACTCTTGCCCATAGCAGTGCTGCCGGTCGCACTGACCAGAGGCAGCCGCCCATCCGCAGCCATCTGCTCGCCAACATCACGATCCGCAGCACATAAGTTGAGTACGCCGGCCAATCCGCGCGGTTCGAGAATGTCGTTCACCAGTTGCTGCACGGCAATCGCAGTGAGAGGCGTAAGCTGCGAAGGCTTCCAGATGACCGGATCTCCACAGACCAGCGCGAGCGCGGCATTCCAAGCCCACACAGCGACGGGAAAATTAAAGGCTGTGATGACACCAACAGGCCCGAGCGGATGCCATTGCTCGAACAGTCGATGCTCGGGGCGTTCGCTGGCGATGGTCAGGCCGTAGAGTTGTCGCGACAGCCCGACGGCGAAGTCGCACATGTCAATCATCTCTTGAACTTCGCCCAGACCCTCGCTGCGGATTTTGCCTGCTTCGAGCGTGACGAGCATGCCGAGGTCATCTTTGTGTTTGCGCAATTGCTCGCCGATCAGCCGAACAATCTCGCCTCGTTGGGGAGGTGGCATTTTTCGCCAGGCTGCAAACGCAGCCAGCGAATTGCCGGCCACAACGTCGTAATCGTTCTCGCCGCCCAGAAGCACCCGCGCAAGCACTTCACCCGTCGCCGGGTTGAGCGATTCAATCGTCTCACCACTCGGACGATCGAGCCAACGACCGCCATAGACACCCGAATTGATATCACGCAGTCGCAGGCGGCCAAGCAAGGATTGCCACATCACCAGGTCCTGGAAGCTGAAGGAGAGTTCGTATGGGCCGCCAGCTCAGCTGGACTGCTGAGCACGGAATCGATGATCTGCACGGCAGTATCAACTTCGTCACGCGTGACGACCAGCGGCGGACAGAAGCGCAGGGTACTCGTGCCGCAGCCCAACATCAGTAGGCCGCGGTGAAAGCAGGCTTGAACCACGGCATCGCGAATCGATGCCGCCGGTTCCTTCGTTTCGCGATCCTTCACCAACTCGGCCCCGACCATTAAGCCCAGACCGCGCACGTCACCAATGATTGCATGTCGGCTCATCAGTTCGCGCAGTCGCTGTTGAAGGTAGTTACCCACTTCGGTCGCGTTAACCATCAACGACTCTTCCAGCAGCTCAATAGTTGTGAGAGCGGCCACACAGGAAATGGGATTGCCGCCAAACGTACTGGCATGCGAACCGGGGCCCCAGTCCATCAGATCGGCCCGAGCGATAATAGCACCCAGAGGCAAACCCGAAGCAATTCCTTTCGCCAGGCAGATGATATCGGGCACCACGCCCCAATGCTCGATGGCGAACATCTTGCCAGTGCGTCCCATACCCGATTGCACTTCGTCGACGATATACAGAATGCCGTGTTTCTCAGCGAGGGCCTTGAGTTCACGATGAAATTCTGGGGGCGGCACAACGTAGCCACCTTCACCTTGAATGGGCTCGACGATGATACCGGCCACTTCGGTTGGCGGCACAGTGCGACGGAAGAGATCCTCCAATTGATTGAGTGTGTTCAAGCAACAAGATGTTGCTTTTTGATGGCACTCGCCGCGCTGTGGGCAGCGATAGCAATTGGCATAGTCGATATGCGTAACTTGCGGGATCAGCGGAGCAAAGCCGCGGCGCTGAATCATTTTGCTGCCGGTGAGTGACAACGCTCCCATCGTGCGACCATGAAAGGCACCGAAGAAGGCGATCATGTGCTGCCGACCCGTATGAAAGCGGGCCAGCTTGAACGCCGCTTCGACACTTTCGGCACCACTGTTGGTAAAGAAGACTCGCTTGTCGCCCGAGCCGGGCGCAAGTTCGGCGAGCTTCTGCGCCAGGTTGCCTTGGGGTGCATAATAGAAGTCTGTCCCCGACATGTGGATCAGCTTCCTGGTCTGCGTTTCAATCGCAGCCACGACGCGGGGATGGCAATGTCCGGTGGAACAAACGGCAATCCCGGAAGTGAAATCGAGAAAACGATTCCCATCGACATCCTCAATCGTCGAGCCTTCGCCCCGTTCAACCGCCAACGGATAAGCGCGAGTGTACGACGGGGACGTGTACCGCTCGTCGTTGGCAATCAGCTGCTTTCCCTTGGGGCCGGGTAACTCAGTAAGAATCCATGGCGTTGGCAAGGTGCTTTTGGGAATGTTCATGGCAATGTTCCCTCGTTGCAAATCCCGGTGAATGGCCCGCAAAGGGCAAGGCTGGCGGTCTCTGCCAGCAGTCTTTCACTGAATCGTACGCGGTTGAAAGGTTGGGGCAAGCGATTGCGCGCCGAATGGGCGATTTACGGCTGTTTGCCCCGGCGAACCGGGTCTTGGCAGCCGGTTGTTCCCCTACCATCACTGCAAGCGGCGAGTCTTCACACAAATCCCAACAGAACTGCATGAGATATTTTCAGCCGAGCGGCAAAGTTTACCGATATAGAAAGAGTTCGCGCGCTGCGAAGCGTCACTTTGACGCTATCAGCCTGTCGATACGATGGGAGCTAATTCGTACTTATGCCGCTTTTCGATGCTACTCTGGCTGAACGTGTAGGTTCCGCCATCCAGACCAATCCCTATCTGAGTGGCAGGACGCTGCGGTTTGAAGCCCATGAAGGGCGAATCACCTTGAACGGGGTCGTCGCCTCGTACTTCCAAAAGCAGATGGCTCAGGAAGTTCTCAAGCGTGTTGAAGGAGTCGAGCAGATCGAGAATCAGCTCGAAGTCTCCTGGTGCTAACCAGAGAGTTCAGCGGTCACAGGATAGACGTCAGAGATCGCAGTTCCGATCTCTGACTCCTCACCTTCGACTTCTACCTTTCTCGATATTCCTAACGAGGCTGCTTCGGTCGATGCCCCATCACGGCATCGCCGCGTGTGGCATACTGTGGAAAGCGCTCATCCAGCCGGACCATGTGCAGCACTTGCTGATTGCTGTCATTCATTCCAGCTAGTCGCATCAACCCTTCGTGGGCGACCACGCGTTTGTGAAGCATCACCAACTGGCTAATGAGCCAGCTGCGCAACAACGTCACCTGGTCCATCTCCAGCACGACGCGATGATTGAACTGTTGCTGCATGCGATCCCAAATCGCTTCGGCCAGTTCTACCTCGGCGATCTCTCCGCCCGCTGGCGGCACCACCTTGATAAATAGCCAATCGGGCCCGCGATCCATCTCCAAATTCCAGCCTGGCGCAAGATCAACCAGCATGGCGATGCTCCCATGCAAAGGGTTCAGAACGAACCCGCCTAAGAATTACCCTAACCCCTAACGGTTCATCTTAGGGGGTGCCTTTCGGAACGCAATTCTTTTTGCCCGCTTCCCAGCGAGTTTGTCATGAAGTCGTCAGCCGTCATGCGCGGCCGCTAGCAAACGGCGTTCATCCCCTCTACGACAATTGCTCGCGGCGTTAGAATGGGCACTCCGATCGCCATGCTAATCAGGCAATCTCCACATCCCATTCTATAGAGGAAAACACCATGTCCCGAGCCGCTGCTGTTACATTCAAGGGCACCCCGATGACACTCGCCGGCGAGGCAGTGAAAGTCGGTCAAGCAGCCCCCGACTTCACCATCCACTACTTCGAAGGTGGCCTGAAGGCCATCACGCTGGCCGACCTCAAGGGCAAGGCCACGATCCTGAGCGTGATCCCGTCGCTCGATACCGGCGTCTGCAAGATCCAAACGAAGAAGTTCAACGAAGAACTATCGGCCCTGGCCGGCAACGTGAACGCCGTCGCCGTCAGCTTGGATCTTCCCTTTGCGATGAACCGCTTTTGTGGTGCCGAAGAGATCAAGAACCTGCGCGTCGGCAGCGACTATCAGAATCGCAACTTCGGCGAGGCCTATGGTGTGCTGATCGAAGAGTTGAAGCTGCTCGCCCGCAGCGTGTTCGTCATCGACAAGGATGGCAAGGTTGCCTATGCCGAAGTCGTGCCCGAAGTAACCAGCGAACCCAACTACGCCGCGGCGGTCGAAGCTTTGAAGAAGGCTCAGTAGAACCGAGCACTTATTACTAATGGTATAGCCGTTTGTATGAATGACCCTGCTCAAAGCAGGGTCATTTTTTTTGCAACCAAGCTTTTGCAGACCAATTACGGATTGGCTAAAATCGCTCCGAATGTCGCTGGCGATTCGAACTTATGTGAAGTGAATTCTTATGCGTAACTGCTTCAAATCGGCTGCAGTCATTAATCTTTTTTGGCTTTGCACTTTGCAATGCTTGAGCTTCGCGCAGGTTCCTAACCAGGCGGCCCCAGCGATTCCGCCGTCGGGAACGGAAGTAGAGTATCTCGATCTGCGTGGAGCCCTGAAACGGGGTAAGTTTGTCGACGTAGCGCCGAATGGAGCGGTACGAATTCGAATTGAAGATGGCTCGACTCGGTTAATGCCACCAAATCGCGTGCGCGTGGTCGGTGGAACCGTTCCTCCTCCCATGAACGCCCCTGCGGCGCAACCGGCAGCACCCGCGCCGGGTGTCGACGCGAAGTCAAGAACCTGGGCAGATGCGAGCGGCATGTTCAAGATCGAAGCGGAGTTTATCAGCCTGAAGGACGACACGGTCGAACTTAAAAGGCCAGATGGAAAGGTGATCACGTTAACTCTCGACAAACTGTCCGTCGCCGATCAGGCCATTGCCAAGTCACTTGGGGAAGCCACGAAGATTTCAGGAGATCAACCGGTTGCTAGTACTCCGTTTAAAGCAAGTCAAGGTATTCAAAGTGACTCGGGAGTTGTAAACGTCACTGTTCAAGAAAACGAGACCAAAGTCAGCTTTCAGGGAGCAACACAGGTTTCGCTCACACCTCCTCCAACATGGAACGTCACACCAGATCCAGCAACCACCGCACCTTCGCAGCTGAAGCTGCGGAAGATATCAATCCCAGCACGACTTCAGGCTTCCAATCAACCTGGACATGTACAGGCAATGCTTAGCGACCCGCGGCGAAATTGGATGTGGCTGGGAATTGCGCCAGATTCAAACTCCTTTAAGACCTATCGGTTCGAACGCGTAGATTTGGAAAGCGGCAAAGTGTTGCCCGCCGTCGAGCTTTCCATTGCCTCAATACCACTCGCCATCGATCCGACGGGAAAGTTCATGGCGAGCCTCCGCTGTACACGTTACTACTCGCACTACCGGGACCAGATAGATCTTTGGCAAATTGACGGCGAATCGGTCAACTATTCTCAGTCCTTCCGCCCCTATCCGCCGAGCGAAGTTGCTGTTTTTTCGACAGATACCATCAAGAAGGCAGAGTTCATCGATGCCGAAAATTTGATTACGGTGAGCACGAAAGGACGTCTAGTTGTCTGGTCTCTCCCTTCGCTGACGGCGAAGTACCAGGTTAACTTAGGCCGCGATTTCTCGACGTTCGCCCTAAGCCCTGGACGTAGGCAACTTGCCATTTCAACATCGACCGGACAGTACGTGCTCGAGGCACTAACGGGTAAGGTGCTCGGTAAGTTCGCCGCAAAAACCAATGAAGTGCGTTTTTCGCATGTCAGAGTGTTGCACTTTAAAGATGATGGTTCCCAGCTTGCTGGCTACGACTCCTACACAGGAGGCGGATTGACGGATCTGCGAGTTTGGGACGTCAAGAGTGGCGGTGAACTGGTGCATCTAACAGGCCACGTGAATGCGGGGCCAACCGAAGGAGACAACTCTGCCATCTGGCTGAGTTCGGGCCACCTGCTGGTGGGAAGCCACTGGGCCGTCGACCTCGAGCGAAGAGTTTCGACAGCGGTTTTTCGCGGCTCCTGGTTTGCATCTACCAGCGTTGGCGAAGCATCGTGGTATTTGTTTGCCGACGAGAGAAGCAGCACTTTCCAGCTCGTGAACTGTTCGCCAATCACCGACCAACTTGTTCAGCGCGCCCGGGCGGTGCCTGTCGATCAACTTCTGGCCATCAAGCCGGGTGATAAAGTAGCTCTGTCACTTGAGTTTCCCACCGACCACCCAACCGATGAAATTCGCGCGGCGTTTACCGCGAGAATCGAAGCCAATGGCTGGAAAGTTGGAAGTCCCAATGATCCTTGTCGGGTATTGATTCATTGCATCAAGCGACTTGCGGGGTCTAGGGAAGTGACCTATCGAAGTGCCGGCCAGGTAAGTCGTGGCAACCTAGAATTGAGCGACACTCGTGTCGAAATTTACTCACTTCCAGACAGGAGACTTCTGTGGTGTTCATACGTTAACTACGTCGAACGATACAAAACCTACGAGCTCGCGCCGGGTGCAACGTTAGCTGAATATGGGCGGAACTTTCCTGGGCCGGCCGATTTTCAGAACTTTGAACTTCCCAGCCGCATTCTTGACTACCAACGAATCAATCCGGGCATTTTTGATGGCACAATTAGTTTGCAGCGTGGAGTCACGTTCTCGAAATAGCCACTGGCTACTATGCACCGGGCATTGTGAAACTCGTCATCGGCTGCGACGATTTAGCGATTGATTCCTGTTCGCTCGGCCACTCGAAAACTCCATTCCATGCGCCAACTGACTACTTTCAAGGATGAGGCCACTGCCCAGCGGTTCGCGGCGTGGCTGGTGACGCAGAAGATCGAATCGCATGCCGAGAAGGAAGGGGAGCAGTGGGCCGTCTGGGTGCGTGAGGAAGATCAACTTGCCAAGGCTAAAACTGAACTCGCCGCGTATCAAGCTGAGCCCAATAGTGCCCGCTATCAGGGGGCCGAACGTCAGGCAGCAGCGCTCAGGCTCGAAGAACAGAAGAAGCGCGACCAGGCGCAGAAAAATCTGATCGAGATGAGCGGCAAGTGGGGCAAAGGAATGGCCCAAACCCGCTCCAGCCCCATCACGCTCGCGATGATCGCCGCTTGCGTGCTGGTCGCCGTCCTGACCAGCCTGGGCGAATCGCGCGACCCGCGCATCCTGGGCACATTACAGTTTTCTGGCGGCCGGTTAGCTGCCGTCCAAGATGCCGACGGTGAATTGCGTATGCCTGTAGTGCCGGTTTGGCAAAGCGTGAAGTCGGGCGAAGTCTGGCGACTCGTCACGCCGATTTTCATTCACTTCGGCATTATGCATCTGGTTTTCAACCTGATGTGGCTGTACGACCTGGGGGGCCAGGCCGAATCGATTATGAAGAGCGGACGTTTCATCCTGTTCGTGCTGATCGTCGCTGTGATCTCCAATATAACTGAGGTCTTCACTGGTTCGTTTTTGAACCGACCTTTTTTCCCAGCCGCCGGCAATTTCGGCGGTATGTCGGGTGTGAACTACGGGCTATTCGGCTTCATTTACATCCGGTCGGCGGTCCTGCACCGAGGCAACTACATGCTCCGCCCGGGCACTGCCTTGATGATGTTCCTCTGGCTCTTTTTCTGCATTGGTCGCGACTTTATGTCCGCTGACTTCGCTGGCGGCATGTCATACGTCGCGAATGGCGCGCACGTTGGCGGCCTGCTCATTGGCATGGCACTCGCCTATGTGCCGAAGCTCTTCGATCCGCCCGGCCAGTAAGCCGCGAACTGAACGCCGACTTGTCGACACATAATTGACAATTACCTTACAACTAATTAAAATATTGCTCGGTTATTTGACATCTTGGTTGCGGAGTTGCGCGCACAAATCGCGGCCATTTGTGCTGAGTTAAGTCATTGTCGCGATTGAAAACGGGGGGGGTAGTTCAAGGCGGTTACTCGCGGGCTTAGTTGGAATTTTTCAACAAACAGGCTGTTTCCGGCATCCGCAAATTCACCGCAAGTCGGTGCTGCTGAATCACTTCTCGCGAAGACCGAAAACATACCCCTGTTGATAAATTCCACGAACTGCCCGGCTCGCTATCGAGGGGCAGCGGCTGGGCGACAGCTGCAAACCGGCTGCGTGCCAGTTACTTCTTGAAGATGTTGCGGAACTGATCGAGCGGGTTGACCGCTGGAGCGGGAGTTGTACCAGGGGCAACTGGTGTGGTGCCTGGGGCTGCAGCGCCGGGATTGAAGCCGGGGAGGAACTTGTTGATTGCTTCGCCGGCTTTGTCTTGGAAGATGCCGGTTGCTGCGCGGCCGGCGAGGTCTTTCGTCAAGTTCGCAATGACGCGCAGGTCGGGCGATGGTGCCGCGAGAGTGCCACGAATGGGAATCTGCAGCGATTGTCCCTTCAGCCCGGCGAGTGCCGAATTCTGTTTCAACCAACTGTCTTGAATGGGGACATCGGCCACAATTTCCATCGTCTGATCGAGTCCGACGCTGCCGCGGGTCGTGATCGTGACGTTACTCACATTCATCTTTAGCCCATGATGATGCACGCGGCCGTCGATCAGTTCGAACTTCACTTGTTGTTCGGGCATGGTGAGAACGCCACGCGTGGGCGAGTTGGCGGTTTCCGTGAGCGCGGCTCCCGCAGCGCCGGGAAACAGATTGGCAATGCCCGCATAGTTCCCTTCAGCAATGTCTTTCAACTGCTTGGCCAGGTTGATGTATTGCTGCGATAGCGGACCGGGGCCCACTTCGGCCGTGTGAATGGTCATCACGCCGCCGATGCTGCTCTGCATGGTCTGGGTGAGCGGTACCTTCGCGCCATCAAGATCGATCGAGAACTTTCCTTCCGCGCGAGTAACGCCGGCGAGCATCGGGGCCACGAACTTCATCCAGCCGTCGCACAACTCGGGAGAGATGCGCAGGTTTTGAATCACCGGCCCCTTGTCCATTTCCAATACCGGCGTGCTGCTGGTTAGATTCAAGCGCGGAGCACCGAGAACTTTACCTTCGTTCACGGTGAGGTCGAGCGGGCCGACGAAGACAATGCTTTTTTCCAGCTTCGCTGGAATTGCCCCCTGGCCCATATCCAGCCCCATGTAGCGGGCGGTCTTCCAGCCGATTTCGACCTGCGCGCCAAGTTCAGAACTCACCAGGCCGCCATCACCGGCCGATCCAATCAGCGGGCCACGAATAGCGAACGGGCGGGTCTCTTGGCCCGTGAGTTCAGGAGTTAAGAGCGGCGATGCCTTTGTTGTCGTGTTATTTGCGCCGGGGATGTAACCGTACTGGGCAGCTTCGCGAGTGAGGACAGCCCAGTCGTAGGCAATATTGCCCTTGATATCGGCCACGCAGTTTTTGGTCAGTTGGTTGATCGTACCATCGGCATTGAAGCTGGCTGCCGATGACTGCAACTGCGCTGTCGTCAGGACGAGCACATCGGTGGCCGGATCGTAGCTGGCTTGAGCCCCGACCTTTACCAATTGCTCGGTGCGCCGAACCACGAACGGCCCAGCCGTCGAACCCGAGACGAGTGTTGCAGGCCGAGCGCCCGCGACCGGTGCATCCGGCGTGGCATAGGTGAGATTCTTGATATCGTTCGACCAGACTGCTTCGACCTTGCCATTTCTAAGTGCGGCTTCGAGGCGACCCTCGAGCATGCCGGTCACTTGATAGGTGGGTGGCTCGGCAGAGGGTATCCAGGTCATCAGCCGGGCAAGATCGCCGCGGTAATCGACCACACCTTGCACGGTGGGTGTACCGCCGCTGAGAACGGCTTTCACATTTTCCGCACGCAGCGCGACGGCCGAACTGGCGAGAGTAGTCGAGGTGCTGGTGAATGTCAGATTTTGCTGATCCCAAGTGCCGCTCGTTTCGAGTACGACCTGCGGCTCGGACATCGCCAGACCAGGCCCCGAGAGAGACAACTTGCTGAGCACCAGCTTGCCGGTTTGCAGCTCGGCAGTTTGGAGAGAGAACGTTCCCGCGCCTTGCAGATCAATTCCGCCGGCCGTTCGCCAACCAGCAAGGGGAACGAAAGCTTGTACGCGAGGTTGCCAGGTGGCGAGATCCCCCTTGAGTTTGAATTGCAGCGGCCAGGCAGTGGCCATGCTCGGTTCCGTAACTGGTTTGGTCAGGTTTGCGTCGAGTTGATCGGCCGACGACAGCACGCTGAGCGTCGCACTCGAAATCTCTTCGAGCGAAGTGCCCGAAATACGGCCGCCCACTTGCAATCCGACTTGCAGGTTCTCTTCTCGCCACGGCACCACGCCCGGCGCTTCGAGCGCGAACTGTTGCACCGAAGTAGCGGCAGTTGCCTGCCATTGTTCCCCTTGGGTCTGTTGCCAATTGAGTTTGGCAGACAGGTTGCCTGCGAGGCGAGTATCGCCAAAATCGACGAATTGATCGAGCTCGGCGACCAGGCGATTCAGATCGGCGCTGGCGGTGATTTCACCTTTGGCAAGTGCGCCAGAGCCGTTGAGTTCGAAGAAGCTGGCCTTGCCGACGAGTTGCTCGATGGTGATGCCCGCAGCTGACTGCCGCGCAGTTCCTTCGAGCTTGAGTGGTTCATCCCAGCGGACTTGGCGACCGGCAGCTTCGGCGACGAGGTTATCGGTTTGCACCAGAACCTGCCAAATTCGGCCAGTCGGTTCGTTGCGACTGGCAAGGCCCAGGTTGACGCGGCCACTGGTGATGCGAGTATCGTTTTTCAGATGGAGCGTGGCCGGTAATTGGGCAGCGATCGCAGCTAGATCGAGTTGACCCTGCAATTGAAGTTGCGAATCGCCGGCGATCGCGCCGCCAGCAGTCGCGGCCTTCAGTTCGTCGACGACAGCTTGGCCGCTGCCGGCAATTTGCAGCAGGCTAGTGCGGATATCGAGACCAAGGACCGTTAGCTTGCCCCCGGCAAATTGCATCTGTCCCTGACCGGACTGAATGCTGACTAAAGGACGATCGGTGCTCAGATAAGTGGCCGAAGCAACTTGCAAGTTCGGCGCGCTGAGTTGCTTAAGGTTCAACTGATGATCTTGAGCGTCGCTGGCAAAATCGTATTGCAGATCGGTCGATAGCGCCCCAGCTGCCTGTATATCAACTCCCGCGCGGCGCAGAGCACCTTGAGAGATATCGAGCGCGAGGCTATTGGCTTTGAGGAGTACTTTGCCCGAACCGAGTCCCGCTGCGGTGGGTTGCCAGGCGAACTCAGCCTGCAAATCACCGGTTGCGACCGCGACGGGAAGTTGACCAGCGGGCTGAATGCCTGCCGAGAGCTTTCCGGTGCGGGGAAGATTTGCATCGGCGGGCCAATCGACATCGGCGTTGATGCCGGCGACGAGCCACTGTTTGCCGGCGATTTGATCATCTAACGTTACTTCGCCACGCAGTAGTTCCAGTTGAAATTGAATCGGCTGCCCAGGACCGGTGGGTTCCCCTTCGCTCTTGGGAAGGAGCTTCAAGAAGTCCTCCCAATTGCTTCCATCGGCCCGCAGCACGACACTCGCCTTGGGATCAAGCACGCGAAACTTGCCCAGTTGATTGCTATTGAGCGCCAGTGCATACAAGGGCTTCACGCTGGCCACCTCGGCCACTTGCGCGAGGACGCTTCCCTTGTCGTCTTTAAGGATCAGGCCTTTGATGCGGATATCGGAGAGCCAGCCAAGCGATAGCGAATCGATGTGAATGCGGTCTTTGAGTTCCGGCGCGGCGAAGCCTAGGCCCGCTTTCCAAACCGCGGGCTGCGAGATAATCGCCGGCAGAAAGAAGACGAGCACGCCCAATAGCAGTAGCATCACAACGAGGCGACTGATGAACCAGCCTAGTCGCGAGGGGCGAACTCGTTCGCTTCGGTCTGAGGTGGTCGAAACTTCATCATCCAGGTCTTCGGGCGGGGCAACTTTGGTTTTGGCCATGGGGCGGCGCTCACTCACTGCACGAGGGATCCATCCATTCGACGGGCGGATTGTAGCGGCCAGACGCTGTTTCGCCCTAGATCGACTTCAGCTGGCAACAATGACGAAGTGGTCAGGATTCAGGGGCAGTCTTCGACAGGCGCGCAACGTGCTTGCATGAGGGGCGGCTGCAACGACCTGACAGCAGAGAGTAGAGGAGACGATGAAACGAGAGTCTTGGATTGGGCAGTTTGCTCGCTGGGCGACCGATTGGACGGGTAGCACGACAGCGTTTTTAATGGCGCTTGGCGTCATCGCAATCTGGCTCCTAACGGGTCCCATCTTCAACTATAACGACACCTGGCAACTGGTCATTAACACCAGTACCACGATCATTACCTTTTTGATGGTCTTTCTGATTCAGCGCTCGCAGAACAAGGATTCGCGCGCGATTCACCTGAAATTGAACGAACTGGTGGCCGCGGTGCACGGTGCCAGCAACCGTTTGCTCAACGTCGAAGATCTCTCCGAGGAGGAGCTGAAGTTGCTTCACAGCCACTATTGCCACTTGGTGAAGTTGGCAAAAAAGGATGGGAGCCTTACCGTCTCCCATTCGGTCGAAGAAGCCGAAGACCGACACGAGCTGAAAAGATCTCAAACTCTATCGGCAAAAACAGACCGACATCGCTCGCGGGGCAAATCTGGCTGACTTTTTTCGCACTATGCCCCAATCCCAATCACGGGTAAATTCCCGCAGATAAGGCATCACGGCTACGGTCGGGGGCAGTGGAAGGCTCTTCCCAAGTCCTTTGAAGGCCTTGTCTTAGCCCAAACGAGGGGATGACTCGCGAGCGCTTACAAAGGTTTTACGCATGTGAACCGCTCGCAAAACTCAACTCTGGTCGATGACCATTACAATTCTGCTGTAGAGACGATCCGGCACACTTCGTGTGGGAAAGTCGAAAATCGGAAATGACCCAGTGGCTGCTGCAAACAGCGCCGCGCATTACAAGGGAACGACCGTGTCTGTTGGCACCAAGTCCTCTGTCCAAAAGCTCAAAGCCCGCCGAGCGAAGAACGATAAGAAAAAAGCGGCCCATCTGGCCGAACCTAAGCATCCTAAGTCGCACGTCACGGCAGAAACGCATGCCGCCAAGCTGGAGTCGCTTCTGAGCGATGGCCAACACGCCGGCAAAGTGAACCAAAGCGAAACGAACAAAGCGGCCGACGAGCGGACCGCAATCAACTACGCGTCAATTATCTGGATTGTGCTGTTGCACGTGGGTGCGTTGGCTGCCCCTTTCTACTTTACGTGGGAAGGTCTCGGCCTGATGCTGTTCATGCATTGGGTAACCGGCTGCGTCGGCGTCACGCTGGGCTTCCATCGCTTACTTACACACAGCAGCTTTCAAACGTGGAAACCAGTTCGCTACTTCCTCGCAACCGTCGGCGGATTCGCTGGCGAAGGGGACGTTATCGAATGGGTGGCCAATCACCGTCAGCATCATGCTCACAGCGATCAAGAACACGATCCGCACTCGCCTCGCGATGGTTCGTGGTGGAGCCACATGTGGTGGTTGTGTTGGACCTTCCCGTCCGAAGCTCAAGTTCGCCATCACAAGCGTTGGGCTCCCGACCTAGTAAAAGACCGGGGCATGGTTTGGGTTGGACGGATGTTCCTCCCTTCGCAGTTCATTCTCGGTGGTCTATTTATGGCTGCCGGTTATGGCGTGGGCCTGCTGACCAAAACCGATCCTTGGTTCATGGCCACGTCGTTTGTCGTCTGGGGTGTGTTTGTTCGCATGGTTGCCGTGCTGCACACCACTTGGTTTGTAAACTCGGCCAGCCACATTTGGGGCTATCGCAACTACGAAACAACCGACGACAGCAAGAATAACTGGTGGGTTGCCATCATCGCTTACGGCGAAGGCTGGCATAACAATCACCACGCCTGGCCGCGGATGGCTCCGCACGGTCACCGCTGGTGGGAATTCGATGTCACTTTCCGCATCATTCGCCTGATGCAGTGGACGGGCCTCGCCTGGAACGTGGTCGACTACAAGCGTAAGAGCGAAAAAGTCGATCTGAAGGCAGCCCCCGCCGATGGCAAAGTTGATAAAGTAACGGTATAGCCGTCCCTGATTCGACAGTCTGAAATCTCGAACGGCCCGCAGCTAAAACTTGCGGGCTGTTCTATTTCTTGATCCGGAAACTGCCGGATACGATTGATCCATGCCACAACCGCGCAGCGTCATTGTCCTGGTTATCGACCGTTTGGGAGCCGGCTTTCTCGGCCCCTATGGCAACACCTGGTTGGAAACGCCAGCTTTCAATCAGCTCGCCAGCAAGTCGCTCCTCTGCGAACAGATGATCGGCAGTTCGCCTGACCTAGCGACCATCTACCGTGACTACTGGTTGGGTGCTGACGCGTGCGGACAAACGAAATCTCTCCCAGCCATAGCCAAAGCAGCCGGCTGTAGTGCGATCCTGCTAACGGACGACGAAGAAGTTCAACGATTGGCGGGCTCGGCCGACTTTGACGAGTGTCATTTCATCAGCACCTCGAGGGACAACTCGCAGTTTCAACAGCCTGTTGACGATCCGGCGGCCAGTGCCTTCGCTGCCGTCATGGAGCTAGCACGCGAACTGCTGCGAACTCGCCCGCAGCCTTGTTTCCTATGGATTCATGCTCGGGCAATGAATGGCCTGTGGGATGCGCCCGTGGAACTCCGCCAGCAGTTTGGCGATGAAGACGATCCAGCACCAGCCGAAATTGTTCAGCCTCCAGAAGAACAAGCAGCCAAAGGTGAGCAAGATCCCGATTATCTACTTAGTCTTGCGCATGCTTATGCGGGGCAAGTCTCAATGGTCGACATCTGCCTGCAATCGCTGCTGGAAGCGGTCGACGAATTGCCGAATACGGAGGAGTGTATTTTCGCCGTGACTTCCCCGCGTGGCTACCCGCTCGGAGAACATGGACGTATCGGTCCCTGCGACAACGCGCTCTTCGGCGAATTGCTGCAAGTGCCGTGTCTAATTCGCCTGCCCGACGGCGAGGGCGCACTTCTGCGGCTGCAAGAGCTCACCCAACCCGGCGATTTGCTGCCGACCATTGCCGAAGGCGCAGGTTGGCTGGAGCCGACCGATACCAAACCAATAAACGAATGCCTGCAGCGCAGTTTGCTACGACTCGTACGCGGTGAGCCCGGTTCGTCGCGACAGTTAATCCAAGCCTCAGCTCCCAAGCAAAAGCTGATTCGCACTCCAGCCTGGCAATTGCGCGTGACCACCACCGAGGCGGGTGAGCAGTACGAGTTATTCACCAAGCCCGACGACCGCTGGGAGGCCAATGACGTCGCCAACCGTTGCGGCGACATCGTTGCAGCACTAATCGACCATGCAGCGAATCCCCTGCAGTCCGAACTCGCGACGGAACTAACTTCGCCGTGGCGGTAGAATTCGAGTTTTGGAAGTTCATTCTGCCTTCTACCTTCGCACTTCTGCATTCCCACCGCTAGCACCGTCATTTTCCATCTGGCTTCAAACGGCACTCGTCCCTAAACTCCGCCGGCCGATTTCTCGATTGCTGGCAAGGAGTGCCGCCATGCGCATGATCGCTGTGATGAATCAAAAGGGAGGCGTGGGAAAAACCACGTCGGCCGTCAACCTGAGTGCCGCGCTGGCTGAAGCAGGCAAACGCGTCTGCGTGATCGATCTCGATCCGCAAGCCCATGCATCGTTGCACCTAGGAGTGTCGCTCCGCGATGGGCAACAGTCTGTTTACGACGTGCTGACCGGCGATGCCATGCTCCCCGATGTCCGCATGCAAATAGATAAAAGCCTCTGGCTGATCCCTGCCCATCTCGATTTGGCAGCTGCTGAAGTCGAACTGGCCAGCGAGGTGGGGCGCGAGGTCATCTTGCGCGACAAGCTCGTGCAAGACGACATGCAGTTCGACTACATCATCGTCGATTGCCCGCCGTCTCTCGGCGTCCTCACAATCAACGCACTGACGATGGTTCGCGAAGTCTTTCTGCCACTGCAGCCTCATTTCCTAGCGCTGCATGGACTGTCGAAATTGCTCCGTACGATCGGCATCGTCAGCAAGCGGCTGAATCGTGGCCTGCGATTGAGCGGCGTGCTGTTTTGCATGTATGACTCGGGAACTCGCCTGGCGGCAGAAGTCACCAGCGATGTTACTGCCTACTTTGAAGGCGAAAAAACTGCGGACAGCATCGCGACCGGCGCGAAGACGTTCGAGACGCGCATTCGCCGCAACATTCGCCTTGCGGAAGCCCCCAGCTTCGGGCAATCGATCTTTCAGTACTCGCCCCATTCACCGGGCGCTGAAGACTACCGTTCGCTCGCGGGCGAAGTGCTGAGGATGAACTTCGAAGAAGCGCCCACAACACTCAAACTGACGACGCACGCCGCTGCACGCCGCGCAGCATGACCTAGCTCACTCGAAGCTGCAAGAAATAGAACCAGGGGCGAAGCAAGAAGCTTCGCCCCTGGTTCGTTGAGTATCACGATTCGATCACAGTCTGCGGTGACTGCGATCAACTAACTGAAGGAAACTATTCCTTCTTCTCTTCTGGCGCTGGGGCAGCGGGAGCCTCAGGAGCAGGAGCTGGTGTGGCTTCTGGCGCTGGGGCAGGAGTGCCTTCCGGAGCAGGAGGAGTCGTGTCGCCAGTGGTCGGAGGTGCTTCGACAGGAGCTTCGGGAGTCACGGCGGGGGTTTCGACTTTGGGTGCTTCAGCAGGCTTTGGTTCGCAACCAACAGTCGACAGACCCAGACCAGCGATCACGAGCAGAGCAAACAACTTCTTCATGATTTCTCTTCCTCACACGGAAATGGACAAAAACCGTTTAACGATCAGCAGGACGACCCTGCTTGAGTTGCCAAAATACAAGTCGACAACATTACGAGACCGTCACTGGGCAGCGTATTCCCGGAATCTTCCAAAAAGTGGAAAAACACCGGCGAACCGCTTTCGCGGCGCGCAAAGCTACCCATGTTGGGAACTTAGGTCGCTGCTGGGCGGCTGATTGGTCCCTTCAGCCGATTTTCTCGCCAATAATGCGGGCAGGAGGAGCGAATTTCGGGAATAATCAGGCGCTAGAACGGTTCTTCACTCAAAGCGAGGCGATCAATGGCGGATCAGCCCCGGCCGGGCACGACGCAATCACCAGTAACTCCTGCGGACCTTTTGTCCGCCCAGGGAGTTACTTCGTCGACCCAGCCAGCTGAATTGTCACTCGCAGACTTGATTCGCGATCATGCGGCTCCGTTGTATCGGTATGCCTTTCGGTTAACTGGCCAGGCCAGCGACGCGGAAGATCTGGTGCAGCAGACGTTTCTGATCGCACAACAAAAATTGCATCAGATACGAGCAGCAGAGCGTGCTGCGGGCTGGCTGTTTGCTGTTTTGCGAAGTTGTTTTTTGCGGTCGCGGCGGAAGAAGATTCCCCTCACCAGCGAGGATCAGTTTCCGCTCGACAATGTGGCAGCGCAACCGGCCGGCGAAGCCGACGACAGTTGGCTCGACCGCGAAACGCTGCAAGCAGCACTCGCGGAAATGCCCGACGAGTTCAAGCTGGTCGTGCTGATGTTTTATTTCGAAGACTTGACGTATAAGGAAATTGCCGCCCAGCTAGAAGTTCCGATCGGCACTGTTATGAGCCGGCTTTCCCGAGGCAAAGCCCATTTGCGCCGGCGCCTAGCTCCCGAGACTGCGCCCGAACCTCTAGCTGAACGCAGCGACAGTACAAAAAATGACAAACTGGCCGGTGACATAACCAGCCGCACCAGTTCTCAATGGAGTATTCCCTCAGCCAAGAGTTAACCCTCGCAGCTGAGGCTGTAATGGATTGCTAACCCGAGTCGATTGCCGAGCAAAGTGATTGATCCTGCATGGAAACGAAACCAAACTGGCGCGAATTGCTCGATGCTTGCCGCATCGATCAGAACGACCCTCAGCGGCCCGAATTGGCTGCCGAGTTGGCTCCTCTCGCGCGCGAACTACCAACTCAGCCCGACTTGGTCGAGGCTTTAAATCGCTCGCAACAGTTCGACCGCAACGTTCGATCGGCGCTCGAGGACGTCCCAATTCCAGCCAGTCTTGCAGAACGTTTGCTCGCCGGTTGTGACGCTCACATGGTTGCGCCCGCAGATGCTCCAACGGTTCCGACAGCCCCCGAGCCGGTTTTCACATCCACAGCTTGGTCGCGGCGCAAGGCGTTGACCGTGCTGGCGACAGCAGCCAGTCTGCTTGTGCTGTTGCTCGGAGGAATTGGCACCGCCCTTCGGCTCAACAAACCCCAGCACGTTACCAATGACGAATTGGCGCTTCGCGCTACGCAGTGGTTCAATCACTGCGGGCCCGCCGCCAAGTGGCTGCCAGGCTCGCAGGCTCCGCTCAAGCAATTTCCACTCGACCGGGCAATTGTAGTTAGGCCGAGTCGCTGGGCCCAAATCGATCCGCAAACGGTAGCCTACGAACTCGTCTTGCCGCGAACCGGACAGCGCGCGTTGCTGTTCGTCCACCATAATTCATTGCCTCATCCGCAACTGCGGACTTACCCTTCGACTCGCCTCAATTCATCCGGCGGGATCATGCTTGGTGCCTGGCGTAGGGGGGAAGTGATCTATGTGCTGTCAGTCGTCGAAAATGGCGATCAACGGCTCGACGACTTCATCAAATCGGTGCCACAGGCCTAATGCTTAGCCGTCATGTTTAGCTGACCGTTAAAGTTTGACACGACTTTGCGGGGCGTGCGCGTTGTATTGGTTTTTTCGGGCAAAGCAGGACGATGCCTTGCCTATGCACGGGCCATTCTTGTCGGAAGCCCGGCCAGCCAATCCGCAGCAAGGATGCCTGCAATGAAGCTTTTCGCCGCCAGCGTTTGCCTATTCACCATCAGCTTGTCGGCTGTTGCCTCCGCTCAAGAAGGCCCGCTCGGATTCGACCGGCCATTGCCGCCGCCGATGCCCGCCGCTGTACTGCAACCGGTACTGCAAACCATTCCCCAACAGGTTCGCCCCGGTGATCAGTCCGAAGACCAAGTGACGCTTCCTGGCGTTTCGTCCTCGCAGATGACGCCCGAAATGTACCTGTACTTGCACGAACTCAAGCGGCACGATGACCCCAAACAGGCCGTTCGCCGCAAGGCCGAACTGAAGACCGCTCAACGGATGCAACGTCTCGCGGCCCAGAAGTGGTTCGGCGTTTCGAACGCTCGCCCCATGGCCTCGGCCCAGCCCTTCATGGACCTCTACTCGCCCCGCTGGATCGGCAACAGTTACAACGCCATGGATTGGGCAGCCGTTCAAGGTGGCCCAACTGTATTGCGAATCGAAACACAGAACGTGCAGCGGTAAGCAATGGCGACTCGGCAAGCCCCTCACCTTCCCGAGTAAAAGCTACGCCGGCACAGCTTCCAAAATATCGAGTTCGCCGGCGGTATGCACGACGCGCTGGAGCTTGAGGCCGGCGGCGGCGAACAGTTCGCGATATTCGCTTTCGGTTCGCTCTTTCCCTTCGGGGATGACAAGCATCGTCAGGTCGAGCCACTTCACGAAACCGGGCTCGTTGCCTGTGGGAACCACGCTTTCCACGACCAGTACCTTGCCATTCGGGCCGATGGCCGCGCGGCAGTTCTTCAGAATCGTAATGCACTTGGCATCGTCCCAGTCGTGAATGATGTGCCGCATCATGATCGCGTCGGCGGTGACATTCACCTGTTCGAAGAAGCTGCCGCTCACCAGTTCGCAGCGAGCAAGCACACCGGCGGCCGAGAGATTGGGCTTTGCACGCTCGACGACGTGAGGCAAGTCAAACAACACGCCTTTCAGTTTGGGATTACGTTGCAAAATGGTGGCGATCGTCGAGCCGTTTCCGCCGCCGACATCGCACAAAGTGCCGAACTGCGAAAAGTCATACGCGTCGGCCATGAGCGCCGTCTCTTTGCCGTGGATGCTGGTCATCGCGGCATCGAAGACCGCGGCCTGCTCGGGATGCTTGCCCAGGTAATCGAAGACTCCTTCGCCGTAGACCTTTCGAAAACTCCCCTGCCCCGTTTGAATGCTGTAGAGCAATTCGCCCCAGGCAGAAAAATGCTCTTCGCCCATCATCACAGCCATTGCCCACTGCGAATCCTCGGCATTCTTTCGCAGCGGGTCGGCCAGTGGCGAAAGGGCGAACTTTCCATCGGCCTGTTGCGTGAAGACACCCACGCTGGAAAGAGCCCGGAGCATGCGAAACAGCGCACCTTCGTCGGTGCTAGTTGCTTTCGCCAGCTCGGCAACACTTTTGGGTCCGCTCGCTAACTTGTCGGCCAGTTCTAACTTCGCCGCGACATAGATGGCCTGCGAAGTCCAATAACCGGTGATCATCTGCTTTAGAGCGAGGACGTTGTTCATAGCAGGTCAAATCGATGGTAGCTGAATTCGCCAGAATTCAGTCGTCTCGAGTATTTCCTGAATTCTGGCGAATTCAGCTACAAATGAGCCAACGGCTCTTGTTGGCTGAGGCAATGGAACGAGCCCAAGCCCCAGACTAGATCAAGCGATGGGCTGCCGACGACCTGGTGCTTGGGCATCAAATCTTGCAAGATGCCGATGGCCGTCGCATCGGCGGGGTCGCCAAACTGAGGCACGATTACGGCGTCGTTCACAATCAGGAAGTTTCCGTAACCGGCCGGCAGACGTTGATCGTCAACGAACAAGGGCTTCGGTAGCGGCAGCCTCACGACTTCGAAAGGCCGTCCTTCCAGGTCGGTGAGATTCTGCAACTCAACGAGATTCTGCTGAGTAGGGCCGTAGTTATCGTCGGTGGGATCGTCGCAGACGCAGACGACGATCGTGCGCGGATTGATAAAGCGCGCGATCTGGTCGATGTGCCCGTCGGTATCGTCGCCCGCCATCTCACCGCCGGTGAGCCAGAGGACTTTCTTAATCGCCAAATAGTCGGCGAGGTACCTTTCCACTTGCTCGCGGGACAAGTGTGGATTGCGATTGGGATTCAGCAGGCACGATTCAGTCGTTATCAGCAGCCCCTCGCCATTTCCTTCGATCGCGCCACCTTCGAGGATGATGCCCGGAGTAAACACTTTTCGTCCCTGCAACTTGCCAATGATCTTCGGCACCAGGTTGTCTTTGTCGAAGGGCGGATACTTGCCGCCCCAAGCGTTGTATTCCCAGTCGACCAGCGCGGGCTGAGTTCCCTTAGGCCCGCTGAGGAAAATAGGCCCGTGGTCGCGACACCAGGCATCGTTGGTGGCGATATCGTGAATCGTCACGTTTGGCAGATCACCGACCAGCGACTTCGCCTGCGCGAGAATCTCGCTTCCGCCCGCCAGGATGTTCACGGGCTCGTAGCGGGCGATGGTCCGGACGAATTGCGCAAACTCCGCAGGGACTGGCTCGAACTTGTCGGGCCAGGTTGCGGGATTGCGCGGCCAACTGAGCCAGACCGAAGCCTGGCGTTCCCATTCAGCGGGCCAGCGATAGCCGAGAGAGGCAGGAGTCTGTGCAGGAGCAGTTTCAGCGGGCATCGTCTATGTACCGTTTTGTCAAATCGCCGTAAGCGTCAATGCGTCGATCGCGCAGAAATGGCCAATGCGTGCGGACAACATCGATCAAACCCAAGTCGCAAGGGACGATCAGCGTTTCTTCCCCTTCGTGCTTAGCCTTCGCCAGCAAATTACCGTTGGGATCGCTGACGAATGAACCGCCCCAGAATTGCAGGGCGCCTTCGAGGCCGACACGATTCGGGGCGGCGACGAAGACGCCATTCGCAATCGCGTGGCTGCGCATCATGGTTTCCCAAGCACTGTGCTGGCTGGCACCGAAGACTTCTTTCTCTTCCGGCAGCCAACCGATGGCCGTGGGATAGAACATGATCTCTGCGCCGCTCAGGGCCGTGAGGCGAGCTGCTTCCGGATACCACTGGTCCCAACACACGCAGACGCCGACCTTGCCGAACTTGGTCTGAAAGCTGCGGAAACCAAGATCGCCGGGCGTGAAGTAGAACTTCTCGTAAAAGAGCGGATCGTCTGGGATGTGCATCTTGCGATAAAGGCCAAGTTGCGTGCCGTCCGCATCGAAGATGACCGCCGTGTTGTGATAAAGTCCCGGCGCACGACGCTCGAAGAGCGAGCCGACAATCACCACGCCATGCTGCTTGGCAGCTACTTGGAGTGCATTGCTGGTGGGCCCGGGAATGGACTCAGCCTGGTCGAACTTGGCGTGGTCTTCGCTCTGGCAGAAGTAGTGCCCGGCAAACAGCTCTTGCAGGCAGATGACATTCGCCCCCTTGGCCGCGGCGTCGGCAATCTTCGCCAGCGCTTTTTCGACGTTCGGTTCTTTTGCCTCAGTGCAAGTCATCTGCACAACGGCAACATTCACAACCCGCGAGTTTTTGTATTGATAGGTCATCGCACCGGAGGGTGAAAATGAAGGGAGAAGGCGAAAGCGTGGCATTATACGCAATCGTGTGCGGCCTGTGACGGGCCAGCCTGACCGCGGCCAACCAGACGGCTATTTTTCTTCGCAGAAAGTTCATCGATTCTTCACGCTGAGGCGGGAAAGTGAGTCGGCTCGTAGGTGGACAGTTCGTACTATTGTTTTTGTCAGTCGACCGAGGTTGAACATGAATCGCAGTTGGTGCCTGTTGTGGGGTGTGGTGCTGGCGATTTCGCTCCTCGGCTGTGGCGAAAGCAAGCTGGAAAGAATGAAGCGGCTCGCCGGCGTTGGAAATCCAGATGATCCGCCTGGAGACCCCGCGTTGGTGGCTGCCACACCACCGAAAGAGATCGAGCCGGCGAAGCCTGAAGCTGCCCCACCACCAGTAGCTCCACCCGCACCAGCAACGACCGTTGCTCCGCCGTCCACAGTCGTTACCACAGTTCCTGCCAGTGTTACTCCCGCAGCCAATGAACAACTGCCGCAGCCGACAGTTGCTGTCCAGCGCCCACCAGCCGTCAGCACGCTCACCCAACCGGAACGACGCGAGCGAACCATCAAGAATCTTGCAGCAATTGCAGCCGCGCTGGAGAGCTACATGCAATACTCCAACTCAGTTCCAGCACCGGCGTTCTGCGACGAAAACACCCAGGCTCCGCTACTAAGTTGGCGTGTCGCGATACTTAAGGAACTCGGGCATGCTGAACTTTATCGTCAGTTTCACCTGGCTGAATCGTGGGATAGTCCACACAACTTGAAATTGCTGCAGCAGATTCCACCGGAGTATCAATCGCCCGACCGCCTCGATGAAAAGACCAACTATCTATTTCCCATCGGCACGTCGGTGGCGATGGCTCCCAACTCTAATCGCCCTTTCACGCAGTTCAATGATGGTCTGCAGAATACGCTGTTGGTCGTCGAAGTCGACGATGCCCACGCAGTACCGTGGACCAAGCCGGCCGATCTACCTGTAAATCTCGATGTGCCGCAAACGGGGCTAGGTTCGCTGCGCGAAGACGGATTCTTTGCGATTCTGGCAAATGCGACCGTGCGACGAGTGCCTAAAGAAACCACCGCGGAACAAGTTCGCGCTCTACTGACTTTCGCTGGCGGCGATGGACCCAAGGCTAACGAAATTGTGAAGGACGTCATCACGGTCGCTGGTGGACCGGTGGCCGGAGCCCCAGCCAATCCAAATGCCAACATTCCAGTAGCGGTCGTCGGCACATCGTTAACTAGCCCAGATTCAAACGCAACTGCACCAGAAAGCACTAATCCTCTGCCCCCGATGGCTGCAGCTGCCAAAGTCGACCTGCCAGCAATTACAGCGTTATTAGTTACCAGCAGCAACCAGCGAATCGGCGTCCTTCCCATTCCACACGAGGCCGACTTGAAACTGGCACGCGACTCGTTGCGCGAAGTCTATGCACCTGACTATGCCAGAGCTCGCACACCGCAAGACCGGCAGAAACTAGCCGTTCAACTGCTGGCCGACGCTGCCACGCTCACCCGACCGGCTGAACAATACGAATGCATGCGGATTTCACGCGATTTGGCAATTCAGATTGGCGACTACGCGACTGCGCAAAAATCTCTCCAGGCGCTAGAAAAGACGTTCGACATCAATGTCCTCGCCTTGCGAGCGAAGACGCTTGCCGACTTACAACAACCGGCAGGTCGGTCAGGACAGCTAGGTGCGCTGCAAGGAGAAGCGCAGAGCCTGGTGATTGCCGGCATTCAGCAAAACCAATTCGACGTCGCCAACACCGCGCTCGATGTGATGGTTGCCTGCTACCGTGCCCAGCAGAACAAGCAGGCACTCAATAGCACTGAATTTTTGCGGCAATACATAGAAGCCGCCAAGATCGCCTACGAAGAAGTTCCCGGCGCACTAAGCACGCTCGCGCAGCAGCCGACCGATCCCCAGGCCTGCGACACTATCGGCAAGTATCTGTGCCTGGTTCGCTGCCGCTGGGATTTAGGTTTGCCACTATTGCTGCAAAGTGAAGATATCCGGCTGAAGTTTGTCGCTACGATTGACTTGGAACCCAACAAGACCCCGAAAACGCTCGTGCAATTGGGCGACAGTTATTGGCAACTGGCTGACGAATTCAAGACTTCACAACGGGCCGCAATGCAAGTCCGGGCGTACTCTTGCTATCAACAAGCGATGCCGCATTTCACGTCCGGCATCGAGCGAATCAAGCTGCAAAAGCGGATCGCCGAATTGGAGAACGGCATTGGGCGAGAAACAATTGAAAGAATGCTGGCCGCGGACCCCGCCTTCGTCAAATCCATGCCCCCGGCGAATGACTAAGAGCGACCTCACAAGGCCCGCTGAGGATTGGCAAGCAGTCAGTCACTATCAGCACCGCCACTTTCCTGGCCCCATCCGTCCTTGTCAGCTTGGCGGGAATCGGGCAGACTGAGGTGCGTTCTCAGGAGGCACTTCTCGCCATGCACGGAGCGCAGAATGACTGAATCAGCGGCCCTCACGCCCAAGCTGTTTGTTCTCGATACGAACGTCATCCTTCACGACAGCGGCTGCATTCAGAACTTCGAAGAAAACGATATCGCCATCCCGATTACGGTGCTCGAAGAACTCGATCACTTCAAACGAGGGAATGAAGCGATCAACTTTCAAGCCCGCGATTTTTTGCGGCGTATCGACGAACTGACTGGCGATCTACTCTCTGCTAACGGCATTAGTCTCGGCCCTGGTCTCGGTTCGATTCGTGTCGTGCTCGGCGGCGAAATCGAGCCGCGCGTCAAAGCCGCCTTCGCCGCCGATACGCCCGACCATCGCATTCTCAACTGCGCGTTGGTGATGCAAAAACGCGAAGCCAAGCGCCGCGTGGTGCTGGTAACCAAAGACACCAACCTGCGGATGAAGGCCAAGGGACTCGGGTTGCCGGCGCAGGATTATACAACCGACAAGGTCGAGAGCTTCGATAAGCTCTACACAGGCAAACGCGTGATTGAAGACGCGCCCGGCGACGCGATTTCAATGTTTTACAGCGAGGGTGGGCTCGTTCCTGTTGAGAGGATTCCGTCGATCGTGAATCCGTTGCCCAACGAGAACTTCATTTTGCGCAACGGCAGCAAGAGCGTACTGTGCACGTTTCGTCATGCAGACAAGATGCTGGTGCGGGTCGAAAAATCGATGACGTACGGTATTTCTCCCCGTAATGCTGAGCAGTCGTTCGCACTCAAGATGCTGACCGACGACAGCATCAAGCTGGTCACGCTCGCGGGTACCGCGGGAACAGGCAAGACGTTGCTCGCCCTGGCCGCAGCACTGGAATGCCGTCAGAAGTATCGCCAGATCCTGCTCGCCCGGCCGGTGGTGCCACTCAGCAATCGCGACCTGGGGTTTTTGCCCGGCGATATCAGCGCCAAGCTCGATCCGTACATGCAACCGCTGTATGACAACCTTACCGTGATCCGACATCAGTTTGGCGATCACGATGTGGCCGCCCAACGCATCAACGAAATGAGGGAAAGCGAAAAGCTGCTCATCACGCCGCTGGCATATATTCGCGGCCGCAGCTTGCAGCGGATTTTCTTCATCATTGACGAAGCGCAAAACCTGACGCCACACGAAGTAAAAACGATTATTACCCGTGCGGGCGAAGGGACAAAAATCGTCCTGACCGGCGACATCAAACAAATCGATCAGCCCTACCTCGACGCTCTCTCCAATGGCCTGAGCTATCTCATCCATCGCATGATGGGGCAGCCCATTTACGGCCACATCACACTGGAAAAAGGCGAACGCTCAGCACTGGCCGACCTCGCCAGCGAACTGCTGTAAGCTCTCGAACGCGTTCATCCAGCGCCGGTAATTGCAGAATTTTCCGGTGGATTTTAGTTGGCGCTCACGCTACATTGCCGACTACCTTTTACTGCCGAGGGAACGCTGCTGAAATTGGTTCGATCTCTATGAATGGTTCCTCTCCAAGGCGTGCCTTCACGCTGGTTGAGTTGCTGGTCGTGATTGCCATTATCGGCGTGCTCGTGGCCTTGTTGCTACCCGCCGTGCAAGCTGCCCGCGAAGCGGCGCGACGCTCCCAGTGCTCGAACAATTTGAAACAACTCGGGCTGGCGATTCATAACTATCACGACACGTTTCAATATCTTCCCATTAGCATCAGTCGTTGGTCGGAAGGGGCACGTCCGACCCCCGTGCGGAATGGCAAAGGTTGGATTGTCAGCATTTTGCCGCACGCCGAGCAGACGGCCCTCTACACCCGCTTCGAAAAATACTTCAACGGCGATTTTACAGGAGGGGCAGGTCTCAACGATCCAGCAGTCGAGTGTCGCGACGCGATGAAGACACCCGTCAAGTTCCTGCAATGTCCATCCGATCCCGATGCAGGTAAAGCTGCCTTGGGTCAGTGGCAGTGCGAGACGTTCTTGGTAACTCGCACCAACTACAAGGGAGTGATGGGTGATCACAAGATGGGAAATGCCAGCAGCGTGCATCCCAGTCCCACGCCCGATCGGCACAACACCAATCTGTGTAACGGCATCTTCTATCGCAACAACTATCAAGACGGAGTGCGGCTCGGTTCAATTACCGACGGCACCTCGAATACGTTCATGGTGGGCGAAGACGTCGTCTCGCAGAATTTTCATTCGGCCGCGTTCTATTCCAACGGCGACTACTGCAGTTGCCACGGCCCACCGAACTTCTTCGTCTATCCGCCGACCGTGGGCAGCTGGTGGAACGTCATGACCTTTCGCAGCAAGCATCCGGGAATTGTCCAATTCGTATTGGGCGATGGCTCGGTGCGCATCATTCAGCAGAACATCAACTACGACTTGTATCGCTACCTGGCCACCAAAGCAGAAGGGGAAACGGCGATTGTTCCTTAACCTCGATGTCTGCGTACAGAGTTGTATTCGTCCGATGTTCAATGATCGCCAGCTAAAACTCCCCACCTTGTTACTGGCCTGCGGACTATTGGCGCTGGTGGGCTGTCAGGGCCCTATTTCCACGGTCGAAGGACAGGTTACGCTTGACGGCCAGCCGTTATCGAGGGGCGACATCTCGTTCTACGCGCCAGGCGGAGCACTCGCCAACGGAGCAATCGATGTATCAGGGCGATACCGGATTCAGACAGGCACAGAACGTGGCCTGACTCCAGGGACGTACCGGGTGGTCGTCGTCGCCAACGACGTCATTCTTCCCACGGAACCCGGTGGCGCGCCAATGCCCAAATTGATTACCCCGGCCAAATATAGCGATCCTGCGACCAGCGGGTTCACAGCTGAAGTGAAGCCCGGGCACAACAAATTCGACTTTGAATTGAAGTCGTCGCCCTAAGTGGCGGGTCCGCTAAGCGTGCCAAAAATGCCGAGCTATTTGTGAACTTCGGGGGCGAGGAACGTCCGTTCGACGAAGCCGGTATCGACCAGTGCATCGGCAAAGGTGGCGTGACTAAGCACCTTCTTGTGGAACATTGCAGTCGTCGCTATGCCTTCGACTCGCAGTTCGTCAAGCGCGCGAATCATCGTGGCAATCGCTTCGGCCCGAGTGGGCTTATAGACGATCAGCTTGCCGATCATCGAGTCGTAATGAGGGGGCACGACATATCCGGCGTGAGCATGAGAATCGAACCGCACGCCCAGACCGCCGGGAACGAACATCTGCTTGATGAGCCCCGGATTGGGCTGGAAGTTGCGGTCGGGATTTTCGGCATTGATGCGGCACTCGATAGCACAGCCCGTCTGCTTGATGTCTTCCTGCTTGAATGGCAGTGGCTCGCCGGACGCTACCAGAATCTGCGTCTTGATAATGTCGATGCCAGTCACCATTTCGGTGACAGGGTGTTCGACTTGCACGCGCGCGTTGACTTCGATGAAGTAGAAGTTGTCTTGCTGGTCGACAATGAATTCGACGGTGCCGGCGTTGGTGTAGCCGACTTGCTTGATGAGTCGCACAGCCGCTTCGCACATCTCTTTCCGCCGCTCGGCAGGCAAGCGAGGAGCGGGCGATTCTTCGATCAGCTTTTGATGGCGACGCTGGGTCGAGCATTCGCGTTCGAAGAGGTGGCAAACATTGCCGTGATGATCGGCGATGATCTGCACTTCGACGTGGCGCGGCTTTTCGATGTATCGTTCGAGATAGACGCCACCATTGCCAAACGCAGCTGCGGCTTCGGTCTTGGCAGCTTGCAACGCGGGCTTGAGCGCCAGTTCGTTGGCGGCGACGCGCATTCCTTTGCCACCACCACCGGCAGTCGCCTTGATGAGGACGGGATAGCCAATTTCGCGGGCAGTGCGGACAGCTTCTTCGTCGTCTTCAATCAGGCCAGCTGAACCGGGAACGACAGGGACGTTGGCCTTGCGGGCTGCTTCGCGAGCGCGGTTCTTATCGCCGAGGGCATCCATCGCTTCCGGCGTAGGGCCAATAAAGTCGATCTTGCAGCTGCGGCAGACTTCGTTGAAGTGGGCGTTCTCGGCGAGAAAGCCGTAGCCAGGGTGAATGGCCTCGACGTTGCCGACTTCGGCGGCGCTGATGATCTGATCAATCTTTAGATACGACTGCGCGCTCTTGGCGGGGCCGATGCAGTAGCTTTCATCGGCCAGCTGTAGATACTGCGAACCGCGATCGGCAGTGCTATAGACGCACACCGTCTCAATGCCAAGCTCTTTGCAGGCCCGGATGATCCGCAAGGCAATTTCGCCGCGGTTAGCAATCAAAATTCGTTTGTACATATGCTCGATGGCCGGACGACCGGCGGCTTACTTGCTGGTATCGACCTTGAACAGCGGCTTGTCAAACTCGACCGCTTCGCCATCTTCCACCAGCACGGCGACAATCGTGCCCCGTACTTCGGCCGGGATTTCGTTGAAAACCTTCATGGCTTCAATAATGCAAACGGTCGTGTTGCTGTCGACCCGGTCGCCCACTTTAACAAAGGCATTCGCCTTAGGATTGGCCCGCGAATAAAACGTGCCGACCATCGGGCTCTTGATGACTGTGATGCCCGGACCATCGGCCACGGGTCCCTTGGGTGCGGCGGTCGCAGCAGCTGCGACGGGTGCCGGCGCTGGTGTGGCGGCTGCCATGATGGGAGCGGCGAACTGCTGCGGCGCGTATTGAACAGCGGCTCCGCGTTGAATGCGGATGCGATGCCGCGACTCGCGGAGGTCGATCTCGTTCAGGTCGTGCTCTTTCATGAGCTCGACCAAACGGCGAATCCGGTCCACATCGAACACATTGCCAGTAACCGCTTCCGAATCTGCCATGATATTTTTCCGAGGCTTCTTGACCGCGACCGCCTTGGTAGCGGGCCGCGCGGACGTCCCGGCTCGCTGGGAAGGCTTGCGGGCGTCGGCCATACCTATTTCCTATGAATCACTAGATGAGCAAACGATAAGCAATCATGCGGGCTGCGAACGGACGCAATCAGCCAGCAGCAGGTAGTGGGCAAAAGCTCAAGTTGCAGATTTGCGGAAGAACTGCTGAGCACCCGTTTTCGGAGGAGACTCTCGCGGCACAAACCGTTATCTGTCCTAGAGTTTGGGCGGATTCTAGCTTTGCTTGACGGGCCCGTCAAGCCGCGACTCCGTAGCCCGCCGAGTCCAGTATTTCTCGAACAGGTCCATCAGCAGAAAGACCCCGCCGGCGCAGGCTCCGGTCAGGTACCCGAGGAAGCCACCCAGCGGCACACTGATCAACAGCGAGCAGAACAAAGCCAGCATGGGAGCCCGGCGATCCACAAACATAGCCATCCCAACGACAAACAGCGGCAACAGCACTGCTCCGGCGACCACCGATACCTGCCGAGCAATGCCTCCCCAGCGCATTTGGACCAGGCAAATAATCATTGCTAGCAGCCCGAAAAACAGGTACAGCAACTCGTGGGCACTGACCGCGCGAAGCAAACCGAACAGCAAAGCTAACGCTGTTGTAATTCCTAAAATTGCCGACATTCCAAATCGGGTCGGCACATGAAACGACGGAGCCGCCGTGACTTGGGCCGAATAGTGCCGCCAGATCGAGACTGATTGGGTCCAGGGGAAGGTTAGCCACGACCAGAAGACCGGACCTCGCATCGCCCGCTCAGACCGAACCTGCTGTTGAAACTCTGCCTCCGTGGCAAAGCGATAGCCGGTGAGGCCGGCCGCTGGGTCGGCGGGCTGCTGCTTGGGATCTGGGTCAACGTTGGACATGGCCTCATTGTCACGCGCTCGCTCGTCACTTGCCAGGGAGTTCTCTCGGTGGCTTCGCAGTCCATGCTGGTGCAGCGTCCCTAGGCTTATCAACACCCCCCTTTTGCGGACAAACTTGCAACCCGTTTCGCGACAACGAATTGCACCAAATTTGGCAACCCTGAAATCATCCTATCTGTTGAAAAACCCCTGCCGGTGAACCCTTGTGGCTCTAGCCGTTGACGCCAGCATGATGTCGGGGGTACTGACACTCAATTTCGCCTACCTGTGGCTCGTCTCGCCGCACTCGATGAATTCCCTGCAATGCCGCGAAACAGTTCCAGGGTACAGCGCGAATCGCTTCCACCGCGCAGCCTCCTCCACCAAGTTGCCAATCCAGCCACTCCTATTATTTATACTTAGTGACTACTTGCCAAGCAACTGCCGATGATATTTGTCGTGCTGTGTTAGCAACTGGCAGCAAGCGAATTACTATTTCTGGCGGTTGCGCATGGTTGCCGTATACGACCGCTTGGTTCGTTGTGGGTTGGGAGTTGCATCCATGGCAACCGTCGCGGGGCGCTCGAACAGTTGACCCAAGCCCGGACCATGACCGCTGAGATTGGGGCCAGCCTTGACCCACACCCTCACGATTCCCTTACCGAAATGAGAGCCCGACCCACCGATTGTCAGTTGTCTCCCTTGCAGGTTTTCGTACCGCTGCACCGAGCCGTCGGAGTACTGCAACGCGACGTTCGACACATCGAGCAGCGAGGAAATTTCCACGGACGACTCGTGAAATTGCACAGCGATCGTCGGCCCGCTCATTCCTCTCAGTTGCGGGGGAATGGCCTGCGCTTGCGATAAGCCCAGAATTGTCGCTGCCACGACGAGCCCAACCACTCGCTGATTCATAAGGCACCCCAGAGAGAGAAAGACGCCATCCGCAGCAACTCATTCTGGCGAGTTCGCCGCGCTGCGACAACGAAATTCGGGCGAACTATTTTTCGCTATTCGCGGCCAATGCCAAAGCGCCGTGCACGACGGTCAACTCGCCCAACTCGGCAGGGAGCAAACGATAGGAACCGCGCAGCGCTGGAAAGACATAGCGCTCGATCTGCTCAGCCAGCGGTTCAAAGAAAAGTTGATCGCCGGCCAGCGAGACACCGCCACCGACAACGACGACCTCGGGCGCGACGAGCGTAATGGTTTGAGCAATCGCCCAGCCCAACACCTGCGTGGCATGCAAGTAAACATCGCGGGCGATATCGTTGCCGTCCTGCGCTGCTTGGGCAATGATCTTGGCCGTCAGTCGCTCGGGGTCTTGCTCGCAGCGCTGCAATAGGTCGGCGATATACTCGCGCTCGGTCTCAGCTACGAGCGCCATGCGCTGCAGAATCTGCTGACGATGGGCAGGTGTTACTCCTTCGCTCAGCACTTCCAAACGGCGCGAGACTTCGCCGCTGATGCGGGCCAAGGCAGTGGCCGCGATGCCCCAACCGCTGCAGTGAGACTCGACGGTCATTTCGGGTCGATCGTCGTGCAAGCCGGGGCGCAGGTGACCAATCTCGGCCACGGCTGGCCGGCCGCTGCCATGCACTTTCCCTTCGATCACGAGACCGCCGCCAACACCGGTTCCCACAGTGACATAGAGCAAGCTTCGGCTACCGCGCCCGGCACCCAACCTCGCCTCGGCCAGCGCTGCAACGTCGCAATCGTTCCCCATCACCGCCGGCAATTGGAACGACTCTTGGCACCAGCGGACGAGCGGGAAATCATCCCAGCCATCGACTTGATGACTCTTGGTCACGATGCCAGTGGCCGAATTCACAGGACCGCCGAAGCCGATCCCAATTCCTTGCAACTTGTACTTTTGCAACAGCGCGGTGCCGACCGCTTCAATATTCTCGAGAATGCCAGCTGAACCTCGCCGCGCATCGACATCGCGCCGCTCGATAGCCACCAGATGTGTGCCGCGGCCGTCGCTGACGCCCAACTGCAGTTTGGTACCACCAATTTCGATGCCCAAGAACATGAGGCTCGTCCAGAGACAGCGAGTGAGGAGGCCAGCGAGTAATTACCGTCCGAGTTTAATCTCGCGTTTGCCGCGCGAATCGCCCGCAGCGCGGGCCATGCCGTCGGTCGTGTAGTCCATCACAATTTCGCCGGACTTACTGACCGCGATCAAGCCGCCATCATCGGGCTTGAGGACCTGTTTGAGCAAATGGTCGACGGCTGCGGCCAGTGTATCGCCACGATAGGCAACCCGGGCAGAAATCTCGTGAGCCACATTGTGCCGGATGAACTCTTCGCCGGTGCCAGTGCAAGAGATGGCGCACGTGTTGTTATCGGCGTAGTTCCCGGCACCGATAATGGGCGAGTCGCCGATCCGTCCCCAGCGCTTATTCGTCAGCCCGCCGGTGCTTGTACCAGCGGCGAGATTGCCGTGAACGTCTAAGGCGACGCAGCCCACGGTTCCCATTTTCTTTTCGAGCGATTCTTTCCGCTCCGCTTCACGCGCTTTCGCGCGTGCTAGTTTCTCGCGTTGCAGATCTGTAGAGAACCATTCATTGGCAACTCGCTCGACTTGCGCTTCGTCGGCGAATTGCTCGGCGCCATCACCCATCAACAGCACATGGCGCGTCTTGGTCATGACCAGGCGAGCGAGCGAGATGGGATTGCGCACCGTGCGAACGGCAGCGACCGCGCCACACGCTTTGGTCTTGCCATCCATGATCGAGGCATCGAGTTCGTGCTTGCCAACGTGATTGAAGCACGCACCGCGGCCGGCGTTAAATTGCGGATCGTCCTCCAGGTGGCGGATGACCTGCTCGACGGCTTCGAGGCCGGTCCCATGCTTGGCGAGAATCGCCAGGCCGATATCGAGCGCCTGGCCGAGCGAAGCTTCCATCGCCTGCCGCTCGGCAGCGGTCATCTTATCGGGCTCCGTTCCCGCACCGCCATGCAGCGCGAGAGCGTAGACGCGGCCTGGCTTGGCGGCGGGTTCTTCGGCAAGCCCCAATCCCTGAGCATTCACAAGCGAACCTCCGATGATCGCGGCCAGCGAGCCCTGCAGCCAATGGCGGCGGGAACGATTCGGTTGACGATCGAACCCGCGCTTGCTCATGACGTTTTCTCGCTTGAATGCCTGCCGAAATGTAAACCGCGTTAAGCCGCTCCGCGCGTCGAATTGTTGGGAGTCGGCTTGGTGCTCCCCACCTGGTCTAACTTTTGGTCGAGACCAATCAGGTACACCAGCAGCGGTGAAGCAATGAACACGGTGCTATACGATCCCGAGATCACACCGACCACCAAGGCAAAGGCAAACGCGTGAATGCCAGAGCCACCCATGAAGAATAGAATCGTGATTACGATTAACGTCGTTCCTGCGGTGAGGAACGTGCGGCTAAGGGTTTGATTGACGGCCAGGTTAATCATGTCGCCATTAATGTTGGGGCTCTTGCCGCGAATCTCGCGCACGCGGTCGAAGATCACGATCGTATCGTTGACCGAATAACCGATGAGCGTCAAAAATGCGGCCACCACGGGGAGGCTGATCTTGAACTCTTCGATCATCAAGAAGCCGAGCGGACCTGCCAGCCAATAGCTAATGGCGATCGCACCCAGCATCACTAGAGCGTCGTGAGCCAGAGCGACGGCGGCTGCGATGCCCCAGCTGATCTTATGGAAGCGAATCCACATGTAGACAATCATGCCGACGATGCTGCCAATGATCGCCAACACCGCGCGCCATCGCGTATCTTCCGAGACTTGACCGCCGATCTTGCTCGACGTTTGCCAGACGGGCTGATCCTTCAGGTCAAGTTCCAGTTGCTTAAGAACCTTCTCGGCTTCCTCTTTGGGGAGCGAGAACGTCACGGTCCATTTGCTGAACGATTTGTTGTCGCGCGGTGACCAACCAGGGTTGGAAACTTCGACCACCGTTCGCTGATTGATGGCCTTTTCGGCAGCTGCCTGAATTCGATCGACCAGGGCATCGCCGCTGATGGTCGTATTCTTCAAATCAACAACTGCTTCGGTCAGCGCGATCCCCTCCGGAGCTGTGGGCTTGGTTGGCAGAACGATCGGTGGCAAGGCAGGAATCTGCTTGGTTGGATCGGCGTCCACCGCGGCTGGCGCTTCGGTCTTGGGAGTTTCTGTCTTCGGCGTCTCCGTTTTTGGCTCTTCAGCCTTCGGCGACTCTACCTTCGGTTCCGCAGCTTTATCAGCTGGCTTGTCATCAGTCTTTTCAACCGGCTTATCTTCGGCCTTGGGAGTTTCGTCTTTCTTTTCCTCTTCCGGCTGGCAGTCGGACGAGTCCTGCTTTTCTTCTTCCTTCTTTTCTTCGTCCTTCTTAGCTGGCTCTTCTCCCTTTTTGGCCGGCTCAGTCTTTTTCGGTTCTTCGGGCTTCGGTGCCTCTACCTTTGGTTCCTCAGCCTTGGGCTCTTCCTTCTTGGGTGTTGCTTCGTTAGCTGGTTCTGGCTTGGCCGGTTCTGGCTTAGTTGCTTCCTTGGCAGGTGGTGCTTCAACGCTGGGCTGGTCAGCTGCAGGAACCTTCTTCTCGGGCGTTTCCGGAATGTCCGGAGTGGCTGGCAACGGAGGCGCAGGAGCCTTTGGTGGTGGGGCAGCTTCGCCCGATTGGAGTTCCTTCACATCGTGATAGGAAACACCATAGGTTTGCAGCCCTTCGCGGCCATCGGGTGTGCGGAAGGCTTTGAGAATGATGTCTTGCAGCAGTTCGACATCTTCGAGCGAACTATCGACCTTCCAGACCATTTGGTCTTCGGCGGCAGCGCCTTCAACAGTCGTCTGGGCCACAAACTTTTGATAGGTGTTGTGATCGATCGAGCTCTTGGTTGCTGGATTGATCTCTTTACCGATCGCATCCTTAATCCGAGCGCGAATCTGATCGGCGGTCTCTTTCCCGTAAATGGTTGGATCGAGAATGAACTGAACGGATGTCCCACCCGCCAAGTCGATATCAAAGATGCCCGCTCCGCGGTACACGGTCGCCACCAGACCAGCAGCAATCAAGACGACGGACGCAATCGCGGCCGGCTTGAAGGACCCCATCCAGTCGATGTTGGCGTGAGTGAAGAACTTCAACATCGAGAGCGTATTCCAGCGGTAAGCTCGTTCGCCAATTTCGAGAATGGCTCGCGAGCAGAAAATCGCGGTGAACATGCTGGTGACGATACCCAGGATCAGGGTCATGCCGAAGCCGCGAACCTGGTCGGTACCGATTACATACAGAATGACCGCCGTGAGCAAGGTCGTCACGTTCGAGTCGATAATGGTGACCAAGGCTTTATCGAAGCCGTTGCGAATGGCCATGCGGAGCGCGGCCCCGCGTTCTAATTCTTCGCGAATGCGCTCGTAAATCAGCACGTTGGCATCGACCGACATACCGACGGTGAGCACCAATCCCGCCAGACCGGGGAGCGTGAACGGGGCCTTGAGGGCGAACATCAGGGCGACCGTCAACATCATGTTGAGGACCAGCGCAAAGCAGGCAATCACGCCGGCGGTGCGGTAGTAGAACATGACGAATACCAACACGATCGAGAGCGAAATAAGAATCGCCTGGCTTCCCTTGCGGACGGTATCGAGCCCGAGCGTGGCACCAATCCGGTCGTCGCTGATCGGATCGCGTTTGAGCACCACGGGCATACTTCCCGAACGAAGGAGTTCGACCTTTTCCTTCACTTCACGCTGTGTAAAGCGGCCGGTGATTTGACCGCTGTCGCTAATCACGCTTTGAATGTTGGGGGCCGAAACCAACTTGTTATCCCAAACAATCCCCAACTTGCGCGTGGTGTTGCCGACTGGCTTGTTTTCGTTGGTCAAGTGACGCATCTTCCAAGCGCCATCGGGCTTCATGTTAAAGCGAATGCACCAGCCGCCACCTTCGTCGATATCTTCGCTGGCGCGGGCCAGGTCGCTGCCGCGCACATCGTAATCGGGATCGAACGTCATCAGCACTTCCACATCGCGAATGCCGCGCTTGGCGAAAAAGCTGACCGGATCGCGCTGAAAGTCTTGTTGCGCCGTCGGGCCGCCGGCGTTGATATCGATCAATTGCCCTGTCTCGCCGTTACGAAGGCGAGTGCCGTAGAGTGCTTCGGGGGCTAGGAACGGGCGAGTTTCTTGATCGGAACCGGGCTGACGGTCAAGTCCCACCCAGACGCCCATAATGCGTTCGCCCGTGGGATCATCGGGATCGATCACGTTACGGGCCAGGCGATTCTTCGCGCCGACCGCATCTTCGGACTGAGCAGTGGCAGCTTCCCACAGCCGTTGATCGCGTGTGGCGCTATCGGCCAGAATCAAAAACCGGAGCACGCCGGCTGCAATGATCCTCTCCTTGATGACATCCACTTCGTCCTTTTCCACTTCGGGAACGACGATTTCGACCTGCTTAGGACCGAACGGGCGAATGACAATTTCTTTCAAGCCGTCGGGATTCAAGCGCCGCTTGAGCACCTGCATCAGGTCCGACATCTTCCAGTCGTCGCCGCGCCCTTGGGGATGATTTTCGGCAGTCGCCTCGACGTCCACCTCGTAAACGAGAATGGCACCACCTTGCAGATCGACCCCCAGTTTGTACTCCCAAAAGAGAATGACCGAGAGGGCAGCCAAAAAGCTGGCAGCAATCAGACCGACGCGCCAACCGTGGTCGGGCATGCGGATGAAGTTGCCGTACAGAATGCCCAACACGATTCCCACCACCGCCAGAATCAACGGCAGTACCGAATCGAGTTGCACGCCGAAGTAGGTGGGCAACGCGGGCAACAGCCGGTTTTCGGCAGCAAGCAGGAACTGGAAAAAGGGAGAGAGCATGTCAACACGTCCCAAAACGCGAACTGAGAAATAAACTCACCCGGCAGCAATTCACCGGCGAAACAAGGAAGCCCCTGGATGCACGCCATCCAAGGATGCGGACATCTAGGCCAGCTCTTTTTTGCCGTCGCTGGGCGCGTCAGGTTCGCCAACGCGAGCTACAGCGGAGCGGAGAATCTTCAGCCGGGTATTGTCATCCACACGAATGGTGATGGTGGCTGAGCCAGGCGATATGTTCACGACCGTGCCGCAGATGCCGCCGATCGTCACCACATGATCGTTTTTTTTCAGGCTGTTGAGCGTTTGCTCGGCCTCTTTACGTTTCTTTTGTTCGGGCCGCAGCAGCATGAAATACATCAGCAGCAGCATGGCCATAATAGGCAACGCGAATGTGCCGAAAATCGTATCGGTCAACCCACCGCCGCCTGCTGCAGGAGCAGCTCCGCCGGCAGGTGCAGCTGCAGCGCCTTGCGCCAGCAGCAGACCGGTCAAATAAATCACCCCTAACAATCCGCTCAAGACCCGCTCCTTGTTGGTACGGCGGCACAACACCTAAACAGGTAGGACCGCCGAAAGAACTGCCAACGGAAGCCCGTTGAATGGAAACGGGCCTCATGCGCATGCGCCGGCCCGTCCAGAGACTCCCGCGCCGTATCTTAAGGCCTTGCACAGTAACGAACAAGGGCAGCCAGCAGCGTTCAACTGGCCCTGGCAGAAGCCGCCAAAGCGATCCGTTTTGCCGCGCAAATGACTAGGCCTTGCCGGCCGCGACATCGGCCGCGACTTGCTCGGCCAGCAGTTGCTTCACTTCCTGACGGCCAGCCAGGTAATAGACGACACCAATCGTAGCGACCGACACTTGCAACAAGCGATAGATCACCGCAATCATCAGCCCCTGGCTCTCAGGCACACCAACCGGCGAGAAGGCGTAGTAAAGACCGTTGAGCGTCGCTTCGAAGGCCCCAATGGGTAAAGCACCAGCGACCATCGAGATGGGCACAAACACAAAGTGAGTCGCCAGCGATGGCTGAGGAAAGGGCTGCGGATGAGGCAGGATGCTAGCGTCTAGCAGGCCGCGCCCCGCGAAGTAGACCATGGCCACGTAAAAGCAGTGGACGGCAAAACTCATCGCCACCGCCACCATCAGCCGGCCCGACGATTGCCGGTAAGTCCGCATGGTAGCGACCAGTTTTTTAAAGACGCCCCCGACGCCCGGCCAACGTTCGAGGCCATCCCAGAACTTCAGGCCAGTCACGCCGGGAATCAACATGAAGACAAAGCCCACGGTGTTGGCGAGGGCCAGATACTGGGCAAATCTGCAAAGAAACAGCGTTCCCGCGTTATTCTTGTCGGCAAAAAACTCGGGCTGACTGCGCTCTAACAGCAAGGCGGCGACCCCCGCCATGACCAGCAGCGCATAGAGCCCGAGAATGCGATCGATAATCACCGAAGCAATTGCCTCGGTCTTGCGCGAGGGATTCCGATGGATTAAAAACCCAGCCTTCACGGCATCGGCACCGGCCAGCCCCAGCGGCAACAGATTGAACAGATAGCCCATGAACCCGGCCCGCAGCGATTCCCGGAGCGTGAATTGCAAACCCAGCGTGCGCAGGAGCAAATGCCAGCGAAGAATGGTGGTGAGCACCGCCGTTAGCACGGCACCAAGCGCCACCAGCAGCATGCCCCAGGCTTTGGGCCCTTCGACCAGTTCTGGCAATTTGGGGTCCAGCGAGGCGCGGTACCCCAAAAAGCCGAGCAGGGCCACGGAAATGCCGATTTTCGCAATGGTAGGGGCAAACTTGTTCAACTGCCGCAGCCTTTCCCGTCGATGTAATCGGGCGTGTTGCTACTCGAGATTCGCGGATGGGCCAGGTGAACCAACGGTCACCGTCGTCCGTCCTTGACATCATCGGGCAGCATCAGTAGTTTACGTTATTCGGCGACTACGTTAGCCGGCAGAAGGCCAAATCAACAAGAGCGATTGCTGCTTCCCCAAAGTGGCAGACGTCGATTTTCCTTCGCCGGAAGCAACATCACCGAACACGATCGGGGGATTAGCTCAGTTGGGAGAGCGTCTGCATGGCATGCAGAAGGTCATCGGTTCAAGTCCGTTATCCTCCACTCGCTATAAGCTCTTAGAAATAAGCAACTTACAGCAACTGCCCTTCGGGGCAAAAATCGTTCTGACACGCAAAATGCAGAGTTTTGTGCAGAGATAGCCGCCCGGCTGTCCCCTTTCGGCCTAGTCTTTAGCCGAGAGGGTATCTTTCCATGCGTGTTCCACTCCCGTTCTTCCGCAAGCAAACAGCGTCGTGGTATGTCCAGATAAAGGGTAAGCAAGTCCCACTTGGACCCGACCGCGAAGCGGCTTGGCAGAAGTACCACGATCTTATGGCGGGCCATCGTGAAATGGCTCCCTCGACTCCCGTGGTCGAAGTGCTAGACCAGTTCCTAGTTTGGGTCGGCAACAACCAGGCTCCCAAGACGCTCGAATACTACAAGCGTTACTTGGACAGCTTCGCCCGGCATATCGGAACTAGGGTCCGAGTCCAAGACTTGAAGGCGTACCACGTTACCCGGTGGGTAGATCAACAGTACAGCAGTCAATCGGATTCGTCTAAATTCGGGGCCTTCCGCAGCGTCCAGCGGGCATTCAATTGGGCGAAGCGGCAGGGGGTTATTCAGGCTTCACCGGTCGCAAACTTGGACAAGCCGACGCCCGGATGTAAACGACGGTCGAATAGTGCAGCGCGCGGCGGTTGAAAAGTGTGGCGCTGAGGTGGGGAAGGGTCTCAGTCTAAATCAGGGTGTTGGGGCATTCCAGTAAGAATCCTTCCTCCTCCGGAGGAGGAAGGATTGCGACGGTTGTAACGACGGCTAGGATTCTGCCGTTTCATCGGCGGGTGACAAGGATGAGGTCGCCGGTTTCGGGCGCGATCCTTTGCGGCGGCGCCGCGCGTCTTGCAAGCGATAACTTTCGCCGGTCGATTCGAGGATGTGGCAGCGGTGTGTCAGCCGATCGAGCACGGCGCCGGTCAGGCGCTCGCTGCCCAGGACTTCGGTCCATTGCTCGAACGGCAGATTGGTGGTCACGATCAACGATTGGCGTTCGTAAGCGCTACTGATGACCTCGAAGAGCAACTCCGCGCCCAGCTTACTGGCGGGGACGTAACCCAGCTCATCGAGGATCAGCAGATCGAACTTGGCTAGTGACGACTTCATCCGCAGCAGCGTCCGTTCTTCTCGGGCTTCCATAAGTTGCGTGATCAGTTCCGTCACGCGGCAGAAGCGGACCCGTTTACCCCGCTGACAGGCGGCAATGCCAAGCGCGATGGCCAGGTGCGTCTTCCCCGTGCCCGGATGCCCGAGAAAGATCACCGACTCGCGGCGTTCCACGAACTCGCACCGCAGTAGTTCTGCCACCAGCACGCGATTGAGCGAGGGCTGGGCGGCGAAGTCGAAATCACCAGGCGATTTCAGGTTGGGAAAGCGCGCTGACTTGAGCCGCCGCTCGCTGGCACGCTTCTCACGGTTGAGTAACTCCAGCTCACACAGTTGCAGCAGAAAGCCCAGATGATCGACGTTCTCCGTCGCACACCGCTGGGCCGTTTTCTCGCAGCCCTCCAGGAACGACGGCAACCGTAGGGCCTTCAAGTGATGCTTGAGCAGCACCGTGCTTTTGGTTTCGAGAGATTTCATAACACACCTCCCGTCGTCAGCGCGCAGGTCAGTTCACGGTAAGACAGGAGATTGGGAGGAGGGATCGAGTGCGACTGCAGATGCGGATGATTGTCCAGCCGAAACCACCGCGTCGGCTCTTCCAGTCCCTGCTGCACGAGCAGCCGAATCGCATCGACGGCCAGAACGTCGATCTCCAGTGCCCGCTCAATCGCCGCAGTTAATGCAGCCAGCGAGATAGTCTCCAGCAGCCGCAAGGTTTTGATGAACTCCCGGCGGCCGTGTGCGCCGCCATCTGCTTCCAGACGCCGCCGGAGGAGATCGAAACAGTCCGGCAAGCCCCAGTTTTCCAGGGGTTTCGCGAAGTCCAAGCCCCCTGGCTTCCGCTCCAAGAGTGCCAGGTAATGCAGCGGGTTGTAATGGACCTGCTCCTTCGACCAGTCGCGTGGATGCTGGGCAACCAACTTGTCGTTAACGACCAGCCGAACTTCCTCCAGGCCGCCAATTGCGGTCACTTTCTGATGAGCATACTGCGTCGGCACCGAGTAATCGTTGCCGTCGAAGCGAACCAAGGAAAGAGAGTTGGCCTGGGCCGGTTCGACTCGCCGCGCTTCAAAGCCCGACTTCGGCAGCGGCAACAACGCAGCCTGCTCCTCTGCCAACAACGTGGCTTTGTTCGCCGGTTGTCCGCGTAACTGGCGTTCCAGATCTTCACAGCACTGCCGCTCGAGTTCGGCATTCAGCACTTCCAGGCTGCCGGTCCGTGGTACCGGCACCAGGAAGTTCCGCCGCGCGAAACCGATGAGGTTCTCCGTATGCCCCTTCTCCATCGGCCGTCGCACCAGGCAGAAGTGATGCTCAAACAGATAATGACTCTGCAGCCGTAGGAACTCACGCGTCGGCGTGTCACCCCGTTTCCCCACGAACCGGGCCACAGCAATCCGGCTGTTGTCGTAGCTGATCCGGCGGGGCACGCCGCCGAAGAACTCAAAGGCCCGCTGATGGCCCGCTTGAAACGTCTCGGTGCATTCGCGAGGAAAGACCTGCACGAAGAACGCGTCGCTGTACGGCAACGACATGACGCAGTACGCGACTTTCGTCGGCATGCCTTGCAGCACCACCTCCGCTTCGCCGAAGTCGAACTGGGCTTCGCCCGGTTGATGCGACAAGGGTAAGAACACCTCCGCCGTGGTCGTTCGCCACTCCCGCACGACCTCGCCGACCACCGTGATCCCGCCGGTGTAGCCATGCTCGGCACGCAGGCGGTCGAAGATCCGTTTAGTGGTGTGGCGCTGCTTGCGGGGCGCCGTTTTGTCCTGCTCCAGGATCTCGTGGATGATCGGCAGGAACGGATCGAGTTTGGGCCGCTCCCGGGGCAGACGTTGTCGATAACCGGGCGGCTCAGGGTGCTGCAGGATCTTTTCGAGGGTCTGCCAGTGAAGGGAAAATTCCCTGCAAACCGCTCGTTTGGATTTCTTCTCGGTCAGGACAAGACGACGGATTTCGGTCCAGTTATGCATATCTCGCAGCATGGGCTACGCTCGCGGATCGTAAGGCTTGAGACGCTGGGAAGCCTCAAATCTGCCTTACGGATTCTCACGAGCAGGGCTAGCGCTGCACTTTTCGACCGACCATCGGCTCCGCCGCGCGCTGCACTATTCGACCGTCGTTTACATCGTCCCGGAGAAATACTTCGATCAACTGGGCGCCGTGCTTGATTCTGTGCCGCCACTTCCCGGGGAAGAGGCGCTCTACGGCCAGTTTCGCGTGCTGCTCGATTCCGCGGAGAAAGATCCGGCGATCAAGAAGGCGCTGGTCGATGTTGCAGTCGAAACCGAGCGCGGAGTACTCGAACCCTTCTTCGAATGGAACCGAAATGGCCGCCCTGCGGGCAACGGCTGGCATCGCTCGACCAACAACGCGCGGTTTGGCTTCGATTATTTCAATCGCACGGGAACCGCCAAGTCGAACATGTTCGACAACAAACCGGAAGAGACACAGTATCTGTACACCGACAACGACTCGGCCGGTGGATCACTCGATGGCAACCAGAGCTACGAAGTTACTTTTGCCGCCGGGCAGGAACCACCGGTGAGTGGGTTCTGGTCGCTGACACTCTATAATGAGCAGCACTTCTTCCATCCCAACGACTTGAAGCGCTACTCGTTGGGCACGAAGAACAAGAACCTCAAGCGCAACTCCGATGGTTCGCTCACGCTCTACGTCAACAAGGCTTCTCCGGGCAAGGACAAGGAATCAAACTGGCTGCCGGCTCCAGGGGGTCATTTTTCTCTGTACATTCGCGCCTATTGGGGCCAAAAAGGCATCCTCGATGGATCATGGAAACCGCCCGTCATTCGAAAGGTGAAATAGCGCATGATCGAAGTTACCCGGGTAACTTCGGAACACTGTCTTTGAGACCTCAACTCGCAAGTGCTTGTGCGATAGCGATTAGCGCCTTCGTCCGGTCGCCAAACGAACCCGATAAAAGTTCAATAGACGTCTGTCACCCCGACTTGAGCTTTTCACGGCTCGCAGCGGTTACTCGCGGAGAGCCGCTTTTCGTTGTGGGACAAGGGTTTGCAAGAATTGGCTCCTTGTTCAATCGACTGGTACCCGGAAGATCGATTTGGTATTACGGTAGCTGGAAGTTGAGGTGGCTTAATGGGATACGGAGTTCAAATCCCGCTTGAAGAGGCCGACTGATAAATTCGCGGATGTCAGTCTGGGGAGGCTCTGCACTTTCCGGTTGGGGCTCCATTCATCGGCCTTTGCTCAGCCGACAACGGAACAACTCGGCAGTCAATTGCTACCGCACGTCATCGATCAAACACCCGTTGGGCGAGGAAATCATGTGTCTAAGAATTGAGAGAATTGCCACGTCGAGTCGTCTTTCAGCGTTGCTGATCGTGGCTGCTGTGGCAGCGGTTTTGTCGAGTTTGCACTATGCGGAAGCCTGCACTCGCGCCATCTACTTCGGCAAGGAGGGGCAGACGGTTACCGGCCGGTCGATGGACTGGGTCGAGGATATGCACACCAATTTGTGGGTGTTCCCTCGTGGAATGAAACGCGATGGCGGCCTGGGGAAAGGGTCGCTGCAATGGACCAGCAAGTATGGCAGCGTCGTGGCCTCGGTTTACGAAGGCGGCAGCGCCGACGGCATGAACGAGAAAGGGTTCGTTGCGAACTTGTTGTACCTGGCTGAGTCCGAGTACCCCGCAGCCGATGACAAGCGGCCGGGTGTTTGTATCACCGCCTGGGCTCAGTACCTGCTCGACAACTTCGCGACGGTCTCGGAGGCGGTTGCTGAGGTCGAGAAAGAAGCATTCCGCATCGTTCCCGTCGTGGCACCGAACGGAGCGAAGGGAACCGTCCACATGGCCATATCCGACCCCACTGGTGACTCGGCCATCTTTGAGTATGTGCAAGGTAAGCTGGTTATTCACCACGCCCGGGAACACCAGGTCATGACGAACTCGCCAACCTACGACAAGCAACTCGCAATCAACGAATACTGGAAAGAGTTCGACGGAGCTGTGATGCTCCCGGGCACGGTCCGGGCTGCGGATCGCTTTGCACGGGCTTCGTATTACATCAACGCGTGCCAGCAGTCGGCGGATGCTCGTGAGGCAGTGGCCGCCGTGTTCAGTGTGATGCGAAACGTCAGCGTTCCTCGCGGTATTCGCAAGCAAGGAGCGCCCAACGTTTCATCAACGATTTGGCGAACGGCGGCCGACCAGAAGAACCGCGTCTACTTCTACGAAGACACTAACAGTCCGGGTGCCTTGTGGGTGAAGCTAGACAAAATTGACTTTCAAGCCAGTGCCGGCGTGCGTAAGTTGACTCTTGCCGGCAAGCTGGATGTCGTCGGGGATCAGACGGCGAATTTTGCGCCGAGCGAACCGTTCAAGTTTCTTGCACCGTAACTATTACCCGAAACACAAATCATTTTGCGATAAGAAGTTCAAGACAGGGTTGCCGTAAGGTGCAAGTTGTGCGGCAACTTGGATGGCTTGGCACGGTCAAGGTTCATGCATTCTTGATACCGAGGGACTTGATTCGGGAGTTGAGTGTTGTCGGTTTGACTCCCAGCAGCGCCGCTGCCCCATTGGCTCCGTAGACCTTGCCGTGACATTTCGACAGCGCGGCTTGGATGTTCGCGGCTTCAAGCGATCGCAGTTCCTCGTCGGTCAGAATGCGTTGAGGCGAAGGAGATTCTGAAAGCTCAGATTGCCGCTTTGCGGCAGTCGTCGGTAAATCAAATCGCAAGCGACCGTCAGCGGCAACGATACATGCCCTTTCCAATGAGTGTTGCAGTTCGCGCACGTTTCCGGGCCAGTCGTAGCGCTGAAGCTCCTGGACATTCGCCAGCGTCAGTCGTGGGCGAGGGCGTCCCAATTGACGAGCAAACCGATTGAGAAAGTGCTCCGCGAGCAATGGGATGTCTTCCACTCGCTTTCGCAGCGGCGGCAGTTCCATTGGGAACACGCTCAGTCGATAGAATAGATCCTGTCGAAAGCGACCCGCCTCAGATTCGGCTCGCAGATTGCGATTGGTCGCGGCGATGATGCGAACGTCGATCTTGCGAGTTCGTTCCTCCCCGATTCGCTCAATCTCCCCTTCCTGTAGAACTCGCAACAACTTGGCCTGCATGTCTAGCGGTATCTCGCCGACCTCATCCAGAAACAACGTGCCGCCATCGGCCAGTTCAAACCGACCGGCCCGATCCCGCAGCGCGCCGGTGAACGCACCTTTGGCGTGTCCGAAGAATTCGCTTTCGTAGAGTTCTCGTGGAATCGCCGCGCAATTGACTTTGATCAAAGGTCGTTGGGCTCGACGGCTAAGACGGTGAATCTCACGGGCGACGACTTCTTTTCCCGTGCCACTCTCCCCGAGGATCAAGACAGCGGCATTGGTGGGCGCGACGAGTTCGATCTGACGAGTCACCGCTTGTAGCGCCGGCGCCTGTCCGATCAAGTCGCCAAACATTGCCGCCTGCTGCACTTCCTCGCGAAGATACTCATTCTCCTGTTCGAGCCGCTTCTTCAGCGAGTTGATCTCTTCCAAAGCGCGCGCATTGGCGATGGAAGCGGCGAGATGATCGGCAATCATTCGCAGCCACTCGAAACACGAGTCGCCTGGCCGTTCGCGAGCGAAGAGTCCAAGCACGCCCAGCACTTCCCCTCGGTGGATTAAGGGATGTCCGACGAACGATGTGATGCGCTCGGCAGCGATCCAGTCCGGTGCGGCAACCCAAACTTGGTCTTGTTCCACGTTCGCGACTTCGAGCGACTGTCCCGTGGCAGCGATTTGCCCGACCTTTCGCACGCCGATGGGAAAACGACGAAATGCTCCATCGAGTCGTTGCCAATTCGCATTCGTGTCGGTGACCGATCTGCCGGAACTTGCCACCAGATGTAAGCAGCGTTCTCGGTTTGAGCACTCACTCGCCAAACGGCAGGCCGAACAATCGTTGGGCAGAGGCGGCTGTGTGAGCCAAATGCGAACGAGCGCCACCGAGGACGCTTCCGACAATCGCTGAACCGCCAGCGGAAGTAGTTCTGAGAATTGGTGGAGCGACGCGAGTTCGAGGAGGAGCCGTTTGGGATCACCGACGATTCCGGAACTTAGATGTTGGTTTGCCATACGGCCATTGTGACGAAATCTCGTCAACCATCAACGAGATATCGGTGAACAACGATATCTCGTTGATCTGTCTGGTTGGCCAATATGTTCGTAAGTCATTGCAATAAAGCGACTTGTAGCAATCCGGCGAGTGTGGCACGGAAAGTGACTTGTATGTCCCATCGGCCGCTGAACTGCTCGGCTGGCCAAAGAGGTCCATCAAATTCCGTTCTCGAAAGGTTTTGCACATGTCACGAATTCACCAGATCGTCCCTGAATCAGCTACCGGAAAAGCCAAGGAGCTGCTCGATGCCGTGAAGGGCAAGCTGGGATTGGTTCCCAACATGACCCGCGCGATGGCCAACGCTCCAGCGGTCCTGGAAGGTTATCTCTCGCTCAGCGGCGCGCTGGGCAAAGGAGCGCTGTCGGCGAAAGATCGCGAGCGGATCGCACTCGCCGTGGGGCAAGCAAACGGCTGTGAGTATTGCCTCGCCGCACATTCGACAATCGGCAAGATGGTCGGACTCACCGCAGATCAGATTTTGGATAGCCGCCGTGGGACATCCGTCGAATCGAAGTCCGCGGCGATTGTCCAGTTCGCTCGGCAGGTGTTGGACAAACAGGGACGCTTGAGTGACGCGGACCTTGCGGACGCTCGCATCGCGGGTCTTGACGATGCAGCCATTGCCGAAGTCGTGGGCAATGTCGCGCTGAACATCTTCACCAACTACTTCAACCACGTTGCCGCGACGGACATTGATTTCCCGAAGGCCGAACCAATCGTCGATCACCATGAGGTTTGTGCAACGATCCCAGGTTGCGATGAAACTCGCTAAGCATTTTCAACGCTCCGTTCGCTGAGCATCTCATTAAGTAAAAACAAACTAAGCCCCTTGGAGAAAGAAGCCATGAACCTGTTCCACAACTCCGTCGCCGTGCTGACTCTTACCACGATCATTGCGTATGGCTTGCCTGTCAAAGCCGCTGAGCCGCAATCACCGACGACGCAAGTGTTGCACCGTACGATCAAGGTCGACAACCTGGATATCTTTTACCGAGAGGCCGGGCCCAAGGACGGCCCCACCATCCTGCTGCTGCATGGCTTCCCGACTTCTTCCCACATGTTCCGGAATCTGATTCCGGCGTTGGCGGAGAAGTATCGCGTCGTTGCCCCGGATTACCCTGGCTTCGGCCATAGTTCGGCTCCGTCGGTCAACGAATTCGACTATACCTTCGACAACCTGGCGAACGTGATCGAGAAGTTCACCGAGAAGGTCGGCCTGAAGACGTATTCGATCTACTTGATGGACTATGGCGCCCCCGTGGGGTTCCGTCTCGCTGCAAAGCACCCGGAGCGGGTCGAAACGCTGATCGTGCAGAACGGTAACGCCTACGACGAAGGAATCGACAACGCATTCTGGAAGCCGATCAAGGCGTACTGGAAGGACCGCAGCAAGGACAAGGGCGACGGCCTGCGTTCGCTTTTGACTCTCGATGCAACGAAGTGGCAGTACACCGCTGGTGTCCGCAATGTGGAAACGATTAGCCCGGACACCTGGGGACATGTGCAGCCCCTCTTGGATCGACCCGGCAATCAAGAGATTCAACTCGCTATGTTCTTCAGCTACGGCAGCAACCCGCCGCTCTATCCGAAGTGGCAGGAATACTTCCGCAAGCACCAGCCACCGACGTTAATCGTCTGGGGCAAGAACGACCAAATCTTCCCTGCCGCCGGTGCATTTCCTTACAAGCGTGACCTGAAGAACTTGGAGTTTCACCTACTTGATACCGGGCATTTTGCCCTCGAAGAAGACGGAGCGGAAATCGCCACGCTGATCCGTGGCTTCCTCGGCAAGCAACTCACCAAGTAGCCCCTCGATTCCATCTACAACCACACCAACAAGACCTGTCTGTTCTTTCCGAATCGGGTAAAGCTGAGCCGAGCATGTTGCTCGCCTCAGATCACCCAAATGTCCTTGAATTCCTCTGGAGAAGTTCCATGCAACGCCTCATTTCCGTCAATCCTCAAGTCGCCACCGGCCGCACGAAGGAACTGCTCGACACGGTGCAGCAAGCCTTTGGCATGATCCCCAACACTGCCAGGGTCATGGCGAACTCGCCCGCGGTACTCGACAGCTTCCTTGCCTTTAGTACGGCAATGGGTGGAGCCGGAATCGGCACAAAGCTGCACAACCAATTGAAGCTCACGACCAGCGAAACGAATTCCTGTAGTTACTGCACGTCAATCCTGAGTGCCGTCGCTCCATCGGCGGGACTGACTGCCGACGACATTCTGGCAGGTCGCACCGGCAACTCCGAAGATCGCCGTACCAAGGCGGCGCTGGCGTTCGCAAGCGATGTGCTGGAAAGCCGGGGCAAGGTCAGTAACCAGCAACTCACAGCCGTTCGGGATCATGGTTTTGGCGATTCCGAAATTGTCGAGATCGTCGCCAGTGTGGTGCTGGGCTGTTTCACCAACTTTCTCAACAACGTGGCCGATACCGATCTCGATATTCCGAAAGCCGAACCAGTCGAAGCCTGCGCGACTTCGACGTGCGGCACAGAAGCTTGCTCCGCTCATTAACCATACGGACATTGACCGGATGCCTGACCTTCTTCAGGCATCCGGTTTACTTCGATCTCAGTTGATTACAAGGGAACTGCCATGACGATCATTCGGCCGCCATTTACTTTGGAGACCGCAACGGCCAAGGTCCGAGCCGCAGAAGATGCGTGGAACAGTCGCGATCCGCAGCGAGTGTCGATGGCCTATTCGGAAGATTCGGAGTGGCGCAATCGGGACCGATTTCTGCGTGGTCGCGATCAGATTCGAGAGTTTCTGACAACCAAATGGGACCGAGAACTCGACTACCGCCTTACCAAGTCATTGTGGAGTTTCACAGAGAATCGAATCGCCGTCCGGTTTCAGTACGAATACCACAATGTCCACGGTCAGTGGTTTCGGGCTTATGGTAATGAACTGTGGGAGTTTGACGATGAGGGGCTGATGCTGCGTCGAGAGGCGAGCATCAACGACCTGACGATCCAAGTCGCCGAACGCAAGTTTCACTGGCCCGCTCCGGGGCCACGACCTGCGGACGACTCGGGGATTCCCACCGTTCGATGAAAACAGCGCACCCTGTCATTCGGTAAGCGGTCCTCGCAACGAATCACCAAGAAACAAAGGCATCTTTCCATGCGACAATTTTCCAGCGATATCGCTTTTACTCCTGCGGTGAAGGGGATTCAGTCCGAAAAAGGATCTCGCTCCGGCTACGCCCGCATGGAAACAGGAGGGAGTTGGGAAACGACAGTGACCCCAGAACTCGAAGCGTTTTTGGCCGATCTGGATATGTTTTACCTGGGTACGGCGAACGCTGAGGGGCAGCCATATATCCAGTACCGAGGCGGTACCCCCGGCTTTCTCAAAAAGGTCGACGAGAAGACTCTTGGCTTCGCCGACTTCGGCGGCAATCGCCAGTACATCACGCTCGGCAATTTATCGGAGAACCCCAAGGCGTTCATCTTCCTAATGGACTACGTCCGCAGCCGACGAATCAAGCTCTGGGGCAAAGCCCGTGTCGTGGAAGACGATCCCGCGCTGCTCAACAGGCTGCGTGACTCAACCTACCCGGGCAAAGTCGAACGGGCCATCCTGTTCGAGATCGAGGCGTGGGATGTGAACTGCCCGCAGCACATCCACAAGCGATTCTCGCAGAAGCAGGTTGCTCCCATTATTGAACAGCTTCAGGCAAAGATCGCAGAACTGGAAATGAAGCTCACAACGCTGGAATCAGTTAGGGAAGGGAATACCCCGGGGCGTACTTGAAATTCTGTTCAACTGACTGAGCTCGCAAGTGCTTGGCCGCTGGCGCTCGTGCCTAGCCGCCGATCGAATGTGATCGGTGGCTTTTTTCGTGGGCATTTCGCAAACAAGGGCTTCTCTCGGAAAGTTCAATCAGCTCGGGCAATTTCGGCGAAGAATTCTTAAGTGGCTATTCTGTAAGCACTTGCGGAGTTTCACCGTCCACTATCCTTCGCCTGGTTCTACGCCAGTTCCATCGGAAGTACGAGCTTACCGAGGCGTCTAAGGAGCAGGGCAATAGACAGGAAGCCTTCCCAGCATTGGGAAGCCAGCAGAATTTATTGGAAATTCTGTCACGCCGACAGCGGTGTGCGGAGAGATATCCGTGAATAAGGCTTCGCCCCAGTAACTACGCCACGAGGGCGAAAGGGGCGTGGACCATCGAAGGCTTGATTGCCGTTTGAATTGGGGAACCAGAGCATGAGTATCAGCCGTCGTGATGTGATTACGGGAGCCGTCGGTGCGACAGTTGGCGCTGGAGTACTTTCCCTCATCGGACTTACAAATAGGGCAATGTCCGTTGACGAAGCTGCGTCAAAAATGAGCCTGCGAATGGAAGGAGACTTTCGAGTTCTTGAATCCAACGGTTTACCCGGGCACGCCATCGGTGACTTTCCTAATCGACACGATCCAGTCGCAGTCCGTCCTCAGTCGCATCAGCTGCGTATGCCGGCAAAGCCAATCCAGAACGAAAAGCCGATACCCATCAACATGTGGTGGTTCGGAGTTGCGGTGAATGGCGTCCCCTTCGATCCGTCTGGACCATTCTGGAATAGTGATGTTTCCGCTGGCTGGCAGTTTGAAGTCTTGCATCCGGCGAATTCGATTGCTTTAGGAATCGATCGAAACAATGCACATACACAAGGCGGAGGGATGTACCACTACCACGGAATGCCTGCAGGACTTCTGGCGAGCTTGATGAGTTTAGATCCCTCGCGCCGAATGATGTTGGTTGGATACGCTGCGGATGGATTTCCCATTTACGGACCGGAGTCGCCTGAGTCTCCGGGCGATCTGCAAAGCCCCATTCGCCGGCTACGATCGAGTTATCGACTCTCGGATGTCAAGCGAACCAGCGGGCCACTTGGAAAACCGGACGGACGATTCTGCGAAGACCACATCTACGAACCAGGATTCGGCGACCTGGACGAATGCAACGGACGGTTTGGATGCACGCCGGAGTTTCCTGACGGAACGTATTATTACGTTATCACGGACAGTTTTCCGTTCATTCCGCGACTTTACCGCGGCCAGCCTGACGCGAGCTTTACACACGGCCCGCCCCCGGGTGTGTCGCCGCCGATTCCGCAGGAATTACGAGCATATCGCGGTGCCTAGGGAGCGAGACACTCCGATGGGAGCCCTGGAATCAATGAGCAGGGTAAAGATTCTTTCAGAATCCTGTCACACTACTCCCACTTCGTGGAGAATCATGACAGCCACGATGGATCAGGACTGAAATTCAGATGCTCGATGAAGACCAACAAATTCGATTCACGCAACTTTGGACTGACGCTCAGCCGACGGTCAGTCAGTTCGTCGTGTCGCTGGTCAGAGATCCCTGGGCAGCCCGCGACATCGTGCAAGAGACATCGCTGGCCCTGCTGCGGAAGTTTGCCGAGTACGACGAGTCGAAACCGTTTCTTCCATGGGCGCTGGGAGTGGCGAAGTTTGAGATTTTGGGGCATCGCCGAGACGCGGCACGGGATCGGATGATCTGCGACTCGGTGTTTCTGGATCAATACACACAAGCCTGGGCGGACGTTGCGCCTCGCATCAGCAATGAGGCGGAAGCGCTGCGGCACTGTGTTGGCGAGCTGGCAGGGCGACCGCGAACGATCATTAAGATGCGATACGCCGAAGGTGAGACTTCTGAAACGATTGCCGAAAAATTGAACATCACGGCGGATAACGTGCGAACCATCCTGAAGCGGACGCGTGATGTGCTCCGGCAGTGCGTCGAGAGACACGTCGGCCTGCAAGGAGAATCAGCTTGAGCCAGCCAGATGACAAACTGCCGGCTGACGGAGCACCGTTCGATCGGCTGATGGAACAGTGGCTCGAGAGTTCGCTCGACGCGGGCCAGCAAGCCGAACTTTCAAATTGGCTGAAAGATCATCCGGAACAGATGCAGCGATTTGTCGAAGCCAATGTTCGTGAACAGATGCTGTGTGATGCCGCTCGCGGACTGCTTCTCTCGGACCAGGTTCACGAACTCACTCCGAGTTTGAACAAGCCACTGCGTTGGTCGACCAAGCGAATCGTGGTGGTTGCGGCCAGTGTTGCAGCCTGTTTGATATTCGCACTGTTTCTGTTGCAGAAGAGCGAACGAGGTGGACCGGCGATCGAACCCTCTGTGATCGAACCCTTTGCGTCGGTTGCAGCCATCGATCAGACAGATAGTGTGTTGCGGAATGGCGATCGCCTTGGCAATAAGACCATCGAGATTCAGCGCGGACTCATTCGTCTGCAATTTGATGATGGAGTGGAAGTCACATTGCAGGGGCCGGCCCGTTATGAATTGATCAGCCCGGGAAAAACACGATTGCACTCGGGCTTGCTGACGGCCACGGTTCCGCCCGGCGCGGAGGGCTTTCAAGTCAGCACGCCGACGGCCGAAGTTGTCGATCTCGGCACGGCCTTTGGAATCGAGATTGATTCTGAAGGGATTCCTGTGGTTTCGGTGTTCGACGGAAAAGTTGAGGTTACTCCGGCCGACAGCGGTGCTGGGCGACTGGTTCAGGAAGGTGAAGCGGTTCGCGTGACCCAACGTCATGAAATCCAGGCCGCGAAATTCGATGCCGATGTGTTTGAAAAGGTCTGGCCGGTTGCGTCGGGAGTTTCTGGTTCCACGGGTGCCTTCCGGTTTGCACCACACTGGCCTCGACCGATGGGGCTCGTTCAAAGTAACACGGATATTTTCGTCCTGCCGGAAGGCTACGCACGGATTCTGAGCGAGCCAATCCGCGTGAATGTCACTTCGCCTGGGAAGGTTCGTTTCGCTGCAGACTTGACAACGGCAGATATTCCGTCGGGCAAGCGTGTGAAGTCATTTCTTCTGCAATTCCGACCGCTGGATCAAAGGGACGAAGCGGGCCCGCCACAGTTGCAACCCAACCCCAATGAACTGAAACGCATCGTCGGCGAAATCACTTTCAATCGCCCTGTGTTGGGTCTGATTGTTGTCGGCGATGACCTGCGCGCAAGTGATGGGCTTTTCTCTAAACGTGGCGGGCAGTTTCCGCAGAAGGGGCGAGCACTGGAATTGTCCGGCACGCCGCGCGATGACACGATCACGCTGAGTGACGATCGTCGCACCGTGAAGCTTGATCTGGCAGCGTTTGGAATCTTTGGCGATCACGTTCGTGTGATCGTTGACCAGTCGTTGGAGAATTGAGGACGTCTATGAATACCAACCAACACCTGCTGACGCCGACGATGAATTGCGATTCCATAAGGTCTTGTCGTTTTCGATCCGCTTGTATAGTTGTCGCTCTGCTGCTGTGGATGATATCCAGTGACGCACTGGGACAGGAGAAGATCTCTCCAGAGCAGTTGCAGTTCTTTGAAGCGAAGATTCGCCCTGTGCTGGTCGACAAGTGCTACTCGTGTCACTCGGCAAAAGCGGGTGACGTTAAGGGAGGTCTGCTGCTGGACAGTCGCGAGGGGATTCGGCGCGGCGGGGATTCGGGGGCGGCTGTGGTACCGGGAAATCTGCAGGCCAGTCTGCTGATCTCCGCGATCCGATATGCGAACGACGATTTGAAGATGCCCCCTAAGGACGACGGCGGAAAACTTCCCGACAGCGTCATTGGCGACTTTGAGACCTGGGTGCGCATGGGTGCCCCCGATCCTCGCGACGGAGCATCGAAAGTCGTGACGCGATACGACACGTCGCAGGCGCGAAAATGGTGGTCTCTCCAGCGGCTTGAGTCTGTCACGGGGCCATCTACGACAATCGCGACACAATTTGCCAAGTGGCCGCAGTCAGACATTGATCGCTTTGTCGCAGCGCAGTGGGAACGAACCAAACTTTCGCCGGTGGCAGATGCTGAGCCGCTGGTTCTCTTGCGCCGACTGCGGTTTGATCTGACCGGGCTTCCTCCGAGCGATCAGGAGTGCGAAGACTTTTTGAATCGATGGTCATCGTCGGGTGATCGCGAGTCCCTGCTGAAAGAGACGGTTGATCGCTTGCTGGACTCGCGTGAATACGCGGAACGCTGGGGACGTCATTGGCTGGATGTCGCGCGCTACGCGGAGTCGTCGGGAAAAGATGCGAACCTTGTTTATCCGCATGCCTGGCGTTACCGCGATTACGTGATTGATTCGTTCGACAAAGACAAACCGTTCGACCAGTTCGTGCGCGAACAGATCGCTGGAGATTTGCTGCCTGCAAAGATGGATTCGCAGCGTGCAGAACAATTGATTGCCACTGCCTTTCTGGCGATTGGCGAGATCCCAATCAACGAGCGAAATCCGAAACAATTTGCCGTCGACCTGGCCGACGATCAGATTGCGGCGGTTGCGCAGGCGTTTCTCGGGCAGACCGTTGCCTGTGCGCGATGTCACGACCATCGGTTCGATCCCATTTCTCAACGCGACTACACTGCGCTGGCAGGCATCTTTCTCTCGACAGAAACCAAGTATGGAACGCCCGGCGCGGTGGGTGGGCGCAATCGTGCGGGATTGGTCGACCTACCAGCCCAAGCAGGTTTGCCGGTGGTCGCGAGTGGACTCAATGCCGCCGAAATCCAACAGAAGCAGCAGAAACTAGAGCGACTCCAGCAACAACAACGTTCTGCACGGGCTCAACGCGCGAATGGTGGCAAGCCCACCGATGGACTCTCCGACTTCGACGTGGTTCGGATCAGTACTCAAGTGTCGCAACTGGAATTCGAATTGAGTTTCGTCAACGAGGATGGATCGGCAAAAGCTTTGGCGATGGGCGTCAGCGACCGACCCAACTCAGCGCCGCAAGCTCGTCGACCTGGCCCGGGTCGTCCGATGCCAGGTGGTCGGCCCAGTGGTGCTGGCCCAGCAAGGCCAATGCCGCCGGACGGTCCACGACAACCCGGCGGTCCGAAGCAGCAACCGGGCGAGCCAATGGCGGGAAGTCCGGCTGGACGACGCATGCAATCCAGCGGCTTTGAGGCCATCGCCGATAGTCCGTTGTTCCTCCGCGGCAGCATCGAGAATGTGGGCGAAGCTGTTCCGCGAGGTGTTCCGGGGCTGCTCGGTACAGGAACAGATCTTCTGATTCGCCAGGGCAGCGGTCGGCTCGAATTGGCCAATGCACTTGTGTCGGCAGAGAACACGCTGACTTCGCGAGTGATCGTGAACCGAGTATGGCACTGGCTGTTCGGACGCGGGCTTGTCGAGAGCGTTGATAACTTTGGGACCACCGGCGCTCAGCCAACTCATCCGGAGTTGCTGGACTATCTGGCGGCTCGATTTGTCCGCAATGGATGGTCCATCAAACAGCTGATCCGCGAGATTACTCTCAGCCGCGTCTATCGCCTGTCATCCAACTACGACGAGACATGCTTCGCGGCCGATCCCGACAATACCATGTTGTGGCGACACAATTCGCGACGGCTGGAAGCGGAAGAAATCCGCGATGGCATTATGACGGCCTCGGGACGGCTTAATCGACAGCCTCAGCCAGGTTCGCTCATCGGTCGAGCTGGCGATGGACCCATCGGTGGCGAGCGTTTTCAAGCGGTGACTCTGCAACAGATCGAAGGCGCGAACAACAACTTCCGCTCCATCTACCTGCCGGCAACTCGCAGCCTGACGCCGGCAGTGCTGTTTGCGTTTGACCCGCCCGACACTTCGGCCACCGATGGAGCGCGCGACGCCACGAATGTGCCGTCGCAGGCGCTGTTCATGTTGAACAGCGATTTCGTGGCGGAGCAATCGCAGGCTCTGGCGGATATTGTGCTGAAGGCATACCCAGCGGCAACTCCTCTGGCTTCGTTCAAAGAAAGACTGCGGTTCGTATTCCGCCGAATCCTCAATCGCGATCCTTCCGAGACCGAATCGATGGCCGCTGAGACTCTGGTGAAGGCAACTGGTAACTCCCGCGCGGCGTGGACCAGCGTCGTTCGCGGATTGTTCGGATCGGCGGAGTTCCGTTTCCTTGATTGAATTGCAGTCTCTCTCAGGACTTTTCAAAAGGGTGACATCATGAATGATTCGAAAACCTGTTCGAGAGTCAGCACGCTCTTCACACGGCGCGATGTGCTTCAGACGACCGGGTGCGGTTTTGGTTGGCTGGCGTTTTCCGCCCTGGCTGGCACGCAGGCATCACTTGACGCACAAACGGCAGACAACGGATCGCCTCTGGCTCCGAAGAAAACTCCGCTGAAACCCCGAGCCAAACGAGTGATCTTTCTCTGCATGAGCGGCGCTCCGTCTCACGTGGACCTGCTGGACTACAAACCTCAACTGAATCGTGACTCCGGAAAGCCGGGGCCTCGTCCCGGATCGAAGTGGCTGGGGTCTAAATGGAAGTTTTCTCAGCACGGGCAGAGTGGCTTGTGGATGTCGGAGTTGCTTCCGCAGCTGGCAAAACATGCCGATCGAATGTGTGTGGTTTCATCTATGCAAACCGACCAGCCGGCGCACCCTCAAGCCTTCATCAAGTTGCATACGGGAACTGCCCAGTTTGTTCGACCTTCCCTCGGTGCATGGACCTTGTATGGGCTGGGAACCGAAAACCAGAATCTACCGGGATTTGTCAGTTTGACGCCTCCGAGCGGCTTTGGTGGAGCGACGAACTATGGCAGTTCGTTTCTACCAGCCGTCTATCAGGGAACGCGTGTTGGGCAAAGTGATCGCCCAATTCGATACGCAAGCGTTCCGAATCTGACCGCCAAACGTACCGATGTCGATCAGCGAAAGGAATTGGATTTCATTCAGTCGCTCAACCGCGAAAAGTTGAACCGCGACTCATTCAATCCAGCCGTGGATGGCGTGATTCAATCCTACGAACTGGCGTTCCGCATGCAGCGAGAAATGCCGGAGGTACTGAATCTGTCTCGTGAAACGGAAGCGACTCAGCAGGCTTATGGCATTGGTTCAGAGCAGTGCGACGATATGGGGCGCAAATGCTTGCTCGCGCGGCGCATGGTCGAAGCAGGCGTGCGCTTTGTCGAGATCACTCATGGCAACTGGGATCATCATTTCAATCTCAACGCCAAACTCAAGCAGAGTTGTGATGAGGTCGATCAACCGATCGCCGCGCTACTGGCCGATCTGGCCCAACGAGACCTTTTAAGAGACACGTTGGTTGTCTGGACTGGCGAGTTCGGTCGCACGCCATACGCCGAAGGTCAGGAAGGTCGCGATCACAATACAAAAGCCTTTTCGATGTGGATGGCGGGCGGCGGCGTGAAGCCCGGCATCGCTTACGGACGGAGCGATGACTACGGCTACGAAGCCGTTGAGAACCCGGTCCAGATCGCAGACCTCCACGCCACCATGCTGGCCATTCTGGGCCTGGACCACAAATCGCTCACCCACCGCCACGCTGGCCGCGATTTCCGACTCACCGATGTAAAGGGTAATGTCATCAGCGACATCATGGCGTGAGAAGTTGTCTGTTCTATTTGAGGGCTCTCACGTCCTCCGGTTGTCTCAACCCGAATTCAATTGCGAAGTTCAAACGGAACTTCACCCCAGTGCGCCCAGCGATCGAATCAGGGAAGAAGTTGTGGTTGCAAAGCCACTGACCCCGGTCAGAAAAAGTTTTATTGGTGTCCTTTTGCCTCCACTGACCCGGGTAAGGCAATGTGCCATTACCCGGAACACAAATCATTTTGAGATAAGGAGTTCAAGACAGGGACGCCGTAAGGTGCATAGTTTGTGGCAACTTGGATGGCTTGGACAGCGCGGCTTGGATGTTGTTGGCTTCGAGCGATCGCAATTCTTCGTCGGTCAGAATGCGCAAGTGAACGCTCCCTTGGCGTGCCCGAAGACTTCACTTTCATAGAGCCCTCGCGGGATCGCCGCGCAATTGACCTTGATCAGAGGTCGTTCTGCTCGACGACTCACGTGCGACGACTTCCTTTCCGGTGCCACTCTCAACTTGAGTTACACTTGCCGCCAAAATGCGAGACCCAGTGAATTCAATCACAGAGCCAACGCATCCAGGATTCAATGCCGTAGGTTCGATCAGGGCCGAGTCGTCGCAGGATGCCATAGCAGCAGGCGAGAAACAGGATTGCCAGCAGGATCGACGTCGTGATCGGCAACGCTGTCATCCAAAAGTAGGTCGGATCGAAGCCATTGGCCGAGCCGTAAATCCAGAGGGGCCACAAATGAACCACATGATGCAAGATGTAGATGGTGAATGAATAACGACTGAACGTCTTGGCGATGTTAAGCAAGCCATGCCAGCGTAAAGCCCGTGGGTTGTGATCGATAAAGCGGTGCGTGAGTCCCAGCAGCATCAGGGTCATACCCAATGTTCCGAGCACATATTCAATCGTGGGCGGAAACATGGTCCAGCCTCCCAAGTAGTTGTTGGCGAGTAGCTCCGGCAAGTAAGGTCGTGACAGGCGCGCGAGCTGCGATGTCGCGATAAACGCGGCCCCTAACAGAACAAGCGGCCAAAGGGAGGGGAGCGGTTCGTCGCTGTCGGTCTCGGCGAACAGCGTGGCGGCGGCGACATATCCGCTGAGCGAAAAGGCGATCCAAGGGAAGATGGGAAAGTAGCCGGTACACAAGAAGCCGATCAGCACATCGGACAATGTGAGGTCGCATTCGAAGTAACCGTTTTCCCAATAGGCGGCATAATCGGCTTGCCCGCGTAAGATGGGACTCACCAGCAGCGCCATCACCGCGGCCAGCACGGTGATCGGCAGCGGCAGGCGGCGAAAACCATTGAGCAGGATCAGAGCGGTTCCCACAAACGTGAGGACATCCCAGTTGAAGGTATCTTCGGGTAGCCACACGAGAATGTTGAACGCGAAGCCGATGCCGATCACAAACAGGCCACGGCGGATGGAGACCTTGGAGATATCTTCTTCACTCGTGCCGCGGGCTGTCTGCCCTTGCACCCAAAGGAGATAACTAACGCCACTGAGGAATGCGAAGAGCGGCGCTCCAAAACCGGTGAATGGCGACGTGAAGCCGGAGAGGTTCTCGCCAAAGTGTACCAGCACCATCACAAAGATGGCGAAGGTACGAAGGATATCTATCGAAGGAAATCGCATTGCTTACGATTCCACGTGCGTCGTAGTGGGGATCGTAGGTTGAGCGCTGGCAGGCTCGATGCTGGCCAGCAGTTCGAAACCCGACAGCAGAAGCTGCACCACCAATAGCACAATGATCACCCACTCCAGCATGTGGCCTGTACGGGCGAGTTTGAAGTCACTCGCCCGTTGGCCGCACATTTCGTAAACGCGTTCAAAGACCTCTAGCTGTTCCCCCAGGAACTCATGGCGATGCATCATCCGAGTACGCTCGCGGAACCGCTCGCCGATCTGGCTGGCCAGAGTGGGTGGATGCAGATGAGGTGTATGCACAAACGGCCCCAAGCGTGCCAGTCGGGCACGCGACAACAACACTTGCTGAAAGCGTCGTTGCAGTGTTTGGTGTTTGCCGAGCGATTGCTCTTTGAACTCAAAGGCCGATGGCATGTCCGCTTCCATTGCAGGCCACGCTTCGCCTAAACTCCGTTCGATCTCGTTTAGTTCGGATTCGTAAAAGTAGACCTCAATCACCGCCCGCTTCACAGACTCTAGACGTTCGGCAGGGGCCAGGATGGCACAGCGCTGAGGGGTCCAGCAGATTTGCGTTCCCTGAAACGTCATCCATTGCGCGACAGCGGCGCAGGAACTTTCTGCCGCCTCGACCCAGTGCTGCATCTGCCCCTTGCATTCGCCATCGTTAGCTTGGTTTGCCGCTCTGGACACACTGGAAACCGCCAACAATGTGACGGTCGGTTTCTCATCTTCGGCGGAGGTGGAATCGTTCGCCAGAACCACAGCCCGCTGGTGAATGGGAGGTGGGAAGGTCAACAACACTTCCTGACCCAGCGCAGGCTTGGCAACGAAGGCAATCCGTTGCAGGGCCGCTCCCTCCGGTAACGTGGCAACGCCGTTCGTAGAAAGTGTGGAATGGTTTTGTTGGTAACGCGTTTCGCTAGTCAGAATCATGTGTCACTTTCGGAATAACTCGTCAACCGTGCTGCCAACCACGATGCTACATACTGCGCAGAATCGAGCACGCCATTCAAAGTTGAATCAAACAGATAGTCCCCCACTACAAACAAATTGGGATGGTCGAGTGGTTCAGGCTGGTGTCGGCGATCCAGGTTTTGGACCTGCAATCCGCCGGGAATGGCGTTGACCGCGCCGATCCAACGATGCACCCGCCCTTCCAACATCGAGTGCCGGCCAGACTCCAGGAAGGATGGGAGAGAATCGAGCGCTTGTGCCAGCAATTCCTCGTCGCTGCTGTCACTCATTTCTTCAGCCGCTTGACCGGCCAACAGCCACCCCAGCACGCCGTGGGTGATGTTGGGGTCACGCGAAGACTCGTCGTACAAACAACACCCCCCAAATTTGTCGAGCATCCAATAGGAGTCGGTACAGGAATTGCGCCAAAACGGTTGCTCGAACAAAATGGTGATTCGCAGATAATGCGCGGGGAAATCATAGTGCGCGTGATGGGAACGCAGAGCTGCCTCCAGCGCCTCGCCACGATAAGCAACCGTGTTGAGACGGTTGTGCGGGAGCGCGATCACGACGAAATCGAATTCGTCTTCACTTGGCACGCCTTGGTGAGTGGAAGCGATGCGCAGCCGACGCCCGACTCGTTCCACCGATTGAACCGGTGATTGCAGCCGGATAACGGCGTCGATTCTGGCCGCCAATTCCTGGACCAACCGTTCGTTGCCCCCTTCGATGCCATACAGGTGCATGTACGCCGGATCGTTCATCAAGTAATTTTGCAGGCCGTAGCCGATACTGGTCTGCGCCGGCTCGGTCGCTAAGTCGCTATGGATCATCTTCTCGATGTAGCCCCGAGCAGTTGGTTCAGCGACGGTTGTCAGCAGGGCATCGAAGCGTTTCTCCTCTACAAGCTCCGTCGTTCCCTCAGGGTTGTCGGAATGATAAAACTCTTGCGGCGTCATACGGTCTTTCGCACGCCGATCGAACTGTACAAGCGACTGATAGGCTGACGAGCCCAGTTGCTCCCGAATGTCATCCCAGTTCTCCAGAATCTGGCCATTCATCACGACAGATGGGCCACCCATAGGGCGAATGGGGAGCCCCAATTCCATGATCAGCTCTTTCAGCGGATCGTCATCAAACTGGGAATAGTCGTAGAATTCCGCAGCTCCTGCTTCATAGCGAATGGGAAGTCTGTCGAACTGCGGAGTTAGGATTTTCCCTCCCAAGCGCGGACTCGCTTCAAAAAGGGTCACTACCAATGGACGGTTCGCAAACTTTTGCAGCATGTAGGCAGTCATCAGGCCGCCTGGCCCACCTCCCACAATACCGATTCTTGGAACATGCATTGGCGACTCGCGAGAAAACCGTTGCAAAGGCAAAATGTGCAACGTGGTTTGTTGTTCGTCTGAAAATGTTAGGCGATAATCGCCTTGGCTACGGAACCGGCCACTTCAGTTAGCCGCATCTCTCGGCCGCCGTAGCGGTAGGTGAGTCGCTCGTGATCGAAGCCAAGTAAGTGCAGAATCGTGGCATGCCAGTCGTGAATGTGCATCTTGCCTTCGACGGCTTCGTAGCCGTGATCGTCGGTCGCGCCATACGCAAATCCGCCCTTGACGCCGCCGCCGGCCAGCCACGTCGTGTAGCCTTTGTGATTGTGATCGCGGCCGTTGCCGTCGGGTGAATACGGAGTGCGGCCGAATTCACCACCCCAAATGATGAGCGTGTCTTTCAGCAAGTCACGACGCTTCAAGTCGGCGATCAGGCAGGCGATGGGCTTGTCAGTCTCGGCACAGTTGTCGGACAGCGCCGTTTGCAGGTTGCTGTGCTGGTCCCAAGTGCCATGCCCCAGTTCGATGAAACGGACGCCGGCCTCCACAAAACGGCGAGCCAGCAAGCACTGGCGGCCGAAACCGTCCGTCGGGTCCTCGTTGACGCCATACAGCGCGAGCGTCTCTTTCGTCTCTTTCGACACGTCCATCACTTCAGGCACTGCTTCCTGCATGCGGAAGCCCAGTTCGAAGTTTTCAATTGCTCCTTCAATAATTGGGTTGTGCTTGTCGCGTGACAGCTTGTCTCGGTTCAGTGACGCAATTAGGTCGAGCTGTGCACGCTGGAGGGGCTTGGAAAGTTGTTTGTTGACTGCATTGTTAATGCCGTAGGGATTCACCTCGCCTCGCCGCAGTTGATCGATACGGCGGTTTCGAGCGCTGCTGTCGGCGACGGTGAATTTGGTTCCTTGATAAGCGGCCGGCAGAAAGGCACTGCCGTAGTTCTTCGATCCCCCATTGGCTGAGGTCGGATTGATCGAGATGAAGCCGGGTAGGTTCTGATTCTCAGTGCCCAATCCGTACAGCGTCCACGCTCCCATCGACGGTCGCACGAACTGAAAGTGCCCTGTGTGCATTTGCAAGTACGCTTGCGCGTGTGCCGGCTGATCGCAGTGCATTCCCCGCAACAAGCACAACTCATCCGCTTGTTTGGCCAAGTGCGGGAACAGTTCCGACATCCACAGACCGCTCTTACCGTGCTGTTGAAACTTCCAGTGCGACGCACACCAAGGAGTCCCGTAGTGCGACGGCTTTCCGTGATCTTGCTGAAGCCGCGGTTTGTAGTCGAACGTGTCAACGTGCGACGGCCCGCCGCGCATGCAGAGAAAGATCACTCGCTTTGCCCGCGGCTCGAAGTGCGGCGCGCGCGGAGCCAATAGCGAGCCATTCCTTTCCTCGGCAGCTTGCGCAGACGCCAAGCCGGCGAACGCCAAGAAGCCAAAACCTGCCGAGAGGGACTTGAGCGCGTCTCGCCGTGAAACGGCCGAGATCTGGTTTGAGCAAAACAGTTTTCGTTTCATGGTTTGTCCGTGGAGTGGGGAATGCTTCTTGTGGTGCTTCGCAAGCTGATAGCTTTCGCCACGATCAATCAATCGAACAGAACTCCGTGGTGCAGATTAACGCCTGACAATAGGCTGTTAACTTCTGCTGCGTGCTTAAACGAGCGCTACCAATGTCGTTCATGAATGAGTTGGCAAGCTGCTTTTCTTCCTCGCGTGGCTTGCGGCCCAAAGCGAGGAGATACGCATATTCGATCTGTTCGCTCGGCGGGCGATTGGCGACGAGCTGGGCGAGTCCTTCCGCCTGACGCTGCACGAAGGGGTTGTTCATCAAGAAGAGCGATTGCAGCGGGCTGGAGGTCTGCTCGCGCGAGCCGGCCACAAGGCTAGCGTCTGGCGCGTCGAACAACTCCAGCAGTTCGGGCAACACCCCGCGAACCCGCGGCAGATAGACGGATCGGTGGTTCGAATCGATCGCGCGAATCACCGGCTCGAAGACGTTTTGACCGACGTTGCCTTCGCCCACTTCGCGAAGCAAAGTGCCCAACGGCCGCTGCGGATCGAGATTGCCGCCGACGACCAACATGGCGTCGCGAACCGCCTCGCCCTCCAGGCGTCGCTGGTGCATTCGCCAGAGATATTGATTGTCGGGATCGACGGCAAAGTTATCCTCTTCGAACGAGGTCGAAAGTTCCCAAGTGCGCGAGAGGGCGATTTCACGAATCAGCCTCTTGGTCGACCAGCCATTCTGGATGAAGCGATTTGCCAGGTAATCAAGCAATTCCGGGTGCGTGGGGCGATCACCGGTAGAGCCGAAATCGTCAACCGTCCGCACGAGACCACGGCCGAACATCCAATGCCATACGCGATTGGACATGACGCGGGCAGTGAGCGGGTTCTGTTGCCACGCGATCCAATTCGCCAAATCCAACCGTCCGCTTCCCTTGCTGACGGTTGGCAAAGAGTGCTTTCCCCGCGGACTAAGCACTTGCAGCACCCCACGCGGGACGCTTTGCGCCGGCTTGTCAAGTTCGCCGCGCACGAGCAACCGAGTCGCCAACGGGAGGTCGCGATCCTGCGTCCCCATCGCAAACACGCGCGGCTGTCCGCGATTTGAGTAAGCTTGCAGTGCCGCTTCAGTCTCATCACGATCTGACCGATATTTGCGGAGCAGTCCCCGAAAGACATTTTCGCCGGAGCGGATCTTCTTCATTGCATCTGCGATTTCCTGGGCGGCATCATCACGTTTTTTGACAAGCGCTGCGTATTCTTCCGCGTTGAGTTCCGGAGTTCCCGCCGGTGGTCCCAGGCCAGTCAAGTCGAGCAGGGTCGTGGCTTGTCGCGCCTGCGCCTTCAGCAGACCGTAATGCGTTTCGGTCGAGCGGAAGATTCCCGCTATCGCGTAATAATCGAACTGTGGAATCGGATCGAACTTGTGATCGTGGCATCGTGCGCAAGCCACGCTCGTCGCCAGGAACGCCCGCGTCGTGGCGTCGATCTGCTCATCCACTAAATCCGCGAAGAATTTCTGTTGGTCCTCTTCGCCAACGATTTTCGTGCCCACCGCGAGGAAGCCGGTGGCGATCACGTTATCGGCCCACTCCTGATCGTTGGCGATCGGCAGCAAGTCGCCGGCAATCTGTTCACGGATGAACTGGTCGTATGGTTTGTCGCTGTTGAAAGCGTTGATCACCCAGTCTCGATACCGCCAAGCGTGCTGAAACACGTTGTTCTGATCGCCGCCGGTCGATTCGGCAAAGCGGGCCACGTCCATCCAGTGCCGCCCCCAGCGCTCGCCGTACTGCGGCGATTCGAGCAAGTGATCGACGAGTTCGGCAAGAGCGTCCTGCTTTGCCTTTTCGGACGGTTGCGTTTCGATCCTTTTCGTCCAGTTCTCTATCTCTTCGGGCGTAGGGGGCAGGCCGGTGAGCACGAAGTACAGACGGCGAACAAGCAATCGTGGCGGCGCGTCAGCAACCGGCTTCAGCTTGTGTTCGTCGAGCTTCGCAATAGTAAACTGGTCGATCGGCGTCCGAGCCCAGGACGAACTGGGGCTGCTCGGCGGCTCGGGTCGAACCAGGGGGCGGTACGCCCAATACTCACGCCCCTTTTCGACGTCAATCACCGTTTTCACGGCGGGATTGATTTCAGTGACGCGCGGGTCGGGCGCGCCCATCAGAATCCATTTACGAATGTCAGCGATCACATCGTCAGGCAATTTTCCTTTAGGAGGCATCTGGAAATCACCATCGTGAGTGATCGCCTTGAACAACAAGCTCTTTTCCAACGAACGCGCGACAACCGCCGGCCCCGTGTCACCGCCAGCCAGCAGGCCGTCACGTGAGTCGACTTTCAGGCTACCCCGCGCCTTGCCCGACTTTGTCGAATGGCATTCGTAACAATGGGCTACCAATGCGGGACGGATCTTTGCTTCAAAGAATTCAGCCTTCGCGCGATCGCTCTCCTGCGCACGCGCAAGAGTCGGACAAAGCAGGCAGAAAGCGATGAGTATCGAAAACTTTTGTCGCATAGCTTTCACCACGTGGCGCGAACGTTCAGACCGGAAAATGCTTAAGGCAGACAGCAATGCTCGCTTCTGTTATTTTTTCTTCAGCGGGGGGCGTTTGGGGCGGATTGCAATGACCGTCTGTCCGCTCGCATCCGTCTGTGACTGGTTGATGTCAATCTGCGGCGTAATGACGTTGATCTCGGTGATACGGTTACCTTCCGTTACGATGCGGGCGGAAAGGGGCCCTTTCATCTCTCGGAAAATGCCGTGTTGCAAGCCGCCGGCCAACTCACCGCCGACACGAAACTCGAATGTTCGTCGCTCTCGCATCGCGGTTGTGATCTTCGCATCGGCTGGAACGGTTAGAACCGTGGGTTGGCTGGCCGCCGCCGCTCCGCCTCGACGACCTCCTCCGACAGCATCCTTGACGACCGCAATTTGATTGCCGCGCACTTGCTGGATGGTCATGAACGTCTCTTCGGCCCAGCTGGCCCCGGGCAGGAGCATTAGCACGATGCACAGGATGGAACGCATTTCACATTGCCTCTGGTGGACAGGGACGTTTCGCCTCAGGGCTTGACACCACGTTTACTTACGGCGATTGCCGGATTGCCCGAAGAATTCCGTAAAATTCTTCGCGACACGTCCGTTTCGGAGGTTCGTCGCGGTTTTCTGCGGGAATCGCGAAGAATCCGATTTTTTGCCGTCCAATTTGCTGCTGAGCGTAAGAGAATGAGTTGGGAAGCGGTAAACCCGGTATTCGAGGGCGTTCCGAGAGCCCGTTCGGTGACGAATGCAGAGAAGAGTTTCTGCGGGACGATAGCCGACCATCAGAATGCCAAGGCCGTCACACCGAAAGAAGTAGGCACGGTTCGAGTCGAGAACCTCGCGGATAACATATAGGCATGCCAGACTCTCCCAGCAATCACGAATCAACGACAAGCGACAACGCCAGCGATCTGTTTGTCGCTCAGCTCATGGAGCATCGACACCGCATCTACGCTTTCATCGCCAAGCAACTTGTTAATCCGGCCGACGCCGAGGACGTGTTTCAGAAGACAAGTATCGTGCTCTGGAAAAAGATGCAGGATTTCGACGCCGAGGGTAGTTTTTTCCACTGGGCGTGCGGTGTCGCTTTCAACGAAGTGCGAAACTTTTTGACTGTGCAGCGCCGCAGTCGGCTGCACTTTGACGTGGAACTGGTCGAATTACTGGCCGAAGAAGCCAAGTGCGAAGGTGAGCTAAGTGAGTCACGGTTATCGGCACTTCGCCAATGCATGGAGAATCTTTCGGAGCGACAACAGGAGATTCTTCGCCGCAGCTACATGGGAGCGTCAACCATCACTGAGGTTGCGGAGGAACTCGGTCGCGAACGTGCGGCGCTCTATAAACAACTCGCGAGACTGAAAGAGAAACTGATTGACTGTATCCGTGTTCGGCTTGCCCAAGAGGGGGTCGGATAGATGAACGAAACAGAACTTCGGAACCTGATTGACCTTTGTGTGGCCGGCGACATCAAACCGGAACAACACGAGCTCTTGCAGGCGGAATTGAAAGCCAGTTCGCAAGCTCGCGCCGCTTTTCGTGAGCAGCTCGACATGGAAGCCGCACTGCGCACTTGGGCCGCGGAAGACGGAACAGCAAGCATTCACTCTACCCGCCAAGAAAGTTCCGAGAGCCGAAAGATTTCGCTACGAGTCAAGCTCGCCATTGCAGCATCGGTTGCATTCATCGCCGCCGGTTGGTGGATGTGGGGTCTCCGTGAAGATCAGCCGCAACCGATCGTCGAATCTCCCGGCGACTCCAATGTCAGTCGCGTGGTTTATGTTGGAACCATTGGGTCGCAGCACGATTGCGTCTGGCAAGGCGATTCGCCCGTGATCACGGGCGGCAGGTTTTCGTCGCGGAAGCTATCTCTTACCTCCGGTGTTGCGGAATTGAAGTTTGACTCCGGTACGAACGTGATTCTGGAGGGGCCGTGCGAATTCAAGGTTGTTGACTTTGATACCGCGCACTTGTTGGCAGGAAGCGTTGTTGTGCATGTCACCGAGCTGTCGGATGGCTTTGTGCTCAGCACTCCCGAGGCCACGATCATCGATGAGGGAACCGAATATGCAGTAACGCTGAATGAAGAGGCAACGGAGATTCACGTCTTCGATGGGGCAATACGTTGGGAGCCAATTTCTAAGGATGATGCACCGGCAACTGAACGTATTGAGACCGGCGAAGCCCGGCGCTATTCCAGATCGCAGCCCGGGCATGGCGCGCGCATTCCGTTTGGGCAACGGCTCTTTGTGCGGCAAATCGAAGCCGAGGTGCGAAACGAAGCCGGGCAGGCATTGCTCGCCTACGACGGGTTTGAAAACCTTGCCGGCCGCATCCAGCGGGATCGCAGCGGCTTCGGTTGGTCCGGCGGTTGGCAATCAGGCCGTCGCGGTCGCGGACAGCTCGGCGAGATCGTAAACACCCCCAGCGACACCGTCTTCGGCATCGAGCGATCCGGGCGAAGGCTGTTGCGACTTTCCGCGGGGGAGGCGATTGTTCGCGAGTTCGAGAAGCCGTTGCCACTGGACAAGGGAAATGCCTATTACGTCAGCTTTCTTTTGAGGCGTTCGGCCGTCAATGCGTTGTCAGAAAGCGCAGCCAATGAATTCTTCGAACTGGCGCTGATCAACGACGGTGAGCGAACCGGTCATCGATCCCGAAAGTGGTTCACGTTTGGAATCACGTCATCTCGACAGCCGTTTATCAAGAGTGTTGGCACAATCGCGTCTGCTGCCCGCGTGATCGACGTTGATGAGCACTACTTTTGTATTGGCAAGATACTTGTGACTCATGAGCAAGTGACAACGTCGTTTCGAATCTACGACTCATCCGAATCGCTCGACACTCAAGAACCAACGGCGTGGACAGTCGTAGGTAGCACGGGACCATGCGACTTTCGCCTGGCTGGAGTCCGGGTCGGCACGGCTCAAGATGCCAAATACGACATCGATGAGTTAAGGATTGGCACGACCTGGCTGTCGGTCGTCGCAACTCCTTCTGATGGCAAAAAGCCGTCTGAAATCTCAACGGAGTGAGATGGGATTAGACCCCATAAGCCTCCGACAAAGGGTAGGTTTCGCTGCAAAGAAATCAAGTTGCTGGGACGGGGAGCCGCGGCGCAAGTCTATATCAGAACGGCCCTTCCGATAGCTCAAATGGAACTCTATCCCAAAGGAACTAGCGATCGAACCAGCAAAGTTGTCGAGGTTTCAAATCCACTGACCCCGGTCAGAAAAAGTTCTATTGGTGTCCTCCCGCCTCCACTTTCGCCAGCCCTCATGGGGCCCCTTGGTTCGATCGCATGAACCAAGGCACAGCTTGCAAAGCCTTTCAGTTCCCTAACTGAAGGGCTTTTTTTATGCAGTGGGACTGCCCGCCAGCATGAAGCAACCTTCTTTAGGCGTGTCACTGGCTCCCCTGGCCCAGTGCAGATGCGGTTACCATGCTGATATCGCAGCTAGACGCCAAGCAAGTTTTTGGCACGAGGCATCAGTTCTAATCAGGCCAGAACTCAGGCGAGCCGAACAACGTGATTGCATAAGTTGCGGACGATCCGGCCGTGGGTCGCTCATCTGTGCACTCTGCAACCCAAGGCGCTTCCCATCGAAGGTCGATTGTGCCCAGCGAGAAGTCAGTTCGCTACCCAATTCAGCAGTGCTGCGAACAACCAGAAACAACGCCACGGCACCTTGCCAAAAGATCGCTTGGGCCGCTGTTGCCAATCAGAGTCTGTACCCGCCTCAGCACTGGCCAAGGCAGCCAGTGGCACACCTTAGAAACTCTTGATTAGGTTGGCGGTGCCACCCAGCCGGCATCCGTCGATAACACGAAAACGTGAGTTCATGCACGTCACCCGGTTGCTCACATCGCAATTGTCAGCGCGCGGGAGGACATGTCTTGCGCAGTACTTCATCTGGCCTTCCGAGTTGGCTTTCGAGATCCTTTCGCCGAATTGGCACTTTAATCGATTTACCATCGACGATGACAGCGAAATGCTTGTCGGGATTTAATTCAGTGGTTTTATGGATAGAGATACGAACTACACGACCGTTTTCGACAAATGCATGAAGGCCAAGATCAGTCGCGAGTTCGTAGTTGCCCATTTTATCATCAAAGTCGACCCTAGCGTTTAGACCAGCTGCCGTAATGCTTGCAACTGATAGTTCATTGATTGCAGACACTTCTTGACCTGCAATTCCAATCTTGATTGCAGGCGACGCTACTCTCGTAACAATGACAATTTTGTCGTACCGCGTAATTCCGTCGGTGCTAAGAAAATAAACACCACCATAGCGGGCCATGTCAGGTGCTTGCGGCGAAAACTGCTGACTAGGGAATCCGCACCCACATCCGATCATTATTATCGAGAGTGCCTTAATAACGAAATAGGCGATAGTGTATTTTAACATCTTAGCAAGTAGCACCAGTTTATAGGTTAGGTCGGTACTCCGCCCTGATAGCATAGCAAATCGTCGTGACGCAGGTCACTCGCCAATCCTGGCGGAAGGTTGCTCGTACCTGCCTTGGTTCAACCAGCGGCGAGTGAATTTGCTGAGATGTACTTCGAGCAACTTGTATCGCGATCGTCGACGGGAGCAATTGTCCCGACACGCGTGAATGATCGGGCAGCAAAATCACGGCAATCACGGTGAATTGCCGCTGACACCGCAACCCTCACCGGCCTGCTCAACCTGGTCCCCTCGCATTGTGTCCGGGCGGAGTACCGACCTGACCTACCGGCTCGAAATCGCAGGCTATGCATTAACACTAGATATACACCTAAAAAGAACCACGACTGCAGCTGTATAGCATAGCAATACAACAATGTAAGAAATAACAATCGACTTACCTGGCAAGTAAGCATTCATCGCTCTAATGAAGCAGTGCTTAGAGTATATCCTCCGGCTACCGATCTTAGGTTGTGCAACTCCCGCCAGAATGAATGCTACGGTAGCAATTCCCGTTGACGCAACAATTGGAGCAGCAGCCATCATCATTGTGTCGAAAACAGACAAGCCAGCTACTACAGTCATAATCGCAATTGGTGCGAACACGACTATCCACAACCAGGCACTTATGCAAACAAAATGGCCCAGGATAAGTCGAGCGAACGCCCAGTAAAGACCGATTTTCCTCACTGGTCAGCCCATTCTGCGCGGATGGTTGATGTTACTCTCTTGATGAACGATCCAAATCCAAGCAAGTAGCAAGTAACCTAGCAGGATAGCAAATCGTCGTGACGCAGGTCACTCGCCCATTCTGGCGGAAGGTTGCTCGCACCTGCCTTGGTCCAACCAGCGGCGAGCAACTTTGCTGAGATATTCTTCGAGCAACGTGAATCGTGATCGTCGCCGGGAGCAATTGCCGCGACACGCGTGAACGATCGGGCAGCGAAACCGCGACAACCACGGTGAATGGAAGCTGACACCGCAACCCTCGCCGGCCTGCTCAACCTGGTCCCCGCGCTATTGTGTCAGGGCGGGTGCCGACCTGACCTATCGACTGATGTGGGCACAGCCGTCATGCGGCAACAAGAAATCGACGTAAGTCGAGAATAGCTAAAACGGGTGGTGTCCAACTATTGCCGCAGCCACCTGCGATTATTCTCGGTAAATCCTATCATTAACCACCCGAAAAAACTGGTCTTAATTGGACAAGTTGGTGGCGTGGAGTGACCGGGCCCGCAAAGTTACGTCGCGGATAAGCGGGGCGGGGTCCCCGACTTCGCTGGATATTTTCGAGCGACGGAGAATGGCCATTGTTGGTCGAGTTCAGGCCGTTTTGAGATAAGGCTTTTTCGTGCGCTGATGAGAAGAAGACTGGTCTGCCTCGCTAATTTCTTAACCTGCTTGTCGTCAGCTGATGCGAGGGCTTAGGCTAAGGAGAAAGAGCAACCGCCAGCAACGGAGACGGACATCATGACACGTTCTGATTTCGATGGACTTTACGCTCGTGGCAAAAGCCTCGAGGATCTGTTTTTTGCCAAACGCGATAGCGAGTTGGCTGCGGCCCTGCAGCGCAAATACACCGCCGAGGAGAAGGAGCAATTGCTCGCGATGGCGGTCAATATTCGCGACGACAAAACGCTGGGCGAAATTGCCAAGCTGGACAGCGGAGTGGAAATCGTCGCAGCGATGGCCCTGCTGCCGCTGGTCGAAGTGGCCTGGTGCGATGGTGACGTCTCGCCGGCTGAGAAGGCTGCCGTGCTGAAATCGGCCGTCGAAATGGGTGTGGATTTGGACTCGCCCATGTATCAGCTGTTGCAAGGTTGGCTCGGCCAGCGCCCCACTCCGGCCGCAATCGAAGCCTGGAAAGGCTACGTGAAAGCCTTGATCGCCACCGTCACACCAGACACGGCAGATAAGATCAGACACGGCGTCCTGGGGCGCACCGAAAAAATTGCGCAGGCGGCAGGGGGCTTTCTCGGCCTCGGCAGCAAGATTTCGGCTGCAGAGAAGGCCTGCCTCAATGACCTGGCGACTGCGTTCGAGCCGCCTGCTTCGGAACCGACGTAAACTGCCTGGCAGATGTTTTTGGACGAGTTCCCGGCAAATTGAGTGTGGAGGAGCGATTAACAGGCCGCCAGTGGAAGTTGTCGGCTAGGATGCACAGGATTCACGTCAGCCAGAACAAATCGATCGGAATCCTTATGAAAATCCCTAGCGGCCTTGGCATCATCCTGTTGGCCGTGTGGCTCATTCTGTTTGGAATTCTGACGGCTCCATTTCTCGGAATTCGCTTCGCGAATAGTGGCGACGTATTGGCGATTCTGGCCATCGTCACGGGTGTCATCCTCTTGGTGCGACGCGGCTGAGTTCCGCCAACTCGGCAAACGGGAGACAGCGCCGAGCCCAGTGCTCGCGCGCATTTTCCCCACCGGAAAATATTTGACATTCCTAATTCCCCCCCGACTACGATGCGACCTCCTTGAGATAGGTCCTCGTTGATTGGTAGGGAAAATTGATGCGAACCTGGGTGGATGTCGCTTATTTCTTGCTGGTTGCAGGCATTCTCACCCTGGCCCTGGGGTGCGAACGAACGTTGCCCCCCATCCCAGAAGCGACCATCGATCGACTCGACACCATCAGCTGGGCTTATCTCAAGGCGGCAGAATCGCTCAATCGGGGTCCCAAGGACATGGCCGAGTTGCAGAAGTTCTTGCCGCCGGATCAAGCTGTTGATGAGCTGCTGAAATCGCCCCACGATGGCCAGCCGCTGATTCTGGTTTGGAATATCGACCCGCGCCAGCCTCCAGAAACCGAAATCCCGCCGGTCATGGCTTATGAACAGCAGGGCGTAAACGGTGAGTTCGATGTGCTGACCACGATGGGGATCATGCGAGTCAATCAACAAGAACTCAATAAACACCTGGCAGCCACGCCCGGAGTTCGCCAGAAGTAACATCAGTCGCAGGCAAGCGTTTCCCTCTCCCGGAATGAATTGTCATGACTTTCCACGCACGTCGCGCCTTCACGGTTGTTGAACTGCTTGTCGTGATCGCCATTATCACCGTACTGATGGCGCTGCTGATGCCAGCCGTGCAAGCAGCTCGTGAGTCGGCGCGGCGCACAACGTGCGCGAATCACCTGCGCCAGATTGCCGTGGGAACGCTGACTCATAATACGCAGTGGGAATACTTCCCCAGTGCCGGTGTTCACTGGAGCGATGCCCGAACCAAGGCCGGCAACTCATCGCCGCACATCGCCAAACGACAGAACTGGGGAGCCTTCTACCAGTTGTTGCCGTACATCGAGCAAGAGGCGGTACACGAGGGGGCCGACGACGCCAAGGTCGCCGCCACGGTAATCAAGATCTATTTTTGCCCCACCAGACGGAAGCCGGTCGCACTTCCCGGCATTGAGAGCGGGCTGCCAAAGGGCCTGCGAGGTGCCGTTGACTATGCGGGCAACGGCGGCAGCGGACGGGGCGGCAAGACCGTTTTTCCTGCTGCGGCAAGCTTTAATAGCCAGGATGGAATTATCATTCCCCGTACAGCCACCGGCCGCAACTTTCCTTGCAAGAACGAATTGATCAGTCTCGGAATGATCAAAGACGGAACCTCCAGCACCTTGATGTTTGCCGAGCGTAACTATAATCGCAAACGAGCAGGTCAAAGTTCGCAATACGACGAAAACAACGGCTACATCGGTGCCTGGGACTGGGATACCATTCGCTGGAGCTATCACCTACCGGCCCCCGATCGTCGCGACACTTCGATATACGACCGGCGTTTCGGCAGCTCACATTTCGCGGTGCTAAATGCCGCGTTTTGCGATGGTTCGGTGAAATCATTGCAGTACAACATCGACCTGCAGGTGTTCCGGCAGTTGACCGTTCGTAACGACGGCAAAGCGCCGCAACTGTAGTCTGTGGTATAATCTTGCTTTGCGGCTGTAAGGTCGCACCTCTCCACAGGTAAGTACGGTAGATGCACCGGCCAACCGATCACATCGATCGGGCCCGTGCAGGCCCTCCATCCCGAGGAAATGGTGCCTTATGAACGCCCTGCTCGCTTTTACTCTGGTTCACGTTGTGATCAGCCTGGTAGCGATTGCCGCCGGTTTTGTGGTGATCTGGGGCCTGCTGACCAATCGTCCGTTGCCACGCTGGACGGCCTTTTTTCTGACTACAACGGTACTGACGAGCGCATCGGGCTTTGGCTTTCCGTTCGAGAAGTTTCTCCCCTCGCACGCGTTCGGCATTCTCTCGCTCATCCTGCTGGCAGTGGCGATCTACGCCTTGTACGCCCAACAGCTAGCCGGCAGTTGGCGCGTCGCTTATGTCGGCACCGCGATCTTCGCCCAGTATCTGAACTTCTTCGTGCTGATCGTGCAGGCCTTCTTGAAGGTCCCGGTGCTAAAGCTGCTCGCCCCCACGCAATCCGAACTACCGTTCGCGGCCGCCCAGTTGATCGCCCTCGTCGGCTTTATCGCGATTGGCGTGCTGGCGCTACGCAACTTCAAACACAGTGCTGCTCCGTTGGCACAACAGGGAACAACTGCTGTTTCGACAAGCAAGTCACACGTTTGAGTGAAGAAGCATTAGCCCCAAGCCAGCAGCTCAATGGCTTGGATGTGCTCGGCGGGTAAGCCGTGCTCACGAGCACCCTTGAGGATCGTTTGCAGGTAAGTGGTGTTGGGCCTGCTGCCCGGGGCGATGTTTTCCAGGCGGGACAGATAGACCCACGCGGTGATCGGTTCCTGCTGTTCGTTGGTCACCACAACTTCGCGGCGGTCGTAACCAGTCTCGTAGGCGTCGAGCTTTTTAAATGCTTCGAGATCGCAGCGATACAGCACCCCATGCACGCCGCTGCCGGGCCACACAATGTTGGCGTAGAACTCGCCATCCTCGCCGCGCATGTTAAACGCCAGCTGATAGTTCGGCAGGTAAGCCCGCTGAAAAGTATCGGCCGCGTCAAACGAGAGCTTAATCCGTCGGCTGAGTTGCCCACGATGCAAGTTGCTGCCGTAGGCAAAGTACCACTGATCTCGCTCCATGTGCCGCGCCTGACTTCCGTGTGCTAATTGCTGGGGACTTCGTCGGTCCAAACCTTGAATGACTTTAGCGTATTCACGCCGAAGGTGGTCGTCAGGGCCACGTCGGCCGCATCGCGACCGCGAGCCATCAGCACGCGACCGACGCGCGGTTTGTTGTTTCGTGCATCGAAAGCATACCACTGGCCACCGAGAAAGACCTCGAACCACGCACTGAAATCCATTGGTGCATCGGAGCGCGGTACGCCAATATCGCCGAGATAGCCCGTGCAATAGCGAGCAGGGATATTGCAGTTGCGGCAGAAGGTAATAGCCAGGTGCATATAGTCGCGACAAACGCCCACGCGCTCGCGGTAGACTTCAAGGGCCGTGCGCGTGGCCCGGGCTTGCATGTAGTCGAAGCGAATGTGGTGATGGACATAATTGGTGATCGCTTGTACGCGAGCCCAGCCAGCGGGTACCTGGCCAAACAGAGTCCACGCCACATCCTTCAGTTCACTATCGACTTCGCAATAGCGGCTGGCGAGCAGATACAGCAACACTTCTGCGGGCAGATCTTGCACCAGGGCTTGCGGCGCATGCGGGGCCTGCAAATCGGGCAAGCCGCAATCGTCGACGAGGGCTTCGTTGCGAAAAGTGATTCGTCCCGCCGGTGCGACGATACGTCCACAGCGGTTGCCATACGAGTCGTAGTACTCGGAAACGAACTGCGGCGGATTGACTTGCAAAAAGTCGGGCTGCAGTGTTGTCGGCACCCGCGTGGGATGCAGGTAGAGCATCAGCAGCATCGGTGCTGGCTGGGGGGAATCGAAAGAAATCTCGTAACCAACTTTAATGCGCATCGAAGGCGTAATCCTCTGCCAGATAAGAAACTCAACACACTTTCCGGGCCGTGAATCGCAACGTGCGAAACCAGCTGGCGGCAAGCGGGATGGTGCAGGGGTTAAGTGAACGCCAAGAGCAGAGAGGGTGACGAACAGATAAGAAAGAGGGCCATCCGGCCAACTTGTAGCCGTCATCTTACAGCGAGAGAAGATAAAACGCCAGACGCAGAATACTCGCCAAATTTGGGTGGCTGCGGCTAAAGGCGTACTCGCCGTGCCCCAGGATTCGCTCCCACACGCTGCGTTTCGCCACCAACCACCGAGAGACTTACGACCGATAGTTTTCGTGGCATTCCACGCAGCTTTTGCCGATTTCGATCGACGCTTTCGACGCGCGATCGAAGTCCTTGGTCTTGCAAGCTTCGACAATTTCCGTTGACGCATTTTTCAGCTTATCGCACAGCGCCGTGTACTCGCTGGTATCGGCGTCTTCCATTCCTTCCTTAGCGAGCACCGCACCGATGGCCGCGAACAGTTCCGCATCGAGCAATATTTTGTCGATGTTCGCCGCAAACTGCCCCTTATCAGAGAGGGCCGGCTTGAGCTTGGGTTCCCACACATTTTCGAGGTGCTGCATCAAAGGCGAACGGTTGCAGACGCTTCCCCAAGTAGCTTTCGGCTCTGCCGATTTTCCTTCGAACGGATTGGCTCCGCCGATTAAGTCCTGCAGTTCCTCCTTACGCTTCTTCGCTTCGTTATAAACGCCTTGCGTGCCGACCTTGGCATTGGCGGCGGTCTGGGCGAAGGCGTCGCGAGCGGCGGGGGCATCTTTTTTCCAACGTACATCACCTTCGTATTCGCCAATGATCGCAAACGTCATCGCCATCACGCTGAAGTCTCGGCGAGCCGCTTTGTAACCCTTGCCGGCGAATTCGCTGGGGGTCGTCACTCCGGTATCGATCTGCAACTTCAGCGTTTTCACTGCGTCTTCGAGCGTCGCCGGCGAAACGAGGGCCGCCCAACCCGAGCCTGCCACACCGGTATTGCCTGCCGGTGCAGCCGTCGGCGAGCCGGTATTCCCCCCCGTCGAAACAACCGCTGCAGCGGCGACACCAAGATTGCCGGGGCGTTCGCCCGTCAAACCTTCCTTGAACGCATCGGCAAAGTAGGTGCTATCGGGCTTATCGAACTTCGGCGGCTGCGCGCGACGAACCACCTTAGGCTGCTTGGTTTGGGCCCAGGCGAAGGTAGTCACCGCCAGCGCGAGCAACACATATGCAGTCCGTACCAACATCGTGCGAGCCATAGCCCGAGCCTCCCTGGCAAGAGTGTTTCTGAAGAGTCCGTTCATTATCGAATACTCGGCCTCCGAACGCAACGGATTTGCTGTGGGGGTTGTGAGCTAATTTGAGCGTTTAGCTGGTTCACGGCAGCAACCGGCGGGGCGTCGACTCTTGTTCCAGAGAGTGCCTACCAAAGATACCAGCGGTTCGGTCTCAGTTTCCGGTCGATCTGCTCCAGAGGCCAAAACACTTTGGCAGCATAGGCCCCGCCCCAGCGATAGTGCACGTATTCCATCTCCAAAGTGCCTTTCACGATCCACACAGAACGATGATAAGGCTGCACAATCGCGACATAGCTCACCACGTACAACAACGGGAGCAGCAGCAAGACGATGGCGACGATGAGTGGTGCGCGGTTCGTCATTTGCTGTCGATTTGAACGGGTTGGTTTTCTCGAATGATAAATGGGCCAAGATCGTCATCCTCGTGCAGGTAAAGTGACGGTTGAAGGCACCAGGTTCCGACGAGCCAAACGGCAGCCAAGAGGGGCGGTAGTATCGCCAACAAAATCAAGCTGGTTCGTAGACTCAGTTGCATCGCCCCATTTTAATCGCGCACGAAACAGCCCCGCTACATTGGCGCAGACGGGATGTTGCCAAGTTTCGAGCGACCAGAGTAGTCACGGACTTATACCTCCAGTCGCAATTGCCAGGCCTGTTACTTGGAGAAAGTCCGCTCCAGAACCCAATCAAGTCCAACGAATATTGCCACAAGGAGCCCTGTTCCTGCGAGTAGAAATAGTGCCCTTTCGAAAGTCGAAAGGCTGGCGTTTGTGCTTAAGAGCGGAACACTACTAGCATAAATCAAAAGTACTGCGTCTCCGCGAATCCCAGTCCACTTAGCGCCCCACTTGAGGATGACTGGCCAACTAACACGACGCGTATTTGGTTCACTGTCGAATTGTGGTGATTCATAGGGATTGGGTTCCATGCGGTCCATCTAATTACCGGTTTCAGTGCACGGCGAGCAACAGCCAACGAAGCGCGACGACCAAGAGTGCAACAACCACAAGCTCGATCCAGCTGAACCCACTAGGTCGCGACTTCACCGGCGAGTTTGTTTCATCGGCACCTGCTTTCGGCGACTCGTAAGGATTTAGCTCCATAACCCCATTCTACCCACTGTCAAAATATCCCTACCAGAGTGGCGGAGGCGGGTTGCCTGAGAGAAAGTCGAAACTCCGCGGGAGCCAAGCGGACAAACGGGTGGGCGCTCGGCTATCATGGCGAGCAATTGGCAACCACCTTTCCGCGGCAGCGGAGTCTGCTTGAGGAGTCTTCAACGTGATCGCACCAGAACTGCACCCTCCCGTTCGTCTGCTGATGGGCCCTGGTCCCAGCGATACTCATCCCCGCGTGCTGCAAGCCTTAGCCAAGGGTACGGTCGGCCATCTCGACCCGTTCTACCTCGAAACAATGAACGGGCTGCAGGATATGCTGCGGCAAGTCTTTCGCACCCAGAACCCCATGACGATGGCCATTAGCGGCACCGGTTCAGCCGGCATGGAAGCCACGGTCGTCAACCTGATCGAGCCGGGCGATGCGATGGTCGTGTGCGTGAACGGTGTGTTCGGCGGCCGCATGGTCGACGTGGCCGAACGGGCCGGAGCGAAGGTCACGAAGGTCGAAAAACCGTGGGGGCATGTCTTCACACCCGAGGATCTGGCCCCCGCTTTAGCGAGCAAGCCAAAGGTGGTCGGCATTGTCATGGCCGAAACATCCACCGGCGCTCATCAGCCCATCGAAGCAATCTCGAAGGCGGTACATGAGGCTGGCGCACTACTCTTGGTCGATGCCGTGACGGCGCTCGGAGGTGTGCCATTGGAAGTCGACGCCTGGAACATCGACGCAATTTATTCGGGCACGCAGAAGTGCCTCAGCTGCCCGCCGGGTCTTTCGCCCGTCTCGTTCAGTCCGCGGGCGATGGAAGTCGTTATGTCGCGGAAGACGAAGGTCCAAAGCTGGTATCTCGATGTCTCGATGCTGGCAAACTACTGGGGGCAAAACCGGGTCTATCATCACACCGGGCCGATCAACATGACCTACGGCCTGTACGAAGCCCTCCGCCTCATCCTCGAAGAAGGACTAGAAAACTGCTTTGCCCGGCATAAGAAGAATCATGAAGCCCTGCGCGCCGGCCTGGCCGCGATTGGCATTCGCTATAGCACCCAAGAAGGGCACATCTTGCCGCAGCTGAATGCGGTGCATATTCCGGAAGGGGTCGACGACGCCAAGGTTCGGAGTACCCTGCTGACTCGCTTCGGCATCGAAATTGGTGCTGGTCTCGGCGCGTTCAAAGGCAAGGTCTGGCGCATTGGGCTGATGGGTTACGGATCGCGACAGGCCAATGTCTTGCTGTTCCTTTCCGCGCTCGAACAAGTTCTGGCCGAGCAGGACTACTTGTTCCAGCATGGTTCCAGCGTGGCCGCTGCGAACGATACGTATGTCTAGTTCCTCAGTAGCCCGACGCGTGAGCGAGGGAGAGATGCTCTCAACGGTTGCTCACAATTCACCCTCGCTAACGCATCGGGCTAAGTAATGCGGGCAAGTCTCTTCCCCCACAAAAGGCCTCTCCCATGCAACCTGCACTGAACATGTTTCGCCAGGCCCTGTTGAATAAAACAGCTGCCTGCGGAATGATGATTGCCCTTCTATCTCTCCTCTCCCATACCTCCGCACTTTGCGGAGCAGATAAACCTTCTATGAGCGTTGACATCAAAGCGGTCGGCAAAGCCGAAGATGGATCGATCCTGAACGAAATCACCATGCAGAACAAAAACGGTCTGCGGGTGAAAATGATTTCCTACGGCGCGACGATCACCAGCGTCGAAACGCCCGATCGCAATGGAAAACTGGCGAACATCACACTCGGCTTCCCCGAACCCACGGGCTATTTCCAGCGGCATCCTTATTTTGGCAGCACCGTCGGTCGTTACGGCAACCGAATTGCCAAGGGTAAGTTCACGCTCGACGGCAAGACCTATACGCTGGCTGTTAACAATGGCGACAATCACCTGCACGGCGGCTTGAAGGCGTTTGACGCTGTGAATTGGTCGGCCCGGAAAATCCCGACGACGGACGGAGTCGCGGTGGAGTTTACTTACGAAAGCCCCGATGGCGACGAAGGATATCCCGGCAATCTGAAAGTTGCCGTCACCTATGCCCTGACGAATGAAAACGAATTGAAGATCGACTACGTTGCCACGACCGATAAGCCGACGGTGGTGAACCTCACCAACCACGCCTATTGGAATCTGGCGGGGGCAGGAAGCGGCGATATCCTCAAGCACGAGTTGACGATCAACGCCGACAAGTGGATTCCTACTGATGCCGGTTCTATTCCCACGGGCGAACTCGCGCCCGTCAAAGGAACGGTGATGGATTTCACCACGCCCCACGTGATTGGCGAGCGAATTGCCGAACTGAAGAAGCCGCCGCACACGACCAAGGGGTATGACCACTGCTACGTGCTGCGCAATCAAAGTGGCAAACTGGAACTGGCAGCAAAGGTGACTGACCCAAGTTCCGGTCGCGTGATGGAAGTCTTCACCACCGAGCCAGGCATTCAACTTTACTGCGGCAACTTTCTTGATGGCGACCCGAAGGGAAACAACCACCAGCAGCACGAGGGATTCTGCCTCGAAACGCAACACTTCCCCGATTCGCCAAATCAGCCGACCTTCCCGAGCACAGTGCTGAAACCCGGCGAAACCTTCCGTTCGCAAACCGTACACAAGTTCAGCGTGGCGAAGTAGCGACCGTTGGTCAGTAACTCCGAGACCGACTTTTATCGTTGCTCAGTCACGCCCTGACTCGCCTACGGGGTGCCGATGCAATAGAGATGTTCCTGGCAGCGGAGATACATTCGCTGACCAGCGAACACGGGATTGGAACCGTAATTCTCGAGCTTGTTCGAGGCAACTTCCTCGTACTCACGACCGGCCTTGATGACCAGCGTCGTACCTCGGGTGCAACCGAGGAAAATATAGTCGCCCGCGCAGGTGACGCTCGAATAGAGATTGCCGTCGAAGTCGAGCCGTTTGCGATAAACGATCTCGCCATTCTCGGTATCGGTCACTTCCAAGATTCCTTCCGTCGTGGCGCCATACAGCAAGCCCCGATGCAGCACCGGAGATGGAGTGCGGCGACCGCGCGACGCGCTAACCTGCCAGAGAACTTCCAAGCCATCTTTCGCATCACCACTCGGCAGCTTGAGCGCCGACGTTTTCCCTTCCTGTGTATAGAGGATGTCACCGGCAGCGATAGCCGAGCATTCGGAAGTTCGCAGCGCTTGGTCTGCCAAGATCACCTTGCCGTCACTGGGCCGAATCACGCTGCCAGCGGGAGAAACGATCAGGTCCTCTTTGTTGTGGCGAAACAAAACCGGGCTCGCATGGCGGGCAGGGAGTTCCGTTCGCCAGGCAATTTCGCCTGTCTCGGCATTCAATGCCACCAGGTCGTGAAAGTGAACGATTAACTTGCCATCGACCAGCAGCGGGGAACTGGAATGGCCGAAGCCGATGACCGAACCTTCGATGAACTTAATCCAACGCCGCTCGCCAGTGAGTGTGTAGCAAGCCACGATTCCGGTGCCATAGACCGCGTAAACATGCTTGCCGTCGCTGATGGGTGTGGCCGTCGAATTGCCGCTGCCCCGATCGGAATGGATCGGGCTCTTGCGCTTCATCACATCGAGTTGCCGTTCAAGCTCGGTTAGTTCGTTGCGCCGCCGCTCGTTCTCTTCTTTGGCTTCGGGATTCGCCTTGCGAAACTCATCGGACGCTTTCTGAAAGTCGCGTTTTCGGTCGTTCAGAGCTTTCCACTCGTCAGCTACTTTGATGGCCGCTTCCTGCCCGAGCACTTCCACTGCAGAGTTGGTGTGTTGCCAGACGACTTTTCCATCGCTGGCTTGCAAGCAGAGCAGTTCAGCAGGATCGGACGGGACGAAGATTTTGTCACCCACCAGAATGGGCGAACCGTAGCTCTTGCCAGGCATTGGCGTCTGCCAAACGATGTTTTCTTTCGCCGACCATTTGGTTGGGGGCAATGCTTGGGGATAGTAGCCTTGTGCATCGCTGCGCCAACCGACGGCTGGCACATCCGCAGCAGATGTCGGCGAAACTAATAAGGCACCAAAGCAAGCGAGCGCAAGCAGGGGCAATCGGTAATCCTTCACGGCGAGACTCCTGGCAGTTCGAGAGGCGGGGCTAGATGCAGGCGCTGTACTTTAACGCACGACCGTTGCGGTTCGCAAAGTGAATATGCCAAATAGGGCCTGCTAAACCCAGATCTGTCGGGAGCGAGGCCGCCAAGAAATCAGACAACTTCTGCCAGTTTGACCAGCATTTGAGTCCACCCGGCATGTGCCTTTTGCGCGAACGCAGCCCACTTCGGTTGCATCTGGTGCTGCAGGGTCAAATGGCAGTCTTCGCCTTGCGGGACGATCTCGATTTCGACGCGCGAAACATCAGGTAGCGTGTCGACCGTGGCCCAAGTAAATGCCAGTCGCGTCGGACGGACAAGTTCGAGATACTCGCCCACGTGCGCCACTTCTGCACCTTGGCGAAGTACCACAAATTTGAACTGGCCGCCAACCTGAGGATCGAGATCGAGGCTGATAATCTGCTCGTCGCGAATGTTGGGGCCAAACATCCACTGGGCCAGCTTCGATGGCTTTAACCAGGCATCGTAAACTCGCTCGGCTGGTGCCGCGAACTGATGCATAGCGCTGGCGCGAACGGGGAATTCCTGATCCATCAAGGCGATCCTTCTATGGGAGCGAGACGAGACCAAATGACGCGTCAGTGAGTTACTTCTTCACCCGCTCACCGATGAACTTCACGATTGGGTCGGCCTGGGCATTGGCCGCCTTTAGGAACTGCTTTACGTACCGCTGCGGGAGTTTTTCTTCGGGCACTTTGAAGTTGTCCCCCTTTTGCAGAATCGGACGGTCTTCGAAAATGGTGCCAAATTCGCGAGCAGCGCCCGCCGCCTGACAAGGAAACCAGTGGCCGTTGCCGGCGGCATCTTCCAGGTAATACTCGGGATACGTGTGTCCAGGAACCCACACGGCCCGCGCGGGAATCTTGTTGGCTCGGCAGAAGGCGATGAACAGGCTAGAGAGTTCCTCGCAGTCCCCTTCTTTATCCTTGAGCGCCGCGATCGCCGGTTTGATATCGACCGCGAACTTGTACTGCACATTCGCCCGCACCCAGTCGAGAATAGCGCCGGTCTGATCCCAGGCTGTTGCCTGACCTTCGATAATCGTCGGTGCCAATTGCTTGATCTGAGCGTCGTTGCTTTCGATGAAGGGGCTCGGCTGCAATAGTTTCTGCAGATCTTTATTGAGCTTGGTGGGGATCACAAAATCCGCTGTAAGATCGGGCGCAAGAATTTCGCGCTTGGTGATTTCATATACGACTTCAACGCCGGCTTCCTCGCCCTTTGCCAGGCGAGGAATGTTTACCACCATTTGCTTCACGCCGTTGTCGATCACCCGATAAGTCACGCGGCATTTTGGTGTGACATCTTCGCTGATGACCTTCACGGTCTGTTCGGGCCAGTCCATTGGCACTGCCATGGTCGCCACAATACCAGTTACCGCGCCAGCCGGAGCTTCGACCTTGAAACCAAAACGATACTGCTTGGTCACTTCCTTGCCAAAGCGGATGCGAGGCTCCGCGCCGTAGGCATTCGCCACCAGCAAGATTCCGATGCCGAGCAGCAGAAGGTACAGACGGCCACGATAGTGCGATTTGATCATAACTGCGAGCTTGCCGCTTGAATTGACCGGAATGGACTAATCGTCATCGTGACACTTCGTGATCGACAACTCAAGTTGCGATCTTAGTGTTCCACGCGGCGGACGAACTCAACTTCAGGACGCCCCCCCGTACCACCTTTGCCGGTCAGATGTTCCGCCACAAAGCGCTGCGGGTCTTTCAACTCTGGAACGCGGACGTTATCGCCTCGCTGCAAGATAATCGTCGCTTCGGGGCGATAACCAAAAGCCTTGTCTCCTTCGATCACGCACGGGAACCAAAAGCCTTTGCCAACGGCGTCTTCCAAATAGAATTCCGCATGACAGGAGTCGGGCACGAACATCGTGCGAGCGGGAACCTTATGCGCGCGGCAGCAAGCGACAAAGACCGCGGCCACGTCTTCTTCCGCACCATGCCCATCGCGCAAGGTCAGGGCCGCACCTTTCAGTTTGTCGTTTTCCAGCTTGACCTTCTCGCGCACTCCCTCGTAGATCGCAGCGACCTGTTCCCAGGCAGTTTCCTTGCCGTCGGTCAATTCTTTCGTGAACGCACGAATCTTGGGATTGGCAATCTCAATCTGCGGGCTAGCTAGCAAGTGCTTGCGGACCTCACGTGGCGGGTTCTTGGGAATCACAAGCCCGGCTGTATCAGTGGGAACTTGGGTTGCATTGGTGACGACTTCAAACGTGAACAGAATCGTCGCGGTTTCTTCCGCCGGAAGTTGAGGAATTTGAAACACGATCTGCTTCAGTCCGCTATCACCAGATCGCAAGTTGAACTGGCGAACATGCGGCGAGACCTTCTCCTCGAGCTTTCTCACTTGTTGATCTTCCCATTCGGCGGGAATCGCAAAGGTACCAGACAAGCCGTTGACCGGTCCGCCAATCGCACGAATCCGCATCCCCACCTGGTAACGATTGGTTACCGCCTTATCAAGCTTCGGGCCCGTGGCTTCCGTGGCTGGGGTTTCGGGTTTCTTATTGAACTGGCACCAAGCTGGCGAAGCAGTCGCCACGACCAGCAAGCAACTCAGGAAGGGACGCAGCATAGAGGCAATCTCGATCGGAGTGAGTCAGTACAAAGCACCTCGCTAGCTTATGTCGCAGCGGCGATGCCACTCTTCCAGCATAGCTAGCAGTGAAAGCTCATGCGTGACATTTTCGGCTGCAAAACCGCTGTGACCAGAAAAGTCGATGCAAATTGCCAGGTTCATTCAACCGGCACGCCATGCTTTGCCGAAAAACTCGATGCAACCGGAACATGTTCCGGTTGCCAAGGCATTTTGCGACACGGTTCTCCCCCCGAGACCTTTCCGAGCACGTACGAGTCGTCCCCCATGACCGAACGCAAACAGATCGTCGGGCTTTCGTCACTTCGTTGCACCTGGCCGGATTGCACCTGGCTGGCCGCACTTGTGGTGGTCGCGGCAATTGCCTCGAGCGCTCAAGGCCAAACCAGGCCCGTGCCGCGCGGAGCAGTCAGCCCCTATCGGGCTCGTCCTGCCGCCTGGCAAAACACCGATCCGAATCAGTTTCCCGCTGAACAAGCTCCCATGCTGGAACAGTCAATGCCGCAGGGCCGAGCTGCGCCTCATCAGGCCCAGCCTCAGTCGCGGCTGGTCAACCCTCCGCCAGCTGCCCCGCAAAGTAGCTATCCCCAGGGTGGTCCCGTTCATCAGGACTTTGCTGCGGAATCGCTCGATCAATGGATGCAAGGCGATGGCGGCTGCGCGACCTGTGGTCCTGGCGGTTGCGGTCCCTCGTGTGGACCAAGCAGCTGCGGACCTCGTTGCTGTGGTCCTGGCGGCTGTCTCAACTGCCCCAGTCCCGAAGATCCCTGCTTTCGCTGCCGACCGAACTTGTGGTGGTTTGATGCCGACCTGATGCTCGGGTTTCGCAAAGGACGAAGCTATCCGCCATTAGTGACAACCGACCCCTCGACGGAAGACTCAACTACTTCAGGCGTGCTGCCAAATGCGACGATCCTCTATGGCGACGATGCCGAAGGACGTAACACGCAAATGCAGCCTGGCGCTCGTTTCGATTTTGGTACGTGGCTGAACGATTGCCAGAGCATTGGTTTCGGCGGTCGCTACTTCTTCCTGGGTGCCGACAACGCTGACTTCTCGACCAACAGCGGCGAACACGCCGTGCTGGCCATTCCCTTTTTCAGTCTCGATCTGGGAGCTCCGGCCGCACTACTGCTGGCACACCCCGATGTCGGCGGCGAATTGCGAACCGGAGCCGTTTCGATTCGTGCCAGCAACGAAGTCTATGGCTTCGATGCCTATGCTCGCTTTTTGTACTGCCGCACTCCGAACGGACGGGTCGACTTCGTCACTGGTTGGCGCACGACAACCGTCATCGACTACTTCACCCTGCGGATGCAAACCGACGGCAATCAAGTCGACAACGACGTTCGCCTCTTCGATCAGTTCGATACCCGCAACACCTTCAATGGTGTGACCTTCGGCATGTTGACCGAATATCAATGCTGCTGCATGACGCTCAAGACCCGGACGCGCATTTCGGTCGGCAATATGCACCAGCAAGTGGATATCAACGGCGGCACCACGGTGAATGGAGTGCTTGACCAGAACGAACCAGGCGGCCTGTTCACAGCTGAGTCGAACATTGGCAATCACAGCCAGGATCAATTCGCGGCGATGAGCGAAGCCGGCGTTTCGCTAGGCTACTTCATCAATCCTAATGTGCAATTCACGGTCGGCTACAACTTGCTCTACTGGAGCAACGTGGTTCGCCCCGGTGCTCAAATCGACACCACCATCGACGATGTCAACGTACCGCCTACCCGCCCCACCTTTAACTTCAACACCAGCAGCTTCTGGGTGCAGAGCGTAACGCTCGGGCTGAATTGCGAATTCTAATGGGCGACTTGCCGGGGGTTGAGATATCGGGCAATATTCAGCAGGCAATTCACAGCTCCTGCTGAACTGACACGCATGTTCGATTGGCTCTTCCCACCTTCCTGCCCTTGCAACTTGCCGGCGAAGGAATGGATCGAATACCGACTCCAGTGGCTGAGCGAAGAGTTTGACGATCATGCGTTCAACGGACGCCGGATCGTCCTGCCCACTGCCGACTTCTTTCCGAGTAACTACGACCGCTCGTACGACGCCGTCCGCGATCTGCTTGACCAGACGTGTGAGTATATGGACGTCGATCCGCAGTTCGTGCATCTCAAGATCCTGGATGACACAGAACAGAAGACCTACTTAGAAAATGAGTACGGTCAGTCGCTCGTAACGGCAGGCACCTATGAAGAGGGTCGTCGTATGACGATCATCACGATCGCCAAGTCGGGCCTCCACGACCCGATGAGCCTGGTGGGGACGATGGCTCACGAACTGGCCCACAAGCGATTGCTGGGCGAAGGGCGGATTATGCGGGAGGAATTCGATAACGAATTGCTGACCGATCTGACTACTGTCTTCTTTGGTCTCGGCATCTTTCAGGCCAACTCCAACCGCCCCCTCATTCGCAGCGACGAGCTTTGGCAAGGGACCGGCTTCGTTCGGCCCGAATATATGACCCCGCCCATGTATGGCTACGCGCTCGCCCACCTTGCCTGGTTTCGGGGCGAACAGAGTCCAAGCTGGGCGAGGCACCTGCACTTGAATGCTCGCCCCGATTTCAACCAAGGCCTCCGCTTCCTGCAGAAAACCGGTGAATCAGAATTCAAGCCGCCGAAGATGCGCAACCAGCGACGGCGCTGAACTGCCAGCTTCCAGCGGCGTCGCAGAGCCCCGAGGTTTATCAACACCCCCCTTTTGCGTGCATCACATTCAAGCCGTTTCGCAGCAACGAATTGCGCCCATTTTGCAAAACCCGAAATCATCCTCTTTGTTGATAAACCCCATTCGTTGAACCTCCGTGGCGTGATTCACGGCTACTGAGGAAACCCGAAGCGTCAGCGAGGCGCGTGCTGATCGCGGTTTCGATGCGTCGTGGTTGCCGGGCCATTCGCTTTGCCAAGTTCTATTGCGCATGCGGGCGTCGTCTCCACGAATCACCAGAGAAATATACTTCGGTGCCCCCGTTTCGCTCTCCTCGCTCACGCTTCGGGTTCCCTAAAAAGGTGCTGGCGTGACTCGCCACGATCGGTGCAGCGTCAGGAACGCCAAGAACGAGGCCCTACCGCGACGGCGCGCACAGCTCCCGCATCGCAGTAACACTTCTTCAACCAGATTGCCAACACAGACAATTTATTTATCACTATTTAGTGCGTACTTGTCAAGCACATGCCGCCAACATTTCCTTGTCGTTTTGGCATGGCCCATTCCACTCACGCTCGGCAGCTATCCGGATTTGAGCTGTACCGCGAAGCGGCTAAACAACCTAGTGGCTGAGCTACCGATGGATGTCGGGGTGCCAAACTTGGTTAACCGGGCCGCTTGCGGCCGTTGAACTGGTGGTTCGCTTGATTTGCAGTTCACCCGCGCAAGCGCGTGGGTTAACCAGATGACGTTGATCGCTGGTCGGACTACTAGCCCAGGCCTGTGAATAACTTCCGTTGGCTCACGCAGATCATCGTGTACTTCAGGATGTGGCGGAGTGAGGACATGGAAGCAAATATAGTCTTGCGTGGATAGAATGGGGGCGAAGAATCATCGCTGTCCTGCGGAATGGGCGTGCTCATGGTTAACTACAACGAAAGTCCATTGCATCCGAATATCGATCAGCCGCACCAGTTTCAAATTGTGCGGTTTGACTACAGGTTCGACCCCGACGATTGGCGGAACTCCTTCATCGACTTGGTGCTCCGGCGAGGTCCAGTCACGCGACGATTAAGGTTTCACCGGCCTCAGAATTTGAAAATCGAGGAGGGATTTCCGCTGGCAACCGGTGGCCTTCAGTTGCTGGATATCAGCCATCGACAGTTAGACGGCTTGACTGTGGAGGTCGCCGATTTCGAAGCCACCCCGGGTGCGATCACATTCTATGCAGCGAACGTGATCGATCTCGATAAGTCCGATCCAATATCAGACTGAACCACAACCGAATTTCTGTTGGCGGGTGCTTTGAGTGGCTCACTGCGTTACGTGTTCATTTCGTAATCAGCGTCTTGAAAACATCCCACGCTTCAGGACGAACCTTTCGGTCGATCTGTTCAAGTGGCCAGAACAATCGCCACGCCCAATCGCCACCATTCCAATAGCCGTCCTGGCAACGCACTCCGTCACTTTCAACCGCGAATGATCGGCCGCCGAGATATGGGTCCACCATTACCAAATAGCTCCCCACGTACAGCACCTGCAGGATCATCAAGATCGCGACTAAGATCGGCGCGGCTGTACGGGTGGTGGGCATGACCTGATTCTACGTGAGTGGAACTGGCCACGTTAACCTGGCATGGCTTCGTCGCGCGAGTAGAATCGGCTGATATGAACACAAACACCCCCAACAGAATGTCCAAGGTCGGCAACTGGATCTGCACCGCTGGATGGGCAGCCGGCACCTTGGCTGGATTCGTTGCGATAAAGGCGATAGAGGCCGACGGATTGTTGGGTGCTGCAATCGTGGTCGGACTCGGCATCGTCGGCTTAACAGTCGCGTGGCCCATTGCCGTCCAGTTCCGGAGAACCGACTAGCCAGTACCGGAAACGGAGTTACCCAATTCGGCCTGCAGAATCGGGCAGTAACGAGCACCTGGTAGTGGGTCAGTTTGAAATTGGCGGGCGAAGTGGACAGCTACTCGACTATCGCTGGGTTGGTGTTTGTGTTGAATCAGAGGGAATCCCAGGCTTCTGGCCGTACCCTACGGTCAATTCGTTCCAGGGGCCAGTACACCCTCCAGGCCCATGATGCAGTACCGAAGCGGTAGGTGGGAAGGTATTGCAGGCTGTTCGCCAATTCGAATCGCTCTCCATCCGGCAACACCAGCGCCAAATAGCTCCCGACGTACAGCACCGGCAGAATCAGCAACACGATGGCAACGATGAGGGGTGCGCGGTTGGTCATTAGCGAAAGTTTTGCTTAAGCAGGTTCCTGAGCGGAGGAAAATGCTCTCCTGTAAGTGCAAAGGTTATTGCCTCAATCGTGATCCACAGCAGGATGGTGAACACAATCAGCACCAATAAGCGAATCTGGCGGCGTTCCAGCGGCCTTGTCGATGCAGTGGCAACTCCCGGCGACTCGTAGGGATTCAGGTTCATTTCTGCCATTCTACCCGCGCACGAAAAAGCCCCGCCAGATTCGCGAAGCAAAATCGCCAGCCATAGAATGCTCCCATGTACACCACCCGCTCAGCCGCGCCAATCTTCGCCGCCATCCTGCTGCTAGTTCCGGTGATTTACGTGGGTAGTTACCTGGCGCTAGTCAATCCACCAGGCAGCCCCGTGCCGTATGGGAGTGGTACTGATTGCTATCGCGCGGGCAAGCAATGGTCAGCGCGAATCTTCTGGCCCCTCGAGCAGATGGATCGAAAGGCGCGACCGGGGGCGTGGCGCGATGAGCTGAATTGGCAATCCTACCCAGCTTTGCCATGACCTAACTGGCCCGGCAAAACCGAGCACCACTGAGCAGCTTACCTAGTTGAATCGCTGCTGCAGCCCAGTCAGAATACGAGGTTCCACCGCCTTGCTGGTGGTTCCTGGATCGGTTTACCTGTTCCCACCTCGCCGAGAACTTCGCATGTTCCGTTTCTTGCTCCGCAGTACCTGCCTGCTGCTCTGCACTGGCTTATTAACCCTGGCCTTGAATCGAGCTACGGCTGCCGATGCGCCGCAGCTGAAGTTGGCCAAGGGGAACAAGATCGTTCTCATTGGCAACACACTTGCCGAACGGCAGCAGCACTTTGGCCATTTCGAAACGCTGCTCCACTCGCGCTTTCCTGAGTTGAATCTTGTGGTCCGCAACCTGGGCTGGTCGGCCGACGAACTGACGCTGCGTCCACGATCGAAAGACTTCAACGATCACGGCCACAAGCTGACCGATCACAAGCCCGACGTCATCCTGGCGTTCTTCGGCTTCAATGAATCGTTCGGTGGCGAGAAGGGCTTGGAAAAGTTCAAAGGGGACCTACAGAACTTCATCCAGGAAACAACGACCACCAAGTACAACGGCTTGAGCGCTCCGCAGCTGGTCTTGTTCTCACCAATTGCTCATGAGAATCTCGGCAAGCGCGAACTACCCGATGGCGCTGCCAGCAATCGCAACCTGGCGATGTACACCGCCGCCATGAAGGACGTTGCGGCGAAGGCCGGCGTGGTATTCGTCGACCTGTTCGACCCCACCCAGGAATTGATGGGGAACAGCAAGATCAAGCTGACAATCAATGGCATCCATGTGAACGAATACGGCGACGAGCAAGTTGCCAAGATCATGGACAAGAGCCTGTTTGGCGATCGTCCGGCCAAGGAAGCAGACCTGGCCAAATTGCGAGCCGAAGTGAACGAGAAGGCACTGCAGTTCTGGTACGATCATCGCGCGGTGAATGGCTTTTACATCTATGGCGGGCGCAAGGCTCCCTTCGGCGTCGTCAACTTCCCCGCTGAATTCGCCAAGCTGCGAAAGATGATCGCCAAGCGCGACGAGCGCATTTGGGCCGTCGCTCAAGGCAAGAGCGTGCCAGAAAAAATCGACGACAGCGAGACCGGTGAGTTCACCAAGATCGAGACGAACTTCAAGGGTGTGATCAACATCTCGCCACCGGAAGAGTCGATCAAGAAGTTCACGGTGCCCGAAGGTTACGAAGTGAATTTGTTCGCCTCGGAAGTCGAGTTTCCTGAACTCGAAAACCCGGTTCAGTTCACCTTCGACAATAAGGGACGGCTGTGGGTCGCCACGATGTCCAGCTATCCGCAGTACCTGCCGGGTACACCGGTGAACGACAAGATTCTGATCCTCGAAGACACCGATGGGGATGGCAAGGCTGACAAGAAGATCATCTTCGCCGACAAGCTGCACATACCAACCGGTCTCGAAGTGGCCGATGGTGGCGTGTATGTCGCCCAGCAGCCGAATCTGATGTTCCTCAAAGACACCAACGGCGATGATGTGGCTGATGAACGGACCATTGTGCTCCACGGGTTCGATTCGGCCGACTCGCATCACTCGATCAGCGACTTCACGATCGATCAGGGTGGCGCACTTTATTTCTCTGAAGGAACCTTTCATCACTCGCAGGTCGAATCGCCCTATGGCCCGGTCCGCGTCAAGGATGCTGGCTATTTCCGCTTCGAACCGCGCACGAATCGCTTGAGCGTATTTATCTCGTACGGCTTTGCCAATCCTTGGGGCCACTACATCGATCGTTGGGGCCAGAATCTGATTGCCGATGCTTCGGGTGGTGCGAACTACTTCGGTGCTGCGTTCTCGGGAGATGTCGACTATCCCAATAAGCATGCCAGCATGAAACAGTTTCTCACCAAGCAATGGCGTCCTACGGCCGGTTGCGAATTGGTGAGCAGCCGGAACTTCCCCGATGAGGCTCAAGGGAACTACCTGCTCAACAACTGCATTGGGTTCCAAGGGACGCTGCAGTACAAGATGAAGGACGAAGGAGCCGGCTTTCACGCCGACCCAGTCGAACCACTGCTGCAATCGAGCGAGCAGGCTTTCCGCCCTGTCGATCTCGAATTCGCTCCCGATGGTTCGCTCTACATTTGCGACTGGTTCAATCCGCTGGTCGGCCACATGCAGCACAACCTGCGTGACCCGAACCGCGATCACGCGCACGGCCGTATCTGGCGGGTGCGTTACACCAAAAAGCCGCTGGTGAAGCCCGCCAAGATCGCTGGCGAACCGATTCCTCAACTCCTCAGTTTGCTCAACACCGAACCAGAAGAACGAACTCGCTACCGCGTTCGTACCGAACTGGCGACTCGCGACACCAAAGATGTACTAGCCGAAACCGAAAAGTGGTTGGCTGCCTTGGACAAAAAGGATGCCGATTACGAACATCAGGTGCTCGAAGCCCTTTGGATTCATCAGCGTCAGGATGTGGTCAACGAAAAGCTGCTAAAGCAAGTTCTCCGCTCACCCGACTTCCGTGCTCGGGCTGGCGCGACTCGCGTGCTCTGCTATTGGAAGGACCGTGTGGCCGATCCAATCGCCCTGTTGCAAGTTCAAGTGAACGACGAGCATCCGCGCGTTCGCCTAGAAGCGGTTCGTGCCCTAAGCTTCTTCAACTCGCAGCAAGCCATCGACACCGCGGTCGAATCGCTCATCTACGAGCAAGACGACTACTTGAAATACACTTTCAACGAAACGATGAAGACGCTCGAACGTCGCGTGAAGGGGAGCACTGCCCTACCACACGTGCCGACGGAGCGTGAAAAGAAGAATGCGGAAAGTGACAAGAAGGGTAAGAAGAAATAGCTCTTGCCGTCAGCGACTGCAATCAACAACGCCAAGGGGGACCAACTCGGTCCCCCTTTTTTTGTCACGCAGATTCTCCACCTGGAACTGTTTCCTGAGCTAGTGTTTCTGTTAACCCCGCGCGAAGTGCGCGCGGGTTGTACACACACACTGGTCTGCGGTGCCGCTCTGGCACGGAAACGGATATTCAGATGAATCGCTTCTTTCGTCAACTCTGGAGCATCTGCTGCCTGGCATGTTGCCTGGTTGCCACGTGGGTCACGTTTGCCACGGGCGAGGAGTTCATCCTGGCAGATGGCAGAGCCTGGCCGGGGAAAATTGTCGTTGCCACGGAGCAGGCAGAAAGTGTGTTTGCCACGCGCCCCGACCGATTGCCAACGGATCTCACGCCGCGGGTACAGAGCTTGACCAAGCTTAACGATGGCCGGATTATCTTCTGTAGCGGGCTCGATCGCTCACTGATCGAACTGTTGCCGCGCGGCGAGCGGGTCTTTAAGCACGGTGGTTATTTAGCTCGCCAAGTCCGCACTGATCGCGATGGCACTCTTTACTGGAGCGGGCTGGAAACACCACTGAACAGTAATCCGCTGCCGGATGGTTTCATCTATAAGTTAGATGCCAGCGGCAACACGCAAACGGTGATGACGTTTTCGCAGGGAGATGTTGGCCGCGATTGGTGGGGCGCGTTCGATGTGGTCGATGGTCGCATCTTTGTGGGCACCATTTCCGGCCGCACGACCATCTACGACGTTTCCGTTTCGCCCGTGCAGCGCGTCTGCACGCTGCCGATCTCGGCCACGGCTTTTCGCTTTAGAGCGGATGGCAGCATCTATGCCTGCGATGGTCGCGGCACGCTCCATCGCTATGCCGACCGGAACAATCCCGAACGCTCGGAGGTAGTTCTGCGGAGCACCACGCCGTTCGTGGACTTTGACTTTAGCCGATAGTGGGATAGGCATCTTGCCTGTCATGAACTGTCCACAGGCTGCAAGCCGATGCCCCGGTCGCTATTCGCCGAGCATCTTCTTCACGCTCGGCTCGATGGCAGCGCCCCAAATCTCGTAGCCTTTGGCCGAGAGATGCAAGAAGTCCGGCATAATCTCCTTTGAGAGCGTGCCGTCTTCACTCAGAAACTTGTTGCCGATATCGAGATACTGCACACGCTCGCTATCGGCCAGCTTGGCCAGCCCGTCATTGGCGGTGGCAATCCGTTTGCGAAAATCGGTCCCCGGCTTCTGATCGCGGGGAAACATACCGAGTAGCAGGATCTTGGCCTCGGGCAACTTCTCTCGCAGGGTCTTCACTACAGCGGCGACACCGCGAACGACATCTTCGGGTTTGTCGTTGTGCAGTCCAAAGTTATTGGTGCCGATCATCAGCACGACGGCCTTGGGGTGAATGCCATCCAACTCGCCATTAGAGATGCGCCACAAGACATTCTGCGTCGTATCCCCCCCAATACCAAAGTTGATCGCTTTGCGTGGCACGAACAGCTTCTTCCAGGTTTCGTTGTTCCCCCAGCCTTCGGTGATCGAGTCACCCAGGAACAGCAGGTCGCAGTTCCCCTCCTTGGCCCGCCTTAAGTACTGCTCATGCCGCGCATCCCAGGTGGCGACTTTCATCCACGAGTATTCTTTCGTTCGTTTCATTGGCACCGCAGGGTCTTCGGCGGCGAGCAAAGAAACGTGAGCAACGAACAGGAGTGCGAGTGACGCCAGTTGGGAATTCATGAGGAAACCTCGAGGGAAAACGACAGTGATTTGGCGAGTCCGATTCTACTGGCCGTTGGCGGCGAAGAAAATTTGCCTGGGAGTGATTTTCCTGTCGAATTCGCAATTGCACCAAACGACTATTCATCGAAAATCAACTCGGATTTGTCCTCTGGATGGCAGTTTGCAACTTGAACTAGTAATCTGAGTTGCGACTCCCCTGTCTTCGCAAAACCTGCCTGGAGAATTAAGCGATGGTGAAGAAAATCGTGATCGTCGTCGGCACCTTATTGCTGGTTGTGGTGCTTGGATTCCTAGCCATCGTGGCCATGCAGCCCTCGACTTACACCGTCACTCGCACTGCCAAAATGCAAGCACCGCCGGAGGTCGTGTTCGCGCAGGTGAACAACTTTCAGAATTGGAAAGCCTGGTCGCCGTGGGAAAAGCTCGATCCAGAGATGAAACGAACTTTTGCAGGACCGGAGGCAGGAACCGGTGCTAAGTATGGCTGGAATGGTAGCGACAAGGTGGGAGAAGGGTCCATGACCATTACCGACAGCCAACCCCATGAGAAAATCCTCATCAAGCTGGAATTCAAACGCCCGATGGTCGCGGATTGTCCCACCGAATTCAAATTCTCCCCCGACGGCAACGGCACCGAAGTCGCCTGGACCATGCGTGGCGAGAACGACTTCATGGGCAAAGCATTTTGCCTGCTAATGAACATGGACAAAATGATTGGCGGCGATTTTGAAAAAGGCCTCGCCAGCATGCAGGAAATTGTCGAGAAGTCGCCGGCACCAGCAACCGAGTCGCCAGCCCCGGAGTCTTCAGCACCAAGTGATCCAGCCAAGTCAGCCAATGATTAGTTGGTTTTCGTTTTCTCATCGTCCCCAGCAAACTGCGAGTTCAACATGAGCTACGTCGATGGATTTTTGTTCTGTGTTCCCGAAGCCAAATTGCCAGATTTTGTGAAAATCGCCAAAAAGGCATGCAAGATCTGGCTGGAGCACGGTGCCCTTGAGTATTTCGAGTGCCAAGGGGAAGATTTGGAAATTCCCAACATGCTCTCGTTCAACAAAGTCGCCAAGCCTAAAGCGGGCGAAGTGGTCCTGTTCTCGTTCATCATTTACAAGTCGCGCAAGCATCGCGACCAGGTCAACAAAAAGGTGATGGCAGACCCCCGAATTCATGAGGGTATGGATCCCAACAACATGCCTTTCGATTGCAAGCGAATGGCCTATGGTGGATTCAAGGCACTCGTCGAAGCCAAAGCCAAATCTGCTTAGGAGTTAACAACCGTGTCTCAGATTCCCAACCAATCAACCGCCGTTACGACTCAGCCCAAGTGGCTGACCATCACGGGCTGGGTTCTTACGTTGCTTATTTGCGCGCTGCTGACCTTTAGTGCAGTGACAAAATTCATTCCCCCCGAAGGTGAGATGAAGGCGCAAATTGAGAAGATGATGCCGCTCTCTCTGCTGCCGATCATCGGCATGATTGAGATCGGCTGCATGGTGGTCTATCTCTTTCCGCGAACTGCCGTGCTTGGGGCGGCGTTGCTGAACGGCTACCTCGGCGGAGCGGTCATGACTCACTTACGTCTCGAAGATGGGAATTTTCCTGGAGCAATCGTAATTGGCGTGGTCATGTGGCTTGGGATCTACCTGCGCGAGCCTCGCCTGCGAGCAATTATGCCGTGGCGCACGTAGCCAGTTAGAACAGTAGCGTAGGTGCTAAAGCCCACGCTACCTTCGAAACCCTTCGCAGGTTCTGATCATGACCACCCAAGTTCCGCGACGCTGGTGGAACTTCAGCCTGCGAACACTGTTCGTGCTGGTGACGCTGCTGTGTTGCTACCTGGCATATCAAAGGAGCTACATTGGCGAGCGGCAAGCGTTTCTGGAGTATCTGCGCGAGGAGCGCTCTGTCGCAGTGGTCACTGCCGCGCAATGGCGGAGCGGGATGCTCCCCGGGGAAATCCCGTTTGATGTGAAACCTGAGTTCGTTGCCCGGATTCCCCTGACCCGCAAACTGCTCGGGGACGAAGCAATTCAGTACATTCGTCCTCAGTATTGGCCGGGTCTGGAGACCGCAGACCGACAGCGTTTTGCCCAACTTTTTCCGGAGGCCAAAGTGGAAGAGGCAGCGGTGCCCGTACCATGCCATCCCGGTTGCTTCCCGCACGGAACTCTGGTGAGCACACCCTCTGGCCCGCGCAATATCGAAGAAATCGTCGAGGGAGACGCCGTATTTACGGTCGCGCCAGCGGGAGAAAGAAAATCTTTGGCGGTGCTGTCGATTTTCCGCACCCAGAATCGACTATGGGATGTCGAGACCAGCCAAGGAGTGCTCCGCACGACAGAAACCCAGCCCTTTAGCATCAGCCTGGAAGAGTCTTTGCCCGCTGGCAAATTGCAGCCGGGGGCCAAGATTCTGCGCTGGGCCGATGACAAGGTTCAAGTTGCCGAGGTTATGGCCGTGCACTGCACGCAGCAGATGGTTCCCGTGATTAATCTGGTGCTCGGCAACCGCGAGCCCTTTATCGCCAACGATTTTCTGGCGCGTAGCAAGCCGCCAGAACTGTCCTCAATTGTTACGACAAATTCAACTAACACGAACTCACATTCCAAGGATCAACCATGAGTCGCGTTCGAGTCTTAGTGGGAACTCGCAAAGGGGCCTTCATCCTCACCTCGGATGGCAAGCGCGAGAAGTGGAATGTTTCCGGCCCTCATTTCGCCGGTTGGGAGTTGTATCACCTCAAGGGCTCGCCCGTCGATCCGAATCGCATCTATGCCTCGCAATCGAGTGGCTGGTTCGGCCAGATGATACAGCGTTCCAACGACGGTGGCGAAACTTGGGAAGCTATGGGCAACAAGTTTGCTTACGAAGGCGAAGTGGGTACGCACCTGTGGTACGACGGCACGCCCCATCCGTGGGAATTCAAGCGGGTCTGGCATTTGGAGCCTTCGCTGACCGATCCCGATACGGTGTATGCGGGCGTGGAAGATGCCGCCATGTTCCGCACCACCGATGGAGGTGCGTCGTGGCACGAACTGACCGGCTTGCGTGGGCACGGTGCCGGCAAGTATTGGCAACCTGGTGCGGGCGGCATGGGCTTGCATACGATTCTGATCGACCCCAAGGATCACCAGCGAATCTTTGTGGCCATCTCAGCTGCCGGTGCGTTCCGCACCGACGACGGCGGCCAAACTTGGAAGCCGATCAATCGCGGGCTGAAGAGCGAATATGTCCTGCCCGATCCCAACGCGGAAGTCGGTCACTGCGTCCATCGCATCGCGCTGCATCCGTCCAAGCCCAGCACGCTGTTCATGCAGAAGCACTGGGACGTGATGCGCAGCGATGACGCGGGGGACAATTGGTACGACGTCGGCGGCAACCTGCCCACCGACTTTGGCTTTCCGATCGACGTACACGCACACGAGCCCGAGACGGTATACGTGGTACCGATCAAGAGCGACTCCGAGCACTTTCCGCCCGAAGGCAAGTTGCGCGTCTACCGCAGCAAGACCGGCGGTAATGAATGGGAAGCGCTCACCAATGGCCTGCCGCAGGAGAACTGCTTCGTCAACGTGCTGCGCGATGCAATGTCGGTCGATTCGCTCGACGACTGCGGCATCTACTTTGGCACCACAGGGGGCCAGGTCTATTGCAGCCCCAACGGCGGTGACACCTGGCACACGATCGTGCGCGATCTTCCCGCCGTCGTCAGCGTCGAAGTTCAAACGTTGAAATGAAATAGGGATGAAGGGTGGAAGCGAGGAACGGTTAAACAGAAAATCCATTTAGCCACACCTACGTTCTACGCTCAATCCTTGTTCCAATCTCTTCGTCTCTTCATCGCCTCCACCCTTCATCCCTACCCCCCATGCCTGTTCGCGTTCACTTGCCGTTTCACCTTCGCACCCTGGCGAAAGTCAGCAGCGAGGTGCAATTCGATTTGGAATCGCCCATAACCCAGCGGGCGATTCTCGATGCACTTGAAGCTCGCTATCCAATGTTGCTGGGAACCATTCGCGATCACACCACCAGGCAGCGACGCCCATTCATTCGCTTCTTTGCTTGTCAGCAAGACCTCTCGAACGAATCGGCCGACGCCCCACTTCCCGAGCCCATCGCCACCGGCAAAGAGCCGTTCTTAATCATCGGCGCGTTGGCGGGCGGATAGTCTTTCGAAGAAATGCTGCCGGACGTGCGTTGAGTCCGGTGCTTTGCGAAATCTTCATACTGCGCGGCGCCACCTTGCCTGCAAACCAGATGATTGCTGGAATGGTGGCTGCAGTTATCGTGCAGCCCTTCGTCAGTTTGCCAACATGTCCAAACGCTTGCGACAACCGATTCGCCCTGCCACATCTCGGGTCGGTAGCTTGCCGCGGCGTGACACCTGCAATTGGTGCGACTTGGCAGCCATCGCCTGCATCGTTGCAGCAGGAGCCCTTGCCTATGCAAATAGCTTCGAGGGTGCGTTTGTCTTCGACGACATTGGTTCGATTGTTGAAAACTCGACCATTCGTGATCTGACAGACTTGCCCGCGATATTTTGGTCCCCTCCGCGCGGCGGGACAACAACGGACGGCCGTCCAATTCTGAACTTGAGCCTGGCCCTCAACTACGCAATCCATGGACTCGACGTCCAAGGTTACCACGCCCTGAACCTGGCACTTCACATCGGCAATGCGCTGTTGATTTGGCTGATTTTGCTCGAGGTCTTCAACTCGCCACAGATCCCGGAGCGGCTTCGATCACTGCAGCGAACTCTGGCGTTTTCGGTGGCGCTCCTCTGGGTTGTTCATCCGCTCACGACAGCTGCAGTGACCTATACAGTTCAGCGCGCCGAAGTGCTGATGGCAACATTTTATCTACTTACGATGTTTTGCTTTCTGCGGGGTTGCCGGGCGAAGCAGGCGAAATATCGCTGGTTTATCGCAGCCACGGTGCTCTGTCTGATTGGCCAAGGCACGAAAGAAGTCGCCGCTACGGCACCGCTGGCACTCCTCCTGATTGATGTGGCCGTGGTCAGCGGATCGTGGGCGGAGACATTTCGTGCGCGACGATTCTGGCACACTCTAAATTTTCTGACGCTGCTTGGGACGGTTGCAGTGGTCATTAGCCAAGGTGGACGGAGCGGCACTATCGAGGTCGAACGGCACGCTGACAGGTGGGCCTATCTGTTTCTACAAACGCAGCACCTACTCAACTACGTACGGCTCTGCTTCTGGCCCGCGCCCCTTGTTTTCGACTACGGGGACGTGATTCCCGCATTGGATTGGTCTCAGGTGCCAGCGTTCCTTTTGGTCTCGGCGATCGGATTGCTATTCGTCTGGTTGTTCTGGCGAAACCCCGTGGCAGGACTGCCAGGAGTTCTGTTCTTTGTGATTTTGGCACCGACATCCAGTTTTGTCCCGGTGGCTACGCAGGTTGCTGCAATCCACCGCATGTACTTGCCCTTGATGTTGGTGCTCACGGGCTGTGCGACGCTTGTCGCCACGGCGCTGACTTTAAGAACTGAGCAGCAGGCGCCCAATGTTGATGGTGCCGCTCGCCACAGCGAGCAGTGGCTGATTGCGCTCACATGCTGCTTGGCTGTTGTTTTGGGCATGCTGACGTTCGCTCGCAACGAAGCCTTCCGAAATGCCCAGTCGCTGTGGCAGGACACTGTTCTGAAGGTGCCGACAAATGTTCGCGCTTGCAGCGCACTCGCGAAGGCTCGATTGGAGGATGGCCAGACGGAGGGAATCACCAGTATTTTCTCTGCTGCAGTTGCAAGCCCCCGAGCCGTTGACGCACTTGTCGCAAGGGCGGAAATGCTGGCCAGCTTGAACCAGTTTGACCTGGCCGAGCAGGATTGCAGGGCAGCCCTCAAACTGGACCCTCGTTCCGATCAGGCCTACAACTCCCTTGGCGTCATCGCGTTCATTCGCGGAGAGAATGCGCAGGCGATGGAGTATTTCGATGAGGCCATCAGGTTATTTCCCCGAGCAGAAACTTATCTACGAAATCGGGGCAACTTGTTCGTTAGGCTGGAACAACTCTCCGCAGCTCGGCGAGACTATAACGCAGCACTCGCTGTCCGGCCTAGCGACACGGAAAGCCACTTCTTGCTGGCACTGCTCGATTACAAGGAAGGTCGTTTGCAATCCGCTGCGGTTGGCTTCCGCCTTGCAACGTACTACAACGCCAATTATCAAAAAGCTCAGCAGTCACTCGCAGTGGTCGAGGAGGAACTACGTCGAGGGGGAGCAGCATCTCCCACGCCATAAGTAGTGTGATTGAACCCCTGCGGAACCGACCTGGAGACCGTATAACTTCTCACTGCCCACCGGTTAGACTGGGAAAGGCAATCCGGAAAGTCTCTCTGGTTTTTGGCAACTCAAAATCATGTCTAAACTCTCGCGCGGTTCGAAACAGCGCGCGGCAACGCCCGATCTCGCCGTTCAGCCGAACATCTCGCAAGCGTGGCGAAACGCAGCAGCGGCCGCGAGCATCATCGTGGCTGGCTTGCTGTCGTATTCCAATACCTTTTCCGTACCCTTCACCTTCGACGACAAAGAAGGGATCGTCAAGAACTCGACCATTCGCGACCTCACCGACTTGTCCTCCGTGCTTTGGGCCCCTCCTCGTCGCGGTGCTACGACCGATGGCCGCCCTGTCCTCAATTTGAGTTTAGCGATCAACTACGCATTGCACGGACTGGATGTGGAGGGCTATCACGCCACAAATTTGGCCCTGCACTTGCTGAATGCGATCTTGATTTGGCGCATTTTGTTCGAAGCCTTTCGGTCCCGCTTTTTGCCGGAACGAATACGCTCCTTTGCAGAGCAAATTGCTTATTCCGTCGCGCTCGTGTGGGTAGTTCATCCCTTACTAACGATCGCCGTAACGTATGTGATTCAACGAGCTGAAGTGCTGATGGCCACGTTCTACTTGTCGGCCATTTATTGCTTCCTGCGCGGTAGCCGTGCTGACAATCCGCGCCCTTGGTATCTTGCCACCGCATTCCTGTGTGCAGTCGGGCAAGGAGCCAAAGAAGTCATGGCCACCGCTCCCCTTGCAATCTTACTCATTGATGTCGCATTGATTGCTGGATCGTGGAGAGACGCATTTCGTGCTCGGCGATTCTGGCACGCTCTGAATTTCCTCTCGCTCTCCATCACTTTCATTCTGATTGCCAGACAAGGCGGTCGAAGCGGCACAGTGGGAGCAGAGAATCTGGGCGATCGGCTCGCGTACCTCGCTCTTCAATCCGAAATTATCATCCGCTATCTGCAACTATGTGTTTGGCCTTCGCCACTCGTATTCGACTATGGCACATACATTCCTCCCCTTAGTGCCAGCCAACTCCCAGCGTTCATCACCGTCTCTGTGCTGGCCGTTCTGTTCGTAGTCCTGTATTGGAAAAAACCGGTTGTCGGACTTCTCGGAGTATTGTTTTTCGTCATTCTGGCTCCCACCTCCAGTTTTGTGCCCGTGATCACGCAAGTTGCAGCTGAACACCGAATGTATTTACCGTTGGCTTTGGTTCTCACCGGTGGAATGGTCGCAATTGTCGCATTCTTGCCGCGCCTGCGTCCTGACCAATCTGGGATAGGCGAACCTAATAAACGAGGGCTAACTGCAATCACGGTGGTTTTAGCCATTTGCCTCGGAACGTTTACTCTCTTCCGAAACGGTTACTTTCGCAATGAATTTACGTTATGGCAGGACACCGCCCTGAAAGCTCCTACGAATCTGCGAGCCTGTCGATGGTATGCAACAGGCCTGCTTGCACTTGGTCAGAAAGAAGCCGCCATGCATGTATTTGACGTTGCAATAAACAGCCCGCGGGCAGCTGAGGCATACTGCGGGCGCGCCGATATCTACCTCAATTCCGGCGACACTGAGCAAGCGGCGGAAGATGTGGAGGCTGCCCTGAAAATCGATCCTAAGTGCCACCAGGCACTCAACATGTTAGGAGCCATGGCTCTCAATCGGGGCGACAACGAAACTGCTTTAAAGTACTTCACGCAGGCGATTCAAGTGAGCCCCCAAAATGAAACCTATCTTCGCAATCGTGGCAATGCACTTGTGGTGCTCAATGAGTTGCACGAAGCGAGGTCCAACTACGATGCCGCCATTGCAATCTCGCCGGGTGACCCCGAAAGCCATTTCGTCCTCGCCATGCTTGATTTTAAGGAAGGTCACTTGACCGCCGCTGCAGCAGGCCTGCGCCGCACGCTGTACTACGATGCTGCTCATCCCGAAGCGCTACAGTGGCTCCCCGAGGTCGAAAAACAAATCCGAACCGGAGTTGCTACGAAACTGGCGCCCATTCGCTGAGCAGTCAGCAAAACACAAACTAGCTTTCGCGCCTGTATTTCCCGCACAGCCAGATGTTTGGAACGCGCCTTGCTATAAAAGGTGAATCCCAATGTGCCCAGGCGGACCCACGTTGGCGTTTTGCAAAAAATCACCCTCTTTCACCACGGTTTGAGCTACCTGCCATGCGTTTTCTTGTTTCTGGTCACCTCGAGTACACTGTCGCTTTTCCGTCCACACTGATCTTGAACATTCACGCTCAGCGTAACTCCGGTCAAACAATCCTCGACGAAAAGTTCGAAGTCACTCCTTATGTAAAGTTCGAAGAGTTCGTGCTCGAGAATGCCAGCAGTCGCTTTGTGCGGCTAGAAACCGGCAAGAAGAAGGCCCTGACCATCGACTATCACGCCACGGTCGAATGTACCCACGAAGTCATCTCGGCCAGCAAACTCGACTTCACTCCCGTGGCCGAAATGGACCGCAAAGCGATCCCCTACCTGTTCCCAAGTCGCTATTGCCAGTCAGACCGTCTCGGCCGCCTGGCGTGGGACTTATTCGGCAAGATTCCCAATCCTTACGAGAAAGTGATTGCGATCGTCGATTGGATTCACGCGAATGTCGAGTATCTGCGGGGCAGCACCAATAGCGAAACATCGGCCTACGACACCGTCACGCAGCGGACGGGCGTCTGTCGCGACTTTGCCCACCTGGGCATCTCGCTGTGCCGCGCGCTCAATATCCCGTCGCGCTACTTTTCGGGCTATGCCTACCACTTGCAGCCCCCCGATTTTCACGCCTGCTTCGAGAGTTACATCGGTGGCCGCTGGCTGGTGTTCGATGCCACCCGCCTCGCGCCGCTCAATGGACTGGTCCGCATCGGCACAGGTCGCGATGCCGCCGACGCCGCCGTTGCCAGCTGCTTTGGCCGCGTAGAATTGGTTTCGATGCAGGTCGATTGCCAACTGGCACCCGATCAGAAGTTCACCCCGCTGGAGCGAAAGCAGCTCGGTCGCAAGGGGATTTCGCTGGAAGCGCACAGTAATGTCACGCCTACGAATTGAACACGGAACCACGTACACGTATCGACGTCCTGTCTCCTTCGGTCAACATCGTCTGGTGCTCCGCCCGCGCGAAGGGCACGACCTGCGCGTCGAAAGCATGTCGCTCGAAATCTTCCCTGCCCACCGCCTGGTCTGGGCGCGCGATGTCTACAGCAACAGCGTGGCCATTGTCGACTTCACCGAAGAGGCCAATCGCCTCGAAGTGCTCAGCAACATCATTGTCGAGCGCTCGGGCAAGTTCCCGCGCGAAGACCTGCACGAGCCGTGGCGAATTCCCTGGCCGGTCACCTACGACGAGCGCGAACTCCCCATCGTCAACGGCTATCGCAACGTCTCCTATTACGACGATCGGAACGACGTCCGCCAGTGGATGCAGCAGCACGACAGCCTGACCAGGGCAACCGACGCCGAGTCGCTCCTGATGTGCCTGTGCGAACTCATCAACAGCCAGATCAGGTATCAGCGGCGAATGGTGAAGGGGGTGCAATCTCCCTCGCAAACGCTGACCATTCGCAGCGGCTCCTGCCGCGATATGGCCGTGCTGATGATGGACGCTGCCCGGCTCCTCGGGCTCTCTGCTCGGTTTGCCAGCGGCTATCTCGATTGCCCCGCAGCGGAGGCCGGCCGCGCGGCCATGCACGCCTGGACTGAAGTCTATCTGCCCGTGCTCGGCTGGCGCGGCTTCGACCCGACCATCGGCGAACCCTGCTCGCTCAAGCACATCGTGGTCGGCGTCTCTCATCACCCCCGCGGTGTCATGCCCATCTCCGGCATGTACAGCGGCGACTCTGCCGACTATCTCGAAATGACCGCCCCGGTCAAACTCGAACGCCTCTCCTAACTCGCCCCGCTCGCGCCGTAACTTCACCCTGCGCACGATCCGAAAACATCGTATTCGTTGATAATGCTCTGGGGTAAATCAACACCAACCAGCGCCAAACCCGAGCGCCACGCCTTTCGCTGTTGAAAAACCCCGACCATTTATCAACACCCGGCTGCCGATGGGCCCCCAACTTACGTCAACTCAACCGGCTTGGGTGCCACTCACCGACAACCTCGAAATGACCGCCCCGGTCAAACTCGAACGCGGCTCCTAACTCGCCCGCTCGCGCCCAAATCGCGCCCCTGTTTTGCACCAACTTGTTCAACGAGCACCCTCTTAATTGGACACACTCCTGCAGCCAAACCCGAGCGAAACTCACCTCGCTGTTCAATTAAGGCCCCCTTAATTGAACACCCCTCGTTTTTGGAGAAGTCACGCACTCGCCAGATTGGCGGCGTGAAACTACGTTGAGGCGACAGGCCGTGGAACAAATCCGCCGGAGAACGAAAAACTCCAAGTCATTACAGGAAAATCACTTAAGTCACACACAGGCTCGTTTCGATAGTTTCGATTGTTTCACTTATTGCACTTACTGCGGATAATGCTACTGTTGTCCTTTCAAAGGAGCCACGCAATGAGCGCATTAACCGACAAGCTGGAAACTGTCACACCAACTGAACATGATGCGACCCTAGCCAAGAAATCTGGCATACAGATTGCGCGCGCCATGGGGAAGACCGCCCGTGATTTGCGTGTGAAAATCGAAGGGGACGATGCCGAGACAATCGAATTACCCCACGCTGCGCTCCGATTGCTGGCAAACATTCTTGCTCAAATGGCACAGGGAAACGCGTTTACAGTCATTCCTGTTCATGCAGAACTAACCACTCAGCAGGCAGCCGAGGTGCTAAACGTGTCGCGGCCTTTCGTAATCGGACTAATAACAAATGGAAAACTCCCCTGCCGCCAGGTTGGAACCCACCGGAGAATTTTGTTCCGCGACATCATGAATTTCAAGAACAAGATCGACGAAGACAGGATGAAAGTTCTGGATGAGTTGGCCAAAGAAGCGCAAGAGTTGAACATGGGTTACTAAATTGAGTAAGTTCACTGTCGTCTACGATGCCTGCGTCCTTTATCCGGCACCGTTGCGCGATTTCCTCATGCACTTGGCTATGACGGATTTATTTCGCGCGAAGTGGACGAACAAGATTCATGAAGAATGGATTTCGAATCTGCTCCTCAATCGTGATGACCTGACAAGGGAAAGGCTGGAGCGAACACGAGACTTGATGAATCAGCACGTCCGTGATTGCCTGGTCGAAGATTTTGAGCACTTTGAGAAAGATCTTGAGCTTCCAGACCCCAACGACAGACACGTCCTCGCAGCGGCAATTAAAGCCCGAGCAGATGCAATTATTACGATAAACCTCAAGGACTTTCCCGATTCGACCTTGTCGAAATATGGCATCGAAGCAATGCATCCTGATGACTTCATTAATTCCCAAATCGGCTTGTCGAGTGCTGCCGTTTGTGGGGCAGCAAAACGGCAGCGAGAGAGCTTGAAGAACCCACCAAAATCCGTTGAAGAGTATCTCCAAACGCTGGAAGCCCAAGGGCTTCCGCAAACGATTGCTGCTCTTCGATATTATGCAGAGTTAATTTGAATCGCCTTCACCATCGGTTGGCCATCGGTCAGTTTCAAGTGAGGCCACCAGTGCTGCTGTGAATTCTCAGGTAATTCTCGCTGCAAAGGTGAATCCGCTTGTCACAACAACCTTCACTCGTCCCCATGCCGAATCGTATTAAAAATGCGGTCGCCGGCGTCGCCGAGGCCGGGGACAATGAAGCGGCGATCGTTGAGTTCGGGGTCGATCACGCAGACGAAGATTTGCGCGTCGGGGAAGTCGCGCTGGACGGTTTCAATCCCTGCCCGCGAGGCGATGACCGAGAGGATCTTGATTTGCTTCACCCCCCAGCGCTGGAGCGTGCTGAGGGCGGCGAGCGCGGAGCCGCCGGTCGCGAGCATTGGGTCGAGGAGTAGAGCCACATCGACGGGGCGCGTTTGCGGCAGCTTGCTGTAGTACTCGACGGGCTGGGCGGTGGCTTCGTCTCGATAAAGCCCCAGATGCCAGACTTCAGCCGTTGGAATCAAATTCAAAATCGGATCGACCAATCCGAGCCCGGCGCGCAAGATCGGCACCAGCCCAATCCGCTGCGACAGCACCTGGCAAGTCGTCGTGGTAATCGGCGTCTGCACTTCCAGGGGCTGCAGCACTAAGTCTTGCGTCGCTTCGTAGGCCAGCAGCCCGGCCAACTTTTGAATCAGCCCGCGAAACTCCGCCGGCGAGGTATGGACGTCGCGCAAGCGGGCCAGGTGGTGACGAACCAGCGGATGATTGACTTCGACGACGGGCTGCATGGTGAATGCTGAGTGTTGGAGATGGCGAATAAAGTGCTAGCTGCTGAGACAATCGTATCGCGCGACGCACGCCAAGTAACCCGTGCTAGCATTTTTCGCGCAAGGGCCTGGCGATTGTGTGCCTGGTATCGCCAACTTCTGTCAGGTAACCCGCCAGTTATGAGGCCGGTTGCAAAAACGTAGCAGCCTCAAAAGAGATTGGACGATGTACGCCAGACGGGCGAATTGACCGGGCATAAGTCCCGCAATGCGCGCCACCAAGTCAAACGCGGGACCGACCTGCCGAAATGACGAGATGCCCCAACTGAAGTGAGGGCTAGCAGCCAACTTCGGTCACACCCCATCCTGCGGACACGGCGAAAAAGTGCGTCGCTAGCCACCTAAACTCACGTTCAAGGAAATCTGGAAGAGTGTTAAACTCCCGCCATGCGTCTCCCCTCTCTCTCGACATCTCAAACTTGCCTGTGGGCAGCTTGGACCTTGCTGCTTGTGGGCGGAGGCTGCTCTGTGAATAAGTCGCGCCTGGCGACCGAGCAGCTCGTCGTGGCCGATGCGGTGGATCACGCGGTGAGCCAGATCGACTTCAGCCCGCTGTCGGGCAAGAAGGTCTTCTTCGATAAGCAGTACATGCCCGCTTCGAATGCGCCGAACAGGCCGCCGATGAACAACTCGAACGTCGAGTATGTGATTAGTTCGCTGCGGCAACAAATGCTGGCTTATAACTGCCAGCTGCAAGACAAACCCGAGACGGCAGATATCATCGTCGAGGCTCGCCTGGGTGCGCTCGGTTCCGATGGCAACGAAGCCACCTATGGCTTGCCTACCGGCGTGGTCGTGCGGACCGCAGCTGCCGCGATGGCTCCCGGTGGCGAATCGCTGCCGACAATGCCCGATCTGGCGCTCGGCCGGCGCAATCATCAACTGGGTGCCGCGCGCATCGGGGTCTTTGCCTACGACCAACGGACGCGCGAGCCCGTGTGGCAGGCCGGCGTAGCGACCGGCAATAGCCAGGCGCGCGACCTGTGGGTGCTGGGAATTGGCCCCTTTCAGAATGGGCGAATCTATGACCAGGTGCAGTCGACAACCCACGGCCCCAAGCTAATCCAGGGCAAGGATAAAACTCCTAAAGGAATGGCCAACTATCTGCAGCCGCAGACTTTTCAACGGGCACTCGCAGCCGATGAACAGAATCCCGCGAGAATTTTGACACCAGCGTCGCTTGAAACAGATTCCAATTCCTCAATCAATCCCGCGAGTTCGATGGCCGGCAGTCGGCCCTGAACCAAGTCAAAGCAATCCCCATGACAAGTCAGCTGCAGACGCGATTCTTAATCACTCGCCTCAGTGCCATTGGCGATTGCGTCTTGACGATGCCGATGGCCTGTGCGCTGCGAGATGCGTTTCCCCAGGCTTGGATTGGTTGGCTAGCCGAGGCGCCTGGCGCGTCTCTGTTGCAAGGACACGCCGCGCTCGACGAAGTGATTGTGGCTCCCCGGCGCGTGTTGCAAGACCCGGTTGAACTGTGGAAGCTGCGTGGCAAGCTCCGCACGTATAAGATCGATATCACGCTCGATCCTCAAGGCCTGACCAAAAGTTCGGTGCTGGGCTGGCTCACCGGAGCGAAGCAGCGAATTGGCTTTCATTCGCCTGTCGGTCGCGAGATCTCGCGCTGGTTCAACAATTGCAAAATCACCAGTCGCCAGTCGCACGTGGTCGATCGCTATCGCGAACTGCTGAGCGTGCTCGACATTCAACCGGGGAAGGTGCGGTTCGATGTGCCGCGGCAACCAGGCGCGACCCAAGTCATGGCGCAGTGGCTCAAAGAGCAGAACCTGACGACCCAAGCATTCGCCATTATCAACGCTGGTGCCGGTTGGGATTCGAAGGTCTGGTTGCCCGAGCGATATGCCGCGGTCAGCCGGCACCTGCTGGCCAAACACGGCCTGCCGACGGTGGTTGTGTGGGCCGGTGACCGCGAAGAAGGCTGGGCCAAGGAAGTCGTCGCCGGTTCGCAGCAGGCGGCCCGGATGGCGCCGAATACTACGTTGCCGGAGTTGGCGGCGCTATCGCGCCACGCGCGGCTGTTTGTGGGTTCCGATACGGGCCCGCTCCATCTGGCCGCAGCCGTGGGTGTGCCCTGCGCGGGGGTTTATGGCCCGACGAATCCGGCCGAATGCGGCCCGTATGGTTCGGTCCATCGCTCGGTCCAGACCTTTCTGCAGAAGGGCTCGGTCAAAGAACGACGCAAGGCCGAGAACGTGGCCATGCAGGCCGTCACCGTAGAACAGGTCAGCGCAGCTTGCGACCAGGTGATGGAAAACTCGCGCGCCAGCCGAGCTGCGGCGTAGTCTTTGATCGCGTAGTCTTTGATCGCGCGGATTTTAATCGCATGGTCTTTAATGTTGCCTGATGCGGCTGCGAAGCGAGTGCTTCTGACGGCACGAACGTGTTGTCGCAGCCAGCCATTCGCTACGAGGTTCTTGAGACAATAGTGGCGTGAACGCCCGCTCAGAACTTGAGTTATTTTTTGCGCTTGTTACAGAGGCAGTTTTCGCCTCTGCCCTTCGGCAACTTCTGCGCGTCACAGCTTACTGCGGTCATTTCTGCTGGTCGCATTCTCGCTCGTCGCCTGGGCAACTAAGTAGCGACTGAATGGGCACTTAGTCACGCTAGCACTCGCTGTTTTTACCCTCTCAACGCAGCTGGGCACGACGATTGCTTTAGATGCATCATCGCGACGGAGCACCACTTGGCCGCCGCGAACTCATCCACACTCTGCTCGCTTGTGCTGACATGTACTACGGACTTTATACCGCTGCCGCCGGTGCGAACGCCTTGAGCCAAAAGGTCGAGGTGCTGAGCAACAACCTGGCGAACGTCGACACGATTGGCTTCAAGCGGGAACTGGCGCTGTTGCATGCTCGCGAAAGTGCAGCCATCGAACTCGGCCAGGACTATCGGGGTTCAAGGTCGCGCAACGATCTGGGTGGCGGCGTCGATTTGGCTGCCACAGCCACCGAGTTTGGCCTGGGCAACTTCAAATCGACCGGCATGCAAACAGACATGGCCCTCGAACAGCCCAACATGTTCTTCATGGTTCAACGGGGCGATGAACAACTCCTGACTCGTGCCGGCAACTTTCAATTCAATAACGAAGGCCAGTTGCAGACCGGCGATGGCGACGCCGTGCTGAGCGCCGATGGCACTCCGATTCAACTCGACCCGACGTTGCCGTGGCACATGCTGCCTGGCGGTCGCATCAATCAAGCGGGGGACATCACGGACATTGGCCTGCGTCGTCCCACCAATCTGGCTGACCTGCAAAAGGTCGGACAGAACTATTTCAAGAGCACCACCGATCAATGGTCCACCATCGAGCCGGAAGATCGTCGCGTGCGGAGCGGCTTTACCGAAGTCTCGGGTGTGAACTCGCTGCAAGAGATGACCGAGCTGATTGCCACCTCGCGAGCTTATGAAACCAACATTCGGATGATGCAAACTCACGACCAGACCACCGGCTCGCTGATCTCGCGATTGCTGCGGCCCGCTACCTAATTCGACAACGCCTAACGATTCACGAACTGTCTCAGCAGACATTGTCAGGGAAGACAAACGATGAGCGTACAAACCCTCTACACCGCCGCGACTGGCATGGAGTCGCTGCAAACCAAGCTCGACGTCATCGCCAATAATCTGGCGAACGTAAACACCACCGGCTACAAGAAGGGCCGGGCCAACTTCGAAGATCTGTTCTACCGCACCTACGAGTTTCCGGGTGCCCAGGATCAGCAGCAGAACTATACCGCGGTCGGCACGCAGGTTGGTCTCGGTTCGCGCGTGCAAAGCGTGCAGACCAAGTTCTCGCAGGGTGCCTTTCAAGATACCGGCAGCCCGCTCGATGTGGCCATCGAAGGAAACGGCTTCTTCCAAGTGCAGGATCCTTTCAACGGCCAGTCGGTTTATACCCGGGCCGGTAACTTCTCGATCAACGCCAACAATCAACTCGTCGTGGGTAGTGCCCAGACGGGCCGCCTGGTGGTGCCAAACATCACCCTGCCCACCGATACCACGGCCATCTCAATCACGGCTGACGGCCGCGTGCTGGTGCAGCAAGCGAACCAGACTCAGTTGCAGCAACAGGGTCAGATTGAACTGGCTCTGTTCCCGAACCCGGAAGGTTTGCTCAAGCTCGGCGAAAACTTGTACCAGGTGACCGATGCTTCGGGCGCTGCCGTCACAAGCAACCCCGGGCAACAAGGTGTGGGTGTGCTCCGCCAGACGTTTCTGGAGGCTTCGAACGTCGAGCCCGTGCAAGAACTGATCGACCTGATCACCACGCAGCGGTCATTCGAACTGAACAGTCAGGCCATTCAAGCCGGCGATCAAATCCTGCAGCTCATCTCGAACCTGCGGCGGAGCTAACCGATGACTGTTCAACTGCAGAAGAGCATGTTTTTCGCCGCAATCCTGGTCGCCAGCCAATGGTCGGCCCGGGCTGCGGAAATTCATTTTCAAGCCGATGCCACCGTCGCTCGCGGGATCGTTCGCCTGGGCGATGTTGCCGAAATCATCACCGGCGACGATGGCGAAGCTCGACTGCTCGAAGGGATCGCGCTCGTACCGGCTCCCGATGTGGACCAAACCCGCTTGCTCAAGCGACAAGAGGTTCAACAACTGCTGCAGCTGAGCGGTGTGCAACTCCGCGAACATCGCTTCAGCGGGGCTGAGGTCACTCAACTGCGGGCTGGAATGCCGATTGCAACTCACAACGTCCGCAAAGTCGCGTCGGCGGTGGAATTGATTCCCACCGTAATCCCTGCCGAACAACAGCCCGCGACCGAAGCCAACGCTGCTGCCCGGATCGGCCAGGCCCTTGTCAGTCACTTGAATGCTGTCTCGGACTTTCCTGCCGAGTGGCAAGCCGAAGTCGCCTTCTCACCGCGCGTTGCTCAGGCCGTGGAAGGCCAGCAGATCGTTCGCGTCGAAGGTGGCATCTCTCCTTGGCTGGGTCGGCAGACTTTCATGCTGCTCATCGGCAACGAAGCAGCTCCCACTCGCCTGCCGATCGAAGCCGAAGTCTCGGGCACGGCCCGCGCGGTCACCACCATTCGCACCATCGAACGGGGCACCATGCTCACCGCTGACGACCTGCAACTGCAAACGGTCTCACTCAAGAGTGGCGTACGTCTGGTCTTCGATCCGCAGCAACTCATCGGTCAAGAAGCGACTCGCACGCTCAACGCGGGGCAACTCGTCGGCATCGATATGGTTCGCGCTTTGCGGCTCGTCAAGCGAGGCGAAGACATTCAGGTCTTCTCGATTGGTGCAGGCTTGCAAATTGTCGAACCAGCCAAGGCCCTGGCCGATGGCGGACAAGGGGACTCGATCACGGTCGAGTTTGCCGATCGTCGCAAGATGACGGCCCGCGTCACGGGCACTCGCCGGGCCGAAGTCTATGCGATGCAGACCATCCGCTCGCAAGTAGATACCACCACGCAATTGATTCGCCGTTAATTCGCACGCACGCACAGGCACGCTGGCATCATGCAACACCTCAACCGCACATCCTGGCGAACGATTCCTTCAGTGGCTCTGCTGATGGGGAGTTCCACGCTGTACGTCATCGCTCAGCAGCCTCGCCAAGAGGAAGGCCCAAGTTCGAGCTTGTACGCATCGCGGGTCGCCTATCAGGCTCAGATGCAACCGGGGCCACCGATGGGCAACGGCTGGTACGAAGCTCCGCTGCCGCCGCCGAAGGAAGTGAAGAAGGGGGATCTGATCAAGATTCGCGTCGACATCAATTCGCAGATGGCTTCGGAAGGTGAAGTTCAACGCCGCAAGAATACACAGTACGACGCAATCCTGAACGACTGGGTGCTACTCAACGGTCTGCGCTCGGTGAAACCAGCACCGCAGAGCGATGGCGACCAACGCATTCGCGGTACCAACAATCAACTCTATCGGGCCACCGGAGAACTCGACACGGCCGAAGTGATGAAGTTCAACATCACTGCAACCGTCGTCGACATTCTGCCCAACGGCAACCTGGTGGTCGAAGCCCACTGGAAGATCAACAACAACAACGAACAGTGGATTCGTTCGCTGTCGGGCATTGTTGCACGCGAAAACATCGGCCCGGGCAATCTAGTGTTGGGCGAAGATGTCGCCGAACTCCACATCGGCAAAAAGGAACTTGGCACCGTCCGCGATTCCTACACGCGGGGCTGGGTCACTCGCCTGCTCGACGTCTTCAGCCCGTTCTAATTCATCCGACTTTTGCACTTGCTGCCCGAAAATAATCCAATGAAAAACTTCATCCTCTTCCTTGCGACAATCTTCACGCTGGCCAGCACGGCCCGCGCCGAGATCAAGCTGAGCGATGTCTGCCGCATCAAGGGCCAAGAAGAAAACACGCTGCACGGCATGGGTCTGGTCGTCGGCTTGAAGGGGACTGGCGACGGAGACTCGCGAACCACGATGCGGGCGCTGGCTCGCTACATGGAATTGATGGGGCATCGCCTCGGCAACGATCCACGCGGTCAAACCATGCTGGAAGAGTTGAAGGGTGTGAAGAACGTCGCGATGGTGTTTCTCACCGTCACGGTTCCCGCGGGTGGAGCCCAACAGGGCGACTTGATCGATTGCAAAGTGAGTGCCCTCAGTGCCAAGAGCATCGAAGGTGGTTACTTGATGCTGACCGAACTCCACGGCCCCGTGCCGGGCGATAAAACGGTCTATGGCATTGCCAAGGGTCAAATCTCGATCGACGACATCATCAAGCCCCAAACGGGCACCATCGCCCGTGGCTGCCAGATGGAACAGAAGTTTCAGAACGAGTTCGTGAAGGACGGCAAGTTGCTGCTGGTGATGAGCAAGGACCAGGCCACCTTTCAAATGACTTCGCTCGTCGAACAAAGCGTGAACCGCGAACCTGACTTTCGCATCGGCAGCACCGGCGAAGGAATCGCCCGTGCTCTCGATCAAGTGCGCGTGCAAGTGATCATCCCCGCCACCTATGCCGACAACCCGGCTTTGTTCGCTTCGGTGCTGATGGAAACTCGCGTCGGTCGGCCGCAGACCGATACCACCGTCATTATCAACGAACGAAAGCAGGCCGTCATTGTCGGGGCTGATGTGGAAATTGGCCCCGTCGCAGTGATGCACAAGAATCGCCTGATTCAGGTTGGCGGCGAACAGTTGAATCAGTTTGTCGAAGTGAATCCCGCTGCCGAAACCCAAAAGCCCAAGTTGGCCGCTCTGGTCGACGCCCTCAATACGTTGAAGGTTCCCGCTGAAGACGTGATCGACATCATCAAGATGCTCAAGCACAAGCGGGCCCTCTACGGCGAATTAATCATCGAATAGTTCCCAAGTAGCCCGACGCGTCAGCGAGGGGAACTCCTTCGCAGGTCACCTTCGCCAACCACACTAAACCTCACACTTCTGCATACAACTCCCATGCAAATCAACGCCGCAACCCTGACGATGGCTGGCCCGCGAGGTGAAGCACCCACCGGCTTGATGGCCAAGACGACTTCGCACGACGAAGCTCGCGAAGCGTTCACCGATTTTGTCGGCCAGACGATGTTCGGCCAGGCTTTGTCTTCGATGCGAAAAACCGTCGAGAAGTCGGAGTACTTTCACGGCGGTCGTGCTGAGGAAGTGTTTCAAGGCCAGCTCGATCAAATCCTGGCCGAAGAATTGACGGAAGCATCGGCCGATTCCTTCGCCGGCCCGATGTTCGACATGTTCATGCTGCACCGCTCTTAGTTTTGCTCGCGACCCGCAGTTCACCCTTGCTCCTCACCTGAAAATAGTGCGATCTTCCATGACGACAGCCTTAGCCACATCGCCAGTTGCCGTGAACGCTGTAGTGCCACCGGTGCAGATCGCTCCGCAGGTTGCTCCCCAGACCGCCACGAAGGTCGATTGGGAAGCCGAGATTTCGCAACTACTGGCCGAACTGAGCGGCGTGCAAGCAGAACTACTGGCCGTGCTGGGCGAGAAACGGCAACGGTTGGCCGCGGTCGAAATCGGCAGCATGTCCGAACTGCAGGTTCGCGAACAAGCACTCTGCGATCGCTTGCAAGCGTGCCACACGCGGCGCGAGGAATTGCTGGCCGCGGCCAAGCAGCAAGGTCTGCCAGCCGACAGCATGACCTCGCTAGCGAAAGCTGCTGTCGGGACCACGAGCACATCGCAGCGTGACAAACTGCGCAAGGACCTGGCAAACTCGGCAAGCCGTATGCGACTGTTACAGGCCCAGAGCCTGACAAACTGGGTCGTGGCTCAACGTTCGCTGCTGCATGTGTCGCAATTGCTGGAGATTATCGCCACCGGTGGCCGCTTACAGCCGACCTATGGAGTAGGGGAAGGTGTGCACAATCGTGGTGGCATGGTCGACCACGAAGCCTAAGCCAATAGCGACCAATCCATGTCACTCTTCAGCACCATCCAGATCGCGAAGAACTCGCTGGTCGCAGCCCAAATGGGACTGCAGGTCACGAGCAACAACGTAGCCAACGCGAACACTCCCGGCTACATTCGCCAGAATCTGGTCCTGACACCCGCCCCCACGCAGCGTTACGGCGGCCTGCTGCTTGGCCTGGGCGTCAGCGTGCAAGCGGTCGTGCAACAGACCGATCGCTTTCTCGAAGAGCGGGTGCGCAACGCCGCCAGCGATCTGGCCAACAGCCAGGCCCAGGAAGATACCTACGTTCAACTCGAGTCGCTGATCGGCGAACTGAGCGACACTGACCTCAGCACCGGCCTGAGCGAGTTCTTCAACAGCATTCACGACATTCTCAACCAGCCCGATAGTGCCAGCGTCCGCAACCTGGCCGTGCTGCAAGGGAAAACGCTGACCGACGATATCCGCCGGCTTGATACGCGGGTGCGCGAAGTGCGCGATAACGTGAACGATCAGATCGGCGCTGCGGCCGACGAGATTAATCGCCTGTTGAAGGAAGTCTCGACGCTGAACGTGCAGATCTCGATTGCCGAAGGAGGCGGGGCAGTTGCTAGCGATGCCGTCGGCCTGCGCGATAAGCGGAGCCAGGTGCTCACGCAACTCTCGTCGATCATCGATATTCAAGCGGTCGAACAGACCAGCGGCGATGTGACGGTCTTCTCGGGCGGTGATTACCTCGTATTTCAGGGCACTTTTCGCCCGGTGACGACGGTCACCAAGTCTGACCGCGATTTGAACTCCTACGAAATTCGCCTCGCCGAAACCGATTCGCCCATCAACACCTCCAGCGGTTCGCTCGCCGGACTGATCTCCTCGCGCGATAACATCCTGGGGGGCTTTCTCGATCAACTCGATACGTTCACACAGAACTTGATGTTCGAGTTCAACAAGCTGCACAGCAGCGGGCAGGGACTCACCGGGCTGAGTGAAGCGACGAGCGAATTCGCCGTGAATAACACGGCTGCGGCCCTCGATCAGGCTGGCTTGACCTTCAATCCCGTGAATGGATCGTTCGAAGTCCTGGTGCGCAATCAACAAACGGGCCTGACCACCACCACGCAGGTGCGCGTCGATCTCAACGGCCTCGATGGCGATACCACGCTCGACGAACTGGCTGCTGCGATCAACAACATCGACGGCATTTCGGCCATTGTCACGCCCAATCGCAAGTTGGAGATCAAAGGGGACTCGCAACTAGTCACCTTCAGTTTTGCCAACGACACCAGCGGAGCACTCGCAGCCCTGGGTGTGAATACGTTCTTCACCGGTTCCGGCGCGTCGAGCATTGGCATCAACAAGACAGTGCAAACCGATCCCTCGAAGTTCGCAGCCAGCGGCGGTGGCATTGGCGAAGACACCGCCATTGCCGTGAAACTGGCGAACTTGCTGAACGCACCGCTGGCTTCGCTCGGCGGTTCGAATTTGGCCGTGCAGTACGATCGCTTTGTGGGTGAAGTGACGCAAGGCGCTTCGGTCACCAAGAGCGTGGCGGAAGGCTTTCGTGTTTTTCACGGCACGCTCGAAGGTCAGCTGTTGGCCGTGCAAGGCGTGAACATCGACGAAGAGGCCATCAAGATGATCGCCTATCAGCGGGCCTTTCAAGCGTCGGCCCGCGTTGTTTCGACCATCAGCGAACTGCTGGAGACGCTCGTCAACCTGTAATCGATTGAACTCATTGCCCGCCTCACCGCCCGCAAACTATCCCACCGCCCATGGCAGCCATCTATCCCATTCCGACCACGCGCGTCAGCGAAGCGCTGACCCATTCGCGCATGCTGTCGCAGTTGCAGTCGGATGAAGTTTCGATTCTGCGATTGCAACAACAGATCGCCACTGGCCGGCGCATCTTTCAGCCCAGCGACGATGCTCCCGCGGCCCAGCGCGCCATCAGCTTGCAGCGCTTGCTCGAACAAAAGGCGCAGGCCCGCGAAAACCTGAGTACGAGTCAGTCGTATCTGTCGGCCACCGATACTGCCGTGCAGGGAATCACGAATACGCTTAACGCGGTTCGCTCCGAAGTCCTCGGCGTCACCGACTCCGTCAGCAGCGAAGCAGCACGCGAAGCGGCAATCCAGCAAGTGCAACTCGCGATCGAGCAGCTGGCCGACGTGGGGAACCAGGTCTTCCGCGGTCGCTATCTGTTTGCTGGCTCGCGGACCACGACGCAGCCCTTTCAACTGACGGGGAACCAGGTTTCGTACCTCGGCAACGAATCGCAGCTGCAAAGTTATTCCGATGTCGACCTGCTGTTTTCTACCAACCTGCCCGGCAGCGATATCTTTGGCGGGTTTTCGAACGAGGTGCACGGCACGATCGACCTGAATCCCGTCGCCACGCGCGAAACACTCCTCACCGACCTGCATGGTGGTCGGGGCATCACCAAGGGAAGCATTGCCATCTCGGACGGCACTTCCACGAAGATCATCGACTTCGCCGGTGCCGAAACACTGGGCGATGTTGCCGATCTGATCAATGCCAATGCTCCCACCGGTCGTACGGTCAGCGCGCGAATCACCAACAATGGGCTGGTACTGGATATCGACGATGCGGGGGGCGGCAACTTCACCATTCGCGAGGTGGGTGGTGGGACCACCGCAGCCGAACTCGGCATTTATCAGCCCACAGGTGTGCTGACCGGCGCAATTACGGGTGCTGACCTCAATCCACGTTTGCGACCAACCACCAGCTTGAACGCTGTCTTCGGCAGCCGTGCGCGCACAGTGCTGGAGTCGCCGGGCCTGAACAACAACATCGTTATCGAATCACTCACGCGTGGTACGGCCAATAATGGCGTCACTGTTCAATTGGTCGACGATGCCCTGCTCGATGCTGGGCCCGGTCTGATCGCCGGCTTTGAAACAGCCACCTATTCTGCTGCACCAGTGGCTGCTCGCGCGGGGCTCACGTTCAACGGTTTTGGCAACAACCTGCAATTGACGGGCAACGTAACTGGCACCTCCCTCAACAACGTGCAGATTCAAGTGGTTGATGCGGGAGCCATCGGTGCGAATGCAACGGCTACATTTAACTCGACCACCAAAACGCTGACGATCGGCATTGATAGCGCCGGCGGCACTGAAATTCAAAATGTCATCGCCGCCATCAATGGCGAAGGAACGTTCACCGCGGCCTACGATGCTGCCAATCCGGCCGACGGCGGCTATAACCCAACCGCCACGATTCCTGCCGGCGATGCTGGACTGGTCACTGGCAATACAGGGAACAGTGGCGGCGATGCGAACACAATCTTTGTAAACGTGCAGCGGAACGCGACCACAGCCAACCAGGTGCTCGTGGCCCTACAAGGCAACGCGGCCATTCAGGCCCAGTTTTCGACCACACTCGAACAGCAAGATTCCACGGGTGCAGGGTCGGCGGGAAGTGGCGGCGTCGATCTCAATGCCACGGCCGTTACTAGCGGTGGCAGCGGCTTCGAGCCCGACCTGGCTTCTGGCCTGCGAATCGTGAATGGGAATAACACCTATAACGTTTCGTTTGCCGGCGCCCAATCGGTGCAAGATATTCTCAATACACTTAATGGTTCCGGCGCGGGTGTGCTCGCCGAAATTAATGCGGCTGGCGACGGGCTGGTGATTCGTTCGCACGTCAGTGGGTACGACTTCTCGATTGGCGAGAATGGCGGCAACACCGCGACCCAACTCGGTGTCCGCTCGCTCACTGCGGCGACCGATTTGGCCAACCTGAATTACGGCCGCGGCGTAACGTCGATTGCCGGGACCGATTTCACGATCGTGCGCAACGATGGCGTCCCCCTCGAGATCGATGTCTCCTCCGCCACCAACATGCAGCAAGTGCTCGACCTGATCAACAATCATGCGTCGAACCAGGTTCCCGGCGCGCAGGTAACGGCACGGCTGGCGCAGTTTGGCAACGGCATCGAACTCGTAGATTCGACCGTCGGTGCGGGCTCGCTACACATCGTGCGCGCGACCGGCAGCAATGCAGCTACTGAACTTGGCCTGATTCCGCAGGGGGCCAATCAATCGCTGCCAGCAGTCGTCAGCGGGCCGAATACTGTCCTTACCGGCGTCGATGCAAACCCGCAAGAAGTTTCCGGCGTCTTCAATTCACTGCTGCGAATTAAAGATGCCTTGGTGAACTTCGACCTGGGCAAACTCGAGCGTAGCGTCGAACTGCTCGACGCCGATATGGACAAGATTCTCTTCGCCCGCTCCGAACTCGGAGCCCGCGCTCAAGGACTCGATACGCTAGACGCTCGGCTGGAAGACGAAGACGTCGAACTGCAAGCGGCCCTCTCGAACGAAATTGAAGTCGACTGGACCGCAGCCATCTCGACGCTCGCCGCCCGCCAGGCGTCGTTGCAGGCCTCGCTGCAACTCACGGCGCAAGCGTTTCAGTTGAGCCTGCTCAACTATCTGTAAAGTGGGATAGGCTTCCAGCCTGTCATCCTCAGTAAATGAAAATTCCTGACAGGCAAGATGCCTGTCCCACGTAAACGGTCACTTCGCGCCTTCGCGCTCAAAGACGGCGTAGCTCACGTTGCGAATGCCGTTCTTCGCGCAGGCCAACAGAATGGGGCTGACGAAGCGCGAAGGAACGCTGCGGTCGGCGCGAATGCAAACCTCAACATCCGTCCCCAGCTTTTCGATTCGTTCAGCCAATCGCGACGACAGTTCGCTGGATGGTACCGGCGCGCCGGTCATCAGCAGGGTGCCATCCGCAAGCACGGTGATCGTCAGGCGAGGCTGCTCCGGATCTCCGTCGTCATCCTGGCCACTGTCGGCGACTGGCAACGGCAATGGCAGCGAATTCTCTAACTGCGAGAGATTGCTCGAAAGGAGAAAGAAAATAATCAGCTGAAACACAACGTCGATCATCGGCGTCATGTTGAAGCCCACTTCGCCGCGCGAAGTCGTCGAAGACGGCACGCGCATCTATCGTCCTCCGGCGGCACGGGGCGGAGCTGGTGGGGCAGGAGGTGCCGGCGCAATCGGCGGGGCCTGTGTCCCTCGTTGCCGCTGTTTAAGCGGAGCAAGAATATGCAGCCCGGCATAAGCGGCTTCGGCAATCAGCTCGTCAATCCAGCTGCGGAACATTGCAAAAAATCCGAGAGCTGGAATCGCAATCACCAGACCATAGACGGTGGTCACTAGCGCTTGATAAATACCATCGGCGAGCGCCGCTGCGCCCGCTTTGCCTTCGGTTTCCGCCACTTCCTTAAACGCCAGCAACATCCCGGTCACGGTGCCAAGCAGCCCGACCATCGGTGCCAGGTTACCGATTACGGAGAGGTACTCAATCCAGCGAAACAATTTGGCCGCTTGTTCGGCCGTGGCATCTTCCATCGCCTTTTCAATCTCGGGCCAGTCGCCATCGGCCTCCGTGAGTGCCTGCTGCACAATCGCGGTGAGAAAACAGGGGTTTGCTTTGCACAGTTGCGTCGCTTCGGCCAAGCGACCTTGCTCGACAAGTTTGCGCAGTTCGCGCGAAATCTCCTCGGGCACGAGGTCCTTGCGGCGAATGCGAAGGATGTTGTCGAACACCAGGTAGACCGCAGTGAGCGATAGCCCGATCAGCACGAGCATGTTCGCAATGCCGACGGGGCCACCTGAGAAGAATATCTGCAAAAAGGTTTTCTTCGGCGGCCTGGCTGACGGCTTCTGCATCAGTTCCGCAGGTGCGCCACCAGCTGGCGCAATCGCCGGCGGCGCGGCCGGGTTGGCTGGCGGCAGCGGCTGCAATTGCTGCGCGGGAGCGTCAGTCGGGCTCAGCAGGATTGCGCCCCACAAGACGAGCAGGGGCAATCGCATGTGCCAACCGGCTGAGGACCAGGCATTCGCTCCGCTATTCACTGGCATTCCTTTTCTATTTCTGAGCCGGAAGCGTGAGCGCCCGGAGAGTTTCCTTACGGTTGCTTCGCTGGAGTCGCCAGTTGTTCCCACCGCTGGCGAGCGGTTGCGGCTGCTGGCAACGAAGCATAGTCGGTCAGTACCTCGCGGTAGAGCGAGGCCGCCTGTTCACGACGCCCCATCTTTTCTAATTGCGAGCCCGCCGCCAAGAGCGCTTCAGCTGCCAAAGCTCGCTGACGACCGTGCAAAATGGGAATTCGCAGGTAAGTCAGGGCCGCCTGTTCAGGCTGATCGTGTCTCGCTAACCCATCGGCGGCAATGAAATAGCCGAGCGGTCGAACCTCCGGCGGCAAGCGTTCGAGCCCCGCCAGCCATTGCGCCGGCTCTTCCGCAGGCGCTGCTACCACGCGCGTGCGCCAAAGTTGAATCACGGCCAGCGTGGCGATTTTCTTGTTCGGGCCACCGGCCAAGGCTTGTAACTTGGCGACCGCCTCCGCGCGCTGGGCACCATTCAGCAGCCAACTGGCACCGAGCAACTGCCGAGCGGGATTGGTCGGGTCCTTTAGCCACTGCGCTGCACGCCCCGGCAAGTTTGAATCATCACTCGACCGCCAGGCCAGCGGCGCAACTTCCCAGCCTAAGGTCTCGGGATCGCTGGCCACCAGTGCAAAGAACTCTTCTGCAGCCGGGATGATATTTCCCGCAGCTGCCTGGCACTCGATGCTTCGCTCCAGGATTTGCCGCCGGGCCCAGGTACGAGATTCTTCCTCTCGCGCCCGACCATAGGCGGCCGCAGCTTCGGCAAATTTCTTCTCGGCCAGCAGCGCGTCCCCCTGCTCTTTCGCGGCCGGCCACGTCGTACGCCACTCGGTAATTTGATCGAGCGGAATTGCTTCGACCGCTCCAGTCTGCCCCTGAAAGGTCAACTGATTCCCCAGCAGATCGACGATCTCACCTTGTCGCTGTGCCGACGGTTGCCCCGGCTTGCTACTCTTCACCAAGATGACGTCAGCCGCGACGAGGTTGTTCGCCACTAGCGCAGGCAGCAGCGTGCAGACGGAGATGAAGGAAAGATTCATTCCAACTATTCTAGTGCAGAACCCGTTCAGCACCGAGATGAGTTCAAAGAGAACAAACTTACTGCAGTGGCAGCGATGTAACATCGACATAGGCGTGCTTGCCGTTGTTCTCGTCAGCCAGTTGGCGCAGGAAGGTATAGCGGCCGCTGGAAGGGCCAGAACCGAATTCAATGGTGTTGATCGAAACGCCGCGGCTGCGGTCGCGAATCTTGCGCAGTTCCACCGCGCTTAGGCGCGGTTCGTCAGCATCGGTGAGAAAGAAAATGACGTCGGGTCGCATCTGAATTGCCATCAGCAGGGCGTCGATGTGCCGGGTGCCACCGTCGGCCACAACGCCACCGACAAACGTCGAGGCGAGCCGCTTCCCTTGATCGTCGGCAAACACCAACTGCGGCTGCTGGCCGGGATTCAAGTTCATCAAGTGCGGCCGGTCGTTGTAAAAGATGACCTGGAACTGGTGCACCCGCTCGAGGCTTTGCAAACTGGCAAGCAGTTCTCGCTTGGCGGCAGAAAGAGGTCTCCCTTCATAGCCCGACATACTCGCCGAACGATCGAACACATAGACAAACCGCGAACCTCGCCCGCTAACACCAAAGACGCTCGTCTCGGCCTGCGAGCTATCGCCAATGCCCCGTTTGCCAGTGCCGCCGCTCCCTTGGGTCATGCCTGTGGCACCAGGCAAGCCATTCCTTTGCAAATCGCCAGGCAACGCACCAAAACCGGTGCTGCCATCACCTGTGGGCAACTGTGGACCGCTGTTGAGAGGCTGTTCGGTTAACTCGGGCAGTGCGGAACCGCCAAACGCCGCTGGACTGGCGGCAGTGCTGGCATTGCTCGTCCCGGCTTCTTCCCCTTCTTCCAAATAATTCATTGCCCCGCCGCTGGCACTCGCCAAAACGATGCCGCCGGTGCGCGTGGGTTCGATATCGATGCCGCGCGGCGTTGGTTGCAGGTAAATCGAGAGGACCGTCAGCGCCGACAGATGCACCACCAGCGACATCAACCACGACGGCAAGCTGGCCCCTGTCGCCAGGCCCGCAGCGCGGGGAATTTCTTCGCGAGTGGAAATAGTCGTCATTCGCGAGGAACGCCAAAGTGATTTGAACGCGGTAAAAAGGGCACCGCGCCGAAATTCTAGGTTGCGGGTTAAGGAGGGTCAACGCGGATCGGCTGCCGCAGGTTCAGCCCCCAATGGAGCAGCAATATTTTGGAATCTGGCAACAAAGAAAGCGGAACAACTGATCTTGCCAAAAACTGGGGTTGTTTTGCGCAAGCCGTTCGCGCTAGAATTTCCGCCGTGCTAAGGATGGCACACCCTATCGGCTGACAAGTGCAGTCGATGGCATGGATGCTGCCGCTGGTGGGTTCGACTCACGGCTGGCTGTTTGCGGTTAATCCCAAAAGGGACGACTGGCGTCAACAGCATGCTGAACCTTCCGGTGACTGCTAAACTAAACCTCCAACGGAGGCCCCTGCGAAGTAAGTTGTTTCGCGCAGGCCTTAGCCCCCGTCAGGAGTCGACCGTGAGTTCCGCTAGTTTCGGCACAGCCAAGGACGAAATCCGCCAGGCGATTAATATCGTCGACCTGGTCGGCTCGTACCTCGACCTGCGCCGACAAGGGAGCGGATACGTGGCCCTCTGCCCGTGGCACGACGACTCGAAACCGTCGCTGCAAGTGAATCCCGCCCGCCAGATCTGGAAATGTTGGGTCTGCGGCATCGGCGGCGACATCTTCAGTTTCATCATGCGGCACGAAGGGGTCGAGTTTCGCGAAGCCTTAAAGCTGCTGGCCGATCGGGCTGGCATTCAACTCACCCAGCAAAAGCAGCGGCCAATCACGCCGGGAAGTCCAGACGATAAGGCAGCCCTGCTCGCTGCAACCGCCTGGGCTGAGAAGCAATTTCACGAATATCTACTGAAGTCAGAAGCGGCTGAAGTCGCCAGACAATACTTGGAAGACCGCGGCATCACCCCCGCCAGCGTCGAGAAATTCAACATCGGCTTTAGTCCCGACAGCTTCACCTGGCTGCTCGACCGAAGTCGCAACACGCCCCATTCCCCCGCAGTTTTGGAAGCGGTCGACCTGGTCGGCAAGAGCGAGCGGGGAACGTTCTATGATCGTTTCCGCGGCCGCGTAATCTTTCCGATTCGTGACGCACAATCGCGACCCATTGCCTTTGGCGGTCGTGTGCTGCCGAGCTCGAAGGACCAGGGTGGCAAGTACGTTAACTCGCGCGAGACAAAACTGTTTAGCAAGCGGGAACAACTCTACGCCCTCGATCTCGCCAGCAAAGCTGCGCGAAAGTCGCGACACTTGACGGTTGTGGAAGGATATACCGACGTAGTGCTGTGCCATCAGTTCGGCGTCGACGATGTCGTCGCCTGCCTCGGTACCGCGCTGGGCGAAGGTCATATTCCCCTGCTCCGCCGCTTTGCCGACACCATTACACTTCTACTCGATGGCGACGAAGCAGGGCAAAAGCGAACCAACGACATTCTGGAACTGTTCGTCACGGCGACCATCGACTTGCGGGTACTTACACTCCCCGATGAACTCGATCCCGCTGATTTTCTGCTCGAGTACGGTGCCACTCAGTTCAATCAACTGCTGAAGGAAAAGTCGGTCGACGCGCTCGAACACAAGATTCGTGTGGCCACCCACGAACTAGATATTGCTCGTGAAACACATCGCGCTTCGACAGCACTCGAAGAAATCCTGGCCACACTCGCCAAGTATGCGATGGCCCGCGGTGCCGACCCCAAGAGCTTGCGAACCCAACAACTAATTGCCCGCCTGGCCCGGCAGTTTTTGGTCGAAGAAACGTTCGTCCGCGAGCGTTACAACCAACTATGCCAGGTAAGTCGCGAAGCAAAGCGCCCGGTGATCGTCACTTCAGCGCCGGCTTCTACTTCGCAGATTCCGCTTCGCCCCGAATTCAAACTGAACGCGATTTCGATGGACGAAATCGAGTTGCTCGAGATTCTGGTCGCTCATTACGAATTGGCCGGCACGGCACTTTCGGAACTAGGTGAACTCGATCTGTCGGCCGACGCCACCAAGGTGATTTTTCGAACGTATCGCCAGCTGGAAGAAGCCGGTGAGTCGCTCGACTTTGGCCGTGTGCTGGCAGAAATTGAAGATGCCCAATTGAAGAGCCTGATGGTGCAACTGGTGGAAGTGGCCGACCGCAAGGCCAGCAAAGCGAACCTCGATCCACCCACACGATTGCGGCATTTGTTACAGAAGATTCACCGCGGCCACGAGCAGCGGATCATTCGCGAGAAGGAAGAGTATCTACAGTTACCGGAGGCCAACGACCAACAAAAGCACGATGTGTTTTTAGAGATATTGGAAGCGAAACGCCGGCAGCAAGGATTGATCGCGCCCACGGATGGGTAGCGACTGCCAGTGCCTGAGATCATCGTTCCCGCATGGGGGGCAAGCGATGTGCTTGGGTGCGAACCATTTCGAGTTTGCAGCGTCTTAGCGGGGTGATGTGTAGTCACCACGCGAAGAACATTCGGGGAGCAGGTCTCGCAACTTGCTGCTCGAATGATCCTCCCAGGGATCAGCTGCGGGCTCATCGTCGACACGTTCAAGGAGGAACGAAATGAATCAGAACCACATGCCGAGTCATTTGGAATTCGACCTGCAAGCTTTGGTAACCAAAGGCAAGACGCAGGGCTATCTGACCTACGAAGATGTCAACGGCTATCTGCCCGATCAGGACATCAACCCCGAGAAACTCGACAACTTGCTGGTCGCCATCGATGAAGCTGGCATCGAGCTGATGGATGAGCCACCACCAGGCCCAGGCGACATTCTCAAGTTTCAACCGCGCGAAATCGAAGGGCCTTCGCTGGCCAACAAGTCGACCGAGCCGCCAACCAAGCTGAATAACGACCCGATTCGGCTCTACCTGTCGCAGATGTCGGAGATTCCGCTCCTCTCGCGCACAGAAGAAATCTCGCTCGCCAAGAAGATCGAAGTCACCCGCAAGCGATTTCGTCGCACGCTCCTGAGCTGTGATTATGCGATGCGTGAGACGGTGAAGATTCTGACGCAGGTCTATAAGGGCGAATTGCCCTTCGATCGCACGATCAAGGTCTCGTTGACCGAACAACTGGCCAAGGAACAGATTCTCGCTCGGATGCCGCACAACCTGCGGACCATCGAGAACTTGCTCGACCGGAATCGCGAAGACTTTACTCGCCTGGTACGCAAGAGCACCAGCCGCGAGGAACGACAACTGGCCCGTCGCAACTTCCTGCGTCGCCGTCGCAAGTGCCTGCAACTGGCCGAAGAGATGAGCCTGCGGACGCGCCGCGTTCATCCGCACATGTCGCAGCTCGAAAACTACTCGCGCCGCATGGATCAAATTCAGGCTCGGCTGAACATCATCCGTGGCGATGTCGCTTGCCGCGATGAGCGGGCCGATCTCCGCCGCGAACTGTTCGACCTGATGCGGATCACGCTCGAGAGCCCGAAGTCGCTGCGTGAACGCTGCAAGGCTTTCCGCCGTCAGCATCAAGAATACGAAGATGCCAAGCGCAATTTGAGCAGCGGCAACTTGCGGCTGGTCGTTTCGATCGCCAAGAAGTACCGCAATCGCGGCCTGAGCTTCCTCGACCTGATTCAGGAAGGAAACACCGGCCTGATGCGTGCCGTCGACAAGTACGAATATCGCCGCGGCTTCAAGTTCAGCACGTACGCCACGTGGTGGATTCGTCAGGCGATCACTCGCGCGATTGCCGACCAGGCCCGCACGATTCGCATTCCGGTTCACATGATCGACATTCTGTCGAAGCTGCGAAATATCCAAAAGAAGCTGCAGCAGGAACTGGGGCGCGAAGCTACGACCGAAGAAATCGCCGGCCAGACGGAAGTGCCGATCGAAGAAGTGCGCCGCATTCTCGATATCGGTCGTCACCCCGTTAGCTTGGATCGCCCCGTCGGCGACAGCGAAGACTCCAGCTTTGGCGAATTCATCCAGGACAACAGCAGCGACAATCCTGTCTTCTGCGCCAGCAACGCGATCCTGCGTGAGAAGATCGAGCAACTGCTCAAAACCCTCACCTGGCGCGAACGCGAGATCGTCCGCCTCCGTTACGGTCTGCAAGACGGCTACACCTACACGCTGGAAGAAGTAGGCCGCATCTTCAAGGTGACCCGCGAACGCGTTCGCCAGATCGAAGCGAAAGCCGTCCGCAAACTACAGCACCCCAACCGCAGCCAACACCTCGAAGGCTTCTTGAAGCAGATGGCTGGGTAAATCGAAACACTCGGCAATCGCAATCGTCACTTCATCAGGGCCTGAGTCACCGCAGGCCCTGTTTTCAATTCTTGCTAAGTCTTGGGACGCATCTGCTGCTGATAAGAGTCAATTGCCACCTTGATCTCCGATCGTGCCGGTTCGGCATTGCATTGCTGTAAGAGAGACTCGACGTACCGAGCGAGTTCCACACAGCGCATGGCGCGAATCTGTTCTTCGATGGCGGTATCGGCAAGGCGATAGTCGGCTCGACGCCGGTCGTCGTACAGATCGGCAAGAATCCTGGCTGCATCCATTGCCAATGGGTGCTTGCTCGCCAGCAATGGCTTGTGAAGGTCGTGATCTTTCCCGGTGTTGAAACCTATCCCGGAAAGAAATTCGGTGACCAGGTGAAACGCTCCGTAGTAGGCTCGGCTGATGGACGTGCGAATGCGCGCTTTCTCAGTCTGGACCGATAAAGTTCCCGCGAGGGCAATAAATTCAACGGGCTTCATACTGGCGACACCGCCAAACGAATGTCCCCCGCTTCGTCGGGAAACGCTTCGACCAGGCGACGACCGAACTTCAACTCTCGTTGTATGGACTCCTGGATGTCTTCCTTACAACTCACAAGGAATACGTACCACTGCGCCGATGGATCATCGGGAGCACAAGCGACTTCGATCTCCAATGGGCCGGGAAACAATTCCTCACACAACTGCCGGGCAAAGTCCATGACGGGCGAGTTCAGAGAAAAAAGGGGCGGGCGTAGTGGAGGTTGCTCGGGCTGCCGCGCTTCCAACTGCTGGATTCTTGCGAAGGCCTCGTCAAGCCGCGTTTGCAGGACGAGCAGCTCTTGTTGAATTTCAGGTTGATTTCCGGAAGATGCGGGAATTGACGTGGGTTGAGCAATCATCTTCGCTGATCCGTCCTAAGTCGTTTCGCGTACTCACTATTTCATCATATCTCACGCAAACGTGTGTGTCGCCGCTCGCATGCGACTTAACATCTTCGTCAACTGTCGCATCCTGCCCCTTGAACGCTAGCGGCGAACCGTGTTACCTTCGAGAGATTTTACACGCCACTCGGTTTTGCGCTGAGGCTGCGCGCACGCAATTGGTGCGAGGCGGTCCTCAAGGGTGGTTAGCCAGAGCCTGTCTGCTGTCCGCGTTCTCGTTTTCCAAGGATTGATCTGCCCGTGCCAAAGCGAACTGACCTCAAGAAGATTTTGCTGATTGGCTCCGGTCCCATTGTGATCGGCCAGGCTTGCGAGTTTGACTATTCGGGTACGCAAGCTTGCAAAGCGCTGCGCGAAGAGGGGTACGAAGTGGTGCTGGTGAACAGCAACCCGGCCACGATCATGACCGATCCGGAAATGGCTGACCGGACCTACATCGAACCGCTGACGTGGGAGATCGTCGAAAAGATCATCGAAAAAGAGCGTCCTTGCGCGATCCTGCCTACACTTGGCGGCCAAACGGGCCTCAACCTCGCGATGGATCTGGCCAAGCACGGCGTGCTCGCGAAGTACAACTGCGAAATGATCGGCGCACGCCCCGATGTCATCGCCAAGGCCGAAGAACGCGAGCTGTTCAAGCAGGCGATGCACAAGATTGGCCTCTCGGTTTGCAAGGGTGAAACCGTCAAGACTGTCGAACACGCCCGCAAGGTGCTCGAGATGGTCGGTCTCCCCGCCATCGTCCGCCCTAGCTTTACGATGGGTGGCAGCGGTTCGGGCATCGCCTACAACCGCGAAGAATTCGACCGGATGGTGCGGAACGGCCTCGATTTGTCGCCCGTCACCGAAGTGCTGGTCGAAGAATCAATCATCGGCTGGAAAGAATACGAGATGGAAGTCGTCCGCGACATGGACGACAACGTAGTCATCATCTGCTCGATCGAAAATTTCGATCCGATGGGCGTTCACACCGGCGACTCCATCACCGTCGCTCCCGCTCAAACCCTGAGCGACAAAGAATATCAGCGGATGCGCGATGCGAGCATCGCCGTCATTCGCGAGATCGGCGTCGAAACCGGTGGTTCCAACATTCAATTTGCGATTAATCCGAAAAACGGCCGGATGATCGTCATCGAAATGAACCCGCGCGTCAGTCGCAGCAGCGCGCTGGCCAGCAAGGCGACGGGCTTTCCGATTGCCAAGATTGCCGCGAAACTCGCTGTTGGCTTTCGGCTGCACGAATTGGCCAACGATATCACGCGCAAGACGCTGGCCTGCTTCGAGCCTTCGATCGACTACGTCGTTACCAAGATTCCCCGCTTTGCCTTCGAAAAATTCCCCGAAGCTGATGCGACGCTGATGACGCAAATGAAGAGCGTCGGCGAGACGATGGCCATTGGCCGGACGTTTAAGGAATCCTTCCAGAAAGCGCTGCGTGGACTCGAAGTCGGCGCGTTCGGCTTTGGGTGCGACAACAAGGATCTCTGGGGCACACCGCATCAGCCCTCGGCCGACGACATTCGCGCGAAGCTCGCCGTGCCCAACGCCGATCGAGTCTGGTACTTGCGCTATGCGATCAAGAGCGGAATGTCGCTCGCCGAAATCTTTCAACTCACGTTCATCGATCCTTGGTTTCTCGAGCAGTTGCTCGGCATCGTGCAGATGGAAGATTCGCTGCGCGCGATCGGCGATATCTCGCGCGTCGACGATGCCACGTTCCGCAAAGCCAAGCAATTTGGCTTTTCCGATCGCCAACTATCGACGATGTGGGGAGTGCCCGAAATCGATGTGCGCAGCAATCGCAAAGCGCGCGGGCTGGTTCCCACGTACAAGGCGGTCGATACCTGTGCTGCGGAGTTCGAAGCCTACACTCCTTACTTCTATTCGACCTACGAAGAAGAAGACGAAACGCCGCCGCGCAAGCCGGGCAAGAAGCGGGTCATGATCCTCGGTGGTGGTCCGAACCGCATCGGCCAGGGGATCGAGTTCGACTATTGCTGCTGCCACGCCAGTTTCGCGCTACGAGAATTGGGCATCGAATCGGTGATGGTCAACAGCAACCCCGAAACGGTCAGTACCGATTACGACACCAGCGATCTCCTCTTCTTCGAACCACTCACCACCGAAGACGTGCTGAATATCTTCGACCGGATCGAGCCCGAAGGAGTGATTGTGCAGTTCGGCGGGCAAACACCGCTGAATTTGTCGCGGGCGCTGCACAACGCCGGCGTGCCGATCATTGGTACGAGTGTCGAAACAATCGAAGCAGCTGAGGACCGCGAAAAGTTCGCCAAGATTCTCACCGCGCTCAATCTCAAACAACCGGCCAACGGCATTGCCCGCAACATGAACCAAGCGCGAGCCGAGGCCGAGCGAGTTGGCTTCCCGTGCCTCGTTCGCCCCAGCTTTGTGCTCGGCGGACGGGCGATGGAAATCTGCTACGACCATTCACAGTTCGAACGCTTTGTGGCGGAAGCATTTGTGGTGGCTCAGGGTCAGCCAGTGCTCATCGATCGCTTTTTGGAAGATGCCACCGAAGTCGACGTCGACTGCATTTGCGACGGCGAAAATGTCATCATCGCTGGCATTATGGAACACATCGAAGAAGCCGGCGTCCACTCGGGCGACTCGGCCTGCGCGATTCCTCCCTATAGCTTGCCCGGACCAATCGTTCAGGAGATTCGCGAAGCAACCGCAGCCATGGCCCTGCACTTGAAAGTGATTGGGCTGATGAACGTGCAGTTCGCGGTCAAGAAAGAAGATGGCAAGATGGCCGTCTATGTGCTTGAGGTGAATCCTCGCGCCAGCCGCACGGTGCCGTTTGTTGCCAAGGCCACGGGAATGCCCGTGGCGAAGATCGCGGCCAAGGTGATGACCGGCGTCACATTGCCTGAACTAGGCGTCACGCGCGAGCCGATTCCCTCACACGTCAGCGTGAAGGAGAGCGTCTTTCCGTTCCGCAAGTTCGCTGGCGTCGATATCGTGCTCGGTCCCGAGATGCGCAGCACGGGCGAAGTGATGGGCATTAGCGAGCGGTTCAGCATCGCGTTTGCCAAGGGGCAATTAGCCGCAGGGACGATTTTGCCGACAGAAGGAAAGATCTTCGTCAGTGTCTCGGCTCGGCACAAAGAATCGGTCGTCGAACTTGCCCGCCGCTTGAAGAAGCTGGGGCACGAACTGGTGGCCACCGAAGGAACCGCTCGCCGACTGGAAGAAGCGGGCATTCTGGTGACGCACGTGAAAAAGATTGTCGAAGGGCGGCCAAATCTGCTCGACTATTTGAACGATGGACAAATCAAGCTCGTCATCAACACGCCGAGCGGCAAGGGAGCACGGACCGACGAGGGGCGCATTCGGGCAGCAGCGGTGCAACTTGGCGTCCCGTGCATCACCACCATTCAAGCGGCCGAAGCAGCAGTGAAGGCGATGGAAGCGTTGCGGGAAGAAACGATGGAAGTGCAGGCGCTGCAAGATCGTTTTCCCGCCATCAAACCCACGCCAGTTCTGTTGCCCGTGGAAGCGGGAGAATAGAGTTGTCGACGGCCGACAAGGTGCGCGAGTCAGGTACTGTCGCGCCTACGGCTTGACTTTGGTCTTGCGAAGAATGATATCGCCCTGGCAGCATTCGCAGATTTTCAATTCGTACATGGCGATTGAGCAGATCTCGCACCAGTAGTCGATTTCGAACTTCCCTTCGCCGGTCACTTCGTACAGGCGAATGATCTGGCCCGCGGGTGAGCCGCGAAATTTGCGGACGAGGACTTCCAGGTCCATCTTTCGCAGGCGCTCATCGTTTCGCAAAGCGCGGCCGCGCACGTCTTCCACAATCGGCAGCAGTGTCCCCTCTTTCGTTTCAATGGCCAGCGTGCGTTCAAGCGCCTCATCGACCGACTGCACGTTGTGCAATCGCTTCAGCGCCTCGGCAAGAAACACCGCCTTGCCGCGATAGGTTTGCAGGTCAAATGGGGCCGGAGCATCAGTAGCGGGCTTCGGCTCTGCTGCCAACAGCGACGGCCCGATCAATAAGCAACCGCCAGCAATCAGCAATTCACGCCTTTTCATTCTGCATTCTGCCTTCTAACTTCTGCATTATTCTCCGGCGTTACCAACCACGACCAATTCCATCGCCTGGTCTGCACTCTTCCCCCCCTGCGAAGTCTTGCCGACAAAGCGAATGATCCACCATTCCTTCTCTTCGTTATGACGCACTGCGAGGGCTTCGGTCGAGTCGCTTAAGCGTTGCAACGAGAGGATTGCCGGATGCGTGGCACCGGTTGTTTCTTTGCTGGCTGCAACCAGTGGCTTGTATTCGAGTGCCGCGGGCGAACGATCGTTGGCAGCGGGAAGCAGCAGCAGGAAGTCGCGCGTGGGTGAAGTCCCCACGTGGGCACCGTCGACAGGTTGCTGGCCGTAGCGCAGCACATAAGTGCCCGGCGGAATGTCTTGATCGCGGAAATCGCCACCCTTGCGCGGGTAACGAATGACGCCAATCACCTGGCCAGGCTGCAGAGGATAGATCACGTCGCCGCCAACCTTGTCACCCTTCAGTGGCCATTCTTTGCAGGGCCAGATTTCGCAAACCGTGCGGGATTCACCTTTCACAAACTTAAAACCGGTCGGCTGCAATAGACCGGCGATCTCCGGGGCCAATTCATCGGCCGGGGCGGCCTGATCGATCTTTTCAACCTTGTAATCCTGGGCACGTGCCTCCGTTGGGCACAACGAACCGATTACGAGGAGCGAGCAGCAAACCGACGAAAAAACACGACAAAGCATGGGCGGGCCTCGGGCTAGGAGGGTGGGGCGGGAGAAATCTTCTCCCCTAGTATACCCCGCAGCGTGCCCGAAAGCTCCCTCGGGGCGCTGCAAGGCAGCATCCTTTTCCCTTGCAGAGACCCGTGATTTGGGCCCATTGGCCGTTTCGAACAGGCATTGCGGGCCGGCGAATCACGGCGATAATTGCGGTTTCTGTTTTTGCTGTTATCTCGTTGCGGAATTCCCGTAAGAGAGGACTCGCAACGACGACAGTTGGCGGTTCTCCCTCGCTGACACGTCGGGCTTTTTCGCACCCGCTACTCGGCCACCCCTATTCCGCCAATAAGGAGTTCATCGAATGCCACTCGTTACCCTGCGCACCGTTCTGGATCATGCTGCTGAAAACAACTACGGCGTTGCTGCCTTCAACGTCAATAACATGGAGCAGATCCAGTCGATCATGGAAGCGGCCAAAGAAACCGACTCGCCCGTGATTGTGCAGGCCAGCCGCGGCGCTCGCTCGTACTCGCAAGACAACTACCTCCGCCACTTGATGCTCGCCGCTGCGGAACTCTATCCGCAGATTCCGATCGTCATGCACCAGGATCACGGCAACAGCGTGAAGACCTGCTTGTCGGCCATCGAAAATGGCTTCACCAGCGTGATGATGGACGGCAGCCTCGAAGAAGACGGCAAGACCCCGGCCAGCTACGAATACAACGTGAAGGTCACCAGCGAAGTGGTGAAACTCGCCCATGCCAAGGGTGTGGGTGTGGAAGGTGAACTCGGCTGCCTCGGTTCGCTCGAAAGTGGCGAAGGCGAAGCGGAAGACGGCCATGGTGCCGAAGGGGTCCTCTCGCACGATCAACTGCTGACCGATCCGGTCCAGGCTCAAGACTTCGTCGCCAAGACCGGCATCGATGCTTTGGCCGTCGCCATCGGCACCAGCCACGGCGCTTACAAGTTCACTCGCCCGCCCAAGGGTGACGTGCTGGCCATGGACCGCATCATTGCCATTCACAAGCTCCTGCCGAACTGCCACCTGGTGATGCACGGCAGCAGCAGCGTGCCGCAAGACCTGCAAGACGAATTGAACAAGTACGGCGGCAAAATGAAGCCGACCTGGGGCGTGCCGGTGGAAGAAATCCAACTCGGCATCAAGAACGGTGTGCGCAAGATCAACGTCGACACCGACAACCGTATGGCCATCACCGCCGCAGTCCGCAAGGCTCTGATGGAAAGCCCCGAAAAATTCGATCCTCGCGACTACATGAAGCCCGCTCGCGACGCCATGAAGAAGGTCTGCGTCGCCCGCATGGTCAGCTTCGGCCAAGCCGGCAACGCCAGCAAGCTGATGGCCAGCGGCACGGTGAAGTAGTCGCTATAGTAGGGCACATCCGCTGGATGTGCCCTGGACCTGCAGTTCCCTTGGACTGCATACCACGACCTGCGGTAAATCAATTCGATCACCGCTTCAAGGCCACATCGAGCCGATGTGGCCTACTTTTTTAGGCACGACCATCGCCGCTGAGCCTTCCTTCCCCCACCTGCCTGCTGCGGCCCAAGGGCGATAAACTGCGGGATGCGTTTGTGGGCTGGGGACCAGGCAGGGCGGGGGCCGATTCGTGGAACGTGGGCAGATCGAACTTCGTGGCGTCGAGGTGCATAATCTCAAGCACATCGACCTCGATCTGCCGCGCGGCAAGCTGATTGTCTTTTGTGGCGCGAGTGGCAGCGGCAAGACGAGCCTGGCCCTCGATACGCTCTATGCCGAAGGTCAGCGGCGGTTCATCGAGAGCTTTTCGACCTACACGCGGCAATTTCTCCAACGGCTCGAGAAGCCCGCGGCCGAGCGCATCGACGGCATTCCTGCAGCGATTGCCGTGACTCGCGACGAAGGGAGCAAGTCGAATCGCACGACCATTGGCAGCGTTACCGAGACGATCGACTATTTACGGCTGCTCATGGCGCGCATCGGCCGCCTGACCTGCCCCAGCTGTGGTCAGCCCATCGAGCGGGAGTCGCCCCAAGAGGCCGCCGCCGTCATTAGCGAGCTTCCCGCTGGCGCCAAGCTGTTGATTGTGGCTCCCTTGGCACTTACGCCGGAGCAAGCGGCTGCTGGCCCGCAGCAACTGCTGACCGAAATGCGCGAGCGTGGCTTTGCGCGAGCTATCGTGGATGGCCAGACGTTGCAACTCGATCAGCCCGCGACCTGGCCGAAGCAATCAGCGGGAACGATCAGGCTGGTGATCGACCGCCTTGTCGCTGGCCAATCAGCCCCACGGCGCGTGGTCGATTCGCTCGAAACGGCCTTCAAGCAAGCCCAAGGACATTGCGAAGTCTGGTGGCAGGCCGATGATGCAAACTCGTTCACACGCTCCAGCATTACCGAGCAACTCGATCAACAGGCTTGGCGAGTCTGGAGCTTCGTTTCCGAATTACGTTGTCCTCGTTGCCAAGTGACATATCCGCAGCCCGAGCCGCGCCATTTTAGTTTCAATAACGCACTCGGGGCTTGCCCGACCTGCGAAGGCTTTGGCAATCTCGTCGACCTCGATTTCGAGTTGATCGTCCCCGATCCGAGCAAATCGATTCGCGAAGGGGCCATCGCCCCGTGGAATACGCCAGCCTACGAACACGAGCTTCAAGAGCTCTTGGCCTTGTCGAGCGACTACCAAATTCCCATTGATGTGCCGTTCGGCGAATTGCTCCCCAAGCACGTGGAACTGATTCGCGAAGGAGTGCCCGAGCGGAACTTCGGTGGGCTGAAGGGCTTCTTTGCCTGGCTGGAAAAGCGGAAGTACAAGATGCACCTGCGGGTGTATCTCAACCGCTGGCGCAGCACTCGTGATTGTCCCAGCTGTCATGGCGCGCGACTTAATCCGCTGGCACTCGCGTGGAAGATCAACGGCCTCAATCTCGCCGAGCTTTCCGCCCTGCGACTCGATGCCGCGCAGCGATTGTTTCAAGACTTGCCACTTACGCCCCGCGATCGTCAGGTCAGCCGCACCATGCTGGAGCAAGTTCGAGGCAGGTTGCAGTTTCTCGTAAAAGTCGGTCTCGGCTATCTCTCACTCGATCGGACGTTGCGCACCCTCAGCAGCGGTGAATCGCAGCGCGTTGCACTCACGTCGGCTCTGGGGTCCAGCCTGGTCAACATGCTGTATGTGCTCGATGAGCCTTCGGTGGGACTTCACCCGCGCGATGTCGAACCACTCGTGCAGGCTATTCGCGCCTTGCAGCAACGCGGCAATACGGTAGTCGTCGTCGAGCACGAAGAGGCCATGATTCGAGCTGGCGATTGGATCGTCGAAATTGGCCCCGGCGCGGGCGAACTCGGTGGTCGCGTTACCTTTCAAGGGACGCTGCCCGAACTGCTGAATGCCCAAGGTAGCACCACCGGCGATTTCATGGCTGGCCGTCGCGGCGTTTCCCGTCCGGCCCAACGCCGCGCACCGCGGGGTTCGCTTCGCCTGCTCGGTGCCCGCGGCAACAATTTAAAAAATCTCAAGGTCGATTTTCCTCTCGGTGTGCTGTGCCTCGTCACAGGCGTGAGCGGCGCGGGCAAGAGTACACTTGTTCAAGACACGCTGTACGGGGCACTATGTCGGCGGAAAAAGAAGGACTGCGACAAACCGCTGCCGTACGACGACGTGATTGGCGATGGGCAGATCGATGACGTGGTCTTGGTCGACCAAAGCCCAATCGGACGTTCGCCTCGTTCGAATCCGGTGACTTACATTAAAGCGTTCGACGAGATTCGCAAGGTGTTTGCCGAAACGGTCGAAGCCCGCACGCATAACTACACTGCGGGGCACTTCAGCTTTAATGTTGACGGTGGACGCTGCGACGCGTGCCAAGGCGAGGGCTACATTCAGGTCGAGATGCAGTTTCTAGCTGACGTCTTCATGAAGTGTACGCAGTGCCACGGGACGCGTTACCGGCGCGAGATCCTGGCTGTCACTTACCGCGGCCGCAACATCGCCGATGTCCTCGATATGACGGTCCGCGAGGCGTTTTCTTTCTTTCGTGGGCAGGCGAAGGTTCAAGGCAAACTGAAACAACTGATTGATGTGGGGCTCGATTACCTGCGGCTCGGCCAGCCCGCAAATACACTCTCCGCTGGCGAGTCTCAGCGACTCAAGTTGGCCGCGCATCTGTCCGAAGCGACTCGCAGTCGCACGCTGTTTTTGCTGGATGAACCGACGACCGGGCTGCACTTTGCCGACATCGTGCAACTTCTCGATTGCTTCGATGCATTGCTCGCGATCGGGCACTCGCTGATTGTGGTCGAGCACAACCTGCAACTGATGCGCTCGGCCGATTACATCATTGACGTTGGTCCCGGCGCTGCCGACGAAGGTGGCACCATTGTGGTGCAGGGGACTCCTGAAGAGGTCGCAGCTCATCCCGATTCCATCACGGGACAATACTTGAAGGAAGCTCTGGAAGCAGTGGAAACGGCCATTGCCGAGGCAACTGCGGCGGAAGCTAACACTAATGAATAACGAAATCGAACTCGATCCCGATGTCTTTCATGGCGAACTAACGACGAATCGCGCGCAGATCTTCGTGCGAGTTCCCCGCGAAGCGGAATTTCAAGATTGCATGCTATACGGCAAGGTAATCGGACCTCGCTGCGAACTGGCGCACACGCTGCCAGCCAAGTTTGCCCTGACCGATTTGGGCGCTGGTCCCACGCTGCTCGCGCGGACGACAATTACCGATCCGTGCTACTGGACCGGCGATTTACCACAGTTGTACGACGTGCAGGTGGAGTTGCGTCGCGGGACCGAAGTGATCGCCCGCGAGCAGAGAATGATTGGACTGCGGGGAATTGGCGGACGTAGTTCACCAACTGGCAATCAGTTAATTCGCGAAGGAAAGGTGTGGGTGCCGCGCGGGGTGGAACTCAGTTCGCTGGATTCGAGTGAACTGTTGTCTTTGCGCGAGCAGTTGCTCGTTGGCATTTGCCAGGCACCGCCGCTCGATTTACTTGTCGAAGCAACGAGGCGCGGGGTCTATTTGATCGTACTGGTTGACGCCGCTCAGCAAGAAATCGTTGCTGCGCTACGGCAATTGGCACGCTGGCCAGCCGTGATGATGGCAGTAGTTCGCGGCGCTGATTCGCACGATCGCGGGCTCGCGCAAGTTGCACCGAACCTGCTACTGGCACAACCGGTTCCCGCCGCGGACTTGGGATCCTTTCAGCCCGCGGCGTGGGCGAGCGTGATGATTGCCGAAGTGGCAGGTGATTCGGTGCCAGTAGCTGGAATAACAAATTGCCCGTTGCCAGTGATTATTCAGCGGCCGACTCAGCAGAAACTGTCTGCGGAAGCTGCGCGGGCCGAGTGCGATCGGCTACAGAGAGATCTGGCTGCGAGTGGGCAATTTGCCGGGTATTTGGTGTGAAAGTAAAAGCGAATGGCCGGACAGCGATCAAGCTTCGAGCAGGTGCAAGTACACTCCTCGCTCACGCTGCGGGCTTCCTGGGAATACAACTATCGCTGGCGATTGGGGCGCGGCTTATTAATATTGCCCAGCTGTTGCAGGTCGATGACGCGGGCATCTTCGACTTCGAGCGCGCCGGTCTTGGGCCAGAAGCGGAATTCACGGGCCGCTTGATAGGCATGGGCTGCAGCGCCCCGCTGCTGATACCACAGTTCAGCATCGGAGCGGCCATCTCCTTTGACGACGAGCATGTCTTTCATCGACGTGTACGAAATGCGATGTGCCCGCGCGGTGAAAGCCCGACCATCGACGCGAGTATTTCCCTCGGCCATCAACTCGTACCACGGTTCGCCACCCGCCGGTGGTAAAGCCTGAGCCACCTGCATGGCGTCGCTCGTCATCAGAATCCCTTGCTCACCGAGGGCAGCCAAACCGCGCTGATCGATCATCTCGATGGTGAGGCGATCTTTCCAGTCGGGAATCTTGGTATAGACCGTCTCTACGTTCTGTTCGAATTGCACCGTGCGGCGATTCAAGTCGCCGGTCATGCCACGATGAAACGATACGAGCAAGTGCGTCAGCTGATTGGGATCGGGTGGAGTACCAGCCACTGCGGTGGGGTCAGGCGCGCCGGGGACTTTGATCGCGCCCTTACGAATCGTCAACAGTTTGCCACGCCCCACGGCCCGCATGGCGCCGGTGATTTGATTGAGATATAAGTTGGGCGTTTCGAGCGTATCGAACGAAGTCTGTTGGCCGGCGAGATCGAGCGTGCGATTCTCCAAGTAAACGCCACCGTCGAGCTTCATCTCAGACAGCCCGACCTTCTCCGATGTGCCGGGATTCGCAAAGTCGATCCGCTCGGTAATCGTCGCATCGAGCAGCCCGCACAGGACAAGTTGCGTCGGCGTGCGAGCTTGCACGTCTTGTTCCAGGCGAACCGTCTGACCATCGAAGTTCATTCGCTTCTGCCAGGTCACACGCATGAACTGCGGCGGCTCGACCGGGCGACCTTCGGGAGCAATCTTCGTGGGCAAGGGAAATGTCGCTTCGCCGGGGCCATCGATCCAGACGCGATTCTCGCCGCGGTGCAGGTGAATCGCATCGCCGTTGAGCGACAATCCGCGGGCCGAGATTTGTGCGGGCTGACCCACCACATGCACAATGGCGTCGGGCGTGGTGCCCCCCCGCAGTTCGACAGCTTCGCCGCGCAACTTGAGTGGCACTTGCCCGGGCTGAGAAGTTTGGATTTCGTCGATCAAGGCATTGCCTTGAATGGTCAGGTCTTCGATGCCCGACGCCTTGCCACCACTGGCAATGCGCATCTGCACCAGCTGACCACTAACGTCAAACTTTTGCGTCGCCTGGTCGGGGCGAGGGGGGCCACCAAAAATTGTGCCGGGCTTGATCCCTGCTGGTTGCCGCGCCGCAGCAGCTTCGGCAGCCGGGTCGGGAGTGAAGAACCAGGCTTCCAGTCGTTCCGTCTTGGCGTGCAACTTGGGCGAATCGACTTCCACGCCGCGGAGGGCCAGCAGACGGTCGGGAATGATTTGCACCTTGGGCTGACCGGCGGTCGAATTGGGCGCGGTGCCAAACTCGGTCGAGCCGAGCATGTCGTTTTCGACAGGAATCAGACCATCGTTACCCGCTTTGTGGCGTTTGGTTTCGTGCAGCCAGAAGTGAAGTTCGTCGGCTACAAAGATGCCCAGCGATTGCAGAGACACCGACGCCTGCGAAACAAGCGAGACAACCTGCGAACCATCTTGCGGCTGAATTCGCAGTTCTTTGTTCCACTTGGCATCGAGCGTGCGGGCCTGCCCGCTAACGAGTTGCATCGTTTGCAATCGGCCCGGACCAGCGGCCCAGAGTCGACCCAAGCCACCCGTAGCGGACATTTCGTACTGCAGTTCGACTGCGTCGAAAGCGTGCGGTCCTTGCCGCAAAGAAACCTGCTTCAGCCCCTGACCACTCTCGAGCGCCAGGCGGCGCAGGGGGGGCGTGAGTTCCATCCGGGCCGCTTTCACGTACAGCCCCGTGCTTGGTCCTTCGAGAATCACTGGATTGCCGGTGGCCACAATTTTGGCCACAGCCACCGCCCGCATGGGATCGATAGCCGGCGCTTGTCCTGGGGGAACGGCCACAGCCAACTTGTCTTCGGTCGCACCTTTGTCTTCATCTCCGCCCAGGTAAAGTCGCAGTCGTGAGCAGGTTAAACGGTCGGGCAATGCACCGGGAAGAAGACGCGTGATTTCGACCTGGTCGTCAAAGGCAGCAAGTCGCTGTTCGAAATCGAACACAAAGATGCCGCGGCACGTGATTTCGATGGGAGCTTTGCGTTTCGTCGCCGCCGGGTTGGCCCCCTCGGCGCCAGGTAAGGTGGGCATGAAACCTTGACCGGGGAGATCGAGATGGAGCCGCTCGATGCGCGAGAGTTGTAACGTGCTGATGCCGCCAATGGCCGTCTCGGCACCGTTTTTCTCGCTCGGCTTGAGAAACAGGGTGAGATCGCGACCGCGACCGAAGCTATCGCCATATTGAAAATCGACATCGTGCGGCGTGAAGGCCCGCTGAGCGTCCATTTGCAAATTGCGCGTCGTCAGTTGCAGGGCATCGTTCGCATCGGGCTTGCTAGGTGGACTGAAGATTGTGATTTCGCCGGGCAAGCGACCGCCGATCAGGCGGCCGAAATCGGCGCGGGCAAAATCAAGCTTGCGATCGAACTGCAGAATGGCTCCTTGCGGCGCGCGCAAAACGACGGGGCGGCCTTTGTTTCTGCCCCCGGGAATCGCCGGCATTCCCTTTTGTGCCACATAGAAAACAAGCGTGCAGGGCTTTAGTTCCAGCCGGCCATCTTCGGTCGGTTGATAATCCTTGATGAGCAGAGTGCATTGCTCCGTCTCGATGATTTTGACCGCTTCCCGTTCCCAGGCATCTTCGGGAAAGAGCTGCATCAATTCGCGGCGCGCGTCGCTCGCGACGGTCGGAATCGTGGGCGCGACAGGGCCCGCCAAGCCCGGCTTGACCGGCGGGGGCTCGAGCAGCGGCGCGGCGAAGTAAGCGTACGTGGCAAATGCCACTACGATTACCATTGTCGCCATCAGCCACCGCCGAATGTGGATCACTACTAACTGCCTCGTCGTCGCCTAATCGGCCAGATAGGTTTGAATCGTTTCGTCCCAGCGCCCCTTGGCTTTGAGAATCACTTCAATCAGTTCGCGCACGGCACCTTGGCCACCGGCCAAGCGCGTGATGTGTCCTGCTGCCGCGCGAACTTCATCGGCTGCATCGGCCACGGCCACACCCAGGCCCACGTTGCGAATGCAGGGAAGATCGGTCAAATCGTCGCCGATATAGCAGCACTGTTCGGGAGTCAGGTTCAGTTGCTTCAGCACTTCGCGGGCGACTGGCAGCTTGGTCTCGAAGCCCTGGCGAACGATTTCGATATTCAGTTCGCTGGCCCGCAACTTAACGAGGTGCGAGGTCCGCGCGGTGAGCACGCCGAACTTAAAGCCCGCGCGCTGCCACAGCTTGATGCCGAGCCCATCGCGAATGTGGAACTTCTTCTGCTCGATTCCCTGGTTGTCGTAGGTAATGCCGCCATCGGTCAGCACGCCATCGACGTCGGACAGGATCAATTCAATTCGGCGGCAGCGGTCGATCAGTTTCATGGAGCGAAGGGAGTTTGAGGTTCGAAGTCGACTTGATAATCTCCCTCGCTTCGGCTGTGCGGGGAGAAGGACCGAGGCTGGGAGCTAGTCCCAGCAGCTTTCGACATTGCACGTGGATGAAGGTGGAATCACTGAGTCCATCGCATGCGGAGCGGGCACATCTCCTTGGTCGCGATAAACGGGGCGATGCAGCTTCAGAATCTTGCTCCGATCGGACTCGACTTTCGCCGCGGCGACCGGCACATTCCAGACGTCGGTGATGTCGATTAAACCGGCAGGACGATGGGCGGAATCGACGACCGGCAGTTCACTGATCTTGCGATCGGCCAGCAATTGACAGGCAACGACCAGGCGCGTGCCAACTTCCACGGTCGTGGGAGAGGAGGTCATGACGTCGGCAATCGGACCGTCGATGCACGACTCGCGGCGGGCTTCGAGCAGTTTGGCGAGGTCGCTATCGGTGAAGATGCCGCTCAGCTGGCCCTCGTCACCGACAACCATCACGGCCCCGGTGCGACGGCCAGGACGGCTTTGCAGCAGCAGTGCCTCGCGCACGGTTTGATCCGCGCGAGCTAAGCGACATTGATCGAGCGGGCGCATCGCTTCTTCCACCTTCGCCAGTTTGCGTCCCAAACTGCCGCCGGGATGAAAGCGAGCAAAGTCTTCTTCGCTGAAGTGCCGCATTTGACTCAGCACCAGCGCCAGCGCATCGCCGAGAGCCAGCATGGCCGTGGTGCTCGCACTCGGTGCCAGGCCCAGCGGGCAAGCTTCGCGAATGGAACCGAGGTCGAGAGTGACCGCGGCGAATTTTCCCAGCGTGCTGCTGGGCTGGCCAGTCATGGCGACCACCGACGCGCCCAATTGGCCCACGGCAGGTAGGAGCCGGACGATCTCTTCGGTCTCTCCGCTATAAGAGAGAACCAGCAGGACATCGTCGCGATGAATGCGACCGAGGTCGCCGTGAATCGCTTCGCTGGGATGAACAAAATGACTGCGCGTGCCGGTTGAAGCCAGCGTAGCCACGATTTTTTGCCCCACGAGGCCGGCCTTGCCCATGCCGGCGACCAAAACACTTCCTTGGCAATCGTGTAGCAACTGCACGGCCGAGCAAAAGTCTTCGCCCAAGTGTTCGGCCAGTGCGACAAGGGTTTGCGCTTCGGCCCGAATGACCTCGCGCCCCTGCCGCAGCTGTTCCATCGAAGACAGCAGTCCGTAGCTACCCGCCGGTAAAGCGCTCATGGCTCGTCATCCTTGACGTAGCGTCGAAATAGGCCCGCCGCTGACAGTTGCCTGCGAACAGACGAGGGGCCCGAGAATGCAACGGCTGGGATTGTAGGTAAGCGAGCTGAATCGAACAATGCGAACCCTCGCGGTCCGCCGGTCTGCTAGCAAGAATTCGCCCGCCCAGAGAAGTAACATCAACAACGATGGATTCTCGCCCAATCGAGGTAATGTAAGCGGAAAAACACTGTTTGAGTCGAACGCCAAACATGCAATTTGCTGTGTATTTCTCGCATCCCTAATTATGCTAGCTGAACTTGGCATTGAGTCGCTTAGCTATTGCGCTCGCTTTTTGCCTGATTTCCTCCTCGATCTGCACTGCAACTTTAAGGCTTTCACTCGATGGCATCTTCGTTCTCGACTCGTAAACGGCAAGCACGTCAGAACCAAAAACGCCGGCAGACCTTTCTGGGCATTGAGACCCTGGAAGAGCGGACCGTGCTAGCGAGCAATGTCATCGCGGCCGCCGCGGGTGGCTACCTGACCCTGGTGGGTAACGCCGACGATAACCGCATCGAGATTCAGCGGTCGGGCGAATCCGATGTGGTGGTTACTTCGCTAGATGGCGTAACCAAAATCAATGGGCGGGAAGGCCCGGTCACGTTCCGCAAAGTCACGCACGGAATTATCGCCGTGACTGGCAGCGGCGACGACGAAATCCACATTACCGGCAACGATACCACCGTGTTCCGCCTGCTCGGCAGCACCACGATCAACACCGGCAATGGTGACGATATCGTGCGGTTCACCAATGTCTCAATGGCTGGCTCGCTGGTGGTCGCCACAGGAAATGGCGAAGATCAGTTTATCGCCGAGCGCGATCCCGACTTGAACCTGGTGGTGAACGGTCTGCGCGTAGCCGGGGCTACGGTCATCAACACCGGCAATCAAGACGACATCGTCTCGATTCAAGGTTCGTACTTCAACAAGAACTTCGTGCTGCATACGGGCTTGCAGAACGACTCGACCGATATCCGCTCCAGCGAATTCCGCTCCTTTGCTTACCTCTACGGTGGCTATCAGTCGGGAGATGAGTTGAACCTGTTTGGTAACTCCTTCCGCTTCACCCCCTTTGCTTTTGGTTTCGCCACGCGCACAACCAGTGGCGGTCCGACTGCCGTCGCCGACACCGCCACCGTTGACGAAGGGGCGAGTATCGACATCGAGGTTCTCGGCAACGACACGATTGTGAACGGCACCATCGATGCGGAAGCTGTGGAGATTATCGCCGGTCCCGATCACGGCACCGCGACCGTCAATCTCGACGGTACGATCACCTATGAACACAACGGTGACGAATTCGACACCGATACGTTCACTTACACTGTTCGCGACAGCTTGGGGTTCATTTCGAACGTGGCGACCGTCACCGTGACCGTTACGCCGATAAACGATGTGCCCGTTGGCACTGACGATGAGTTCACGGTGGCTGAAGGCTCGACGACGACCCTTAACCTGGCCGCCAATGACTCGGACGCTGAAGACGAGTTGGATCTGGACTCGATCACGATCCTGTCTCAGCCCACCCTCGGTGCGATCGCCATCAACTCCGATGGCACGGTGAGTTATACGCACGATGGCTCGGAAACCACCGATGACTTCTTCACCTATACCATCGCCGACCTGGCCGGCGAAGTTTCGTTGCCAATCACGGTGAATCTGACCATCACTCCCGTCAACGATGCGCCGACGATTGCCCCGTTGGCACCTGCTGTCACCGATGAAGATATCGCCACCGATCCAATCGACGTGGCGATTGACGATGCCGAAACTCCCGCCAATCTGCTGACCATTTCAGCCACCTCCGACAATCAAACGCTGGTACCCAATGGCAACATCGCATTCGGCGGCTCGGAAGGTGCGCGGACGCTCGTCATCACACCCGCTGAGAATCAGTCGGGCAGTGCCAATATCACCGTCTCGGTCAGTGACGGCACCACCACCACGACGCAGACGTTCCTGGTGACCGTCAATCCCTTGAATGACGCGCCGACCGTCGCCGTAGCTGCCAACGTAACGACCGCCGAAGATACACCGACCGCGGCAATTGCTGTCACTGTGGGGGACGTCGAGACCGCCGCAGCTGACTTGACGATTTCTGCCACGTCGAGCGACATCACGCTGGTACCGAACATCAACATTGTCCCCGGTGGTTCGGGGACGGACCGAACACTTGTCATCACGCCCGCCCCCAATCAATCGGGCACTTCGACAATCACGGTCTCGGTTAATGACGGCACAACCACCACTTCGCAAACCTTCCTCCTTACTGTGACTGCGGTAAACGACGCACCGTCGATTACCACGATTGACGACATCACGGCAGCCCTCGGCACTCCCCTCGCTCCCATCGACGTAACGATTGAGGACCTCGAAACGGTCGAGGCCAGCCTGACGATTGCGGTCGAGTCGGACAATCAAGCCCTGATTACGAATGCCAATCTGGTGTTCACTGGCACGGGTACCGATCGAGTCCTGACCATCACTCCAGAAGCGGGTGTAACTGGCGTGGCGACGGTGACGGTCACTGCCAACGACGGCAGCGTCACCACGACCGAGACGTTCACGGTTAGCATTCAGGCCGCACCCACTATTTCGGCAATTGTCGATCAGCCAATCGATGAAGACGGTGCCACGGCAGCCATTCCTTTCGTCATCGGTGATGCCGTCACCGACGCAAACGCTCTGGTGATCACGGCGACGAGTTCTGACTTGACCTTGATTCCCGAAGTAGGAATCGTCATCGCCGGCACGGGAACGGATCGAACCGTCACCGTCACGCCTGCCTCGAATCAATTCGGACAGGCCATGATTCGGCTCACTGTTACGAACGAATTTGGCTTGAGCTCATTCGTGGAGTTCGAGGTGGACGTGGCCTCAGTGAACGACGCGCCGCTCGTAGCAAGCCCCACATTATCGGTCGACGAAGGAGCTGCCGCCCTGTTTGACCTGGGTGCGTTAGCCTCAGATATCGACGGCACAGTTGACGTGACTTCGATAACCATTGTTCAAGGGCAGGGTCCAGTGAATGGAACCGTGGATGTTCACCCCGACGGTACGATCACCTATACACACAACGGCAGCGAAACGACAACGGACTCTTTCAAGTACACCATTCTCGATAATCTCGGGCAGGCGTCGGCAGAAGGGACAGTTACCGTCAACGTGTTTCCCGCGAACGATGCTCCCGACGCGGTCAACGACCTGGAAGCGATCAACTCCGACTCGCTGCCGGTGACGTTCAACGCCCTGGACAACGACACCGATGCGGAAACTCCCGCCGGTTTAACGGTCACGAGCGTCGCGAATGGTGCCACTCAACAACAGGTCGGATTCCAATACCTGGGCAGCTATGGCTTCGTGACGCTTGGCACCGACGGCGTGCTTTCGTACTCCATCGATCCCGCCGCTGTCGATCTGCTACTGCCCGGTGAAACGGCCGACGAACTGATTACGTATGGCATTACCGATGGCGAATTGACGGATACCGCAGTCTTCACCATTCGAATCACCAAGGTCGCAGTTGCCGCTCCGTAAGGTAACAGGCGACTAACTTGCTTCGCAACGAAATTGCGCTGGCCGGACCAACCTGGTTCGGCCAGCTTTTTTTGCGAAGTCTGCGATTGTCCCACGCGCTGAGGGAAATCTCGGATCATTCGCTCAATTGCGGCTAAGCGCCAAGCGAGGAAGCGATTGCAGCAGCGGTCTGGTTGACTGAACGTCAGGCTGCTGCGGACAAGTTCATCTCCGGCTGATAGCAGGCAGATCGTTGCGGAGCCGGCAACAATTCTTAAAGTCTTGCGCAGCGGCAACTAAGCCGCTCATTGCTGGCTACATCGCGAATTGCCACCGCGAAACTTGGCGCTTGGTACTGCGTTTGCAATTGATGGCAACTTCTCGTCCTGCCGCATTCGATCCCCTCCTCTGCAAACCTCAAAGGTTTTTTTGCCATGGCAGCTTCGTTTTTTGGCCGCAATCGGTCTTCCCGTACCGCTCAACAGCGCCGCCGAACTTTCCTCACCGTCGAGAGTCTCGAAGAACGAACCGTACTGGCTGGCAACATTGCCGCTACCGTCAGCAATGGCTATTTGAATTTGACAGGTGACAGCGCCGACAACCGCATCGAAATCATGCGCTCCGATTCCAACGACGTAACCATCCGGTCGCTCGATGGGACCACGCGAATCAACGGGCAGGACGGGCCGATCACACTCAGTAATGTTTCGAAGGGAATTATCGCCAACACGGGCGATGGGGACGATGAACTCGACATTACTGGGTCGAGCACCACAGTTTTTCGCGTGCTGGGGGACGTTCGGCTGAACACCGGCAACGGCGACGACATCATCCGGTTCACGAACTTCTCGATGGCTGGTTCGCTCACCGTGACCATGGGTGCGGGTGAAGATCAGTTCTATGGCGACCGCGATCCCAACTTGAATCTCGTCGTCAACGGCCTGCGCGTCTCGGGGGTTACGACCATCGACACAGGCGCCGATGCTGACCTGGTTTCCATTCAAGGTTCGTACTTCAACAATCGCTTTTTGGTGAATACCAACCTGGGAAACGATACGCTCGACATCCGTACCACCCGCTTCAATAGCCTGGCGTCACTGAATGGAAGTTCCGGCACCGACCGCTTGAATCGGTACGACAACTCCTTCGGCAGTTCGCTCTATATTTATAGCTTTGAAACCAGAACGAACGATTTCGAGCATTCGCCAGGAAGCAACCTGGGCCCAACCGTTGGGAATGACACCGTCACTGTCGCCGAAGGGGGGAGTGTGACGGTCAGCGTGCTGACGAACGACACTGCCAACAATGGCACGATCAACACCAGCAGCTTGGCGATTGTCCAGCAACCGGCCCGCGGTTCTGCCACGGTCAATACCAATGGCACGATTACCTATGTGAATAACGGCAGCGAAATCGCTTCCGACACATTCACTTATACCGTGCGCGATAGCTTGGGAAACATCTCGAACACGGCCACCGTGGCGGTGACGGTTACTCCCATAAACGACATACCGGTCGCCGGTGCCGATTCCTTCACGATCGTCGCCGGAACAACCACCGCGCTCAATTTGGCTGCCAACGATACCGATGCAGAAGGTCGTCTGTCGCTCGGTTCGATCGTGATTGTTCAGCAGCCCACCAACGGCACGATTGGTGTGAACGCCAATGGCACGGTGAGCTTCACTCAGAATGGGACTTCGGTCACCAGTGACTCGTTCAGGTACACCATCGCCGATCTTGATGGGGGCGTTTCGCTCCCCGTGACCGTCAATCTGACGATCACTCCAGCCGCCAACACGGCCCCGACGATTGGAACATTGGCCGGAGTTACCACCAATGAAGATACGGCCACCGGGACGATTGCGGTTTCGGTCAACGATGCCGAAACGGCAGCTGCGGCACTCGTGGTCACCGCGACTTCCAGCAACCAGACCCTGGTGCCGAACGGCAGCATTGCCGTTGGTGGCTCCGGAACTGCACGCACGCTAGTTATCACGCCTGCTGCGAATCTTTCCGGCACTTCGACGATCACCGTCACCGTGAGTGATGGCACCACGACCAGTTCGCAGTCGTTCCTGCTGACGGTCAATGCGGTCAACGACGCGCCGACTATTCAGCCCATCAGCGACCTGACTCTCAATCAAGATACCGCCAGCAGTCCGTTCACCATTACTCTTGCCGATTTGGAAACACCAAACGGGCTCACGGTGAGTGCAACTTCTTCTGCGAATGGAGTAGTCGCGCCGGCCGGAGTATCAATCACGGGATCCGGTCTTACTCGGACCGTGATTGTCACCCCAGTAACCGGAGCTTCGGGAACGGCTGATATCACGCTGACAGTCAGCGACGGCACTGCGACGAGCACGCAAACCTTTACGGTCGACGTGAGTGCCACGAATCAGCTGCCAACTGTCTCCACACTGGCCGATGTAACCACAACCGTCGGCACCACGATTAACCCAATCAATGTCACGGTCGGTGATGCGGAAACTGCCGCCGGCAGCCTGACCGTGAGTGCCACCTCGAACAATCAAGCGCTGATTCTCAACAACGGGCTGGTATTCACCGGTTCCGGCAGTTCACGAGTGCTGACGATCACTCCCGTCAGCGGCGCAACGGGGACTGCGAATGTCACCGTGACGGTCAACGATGGATCAGGCGGAATCACCACTGACACTTTCGTCGTGACGATCAATGCCGCTCCGGCCAACACTGCCCCCACGATCACTTCGATTGGCAATCAAACCATCGCCGAAGATGGCGTGACCAGCACACTGGCGTTCACCATAGGGGACGCGGAAACACCGCTGGCCAATTTGCAACTGTCGGCCACTAGCAGCAATACCAACCTGGTATCGCTCGCGGGGATTCAGTTCGGCGGCAGCGGCGGGAATCGCACGGTCGTGGTCACGCCCCTTGCCAACGCCTCGGGAAGTTCGACGATCACCGTCACCGTGAGTGATGGCACCACGACCAGTTCGCTGTCGTTCCTGCTGACGGTCAATGCGGTCAACGACGCGCCGACCATTCAGCCCATCAGCGATCTGACTCTCAATCAAGATACCCCCAGCAGTCCGTTCACCATTACCCTCGCCGATCTGGAAACGCCGAACGGGCTGACGGTAACGGCGACTTCTTCGGCCAATGGAGTGGTCGCGCCGGCTGGAGTATCGATTACTGGCTCTGGACTCACGCGCACCGTTGTAGTCACGCCAGTGACGGGAGCTTCGGGGACTGCTGATATCACGCTGACAGTCAGCGATGGGTCTGCGACCAGCACGCAAACCTTCACGGTCGACGTGAGTGCCCAAAATCAGCTGCCAACTGTCTCCACACTGGCCGATGTAACCACAACCGTCGGCACCACGATTAACCCAATCAATGTCACGGTCGGTGATGCGGAAACTGCCGCCGGCAGCCTGACCGTGAGTGCCACCTCGAACAATCAATCGCTGATTCTCGACAACGGGCTGGTATTCACCGGCTCCGGCAGTGCCCGAGTGCTGACGATCACTCCCGTCAGCGGCGCAACGGGGACTGCGAATGTCACCGTGACGGTTAACGACGGCTCAGGCGGCATCACTACGGAAGTGTTTGCGGTCACCATTAATGCGGCAGTGGCGAACACTCCGCCCACGATCTCCGCCATTGCCGATCAAACCATTGTCGAAGATGGTACAACCGGCGCACTGGCCTTTACCATTGGCGACACGCAAACACCACTGGCGAATCTGCTGGTAACTGCCACTAGCAGCAACACGAACGTCGTCCCACTGGCGGGCATTCAACTCGGTGGCAGCGGTGGAAGTCGTGCCGTGATTATCACACCCGCGGCGAACGCCGGTGGAACGGCCGATATCACCATCACTGTTAGCGATGGCATGGCAACGGCAACCGAGACCTTTACGGTTACGGTGACTTCTCAGAATGACGCGCCCACGATCTCGTCTCTGGCCAACGTCAGCGTCGGGGCTGGCGAAACCATTAATCCGATCAGCATCACTGTCGGCGATGTCGAGTCGTCCACGTTCCTGATCGGGGTAACAGCAACTTCCGACAATCAAGCGTTGATTGCCGATAGCGGACTGTCTGTCACGGGTTTTGGTGACAATCGAACCCTAACCATCACGCCTGTCGCCGGTGCCTCCGGCACTGCCAACGTAACTGTATCCGCGAGCGACGGCTCAGGCGGAATCACTACCGAAACGTTTACAGTCACCATCGGCGCGACTGGAGCGAACATAGCTCCCGTGGCGGCCAATCGCACGGCCACGGTGGCAGAAGCCGGTTCGGTGAATATCGACCTGGGAGCTTTCGCGACCGATGCAGACGGTACCATCAACGTCGCTTCGATCGTCGTCACGCAGAATCCGACGCACGGAACCGTCACGGTGAATGCGAACGGCACCGTGACTTACGTTCACGATGGTTCAGAACTGGCAACCGATACGTTCCAGTACACCATCAGCGATGCCCAAGGGACCGCTTCCGCGCCTGCCACCGTCAGCCTGACCATCACGCCGGTGAACGACGCTCCGGTGGCGATGAACGACCATATCGAGGTCAATTCCGACGTGACGACGGCGATTATGCTCAATGTGCTCGATAACGACATTGATGTCGACACAGAAATGCCGCTCAACGTGACTGCGGTGATTGGCCAACAGGTGGGACAATCGTACCAAGGGATGTACGGGACCATTCAGCTGAATTCGAACGGCACCCTGTCGTACACCATCGACCAGACCGCAGTCGACGAACTCATGGCTGGCGAAGTGGTCGAGGAGTTCATCATCTATCGCATCTCGGATGGCAGCTTGAGTGCCAATGGCCTCGTCAACATTGACATTCGTGGTGTGTAGTTCGCCTTAACACCGTCTCGAAACAGCTTTCAACTGCTGGCCGGACCCTTTTGGTCCGGCCTGCTTTTTTTTGTGCAGATGACGCGAAATAAATGTAGCTGAATTCGCCAGAATTCAGGCGGCAATCAGCTACAGAATAAGGCACGACAGCGCAGAGAAATACAGCTGTTTTCGCTTGACACATGCGCACCATGTTTTCACAATCTAACAAACAATAACTGCGATTCTTAACTTCAGTTTCGCAATAATCCACCCGCTGGGGAGGCCTTTCGTCTCCGCGGCCAGTGGATTGCCATGCGCGCTGAGCATTAGCACCAGTTGCGTCGGGCGTGTGAAACCAGATAAGAATCAACGGACGAAGGCTCATGAGGAAAGGATCGCCAGGCATTGATTTGACCAGGACAGGCCCAGTTCGAAACGGAAATTTCCGGAAACCGATTTTGGAACTTTCCTCTCGAGCAGACTTTGCAAAGGAGACAAGACAAGTGACTTAGGTCGATTTTCTGACAGTGAATTCAATTCGAATTATGGAAATTTCCGTTACCGCGGCGGTCGCAAAATGGGTGAAATGCACCCTTCACCAGCGGGGGTATTGGAGAGGTAGAGTTAATCGCGAAGAGCGAATCCTTGGCAATTGGCGAATTGCCACCATCAGAGTGGCCGCAGCGGGGCTGGAACCGAAGGAGGGATGGAATCGTCTAACTTCGGTCCTTTTGCCGCGCCCCCGCGTAACGCTGGCCTGGCGCGCGGTAACTTAAGAGTGTTGGCCCAGCATTTTTTGTTCACCTTAAGGACCAGTCACCCATGAGCACGACGCGATCGATGTTTCGCTCGTCCGCGCTCCTCAGCGGGCTGGTGACGCAGGACCAATACGACGAAGCCACCAAGGCCGTGCGGGCGGCGGCGCTCATTCCGTCGGAAGTGACGGAAATTGACGAAGCGGCGCTCGCCACCAAGTTGATTGAGATGAAACTGCTGACGGTCTATCAGGCCGAGCAGATCAAAGCGGGGCGGACCAAGCTGAACCTGGGGCCGTACGTCATTACCGATTCGATCGGCCATGGTGGGATGGGCCAGGTGTTCAAAGGTGTGCATCGGATGATGGGGCGGGAATGTGCCGTGAAGGTGCTGCCGCTGCATAAGGCGACGCCCGAAGCAGTCACTAACTTCATGCGAGAGATCCGCACGCAGGCTCAACTCGATCACCCGAACCTGGTGCGCGCTTACGACGCGGGCTGCGATGGCAAGGTGCACTACCTGGTGACCGAATATGTGCCGGGCATGGACTTGCGCCGGCTCGTTCGTTCGCAAGGTCCACTCACCCAGCAACAGGCAGCCAGCGTGGTGCTGCAATCGGCCCGCGGACTGGCCGAAGCGCATGAGCGGGGACTCATTCACCGCGACGTGAAGCCAGGCAACATTCTGGTGACACCGGAAGGAATCGCGAAGGTTTCGGACCTGGGGCTGGCTGGCTTTATGGAAGAGGCCGATCGCGACCCACGCGCTGGCAAGGTCGTTGGCACTGCAGATTATTTATCGCCGGAGCAAATTCGCACGCCGCGCGACATTGGCACCGTCAGCGATATCTACTCGCTGGGCTGCACGCTCTATTACTCGGTGTGCGGCAAGGTTCCCTTCCCGGGGGGGACCGCCCGCGACAAAGCGCGCCGGCATTGCGAAGAAACCCCTTGGCATCCGCGCAGGTTCAATCCCGAACTGCACGAAGAGTTTGTCGACGTCATTGCCGACATGATGGAAAAGGACCCCACCAAGCGCATTCAAACGTGCGACGAAGTGGTCGCGCGTCTGGAGCAATGGGCCGGCGACTTGAGCCCGATTGCGACTCCCAAAGTTGCGTCCTCCCCCTGGACCACGCAAGCGCTTCCGGTCATTGAAGACGATCGCAGCAAGGGTGATGGCGCGCAAGATACCGATGCCAGCGATCACTCGGTGAGCAGTTCGGCCCCCGGCCAATTCTCGCAAGTCACTGGTTCATTGGCCGGCGGTAGTCAAGACACGACTACGCTGAGCAAGTCGCATCACAAGAGTAGTTCGGTTTTCGGCTTTCATTTCACCCCGCCGGCGAACCCCGCTTCGATCGTGCTGCTGACCCTGGCGGTCTCGGTACCCATTTCGATGGCCCTGGGCGCGCTGGTCGCGTCGTTTCTTTTGTGGCTGATGCGCAGTTAAGATTAGCTCACACTAAATCTTGACTCACTCCACACGAGACTCGCCATGTCTGTGCTCGATCGCTTTCGCCTGGATGGCAAACGCCTGTTGATTACCGGAGGTAGTCGCGGACTTGGCCGCGAAATGGCCTTGGCTTGTGCCGACGTTGGTGCTGACGTGATCTTGCTCGGGCGAGATGTCGAGAGCCTGAACAAGACGGCCGACGATGTGCGGGCACGCGGCCGGCAGGCCTTCACCATTGAGACCGACGTCGGCGATATGACGCAGTGCCAGGCGGCCTGCGAGCGAGCGCTGGCCGAGTTTGGGCCGATCCATATTTTGATTAACAACGTCGGCGGCAGGCGGCAGAACATTCCCACGCACGAGATGCCCCTGGAGACCTGGCGGCAGTTGATGGACCTGAATCTGACTAGTACTTTCCTCTGCACCAAGCTGATCGGCGGCGCGATGCTGGCCCGCGGCGAAGGGGGGCGGATCATCAACATTGCTTCGATCAATTCGTTGGTTGCCGGGCGAAAGATCGAAGGGCGGCATTACGAAACTGCCAAGGCGGCGGTGCTGCAATTCACCCGCGCGCTGGCCGCCGATTGGGCTCCGCATGGGATTACCGTGAATGCGATTTTGCCGGGGGGCTTTATGACGGAGCCGAATCAGCGGTGGAAGAAGCTGCACCCGGAAGTGGTCGAGACATTCTTGCAGCAGATTCCGATGGGCAAATATGGCGAGCCCGAAGACCTTGGTCCGCTGGCCGTTTATCTGGCAAGCGATGCTTCGCGATACATGACGGGCGCGGGGCTTGTGATCGACGGCGGCTATACGCTGTGGTAGGAATAGAGGTACTACTCTGTCCTGCATTCGCTTGCTCGTCCCTGTGAGCCGGTTCGTGTCTGCTAATCGTATGTTAGAACTTTGGCCGCTGCCGGTGCTCGCCATCTATTTCATCCTCAGCGCTTCGCTGCTGGGACGTTGGATGTTGCAGCCAGTGAACGAAACGGCGGGCCGCTTGCAAGCGCCACGCAAATTCATGCTCACCGACTTTGCCTGGTTGGTGCTGCAGTTGCAACTGGCATTGGGCTTCAGCGTATCGTGGATCGGTCCCGAGCAGCGGGTGTTCTTACCAATCCTGGGCTTCCTGATGTTCGCCGTTACGATGCTCTGGCTCTTCGGCGTTGGCTTTCTGTCGCGGGCTAATGTCACTCAACCGCTGCGGCGAGCGATCTTCACGACCATCCTGCTGCCAGCGACTTTGGGCGTCATGATGGCCCTGCCGGCACTGGTGCTGATGCTGGGAATTCTCGAAACCGACTTCACCAACTGGGGGGACCTGGCGATTCCGCTGCACGAGTACAATCGCTGGAAAGTGCTGCTGTGGATTGTGACACCGCTATTGCCCGTGCTGGCCTGGCTGCTGCGGCAGATCTCGTTTTGGGTCGTCAGTGCCCAAGCCGATGAGAAGCTGAAGGGCGAGCCGACCCGGCTCAAGCCCACGTAACTAATCACAAAAAGCTACGGAAATCGTTCACACCGGCAACGTGAGATAGCTAAGTAGCCCGACGCGTTAGCGAGGGAGCTATGCTGATTTCGCATTCCGCTGCGAGGAACGGTTGTTCTTGATTTCCCCTCGCTGACGCGTCGGGCTATCTGCAGAGGCTGCTACAGCAGGCTTTCGAGCAGCAGGCGGAGTTTGCGCAGTTCGCCGGCGTGGTCGACCCCTTCGACCTCGGTGATATACACGCTGAGGCCGTAGTTGTATTTCACCTTTTGCAGTTGCGAGATCAGCTTGCCGTATTCCACATCGCCTTGGCCGACGCGAACTTGAAAGCCCTTCTTGTTCGTATCGCGCAGTTGGGTGTGGAAGGTGTATTTCATCAACTTATCGATAGCTTTGCCCTGGGCATTGCCATAGATGTACACGCTGGGATCGAGCGTGAGGCCGAGCCCCTTCACGTTGTCGCAGAGGACCGTGACGGTATCCATGTCTTCGCTGAGGCGGCCGATCTGGCTCTTCATGCCGACGCGCACACCTTGCTGAGTCGCGATATCGACGAGGCGGCGGAGGTGATCGACCTCTTCATTGAACGGCGTACCCACTTCGGCCGAGGGGATGGTGAGTGTGACCACTTTCACCGTCTTCGCCAACCGGCAAATGGCCAGGAACTGCTCGTAGTGCGCTTCGCCGGTGGCAGCGATGCGAACATCAAAGGCGATGATATCGAGCCGCTCCGTGTTGCGACATTGTTCGACCGCTTTGTCGAAATTGGCGGCAATGAACGAAGGCTTGAACTGCTCGCGATCTTCGAACATCGCTAGTTCAACGCCGGTATATTCCAAGCCACTGAGGCGGTCCAAAGCGGCAGGCAACGACAAGTCGGGAAGGCAATCTGTAGAGGCCGAGACAAACACCGTGCAAAGCTCCTCGTGCGTGCGAACCATCCGTGACGGGCCAACCAGGAGAGGAATGGTCCCCAGTCGCGTAGCTTAGCGGCAAGTGCCATCTGCGGGCAACACCACCCAGGCAGTTGCGGTGCTAGCGAGGCAGGTCACTTGCCATCGTCTTCCGGCTCGGGTTCGGGTGCCACGTAGATGAAGCGCGAGACTTGCATGAGCACGATTCCCACGCCCCCCAAGGCTAACGAACCCCAACGAACTCCGGTCAAATCGATCCGGGCGAAGCGAAACAACAGCGAGTCAGCAATGGCCAGCAGCATCAGCACGACGCCGAGCCAATAGATGCCGCGAATCACGGAGGGAGACATGATTTATTCCGCCAGAGATAGCAACGCTTCACCACGCAGCGGAATATCTTAGCGGATAGCCGCCACCAGCGCGCGGGCGAAAGCAGCTCCATCATCGGCACCCTTGCCAGTGATGATCTTGCCGGAGGTAACGACGCCACTTTTCTCTCTCTGAGCGGGGCAAGCGCGAAAATCGGGCAGCAACTCAGCCGTGAGCCCGCCAGCAACATGTGTTTCACTGGTGAGCAGATCGAAGGCCGCGAGGACGTTCTGGCCCCCGCAAATCGCAGCGATTGGCTTGTCCTCCTGCTGGAACTCACGGATGAGCCGTTCGGTCTGAATGCGACCTTCACCCGGGCTGGTCAATTCGCCCAACGAATACCCGGCAAACGCCAGCGCGTCGTAATCGCGGGCACGAACGGCACTCGACAGTTTCAGATCCGGCACTAACTTTCCGCGCGGGCTTTGCTGCACCAAATTGCAAATCGTTCCATCGCTGGAAGCAGTCACAAGGTCGACAGTATTGGGCAACGCGTCTTTGACGTTCGCATAGTCGGGGTAATACAACTGATATTGCGGCACGATCATCAAGATCTTAGCTCGATTCCCCACCGCAGGCGGCACCACCTTCGGACTGGTGCTGCTGTTCGTTTTTGGGTGCTGACTGACGGGCGGGGCCACGGGGAGTTGCTGCTGTCGTTCGATTTTCGGTGGCTCGTTTGCCTTGGCCAATTCGGGCTGGCGCGTTGCCTTGCCACTGCCGCCGAAGATCAGCCACGCGACGGTAATGACCAAGGCCGCGGCGGTGGCGATTGCGCCACCCCACAACAGCGGCGGAACGCTGTCGGGCTTTTTGGCGTGGATGCCCGAGAGTGACTTGCCAACAACAGGGAGGGCTCCCAGATCGATGGCGTTTAAATCGGGAAGGGCCAGTTCAGGAACCAGATGATCGCCGGCCAGGGACTTTGGTGATTCAGCTTCTGCCAGCATCGTTGCCGCGGGAAGTGGCCGAGGTTTGGGTTCCGTTGATGTCGTCGCCAGCGACCGCGAGCGGGCTATCGGCTGCAAAGCTTGAGCGAGATCGGCTGGTCGGGCGTAACGGTCCGCGGGATTCTTGGCCATCATCCGTTCGAGAATCGCAGCCAGATCATCGGGGACTTCCGGCCGGCGGAGTTGAATCGGCGTGGGCTGACAAGTCTTATGGGCGTGCAACTTGTCGACGATGGAACCACCGATGAATGGTGGTTCGCCAGCCAGCAGAAAATAAAGGGTGCAGCCGAGGCTATAAATATCGGCCCGGATATCGGCGGCATGAGCGTCGGTCGCCTGTTCGGGGGCGATGTAATCGGGCGTTCCAAGCACTGAGCCAACACGGGTGGCATTCGCGGGACGTTCGGGCTCTTCGCCCGCTTCGTGGGCACTTTGCCAGGCCTGACTAGCCAGCCGCGCGAGGCCAAAGTCGAGAATCTTCAAAACACCGGCCCGAGTCACCATCAGGTTTTGCGGCTTGATATCGCGATGGATCATTCCCTTCTCGTGCGCGTGCTGCAAGCCGAGTGCAGCCTGACGAATGAGGTGAGCGGCCTGCTGCGGCGGCAAGGGGCCCGTCTTGGCCAGCAGGCGATCGAGACTCGCGCCGTCGACGAACTCCATCACCAAAAAGTGCAGGTCGCCGGCATGCTCTGCATCGTGCGCGGTCACGATGTTGCCGTGAGACAGCTTGGCGGCGGTCTTCACTTCTCGTTCGAACCGTTCGAGCGCGGCAGGACTGGAGACGAGCGCGGAGTTAATCACCTTGAGGGCAACCATCCGTTCCATCAGGCGATGCTCCGCCTTAAAGACCGCCCCCATACCCCCTGCACCGAGCAACCCGAGGACGCGATAGCGCGCGTGGTCGCGCAGGGGCTGCGGAATCTCGTGCAACTTGGCTGGCTTGGCTGGGACGGTCTTATCGCTGGCACGAAAGCCGCTCGTCGCCGCTTCGCGAGCGCGAATGAGGAGGGTATCGTCGGGAGTGCTGGCCAGCGCTTCGCAGCACGTCGTGCAGCTGCCCAGGTGCGATTCGACGGCGATCATTTCCGCAGGTGACAACCGCCCCTGGCCATACGCCAGCAGCGAGGCCGGCGACGGATGCTCAGGCGCAATGGAAGCTGCTGGTTTCATGATGACGAGAACTGCCCAGTCTGCGAACGATTCGGCGGACCGCCTTACCTTCTTAATGTACCCCCCGCGAACGATCTTTCAGAGCTTTTCTGGAAAATCTGATTTTGACAACTAGTCATCGATCAGGCCGCGAGATTCCTGCCGCAGGCGGGCCAGGATGCGGCTCTTGGCGATGAACACGGCATTCACGGTAAGCCCTAACTCCGTTGCCACTTGCGCGGCGGGCGTGCCATCGAGCGCTACTCGCTCGAAGGCTTTCCAGGTGGCCGGCTCAAACTCGCTTCGCAGCCGGCCCAGCAACTGCTGGGTAACGTAGCGGTCGTGTTCCAGATCCCAGGCCTGCGTCAGACCGCTGTTGGGGTCGGTCAACTGATCGAGCAGTTCCTGCACCTGCCCCTGGTTGGCATTTTCCCGTTTCTTCGACCGCCAGGAATCGCGTACGCAGTTGATCGTCACCGTTCGGAGCCAGGTGCGGAAGGCCCCGGTCCGGCCGTTATGTTCGAAATCTTTCAACCGTCGCGCCACCACCGTCAGCACGTCTTGCACCAAGTCGTCGGCATCCGCCTGCAGCACCGATTGCCGCTTGAGCCAGCCACGAATCAGCGGATCGTACAGTTCCACCAGCGTTTGCCACTGCGACGCAGCCGGATCGTGGCGGATTCGCTCGAGCAAGCTGGCCGAAGTTGTGGACATGGCAGATGGTCTCGCTGAAGGCAGCGAATCTCAAGGGGACGAAGTTGTCCGCGGTCCGCAATTCTACCCCAGTCCGAATTCACGAGCGGAGGCGTTCTGGCGGCTGTGGCGAAAGAATTCTCGGAAGATTTCCCTGCGACCAGTGAACCACTGTCCACGTTGTGCGGTTACAAGGGGAGCGAGCCAGGAATACTTGTGGAATAGGCAGGAGCGCGATAGGTTCGAGCTTTTGGCTGCAGAAGTTCGTTGGCAGGATATGGGGACGCGCTGCCCGCCCCGGCAATGAGAAAAAAATGCCCGTTTCGCACATCATACCGACGCATCAACCGGCCCAACTGCCGGACCATCAACGGATTGTCATTACGGGCATCGGTCTGACCGCGCCAAACGGCAACAACCTGGCCGAATATCGGGCTGCGCTGCTGGCTGGCAAGAGTGGCGTAACGGCCTACGAAATTCGGTACGTCGGCGAGACCCTGGCGGGCATCTGCAAGTTCGATGCGCTGCGGTATCAATCGAAAAAAGATCTGCGCCGCGGCACTCGCGCCGGCAGCGTGGGGATTTATTGCACGAACGAAGCGATTCGCGATGCGGGACTCGCCTGGGACACGATCGACAAGAGCCGGGTCGGGATTTATCTCGGCATTACCGAGCACGGCAACGTCGAAACCGAGAACGAAGTCTATGCGCTGAAAGGCTACGACTACGACGTGCAGTTCTGGTCGCACCATCACAATCCGCGCACCGTGGCGAATAACCCGGCCGGTGAAACCTCGCTGAATCTAGGTGTGACCGGTCCGCACTACACCATTGGCGCCGCCTGTGCCGCCGGCAATGCCGGGCTGATTCAAGGGGCTCAGATGCTGCGGTTGGGCGATTGCGATGTGGCACTGGCCGGCGGCGTGTCGGAAAGCGTGCACACGTTCGGCATTTTCGCCAGCTTTAAGAGCCAGGGAGCGCTCGCTTCGCATAGCGATCCGGCGAAAGCGTCGCGGCCGTTCGACACTCAGCGGAACGGCATCGTCGTGGCTGAAGGTGGTTGTACTTACGTTCTGGAAAGGCTGGATGACGCTCGTCGTCGCGGGGCAAAGATTTACGGCGAATTGGCCGGCTACGCCATCAACACCGACGCCACCGACTTCGTGCTGCCCAACCCTGAGCGGCAGGCGGAGTGCGTTCAATTGGCGCTCAAACGGGGCGGGCTCGAGCCGCGCGATATCGATATCGTCAGCACGCACGCAACCGGCACTGGCCAGGGTGACACGCAGGAATGCGATGCCTTGCGACGCGTATTTGCCTCCAGCGACAAGACCTATTTCAACAACACCAAGAGCTTCATTGGTCACGCGATGGGCGCGGCCGGGGCCCTGGAACTGGCTGGCAATTTGCCCGCGTTTGACGACGGCATTTGCCATCACACGATCAATGTCGATGAACTCGATCCCGAGTGTGCCCTGACCACGCTGGTGATCGATGCTCCCCGGCCAATTGGTCCGGTGAAATACATCCTGAATAACTCGTTCGGCATGCTGGGAATCAACTCGGTCGTGATTATTCAGAAGTACATCGGCTAATGATGATGCAGGGGTCGGGAGTCTTTGGCGAAAGTCGATTCAGCTACGAAGAAGGGTTCACTTCGCCAAAGACTCCCGATCCCGGACGCCTCACCACAATTGCAAACCGCAAAAGAGGGATGTTGATAAATGCCAGCATTTATCAACATCAATTTGCATGGCGCACGGGTTTGGCGCTCGATGCTGTTGATTAATCGCGGTGATAAATCAACAAAGAGGATCAAAATGGTGCTGGATTTTCGCGAGGGATGGTGGCGGCTGAGGGAATCGGCCCGCTGCTGAAATTCTGCCAGGGACCAAGGCCTGCCCGTCGCCAATGGCGGCGTTTTCGCTACAATTCGGGATTCCGGCCAGTTCGGGTGGGGCACAGAGGCCCGCGCAGTCTGCCAGGCTGGATCATGGGTGGCCTCACAGGTTTTGATTTGAAACGGTTGAATTTGCTATGACGAACGCTGAAATTCGCGACGAAATTCTCGATATTCTTTCCGACATTGCCCCCGATGAAGACCTCAGCGGGCTGGTCGACGAGAAGCCCTTCCGCGAGCAGTTAGAGCTCGACAGCATGGACTTTCTCGACATCGTGATGGAACTGCGCAAGCGGCACCGCATCCAGATTCCGGAAGGGGATTACACCCATCTCGCCAGCATGGCCAGCACCGTGGCCTACCTGGAACCGACCATGAAGGACATGGTGAAGAAGTAGTTCGGTCGCCCGCCCAGCAAACAGCACTTGAATTCTGCAAGTGGCGTTTGGTGATGGCTGGCGATACATTCAAGGCTGCCGATGGGCGTTTGTGGGCTGCATTTTCTCCTGCGGAGTTTAGTCATGTACCGTAATTGGCTCCTGCTGTTGGTCGTCGCGCTGGGCTTGGCATTATCGTCGCCGGCGGTTTTCACCTCGCAGCAGACTCTGGCGAATCAAGACGCAGCTGGTGACGCCTTGCCGGAGGGCAAAGACGCGGCAGATGTCGTCCAGCAGATTCAGCAGCAGCTGTTCATGAAGGGGCTCGAAGGAATCGATACCTTCAACAAGCAGAAGGCCGCCTTTTATAGGAAGTACGCCGACGATCCGGCCCGCTGGCAACTCAAGTTGGTCGAAGTGCAAGTGGCTATGGTCAGTGGCAAGGCAAACGAAGCCACCGCACTCTTGAAAGAGATCGAAGCCGCCAAAGACGCACCCGAAATGGTGAAGGGGAATGCCAGCGCGTTTCACTTGCAAGGACAAGCCCGCGACGTAATGGCTGGCAAGATCAAGCTGGACGATTTCGGTGCCCAAATCGAATCGCACCTGAAGAAGTATCCCCGGGTGCCAGCCAATCGCCAATTGGCGTATATCCTGGTCGAAGCTTCGGCCGCTGATCCCGCGCAAGCCGAACAGCGGCTCACCGCGCTGGCCAACAACTCTTATTTGGCGATTGCCGACCTGGCCGAGAAGAAATTGAAGGTCGTGAAAATCCGCAAGGAACTAGCGAGCAAGCCACTGGAGCTGAGCTTCACGGCCGTTGATGGTCGCGAAGTCGATTTTGCGAAGCTGCGGGGCAAGGTTGTCCTGATCGACTTCTGGGCGACCTGGTGCGGGCCCTGCATGGCCGAAGTTCCAAACGTGGTGCAGATCTATAAAAAGCTGCACGACAAGGGCTTTGAAATTGTGGGCGTCTCGCTCGACAGCGACAAAGAAAAGCTGATCCAGGTAGCCAAGGAAAACGAGATGTCTTGGCCTCATCAATTCGATGGTAAGGGCTGGGAGAACGAGCTCGCCCAGAAGTACGGCGTGCAATCGATTCCTGAAATGTGGCTGGTCAATAAGAAGGGAATCATGAGAGTCTTCAACCGCAGCCAGAACTTGGGCGAAGAAGTCGAGAAGCTGCTGGCCGAGTGAGGTCATTGCAGATTGAGGGAATTGGCGGTTTGTCGCCTTTCCCTCTCCGCTTGGTGCCAGCCCCTGGCAAAAGCCGCTAGCACGGGCAAATGTTGGGCTAGAACTGCGGCAATCAGCGGCCAGGATTCATCTTTCCGCAATTCGCGGACGAACCTAAGATTCCAGGGCGATCCTCAACTAGAGTGAGGATTGCTGGTGATCTACCAGGTTAGAGTGCTGATTGGAACTATTGCTGCTGAAGCAGGAGAGTATGCCCGTGCATCATTTTCGCATTGTTTGCGAAGACGTCGCCAAGGCTCGCCAGGTCGAGGTTTTGGTCGATTACACCGTGCTCGGCGGACTGGTTCAGGTTGGTGCGATTCGCCCGACAAAGGTTACGCTCTACGACGTCGCGACGAATAAGATTGCCCGGGAACTGCCTGTCTGGACTTCCACCGGCCGGCGTCTCCTCCGCCGCTCGTTCCTGAAAAATCGCTCGGGCTTCGTCGCGCTGCAGCACGAGATTCAAAGTCACTTCGAGCAACGCGAAGCGCTGACAGCTGTCTAGATTTGGCACGCGGCACAACCGCTTAGGCCATGTCCTGCTCTTTCAGTCCGAGTTCTTCTTTCATGATTTCGCGGATGCGAAATTTTTGGATCTTGCCGGTCACGGTTTGCGGAAACGCCTCGACAAATTTGACGTAGCGAGGCGTTTTGTAGTGCGCCAGTTTCTGCCTGCAATACTGGCGAATCTCGTCTTCTGTTGCGGTCTGTCCGGCACGTAGCTTAATCCAGGCGCACAGTTCTTCGGTGTATTTGGGATCAGGTACGCCGACCACCGCAGCTTGCTCGACGGCCGGGTGGGTGAAGAGGAACTCTTCGATCTCTCGCGGATAAATGTTCTCGCCGCCACGAATCACCAGATCCTTCAAGCGGCCGGTGATCTTGTAATAGCCGTTGGGCAAGCGAACCGCGAGATCACCAGTGTGCAGCCAGCCGTCGGCGTCGATAGCACTCGCAGTTGCTTCAGGATTGTTGTAGTAGCCGAGCATGACGCCGTGACCACGGGCACAAAGCTCTCCCTGCTGGTTGTCTGGCAGAGTTTTGCCAGTTTCGGGTTCGACGATCTTCACGTCCCAGCCCGGCAGCGGCCGGCCGACAGTCTCGACCCGCAGGGCAACATCATCGTCGCAGCGGGTCTGCGTAATGACCGGCGAAGCTTCGGTTTGACCATAAGCAATCGTTAAGTCGGGGACCCCGAACTTATCGCTAACTTGTTTCATTACTTCGATCGGGCACGGACTGCCTGACATGATGCCGGTGCGTAACGAAGTCAAATCTCTTCCCGCTAGCGTGGGGCATTGCAGCTGCGCGATGTACATGGTTGGCACGCCATAGACGGCGGTCGCTCGCTCTTTCTCCATCGCCTCCAAAGTAGCCTGGGGTTGAAAGTACTCGGCGGGAATGATCATCGCTGCACCATGGACGGCACACGCGAGTGTGCCTAGGACGCAGCCGAAGCAGTGATAAAAGGGAACGGGAATGCAGAGCCGATCCTGCTCCGTCATCCGCTGGCAGTTGCCAACGTAATAAGCATTGAGGAGCAAGTTGCGATGGCTGAGCATCGCCGCCTTGGGAAAGCCAGTGGTTCCCGACGTGTACTGAATGTTGATCGCCTGGTTGCAACGCGTGGCTTCCTCTCGGGCGTGCAGTTGCTCGGCTGATATGCTGTCTGCCAGTTTCAGCAACCCGGGCCAACTGAGCATGGTTGCCGGCGGCGAATCACATAGGGCAACCACGCGCCGCAGTTTGGGGAAATTGGCGCAATGGATCAGGCCATCGCTCGTTGCTGCCAGTTCAGGGCAGATTTCGCCCAGCATGGCGAAATAGTCGGAAGTCTTGAACTTCTCCACCAGCATGAGCGCGACGGAATCGCTCTGCCTGAGAACGTATTCCAGTTCGAACGGGCGATAGGCTGGATTAATATTAACCAGCACGACGCCGATGCGGGCCGTGGCGAATTGCAGCAGCACCCACTGCGGGACGTTCGTAGCCCACAGAGCCAAGTGCTCGCCATGTTGCATGCCCAGGGCAATCAGGCCGCGGGCTACGCGGTCTACATCGGCATCGAACTGCTGCCAGGTCCACCTGCGATCTGTCTGGGGGAACACGAGGGCATCGTGCGTGGGAAACTTGCGCGCGGTCTCACGCAGCACTTGTCCCATCGTCAAACCATCGACCCACGGAGTATCAGCCACCGCCATCGGCTTACCTCTTTGGCATTGATGCGCGGCGTTTCCAAGTGAGTCAGTCAGCTAGTCCCACAGCGGCCGCGCAACCGTGAAGGCAATGGGGCCGAAGATCATCAGGGGCATCCAAGCTGCGACCGTGGGCCGCAGCAGGAAGTTGTTCCCCAATCCCTGGCAGATGAGGGAGACGATAAAGAACGTCGCCATCAGCCCGAGACAGACTCCGCCCGCTACGAAAATATTACGGCTGGCGCGGCCAAGTACCAGCGGCAATCCGAGAAAAACCAGCACGATGTCGAGGAGCGGTTTGACAAACCGGCCGTGCATGGTCACCAGGATATCTGCTCCCGATTGCAGTGAACGGTTCTTTAAGCCGTGGACGAGTTCCTTGGTCGACAGGTTTTGCCGCCAGCCATTGCCGAGGGCAAACTGCTCGAACGTGACGACGCTTACCACAAAGCATTCGTCGGGCTTGAGCCAGGGAGTATCGCGGGGGCTGAGCAGGATTGGCTCGCCAGCGATAAGGAGCGTACCAAGGCTAGCAAGGTTTGCCGGCTGCTTCACTCCGCTCAGCAAGTAGCCGGCCGGACGACCTTGGTCCACCGGCAAGTACCAGGCGGAGTCAGCTGTAATCTGTCTTCCCCAAGTGGCAAACTCTGGCGAGAGGAGACGAAACATAGGTCCTTCAATTCTCTTCTCCTTGCCAATTGTTTTCTTGCCCGAGAGCAGAACATCACTGCGTGGATCGAACTGCGGTGTGCAGTTCTTCGCCTTGTCGCCACGCCAATCTTGAGCGTTGCGCGCTAATTGGGAACGGAACGAGGGGAGCCAAACTTCGCGATTGGCCACGCCCAGGCCCGCAACAATCAGCGTGCAAAAGAAGATGGGGCGCAGGACTCGCGTCGGGCGAATACCTGCCGAGAGAATTGCCGTCAGTTCCTGCGTTCCCTGCAGCCAGGTGACGGCGAAGATCGCAGCACTGGCGGCCAGAATGCCGGCAGTCTTATCGAACACCCACAGCAACCGCGGGCCGTAATAGTCTGCGAGTAGGTGGGGGACCTTGAAGCGGTAGTCGGCGGAGTTGGCAATGTGCTCTTCGAGGTTGGCAAAGACATCGACGAGCATATACATGCCCGCCATTACCAGAAAAGACATGAGCAGGGCCTTCAAATAGAGGCCAAGTACATAGCGGTCGATGAGCGTCATACGAAAATCCTTCTCGGGCCAAACCCAGCCATCCTGGCGGGGCAATCGACAGCTTCTGCGTGAGAAATCGGGAGTTACCGCGGAAGTTTGGTTTTTTGCTGCCAACCGGTCAAGACGAATTGGGTTGCTAGCGAAGTTGACACAGCCCCGGTGCCCGTTTCCGCCATGCAAGCCTTTGCGGAATTCCATTGATTTTGCGACATCAATCGGTAACAGTAGATACGTTCTCGCCCCGCCCTCCCAATCTCACCACCCTGGAGCGCTCCCGATGGATCAGAAATTCGATGTCCCTCCCCAGGCGGAGATTCGCCTGACTGGCCAGCGAGTGGAGCGCGGTCCTGTAAAGAACGACTGGGGCCTGCGATTGCAGTGGGAAGTTCGCCACAACGGCAAAGTGGTTGCTACTCCACCAGCGCGGGCTGACGTTGCTTATGAGCATGCAGCGAGCGAGGCCGGTACGTATGAGATCGTGCTGCAGACCTGGCAATATATCGACTACAAAAAGAAGCCCGACGGCGAATTCATTAACAGCAAGTTCATCGATATTTCGAACAAGGTGAGCTACTCGATCTGACGGTTGCCTCCCCACCCTCACCTCTCGCCTTCCGCCCACTTGGAGTTCCCTCCCGATGTTCAATATTGGCGAAGTTCCAGTTCCTGTGTGCCACGGCGTTACCCGCCGCAGTTTTCTGCAAGTTGGCACCACTGGCCTGGCGGGAATGACCTTGCCATCGCTGATGAACCTGCAAGCGCAGGGCGCGGTGGGCATTGGTGGCGGCAAGATCAAAAACTGCATCACGATCTTTCTCGTTGGTTCGCCCGGGCATCTCGACACTTGGGACATGAAGCCCGATGCACCTGCAGAGATTCGGGGCAAGTTTCAACCGATCAGCACGAATGTCGCTGGAATTCAGATTTGCGAACATTTTCCGCTGATGTCGCGCATGATGGACAAGGTCGCTCTCGTCCGCAGCTTGCACCACAAAACGGGGTCGACGCACGAAAATGGTCAGCGCTGGATGATGACCGGCCATGAGTTCAACGCCGATAGCGTGAAGCCTCACAGCGGCAGCGTGATCTCCCGCGTTTTCGGCCAGAAGAGCGAACTGCCAGCCAATGTGATTCTCCCCGCACCCATTGGCAACACGGGCGCAGGTCCGTTGCACGGTCAGTCCGCTGCCTATCTTGGTAGCGCTCACGAACCCTTCTTTCTCAACAGCGATCCTGCTCGTCCTGACTTCAAGGTGGCCGATCTGGAGCCTCCCAAGGGGCTATCGGAATTTCGGCTCGATGCGCGTCAGAAATTGCTCGGTCAACTCGACGCCATGCAGCGGCGCACAGAGACCCGCAGCACGCAGATGCACGACAGTTCGTACGAACGGGCCTTCCGACTGCTGACTTCGCCCAAAGCGAAGGAAGCGCTCGATTTGAACAAGGAAGCTGATACGCTGCGCGATCGCTATGGGCGTAACACGTTTGGCCAAAGCTGTCTGATGGCGCGCCGGTTGATTGAAGGGGGCGTGCGATACGTGACGGTGAATCACTTCGACACCGTCTTTAATCTTACATGCTGGGACATGCACGCCGACGGCGGCGGGCTGAACAACACCTACCTCGACTACGAGCGCCATCTCTGCCCGCAGTTCGATTTGGCCTTTACGGCCTTGATCGAAGACCTCGATCAACGGGGCCTGCTACAAGAAACGGTCGTTGCCGTGCTGAGCGAAATGGGGCGAACGCCGCGCATCAACCCGCGCGGTGGTCGCGATCATTATCCAAGTGCCTGGACCAACTTCCTGTGCGGTGGCAACATTCGGGGTGGGCAGGTCGTCGGCTCGACCGATAAGCAAGGTGCGCGGCCGAATGATAATCCCGTCGAGCCGCCACAAATGCTGGCCTCGATCTATCACGGCATGGGGATCAATCTCGATACCACCATGATGCCCGGGCCCGGCGAACGTCCGGTTCGCTTGATCGAAGCTGAACCCATTCGCCAACTTTTCGCTTAGTCCAATCTTGCTCGAGGATCGAAGCGATGGCTTTTGGTTTCGTAAAACACCGACCGATGCTGCGCGGTGCGCAATACTGGGGAGTGTTGTTCACGCTCGCTGCCACGATCGCTGGCGGAGCAGAGCCTTCCCTGCGCGCGATCAGTGTCCGCGGGCTGCAAATCGGCGGGACGACCGAGTTGATCTGCGATGGAGATGATTTCTCGACCGAACCGCGTCTGCTGCTACCCTTCGCAGCTGAGCAGATCATCAAGCCGGGCAACACTGACAAGCGGGCAACGATCAGCGTGACGCTCGGCGATGACGTTCAGCCTGGCTATTATCAGCTGCGAATGGCGACCGCCGGAGGCCTTAGCCTGCCGGTGGTGATTGGTGTCGATCGTTTGCCGCAACTCGTGACGGCGGCAAGAATCGAACAACTCCCTGCTGCCTTGCACGGCAGCCTCGCAGGGAGCACCATTGCCGAGACACGGTTCGTCGGCAAAAAGGGAGATGCAGTCGCGGTGGAAATCGAGGCCCAGCGAATCGGCAGCAAACTGCGCCCCGTGATTCATCTGGCGACGGCTGCGGGACGCCAATTGACTTGGTCCTGGCCGCAATCGACTCTGTTTGGCGATACGCGACTCGAAGCAATCCTGCCTGAGGACGGTGAATATCGCGTCACCTGGCACGACCTGGAATATGGCGGTGGTAACCCCGGTTTCTATCGCGTGAAGATCGGCCAATGGTCTCGCGTCGACCAGGTTTTTCCTCCAGTCATCAAAGCCGGCGAGGCGCAGTCTGTGGAACTGCTTACAGCCGGCGCTGGGGTAGTCAAGCAAACTGCAGGCCCCACGACCGAACCGATCGCACAACTCGCTTGGCCCACCATTGGGCAACAACAGACCGTGTTCAGCGGACCACGGCCGTTTGTGCGCATTAGCCCGCAGCGAGAACTGATTGAAGAAGCCGCTAAAGGTGAGCAATCGTTGCCAGATGGATCGCTAGGCATCAGCGGCCGGCTGTTGCAACCGCAAGAGGAAGATCGTTATTCGCTGACGGTGACTCCAGGCGATAAGCTCAAGTTGGAAGTGACTGCGCAGCGGACGGGATCACCGGTGGACATCGGATTGATTGTGCGCAATTCGCAGGGAGCCGTGCTAACACAAGCCGAAGATTCTCCCGGTTCGCTCGATCCGGTTTTAGAATACACGGTTCCCGACAAAGTAACTTCACTCGTCGTCTGCGTCATCGATTCTCAAGGGCGCGGCGGCCCGCTGGCTGCCTACCATCTGCAGCTGAGTACTGCGACTGAACAAACTTCAACCAGCAACTTTCACCTCGCCACAAATGTGGAGCGGACAGCAATTCCCCGCAACGGTCGCTGGGTATTTCCCCTCTGGGTCGACCGGCGTGGCACGACCGGGCCAATCGAAATCACTGCCCATGGTTTGCCGCCGGGGGTCACGCTACCAACCACAGTTATTCCTGCCGAAAGCGACGGCACACTGGTAACCCTGTCGGCCGATGGCAGCGAGGTAAGTGCTGAGCAACAGGCAACCATCACGCGCTGGCAGGGAACGGCCGGTGATCGTAAGCGAACCGTCGTCGTAAGAAATCATCCGCTAGAAGTTCTGCAGCCCTGGCTAGCCGAAGAAATTGCTCTGGCGCGAGCGAGTGCCTCGGCCGATGCGTTCACCATCGATTGGCGGGAGTTCCCGGAATCGGCAGTGCTGCAACCGACGGTCAAGTTGCCGCTGCCCATCAAGCTGACGCGGAACGAAGATAAGACAGCGGTTCGTTTGTCCCTCCTTACCAGCCAGTCGGTGACGCTGGTTAATAAACAGCCCGATCCCCGTTCGACGCTGCGAGTTGAACGGGCGGTGGAACTCGGTGCCAAGCTGAACGACGGAGATTTAACCTTACTCGTTCCAGCGGAACTAGCCGGGCATGCTTACGACCTCGCCGTGCAAGCGGAACTCCTTTCAGCCGACAAGCAAAAAGTGCTGGCGACGGCGTTCACTCCTGTGCGTCGACTGCCGGTCCAACTACCCATTGAAGTTCAGCTGGCGAGTGGGCCCGTCATGGAAGTTAAACTCGAATTGCAAAAAGGTGGTACTCACAAAATCGATGGCAAGATCAAGCGATCCGCAGGAAGCAGCGGCGACGTGGTGGTCAGCATCGCCGGCCTTCCGGCTGGCGTCCGCGCGGCTCCTATCACGCTGAAAGCAGATGCAACCGACTTTGTGCTCGAAGTTGTTTTTCCTGCCGCCCAACCAGTTGGCGAACTCGCCGGCCTTAGCCTCTCTGCCACGATCACTCCCGACCCCAAGCAGGCCAACGTGCGAGTGAAAAGTCGCGACGTTGAACTGAAATTGCAGGTGGTTCGATGAAGTCTGTCCTGACAACTCTACTCTGCCTAACCGCACCATTGCTCGCTGCGGGGCAATCGCCAAAGTTAGCAACCGTGCGTGTCGTGCCCGAGCAGATCAAACTGCTCGACGTGCGCCGGCCGCATTCGCTGCTCGTGCTTGGCACAACGGACGATGGATATACACTCGATCTTGGTTCGCAGGCTAAATTCAGTTCCGCGGACGAAAAGATTGCCCGCGTCGATGCTCAAGGCTGGGTTCACCCGGTCGCCAGCGGCAAGACCGAGATTCACGTGCAAACCGGCGAGCAGCGGTTTTTGGTAGCGGTCGAAGTCGATCTTCCCGCTGAACGTCGAGTCCTCAGTTTTCGGCACGAAGTGATGCCGGCCCTCTCGAAGGCCGGTTGCAACATGGGAGCCTGTCACGGCTATTCCCTGGGGAAAAACGGCTTCAAGCTCTCGCTCCGCGGTTCCGATCCCGACCAGGACTTTGCGGCCATCACGCGCGAGGTCTTCGGCCGCCGCGTGAACCCCGCCGTGCCAGAGGCGAGCATTCTCATCAGCAAACCGCAGGGAGATGTGCCACACGAAGGGGGCGTCCGGTTCAAGAAGGGAAGCCTGGTCGCCAACACGTTGATCGATTGGGTGCGCGATGGCACACCCGGCGATATTAAGGACGAACGCCAAGTCGTACGAGTTACGCTCACCCCCGCGACCCTGGTGCTGCAGCCCCAGCAGCGACATCAACTGCAGCTTACGGCTGAGTACAGCGACGGCACTGTGCGCGATGTGACCAAGTGGGGCATATTCACCGCCAACAACACGCAGTTTGCAGAAGTGGGTGACGATGGCCTGGTGACAGCTGGCGATGCTGGCGAAACGGCTATCGTCGCCCGGTTCGAGCGAACCTTCGCCGCCACTAGTATCATTGTGTTGCCTACTGGCAAGGACTTCACTCCTGTGCCGGTGCCTGAACAGAATCTGGTAGATCGCCCGGTCATTGAAAAACTGAATCGGCTAAAGATCACGCCGTCACCACTGGCCAGCGATGAAGAGTTTCTTCGCCGCGTCTATTTGGATTTGATCGGCATTCAACCCAAGCCGGACGAGATCCGGGCCTTCACCAGCAGCAGTGACCCAAACAAGCGGCTGCAAACCATCGACGATCTGCTGCAGCGGCCCGAGTTCGTCGACCATTGGTCGCTGAAGTGGGGCGACCTGCTACAGAACTCGCGCAACAGCGTCAGCTCACCGTCGATGTTCCTGTTTCGCGAGTTTATTCGCGGCGCAGTTGCCGAGAACATGCCCCTCGATCAATTCGCGAAGCACATCCTGACCGCTAAAGGTGGCGCGGCCGACGATCCGGCCAGCGTGTATTTCGCGATCAGCAAAGATGCCAACGATACGGTCGAACGCTCGACTCAAGTCTTTTGCGGCGTGCGGATGCTCTGTGCCCGTTGCCATACGCACCCCATGGAAAACTGGACGCAGGGAGATTACTACGGGCTGGCCAGTTTCTTTAGCCAGGTGAATACGCGGGCCGATACTCGTTTGCCCGGGGTGCAGAATGCGAAGATCGTGCAGTTGAACCTGGCCGCTGGACTGGCAATGAATCCGCGCACCAACCGTCCGCAGCCACCACAATTTCTGGGTGGCTCGCCCGTTACGGTAACCACCGGTAACGACCGCCGCCTGCAATATGCCGACTGGCTTACTTCGCCGGATAACCCATTCTTTGCCCGCGGGCTGGTGAATCGGATTTGGAGTTACTTCTTTCATCGCGGCATCATTGAGCCCGTCGATGATATTCGCAGCACCAACCCGCCCATCAATCCTGCTCTGCTCGAAGCGCTGACAAAGGATTTTGTCGCCCACAAGTTCGACGTTCGGCACTTAATGCGCACCATTGTGACGTCGCAGACTTATCAGCGGACGAGTTTGCCGTTGCCAACGAATCGGCACGATGAGCAGAACTTTTCGCACGCAATTCCCCGCCGCATCGCCGCTGAATCACTGCTCGATTGCCTCGTGCAAGCGACGGGTGTGCCAGAAGCCATCAGCGGAGCACCAGCTGGCTTTCGCGCGGCTCAGTTGCCCGACGCCAACGTTACCAGTCCATTCCTGAATCTGTTCGGCAAGCCACAGCGGATGGAAGCCTGTGAGTGCGAACGCGACAATCAATCGAACATGCTGCAGGCACTTCACTTTATCAATGGCGGCAGCATCCTTGGTAAAGCGCAAAATGGCAACGGTCGCCCTGCCACCATCGTCAAGCAAAAGCTGCCCGACGCGGAACAAGTGACCGAACTCTTCTTGTGGACATTGGCTCGGCAACCATCGCCTGACGAGCTGAAGCTCGGCGTCGATCATTTGCAAGCCTATGGCGATAAACGGGCTGAAGCGTTGCAGGATTTGATGTGGGCCTTACTCAACAGCAAAGACTTTTTGTTAGTGCACTAGGAGTAGTGTGGGCGTTAGACCACACTTTTTCCGGAGACCTCTTCCATGCGGACTGCAGTTTTCATTGCGACCCTGTTGCTTATCGGCAGCATCTCCCGTGCCCAGGACAAAGAGCCTCTCTTCACGCAGGAGCTCGACGTCAATCCGCCGCCGATCAAGACCGACAAAGAAGTGAACTACAACTATGACATTGTCTATGTCCGGGCTCAGCGCGCCGGCGACGACAAGCACAAGCGGTTTTACACCGACTTCTCCCAGCCTGTGACGATGGAGCCTGGTGCCGACCTGATGCTGCTGCATCCCGACGGTTCGGAAGAACTACTGGTCGCAGGGGGCAGCGGTTCGATCACCGATCCGGTTGTCTCGTTCGATGCGCAGTGGTGCTATTACGTCCACCTCTACAACCTGGAGGGACGCTCGCAATGGTCGCCGCCCAAGCAAGGTGCGGACATCTTTAAGATTCATCTCGCCTCGCGCAAGATCGTCAGGCTCACGAATCAGCAGTTCGCGCCCAATACCGGCGCAGCCAATTGGACCAGCACCTATCGGGCCGAAAGCCAGAATGGCGAACGGAAAACGCACTATGACTACGGCGTGTTCAACATGGGGCCGCATCCGTTGCCGGGCGGCAAGATTGTCTTCACCAGCAATCGCGAAGGCTTCGAACCAAGCAAAGGCTATCCTTCGATAGCCTTGCAACTGTTCGTGATGGACGACAGCGACGTCGATGTCTCGCCGCAGGAACAATATCCCGCCAACATCGAAAAGATTGGCCACCTGAACATTGCGGGCGCTTTGCACCCCGTTACGCTTGCCGACGGAAGAATCATGTTCAGTTCGCTGGAGTCGCAAGGGATCCGCAGCCAAATTTCGTGGGGCATTTGGACGATGCACCCCGATGGCACCAATTGGAATCCGCTCGTCAGCGCGTTCGATCCCGGCGGCGCGTCGAACGGCTTTCATTTTCAAACCCAACTCAGCGATCGCTCGATCATCATCGAAGAGTACTACAACCAAAACAACAGCGGTTTCGGGGCTTATCTCAAGCTGCCGCCGTCACCGCCCAAAGGCTATGCCGCGTTTGGTCCCGCCTCGATGAACGACCCACGCAATCCCCCGCTGCGGTTCGGTCGGCACGACAACGGCAAGGGCAAATACTATCGACTTCCCTTTCTTCCCACCGGCGCAGTTTCGTTCACTCCCTTTGCGCTCAACAACGAAGGGCCTGCTGATCCGTCCATCTTGAAAGATAAAAGCTCGCCCAAGGTCGGCAAGTTCACGCATCCATCGGGAGCGCCGGAGAATCACCTGCTCACCATTTGGTCGCCGGGACCAGCCAATCATCAATACACCTACCTGCCGCAGATCGATGGTGGCATCTACCTGATTAAAGACGGCAAAGTGGTGGAAGAGCCCGGGCAGATGAGGCTGATTAAGAACGACCCCAAGTACAACGAAAGCTGGCCGCGGGCTGTTGTGCCCTATGGCCGCGTGTATGGAATCACCGAACCAAAACAACTCCCGCGACTCGCCAATGACGGCAGCAAATCGAAACTGCTTCCCGCAGGAACTCCCTTCGGCCTGATCGGTACTTCCAGCATGCTCAAGCGTGAGAGCTATCCGAATGCCTCGGTGCCTGAAGGAAAGGTCACATCGACTTTTGGCGGCAATAACAAAGATCCTTGGCGCGGGCTGGATGCTTTCACAAGCCATGGCAATGGGATGCCTCTGAATTGGCACAACCAGGGTGCCGAAGCGGGCCTGTACGAGAACGAAGAGGTTCACGCCGTGCGCATTCTGGCGATGGAGCCAACCACTCATCGCAACCGCGGCGAGAAATCGGGCAGGCTCTTCTTCAGCCATGCGATGGAACGGCTGCGAATTCTCGGCGAGTTACCGGTTCGTAAGTTCGCGGCGAAAGGCGACCAGCCTCTCGATCCGGACGGACTGCCCGATACCAGTTTTCTGGCCAAGATTCCCGCCGATCTGGCGTTCACCTTTCAAACGCTCGATCGCAACGGCCTGGTGCTCAATGCAGCGCAGACCTGGCATCAACTGCGGCCCGGCGAAGTGCGGCACGATTGCGGCGGCTGCCACGCCCACAGCCAGCAGCCTACTGATTTCAATCTGACCGCAGCCGCAAAGGCTGATTATCAAGTGTTCGATCTCACCGAGCGGAAGACTCCGCTGCTGACCGACAAGAGCCGGGACGAATCGAAACGGCAATGGGACGTTGAGGATCAAACCGGGCTGCGTTATTCAAATGCAGAAATCACGAGCGTCGAATATCACCGCGATATCAAACCGATCCTGGCCCGCAGTTGCGTCGCCTGTCACACCAAGGAAGCCAAAGAGCCCGCCGGCAATTTGGTGCTCGACGATGACGAGCCGATCTCGTTCGAACAGCACGGCAAGTTCCCGGGCACGTACTACCGGTTGGCCGTCGACGAGCGGGCCAAATTCGGCCACAAGCCCATTGGTTACGATTCGTGGGGTTATCCGAATGCTTCGCGCTACGTGCGCAAGCTGCAATCGCACCGCAGCCTGCTCGTGTGGAAAATCTTCGGCCAGCGCTTGGACGGTTTCAGCAACGACGATCATCCCTCGGAGACCAAGCCGGGTTCGGGCGAGCTGCAACTTAAGGGTGAGCCTGTAGAGACGGCCAAATACCGCGCAAAATGGGATATCGACTTCACCGGCAGCAGCATGCCACCGCCGGAAGCCGTTGCCGCAGGTAAGGTGAAACCACTTTCGGACGAAGACAAACGGACGCTGGTCCGCTGGATCGACCTGGGCTGCCCCCTCGACCGCGACTACGACCCGGCTCATCCCGACCAGCGCGGCCTGGGCTGGATGCTCGACGATCAGCGCCCGATGCTTACACTCACAACACCGGTCGCTGGCGAAAACGCCAAGCTCGAGCAGATTTCGCTCGGTGCGTTCGACTCCTATACCGGGCTGGATGCCGCGAGTTTGAGCATCGTCGCCGATGTGCCCCTCGCGGGTGTCGCAGCCGGTGAGAACCTGGCGGACAAGTTCCGCGAAACTTCACCCGGTGTACGAGTCTGGAAGCTGCCGCAGCCCATTACCGACCTGCCGGCAGCGAAGTTGACGGTTTCCATTCGTGATAAACAGGGGAACACCACTCAAATCGTGCGACGGTTTTCGGTGAAGTAGCAATTCCGCGACCTGCGTAGCGAGCGAAAGAAGCTTGTTCAACGTACGGCCCCGCACCCCAACCCTTTCCTCGTGCGTACACGTGGAGAGAGAGTTAATGCGCGAGACCTCTGTCCTCTGCCCCCCGTCTCCCGCCCCGGTGGCATCCCCGTAATTTTCCCAGCCGGCAGAATCTGTCTCTTGTCGCAGTCGGACCAGGGTGGTAGGCTTCTAGTGTGGGTTAGAGCGGCGGCGCAGTTTATCACGTACGGAACAACTGCAGTTTCACTGCCTCCCTGAATGGTCGGATTGAGTCGTGGATTTTCAACTCCATCTTGAGACCGATACGGTCGAGCAAGCCTCGCCTTCGCCGGCAGTATGTGCTGCGCCGGAAGAAAGCATTCGCAACGTCCTTCGCCTGCTGCGTGAGGCCCAAACCGGGGCCGCGATGGTTTGCCGGGACGAAAAGTTGCTGGGCCTCTGCACCGAACGCGACTTGGTTCGTTACTTGGCGTCGGAAGGTAACTTAGGTGCCAGCGTCAGTACGATCATGGTACGCGACCCAGTGGCCTTGCAGCCACAGGATTCGCTAGCGACAGCAATCACTTTGATGGCAGGCCGCGGTTTTCGCCAATTGCCAGTCGTGGATGCGGCAGGCCGCATTTTGGGCGTCCTCAACGCAACGGGGATTCTGCACTATCTGGTGCAGCACTTCCCCAAGGTGGTTTATACGCTCCCACCCGCACCACACCACAAGACGTCGGAGCGGGAAGGGGCTTAAATGGCCTATTCCGCTCAGTCTCTTCCCACCTTAGTCCGAGAGCAAAACGGCCGATATTAATTCGATCTTCTGTGCTGAATAAACTGCCTGAGATCGCTCACCTAACAATTTTTTGACGAGTATTTCGAGAAGGGGCTAATTGCCAGCCATGTCTACCACGATCGAGCCAGTAGTGCAGTCGCACAAGCAAACGACCAAGATTCCTAGCGCCACTATCCGCTTTGCCGGTGACTCCGGTGACGGTATGCAGATCACGGGCGACCAGTTCACCCGCACCACGGCCCTGCTTGGCAACGACATCGCCACGTTTCCCGACTATCCGGCCGAAATCCGTGCTCCTAAGGGGACGCTGGCCGGTGTTAGCGCCTTCCAAGTTCACTTTTCGAGCGAAGACATCTTCACACCTGGCGATCAACTCGACGCGCTGGTGGTGATGAACCCAGCCGCGCTCAAGACCAACCTCAGCGACTTGCGCAAGGGCGGTATTCTCATCTGCAACTCCGATGGCTTCGAGAAGAAAGATCTCGAATTGGCCGGCGAGACGGAGAATCCGCTCAACTCGCAAGTGCTGGAAGACCAGTACCAGTTGTTCAAAGTGCCGATGAACAAGATCGTCGAAATCGCACTCAAGGAGCTGAAGGCTGCGGGGATGTCGACGAAAGAAATCGACCGCTGCAAAAACTTCTTCGCGCTGGGCCTCGTGTATTGGCTTTACGGCCGCGATATGGACGCCACGATTCGCTTCTTGCAAGCGAAGTTCGGGAACAAGCCGCAGATCATCGAAGCCAACACCAAGGCACTCCAGGCAGGCTGGAACTACGGCGAAACGACCGACGCCTTCGTCAGCAATTATAAGATCGATCCCGCTCACTTGCCCCCTGGCAAGTACCGCGATATCAACGGTAATCAGGCCATGGCCTGGGGCCTGATGACTGCCGCCAAACTGAGCGACAAAGAGCTGTTTCTCGGCTCCTATCCGATCACTCCCGCCAGCGATATTTTGCACGAACTGGCCAAGTTCAAGAACATGGGCGTGCGGACCTTCCAGGCCGAAGATGAAATCGCCGCTATCACGTCGGCCATCGGTGCTGCCTACGGCGGTGCCATGGCCATCACCACTTCCAGCGGGCCGGGTATTGCCCTCAAGGGCGAAGCCATTGGCCTGGCTGTGATGCTGGAGATTCCACTGCTGATCATCAATATCCAGCGCGGTGGTCCAAGCACCGGGCTCCCTACCAAAACCGAACAAGCGGACTTGTTCCAAGCGATCGTAGGTCGCAACGGCGAATGCCCGCTGCCAGTGATCGCCGCCCGCGGCCCGGGCGACTGTTTTTATGTCGCTCAAGAAGCCTGGCGAATTTCAACTCGCTTCATGTGCCCCGTGATGATCCTTTCGGACGGCTACATCGCCAACGGCAGTGAGCCCTGGCTGATTCCCTCGATGAAGGATCTGAGAAAAATTCCTGTCACACATGCTCCCGAGCAAATCGATGGCAGCAAGTTCCTGCCCTACAAGCGAGACGAATATCTTTCGCGTCCCTGGGCAATTCCTGGCACTAAGGGCTTGATGCACCGCATCGGTGGTCTCGAAAAGCAGGACGTGACGGGCAACGTCAACTACGAGCCCGACAATCACCAGCACATGACGAACACCCGTGCTCAAAAGGTGGAAAACGTCGCCCTTGAGATTGGGCCACAGGAAGTCGAAGGGCCAGAATCCGGCGACGTGCTCGTCCTTAGCTGGGGTGGCACATATGGCGCTTGCCGGACAGCAGTTGAAGCTTGCCAAGGCCAAGGCCTGAAGGTGGCTCATGCGCACCTCCGCTGGCTGAATCCCTTCCCCAGTAACCTGGGTGATGTGCTGAAGAACTACAAAAAAGTGCTGATCCCCGAACTCAACATGGGTCAACTCCGGACGTTCATTCGCTCGAAGTATCTGGTCGACGCCATCGGCTTCAATAAGGTGAAGGGGCGTCCCTTCGCCATCGCTGAACTGATTGCCGAGATCAAGCGGGTACTGCCCAAGTAATTGCTGCTGACTCACTAAACCAAATCACACGACCGCTCAAACTCAAATGTTTCGGATGAAATAGCTGCTATGGCCAACGACATTGCTCCTGCTTTGACTTCTGCTGATTTTGCCAGCGACCAAGACGTTCGCTGGTGCCCTGGCTGCGGCGATTACTCGATTCTCGCCCAGATGAAAAAAGTGATGCCTCAGTTGGGCATCCCGCGCGAAAAAATCGTGTTCATCTCCGGCATCGGTTGCTCGAGCCGGTTCCCGTACTACATGAACACCTATGGAATGCACAGCATTCACGGCCGTGCGCCAGCCATCGCCACGGGCCTCAAGTGCGTGCGCCCCGATTTGCAAGTCTGGGTTGTTACCGGCGACGGTGACGGCCTGTCGATCGGCGGCAATCACTTCCTGCACCTGATGCGCCGCAATGTGGATCTCAAGATTCTGCTGTTCAACAACCGGATCTACGGTTTGACCAAGGGGCAGTACTCGCCCACCTCACCACTTGGCAAAATCAACAAAAGCGCGCCGATGGGCGTCATCGATAACCCGCTCAATCCGCTGTCGGTGGCGATTGGTGCTGAGGCGACCTTCGTCGCCCGTTCGATCGATGTGAACATCAAGCACCTGGGCGAAGTTCTCAAGCGGGCTGCCGAGCACAAGGGAACTGCCTTCGTCGAAATCTATCAGAACTGCAACATCTTCAACGATGGTGCCTTCGATTACGCGACGGACAAGGTTTCGAAGTTCGATACCACCGTCGAACTGGAGCATGGCAAGCCGCTGATTTTCGGCAAGAACAAGAATAAGGGCATCCGCCTGAACGGTACCGAGCCAGAAGTGGTTGAACTTGGCAAGGGAATCAGCGAAGATGACTTGCTGTTCCACGACGAGAAGGCCCCCGAGCCGACCCTCGCTTATCTGCTCAGCCGCATGCGGCACCCAGAATTCCCCGAGCCGATTGGCGTGTTCCGCGCGGTGGACCATCCCAAGTACGATGTTGAATTGAACAAGCAGGTCGAGACGGCCCGCGAGAAGAAGGGTCCTGGCGACCTGGACGCTCTGTTCAACAGCGGCGAAACTTGGACCGTCGGCTAAGTTTGGCACCATTGGTAAGGCAACTACAGGGTCTCTCCCGCATGGAATGTCCTTACTGCGATCACCCGGTCATTGAAGGGGCCGACCACTGCGACGAATGTGGTCTTCCCCTGGACGATACCTCGTTACCGGAACCAGCCAACGCGGTCGAGTTGGCCTTGCTCACCGACCGCGTGTCGCTGTTCGAGGGACGACGACCGCTCCTCATATCTCCTTCGCTGCCCGTTCGCGAAGCGATTCGCTTGCTCGCCCTGAACAACATCGGCTGCATGCTGGTGGTCGAGAAGGGAGAGCTAGTGGGCATCTTCACCGAACGAGACGTCCTGCTCAAAGTGGGCGAAGACCTGGCCACCAGCGGCGAGAAACCCGTGAGCCAGTTCATGACGGCCAACGTGCAATCGCTACCCGTCACCGCCAAAGTTGCGTTCGCACTCCACCGCATGGACCTCGGCGGCTATCGCCATGTTCCGATTGTCAACGAGCATGGCCGACCCGTCGGCATCTTCAGCTTGCGCGAAATGCTGCGTTATCTCACACGCACCCTGGCCGAATAGTTCCTGAGTAGCGTGGGCTTTAGCCCGCGTTGCTTTTGTTGGCGGTCGATGTGGTGGTTGCCTTACGCTTTCTGCATTTCTCGCATCAGCCGATTGTATTCCTCGGGTGAATCCCGTTTGTCCGCCCGCTTGTTGCGCTCCAGCATCCAGGTCGGCTCGAAATACTCCTGCAGCTTGGGGCCGCGAATGAAATACTCGAACATGCTGTTGTCCATCGGTTGGTTTTGGACGAAATAGCGCTGCACCATGCTCTCCTTGAGCACAGCTTGAGGCATAAAAGTTCGGACGAGATCGGCGTCGTCCAGCACGTGTTCGAGTTCGTGCTGAATGATGATTCGAAAGCGATTGACGCTCGATTTGTCTTTGTCGTTCGGTTTGTATTCGTCGAGAATGTACACACTGACGGTGGAATCGAAGTAGACCTCGCCCCCCATGAACTGCCACTGGGGCGGGCCGTTTTTCGTAGGGATTTGTCGCCACTGTTGATTGAAGTTGGCATAGGCCAGCGAGAACTTCGCTTTGGCGACCCCCTTTACGCTGGGACGCGGCTTGCCCAACTGCTGATCGAGTTCCTTGCGAGTGACGAACGACGGCTGTGGGGCGTCCGCTGCTGCGAGTCCCGGGGGCAGTTCGATTTTGTATTTGCCCACATCAACCTTGGCGCTATTCGCGAACTTCAAGCGACCAACAAATTTGGCCTTGAGCAAATTGCTAACGAGAGGCAGCGTAGTCAAAATCGGCGAAGGCATGAGAAACTTCCGAATTGCAGAGAGGTGAAAACGTGCTGGCACGTTCCAAGGCAGGAAAACCAGTTCTCTCTTGAGCGCAATTGGGAGAAATTTGTGACAGGGCGCGCGCAGGCCCGGGTACAGAACGCCCAAACGAGATGGTTTCCCACCAAGTGGGTTAGGCCTAGCGAGGCTGCCAGTTCAACGATCCCGCAGGGATCCAAGCCATTAGCCCCGGGTCGCGCAGCGCACCTGGGGATGAGGATTTCTGTCGGATATTTCTCGCCAAGCCCGACCTACCGGTCCCGAAACACTGGCCTTAACAAGCGGTTCGGCTTTGCTGGAATTCCAGATTCCAGTATGTCTGTACGCAACTTCTTCAGCTCGGCAACCGCCGTTTTATCATCATCATTTTGCCTATTTCCAGCGGCGTCTAATTTGTTGATCGCCCAGTCAATAGCCTCTACTTGCAGTTCAGCCAATCTGCGACCATCGCGTTTTTTCATTTGCTGCTTAGAAATGAGCGGATAGTTGTATCGGTTCCAATGTGGAGCATCTGAAAACCGAATTTTGTTGCGGTAGACCTCCAATTGAGAAGCAATGATATCTCGACAGATAGCACCAACAGAATAGTTGTAGTAGGCATCTCCTTCAGCCCAACTAACCGTCATGCAATAACGCTTGTCGTCCAACGCCTCGACTAGGAATGGCAAGGCAGCTTCGAAATTTTCCTGCAACTCTTTTCGCGTCTGATCTATGCGACGTTGTGCCTCCACATCGTAGCCGGCGGGAAACCGAACGTGCGGTTCACCACCATGTGTGGTCGTCGCATTTTTGTTCGGGCTAGCGAGACCTGCGACTAATTCACGATAGTCGGCAGCTTGAGCCAACTGCTCCGGACCTTGAGCGGTCAGCGTTAAACACGAAAACATTGAGACCCAGAGTAATCCGTCGAACACAGGGGAGAGATGTGTCTTGAGCATGACTACTCCTGCGAGCTATTGACCAATCTGCATTAGCTTAGGTCTTGGCGGCGGCGTTTCCTGTCGGACATCAATCCACTTCTTCTCGTCGAAGTGCTTGCCGTAGGTGCCGTAGTCGTTGAAGAAGAAGTATTTGGCCAGGCGATAGGCCCACGATTTTTCGGGCACTTCGGCCCCAGGGTTGTATTGGCTCGGGCGGAGGTCCATTGCGGCCAGTTCTTGCAGTTCGGCCTTGCGCGCAGTGGTATCGCGGGCTCCGTGTCGCTGAGCCAGTTGTTCCAGCAGGTCGGGACGTTCGAGAACAATGCAACCACGCGTGTGCTGGGCGGCCGTTTGCCGGAAGTCGCGCAGAAACTCACTCTCTTGAAAGACTTGCTTCAAGGGGCGCTCGTCGTAGATTGTTTCTTTCGCGAGTTGAATGATCGGGCAGGGTTCGATATCGCCCCAGGGACTGATGTGATGCGTGAAGCCGGTCGCAGCAGGACAAAGGGCGCGCCCTTCCCCATCATAGTAGGCATCGACGATGACAATCGGCTTCTTGGCCCGCATCTCGACGACGAATTTTCTGCACTGCAACTGCTGCTCGGGGGTTAACGACAATTCTGGTTTGGCGTCGGGACCGACCGGGCGATAGATGTGAAACCAGGTGTACATCACACCCATTTCAATCAATCGGTCGAGCCATTTTTCGCTCAACAGTTCAAAGTTCGTCTGACACAAGCTGGTGCAGACGCCCGCCATCACCTTGTGTTTGAGACAGTTCTGCAGCCCTTGCATTGTCTGGCTGTAGACGTGTTCGCGCCCGCGGCGCTCGTCGCTGACGATCTCATTCCCCTCGACACTGATCAGTGGCGTGACGTTGCCGCAGCGGCGAAGTTCGCGAGCTACTTCGTCGGTGATGAAGTGCCCGTTGGTGAAGACTTGAAAATAGCAGTCCGGGTGATTCGCAAAGATCTTCAGCACTTCAGGGTGCATGAAGGGCTCGCCGCCGAGAATGCCGAAGAACGAATTTCCCATCGCCTTAGCTTCGGTGATCAGCCGATCCATCGCAGCGACTTCAATTTTCGATTGCTTGGCCGCGACGTCGACCCAGCAACCCTGGCAGCGGAGATTGCAGCTATTGATGACCGAGACGTACAAGAATGGCGGGAAGAACTCGCCCCGCTTGAGGCGCGCCTTGTGCTTTTGGACGGAGAGCACGCCCTTGAAGCCAAAGTTCCACGCAAGCTTCCACAGCAGGCGTTTATCTGTTTCGCGCAGCAGACGCCACGCCATACGAGCATACATCGTCTCACCAGATCCAGTTCGAGCCACGGTTTCGAACTTCGATTATAAGCTGAAGCGACAGCCTACGACAGCGCCGCGCCTGTCACTATGATGGTGCAATGTCCTGTACCAAACTCTGGAATCGATGAAGTTTCATGACCAAATTACCGGCAAGAAAAGAAGTGATCCGCTGCCCCTGGGCGAAAGGTGAGCTTGATCAGCAGTATCACGATGCTGAATGGGGCGTGCCGGTACACGACGACCGGCTGTTGTTCGAGTTGCTGATGCTCGAAGGTGCGCAGGCGGGACTCAGTTGGTCGACGATCCTCAAAAAGCGGGCTAACTATCAGAAGACTTTTCAGCAGTTCGACCCTGCGGTCGTAGCCAAGTTCGGGCCAAAGCAGGAAGCTGCCCTCATGCAGAACGAAGGGATCGTCCGTAATCGGCTGAAGGTCGCTTCCGCCGCCATCAACGCCCAAGCGTTCTTGCAGGTGCAGGCAGAATTTGGTTCCTTCGATGCTTTCATCTGGACGTTCGTCGACGGCCAGCCGCTGCAAAACAAACGGACGGCAATGAGTGAAGTTCCCGCGCGAACCGAGCAATCGGACGCGATGAGCAAAGCCCTGAAGAAGCGCGGCTTCAAATTCATCGGTACCACTATCTGCTACGCCTTTATGCAAGCCACCGGCATGGTCAACGATCACCTGGTGAGTTGCTTTCGGCACAAGCCAGTTCAGGCGCTGGGCAATTGCCGGCGCCAGTCTCGCGGTTCGAGCTTCGCCGGGGGCGGAACTCTGAGCAGCACCTCGTGCATCAACCAAATGAGCAGGGCCAGCAGCACACTGAAGTAGGCAATGGCCTGCAAATTCACGCGTTCGGCGAGCAGCCCGGCAAAGGCAGTGATAGAAGCGCCCCCGAAGGTTGCGGCACTTACCTGAAAGCCAATCGCATGCACAGCGTAGTTAGTCCCCAAGCGCGCCGGTGTGCGCGACATCAGGCAAGGAAAGATCGGAGCTAAACCTAGCCCCAACAGGACGAGTCCTGAAGTACTCAGGATTAAGCCGGGCGCAATGGCAAAGAGCAGGCTGCCGCTGACGGCAGCGATCGTCGCCACCCGCAGCAGGCGATCGACGCCGACCCAGGTTGTGAGCGTGCCGAGCACCACTCGCCCTACACCAATCGCGAAGTAGTAGGCAGTGACCACAAAGCCCGCGGTGGTGGGATCTACGCCGCGCGATTCGGTCAGCATTGTTTTGCTCCACGCGCCAACCATGAACTCCAAGCCGGTGTAGAGGAAGAAAATCGCGATGTGCAGCCAGACGCGCGGAAGCTGCAGCGTGGCAGCCATCGAGACCGATGGCGCTGCTTGCTCGCTCGCGTTCTGCGGGCTGTTATTCCAGGCACGGATGGAAATGCCGAACAGTAACGTCAGCCCCAGCACTATCGCACCGACAATCGCATAGCCCAGTCGCCACGAGTCGCTGCTCGCGATGCTGAGGGTCATGATGATGGGCCCCAGCGTCGCGCCCAAGCTGTAACAGGCATGCAGCCAGTTCAGATGCATCGGTGAAAAATGGCTGGCGGCGTAGTGGTTCAATCCGGCATCGATCGCGCCGGAGCCCAGTCCCCAGATCACCACACAGATCAGAATCACGCTGAAAGCGGGCGAACCGGCGTTGCCAAACATGGCCAATGCCACCAGCAGACTGCTGGTGGTGAGCAGCAATCCCACTCCCAGCCAATTCAGCAGCTTGCCGGCAAAAAAGCTCGAGAGAAAATAGGCGCAGCCCAAAGCGACCGAAACCCAGCCGAGTTGACCTTGAGAAAGGCGAAAATCATCGCGAATTTCCGGCCACGCGATGCCAGTAACCGCGTCGGGAAGTCCGAGGCTAATGAAGCCCAAGTAGGCATTGACGAGCAGCAGAATGTGCGTGCTCGGAGTCACTTGTAAGTCTGTTGAGTCTTTGCGCTTGTCCATTGCCGATTCCGCTTCGTCTTCAGGTGCGACTCGGTGTTTGTCTTGGCAGGACAAGTGAATCAGATCGAACCAATTAAAACAGCGTTTCGTCCGGCTCCCGACCCAGCAGCTCTTTGGCCTTGGCAAAGTCCCGCTTCGCCTCATCCTCGCGCCCCAGCTTTTGCAAATTGAGGCTGCGGTGGTAGTACAGCACGGCCAAAGTTTCGTCTACTTGTTTCTGGCGTAGGCTGGCACCGGCTTTTGGCCGCTGCTGATTGCGGGGTTCCTTCTCGAACGCGCGACTAAACTTCAGTGTTTGCTCGGCCAGAGAAATCGCTTGATCGAAATCGCTCTGAGCATCGGCTGCTTCATCGCGATACAAGCGAACCAGTCCCCGCGTATCGAGATGGCCAGCCACAGTGAAGCGTTTGTTGGCTACGGCCGCTTCAGACTCAAGCACATCCTTTTTCTTTTCTTGAGCACGCTTGAGTTGATTGGCAGCGCTCGCGAGATCCGCTTCGGCCAGCTTCACGGCCTCGTTGCTATGCTCAAAAGCCGCGTCGAGATCAGTTTTGGCGATTGCTTGTCCATAGGCCAGATTGTTCAGCGACAGTGCTCGTTCGGGCTGGCCGGTAGCCTCGCTGATTTGCATGATTTTTTGTAAATCGGCAATCGCCTCGGGATGTCGCTGCAAATGCTGGTACAGCCGACTCCGAAAACCGATTAGATCAGTATTGTCGGTGAAGATCTCGCACAACTCCTGCACGATCGCCAAGGCTTCGGCGTATTCACGGTCCTCGTGTTTCCACTCGGCCAAAACTTGCTTGTATTCCAAGTTGTGGGCACTGCGCTGGCGAGCCTGCTCCAGCAGTTCGTAGGCCTTCTCTTTTTCACCGGCTTCGCGAGCTTCGAGCGCGGCAGCATACTTCCACTTGGCCAGTTCGTTCGGTGCTTCGACCAGCAGAACCATTCCGCCCAGTCCCAGAGCAAGGGCCCAAGCGAGCCACGAACCACCGCTTCGCCGCGGTGATGTGGAGCGTTCCGGAGTTGGCTTTGGCGATCCATTCGACGTTGATGTCGGTTGCTCGGTCATGATTCCCACAGCTTGCGCTGCTAGCGAAGTACGGTGCGAAAATTCATCTTCCTGTCAGCATAGCAGCGCTACCTGCCCCTGGTTTAGCGGTCGATTGGTAAGCTGTAAGCCTTATTGGGCAACGGCTGATGATGCCTGCAGTAGTGGCCGATGCAGACCTAGTGCGCTAACGTGCACGGTCGTAAGTCATTTTTGATAACTTGTATTCAATTCGTCCACTGCTACGATGACGACTGGCCGACGCTGGAGGCGGGGGCACCTGCCGGTAGCCCGCATTCGTCTTTTTGCCCTGAATTGGAGACCCCGCCCATGTTGCTGCGCAATCCTCGTCTACAAAAGCTGATCGGTGGTACGTTCATCGAATGGCTGGGCATCGACATGGCCGCGCGGGCTGAAATGCTCGCCCTGATGATGCACAAGGATTGGAACAAGCTCAAACTGCTCCGCCGGGCCCGCCGCGAACGCCGCTCGATGGTGACTAACTTCGAGTCGTTCATCGTTCACTCCATTGCCACCGGCATGGCCAAGGCTCCGGGCGATATTGCCGAAGTGGGCGTGTTTCAGGGCAGCACAGCCAAGGTCATTTGCGAAGCCAAGGGGGAAAAGACCTTCCACCTCTGCGATACCTTCGAAGGGCTTCCCGAGCCGTCGGAAGTGGAGAAGCACATCGAGGTCAAAGGCCGCTTTGCTTGCAGCATCGAGTCAATTCAGAAGTACCTTAAAGACTACAAGCAGCTCGAGTATCACAAGGGGTTTTGCCCCGAAAGCGTGAAGGGGGTACTCGACAATCACAAGTTCTGCTTCGTTCACCTGGACGTCGACTTGTATCAAAGCACCAAGGAATGTCTCGAGTATTTCTTTCCTCGCCTGATTCCCGGTGGAGTCGTCCTCTCGCACGACTACTCGATTCTGCCCGGCGTTCGCCAGGCCTTCTCTGAGTTCTGCGAAGGTCGGCAAGAACAAGTGATCGAGCTACCCACCACCCAGTGCATGCTGATTAAGACGACCGCGTAGTGAGAGGTGGGAGTTTATAGGAAGTAGGGGCGAGAACCCCAACCGCTGCCGGGACTAAATAGCTGACCCAAGCAAGAAAAGCAAAAGACCCGTGATTTGCACCACAGGTCTTCGGGAGAGGTTGATTTGTTGTCGATAGCGACTGGAATTTTCCAAATTAACGCTTCGAGAACTGCGTTCCACGGCGGGCACCACGCAGACCGTAATGCTTGCGTTCCTTCATGCGGGAATCGCGCGTGAGGTAGCCGCCACCACGCAAGGTGTTGAAGCTTTCGGTATCGGCGGCGAGCAACGCGCGGGCGATGCCCATGCGAATCGCACCCGATTGGCCGGTGGGGCCACCACCTGCGACGCGGATGATGACGTCCATATCGGCGCGGTGACCGGTTACTTCGAGCGCGTCGACAACGTTCATGCGGTCGGTTTCGACCGAGAAGTAATCTTCCAGAGTGCGATCGTTGATCGTTACTACACCGCTGCCAGCACGCAGGCGAACGCGTGCGACGGCCGTCTTGCGGCGGCCAGTACCCAGTGCATCACCAGTAAGCTTGTCTTTTTTCGCTGCAACCATGTTCGTCTACCGAGTCTATTGACAGTGATTGAATTGGTGAGGGATGAACTACTTAGCGCCCATCTCGCGAGCTTCAGGCTGTTGGGCCTGGTGAGGATGCTGAGCGCCGGTGTAAATCTTAAGGCGGGCGAGCATTTTACTGGCCAGCTTGTTCTTGGGTAGCATGCGGCGGACCGCGTCACGCAAGATGCGATCGGGGTGGTTGGCCAATTGGCGCTCGGCCGAGACAGTACGCTGGCCGGTGTAACCCGTGACCCAAGCGTATGACTTTTGCGTCCACTTGCGACCGCTGAAGGCGACCTTCTCGGCGTTGATGACGACGACAGCGTCGCCGGTCAGCACGTGCGGGGTGTACGTCGGACGATGCTTGCCCATGAGCACCATGGCAATCTCGCTGGCCAAACGGCCCACGACTTTGTCAGACGCATCGACAACCCACCACTTTTCAACAATTTCGCCCGGTTTGGCGATGTAAGTCTTCGTGCCAGCCACGAGGTCTCTCCTCAGGGAAGCACCGCTGCATGGCAACGCCAGCGGGGCCTATCTTCTTCGATCCGATTTGGGGAAACGCACAGTTTATCGGTCTGGGCCAGTTCCTTCAAGAGCCAAAGCGGGTGCAATTACCTTTTTGTCCTTCCTCGGTAGTCATCTTACTCCGCAAGATGCTGCCATCTCGGCGGAGCGAGATGCGTACGATTGGATGACCACATTGATCGCTTTCGTCCTTGTGGCCGGCAGGGGAGCTCGATATATTACGGGGCTTACTTCTATTTGTCTTTGGCACTTGATTTGAGACTTTCCGATGAAGACCCGCCCACGCACGAAGTTCGTGCTTCAGACTGGTGAACGCCGCTGCCCCAAGTGCCACGCCAAGCTGAACAATCAGGTTACGCGTTGCAAGAAGTGTCACGCGACCCAGACTAAGCCCAAAAAGCGGATTAAGCGGAAAGTAAAACACCGCGTGAAGGCCGCTGCCAAGAAGGGCTAAGGCGGGGCGAACACTCGGTAGGTTCAGTTCTGACCATTTACCCGAGCCAGTTTTGCGGAGTTGCTGCCATGCGGTGGTTGCTCGCGGATCCCCAGAACCCAGCTGATCGCGAGTGGCAGCAACAAGTGGTTGCCGCGACAGATCGTTGGTGGCAGGCTTTTCAGGCCAATGCGCCGGCCATCTCGCAAAGCTTTTCGCAGCGCGGCAAATTCGATGTCGTCCGCTTCATGGACGAGAACCTGGGCCCGCTCAATGCCGCCGTCTGTTGGCGCGCAGATCTTAGTTGGGAATTCGGCCCCGCTCGACGCGCCGCCAATCAACAGGCCAGTGGAAGTCGCCTCGTTCTCACGCCAGAAAGTTACCATTGGCTGCGACCGGTGCTCGGCTACGTTCTTGGCCGTGCACCGCAAATTCCCAATTGGGAATTTTATGCCCATCGCTTGCCCGAAGATGCCGAACATGTGCGCGCCGCCGTGCAAGGGAGACAGGGAGTCTCGTTTCAACAGGCAGGCATCGAAGCCCGCGTTGGGCGCAATCGCAAGATCGATTTGCTCTATACATTTCCGCAGGAAAAATGGGACGAGGACAAAGCTCGCCAGGTCGCATTTGTCATTACCGAAACGCTGATGGGCGAAGAAATGCTCGATGCCTGGATCGGTGGCGTCGACGTGGCCGACGCGCGCGAACCGGGTCATCGTTGGCTGCCGTTCGAGCGCGGTCAGGCTACAGTCACCGCGCTGGCGCAAAGCCTACTGGAACAGTTGCCGGCACAACCGTGGTTTCGGGTCGATAAGCAGCAAGCCAACTGGTCGAACTACAAGCTCGAAGCGGAGCGGGGACTGCAGGACTATCCGCAGCGGAGCGATCTAGTTGTTGGCTCTACCTGCTGCACCGATGTGTTGGAGGCGGCTCTCTCGGGCACGTTGTTCGACTCTCGCTGCCACTCGCGCCACAACGAGTTCTTCTGCTACTTAAAGATCGACGCCACGCAAGTTCCCAATAGCGCGCGAGTTGAACAGCGGGCCAATATCGAAGATCCGCTCGACGAGGCGTTGCAGCGGGCAGGAGTCGGCGGCAGTATTGGCGGTGGCAGCGGACTGCTTTACAGCTACATCGATCTTTCGCTGACAAACGTCAATCAGGCGGTTCCCATCATCCGCCAGGTTCTCGCCCAGCAACGCGCGCCGCTGCGAACGTGGCTGCTCTTTCTCGATTCGCAATTCGCCCACGAATGGGCAGGAGCCTATCCGCAGACTCCGCCACCACCGGTTGACCCGTAGGCGAGTCATTCCATGACTCGCGGAACCAGTCACGGAGTGACTGGACTATGGGAACTCATTCGAGCGTCGTGGGCGAGTTGAGCGTGCGCGAAGAATCGAGATAACTCAGTAGCAATACGTGCGCGGCGATTTTGTCGCGGCGTTCTTTCCGCTGCTTCGTGGAGAGCCCCGCTTCGGCCATCAATTCGTTCGCTTGCGAGGTGGTGAAGCGCTCGTCGAAGAGTGCGATCGGTACTTTGACGAGTGGCGCAAGCCAGGCTGCGAATTTGCGGACCTCGGCCGACTTCTGACTTTCGGTCCCGCTGGTGTGCAAAGGCAGCCCAATCACCAGGCCCACAATCCGTTCCGATTGAACGAGTTGCTGCAGCCACTCGGCATCCTTGGGCTCGCTGCGTCGAGAGTAGTTCTCGAGCGGGCTGGCGAACTTTTGCTCCGGGTCGGTGATCGCCACTCCGATGCGTACACTGCCGTAGTCGATGGCTGCGATTCGCCCCGTGCGCGGCACCCCATCGGGTTCGTGCGGCGGGGATTCTTTCATCGTGGGCGGTTCCGACATAACGTGCATTCTAATGGGAAGCGATCAAAGGTTTTTTCATTTACCCACCGGGCATTGACCAGACGTGTCACGGCTGGCGGCTTCAATAGGAGGGACAACGCTACTAACGCTGGCCTGACAAAGTGCCTTCGCTGGAAAGGATGTGAACGCGATTCAGCCCACCCCCCTGAAAGAGGCCTGTTCAGCCCTGTTCATTGAACAGCGTTGAGTAGCCCCCGCAGCGACGAATACCGCAACCGCAAACCCTTATTCCACAATCACTTGCAGAGCGCCCACGGGATACATAAGACTCGCAATGACACAAGTATTGGCACCTGTTCAAGCTCCTGTTCACCCCGGCTACTCATAGCGAAATGGCGAGCCCGATCATGCTCATTCCGCGCGGCCTGCAATTCCCAGCTAGCTGCTAGCAATACCGTCCCCTTATTTTTCGAAAACAATTGCATCCACAAAATCCGATCTGTTATGATACGCAGTTGCTGCGCGGGTCATTCTGTCGTGGCTCCTTCCTCCCTTTCCGCTTGCCAGAATTCTCCCGCCAAGGTGCCCTCATGCTCAACCTGTTTCCTGGTCGGACGCGTGATTGCGAAGGTGTCTCACGACGCAGCTTTTTGCAGGTTGGTGCGCTCGGTGGACTGGGCCTTTCGCTCCCCGGTTTTCTCGCCAGCCAAGCTGCTGCGAAGTCCGCGGGCAAGTCTTCGCTGGGGCAATGCAATGTGATTCTGGTTTGGACCCGCGGTGGTACTAGCCATCACGACACGTTCGATCCCAAGCCTGATGCACCGGTCAACGTGCGCGGTGAATATAGCGTGATCGACACGGCAATTCCTGGCGTGAAGTTCACCGAGATCGTGCCGACGTTCGCCAAGGAAGCCAAGCGGTTCGCGCTGCTGCGTGGTTGGAATCCTTTGAACGGCAGTCACGGTGCGGCCGATCAATACGTGATGTCGGGCCGCAAGATGAATCAGGCTGTTCGCTATCCCACGATGGGTGCGGTGGTCAGCCACTACAAAGGTTTCAAATCAGCTTTGCCGCCGTTTGTCCAAGTGGGCACCGAAGTCGATCGCCGCTTTGGTGGCGGCAGCCCGGGCATTCTCGGACTGGAGCATGGTGCGTTCGAAATCGCCGCCGATCCAAGTGCCGAAAAGTTCAACGTCCGCGATATCACACCCCCTGCTGGTGTCACCAGCGAGCGGATCGATCGTCGCCGCAAGATGCTCACTGCTGTCGATCAACTGCAGCGGCAGAACGACCTGCAGCCTGCCGCTTATGAAGCGCTCGATGAACACTACAAAACGGCGCTCAACATGATCACCGCGCCGGAAACGAAGGGGGCGTTTGCTCTCGAAAAAGAAGACGACAAACTGCGCGATGCGTACGGTCGAAACAAATTCGGCCAAGGCCTGCTGCTGGCTCGCCGGTTGATTGAGTCGGGTGTGCGTTTTGTCACCGTGACCGATGGTGGCTGGGACACGCACGCTAACAACTTCAAGACCCTCAAGAACACCCGCATTCCGCCCGTCGATAAAGGTCTGCCCCAGCTTGTGATCGACCTGGAAGAGCGGGGCATGCTCGACAGCACGCTGGTGGTCTGGCTCACCGACTTCGGTCGTACGCCAAAGATCAACTCGGCCAGCGGTCGCGATCACTGGGCCACATCGGGCTTTGCAATGATGGCCGGTGGCGGCGTTCCTGGCGGCCAGGTTCTCGGCCAGACCGATGACGAAGGTGGTCACGTCATCAAGGACGAATACCTGAGCGAAGACATTGTGAACACCATCTATCAGAAAGTCGGCATTCCGACCGACCTGATGGTCAATGCTCCCGACGGTCGCCCGATCCGCCTGCTGGAAGGCAAGCCGATCAAGGAATGGCTGTAAGGGAGGGAGCTAGGAACTGGGGGCTTAGGGAAAGACTTGGTTCCTTAGGAATCACCGGCCGTTAACTCCCGTCTATTTTTGCAGTTAACACTCTGAGAAGAGCCCGCTAGGGGCTTACCTTTCGAGCATTTGCGAGCCCTCGTATAATCGGGGTCTGCTGCGAGTGAATTGACTGCGAAGGATGGACGCGATGAAGGTCGGAGCTGTTTCCTATCTGAATACCAAGCCGCTGGTTTATGGCTTGACTGCAATTGAAAGCAGCACGCGCGAACCCAGCACGCGTGACTTCGAACTGGTCTTTGACCTCCCCAGCAGACTGGCCGATCGTCTGGCCCGCGGCGAGCTCGATGTCGCGCTGATTCCCTCGATTGAGTTCTTCCAGAACCCCAGCTATTCGATCATTTCCGATGCCTGCATCGGCTGCCGTGGTCCTGTCTTTAGCGTAAAGTTGTTCTCGCGCGTGCCCGTTGGCAAGATTCGGACCCTGGCACTCGACGAAGGTTCCCGCACTAGCGCGGCACTCGTACAGATCCTGCTCAAAGAGCGGCACGGGATTTCGCCCCAGTTGTTGCCGCTGCCGATTGGATCGCCCTGGGAAGAATCGCCCGCCGATGGCATCCTGGTGATTGGCGATCGGGCCATGCATCCGCCAAAGAGTCAGTTCGCTGAGATTTGGGACTTGGGAGATGTCTGGTGTCGCTGGGCCGAGTTGCCGTTTGTCTTTGCGATGTGGGTCGCTCGTCCGGGTATCGAAGGGACCGATGAACTAGCAGCACAGCTATCCGCAGCACGCGATCAGGGGCTCGCGAACCTGCCGCAGATCGCCGCGACCGAAGCGCCCCGCTATGGCCTGACTACCGAACAATGCCTCGTCTATCTGCGAGACAACTTGCACTTTTACCTTCACGACCGTGAGCTTTGCGGCTTGCGCAAATTCCACGAACACGCGGTTCGCCTGGGCCTCGCTCCTGCGGGAGTTGCAGTACCGGCTTTAGCCGGCGCTGCCCGAATCAATACGGGCACCACGTAAGAGAAAATTCCGATACAGACCGCCTGAAGGCGGAACTCCAACATGATCAACACCATCCTTAGTAAAGCAGTCGCCGGTGAGCGACTAACGCCCGAAGAAGGGCTCGCGCTGCTGCAATCGAACGATCTCGCTGCGATCGGCCGCGCTGCGGATGCGGTGACGCGCCGGCTGCATCCCGAGCCGATCCGCACGTACAACATCGACCGCAACATTAACTACACCAACATCTGTACGGCAGTCTGCGATTTCTGCGCGTTCTATCGCCGGCCTAAATCGCCCGAAGGTTATGTGCTCCCTCGCGAAGAGTTGCTGCAAAAAGTTCGCGAGACGGTCGAGCTTGGCGGTGATCAAATCTTGATGCAGGGGGGCTTACATCCCGACTACAAGCTTGAGTGGTACGAAGAACTGCTGCACGACATTCGGTCGAACTTTCCGACGATCAACGTCCACGGCTTCAGTCCGCCCGAGATTCATCACTTCACGAAGGTCAACAAGCTGCCGCTGAAAGCGGTACTGCAGCGGCTGAAGGATGCGGGCCTGGGCAGCTTGCCGGGCGGCGGCGGTGAGATCCTGGTCGACCGTGTGCGCGGGGCAATGACGCGCGGCAAGGTGATGACCGACGACTGGCTGAACGTGATGCGCGTCTGGCATGAACTGGGCGGCAACGGCAGCGCGACGATGATGTTCGGCCACATCGAAACGCTGGCCGAGCGAATCGAGCACCTAGAACGACTGCGGCAAGTGCAAGACGAAACGCACGGCTTCACTGCTTACATCTGCTGGACCTTTCAACCCGACCACACCGACATGGCCGACGTGCCGCCGGCTGGCTCGTTCGAGTATCTGAAGACGCAGGCTGTCAGCCGCCTGTATCTCGACAACTTCCCGAACATTCAATCGAGCTGGGTGACGCAGGGCTTAAAGATCGGCCAGCTCGCGCTGCTGTTCGGTGCGAACGACATGGGGAGCCTGATGATCGAAGAGAATGTCGTTGCCGAAGCGGGAACGGTTCACTTCCTGACGCTCGACCAGATTCGCGACTCGATCAGCGAACTCGGCTACACGCCCCGGCAACGGAACGTCCATTACGAACTGCTCGACCTCGCGCACGAAGCTCGCGCAATTGAAGCGAATCGTAAGCCCAAGACATTGCCACTCGTGCAACTGGCGAGTTAGCAAGGCTCTTGCTTACGCGGGCAATTGAGGCAACACCTGCAGCAGGAACTTGGCCAGGCGTTCCGCGGCTTTATTCGCTTCGTCTCGGAGTTTCCACAAGTCAAGCGCCGCCGCGGGGCGCTTCATCAGAGCCTGGATCGCGATGCCTGCCTGCTTGGCGAGATTCTTTTCGTTCATCAGTTGCTCGACTTCGAATGGTAGCTCGTCGCTGAGGCCATCGCTAACAATCCGCACCGAGAGAAACCGCACGCCGGCCAGGCTGCACTCCTTGGCGACTGCAAACGTTTCCATATCGCAGGCAATGGCCGAGTGCTCTGCCCCTGCAGTCAGTTTCTCGGCGGTTGTTTTCAAGAGCCCATCGACGGTGAGCAACCGCCCAACGTGCAACTTGGGGGTGGGCTGCATTTTGAGTTCGATTTGCATTTCTTCGCCGGCCAAATTCACCACCGAATTGGCCATCAGCATGTGACCGCGATGCAATTGATCGTTCAGCGCGCCCGCAAAGCCGGCAGACACAATCCAGCGCGGCTCGTAGGCGCGGATCATTTCACGAGTGGTTAGCGCGGCCGCTTCTTGACCGACTCCACCTTCGGCAATCACCGCGAGTTTGCCAGCGAGGGATCCCGCATGCTCAACGTGCTTCGGCCGTTTGGTCGACGCGACATCTTTCAACTGATCGACCAGTGGCCCCGCTTCCATTCCCAGGGCAAAGATGAGGGCAACATCGCAAGGGAGATCTTCACCGGCAACTTCACCCTCTGCACCACCTGAGGTGGGAACTGTCTGCCCGGCCTGTCCGGAACTTGTGCCGCTGAAGTGCTGCCGTACGGCCTGCTCGGCAGCATCGCGCAAGTAGTTGTTGACCAGCCAACGTAGCAGCATCGCTTAGTTTTTCCGTTCGCTCGTGGTCGGACCGCGTTGAGGGAGAATGTTGATTCCCAAGCGGGCAAGACAGGTGAGGAAAATCGTCGTCGCGACAACTTCATCGATGTTGCCAATGCCGGGAAGATTGTCGGGAAGTAATTCAATGACTCCCCAGCCTGGATTCGCCAGGTAGACCCCTGCCAGCACCAGCCCAACAACGGATACCAGGCTCCCCACCAAACCAGACTGCGTCGGCGGCATTACTTCGCCCTGCAATGGAGGGGAAGCATCTGCGGAATATGATTTCGGCTCAGCCATTCGTCGTATCTCTCCATGGTTACTTGCCACCACGAATCAGCCAGCGATTGCATTCCGGCTCGAGGTTGGCGATCGATTTTCCGTAGGCTTCTTCGAGAGCAGTGGTGGGATCGGCCGCAGTGCGCAGGTTGCGAACGTAGACGAGAAACTTTTTCGGCTCCGTTTGCAGCAGGAACGCGGTCATCCCGAAAATCTGTAGGTAGTCGCGGGCATCCCAATCTCGAATGTCGCGTTCTACCTGCTCGACCCAAGGTCGCAAGTTTTTGTCCACCGCGAATTTTCGCAACTGTGAAACCCAATCGCCCGGCGTTGGGCCCTCTTTTTGATTATAGACCGTTCGCCACAGATTCTTCTTGAGCGCCGCGAATTCGCAATACTCGGCAAATCCTTCAGCGAGCCATTTGGGGGCGCGATTGTTGGTGGCGACGTGCAGTTGCTTGCGGCCCCCCATGAAACAGACGCCATGTACCGGCGGCCGATTCTTGATTGTCTCCGCTGATTCTTGAAAAAACGGGATGAGCGTATGATCGAAGGCGCTCAGGCCGCGACTCACCGACCAGGAAGGGCCACGCTCGTCGACGGAATAGAGCTTTTCCAGTACGGTGCGAAAATGTGCATAGGCCTCGGGGCCAAACAGGCTCATCTGTTCGTAAGTATCGGGCCGTGTGCGGGTCAGCTCCATCGAGCCAGTCAGTTCCTGAAGATGAGCGGCCAAATTTTCGAATCCCTGGCCGATCTTCACGCATTCCGCCACGGGCATCTGAGCATGAACCATGATGTGGCGAGTCTCGACCCGCTTCAGGGCGAAGCCGGTCTCCTTTTCCCACTTTCGGTGGTTTTCGAGGGCCGTTTTAAGCCGTTCGGTTTCCTCGTCGACTAATTCCTGCTCGTTGCGGTCACCGCGACACTTAGGACAGAATCGATGCGGCACGGACTCGGCTGCATTGGCTCCCCCCTGCCCTTCCACGCGAAAGTAAGGCCTCCGCTTTTTGAGCGGCAAGAACCCGAGCCCGCCGCAATCTGGACAGTCGCCGGCAGGATCTTGTGCAAACAAAATTGCAGGGCAGGCCGCGAGAAGCGAACCTGCGGCGGTCGACTTCAGCCAGGTGCGACGATCGACACGAGAAAACATGCGGCAAACTCCGGAACGGCAAAATTCTATTGCGGCCCATTATGCCGAATGCTTCGATGGCAAGCCAGAAATTACCACTCCGCCGACGCTGCGAAGTGGAACTAACTCAGCTTTTTCTGAGAGTGAGGAGCAGATCGATCCCCGAAGCTTCGGCGGAGATCTCAAAATTGTTCGCGGGAATCTCAGCTTCGCTGGCGATTCGAGCCAGATCCGCACGATTTCGGTAAAGAAGGTACCAGTTACCGATCCATTCCATGTAAGCGCGAGTAGGATTCCAGGGGGCAAAATTGAAAACCAAAGCTTGGCCGCCAGGCCGCAGACAATTCCAAATCATTCGGAGCATCTCGGTCGCTGCGTCATCTTCAAGATAATCGAAAAAGCCAGTGCAAATGACCAGATCGGCTCCGCTTAGGCGACTTACTTTGGCAGTCTTTCTGGGGAGCCGGACAAGATTCTCCGACTCGGCAACTAGCTGGATATTGCCCAAATGAGGTCGCAAATTCTGCTCGGCGAGAAGAATTGCCGTCGGATCGAGATCGAGGAGTACAATTTCGCCGCGGTCCTTCTGAGCGGCTGATAACTGCTGAAGTGCAGCTGCCACTTCAAGCGCTGAACCGCTGCCGACCACGACAACTTTTTTTGGTAAATCTGCTGTCAGCAGCAGATCAAAGATCAAATCGCGGACCAGGTACATTCGATTGCGAACTGCGTGGGGTGCTGCCTGGCGAAGAAAATATCGATCAAACGCCTGGCCGAGTGGGTTGTCGGTAACCCGCTCTTGAAAAATGGCTCCCAGCATTTCGTGATCACCGGCATAGCCTCGCGGCTTTTCGCGCGCCCGCAACTGCAACCAACCGGGCTGAAGAATTTCGCCCGCCTGCTGCCACATCAAAAAAGATGGCTCGCGATTCTCACTTCCCCACAGATTGGTGAGTGAGAGTTCGGCCAGGCCGCGGTCGAGAACCAAACTAATGTCGCGACCCGTGTGGATCGCGCGAGGCAACTGCTCGCGCCAATAGGCACCCACACGGGCTGCCGTTGCAGCAGGGTCGAGCGGCAGTGATGGGTGATTCGGCATAAGCACGAAAAAACCCCTTGCAAGTTACCCTGCAAGGGGTTCGTATTTCGAAGTGAGAGTAAACTCGTCACTTAACTATCAAAAAACCCCGGCAATACCTACTTTCGCGTTTGTTGCACTATCATCGGCTCCGAAAGCTTAACTACTGTGTTCGGGATGGGAACAGGTGTGGCCTTTCGGATGTAGTCACCGGGAATGATACGGCAGCCGGTAAAGACTGCCGCACCCTATACATTAAGGTTGTTGGGTAAATGGCACCAGGTTAGTTCAAGTCCGCAGACTTGATTTTGCCCAATCTTAGCCTGAGAAGCTTCAGAAGCTATCATACTTCAGCTGCCTCAGGAGAATTGTGAATAAATGTGGCCAAGCGTTCGTCCATTAGTACCAGTTAGCTAAGCATATTACTACGCGTACACATCTGGCCTATCAACCTCGTCATCTTCGAGGGGACTTTCGGCAAAGCCTACGAAATCTAATCTTGGAGAGGGCTTCACGCTTAGATGCTTTCAGCGTTTATCCTTTCCGCACTTAGCTATCCAGCCGTGCCACTAGCGTGACAACTGGTACACCAGAGGTGCGTCCTTCTAAATCCTCTCGTACTAAAGAAGATCCTCCTCAAATTTCGTACGCCCATGGCAGATAGGGACCGACCTGTCTCACGACGGTCTGAACCCAGCTCACGTACCACTTTCATTGGCGAACAGCCAAACCCTTGGGAGCTTCTTCACCCCCAGGATGTGATGAGCCGACATCGAGGTGCCAAACCGCTACGCCGCTGTGGACGCTCGGTAGCGATCAGCCTGTTATCCCCAGAGTACCTTTTATCTGATGAGCGATGACCCTTCCATACGGAATCACCGGATCACTAAGCCCTACTTTCGTATCTGCTCGACTGATAAGTCTCGCAGTTAAGCACCCTTCTACCTTTGCGCTCGGCGCCTGATTGCCAACCAGGCTGAGGGTACCTTTGGACTCCTCCGTTACTTTTTTGGAGGAGACCGCCCCAGTCAAACTGCCCAACTGACACTGTTCCCCACCCGGATTCACGGGATGGGGTTAGAATTAAAGCACATTCAGGGTGGTATTTCAACGTTGGCTCCCTGATAGCTGGCGCTACCAGTTCACAGCCTCCCACCTATCCTACACAAAACGTACCTCAACCCAATATCAGCCTACAGTAAAGGTTCATGGGGTCTTTCCGTCTAACCATGGGAACGTGGCATCTTCACCACGACTACAATTTCACCGGGTCGGTGGTTGAGACAGTGCTCCAGTCATTACGCCATTCATGCAGGTCGGAACTTACCCGACAAGGAACTTCGCTACCTTAGGACCGTCATAGTTACGGCCGCCGTTTACCAGGGCTTCGGTTGCGAGCTTCGCCTTGCGGCTAACCCTCTTCCTTAACCTTCTGGCACCGGGCAGGCGTCAGACTCTATACATCCTCTTACGAGTTGGCAGAGTCCTGTGTTTTTGATAAACAGTTGCTAGAGCCGATTTTCTGTGGCCTTCAATAAAGAAGGCACCCCTTATCCCGAAGTTACGGGGTGAATTTGCAGAGTTCCTTAACCACCGTTCTCCCGAGCGCCTGAGACTACTCGTCTCGCCTACCTGTGTCAGTTTTAGTACGGTTACTAATGCTTTAACCCTTAGAAGATTTTCTTGGACGTCCTGCAAGTGACTTCGAGAACATAAACGCTCTCGGGCTTACCCCTTGGCTTATGTGGACGGATTTACCTATTCCACACCTCAGAGTACTCCACGGACATTTCTAGTCGTACCGCTCACTATTCAGACGCCGTCCCTCCATCAGTTCACATTAGCAGCGCAGGAATGTTGACCTGCTATCCATCGTCTACGCCTTTCGGCCTCGACTAAGGTACCGGCTAACCCTGGGCGGATTTCCCTTCCCCAGGAAACCTTAGGCTTTCGGCGAACAGGATTCTCACCTGTTTTATCGTTACTCATTCCGGCATAATCACCTGTACAGCCCGGCACCGCTCGTTACCGTGCGGCTTGTATCTGCTGTACAGCGCTCACCTACCAATCTTTCGATTCCATAGCTTCGGTTTAATACTTACTCCCGTTCATTATCGGCGCGACATTACTCGACCAGTAAGCTGTTACGCACTTTTTAAATGGTGGCTGCTTCTAAGCCAACATCCTGGCTGTCACAGTAACGTCACTTCCTTAGTGACTAAGTATTAATTTGGGACCTTAGCTGATGGTCTGGGTTGTTTCCCTCTCGACGACGAAGCTTATCCCTCGCCGTCTGTCTCCCGAGATAGTCGTTATGGTATTCGGAGTTTGGCTCGGCCGGGTAGTCGGGAATGACCCCCATACCAATTCAGTCTCTCTACCCCCACAACGTAGTTTCTCGAGGCTATACCTCAATATATTTCGGTGAGAACCAGCTATCTCTGCGTTTGATTAGACTTTCACTCCTCCCCACAGGTCATCCCACCGGTTTTCAACCCAGACGAGTTCGGACCTCCACGCAGTATAACCCGCGCTTCATCCTGCCCATGGGTAGTTCACGCAGTTTCGGGTCTACCACCAGCGACCAATTGTCGCCCTATTCAGACTCGGTTTCCCTATGGCTTCGGCCCGTAAGGCCTTAACCGAGCCGCTGACGGTAACTCGCCGGATCATTATGCAAAAGGCACGCCGTCACACATTCCCCGAAGGGCATAGTGCTCCGACAGCTTGTAAGCACATGGTTTCAGGTTCACATTCCTCCCCTCGACGGGGTTCTTCTCATCTTTCAGTCGCCCTACTGAGTTTGCTATCGGTCGTCAGAGAGTATTTAGCCTTACGGGATGGTCCCCGTAGATTCAGCCGGGGTTTCACGTGACCCAGCTTACTCAGGTTTCCTTCGAGAGATCAGTTGAATGCCGCTTACGGGGCTGTCACCCTCTGTGGCTGGCTTTTCCTTGACCATTCTGCTATTCACTGATTTTGTAACTCTCATGTGAAGGACCCTACAACCCCACATAGGAAAACCTACGCGGTTTGGGCTGTTTCGCTTTCGCTCGCCGCTACTTACGAAATCGATTTTTCCTTCTTTTCCACCGGATAATGAGATGTTTCAGTTCTCCGGGTTGGCCGTTAACACCTATGGATTCAGTGCTAACTAATTAGGGAACTTCGGGATCAACGCTTGTTTGACAGCTACCCCAAAATTTTCGCAGTCTTCCACGCCCGTCATCGCCTTCTGACGCCAAGACATCCCCCATGTGCCCTTAGTAGCTTGACCACAATTATTCAAAACTCTCCACCAACTACTATCGCACCAGCCTTTCGACTTTTGCGATTTGATTAGTAGAGCATTCTGGATTGAGGCAGCTACGCTTTTGGTACCCAACCGCACGTTGTGAAACGTGGGGCCGGTACATCCAGCGTTTTCTAGTAACGATAGCTCTATTTCATCTCACCAAATCAGGCTTTCGCCCAACTTGGCATACGCTTAAGAGTTTCATCGTGAGTATTCCGTTTTGACTTAGCCCTTTCGAGCCAAACCAAGACGACACTCACATGAAGATGCCATCTACCCAACAACCAAATTGTCAAAGATCTAACCAGGTGGAGCTGGCCGAAACCAGACTCAAGCCTGCCTGTTGACCAGGAGAAGTGGCTCACTTTTGAAGCAACTTCTCGCGATCAACTTGCGACTTTCACTTGGGGTTAACCAAAGTGGGAAAGAGCAAATTTACAACTCTTGGCCACCCTCGTCAACACCACCGACAAAAAAATCACTGCTGCTTTTTAACCGACTGGAACTTCGCTTCCCGAAAGGAAGCGTCCCGCAAGGATGCGGAGAGCAGTGATTCCTTCGACGGGTTCTACTATATGAATTCTGGAGAGGCGGACAAGGGGTGATTTCCGATTCGCCACAGAATTCTTTTTCGTACCCATCCTTTGCACTGCAGAACCGAAGCAAACCGTCAATTTTATCGAAAACCAGTGGAGACGAAGGGGATCGAACCCTCAACCCCTGCCTTGCAAAGGCAGTGCTCTCCCAATTGAGCTACGTCCCCGGCGGGCAGAGCGGAAGCGAAGAAGGGAGAAAGGGTTGAAGAGAAGGCATTCTCTTCGTCCCTGCGTCCCTTCAACTCTTCATCCCTGCCAAGTGCGCGGCACAAGATTCGAACTTGTGACCTCGTCGTTATCAGCGACGCGCTCTAACCAACTGAGCTAGCCGCGCATTTGACCGGCTGTTTCCAGCGGGAAACCTCGAATTGTAAACAAGCTGCGAGGCTTGTCAAACGGGGCTGACCACTGAGAAAGCCGGGCGAAACGAGCACGTCCCTGCTAAACCTGGCTCGGCTCACCCATGTGCCGAGAAGCGAAATTATCGTCCGCCGGCCTCCGAAACGTGAGCAGACTCCGAAAAAATGCTGGAAAATCACTAGTCCAGCCCCATACAATCCGGAAATCTTGCCAAACGTGCTGAATCTGCTGCGGCTGAGCCGCCGAAAAGAATCAGAGTCGCTACGACAGGATTTCAAAAAATCGACAATTTCGCGCGAGTGCGGGTTCGCAGCTGCTGATTTTCTGCCCCCGCATCAAGTCCACACACGGAAGGAACGGAAGCCATGCTGCGAACACTGTGTCTCTACACCGCAGGTCTTTGCGCCGAGGGCTACTGGAAGCATTTGAGCCGCTGGACGTTTTTGGCCGGCTTGGCAGCCCCAGCGTGTTTCGCCACGCCCATCTGGGCCGATTCTCCCTCTGCTGCTGACGCGCTTCGCCTGGTCCCCGTTCAGCCCGGAATCAACTTCGATACACCCGAAAAACAAGACCTTGCGCGCTGCAAAGTCGATGTGGAAACTTTTGGCGGAATCACCGGTTGGGTGGTGCGCGATGCTGGCGGTCAACTACTCCGCCGCTTTCTCGACACCAACGGCGACAACAAGGTCGATCAGTGGTGCTACTTCGCCAACGGCATCGAGATTTATCGCGATATCGACGCGAATTACAACAACAAGGCGGACCAATATCGCTGGCTCGGCACGGCGGGAATTCGCTGGGGAACCGACGAAAACGAAGATGGCCGGATCGACGCCTGGAAGAGCATTTCGCCCGAGGAAGTGACCGAAGAATTGGTCGCAGCCCTGCGAGATGGCGATGCTGCTCGCTTTCAACGCCTGTTGCTCACCGCGGAAGAATTGCAAACGCTGGGACTTGGCGCTGATAAAGTGACCGAGATCAAAGCGAAAATTACCGATGCTGCCGAGAAATTTGGCGATGTCGCCCGCAAGCAAACGATGGTGGGCAAATCGGCGGAATGGATCTCCTTCGGCGCGAGTAAGCCGGGGGTGTTTACGGCCGGCAGTGAAGGTTCGACGAAAGATCTGATTATCTACGACAACGTCACCGCAATTGTCCAGAATGGCAAGGATAAAACGTCGCAACTCATTGTAGGATCACTAGTTCGAGTGGGCGATCGTTGGCGATTGATCGACCTGCCAAAGAACCTCCTCTCCGACCCGAATGCCTCGACCGTGGCAGGTTACTTCTTCCAAGCAGAGCCCAGCACACGGAGCGGTGGCGACGACAATCCAGAGAATCGCAGCGTTAGCCCGGAAGTGCAAAAACAGATCGCTGACCTGGCCAACGTCGACAAGGCCCTGGCGGAAGCGACACCCGCTCAGCTGGGAAAACTCAACAGTGCCCGCTGCGATGTGCTAGACCAACTTGTTCGCTCGACAACCGGCGAAGACCGGATCATTTGGGTTCGCCAATATGCCGAAACGGTTGCTGCAGCTGTGCAATCCGGTGCCTTTCCCGAAGGAGTCCGGCGGCTCAATAGCTTGCTCGACACGATCAAGAACGACCCCAAGTCGCGGGACTTGGTGCCTTTTGTCGAATTCCGCCAAATGAGCGCCGAATACAACCTGAGCTTGCAGGCTAAAGAGCCCGATTTCGAGAAAATCAACACCAGTTGGATGAACAACCTCGAAGCGTTCATCAGCCAATATGCAACCAGCCCCGATGCGGCCGAAGCAATGCTGCAACTGGCGATTGGGTATGAATTCTCGGGCAAAGAAGAGAAGGCTCTGGAGTGGTTCGGTCGCATCGTCAAAGAATTCGGCTCCACCGAACTGGCGAAAAAAGCTGCTGGCGCGAAACGGCGGCTGGAGTCGGTCGGCCAGCCGATGTCGCTGCAAGGGAACACGGTCGACGGCCGGAAGTTCGACCTAAGCGCCTATCGCGGCAAGATTGTGTTGGTGCACTACTGGGCGACCTGGTGCGAACCGTGCAAACAAGACATGACTCTGATCGCAACCATGCTGAACCGTTATCCGAAAGAGTTCGTGCCTGTCGGTGTGAATCTCGATAACGAAGTGGGGACTGCCCGGCAGTTCATCACCACCAAGAAGGTGCCCTGGCCGCAACTCTTCGAGGAAGGTGGCCTCGAAAGCCGCATTGCCAACGAAATGGGCATTCTTTCACTTCCCACAATGCTCCTCATCGATCGCCAGGGGCGCGTCATCAATCGCAACATCCACGCGAGCGAGATTGAGACGGAACTGAAGAAACTGACGAAGTAAGCCTTGACTTCGCCAACTGAAAAAGCCTCCAAAGCCCGCAGAAATCAAGCGTTTCCGCGGGCTTTGTGCTAGAGTGGAGTTGGAGAAAATCAAATGCGCACCGACATCGAAATCCAAGATCTATCTGCCCGACTCGACGAGGCTCTAGCGCTCGCAAATGCTGGTGAAGAGGTAATCCTCGTCGCGAACGGAGCACCGAAAGCGAAGTTGGTGCCGGTCGAATCTGCCGGCGGTCGTGTATTTGATCTACATCCCGGAGCTTTTGTCGTCGGACCCGAGTTTGACGATCCGCTTTCTGATGACGTCTGGCCAAACAAACGATGAAGTTGCTTCTTGATACGCATGCGTTCATGTGGCTCGATAGCAGTTCCGCGAAACTATCGCCAACCGCCAAGCAGGCGATTGGCGACCCCGCAAACGAAGTCTGGTTCAGCACAGCAAGTATTTGGGAAATCCAAATCAAGCTCGCGATCGGGAAGCTCCAATTGCAGGAGCCGCTGGCTCAAATCATCGCCAAGCAGAAGAGCAATCAACTCAGTGAACTTGCAATTCGATCAGAGCATGTGATTGGACTGGCGGGATTGCCTTTGGTTCATCGAGATCCTTTCGATCGAATGCTCATCGCACCTGCCGTTGTAGAGGGGTACACGCTGGTCACCGCTGACGCGACGTTTTCACAGTACCCCGTCAAACTGTTGTGGTAGCTATACTTCCCGCATTAGCGCTGCCACTTGTTGATCGTCGTAACGACTGGAACTCTGCAGGACTTCAATCACGCGCTCTCGCCGGGCTACTGTTTGGTTCTGGTTGAGCTTCCATTTGCCTTGCAATTCGTCGATGGTGATTTCGAAGCCAACGATGCCGCCGAGAAGCTTCTCGATGAACGTCGCGTCTTGATCTTCGAGTCGCCAAGGCTGGGGCTGAGGTGCTTCGTAGACGTTAACAGTTTGGCGGATCAGTTCCAGCAATCGACTTTGATCCGCGATCAATTTCAGCCGACCGGTGGCATGCACAGCGGTGTAATTCCACGTAGGAACCGTATTCGGCTCGGCATACCAGGTGGGCGAAATGTACGTGTGCGGGCCGTGGAAGATGGCGAGCGCCGGAATTCCGTCGGCCAGCCCTTCAGCGGCTCGCCATTGCGGATTGGCTCGCGCGAGATGCCCCACTAACACGCCGCGTGAGCCCTCCGCAGGTTGATAGAGGAGCGGCACATGGCTGGCGAAGGGAACGCCTTCGTACTCGGTGACGACCATCGCAAAGCTATGGTCGGCCATGAACTGTGTTAGCCGGGCGGGTTCGTTGACAGCAAACGGAACAGGGACGTACATAGTTCCTCAACCGTCTGCCAAGTGGACCTGATATGCTACAAGTGCGAATCGATCGGCACGGTGGTGCCTGTTCCATCGCAAAGTTCGCTGGCAGGTGGAGTAATCACCATTCTTACCAGTCGACTCTCGTGATGACTCTCTACACGCGACGTAGGTTCACTGTTCAACAAATAGCGTTGGCTTTCGAACACATTGCGCTCGATGTTAGCGGAGATTTCATCGAGCGGCAAATGACTCAGGCGGTCGAGCGCGAAGGGATTTTGCAGCTCGATTCCAATCTGGTCGAGAGACAAGAGTGGATAGGCCACGACGAGCACGATAATCGGTGTCATCACGCCCGTCTTGTCGACAATCGCGATTGGCAGCGCGACCAAGTAGACGAACAAGAAGCGGCGAATTTTAATCGAAAACACCTTGGCCAGCGGCGTTTTCAAGATGCGTTCGCAAGCGCCGATATGGTCGATCAGTGAAGCCCGCTCATGCTCGGCCTGCATAAAGGCGAAGCGGTCGAGTTGGCCATCGCGCACGGCCCTAGCCAGCAATTGGGCGAGCCGACCGGCAACATACATCGGCGCATGCGGAGCTGCCGCCAGGAGCGCTGTCTGCGATTTGCCGAGCAGTTTTTCCATATCTTGGAAGTCGGTTTCACCGCGCAGGCTATGGCGGCAGGCATGGGCGAATGCAGCCGTCCAGCGACTGAACTCGTCCTGCCATTGACGATCCTGGGGCCCATATACGGCACCGATCGTGGCCAGGTTACGCGTCTGATTCACGATGCCGCCCCAAAGTTTGCGAGCTTCGTACCAGCGGTCGTAACCAGCATTCGTCCGCGTGACCAAGATCAACGCTAAGACTACGCCAACAATTTCGTACGGTGCGACTGCAAGCCCCGTCTGAACATCTGTCCACACCACCACGGCATGCACGAACATGCCGATCAAGCAGAAAATTAACACGCGTACCGCCACTTGCGGCGTAACCGAGCCATTCACGCGAACGACTTCTGACCAAAAGTCCTGGCGATTCATACAACAACCTTTCGATCTCAAAAAACGATATTCGCGGTACGATCATCGCCGATTCGCTGACAACACCTACGCCATGAGATACAGTCCCATGTTTGTCTGCTGAAGAATCAACCGGGCAGGATCGGGCAAGAGAGTGCGCAGAATCGAGTTCCCCTTGGGGATGCCCATGACCACCAGGTCGGCTTGCCACTTCTGTGCATAGGGAAGCAACATGCGGCGCAACGAACCGCGCAGCCAGCCACTTTCACAGTCAAGCTGGCGAGAGCGACTGTATTCAGCCATTTCCCGCAGCAGTTCTTGAGCCTGCTCATCGGTCGCGCCGATAGCCAGCAGGCGTTGTTCGGCCGCAGGAAAGAGATTCTGAGAGAGGAACTGCCGAATTGCCTTGGCAGAAGCAAGTAACCCATCGGTAACCAACAGGACTCTGCGGATCTCACTTTCGGCATCCCGCAGAACCAACAGCGGCTGCACGCCGCACGAGAGCAACGCCAGCGTTTCCGCAGCAGTTAAGCCTTGCTCCCCGAGCGGCCCCTGCTGAGAGAGATGCCCGGTCACCACCAGGTCGTGGAACTGCGCCTCGCGCGGGATGACTTCAAACGGATCGCCTTTGCTCCGCCTAACATCGAAGTTGACGCCGGCTTGAAAACAGGCCGCCGACAACTGCTGGCAAACCCGATCGTGTTCGCGATCCACTCAGTTCAGCCGTCCCGACTCTGAATTGCAGTAAGCGGCAGACTCGCAAGTCGTTGCTAAGGAAGTGAATTGACGTGTGTCCAGGAGCGTCAAGCCGCGCACTCGGGCTCCGCTGCGCTGCGCCAGCTCGACTCCCAGCGCGATGGCCCCTGGAGCCAAACGCGCGTCGGACAGGTGTAGCAGCAGGCGGCTGAGCATTGTGACCGTTTCGCACGTTGAAACCAGTGGCGGGAAAATTGCTACACGACGGAATCCACTGCTGCGTCTAGACTTGCGACAATTTGTCGTAGTTGACCTTGCCATAGACTGGATTACATTTTCGTAACTTTAGGCAAGTCCTCGTCCATAGGCAACTTCAACTTTATCACTTGCACCATTGAAAATTTCTATACATTGGAGTGCGTCAATGCAGCGCATTAGCTCTGCCAACGCAGCTGCTTCTGTAACAGCCAGCTGCAAGAACCTGCCTGCCTAGATCGATCGCACCCCGCCAAAATCCTGCTTCAGAGCCCTGCTGCCATGATGGAAAAACTGCAAGACCTGAACTTTCTCCACCTCTTTTATTTTTGGATGGTGGTACGTCACGGCAGCATCACCGCTGCCTGCGAGCGGCTACACCTCACGCAACCCACGATCAGCACTCAAATTCGCAAACTCGAGAAGTCGCTGGGGCACGAGTTATTTAGCCGAACGGGGCGAGAACTCGAGCTAACCGAAGTTGGTCAGTCGGTGTTTGAATACGCCGAAGATATGTTTGCCGTCGGCCGCGAATTGCTCGGTGCCCTGCGGGGAGTTCCCTCGAAGCGAGCGTTGCGCTTGCATGTCGGCGTGCCGATGGTCATGCCGAAGTGGATTACCTATCGCTTACTCGAGCCGATTCTGCATTTCCCGCAACCGCTGCAGATACTTTGTCACGAGGCCCCGCTCGACATCCTGATCGCTGACCTGATGCGACATAAGTACGATGTGATCCTCTCCGATACGCCCGTTCCTTCCAGCAAGAGAGTCCGCAGCTATAGCCACCTTCTGGGAAGTTGCGGCGTCACCTTGTGTGCCTCACGCGAACTGGCAAGTCGCTTGCAAAGAAGATTTCCGCAGTCCATGGACGGTGCGCCGATGTTATTGCCAGCCGCGAACACCGAACTGCGCCGCTTGATCGATCGCTGGCTGGATGACACCGGCCTGTCGCCGCGCGTCATTGCCGAAATCAACGACAGCGCTTTGTTGCAAGTCTTCGGCCAGGGTGGCGCGGGCGTGTTTCCCATTCCTACAGCAGTGCTGCCTGAGGTGAAGCGGCAGTTCGATGTGGAAGAAGTCGGCCAACTGAACGATCTGCAGCTCAATTTTTATGCGATTACGCTGCAACGCAAGTTGACCCATCCCGCTGTGGTGGCGATCTCAGCGGCGGCCAAAGATGACCTGCTGACGTTTACCACCGCTTGAGTTTTCCCATAACTGTTGCTTGATTCATGGCTGCCGAAGCAATTGGACAGTTAGCGTCGGAATCGAACCTGGCAACGTTTTTAGGAGTGGCAACGATTTGACATTCTCCAGCCATTTATTTCCATTCCGCCCTTTCCCCGGTCTTCTGGGCGGAACATAATACGTGAGTCCAACTTAAGCTGACGCGGCGGAACTATCCGGTTTTGCCCACCCGAGTGACCTCATCCTTTAGCTCGAGTGCTGTCTGGCCTGCTGATCCTACCGCCCAGCCTTTTCATGTTTTGAAGTCCGCAGGCTCCTTTCCCCGCTGCCTGCGCACGGTTTGCAGTACAGGACACAACAGTCAGCTGCCGGATATTCATCCTGGCCAGCTACCGCTTGTTGTTTCCGGAAGGATCGCTTCGCACCCCACCCATGCGCCGTTCGCGCGCCACAGGCATCGTCCCCGCTCAGCTCATCAGGAGCGCCAGGTATGGCTACGTTTAAGAACTTTCGCCGCGGTGATCGAGATTCCCGCCGGCCCGATCCGTCTCGCCCCGACTCTTCACGACCACCCGGCGAGAACGGCAGCACGACTAATCCCAACTTGCCCAAGCACGTGCAGCGCCTACGCGAGATCGAGCAAGAAGGCGAGCCCCTGTCGCTGGCTGAAGAGCTGGCCGACTTGATGGCCCACCATCGCGAAGAAGCAGGCACCGAAGAGCGCTACGAAGAGCTGAAGAAGAGTGGCTTCCAAATCGCCGATCTGCAGAAGATGACGATGGGCGAGCTGATGGAAGAAGCTCGCAAGGAAAAGCTCGACGAAGTCGCAGGCGTTCGCCGGCAGGATCTGATCTTTCGCATTCTGAAAGAACGGGTCAAACAAAGCGGGCTGATGTATGGCGAAGGAACGCTCGAGATTCTGCCCGATGGCTTCGGCTTTCTCCGCAGTCCCGATTATCACTACTTGTCGTGCCCCGACGATATCTACGTCTCGCCCAGTCAGATTCGCCGCTTTGGCTTGAAGACGGGTTGCACCGTTGCTGGCCAAATTCGTCCGCCGAAAGAGAACGAGCGGTACTTCGCCTTGCTGCGGGTCGAAGCGATCAATTTTCAGGATCCGAGTCTTGCCTCGGGCCGCGTGACGTTCGACGACCTCACGCCACTCCACCCCGATCAACGCATCGTGATGGAAAGCGATCCGGAAGACGTTTGCACTCGCGTCATCGATCTGGTCACCCCGATTGGCTTCGGTCAGCGCGGTTTGATTGTCAGTCCGCCGCGGGCCGGCAAGACCATCTTGATGCAGAAGATGGCCAAGGCGGTACTGAAGAATTTTCCCGATGCTTACGTGATGATGCTGCTGGTCGACGAACGGCCGGAAGAAGTGACCGACATGGAGCGGCAAGTCAAAGGCCGCAACTGCGAGGTTGTGAGCAGCACCTTCGACGAAGCCAGTTCGCGGCACGTGCAAGTCGCCCACATGGTCCTGGAAAAGGCCAAGCGATTGGTTGAGTGCGGCGTCGATGTCGTGATCTTCCTTGACTCGATCACGCGTCTGGCCCGCGCCTGGAATAGCGAATGCCCGCAATCGGGCAAGTTGCTCACCGGCGGTCTCGATGCCAACGCCCTGCAACAGCCCAAGCGATTCTTCGGTTCGGCACGCAAGGTCGAAGAAGGGGGCTCGCTTACCATTTTGGCCACGGCACTTGTCGATACCGGCAGCAAAATGGACGACGTGATTTTCGAAGAGTTTAAGGGAACCGGAAATCTCGAAATTCACCTCGATCGCAAACTGGTCGATAAGCGAATTTGGCCAGCCATCGATATCAACAAGAGTGGCACGCGCCGCGAAGAGATTCTGATGGACGCGGACGAGCACAAACGGGTCAGCTTGATGCGCCGCGCTCTGGCCGAACTCAATCCGCCCGATGCCATGGACATGCTCGTCACCAAGCTCGCAAAGACTAAGACGAACGCCGAGTTTTTGATGAGCGTGAACTTGAAGTGATTGCAGATTTGAGATTGAAGATTGCAGATTGAATATAAATTGGCCACAATCTGCAATCTGAAATCAACAATCTGCAATTCCTCGGAGCCTGCCTCATGTCGTCGTTGCTGCTGGTCGTTGCGCTGTTGGCCGCGGAGCCGAATGAAAAACTGTTTCAAGCTTCACCGCTAACGAAGCCGGGCGAATTTACTGCCGGCATCGAGGGCCCCGCTTGCGACAAGGACGGCAACATCTACGCCGTGAACTTTGGTTCACAAGGGACGATTGGCCGCGTAACGCCCGACGGCAAGGGGGAAGTCTTCGTCAAGCTCGACGGAAAAAGTGTCGGCAACGGCATTCGCTTCGATGCGGCCGGGCAGATGTATGTGGCCGATTACGTGAGGCATAACGCCCTGCAGATCGATCCCCAGACGAAGAAGATTTCGGTCTTCGCGCACGAGCCGAAGATGAATCAGCCCAACGACCTGGCAATTGCCGCCGACGGCACTCTCTTCGCCAGCGACCCTGCCTGGGGTAAGAACACCGGACAACTCTGGCGAATTTCGAACAAGGGTGAAGTCACCCAACTGGCCAAGGATCTGGGGACGACCAACGGAATTGATGTCAGCCCCGATGGCAAGACACTGTATGTAAACGAGAGTGTGCAGCGGGGAGTGTGGGCCTTTCCGATCCATGCGGACGGTACGCTTGGCGAGAAGAAACTCGTCAAGCAGTTCGAAGATCACGGCTTCGACGGGATGCGCTGCGATGTGAAAGGCAATCTCTACATCACCCGCTACGGCAAGGGAACGGTCGTCAAACTGTCTCCGCAGGGAGAAGTGCTGCAGGAAGTCGATGTGCTCGGCAAACGACCAAGCAACCTCTGCTTCGGCGGTCCCGACGGCCGGACGGTCTACGTGACTGAAGTCGAGCACACCCGGCTCGTACAATTTCGAGTCGACGATCCCGGTCTCGAATGGCAGCGGCAGCAGAAGTAACTCAGCGTCTCGCTGGACGATTCGCGGCAAGCATGGCCGCAGAGAATCTGTGTAATCATTTCGCGCTATCTTCGGTAGGTTCTGGCCGCTGGCCGGAACCTGAAGCGGTGAGACACCGGATTTGCAATTTGTCGGTCCTGTGCCCAATGACGGCCCCAACTGCGGACCAGGATCACATCCGGCGGATGTGACCTACTTATGGGCGTGAACGGTTAAAAATCTTGCTACTCGCTGACCAGACTTGTCACGCGCCGCGCGTCTAATTGCTGCGGCGATTTATTTTTCAATCTGGCATCATCTGCTTGCAAATTGCGAATTTTGTCTCGACGAATCAGGCAACATGTCATGAGTTATTGATATTTACTAAGGGCGAGTACTCTTCCGTAGTCGCCAGCGGCGGCGTTTGCGTGGACAATTGCCGGCCGGCTGCTGGGGAGCGAATAAGGGCTTAAAATAACGGAAATTAACGGAAATCGACTTTTGGAGCTTTTGGTCAGACGACAAGGACTTACGGCGAGCCAAAAGATCGCAATGATCTGCCACAGAAGCACTTAGCGACGTAGCCGCAGAAGTCGAAGAAATTGAAAATTCCGGAAATTTCCTGCTGTCGTTTTCGCCGCTCGCATGGCAACTGAGTCGCAAGGCGGCCAAAGCCGTTAGGGCGGCTTGTCCGCCACCGACAGAAACTTACTCGTCCCTACCTAATCAAACAGATCTGCCACCGAGTGGCTTTGCCTATAAATCGGATTTGCTATCGCATTTCGTAGGGCCCGGTATGCGGACCATCGCAGCGGGTTGTGGTCCGCACAGTGGACCCTCCAGATTTTGGGCAAAGCCCTACCGTGCCGGCAGAAACGGTGGCGGTGACTTTGCTGCTGCGAAAAAAATCTTCCTCGCTCGGACCTAACTAGTCACAGACATAGCGACAATTGTATACGTCGGAAGTGATTGCACGTTGCGATCGAGTCCGGCGGCCGTCGCTGGAGTTCTAGCCCCGGCAGCGGATCGTCCAAAGTGGTTTTTGGCCAGCCAGGCGTTCGTCTCATTTTGGCGACAAACTTTCACCAAAATGAGAAGTTCCGTTGTAAGAGTGACATTTCGTCGCCGGTACAAACTGGTGAACAGAAATCGCTTGATGAACGTAAAGTCTTGGCAGGACAGCAGCAGCGAGTTGAGTTGCAAATGAGTCGCTGGTTTTGGCCCAAGGCTTGCTTCGATGGCTTTCGCCCATTGAACGCCAGTCCGGAAGGTGGAACCATCCGTCAAACGAAACAGGGAGGTGTGTGATGTCAGGAAACCCGTTCAAATTTCTCGGTGGCATGGTCCTCGAAATCGCCGCGGTCGTCGCCGTGCTGGCATTGCTGCCAGCACTAGGCAGCCGCGAAAAGCAGGCCACTGCGTTGTCGCAGTTGTCGAGTGCCATTCCGAACCAGGTCTTTTTCGATGCCAAGTCAGCTCGCACGCTCGACTTGATTCCGCCCACTCAGGTTCCGCACGACCAACCGGTTCAGAGCCAATACGCTCCGGCGCGGTCGACCCCGCCAGCCGTTTGGGCGAGCGACTTTTCCCGTCCCGCTCCGGTAGCTCAGCAGCGATTTGTAGAAGAGATGCTCGACTACAATAGCCAGCGGGCGATGGACGTGGCCACTCGGGTTTTTCAGCGTGGTGAAGAACTGTTGCCGGCCGAGCTGCGAGTTGCTCGTCAGCCTGCGAACGAAATTCCGCGCCTGGTGCCTGAACACAATGGTTACGCGAGCAATGCCAGCAACGTGGCGCAGCGCGATTGGAACCAGAACGAACTCGACCGCGGCCAGTTGATTGAACTCCCTTCGTCGCGGCCCGTTGCTTCGCCCCTCACCCAGGCACAGCACCCTTCGTTCGCTGAAACCTATCAGCGGCCAACCCAGGGAAATTATGCTCCGAACCCGAGCAAGTATGGCCAAAGCGATTTCGGTCGGACCAATCGCGAATTGAACAACTATGGTCAGTCGCCGGCCGAGTACGGTCAGTCGTCGGTCGAGCAGCCCGTTGCACCAGCCAGCAACTACGGCACATCGTATTACTCGCGAACGCCAGCTGCCCAAACGGCTGAGCCTCGCGTGCGTCAGTACGATGGCCGCTATTAATCGATCGTTTGCCCGCTTGAACTTCGAAATCCAAACAGTCCTGTTTACGCGAATCTTCTCTGACTTTCTTTCCTTGAGGTGCGATCGATTCAGGCGGAATTGCGAGTAGAACCGCTCGCATCCTGAGCAGAAATGGTTGAGAATGTGGGACCAGCCGCTGGTTCATGCCCGCCCTCAATCGTGGATCGCTCGCCATGAAATCTCGTTCGCTATCGGTTCCCTCCCTATTGATTGCCTTGGGAGTCGGCCTGTCGCCATGGATGGCACAGATTCAGGCCGAAGATTGGCCGCAGTTTCGCGGCACTAACTCAGCGGGCGTGGCCCCACTGGGAACAAGTCTGCCGGCCGAGATCGGCCCAGAGAAAAATGTTCTTTGGAAAGCTGCGTTGCCCCCCGGACACTCTTCCCCCATTGTGGTGAAGAACAAAATCTTTGTTACCGGCGTGCGCGACAAGAAACAGCTCCTCACGATGGCCCTCGATCGCTCGACGGGGCAGATCATTTGGGAGCAGGAAGCGCCGCACGAGGAATTAGAAAAGATTCACAGCATTGGCAGCTTTGCCCAATCCACTCCTGCAGCCGATGACGAGCGGGTCGTCAGCTTTTTCGGGTCGAGTGGACTTTATTGCTACGACCATGCTGGCAAGCTGTTGTGGAAGAAAGCGATGGGCCCCTTCAACAACGACTTCGGTGCCGGCAGTTCGCCGATCATCGTGGGGGACCGTGTGATTCTGTGCCAAGACCACGATCAAGGCTCGTTCCTAGCCGCGTATGACAAACGGACTGGCGAACAGTTATGGCACGTCGACCGCGGTATCGATTTTTCGCGCAACTGGTGCACACCCGTCGTTTGGAATGTGGATGGTAAGTCGCAAATTGTTCTGGCTGGCACCTTGAAAGTTGTGGGCTATGACCTGGAAACCGGCAAAACAATCTGGACAGTGCGCGGCGTCTCGCGCGTCGTCTGCATGACACCGGTGATCGGCGACGATCAACATTTGTATGTCGCCGGCTGGTCGGCGGGTGGCGATCCCGGCGAACGGATCGCCTTGGATGCCTTCGACAAAGTGGCTCCTGAATACGACCAGGATAAGAACGGCACCTTCGAAGAGGCCGAATTGCCCAAGGGTGCCTTGCGACAACGCTTTACCCAGTGCGACCGCGATAAGGATGGCAAAGTCACGCGGGCCGAGTACGACGAATTCCGCATGCTGTTCGATCAATCGCAAAATGTGGTTTTAGCCATTGCTCCGGGTGGACAAGGTGACATTAGTGAGTCGCATGTCCGCTGGCGTTTCAGTCGCTATGTGCCATTTTGTGCTTCGCCACTTTACTACCAGGGTCGCGTCTTCACCGTGAAAGACGGCGGCATTTTGACTTGCCTGGATGCAAAGACGGGCGAACCCAAGCGAACCGCGCGGGTCTCGGGAACAGGCGATTATTTCTGCTCGCCGGTGGCGGGCGACGGCAAGGTCTATCTGCTGAGCCAGGAAGGTAAGTTGACCGTGGCCTCGGCCGAAGACCAATGGAAGACGCTGGGCACCGGCGACTTCGGCGAAGAAGCGTATGCCACTCCTGCGATCGCGGACAGCAAACTCTACATTCGAACTGCCGGACATTTGTATTGCTTTGGAAACAAGTAACCAACTTCAACAGCGGAACTCACCATGAAATTCAGCCTCATTCTTAGCTTGCTCGTGTTGGTCTCGGCCACGGCCATTCAAGCGGCCGACGATGCCACACCAGCCAAGCAGCGGGTCTATCTCGGTACTTACACCGGAGCAAAGAGCAAAGGGATTTACCTCAGCGAGTTCGATGCCGACAGCGGCAAACTAAGCGAACCCAAGCTCGTTGCCGAAACGGTGAACCCCACGTTTCTTGCCTTACATCCAGACGGCAAGCACCTCTATGCCGTGAATGAAGTGGGCGAATTTCTCGGTAAGAAGGCAGGCGGAATTACGGCTTTCTCGATTGACGAGAAGGGTGGCCTGACCCAACTCAATCAGCAGCACTCGGGCGGCCCTGGACCATGTCACCTGGTTGTGGATCGCCAAGGCAAGTGCGTGTTGGCGGCCAACTATGGGGGCGGCAGCTGTTGTGCGGTCGTGCTGAAGGACGACGGCAGCTTGGGTGAAGTGACGTCGTTCATCCAGCACGAGAACAATCCCGTGCCCGGCCCCAATGGCAAAGTGCGCGTACCACGCGGACATTCGATCAATGTCTCGCCCGATAACAAGCTGGCACTTTGTGCCGACCTGGGTCTAGACAAGGTTGTGATCTATAGCCTCGATGCTGCAACGGGCAAGCTGTCGCCCCATGAACCGGGCTTTGGCAAGACGCCCGACCGCGCTGGTCCACGACATTTTGCGTTTCACCCATCGGGCAAAACAGCTTATGCCATTAACGAAACGGGTTCGTCGATGACGGTCTTTGACTTCGACGCAGCCAAGGGCTCGCTGACCGAAGTGCAAACTCTTTCGACGTTGCCAGAAGGTTTCACCGCGAACAACAGCACGGCCGAAGTAGTCGTTCATCCCAGCGGTAAGTTTGTCTATGGCAGCAATCGCGGTCACAACAGCATCGCCGTCTTCAAAGTCGACGAGGCAACTGGCAAGTTGACAGCTGCAGGTCACCAGGGTGAAGGAATTAAAACGCCGCGGAACTTCAACATCGATCTCACCGGCAAGTGGCTGCTAGTTGGCAATCAGTCGGGCAATGACGTGCTGGTCTTCAAGATCGATCAGCAGACCGGCGCTCTCACACCAACGGCAAATAGGATTGAGCTGGCCGCTCCGGTGTGCATCAAGTTCCTCAAACAATAATGTGCGGGTTTGAACGTCCATGTTGAATCGGGACCAGGTTGCTTTCACCATCGCCGGCACATTTCTGCTGGCGAATATCGTGGTGCCGGTCGTGTGGGGAGACCTGTACCCCTTCACGTCCGGCCCGATGTTTCGCGATGCGCCCACGCAGTATTGCAACTACCGAGTCTATGGTCCTGATGGCAACTTGCTCGCAGCCGAGGCCTTCTATTGTCAACGAATCTACGATGGCAATCCGGTGGGCTATGGCGTGGGCGTTCGGCCGCCGAAGGTCATCGAAGAATTCGGCACCGCGCGCGACGAAGCCTATTGCCGCGATCATATCCTTTCGCATTTATCTGCCGCAGAAAACCGCCGTTATCCGTTTGTCGAAATCGAGCAGGAAGTAATCGGCCCCATTGATGGCGAGCATGTCGGCATCGTGAAGACGGATCGGTGGAAGGTGGAGAATCCACATTACACTGGTCTCCCAGGATCCTAGTATTTTTGTTCGCCGCTGTGGTCATAGAAGCCTGCAAGTACAAGTGACACAATCCTCTACTATTCTCTCAACTCCTTCCTGGCAAGATTCTCTCTGCCGTCGATCGCTGCCGCACTTTGGTCAGCTGATCAATTGGTTGCTGCTGGCAACTTCTTCAGTGCTGCTGATCTGGTCATTTGAGCCGCACCTTGGCGATCGACAAACGCCGACGTCTGTCCTGTCATGGATGCCGCAGGCCTGGCTCCATTCCGCCATCACCATTTGGCTATGCCGCGGCATGCTCGCAATGGGGGGAGTGCTTTGGTTCTTCAATCGCGGGTTGCCGTGGAGTTGCTGGCTGACGACGGCGGGCTTCACCGCCCTGTGGTCGCTGCATGTGGAGACGACGCACAATACGGCCCACATCTTCAACCTGCCGAACATGCTGATGGTGATTCAGTCGTTGTGGGTCACGTTCGAGGCCAAGGAGATTCGAGCCGCGATCAAGGCGGGCAGGTATTACCAAACACCTCTGATGCCGCGCTGGGTGTTTCTCACGGGGGTGGCTTACATCGGACTGTTTCACACCGCAGCGGGCCTGACGAAGCTGGTCTACAGTGGTCCCGGTTGGGCGAACGGAGTCTCGTTGCAATTGTGGACGCATTTGTGGGGGCACAGTTGGGCTCCCTCGACCTGGCTGATTCTATCGAGTCGCACCTTCACACGGATCCTGCAAGCTGCCACGCTGGTCATTGAGACGGCAGGCGTGCTGGCGATCTTTCCGCGCTTGCGCCCTTGGATTGGTCTGGGCATTTTGGGTTTCTATGCGGGAGTGCTGTTAACGTTCGACTACGGGTTTCATTTCAACGCGCTCTTCACCGCACTCTATCTCCTCCCCGTAGAATCCTGGCTGACGAAACGAGCGGAGCAGCGAGTTGCTGCCGCCGCCTCAACTCACAGCCCATGATTCCGCCAGCATGTCCGTCGATCCCACTTCACCCACTGCCGCCGAAGAGGCAACCCTCGCACACGCCGCGCGGCGAGGTGCGCCGATCGTCCTTGCTGGGCATTTGATCTCGCAGCTGATGGGTCTGGGCACGCTGGGCTTGCTCTGTCGCCTGCTAACGCCTGCTGACTATGGCCTACTCAGTGCGGTGTTGCCGGCGGTGATGTTGCCACGCATGGCAGCGATTCTTGGACCTGGCATTGCGGTGCTGCAGCAACCCAAGCTATCGCAGCAGCAACTGAGTTCGCTGTTTTGGCTACAAGCTGCGGCGGGCGCCGTCGCCGCCATTGCGACCACAGTCATCTGCTGGCTTTTGGCGATCTGGTCGCAGCAGCCACCGTTGTTTGCCCTCGGTGTGGCCTTAGCTGGAGGGACCTTGCTGGCCGCACTCGGCAACCAGCATCAGGCGCTACTTGAGCGAAACTTGCGCTTCGGCACCGGCAGTGCCTTGCGGCTTGTCGCGCAGGCGGTCTCGTGCGTGGCGGCAATTGCCTATGCCTGGCATTGGCCCGATGTCTGGGCACTCGTCGTGCTGCACGTGGCCGAATTGGCGGTTCTGTGGCTTGGAAGTTGGCTCCTCGCCGGTTGGTGGCCCGACGCGCCGCAACGAGCATCGTGGCGTGAATCGCACGTCCGCTTTAGTGCTGCCTATTCGGTCAGCTCGCTCCTGCAGTTCCTCTCCCAGAACAGCGAAAAGCTGCTATTGCCGATTTTCGCGGGCGCGGCTGGCAACCATGCTCTTGGGCTCTACTCACAGGCTTTTGGCCTCATGATCAAGCCCGTCTATCTGCTCACCACGCCGCTCGCTGGCGTCATGATTTCGTCGCTGGCCAAGAGCCAACCGGGCAGCGAAAACTTCACTCAACTCATGCTGAGGTTTTTTCGTATCTCGGCACTCGGACTGTTCCCTTCCGCAGTCGGACTAACTTTAGTGTCCAGTGATGTGATCGCAATCGTCGGCGGCGACCAGTGGCAGTCGTCAGCCTTGCTCTTGCGTTGGCTCGCTCCGTCGCTGGCCGCCATCGGCCTGATGAACCTCGGCATTTATGTACTTAGCTCGCGCGGTCAGGGACGACCCCTCGTGATTGCCGCGAGCATCTTGCTGATTCTCACTTTGCAAACAACGGGCATCGGCTATTTTTTTGGACAGCACTTTCTGACGGGCAATGCCGACCCTGCCTTCCGCGGCACGTTCGGAATTGCGGTGGGTTTTACGCTCCTCAACACCTGCATCTGGTGCGGCGCTTTTCTGTGGTTCACGTTCCGCAGCGTCGGTGTTCGGCCACTCCGTGTTGCGCTCGCCCTGTTACCCTCGCTGCGAGCCGCGCTGCTGATGGGGCTCGTTGTGGCTGGGCTGCGCTACTATTTACGTGACCTAGGAGTTACTTCAGCTGCGAGCAGTCTGGCCCTTAGCATGGCGACTGGAATGATCTTCTACTCGCTGGCTGCCTTGCCCGAAATCTTGTCGCTTCTTCGCGACGATGCGAAGAGCAAACCTCAGTAGCCAACCGCAGCCCCATCTTTCCGAGGTTCGGTAGCGCCTTGCAACACACCTTGCTGCCCGTCAATCAGAATCCCCTGATACCCACCATATCCGCCGCGGCTGCGAAACACTTTGTGCCCCTTCGCCCGCAAAGCCGCGACAGCTTCATCGCTCACGCCTGCTTCGAGGTGTACGGTTCCCGAACCGTTGGCGGGCGAGCCCGTTGGGTCGGCACTGCCGGTATGCATCACCCGGGCTGCATCGCCTGCCGCTTGCACGTTCAGTCCGAAGTCGATCATGTTCAGCAAGATCTGCACATGCCCCTGCGCTTGCATGTCGCCACCCATCACGCCGTAGCAAAACCAAGGCTTGCCGTCCTTGGTAACCATCGCCGGAATGATCGTGTGAAACGGCCGCTTGTGCGGCTCGAGGCGGTTGAGATGCATGTCGTCGAGCGCGAACAGGCACCCGCGATTCTGCATCGCGAAGCCCACATTTCCGGGCACTACCTGTGAACCGAAGCCATTGAAGATGCTCTGAATGAACGAGCAGCAGTTGCGGTCCTTATCGACCACCGTTAAGTAGACCGTATCGCACGTTTCGAGGCGCGGGTTACCAGCGGGAACATCAACACTGGCCTTATTCCGATCGAGCAGCTTGGCCCGCTCGCGCGCGTACTCCTTCGAAATCAGTTCCGCAGTCGGCAGTTTCTCGAAATCTGGATCTGCATAAAACTTGGCCCGGTCTGCAAATGCCAACTTTTTTGCCTCCAGAAATAGATGAATCGTCTCGGCCGAATTGTGCCCCAGCTTTTTCAAGTCATAAGGCTCGAGCAGGTTTAGCATCTGCAGCGCCGCAATGCCCTGGCCATTGGGCGGCAGTTCCCAAACATCGTAGCCGCGGTAGTTGGTCGACACGGGCTCGACCCAAGTGCTGGTGTGATCGGCAAAATCCTTGAGCGAAAAGTAGCCGCCGTTTCGCTCGCTGAAGGCAACGATCTCTTTGGCAATCGGCCCACGATAGAACGCTGCCGGGCCTTGCTCGGCAATTTGTCGATAGCTCTTGGCGAGGTTCGGATTGCGGAAGACTTCACCGACAGCTGGGGCCCGCTCGCCATCGATCAAGTAGGTCGCGGTCGAATCGGGCCAATCGCGCAAACTCGGCACGCTCGACTTCCAACCGCCCGCGATCACTTCGGAAACAGGAAAGCCTTCCTCAGCGGTCGCAATCGCCGCCTGCAGATTCTCAGCCAACGTCTGGTTGCCAAACTTGCCGCGCAACTCTTCCCAGCCATGCACGCAGCCCGGTACCGACCAGGACAAGACTCCGTCGCTGGGAATCTCGCTCAGACCTTTATCGGCGAACGTCTTGCGCGAGATGTTATACGGACTTCGCCCACTCGCATTCAGCCCGTACAACTTCTGGGTCTTGTTATCCCAATAGATGACGAACAAATCTCCACCAATGCCGCAACTCATCGGCTCCACAACGCCGAGCATCGCATTGGTCGCAATTGCCGCATCCGCTGCCGTGCCCCCGGCCTTGAGCACATCGAGCCCCGCTTGAGCGGCCAGCGGATGACTCGTTGCCACCATCCCGTGCCTGGCCATCACGACCGAGCGGCTCTGGTTGCGCATCGCCCCGGAACGTTCATATCCCGCCTGCGGCGATTGAGCGTCAGCAGCAGCCGTCATGAACAAGACTCCGCACAGAACGAAGAAGCGATGCATGGCAGGTGCCTCTTTGCCCGACGCCTTGGCGAAGGGAAGTCACAAGCGAGTTGTCTTAGAAAATTCCCAACTGATCGCGAGCATCTTCGGTCATGCGATCGGGGCTCCACGGCGGATCGAGCACGATTTTTACTTCCACTTCACCCACGCCTTCCACCGCCGTCAACACTTGTTTGCTATTGGCAATCATCTGCGGCCCGGCGGGGCACATCGGGCTGGTCATTGTCATGTCGATCGAAATATTCGTCTTCGCTTCCGGAGTTTCCGCCAGCGTGACGTTGTAGATCAAACCCAGGTCGATGATGTTCACGAAAAGTTCGGGATCAATCACCTTCTTCAATTCTTCGCGGACTACTTCTTCGCTAACTGCCATCGCACCACCTCTAAAAAATGAAAGCTCTCATTCGCATTATGGCCCACATTGGCGGTTCAGAACAGGAGCATTGGTCGCACATCCTTTACACGCCCTTCATCACTGCTTCTCATTCGACAGCGCCAATAATCGGCGATCGTTTCCCCCACCCCCAAACCTGCCACAGGGTGTGCCAGAATCATGTTCGGCCGACTTTACTCGCATCCACACGCCCTAACGGTGTGCCTTTCCACATTCCTCCTCGTCAGTTCGGCAGCCTGCACCCAGGAGGACTTGGATGCCGCCAAGGAACAATTGAAGAACGTGCAGCAAACGGTGGCCAAAGTGACTCCCCTGGCGGAAACGGGCGTAAACTTAGGACCGCAACCAGCGATCAAGACCGAAGATTGCTTCGCAAAATTCATCCCTGGCGATAGCCAGCGCTCGAGCGTCTTGCAACTCACCAGCTATAAAAGCCCCACCGCGGAAGACTATCCCGCGGTATTTTTTCGAGCCACGCTGACAGCGACCAACAGAGCTCAGTTGGCCGATCAATCGATCGCCGGTGAACTGTACGTGCAAACGGTGAAGGGCGGGCCGCTGTGGTCGACGGCGTGGGAGAAACCACCCCAATTCAAGGTCTCGGCCGTTGGTGAGTGGTCGATTACCATCGACGTCCAAAACATCGAGATGTCGCAGGTCGATCAGGATGCCAAGGCGACATTCTCGGGCCAACTGGTGGGAGCCTGGAAATGAAGCTTGTGGCCCTTTCGGTGTTAATCTGGCTGGCGTTCGGTTGTGCCGGGGGAACTGCCTCGGCACACACATCAACCGCCAACCCTGAGGAACTGCTCGAGACATTGCCGGTGGGCGAGGGGCCCGCCTTGCGCGCCCAGGCTCAAGCCAGACTGACGCGCGCTGGCACATTGCTCGCAGCTGCCGAGAACAAAATTGCCAGCGGGAGCATGACCAGAGCCACGATTGTCGACGTGGCCAATGCCGCCAGCGAATTCTCTCTCCTCGGGCATGCGGCCGAGCGATTGACGGTCATCGGCGAAGCCGCCGGCAGCGATTTGCAGCAGCGCCTCATTGCGATGGCAACGCGCATCAAGGCCGCTGCCCGGCAGGCTCAACAAAATCCCGACTTTCGCGCAGAGATCTTGCAGCAAGAGCTTGATGCTATCGTGCGTGCGCAGGAAGTGCGCTTTCCTTTTTACCGCAAGCAGATCGAAGCGGGCAATCGGGTTGCCATCGAAAGCACCTTGATTCAGCTTTTATCGGAAGTACACCGCCGGGCAGTTTTTCTCGAAACCGAAACCGGCCGCTTCTATCAGCCCTTTCGCAAATTGCTCAACGAGTTTCAGCCTGCGTTGCACGCGGCCCGCTGGCAGGAACATAGCGCGGCAGTCCAATCGTTCGCTGCCCCACCTCGCCTTGATAAAGTTGCCGAAGCACTAAATAAATGCGCCCAGGATTTACAGACGGGACCGTGCCTTTGGAATGGAAAAGAATGCACAGCCCTCGAATTGATTGACTGCCTGGCGGAGGACTTGCGCCGACTGCAGTTGGCTGCTCTCCGCACTCGCGGCTGGCAATTGGCGGCCATTCCGCCGGACCTTGCTGCGGAGCCTCAAACCCCGGCGATTGAAGGCAACCACGCCGAACTGATGGCGCAAGTCGAGCCCCTCGTTCTCAACATCGTCAAGCTAAGTGCCTCCCGAGCTACTCCCGAGGCTGCAGAGGCAGAGTATCGTGCCTGGCTGACCACACTCAGCAAGCTGGGCATTGGACAATGGGACGAAAAGACGATCGACAGTTTTCAAGCTGCCCTGGAACCGCTGGTGAACCGTTCGCGTGAGATGCAAAAGCAGGTTGCTCACTACCGAGAGGCAACTGATGATTACCTCCGCTGGCGACAACGACTCACGCTCTCCCAGGCTGCGAAGTTACACAAGACTTGCCCCCCGTTAATTAACGCGATTACTCCAGTGGCACGTGCCCACGATGGAAAGCTTTACCTTATCGGCGAGCGTTCTTCGCTCGAAGTTGCCAGCGTCCTCTCTTCAATCGCCGATGTTTGCCGCGAGTTCAACGCCAAACTAGTCGACCAACCAGTGTCCGCACCTCGCGTTTTCGCACCCCCAGGGAGTAACTGGGGAGCAAGTCGCTACGAAGGACGAGTTCATGCTTCAGTGCCACTCCCTCTGGCACCTGAATTAGCTCAGCAGACCTCTCGGTTGCGCGAGCGGCTACTCTGTCCACCCGGGGCACAGCCTCTTTCGCTGCGCGGTTCGCTCTGCCTGTTGGCGGCGGAGACGGGTTACTATCAACACGTTGGCGGCAAGATACGCGAAATCCGCGTGTTACCGCTCAGCTTGGGCTATGTCCATTTTTGGGACCACCAGGCAGGTCTCGCGCCCTGCAGTCGCCTGCCCAAGGAACCCGTTCATCTCAAACTGCACAACCACGTCATGCTCGATGTCCGACTGGAACCGACCTGGATTCAGCACGAAGCGTTTCTCATTTCACTGACTGCAACTGCGCCTTCGCCGTAAACCGCGCCGCAATCTTTTGCACTCCGTCATAGACTGCCCAACTGCTGAAAAAGCCAAAGAACAGCACCGTCCAGCCCAAGATCGCCAATCGCCACCGAGGAATGCGAATATCGGCGGGCAAGCAGCGCGAGTTCATAAACACCAGCAGCATGGCATACAAGAACATCACGCCGCCATTCATCGCCGCGGTAAGTTGAAACAACGCCAGCGCACCGATCTTTAGTCCCACGTACTCCAGCAGCAGGATTCCGGTTGCGAGCAGTATTTCGCCCCACAAGAACCAGAAGTAGAGCCGCCCTTCGCTCCAGCGCTTGCTCTCACGCAGCCAGGCGATCTTCACCAGGTCGGTCGAAATTCGACTGCTGGCATCGAGGACTCCGAACTCCGTGGTGAATAGAATCGCCACCCCCATGACAAGAAACACAAATTTGGCAGCTGGCCCCACGATCTCACCCAGTCGCAAGGCCTCGGCCCACACAAAGCCGAGTCCCTCTTTGTAGAGCTTGGGGTCGACCTGCAACTCACCCGCTGCGTCGTAAAACACGATATAGCTGATGAGCGTCAGCAGTGTGAGGCAAATAATGCACGTCAGCAGGAATGAGACGAAATGTTCCCAGCAGGCAGATCGCCACCATTGCCGCCAGCGCGTCATGTTCTCGGGCGTGTGCGGAAAATGAAACCCTGTTTCGCTGCTTGCTTCTTCGTTGCCAGTGAACGGGTTGGTCAGACGGCCGATGTGCGCCCCCATGCCGTAACCCTTGTCCTTGATGTAATTCGCTTGCGCGAGGTTCATCGTTCCACCCGCACCGGCAAATGCGAGCGCGCCCAGCAAGGCCATTGGCGTTAGTGACTCATCGAACGTGGGCAACATTTGCGGCCAGCCCAGGGTGGCAACCGAAGTAACTTGTGTCACCACTGCATCGGGCCGCAAACAAATGAGCCAACCGGCCAGGCCAATGACGATCACCAGAATCAGGGCGACCAGTGCGAGCTGGATCTTCTCGACTGTTTCATAAATGACTGGGCCAGATGTCAAAATAATGCCGCAGCCCAGGATTGTGACAATCGCGATCGCGTTGTCATAAGGACCAGGAATGATCGCGCCGCTCGAATCGAACGTCGGCCCGAACACCAACCAGCCCAGCAATTGCGCACAGCCTTGGGCCCACGCGGGTATCATCCAGGGAATGATGTTGAGCATCAGGAACACGGGCGCAACGAATCGATGCATTCGCTGCATGCCAATTAGCGTTGTCTCGCCGGTGGCAAGCGTCCAGCGCATGATCTCCAGGTTCAAAAAGTATTGCGTCACCACTGCGAGCAGGCAGGCCCAGAAAAATACGAACCGGCTCTTGAACGTGATGAACGGCCACAGCACGAACTCGCCGCTGCCCAGCGCCAGTCCCGCCAGAATCACGCTGGGCCCAATCATTCTGAGAATCGGCAGCGCTGCAGGAAGGTCTCGCCACCGCAGCGGCGGCAACACCCCAGCTGGAATCACACTATCGGGCACGGGCTGATCGACATTGCTCATCGTGACAACGCATTGCTGGAGAGGAATGGAACAAGCGTGCCGGCATTGTAGGGGAAGCGGAGCGGGGGCGGTGCCACGAACGGAATGAGGGGAGCAATCAGAGAAGGCTAAGCGCCAAAACGGTCGCCGGGCTTTACCGGATAGCCACGCAGAAACTCGCTGATTTGCAGCACTCGTTTACCCGCAGGTTGCAGGGCATCGATCGCGAGACGCCCCTCGCCGGTAGCGATCACCAGTTGTTGGCCGTCGCTGCTGACGACAGTCCCCGCTTCAGCACCAGCTGGTTCAGTCAGGATAGTTACCCGGTCGATAATTACGCGCAGCGGTTCGCCCGCCGCTCGGAGCCAATGAGTATAGGTGGTTGGCCACGGCTTGAGCGCCCGCACTTGCCGCTGAATGAACGCCGCGGACTTCGTCCAATCGATTTGACCATCGGTTTTGGCAAGTCGAGGTGCCTTGGTGATCAACTCGGCTGGTTGACGACTGCCGATTGGTGAGAAGCGATCCCACTTCGCCAATTGGTCGATGGAGTTGAGTACCGCCCCGACACCCATCTCGCTCAGTCGTTTCTCGAGTTCCGGTGCGGTCTCTTCGCTGCCGATGGGAGTGCGGCAGACGACCAGGCAAGGTCCGCCATCGAGCCGGGGCGTCATGTGAATGACCGTGATTCCCGTCTCTTCTTCACCGGCCAGAATCGCCCAATTAATCGGCGCAGCGCCGCGAAATTTTGGCAATAGCGAGGCGTGCAAATTAATGCCCCCCAGCGGGGCTAAGCCAAGGGCCGAGCGCGAGAGGATTTGCCCGTAATCGCAAACCACAAACAAGTCGGCATTCCACTCGCTCAGCTGAGCTTTCGCCTCATCCGTATTGATGCTGTCCGGTGCATAGATCGTCAGCCCGCGCTCTTCGGCCAGATCGCGCATGGGGTTCAAGCTGGCCTTCTCACGCCCTTTGGCCTGCGGCGTGGGGCGAGTGACAAGTGCCAGGACTTCGTGCGGCGAATCGAGCAGCGCGCGGAACGTGGGGACGGCAAACGGGCCGGTTCCCATCATGAGCAAACGCATGGAGGTCTTCTTTCCGCTCAGCAGTATTTCTGTTCCCACTCAGCTCGTTCCGCCGCGAGCACTTCGTCGCTGCGAATGTTGCCGGTCGACCGCTGACTGTTGAAGAGCATTTCGAATTCCAGCAGCTCTTCCAGGGCATCGGCTTTTGCGCCGGCACTCATGCGGTCGGTGAATAGTACCCCGTCGAGATGGTCGACTTCGTGCTGCACGCAGCGAGCCAATAGATCGGTCGCGGCAATGTCGATTTCTTTGCCATCGAGCCCATACGCAGTGATTCGCACGGTCTTCGGTCGAACAACCGGACCGTACAAGCCCGGCAAACTCAGGCAGCCCTCTTCGGCCTCGGCCGATCCCTTGGGCGCACTGATCACCGGGTTGATGAAAACCAATTCGCGCCCCTTCTCGGGATCGGATTCAAGGTTCATCACGAACAGTCGAAGCGGCAGATTCACCTGGTTCGCGGCCAGTCCAATTCCCTTGGCCTCGTACATGAGGGCGAACATCTCGCGAATCATCTGCTTGAGTTCAGCATCGACGCGGCGAATCGGCTTCGAGACGTGCCGGAGGGTGGGATGGGGGTACGCGATGATCTGCACGACTGGGTCCTGGCAGTGCTGGCGAGCAAGTAAACCATGATTATAGGAAATTGGGGCGGAATACGGGAGGAGGAGAGGCGGAAGTTTGGAGTTTGAACTCGTCAACTTGAAGCCTTCCTCGCTCCACTAACTTCCGCAGCTTCACCCTCCCGCAGGGTCGCTCCCAAGTTCCTGACTGAACCAGCCGATATCAATGACTGGTACGGTAATGTGCAACCAGGGAAGGCTGCCATGGATAACGCTCAATTTCTCGAAACGGCCCAGCAATTCGCGAACACGTTTTTGACCTGGATCGGCTTCGGTACCATCGTCGGGCTGCTGGCCAAGGCGATCATGCCGGGTAAAGATCCGGGCGGTGCTGTCGCCACGCTGGCAATGGGAATTGGCGGCACGGTTATCGGCTGCGGCATTCTCGCCTTCGTACAAGGGACGCGTGTCACGCCGATCAGCCCGATCGGATTCTGTGTGGCCACCGGTGGTGCCTTTATCATCCTGTTCTTCTACAAACTGCTAGGGGGCTATTGGTTTGTCGAAGGCGAAGGGCCGATCAAGCGACGCCCGGCGCGCATTGCTCCTCGCCGCCGCGCGGCAGTCGTCTATGAAGACGATTAATGCCACTTAGAGCGGCTTGACGCGAATGAGATTCCACTTCAGGCCGGTATCGCCCGCAGCTTTGACATAGATGCTTTGCGACCAATCTTGCCAGCGATACTGTACACCGTCGGTGTTGGGACGCAGTCGCAATTTGGGCGAGCGGTAATCGAAGCCATATCGCAGACGCATCCACTCGGGAAAACTCGTCACGGTCGAGGCGAGCGGCGGTTCGCGATACTGAAACTGAAAACTGAGCCGCTCAATATCCCACCAGGTATCGCTCAGATCCCAGTTATCTCGACCGCGCCCCAAGAACTTATTCGTCAGCAGGCGACCGGTGAAATCCAGCGTTTGATCTTCGCCTGCATACGTCAATTCAAAGTCATCCCAGACAATTGCCAGCCCACGAATCGTGGCGCTGCTAGTCCCTAAGAGATGCAGATCATCACCGGCCAGAATCGTCGGCAATTGATAGTTCGTGCTGTTCCCTTCGAGCCCTGGCAAGTTACGGCCGACAAGATTCACGTTCGAACCCGAAATGCGCACTTCTGCCGATGAATCGCCAGCTAAGAGCGTACCCGTTAGCGACACGTTACTGCCCAAGGTGAGTTGCCCTTCGGAGCGAAACACACCCAGCGGATTCGTCACCGGATCGGCAGAGAGCGTGAGATTGCTCGGGCTGCTGCCGTATGTCGCATTGAGCGAAGTGATCGTGTAATTCTTCCCGCCCGGATAAAGCTGATACGACGAAACCGTGCCCGGACGAGTTAAGGGCGCGGCAGTGCTCGCCGATGAGTTGGTCACACCAAGTCCCAAGCTGCTCGTCACACTGTTCACGACATCGGCAAGTTGAGAAGTAGTACCCAGCGTAACATTGCCGCCAAGCGGTCGATTATCCGCACCCGTTGTGAGCCGCAATTGATTCAGGTCGGATAAGTACCGATCGCGGGTGGCAAGCGTTGCCGGATAGTTCGTGCACAATCGGAGACGGCCGAGAAACGTCGTCGTTCCCTCGATTCGCATAGGAAAATTGAGGTGGGCGTCGCTCGTACTCCATTGATAGACGGTGGGACTCAGATACGAGTTCCAACTCGACGGATTGCTGTTGCGTAAAGCCCGCCGCACCAATTGCACCACGGCTTGCAGCCGATAAGTCGTTTGCAACGTGGGCTGCTGCGGGTCGGTGGCAGTGCCGGTCGACGTAATGGTGACGCGAAACGGATACTCAGCGTATTGCGAGTCGGTGGAAGTTAGCTCCGGATCGCCGGTCGCGTATTCCACCAGGTAGCTAGTGTTGGCATCGACGTTCGCCGACAACTGACTGGTCACGCCGGGCCAGGCATCTTCGTGCATCTTGCGCAGCGCGGTTGCGAGCCCCGCCTCGGCGGCCAACCTGGCATCCAATTGCCGTGTTCCATTGCGAGCAATCAGGCTGGCAGTCGCCTGGGTACGCAGCAAGGCATACGACAGTGCTAAGGTGACCGTGAGCAATCCCAGCACCACGATCACGGCAATTCCCGCGCGACGGCCCACGACTCGCTTAGCTTTTTGGTTTCGGCACATGTTAGCGGCTCACCTGAAAGCTATAGGAGCCACTGCCGAAGAATGGCAACACATGCCCACTCGTCGTGACGCCATCGCTGGCATCAACTTGCAATTCAATTTGACAGGCGATCGCGCGCGTGCCGGTCGTACTGCCGTAGCGGTCGAGGGGCCACTCGAGATCGTCCCACGCGGTCGTTCCCGCGCGATAGGCCGTCCACTGCGCATCGGGAGGTCCAGCCAAGATGAGAAAGCGAAGCGCCCCGCGCGTGCTTTGGCCGACAGCTGGCAGGGCCGTATGCAGTCGCGTGGTGATGACCGTGCGAGTTGCTGTGTTGCTCGTTTTCAACTGTGTGACCAGCGTGTTCCAAGCAGTAGTTGAAGTGGCAGCTGGTGCCGTCGCCGTATTCGTAGTGTCGCGAATCTCAAGCAGTTCATTCGGAGCGGATGGATTGTAGGTGTACAGCAACAGTTCATTCACTCGGGGCAAACCAGTCGGAGCCATGGCGGTGGCGAGAGGCTTCCAGACAACGAGCGTATCGGGAAAGGCCGAGCCGCTGACGGTTGTGGCAAACACACGACAACCCGGGAACTGCTCGTTGGCAGTACAGGTCGATAGATTGCGCTCGATGCGCGACAGCGTTACGCGCGCATGCTGGGCCGCCTGCGTTTGCCCGCTGCAGTAGGAATTCGACGAGCGAACGGCCGTCGCCACGCTGCCGAGCGAACCTGCGATAAGAATTAGAATCGTCATCGAAGCCAATAACTCTGGCAACGATAGACCGCGGCGTGGCGATCCCTTCCGTGGGATAGGCATCCTGCCTGTCATGTTCCTTCCCAAGAGTCCACAGGCTGGAGGCCGATGCCACGAAGCCTTAGCTGGGCGGAGGCAAGTACGCATAGACGCGTCTCCGCTTGGCTAAAAGAATGACCCGGCCGTCGACATGGACGTATTCGATTGTCACTTCGAACGCGCGATAGTAGCTGGTGCTCGAACCGGTCAAGCGCACCGAATGATCGGTGGCACTGACAAAGTAGATCTCGACCTTCTGTCGCCAATTGGTGAAATAGCTGCTGGGAACACGAAAATTGCTGTTGCGCAAACTCCCGCTGTCGTTGCCGGTCCCGAGTGCTTCGCCCCAGATTCCCTCGGCTGGTTTGACAGAAAAATTCTTGTAGTCGTCGAGATCGTTGTAGCGCTCGCGGCCACTGCCGGAAGTTTCATACGCAGACGGCCCGCTGATCGACAGCGGGGTGTCACCCACCGCCATGAACCGCTTCAACGCCATTTCGTTCAGCAGCTGGTTCGCCATGCCGTCCGCAATCATGCGGTCGACGGCATCGCCGGTGGAACTCAAGCAGCTTTCAATCGCCAGCAGCATCACGCTGCCAGCGAGCGTGGTAATCGTCAAGGCGACGAGAGCTTCAACGAGTGAGAATCCAGAGCGTTGCCAGCCTAGACGATGTGAGCGAGGGCCAGGCGACCCGAGTTGGAGTGCAGACATGTCGTTCGCTCCTCCGCTCGTTCCCCGTCTCTGAGGTGTGCAAGAATCGGCGAGTAAGTCGCCACGGGAAAATAAAAAGCACGGCGGGGTCCCCTCTAGCTCCAAGCTATCCCCGCCGTGCCCAGAACCAACGCCCCTCCCCGAGGCGCGGTTGCACCAAACCCTAGGTCAAATGGGAACGCTGTCAAATCTGGAAGTGGCAAGCTCCCTCACTGCCCCGATTTCGGCCCACCTGTAGCGGTTGTATCGACTGCCAGCCCCCAAAGTGCTCCTCACGCATCGGCCGGAAAGCGCTCCAGCTGACGCCGCGTGAAGCCCGCCCCGAGTTAACTCGCCTGGAAGGCTGCGGGCAGTGGCACTAGAATCACCAGCGTTCGCGCCGCTTCCCTCATGCTGCGAGTCTCCCTGTGCTGCATCGTCTTGCTTTGCTTCTCTGGCTGCTGCCAGTTCTTGTGCTGTTAACAACTAGCGGCTGCAGCCGCTCTGCCCCATCGAACGAAACACTCATCTACGCGCAGGCCAGCGATCCCAAGACGCTCGATCCGGCCAATACCGACATCGCCGAATCGGTGCACGTCATCACCAACGTCTTCGATACACTCGTCACCTACGATGACCTGCGGGCCGAGCTCGTCCCGTCGCTGGCCGAAAGGTGGAACATCAGCGACGACGGCAAGACTTGGACCTTCACGCTGCGCGATGATGTGATCTTTCACGACGGCACCCAGTTTGATTCAGCTGCAGTGAAAACTACCTTCGAGCGATTGACCGCCAAGGAGCATCCGCTGCTGTTCGATCAAGCCCGGCCCTATCAATCGGCCTATGCCATGATTGAAAAGATCGATACGCCTGATGCGCGAACAGTCGTGTTTCAACTGAAGAGTCCTAGCGCGATTTTTCTGACGAACCTGGCGATGTTCCCAGCGAGCATCGTTTCGCCCACGGCACTTAAGGCAAAGGGTAAAGAGTTTGCTGATGCACCTGTGGGAACCGGCCCGTTTCGAGTGGTGAAATGGAATCGCGATCAACAGCTGGTGCTGCAAAGCTTCGACAAGCATTGGCGCGGCGCTCCAGCGATCAAGAACTTGATCATCGTGCCGGTGAAGGACAACACCACGCGCATTCAACGACTCATGCGCGGCGAAGTGCAACTGGTCGATAGCCTCGCGCCGCAAGATTACGACGCGGTGAAAAAGACCCCGCTGGTGCTACTCGAACAGACGGGGATGAATGTTTCGTACTTGACCATGCAAATGGACAAACCACCGCTCAATCAGTTGAAAGTGAGACAAGCGATTGCCTTGGCAATCGACAAACCCACGCTGATGAAGATCGGCTTCGATGGTCACGCCGAGCCCGCCGTCAGCATGGTTCCGCCCGGCATGTGGGGGCACGATCCGAGCCTCGTCGATCACCCGTTCGATGTTGCCAAAGCGAAAGAGCTAATGCAAGAAGCGGCAAAGGAAGGGAACTTCACGCTTCCCATTCAACTGAATCTGTCGGTGATGAGCCAGGCTCGTCCTTACTTGCCGCAGCCCACATCGATGGCGGGATTCCTGAAGGATTCGCTGCGCGAGATTGGGATCGAAGTCACCGTCACCGGCCGCGATGTGAACGAACACTTCGCGCACTTGATGGCCGGACGGCATGAGTTGGGCCTCGCCGGCTGGAGCAGTGACAACAGCGACCCGGACAACTTTCTCTATCAACTGCTCGATCCCGACAACATCAGCGAAAACGGCAACAACCTCAGCCGCTTTCGCGATCCGAAGTTTCATGAACTGCTGCTGGCTGGGCAAGTCGAAATGAATCTTGCCAAGCGGTTGCCCCTCTACCACGAGGCGCAGGCGATCGCCCTGCGCGAATTGCCCGTCGTCCCCCTGGCCCACACGCAACTGCGCGCGGTACACGCTCCGCGCCTGACGGGTTTCAACTTGCATCCCACCGGATTGATTCGCTTAGGGAAGGCGAAACTCACGAGCGAGCAGCCGGAAACGAAGCCCGGGGCCTCACCGTGATTCGCTACCTCGGTTGGCGCTTGCTGCACGCCATCGTCACTGTTGTGGTGGCAGTTTCGCTCGTCTTCATCGCTGTCCGTCTGCTCCCCGGCAATCCACTCCTCGCGCGGTTTGGTCAACATCCCGACCTGAAACAGATCGAGCAATTGCGGGCGCAGTATGGCTGGGACCAGCCCATTTACATTCAGCTGGGTCAGTTCTTTTGGCAGGTGTTGAAGACTGGCGACCTGGGGAACTCCCTGGCCCGCAGTCACGTGAGTGTGAACCGCGAACTGCTGCAGCGAATTCCCGCGACCGTGGAACTAACCATGGCCGCTTGCCTGATCGCCTTTCCGCTGGGCATCACTGCGGGAGTCGCCGCAGCGGTCTGGCGCAATCGCTGGCCCGATTGGCTCTGCACGGCGGGTTCACTCGTCGGCGTTAGTGTGCCGGTCTTTTTTCTCGGCATCTGTTTGCGACTGATTTTCTCAGGGCTCCCCACTTCGCAGCGTTTGCCGGCGGACGTGTTCGATTTTGAACCGCTCACTGGACTGTTTTTGATCGATACGCTGCTGCGCGGCCGCCCCGAACTTTGGCTAGCTGCCGTGCAGCACTTAATTCTCCCAGCCATGGCTCTGGCCACAATTCCCGCGGCCATCATTGCCCGCATCACCCGCGCTGCGATGCTCGATGTCCTTGCGGCTGACTACCTGCGCACCGCCCGCGCCAAAGGCTGTAGCTTGTGGCGCAGTGTCTGGCGACACGCCCTGCCGAATGCCGCTGTCCCTGTTGTAAACATCGCCGGTTTGCAAGTCGGACTCCTCCTCTCTGGCGCAGTGCTCACCGAAACTGTTTTCGATTGGCCCGGCATGGGAACTTACATTGCCAGCGCCGTCCTCGGGGACAAAGACTACGTCGCCGTGCAAGCGGGCGCGATCGTGATCTGCATCCTGTTCGTCACCATGAACCTGTTACTCGATTTGGTTTTCGTTTGGCTCGATCCGCGCATCAGACTCGGCGAGTAACGTATTTTCACTCAGTACCACGCAGGGATCGGGAGTCTTTGGCGAATAGTGCTTTTGCTATTGAGTGGATCATTGCTCGCTAAAGACTACCGACCCCCAAGCCTACGCTATGTCTCACCCTCCACCACCACCCGACTCACCCGCCGCTCGCGCCTGGCAACGCTTTGCCCGCAGCCGCGCGGCTCTGTTTGGTGCGGGAGTCGTTACGCTGCTGATGGTTGTGGCACTGGCCGCCGATTGGATCTCGCCCTATGACCTGAATGCTACGAGCGAAGTCATTGCTGCGCCGCCATCGCTGCAACATCTGCTCGGAACCGATGCGCTGCGCAAAGATGTCCTCACGCGCGTTCTGCATGGTTCGCGACTGTCGCTCTTTGCCGGGCTCTCTTCGATCGCCCTGGCTTTAGGCATTGGCGCGCCATTGGGCGCTCTCGCGGGATTCTTGGGAGGACGGACCGATGCCCTCGTGATGCGCGCCATCGACGTGGCCCTGGCCTTTCCCAGCATTCTGATTGCCCTGCTATGCTCTGCCGCCTTTCAGCCCGGCTGGACGACCGTGATTGTTGCTGTGGCACTCATCAACGTTCCGGTCTTTGCGCGGCAATCTCGGGCGACGGTGCTTTCGATGGCCAATCTCGACTATGTCACGGCGAGTCGCGCCATGGGAATGAGCACCTGGCAACTTTTGACGCGAGTGTTGTTTCCGTCCCTGGTCGGGCCGCTCACCGTGCTTGCCAGTTTGAGTGTGGGGACGGCCATTCTCGAAGTTGCCGGCCTCTCGTTTCTCGGTCTCGGCGGCGACATGACAGCTGCCGAATGGGGCGCGATGCTGTCGCAGGCCAAAGACTATTGGAGCCGCAACTTATGGTATGCCCTGGCTCCCGGGCTGGCGATTTCGCTCTCGGTCCTTGGCTTCAATTCGCTGGGAGATGGGCTGCGCGATGCGCTTGATCCGCGGAGTGGATAAAGTGAGTTACGTCGCCACGAACTGTGCAAATGGCAAAAGGGGGGTGTTGATTAATGACCGGAGTTTTTCAACACCAGGGCTCATATCTCTCGAGAAATACAGGGGGTTGGTGTTGAAATTCCACCTCGAAAATCAACGAATAGGATGATTTCAACGGATGCGATTTGCCGCGGTGGTCGACGTAAGTTTTCCAGCCAATAAGCAATAACTTCTTAAACGCCTGTTTCGAGATTTTGACATGCAGCCCCCGAACCTTGAACAGATTGATTCGCTCCTTCGAATAGTCGATCGCGAAATCTGGCTGATTACTGCCGCGCACAACGGGCAGCGATCAGGGCTAACGGCCACTTGGGTTTCGCAGGTCTCGCTCGACCCCGAGCGACCGGTTTTACTCGCCGGTCTCTCGCCACGTAATTACACCACCGAACTCGTACAGCAGCGCGGTCTGTTTGCCGCCCACCTGATGACCCATGAGCAACTTCAACTAGCCTATGCCCTGGCCGCTCACAGTGGTCGCCAGCAAGACAAGCTGGCCGGCGTGCAGCTGTCGCCGCACGAATCGGGAGCGCTTATTTTGACCGAGTGTCGCGCTTGGTTTGTGGGAAAAGTCTTCCGCCAGCAGAGTACAGGGGACCGCGAATTTTTCTGGGCCGATGTGATTGCGGCCGGAGAAAACGCAGCTGGTCCGGCGCTGCGCGAACAGGCTTTCTTTCAAGGACTGACCGCTACCGAGCGAATACACCTGAAGGAACTGCGGGCCAGTGATGCGCTCGCACTGCGTGCTGCCGCCCGGTTGTGGCGACAGCAACCGACCGAATTATGAATAAATCCGCGCGTTATAACTGGCCCGTAGTGAGGCCAAGCGGTAGAGTTTGATAGGCAAGAGCAACGTTGGCAGGCACGCGCTTTGCTGATACAAGCAACAGCGAATTCACCTGCCGTTTTGTAGCTGGCCAGCGCCGCTGATGATGAGCGGTGATGGCTTGGCTTCCAAAAATCTCAGGAGGAACTAACTCAGTGCAAAGTCTCGACCGCGCTTCCGGCGTGGCACGCGAGAAGGCCATTCTCGTCCGTGTCGTTCTTCAATCCGAATCTCTGAACGAGCAGCCCTTGGCGGAATTGACCGGGCTGGCAGAAACGGCTGGCGCGAAGATCGTCGGCGAAATGACGCAGCGGCGTGAAACGCCCGACATGACCACTTATCTTGGCCGCGGTAAAGTCGGCGAATTGAAGGCGCTCGCGGCAAACCTTGATGCCGATGTGGCGATCTTCGATAACGATTTGAACCCGGCGCAGATCCGTAACCTGGAGCAGGCGCTCGGTATCAAAGTGCTTGACCGCACAGAGTTGATTCTCGATATCTTCGCTACGAACGCCCGCAGTTCGGAATCGCGCCTGGCGGTGGAACTCGCACAGCTTGAGTACTCTTTGCCTCGCCTGAAGCGGATGTGGACGCACTTGTCGCGCATCAAGGCGGGCATCGGCATGCGTGGTCCGGGTGAAAAGCAATTGGAAGTGGACCGCCGATTGGTCGAAAAGCGAATTCACGACCTGCGCGAAGAACTGGGCGGCATCGAGCGCCGGAAAGAACGGCTCGTTGCTTCGCGCCACGACCGGTTGACCGTCTCGCTGGTGGGCTACACGAATGCCGGCAAGAGCACGCTGATGAACACGCTGACCGGCGCAGGTGTGCTGGCCGCGGACAAGTTGTTCGCCACGCTGGATACCCGCACGCGACGCTGGCAGCTCGACAACTGGGGCCCGGTGCTACTCAGCGACACCGTCGGCTTTATTCGTGATCTGCCGCACGGACTCGTCCACAGCTTTAAGGCGACGCTCGAAGAGGCCCGGCAAGCGGACCTGTTGCTGCACGTGGCCGATGCTTCGAACCCCGAAGTCTTCGACCAGATCTCGGCCGTCTACAAGGTACTGCAGGAATTGCACATCGAAGAGAAAGATACGGTCCTGGTTTTGAACAAGATTGACCGCGTCCATGACCGGAGCGATCTGGCCCGCATCTTTGCCCGCTATCCCAACGCGGTTTCGATTAGCGCGTCGAGTGGTGAAGGCTTGCGAAACTTGCAGCACGCGGTAAGCGAAGCACTCAGTCGCTCGTTCGCCGATCTCGATATCGAGGCCTCGGCCAGCGATGGTCGCCTGTTCGCCTTTTTGGCCGCACATGGAGAAATCCTGGAGCGATCGTATACCGAAGACGACCGGGTGATTATTCACTGCCGCTTGCCGCAGCGTCACTTGGGTGGCATTCGCCAGGAAGGTGTGACGATTCAGCCACATCAGAATCTGGTGCCTGCCGAAACGACGGAGTTTCTCGGCCTCATCGCCGGTGACGATGCCATCGAAGAAGTCGCCTAGTTATGGCGAGGCGCAAGCTGACGGGCCTGCATATTTTGCTAACCGGTGCCTCTAGTGGCATCGGCCGCGAGTTGGCGATTCAACTTATCGAACAGGGTGCCGATATAATTGCGGTTGCGCGCCGCGCCGATCGCTTGCAACAATTGGCAGACACCATTCAGCGGCCCGAGCAGTTTACTTATCTCGTTGCTGATGTAACGAACCCTGCTGATCGCCAGCGTGCAATTGCCGAATGCCAGCAGCGCTGGGGCGGGCTCGATGTGCTAATTAATAATGCCGGCAGCGGAGCCATCGGTCCCTTTTCAACTGCCGACGAAGCTCGCCTGCGTCGCGTGATGGAAGTGAACTTTTTCGCTCCGGTCGAACTCACCCGGCTCGCACTGCCGCTGCTGCGCCGCGGTACGCAGCCCATCATTGTGAACGTCAGCTCCGTACTCGCACATCGTGGCGTACCGCAAAAAACGGAGTACTGTGCGAGCAAGTTTGCTTTGCACGGCTTCAGCGATGCCCTCCGCGCTGAACTGGCGAAAGATAAGATCGACGTGCTGCTCGTTAGTCCGAGCACTACTGCGACCGAGTTCTTCGACAAGGTCGAAGGAGACTTACAGAAGCCACATGGTCGCTTTGGTGCACGTTCGGCGGCCTATGTTGCCAGTGCAGCGATTCGCGCCTTGCGCGCAGGACGGCACGAAGTGATTCTGTCGACTGGCGGCCGTCTACTTGTTTGGCTCGATCGCCTTTGCCCGCCATTGGCCGACCGGCTGGTCGCCTGGTGGGGCTGAGTTCGCTCTTGCGGTTGCTTGCTGTGGTTGCGGAGCAACTACGGGCGCACCGAGTTCAGCTTGAGGCTGCGCAGCAGGAGGCGGTGCGGGCATATTGGCGGCTGGTTTGCTGGGATCGACGATGGCAAACCTGGCTTCTGGGCGCAAGGGCGTCTCGTCGCTTTCTTCGAGCCAGGCAGTCAATGTTCTGCCTTTCCCCAACTTGATCGCCAGCACCCAGTGATCGTTCTGGCGAATGCGATGAAAGCGTCGGCCATCTTCACCGAACAACTGCGCAAGCCGCGGCAAGTTGCTGGAAAGGAGCAAACTTCCGTCGATATCGCGAGTCGCCCACGGCTGCTGGTCGCCGTTGACGAACTCGTCAAATGCACGCTGCGGATCGGCAATCGCTAACTGCTTTCCGCTATCGGCTTTTGCAACAGGAGCTTCGTCTTGCTTAAAGACGACGACTTTTGTATTGACCGAAACCTGCTCGGGCACGGTCTGCCGCTGTAACAACTTCAACGCCAGAATCATCTCACGTTGGAGCATCTCCATTTCCGGGCTGATATTGCTGGCCGGACGATAGATGGGCTGACCAGCAAGCGGCTCTCGTTGCCAACTCACAAATTGCGGTTCTAGTTGTGCAAACAGGCGATTCCCCTCATCGCCGGCAAACGAAGGCTGAACTTCACCCTGACTCGTTTTCACCAGGCCTTCGCCGGGACGACGTCGGGCGACATCCTGGGCGGAAGCGCGCAACATAGCGAAGAAGGCTGGCGCGTGTGAACTGTCTTCTCCTTCGAGCAGAAACTTGATCCGCGCGATTGATTCAGCCCGAACGTCTGCTGCGGGTGTGAGCACGTCCGGCTTCTCGCGGATCGCCCGCCACTGCTGACCGCCGATGTTTGCGGTTGTAGGCTTGGGAGCCACCCGTGCGAGAGCGTCCTCCGATTCGCCACGTTGAGCTAAATAGCCGGCAATTCCCTCAGCGACCCAGTCGGGATACTGCACATCGAGTTCGGTCGTGCGCAGAAATGCGAGCACCGTTGCTTCGCGCAGCCGCTCGGCCTGCTGGTCCAACGTTGGACCACCGGGTGTGACGTGCAGTGTGATCTGACTTTTCAGGCCGACCACATTCAGCGTGGTCAAAGGCGCATCGCGATCGCGAAGCGGTTCTTTGTCGATCACAATTTGCAACACGCCAATGCCGAAGCTGCGCTCGCGATGGACCTTAGTGAACTGATCGGCCAGGTCGCCTGCATCCTTCCAAGCCCGCGTGGCCTCGGCCGCAGCCCGCCGCGCGTCTTGAAGATTCGTGCCGCACACAATGTTCATATGGTCATTGAACAACTCCACGCCGCGATGCGTCCATCGTTCGGTGTACCGCGATTGATGCAATTCATCCCACATTCGTGGCCGCAAGTCCGCGACGCTTCGATAAACGCGTTCCTCCGCGTTACCTAGCTGGAAAGGAGTAACGAGCGGCGCGAGAGCAAGTCCACCGAAGGCGATGCACAGGTGCCAGTGACGCATTGATAGCAGTCGATAATGCCGCATGGATTGAACCCCGCGAAAGTGCTGGCAGTCGCCGACCAGAATTAGCCAATCGGAATGGCCGGTAATAGAGGTATCGACCAAATCAGCGTTGCGCTTCGCGCCGACTATAACGATTGTTCATAACTTTTCACTCACAGGCCAGGGTTTTGTCCCTGTGTTTTCGTCGCAGACGCGCTAATCGGGTCGACCCGCACAAGCGTTGTTGTGTGAATTACCGGCACAATTTCTCAATTGGATTGGTTGGGGGGTTCGATAGGAATGAGGCAGGGATTGGTCTGCGAGCGGAGGGCGCGGGGAATGCGCCGGAAGTTGGCAGTTCGAATGAGGACAACGAGAGTCGACAGCTGGGCAGAAGCTGGCCGGTGATTGGAAACGGCTGGCGGGTGGGGAGTGAGACTCGCAAGAGCATCGTTCCTGGCAGTGCCCGAGAGCAACCTGCAACGTAGTCAAGGACGACAGCTGAGCGCTGGCCGGGGACCCAAATTTTGGGAGGCACGCCGCTCAGAACATTTAGAGGGGGAAGGCGATGCTTGGATCGTCACGTAAACGTCGTGCGCGGAGCGCTCGTCGGTGGCAACGCTGGCTGGCGGCTTCGCTCTGCACGGCCAGCTTCCTGACCGGACACGTGCTGTTCGGACAGCAGCCGGGCACCTTAGCGCAGCGCAGCACCAAACCGCTGCAGCGTGTGGCCATCGAAGCCGCGCCCAGCGAACTCCCACCAGGCGAGAGCCAACCGGGATTGCCGCCGATTCTCGCCGGCTCGAACGTGCCGCGACCGGTGCGCCCCGCTCAAACGCCCGCGCTGTTGCCGCCGGTACCCCGGCAGACGCCGGCCACGAACACCTTAGCGCCCATCGTGGCAGCACCTGCAACGACGGCAGCGCCCCTCGCGTTTCCCGCCGGTGCGCCCAGTTCGGCCAGTCCTTGGATGCAAGACATCCGCCAACTGGTCGAGACCACGCCCGGCGTGAAGAGGCCAACACCAACGCCGAGCAATGCGGCTGCGACCAGTCCCACAACCAACAACCCAGCGCCGATTCTCTCGGCCAGTGAGTTGCCCCGACCCGGCAGCCAGATCAAGCCGGCCAGTGGCATCGACGGCGCCGAACAAGCGCGGACCGCTCAGTTCGATCGCGCTCCGGTCGAGCCAATCCAGTCCGCTGCTTCGCCCTTCGCACCAGCGCCGCTGCCCCAATCGCAGTTAGCGATTCCGCAGCTGTCGATTCCGCAGCCACCGCCGCTCGAGCCCGTCTCGCGCCAACCGCTGGCACTGCAGCCCGAAGCGCCGATCAACGCAGCGCCTATTCAAAATACCACGGCCAACCTGGCACCGAGCCAGCGCTTCCCGCTGGCTCCGACCAACGACGCGGCCCGGCCCTTCAACCAGCCAACGTTCAACCAACCGGCCGATTCGCAGACCATCGAGTTGCCTGTGCCGCGGGCTCCGCAGCCTGTGAACTTCGCTCAGCCCGCGCCGGTGCCACCCGCACCCCGGCCACTCAACCTGGCCCCGATGGCTGACCCCGTCGCGCCCCAGGAAGATGCGATGCGGCGCGCCAACAGCCCGTTCGAAGTCATTGATGAAACCGGTGCCGTTCAGGTCATGGTCCGCCGCAGCAAACTCCTTCGCACCAAGGTCGACATCTACCGCACGGCAGTCGTCGACGACTCGATCTGCGACATCGTCCAGTTCACACCTCGCGAAGTCTCGCTGATCGGCAAGAGCCAGGGCTCGACCCACATCACCTTCTGGTTCGACGACCCGGCCATGCAGCCCGTGACGTACCTGATTAAGGTCGTGCCCGACGTGGCGCAAGTGAAACAGACCGAAGACACCTACAAGATGCTGCAGGACGTCATCAACGAGATGTTCCCCGACAGCAAGATTCAACTCCTGCTCGTCGCCGACAAGCTGATCATTCGCGGCCAGGCCAAAGACAGCGAAGAGGCGGCTCAAATCGTCGCCCTCGTTCGCAGCCAGTCGAGCGGCGGCGGCAATGGTGCGGGCTTTGGCGGCGGCTTCGGTGGCGGTCTGAGCGAAGGGGCAGCTGCCCAAGTCCTCAGCGATAGTGCTACCGGCAGTTCGCAGCGCTCGCGGTTGCAAGTCATCAACATGCTCCGCGTCCCTGGCGTGCAGCAGGTGGCCCTGCGGGTGAAGATCGCCGAAATGAACCGTTCCGCGGCCCGCGGCATCGGCGTCGGCGTGCGAGGGAACATCAACTTCACCGACAATCCCGATGGGAGCCAACTCTTTCTGCAGTCGATGCTCAACGTCGTCGGCGGAGCGGGACCAGCGCTGCTCACACAACTCGACGGCGACGACATTCAAATCGGCGTTCGCTACCTGCAATCGCGGGGCGTGCTCCGCCTGCTCAGCGAACCAACGCTCGTCACGATGAGTGGTACACCCGCCACCTTCATCGCCGGTGGTGAGTTCGCTGTGCCGACCCTCGTCGGTTCGGCCGGCCTCAACGCGGTGACGACCGACTTCCGCGCCTTCGGTGCGATCATCAGCTTCATGCCGACGGTGGTCGATAAGGACCGCATTCGCTTGCAAGTCTCGCCCGAGTTCAGCCAGATCAACAGCCAGTTGACCGTGAACAACACGCCGGGGCTTAAGGTGCGAGCCGCGACCACGACCGTCGAAATGCGGGAAGGTCAGACGCTGGCCATCGCCGGCTTGCTCGAAGACAACATGACCGGCAACACGGTCGGCGATCTTCCCTTCCTGGCGAAGATCTTCGGCAATCGCGACATCGCCCGCAACGAAACGGAACTGCTGATCCTCGTCACACCCGAACTGGTGCAGGCGATGGAACCCGAAGAAGTGCCGCCACTGCCTGGCTTCGATATCACCGAGCCCACCAGTGCCCAGTTCTTCCTGCATGGCGACCTGGAAGGTAATCCGACCCAGGATTATCGCAGCACCGTCTGGCCACGCCTGAAGAAACGCTACGGTGCCGGCGGACCCGCCATGACCAGCGGACCGTTCGGACATGGGCAATAAGAGACAAGGAGGGGGTGAGTGGGTGACAAGGACACACTTGTCACCTTGTCACCTTGTCACCTTGTCTACAGACCAGCAGCACCACTCAACTCACACGCAACACTCAACCCGCAGAGTGACCCGCCATGAAACACACCATACTCTTCCTGACGATCCTCGGTGCGGCAGCCTTCAGCGGCTGCTGCTGGGACGAATTCGACCGCCAGGCCAGCTCGCATCGCGGCGGGCATTTCGGCAAGGCCTATGGCGCCCCGCCGCATGGACCGGCCTTCGATCGTCCCTTCCCGATTGGGCAGTCCACCGACTCGTTCTGGGAAACCCAGCAGACGAATGCCGAGGCGGCTGACTTCACGTTCTACGATCAGGAGTTCCGCGGTGATACCGCCGAACTCGGCCCCGGCGCGAAGAAGCACCTCGAGAGCGTGGCCCTGCGATTGGAACACGTGCCGTTCCCAATCGTCGTCGAAGAAAGCCGGCACAATGCCCGGCCACAACTCGACGAAGCACGCCGCAGGACCATCGTCATGCACTTGAACCGCATGGGCATCACCAACGCCGACGAACGAGTCGTCGTCGCCAATGCCTTCGCCGAAGGCTTCACCGCCATCGAAGCCGAGGACTCCTACTACAGCGGCATCCTCTCCGGCGGCTTCGGCGGCGGAGCAGGACGACGCTTCGGCGGCACCGGCGGTATGTACAGGTAAGTACGAGCAGCGGGCAACGCTAGTCTAGACCGTCACGCCGATTGCTGCCGCGCGACGGCGCAGCCCGTACTGAAAATAGTAGAAGGGAAAATCGGGCCGTTGTTCGGCGGCCCAACGGTAGGTTCCCAGGACCAACTCGGTCGTTAGCTTCTTTTGATCGACTAGCAGGACTACCGCTTCGACGAAAGCGAACTCTTCGGGCCGCCGGCACTTCAGCCCAGCATTCAAGCGGTCGGCCAGTGTGATCGGCTGTTGTGCCGACGCGAACGACACGCCCAATGACATTGCCACCAGCGCAACAATCGAGGCCAGCCAACTTCGACGGTGCATAAGCGTGATCTCTACGGGGTGCGAAACCATCCCAATTCCATGCTTGGGTTAAGTATTCGATTCACAGTCTGACAGCAAGATGAATTCTGACATTCGAGCCCCTCATGAACAGCGGGATGCCTATCCCGTTAGAGAACGCTAGCGGCGGCCAAATCCCGCCAAGTCGTTCTTTCAAAGGCCGACTCGATAAGCTGCGAAGTTCGGGGCCAGTTTGTCGGTAGGCGTGGATGTAGCGGACGATCTAAAAGTTCTCGCTATGCCGGTTTCGCCGGTTCGATGTGTTGTAAGAGTCGCAATAGATTTACCGGGACTTTCTTGCCCAGGCAGCTGGCAACGGTGCAAGCGGCAAGACGAGACCAGTCCCGGAAACTTGTCAGGGAGGGGAACATGAAATCGCTTTGGATCGCACTCGGAATCATGGGGATGATTCCGTTGCTGGCCGTGGCTCAATCGTCCACGCCCAGTCGTTCAATCATTCGCCCAGCCGGGTTTGGGAAATTCGCTCACGGCGGTTGCAGCACATGCTCGTCGCCGGCACCATCGTGCACCACTTGTGCACCCGGCTGTAGCACACCGATGCCTGCTCCGCCAATCGGCAACTGCTGCCCGCGGCCGTGCTTGCTCGAGAAGCTGCGACGTGGACTTCGCTCGCTCGATTGCTTGATTCCATGCAATCTGGGCTGCCGTTCCAAAGCTGCCTGCGGTTCATCGTGCAGCAGTTGCACCGCAAGTTGCCCAACCGCGTCATCGTGCACCTCGTGTTGCACAAAGACTCGGGCACACTTCTTCGCCTGCCGCAAACCGTCTTGCTGCAGCACCTGCGGAGACATCGGCTGTTCGACCGGCGTTCCCACCGAGATGATGGCTCCGCCGACTCCGATGCCAGACAATCCGTTCAAAGACGACAACATGCCGCCTCCGGGCCGCGACACCTATTACAAGCCGTACTGGAAGAAGAACAGCGCGACGCCAGATGTTATGGCCCCTGCCTCGCCTCGCATGCCCGCGAATCTTGATCCCTACGCCGTCGCGCCACCCGTCCACATCAAGGCCAAGCCGATTCGCATTGCTACCGGCAAGCCAGTTGCCAAGCCGTCACCCACGCCGGCAGTGCAGGCTGCTGACTACTCGGCAGTGAAGGTGGCTGCGGCCGTAGAAGTCGAAACGGTCTCGCTCACCATTGGCGATGACGAACCACCAGCTCCGCCGCAACTGCTCCCCATTAGCACTGTCGCGACGAGCCCTGTGAAGTACAGTCCAGCGAAGCACAGCACCGCGAGTCACTACGACAATTCGATTCCGGTGAATCCACTCCGTCGCTAAGCGATTCGGTCAGCTCGACTCCAAAACGATTGCATCTCAGTTGAGGTTCTCAGCTGGGATGTTTTCGTTTCTTGAAGCTAGGCAATTCGCAATGGCTGATAGACCTTCACTGCGGACCCTTCAGCGAGGAAGGCACTGCTGGCAGGGCTGCGGAGAGCCTCAGTCCAAGGATGGCCATAAAAGTGTGGCACATCACCGAGCCAGGGAAGCTGTTCTGCTTGCCAAACATTCCATGAAGGATGTTCCACTTCGTACTCCACGGTTCCACCGTCGCGCTGTCGACAGTAGCCCCAATAATGTTCGGCAATGAACTCTTCCAACGTACCAGCGGCCGGAAGTTGCTTCGGCCCCTGTGTTTTCACCTGAAGCCCCAGCCAACCGGCCGATGATTTCCAACCGTAACTGACGCTGTGCTGGGAACTTGTCGCGTCATCGGCTGTGATCGCAGGCAAGTCAACTTCGCTCCGCATGGCAAGCGAGACGTACGGCTCGTTGTAACACCAGCGAGCAACTGTTGCGATCGAGCGGCGGGGCACAAGTTCGCGGACAAAGCAGACACCTCGTCGCAGTTCGTGGCCAACCGAGCGTTTTACATAGAACCGCAGGTTCACCTCTTCAAAATTGACATGCCACGGCACCGTGCAGCCCAATAACTTCGTCTGGCGAAAGAGAAATCCAACCACGCTGACATAAGCCACGCCGCCAAAGAAGTCGAGCTCGGTTCCTTGGGGCACCAGTGGCTGAAGCAAGGTGGGATCGACGGCGAAGTTGATCATCGCCAAAGCCTGCCAACGAGCAGTGAGAAACACTCGCTTGCTGGGCGCAATGCGGGTGATCCTCACCGGAGTCAAACAGTCGTTTTCTACAGGCTGGCTCACAAGCTACTTCCCCCCTGCCGGCTTAACCGCCGCTGGACGACCCAGTTAACTGCGTTCAGAAGGTTCGCCGCATTCTCGCTCGGCTTCAATCAGAATCTCGGTCAACCGGTTCACTGCAGCAGCCAACTGTTGCAGCCGCGACGGAATCTCGTTCAGTCGCTGTTGATCGAATTGCCGGTAAGCATCGTCGGTCCAAACTTCGCTAGTCTCGACCATCCGCTCTTTAAGCTTGGCATAGCCCTGGCTGATTTGCCCCATGCCCGAATTCAAGTCACAGATTCTCATTGGTTTCCTTCTGGTGCTGGAATTTCGGCAGATTCACTGGTTCGACTCGAAGCGGAACGATCGTCGGCGGGCTGACGAAACGTCTGTGTATAGGCATCCAGGGCGGCAGCCATTCGTTGCAGCTCCGCACCGGCAACAGGGACGTCGTTCTCTAAATACCGCAGCAGCTTGGCCAGTTGAACGTCAAAGTCTTCGACCGCCTTGCGAATCTCAAACTTCCAGCGTTTGACCGCCGCCATCCGCTGTTCGGTAAGTTCAAGCCGCCGCTTGGCCTTCTCCAGCAACTTCTTCTCTTGGTAACAGGCTCGCCGATCTTCGCCGCTGATTGTCAGTTCGCAGCGCTGTAATTCCAGTCGCGCTTCAGCCAGTCGATCCGAGGCTTTGCGCATCTCGCGCGGCCAATAGAACGTACGGTCTTGCTCGACCCAATCGATCGCGCGGCGAGCTTCCATCGAGAGCGACGTCACCCCATGCGAGGCATCTTCGGCAAACTGCAACAGCGCCGAACGGAGCGCCGTGACCGCTTCGGTGGAAGTGATGTGTGCTGATTTGGCCATGACCAGTACCTTCAAACTAGGACCGCATGTAGTCTTCGATGTGCTCCGCCTTCCGCAGCAGGTACGGCACATAGGCGTCGGCCGTCTCGGTGAAGCGCAGCAGCACTTTCATATTCTGCTCGAACTCCTCCGAGAACTTCTTATGCTCCTGGTCGCGCCAGCTGGCACTCAGCGTCGCCAATTGATTGCCGAGCGCCGCCGAGCGATCGCGCAGCTGAGAATTGAATTTCTTCAAGCTCTGGGCGAATTGCCGGAGCTCTTCAGGATCGACAACAGCTTGGGGCATGGCTCGCTACCTTCGACTGAATGAAATGAACGCCAGCGCGGGCGTGAAGACTTCTCTTCATTGTACGCACTCGGGGCACGACATTCCTTGCCGGGACGATCTCCAAGTCAGTTTGTCATATTCGCCATATAGCCCAGCGGTCAGATTCGCCGGCGCAGCTCATTTTCCACGTCCTTTAGGTTGACCCGCCGCAGGCTGCAGCCGATGATGGGCAACCTCTCGATCTTGTTCCCCTCCCAACCGCTGTTTGAGCTAGTGCCGATGAGTCCCGACAAGAAAGCCGACGCTGAACTAGCCCCGTGGCCCGGGTCGCACGCTATGCCGCGCTGGAGCGTCGGAGAACTCACCGATGCGCCACTGTTTCAATGGAAAAATGCACTCGCGATGATCGGCCCCGGCCTCGTCATGGGTGCAGCAGCCATTGGTGGTGGTGAATGGCTCGCGGGCCCTGCAGTGACGGCCAAATATGGCGGCGCCCTCCTGTGGATCGGCACCGTCAGCATTTTGTTTCAGGTCATCTATAACATCGAAATCAGCCGCTACGCCCTCTATTGCGGCGAGCCCATCTTCAGTGGCAAGTTCCGCATTCCACCGCACCCCATGTTTTGGGTGCTGATCTATTTCATGCTCGACTGGGGCTCGATCGCCCCCTATCTGGCCGTGAACGCAGCCATCCCGCTCGAAGCCATTTTTCTTCAGCGACTTCCCGACCCCGATAACATCCCGCGCGACTGGTGGGTCCATAAGTTCGTGGCCACCGGTCTCTATCTGCTCGTTCTGATTCCACTCATTTTCGGCGGCAAGATTTATAACTCGCTCAAGGTGGTCATGAGCTTCAAGCTGGTCGCCGTAATCACGTTTTTGCTCTTCCTGGGCATCTTCTTTTCCCGCCCGGCAACTTGGGGCGAAATCTTCTCGGGGCTGTTTCAGATTGGCACCGTTCCGGTACTGCGTGGTGAAGATCTGAATGGCAACGGTATTCTGGATCCGGGCGAAGACTTCGATCGCGACGGACGGCTCGATGTGAACGAAGGTTTGCCACCAACGATTGATACGAATGGCGATGGCAATCCCGATGCGTGGGAGAAGGACGCGGAAGGTAACGAGATTCGTTTTCGCGATCAGGATGGTGACGGCAAGCGCGACGGCTACGCCACCGAGAACGTCTTCGTCTATCTTTGGAATCACGGCACTTTCCCCACGCTCAATCTCTCGTTGATTGCCACGCTCGGCAGCCTGGCCGCCATTGCCGGCAACGGCGGTTTGACCAACGCGCCAATCAGCAATTTCACTCGCGATCAAGGCTGGGGCATGGGTAGCAAAGTCGGCGCGATTCCTAGCGTCGTCGGTGGCCATGGCATCAGTTTGTCTCACGAAGGGTGCGTCTTTGTGGTGGATGAAGAATCGCTACCACGCTGGCGGCGATGGTATCGGCATATCTTGCGCGACCAATTGTTCGTGTGGATGGGCGCGTGCCTGATCGGCGTCTCCCTCCCCAGCATCCTTTCGGTCGAGTTCTTGCCCCGCGGCACCGAAGCCAGCAGTTGGACCGGTGCTGCCATGACCGCCGGCGGCGTGCAAGACCGCGTAACAGACCCCGCCCCTGGCACGCTGGCCTACATGCCCGCATTGCGGTCGTTGATATCGGGGCCGAACTTGGGGCGATTCTTTTGGGGTGCAACTCTTTTCTGCGGCTTCCTGGTGATGATTACCAGTCACACAACCACGACCGATGGTTTCGTTCGTCGCTGGGTCGATGTGTTTTGGACTGCGAGTCCGCAACTGCGCAAGTTACCCGGCACGGCAGTGAAATATGTCTACTTCTTCGTCCTTTGCGGCTGTGCAGTCTTAGGCCTGACCATTCTCTGGACAATGGACAAGCCGGGCAAAGTCTTCGAGATGTCGACCACCTTCTATAACTTTGCCTTTGCCTTCAGCTCGTGGCACACGCTGGTGGTTAACACCACGCTGCTGCCACCTCAGTTGCGCCCCAATTGGGGCGTGCGCATCGGCCTTGTACTCTCGGGCCTCTACTTCGCCGCTCTCGGTCTGCTGATGTCGATGAAACTGTTCGGATACATCAGCTAAGGATTGCGGTTGAATCGACCTCGCATTTCGGAAAGTTCCTGAATTCGCGTTCTAAAGTCTCACTTGATATCCAACAAATAGTTGATCTATCGGTCTTTGTCAGCTTGCTCATTGCTGCCTAACCGGGCCGCTTGCGGACGTTGAACTGTTAGCCAACTGTTTTCACATTTCATCCGCGCCAGCGCGGCCGCAAGCGGCTCGGCTAACCGGTTGCGCCACATTGCCGCCGGGGTTTATCAACACCCCCCTTTTGCGTGCATCACATGCAAGGCGTTCCGCGGCAACGAATTGCGCCTCAATTGCAAACTCTGAAATCATCCTCTTTGTTGATAAACCTCCGCGGCCAACTCGCCGCGATTGGTACTTCGCAAGCAAAGTCCAGCAACAGCCCCGCGCGCGGACTCATCCCGCCACGCCATGCATAGCTTCCACCACTTTGCCAATCCACTCGCTTATTTTATTTTGAATTAGTGATTACTTGTCAAGTAACTGTCGGCGATATTTCGTGCTAATTTGAGCGGGGCGAACCCCGGCTGGTTCCCCAGGCTAGCTACAAAGCGAGCCAAAATTCTATTCGGCAAGTAGTTCGCGAATTCCACTTCCCCTCGCCAGTGCGGTTGCCACGCGCCTGGTTCGTTCCTCTAATGTCAGGCTGGGAACCTCGTTTACGTTTGCAGGAGTTTGTGTCGTGCCTCATCCGCCTCGCTTCGAAAAGTTAGCTGCAGACGCCAAGACCCGCATTCGGGAAATCTCTGCTGCCGATGCCTATAAGCAACAGCAAACCGGCGCGCTCTTGATCGATACGCGCGAGGAATCGGAATTCGCCCAGGAACACGCCATCGGCTCGATCCACTTGAGCAAGGGCGTGATCGAACTCAAAATCGAGCCCACCGCGCCGGACACTGCGACACCCATCATCTGCTACTGCGGCGGTGGATATCGTTCGGCAATCGCGGTCGATAACTTGCAAAAGATGGGCTACACCAACGTGCAGTCTCTCGCTGGCGGCTTCAAAGCTTGGAAAGCGGCCAACCTGCCGATTGAACCAGGCACGGCGAAGTAATTCGCGGGTGGTTTATGGACCTAAATCCCTACGAATCGCCCTCCTATGTACCCTCCACGGGCCCGCAAACATCGACCAACTGGTTGGCCAGCAAATATCCGCTTTGCATCTTGATTTGGTTCGCGTCGATCACCTTTCTTTTGATGCTCCACGCCATCATCCGGCCCGCGGGGCCTCTCAACATCGCGCTGATGATCGGCTGGATCCTGTCTGTAGGTGGCGTGATTGTGGTGCCAGCGCTGCTTATTGCCGAACTGATCGAGGCCGTGAACCGCCGGCAGCAAGGTTAGCGCGCAACTTTCGCGACGACTTTCCAGCTATTTTTGATTGCGATTGACTGCCAAGTTCGATATATAAAAGAGGTTAGATGCTTCCTGCCATCCCTCGCCCCCTCCGCGAGCCCGCCGATGCTATCGCCTCAAGATCTCCAGCGTCTCAGTTTGCCCCGTGCCTGCGCCGAATTGCGCAAGCAGGCCCAAACCGATCAAACTCGGGTGAGTCGTCGTGGCTTTGTGCATGCGGGTGTGCTGGGGACTGCGGGCCTGTCGCTGGCCAACTTGCTGCGCAGTGATGCCGCTGCGTCCGAGCAGCGGGGCAATCACGTGGCCCGCGCGAAGCAAGCAAACAACGTCATCATCCTTTGGATGCGTGGCGGCCCCAGCCACATCGACATGTGGGATCCCAAGCCCGCTGCGCCCGAAGAATTTCGGGGTGAGTTCGGTACGATCAATTCGGCGGTCCCCGGCATTCAACTGACCGACATGCTGCCGAAGACAGCGAAGATCATGGACAAGTGGTCGATCGTCCGCAGCTTGAATCATGGCGATGCTGGCCATAGCACGGGCGACCAGATGTGCTTCACCGGGTACGGCCCCGGTCGCAGCCCAGACGAAAACTCTCACCCCAGCTGCGGCTCGTATGTCTCCGAGCAACTGGGCCCACTGAATCCCAAGCTCCCCGCCTATGTGATGATTCCCAAGATGGTCCCCGGCACAGGCAGTGCGTACTTGGGGGTTCCAAATCGTCCGTTCGAGACGGGTGCCGATCCTGCTCAGCCGGGGCCGTTCAAAGTGCAAAACTTTGAACTGGCCGAAGGACTGTCGGTCGATCGCCTCGACTCGCGCCGGCAATTACTGACCGGTCTCGACAGGCTGCGCAAGAATGTCGATGCCAGCGGGCGAATGGATGGCATGGATCGCTTCAGTCAAAAAGCGGTGCAGATGCTCCTTGCCCCCGAAGCCCAAAAAGCCTTCGATCTCGATCAAGAGCCGATGGCCCTCCGCGAGAAGTATGGCTTTGCGCCAGCCTTCGATCCGGGCGATCCGACCCGCTGTGGCGCTCCCGCTTGGAGCCAGCGGATGATTCTCGCGCGACGTCTCGTCGAAGCGGGCGTGCGACTCGTCACTGTCGATCTCCGTTGGTGGGATACACACGTCCAAGGCTTCGACTCTCTCCGCCGCGGTTTCCTCCCGCGTTGGGACCAGGCCTATACCGCGCTCATCGAAGACCTGCACGACCGCGGTCTGCTCGAGACGACGCTGGTCGTTGCTTGGGGCGAATTTGGTCGTACCCCGCGAGTGAACAACAACGCCGGTCGCGATCACTATCCGAATGTCTTCAGCGCCGCGCTGGCTGGTGGCAAAGTGAAAGGTGGTCGCGTCGTCGGCTCTTCGGACAGCAAGGGTGCGTTCCCCAAGGACAACCCCAAGCCGCCGCACGATATCCTCGCCACCATCTACGATCACCTGGGCATCGATACCGCTCGTCACTATCTCAACGACAGCGGCCGCCCCATGCGCCTGCTCCCATACGGCCAGCCGATCAAAGAGCTGTTTTCGTAGGGAACAACGCCGCTCTTGGGTGTGACCTTCTCTGCACGATTTGCCCGCGAACTTCGCGTAGTTCAGCGTGTCTATCTGGGCGATAACGCTCCGTGCCGCGGTTGACCATATTTCGCCGCGAGATATCCTGAAACAGGTATCCGGCAACGCACTCGTCAGCGTTTGTCTATCGCCGCCCCCTAGAAAGAACGTTTTCCAAATGAGCCGTGTTGCCATCATCGACTATCAGATGGGGAACCTGCGGAGCGTGCAAAAGGGGTTCGAACGTGTGGGCTGGCATGCAGAGATCGTTTCCGATCCGCGGCAAATCGGCCCGACCGACAAGCTAGTCCTGCCCGGTGTGGGTGCCTTCGGCGATGCGATTGCCGAACTGCGGCGGCGCGATTTTGTACCGGTCATTCAAGAAGCCATTGCCGCCGGGCGGCCCTTCTTGGGCATTTGCTTGGGGCTGCAAATGCTCTTCGACGTGGGCTATGAACATGGCGAGCACGAAGGGCTGGGGATCTTGCGCGGCAAGGTGCTGAAGTTCGATCTGCCCCACGAGTTCAAGGTGCCCCACATGGGGTGGAACAAAGGGCACATCGTGCGTCAGGCACCGATCCTGAAAGACACCGCCCAAGACACGCACTTTTACTTCGTTCACTCGTACTACGTGGTGCCCGAAGACCCCAGCGTCGTCGCCATCGAGACCGACTACGGCCATCCGTTCTGTGCCGCGGTCTGGCGTGACAACCTCTTCGCTACCCAATTCCATCCCGAGAAGAGCCAGGCCGACGGCCTGAAACTGCTGAAGAATTTTGCCGAACTTTAGAGAATGCAGAATTTAGAACGCAGAATGAAAAAAGTTTCCGCCTGCATTCTGCATTCTTCGTTCTGCATTCTTCGTTCTGCATTCTTCGTTCTTCGTTCTTCGTTCTGCATTTACTCACTAACGCAGTACAAAAACTTCTTCCCGCGCAGGTAGAGTTCTTTGCCCGCGATGGCGGGCGATGCATCGAAGTCGTCATCGAGTTTATTCTCGGCAAGGACTTCAAGTTCATCGGCGTGCTTGATGACCAAAAAGACACCGCGACGAGACGTGAAATACACTTTCCCCGCGGCACCCACGGGCGAAGCATAAGCTTGCGAAATGCCCGGCAGGCGAGTCCGCTCGATCAAGGTTTTGCCAGTCGCCGCATCGACGCACGAGAGAATCCCTTCGTTCGACTGCGTGAAATAGAGTCGACCGTCGTAGAGCAACGGCGAAGGAATGTACGGCGTGCCGCGATCGAGTCGCCAGGCGATCTTGTCGCTATCGGTCAGATCACCCTTTTGATCGAAGGGCAAGGCATAGAGCGCACTGCCTCGGTAGCCACTCATGCAATAGACAAGATTCTCGGTGGCGACCGGCGAGGGCGTGACGTTGGTCACTTGTCCCGCGCATTGCCATAGGACTTCACCATTCTTCAGGTCGTAACTGCGAACCAGATTCGTCGCGTTGGTAATCACCTGAGTGTGGCCAGCCCGCTCGACAATCAGCGGCGTAGCCCAGGCGGTCTTCTCGTCGCGATCTTTACGCCAAAGCAGTTCACCCGTATCCGCATTTTGAGCAATGATGAACGATGGGCCGTCCTGATCCCAAGTCGTCACCAAAATATTGCCGTGCAGCGCCGGCGAACTTCCCTCGCCAAAGCTGTTGCGAGTGGAGAGGGTGCCAAATTCTTTCTGCCAGTTGAGATTGCCATCGAGGTCGTACGAATAGACGCCCCGCGAACCGAACGAAACGAACAGCCGTTTCCCGTCGGTCACCGGCGAGGACGAGGCGAAGTCGTTATCGGGATGAACCCCTTCGTGCGGCACGCGCTCGGTTGCCACCTTTTGCCACAGCGTTTTGCCGGTTTTGCGATCGAGGCACATCACCGTGAATTGATAGAAATTTTTCGGGAAGGTGATGCCAAAGGGACGCTTGGGCTGGTCGGCCGCATCGGGCACGGTGTCGACCGTTTTGTCGGTCTTGACGGCGGTTAGCAGAAAAATGCGGTCTCCCCAGATGATTGGCGTCGAGCTTCCTTCGCCGGGAATCTCGACTTTCCAGCGGATGTTTTCGGTCTCGCTCCACTTCGTCGGCGGATCGCCGTGTGGGGCCACACCATTTGCCTGTGGACCACGCCAGGCGGGCCAGTTTTTGCCAGCGTCGGCATCTTGTCCGTGTAACTGCAGACAGCAACAGGCGAGAATGGCTACGCAGCAGAAGGTGGCAATTCGAGACATGCAAACCTCGCGAGGAGAAAAATCGGCCAAGGGTCAGATTATTCAATCTAAGCGGCTTTTGGCCGCTGTTACCAGCGGTGGTTCAGCGCAGCTTGATAAATCGGCCTTGAATTAACTTCGCTGCCTGCGAAAATGAATGGCGTAGAAGTAGCTCGGTCCTGCTCACAGTCGCTGAACCCATGCTTCGCATTCGTCCCTCACTCCCGACTCGCTGGCTCGTCTTGAGCCTGCTTACGGTCCAACTGGGCTTCCTCCCAAGCGGACTGCTGGCAGCGTGCGCTTGTGCGGGAGAAACTTGTGCGGGACAAGGGAGTTGCTGTGCGACGGCCAGCCAGGAAACGGGCGAATCGGCCTGCTGCTGCAATTCTGCCGCGAGTTCTTGTTGTCAGGTTGAACCGCTGGCAACCAGTTGTTGCGCGGGCGAACTTATCGCCAGCAACTGCGGCCCCCTAGGCAATTGTGCCTGCTGCGTCACCCCCGCGAAGCCCGCTTCTTCACAACCGCCAAGGCAGCAAACGGCGGAAAAAGAGACCAAAGCGGTTTCATCGCCGGTTGTCATTGCGCAATTACCCGTCGTTGTCGCTGCCATTCACGACGGCTGTCAGTTGCCCCACTTTGGTCCTCCAGCGCGAGGCCCTGCGATTCAAATCGCCTTCTGCATCTGGCGGAATTAATCGCTCCTGAGCGCGCCCTGCTGAGTTGCCGTGATCGTTCACCGCTTGGTGCTGCGCGCATGTGTTTTCTTGTTTGTTTGAACACATGTTTTCAGGAGAATTCTCATGTCTTGGATTTTTGTTGCGTTGATTGCCCTGTTTGGTTTCGCTGCCTCGCCAGCGGCCGCCGATGTTGCCGTGGCTCAAGCCGGTTGCTGCTGTGGCGCGGCGTGTGTGTGTGACGACTGCGCTTGTGCCGAGTTGGGCTGTGCCTGCGATGTCGGCGGGCCTTGCGTCTGCGACGCTGCCTGCTGTGCAAGTGGCGCTTGCTGCGATTCAGCGGCGCAGAAGCCAACAGCCAAGTTGGCTGTCAGTGAGCCAGCCGTCGCTTGCGGCAGCAGTTGCTGCGCGAAGTAACGATTGATTACTGAAGGAAATAAAAAGCCCCGCGCTCGACTTCGAGCGCGGGGCCGGTTGTATTGAGTAGCCCGACGCGTCAGCGCGGGTGCTATTCTGAGTTCGCGTTCATTCGCTGTAAAACCGCCACGCAATTTTCCCTCGCTCACGCGTCGGGCTAAGTTGTAAGACGTATTTATGTTGTCCTTCAGCCAGCTTTATCAAGCTGAGTCTGGCTCAACTTGTTGTAGAGCGTCTTCAAGCTGATGCCCAGTTCATCGGCGGCAGCTGGTTTGTTTCCTTGATGCCGGTCGAGTGCTTCGAGAATCGCATGATTCTCCAGTTCGCGTAACGAGATCGGCGAGACAATCTTCAGCTTGGGTGGTCCGCTACTCTTGCGGCCAGCCCCAAACCGCTGCGGCAAATGCTCGGGCGAAATCGGCGGCTGATCGCACAGGATTGTCGCATGCTCAATCACATTCGCCAGCTCGCGCACGTTGCCCGGCCACGAATGCTTTTGCAGCAAGTCGATGGCGTCCGGCGTGAAAAGTTCATCGCCCGACTTGAGCGTGGGGCGGAACCGGCGAAACAAGTGTCCAGCGATTTCCGGCACGTCGTCGATTCGTTCTCGCAGCGCGGGAATATGAATCTCGAACGTGTTGATGCGATACATCAAGTCTTCGCGAAAATCGCCGGTCTCGACCATGTCCGGCAACTGACGATGCGTCGCGCAAATCACGCGCACATCGACCACAAACGCGGTGTTATCGCCCACGCGGCGAATCTCGCCACTCTCCAAAACTCGCAGCAGCTTGGCTTGCATCGACTTGGGCAATTCGCCGATTTCATCGAGAAAAATCGTGCCGCCGTGAGCCACTTCAAACAGCCCGGTGCGGTGTTCGTCGGCACCCGTGAATGCGCCCTTGCGATGGCCGAACAGTTCACTTTCGATGAGCGCCTCCGGTAGTGCTCCGCAGTTGATAGCGACAAAGGGAGCTTCGCGCCGCAAGCTATGTTGATGAACGGCCCGAGCCACGAGTTCTTTGCCCGTGCCAGTTTCGCCCAAGATCAACACAGTGCTGCTAGTGGGAGCCACCTTCTCGATCAGCTTTTTCACTTTGGCCATCGACGGACTATCGCCGACGAGCTCGGTCTTTCCTTGCACGCGTTCCAGTTGATGTTTGAGCGCTTTGCACTTGTTCACCCATTCGCGCTTCACCGCCACGCGCAGCAGCAGCCCCTTCAAGTCGACAAGCTTGCAGGGCTTGGTCAGATAGTCGAAGGCGCCGAAGCGAAGTGCATCGCGGGCTGTTTCGAACGAGGCCTTGCCGGTGAGCACAACGGCATCGGTATCGGGCGAAAGTTCCTTGCACTTGCCGATGACTTGAATGCCGCTCATGCCGGGCATATCGAGGTCGACAATGATACAGTCGTACGAGTTGCGCTCGAGCGCAGCGACAGCCGTGGGACCATCTGGGCAGACGGTCACTTCGTGCCCCATGCGGGGCAGCTCGATACTCATCAATTCCTGTAACGAGAGTTCGTCGTCGGCAAACAGGATTTTCAATCGACTAGGCGGCCGCGTATCGCCTTTGGCCGAATCCATTCTGGAGGGCTCTTTCATGGGTTGCCTTTAAATCTACCGACAAGGGGAACAGCACTCGCATGCGCGAGCCCTTTCCCGGACCATCACTGAACACTTCAATCGTGCCGCCGTGCTCGCTCACGATGCGATAGGTGATCGAGAGACCGAGGCCTGTGCCCTGGCCATCGCGCCGGCGCGTAAAAAACGGTTCAAACAGGTGCTTCAATACTTCAGGGCTCATCCCGCAGCCGTTATCGCTCACCACAATCTCGGCCCACTGTCCGCTCCGGCGCAGCTCCACCTTTACCGTGCCGCCGTTGTCCAAGCTGTCGAGCCCGTTGGTTATCAGGTTCAATAGCACTTGCTTGATTTCTTGTCCATTGACGCGCGAACGAACTTCATCGGCTCGAACCAACTCGACATTCTTCTGCTTGTAGTTGCCCAAGTGCCGAACCATGTCGATCACGCCTTCGGCCAACTCGCCCAGGTCGGTGTCGTCCTTTTCGGCCGGACCGCGCCGCGAAAAATCGAGCAGCTGATCGGTGATACCCTTGCAGCGGAAGGCTTCGTCCTGAATGCGCCGCAAATATTTACTGAGGACGGCGATTTCGGCGTTCTGTTCTTCGCTAGGCTTATCGCCATCGGCCACGATGATGTCTTCGACCCTGGACTCGAGCGATTCTGCAGCCATCGCGATCGCAGCGAGCGGATTGTTGATCTCGTGTGCCACACCCGCGGCGAGAAAGCCCACGCTGGCCATCTGTTCGCTCCGGACAACTTCCTGCGTCCGTTGGCGTACCTGGTCGTCCAGGTCGTGACGAATCTCTTGAAAGCGGCTCGTCATATCGTTGAGCGCGCCTGCCAGCTCCGAGAACTCGTCATTCGTGCGCAAGAAAATTCGGTGATTGAAATCGTCTGCCTTAGCAATACGCCGCGAACCGGCCAGCAGCACATGCAGTGGGGCAACGACCCAGACATAGAACATAGCCAGCAGCACAACCATCATGCCGATGGCCAGAAAGAACATGATCCACGAGGTGATGATCCAGGTGCGATACTCGTCTTTCACGTCGCCACCGAACTGTCGCATGCGATCGTGCAACTGGGCGGGCAAGATGCCAGCCAGGTCGTACATTTCATCAACAGTGGTCGCCACCGACGAGATGCCAACTGGATCGACGACCCAATCTGGATCGTCTTTGGCTTTGGCGAGGACTTCGAGCTTTCTCTCGAGCGTGGCGAGGATCTCGCGCTCTTTGCTCCGATCGCCGAGGCGGGGATCGGTGTCGAAGTCGTTGGTAAGTTGCTTGCCGTAGCGGCGGAGCGTTTCTTCGACAGCGAGATACTCCGTGCGGAACTCGTGCTGCAACATCACGTTGTCGACTTCCGGACCATTCCGCTCGGTCAGCAGATAATTCACCGAGTTAGCCCGGCTGAGCGTGACTCGCATATCGCCCAAGCTTTGGGCCAATTCGCCGGCCACGGGGAGCTCGCTGGCGCGTAGGCTCATCGTGCGCACGAGGGTGCGATAAGAGTACGCCCCCTGAAAACCGCTGACGGCCAGCACGACGACCATTGCCAAGAGCAAGGCTACGCACAGCAGCAGCTTCGTTTGAATTGACCAGCGCCAGTGCAAGACGAACCTCCTTGTTCGCTCTCGTTTGGTACTATAAGGCTCGCGAAGTGTAGCACGAGTGAGCGAAAATCGACAAGTTCGATGTCGCTCGAAGTGCAAGGTTTCACGAGCTTTAGCGGCGATCGCGCTGCCAGCATTCCCCCTCCTCAGTGCCACCGCATTGCCAGCAGCCCCCAAGAGTGACGGTCCCCGTGACGAACAAAGACGACGATTTTGGCGTAGCCATTCCCGGACGGATTTTGCCGCAAGAGGCTTGGGCCCAGACGGCAATCAAGAAAATGCCGGACCCGCCGCTCGATTGGCAGGCCATCTTTGGCCGCTCCGCGCCGGTCGTGCTCGATCTGGGTTGCGGCAACGGTCGCTTCTTAATTTCCAGCAGCCTGGAGCGACCGAAACTCAATCACTTGGGCGTCGATATTCTCCCTATGGTGATTCGCTACGCCACACGCCGCTGCAATCAGCGTGGTCTGCACAATGCGAGGCTGGCGGTGATCGGTGCCTTTGAACTGCTAGCGGAGTATGTGCCAGCAGCGAGCGTCGCCGAGATCCATCTCTATCATCCACAGCCCTATGAGAAGCGCGGGCATATCGACGATCGCCTCATCACGCTGGAGTTTCTTACCTTGGTGCAAAATGCACTCGTCCCTGGCGGGCTGTTTGTCATTCAGACCGACAACAAGAGCTATTGGAAGGACATCAGCCGTTTTGCGCCCCAGGTGTTCGAGTTCGAAGAATTAACCGGACCTTGGCCCGACGCACCGCAAGGACGCACACGCCGCGAGATCTATGCCCGGCAACACGGGCTGAAGATTTACCGCGGCCAGGGAACGCCAAAGTAGTCATCTCGCTCCGTCGAGATGACAGCAGCGCGATTTGCGTCACGAAGTCGAGCAGCAGCATCTTGCGGAGCAAGATGACTACGGTGGGGAGGGACCAAGAGGCTGCACGCATGAAATCGCAATAACTGCTCTTGGGGATTTGGGCCATTCGCTGGAAAATTCTCGGATGGATGACTGGCTGCAAACGGTACTCGATGATCTGGCGAAATCGTCAGCCTGTGGCTATTTGCCGCAGCAGACCGCTGCAACCGAACCGAGCGTCCTCGCGGCGCTCGCGCTGAACGGTCACGGGCGAACAGAGGCAGCCCAAGCGGTTCTCGATTACCTCGCGCGAGCACAACAGACGGATGGTTCTGTCGGTGTGCGCGCTACTGAAGCCACGCCAGGTTGGCCGACGAGCCTGGCAGTGATTGCCTGGCAGTTGTTCGCTGCGGACCAACATCAGGGTCGCATCGCCCGCGGGATGAAGTGGATCTCGGGCATGCATGGCGAAACCTTGGAGCGCTCTCCCGAGATGGGACACAACACGCTGCTCGATGGCTGGCCGTGGGCAGCCGGAACTCACAGCTGGTTAGAGCCAACCGCCTTTCACTTACTCGCTTATCGCGCGGTCAAACAGCGGTCGCATCCGCGCGCGGCCGAAGCAGTTCGCTTGCTCATCGATCGTCAGCTGCCGGATGGTGGCTGCAACTATGGCAACACGACTGTGCTTGGCCAAACGTTGCGACCCCATGTGCAACCCACGGGCATCGCCCTGCTAGCGCTCGCCGGCGAAAGTGACCCCAGCGGGCGAATGGAAAAATCTCTCACCTGGCTGAAGTGGTCGCTGGGTTCCCGCACCACGGCCTCGTCCCTTAGTTGGGCCTTGCATGGCTTACATGCTCATGGTCGCGAAGTTCCGCAGGCAGCTGAACTGTTAAGGGGCGCCTATCAGCGAGTTCAATCGCACGACCAATCGCCGCATAAATTTGCCCTGCTGGCACTGGCCGCTCTCGGGGAGCAATCTCCGCTCATCGGGATCACCAGAATGGATACGCCAGCATGAGCGAGCAGAGAAAGCCAGAGCCGTTTTCGACTGTACCTCGGCTGCAATTGCCGAACGTCAATCGCCGCACGCTGATTGTCGGTGGCGGCCTGGCAGCAGCAGGGATCGTGCTTGCCAGCCAAATTCGCGAGCTTACGCGCGGACGGGCCAGCGTGTTCGTTGCCAAAAATCAAAAGTACGACGGACCGCTCGTGCAAACCATGCGTGATGGGCTGATCGCCTGCGGACTGGTGCCTGACCAAATCAAGGGGAAGCGCATCCTCCTGAAGCCCAATCTGGTGGAGCCCTCGCGCGATGCCCCCCACATGACCACGCATCCCGCAATCATTCTCGCCGCCGCAGAGGTCTTTCGGACTTGGGGGGGCGACGTGATCGTTGGTGAAGGGCCCGGACACGTACGCGATACTGAGATGGCACTCGTCGAGTCGGGCGTTGCCGACGCGCTCGACTCGATGCATCTCCCCTTCAGCGATCTCAATTACGAAGAAGTCGTATGGACCCCTAACCGCGGCCGCGCGAGCAAGTTGCCCGGCTTCTTCTTTCCCCGTAGCGTGGCCGAAGCAGACCTGGTCGTGTCGCTCCCAAAGATGAAGACGCATCACTGGGTTGGCGTGACCGCGGCGATGAAGAACCTGTACGGCGTCATCCCCGGCATCAAGTACGGCTGGCCGAAGAACGTGCTCCACCACAACGGCATTCCCGAAACCGTCTTCGATATCAACGCTTCGCTCCCCCAGACCATTGCCATTGTCGACGGCATCGATTGCATGGAAGGGGACGGGCCGATCATGGGAACCAAGAAACCGATGGGACTGCTGGTGATGGGAACTTCGCCCACCGCGGTCGATGCCACAATCTGCCGCTTGATGGACGTGAACCCGCAACAAGTGCCTTACCTTGCCCTGGCCGCCAATCGACTTGGCCCGCTCGATAAACGACTCATCGATCAGCGGGGCGAAGCCTGGGAACCGCTGCAATCGACCTTCCAGATGCTCGATAAGCCACACCTTCGCGCGCTCGTTCGCCATCGTGGTGTGCTGGTGAGTTAGTCTCACCCGAGCAGAAAGCGTCAGCGCCCGGAAAGTTGTTTGGGAATGAGCAAGTACTCTCCGGGCGCTGACGCTTCCGGCTCAGGGGCGAACATGTTGCCTCATGGCATCCCCACCATTACAGTGCGGGTTCCCATCCTTTCCCTGTGAGAAGAACCATGCTCTCTCCCCGTCTTGTCGCGTTACTAACGCTGTTGATCGTCCCCGCGGCGTCCTTAACTTGGGCAGCTGATTCGCCCCGCAAGCCCAACGTCCTGATCGTTATGACCGACGATCAAGGTCTCGGCGATTTTTCGTTCATGGGGAATCCGGTCCTCAAGACTCCGCACCTCGATTCCTTTGCCAAGGAGTCTGTCCGGCTGACCGATTTTCATGTTTCGCCCATGTGCAGCCCCACGCGCGGGCAATTGCTGACCGGCTTGGCAGCACTGCGCAACGGGGCGACTTCGGTAACTGCGGGGCGGACCTTCTTGCGCCCCGGTTTGCCGACGCTGCCGGAACTGTTTGCCAAGAGCGGCTACCGCACGGGCCTTTTCGGCAAATGGCATTTGGGCGATTCGTATCCACATCGGCCGCAGGACAAGGGGTTTCAAGAGAGTATCTATCATTTGGGCTGGGGACAGTTGAACTCGACTCCCGAGTTCGATCATCCGCTCATTGATGGCCGTTATTTTCACAACGGCGAAGAGAAGCGATACACGGGGCACTGCACCGACTTCTGGTTCGATTCGGCCATGGCCTGGATGAAACAATGTGCGGCCAAGGATGAGCCGTTTCTCTGCTATCTGCCGACGAATGCGCCGCATGCGCCGCACATCGACCTGGCGAAGTACATCGAGCCCTATCAAGGAAAAGGGCCCGCTCCCTTCTTCGGCATGATCGCCCACATCGACCAGCGGTTCGGCGATCTCGACAAGTTTCTGACCGAGCAGAAACTGCGCGACAACACGATCGTCATTTTCATGACCGACAACGGTGGAACAGCCGGCGTGAGCACATTCAACGCCGGCCTGCGGGCTGGCAAGACGACGTACTACGACGGCGGCCATCGCGTCCCGTGTTGGATTCGCTGGCCCGCGGGCAAAATCGGCGAACCGCGAGACATCGCAACTCCCACACAGAATATCGATCTGCTCCCCACACTCTGCGACTTTTGTGGCGTGCCCCAGCCGGAACGTGCTGCTGCCGATTTGCCTTATCAAGGACAAAGTCTCGCGGCGCTCCTGCGGGGCGAACAGGAACCGGCCGAGCGCAAGTTTGTGGTGCAGTATGGCCAGACGCCCAAGAAGTTCGAGGCGTGCGTTGTCGGCGGCAAATGGCGATTGGTGAAGGGGGAGGAACTTTACGATGTTGTGGCGGATCGAGCGCAAGCGGAAAACGTCGCCCCCCAACATCCCGACGTGGTCAAGTCGCTGCGCGACTACTACGAAGGCTGGTGGAGTGGCCTCGAGCCGATCTTGAGCGACTTCGTGCCGCAGAGTATCGGCGCGAGGGAGCAGCCCGTCGTCGAACTAACGAGCGGCGACTGGGAAGGCATCTATGCCGACAATACGGGGTTTGTCCGCGAAGCGGTCGGCGGTCCGACAGGTGGACATTGGCATTTGCAGATTGAGCAACCAGGCGATTACGAGTTCACGCTGCGACGCTGGCCCGCTCAAACGAAGGCTGCGCTGGGCGCGAAGTACGAACCCTCGGCGAAATCTCCGGCGAACAAGAAGCAGATCAAGACGGTTGGCTTTCCGACGATTGCCGGCGCGAATGTCAGCATCGCGGGTAAAGAACAATCGGGGGATGCGAAAGCCAGCGACACGGCTGCGACGATCGTTGTCCGCGACCTTAAGCCCGGTAAAGCCATCCTCAAAGCCTGGTTTCAGGACGCGGCTGGCAAAAACCTCTGCGGGGCGTTCTTCGTGACGGTAGTCAAGAAGTAGAAGCACTTGCCGCTACCGTTGGAACAAGACTACGAAACGAAGCATCCTGTTCCAACCTGCGTTTACTTATTGCCGGGCGGAGTCGATTCCGCCGGCTTGGCACCTTCGAGCAGCTTTTTGATACGCTCTTGCTGTTCCTTGATCGTCCGGTCGAGCACGTCCTGCTGCGACTTCTGAATCTCGTACAGCAGATTCACGGCTTCCTGATAGCCTTCTGACTTAACCATCAGCGCCAGGACTTGTTTCATTTTGGCGATGGTCGCTTCCTGCTGTTTGAGTAGCGTGGTAATCGCTTCGTTGCGGGGCTGTTGGGCGGCGGCCTGGCGACGAACCTGGTCAAGCGTTTGCACGAGGCCGGGCATATCCTGATCGGCCAGTTCCCGCAGCGGTTTGATGATTTCCTGCAAACGCCCCTGCAACTTGCCATTCGCTTCTTCCAGCCGGTTGTTTTCGACTTCAATCAGAATGTTTGCCATTCGCTCGCCGATCGCGCCGGTATTCGTGCCGTACACCTTCTGCCGCTTCTGCATCTGCATCAGCTGGTCTTTTTGTTCTTGCGTGAGGGCGGCGACATCGCGCGTGGCCGCTTCCAATGCCTGGCCATCGGTCAGCAGTTCTTCTTCGCTCTTTACCAGCCGTTCGAACTCCTGACGTTGTTCCTTCTCGCGGCGCAGCAGATCGGTGCGCAGTTCTTCTTCAGTTACCACACGCACGAGAAAGTCGGACGAGGCACCCACGTTGGGAACGGGGGCGCCCACTTCATCGGGCACGTTGTCGTTGTCCTGGGCAACGAATGAGAACGTCAGCCCGGAGCCTGTGGGAATTTGATGTGGGCCCAGTTCGATCGCCTCGTCGAGCGCCAGTTCACCCGGAGGCTTGCCTTGAAAGGCATCCTTCAGCGATTCGAAGGGGATCTCGCCCGCGCCGCTCGATTTGCCGGCATCCTCACCACCTTGGGCCAGCAGATCCCAGCGGAACTTCGCCCGCAGATCGGTCAGACCGAAGTCATCGGTCACGCGACACGAAAATGGAATGCGTGCCTTGGGGACCACCATCCCGCTGATACCGATCAGCCGCGCTCGCACGCGCGGCTCACGATCCGCGCGGATGCGCAGGCCGAAGGTCGTGGGCCGGCGCGAAGTCAGCCCCAGCGTATCGGTGAGCAGAATGGTGTACTGCGTGCCCGCGACTTCGTCGGGCGGCAGTTCCCCCTTCAGCTTCATTCCCTCGGTGATGCTGAGGGGCGTATGCCGTTCAACTTCGTAAGTGCGTGTCTTTTTCGGCTCGGGTTTGGTTGGCGCAGGCGAAGATTCGGCAGTTGCTTCGGTGGAGTCCCCTTCCGCCAGTTTCTCGGCTGGCTTTGCCGGTGGCGGTTCGATCACTTCGACTTTTTGCAATCGATAAGAAAGTTCCGCTTTTGTCAGCTCTTTATTGGCGGTCCCTTGCAGACGCAGAGTGCTCCCCTTCAAGACAAAGTAGGGGCCGCGACCGGCAGCCAATGGCTGGGGCGAAAGCCCGGTATAGGCGGGTGGCACCACTTCGAGTTGCAGATCGTCCAGTGCTGGTTGTTCGACAAGCTGCACTTGAACCCACGGCGTATAGGCATCGCCCCCCTGCGCGCGGAATTCGAACGGCTCGATCACGCTGGCGAAAATGGCTTCGAATTGCCGCTCGCCCGTCTTCTTCATGGTCTGTGTGGCCCGGCCGCGAGCGCGACGGAACTCAATAGAGACATTCTCGGGAACGACTTCGCTCTCCTTGGTCACCGTGACGAGTTGTGTCCAATCTTCGCCGCGGGGGAACACAACTTTGCCGTTCTCAGCCCTTTCAACGAGCAAATACGTTTTTTGTGGCCACTCCTTATCGCCCAAGAGCAGATTGCGATTGGCCCAGATGTTCAAGAGTGGGTTCGTGAAGGTGCCGACAACCAGCGCGCCAAGCAGTACCAGGGCGAAGAGCAACAACATGCTGTTGACCCGAAACTCGCGGTCGTCGAGCACGTTGCCGAAGTTCAGATCGGCCGAGGCAGTGGCTCCGCGCTGCACTGTCTGCCGAATCATGACGGGCGAATAACCGCGCTCGCTCAGATCCTCCATGCGTGAGAACTGGAGCGCGCTAATGACGCTCTCGTGCAGGTGCGGATTCAGCCGTTCGACTTCAAGGGCCAGCGCATCGTCCGAAATCGTGGCCGACAGCGGTTTGACCAGCCGACGAAAGACGATGTACAGCAGCACCGCGCCAATGATCGCCAGCATCACCGCCCGCTGCGGCTTGTCCATGCGAAACAGCCAATCGAGCGCCAGATCGGCGGCGAGCAGCGCAATGGCGGCCCAGGCGAGACGACTGAGCCCATCGACCCAGAACCAGGTGGTTACTTGTCGCCGGAGCTTGCTCAGGCGAGTAAGGACGCCCGCCGTCATTTGCGAAAGCTGTGGCAGAGGAATATCTGACATGGTGTATCAATCTTGCGCACGCGGCGCTTACATGAGTTTGTATTGCTTACGGACGAACCATTCGACACCGAGCAGCGCAACGAGGCCAATGAGCATGCCGCGCACGTCCCACAGCGGATCGGGCTTGTCGCGAACTTCGATAGTTTCCGACTTATCGGGAATGGCCGCGGCCAGTTCTTTCAATTGGCTGACGTCGAAGTATTTGCCCCCCGACAACTCGGCTAAATCCTTGAGCAACGGCTTATCGAGCCAAACCTGGCTCGTCTCGACGCTGGGAAGTTCAATCGTGAACGGCGTTTCGATCAACGAGCCTTCGGCTTCACCGCTGGGCAAGTTGATGCGGACAGTGTTGATACCAGTCTTGCGCGCGGTGAGCGTCGCCTGATAGGCACCCTTTTGGTTCGCAATTGGCAGCAACGGCACAGTCTCGGGCGTGTCGCTGCCGATTTGCAGGGTGGCGTCGATGCGGGGCAAATCGAGCGGGTTGTAGGTCGAGTCCTGCAGCCGCGCGGTGATCTGAATTTTCTCCCCCACTTCGTACCGGTCGCGATCGGTCTGCACATAGCCGCGACGCCGCCCTTCGAGCGAACGACCTTCAACCAGGTATCGCACGCTTTGAATCCAGAACTTATCGAAGAACTCGGCTTGCCGGCCCGCGCGGCGCCACCGCCACGTGCCGTTCATGCCCAGATAGAGCGTGTGTCCGGAACCATAGCGACCAGCCACAATCAGCGGACGCGAACCTTCGACGCTACGGAGCGTGGGATCGCTATGTTCGAGCAGAACTTGCGCGGTCGGTTTGGGCCCCTGCGAGGGAAAGCTCCAGAAGATGCCGGGCAAGGTTTCCCACCGCTGCAACGTTTCCTGACGATCGGGATAGAACCGCATCGTCGGGTGATCGGCATTCGCTTGGACCACTTTCAGCGGCCAAGCACGTTGATTGGTGGTAAGGAGTGAAGCGACTTCCATCGCCCCGACATCGCCAAAGCTGACAGGCAGCACCTTCTGAAACTCGCTCGTCCGCGCACTGGTCAGGAAGCGGCCCGAATACTTCGGCCCTGCCATGAACAAGAGTCCGCCCGAATGTTCGCCGACGAATTGCTTGAGCAGTTCGATCCAGGGTTGATCGAATTCTTGCGGATTGGGATCGAACATCATGATGACGTCGTACCAGAACAGATCCTCGCGCGTGACCGGCAACCGGCTGATCGGGCGAGTACCTTCCTGGGCACGTTCTTCGTCGAGGGTTTGCAGCCAGCAGCTAACGACAATCGTCTTATCGCGCGCGAGCAACTTTTGAACGAGGCGGAACTCCCAAGTGGGAGCACCGGCGATCAACAGCACGCGAACGCGTTCGCGGCTGAGAATCTTGACGACCGACGAAGACTGTTGATTATCGGCCTCATCAAGTTCGTCATCCAGCGGCTCGACTTTAACCTTGTATGTGGCCCGGCCCGCTTCTTTCGCCGTGTGCGAAAACTGAGCCCGCAGCCGACCGCCACCATCGGGCACCGGTAATTGCAGCGATTGGACGACCGTTCCGTCCCCCACCGCCTGGTCGCTGTCGGAAACGCGCTGTTCGATTAGTTCGACGCGCACTTCGCTGGCATCGAGTCCCTGGGCAACGATCATCGCATCGATTTCAAATGGTTCGTCCTGCCAGACCTGCGGGCGAACGTAAACGTTGGTCACGCGCAAGTTGCGGGGCTTGCTCGGATCGCCCACACCGACGATGAACAGCGGCATACCCCGTTCTTTGGCCTCAGCGGCCGCCACGTGCGGATCGTCCTTCGCCGTGTGCTGCCCATCGCTGAAAATGACAGCAGCTGCCGGATTGTCGCTGGCCGCAGCTTCGCGAATGACAGTCCACAGGTCAGTGCCGCGCCCTTCGGCCTTGAGTGGCGGTAGCGCAGGAACTGCGGCGATCTCGCTTTCTTTTCCCGTAGCGCCGGTAGCGGGCTTCTCGTCCGGCTTCTTCGACTTCTCGGCAACTGTCGCTGTCGAACCACGAATGTCGAGCTTCTCGACGCGGTCGGCGAAGTCCATCGTCTGCACGCGGCCGCGCTTGGCCAACTCAGCCAGCAATTGCGATTCACTTTGGGGATCGAGCAGGCGATCGACAATTTGCGCACGCGTCAGGCGCTGCGCACGCAGTTCTTCGACCGTAAGTCCAACCCCAGCTGCGGTGGTCTTGGCCGAGTCCTCATCGGCGTAACGATCGGCGGTGATCATCGATTGCGAAGCATCGCGAGCGACTACGAGCGCCGGTTTGATCGTTCGCTGCTTCACTACAACCAATGAGGGACCGAGGAAGATAATCGTCAGCAACAGGACCACGCCCGTGCGGAGGACGGCGAGAATCGTCTTGACCCACCGCGGACACGTGTCGAGTTCGCGGCGATAGAGAAAAAAGACTGCGTAGACCAAAGCGCAGATCACCGCGATGAGCAGAAACACGCCCGCGCTGGTGGGCATGTTGGTCCACTGAAATTCGATCTTCTCGCCGGGTGCCACGTCTTTGAAGTCGTGCCCCAGCAATTTCAGCAGGCTCTGCCACCACGACTCTGCGGCGGGCGGGCTGTCGGCGGCTAGTAAAAATGGGTTCAAGGCTGGCTCGTAATTTCTGGTTGTTCTGCTCGAGAGAATTAGTATTTGTGTGCGCGGCTGATGCGCGGAGTGACGATGTGGTTGACCACTTCGCCCACAGGATTTATTTCGTGCACGCCCTTGCGATCGACGACCATTGTGTTGCCGTTGCTCAAGCGCTGGGCGGTGTAGGGCGTGAGAAATTTCCCTTGCGACCAGACCACCTTACCGCCGCGGTCGAACTCGCGGACCTGCGAGTGTCCGACCGTGCAAACCAGCGTGTTGCCACTTTCCAGTCGCTGGGCGGAAAAGACATTACCGACGCCGCTTAGTTCCCAGACGTTTTTGCCACTGATGTCGAGTTCGACGACCTTCTGCAAATTCTGCAGCGAAACCAGCGTACGACCATCTTCCAAACGTCGGGCATCGACGGGACGACCGTCGATTTTCGCGCGCCAGGTAATCTTCCCCGCCCGATCGACTTCCACCACTTCCGAGGCTTCGGTACAGGCCAGAAGTGTGTTCCCATTTTCCAAGCGTTGCACGCTGGTGGGGCCACCGGGGAGTCCCGTGGCGCGCCAGATCTCGGCACCTTGGGCGTCGTACTCGACAACGATTCGCTCGGCGAAGCAACAGACGAGCCGATGGCCGTTTTCGAGTCCCTGACAACCCCACGGTTGCGCTGGAGTCGATTTCTTCCAGATCTCTTTCCCTTGCTCGTCGTACTCAATCAGTTGGTTCTGCTGTTGATCGCAAACGAGGAGGCGTCCAAGTTCGACCGTTGACTCACGCAGCGGAAACTTAAGCTCGGCGGTTTGGCCAGCTATATCCACCCAGGCCTGCCAGGCCATCCGTTGCTCGGTTCGTTTCTCGGGGGTGTCGTAAACGACGAACGGCAGCGACTGGCCCGTCACCGCCTTTAACGTGCGAAAGGCTTCGACCCGAATCGGCAATTCGTTCGAGTTCAGCAAGTCGACCAGCACCGGCAATGTTTCGCGCCTGCCACGATTGGCCAGCGAGCGGGCAGCCGCTAATTGCACGGCCGCCACATCGTCGCGCAGTAGCGCCGGCAGATGTTCGTCGGCCGCCGCCGGTGAAGCTAAGGGCAAAGTCGCTGCAGCTAACGATCGCTGCTCGGCTGACGACGACTTCAAGGCTGCCAGCAGATGCGGCACATCTGCGGGCGATAAGGTGGCGGCAACCGCGCGGCGCAGTGCCGTGCGAAGTGGTTCGGCCGTGCACAGACCGGTGACCTTGAGCAGCGGAGCCGTTAGTTCGGGAAACTTCTGCCGCTGCACGGTCGAGAGAACTGCGTGTAACAGGGCCTGACTCTCGCGCGAGGTCTGGTCAGAAATCAGCTGGGCTCGCCAGCGAATCTCCGGATCGGGGCCGGCGACAGCTGCCGCCAGCAGTTCGGTCAAACCGGCCGGCTGTTGCATCAATTGGCGAGTGGCAGATTCGCGCTGAGCATACGATTCATCCCCCAGTTGATGAATCAATTTCTGCATGGCCCGCTGATGATCGGCTGTCGGCAACAGCGATTGCAGATAGTCGGCGATCGATTCTGCTGTGGGTTGGATGTCATACTTGGCAAGCTGCAGGGTATAAACATCGGGCTCATCGGCGGCACTCGCTAACTTACTACCCACTGCCAGGCCCAGTGCGCAGCAGCAGGCTGCGACAAAGAGTTGGCGGAGATAGTCAGGTTTCGCGAGCATGAGCGAGGCCGGGAACTCTTTCGTGAATGGTTAGAACTGAGAGACGCCGGTGACGTTATTCTGAGCGTGACGCCAAATGACTTTTTGTCCGGTCGGGTCGACTTCGATCACACCGTTGTTATCGGCAATCAGCGTGTTTCCGTTGGTTAGGCGCTGGGCGCATATCGGGTTCACCAGCGGAACTTTGCTGTTCCACACTGTCTTTTGTCCCGAGGCATCGACCTCGACAACTTGCCCGGTGTGCATCTGCACGATCAGGGTATTGCCGGTATCGAGCCGTTGGCAGAAACAGGGGCCGTTCATCCCGCGAGCTTCCCACACGGTCTGATTCTTGGCATCCATTTCGACCACGCGGCCCCCCTGCTGCAAAGCGATGAGCGTGTTGCCGTTGTCGAGTCGTTGGGCGTACATGGGGCGGCCTGCGACCTGCGTCGACTTGGTGGACAAGTCGGGAGCGATCTCGAGCACTTGTTGCACGTCGGCACAGCAGACCAGCGTGCTGCCGTTTTCGAGCCGCTGCACGCTATACGGAATGCTCGGCAGTTTTTCTTTCTTCCAAATCTCTTTTCCGTCTTCGCTGTACTCAACGATGATGTTCTGGTTCTGCGCGAAGGCAGCAATCAGCCGATTGCCGTTCGGCAGCCCTTGGCAGGCCCATGGATTTGACAAGCGATGACGCCAGCGCTCTTTGCGGTCGGCATCGAGTTCGACAATCGTCGATTGGCCAAACGAAACAAACAGCGTGCGACCAAGGGGAACGTCCGTCTCGGGAAGGGGAATCGTCAACTTGGCCGTTTTTCCCTCGGTATCGACCCACTTCTTCCAGGCTTCGACACTTTTCGCGCGATCTTCTGGCTTTCCCTCTGCCGAGAAGGCGATGGCCTGACCCGTCATGGCCCGCAGTGCTTGATGGCTGCGGAGCCGAGTGCGACTGTTATCGGCCGAAAGGAGCGCGAGGAAAGTATTCAGGCTGTCGCGCTCGCCGAGATTCGCCAGCGCGCGAGCGGCGGCCAGTTTTACCCGCTCATCGCCGGAGGTGACCGCTTTGGTCAGCGAGTCCTTGGCATCGGCCCCGGCAATCTTGGCGAACCCACTAACGGCGATGGCCTGAGCATTGGGGACCGCGCTATCGACTGCAGCGACCAGCGAATCGCGATCGGCAGGAGTAGCGCTCGCTTGAATCGCAGCTGCGGCCGAATGAACCAGGTGGTCGCTATCGAGGAGCGACGCCAGTTGCAAAATGGCGGGGGTGAGGCCGGGCGATTTTTTCTGCCGGGCAATTCGCAAGGAACTAAGGAGCACGTCGGCTCGTTTGGCCTTCAGTTCACCGGTCAGAGGCGGAGGCGAACCACTGACGAAAAATTCGTGCAGCAGTCCCAAGGCGATCAGTGGTTCTTCTTGCGGCAGCTTCAATTCGTGAATCGCCAGGAACAAGCGATTGACGGACTCCTCGGGATCCGTCTTCTGCCGAAACAGTTGATACGCGCCACGCAGATCCGTAAGGGCCGACTCAAGCTTCTTGTCCTTGAACATCAGCCGCATCCGCGTGAGTTGAGCCTCGGGATCGCCGGCGGCAATCTGCTCGCTCAACGTCTTCAAGCGATGTTCGAGCGTGGTCATCGCATAAATGCGCCCCGCGCCGGCCACCCACAACTTTTGTCCATCGGAATAAACATTCCCCACCGGATCGTCGGTGGGCAGAGCCACACCAACCTGCCCCAACTCAGCGCCCGTTTTCAAATCGAGTTTGAGAATGGAATCCTTCACGGGAATGTAGAGGGCATCGGCAGTCAAAGCGCCGTGGCCGTAGGAGTGCTCGATTTCGCGATCCCAGCCAATTCTGCCACCGGGGAGCTTGATCGTGCGAATAATCTTCTGACCAGCCAGGTAGAGCAGGTTGTCTTTGATCCCCAAACAATAGGTGACACCACGGTCGTCCTTGGTCGGCATATCGGTGCGCGGTGAGGTCCAGAGGATTTCACCCGTGCGACGATCGAGCGAGGTGATGGTGTTGGAATCGGAAGCCATCACGATCAGACTGCGGCCGTGAGGAATGACCACATCGTCTTCAAAGCCTTCGGGCTGAATGCGGTTCTGTTGATTGCCGTAGTTACGCATCCGCAGGTCGGGCTTGCCATCGCGCTGATAGCGAACCGCCCAGCGCACATTGCCGGAGACAGCATCGACGGCGAACACGACGCCCGTGCCGCAAGTCACGTACAAATCGCGGCCATCGAGCGCGGGCACGATGGTGGACCAGGCATCACTCCCCGCCGAGGGTTCATCGCACAAATAGCTCTTCCAGACGGTGGGCATGTACTTGCCCTCTTTACTCAGGCGAGCATCTTCCATTGCATAGAGCCAGATCGCGCCGCCATCGGTGACAGGGGCAATGATCAGGTTGCCAAAACCAATCGGAGCGCCGAGAAAGCCGACATCTTGCGAGCCTTCTTTATCTTCGTCGCTGGCAGCACGGTGGCCCGCAAACTTGCCGGTGCGCACGTGATAAGCGGCCAGGAAGTTGCTGCGCGTGCGGCGGGGCGTGACATTCCACTGCCAAGGCTTGCTGAGAAGCGATTGGCCGGGAAGTGTGGGGCTATCGGCATGGAACTGCCGCCCCTCAATCGTGTAGACAATGCCATTGTGCAGCGACATGGCTTGATGCACCCGGTCGCCAAACAGGAAGACTTCGGGCGCGGAGCGCGGTTGGTTGTTCGTTTGCCCTTGCATGCCACCCTGCATTTGCATGCGCGACATATCGGCCGTTTGGCCGTCGAGCACATATTCGTTCTTCATGAACGTTTGCCAGACCGGCTTCGATTCGACCGCGGCAACATTGAACGCGGCCAGTTCATCCGCCGTTTTGACAATCACCAGCCCCTTGTCGAAGAGGAGCCCGGCCGTAGGCATCCAAGCATGTTGCCGCCATTGACTCACGAGTGGTTCGCGGGCAATCGCCGCCACGTTGCGACCGTTGGCATTGAAGGGACGCCCATGCAGTCCCATCGCCCCCATCATGCCGCCCCACGGGTTCTGCTGCATGCCGTCGCTGGCTGCGATCGGAAATTGATGAACCCAGGCTTCGGTCAGGGTGCGAGCGGTGGCTTCACTGGGGAGCGATCGTTGGTGACCGGTGCGCGATGGTCCACCGAGCGTCATCGGCCAGTTCTCGGCCGTGGCGCCGGCGGCAACCGCTTGTTGCATGGCCTGCTGCACGTCGGCGAGCACCATATCGAACACTTCGCTACTGGGGCGCTCGCCACCAGCGGAGGCATAACGCGTGAGCCATTTGCCCGCAGCTTCGCGATCGCCCATGCGGGCACTGGCCACACTCAACCGTAGCAGCACTTCACTCGGCGGCATCGACGGATCGGGGTGCTGCTCCATGATCTTGGCAAGTAGGCGACTAGCACCCACAAAATCGTGCCGGTCGAGTGCCAGGCAGGCAAGTTTGTAGGCGGCATCGTCACCGGCCGCACTCATGAAATATCGACGCACGACTTGAGCGAGGGCATCTTCTTCATCACCGGCGGTTGCCTGCGACAAAATCAATTCAGCCTGGCCATCAGCAGTCAGACGATACGTGCGGAGCGCTTCGGGTGGCAGCTTGATGATGGTGCGCTCGACTTCTTCGGCCAGCGAAGTATAGAAGCGGCCATCGCGGGTCATCAGCGTGTCACCCGCTTCGTCGAGCACTTTCTGCCACAAGACGGTGGCCAAATCAAAGCGACCATCTTCGACGCAGATTTCAGCCCGCTTCAACAGACGTTGTTGCTCTGGATCGGTCTTGAGGGGGGCGCCGCCGGGAAACTTTGTTTCCGCCAGATCTTTCATCGCTTCGTCGGCATCATCGCCTGCTTTGACTTTAACCGCGGGATCACCGGCTGGGATTGGTCGCTTGACGAGCGGAGCCTGGGCGACGGCCAAGTGAATGGCCAGCGGCGCGAAAATCAGGCCGGCAATGAGCAACGTCAGCCCCAATGTGTTTGGGTAGGGCATCGCTGGAGACTCCGGCGAGCGACGGGACCGACCTTGGGAATTCTTGGACATGCACCACATCCTTACACAAATCCGGCCGGCCGATTCCTCGACCTCAGCCCCTGGTCGTTACCGACCCCAACCAAACCACCAGGCCAGCAATTGCTCGGAGCAGAGAACCACGACCACGCCCCACAGCAAATACCACCACACTTCGGTATCCGATCCGATACTGCTGAGCGTGCCAACCTGCTCGGCTGAGACGATCTCGATTTTTGCCTCGCCGAAGTTTTTCTTCAGCGTGGGGATATCGACCCGCTTCAGGTCACCTTCGAGGGGATCGACATTCGCCGCAAACAGCACGCTTTCGGGCGGAGCATCGCGACGAGCTAGTTTCAATTCGTAAAAGCCCTGTAGATCGGTGGCGGGATACTCAAGTTGCCAGACGGTCTGCTCGCCCGCTTTTTCGGCAGCGACGGCCTGCATGTTGGCCTTTCGTTCGCGCGGGCCCAGCAGGGCGGCATCGATTTCGAACCTGGTCAGGTCGAGAGGCTGACGAATGGGCTGCGAAACTCGCAGCAGCCCGCGATCGCCGCGGTCGCCCGATAGATACCGCACCATTTCCTGCATGACGATCAGATAGCTTGGGTCGCTGGTCCAGTTCGTCCAATCGGCATCGGCGGGAATGGCGAGTGTGACGACGCGTCCCTTGCCAAAGGATTTCTCGGCGATGGCTGGCGATTCGTCGGGGTCGTTGAGGCGAGCAGGAATGGAAACTACGTTGCCCAACTGTTCAGGCTTAACCGAGGTGCCCCAGTAGCGGAACAGCTTGACGTTATCGAGAAACGGATTGTTCTGCCCGGCGAAGACCTTTAGCACTTCGTGATTAGTCTGGTCCACTCGCAGTAGTGCCCAACTTGCTTCGGTCTCGTCTCCTTTGATGTTCTCCAGCTTGAGCGCCGACAAACCTTCGCCATTCTTGAAGTAGAAGTCGTTAAAAAACTGCTCGTCGATCTGATCGCCAGGACAAAGCACCAAGCCACCGCCGGCAGCTACCCATTTCTCCAGTTTGGCGATCGTTTCCTGCGGCTTATCGCCCAAACGATAGACGTTGCACAAAAAGATGACCTGATACTTCTCGAGCGACAGCGACTCGAACTCATTTTCGGTCACCACATCGGCTGCCACGCCACTGGGGACGGGCCCCTGCGGAGCCAGCGAGCGACGCAGGTAGAACGACTCGGCTTTGCCAAAGGCCGACGACGGATCGCCATCGACAATCAGCGTGGGAATGCCACGGACGAGTCGGGCGGGAAAATAAGAGACGCTGTCCGCGGGGAGGCGGTCGTCTTCACCTTGACCGGCCGAGGCGACTTCAATCCGCACTTTGCGCGGCGAGAGCTGCCCGGGAGCAGCGTTGGCATCGAGCTCTTCATCGCCAGTGAACGCGAAGGAAAAACTGGTGCTGACGGTTTCGCCCGGCGCAATTCGTTCGATTTCGTTTTGCAAAGGCAAGGCTTCGCCGGCGATGAACTTGACGCGCACATCCTTGGCTTCGCCGGTGCCGAAGTTCGTGACCGACACATCGAAGCGTGACGAAACACCCTCGACAAGCGTCCCTTCGGGCTTTACTTCGGAGACGGCCAGATTGCGGTCTTCGTTATCGCCGACATCGACGATGTACGTGGCCGAAACCAGCTTGCTGATTCGCTGCATCATCTTCGCGGGAGACTCGGAGGCGTCGTCGGTTGACTTCCAATCTTGTTGACGAAGGTCCGAAACGATGTACACGACGCGATTGATGTTAGCCGCTTGCGAAGAGAGGTTCTGCTCCAATTCCTTAAGCGAAGCGGCAAGTCCCGCCGGGCGATCGCTGGGCTCGAGCTTGCCAATCGAATCGTTGATCTCGGCCACGGTATCGCGCGCCAGGTGTGCACCGTTGTAGATGGGCTTGTCGGGCCGCGAAGTAAGAATCAGCGTCAAGCTATTATCGGCTTCTTCGTCGGCCAGCGCATTGGTTAGATCGGTCAGGCGTTTGCGAGTGACTTCCCAGATCGAATCGTTCCCCAGCCGCGCCTGCATGCTGAGCGAATCATCGAGCAGGACGATCCGCTCGAACTGAGCAGCATCGATCAGGCCGCCCGTCATGCTCGTGGGCAGAAAGGGGCGCGCAAGGAGCATGCCGATGAGAAAAATAGCCAGGCAGCGCAGCAACAGGAGAATCAGATTCTCCAAGCGCACACGGCGGCGGTTCTTCTTCTCCGCATCGAGTAGAAATTCCATCGCCGCCCAATCGACGATCTTGAACTTCCGCTTGTTCAGCAGGTGAATGATGATCGGCACGCTGACAGCTGCCGCCCCCGCCAGGAACATCGCGGGATTGGTCAACCAGCCACCGAGGCCAGTCAGCATTTCTGCTTGACCGAGCAGCGTGGTGAATCCGCCGGTGAGAGCGTTCGAAGTTTGCAGGAGGGGAAGCATCAGTGGCGTAGCGCCGAACGGCGAACCTTTTGGCGAAAGGTGAGGTAGGTGCCCAGCACCGCATCGAGCGGTTCGTTGGTGTTCATCAAGACGTAGTCGATGCCTGCGGAAGCGCAGGTCTTGCGGACTTGCTCGAGAAACTTCTCGACATTCTCCAGGTAACTTTGTCGCAGGGCCCGCGGCTCGGTGTGCAACTGCACATCCATTTCCAGCCCGCGGAAGAGCGTGTTGTCTTCGAACGGAAAGGTGAGTTCGTCGTTGTGCATCACCTGAAACACAATGACTTCATGCTTGCGCAGCCGGAACTGACGCAGCGCTTCCGAGAGCGTGGGGATATCGGTGAACAAGTCGGAGAAGAGCACCACGAGGCCGCGGCGACGAATCTGCTGAGCCAATTCGGGAAACACGCGCGAGACGTCGGTCTGATCGTCGGGCTGCAAGTTCTCCAGTTCGTGCATCAACAGTTTGAGATGATTCGGGTGCGAGCTCGACGGAATGTGCTTTTGCACTTTCGTGTTGAACGCCACCAGGCCGACGGCATCTTGCTGCTGCTGCAAGAGATAAGCGAGGCTGGCCGCGGCAGTTGCGGCATAGTCGAACTTCGACCACGGGACGGTATAGCGCATGCTCTTGCTGCAATCGAGCAAGATCGTGCAGCGCATGTTGGTTTCTTCTTCGTACTCCTTAATGTAGTGCCGATCGGTCTTCGACCACACCTTCCAGTCGATGTGGCGAATGTCGTCGCCCGGAGCATATTCGCGGTGCGTGGCGAATTCGACCGCATAGCCGTGATACGGGCTGCGGTGCTGACCAGAGATGAATCCCTCGACCACCAGCCGAGCCCGCACGTCGAGCCGCTTGATACGATCCAAAGTCTTGGGATCGAGAAACTTGGGGAGTTGCGGCGCGGTCATGAACGGTCCTGACTACGTTGAAGCGGGCGAGCGTGAGAGGCCGGAACAAGCGCTCGCGCACAGTTCCGGCCAATTAGACTTGGAAACTTCAACTCCTTAAGAGAACGCACGCTTGAGTTCAGGGGCCACATCGTCTCCCTGACGACGGGCAGGCACTTCTTCCAGCAACTTGTCGATGACCTTGTCGGGCGAGATGCCAGCCGACTCTGCATTGAAGTTGGTAATTACCCGGTGCCGCAGCACGGGGTGAGCCACCGCCTTGATGTCGTCGGTGTTCACAAAGAACCGGCCTTGGAGCATCGCCCGGGCTTTGCCGCCGAGCAGCAGATATTGCATCCCGCGCGGACCAGCACCCCAGCTGACCCAATCCTTGATGAACGCAGGAGCTTCCCCTTCGTGCACGCGGGTCGCCCGCACCAGTCGCAGAGCGTAGTGGATCACGTGCGGTGCGGCGGGGACACGCCGAACCAACTGCTGCAGGCGGATGATTTCTTCGCCCGAGAGGACTTCCTTGACTTGCGCGGTCAGAGTGGCGGTCGTGGTTTCGGCAATTCGATACTCTTCGTCATAACCGGGATAGCGGACGAAGACCTTGAACATGAAGCGGTCCTGCTGCGCTTCGGGCAGCGGATAGGTACCTTCCTGTTCGATCGGGTTCTGAGTGGCGAGCACAAAGAACGGTGAAGGGAGAGTGTGACGCTGACCGCCGATCGTTACCTGGCGTTCTTGCATCGCTTCGAGCAAGGCCGCCTGGGTCTTGGGGGGCGTACGGTTGATTTCGTCCGCGAGAATGATGTTCGAGAAGATCGGCCCGCTGAGGAAGCGGAAGCCGCGCTCGCCGGTCGACTTGTTCTCTTGAATCACTTCCGTGCCGGTAATGTCCGACGGCATCAAGTCGGGAGTGAACTGAATCCGGTTAAAGAGCAGGTGCAGCGAGCGGGCGAGGGTACTTACCATCAAGGTTTTGGCCAGACCGGGCACACCTTCGAGCAGACAGTGCCCCTGGGCAAAAATGGCGATCAGAATTTGCTCGACCACTTCTTCCTGACCGACAATCACTTTCGCCAGCTCGGTCCGAACCGCGTCGTAGGCGGTCTTCAGATTCTCGAGCGCTTTCAGATCGTCGGGGCTGGCCGCGTCGGCTGCCGCTGGATTACCCATGAGCACTGTTCCTTCAGGAAGAAAATCAAGGATGAGGACGTTTGTTCTTTGACGGACTGTTCACAGACGAAGTTCGAACCGACCAATCCACAGACGAAGTGCTGCAGCCAATCGTTTGGTTGCCTCCCGAGAACGCCGACGGCTGCCGGTTTCTCTGGCGCGCAACATCTGCCTATGCACTTTGTGCGCTCAGCTGGCACAAAAGTTCACATAGCGGCTGCAGCTTTGAGGGCGGGAGAATCTGGCGACCGTCTGCCGCTCTAACCCGAGAAGTCACTGCGACCGCAAACTTCATTCTAAATGCCCGCCCGCGCATTGCCAGCTAGAGAGGGGGGAGGGGACGGATTTAGTTCAGAATGCAGATCGTGAGAAGATTGGAGGTAATCAACATAAACAGATGCTGCGACGAATCGCCAGGCAAAATGCTCCAGCCCTAGTCCGGAGCGCGGTCTGCTTGCGAGCGCTGAAGCGCGACCGAAAGGACGTCCCCTTTCTCAAACTGATTCAAGCGTAACGACTTCCGTTACGGCTTTCGTTTTTCACTCGCTCGCGCTGACACGTTTTCCACGTCTCACTGGTCACTCACAATCTTCACTCGCGATACACGCGGCGGCTATTTTTCGCTCTTTCCTGCGACGCATGAAGACGGAGTGAAGTTTTCTCTGGCCCGGGCTCGTGAGCCTGTTTGACACCTCCGCTAGCACGGCTACAATCGCCGACGTCGTAACGGGCAATCAATCACGCGAGCCAGCAATTGAAGCGAGCTCGCTTTCCTTTCAGGACTCGCGCTGCAGTCGCCGGCAGCCACCAATCAGCGTCTTCTCACTGATTGGTGTAAATCCCCCCTCGGATTTTCGGCGCTAGCGGTGCGCGCGTAGGATGCGTTAAGCGTGACCAAGGACGATATGGAGATCGTGTCGGCTGTGCAATCTGCACTGCTTGGCAAGGTCGGTGAAAATCGATTTCGAATGTGGGCGACCGAAGGCGTCACCTGGCGGGCGAACGGCCCCCAGTTGTCGTTACTGGCTCACAATACTTTCCGCCTGGAACGGCTACGCCGATTGCGCGCGGACGTTTTGGCCGCTGCTCAGCAAGTGCTGGGTGCGCAAGCCACCGTTGATATGAAGGTCTGTGAAGCGAATGTAGCGACGGCGGATTCGACCGCAGTTTCTCGGTCCACGCAGCCGATGAATGTTTCGCCCACTATGCCAGCCGCCACTCTCTCATCTCCGCTCTTATCTGCCGCTGCAACTTCCAGCGCAGGGCTGTCTCAACCGGGACCGCAGGTCGCGCCGGTTCTTGCGCCACAGGCCAATGAGTCGGCCAATCCACTGCCGGTCATATTCCGTTTGCCGAGTGTGGCCCCCTCAGGTAACAATGGTTCTTCGTCGAACCCCGCCGCCGCTCCCTCTGATCCGCCCCCTGCCAATCGAATGACCCGTCGAACCTTTGCTGCCCTGGATTCGTTTGTTGTGGGAGAGGGGAATCGCCTCGCGCATGCGGCAATCAACAACCTGCTCTCGCAGCTGGGCCGCTATTCGCCGCTGTTCATTTCCGGTCCGCCCGGGTGCGGCAAGACGCACCTGCTCGAAGGTGCCTGGCGAGCCGCACGGCAAACCGCCCCCAACCGCCGGACGATTTATCTGTCGGCCGAACAATTCACGACACAATTCGTCGAAGCGCTCCGCGGCTCCGGTCTCCCCAGCTTTCGCCGCAAGTATCGAGACGTCGAACTCCTCCTGATCGACGATCTGCAGTTCTTCATGGGCAAGCAGTCGACCCTGGTCGAACTCCAGCACACGGTCGATACACTCCTCCGTTCCGGTCGGCAGATTGTGTTTGCCGCTGACCGCACTCTGGGTGAACTAAAGAATCTGGGGAGTGAACTCGTCCATCGCATTTCGGGCGGTCTGGTGTGCGCCATCGATGCCGCCGATATGCAGACTCGCTTGGGCGTGCTCGAACAAATGGCTTCCAGGCACTCGACCCCGACGCCGCGCACCGTGCTCGAATGGCTTTCGACTCAGCTCGATGGCGATGCCCGCCAATTGGCCGGCGCGCTTAACCGCCTGCATGCCACGAGCGAAGCGCTGCACTGCCGCATCGACTTGCCCTTTGCTCAGCGGGCGCTGGCCGACCTGGTTCGCGTTAATCGCCGTGCCGTTCGCCTGACCGATATCACCAGCACCATTTGCGATATGTTCGGCATCGACGAGCAGTCGTTGCAGTCCGAAAGCAAGTCGCCCGCTGTCAGCCATCCCCGCATGCTCGCGATGTGGCTGGCCCGCAAATACACCCGCGCTGCTCTGTCCGAAATCGGCAAGCACTTCAACCGCAAGAGTCACACCACGGTGATCTCGGCCGAAGACAAAGTCAGCCAATGGCTCATCAGCGGCAAGAGTCTCCTCCTTCCCGAAGGAGACTGCCGCCTGGAAGATGTCGTCAAGCGCGTCGAAAACCAACTGCGCTTGGCTTAGTTTTCAGGTGGCCCGAAGCGTCAGCGAGGTGAGCGCCGACGCCGTCAAAGATCCGAATTTGCCGGCTGGAGCGTAGAATCGATCCAGCCGGACAATCTGCGAACGAGTCACGAGAGCAACTTAGCGCCAGCTGTCGTGGCGCGCTCCTCGCTCACGCTGCGGGTTTTCTGGATAATTTCTACATCTCGTCCTTGAACAGCTTGTACTCGATCGCGTCGACAAGCGCGAGCCAACTGGCCTCGATGATGTTCTCGCTCACACCGATGGTTCCCCACACGTCGTGGCCATCGGTCGACTCGATGATGACGCGAATCTTGGCAGCGGTACCCGCTTCACCATTGACCACGCGCACCTTGTAGTCGATGAGCCGCATTTCTTGCAGCCCCGCGAAAGTACCATTGAGCGCCTTACGGAGCGCCGCATCGAGCGCATTGACCGGACCGTCACCTTCGGCCACCTCGTGCAGGTTTGTCTCACCCACCCGAACTTTCACCGTGGCTTCGGTCACCGGTTCGCCGCTCATTCCTTCGGCACTGACGGCAACGTGATACTTCAATCGTTCGAAATGCGGCTGGAACGTCCCCGCGACTTTTCGCACGAGCAAGTCGAAGCTCGCTTCGGCCGCTTCGAACTGGTAGCCCACCGCTTCCAAGTCGCAAACCCGCTGCAAGATCGCGTCCATCAGCCCGCGGTTGTCGTCCAGCTTATGCTTGGCCGTCAGCGCGGCAATGTTCGACCGCCCCGATAGTTCGCTGACCAGAATCCGTCGCTCGTTGCCGACCAGCGCTGGATCGATGTGCTCGTAAGAACTCGTCGCCCGGGCAATTGCGTGGACGTGCATGCCACCCTTGTGGGCAAATGCGCTCTGCCCCACGAAGGGCTGGTTGTTCCGATGATGCTGATTGGCCACTTCGTAGACAAACCGCGAGAGCTCGGTCAGATGTTCGAGCGAATCCTGGCGGAGGGCAGCGTACTTTTTCTTCAGGCACAAGTTGGCGATAACCGTGATTAAGTCGGCGTTGCCGCAGCGCTCGCCAAAGCCGTTCATCGTTCCTTGCACTTGCGAAGCGCCCGCATCGACGGCTGCCAGCGAGTTAGCCACAGCTAGTTCGCAATCGTTGTGGCAGTGGATGCCCACTTTTGCGCCCAGCGGTGCCAGCACTTCGAGTGCCTGGCGCGCGCGCTCGGCAATCGCGTCCGGCATGGTGCCGCCGTTGGTATCGCAGAGGATGATCACACTCGCGCCAGCTTCGGCGGCGGTGCGAATGGTCGAGAGGGCATATTGCGGATTCGCGGCGAAGCCGTCGAAGAAGTGTTCGGCGTCATAAAAAACTTCGCGACCCTGCGACTTCAGAAACGACAGCGAATCGCGAATCATGTCGAGATTTTCTTGCAAGCTGACTCGCAAGATCTCGGTCACGTGAAAATCGGAGGTCTTGCCGACGACGGTACAAACCGGCGCCTGCGAATTCACAAGCGCCTGCATGCCGGGATCGTCTTTCGCGGCAATGCCCTTGCGCCGCGTCATGCCGAAGGCACAGACCTTGGCATGGTTAAGCTTCAAGTCGCGGACGCGGTGAAAGTACTCTGCGTCCTTCGGGTTCGACAGGGGGTAGCCCCCTTCGATGAAGTCGATGCCGAATTCATCCAGCCGGCGAGTAATCAGCAGCTTGTCCTCCAGAGACAGGCTAACCCCTTCTCCCTGCGTGCCGTCGCGCAAGGTCGTATCGTAGATCTGGATGGTTCGCATAACTGGTGCTCGCAGTCGAATTGACAATCACGTTCTCAGAAAATCAACAAAAAAAGCCCTGACACCTTGGGGGCGTCAGGGCTGACAACTTCACGTTATTTGCCGAGTGCGCCCCTAAGCCCGTCCCCCAATAATTCGACCGGTAATGATCTGCAGCACAATCGCAATCTCCCCGCGGTGGCCAGCGGCCAGCGGCAAAGTTCGCAAATTGTGGAATTGGGTAAACATGGTTCGGCACTCGCCTCACGGATTCAATCACTTAACAGTACGTCCCGGGACGAAAACTGTCAACTCAGGCCTTAAAATCGGTAATGTGTCGGTTTGAGATTCGGAATTCTGGCTACCCCCAAGCTCCCGGCCTCACCGTCCGGTCGATCTGCTCTAAAGGCCAGAAGAAAAGAACGGCATAAGGTCCGCACCCACGATAACCCGACACGAACACCGTCACCTCGTGCCCTTGGTACATGGCGCGAATAGGAACGTGCTCAACTAGTGCGAAATAGCTCCCCACGTACAGCACCGGCAGGAGCAGCAAGACGATGGCAACGATGAGGGGTGCGCGGTTGGTCATGGCTCTGGGTCAATCGGTACAACCATCCGCTCGGGGACAAATCCATGGTTGCTGACGACAGGCTCCAATGAGCCTGTCTGAATATTCCACTTCTCCCAAGCACGGTAGGCGATAGCGCACGTCGGCCCGGCCAGTAGCATAAAGAGAAGCAGCGTTTGGAGTGAGAATCGCATCAACCCATTCTACCCGCGCACGAAAATGCCCCGCTAGAGTTGCGGGGCAAGGTAGTGGGTTAGTTTGAAATCAGAAATTCTTAGCGAGTGAGAACTATTGACCTACTAGCTGAACTATCGATGGATGTCAGGTTGCCAAACTTGGTTAACCGAGCCGCTTGCGGCCGTTGAACTGGTGGTTCGCTTGTTTGTATTTCGCCCGCGCAAGCGCGTGAGTTAACCAGATGACATTGAGCGCTAGTTGGCCTACTTCCATACTCTTTCCCACGGCAGTTCCCAGGCTCCCGGCCTCACCTTCCGGTCGATCTGTTCCAGCGGCCAGTAGACGAACTTCGCCCAATCACCATCAACTCGATAGTGATAGACTTTGCCAAATGCTATTCCATGAATTGAATCGTCTACGACCGGTATTCGGCCCGCCGGCACCACCAGCGCCAGATAACTCCCCACGTACAGCATTGGCAGGAGGAGCAAGACGATGGCGACGATGAGGGGTGCGCGGTTGGTCTTTTCAATTGGTCGCAGAATCTATCTCCTCTGCGGTGAATATCTCCGTTTTGGCCCCTGTTATCCATTCCTCAATACCAGCCGCAGGGCGATAAATAAGGACCATCCACGAGCTTGGGTAATCGCGCACGATTCTTCGACGACCATCCACCGCATCCCAGGTCACAAATTTTCCTAGCAATAGATACCCCGCCCCATACGCACATATCAGCAGTAGGAGCATAACTGTTAAGGCTGCGATGATCGACCCGGCGGATGATCGTGTTTTGTCCATCTCCCAATTCTACCCGCGCACGAAAATGCCCCGCTAGAGTTACGGGGTGGTGAGGAGAAGGCTGGGCGGGCAAACGGCAAAAGGGGGGTGTCCAACAATGTGTGTCATTGTTGGACAGTACCGAGCGCAACTCTCGGGTTTCCGAGCATTTGGTGTCCAACAATCGGGGGCATTGTTGGACAACTTGGTGCAAATCGGCGGTCGGGATCTCGCCGTTTGGTGACGAGCCACGGGGAATCGCGGCAGAGAATTCCTGGTGCCTGGCCACGCGATATAATCGCAGCATCCCCCGTTTCGAGCCTGAGCCGGCGCGCCCCATCATGTGCGGACGAATCAACCAAAAAACGAACCTGCGCTTGGAAGTGCCCGACTTCCTGCAAGGCTTGGAATTCCCTGCTGAATATGTTCCGCGCTATAACCTGGCACCTAGCCAACCGCTGCTGGCGCTGCGCGGCACCGACCAGCGAGAACTAGTCCTGTTGCGCTGGGGGCTGATTCCCGCCTGGGCCAAGGACGAGAAGATTGCGTATAGCACGATCAACGCGCGGGCCGATACGGTCGCCACGAAGCCCGCGTTTCGCGCGGCGTATAAGAGTCGCCGCTGTTTGGTCGTCGCCGATGGCTACTACGAATGGTTGCGGCAAGGGAAGTCGAAGCTGCCGTACCTTTACAATGTCGATGATCGGCCCTTTTGTCTGGCCGGCCTGTGGGAACGTTGGCACGAGCTCGAAACATGTACCGTGATTACGACCGAAGCGAACGACCTGGCTGCTGCCGTACACGACCGGATGCCGGTGATTGTCGATCCGGCGGATTACTCCGCCTGGCTAGCCGGCGAGCCGATTCCGCTCGTACCTTTTCCTTCCGATCGCATGAAAGTCCGCCCGGTGAGCCTGGTGGTCAATAATGCCCGGAACGAAGGCCCTCAGTGCGAAGCACCACCCGCCACAACTTTATTTGAATAGCCACCATGAAAATGTATCTTGCCGGTGAATGGGTCGATCGCGAGCAGAAGATCGAAGTGAGGCATCCGTTCGACGGTCTGCTGGTCGACACGGTACCGCAAGCGACGCGCGACGATGTCGAGCGAGCCCTAGCTGCCGCTGTGGAAGGCGCGCGGGTGATGGCCAAGGTCACCGCCTACGACCGCTTTCTCATGCTCCGCCGCGCTGCCGATGTAGTGCTTTCGCAGAAGAGCGAACTGGGCCGGCTGATTAGCTTGGAAGAAGGGAAGACGCTGGCAGAGGGAGAGTTTGAAGTCACGCGCGCGGCGACGACGTTGGAAGTATCGGCCGAAGAGGCCAAGCGACTGACGGGCGAGATGCTCCCCCTCGATGCCGCGCCGGGTGCTGCGGGCAAGATGGGTTTCACATTGCGAGTTCCCTGTGGCGTGGTCGTGGCGATTGCCCCGTTCAACTTTCCGCTCAATCTGGTCTGCCACAAAGTGGGCCCGGCGCTGGCCGCTGGCAATGCGGTCGTACTGAAGCCGGCGAGCAATACGCCACTCTCCGCACTTAAACTGATTGAGATTCTGCTGGCGGCTGGTGTTCCTCCGTTGGCCGTGCAATGCCTCACCGGTGCCGGGGGCGAGATAGGCACGGCGCTCTGCCAAGACGAGCGCGTGCGAAAGATCACCTTTACCGGCAGCGTGGAAGTGGGAAAGAAGATCTGTGCGGTCGCTGGTCTCAAGCGGGTGACCATGGAACTAGGCAGCAACAGCCCGCTGATTGTGCTCGACGATGCCGATCTCAACAAAGCCACCGATTCCATTCTGGCCAGCGGTTTTGGCAATGCTGGCCAGGTTTGCATTTCGGCCCAGCGCATCATCGCGCTGCCGAAGGTTTACGACGAACTTCTCGACCGCTTGCAGCCCAAGGTCGAAGGGCTGACGGCCGGTGACCCCATGCACGCCTCCACGCGCATGGGGCCAATGATTCGCGAAAGCGATGCGGTGCGAGTCGAACAATGGGTGCACGAAGCAGTTGCCCAAGGCGCTCGACTGCTGACGGGCGGCTCGCGGCGGGGCACATTGCACGAGCCGACCTTGCTGGCCGATGTGCAGCCAAATATGCGCATCAGCCGCGATGAACTGTTCGGTCCCGCGGTGGGTGTGACGCGGGCCGCCAGTGTCGACGACGCGATTCGCCTGGCGAACGACAGTCGGTATGGACTAAGTGCCGGGTTGTTTACGCAAGACCTCGATGCGGCGATGAAGTTTGCTCGCCATGTCGAGTGCGGCAATGTGCACGTGAATTGGGGCCCTGCCTGGCGGGCCGACTTGATGCCCTATGGTGGCCTGAAAGAGAGCGGGCTGGGCAAAGAGGGACCGAAGTACGCCATTCAAGAAATGACCGAGACGAAGACGGTCGTCCTCCATTTGCCCCCGGATTAAGCAGCACGTGAAAAGTTTTGCATGTTCGTCTGGATGTGGCATCATGCTTGCATCCATGCCGGGAGATCGATCATTTCTTTGAGCTACCTCATGCGCTTGCTGCGACATATCGTGTCGGTCCTGACTGAAGCCGCCACCGAATGGCAAAAGGATGGCGGCTCGCGCATGGGCGCTGCTCTGGCTTTCTACAGTGTCCTATCGCTGGCTCCGCTGTTGATGATTGCCTTAGCCCTGGCTGGACTTTTCTTCGATCAGGCGCTAGCCCGCGATCACTTGATGACTCAAATGGGCGATCTCGTCGGCCCCGAAGGCGCCCAAGCCATCAAGGTAATGCTCGATAGCGGCACGAAATCAGGAGGGCGACTGGCGACCATCCTGGGCATTGCCACGCTCTTATTCGGTGCGTCGGGTGTGTTTGGCGAGTTGCAGGCAGCTATGGACGCGGTGTGGGATGTCAAACCGAAGCGGATGGCGTGGCTCAGCATGCTTCGCGCGCGGTTTCTCTCCTTCACCATGGTGATTGGAACAGGCTTCTTGCTGTTGGTTTCGCTCGTCATCAGTACTGTTATTGCCAGCTTGCATAAGTCGATCGAAGGGCGATTGCCGCAACTCGAACCGATTTGGCATTCACTTTCGACACTGGTTACCTTCTTCATTGTGATGTTGTTGTTCGCGCTGATTTTTAAAGTCCTGCCCGATGCCAAGGTTGCCTGGCGCGACGTCTGGGGCGGTGCATTCCTGACTGCCGCACTCTTTTCAGTCGGCAAATTGGCCATCAGTTTGTATCTGGGCCGTAGCGGGCTGGCTTCGGGCTATGGTGCCGCGGGCTCGCTCGTCGTGCTGATCGTTTGGGTCTACTACTCCTCGCAGATTCTCTTCTTCGGTGCCGAGATCACCCACGTGATCGCCCGCCGACGCAATAAAAAGATCGAACCGACGGAAAACGCCGTGCTTGTGGCCGAGAAAGATTGAACATGAATAAGACTTCGCTACCTGTCAGCATTTTCAACGATGTGATCGGCCCGGTGATGCGCGGGCCTTCCAGTTCGCATTGTGCCGCGGCCCTGCGGATTGGCCGCTTGGCGCGCGATCTAATGGGGCAACAGTATGAGGAGGTCCTTGTCGAGTTCGATCGGACTGGTTCTTTGCCAACCACGCACGAAAGCCAAGGCTCGGACATGGGACTTTTTGGCGGACTGATGGGCTGGGAAGCGGACGATGAGCGACTTCCTGATTCGGGCCAGCATCTAAGTGCCGCCGGTGTGCAGGTGCGAATCGAAACGGTCGATGTGGGCGACGAACATCCGAATACCTACCGCCTGACTTTGCGAAACGGCGAGAAAACTCACTTCCTCCGCGCTATCTCGACCGGCGGCGGCATGATTGAAGTGCTGGATATCGACGAGTTCGCGGTATCCATGTTCGGCGATTATCACGTCACGCTGTTGTGGTTGAAGCAAGACGGAGCGCGGTGCCGGGAGCAAATTGTTGCCGCAAAATGTGCAGCTGTTGATGTAGTTCACCTGCATGAGAGTTCTGGCGGGCAACTGTTGGAAGTGCGTGGGACACGTTTCTTGCCTGCTGCATTGCTCGGCGAATTACAGCAGGCTTTTGCCATTCAAGAAGTGCAGCAGCTTGCGCCGGTCTTGCCAATTCCTTCTTTCGCCGGGATGCGCGTGCCGTTTAACTCCTGTGCCGAGTTGCTCCGTGTCGATGCCGGCCGGGGACTGTCGCTCACGCAGCATGCAATCGATTTTGAAATGCAACGGAGCGGGCTTAGCGAGGAGGCTGTCGTCGAGAAGATGATTGGCATCGTTCGCATTTTGCGCAAATCTATTCAGCAAGGCATTGCCGGAACCACCTACGATGATCGAGTCCTGCCGCCACAGTCGCCCGAATTCCAGAAGCAGTTGCAGGCAGGCAATTTGCTTGATGGCGGCGCGCTCAACAAGATCGTGCTCTATGTTTCGGCACTCATGGAAGTAAAAAGTTCCATGGGCGTGATTGTGGCCGCTCCCACTGCCGGCGCGTGCGCTGCGCTCCCAGCAGCGATCATCGCCATTGCCGAATCACAGGGAAAAACTGAACGCGAAATGGCCGAAGCGCTCCTCGCCAGCGGGCTGATTGGCGTGTTCATTGCCGCGCACTGGACGTTCGCTGCCGAAGTGGGTGGTTGTCAGGCCGAAGGGGGCTCCGCAGCCGCGATGGCGGCAGCGGCTCTTGTCACCTTAGGTGGCGGAACACTGCCACAAGCAGTTGCAGCCGCTTCGATGGCCATGCAGAGCATGATCGGGCTGATCTGTGATCCTGTTGCGAACCGCGTCGAGGTTCCTTGCCTCGGTAAAAACGTTATGGCCGCTACCAACGCCCTGGCCTGCGCGAATATGGCGATTGCAAACTTCGATCCGGTAATTCCGTTCGACGAAGTGGTAGCCACTGCCAAGCGCGTTGCTCTGCAGATGCCGCGCGAGCTGCGGTGCACCAATCTTGGCGGCTTGTCGATTACGCCGACATCGATCGCGCTCGAAGCTCAACTGGCAACCCGCAAATCTGCAGGGTGCGGCTCCGGGTGTGGTTGCGGGATCGCTCCGATGGCTTCGCTCGTATCACTGAATAAGTAATGCCCTCGGCAATCAATTGAGTAGAAGTTCTGGGCAGCGACTTTGCCGCTTGTAGGGGTCGCACCACTTGCGCGTTGGCAAGCTGAGTCGATTCTCGCGGGTCGTACGGTTCACGCGGTTGGTGTGACAAGGTTGCGGCCTTCTGACTGCTATCAAAACCTCCGAATGCTTAAAGCGCAGCAGGGTTCACGTCGAATGAATCCCCTAGTAGGGCCTTTTGTAGACGCGTTGGAACGGGCAGCAAGGACGCAATCACTCGAAGGACTCGGGGCTCAACCGTAACAACCGTCAGGGTTCAACGCCGCACGCGGAAAAGTTTCACTTTTTGGTGTGCTGCGATTTGCGACCTAGGGTTCTTTGACTCACGGTTCGTTAATTCGATGGTGATGACGGTTGACTTGAACAGCCAACGTGCCAACCGCGCAGCCAATGCCGATTTCCGGAACCTTGTTCTTCCGGCTAAGGCTTCACAAGGTTCACACAGTACATAAGGGTGCAATGGCATGAGCCGTATTAACACGAATGTCAGTTCTTTGATCGCTCAAAAGACCCTGTCGCGGTCGAATGGGCAGTTGCAGGAAGCTCTGAGCCGGTTGAGCACGGGTGTGCGAATCAACTCGGGCAAAGATGACCCGGCCGGTTTGATCGCGAGCGAAAACCTCCGCCGCGACATCACCTCTTCGCAACGCGCTATCAGCAACACCGAGCGGGCCACGCAGCTCATCTCGACCGCTGACTCGGCTCTTGGCCAGATCAGCAACCTGCTGAACGACATTCGCGGTCTGGTAACTGAAGCAGCCAACACCGGTGTGCTCAGCGACGAACAGATCGCTGCTAACCAGCTGCAAGTCGACAGCTCGCTCGAAGCCATCGACCGCATTGCTCAAGTCACGACCTTCCAAGGTCGCAAGCTGCTCGACGGCAGTCTCGACTTCATCAAGACGACGACTTCGGGTGCCAACTCGGTGGTCGACCTCAACATTCAAAAGGCCAACCTGGGTGCCACGGGTTCTTTGAACGTCTCGATCGACGTCACGGCCGCCGCGACACAAGCCTCGGTTACGGCCAATGCCACTGCGATCAACTACGGCGCCGGAGCTGCTGCCAGCGGTTCGATTACGTTGCCGACCGTCACGACCCCGCAATCACAAGCTTCGGGCAATTTGAATCTGACCGGCGCTGCTGGACAGATCAGCATTCAGGCCGTGAACGGCGGTGCTGCTCAAGGTGCCCTTGGCAATGCAACCGACGTGACCATTCAAGCCGCGGCTGATGTGGCTCAAGCGACGGGCAATGTCTCGCTCGCCAGTTCGGGTGCGGTGATTAGCGTTACCGCGACTGCTGGTGGTGCTGCAGACGGTACGGTTGGCAATGCGACCGACGTGACCATCCAAGCGGCTGCTGGCATCGCCCACGCATCGGGCACGCTGGCCCTCACGAATGGTTCGATCAACATCTCGGCCGCTTCTGGTGGTCCTGCTCAAGGCGCCACGGGCAACGGTGTGAACATCGTCATCACGAATGTCGGCGGCACGACCACTGCTGCTTACGATTCGGGCACCAACACGTTGACCATCGATGTCGCGACTGGCGACGACGTCGACGCCATTAGTGCAGCGATTGACGGCACTGCAGCTTTCGTTTCTTCGGTGGCCTCAGGTAGCGGCGGCCTCTTTGACGCCGGCGATGTTGACCCCGGTATCACGGGCCTGCTCACCGGTGGTAACAACGGTACGACGAGCGCTTCGTACGACGCCGGCACGAATGTCATCACCGTGAATGCGGCTCTTGGAGCCACGGTTACAAGTTTGGCGAATGCCATCGATGGCCTGGCCGACTTTAGTGCGATCTCGACGTTCGGCGGCGGCAACACCTATCAACAAGCGGACAACGGCACTGACCCGAACGCGCTGTCCGGTGGCAACAACGGCACGACTTCGGTCAGCTACAACGCAACCAGCAACCTCATCACTGTGAATGCTGCAGTGGGTGCGACGGTTGGTGCAATCGCCTCGGCCATTGATGGCTTGGCCGACTTCAATGCTTCGGCCGTGCTGGGCAGCGGCAACTCGCTGACCGGTGCCGACTACACGACGACCAACAACCTGTTGTCGGGTGGTGCTAATACTGTCAATGCGAACGACGTGATCACCATCACATCGAACACTGATGGCGCTGCCTTCAACGGCACGCTGACCTTCGCCTCCAATGGCTCGGTGGCTGCCAACGGCGTGAGCGTGACCCAGACTGGCCCGAACATCACTGTCAACCTCAACAACACCTCGACTTACGATGTCGATGACCTGGTCACTGCGATTCAAGGTCAGCTGAGCGGTTACACGGTCACCCGCACGGGCTCGGCTGGCGACGGCAGCTTTGTTGCAGGTTCCGAAACCTCGTCGACCACGGCCCTGACCGGTGGTACGAACGACACTGGTACCGGCCTGGCTGCCGACCTGGTCTTCAAACTGTCCGGTGCGACCGGTTCGCAAGTGTTCAGCTTCACGGCTGGCAACACGCTGACGAACATCATCGACAGCATCAACCTGGTCTCGGATGCGACTGGAGTCTCGGCTTCGAACAACGCCGGCACGCTGCAACTCAACTCGACGGCCTATGGCAGCGACGCCTTTGTCGATATCGACGTCCGCAGCGAAGGCTCCGGTGGCTTGTTTGCCGCCGGGCTGAGTGCGACCCGCGTTTCGGGTTCGGATGCGGTGGCCACGATCAACGGTACTCAAGCCAATGCTTCGGGTAATCGCTTGTCGATCAACACCTCGTCGCTCGAACTGAACCTGACCCTTTCGAACGGCAGCAGCACCGATGTGAACTTCACCATCAGTGGTGGTGGTGCGGTGTTCCAACTCGGTCCAGACGTCGTCAGCACGCAGCAAGCCCGCATCGGCATCAGCAGCGTGAACACCGCCGACCTGGGTGGTACGAATGGTCGCTTGTTCGAACTTCGCTCGGGCAGTGCCAAGGATCTGCAATCGGATACGACCGGTGCCGCTCGCGTCGTCGACGAAGCGATCAACAAAGTCACTTCGCTCCGCGGTCGCTTGGGTGCGTTCCAACGTACGACTCTCGAAACGAATATCGCTTCGCTGTCGGACACGCTCACCAACCTGACCCAAGCCGAAAGCTCGATTCGCGACGCTGACTTCGCCGCTGAATCGGCCAAGCTGACACGGGCTCAAATTCTGGTGCAATCGGGTACTTCGGTGCTGCAGATCGCCAACCAGAATCCTCAGCAAGTGTTGTCGCTCCTCCGTGGTTAAGCCTCGGTAGGTCGATCGACTGAGTCAAAATCATAACCGCCGGCTTGAGACGATTTCTCTAGCCGGCGGTTTTTTCATGCGCTCATTCCGACCTGTTTTTCTTTCCCTCCCAGCGCGGAACTGCCGATCTTAAACGATGAGGCAAAGTCTCCGGCCGTGCGCACGCTAGCAACAGGCTAGCCGCGACGGCAGACTTCGCTCCCCGCAACTCACGAGCTTCGCATGGGTCGGATTACTTCCAGCGTCGGTCTAGCGACCGGCATCAACATCGAAGACACGGTCAATAAACTGATCGAGTTGTCGGCGAAGCCGCGCGAACTGGCGTCCGCTCGCAAGGTCGCGATCGGTACTCAACAAGCGGCCATTACAGACCTGACGGCGGTGACGCTTGGTGTGCAGTTAGCCGTGCGCCGTTTGAAGAACGCCAGCATCTTCACCAAAAGCACAATCACCAGTAGTTCGACGGCGCTGACCGCGGTTACGACCGGTGCCGTGGCCGCCGGCAATTACCAATTCACCGCAGTTCGTAAGGCTCAAAACGCGCAGTTGCTCAGCGCGGGCGTGGTTGCCAAAGATCAGCCTCTGGGTGCTGGTTCGTTCACCTTCCGTTTCGGTGGGGCAATTACGGAGCCCGTCTCACTCGATGCGCTGAATGGCGGCCAAGGTGTGACGCGCGGCAAAATCCGCATTACCGATCGCAACGGCGACTCGTCCGTCATTGACCTGCGATTCGCTCAAACCATCGACGATGTCCTGACTGCAATCAACTCGGCTGATGGCATCGAAGTGAATGCCAGTGTCAGCGGCGATCGCCTAATCCTCACCGACCAGTCGGGCGGCACCAGCAATCTGCGCGTGCAGGAAGTCTCGGGTGGGAGCACGGCTGCTGACCTGGGCCTTGCCAACATCAACGTGGCCGCAAACTCGGCGACCGGCAACGATGTCTTGAGACTCTCGAATAGCACCGCTCTTGCGCAGTTGAACGACGGCACGGGACTCAGCACCCGCACCGGTGTCAGCGATTTGAACGTCACGCTGCGCGATGGCACCTCACTCGAGATCGACTTCAACCTGGTCGGCAAAGCGGCCACGGCTTCTAGCGCAACCACTTCCGCCGCCAACGGGGTGAATGCCCAGTTGAAGTTAACTGCCAAGACAGTAGGCGGCGATTACGACGGCGTGCAGATTCAGTTTGTTGATTCTGGCAATGTCACAGCCGGCAATGAAGTGGCCAGTTACGACGCGCAGAGCAAGATTCTGACCGTCGATATCGCTGCCGGCAGTACCACCGCCGACAACGTCATCAGCGCTATCAATAGCACGACCGCTACCTCCACCCTGTTCACCGCAACCACGGGGACTGGCGGCAATGGCGATGATCTTGTCTCGCTGGCAGATACAGCGACCACCACCGGCGGCGCGGCAGTTGCCGCTCGTAGTGAAAAGACGCTGGGCGAACTGATCGCCACGATTAACGGAGTGAATCCAGCCAAACTGAAGGCCGAGATCAGCCCGGATGGCGATCGCATCGTTCTCACCGACTTGAGCACCGATACCGGTGGCACCTTCGCTGTGAGCAATACGGCTGGCGGTACTCTCGCTGAAGACCTGGGGCTCACCGGAACGGCCAGTGGTGCCACGCTCACCAGCGATCGTCTGCAAGGCGGATTGAATTCGCCCCTGCTGCGCTCGCTCAACGGTGGTCGCGGTTTCGGCGCATTAGGTGAGATCGATCTGACCGATCGGAGCGGAGCCACCGCGACGATCAGCTTGTCGGGCGCAGAAACGCTCGATGATGTGATCGCCGCCATTGCCGGCTCGGGGCTAGGCTTGAAGGCCGAAATCAATGCGGCCAAAAATGGCTTGCAGATTGTCGATACCACCGGTGGCACTGCCAGCAACCTCATTGTTGCCGATGGAGATGGCACCAATAGTGCCACCAAGCTCGGCATTGTCGGCAATGTGGCCGATAGCAGTGTGCGCGGGACTTCGCTCAATCGCCAGACCGTCAGCGAACATACCTTGCTCAGCGATTTCAACGCTGGCAAGGGTGTAGCGAAGGGCTCGTTCCTGATCACCGACTCGGCCGGAGCGGTCGGCGCTGTGAATTTGACGCAGCTCAATGCCACCACACTGGGCGACGTGATCGACGCCATCAACGCGCAGTCGATCGGTGTCGAAGCGCGCATCAACGATACGGGCGACGGTATCGCGCTCATTGATACGGCCGGTGGCAGTTCACGACTCAAGGTCGAAACGGTCAACAACAGCAAGGTCGTCGCCGATTTGCACCTGGGAACTGAGGCAGTCGATACCACTGAGGATGGCAATCCAGCGCAGGTCATCAGCGGCACTACGGCCTTCACGGTCACGCTCGATGCCGACGACACACTGACCGACTTAGTCACGAAAATCAACGCTCTCGGCGCCAATGTTACCGCCAGCGTCATCAGCGACTCGGCCGGCACGTTGCGGCATCACTTATCGCTGGTGAGTGGCATTAGCGGCAAGGCAGGCGACTTGAACGTCGACGGCAGCTCGCTCGGGCTGAAGTTTCAATCGCTATCGACTGCCCAGGATGCCCTGCTGCTGGTCGGTTCCGATGCCTCGTCGGGACGCCTGATAACGTCGACGTCGAACACGTTCGAAAATGTCGTCGATGGGCTGAACATCACGGTTTCGGCGACTTCGACCGAGTCGATTTCTGTCGGCGTCACGCCCACATCGTCCGACATCGAAGGGGCAATCCAAACTTTCGTCGATCAGTACAACAAGCTGCGCGACAAGATCGCAGCGTACACCTTCTACAACCAGGATGACGACACGAAGGGGACGCTGTTCGGCTCGTCCGACGTGCTGCGACTCGACTCGGACTTGAGCCGTGCGCTCACCAGCCGCTTCTTCGGTTCCACTGTCAGGTCGTTCAACGAACTGGGGATCAGTGCCGATGAAGAAGGAAAGTTGACGTTCGACAAGACACGACTCCAAGCACGCTACGCCAGCGATCCCCAAGGCCTGGAAAAGTTTTTCTCCGACGAAGAGCAGGGCTTTGCGACCAAGGTCGATGCCGTGCTCGAAAAGCTCGTCGGCCGCACCAACTCGACGTTTGTGAATCGGGCCGCCACACTTCAGCGGCAGTTGGAAGATACGACTAAGCGCATCGATTCGCTCACACTCTCGCTCAACAAGGAACGAGAACGACTAACCTTGCAGTTCTACAACATGGAACTGGCCATCAGCAAAATCAAGAACAGCCTCACCGCGATCGAGTCCATCAAGTACATCAACCCTGATGGAACCACATCGTAAGTAGTCCCCTACTCCTGGCAGGAAGCCATGACCGACCCCCGCAACGCCTATCTCGAAACCCAAATCTCGACCGCGACTCCGCAAAAGCTCCGGCTAATGCTGATCGAGGGGGGGATTCGTAAGGCTCAAGCGGTCTGCGATCATTGGGAACATGGGCGGCAAGAGGATGGTCTCCAATCGCTCCACCATTGCCAGGCGATTGCCCAGGAACTGTACGCTGGGATTCGCGACGACGGGAGCCCGCTCGTCCAGCAAGTGTTCGCGATCTATGGCTTTGTGATCAAGGAACTGATCGAAGCCGAACTCGACTTGGATGCTGCTCGCGTGACTGGGGTTCTGAACGTGCTGCAAGAAGAGCGTCAAACCTGGCAGGAACTTTGCCAGACGATGCCCGAAGCACCCGTGGCGCGGGACTCTTATTCCGCCACTTCGCAGGAAGTAGTCGCACCCCAGCGGGTTGACGCCGGCAACTACTCCACCGGTTATTTCGCACCCCACATGTCGAGCTCATTTGCCCCGACAGCCAGCAGCGGCTTCTCGCTCGAAGGCTAGGGGAGGGGCTAGGGACTGGGAGCTGGGAACTAGGGCGGGGAAGTGTGGCCAGGTCGGCGACTTTCAAGGTGCTGCCGCGCATTTCATTCTGCATTCTGCCTTCTCACTTCTGCCTTCCGTTATCCCGCACCCGCCCTTGCGGTTCAGACAGCAGATGCCATTATTAATGGCTTACCTTTTGCTGTTTGAGGATCCGCTGGCATGTCTGCAACCACTTCATCCGCCGAAAAGCTCATCCGCGTTGGCCACAGCCCCGACCCCGATGATGCGTTCATGTTCTACGCGCTCGCCAAGGATTGCCTCGATACCGGCAAGTTCCGCTTCACACACGAGCTGGTCGATATCGAAACGCTCAATCGCCGGGCTTTCAGCGGCGAGCTCGAATTGACCGCCCTCAGCCTGCATGCGTACGCGTACCTGGCCGACAAATACATGATCTGCACCTGCGGCGCAAGCATGGGGGACAACTACGGCCCCATGGTCATCGCCCGCGAAGCCCGCGATATCGCCTCCCTCAAGGGGCAAACAATCGCCGTCCCCGGCACACTTACCACGGCCTTCCTCGCGCTCAAGCTCTGCATCGGCAACGACTTCAAGCATGTCGTCGTGCCGTTCGACGAGATTTTGAACGTCACCGAGAAGGGTGAATTCGAAGGGCAAAAAATCGACGCCGGCCTCTGCATTCACGAAGGGCAGCTGACCTACGGCGAGCAGAACCTGCACCTGATCGTCGACCTGGGCAAATGGTGGATGAAAGAAACCGGGCTGCCGCTGCCGCTCGGTGCCAACGGCATTCGCAAGGATCTGGGTACCGACGACATTCGCGAAGTGAATCGCATTCTGAAAGAGAGCATTGCCTACGGCCTCGAACATCGCGGCAAGGCGCTCGACTATGCCCAAGGCTACGGCCGCGGACTCGACCGCGCCAAGGCCGATGAGTTCGTCGGCATGTACGTCAACGATTGGACGCTCGACTTCGGCCCCCGCGGTCGCGCTGCCGTCAAAGAACTTCTCAAACGCGGTTACGAAGCGGGTGTAATTCCCAAACTCGTCGAACCCGAATTCGTCGATTAGCCAACTCACCGCCTTAAACGCCACCGCCCCTGCGGCGGTGGCTCGTTGGCTTGTGCACTACCCGGCCGCTCGACCGTCCCTTTCATAGCCAAGCCGCAAAAGGGGGGTGTTCAATTAAGAGTCGCTTAATTGAACAGCAGATGGCTTAACTCTCGTGTTTCACGGCGATGAGTGTTCAACAATGCAGGGTCATGTTGAACATTTACGTTCAAACTGAGCGGCTGCCTGAAGGGGTGGTCCCAGCTTGCAATTCGCGCGGGCATGTAACAGACTCGCTAAAGAGGGCCACTGATTGGTGGTTGGCGACTGGCCCAGTTTGAATCTCTTCGCCCGCGGAGTTTGTGCGTTATGCCTGAATCAGGAAGCTTGCAGCGCCGGACGTTTCTCGCGTTAACCGTGGGTGGCACTCTGGCCGGTTGGCAAGGACTATCGCTTTCGGCCAGCGGGCAGCAGAACAGCCCCTTGCCGCGCAAGCAAAGCAAAACGCCGGACGCCAGCGACGCATTCTTCATCAATGGCGAAATTCCCTCGATGAAGATTTTCATCGAAGATGGCGAACTCAATAAACTGCGTGGGAACCTGCGGGCATACGTTAAATGCCGCGTGCTCGAAAACGACAAGACCGAGTACAAAGACGTCGGCGTGAAGTGCAAAGGGGCTGCGGGGAGCTTTCGAAATATCGACGACCGCCCGGCCCTGACGCTGAATTTCGACAAGTACATTCGCGAGCAGAATTTTCATGCGATGGACAAGATCCATCTCAACAACAGCGTGCAGGATCCGACCTACATGCACGAGATTCTGTGCAGCGACATCAACCTGGCCGCCGGTGTTCCCTGCGCCCGCGCGTCCCATGCTCGCGTCTGGATCAACAATCGCGACCTTGGTTTTTACGGCTTGAAAGAGGGCTTCGATAAGAAGTTTCTCAAGCGGCATTGGACCAACGGCACTGGCAACTATTACGACGGCGGCTTCTGCCAGGACATTGATGCAGCCCTGGAGAAAGACGAGGGCAAGGGGGTAGACGACCGGAGCGACCTGAAGGCGCTCGTCGATGCCTGCCGCAATGGCGACCCAGCCAAGCGCTGGCCGCTTGTCAATGAACTGCTCGATGTCGATGCCTTTCTGCGGTTCATGGCGCTCGAACTGATGTGCTGCCACTGGGACGGTTACTGTAACAACCGCAACAACTACCGCGTCTATTTCGATCCGACGACGAAGAAGGCCTACTTCATGCCGCACGGCATGGACCAGATGTTCGGCGACACAAACGCCAACATCATGCATCATCCCGGTGCGCTCGTCGCCAACACGGTGATGCACAATCCCGAATGGCGCGCCCGCTATCGCGACATCGTCAACGAAGTAATGCCCCTCTTCAATCCGCCGGATAAGCTCCATCAACGACTCGACCAGATTCATGCCCGCACGCGACCGGTGTTGGCGGCAATCAACGAGAACGTGGCCAAGGATCACGACAATCATGTGAAGGGACTGAAGGATCGGTTGACGAACCGCGCCAAGAATCTGCTGCAACAAAACTCCACTGTCGAGCCCCGCCCGCTGAAGTTCGATGGCAACGGAATCGCCAAACTGCCCACCTGGGGACCCAAGCCCGCCAGCGATGCGTTGCTGGGCGAAGAGACTCCAGACGGCGTGAAATGTTTTGTGATTGGCGTTGGCCCCAGCGGACGAAGCGCCGATTCGTTCCGTACGAAGGTCTTGCTCTCAGCGGGTACTTATAAACTGCAAGGCCGCGCGCGGGTCGCCGAAGTTGCCGCAGTCGCTGAATCGCCGGGCACAGGTGCAGGGCTGCGGATCTCTGGTGGCCAGCGAACGAATAAACTGGAAGGGACGACCGACTGGACGAACCTTGAGCACGAGATTGTTGTCAGTAATCCAACACAGGAGTTGGAACTGGTCGCCGAACTGCGAGCCACCAAGGGCAAAGTGTGGTTCGATGCCGGTTCGCTGCAAATTGCCAAGGTGAATAAGTAAAAAGTCGCTTTTGTCCTTCGCTTACTTGCGCCCCCGCTGCTTACTTCCGCCCCCGCCCCTGCGGCGGGGGTTGATTGGCTTTTGCACTGGACTGTAATTACCGATCCTAGCGCAAAACCCAATGAACCACCGGGGCAGGCCCGGTGGCGTTTGAAGGAGATGGGTTGTTGGTAGAATGGCGACTTTCACCGCGCCACCACGACATTCCCTCCCTTGACTGCATCGCCCACAGATTCTGATATCGCCGAGCCCATCAGCATCCCCACGGGGCCGTCGAACTGGGCGCTCATTCTTCGCATGCTCGCGCTGGGGTGGCGTTATCGCTGGGGTTGCATTCGCCTGCTGGTGCTACAAGGTCTACTGCTCCTGACCGCGCTGTCGTGCCTCGGCTTGACCGGCTTGGGCATCGATTTGATCCGGCATTTTGCCGATCCCGATAACGTGCCGATGACGCCGTTTCCGTTCGGCCTGGCACCGCCGACCGGTTGGTCCCCCATGGCGCAGGTGGCCTTGATTGCCGGGTTGATCTTGGCCTTAGAACTGACGCGCGGCGCGCTGAACTATACGTACGCGTTGTCGGCCGGTTACCTCGTACACACGCGGATCGTTGTCGATCTGCGGGCGCAGGTTTACGACAAGTTGCAACGACTGTCGTTCAATTTCTTCGATGCCAACGCCACGGGCTCGATCATTAACCGCGTAACCGGCGACGTACAATCGGTGCGTGCGTTCGTCGATGGCGTGCTGATTCAGCTGGTCATTCTCACGTTGTCGCTCATTGGCTACATGAGCTACATGCTGACGATCCATCCGCTGCTGACATTCGCCTGCCTCGCGACCACACCCATCATGTGGCTGGTGACGGCCATCTTCTCGCGGATGGTCCGCCCGCTGTACGACCGCAATCGCGAACTGGTCGACAACGTCGTCCTGCGACTGGCCGAGAGCATTCAAGGCGTGCAGGTGATTAAGGGCTTTGGCCGGGAGCAAGAAGAGATCGCGCAGTTCGCCAAGGACAATCGCGAAGTGAAAGACCAACAGCAGGGCATCTTCTGGCGAGTCTCGATCTTCGGCCCGATCATCGGCTATATGACGCAACTGAACCTCGTCATTCTGCTGGCCTATGGCGGCTATCTTGTTTCGCGCGGCGAGCTGCCTCTGGGTTCTGGGTTGATCGTCTTCGCCGGTTTGCTGCAGCAGTTCTCTAGCCAGGTGGCGAACCTGACGAACATCGCCAACAGCGTGCAGCAGAGCCTCAGTGGTGCGCGGCGGGTGTTCGAGATTCTCGATGCTCCGATTCACGTGCAGAACCCCGTGAATCCCACACCGATTGGCCGCGCGCGAGGGGACGTCGCGTTGGAGAATGTGTGGTTCGAATATGTTCCCGGTGCGCCCGTGCTGAGCGACATCAGCGTAAAGATTGCCGCAGGCACTCGCATTGCCATATTGGGTGCGACCGGAGCTGGCAAGAGTACGCTGCTGAGTCTGCTCTGTCGCTTTTACGATCCGACCCGCGGCCGCATCACGCTCGATGGTCACGACCTGCGCGATCTCGATCTGGATGAGCTGCGGCAGAATATCGGGCTCGTGTTTCAAGAGACGTTTCTTTTTAGCAATACGGTTGCCGCCAATATTGCGTTCGGTCATCCTGGGGCCTCGCAGGAGCAAGTCGAAACAGCTGCTAAGATCGCCGCGGCCCACGAGTTCATTGTCGATTTGCCCGATGGTTATCAAACTGTGCTGGGCGAAAGCGGACTCGATCTTTCCGGCGGCCAGCGACAACGGCTGGCCATCGCCCGGGCCGTGCTGCTCAATCCCGCGCTTTTGCTACTCGACGACCCTGCGGCTGCCATCGACCCACACACCGAGCACGAAATTCTCGGCGCGATCGAACAAGCCATGAGTGGCCGCACCACGTTCATTGTCGCGCACCGCCTCAGCACTTTGAGAGCGTGCGATCTGGTGATGGTGCTCGAAGAAGGACGCATCGTGCAGTTCGGCACGCATGACGAACTTCTCAAGCAGACCGGGCACTATCGACTGGCAGCGGAATCGCAGTTTGCAGAAGTGTAGCTCTGTCTAACACCCGTGCCTCGGTACTCCGAGGCGAGGGAGTGAAGATGACTACCCGTACAACTTATACGCTTCGCTGGTGCTTAAGCGTTTGGCGCGGATGCGATTGTCGCTGAGCTTTTCGCCCTTGGGATCGATGTAGAGCCGGCCGCTGCGGTTCTTGGCGTTGGGGTCGACGTTCATCACGTGGATGTTGAAGATGAAGGCTTTGTCGCTGGTGGCTTGGAACCAGTGGACGTTGTCTTTGTGATCGCTGACAGTCGAGTGACCACCGGGACCAAACTGGGCGTCGACGGTGGGGCGGATAATGATGTGGTCGGCTTCGTCTTCGAGCCGGTCATAGTGCTTGCCCTGGAAAGTTCCCTGCAAGATGAGGAAGGCGGTCGCCATGTTGTTATGCCCGTGCGGCACCACGCTCCGACCCTTGCTGAGGGCGAAAATCTGGTGGCCGAAGACGAGGCTTGTCGGCAGCCCTTCGACTTTGGGGAACTTGGCCCGCAAGCTGACTTCGCCTTGATCCTTGTATTTAATGTTCTCGGTCAGTTTTTCGATATCGAGAAACTTCATCGCATCGGCCAGATCGACCTGGGCAAACAGTTCGTCAACCTTTGTCTGCCAATCGGTTTGCTTCAGCTTCTGCCCCTTCACATCCTGGCTCAGGTCGTGCAGATCTTTCATCCACTTGTTAGCGAGCAGCTTCATGTCGGCCGCAAACAGTTCGCGCGTGCAGAGCGTCTCGAGCAGCGAATAAGTGAGGAGCGCACCGAGAGTGTGCTGACCGAACGACCGACGGGAGAGAGACATCGAACCGCCTCCGAGGAAAGTAGCCAAGGGAATGGCAATATCTTAGGCGTATGACGAAGGCACCCGCAAACAAAAACGCCCCCGGGCCTGCCCCGGGGGTTTAACGGCTATTGCGATACTTAGAACGAAGCTCGCAATAGTCGCATTGCGCAAAAGCTAATGAAACACCGCCGCGGAGTCGCGGGGGCGACGGCGATGGTTAGGGTGTCGCCGTTTCTGCCGTGCCACCCTCGCTCGGTGGATCGCGGTGCCGCTTGGGCTTGTAGATTTCGGTGGCGGTACCGAAGAAGGTTTCGCTGGCGTTCATCAAGGTTTCGCTCAGCGTGGGGTGCGGGTGGACGGTCTCGGCCAGGTCGCGAGCTTCGCAGCCCATCTCGATGGCGAGTGCTGCCTCGGATATGAGATCGCCAGCGCCGGGGCCGACGATCCCGCAGCCCAACACGCGCTCGGTCTCGGGATCGATGACGAGCTTCGTAAGCCCTTCGGTTCGCCCCAGGGCGATGGCTTTGCCACTGGCGGCCCAAGGATAAACGGCGATGTCGACGACTCGGCCAGCCTTCTCGGCCTCTTGCTGGGTGAGACCGCACCAGGCGAGTTCGGGATCGGTGAAGACGACAGCTGGGATGCAGAGCTTATCGAACGACGCGGGCTTGCCGAGCACAGCTTCGACCGCCACGCGGGCTTCGTGCGAAGCTTTGTGCGCAAGCATCGGATCGCCGGCAACGTCGCCAATGGCGAGGATGTGCGGGTCGGCCGTGCGCATCGACTTTTCGACTTGGATGAAGCCGCGCGGCGTGACAACGACGCTGGTGTTTTCCAAACCGATGCCACGAGTGTTCGGCTTGCGACCGACAGCCACCAGCACGCGGTCGTAGCGCTCGACACCAAACTTGCCGGGCCCTTCGAAGGCGACTTCGACTTTATTATCGCGCAGGCCGAGCGAGCCGACCTTGGTGTTCAGGAAGATGCGATCTTCGAACAGCTTCATCAGATGCTTTTGCAGCGGCTTCACGAGGTCGCGATCGGCAGCGAGGAGGATGCCATCGAGAGCTTCGACCACGCTCACCTTGGAACCCAGGCGGGCATAGACGGTACCCATTTCGAGGCCGATATAACCGCCGCCGATGACGAGCATCGATTCCGGCACGTCGGCCAAGCGCAGTGCGCCGGTGCTGTCCATCACGCGGTCGGAACCAATATCGAAGCTGGCGGGCATCGCAGGGAGCGAACCGGTCGCGACAATGCATTGGTCAAACGTGAGCGTACGATCTTCGGGAATCGAGGGATCGTCACCTTCCAGCTTGAGGGTGGTCGAATTTTCGAACACGCCTTTGGCGGTGATGACTTTCACCTTCCGCTGCTTGGCGAGATTCTTTAGCCCGCCCGAGAGGGACGAAATGACTTTGTCTTTGCGGCCGCGCAACTTTTCGATATCGAGCTGAGGCTGGCCAAACGTGATGCCCCAATCCTTGTTCAGTTCTTCCACTTCGGAAAGAACGCGGGCCACGTGGAGCAGAGCCTTTGAGGGTATGCAGCCGCGCAGCAAGCAGGTGCCGCCGAGTTTGCCTTCTTGCTCGACGATGGTGACCTCCAGCCCCTCGTCAGCTGCGAAAAAGGCTGCGGCATAGCCGCCGGGACCACCACCGAGAACAACCACAGGAGTATGCATTGTGTCGACTTGGCGAAAGATGACAGCGCGGATGTAAGAGGTGCGAGGAATCGCACGTTGAGAGGCAGGGCGAATCCCGCTTACACGCTAAATCATGTAAGCGGGTCTCGTTGCATTCTATCCTGCAGCCGGAACAATTTCCGGCCAGCGCTTTAGCGGGAGAGGAATTCGACGACGATATTCACGTCGACCGGCAAGCTGAAGTCGTTCGGGCCGGGGACGGCCAGCAGGGTTGCCCGCAGGGTTTCACCGTCGAACGAGACGAAATCGGGAGTGTTGGCCCCGCCTTCGCTCAGCACACCCTTGTACAGGTTGTAGATCGGTTCCTTCGCGCGAACCGTGATCACGTCACCCTGACGGAGTTGATAGCTGGGGCTGGTCACTTTGACGCCGTTCACAAAGAAGTGACCGTGCACAATTCCCTGGCGGGCTTGTGGACGGGTCTTGGTGAAGCCAGCGCGGCGGATGACGTTATCCAACCGGCGTTCGCACAGTGTCAGGAGCTGCTCGCCCGTGTTGCCCTTCTTCGAGGCCACCATGTGGTAGTACTTACGAAGTTGGCGTTCGCCGAGGCCGTAATAGTGCTTGATTTTCTGCTTCTCGGCCGAGGCTTTACCCCAGTTCGACAAGCGGCGGCCACCCTTCACGTGCATACCAGGAGGGTTGTCGCGGCGCTCCAGGGCCTTGGCGGCACCTGCCGATTCATAAATCAGCGCACCCAAACGACGATTGATACGGGCCTTCGGACCATGATAACGAGCCATCGAGCAGTCTCTTTCAAAACGTGTGCGAAATACCTCAGTGGTGACGTTGGCAAGGCTGCTTTTGTGCGACAGCCGATCCTCGCCAAAACAAACGCCCTAGACTCACAAATTTGAACTCGGAAGTTCAACCGGGACCGGGTGCGGCCATCGCGGGAAGCCCGACATTTTGGCAAATCAGGCGGCTTTCGACAAGGGGCAAACTGCGGTCGTTGCAAGGTTTAAGGCTTAATGCTCAAGGATGCCAAGCGCACGAATTCGTCGTATTTCGTCAAACTTGAACCCTAAACTTTGCACTGGCTGCCCCGGCAAACCCAGCGACCAGCAGAATGAGCAGGCAGGCAGCAGCCACCTGATTATCGACCCCAGAATGGATCATGCCAAAGAGTCGGCGCTGGATCAGGTCTTTGCCGGCGGGAATGACAAGGAGCGAGCAGGAGACATCGCCAATGGCAATCGTCAGCCCCAGGAGCCAGGCGACAAGCAGTGCCAAAAGACGCTGGGGAAGGACGATTCGCCAGAGAATTTCCCAGGGGCCGCAGCCGTCGAGTTGGGCGGCCTCCAGTTGGGAACGGTCAAATTGGGCCACGGCATGCCAGACCACCAGCAGGACGAGGGGCAGGGCGCGAATGGCCTGCGCGAGGGCTGGGGCGAACACGGTCCGGTCATACAGGAAGGCCAAAGCAGGGAGCGCCGGCTGATTGAGCAGTTTGATGATCGCCAAACCAATGAAAGGGCCGGGAATCGCCAGCAAAAAAAACGCGACGAGGAACACGAGAGCGTATCTCCAGTTCTCCCCGCGCGCCCACCAGGCAACTGGGACTGCGAGCATCAGTGAGAGCGTGGCGGCGCTGGCCCCCGCCACAAACGTCCACCAGAAGTCCATGCGCGTCACCAGCAGCGTTCGCCAGAGCGTCGACCCGAGCGATTGCAGACTCCACTCGCGCAGCGCTTCGCTCCCCACAATGCGAGTCGACAGGCCAGCCTGGCGAACGAGAACCAGCAACGGAACTCCGGCGAGTAGCACCAGCATCAACCAGACGATTGCCGATGAAATAATCTGCGTTCGATTCACCGACCAGCGGATAGGCGATTGTTCCAGCTGGCGATAGTCGCCGAGCAGCAGCACGCGAGTGGAATAGGCAGCCATGACGATCAAGCCGGCGCATACCGCATAGGCAGGAAACGGATAGATGCTTTCGTTGACGAAGTTCCCAGCGATGCGATTGTAAACGCCTTCGGTCACCGTCGGCACCAAATAGACGTTCGTGACTGTCATCTCGTACCACGAACTGACCGCAGCAAAGAAGCCCGCGGTAACAATCCAGGGCATGGCCCGAGGCACGATGATTTGCCACAGCACCGCAGTCAGCGGCAACTCGAGCAGCGCTTGCTCTTCTTCACTGCGCGGGACTTGCGTCAGGCCAACGGTAATCAACACCACAGCCCACGGAACTGCAGCCACTCCATGCACCCAGATCGCGATGGGCAAACCACTGAGCACTGCTTGTGGTGCATTACGACCAAACAGCCCCAGCCAGGCCCCGACGGCATCCCAACCGGCAAGATGAACATAGAGCGGAGCGAACAGCAGCGCGGCGATGATGGCCCAGGCGATGCGCCCCCCGGCAATGTGCAGTCGCGAGAGCATCACCGCCAGCGGCAGGCCGAAGGAAACGGCGATCAGTCCCGATCCGATTGCCAGCGAGAGAGAAGTCAGCAGTTGCTGAATAGCAGCGGGATCAGCGAGCTCGCTCACATCAATCTCGCTAGGAGAACGCGGAGTTCTTGTTGAATTCTCAGTCAAAACGAGCGAAGCCGCTGTTTCTATCGCGACTTGGCGGGCTCTTTGCCTGGCAACTCCGCGGTGGCATGGCCAGCGGTCGGTTCTTCGGTAAAGCGGGCCAGGTATTCCATCTGACTATCGGCACCGTTGAAGCCCAGGACCGTTTCGCTCATATCCATCTGCTTGTGAAGCAAGCGGCCGGCATCCAGGTCGAACTTGATCGTACCACGCTGCAGCCGCTGCACCAGTTCCGACTTCAACTTGGGATCGTCGACTGGCGTGATGACCTGCGTTTCCATCGAGATGGTCGCTACACCTGTTTCGACCTTCAGCAGGCGATAGACCTGCGAGACCTGAATCTTCTTGACCTGACCATTGTCTTGCTTCAGCCGCACTTCGTCGGGCATGCTCCACTTGGTGCCGACCTTCACCTTTTGCTGCGGCAGGGGAATTGTCAGTTCGCCAATGCCAGGATTGAACTGCGAGTGCGTGTTTTTGCGTTCGAGCACGCGGCCGTGACGATCCATCGTGACTGTGGCAAGGGGGACGCCGACCGAGGTCGCAACGAGTTCGTAGCCGGGCGGCGGAGTCTTGTCGGTTTCGCTGTTGTATTTCACTTCTTGCCGGCCAGTCACACTTTGCCACATGTCGACGTGGTCGACCGAATGAACAAACGTGGTTTTGCCATCTTCGGCCACGCTCAGAATCTTCCAAGTTTTGGTCGATACGCTACGAGTCTTCGCCACTTGAGTCGCGCCACGAATCGTCGTTTCGACCGTTACCAGATGGACGACCTTGGTGTGAAACGTCTGCTCGGGGCGAAATTTATAGGCCAGATCGTAAAGTTCGGTGTCGGTGATGGTCTTGGCCGGCGCACTCTGGGAAGACACGGCTTCTTGCGCGAGGCCCGTGCCAATGAGAGACAAGCCGGAGAGCACGGCAGTGAGAGTCAACAGGTAGGTTCGCATCAGCGCATCCTTGCTGAAGGTGATCTTGCTTTGTCTTACCACCCCCGGGCCTGCCCCGGGGGTTCATTGGCTTTTGAACTAGGGCCACTCGATCAAGGTAGTGCAAAAGCCGCTAAACCCCTGCCGCAGGGGCAGGGGCGGAAAAGGCGATTAGTGAGCATCTTACTTGCGATAGATATTTCCCGCCCAGCCCAGTTTGTCCTGCAACGTGTGATAGTAGCTATGCTCCTGCGAAGCAATCAATTTGAAGGTGCTATCAGCCCGCTCGACTCGAACGCGGTCGCCAGGTAGCAGCGGGCCGATGACGCGACCATCGACCACCAGCGAGGTTCCTTCGTTGGGCTGCAGCACTTCCATTTCGTAAATCCGCTCCGCAGTATCGACGACTGGGCGCACGGTCAGCGTATGCGGGCTGATGGGGCAGATGACGAAGCCTGCTAGCGTACTGCGGAGGATCGGCCCACCCGCCGACAAGCTGTGGGCTGTCGAGCCGACCGGCGTGCTGATAATGAGACCATCGCAGCTATAGGTGGTGGCGAGTTCGCCATCGACATACAGGTGGACGTTCAGCAGGGTGAAGGGAAAGCCTGAGGCGATGACCGCCTCGTTAAGGCCGAGATGCCGTTCGAGCACCGCGCCCTTGCGTACCAGCGAGCAGTGGAACATCAGGTGTTCGACGACGCGGCAGTTTCCTTGGGCCACATTGGGCAAGCGCTCGGCCACGTCTTGCGGGCTGTGCCAGGCGAGAAAGCCAAGCTTGCCCATGTTGATGCCCATGATCGGCAGCTGATTGCTCCCCATCAACTTCGCGGCCCGCAAGATGGAGCCATCGCCGCCCAAGACGACCGCAAAATCGGCGGGCGGAAGAGCCAGTTCGGGCCGATAGTGAAAATCTTCGTGCACCAACTCGCAGTTGGCGCTGACCAGCGGACGAATTTCAGCGGCCCCTGCCAGCACATTGGGCCGGTCGCCAGAGCCCAGCAGCATCACGCGCGGACGGCGGCCCGCGGTATTTTTCCACGCGGGAGTTTCGTCGGCAGAAAACGCGGCTTGCATGAAAGGGCCAGTGTGAACGAACCGTGGGCAGACTGAACCGGTTCCATTCTAATCACACGGGCGAGTGCGCGGGCATTGAGGGAACTTGAATGTCAGCGAACTGCGCACTCTTCGCTGGCGCTTCATGTTTTTTACAAAACGATCAACCGAGCTTCTTTTCCGGCGGCAGGGTAGCGTCGATGCGGATGGCTTTTTGCCCCTTGAAGGCGCCGGGGCTGGCGTGAAACTTGGTCACGTCTTGCACGGCCACTTGCAGCGGCGAGCGGATGTCGTGATCGGTGGTGATGATATCGCCTACGCGCAGACCAATGAGATCTTCGGTCGTGATTCGCGTTTCGGCCATGGTCACCACGACGTCGACCAGCGAACGGTCGATCTGCCTGCTGATTTGCGCGATCGACGCGGCGGAGACCGTCTGTTTGCCGTAGCTGGCCCAACTATTCGAGGTGAGCTTGCTGCCGATGCGCTCGATCGAATTGTAAGGAATGCACAGGTTGATCATGCCCCGAATATCGCCGAGCATCAGTTCGAAACTGATCAGCACGACGACTTCGTTCGGCGGCACAATCTGCACGAGCTGCGGATTGCTCTCGACGCGCTCGACAGACAGTTTAAGGGCGAGGACGTTCTCCCAGGCTCGTTTCAGCTCGTTCAAAAACAGTTGTGTGATCCGCGAGACCAGCCGCAATTCGATTTCCGTGAGCGGGCGACGAGCAACCGGCCCCGCCTCTTTGCCACCACCCAGCAGGCGGTCGATGATTGGATAGAGAATCGATGGGTTGATATCGAGAATCAGGTTGCCTTCGAGCGGCTCGGCGCGAAGAACATTGAAGTACGTGGGGTTTTCGAGACTGAAGACAAACTCGCTGTATGTAAGCTGATCGACGCTGGTGAGCTTCACATCGACAATGCTGCGCAAGAGGGCCGACATCGCGGCGCCGAAGTTCCGGCCAAACCCTTCGTGCAGCGACTGGAGCGCTCGCATCTGCTCTTTGCCGACGCGTTCGGGACGCTTGAAGTCGTAGGGGGTGACCTTTTCGCGCGTACGGGGAGCTTTGTTGATGGCGGCAGCGCCGGCAGCAGGAGCAGCCATTGCGGGCGCAGCAACCGCGCGGCCACCGCCAGCTTCCATCTGACTGAGCAGGCTTTCGACTTCGGCCTGGCTGAGGACTTCGTCTGCCACTGCTAATCACTCCGTTGAATTTCGCCTTAACCGTAGTCCAGTCACTCCGTGACGGGGTTATATACGAGCCATGGAATGACTCGCCCACGGTTACTCCCTCACTTGTCCGTCGCCATAGCACACATATTTGTACGTTGTCAGCTCTTTCAGGCCACAAGGGCCACGGGCGTGGAACTTGTCGGTGCTGATGCCGATCTCGGCCCCGAGCCCAAACTGAAAACCGTCATTGAACCGCGTGCTGGCGTTGACCATCACGGCACTACTATCGACGCGGGCCGTAAAGCTGCGGGCCGCGGCGAGGTTACCAGTAATGATCGCGTCGGTATGTTTGCTGCCATAGCGATTGATATGCTCAATCGCTTCGTCAAGCGAATCAACCACTTTGCACGAAATAATCGGCCCCAAGTATTCCTTGCCGTAGTCTTCTTCCGTCGCCGGCTTGGCCTTCGTTAAGCGTTGCGTGGCTTCATCGCCGCGAATTTCAATTCCCTGTGCCATCAAAGCATTGGCGATGCGCGGCAACATCTTCGCCGCAACGGCGGAATGCACCAGTAGCGACTCCGCAGCGTTGCACACACCCAGGCGATGACACTTGGAATTGACGACGACCCGCTCGGCAATTTCAACATCGGCGAATTGATCGATATAGACGTGACAGTTGCCATCGAAATGCTTGATGACGGGCATTTTGGCTTCAGCTGTCACGCGGCGAATCAGACTCTCGCCACCGCGGGGAATCGCGACATCGATGTATTGCGGCAGTCCGAGAAAATGTCCGACAGCCGTTCGGTCGGCGGTCTCGACCAGGTGCAAGGCATCGGCGGGCAGACCAAAGTCGTTCGCGCAGCTCTTGAGCACATCGACGATGGCCCGGCTGGAATGGGCAGCCTCTTTGCCGCCACGCAGAATCACGCCATTGCCACTCTTCAAGCAAATGGCTGCTGCGTCGGCCGTAACGTTGGGCCGCGATTCATAAATAAAGAACACGACGCCCAGCGGAACGCGTGTCTTTAAAATCTGCAGACCGTTCGGGCGAATGGTCGATTCGATCACTTCGCCAATCGGATCGGGGAGCGCAGCGACTTCTTCCAAGCCGACGGCAATTTCTTCAACCCGCTTGGGATTGAGTCGCAGTCGATCGATGGCCGCTTCGGTCAAACCAAAACCCGGAGCCGCTGCCAGATCGAGTTCGTTGGCTGCGATGATTTCCTTCGTCGCCTTGCGCAAGGCGACCGCGCTAGCCCGAAGCCAACCGTTTTTTTGCGCGCCGGTGCAAACGGCCAGGTCAGCTGCCGCGTGTTTCACACGCTGGGCAGTTTCGAGGCAGTAAGCAGCTAAGTCGGGAGTTGCCAAAACGGCGGACATGACGGAGCTTCCGGAGAATGAGTCGAGCGGAGTATCGGCAGTTAGCGAAAAATGGTCAATGCGAGCTTATTGACCGCCGGCAGTGCTAGCTTCCTGCTTTTGCACGACATTACGTCTTTACCGGCGGCGGGGCCTTGGGGGTCACACGCACTTGGACTTCGTCGCCGACGACGCGAGTCTCGAAGGCGTCGATCTTGATGCGGGGGTTATCCATCCATTTGCCATCCTGAATGCAGAATCGCCAGGCATGCCAAGGACACGAGACGAGTCCCTTTTCGACATACCCGCCAGCGAGCGAGGCCCCCATGTGCGGGCAGAAGTCGTCGATGGCGAAGTAAGTTCCCTGTTCGCAAAAGACCGCTACCATCCGGCCGTTGACCGGATATGCAGTTCCTTGTCCCTCGGGAATCTCGCCGACCTTGGCTACGGTCGTGAAATCGGTTGCCGCGGGTTCGCCTGTAGTCATGTCGCCGGTTACGTCACTCATGTTCGCTTGCTGCAGAATGGTTTAGGCTGAAATGCGGCTGCCCGCTTCGCTCAGTCATTGAGAATTCTATGCATCGACTCCGTTCAGCACTCAATTTTACGTTCGGCCGCATTTCGCCGACAGGTGGCGAAGCTGGCCCCTTGGCGATTGCCCAACTGGGCCTGCTGCTGACTGTTTCGCTCGCCACGACCATGCCCACGCGCGCAGCGGGCCTCAACGATGCTCAAAACCTGCTGCTGAAAGGTCGTTACGAAGAGGCTCGTGAGCTGTTTGCTGCCGAGCAGGCGAACGACGCAGTTGCGGCGATTGGCCTGGCGCGGGTGGCAGAAGAAACTGGGGATCGCAAGGCCGCGGCAGACCAGCTTGCCGCCGCGGCGAAGCAGTTTCCTCAAGATGCCAAAGTCCACGGCGAGCGCGCTCGCCTGGCGCTCGATCAGGGTGATCTGAAGTTGGCCGAAGAGGCGGCCCGGCAAGCGCGCGAAATCGACGATGCGTCCGCCGTAGCCCGCTGGGTGCAGGCCGAGATCTTGCGGCTCAACGGCAAGTTGGATGAGGCACTGCAAGGCTATTTGAAGATCGTTGCCGTGATGAATCGGTTGCAGACGGTAAAGGATCCGTACGAGTTGCGGATCATCGGACTCGCCGCAGCGCGTTACGCCCGGCTGAGCAAGAGCAGCGCGATCTACGAGCGATTGGTGAACGATCTCTATCCCGCTGCGCTCAAGTTGAATGAGAATTTCTGGCCTGCTCATTTCGATAGTTGCCAGCTGTTTCTCGAAAAGTACAACGTGGCCGATGCCACCGACCAATTGCAGGCCGGGCTGGCTATCCATCCCCAAGCTGCCGAGTTGCATGCCGCGCAAGCGGCCATATTGATCGACAAGTTCGATCTCACTCGCGCTCGGGCGGCGGTCGCTCGCGCGCTCCAGGCACGACCTGACCTGCTCTATGCCCAGCAACTGGCCGCCGATATCTGCATTGCCGATCAACGGTCAGCTGAGGCGATTCCACTGCTGGAAAAAACTCTTCCGCTGCAATCGCATTCGCTCGAAACCAAAGGGCGGCTCCTGGCTTGCTACGCCCATGTTGATGGCTGCGATCTTGAGCGGCCTTCGCCGCGGATGATCGACCTGCTCAAGCCGGTGCAAGAAAAATCCTCCTGCCTAGGCGAAGTTTACTTTGTGGCGGGCGACGCCTGCGACCGCACGCTTCATTTTCCACTGGCGCAACATTTTTATGAGGCGGCCCTCAAAAAATTGCCGCAGCACATTTATATCCGCGGCAACCTGGGCCTCGCGCACATGCGACTTGGTGATGAAAAGCAAGCAGCGCTAACACTCGAAGAGTCGTTTCGGCTCGATCCGTATAACGTGCGAGTGAAGAACCAGTTGGAAGTGCTGGACCTGCTGCAGTCGTATGCAGTCATCGAGACGCCGCACTTTCTGATCAAGTTCGATCGCGGGGCCAGCGAACTGCTGGCGAAGTACGCGGCCGAAGTGCTGGAGGAAGAAATCTATCCGCAGATTACGCGCGCGTTGAACTACAAGCCGACTGAGAAAACGTTGATCGAAATCTTCACCCGCGGCAAGAACACTTCCGGCCACGGCTGGTTCAGTGCGCGGATGGTTGGACTGCCGTCGATTGGCACGGTTGGGGCCTGCGCGGGAAAAATGGTGGCCATCGTTTCGCCCGACGAGTTGAACAACAGATTCAGCTGGGCGCGAGTGCTGCGACATGAGTTCGTACACGTGGTCAACCTGCAGCAGACCGATTTTCGAATTCCCCATTGGCTTACCGAAGGGCTGGCTGTTCACTTTGAGAATCAACCCCGGCCTGCCGAGTGGAACAAGCTGCTCGTCGCACGATCTGATGCTGGCAAACTCTTCACGCTCGACGATATTCGCTACGGCTTCATCCGCCCGGCGAATAAAGACGATTGGACACTCGCCTATTGCCAATCCGAGATTTACGTCGACTACCTACTCAAACGATTCGGTCCCGCTGCGCCGGGCAAACTGCTGCAGGCCATCGCCGAGCGCCAGTCGCTGAACGAGTCGATTCAAACAGCTTGCGCTGTCGATCTGCCCGAGTTCGAGAAGGGTTACTCGGCGCATGTGCGTAAAGTGATCGACGAGATTCGTGGCCCCGTCGCAACTCACTCACTGCCGCTCGCAGTGCTGCTGAAAAAGGCAGCAGAAAACGACAAGGATCCGGCCATCGCAGCAGCTCTGGCGCAGGCCTATCTCGAACGCAGCGATCGGTCAGCTGCGCGGCGTTGGGCGAAGCAAGCGATGGAACTCGATCCCAAGCAACTGGCGGCCGCTTATGTCTTGGCCCGCTTGGCCCAGCTCAGTGGCGATGACGAAGCAGCGCTTGAGTTGCTACGTCCTTCGCTCGAAGAAGTTTCCACGAATGCCGACTCACTCGCCCTGCTGACAGACTTGCTAGTTGCCGCCGGCGATCACGCAGCGGCCCTCAAGGGGTACGAGCAAGGACGCCAGGCCTTTCCCACTGACGAGCGCTGGCTGAAGGGGCTCGCGAGAATTTATTTGCAAAAGCAGGAGAACGATAAGCTGCTGCCGATTCTTGCCGAACTCGCCGCCCGCGATGGAGACAACGTCACGCTGCGGAAGAAGCTCGCGCAGCTGACACTCGCGGCCAAAGACCCCGAGGCAAGTCGTCGCTGGGCAACGGAGGCCGTGTATCTGAACGTCCGCGATGCGACGGCGCATGCCCTGCGCGCGGCAGCCGAAGCAGAACTGAAGAACCAGACGATTGCCGAACGAGAATTTCAGACGGCCATCGACCTCGATGGCGCGCAGCCCGAGTATCGCGCCGGTTTGGCGCGGGCTCAAATGGCTCAGAAGAAACTGACGGCAGCGAAAGCAACGCTTGCCGAACTGACGAAACGACACCCCGATTTTTCGCAACTCCCCGAGTTGGAACAGATGCTGAAGGAGGCCCTTCCATGACACCCATAGTCCCCCCGCCAAATATCTCTCTTGGTGATTTGCAGGCACTGATTCGCGAAATGTATTTTGAAAAGGATCAGGCCCGCGGAATTGAAGGAACCTTTCTCTGGTTCGCCGAAGAAGTGGGCGAACTAGCAACGTCGCTTCGCAGCGGCACACACCAAGAACGTCTGGGCGAGTTCGCCGATGTCCTCGCCTGGCTGGCCACCATGGCCAACGTCGCCGGCATCGACCTGAGCGAAGCCATCTCCAAAAAATATGGCTCCGGATGCCCCGGCTGCCGCAAGTTCGTCTGCACCTGCCCAGCGAGTGAGAAGCCGTAGTTGCATTTCATTAAGTAGCCCGACGCGTCAGCGAGGGATTTTATCGCGAAAGTCTCGCCTCAAGTTAAGATTCGCAAGACGGTTTTCCAGCTGCGGCGGAGATCGAACCGTCGTCGGGATGTCCCCTCGCTGACGCGTCGGGCTACGTAAGAGAGTGAGGAAGAAACTGTCCCGACTTCGCCCGATTTTTGCGCAACTCACAAAAGGGGGTGTTGATAAACCCGCTGAGCTTTTCGACCTCAACGAGCGCCATTCCCGAGAGTTGCGCGGTTTGACTCGGAAAACGCAGGCCAGTTAATCAACAAACAGGATGATTTCAGCAGTCGTCATTGACGATTAGGCACTCAAAACTCAAAGTACAACCTGCGTTGCCTTTCAACTCCCATCGCCGGCAATTGTCTCTGAACTCGAAACCTAGAACTTCGCATCTCTCATGTCTGACTACACGAAGATCGCCCAACTGAAGACCGTCGATGCACTCCGAGCACGACTCGCTGAGTTAGGGCTCGAATTGCCAGTTGACGATCAGATACTGACCGCGGCGGGGGGATCGCCACTGGCGGAGCGGTTGTCGCTGGGAACTTTGACGGCGGGGAATCGTTGGTGCATTCATCCCATGGAAGGCTGGGACGCCAATCGCGACGGCAGCCCTAGCCCGCATACACTGCGGCGCTGGCGACACTTTGGCCTGAGTGGTGCCGGGCTGATTTGGGGGGGCGAAGCAGCTGCGGTGCAGGAAGATGGCCGCGCGAATCCGAATCAAACGCTGGCGGTGGAATCGAATCGCGCGGGGCTGCGGGCGTTGTGGGACGAATTGCAGGCCGGGCATCAAAGCTTGGGTGCCGATTCGCCGCAAATGGTCGCGGGATTGCAACTGACGCATTCGGGGCGGTTCTGTCGGCCAAACGATAATCGCCTCGAGCCGCGAATTGCCTATCATCACCCGCTGCTCGATGCCAAGTTCGGCATCGATCCGCAAAATCAAAGTGTAGTTTGGACCGATAGCGATTTGGAACGGTTGATCGATCGCTATGTGGCAGCAGCCAGATTAGCGCTGGAAGTTGGCTATCAGTTTGTCGACGTGAAAGCTTGCCACGGCTACCTGCTGCACGAGTTTCTCAGTGCCCGCACGCGGCCGGGCAAGTTCGGCGGCGATCTGGCGGGCCGCGCGCGGCTGCTGCTTACGATTATCGAACGCATTCAGAACGAAGTGCCGGCGTTGCCAGTCGTTGTGCGATTGAGCGCGTTCGATACGCTGCCATACCAGACGAGCCGCGAAGTCGGCCGGCCGATGAGCTACCAGAACCTGCTGCCGTACGGATTTGGGTTCGGCGTGAGCGATCAAAACCCGCTGGAATACGACCTGCGCGAGCCGATCGAATTGCTGCAGTTGCTGCACCGTGCCGGGGTGATTGCCGTGAACTTGAGCTGCGGCAGTCCTTACTACAACCCACACATTCAGCGGCCGGCAATTTTTCCGCCCAGCGACGGCTACCTGCCCCCCGAAGACCCGCTTGTCGGCTGCGTGCGGCAAATTCAAGCTCATCGTCAACTGAAGGCGGCCGTGCCGGAAATGGTGATGGTGGGCACTGCCTACTCTTACTTACAAGATTACCTGCCGCATGTTGCGCAGGCGGTGGTTCGGGCAGGCTGGATTGACGCAGTGGGACTTGGCCGCATGGTCCTGTCGTATCCGCAATTACCGCGCGACACGTTGCATCATGGCAAGCTGGAGCGGAAGAAAGTCTGTCGCACCTTCAGCGACTGCACCACCGCGCCGCGTAACGGCATCGTCAGCGGTTGCTATCCACTCGATCCGTATTACAAGGCGATGCCGGAATACGGAACGATGCAGGAACTGAAAAAGGCAATCGCCAACGGCTAACTTGACTCTGCCGCCTTCGCGCCTACAGTGCTCAGGGGAACCAACCAACCTGCGAAGGACGAATCGAAATGAACGACCAGCTGATTACGCGCGGGTTTCTGGCACTTGTGGGAGTGGCTTACATCATCCTCGGAGTGTGGTGTACGGTGAGCCCGCAGCAAACGGCCAACTCGATTGGCTATAGCTTTCGTAACGGCTCAGGGATGTCAGAATACATCACCGTCTATGGCGGGCTGGAATTGGGCATGGGGCTGTTCTTCTTGTGGCCCCTGCTAAGGCATGAACAATCGCTGGCCGTGCTGATGGCCTGCTTGCTCGTGCATGGTTGCATCGTGCTGTTCCGCGTGCCGACGCTCCTCACTGTGAGCGGGGTCGAGCGGATGACGTACTACTTGTTCACGACCGAGTTCACGATCTTGCTGATATCGGCCTGGCGAATGGCGGTGACGAGGAGTGCGTGAATAGCGACAACGGAAAGACGATTGGCCCAAAGACGATGGCCCGTTGAGTCAAAACGAGTGAGACGATTACGACCACTGCAGAACATCGAGCGTGAGGTTGGCTCGTTCATTCTGACAGATGAGCATGATGTCGTCGTGGGCAGTGAAATACGCGTTGATGACGTTCGGATCCCACTGCCGGCCAGCACCTTCTTTGAAGATCTGGTCGACTCGTTCGAAGGGTAAACCTTTGCGGTAGGGTCGATCGCTCGACATGGCATCGAAGGCATCGGCCACTGCTACGATTCGGGCAATGAGTGGAGTTTGATCGCCACTGAGCCGGAATGGGTAACCGGCACCGTCCCACTGTTCGTGGTGGTGGAGCACCGCAGGGAGAACGTCCGACAACTGCTTGATATCGGCGAGAATCCGATAGCCCAATTCGGGGTGCTGCTTGATGTGTTCAAACTCGGCGTCGGTGAGTTTGCCGGGCTTACGAAGAACAGCGTCGTCGATGCCAATCTTGCCAATGTCGTGCAGCAGGCCAGCCATGTAGAGTGTGTGGAGGACTTCGGCATCGCAGCCCAACTCCTTGGCTAAACGGACGGCAATGCGAGCCACGCGATCGCTGTGACCGCAAGTGTACGGGTCCTTGGCATCGATGGCGGAGGTCAAAGCCCGCACGACACTGGCGAGGAACTCGGCCTGTTCGCGATAGAGGTCGCGGTTGCCGCTGTGGATGCCGAGCATGGCACCCACGGAATTGAGCAAGCTCGCCTCGACGGTACCGAACTCATCGCCCGTGTTGTGATTGAAGATGGCGATCCAGCCGAACAGGCGCTGGCCATCGCTCATTGGCACAATGATCAGCTCTTGCACTTCCGGAAAGGGCCAGTCTGGTCGTGAGGTAATATTGGGATTCAGCACCTGCGGCGAACAGCCCGCTTCGAGGCGGAGGAATTCAATGAGCCTAGTAAAGCGGTCGTCATCGAGCGGACAGTTGCCGGCTGTGACAAGCTGCGAGTTGGTGCGGGCCTTGTACGTGACGTTGCCATCTTTGGCGACGGGCAGGAGTTGGATCGCCGCCCCGCGAGTGGGCAGGCAATCGAGCACCCAGTTCACAATCAGGTTCGAGAGTTCTTCTTCATCGCGCGAGATGCGGAGGTTTTGAGTCACGCCATGGAGCAGACAGATCTCTTCGTAGGTGCTGGCCAGGCTATCGGAGAGTTTTTCGACTTCGCGGCAATAGCGAGCAGCTTGACGCTCGGCCATGTACTGGGCTTGGACTGCGGCACCGAGTCGGACCAACGAATCGGGCGTCCATTGCATTTGGCGACTGAGCCACTGCCGGGCGCGACGATCGTCGACGCCCAGCATTTCGCACAGGCTTTCTGAAGATTCGTGAGCTTCTAAGGAGCGGGTCGCAAAGGCAGCCGTAGCGGCGACCATCACTCCGCCGGGCAATTGAAAGGGAATCGCGAGCAGCAGAGCGGCGTCGTCATCGAATACGAATTGAGGTTCGAGGCCAACGACACCTCGCACCAGCAGACCGCGGTGAGGATCGTTGCTGCCGGGTTGTTGCAGCGAGACGTGCATCAGTTCGCCGGTGTAGCAGTCCCAAATCGAAAAGGCCACACCGAAGGCTTTGCGCAGGGCGACGGCGACGGCTTGCAGTTCTGCCGATTGTTCCGCTTGGGCCGCGGCCAGGGCGGCGCTGGCACCTGCAGGAGCACTGGGTGCTGATCGAATTGAAGGCTCTAAGACGTTGCTCATGCGAGACCTAACCTCTGTGGCAAACTGTATCGCTACCCACGAGACGAGTTCGTCCAACCAGAACTTAGGTTGCGGATGAAAGGTGGTCAGAAAGCAACGTCCGGTGAGACGGACGATTTGCGGATGCCGGGGTAAGTTTGACCGGTGATAGCGGCTGTGCCGGGGACCACCCCGTGGTGCCCGGGGGCAAACTATACAAACGGTTTGAGCAGCCGACCTAGGTGCAGGCGGCATGCTTATTACAACCGTCACGTGCAGACTGTGATCCGCTACGACTGATGCAGTTCGAGGGGGAAGTGGTTCAAGGTGCCAGCATCTGCCACCGATACTAACTACGCACGGTTTGCGATCCGTGATCAACAACAAAACACGCTGCCAGCGTTCGCGACGTTGGTGGCTAACGGAGCCGTGCGGTTTGCTGCCCCAGCCGCACGGCTCCTCTTTTGTATTGCCATGAAAGATGTGCTCATCCAAAACTGGCCGTTAATCTTGTTCGCCGGCACCTGCGTGGTGTTGGTGATCCTGGCACTCATTTCTTTGCGCGATGGCCCACTTCCCTACGAACGCCGGGGCGTCCTTCTTTCGCCGGCGGAAGTCACGTTTCTGCGCAGCTTGAATTTGGCCGTGCGAGAGGACTGGCTTGTTTTTTCCATGGTCCGCCTGGCCGACATCATTAAGGTCCGGCCAAAGACCCGTAAGACCAGCTTTTGGCAGGGGCGAATCCAGAACAAACATCTCGATTTTGTGATCTGCGATTATGAGACGCTGGAGGTGAAGTTGGCCATCGAATTAGAGGATGAGACTCCATCGCGAACGGAACGCGCGCAGCGTGATAAGTTCCTCAATACGGCCCTGCATGCCGCTGGTTTGCCCCTCATGCGGGTGAAGCCCGAGGCCAAGTACGAAACTGCAGCGCTGCGGAAAGATATTGAAGATGCTCTCGGTATTCAGCGCAAGAAGAAACGCTAGGAATTACACCCAGGTGGCTATTGTCCACTCTTCAGGGTCTGTGGCAGGCATTGAGCTGGGCTTAGCGGCCGAGTATTTTCCCTAGTGTCTGATAGCAGGCACTCTACGAATTCCTGACGAAACCGTGCGGAATTCGGGGCAATTTCGCGATTTTGCCGACTCGGCTATTTCCCCGCACTGGTGAGCCCGGTTACAATACGGGAGCTAGAGGAGGCATTAACCGGCCGACTTATCAACAACGGCCCCATTCGCGGGCTGCCGGTTAGAAGGTTGCAGTTGATTCACTTTTCGTCAGCAACAGCACGATCGCAGGTGAGGCGCAAGGCGGCGTCATCCACCAGCAAAAACCAAGCAGCTTTCATTCTTGGGAATGGACGCGGCAGGGTAAAGGGCAGCTCATGATCCCTGCGGCTAAGGTTTCGTCGCGCCTGCATCAGGCCGTCGGTACCGCACCGGAATCTGGGAAAACAATACATCGTTGCCGGGGGTCCGTCTCTCGGCAGGTTCAACTCTTATGGAACGGACTTCCTGAACCTTTCAGCCAAGGTTCGTTAAGAGGCATTTATGGTAACGACAGTGATAAAAGCCGTGTTGCAAGACACCCCCTCCAATACCGATGACCCCCGCGACGCAGCCGACGAAAGTCCGGCTGTCTCGCTCGAGCGGCTCCCCGAGCCCACAGGCCGCGATCTGGTGCAGCTGTTCAAACTGCTCTCAGACGAAACGCGGCTGCGCATTCTCTACTTCCTAATGCAGCAGGAAGAACTGAACGTGCGAACTCTGTGCGACCTGCTCGAGCAGAGCCAACCGGCGGTCAGCCATCACCTGGCACTGCTGCGTGTGGCGGGAATCATTGAATGCCGCCGCGACGGCAAACACAATTTCTATCACATTGTTCCGAAGCGTTTTCAGCACTTTTTGGACATGCTCTTCGCTGTCGAAGATGGCCAGCCGCGGCGCATCCGCATCGAAAATGCCCTGCTGACTTACGCTCACGACGGCAAACCGGCCGCCGAATAAAGCAGCGGTTGCTGAAGCCGGCAACCGTCAAAATCAACCTCTCCCCAAAGCCCACGGATTGCAACCCGTGGGCTTTTGTTGTTTCATACCCTGTTTCCCTAATTGAACACTGAACAGGCTGCGGCGGCAGAATCGTCGCCAATCACCAGCGGGAGTCCTCTCGATGCGCTACGGTATGAACTTGCTCCTTTGGACCGGCGAACTCAGCGACGAGATGCTGCCTGTCCTGCACATGCTCAAGAATCTGGGATACGACGGCGTCGAAGTTCCGATCTTCAATCTCGGACTCGACTACGCCAAATGGGGCAAACGACTCGATGAACTGGGCCTCGCCCGCACCGCGGTCACCGTTCGCACTGCCGACGATAACCCAATCAGCAGCGAGGCGAGTGTCCGTGCCAAAGGGGTGGAACTGAACAAGAAGACGCTCGACTGCTGTGCTGCCATCGGTGCGACCACGATTGTCGGGCCTTATCACTCGGCTCTCGGCCATTTCAGTGGCAAGGGACGGACGCCAGACGAATGGAAGTGGGGCGTCGACTCGATGCGTCAAACGGCCGAACACGCGGGCAAAGTGAACGTAACGCTCGGCGTCGAACCGCTCAATCGCTTCGAGACCTACCTGCTCAATACCCACGCCGACGCCGCCCGCTTTTGCCGCGAAGTGGCCCACCCGCGTTGCCGCATGATGTACGACACATTCCATTCCAACATCGAAGAAAAGTCCATCACCGAAGCGATTCACAGCTGTGCCGACATGCTCTGCCACGTGCATATTAGCGAGAACGACCGCAGCACTCCGGGGCGCGGCAATGTCCGCTGGTGCGAGAACTTTGAAGCCCTCCATCAGATCGGCTACAACGGCTGGATGGTGGTCGAAGCCTTCGGTCTCGCCCTGCCCGAACTGGCTGCTGCCACCAAGATCTGGCGGCGCATGTTCGATAGCGAAGAGCAACTGGCACGCGACTCATTGGCCTTCATGAAGTCCCAAGTCGCCAAGCGTTGGTGCTCGTAAAACGCGTTCCATTTTCACAAGACTCCCCGGGTGCCACTGGCTTGGCCAGTGCGACATGCAGTTTGACTCTGCATGTAAGCAAGTCGGTGGCACAGCGCACCCTTCAATTCCGAGAACACTATGCCCCGCTTCAAAGTGCTGATTACCGACTATGCCTGGCCCGATGTCACCATCGAACGCGACACGCTGGCCAAGATCGATGCGGAACTCGTCGTCGCGCCGAAGGGGGACATCGAAACCCTGAGCAAACTCGCGGCAGACTGCGACGCCATCATGACCAACTGGGCGAAGGTGCCGCAGCCAGTAATTGAGGCGTGCCCCAACTGCAAGATCGTCTCGCGTCTTGGCATCGGCCTCGACAATATCGACGTCGCCTATTGCACAAGCAAGAACATCCCAGTCACGAATGTGCCCGACTATTGTTTGATCGAAGTGGCCGAACACGCGCTCGCCCAAATGCTCTCGATGGCCCGCAAGATCGCCTTTTACCATCATGAAACGATGAACGGCCGCTACGTGCTGCAAGCGGGTCCGAAGCTGCGCAGAATCGAAGGGCAGACGCTGGGGATTGTCGGCCTCGGCAATATCGGCCGAAAACTGGCCGAAAAAGCACTCGGGCTGAAGATGCGAGTGATCGCCTATAGCCGCAGCCGGAAGGATCCGATGCCCGGCGTGGAGTTCGTTGAACTCGACGACCTGCTCAAGCAGAGCGACTACATTTCGCTGCATACGCCACTCACGGCCGAGAACAAGCAGTGGTTCAATGCCGAAAAGTTCAAGCTGCTCAAACCCACGGCCTATCTGATCAATACCGCCCGCGGCGGCCTCATCGACCACGCCGCCCTGCAAGCGGCCCTCGATGCGGGACAACTCGCCGGCGCAGCGCTCGACGTACAACCGGTCGAACCGCCAGATTTGTCGCAGGCCCCGTTTAACGACCCGCGGGTGATCGTCACGCCGCATGCTGCCTTCGTGTCGGAAGAATCGTTGCAGAACCTTCGTTCGCGCGTGGCTCAGCAAGTGGCCACGTTGCTGACGGGCGGCAAACCCGAAAATATCGTCAACGGCGTTAAAGTCGCTTAGGCGGTCAGCTGCCAAATACTTCGCCTTGCCGCCTTCTATCGCAGTCTGCAATTGCGTCTTTGACCAGGGCTCCGTTTCGACGTAGATATTCTGTAGAAGATTGCGCGACCTCTCCGCGGTTGCAGCGGGGCATTGTCGTCTGCGCATCTTCTCGCCGCTCTTCAGCGAGCAGCGCGTACTGCCCCAGACGTTATCCCCGAACAAGTCGCAATGCACACCATGGACGACCAGGCTCTCGATGTCGCCTCCGCCGAGCACTGGCATGCGACGCTTGCGCGCCGGTTCGACGAGCGTCGCACTCAGGCGCAGGCAGCGCTCGAAGAACAACGCGGCCGCATTCGCAATCTCGAAGCAATGCTCGACCAAAGCTTGCAGCAACTCGCGGGCGAGTTGAACGAGCAGGCCCGCACGCACGACCAATGGTCGGCCGATCATGCGAACTACGAAACGCGGCAGGCTGAGTTTGTCGCTGCCCGGCAAACGCTCGAAGATCAGCAACAGCAACTTGCTCTGCAACGGCAGGCTTGGGAAGCGACCCAGCTGCAAGCGGCCACCGATCAGCAACGCTTCTTCGCCGATCTGCAAGCGCGGTCCCTCGAACATGCCGATCGACAGACCAAGCTCGCCGAACAAGCCCAGCGACTCTCCGAGCAACAGCAGGCGCTGGCCCAACGAGAACTCGCCCTCAGTCAGCGGCAAGCGGAACTGGAAGCGCAGTGCGCACAAGTCGAACAACAACGCCTGGCGCTGCAGCAGGCCGAACAACAGCTGGCCCAGCAGCGGATCGAGTTCGAAAATCAACACGCCAGCCAACTCAACGAACAACTCGAACTGCAGCGGCAACGAGACCAATTGGCTCGCGACCAGGAAGTCGTTGCCGAACGCGAGCGAGATTCCCACAAGCAGCGGCGGCATGTCGCCCAGCAATTGCGGGCCCGCAAGAAAGAGTTGACGGCCGAAATCGAGCTTCATCGCAGCGAAATCCTCTCCAGTGCTCAAGGGCAAGAACTGCAGTTGCAACTACGTCTGACCGAACTGCAAACTCGCTTCGACCGCCAGCAGGAAGAGCTCACGCTCCGCGATCAACAGCAAGAAGAACTCCGCACCCGGCTCGCGCAGCAACAGCCCACGCTCGATCAATCGCAGTCCGAACTTCGCCGCCTGACCGATGCCTTGCGTCAGGCCGAAATGCAGCAGCAAGTCGCCCAGGGCGAATCAAATCGCTATCGCGACATGCTCACGCAGGAGCGCGAAACCGCCGACCGCCAGCGCGAGTCCCTCCGCCAGCAAGCTTCGCTGCAGGCCGAAAAACTCCGCAGCGACATGCAGGCCGAACTCGAACGCTTGCGCCAGGAATTGAACGCCGCACAGCTCCACTCCACGCAACTGCATAACGAACTGGCCCAGTCGCAAAACGATGCAAGTCAGCGGCTCCTCGAACTTCGTAGCGAACTACAGCAATCGGGGGCTGGCCAATCCGAGTCGCTCCAACGGCAATTCAAGCAGTGGGAAGACGAACGGACCAAGCTGCAAATCCGCCTCGACGAACAGATGCAAGAGCGAGCTGCCCTGGCCGCCGAACTGCAACAGTATCGCGACCAGGCCGACTCTCAACTGCTCGACCAGAACTCTTCCAGCAGTCTCTGGGAAGCGGAACGCAACCGCCTCGAGACCCAACTCGAAGAGGCCTTGCAACAAGCCCAACAGCAGCCGCTCCTCAGTGCCGATCTCGACCGCCTGCGCACCGAGAAGCGACAGCTCGAAGCGGCGCTTGCTTTGGCCCAAAAGCAGGCCGACACGGTCGGCGGTTCGCAAGAGATCGACGACCTCCGTCGCCGTTTCGAAATGGCCGTACAAGACGTCCGCGAACTCAAAACCAAGAACACCGAGCTCAACGAGCAACTTTCGAAGGCCAAGCAAGCGTCGGCCAAGTCAGCCGCGGCTGGCCATGCTGCCTCTGGTGCCATGGACTGGGAAACTCGCAAGCAGCAGCTCCTCGCCAAGCTCGAAGCCGATACCGACGAAGAAGACGAGAAGGCCCAGACCGATCGCCTTACCATCGAAGGGACGATCCGCATGACGGACCAGATCGTCGCCGACAAAGAACGCGAACTCATCGAACTCCGCAAGTTGCTCGAAGACCAGTCGAGCAACATCGGCGGCCTCGCCGTCGGGGCAGCTGCCATTGCCAGCATGTTCGATGGCGACGAACTCATCCAGCAAGAACGCGCCAGCCTCAAGCAGATGCAGGAGCAACTGCAGGAACAGCTCAAGCGGGCCGAAATCGACATCAGCGTCGAACGGGCCAAACTCGCCCGCGAACGGGCCACCATGGAAGAACGCCTCCGCGCCTTCGAACAGGACCGGGCCAAATTCCCCGGGGCGAAGGACGTCCCCATCATCGACACCAAGAAAAAGGGGAGTGGCGGCGGTCGTTGGCTCTCCAAACTGGGTCTCGGCGGCGACGAACAGTAAATTCTCACGGCAATCTTCCTGCTCCATTTTTCTTCGGTAACATTTCCGCCGACCCCACGCCTAGCAGAAGTGTCCAAGTCACTTCTCTTCTCAACTAGGCCAAAAAGGGTCGAAAAATGTTACGCAACTGGAAACTCGCGGCTTCTCTCGCGATCGCTATAAGTGCTGGCAGCACAATGAGTTCTGTTGAAGCTGGTGGTTTTGGCGGCTTCGGCGGCGGCAATAAGGGCAGCTCCGGCGGCAGCCGCTCTTCGGGCGGCTTCTCGGGCGGATTCTCCGGCGGCGGGTCCAAATCCTCCGGTGGTTTCAAGTCGGGTGGTTCGAGTGGCCCTGCTGTCATTCGCAGCGGTAACCTGGGTGGCATCAACCTGGGTAGTTCCGGCAATAAGTCAGTTCCACGGAATTCCGGCATCGTCGGCCCGAAGATCGGCAGCCTGGGAAATTCGGGCAACTCTGGTAACTCTGGCATTTCGTCTGTCATTCGCAACATCAGTGGCAGCAAGCCGAGCACGGGAATCAAGCTTCCCGGCGTCGGCACGGTTGGGTCGAACAACGGCTCGTCCAGCGGAATCGCCAACGTGCTGAAGAAGGCCAGCGTCGGCATCAACCCGCAGCACAAGTCGCTTGGTGGTCTCGGAATCAGCGTTGGCAACATCGTTGGTAATAAGGGGCCAGGCAACGGCAATGGTCACGGCAATGGCAATGGTCACGGAAATGGGAATCACCATCACCACAACCATCACAATTTCTGCTCGCCGTTCATTTTCTCGCTCCCGGTGTGCAAGCCCAGCTACTGCCCACCGCCATGCCCCCCGGTCATCTACTATCCGCAACCTTACCCGGTGCCAGTGGGCGAACCCGCTCCCATCCCGGTGCCGACTGCTGATCCCATGGTGGTCGTGGTCAATAACGAAGTGAACGTCAACACCGACCAGCCTGCTGATGCCGCTCCCGCCGCAGTAGCTCCGGTCGAAACCGCCAAGCCAGTGACCGAAGCCACCTCGACGGAAACCAAGCCCGCTGCCCCCCAACCGGCCGACTCGACCGAAGTTGTCAGCACCCCGAGCAACTTGCCGCAGATTCCTGTCGGTGCCACGCTCACCCTGAAGGGAACCGACCTTTCGGACAAGCCAGGCCAGGTGGTGCTGCAACTGGGCGAATTCGCCCTGCCAGCCACCATCAAGGAATGGACGAACGACGCTGTCACCTGCACGCTCCCCGCCCTCGGCCTGACCAAGGCCAGCAAGGCGACTCTGCATGTGCTCAAAGCTGACGGCAAAACCGCCAGCACCATGGACTGCGAACTGGTCATCACCTTGCCCACCTCGATCGAAGTTGCCCCAGCCAGTGCATCCGACATCGACCGGGCCAAGTACGAACAGTAAACCAACCGCAACCAATCCCGGGAGTCACTCCGCGTGACTCCCCACCTCGCGACCCCAGCTGCTCCTCAGCCGCTGGGGTTTTTTCGTGCGCGCACCTCACTCCTTCCTCACTCCCTCGCCTCGGTACTCCGGTCAGTGAAGGGGTCGGGGCAATTTTCGGGATCGCTGACGTTACCTTCAGCTGCCAACCGCTGGCCCGAAACATTGTCCTGACCCATCAGCGCAATTCCGCGACCTCGGTCTCCTCGCGCGATTAACCTCCCTTCCTCACTCCCTCGCTTCGGTACTCCGGGGTGAGGAGCCGCACTGTGCACGACCTTTCCTTCGCTCCCACTCTCCCTCTCTCCCTCTCTCCCCCTCTCCCGCTCCGCCTTCTCCCTTTCCTCCGCCCTTTCCCGTTCCTCCCGCTTCCACGGCTTCTCCGGCTCGACCCACATGCCTGGGATCGGCATGAGGTAGCCACCCACGTCGCGAAAGATGCGGCCGTGCTGGTTAACGTGCAGCGAACTCTTCTTCACGGGCTGCGCGGGCGGCGCGGCTTGCGAACGTTCACCCTGCGACTGCACTGGAAGTTCCGCGGGCCGCTCGTGCGGCTCGAGCAGTTCCGGAGCATGCTGCAACTTGTACGACAGCGACAACTGCTGCGCTAACCGGCTCCTTCCCTCTGCGGTCAGGTTCTGCGGGATCTCTAGCTTGGGAGTAGAAACAGGAGCGGGAATTGACGTCTGGAAATTTCCGGAATCTTCAATTGTTTCGACACGACTCTCTGCACTCTTATCTACTGACTCCTCCACGACTTCCGCCACAATCACTTCCTCCTGTATCCCAAAACTTTCCATTTTCAATTTCCAGAATTCTTCCTCCGTCTTCACTTCTGCATTCTGACTTCTACCTTCTAACTTGTTCTCTTCTTCCTTCTCCCCCTCTCCCTCACTCCCACTCTCCCCCTCTTCCCCCTTCCGCTCCCACTTCGCCAGTTCCCGCAGCGATAGGTCCACCTCCGCGCGCAGTTCGGCGATCATTTCCTCCTTCGTCAGCGCGGCGGGCTCGAACAGTCGACCCTCGCAGCTTAGATCGACCGTGCCGTCGCGCTTGAGCCCGTCGAGTTCGGCCAACTCGCGGCTGATCTCGCGGGCCTCGCGCAGCATCCGTGGATTGCCGCGGCACTGCCGGCTCCACGATTCTTCGCGCTCGATGACGCCGTTCCGTTTTACGACCTTGGCCGAGACGAGCGGCTTGCGCGACTCGCGCCACGCCTCCATCGAATCTTCGTACATCATCTGCAGTTGCCGCCGCCGCAATCGCACGCAGTTGTACAACCGCTGCTCGCGGCTCAGCTCGCGAAACTCCGCCGTTTTTCGCGTGATGTGCGGCACGAGCGAGCCTTGCCACTGCTCCATCTTCTGCACGATTTTGCAGATCGCGCTCGGCGTCAGCTGAAACCTGATCGCCACGTCCTTCTGCTTGCGCCCTTCGACGCGAACCAACTTGAAAATCTCAATATCCTGGGCACTGATGCGTAGCTTGCGAGACATAACGGCTCCTTTCGAAATGAAAAACAAACAATCCCAAACCGGGTCGGGGCAATTTTCGGGCGCGCAGACGTTGCCTTCCGCCGCCCAGCGCCGACCCGAAACATTGTCCTGACCCACTAGCGCAGCCTCGCTAGATCGCCCTGCTCGCGCGATTGTTCCACCCCATCGGGTTCCGGAGGATTTTCGGGCCAACCTCTCTCGGCCCAAGCAACATTTCTCGAGCCCGAAAAACCTCCCGACCCCGGTCAGTAGTTCTCACTAACTGCACAGAACATCCTGCGCAACTACTCACAACATTAATGACATGCTGCTCACCTCGCAAGCACATTTTGAGAACATTTCTAGATAGTTCCCAGCATCTCTAGTGCACAAGCCAATGAACCACCGCCGCAGGGGCGGTGGCGTGAGAAAGAAGTAATGAAAAACGCAGGCCGCACTTGACATGTAAGCATTTACTTACCTATAGTGGCCGCATGGTGACGACTACCACTCGCGAGCCCGACGTCTTCACGGCAATCAGCCACCCTGCGCGGCGGCACATGCTCGACCTGCTGGCGGAAGCCGACCGCTCCGTCAACACGCTGGCGGGTCATTTTCAGATGAGCCGCCCGGCGGTCTCGCAGCACCTGCGCATCTTGCTCGATGCCGGCCTGGTGACCGAGCAGCGGCACGGCCGCGAGCGTCGCTACCACTTTGTCCCCGAGCAACTCGGCCAGGTGCGGGAGTGGATCGCGCAGTACGAGCGATTCTGGGACGATCGACTGAAGCGACTGCAAAAGCTACTCTCGAAAAAGAAGAACGCCCAATGAGCAAATCGATTCAACGAGAGATTCTGATTCCGCAGCCACGGGCTGAGGTCTGGCAAGCAATCACCGACAGCGCTACGCTCGCCGAGTGGATGTTTCCCAATGACTTCGAGCCGCGCGTTGGTCACCATTTCACGTTTCGCGTGCCGGCCAACCCCAAGCTGAATTTCGACGGCCTCACCGTCCGCTGCGAAGTGCTTGAGTGCGAACCGCCCTGTACTACCGCGAGTGGGGAGCATAGCGGGGGCCGACTCGTATTCTCGTGGTCAGCGGGTGGCCCCGTCGAAAATACGCAAGTGAGCTTTCGACTTGAACCCGATGGCGACGGCACGCGCATCTACTTCGAACATTCTGGCTTCGACTTCTCTCAACCCTACGCCGATCAAGCGTTTGGAGGTGCTGAGCACGGCTGGGAGAGGATGTTCAAACATTTAGCCACGGTCGTCGCGGCACTGAAGGCCGCAAGCAATAGACGGCAGTAAGCCGAGACAAATTAACGAACTTCTACTGGCTTCCCTAAAACTCGCCAATCATTGATCACAACATCATGAACCAAAACACCAAACGCTCGATCCTTCGCTGGACTCACATTCTCTTCGGCTTGCCGCTGATCGGCTTCGTCTATGGCCCCCCTGCGGAGACCGAACCGTACCGCTACATGTTTCAATATGTCTTCGTGCCGGTGCTGCTGCTGACAGGACTGTGGATGTGGAAAGGGCATGTGGTGGAACGACTGATCTGGAAAAAAGCGGCCTGACACCGGGCGGCGCAACTGTTCACGTTGGAATTGAGGTGCGGGTTGCGGGTAGAAATGCCACTTCATAGCCCGACGCGTCAGCGAGGGGGAATCAAGTTCAACCATTCCTCGCAGCGGAACGCGAAATCCGCTTTGCTCCCTCGCTAACGCGTCGGGCTACTGAGGAAACTCACCCTGGCAGCGTGAATCGTCAGAATCCAGCAGCGGTGCTCCGGCAACGATATTCAATCAAGGCAAAACAGAACCATGGCTAAAGCAAACAGCAACAAAAAGAAATTGTCGCCAGACCAACATGTGGAGCTACTCAAAGCCTTAGAAGCCCGTTTTGAGGAGAACATGAGCCGGCACAAAGCTCTGGAGTGGGACCAGGTGCTGGCCAAGCTGGAAGCAAGTCCCGACAAGTTGTGGTCGCTGCACGAAATGGAACGAACCGGCGGAGAACCGGATGTTGTTGGTCACGACAAGAAGACGGGCGAGTTCATTTTCATGGATTGCTCCGCAGAAAGCCCCGAGGGCCGCCGCAGTGTTTGTTACGACCGCGCAGGGCTGGAATCAAGGAAAGAACATCGACCGGAAAATACCGCGATCGATATGGCAGCTGCCATGGGCATTGAGTTGCTCACCGAAGAGGAGTATCGCGAGTTGCAGAAACTGGGCAAGTTCGATCTGAAAACGTCGAGCTGGGTGAAGACGCCGGCCGAGATTCGCAAACTGGGCGGCGCGATCTTCTGTGACCGTCGCTATGGCCAGGTATTCATGTATCACAACGGCGCGCAGTCGTATTATGGCGCCAGGGCGTTCCGCGGTTTGTTAAGGGTCTAAGTTCCGGTGAGGAAAGGCACACGGGAAGAGAGACCAGAGTAAGTTACGAGGTAACTGACCTATGGGCGAGGGAATCGCATAGAATGCGGCCTGGCGCTATTGCCACCCATAACCGCACAACGAGCTCTTTCGCCAATGGTCTTTCCCCTTAGTGACGACAATCGCGACCGTCTCATATTTCCGTGGGTGAATGTCAGCCTCATTGCCGTGAACATTTTTGTGTTCGTGGTGCTGCAGGGAATGGGCGCGAACGAATCGTTCACGATGGCGTTTTCGACCGTGCCGCGCGAGATTATCACCGGCAAAGACCAGGTGTCGGCAGACGAGGTGAAGACGTTTCAGACCGCCGAAGGTCCGGTGCAAGTGAAAATCCCCGGGCTGAAGAAAACGCCGGGGTCGGTCTATCTCACCCTGCTAACGTCGATGTTCATGCACGGCAGCTTGGCGCATATCGCCGGGAACATGTGGTTCCTGTGGATCTTTGGCGACAACATCGAGAACGATCTCGGCCGCTTTCGTTACCTGCTGTTTTATCTACTCACCGGGCTTGTCGCTTCGCTGACGCACGTGCTGGTGAGTGCTTCCGGACCATCGTCGCTGATTCCCAGCTTGGGCGCGTCGGGCGCGATCTCGGGCGTGATGGGTGGCTATCTGATGCTTCATCCGCACCGGCAAGTGACGGTGCTGTTGTTTCGCTTCATCACCCAGGTGCCCGGCTATGTGGCCGTGGGCCTGTGGTTTGGTTTTCAGATTGTTAGCAGTTTGCAGGTGCTCGGCGGCAGTGGCGATGGCGTCGCTTACGGCGCGCATATCGGCGGCTTCATTGCCGGAGCTGCCCTGGTGAAGTTGTTCACCTTGGGACTTCCCGAGAACAAACCGCTGACCGACACGCAGCGCCCCACCAGCTATGGCAAGCCGCGCGGCGACTACTACCGCTAACCCGGCCGCTTGTTACGCACTTATACGTGGCATAGGCTTCTAGCCTGTGATGGTACGTGGCATAGGCTTCCAGCCTGTGAACGAAAAGAAACACGACAGGCTGGCAGCCTATCCCACCAATGCAAAGGAGTTCTGCGATGAAGGCTTCTCCCGTCGGGCTGCTCGTCATTCTTCTCAGCGGTCTGCTTGCGGTCACCAGTCGTGGTGCTGAGCCCACAGCCGAATGGCCACAGTTTCTCGGCCCGCAGCGCAACGGCATTTCGGCCGAGACCGGCCTGCTCGATGCCTGGCCTGCAAGTGGCCCCCAGGTCGTTTGGCGGCAACCGGGGGGCGTGGGCATGAGCGGACTGGCGATCAGTCGCGGCCGCGTGCTGACGGTGATTGAACGGGCGGGCAAGCAACAACTGATTGCGCTCTCGTCTGCTGACGGCAAAGAGCTGTGGCTCACGGAACTTGCGCCGGCCTTTCGCAACGCGATGGGCAACGGCACTCGCGCGACACCCACAATCGATGGCCAGCGGGTCTTTGCTTTCACCGGCGAAGGCCTGTTAATCGCCGTCGACTTCGTCACTGGCAAACAGTTGTGGTCGAAAGATACGCTCCGCGAACTGGACTCGCCGCAGGCCGAGTATGGCATGGCCTGCTCGCCACTGGTGGTGGGGGACCATGTCGTCGTCACTGCAGGGACTGCGAAAGAAGCGGTAGCAGCCTTCAATAAAGAGACTGGCGCGCTGGCTTGGAAAGTCGGTCGCGGTCCCGCGGGCTATTCTTCGCCAGCGCTCCTGAATGTCGGCGGCAAGAATCAAATCGTTGTCTTCACCGGCGATGCAGTGCTGGGACTAAATCCCGAAACCGGCGCGCAAGGCTGGCGCTTTCCCTACGAGACCGATTTTGCCTGCAACATTGCCACGCCGGTCGCTTATAAGGGGCAAGTTTTCGTCTCCGCTGGCGAGAATCACGGCAGTGCGCTCCTCGCTTTGAAGGGAACCAATGCGGGCTTTGAGGCCAGCGAAGTCTGGGCTTCGCAAGGTCCCCAAAGCGTGCTGCGGACGGAATGGCAAACAGCGATTCTGCTCGGCGATCACCTCTATGGTTTCGATAACGTCGGTGGTGCCGGGCCCATCTCGCACTTAACGTGCATCAATGCCGCCTCCGGCGAGCGGGTCTGGCAACAGACTCGCTTTGGCAAAGGGAACATGATTGCCGCTGACGGCAAGCTCTTCATCTCGACGATGAACGGCGAACTGGTGATCGCCCGTGCAGCGCCCGAGAAGTACGAAGAACTTGGTCGAATGGAAGTCCTCGGCAGCACGCGACAAGCACCGGCCCTTGCCGGCGGTTTGCTTTATTTGCGCGATGACAAAGAGATCGTTTGTTTGGACGTGCGGAAAAATTAACTTCCGCACACCTTCGGTTTTTGAATCGTGCCTTACCTCCTGCGCGCCGGCGGTACGTCCAGCAAAAACGTATTGTCGTTCTCTTCAATCGTCACTTGAGCCGGCAGAATCACTGGCTCCTGATTGGCGACCGTTTGGTCGACCACCAGCGGCGCGTACTCCACCTTGTAGGTGCCGATTGGCGCACCTTCACGTCGTTCTCCGTGAGTATCGGTCGTGCGGACTGTCGTCAGCGCGAACTGGCCGTTTTCGTCGACCAGGCTGTTGATGATAAACTCCGCTCGATCGGGCACGGGCATGAACCGCACAACTCCGCCGGCCAGCGGCTTGCCACCTTGCATCACTTTGCCAGACGCGGGCTTGAGTGGCTCAAACGAGGGCTGACTCGTTCCACAGCCCACGCAGATCCCGACCAGTACCAGCAACACGCCACACTTCGTCACCGACTGCCAATTCCCAGCGTTCATCTTTTTCTAATTCCTCATTCTCGACGTGAAACATCAACTGACGCGACCATCCACCCCTTACCAATCGCTGTCGAGAACCTCGCCTTCGCGCGGGTCGCAGATGCGTTGCCACGTCAAATCGGACATGGTTCCCGATAAGTTCCGCACACTTCCATCGCCGATCGCAGCAACCATTACGCCCGGGTGATTTCCTTGCGGCACCAGGTAGTTGCAATTGTTGAAGTAGTGCGGCGTAATTTGAAATTTCGCTGCCGGCGGATAGTTCGAGAGACCCGCGCCACTTTTGCCAGCTGCGTAATTGAAGCCTGGCCGCCAGGTGCCGTTGGCATCGGCCCACAGCGTGGCTTGTGCGGTTGTCAGGCTACCGGAGGATCCGCAAGTGGCGGATACTTCGGCAAAAAACACGGTGTTCGACAAACCGTCCGGGATCACGCGTCCCATATCGCGCCGATCGATCGAATAGGTCCGGTTGTTGTCAGGGTCGCCAAACACATAGTTGTTCGGCGCGTAACAGGCGATGGCCCACGCATTCGCACCGCCCGACGTCGTGCGAGCCATGCCCTGCTGATGCGAGTTGTCGCTGGGGCAGATCAGAAACTTCAGCGGCATGTTGTAGGGTCCGCCGCCGGTCAACGTCGGCGAGCAAACCGCAGCAAGTGCCGTCTGTTCGATGTAGGGAAACATGTGGTGGAACACCGTGTAGTTGTGCGCACCAAACGGAGAATCGACCGGAGTCCAGCAGCTGGCAGCGCCAGTCGCGCAAGGGGCTGAAGCCGGGGGCAACGACAGAATCGAGTCGTTCAGATTGTGAATCGACAGAATAATTTGCTTCGCCTGATTGCTGCACTGTGTGCGGCGCGCCGCTTCGCGGGCAGCTTGCACGGCCGGCAACAGCAACGCGACCAGCACGCCAATAATGGCAATCACGACCAGCAGTTCGACTAGCGTGAAAGCACCACGCGATTGACTGCCCCGCTGATCAGCACGACGACTTGAAAACAACAACATAGGACCTCTCCAGAAAAAAGGACGAATCAAAAATGGAGAGGTTGTTCGGCGAGAGCCGCTGGCACTTGCGTAGCGCGCAGCAGCCGATATTGGCGGTAGTGGTTTGAAGGCGACTCTATCCGTTCTGAGAGATCGACTTCGACTGACGGGCGGGGGGAAACACTCCAGGCCAGCTGGTCCGTTACGAACGGCCTGGATAACTATATTTTACGTTATTGCATACTTATGGCTTAACACCTTGGACGATATTCGTTGGCAATCCGTTCCTATTTTTTCGCGTTGCGGCGGGTTTACGTTGGTTTGTCGACTGGCAGTTCGAGCTTGATTTGGTTGTCGTTGGCTTCGATGGTTACGGTCTGCGGCAGTGTCACTGGTTCGCTGTTGCTAACAGTCTGGTCGACGACCACGGGGTAATAAATCACTGAGTACTCGCCCGCTGGAGCGCCAGGCCGCCGCTCGCCGCGAGTATCGGTCGTGCGAACGGTTGTTAGTCGGAAACTTCCATCCTCTTCCACAATGCTGTTGAAGTTGAACTCGGGCTGGTCGGACAGAGGCACAAATCGCAGCGATCCGCCAGCCACGGGCGCACCGGCGCGAACCAGCTTGCCGCTGACAGGATGCAAGGTGGCAAATTCTGGTTGTGCGACGCCATTGCCGCAGCCGCTGAAAATCGTCGTTGTCCAAGTGAGTACGACACAAATGGCTAGTCTCGAATACATGGTGTGAACTGCTCCGCCTGTGATTGCTTTGGTTACCAATCATTGCCGAGCAGTTCGCCCTCGCGGGGATCAACGGCGCGCTGCCAGGTCAGATCGCTCATGCTACCCGACAAAGCGCGCACACTGCCATCGCCGCATGCCACCATGATGATTGTGGGATGAATTCCTTGGGGAGTTTCTGAAAAACAGTTGTTGTAGTAATGGGGAGTGATCTGAAACTTCGGCGAAGGTGGAAAGGTCGTCACCGCGCTGCCACCTTTGCTGGCTCCCAAGTTGAACGCAGGTCTCCAGGTACTGTTCGAATCGGACCACAGGCTGCCGTGGGCAATCGTCACTGAACCGGTGTTGCCACACGTCCCATACATCTCGGCGAGAAAGATCGTGTTTGACAGGCCATCGGTCACAATTCGGCCCATATCCTGCCTGTCCATCGAGAAGGTTTTGCCCTTGGCTACATCGCCAAACACGTAGTTGTTCACACCATAATTGGTGATGCCCCAACTGGTGGCACCTCCATAGGGCGTCAGGCACTTGCCCGATTTGTGAGTGTTGTCGGAAGGGCAAATCAACCCACGGATAACGGTGGGATATTGCCCGCCGCCATACGTGGTGATGTCGAATTTACTGGCGAGATTGCTCTGCTCCATGTACGGAAAAATGAAGTGATAGGCCGTGTAGTTGTGCTTGCCGAAGGGACTGTCGTTCGGCGTGTAGCAGGTTGCCACCGCGGGATTCGCACAGGGCGCACAAGTCGGCGGCAGGGAAAGAATCGAGTCGTTGTGGTTGTGAATGGCCAGGGCCACTTGCTTGAGTTGATTGCCACACTGCGTCCGGCGCGCCGCTTCGCGGGCACTTTGCACGGCAGGCAATAAGAGTGCGACCAGGACACCAATAATGGCGATTACCACGAGCAGTTCCACAAGTGTGAAACCAGGTTGCGAGCGGCGGAAACAGCAGCTAGTTGAAGAACCTAGCAAACGCCTCATAAGAACCTCTCCCGACAGACAGCAAAAGAACCAAGCCTTGGGAGAGTGATTTCAGGTTATCCAAGCGACCGCCTGATTGCCTAGGCGTGAATTCGCAAAATTTGCCTGCGGCTTCCCGCCGTTCGAATCGAAAACCGCTGAACCTAGGGGGAGTCAAATCCCGCCACACCCCCAACGGAGCGGTTTAATTCTCTGAACATCGCGTCTTAGCGCTCTGGCGCTTTCGTTTCGTAACGATTCAAGCAGTATCTGAAACGTCTTCACCGTTCTCGCAAGCTCTTGAGGGGCAGATGTTCACGATTCTGAACATTTTGTTCAGCCATTCGCCTTCGAGCGCTAAGAACGCTTAACATCGGCTGAACACTTTGCTTCGCAGTTTGAACGCTTCAAAATGCTGTTATCTCTTTACGTTGTTTCAATTTACGAGCACTTTGACAAGAATTCTTCGCGCGTGTTTTGCTTTTGGTACAGATTCTGCCAATGATAGTGAACATGCCGGTAACGCCGGTTAACACGAAGAAGCAGAATTCCCTGATGAGTCGCGAAGTGCCGGCTGGATTGTTTCCTGTCGGAGTTAGCGGCGAGCAGCATGAGCGAAGGAGTGAGTCCGTGAAGAATTTATTGTGGAAGATGTGGCACGAGACGGACGGCGTGCTGTCGTTTGAATGGACGTTGTTGACGTCGCTGTTGACGGTCGGCGTGGTCTCGGGGGTCACGGCGGTTCGAGACAGCACGATCGATGAATTCGGCGACGTTTCGCAGGCCATGTTGAGCCTCGATCAGTCGTACTTCATCGACGCTCCGCTGGTGATTGGCGTGCACACGACCTATTACGGCTTTGGCAACTACCCCACTGCTGCCAGCAGCTCGCGCTTTATCGACGCAGCGCGTTACACCGACTGCGCACGGGGCGGTATCAAGGTGCAGGAGTTCAACTGGAAGGCCGGCGGTCTGAAAGCCACCGGACCAGCTGGACCGGTCGATCCAGTGGAATACGAAGACGCCCTCTAATGTCTGGGACGATCTTGGTTCAACCGCGGCCACAAACGACGGATTGAACCAGATGAACCATGTTCACTCTCTGATACAGGGAGTGAACGCCGGCCGCACAATCGGCTTAACCGATACAAGTGAAGTGCAGACGCGGATTGAAACCGGTGAAGCGGCAATTCGCGCGAGATGTAAAGTAGAGTTTTCAGTGGCTGAGTAGCCCAGACTGGGCTCGGCACAGTTTCGCCAACACCGCTTCCCAAACTCGTTGTGACTGCCGCGAGTGTGTGCCCACGCTCCGGCCGAATGTTTCGACTCCTTGTTATGCCAGAGATTCGTGATCTGAACGTCCGCCAAATCAAGCCTGGTGGGAGTGCCCCCCGCCAGGCCTGATCCCAAACTCACCTTTCTTCTGTACCAGGAGGAAAGGATCGACGCGGCGACAGATTCACGGAAAGCACGCTCCGCTGCTGAGTTCGCTCAGCAGCGGAGTTTTTTTATGGCCCTCTGGCCTCTTTGCTGCGTACTCCACCGCGCAGCTGCTGACCATTTTTGGCACGCGCATTCGTGCTCTCTTTTTGAAACATATGTTGCCGCACGTAAACATTGTGCTTCGCGCATCGCGCACGTCATGTTTCGTAACCACAACATCCACGCGTCACTCACCAAGTGGCGGGGCAACGCACTACGTTTCTCTAAGCCCAATCGGCATAACAGCTAAGTCACTGTCGAGAAAAAATTACTGAGAACCTTCTTACGCGTGGCATGAAGAGTGCAAAGCAACTCGGCACGAGAAAGTCGGCGCTTCGGGCACAACAAGCGCCGACGGAACAGTTCTGTGTTGAACGGTTCCACACGTGTTTTCCGTGTTCCTGGTACAAGGAGTTTGGGATGAAGAATGTTTTGGCTCGTGTTTGGAAGGAGGAGGACGGCGTCCTCTCCTTCGAATGGGTACTGCTCGTGACTTTGCTCACGATCGGTATCGTCAGCGGTCTCGCCGGTGCTCGCGATGCGATCATCGACGAACTGGGCGACGTGGCTCAGGCAATGTTGGCGTTGGATCAGTCGTACGTAATCGACTTCCCGTTGGCCGTCATCGTTCACACTTCGACGACGACCTCGGGTGCCAGTGATTCGGCCTTCACCGACTTCCTGTTCTACACCGACTGTGCGCGTGTAACTTCCACGACGGGTCAGGGTCCGGTTTCGGACATTGAGTCGTAAGCTGTCGAAAATCAAATGCGAACTTGCCCGATCCTGAGAGGTCGGGCGAGTTTGTGTTGACCTTCAACTTCGTGTTGAAGGTTGGCAACTTGTCTCTGGTGTACTGGTAATTGCAGGCTCAATCATGACTCGCATCGCGACTCTCTGGTGGCACGAAGAAGACGGCGTCCTCTCGTTCGAGTGGGCAGTCCTCCTCACGTTGCTGTGCATTGGCATTGTCAGCGGTCTGGCAGCTGCCCGTGATGCGGTGATTGACGAGTTGGGCGATGTCGCCCAGGCCATGCAGGCCTTGGACGGAACCTATGAAATCGACCTCCCCTTAGCGTTCACGTTCATTTATCCACCCGCAGTTGACGGTGACCCCGATGTTGTGGTGGATATTGGCGGCGCGAGCGACAGCGGATTCTTGGATTCTTTCTTCTATACGGATTGCAGTCGAGTCACCGGCCCGGTCGGTCAACTCCCTCGGCCCGTATCGGACATCGAATCCTAATTTTCCGGGCAACCATCGAATACTCAATTCAACAACGTTCACTCAATACCTACGCTGAATTTGGAACAACTTGCTGGGACTGGCAAAGCCAAATTCGCACTCCCCCTCTGTGTCGAAGGTAGTTCAATCATGCAAATGTTCTCGCGAATGTGGAACGAAGACGATGGCGTCTTGTCGTTCGAATGGGTTCTCCTCGTTACCCTGCTCACCATCGGCATTGTCAGCGGCGTCGCTGGCGCTCGTGATGCTATCATCGATGAACTAGGCGATGCGGCCCAGGCGATGATGGCGCTCGATCAATCGTATGTGATCGACTTCCCACTAGCCGTTATTGTTCATACCGCCACGACAACCTCGGGGTCCAGCGATTCGGCCTTCACCGATTTCCTGGAGTACACCGATTGCGATCGAACATTGCGTGGCTTGCTTGATCCACCGTTCGAAAACCAGGGACTCAACAATCCTGAACTTTTGCTTGATGAACCAGACGAAGGCGTCTAAGAACCTATTCACCGCCAGCCATGAAGGCGGCGGCGAACCATACGAGCGATTGAGAAAGCCGCTTGTCGATTTTTTGATCCTACCGCAGCGTCTGCCGCCACGGCCGACGCACTTCATGACGAGGGAAAAGAAGCGCACCATGAACAGCACCTTGAAGCAGATGTGGGTCGAGCAAGACGGCGTTCTCTCGTTCGAGTGGACGCTCCTCGTCACCCTGGTGACCATTGGCATTGTCAGTGGACTGGCTGGCGCACGCGATGCAATCATCGACGAACTGGGGGACGTGGCCGAAGCTGCCCAAGGCATCGATCAAAGCTTTTCATTGGCCGCGCTGGTCGTTAATTTCGATGGCGTGGGACCACCGGAATTCACAACGAACGCCAGCGTATTTGCAGAAGTTAACGGAGTCGACAACGCCTACACCGACTGTGGCCGTGTGAGCCAACCGCTGGGTCAAAACACCGTGGCAAGTCCTTCTTCCGACATCGAGTCCTGATCGCCACTCGGCAAGCAGGGTACTCGGGAATCAGTTTCAGGCTGTCGGATCGGAGATGCTGTGATGTTCAAGACTGCGATGCTTAAGGCTGCCATGCTCAAGACAGTGCGGCTGTTGTGGCAAGAAGAAGATGGGGTTCTCTCGTTTGAGTGGAGCCTGCTGGGTGTGATTGTTGTGTTCGGCATTGTCGGCGGCCTGGCGGGCGCTCGCGATGCCATTATCGATGAACTGGGTGACACCGCCCAAGCGCTGCTTTCGATCGACCAAAGCTACTCATTCGCCGGCATTCCCGGCGTTCTCGATGCGTCGGTCTACACCGACGTGCGAGTGACCGTTATCGACTGCGATCGAAATTTCGCTGACGTGGGAGTGCCACCACTTTGGGATAACGAGTCCTAAAGTTGGATCGTAGTGACTGTAAGGCTTGAACTGTTGGATTTCTGGGAGTGAGAGTTGCCAAAGGGCAACATACTAACGAGGAAGCGGCAAGAAGCTGCAACCTCTTTAGTAAGACGTAGAGTTAAAGTCGAGATTTCACGTTCGCACCGTTGCGCACGTGCTCACTTCCGTCCGAGAGAGGCAGGCTGCCGATGATCGTGGGTTACGATTACGTTGCGCTGGTCGCTGGTTTTGTTACCGCTGCTGCGGTGACCGATTACCGCACTCGCAAGATTCCGAATTGGCTAACGGTGCCGGCCGCGATTCTGGGCCTGGCCTACCACTCCTTTGCTCCGGGCGGCTTCGGCCCGTTGACTGCACTCGCCGGTTTTGCCGTCGGCTTTGTCTTGTTGCTGCTCCCTTGGATCCTGGGTGGTGGCGGCATGGGCGACGTCAAGCTGCTGGCCGCCTTGGGAGCCTGGCTCGGACCGCTCTACATCCTTGTCGCTTTCGCGCTGGGAACCTGCTTCGCCTCGACCATGGCAATGGCCCTGATGCTCAGCAGCGTGATCACCAGCGGAGTCTCGGCGACCCAGCGACAATATTTGACCGCCGGCGCAAGCGGTGGCACGTCCACCGGTCCGGGAAAAGCCAAGAAACCGAAACGCTTCCTGCCGTTTGTTATCCCCGTCGCCATGGGTACGTGGTTGGTTTTGGCCTGGATGTTGCTTCGTAGTCAAACACACTAACTTCTGAGCAGAATTTGAGGACGCGGATAGTCTCTTGTTGCTTCCCAGCGACAAAGTGTTGCCAAACGTTGACATGACGCATCATCACTTCCGTAGAACCACCGACATTGAGTACCCACGATGAAGTTGTTCGGAAAATCCGCACTCGTCGCTCGCGCTAAGCAGACTGCCGCTCGACGCGGGATTGCCTCTGCCGCTCGGCGCGGAGCCGTGCTCGCGCTCGAATTGGTTCTGGCGCTGCCGATCCTGCTGATCGTGCTGGTCGCTACGGTTGAGTTCGGCATTCTGCTCATGGCTTCGCAAGGCGTAGGTGCCGCGGCCAGCATCGGCAGCCGCAATGCAGCTTTGCCCAGTTCTTCGCGAGCCAGTGTCGAAGCGGCCGTGAGCACGGCACTCGATGGTTACGTTTGGAACGGCATGGAAGAGGTCGTCATTCACGTCGACTACAACGACAACGCCGGCTTCCTGCCGGACGAAGGAGCCAACAATCGGCTGGCGAATGCTCCTTCAGGTTCCCTTGTGAGCGTCTCCGTGAACGTCTTTATGGACGATGCGGCACCGGATTTGCTTCGGCAGTTCGGTATTAGCATTGCGAATAAAGAATTGACAACAACCTTTGTGACTCGCAAGGAATAACCCTACTTTTCGGAATTTACGGCACTCGAAGTGGTGAGGAGATTTTGACGTGAAGCGTATTAGTCCCGCAACAGTGACGTTTGGCTTAATGGCCGTCGTCCTCGGCCTTGTGGCCGCCTACATCGTGAAGCAGGCTTTGAACAAGCCGGTGGTGGTTCAGCCGCCGCCGGTCGTCGTACCCGCGCCGGTCGATCCTGGCGTGCGCGTGGTCTTCGCGAAGGCCAACATCACGAAGAACAGCCGAATCCTCGCCGGCGATTTGTACACCACGTTCGTTCCCCGCACAGCCAAGGCGGCCACCGGCACAGTGCCCGACGTCAGCCAGATCGAAGGCCGAATCTCGAAGGTAACGATCAAAGCCGGCCAGGCCATTCGCGACGAATATCTGCTCGGCATTGGCGAGGGCTTACCAAACTTGGCCGAGCGCTTGCCGCCGGGCATGCGAGCGGTCACGGTTTCGGTACAAGATCCAGAAGCTGGCGGTAAACGTCTCGCGGAAGGTGACCATGTCGATATTTCACTAACCGTCGAAGGTACGCATCCCGACCTGGGCGAAGTGACCACGCGCACGCTCATGCGGAATGTCCTCGTCGTCGATGCAATCGCTAGCCGGCCAACGATTCGCGGAGTCCGTCGCTCACAAGATCAAATGGAAAGCAACCTGACTTTCGCCGTGAGCCCCGCCGATGCCAACAAACTGATCGTGGCTCAGCGCACGGGCACACTGAAGGTTAATCTGGTGGCAGCTGCCGACCTCCAGCAACCTCCTCTCGATGCCAACGACAGCATCACGCGCCGCCAACTGCTGGGTCTGGCCGACATTCCGCCGCCGGTCCAGGTTGTCCCACCCAGGAAGTACACCGTGGAAAAGTGGTCCGGTGGCAGCATGCGAGTGCTGGAGATGTCGGGCGATCGCGTTCGTGACGTTCGCGACGTGAACACCAACACAAAGGCAGTCGAACCTCCACCCGCGGCCGCCGATCCATTCAAGACGAGCTCTACCCACAGTGGTGTGAAAGAACCCGTCCGCGGCGCTGTTCAATACGAAGCAGATTACGCCGCTGTTCCCGCCGAGTAGCACTCGCGACCGTGCGCCCGACTGCACACGGTCGACAACTGTTCCTTTTTAGTCTGTCGCAACTGGTCCGATCGCAGCTATGAGCACACCCACCACTTCGCCGATGCGAGCCACACGCTCGTCCGCTCTGCGGACGGGGCGGGCCGGGCGAAAGCTGCGCCGGGGCTATGTGACACTGTTTTCGATCATGCTGATTGTGATCGGCATTGTCACGTTGATGCTGGTGGTGAACTGGACCTATCTGGTCCTCGTCAGCCGCCGCACGTTGCAGCTCACCGACAACCTCGCGCTCACGTCGGTCAGCAGGCTCCTCGATGAGGCCGTGCTGCGCGACACCTATAACTTCCCGGCCACACAAGCCGACGATCTGACCGAAGCCAACAACGATGTGAAGGTCGGTGGCACCAGCTTTCTGGCGCTGAACAATGCGGCGGCCGGTCCTTCGCTGCGACCATTGCCGTCGCAAGTGAATGTGATTGGTGCCCGCATCGAGAATGCCGCAGCACCCGTCGGGCCCAGCAATTACACCACGATGCCTGGGAATAACCAGCCTTACAACACACTAGTCGTCGAAGTCTTCCGTGGTGGTGAATTAAGTAGTCCGAACCCGGTGAAAACGATTCTCCGCGGCTTTGGTGCGCCGGAGCAGGCCCAAATCACAAGTTCGTCGTACGCCACGCTCGATAGCCGCGTCGTTGGTTTTCGCCCCACACTCACCGTCAACGCTCCTCTCGCTCCCCTCGCCGTAGATGCCGATGCCTGGTTCGTTCAGCGACCCAAAGGCGCACTCGACGATTCAATAAAAGATTTCCGTATCGAGTTCGACTTCACGCTACTTAACACCGCTGGTGCGGGAACGGCCACTTGTGCCCTTGTCGGGTTGAACGACGACGCTCCCCTGACTGCCTCAGCCCTTGCTGGCCAGGTGACAGACGGCATCGGGCCCACAGATGTAAACACCAGTGGCCAGTTCGGGCCGTTGGTCTTGGCACAGCCTCTCCGGGTGAATGCCACGCAAACGAGCCCATCGATGGATGTGGCGGAAACCATTGCCGCTGCCTTCAACACGGTTGCGGCGAGCAACAATCCCCGGCGGGCATTTCCCGTTTACACCGGTGCCTATGCAGACCGACTCGAGATTGTGGGATTTGTCGGTGCCCGCATCCTTAGTGCCGACGCGGCCCTCTTCGCCAGCAATCCACGGCTGCGAGTTCGCTTGCAGCCTGCATTCATCGTCCACAGCACGGTCGAAACCCAATTTCAATTTCCGGTACCGATCATTCCTGATCCGAACCCGACCGTTCCTGAAAACCTGTACATCCACAAAATCCGATTGACACGCTAAGCCAGCTAAACGCTGATTCGCCCGAAGGAGCTGCCCGAATGTTTCTGAAATCGACCCGGCATACCGGAGAGAAGAGCGGCGTCATTCCTGCCGAGCCGATCTTGCACGTCGAAAACGCGGAAGCAGATTTCCAGCGGATCAAGACAGGCATTCATCGCGAACTGCTCGACTCGCTCGACCTGTCGCGAATCGCCGGCCTGACCGAAGAAGAGCTGCGCGAAGACATCCGCCATCTGGCCGAAGGCATGCTGCGAGCGCGCTCGCGCAAGCTGCCAGCCATCGACGAAGATCGCCTGGTCGAAGAACTGATTGCCGAATCGTTCGGCCTCGGCCCACTCGAAACGTACATGCAAGATCCCGACGTCACCGACATCCTCGTCAACGGCCCGAGCGAAGTATATGTCGAACGCTTGGGACGCCTGCAAGAGACCAACACCGTCTTCGCCGACAACGACCACCTGTTGCAGATCATTCAACGTGTGGCCGCTCGCGTTGGTCGCCGCATCGACGAACATTCGCCGATGGTCGACGCGCGCTTGGCTGATGGTTCGCGCGTGAATGCGATCATCCCGCCCCTCGCACTCGGCGGCCCGGTCCTTTCCATTCGCCGCTTCGGCCATCGCCCGCTGCAAATTAACGATGTCCTGGTCCGCGGTTCGGTCTGTCCCGAAATCATGGCCGTGCTCGAAGCGGCCATCGAAGGCCGCATCAACCTGATGATCAGCGGCGGTACCGGCAGCGGTAAAACGACTATGCTGAACATCCTCTCGCGTTACATCCCCGCAAACGAACGGCTGGTAACCATCGAAGACTCGGCAGAACTCAATCTGCAGCGAAAACACGTCGTCAAACTCGAGACTCGCCCCAAGAGTCCCGAAGGTGCCTCCGAAGTCACCCAGCGCGACCTGGTTCGCAATGCTCTCCGCATGCGTCCCGACCGGATCATCCTGGGCGAAGTTCGTGGTGGCGAAGCGCTCGACATGTTGCAAGCGATGAACACGGGTCACGAAGGTTCGCTGACCACGATTCACGCCAACGACACGCGCGATGCCCTCTCACGGCTCGAAGTGATGGTGAGCATGAGTGGCTTCGACCTGCCGGTGAATGTTGTCCGCCGTTACATCGCCTCGGCAATCACCGTCGTCGTGCACCTGGCACGCCTCAAGGGTGGTGCCCGCCGCGTGATGAAGGTTTCGGAAATCACCGCGCTCGAGAATGGCGAATACACCGTGCAGGACTTGTTCGGCTTTCAGCAAACGGGCGTCGACGAGCGGGGCATCGCCCGCGGACACTTCTATGCCACCGGAAACAAACCCAACTTTGCCCGCCGCCTGGCCGAAACGGGCATCGACTTGAACGAGCGGCTCTTCACCGCTCGCAAACTGACAGCTGACTCAGCCATTGGACCGATGAGCAGCGCCGAAGGGGCCCAAGCCCTCGCGTTGCAGGAGAACCTGGCATGACCGCACAACTGGCAATTGTCACCATTACCTTCGCGTCGGTTTCGACCGCGCTCGCTGCACTCGGATTTTTCCTGCGCGACCTGTTCGCCAAGCCGCAAACGAGTCGGGCTCGCCTTGAATTCCAAGCCGAAGAGCCCGAAGGTGGCATCGATGGCTGGTTCTTTCGACTCGTTGAGCAGTCGGGAGTCGCCATTGATGCAACCTCTGCCATGCTGATTGTGGTGGGCTGTGGCATTGCCGGGCTCGGCATTCCGCTGGTGCTGTTCGAAAACTTTCTCGGTGCTGCGGGGGGCATGATTCTGGGCGTCACGCTCGGGTTGTTGTACTTTGCCGTGCTGCGATTCTTTCGCCTCCGCACGATGCAAAAGCACCTACCCACCGCGCTGCAGGCCGTTTCCGATTCGATCCGCAGCGGTCAGACATTGTCGGAAGCGTGCGATATGGTTTCCAAAGAAATCAAAGGACCGCTGGGGGCCGAATTCGGATACGCCCACGAACAACTCGAATTGAGTCATTCGCCGGTCAGCGTGATGACGCGCATGGCCCGCCGCATTCCCCTTCCCGAGTTTCGCATTTTTACGACAGCAGTTGTCGTGCATCGCCGCGCGGGTGGAAATCTTTCCCTCCTCAGCGAACGCATGAGTAAAGCAGCCCGCGATCGCCAGGAAGTTCGCAGCCACTTGATGGCCGTGACCGCCGGTGGCCGGCTGTCGGCAATCGGCATGGTCGTTTGCACCATTGTGGCCCTGATTGCACTCAGCTGGATGGACCGTGGATACGTCGACCGCTTTCTGTCGAACCCCAAAGGCCCCTGGCTGCTCGCCACCGCTGTTGGCTTGCAAATTGTCGGTGCCATTTGGGTGTGGCGAATCCTCCGCACGAGCTACTAACCGGTTTCACTCGCACGCAGGTTGAGGCGTTTCGGGCACACCAGAAGAAATCACGGACTCGCAATGATCGAAAACATTCAAACCTGGCTGGCCGATCAGAACGCACCCGAGTGGCTGCAGAGTCCCTCGTCGTGGCTGGTGATTGGCTGCTTCCTGCTTGCCATTCCCGTGATCGTGCGCCTCCTGCTCAAGCGTAAGCGACCGGAACAACCGCCGGAATCTCCCGCTGCAATTCGCCGGCGCGGCAATGGCGGCGTCTTCGGTTCTTTAACAGACGCCTTGGCCGGCCAGATTCCGGAATCCGAAAAGGAACGAGTCGAGTTCGGCCAGATGTTGCGGCAAGCGGGTTTGTACAGCCCCACCGCTCGCGCCAGCATTTATGCCTACCGGTTTCTGTTCCTGGTCTTCCCGCTGATTTGTGCGGGAATCCTCGTCGTTTTCTCACCGCCAGAACATACCTGGCGAATTCTGATTGGCGGCGGCATCATCGCCGCGATCCTGTCGATCGTGCCGCGTTTGTGGGTTTACTTTCGCCGCTCGAGTCGTCTGGCGCAAATCAATGCGGGCCTGGCCGACATGCTCGATATGCTCGGCATGTGCTTGGGTGGCGGTATGCCCTTGTCGCAAAGTCTCGATCATGTTTCGAAGAACCTCACCTCGTACCCCGCACTCTCCGAAGAGCTGCAAATCATGCGACGCCAGTCCGATCTGGGAAGCATGCGGATGGCTCTCACCGACTGGGCGAATCGAATTGACAGTCCCGATGTGCGGCAAGTGGCAACCCTCCTTTCCCGCGGCGATCAACTCGGTTCGAGCATGAGTGGCTCACTACTCGCGCAGGCCGATCACCTCCGTTCGACCCGCAAGAATCTCGCGAACCTGCAAGCGAATCGGCTCCCGGTATTCCTCACCTTTCCGCTACTCTTCTGCTTCGCCCCGGCAGCGCTCATCATCCTGATGAGCCCGGCCTTCATGGAACTGGACGAATTCTTCGACCCCAGCAACACCAGCAATCCCCTCGTGAACAATAACCGGATGGGAACGACGGCCATTGTCGATACGCTGAATGCCCTCGACCAGAATGTCGATACCGATCCAGGTCGGATCGCCATGCCAACGAATAGTCCGTTGTTTCAAGAGCGTTTCCGACGGCCCCAACGACGGCAGGGCGAACAGTTTAATTATCGGTCTGCGAATCCGTACGTGACCCAAGAAGAGTAATGGTCAGCTATACGTCTGACCTCAGCCTAGTTCAACCCGCTGTCCCCTCGAAAGCCTGCGAAGGAATTTGGGGGGACAGCTCTCGGTTTCTTGACGAAGCGTTTGTCCACCTATCGCTGACTGAGATCAATCACGCGCTCGGCTACGAGATGCGGTTTGCGGATGGCCTCGACCATGCCGCGCTTGCCATAGATGCCGACGGGCTTGTTCTCGTAGCGGCGCAGATTCATGCCCGGGCCCGGCGTGACAAAAGCCACTGGGTTTCCATCGGCGTCGACAATCGCATAGGGAGCAATCTTGGTCTGCCCATCGCGACTGATCACTGGCTGCAACATCCCCACGCCATCGTAGCGGGCATCGGCGGCCGAAGCGGCACCGCCGCGCGTCGCTGCTATCAGTGGATCGTTGGGCAAGTCGAACGTCTCTTCGAACTTTCGAATCTTCTCCAGCAGCAGTCGCGCTTGCCCACGCTCTTGCGGAGTCTGACCGCCGTCGACAATCTTTTGCGCTTGCACACGGATCGGTTCGAGATTCCACGTTTCGCGCGGCTGAGCAATTCGCAGCGACAATTCCAGATCGAGTTGCGTCAACTTCTCGCTGGCATTGGCACTATCGAACGCAGGCTGATTACTGAGCGTGAGTGGTTGCACGGTCGTCGTTCGTGCGGGGCCTGAACTGGCTTGATTCGGCTGAGACTGAACGCGTGGCGTCTCGTGAATGCTATTTTGCAGGCGTTCGCTACTGGCCATGCGCAGTTCGGTAGAGGGAGCCGGTACACCGGCGGTGTTATCAATCCTGCGCGGCTTGCGCGGCACAAAACCATCAGGGGCGATTGCATTGCTGCGAGAAAGATCGATTGTCTGCTGATGTTGAGCAGGACGAACATCTTCGCGCTCGCTCTTCTTGGCATCGTGCAAGGCGATGTGATCGTTCACCGGGGGCGTCAGGTCGGTGAGGATAATCGCGTGTTGGGCCGGTTTGATCGGCCGCTCAGTGGCCGCGGCAAGTGCCGTCAACGAATCCTTGGCGCGATTCACGCCGGTTCCAATCGCCCTCTGCAGCTCGGGCAGATCGCGTTTCGTACTTGTCAGGGCTGCCGGCTCTGCTTCGCGCGGCGGCGTGCGTGAGACTTGGCTAACGTGAATCCAGCGAAACTCGCCCGCGGGGGGCGCGATTTTTAACCAGGTTTCGTTTCCCTCGGTCGATTGCACCGTCTTTTGGCCGATCACTTCAATCAACTCGCCCGGGCGCAATTTGACCTGGTATTTGTGTTCGCGCACGGACGGAAACAAGGTGCCGATCCACGACTGCGTTTCGATCAGCACGCGATGAATTCCTTCATCGTCGGTTTCTTCGACCGTGTCAGCGGGCACCCAACTGAAGCTGCCAGTGGGGGGACGAATCCCCAACCAACTGCTCCCTTCGCGGCGATAGACTTCGACCTGATCCCCCTCGAACAGTTCGTCCGTGGGATAAAAATTTCGCGAGGGACCACTATGGACGTTTGTCTGTGGCACCGAGACATAGGCCGTGTAGGGATAGTCTTCGGCAGCAGCAGCCACTCGCGCAGCGCCACTCATTCCAGCCAAAACGATGGTGGCAATCAGCAGGTAATCGCGCATGGGCGGACTCACGCAACAAGAACAGGTGCTTCAACCACGAAACTCAAACGTGGCGAATCACTGCGGCTTGTAGCGAACCGAGTCCCTGCGAGCAAGATCAGTAACCATCCATGCTGGCCAGTAGAGTGGGCCGAATCGCGCTATCGGCTTCCCAATCTCGCAGGATTCAGCCGCGAAGAGGCCCACCAAGAGGGAAGGCAGCTGATGCGACCGTTCTGGCCGCGAAAGCGCTGGCGGTGACCGGTTGGAAGCACATGCTCGCCACCTAACTTGTTTGGCGCTTTCGCGGAACGCGAGACCTCCACCGTTCCCAACCACCTTGGTGGGCCTCGTCGCGGGAAACTCATTTGTCATAGCCAAGACCATCGAAGCGACCTCGGCCACACCCTACGTGTAACAGCGTGAACGGTTAGCAAGATCAAGAATTCTTACTCTGCTAGCGAATTTTCGACTTCAGCCGGAGTATTCAGCGAAGAAAGTGGGGAGGTGAGCAACTGCGGCGGAGCAGCCTTGCCACCCATGAATCCCTGGCATTTGCCAACGAAAGCATTCCAGTAATAGCGCGACCAATAGGGCCGAAGTCGCAAGGCCATGATCAGGCTGCCACCCAGCGAGCGGCATAAATTCATCGCCACGGCCATGGGCGGAAAATGGTGCTTGCGAAACAAGTATCCCCGTCCCCGGCAATACTTGAAATTCCGCTGCTGCAATTGTTCGTCCAGCGTTTGCATGGGATTGGGATGATGAATGACCAACTCGGGGTGATACTCAAGCCTCAACCCTCGCTCCATCATCCGCAGCAGCAGGTCGGGCCCTTCGTCGGAGTTCCACGGAGTTTCGCAGCCCACACCCATCCGTTCGTCGTAACGCAGATCTCCCAAGGGAGCGCGGCGAGCGAACAGCGCCGCTTCTATGCAGCGGTGCAGAACGTTTTGGCGAGTGATGCGACCGGCTTTGGCATCTGCCTTGCCCATGAACTCGACCGTTGCCGAGATGGCGGTAACCTCTGGGTCGTCAAAGCAGTGCAGTACACGCTCCAGGAAGCCAGCCGGATAGTGCGAGTCGTCATCGGGAAAAGTAATGAACTCTCCCTGCGCGAAACTCCAACCGTAGTTGCGCGCACGCGAGGCACCTCGTCCCGTCATCGGCAAATGCCGAATCGTGAACTCAGCCTGTTGCTGAGCCAGTAGTTCGCCAGTGTCGCGCTTGCCACTCTGATCGACGACAATCAGTTCCAATTCGCGCAGGTCGACCCGGTCTCCGCCTTGCAAGTGCAAGTGGTCGATGAACCGCTGCAACTCGGCAGGGCGACCGATGGTGGGAACAACGAGCGAAAACTTCACGAAACTTTTTCCTCAGTTGCGAAGGCCATGCCTTTTGCGGTCAGTGCCCACGGCGAGGCATGACACCACACGCCAACGAAGTAACCGGCCGCCAGCCATTCCAAGATAACTTGCGCTGCGGTGCAACTCGCGGCGGCAATGGCCAGGCCCATCAAGCCGCCATAAGCGGCTCCATAGGCACCAGCGATAATCGCGGCACTGCCGCACAGAGATGTAATCAATAGCACGCTCCAGCGGTGCCCTGTCATCAGCAACATATAGCCGCAGGGGCCCAGCAAATTGGCGGAGAGTTGCCCCAAGGTGAGAATCATCAAAGCACTGGCCGCCACTTTGTAGTGCGGCTTAAAGGCAATCGACAAAATCTGTTCGGGAACCAGAAGCAGTCCCAGGCAAGCGATGAGTGCGGGAATGGCAGCAAGTGTTGTCATCTTCCGCACGAGGTGCTGTAGTTCAGCCAGTTTGCCCCGCGAGTAAAGATCGGGAATGTTGGCGATGATCGCCAGCAGCGCTAATTGCTCCGGAATCCCCACGAGTAGGACCAAGCGCTTGGCGCTGCCATAAAAGGCAACATCGTCGGTGCCGAGAAACCTGCCCGCCACCCACAGATCGGCCGAGAGTGTGCAAAAGGCCGCGATTTGCGAAAGGGCAATCGGCAGCGCGTCGGCAGCCAGATCGCGGAAAGAGGGAACGTGCTCGGCAGACATGCTGGCAAGCAGTCCGGCAGTTCCGGGCGCAGGCATCGTTTTCCACAAGCGCCACGCCGTCAGCCCGCCAGTGAAGAGAATCGCGTGCAGCAGCAGGATTGCGACATAGGTGCTCGTCAGCAGCGTCGATTGCCAGAGGAACACTAGCGCGAGAACGAGCATGAACGCCGTTACCGCGATGGGACCACCCGATTGGCCGCCACTAAGCAGATTCGACCATCGCACTTCGTGCAGGCCGCGCAAGATCGCCACGCCCACCAGTTGCCAGGAGAGCACAACGATGGCGGTGGCGATTGCCAAACTAAGGAGTGGGTTGCGCGGCAAATGAAAGAAATCGAAGCCATGCACCCAGAAGTAAATCGACACTGCCGTTGCCACGACCAGAGTCGTACAGAACAACAACTGCCCGCAGCGGGCAATGAGCGGCCGAATCGAGGCCAAGCGCTGATGGGCCAAACGCTCCGCCACGAGCCGAATCATGGCTTCGGGAAGGCCAAACGAAGCGACCATCGCCGCCAGGCCAATCAGGTTGATGATCAGCAGCACTTCGCCGCAGACGGAATCGCTGAAGAGCTTGGGCAGCAAGAACGCGAGCGCCGCAGTCGAAGCGACACTCCAAGCGCGGGCCAAGACAACCCACAACACGGAATGCGAGAGAGGGAGCACCGCGACGTCGTTCGTAACGGCTTGGCCTTCGTCAACATCCGCGCATTCCCGCACAGCGGCAAGCGCCGCAAGATCGTTCGACGGGAGTTGTGAAGTTGCGTCCATCAGAAACTCAAGTAAGTCCGCATTCGGCGGCGAAATCCGCGTCTTACAGACAAGAATAACTTGAGCTCTCCAGTATAGTCCTCGGCCTTCCATTCGATAGTTGAACGTTTCGCCTCTCCCTCCCAGGGAAAGTCATTTGCGGGAATTCCTCCTCACAATTGGTACGGGCCGCAGGACTGGTACCATTCGCCGGGCATGTTATTTTGATGCCGGTCAGAACGTTTTCCTTGGTTTGCGCCTCTTCCCGAGATTTGCCCATGTGCAGTTCACTTTGTCCACGAATTCACGCTCCCTTGCTCGCCATCCTCGGTCTGCTGGCCGCGTCATTCGCGCCCGCGCAAGCAGCAGAACCGATCGCCGAGCCCACGAAGATCGATTTGTTTACGGGGGGGAAGGAAGGCTACGAACTGTTTCGCATTCCGGGAATCATCCGCACGGGCAACGGAACCCTGCTCGCCTATTGCGAAGCGCGCCGTAGTGCCAAGGGAGATTGGGGACACATCGACTTGGTTGCCCGTCGCAGTACCGACAATGGCCTAACGTGGACACCGATGAAGAAGCTCGTCGAACTGGAGGGGAAGTTCGAACGTAACCCAGCAGCTGTGGCGCAAAAGCTCGGCAGGGAAGGGGAAATCACGCTCAACAACCCGATCGCCATTGCCGACCCGCGTCCGTACATCGTGCACTTTCTGTACTGTGTCGAATACAACCGCTTGTTCTACGTTCGTAGCGAAGACGATGGCTTCACCTTCAGCAAGCCGCTCGAGTTGACGGCCGCGGTCAACAAACTCACGCCGAGTTACGCCTGGCAAGCTTTGGCCGTTGGTCCGGGGCACGGCATTCGCCTGGAGAACGGCCGCCTGCTCGCGCCGGTCTGGCTCTCGACGGGCAAGGGTGGTCACGCTCATCGGCCCTCGATCATCAGCACCATCTATAGCGACGATGAGGGCAAGACCTGGCAAATGGGAGACGTCATCGCTGGCGAAACGAAGCCCCTCGTGAATCCGAACGAGTCGATTCTGCTGCAGTTGGCCGATGGCCGCGTGATGATTAACAGTCGGAGTGAGTCGCCCGAACATCGCCGCGCGGTTTCGATCAGTCCCGATGGCAGCACTGGTTGGAGTGAGCCGAAGTTCCATGACCAGTTGTTGGAACCGATTTGCATGGCCAACCTGGTGCGCTGGACGACCACCAAAGAGAGCGATAAAAACCGCATTGTGTTCTCGAACCCGCACAACCTGGAGCGAGCGAATGCCAAGCCCGGTCAAGGACGAGATCGAAAGAACGTCTCGCTCAAACTCAGTTACGACGAGGGCGCAACCTGGCCGGTGAACAAGACGCTGGAAGCAGGACCCAGTGGCTACAGCGACATGGCCATCGCCCGAGACGGAACGTTGATTTGCTTTTATGAGCGAACAACGCCTGACGAAGCCCCCAACAGCAAGTCACCCAAACTCACGATTGCCCGTGTGAGCCTGCAATGGCTCACCGATGGCAAAGATCAACTTCCACAGGAATAGCTCGCGCGATCGTGACGACTATTCGGCATCACGCTCGGTGAGTAGTTCTGTCAGGCGTTCGGTCAGCGCTTCTGCGGTGTGAATGCGCCCAGTGGGGAGCGCGAAATCGCGAGTGCGAGGGTCAGTTGCCAAAGTCTTCGAAAACTTGGCGACATCGTCCTTCGTTTGCAGTTGCTTGAGCCGAGTAGCGCCGTCCTTCGCGCGCACCATCTTATCAACGACATAGCGGCCGTCTCGCGTCCACGAGAGCCGCTCCAGTCGATCGTAGGCAGTCGGATCGCCGACCAACTTTCTCATGAACGCGCGGCCATCGGGTGTCTTCAGGATCTTGGCCAGGGGCGAAGTATCGGAAAGTAGATCTTCGTAGAGCGCCTCGCGATCGTCGGGAAGCTCGAGACCTTTCTCTTCAAGCATGCGGAACACAGACTCCGCATCGCTGCGGGTGATCAGGAAGCCAGGCGAATAAAAGGTATTGCGCCGCAATTGTTGTTCGACCGCGCTGCCGATCTCGGCGGCCGTTAGCTTCTTCGGTTGGTTCTCTTTCGTCGAAACCTGCGTCCCCTTGCGCTGGGCAGGTTGCGGCTTGGCTTGCCCGAACACTGGTGTATTGAGCAGACAGCTGGTCCCGACGACGAACAAAGCGGCAACAAATTGTTGGCGAGACAGTTGGCAGACACGAGTTGTCATCGGCGGAAGTCCTTCAAAATCATACAAACGGAATAACTGTACCCGGCGGCGGCTAAAGCTCGGGTTGATCCCCAGCGACCTTGAGAAAATCTAGCTTGCTTTTTGTACTTTTCCCGCCTCCGGTTCCTTTTCGTACTAGGTTTCAACATAGAACGCCGGCATCCCCGTAGTTCTGTTTCTCATCTAGTTGTTTGCTGCCCGACTGCGTGCCTCAAGGCAACAGCCGTGATCTGCGGCAGTCCATTGCAGGGAGATTGATTTATGTCCGCTTCGCCAGTCTTTCGTCGTTCCGCATCCCGGGCAGCGATGCATGGTCGTCGCGGAAAAATCATCGTGATGACCGCCTTCCTCATGACCACCATGATGGCGATGATCGCCTTCTCGGTCGACGTGGGTTACATGGCTGTCACTCGCACCGAGATTCAAATCTGCACCGACGCTGCTGCTCTCGCAGGCGCTGCGGGGCTCGTCGACGGAAGCGCTGCGGCAGTTACGCAAGCAACCTCTTACCTTGGCAAGAACAAAGTCGGCGGACAGACGCTCACCGCCTCGAATGCCACGATCGTCACTGGCATGTGGAACGACACCACGAAGGTGTTCACTGCGGGCGGTGACACGCCCAACGCCATCAAGATCAACACTAGCCTCAGTAACACGCCGCTGTTCTTTGGCAAAGCGCTGAATAAGCAGAGCTTTAACACCAGTGCCCAATCGATCGCCACGTATCAGCCGCGCGATATCGCGCTCGTGCTCGATTACTCGGGCTCGATGGCCTACGACAGTCAATTCCGCAACATGAGCCTGATTGGCAAATCGGCCATCGAAGCGAATCTGCTGCAAATCTGGCAAGAACTCGGCTCGCCGACGTACGGCACATTGCCATTCACTCCACTCGCGTACGGTGATCGCAATACGTCCAAGTCATCCGTGAAGAGCAAATTCAAACTCACTAATGTCGCCTATCCCTACCCTGATGGTTCTTGGGATGAGTACATCGACTATGTGCAAGACAACAGCTACATCAACTCAGCCGGCTATCGCTGCAAGTACGGGCTCATGACTTGGGTTCACTTTCAGATGGAGAAGTTCGGTTCGGCAGCCGATTCGCCTGGCTTCCATGTGACCAGCCAACAGCCACTCACAGCTCTCAAAGATGCAGTTGATGAATTCCTCGGCTTCCTCTCCGAGAATAGCACCGACGATCGTGTGGCCTTCTCGCTCTACACCGCCTCCGATAACACGGCGAAACTGGAACAGGCCCTCACGAAGACCTACACGCTTGTTTCCGACAAAGTGCAAGGCCGCCAGGCCGGGCATTATGTGGGCAGCACGAACATTTCTGCCGGCATGACCAAGGGTCGCTTGGAACTGCAGAACAATTCCCGTGTTGGCGTCTCGAAGTTGCTCGTGCTCATGACCGACGGTGAAGCAAACCTGCCGACCGGCAATACCTCGACCGACAAGCAAAAGGTGCGCGACGAAGCGGCTCTCTGTGCTGCTGCGAAGATTCCCGTAGTCACCATCACGGTGGGTGCCGGAGCCGACGTCGACCTGATGCAAGAAGTGGCCGATATCACCGGCGGTGCAGCGTTTGTCGTTCCCGGTGGCCAGCCCATCTCGCAAGTTCAGGAACAACTCGAGCAAGTCTTTTCTCAAGTTGCCGCCGACCGCCCGCTGAAGCTGGTGCAGTAAGCACCTGTGACGCGTTTGCAGTTGAAACACACTGAAGCCCTCGTTTCCTGGTGAAGCGAGGGCTTTTTTCGTCGTTTGATTGACCCTGACCGCGCCGATCCCCGAATTCAAACTCCGAACTTGTTTCTTCTGCGGCTGCGTGCGAAGATAACTCCCGGCAGGGGCGTCTCTTCTGGAACAAGAGGTGGTGTAATGGCAGCTCGCAGCAAGCGCGCGAACGCGCGTGGAACGGGCAGGCTCTTCTTTTCTTTCACCGCAGGCTGGCTGATTTTTGCCACAGCCCTTTCGGCCCAGCAGCCGGCCGGCGAACAGCAAATTCAAGATCATCTGGCAGCGGGTGAATTTGGCCCCGCGAAGGCAGCCGCTCAGGACGTGGGCGATGCCCGCGTGCGCGATCGACTCCTGGGCGACATTGCTGCCGCCCAGGCAAATGCTGGCGCTAAAGCCGGATCTCTCGAAACAGCAGCGGACATTTCTTCGGACCTCGCTCGGAGCGGGGCCTTGCAGCAAGTTCGCAAGGCAGCGGGTTCGCGCTGGTTTGGTCGCGGCGGTGGTGTGCAGGCCGACTTCGATCCACTTATTGAATTGATTACTTCAACCATTGAGCCCGATAGCTGGCAAGATGTGGGCGGACCAGGTTCGGTGAGCGGTTTCGATGGTGGTGTGCGGGTCGATGCGCTCGGGCTACTGCGGCGAATGACGCCGCGCACCGATGCAGCACTCGAAACCGTGCGCAGTTCGGCCAGCCAGATTGGCTCGTCGCACAATCCGCGCAAGAAGTCGGTGCTGCGAAAAATCTCGCTCAATCGACTCGAACGGGAACTGCAACTGCTGCAAGCAGCCGGCAAATCGCCCGATGAAACCATGAAGCTTCTCGCCGGGCTGCAGCGCATCAAGTACCTGCTCGTCTATCCCGAAACGGGCGACATCGTCATCGCTGGCCCCGCCGATGATTGGCGTCAGAACAACGAAGGTCGCTGGGTCGACATCGAGAAGCAGCGCCCGATTGTGCAGCTCGATGACCTGGTCGTGACCTTTCGCAATGCTTTCAGTGCCGAACCTAAATTCGGCTGCTCGATCAATCCCACCAAGCCTGGGCTGGCCGAAGCGCAAGCGGTCAACGATCGCTGGGCCGCGAAAGGCCCCATGAAGCCCTCACAGCGTGCCGAGTTTCTCGAAGAACTGCGGGCCGGTCTCGGTCGGCAGGATATCGTCGTTTACGGTCTCGATCCTCAAACTCGCGCTGCCCGTGTGATGGTCGAGGCCGATTACCGCATGAAGCTCGTCGGCATGGGTCTGGAAGATGGAACGCTCGGCGTCACGAGTTATCTCAATTCGCTCGATCCCAAGCGTCACGATCTGAACAACCTGAGCGTGCTCCGGTGGTGGTTCACCCTCAATTACGATTCGCTGCAAGCGACCGAATCGCGCGATGCCTTCGAACTGAAGGGTCCCGGCGTGAAAGTCCTCAGCGAGAACGAAATGCTCAGCGAACAAGGGGACCGGATTCACACCGGTCGTAGCAGCGAAGTGAACAGCCTGTTCGCTGAAAGCTTTACCAAGCACTTCGAGATTCTGGCCGCGAAGTATCCGGTCTATGCCGAATTGCGTAACGTGTTCGATCTGGCCCTGGTCGCCGCAGTCGTTCGCAGCCACGATTTGCCCGGGCAAGTGAATTGGCATCTGACCCACTTCGGGCCCGATGGCACATACGAGCCCGAACTGGACTTCGCACCGACCAAGGTCGATTCGGTAATTAACCACCGCATCATCGAAGGCAAAAGCCTGGTCGCCGGCGTTAGTGGTGGTGTCACCGTCGATGCTCGCGGGTTGGCCACCAAGACCGCCATCAAAACCGATGAGTACGGCCTGCTGAAAAGTGAACGCTCGGCCAGCACGCCGAAAGAACTCCCCCGCCGTCACTGGTGGTGGGATTAATTGCTGGCAATCTCAACTATTGAAGTTGAGGAAACGGGGCCTGGCACTCTCGCCTGCGCCCCAGCGCTGAGGTTCGAATTCTTACTTACGCGCGCTTGCGTTGCTTGCTGCGCAGCTTGAACGCGATGTCGGCGCGATTAACGCTACATTGCGGATGCTCGCCCGATCGCGAGTAGGATACCTTGCCGCAGATGGGGCAAGTGCGTGGGCTGATGGAGGCAAAGACCGGCGTAGGCTTCTTTTCGCTCATGGCTTGCTTTCAGATTCGAGCCGACCTTGACGGATCGGCTATTCGCTCGGGAATGAATTCGCGCGGCGCATCAGCAATGCCCATCCAAGACATCTGACTCGCGATTGTCCTTCGCCATCGACAGCGCGTGGAATGAACCGGCACGCACGGCGGTCGATGTACTTCCCTGTAGGCCACGAATCATTAGGTCCAACGTGGCAACTGCCAGACAGCTGCAATCATCGCAGCACCGACACGGCCCAACGGAAATTCCCAGTCTTCCAAGCCAAGAGGTTGCGGAGTTCAGCGAACTGGCAATCGCAAGTTCGTGTGGCTCCTACGCTTACCCCTCAGTATGACCAGCCAGATTCAAAAGACAAGCTGCCACCGTTGGAGTTCCGCCTTTAGGCGGTCCTTGTACCCCTGACCCTTGCACCCGTTCACCGCCTGAAGGCGGAACTCCAACCAATGCCAAGTGGGTATTGCGGGTTACGCGGATTGCAGCCTGATGTCCGCTGCGAACAGATTGCTGAATTCGCAGAGCTAGCAGAAGTTTGTGGCTAGGCCGCCCCCCGTTATTCACCTATAACGAGATAAGTCGGTCTGACGTCATGAGCGCAAGCGCACAGTTTTTAATTGATTCGCCGCCCTTCTTTCGCCTCTCCCACTTGGCGGACCACCACGCTGGTCTCTTTCTCTCGGCCCCGAAAGTTAACGGGGGCCGCGTATCAATTATGTCAGGGTTCTTTAGTGGCTACGCGCTTGTACGTCGGTAATCTCAGTTACAACATGACCAACGAATCGCTCGAACAACTGTTCAACGAATTCGGCTCGGTCAAGAGCGCCCAAGTGGTGCAAGACCGCGACACCGGTCGCAGCAAAGGCTTCGGCTTCGTCGAAATGGGTGATGGCTCGCAAGCTCAGGCTGCGATCACCGCGCTCAACCTGAAGGAAGTCGACGGCCGCGCCTTGACCGTCAACGAAGCTCGTCCGCGTGAAGAACGCAGCTTTGGTGGTGGTGGCGGCGGCGGTCGCAGTGGTGGTGGTGGCGGTCGCAGCGGTGGCGGCGGCGGCTACGGTGGTGGTGGAGGAGGCGGTGGTGGCGGTCGTCGCTACTAAGCGACTTCCGGCGCGTCGCGCTCTGTTGTTTGGAATCTACGTGCGCGCAGGGGCCTATTGCCTCTGCGCCTCACTTGATCTCGTCCCCAGGAGTTTTTACTGATGGCTCAAAAGCGTCGTGCCCCCATACCAAACAAGCGTCAAGTTGCCCGAGCCCCTCAATCGGAAGTGCGCCGCAGCTTGCTCGCCAGTCCCGTCCTGATGGAACGGGCAGAGCCCATCGTTTACGGCAAGCCTTTCATCGTGGCCGAGGACTCCAGCAAGAACACCTTCGTCTACAAACAGGGCGCCTGGGTACCTCACGACAGCATCGCCGAAATTCGTAAGACTTGTCTCGTCAAGGAATTGCCGCAACGACTGAACAACATGATTCGTTATGAGGTCCGTGCGCCGGAATAAAGTACTTGGTGCGCTAAGAAGTTCGACGCTGCGAACCAATTGCCCAGCGTCGAAGGAGTTGCTTTATGGGTTTTCTGCAACGGCTCAGCAACTGGTTCAGTCAGGGCGGGCGTGAAGAAAACCTGCTTCAGCAAGCAGTCGACCTGGCCAAAGAAAAGCAACCTGCCGAGGCGATCAAAATCTACAACGAGCTGCTTCGCTCGCAATCGGCCAGCAGCATCTTAAAAGCCCGCGCGCTCTTTAATCGCGCGCTGGCTTATTCTTCTCTCAAAGACGATCAGCGGGCCGCGGCTGACCTGCAAACTCTCGTCTCGTCGAACGACGCCCCCGAGAACGTCCGCTCCGCTGCCCGCACGCAACTCGTGCGCATTCGCAACCGAGCCTAGCTTTCGGGTGGCACGTGGTGTACTCACCCGTGTTTCTTCCAGTCTTTTTCATTACGTCCGAACTGTCCTGAGCGCTGGACCTCTCCCAGCAGGTAATTATCCACCTGCACACGCCACGCGGCGGTGCCTTAGAAGTAGTGAAATTGCCATTTGCAGCTTCCACGCTTACATCAGGCTATCAGGGCTTGAGAACGACGCAGGAATTGAACGACGAACCGCCGCCAGCCATTCGAGCCGTTTTAATCGATGAGCTTCGGCGTCGGAAAAGCTCGCGCCTAGCCCAAAAGGGCTGTTCGCATCCCCTCTTTGAAACCCAATTTGCCATAAACCGACGAAAAGTCCCTTTGAAAACTGGCAATTCTTAATCTCCTCCTTATAGTCCGATTCGTAGGCATACTCTGCGCGTTTGGCGCGGTCCTACGAGATACCCACCCCCGCCGAGCTTGAGAGTAACGGCTCAATCGCCGCGAATTTCACCCTTCTTACTAACTCAACGGCTCCCATGCTCAATCGCTACCTTCGGTCGCAATGGTTTCGTTTTCTTGGCAAGCAGAAAAAAGCTCCGTCCACAAAACAACACAATCGGCGAACGTTCCTCGAGTCGCTCGAAGACCGCCGCGTGATGGCGGTTTACACGTTTGATGCGATGACCAACACCTTGGGCATCGGGTTGGCAAACAACGATTTACTAACCACAACCGTCTCGGGTTCGGATGTGGTTTTCACGCTCGCTGGCGCGGGTACCTTCGTCCAGTCGGGCGGAGACCCTGCGCCGATTTTTGGCGCAAACTCAATTACGATTCCAGCAGCGGACCTGGTCTCGTCACTTAACATCACCAACAGCACAGTGACCACGGGTACCAATTCGGTCACGTTCTCGGGAGCAATCACTTCGGGAAGCATTGGCGTGCTTCTCAACGACGCCGATGCCGTCGGCAACATCAATGTGAATGCTGCCTTGAGTGCCACCGCAGGTAGCGTGGCCCTGAACGGCGCTGCCATTGCTGGCAATGCTAGTGGGACGATTTCCACAACGGGTGGCTTGAGTGTGACCAATACGGCCACGAGTTCCCTGGCCGGAGTTATTTCGGGATCTGGTGGTCTGAACAAGTCCGGCGCGGGCACGCTGACGCTCAGCGGCGACAACAACTACACGGGCATCACGACCCTGAACCGAGGCACGACTAGTTTACTCAGTGCGAACGCCTTGGGCGCAACGGGTGTCGGCAACCACACCGTCGTCAACGGCGCGGACTTGGCCACCGGCACAACCCTCGCGCTGAATCCAGCGGCTGGTATCAGCGTTCCCGAATCGTTGAACCTGAATGCGAGTGCCAGCGGTCTCGTTACGCTGCTCAACTCGGGCCAGAATAATACGATCTCCGGCAGCATCGATGTCACGAGCGCCAGCAATCCCGTGCAATTCACCTCCAACGGCGGATCACTGACCGTCACGGGTGACATCACCGGCGCATTGTCGAGCGGAGCGAGCCTGGTCCTGCGCGGCACCTCCACCAGCACCACGAATCGCCTGCAAGGCAGCGTCAATCTGACGGGCGGTAACTTGTCAAAGACCGACGCCGGGCTCTGGGTCGTGGGGGCCGCTGCAAAGACTTACAGCTGGGTAAATACAGAGGTTTCCGTCGGCACATTGCGGATGGCGGCTGCCGATGTGCTGCCAGCCACCGGCAACATTATCATGGGGCAGAACAACACTAACAGTTCGACCCTCGATCTGAACGGATTCAATCAAACGACCGCGGACATCACCTACAACTACACCAGCGGCATTGGGATCATCAGCACCGGCGCTGGCACTTTGACCCTCGACGGCGATCTGAACTTCAATGCCACAACCGCCAATAATGCGGCCGCCACGGGTAGCCGAATCACCGGCAATCTTGAATTGGGCGTTGGAGACCACAACTTCAACATCGCCAATGCCACCACTGCCTTCGATTTCAATATCACCGCCAACATCAGCGGCTCCGGCACAGTGAAAAAGACCGGCCAAGGGAATCTGCTGCTGAGCGGCACGAATTCTTTTTCCGGCACCTACGAAATCAACACCTTGAGCACACTCGGCTCGCTGGTGTTGTACAGCACCGGCGCCGAGAACGGTTCTCCCAACGTCATACTCAACAGCGGCGGCTTGGCACTCGGAACTGCCTTCATCGGCCAGACGGCGACCATCGGCAACTTGACCGGCACCGGCGGCGTCGTCTCGGCACGATTTGAGTCTACGGCGGGAACGCGGACCCTTTCCATTAATCAAACCACCTCCGGAACCTACTCCGGTCGCGTCGGCGACGACGTGGATGCTCGGTTGCTGGCAATCCAAAAAATCGGCGCCGCAACCTTGACCCTTAATGGAACCAATGGCTACTCGGGCACAACCAACGTTAACGAAGGAACGCTGCTAATCAACAGTTCTGTGGTTGACGGCACGGCGGCCACAGACGTGAGCGTGAATGGCACCGGCACGCTCGGTGGCACCGGCACGATCAATGGCGTGACGCAGGTGTTTTCTGGCGGTTCAATCGCTCCGGGAACAAATACCGGCATCCTCAATAGCGGCAGCCTGACATTTGACAGTGGGTCGAACTTCAACGTCGAACTCAACGGCACGACCGTCGGCACGCAATACGATCAACTCAATGTTACCGGCTCGGTCACTTTAAACGACGCCAACCTGGTCGTCGCGCTGGGCTACACCCCAGCCAATGGCCACTCGTTCACGATCATCAACAACGACCTAAGCGACACAGTTCTCGGACTGGGGACGTTCAAAGTCGGCGGCGTGACAATCCCCGACGACACCGCGTTCATCGCGGGGGGCAACCGCTTCATCATTAATTACAACGGTGGCAGCAACAGCAATGACGTCACGCTTACGGTGCAGAATTTTACGACCGAGCTGACTCTTTCCAGCGGCAACCTGGTGATCACCGACATTGCCGGCGGCGGCCAGACTGACACGCTGACCATCAAGTCCGACACGACAAATTCTAAGTTCATCGTGAGCGATCCGAATCGCATCCTGGGGGCCACGGGCATTGCTGGTGCCGTGGTCAGCGTTGACCAACACACCGTCGACGTGCCATTCAGCTCGGTGACCGGGACGCAGATTCTGGTCAACACGCTGGCTGGCAACGATTCATTGACGGTCGATTTCTCATTGGGCAACTTCAGCAAGTCGATTAGCTACAGTGGCGGCTTGGGGGATGACGCGCTCGGGTTCCGTGGGACAGGAACAGAAATTGCCACTTACACCCCGAGCGCCACGACGAATGGCGATGGTTCGGTGGTCGTCAATGGTCTGGTGAATTCCTTCACAGGCCTAGAACCGGTCGACTTCGATAACTTTGGCACATTTAATCTCAATCTGCCGGGGGCGAACGACAATGTCACACTGACCAACGGCTTTAACTCGGCGGTGACTGCCGCGCTGGAGGCCCCGGGAAGCGTGCCGGCCATTGTTTTCACTGGCGACTCCGGCGCCGTCAATTTCGAGTCGGCGCATGTCTTCCGCACGGCCAACGTCAACTTGAATACCACTGCCGTGGCAGGCATCGATGTCATCACCATCGCGAGTGCGAGCAATGACCACGCCAACACCAACCTGAGCATCACCACCGGCGCGGAAGCAGGGGACGTCATCACCATCAACGGCGGCGTGAGTGTTGCCGGGGCCGTTGGTTTGAACACGGTGAATGTGAACTCAATCGCGGGCGGCACGATCAGCACAGGAAATGGGCTGACCGTGAACATCACGGGCGTGGCCAGCACGTTGACGGGCTTGATTGGTGCGGGAAGCGTGATCAAGCAGGGAACCGGTACGCTGATACTGAACGGTGCGCACACTTACGGTGGAGCGACCATAGTCAACGCCGGCACGCTGCTGGTGAATGGCTCGACAACTGCGGCTACGAACGAGTTTGTTGTCAATGGTGCCAGCATTCTCGGTGGTACGGGCTCGATTGCTGGATCGGTCACGCTGAACGGCACGGCCACCCTCGCGGCGGGCGATCCGACGGTCGCCGATACCACCGACAACCTGGGAACCGGCAGCCTCGCCTTTACCGCCGCAACGCAGCAGTTCAATGTTGAGGTCGGCGGTACCGCAGCCGGAGACTATGACCAGATCGAAGTGGGCGCGGCTCAGACCGTGGCGCTGGCCGGCGCTACACTCAACGTTAGCTTGTTGAATGGGTTCACACCCGATTCTACCTCGTTGCAAGAATTCATCATCATCGACAACGCCGGTACCGATGAAGTCAGCGGCATCTTCGCTGGCTTGCCCGAAGGTTCACCGATCGTACTGGGATCAGGTCCCTTCTATACGTTCTACATCAGCTATCGTGCCGACTCCTCGACCACCGGCAGCGGCAACGACGTCGCTCTCTACTCGCAACCGGTGCTGAACGGCACCGCCCTGAACGACCAGTTTGATGTAACGGGCGATGGCACGAATTTCTCGGTCACCACCCGAACGTTTGATAACACGGGCGCTCTGGTTGCGGGACCGACAACCGTCAATTACACCTCGCCACCGAATTTTGCCTTCAACGGCGGTGCGGGAGATGACGTTCTCCGAGTCACTTACAGTTCGACTTCTACGGATCCAATTCCGGTTGGCGGAGTCAGTTGGAACGGTGAGGGCGAAACAAATAATGCAGTAGTCACACCGAACCAACCTCCATTTATTCCTTCGCAGACGTTTGGCGATGTGCTCGTGGTGGAAGACACTCGCTTGGTCCACACGCTGAGCACCACCTACACTCCGAGCGCCACCACTTTTGGAAGTGGCGTTGTCACTGTTGCCGGTGCAACAGGTGGCACAATCACGTTCGCCGACCTGGAACCTGTCGACATCAGCGGCATGGCGGTCGCGACGCTGGCCACTCCGGCAGCCAGCACCAACGACGCGCTGACTATCACCAACGGCAAAGACTCGGCCACAGGAACGATCGATGCCTTGGTCGTCACTGGCACCACTGGCCTGACCGCCACCTTGATCGAGTCCGGTCACTTCTTCAACAACGACTTGCTGGTCATTGACACGACTGCCAACGACGGCGACGACTCAGTCATTGTTACCAGTGCTGACAATCTGCACGCGAACGCCCGCTTGCAGATTGAGACGGGCACAGGGACTGACTTCGTTCGAGTAGACGGCAACGTCAGATTCACCGGCGACGCTTTGGCTGCCACTGTCGATATCGAGATCGATTCCCAATCGATCATATTGAATGGCGGCACGCTGACCGTCACCGACGTGACGGGCTCCGTCGATCTGGATGCCAACCTCGGCGCGATAACTTCACCAGGTGCCGCCACTACCGATGTCGTCGCTACCTCGCTCGTTGCCACCGCCAATGCCGGCATCGGCACATTGGCTGACCGACTGCTGACTAACGTGGCTAACCTTAGCGCGGTTGTTACTACCACGGGCAACATCTTTATTACTGAAACCAACGGCGTAGAGATCAGTGCCGGCGGTCTCATTAGCGGCAGTGGCAACATCAGCCTCAGCGCGGGGGGCGCGGTCACCCAGACCGGAGCCATCACCACCACCGGCGGCTTGGAACTGCTTGGTGCGGGCTCGTTTACCTTGAACAATGCCGCCAACAATGTCGGCACGCTTGCCGCCAATACCACGGATACTATCGACTACACCGACTCGACCGGTCTGATTGTCGGCACCGTCAACACGGTCGGCATCACCAGCACGGCAGATGTGGCGCTGCATAGCGCAGGGCTGACGATCAGCCAGCCGGTAGCGACCGGAGCAGGTGACTTCCGGATTGATTCGAGTGCGGCCGTAACCCAGACCGCGGCCATCACCGCCACCGGCTTGCAACTGACGGGGGCCGGGCCGTTCACGCTCAATAACCCCAGCAATGATGTAACGACGATTGCCGCCAATGTCACGGGGACGATTAGCTATACCGATGTGAACGCTCTGACGGTGGGCACCGTGGATGTGCTCGGTAACAGTGTCAGCGGCATCACCAGCAGCGGCAACGACGTGCGACTCTCCACACTCGGCGGCAACTTGCTGCTCGACGACGATGTGGCCCTGGGCGCTGGCGACTTGACTCTGGCGGTGATCGGCACAGTCACTCAGATTGCCGGCGATGACATTACCGCTGGCGGCTTGGAACTACTGGTCACTGGCAATGTCACGTTGACCAATGCGGCCAACAACGTTGCCACCCTGGCCGCCAACGTCACGGGCACGCTCAACTACACGGACCTGGACGCGCTCACCATCGGCACGGTCACCGGTTCGGGAACCAGCAGCGTCAATGCGACCGGCGATATTGTCCTCAGCACCGGCGATGCAGGGGCTACCGACAATCTCACGCTTCCCGTTACCTTCAACATCACCTCCTCCGGTGGCAGTGTGACGCTCAATGCGGGTGACGATGCGTTGTTGGATGGAGATGTGAACGCGTTGACGCAGGTGACCGTGAATGTGGATGCGGGCGATGGGGAGTCGAATGGAGTCGGAGAAGTTGCGCCGGGAAGCGGTGGGACGGTGACGATCAATGGTGTGATCACCGTCAACGGCGGCGCTGGCACGACGTTCTTAAACGGCGGCGACGACTATGACACGTTCGACTTCGATCCGCAGACAACGACCTCGTTCAGTGTGAACGGCAACGCGCCGCACGGCACGGCCGACGGCGATCGCCTGGTGATCACGGTCCCGGCACTCACCGTGCAAACGGTCAGCGACGTGGGGAGCGGCGGCTTCTCGTTCGCGCCGACCGCCAATCCGGCGCTCGACCCGGTGACCTACGTCAGCATCGAAGAGCAGGACGTGACCGGCGGTCCGCTGAACCTGCTGATTGATCTCACGCCGGTCTATAACGGGGTCAACAATCAACTCACGATGCAGCGGGTCGGAGCCGACCTGGTGATCAATCGCCTGGGGACGGGCCCGGTCACCGGCAACTTCTACACCGGCACCCTGGCCACGATCAACTCGCTGGAGATTCGCGGCGGCGGGCAGAACGACTCGGTCGAAGTGTTCGACACCGGCACGGGCCTGCCCGACTTCGTCGGCACGGTGCCTGGGGTAACGAATAATCCAAACGTGGTGGGGACGCCGGAGTTCTTGTTCACCGGCGGTGCAGGCACCGATGTGCTGACGTTCAACCTGGGATTGGCCAGCACCGCCCAGGTGTACGGCATCGGCAGTGGCTCGGGAACTGCTGCGAACGACGGCGAGATCAGCACGACCAATCCGGCGAACACGCTGATCACCTACTTCACCAGCGTCAGCGAAGTGAATCGGGCGGGCTTCAATGCCACGGCCGGTGGGCTGCAGATCTTGGGCGACCTGTCAGGCAACACGATCAACACGACCGATAACGGTGGTGGTGAGACCCGCGTCCAGCCGACCGGTTACACGCCGTTCGACTTCAGCGGCGATAACTTCAGCAGCTTCGAAGTCTACGGCCTGCGGGGCAGCGACACGCTGACGCTGACCAGCTTCGGCAGCGGTCAGACGAATAACCCGACCATCGTGCTCGACGGCAGCAATCCGACCGGCTTCGGTGGTCCAACGGACGACGGCCTCGCCGACACGCTCCGCGTCCTCAGCACCAGTTCGAACACCGGACTGGTCACGCTGCTGGGTGGTCTGGGCAGCGATCAGTTCTTCCTCGCGGGTCCGGGCCTGACGGTCGACGACATTGCCGGCCCGGTGGTGGTCGACGGGGAAGACAACAACCTGGCGGGCAATAACGATCAGTTGTTCATCGACGACAGTGGCGACACGACCGCTGACCCGAACGTGCTGATTGCTGCAGCCGGCGGGATGAATGCGGACTATGCGGTGACGGGAATCAACGCCAGCGGAGTCACGTTCCGCAACATCGACAGCTTCGATTACACGGGCACGGAGCAGGGGGACACGATCGACGGCCGGTTCACCCCGACCAACGTGCCGCACGACCTGAACACGGTGGCCCTGCGTGGTTTCGACGGCGACGATCAGTTCCTCCTCTTCACGTCGAACCAATGGGGCGGGGTCACCCCGGTGACGGAGCTACCGTTCACCCGCGTGGCCAGCGGCGTGGGGACGATCAGTCTGTACGGCAACGATGGTGAAGATATCTTCGGCGAAACTCCGGCCCCGGTCATCGGGAACACGGGAGCCATGCACGTGGGCCTAGCCGTCCCCGCCACGACGCGGCTGATTCGTCCGACCACGGCCGCGACTGCGGGGGGAAGCACCATCTTCATCGACGGTGGCGATCCGGTACCGGCGCTCAATCAGGCCGGCGATACGGTCGGCGATGTGCTGAACCTGGATGTCACGGACGTGCCGAAGAACACGGCGATGATCGTGGGAGCCGGTTCGTCGGGGAACGTCCTCAGCGCCAACACGGCCCCCTTCAGTTGGGTCAGCATCGAAGACCTCAACCTGGTCGACAACGGCAAGCTGACGGGCGTGCAGATCGGCGACGTGTTCGGCCGCGGGACCACGGGGAACGACCTGATGCAGATCTCGGCCAATGCCACGGCCGCGCTTCCGCATCAGGTGCGGGTGCGCATCGGCGGCGCGATCATGAACTACAACGTGCCGGGCAAGGCCGTGCTGTACGGCGGCAACGGAGTCGACACGATGTCGCAGACCACGGCCAAGATCCCGGCCGTGTTCTATGGCGAAGCGGGCAACGATTCGCTGGCGGGGGGCTCGAACAACGACTGGCTGGTGGGTGGCGACGGGAACGATCAGATCACAGGTGGCGAAGGCCAGAACGTGATCTGGGGGGATAACGCGCCGACGAATCCGGGCGACCCGACTCCGCAGGACTTCCAAGGCCCGAACGACGGTAACGACTCGATCAGTTCGGGCAACGGAGCCGACGTGATCTATGCCGGTGGTGGCCACGACGTGGTGAACTCCGGTGGGGGCAACGACTACATCCATGCCGGGGCTGGTAACGACAGCGTCGATGCCGGGGCCGGAGACGACCGGGTGTATGGCTACAGCGGCAACGATACGCTGCAAGGCAACAGCGGCAACGACCTGCTGTCGGGCGGCGACGGTAACGATTGGCTGCTGGGTCACTCGGGGAACAACGTGCTAATCGGTGGCACGGGGAGCGACACGCTCTCGGGTGGGGACGGCAACGACCTGCTGATCACCGGTGGGCTGGGTGGTGAAGAGAACAGCACCTGGACTTCGGCTCCCAACACGATGACCTATGCGGCGAACACCTACAGCGACCCAATGGATAACGATGCAGCCCTGCTCGCACTCCTGACGGCCTGGCAGCTGAACTCCAACGCCGCTGCACCACCGCCCGAAGTGCTTGCCCTGCTCCCCATCATCGCGCCCGACGGCTCGGACGACGACGCCTGGGGCGGCAACGGCAGCGACCTCTTCAGCTGGGACGCCGCCGACATGGCCGACGAATCCCTCACCGCCCCCGGCCCCAACGACTTCAACAACCCCGCCACAGGACCTGACGTCCGACTGATCTAAACCAGCGGGACCAACCGCGGATTGCATTCGCAAGGGGTGTGGGGTAATTTGGGCAGTGCGAGTGGCAGCGGGCGGGTACTTCGCAGTTTAGCGATACTTGTCTGTCCAGCCTGCTGTAACTTACTGGCTGGATCTTACCGGGGAGTGGATCGTATGGCGGTTTATCGACGAATTGAGTTGACCAGTTTCAGCGGCACTAGCGGCGATGTAACGCTAGTTCGGTTTGTCGACCGCAAGATCATCGATGCCACCAACATTCAAGAGTTGGGGGACGAACTGTTCTCCCTTGTCGAAAAAGAAGGGCGCAAACTTCTCGTCCTCAATTTCACCAGCGTCGAGTTTCTTTCGTCCGCAGCCCTCAACAAGTTAATCATCCTTGAAAAAAAGGTTAAGGCACACAGCGGCAAGATGCGGCTCTGCCAATTGCGGCCAGAAATTTACGAAGTCTTCGCAATCACTCGCTTGAATCAACTGTTTGATATCAAGGGTACCGAAGGCGAAGCACTTACGGGTCTGTAAACGTCCGGGCAGTGTCCCGCAACATTCGCACTGTTGTTCAGACTCGTGCGCGACGTAATTCTCTCCTTGTAGTACGGAAGAGTCATGCCCCAGTCGGATTGGAACTGGAAGCTGGAACGCCGCTTTCCTAGCGACACCACGCCCGGGCAAGATGCCATCGCGATGGTGCTCGCCCAGTTGGATGAGGCTGGTTGGCCGTCGAAAGATGTCTACGGCATTCACCTCGCTTTGGAAGAAGCTCTGGTCAACGCTATCCGCCACGGCAACCGCAGCGACCCATTGAAGGAAGTCGACCTGCGCTGCTACCTGACCGACAATCGCTTGCGCGTCGAGATCAAGGACGAAGGCCCCGGCTTTGATCCCAGCAAATTGCCGGATCCCACCAGCGACGAATATCTTGATCGCCCCAATGGCCGCGGCGTGCTACTCATTCGCACCTTCATGAGCCGGGTCAATTATCTGGGCCGCGGCAATGTCGTAGTTATGGAAAAAGATCGCTCCGCTAGCAGTGCTTAAGTCGCTAGCGGTCGCCACTTTGTTCATCTCACTACGCACCTTCACTCGCCCCTAGCTCCTGCAGAAGCCGTTCTTTCTCCTTTGCGCGCAAGGGAGATTTCGCAGCTGCCACTACGTCGATTCCCGCATCTTTCCTGCAGATAAATCCACTCGTCAGCTATCTCACTCTTACTCAATATTGTTCCTTTCGCACCGCCGGCCGCTAGCACAAACTCGCCAGTTAACCGGCAGGGTTTGACTACTCTTCCGCTGTCAATCTAGGGCGAGTGTGCGGCAACGCACAGGCTCGATGAAGCCTACCCAGGGGGTGGGCCGATCAAACCTTCGGACGGATTGGTCTCGGCAACGTTCTGCCGCCGCACCCCGTCTGCCTTGCAGCGACCCAGTTGTGAGGCAGACTTAAATCGGGCGCTGCGACTGTTGTCGACAGGCGTTGGTTGATCCGCACTTGACGTTGAACCAGCAGCGACGAGCCCGCAATGCCCGTAAATAATCCACGCCTGAACCAGCTCGACCGGCAGTTGTCTGCCAGTGTTGCTGGACAGAGGACCGCCAATCGCCGACGCTGGCTGCAAGGCTTCTCCGTCGCTTGTGCGGCCGCAGTCTTGGGCAGCAGTGCGCTGTCTCCGCTCGCTCCCAATATCCAAGCCTCCGAAAATCGCTTCACCCCGCTCGTTCGAGCCATCGAAGCGGCCAAGCCCTCGGTCGTGAACATCCACGGCCGCAAGACCGTTCGTGCCGAAAATGCCTCCTTCGGGAGTGATGGCATGAAGCAAGTCAACGGCATGGGCACCGGCATCGTCTTCGATCCGCGCGGCTACATCCTCACCAACTATCACGTGGTCGAAGGGGTGAGCAACATTCAGGTGTCGATGCACAACGACCGCCAGGCCGTTGCCAAGCTCATCGCCCACGACCCCAAGACCGACCTGGCCGTCATCAAGATCGAGTCCGATGGCCCGCTCAAGGCCGTGCAATTCGGCACCAGCTGCGACTTGCTCACGGCCGAGCCCGTCGTCGCCATGGGGAATGCTTATGGCTATGAATACACGGTTACGCAAGGCATCATCTCCGCGTTGCATCGCACGGTGCAAGTCAGCGACGAACAAAAGTATCAAGACCTGATTCAGACCGACGCCAGCATCAACCCCGGCAACTCCGGCGGACCTCTCTTCAATGTCGATGGCGATGTGATCGGCATTAACGTGGCCGTTCGCGTCGGTGCGCAAGGCATCGGCTTCGCCATTCCCATCGATGAAGCACTCGATGTGGCCGCTCGCCTCATGAGCATCGAACGACTCGAGCAGCAGAGCCACGGCATCGTCGGCAAGACCAAGTGCGAACCGACCCAGCGGACGTTTGTCGTCAGCAGTGTCCGCCGCGATAGCCCCGGCGAAGTGGCTGCCCTGCAAGCAGGCGACGTCATTACCGCCATCGGCGAACGGAAAATCGAACGGGCCCTCGATATCGAACTGGCCCTGCTCGGTCGCAAGCGGACCGAAGACCTGCCGATCGAAGTCCTCCGCAGCGGCAACCGCCTGACAACCAACATTGTGCTCGCTCCTGCCAATGGACGCGGTGGCAAAGTCGCCCTCGCCGATCGCGTGTGGGAAAATCTCGGCCTCCGTTTGGCCCCGATGGACGACACCGAATTCAAAACCCTGAACAGCCGTTATCGCGGCGGCTTGGCGGTTCAAGCAGTCCGCCCCGATAGTCCCGCTTCGGCCCAAGGGATTCGTCGCGGCGATGTCCTGGTCGGCATGCACGTTTGGGAAACCGTCTCGCTCGATAATGTCTCGTATGTCCTCGATCGCGAAGACGTCAATCGCCAAGAGCCCGTGCTCTTCTATATCCTCCGTGGCAGCGACACCCTCTACGGTCACCTTCGCTTCGCCGAACGGACTCGCTAGCCGCTCGTAGTGTTGGCATTCGCCGACACCCTCTCGCTGGCCGGACCAACTGTCGCGCTCTGCGCTTGCGAGAATGGTAAACTCGTAAAGTTGATAATCTTCGAGTTGCCAATCTCCCTTTCTTCTATTGTTCGGTTCTCATGCGCATCGGAATCTTTGCGGACACGCACGACCATCTCGATAATCTGCGCCTCGCGGTCGAGCGTTTTAACCGCGAGCAGGTCGAGTTGGTCCTGTTTGCTGGCGACCTGGTTTCGACGTTCGCCGTCCCGCCCCTCCGCAAGTTGCAGATGCCCATCATTGCCTGCTTCGGCGATAACGAAGGAAATAAAGTCGGCCTCCTCGCGGGCTTCGGGCTCCTCAAGGGGAAGCTTGCCGAGGCACCGGTTTTTTGGACGACCGACGACGGCACGCGTTTTGTCATCACGCACATGAAGCGGCAACTCCGCGGGCTGACCGAGGAGTACGATGTCGCCATCTTTGGCCACACCCATAAACCGCGAATCGAGCGGGACGAAGCCGGTCGCCTGCTCATCAACCCCGGCGAGACCAGCGGCTGGACGTTCGGCCGTCCGACCATCGTCCTCTTCGACACCACCACCCGCCACGCCGAAGTCGTCGACCTGCTCGTGCCAACGGCCACCCAACCAGCCCCCTGACCTTTCCACAACCGTAGCCTGCCTGCTGGCACCGTCTTGCCAGAAATTTCCGTAATCCCAACTCACTACGAAGCGGAATTGCTTCCGTAAGTTATTAAATGCAAACAACTTATGTGAATAGAATTAAGGACATTTCAAAAAATTAATTTCCATTATTTCCATATTCGCGGCCAACAATCTCCACCGGAACCCCGCGATTCCAGACCTTGCTCTGATCAGGAAATTTCCGTTATTCGCAAACATCGCACGTTCGCATTCTGGCCTGAACCCATTGTTCGCCAATAGCTTGCGCTCGCTCCAATCAGGCACTTTCCAGAATTCGATTTCCATTATCTTTCCGTTATTCCGAGTTCCCGTGCGGAAATCTCCCGGCCCCATTCGCAAGCCAGGCGATTCCGTTTTCACCAACTGGCCACTACTCACTTTCCAAATTGCGGCAGCGAACTTCGCAAACCTTATCTCGCCACTTCCTGCCATCACCGCACCTTCCCCTCCCTCCGCGCGCACCGATAGAACTCAGCAACTGCCTTAAATGTATTGCCAACATCCGAATAAACTGCCAAACACCTTTGTCCATTCTGATTAGATACTTACGCCGTGACACGTCTGGTCACGACGCCAAGTTTTTCGTAACCGTTCACGCCAGCATGTAAATCACATCCGCCGGATGTGATCCTGGTCGGCAGTTGGACCATCATTCGGCATCCGACCGGCAAACTACAAATTCGGTGTCTCGCCGCTTCAGGTTCCGGCCAGCGGCCAGAACCTACCGGGTACTGGCGTGAACGTTTACAGTTTTTTTGCGAAAGATCTCGCTGCCGCCATGCGGCGATAGCCAGTGACCAAAAACTTGCGGAATTTAGGTAACCCGAAGCGTCAGCGAGGAGAGTGCTCATCGTCGGTTTGAATTGTTGTCGCAGTTAGACCATTCGCTTCGGTCACCTGCGATTCACCTCGACCTTCGATCGAACGAATCACGGCACAATTCAATTCTGTGCCTCCTGATCGCTCTCCTCGCTGACGCTTCGGGTTTCCTGAAAAATGCCAGCGTGAATCGCGACAGACTTTTCCAGGATTTCCTCGCGATGGAGGTGAATCGACTTGGTCGCCAACCCGCGAGATTCTGCTGGCGGGTTATTCGTCTAGCTATTTGATGTGAGTTTACGCGGATACAATTTTCTCAAATAAGAAAGTCGCCTATCCAAGCTGCCAACGACCCTTGCCCCGATCGCTTCATCAATGAATCAAGAGCGTCTTCTTCGTATGGGCCTATCCGAGGCAGTCATCTCGAACATCGTAACGATCGTTTCCGAGGGTCGCGAGTTCATCGGCAGGTACAAAGATAACCCTGGCCAGCCGTCGGATTACGGCTTTTTCTCCAGCGACTTCGCACGAGAGCACGATCTGAGTCTTTACTTCGATGTCATCCACCTGGCTCACTTTGGCGTAGAGGATCCTCATCTGAGGATTCCAGTTGTCATTCCAACGGCAGCTCGTCTTGCTTGCGATTATTTTTTGGGTGACTGGCGGGAAAACACGATCGTCTACTATGAGCCTTGTGATCGCCAAAAATGTCGCGAAGTACTTAACTGGGTCGACGAGTTTCGCATGGGAGTTCTGTCAGCTTTGCTCGCGCGTGACTACGAAGTGCTGGCGGCAATCTGCAGCTATGTGAAGGACGATTTGCCACCTGATGACGGCGCTTGGCGGCGAACCATTGCAGATCGCCGGGCGTTGTACTTTCTGGCTGAAGTTTTGCCGCACTTTGTTCTGGCCCACTGGGCAGCAGTGCCGCCAACAAGCACGCTTAACAAACCTCGCGCAGCGGCACTGCAACGTGGCATTCAATGCATCGCAGCCGGCGATCCAGTAGCTTGTGCCAAGTACGTCACCAAGTTGGTGCGTGAATTCATTCGCTTGGACTTTCGGCCTCGGCACTCCAGAGTCCCTGTTAGCTGGGATGCTTCGATCTTATTCGCCGCAGCAGGGCTGCGCTGGCCAAATGGCTTGCAACTACCTTGTGAAGTGATGGATTTCATTTTGACAAAAGAATCCGTTGGCCTGGCCAACTAAGCGAAAGACGCATCACGCTAATCCTCCGTCACGCCCAGTCGGGGAGTGTGGTATTGGCCACTGCCCGCAAGCGCGGAATCGCTTCTTCCAGCAAACGAACAATATGGGTCGGTTTATTTTTGGTGGCACAATGACTTTTGATCCCGCAAACTTCGCCACACTTCCTGAGACGATCGATTAGATTAGGGCCATGAACTTTGGCCAGCAAAATCCAGCGAACGAGCGCGCAGATCAGAGTCCCGTCTATCGGGCCCTGTGGTCAGCCGTTGATTGCCCGCAGCAATTGTTTCAGTCAGCAGATGACCCCGTTCCCGCGCATGTTGAGTTGGTGATGTCCGCTTCACTGCAGGTCTTGCAGCAGCATCGCGAACGTGGAACCTTGCGCGGCACGGACAACAAGAACAGCGACGCGGTCATTCGCGAACTGGGTCGCGCTGGCTACTGGGGCTTGCTGGTGGCTCGCGACTATGGCGGCAGTGGCTGCGGACTGCGGCATTTTCTCCCCTTCCTCACGCGCGCGGCGACAATCGATGCTCCCTTCGCCGGCTTGGCAGCCGTGCATGGCTGCATCGGCGCGGTCGATCCCTTGCAGTCTTTTGGCAGTCCCGCGCAGCAGCAGCGATATCTCCCCGCACTGGCCCGCGGCGACAAGCTCTCGGCATTTGCCTCGACAGAACCTGCAGCGGGCTCCGACTTGCGCCGCATTCGCACGATAGCTGTGCGCGCCGGGAACGAACTGCGACTGACGGGCCAAAAAGCGTTCGTCACCAATCTGGCCCCTGGCCGCACGATTGGGCTCCTCTGCCGGTTGGAAGACCAACTGGCTGTGGTCGTTGTCGATTTGCCTGCGGAAGAGAACCAGCAGTTTTCGCTCGTGCCCAATCCACTCCATCCGCTACGGCATACGATCAATCAAGGAATGAAGCTGACCAACTTCGCGGTGCCACTCGATTCACTCCTTGCGCCACCTGCGGGTAAAGATGGCCTGGCGATTGTCTATCATGGATTGAATCGCGGCCGCGCAGCGATTGCCGCGCTGGCCGCGGGACATCTGCGGGCGATTCTCGGTGGTATGCTTGCCTGGGCCCGTTATCGCCACGTGCAAGGTCAGCCTTTGGCTGCGACCGAATTGGTGCAAGCGCGCGTGGCCCGCGTGGCGGCACTGATTGCGGGCTGCGATGCACTCGCCGCCTGGTGCGGCACGCTGCTCGATGCGGGCTATCGCTGCGAACTCGAAGCGATGATCGCCAAAGTCTTCGCCAGCCAGGCCGTGAAAGAAGCAGCGCTGAATCTGGCCTTGCCCACGCATGGCGGCCGCTTCTTTCTCCGCGGTCAGGCCACGGGGGACAACGCCTACGATTACCTCGCACCTTGCATCTACGAAGGCGAGAACGACTTGCTAGGGCTGGCGATGATTCACGCGCTCGCGAAGAAGCCGGCACGTCGATCGAAGGACGAAGAATCTCGCAGATCAAATGCGCTCCCTGCCGAATGGGGAGCGATGGGAGCCGAGCTTGAGCAGTTGCTCGATTCAAATGGCAAACTCGGCGGCACACAGAGCCAACTGCTCGAACTGGCTCAGCGCATTCAAGCGGTGACGGCGCTCACCGTGATTCAAGCGTGGCAACAACAATCGCCGAATCAATTGCAGCAATCAGCAGCAGAACTCCTTTGCCAACAAATGCAACGTACTCTCAGCGGCACGCGCGCCACGCCCAACGAACGAGCGTGCGAAGTGCAACTCGGTCGCGAAATTTTGACGAGCGATCCAGCCTGGCTCGGCCCGGTTGCCGAGTTCGAAATCCCGCTGTCGTACGACGCGTGATGCCCATCGTAATTTGACGCGGGGCCCAAACTGGCCAATACTGGCACGCTCCCACCTCCGGAAAGTCCTTCCCTCTCTTGCAAAGGTTCTTGTATGCGGCTTCAGCCCTTCTTCGTAGTTGGTTTACTTGCGCTCACCTGCTTCACCGCTGCTGCCCCCGCGGCGGAGCCATTTCAAGTCAAAGCGGGCGATGTGTGGGTGATGGCCGGCGACAGCATCACCGCCCAGCGTCAGCATTCGAATTACATCGAGGCTTACTACCGGACGCGTTATCCGAACTTGAAGGTGCAGTTTCGTAATTCGGGCGTTGGCGGTCACACCACTGGCAGCACGCTGGCCCGCTTTGACTACGACCTGGCTGCTTTCAAGCCCACGATCATTAGCATCGAACTCGGCATGAACGACGTCGGTGCTGGCGACGATCCGGCCAGGTACATCGCAGGCATGCAGAAGTTGCTTGCGAGCATTCGCGCCGTGAAGGCCACGCCGGTTCTCATTTCTTCGAGCCCGGTGAACGATGGGAGCAAAATGGACGACTGGAAGAGCGACCGCTGCCGCCGCATTCATCCGTACACCGATGCCCTCGCCAAGTTGGCCGCCGAAGAGAAAGTGGTGATGGTCGACCAGTATCACCCGCTCATCAAGCTCTGGCACGAGAACCGCAACGAAGACAACACGCAGAAGCTGAGCCTCGGGGGCGATCCAGTTCATCCTGGCCCGGTCGGACAATACACCATGGCCGCGGCCATTCTCGCCGGTCTCGGTGCCGAGAAAGAAGTCAGCTCAGCCACACTCGATGCGGACGGCAAGGTTGTCGACGCCAAGCAGTGCAAGATCTCGGACGTGAAGGCTGGCGCTGGTTCGCTTTCGTTCACACGCCTCGACGAACGTAGCCCCTGGCCCGTGCCCACCGCTTGCAAGACGGCGCTGCAAGTTCTCCCTTCGATTGCCGACCAGTCGCGCTACCTGCTGCAAGTCAACGGCCTGGCTGCTGGTGACTACAGCGTGTCGTTGAATGGCAAGGAAGTCGCCAAGGTCACTGCCGAGCAACTGGCCGCTGGCTGGAACATCGCCACTGCGGGCGAAGCAGCGACCGGCGAACGAGGTCAGCAAATCGTGGCTCTGATCGGCAAATTACAAGGCCCGGCCAACAACGCGTTCCGCACGGCCAGCAAGGCGAACGACGTAGCTGTGAAGGCGAAGGACGAAGCCAAGATCGCTGAAACTCAAAAGGCCATTGCCGAAGCTCAAGCAGCCATCGACGCGCTCGAAACGGAACTCGCCGCACTTTGCCAGCCCCAGCCGATTGCGTTTGAGATTAAGGGAGTGAAGTAGCGTTTGCCTTTGAAGTTAGCCGATCCCTTTCTCAAAGGAGAGAGGGATCAGCCTAGATTTGTTCACGTCCTAAAACGGAACGATATGGTCTGCGGAGTTGCCCGTATTTCGGAACTCCGCGTCGGCAGGGCAAGTATCCAAGTCCTTGAAAAAAACGGTTCGCCCGGCAATACCATCGGTCAGATGAATCGGATGTACGATCTCGTCGCCATCGACGCTGATGATTAGCTGGGCGTTACCCGCTTCCAATTGCTCTGGCTCGCGCAAGATGAGCGAGTTCTCGCCGACTTGAGAAACGCGCAGACGCAAACCATCCACTTGCAGGTGAATTCGTACTGCAGTGGACATTCCGTCGCTGTGAATGATCGCCATGACGTCCTCTGAATTATTCCAACGTGCTGCTTTGTACTGCCAGCACCATCGAAGTTCAATTGTACGCGAGTTGGGCAGTGGAACCGATGGCAGTGTTTGGGAAACGAATCGCCGAACTGCAGTTAAAATCTTGAAATTGCCGCAAACCTTTCAGCAGGAACTGGAAAGCTATCGGCGACTATTTCAGGCCAATATTACTGAGATTTGTGGGTATGCCGTTCCTCGCTTGATCGATTTCTCGGTACCGCTACTGGCAATCGAAATCGATATCGTTCAGCCACCTAGAATTCTTGACTTCGGTAAGGTGACCCTGGATCGTCCGCCCGACTTTAGCGAACAAACGATGGCTGACTGGAACGATCTTCAGCAAGAGCTTTGGGGCGATCACTGGCCAACGATTCAGAAAATCCTCGCCCGCCTGAGATCGCTCGGAATTTACTACAGCGACCCCAATCCCTATAACATCACCCCGGAAAACTGGGATCCAGAACTGTAAATTAAACAGGTCTTGTCTTACACCAACTCCCCAATCACCTTCCCGGTGCCGACCAGGTGTTGCGGGCGACCGGAGGGATCGGTGAGCGTGGTGCTCACGGGGTCGATGCCCAGTTTGCGATAGAGTGTGGCCATCACGTCTTGATAGTGAACGGGACGTTCGATGGCAACCGCGGCGTTGCGGTCGGTCTTGCCGATGACTTGCCCGGTCTGCATGCCGCCACCGGCCAGCAGGGCCATCCCCACACCGGGCCAGTGATCGCGGCCCGCATTCTTGTTGATCTTGGGAGTGCGGCCGAATTCGCCCCAGACGATGATCGAGACGTCGTCGAGCATGCCGCGCTCTTCAAAGTCGTTGACGAGCGTGGTGAGCCCGTGGTCGAGCACCGGCATCAAGCGGCGCATGCGGTCGAAGTTGCCGCTATGCGTGTCGTAATCGGCCAGCGTGAGACTGACGCAGCGAACCCCCGCTTCGACGAGCCGTCGCGCGAGCAAAAACTTGTTCGTGGCAAAGCCCGCGTCGCTGGTGCCGACTTGTTCAACCGGGTTTTCGAGTTCGTAGCGCTTCAGCCCCACGGCTGGCTCGTCTTGCAGATCGAGTGCGCGGGCGAAGCGACCAGAAGTCAGAATGCCGACTGCTTGCTGCGAAAAATTATCCATCGCGCCCATCATTCCGCTGCGGTCCACTTCGCGGCGGTAACGATCGAGACCTGCGAGAAGCTGGCGACGATCGTCGATGCGACCGAGCGACAGCGTTTCGTTCAGCGCGAGACTGGTGGCGTGGTTCTGGCCGCGACGGGCCAGTTCGCCGACCATTCCTTGTTCGAGTTCGCGCACAAACAGGTGCGAAATATCGGGCCGAAAGGCCTGGTAAGAAGGACCGAGGAAACCAGGCCGCGCACTGTTGCGCACGAGCGGACGGCCTTGCATCATGTCGACAAACGACGGGGCCGGATCGCGCGTGGTCCCTTGCAACTTGCCGAGTACGCAGCCGAGCGCCGGCCAGCCACCCATCGTATTCAGTTCTTTGGCCCCAAAGCCCGACTGGCATTGAAACGCATCGTGGGCACCCGCGGAACCGACCAACGAGCGGATGAACGCAAACTTTTTCGCATTCGCCGCCAGTTTGGGAAGGAGTTCGCCCACGTGAAAGCCTGGGATAGCAGTTGGAATGCTGGTGAACTCGCCGCGAACTTCGACCGGTGCTTCCGGCTTCAGGTCGATCATGTCTTGCTGCGGCGGCCCACCGTCGAGGTGAATCAAAATCACCGCCTTCTGCGAATTCCGCACACCGGCTGCTGCTTCTGCTCGCAGCATGGTCGGCAACGAGAATTGTCCCAGTGCCAGCCCGCCGAAGGCTAGCGAACCGGCGCGGACGAAGTCCCGCCGGGTCAGGCCATCGCAGTATCGATACTTTCCGCCTTGAATATTCAGCATCGGACCAACTCAGCTTGTGGGGTGCAGGAGGGGAGGGAGTTGAGGTGGGCATCAATCCACAATCGCTGATGAATATGATCGTCTCTCGGAGTGTGCCGAGTCAAGCGAAGGTCGCCGGCAAGCCGAGCGAATGCAGTGGCCGCTAGCAACAAGCAGCAGAAGCCCTGCGGGCTGGCGCGAGCCGCGTACAGATTCGCGGGGGAAGTGCCGAAAGTGAGAGCATACGCTTTTCCCAGCGGGACTCTCCTGCGGCAGAGCCGCAAATCTACCCTACCCAGCAAGAAGCGCGACGAAGATGGATTTTCGACGCAGCGGTCAGCTCGACGAGCGCCGGCGGCGCGTTCTCATGGATGAGATCGCTACGCCCAGCGACACCGACAAAGCCCAGGCGACTACGTCGTCGAAGGGGCCTGTCCGAGCGTATAGCGAAAGCGTCCTCAGCGACCGCCAAAAGCGCGTCAGCGAGTTCATTCCACTCCGTCCCTTTGCCGTCATCGCCACCATCTTACTGCTGCTGACTGCGGTCGCCGGCATCGAAGCACTCTATATCTTTGCCACGCCACCCGGCGGCTATGCCAAAATAAATCCGGCACAGATCAAGGCCGGCGCTACGACTGCGGAACATCCGTTCGCCGCGCTCGATTTAGATGCGCGGGGCAATATCGGCTCTTGGTTCTCGTCGCTGATGTTCGCCGGCGGCGTGCTGATGGTTTATAGCCTGCTCTCGATTCGCGCCCATCGCGTGGACGATTACCGCGGCCGCTATCGCGTTTGGTGGTGGGTCGGCGTCGCACTCGCGTGGGCCAGCATCGATACCGCGACTGGCCTGCACGATGCCTTGGGTCACGCGCTGCAATTGCTGGCCGGCGATGGCATGCCCGGCGGCCATAAGCTGCTGTGGGTCGGCATCTATGGCCTGATCTTTGGCACGCTTGGACTGCGCGCCTCGTTCGAAATCTGGTCTTCGCTGGCTGCGATGGTCGCCGCTTCCTGTGCAGCTTTGCTTTACTTCGCTGGCATCGCCTTGCACCTCGAAATGGCTCCGCTACCTGGCGGGCATGTCCTGCAAACGGTGATCTCCAGCAGCCTCACCTTGCTGGCTCACGTTTCGCTCATCACGGCGGTCCTGCTCTATGCTCGGCACGTCCACTTCGACGCTCAAGGGCGCTTGATGGTGACGGTCGATGCCTCGCCGAAGGCCAAAAAGAAACCGAAGAGCAAAGCCAAGTTGGCAGTTGTTGCGGATGACGATGCCGAGAAGAAACCAGCCGCCAAGGACAAGAAGGAAGCGGATAAAAAAGAGGTCGACAAGAAGGAAGCGCCAACTGCTGCCAAGCCCGCCGCAGCCAGTGGCTTGAAGTTTGGCTCGTCAACCGCTCCCACGGCTTCGGCCAGCATCAGCAGCAAGACGAACACCGCACCCAGTAACTATGCCGACGACGATGACGAGGATGAAGACGAGGACGAAGACTCGAACCTCTCGAAGTCTGAACGTCGCCGCCTGAAAAAGCTCGCCCGCCGCGACCCCGGCCAACAACGCCGCGCCGCGTAGCCGGTAGCTGGTAGCTGGTAGGTCAGGCAGGTTGGTTGCGCTTTGCAGTTGGTTGGCCAGGTCGGTACCCCGCACGGACGAACCAGGCCTGACCCAACAAACAACACACCGGTTTATTCCCCGCGTTGCGGCAACTCCGGTGATCGATTGTCGCCACGAAATTGTGTCGATAGCGGGACATATTTTGCACACACACCTTGGAGACAACCGTTGATCGGCAAAGGATTCTAAGCGATCCCGCATCGTCTTGCCAAATCACGCTCGCAGCATTTCAAACTCCGTCTGTCAGGACGGAGTACCGGCCTGACCTACTTACTTACTGCCGAGTTTGCCGGCAACCACGGATTCGGATTTGATGTGAGCAGATCTTCATGAAGTGATCGAAGTGCGGCACTACGATCCAGCCCTTCTTCCTCGATCGCAATCAGAACATCAAATGCTACCTGATATGCAACCGCTCGTACCAAATGCGTTATTTCCGACGGTTTCACGCCGAATCCTTGTAGCTTGCGAATAGCAGCAACCCCTTCGCTCGTCATCGCGGGCAGCTCACTCGACTTAGCGCTGAACATTTCCGTGAGCCTGTCCGAAGTGGTCCATGAGTCAATTGCGTCCTCCCAGAGTCGCTTCAGCAACCGATCTCGTTTGGTAGTTATTCGTTTCTTGACCCTGGGCAAATCTCCTCTTGAAACTTCAGGTAAGCTGGAACTGGTTCCGATAGTACTCTCGCCGCTTCTGCTCCAAACTCGACGAAGCCTCAAGCCCGTAAGAGAGTGTTTTTGAACAAGGTCCACCAAGCTATCCGTTGCATAGTAGTGAAAGGATCCCGGGAGCCTAAAAAGTAAGTCATTTGGAATCATATTCTCAACAAACACAGGATCGCGAATCTGAGAATTGTCTGGTGTCTTCGACCAGAACGGCGATTTATCTAAATCAAGACAACTAGATGTCTTAGGCAAATACAATCCCCAATATGTTTGACCTAGGCTTTCAAATGGCAGAAGTTCACAACACGAGGCAAGCGGCTTTCCAAGAAGATCAATCACACGTGCAGTCGCAGCGATGCGAGCAAATATCACCGGCCCCCCAACGAAGTCCCCAGCCATTCCAGGCAAAACATCGACAGGGCCTTTTGTCCAGTACTTCGCTAGCGATACTCCATTGAGCATCTCTTTAAATCTATTCGCGAACAGGTCCGATCGTTTATCACGAAAGCCAACAAAGCGATTAGTGTCATCTTCCACTCGGAATACATTCATCACAAACTCCCGCCCTGACTTAATGCGAGGGGACCAGGTTGAGCAGGCCGGCGATGGTCGCTGCTTCAGTTTCCATTCACCGTGATTGCCGTGGTTTTGCTGCCCGATCATTCGCACGTATTGGGGCAATTGCTTCCGACGATCGCGACTCACATTGCTCGAAGAACATTCCAGCAAATTGTATCCGTTCGCGCCAGCACTTGGTGGGATAATGATTTGCGTATTCTTAGGAAACCCAAAGAGGTGCTGGAGTCAAAAGACGGCGGGGTGGCACCGTCAATCTTGTGAATAGATATTGAAAAGTGTGCCACTGGCTGCCTGGGCCAGTGCTGAGGTGTGTACGATGCTCGTTGGGCAGTAGGACGTCAAGGGAGTTTTTGGCAGGAGGCGGCAGTAGGCAGGTCAGGCAGGTACTCCTGCCTGACACAATGCGAGGGGACCACGTTGAACAGGCTCCCGACGATCGCGATTCGCGTTGATCGAAGATTCTCAGCAAGTTTACTCGCCGGTGGTTGAACTAAGGCAGGCACGAGCAACCTTCCGCCAGAATTGGCGAGTGACCGAATGACCGGCGTCACGACAATTGCTATTCTGTCAGGGCGGAGTACTGACCTGACCTACTGACTGACTACAACCCTTCACATTAACATGTCATCGCACGCAATACTAATAGTCAACGGCAAAAAGCACTCCGTCTCAGACGGTTGCCTTGCAATTGCCATGCTTTATTTGATCGATGCAGCGTCGTCTGATCTTCAGGAATCCGAACAAGGAAATGCGGAGAAGTTATCGGGGTGGTGGAATGACCGTGCTACGACGGGGATCTACTATCTGGATGTCGAAAGTGAGTTGCGCGAAGTCGAGGTCCCCCACGTCGACTTTCAGAGGCTCGCAAAGGCAGCATTAGAGAGAATGTCGCAGGAAGAGGGAGAATTCTTGAATCGCGATAAATGCACTCGCCTTACTGCTGCGGTTGGACGTAAGGACGAGACGTGCCACACCCCTCCGCTTCGGGAGATTCTTGGAATTCTGGCCGGATAAAACGGTAAGCTTTTCATGGGCCCGACTTGATCAGTAGGTAGTTCAGGCAGGTACTCCTGCCTGACACAATGCGGTTCGACTCGGCGCATGGGACCAGAGTTGCGGGGCAACGCGGGAGAGTTAAACGGCGGTTTGTTGTTGGGGCAGGGCTGGTTTGTCAGGACGGAGTACCGGCCTGACCTACAAACTCATTCAGATCTTCTTCCCAAAACTGTTTGCTGCTAACGCGATTACCAATTTGAAGCGTGTAGTATGGTCGCTCTTGCTTCCAATGCCATTGAACGCCGACAACTGTGCCGTTTACATCGCCCGATTTTCCGTTTATGCGGATCCTTTGGTTTAAATGAAAACGTGGTGCATGAACTGTTTCGAAAAGAGAGGGGGCGACCCTGAATCGCTCATCGCCATATGAAATATAAATCCAATCACCTTCTATACCCTCAACACAAAACACCTTTCCGTATGGACTGAGTCTTGTCAGTCTCTCGAGGTCATCTGGCTGTACCTTGTCAATTCCATGCTCCTTGAACCATGGATAGAGACCGTACGAACCAACAGCAACTGGCACCGTCATACATCCTACTCCTCTGCATCTCCTTGACCATAGACTGGCGGGGCCATGCCGTTAAGCCGGTAGCTCAGGTCGGTACTCCGCCCTGACAAATGAGCGCTGCCGAAGGTTGTGTGCGCGAATGTTTCTTTGGTGGCGATCCTCACGATTCGCTTTTTATTCAGCTCAAAGTCAACGTGTCAGGGCTGAATATCCTCCGGATGTAGCCGAAGTAACTGTTCTTGAGACTTTCCAATTGTCAACCGAAACCTGGACGCTCCACACGGCTTCACGATCATCCCTTTGCCGAGGACATACTCCGAAAACCCCAGATCATCAACATTCACATGAGCATCCAAGAACTTAGTTTTTTGCGCATGGCGCTTTCGCATTCCCAAAGTGATAGGCTGTGTAGGTTCCAAATCTAACTTTAAACCATAAACTCTTCGCGGCGTTCCTGAAATAGTCACACGGTCTAACTCACCTGGAACAGAAAGAAGGTCGTAGTAACTTTCAAACGTTCCATCGCTGCGACGCAACTCAATCTCTATCATTCCATTTGCGCCTACTGAGTTCGCCATCCGCGTTTTGTACACCTGCACGTGAGCATACGCATCTGGAAACCACAGACGATACAGTGGAATCGAAATCCCGAGAAAAAGGGCAACTGCGCATACGACCATCAACAATGAACGCACAGAGAATCGCATGAATGAATTCGTCCTCACGGCGGGGTGGCACTCAACGCCGTGAACCCTTTTTGGCGAGAGTGAAAAAGTCTTGATGCGATTGAGGTTAGTGGCGATGCTTTCGTTTCTCACCGCGAAAGGATCGTTCACCGCTCACCCGAAAGGATTCGGGAATGTCGCATCAAGACCCTAGTCGAAGTCAGCAAGGTCGAAGTCAGGTTGTCGTTGCCGAGTTCCAAGCGGATCAGCTCAAGCAGTCACTGGAGCGATTGCTCGGCGAGGGGGACTGGGGTGCGATTCGGTTTCGTGACGACTGCACGTGGGGCCCACGGCAATTGGCGGCCACGGCGTTGCTCTGGGCTTGGTCGGATGAACTCACGCTGGGGGACCGCTTCTTTGCTGCCCGCAGATTAGCTCAATTTCTGTTTGCGCCGCAACAGGAGTTTGCCAGTTCGGTGCAAGCCTTCATGAAGTTGCTGCTGCGTTGGACGGTGCTGCTGGTCGGCGTATTGCAGGTGACGTTTCGACGGCAGATGCAGCGTGCATTACCCACCCTTTGGCGAGTTCATGGCCTGGTCCTCTTCGGCATTGATGGCAGCCGAGTCGACGTGCCGCGAAGCAAGTCACACGAGGCGGCACATGCTCCGGTTCGCGATGGTAAGGGACGAAAACTCAAACGCAATCGTCGCCAGAAACCGCGCACCGCGATTCACTCGCGCAAGGCAAGCGTCCCGCAAATGTGGTTGACCCTGCTGTTTCACGTCGGCACAGGACTGCCTTGGTCGTGGCGAATCGGTCCGACCGGCAGTAGCGAGCGCGAGCATTGGTTGGCGATGCTCGACGAACTTCCGAGCAATGCCCTGATCACCGCCGATGCTGGCTTCGTGGGTTACGATTGTCTGCGCGCCGTTGTTAACAGTGGTCGCCATTTCCTGGTGCGAGTCGGTTCGAATGTGCGTCTGCTGTACAAGCTGGGCTTCTCCCGCGAAGTCGTTGGCACGGTGTATCTCTGGCCCGATCGTGCTGCCCGTCGCAGTCAGCCGCCGCTCGTGTTACGCCTCGTCGTGGCCACTGGTGGAAAGTATCCGGTCTACTTGCTCACCAGCGTCGGAGAAGAAGAATTATCGCGCGGGCAAGTCCTCGACGTTTACCGTCGTCGCTGGGGCGTGGAACTCTTCTTTCGCCACTTGAAGCAAACGTATCAGCGCCGCAAACTTCGCAGCACCAATGCCGCGCATGCGCGTTTGGAGTTGGAGTGGTCGCTGCTGGGACTATGGAGCATGGCGCTCGATGCTCAGGTCCAAGCGACGCGCGTACAACTAGATCCTACTCAACTCAGCCTAGCGGGCGTCTGGCGCACGTATCGGCGGCTGATGCGCGACTATCGACATCCGCTGGCTCGGCAACAATCGCTCCCCCACCAACTCCCTCAAGCAGTGCGCGACACCTACGAGCGAGCCAACAAATCCAGCCGCAACTATCCTCGCAAAAAACGTCCCGACCCGCCCGCTGGCTCTCCCGAGTTCCTACTCGCCACCAAGTCCCAAATCCATCGCGCCCGCTACCTCACGACCGCTGCCTAAAAAGGGTTCACGGCGTTGGGTGGCACTGCCTAATATGTGATTAGTTATTCACAAGTGTGCCACTGGCTGCCTTGGCCAGTGCTGAGGTGGGTACGATGCTCGTTGGGCAGTCGGACGTCAAGGGAGTTTTTGGCAGGAGGTGGCAGCTCGAACCAGGCCAGAACTCGCGGGAGACAAATCGTGCGTTACGGGCCAAGCCAGAAGTCCGGCGGCGTGGGTGGCACCTATAGGAAGTCCCAACTCAAGTCTGACGCTGGTTGCCCGGGGCGAGTGCTGGTGGGGGTACAAACGTCATGCGGCAACAAGAAATCGACGTAAGTCGATAATAGCTAAAATGGGTGGTGTTCAACTACTGCCGCAGCCACCTGCGATTTTTCTCGGGGAAACCCAATACAAACCACCCGAAAGAACTGGTCTTAATTGGACAAGTTGGTGGTGCGGAGTGACTGGGCCGGCAAAGTTACGTCGCGGATGAACGGGGCGAGCAGAGCAAAAGCCAGATAGCCACTTCGCCAAGTCTTGGCATGTCTTGGGTCGCTCCCGGTGGTAGACTCCGGTTCTATTTGCTGGCGATCGTACTGCTGACGATCTTGAATTCAACGTTCGCTGCCTCTTCACTCGCGGTGACTGCCATGTGGGATATTTGGACCGCGGTTGTAGTGATGTCGTTCGTCTCGGCGGGCGCGGCGATTCTTTCCGCTCGATTCCTTTGGGCAGAGAAGGGGCAAAGCAACATGCTGCTGCTGGCCCTTTCGATTCTGGCGATGGTGTTGTTCCTGCAATTCTGGGCAGGCCAACTTTTCTGGGCCCGCGTTGTTCCCAGCTCGGCCGCCATCGTCTACACGAACCTGACCGCGATCTTCGCCGCGCTGGGTGCAGGGTGGGCCTGGCGATTGCCACAGATGGCACGCTGGCGTCGAGCCCTGATGGCGACCGCCTTGGGGTTCGCTTCGCTAGCGGCGATTCTCTGGCCTCTCTTGTCGATCGCTTTGCGGCCGCCGCCGGCAGGTCAAGACAAATGGCAAGGGCCCGTGGCGATGCAAAGCTCGTGGGCCACTTGCAGCCCGGCCGCCGCCGCCACGTTGCTACGTGCGGAAGGAATCTCCGTCAGCGAGCGCGACATGATCCCGCTCTGCCTGACCGACTACGACGGCACGCCCACGCTGGGACTCTATCGCGGCATCCAACTGATGGCCGCGAAAAACAACCGCCAAGTCGAGATCGTCGACCGCAGCTTGAGTCGATTGCTCCTCGACAACGACTGGCCGGTGCTCATGGCCGTCCGATTGCCGCTGGGGGTTGAAGACGAGCGCTTCGAAAAGGAATGGGGCTGGATCCCCGGCATGGGGCACGCCGTCGTCGCCCTCGACCGCCACCCCGATGGCGGCTTCGTCATGGCCGATCCAGCTGTCGGCCTGGAGGTCTGGTCCGAGGAGAAACTCAAGACACTCTGGCAGGGGAACGGAATGAGGATGAAGTAGCGCTATTTCCTGGGCGGTTCACTCCCCGCTTGGGTTGGGGCACGGTTCGCCCAGGATTTGGCGAGCGCTCAGGCGCTTGGTACATTGGGCGACGGCTTCCTTTGCCCTCACGCAGAAAACTCGCCCAGGAACCTCGATCATGTCTCGCTGCCGCCTGTTCCTCTGTTTGCTGATTGGCACGCTCGTCGATCTGTCTGGCGCAATCGCTTCGGCTGCCGATAAACCCCCGGTCTTTCGCGCGGGGGCTTTTGCGATGGATGTCACGCCGCTGCAGTTGCCGGTGATTGTGAACGGCGGCATGAGCGAACGAGTTGCCGACAAGATCGAAGATCGGCTGCATGCCCGCTGCCTGGTCCTCGACGACGGGAAGAATCAAATCGCCATCGTCGTTGTCGATAGTTGCATGATGCCGCGCGAATTGCTCGACGAAGCCAAAGAGATGGCCAGCAAAGCGACCGGCATTCCCACCGAGCGCATGCTCATTTCGGCCACGCACACCCATAGCGCGCCGAGCGTGCATGGCTGCCTGGGGTCGGATGCCGACGAAGCTTATAGCAAGTTCTTGCCCGTGCAGATTGCCAAGGGAATTGCCCAAGCTCACTCCCGCTTGCAGCCCGCGCGCATTGGTTGGGGCGTAGGTCGCGATGAGCAGAACGTGGCTTGCCGGCATTGGGAAATGAAGCCTGGCATCGCGCCGACGAATCCGTTTGGAGGCACCAAGAACGACACCGTGATGATGCACCCTGGGTTTGACAATCCCAATAAGATTCGCGCCACGGGGCCGACCGATCCTGAAGTTCCCGTGCTCAGTTTGCAAACTCCGGAAGGCAAGCCATTAGCAGTTCTGACCAACTATTCGCTCCACTATGTCGGCGCGCCGGCCCTCTCGGCCGATTACTTCGCGCTGGTCTGCGAAGAGATGCAGCGCCTGCTTAAAGCGGATGAGGTACCGGGGTTTATGGCCGCGCATAGCAATGCCACCAGCGGCGATCTTTGGTTGATGGATTACACCAAGCCGCGGCGGATGTTCGATCGGCAAACCGTGGCCAAGGAAGTCTCGGCAGCTGCTTTCGCCGCGTTTGAGAAGATTCAATATTTCGACTGGGTGCCGCTGGTGATGACCGAAGAAAAACTGACGCTAAAAATTCGCAAGCCCACGGCGGAAGAAATCGAACAAGCGCGCGAGTTTGTCAAAACCTATGAAGGTCGCAAACCCAAGACTGTGCCAGAAGTCTATGCTCGCGAAACGCTCCTCATGCACGATATGCCGCCGACGCGCGAGTTGAAGTTGCAAGCCATTCGGCTGGGCGACTTGGGCATCGCCACGATTCCCAACGAGACTTACGCGAGCACGGGCCTGTTCATCAAAAAGAACAGCCCGCTCAAGACCACCATGAATATCGAGCTGGCTAATGGGTGCGAAGGTTATATTCCACCCGAAGAATTGCACAAGCTGGGCGGTTACACCACCTGGCGAGCGCGCACGAGTTGCCTGCAAGTGGATGCCGAAGAGCAGATTCGCAACAAGCTGGTCGAGTTGCTGCAGGTCGTTGCCAAAGAGCGAACCGCGGAAGCTGCGGTACCCTCCAAACCCTAGGTCGAGGGGCTAACGGGAACTGCTGTTGGTTTCACTCGTCGGCTGGGGCAACTGTTTGAGCCAGGTTTCGAGCGAAACCAGGTTGTTGCAAAAGTTAGCGCCTGGCATTGCCGCGCGCAAGTTCTCGTCGACCGCGCGACCACCAACCACAATGGGCGTATTGCTCCCTAGTGTGGCTGCGAGTCGCCCATAGTCGGCCGCAAAATCTGGCGGGTTCGAGACGTGCGACACGCTGAGCCAGAACAATCCCGGCCGCTGTTGCAGGGCAGCAGTTGCCAGCGTTTCGAAGGGCAAGTTGCTCCCCAGCGAAACCGTGCGCCAACCATTCTGCCGCATTACTAGTTCGACCAACGCCCCGGGCAGTTCGTACCAATCGCCAGTCGGCGTTGCACCGAGCGCAAGCGGTGCTTCGGGCGGCGGTTGCACAATCAGTCGGCGAATTTCGTCGATCACCCGCGTGCAAATTCGGCAGGCCAATCGTTCGCGATAGACTTCGACATCGCCGCAGGCCCACAGTTCGCCGATTCGCGCAAACGCGGGCGCTAAGACCGCATCGCCAATCTGACTCACGCGGTGATGGTCGAGAAACAAATCCATCAGCAGGCGACGTGCGCCGAGTTCATCGCCGGCGACGAGCAGGTTAACGAGTTCGGCACTTCCATCGCTGAGCGTTCGACGCCGGCCACCCAAAGGAGAAGGTAGCCCAAGTACCTCGGGGTGCGCGAGCGTTCGCTGGCTCGTCTTGATGAAATCGAGCACGCCCTGCACAGGCAACCGACGATGTCCCCCGACCGTGCAAACGGTGGGAATCAGCCCGCGGTCGCACCACCGCTTCAGCGACGACTCGCTGACGCCGATGGCTCGGGCAACCTGTTTAGGGGAGAAAGTTTCGGACACAGCAGTGCCTGCCTGAGTAATGAGATACCGAACCGTCGACTTGGTATCGTCCTGGACATTTTGACAACGAACGACCTGATGGCAAGTGTGTTTATTTGGCAGACAATTCGTAAGCCTTTGCAGATAAACACCTTAAATGCAACTGCGAACGAATTGGCCTTTTTCTGCCAGTCGTCGGTTGTGCCTGATTTGCGGCTGCGGTAATAATGGTGCGTGAACGATTTGAACGATTTAATGCCGTTAAGAGAGTTCTGGAGTGTCGAGTAATGATTCTTCTCACCGCCCGGAGTGATGCCGATTCCAATTCTCCGACCACCGAATCTGCGCCGCGGCGCTCAGCTAGCCGCACCTTGAAACAGTGGCGCGAAGCAGCCCATCAACTGGCTGCCCTCGAGCCGGAGTTTATGTACAACGCCGCCTTTCGCAGCCCGCGCCATGGCCGCGAGATCATGGCAGCCTTGCCGCTGGAAGTCGACCCGCGCGAGCAACAGTGGCAGCCCGGCAAAGGGATGCCCGTCCATTTGGCGCGACTGTGCGAGGCGAAGTTGCTCAAGCCCGCGGAAGAAGTCGCCCTCTTCCGCCGCATGAACTACTGCAAGTACGAAGCAGATCGTTTGCGCCGCAAATTAAACCCGCAGCGGCCCAATCGCGAACTCGTACACCAGATCGAAGCTTGCCTGTTGCAAGCGAAAGCCGATCGCGATCGCATTGTGCGAGCTAACTTGCGGCTCGTGGTTTCCATTGCCAAGAAGTTTGCCAATCCGCGCCTGGCCTTCGATGATCTCTTGAGTGAGGGAATCGGTTCGCTCCTGCGGGCAGCTGAGAAGTTTGATTATGACCGTGGTTTTCGCTTTAGCACTTACGCCACCCAGGCGGTGCGCCGCACGCTCTGCCGCTACCTGCAAAATTCTCAGCGCGACGATCGCCGCTTTGTGAATGCCGATGCCCTGTTGTTTGAAGATCAGCACGAAGAGCAAACCGATCCGGCGCTGACCGAATCTCGCTGGGAGGATCTGCGCCGCAACCTCAAACGACTCCTTGCGCGGCTCGATCCTCGCGAACGAGCCATCATTCGTCGCCGGTTTGGCCTCGATGAACAGGCAGAAGTACAAACTTTGCAAAGTCTGGCGGAAGAGTTGGGTGTTTGTAAGGAGCGTGTGCGACAATTGGAGATGCGCGCCATCTCTAAACTCCGCACCCTGGCGGAGAAAGTGAAACTCGCCCCGCCTGAAGAGGCTTAGTTCTCGCCCTTTCGCAATTCCTCCAGCATCAAACTCGAAACTTCTCCCATGACACACACTTTCGAACGTCGCTCGCAGCTGCCGGTCTCGGCCGCCGAGGCCTATGCCTGGCACCTGCGACCCGGCGCGTTCGAACGGTTGAGTCCGCCTTGGGAGACGGTCAAGGTCTTAAAGCGAGAAGGAACGATCGAAACGGGCGGGACGGTGCAAATCGCAGTTCCCGTCGGTCCGCTCTCGATTCGTTGGCTGGCCAAGCATCACGATTTTCTCCCCGGTCAGGAATTCCACGATACGCAAGTCACCGGCCCCTTTGCTAAGTGGGAACATACACATCGCTTTGAAGCCCAATCGGGGGGCGAGTCAACGCTGCTCGATCATATCGAGTACAAACTGCCCGCTGGTGGCGTCGGCAATTTGGTAGCGGGTAACTCCATTCGTCACAAGTTGGAACGAATGTTTGCCTATCGCCATCGCGTGACCCTGGCAGACATTCAAGCCCATGCCCGTTATGCAGAAAGAGATCGCATGCACATTGCCATCACCGGCGCGAGTGGCTTGGTCGGCTCCGCCCTCGCAGCATTCCTCAGCACGGGCGGTCATCGAGTCACCAAGTTGAATCGCTCCCGTAGTAACAAACAGAGCCAGGACGATGGTCTGGCTGCTGCAGCATGGAACGCGGAGACCGGCGCAATTGATATTCCTGTCGACGACTTTCCCGAGGTAGTGGTTCACCTGGCTGGCGAGAATATCGCCGGCAGTCGCTGGAATGCGAAAGTGAAGGACCGCATCAAGCAGAGTCGCGTCGGTCCCACCCGGCAACTTTGCGAGAAACTGGCAACTGCACCACGTAAGCCGTCCGTGCTCATTTGCGCTTCGGCCATAGGCTATTACGGCGATCGCGGCGAGGAGGTCCTCACCGAAGAGAGTGCGCCGGGCGAGGGTTTTCTGGCTGACGTTTGCCGCGAGTGGGAAGCAGCCACGCAACCTGCCGTCGACGCGGGCATTCGAGTTGTGAATGCGCGGTTCGGCATGATTGTGACCACGGCAGGTGGCGCGCTGGCGAAAATGCTGACACCGTTCAAACTCGGCGGCGGCGGCATCGTTGGCTCCGGCAAGCAGTATTGGAGTTGGATCACGCTCGACGATGTAATCGGCGCGATTCACCACTCCATCATGGCCGAGTCGCTGCGCGGTCCCGTGAATGTGGTGGCCCCCGAAACGCTGAACAATCATGACTTCACCAAAGTGCTTGGTCAGGTTTTGCATCGCCCCACCATCATGCCGCTGCCAGCCTTTGCCGCTCGACTGATGCTGGGCGAAATGGCTGACGAACTCCTTCTCGCCTCTGCCCGCGTGGTGCCAGCCAAACTAGAAGCGACGCAGTACCCGTTTCGCTTTCCCACCTTGGCTGCCGGTCTGCGGCACGTCTTGGGCAAGATTGAAAAATCTTAGAAAGGTTCGCATGCAGATTGCCGTCATTGGTTCCGGGATCAGCGGGCTGCTGACCGCGCGCCTATTAGCTAGCCGGCATCAGGTCTGCCTCTATGAAGCGAGCGCCACGATCGGCGGCCATACATGCACGATTGACGTCGAACTAGCTGGCCGCAGTTTTGCGGTCGATACCGGCTTTATGGTCTTCAACGAGCGGACCTATCCGAACTTCTGTCAGTTGCTCGACCTGATTGGCATCGACTCGCAACCGTCGGACATGAGCTTCAGCGTGCGCTGCGATCGTTCGGGCCTGGAGTACGAAGGGAGCTCGCTCTCTGGTCTATTTGCGCAGCGCCGGAACATATTTCGCCCGCGGTTCTATCGCTTGCTGGCCGACATCCTTCGCTTCAATCGGGTCGCCATCGCTGCCCTGCAAAAACTGAACGACGACCAAACACTGGGGCATTTTGTTCAGCAGCATCATTTGGGAAGTGACTTTGTCGACCAGTATTTAGTCCCAATGGGAGCTGCCATTTGGTCGACGCGGCCGCGCGACATGCTTGATTTTCCCGCGAAGTTCACGCTCGCGTTTTTTCATAACCACGGGCTACTGCAGATTCGCGATCGCCCGGTCTGGCGCACGATTCCCGGCGGCGCGCGGCGGTATGCGTTGCGCTTGGCAGCCGACATTCCAGAGATTCAACTCAGCGCGCCCATTCGCCAAATCACTCGGACAGCGGACGGCGTCTGGGTCTCGGCGATGGGGGCCGATCCCCGCCACTTCGACCATGTGGTGCTCGGTTGCCACTCCGATCAAGCGTTACGACTGCTTGCCGATGCTACGGCCACCGAGCGTGAGATTCTCGCCGCGATCCCCTACCAGCAAAACGAAGTGATCGTCCATACCGATACTTCGATCTTGCCGCGTTCCCAGCGTGCCTGGGCCAGTTGGAACTATCTCACTCCGCGAGTAACGGACGAGCAGGAGACTGGCAACGTTGCGGTAACCTACGACCTCTCGCGCTTGCAGCGGGTGAACTCGCCAACGCCCATTCTGGCCACGCTCAACACTCCGTATGAGATTGCGCCGGCGAAGGTATTGCGCCGAATGCAATTTCAGCATCCGGTGTTCAGTCGCGCCAGCGCTATTGCGCAATCTCGCTGGGCCGAAATCAATGGCCCACGGCGAACCTGGTTTTGCGGCGCGTATTGGGGCCACGGTTTTCATGAAGATGGCGTGCGCAGCGCGCTCGCTGTCGCCCGCGAATTTGGAGTCACGCTCGAAGCATGCACAGCAGTCTGTACGAAGGAACGGTCTGGCACCGTCGCGACCGCCCGGTGATCCACCAGTTCCAATACAGGCAATTCATGCTGTACTTGGACCTGGACGAAATTCCCGCCCTCGCCGCGGCTGGCATCTTCGCGCGCGAAACGCACCTGGCCACGGCCAGCTTCTGCTTGGCCGACCATCCCGTTGGGGAAGCAGGCTCGAACGAGGTAACTCTCAAGACAGCGGTGAGCGATTTGGTTCGGGAGCGGACGGGACTGCACATCACCGGCCCGATTCGGCTCCTCACGCACTTGCGTTTTTTCGGCTACTACTTCAGCCCGTTGAATCTTTACTACTGCTTCGATCCGCGCGAAGAGCTGCAGTGCGTGGTTGCCGAGGTGAGTAACATCCCGTGGCGCGAACGGCACTGGTATGTGTTGTGGTCGGGAAATCAGACATCGACTGAGTTCGGTCGCTTCCGGCACGAGAAGCAATTTCATGTTTCGCCTTTCTTGAGCATGCAGCAGCAATATCGCTGGTTGATTCAGCCGCCAGGCGAGCAGTTGAAAGTTTCTCTGCGGGCGGAACTTGACGACCAGCCAATACTGACGGCAGTGCAGTCGATGCGCCGTCGCGAACTGACGCGCGCGTCGCTAGCCGCCGCGATGATTCGCCAAGGCTGGATGTCGGCCAAAGTGGTCGCTGCCATTTATTACCAGGCTTTTTGGCTGTGGCGCAAACAACTGCCGGTCTATTCGCACCCCAAGGAATCGCAACCATGTCCGACGACGCAGGGCTTGTAATGCCCCGCCTGGCAACACCTGCCGATGAAGTTAGTGACAGCAAACCTGCAAACCAAAGAAAGGCGACTGCCAGTCATTGGAACTGGCAGACCCGTGCGTGGCGTTCTGCCGTCCATCGTTCGCTGGTCAGTTTAGACCAAGGCGTGCTCACGCTCACCGATGCGCTGGAATCGACGACCTTTGGCACGCCTTCGGCCGATGGCGTGGCAGCTGAGATCACGGTGCATGATCCGGCGCTTTACAGCCGTGTGGCCTTGGGAGGAAGCATTGGCGCAGCCGAATCGTACATGGCCGGTGAGTGGTCGACCAACGACCTGCCCGCCGTTGTGCGGCTGATGATTCGCAACGCGCGCGTCACGGGCGCGCTCGAACGCTGCGGAAAATGGCTGTTGCAGCCTTGGCTGCGTTGGGGGCATTGGTTGCGGCGGAATAACGAGCAAGGAAGCAAGCAGAACATCGCGGCCCACTACGATTTGGGGAACGATTTCTATTCGCTGTGGCTCGATGAATCGCTGGCTTACTCGAGCGCGGTCTTTGAATCTCCGCAAGCCACGCTGGCCGAAGCGCAAATCGCGAAATTCGACCGCTTGTGCCAAAAGCTGCAACTTCAGCCCGGAGATCGCGTGCTAGAAATTGGTTGCGGGTGGGGCGGCCTCGCGCTTCATGCAGCCCGGAATTATGGCTGCCACGTCACGGGGACGACTATCTCGCGCGAGCAGGCAAATTGCGTGCGCGAGCGAGTGGAGCAGGCCGGACTAGCGAGCCGGATCACGTTGCTTCAGCAAGATTACCGGGCACTGACCGGTGAATACGACAAGCTGGTATCGGTCGAAATGATCGAAGCCGTTGGTCCGCAATTTCTCGACGAGTACTTTCGAACTTGCTCGCGCCTGCTGAAGCCCGGCGGTCTGTTGGTGCTGCAAGGAATCACGATTGCCGACGACTTATACAAAGACTATTGCCGTTCGGTCGATTTCATTCAGAAGTACATTTTTCCCGGCGGACACTTGCCCGCGGTCTCGCCCATGCTGCAAGCGATTTCTGAGCACACCGATCTCAAGCTACAGCAACTTGATAATCTGCCGCAGCACTACGCGCGCACGCTGGCAGCCTGGCGGTCAAACTTTCACGCAGCTGACGAAAAGTTGGCTCAACTCGGATTGCCGATCTCATTTCGGCGGATGTGGGACTTCTACTTCAGCTATTGCGAAGGAGGCTTTCGCGAACAGCAACTCGGGCTGGTGCAGATGAAGCTGCAGAAGATGTAGCCCGCGACTGCAGGCTTGCTGAAATTACCGTCCTTGGACCGGCATATCGTCTGAGATGGGCCGCGCATCGTAGTTATCGATGGCGACGATCTCTTTCGCGGGATCGAACTCGGCATCGGGCACAATCCAGATTTCGCCGTGCAGATCATTCTGTTCCGCCCGCACGCTGTGATGCCGCACGAGTTCCAGCACGGCGAGGAACACGCCGATCATCGCTGACTTGTGCATGCCCGGCGCGAACATCTCGCTGAACGCCGCCCGCTGCTGGCTGGTCAGCTTTTCGTGAATCCGCTTCATGTAGACCTGGATCGGCGTTTCGTCGTACGTGATTGTCGCCTGTTTGACGGCCTTTTTCTCCCGCAAGATGCGTCCCATCGCACTCACCAGATCCCACAGTTCCACTTCGTGGATTGGTTGATCGGCGGGAGCAATTTCGCGCGGTGGCAGGTCGCTGGCCAGGCGCGAAACGTGCCGCTGCCAATCGCGACCGCGCTCTTCGAGCATACTGGCGGCGTCTTTGATCTGCTTGTACTCCAGCAACTTTTGCACGAGGTTTTCGCGCGGGTCGTCGAACGTCTCGACCTCTTCGCCACCGTGCGGCAGCACTTCCCGCGACTTGATCTCAATCAGCGTGCTGGCCATCTCCAAAAAATCGGCGACGCTGTTCACATCGAGGTGTTCGAGCAATTCGAGGTACTGCAGATATTGCTCGGTGATGAGCGCAATCGGCAGATCGGCCAGATCGACCTCCTGCTTGCGTACCAGGTACAACAGCAGATCGAGCGGCCCGCGAAAGGTCGTTAGGTCGACGCGAAAATCCATTACTTATTTATTCCAAGTGACTGGTCACGTCAGCGATTATTTGCAGTATCCCAGGAATCGCGCTGAGCGGCGAGGCGCGGGGAAGTTAATCAGTGAAGGACTTCTCTGTCTTTTTTCGCTCTGGGGACAATGGTGATTCAAGCTGACGAGCTTCGTATGCTTCAATCGCTGCCTTCAGTTGCTGCATGTTTTGTTGCACTTGATTGCGACGAACTGATTCGCGGACAGACTGCAGCGCAATGGGCAACACGCAGAGAAACAGACTGACGGCCAGCAGCAAGCAAACCAGAGACAAGCCAACCAGCACCCAAACCAGGCGATTGGTGGCCGGCTTCGTGCTGCCAGTTGATACCTGGGAATTATCGTCTCTCATTTCGACCACGTGGCGATTCATTCCGGTCGAAGGATTGGCTCAATTTCAATGACAACCCGCCTACTTCCCAATCTTCAGCAGCGAACCGCTCCGAGATTTGCCAACGTGCGGCGGCGGAACTTTGCCCGCGGAAGCAAGTGCCAGGGCAGGTTGGTCGAGGTTCGTCGACGAACCAAACAGGCTCACCTTGGCAGTATGCAGGAAGCCCTTGAGTGTGCCGAAGGTGGCGGCGACGGCGCTCGGTTCGTGACCACAGTGGACCATGCAATCCTGGCAGCGGCTATTTCCGCTCTTTTGCCCGTACTTATCCCAGGCAGTCAGTTCCATCAACTCTTTGAAGGTCTGCACGTAGCCTTCGTTAAGCAAGTAGCAAGGCTTTTGCCAGCCAAAGACGTTGTACGTTGGGCTGCCCCACGGCGTGCATTCAAGATCGAACTTGCCTTGCAGGAATTCGAGGAACAGCGGCGTTTGATTGAACTGCCAACGCCGCGGCGCGCGATTGAGCAGTCGTTGAAAAAGGTTCGTAGTTTGTTGTCGTTTGAGAAAGTGATTCTGATCGGGAGCCTTTTCGTAGCTATAGCCCGGTGAGACCATCATCCCTTCGACGCCAAGCCGCATCATGTCGTCGAAGAAGCCGCGCATCCGTTCGGGATTGGCACCATCGAAGAGTGTGCTATTGGTGGTAACGCGAAAGCCTTTGGCACGGGCCGCTTTGATCGCCGCGACCGCGATATCATAAACGCCTTCGCGGCAGACGGCCTGATCGTGTTCTTCTTTGGGCCCGTCCATGTGTACCGAAAACGCCAGGTATTTGCTCGGTTTGAACTTGGGCAGCGCTGCTTCCAGCTTGAGCGCGTTCGTGCAGAGATAGACATACTTCTTGCGCTGCACGAGCCCCGCGACGATTTCGTCGATCTGCGGATGCATCAAAGGTTCACCGCCAGGAATTGAAACGATCGGCGCGCCGCATTCGTCGGCGGCGTGCAGGCATTTCTCGGGTGAGAGATTCTGCCGCAGAATCTCAGCCGGGAACTGAATCTTGCCGCACCCAGCGCAGGCCAGGTTGCAACGAAACAGCGGCTCCAGCATCAGCACCAGTGGATAGCGATTGATGCCGGCCAGCTTCTTGCCCAGCACATAACTGGCGACCGTCCACATTTGGCTGATGGGTACCGACATGATTCTCTCTTTTAGGTAGCCCGACGCGTCAGCGAGGGTCGTTTTTGGGAGGGCGAAGCTCCTGCTGAGCCGCCCGTTTGGATTTGCAATGGCTGTCTGTGCTAATGCTCCACCGTTCGGCTCGGCGGGAGCCTCGCCCTCCCGAGCGATCGGGTAGCTATCCCACCACTCGTAACCGCGGCGAGACGGATTCGCGCTGGGGCTTCGGTAGCTCCTGGCCGCGGGCATTGGCGTAGGTCGCCAAGGCCAACAGCGGGAAGTAAATCGGGTAGGCGTGGTACTTTAAGTAGAACACTCGCGGGAAACCGGTGCCGGTGAACTCGGTTTCGGCCCAGGTGCCGTCTTCTTGCTGTTGATCGACGAGCCATTGCACGCCTCGTTCGACAGCGGGATGTTCGGCGAGTCCCGCCGCCAGCAAGCCGAGCAATGCCCAGGCAGTTTGCGAAGCAGTGGCCGGACCTTGCCCGCGCAGGTGCGGCTTTTCGTAAGTATCTGCCGATTCACCCCAAGCACCCGAAGCTTGCTGATGAGTCAACAGCCAATTCGCTGCCCGCTGCATGAGCGGATCGTCCTTGGCGATATCGATGGCATTCAGTCCGACGAGCACTTGCCAAGTGCCATAGATGTAGTTCACACCCCAGCGGCCAAACCAGCTGCCGTCGCTCTCTTGCGTTTCGCGCAGGTATTGCAAAGCGCGGTCAACGGCAGGCTGGCCACGTTTCGCACCCCAATGCGCCAGCGCTTCCAGCACGCGGCCCGTCAGGTCCGGCGTACTGGGATCGATCATGGCGTTGTGATCGGCAAACGGCACGCGGCAAAGAAATTCGCTGTCGTTGTCTTTGTCGAACGCGCCCCAGCCACCATCTTTGTTCTGCATGGCCAGAACCCAGCGCCGGGCGCGTTCGCAAGCACCAATGGCCCACCGACGACGAGCATCGGCTTCGTCGATTTGCATATCGCTGCTGCTGCGCGGATGTTGCAACTCTCGATTGACTGGTTTCGCAGCTGCAGAAGATTCCGAAGCAATCAGCAGTTCTTTGACGGCGATCATCACCATCACGGTGTCGTCGATATCGGGATAAAAATCGTTGTGATGCTCGAAGAACCAACCAGCTGGTGCAGCGTTCACATTGGCGGCCCAATCGCCGGGACGGGTCACTTCCTTCTCGAGCAGCCAATCGATGGCGGCGATCAAGGATTGGTCGTCAATCGTCACACCACTGGCAGCCAGCGCGCGCACGGTGATGGCCGTATCCCACACGGGAGACAAGCAGGGCTGCAAATGGGCCGAAGTTTCTTCTTCTACCGTCAGCCCGGCCAGTTGCTCGTGGTTGTAACGCACCTCGGCAGAGTCGTCGTCATAGCCGAGGCACTTGAGCGCGATGATGCTCCAAATGATTGGCGGGAAAATGGCTCCCAAGCCGTCGCTATGCGCGAAGCGCGTGGTCATCCATTGCGTGGCGACTTTCAGGGCTCGCTTGCGAAGAGGCTTGATCTTGCGGCGTTCGAGCCACTTGATGGATTGATCCGCGCGCCGAAAGAACTTGTCCCACGAGAACCAACTCTGTTCTTGCTCCAGACCCGGGCATTTCAGTTCTGGCCAATGATCGGGCTGCTTCAGAAATAATTCGCCAATGCTGCGATCAGGCGCGAGTTGCCGCACCGGTCGATGGGCCCACATGATGGCCAGCGGCACAACAATCGTGCGCGACCAGGCGCTCATGCGGTAGATATTGATGGGGGACCACTTGGGCAACAGCACCAGCTCGGGCGGCACAGCGGGGCAATGATCGTACGAGATCTGCCCGAGCAGCGCGAGATAGAACCGGGTGAAGCTATTCACGGCATCGGCACCGCCGGCCGCGCGAATGGCATCGCGAGCCCGCACCATGTACTCGGCATTGCGATCGTGGCCCGTCAGTTTGAGCGCGAAGTAAGCTTTCACGCTACCGCTGATTTCTAATTCGCCGCCGGGATACATGGCCCAGCCACCCGTGGGCAACTGAGTGTCGATCAGCCGCTGAGCACATTTTTTCGCGATCGGCAGATTCTCGCGGCGCAACCAGGCGAGCAGCAGAATGTACTCGCTTTGCAGGATGCTATCCCCTTCGAGTTCCGCACACCAAAAGCCGGCCGGCTGTTGCTGGTCGAGCAGCCACTGGCGGGTGTTGTGCACGGCGGCGGCCAGCGTTCCCGGCTCGGGCGCTTCCTCTGTGCGAGTGGTCGGTGGGATAAAATGCGGGCGTGGTACGCGAATTGGCTCACGGGCTGACATTCCCTGGCTTCCTCCCTGATCTGCAGCGGCCGCAGGCGTAACCGGCTCCCCAAGAGCAAGCTCGCTAGCGGCCCCATGCCTGTCAAAATGTCGTATAAGGAATCGAGCGCGTGCCTACAAGATCAATCCCGGAGCGCTACAATGCTGAATACCCGCCACCCTGACCGCGTTACGCTGATGGTCGCGAAATTCGCCAGAATTCCGACCGCAGCCTATTGTGCCTGAATAGGGGCGATTTCTCCTACACGAAAAAGGGCGGCTGTGCCGCAAACCACGGACGATGGCCGCTGACTGGGATCAAGACGACGCAGAAGATTCGGCGGAAGATATCGTCGCCGCGGAACTGCAAGCAGCGGCTGCCGAAGCCGAAGAAGGACCACAGCCTTCGGAAGCGGAAGTCGATGCGGCCCTCGATCAGGTTGCGGGGCCGCTAGCACCCGATGCTTCGCTGGAAGAAGCTGCGGCGGCCGCAGAGGCCGCCGCCGATCCCGGCTATCGTTACGAATTTGCCTTTCGCCGGGCAGCTGCCAAGGTTCGCGAGTTTCCCCGCGCGCCGGGCGTCTATCTGTTCAAAGATACCTCGGGCATCACCATTTATGTCGGCAAGGCCAAGAACTTGCGAAGCCGCGCGGGAAGCTACTTCTTGATCGGTGCCCAGCAGGAGCGCCGCACTGCCGACTGGGTGCTCGATATCGCCGATGCCGACTACATTGAGTGCGAAAGCGATGTCGATGCCCTACTGATGGAAGCCCGGCTGATCAAAGACATTCAGCCCAAGCACAACAAGGAACTCAAGGACGATAAGACCTTCCCTTACCTGATGATCACCAAGGGGGAAGATTTTCCGCGCGTCGAAGTGACTCGCCAACCGCCCGATCGTGGTGTGCGTCTGTTCGGCCCGTTTGCCAGCGCTGGTGCTTTGCGCGGCGCAATGCAGGTGCTGCAGCGGATTTTTAAGTTCCGCACCTGTAGTCTCGATATCGAAGAGAACGACGAACGGTGGAAGTGGTTCCGCCCCTGCCTGCTCGCTAGCATTCAACAGTGCACCGCGCCGTGCAACTTGCGAATCAGCAAGGAAGAGTACAAGCACGATATTCAGCGCCTGGTCATGTTCCTGGAAGGGAACAAAAAGCGACTGCTGAAAGAACTGCGCGAAGAAATGCAGACTGCAGCCCAGGCCAAGCAGTTTGAAAATGCAGCCCGCCTGCGCGACGAAATCAAGATGCTCGAATCGCTCGACCGCCGCGGCGATATCGACGTCCACGCTCAGCCCGAAGTCTTTTACATCGACCCGAAGAAGGGTCTCGCCGGCCTGAAGAAAGCTCTCAAGTTGGCCGAGGTGCCGCGGACCATCGAAGGGATGGATATCGCGCACTTAGGCGGCGGCGAAACGGTCGCCAGCGTCGTGCAGTTTCTCGACGGGCTGCCGTTCAAGCCCGGCTATCGTCGCTACAAGATCAACGGCGTCAGTGGCATCGACGACTTCCGCAGCTTGCACGAAGTTGTCTCGCGCCGCTATCGCAAGCTGAGCGACGAAGATGAAGTCTTCCCCGACCTGCTGCTGATCGACGGTGGCAAGGGGCAACTCAATGCCGCTTTGCAAGCGTTTCGCGATCAAGACATTACTCCGCCAGCCATTCTGTCGCTGGCCAAGCGAGAAGAAGAGATCTATCTGCCCGATCTCGACGAGCCGATTCGCCTCTCGAAGAACAACTTTGCCCTCCGACTGCTGCAATATGTGCGGGACGAAGCCCATCGCTTTGCCCAGCACTATCACCATCAACTGCGGCGCAAGTCGCAGCTCGGCGATTCGTAATCGTCGATTCCGCTCTTCGAACCGGAACCATGCGGACGCGAGCAATTCGTCGTTGAATGAGAATGCGCGGCGGGTTATGGTCCGCACAGCGGACCCTACGCCTAAGCGACCAATTCGGCGAGCGGTTGTACGCCTGCTTCGACCAGGTACTGCGGCCGGCCGTGCAAGTCGGGAATGGTCGCGTGCCGGACGTCGATTCCCAAGTTGCGATAGAGCGTGGCGTAGACTTCTTGAAACGTGACGGGTCGATCCTTGGCTTCGCTGCCGGTGCGATCGGTGGAACCAATGACCTGCCCTGTTCGCATGCCACCACCCGCTAATAGCGCGCACGAAACCTGCGGCCAGTGGTCGCGACCAGCATTCTTGTTGATCTTTGGCGTGCGGCCGAATTCGCCCCAAGCGAGCACCGTCACATCGTCGGACATACCCCGCTCGTGCAGGTCATCGACCAGGGCCGTGAGTGCTCGGTCAAAGATCGGAAATTGCTTTTGGGCGTTTTTAAAGTTGTCGTTATGCCAATCCCAAATGGCATGGTTCAGCGTAACGACGCGCGCTCCGGCCTCAACCAACCGGCGGGCCATCAGGAAATGTTGCGGCACACTGGCGAGGCGAATCTTGGGGTCGCCGTGGCCATAGCGGGCTACGATTCGCGGATCTTCCTGGCTCAGGTCGAGTGCGGTCGCCAATTTGCCCGAGGTCAAAATGCCGAAGGCCTGTTCTTGAAACGCAGTGCTCCCTTGCACGCGGGCATCGGCTTCGCGCTGGAGCCGATCGAAGCTGTGGAGCAGGTTGCGGCGATCGCCCAAGCGGTCGAGCGTCATGCCTTGCAGCACCATGTTCTGCCGCTCGTTGCCAATCGGTTCGAACGGTGCCTGCGACGAACCGAGAAAACCGGGGCCCGGGTTCTCTTCGTTCCACTTGTACCACAGGCTCATACCCGGTGGCGCGTGCGCGCTGGCTGGGCCTTTCAGTTTCGCGACGGCAGCGGGCAATGATGGCCAGCCGCGCATCGGTGCCTTTTGCGGCGGCCAACCCGTCGTGCATTGGTACTGCGAATGGCCACCCTCGCTGCCGACCATCGAGCGGATGGCGACGAGTTTGTCCATCGACGCCGCAATCCGAGGCAAGTGTTCGCAGACTTGAATGCCGGCCACATTCGTGGCAATCGGCTGGAAGGGGCCGCGAATCTCGGCGGGCGCTTCCATCTTCAGGTCGTACATGTCTTGATGGGGCGGTCCCCCGGTCAAGAAGATCATGATGATCGCTTTGTGCGAACCGCGGATTCCTTGCTGCGCCTCAGCCTGCAGCAACTGCGGTAGCGCCAATCCACCTAATCCCAGCCCACCGATCCGCAGAAAATCGCGTCGCGAATGCCCGTCGCAAAAACCAGCTTGCCGATCAGCCTGCCCAAGAATTGTCAGCATCGGGTGCGTGTCCTTCCGGTCCACTTAAGAATTCACATCTGCAGCCCGCATCGTATAAGCAGCGATTGATGGGGTCAAGCGAAATGGGCTGCCAAAAGGTAGTGGGCGAAAGCTATGTTTCTGGCAGGATGAAATCAATATCACGGGCACCATGCAGAACGCGTACGATCTCGATCTCCTGTGGTCGTCTGTAATAAAACAACACGTGATTAGGAAAGCCGCTCACTCGGAAAACAGATAGGTTTTCGAGCCGCTGGTCAGTTGTCGGATAAGCTCCGCCGATCCCTGGCGAATCTGCCAACAACTGAAATGTTGACTCACAAGCATTGAGAAACCGGTCAGCTAACTCCGCGTTACGCTCGCCCAAGAACACGGCCAACTCAACGATGTCCAAACGCGCGCGAGGACGGATGCAGATGGAGTTAGGCATGCGAACGTCGCTGTTCGATATCGCGACGAATTCGGCTCCATTCGTCAGCGTCAAGTTGAATCGGATCGCCGCTTTCCAAACCCTCGATAAGTTGTGCGTGTAGTTGCTCTTTGCCGTCTTTGGCTCGTTCGATCAGCGCAGCAATATAGCCGGCCGGACTATCAAACTGTCCTGCCGCAGTTTCGCTAGCGACGAACTGCTGCAGTTCGTCGGAAAGATTTAGAGTGACATTGGTCATGACGCACTGGTCCTCGCGAAACTCGCTCCCGATTTTGCCAGGGATACCAATTCTGATTGTACTCACGTCAGATTCGTGTGCTCAACAGCAACGGTTGCTTACGAAGACGGCCCTTCGGCTGTCGGCGGGGGCACTTCCGGCATCGGTGGCGGGGCCACAATGACCACATTGGGCTCTGGAGGTTCCAAAATGGCCAGCGGCGAAGTTGCCAGGGCTTCGCCGGGGGCTTCGCGCACGTAGCCATCGAGCAGGCAGCTGACGTTCACATCGCCCATGACGTTGAGCGCGGTGCGGCAGCGGTCAAGGAACCAGTCGACGGCAAGCAGCATGGGTATGTGCTTGATATCGAGACCAACGGCCGTGAAGACGAGCGTCATGGTGACGAGTCCCGCTTCCGGAATGCCCGCCGCCCCGACCGAGGCAATCACACTGGTGACGACAACCATAAACTGCTGCCACATGCTGAGCTTCGCGCCAATCAGCTGCGCAATGAAGAGGGCCGACATCGCTTCGTAGAGCGCAGTGCCGTCGTTATTAAAGTTCGCCCCGACCAGCGAACCCAAGCTGGCCGACTGTTCGCGGAGCCCGACTTTCTCGCGCAGGCAGGCGTAGGTGACCGGCATCGTGGCGGTCGAACTTCCCGTCGAGAAGGCCATCACGAGGGCATCACGCATGCCGTACAACACCGCCCACGGCGAACACCACGAGAAGAACTTGATCCGAATCAGGTAATAGGCCATCTGCAGGGTCAGCGCGAGGAGCACCGCAATCACGAAGCCGCCGAGGGACATGAAGGGAGCGAACCCCTTCACGCCGACGAGGTTGGCCACTTTGCAAAAGACGGCGAGCGGAATGACTTCGATCACCCAGTGCAGCATGGTAATGAGGACGGCGAACATAATGTCCACAACGTCCGCCACTTTGGTGATCGGCACGTTCTTGTTGGGCCGCAGCGCGAGCCCCAACGTAACGGCCAGGATGATTACCGAAATCGCCTTGCCGTTGTCGGTCAGCGGACCTAGCACGCTGCGGGGAATGTTTTCGAGGATTTCCTCCATCGAAAACTTCGGCCCTTCGGCGTCCTTCGGTTTTTCAGCTGTCGGTTTTGCTGCTTGTTTGGCCGCGGGCGCGTCAACGCCAAACTTCCACTTGCCGGGCTGCAATGTGTTTGCCACGGCCAGGCCAATCAAAATCGCAACGATCGTATTGATCAGCAGCAGCGAGACCAGTCGCCCCAGTGTCCCCGGCGGGAACTTGGCGTGCATGAGCGCCTGAATGATGGCGAGCAAGATCAGTGGCGGAGCCAATGCCCCCAGCACTCGCAGCACCAGATTCGCGGGAACTTCGAGCACGTGAAGCAAACCGGCGGCATAGCTCTGGACGGTTTGCTGGCCGCTGGGCTCTTTGATCTCGCTCCCGGCAATTTGGGCGAGGACCAGGCCGAAGACCAGCCCGGCAATCACGCCGAAGAGAATCCGCAGATAGAGCGGCCAGGAATGCCAAACTTGAAAAATTCGGCCCACGGATGAGGTAGGACTGGCCGCTTCGTGCGATTTCTGCATGGACTCTCTCCACCGCCTGACAAGGTGCAGAGAGCAGCTTAGTTTGCTGGCCGAGAATTAGGTAGCCCGACCTCACGCGTGGGACAGGCATCCTTGCCTGTCGCGCCTTGTTAGCGAATCAGCCCGCTGCCAATTTTCTATTGCGTCACCAGATCATTGGCGCTGTACTGGCAGTTGTAATCGCCAAATTGCAGAAAGAGCCAATCGGCACCGTTGCCAGATGGAAGGCAGTCCTGTTCTTGGTCGTCGAAAATCGTCTGCCCCAATTCAAGACGCACGCCGTTGACGCCATTTAGCAAGTTGAGACTTCGATTGGCCAGCGAGTTGCCGCTCGTCCATTCGGCCAGAATCGATTGCAGTGCCAGGGTCTGGGCATCGTAACTCGTTGCCCCGCCGATCAGCAGGTCGTCGCCCTCGCCGGCATCGAGCACGTCCCGCCCTTCGCCGCCAATCAGGACGTCGTTCCCTGTGAAGCCGATCAGCCGATCGTCGCCATCACCACCAACAAGCACATCGTCCCCTTCGCGCCCTTCGAGGATATCGTTGACCGGGCCACCCAGGAGGATATCGTTCCCCGGCCCACCGATCAGCCGATTGAAGCCGTCGCCACCATCGAGGATATCGTCCGCACGACCGCCGACGATATTATCCTGGCCCGCCTGGCCGTAGATCGTGACCGGGGCAGCACTGTCGGTGGCATAAACCCAATCGTTGCCGCCCCCTGCGTAGACAATTACTCGCCCGCCGGCACCGAGCGTGAAGGGGCCGCGATTGACACCAGCCAGCCAGGTCATCACCTGCCCCGAGGCATTGGTCCAGACATAGATATATTCACCAGCATCGGTCCCTTGCACGATTACGTTCGGGCCCGCTTGATACACGGGGCCAACCGGAGCTTCGACTACATTGGTCAATTGAATCGAAACGTTCGCCTCGGCAAAGCGGGCGGGGGTGCCGTTGTCGGTCACGCGCACAACCAGGTTGAAGGCTGGAGTTGTTTCAAAATCGAGCGCACCGACATTGGCGACGACGATCTGACCCGTCGCAGCGTTGATCGCAAAGGCCCCGCTCGTGTTGCCAGAGACGATGGAGTAGGCGAGCGTTTGCCCCGCATCGACATCACTGCCGCTGACTTGTCCCACAACGGTTCCCGCAGCGGAGTTTTCAGGCAACACGAAGTTGCCGTTCGCTGTGGTTGGTTGTTCGTTCTCATTCAGCACATTGACAGTCACGACGGCATCGGTCGACAGCGCTGGATCGCCGTTATCGGTCGCGCGAATCGTAAGCTGGAACGAGGCATTGGTTTCGTAGTCGATGCCTGCGGGAAACACAACGTTCAAATGACCGGTCACCGAATCGATGGCGAAAACCGCATTCGTATTGCCGCTGACGATTGCATACGACAAGGTTTGACCCACGTCGGGATCGGTGGCGACCACCACGCCCGCAGTGGTGCCCAGCGCGGGATTCTCCGCCAGCGAGAACGATTGCGCCGAGAACTGAGGAGCGCGATTGGGAAGCACTTCTACGATATCGCGCAGGTTGATCGTCACGACGGCGTCGGCAAATAATGAGGGCGCACCATTGTCCATAGCGCGCACCGTCAAGTTGAAGGTCGGTGTCGCTTCGTAATCCAGGGGAGCCGCATTGGCGACTGTGACTTGCCCGGTCGCACTGTTGATGGCAAAGCCGCCGGCCAAATTGCCACTGACGATGGAATAAGACAGGGACTGCCCGACGTTCGCGTCGCTGGCGATGACTTGTCCCACAGCTGATCCAGCGGCGGTGTTCTCGTCCAGGTTGAAGACCGCTGCGTTGATGGTGGGAGCAACATTGACCGGCGCTGGTGGTTCCGATTCAGCAATCAGCCGCTGCGCGATCACTTGGCCGAACAAGCGAGCACTGAAGTTATCTTCGGCGGTGATGATCTTGCCATCGACCCAGACATCGTCGGCGGTTGTATTCGGATTGCCGACCGAAGCGTGCGGACGAGTAAGTCCGCCGTTCGTTTCCATCTGTGTCGATTGGCGGTACTGGTAGTAGCTGTAGAATTGCCCGTTGTAAAACACGGGAGGTCCGCCACCGTTCGTCACTCCACCTTGGGGCGTCATCACGGTCTTCCCCGCAATCGGACTCACACCATCGACGCGCGCCCAAGCCAGCACAGTGGTGGCGTGGCACACGGCAGCGACGTACTTGTCTTGATCGGTGAACTCGTTGATCAGCCGATTCACGGTCTCCTTGGTCGTGGCATCGCCGCGGTACAGCCCATCGGAATAAATCCCGGTGAAAGCATACTGATACATCGACGAACCCCAGCCCCCAATGAAGACGATGGCTGAGTAATCCTGCGAATTCACATCGGCCAGTCGCAGGTCGGGTGTCACGATGCCGCTTCCCGTTTGCCCGCTGTTCGCATGCGGCGTGCTGGGTGAAGTGGTCGTCGCAGCCACGCGAGTGGTGAGCCCCGCTTCCAGCAGCGATTGACGCGTATCGCCGTACTCCTGATAGAAGAAGTCGCGCTGATCGGCGATCACCATCAGCACGGGCAGGACATCGCCTGCAGCAAAGACTTCGCGGCGTTCCAGGGTTTCGAAAAAGGAGCGGCGACGTTGAGGGGTTCGAGTCGGGCGGCGGCTGGAGTTCTTCATGGCGTCTGTTCCTCTGCGTGTTCCGAGATGAGATAAGTGCGGACAGAAGAGAAATGGCAAGCTGGGAAAGGATCTTTCAGCAGCTTGCCAGAATTGTTGTCGCCACACGAAACAAGCGGCCCGGTAACGACTTACAGAACGTCCAGCAGATCGCCAGCCTGACTGGCGTGGACATAATCGCTGGCGTGAATCAACAGCCAATCGTTGTCAGCACCGCCAATCAAAACGTCCTGCGCACTATCGTCAGCGGTGGTCTGGCCGTTGAACGTCAGTTGAAAGACTCCGCTACGACCGGCAAGATCGGCCCCCGCTGTCCAGTCGGCCAGAATGGCCTCGAGCGCGAGCTGATTCGAGTCGTAACTCGTCGTACCGCCGATGAGCAGGTCTTCCCCACTCTCTCCTTCGATTCGATCGCTGCCTTGGCCGCCAATCAGCACATCGTCGCCCGTGAAGCCGTACAGATAGTCATCGCCGTCCCCCCCGACGATCAGGTCGTTCCCTTCGCGACCGTGCAGCCAGTCGGTCCCTGCCCCGCCGACGATCAAATCGTCTCCGCCACCAGCCCAGATGCGATCCCAACCTTCACCACCGTCGATGACATCATTGGCCGATCCTCCCGTGAGACTATCGTGCCCACCTTCGCCGTAAATGGTCACCGGTTTCGCACTGTCCGTGGCATAAACCTGATCATTTCCATCGCCACCAAACACGATGACGCGACCGCCGGAGCCGAGCGCAAGTGGTCCCGTTTGCAGGCCATTGATCCAGACAAACTGCTGGCCGTAGTAGTCACTCCAGATGTAGATGGTGTCCGCATCGGCAGTTCCCTGCACGAGTACATTCGGTCCGTCGTGCGAAACAGGTCCGGGCGGAGTTTCGAGTTCGTCGAGCAGATCGATCATCACGCTCGCGACGCCGTTGAGCGAAGGCGTTCCATTGTCGGTGACTTGCACCGTCAGTTCGAAGAGGGGCGAAGCCTCGAAATCGAGAGCCGCGGGATTAGCCACGGTGATGACTCCCGTCGCTGCCTCAATGGTGAAGGCACCACTGTCGTTGCCGCCGATGATGGCATACGTCAGCAATTGCCCCAGGTCACTATCGCTGGCGATCACTTGTCCCACGACCGTGCCCGCAACGCTGTTCTCGGCGATGACGAGATTACCGGGCGAAACGATCGGAGCCTGATTTTCAGGCACTTCCTCGACTTCTTCCACCGCAGCATTGATGACGTGGGTGGCAATCACATCGCCAAACTCGGCTGCACTGTGGTTGTTCTCGGCGGTGATGAACTGACCATCGACCCAGACATCGTCGGACGGATCATCGGCGACCCCAATCGCGCCCGAGGGAAAATAGTTGATGCCGTTGGCATCCATTTGCATGGGCTGGGCCCAACCATAGTTGCCGTATTCAATGCCCATGTAAGTTGCCGCGGGCGAGCCGATGTATGGGACCGCGGCCGTTCGTCCGGCCAGCGGACTCACGCCATCGACGCGCGCCCAAGCCAGCACGGTGACACCGTTGCAGACGGCTGCGACGTACTTGTCTTGATCGATGAAATCGCCGATCAGATTGTTGACGATGGTCTGGGTCGCTTCATTGCCGTCGTAAGCATCGTTTGCATAGTCGCCGGGAAAGGCGTACTGATACATCGACGCGCCCCAACCGCCGACGAAGGCAATCGCGGAGTAGTTTTCCGCCTGCACATCGGCCAGCGCGATATCGGGCGTGACGATTCCGTCGCCCGCACCTTGCCCGGTAAAGGGATGCGCCACGCTGGGGTCGGTGGTTTCCGCGGCGACGACGACTTCCACTCCGCGGGCAATCAGCGAATCGTAGGTATCGCCGTACTCCTGGTAGAAAAAGTCTTGCTTGTCAGCAATCACGAGCAGCACGGGAAGGGGCGTGCCCGAGAAGACTTCGCGCGCTTCCAGTTTCTCGATGACGCCACGCCGCCAGCGTGGTACTGGAGCGGGCTTTGAATGATTGCGGTTCCGATTGTTGATTCGTGACATGGAGAGGTTCCTCTATACTGCTGTTCCAATTCGAGATGAGATTGACGAACAACAGGAAATGGCAGCCGATTCCGCAACCTTTCAGCTTTTGTGGCCTATTGGTGCTAGCCGCCAGAGATAGGGGGCTGGCTTTGGCGGGCTCCTTGGCGCACGATTGACTCTCGTGGGAGGATTCCCACACTCAAGTCGCTTCCTCACCCTTCAACGGCAGACGCATGGCACTGGAATTTCGCAAGCACACGCTCGACAACGGCCTGCAGATTGTGGCCGAATGCAACCCGGATGCTTATTCGGCCTCGTATGCGTATTTCGTCCGCACTGGTTCGCGCGACGAATCGGACGAAGTTGCCGGCGTGAGCCATTTTCTCGAGCACATGGTCTTTAAAGGGACGCCCACCCGCACGTCGCTCGATGTAAATCGCGAACTCGACGAACTTTCATCGTCGAGCAACGCCTTCACCAACGAAGAGCAGACGGTCTACTACGCGACCACTTTGCCCGAAGACCAAAATAAGATCGTTGCCCTGCTCGCCGATATCATGCGCCCATCGCTTCGGCAGGATGATTTCGATACCGAGAAGCAGGTCATCCTCAAGGAAATTGCCAAGTACGAAGATGAGCCGCCGTTCAACGCCCACGAAAAGGCGATGGCCCTTCACTTCGGCAAGCATCCGCTCGGTCGCAGTGTGCTTGGTACCGTCGAAAGTATCGAACAACTGAAACGCGATCAGATGCTCGCTTATTTCGAGCAGCGGTACAGTCCGCAGAACATCATTCTGTCAGCTGCTGGCAATGTCGATTTCGAACAACTCATTCGCACCGCTGAGAAATACTGCGGCCAATGGAAGGCCTTTCCAGCGCAGCGCAAGCTCGAGCCTTGTGTCGGCGAAGAAGGCTTTGCCATTTTCGAAAAGAGCACGGCCGCCCAGCAATACATTTTTCAAACGGGTGCCGCTCCCTCGACCGAAGACAACGCCCGTTACGCCGCCCGCTTGATGACTACCATCATCGGCGACGACAGTGGCAGCCGTCTGTTCTGGGAACTCGTCGACACCGGCCAGGCCGAGTACGCCGCTATCAGCCCGAGCGAGTATCAAGGCGCTGGCATCTATATGTCGGCGCTCTGTTGCGCTCCCGACGATACGCAGAACAATTTCGACCAGATGATGGAAATTTTCGCAGGCGCTCAAGCCGACGGCGTGACGGAAGAAGAACTCAAGCAAGCGCAAAACAAAGTTTGTGCCCAAGTAGTGCTGCACGCCGAACGCCCTGCCAGCCGCATGTTTGCCGTCGGCAACGGCTGGCTCCAGCGCCAACAATATCGCACCGTTCGCGAAACGGTCGCTTCCTACCGCAACGTCACCGTCGACGACATCCGCCGTGTTCTCGACCGCTATCCACTCACCCGCATGTCCACCGTCGCCATCGGCCCGTGTAAGACGCTCGAGGTGTAACTAGTCGAGCATTCGCTGTAGCTGCGAATAGGTTGGATATTACACCTTCGACCACGCCATCGCCGCTTGGCGTCATTGCGAACCGTCCTAATGAGGCAGTTGATCGTAACTTGCGTACTAACTAGCACCGATTCACACCGCCGAAGCTACTGGATATCCCCCATCGTAAGCTGAGTTAGCGTTGAACCTGGGTTAGCATCGTACTCACCTTTCCTCCTGATTAGTAATCTTACAGCAGCAGCAACCCAGCCCCTCTCCGCGTTCGTGAGTTCCTGCAGCGTCGCACCCGCATCAAATTTTCTTGCCTCTGCGGGACCACCTTTCGTAGAAACTAGTTCTCCCAAGTGCTTTAGAACTTGACGGTCGACGGCGTACATTCTTGCTGCCCCATCACGCGCACCTTGATTTCCCTTAAGTCCGGTACTGCCTTCAATAACTGTCAGGCATGCATACGCCATTGAAAGCAGGGGCTCTCGATCTTCAAGAAATCGCGCATATCTAAACCACATATTCTCTACATCTGACGACGCTTTGAAATTTGTCGGCGGCTCTGGATAGTCTTTGAACCCCGCAACTACCGTGGGCGCGTAGGCTGTTAGTGTAAGGTGTGCAGTTCCAGCGATACATCGCACGCTGCCATCTGGAGGAAGTGGTGCGAGGTCAATAATTTCTGATTTTTCGAATAAGAATGTAATCGCTCGCGAGTTTCTGCGGATCGCGAAATCCAACTCCCAGGATCGTAAAAACGGTTCCACAATATTGCGAGCGGCTTCCTCAGTGGCGCAATGCTGCTTCATCATTACAGTCAATCTGCCACTTTCCAGCCGATATGCGAATTCAGTCTGATTGCCGTCTAGCGGCGGAGGGTCATCGAACTTAATGGTGGCTTGAGTTTCGAGTTGGTAGTGAAGCGAAACTAAATGCGGATCGATCATCGGCTTCCTTCTTCAGATTATTGGTCGTCGCATCTCGTGCGAGAAATTTGAGATAATTCGCTAGCAACCACCCGGCGGATTATTGGCCTCGTCCACTCAACACCCTCACCCACTATAATAGACAATTGCACACTGGTTGGTTTGTCTCGTTGCTGCGGTGATTGCCATGGTTGGATTCAACTTTCATCCGCTCGTTGAACGTTGGTTTCGTCAGCGTTTCGGTGAGCCTACGCCGCCGCAGTTGGCGGGTTGGCCGCATATTTCCCGCGGCGAACATACGCTGATTGCGGCCCCGACAGGTTCGGGAAAAACGCTGGCGGCGTTTCTGGTTTGCCTTGATCGGCTGTTTCGTCGCTGGCTGGCGGGCGACATGCCGGACGGCATCGACGTTGTTTATCTCTCGCCGCTGAAGGCGCTGAGCAACGATATTCAACGCAATCTGCAGACGCCGCTGCAAGAGATTTGCGAACTGGCGATTCAAGAGGGCTTGCCTGCCTGGCCCATTCGCGTGGCGGTTCGCACCGGTGATACACCGGCCGCGCAGCGGCAAGCAATGCTTCGCAAGCCGCCCCATATTTTGGTCACCACTCCCGAGTCGCTGTACTTATTGCTCACCTCGCAGAAGAGCCGCGATCTGCTCCGCACCGTCAGTACGGTCATCGTCGACGAAATCCACGCGCTGGCCCGCGATAAGCGCGGCTCGCATCTGTCGCTATCGCTCGAACGCCTGACGGCGATTTGCGATCGGCCTCCGACTCGCATCGGTTTATCGGCCACGCAAAAGCCGCTCGATCAGATCGGCGCGTTCCTCGTCGGCGGACAAGGGCTCGATGCCGCGGGCAATCGTGTAGGCCCCGTCATTATCGACGGCGGTCACGTCCGCAATCTCGATCTGGCCCTGGTTGTGCCGCCAAGCGAGTTACAGGCTGTTTGCTCTGGCGATCAATGGGGTGAGGTTTATGACAAACTCATCGCGCTGATTCAATCGCACCGCAGCACACTCATCTTCGTGAATACGCGGCGCATGGCGGAGCGGGTGGCTCACAGCTTGACGCAATTGCTCGGCGATGAAGCGGTGGCCAGTCACCACGGCAGCCTGGCGAAAGAGATTCGCCTCGATGCGGAACAACGTCTGAAGGCAGGCGAGTTGAAAGCGATTGTCGCAACCGCTTCGCTCGAAATGGGCATCGACATCGGCTACATCGATCTCGTGTGTCAGATTGGTTCGCCGCGCAGCATTGCCACGTTCCTGCAGCGGATCGGCCGCTCGGGTCACAACCTGGGAGCCACTCCCAAGGGCCGCCTGTTTCCGCTCACTCGCGATGAATTACTCGAATCGCTCGCGCTGATTCGCGCGGTTCGAACCGGCCAACTCGACCAGATCGAGATTCCGCAGCAGCCCCTCGATATTCTCGCGCAGCAGATTGTCGCCACCGTAGCCAGCGATGAATGGGAAGAAGACGCGCTGTTCGAGCTATGTCGCGGCGCGTGGCCCTATCGCAATTTGCCGCGCACCGAGTTCGACGCCATCATCAAAATGCTCAGCGATGGCCTCAAGCCGGGCAGCAAGGCCGGCGCTTATCTCCATCGCGATCAAATCAATAATCGACTCAAAGCGCGGCGTCATGCGCGGATCGCTGCCATCACCTGCGGCGGGGCGATTCCCGAACTGGGCGAATACAAAGTCATCATCGAAGGGGAAGGGAAGCAGGTCGGCACGGTCGACGAGGATTTCGCCATCGACAGCACGGTTGGCAATATCTTCTTACTTGGCAACACCAGTTGGCGGATCACGCAAATCACGCGGGATGAAGTGATCGTCGCCGATGCGGGTGGTGCGCCACCTAACATTCCGTTTTGGTTTGGCGAAGCGCCGGGCCGGACGATGGAGTTGTCTCAAGAGCTTTCGAACTTGCGCCGCGAACTGGCGACGAACCTGGTCGAGGAAGCTTGGGAGCCCGATGCCGAAGGGATTGCTGGTCCGGGACTGTTGGTCACACCGCAGAACAAAGACCTGATGGCCTGGCTGATGGAAAACTGCGGAGCCTGCAGTTGGGCTGCCGAACAAGCGATCCGCTATGTCGCGGCCCAGCGTGCGGCCCTTGGCACCGTGCCAACTTGCACTGAAGTGGTCTTCGAGCGCTTCTTCGATGAATCAGGAGGCATGCAGTTGATCATTCACGCGCCCATGGGTGCGCGGATCAATCGTGCGTGGGGACTCGCGATGCGCAAGCGATTCTGCCGCAGCTTCGATTTTGAATTGCAGGCCGCAGCCGACGATAACGGCGTGCTCCTCTCGATCGGCCCCCAACACAGCTTTGCGATTGAGAGCCTGTTCGGCATGTTGCACGCGGGGAATGCCCAGGAGTTACTTGAGCAAGCTGTCTTCGCCGTGCCGATGTTCGGCATTCGCTGGCGCTGGAATATTACCCGCGCACTGGGTGTGCTTCGCTCGTCCGGTGGCAAGCGTGTGCCGCCGTTCTTGCAGAAGTATCGGGCGGAAGATTTGCTGGCGGCGACGTTTCCCGAAACGGTGGGCTGCCTGGAGAATCACCACGGCGATATCGAAATGCCCGATCATCCGCTGGTGCGGCAGACGATGCACGACTGCCTGCATGAGGCAATGGATTTGCCTCGCTGGCTCGATGCTTTGCACCAGGTGAAGGCGGGAACGATCAAGTTCACGCCCGTCGACACGCGCGAGCCATCGCCGTTTGCGCATCAGCTTCTGAATGCCCGGCCTTATGCATTTCTCGATGATGCTCCGCTCGAAGAGCGTCGTACCCGCGCGGTGACGACGCGCCGGGGGCTCGCCATCGATCAGATGCGCGATCTCGCACGACTTGATCCGGCGGCCATCGCGCAAGTGACTGAAGAAGCCTGGCCCTTCGCGCGCGATGCCGACGAAGTGCATGACATTCTGCTGACTATGGTGGTGCTGCGCGATGACGAGGCCCAGCCCTGGCAGCAATGGCTCAAGCAGTTGGCTGCGGGTGGGCGAGTATACGCGGGGAAGTGGGCCGATGGTGAGAAGTTCTGGTTCGCCACTGAACGATGGCCGCTGATTCGCGCGGCGTATCCGGCGGTGAAGATCGATCCGCCCCCCAAGTTGCCCGCTGCGTTGGACGTGACGATGGAAGGAATCGATGCACGGGTCGAAGTTGTCCGCGGTCGGATTGCCGTCAGCGGACCAGTCACCGCCACGGCGCTGGCGGCGAAGATTCACCTGGAACCTTCGCAAGTATTTGCCTCGTTCGAGTCGATCGAAGGGCAAGGCTCCGTGATGCGCGGCCGCTACAGCGAAGCAGCGTTCGCATCCCGAGATCCAGCCACGCTCGAATGGTGCGATCGCCGGCTTCTCGCGCGAATTCATCGCCTCACGCTCGATGGCCTGCGTCGCCGCATTCAGCCTGTGGCCCCGGAAGTCTTCGTCGATTATCTCACCAGGCTGCACGGTCTCACCCCCGATTCGCAGCGGCAAGGAGAAGTCGGCATTCGGCAAGCGGTCACGCAGTTGCAAGGTTTTGAGCTGGCCGCCGGCACTTGGGAAGACAAGATTCTCTCGGCCCGCGTCAGCGATTGGGATCCCAGCGGGCTCGATCATTTGTTCCTGTGCGGTGAACTCGCCTGGGGCCGCTTTCAGCCGCCGAAGCGGGACGAAGACGATAAGCCTTTGTCGGGAATGACCCGCGTGATGCCCATCACACTCGCGCTGCGCGAAGATCTCGCCTGGCTGTTGCCGCCGGAGAGGACGCCCTGCGATGCCAACCTAGGTGGTAAGGCCCGTGATGTAATCGCTGCGCTGCAAGCCCGCGGCGCGCTGTTTCAGCATGACTTGCGCGCGATTACCGGTTTGCTCCCCACGGAACTCGACGAGTCGCTGCGTGAATGTGCGGCAGCTGGATTGGTTTCGGCCGATACGTTCGCTGCCGTGCGGGCCATTGCGGGGAAGGCCGACCTGCAGCGGAAGAAGTCCGCGTTTTTACGACGCCATACCACGGGCTCGACATTGCCCCCACGAACCAACGCAACTGGTCGCTGGTCGCTGTTCCCCGGCGTTGTCGAAAGTGTCGAGCGCGAGGTGCGCTTAGAAAAATGGTGCCGGCTGCTGCTCGCGCGTTACGGGGTGGTGTTTCGCGATCTGCTCGCCCGCGAAGTTTCAGCTCCTGCCTGGTGGGAACTGGTGCGAGTGCTGCGTCGCTTGGAACTGCGGGGCGAAATTCGGGGCGGGCGGTTCATCGCGGGTATTGGTGAGCAGTATGCACTGGAGTCGGCTGTCTCGCGGCTGCGCGAATTGCGCGATGCACCCGACGACGAACAGTGGTGCCTCATTTCGGCCGTCGATCCGCTGAATCTCAGCGGGCATGTGACGGCTGGGCCGAAGATTCCGGCGATGCACAAAAATTGCCTCATTCTGCAGCGCGGCCGTTGTGTCGCTGCCAAAATCAGCGGGCGGATTGAGTTCTACGTTGAGGTCTCTCAGATGCAACAACTGGCGATGCGTCGCTCGTTGCAACTTGGCTACAAGGTACAGGCACCGCAGTTGGCCGTAGCGAAGTAAATTAATGGGAGGGGGAGGCTCTTGCCGAGCCGATTGCAATGGACAATCGTTCCCTCGTCGGCGGCTCGGCAGGAGCCTCGCTCTCCCGTTCAAGAACCATTCGCCGAGATCAAACGCAGCAGGTAGGTCTGCTGTTTGCCAAACGATTGCGGCAGCAGTTTACGCAGTTCAGGAATGGCCACCGGACCGATTTGCTCCAGCACGCCGAACAAAATCTCGGCTGTGTCGCCAATGGGATGATTCAACCGCTGGGCCAATTTGTTCGTGAGCGGAAGACAAGATTCGCCCATGGCGACCAGTTCGCGGGCAGCGCGGCTACTCACGACCGGATCGGCAGAGTCGAGTCGTTCGAGAAAATCTTCAAGCTTGGAAGTGCGGGGCGTAGGAGCAGACATATTTCCTTCGATGATCGCCCCGAGATCTAACTGACAACACGGTTGAATCATTCAACCGTTACACAAGGGCACGATTCTACTGCCGTTGGCAGCGCTTGACACTATCAATCAATTTGGCCGGCGCTGAGAGGTGTTCAGCGCCGCATCGTTACAAAGACGTTTTTAGTGCGGGCTATTCCTTCGCCTCAGCGTTTTCGAGAAGCTTCTTGAGCTTAGCCTGCTCCGGCTTGCTTCCAATGTTCCGTTCTTGCTGTGCCTTTAGCACAGCTTCGAGGTCGGATTTTGCTTCATGAACTCCGACGGCACTCGTCTTCTTTTCTTCCAGCAGCGTCTTCAGTAACTCGCTGATGGCCTTCGCGTTCTCTTCACCGCTGCCGACTTTGATTGTGCGAATTTTGCCTTGCTGGTCGATGACTACGACGTGCGGAATGCCGCTCACGGCGTAAAAGTCCGACATCGCACTGCTTTCCTGAATGGCAAAGCGGTGCTTCAGGCTGTGCATCTCCGCAAACTTGACGAGCATTTCGTTTTCTTCGGCGGGCGAGACTTCGTCTTTCGCCCGCGCAGCCTTCTTCGCCTCTTCGTCCCACTTGAAGTTGTAGTAGCGGGTCATGCCGATGATGACGAGTCCCTTGTCGCCGTATTGCTCCTGCCATTCGCGCAGGTGGGGAAACGTGGCGATGCAAGGTCCGCACCAGACGGCCCAGAAGTCGAGCAGCACGACCTTGCCCTTGAGATCGGCATCGGTCAGGGGCTTGCCGTTCACCCAAGCTTCGACATCGAGCGGCGCGGCATCTTTGCCGACGAGTTGTTCCAGCTTGCGGCTGCCGGCGATGGCCCGCTCGATGTTCGCAAAGTTCTTGAACGTGGAGTCGATCGTTTCCTTGGTCTTGTCATCTTTAGCAGCTTCTTTGATTTTCGTCAGGCTGGCCTTGATGGCGGTCAACTGTTCGTCGGCCTTCTCTGGCTCCGAGCGTGCCTGACGGCCTATCTCCATGACGGCCTTACGGGTGTAATTTGCAAGTGCCTTTGCATCGTCTGGGTTCGCAGTCAATTCTTTTTCCAGATCGGCAAACGACATTTGCGCCACGGCCAAACTTGCCCGCAGCGAAGTGAGCGAGGCCTTCATCCGCGTGAGCGAGGTCTTGGCTTCGTCGCTGGTTGGCGGATGCTTGGTCAGCGTGGCTTCGATTTCGTCGACCTGCTTCAGTGCCGCCTTGGGGTCGGACTGCATCTGGCTAAGGATGATGCGGAAGTTTTCGCTCCAGTACGCACCCCACGCAGTAACGTCGTTGGGATCGGCCTGCACACGTTCGAGCGGCGATTTCTCCTGGGCCCAGACAGCCAGACTCAAGCACAAAATCAGCGCGAGTGAACCAACCGCTCGTAACATGACAGCGACTCCGGAAAGAAAAGGCAGGCAGCGGACTAGCATCGACCCAGTCCGTATTAGACGGTTGCTTGCAGAGAACCACAAGCTTGAGTGACGAAGCGGGTGGCGTTGGTTTAAGGTCGCAGGCTCGTTTTGTGGGTGGCTGGACAGCGGCACGAGAGCGTGCGATTCTGGCAGCATGATCAAGTTTTTATACGGAACTGCCTGGAAAGAAGCTGAGACGGCCCGACTGGCGCTTCTAGCGCTGGAACAGGGTTTTCGTGGCATCGATACGGCCAATCAACGCAAGCACTATCATGAGGCGGGAGTCGGTGAGGCTGTTGCACGGGCTATCGAGCGGGGACTGGTCGCGCGAGAAGAACTGTTTTTACAGACGAAGTTCACGTTTCTCGGCGGGCAAGATCAGCGCTTGCCGTACGACCCGCAGGCCCCCATAGCCAGGCAAGTCGAACAGTCGTTTGCTAGTTCGCTCGTGCATCTCGGAACCGACTATTTGGATTCTTACGTGCTGCATGGCCCTTCGCAGCGCGTTGGCTTGGGTGCCGATGATTGGGCAGCCTGGCGGGCCATGGAAGGGATTCATGCGAGTGGCAGCGCGAAAGTGCTGGGGATCAGCAATGTCTCGCGCGAGCAGTTGGAACAGCTTTGCCAGCAGGCGAAGGTCCAGCCACGGTTTGTGCAGAATCGTTGCTATGCCAGCCGAGGCTGGGACCGCGCGGTTCGCGAGTTTTGTAAAGCAAACGACATTACGTACCAGGGTTTTTCACTGCTGACGGCCAATCGCGAAGTGCTGGTGCATCCGGCGGTAGAGAAGCTTGCCCAGCGGTACCAAAGAACGACGAGCCAGATCGTATTTCGCTTCGCCTGCGACATCGGCATGCTACCTCTCACCGGAACCACCAATGCCGCCCACATGCAGGCCGATTTGAGTATCTTTGATTTTCAGCTGGATCCCGCGGAAGTTGCCTTGCTGGAGTCCATCGCGGGCTAACGCGGGCTGACGCGGGCTGACGCGGGCTGATTCGCAACTTGATTGTCAAGCACCATGAATTACGACCGCTTGCTGGCTGCATACACTCGCGCGCGGAACGACCTGCTCGCCGCGCGCGGCGAGCATGGCCATTGGGAAGGTCGGCTTGCCAGTTCTTCACTCTCGACGGCAACTGCCGTCAGCGCCCTAGCGCTTGTGCAGAAACATGGTGCCCAGAATTTGGCGAGCGAACTACAGCCGTTAATTGAAGCCGGCGTGAAGTATCTCGCCGGGCAGCAAAATGCCGACGGCGGCTTTGGCGATACCGATAAGAGCCACTCCAATATCGCGACGACTTACCTGGTGATTGCTGCGGTGCACCTCGCGGGGCGAGAGCAGGAGCTTGCACCTTTGCTGACGCGCGCGCAGGGTTATGTCGCTGCGCAAGGAGGAATGGCGGGACTGCGGAAGCGCTACGGCATCGATAAGACGTTCGTCGTGCCGATCATGACGAACCTGTCACTTGCCGGCTTGTGCGATTGGCGCGAGATTTCACCGCTCCCCTTCGAACTCGCCTGCATTCCGCAAAGCTGGTATCGCTTCGCGCAGATGCCGGTAGTCAGTTATGCGATTCCCGCACTCGTGGCGATTGGGCAGGCCCACTATTTTCATCGCAAACCGTGGAATCCATACTCGCGCTTCGTGCGTGGCGCGGCGGTCGCGCCGAGCATGAAGGTGCTGCTGCGGATGCAGCCGCAGAGCGGCGGCTATCTCGAAGCCACGCCCCTCACCAGTTTTGTGGTGATGAGCCTGGCAGCAACAGGCCGGGCTGATCACGCGGTTTCGCAGGCCGGCGTTCGTTTTTTGAAAGATTCGATGCGCGACGACGGAAGTTGGCCCATCGATACGAACCTCGCGACTTGGGTCACTTCCCTCTCGCTCAATGCGCTCGCGGCGGGTGGCCAGGAACTACCCGACGATGAGCGCTGTTGGTCGTGGCTACGTTCGTGTCAACACTTGCAGCGGCATCCGTTCACCGGTGCCGATCCCGGTGGCTGGGGCTGGACCGACCTGAGCGGCGCGGTTCCCGATGCGGACGATACGCCGGGAGCACTGCTGGCACTGTCACTTTTATTCGATGGTCTCAACTCGGACCGACAGGCAGATATTTCGCAAGCGGCGTCGATGGGCATTGCTTGGCTGTTGAAGTTACAAAACCGAGATCGTGGTTGGCCAACCTTTTGTCGTGGCTGGGGCAAACTTCCGTTCGATCGTAGCGGCACTGATCTCACGGCACATGCAATCCGCGCTCTGAACGCTTGGATGCCGCAAGTTCAACTCTTGGCGGAGGTGAATCCACGAAGTGCCGCCTTGGGAAGGCCGGAAGAAATCGTCGCGGCAATTGAACGAGGTTTTCACTTTCTGAAGCTCAAGCAAAATCCCGACGGCAGTTGGTCCCCCCTTTGGTTCGGTAACCAAGATCATCCGGAGGAAGACAACCCGGTCTACGGAACAGCAAAGGTATTGCTGGCCTATCGAGACTTGCAGCGGATGACTGCAGAGCCCGCCACTCGGGGAGTGAATTGGCTGATCGAGCACCAAAATGCCGATGGAACCTGGGGGAGCAGTCTGGAAGAAACGGCCCTGGCGGTCGAAGCATTGCTGGCAAGTCCACGGTCTGCCAAGTTACAATCGAGCGTCGACCGCGGCCTCGGCTGGCTGGTCGAGCAAGTGGAGCAGAATCGGCACCAGAACAGTTCGCCTATTGGCTTTTACTTCGCTAAGCTATGGTACTATGAGCAGTTGTATCCACTCATCTTTACAGTGAGTACACTGGGGCAAGCCCTGCCAGCTGCTCGCCCGCCGGAATAATCCACAGCCCACCTGCAACGTCGTGCCCAAGGCAATCAGCCGTCATCGAACCGCGCCGCCACTGAGGATCTCGCCTTGTCCACTCTAAGCTCTCCAGCCTCCGATACGATCGCGCCAGCGCCGGCGCATCTGGTCGATTCTTTGCCCCCCGAATTTCCCCCGGAACTTGCCGGCCCGCGGCGCAGCAAACGACGCAACACGTCGCACTTAAAAGCAGTGCCGCCCAGCGAGGAAGAGCGCGAAGCGATCCGGCAAAAGTGTGTGGCGATTGCTGCTACGCTTGATAAGGCGAATCCGCTGACCGTCGATCAGATGGAAGTGGTCGTCCGCAAGTTGCTCACTGATAACAGCCTGCCGGAGAGCTATCTCGGTTGGGTGATGGTGGTGCTCAGTAGTGAATTTTGGCGCGATCAGGTAGCTGCGACCGATCCGTCGCGCCGCTTGTTCCTGTTGCCACATTGCCTCAAGCATGCCGAAGGTTGTCCCGCCGATTACGACGAGTATGGCCTGGAGTGCAAAACCTGCGGCGCTTGCAGCATTGCCGACTTCCGCGCCGAAGCCGAAAAGATGGGCTACAAGGTGCTCGTCGCCGAAGGCTCGCCGATTGTGCTGAAGATTATTGTCAGCGGGCATGTCGACGCGATTGTCGGCGTGGCCTGTTTGAACGTGCTCGAAAAAGCGATCGACAAGATTCTGCTCGCTGGCATTCCGTGCATGGCCGTGCCGCTGCTATCGAGCGATTGCCGTAATACGAGTGTCGATGAGCCGTGGGTCATGGATATGATCCGCGTGCAACCTGCAGCCTCGACGCAGCAGACGAGTACTTACGTTCACTTGCTCCGCGCTGCTGCCAATCTGTTCAAGCCGGACGAACTCGAGCGCCTGGTGCCACGCTTGCGTGGCGGTCAGCGGTTGCAACCCGGGCAACAAGCGGCCGATATCGAACCGATCGCTGCGACCGAACTGATCGCGCACGATTTTCTCGGCAAGGGTGGCAAGTACTCGCGCCCGTTCATTACGCTCGCCGTTCACGACGCCCTCACAGGTGCCAAGGGAACACTGGCCAGCGGGGCCGAACATTTGGCTGCGCTGCCCGATGCCGTGCGCCGCGCGGCGATGTCGATCGAAGCGTTTCACAAAGCTTCGCTGGTGCACGACGATATCGAAGATGCCGATGCATTCCGCTACGGCGAAGAAACCGTTCATCGCCGTTTTGGTGTGCCGACGGCGATTAATGTCGGTGACTATCTGATCGGACTTGGTTATCGCCTGGTTGCCAAAGAAACGGCTGTGCTCGGCGGCGCTGCGGTTGCCGATATTTTGAATTGCCTCTCCGATGCGCACCTGCGACTCAGCGAAGGTCAAGGAGCTGAGCTATTGTGGCGCGACGCGCGCGATAAGCGACTCAAGCCCATCGATGCCCTCAAGATTTATGCCCTCAAGACGTCGCCTGCTTTCGAAGCGGCCTTGTTCAGTGGCTGCCGCTTGGCTGGTCCAGCCGAAGCGTATGCAGAACCGATGAAGCTGTTCGCCCGCAACCTGGGCGTGGCCTTTCAGATTCTCAACGATTTGAACGACTGGGACGGCGACAACCACAACAAGATGTCGGCTGGCGGCGATACGCTCGGTGGCCGACCAACTGTCCTGTGGGCTTTGGCGCTCGAAGGGCTGAATGCCGCGAAGCAAGAAGAACTGCTGTCGCTGGTAACCAATGAGCAAGCGGATCCTGCCCATCGCTTGGGCCGCGTCCGTCAGCTGTATAATGAGGCAGGTGCTTTCGAAAAGGCCTCGCGGTTGATCGAAAAGCATCGCGAGCGAGCCGAAGCAATTGCCGACGAAATCCAACCCGAAGAGTTCCGCCGCCTGCTCTATTATTTAATCGACAGTGTGCTCGATAACCCACCTGCTGCTGCCCAGCCGGTGAATGTGTTGCAGATTACACCGCAAAAAACTTCGTAGTGTGGGCTGTAGCCTACGCAAGGTGCCAGTTTGCGTGGACTAAAGTCCACGCTACGAAACCCCTCGGCCGCTAACCAGCCCACCGGTGCCATGGCAGAACAAGACGTCAGCGAAATCCCCGACCTGCAAGAGCTGGTGGCGATCTTCTTTGCTGACGTGGGGGAATTGGGCACCTTCACACCCGTGCAGCCGCGGCAGATTCCGCAGGCCTATCGCGACCTGCTCGCTCACTACTCGCACATGACCGTCACGGTCGAGCATTTTCACAAGAGCCCGGTCGATGTTGTAGTCCTCGACCGACAATCGACGGGCCGGCATTACAGCCGCAAGATTCTACTCACGCGGCAATCGGATGGCCGCGTAGTGCAGTTTGGCATCGTCCGCCTCGATTTCAACTGCGTGAGTGCCGCCGTCCGCGAAGAAATTCAGCGCGAACAAACCCCGCTCGGGCGTGTCCTCATCAATCATCACGTGCTGCGCGAAGTCGAGTTGAAGCAGATCTATCGAATTGCCTGTGGCGCAGAGTTGGCCCAGCACTTTAACTTGCCCGCGGGGAGCGAAGTCTACGGCCGGACCGCCCTCATCTATTGCGATGGTGAACCGGCCGTCGAGTTGCTGGAAATAGTGACGCCGTAACCTTGGTAGCGTGGGCTTTAGCCCACGTCGAGAGCGGCTCGAAAATCGACGTGCGCTAAAGCCCACGCTACACCGGCCTACTAAGAATCTCCGCCACCGGCCACAATACTCCCTTCGCATTTACTTCTGCATTCTGCCTTCTAACTTCTACATTTCCCATGTCGCTCTTCGCCGACCTCACCTGGCGTGGTCTTGTCAATCAAACCACAGCCGACGAACATCTTCCCCAGTGGCTGAACTCCGGTTCACGCACCGTCTACTGCGGCTTTGATCCGACTTCGGACAGCCTGCACGTCGGCAGCTTGTTGCCCGTGATGCTGCTGCGGCGATTTCAAAAGGCCGGCCATCGCCCCATCGCGCTTGTGGGTGGTGCAACTGGCATGGTGGGCGACCCGACAGGCAAGACCGACGAGCGGAAACTGCTCGATGCCGATTCGCTGCGGACCAATGTGGCCGGCATTCGTTCGCAGCTGGAGCGGTTTATCGACTTTGGCGATGGCAAGTCGACCAGCGGCGCGATGCTCGTCAACAACTTCGACTGGATGGGAGGCATTTCGTACCTCGAATTTTTGCGCGACGTCGGCAAACACTTTCCCGTCAACATCATGCTCGCCAAAGATTCGGTAAAGGGCCGACTCGAGCGCGATAGCGGCATCAGCTACACCGAGTTCAGTTACATGCTGCTCCAGGCGTACGACTTTGTCGTTCTCAAGCGGCGGCATGGCTGCGATCTGCAAATCGGCGGCAGCGATCAGTGGGGAAACATCACCGCGGGGATCGATCTCGCCCGCCGCATGGACAGCGTGCAACTTTACGGCATGACTTGCCCGCTGCTGCTGAAGAGCGACGGCACGAAGATGGGCAAGTCCGAGAAAGGAGCTGTCTATCTCGACGCTGCGAAGACAAGTCCTTATGCGTTTTATCAGTATTGGATTAACCTGGCCGATGCTGATGCCGGGATGGCGCTCCGCTTTCTCACCGAGCTGGCGCACGAAGAAATCGAAGCGCTCGATGCCCAGCGCATTGCCGAAGCGCACAAACGCGACAGTCAGAAGCGATTAGCTGAAGAGTTAACCAGGCTCGTGCATGGCGAGGCCGGACTCGCCGCCGCGCGGAAGGCGACCGAGATTTTCTTCGGCGCGGAGATTGAGAACTTGTCGGATAGCGAACTTACCGAAATCTTCGCCGATGTGCCCAACAAACAACTTTCGCCATCCATACTTGCTGGCGAAGGTCTGCCGCTGATCGACGCGCTGGTCGAATCGGGTCTGTGCAAGTCCAAAGGAGATGCGCGGCGCGTCGTCGATCAAGGTGGCGCGTACGTCAACAACCGCCGACAAAACGGCGTCGATACGAAGCTCACCACCGCGCAACTTGCCAGCGAAACCGTGATGGTCCTCCGCAGCGGCAAAAAGAACTATGCCTTGCTGCGGTTTGTGTAGCCTCCGTGGGATAGGCTTCCAGCCTGTCGTGCCTTGAGCAAAAAGAAATTGACAGGCAGGATGCCTATCCCACGAGATAACCGCAAAAGGGAAGCGTTCAACAATCGACGCCATTGTTGAACAAGTACGCTGCCAGTAAGCCCCGGCTCTTGCCAAAAGTGCACAGGCAGCTTCAGTTGGAACGAGTGCAATTCCCTGACCTCGTTGCGACTGAGAGTGCCCCATGAACGACATCCTTCCCGCGAAGCCCGGTTGGCTTTGGTTCGCTATGGGTTCCGCGCTGTTTGCAGCGGCGACGACGCTCTTGGGCAAAATCGGCGTCAGCGAAGTGAACTCGAATGTGGCGACGTTCATCCGCGTCGTCGTGATGTTCGCCGTCATGGCTGGTCTGCTAACGGCCCGTCGCGAGTGGAGTGGCTTCAGCGTGGTTTCGCCGCGCAGTTTGTTCTTTGTCGTCGCCAGCGGCCTGGCGACCGGTCTCTCGTGGCTCTGCTACTTCCGGGCGTTGCAACTCGCCCCAGCTTCGCGCGTGGCACCCATCGACAAACTGAGCGTGGCGCTGGTCATCATCTTTGCCGTCGCCTTCCTCGGCGAACCACTCACCTGGCAAGTCGCGCTGGGCGGTCTGCTAATCGTCACCGGCGTGATGGTGCTGTCGCTGGCTTAACCCGCCGTCAGCACGATGGCAGCTGCGCCGCCGTAGTCGCTGTGATTGAGCAGCAGGGCGGCAGGTTTGTCGGTGGCGAGCGAAGCATCGCGAACGACATTCACCGGGCATTCGGGGTCGGGCTCTCGATAGTTAAGCGTACGAGGAATGCGACCGTGCTGTAGCGCGAGAACGCTGGCGATCGCTTCGACGGCACCGCTGCTGGCCCCCAGATCGCCAAAGAAGCTCTTGGGTGCAGTCACCGGGACATCGCCCAGTTCGGCACGAATGGCTTGTGCTTCGAGCCGGTCATCAACCAGGTAGCCACCGGCATTGGCGTTGACGTGGCCTACGTCCTGTGGGCTTAGGCCGGCAGATTGAATCGCAGTCGCGATCGACGCGCGAATGCCCGAGCCGGTGAGGCGACCATCGACGGGTGGCTCGAAGCGATTGCTCCAGCCAGCTACCTTGGCCAGGATTTTGGCTCCGCGCCGTTCCGCATGTTCGCGAGCTTCGAAAATGAACATGCCGGCCCCTTCGCCAACTAATCCACCATCGCGGCGACGATCGAAGGGCTTGATTGCTTCGGTGGGGGGACCTTGCCAATGCGTGAGGTTTGCCCAGCCACGGAACGGAGCACCACTGAAGGCGATCTTCGCGCCGCTGCCGCCGGTGACCATTACGTCGGCATGGCCGCGCTGAATCACGGCGGCCGCCTCTTGCATCGCCAGCAAGCTGGAGGTCGCGCCTTGCACGATGGTGTTATTCGGCCCGCGGGCATCGTTCACAATGCCGATGTGGCAAGCAGCCATATTCGGCAGATACTTGAGCATCCAGAGCGGAAAGAGGCTCTTCATGGCGTGCGGAGTCCACTCGTTGATGTGGAAGACGCCGTCGTGAGTTGACTGCCGATAGGTATCGATCAGTTCGTCGATTTCGCCGTACAAAATTTCACTGCCGAGCACGACCCCGAGCTTAAAGGGGTCGACTTGCTCTTTCGTGAGCGCTGCATCCTGCATCGCGATCACCGCTGCGGCATAAGCAGCTTGAATTTCGCGGGCCATGACCTTGATGGTCTTGCGCGGCTGCACATACTGCTTGGCGTCGAAATTGGGAAACAGCCCAGCCAGACGATAGGGGACGTCGGTGGCACCCGCCAATTCGGGCACCGTTACGATGCCGCTTTGCCCTTGATCGAGCGCAGTCCAAAAGGCGTCGCGACCGATGCCAATCGGGCTGACCATGCCTACGCCCGTAATCACCACTTCGCGTTTCATCGCCTAACGTCGTGTTGAGCGGGCCAGTGCCGCGGAAATCCTGCTATGTAAAGGAAAGTGAGCCGTTAAGCATACCGGAGGCGGCCCCCGGCGGGAAGGCAGAGAGGGGAAGTTGGTCACTTAAGGGGAACGGTGAAATAAGGGGACTTGGCAGTCTATTTCATGGGTAACAGGGCCCCAATGTCGGCTAGCGACACTTTGAATAGCTCCGATTGGTTCTTGTTGCGAGAGAAAGCAATCAGCAAGTGGCCGTCGTGCTCGATGACGTGCGGATATTGCAAGGTGCCGGGCTTGGGCGATGGAATGCCCAGTCGGGCCATGTGGCGAAAGGTCAGCCCATCGGTCGAAACGGACAAATGGAGTTCGCGGCGACCTACCTTGGGGTTGGCATTCGAGACCAATACGCGCTGACCGGTGGTGGTCTGCAGCGAAAAGATCTTGCTGGTCGAATTGGGGAAATTGCTGATCGCCGGTAACGACCAACTGCGACCGTTATCGGTCGAGAAGGCCTGGAACAAGCGACTGCTGCCGCCGTTGTCGCGAAACAGGGCGACGAGCTTTTTCTCGGGGCTATTTGCGCCCGAGTTGCTGGCCCCAGCCACTTCCCACCAAATCGGTTCATCGGGACTGAATCCCTTGATGCGGGACCGCTCGACGACGGGATACGCTTGCCAATCGTCGTACGACTTTACTCCGCCGATGAGCATCGAAACGTTGAAGCGACTGTCGCGCTTGGTGGTCATCCAATCACCCGACGAGAGCCGTTGCGGAGGGAAATTGTTGATCGCGTTATCGGCCACAGTCCCCTTCAACTTCCAGGCTGCGGCTTTGCCATCCCACACATGGGCTTGCAACTTCAGTTCTTTATTGACTCCGAAGGCTCCCTTCCCTTTGAAGAAGGCAACCAGCGCGAGGAGTTCTCCTTCGCGCACCCAAAGCCCACGGGCAATGTAACCATAACCTTCAGGCGGCGATCCGCTGAGGGATTTTGGCTCGCTCCACTTCAGCCCGTCTTCGCTGGTGGCATAGCGAATGAATTGTGAAGGCTCGTCTTCGACGGGCGGACCTTGGCTCCACATGCACCAGAACTTCCCTTCGTGATGCAACAGATAGTTGTGCAATTGAAACTTCAGCGTCGTCTCGCCGGGGCAGATTACCGCGTGCTTGCCCGGCAATACCGGCAGCTGAGCATAGTCGATGGCTGTCTCATCGGTGCCTGTCCCTGGCAGGTCGAGCACCTTTGCTGGCGTCGCCTTAATCTCGGCAACTGCCTGGGCACTCGCCAGTCGAGTCGGCCAGGTTCCACCGAGAAGCGTAAAGACAATCAAGCAGATTCGCCAGCTGAAGATCATGTTCGAACTCACGGGCAAGAGAGGCTTAAGTTTGCTGCTGCCGTTGATGCCACAGATTAACACCGTCCTGCGCCCAATGCTTGCGGGCGAGACGCTCCAGGGTGGAATACATCGGCTGCCAGGCTACGAACCAATGTCTGGGCCGATGGTCGCAGCGACACTGCGACTTCATCTCGTTGCCTGCGAACAAGTTAGCGAACTGCGCCAGGGGAAGTCCCGCGTTTTTAAATTTCCCCACGTTCACGTGATCGTTAGAATTGAGTTTAGCCCTTTTCAGTCCGCACCGGCCTCGCCTTGCTAGAACCTCTTTCGAAGCGCCTTGCCATGTTTCCCAAACGTGATGAAACCAAGCCGAAGTTCAAGTTCCGCCGGACTCCGCCGCCAAATTACCAAGACCGTTCCGTCAAACTGAAATTGTTTGCTCTGGTGGCCATGCTCATCGGCATTTTGTGGATTGCCGAACGCTGGAGCCAACCCGGAAGTTGGGATTGGTTCTGGCGTTTGGAAACGCAACAAGAAGACGTGAAGAATCGGCTGGAACCGAAGCTCAGCAGAACTGCCCACGATGAGCCGGGAACCATCGTGCAGACCAGCAAGCCAGTCGAAGAACCAATAGTCGAGAAACCGGAAGCGACCGAGCCCGACGCAGCTGAATTGGCCTGGCGTCAAGGTTGGAAGGATATCTACGGCCAGCTCGACCCAACCGAACGGACCTTGCTGTTCGAGATTCTCGCCCAGGCGCGCGGCGAGCACACACTCGGTCCCGCTGCCCTCGATCAAGCCAGCAAGCTTGTCGTGAAGTTAAATGAAAACTGGAATGCTTATGGCGAATCGGCATTTCAATCGTTGGCCGAACTAAAGCCCGACGATCGCGATGCCTGGCAAAAAGTGCTGCGCGAAGTGAACGAGCGGTGGTCGGTGAGCACCCGTCCGCCACTCGAAGCGGCCGCGCAAGGAGTTCCGCTGCAAGACGAGCAATTGAAGGCAGCGCAAGCGTTTCAAAAGTCGCTCGATCGACTGGCGCTAAATCTGATTAAGGACGACACTCCGCTCCGACCCAACGAAAGCGACATCTGGTTCCGCCTGATGACTCAGGCGCAGCACAGTTCGGCTGACGAACTCGCCAAGCAATCGCTCAAGGGGATTACCTATCTGCAAATGTTCAAGCAGAGTTCACACTATCGAGGCGATCCGATTCGAATCCGCGGCATTGTGCGCGGAGGTTGGAAGGCGACCGCGGTTCACAATCCGTGGAACTTGAAGGATTACTACGTGCTGTGGATTCATCCCCAAGGTGGCCCGAACTCTCCCATCGTGGTCCATTTGCCCGAGCTTCCTGCTGGCTTTCCCAAAGTCAACGAGCGCGCCCAGGATGGGAGCCTGACGAAACTACATGAAGATGTGGTTGTCGACGCTTACTTCTTCAAGCGGCAAGCTTATCTGGGCCTGGACGGCACTTACACCGCGCCGCTCTTGATTGCCAAAACGGTCAGTTGGATACCGGAAAACTCGCCCGATGCGCGATCGGCCGCCCGAAATTTGGAGTACAGCTGGCCAGTCATTTTGACGATGGTCGCCAGTGCCCTGGCAATTTCGCTCTTCTTTGTGGGCTTCATGTACTGGCGACTCCGCGAGCAAGAGCAACATAGCCCGCACGAAAAGATGATCGCCGCGGCCGATATGTCGCAGCTTCAAGGTGTCGAATTGACGCCCTCCGTTGAAGAAGGACTGAAACAACTAGAACAGGACTACGTTCCGCGCGGCAAATAAGTAGCCCGAGATGAAATTAGCTAACAACCCATGTTGTTATTAGCTTGCCGGCTTTCGTCGGCCAGATAGACGAGCGCGACAAAGTCGTAAAACGCGTGGGCGATGATTGCCGGCACAATGCTGCCGCTCACGAGCATCAACATGCCGAAGTAAAGCCCGGCGATGGTCGCCAGCACGAAGTAGGTGCGGCTCAAAAAGTGGCAGAGGCCAAACGCTACGGACGCAATCACTAGCGAACCTAAGACCGCCCAAGAACCCGGCAACAAGTGAACAAGCCCGGCCTGCAAGAAGCCACGAAAGAGGAGTTCTTCGCCAATGCCGGCAAGACAGGCGATCAACAACAATTCTCCCGCCGTCGCGCCCGCTAAAACTCGCCCCAAAAGGTCAGTCACTTGGTCTTTGACCGCCTGCAGCGGCTGCCCAGGGATTCGATCTTCGACCAACAGCACAAGCACCGGCGGCGCTGTGGCAAATAGTCCCCAGAGGATGTCGCGACTCGCCCGCACCAGATCGTAGCCCTCGGGAGGCACGCCATACCAGGGAGAAAATCCGAGCAGCCAACCGAGGCCCAGCGCAAGAACCGCCAATGCTCCTTCGAAGCAAACGGTAATCAGCACAAATCGCTGCGCGGCAGTGGCAGGCATGCGGAAGGATCATTTCTTGGCGAGGCGATACTTCTTTTGTCCGCAAGCATAGACGCTGCACGAACCAAAATACTGCCAACAGTCGAGATGATGGGGCGTCTGGCAACTCGTGCAATAGACGATCTTCTCAGCGAGCGATTCGCCGCAAACCTGGCATTGAGTCTCTGGTGGAGCCTGGGTGGTGACCGGCGAAATGAACTCGATGCCCGTTTGGCGCGACGCCACGAGCGCCGTGAAGACTTGCTCCGCTAGTCGCAGAAAACGAGTCAACTCTGCTTCGGTTTGAAAGTTGGCCCGCTTGGTGATGCGAAGCGAACCGTTGGCGACCAGCAAATACAAGTCGGGAGAAAAGCCAGCCGAGTAATGGGCCAGCGTCTGAATCGCCAACTGGGCGTCGCGCGTCAGATACTCGCGAATTACTTTGCGGTGACTACCACTGATGATGAACGCATTGTCGAATTCGTGCGAGCCAATCTCGATGTCTTCCATCCCCAGCAGCTTTTTCATCTGCTGCACCAAATCCTGCTGATAGATCTCCAATCGCAAGCGAGGATCGGGAAACGGAATTGTCAGATGAGTGCTACGGCCATGCTTGCCGCGCTTGGTGTAGTGAAGTCTGGCTGTAGTGCCGCCAAGGCGAAACGTAGCCTCGGGATAGCTGAACCAGTTTCCCTCTTGCACACTGCCGCGAAATTGATGGGCCACCGCTTCGAGCGACTGCCGACGATTCGCTTGCGTGAGGGCCGAAATGACGATCACAATCGCCACGAAGGCCATGATGACGACGATGGGAAAAAAGTTATCCACGGTGACAAACAACGAAGAGAGGTTTTTAGCGCGGTTTGCTCGGTCGACCCGGTGGTAATTCATCGCTGGCCGGCGCGGGCTGTGAGATGCCTCGCCGCGGCACCAGATAGATTGTCTCGCGGCAGCCATACGTGGCACAGCCCCCGGCATACTCCCAGCAATCGCGGTGATGCGGCGTCTGGCAACGGCGGCAGACCACGATCTCGCCGAGCATCCGTTCGCCGCAGATATGACAATTCGCCTGATCGATGATCTGCGGCTCATCGCTGGCCACAAACTCGATTCCCTCGCTCTTGGTCAGCAGCAGTTGGTCGTACAGCCCGAGCGACATTTCGACGTAACGTTCCAGGTCGTGCGTGCGCGACGATTCCCAAACCTTGCGAACGACGAGCCAGCCGGGATAAACCAAGACGACGGTTTCGCTGGCGTCGGGGCTCTTGCTCACGCGTTCGAGTTGGACGCGCACGCCAGTGCTAAGTAGCAAGCGCGCTTCGTCGGCCGCTTCGGCCCAGACGGTCCAGCGCGCGCGGAAGTCGTCCCAATCAAATTCGACCTCGGAAAAGTTGCGCAGGTCGACCGCGATTTGCCGCCGCGTCAGCCGTGGGACGAGAGCCACGAAAACATCGATATCGGACCACTGCACGATCATTTCGAGGCATTTGCGCCCCGAGGAGCCGGGCATCGCATAGACGGACAGCCGCGCGTAGGTCGTGCCGTAAGGAATTCGCAGCATGGGATTGCTGAACCAACCGCCGCGGGTGAGAGTGCCGCCGAACCGCTGAGCCACGGCCGCCAAGGCGCTATTCCAGCGCTCGAACCGGGCTGCTGTTTGGCTGAAGACACCAAATGCGGCGAGCACGACCACCAAACCAACCAGCAGTAAAACCCCAATGCACTCCACCGCCACTCCCCTCTCGCAGGCATCGCTGCCTGCAGGGACAACGCCCGAACCCGGCAGGTTCAGCACAGGCGTTGTAAACACGAACCGGGTCTTTCAGTCCCTTGTCATTGTGAGATGCAGGGGGCCAGTTGTGCAATCGCGGGTGCGCGCTGCTAGCGACCAGCGGTAGTGAGGAGAACGACTGAACTTGTTCCCAGTGCTAATCGCGATCTAGCGTCGACCGCGGCGTCCGTAAGTGGAGCTTTTGCCGGTGCTCTTGCCGTGGGTTCGGTCCCATTGCTGAGCGCCGTAGTTCACGCCGCTGATGTTGTAACTGGAGTAGGGGTTCTTCGAGTTCCCCGCCGAGACGGTCATAGTGTCGACGCAGGCAACGGCCAGCAGCAATCCGACCAGGATCAAGATTCCGCGCGTCATGTTCCGTTCCTTGTGCAAATGGCTTTGTAACGATCGGGCCGGGTAATTATCGGGCTGGCTGGCCGATTTAACCACGGTTGTTGGGTTGCTTCTCTGTTAGGCGTGCCCGCGAGCGAGTTGTTACTGAAATTCGCTCTTACAATCGGAATGGCGGGAAAATCCGGCGAAAATTGGCCTCACTGGCGGCTGCCGCTTATACTAAACAGAGTCGGCAGGTGGCAAACGTCAGGGGCTCTAGCGTTTGCGCCAGCGGGAGCTAGTCATGAGTGCGGCTCGTTCATTCATTCTCGTCAGCAGCTTGGCCTGCGGTCTCGCTCTCACTGGGACGAATCCCGCGCGGGGCGAGGTCTTTCTGCTCCGTTCCGGCGGTCGCGTGGAAGGGCAATGGCTGAACCCGCAACGAACCCAAGCTGACGATTACGTGCTGCGGACCTTCGCTGGCGTGCAACTCGCCCTGGCAGGACCGCAGGTACAACGCGTGCTGGCCACTTCGGACGTGCAAAAGCAGTACGAAGACCTGCTGCACAAATCGCCCGCCAGCGTGGCTGGGCATCTGCAAATGGCCCTGTGGTGCCGCGATGCTCAGTTGCTGTCGCAGCGGAAGTTTCATCTCGAAGAAATCATTAAACTCGAGCCCGATCACGAAGAAGCGCGGCTCGCACTCGGTTACGGTCGCTTTCCGAATGGGGGCTGGCTAAAGCCCGACGAATACATGCTGCGGCAAGGTTATGTGAAATCGGCCGGGCAATGGAAGTTGCCGCAAGAGATTGAGATCGAAGCGCGGGCTCGCGAATTTGAAGTGGCCGATAAGCAATGGCGCAAGCAGCTCAAAATTTGGCTCGGCAATCTCGATAGCAAGAAGTACGGCGGCGATGCCGTGCAGGGAATTCAAAACATTCGCGACCCAGCTGCCGCGAGCGCCGTGGCCGATGCCTTGGCCGACGAGACGCTGCCCAAACCGGTACGGATGATGTTTCTGGACGTCATCGGCAAGTTGCCGCCGGGTTCGGCCCTCGACACGTTGATTCGCCTGTCGATTCACGATGTGGACGAAAACGTGCGAGAACGCTGCCTGGCCGAGATCAAACGCCAAGCGCCCCACCGAGCCATTCCGGTTTACATCAAAGAACTGAAGAGCAAGGAAAATCACATCGTCCGTCGCGCGGCCGTCGGCTTGCACGTGATGGGCGGTCTGAGTGCCACGCAAGCGCTGATCGACGCGCTCGTTACCACGCATAAACTGGTGGTGAAGGGAAACCCTGGTCAGATGAGCGCCACGCTAGGAAGCGACTCCGGCGGCATGGGTGGCCTGAGCATGGGGCAGAAGACACAGGTCTATAAGCGCGACGTGCAGAACGAAGAAGTTCTCGCCGCCCTGGCATCGATTCATCCCGGCGTCAACTTCGCCTACGACAAAGACTCGTGGCGGCGCTGGTTTCTCTCCAACAAGTCGACCGTCGCCGCCGACCTGCGCCGCGGTGAGTAGCAATCGCCTGCGTTGCTGGGTTCAGTAAGCTGTGTTCAGTAAGTAGAGCGCGTGCATCAAAAAAAGCCCGCAACGGTTGGCCGTCGCGGGCTTGGATTTTTTCAGATTGCGGGCGCTAATTGCGGTTACTAGTCGAGCCTGCTGATTGCGATTATTCGCCAACGTAAGGGAGCAGGGCCATGAAGCGGGCTCGCTTGATCGCGACTGCAACGGCGTGTTGGCTGAGAGCGGTGCAGCCTGTTTTGCGACGGCTGACGATCTTGCCATGACGGTTGATCATCTTCTTGAGGAGCTCGATGTCCTTATAGTCGACGAAAATCGGACGGGGGCGTTCGCCATTGACGAAGATGGGATCGCGTTTCTTAATCTTGATGCGGGCCTTGGGGCGCTTCTTATTGCGCATGGCACCCTTGCCACCAGGACCGCCAAAGCGTCCGCCGCCACCGCCACCATCTCGTCCGCCGCCACCACCGCTGTACATCGACATAACTTGTGCGCTCTTAAAGTTCCATGGTCATACGCCGGCGAGACTTAGCTAGCCGGAGAACTTGAAAATTGGGAATCTGTGATTTTACGGTCTTTAGCCGCTAACGCAAGGCACATTCCAGCCGTTTCTTGGCATCGGCTGAGCATCATCGGCAAATTTCGCCCGTCAGCGTAAGTGCTTTCGGAAAAAGTACTTTGCGTCACTCCGCATTCAGCGGATAGACGGTTTTTCCCTCGATCACCGTGCGGACGACTTTAATGTCTTTGATCGTTTGCGGATCGACGGTCAGCGGGTCCGCGGCCAGCAGGACGAAGTCGGCGAGTTTGCCGGGCGTGATTGAACCCTTCTGTTTTTCTTCAAACGACGCGTAGGCCCCGTGCAACGTGCAAATGCGCAGGGCCTCGGCAGCGGCGACCTTTTGATTCTCGCCCCAAGTGCGCCCTTTGTAGTCGCGCCGGGTCACCATGCTTTGCATGGCCATCAGTGGTTCGAAGGGGCCCGGCACATAGTCGGAAGCACCTGCCACCTTGATGCCGTGATCGAGAAACGACCGATGGGCGAACATCGAACGCGTCCGTTCTTCGCCGTACTGAGCCCACTTGTCGCCGTGATAGTAGACGTAGGTATAGAACGGAGTCGGAATCGCCCCGAGCTTGGCCATTCGTTCCAGCAGCAGTTCGTTCACGAGCGTGCAGTGCTCGATGCGGAACCGCGGGTCTCGCTGCGGCCGCAGACGGTTGGCCAACTCAAAGGCGTTGAGCACCATATCGATGGCGACATCGCCGTTGGCATGCACCCCGACTTGAAAGCCCGCTTCGTGCGCCGCGAGCACCTGTTCGTTCAACTTGTCCTGTGTCGTCACCAGCAGGCCAAAATCGTTGGGCCGCCCGATGTAAGGCTTCGACATCCGCATTGTCCGCTCGGAAGCCGAGCCATCGGCATACAACTTGAGCCCGCCAATGCGCAGGTGGTTGTCGCCGAAGCCCGTGCGTAAACCAGCTGCCAGCCACGAATCGAATAAACTTGCGTGGGCCATGACGTAGACGCGAAAGAGCAACTCGCCGGCTTCGCGGGCATCTTGATAGGCGAGAAAGTTCGATTTATCGGCGTCGGCATCGTGAACCGAAGTGAGCCCCGCAGCAGTCATCAACTGCGAGATCACTTTGACACCATCGCGCGCCTGAGCGCGCGACGGAATCGGCAGCCGTTTGATTCGGTCGACTGCTTTTTCGGCCACATAGCCGCTTAATTCGCCGGCGCTGGTGCGGCCGAACTTGCCGTCAGCTGGGTCGGGCGTATCTTTCGTGATCCCTGCGCGCTCAAATGCCACGCTGTTGTAGATGGCCGTATGTCCGCCCCGATGCGTGACGCGCACCGGATGCTTGGGTGCCGCTTCATCAAGATCGGTGCGGAGTAGTGGTCGTCCATCGGTCAGCTTCGTATCGTCGTACTTGAAGCCAATGACCCATTCTCCCGCGGGAGTCTTCGCGACCTGGTGACGAATCGCCTCCTTGATTTCCGCGATGCTGCGGTGATCGCAATTTACATACATCAGGTGCTCGGCACCCGCAGCTGCGGGATGCGTATGCGCATCGATGAAGCCGGGAACGATGGTCATTCCTTCCGCATCGATCACCCGCGTGCGACGCGTGACGATCGCGCGAATTTCGGCCGTACTGCCGACGACGGCAAAGCGTCCATCGACCACCCCCAGCGCCGCTGCTTTTGGCTGGCGATCGTCGACGGTGTGGATGTTAGCATTGACGATGGCTAGGTCGAGCCCCGCAGAACCATCTGCCACTTCTTGGGCAAAGCTTCGGCCCGGCACTCCGCCCGTCAGTCCGAGCGCGGCCAGTGAAGCCCAGTGGACGAAACTTCGGCGCGAATGCCTGTGCATGGCCAATGACCTTCCGCGTGAATTCCACAGCCAAGCGTAATGAGCCCGGCACGATTGGCGGATTCTAACGGGTCGCCACGCAGAATGCGCGGCGATTCAAAGACACAAAAGTTGTTTCACACCAGGCAACTACCCTGTCATGCCGCCGTCGACGGTCAGCACCGCGCCGGTGACGTAACCCGCTGCGGGGCTGGCGAGAAACAGGACGCAGGCAGCGACATCTTCGGCTTTGCCGACGCGGCCAGCGGGGATGCGCTTCTTGGCTTCTTCGATGACGACATCGCCGAGGATCTTCGTCATTTCGCTTTCGATGAAGCCGGGGCAGACCGCGTTGATGGTAACTTTGCGCTTGGCCAACTCGCGGCTCATGCTGCGGGTGAAGCCGATCAAACCAGCCTTCGAGGCCGAGTAATTGGTTTGCCCAGCGTTGCCCATCAGGCCACTGACGCTCGACATGTTGATGATCCGGCCATAGCGCTGGCGCATCATCAGGCGGCTGGCGGCACGGGCAAAAAGGAACGGCCCGCGGAGATTGGTGGCGATTACTTCGTCCCATTGTTCGTCGCTCATGACGGGGAGGAGCGTATCGCGCGTGACGCCGGCATTGTTGACGAGAATATCGATGCGGCCCCACTTTTCGTTGATGTCGTTCATCAACTTATCGACGGCAGAAGACTCGCGCACATCGCAGGGGAAGGCTTCACCTTGACCGCCAGCCGCGGTGATGTCGGCCACGGTGGCAGCCAATTTTTCGGCATTGCGGGCGATGCAAGCGACCTTCGCGCCACTCTTGGCCAAGGCGACGGCAATCGCCTTGCCCAGCCCTTGCGAGGCGCCGGTGACGACCGCAATCTGTCCGCTGAGATCGACCTTCAAGCTGTCATAGGGATTGTCGGCCATCGAATTCTATCCTTATCAATGTCCGCAAGTAGCCCGACGCGTCAGCGAGGGTGAGCAGCGAACTCCAGGAAAAGTTTTACGCTTCAATGCCTTCGGCGGCGACCTTGCGATCGATCCGCTTGAGCAGGCCGCGGAGCACGCGTCCGGGACCAATTTCCCAGAAGGGGGCAAAGCCTTGACCGAGCAGCGACCGCATCGAATCTTCCCAGCGAACCGGTGATACGACTTGCTGAACCAGCAAGTGGCGAATCTCGTGCGGATCGTCGTGGGCCAGAGCATCGACATTCGAAATCACGGGAATGCGTGGGCGAGTGAGCGGCACATGTTGCAGGGCGGCAGCCAGGCGTTGCACCGCGGGTTGCATGATCGACGTATGAAAGGCACCTGCGACGGAGAGACGAATGGTCTTCATCGCCCCAGCTTTTTCGGCCAGTTCGGGTACGCGATCACAGGCCGACTTGTGGCCGCTGATGACGATATTGCCTGGGCAAAGCAGGTTGGCGATCTGCAGCACTTCGCCCGGTTGGCGAGCTTCGTCGCACAGAGCTTGGACTTGTTCGATGGTCAGACCGAGCACGCTGACCATGCCACTGGGGACGGCATCGGCGGCATCTTGCATGGCTTGGCCACGCTGCTGCACAACTTTCAGGCCGTCTTCGAAGGACATGACGCCGGCAAAGACGAGCGCCGTGTATTCACCCAAGCTCAGGCCCGCGGCAGCTTGGGCTTCGTTGGCGACTTCCGGCTTGGTGGCTTTGAGTTGTTCGAGGGCGGCCAAACTGCAAACATACAGGGCCGGCTGGCTATGCACGGTGGAATCGAGCTTTTCGCTCGGGCCTTCGAAGCACAATTGGGCCAAATCGTAGCCCAAGACGCTGTTAGCGCGATCGAACAGCGACCGCGCAGCGGGGAGTGTTTCGGCTAACTGTCGGCCCATGCCGACTGCCTGTGCACCTTGCCCGGGAAAGAGTATTGCAATCTTGCTCAAGACCAGCGATCCGCTTTAGGTCTCTTCCGATTCCACAATCACCCGGCCCATATAGTAGCCGCATTTTTCGCAAACTACGTGTTGCAGCGTGGACGTGCTGCATTTTGGGCAGAACGACAGTTGCTTGGCCTTTTTGGCGTGGTGAGCGCGGCGTTTGCCGGTCCGCGAATTGGAATGTCGTCGCTTTGGTACAGCCATGACTTCTTCTCGAAACTACCGACGGAACCGCGAAAAAACGGGCAGCCGTCTGCTAACCAGGATTTGCAGAGAAACGACCGAATTTAGGGCTGCGATCAAGACCTGTCAAGGCGTTTTAATCGACCCAACCGCGACTGGCCAACGGTTCTAGCGACGATTTCGCCTGTCCGAACCGCATTCGCTCCGATTTCGCCTCCCGCTATTTCGTTGCGTTTTGCCGGGAACCAACTAGGATAAAGGCCGAGCGAAGGTATCTGCCGCGCAGGGGCGGGCGGACCTGGGAGGATCTTGACGCTCGCGATTGGTCAATTTGAGCCTGTTTTGATCAGCGGACCGCCGCTGCCTTCTCACCGTGCGCAGTAACTAATCGCCAGCCACTCGACCAGACGCGAATCGCCCATCTCGCACGCTCCAACTTTCGTCTCATCGGAACAAGGCTCACTAATGCGCACTCTTTCTCGTCCTTTCTTGGTCGCTTGCGGCCTCACGTTGTTGCTAGCTGGTGCAGCGGTCGCCCAGAATAACAACGGTGGTGGTAACAATGGCGGCGGCAATAATGGCGGCGGTAATAACGGCGGAGGTGGTGGGGGCGGCGGCTTCGGTGCTGCTGGTGTCTTGATCGACCCCAACGGCACGCTGAAGATGCGCCGCTTTGACGAACCGAATGGCCAACTGACGATGCGCCGCATCGCGGAAGCCCGCGCTCGCCTGCCTGGCAATCTCGCCCAGCAAGCTCCGCTGCGCAAGGTTTCGCTTAATCGCCTGGAAGCAGCCATTGCTCAGCGCGCGGCCAATGGACAGGGTCCGACCGACGAAATGAAGTATCTGGCCGGCCTGACCCGCGCTCAGTACGTCTTCTTTTATCCCGAGACTCGCGACATCGTGATCGCTGGTCCTGCCGAAGGCTACGTCGCCGATCCCTCGGGTCGGATGATTGGCATGAACTCCGGTCGGGCGATTGTCGAACTTCAAGATTTGGTCGTCGCCCTGCGAGCCTATCCGCCACAAGGCAAACCGACCCAAATCATTGCTTGCTCGATCGATGCCACGCAGGAAGGCCTCGCAAATCTGCAAAAGTTCTTCGCCAGCTTTCATGGCCGTCTCCCCTCCGGTGGCGAAGCTCGCATTGCCGAAGGCGCTCGCAATGCACTCGGCCTGCAAGTGGTCACCATTCGCGGCCTGTCCCCCAAGACTCACTTCGCGCAAGTGCTGGTCGAAGCTGACTACCGCATGAAATTGATTGGCATCGGACTGGAACAGCCGCCAGTTCGCATTCCCAGCTATGCTTCGCTGGCCACGGCAGCCACGGTTCGCGGCAATGCGATGCAACGATGGTTCTTCACTCCGAATTATGAATGTGTGAAGGTCAGCGAAGACGAACTGGCCATGGAATTGGTCGGCGATGGCGTCAAGTTGATTGGTGAAGACGAAGTGGTGCAGGCCGATGGCACACGTGTGGCTGCAGCTGGTGGCAAGAACAAAGCCAGCCAACAATTCTGTCAGCAGTTTACGACCAACTATGCTCAATTGGCCCAGCGGAGCCCTGTTTATGGTCAGCTGCGGAATTTAATCGATTGCTCGGTCGCAGCTGCCTTTATTCAACAGCAAGATTATTATGGCAAGTGCGCCTGGAAGATGGAGCACTTTGGCGACGAGAAGAAGTATCCAGTCGAAACTTGCGAAACGCCCAAGATGGTCGAAACGGCCTGTTCGGTGCTGAAGAAGGGGAGCCAAACCGCTTTCCCGATTGGTGGCGGCGTGCACATCGAAGCTCGCACGGCGCTTGAACCTCAATATCGGGTAGCCGATGATGGAGGCAAGCTGCAAGCCGTTCGCAACAAAGTCACCACCGACAAGCTCACGGAAAATCAATGGTGGTGGGATTAGTCTTCCGCCCAGTTCATTTTTGTCCCTTTCATTTGTACCTCAACCGATTTCTCTTCGTACCTCAATAGGTTTGTATCTTCTCGACGGCAATGATCATTTAAAAGGCACTGATCATGCAAAAGTTCACTCGTTCGATTTTGGTCGCGTTTAGTTGCGCCCTATTGTTAGCCGGCACCGCACTGGCTCAAAACAATAATGGTGGCAACAACAACGGCGGCAATAATAATGGTGGTAACAACGGCGGCAATAACGGCGGCGGCGGTGGCAACCTGTTCGGTGCCGCCGGTGTGATGGTGGATGCTGGCGGAGTGCTGAAGGTGCGGCGCTTCGACGAGCCCAATGGGCAACTCACCATGCGCCGCCTGGCTGAGGCCCGCGCCCGCTTGCCCGGCAATCTGGCCCAGCAAGCTCCGCTCCGTAAGGTTTCGCTCAATCGCCTGGAAGCAGCCATTGCCCAGCGCGCCGCCAATGGACAGGGCCCCACGGATGAGATGAAGTATCTGGCCGGTCTGACGCGTGCTCAGTACGTCTTCTTTTATCCCGACACGAACGACATCGTGATCGCGGGCCCCGCGGAAGGCTATGTCGCCGACCCTTCGGGGCGCATGATCGGCATGAATACGGGCCGGGCAATTGTCGAGCTGCAAGACCTGGTCGTTGCCCTGCGTGCGTTCCCGCCCCAAGGCCGGCCGACGCCGATTATTGCCTGTTCGATTGACGCCACCAAGGAAGGTCTCGCGAACCTGCAGAAGTTCTTCGCCAGCTTTCATGGCCGCATGCCTGCCGGTGGAGAACTTCGGATTGCCGAGGGTGCTCGCCAAGCGCTGGGTTTGCAAGAAGTGACCATTCGTGGCCTGTCGCCCAAGACTCACTTCGCCCAAGTCCTTGTCGAAGCCGACTATCGCATGAAGCTGATCGGCATCGGGCTCGAGCAGCCCCCGGTTCGGATTCCCAGCTATGCTTCACTTGCTAGCGCCGCAACCGTGCGGGGCAATGCCATGCAACGGTGGTTTTTCACGCCCAATTATGAATGCGTGAAAGTCAGTGACGACGAACTGGCCATGGAACTGGTCGGCGAAGGGGTGCAACTAATTGGCGAAGATGAACTGGTGCAGGCCGACGGCACGCGTGTGGCTGCGGCTGGCGGCAAGAACAAAGCCAGTCAGCAATATTGCCAGCAGTTCACCAACAACTACCCACAATTGGCTCAGCGCAGCCCGGTCTATGGCCAGCTGCGCAATCTGATTGACTTGTCGGTCGCAGCTGCCTTCATTCAGCAGCAGGATTACTACGGCAAGTGCGAATGGAAGATGGAGCACTTCGCGGACGAGAAGAAATACCCCGTCGAAACCTGCGAAACTCCCAAGAATGTCGAAACAGCTTGTGCCGTAATGAAGAAGGGGAACCAAACCTCGTTCCCCATCGGCGGCGGTGTGCATATCGAAGCCCGCACGGCCCTTGAGCCGCAGTATCGCATTGCCGACGAAGGGAGCAAACTGCAAACCCTCCGCAGCAAAGTAACCACCGACAAGCTGGCCGAAAATCAATGGTGGTGGGACTAATTCCCGCGACGTTGATTTTGACCCTGAATTGAATGACCCCTGGGGGACAGTCGTCGTCCAGGGGTTTTCTGTTGGGCGAATGCCAGCCGGCCGATTCTGTGGGCAAGACTTCAACCTGGGCAATCTTTCAACTTCCGCGCCCGCCGTTCGATTTCTGGCGGAATATTTCTGCAAATTTTCGGCCCGCTCGTGACCAGCCTAGTCAACGTGTGCGCATCAAGAACAACGGCAAGACATGATGCCTAATTAAATCTCACTTGATTTAGAACAAAACAACATATGTACCGTTGTTGTTGTGGATTTATTTCGGAGCCCCGTGATTAGTAACAGGCACTTGGCTCTGGAAACTGGAAATTTTGGCTGGGGATGCCGGAAATTTCGGCAGGGATAATGGAAATTGAATTTGCCCGATTTCGGAAACGAAAACTCGTAAGTAGCTGAAAACGAAATACTTACGATTGCGGATCGAGTTTGAATTTCGAAGAATAACGGAAATTTCCGAACTACGACGGAGCAACGATGGGCAATTTGGGAAGGAGAGGCCTGGGAGGCAGCAGTCAGGAAAGTTCATCGCCGGTGAGGATGACAGCCAGGACCTGGCCGATGGCGAGAGGCTCTTCGGGACCAACACAGCGTTGGACGAGGCGACCACTGGCAGGGGCGGCGAGGTCGACCGAGACCTCGCCAGCAACGACTTCCAGCAGTCGGTCTCCCTCGACGACGCGCGAACCCTGGTCGGCCAGCCAGGAGCAGGCAAGAACCGGAATGTCGCCCAGGTCGAGGTCAGCGAGCAGGAGCGGCACATGTGGCATGAGGTATGTTCGCAGTTGGCTCAGGGCGAAGAGCGTCGAGCCAGAACGAGGGAAGACACAGGGCTGGGCTTGTACCTGCCACGGGCAAGCCGGGTCAAGGTCAGCGGGAGAAGCGAATGCACACGGAGTGTCCAAGCCTGAGGAACGTCTCAGGAACCTGGAAGTTGACCTGCCGATGTTCATTGCCCTGCTGAGGTGGCTTGCGGCAATTGGATTGGAAGGAGGATCGTACCGGTGATTACAGAGTAAACCGTACCGAAAAACGATGAACAGCGGCACACGCCGCCGTCCGCGGCTGGCTTCCGGAACCGGGCGATTGGGGCCCCTCATATCCGTTTCGACAAGTTTTCCCGACATTTTACCGCTTTCCCTCGACTCCAGTCTTGACATGGCCGAACACTTTAATAAGATTCGCCATAGAACGACTTCTGTCTCACTTGTAAGCGGTACTCTTTGTCGCAACGAAAGTTGCGGCTACCGGTCGGATCGAAGGCCTCCTGGGCACCACCCGTTGGGTAGCAGCCCGAGGACCGAATGATTCGGCGGTAAGAGCGCTTCTCTCCCCGAAGGCCGCAGAGGGTGCGGCCGCCCCTGAATGTCACCCAAGCCGACGGATTCCACTGCCGTTTCGCCGAAATTCTGCTGACCTGCACGCCGGTCCTTCCTGAGATTGCCCAGCGTTTCCTTAGCAGCATCTGGTTGAACAGCAACACCAACAGAATCACCAGTTCCCAGGCAGAATGGCGCGATTTTCGCCCGCTCCGCAGCGAACTGAGGTTATTGGGCCAGTGACGCATGGGTCAAAAGGGCGGAGAAGTGTTCAGCGATTGCTGAAGCTGTCTTGCATGGTCGGGCTGTTGCCAGCCGGTAACAGTTGACCCAGAAATGGCTGACACATGCCGTCCTCTGGTACTTCGGTGCGAATTTGCCGTGCGCTGGCTGCCCCTTTTTTGGGACCTGTTGCCAGCGGCGAACGAGGCACTTGCTAGACAGAAGTAGTCGGGCTCGCAGATGCACCTTGCTGGCCTGCAAATGAATGTTGGCTGGTGTTCGGACTCGGCTCTCCTCTTGGGGATGGCAGCAGACCGCACCGATCCTGCCTGAGATTAGCTTGCTTTGTGCCGGCAGCAGTTCGATCTGTCTCGCATCCTGCGGACAGTTGGCGATTGCTGCGTTTCCGCACCGATGGGCAAGAATTCGCCTGGCAGATAGCAGCAGTTCTCGAACAACAAAGTAGTACTCGCTTAAAGCGTACTCAGCGTTTTGGTCTTAGTTTTCGAAGTTTTTGGTGAAGCATGGGCAAGAAGAAATTCCGTCCTCGCTCCTCGGGTGGCCGAGGTGGCTCGCAAGGTGGTGGTTACGGTGGCGGCGGCGGATACCGCGACCGTGATGGCTACGGCGGTGGAGGAGGCGGAGGTGGTTACGGTGGCGGCGGAGGTGGCGGCAATGGCTACGGCGGTGGAGGCGGTGGTGGTGGTGGCCGCTCGCGTCGTCGTCGTCGTCCCCCAGGCCAAGGTGGCGGCCCCGGTGGTCCTGGCGGCGAAGGGGGCGAACGTCGCCCGTTGCCCGGTGACGATACCGGCGTTCCCGGCGAGATTCCGTTCGGCGGCGAAGCAGCTCCCGAGGGGACCGTTCCTGCTGGTGCCAATGGCGCATATCCCGTGCCAGCGGGCGTCGAAATGCAACTGGAGCAAGGCTTTGGTCTGCTCGAAATGCACCCCAATGGTTACGGCTTTTTGCGCAGCCCCGAGAACTACTACAACCGCGAACGTTCCGATCCATTTGTGCCCGGCACGATGATCGAGCGTTTCGGCCTGCGAGAAGGGGTGATCATCAAGGGGACGGTCCAGCCTGCTCGCAAGCAGCAAGGCCCCCGACTGCGAGAAATTCTCGATGTCGACGGCATGCCGCCCGAAGATTACTTGAAGGTCAAAAACTTCGACCAGAAGACGCCGATCAATCCCGATCAGTGGTTCCGCCTCGAAACGGGCGCGGCCCCTTTGACGACCCGCGTGATGGATCTCCTCACGCCCCTCGGTCGCGGTCAACGTGCACTGATCGTCGCTCCGCCTCGCAGCGGTAAGACGATCCTGCTGCAACAGACCAGCCAGGCGATGAGCGTTAACTATCCCGAGGTGAAGCAGTTCGTACTCCTCATCGACGAACGGCCGGAAGAAGTCACCGACATGCGCCGCAACGTGAAGGGCGAAGTCGTGGCCAGCAGTCTCGATAACGATATCGAGAGCCACGTGCGATTGGCGCAACTCGTCATCGAACGCTGCAAGCGATTGGCCGAAATGGGGCAGGACGTTTTCGTGCTCCTCGATTCGATCACTCGTCTGGCCCGGGCCTACAACAAGTACGTGGGGAACAAGCGGGGGGACGGCATCCAGACCGGCGGTCTCGGCACCCGGGCGATGGACGTCCCCAAGAAACTGTTCGCGACGGCTCGCGCGTTCGAAGAGGGTGGTTCGGTCACGATCATGGGCACCGCCCTGATCGAAACCAACAGCCGCATGGACGACGCGATCTTCCAAGAGTTCAAAGGCACGGGCAACATGGAGCTCGTCCTCGACCGCAAATTGGCCGAGCGACGCGTTTACCCAGCCATCGACGTGCAGCAATCGGGCACTCGGCGCGAGGAACTCCTCCTGCCTGCTGAACACCTGCACGCGGTGACTATGCTGCGGCGCACCTTGTCGTCGATGAACCCGGTCGATGCCATGGAACAGCTGACTAAGCAACTCGGCAAGTTCAAGACCAACGCCGAATTCATCATGCTGATCACCAAGGCCGGGTCGCGAGACTAACCCTCGCTGTCACTTCGATTGATCTTTCGACGCAGGGTTCACCAAGTGGCCCCTGCGTTTTTTATTGATAACTGCCGTGCGACCGCGCCTGGCAATAGGCACGCTGCCAATTGCCTTAGTGTCGCGGGTAACTTAAGATAAAAATCCTCGCTGAAACTCAGTCTCAACAGGCATCCGCGAGTTTCCCGCCGCTTCCCCTCCCGCAGCCGAAGTGATTCGCCGTGCTAGACATCATCCCTTTGCAAATGCTGCTGGCCGGGCAAACCGCGCAGGTCGATCAATTGCTCGGCGCGCCAGACGACGTGCAACGACTGCAAGAGATGGGGCTCCGCCCTGGCACTTGGGTCGAGATGGTCCGGCAGGACGAAGCCTGCATCATCAAGTTGAATTCCAATACGGTCTGCCTCCGCGGAGCCAATGTGTTTCAGGTCATGGTTCGTCCTGGGGCCGACCAATGACCACGCTGGCGGAAATGAAGATCGGCCAAAGCGCCAGTGTGACCTCGATCGATGGTGTCGATGAGATCAGCATCAGGCTGATGGAAATGGGACTCGTCCCTGGCACCGAGTTCACCATTCTCGGCACCGCCCCGCTGGGCGACCCGCTCGAAATTGAAGTGCGCGGCTACCGACTCAGCCTGCGCAAATCAGAAGCATCCCGCGTGCAAGTGACGGCTGTCTAATCAGCCCCATCGATAGGCATTTCATGACGGCAACGGCAACATCGTCCCCAGCTACGCGAGCACTCACGGTCGCCCTGATCGGCAACCCGAACACGGGCAAATCGACGCTCTTCAATGCTTTGTCGGGTGGCCGCGTTCGCACGGGCAATTACCCGGGCGTGACCGTCGAGAAGAAGACCGGCAAAGCAGAGTTTCACGGCCGGCAGTTCAAGCTCATCGATCTGCCGGGCACGTACAGTCTCGCCCCGCGCTCGCCGGACGAAATGGTCGCCGTCGATGTGCTGCTGGGACGTCAATCGCAGGAATCGCGTCCGGATGTAGTCCTGTGCATTGTCGATGCGAGCAATCTCGAACGAAATTTTTACCTGCTGAGCCAGGTGCTGGAACTCGGGCTGCCGACGGTGGTCGCCGTCAACATGATGGACCTTGCCGAAGAACGCGGCCTGAAGATTCAACTCGACAAGCTTCGCGCGCAAGTTCCAGTCGAGTTCATCCCGGTTCAAGCGCATCGCGGTAAAGGCTTGAACGAGTTGAAGCAGGCCCTATCGACCGCTGCCGATAAACCTCCGGCCAAGATCGCGAGTCCGTTTCCGGACGCCTTTAAAACAGAAGTCACCAAGCTGGAGCAATTGGCCGGCGAAGGCGCGCTGCCACGCTATCTGGCCGAGCGGTTGCTGCTCGATACCAGCGGTTACCTGGCCGGCGCTCATTTGGCGGGCGTGACTCCGCCTGTGATTGACGCCCTTCCCGCCGCGCGCGAACGCTTGGCGAAGGCCGGCGCGCCGGTACCAGCGATTGAAGCCATGGCCCGCTACCAGTGGGCCGCGAATGTCTTGAAGCCCGCGGTAACACGCCCTACCAAGCGACCGGATAACTTCAGCGATCGTGTCGACCGGCTTCTCACGCACTGGTTCTTCGGCACAGCTTTTTTTCTGCTGGTGATGTTCCTGCTGTTTCAAGCTGTGTCGTGGATCGCCGGTCCATCGGGGGACATCATCGACGGCCTAATTGGCATCGCCAGCGACTGGGTTTCGTCGGTCCTGGCGGAAGGCCCGCTACAGTCGCTCATCAACAACGGTATTCTGGCCGGCGTCGGCGGCGTGATTGTCTTTGTGCCGCAGATCATGCTGCTGTTCTTCTTCATCGCGATTCTCGAAGACTGCGGTTACATGGCCCGCGCGGCCTACCTGATGGACAAGCTCATGGTCCGTGTGGGCTTGAGCGGCAAGAGCTTTATTCCGCTCCTCTCTTCGTTCGCCTGCGCCATTCCCGGCATGATGGCGGCCCGCGTGATCGAAAATCGCCGCGACCGGCTCGTGACGATTCTCGTCGCTCCGCTGATGAGTTGCAGCGCGCGGCTGCCGGTCTACGTGTTGCTGACGCAAGCGTTCATTCCCGAGCAAAGTTACCTTGGCGGCCTGATCAGCTTGCAGGGGCTGGTGATGTTCGCCATGTATAGCATCGGCGCGATCGTCGGCATCGGCATGGCGTGGCTACTCAAGCTGACGATTCTCCGCGGTCCCACACCGCCATTCGTCCTCGAACTCCCCACCTACAAATGGCCTGGGCTCTGGATCGTGTTGCATCGCATGTTCGAGCAAGGCTGGGCCTTCATCTATCGCGCCGGCACGCTCATTCTCGCCGTCTCCGTCGTGGTCTGGGCCCTCGCGTACTACCCGCGCACTAAGACCGAACCGATACGTGTTGCTTCAGAGCGGGAAGCTGTGCTGGCCAGTGAAGTTGCGACGCTGGAAAAAACGGTGGTCTTGCCAGAAGAGGAAGCATCGGCTGATTCCAAACCCGCAGAAAAACCGCCGCTCACTCCCGAGCAACAGCAGTTGGTCGACAAGAAGGCCGAACTCGACGACGTGCGCAATCACATCGCGGCTACCCATCTCGAAAACAGTTACCTCGGCCAAATGGGCAAGGTGATTGAGCCCGCCGTACGACCGCTCGGTTGGGATTGGAAGCTGGGGAGCGCGGCCATCGCTTCGTTCCCTGCCCGCGAAGTGATCGTCGCCACACTCGGCACGATTTACGGGCTGGGAGACAGTCAAGAAGCCGAGTCAAAGCCGCTGCAAGAACGACTGCAGGCAGCGACCTGGAGCGGCAGCAAGAAGCCTGTCTACACCATTCCGGTCGCCCTCTCGGTGATGGTCTTCTTCGCGCTCTGTGCCCAATGTGCATCCACGCTGGCGATCATGAAGCGCGAAACCGGTTCCTACTGGTGGCCCGTCTTCACCTTCGTCTACATGACGACACTCGCTTACATCGGTGCCTTCATCGCCTATCAACTCGGCACCTGGCTGGGATGGTAGAGTTGGGATGGTAAAATAGAATCATGGTCGAGCAATTCTTTACCCAGAACTTCGTCGTCGCACTGATCGTGCTGACTGCGACCCTCTTCTTGCTCTACCGCGCCCGCACGTATGTCCTTCCCGGCAGCAAGGCAGGCTGTGCCACTGGCTGCGGCAGTTGCCCGAGCAACAAGAGCGAGCCCAATTCAACCGCGGGTCTTGTCCAACTCGGTGACCGGCGCACTCATTAACGAACAGCCTACGGCCCTTCGCTTGGCGACCGATTCAATTCTTTCAACCTCGAAGTAATGGTCGCCAACTGATCGTTGGTATCGACCAGCTGGCCGAAGAGCGGCTCGATGGCCCAACGGATGATGGCACAGAGCACCATGGCCGAAGAAATCACACTCAGGACCAAGCCGAACACCGCTAAGACGCCCGTGACAATCAGCAGCGTGGCGGCAATGGACAGCACAATACCCAAGATGAATAGACTCAGCCAATTCAGGCTACGACGTTCACTGCGAATCTGTGCGGCCAGTTCGGCTGGAATATGTATTGGTGATTCCCCCGCTCCTTGTTCAGCTTCGCGCGGCCGCCGCTCTCGGATTGCCTTGATGAGCACTTGCAGTCGATCGGCCTGCAGCCACTCCTCTTCACTGCGGCGCACCAGCGCATCGTGCTGAAGCTCACCAGTCTGCACGCGTTCGACCAACTCGCTTAAGAAGAACGGACCTTGCACGGGTGAGCCGCGGCCAAAGTCGCGGTAGTACCATTCGCGCTGTTCGTTCGCCAAATCTGGTTCTGCCATACGTGCCCCGCCCCCTCGACTTTCGTGTTTGCCGCCACCACGAACGGAGCCGAGTATATCGCCCTCCGCACGAAATGAAACCAATTTGCCGTTATTGCCGCGAAATCCGCTCGTTGTGCGCTGCGTATCTTCCCCCGCGCGCTTGCGCATGAAATACTAGAAGTCAGCCTCTCCACCACTTTCACGCAAAGGCCGGTCATGAACGACGCTCCCCAAATCGCCAACTCCAACTCGGATTCTCGCCGCACGTTTTTGAAAACCTCCGGTACGCTCGCCGCGGCGACGGCTCTCTCGGGCGCGATGGTGCCCCGCGTGCATGCTGCCGGCAGCGACGTGGTGCAAGTCGCCCTGGTGGGTTGCGGCGGTCGGGGCACCGGTGCCGCCCAGAACGCGCTGGGAGTGAAGATCGGCCAGACCAAGCTGGTCGCGATGGCCGACGTCTTCGAGAACCGCCTGAACATCAGCCACCAAAGCTTGAAGAAGGCGAACGGCGAAAAGTTCGACGTGCCAGACGATCGCAAGTTCATCGGCTTCGACGGTTACAAGCAGGCCATCGACTGCCTCAAGCCGGGCGATGTCGCGATCTTTGCCACACCGCCGGCGTTTCGCTGGGTTCACTTCAAGTACGCCATCGAAAAGGGTGTGAACGTCTTCATGGAGAAGCCGATCACCGTCGACGGCCCCAGCACGCGCAAGATGCTGGCCCTCGGCGAAGAGTCGGTCAAGAAGAATTTGAAGGTCGGCGTCGGTCTGATGTGTCGTCACTGCGAAGCCCGCGGCGAACTCTTCGACCGGATTCAAGCCGGCGAAATGGGCGACCTGATCACGCTCCGCTGCTATCGCATGCACCCGCCAGTGGGTTCGGCTTTCTCGGATCCCAAGCCGGCCGACATGAACGAACTCGATTACCAGATTCAACGCTTCCACAGCTTCTTGTGGGCCAGCGGTGGTCTGTTCAGTGACTTCTACATTCACAACATCGACGAATGCTGCTGGATGAAGAACGCTTGGCCCGTTAAGGCTCAAGCGGTTGGCGGTCGTAACTATCGCGGCAACAAGATCGATCAGAACTTCGATAGCTATGCCGTGGAATACACCTTCGAGGATGGTGCCAAGCTGTTCATGAATGGCCGCGTGATGCCGGGCTGCCACGACGAGTTCGCCAGCTATGCTCACGGCAGCAAGGGAGCCGCGGTGATCTCGCAATCGAGCCACTCGCCGGCTCGCTGCAAGATCTACAAGGGACAGAACATGACCAAGGAAAACCTCATCTGGTCATTCAATCGCCCCGAGCCTAATCCATACGCCCTGGAATGGGAACACCTGATCGATGCCATTCTCAATGACAAGCCTCACAACGAAGTGAAACGCGGCGCCGAGGCGAGCCTTGTCACTTCCATGGGGCGCATGGCCGCTCACACGGGCCAAGTTGTCACGTTCGACGAGATCCTCAAGAGCGAGCACGAGTTCGCGCCCGACGTCGATAAGCTAACGAAGGGTGGCGAAGCTCCGATCAAGGCCAACGCCGAAGGTAAATATCCGATTCCGATGCCGGGCCTCGTAACCGATCGGGAATATTCGTAAGTCACATGGTCCAGTGAGCCGGAAGCGGCGGGTGGCTGTGTTTTGTAATCAAAACACAGCGAACTGCCGCGATTGCTGGAATGAATCAACCGTCAATTCCTCCGCTGTGTTTTGATTACAAAACACAGGCACCCAGAATTTTGCTCGTAGAAATTACTGCAACTGGATTGATATGTCCGAACCCATTGCGAATCTCAACGGCCAGTGGGTTCCCCAATCGCAGGCGCTGATTTCGGTCACTGACGCCGGCTTTGTTCAGGGGGTCACCGTTGCCGAACAATTGCGCACCTTCAACGGCCAGTTGTTCGAGTTGCCACGGCATCTCAAGCGGCTAGCTCGGTCGCTGGAGATCGTCGGCATCGATCCCGGCGTGAGCATGGCGGAGCTTGATGCTCGCGCGCGAGAACTGGCCGCCCGCAATCACGCGCTGCTGCAGCCCGGCGATGACCTGGGCCTGTCGATGTTCGTCACACCCGGCATCTACGGCACGTTTGTCGCCGCGGGCGGCGCGACCGGCCCGACGATTGGCATGCACACCTATCCGCTGCCGTTCGGTTCGTGGGTGAATAAGTACGAGCAGGGCGAAACACTGGTGCTGACCGATGTCCGGCAAGTGCCGAATGAGTGCTGGCCAGCGGAACTCAAATGCCGCAGCAGAATGCATTATTACCTGGCCGATCGCCGCGCGCGACAGCTCGAACCGGGTGCTCGTGCGGTGATGCTCGACGAGCGCGGCTTTGTACTGGAAGCCACCACCGCGAATATGCTGATCTATCGCGCCAGTGAAGGAATTGTCTCGCCGCCGCGCGCCAGCATTCTGCCCGGCGTGAGTGTGGCGATTCTCGCGGAACTGGCCCGTGAGCTTGGCATACCTTGGAGCGAACGCGATCTCACGGTCGCCGATGTCGCCTCTGCCGACGAAATCCTCCTCTGCAGCACTAGCCCCTGCGTCTGGCCCGTCACGCGCTTCGCCGGCCAGCCCGTTTCTGGCGGCCAAGCTGGCCCCATCGCCCAGCAACTCCTCGCCGCCTTCAGTCAGCGCGTCGGCCTCGATATTGCCGCGCAGGCCAAACGCCTTGCAATGCGGTAATCGCTCGCAGGGCGTCGCCTCGTATCGGACACGCCGCACCCGGTTGTGCGATACAATCGTATTCGCGCAACGGAACTCTTCACCTCTTGAGTTGGCTCAGCATGAAACCCGATGACTTTTTGCCGCGGCCCGAGCGTGTGCAGCCTTTGGCGACACACCCGCATGCGACGCCCCTGTATTTGACGAGTGTGTGGGAATGCGAATCACCGGCCCAGGCCGATGCGATGCTCGGCGGGCAAGAACCCGGCTATGTGTACCAGCGCGACGGCCATCCCAATGCCGCGGCGCTCGCGGCAAAGCTGAACGAGCTAGAGCAAGCCCCGCATGGTGTCGTTGTCGCTTCGGGAATGGCAGCAATCTCGACGGCATTGCTGGCCACGGTAGGGCAGGGAGATCATGTCGTTACCGCGAGCCGTGTGTATGGCAAGACGTTGCAGTTGTTGAATGCTGAAGCGTCACGGCTGGGAATCACGCTGTCGATTGTCGATACCAACGATCTGGCCGCGGTCGAAGCGGCAATGACTGACCGAACCAAACTGGTGCTCGCGGAGACGATCGCGAACCCGCTCTTGCAAGTGGCCGATTTGGGAGCGCTGGCGGAGCTTGCGCACCGGTACAACGCGCGACTGCTCGTCGACAATACGTTCGCCTCGCCACTCGTGTGCCGGCCCATGGAACTGGGTGCCGACTTCGTAATGGAAAGCCTGACCAAGACGCTCAATGGCCACAGCGATGTCCTGCTGGGTTATCTTGGCGGTCGAACGGATATCTGGCCGCGGGTGAAGCAGGTCGTCAGCGCGTGGGGATTCTCGTCATCGCCGTTCGACTGCTGGCTGGCAGCGAGGGGGTTGGCTACGGCTCACTTGCGGTCCGAACGAGCTTGCCACAATGCGCTCGCCGCGGCTGAGTTTCTGTCGCAGCGGCGCGAAGTGGGGCGCGTCGAGTATCCGGGCCTGCCCGCTCATCCACAGCACGCCTTGGCGAAACAGCAGTTCACGGGGCAGTTCGGCACGATGGTCGCCTTCGAACTGAAGGGGGGCCGCGCCGCCGCGGACAAGTTCATTGCGGCGGCGAAGGACATTCCGTTCTGCCCTTCGCTGGGCGAGCTATCGACCACGCTCAGCCATCCCGAGACGACCAGCCATCGCGGGCTGACGCCCCAGGGCCGGGCCGATTTGGGAATTGCGGGCGGAACAATTCGCCTCTCGGTCGGGACCGAAACGCCCCAGCACATCTGCAGTGCCCTCGCCAGCGCGCTCCTGCAAGTGTAGCGTTAAGGGATGTATTTTCTGAGCCGGCAGTTATTTCTGGTATGGATGTAGTTGTGAATACGGGAACGATTGCGGGCAAAGGAACGTGGCGGGAAGTAACGGTTGGCGGGCATCCGTGCGACGTGTTCGAGCCAGCGGTCCGCAACGAAAAGGGCTTCGTCGTCCTCTATCTGCACGGCGTGCATTTGAACCGCCTCGTCGACAAGCAGGCGTTCATCGATGAATTCGCTCGCCACGGCTTGACCGTCGTCGCTCCCTGCACGCAGCGAAGCTGGTGGACCGATATCATCTGCCGCGAATTCGACCCGCAAGTCACCGCTCAGCAGCATTTACTCACCGGCGTGCTGCCTTGGATTGAAGAGCAGTATGGAGCCGCGGCCGGCAAACTGAATCAGCCCACCCGAATCGCCCTGCTCGGGACGAGCATGGGTGGCCAAGGGGCCCTGCGGCTGGCGTATAAGTTTCCGAACATGTTTCCGGTGGCCGCCGCGATATCGCCGGCCCTCGATTACTACCTGCGCTACAACGAGGGTGACGAGACGATTCCGCAGATGTACAGCGATCCGGAAGCAGCCCGGCAAGATACCGCGATCCTACATATTCATCCGCTTAATTGGCCCCGCAATCAATTCTTCTGCTGCGATCCCGAAGATTTCCGCTGGTGGAACTCCGCGGACCGCCTGCGCATGAAACTCTACTCGCTCGGCATCCCGCACGAGTGCGATCTCGAGACCAGCGGCGGCGGACACGGCTTTGAGTATTACAATCGGATGGCCCCGCGGGCGATTCAGTTCCTCGTCGACCGGCTGCAAACGGAACATCGCCGGCTCCTCTAAGTAGCCCGATGCGTGAGCGAGGGGGATTTTTCGATCGAGGATCTTTTCAACGTCGGGGGTACTTCTCGCGAACCTCGTAGGATCAAACACTTACATCTAAAGAAGAAACTTCAATTGGAGTAGCTCCCTCGCTCACGCGTCGGGCTACTTAGGGCTTCAGCAGAACAATGACTACCGCTCCCGAGCGCGCGATTCGCAAGCTGTCGATTACGGCAGCGCGCGCGACGGATGAACGGGAACCTGACAAGCGGCCGCTGGATATCGGTCTGATCACGCGGTTGTTTGGGTACATGCGACCCTATGCGGTGAAGCGAAACGTGCTGCTGGTGTGTGTCGTGCTGCGGGCGATTCAGCTGCCGTCCATCGCGTGGACGATTGGTGCCGTGATCAATGGCCCCATTACCAATCATGCCAAGTTTGAGAATCCCGTGCAGGCGATACTGCTCGGCGCGCTCGGCTTGGGGCTGCTCGCGCTCTCGACGCAGGTCGTCTTTCACTTTCGGCAACGACTGGCACTCGAAATGGGCGAAGCAGTTATTCATGACCTGCGGCGCGAGATCTTTGCACATCTGCAGCAGATGCCGATGAGCTTTTACAACAAGACGAAGCTCGGACGGATCATCAGCCGCGTCACCAGTGACTGCGAGTCGTTGCGAGTTGGCGTGCAAGATGTTCTCTTCGTCAGTCTCGTCGGCATCTTGCAAATGATCGTTGCCGGCGCGTTCATGCTCTATTCCGATGCGGTGCTGTTCAGCGTCGTCCTCGCCATGAGTCCGGTGCTCTTTCTGTTGAATCGCATTTTTCGCAAAAAGCTGAGTGCTGCCTATCGCGTGGTGCAGGAGAGCTTCAGCCGATTGACCGCGACTTTGGCCGAATCAATTAACGGCGTGCGAGTCACGCAGGGCTATGTGCGGCAAGATGTGAATGCGGAGCTGTTTCGCGAACTGCTCGATTGGCATGGCGATAACGTCGTGCGCGCGGTGCGGCGTGAGGGATTGCTGCTGCCACTCTTGGAGCTCAATAGCCAGATTTTCATCGTCGCTCTGCTCTTGATTGGCGGCTATCGAGTGCTGAATCCGGCTACGCAAATGCCGGTCGATAATCTGATTTACTTCTTCTTCCTGGCCAATAGCTTTTTCAGTCCGATCCAGATTCTCGGCAATCAGTACAACCAGGCACTCACGGCGATGGCCGGAGCCGAGCGCGTGTTTGCGTTGCTCGATCGCCAGCCGGAGTGGACCGATGTCGAGAATGCGCAGCCACTGCCGCCGGTGATTGGTCATGTCGAACTGGCCAATGTGACATTCGGTTACGATCCAGAGCGCCCGGTCCTGCACGAGATTTCACTTACGGCCCAACCCGGGCAGACGATTGCACTCGTTGGTCGCACTGGAAGTGGCAAGAGTTCGATCATCAATTTGATCGCGCGGTTCTATCTGCCGCAGCACGGCCAGGTACTGATCGATGGCCACGATACGCGCCTCGTCAGCGGCGAATCGTTACATCATCAGATGGGGCTCGTGCTGCAGCAGAACTTTCTCTTCAGTGGCACGGTTAAGGAAAACATTCGCGTGGGCCGGCCGGAAGCAACCGACGATGAAGTGGTCCTTACCACGCTGCAACTCGATTGCCTCGACATGCTGGCCGACCTCCCCAAAGGGCTGGAAACGCAAGTCGGCGAGCGAGGCGCGCAGTTGTCACTGGGACAGCGGCAACTTGTTTGCTTCTGCCGTGCACTCTTGGCGAACCCGCGAATTCTGATCCTCGACGAAGCGACCAGCAGCGTCGATACGCTCACTGAACTGCGAATTCAATCGGCGCTCGCCAAACTGTTATCGGGTCGGACCAGCTTTGTGGTCGCTCACCGCCTGAGCACGATTCGTAGTGCCGATCAGGTTCTGGTGCTGGAAAATGGCCGGATCATCGAGCGAGGCAATCACCTTGAGCTCATCGCCCTTGGCGGCGCGTACGCGGGCATGGTGCGGCAGTTTTCGCAAGGTTGAGCAAGAAGCGTGGGCTTTAGCCCGCGTCGTCTCGGCGAATGCAAGTCGGCGTGGACTAAAAGTTCACGCTACAAAGCAAGTGCTACTACCTCAATCCGCGCCGGTTCCGTGTCGCCGTGCGGGTGGGCATTGGTACGGTGCCCCCACTAAGGTCAATGGGGGGCGAATCGGCATCATCTTTCAGCTGCCCTTGTTGATGGGCAGAGATTGCACGGGCTACTTTTTCCGCCGGCTTCGGTTCGTTTGCCGTTTCTTGCCCGGGTGGATTGCCCCACAAGCAGCGACCGCCGTTACGAGTCTGCAGTTCGTAGCCAATGCGACCATTGGTGTCTTCAGTGACGACAATGCGATAGAGCCCAATGGCCTTCCATTGATCGGTCCACGCAGTGGCAATCTTGGCGGCGGCGGTCACGCGCGGACTGCCCCAGTCTGTGCCGTACGGCCCTGCGGGTGCTGTGTCGCCAGCATCAATGCGGAGCATATCGGGCAAATTGCGGGCGGCGAAAGCTTCGGAGGGCGAAGGGAGCAGAATTCCTTGTTCGTCGATCAACAGCAACTCGGGCCGGCCCCGATACGTCACTTCGACCGATGCCATCGGCCGGCGATATACGAGTTCGACATCTACGCGGGCGGGATACGACTTGCGCACCTGTTTCACCTGCGCGACCCAGTTATGCACCGCAAATGCTCTGCGAATCCGTTCGAGCAAAGTACGATCGCGCAAATCAAGTTTCGTTAAGCTACCGTCCCGAATGGCTTCGGCCTTTACGTCACCTTCAATCCACGGTGGCTGTGAAGTGACGATGATCTGCTGCGGAGTGACTTGATAGGGCTCCGAAGCCAACGAAGGTTCGCCCCACCGCCGCCACGACTCCTGAAAGCCCCAATAGCAGCTAACCATCAACACGATGGCGACAAAAAAGATGCGGTACTCTTTGCGGAACAGCAGGCGCACAAGTGACGCAGCCGAGGGCCCTTGGGGGACAACAGGTGAGGGCGCTGGTGATTTATGCTTCATGGACCTGAACTCCATTTCAGGTTAGTCGTTGTCGAGACGCAGGCTGACGGCCTACCAAATTTCAATCGCCAGCTCCAAATCGGTTCCCGACTTATCGGCTACCACCTTCTTCACATGATTGATCAAGTCGAGCACTTCGGCCGCTTTTGCCTTCCGCCCGGCAATCACAAAGTTGGCATTGCGGTCACACAATTCGACATCGCCGCGCCGTTCGCCTTTTAGCTCCGCCTCTTCAATCAAGCTCGCCGCACTCCGGCCGCCGGCATCTTTGAACACGCAAACCGTATTCTGCTCCGTCAACGGTTGACCCGCCTTCTTCAAAATCCATTGCTGCTGCATCTGCTTCGTCAGCCACGACGGATCGCCGGGCTCGAGTTCGAGTTCAGCTTCGAGAATCACCAGATCGTCGAGACTACTAGCGCGATAGCCGAACCGCAGATCCTGTCGCTTGCGAACCAGAATCTCTCCTGTTGAAGTCAGCACGGTAGCTGAGGCAACCGATTGCCCGATGTCGCCGCCATGCGTGCCGACATTTGTGTGCAGTGCGCCGCCGAGTGTGCCGGGAATACCAGCCAGCATTTCCAGACCGGCGAGTCCCTCGCGAACCGCGGTCGAAATAACGTGCCCCAGCTTGGCACCGCCGCCTGCCGTGATCTTGCGACCACTATGTTTGATATTCGCGAATGCGGCAGCCGTCAGGTGGACGACGAGCCCTTTCACCCCTTCATCGCGAACTAGCAGGTTCGAGCCGCCGCCCAGAATCCGGAGCGGCATGCCGGCCTGATGGGCGCGTTTGACCAGTTCGACCAATTCCTGCTGTGAAGTCGGCTCAGCGAAAAATTGCGCCGGGCCGCCAACGCGCAACCAAGTATAGGGAGCCAAAGGTTCTTGTTCGCGAACAATATGTTCCAGACCGGTCAACATGCTCATACCCGGCAAAGACTCCGTGAAAGGTCGCCCCGCAGATCGTTCGATAGGCGGCTGACGAGTGCCGGCATTCTAACTGAAACGCCCGCAGCCGTCAGGACCGAACCGGGGCAGCTATCACTGGCCTACTAGCGGCCTGCGGCGAACGGTGTTCTGTTTGCTAGCTTGCAACTCAGGCTTGCTTGAGAGCACCAGCGGAGCGAATTATAGTCACTGCATCCGGCCTTTCTGTCACGCTAGTTCGCTTTGTCACGTCCCCTCCGCATTGCCTCCGCCCGAAAACCTTCCAGGTAAGTAACTCATGCTGGCTTTCACCCGTTTGTTTCCGGCCGCCGCCGTTTTGTTTGGTCTGATTGCCGCCGCTGACTTGCGGGTGAGCAATGCCCAGCCGGCAGCACCGACCGGCCCGAAACTGCTGGTGGTGGTCAGCGTCGATCAGTTTTGTCAGGACTACCTGATTCGCTTTCAAGATAATTTTCCGCTGCTGGCCAGCGATAGCCTGTTCCGCAACGTGTTGCAGGGAGGTGCTTACTTTCCGAATTGCCACCATGCTCATGCCTTCACCATCACTGCGCCCGGCCATGCAGTGCAGCTCACAGGGACTTACCCGGGTACAAATGGTGTGATTGAGAACGACTGGTTTGATCGCGAAACCGGCAAGACGCGATACTGCGTTTCTGATCCGACGGTAGAAGTCGTCGGCCTTCCCGCTGGCAAGCCAATGTCCCCCCGGGTGCTGCTCGTCGATACGGTGGGCGATCGATTGAAAATCGCGACCGGTGGCAAGGGAAAAGTTTTTGGCGTGGCGATCAAAGACCGCGCGTCGATTTTGATGACCGGCCATAAGGCCGACTGCGCATTCTGGCTGGAGAAGAATCAGTGGGTCACCTCGACTTACTATCGCAGCGATCTGCCCGGTTACATGCGAAATTTGAACAACAGCAAAGCGGTCGAACAATTTCGGGGAAAGGTTTGGGATCTGCTGCTAACGCGCGATCGGTATCACAACAACGGCCACGATGACAACCCCTTCGAGAATCCTCCCACAGGCTGGACAGCTGCCTTTCCACACAAGATGGCCAAAGTGGGCGAACTAACGCCTGACAAGTATGGCGATCATGTCTTGTTCTCTCACTTTGGCAACGAATACACGCTGCTTGCCGCGCGGCAAATCATCGAGCATGAAAAACTGGGGGCTGATGAAATCCCCGATCTGCTGGCCATCAATTTTTCGTCGAATGATTACGTCGGTCACGCCTTCGGACCCCTCAGCTTGGAAGTGGAAGACATCACTTATCGCACGGATCGCCAGCTCGCCGAGTTCGTTAAATATCTGGACGATCAGGTTGGCAAAGGTCGCTGGACGTTGGCTCTAACGGCCGATCACGGCGTGGCACCTATTCCCGAGATGGTTGCCGAGAGACTGCAAGATGGGGAGCAAGCCTTGCCAGCCAAGCGCAATCCAATTGGCGATTTGAATGTCGTTCGCGAGAAACTGGAAGCTCTGTTGCGCGATGAATTAAAGATTGCCGCCACTTCGCCCAAAGTCATCCTCGACCTCGATGCAAACCAGGTGTATCTCAACTACGACCATCCAGCACTGACCTTGTCGCAGCTCGTCAAGGCGCGGCAACTCGTGCGAGATTGGCTCCTCAAGCTGCCGTATGTGGCCGCTGTGGCCACGCGCGAAGAGTTGCTCGGTGGTGGCAGTGCTCGTCTCCTGCAGCAGATGCGGTTGAGTTTCAATCCCGCCCGCAGCGGTGATGTGCTCTTCTGCTACACGCCTTATTCGATTCCCGGCTACTCGACGACTGCGAAGCCCAAAGGAACCACCCACGGGAGCCCCTGGCATTACGACACGCACGTGCCGCTGCTGTTGTTGGGGCAGGGAATCATCCCGGGACGCTACGATCGCCGGATCAGCCCGGCCTATCTAGCGCCTACAGCGTCGCGCTTGCTGGGAGTCGACTCACCCAGCGGCTGCGAAGTAGATCCGCTGCACGAAGTTCTGCAGCCGGTGAAGAAGTTTTAAGCTTTGAAGCATGTGATACCCACTGATTAGAACTACGATCGATATGGAGCGTGGCTTCGTCCGCGCTGGCTGAATCACTTTGCAATGGTCAGCTTCGTTGCGATTCGCTGACTTGTAAGCTAATGGATAGACTGGCTACTTAAAGGCGTGGTTCCTCTTTTTCTGATCCATTGCAAGTTACGATTATGTCCAAGCGCTCGCGAAACTCTCCTCGAAGCGAAGCGACGCCAATCCACGACTCACCGGCGAACAGTTTCCGCAAGTGGCGAACTGTAGCCTCGATCGCAAGCATTGTACTGGTCGTATTACTAGCCTACTCCAATACATTCTGGGTTCCCTTCACGTTCGACGACGATCAAGCGATTGTCAGTAACATAACCATTCGTGATCTCACGAATTGGAAAATGGTTCTCTGGGCTCCTCCGCGAGGTGGCACAACAACTGACGGTCGCCCGCTGTTAAATTTAAGCTTGGCTCTAAACTATGCCTTGCATGGATTCGATCTGCCGGGATACCACGCGACCAACTTGGCCCTGCATCTTGCGAATGCAATGCTGATCTGGGGCATCTTGCTGGAAGCCTTTCAATCTCGGTTTCTGCCCTTGCGAATACGCACTCTGGGCCCGCAAATCTCCTATTCGACGGCGATACTCTGGGCCGTTCATCCGCTCCTGACAATTGCAGTGACGTATGTCATCCAGCGAGCGGAGGTCATGATGGCCACGTTCTATTTGGCTGCCATCTATTGCTTCTTGCGAGGCGCGCACGCGGCTAAACCACGCCCTTGGTATGTCGCCACTGCTTCCCTGTGTGTCATCGGCCAGGGAACGAAGGAGGTCATGGTGACCGCGCCCTTCGCGCTCGTACTGATTGATGTGGCACTTGTAGCCGGATCGTGGTCCGCCATGTTTCGCGAACGTCGGTTTTGGCATGTCGCGAACTTTGTGGCGATCCCGGTTGCTTTCACCTTGATTGTCAGACAAGGGGGGCGCGGCGGCACCGTTGGCACAGAACACCCGAGCGACCGGCTGGCATACCTGGTTCTGCAGTCCGAATCCATCGTCAACTATCTGAAACTATGCTATTGGCCATCGCCTCTGATTTTTGATTATGGCACAGTCATTCCCCCGCTCAGCGCCAGCCAATTGCCGGCATTCATTGCGGTTGCTTCTCTGGCCATGCTGGCCGTTATTTATTTTTGGCGACAACCAATCGTGGGGCTGCTTGGCGTTCTTTTTTTTCTCATCCTAGGGCCAACCTCCAGCTTGGTGCCAGTAACGACGCAAGTGACCGCCGAGCACCGCATGTATCTTCCACTAGCGCTAGTTCTGACGGGAAGTGTGGTGGCGCTGGCGTGGGCATTGATTCGCTTCGCCCCTCTCGTCGAAGACGCGCGACAGCAGAATGCGGTCGTTCTGAACCGGCTGAGATGGATTACGGCGGGACTGACCGTCGTGCTGGTAACACTTACCTTCTTTCGCAACACCCATTATCGCAGCGATTTTGCTCTATGGCAGGACACTGCTTTGAAGGTTCCTACAAACTTGCGAGCCTGCCGAATGTTTGGAATGGTCCTCATGGAACTTGGGGCAAAGGAGGCCGCCATTCATATCTTTGACGTCGCGATCGATAGCCCGTTGGCAACTGATGCCTATTGTGCCCGGTCTGAAATGTTGCTCACAGCCGGAGATTTCGATCTAGCGGCCAAGGACGCTCGGTCAGCCCTGAAGATCGATCCGAATTGCCATTTGGCGTTGAATCTGCTCGGTGGATTGGCGTTCAAACAGAACGACAATGAAGCCGCGCTAGAATTTTTTGATCGAGCGCTTAGCTATGAACCTAAGAATGCGACATACCTGCGCAATCGAGGTGGTGCCTTGATACATCTTGACCGTTTGCTGGAAGCTCGTGAAAACTACGAAACTGCCTTGGCAATAGCGCCCGTAGACCCTGAAAGCCACTTTGCCCTAGCGATGCTCGACTTGCGCGAGGGTCGTTTGGCAATGGCCCGCCAGGGACTGCAGCAAACACTGTATTACAACGCCAATCACCCAGGTGCCTTGCAGTCGCTGCCGGATGTCGAGAAGCAAATAATCCTGAGTAAAAACCGTGGTCCCTAGACCACTTCCTTCAGCGGTTCGACCCCTTGGTCGACAAGATATTGCGGGCGTCCGCGCAAGTCGAATTCCCGGACGAAACTGAGGTTCAGACCGAGGTTGTGATAGAGGGTAGCCCACACTTCCTGGAATGAAACAGGCCGCTGAACGGCATGTTCGCCCAAGCGATTCGTGGCACCGATGACCTGGCCAGTTCGCATGCCACCGCCGGCAAGCAAGGCACAACTCACTTGCGGCCAGTGATCGCGACCGCCACCGGGGTTGATCTTCGGCGTCCGACCGAATTCGCCCCAGACCACAACCGAGACGTCTTTATCGAGGCCCCGTTCGTGCAGGTCGGTAATCAGCGCGGCAACCGCGCGATCGAGCAGTGGACCGTCTTGGCGAATGGCATCAAAGTTCTTGCCGTGATGGTCCCAGCGGCTGAAATTGAGCGACACCATCCGCGCGCCAGCTTCGACCAAGCGACGAGCGATGAGAAAATTCTCGGTCAGCTTGGGTGCGCCATCGTTGCGGAAGTTCTTATCTCCTCTTCCATAGCGCTCGACAATCTCCGGCGACTCCTTGGAAATATCCAAGGCATCGGCCAGGGCTGAAGAGGTGAGAATACCGACTGCCTGCGAGGTGAACGTATCGAGCCCCGCCATTTTGCCGCTGTTGTCAAGATCGCGGCGCATGTGATCGAGCGAAGCGAGCAGGTTGTTGCGATCCTGCAGTCGATCAAGGGTGATCCCCTTAAGAACCATGTTGTCGGTCTTGCTGGTTTCTTCGCGCCCGCCGACGAGTTTGAAGGGCGAATGGGCAAGTCCTAGGAAACCGCCATCCCCGTCATAGCCCCACGGGCCGTGGTCGGTCTTGTAGCACATGCTCAAGTGGGGTGGGATCGCTTGATTCACGGGCCCCTTGAGCTTGCTGATCCACGCACCGGCGGCGGGCCAACCACCGGCAGCAGCCGGATTGAGCGGGCGACCTGTCATGCACTGATAAGCGTCGTGCCCGCCCGTCGCGCCAACCATCGAGCGAATGAAAATGCACTTATCCGCAATTGCGGCAATCTTGGGGAAGATCTCGCCGATTTCAATGCCGGACACGTTGGTGCCGATCGGTTGGAACTCCCCTCGAATCTCGCTGGGAGCATCGGGTTTGATGTCCCACATGTCTTGATGCGGCGGGCCGCCGGGCAAAAAGATGTTGATGATCGCCTTATGGCTGCGACCGATGCTGCCTTGCGCTTCGACCGAGAGGAGTTGCGGCAGCGTCAGGCCGCCGAGCATCATGCCACCGATAGTCAGAAAGTCTCGCCGGCTGCGGCGATCGCAAAAGTTACCTGGGCGCGTGGGCGCGCCGAAAATCGTAAGCATGGCGAGGTTCCTCCGGGGCATGCATTAGGGCGGGTGGACGGCAGGGGTCGATCGCGGTCCGTGTCATTACGTACGCAATCAGCGGCCAGCTGGTGAAGCGAGCCGCGCGAAAGAATCCACATCAGAATCGTATCCGCATGGGAGTGAGGGAGCAAGACAAAACCCAGGGTAGCTTTCGACGAACCCGTGTTCCAATCTGCTTTCTCACTTGAACATTCGTCGTTTCACTTGACATGCCCATGCAGGGCGAGCAGAAATAGAGGATACTCCTGCTACGTACTCCGCCCTCGCTTCCAGCCTATTGAAGGTTCCCGCCATGTTGCATCGTTCGGTTAGCATTCGTCACTGCTGGCTTGCCTGCAGCCTCTTGCTAGTGAGTTCGCTAACCCCGGCCCGCGCCGAGAATTGGCCGCAGTGGCGGGGTGCCAAGTTGGACGGCATGAGCAGTGAGAAAAACCTGCCGGTTACATTCAGCAATGTGAAGGATGCCGAGCAAGGCATTTCCTGGAAACTTGACCTGCCTGGCGCTGCTGGCAGCACTCCCGTCGTGTGGGACGATCACATTTATGTGACCAGCGTCGATGGCGAAAAGCTGGTGCTCATTTGCGCGAGCACTGCTGGCAAGGAACTCTGGCGGCAAACTCTAGCGACGGGCAATAAGGACGTGCGCGGCGATGAAGGTAATAGTGCCTCGCCATCCCCCTGTACTGACGGCAAACATGTCTGGGCCTTTTTCGCCAACGGTGTGCTTGGCTGCTTTACCAAGGACGGCCAGGAAGTTTGGAAGATGGACGTACAAGATCGCTATGGAAAACTGAAAATCGCCTTCGGAATGACCAGCACTCCGGTTCTGGATAACGGCAAGCTCTATTTGCAACTAATCCACGGTGAGGGAAATCCCAAGACTCGCGAAGCAGTGATTGTGGCCCTCGACGCCGCTACCGGCAAAGAACTTTGGAAGCATGACCGGGTCAGCGATGGCAAGGACGAATGCGAACACTCGTACGCTTCGCCCGTGATGTATCGGGATGACAAACAGGCCTATCTCATCGCGCATGGTGCCGACTATGTCACCGCCCACAGCTTGGACGATGGTCACGAACTGTGGCGCTGTGGCGATCTGAATCCCAAGGGGAATTACAACCCGACATTGCGGTTCGTCGCTTCGCCAGTCGCTGCCGAAGGGATCATTGTGGTTCCTTCTGCCAAGAATGGTCCGGTGTACGCACTCAAGGCCGATGGCAAGGGAGACGTGACCGATAACGAAGCGGCTTACGTTTGGAAGCGAGCCAAAGAAACACCGGACGTTCCCTCGCCGCTGATCGTCGATGGACTCGTCTATTTGTGCCGCGAAAATGGCAATCTCATTTGCATGGATGCCAAAACCGGCGAAGAGTACTACAACGAACGAACCACGGCTGATCGCCACCGCGCTTCGCCCGTGTATGCCGACGGCAAGATTTATCTCTGTGCTCGCAAGGGAACGGTCACGGTGGTGAAGGCTGGCAAGAACTTCGAGATTCTGGCCAAGAATGACATGGTCGACTCAATCTCGTCGTCGCCTGCCATCTCGAATGGCAAGCTCTACCTGCGGACTTACAAGGCCTTGTATGCCATCGGCAAGTAGACCGTGGCATAGGCTTCCAGCCTGTGAAAAAAAAGCAATGACAGGCAGGATGCCTGTCCCACAAAAAGGGCAAGGTTGCTCATGATGCGGACGCAAATCGGTTTGATCGCGCTGGTGCTGCTCGTCAGCGCGATCGGTCTCTATGTGGCAGGCGCAGTCGCCGCCAATATGGCGGGTACTGTCGGCGGTTTGTTGCGCGTCGGCTTGGTAATGGGTGCCCTGTGGTTGGCATTGCCCCAGTTAAGTTCACTCTTCTCGCGCCTGCCCAAGTGGCTCCTGATTGCGACGGCCATTGCTGCGGTCATCGTAGCCATTCGCCCCGCCATCATGCTCTATGCTCTGGGTGCACTCGTTCTTCTCTGGTTTTTTGGCCCGCGCCTCGCCACCAAAGCAGATCCGACGATCGCTCCACGCCGCCCACGGCGTAAAGCCTGAGCGGAGTGATCGAGCAGAACGAAGCAGATATTCGTTTGCACGATCTGCTATAGTCAGGCTGAACGCTTCATCTCCTCCTAACTCTTTGCAGGGATTCACGCTCATGGGTAAAGGCAACAACAGCCAGAAGAACGACAAGAAAACTAAGAAGAAGCCCAAGGACGATAAGAAGAAGCCTGCGAAGTAACCTTGGCGACCTTCGCACACTGCGCCGCCTGTCGCTCATTGGCCGCGGCGCTATAATAGAAATGGTCCGGGATTCGCTGGGTCGAACTCAACTGGTTTGCCGCGAATCTCGCCCAGGAGTGTGCCCCAGTGTTTCGCGAGTTCTCGCCCATACAAGCTGCCGTCGATGCCATCGCCCGCGGCGAAGTCATTATCGTTGTCGATGCTGAGGACCGCGAAAACGAAGGGGATTACATCTGCGCAGCCGAAAAGGCTACGACTGAGACCGTCAACTTCATCATTAACGGCCGCGGCGAGTTCTGCGCACCCCTGCTGCCCGATGCAGCTGCCCGCTTGGACCTGCAACCAATCGTTGACGCCAACACGGCACCGTTGCAGACGGGCTTTCTCACCCCCATCGATCACCGCAGCGGCAAGACTGGCATTACGGCCGAAGAGCGAGCTCGCACCGTGCGCGAAATGGCCCGCGGCGATTCGGTCTCTGGCGATTTCGTTCGCCCTGGGCACGTTCACCCCCTCCTGGCCAAAGAAGGTGGCGTGTTGCGTCGCGCGGGGCACACCGAAGCAGCCGTCGACCTTTGTCGCATGGCGGGCCTCGCGCCGGTCGGCGTGCTCTGCGAAATCTTGGATGACACGGGCAATCGAGCCTCGCGCGAGTACCTCAACGAACTGGCTCGCAAGCACGATCTGAAGATCATCTCGATCGAGCAACTCATTGCCCATCGCCGCGTAAGTGAGAAACTCGTCACGCGCCTGGCGCAAGCCACCATTCCCACGGCTTTCTACGGTGAATTCACCATCATCGCGTACGAGGTTCGCTTCGAAACGCAGCAGCCCATCGTGCTAGTGAAAGGAAAGCTCGACGAAGTGGAAGCTCCGCTTGTCCGGCTCCACTCCTCGTGCTTTACCGGCGATCTACTCGACTCGCTCCGCTGCGATTGCGGCGATCAACTCCACATGGCCATGCAGCAGATCAACGACGCGGGCGCGGGGGTGATTGTCTACCTGCCGCAAGAAGGTCGCGGCATCGGTCTGATCGAAAAGATCCGCGCGTACGACCTGCAAGAGAAAGGAATGGACACCGTCGAGGCCAATCATGCCCTGGGCTTTAAAGCGGACATGCGCGATTACGGCGTCGGCATCCAGATATTGAAGGATCTCGGCCTGCGAAAGATTCGCTTGCTCACGAACAACCCCAAAAAGACGGACGCCTTCGTCTACAGCGGCTTCGACCTGCAAGTTGTCGATCAGGTCGCTATCATTCCGCCGACCAATCCGCACAACGCCCGCTACCTCGCCACCAAGCGCGACAAGATGGGGCACAAACTGCCCGGTGATGTGGTCAAGTAACTCGAAGCGAGACTTCGCCTGCAGCGATTAACTCACAATCTGAATCGTGGCTGCAAAATCGGCATGGCGCGAGATGACGCGAATGGTGCGATTGAACTCGCTCATCCATTCGAGCAAGGCCTTCCATTCGCCTTCGGCCCAGTTGTCGTAAACGCCAGATTTCTTCCAGTCGCACAGTTCGTCAAACACAATCACCGATCCCGGTATCAGGCGGTCGTTGAACGTTCGCAGCGTGAGGGCCGTCGACGAATACAGGTCCGAGTCGTTGTGTAGGAGTGCGATTGGCCCAGAGTGTTGCTGCTTCCAAGGAACGAAGGTCGCATCGAACCAGCCGCGGATCAGATGGACATTTTCAATGACCTCGGGCAAAGCGGGCAAAGCAAAACAATTGGCTTCCCGCGTCTCCCCGTTCTTTCCCATGACCCAGTCGTGCGGCAAGCCTTCGAACGAATCGAAGCCAAAGACGCGGGGATCGGTGCGATTGGCTGCCCAGAGCCCCAGCCAATTAATGGACTGCCCACGATACACGCCACATTCCAGAATATGACCCTCGGCGGGAATCAGTTGAAACGAGTGATAAAGATGATCGATTCGATTGGCATATTCGGGCGAATCCCAAACATGTTCGATACGGAGATCATGGGCCGAGCGGACGGCTTGACCGTCCGTTCGTCGATCAACCGAGTGGCCCAGCTTTTGCCAATCGCCAAAACGCGGACCACTGTGCTTGCGCGATTGCGGCCAGCGGCCACCCGTCAATTTGCGAATGAACGTTGAGAGCTTGCTCATGTCTGACTCTGCTAAAAATGACAGGTGCCACGAACGAGATCGCCCCGGCAGTTGGTAGCTTCGGCGCCGAATACTATTCCAGAAAGCCGAATTGCAGAAGAGCGATTTATTGAGGCAGCCATCATCACCTTTCGCCCTGACCTACGATTGAGGTCCGTAGTTGGCTCTAAGGGGCAATCGCTGCGCGCTTGCCATTGAGTCGTAAGTGCTGCCGGCAATAGGATTTGCCTTTGGTGCCGCCAGGCGAAGGGTCCAGTCAGATGCAGGACAGCGAAACAACATTACCGCGAACAGCAAACCGCAAACCGCGTTGGTTGGTGCCGCTTCTGTTGATTGCGCCGATTGTGGTGATTTTTGCGCCGGTGCTGTTCGCCAATCGATCGTTTGCCTTTCGCGATGGGGCTCACTTCTATCATCCAATGTTCAAGTGGATTGCCAGCGAGTGGGGACAAGGACGTGTTCCTCTGTGGAATCCCCTCGAGAATTGCGGGCTGCCGATTCTGGCCGATGCGACGAGCAGCATCTTCTATCCCGGCAAGCTGATTTTTGTGTTGCCGCTCCCATTTGCCTATCTCTACAACTTGTATATCGTCGGGCACGTCTTGCTGGCCGCAGGGCTGATGTATGCGCTGGCGCGTGGCTTGCGGGCCAGCCAACCGGCTGCTGTCCTGACTGCGGTTGCCTATGCCTGCGGCGGCAATGTCGTCTTTCAGTACTGCAATATTGTGTTTCTCGTCGGTGCTGCCTGGTTGCCGGCAGCCCTCTTGGGGATTGAAGAAATCGTTGCGCGCCGCAGTTGGAAGGGGACCCTTCTCCTGGCCGTCGTCTTGGCGATGATGATCCTGGGTGGAGATCCACAGATGGCCTATCACGCGCTGCTGGCCGCAGGCTTACGTTTGGTCTGCAGTTGGTTTGGTAAACCAGCAGCGAAGACTGAAGACAGCCAACCTTCGCTGGACGTAATCAACCCAGTCACTTCAAGTTGGTGGTATCCCACGCTGCAATTGGGTGTCGCGGCTACATTTGCATTTCTCCTGGCAGCAGTGCAAATCTTTCCTTCGTCCGAAGCGACCAAGTCGAGCGAACGCGCCGCTTACAAACGTCCACGAAATGTTTTTGAAGCAGTCGCTACAGTGCGATCGAACACCGCGGGCGATTCACTGCTTAAGGAAACACCCGGCGAAGCCATTGCAGCGGGAATTTTTGGCCAACCAGAAAAGAGTTCGCACCAAGACCGAGCTTATAATTTCAGCATCAGTCCCTGGCGAATGGCAGAATTCCTCTGGCCCAATGTGTCGGGGCGAATTGTGCCGGTGTCGCGCCTGTGGATTCTGCTGTTTCCCGGCAGTTCGCCCGCCTGGACTCCTTCGCTGTATCTCGGCCTCTTGCCATTTCTCGTTGGTGTTGCCGCTCTTCGTTTTTGGAGAACCGATCCCACGACCCGCTGGCTCTCTTGGCTGGTGTTGATCTTCGCGCTCGGCAGTTTCGGTTGGTATGGCCTCGGTTGGGTGGTGAGAGAATTTTATGCCACGGTACTACAGGGTGATTCATCGAAGCTGAGTATCGGTGCTCCGGTCGGCGGCATCTATTGGTTGATGGTCACGCTGTTGCCGACGTACATCTACTTTCGTTATCCGGCCAAACTGATGGTCGTCGCCGTGTGTGGCTTGTGTGCAGCTGGTGCGATCAATGCCGACCGACTCTTCACCAATCCCAGCGACCGCTGGGTGCAAAGGCTGAAGTGGTTTGCCTATGCGAGCGTGGGACTCGCCTTTGTCACCTGGTGTATTTCAGACAGACTGATTGCGACCCGCATGCCGCCGACGCAGATCTTCGGCCCGTTCGACGCGCGCGGCGCTTGCATCGATGTCATCTCCGCTTTCCTGCAAGCGGCAATTGTCGCGTGGTTACTCCAACTCCTTCTCCAAAAGATGTGGGCTGCGAGATCGCACGAGAACTCGCAAGCAGAACAAGCGCGCTGGCAATGGCTGGCGGTCGCATTGACGGCCGTCGAGATTGTTGTTGCCAACGCGGGACTGCTTTCGTCGGCCCCGGCGGCAATGTGGAGCGAACCCGGTCCAGTGGCCGCGGCAATTCGTTTGCATCATGAACAACGGCAGGGAACTCAGGCAGATGGCATCAACGCGCAGCTTGACCCGCGCTTCTTCCGCGGTGGTTATCAGTCTTGGCAACCCCACAGCTACCGGGAGCGTGATTTGAAGGGAACCCGGATGCAGGATCTGACACGTTGGGAACACGATTCGTTGTTCCCCAAATATCACCTGCCCAGTGGCCTTCCTCTCGTCGAATCGTATGGCTCGCTGAAGCCGCTCGATTACGAGTCGTTGCTGCTCATTAGTCGCGAATACAGCAAATTGGAATTCGCCGAGGCCCGCGTGCCAGCTCCGACCGTCCTGCGCATCGCTGCTGCCGAGTACCTGGTTCTGCCCGCCGATGCCGAAATTCCTTTTGCGGACAAAATTACCCCGCCAGCCAATCTCGAGTTGCCCGAGAATGTAAGCCTGTGGCAAATGAAACGGACGCAGCCGCGCGCTTGGGTGGTGCATCATGTGGTGAAACTGCCGCCGGTCATCAATACGCTCGATCTCGATACCGTGGATCAACGGGCCCGCGACGTTTTGACGGAACTTCGCGATGGTAAACCAAAGATGCGCGACTTCGCGCAAGTTGCCGTGGTGGAAACCACTGAACCCCTGAGCGCAGAACTGCTGTCCGTTGACTCGAAAATTCCCTCCACCGCCGTCTGCGAGTTTCTCCTTGACGAGCCTCAACACGTTCGCATCCGCACGCGGCTCGATCGCCCGGGTCTCATGGTCGTCGCCGATAGCTGGAACCAAGGTTGGCAAGCCACTCTGCAGCCAGCGAACTCCACCGACGACAAACCATCTGCTCCCCAGCCTTTGACCATCCACCGCACCAACCGCTGTTTCCGTGGTGTCGAACTTCCCGCTGGGGAGTGGATTGTCGATTTCCGCTTTCGCCCGCAGAGCTTTTACCGTGGTGGGCTGATTAGCGCGGCAAGTTGGCTGGCGGCGATCGCTCTTTGTGGCTTGGCTTATGGCTGGCGTAAGCGGTAAGCGCCTCCCAATTAACAGTGACTTCGTACCCCGTGTGCCAGGCAGTGCAGCGAGGTTTATCAACACCCCCCTTTTGCGTGCATCGCCTTTAAGTCGTTCTAAGGCAATTAATTGCGTCCATTTTGCCAACTCCAAAATCATCCTATTTGTTGATAAACCCCGGCAATTTAGTGACCGTTCATGGGTAGGGTGGGTCAAATCGCGCTATCGGCTTCGCCACCTCGTTGGACACAGCCGCGATGAGGCCCACCAAGAGGGAGCATAGCTGAGCCAATCTCTCTGGCCGCGAAAGCGCAATCGGTGTCCGGTTTGAAGCAAATTCTTGCCTGCAATCTTGTTGGAGTGCCGTTTGTTTCGTCCCGCAGGGACGCTGTGTGTAGCCACGGGAGAGCGCTGGTCGCCTCAGCGACCAGCGCTCTCCCGTGGAAACAGCGAGTTAGCAAAATTTCGTCCCGAAGGGACGACGGAAACGTTGCGACCAAAACAATGGCTGACTGCATACCAGCGGTTCAGCGTCCCTTCGGGACGAAGGACCTTCATTTGTCATTCACCACGGGTTCCGCTTCGCTCCACCCGTGGCTACACACAGCGTCCCTTCGGGACGAAATGCAACGACTGCCGTCGCCCAAAGTTCTCGCCTGTGTCTAGTCGGATTTTGTGCCCGCGTGAATGGCTAACTACTTCTAGCGCCGGCGCGAAAGCTTCGCGCAGTGCAGGTACGCTTCTTCCACCAGGTTGCCAAACAGCCGATCCGATTATCATAAATTAGTGAGTTATTGTCAAGTTATTTTTCTGTATGTGATGAATACGTACGGCTGTTTGGCAAGCCACTCGCGCCGGGTTCGCGTCTGCACCAAGAGCTTGGTAGATTGGCTGTATGAATCTGCCCAGCGAACATTCCGACTCACCAGCGTGGCTCGCTGGTACCGTTGCCATGGGCGAAGAGATCTTGGACCGGATGGAGCGAGCCGTGGTTAAGGTCCGCGAACGATTGCTGCGAGCGACATCGCCCCTCAATCAAGCTGCGATACTCTCCGCGGTGGTTGGCGGCAACGCAGTCGCATCCTGGGTCGCGACGGTTGACGAGGGGGCCGTTCGCAACACGCGCGATGTCGACTTGCTGGTCCGGCGCGAGGACTATCAACAGGTAAGTGAAGCCTTAAGCCGAGCTGGGTTCATTCCCACGGATTCGTTTGGCGTCGTGATGTTCCACGACGGTCTTGCTGGCAAGCCCAGTGAGGCAATTCACTTGCTATTTGCGGGAGAGAAAACAAAAGCAGACCATTTGCTACCGGCACCGGAGATTGAGACGTTTGATGATCCAGCGAACTTCCGAGTACTCCAACTCAAGCCGCTCGTCTCACTTTTGTTGACTCGCCGTCGCAATGAAGATTCGATGCTGGTGCGCGATGTTGCCAGCGTCGGTCTCATCGATCAAACCTGGCCGCAAAAATTCCCGCCAGAATTGAGCAGCCGATTGCAGCATCTGTTAGATACTCCGGATGGTTAATGTCATCCACCGCTGACCCTTTGCCGCTCATTCTTTTCTCTGGCTTGGCTGCCGATGCTTCGGTATTCGCACCGCAGAAGTTGGCGTTTCCGCAGCTGGTGGTGCCGCGTTGGCTCAAACCGGAGCGCCGCGAAACGCTGACTTCCTATTGCGAGCGTGTTGCTGCTGAGATTCGTCCGAACACTCGCTGCGTGCTGGGCGGGGCCAGCTTCGGCGGCATCATTGCCTTGGAGATGGCTCAGTACCTGAACCCGCTCGCCGTGGTGCTGATTGGAAGCGTGCGTGGTCCCAGCGAACTTCCTCGCCGCGTTTGCTTTTGGCGTCCATTCCGCTCGTTGGTTCCATTGGCCCCGGTCACTCCGTTTCAGTGGTCAGCTGGAAAGGTGTCTCTGCTCCAGCAGTGGTGGCCGCACTTCGCCGGCGTTGCCAGGCAATTCTCGCAAGCCGATGCCGACGTTTTTCGCTGGTCGGTTCGCCAACTGCTCGCCTGGCAGAACGCGCCTGTCGTTGACTGCCCCGTGTTTCAGATTCACGGCCAGTTCGATCGTGTGCTGCCCGCGCGTCTCACTCGACCCGATGTCGTCGTTCCCGGTGGGCACGTTATCTCGCTGACCCATTCGCAGGCAGTCAATGAGTTTCTACGCCACAGTCTGCAGCAGGTTGCGCGCGCCGACGGATAGCATACACCCCGTACTTATGCCGACGCGGGTGACACTGGCTCTATGCATTTGTGTTCTCCCGGCACGTTCTGGCAATAAAAGTATGTCCAGAAAACAGCCATTGTCAGCAAGATGGCACCTGTAAACGGGGAATGCTGAAACGAGTAGCTGAAAATTGCCATGGAGGTGAATTGCACAATCATCAGTAGCACGAACCAAGGCATTTTCCAAATCGGGGCCCTCGGGTCTGCGCTAGACCGTGGACCATGCTTTGGCTTAGATCGATAAACCAAGAGCACGATTGGGCCACCGAAGCCCAGCATGAGAATCAAGAGATCCAATTCCAACAGGCCTGTTACCCAGGACATATCGCGTTCGCGCGTATCGCGGGCGTAGCCGACTTGGAGTGTAGAAGTATAACCGGCTATTGGAATGGAGTACGTTTCCAACTCGCCAGTGACAGGCGACGCGAGGACATGCTTTTGTACGCGCGCCGGGACGGCTACATCGATCGACTTCATTTCGTCGAACTGGACGGCCTCACCGGTTTTTTCTTGAAGCGTCTCGCCTAACTTGCGAGCAGCTTTCTCCCACCATTCTGCCCGCCCTTGATGCACACTCAACTCGTATACCCGTTTTCGCTCGGTAGCAGTGCCGATCGCGAGCACGAGCCAGAAGTAGTCGCGGAGAGGAAACTGCATCAGGTGAACTCCGGTCAGTTAGAACAACGTGGATTGTTCTAACCTTCCCAGTCCTTTAGATCGAGACCTTTGATGCATGTGCGTGATGTTGCGAACGTTGACCTCATCCGTCAAACTTGGTCACCCAAGTTTCCAACTGAGTTAGGTCGCAGACTTCAGCACGTGCTCGATACACCGGATGGTTAGGCATGACGACTGTCCTTCCAGAGCCTCTGCCGTGGCAACTTGGCGAAGGTCTCGTGTTATCGAACCCAGGCACGATTGTTCCGTGGGGTACACCCTTCACGGATTTGAAGGACTATGGCTCGCCTCATGTTACTGAGCGCGAGGACAGCATTCGCCTTACTTGGTTAAATCAAACTTGCCTTGGTGGAATATCCTGTGAAGTAAGCGCGTTGCGAATCCTTGGTGTGCCCAACCCTCGCGCTTACAAGATCTACTTGGCAGAGTTTCATACTGCAAGCTTGAAAATCGATTTGGGCGCGAACGCAGAACCGGCGGACGTTGACCGCCGCCTGCGCGGGCTTTATGACCATTTGGCAATCGCCCTTGGGCCAGCAACGTTTTCATATCCAGATTACTCACTGGGCCTGCCGGCGATTATCTGGGAGTTGCCACAAATGACCATTGGCCTCTCTCCGCAGACGAAAAAACTGGCAGTTTTTGTGGAGCATGAGCCGGCTGGCTACACTGAACTTCGCGCTGAAGCTGCCGCGATTCGCGCCGCGGCCGGCGAAGGAGCACGCGTCGATTTCGTTGCCTGGCCAGGATGGCGGAATCGGTCAAGGGAGCTGATTGAGTAGATGTTTCGTAGTTCTCTCTATCGAAGCAACTTGCCTCCCCCTCCAACTTGTCTATCGCAGCACTTAACGACAGAACGGATCACCCATGACCACGCGCGAAGCTCATCCCCAGGGGCCTTGGTCCCATCGGTTCCTGCTGGGGTTGTTTAATGTCGTGCTGGGGGTGTTGATCTTTTGGCTGCTCGGTTTTGTGCTCGCAGATATCGGCTCGTGGCCGGGGCCCGACTATGAGGCGCTGGAACTGCGGTTGCTCGATCAAGTCGCGGTCAGCCAATACCAGAGCTTGGAAGCGCAAACGAAAACGGTCGAGGCCAAGATTGTCGACCAGAATGCGCAGCGGCAGTTTTTGCGCGATAGCACCGAGAACTCACAGCGGACGATGACGCAACTGCTGGAGTTTCAAAAACTCAACTTGCAGCGCGACGTTAAGCCCTCGGCCGAAGAACAGAAAGTACTGGCCGAGAGTGAGCAGTTGTTCCTGGCGAATCAGCAGCAATATCAAAAGCACAACGAGGAACTCGTCAAGCTCGATGTTCAACTGCGCTCGATTGCCGCCGAACGCGAAGTGTTGGCAAACAAGTTGGAAACACTGCGAGTTCCGATTCGGGCCGAGTATGAACGGCAGTTGTATCGGCACAACCTGCGGGTGGGAGCGGTCAAGTTAGCGTTTTTGCTGCCCGTGCTGCTAAGCACCGTGGGCCTCTACATCTGGCTGCGCCGCAGTCAGTTCGTGCGGCTGATCTATGCCTTCGGTGCCGCCGTGTTTGTGCGCGTGGGCCTGGTGATGCACGAGTACTTTCCCGCCCGCTACTTCAAATACATCTTGATCGTGACCGCCCTGGTGGTCGTGCTCTGGATCTTGATTTATCTGCTGCGGATGATTGCCCGACCCAGTCGCGATTGGCTCTTTCGTCAGTATCGCGAGGCTTACGAAGCATTTCTCTGCCCCGTTTGCTCATATCCCATTCGCCGCGGCCCGCTCCGCTATCTCTCGTGGACGCGGCGCAGCATTCGCAACCTGATCCTCTCGCCCGTCACAGCCATGGCTGCCGAAGAAGCCTATGTCTGCCCCGCCTGCTCCACTCAACTTTATGAAAAGTGCGAGCCTTGCGGCGCGATCCGCCCGAGCCTGCTGCCTGCCTGTCCCAACTGCGGTCGAGGCAAGACAGCAGAAGCACCTACTTCGTAAGCGAGAGCACGCTTCTCCCTCGCTTGCGCGTCGGGCGACTTCGTAGAACGAACTGGCCCCCAGCTCCCCTCCTACCGCCCGTTCGTAGCAACCGAGTCGAGATCATCTGCTGGGATTTCAACCCCTTCGACAAAGCTCTGCAGGGTGCGAGCGCGGTAGGGTTGTTGCAACTTGCGAACAGCCTTGGTTTCGATCTGGCGAACGCGTTCGCGAGTGACGCAGAAGATCTTGCCCACTTCTTCGAGCGTGTAGGCGTAACCATCGGTCAAGCCATAACGGAGGCGGAGGATTTCGCGTTCGCGGTAGTTCAGGGTCGACATGGCTTCTTCGATGCGTCCCTTGAGGGCAACCTGGTTGGCTTCGAACAACGGATCGTCTTCGCGGTGATCGGCGAGGAATTCGCCGAAGTAGCTGTCGTCGTGATCGCCGACCGGTTGGTCGAGCGACAACGGCTGACGGGCCATCTTAATGATGCAGCGAGCTTCTTCGACGGAGAGGCCAGCACTGAGGGCGGTCTCTTCGGCCGTGGGTTCGCGGCCGAGTTCTTGCACCAGTTGACGAGTGATGATGCGAACCTTGCTCATGGTGTCGATCATGTGCACCGGCACGCGGATGGTGCGGCTTTGGTCGGCAATGGCGCGGGTGATGGCCTGGCGAATCCACCACGTGGCGTAGGTGCTGAACTTGAAACCGCGAGCATATTCGAACTTGTCGACTGCCCGCATCAGGCCGGTGTTGCCTTCTTGAATGAGGTCGAGAAAGCTCAGGCCGCGGTTGCGATACTTCTTGGCGATCGACACGACGAGCCGCAAGTTGCCAGCCGAAAGAACTCGCTTAGCGGCATCATAGTTGGCGTGATAGCGATTGGTCTGTTCGATTCGGCGAGCCAGGGTCGAAGGAGTTTCGAGCGTGATCCGCATCAGGTGGACGAGTTCCTTGCGAATTTCGAGATAGGGACGACCGCAGAACGAACCGGAAACGCGGGCTTCCTTGACTTGCTGACGCAGGGCACGCATGCGGAGCTGAATTTCGGCCAGCTTGTCGAACAGCGGTTGCAGGCGATTGTTACGCAGGTTCATTTCTTCGATCAGCCGGACAGCCTTGTTGCGGCGGCGAGTCAGGTTGATCCAAGCCTGGTGACGAGCCTTCTTGGGCTGCTTCTTGCTGATGGCGATGCGATAGTCGGCGTTGTTGGCCTTGAGCAGCTTCTTGAGCGTGGCCAGGTTTGGCCAAATCCGCTTCATGATCCGCTTCTTTTCGGTCGTGTTCGTCACCGAGACTTCGATGGTCCGGTCGAGTCGCAGTTGGCCATCGCGAACTCGTTCCAGCAGCTCGACGGCACCTTGCAGCACGTAGTCGGTGGCGAGCATGCAGTGACGGAAGCGGCGGCGAGTCCCTTCGATCTTGCGGGCGGCATCGATTTCTTCAGCCCGGTTGAGCAGCGGAATCTGGCCCATCTGCATCAGGTACATGCGAACCGGGTCATCGGTTGCGTCGACGCTTTCGTTGTCGGCTTCGACGTAGGCTACTTCGTCTTCGACAAACACCAGTTCGTCAACTTCGTCCAGGATGGCGGCGTCGTCCAAATCGTCGTGCAGACCGAGATGGTCGTCGCTGCTGGGGCGGCCATTGGCCTTCTTCGCGGCACCTTTCACTTTGGCAGCGGCTGGGGTGGAGACTGGCAGAGATTTGCGGAAGCTTTTGGCCATCGAGAACTGCTCCAGGACTAGAGAAGCCGCGTCGTGCATCGCGGTTAGTTCTGGAAAGAGAAAGCAAGGCCCGTGCCTGTGTTCGTTCATTTGTCACTCCATTGTTTCGAACTCTTGACACAGCACGACTTTGGATTAACGGCGGGCTGCTTTAGTTGCTGCCGCGCCAATGTCAAGTGTCGAATCGATGCATCATCTCGTTTCCCGCGATGTTGCCGCGAAGCAACATTCAATGCTACGAAGGCACCGGCGATTAAGTTGTGCCGATTTCGCAGGCCGTGCGGGCTTTTGCGGTTAATCGGTGGGGTTATGCCACCGATAACGATCGTCAAGGATTCTGCGCTTACGCAATCGCCTTGCCCTGCTGGGGCGTATAATTTCTATTGCAGTTGCATCCCCGCTTGCTGCCCGCCCCGCTGTTGCCCAAGAGGTTGAGATGGTTTGCCGGTTCTCGTACATTTCCTGCGCTCGTTGGATCGTGGCGGCGATTCTCGGCGCGGTTGGCCCATCGCTTGTCGAGGCAGCGGACGCCCCCGTTGTATCTGCCGAGCAAGAGAAGTTCTTCGAAGAGAAGATTCGCCCGGTCCTCGCGACTAAGTGCTGGGAATGCCACGGCCCCAAGAAACAAGAGAGCGGTCTGCGGCTCGACTCGCGCGAAGGAATTCTGGCCGGCGGTGATAGTGGCAAGCGCGGAGCGGTGGCTGGCGAACCGCAGCACAGCTCCGTGATTCAAGCAGTTCATCATCGGGGCGATTTCCAGATGCCTCCCGATCTGAAATTGCCCGATGCTCAAATTGCCGATCTAACCGAGTGGGTGAAACAAGGACTCCCCTGGCCGGCCAGTTCTCCCTCCGCAGCGCTTGTGCTGACGGCCAGCGAACGAGCGACGCACGACCGGCAATCCCACTGGGCCTATCAGCCCGTGCAGCGGCCAGCTGTGCCGAATGTTCCGCTGAGTGGGTTTGTAAGTTCGCATCTCGATGCGTTCGTAGCGGCGAAACTTACCGCAGCAGGAATCACTCCTTCCCCTGAAGCCGACCGCCGCACGCTGCTGCGAAGATTGAACTTCGATCTTCTCGGCTTGCCCCCCTCGAGTGCCGAGGTGCAAGCCTTTGAGCAAGATGCCGCCCCCGATGCGTATGAGCGTCAGGTCGACCGTCTGCTGGCTTCGCCTCAACATGGCGCCCGCTGGGGTCGCCATTGGCTCGACGTGGCCCGCTATGCCGACACTCGCGGCTATGCGTTTGCCAAGGATCGCCGCTATCCCTATGCCTACACGTATCGCGATTACGTCATCAATGCCTTCAATCAAGATCTTCCTTACGACCGTTTTATTCGTGAGCAGCTTGCGGCAGATCAGTTGAACCTGGGAGACGACAAGAGCCCGCTGGCAGCGCTTGGTTTTTTGACGACGGGCCGCCGGTTTAACAATCGCAACGACGATATCGACGATCAGATCGATGCCGTCACCCGCGGTATCTTGGGGCTGACGGTCGCTTGCGCCCGCTGTCACGATCACAAGTTCGATGCGATTCCCGCCGAAGACTATTACTCGCTGTACGGCGTCTTTGCGAGTATTGAAGAGCCGGGTGAATTGCCACTCATTGCTCCGCCGCAAGAGAGCGAAGCCTATCGCGCGTTCGAAGCGGAACTGAGTAAGCGTCGCGGGGCGATGAACGAGTTCATTGGTGCCAAACAGCGCGAGGTCATCGACCAGGCTCGTCTGCAAGCCACCGATTACCTGGCGAAGGTCGCCGCGGGCGATCGAACTCAACTCCTGGAGAAGTTGCCATTCCTCACGCTCGATCCGAAAGACCTCCGCCCGGCGCTTGTCGACCGTTGGAAGCGATTCATTAGCGAGCGGACGAAGAACAACGAGCATGCCTTGTGGGGGCTGTGGAAAGATCTGCTCGCCTTGAAGGACGATGCCTACGCGGAAGAAGCGAGCAAGGTCATTGACCGCTGGAACATGCGAGCGGAAGGGGATGCCACGGGGCAGATGAATCCGCTGCTCAAAGCAGCGTTTGCGGCGGAAGTGCCGCAATCGCGGATGGATGTGCCCCGTATCTATGGCAAGTTGCTGGCCGCGGTTCTGCCTGCCTGGAAACAAGCGGGGGGCGATACAGGTGCGTTGGAAAAACTGAATGCCGCAGAAAAGCAGTTAGCCCGGGTGCTGGTGGGAAAAGATGGGCCGGCAGATATCTCGGCCGACGAAATCGGCAAGCTCGTCAGCCGGGCTGATCGCAACAAGCAGAACGAACTTCTGAAGAAAGTTCAGGAGTTTGAAGCTTCGTCTCCTGTGGCTCCGCCGCGAGCGATGGTGGTGTACGACAAAAAGCAGCCCTACGATCCGCGAGTTTTCATCCGCGGCAATCAGGCTCGCCCCGGCAAGCAAGTGCCGCGGCAGTTTCTGTTGGTGATGGCCACCAGCGAACGCCAGCCCTTCAAGAATGGGAGTGGACGGTTGGAATTGGCCGAGTCGCTGGTATCGCCGCAGAATCCGCTTACCAGCCGCGTACTGGTGAACCGAATCTGGATGCATCACTTTGGCGAGCCCATCGTCACGACCCCGAGCGACTTCGGCATTCGCACGGAATCGCCGCCGTTGCAGTCCGCCCTCGATTGGCTCGCTGCCGAAATGATGGACCAATGTTGGTCGCTGAAAACGCTGCATCGCCAGCTGGTTACTTCGTCGACCTATCGCCAGCAGAGCAACGACCGCGCAGCGGCAAGATTGGCCGACCCAGAGAATCGCCTGCTGTGGCGCATGAATCGCCGCCGGCTGGAATGGGAACCGCTGCGCGATAGTCTGCTCGCCGTTTCGGGCCGGCTCGACGAAACCCTGGGGGGTAAATCAGTCGAGCTCACGACGGCTCCCTTCACTCGTCGCCGCAGCGTGTTCGGCAATATCGATCGGCAAGACCTGCCGAACCTGTTCCGCGTGTTCGATATCGCCAGCCCCGATCAAAGCAGTCCCCGTCGCCCGCGCACCACGGTTCCGCAGCAGGCACTGTTCCTGATGAACAGTCCGTTCGTCATCGAGCAAGCTCAGTCTCTCGCCCAGCGTCCAGCCGTTGTTGCCGCTTCAAGCCCGGCCGACAAGGTTGTCGCTCTTTACCGAGCCGCACTTGCACGCCAGCCCGACGAAGCTGAACTAAACATCGCCCAGCAATTCCTTTCCACCGCTCCTGCGCCGAGCGGCACCATCAAGCTCACGCCGGTCGAACAGCTAGCTCAACTGCTGCTGCTCACGAATGAGTTTATGTATGTGGATTGAGCGAATGAGAGCTGCTCATGACCATCCCAGATTTCGATGCCCACGGCGAACTGCCGGCAGGGATCTGGCTTGCGACGATTGCGGAAGTTTTGGAACGCTTTGGCAAGTTTGGAGATCTTGAACGGAAGGAAGCATCCCAAACGCTCGCGAAGATACATGAACTTGCGGTGAATACCGGGCACCTGCAGAGCATGTTGGTTTTCGGCAGCTACGTCACCAGCAAACCAAACCCCAACGATGTCGATGTCATACTTATGATGGATGACGCTGTTGACCCTGCCAATTGTCCTGTCGAGTCTCGTGTGCTTTTTGATCGCCAAGCGGCAAATGCGCAATTGGGTGCAAGTGTTTTCTGGATTCGGCCTGCCCTGAATGATTATGGATACAATTGAAGAGTTTCGCCTGCGCTGGCAACTTACACGTGCAGGCCACAGGCGGGGTATTGTGGAGATAGTAAGATGATCATGAACGACGCGGAACTAGCCGTCACTCAAGACCGAATTGCCTGGCTGCAGAAGCTGTTAGTTCAGTTGCGAGTGACTGCGCGGTCCGATGAGTACCCGCTGGTTGCTTCTGGCTATCTATCTGAAGTCGAAAAAATGCAGAGTGAGGTTTTGGTATATCTGCGAAGGCATTCTAGCCAGTCGCTACAGGCCGCAAGTTAGAAATGTATGTTTCCGGAGTGACGTCGTTAGCTGATTAGAACAAATATGGAAACGTCAAGTAACAACCCCTGCTCCCTCACTCGTCGCGAACTTCTGCACCGAAGCGGTATGGGCTTCGCCATGCTCGGTCTGGCGGGTGTAATGCAGGACGCAGGGCGACTCGTTGCCGCGCCCGCGGAATCGACCGATGGGTACCAGAATCCGCTTTCGGCTCGGTTGCCGCATTTTGCTGCGAAGGCAAAGCGGGTAATTCACATCTTCTGCAACGGTGGGCCGTCGCACGTCGATACGTTCGATCCAAAGCCGCTGCTGCAGAAGTATGCGGGGCAAAGCCTGCCGACTGGGAACCTGGCGACCGAGCGCAAAACCGGCGCTGCTTTCCCTTCGCCGTACAAGTTCCAAAAGTATGGGCAAAGCGGCATCGAAGTCAGCGAGATCTTTCACCACACGGCGCAGCACATCGACGATATCGCCGTGATTCGTTCCATGCATGCCGATGTGCCCAATCACGAGCCCTCGTTATTGCTCATGAACTGCGGTGAGTCGCGGCTCGTGCGCCCCAGCCTCGGTTCGTGGCTGACCTATGGCCTGGGAACTGACAATCTCAACTTGCCCGGCTTCATTGCGATGGTCCCCGGCGGTTATCCGATTCAAGAGACGCAAAACTGGCAGTCCGCGTTTCTGCCCGGCGTCTATCAAGGGACATACGTCAACACCCAGCATGCCGAGATCGACAAGCTGATCGAGAATGTTCGCAACAAGTGGCTGACCGACGGTGCCCAGCGGCAACAGCTCAATGCGCTTGCGGCCCTTAACAAACATCATCTCGAGCAGCGGGGGCTCGATCCAGCACTCGATAGCCGCATCCATTCGTTCGAGTTGGCCTATCGCATGCAGCGGGAGGCAGCCGAGGCGTTCGATGTGAATCGCGAAACCAAGGAAGTACTCGAGTCGTATGGCCCGGGCACGCAAGCCCGCCAGATTCTGATTGCCCGCCGCCTGATCGAGCGCGGTGTCCGCTTCGTGCAGGTCTGGCACGGCCAAGGCCAGCCTTGGGATAACCACGACGACATCGCCGAGAACCACAAGCGGCTCGCGGGCCAAACCGATAAAGCCATCGGCGCACTCATCACCGATCTCAAGCGACTTGGGCTGTTTGAAGAAACGCTCATCCTTTGGGGCGGCGAATTCGGCCGCACTCCAACCGTCGAACTTCCTCAGGCGGGCGCGAATGCCGGCAAGATCAACGGCCGCGATCACAACCACTGGGGCTTCACCTGCTGGCTGGCGGGTGGTGGTGTGAAAGGTGGCCAAACTTACGGCGCCACCGATGAGTTCGGCTTCAAAGCAGTTGAGAAGCCGGTGCACGTGCACGACCTGCACGCGACCATGCTCAAGCTGATGGGCTTCGATCACGAGAAACTCACCTATCGCTATGCCGGCCGCGACTTCCGCCTGACCGACGTGCATGGCAAGGTGATTAGCGATCTAATCGCGTAGTTCACTTACTAGCTAATGTCTGTAGTAGCGAGCACGAAGGCCGGAGAATTGTCTCCAATGCCCCGAGTAGTTTATGACTCCCACTACAACATCGGATGCTGGGGATCGGATCGACTACATCCGTTCGACACGCGAAAGTACGCGCGTTCCTGGCAGGAATTACAACGGACTCTCGGCCCGCAGCTCGCACAGTGTCACCAGCAGGTTGATCGGCCTGTTACTGATGAAGAATTGCTGCTGATTCATTCGCCCGAATACATGGCTCGCCTTCGCTCGTCGGCTGCCATCGCTGCAGTGACAGAAGTTCCGCTTCTTAAGCGATTGCCCACCTGGCTACTCCGGTGGGCGTTGCTGACGCCAATGCGGTGGGCTGCGCGCGGAACGGTGCTTGCTTGTCGCGCGGCGATCGCGAGCGGAATCGCGGTCAATCTAGGAGGCGGATTTCATCACGCGAAATATGATCGCGGCGAGGGATTCTGCTTTTTCTCCGATATCGCCTTGGCAATTCACCAACTGCGAACCGAGCAACGAATCATGGCAGGCGATCGAATTGCATACATTGATCTCGATGCTCACCAGGGAAATGGTGTCTGCCATTTTTTTGAGAACGACGGAGATGTCTTTATTTTTGATTTGTACAACGCAGACATTTATCCGAGCTATGAGTTGCGATCGCGGCAGCGGATCGATTGCGATTTACCGGTTCACTCGGGATGTACTGGCGACGAATACCTTCGCTTAGTGCGCAGTCACCTCCCTCCGTTTCTTGATTCCATCTCGCGCAACGGAAAGGTTGTTCTGGGGATCTATAATGCCGGCACCGATGTCAGCGAGCGTGACGCCTTAGGGCGACTATCGCTCACTGATGCCGACGTCTTCGAACGAGACCATTTTACTCTTGCTCAATTCCGTCAGAGAAACATTCCTGTCGCGATGCTCACCAGCGGCGGATACACAGCGCACAGCTATCAACTTATTGCCAATACAATCGGAGAGATATTGCGCGATGGATGAGCAACGGGCGAGACGAGGTTGGTGCCTGATGCTGCCGGTTTACTGATGTCAGTTTCGTGCCACCGGCACAATGCCGTCCCAGTTATCGGGCGGGGTGCGATTGTGCTGGGCGATGAAGACGGTGAGAAAGTCTTTCGCCAGATCATCGGGCGGAACCTGGTGCAGCAGTTGAAGTGCCCGCGGCCAGTCGCGCGCGTTGAGCGCTTGTCCCGCTGCTTCGAACGAGGCGATGTGTTCGTCACTCAGCTGGGGCCAGGCCAGAAACGGCGGCAGCAATTCGCTGACAACCAACGGTGTATCGAGCCCAGCTGGCCGCACCTTGGCAAGCGTGCGAATACGGGCCTCATCGGCGGGGATCAAGCGGCGAGCTTCGGCGGCAGTAACTTCGTCGAGCAAAATCGGGACGCGAACCGCCTTGGTCATTTCTTCGAGTCGCGAGGCGAGATTCACGACAGGCCCGAAGACGGTAACCTTCACCTGGTCGACCGTGCCGATCTTACCGGCCACCGCGCGACCCGTGGCAATGCCAATGCCGACGCGAAAATTCGCCAGAGGATGATCGGCTCCCTGGGCAGCGGCCGCAGCGAATTCGGCACGAATGCCGAGCGCTGCCTGACAGGCCCGCGTCACTGCATTCGCCTGGGCCAGCGGCCAGCCCCAAAAACCCATGACCGCATCGCCATGAAAATCGCCGACCACGCCCCCTGTTTGCAGAATATGGTGCGTCGTCACACCGAGCGCCTGACTCACGCGCTGGAGCAGTTCGTGCAACTGTGCCGAGAGTTTTTCGCTGGCCCGCGAGAAGCCACGCAGATCGCAAAATAGCACGGTCACATCGGCTTCGCGCGGGGCGAGCACGGCGTCGGCGTCTTGATCGGCCAGTGCTTCCAGCACGACAGGCGAGAAGAACTGACTCAGGCCAGCCTGTTTGCGCGCGAGCTTGCGGGCCTCCCGCAGGCTGCCGAACGTGGCGGCGGTCAGTTCGGTGAACTTAATTTCTTCGCCGAGCGAATCGACATCGGCACCCACGTCGAGCGCTGCATCGCCGGCGAAACTTCCGGTCACGTACAGTGCCCAGCCCCTACACGCATTGCCGCTAATGGGAGTGCAAAAGGCCCAGTCGAGTCCTTCACTGAGCGTGAAATCGCCGGGCCCGCGCTCCGCACCACTCCACACATAGACAACGCTCTGCTTCGTTTTCACCGCCTGGCGAATGAGTCGCTCGCTGGGATTAAAGTCGGCACCGGAGAGGATGCGCCGGTCCCAGTGCAGCACCTTCAGTTCCGAGGGGATGACATCCTGCGGCTCAGTGATTTCGACAATCGCCGCTGCTGCGGCGCGGTTGATGCCGCCGAGCAGCAAGTTCACCAGGCGCACGAAGAGCTCGCTGTCGCTAGACGAACTGGTGATCACGTCGGGCAAGCGACTGAGAACTTCCATCCGTTGATCGGGACGACGATAGACCTGGCTGCGCAGCTCCTCAATGCTGAATGTCCGCTCGGTAATGGGGTTCGGTTCATTTTGCCCCAGCAGCACCCGTTCGTTGGCGAAGGTGAACGTGGTCTCGCCGATGACGAAGTGATCGCCGGGCTGAATTTCGAAGGAGTCGCTCCTGCGGCCGCGATAGAAAATCGGATTGCGCGCGTCGGGATGCAGACGGACAACGAGTCGCCCATCTTGAAAGGTCAACTCCGCATGTTTGCGACTGATCCGTTCGTCCCACGGCGTCGACCATGGTCCACCAGCGCGGCCGAGCACTTGCGGCACATCCAGCGGCAAACGACGCCGCCAACGAAACTGCGGTTGCGAGCCCTGAGCAATCAAATCGGCCATAGAGATTTCGGTGTGCGCTTGGGTGCCGGCGTATCTGGGGTCGGGAGTCTTTAGCGAGAAAAGGCTTTCCAGCGAGGTTAGTCACCTTTCGCCAAAGACTCCCGACCCCTGCAAACCACGATCGTTACTTCTTCACTTGCGACGCAGAGAGTCCGCTCGTACTCGAGATGAGCAGCAGCCCTCCTTGACTGAGTTTAGCCACTGCCAGCCCGCTGAGCACGCTGCCGGTCGCAAACGAGTCGTGCAATTTGCCATCTTCACTCACCAGATGCACGCTGCCATCCGCGGCTGCAAACCACCATTCGCCTTGATGTCCCTCGAGCACTTGCGACGAAGCGATCGGTTCGATGGGCTGCTGATGCGCACCCGGAGGGAGTTGATAATTCCAGCATTCGCGCAGTTGCGTCGTCAGGCCAACGGCGACGAGATTTCCTTGCGGATCGTTCGAAATTCCCACCATGGCGGCCTGCGTGGGAGTGGGAAAGCTTGCGACCGCCAGGCGGGCCAGCGGCCAGTTGGCCACCTTGCGTTCGGGCTCTTCGCGGCCAAACCGATTGAGCGGCAGTACGCTCCCTTGTTCCCCGGTGACGAGAATTTGCCACGAGCCGACATCGTTGGGCTTGGTCACTGCGACGGAAATGACGTTGGGAAAAGTCCGATTCCGCCACTTCACTTCGCCTTGCAACGTCGTCGCATGCAAACCGAGCAAGCCGACATTCCCCGCCAGGACTTCGGCCGTGCCGTCTTCGTCGAGATCGGCCAACTGCACGTCCGTAATGCGCAAGGTGTCCTGCATCGACTCGGGATACGCCCGCAGCAGTTTGAACTGGTCGTCGAATAGATACCATTGTGGCGAGAGGGGAGCACCGCCGACAAAGTACCGCTGCCCCGCTTTGTCGACAGTCGTGCGCAGCCAGGTAACTGCTGCCTGCTCGGCGAGTTCCAATTCGTATCGTCGCAGCACTTTGCCCGCGAGACTGACTTCGGCAATTGTCCGCCAACCTTCGCAGACGAGCAGCCGCGGTTCATCGTCTGGATTAACAGGCGGCACGAGCAGCAGATTGCCGGGGCTCTTCAGTTCGGTGCAGTTCCAAACCGGCTGCAACTGAATGTGTTTTGGTTCGCTGCGGCGGCGAATGACCGGTTCGGCCAATTCGACAACGGGCTCTGGTTCGCGACCGCCACTGGCGACCAGCTGGTTGTATTCGTTCTGCTCGCTCTCGGCTTGAGCGACGATTTCTCCGGCCAGATCGTTCCCCTTCAGCAGACGCTCGACAATGACGGACAACTGCTTGGCCAGTTCAGGATTGCCACCGGATTGAAAAATCTGCACTCGCCCCTTGGCATCCAGCACCACGACCGTGGGCTGGAACTCAATGTGAAACGCCTTATCTCCAAAGGCATCGAAATCGCGCACCACGGGCAACTCGGCCCGCCAGCCCTGCAAGGTTTGCTTGACCTGCTCGCCGGAAATCTGCGCGGGATCGGTAGCCACAGCTAAAAAGTCAACCTGCGGATGATCTTTGAATTCGCGGGCCGCCAGGGCCACCTGGTGCAGTGTGGCTTCGCAAGCGGGATTGTCGTGATACCAGCAGAGGACGGTTACTTTTTCCCGGAGTTGGGCCTGCGTCAGCCGCTTATCGTCGAGCGTCGTGAAGAAGAACTCGCTCGGCTCCTTACCAAATAACTGCGACGGCAACGGTCGCGGCGGGAGTATGAACGACTTTACGATCTTCGCCTGCGCTGGCACCGACAGCTGCCAGCGACTTGCCGCGATCGGCCCATCGAGAATGGCACCGGGCATTTCGATCCACAGTTGCAACTCGCTGACGGCCGGATCTTGAGCCACTTCGGGCAGCAGCGCCGCAGCCGGATAGTCGAGCCGACGGAGCAAATGGTTTTCGCGATCGACCCAGAAAATAAAGTTACCACCCGGCGAGGGAACCGCGACTCGCCGGCAACTGCGGCCGTGCGTCACACCATCGTCGAGCAACTGACAGGCGACATCGGCCGCAAAGGCATTTGCCAAACCGCGAGATTCGAGCAGCAGTTCCAGTTGAATCGGCTGACGACGCGGACGACCAGCGAGCGTGTCGTACAACAGCGGATCGCTGGCCAGTTCCGAGAGCTTGAGCACGTCCGGCGCTTTGCGCACGACGACCTGCCCATCGAGACTTTCGCCCGCTTCGGGATCGTGAATGCTCGCCTTGAATTCCTTGCCATCAATGCGGACCTTGGCCTGATACACATCGAGGGCCACCTTGTTGGGCCGCTCAAAAGCGACAGAGGCCGGAAAGGCCTGCACCATCTCCTGACCATTCGCTTTATAAGAGAGCTTGACGACGGCCTCATCTTGATAAGACTTGGCCGCGCGATAGGTGGCGAGCAACTGCTGCAGAATGTCGCTGGCCGATGCTGGTCCCGTCGCGCTACTCAGCGGGCTAACAGGCTGGCTAACCGCAGGATCGTCAGTTCGTGCAGAAGAATTGTTTGAATTCGTACAACCGCTCAGCGCCAGCATCCCTGCCACTGCCAGGACGATTCTCAACGTCAGGCCCGTGCCGAGCGACATCTTCCCGCGAACTACGTTCATCTTCACCCGCTGACTCCTTTCAACTCGCGCCGCTGCCTACGAGCATGCTGGCAAGCACTCATTGTCGCAGCAGGCCGAATTGCAGGAAAGCTCAGATCGATGGCGGCCGGCGTGCTAGCTGCGAAGCGCGACCGCGGACTTCATTGGTATTAACATGAAAGAAACTGCATTTGAGAAAAACCGTTCCTTCGTTATCATTCGCCGTGCAACAACTGGCCCGCCCCGCACCCTCGCAGGAAGTCACGGATGACTCACGCGACCCGTACATTCATTTCGCTGTTCGCTTTGCTCGCTACGGCTTCGTCCGCTCAGCAGCTGGCCGCGCAGAACTTTCAGCCCACCAATCAGCAACCGGCGGCCACGCAAGCGAATCCCCCTTCGCGCTACGCTCAAGCGGTTCCGCAGCAGTTGCCAGTTCAGGGGCCGGCGCAGCCAATTCAATCGCAGCCCCGGCAATCGGTCTATGGGCCGAATCCTGCATCTGCCGCGCCGAACCAGATTCAACCGGTCGCCCAAAATCAAGTTCAACCCGCTGGTGGGCAGCAACCCATTCGTCAGCCGGCTGCTGGCCAAGGCATACCTCTCCCTGGTCAAGGTAATCCGCTCAACGTGCCCAGGGCCGCGCTCGTTCCCGCTGGACCTATGCAGCCCGAATGGTACCCGCTTGCTCCCGAAGTACAGGAGTGGGTCGACCGCGTGCTGAAGCACTGGGAAGAACGGAGCGACAAGGTCAAGACACTGGAATGCAAGTTTCAAAAATGGGAATACGATCCGGCCTACATGCCCAATGAAACAGCTCGGCTGCAATTGTCGGGTCAACTTCACACGCTGCCGTTTCGCGCCTACTCCGCGGGGACCATCAAGTATGCTGCGCCGGACAAAGGACTCTTCAAGGTCGACGATTTGCAAACGATCACGCTGGGCAAGCCCGGCGAGAAGCATACTTACTTCAAACAGCCAGCTGAAAATGGCGAGCATTGGATCTGCGATGGCAAACGAGTTTTCGCCTTCGACTCGCGCAGCAAGCAAGTGATCGAGCAAGTCTTGCCGCCCGAGATGCAAGGCAAAGCGCTGGCCGATGGTCCGCTGCCTTTCATGTTCGGTGCCCGAGCCGAGACCATCAAAGCCCGCTATTGGATTCGTCCTCTGCAGGCCGACAGCAAAAATGAGTATTGCCTCGAAGCGGTTCCCAAATCGCGCCAGGATGCTGCCAACTTCAAGATGGTGCAGATTGTGCTCGATCACGAAGTTTATCTGCCGATTCGCATGCAAATCTTCGAGAGCGACTTCAGCCCGCAAAACCCCCATCGCACTGCCTATAAATTCGACAAACGGGTCGTGAACGACGAGAGTGCCATTGCCAATCTCCTCAATCCGCTAGGGCTGCCGATTCCCAATCCCTGGCATCGCGATTTCTTCGATGTGAAGACGCCAGCCGGTTGGAAGCGGATCGTCCAAAACCCCGAGGGTCCACCGCAGCCAGGACCGAACACCGCTGCTGTCCCTCCCCCAGGGCAAGTGCCTGCCAAGCGCTAAGGCTACCGTGATGCGGCGAAGTGACTAAATTCGCCTTCACAAAAGAGCGATTGCCGTCCAACAGCGGGCTCATTGTTCAACACCCCCCTTTTGCGGTCGTCAACTGCAAGCTGTTTCGCTGCCACGAATTGCGCCCAACTTGCCAATTCTGAAATCATCCTCTTTGTTGATTAATCTCGGCGGCACCCTTCGCCGCCGTTTCTGAATTCCTAGGAACGTCGCCAAGCGGTTCTTCGCGACGACACAATGCTCCCGCCGCGCAGGCGCGCTACTTCCGCCGGGCGGCCAAACAGCTGATTGCATCATTAACAACTGTTGATCAATTGTCAATCATCTGCCAACAACATTTTTGTGCTATACGGCCCAGGCGATCCGAGCAGCCACAGCCATTTTCCGTATTCTGTCGCCATGCTCAAATTCTGTTTGAGTCACGTCGTCCCGGACCACACCCTGCAAAAAAGATCGGCGGTACGGAACTTAGGGACTGAGAAGCTACCTGCGGAAACAGCAGCCATGGAATACGCCATCCGACTTGAGCAGCAGACTGGTCACCCGTTGGCGGTGGTGCGGCGGCGTGCGAGCAGAGCACAGTTCCCTCAGGTGGTTCCGGATGCGTGCGGCACGGTGTGGAAAGTGGTTCGCGCTCAGCAGATTCCGGGGGCAGGTCGACATGTGGCGGTTTACTTAGACAATGTGGTCAACCTGGAAGTCGGTGTCGAAGTGGAGGCCACCTTTGGTGGCCACGGCGAAGTCATTCGCTCCGCGACACCCGCCGGGCTCGTGGCCAGCACGACTCACTACGGGCCGTATGGCCAATTGGCTCAAGCGCATCAGGCACTGCAGGAGTGGTGTAGGAAAAATGGCCATGCGATGCTAGGACCCTGTTGGGAGATTTACGGTCACTGGCAAGATGCATGGAATACCGATCCAACTCAGATCGTCACGGAAGTCTGTTGTCTGCTTAAGGCGAGTTGAAGAACCAATCGTTAAGACAAATGGAGCCAGCTGAACAGTGTTCGATGTCACGACCATCCCGATGAAGCAGTTCTCACTGCAGTGGAGGCTGACTGATCCGAAGTACCGCGTGTTGCCGCAGGTCCATCTTGAACAAATCAAGCCTCTTGATGAGGGATCTGCCAAGCGACTGTTTGACTTCGCCCAACCCTGGTTCAACGAACTGCCATTCACCCAGGGAAACTTCACTAATGTCGCCTCCATGCCGACGAATGTACAGAGCGATCAAGAGATTCGACTGGTCCGCAAATGGCTCTATCTGCGCGAAGTCTCGTTCCAGCGCCGCGTACTCCTCTCGTGGAACGGGACGGTAGCTGCGATGTCAACGTGGAAGATCGTTGTCAAATACTGGGACGCACTTTGGTACCCAGGTTCAGATGACTTGGTGGCGTTTGACGAATCGCTTTCCTGGGCATTATTTCTATTTCATGAAGAAGTAGCATTTTTTTGCAATGCACCCAGTCCAAGCCAACCGTCCTCGAACCTAAGCGTTCCCTGCCGAAAAAGCATGTCACAATCTGCCGATCTTTACGCCTAGAGCAGCGGCACCACCTGTTCCTAACTCGTGGTTGCCGGTGGACGGCTTCCGGCAGTCGATCGTTCCCTAGTACCCTACTGCGCCGGATTGCATTCGCGCGGCAAATCGTTATCGTAACTCCAACGCGCGATTAGTGATGCGAACAAGTGATAGCTCTCGTTACTGCACTGCCCGGCAGCAGCCGCTATCAGCCAATTGGGTGAGAAATCGGAAGCAAGCATTCGAGCCACTGCCAGCAGTCGCACGGGTTGTGCGGTAGCGGAGCGGGAGCTTGGATTGTTTAGCCGAGCGATGCCGACATTGCCAACAGCGCCTGCGTTTTGCCTTGGCCCGAGCCTTTTCGTTGGCCGGCAGAATCGCGGCCGCCTATTGTGGTAGCGGCGGAAGGAACTGACATCATGCGCAATCAACCGGTCTACTGGTACGAAGGAATGTTCCTTCGCCCCCAGCATTTCCAAGCCGCCGAGCGGTATTGGAACGAGTTGATTGATGTCTCGGAGCAGATCGACCATCCGTATTATTACGGCGTTCGTTCCATTTCTGTCAGCCGCCCCGCCATCGCCAACAACCAGTTTCAAATCACCCTGTTACAGGCGCGCCTCAAAGACGGCACCATCGTCAATCTGGAAGCCGGGCAAGATCCTGACCGGCTCGATCTGAAGGATTCGCTCAGCGGCAAGACCATCGACACGGTGAACCTAACCGAAGCTTTTGAAAAAGAAGCGAAGGTGCGCGTGTTCCTCGCTGTGCCCCGGCTGATGCTCGGGCGAAAAAATGCCGGCACGAAAGAGTCGGCCGATGCCCGCTACGCCATCGACCTCAAGAGCATTCAAGACGAAAACGAAGGTGGCAATGATCAGGAAGTGGAGTTTCGCGGCCTGAACATTCGGTTAATGCTCTCGACGCAGAACTTAACCGGCTACGAAGTGCTCCCCATCGGCCAGGTGAAGCGCGCTGGCGGGCAAGCATCCGCACCGGAACTTGATGCCGAATACATTCCGCCGCTGATTGCCATTGAATCGTGGCCGCCGCTGAGCCGCGATATCATCCGCGTCATATACGACCGCATCGGCGAGAGCATTAACGTGCTGGCCGAACAGTTGTCCGATTTGGACGTGGCGCTGGCTTCCTCCGATCCGCTTGATATCAAGCGCGTGATGATTCTCATGCGCTTGAACGAAGCCTATTCGGTGATCGGCAGTCAGACGTTCGCCTCGGGCGTTCATCCGTACGCCGCGTATGTCGAACTCTGCCGCGTCGTCGGTCAACTGGCGACGTTCGGTCCCAATCGTAAGCCGCCGGAATTTCCCCGCTACGATCACGACAATTTGTACTACGTCTTCAAGTGGTTGAAGGACCAGATCGAAGCGCTGCTGGAAGCAATCCCCAAAGCGGGCTTTGTGCAGCGATATTTCATTGGCTCCGGGCAGGGTTTGCAAGTCAGCTTGGAACCGCAATGGCTGGCCGAAGGTTGGAACTGGTACATCGGCGTGAATCGGGGTTCCCTCTCAGAAACCGAATGCCGCGAACTGCTAAAGCCGGGGTCGGCGAATCTCGACTGGAAGTTCGGCAGTGCGACGATGGTCGACTTCTACCGCCGCAATTTTCACCGCGGCGTGTGGCTGGAAGAAGTGACGCAAACGCCGCGAATTTTGCCATCCAAGGGTCCGTGGTTGTACTATGCCGTAAAGCGGGACAACGAAGCCTGGCAGTACGTGCATAAAGAACAATCGCTGGCCATGCGCCTCAATACCCATTTAATCCGTAATCTCGATTCGCTCCAGGGCAAGCGGGACCTGGTCGTTTCGGTGCGCGGTCAGAGCGTTATTTTGCAATTTGCACTGTTTGCGGTCGCCCCTTTCAAATAACGGCCGCCGAAAGTCATTTTCCCAACTTGTGAGTGATAGCTGCAACCCAGACTTGGCGATCTCGACCCTGCATCAGGTTTTTCCGTTATGAGCCCTCGCTTCGCCAAAGCCGTCGACCCCGTGTTCGCCTACGTCCTCGATTTGATGGACCGGATCGACCGTGGCCAGAAATTGAATCCGCCCGACGAAAAGGTGCGCATCAGTGGCTTGCTGCAAACGGCGGGAACTCACCTGAGCGAAGCGGAAGAATGGTCGCGGTTTGCGAAGTATGCCCTGGTTGCCTGGATCGACTCGGAACTGGCAACGATTCGGGAATGGGAGGGGCGCGATTGGTGGCTCGCCAACTCGCTGGAAATTGATTACCACGGCCAAGGCCTGGCCAACGTCGACTTTTTCGCGCGGGCGCGCGAAGCGGGCATGCTCGCCAATAAAGACGCGTTGGAAGTCTTCTACATCTGCGTGATCCTCGGCTTTCGCGGTTTCTATGAGAACGCGAATACCGAAGACCGGATGCGAATCATCGATGCGTTGCAGTTGCCGCCCGATTTGAAGTCGTGGACCAAGCGACAAGCCCAGGCGATTCGGCTGCAGCAAGAGCGCCCTGCCATTAGCGATACCAGTCGGCCAGCCGATGTGGCTCCCCCGCTGGACGGCAAACAGATGTTACTTGGTACCGCAGTGCTGCTCGCGATTGTCGCGGCCATCTGCTTGCCCATGATTTGGATCATGCTGAAGCTGTAGGAATCGTCATGCGCACGTTGCTCGACATCATCAGCTATCCGTTTCAACTGATTTTCCTTGCGCCCGCAGCGCTCCTGGGTGCGCCGCGCTGGCTCAAGAGCTTGAGCGTAGCGACCCGCGTGGCGCTCGTCGTGTTCGTGTTCATGCTGCTATTCACAGCATTCTCGGCCGCGTATTACCTGCTCGGTTTTCAAGGGCGCGAAGCTCCGGACGTTCTCACCTGGGCGCGCAAGTCGTTCATTCCGCCGCTGGTTCTCACTTTCCTCACGCCGCCGGTCGTTTACCTGGCTGTGCGCTTCTGGCTCGAAGGCCAGGTCTCGCGCTTTCCCGATATCGACGCAGCTTGGAAAGAAGGCGTTGAAGAGTTGGAAAAAGCGGGCGTTTCGTTGACGAACACGCCGATCTTTTTGATCCTCGGCCTGCGTGACGAACGGAACGTGCGAGCGCTGATGCGGTCGACGGGCATCAAATACGCAGTGCAAGGTGTGCCGGAAGGGAACAAGCCGATCCACTTCTACGCCGCCATCGACGAAAAAATCTCCGGTAGCGAAGAGCGATTAAACGCGGTCTACATTTTTGCCGTCGATGCCTGCCGGTCGAGTAAATTGCATCTGCTGGGGCTTTCCGATTCGCTTCGCTCGCGCGCCACGGTCGACGATACGGTGCGGGCCGATTCGCTGCGGGGCACCATGCTTGGCGGCCACGGCGGCGGGGGTAGCGGTGGAGGTGATGTCTCTCGCGGCACCAGCGTGGGGAGCAGTGCTCCAGCAGATCCCATGCGCGGCACGATTGTCGGTGGCGGTGCTGGCCAACCGGTAAGTAGTGCCACGATGTCTCGCGCGCAAATGAGCGGCACGATGATGCCTGGTGGCGGCGGTTCCCATTCAATGCTGCCGCAGGAAAGCGGGATGGGTTCGGCTGTGGCGGTGCTGTCGAAGGCCGAAGCCGCCTATCAAGGAGCACGGCTCGAGTACCTCTGCCATTTGATCTCTCGGAGCCGCGAACCGCTTTGCCCGCTCAATGGAGTGCTGATGGTCACTCCCTTTCAGCTGCTGCGGCGCGGCGATGAACAGTGCCGTCAGTTGGCGCAAGCAGTGCGCGAAGACTTGCGCCTGGTTCAAATGGGAACTCGCCTGCGCTGTTCGGTGGTGTCGCTGATTGGCGGCATGGAGCACGAACGGGGCTTTTTGGAACTCATTCGCCGCGTGGGCTCGACCCGCGCCCGCGATCAACGCCTGGGTAGCAGCTTTAAAACGTGGAATCCGGCGACGATCGAACGGCTGCAATCGATGGCCGTGCATGCCTGCGGCGCGTTCGAAGACAACATCTACAGCCTGTTCAAAGAAGAAGATGGCTACAACAAGGCCGGCAACGACAAGCTTTATAGCTTGATCTGCAAGACGCGCGGCAAGTTCATCGAAAGCTTGGAATACTTCCTCACCGATGCCTTCGCCTTGCAGGATATTCGCGAGACCGACGGCTCGCGCCCCATGCTCTTCAGCGGTTGCTATTTTGCCGCGACGGGCGAAGTCGAAGGTGCGACTGGCTTCATTAAGAGCCTGTTCGACCAGAAGCTGTACCTCATCGAACAAGATAACCTGCAATGGACCGAGTCGGCGATTCGTGATGACGCGAACTATCAAAGCTGGGCGCGGCTCGGCATGCTGGCGAGTGGCCTGCTCGTCCTCACGCTGATTGCGGTAGTAATTTACGCGACCCTGAATAAGTAGATTGGCTTAATTCGCCGCTGAGGCGAATTTTGTTGCTGGTCGCCTTTACGCCAGCACCGCGGCTAGACACGATAGGGCCTGTTTAATTTGGTGAGGTTGTTTGCGAAAGGCTGGAGAGGTTCTGCCGATGCCCAATCCTGCTGACCCGCTGCGTCCGGAGCGCGAAGAGGAAGTTACCTCGCAGCCCGCGGAACCTGCCGCTGATGAAGAGGGCGTTGAAGAAGCGGGGGCCGAGCCCGAGTTTCTGAGCCAGGTAATGAACCAAACTCTGGCCGGTTTGACCTCGACACGCGAGCTCAACCCCAAGTTGGATGCAGCCCTGCTCGACGTCGCCCGGCAATATCCGGGCGAAAGCCTGTCGCTCGATCCGGTGGCCATCGAACTGATCGCCGCCAGCCTGCGCGTGCAATTTCCGGCCATTGCCCAGCGCGAACCGCTCTTGCGGCGCATGAGCCTGTGGGTCGCCGAATCGGTGCTCGCCGATCCCGCTGCGCGGCATCGCTTGGCGGAACTATGGGCCCGCTTGGGAGAGGCCGTGCAATGACCTCGTCCCGCCTGACATCCGATCAATTGGTCTTTGCCAATCAAGGATTGGTTCGCGCGATTGCTCGCGGTATTCATCGCAGCTTGCCGCCATTCATGGAACTCGACGATTTAATCTCCTACGGCCAACTGGGGTTGATGCAGGCCGCGCAGGATTTTGATGCCGATCGTGGGGTACAGTTTTCGACCTTCGCCTACCATCGCATTCGGGGTGCGATTCTTGATGGCACGCAGCAGATGGCCTTCTTCCGCCGCTTCACTCCCAGCCGACAGCAATACGAACGGATGGCTAACGATACGCTGGCCACGAATGCTGCCGATTCGGCTGGCGAAAATTCGTCCGCCACGTCCGACCAGGCCTCGTGGCTGCAAGATTCGAGCGCGCAGCTGGCCGTCGTGTTTCTGCTCAGTCACAGTGCCGAAGATGGGCGCGAGTCGCCTCACTTGGAAGACACCGCTGCGCGTGCGCCCATTCAGGGCCTGCTCGATGACGAATTGAAAGACAAGCTGCACGCGCTGATTGCCGAACTTCCGGAAGAAGCGCGCTCGCTACTGCAGGGCGCCTATTTCGAAGGGCTCACCCTTAAAGAAGCCGGCGAACGACTCGGCATCAGTAAGGCCTGGGCCAGTCGCTTGCATGCTCGCGCGCTCGGTCAATTAGCCCGCGGCCTGCGCCGCATGCAAGTTGCGGACGAGTAATGCAGTGCATTTTGGTTTGGTTACCACTGCAAAATACCTTTGACAGGCCGACGCTCCTCGCCGAAAATCGCGCATCCTGCGACTTCGCTGCGTAAGAGAGGAACCGTCTCATGTACCGCCTGGCTGTCACAATCCTTTTCAGCTTCCTCTCGCTCGCAATTGCCACGAATTCTTCCGCGCTGGGCCAAGATCCTACTCAAGACATCAAGCAGTATTACCCCCGGGTGGGACACAAGTATTCGGGTCAGGCGCTGGGGGCTGTCGTTGCCAAGAGCGCCAAACACGTCGCCGAGATCAACAAACTGAAAGCGGAGGTCGATCTGGCGGCCCTCGCGCAGTTAGTGGCCACAGGAGCCGTGAAGATTGTTCCGCCCGAGGTGATCTTGGAAGTGACCAAAATCCATGAATCCAGCGACGACTACCCCGGCGGCTGCATTGAATTACAGGAATTGATGGGTGCTAAAAAGGGGGATGTGGTCTACATGCTGCCGCTGCAACTGAACAACGTGTTGATGAAGCCAGCAGATGCAGCGACCGCGAAAACGGTATTCGTCCAAGCAGAAGGTGCCGATCCGGACGCGCCCGCTGCTCCGGCCGTTCCCGTTGTGCGCACCTGGAAGGCAGCGGAAGGGAACTTTTCCGTCGTGGCGGAGTTTGTCTCCGTCGCCGATGGCAAAGTGGTTTTGAAGCGGAAGAGCGATGGCAAAGAATTGACCGTGCCACTCGACAAACTCTCGGCTGAAGACAACAAGTGGATTAAAGAACAGGCGAAGTAAGGGCGCGCTACTTTTGGTCGGGCCAGACCGCGGCGCTGCAGCCCTGATCACCCTTACAACACGCGCGAACAACTGCCCTCTCGTAAGGATTGCCGCTGTTCTACTAGCGTGGCCGTCTTTGAGTATTGGCCGCACGAAAACGCTTGTAGCTGCGACTCAATCGAGTTGCAGTCCGCCTGCTCGTTCTGCCGAGCATAGGAAAACAACTTGTGACGTAGCGTTGTCCAGGCATGCCGATCGATCGGATTTCACCAGCTGCCCTGCCTCGCTTTACAGTGCCGATTCTGACGCCTAAGATACCTTCCACGCTGCCGTATGCGGACGGTCGTGGGGACGCAGCGTGGATGGTTGCGAGGGTTGGGGGCGTCCTTTCTCCTCAAGCTGGTTTGCCAATGCCCACTTCGCCTCTGTTGGATTTTGAGGTTCTGCTCGCTCCGGTTCCAGGAGACAATCCTACCGGTGCCTATCTCCGTTATTCGTCGGGTCGCGAATACGACTTGATCCGCGACTTGCGACCCAAACGGGACCAGGCCATTTTTGAAGATGGCAGCGAAGGCCCCCAAGCCGGTCAGTGGAAGCAGATCATCGCTAAGTCGCAGGAGTTCCTGCGCGCGAAGAGCAAAGACCTGCAACTGGCCACGTGGCTGACCGAAGCCCTGGTCAATCAACATGGCTTTACCGGGCTGCGCGATGGTCTGCAGCTGATCACGGGCTTGTTGCAAACCCATTGGGAAGGTCTCTTTCCGCCGGCCGACGATGGCGATCTGGAAATGCGCGTCGCGCCGCTCGAATGGCTGCTAGGCGATACCGCGCTGCCGATCTGGGTTCGCGAGATTCCGCTCTCCGATCGCCCGGCCGAAATGTCGGGCGATGCCGAAAGGAAAACCCCGGTCACTTACAACCTGTGGCACTCCATCAAGGTCAATCGTTCGGCCGATGCCGAACCGTTTCTCGCGGGAATGGAGACCGCCGTCAACAAAACGCCGCCGGCGTTCTTTCGCAAACTGCACGAAGATATTCGCGCCGCCCGCGAAGCGCTCGAGACATTCAATAGCGCGCTCGACGAGCAATTCGGTCGCCTGGCACCTGCTGTTTCCGCCGTCCGGACCGCGATCGAACAATGTCAGAATCGCGTTGAGACGATTTGCCAGGAGCGCAAGATCACCTTGCAGGAGACAGCTGCAGTGAGCGATCCGCAAGAAGCCAGTTCCGCTGGCGAGAGCCCCAGCGAGACATATTCCGGCAGCAACAATGGGCATAGCGGACCGGTTCGTTCGCGGGCCGAAGCACTGGAAAAACTGCGCGAAATTGCCGACTTTCTCCGCCAGGCCGAGCCCCACAGTCCGGTCTCGTATTTGATTCAACGGGCCATCGCCTGGAGTGAAATGCCGTTCGAAAAGTTGCTTTTAGAGCTCGTACAGGACCAAAATGCTCGTGCCCTGATCAACAACACCTTGGGCATTAAGGAAGATACCTACGGTTACGGCGAAGACAGCAGCTCGCACAGTTCGGAGTAACTGCCCGAGCTAACCGATTTCAGCACGGCAATAAATGCTGTAACAAATGGATTGTTTGTACGCCTACTAGCGAAACTCTCTGTTCCACGCGAATTGCTCGCATCCCGATAAACACCAGATCGACGAATACACACTGTCCTAGCAAAAAGGTAGCGAACTATGGCTGGCGAAAGCGTTCAAAAGAAACTCGACCGGGTCCGTCCCCCACGCGTGCAGATTAAGTACGAAGTCGAAACCGATGGTGCCATTGAATTGAAGGAACTTCCCTTCGTGGTTGGTGTGATGGGCGATTTCTCCGGCAAGCCCAACGAACCCCTGCCGCCAATGAAGGACCGCAAGTTTGTCGAAATCGATCGCGACAACTTCCACACGGTGCTGGCCAAGATGGCTCCCCGGTTGGCCTTCCGCGTCGACGACAAAATCTCCGGCAAGGCCGATAGCAAACTCAACGTCGAACTCAATTTCAAGCATCTCGACGATTTCTCGCCCGAAAACGTCGTCCAGCAAATCGAACCTCTGCGCAAGCTGGTCGAAGCGCGGCAACAGCTGGAAATGCTCAAGTCGAAGATGGACGGCAACGACAAGCTGGCCGGTCTGCTCGACCAGGTGCTCGAAAACGCCTCGCTGCAACAACAGCTCGGCAAGTCGCTCAAAGTCGAAGGGGAAAAGAAACCGGAATAAGCCCCCGTCGTTTCCCTTCTCATCATTCATCACCCGGTTCGGAGTTCATTTTTCATGGCTGCCAAAGAAACCCAAGCTGCTGCCGCAGCAGCAGAAACCACGACCACCAGCGAAGACAGCTTTCTCGATCAGGTCGTCAGTGCGACCAAGCCCAAGAGCGACGTTCAACTCGACAACGCCAAAAAGATGCTGCAGACCTTCGTCTCGCAGCTAATGTCGGGCACGGCCACCGTCAGCAAAGACGCAGAGAAGCAAATCAACTACTGGATTGCCGAAATCGACCGCCTGTTGTCGGCCCAGTTGAACGAGATCATGCACTCCGAAGAATTCCAAAAGCTGGAAGGTTCGTGGCGCGGGCTGTTCTATCTCGTCGACAAGACTGAAACCAGCACTCAGCTCAAGATTCGCGTCCTCAACACTTCGAAGCGCGATCTGCTCAAGGACCTCGAAAAGGCCTCCGAGTTCGACCAAAGCGTGCTGTTCAAGAAGGTCTACGAAGAAGAATACGGCACCTTCGGTGGTGCTCCTTATGGCTGCCTCATCGGCGACTATGAGTTCACCAACCATCCTGAAGACATGTCGCTGCTCGAACGGGTCGGCCAGGTGGCTGCCGCCGCACACGCGCCATTCTTCACCGCTGCGGGAGCCAACCTGTTCGACCTCGAAAGCTTCACCGAGATCGACTCGAAGCGCGATCTGGCGAAGATTTTCGACAACGTCGAGTACGCCAAGTGGAAGTCGTTCCGCGAATCGGAAGACTCGCGTTACGTCGGCCTCTGCTTACCGCACATCTTGATGCGGATGCCTTACGGTGCGAAGACCAAACGCGTCGAAACCTTCAACTACGAAGAAGACGTCGACGGTCGCGACCACAAGAAGTATCTGTGGGGCAACGCAGCCTACGCTCTGGGAACGCGGATCACCGATTCGTTCGCCAAGTGCGGCTGGCTCGCGTCGATCCGCGGCGTGGAAGGTGGCGGTCTGGTCGAAGGCCTGCCGACTCACACGTTCAAGACCGACGAAGGCGATGTCGCCCTCAAGTGCCCGACCGAAGTGGCGATCACCGATCGTCGCGAAAAGGAATTTGCCGACCTCGGCTTCATTCCGCTTGTGCATTGCAAGGGGCGCGACTACGCCGCCTTCTTTGCCGCTCAATCGGCCCAGAAGCCGAAGCTCTATAACAAGGATACCGCTAACGCGAATGCTCGTCTGTCGACGCAACTGCAGTACATGCTGTGCGTCTCGCGCTTTGCTCACTACTTGAAGGCGATGGCCCGCGACAAAATCGGCAGCTTCATGAGCCGCAAGGCTTGCGAAAACTGGCTGAACGAATGGATTGAGACCTACAAACACCCCAATCCAGAAACCGCCAACCAGGAATCGCTGGCCAAGATGCCGCTGGCCGAAGCCCGCGTCGACGTGCGTGAAATCCCCGGTCGCCCCGGCCAATACGAGGCCGTTGCTTACCTCCGTCCGCACTTCCAACTGGACGCTCTGAACGTCAGCATGCGTCTCGTGGCTCAACTCCCTCCGCCCAAGGGTGGTTAGTCCTTTCGCGCTAGCAGCCTGATTAAAAATCCCTCGCGGGCCGGACTAACCTCCGGCCCGTTTTTATTTGGCGTTTGAGGAAAGAGGCTGCGGGCGAAGCGGGGAAAGCGAATTGCGGGATGGAAGATTTTGTCTGTAAGGCTCGGCGCGGACGCCGGTAGATGTTCGTATGTTCCGGCGAGCCGCGGCGGTGTCGCCGATTTGCTAGCTGGCCAGGCTCTGGTACGTTGTGGCTAGAGGCGGAGCCTGAAGAAGTCCGTTGGTTCATTTCCTGCAAGGAGAATTGGTATGCGAATCGTATTTGGTTTGTTGGCGGCCCTGGGATTGATGTTGGGCCTGGCGAGCGTGACGATCGCTGCGGAAGCAGTCCCTCTGAATAAGGGCGTGGCGACCATTTCGGCAGCGAATTCGAAGATTACGTTTGTCGGTACGCACTCGGGCGATAAGCCCGACCCACGAGTTGGTGGCTTTGCCAAATTCACCGGGCAGGTGAAGGTCGATCCAACGACCAAGAGCTTGACCGGCATCACGGCCGAGATCGATACCAGTTCGCTCTTCACGCCCATTCCTAAGCTGACCGATCACCTGAAGAACCCCGACTTTTTCGAAGTGCGCGAGTATCCCACGGCCAAGTTCGAATCGACCAAGGTCACACCCGGCAAAGCGGGCACGGCCACGGTCACCGGTAAGTTGACGCTCCACGGCGTGACCAAAGAAATCAGCTTTCCTGCGACCACTGCGGTGACTGCAGAAGGCGTAACGCTGACGAGTGAATTCGCCATTCAGCGGAGCGAGTTCGGCATGACCTATGGTGCTGGCAAAGTCGACGACAAGGTCTCGCTGACGGTCGTCGTGGGCGAGAAGACAGTTGCTCAGTAAGCATCTTGTTCGATGTCGAAGGCCCGAGTGAAAGTCAGCACCTGCCATGCTCGAGTTGCTTGAGTTCCTGCTTTACTCTGCTGTGATCCCCGCGATCACAGCAGTGATCGTCGCCATTACACTGCGGCGGTTGTTGCCCACCACCATCGGTGCGGGCTGCTCGTTCGCAGTGGGTGTCGCGGCTGGGTTCTTCGTGGGATACGCCCTGCTACCCGAATGGGCACCACTCGTGCCCGAGCGGCACTGGCAATGGCTGCCTCACCTGGCATTTTCGGCAGCATTCGTCGGCTGTGTGATCGGTGCCGGTCGGTGGCCGGCCTGGAGCAGCGGGCTGTTGTACTGCGCACTCGGCCTGCTCACCGCGTGGCTGATTGTTCCCAGTTGGGTCCAGCCCACACGCCTCGGCATGATTCCTCTGGTAACGGCCTACATCGCGGGAATCAGCCTGTTTTTGGTCATGCTGCCTGCCCGTTTGCGCGGCCGGCTGTTCCTTTTTCTGCTGGCCGCTTGCGCGGCATCGACAGCGCTGGTGGTGTTTATTGAAGTGGCCAAATATGGGCAGGTAGCAGTCATCGTGGCGCCTGCCATCGTGGCTTGTTGGGTTGCCCTCTTGCTCCAAGCACGCCTGTGGCCGCAGCCAGAGGCGAATGCCACCGAATCGTTGGCTTGGGCGACTGCCGCGCTAATCCCGGTCTATGTGTTGATTGCCGGTGGTAGCGCCTTCGTGGGTGCCATTGAACCCACCAGGCCCGTCTATTGGCTGCTCGCTGTTCCGGCAGCGCCACTGGCGCTCTGGCTCTTTGTGGTCGGCCCGTTGGCTCGCTTAACTGGCATTCAGGCAGTTCTGGCCCAGACATTTGCGGTGGCGGTCATTCCGCTGGTGGTCGTCGGAATCTCGGCGATGAATGCAATGGCCACGCCGGTCGATTCTGCTAACGAGTGGAGTAGTTCCCCACCGTCACCCCCTTCGGCAGTGTTCGTCGCGCGCGGCTAATGGTATTTTGAGGGCTGACTTGCTTACCAGCTTTGATGCCTTTTCTTGCCACTACCCGTGTCCCAATCTGCCACGCTTACCACCGATCAGGCTTTTGAAGTGCCGCCCGAACGCCGGCCGCGGCATGTCGCTGTGATTATGGACGGCAACGGTCGGTGGGCTCAGCGGCGGAACTTACCCCGCATCGAGGGGCACCGTCGCGGCGTCAACAGCGTGCGGCAGACGGTCGAAGAAGCTGCCCGGCTGCATCTGCAGCAACTCACCCTCTTTTGCCTGTCGAGCGAAAACTGGAAGCGACCGCAGCGGGAACTCGATTTTCTCATGCATCTGCTCGAGCAGTACATGATTGAGGAACGGGCCACGATCTTGCGACAAAACATCGTCGTTTCGATCATTGGCCGCCGCGAAGGAATTCCGGAAGCCACGCTCCGTGAAATGGACGAAACCGTGCGCCTGAGTGCTGCCAACAATGGCACGCGGTTATGCCTGGCCATTAATTACGGCAGTCGGCTCGAGATTGTCGACGCCACGCGGGCAATCGCGCGGGCAGTGAGGGATGGTCACCTGCAGGTCGATCAAATCGACGAGCAGACGATTTCCGACCATTTGTATACGCGGGGAATGCCCGATCCCGATTTGCTCATTCGCACGGCTGGAGAAATGCGAATCAGCAATTATCTGCTGTGGCAAATTAGCTATGCCGAGTTGTGGGTGACCGAGCGCTGTTGGCCCGAGTTCGAGATTGCCGACCTGCATCAAGCCCTGCGCGATTTCGCTGGGCGCGATCGCCGCTTCGGCGGGCTCAAGAGCTGAAAGGGTCGGCCGTGCTGCGTTGGCGTTTGCTTTCCTCCTTCATCATCATTGCCGTGATGCTCGCCCTCATCGCGCTCGACCATCGCGAAGTGGGACTGGGCATACCCGGCGTCTGGCTGTTGCCGATGCTGCTCATTGTCACGGTGCTGGCAACGGAAGAAGTCATCTCGCTGCTGCGGAACCAAAATCATCGCCCCGTGGAATGGGTGACTTATGTCGGCAGTTTGGGCATTGCCGTGGCTGGTGCCGAGAAACTGATCAAGGAGTTGAGTTTTCAGTTTCACTTGACGCCGAACTATCCCGCCTGGGAAGGCTGGCCCATGCTGGCCGTCGCCGGTGGCGTGATTCTGGCGTTTGGCGGCGAGATGTGGCGGTTTCGCAAGGCAGGGGAAGGAGCGATCGTCAACGCGGCGCTGTCGATCTTCGCGATGATCTATGTCGGCGGGTTGATGATGTTTCTGGCCTGGCAACGACTCGATCACGGCACGTTCGCGTTCCTCTCCATTCCGATCGTCGTGAAATTTGCCGATACCGGTGCCTACACGTTTGGCCGCCTGTTTGGTCGCCACAAGATGACGCCGCTGCTCAGCCCGGGCAAAACCTGGCAAGGTGCCGTTGGAGGGTTGCTTGCCGGCTGCGCGGCTAGTTGGCTTAGCTTCACCTACTTGCAGCCAGCGATTACGCCAGCCTCGGCCACTGGCCCAGCCTCCAATTCACTCGTGGCGATTCTGCTCTATGGCTTCGCCCTGACCCTCGCGGGGATGCACGGCGACCTGGCCGAATCGCTCCTCAAGCGCGATATGAATCGCAAAGACAGCAGCACCTGGCTCCCTGGTCTCGGCGGCGTGCTCGATATCATCGACAGCCTGTTGATCGCCGCGCCGGTGGCGTTTTTGTTTTGGCATATGGGCTGGGTGAGGTGAGCAGGGATGAAGGGTGGAAGAGACCAAGGGATTGAAGGGAAAAAACTAAAACGGAAGCGAAACTACCGAATCTCTACCTGCTCTCCAGCGATTTCTACTTCCCTTCCTCCCTTCCTCCCTTCCTCCCTTATAATCACCCCATGCCCAGCAACGGAGTACATGCTTGTGACTGACAATGAAGGTGAACTCGTACCCGATCCGGTGATTCCGCGGTTCAATCCCGACGGGGCCGCGATGGGGAACGATGACGACCGTCTGAAGCATATCGAAGACCTGATTCAAACCATCAAGGAATCAGCGGACAAGATGGCAGCCGACGGCAGCAGTCGCGGCGACTTAAAACTCATCAGTCGCACGCTGCGCGAGTTGCGCTATGCATTCAAGGTGTTTGCTCCTTATCGCAAGCGGCGAAAAGTAACCGTATTCGGTTCGGCCCGCACCAAGCCGGAAGAGCCCGCCTATCAAGAGGCCGTTCATCTGGGGCGCGTCTTTGCCGAGAACGACTGGCTGGTGGTGACCGGCGCTGCAGCGGGCATTATGGAGGCGGGGCACCAAGGTGCCGGTCGCGAGCACTCGATGGGGCTCAACATCATGCTCCCCTTCGAGCAGCAGGCCAATCCCGTGATTCGCGACGATCACAAGCTGGTCCACATGAAGTACTTCTTCACGCGCAAACTGATGTTCGTGAAGGAGTGCGATGCGGTGGTCTGTCTGCCCGGCGGCTTTGGGACGCTCGACGAAGCGATGGAAGTCATCACGCTGCTGCAAACTGGCAAGCGCGATATGGTTCCCGTCGTGCTGCTCGACCCTCCGGGGGGCAAGTACTGGGCGGACCTCGATCAATTCCTCAAAAGCCACTTGCTCGGCAATCGCCTGATCTCGCCGGAAGATCAGTATCTCTACACCGTCTGCGATAGCTACGAAGTGGCCCTGCAAGAAGTCCTCAACTTCTTCAAGGTTTATCACAGCATGCGGTACGTGAAGCGAGAACTCGTGTTTCGCCTGAACGAACCGCTCGAGCCCGCGCTGCTCGAAGCCATTCAAGCGAACTTCAAAGACATTCTCGCCGAAGGGACCTTCACCCAGCGGGACGCACTCCCCGCCGAGAAGGATGAGCCCGATCTGGCGCAAAAAGCGCGGCTGGTCTTTACATTCAATCGTCGCAACTTCGGCCGCCTCCGGTTCCTCATCGACACCATCAACCTCGGCCGCCTTGCCCCCAGTCGCTTCGGCAATAAATAGAGAACTCGCACCATGCTCATCCACCGTGGCCTCTCGCTGCTGCTGTTGCTCGTCGTTGTTTCCGCACTTCACGCTGGCGATTGGCCTCAAATCCTCGGTCCCAATCGAGACGGCCATGCCGATGGAGAAAAGCTCGCAGAAAAATGGCCGGCGGCGGGTCTGAAGCCCGCTTGGACCTACTCGCTCGGCAGTGGATATGCTGGCCCGGCGATTGTCGGCAAGCAAGTGATTGTGTTTCATCGACGCGACGATGAAGAGATCGTCGAGTCGGTCGATCTGACCACGGGCAAGTTGATCTGGCGAACTGCCTTCCTCGCTACGTACCGCGGCGGTATTGATTCCGATACTGGCCCCCGCTGTGTGCCGGTGGTCGCGGGCGATTCGGTGTATGTCTTTGGCGCTGCCGGTGACTTGCACTGTGTGGACCTGACGAACGGCAAAGAGCGCTGGTCGCGCAGTCTGTTTGCCGATTACGGCGGCGATGAAAATTATTTCGGTGCCGGTAGCACCCCGCTGGTGATTGGGGACCGCGTCATTTGCAACGTTGGCGGCAACAAGGCGGGGCTTGTGGGCGTGGATGCCAAAACCGGTAAGACGGTGTGGCAAGGAACCGAAGAAGGAACCAGCTATTCGTCACCTACAACCGTAACGATTGCCGGCAAACCACAAGCGCTGTTCGTCACTCGCCTCAATGCCCTGCTCGTCGATCCCGTTACTGGCACCACCAGCAAACTTCTTCCCTTTGGTGCCCGCGGACCGACCGTGAACGCTGCGACGCCGCTCGTGTTCGATGGAACGGTCTTCCTCACGGCCAGCTATAATATCGACGCTGTCCTGGCAACCATTCAGTCACCCGCTGAAGTTCGTTGGCACGACGGCGACACGCTCAGCAGCCAGTATGTGACACCCATTTATCACAAGGGTTACCTCTACGGCATTCATGGTCGCGAAGACTCGAATACCCCCGGCGCGTTCCGCTGCATCGAAGCCAAGACCGGCAAGCTCGCCTGGGAGAAGCCCAGCTTTGGCATCGCGCATCTAATTCTCGCTGGCGATAAAATCCTGCTTGCCAAGCTCAATGGCGAACTGATCCTTGCCGCAGCTGATTCAACCGCTTATCGCGAACTGGGCCGCGCCTCGATTGCCGCCGACAAGACCCGCGCCATTCCAGCCCTCTCGCAAGGCTGCTTCTTCACCCGCACCACCGAGAATGGCCAAGGCAAGCTGATTTGCGTGCGCGTGGGAGAGTAGTAGCTGCCGCAACCAACCTTGCCAAGTTTGTTGGAGTCCGATCATGACGCTTCGCGTGCTTATCGCCAGTTCGCTGTTGCTGGCACTCCCTGGGCTGGTGAAGGCTCAAACCTGGACATCGCCCGATGGTTTCCTGACGGTTGCAATTCCTGACACGAAGCAATTTCAAGAATTTCCGAAGCCACCGGAACCTCTGCTTGTGTTGTGGGTCTCTCAGGATGAGTCGACGAGATTCGGCGTTAGTAAATTGCCCATTCCACTCAAGATGAAGCTATTGCAGGACTCGGTTGAGAAAGGGTTTGCAGAGCAAATCGGTGCCAAGGTAAGCCGCTCACCAGCGACAAACGTCGCCGGGCACGAAGTGTGGAACATGTCGGCTAAAGGTCCGATCCTGGAAAGCACACAAGCGATGGTCCGTCATGAGGACGCTGTCTATACGCTGCTGACGGTTACGACCAACGGCGATCTCGACACCGAGGCGACTAATCTTTTTATTAAGTCATTGGCAATTTCAGTGCCACCTAACAGGGCGGCAATCGACGCACAGCTACTACCGGATGAAGTCAGAGCGCGCGAGTATTCCTATCGAATGGGCCAAGTAACTGGAGTCGTTGGCATTGTCCTAGTGGCTTATTACCTCTCGCGAAAATTTAGGAAGACTCCAACCGGAAAATCACCGAGCCCGGAGCCGACCGCAACGGACAGCCAGCAAGCAACCTAGTTCGCGGTTTAATCTCAGCGAATCACCCGTCCTCCCGCACTAGCACGCCGTGTCTGCTGCCGCGGTAATCCGCCAAATCGCTAGCGGTGGCGCAGGAAGTTGCGGATTCTGCTCGCGATTCGTCCCAAAACTATTGGCGGGTAACGCAATACAGAGAACAATAGAACGTTGAGCAAGTAGCGAAGTGCTGGGATGAACCCAAGTATTACCTCCCTGTCCGCTGATTGTTCACCCTCCTTTTTAGGCACTGGTATGGATGATTCAGGCGCGCGAGCCATCCGCACGCGATTCGAACAAGCGAATCGACTGGTGGCTGCTGGCCAATTTAGCGAAGCGGCGGCAATCTTTGCCGAATGCGTCAGCGGTGAACCGGCGAATTCCGACTTCGTCGATTCCTGGCTGTTAGCGTTGTCGCGCGCGCCCGTTCCTCAGCCTCTCGATGTCCGCTCCGCTCCCTTCGCCGCACTCGCCAGTCTGGCCACCAACGAAGAATGGGACCAGGTTCTGCAGCGCGGCATTCCGCTGCTGAATGAATTCCCGCGCCGCGTGCCGCTGCTGCAAACCATGGCCACGGCCTCCGCGTCGCTCGGCTACTTTGAAGCGGCCGACTGCTATTTAGAAGCCGCAATCGCGCTGGCACCCGACCAGGCCGATCTGCTCCGTCAGCGGGCGAAGTTGCTTGCCCAGTTGCGTCGCTACGACGAAGCTCTCACCACCTGGATGGCCGTCGAACGGGTCTCGCCCGAAGATGCCGGCGCCGCCGGAGCGATTGCTTCGCTGGCCATCGAACGAAGCCGGCGGCGCAATGGCCTCAAGCGCCGCAGCGAAGATTATCGCGCCGCGGAACCCAAGCCCCGCGTTCGCCCCGACCAAATCCAGCCCGCTGCCCGCGTGTTCGGTTCGCTGGCGATGCCCACGACCACCAACGCGCCGGTACCGCGCACGCTCATACAAGAACTGGAACTGGCCGTGCGGGAGTTTCCCTCGCACGCGCAGAATTATCTGCAACTGGCCCCGCTTTACTTGGAGCGGAATCGCGAGCAGGATGCCGAGCGAATGCTCAATCGCGGCCGCGCCGCCACCGACAACGATCCGCGCGTCGTCGCTCTGTGGGAAGACGTGGCGATGAAGGTCTCGGAAGAACGCGTCGCACTCGCCCGCCAGGATGCCAACGAACATCCGTCGGAAGCCACGCAGAACGCGCTCGCACAGGCGCTGCGCGAGCGCGATCGGCTGGAGATTGCCGTCTTCACTTCGCGCAGTCAGCGCGAACCGGAGAAACTGGCGCTGCAGTACGAACTGGGCGTGCGCCTTAAGCGTGCGTCGAAGTTGCGAGACGCGATCAAGTATTTGACGGCCGCTCTGGGCGATGCCGTAGAGCGAGCGCCAGCGGCGTTTGAGTTGGGTGAATGCCTGCTGCAGCAGGGTGAAGTGGCCCAGGCGATGCACTTTTATCGCCAGGCAGCCGATACCGCGCTCGCCGAACAGGCACACTTTCGCAAGCAGGCCCTTTATCAATTGAGCCTGCTCGCCACGCGCATGAAGCTGCTCAAAGCGGCAGTTCGCTATCTGAAAGAATTGCTGCGCATCGATCCGCGCTATCGCGACGCAGCTGCCATGCTGCAAAGCATTTTGCCCGCGCCAGGCACTAACGCGATGCCACCCACTAGCGGCGATCGACGCGTCACCAGCAGCACACCGACGGCGTAAGATGTCGGTCTACAGTTGAAACCGGAACGTGCGGCAGATCATGCGCCAGGCATGTTGGGCCAGGGTGAGAGTGCCGGCGTGAATGCGGGCCTGGCCCGTTCCTTCGGCGATCCAGCGATCGTCGGTGTCGCTTAGGGGTACGCTGGCCTGAAACGTTTCGGAGACCGGATGCTCGGCACCGTTGGGACCGGTGCGAGTGACGATGCGGCCGCCTGATTTGGCCGACAAGCTGGGGGGGAGCGCGTTCCACGGCTGTTCAGAGAGGTGCTCAATGCGGCCGGCCAGTTTGCGACCGGGCCATTGATCGAGAATTAAATCGACGGCCTGTCCGGGACGAACGAATTCCATGGCATTCTGATCGATGGCAAGGACCGCTTCGAACTCGCCCGACGGCGCGAGCTTGCCAAGCACCGTTCCTTTATCGAGAAATGCGCCCCGATTGCGTTCGGTCAGCGGTCGCCCTGCCCAACTGGCGAGCGTCACCTTGTCGGTGCTGGGCTGCTTTTCAGGGGGCGGCAAGAGTTGCCCTGTGAACGGCGCGACGACGATCATCTTGCGCAGTTCCGTTTCGCGCTGCTGCAGTTGCTTTTGCAACGTACTGAGGGCTTCTTCGGTTTGGGCGATGTCGAGCAAGGCGTTCGGGTCGACGTGTGCTCGCGTCCGCAGTCCATCGATCTTGGCAATCAGGCCGTCGCGCTGGGCTCGCAGCTTTTGTGCAGCGATTTCGGCATCGAGATTGCGCAGCTGCATCAAGGGTTGATCCTTTTCGACATGCCCCTGCGTGACCCACACGTGTACCACTTCGCCGGGCACTTCCACATAAATGGCTTCTGCCCCCTTGGGTTGCAACAGCACGGCACAGGTGATGTTGTGCGGCAGCGGAATGCAGAAGATGGCCGCCGCGAGGCCGGCCAGCGCAATGCCGCTCAGGAGGACTCGCGAGGTTTTCATTTGTTGTCTCCGGCCGGGAATGCGAAAGAGTTGAATCACGCGCCATAGCGGCAGCAGGATCATTGTGGCGAGCGATATCAGCACCAGCCCCTGCCCGAGCACGGCGAGGCCGTAGGGCTTGAAGACTTGCGTGAGGAACCACAACACCGAGAAGGTGACGAACCAGCCATAGCAGGTCGAGGCGACAGCAAACAGGACGAACCAGATTTGACCGCGGACCGGCAAAAAGGGATCGACGGTTTCTTTCATCCCCAGAAACCAGGCCGACGCTTTGTTCTTAACGAGCGCACTGGCCTTGGGACGCAGGTTGGGAATTTCGAGCAGATCGCAGAGGATGTAGTAGCCGTCGTACCGCATCAGAGGGTTGGCGTTGAACATCAGTGTGCTGACGGAACAGACGAACATGGTGTTGAGGCACAGGTGATGCAACAGCCCGGGCTGCGTGAACCACCAGATCCAGGTGCAGGCTGCCGCGAGCAGAAGTTCGATATACATGCCCGCGGCACCGATCATCGCCCGTCGCCATTTGCTGCGAATCACCCACGAATCGGTGACGTTGCAATACAGGCACGGCGTGAAAACCAGCAGCATCAGGCCTAGCTCGTGCGAGTGACCGCCGTAGCGACGACAGGCCACTCCGTGGCCGAATTCGTGCAGCACTTTCACCAGCGACATGACAACGGCGAGTAACAACCAATTGCTGACGGCGAAGAACTCGCGGAACTGCGGCAACCGACCGGAGAACTCTTGCCACTGCGCTGCGAGCAGCAACCCCGCCGACATGGCAAAGCACACACCAAGCACGAGTGCCAGCGGCGAGAAGAGCCAGCCGAAGGTCGCATTGAGAAAAGTGAGCAAACGGTCGGGATCGATGCCGCGAAAACGCATGGCCAACGGATTGCTGAGCGTGGCCCAAAATTTCTTTCGTTCGCGAGTTTCGTGCCGTTCGCGGAGCGATTCTCCTTGTCCCGCGGCCAGCGAGACGATGAGGTTGCTGCGATGCAACATGGTGAGCAAGTGTTGCAGCTGCGCGACCGCCAGCTTTTGTGGCGAGAACTGTGCCTGGAATCGCTCGCGCAGCTCGTCGAGGCTGGTCTTACCATCGAGCCAGGTAAGGAGCGAGTACTCTTCTTCTTCAAAGCGAAAGTACTTGAGCGCCAGTGGATCTTTGATGACCCAGCACGAGCGACCTTGCCAGGCTTGCTGCACCACTTCCAAATCGGCGCGCATTCGCAGACCCAGCGCTCGGCTGGTGCTGGAGGCGTAGAGTTCCTGGAGATTGGTTTGCATTTGTAGGGTCCGCTGTGCGGACCATGGCATGGGTTAGATTTATGCGATGTCCAAGCGCGGCTGCGAGTCAGCCCCTCACCCCAACCCTCTCCCCGGAGTACCGAGGAGAGGGAGTAAGGATGGGACTAGTGCGTGGCGATGAACATGGTGGCGGTCATGCCAGGGCGAAGAACAGGGTGGCCTTGTTCGCTGCGATTTTGCACCTCGGCCCGGACGCGATACTTGTTTCCCGCTTGGACGAGCGGGCTGATGAACGTAACGGTGCCAGCCAGTTGCGCGGTGCGGCCTTGAGCAAGTGTTACTTCGACATTCACCGGCTTGCCCGCGATGCTTTCAGGACCTACTTCGCTGGCCGAGAGAAATCCTTCCACGCGCAGACGGTCGACGCGGACGATTTGCAGCACAGGCTCGCCGATGTTGACCCATTCACCCTTTTCGTGAAACAGCCCAATTACCAGGCCATCAATGGGCGAGATGATTTTTCGCCGGGCAATTCCCTCATCAGCAGCATCGACGGCCGCTTGCTTCACTTCGGCACCCATGTGGGCGATTTTCATTTCCAGTTTGCTGCGATCGATGCCCAGTTCGTCGCGCTTCTTCGCGAGGCGCAGCTTTTGAATATCCGCAGCAGTGACCGCGCCTGAATTGCGTTTTTCGATGCCCAGCGCGCGATCGAGTTCGGCGGTCGTAACTTCGAACGAGGCCTCGGCGAAGCGAACTTCAATATCGTCGTTGGCCTTGGCGAGCGCAGCATCGCGGTCTTGAATCGCGGCCATCTTTTGCAATTGCGACTGGCGATCGTCGATCTGCGCGAGAACCTGGCCGACGCGCACGTAGTCCCCTTCAGTGACGGCCACGTTCACCAGCGCGCCTGCTTCTTTCGCGGGCACTTGCACATCTTCAATAAGCGACACCAGGCAGTGCGAGATTTGCACCTGGCCATTCACCGACTGCGATGGCGTGATGCCGAAAGTCGAGCGAATCGGCGCGGGGACATTGCCGGCGACGGGCGACTCGCTGGGCGCGACACCCAGCGGATTGCCGAGTGCCGGCACCTGACCCGGCAGGGACAAGAGCGGGCGATTCGGCGGCGCTGCATACAGCGCTAGCGCTGTCGCGCCGCTCAGTCCAGCAGCGACGATGGCATAGCGAAAAAAGGAATTCGTGATTGGCACTGGCGACTCCTACAACCAAAACAGAACTTGCGATTGCACGGTTTCGAGCAAGTCGCAGAACCAAACAAAACCCAGCGAACGTTCGCCGCAATAGAGTTTGCCTGTAACCGTCACCTGGTCGTGCAGGTCAGGCAACTGCGACTTATCGACTTGCACGCGCACGAGGATCGTGTTCCCCTCGTCGCCGCGCACCTGCGCCGTGTGTTCGATCTCGACCACTTGCCCGCGGAATGTCATGCCCGGATGACTGGCCAGCGTGAACGTCACTTCCAGCGGCTGGCGGTCTGCCTTGCCGGGCTTCATCGCTTGGGCTGCTGCGAGGTGCTTCAGGCGGCGCTCAGGTACATACAGCTCGAGTTCCCAAGGACCAGCGGGATCGGCGAGAGAAAGGAGTGCCTGACCACGTTCGACCGGGCGATGGAGTAACTGCTGTTCGACTTTCCACGTGACGACCTGCCCCGCTGCCGGCGCGACAACGAGCAACTGCTGCTGTTTTTGGCGAAACAGGGCCAGTTCGCGCTCGAGATTGCTCGCCCTTTGTCGCAATTCGAGCAGCTCTGCGGCCAGGCGATTTTCATCCGCCGCGGTCAGGCGAGTTCCCTGCCCGCTCCGATTATCGAGCAGTGCCCGTTCGGTAGCGGCAATCTGTTCGACGACGGTGCTTTGCTCGCCCAGGATGGTGGTGAGTTGTTCTTCGAGATCGTGACTCGAGAGCTCGACGAGCGGTTGTCCCGCTTGCACGAAGTCGCCGTGCCGGACAGCGAGCTTATCGACGACGCCGGAAATCTGCGCGAAGACTTCGCGCCGATCGGCCGGTTGCAACTTGCCGCGCGCGGCCACTTCGAAATCAGCTGGCACTAAGAATAAAGCGGCGATGACACCAACGAGCAGGATGAGCACCGCTGCGGTTTTGGGCAATGCTCGCAGCGAAGCCACCGCGCCGAGACTGCCCAGGGCTTTCCACAGCGGTAGAAACAGCACGCTCTGATGCGACAGTACGGCAGCGAGCGCTGAAGCGCTATGCTGAGCAACAAGGTCGACGCGCGAAGCGAGGTCGCTCGCCGGGCGATCATCAGAAAGTTGTTCGACAATCAACGCACCGATGATCGGCAACTCGCTGGCCCGCACAGGCTGGTCGGTCTTAGCGGGTTGAATGGTGAGCGGGATTACGCCGAGTAAGCGTGCGTGCGCCTGATCGAGATAGCCTTGCAGGGCCGCTTCGATTTGCGGTGGCGTATCGCGGCTATCGTGCGTGTACAAGAGTGGTTCGCGCGCTTTGAGCACACAGCGGGTCAACTCGGCTAGTCGCTTCACTTGCACCGCGCGGCGGTCGAGCGAATCGAGCCCGCTGATGGCGAGCACTTCGCAGCGACCTTGCTTCCACAGGATGAGCGATACGCGATCGCAGCCCGCGATGCGCCGCCCTTCGTTCACAATGGCATAAGCGGTGGGCAGCAACTCCAGCGAACGATGAATCGCCAGGACAAACTGCTCGAGTTGTTGCCAGACAGCCTGGCGATCGCGCAGTTGCCGCAAGTGCTGCGTTTTCAAGAAGTCGCCGGCCAGTTCGGCCATTTGCACCAGGAAGCGCAAGTAGCCGCGCTGCGTCGTTGGTCCACCACCGGCCCGCTGAAAAACTTCGACGACTGCCTGAGTCTCGTTTTCGAGCATCAGCGGCGCGAGCACCAGCAAGTGCTGCGTGGGGTTATCCGGTGCTTGACTCCCTGCCGCACCGGCAGCATGGGGTGGCACGATGAGGGCTTGCTTTGTCTCGGCCACGCGGCGAAGCAAACCTTGATGCGCCGGTAATTCCTGATTCGCGGCCAGTCCCGTGGCAGGCAAGTTCGCATGATAGGCGAGTTGCAGTCCGTCCCCCTGCTTGATCCAGACCGCGCCGCCGACGGCTGCCATCGCGGCCAGCACGCGCGACAAAAAACCTTCGTAGAACTCCTTGGCCGTAGCATCCGAAGCTGCCAACTGCGCCACTTCATTCACCAGTTGGCGAATTTCGTTACGCGTATCGGTGAGGAGCGAGGGGTCAACACCTTCGGTCCCGCCGGTCTGGGCCACAGCCACCGATCCAGCCAGAACGGGCTGCTTGGGAAGCGGAAAGCTTGACGACGACTGCGGAGGTGCCAGCGACATAATGCTTGCAAAGTCTCGCGAGGAAGGTGCTTGCCCAAGCGCGCTCGGGCCCCATTCTTCCTTCGGCATCGGCAGACTCTTCTCTGCCCTTACGCCCGCTACTAGCGTTACAGCTTGCCACGATCAGAACTTTCGGGTGGCGAGCAAGTGAGATTTGATAGCAGGCTGACAGCTAGTAGCTGAGAACAGCGTCGACGAAAGTCGTTCGTGGTGGGCCTCGTTTCACTCGGACCACCCTACCTTTAGTGCTGGCATTGTGTGACTGGCCGCGGCTACTTTCTCGCGGCTTCGGCCTCCATGGCGGCCTGCAATCCTTTCATCAAGGCGCCTGCTTCGTTGCTCAGGTCCAGATTGTTCGAGGCGTGCTGCACGCGGGCCAGTGCCGGCTCGGCCAGGCGGCCCAACTGGCGAATCTCAGCGGGGATCGGATATGGCGTTCCTGGCGGAATGACGCCTGCGTGATAGTCCTCCAGATACTTCGCTCGCGCCTTTGCGCTCGCTTGCACCAGCTTCGTAATTTTTTGCTCGTCCGCGGGAGTCATCACGTCCATGCGGCCGACAAGCACGCGGACGGTTTCTGCGGGGCGAGGTTCAATTTCCAGCGGCAGCAGTTCATCGGTCAGGCGCTTCGGCACGAAGTACAACAGCCGCGTTCCCTGTTCGCCAAACCACGACGAGCGCCACGTATTCACCATCGCTTCGGCTTCGCGGCGATAGAGACCGGTTCCCACCAGCGCTTCCGTTAGGCTGGCGATCATCGACTCGTGGTCGGAGTATTCCTTGGGCAGGCTCATCGTCTGCTCTTGGCCGGCCTGCAAGCCAGCGAGTACTGTAAAACGAACTTGCTTGTCCACCACATCCAGCAGCATCAACCAGCCGATATTGTCGGTGCCATGATTCTGCACTAGTGCCAGGCCCTGCTTGTCGACTGATACGCGCAGCGGCAATTTGAAATCTCCGAGGCCGCGATAGAATAGAAACTTCTCAAAAAAATCGCCGTGCGGCACAAACACGCGATTCGGATCGGGCGCGCGCTGGACATGAACCAGCGCGGAATCAGTTTGCCGCGCATAGGCATAGTGATTGTTGTAATCGGTGGCCGGTGGCAAGGCCGCAGATGTCCGTTGCTCGATCACTTTCGCCAGCCGACTATCGGCCAATTGCGGCCGCAAGTGAGATTCGGGAATCAGGCGAATGGTGCCCCAGTCGAGTGACGATCCAGCGCTAGAATCCACGTGACCCGCCTGAGGCGGCGGGGACATTTCTGCGACGGGTGGATAGAACTCAGTGAGCAAACCCTTCGGAAAGCGGACGCGGGCGCGGACGTCACGCGGGCGATCAGTGTAGAAGTAGGTGATCGGCGTTTCCATTCGCACCAAGGCCCGATAACTGAGCTTGCTAAATGGGTTGCTGCCGAGCGAGCGATCGAGCACGAACGGCGGCAGGTCATCGTCGAACAAGGGGCGAAACTCCAGCTTGCCTCCGTCCGAGCCCGAATAAGTCGTGAACGTGCCCCATTCATGCACAATGAGTGAGTCCGGCGCGGCCTCGGTGGGCGGAACATCGCCGGCGACAGCATCGCCCAGCAGGCTGGCGCGCCCTCCACCGCGGTTCCAGGTCCAGGCAATTGCGCCGACCACCAGCAAACACAAGACCATTCCGAGCCAACGTTTCATGACCGTTCTCCTTTGCCAGCGAATTTGCATTTCCGCGGTCCAGCACTTAGGAAGTAGATTCAGTGGACGTTGTTAGTAGCCGCCCGGCGAAAAAGAATTCTCGCTAGTAACAATTTCCCGCTGGTCGTCTAACAGTGGGATAGGCAACCTGCCTGTCAGATATTTCCGCCATTTCACAGGCTGGAAGCCTATGCCACGGCAAATCGCATGACCGATGGCGAACTGGTCCGCCAGACGCTGGCCGGCCGCTTGGCTGCTTACGCCGAGTTGGTGCAGCGCTGGTCTGCGCGAGTGCTGGCCGTGTGCCGGGCACATGTTGGCTCGTTGGAAGCTGCCGAAGATCTCGCGCAAGAGTCGCTGGTGCGCGGTCTCCAAGCCCTGGCAACTTTGCACGATCCCGAGAAGTTCGGTCCTTGGCTGCGAGGCATTGCCGTGCGGGCTTGTCTCGATTGGCGGAAGGCGAAACAAACGTCGCAAAGGCCATTTTCGTCGCTCGATACTCCCGCGGCGCAGTTCGATCCCGTGAGTCACGACGACTCGGTCGAGACCACTGCCGAACGGGCCGAAGATTGCCAGCGACTGCGGGCTGCGGTCGACGAGTTGCCGGCCGCCTATCGAGAAACGTTGTGGCTCTACTACAGTGACCGGCTGACCTATGACGACTTAGCGCAGTTCCTGGGTACGTCGCGGGCAACAATCAATTTGCGGCTGACCAAGGCACGGGCGCTGCTGCGACAACGACTGGGTGCGACGGACGAGCTGGTGACTAAGGCAACAGAGAGCAAACAACGAATTGGGGAGAGAACCTGAATGTTGTGAGGCGAAGCAGGCGTCGGGTGGGCCGAGTGAAACGAGCCCCACCAACAATTACTTAGCCCGACGTGTCAGCGAGGGGAATTCAAAATAGGTGGTCAGCAGCGAGTGAACGTCGATTCAGAAAGTCCCCTCGCTAACGCGTCGGGTTAGGTGGGAAGAACAGTGATGGCGGTAAGTGTTTGGGCGTGAGGGAGTAGTGAGTGACCATGAACTGTGCCGACTTTCAACACCAGCTGACGGCCTGGCTGGCGAGCGAAACGGATGATGGGCAGGCGAGCGAGCTTGAAGCGCATGTGTCGGACTGCGCCGATTGCCAGGCCTTGCTGGCGGGTGTCAGTCACGACGATCCTCTCCTGCGATCGGCCCTCACCGATCAAGCGGCTACCCAGCGCGTGGCCCAGCGTGCAACGGCGGGGCTAGTTGAAGCGAAAGCCCTGACGAGTGGACTAGATCTTCCCTGGCAAGCTTGGGCGCTCGTGCTGCTGGCCACAGCCGCTGGCTACTTCCTCGCCCTCGCGCTGCCGCTCCAGCGCAGGCCCGCGAAACTTGAAATGCCGCCGGTTGTGAAAGTGCCCGAGATACCCCAAGTGGAACCGCCAGTGGCACATCTGGTTGCAGCTACCGGGCGTGTCGAGCGGTTTGATGACGTGCAGCAAGACTGGATCGCAGTCGATCCGAAAATCAAATACTTTGCCTGCCCCAGCGACAGCCGACTGAGGACGACTTCGAACGTGCAATGCGAGCTGAAGACGGAAGACGGCAGCGTGATTCGCTTGAACGACCAGACGGAAGTGAAGTTGCTGGGATCGAGTTCGATTCAACTCAATCAGGGACAAGTCTGGTGTCGTTCGCCGGGCGAAGCTTCGCTGGAAGTGCGCGTGGCGTCTACCAGCCAACCAGGTTCGTCGGTGGCATTGGGTGGCCCGCAGTCCACCCTCTGGTGCGTCGGTCCGTCGTGCGTAATGACAGGCATTCGCGAATCGGGCCAGGTGCAGGTGGTCAATGCTGCTGGCGAAATCAAAGTCAGCACCGCCAGCGGGCAGCAACAGCTTAAACCGGGGCAGGTAGCTGAAATCTCGAACGGCCAGGTGAGCACACCGGCCAACCACGTCGACCCGCTGACCTCCACGCGCTGGATGCAACCGCTGATGCTCGCGCGCGGGCCCGACAATGCCGAACTGAACGAGCGAGTGAATACGCTCCTGGCGCTGATTGGCCGAGCAAAAATATCGACTCTGTACGAGCAAGAGATTCGGGCGCTCGGCGAGCACGCCGTCTTGCCTTTGGTGCGGTTCATTCAGTCGCCACTCGCCGCCAGCGATCCCATGCGCCGGTCGGCCGCCATGCGCCTGACAGCTGACCTCGCCCCTGTCTGGCTGATTCCTGACTTGATCGACCTGCTCGCCGACCGTGAGGCCTATGTGCGGCAGTTGGCGGCGGCAACTCTCTACCGACTTACCGCGCTCAACATGAACTGTTCGCCAGACCAATGGCAGGCCGAGCCCGACGAATTGCAAACAACAGCCCTCGCCGATTGGCGCGCCTGGTGGGCCGCGCATCGTGACCAATACCCCACTCACCGGCTGCGCGTGACGGAGGAGTGAGAATACGTCGAGTGGTTTGAATGCGCGCGTTTGGTTCGACCGTCAATTCGCGGGACCTGCCTGCGATGGTTTTCGCTGCTCGTTTTCATCAAAGGCGCTCGATCCAAACGCTCGTAGTTGGTGCCAGCAGCATTGCGGTCGGGGTGGTCGCGGGTTAGTCTCGAAAGAGTTCAATCTCTTCCGACAGGAGGGCGGCAATGCCGACCGTGCTGGGAAATTTTCCGTCGATTAACGAATTGCTCGAGAGTCCACCGCTGAAATCGCTCGTCGAACGGGTCAACCCGACGCGAGTCATGAGCAGTGTGCGGTCGTTTGTCGACGGTATGCGGCAAGACCTGCAGACGGCCGTCTCGCAGCGGCAAATCCCTTCGCCCACGGCACTGGCCGAGCAAATTGCGCAGTGGATTATTCGCCAAGAACACGCGGGAGTTCGCGCAGTGATTAATGCGACGGGACTTGTCTTGCATCCTGAGTTGGGCTCCGCGCCGCTGGCTGACGAAGCAATGTTGGCCCTGCGCGAAGCGGCCGGTGGCTACTCGCGGGCTACTAGTCGCAATCTGGCGGGGCGCGGGTCGCGCATCGAAGAACTGCTGCAACAGCTGACCGGTTGCGAAGCGGCGGTCGTGACGAACAATGCGGCGCTGGCCCTGTCTCTGGTGACGAAGGCTTCTGCCTGCGGGCGCGAAGTCTTGGTGCCTCGTTGTCAATTGGCGAGCAGTGCCGATGGCACGCGGTCGTATGAATTGGTAACGGCCGCAGGGGGACAATTGCGCGAGTGCGGCTCGACGAATCATTTGCACGCCGATGATTTGAGTGCCGGCGCTTCTGAACGAAGTGCATTTTTGTTCTGGCAGCAAGGGCTGGCCTTTGAAGTGGCCGGCAATCACGAAGTGCTCGATGTGGCAACTGCCATCGGTTGGGCGAACAAGCGTTCGCTGCCGGTTGTCGTCGACTTGGGATTTGGTGGCTTGAACGATTGCAGTTCGTTCGGCCTGCTCAAGCAACCCACGGTGAAGGAAACGTTGCAAGCCGGTGCTACGGCCGTCATCGTGCGTGGCGATGGATTGCTTGGCGGCCCCTCGTGCGGCCTGATTGTCGGGCGGAGCAACTTCATTTCGCGACTGGCCGAACATCCGCTGTTTCCAGCAACTGCTGCCGACAAGTTGACTCTGGCAGCGCTCGAATCGACCCTGGAACTCTACCGCAGCGGGACGGAGGGAACCGCGAACACCTGCGAGCGGTCGATTCCTCTGCTCGCACTACTGGCCACGTCGGCCGATAACCTGAAGCATCGCTGCGAACGACTCGCGCCGCAGTTGGCGGCATCGCCGGCGTTGAGAGCGGTCGAAGTCTTTCCTGGCGAGGCTTTTCTCACCGGTGCGAAGTTGCCACGCGAGCGCATGAGCACTTGGGGCCTATCGCTGCAAAGCGCACAACGGAATGCCAGCGAGCTGTTGGCTGCCTTGGCTGCCACAACGCCAGCTGTTGTTGCGCGGCTACAGGGCGATCGCGTGTGGCTCGACTTGCGCTGCGTTGCACCGCGCGAGGATCAACAGATCGTGCTGGCAGTGGAACAGCTTTCGCGCGCGAAAGAAGCGAAAGAGCCCGCTCCGGTGTAGACCTGTGGGCGAGTCATTCCCTGACTCGCACCTCTTTCGGTTGCGAGACTCAGTCACGGAGTGACTGAGCTACGGGGCCGGTATTAATCGATTTAACCGGCAAAGCTTCTAAAATTGGCCTGCCAGCAAGTGGCTACAGATTCGAGAAGTTGGCAAAAAACCATCGAATCGAACCCTCCCGTTGGGTAAACTCGTAGATTGGTTGGCAGGCTTTCACCTGGCTGCCACGCGCGATTGCACACCTTGATTTACCACCCGATGAAGCGATACCTCTTACTTCCGCTATTGGCCGCCTGCCTGCTCGGCAGTTGGCTTGGCGCGCAAGAAGAGGTTCGTCCCGTCATTCTGCGGCCCGATGTCCCCCGGCTCGAGGCAGCACCACTGCCTGCCTCGCCAGCCGAGACAGCTAAGCCCGCGGCAGCGCGCGGCGAACCACAGCTACCGCCTGAAGCGCATCCCTGGGGACGCTTTCCGCTCGGTTCGTGGAAGTCGGTGCGGGTGACTTCGGAAACACTCGATGCCAATGGGAAGTCGACCGGCAATTCGGTCACAGAAACCAAGACCACGCTCATTGAAGCGAGCGATCACGACTATTCGCTCCAGGTGGAAGTTACCGTGCAGGTTGAGGGCAAACGCTTTGCTCGGCCGCCGCAAGTGGCACGGCTTAGCTATTGGGGGGACTTAAGTGAGTCACCAACTGGCGTGCGTAAAGTGGGCACAGCCGAGGTTGAACTGAATGGCAAGAGCATGCCGTGCGAGATTCGCCAGGTAGTGACCGAGCAGCAAGGGGAGCGGCGGCAATCGGTCGTCTATTACTGCGACACCAGTTTTCCGTACGTGCTTAAACGCGAATCGATCGTCACGCTGACGGCAGCCGAAGCAAAGCCGCAGACGACACGCGTCGAAGTGATTGCCACGAACTTGCCCTATCGCATTCTCGGGCAGTTGCGTTCGGTCGCGTATGTCAAAACGACGCGCAAGCTGGCGTCGGGATCGACACTCACCATGGAAGTTCAATCGCCCGATGTACCAGGGGGCGTGGTTTCGCATTCGGCCCAAGAACTGGACGACGCGCAGGTCGTCAATCGTCGCAGCACGCTCGAACTGATCGACTATGGCGTCGGCAGCGAACCGGTCGAAGAAGCTTCTCCCGCTCGCAAGCGCTGGTTCCGCTCGCGCTCGCGCCGGGGCGAGGAAATGGCACCGCCGCGCCGCTAGCTAATCGCGGCAATCTGAATCACGTTATTCGCTGCAGCAAATGAGTGAGTCGACCGCGGACGGCAGGTAACGAAGTGAACTCCCGCTGCTCGACGTACAACCAGTCGAGCCAATTCCAGCCGGCAAGGAGCGTGCCGGTGCGGTCAAGCAAGTCGACCAGTTGTCGTTCGCGCGCGCTGAGGGGGCGAATCTCTGCGTAGGCCGAGAGAGCGGCAGTTCGCTCTGCGAGATTGTCTCCCGCCAGGCTGCCGATGAGGCGGGCGATGTCGGTGAGCCGCGTATCGGGTCGCATGGCACCAAAATCGATGAAGCCGGTCACTTCGTCACCGGTAAACAGCACGTGATCGCTCCACAAATCGCGAACCACCGGCTGAAGAAACGGCTTAAGCTGGTTGGCCGCGCGGAGCTGTTGCAGGTCGTTCGGCGGCAGGGTGGATTTGCGCGCGAGCCATTGCTGAGCCAGGTCGTCGATGGCGGGGATTGGTCTGGCTTGAACGGCAGCGCTGATTTCGCCAATCTGGCCCTGTAGTTCCTTCCAGCGGGCAATTCTCTCATCCAGGGCGGGCGTCGTGCGGGCGAAGCTGGCCTGGGACATGTAGGCAGTCGCGAAGACCGAGGTCGCATGGTGGAACAGAGCCAGAGTGCGAAACGCGGAGCGAAGTCGCGCCGGCGACGGGTTTTGCTGATAGTCGGCCGAGCCCGGCAACCAGGTCATAAGTTCCCAGGTGCTGCCCGCCACGTCGCAGATGGTGGCTCCCTGTGGCGTGATTTGCGGTTCGGGGAGGAAAGTCATCCCCTGCCCGCGAGCGTGCTGCAAGACGTGATGGATCCACGGCAATCGGGCAGGAGACGGATGACTGGCCGGCCAGCGCTTAAGACAGAGCGACTCGGCATCGGGCGCGGTGACCCGCCACACGGATGACCCGCTAAAACCTTCGCGCCCCAGCCGTTGCAACTGGAATTTTGTGGCGCTGCCCCTAAAGATACTAAGGGCGGTAAGTGCGGCGGAATCGTCCATTCGTGGCATAGGCTTCCAGCCTGTGAAGAACTGCAGATGACAGGCTAGAAGCCTATCCCACGGAAGGCAGCTATCCCACCGGAAATAGCGAAGATTGTGCCGGTCGGGCGAATCAGGCAACCAAAACCGTCGTTCGAGGCACAAAACTTAGTAATTTGCTGAAACTTCCACTGCAGCAGCGACCTAGAGTGCAACCATTTCGACGGAATCGCCGTAGGAAAATGGCAAAGTGAAACGGCTGGGGTATATTTAACGGTCGCTGAGGGGTCGGTATACGAGTTGGTTTATCCAAAAATCTTGATTCGCAATCGCTGACAAGCGGCTCATCGCTGACTTGTAGGGTTGCGGCAAAAGCGAGTGATTCACATGCTTCGACGGATTCTGGCTGGCACTCTGTGCTCAGTGGCGACAGCTTTATCGTTTTTCCTGCCGGTCGATGTGACCAGTGCTCAAGAGAAGCCCGCCGAGAAACCGGCTGCTCCCGCGGCACCACCTCATGCTGCATTGCTGAAGGACGCGAAAGCGGTCAGCGGGCTGTTGCAGTTGCATCAAAAAGGGAACAACCTTTTCGTCGAGTTGATGCCCGGCGACTATAGCTCCGAATACATCGTGCTGATTTCGATCTCGCGCGGCATTTCGCAAGGTCCGCTGTTGGGGGGCATGAGTTGGGGCTTCGGCGACGACTGGGTGTGGCAGTTCCGCAAAGTGGACGAGAACGTTCACATCATCCGCAAGAATGTCCGCTTCAAGGCGACCAGCAACTCGCCCGAAGCTCGCGCGGTTCGCAATGCCTATACCGATAGCGTGCTGTTCAGCATTCCGGCCACGGTCAAAGGGCCCAAGGGTGGCGACCTGGTCGATCTGACGCAAGTCTTCATGAGCGACCTGCCACAAATTGGCCAGGTGTTGCCGGGCTTCGTCTTCTCGCCCAGCAAGAGTTCGTGGGCGGCGGTGAAGGGTTTCGAAAACAACATGGAACTCGAAGTGGCCGCGACCTATGCGTCGAGTGGCAGTGCAGAAATCGATACCGTTCCCGATAGCCGCGGCGTGACGATCAACGTTCACTACTCGCTGAGCAAGATTCCCCAAACGTCGTCCTATCAGCCACGCCTGGCCGATGACCGCGTCGGTTATTTTCTCACAGCCGTGAAAGATTTCTCGAGCAAGAGCAATCGCGAACAGTTCGTGCGCTACATCAATCGCTGGGATCTGCAAAAGTCGGATGCTACAGCCAAACTGTCGCCGCCGGTCAAGCCGATCAAGTTTTGGATCGAGAAGACCGTTCCCTATAAGTACGAGAAGGCGATTTACGACGGCATTTACGAGTGGAACAAAGCCTTCGAAGCTGCTGGCTTTGTGAATGCAATTGTTGTCGAACGTCAGCCCGACAATGCCACGTGGGATCCAGAAGATATCAACTACAACACGTTCCGCTGGATCACTTCGAACGCGGGCTTTGCCATGGGCCCCTCACGGACCAATCCATACACGGGTCAGATTCTCGACGCCGATATCATCTTCGATGCCGACTTTTTGACCTTCTGGAAAGAAGAGTACGAAACCTTCACGCCGGCCACAGTGGCCGCCATGACGGGTGGCGAGCTTGACCTTCGTCCGACCGAAAACAAGCCCAGCGTGCTGTTCGATACACGCACGGGCCTGATGCCCGATTGTGCCTTGAGCCGCGGCATGAGCATGCAGTTGGCTTCCGGCGCAGCGGCGATTCTCGCTGCCGATCCGAAGGCTGCTCCGGAAAATACCGAAAAGTTCATCACCCAAGCTCTGAAAGAAGTGACGATGCACGAAGTCGGGCACACGCTCGGCCTGCGGCACAACTTCAAGGCCAGCAAATGGCTGAGCTTGAAAGACCTGAACGACCCGACAAAATCGGGGGGCGCGATGGTTGCCTCGGTGATGGATTACAACCCGGCGAACATCGTGGGCAAGGGCGAAAAGCAAGGTGACTACTATCCCACGACCGTCGGCCCTTACGACATGTGGGCCATTGAATACGGTTACAAGCCACTTTCGGGCGGCGTGCAAGGTGAAGTGGCCGAGTTGAAGAAGATCGCGTCGCGCAGTGGCGAAGCCACGCTTGCCTATTCGACTGACGAAGATACGCGGGGCATCGATCCCGATCCGGATAGCAACCGGTTCGACCTCGGGGCCAATCCGATCGACTTTGCCAAGCATCGCCTGAAGATGGTGCAAGACCTGATTCCGGGGCTCGTCGAACGGACCACGGCCGAAGGAGACGACTACACCCAGGCTCGCCGCACATTCAATATCGTCGTGGCTCAAGCGGGACAGTCGATGTTCTTTGCTTCGCGGCAAGTTGGTGGTTTGAAGACCAGCCGCAGCCACAAGGGTGACAAGAACGCCAAGCCGCCGATTCAACTCGTCGACGCCAAGCTGCAGCGTGAAGTCCTCGACCTGCTCGATAAGAACCTGTTCAGCGATAAGCCGTTTGCCTTCCCACCGGAAATCTACAATCAGTTGGGTTGGTCGAACTGGTCGCACTGGGGCGTCTCGCCATCGGTACGCAAAGACTTTGGCGTGCACGATTTTGTGCTGATGTGGCAAGAGCGAGTCCTGGCGCAGTTGCTCTCGTCGATCACGCTGGAGCGGATGCACGACGCCGAACTGAAGGCTTCGCCTGATGCTGACGTGGTGACCACGGCCGAACTGCTCGATCGGCTGACCAAGAGCATCTTCAGCGACGTCGAGGGACTTAAGGAAGGCGAGTACACCAATCGAAAACCTGCCATCACCAGCTTGCGTCGTAACTTGCAGCGGTCGTACCTGAAGAGCCTCTCGCAAATGGCAATGGGCAACACCGGTGCTCCCCAAGATTGCCAAACGGTTGCGTACATGCAGTTGGGCGATCTGCAAGGCAAGATCAAGAAGGTGCTGGAGAACGCCGAGATGACCGGCAAGCTCGATGTCTATAGCCGGGCCCATCTGCAGGAAACTTCGGCCCGCATCCAGAAGGTGCTCGAAGCACGGTTGAGCCTCAACTCGCCGTAGTTACGTTCGCTTCTCAGCGGGTAAAGCAACCAATTCACCCGGCCAGTTGATTCCGTTCAGCTGGCCGGGTTTTTGCTTTACGCGGCACAATTTGTCACCTGCGGGTAAACACAAACTTCACATTAGCCGCCGACTCGGCGGAAACAGCCAGCCCGGGCATTTACCGCCCATTCTCCCGGTGAGCCCGGCCAGTTATTCTGGCAGGATGCTTTGGTCCTCTCACGTTTGGCGGCTGCTCCTTTTACTCCTCGCCTGTTGCTGCGCGGTTGCGAGTAGTCCATCACCAGCGCTGGCTGCCGATCGCCTGGCGATTGAATCTGTCGTTGCCGGTTTCGATGGCGTTTATAAAGCGGGTTTCTGGACCCAATTCGTCCTGCGATTGAAGGCCGGACCAGAGGGCGCTCAAGGTCGGCTCGACTTGCTCACTGAAGATGGCGACGGAGTGCCGGTCATTTACCCGGCCGACGATTCGGGCGTGATTGACCTCGCGGCGAACGCCACAACGACCGTGCGGTTGTATGCCAAGGCTGGTCCACAGCGTAGCGAGTGGCACTTGCAACTCCGCCGGCCCGATGAAGACCAGGTTCTCTGGTCCCAGCGGCTTAACATTTCGCCACCGCAAAAAGCCACGCGCGAACTGCTGGTCACCATCGGTCCCGATCAGGGAATTGCAGCCGCCGTGAACCTGGTGAAGCGCCCCGAAGAAGTTTCGTTCCTGCTCGCGGGTGTGAAGCAGGCCAACGAGCTACCGGATCGAGTGTGGGGTTATGAAGGTGTCGAACGTATTCTGCTAATTGCCAGTCCGGCCGGCATTGCGGATGACCTGACACCGCCACAAATCGAAGCACTCGAGAAATGGGTCCTCCTCGGCGGCAAGCTGATTCTGTCGATGGGAACCAAGGCTCCGGAGTTGCTGGCCCCAACGCGACCATTTTCCAAGTTCGCACCGGGCAACTTCGAGTCGCTCGATTCGCTGCGCGAAGTGACGGGGCTTGCCAACTATTCAGGTGCCGAGTTCCCCCGCCGCCTGCTGGCCGATGATCGCCGGCCCGCAGTGGTAAAACTGGCGAAGAACACGGCGCGCGTGGAACTGGAGCAAGGTGGTCAGGCAGGCAATCCACCATTGATCCTGCGGCAGATGCAGGGCTTCGGGCAAGTGACCTTTATCGCATTGGAACTCGATCATCCCACGCTGCTCGAGTGGAAAGGGCATAGCCGCTTTGTAGCCCGCGTGCTGCAACTGGGTGGACCGGCGGCCGATAACCTGGCCGCAGCCCGCAGTAACTCGATCACACATCTGGGCTACGACGATCTCGTCGGCCAGTTGCGCGCGGTGCTCGATCAATTTCCCGGCGTCACGGTCGTCAGTTTCACAGCCGTTGCGATGGTCGCCATCTTGCTGCTGCTGCTCATCGGCCCCGCCGACTACTTCGTCATCAATTACTTGAATCTGCCGCGCACCATCACTTGGGTTACGTTCCCGCTGGTTTGTCTCGCCTTCTGCCTGGGGACGTGGTTGCTGGGCCGCTCGGCGCACGGCAACTTGACTCGCATCAATCAGGTGGAAGTTGTCGATATCGATATCAGCCAGAATCTGGTTCGCGGCACGCTCTGGACGCATCTCTATTCGCCACATGCCCGCAGCGCTCAACTCTCGCTGCGTGTCCAAGGCAGCGGCGAACTGTGGCAAGAAGTGCAAGGCGTGGCCGACTGGCAAGGACTTCCCGGCGCGGGACTGGGGGGCCTGGCTTCGCCGCAAGTGGCCCTCGACGCGTCGACTCCTTATTTGATTTCACCACCGGGACGCATTTCGGTCATCGATGGCTTGCCACTTCGCACGGCCAGTTCCAAAGCTCTCTCGGCCCGCTGGTGGGGCAAGGCGACCTTCACACCCGATCTGACGCCGCTGCGGTACAACACCTACGGACATCTAGCTGGCGAACTAACGAACCCGCTGCCCATCAAACTGAGCGACTGCTTGCTGGCCAGCGGTGAGTGGCTTTATCGTCTCGAAGCGCTCGAGCCGGGACAAAAGTTGCAACTCAGTTCGCTGACGGCGCTGAATCTGGAATCGCGCCTGCAGCGCCGACAAGTGATCGACACCAAAGACCTCTCGACGCCGTGGAACCCGACCGACACCGACCTGACCCGGATCATGCACATGCTAATGTTGCACGATGCGGTTCACGGCCCCAAGTACACCGGCATGAGCCATCGCTTTCAGCCCCAGATCGATCTCAGCCAGCATGTACGGAGCGGCCGCGCGGTCCTCATGGGGCGGGCCGAATCTCCCACGGCTTCGCTCCCCCTCGAAGGTTTGCGGGCCGATGAATTGCAGGCGCAAACCTGGACCTGGTATCGCCTGGTCTGGCCTGTGCAAGATCGCGAAACCGATACGACGACCGCCTCCTCGAAATCACTCTCGCCTTGACCTTAGCTTGCCATGATTAAGACCGTCGATCTGACGAAAAAATACGATGAGTTGTATGCGATTCAGGATATCAACCTGGATCTCCAAGCTGGCGATCTATTCGGCTTTATCGGCCCCAACGGTGCGGGCAAGACAACGACGATGAAGATCCTCGCCACGCTGTTGCAGCCATCGTCGGGCGAAGCTTACGTTTGCGGTCATTCGATTTATCGCGAGCCCAAAGAGATTCGCCGTCTCGTCGGTTACATGCCCGATTTCTTCGGTGTGTACGACGATATGAAAGTGATCGAGTACCTCGAGTTCTTCGCCGCCGCTTATCGCATCTCGGGTGCCAAGCGCCGCGAAGTCTGCAACGAGAAACTGGCCCTCGTCGATCTCGATTTCAAGCGCGACGCCTTCGCCAGCACTCTGTCGCGCGGTCAAACGCAGCGTCTGGGTCTGGCCCGCGTGCTGCTGCACGAACCGCAAGTGCTGCTGCTCGATGAACCCCTCAGCGGGCTCGATCCGCGAGCGCGGATCGAAATGCGCGCGGTCCTGCGGCGCTTGGGCGAGCAAGGCAAAACGATCATGGTCAGCAGCCATATTTTGCCGGAACTGGCCGATATGTGTAATAAGGTCGGCATCATCGACCGCGGCGTGATGGGCTTTAACGGCACCGTAGCCGACGTCATTAAGAAGGTTCGTCCGCGGGTTGTGCTGCACATTGAAGTGGCCGGCGATCAGCAGGCGGCCGCAAACAAACTGCGAGAAAACCGACTTGTCGAGAGTGTCGACTTAACCCCTCCGTTATTGACGGTCACACTGCGAGAAGGCATCGAAGAGTACGCCGAACTCTCCACACTCTTGATCTCGGCGGGCTTTCCCCTCAAGCTATTCCGCGAGGAAGAAGTCAACCTTGAGTCCGCTTTCATGCTGCTGACCAAAGGGCTGGGCGTACGTACGTAACGATTTCGCACCTGGCGACCCAACCCGTACTTCCTTTCCTGGTTCTTCATTCTGCCTTCTAAATTCTGGATTCAAACAGGGGGTTCTGCGATGGAAGTCTGGCCGCTCGGAGTTTTTACTAGTGTCGACGCCGGACTCGGTGTGAAGTTGGAAGTAGCCCACGAATTGGGCGTTCCGACGATTCAGATTCACGCGCCGCACGAAGCGACCCGCACCAAAGCGGCCGCTGATGCCTTCTTAAAGAAAATTGGCGACTACAACATTCGGCTGACGTGTGTCTTCTGCGGATTTGAAGGGGAAAGCTACGCCGATATTCCCACGGTGGCCAAGACCGTCGGCCTAGTCCCGCCGGAGACTCGCGCGGCCCGCACCCAAGAGACCAAAGAGATTGCCGACTTCGCCAAGCTGCTGGGGTGCAATACCGTCGGCATGCACATTGGCTTTGTGCCGCACGATAAGCACGATCCGCTGTACCAGCAGATCGTGACGACCGCCCGCGAGATTTGCGATCACTGCGATCGCAACGGTCAGCAGATCAATCTTGAGACCGGACAAGAATCGGCCGCTGGGTTGCTGCAATTCATTGGCGATGTACAGCGGGACAATCTCTACATCAACTTCGATCCCGCTAACATGATTCTGTATGGCAACGGCGAACCGATCGCCGCCCTCGCCGAGGTGGGCAAGTTCGTTCGCAGCGTCCACTGCAAGGATGGCAAGTGGGCGAAAAATCCGGGCCAGGAATGGGGGCAGGAAGTCGCGCTCGGCGAAGGGGACGTCGGCATGGAAAACTACCTGCGCAAGCTGCTCGAAATTGGCTACCGCGGCCCGCTCACCATCGAACGCGAAATCCCACAGGACCCTGTTCGCCAGAAGGCCGAAATCGGCGGCGCACTCGCCCTGCTGAGTAGTTTGAAGAAGAAGATTCTCGGTTAGATCGCACTCACGCGTGACGAGTGCTAGGCCATGAGCGCGCGAAACTTCTGCTGCATATCTTCGGGAATGGGAGCCGCGCGCATCGGTTGACCGGGGCGGGCGGCAATGCACGCCAGCCGCAACCGACCGCGGGCGACGAGTTCTTCCCGGCGAAAGACCGTGAACTGCAACATCACACTGCTGGGACGCAGGCGCTCAATGGCAACTTCGATTTGCAGTTCGTCGGCCAGTTGAATCGGCAGCAGCAGGTCGCAAGCGGCCGAGACGCGCGGCCAGCCTTGTTCGACACCATCATCTCGTCGCCAGAGCATGGGAATGCCCAGCGAGCGAAAGAGTGCCTGCTCGGCTTCTTCGAAATATCGCAGCAGATTTGCGAAGTGCAGACAGCCCGTGAGATCGGTTTCGGAGAATGCGACCCGGCGGGCATGACGAAAAGGAACTGGCGAACCCTCGGTCATGGGCTCGCCTTGCGTTTGCCAACAAACACGAGGGCGGCACCGACAATCGCCATGACCGCTGCCACCGCGAGGAGCTGCCCCGGCAAGTGCGATTCGTTCTCGGGATCGAAGCCGAACTTCTGAATGTCCGACTTCCAACGGGCCATGGCCATCAGCAGACCGTTGTGGACCATGTGAAGCAGCATGCCGGGCCACACGCTACCGCTGCGCCAACAGATCCAGCCCAGCACGAGGCCAAGCATAGCGCTCGAAATCACGCGTTCGAGTACTGCCAGGCCGCCGACCGACAAGTGAAACACACCGAAGAGGGCCGCTGAAATCAAAATCGCTCCCCAGTAGGGCAATTTCTGTTGTAGAGCATTCTGCAGATAGCCGCGAAAGAACAGTTCTTCGCAAATCGCCGGCATGATCGCCATCGAGATTAGCACGAACGCAAACGGCACCTGCTGCAACTGCTCGATGAACTTCTCGACGCCGGGAATCAGCTTGGCCAGGTCGGCCGAAGAGAGTGTCGAGATGCCCAGATGCTGCGCGAGTACGACGAGTTCGTGCGCGAACGGCCACAAACTGAGTCCTAACAAACCCGCGCCGATGACCGCCAGCGGCGAAGGGATTCGCAATTGCCACGCGGTCGTTAGCCGCAAGTGCTGCCAAAGGGAGAGACCGAGCGGGATCAAGAAAAAGACAAACCCCAAACCGGCGGCGGACCACGTCAGCTTTTGCTGCATGGTGCCTGTGGTCATTTGCCCAAGCAGGCCGTTGACCACGAAGTAGCTCGGGTAAATGATGGCGACTGCCGTGGCTGCCTGAGCCAGCGTCGGCAGTGGTTGCGGCTCGGAGGGGCGACGCATCAAGTCGGCCCAACTTCCCTGACTGCCATACAGAACGGCATCGCTGCCGAAGATCTTCGCCGCAAAAGCCAGGGCAGCGAGGGCATACAAAACGGTCGTTATCACGGCGGTGGCGGCGGCAATCGGCTCCGCGCGGTTCTGCAGCAAGTCGCGCGAGAGGAGCACGATGTTCGCCAGGGGCGTAATCGCGAGCACACCTTCCAGTTTCAATCCGGGCAGGAGGCTCAAAAATCCGGGAGCCAGCGAAAGGAGCACGAGGGGAATCAGATAGGCCTGCGCCTCTTTAAAGCTACGGGCAAAGCTGGTGACGGTGAGCATTACCGCCGAGAAAAACGCAGCAAACAGCAGCAGCAGGCCAAGCACGGCAAAGACGGTAGAGATTGGCAAACCGTGCGGACCCAGCAACAGTTTGCTCAGGCCGCTGGCCTGCAAGGTGATTGTCATGGCCGTGAGGTTGATGACCGCGGTCATCAGTGCCACGAAGAGCACGGCAAAGTACTTGGCGAGGAGCAGTCCCAAGCGTGGGACGGGGGCGGCCATCAAAGCTTCCAGCGTGCCCCGCTCTCGCTCCCCGGCAGTCAGGTCGATCGCAGGATAAACCGCGCCGGTCATGGTCATCAAAATCAAAATCAGTGGAATCAATGAGGCGATCTGCACCGTCTCGTCGTCGGTGCGAATGGGCTGGTGCGACCAACTGATCCGCGGCCGATCATCGCCACCCAGGATCTTCAATTCGCGATACAGCAGGGCATCGTTGGCGGCGCGCAGGCGGCGGTCGATGAACTTGGCCAGATCGCGGCCATACGAACTCTTCGGCAGATAAATCAGATCGAAATCCAGTCGCTGCGGATCATCTTCATCCCGCTGGTGGACCCGAATGGCAACATCGGCCACCCCGCCATTGACGAGCGCCAGCAAATCGGAATCGTAGACACCTTGGATGCGATCGAGTTGCGGCTCTGGCAACGCTTGCTGCAACAGCGAAGTTGCACTCGGCACCGAACCGCTGGGCTTGGTGGTTTCGACGTTCTCGGCGGCAGACTTGATTTCGCCCGTTTCGCGCAGCCAACTATCGCCGAGCTTCACGCGCTGCATCAGTTCGAGAACTTCCGATTCATCGCTGGCGGCAATGGTCCAGTGCATCGCACTATCGGCCGGTGCGCTAAGGAGCATGAACTGCTGAAAGACCACGCTAATGATCGGATAGAGGAGCAGCGGCATCAGCACCAGCGTGACGATGGTGCGGCGATCACGCAGCGTCTCACGCAGTTCTTTGCGCGTCAGGCGCACGACGCGGGTAACCCACGATTGCCGGACGACGCCCAGCTTGTCGGCAGGTGTTGGCTCGACAGACATCAGTTCCGGGCCTCCAGCAAGTCGGCGGCCGAAAGTCCTTTCAAGAACATTTCGGTCAACGTGTCGCAGCTCGTCCGCATGCGCAGTTCGGACATCGTTCCTTCGTGCATCAAGCGTCCTTTGTGCAACAGCCCAAACCGATCGCAGAGCCGTTCGGCTTCATCCAAGCGGTGCGTACTGACGATCACCGCTTTGCCCAAATTTCGGGCCGCGGCGATGAAATCGAAAATCACCTTGCTGCCAAGCACATCGAGCCCGCGGGTCGGTTCGTCGAGCAACAGCACCGGCGGATCGTGAATCAACGAGCGCGCGAGATTCACCCGCTGCTTTTGTCCTGTGCTAAGGGTAGCGCTGCGGCGGTCGAGAAAATCTTTCAGATCAAACAGCCGGCTGAGGTTATCGAGACTCTGGGCGGCTGTTTCATCAGGCACGCCATATAAATCGGCAAAGAAGAGGAGTAACTCGCGCGGCGTCAGCCATTGGTACAAACCGGCGCTGGTACTCACCAGGCCAATGCGCGCCTTCACGGCGTCGGGGGATTCGACCGAGCGAAAGCCATCGACCTCGGCATAGCCACTGGTCGGCGCAAGCAGGCCCAGAATCATCCGCAGGGTCGTCGTTTTGCCAGCTCCGTTTTCGCCGAGCAGGCCGTAAACTTCACCGCGGGGTACGACCAGCGATAAGTGGTCGACGGCGACGACATCGCGGCCTGGATTGGGGAATGTCTTGGTCAACTGTTCGACGGTGATCATTTCGCCTCAGTCGGCACGTGCGGGGGAGCGAGCAGGAACATGACATTATCAGCATCCCCTGCACTAAGGGCGATGGCCCGTTGAACAATTTCTTCACAAAGGCTTGTTCTTCGCCGGAAAAACCGGGCATTTCGCTCCCTGGCTATTGAACGCCACACAGGACGATTGGTTCTGCTCGCGACTGTCGAGTATTCTAATCACTTCTACCCGCCCCCCTCCTTTCCACATCTATCTTCCCCAGTGCCCCCTTACCTCACGGTTTTGTTGATCTTGCTGGCCAGCAGCGTGGTGCAGGGGGCTGTTGGTTTTGCGGGTGGTCTGTTCGCGATTCCGCTGTTGCTGATGATGGGCATTAGCGCGCCCGAAGCGGTGTCGATCAATATGGTCGCATCGACGGTGCAGAACGCCCTGGGTGCCTGGCGACTGCGGCGAGAAATCGATTTTCGGGTGGCCTTTCGCCCGACGATCATTCGTTTCATCACGTTGCCGCTGGGAGTGGCAACGCTCTACTGGGTCGGCAACGCCAACAAGGATCTGGCGTCGCAAGTCGTCGGCTGCATCATCCTGCTGATTCTTGCCGCTCAATGGCTGCTTAGCGTGCCGCCGCAAGATCAGTTGCACTGGGCTTGGGAGATTCTCGCTTTCAGTTTCGGGGGCTTCCTGCTGGGACTGTGCGGCATGGGTGGCCCGATGATGGTGCTGTGGGTGATGGCTCATCGCTGGCCAATTATCAAGGCCAAGGCTTTTTTATATTTCATCTTCAGCACCGGCATGTTGCCGCAGGCTTTTTTCCTGTGGCTCTTTTTTGGCGACGAGATTTTCGGGGCCATCGGGCTTGGGCTGGCCGGCATTCCCTCGCTCATCATCGGCATGCTGATCGGACTGAAGATCGGCAGTCACCTGCCCGATCACGTCATCCGCCGGCTGACGATTGCCGTTCTGGTGGTGATTGCACTTAGTTCGATCATCGTGCCGATGCTAAAATCAAAACCAGCTGCTGCTCGCTTATCAGCCCCTTACACCACTCACGGAGCCTGCCATGTTTGAACGTCGCTCGCTCCGCTTGCCGATCACGCTGGGCGTCGTGCTAATCGTGCTCGTGGTCTTGATGCTGGTCGGCACGATTCTGACGCTCGTCATAGCGCTCCTCAGTTCTCCCACTGGCGCAGGCTGGTATTGGGCTTGGCTATCCATCGGCACGACGTTGCTCATTCTGATCTTGCTCGGTGTCATCATGTATCTGGTGCTGTCGATCAAGGCAGTCAACCTTACGCGGCGGCAGTCGAACTTTATCGATAGCGTCACCCACGAATTGAAGTCCCCCATCGCTTCGCTCAAGCTTTACATTCAAACGCTCAATCGGCGACAGATCAGCCCAACAGAGCAGGAATCGTTCTTTAAAGACATGCTCGAAGATGTTGAGCGCCTCGACCAACTTATCAATCACCTGCTCGATGTGGCTCGCATGGATCGCGTGGCTAAGCCCGGCGAAGAAGCCGACGTGGCAATTGACGACGTCCTGCGCAGTTGCACTCAGCAAGTTTGCTTGCGGCATCAGGTCCCGCTCGAAACGGTCCGATTGGACCTAGCCCCCGCAATCATTCATTGCCGCCGGGTCGATCTCGAACTGGTCTTTCGTAATCTGATCGATAACGCCGTGAAGTACGCAGCCGATGAGAATCCGAGCGTCGAGGTCAAAATGGACTTCAGCGAATCGGGACGCGTGATTGTCCGCGTTTGCGATAATGGCCGCGGCATCCCCCCCGAACTTCGCCGCAAAATCTTCGGCCGCTTCGTGCGATTGGGGAGCGAGCTCGAACGAGATAAGCCCGGTACGGGTCTCGGGCTGCATATCGTCCGCACGTTGCTCGGCCGCCTGCGCGGCCAGATCCAGGTGCGCGATCGGCCGCAGGGCCGGGGGACGATGTTCGAGGTAAATTTGCCAGGGACACAGCGCGCAGCCCTCGCCGAGACCGAAGACAAGCCTAGTCCATCGAATCCTATTCCAACGAATACAGAGAGCTGAATTCGGCGCTGGCAACGCGAATGGTGTGCTGTGCCGAAAGTGACGAAGTCTGTTCAATAGCGCCGGGCGGCAGAATCTCCGGTTCATCGCTGCCCGGACGCGAACTGACCACCAACACGCAGGCCGATGCAGGGAGTTCAGCTTCTAATTTCGCGCCAGCGGCAGACCGATGATCGTTCGTTTCGCTCTTGAGCAATGCCAGCTGGGCCAGGACTTCTTCCAGAAACACGGGCGAACGCGAACCCACCCAACACTGCTGCTCGGCACTGGCGATCAAAACCGCCAATTGACCCACGTCGCGCTGGGCCAGATCTGCCAGCGCGGTGCAGACGAAACTAATCGCACCTTCGAGCCGAGCTTGCTCGCCAGCAGTGGGAGTTGGAGGCAAGTAAGGATCGAGCACGATGGCTACCATCCGACTCGCTTCGCGCTCGAACTGCTTGACCATCGGTCGCCCCGCGCGGGCTGTCGTGCGCCAGTGCAGCCAGCGAGTACTATCTCCCGCTTGCCACGGGCGAACCGCAAAGAAGTCGCCGTCGCTGGCCCGCTGTCGCAATTGCGGCTCTCCTTCACCACTGATGGCAGCAGCAATTCGATGCGTCCACTCGGCACTCAAGCGGCCGATGCGCGGCAAGATCAGCACCGCGCGCGGCACGGCAATCAGCACCTCAGCTTCGACCAGACCAAGCGGAAAGCAAGTTCGCAGGCGAACCGCAGGCGAGCGGTATTGGCCGCGGCGCGAAAAGACCAGTTCATAGTGAACGCGGACCGATTCGCCGGGGCCCAGGTGCGGGCAAAACGTCGTCGCCACCGTCTGCACCGAGTGAAACAATTCGGCCACGTCACGCAGGCGGGCAAACAGCGGGGTCACTCCGGCGGGCGGAACCGAGCGATCCATCGTCCAGCGATCTTCGACAGTTAACAGCCAGGCGGCAAACCAGCGGCGCTCATTGCTGATCTCGAACTCGGCAATCAACGGCTGCCCGGCATGCACCGCGCGAAACGGCAGCGGGCGGATTGAAACGCCGCGCATGCTGGCCAGCGACAACCGCCAGTTGATTAGCAGCGGGGCCAGCATCATGCCGCCCAAGACAACCAGCAAGTTCACGTGGCAAAGCGCTGCGCCGCCGACAATGAAGACGAGCACGGCCAGATAGTACCAGCCTTCGCGCGTCAGTCGGGCTTGCAGTTGATAGGACATAATTTCGTAGGCCGACGACTGAGCAGGGGGCAGCTCCAGAAATCGCTAGCGCGGCACGGCCACCTGGTCGGTTAGGCGGCGAATGATCCCTTCGGCCGCTTCGCGGTGCGACGTGCGAGCGAGCCCCTTGAGGAGCACGCGATGAGCAAACACAGCAGGCGTTAAGCGTTTGATATCGTCGGGAATCACAAAGGTGCGCCCTTCGATCAAGGCCAACGACTGGGCCGCCCGATACAAACTGAGCGCGCCGCGCGTACTCACACCGACACGCAGTTCGGCACATTGCCGCGTGAGATGAACGATCTCCAGCAGGTAGTCGCCGAGCGAATCGTCCACGCGCACTTGCCGCACGGCTTGCTGCAGTTGCAGAATCTGTTCGCCCGTCACGGCGGGCTGCAAATCTTGCACAGGCTCGCCCAAGCGATGGCTCGACAGCACGCGCCGCTCGTCGGCAGCGTTCGGATAGCCCACCGAGATGCGAACCAGAAACCGGTCGAGCTGACTCTCGGGAAGGGCGTAAGTCCCTTCGTATTCGTAAGGGTTTTGCGTGGCAATGACCAGAAACGGCACAGGCAGCTGCATGGTCTGGCCATCGACCGAAACTTGACCTTCGCTCATTGCTTCGAGCAGCGCGCTTTGCGTGCGGGGTGGAGCCCGGTTCACTTCGTCGGCGAGCACGATGTTGGCGAAGATGGGCCCGCGATGAAACACGAACTTCGCGTCCTTCGCGTCATAAACGGTGCTCCCCAGAATGTCGCTGGGGAGCAGATCGGGGGTGAACTGTAGCCGACAAAAATGCCCGGAAACACTCTTGGCTAAAGCCTTTGCCACGAGAGTCTTGCCCACGCCTGGCACATCTTCCAGCAGCACATGCTCGCCCGACAAAAGCGCGACGAGACACATCCGCACCACTTCGGGCTTACCCAGCACCACGCTGCAAATGTTCTTTTCGAGTCGCGCTACCAGCTCAGCGATAGTGGCCTGCGGTCCAGTGGCCGTTCGAGCAGCAGGAGAGGTGGCAACGTTCATGCAGAGAAGTACTTCCAAATAGACGGGCCAAGCGACTCTTGCATTCTGACTGAACAGGCCCCGCACCGCCATCCTATCAATTGCGGGGATCGACCTTGATGACGATCTTTCGCACCTGTTGCTCGGTGGGGCCGGAGAGGTGTGAAGATAGCGTGAAGTCGCTGGCGGGGTCATCGCTGACGGCGACACCGGGCATGTGAGCATCGTGGGGGCCGAAGACGGTAAAGAAGCTGGCAGGCACCAGGACGAAATCGCCCGGATCGCTGGCCGAACCGGCGAAAAAGCCCACGTCCTTGGTCGCATCGTGAGGTTCGGTAACCGTCAGGCGCGAGCGTGCAGCCCAGCCCATCCGTTCGACGCCGCGGGCGACGAATTGCACGTCCCAGTACCGCTCGTGGGCTTCGAACTTGCCGACCGAGCGCGGTTTGGGAGTGTACTCCTGCACGAGGGCGAACAGTTTGTCCCCCTCTAGTTCGTGCTTGCCGAGCGGCAGGTTGAGGACGTCAGCAGAGCGCAAAAAGTCGAAGGCCTGGGCGAACCGCGGTCCCAGTCCTTGGTACAGATCGGCCCGGGAAAGGTGGTCGATAATCATGGTCGGTGTCTCGTCAGCAGAATGAATTCCGGATTCAAAGCGGGTCTATCATACCGCAGCCCCGCGCGCCTTGCCGGGCTGGGAGAGCGTTCGCTCCAGCCCTTTCTGAGGTGACCCGAAACGCGAATCGGCCTCGGCGTCCGCAGCTCTAAGGACTGGCGTGGATAGTTAGAAGATGCGGTAGCCGTTCCCGCCAGCATGATGTCGGGGATACTGACCCTCGGTTTTGCCGCATTTCAGGTAACCCGAAGCGTGAGCGAGGCGCGTGCTTATCGCGGTTAAGAGCCGTCGCGAGAGTTAGACCATTCGAAGTTGCCCGCGCTATGGTGCTGCGATAGTCATCCCAACGCATTGCGAGAGACTTGCACTTCCTTGCCTCACGCTCGCTTTCCTCGCTGACGCTTCGGGTTTCCTAAAGAAGTGCCAGCGTGGATGGTCAGAAAATGCTGCTTGCAGGGACCAAACTAGTCACGGGCCAAGCGTCTAATGTTGGCGAGCAGCTCCTTTTCAATTTGGTAGCAGATGTGTGTTAATTACGTGGATTTTCGTTGGCAAAGAGGAAAGTTATGTCGCCCGGTTGCTGATGACTAACGGAACATACCGCTCCACTAACTCGCTCCGGCTTCGCTTGACGTGATGGATTGCCAAGCGGTGATGGGAGGGGATTTTTAGTGGAAATTTCCGGAAATCGATTTTGGCGGTTTGGCTGCGAATTTCCGCTATCAAATTGGCATAACCGATTACTGAATTGCATCTTACGATCCAAACAAGGAACTGCGAAAAAATGCGAATTACGGAAATTTCCACAGCCCCGTTGGCTGGTGTTTGGTGGGCTGTTCAAGCCGATTCCATTGCCGATTTAGGGCGGGTAAGAAGCCCTGAGCGAAGGCGCGATTGTGGCAGGATTCCGGAAATTTTTGCCTGACGAAATCAACCAACTGGCGGCGGGAACATGCGTAGCTTGCAGTGGCAATAGCTAGCAACCAGAATGTTACTCTTGCAAATCAACATAATGATCTTTCTGTCGAGATGACGATGGTGATTCGCAGGGGCGGAGTCGTCGCGAACCAAAGGCGCGCTGACTCAGCCGCGTACACGTCAACGTGCCACGCAATGATTGATCATGATGCTGCTTGCCGCCTTCGATCCGAGATTCATCTGGAACTACCTGCCCTTTACGCAGGGGCAGTTTACGCTGTCGCTGGTCTTGGGCACGCTTGGTTTGCTCACGTTCACCAATCTGGCTCCCGACGTGGTGCTGATTTTGGGGGTGTGCCTGCTGGTGCTGATGGGCATTCTGACGCCCGGCGAAGCCCTCTCGGGCATGTCGAACGAGGGGATGATTACGGTCGCGATTCTGTTTGTGGTCGGAGCCGGGGTGCAGCAAACCGGAGGCGTCGATTGGATCGCCAAGCGAATCTTCGGGCGGCCGAAGACTGCCCTCTCGGCCATTTCGCGACTCGTCTTTCCGACGATGTTCTTCAGCGCATTCATGAACAACACGCCCCTGGTGGCGATGCTTATTCCTGCCGTCGGCGACCTGGCCCGCCGCGAACGAATTCCTGCCTCGAAGTTGATGATTCCACTTAGCTATGCCGCGATTCTGGGTGGCACCTGCACTTTGATTGGCACCAGCACCAACCTGGTGGTGCAAGGCATGTGGATTAAGGAAGGTCATCCCGCGCTGGGAATGTTCGATATCACTTGGGTCGGCTTGCCGGCCGCGCTGATCGGGGCGTTGTACATCATCTTTGCAGCCCACTTTCTGCTTCCCGATCGTCGCCCGGCCGTCAGCACGACCGACGACCCGCGTGAGTACACCGTTGAGATGCACGTGCAGCCCGGCAGTCCGCTGGCGGGAAAGTCGATCGAGAACGCGGGACTGCGACACTTGCCGGGGCTGTTCCTGGCCGAGATCGAGCGGGAAGGTGTCGTTATTCCTGCCGTTTCGCCGCAAGAGATTTTGCATGGCGGCGACCGGCTGCTGTTCGTGGGTAATGTAGAGTCAGTGGTCGAGTTGCAGAAGATTCGCGGCCTGGCTCCAGCAACCGACGAAGTCTTCAAGCTGTCGGCACCTCGTCCGCAGCGGTGCTTGATCGAAGCGGTGGTTAGCAACACGTGCCCGTTTGTCGGCAGCACCATTCGCGAGTCGCGTTTCCGCAATCACTACAACGCAGTGGTTGTCGCCGTTGCCCGCAATGGTGTGAGGCTGCATCAGAAGATCGGCGATATCATTCTCAAGCCGGGCGACGTGCTGCTGGTCGAGGCGCATCCGTCGTTCGCCGAACAGCAACGAAGTTCGCGAGATTTCTTTCTCGTTTCGACCGTCGAGAATTCGACGCCACCTCATCATGAGAAAGCGCTGATTGCAACTGGCCTGCTGATGATGCTGGTGTTCCTCACCACGATCGAAGTTCTGCCAGTGGTCGTTGCTGCGTTTCTGGTTGCCGGGCTGATGATCCTCACGCGGTGCCTTTCCGTCGAGAATGCTCGCAAGAGCATCAACTGGGAAGTACTGCTGGCCATTGCGGCAGCTTTCGCCTTGGGCAAGGCCCTGGAGGTCAGCGGCGCGGCGAAGCAGGTGGCCGACGGACTATTATCGCTGGCAGGGACGAATCCTTGGCTGGCACTGGTGATCATCTATTTCACGACCGTAACCGTGACCGAGCTCATCACCAACACTGCTGCGGCGGCACTGATGTTCCCCTTCGCCATGGCCACCGCCTCCAACCTGGGGGTCAACCCGATGCCCTTCGTGATTGTGATCATGATGGGTGCTTCGGCCGGCTTTGCGACCCCGATCGGGTACCAGACGAATCTGATGGTCTACGGCCCGGGTGGCTATCGCTTCAGCGACTATGTGCGCGTCGGCCTGCCCCTTGATATCTTGATTGGCATCGTGACGATCATCATCACGCCGTGGATTTTTCCGTTCTAATAAACCCTCCTGATTCGCCAACAAAGAAAAATCTCGAAAAAACTCTTGTCCAGAGTTTTCTCCCTGGGTATTCTGCGGCGTCCCTCTCCTTGCACCATTCGGTCGTTTCTTGGGAGAGTTTGTTATGCGGTCTGGCCGGTTTCGTCGACCTGTGTGCGCGGTAGCGAACCGCGGTTTTACTTTGGTCGAATTGCTAGTGGTCATTGCGATCATTGGGGTGCTGGTGGCGCTCCTGTTGCCGGCGGTTCAAGCGGCCCGCGAATCGGCCCGCCGATCGACTTGCCAGAACAACCTCAAGCAGCATGTTCTGTCGTTGCATAACTTCGAAGATGCCTATCTTCAGTTGCCACCGATGGTGTCGGCTGGCTGGACTTCTGCCCACGCCACGCAAGAGAAGTTTAAGGGAGCCATTGGTTTTACGTTCTTTACCTGGCTGTTGCCGTACATCGAACAGAAGCCGCTGTACGATGCATCGGCAATGAATGTGGGAACCGTGGTAAACGGGCGAACGGTTTATTTCACGCCAATCAAGGCTCATCTCTGTCCGAGCGAGATCAGTGCTCCCAAAGGAATTGGAACCACGACCAACGCCAGTGCCAACACGTGGGCGACGAGCAACTATGCCGGCAATTACTACGTGCTTGGCAATCCGTCGGGCACGACGGTCGCCCAATGCCGAGAGGGGCAATCGCGCCTGGCCAGCCTTGTCGATGGCACTAGCAACACGATTGTTTTGGCAGAGCGCTATGGTATTTGCGGTAACACGGGAGTCGTCAACAGTAGCGGCACAAACGGCAATCTGTGGTGCGATTCGAACCTCAATTGGCGGCCCGTGTTTTGTTTGAATCCATCCAAAGAGCCGGCCCTAGCGACCGGAGCTTATCCGCCGTGCGCCAAGTTTCAGCAGTCGCCGCATTGGTACAACAACTGCGAATATTTGCGGACACAAACACCCCATCCCGGCGGCATCATCGTCGCCATGGCCGACGGCAGCGTGAAATCGATTCCGCACTCGATTGCCGATGCCGTGTGGGCTGCGGCCTGTGATCCCACCGACGGCGTTCCCCTGACAAACTGGCCGTAGAGCGTTTTACGGTACTCTGCTGGAAACGATTGACACCTGAGCACGCGACCGTTCAGTTAGGAACATCGTGCGTGTATCGCCCGCCTTCCTCTCCGCCTGCCTGGAGCCACTCATGTCTTGGCATCATTGCCTCTGTTCGTTGGCGCTATCGCTACTCCTCACGCTGGTCGTGCCGCAATCGATTCTGGCTGCTGATAGTTGGCAAGCAGGGCTGGCCAAAGTCAACATCACGCCGACGAAATCGATGTGGATGGCCGGCTATGGTGCGCGGAACAAGCCTTCGGAAGGGAAGTTGACCGATCTGTGGGCAAAGGCGATCGTGCTGCAAGACGCCAGTGGCCACCGGGCACTGGCCATCACGCTCGATCTGGTTGGCATCGACCGGATATTGTCGCAGTCGATCTGTCAGCGGATTGAGAAAGAGCACCGGCTGAAGCGTGATCAGGTGGCGCTCTTCTGCTCGCATACACACAGCGGACCCGTGGTGAGCAAGAACCTGAGACCGATGCACGAGTATCTGCTGCCAGCCGATCAAAAGGAACTGATTGCCGAATATGCCCAAAAACTGGAAGACCAATTGGTGGAGTTGGCAGGGGCAGCCGTGAAAGACATCCAGCCCGCCAAGCTCAGCTGGGCTAGTGGCAAGGCGACCTTCGCGGTTAATCGCCGTACCAATAAGGAGGCCGAAGTCCCCCAACTGCGCGCGGACGGCAAAATTCTTGGCCCCAGCGATCACGATGCGCCGGTTTTGGCTGTGCATAACGAACAAGGTGAACTACGCGGCCTGCTGTTTGGCTATGCCTGTCACGCGACGGTACTTTCGGGCTATGACTGGTGCGGCGATTGGCCCGGCTATGCCCAGCTGGAACTCGAACAGCGACATCCGGGTTGTCTGGCGCTTTTTTGGGCGGGCTGTGGTGCCGATCAAAACCCGCTGCCGCGTCGCACGGTGGCGCTGGCCGAGGATTATGGTCGTCAAATGGCTGATGCCGTCGATGCCACCTTGAAGCAAGCGGGAACTCCGCTCACCGGTTCGCTGAAGACGACCTATCGCGAGCTCGCGGCACCCCTGGGAACGTTGCCGACCAAGGAGGATTTGCAAACCGCCGCCGATGGCAAAGATAAATATCAGGCTGCCCGCGCCAAGATGCTGCTGGCCGATATGGCTGCAGGCAAGGCGCTGCGAAGCGACTATCCTTACCCCGTCGCGGTGTGGCAATTGGGCCCCGACGTACAGTGGGTAATCCTCGGCGGCGAAGTCGTGATCGACTATGCCTTGCGATTGAAGAGCGATCTGCGCGGCACGAAGACTTGGGTCGCCGGTTATGCCAACGATGTGATGGCCTATATTCCCAGCCGGCGAGTGCTGATTGAAGGAGGCTACGAAGGAGGCGGCTCGATGGTCTATTACGGGCTGCCAACTATTTGGGCTCCGGAAATTGAAGAGTCGATTGTGAAAGAAGTGCTGCAGCAGGCAAAAACACCATAAATTCCGCAGCGAAACAGGCTTTGACACCGCGCGGTCAGCCAGCTATTCTCCCGACCCACCTGGACTGCCCCACGCAGTCCGTTGAGGATTGGCGTGCACAGATGGCCACGCTTTTCCGAGCTAGCAGTGTCGACCTCCCCGGCCTGGCAATTTGAGAAATTCCCTTGCGGAGCCCCGCGCGTGAACCGATCCTACCCCGAATCGTCTCGCCCCGATTCAACGCAGCCTAGCGTGCTGCTCGTCGAACCTTCGTCCGAAGCGCGTGAGGTTCTTGCCACGATCCTGCAGTTGCGGGGGCTGCGCATTTTCGAAGCGGACGAACCACGTCACGGTCTGGTTATTGCCCGTGCCGAGCGGCCGGATGTGATCGTGCTAGACTTCGATCAACCTTGTGTCGACGATGGAGTGCAGAATGATTTTGCCGCCGAAACTCGTCACCCTAATACGGGCCTGATCGTGCTTGGCAACAGCCCGCCTCATCGCCAAGCGCAAACCGACCGCTTCGTAGCCAAGCCGTTTCACTACGGCCCGCTGGTGCAGGCAATTGAACGACTCGCGGGCAACAAAGCTGCCTAGGTAAACTCAACCGCCTCTCCGCGCTGCCACTCTCGCTGCGGTATTCTATCGTCGTTGCAAGCTGCGCCTTCGTAGTTGCGGCGTGGTGAATTCAATCTCGCAGAGGACATCGGCGTGACAACAACAGCGGCCGTCTGGTACGAACCGGATGGCTACGATACCAGCGGCAAACGGTTGGTGGGGCGCCAAGCGGCCGGCGAACAGTTCCTCAAGGGCTGGGTGCGTTATTCCGGCGCGACGTTGCTTCCCTGCGCGTCCCCTGGCAAAAAAGAGTACGAGGACTTTGTCGAGCGCATTCAGCCTTGGCTCCCCGCTGGCAAGTCGCCGCAATGGATTCCTGCCCGCTGGCTCGAAGGTCTTTCCAAGGTCGGCACGCTCTACCGGCCCGACCCAGCGCTTGGCGATCTCGCCTGGCAGCGTCGCAGTTACGATCAGCGGGCATATAGTCTGTGCGGCATCACCCACACGATTTGCAGTAAAGCAGTGATGAGCTTTTTCAGCGACCTGCCTCTCGCTCCGCTGCAAAGTTGGGATGCCCTGATTTGCACGAGTCAGGCCGTGAAAGACACCGTCGATTACGTGCTGCAACATTGGTGCGAATACCTGGCCGAGCGCACCGGTGGGCAACCCAAGTCGCACGTTCAGTTGCCTATCATTCCCCTTGGCGTCGACTGCGCTGCCTTCGTGCCCAATGCCGCCCGCGCGAAACTGCGTGACGGCCTGCGCAAGACACTCGGTATTGCCGACAACGACATCGCCATCTTGTACGTAGGCCGCTTGAACTTTTACGCCAAAGCCCATCCGTTAGCTTCGTATCAGGCGATCTCGCGCGCAGCGCGCGCGACCAAGAAGAAACTCTGTTTGATTCAGGTGGGCTGGTTCGAAAACGATCGGGAAGAGAAGGCCTTTCGTGACTCGACGAAGAGCTTTTGTCCCGGCGTCGATTGTGTGTTCCTCGACGGACGTCGTCCTGAAGTCCGCGAACAAGCCTGGGCCGCTGCGGATGTCTTCATGTCTCTGTCCGACAATATTCAAGAGACCTTCGGGCTTACACCACTGGAGGCCATGGCCAGTGGGCTGCCGGTCATCTGTACCGACTGGAACGGCTATCGCGCCACTGTGCGGCACGAAGTCGACGGCTTTTGCATTCCCACGGTGATGCCGCCAGGTGGCGTCGGCGAAGAACTGGCCCGCGATCATTGGAGCGGGCTCTTGGCCTACAACGCCTATATTGCGCGAACGGCGATGATCACTGCGGTTGACGTCGACCAATGCACGCGACGGCTGTTGCAACTGATTGAGAACCCTGCGCTCCGAAAGCAACTTGGTGCCTCGGGCCTCGCGCGAGCAACTGCGGAGTTCGATTGGCGGCACATTATCGCTCGCTACGAAGCCCTCTGGCGAGAACTGGCAGAACGACGGAAGACCGATACCGAGCACGCGCCTCGACGAGCGAATTCGCCGGCCAATCCCCTTGGCGAAGATCCATTCCACTTGTTCGCCCACTATGCCACTGAACAGCTATCACCCACGACCAGGCTGCAACTCGGTGGCGAAGTCGATGAAGCATCGCTGGCAAAAATCAACGCCGACTGGATGATGTCCTTTGGTGCCGATTCGCGCCTGCCGGCCGAACAATGGCAGGTGTTACTTGGACATTTGCAGCTGGTTCAGGAAACGACAATCGAAGACCTGCTAATGACCTATGCGGGCCGCGAAGTACAATTGTGGCGAACGATTGGTTACCTGCTCAAAATCGATGCCTTGCGAATTAAAAGATGAAACTAATTCTAACCCAGCTCTTGCTGCTTTCGTTGTTGATGCTGACTCTGACTGCTCCAGCCACGCACGCGGACGAAAAGCTCGCGGGACTGGCGTGCCGTAGTGTTCACCTGGGCTATACCGCGCCAGCGGGAAATGCGTTCTATAACGAGGTTATCGTCGATCAATCGGCACCGGGCACTTACTTTTGCGTCTGCGGTTTCAATCACGGCTATTTCGGCATTCAACAGCTCGATGAGAAGCGTAAGGTCGCGATCTTTTCCGTCTGGGACCCTGGCAATCAGAATGATCCCAAGAGCGTCGAAGAAAAGGAGCGTGTGAAGCTTCTCTATAGCGACCCAGCCGTCCGCGTAAAGCGATTTGGCGGCGAAGGAACTGGTGGGCAATCATTTCTCGACCTCGATTGGCAGAATGGCCAGACTTATCGCCTGCTGATAACGAGCGAGCGAAAGGACGAGCGAACTGCCTACACGGGCTGGATCTACCAGGACAAAGAGAGTCGATGGTTGAAGCTGGTGACCTTCAGCACCATTACGAAAGACGAAGCACTCGGCGGCTATTATTCATTCGTTGAAGATTTTCGCCGCAACAAGATCTCGGCAACTCATGCCCGCGTGGCTCGCTTCGGCAACGCCTGGGTGCGAGATATTGAAAACAAATGGCAGCCCGTGAATCGAGCTCGCTTTACTGCGGACGGCAATCCGGCGATGAGTATCAACGCCGGACTCAAAGACCGCCTCTTCTTTCTGGCCACCGGCGGCGAAACCACGAACACCGATATACCGCTGAACAAACCGATCGACCTGCCGATCGCCGACCGGCAAGTTCCCGCCGACTTAGCGAAGTTGCTCGCCTTGCCCGCGAGTAAATAGCGGTGACAGCTTTAAGAAACCGGGCTAGTGGGATATGTTCGGGGAATGAACGAATCACCTGAAAATCCGCGGCTGCAGCGCAGCATGGAGTTAATGAATGTTGGCGTTACTGGGCTGCTGGTCGTCGATATGCAAGAGAAGTTGCTCAAGCTGATTGCTGGCCATGAACGCGTGACCTGGAACTGCCGCCGCCTGATCGACGGCGCGAAACTGCTCGGCGTGCCAGTCGCTGGCACCGAGCAATATCCCCAAGGACTGGGACCGACGACACCAGCTCTCGCCGAGCGAATTGGCCCCCTGCCCGCGAAGAAGCTCTTCAGCTCGCGTGAGTGTGCCGAGATTTTCTACCAGTGGCGGGACCAAGGGATCTACAAGGTGCTGGTCTGCGGCATCGAAGCCCACGTCTGCGTGCAACAAACCGTGCTCGATTTGCTCAGCGAAGGCTTTCGCGTCTACCTGGCGGTCGATGCCATCAGTTCACGCTCGACGCTCGACGCCGAGATCGCCATTCGCCGCCTCGATGCCAGCGGCGTGACCATCACCACCACCGAAGCGACGTTATTCGAGTGGTGCGAAACGGCTGCGAATCCGCAGTTCAAAGCCATTAGTGCGCTAGTGAAGGAAGCGGGGCCTGGATGAGGCACAATTGGCAAACTGGGAGTAGACTATCAGTAGGTACTTATTTCCGATCGAGCGAGATTTGCTATGTCAGTAGGCATTCCCACAACAAGCATCACAGACGAATGGCGTGTCCGTCTTAATTCGATGACCGTTGCAGAAAAGCTGGAGGCAATGGAAATTATTTGGCATGCTCTGGCGAAGAACGCAGAGGATATCCCCTCGCCAGATTGGCACTATGAGTTAGCCCGCGAGAGAAGAAAATCGCTCGATGAAGGGCGTACGCAAGCCAAGGATTGGGAAGTAGCCAAGAGCGATATTCTGAACCGAATTAACGAACGCCAATGAGGATTGAGATTGCCCCAGAAGCAGGATCAGATCTCGACGAGGCATTTTATTTCTACGAGAAACAAGCTCCAGGTCTTGGGCGATACTTTTTGAATTGCCTGTTCGCAGACATCGATAAGTTGAAGCGATTCGCTGGGATCCATGCACGGGAACAGGATATTCATAGATCTCTGTCCGACAAATTTCCGTTCGCGATCTATTACGACATTCGCAATGATCTGGTTACTGTCTTGGCAGTCGTTGATCGACGGCGCGATCCCGATTGGATCAAGCAGCGCCTGAGCCACTAGCAAATCACCCACTCACCCCTGCGGCTTCACTGTCCACGGGTCGTACGTGCCGAACGTCCAGAGGTTCCCTTCGGGGTCGAGGCAGGAATAGCCGCGACCACCGTAGTCTTCGGTCTTCAGCGGGATGACGACCTTCGCGCCGTGTGCGATAGCCTGAGCGTGATGCGCGTCGGCATCCGCGACGATGATGTACGGGCTTTGCGTGCCGCGACCACCGACCTCGGCAGCAAGAGCGGTGAGTTTGCCAAACTCACTCTCCACATTCGAGCCCAGCATGACCATCCCATTGCCGAACGTTAGTTCGGCATGATGCACCATCTGTTCATCCGCATAGACAGCCCGCTTTTGAAAGCCGAAGGCGGTGCAAAGCCACTCGATCGTTGCGTGCGCGTCTTGGTAGCGCAGGCAGGGGATAATATTCGCGGTTGTCTTCGCGGGTTCAGCAGGCATCGTAGACACCTTTCTGCTTACTCGTGCAAGCTCTCGGGGCCCGGTTCCGGTAGCCAAAAGCTGGCGATAAAGTTCACCACATACAGGGTGAAGGCTACTCCAGCCGCTGTGTAGGCAACTTTGGTGGGATAAGGCTCGTCGATCGGCAGATACACCGCAATCCATTGCGTAACGCCCGCGAAACAAGTCCCGATAAGTCGGCCACCGATGTTAGCGGCAAAGCTTTCCCCCGTGCCACGCAAGTGAACTGGATATACCAAAGGCAAATAATTTCCCCAGAAACTGAACTGAGCCACCGTAAGCAAACCGGCGACGAAAATGCCGTACTCGAGATAATGCAGGCTGGTGGTGCCGGCATAGCCAAAGATGATCGGCATCAGAAGCATGCCGGGAATCAGGAACATTCGCAGCAGTGTTCGCCGACTGGCAACGAATAGAATCAAGATGGCGAGCAAAAAGCGGCCGACAAGCCCGCCCACTTCTTGCCGTTCCGTCGCATGGCTGGCCATCGATTGCTCGATCGGTCCGGCAACCTTCCGAATCTCGAGATTAACGGCCTTCGTGATATCCACTTCACTTTTGCCTTCCGCAGCCAGTTTTGCCTTCAGCGCTTCCTGTTTCTCGGCCGGGAACCTCGCTTCCAGTGCCTTGGCAATGGCTTCTTTCGTTTCCGGAAGTCCCGGCACGATCTGCGGCATCTGTTGGATCGCGCCAAAAGCTACACCAAAGCTGCAAGTGAACATCAATGTGGTGACGATGGTTGTCCGCTTCAAGGCGGGTGAAAACAACTCGGCAATGGAAGGCCGGCGGAGCTTGCCGCTCTCGCGCTTGGCGGCCCACGCAGGCGATTCAGGCAGGAAAGGGCGAATCAAGATCAGCGGAATGGCCGGAATCAAACCCGACATGAGCAAGTAGCGCCAACCAGCATGCGGGTTTTCGATCGTTCCCAGAAAACTCAGAAAGCTGGGCAATGCGATTGCGGGCAACTGCAACGCGGGAAGCGTAATCGACTTGAAGAGAATGCTCGGGGCTTCGTTCTTGGCCCACGAGGCTACGATGATCGAAACCATGGCGACGGACAGACCACCCAACGACGAGAACGCCTGCGTGAAGCCGAGCACTCCTTCGCGCTGCTTGGGGTTGTCGAAGAGTTCAGCTAACCAGGCAACTGCAGCTACGAACTCGACGCACACGCCGATGAACACAAGGCAGCGGAAGAAAAGTAGCATTGGCAAGCTGGTTGAGAAACCGGCTGCGAATGCTGCAAACGCGTATAGCAGAATGCTCCACGTCAGCACGCGGCGACGACCGAGTCGATCGGTAAGGTAACCACCCAGCAACCCAAAGATGCCACCAGCCACGGCCGGCACATAGAACAGGAGGCTGAACCACATGGTGAACTCTTTGGTGCCTGGGCGAATCTTGCCCAGTTCCAACAGGGCATCGCGCACGATCAGCGGCAGCATTAACAGCTCGTAGATGTCGAAGGCAAACCCGATGGCTGCGATGAAGCAAATCAGCCATTGCACGGTGGTTAAGCTGAAACCGCTGGAGGAATTCAACGGTTGGCCAGGCTGAGACATCTCTCACTCCAAAATCGCGGGGAGGAATTCGGCGGGAAGGTCAGAATGATAACATGCCGAACGGGTGGACGGAATGCGCGCACTGCTGGCACAGCAACGACATTTGACCGCAAAGTTTCACCAAAGCTCAAGACCGTTAAGTCCGTTACCGATAACAGGAAGGCGACAACATCCCTTCGCGCGCCGCCAGGATGGCATAGCGCGAGCATGATCTGCCCTCGTGGCAGCTGGGGAAAGGACTCCCCCACTCATGAAGAATACAACCGACCAATCGACGGGTGCTTCTCTCTGGTCCGCTCGTCCGGAGCCAGCGACCGAACTGCATCGTGCCCGCGAGATGCCCCTGCTATTTCAATTGGCAGACATCAACCGACTGCCGCCCGTGCCGGCGACAGCGCCCGTTCCGGCGGCTATGACGGCTCAGGTGGCTGCCAGTCCGGCTCCCATCGAAATGTCGCCACTTCCCGGCTCACACGCCGCGGTGGGCACCCCAATTGTCGCGTACCCAGCCAGCACGTTCAGTGACCCGTGGCCCAAGACACCGACCGGATTGTTCGAAACCCCGAGCGGACTCTCGACGACCGCGCTTACGATGGGTTTAACCACTTCGCCCAGCGAAGATCGACCACAGCGAACGGCGAAGACTCCCGCCAGTGCCAAGCCACTGCCAGAAGTTAAATCTGAGCCATTAGTCGCCCCCGCAATTGCCAGCACTTTGCCAGCTGCCATTGAGACTGCCGTCAAGGCAGCTGCCCTTGTCAGCGATGCGGGGGAAGCGAAAGTTGAAATCAAGGCTGAAGCAAAAACCCCCGCCAAGAGCGAAGTCAAAGCCGAGGCCAAAGTCGAAGCCAAGACCGACGTTAAGTCGGAAGCCAAGCCTGCGGCCGTTACAGTGGCTGCGACTTCCGCTCCCAAAGCCGAAGCAACTGATGCTGCCGCCAGCGCTGCCAAACCTTCGCCCGGTTCGCTCCGGCGTCAACGGAACGAAGCACGCCAGCAGAAGGTGGCAGGCAAGGGTGGCGATTGGTTGCAGTCGCATGGCAAGATCATCGCCATTGGCTTTGTCTTCGCGTTGATCGGTACGATCTACCTCGCCCGCCGCAATCAACCCAAGCCTGAAGTGGCCGATCCCAATACGTCTGCTCCGGTTGGTCTGGCAATTGAAGAGCCCGGACATCACGACCACGATCATCCCCCAACTGAAGCGGCCAACACTGCGCCGCGCTTGGTCGAAGCACCGAGCCATCCACTCGATACCACACCTTCGCCAGCAACTGCCGATGCCAACAAGCCTGGCCCTAGCTCGACCGCTGATCTGCATCCGCCGATGCCAAACCCAACTCCGGCAAATGCCGCTCCCAGTGGCGAACCATTGTTCCCTTGGCAGCAAAGTGGCGAAGCGCGAGTTGCCACTCGCCCCGATGCTCCGGCCGCAACGGCTCCTGCTGCATCAAACGCTCCGGCCACTGCCCCGACATTAAACGCCCCGCAGTATCCCGAAACAAACTTGCGAGATGCCCCGCTCCTGCCCCCTGCTCCACCCGATGAGCAAGGCAGCGGTCGCGCACCTTCGCGCACGTCTCCTACTTCGTTCACCTCCACCCCCGGCGGTAATCGCTATGAGCGCACTGGATCAGGCCTTTATTAAAGCCTTTGCGAAAGAACCGTCAGCTGCTGTTCCACGCACTCCGCCGAGCAGCAACTACGCACCGGCCACATCCACTCACGACCACGGCGAGTCAGCCGCGTTCGACGCCATGTATGATGCTGGTGCGTTCTATCGCGTCGATGCGGAAGCCGGCGAGCGCACTGTGCCCCATTCGCATTTGCAACCGGAACGCAAGGTTCCGCGACGCTTGCAGCGCCGCACGGCGAGTCGACCGGAAGTCATTCTGCCCGAACCTACGCCCGTTGAACCCGTTGCCGAATCATCGCCCATGTCGCTGCCGCCGCGCCGTAACTGGTCGCGAAGCATGCTCGAGGTCGCCCGGCAACTTGCCCGGCTCGATCTGCTCCAACGTGGCACCGATGGCGAACTTCCGCCGGAAATTGTCTTCAGCGAACCACCAGCGCCAGAAGTTCCTCCGGAGCCCATTGTTCACCACGAACAGAATCTGGCGGTTGAACCAACGGCCGAGTTGCCTCCGTCTGCACCGCAAGCGATTGCCAATCTCTGGGCCGTCGATGGACCAATCGTGGCCCACTCTTCGCTCATCTCGCTAGCCGATGCCGAGACCTGGCTCGCACTGCCGATGGCTCCTGCAGTCACCTGCACCGAGAGCGTCGCCAACGGTTGGCAAACCACGAACGACACCGAAGAAGCCACTGCCGAAACCGAAATTGCTGAAGCGGCCATCGTCGCAACTCCCATCGAGAAAAAGTCGAAGCGCAAGCTTCGTATCGATAACAGTCACGCCAGCGTTCCTGCGCCTCACGTCGCTCCCGTTGCAACATCCCTCGAAGACGAACTGCAAATCGTCGAAGACATGCTTTCGGCCCCCGAGTCGATTGCGATCTCGCCGACTGCCTCACCTGAAGGCTTGCCAACCACCGAACAAACTCAGCCCGCGGTCTCGACTCCTGAAGAGGCTAAACCAGCTGAACAGAAAGCTGAGCAGCAAGCCGAACAGAAGGTCGTCGAGGCGACAGTTCCCAAGCGGCCCTATGTTCCGCTCTGGGAAGTCGATCGCTTCACCTGGCCCGCCCTCTGCGACAAGTTGATGCACGATCCCAGCGGCTACTTCGCCAGTGCCAGCAGCAAGTTGCTGAGCGTGGTTCGTGGTGGCTTGAAAGTGCTCGGTGTCACTGGCAGTCGTCGGGGCGAAGGGCGGACAACGCTCGCACTTTGCCTGGCTCGTGCGGCCGCTCAAGCGGGCATTCATGTGGCCCTGGTCGATGCCGACTTCACGCGCCCGCAATTGGCATCGATGCTCGGTCTCGAAACCGCCTACGGCTGGCAAGAAGCGGCGACCGGCAAGATTCCACTCAGCGAAGCAGCGGTAAAGTCGCTGGCCGATCGCCTGACCGTCTTGCCGCTGGAAGTCACTTCGTCGTCGGCACCGTTGTCGCTGGCCGATCCACGCGTCACCGCCACCTTGCGAGCCACGGCCGCAACGTTCGAATTGGTGATCGTCGACCTCGGACCTTTGGGCGCCGGCAGCGAGCCACTCTTTCCCAAGGGAGAGAACTGCCCGCTCGACGCTGCGGTCGTTGTTCGCGATACCCGTTTCGCTTCGGTCGGCGAGAGCCGCACCGTGGGCGATCGCTTGTACGAATCGGGCATCGAAGCCGTCGGCATTGCCGAAAACTTTGTCACGCACCCCGAAATCTCCTTCCTGTAATTGCTGTTACTGACGGACCCGCACCATGTACGAAGCGCATTGGCAACTCAACGCTCGGCCGTTCGATCACACGGCCGACGCGCGCTTCTACTACCCGGGCGAAAGCCAGCAGGGGGCACTTCTCAAACTGCGCTACGCCGTCGAGATGCGACAGCCCGCGGCACTCCTCGCAGGCCCAGCTGGTGTGGGCAAGACCACGCTCATTCAAACGCTGCTGCGGCAGTGTGGCGAAGGTCTCACCCCGCGACTCAACATCGTCTTTCCGCAACTTCCCGGCGATCAACTTCTCATCTACCTCGCTGGGCAGTTGAACGAAGTCAGTTCGCAGACTGCGGAAACACTCGAACAAAGCCTCCGCCGGATCGAAACAGTTCTCGGCGAAAATGCTCGCGCGGGCAAACACGCGCTGGTCATCATTGACGAAGCACATCTGCTCGCGGCCAATGGTGGACTGGAAACGGTGCGCCTCCTGCTCAACTTGCAGTACGCTGGGCGACCCGTGGCGACCTTGCTGCTCATCGGGCAAACGGGGCTACTCGTCGCCATCGAACGAACACCCAACCTGGAGGAGCGATTTGCCGTCAAGTGCTTGCTCCGCCGCCTGACGCAGACCGAAACCATGGCCTACGTGCAACATCGTCTGCTGGCTGCCGGCGTCGAACGCCAGATCTTCAGCGACGACGCGCTCGAAGCCATCCATCAGCACTCTCTGGGCGTCCCAAGGCGCGTGAACCGCCTCTGCGATCTCGCCCTCCTCGTCGGCTTTGCCGAAGAGGCCACCACCATCGACGCCGCTCAAATCGACGCGATCTCGGAAGAGCTCCTCACGTCGTCGGCTGAGTAACCCAAGCCCTCATTCCGCACCTAAACGTTCAACAATACCGGCAATAGTTGAACACGGACAGCTCGGAAACCCGAGAGTTGCGCTAGGTGCTGTTCAACTATCGACTTCTTATTTGAACACCCCCCTGCCACTGTTTTGCACGCCAAGCTGTTAATTGATGACCGCTTAAATTTGCAAACTCGCAATGGGCTCTCCGCCCACTCAGAACCGTGAACAGGAAATTTCCGTTAAGTGAAGTCGCGCGAGAAGTTTACATTATCTCGTAACACTTTGTCAGCCCAGCCTTTGCGGCACATGCACTCGCCATAAGTCCTTGCCACGATTTGGAACCATCACTTTTCAATTTCCATTATCCGGATGCCGCGCGAACGAGCAGCGTGCGGTTCAGGTCTGAGGGGCGAACTGGAAATTTCCATTAAGCACAGTTGTTCGCAAAGTTTCCGCTATCTCGTAATGAGTCTAGTGGCAAGGATTTGCGACTGATGCCCTCGCCCTAAGTCCTTGCCCCGGTCTGGAAACCATGCCATTCAATTTCCATTATCCGGATAGAACGGGGACGTGCGTCGCACTGTTTAAGCCTGAGGGGCGAACAGAAACTTTCCAATATCCCAGCGGAACATTCCATCACGCTCCACAGCAGTGACTCAGCAAGACGCCCACACATCACGACGAATCGCTGTAGATTTTATATGCGATTATCGCGCCAAAATTACCAAATTGAAAAAGATCACCTGTTGAATATTAGATGCTCTCGGCGTGACACGTCTGGTCACGGCCGCGAAAAAAAGTTGCAATTCACACTGGCATGACGAGTTTTCTAAGTAGCCCGACGCATGAGCGAGGGAGCTATTCTGTTATCTCGTTCCGCTGCGAGGAACGGTTGATCTTGATTTCCCCTCGCTGACGCGTCGGGCTATTTGCACAGGCATTGCCCCTGCAACAGGCTCCTCCATGCCAACGTGAGTGGTCGAACATTATTGTAACCATTCATGCGTGTAGCCAGCTTGGGAGGGAAGGGAGCGGAACTGATCTCTCTGGGCGCGAAAGCGCTATCGGTGACCGGTTGGAAGCACATTCTCGCCGTCTAACTTGTTGGGCGCTTTCGCGGAACGCGAGACCGCCAGTCTTACGGACTTCCTTGGTGCGCCTCGTCGCGGGAAATTCAATTGACATGGCTACGACATCAGCCGCGACGTCGGCCGCACCCTACTTGTGTCAGCGTGACTGGTTGTTTTCAATTCGCAGCGCAGCCAGGTTCGTCGAGGTCGGCTTCACCCATTTGCGAATGACGGTGAGGAGCGTGCTGCGGTCGATGGGCTTGGTGGCAAAGTCGTCGCAGCCAGCAGCCAGGCATTGGCTCCGCACTCCGCTCATGGCGTTGGCAGTGAGGGCGATGATCGGCAGCCGCAGCCCCGCTTCGCGAATCCGCCGGGTCGCTTGAATGCCATCCATGCCCGGCATGATCATATCCATCAACACCAGGTCGAATGGTTCTTCGGTCGCGTCCGCGGCCAGGGCATAATCGACGGCTTGCTGACCATCCTCGGCCAACGTCACTTGCGCGCCTGCCTTGCAGAGCAGGTACGAAATCAGCCGGCGATTGTCGGGGCCATCTTCCGCAAGTAGGACGCGGCAAGCGAGGCGGATGTTCGTCATCCGCAACGTTGTCCGCACATTGTTCTGGGCTTCGCTTTCTTCAATCGTATTTAGCCGCGATACGCCTTCGAGCGAGCCGGTTGCGACGCAGGCAAAGAATCGACTTCCCTGCCCCAATTCGCTTTCGAGCGAGATATCGCCTCCGAGCTTGCGCGCCAGTTCGCGACTGATCGCCAGGCCGAGACCCGTGCCGCCATACGTGCGGCTGACCCACGAGCCCCCCTGTTGATAGGCCTTGAACAGACCGTGTTGCTGTTCAATCGTCATGCCGATACCAGTATCGCTGACGCTGAACTGCAGTAGTGGTTCGTGAGCGGGGCGCTCGATCAAGCGCACTCCAATCCGCACTTCGCCGCTGGTGGTGAACTTCACCCCGTTGCTGACCAGGTTGAGCAGAATCTGCTTCAGACGCACCGGATCGCTGGTGATCGTGGCGGGAACGCCCGGCGTCCAGTCGAGCGAGAGTTTCAGCCCTTTGCCCCGAGCCCGCGGTTCGAGGACTTCCATCACATCGAGCACGATCTGCGCCGGGCTGCAGTTCAATTGATCGATTTCAAACCGGCACGACTCGATCTTGGAAATGTCCAAAATGTCGTTGACGATTTCGAGCAGGTGCTCGCTGTTGCGCTTGATCGTTTCGGCGGCGGCCACCACTTCATCGGGCGCGAGCTTCGGTTCCAGCAGATTATCGGAGAAGCCGAGAATCGCGGTGAGCGGGCTCCGAATCTCGTGGCTCATGTGCGCGAGGAACTCGCTCTTGGCGCGACTGGCCGCCAGCGCCTCTTCTTTGGCGCGTTCGAGTTCCATCTCAATCTGCTTGCGCTCGTAGGCATACCGCACGCTGCGCGAGACGAGGCCATAGCTGACGGCCTCTTTGATCAAATAGTCTTGCGCGCCCGACTGAATCGCCGTGATCGCCATGTCTTCGTCGGCGATTCTGGTCAGCACCACCACCGGCAATTGGGGGAATTCGTTGCGCAGGCGGTCGAGCGTGCGCAGGCCCTGTTCGTCGGGCAGATTGAGTTCGACCAGCACCACATCGATTGGCTTCGAGCGGAGAAACTCGACCCCCAGTTCGAACGTGTCGACGTGCCGAATGTTCAGCCCACTCGCGCGCATGCTGGCAGCTTCGCACAGCAGGCTGGCGATCCAGGGATCGTTCTCGATCAGCAAAAGTTGCATGACATTCGAACCGACGAAGTGTTTCTGGTCCGATCTGCCGCCTGACAGATCGGTTCTCAAATCTACGTTAAAAACGACTGCTCTCACTCACAATTCATCTCTGCACGGGCTCTCGAATCAGGGTCGCAATCTGCGCAAGGAGTTGCTCGCGCTGCAGCGGCTTGGTGGCATAGTCGTCGCAACCCGCAGCCAGGCATCGTTGCCGATCGCCCGACATGGCATGGGCGGTTAGCGCGATAATCGCCCCCGCATAACCCAACTCGCGGAGGAACGTGGCCGCTGCATAGCCATCCATGATCGGCATCTGCATGTCCATCAGCACGACATCGAACGGCCGGCACTCGGCCAGTGCTGTCAGCGCTTCGTCGGTGGCACTTCGTCCATTGTCGACAACGGTGACTTCCGCGCCGGCCTTTTTCAGGATGTACGAAATGAGCCGTTGATTATCCGGTCCATCTTCGGCAAGCAGAATGCGGCAGCCCTCTGGCAGGATCGCTTTGTTTGCATTCACTGCGGGCGCAGCGACCTTCGTAATCATCGCCTCTTTGCGCTGGTCGCCGTTAGCCACCGGCCGCGACTCGGTCCGCAGTTCTCTCACCCCTTCGATGACCAGGCGGAACGTAGTGCCCCCCCCGGGAGTCGATTCCAGAATGCTGACATCGCCGCCAAGCATTTCGGCCAGTCGCTTGCTGATCGTCAGACCCAAGCCAGTACCGCCAAACTTGCGCGTGGTCGAAGTATCGGCCTGTGTGAACGGGCGAAAGAGTTTTTGCTGTTGCTCGCTCGTCATGCCGGCACCGGTGTCGATGACGTCGAACGTGAGTCGCCCGAGTTCCGAGCGCTCAAAACGAGCAACGATGCGCACGCCACCGTGGTCAGTGAATTTGATGGCATTCCCCACCAGGTTCACCAGAATCTGCCGCACGCGAGTCGGATCGGACTCGATCGTCTCAGGCAGCGAGCGATCGGCTTCGAAATGTAACGAGAGACTCTTTTCCTGCGCTCGCAGCCGCATCAACGATTCCACATCGGCCAACAACTGGCGCGGCGAACAGGCGATCGATTCGACCCCTAGCTTGCCGACTTCGATCTTCGACAGGTCGAGGATGTCGTTAATCAACGTGAGTAAGTGCTCGCCGTTCCGCAGGATCGTTTGCAGCGCCGTTACGCGATGCGGGGGGGCTTGCGCGATATCTCCCTCTTCGAGCAGCAGATCGGCATAACCTAGGATGGCCGTCATGGGGGTGCGGATTTCGTGGCTCATGTTGGCGAGAAACTCGCTCTTGGCCTTGTTCGCCCGCTCTGCGTCGTCCTTCAGTCGCGACATCTCTTCGGCTGACTGCGTCAACTCTCGCGCCTGGTCGTTCAAAGTTTCTTGCGCGGCCATCAGGTCGTACGTGCGGTCCATCAGTTCGTCGCGCGAGATCCGGAGCCGATCTTCGGTCATCTTGCGCTCGGTAATGTCGATCATCACGCCGCGCAGCAAGTGCCGTTCGTGTTCGGCGCGCGATACCGAGACCAGGTCTTCGATCCAGATGGTCGCGCCTTGGCCGGAAAACATGCGGTATTGAATGCGGTGGTCGCGCCCGCCGTGCGTTTCGGCCAGGCAATACTCGACGGCTGCATCGCGATCGTCGGGATGCAACGAACGCTTCCAGAAGCCGGGCTGGTACCAATCTTCCAGTGGATAACCCAGCTTCACGGCGCAGGGCGAGACGTAAATGAAGGCGTCGGTGCGGGAATCGTACTCCCACACAATCACGTCTGTTCCTTCGATCATCAGCCGCAACCGTTCTTCGCTGCGGGCGAGCGATTCCGTCTTTTCGGCCAATTCGCTGGTACGGGTTTCGACCTGACGCTCGATCTCGGCATGGACGGTGATTAACTGCGCCTGGCGAGTAGCAATCTCCCACATTTCGCGCTGCGAACGAACGCAGTTCAGCACCAGAAATACATCCTCAAACATGATCCAGCCGATATGTTCGCCGGTGCGAATCAGGCCGGAATCGAGGATTCCATAGATCGACTGCGGCCAATACCAACCGCGGAGGAGGTGATCGGCAGCAGTCACGAGTGACGCCACCATCAGGACTTTCCAGTCGCGATAAAACGAAAGGAGCGCGAGCGAGCCGAAAACGTGGAAATGCGTTTCGATTCGTCCGCCCGACAAGTGCACCAGCAGGGCGGACATCAACATTTGACCAATGGCAATCGAGTAGCGCGCGAACACGGTGCCGGGCAACAGAATCGCAAACAGCACCGGAATGCTGACGATCAGTCCACCCAGCAGGATGGAGATGCCGATGTGCGGATGCAACGAACTGGAGAGCCCCGCCCAGGTGAGTGGCGAGACCCAAACCGCCAAGAGAAAACCAAAGACCCACTGCGCGGCCAGTAGCCAGGCAAACAGGCGGTCGGTCTCGCGAAATACCTGCTGCTGATGTTCGCGCAGCAGGATCTTCGCCAGCTCCTCGTGGCTGCCAAACGGTATGGGATGGGAACCAGCGGCGTGCATTTATTGGCTCTCCGCTGGGGCAGTGGGAGCACAACGCAAGCTGCAACCAAACACAGGGGCTGAGATCAGCGGGCCATGCTGGCCGCGATTACCGGCCAGGATGGCGGTGTGCCCGCTGCTCCAGCCGGCATGGCCGCGCAACGAGGTCACCCCGCCGGAATAGATCAGCTGGCCTGTCGCATCGTAAAGCAACGCATGTCCGGAGGTTCGCACCCCCAGTTGATTCGTCAAGTGCTGGCCGGCATCCCACTTCACTTGCACACCGATCATGCGGTTGGCCTGGCGAACCAAATCGCTGTTGGTCCAGGCCTCGTCATCGATTGCTGGTGCAGAAAAGATCACTTGAATCGGAGCCAGGTCCGGAGCACGCGCCACGATGACGGCCAGTTCAGCCAAGCTGGAACGGGTGCAAGAGCAACGCGGATGAGCAAACATCACCAAGGTGCAGCCGTGCGGATTCGGCGCGAGCCCCGTCGCGGAGAAATTCGCGGGAACGACCGCGGTCGAACCTGCAATCGCCTTAAAGTGCACCAGTGCGATAAACCCGACACCGATAATCAATAGCCAGGCGAGCATCACAGGCCAGCGAAACTTCGTCAGCGCATGGCGCAGCCGCGCTAGGAGCGCAGATCGAGTCGCTGAAGTTAATTCGCTCATTCGCAAGTCTCGCCCTGGATGGCTCGTGACGAGCCACAGTCCGGCAAAAACCTGCTTCTGGCCGGACTCTTCCGCAAACTATCGGCAGGCGGCACAGATTGCCGCGAAGATTAGCCGAAAATGGGCGACTCTGCCGATAACACGACGTTTAACCCGTCGGGCGAGCGCCGAAGTGTCGTGGCGTAACAATCGTGCGGAGTGTAGCGAACGTACTAAATCTCAGGGCTGGGGGGCTTACGATTCGCCGCTGTAGCGGGAACGCTGATCGGCAGTTCGGAGTCCTGCGGGGGGAGATCGACGGAGTACTCATACTCGCAAATCAACTTGCTCTCTGCCCCTCCTTCGCCCATGACGCGCACAATTGTCGGCCCACTGCCAACACCACTTCCATTCGCGGTCGAGGTGTCGTACTTCCCATCTGTAATCATCGCCACCCCCTGAGGGCCCGAGTTTCCTTTCGAGCTATCCGGAGTGAAGACGATCATCCCTTTGGGAATCGGCTGGCCATCGAACGTGATCGCGCCGGACAGTTTGTAGGTTGGCGGGCCACTCTTCATCTCGCAGCCAACCAGGTCCGCTCCCAAGAGGACTAGCACTGACCAGGCAACACCATGACGAATTGAAATATTCATCGATCAAATCCTCTTCGCCGCGGGACAACTGCTGCATAACAGGTAACAAGCATCGCTGTAGAATTCTAGAAGTTGTCGATGACTTCACCACTGGCGCGACTGGCCAGCGGCAGCAAGACCTTGTTCAGATCCACCGTTTCGGACAAGAATCGGATGCTGCCGTCACCCATGCCTATGTTGCAACCGCCGGGATGATTGCTCCCCATGCTGATGTTGTTGAAGTTGCCACTTCCATACTTCACCTTCCGCATCGCATTCTGAATGTTCTTGGCGGTTACATTCTCGCTGTTCCAGCGATAGCCGCGGGGCCAGGCGCGGAACGCGTCTTCCATTCCCTTCCACGCCATTTCGAAGAGCATGATCGTGTTGCTCGTGCCGTCGGTCACTTCACCCATTTTGATGCCAGTGGCGACGGGCGTGGTGGTGGTCATGAACGGGACCGGCGACATCATGCCATCGGCGGCAATTCCACCTTGGTCCGCCCCGGTCGTGCTGACCGGATAAGGAGTCGACGTGCCGGGTAAATTGCCGACCGGGCCCATACAGCCGACATAGTGGGTCGTGTACGCTTTGCCGAAACCGCTGATTTCATCGATGGTGCTGAATGATTTTTCCACGACAAAACTCGGGCAAAGCAACATCACCAGCTTGTTCTGCCCCATCAAACGATTGGCATTGGTGGCATCGCTATACGACGCCGCAGTGGGGAGCACCTTGTCCCCGATCGCTCGCTGCTCGACAAACGGCAGCACGAACGACGGCCAGCCAACGCTGCTGCTGGTGTACTTGGGAAACGTGCCGTAGGTATCGTGAAAATTGTGCAGCGCGAGGACATTCTGCTTCAGGTTATTGCTGCACTTCATCCGGCGAGCAGCTTCGCGTGCGGCCTGCACGGCAGGCAATAGCAGCGCGACAAGCACGCCAATGATCGCGATCACCACCAGCAACTCGACGAGCGTAAACCCCATTCGCTGACGACTTGAACGAACCGGCCGACGTGCAGAACAAATTGGCACAGCATGACGATGCGCAGTAGCGCTCGAACTAGTAGTACTCATCATCCACTTCCGATGCCAGAGAGGAGCTTCGAATTGCAAAGGGGCAACGTGGCAGGTTGATGTGGAATCGTAAAAAGAACGCGAGTTAATTCAAGGAATTAACTTGACACTTGGAGTCATTTGCGGCGATTCGCACAACGCGGTTGGCCGCAACGATTTGCGTAAAGTGTGCTCACCGGTCAGGTTTATCCCCTCCGGCGCGAGAACATCTGCCGGTCGAAAGAACTTGCTGAAAGGCTCTTTCGGGGAGCAGCGTGCGCGACATTTAGCGCGCACTCGCACAGCTATGCACAATTCATTAAGAGAGCAGACCGGGGATTGGGTCGGCATGATAGATGTGATGCGGGCGATCCGATTCGTCTCGCCAATGCGCGACTGGAGGAATACCCAGCGACGAGTAAATGGTGGCAGCCATCTGCTCGGGGGTTTGCGGATCGTTGTGCGGATAGCCGCCGATGCGATCGGAACTGCCGATGACCGTGCCACCTTTCACGCCGCCACCTGCGAAGAAGACACTTTGCACCGCGCCCCAGTGATCGCGACCTGGCAAGCGCGTGGCCGAAAGTCCAAACACGCGCGGTGTGCGACCGAACTCGCCCGCCATCACGATTAGCGTATCGTCGAGCAGGCCGCGCGCTTCGAGATCGTCGAGCAGGGCCGAGACACCCTTATCGGTTGGGGGCAGCAGGAAGTTTTTCAGGTTGGGGAAAATCGATTGGTGCGTATCCCAGGCTTCGTTATTACCCAGGTTCACTTGCACCAGCGAGACGCCTGCTTCGACCAACTGCCGCGCCATCAGCAGCGAGCGACCAAAGCTGTTGCGGCCATAAGCGTCCTGCAATTTTTCCGGTGCGCGAGTAACATCGAAAGCCGCTTGTGTGCTCGGTTCGCTGAGGAGCGAAATGGCTGACTGGCGAAAGCGATCGAACTGTTGCACGCCAGCCGCTTGTTCCAGTTCGCCCCGCTGACCATCGAGCAAACGGCGCAAGTGCTGACGATTGGCAAACGACTCTTGCGACAGCCCTTCGGGAAGTGCCAGGTTGGGCGCTTGAAAGCTGAGTTGCGAATCGGCCTTGCCCGTTTCGTGATGGAATTCGTACTCGGGATAAGCGCCGTAGGTCTTGCCATTGAACGGCGAAGCCGAGATGAACCATGGCTCGCGCTTCGGTCCCATCAGGCCCGCAAACTGGCCAGGAATGACGCGCCCAGTACGATGGATCAACCGTTCGGGCAGCACCACGGCGGGTGGCAGGTTGTTCGTCGGGCGCAAGACGTCGCTAGTGATCGCGGCCATCGACGGCCAATCACCGGGCATCGGCTTCGAGGGGTTAAAGCCCACGGGCATCGGCGAGCGACCCGAGAGCATTACCATGTGACCTTGCGAATGTTCGTTATAAGGATGCGTCAGCGAGCGGACGACGGCCCACTTATCGCTGCGCGCGGCCAGCAGCGGCAGATGTTCGGAAACATGCACTCCCGGGGTCTTGGTATTGATCGCCTTGAACTCGCCGCGAACATTTTCGGGCGCGTCGGGCTTCGGATCAAAACTATCCTGCTGAGCGAGACCGCCGGACAGAAAGATGTAAATGACCGACTTGGCTTTGCGAACTTTGCCCGCGCTATCGGCAGCCTGCAGCGCCGAGAGATGATTCATCCCCAGCCCGAGCAGGCCAATGCTCCCCGCTTGAATGGCAGTGCGGCGTGAAAACTGAGGATGCTGTGCGGCAAGTTTGGTCATGTTCGAATCCTGCGAATTAGCTCAGTCTCGTGACTCGGTCATCTCATCCTTAGCCCAGTCATTCCCTGACTGGCACCTCGTAGTCCAGTCATTCCATGACTGGAAACTGCGAGTCACGGAGTGACTCGCCAACGTGCCAGCATTCTACGAGCGGTTAAGCGGGAATCGCAAACAGGTGAATGGGAGATTTGTTCCCCAGGTACTCGCCATCTTTGCCGAGGCGGCGGCCGTTGCCGTTGCTGCCAGTATTGGTCGCGGCGACGGCAAAGCGTTTGCCATCGGGGTGCCAACTCAGGCTGTGCGGGTTCGCCAGCTTTTTCTCGGTGAAGAACGGGGTCTTCTCATCGGGCCGCACATAGAGCAACTGCCCCTTGCCAGGCGTGCCGTAGGTGACGAGCGACAAAAAGCCTTCGTCATGATAGCGCAAATCGGCCACAAACACGTCCTGACCATCGCCCAGGTCGAACTTCTGCTTCTGCTCGCCGGTAGCCATGTCGAACAGCAGCAGCGTCGGCACACCAACGACCGTCCCGCCGTTCTTCGGCAGCGTACCGCCGACAGCCAGCATTTTTGCTTCGCGATCGAAGGTCAGGCACTGCACGCCGCCGCAATCTTGCAGGCGAGACAATACGAACAAGATGCCCGCGTCGAACTTCTTAATCAGCGTGCCGTCGAGCTTCAGCCACTGGACGATTCCCTTGGCATCGCCAACGAGCAAGCTGCCATCGGGATGAAACTTGACCACGCGAGGATCTTCGACAATGGACAACTCGTGTTGCAATTTGCCATCGGCGATCGACCAGATCTTCAGTTTGTGATCGGTGGCGATGCTGGCGAGCAACTGGCCGTCGCCGTTGATGGACAGGTCGCGAATCCAACCATCATGGGCCTGTTCGTGTTGCCACGTGGCAGCGGGCTTCTCGCCGTGAATGTCTCCCCAGCAAACGAGCTTGCCCCACGAGTCGCCAGCAAAGAGTTGTTCACCGCCGGGAGTGAAAGCAAAAGCTTCGATCCAACCGTGATGACCTTCGAGCGCCGCGAGTTCGGTGAACTCTTCGGTTTGAAAATTCCAGCGGCGAATCTTGGCGTCGTATCCGCCGGCCACTAGCACTTTGCCACACGGGCTGAACCGCGCGCTCGAGACCTGGGGATCGGCATCGATGACTTTGAATTGCTTGGGCTGGTATTTCTTCAGTAGTTCGGGAGTTTCGATCATGGTTCGTTCCTACGTGTTCAAACTGTGGAAGGTGGTCAACCGCAATTGTCATCTCGCGGAGTGAGATGACTACGAAAGGAGCTCCTTCACAGGTTGCATATCGTCGTGGGCGATCGGCAGGGGCTGCCCGACGTTGTTGTATTCGATCTTCTTCGGGTCAATACCCAGGGCATTGAACCAGGTGTGGAACAAATGACCAATGTCGTGTTCGTCACCATCGACCCAGGTTCCTTGGTTGTTTGTCTTGCCCACCACCAGCCCGCGGTTGATACCGCAGCCCGTCATGGCAACCGACCAGGCTTCGGGCCAGTGATCGCGGCCGATGTGGCCGTTGATGCGCGGGGTGCGACCAAACTCGCTCATGGTAATGACGAGCGTGTTATCGAGCATGCCGCGCTCGGACAGGTCTTCGATCATCGCCGCAAACGCCTGATCGTAGCGCGGCATCAAGCTCAGGTGACCATTGAAGTTGTCGCCGTGCGTATCCCAGCCATAGCTGTTCACTTTGACGAACGTCACGCCCGCTTCGAGCATCTTGCGGCCTTGCAGCATGTGCCGGCCGAACTCGTGCGTGCCATACCGCTCGACATCTTTCGGATCGAACTTCGATGTATCGAACAGATCCTGCCTGCGCATCAGCGTGCGAGCCACGTCGTAGACATAACCCTGAGCATCGCCGACTTGCTTGCGGCGACCAGCGGCATATTTGGCGTTGGCCAGCTTGCGCAGTTCGTCCCGTTCGGCATCGAGTTCAGGAGTGATCTCGCTATGCAGGGGCAAGTTCTCCGGCGGCTTGCCGTCGCCGAAGGCGATGCAGCCATACTTAGGGCCGAGAAAACCAGCATCGGTATGGATGAACCCGCTACTGCCTGGCTTGATCCACACGTAAGGAGGCAGCCCGCTATCGCCGGAACCAAGCAGCTTGGCCACGGCAGAACCGAAGAACGGATACGTGACGCCCCGGTTCTTAGGATCGCCGCGCTGAATGCGAGCCACACCCGCCGAGTGAGAATTGTCTTTGGTGCAAACGCTGCGAATCACGGCCAGGTGATGCATCTGCTTCGCGGTCTTCGGCATCAGTTCGCTGATGTGAATGCCGGGGACCGAAGTCGGAATGGCGCGAAAGGGACCACCGAACAGCGTGTTCGGCTTGGGGTCCCAACTTTCCAGCTGGCTCATGCCGCCGTCGATCCAGATGAACAGCACTTGCTTGTTCTTCTTTTTCACTTCTTCGGCAATCGCCGGCTGCAACAAATCGCTGACTCCGAGTGCGCCGACGGTACCAGCAGCCGCGCCGAGCAATTGCCGCCGCGATAGGGTGTGCTCCCATGGTTTGCAAAGACGGTTGTTCAGCATCGGAGGTCTCGTTGAGGTAGGGTGGGCCGAGTGAAACGAGGCCCACCGTAATGTGCGTGGCGATGTCGATTTCGGTGGGCCTCGCGTTGCTCGGCCCACCCTACGGAAATGGGGAAACTAGTGATTAATTCCAAACTCGTTCGAGGCCAGCAAACTCCAGGCGAGCGTGCGAATCGACTCGGTGCGAGCATCGGCATGCTTGGCCAGGTAGTCGGCAACAATCTTCTTCTCGTCAGCGGTCGGCTGGCGAGTCAGCACGCTCAGGTAGAGTTCGTCGGCGAGCGCGCCAGCATCGGTTAGTTTTTCCAGGCGGGCTGTCAGGTTATCCTCCTGCGGCTTGAGCCAACCGATGACCGTAGTGTCGTTCAGCAGGAAGAGGGCGGCCTTCACCGAAGGAGCATGCTCTACTTCCGGCTCGCGAGCCGGCAGGGCGAAGGCCTTGTCGAACTTGGCCTGCAAATCGGCCAGTTGCTTGGCTTCTTTCACCGTGGCCGACATACCAGTCGCGGTGAGCATGCTTTGCAGCAGTTGTTCCGAGAGGAGCGGCTTCTCGAGCGCCACGCGATACGACTGGAGTGGAATATCGTCGGCGGCGAACGAGGCGACGGTGCTCCGTTGATACGTCTTCGTGAGGGCCAGTTCTTTGAGCAGCCAGCGCAGGTCAAAATCCTTGGCGGCCAGTTCATCGGCCAGCAACGACAGAACGGCCGGATGCGACGCAGGGTTGTCCTTGTGCATCAGATCGAGCGGATGAACTTGCCCGCGCCCCATGAGCAACCACCACATGCGGTTGGCAATGTTCTGTTTGAAGAACGGATTGCTGGTTGTCGGCAACTGCTCGGCCAGGGCTTGCAGCGCGCTGAACTTCGGCTTGCCCGGCGTCTTGGCTTTAAGATCGGGCTTAACTTCGTATTCTTCTCCCTTTTCGAACGTGGGGAGCGACACTTCCTGCAAGCCGGGCACCTGTGGGCCGATCGACTTCGGCTCCTGCACAAACACCGACATGAACTCGACCTTCTTCAGCAGCGGCTTCTCGGCAACTGCAGGAAACTTCACATCGGTTCGCAGCCCCACCTGGCTGATATATGCAAACAAGCCGTGATAGTGCTCCTGCTTGTATTCGTCGACGAAGAGATGGTCATGACACTGAGCACACTGGACATCGATGCCCATGAACAGCCGGCCGACATCGCGGACCAGCGCGGGCACATCGACCGGTACCTGCCCGTTAGTTTCCAGCCGCTTCGAAAAGAAGAGGGCGCTGCCCCGAGTCTGTTCGTCGTCCGCATTCGGGTTGAGCAGTTCGCGAACGAGTTGGTCCCAATGTTTGTTCACCTTGACCGATTCGGCGAGAAACTTCTTCCACTCTTCGTGGTCTCCCAGCCGTTCCATGAGCATCACGTGCAACACTTGCTGCAGGCGGCGAACGTGGTCGTCGCTGGCCAGCAACTGGTCGATGACTTTGGAGCGCTTGTCCTTGTCTTGGTCGGCAAAAAACGCAGCCGCCTCGTCTCGCGTGGGAATGCGGCCGGCCAAATCGAGATAGACCCGGCGGAGGAACTCGCCATCCCTGGTCTGCGGAGCTAACTCTCCCCCAGCAGCTCCCTCGATTAACTGGTCGATGCGCGCGTGCAACGGAGCGTCTTCAGCATGAGCCGAATGCCACGCTTGGCAAACGAATGAGCAGCCGAACAGGAGAACAAAGCAACTAACCTTCCAAACCATAGGAGAAACCTCTGTCGGCAGGCTGGGCGGCGGGCGGGACGATCTGTTTTTGGCGGGGGTCGCATGAGCGACAGCTGATGCTTAGTCTAATGAATGGCATCGGCGACAGGAAAGCAGAATCTGGCAAAATTCTGCCTGTGCGGTGCTGCTTGTCGGGCTCCTTTTCTCGTTCCGAGGTCGCAATGTCCTGCAGCCGCTTGGTTTTGGGTTGTTTCCTGATGTTATTGTCGGTTGGCTGGACGACCCGGGCAGTTGGGCAAGCTATTCCGTCTGCGCCGCCGCCCCTGAAGTTGGTCGCGCCGGCTGATGCGGGCTTTGAGGCAGAGAAACTGCCAGGGGTTGAGAAAATCGTCGCGGCTGGCTTGGCGGCGAAGAAAATGCCGGGCTGCGTGGTGGCGTTTGGCAGCCGTGGAAAACTGGCCTGGCTTTAGGCGTATGGAGTCAAATGCGTTGCCGATGGCGACGAGCCAGCTGAGTTGATGACGACCAACACGGTTTTCGATCTGGCTTCGCTGACCAAGCCGATTGCTACGGCGACGAGTGTAATGCTGCTGGTCGAACAAGGGAAAGTGAAACTCGACGAGCCAGTCGCCACCTATCTGCCGACATTTATAGAGACTGGCGATGCCGAAGCTAATGCAGCGAAGCAGAAGGTCACAGTGCGGCAACTGTTGCTTCATACCAGCGGGCAAATCGCCGATAACGCGCTGCGGGACTACTTGCAGGGCGTGGACGAAGCCAACCAGCGACTGCTGGCACTCAAACTGAGCAAACCGCCGGGCGAGACGTTCGTCTACAGCGACGTGAACTTCATCACGCTCGGGCTGCAGATCGAAAAACTGAGCGGGCAGAACGTACACGAGTTCTCACAGGCTCACATTTTTCGCCCTTTGGGGATGGACGAGACCGGCTTTGTGCCTGGCAAGTCACTGGGCTATCGCACTGCGCCGACCGAGAAACGTGACGGCCACTGGATGCGAGGTACCGTGCACGATCCACGGTCTTATGCGCTGCGAGGTATTGCCGGGCACGCGGGACTCTTCTCCACGGCCGAAGATCTGGCCCGGTATGCCTCGGCAATGCTCAACCGAGGCGAATATCAGGGCGTGAAGATCATGCAACCCGAGACCTGGCAGTTGATGACGACCGGCAACGTGGTTCCCGGTCGCCGCAACGATGGCGAGAAGTACGAAGGACTGCGCGGACTGGGTTGGGACATGCGGACCGGCTTCTCGACCAACGGCGGCACTGCCCGCTCGGCAGCTGCGTTTGGTCACGGCGGCTTCACCGGCACCGCGATCTGGATCGACCCCGAGCAGGATTGGTTCCTCATCTTCCTGAGCAACCGCGTCCATCCCGATGGCAAAGGAAGCGTGAATCCGCTCATCGGCGAAATTGCCACGCTGGTGGCCGCAGCGAGGCAGGCGGGTAAATAGGGGGAGATACCAGGCGAACAATCCCAGTCCGGGATTGGGATTATCGAAATGAGATGACAGCGTGATCGAACGGATCACACCGGAAACGGCTGAGAATCCTCTGGCATTTCGCAATTAGCGACTTTCCTGGATGTTTCCTGCGTTTTACAAGGCTTTTGCAGCGAAGCTACGGCGCAGGAAAGAGATTCTGCAGGCTCTGGCACGGGGCGTGCTTTAAGAGAGTTTCATCACCCGAGCATGTTGCTCAGGTGTCCCACCTCAATCGTCCCGCCTAGGAGTCCTTGCCATGAATCGTGCTCTCTACACTGTCGTCGCTGTTGTCGCCCTGATGCTCAGCAGCTTGTCCGCTTCGTCCGCTTACGCCGGAAATGGTTTCGGTGGCGGCAGCAGTTTCCACGGCCATAGCGGTAGCTTTGGTGGTGGCCATAAGAACTTCAAGTTCAACGGTGGTGGCCACAACTTCCACAATGGCGGTCACAATTTTAATGGCTTCCACTTCAACAAGTTCCACAACTTCCATAACCACAACCAGAACTTCCACCACAACAGCTTTAAGTTCCACGGCAAGAAGTTCGGCGGCTAGTCCTTCGCGATACATCACGAGTGATCGCGGTGAGCTGCGACCAGATTGAGCAGCCACCGCGATTCTTTTTCACTCGAGATCGTTGCCGCCGTCGAAAGTGCCGATTGCTTTGCCACCTGACCTAGCCGCTCGCGCAGCGCGGCATTCTCAAATAAACGTGTCAGGCACAGCGTGAGCGAGTTCTTCTCACTCGCCGCATACAGCAGCCCATTCTGTTCGGGCTCGATCCACTGCCGATGCTCGGTCTGATCGGTCGCCACCACTGCCAGCCCACTGGCCAGCGCCGCGCGCAGGACAGTCGTTTGACTGGGCCGAGGAGCGGGAGCAATCAGCACGTCCGCCGCTTGCAGCAAATCGGTCCAATCGTCGAAGGTACCGGGCAAGACCACGCGATAGCGCACATCTAAATCGCAAACCAAGCGAAACATTGTTTCGCGCGCGGGGCCATCGCCGACGATCCACAGCCGGGCATGCGGCCAGCGATGTTGAATGGGCAGCCAGGCGCGAATCATTGCCTCCAACCCGCGCTCGGGTTGCAGCGAAGCAATGCACACCGCGACTGGTGCTTCGCCGACGATATGCAGGTCGTGATTCGCTGCTGCGAGCGCCACCCGAGCCGCAGCTTTGGTGGCAGGAGTGCGAGTTGGCAATTCCTGATCGGTCGTCGATGGCAAAACATGAATCCGTTCAGCCGGATAATTCGCGGCGCGCAATTCAGCGGCGACGAACGAAGAGTTGGCAATGATCGCGCCCGCCTGCCGACAGCTGTTCGCAATTCGACTGCCAAACCGCGCTTGCTGTTGCCAGGCAACTTCGCCATAGGTGCCCGCTTCACTCGCGCGCAGGACGACGGGAATCTCATTCTCCGGCAAACTGGCCAACGCGCAAAACGCTTCGGCCCGCAACCCAGCGACGAGGACGGCATCAAACTCCTGCCGCTGCTGGCGCAAGTAACGCGACAAACTATACAAGTAGCGCAACATTCCCCAGCCTGGCGTAGCTGGCCAGGGCAAGCGCACGACCGGCACGCCGCGCACGCGACTCCGCTCCGACCATTGTTTCTCCCAGCGGGGCGTAATGATGGTCGGGGCCGCGCCAAGTTGCGACAACTCTTCCGCGAGTCGCACGAGATCGAGTTCGGCTTCGCCCGCGATGGGCCAGAAGCGGCGCGCGACGATGGCGATTCGCGGCGCTGCCGGCAACGAATCGCCCGTCTGGCGTGACAACCGCTGACCAACAGGATTTTGGAGCGTACCAGACATCCGCCCCTCAATGACGCACTCGACGTTCGACGAACCCACTGACCACAGGTGTTCACTCAAATCGCAGTTCACGAACCAGCACCAAGCCTGTACTCATCGTACCGGGTTCTGCCGCCGTCCTCAAACCTGAGCGTACCGGGCGAGTCTCCAGTTCTGGTCGCTGGAGCAACAGCCAGCTACAATCCCGCCTGCTTTACGCAGCCTATTTTACACCATCGACCCTCTCTATTTATTATCCAGTTACGAGCACCCTCTCATGAGTCACTTTCTCGGCATTGATGTCGGCACCTCAGGCACCAAGACGCTGGTGGTGAGCGAAGATGGCAAGATCCTGGCCGAAGCATCGCAGGGATATCCACTCTCGATGCCCAAGCCCCTCTGGAGCGAACAAGATCCGGAAGATTGGTGGCAGGCGACCATCGCCACTGTCCGCGCCGCGGTGAAGAAAGCCAAGCTCAAGCCGGCCGATATCAAGGCCATTGGGCTCTCGGGGCAAATGCACGGCAGCGTGTTTCTCGACAAGAATCACAAGGTCGTGCGCCCCGCGCTGCTGTGGAACGATCAGCGGACCGCGGCCGAGTGCGCAGAAATCGAAGAGCGCGCTGGCGGGCGGAAGAAGTTAATTCAAATGGTTGCGAATCCGGCCCTCACGGGCTTCACCGCGCCGAAGATTCTCTGGCTCCGCAATCACGAGCCCAAAAATTTCGCCAAGACGGTGAAAGTGCTGCTGCCCAAGGACGACATTCGTCGCCGCCTGACGGGCGAATATGCGACCGAAGTCAGCGACGCCAGCGGCATGCTGCTGCTCGATGTTGCCAAACGCAACTGGAGCACCAAGCTGCTTGAGAAGCTGGAACTCGATGCTTCGCTGCTCGGCAAGGTCTATGAGTCCGAAGAAGTAACCGGCAAACTGACGGCTGCGGCGGCGAAGGAACTGGGCCTGACGACCGACTGCGTCGTCGTCGGCGGTGCCGGCGACTGCGCGGCGAATGCAGTCGGAACCGGTGTGGTCGAAAGTGGCATTCTCTCGAACTCGCTCGGCACCAGCGGCGTGATGTTCGTCCACAGCGAGCAGATTCAAGTCGATCCCGCTGGCCGGCTGCACACCTTTTGCCACGCAGTGCGCGGCAAGTGGCACATGATGGGGGTGACCCTTTCTGCCGCCGGTTCGCTGCAATGGTTCATCGAACAAGTTTGCCAAGACATTGCTGCCAAGGGCAAAGTCGATCCCTACAAAATCCTCACCGACGAAGCGGCTGCCACTCCGCAAGGAAGCCAGGGGTTGTTCTTCCTCCCCTACCTATCTGGCGAGCGCACCCCGCATGCGGACCCCAATGCGCGAGGCTGTTTCATTGGTCTCACGCTCTCGCATGGTCGCGGGCATCTGGCGCGCTCGATCATGGAAGGAGTTGCTTATTCGCTGCGCGATAGCCTGGCGATTCTCGCCGAGATGAACGTCCCCGTGAAGCAAATCCGCGCTTCCGGTGGCGGCGCCAAGAGCCCGTTCTGGCGGCAGATTCAGGCCGACGTCTTCGGCCAGGAAGTGGTCACCATCAATGCCGAACAAGGGCCCGCGTATGGCGTTGCCTTACTCGCCGCGGTCGGTGCCGGGGCTTACAAGAACATCCAGGAAGCTTGTGCTGCGAACATCCGCGTCGTCAATCGCACGCCCGTCGATAAGAAAGCCATTCCCATCTACGACCGCGGCTTCCCGGTCTATCAGCGGCTGTATCAGTCGTTGAAAGCCGATTTTCAAGCGATTGCGAAACTGTAACCTCGCTACTACTGATCGTCGCTGAGGTGACGTTTGTCATAGCCTTGTCGACGCACTTCGGTAGTGACTACAAACCCGTGGAGTTGTTCTGGCGATATCGCCGGCGCAATGCCAAGTGGTAGCGGCCCAATCATGGTGGAATTGATTACTCGACGTCGCGAGTCGTCCGGCGACAGAATCGTCGCAGTATGCAACGTCCCTTGCCAGCGCGGCTGTTCGCGTGAAAAAGGCGCAGCTAAGTTATTGATGCAAACAATTTGATAGTCAGTCGGTGCGAAGCACGACAGGCGAGTGACATACGGCGCTAAAAGCGTTTGGCCTGAATGAAACATGGGATTATGCCGCGTGAGGAAATTCTGGGGCGAGATGCCCAGATCAAAAGCACAGCGGGCATAGTCGGCAATCTGTATTTCGGATTCGACCTCGCTGGGCTCGTATCCAAGCATTAAGAAGCATTCTTCCGGGCCGCCGTCACGATGGAACTTCGTTGTTGTTTGTTGATCGAACCTGGCAGCGGACAAATATCCGAGGGAGTTGCCGGTAGTTGACTCGTGTATGACAGCAAGCGATTTAGTGAGGTCGAGCATTCGCTGCCGGAACTGCGACGATGTGAACTCGCTACCGCAGTTCAGCACACAAAATCCTGGAGCCGAGAAATCGGTTCGGCAAACGAGTCGATAGACTTCCGCCGCCTGAGAATTCAGAACCGTCTGGTGCCGCAAGCAAAATTGCCGGGGAATCCAAGGCTCAAACTTGGCCATCATAAATGCACTTGCGTTGATGGTTAGCGGGCAGGAAAGAAAAGTGGTATTCCTGGACCGCGATTCCAAGCCGATGCTTCACGGCAGGCGAACTTGAAAATTCGCCATAATCAGATTGACATTGCCCCGGCGACTCATAGAATAAGTCGTAGCTGAGACAGAATCTCAAAATCAGTTGGGTTCAAACCCTCGGCAATTCCCAGTTCCGCTTGAGTTCACTCCCGCCCACCTTTCCCGCCTCAACGCTATGCAATCCTCTGAAACGATTCTGAGCGCCATCCCAGCGCTGTCGGACAAGGAACGTCTGGTTGTGGTTTTGGTGCAGCTGCCCGAAGGGAGCCGCCTCGAACTGCGTCAGCAGTCGTATGGCGAAGGGGTGGGCTGGTTTACGCAATCGACCGTGCAACTTGAGCCCGGTCAGGTCGCCCAGCTGAAGAACTCGCTCGGGCACGCCACGTCTGGTTCTCCTGCCGCTCGCTTGCCGAAGTCGTTCAACCAACTCAAGTCCCCTGCCTGGCAGCCGCGCCTGGTCCAAGCCGATTCGGCTTAGCAGATCGGCCTACGCAACAAGCGCGGCCAATTCGGCGAGCATCATGCAGGTTGCGCCCCAGATACGGCGATTGCCGATCTGATAATGCGGCGCAGAAAAGATCAGCCCGCGGCGCTCGATCTGATGCATGCCGAGCACAGTCGGGTCGAGCAACTGGGCCACGGGAACTTCGATGACCTCGGCCACTTCTCCCGGGTTGGGCTGCCACGTCGGCGTCTCCAGGCAGAGTGCCAGATGAGGCCGGACAAGGACGTTGCTGACGAAGACAAACAGCGGCGATAGTTCCCCGAGCACGCGAATGCCAGTGCGCGGCCCGCCGAGTTCTTCTTCATACTCACGCAGTGCCGATTGTTGACTCGACTCACCTGCTTCGACCATGCCGCCGGGCAAACCGACCTGATCGGCATGCGCCTTCATGTGCGTGGGACGCAGAATCGCAGGAACATGCCAGCCCGACGACTTGGGATACAGAAGCAACAGCACGGCTGCTTCTCGCGCTTCGCGCGCAGGTGGGCCGAAGTGACGGCCAAAGGAAAGTTGCGGCGCGACGGGCGTTTGACTTTTGCGGCCGGGCAACCCGCGCGCGATTCGCTCACCCAAATAGTCGGCCAACTGATCGGGCGACATCTGGAGCGGCGCGATATTCGTGTTCACTGCGCGGCTCCTTCCTTGGCGGCGGCAAGGGGCGGAACGAAGTAAACCTCGTAAGCTTGATTCTCGCCTGGAAACGTGGGATAGATGCGCGGCAACTTCAGCCCGCGCTCGGCCCGCGCGCGATCGAGCACGATATAGGTGGCATTGTACTTGCGCGCGAGGCGGACAAGTTCGTCATCGCTGTGTGCAGCCAGATCGCGCACAAAGGTCGCACGCGGATAGAGTTCTTCCATGGCTGCTTTCCAGCGCATTAGTCCGGCCGCATCCTGAGGTACATCCTTCCAGTTCACCGCCTCGCGGCGCTGCGCGTACCAATGAAACGTCTGCTGGCGACGGGGTGTCAGAAAACCAGCCTGCGCGGGCGTTTCACGTTCGATCCAATCGCAAACGCGCTGCCACTCGGCAAACATTTGCTGCGGCGAAAGCTCGGGCTGTGTTGGTGCTGCGTGCGGGTCTTCCAGCGGCGAAGTTTGCGTCGGCTTGGGTTGCAGGAACGCGCCGGGCACGCGTAGTTCGCTGCGCGACCACATGGCATACGACAGGTCGATCCCCACAGCCAGCATGGCCAGCGTCATCACGGCTGCAGTCAGCCCGGGCTGCGACTTCTCGCGGCGAGAAAGCTCGGCAGCAATTGCCAAGGCCACACCAATCGCCAGCATCGAATCGCTAAGGCGGAACCAATAGTAACGGAGCAACCGGGCCGCGAGTTCGCGCTGCCAGAGCAACGACTGATCGATGGCGGCCCCCACCGCGCCCATGAGCACCGCCCCTAGCACGAACAGGTGCAATGCGCGCAAACGGACATCGTGACGCTGATGCCAGGCGAGCGCGGCCCAGGCGATGAGGAGTGCCAGTTGCCGAGCCATATAAAGATGTTCGAAGCGATGGAACACCAGGTGATGCGGCAAGCGTTCGAAGACGTAGGCCGTCGTTGCTTCGCGGGCGATTTCGGGATCAACACCTTTGTTGAGCAAGATCGCAGGGATTAATCCTGGCAGCGAAAGAACAAAGCCGCCGAGCACCGCCGGCATCATGCGGAGCAGCGAAGGCGAATCGGGTTGATTCCGTTCGAGAAGCCAAACGCCGCCAATCAACACGCAGCCCCAACCACCAATCAGTACGTGAAACGCCGCGGCCGCGCCCATCCAGAGCCACGCTCCGGTCCAACGCCTGCGAACGAGACATTCAAGTGACAAGAGAAAGAAGACGTACGCAAAGCTCTTGGCTTCGACACCACCGACCATCCATTCGCCGGCCATGTGAAACCAGCGCAGGAAGATCATCATCAGCCCGGCGGTGAGAATCGACATCAGTCGCTGCGGCACGAGCGCGACGCTCAAGCGTTGCCAAGCAGCGGCCAGCAGCAGCCAGGTGACACCGCGGCCAATCCAAGCAGTTGTGGTCAGCGAGCAGTACTGGGTCACCCAACCAAAGCACCAATAGAACGTTAGATGGGCATCGGCCGAGTCGAGAAACAGATCGCCGCGGCACCAACTGGGATCCCAATAATGCTTAGCTTTGGGCAAGTAGTGCGATTCGCCCACGCCCGGCGGAGGTGAGCCCGCGAGAATAAAAAACAGCAAAAAGATGAACGCTATTTCGACCGCCGCTTGCAACCAGGAATAGTCGCGCCCCTCGCCGGAGTCGATCACTTCCAGCAGCGGCGGCGGGGACTTACGGCTCACGAGGATTTCGTCGTTGCGGGAGAGGAAGGAAATACTTAGCCCGACGCGTCGGGGCATGCATTCAGGCTAATCGCTGAGTACAAAACTGGCCAGTGGCGAGCCAGGCCAGGGTCGGGGCAATTTTCGGGCGGTGCGACGTTGCCTTTAGCTGGTTGAGACTGGCCCGAAAAATTGTCCTGACACTTTTCGGGTGACTCCCTAAGTCGTCACGAGCACAAAACGATTGATTCAAAGTGGTTGGCACTTCGAGTTGTTTGACTAGAAGTGGGTCAGGACAAAGTTTCGGGACAACGCCTCGCGGATGAAGATAGAGCCAAGCTGCCCGAAATTTGCCCCGACCCTGTTATTAGCGCGCCGCTGTCTCGCGGATTGGATCGGGGTCGAGCAGGTTGACATGCACGTCGTCGACCCAGGCTTCGCCGAGGCCGGTGAGGGCAAAGCTGACGACGAGTTCGCCCGATTCAGGCACCGCGCGATAGTAAGTAAATTGCCGCCAGCCGCGAGTGAGTCGTATGCGGTCGGCCAGATCGGGTCCGCCGATCGAATCGAAAATCATCAGGCCGTCGTGGCTGCCGTGGACGACCTGCGGAACGTAGCACCAACCAGTGATGCGGGCAATTTGCTTTTCACGTACCGGTACCGGGCTGCTGGTGATCCAGACAACGGGCCGTTCGAAGGGGGGAGGCAATTGCTTGGGCTCGCGCGCGGCAGCTGCCAGTCGCAGGGCACTTCGTCCGCCGTGAGGATTGACGAGTGACAAGGCGACTTCGCTCTTCACACCATCGGGCAGGCGGTTGTAGTTTTTCCAGCCAGCCTTGGTCATCTGATCGAGCGATTCAAAATCGCCCCCCGCTTGGGCATTGGCTCCCCACGTGGCTCCACGCAGGCGTTCGGCTAGTTCCCAGTGCAGGGGCAGCGTGGTGAACTGCGCGATACACGGGCTGGCGGCCGGAGCATGAAAGGCAGCCACCGATTGTTCCCAGTGACCGCGACGAATGCGGGCCTGCTGTTGTTCAGCCTTCACGATGTACGCATGAGCTGCCGAGAAATCACCGGTCGACATCACCCGCTGCGATTGGGCCAGGTTCCCTTCCGCTTCTCGCAGCCAGGTGGGCGCTTCTTTCAGCGTGTGGCCCGCAATGTTCAATCGTTGATCGATGTCGACAATTTGCGTCTGCCGACGCACAGCCAGATCGTGCCGCAACCGAGTCGCGTCTTGCTTGATCTCACTCAGCGTGCGATTGAGATAGTGAATCACGAGCGGATCGTGTGTGATGACGACAGCCGACGATGTGCTCGCTTCGTCGACCGTCACGCGCAGGCCGCCAGTTGCCATGGCCGAACGAAGCTTTCGCAGGCCAGCCGTAGTGATTTGATAAGCCTGACTGGCCGCTGGGACTCCGGCGACAACCAGCGTGAACTGATTGCGAGGCGCGGGTGTCGCTACATACTGCTGGGCAGCCGCTCGTTGCGTGACGAGGAGCAACCGCGAGCGTTCGGTCTGCCAGACGGCGGCATACACGCCCGCTTCGGGCGCAGAAAGCTCCTCGGTCAACTGACCGCCGGAGATCCAGGGCTCCATCAGCCGCAGTTCGAAATTAAGCATCCGCAGCGCGTCGGTGCGCATCGAAGTCGGAATCGTATCGATGCTCAGTGGCGTTTCGGATGGGAAAATCAACCCACGCATGCCAGCTGAAAGATTGAGATACATCGTCAAGCGAAGTTGCTCAAGGTCGCAATCGTCGGGCAGAGTCGAGTTGCGCCCAAGCAGTGTCAACTGTTGCTGCAACGCGGCGGCTGGCTGCGAGTAGACCGTGCCCCAGAAGGGCGTACCTGGCCGGGCAAGTTGTTCGCGATCGCTGAGCCAAGCGCGGAGGTCATTTTGTTCGAAGCTGGTCGCTGCCGTTCGTTTGTCGATTAGTAGTAGACTGGCAAGCCGACTGTATTCGCTTAGTTCGCAATCGGCACCAACGAGCAGCGGGCGCTGCCGCTGCGGATCGATGCTGCGAATCTCTTGGGCCAGATCGCGCGTGTAAGGAACGTCGCGATCGACGAGCCGAGTCCCCAGGCTCCAAGCCAAGACGGGCTTGAAGGCTTCGGGCGGCGGCGCAGTTTCATCGGCAAATGGTGGTGGCGCAACAATCCACATTCCCAGCCGCTGCGCTTCCTTTAGCAAGGCCGGTGATGGTGAAGCATTGAACTTTACCGCGTTGAAACCCAGCGATTGCAACCAGGCCAGCGGTTCCCCTTGATGTTGAATAATGCGTGGCAAGAAGGGACGACCCTTGGCCAACAAATGCGAACCTTGAATCTCCGCTCCTGGCGTTTCGAGATTAGCCGGTCCCTCGTTGGTGCCACCAAAGGGAGTGTTGTCGATGGTGGGGCGCGAGACATTCACGCCCACTTTGTCTTGTGGCACGAAGCCTTTGATCTCGACATCGTCGATCCAGAGTTGCAGATTGCCGGGACTGCTGTACGCATTGAGGACGAGCAGATCGACCTGAGCGCCGCGAACATCGACTTCCGGCCCGAATTCGCGGCGCAGGCGAATCAATTCGGGGCCATCGAGCCGGCGGAGAACTTCTTTCACAGACAATTGTTGCCAGGCACCCACGTCGGTATAAGTATCGCCTGGCAGGAGCGTCGTCAGGGGCTTGCCGGTGCCGCGGTCGGTCGTGCGGGGGAGGACGACGCGAATCAGCACTTGTAAATTGGGCCGATCCGATTTGATCCAGAGCGAAGGCTCGAACTCGGCAATTACGGGAACTCGTTCCAGCTGATAGGCCAGGTGAACGTAAGTGCCCGTGCCGACCGACAGCCGCAGGTATTCGCTACCACTTCCCGAGCGCGACTGGCGAAAAGTTCGTTCCTGCCCGATCAACCGCACGCCAGCATCGGCAGCGGCCAGTTGCCAGGTCGCTTGCGGCGATTCGAACGTATCGCGGAACTGTGCGACCGCTGGCTGCGTAGTGATGAACTGCAGCACCGTCAGCAGCCCGAACACTAACCCTAACAGCCGCGCGCACCGCGACCGCTGAGGTCGAACGTGGGGCGAAGTGCTGAGGGCTCGCTGCATCGAGCGGGATCCTGCTGGGGCATCAAAGCGAACGACTTTTGAGGAGCGAACTAAACAACATTGGCGCGTGCTGCGCGGTTCGTCCCCTATGTAGCCTTTCGGCAACTTGAGGCCACGAGTGTGGCGAATGCTGTAAGGTGGCCTTGTATCAAGTGTTACGACCACCGGCCAGAGCAAACGTGGCGAAAGCTCCACAGCGAACCAAGGTCTGCGAAAATCCTTGATTTGTCGCAACCGCTTAATAGCCATAAACTTACGCAACGCACAACGAGCCGTACCCAGGGACTGGTACGCCGGCTGCTTTTAATGCTGGCATAAGACCAACCTCTGGGAGAAATCACTGATGTCGACTTCGCCGCGAATCACTGCTCAAGCCACCGAAGAACTTCCTAAGGACGTGGCCGACCTGGCCGCGGCCGTTGCGGCCTTGCCGGCGGAAGTTCGCTCGCGGCTTGAACCGTTGATGTTTCGCGTAGTCGACAGCACCAAACGCCGTCGGCGAATTCTCAACCTGGTGCAGGAAGCTTTGAGCCAATTGCGGCTCGACATGAAGTACCTGGTCTTCGATCTCGAAGCAACCCGCCGCGAACGGGATTCTCTGAAACCGACCAAAGACGAAGGCTCTGCCGGCGACGACGATCGCTTGTAAGCTTGCCGGCCCTTCGACCAGCCACGTTCGCACTCCTTGTGCCGACGCTTCGCGCCAACTTGCCCGGTTGGCGCGAAGCGTTTTTTTATGCGCCGAGTATGCTACAAACGGTTGTCTAAACGACGAACTGTGTTGTTCAACTCCTCAAGCAAACCTATCATGCCCCAGCATCCTTCCCGTTTGATGTTCGCTGCATGCTGGTCGTTGGTTGCGTTATTCGCCATCGCACAAGATCCCGCTGCCAAGCTTCCCGCCAAGCCATTGAAGGACATTCCCCCCGCGGTGATGGAAAACGTCCATCAACTGTCGGCGAATGTCTATAGCAGTGGCGGCCCCAACGGCGAAGTCGCATTCGAGACGTTGGCGAAGCTCGGCATTAAGACCATCATCAGTGTCGATGGTGCTCAGCCCGACCTCGTGAATGCCAAAAAGTTCGGCCTGAAGTATGTCCATGTGCCGATTGGCTACGACGCGCTGCCCAAAGAAAAAGCGCTGCTCATCGCCAAAGCCGTGAAGGAATCGAAGGGCCCAGTTCTGATTCACTGCCACCATGGTAAACATCGCGGACCAGCAGCTGCTGCGGTCGCTTGTGTAACGGTGGACAACTGGACTCCCGAGCAGGCTCTCGCCTGGATGAAACAGGCCGGCACGTCGCCCAATTATGCTCAGCTAATTAAGGACGCGGGCTCGTTTCAAAAGCCACTGGCAGCCGAGCTCGACAAGATTCCAGCGGACCTTCCCGAAGCCGTCGCGCCGACGCCACTCGTCGATGCGATGCTCAAGATCGACGATCGCTTCGATACGGTCCTCAAGCACTTCAATGTAGCCATTGATGTGAAAGGTCCTAACTGGAAGCAGGCGACCACCGACGCAATTCAACTCGACGAGGACTTTCGCGAGTTCCAGCGCTTGCCTGCCGTCACTAAGTTGCCGGTTGATTTTCAGAAGTTGGCGGCCGACATGCAAAAATCGGCAGCGGAACTTCATCTGGCTATCGAGGCACTTGCAGCCGGCAAGGTCAAAGACACCGCTCCAGCGCGCGACCTCGTCACGCGCATGCAGCAGCAATGCGTCACGTGCCATAAGCAATATCGGGACCAGAAGTGAATTACAATTACAGTGCCCACCTTCCGGCACTTGCTAAGGCTCTGCCCATGATTCGCACGCTGGTTGTTTCGACTCTCTTCGTTACTTTTGTCAGTGCCGCGCTTGGTCAACCGCCACAGTTGCCGGGCAAGTCCGACGCCGATACCACCTTCGACTTACCCGAAGTCTTGCAGCCCGCCAAGACGCGCAGCGAAGCTGCCGAAGACAAGCTAACCGCGGCCACACACTACGCGCAAAGTCGCCTGTTGCAGCAAAAGGGAGAGACACTCCTCGCCCTGCGGCACCTGCAACGTGCCTGGCGTTACGATCCCGAGACCGATTTTCTTCTGGCCGAAATTGTGCCGCTGGCCTTCGAAGCAAAACAGAGCGAAGCTGCTGCCCGCTATGCCGTACTTGCAGCCGAGCGCGATCCCAAGGACGCGCTGCTGGTGCGCCGGCTGGCCATCTATCTGACCGATAAGCAAGACTACACCCGCGCGCTGCGGATGTATGAAAAGTCGCTCGCCAAGGACGATCAGTTGCAAGCTGGTGTCCCCACCGACCTGGGCGCCGCCACAGTCTATGCCGAACTTGGCCGGCTTTACTTTCTCACCCAACAATATCAAAAATCAGCTGCAGCCTTCACAGCAGTCCGTCGCGCACTGGAAGAAGAGAAGTCGTCACTCGACGACAGCGCGAAGAAGTCGCTCATCGGCGAAGCAGCAATCACCTATGTCCTCTGGGGCGAGAGTTTTCTCGAAGCGGGCCAGCATGCCGACGCGGAGAAGGCCTTTCGCAAAGCCGATCTGGCCAAGCCCAATGCTCCGCTATTGGCCTTCCGCCTGGCGCGAGTCGCCGCAGCACAAGACAAGCGTGACGACGCCATCAAACTGTTGAACGAATACTTCGCCGCCAAGACCGCTGACAGCGGCCGCGCACCGTACGAATTACTCGCCAAGCTGCTTGGTCAGCAAGCGGCGAATCCGGCCGCAGCGCACGAACAATTGATCGCGCGCTTGCGCGAACTCCACCAGGAACAGCCCGAGAATCATCCCTTGGCACTTTCGCTGGCCAATGCCCTGTGGACGACCGGCAAGTTCGACGACGCTATTCCACTCCTCACCGCCACACTCGCTAAGCAGTCCGATACCGACAGTTCGCAAAAACTGATCGAGCATCATTGGCAGCAAAAAGAGTTTCGCGAATTGCTGGCCGCAGCGGGCCAACTGGCCGAGCGGAGTGGCTCGCTCGATTCGCTGGGCGAGCTACTAACGCGATTGCAAAAAGATACTGCCGCTGTCACCGCTTGCATCAAGGTCGCGCAAGAACAAGCTGCCCAAACCGATCCCAAGGCCAAGCACGCGCCCATTCTGGCCGCTGCGATCATCGCCCGCGGGGGCGGAAAGATGGAGGCTGCCGGCCAGTTGTTCCAAGCAGCGCTGGCGCTCGATCCGCCCAACAAAACCGAACTCCGCACGCAGTGGGCGCTGGGTCTGTTTCTCGAAGATAAGAACGACCTCGCTGCAGAGATGTTTCGCCAGGTCCTTGCCGCCGAACCGGCCCCGGGGAATCCGGCCGCCATTCGCTACTATCTGGCTGGCGCTTTGGAGATGCTCGGGCAGACCGATGCCGCCTTGCAGGAAATTGACAAGGCTTCGCAACTGCAGCCGACCAATCCGCGCTACGAAAGTCGTAAGGCCTGGATCCTCTATCACGCCAAACGCTGGCCCGCCGCCGCAGCCGAGTATGAGAAGTTTTTGGACAAGCATTCCGCCAAGCAACAAGCGGCCATGCGCGAGCAACTCCGTAGCGCGAAGCTGGCCCTTTCGAACATCGCGCTCGAGCAGGGTGACTTTCCTGCAGCTGTCGAATGGCTCGAACAGGTGCTCGATGAATATCCCGAAGATCCCGGGGCCTTGAACGACCTCGGCTATCTCTGGGCCGACCGCGGCTTGCATTTGCAGCGTGCCCTGCGCATGACACAGCAGGCCGTGGCGCTCGAACCAGACAATCACGCCTATCGCGACAGTCTGGGCTGGGCCTATTTTCAGTTGGGTCAATACGAAGAGGCTGCGCGCGAGTTAGCCGTTGCCGTACAGGAAGAGAATCCCGACGGGGTGCTGCTAGAGCACTATGCCGATGCCCTGCACAAGTTGGGCAAAACCACCGCGGCCCGCAGTCACTGGCAACGCGCCGCAGAGGCCTTTCAAAAAGCGGGCGAGACGCAAAAGCAAAACCGTGTGCAAGAAAAACTGAAAGCGTCGTCGTAATCTTCACGCTGAATTCGCACTGAAGTCGTCCCGCAGGGACGCTGCCTGTAGCCGGCTTCCCTGCGGGACGAATACAGGTGGAGCAGCCGCTTTGGAGCGAGCAATGCAACACCTCAATCCGCTTGAGTAACAAATTGGCAGATGACGGCTGGTGAATGGCGTTTCGCTAGCGGCGCGGGCCGTTGCCCCCCGCAGACCCGTTTGGGTTGGTTTGGTATCATCCAAGGTTGCTGATTTGGTTTGCAATTTCAGTACTCAATAGGAACGGTTCGATGTCTCGATTTGGATTGCTGATGGCCGCACTGGCCCCACTTTATTTTGCCTCGCTAGGAATCGCTCAAGTGCCAACTCCTCCAGGCGGCCAGCCCGCAGTCCGGGCACCACTTACCACGGTTAGTCAACAAGCCAGTTATGCGATTGGGCTCGACTTTGGTCAGCGGTTGTCGCGCGATGGTGCTGCTGTCGACCTCGAACCGATTTTGCGCGGCCTGCGCGATGGTTTGACCGGAACCAAGCCCGAACTGACCGACGAGCAGATTCAAGGCGCGATGGATAAGTTCCTGGCCGCCCTGCGTGCCAAGCGCGAAGAAGAGGCCAAGGGGGCGGGCAATAAGAACAAGAAGGATGGCGAAGCTTACCTGGCCGCGAACCTGCAAAAGCCCGGCGTGCAGCAGACCAAGAGCGGTCTGCAAGTCAAATCGCTGAAGGCTGGCACTGGTGCCTCGCCCAAAGCGACCGACACAGTCAAGGTGCACTATCACGGCATGCTGATCGACGGCACCGTGTTCGATAGCAGCGTCGAGCGCAAGGTTCCTGCCGAATTTCCCGTGAATCGCGTCATTCCCGGCTGGACCGAAGCCCTGCAGCTGATGAAGGTCGGCGACAAGGTGCAACTCACCATTCCCGCCGCGCTGGCCTATGGCGAAGAGGGGAGCGGCCCAATCCCGCCGAACTCGGTGCTGGTGTTCGATGTCGAACTGCTCGATATCGTGAAGTAGTCATGATTTCATCGTGCGGCGTGGACTAAAGTCCACGCTACAACAAGCGAAGACCTAGCGCGATGGCGTTTCTTACTGCTGCCAGCTTTCGCGCGATTGTCAGCGGGCAACAGCGAGGGTTGCTCGCAGGAACATTGCGCTCGCTGCTCAGTGCTGCCGAGCCCCTGTACGGTGCCGTCGTGGCCCAGAAGAATCGCCGGTTTGACTCTGGCGCACTGCAGGCAACCAAAGTCGACGCGCCAGTGATTAGCGTCGGCAATCTCACCGTTGGCGGTACCGGCAAAACGCCGCTGGTCGTTTGGCTGGCCAAGTGGTTTCGTCAGCAAGGACGAGATGTCACCCTCATCAGCCGCGGTTATGGCAAGCGGCAGGGGCCGAACGACGAAGCACTCGAAATCGCTGCTTCGCTCCCCGCTGTGCCGCAAATCCAAAATCCCGATCGAATTGCCGCAGCGCGCGAGGCCTTGCGCAACTCGCGCGCAGCAGTGCTGATTCTGGACGATGCATTTCAACATCGGCGGCTTGCTCGCAATCTGGATATTGTCCTGCTCGATGCACTCGAGCCATTCGGCTATGGTCACTTATTACCCCGTGGCTTGCTCCGCGAACCCATCGCCAGTCTTCAGCGCGCGCAGGTGATCGCCCTCTCGCGCGCCGGTGCCATATCCACGGAGCGACGCGCCGAGATTCGCGCAATCGTGGCGCAGCACGCGCCGCAGGCCGATTGGCTCGAACTAACGCACGCGCCTGTCGCGCTGATCGATCACTCGGGGCGTGAAGAAACGCTAACTGATTGGCGTGAGAAACCGTTAGCTGCCTTCGCCGGCATCGGCAATCCCGCGGGTTTTCAATTCACGCTAGCGCAATGCGGGCTGCAGATCGCTGCCTGGAAAGAATTCGCCGACCATCAAGCCTATGGCCCTGCCGAACAGCAGGCTCTCGCGAACTGGTTGAATGCGCACGGTTCACTTGCAGGAGTAATCTGCACGCATAAAGACCTGGTGAAGTTGCCTGTGAACTCAATTGGCAAGTTGCCGCTGCGGGCACTTAAGATCGCTCTGCAGATTACGAGCGGGCAGGATCGATTGGAGAATCGATTGCGAGAGTTGCTAATTGCCTCGGCAGGAGCGCGGTGAAATGCAGAGTCACCGCGCGTGAGGACTTACCGGGTACCGGTCAGATAGTCCGACTTCGGCGTGTACACCACTTGCAGCGAATTGAGGACTTCCACTCCCTCGACCGCAGCGCGGACAAGTTCCTGGGCCAACTGCTTGTGATAGAACGATTCGACATGGCCTCGCAGTACGATGCCGCTTCCTTCACGGTCGACCTGCAGTTTCCGCAGCACATAGATATTGCTGGACTGCAGTGCTGCACGTGCGTCGACGAGTTGGCTGACTGCCGCATCGTCGTTGACTAAAGACTCACGCCTGAGTGTTCGCGTTTGCATTCGATTCCTCCTTGCCCAGGCTTCCTCGCCTGGAACGATCTCATTCATATCGGCCGCGCGCCGCCTACTGCGCATTCCCGCCGAATTCCATAGACCTAACTGTAGGAATGGCCTGGAGGGTGTCAAGCTTCCGAGCTCGCTTTTACGCAATCTTGCCACATTTCTTTAAGTGCGACAGCACTTCGGCCGCTAGCAAGTCTGGCGTCTTCTCGCCAGATAATAGGTGAAGATCCGGCGTTAAAGGGGCCTCATAGGGGTCATGAATGCCCGTAAAATTTGGCAGCTCGCCGGCGCGGGCTTTCTTATACAACCCCTTGGGGTCGCGCGCTTCGCAAACCGCAAGTGGCGCATCGACGAACACCTCGATGAAATCTCCTACTTCCCCGCGCTCTTCCACCAACTTGCGCACGGCGTCTCGATCGGCCCGATAGGGGCTGACGAAGGCAGTCAGGGTGATCAGTCCGGCCGAGGCGAACAGTTCGGTCACCGCGCCAATGCGGCGAATGTTCTCGACGCGATCTTCGGGCGTGAAGGTCAGACCAAACCGCTTGGCAAATGCTTCGCCATAACTACTGAGCATTTGCGGCGACGCATTGAGCCCATGGCGCACGTTGTCGCCATCGAGCAGCATGCTGTGAGCGCCACGCTGATGCAGTTGACGATCGACTTCATTCGCGATCGTGCTCTTGCCGCAACCCGATAGCCCGGTGAACCACACGACGCAGCCTCGGTGGCCATTCAGTCTTTCGCGCTCGGCGCGCGTCACGCTGTGAGGATGCCAAACGACTTGCGTAGCGGATGATGGATCAGACAACTTACACCTTTTATGTAGTCTTGGCTTCAGCCGACACGCATGTTGAGCATCGCGTGGGCTAACGCCCACGCTACGAAATTTAGTGCAGTCCTGCAAACTCGCACAAGTTCACCGCGAGGACATTTTGGGGACAACTCCAGACGAGAAAAAAGAGGGCTTCGCGGCACCAGCGACCGGCGGAATGGGTCGCCACGAAACCGGCTCCTTTGGCAGCGACGAGCGCCGCCTGCGTGGCGCGCAGCGACAGGCTGTTTGCTCGTCCCCGCGCATCTTCGGCCGCGCACGGCTGCTCGCCCTCGGCCAACGCGAGTAAATCATGAATCAATTCGTTCAACTCGGCGCGCATGGCAGTGGCAGGTTCGGCGAGCATATTCCGCTGCTGCGCCTCTTGTTCGAGATAATCAAGCGCAGCGGTCGTCAATCCTGCCGCGAGAGTAGAGGTCTGCAGCCCGCCTGTTTTTGCGCCCAAACCTTGCTTCATCACGTTTTCGATCGGGCCCCCAAGGAGCCACTGGCGATTGACCAGCACCTCGTCGCAATGGACTTCGCCGGTGCGCGAAGCCGTCAGACTCACCAGTTCCGGAGCCGGCGGAATTCTTACGCCGGGCAAGTCGGTTGGCAGAGCAACGAGGATTTGCCGGCCGTCGACCAGCGTCGCGCCGAGCACAATCGATTGCGCATGCTCAGCGCCCGTCACCCAGGGTGAATACCCTGTCAACTTGAAGCCGCTGCTGGTTTCTTCTGCGCGCATCACCGGTTGCATATGCTGCCGGCTGGTGGTCAGGTGCGAGATGCCCACTGTGGCGAAGATTTGGCCATCAATTAAGGACGGCAATAGTTTTTGCCTCGCGAAGACATTGCCACTGGCCGCAATTCGCGTGCAAGCACCGACGCGCTGCGTGATGACAAAGGCCGTGGTGAGGCAGGCCGCACTCAGTTGTAAATAGCCGCGCAGCAAGTCGGCTTCGCTCCAACCTTGGCCACCTACTTCGGGCGGCAAGAACCACTCGTGCACGCCAGCTGCTGCACACAATTCCAACTGTTTAGCTGGCCAAGCTTGGGGCGCATTGAGCGTGGGAGCCAGTTCGCGCAAGCTCGCGCACAGTTGCGAGAGAGATTCATCGTGCGGCGAGGTAATGCGAGCCATCACCCGATTATAGCAACTGGGTCGTACCTGGGGCCGATTCTCGTTTGAGCCGCGCGAATGCGATACACTCTACGAACGTACTTGCAGTCAAACGCATTTAGCATCGTAGGGTGGGCCGAGCACTGCTCGGCCCACCCTAACCAACAAATTTCGCACGTGAATGGTGGGCCTCGTTTCACTCGGCCCACCCTACGTTCACCGTGACCCTCCATTGAGCTCACCCATGCCCGTCACCATCGATCAGATCTTTGTCGAAACACCTCAGTACGAAGAAGTAGCCCGCGAATACGCCGAGCTCGAAGCTTCCTTCGCCCGCGCCAAGACCGCCGAACAGACGGCGGAGGTCGTTCATCGCTGGGATCAGATTCGCCGCCGCTTGGAAACGTGGGGCGCGCTCGTCTCGTTGCGGTTCAATCAAGACACGCGCAACGAAGAATACAAAAAGGAGCGCGAGTACAGCGACGAACTCCAGCCACGGCTGACCGACCTGGATGTCAAGATCAAGCGGCTCCTACTCGCTAGTCCGCATCGGGGGGCCCTCGAACAAAAGTACGGCACCCAGGCGTTTGCCCTGTGGTCTGCCGATGTGATGACGTTCGAGCCAGCCATTCAAGACCACCTGGTTCGCGAGGCCAAGCTGCAGGCCGAGTATGGCGAAGTGATGGCGACCGCCAAGTTACAGTTCCGGGGCGAAACGCTCAATCATTCGGCGATTGTCAAGTTTCGCGAAGATCCCGACCGAGCCACGCGGCACGAAGCCGAGCAAGTCCGCTGGCAATGGTACGCCGATAATCGCCCGCAGCTCGACCGAATCTATACCGACATGGTGAACCTGCGCCACGAGATGGCCCGCACGCTGAAGTTCAACAATTTCGTCGAACTGGGTTACCAGCGGATGAAGCGAGTCGATTACAACGCGGCCGATGTCGCCCTTTTTCGCGACGAAGTCCGCAAGTATGTCGTGCCATTGGCCGTTGAGTTGCGCAAGAAGCAGGCCAAAGACCTGGGCGTCGACAAACTCATGTTTTGGGACGACGCCATTCACGACGCGCAAGGCAATCCCGCGCCTCAGGGCGACCACGATTGGATGGTCGAGCGGGCGCACGAAATGTTCGCCGCGATGGGCCCCGAGCTGGCCGACTTCTTTCGCTTGATGACGACCGCCAAGCTGACCGACCTGAAGAACCGCGAAGGGAAAAGCCCGGGCGGCTTCTGCACGTCGTTCCCCTCGTATGGCTTGCCGTACATCTTTGCCAACTTCAACGGCACCAAGCACGACGTCGAAGTCTTCACGCACGAAGTAGGGCACGCCTATCAGGGCTACCTCAGCCGCGAGCAACCGCTGAGTGACTATCTCTGGCCAACGTACGAGTCGTGCGAGATCCACTCGATGGGGCTCGAGTTCCTCACCTGGCCGCACATGGAAAAGTTCTTCGGTGCCGATGCCGAACGGTTCCGTCGCATCCATCTCACCCAAGGCCTGCTGTTCCTGCCCTATGGCGTGGCCGTCGATCACTTTCAACACTTGGTTTATGAGAAGCCCGAAGCGACCGCGGCCGAGCGGCATGGCATGTGGCAGGAAGTGGAACGAATGTATTTGCCGTGGCGCGACTACGGCGACTTGCCCCACGTCGTCGATGGCGGCTTTTGGCAATTCCAACGGCACATTTATCTTCACCCGTTTTATTACATCGACTATACGCTGGCGCAAACCTGCGCGCTGCAGCTGTGGGTCCGTTCGCGTAAAGATCCGCAGAAGACGCTCGACGACTACAACGCCCTGTGCCGTCGCGGTGGCGAAGCTCCCTTCCAAGCCCTGGCACGCGGTGCCGGTCTGATCAGTCCCTTCGAACCGGGCTGCCTGCGCGATGTCGTCGAGCAGGCCCGCGTGGTGCTAGCGGAAGGAAAGCAGGGCTAACGGGACGCAGCACGGAAGGGGTGAAGAGAAGGGAGTATGATGAAGTCGCGCCTCAACCTCGCTCACGCGTCGGGCTATGTAATACAACTGCAAACTCCAAACTCCATCCCTGCCGAACTGCATTGAAACTTAAACTCCCGCACTCCTAACCTCCCGCCGGTACCCATCATGCCTAGCCGTCGTGCGATTGTTTGGTTGACGTTATTGTTTTCCCCGCTCGTGGCTGTTGCTGCCGAGCCCGACCGGAGCCCGGTCGACTTGGTGCTCGGTCCCGATGAATCGTGGCTGGTGACAATCAATCAGACGAGCGACACCGCGTCGCTCGTTCGCACCAGCGACGGCCAGGTGCTGCACGAGTTGGCCATCGGCGATCATCCCACCGGCATCTGCCTGCTGCCCAGCGGCCACGAAGTGCTGATCGCCTGTCATCACTCGGGCGAATTGCAACGGCTGCAAATCGTGGGAGATAAATTGAACCTGGTGAGCCAGCTGGCTGTCGGCTATTTGCCGCACAGCGTGGTGACGACCAAGGATGGCAAGACAGCTTATGTTTCGCTGCTGGCATCGGCTGAAGTGGCCATTGTCGATCTCGCCAAGAACGAAGTAACCGAAAAGATCACCGTGGGCCGTTGGCCGCGCAATTTGGCGCTATCGGCCGACGGCAACACGCTGGCTGTGGCGGCGAGTGGCGACCGGGGCATTTCAGTCGTCGATCTGCCGACCAGGAAGCAGAAGTTCCACGAAACGTTCATGGGGCTGAATATCGGCCAGTTGCAGATCGGCAAAGATCAGCAGCACGTCTACACCACATGGATGACCTACCGTGGCTTTCCGCTCAACATCTCGAACATTCGCCAGGGCTGGGTACTCGCCAGTCGCGTGGGGCGCGTGCGGCTCGATGGTCCCGCGCGGCGCGAAGCAATGGCGCTTGATCCGCGCGGCCGGGCGATTGCCGATCCTTATGGCTTTGCGCTCACCAGCGATGAACAGCGGATGATCGTCGCCGCCGGGGGCACGCACGAACTGCTCGTCTATCGCGCGCACGATCTCCCGCTGAAGGCAATCGGCAGCGACGACCATGTTCCCGACGATGTGCTCCGCGATCGCGACCGCTTCGACCGCATCGAGCTCGGCGGCCGCCCTCAAGGGTTGAAGATCGCCAAGGATGATAAGTCGGTTTACGTCGCCAACTACTTTTCCAATTCGGTGCAGGTGGTTGATATCGTCGGCAAGACGGTGACGAAAACCTTCGCGCTTGGCGGGCCCGACAAACCGTCACTCGCGCGGCAGGGAGAAACCATTTTTCACGATGCCCGCCGCAGTCTCGATCAGTGGTACAGCTGTGCCACCTGCCACGTCGATGGCGGCACCAACAGCATTCCCATGGACACCCTCAATGACAACACCAACTTCACCAGCAAGACGGTCCTGCCTCTTTATCACCTGGCCGACACCGCTCCCTGGACCTGGCACGGCTGGCAAAAAGATCTCTCCGCCGCGATGCGCAAGAGCCTCATCGACACCATGCACGGCCCCGTCCCGAACGACGACGACGTCGCCGCCGTCCTCGCCTATCTGCGCGAACTCAAGCCCGCCCCCAATCCGTTCGTCGCCAAAGATGGCCAACTCACGGCGGCGCAACAACGGGGGCAGCAGCTCTTCACCGGCAAAGTGGGCAACTGCATCCAGTGCCACACCGGCCCGCACTTCACCGACGGCCAGGTTCACGAAGTGGGACTCGAATCGAGCAAAGACTATTACCGCGGCTACAACACTCCCACGCTCCGCAACGTCTACCTCAAGACCACCCTCCTTCACGACGGCCGCTCCGCCACGCTCGCCGACGTCCTCCGCGAGCCCCACTCCCCCGACAAAGTTGCCGGTGAGAGAGCTTTGACTGAGGAGGAGATTAGAGATTTGGTGGAGTATTTAAAGACGTTGTAGGTAGTGAGATCGCCGGGTGCCTGTCGTTTTGCGGAGCAAAACACAGTGAAGTGTGAGTTGATACGGATTGGCTCTGGCGGCAAAGGTCTGCTAAAAAAGCTGGGCCAGTATGGTTGATTGGCCGGAGTGGTTCGAGCTGCTGCTGTGTTTTGCTCCGCAAAACGACAGGCACCCAACTTCAGTGCCGGTAGGCATCCCATTGCAAAGGTTGACAGGCACTCAAATACGTGCAGCGAAGCCACCTGCCAATCAGCTTTCAGCAGCCATCGATTCGTTCCCTCACTCAAGAGTGCGGTATGCGTGGCCGGCCCCAGCGTGTTCACCGACAGGACTTCAATACCCCAGGACATGCGCACGAGCTGACGTTCTCTTGCTATCGCAGGTTCAATTTCTTGAAAGCGGAACGAACTTGTAACTGGCTCGTTGAATCAATCGAGCGGGCTCGTGTGAAACACGATTTCGACCTCTGGGCCTTTGTGATCATGCCCAATCATGCACATGTGATTGTGCGGCCAAGACCCGAGAAGTATCGAATCGGCAGGATCAGGTCCGGCATCAAACTGCCGGTGGCAAAACAGGCGATTCAGTTTCTTATTGATAACGAATCGCCTTGGCTGGAGCGAATCACACGACGACGCGGACATCGCACCGAGCGATTGTTTTGGCAATCGGGAGGTGGCTATGATCGCAATATCACCAATGGCAAGACGCTGCTCAAAATGATTGAGTACTTGCACGACAACCCAGTCCGCAAGGAATGGTGCCAGAGGGGAAGTGAGTGGAAGTGGTCGAGTGCGGCCTTCTATGAAGGTGGTAAGTCGCCGCTGACTCCCGACCCCATTCCAGCCGAATGGTTGACTGATACCTGAGCTTGGAGAGCTGTCGGTGGCATTGGGTGCCTATCGTTTTCCGCAGTAAAGCAGAGCGAAGTGGCCGAGTTGGTTTGAACAGCTGCTGTGTTTTGCTGCGATTGAGAACCTAACATCGGCTCACATTGCCAGTTAAGTGGCCTTGGCCGTTGTGATGCTGTGCGGAATGAGGTTCATCCCGGTGTAGAGCACGCTTTCGCCGTTCTCAGTCACTTCGACACCTAGTTTTTGAACATGCTTGCTCAACTGCTCCAAGCACAGCTTGCGGCTCACTCGTCTTTCCCCGTTTTGCTCGCAGTGAACGGAGTAAGCAGAGAGGATTTTGGCCCGCGTGATTTTGGCCCCACGTCCACCCACGCGGAGCTTGGTTTTCAGCCACTTTTCGAAGCTTCCTCCGCTTCGCGGATTAGCAAGGGAGGTATCGTTCAAAGGCTTGGCTTGTTTCAACACCCGAATCACCAACTGCAAGCCGAACTTTCTCCCGCCTGAGCACACGTTACTTTTAGATTCAACCAGCTTCCGATGAATCTCTCGCAGGCTGAACCCTTTAGCCCTTAAATCACAGATTAAGTCGATGGTGGTCTGGGGAAGCTCACGAAAGAACACTCTGTTCTTGTTGCCTCTAGCCCCAAACATGCGACAGTTGTAAACATGACTCAAGCTAAGTATATCTTGAATAAGTTCAGCTTGATAATCGACAGATTCTTCAGTCTCAGTTTGGATTATGGTGATTCCTTTGGACTCACAAATCGTCTTTATTAAATCGAATCCCTGTCTTACAAGACGTTCACGATAAGTGATTATTAAAAAACCATTGTTGAACTTGTTGTCGATAATGTCCCGAACCATTTTCGTCAGAACACTTGAGTTGTAATTTAAGCCGGAGGTCGTCCGGACGTACTTGTGGATAGTGCAGCCGTCCTTTCCCCACTTCTCTTTTGCGAATGCCTCTAGGCGTTCAACTTGACGTTGTAAATCAGCTTTCTGAGAACTGGTTGAAACTCGCGCAACTAATAGCACAGCAGGCCGCGTGGGTTCATTGGAATCTCCCTGAACTGATTTCCCCTGCTCTAATCCGAGCCACTCGTGAACGTCCTCTAATCTGAAACGTCGGTGGCTCTTTCCGTCGAAGCTGGCCGCATTCAGCCTATAGCTTCGCAACCGGCCAGCGTTCGCCGCGTTTCTCGCCGTGTTGACGTGAACTTTGAACCTCCTGCTGAGTTCACCGATTGAAAGCCACTCCGTTGCGGTCCCTGATTCTGCGTTGATAGACTGGTAGCCAGACATTGCTTGCTCCATACGCAAGTGATGTTCAGGCGGGAGTGAGTGCTTGTAACACTTGCTCTCGCCGCTTTCATTTACGGGGCCAGCTAGAGAGCCGAACCCAGCGAAGGAAACGCCCCTCGCCGCTAGATTATGGGGAATGAAGCAAGAGAGAATGGCTCAAAAAACCTGCCATCGGCTCACAACGGCCACTCTTGCCTGCCATGTTCAGCCCGCTCCGCAAAACGACAGGCACCCAGCTTCGTAATTACAAGTCGACCGGAATGTACCCAAGACGGCAGAGAGAGAAACTACCCCTTCACCTGGCTGGCGGCGAAGTGGGCGGCGAGACGTTCGCGGGAAAGGGGCTTGTTGAAGATGGCGAGGTCTCGCAGGCGGCCTTGCAGGGCGAACAAGGCGTCGCTGCGGGTGGCGGCGTACAGAGTGCGGGTGGTGAACTGTTTGGCGAGCGACCCGCTGAGCTCGGGCTGGGCGAAGTTGCCGTTGAGATAGACACTCACGTGTTCGCCCTCGCGGACCAGAGCCACGTGATACCAACGGTCGACTTCCAGCTTGGTCTTGCCAACGAGCAGGCCGCGCGGTGAATCGTCGCCGTTAAAGACGATCAACTTTCCTTGCAGCGACTGCTGAGGATTGAACGTGCCGCCAATTCCCAAGTGCTCGCCGCGGTCGCGGTCAGCACCGGCCGCTGCACCCTCGCGGCTGAACATATAGCCTGTCACCGGCAAGCGATCGACGGCCAGCGAATTCAAAAAGCAGAACTCGACGGTGTAGTTGTCGGCCCAGTCGCGCACATCAGCCTTCACGCGCTGATCGCCGGTCGCGACATCGCCCAGGTAGGCAGCCGGCGTGCGACCGCTGGGCAATTCCACGCTGCTATTGGTCGCACTGCTGCCGACCAGGTCGCGGGCACTTTTGCCACTCCGTTCTTGCAGCGGCCAATAGGCCAGCGGTGCATCGGCGAGAATCGCACTGTTGGGCTGCGAAACCAATTGCTCGGCCGGTTGCACCGAATCGTTGTCGTTGGGCTGGGCTTCGCCGCGGAGGATATCGTCGACAGGGCGGCCGTGGGCAATGGTGTGCGGCCGCTGTTCGCGGTCGTGGACCACGCCGTGCGGATCGACTCCGAGCAAATGAAAAATCGTGGCCGTCACATCGGCGGGCCCGACGGGATTATCGGCCGGATAGGCGGCGTGCTTGTCCGAGGCACCATAGACTTGCCCACCGGGAACTCCGCCACCGGCGAGCCAGACCGTGTTGCACGGGCCCCAGTGATCGCGCCCCGCATTGCCGTTGATCTTCGGCGTGCGACCGAACTCGCTCGACCAGACAATCAGCGTATCGTCGAGCAAGCCACGATCATGCAAATCGCTCAGCAGCGTGGCCACGGGCTGATCGATCTGCGGCACCAGCCGTTCTTTCAGCTGCTTGAAGTTCTGGCCGTGCGTGTCCCAGGTCGTATCGACCCCCGGCATGTCGCGGTGCCAATAGACAGTGACCAACCGCACGCCCGCTTCGAGCATCCGCCGCGCGAGCAACAAGCTTTGCCCAAAGGTTCCCTTGCCGTACCGTTCGCGCAGGGGCTGCGGTTCGCGCGCCAGGTCGAACGCTTCGCGGGCCTTGGTCGAATTCACCAGGTCGGCGGCCTGTTGATAGTACTCGTTCATCGCGTGGACGCGCCGGCTGGCGTCGAGCCCCGCAGCCGCTTCGCCCATCAGTTGCCGCAAGTGCTGGCGACCGGCGACGCGGACCGGATCGATTCCTTTGCGCAGGGCCACCGCATCGATCTTGAAGTTCGGCAAGTCGGGATGCTGGTCGATGGTGAACGGATCGTACTTGCTGCCCAGCATGCCGCCGTTCTGCCCCGGGACAATGGCCCCGGCAGTGGTCGCGATGCGATCGGGGAGCGAGACAAAAGGGGGCATGCTCGCCTGGCTGGGGAGCAGCTTGTTCAGGACCGAACCGAGATGCGGATGATCGCTGGGGGAAGCCCCAAAATTTTCGGCAGCCAGGCGATGCTTGTGCCCGGTAAGCATCCAGTGGGCACCGGTCGAGTGATTGTTGTCGGTGTGCGTGACCGAGCGGATGAGGGCGACCTTATCCATCTGCTGCGCGAGGTTCGGCATTAGCTCGCTGATTTGCAGGCCGGGGACGTTCGTCGAGCGGGGCGAAAACTCGCCGCGAATGGTCGATGGCGCGTTCGGCTTCATGTCCCACAGGTCTTGATGCGCGGGACCACCCCACATGAACATCAGCAAGCAGCGCTTTGCCTTGCCAAAGCCAGGCCCATGCGCAGCGGCCGCCGCTTGCGGCAGGAGTAACGACGGCAGCGAGAGACCCAGCGGCGCGAGCGCACCGACTTGCAGCATGGCTCGTCGCGAGACACGGTCGCACAGCGGAGTCGAATTACCGAGAAGTTCGAGCATTGTCAGTCTCCGGCTTCTCTTAAGTGGCATAGGCTTCCAGCCTGTGATGCCAACTCGTCCTGACAGGCTGGAAGCCTATCCCACTAAGCAAACAAAGCGGTGATCGGTTCGCCGGCGTAAACGGCGTGTGGTCGGCCGTCGCGGTCGTGCAACTTCGCGCCGGCTTCAATGCCCAGGGCATGCAACATGGTCGCGGCATAGTCGTGCGGCGAGCAGGCGTTCGTCGCCGGATAGGCCGCGTGGCGATCGCTACTGCCGTAGATCGCACCGCCGGCGATTCCCGCGCCAGCCAGCAGCCCGCTGTAACAGTAGGGCCAATGTTCGCGACCGGTGCCGTTGGTGGTCTGCGGCTTGCGACCAAACTCGCCGACCCAAGCCACGAGCGTATCCTCAAGCAGGCCGCGGTCACTCAAGTCGGTCAGGAGTGCCGTGAGGGCGCGGTCTGCGGGAGGGATGAGGTCATCCTTCAAGCGGTTGAAGTTGTTGCCGTGCGTGTCCCAAAAGTTGCGGCCGTCGTCGTGCCAGTTGATGTTCACCAGTGGCACGCCATGCTCCAGCAATCTTCGTCCCAGCAGCACGCTTTGGCCGTGAATGTTTCGGCCGTAACGCTCGCGCGTCTCGGCCGATTCCTTGGCCAGGTTGAAGGCCTCGCGGACTTTGGGCGAAGCCAGCAGATCAAGCGCGCGGGCCTGATGCTGAGTCATGGCCGCTGGTCGCGGGAGCGCATCGAAGGCGGCCCGCTGAGCATCGATCTGCTGCAACAGTTGATAGCGACTGTGGAGCGTCTCGGGAGTCACGCCTGGCGGCAGTTCGATCGCCGGCAACTTCCAATCAGCTTTGTTCGGGTCGCCGGTGGCCAGCAGGGGATCGTAAGTGGGGCCGAGCCAACCGCCGTGCTGACCGGGGGCTTGTCCGCCGGGTGCGGCGGGATGAAAGACCTTCCAGGGCAACATGACGAAGGGTGGCACCGCCGATTGCGGTGGACGAAGCTTGCTCAGGACCGAACCGATGTGCGGCGTATCGCGCGAGCTGGGGGGCGTGGCATCGCTGCGCACGACCGGCGCGAGATGCCCCGTCACGCAAGTGTGTCCGCTGGAGAGGTGGGCCGGATCGTTATGCGAGAGCGAGCGAATGACCGCGACCTGATCCATCACGCCGGCCAGCTGCTTGAAGTGCTCGCTGATGTGCAGCCCGGGAACCTTGGTGCTGATGGGCTGAAACGGGCCGCGAATATCGGCGGGGGCGTTGGGCTTCAAGTCGAACGTATCGAGCTGGCTCGGGCCGCCCCACATGAACAGGAAGATGCAGCGCTTGGCCTTGCCAAAACCTGGGAGCAAGCGATTTGCTGTCCCCGTGAAATCGGCCCGCGCTTGATTGGCCGCTTGATGGGCAAACAGGGCCGGCAAGCCCAGCCCCAGCAGACTCGCAGCCCCGGCCTGCACCACCGCTCGCCGCGAAGTTTGCAGCGCGCGAAACTCCGCGCAGGCTCGATCGTGCTTCGCGCTCTTAGGCATGCGGAGGTTTCTCGCGGGGTGGGAAGTGTGTTGGGTGGGAAGCCTTGTCGATGGTCTGCTTCGCAAGCGGGCATCCATCAGCGGCGGCTAATGGTGTTTATCGTACCTTTCCGGCTGGCTCAAGGGAACATTATTCAGGGGGGAGTCATTTCCTCAATCTCGCGGTCACGCCGCTCGGTCTCATCCGTAACGGCGTCTAGATTGCGTTTTAGCCGTCCGGACTTGGTGTTCGGATCGCTAGTCATCCAACCGATAACCGTTGCGGCAACGGCAACCGTAACGAGCAGCACTCCAAGTGCGATAGCCAGCGAATTCTGCTTGGATCCCATCACTCCATTCTACTCGTGCATGAAAAAGTCCCGCTAGGTTCGCGGGCCGGGTAGTGCGTCAGTTTGAAATTCGCTACCCGGCGATTGCTTGCTGTCGTGGGTGAGACGGGTTGCGGCCGCCTGCCACTCGCGAGATCCCAGCGCCCCCTTCATTATTTTCGGTAGCGCAATGTTGCGGCCATAGGTGTAGCCGCAACCATTTGCGCGAGTCACCTTAAGGTCATCGTGCCACGCTTGGAGGTCGTAGCCAAAGTCCTTGCCGGTTATCTTTACTAGCCGAGCACGCCCCTCGTTCATCCGTTCATCGATGCTGTCAGACGTACGAACGAACGGCGGGAGTTTGAGTCCGCAGATTAGATGAACCGCCATTTGGGCTGGAGTCATTCTCATAGCCCTATTCTACCCATGCACGAAAAACCCCCGCCAGAGTGACCGGGCCGAAGCCCGCGCGTAGAATCTTCTCATGCCCAACAACCGCTCTGCCGCGCCGATTATCGCAGGCATTCTACTGCTGGCCATTCTTTATGTCGGGAGTTATCTGGCGCTGGTAGTGCCGGAAGGGCACATGGTCATTGGTAACGTGACCAGTCGAGGAGCCATTGCGACACCGGAGCACTACCGATTCGGTTCACAATTCTTCAGCATTTTCTTCTTGCCTATTGAGCAGTTGGATCGGAGAATGCGACCAGGAGCTTGGGTCGGCGACCTTTCCCATTACGGCAGTGGCGCCACATATCAGGAAATACCGGACCTGAGTCCGTGATTCAGATTGCATTCAAAAAGAGAGCTTGCGACGTAAGTCGCGCTTGCACGCAAAAGGGGGGTGTTGATAAACCCCCGGGGAATTTCAACACCGATGAGCATATTCCTCGGTAATGGCGCATATGTTGGTTGAAAAACTCGACTCGTTTATCAACGAATAGGATGATTTCGGTGGCGTGTACAAGACAAGTTACGTCGAGGCGGGAATGAGTTTTCAACGGCCGGTACAGACTGGCATGAATCAGGAAACCCGAAGCGTCAGCGAGGAGAGCGATGGTGTGGTACAGAATTGAATCGTGTCGCAATTCGTTCGCTCGAATCTCGTAACGAATCAAACGCGGTCGGAACCAATGGCTAAACGGCGACAATAAATCAATGCGGCGAAGAGCACTCTCCCTCGCTAACGCGCCGGGCTAAGGGGGAAACGAATTGCTTCCCGCCGTAGTGGTGCGACAATGACCGGCGCAGTTGGTTCCGCTGATGTTCTTTCTATGAGGGTCCGCGAATGTCTGCTTCTCCCGATCACGACTCGAAATCCTCGCTCAGCCGGCGCGAGGTGTTTGCTTATTCGGCTGCATTTGGTTCGTCGTTCTTGGCTGCCCAAGGTCTGCTGGCCAACGAGCAGGGCACAACGCCCGTGGCGGCCAAGAACGCCAAGGAACCGACCAAGCGCTACGACATGAAGAAGTCGATCAATCTTTGGGCGCTCCCCTACCCGCAGAAGATGACGCTCACCGAGTGTTTTCAGCTGTGCAAGGATGCGGGCTTCGAGGCGGTGGAAGTGAATTACGCGCTGGAAGGGGATTTGTCTCCCGAGACGTCGCCGGCGCAGATCAAGGCGATTGGCGAGCAGGCGCGGAAGCTGGGGCTGGAGATCAGCGGCGTCTGTTCGTTCTTGTTCTGGCCCTATGCCTTTACGCACGAGGATCCAGCCCGGCGAAAAAAGGGAACCGAACTGGCGCTGAAGATGATCGAAGCGGCCCGCCTGCTGGGGTCCGAGAATTTGCTCTGCGTGCCTGGTTCGGTCTATGCCCCCTGGATTCCCGATGAGCCGCCCGTGCCCCACGATGTGGCCCTGGAGCGAGCCACGGCCGGCGTGAAGGCGATGCTGCCGGCCGCTGAGAAGAACCAGGTCTATATCAACATCGAGAACATTTTTGCCAACGGCTTTTTGCACAGCCCGCAGGAGATGAATCAATTCGTCGATAGTTTCCATAGCAAATGGGTGAAGGTCCACTTCGATACTGGCAACATCATGCAATATCACTTTCCCGAACACTGGATTCCAATGCTGGGTAAGCGGATTCAAAATATTCACTTAAAGGAGTACAGCAAAAAGGTACACGAGTTCAATCTGAACGCCTTCCGCCTGCTGCTCGACGGCACCACCAACTGGCCCGCGGTGCTCGCCGCGCTCGACGACACCGGCTATCGCGGCTATCTGACGTTCGAGTATTTCAATCCCTTCCCGCACTGGCCCGAAGCGATCGTCTATCACACGTCCGATGCCATGGACCGCATGCTGGGGAGGAAGGGGTAGATGATGCCCTGGCCAGGTTTGGTGGTATAATTCCGATATCGGTTCGGTCTGTTTTGCGGAGGACTCTCATGAGCCAGCAGTTGATTATCCAGCTTAGTGACGATGCTTTTGCCCAATTGCAACTGCAAGCCGCGTCTCAGTCAATGTCACCGGCCGAGATTGCGACTGCCGACATGGAACGACTTTATTCTCGTTCTCAACATGGCGACGGTAATGCCCCTCTGCGGACAACGAAACAGCCAGCCCGCGGTCTCTTAAGAAAACACTTCGGGACGTTCGATTTGGGCTGTCCCGTGGGTACGGACAATGAGCAGATCGATGCTGACCTGGCGCGAGAGTACGGTAGCACTCACGAGGAATAGTGATGTTCCTCGATACGTCGGGTCTGTTCAACGTCTGTTCGCCCCGCGAACTATTCAATCGGTTAGCAATAAAGCTGTATGACTCGGCCGGTTACCGGATAACTCATGGCTATGTGCTATCTGAGTTTGTTGCCCTCGCCACGGCAAGAGGCTTTGATCGATACAAGACATTGGAGTTCGTGGACGACATCGTTTACGATCTCGATGTAGAAATAGTTTGGGTCGACAAGGACCTTCATCAACGCGGAATGGCCCTACTCCAATCCCGTCTCGACAAAAACTATTCCCTCTGCGACGCCATCAGTTTCGTCCTGATGCGCGAGAAGAGAATCGAAGATGCGTTAACCACCGATCGCCATTTTGAGCAGGAGGGTTTTCGCAGGCTATTGGATTGAGGCACGACTGGCGGAGTTTCCCTTGGCACAGCATCTGCGAGAGTTGTGGCTATGACATTCTCTCATACCAGCCGCGAAGTCGCCAAGCAGCAAATGCTTCACCAACACCTCCGTGCACGCGGCATTGCCGACGAGCGGGTGCTGGCTGCGATGGCGCTGGTGCCGCGCGAGCAGTTTGTCCCCGAGAACGAAGCCCAGCGGGCCTATGCGGACGAAGCGCTGGCCATTGATTGTGGACAGACAATCAGCCAGCCCTATATGGTCGCGCTGATGACGCAAACGCTGGAACTGCTGGGGCACGAACGAGTGCTGGAAATTGGCACGGGCAGCGGCTACCAGACGGCGATTCTGGCGGAGTTGGGGGCCGAGGTTTATTCCCTCGAACGACACGCGCACCTTTCGGAGCAAGCAGGGGTGCGGCTACGCACGTTGGGGTACACGAATGTGCATTTGCGCGTCGGCGACGGCAGCCTCGGCTGGCCGGAAGCGGCCCCCTTCGAGCGAATCATCCTCACGGCTGCGGCCCGCCATTGTCCACCGGCACTGTGGCAACAGTTGGCCGAGAACGGGCTCCTCATTGGTCCCTTCGGACCGACCGATCAACAGATCCTGACCATCATCCGCAAGATCGACGGCCGCGCAGAACTGCAGCCCTCGATCGGTTGCCGCTTCGTGCCGTTAGTCGCTGACTAACATCCTGGCTTTCATTCTGCCTTCTTACTTCTGCGTTCTTACTTCAATCTGGTCGTTATTCTCGGCCCGGCCTTCGGTATAAAACCAATTGTGAATCGGCTTAAGAATCTGCTGCACTTCACTTAGCAATTGTTGATCGATGGGGAGCCCGGCCCACTCGACCCACTTCTTCACGTTCTCGGGATTAGCTGAACCCACGATGCACGTTGTCATCCCCGGATGAGCAATGCTGAACTGCACGGCCAGCTGCGCGATATCAACCCCGCGGCTGCTGCAGTGGTCAGCTGCCTGTTTGGCGATGGCGCGCACTTCCGGCGTCGCCTTGTGCCACGGGGGCAATGGTTGCCGCGTCAGGAGCCGGGCCGAAAACGGCGCGGCGTTCATGACCCCTACGCCCTTGCTTTGGAGATAAGGCAGGAGGTCGGCGAGCATCGTGTTCTGAAGTGTGTAGTGGTTATAAGAGAGGACCACATCGAGCGGCTGTTGATCGAGCACATAGCGGAAGATATTCATCGGATAGCCGCTAATGCCGATGAAGCGGACTTTTCCCTGCTGTTGCACTTTGCGCAGGGCCGGCAGGGTTTCGTCGATGATCTGCCGCATATCGACGAACTCGATATCGTGGCAGAGCATGATGTCGAGATAGTCGACCCCCATCCGATGCAGACTGATGTCGACACTCTCAACCACGCGCCGCGCAGAAAAATCGAAGTGCGCGCCGTCATAACGCCCCAGTTTGGTGCCGAGCAGGTACTTATCGCGGGGCACATCCCGCAAGGCGACGCCAAGCAACACTTCGCTCATGCCGCGGCCGTAATAGGGGCTAGTGTCGATAAAGTTCATCCCCAAATCGAGCGCCGTGCGAACCGACCGCAGCGCTTCGTTCAGGTCGACACTTCGAAATTCCTGCCCCAGCGACGACGCGCCGAAACTTAACTGCGAAAGTTTTAATCCCGTTTGACCTAGAGGTCGCAATTCCATCGCCGGCTGCTCCACAAAGGCTGAATCTCATAACGTGAATTGAATTCCCCTCATCATTGCCCGAATGTTGGCGGCGGAGCCAGTAGGGGAAACCCTAAATTCCCACCAGCGAACTCGGAGGGGGTATGACACTCACTTGTCACCATCGCAGTCGATACTGTAGCGGTGACCAATACTCCATTTGGGGTGGTATTGCCGGCCCCTCCGCCGTATTCTGGAGCCCGGCTAACCATGAGCGGCAACCTTGCTGAAGGAACAGGATGGGGACCAAAGCGCATTCAACGGTCGTCAATCGAATTATCGATATCTACCAAGGAGAACTACAAACCGCGGCAGACAGTGTGATTGATGTCATTGCCGGCGATAAATTAATCGCCGTCGAATCATCGGCCAATCTGGAAGAAGCCGTGAAACAACTGATGGCCATGACCGGCCTGCGTTATATCGCCACTACCAATCACGATTCCCTGGTGTATGCCCAGCGCCTGTGTGCGGGCACCCCCATTGGCCTGATCAATAGCCAAGGGGACATTGTGAAAGAAGCCGCCGAGAATTAGTTGGTAGCCCGCCGGGCCTTACTCGGGAATAAAGTCGGTTCCCACGGTGATCTGCCGCGCTTGACGCGTTTGCGGCTCATAAACTCGAATGCGAACTTGCACCCCCCGCAGCGGAGCGGCATAGGGTGGTTGAGTCTGCCGCTCGCCTGCGTCATCAACGCCGTTGACTCCATCGGTATCGAGACCATCGAGCCCGGTTCCGGTGTTATAAGGCGGCAACTCATAAGCGAGAGGCCAGGTGTCCCAAAAAGGAATACTCGCCCCCGACGAACCAGAGAAGGAAGACGAGGGGCGCGATCCTGCAGCAACGCCTTGTGCGGCCAAAACCTGGTTGTAATAGAGATCTACCCAGGCTCCGACGCCGATGCGGGTGGGGGTACCTGAACCGAAAAGTGCGGCAAATCCCGGGTCGCCAGGCGTTAACGCGGTCTGAGAACTTGAATCCTCGTAGATTGGTGCGGTCGGATCAAAGGCCCGAATATCAAACGCCAATACATTTGAAAGAACCCGATCCTCGCCAAACGCATTGCCCGAAAGCGTATAGACATTGAGCGAATTCACGTCGCTTGGCTTGATGTCGATTTCTTTCCATGAAGTTGAATTAATGGCGGTGCCATTTCCCTGCAGTGCACATCCAAAGCGATTTTCGCGGAGCGATAGGTCGGCCAGTGAATTGGCGACAACCTGAAACTGCATCGATGTAGAGTTATAAGAAATTCGTGCAGAGACATCGTTATCGTCCCAGAAGTCGATGGCATTACTCAAAGTGCCATACGTCCCCAATACGCCGAGATCCGGCCGAATAATCAGCTGCCGCCGGCAAAGCAAGCGCGGTTCGCCCAGGTCCCAATCGCCGTCTCCATTCGTATCCGTAAACGTGGCAAACCAAACCACCTCAGCAAACTGAGAGGTCTGCGTGCCGCCGTTGTACCGCCCCTGAAACGGCACGTCCCCTGCCCGAATCGTCATTGCAATAACGTCGTCACCGTCTCCCACCAGCGTTGTGACGTTGTTGTTCACCACGTCCGGAATCTGATTCGTGTTGATCGTGGTAATATCGTTCGTTCCGCTATCGGGTCGCGAATCCGAATAGGGCCCTTCATAAATCGTGAAATAACCCGGCGAAGCATTCGGGTCAATCCACGGTTCCGGGCGCAGCGTGAGCGAGTCGAGATCGTCTTGAAGCTGTTGGCCGACGGATCGCAGCTGGCCGCCGAGTTCGATCATAGCGCGGCTATCGCGCACGGCATTGCCGACGTAGGCATAGAACTCTGCAATGGCGTACACCAAGATCAGCGTCAGCGCCATGGCAATCAGCAGCTCGATGAGCGTGAACGCACTACGAACTGCTGACGTGTTATGAATTCTCTTACCCATTCCCCACCCCAATTCCCATTCGCATTTCAGACTGAACCGCTATCGCTCTGCACTTCTCAAGTAGCCCGAGGCGTGCGAGGGAACTATTCTGATGGCCCGTTTTGCTGGGAGGAAAAGTCGTTATCGACTTCCCCTCGCTGACGCGTCGGGCTACCTGAAGAACCCTTGGCCTCTACTCAACACCGACTCTCGTATCTTCCTTCATTCTGCCTTCGTTCACCCCAGCTGCGGGTACAACTCGCTGGCCCAGCGCCACTGGCTGTCACCTTCGCGTAGCACCTGGCAGCGAGAGGTGACGGCTCCCAGCCGCAGCCAATAGTCGAGCAGTCGGCGGTCGACGGGCCCGTACTGGCGGCCGGAGGCAGTTTGCAGGAACCAATTGGCTTCGTCGCCTGTCACCTGTGCCCCCTTGCCGCTGCCCGCCCATTGCATGAAGTCGCTCAGGGCCTGCCCGTGGTTGGCACCATCGGTCGCCGGCACTGCCAACTTGCCCTGGCACGCCGGGCACTTAATCTTCTTGCCTGCCCATTGATCATTGATATGAAACGCATGCTCACAGTGCGCACAAACGAGTGATATGGACATCGCTACCCCTTCGCATTTCTCAAGTAGCCCGACGCGTTAGCGAGGATGCATTGCCAATCTCCCTCGCTGATACGTCGGGCTCCTTTTCAATCTCCGACTCCCTTCCCTAACTCCCAGTCCCTAGTTCCCAACTCCCACCCTAATCGATTTGCCGCCGCAGCAGCACGCAATTATCGGCGTTCAACTTCAGCCCGGGGATGAAGCCCACAGGAATCGAACGGTCGAGCAAGTAAAACGCTCGATGCCGCTGAATGTCCCCAGTGTCCATGCCCAGTTCCTGTCCCAACATAAATCCATCGGGATGAGCCGCGCCAATCGTTGCTTCTTCCACTTCGAAGTAGCCAACCGTCACCCACACGGCATAGCAGTTCGACTGCGTGCTGACGATGTTGTTGATTTTCTGAATGCCTTGATAGCGGAAATATGGATTCCGGTCGGTATTGATTGACGCTTCGGAGGAACGATAGCCAAATAGCGGCTCGCCGGTTCGCGAGGTCGACGACCGGAAGAACGTAGCTTCGACCGGCGACTTACGCATGTTCCCGGCAGCGGGCATTAAGTCGGCGGAGTTCGCAGGACGGAACGGATTGGCAAAGATGGTGGGATGCGTCTGGCTGATTCGCCCGAGCGAGCCCCCCGAAATCCCTTGCCGACTGACCATGACCTCGCTGAACGGGACGCGTAACCCGGGCAGAATTGAAGGCGAGCCCGTATAAGTAGAATCGCTGGGATCGTAACCAATGATCGAGTTCCAAATGGGCTCGTCAAAAATGGTGTTGATATTGATGCGCCCCGGATCGCGAAAACGCGACAAGCGATTGAACGGAGGCCGGTACAAGTAAGGCGGCCGATACTCGGGGCGTGGCGACGGCAACGTATCGGTATTATTCACCGAGTTGGGACTGTACCACTTTTCGGTCTTCACAAAGTTCGAGGGCGTTTCGACAAAGTCGAATAGCCGCGACAGGTTAAATCCGTCGGTATCGGTTGGGTTACTCTGGAACATGTTCAGCAGGTAACCAAACCCGCCATTGAAATCCGGCTCGCTCGTAGCTGTGTATGGATTTGCGCCAACAGCCACGTAGGGATTGTCGGGAGTGATTTCGAGATTCAACCGATTCGGAGCGCAGGTGGGAACCAGCAACAGTTCGGCCGGGTTCATAAAAGGACGATTGTGAAACGGAATCCACGGGAACGGCTTGTCGGTATCGCCTGGATCACCAGTATAAGACGCATAGTTACCACTCTGGGCAGCGGTGCGCGGGGTACCCATCGCCGGATTGATGTAGCCCAGCGTGTGGTGCAAACCGAGTCGCATGAAGCGATCGCCAGAGTTCTGAACGGCTGGGTTCGTCGGCGTATCGATAAACTGCGGGAACCATGGGTTTCCCCTTTGGACGCCACGTTGACTCGTGAATAATCTGCTGGGGCGAGCATTTCCAGTCGGATCCGGCGGATCATCACGGTCGATGTTCACCATCATGGAAGGCGTGCCCGAAGGAACTTGCTGATCGGTATCTTCCTCACCGTTGAAGACAGAGAGATCAACGGGAGCGAAATCGACGGTGATGTATGGATTCGAGAGTGGATCCCAGTCTTGAGTTGGGTCCGCCAACCGCTGCAGGAACACGCCAGCTTTGCGGGCATGGTATCGAGTCTCCAGCAGGCCGGAAGTACCAAGCAAACGGGTGTTATCCTGCGGCGCATCTGGGATCAGCGGCGGGTCGCTGTAGGTCACCGGATTGTCGTAGGAATCGAGCGGATTCGACCATAGATTGTCGACGTTGTACTCGGGGTAATAACTGCCGCCGACCGCGGGAATCGCATTCGGAAGGGGTTCGGTGATGTTAACACCAACGCGACGGTTTACATTCCCGGCGTTCATCCATGTCGTTGGTGGACGGATATCGACGACGAGTGCAGCCGGGGGCTGAATTTCGGCCGTTGCCGAAGGCGTGGAAAGCTTGGAAGTGGTATTGCCGCCTGCATCCGTAATCGACACACCGGTCGTACTGCTGAGGTTGATCTCTTGCAATGAAGGTCCGTGCCAATCGCCGACTTCGCGTCCGACGTCCTTGTTGTTGGAGCCAAGAACGGTCTTTTCGCGCGGACCAACGACCATGTATTGGCCCGGAGCGACTTGAGCGGTCCAATCCTTTTGATTGTAAAAAACTCGATCCTGTTTGGGATTCGTTGCACCGCCATCGGTGTTCGTAAACCAAACGTAACGCTCAATCTCGACGATGCGACCTGGGTTATTTTCATCGTATTGCAGGTTGATGAACTGACGCCCCGTGATCGTGGCGTCAGCTGGTTCGGCATAACGCGAGGTTTCCCAAGCGTTTTCGGTGAGCACCTGCGAATGGGGAAGTCCATCTTGATTGGCATTGACCGAACTAATCGCAACTTGCCAGACCGGCGAAGCCCGCCCGGAAGTTCCGGGCGACATCCGACCTAGATCCAGTTTTCCCGTGCTCTTGTCGTACAGTTCAAACGGCATCTGCGGGCTATACATGGCCTCGTAAGTACCGGGCTGGTTGTACATGGTGTGCGTGCGCGGGCAGTAGAGTTCAAAGAAGAGTGATCCCTGCGGAACGCGGAACTGGTCAAGATCGTCATCGGGGGTCGTCGGCTCTTCGACCTTTTTCTTGGTCGTGTCGTGAGCAGTATCACGCACGCGACGATCATGAAAGGCGAGTGCTTCTGTCAGTAACAATTCCGGTGCTTCGCAGCCCCAAACGACGCCACGTTCCGAAGTTTCGACCGTGGCCAGATTGCCATCAACCGACCAGCCATTCCAAGGATTGGTGTCGTATTCGAAGCCGGTCATGATGCCATCGACATCGCGAAAATCGACGACATTCACGGCCCATTGTGCCAATAAACGCGCTGTCTCCGCATTCGACAGGTTGCCACCACCGTTGGGCTTCGGCGGGTTGTAGCTGTTTCCTTTAAGTGCCATTGCAAGGCAATACAAATGTCGGGCAAGTAAATGGCGTGCATATCTGCGGTCGTTCGTGGCGCCCGACGCGCCGTCTTGCGCACCATCACGATCCACATCAACGCTGTTGACCGGAAAGGCACGCTGACCGCTGAAGCCACCGGTGCCTGGCAGAGCGCCACCCGAAGGAGCCGACGATTGAGTGCCGGAGGAGTTGGTGCCCCAAGCGTCTTCGTTGCTGGTGGCTTCCAGCACTTCGTCGATGGCCTTGTTGGTCGTCGAGTTATCGTTGATGCCGTTGCCGAGATAACGATTGATGTTGAGTGGCGTTCCTTGCCAGAATTCCCACGGCATAATCTTGGCCAGTTCGGCCTTAAGGTTGGTGGTATTCGTGGTATCGAAGCCACCTTGCTGTAACTTCACAATGTACATGCCGACAATCGTCGGTGCATTGGTGGCGCTGAGCTTGGCATTACTGGAACTGAGCGAGCCATGCTGATTGCGATCTTCCTGTCGAAGAATGGCCGGCACCGTGGGAATGTACGAGCCCATGGTAGAGAGCGATTCGCGCACGCGTTGGTAAGCACCGCTGTTCGAGTCGGGCTGACCCGCACCGCTGAACAGGGCATTGGCAGCATTCACGAGACGGCCATTGAAGTGCCCCATGTCGTTATCGTGATTGCGGAGCATCCGTTCCATATCGAGGACTGAGTAGGGCGTATCGTTGATCGCGGTCGCTGCATCCCACTCCATTTCGTAGGGGTCATCCCACGTTTCTGGTGCGGTGGCAAACGTCCCCACATTCGGCAAGCGGCCGCGAAAGAAGAATGGCCTTCCGCCAAAGTCGATGGCAACAGCACTGCGTCCCCAGACATCGGGTGGGCTGCCATACCAGGAATCCATCGAGACGTAATAGCCGGGTATGCCCGACGTGCGCAGGACGCTCAGCGGGTCATCCTCACCACTCTTGCCCGGCGCGTTGTCGCTGCCGTAGCGGCCGAGCAACAGATTGCCATAGTTGCCGTTCAACGACGCCGAGTTGAGCACCAGCCGATAGTCGACTTCCGCCGGTCCAAAACCCAAGCCGCGCGGCAGTTTGAGTGAAGCGGTTTGAGTGCCACCAACTCGGTTGTCGTTGGGAAACGTGGCAGCTGCGGGCTGCGCGGTAGTGGAAAAGATTGGGAAAGGATACGGAATATCGTAGCTAGCCTGATTGGCAGTATCGAGCTGCGAGCGGTTGCCGTGAACGTTTACGTTGATGCGGCCATCGAGGTCTTTGATGAGGAACGCATACAGCCGCTTGTAGCGCCGGCCTGTAGGGCTGGTCATCACTGGCAGGCCAATATCGACCCACACGCTTTCGCGCACACCGTCGCCGTCGTTATCGACGTCCCAGATGGCTTCCCAATAGCCGTTGGGGTTGGATGCAGATAAGTCCTGCATGGCATTCTGTTGGGCCATCTTGCGGATCAACGTTTCATATGCGGCATCGGTATTGGCCGAGGGAGTCAGATCGGGATTGCTTCCGGTAAAGTTGGTGTGGTCCCAGGGCATCGGGCGGAAGATGATCTGCCGGGCAAAGTCCTTTTGCGATTGGTTGGTTAGTTGAATGCTGCCGCTTGGCCAGCGCGACGACTCGAGCCAGTAGTTAATGAGTTCGGGGCGGACGTAGGACGGGATCAACGGCACGCCAAAGCGATTGTTGGCTTTGCGCGAGGCGATCAGGCTGGGTGGCACAACCGACAGATGCAAGTTCTGCAAGTCGGCCGCATCCCAGGGTTCATCGGCACCGCCCCCATCGACGGAGAACGGGCCTGCGCCACCAACAGATGAGTAGACACCCTGCTCCGTATAGCCGGCGTAATGCGGCAGCAGCACGGCCGGGCGATTATTAGTAGTGTTGTCGACTGCATCCAAGCGATAGGTCGACGAATCGTAGCCAAAACCCATGCCGTTGAACGGCTGGCCATTGATGACAAACTGATCGTTGGCCGCGGGCGAGATGGTCGTCCCACCGTTGCCGTTGATGGGCTCTACAAACAGCTCGCACTCGCTCGTCGAAACATCTTCGGGTTCATAGCCGGCGATTCGCGTGCTGAGATTGCGAGCATTGCCGGTGATGAAGGTGATGACGCGACCATTGTAGTAGCCTGGCCTGGTCGAGAGGGATGCGGTCGTCGAAAAGACGAGAAAGTGGCCACTCAGGGTTTTTTGCGTGTCAGTGCTGACCGCTTTTACGGTTCCCCTGACGTAATCGGTGCCGTACAGATCGCGCAGCAGATCGTGCCCTTGCAGCGAACTGCGGGTGTCTGTGCCGTACAGAACCTGCCCAAATGCCAGATCGAGCTCCATCATCGGATCGTCGCCGTAGCGATTGACGCCGGCGTGCATTTTGGCAGCGGTGTTGTACTGCATGGCGAGCACGGCGAAGGTGACGCCCATCAGCAGGAAAAGGGCGAGCAAGCTGACGACCATCAGCAGGACGATGCCGTTTTTTCGCTTGCGCGATTGGCCATGTTCGCGCTGGCGCGCGGGGCCGTAACGCCGGGGCTGATCTGCGAGTGTGCGAGCCATCCTAGGAGCCTCTCGAACAAAGGTGCTTTGGCCTGTTCCGGGCCGGGGCACTGCCTCTGGCCACTGCCGCCGGGTGCGGCTGGTGGTTGGTCAGCTGGCCTGCGGAGTCGCGCCTGGCTGACAGTGGTGATAAGGTTGTATGGAAAACGGGCCGAGCGAACTTGCGGGGACGTTCGGCGTCGATGGGGTGCGGCTGCAGGCCGCGGGGACTATTCTTTCGGTTCGAGCTTGATCGTTTTTTCATAGACCGCGACGACACCTTGGCAGACGATAACTTCGGCTTCATTGGCTGGATCGGTCTGCGAGGTTTCCCAATCGGAGCCGGCCAGTGTGACCTCAACAGTATTGGCCGAGGTATCGGGTTCGTCGGCATCCATCACGCGATACCAACGGCAGAGGGGCATATCGCGATTCGTGCCGGAGGCGGTACCCCTGGTCTTGGCGCGGAGCATGACCCACTGACCCGCATGAATGTTGAGCCGGCGAGCACGCTCGTCAGCGGTAAGCGAAGTTGAATTCTCCGTCAACGTCACGGAGCCGCCGTTGATGCCGGCATCGTGAAAGTCGCCGCTGTTGATCTTCAGTGCCCACTCGGTCGCCAAGCGGTCACCGGTTGAGTCAGCCGTGAGATCGCCGGGGCGATCGTAGAAGACAACGATCGACAGAACATAGCGATCTTCCAGCACTCCGCCTGTCGGCATTCGTTCGAGTTTGGGAGCGAGGGTTGCCATCCACGACATGTGCCCTTCGGACTGGCGTTTAAGAGCGTTGCTGCTGCCATCGCGAACAAAGATCGAAGCTGCTTGCAGGGTGTTATCGCGAACGACGACACCATCGCGAAAACGGTCGTAGGAGATATCGTCGTCGATCTGAAAGTTCAAATCGGCGAGAAGCTTACCCATGTAGTTGGTCGTGCCAATTCCATTGCTGAGCGTGACTCGTCCCATCAGGCTCGACGAACTGTCGTAAGGAAACTTATGTGCCTTGGAGTCGTTGAGATTTGCTGCGACGAAGCGAGGGTCGATACAATAAGCCATCGTGCCATCGGGATCGGCAACTTGTGCAAACGCAGAACCGTTGTAGTACAGCCACTTGGCCGGTTGGCGCATCCCTTGGGCATCGAACGCATGAACGTTCGTGATGCCGGCGACCGCCGTGGCATCGGCCTGGGCACCGCGACGGGCTTGCATCATGGCGGCTGGGAAGATGGCGATCGCCCCCATCAGCCCGATGCTGGTGATCATGATGGCAAACAGCACTTCGAGAATGCTCACGCCGGGGCGAGTACCAAACCTCTCGCGAGCGAACCTGCTTTGAGCCATTAGAGGCCCCCCTTCTGCTCACGAGCCGTGGCGTAAGTGCGGGCGTAGGTCAAATAATTCTGCGCCTGGGTTAGATCAGTGGAGTAAGTCGATAGATCGGTGGGAACTAAGTTCTCGGTGGAGGTGACCAGTCCCGAGGCGCGGCCCACCGAGACCCACAGGGCGTTGTTATCTGCCAGGTTCGAGAGTTCGAGATTGGCCATGTTGCTGGCCGTCGGGAGGTTCACCTTCGACGTCAAGCCAATCAACAAGTGAATGGTGCCCGGGGCAGAAGTTCCTGGTGGTGAAAAGTCTGGGTAGTTCGGCGAGTCCATTTCGGATGTCGTCGAGTCGAAGGCGACAGAGTGCACACTGCCGTTGGGCGAAAACATGATTCGCAGCCCGCCATCTTTATTGATCAGGCTGAAATCGATTCCCTCTTTGGCCGACATCGTGGCCGACTTATCGACGCCCGTCCCGAACCCGCTGTAGTTCATATCGATGGCGGTCGACTTGGGGAGTTCAATCGGATTGCCGATGCGAACCGGGGGACGCAGAATTTGAAAGGCGTAACCGCCAGTATCGGAAGTGGGCGGGTAAACGGATGGCGCGGTGATGTAGTACTTGCTACTCATGGTGTTGTAGCTTCCCACGTGCCAGGGGCCGCGGTAGTTGATGCGAATAAAGAATACGTTTGAACTGTCGAGCAGCGAGGGCAGATTCGTCGCGCAGGAATTCTGAAAGGTGAGTTCCCAGGTGGAAGTGTTGACGGTGACGCGCGCGTTGGTCGTATCGCCCGAGTACATGGCGGGCACTTCGCACAGAAACAGTTGGGTCGATTGCTGCGCGACTGGTGTTGCCGTGGGATCGCCCACCGGAGTGAGCAGGAATTCGAGGCCACAGGGTCGTCCCGTCGAAGCCGCGCGGGCTTTGGCGGTGGCAAAGGCGGCGTTGAGAATGCGCGACGCTTCCCGCGGCCGAGCATTCTCCATGATCGACTTGGCAGCGGGCAAGGTGACGGCCATCAGCAGAATGGCGATCATGATTACCACGAGCAACTCGATGAGCGTATAACCGCGAACTGGCTGCAAATGACAAGGATGGCGAGCGGCCATTACTCAGCCTCCTGATAGTGATTGGTGATGTTGTCGACCCAGTTCGAAACGCCATCGCCATCGCGATCCATCGGATAGCCCGGCAGTTGGCCATCGGTAAATGCGGTGAACGGTTGCGGCGCGGCGTTGCTGGCCGAGTAGTGATGAAAGCCGGAGGTATTGTCGGTGAAGATATCGAGCGATTTGTCCGTGCCGGGCGACATGATCAGCGGTCGCAGGGCAAAGCCGTTCGAGTCGAGCTTCAGCGGATCGAAGGGATCGGGAGCATTCGCGGCATCTGAGGTTTGCATCGTCAGCGCGCCATTTTCGATCGTGAAGCCAGGCGCCCAGCGGAGGAACTCGATGGGGCGACCCCAGGCGTCGAGAATCTCTTTCATGCCATCGCCGTCCGTATCGCCAATTTCGGACTCGGTGAAGTAGTCGAGGGCGTTTCGATCACCATCACGCATACACGAAACGATCAGATACAGGCACTCAGCACCCTGTGAAACCTCTGTCCAGCCGGTGGTGGCCCACGAAGAACCGGCGGCCGCCTGAGCCTTGCGTTGATACGCACGGCGAAGGGCGGGCGAAGCCATTGCTTGGGACGTTGCGTAATAGCATGGACCGTCCACCACATCGGTTTTGCGGTCGGGCATTTCCATCCGCATCAAATCGCGAATGGCATTGAGTCGCATTTGTCCTGCGGTTCTAGGATTCACTGTCGAACTAAGGGAAACGCGAATCGGTACGGGCCGCGTGCGATAGCTTTCCCACTTTTCCATGATGAGCTGATCGAGTTTGGCGACGATGACTTTCGTGCGCGAGACGCGCGACTGTTCGACGGCAGCGTTGAAGGCCGAAAGACTCATGGCGACGAGTAGCCCGAGAATCAACATCACCACCAGCATTTCGATCAACGTAAACGCGCGGGGCAGCGGAGCCCGCTGTCGTCGGTCGTCGCGATTGATAAGGGGCTGTGTCATGAAGTTGATCCTGAACTGCAGTTGCTCGCCGAAGGTCGCGAAATACGGAAACGAAGGCTACTGCGGGCGAGAGTCGCCCAGCGTTCTGCCTTCGCTGAAGTTCGTGAGGTTGTCTAAATCGCCTTCTTCGAGCTTGGTGCCACTGGGATAGAGCTTCAGATCGCTGTAGGTGCTTCCCGTGTTGTTGTAGATCTTGCCGAAATCGCCATCGAGGCCCGCAGCGATGATCTGAAACTTGGTGGGGTTGATTCCCTTTAGCGTTGTCGCTGTATTGCCGGTACCATCGGCGAAGTAGGGCTGAGCGTAGTACGAATCGCTCAAGCCTGAAGCTGCATTCGCGGAACTCAAGTGCTTACCGTAAGTTCGATTCTCGATGTAGATATACGGCGTATCGCGGCAATATTTCGCAATGTAAGCGGGCACGCTGTCGCCGTCGTCGTCGTTCAGGCGCCGTTCGTCAAACTCGTAATAGCCTGATCGAGTTGCCGTCATCTCAAAAGGATCGGCGGGATTGGTTCCCACCAATCGCAGCCACAGGACCAGCGCCTCGGCCTGATCGACCTTGTCTGAGTCGATCTTGGAGTAGAAATCCATCTTTTTGGCGGCAGTCATCTTGGGATAACAGCGCTGCAGATGGCGCTCGACGACGGTGGTATACGGCGTGCCGTAATCCTCCCCAAAGCTGGGTGGGTACTCGCCTTTCTGCTGCTTATAGGTCTCGATGCCGTTGGCCAGTTGGCTGATCTCGAGCGAAATCGCGGCCCGGCGGGCGGCGTTGACGGCCATGTTGATGGCAGGCAGGAGCAGGCCGACGAGGACGGCAATGATGCCAATCACCACCAGCATTTCGACCAGGGTGAAAGCTCGGGAAGCCGAGGGCCGACGCGTAAACATAACCAACTCCTTCGAGAACAGACGCAGCATTGATTTGATGAGATTTGGGTTGAAGCGAAAGTTGCAACGTGGGACAGGCATCCTGCCTGTCGGTATTTACTGTTCGTTGTTCACAGGCTGGAAGCCTATGCCACGGATTAGGTCAAACCTTGAATGAGCGAAATCAGCGGCAAGAAGAGTGCGATGACGATGAAACCGACCGCACCACCGAGGAAGCAGATGAGCAAAGGCTCGATCAACTTCATCAAACCGTCGGTGAGGGTGCTGACTTCTTCGTCGAATAAGTCGGCCACTTTGTAGAGCATGGTGTCGAGTTCGCCGGTTTCTTCGCCGACGTCAACCATGTTCACCACCAGTTCGTCCACCACGCGGGCATTCATATTCAGCAGGTAATAAGCCAGGCCGCAAATGCCCGCCGCCCCGGCAAAGCTGAGGAAGTTCGTATAGCCAGCCTTGGCCGCCACACCAGGGAGCATCATGATCAGAAGCGGAATGAAGGCACCGCTGCCGAACCAGAGGAAGGCCGTCACTGGATGAAAACCGGGGCGAGCATTCGCACCCATCGGCTTGGCGATCGTTTCGCCTTCGCGAATGGCATCGGTCACTTTGCCATACATCCGCTCGAACATCGCGTTGCCGGCGGTTTCGCGAGTAATGGTGAGAGCTTCGAGAATAGGCACACCGCTGGAGACGAGCGTTCCCAACGTCCGCGTGGTGCGGGCCATGATGTTCTTCTCGGTGAGCATGCCAATGATCGGCAGCTTGAGCCAGTACAAGTCCCAGCCCATGCGACCTTGCTTGAACTTGCGAATCAACTTCACGCCGATCCATAACACGACCGGCATCAGCGGGAGCGACCACCAACCGTCTTTCACAATCCACTTCGACAGGTTGATGAGAACTTCTGTCATCACCGGTAGTTTGAGACCGAACTCTTCGAACATCTTTTGGAACACCGGCACGATCTTGAGCATGATGAAGATCAAGATGAGGCAGGCGACGAGAACGACGACCACGGGATAGATCATCGCGCCTTTGACTTTGCGCTTCAGCGATTCCGACCGGTCGAGAAACTCGGACAAGCGGCGCAAAATGACTTCGAGAGCACCGCCCGCCTCACCCGCCTTAATCATGTTGATGTACAAGCGGCTGAAGACGCCCGGGCTTTTGCCCATCGCCTCGGAGAGGGTGGCACCACCTTCAATCTCTTCGCCAACGTCCATCAGCGCGTTTTTCAGTTTGCCGGGCTTCTGTTGCGTTTCGAGAATTCGCAAACTGCGCACGATGGGGAGACCAGCGTCCTGCAGAATCGACAATTGCTTGGTGAACAGAGCCAATTGCTTGGTACTGGCCCCACCGAGCGCGAAGCTCCGTTTCTTGCCACTCTTGCCACCTACTTTCGCGCCAGCTTGTTGGCGCTTGACGGCGATCTTGGTGACGAAGTAACCCATCTGCCGAATAGTGGCCTGGGCTTCTTCTTCGGACCCCGCGTCGATGACGTCGCGAATCTCGGCACCGGTGGCATCCATCGCTTCAAACTGAAAGGTAGGCATCGCCAAATCCCCTACTTGGTCAAACTCAATCGAATGATCTATGGGTTGGAGAGTCAGCCGCTCGGCAGGAGCGATGCTCTCGGTTCAGGACAAATCGTTCAGGACTAGACTTCTTGAATGGTTTCGCGGGCCACTTCTTCGAGCGTGGTAATGCCCTCATAGGCTTTGGACAGGCCCGACTCGCGGAGTGTCACCATGCCAAAGCTTTGAGCGCACTTGCGCAGGTCGTCGACCGAGGCGTTTTGCATGATCAGGTCGCGGATCGTATCGTTGGCGATCAGCAACTCGAACAGACCAACGCGTCCCTTGTAGCCCGTGTTGTTGCAGGTTTCGCAGCCGCGGCCGCGGAAGAATCGCTTGTCGGCGACGTCTTCCAGCTTCATGCCGATTTCGGCGAGCAACTCTTCGGACGCTGGCGTTTCTTCGCGGCATTGAGCACAGATGCGGCGCACCAGACGTTGGGCGAGAATCGCTTCGACCGTAGCGGTGATGAGGAACGTTGGTACGCCCATGTCCTTCAAACGCGTGATCGTGCTGGGCGAGTCGTTGGTGTGGAGCGTGCTGAACACCATGTGGCCGGTAAGGGCGGCTTGAATTGCGATTTCGGCAGTTTCCAAGTCGCGGATTTCGCCGACGAGGATCACATCGGGATCTTGCCGCAAAATGGCGCGCAAGCAGGCTGCGAACGTGACGCCGATCTCGTGATCGATGGGAATCTGCACGATCCCTTCAATCTCGTACTCGACCGGGTCCTCGGTCGTGATCAGCTTATCTTCCATCGTGTTGAGTTCGGTCAGCGCGGAATAGAGCGTGGTGGTTTTGCCAGAGCCCGTGGGTCCCGTCACGAGCACGATGCCGTTCGGCCGATCGATAAGCGTGCGGAAGGTCTTGAGCATCGCGGCATCGAGCCCCACCTTCGCCAGGTTGAGCGATACGACCGAGCGATCAAGCACTCGCATAACGACGCTCTCGCCGAACAGCGTGGGCAACACGCTGACGCGCAGATCGACCGGGTGACCACCGACGGTAAGTTCGATCCGACCATCTTGCGGCATGCGGCGCTCGGCGATGTCGAGATTCGCCATCACCTTGATGCGCGTAGTAATCGCAAACGCCAGGTGACGTGGCGGTGGCACCATTTCGAACAGCACACCATCCGCCTTGATGCGAATGCGAAACTCGTCTTCGAACGGCTCAAAGTGAATGTCGCTCGCGTGATCTTTGATCGCGAGGAGGAGCACCATGTTCAGCAGTTTGCGAACCGGCGCGCTATCGGCGAGGTCTTCGACATTCAAGCTGTGCTTGCCCGATTCGGCCTCTTCAATGGCCTTCTTCAATTCGCCATCGTCTTCGAGTTCGTCGATCAGCCCCTGAATCGTGTCTTTGTCCGACGCATAATAACGGTCGAGCGTCTTCTTGATTTCCGTCTCGGTTGCGATAACCGTGCGGATTTCATGCCCCAGGAGCGAACGAAGTTCGTCCTGAATGGTGATATTTTGCGGATCGCAAGTTGCAACGGTCAGGCGATTCCCTTCGAAGTGAACGGGAATGACGCGATATAACTGCGCCATCGACTCGGTGACTTTGCTGAGCAACTCGGGGGTGATGTTGATATCGCCGAGTTCGACGACCTTCATCCCCATCTGTTCCGACAGGGCCTGCACCAGCTGGTCTTCTGTTACCAGGTTGAGTTCTTGCGCGATCTTGCCGAGCAAGGTACCGGGACGGTTTTGCTGTTCTTCGAGCAACATCTCCAATTGGTCATCGGAGATGAAACCCATATCGACCAGAATTTGTCCGATGCGACGAATGGCCATGATTGGGAGCTAATGCTTGAGAGCTGGGAGTTAGGATCTGGGAACTGGGAACTGGGGTAATACTGCTTGCTGCAGCAACAACTAATGTCCGCCGCCGCGAGGGGTTGCGTTCAAATCGGGACCGGGTGCTTGATTCGGATCGTCCATAATGCCGCGTTGTGCGTTGTGAATGCGCTTGGCCAGTTCATCCTGGTTCTGCGCCTTCGTCAGCACGTCTTCGAGCGTAACCTTTTGCTCCAGCCACAGGCGGAACAAGTGGTCGTCCATCAACTGCATGCCGAACTTGGTGCCGGTTTGAATAGCGCTGTTAATACGGAAGGTTTTGTTTTCGCGAATCAGGTTCGCAATGCCCGGCGTGACGACGAGAATCTCGTAAGCCGCGCAGCGCCCGCCGCCAATCTTGGGGAGCAGCGTTTGAGCCACGACGCCGATAATCGACGTCGATAACTGGGTGCGGACCTGATCCTGCAGGTTGCCGGGGAAAGCATCGATAATACGATTGATCGTCCCCTGGGCACTATTCGTGTGCAGCGTACCGAACACGACGTGCCCCGTTTCAGCAGCTGAGATCGCCGCTTCGATCGTTTCCAAGTCACGCATTTCGCCGACGAGGATTACGTCTGGGTCTTGTCGCAATGCGCGGCGAATGGCTTCCGAAAAGCTGGGAACGTCGACGCCGATTTCGCGCTGATTGACCGTCGACTTCTTGTGGTAGTGATAAAACTCGATCGGATCTTCAATCGTGATGATGTGATGGTCGACCGTCTCGTTGATGTAGTTCACCAGGCTCGCCAGGGTCGTACTCTTGCCCGAACCGGTGGGGCCCGTAACAAGAAACAGGCCGCGGGGACGCATCACCATCTTGACGCAGACGTCGGGCAAGCCCAACTGCTGCGGGGTGAGCATGTTGTTCGGGATTTGCCGGAGCACCATCGAGACATTGCCGCGTTGCTTGAAGATCGAGACGCGGAAACGGGCCAGGTCGCCGAAGGCAAAGCCAAAGTCGGCGCTACCTCGCTCCTGCAATTCGCGCTGGCAACGCTCGGGGGCGATGCTCTTCATCAGGGCGACCGTATCTTCGGGCTCGAGTGTTTTGGTCTCGAGTTTGCGCATCCGGCCGTGCAGACGGAACACTGGGGGCTGACCGGTCACAATATGAATATCGCTCGCGCCTTGCTTGATCGCTGCCTGCAGCAGCTTGTCGATCAGAATGGAGGCCATGCAAATTCCTTTCGAGATGTTCCATCAAATAGAAGGGCGCTGCGAGACAACTGAGGACCGAGCGCAGTCCACTGCGCAACGGGCTCAACCGCGTTAGTTCATCCGAGGTATATGAATAAAGAGTAGAGGTGAAAAGAAGATTTCGCCCCGCCTCTCGCGAATCTGTTCCGAGCCCGAACCGTTGCCAGGGACCGAGAGCAGGGAAAATGCTTGAGTAAGCACCCGCCTGCGCCAGGCCGTTGTGTTGCCGCACCGCTGGGCAAAGTTCGAATGAATAAGTTGTCTGGTAGATGAGTAGAGTCTGTTCCGAGCAGACGTGTTGATTATCCCAAGCCTCAGCCGCTGGGACAAATCTTCCCAGGAAAAAACGAGATTTTGGGGAGCGATTTTATTTGAACGGCAACCAACGATCCGGTCGCAACGGTCGGCGATAGGGTCGAAACGAATGCCGGACTGGCCAGCCCGAGGTCAGATTTTCAGCAACCAGATCGATGCCGTCCGGTCAGCCAACACAATCCGCAACCAACTAACTGGCTGTTCTATGTGGGCCGGTAAGATCCTAACCCGACTGAATCTGGAAGTCGGCCGGCACCGCCGCCAGCGCCATCAATGTGACGCGGCCGATGCTCCGCGGCGGGCAAAAATGCTTCGCCAGCTAACCAATCACATCCTGCTCGGTACGCTTGGCGTTGCGATACACTTCTTCCAGGGTTGTTATACCCCTCATTACCTTGTGCATTCCATCTACATAGAGGGTGCTCATCCCTTGACTGATAGCTACCTTGCGGATCTCAGTAGAGGAGACGTTTTTGAAGATCAGCTCGCGAATCTTCGCCGTAATCATCATCAGCTCGAAGATCCCTTGGCGGCCGCGATAGCCACTCTTGTTGCAGTTGCCGCAACCTTTCCCCTTCATAAAAGTTGCCGTTTGCGCCAGTTTCAGAGGAATTCCTGCATCCAGCAAAACCGATTCCGAGAGCTGAATTGCATGCTTGCACTTCTGGCAATTCAAACGGACCAGCCGCTGAGCCAGCACCGCCACCACGCTGCTTGCGACCAAGTACGACGGCACGTGCATGTCGACCATGCGCGTCACAGCACTGGGCGCATCGTTCGTGTGTAGCGTACTAAAAACCAAGTGTCCAGTTAGAGAAGCCTGGATACCCATCTGAGCCGTCTCTTCGTCGCGCATTTCGCCAACGAGGATCACATTGGGGGCTTGTCGCAACATCGCGCGAATGATGCGGGCGAAGTCGAGTCCGATGTTGTGCTTCACCTCCACCTGATTGATTCCGGGAAGGTAATACTCCACCGGATCCTCGGCCGTGATGATCTTCTTGTCGGGCCGATTCATCGAATTGAGCGCGGCATAAAGCGTCGTCGTCTTCCCCGAACCGGTGGGTCCAGTTACGAGCACGATTCCGTTAGGCCGCTTGAGCAGAGTCTGGAATTTGGTGAAGTCACCTTCCGACAAGCCAAGCTGGCGGACGCCAACCTTGATGTTGTCCTTGTTCAGAATCCGCATGACTGCCGACTGGCCGTGCGCCGTCGGAATGATACTGACGCGAAGGTCCAAGTCCTTGTCGCCGACCGTCACCTTAATCCGTCCGTCCTGGGGGCGGCGACGTTCGGCGATGTCCATCTTCCCCAAAATCTTGATGCGGGAAATGATCGCTGCCAGCAGCCGCCGGGGAGGGCTGTCGCGTTTGATTAATATGCCATCGATTCGATAGCGAATCCGAACGACTGTTTCAAACGGCTCCACATGAATGTCGGAGGCTCGGAGCTGGACCGCCTCAGCGATCATCAAATTGACCATGCGCACGACCGGCGCGCTATTCTCGTCGACGATTTCCTGGCTGCTGGCGACCGATGCCGACTCGGTCTCGGTGAAGTCGATTGCCGTATCAGTGAATTCCTGGAGCACCGAGTCCGCCGATTCACCTTCGATCTGGCTGTAGTACTTATTGATCGACTCCAAGATCTTATCGCGGGGCGCCAGGGCGATTTCGATCTTGCGATTCAAGATAAAACGCAGTTTTTCGATCGTATCGATGTCGTAAGGATCGCTGACGATTACCTTTAGGGCGTCATCTTCTTCAGCCAACGGCAGAATGGCATTTTCGCGGGCGACCGATTCCGGAACGAGTTCGATGATGTCCTCGGGAATGGTCACTTCGCTCAGGTCGATGTAATCGCGGCCATGCTCCTGAGCCACCGCCCGCATCACTTCTTCGCCGGTGGCATAGCCCAGTTTGATCAGGGTTTCAGAGAGATTGGCATTCGAATCCTTGGAAACCTGGCGAGCTTCGGTGAGTTGGTCCTGGCTGATGATTCGCCTGCGGAGCAGGATTTCGGTGAAGTCTCCCTTACGAGCCACGTTGCAGTTCTCCAATCCGCGGAATGCCAGAAACAAAGTATCGTTAGCGTCGCCTGGGGTGGGCGAAGCGGCAGCTTAGCCCGCCCTATCTCCGCACGCGGAGACCCACCGGGGAAAATCTCAAACATCAGTCAAGTTCGATGCTGGCCATCAATCGGGGCCAGTTGCCGGCGTCGGTTTGAAGATGAGAGTGGGCAAACCAACGCCTGTTCCGTCGACAAACAGCAAGTTGCTGCAGTTTGCCAAAACTTATTCTGCGCCGCTGCGAAAGCCATTGTCAATTCGCCGCAAATTAGGAACAAGCAAAATTTGCGGATTTTATGGTCGCTAATCCGCAAATCCATCCTTGGCAGGTATTGGAGCGGGAAAGATCACAGACCTATAATCACTTCGGTCGCTTGGCGAACTTCTCTGTTCACTGGTCTATTCGTGATGACCAGCAACTGCTGCCCAGCGATGCGCCCTTCTCGTCCCCGGAGCCCCCTGTGGCCCGATTGTTTCGCTTCCTGGAAAAGAAACGCGGTACACGCCGAACCGGCTCCAACCTGGCCGGTAGCGTCGGCGAAGCGCTCTTTTTCGGAGCGTTGTTTCTCCTTGGCGTTGGCACCCTTTCGAGCCTGCTGGGGCCGCACGATCCTGGCACGTACGACTGGGGAAAGGGAGGCTGGCTGCTGATTCTGGTGGCTGCTTCGTTTGCCATCATGGGTGGCGCTGGTCTGATTTGGACCGCCATGCGCGTGGGCGTCTCGGCCGAGCGTCGCTCGGTCATGGCGCGAACCGCAACCGAACTCGACCCGCTCAGCGATACACTTTCGACCGCACCAGAATACCCCGGCCTGCCAGAACTGAGCGGGCTGATTAACAGTCCGGGCGTCGAGCTGAGTTATCGCCTGCCCCAAACAGAGTCAGCAGGCTGGCGTTTGCTCGCATCCACCGTCTTTGCGCTGATTTGGAATGCCGTGGCCTGCGTGATTACGGTGTGGGCCATTCGTGGCCATCTCTCGGGCCAGGGGGATTGGCTCTTCACACTCTTCTTGTTTCCGTTTGTCGCGATTGGCGGGTGGTCGGTCTACTACTTATTGCGTTTGATTGTCATTCACACCGGCATGGGGCCGACGACGGTCGAAGTTTCCGATCTGCCGCTGCATGCGGGGCGCGAGTATCGCGTGGCCGTCTGGCAGCAGGGACATATCCGCGTTTTTTCGTTCGAGGTATGTCTCGTCTGCGAAGAAGAGGCGACTTACCATCAAGGGACCGACTGCCGTACGGAAGTGCGGGAAGTCTTCCGCCGCGTGGTATTCGAACAGGCCGATTTTTTAATCGAGCCAATTCAGCCCTTTCAGTGCACGTTTCTGCTGACGATTCCCGCCGATGCGATGCACTCGTTCCAAGGTTTGCATAACTCGGTGCAATGGCGACTAGTCGTCCGCGGTTCGGCCGAAGGTTGGCCAGAATTCCGCCGTGCGTTTCCGCTGGTCGTTTATCCCGGCGCTGCCACCTCGCAGTTGAAGGCGAGCCCTCCTGCTGTTCGCACTCCACTGATTCCCTACACACCCGCCATGAACGGGGGCACGAATCAGGGAGCCATCATCAATGGAGCCCTGGCTGCAACGCGGGTGCGGGCATGAAAGGAACGAGCCTCACGGAAGAACCCTTGCTCAGCATTTGCCTGGGGGGGAGTCGCAAGCACTACTCCGCCGGTGAAGAACTGATCGTGGAGTATCAGATCGACGCGATTGACGTGACCGACATTCAAGCGGTCGAAGCTTCCGTCCTCTGGCTCACGGAAGGGAAAGGGGAAGAAGACCTCGGCGTTCATTTTTTCGAACGTCGCTTGCCCGCAGATGCCGAAGAGGGGGATCTGCGGCCGCTGCGGCGGTTCAAGATTATGCTCCCCAACAGCCCGCTCAGTTATGAAGGTGCGATCATGCGCATTCGTTGGTGCGTGCGCTTACGGTTGTTCGCTCGGCGGGGCAAAGAATATGTCCTGGAGCATGGCTTTACACTTGGCTCTGTTCCCCCCGCGCCGGTCCCGCCGCCGGAACAAGCTACGGATGAAGATTGAGTGCCATGACCTCCGGGCCCACTGCAGGCAGCAATCCGTTCGCGACGAAATTCATTCGCCCCGGCGCCATTCCGTATCAATTTCCGCCCGGCATTTCGGTGGAATCATTAACAACTCAATTGAAAGCACAACACTGGCGCGGTTCGATCATCGGTCCGCACGGCAGCGGTAAGTCATCTCTCATCGCCGCGCTAATTCCTACTTTAGAAGCACAAGCCCGAGTGATTGTTCGGCAGCAGTTGCATGGCGGCCAGCGCGCGCTCGATTGGCAATCGCTAAACTGGCGCAACTGGAACGAGCGTACGCTCGTGATCGTGGATGGCTACGAACAACTCAGCTTTTGGCAGCGACTATTGCTGCGCGCTCGTTGTCTTCAGCGTGGCGCGGGATTGCTGGTGACCGCTCATCAGCCCGTGAGTTTGCCGGCGATCTTCACCACCCAGCCGACGTTTGAGTTGGCCCTGCGGATCGTGCAGCAACTACTGCCCGACAGCGACGACCAGATCACTCCGGCCGACGTCGCCGAGGCCTATGCCGCGCAGCGCGGCGACCTGCGCGAAATGCTCTTGAGCTTGTACGACGTTTTCCGCCAGCGAAGTTAGCACCCGCGCGGGTTACCTGGCACGGCCTTTCTGCGGTTGTCTTCAAGGGGGCTGGCGGTAGGATGGTGAGTGGCCTGCCATACCTGGACGCTGTTGCGAAGATCGCCTTTTTTGTCGGTGCATACATGAGCAAATCGATTTCCCTGCTGGCAGCCGCCGGTTTGCTTGCGCTGACGATGCTCGCCGGCAGCCTGCTCACCGCCGGCGAGCCCGAGACGGCAGCCGAGCGCGGCTATCGCTGGCTCACGCAAAAATCGTACTTGCCGGCAGACTTCACACAGGACGTCTTCGACGAGGCTTGGACCGAATGGCCCGAGCCGCTCCGCACTCAGGCGAAGAACGCTACTCCGGAAGAACGTCGCAAGCTTGCTTTTTCTCGTTATGGCCTCACGCCGCGTCCCGATGATCCCACGAGGCCGCTGCAATATGTGGTCGATGAGAAGGGCGTTTGGACGATGAACTGCTTCGCCTGTCATGGCGGGCAAGTCGAAGGAAAAGTAATTCCCGGATTACCGAACTCGCGCTTCGCCCTGCAAACGCTGACGGACGATACACGCGCCTACAAACTGACGCATACCCGGCCACTCGGGCGGATGGACCTCGGCAGTCTGTTTGTTCCGCTGGGAACGAGCGACGGTACAACCAATGCGGTGATGTTCGGCGTCGCGCTGATGAACTTTCGCGATGCCGATCTGAACGTCCATAAGAATCGTCCGCCACCGAAGATGACGCACCACGATATGGATGCGCCTCCGTGGTGGCACTTCCGCAAGAAGGAGTTTCTCTATGCCGATGCCTTCGCGGGCAAAGGTCACCGCGGACTGATGCAGTTCATGATGGTGCCGCAAAACGGTCCAACCAAGTTCCACGAGTGGGAAGCCGACTTTCAGGACGTCTTTGCGTATATCAGTTCGCTCGCAGCGCCACCCTATCCCCATGCCATCGATCAACCGCTGGCCGACCAAGGCCGAGTTGCCTTCAATCGAGTTTGCGCCGAATGCCACGGCACCTATGCTCGCCACAAAGACGAAACAGACACCTGGCCGGCGAAAGTCATCCCGCTCGACGAGTTGAAAACCGACCCGGTCCGACTGCAAGCACTTTCGCCCGCTCAACGCGCTGCATACGGAACCAGTTGGTTCACCGATTATGGCAAGGTGCCGAACATCAACGAACCGAAGGGATACGTGGCTCAGCCCCTCGATGGCATTTGGGCGACCGCTCCTTATTTGCACAACGGCAGTGTGCCGACGCTCTGGCACATGCTGCATCCCGCTCAGCGGCCCGTTGTATGGAAGCGAACCGAGACCGGCTACGACCAAAAACGAGTGGGCCTGGAAGTGGAAATGCTCGATGCCGTTCCCGCGGACCTAAACAGCGCGGAGCAGCGACAGCACTTCAATACGCGCGGCTTTGGCAAGAGTGCCGCCGGGCATGACTATCCGGATGCGCTCAGCGAAGATGAGAAAACCGCCGTCCTCGAATATTTGAAGACGCTGTAGCCAACGCCTAATGAACATCGAGTCGTGGCAATCGCTGCAAGAAAAGATCGTCGCCTGCGAGCGCTGCCCGCGACTGCGTGAGTATTGCCGCGAGATTGCAGCTGAGAAGCGCAAGGCTTATCTGGCCTGGGACTACTGGGGCAAGCCGGTCCCGAATTTTGGCGTGGCTCCAGTGGGGCTGCTAATAGTCGGCCTGGCTCCGGCGGCACATGGAGCGAATCGGACGGGGAGAATGTTCACGGGCGACCGCAGCGGCGAGTGGCTTTATCGCGCGCTCCACCGCGCTGGCTTTGCCAATCAGGGGCACTCGGAGAAGATCGATGACGGCTTGCAACTGCTCGATTGCACGATCACGGCGATGTGCCACTGCGCACCCCCCGATAACAAACCACTGCCGACAGAAATCGCCGCTTGCCAACCGTGGCTGACGCAGACATTCAATTTGGCGCAGCCCCGCGTGCTGTTGGCACTTGGGCAGTTTGCCTGGAAGGCATCGCTCGACCAGGCGCGCCAACGGGGGTGCTTCACGGCAAAAAAGTTGCCGGCCTTTGGGCATGGGGCCGAAGTGCCACTGGCGGGCGACCGGTGGCTGCTCGGCAGTTATCATCCCAGCCAGCAGAATACGTTTACCGGTCGCTTGACCGAACCGATGTTCGACGCCATCTTCACGCGTGCCCGTCAACTTCTCTCACAAACATGACTCCGCATGCCATCGTTCGCCGCGAATCCCCTGCTGCTCGAAAACATCGCTCGCGTTCGCGCAGAAGTAGCTGAGGCAGCGGTCCGCAGCGGTCGCCGGGCAGACGAGGTGACAATCGTCGCGGCGACCAAGTACGTCGATGCGAATATCACACGGCAAGTGGCTGCGGCGGGACTGCTCGACTTGGGTGAAAGCCGGCCGCAAGAGATCTGGTCGAAAGGTCCGGAACTGACCGACCTGCCGATTCGCTGGCACTTGATTGGTCATTTGCAACGGAACAAGGTGCGACGCACGCTCCCCTTCGTCGCACTGTTTCATTCGATCGACAGTTTGCGCCTGTTGGAAGAATTGCAAACCGAAGCAGAAAAGCTAGGCCAAGTTGTGGCAATCCTGCTCGAAGTGAACATCTCGGGAGACGAGGCCAAGCATGGCTTTGCGCCGGCAGAGATGCCAAGTGTGATCGAAACCGCGGCCCAGTTCAGTCACTTGCAGATACGCGGGCTGATGAGCATGGCCGGCCTCGATACCGATGCTGTCACCGCGCAGCAGCAATTCGCCGCGGTTCGCCAATTGCGCGATCAACTCGCACCGAATGCCCCCGCGAACGTCAGCCTCGCTGACTTAAGCATGGGAATGAGCGGCGACTTTCGAGAAGCGATTGCCGAAGGGGCAACCATGGTAAGAATCGGCTCGAGTTTTTTCGAGGGGCTGTTTTAGGGTTGCCCGCCGACAGCAAAGTCTTAAGCTTACTAGGCAGACAAGGAGGTGTTGCATGCTGCGGATCACTTTGTGGTGCCTACCGTTATTGTTGCTCGTTCACTCCGGCTTCAGTTCAGCCCAGGAATCAAAGAGCAATGAACCCCCGACGCCGAACGATTTCATCGTTGCACGGCGAATGCTGGAGCAGCAAGGAAATAGCCTTCAGGAGAAACTCGGCGAGTTAAAGGGGAGCAGCGATTTCGCGCAAAGGTTGCGCTGGCATCTGATGGAGCAGCATCCAGTCTTCTATGGCCAATACCAACTTGGCATGGAATCGCGGCAACTGCTTGTTTATGAACCACTGAAAGTCAGCTGGCCTGGCAGTCAGCCACAAACAATTATCATTTGCGACGATGATTTTCGGCCGCTGGCCTGGAACGAAGATGGCGGTAGCCCGGTGTTCATCAGTGCCGAACTGGAGTTCGGCGAGAAAGATGAGCCGGTACTGGCCATCACGCGAACGCACCGCCAGTCACATCACGGGGCGCGCCATGGTCGATATCGGTTCAAGTTAGCAGACGATAAGATTCAGCCCGTGGGCGAAATCGAATGGCAGTTTGACGACCCTCGTAGAGCCCCACGCCGTTAGAGCAATCACTCACGTTACCGAAGTCAATGCACGTTAGGAGCGACGTTTGAACCAGGATTATCCCGCTGATGCCGATGGCGATGCCCTGCGGGGTGTGGCAGCCGACGGCAACGATCTGAACCAGCCGATGCAAGTCGACTTTCCCGTGGTCTTTGCCAGTCTGGCCGAAGCACAAACGTTCTTGCCGACCGCTCGCAGCCACGGCTATGACGTGGAAATTGGCGAAATAGAAGATGACCAGGTCGATGTCTACTGCGTGCGGACGATGCTGCTCACTTACGAGGCCGTCGTCGCCTGCCAGCATGAATTGAACGAACTGAGTAAGCCGTTCGGCGGCTTTTGCGACGGCTGGGAAACGTTCGGGAACATCGAGCGCGGGAACGGTTGATGAGGTACGTGCGATGATCATTTGGACGGGCTGGGGATTTCTGGTCGCGATCATTACTTTCGGCACGTGCCTCATTGCCCAGTACGTAGTCGATGCGAAACTGGGAGCCGGCTACTATTCGGCCCATCCCTGGGTCGTTGGGCTAGCACTCGTGATCGGAGGCATCGCCTCGTCGCTGGTCGGGTTCATGCTCAAAGCGCGCGGCGATCGGCAGGTCATCGATTCGATTACAGGCGAAGAGTTCACGATTGACAATTCGCACCATTCGTTTTTCTTTGTTCCCATGCACTGGGCAGGCCTGGCAGTAGCCGCGATTGGCATCGGCACGGCGATCTTCGATCTGGCCCGAATGAAGACAGGTTAACGGCCTGCCTGCGAGTAAGCTTCCCGGCTGGAAAGCAGACCGCGGAGCGTGCAGAGCACTAACGAGCAGGGCCTGAGTACTGAAGAGCAGGGCGTTTCGCCCGTCGCGATTGGCCATGAACGATGCGACTCAAGACGGCGTACTACTCAGCTGAATCAAAATCGAATTCGGGTGGAGTTGTGGAAAGCACATCAATGATTTCGTTGCACGCAGCGAACAGATAGTGCTGCACGGGAAACTCACAATAGGCCTGGGCAGACTGGCGATGAAAAAGCTTCGTTAGTTCCGAATCCGAAACCTTCCAAAAAACGTGTGGGTATTGCGGGGTTGGCTGGCTTGGTTGCAGGGCCGCAATGCGAAAACATTCTTCAGAGCCGGCCCAGAAAAGGGGGCGGCAAAACGGACGATCAGCACGCCTTTCGTGGCATCGCGATGTCGCAGCCAAATTCGAAATCCTTCCCGGTCGCTGTGCAAAGCATCAATATCGACGCGACAATTTGACCAATCGGGGTGAACTTCCCAACGTTCCTGATTGCCGTGAAACACGTTGCTGACTTTCCGTGGAGGTGAAATTAGCCTGCATGGATTCTGCCTGCGTCTCGAGACAACGGTCAATCCCTTGCCGGGCGTCAGAGCTGAAACAAGCCACACAGCGGGCGAAGTCGCCACGGCTGGAAAGCAGACCGCGGAGCGTGCAGAGCACTTACGAGCAGGGCGTTTCGCCCGTTGCGATTGGGCAGTGAATCTGCGACGATTGCCGGCTCAGCGCCCGCCTGACGCGAGGACATCTTAACGTTCGGTCGCAGGCGTTCTCTCCCCCTCAAAATTCATCGTTCTGGATAGAAGAGCAAGACATGGCTGCCGCGTTTCCCGAAGTCAGCAAGATTAAGTACGAAGGCCCTCAGTCGAAGAACCCACTGGCATTTCGCTGGTACGACGAAAACGAAGTGATCGAAGGGAAGACGATGAAGGAGCACCTCCGCTTCAGCATCGTCTATTGGCACACCTTCCGCGGCACCGGCAGCGACCCGTTCGGCCCCGGCACCGCCGTTCGCCCTTGGGATGACGGCAGCCCTAGCGTCGAGAACGCCGTGAAGCGCGTCCGCGTCGCCTTCGAGTTGATCGAAAAGCTCGGCGCTCCGTACTACGCCTTTCACGATCGCGATGTTTCGCCCGAAGGGGCCACGCTGGCCGAATCGAACAAGATTTTCGACACCGTCGTGAAGGCGCTGAAAGAAGAGCAGCAGCGGACGGGCATCAAGCTGTTGTGGGGCACGGCGAACATGTTCAGCCATCCGCGCTACATGCACGGCGCGGCGACCACCTGCAACGCCGACGTCTTCGCCTACGCTGCTTCGGCGGTGAAGAAGTGTTTGGAAGTGACCAAGGAATTGGGGGGCGAGAACTATGTATTCTGGGGTGGCCGCGAAGGTTATCAGTGCCAACTGAACACCAACATGAAGCGCGAACTCGACCACCTGGCCCAGTTCTTTCACATGGCTGTCGACTATGCCCAGAAGATTGGCTTCACCGGACAGTTTTTGATCGAACCCAAGCCGAAAGAGCCGACCAAACATCAGTACGATAGCGATGCCGCGGCCTGCCTCAATTTTCTGCGGGCCTACGATCTGTTGCCACATTTCAAATTGAATTTGGAAACGAATCATGCAACTCTGGCCGGGCACACGATGATGCACGAGCTCGACTATGCGGGTTTCCAGGGTGCGCTCGGTTCGATCGATGCAAATACCGGCGACTTGTTGCTCGGGTGGGATACCGATCAGTTCCCCACAAACTACTACCTGACGTCCGAAATCATGCTGATGCTGCTGAAGTATGGCGGCATCGGTACCGGGGGCGTCAATTTCGATGCAAAAGTTCGCCGCGAAAGTTTCGAACCAATCGACTTGTTCTACGCTCATATCGGTGGCATGGATGCCTTTGCTAAGGGGTTACGAGTGGCAGCGGCCATTCGTCAGGAAGGCGAATTTGAAAAGTTCGTAAGGGAACGCTACAGCAGTTGGGACAGCGGCGTGGGCGCTGAAGTAGAATCTGGCAAGGCAACTTTTGAGACGCTCGAAGCGTACATGCTGAAGAAGGGCGAAGTTGCTGCCAACCGCAGTGGTCGACAAGAATGGCTGGAAAACCTATTCAACCGTTACTTGTAAATTACTCTGGTAATTGAAGGTCGACAGATTGTCGTGCGTGAAAGTGCTGTGCGCGCCCCGGATTGGTGTGTAGTCGTTATCCGACTGCACGACAGCCCGCCGTGAATTGCGTTCCTGGTTGAATATGTCTTCTTTGCCCATCCACGATCTGACGCAACTGCGCGCGCAATGTGCCGAACTTGAGCGCGAGCGGAACGAACTGCTGCGCGAGCGCGAGGTCATGAATCATTCGCTCGAACTGCACGAGCGCGATCGACAACTGCTGGCATTTGAGATTCACGATGGCATCGTGCAGGATATGTCTGCCAGTGTGATGTTGCTTGATTCGGCAGCGAGACAAATTCAGTTTGAAACGCCCGCTGCGAAGGAACTGTACGAACAGGCCGTCCGCACGCTGCGCGAAAGCGGTGCCGAGGCGCGGCGCCTGATACGCGGGTTGATTCCCGTGGTACTCGACGAGGCCGGTTTTGTCGCCTCGCTACAAAAACTAGTGCTGCGATTTCAAAACGATTACGGCTTGCAGGTGGCGTTTCAGGCCGACGTGCAACTGCAGCACCTGGCACCCGCCTTCGAGATGATCATCTTGCGCGTGGTGCAGGAGGCACTCAACAACGTCTGGCGACACAGTCAATGTCGGCAGGCAGACGTGCAGGTGCAACAGCTGGGCAGTGAACTGCTGGTTCGCATTGCCGATCAAGGCTTGGGCTTTGAACCGGGTGACGTGAAGCCGACGCGGTACGGATTAACCGGCATGCAAGAGCGGGCCCGGATGCTCGGCGGGGCAACGCAAATCGTCAGTCATCCTGGGCAGGGGACGAAGGTCGAAATGCAGTTGCCGCTGGCGCGAGCAGTCCTGGACGATCCGTTTGCACAGCGTAAATAGGTGCCTGGTTACTCGCTGGGCACGAGCACTTGAGCGCGGCGAATTCGCAATTCTTCCAGCGTTTTCCGCCATCGATCGGTCTTGCGAAACGAGTCGCTGAGAATCTCGAGCAGGGGCTCGAAATTCAGAATCGGCTTGAAGTAGAGAGCTTCGGCGCCGGAGCGGAGCGAGTCGAGCACGGCGTTCATGCTCACCAGGCCAGTCAACATAATGACTTGAATGCCGCCGTCGTAACGCTTGATCTGCCGCAACAGTTCCAAGCCATCGGCCCGCGGCATCGAAATATCGAGCAGCACGATGCGAGCGTTGGTCGAGAGCAGCAGCTCTTCAATATCGACCGGGTCGCTACAGCTGATCACGTCATATCCGTGGTCATGCAGTCGTGCGTTGATTAGCCTTAGTACGGCGGGATCGTCATCAATGTGCAGAATGGTTCGTCGCTCGTTCACGTTTTGCCCCTAGAACGGTTTGCCCCTCCCGGCAGTGCGCAAGCGAAGCTGATCTTCACTCACACGACTGAAACGAGCAGCGGACTACGCCGCAAAAGCTCAAGCCGGGATACTCAAAACTAGGTCCGGAAATGTCTGCAGTCTGCGCGAGGGGGCTGCAGCGACAGATCGGCGTATTTCCGTAGTCGAGCGGTAAGACTTTTACCAATTATGCAGGCTGCGAACCGCGAAAGTTTCACACGGCGAGCCTGCTATTTGCTTGAGTAGCCCGTGCGGCGGACAAAGACCGCCTTATCGTCCCCCGCCGCATAGTAATCTCGCAGCACCGCTTCGAGGGCATAGCCGCAGCGCTCATAGAAGCGACGCGTGGCGGCATAATCGGGACGATTGGAAGTTTCGATATAAATCTGCTGGCCACCTGCCGCGGCAATGCTTGCTTCGACCGCTTGCAGCAATTGCTGGCCAATGCCGCGGCCCTGCAACTCGGGCCGGACGGCAATCCAGTACAAGTCGTAGCTAGCCAGGGTGACAGTGTTCTGACCGTAGCAGGCGTACCCGAGCACTTGGCCAGCCTGCTCGGCGAAGAGAAACTCATAGCCACTGCTTTGGCCATCGCGCAGGCGAACGCGCACTAATTCGGCTGCCACGTCCACTTCGTTCGCGCGGAACATGCCCGTCGCCGCGACGATTTCGCGGACGTGCTCTTCATCGGCAGCGGTCACTTCGCTGCGGAGAGTGGCTTGTACTTGGCCAACTTGCCGTTTACTTGCATTTGGCAATTCTGCACGGGTTGCAGCAATCGGCAGTGCGGTGCAAATGATTCGTTCCACGGATTGCGTCAGACTTAGTCCAGCTTGTTGGACTGCGGCAGCAAAGCCCGCATCGGGAGAGAGGCAAGGATTAGTGTTTACTTCCAGAATCCACGGCTGACCTTGCTCGTCAACACGAAAGTCGACTCGCACCCAGCCGGCGAGCTCCAAAACTTGCCAACACGAACGGGCGAGCGAGCCGAGCCAATCGAGCAGTGGTTTATCAGCGGGAGGGAAGCTAAACATTCGCGGTGTATGGTCGAACTCAAACGAGCCCTCGTCCCACTTGGCCGCGTAACCGATGATGCGCGGCTTGTCTGCGGGGAACTTGCTGAAGTCGATCTCGGCAGCAGGCAACACCTGCGGCTGCGCTTCGGCGGCCAACACCGACAGATTGAACTCTCGCCCGGCGATGAACTGCTCGGCGAAACACGGCTTCTGCAATCGCTCGGTCTGCTGCTGCAAGCGGCCGAGTAAATCAGTGGCCGATTCGGCGTGCACGAGCGCAGTGTCATCGAGACCGAGGGACGCATGCTCGCTGATGGCCTTGAGAATGAACGGACCGGACTGGAAAGACTTGCGGGCTGCGTCACGCTGCAAGTCCTCGCGCGTGTACCAGGCAGGCGTGGGGAGGCCAGCCAGTTTCAGCCGCTCTTTCGTCCGCAACTTGTCGTTGCTCAAATTCAGTGGGCCAGAAGCGCTGCCGGTGCAAGGAACGCCAATGGTTTCGAGCAGACCGGGAATGAGCCAGGCAAGTTGATCTCGCCCCGCGAGCGACTCGACCAGGCTGAAGACTACGTCGGGGCGATAGGCTTCGACCCGTGCCAGCAAGGGTCGCAGATCGAGGTCGCAACTCATCGTGTCGCAGGCGAAGTTCAATTCGCGACACGCGTCCGCGACGACCGCCACCTGCTCGAGCACGTCGCGCTCCGCAGCAGGAGCATCGTCGGGCACACTGTTATGAACGACGAGCACACGCAGGCGAGTTGCTGCCCCTGCGGTCATTGCGCCCGTCCTTGGCGAGAGTCGAACTTCTGCGCCAGCGAAACCGGAGCACTCGCGATTCGCTGCTGGGCGGAAGCCACGATGCGACCGATCAGGTCGGTGTAGGTGATGCCGAGCATCGTGGCCAAAATCGGCAGGTCGGAATGTTCGGGATGGATGCCGGCGAGTGGATTCACTTCCAGGAATGACGGGGCGCCACTGGCATCGCAGCGAATGTCGATGCGGCCTCCATCGCGGCAGTTGAGGGTTCGCCAGGCTCGCAGAGCTACTTCTTCCGCTGCCCGCACGACTGGATCTTCGTCGGGACGCACGAGCCGATATTCGACGCGTCCCTCGCAATACTCCTTGTTGACATAGGAATAGACTTCAGCTTCCGCAGTCGCCAGCAGCAGGATTTCCATGGTGCCCAGCGCGTAAGCTTCGGCACCGGTGCCGATCATGCCAATCGTGAATTCACGACCAGGAAGAAATGTCTCGACGAGCACCGGTTGTTGAAACTGCGCGAGCAAGCGCGAACAGGTTTGCTCGAGTTCAGCGGCATCGCGAACCTTCGAGGCGGGGGTCACCCCTTTGCCAGTTCCCTCGGCAATCGGTTTGGCGAAGAGGGGATAAGGAAGTTGCACGGCTGCGACATCGGCCAATCGCTCAACCACCGCAAAAGGAGCGGTCGGTACACCCGCTGCACGGACGACGGTCTTCGTCAGCCCTTTGTGCAGCGTGAGGGCCAGGACCAGCGGATCCGAAAATGTATAGGGGATTCCGTATACATCGAGAATCGCGGGAACTTGCGCTTCGCGAGCAATACCGCTCATTCCTTCGGCAATATTAAAGACCAGATCCCAGCGACTACCGGCGCTCAGGCGATCGATCAGTTGGCGGGCGTGGCCGATGCGGTCGGTCTGATGCCCCAGTTCGCGCAGGGCACCTTCGAAGGCGGCGACCGTCGATTCGCGGTCGAACTCGGCGGTTTCTTCTTCACCGAGCCCTGCAGCCAAATACTCAGAGCGCAGGTCGTAGGTCAGGCCAATGAGCATGTGCGGAGCAACGTTGCAAGGCAGAACTGCCACGCGCCCGGCGGCGTGGCCCTTGCCAGATACGTTAGCGACAAACCGAGCGGCTGAACATGCCACGCCTGCTCGATCGCCCGGCGAAACAATTAGTAGTTGCCGACTTGCTCGCCACCACTTCGCGTCGTTAAGGCCTTCGTGGTTTGGGGATCGATGCCGCTACTGATGAATCGCACGCTGCCGTCGAGTAAGCCGGCAATCGTGCCGCCGGGATGACTGCCAGGTGGAATCGCCCCGCTGTCTGCATTCCATTCGACAGGCTCCGCCCAGGAACTAGGCCCCGCCTTGGTTTCGACAAAGCCCAGCGTGTTCGACAGGCCATCAGCAACGTCTGAGAAGCGCAACGCCTTAGTCCCTTCGAAGGCGGTCCCCGGTCCAGTCACAAAGACATAGTCGGACCTTGCAGCGTTGTTGCTGGGGTTCGAGGGGTCCTGAAAGACCTTGATTGCCGTGTTGGAAACTCCGGCGTTCTCCGGGCTGTCCCAGGCCTTCGACTGGTCGAACTGGTTGAACAGTGCTTGTTGTTCCATATAAGGCAGAAGCAGCACGCGGCCGCTGAACAGCGGATTCCCTTGGTCGTCAGTAACGACCGCCGGGGGCAGTTGTCCGTGCACATCGTGGTAATTGTGCATGGCCAGCAAGATCTGCCTCAAGTTGTTTGACGACTGCGCCCTGCGGGCAGCTTCGCGCGCGGCTTGCACCGCGGGTAACAAAAGTGCTACCAGTATGCCCGAGCAGAAAAACAGCCCGACCACTGCTCCCACCAGAATGATGGCAATCGTGCCGCCGCCGGCACCCTTGCGCGGTGGTGGCATTGATTGATAACCTGTGCCGCCGGGAATGGTCACCGTTTTGCCGCAACTGCCGCACGGGCCAGACTGGCCGGCATACTGATCGGCAACTTCCGTTTGCTTGCTGCAATGAGGACAGCTGAATTGAATTGTCATGGCTGGGGCCAATCGAACAAGAATTAGAAATCGGGGAGAACTTCACCGCCATCGCGCGTGGTCAGAGGAGTTGAGAGTCGCGCTGAGTCTTCCGTGCGCAGCAATTTCACGTGGCCATCGACAAACCCGAGCATGGTTCCGTTGTGATGGTTTCCCTGCGGAATCGGTCCCGAGGTGGCGTCCCAATCAACTGGCTCGGCCCACGAAGAGGGACCCGAACTCGTTTCGACAACACAAATCGTGTTGGCCGTGCCATCGATGACGGCAGGCATCGAAAGGCATTCTTTGCCGTTGAACACGCAGCGCGGGCCGGTGACGAAGACATAGTCGGTGCGCGCCGGATTCGTACTCGGACTCGACGGATTTTGAAATGGCTTGATTCCCGTTTGCGAAATCGCAATGTTCTCCGGGCTATCCCAGGCCTTGTCTTTATCGAATTGATCGTACAGCGCTCGTTGCTCCATGAAGGGGAGGAGGCAAACGCGACCGCTGTAAAGCGGCTTGCCCGCCTTATCGACCACCACCGCCGGCGGAAAAGTATTGTAGGTGTCGTGATAGTTCTGCAATGCGAGCACATACATTTTGATGTTATTCCCTGACTGCACCCGCCGCGCAGCTTCGCGCGAGGCTTGCACTGCGGGCAACAACAGGGCGATCATAATTCCCGAGCAGGCAACCAGGACGACTAGAGCCCCAACCAGCAGAACGGCCAGGATGGCACCGGTTATTCCTTTACGCTGCGGTGGTGGCGACGACTGAAAGCCACTGCTGCCAGGAATGGTTACCGGCTTGCCGCAACTGCCACAGGGGCCAGACTGCCCGGCAAATTGGTCGGCGACGACGGTTTGCCGGCCGCAATGAGGACAAGAGAATTGAATCGACATTCAACTGCGCCTGGAGAGGATGAGTTTCCCAATGACGGAAATAGTATTACCGAGCCATAAGGATTTCGCTATCCGCAGGAGTTTATTCGCAGCGAGTTAGATCAAATTGGCGATCAAAATGGAATCACTTCGCCGCCGTTGCGTGTGGCGGCGGCGCGAATGATTTGTTGTGCGGCCGCGTGATCCATGGGTCGCACGCTGCCGTCGGCATACAGGATGAGACGAACGCGCTCGTGATTGCTCGGCGGGAGTGTGCCGGAGTCGACATCCCACTCGCCGGGCGCGGCCCAACTCGCGGGGCCCTGAGAAGTTTCGATCGCGATCACCGTATTGCTCGTGCCATCGGTGATGTCCGCAAACCGAACCGTGCTATTCCCCTCCAAGATTGTGTTCTTGCCCGTGACAAATACATAGTCGCTACGAAATGGTCCGCCGGTCGTTCGTGCTGGATCGAGAAAGGTATCGATCATGGTTTGCGAGACGGCGAGATTCTCCGCACTGTCCCAGGCCTTCGCTTTGTCGAAGCGGTCGTACAAGTCGCCGCGCTCAATGTAGGGGAGCAGAAGCACACGACCACTATAGAGTGGCTTGCCGTCCTTATCGGTGACGACAGCCGGCGGAAAGGTATTGTGCGTGTCGTAATAGTTGTGTAGCGCCAAGCCAATTTGCTTGAGGTGATTCATCGAATTCACGCGCTGGGCTGCGCTGCGAGCCGAAAATACAGCTGGAACCACGATGGCTGCGAGCAGTCCCCCGCAAGCGAGCATCGCCACCACGACCACTGCCAGAATGATTAGCAGTGGGGAAGTTCCCTTGGAGCCTCCGGTTGGTGGACCGATGGTTCCCGTGCCCGAGTAGGGAACCGTCACCTGCGCTCCACAACTCGCGCAGGGGCCAGTTTGGCCAGCGTATTGGTCGGCAACCACCGTCTGCTTCCCGCAGTGAGGGCAAGCAAATTGAATGGACATGGGAGTCGGCTTCGCTGTTGAAAAGAGGTTCTGACTGTCGTGCGTCCGTCGCCAGGCCAGCCTGCGCCGATTATAGGAAGTGGGGCGTGAACAAAGTAGCCCGACGCAGTTTCGAGGGGAGTCCCATTGGCAGTGCTGCAAGGTTAGTTGCGGCTGGCAATGCGGATGGCGATCAACGCCCCCAGACCAATCACAATCAACACGACGGCCACGATCGCGCCCTGCAACCAGGCCTTGCTAAGTTTGGCCATGCGGATCATTTCCAACTCTTCTTGCTGCCGCTTGAACTCGACGCTGTTCTTGCGCCGGAGGGTGAACTGTGCCTGGCACTGGGGGCAGAGGACGTCCTGGTCGAGCATTTCTGGTGGGGTTTCGAGTTCATGCCCGTTGGGGCAGGGAATATGCAGCAGTTCGGGCCCCTGGGGTGCGAGCGGATTGCCTCCAGCCGCGGGTGCACCGGGGAAGACGATGCCGGGCGGCGAAGGAGCTTCGACGACCGGTTCAGGAATCAGAAAGAGCATGCCGCACGTCGGGCAGTGGCATTGCTGACCAGCCTGGTCAGGGGTTCCCTCCAGCAAATGGCCGTTAGGGCACTCGAACTGAAACGACATTCCAAACTCCTGTTCGCTGCAATCCGCCTGTTCTGGCTGGCCGATCATACCCAGGCGGCAGTCCCTGGCATCATCTGCCGGGGATCGAGTTCTTGAATCTCACTCTCAAGACCGCAATTATAACTCGCACCTTAGCTGCGGGGCTTGTGCGCGGCGCGTAACGGACGCCTTGCAATAAAGGCTTGGTCGAGCGCATCTGATTTTCAGCCATCACAGGGAAGAGTCGCAGCAGACGGCGGCCTCTATTCCCCACGCTTGTCAGTTCTGCAGTTTCGCTCGCAAGTGCTGCCCTGAAAACCCTTTGCAGCCCGGGATATCCCAGCCATGAAGCTTTGTTGCAGCGTGCTTGCCTTGCTCTTGTTTGGTACCAACCTGGCTCAGGCAGCCGAAGTCGATGCCGTGGGAGTGGACTTTTTCGAGAAAAAAATTCGCCCCGTTCTCGTCGCCAACTGCTATCAGTGCCATTCGGCGAGCAGCAAGGAGATCAAAGGGGAACTTCGCGTCGATACCAAGCAGGGGATTCGTAAGGGTGGCGAAACCGGCCCTGCGGTCATCCCCGGCAAACCGGGCGACAGCCTGCTGATTCAAGCTTTGCGACATGAGGACGGGCTGGAAATGCCCCCCAAGCAAAAGCTGTCGGACGACGTGATTGCCGACTTTACGAAGTGGGTCCAGCTTGGCGCACCCGACCCGCGCGAGGCTACCGCGTCGACTGTGGGTAAGAAAATCAACCTCGCCGAAGCAAAGAAGTTCTGGTCGCTGCAGCCTGCGAAGTTGACGCCCCCGGCGGCTGCCCAGAATGCGGCCTGGGCACGCACTCCGATCGATCGCTACGTCATCGCAGGTCTGGAAGCAAACAAACTGGCCCCGGTTGCCGATGCCGACAAGGCGACGCTGATTCGCCGCCTGTATTTCGATCTAATCGGACTGCCACCAACGCCTGAAGAAGTGGACGCCTACGTCCACGATCGGTCACCCAAGGCGACCGAAGCCTTAGTCGATCGCCTGCTTGCCTCGCCACGGTTTGGCGAGCGTTGGGGGCGGCATTGGCTGGACGTGGCCCGCTTTGGAGAGTCGACCGGCAAGGAACGAAATGTCCCTTATCAATATGCCTGGCGTTATCGAAATTATGTGATCGATGCCTTTGCCAGCGATAAGCCGTTCGATCAGTTCATTCGCGAACAGATTGCCGGCGATCTACTTCCTGCAGCGACGAACGAGCAGCAGAACGAACACATCACCGCGACCGGCTTCCTCGCGCTCAGCCCACGCAGTTTGAATGAACGAAATCCCGAACAGTTCGCGATGGATGTGGCCGACGAGCAGATCGACGTCACCACCCGCGCTTTCATGGCGATCTCGGTCGCTTGTGCCCGCTGCCACGATCACAAATTCGACCCGATTCAACAGCAAGACTATTACGCCCTGGCTGGCATCTTCCGTAGCACTCAATCGTTCCCGGGCGTGAAGCGCGGCAATAACAAGACAGGCTACGAAGGAGACTTTGTTTCGCTGGTCAGCACCGCCAAGTCAGCTGGCAGCGAAGCAGACCGCCGCGAACTCGCGCGGCTCGACCGGGAAATTGCCGAGGCTAAGCGCGACCTGGCGAGGGCGAAAGAGGCTCTCGGGGATGTTCCAGCAGTCGCTCCCAACAGGCTGGCTGCCAAGCCGAAAAACAAAAACAAACTCGCCAAGGAAAACAAACGCCAGAAGCCCAATCTGGCCAATCCCTTCCAAAAAGAAGAGCGGCGGTTGAGTGAACTGAGCAACGCCCGCACAGAACTGGAAAAGAAGCTCACCCCGCCCGGCGAAAACGCCATGGGTGTGCGGGAATCGGCCAAGTTGATGGACTGCCACATTAACATTCGGGGCGAAGTCAACGACCTGGGTGACGAAGTCGATCGCGGGCTGGTCCGCGTGCTGATGTATCCCGGTGCTCCTCAAATCGACAAAACACACAGCGGGCGCCTGCAACTCGCAGCATGGATTGCCAACCGCAGCAATCCACTCACTGCCCGCGTGATGGCGAACCGGGTGTGGTTCCACTTGTTCGGTCGCGGCCTGGTCGAGACGATCGATAACTTTGGAGCGCTGGGCGAGACACCTTCGCACCCCGAATTGCTCGACTATTTGGCCGTGCGGTTCATGGATCAGAAGTGGTCGACTAAACAGCTAATTCGCGAGATTGTTCTCAGCCGCACCTATCAACTTTCGAGTGCTCATCAGGCGGCCAATTACAACAGCGATCCGGAGAACAAGTATCTGTGGCGAATGAGCCGTCGCCGCCTCGAAGCCGAAGCGATTCGCGATGCAGTGCTGGCCACCTCGGGCCGCTTGAATTTGGAGCGCCCCGCAGGTTCGCCCGTGATGAAGCTTAGTGGCGAACTGGGCCGCCAGATTAAGGGAGAGGAACTGCTGCAGGAGAACACCTACCGCAGCTGTTATTTGCCGATGGCGCGGGGTTACGTTCCCGAGTTTCTCAACGTCTTCGATATGGCTGATCCCGAACTCGTCACTGGCCAGCGAGACGTGACGACGGTTGCCACCCAGGCGCTCTACCTGATGAACAGCCCGGTCGTGCAAAAGATGTCCGAGGGGGCTGCCGATCGCGTGCTTGGTAACAGCAAACTGACCGACGACAATCAGCGCATCGATTATGCGTTTCGACTAATCGTCGGACATGGTGCTACCAGCGATCAAATGGGCGAGGTGCAGCAATTCCTCAACGACTACGCGGCCACGCAAGCGGTTGGCATGAAACCCGAACAACGTCGCCAGCAAGCGTGGACGGCGCTATGCCACACGTTGTATGCGTCGGCTGAGTTCCGTTACGTGTATTGATCGAAATTAGCAGCAGGCGCAGCCTGCATTAATACTCCCTCTCCTCGTGTACTCACGGGGAGAGGGAACTAAGAACAAGCCAAGTTACGAACCAAATCACGAATCACGTCATTTCACGAAACCAGGTGCCCTATGAACCCTCTCTTCTCTCGTCGTGAGTTGCTCAAGAGCTCTTCCTGCGGCTTCGGCTTGCTCGCGCTCGCGGGACTTTGCGAGCAGCAGTTGAAGGCTTCGCCGGCTGCAAGTGAATCGGCGTCGAGCAATCCCTTGGCACCTCGCTTGCCTCACTTCACCCCCAAAGCCAAGCGCGTGATCTTCATGTTCATGCAAGGCGGGCCCTCGCACGTCGATACGTTCGACTACAAGCCAGGGCTGGAAAAGGACGACGGCAAGTCGCCCGGGCAGGTGCCAGGCAAGGGAAACCGCAAGCTGCTCAAGTCACCTTGGAAGTTCAATCCCAGCGGCAATAGCGGCCTGCCGATTTCGGAACTCTTTCCGCACCTCAGCAAGCATGCCGACGATCTGTGCCTGCTGAACAGCTTGCATTGCGACCTGCCAAATCACCCGCAGGCTGCCGTGCAAATGCACACCGGTAATTTTCAGTTTGTCCGCCCCTCGCTGGGCGCTTGGGTGCTGTATGGCCTGGGGAGCGAGAACCAAGAACTTCCTGGGTTCATCACGATTAATCCCATTGCCCGCATCGGTGGCGCGCAGAACTACGGCAGTTCGTTTTTGCCCGCAGCGTTTCAAGGAACGAAGATCGGCGGCGAAGGAGTGCAACTAGCCAGGGCCAGCGTGCCGAACATTCGCAATGCCGAACTGAGCGGCCCGCAGCAGCGGCAACAACTCGACCTGCTGCAAAAGTTGAATCAAGACCGCTTGAGTGCCGACCAGGTGAATCCGCAACTCGAAGGGGTAATCGAGTCGTACGAACTGGCTTTCCGCATGCAGTCAGCAGTTCCCAAGGTGATGGACTTCGCCGATGAATCTCCCGCCACGCTCGCAGCTTATGGCATCGGCGGTGCGGCCGGTGCGAAAGCAGTCGGCAAGGGTGGCGGCGGAACCGACAACTTTGGCCGTCAGTGCCTCATGGCGCGCCGCTTTGCCGAAGCGGGCGTGCGGTTTATCGAGGTCGGTTTCGGCGGCTGGGACCAACACGCCTCGCTGCGGAATCGGCTCACCGCGAATTGCTCCGGAATCGATCAACCGATTGCGGCCCTGCTCAACGACCTCAAGCAGCGCTCGATGCTCAAGGACACGCTCGTCATCTGGGGCGGCGAATTTGGTCGCACGCCTCATGCGCAGAACGAAGATGGCCGCGACCACAATGCGACCGGCTTCAGCATGTTCATGGCTGGCGGCGGCGTGAAGGGTGGTCTGCGATATGGTGCCACCGACGAGCACGGCATCAAGGCCGTCGAAGATAAGATGCACATTCACGACCTGCACGCGACCGTGCTTCATCTGATGGGGCTCGATCACGAGAAGCTCACGTACCGTTACAGCGGTCGCGACTTCCGCCTGACCGATGTCCACGGCAACATTGCCACGAAGATCATCGCGTAGCTGCCTTGCATGCGGTGCGAACTATCCGCAGCACGTCGAACTATCGATCGAACTTTGCGAATCCCGTGGTTGCAGGCTCAGGGCAGAACTTAGTCGCACCTGCTTGACAACTATTCACTAAGTTGTCACAATTATGGCGACAGGTCTGGCAAGCGGGTGGAAGGAGCGCGCCTGCGCGGCAAGATCGGTTCGCGCCGCTGAGAGGAACTCATCTTGGGTCTTGGCTGGTAAATTCACCAACGGCGACGAGAGTCGCGGTGGAGTTTATCAACAAAGAGGATGAATTCAGGATTCGAAGATTGGGCGCAATTCGTTGTCACCAAACGACTTGATTGTGCTGCACGCAAAAGGGGGGTGTTGATAAACCTCGCTGCACAGTCGGGCAGGGAGATTACAGCGCGGAGGCGAAGGAGCGGGCCGTGAGGGACTCGCCAGAGGGGGCGGTGGCGACAGGACTGTCGTTCCAGCCGAAGCGACGGGAGAAGCGGCGACTCCGATGCTGGGCATACCAGCGGCGGCGGGCAGCGTTCACACTATGTCGTCGTTTTCGTTTACCGTCTGGCATCGGACCGCCCTCACGCCTTGGTTGAGTTCGGCAGCTAGCGTATTAGCTGCAGAAGCCCGCGAACTCGACCTTGGTGAACTCTTCGGCTTCTACTGTTTGTAAGCGTTAGTCGCGGTGAAAAGTTTCAAAAGGGGTGGGTTATAGCGACTCGGCGACCGAGCCAGAAAATCGAGAGCACAATGAGGGCGTGCCAAGAAACCAAAGCGACCGTGTAAATAAGCATCCGTATAACCATCCCCTGCGAGAATCTTCGACCATGACGATTCCCTATAGAGCAGTCGGAGTGCCAACCACGAGCCCGGGCAGGGGGAATGTGCGTAAGGTGTTGGACGCACAGCAAGATAGGAGAATTCCTGCGCTTGGCCGCAGTTTTGGACTGCTCCTAAAGTGTATTCGTTTTGATTGTACGAACTTCAAAGTGATACAACGGAGCCGCTGCTAGCGGAGGAAAAGCAATCGTTGTGAGCGGCAAGACGACGTTGACCCAAATTGCCTAAACCGATACGCTGCCTCCCCTTGATGCTTTCATCGGAGCGTGCGAAAGGACTTGCCCGCCATGCCACGTCTGACCGTTCTCATTCCCTGTAAGGACGAAATCCGCCACATCCGGGCCTGCATCGAATCGGTTCGGCCAATTGCCGACGAAATTCTGATTGCCGACTCGGGATCGACGGACGGCACACTCGAGGCCGTGCGCGAAATGGGTGATTGCCGGGTGATTGAGCGCGAGTATGTGAACTCGGCCAATTTCAAGAACTGGGCCATTCCCCAGGCCAAGCACGAATGGGTGATGGTCGTCGATGCCGACGAACGCGTGACGCCCGAGCTAGCGGCGGAAATTCGGGAAGTCTTGCAAGCTGAACCGAGCGTCGATGGTTACTGGCTCCGCCGGGACTTCTATTTTTTAGGTCACCCGATTCGTCACGGGGGCTGGGAAACCGCGACCCTGGTGCGTTTGTTTCGGCGCGACTGCCAGTATCAACCACGGCGCGTGCATGCCGATGTGGTCGTGCCGAGCGGGAAAGTGGCACCTTTGAAGGGTCGACTCGAACACTTCACGGCCATCGACCTGGCACATTTCATCGAACGGCAGCATCGCTATAGCACCTGGTCGGCGCTCGACAGTTTCGAGAAAGGCAAGCGAGCTGGCATTCTGAAAATGCTCACGCATGCTCCCCTGCGATTCTTTCAACTGTACTTTCTACGGGGTGTGTTTCTCGATGGTGGCGCCGGCATGCTCATTTGCGGCTTGCAGGCCTACTACACCTTTTTGAAGGACATCAAGCTCTGGGCACTCGCCAACGACCGCTCCGAGGAGTGTCAGCAATTGGCCCCGCGGCAACCGCGGGGAGCCGATGCACCCGGGAAGAGTCCGCAACTGCTGCGGGCCTCGGCATAAGCGGCACCATCGCCACGGTCGCTATCGCCACCGAGCAGTTTTGCAGTTAGCTCGATTTTTATGATTGCCGCGACGTGCGCAATCACGAAGACATTTCCAGCGATACCGCACTGGGGAGTACTGTGTCGCTGAGGTGGTGACTGCCGCTGGCCAAGACGCTGGGCAAGTGGCGAGTCGCCGAGGTGTTGACCGTCCGCAGCAGGACGGCGCAAAGGATTGCTATTGCTTTGGCTCGCGGCTTTGTATCCCGCTGGCCCATCGGATGGAGCGCTCACCCTTAGCGATTCGAGGCGACATCCTGCTGCGGACTCTTTCTTTCTGCCGCCAGTTCCCACTGCAAGAAACGGCCGATCACAAATTGCCCTTCAGCCTCGCAGGATCATTTCCCGGCTGGATCCTGCGAGTCACTCATCTGGACGACGAAAAACGCGAGATATTGCGGCACCCACAGGATGAGTGCCGCGGGTAGAATCCAGGCCGCGACCGGCCCATCGAACGATTCGCGCCACTCGCCTGCACTCCACAGGCCAATAGCAAACAGCCCGAGCATCAAGGCGTGAGCAATGGTGCGCCGCAGGGCCTCCGATCGGAGCGGCAAGCATTCGCTGGCCAAATGGGCAAACCAAGGTCCCACCGCAAACAGCAGCAGCCCATAAGTTGCCAGCGCTCGTAGTCCTGCCTGGCGATAAACGCCCAAGGCAAGGCTCAGGAGCACGGTGACCACCATCAGACTTTGCAGCGAGAATTGCAGCAGTGGTCGCGGGGGCTGAGGAGGTTGCTTCGGCATCGGTTCATTCTAACGGCGAACGAGGGGCAGGGAGTCAGAGTTCAGGGGGTCAGTAGCAGCAGATCGTCCAACGCGGTACCTTGAACTCGTTGTTTTTGGCTTCCCCCTAGTTCCAGCCCCCGACTCCCTGCCCATGCCCGCGACTGTAAAACACTTGGAAGTTGATGAAGAATCGCCCTATGTCGGCGACCGGGCTGATCGAGCGGTGCAGACGCTGTGCGGGCTGTCGCGGTCGCAGGTGAACGGACTGTTCGACCATCAGTGCGTGAAGGTGAATGGCCTGATGTGCGACGATGCATCCCGCCGCTTGATGGCTGGAGATCGAATCGAACTGACCTACCATGCTGGCCAGCGCTATCACCCGATGAACAAGCCCCGGAAGAATCTGGGCTTTGAGATCGTTTTTGAAGACCGGCATTTGATTATTGTCAACAAGCCGGCTCAACTCCTCACGGTGCCAACGAAGAAGGGGGAGACGAATACGCTGCTCGACAAGGTGAGCAACTATGCTCGCCACGTCGGCCACGTGCGGGCGGCCTTCAATGCCCATCGCTTGGACCGCGGCGTATCCGGACTGCTGGCGTTCGGCAAGAGTATGGAGATCTCGCAGGCCATTCGCGATCAGTTTGCCCTGCACAAGCCCGAGCGCGAGTACGTGGCCATTGTTGCCGGCCACATGAAACCGCAAGCCGGCACGATGAAGAGCCTGCTGGCCACCGACCGCGACTTGAATCGCTTTTCGACCGATGACGAAGAAGTGGGGCAGCTGGCGATTACGCACTTTAAAGTTGCCGAGCATTTGCACGATACGACCGTGATGTCGATTTGGCTGGAGACCGGCCGGCGCAATCAGATTCGCGTCCATTTTGCCGAACAAGGGCACCCGGTCCTCGGCGACCCGCGCTATGAGCCGGAAACAGCTGCCCACAGGCATTGGGCAAATACGCGGATCGCCCTGCACGCACGCAAGCTGGGGTTCGAACATCCCGAAACGGGCGAGATGCTGAAGTTTGAAGTGCCGCTGCCCGAAGAAATGATTCGGTTCATCAATGGGCAGAAGGCAGTGCTAAAGCGGAAGTAGGCTTCTTGTAGCGTAGGCAAAAGCCCAGGCTACAACACCTGCGCGGCGGCAAAGTGCCGTTCGATCGTCTCGTAGCGGAAGTCGAAAATCCGCTTTAGTAAGCGCTGCACCGTCAGCCGATGCGTGAGCGTGCCGAGCGGACCGAAAGGCAACTGGTAGCGAACCGTGTCCTTCATCAATGTGCCAGCGGGGGTTTCGCTGAACTCGTGCGTGTGATGCCACCGCTTGTACGGCCCGCGCAATTGCCGATCGACAAATCGCTCGCAAGGCTCGTATTCTTCAATGCGAGTGCGCCACCAAATGGGCAGGCCATATAGCCGCAGACGATATTCGATCAACGCTCCCGTCCGCATTTCCAAAGGAAGTTGCGTGAGGATACGAAAATGGAGCCACGGCGGCGTAATCATTTGCAGATTGCCGGCATCGGCAAAGAAGGCAAAGACTTCGTCGCGCGAGCGGGGAATCAGTTGCGCGCGTTCGAGCACGTAGGTGGATGACATGAGGAGGGACTTGGCTAGCGACAACAGAAAATCACTACGGCATAGTACCGCTGCGGCAAGCTCGGATTAACTGCGAGCGCGGTACGAGGCTGCCTAGTAAAGTCGCTGATAGGCTCCGTCGAGCAAGACTTGAAGCTTGGCCGCGTCGAACTCCGGCATTTGAGCCTGGTCGGCAAACATCTCGGCCGCGCAGGGCAAGCTGCTTAGGTCGGGCCTTTCGTGGTTCTCCCACAACTTCGACCGCAACAGAGCTTTGGCACATTGCAGGTAGCATTCTTCCACTTCCACCGCGATGGCCAGGTGGGGCAGTTGGCCACCGGCGATCAGCGGGGCTAAATGGTCTTCATCGCGGATGATGGCTGCCCGGCCGTTGATCCGCAGCGTTTCGCCCATTCCCGGCACGAGGAAGAGCAGGCCAATCCGACGTGTCTCAAGCAGATTGCGAAAAGTATCGACGCGGCGATTGCCGCGGCGATCAGGAATGAGCAGCGAATGCTCGTCCAGCACGTGGACGAAGCCCGGCGCGTCACCGCGTGGCGATGCATCGCAGCGACCATCGGCCCCATGCGTGCTGATGACAACGAACGGCGAATTGGCAATGAACCGCCGCATATGATCGTCGAGTTGTTTCAACTCCTTGCGCAGCGCCAACTCGCCCGGCGTGCCGATCACCTCGACCAATTCATCGACGGAAGTAACCTGTTGCTTGAACTGAGTCAGGGACATGGCGTTGTCTCTCCAGGAGATTGGGAGCAGTTAGTGTAAGTCCCGCAGGCAACTCTTGGCCACGCCTGAGTGCTACATAGCAGCCCGCGCCGGACTCATTTAGAATGAAGCCTGTGTAGATTGCCAATTCGCAAATTCGATTCGCCCTGTGGGTTTCGCCAAACATGATCAATACTGCGTGGTTCAGTCGTCGCCTGATTGCGGCGAAGTTTAATCGTTCTCTGCTGGCGGTTGCCCTTGCTAGTGTCAGCCTCACAATCGCTGCTTCAGCTGCCGAAAAGGCCAATGTGGCCGCGGAATCGCAGGCCCGGCTGAAAGAGACGGTCGGCTACCTGTCGTCCGACGAACTGGAAGGGCGTGGCGTAGGTACCGAAGGACTGAATAAGGCAGCCGACTACCTGGCCGCGGAGTTTCGCAAACTCGGGCTGAAGACCGACCTGTTCGACGGCACTCCCTTTCAAAAGTTTGAAGTAACCGTCACCACCGAGATGGGCCCAGCCAAGCAGAACTTCCTCTCGCTGGTTGGTCCGCTTGCACCGGGGGCGAAGGAGCCGGAGAAGGTCGTGTTCAAGTTGGGCGAAGACTTCAATCCGCTGGCCGCGGGCGGCACGGGCGCGTTCGATGCAGACCTTGTTTTCGCCGGCTATGGAATCACGTCAGCCAAGGATCCCGAATACGACGATTACAAAGATCTGAAGGTCGAAGGGAAAGTCGTTGTCCTCCTTCGCAAGGAACCGCAGCAGCAAGATCCGAAGAGCAAGTTCAACGGCGACAAGCCTTCGCCCCACGCGATCTTCATGCGCAAGATTGGGAATGCGTACGAACATGGGGCGGCAGCTGTCATCTTTATCAATGACGGCTTGGAGTTGAAAACCGCGCGCGAAGTGGCGCAAAAGGTGTGGACCGATGCGGTCGCCAAGTTGGCCGAAGAGCGGACCAAGTTCGGCGAAATCAAAGAGCCGACAGCCGATCAACAAGAAGCCTATACCGCCAGCATCAAGAAACTGGCCGAGCGGATCGTCGAATTGAGCAACGATTTGGCCAATCCCGATCAAGTCCTGACGTTCACAGGTGCTGGCGACGAAATCCAGCAGCGGAAAATGCCGGTGCTGTTCGCCAAGCGATCTCTCATCGAACCCATCGTTAAATCAGTTACTGGCAAGTCGCTGGCCGAAATCGAAGCTGGCATCGATGCGGACCTGAAGCCGCAAAGTGCCGTGCTGACCGGCTGGAAGGCGATCGGCGAAGCCAACGTCGTACAGAAGAAAACGGAAGTGAAGAACGTTATTGCTGTGCTCGAAGGGGAAGGGCCCCATGCCGACGAGACCATCGTCATTGGAGCGCATTACGACCACTTGGGCCTCGGAGGTGCTGGCTCGCTCGCGCCGTGGACGAAGGAAATTCATAACGGGGCAGACGACAATGCTTCCGGCACTGCCCTGCTGTTGGAAGTGGCTCATCAACTGGCAACTTCGGGCAAGAAACCACAGCGGCGAATTGTGTTCATGGCCTTCACGGGTGAAGAGCGAGGCTTGCTCGGCAGTGCGCATTACACCCGTCAGCCACGTTTTCCACTCGATAAGACGGTGGCCATGTTCAACCTTGATATGGTTGGTCGCCTGACCGACGACAAGCTCATTGTCTATGGCACCGGCACAGCGAAGGAGTTCGATCCGCTCGTGGAGTCGCTGGCCAAGAAGTACGACTTCAAGTTGACGAAGAAACCAGAAGGCTATGGTCCCAGCGATCACAGTTCGTTTTATGCTAAGAAAATTCCGGTGCTGCACCTCTTTACTGGCACGCACAGCGACTATCACCGCCCGAGCGACGACTCGCCCAAGTTGAACATCGAAGGCATGCAACGGATTGCCGCGATGCTGGTCGATGTTGTCAACGACACCGACGCGCTCTCCACGCGGCCCGAGTACATCGAAATCAAAGGGATGGCGATGATCGGCGGGGCTGGCGATTCGGACCGGCCGTACTTCGGCAGCATTCCCGACTTTGCCAACAACGAAGAAGGAGTGCTCCTCTCGGGTGTGGCGCCGGGTGGACCGGCGGAAAAAGGTGGCCTGAAGGGTGGCGATCTGATCATCAAGATCGGCGACAGCAAGATCGGCAGCCTCGAAGACATGCAGTCCGCCCTGGTCAAGCACAAGATTGGCGAGAAGGTCAAAGTAATCGTCAAACGCGACGGCAAAGAGCAGACGTTCGACGTAACGCTGACGAAGCGCGGTCGATAGTCGGGTTTTGCACTTTGTCCTCCCCCGTAGCTCGGTCACTCCGCGACCGAGAACGCGAGTCATGGAATGACTCGTCTACGTTGCTCAGTCACTCCGTGACTGAGTCTGATGTAAAGAGAGACTGAAATGGCGCTGCCTCGCGTACTTGAGCCCGAAGTGATGGATACCGATGCCGAGGCTTCATCGTACAACTCGATGGATCACTCAGCAGTGAACAGGCTGTTCGTCGCTGACTTGCTGGCAGTGCTCGCCACTCAACCTGCTCCCAAATCGCGCAGCCGACTCGTGCCCGACGATGATGACGCAGCCACACTCGATGTTCTTGATCTGGGGACCGGCACGGCGCTGATTGTGGTTGAACTTTGCGACCAGCTTGCTGAGTGCCGCGTGATGGCCGCCGATGCTGCCGCAGCGATGCTGAACCTGGCGCACTACAACCTGGAAGTGGCCGGGCACATGCACCGCGTACAACTCGACCAGATCGATGCCAAGCAGTTGCACTATGTGAATGGCCAGTTCGGCATTGTCATGTCGAACAGCCTGATCCATCACATTCCGGAACCGATTATCGCCCTGCGCGAAGCCGTGCGCGTCACACTGCCCGGCGGGCTCCTCTTCTTCCGCGACTTGCTTCGTCCCGAATCGACCGCGCAGCTGGCTGAACTCGTGCAAACCTATGCCGGCAACGAAACAGAGTTCTCTCGCAAAATGTTCACTGAATCTCTGCACGCCGCTCTCTCGCTCAGCGAGATTCGAGAACTGATTGCCTCACTCGGCTTTCCCGCCGAAAGTGTGCAACAGACCAGCGACCGACATTGGACGTGGACGGGCTGGAGAAATGCAGAATGAAGAATGTAGAACGCAAAAGTTGATGCAATCGCTGCCTTGCCCGGTTTCGTTCTGCGTGCTCACTTCTGCGCTCGAATCGTATTGGCTAGCGCTGGACTCTCACCGCTCAGCATGTTGTAATTGCAGCGTTGCGTGTGCCCACCCTTTCACTCTCCCGCCGAGGATCAGAGTCGATGAGTAAATCGTTATTATCGCGTCGTACGGTGTTGAAGGCCGCTGCGGCCAGTTCGGTGTTTCCGCTGTTTACCATCGCCGGGACCAAGGCGAGCGGCAAAGTGATCGGCGCGAACGATACGATTCGGATCGGCGTCGCGGGGATCAAAGGGCGCGGCGGTTCGCACATCGATGGTTTTGCCGGGCAGAAGAATGTCGAAGTCGCCTGCCTGATCGATCCCGATTCGTCGTTGTTCGAATCGCGTACGAAGCACGTCAACTCCAAGGGTGGCAACACCCCCAAGTGCGTGCAGGACATTCGCAAGGCGCTGGAAGACAAAACGCTCGACGCCATTTCGGTCGCCACGACCAATCACTGGCATTCGCTGATCACGATCTGGGCTTGCCAGGCCGGCAAGGATGTCTACGTCGAAAAGCCGATCAGCCATAACGTGTGGGAAGGTCGCAAGTGCGTCGAAGCGGCCAAGAAGTACAACCGCGTGGTGCAACACGGCACGCAGCGCCGCAGTAGCAGCGGCGAAGCCAAAACCATGGCCGCCATTCACAGCGGCGACTACGGCAAGCTGCTGGTGAGCAAAGGCTATTGCTGCAAGAGTCGCTGGAGCATCGGTACCAAGGCCGTCGAAACGCCGCCGTCGTCGCTCGACTTCGACATCTGGAATGGTCCCGCGCCAAAGCTTGACTTCCATCGCAACCTTGTCCATTACAATTGGCACTGGTTCTGGGAAACCGGCAACGGCGACATCGGCAACCAGGGCGTTCACGAAATGGACGTCGCCCGCTGGGCCATCAAAGACGGCACGCTGCCGACCAAAGTCTGGACGATGGGTGGCCGCTTTTTGCCCGACGGCAAGGACCAAGGCGAAACTCCCAATCAACAACTTTCGGTGATGGAGTTCGGCGATACGCTGTTAGTCTTCGAGACCCGCGGCCTCACCGGCAATAAGTCGCACCCCGACTGGCCGACGCAGGTGACGAACGAGTTCTACATGACCGATGGCGTCATCAAGGGTGGCAAGTTCTACGCGAAGGGGAGCGACAAGGGGGAATCACTCAAAGGTGGCGACGATGCCACCGTCGCGCCCGGCGGTCCGTTCGGCAGCTTCACTGCGGCCATGCGGTCGCGCAATCCCAAGGACAACAACGCCGACGCGGAGACCGCGCACTACTCGGCGGCGCTCTGCCACCTGGCGAACATTTCCTATCGCCTGGGCAAGCAGGTGCCTTACAGCAAGACCGCCCCGAAGGAAGCTGGCGATAACAAGATCGTCCACGAGTCGTTCGCCAAGATTCGCGAGAACTGCGCCGGTGTCGGCGTCAAGCTCGACAATGCCGAGTACACCCTTGGCCGCACGCTGACCTTCGATCCGGCCAAGGAGCAATTCGTCGGCGACGATGCCGCGAACCTGCTCCTCACGCGGCCCTATCGGGCACCGTATGTGGTGCCGGAAAAGGTGTAGGGGACAACGAGCATTCGCTTCCGCCCCCGCCCCTGCGGCGGGGGTTAAACGGCTTTTGCACAAGTGGCAGACCTAACCAACGAACACCGACTTCAACAGTCGGCAGAAGCGCACACGCCAATGAACCACCGCCGCAGGGGCGGTGGCGTAACGAACTATTTCGTGGCCAGTGGTGCGCCGCCCATTCGGGGTTCGAGCACGCCGAGCGACCAGAGAACGCCATTCTGCAATAGCTTGCGGAAGGCTGGACTCTCGAAGTCTTCAGCATGGCCCAGCGAGGTGTAAAACACGCGGGCTTTCTTCTCGCCTGCCAGATTGGTCCAAGCGACGGGTTCGATGGGCGTATTCGGAATGGTTCCCATTAGTAGCGGAGTGGTGCTCGCCGCAAGAGGTGCGGCTTTGTAAAGCGAGCCGTTGCCGGCGAAGCCTTCGAGATTCACGCCCCGCAAGATCATGTGAGAACTGCTGCCATCTGCGAGTGAGATGGTTGTCTTTGGTCCCGCTCCGTGATGGCCCGTGTAGTGCCCGCCGAATACCGCTGGATCAAAATCTTGCCAAAAACTCAAGCCTTGCTTTTCGAGAGCATCTGCGTCCTTGGTGTTCCGCAGCGCCCAGGCATGACTGGCGGTGCGAATGCCAACCAGCGGTTTACCGGCGGCAACGTGTTCGCGCAAGGCATCAAGCTGTTCCTTGGGGGGCGTGCGACGGCGAACGCTCACGAGCACGACGTCGGCACTCTTCACGGCAGCTGCCATTCCAGGAAACTGGTTCTTGTCTTTCGGATCGGAGTGAACGATGGTCACGTTCAACCCAAGTGGCTTGAGGTCGGTCTCGGCAAAGGAGGGGAGCGTGACTTCGGTTTTGTACTCGTCGTCGCCAATCAGCATGACTACGTTCTTGCGCTGATCGGAATAGCGGAACGGTTCGCCCCCGACAAAGTCGACACTGGTGATTGTTGGGCAGACGAACTTTTCAATGTGCTCGACGATTAACTGCGTACCCGCATGATGGCTGACGAACGGTGCCTTGGCCGGGTTGTACATCGTGTCGGTCAGATCCCGCATGAGCACCACGTTCTTACCATTCTTGGCCATTTGCCGCAGGCCGAAGGGGCGACCAAGGACGCACATGTTCGTATGCACGCCCATCAGAATGACGTTCTTCACGCCGCGCGCTTCTAGCAGATTCCAAATCTCGACGCCGCTGTCGCTGATGACGTCTTGCTTCCCATCGATGGTGAGAAGATCGATCTGGCTCTTCCAAGGCGACTTGGGATTGCGTCCCCTGGCGGCTAATTGCTCGGCCCAGCGGCGATGTTCATCCAGGTCGTCGTCTTCGCCCCCATCGGTCTGATCGATGGGGTACTTACCGCCGTCTTCTTCGGGAATATGCCGGCACCAGGCCGCGATATCCTTGGGCAAGTTGGCAGCTGTCGGCAGGCCTTGGGCCCGCAGACGCGCGGGGTGTTCTTTATAGGCTTCCATGCAACTACTGGGGGCGTGAATGATGAGCACGCCCTTGCTGCGGGCATTTTTCAGCACCTGTTCCATCCGCGGAGCCAGTTCCAATTCGCGCCGCACCGCGTTCAAGCAATGATGGGCGTCCCACATATCGCAAACGATGATCGCCGTTTGCGCGGGCTGCCATTTCTCTGTGGTTTGCTTGAGCGACCACTGATCGCCGTCCGCTTTGGTGCGCGACTGCTTGTTCACCGTGATTTCAGCCGCGGAGAGCGCGCCAGCCAGGGCCCAAACAAGAAACGCGAAACTGCGAAGCACTGGCAACGACATAGCCGCCTCCCGGAGAAGTGATTGGCCTACAACTGCCGCTAAGATACTACAGTTCCCAGACGGCTGCTTTGCCGTGGCCGCACGCGAACAGCTTGTCGGCCGTTTCGCTCAGCGTGATCGAGTGAACGTGCATGGGCACTTTTTCGCTGCGGGCGACCTTTTTGGCCTCTAGGTCATAAATCTGGACAAACCCACCATTATCGCCGCCGGCACCGATCAACCACTTGCCATCCGGGCCGAAGGCAAAACTCTCGACTAGCCCCTTGGCATCGCCGAGAAACTCGTGCACTTTCTCGGCTTTCTCCCAGGCAAACAGTTCGACGCGCGACGGACCATCAAGGTGGTCGATGTTGCCGATGTGCCCAATCCCGCCGACCACAATCTGGGTTCCGTCTGGCGAGAACGCAAGCGAACGAATCCCGCCGATCGAGTGAATCCGCTGCTTGGCGTCCCAGGTGTAGAAGCCCGGAGCATCGAGCGATTGAACTTTGCTCCCCGTCGAAGCATCCCAAATGCAAATGTGCCCGACGCGGTCAGCTGTTGCCAGGTGTTGGCCGGTTGGCGAGAAAGCGACGGTATAGAGCATCGACGGGAAATGATTCGGAGTGCGAGCCTCGTGCCCGTGGAGTTCGTGCACCTGCTTGCCTGTTTCGATTTCGAACACGCGGCAGACCATATCGTCGGCAACGCTGGCCACGCGTTTGGCATCGGGTGAGAGGGCGAGCTTGCGAATCCAACGCGAATGGGCTTCGAGGGTGCGCTTGATTTCGCCTGAAGTGATGTCGCGCCAAATCAGCTTGCCGTCGTAACTGCCACTGACGAGCGTTTCGCCCGCGAGGGCCAGCCCGGTGACGTAGCTTTGATGCCCTTCCCACGATTTGAATTCAGGCTTCTCGGCCAGCAGATCGAGATCGTAAATCTTGCCGTCGGAAGCGCCGAGAAACAGCCGGCCAGTATCTTTCACACGTGCCAGCGAGAGCAGGATTTCAGGGCGACCCTGGTCTTTTAGCAGCTTGAATTTTTCGGGAGTGGCCATCGCATGTTCCTTGTTAGCCCGACGCGTTAGCGAGGGAGAATCTCGTGCCGATGTGATTTTGCAGTTCACCCTCGCTAACGCGTCGGGCTACTTGAAGACAAAGCCAGGCACTAGGCAAGTACTTCTGTTACTGGCTTGGTCCCTGGATCGGTAAGTGGCAGCGGGCGAGCGCCGACGTGGTAGTCTTTGCGATGATCGATGCCGACAGCACGGTAGATCGTGGCGAACAACTCGGCCGCGCCGATCTTGCCGTCTTTTACGGTGCGGCCATCTTCGTCGCTCGCTCCATACACGGTGCCGGGCTTGATGCCGCAGCCCGAAAGGGACGAGCTCCAAGCGCTGGCGAAGTGATCGCGGCCGAGACTTGAATTGATTTGCGGCGTGCGGCCGAATTCGCTGAGCGTCACGACGAGCGTATTCTCGAGCAACCCGCGTTCGCTCAGATCGTCAAGCAGCGCGCTCATCACGTGGTCGAGTTCGCTAACGAGCTCCAAGTGCGTTTCGAAATTTTGCCCGTGGCTGTCCCACCAGGCGCGAGAGATTTTGACAAAGGGGACGCCCGCTTCGACCAGTCGCCGCGCGACGAGGCATTGCTCGCCGAACAACGTGGGGCCGTACTTATCGCGAACGGACTGCGATTCCTTCGAGATGTCGAACAGGGTTTCGCTGGCCATCAGGCCACGCACGCGCGAGTACGATTCGTTATGGCTGGCCAGCGACGCCGACTGCCGTCCGTCGGCAAAACGCTCGCTAAGCAGCTTGCGCAGTTCGCCCCGCTGCTGATGATCGAGATCGCTGATCTCGGCGAGCCGACTGAGATTTGGCGGCACGTTCCCTTGCGTGAGGAACATCGCGTTGTAGCGAGCCCCGAGAAAGCCCGATTGGCTGATCGCATTGCCGCGACCTTCGGTGGCCGTATAAAAGCTGACGTAGTCGGGAACCTGGCTATCGATGCGTCCCAGTTCGCGGGCGAGGACCGCGCCGAGATCGGGATACTTGACCGTTGGCTCATCACGGCGACCGAGATGCATTAGCCGTGCGCCGCCGCCGTGATCGGCGTTCTTGGTATCGAGCGAACGAATGATCGACGTGTACTTCGACAAGCGCGAAGCCATCTTTGGCATCAGCTCGCTGATCTGTACTCCGGGGACCGAAGTGTTGATGGCCCGGTAAGGACCACCCGTCGGTCGGCCGGGCTTGGGATCGAACGTTTCGAGCTGACTCGCACCACCGGCGAGCCAAAGGAGGATCACCCGTTTGCCCTGCTGCTTCAACTCGCCGGCCAGAAGCGGATTCTGCAGCACGTCGAGCGACGTCATATCGGCAGCAACGGCCGCGGTTGCTGCAGTAGCAGCTGATGCCCCGAGAAAATTGCGACGGGAAAGGCTGAGGTCGGTCATGATGGAATCCTAAGTAATCAAATCCTGCGTTTTCGCGGGTCGGCCACTCACTATCTCTCCCCTGAGTACCGAGGAGAGGGAGTGAGGAGGTTGATCGTTAACTAATAGTTGAATCGGCACTCGCTGCTGGTCAGCAGAGCCCAAACGATTTGTTTCACGGCATCGTCGCGGCGATCGGCCCGCGCTTGGAGGTAGCTTTCGAGCGCCTGCACTTCTTCGGCGGTCGGTTCGCGGCCAAAGATGTTCCAGACAGCGGTGGTGGCCACTTCGCGGTCATCGGTCAACTTGGTTAGCTTGCCGAGCAGATTGCCACCATCAACACGGAGCAATTCGGTGCTCGTTCGTTCGGCATTGCTCAGTGAGAGTGCTTCGTCAACGCTGACTTGAAAGTCTTCGCCTGGGAGTTCGAACTTATCGCCGAAACTGCGGCCCGCGTTTTCGAGTTGCTGAGCCTTGGTATCGAGCGCGCTGCCAGCCAGATCGGCTCCGTATTGATCGGGATTCACGAGAGCCACTTTGAGTGCGGTTCCGTATTGCCAGGGTGTGAGCGGGCGGACGATGCCGACGGCGAACAGTTCATCGCTGGGCCTTTTGTCGGTCGATTTCCACTGGCTGCTGCGGGCGTAGGCGTCGCTGAGAACGATGCCGCGCGTAAGCCGCGCCAGATCGTAATTGTGTGCTTGCAGGTCGCGAGCCAGCCAGTCGAGCAATTCCGGATGGCTGGGCAAGTTGGCCGAGTGCATTTGATCGACGGGCATTACCAGCCCGCGGCCGAGCAGGCGATTCCAGACGTGATTCACGATCGCTCGTGAGAAGAACGAGTTGGCTTCCGGAGCCAGGGCAATCTCGACGAGCTTCGCGCGGCGGCTGTACTCCGGCGCAGGAGGAGCCTTCTTGTCCTTCTTCAGTTTTTCGAGCAGTTCTTTCTCAGCCTTCTTTTCTTTGTCATCGGGCTCTTTGTTTTCGGGCTCGTCGAAGACCTGGCTAGTCAGAAACATCAACTTGGCTTTGCGCGATTCGCCAGCGGTCGTTTTGAACTCGACCATGCCGTACGGCTTTTCGCCGACGTAGTCGCCGTTTTCGAACGAACGGGCGAAGAACGACTTCATGCCGAAGTAGTGATCCTGCTTCCAATCGTCGACCAGCGGATGATCGTGACACTGGGCACAGCTGACATTCACGCCGAACAGCAGCGAACTCGCTTCAGCGGTCAGTTTGTCCTGGTCCTTCATCCGCGACTTGACGAAAGCAATGGCACCCTTTTGTTCAGGATCGTTCTCTTGCCCCAGCAGCAACTCGCGGAAGATGCGATCCCAACTGCGGTTTTCTTTGAAGGCTTCGGTCAGGTAATTGCGTAGTGAGGCATTGGTGCCGCGCATTAGCAGGGCATCGAACGTGGCACCTTGTTGACGGGCAAAGGCGGGAGCAGCGAGCAGACGCTCGACCATCTCGCGTCGCTTGGCGGCATCGCTGGCTTGTTGATAGGCCTTCACTTCGGCCGCAGTCGGCGGGCGGCCATGCAGATCGAGCATCGTCCGCCGCAGCAGGTTGGCATCATCGGCCAAGGGGGCGGGCTGCACACCTAGCAACTTTTGCTTCGCGCCAACGTAATGGTCGACCGCTTCTTCGATCGACTTGTCGGCAGAGAGTAATTCGTCTCCGCGCGCAAGCGTGGCGAAAGACAAACAGAGCAGACTAAAGGTCAGGAGCCATCGAGGCATCAGCGAGCCTCCTGGTTGCGTGCTTCGTCAGGTTCGACGTGGCCGCAAAATCAGGCAAAACGGAAGGTGGGGACAGAACGGCGGGAGGTCTGTTTATTGTCAGCCAGTTTGCGGATCAATGCAAGCTGATTTGTGTGAATGCAACCGGCGCGGAAACTGACGAGGATTGGCTCCTTCTCAAGTTCAAACCGGCCAGACCAAAGACGACAGCCGTGGCGTTGGCATGCTGAATGGGAAGCTGGGCAAGGTTCGAAAAGGCATACGCGCCGTGACCAGACGTGTCACGACCGGAAAGTCTAATGGCGGCTGAACGATCCCTGACAATCTGGCAGTAAGTGCGTGCAAATTACGCGGCATTTCACGATCAGTTTGGCATTATGTCACGATTATTTTCATTCTAACAAAGGAGCAGACTATTCCCTAGGCACAAGCCCGCGCAAGAGGCGAGATGTCCCCAGACGGCCTGAGCGAAACGGAAAATTGCCTCGCCATTCCGGAAATGGATTTTGGAAACTTTTGATGCTTAGTAAGGACTTGCGACTTGCTCGCGAAGCATAAGCCGTTCGTGCTGAAGCCATTGCGAGGCGAGGAGCAAATGCGCAGAAACTTCGAATTATGGAAATTTTCAAATGGCAATTGTCGACTGATAGGCGGCTGGCGAGCAGTGAGGCGGAAAGCGACAAGGGCGGACGAATTGCCGCTGGCACGAGAGAAGCAGGACGGCAGCGACTACTGTGCTGGGGGTGCAGAAGGAGCTGGAGAAGCCTGAGATGTCACTTCGGCAAAGCGTTCGGGGTAGTGGGCATGGTTGGTCCCCATCAGGCGGTCCCAGAAGTTGAAGTAGAGGCCAAAGTTGGCGCGGTTGGTTTCGTGATGCTGAGCGTGATGGGTGGTGGTGTTGAAGAGGCAACCGAGCGGGGAACGAACGAACCAGCGGGGGTAGAGTTCGTAGCCGCAGTGGCCGAGGACATTGAAGCCGATCTGCCAGATCATGAACGAGGAAAAGGCGAGCGGGTGAATAGGAACCGTGAAGATGACCAGCGGAGCGATGCCGGCCTGCACGAAGGCTTCCCACGGACTGAAGGAATAGGCGGCCCACGGTGACGGGTTGGTCGAGTAGTGGTGAGTGCCGTGCATCAGGCGAAAGAGACGCGGGTGATGCATCAGCCGATGGGTCCAATAGAAGTAGGTATCGTGAATGACAATCGTGAGAGCGAAGCTGGCAAAGAACCAGGGCCAGCCGAACCTCTCGATGCGAAAGTACATGGGCGTCCAGCCCGAGATGACGGCGAACGTGATTCCGCCACCAACGAGGCCATAGATGGCCAGACTGCGGAGCGAACATAGGAGTTCCCAGCCAATTTGAGCGGCGGGAGTCGGCTTGGTGCTGATCTTCCGCCCGGCCAGCCAGCGAGCCAGCATCAAATGCAACGTCACCCAAGCAAAGCCCGCCAGGCCCGCGTACCAAAAGGCCCGCTCCAGCGAAGCGGCTGGGATGGCCATCAGTGCGATCCAGATGCGTTCGGACATGGAGGAATGGGGCTTGGGTGCTAGGGAAATGCGAAAGGAGTAGAGGAATGTTTTTAAGGTAATGGTTGCGATTGCACGTAGCTACTCCAGTGATGCGAGGGACACGGAAGTAGTGAAGAAAGACTGAGGTTGCTAGCAGGCGATGGTTGCCTGAGCACATTCACGCTCGGTCGCTGCCACCAAGTTCGCTCTTGGCGACGAACGGTTGCAACTCGGTCCCCGGCGCGAGCCAGAGGAGGAGCGGTGTCGTCATCAGCGTGGTGAGTAGCGCAACAAGAACCAGGATACAGAAGATACTCTCGGGAATGACGCCCAATTCGCGTCCGACATTGATAACCATCAGGCCCATCAGGCCGCGGGTGTTCATGAGCGCGCCGATGCAAGCTGCTTCGCGCAGCTTGAAACCGCCGAGCCACGCGGCGAACGTGCAGCCGCCCCACTTACCGCTGATGGCGGCGGTCATGACTGCGGCCAGAATCAGCCAGTGGGTGACTGTTTCGAGCGAGCCGATGTTGGTGTGGAGGCCGGTATAGGTGAAGAAAATTGGAAGGAAGAAAACCGAGAGAAAGTCCCGCAGTTCGCGGCCCAGCGCTTTGCGGAGAGGTTCTTCATCCGAGAGAGCGGCACCTAGCAGGAAGGCTCCGAAGATCGCGAAGATGCCAATCAGACTGGTCGCGATTCCGCAGGCGAAGAGCGCAACAAGCACAAGCGCCAGACCGCCGGGTGTGAGGTCGCTTTGGTCTTCGCCCACATAGCAGCGGCGGAGGAGCCACTTCATGACAGGGCGAATGATGAAGGTCACGATGGCGAGAAACGCGACGGTAAGTAAGGTCATTTGCAACAGTCGCCAGGCGTTGAACTGCGCCTGCACAATGCTGGAGACTGCGGCGAGCAAGATCCAACCAATGACGTCGTCGACGGCGGCAGCGGTCATGGTGACCGCACCGATGCGAGTGCGGACGATGTTAAGTTCGAGCAGAATCCGGGCGAGGACTGGGATCGCCGTGATCGACATCGAGACGCCCATAAACAACAGAAACCCAGCGAACGAAACCGGGTGGCCACCGTCTTGGTATACGTAGGGGTAGATGAGGGGTGCGAGACCCGCCCCCAAGGCGAATGGCAAGATGACACCCGTCAGCGAAGTTGCGATCGCTGCGGAACCGTGCCAACGAAGGTGACCGAAATCAAATTCCAAGCCGACCAGAAATAACAGGAGGATCAGCCCGAGTTGACTGAGGATTTGCATGACACTGGCGGTTTCCGGCGCGAAAATCCAGCCAGTCACTGTGGGGAACAGCCAACCGAATAGCGAGGGGCCGAGTAAAAGACCAGCGGCAATTTCGCCAACGACCGCTGGCTGCCGACACCACTTGGCGACCCGCGCTCCAACCTGCGAAGCCGCAATGATGACAGCCAGTTGCAGCAGCACTCGGAGCAAGAGTGTTTCGGTTTTGGCATCGCCAGCAGCGAGAATTGGGAGGCAAATCATGCTCCCAATCATCCTCAGTGGCAAACCGATGTCAAGACAACTATTGTTTGAACGTTTAATTTCCTGGTTTGTTCGCCCATTCGGCCGAATTGTCGCCCTCTTTACCCGACTTCGTGCCCCCGGTCTGACCTTTCTCTCAAGCTTCCCCCATTTCTCCGTAACGCTGGCATGGCCCCGAGTCATATCACAACGGCTGTAACGATGTTGCGCCCTGGGAAAGCAGAAACAGTTAGCGATGCTTGACGGCCCCCTTGCCGGCAAATAACGTAGCGTGATGCACCCTTGCCGCTCGTTAGACAGCTGGACGCCCAATCCCGCCTGACGATTATCCCGCCTGCCGATGCGTCCGCTCAGACCCTTTTTCCAGTGGGGAAGTTGCCCATGCCGCGCCCTGTCGTCGCTTGGTTGTTCATCGTGTGCCTTAGTGGTTCGCTGATTGCCGTCGCTCAAGAGAACCCTGCAGCTGCTCCTGCCGAGGGAGATGCGGCTGTCCGCGGCTCCATCGTCGAAGACCGCTTGGCAAAGAAACTGATCGAAGCGGGCGATGCTCGTGTCGATGCCGACGAAGGGTCGAAGGCGATTGAGATTTGGAAGTCGGTTATCGAGCGCTATCCACGCAGTAAGTTCCGCTTCGACGCACATCTGCGTTTGGGTAACTACTTCCTCGATAAGGAACGTGCCTACGAACGGGCCCGACCTCACTTCGAAGCAGCAGGCACCGAAGATAACCGCAGCGAAGAGCAGCGAGCCGAAGCGACACTAAAGCTTGGCGTTTGCTACTATCACAATCGCAACTACGGCAAGAGCTTTCAGATCATGCGTGATGTGATCGAGCGATTCCCCGTCAGTCCGCAGGTGAACGAAGCTTACTACTACATCGGCCTGGGCCACTTTCAATTGGGCCACTACAGCCGCGCCATTCAAGCGCTCGAAAAAGTCGGTACCACCCTCAGTGGCGAAGCCGGTCAATCGTCCAAGCTTGAAGCGGGCAAGCGGTTCTTCTTGAAAATCGAAGATGCCGATCTCGCGGTGCTCGAGCCGAACCAAACGATCAAGGTGCGGGCCAAAACTACCAGTGGCGACGAAGAAGACATCGAGTGCTTCCCAGTCGGTCGCAACGTTCGCCTGGTGCTGGGCAGCATTCCTTCGCGCTTGGGCAAACCGCGCAAGCAGAACGGCATGCTCGATGTCCGCGGTGGCGATAAAGTGCAAGTCACCTATACCGACGAACACACTGCCGATAAGAAACTGAAAGTGCCAATCGACCGCGAGGTGCTGATTGTCGGCACGGCGAATGTGGCGGTTACTGATGGTGCCTTTGCCGAAACCGTGAATGGTGTCGTGCTCGGCAAGACGGTGAATGTGCGCATCAACGATGGCGATCGCGATGCTTCGGATGGTGCCGACACGATTAAGGCGGTCGTCGAAGTTTATCGTCAGAAGTCGGAACAAGAAGTCGAAGCTGAGATTGCCGCTCTCAAGGGGAAGCCTGCGGTTCCCGCAGCTGGTGACGAAGAGAGTACTGAACTCGAAATCGAACGCTTTAAACTGGTCGACAAACTCGAACTCACACTGACCGAAGCCAAGCCGAACATAAGCGCAGCTTCTCGCGAAGCACCGACCCGCTCGGGCGAGCAACCGGTGGATCCGGCCAAGCCGGCAACCACACCTGCCCCTGGTGAAGCTTCTGAAGGTGCAGCACCTGCCGAAACCGCTGCTCCTGTCACGACGACCGCCAGCACCGAAGAGCCAATCGACGATGGCTCGCTCCATTCGGGCTTGTTCCAAGCCACGGTGGTGCTGGTGAAGTCGGAAGAAGTGGTTGCTGACGATCAAATCCTGCAAGCGTTGCCGGGCGATCAAGTGCGGGTGACTTATTTAGACGAAGTCCACTTCAAAGACGGTGTCCGCGATGTGCAAGCTCGCGTGGCCTGCCTCGAAGGAAACATTGGCGGCGTCCGCGTGACGAAAGCCGAGATCACCGATCAGCAACTCCGCGTTCAAACGCAACTCAAGACAGCTGACGCGCTGACGCAGATTGGCAATCGCTATAAGGAATTCGGCCTGAAGGACAAGGCTGTTGAAAAGTACGATCAGGCCCTGGATGTCTGCGACGAGATTGCCGACGAAGCTCGCAAGATCGGCGGCTCGCTGCTGGAACAGACCTATGTGCAACTGTGGAACATCTACTTCGCCATGGACAAACTCGACCTGGCCGCCGCGATGTGCTCGCGGTTGCAGAATGAGTTCCCCGCCAGCGGCTTTGTCGATGACGCCATGTTGCAACTTGGTGATGTCGCTCGCAAAGGTGGCGACTTGCAACGAGCAATCGGCATTTACTCGCGTTTGGCTGGCATGAAGACCAGCCAACTACGTGGTGAAGCTCAGTTTGGCATTGCCGAATGTTACGAGACAATGGCCAACAAAGCTCCGAATCCTGCCTCTGCTTCGCAAATGCAAGATCGCGCTTTTCAGGAATTCAAGAAGGTCTACGATCAGTACCCCGAAAGTGGTCGCGTGGGTGAAGCGGTCGCTAAGATGGCGAATTATTACTACACGCAAAAGGACTATGCTCGCGCTGTTGACACGTTCGAGACCGTTCTTAACAACCATCCCGATGCGAAGTTTCTCGACGTGATCCTGTTCAACTATGGACGCTGCTTGTATCGCATGGAACGCAAGGGTGATGCTCGCCGCCGTTTCGATCAACTCATCAGTGAGTTCCCCGAAAGTCCCCTGGCCACTGATGCCAAGAAGATCTCGGAAGCGCTGGCGAAAGCCGGCTTCTAATCGCTTAATCTCGCAACCATTGTCCACCAGCTAATTTCAACCTGTCAGGAATACCGTATGCGTCGCCATCTCGCCTCCGCAGTGATTGCTGCCTTTGCTTGGACGCTGCCAATCGCCAGCACTTGGGCGCAGGCGCCTGCCGCTCCCATGCCACCCGTTGCCAATCAAGAGGCAGCGAACGACGAGGTCAGCAAGCAGGCCTCGGCGCTGGAAGCGGAGCTTGGCAAGTACAAAGACAATTCGCCCGAAGCGGCCGAGGCGATGTTCAAGCTCGTCGAGCTATACCATCGCGAGGGGCGATTGTTCGGGCTCGTTCGCGTTGGTCAGCAATTTGTTTCGGCTCATGCCGGCGACGCCCGCCATCAAGCCGTGATGCTCAAGCTGCTCGACGGCCTGGAAGCCCTCTCACGCAATAAGGAAATGGGGGCGGCCTGCCGCCAGTTTGTCGCTCGCTATCCCACCTCGCCAGAAGTGGCCAATGTCGAAGTTCGCCTGGCGAATGCATTGAGCCAACTCGAAGATCGCAAAGCCACTGCTGAGGCCAGCCGTGCGGTTTGGCAACGCCAAGGCGGCAGTGAAGTCGGTCGCAGTCACGGCGTTCGAGCGGTGCAACTGTTTAGTGGTTTGAACGCGGAAGGTATTACCGCCTCGGCAGTGCTGGCCGAAGAAATGCTCGACAAGTTGCCCCCCGGCGAGTTTGCTCGTCAATTGGGGGTGCACTCGTTTCACGAGTACCGCCGTTTAGGGCAATGGGCCAAGGCGTCGGTTGTCGGCAATAAATTGCTGCAAAAGAACCTCGCTGGCGACAACGAAGGAAAGCGCCAGATTCATCTTTGGCTGGCCGAAAATCACGGTAATTTGGGGCAGCATGCCAATGCGGCCGAGAGCTTTCGGCAGGCCCGTTCGCTCCGTGACGACCAGTTTTCGCACTTTCAACTGGTCTACCGCATGTTTCACGCCGGGGCCAAGCCCGACCAGTTGCAACCATTGGTCGATCAGTACGTGCAAAAGTTTCCCCAGCGGCCAGATCGCTTTCAGCTGCAGTCTTATCTAGCCGCGTCGTCGATCGCAGCCGGTGATAAACCACGCGGCGTTGCGATTCTCGCTACGCTGTTGCCCGTCGAACCTGCGTTCAACGGCAATGCTTCGTTGTTTGTTCGCGAAAATGGTAACGAGCCAGCGCAGCTGGCCGACAGCGAACAGAAGTTGAAGGCGGCTCTTGGGCAAGCAGCTAAAGATCCGGCGTATTTGCGTTACGTTTTGGCATTCGACTTGTACCGCGATCGTTTGAAGGACGTGGCTAAGGCTAAGCAAACGGCTCGCGAGCTAATTTCGCAATCGCCGACTGATGACGGCCATACGGCGGGCCCCATTGAATGGCTCCTGAGCAATGCCGCTGATGAGAACGAATTCAAGAGCGACCTGGCTCTTATCATGCAGGCTCGGCAGCAATATCCGCAGCTCGGCAACATCCGCGAGTGGGTGCGCAACTGGATCCAAGCTGTTCGCCAGAACAAGGATCTCAAGGAGCGGGCCGCCTTCGCTACTGAAGAGCAAAAGAAGACCGATGCCATTCCACTCGTCGCGCTGTGGATTGAACAGCGGTCGGCCAATTCCAATCAGGTTGAAGCGCTACGAAACAACCTTTTAAAGCCAGAATACTTTAGCAAGGTGAATGACCGTGCCGCCCGAGCGGCCTTGCAGCTTCAGGCTGACTATTACCGCCACAATGCGGCCGCCAATAAGCGCGGCGAGCAAGTGCGAGTCTACGCTCAATTCGCCCAGAAATTCCCAACCGATCAGCAGGTTGCCTATTACTGGCTGGAAACTGCCACCGATTACGGCAAACCCGAGGATGCCAAGGCCGCGGCCCAAAACTGGCTGAAGTTTCAGCCCCAATCGTCGAATGGCGATATTTGGCGGCGCATAATGATCGCAGCTGACAAGAACAACGATCCCGAGATGGCCAAGCAGGCTTTCGCGTGGATTCAAAACTGTGAGAAACAACACGGTCACGATCCGCAATACTCGTCGGGCATAGGCGATATCCTGCTCAAACACAAAATGGAGGCGGAAGCCGTTGCGTGGTGGACGTTTTACTCCACCTACAATCGCCAACATAGCGAAGCCCGCGAGTGTGCCCTGCGTCTGCTTGGTAGGCTGAAGGAGCCTGCCCAGCGTGCACCATTGCTCGCCGACCTGGTAAATGCCGATACCGACTTCTTCGGTCGCTTTGCCCTGATGCAAGCCGCGGACGCGCTGGCCACCAACGATTTGGCCAGCTTCGAGAAGATTCTGAAGTCAACTCGGGCCCGCCAGGCGGAGCGTCCGCTCCGTGGTGCCGATCTCGATATGTGGACCGTCAATGGCTGGGTTGATGGTATTCGCCAGAACGCGATGATGGCCGAGCCAGACAAGGCTCGCGTGCTCACCGCCATCCGCGATTTGCAAGTGCAGCCAGCTGCCGCTGGTGCCACGCTGGCTCTGCTGGATTCCCAACCTGCGGCTGCAGGTCAAAAGATTCAGCGCCTGCTCGAATTGCAAAAATTGACTCGCATCGTTGGTAACGATTGGTGGGACTTCGATCGCATTACGCCGTTCGTCCAGTCCGCCGTCGGTCGTAAAGACTTCCTGTCAGCTGCCACCTTGGCAACTGGCATGTTGGCAAACATTCCGAATGTCGATGAACCACGGAAGAAAGCCGTTCGCGATCTGGCAACTCAATCACTCGCTCGCATGGGAGCAGTGGGACTCACCATTGATGACTCCAGCCCGCTGGCGCCGCTGTTGCAGGCCGCGCTCTACTTCCGCTTGGGTGATGAGCGCTTGGCTTTTGACGCCTACCTCGCAAACAAGGCGCTCTTCGACGCCAATCGAAATCAGCTTCCTCCTGACTTGCTCATGTTCGTCTGCGATCGCCTGATCGCCGGTGGTGGTGACGCGAATCACGACAAGGTCGAAGAGATTCTCCGCGGCTGGCTCATCGCCTTCAGCGAATCGATGCAGGTCGAAGACACCGTCAAGGCACGGATGCAATTGCTGCTCGCCCGCAACTTCTACAAAGCTCAACGCTTCGATATCGCCCGCAGCGAGTTCACGACCGTCGTGAATCGTTACGCCAAGACCCCGCAGGCCATCGAAGGTGAATTCGGCATTGGTGAGACGTATCTCTCGCAAAAGGTGTACGATCAGGCGGAAGCCGTCTTCGAAAAGCTTGCTCGCAGCACCGAAATCGATGTCGTCGTGCGTGCCGAGTTCCTCCGCGGTGTGCTCGCCTTCCGGCGTGGTGACCGTGACGAAGCTCGTGATATTTTCCGCGCGGTGCTCGAACGGGTGCCAAATGTCGAGTTGGCCAACCAGGCTCTCTACAACCTGGCCGAAGTCTACGGTGCCGAAGAACGCTATATCGATCAGCTGAACCTGCTGCGCACGGTTGGTCGCTTGGGTCGCGCCAGCAAGCGGCGTCACGTTCCCGGCATGGCCCTGTCGATCGTGGTACACGATAGCGACTTGGGCATCAGCCGCGGTCACAATCGCATTCCGGTGCGCGTAACCACGGAGCCAGGTGGCGATAGCGAAATGGTCTATCTCACCGGTTCGGGCGCAGGCAAGGGTCTGTTCCGGGTCGATTTAGAAACTCGCCTCGGTCAGGCCACTAAGGATGACCGTGTGTTGCAATTGACCGGCAACGACACCATCAAGTGCGACTATCCCGAAGAGTTCAAGAGCGAGTTCAAGAACGTTCCATTGTCGGACGTGGAGATTCGCGTTGCTTCGGATGCTAAGTTCGAAATGGCGAGCAATCCCATCGTCGACAAGCAAACGGAATCGTTCAGCGAAGCTCTCGCTCGCGAAGCTGCGGAAGAAGATGGCGACCAGCGCCGTTCGCAGGTTCGCCCCGCCACGCAGATCAAGCCGGGCAATCCGGTTTATCTGCGCGTGAAAGATGGCGATCGAGACTTGACCAACGATGCCGACGAAATCGTGGTGAAACTCGCCGCAGACAGTGGCGATCAAGTTCAAGTCAAGCTCAAGGAAACTGGTCCTCATACAGGCATTTTCGAAGCCAGCGCGACAACGGGCGAACTCCCCGCCGGTGCGTTGGCGACCGATACCGCCATCGATCACAGCCCACTCATGGCCATCGATCGCGATCCCAAGACCACCTGGATGAGCCAACCCGACGGCGGAACTCCCAAGTCGCTTACGATCGATATGAAGGATCTGAAAAAGACTGCCCGCGTTCGCGTGGGTGTCGCCGATCCGACGAAGCATGCTCCAGTGCGAGCTGATTTGTATGGCAGTCAAGACGGCGAATTCTGGTTCCGCATTGCCAGCCAACCTGAGAAAGCAACGCTCCCTTCGGCGGGCGAAGCTGGACGAATGAAGCAGAAGGTCTACAACGGCGAATTTACGAACTACACAACTTGGGACCAGATCGCCGCGCTGTGGAAGAACAGCAAAGCCATCGAAGAAGCGGATGCTGAAACACTTCGCTGGGTGCGCCCGGTCGAGCAAGAAGATTCGACCAAGCGTTATGCAGTGATGTGGCACGGCAAGCTCGTGCAGCCCCGTTCTGGTGCCGTCCGAATTCAAGTGCTTGGCAATCGCACGGCGCTGGCCGTGAATGGCCGCGAAGAACTGCCCATCGGTGGTAGTGGACGGAGTTCCGATCTTTGGCTGAATGCCGGCGTTCACGATGTAACTATCTTCGCCGCTTCCGCTACTGGTCAAACACCAGTCGAAGCACTGATTGCTCGTTCGGATTTAGACAGCAGCAAAATCACACTGATTCCTTTCCGCGCCAGCGATTTCGACCTGGAGAGTCCAGTTGCGAAGAAGGCTCTTGCCGAGGCTGCTGCTGCGTTGCCGAACGAAGGCAACATTCCGCTGCTGCTTGAAACCGTCAAGCTGACGAAGAAGACCGAGAAGTTCGGCGTGACGAAAGAAACCAGCAATGTGGATCACATTGGCTTCTGGCAGTCGCCCGAAGATATCGCCGCTTGGGAAGTCGAAATCCCCGCTGCCGGCATTTACGAAGTCTGGACCCAGCATGCTCATGCTGGCCCCGGTGGCAGCTACAAGATCGAAGTCGACGGCCACTCGGCCACCGTGCAAGTTCCCGATACTGGTGCCTGGACCACCTACCGCGCTGAACGCGTCGCTCGCGTGCAGTTCACCAAGGCTGGCAAGCAAACAGTTACCCTCAAGCCTGTCGAGATCAAGGGTGACGGCTTGGTCGATATCAAGGCGCTCGCCCTTCGCCCTGCCAAGGGTGCCAGTTTGATTACGGTTGGCAACGACTGGGAATTCCACTTCCCCGAACAAGGCCTGCGCTACGTTCGTTTCACTTGCAACGAATATCTGGGCGAAGCCCTTGAAGTCGGCAACATCGAGATCGCAGCTGCCGATCCCGCTGTTGTGCACATTCCCACCAAGGAAGACGTGTTGGCACTGGCGGGCAATAACTCGCTTGAGATTGCTGCTGGTGATAACGTCGTCGGCACCTATACCGACGAGCAGACACTCAATGAGAACGGCGGCAGCCAGTTGCTGACAAGCAAGTTGCAAGCCACCTATTTCAACGCTTCGATCCATGCGATCGCCTATGATTTCGAACGTCAGAACAACGGCAACGTCGCCAACATCCGCAAGGAACTGAAGCGCATCGATCCGGGTGAACGAATTGTGGTCGAAGTTACCGACTACGATCAGGACAGCTCCAATCAGCGTGATCAGGTCAAACTGCAGGTCATTGTGAACGATGGCGAGCCACTCGAACTGGTTGCTGTCGAAACCGAAGAGAATACCGGCATTTTCACCAAGGAAGTCGATACCGTTGCTCCGGGCGCTGACCCGAAAGCTGCGGCTGGCAAGTTGGCCGTGAAGATGGGAGATCGCGTTTACATTCGCTATCTCGATACCCACAACACTTTCCCTGGTCATAGCGTGCCACGCGAAGCGGTCGTCTATGTGACTGAACCATCGCTGGCCAAGATTCGAGTGCTTGAAACGCGCGTCGTGCCGCCACCGAAGGGCTCGACTGCCCCTCTAGGAACGGTGGTACTGCCGCCTAAGGAAGGCAAGGAAGTCAGTGGCGTCGCATTCGAAGCCCCGCTGACGGTTGAAGTCATCGATCCCGATGCTGCCAAAGACAGCCGCAGCAGTGTGGTCGTCAAACTCGTCACCAGCGATGGTGCAACGGCTGAAGTTCTCTGCTTGATTTCGAACCAACTCTCCAACGTACCCACGACCGTCGACGGCGAATGGGCCTTGGAAGAAGGTCGCTTTGTCGGCCAAGTGATCCTGCAACTGGGCGGCAAGAACAGCGCTGCCGAAGTCGCTTTGACCACTGCCATGCCCCGCAACCTGATCGGCAAAGTCAAGCTGAGCGAAGAAGCAACGGAAGAAACCGCTGGCGCAAACCTGGTTACGCACGTGCTGAACCTCACGGGCAAAGACCTGGTAACTGCCTCGTATACGGATGCTCGCCGTCCGGATCGCCCAGCCCAAACTCTGTCGGCCCAAGGTCGCTTGATCTCGAATGGCGTTCTGGTTTGCACCGATCGCGACTACGAGAAGGAGCTTGAACATCTGCACGTCGGCGAAAAACTGTTCCTCAAAGTTGTCGATCCCGATCTCGACGCCTCCGATGCGCGCGATGTTGCAGAAGTTGTCATCACAACCGAACTGGGCGAAAAGGAAACGGTTCGCCTGGAAGAAACGCTCGCGCATAGTGGTGTCTTCACTGGCTCTCTGCAATTGAAGGCCGTCGATACTCCCAAGGTCGACAATCTCGATCCGGCCGATCCGGTGATTGAGACTTACTTTGGCGACAAGGTCACCGTTCGCTATAAGGATCTTGCGGCCAGCACCGAATCGGGTGAATTGGAATTGCAGATCGAAGTTCCGGTGGTCGTTGGTACCGATGGCCTGGTGGCTGCGTTCAGCAAGACGTTCAACGACGAAACCCTGGCTGTTGAAACCAAGTTCCGCGTTGCTGAGAGCTACTTCGAACTCTTCAAGAGCCACAAGACGCTCGGCCGCGACGACGAGAAGAAACTCGACCTGGAATCGGGCCGACGCATCCTGCGTGAAGTGATGGAAGACTATCCCGATCCGAAGTACGCTCCGCGCGTGGCTTATCTGCTCGGTCAGTTTGCGCAGGAACTCGGTCAGTGGGACGAAGCCATTCGTTCCTACGACATGATCTTGCGTCAATTCCCCGATCATACGCTCGCACCTGACGCCCAGTACAAGCTGGCTCAGACCTACGAAGAAGCTGGCGATTTCGATCAGGCCCTCGAAGCTTACGTAACGCTGGCCGCTACGCACCCCAAGAGCCCGCTGATTCCGAACGTGATGATTCGCATCTCGGACTACTTCTACAAGACCGAGAAGTTCGATATTTCAGCTCAGGTCGGCGAGAAGTTCCTCGAACGATTCAATGCTCATCAACACGCGCCGCGAATGGCGTTCCGCGTGGGGCAGTGCTATTACAAGTCGAAGAAGTACCTGGTTGCCGGTAAGAGCTTCGATGCCTTTGCCAAGTTGTTCCCCGATGACGCATTGTGTGCCGATTCGCTCTTCTGGGCTGGTGAAAGTTTCCGCATGGGTGGCAGCAATCGCGAAGCGTTCATTCGCTACAACAACTGCCGCTGGAAGCATCAGGAAAGCGAAGCAGCCAAATACGCTCGTGGCCGCCTGGCTCTGCCTGAAATGCTCAACCAGTTCGAAGCCGAAGCTAACAGCGTGGACGAATAAGTTGGAGTTCCGGCTTTAGCCGGTTCCTCCGAACATCATTGAGATCTGCCGGCTGAAGCCGGGACTCCAACAATAAAGTAGTTTGCTCATGACGCTCGCGAGTTTGCTGTTGACCTTGGCCTTGGCTGGCCAGGTCGACGATATCCTGAACGATGAAGCTAGTGCCCAGAAGAACAAGGGTGCGAAGCCTGCTGCGACGGCTCCGGCCACTCCAGCACCAGTCGCCCCGAAGGTGAACGACCCCGCGCTAGCGACAGAGCCGACGGCCGATGCCGCGGCAGCAGCCAAAGCGCCGGGTGGCAAAGGGGACGACAAGAAAGCCGAAGGCAAAGCGGGCGATGCTGAACCGGAGGAGGGAAGCAAAGGGGAGGGGGACGACAAAGAGAAGAGCGACGAACCGACTGGCACAGCCAAGCTGTTTAACGATCTGACCAAGACCGGTGCCCTGGGTTACATGATCGAGGGCGGCATTTTCATGTGGCCGATTCTCTTTCTGGGCATTCTGGCCTTCGGTGTGATCATCGAGCGCTATCGCGCCCTGCTGATGCTCAACACCAAAGACGAAGCACTTCGTTCGCAAGTGCTCAAGCTGATGCAATCCGACAAAATTGAAGATGCCTTGGAATTGGTCGAACGTCACAAGGGCCCCGTCCCTGCGATTCTCGGAGCTGGTTTGCGTAAGTATCTGATCGCGCGCCGCCTGGGATATGATCCCGCCAAAATCGAAGAGCAAGTCACCAAGGGCATGGATGAGTACTCGGTGCACATCGTTGCGGCAATGGAAAAGCACTTGCCCATTCTGGCTACGGTCGCTTCAGCAGCTCCGATGTTGGGGTTCCTGGGAACAGTTTCCGGCATGGTCTCGTCCTTCGCCGAAATTGTTGCCACCATGGGCGAAAAGAACATCGTAGAAGCTGCTGCCGGCGGCATCATGGTCTCTCTGCTAACGACGGTGCTCGGGCTAATCGTTGGTATTCCGGCCTTCGTCGCGTTCAACTATTTCACCAGCACGATCAACGGCTTTGTGCTCGATGTGCAGGAATCAGCCGCGGAACTGATTGAAGCGGTCACGTTCCAATTGGCGCTCGCGGGACGAGAATCAGACGTTGCCGAGTTACCGCCAGTTACTACGCATCGCTGAGCACTTTGAGCATCAGCCCCTCACCCCAACCCTCTCCCCGGAGTACCGAGGCGAGGGAGTTTGCCGAACAAGCTTCTTACTTCTGCCTTCACACTTTTAACTTCTGACTTCGTATGCGTCGCAACGGGATGAATAAACTGCTTGTTGAACCGGCCGCTGTCGCCACTGGCGATATCGCGTTCAACCTGATTGTGTTTTTTCTCGTCTGCGCGTCGACGCAGCCCGACCGTGGTCGCAAGCAAGATATCCCGTCGAGTCAGCAGACGAAGACCGAACAGAAACAAGAGAACACCGAAATTCTGGTCACCAAAAGCGGCATCGTGCTGAATGGTGCAGCAGTTCGCCAGGCAGAGCTGCCAGGCAGGTTAGCCACACACTTCAAAGGCAAGCCTCGACCGGAAGATCGCGTGGTAGTTATCAAGACTCGTCCTGATACCCCTTACGAAAACTGGATCTCGGTCACGTCGCTGGTGCAAGATGCGGGCGGCAGTATCACAATCCAGCGCGAAGAAGAACGAACCGTCACCGTCGGTAATTAACAAAACAATGGCCGGGTTAGTACCCGCCTCAACCCTTCACCGCAACCCTCCCTCCGGAGTACCGAGGAGAGGGAGTTTGTTCAAATGAAAATTGCCCGTCGAACCATGAAAGCGGATGTGCCGTCTACGGCGATGGGGGACATTGCGTTCAATCTGCTGATTTTCTTTGTGATTCTGGCTCGCGCACAGGACGACAGTCATATTCAATGGAAGCCAGCACAGGTCGCCAACTTGGAGAACAACAAGGGTGGCCGCGTGACCGTGGTCATCGATGTCGACGGCAAGATCTTTTTGAACGGCCAGCAGAGGAGTGAATCGGAACTGAGTGGGGCCATTGGTGAAGAACTTGGCGATGCGCCCGCTGGTGAACGAACCGTCATGCTGAAGGTCGATAAAGACGTGACCGCGCCGCGGTTTGAACCAGTCATTGAAGCCATCAGCCAGGCTGGCGGCGAACTAATTCATATTCTCGAACAAGATCAATCGGCTCAGCAGCCTGTGGCTTCGCCCGCAAGCTCGCCCAGCCCCTAGCAATCGATTGAAAAGGTGACGTATGGAAAGCAATCAACCACGCACTTCGGCCGGCTTCGGTCCGCTGAAGGATTTGCATAACCTGAAGAACAACGGCTCCGCGTCGCTGGCGGAGCTGAAAGAGTTTCTCGGCAAGTTGCAGGGACGCAGCCCGCAGGAAGTGGTCGGACTCGTCTCGACTAGCCTGCTTGTGCAAAGCATGGTCATCTCGGTGATCGGCACGATTGCCCTGCTCGCGGTGTTCACCATCGGGCCCTACATGATTTACGGCGCACCAGAGGCGAAAAAGACAGCCGCGGCTCCCCCAGTTGCCGCCGCACCAGCGGCCGCGCCTGCCGCTGAGACCGCGAAAACCGACGCCCCAGTTGACGACAAAACTCGCGCCATGAAGGCTCTGGGCATCGACGAGACCAAAGAGTCGGACCCCAACGCCAATCCGCTGGAAAACAAGCTCGATAACCTGCTCGACAATGTGAAATAACGTGTTTGCCCAATTCCATCGCAGTTTGAACACCCTGCAAAAGATCACGCTCTACTACAGTCCGCTGTGGTTGGCGGGACTTTGGTTGTGGCAGGCTGCGCCGAGTTCGGAATGGGTATTCCCAGTTGTGGGGTTGCTGCTGTTGCCCGCGATCTTGCTCAGCGGGATCTGGTTGCGCAAGGTCCGTGAGAAAAGCACGTCGCAGCTGACTTGGAGTCGCGTCGTTACCGCGGCCTATATCGCCTGCTGGCCGGCCGTGCATTTTCTGAGCGATGCCCTCGGCCTGAACGGCCTTAGCGACACAATTCGCAGCTTCGCGCCCTGGGGTCTCTTTAGCATCGGCCTCGCCTGGGCCATTTGGTATCTGGAAGTAAGTTCGCGGCGGATCGAACTCGGCCGCATTGAAGAGCACCTCAAGCAGGGTGATTTCATCCATGCTGCGACCGATGAAGATGCGCTCGCACCTCCACCCGGCAAGCGCAGCTGGAATCCATTCGATCCGCATGCCTGGTACTACGGCCGCAAGAATCGCAAGCTCAAACAGTCGACGTTCGTTACCATCGCTTACAGCGCTGGCTTCTGGATCGGCTGGGCCTTGTTGCTACTCGGCCTGCAGTTTGGTGGCTGTCAAGAGTCGGCGGACATGCCACCGGGTGGTGGCCAGTACAAACAGGTCGCGCAGCAGGTCAAAATCCAAAAGGTCATCCGTAAGAAATTCGTCATCAACCCGTTCAGTGCTATCAAGTTCGATGTTCCGCCAATCGACGACGTCAAACTACAGCTGCAAGAAGTCACCGAACATGCCTACACGGTTGGCTACGGTGAAGGAACCGGCGCGGGCTTCGGCGGGGGCAAGAAGGGTGGCAAGATTCGCTTCATCCGCCTGCAGTACGACGGTGGCGACTGGGACCAGGAGTTCGGCATCGGTGGCGATGAGAACATGCTCCTGCAGTTCGATTTTCTGACGAACAAGCAGCACAAAATTGCCGAGAATACCGAGTTCCGTAGCATTCAGCAACTATCGAATTTTGCTCCCGAAGCGACACCGCCGTTCCTCTATATGACCGGCCAAGGAAACATCAGCCTGTCGAACAAGGATGTCCGTGTGCTCCGCGAATATTTGATCGACCGTCACGGGATGATTTTCGCCGACAACGGCGGCAGCAAGCATTTTCACAATCAATTCATCGCCGCCATGAATCGTGTACTGCCCGAGATTCGCCCGGTGCCAGTACCGCTCGATGACACGATCCACCGCATTCCGTATCCGCTACCGTTCCTGCCTTATGTCGCGCCTCACGGTGGCAAACAGGCTTTGGGTTGGTCACTCGATGGTCGATGGCTGGTCTATTACCATCCTGGTGATATCGGCGATGCCTGGGCCGATGGTCACTCAGGCGTAAAGCCCGAAGTTTATGAGGCCTGCTACCAACTCGGCGCGAATGTCATGACGTATGCGTACGTCGAACGATCCAAATGGCTGATGGGCAAGCAGCAAAAGGGGAAATGAGCATGACGATGGAATGTTTCGCTGGATCGTACTTGTACCGATCGCTTAAGAGCCTGCTACTTGCGGCGCTCCTTACTCTTGGCCTGCTTGCTCCTGCGGGTCAGGCCGATGAGCTGAACGAACTCTCGCTCGATGGCTGGAAGCAACTGAAAGAAGTTGAACGTTATCAGCTGCAGATTGCCGAAAAGTATGCCCGCGAAGCAAACTGGAAGATCGCCGCAGCCGAGTACGAAAAGTTCATGGAACTGTACGAATCGAGCAGCGGGGCGCCTTATGCGCAACTGAAGTGGAGCATCTGCCAGGTGCAGTTGCGCAAGCAAAACACGGCCATCAAAGAAGGCTTTCAGTCGGTGATCGACTATTGGCCCGATTCACCACAGGCCACGGCAGCTGCCTTTTATATCGGCCGCACCTACAAGGAAATTGGTCGCATCAAAGAAGCGAAGAAGGCCTTGCGCGATGTCGTCGCCAAGTATCCTGGGCATCTCGTTTCGATTTATTCCATGAACGACCTGATCGATATCTCGACGATCGAGAACGACATGCCGGCGCGAGTTGAATTCTGGAAAAAGCTGGCCTTCGATACCAAACGAAATCGCGACTCCAACCAAAGCTGCATCAACGCCTCCGTGAACTTGGCGGCCTATCATTTTCGCGAAGGTGCCTTCGACGACGGTGTCAAGTCACTCGAAACAACCTACAAGCCCCCGCAACTGGCCCATCGCGTTCATGAATACGTTCGCCAGCCGCTGGCCGAATTGATGAGCCAGTCAGAGACGGTTGCCAAGGGTGGCAAGCTGGCCGATCAGGCAATGAGTTGGCTGAAGACACAATCCCCAACCGATCTGGCCACGCCAGAAGCCAAGGCTGAGGCCAAACGCAACGGTCTCAACTTGCTCGATCTGCTCGCCATCGCCAAGCGCGACGATCAGGTTCCCGCTGCTTACGAACAGCTGCTAAAGACACTGGGGGGCACCGACGATGAACTCTTGGGTCGCCTCGCTGGGTTCTATAAGTCGCGCACCAAATGGGATGACGCGCGGACGACGTATCGCCGCTATGCGAACAAGGTCGAAGGACTCAACCAGGTTGCTTCCAGCTATCGCGAACAAAACAATCTGCCGCTCGCCATCGAAACCTACGTGCAAGCGGTTGCCCTGGCCGAGGTGGATAGTCGCGGCAAGTTGCAGTCCGATTTGGCTCGCACTTATCGCGATGCTAAGAAGGTTCCCGAAGCGGTCGCCGTGTACGAGGATTTGTATAAGTCCGACACGACAAACTCGAATCGCTGGCGCTACGCGATTGGCGAAACCTATCGCGAAGCAGGGCAGTTGAAAGAAGCGATTGGGCACTATCGTCAGTGCGATAACTTCCCCGAACAGTACAAGATGATGGCCTGGTGCCATCGCCATCTGAAGCAATACAACGAAGCCATTGTTCTCTATACACAGGTGGCCAGCGATCAGGCTTCGGCCCCTTGGGCGATGCTGCAAATCGGTTACACGCGGGAAGAAGCGGGCCAATCGGAACAAGCAATTCAAATGTTCCAGCAAGTCTGCAAGAAGTTCCCTAGCGACGGAAACGCGAGCGTTGCCCACACTCACCTGAACAACAAGTACAAGATCTTTCTGACCCTCGGCGGCGTGAAGGATGAATAAGCAATGGCGCAGGCTGAGTCGAGGCCTGTTGCTAGTTCAATCCGCGCTCGTTCTAGGCCTCGCCAGCGGCGGTTGCAGTTCGACACCGCCGCGGGTTGCGGCACCGGGGCTGCATCCGGCAAAAATCGCGGCTGCCGCAATGGAAGAGTACGACGCGAACAAAGATGGCGCGCTCGCTGGAGAGGAGCTGACATCCGCTGCTGCAATCAATAGCGCCCTCTCGTTCTACGACACCAGCGGCGATGGCAAAGTCGACTCAGCCGAGATCCAAAACAGGATTCAATCGATCGCGGTGACGAAGGTCGGGCTCATGCCCTTCTATTGCCGTGCCTCTCTCAACGGCCAGCCACTCGCGGGGGCGACCGTCACCTTGCGCCCCGAGCCCTTTCTGCAAGATTCGTTGCTCGTTGCCAGCGGGATGACAGACGACAAGGGGCGCTCGCAGCCGGCCATTGCCGACGATCTGCTGCCGGCCGCCGACCGCGGTTTGCAGGCGGTGCAGCCAGGACTCTACCGGGTCGAAATCACTCACCCGACCATTTCCCTCCCCGTTAGATACAACACGAACACAACGCTGGGGAGAGAAATTTCGGGTGACAGTCTGGTCGGCGTCGATGTACACTTTGCACTGCAAAACAACTAGGTTTTCCCGCCAGGTGCATTGATGTCCCTCCCCGTTCGTGGCGTGCGTCGGGCGCGCGTGCAGTTCGGCTTTACGCTCGTCGAACTGCTGGTCGTGATTGCGATTATCGGCGTGTTAGTCGCCCTGCTGTTGCCCGCGGTCCAAAGCGCGCGCGAAGCGGCGCGACGAACCCAGTGCGCAAATCATCTCAAACAATGGGGACTCGGCGCTCAGTTGCATGTCGACCAGGTCAATGTCTTTCCGCATGGCGGCTGGGGATTTCGCAATCTCGGCGTCCCCGCGCAGGGGCTTGGTCCGCAACAACCTGCGGGGTGGATCTACAGCACTCTGCCATTCGTCGAACAGAAGAATCTATTCGACCACAAGGATCCACTCTTCGTCGTGCAAAGTACGTTCAGCATTCTCACCTGCCCCAGTCGCCGACCGGCCAGGGCTTATCCCGCTGGACCGGCCATTTACGCTCCCTATTTAGCGGCGTCAGCTACCAAGGTGGCGCGCAGCGACTACGCGATGAACGCCGGCACTATTGTGCTTGATGATGGTGGCCCGAACTCGCTAGTGCAGCCTGCCGCCAAAGAAACGGACGGAGTCGCAGGCCGCGCCATTTGCTACGCCATGCGCGAAGTGACTGACGGCCTGTCGAACACTTACCTGTTCGGCGAAAAGTACATGAACCCCGATCACTACACCACCGGCGGCGATAGTGGCGACAACGAGAACGCCTACAGCGGCAGCGATCGAGATACCGTCCGCAATCACAATCCGCCCTGCCAAGATCGCAAAGGCTACGACAACAGCTATGCCTTTGGCAGCGCCCATCCGGGCGGCTTCTTAATGGCCTTTTGCGACGGCAGCGTGCGCCTTATTCCCTTTAACATCAGCGCCACTGCACATCAGCAAACGCTCCTGCGGGGCGATGGAAACACGCCGCAGTAGCGCTCTGTTCACCAGAAACATCCAGAACTACTTGTGCTCCGGCGTCAGCGTCTCCACGGTTACTGCCATCACGATGGGCGCCGTGTCGTCGTTGCCTTTGAGTAATTCGATCGCGGCGATTTTATCGGGCTTCTGGGGAGCGACCGATAGGTAGCGAAGTTGTTGACCGCGAAGCTGGAAGGCGAATTTACTGCCGGGAACATCGACGCGGCGAATGTAGTCGGCAAAGTGTTCGCCGTTCTTCAGTTCGTGATCCTCGCGCGAGCCATCTTCATAGCGCAGGCGAACGATGAGCGACGTCGAGCCTTCTCTTCCGAGCGGTGAGGCCCAGCCCGCGACTCCGCTCAAAAGGTGAATCGCTTTGACCGGCGCGTTGCAAGGCAACATTACTCCCTTGGGCATCGTGGGCGGAAACTTTCCGCTGGGGCCATAAAAGAGAATCGCATTGGGCACGCGATCGCCTTGCGGATCGATCAGCTGAAACGGAACTCCTTCAAACGTCTTCGGCGACCAGTCGGCGAAGACCAATCGCTCTGCTGCGGATTTCTCGTCGTAGAACATTCCCTTGGTCGTCACGATCGAAGCCACTTTATCAAGTGGAATCGGTAGGAACTTGCCGCGCTGCGTCATGAACTCGAGCAGGTCGGTTAGTTCAACTTTCGTCAGTTGTTTTTCGAAGCCCTCGGGCATTAGTGACTTCGTCGAGGCCGCCAGTTCTTCGATTTGATCGCGCTGAATGGCATGCTTCTTCCCTTCGGCATCGATCAGTTCGATGGCCGTTTTGCTTTCCGAGGCGAGCAAGCCGGTGAGCACGCGGCCGTCATCGATCAACACCGTGAAGACACGATAGTTGCCTTCCACACTGCGGCTGGGATCGAGCATGTGAATCATCAGTTCTCGCTTGGGATGAACGGCCATGCCGGTCAGGTCGGGGCCGACTTTTGTCCCTTCGCCGCTATGCGTATGGCACTTGGCGCAAACCTTTTTGAAAGCTGCTTTGCCCGCAATCGGGTCGCCCGTGGTCGTTCCAATCGAGGCCAGCTCTTCGATAACCTTCTGCCGGTCGGCATTGGGCAAGCCACCGCCAGCGGCGAGTAACTTCTTCGCAAGGTCGCGGAGCGTCCGGTCGGGATGCGAAGCGAGCGACTGCTTTTGATCGAGCGATAGATCGGTAAGTGAGAACTCACTTGCCTCGGCCGCATCGAGCATCGTCTTCGTCCAATCGCCACGCGAGACGATGGCCTGCATCACGGCAGGGCGGACTGCGGGAGTGACCTTCGCCAGGCTGGCCAGCAGAGCCTTGCCCGTCGCTGGTGACTCACTCTTGGCTGTGGCTTCAATCAGGCCGGTTGCCAATTGGGGCGAGATGCGCGGCGAAAGAAGGCTGAGTAATTGACCAGCGACTTCCGCATCTGCTTTGCGAAACTCGACCAACTGCTTCGCTGCATCCACACGCGCGGTGTCAGTTGCTTCCGCGTTCTCGACGGTTTTCAACAGCGACGCGGCAATCTCACCCGCAAATTGGTCCAGTTTTTGACTACCGAGTTTACGAGCCAGTGAGATGACGGTCGATTGCTCAGTAGCAGGTACTTTTTTGAGCAGAGATGCCAGGGCCAGTTCTTGTTCGTCACTAAGCTTGGCACTATTTCCGCGTGGCCAACCCTTTTCAAAGCCCGCAAGGATGGTGGAAACAGCTGCCTGTTCCGCTCCGGTCGCCGCGACGAGCAGCTTGCCAATCTTGGTATTCGCGTTCTCGCCACGGGCAAAGTGCTGGGCAACCAACGACACGCGATCTCGCAAGAGAGGATTTGAAAGATCGAGTTTCGCGTCTGCTGAGAGGAGATAGTTCAATAGATACTCGGCATTATTCGCGGCGGCAGCGGTGGCTGCATCGAGCAGCCAACGATCGCGCAGTGTGTCTTCGCGTTTCAGAGCGCCGATGAGTTTTGCTGTCGAGATGGGAGTGGGCCGTAGTTCAGAAAGTGCGAGCAGCATGGCCAGGCGAACCTGGCCATCGGCCTCGCCAGAGAGCGAGATGGGCACTATCGCTTCCTGAAGGGCGGACCCGGCAACCGCCGCCAGAACCGCATTGCAGCGCACACCAGCTGACGAATGCTTGAGGCTAGCCTCAATTGCCGCCTGAAATTGCAGTTGGTCGCCACCTTGCGTTATCGCCTGCAACACCCAAAGTCCATGCATGGCCGCCGGGCAGGTTTCCGCAGCATCGAGAGGAGCAGTCCTGATCAGTTCACTTAAATCCTTTTCTAAGCTGCCGTTACTTTGCTCCACCAACAACCGCTGCGCATGCAACCGCCAGAACATGTTGTCGTTCGAGAGCGTATCGACCAGCAATTCGGCCGATGCGTCTTTTAAGGAACGGTGCTTTTGCTTGTCGGCAGCCGTGTAAACGACGCGATAGATTCGCCCGTGCTTCTTATCGCGGAGGTTGGTTTCGTAGGCATTGCCGCGGCCGTTTTTGAAGCCGGCGGGAGTGGGGTTATGCTGCACGATGTAGTTGTACCAATCGATGACCCATACATGACCATCGGGCCCAACCTCGGCCATGATTGGCGCGGTCCATTCGTCGTCGCTGGCGAGCAGGTTCCAGCTGTTCTTGCTGCTGAAGTCGGCACCATTTCGATTGAGCACGAACGTCGCCGCCAGGTGGCCGGTAGGATCGGTGACGAAGGCGGTGCGATTCCAATACTCGCGCGGATATGTGCGCGCTGTGTAAATCGCATGCCCCGCAGCAGCGGTGAAGCTGCCGTGGTGATCGACTTCGCGAACCTTGTCTGTGATGGGGTGGAACTTGTCGTCTTCGGCGATGCTGCCGAGCACACTGCTGCTCCAGCCACGCACTTGTTCGTAGTAGCGATTGGCGATGGGCATGTACACGCTCGGATTGCCATTGGCCGTGCTGCCGAGCAAGATCCCTTCTTCGCTAATGCCAACGCCCCACGAGTTGTTGTTGGTGTTGCGCAGGAATTCGAACTGCGTGACTTCGGGGCCGTTTTTGCCGGCGTCGACTTTGAAGCGATAAAAGCCCGTGCGAAACGATTGTCTTTGACCGGCGATCTCACCATCAAAGCCCGCATAGCCAACCATGCCGTAGTACCAGTTATCCAGTCCATAGCGCAAGTTGCTCGGGCCGGCGTGCGTGTCGCCCGTCGACCAACCGGTGAAGAGAACTTTGCGCGTGTCGCACTTGTCGTCGCCGTCTTCGTCTTTGAGAAACAGCGTGTCCGGTGCTTGATGCACAATCACCCCGCCGCGGCAGAAGACAAGACTTGTCGGAATGCTGAGACGTTCGGCAAAGACGGTGAACTTGTCGGCACGGCCGTCTCCGTCGGTATCTTCGCAAATGCGAATGCGGTCGCGACCTGCGCCGGGCTTTTGCAACTCGTTGGGGTAATCGACCGTTTCGCAAACCCACAGTCGGCCCCGCTCGTCCCAATTCATGCAGATGGGCTTGCCTTGTAACTCGGGCTCGGAGACGAACAGTTCGACATGGAAACCCACCGGTGTGACGATGTGCTTCATCGACTCCGCAGGGGTGACCGGCAATTGCATCTGCCACTTGCCGGCATCTTGTGAGCCCCACTTCTTGCCGGCGGGATAATACGGGACGTCAGCATCGACGTACTCAAAGGGCTTCACGTCTTTGGCGATCTTGGTCATCTGTGGGCGGTCAGCGAAGACTGGCACGATTGCCGGATTGTCTTTCACCGCCCAGCGAATGCCTCGCTCGAGCAGGTTTTGAAACCCCGGATTGCCCCACGTTCGCTGATCGTGCCCCCAAGCGGTGTAGAAGACGCGGCCATCGCCGTGCGTGCGCACCCACGTCCAAGGTTCTTTCCCGTCCTTGTCTTCACGATACTCCAGCACGGTGCGATCGGTCGGATTGTGCTTGTCGTGAACGTAGGTTTCGTCCCAACTCTCGAAGCCCCCGAAGCCACGCATCAGCGGATGCTCTCCCTCGCTGATCTGCGTGCGGAACGTGCCGGTACCGTGGCGTTTGAACTGCGCGCCGACCAGGGCAATGTATTTGGGCGAATTCAGAAAGCAGTACGACGCGCAGTGCAGCGGAACGAAGCCCTTGCCCGCTTCGATATATTCCAACAGCGCTTTCTCCTGCTCAGGACTTATTTCTGTCGTGTTCGCATAGATCACGAGCCCGTCGTAATCGCCGAGGGTTGTCTTGTTGAGGTCGCTCATCTTCTCGGTGTAAGTCAGATCAATGCCGCGCTCTTTAAGCACCGGCATGATTTGCTTGAAGCGAGCTTCGGGTTGGTGATGGCCCTTGTCGCCGAGAAAGAGGAGATTTAATCGCTGGGTTGCGTCGGCCGCTGAAGCCGGAGCAACAACAATGGCCCCAACGAACAACATGAGAGCGGAACGAAGAGAAAAGAGGAGCATCGAACCACCCTTCGAAGAGAGGACACTGCAGAGACACAGAGTTCGCGGAGAGGAATTCTCCGTGTTCTCCGCGCCTCTGTGGTTTTCATTCTGATCTTATCCCAGCGTAAACTCGGGCAGTCGAACAATTTCGCCACCCTTGAGGGCCGATTCGTGGGCGCAAATGCCGACGCAGGTCCAGTTGGCCGCGGTGACGGCATTTGGCGCGGGATCGCGATTCTCGCTCAGGGCGCTAAGCATCTCGTTGACCAGGTGAGGATGCGAGCCGCCGTGACCGCCGCCTTGAATGAACGACAAGTGATCGGCATCCTGAATTGACTTCGTGAACTTGCGAATTGGTTCTGGCAGTAGATGCGCGAAGTCGGGGACTTCGATCTTCGAGGCAATTTCGTGTTCGGGCTTTTTGGCCGTATGCAACACGTGTGGCTCCCCTTCGACCAGGGTCCACTCGAAACTCTTCTTCGTGCCATATACGTCGAAACTCTCGCGATACTGCCGCGCCACGTCATACAAGAACCGCCAAATGTGCGCGGTAATGTCGCTGTCTTTGACCTTAATGTGGCAACTCTCGACAGCGAACTTGTTGCCCGACTTCTGCGCGATGTCGTCGCGCACGGTGCCACTGCCGAAACAGCTGACGTACTCGGCCTTGCCATCGACAAGACCCAAGCAGGGGCTGACGACATGCGTGGCATAGTGCATGGGAATCATCCGTTCCCAATAATCTGGCCAGCCGTCCATGTCTTGCGGATGCGAAGCCGCCAAGTGTTGAATCTTGCCGAGTTCACCCTGCTTGTAGAGCTCTTTAATGAACAGATACTCGCGGGCATAGACGACCGTCTCGGCCATCATGTACTTGAGGCCGGTCTTCTTCACCATCTCGACAATCTGGCGGCACTCGTCGATCGTCGTTGCCATCGGAACTGTGCACATCACGTGCTTGCCGGCCTTCAGTGCGGCGAGCGACATCAACGCGTGATCGGGAATTGGCGAGTTGATATGCACAAAGTCGACGTTCGGGTCCTTCAGCACATCGTCATAACGGGTGTATCTCTTTTCGATCTGAAAGCGATCGCCGACGACGTTCATCTTCTCGGCATTTCGCTGGCAGATGGCATAGACATTGGCCTGCGGGTGAGCCTGATAAATGGGAATGAACTCGGCACCGAAGCCCAGTCCAATCATTGCCACATTCCACTTCTTGCCATTCATCGTTGCACCACACGTTGCTCGAACCGCTTCTGCAGATCGAAAGGAGAGGTTGTGTTTCCAGGCCGCCAGCTGCACCGCCTGAAGCAGCAGCCAACATTTCTTTCAGTAGTTTAGTTAATTCGCCGCCGCATGCCATCAGGGCGACAATTTCGTCGCCAGACGGCCTGTTTGCTCAACCGGCTGGAGTCGCTCATAATGCCCAGTCCGTCAGCCATCACCATTTTGCAGCACTTCATGAGTACACCGTTCCCTACCACTTGGTCGCCCCCCGAACCGCTACGCATCGCGTTGTGGCAACGGGCTCTGCTATTGGTGGTCGGGTTGGCGCTCGGCTGCTTGCTTGTGACTGCCGCCCTGTTGCCGCCCAGCGAGTATGGCATGGGCACTCACCAGCAGCTTGGCCTGCCGCCGTGTTCGTTCGTGATGTGGTTCGATCTGCGCTGTCCGGCCTGTGGCATGACCACCTCCTGGGCCCACCTCATGCGCGGGCAGATCATTCGATCTGCGGTCGCCAATACCGGTGGCTGCTTGCTGGGAATTTTCGCTGCCCTGAGCACTCCGTGGCTGCTAGCGTCGGCCATTCGCGGCCGTTGGCTCTTTGGTCCCTTGTCGCCCGAAGTCACGCTCTGGGTCTTTGGCAGCATCTTCCTGGTTACGCTCGTGCAATGGGCGTGGCGAATTCTCTAATCGCTCGTTCTTGAGAAAAAATTGCCGATTCGGGCGAAATGCTCTGGCAAGATCTGCCGCATTCCGGCATAGTCCCGCCTTGAGACCTCTCTGGGGGCAGGAAGCGCTCGTACTCAGATTTGCCAGAGACCGGTCTGCTTCATCTGCAAGGGATTGCCGATGCACCGTTCGATAACCATGAATCACCGCCGCTGTTTTCTCCTCGCTGTAACCGCTGCGCTCATGTTGGCGTTGCCAGGTTGCGGCTTCATGTCGCACCTCATGTACTGGGCTCGCGGCAACCCCGTCGACGCCAAGTTTCCCGGCCTCAAGAACAAAACGGTAGCCGTCGTTTGTTTCGATACCAACCTGACCGGCCCCGGCAACGTGGCCGATGCTCTGGCCAAGTCGGTGGGAAGCAAGCTAGCGCTGAATGTTCCCAAGATCAAAGTTGTCGAACATCAAAAAGTCACCGATTGGATCGACGAGCAGTCCGATCACGTGGCCGACTTCAAAGATGTCGGGCGCGGAGTGAAGGCAGACATGGTCGTCGGCATCGACATGGACGACTTCCGCATTCACGACGGAGCCACGCTGCTGCGCGGCAGGTCGCGAATCTCGGTCAAGGTCTACGACCTCTCCAAAGGTGGCGAAGTGGTCTACCAGACCCCCGTCGACAACGTGACCTATCCCGAAAATGGGCCCCGACCGGTTACCGACAACGAAGGAGCCTTTCGCTCCCTCTTTCTCGATATTCTGGCCAAACGCATCTCCAAGGACTTCTATCCTTACGACAAGGCAGAAGACTTCGGCCTGGATGGCCTCTACACCGGCGACTAACTTCGTCGTCGTGCCGCCTGTAGGTTACGTCGGACCCAGCGGTCGGAGCGACTACGACGGCAGCCTTTGAATGCGGCGAATCGCATCGGCCAGCCGATCAATTTCGCTGCAAGTGTTGTAAATCGAAAGTGACGGGCGAACCGTCGTTTCAACCCCCATCCGCCGTAACGAAGGTTGCGAGCAGTGATGCCCGCTGCGGACTGCGATTCCCTCTTGATCGAGGTGGCGGCCGATCTCTTCTGTCCGCTTGCTGGGCAATACGAACGACAGAACGCCCACTTTTTCACGGGCGGTTCCAATCAAGCGCAGGCCATTAATTCGCAGCAGTTGCTCGGTTCCGTATTCCAGCAGGTGATGTTCGTAGGCTGCAATATTCGGCAGCCCGAGCCGATTCACATAGTCGAGCGCTGCCCCCAGGCCGACCGCATCGGCAATGTTGGGCGTGCCCGCTTCGAACTTGGCTGGCGCCTCGCTATACGACGTCTCTTCAAACGTCACGTTGCGAATCATATTGCCGCCACCTTGCCACGGCGGCACAAAATCGTGCAATTCTTCCTTGATGTAGACCGCCCCGATGCCGGTCGGGCCAAAAATCTTGTGCCCCGAGAAGACAAAAAAGTCAGCTCCCAGTTCCTGCACGTTCACGGGAATGTGAGCGACCGACTGCGCGCCGTCGATCAGCACGCGAGCGCCGTACCGTTTGGCAATCTGCGTCATCTCATGCACGGGAAGAATCGTCCCCAAACTGTTCGAGGCCTGCGTCAGCCCGACGATCTTCGTCCGTGGCCCGAGAATCTTTTGATACTCCTCCATCATGATTTCGCCCCGGTCGTTGACCGGAATCACGCGGATGTGAGCACCCTTTTCTTTGGCCACCATTTGCCAGGGAACGATGTTGGCGTGATGCTCGAGATTCGACAGCACGATCTCGTCGCCGGGCTGTAAAAACTTAGCGCCGTAGGTCTTGGCGATGAGATTAATGCCTTCCGTCGTACCGCGGACGAAGACAATCTCTTTCACGCTCGACGCGCCGATGAAGGCCTGCACTTTTTGCCGAGCCGACTCATACGCATCCGTCGCGCGGGCTGCGAGGGTGTGGGCGGCACGGTGAATGTTCGAGTTATCGTTCTCGTAGAAGTGGCTGATCGCATCGATCACGCTTTGCGGCTTTTGTGTCGTTGCCGCGTTATCGAGCCAGGCGAGTGGCTTGCCATGCACGCGCTGCCGCAGGATCGGAAAATCGCCGCGCACGGCGTTCACGTCCATCGGCCGCGAGCCCTGTGCGGAGTACTGCTTATTCAGTGCTTGCCGCTCGCGCAGTTCGACTGCGGTCGCCCCCAGGCCGTTGTTTCGTCCCGGAAAATGCGAAGCGCGAATCGACTGCACAAACGCACTCAAGCCCCCCGATGTTCCTTGCGCGCCGGGTACTTCGGCCGCACTGCCGTGCGCGGGGAATGCAGGCGCATGGATGAACGTCGGTGTCCCGCCGAACGAAGGCACGCCGCCGAAACCCGGTGGCGAGAACGGCACACCGGGGAAGGAAGGACTGGTGGGCAAGTTCCCCATGCCAGGATTGGGGGGAACTGCCGGCGGCGAACCGACTGGCAGCGCGCTCGGGCCAGGCATTCCGCCCGAGTGTACGGGAAAGGAATTGTGCGGCACCGAGACGGGAGGTGAAGGCATACCGGTCGGAGCAACCGACGAAGGTTCTGGCAGAGGAGTTTCGGCAGCAGGGAGCGCCTTGGCATTCGGCGGCTCGTTATAAAGTCGCGAAGCGATCCGTGAAATCATGTCAGGGGTAATCTCGTCCACAGCAGTCACTCCAGCAACCTAATGAATCTGCGCGAATTCAACGTCAGCGAACGATTACTTCACCTTGTTCGGACGATGATCGTAGTCGTGGTAGTAACCGACTTCGACGTTCTCCAGCACGCCCAACGCATCGTCAGTCAACACCGCGCACGACGAATAAAGCGTGAGGAGGTAGGAAGCTACGCCCAGGCTATCGAGCCCCATCAAGCGGGCCGACAAGCTGGGGCTCACTTCGCCAGGGATCCCAGCCTGGTGCAGGCCGACGACACCCTGATCCTTTTCGCCAATCCGCAGCAGCAAGATGCTGGTCGTGCCATACCACTGGTTCGATTGATAGCGGCTCTTCATTTCCAACTTGTCACAAGGGACGAGCGGGATGCCGCGCCACATGATGACCGGCGTACCGAACATGTTCATCGTCACGGGTGGCACACCGCGCCACGTGCATTCGCGCTCAAAGGCCGCAATCGCCTTGGGATGAGCCAGAAAGAACGCAGGTTTCTTCCAAACGAGTGCCAGCAGTTCATCCAGATCGTCGGGAGTAGGAGCGCCGTAACGCGTGCTGATGCGCATGGCCGGATCGACTGAGTGAATAAGCCCGAACTTCTTGTTGTTGATCAGTTCCCACTCTTGCCGCTCTTTGATCCCTTCGATCGTCAAGCGCATCTGCTCTTCGAGTTGATCGTAGGGCCCGTTGTACAGGTCAGAGACGCGCGTGTGAACGCGGACGACAGTTTGAATCGCCGACAGCGAATACTCGCGCGGATGGGCCGAGTAGTCGACGAATGTCTCGGGGATCTCAACGTTCTCCGCAAAGCCCGAAACGAGGTCGATGTTTCGCTCGCCGTAGCGATTCACGGTCGATTGCAATTCGACATGCTCGTTAATCGCGCGCTTGAAGTCATCGGTCTGATTCGGCGTTTCGCTTAGCATCGAATCGAGATCCTTGCGCGACAACGTCAGCAGCACGCACGGTGTTATCGTCCGCACCGTTACATCCGAAGGCTTGTCGCTGACCAGGTCAGACTCGCCGAAGAATTCACCTTCGGTCAGCAGGGCGATGCGCAAATCGCTGCCGTGGACACCCTTGCTCAGGACTTCGACCTGACCCTGAGCGATGATGAAGAACTTGCTGAGATCCTCCCCTTCGACAATCAGCTTGTTGCCGAGCGAGACCTCTTCGGTCTTAAAGCGATTGGCCATCCGGCCGAGGATCGTATCCGAAAGTTTTGAAAAGTGAGGTACGCTCCGGAGCGCTTCGAACGGGAACGTAATCGCGCCGTCGTTGACGTCGACTTCGATCCGTTCCGCCTTCGTCAGTTCGACCTTGGTCCGATTGACGCGGTACGTGCCACCATCGACTTGCACCCACGGCAGCAAGCTGAGGAGCCAGCGCGGGGTGATCGACATCATCTTGGGTGATGTCTTGGTGGTGTTCGCCAGATTGCGGGCGACCGACGTCGTCACGCTACGTTGCAGGAGGTTGTCGGACATTTCGGTTCTCGATAAATGGGATTTCAGATTCGTTCTGGAATTGTGCTTACTTAGCCCGACGCGTCAGCGAGGGGGAAGTGCTGGTCATCGTCGATTGGCAATTCACCCTCGCTGACGCGTCGGGCAAAACGGACTAAATACCGGACCCATACTCAAAGCCGCGATTTTCGCGCATCGTGTAGTCGTGGTAGTAACCGACTTCGACGTTTTCTAGTACTCCCAGCGCATCGTCGGTCAGTACCGCCGCGGAGAAGTAGAGTGTGAGGAGATACGAAGCCACACCTAAGCTATCGAGCCCCATTAAGCGGGCCGACAAACTGGGGCCAATCGCACCGGGAATCGCTGCCTGGTGCAAACCAACGACCCCTTGATCGGCCTCACCGGTTCGCATGAGCAGGATGCTCGTTGTGCCGTACCATTGATTCGACAGATAGCGGCTCTTCATTTCCAACTTGTCGCAGGGGACGAGCGGAATGCCACGCCAAGTGATGACGGGCGTCCCAAAAAGATTCATCGTCACGGGTGGGACGCCGCGCCACGTGCATTCGCGTTCGAAAGCGGCGATCGCCTTGGGATGAGCGAGGAAGAACGCTGGCTTCTTCCAAACCAGCGCGAGGAGTTCGTCCAGATCGTCGGGCGTTGGTGCGCCGTAGCGAGTGCTGATGCGCATCGCGGGATCGACCGAGTGAATCAGCCCGAACTTCTTGTTATTGATGATCTCCCACTCCTGCCGCTCTTTGATTCCTTCGATCGTCAGCCGCATTTGCTCTTCGAGCTGATCGTAGGGGCCGTTGTAAAGATCGGAGACGCGTGTGTGGACGCGAACAACGGTTTGAACCGAAGAGAGCGAATACTCGCGGGGATGAGCTGAGTAATCGACAAAGGTCTCCGGAATTTCAACGTTCTCGGCAAAACCCGAGACGAGATCGATATTGCGCTCGCCGTAGCGATTGACGGTCGATTGCAGGGCAAGATGCTCGTCGATCGCGCGCTGAAAATCCTCGCCCCACTGCGGGAACTCGCTCAGGACCGAATCGAGATCCTTGCGCGAAAGGGTCAGGAGAACGCACGGAGTGATCGTGCGGACGGTGATGTCCGAGGGCTTGCCGCTGACAAGATCGGTCTCGCCGAAGAATTCGCCTTCAGTCAACAGCGCGATTCGCAGGTCGCTGCCATGCACCCCCTTGCTCAGCACTTCGACCTGGCCCTGGGCGATGATGAAGAACTTGCTGCGGTCTTCACCTTCGACGACTAATTCATTTCCCAGTGAGACTGCTTCACTCTTGAAGTGCTGGGCCATCTGCGCGAGCAATGAATCGGGCACGCGCGAGAGGAGCGGCACGCTGCGGAGCGTTTCGGGCGGAATGCTGATGGCATCGCCACTCAGATCGATCTCGATCCGCTCGGCCTTGCTCAGTTCCACCTTCGTGCGGTTCACGCGGTAGGTGCCCCCTTCCACGTTCACCCACGGCAGCATGCTCAGCAGCCAGCGCGGGGTGATCGACATCATCTTGGGTGATGTCTTGGTGGTATGAGCCAGGTTGCGCGCGACCGAGGTCGTTACGCTGCGTTGCAAGAGGCTGTCAGACATAGAGAGTTCCACCCCACGATCAGGAAGGGCATTGGAACCTCCGGTATGTCCGGTCGGCATGAATTGGATTGCTAGTTTATCGGCCCGCAAACCTTCACCAGATTAGCTGTTTCCCCAAGCGTCGACCAGTAGTGCAGGATTCCTGATTGACATGTCGACACATTCCGATATAATCGATTAACGAGGCACAGCAATGGCAACCAAACCAAAAAACAGCTCGCTGACTCCACTTCCCGCCCTCGAGCAGGCAGCAGAGTGCTTGAAAGCGCTGGCTCATCCACACCGATTGCGGATCCTGCAAATGCTGCTGCGGGGTGAGTATGCCGTCGGCGAACTAGCAGAAGCCTGCGAGATTCCCAGTCACATGGCCTCGGAGCATTTGCGACTAATGCAACGGTGCGGCTTTCTCAAGGCAACCAAAGAGGGTCGCTTTGTGTATTACAGCGTGGCTGAACCACACCTGGCCAGCATCATGGCTTGTATCGAAGCTCGCTTCGGGAGTTGATTCTCGTTTTTTGTCATACATATCGTAATCTCGCGACACGTCCATTTTATTGATCGGTCGATTACAGGAGCTTCGTCATGACCCAGACCATCACGCCACAGGACTTTCAGCGCCTTTGCCAAAGCGGACAGGACGTCGAACTCATCGATGTTCGCACGCCGGTGGAGTTCCAGGAAATGCACGTCGAGATCGCTAAAAATGTGCCGCTCGATCGCCTCGACCCGCAGCGCCTGCAACAAGAGCGAACAACCGGCGAAGCGCCGCTGTACGTGATTTGCCGATCAGGCGGTCGCGGCAAACAAGCCTGTGAGAAGTTCCAGGCCGCTGGAGTGACGAACGTCATCAACGTCGAAGGAGGAACCATGGCCTGCGCTGCCGCCGGGATGTCGATGGTTCGCGGCAAGAAGGCGGTCTCGCTCGAACGCCAAGTACGAATCGCCGCTGGTTCGCTCGTCTTCGTCGGTTCAGCGCTGGGTTACTTCGTACATCCTTATTTCATTGGACTCCCCGCCTTCGTCGGCGCGGGACTCGTTTTCGCCGGTGTCACCGATACCTGTGGCATGGGCATGATGCTTGCGCGCATGCCGTGGAATCAGGTTGCCTCTCCAGGCGGAAGCTGTGCGCTGCCCAAGTGACGTCGACGGTGCGCGTTGCCGTGTATTCCATGTGGGTTGAGAATCTCTGATCGGTACGAACAGAAGGAGCATTCCCAATGCGGTTTTTTTCTGGCCTGCTAGTTGTCGCAGTTTCAGCTTGTGGATTCGCGGCCTGTGCCGAACCTCCCAGCTTTCAGTTTCCTGCTGTGGTGGACTACGGCGGCGTTGCGCCCTTGCCCGATGCCGCCGAACAGCCACGCGCGGGCGTAAAGGTCGTGTTCGACATCACACCCGAAGCAAAGCCGGAGGACGTCAACAAGGGGCTCGAAACAGTAGCTCGCTATTTGAATCTCAATGCTCAGGCCGGCCACAAGACGAGCGATGTTCGCATCGCCTTAGTCTTGCACGGCGGCGCTACCAAGGTGGCTTTGAGTGATGCAGCCTATGCGCAGCATACAGGCGCGAAACACAACCCTAACTCCAAGCTGCTTCGAGAACTAAAGAAGTGCGGGGTCGAAGTCTTTGTTTGTGGGCAGTCACTCGCCCGGAACAAGTTCGCTGCCAGCGAGGTCAATCCCGACGTGACCATTGCTGTTTCCGCGATGACAGTGAACATCAACAAGCAGCTGGACGGTTATGCCTATCTTGCCATTCACTAAGCTCAGGTCCACGAATCCCACTCCGCACGCTCCTCTTCTGACGGGAACTCGGCCATGCAACTCAAACAATACTATCTCGCCTGTCTCTCCCAGGCTTCTTACCTGATCTTGGATGAGAAAACAAAGACCGCAGCGGTAGTCGATCCGCAACGAGACATCGACCAATACACTCGCGATGCGGCAGATGCAGGTTGCCAGATCAAGCATGTATTCCTCACGCACTTTCATGCCGACTTTCTGGCCGGACACATCGAACTGCGCGACAAAGTGGGAGCCACCATTCATCTCGGTCGGCGCGCGGACGCTGAGTTTGCCGTGAACAAAGTGAAGGATGGAGATCGGATCGAATTCGGTGATGTGCGATTGCAGATCCTCGAAACGCCTGGACACACTCCTGAAGGGATTTCGATTCTCGTTTTCGATCTCGCCAAGTCGACAAGCGAACCTTTCGCGGTCCTCACTGGCGATACCCTGTTTATTGGCGATGTCGGTCGGCCCGATCTACTCGCGTCGATCGGCGTGACTGCGGACGAATTAGCCGACATGCTGTACGACTCGCTGACGAACAAGCTCGTCACTTTGCCGGATGCCACGCTGGTTTATCCAGCGCATGGTGCCGGGTCGATGTGCGGCAAGAGCTTGAGCAAGGAAACGGTTTCGACGATTGGCGAGCAGAAGAAATTCAACTACGCACTGCAACCAATGAGCCGCGCGGAGTTCAAGCAACTGGTTACTGCCGAGCAACCCGAAGCGCCAAGCTATTTTGTTCACGACGCGATGCTCAATCGCCAAGAGCGGCCGAATCTCGAAGGGACTCTCACCAAGTCGTTGAAATCGATGTCGCTGAACGAAGTCATCAGCCAGCGAGATCAAGGCGCGCAATTATTGGATGTCCGCAGCGCGCTTGATTTTGCCGGAGCGCATTTGGCTGGCTCGCTTAACATCGATCTGCAGGGAAAATATGCTACCTGGTGCGGCACCATGCTCGAACACGAGCGGCCGATTGTCGTGATCGCCGAATCGGGCAACGAGCCAGAGGCTGTGATGCGGCTCGGCCGAATTGGGTTCGATAATGTCGTCGGTTTCTTGCAAGATGGCATGAGTGCGTTGCGCGAACATCAGGAGTTCATTCGCCAGATCGATCGCATCACAGCCGTCGCGCTCAGCGAACAGCGCGCAGCAGATTTGCCGCCACAGATTGTTGATGTACGCTCCGAAAAGGAGTGGAACAGCGGACATATTGCCGGCAGCGTGAACATTCCACTCAATCACCTGCGAGAACGCGCCACCGAGCTTGCTCCCGACCGACCCATAGTCGTGCATTGCGAAGGTGGATATCGTTCGGCCATTGCGGCCAGCCTGCTGGCTCAACTGGGGCATTCCCAGGTGCAAGATCTCGCTGGTGGCTTCAAAGCCTGGAGTGCATCCCAGCTGCCGACAGAAACGAATGCAATGGCAGCCAGCACTTCGTAGCCTCGCGCTACAAATACTATCACTAAGGACATGATCAATGAAACTGCTGATCATTGGCGGCGTGGCCGGAGGTGCCTCGGCAGCGACGCGCGCTCGGCGTCTTTCTGAAACCGCCGAGATCGTGATGTTCGAGCGCGGGCCTGATGTCTCGTTCGCGAATTGCGGGCTTCCCTACCACATTGGCGGCGAGATCAAGGACCGCAACAAGCTGCTGGTCACCACTCCTGCCAAACTGCACGAACGATTCAACCTTGATGTGCGAGTCCGCTCGTCGGTCTTGGCCATCGATCGCACGCAGAAGACCGTACATGTGCGCGAGCTGAATACCGGCCGCGAATACGACGAGTCGTACGACAAACTGATCCTCGCCCCCGGTGCTGCACCTCTTCGTCCGTCACTACCGGGCATCGATTTGCCTGGTATTCATACGCTGCGCAATCTGCCCGACATGGACCGGATCAAGGCGATTGTCGATGCCGGCGCGAAGAGTGCCATCGTTATTGGCGCGGGCTTTATCGGCCTGGAAATGGTCGAAAACCTCATTCATCGCGGCGTGCAAACCACCGTTGTCGAGTTGCAAGACCAAGTCCTGCCACCACTCGATAGGGAAATGACTACTCCGCTCGCCGAAGTTTTGGCCGCCAAGGCCAAGGGAGTCACTCTTTTGCTCAGCGAATCGGCCGAAGGTTTTGAAAGTGCCGATGAAGAGATTGTCGTGCAGCTCAAGTCTGGCAAGCGGCTGCAAGCTCCGCTGGTGATCTTGGGCATTGGTGTGAAGCCCGAAAATCAACTCGCGATTGCGGCTGGACTGGAAGTTGGCCCTCGTGGCGGCATTCGCGTGAACGAACAGCTGCAAACAAGCGATCCCGACATCTACGCCGTGGGTGATGCCATTGAAGTGCGTGACGTGATTTCCGACAGCCCGACGCAAGTTCCCCTCGCCGGACCGGCGAATCGTCAGGGGCGACTTGCGGCCGATCACATCTTCGGCAAGCAGGTTCGCTATCGCGGCACGCAAGGGACGGCGATCGTTGGCCTGTTCGGCAAGACAGCAGCCCTGACCGGTGCCTCCGAGAAGTCGCTCCAGCGGAGCGGCATCCCTTACCGTATGGTTTACATTCATCCCGCCCATCACGCCGGCTATTATCCCGGCGCACAAGCCATGGCGCTCAAGCTCCTCTTCACGCCCGATGACGGCCGCATTCTCGGCGCCCAAGCTGTCGGCGGTGAAGGAGTCGACAAGCGGATCGATGTGATCGCGGTGGCCATTCAGGCGAAGATGACTGTCTTCGATCTGGAAGAAGTCGAACTCGCTTACTCACCGCAATTTGGTTCGGCGAAGGATCCGGTGAACATGGCAGGCTTTGTCGCTGCAAATCTCCTGAGGGGAGATCATCCGCAGATCGACGTCGCCGCTTACGAGAAGCTGGCGGGCGACGATCAGCCTTTCTTGCTCGACGTGCGCACCGCCGATGAGTTCAACGCCGGGCACATTCCCGGTGCGACGAACATTTCCATCGATGTGCTGCGTGCCCACCTGGACGAATTGCCACGCGGGCGAGACATCGTGGCCTATTGTCAGGTCGGCCAGCGTGGCTATCTGGCCACTCGCATTCTGCTGCAAGCGGGCTTTCGGGTGCGCAACCTCAGCGGTGGTTACAAGACCTACCTGCTGTGGCACCCGGCAGAGGCGAAATGAGCGAGCACTAACCGCCGGGACGATTGAGCGTCAGGGAGTAGAGGATCACAACAGCCCCGGTCGACAGCAGGCTCCAAGGAGCCCACTCGGCCGGTCTCCAGTCGCGACTGGCAGCCATGGGTGTGCTGCTTTGAAACATCGACTGCTGCCCAGTCGGGCTTGGGCTGTTGTCACCCGCGAAGACATACGATTCGACGACCAGGCATTCTGCCCCGAAGATGCAGGCATAAATGCCAAGGGCTAAAAAGAAGGCGCGCCACATGAGCATGACTTTCCAAGGGGGCTGAGCGGGGCCATCCTGGCAAACTCTCGTGCTCCGTCCGTACTTGGCTTGTATCGACGCGATCAGCAGTTGAATTCCACAATTCAAGCTGCTGCCGCACGATCGTCAGAAGCGCTCTGTCTTCACTTCATCAATCCGTCGCGACTACTGTCTGGCTCCGCCATTCACGGCTGCAGAAATTTGCCGGATTTGCCGCCCCTGCAGATCGATCTCGACAATCTGTTCGGCAGTGGTGATGAGCGTGCGCCCGCCGGGCAAGCGGAAGGCATCGCTGGGGCGGGCAATTTTGTATTCCCACGTGACGCGACTTTCATCGTCCAATTCCACGACGCGCCCCTGGCCATAGTTGGCCGTCAGCAGGCGCCCCGAAGGGAGCACTTGCAAACTATTGATGCGTCCCTCAATCGTCCACTGCCGCACGCTGCTGCCGTCGGGTGCCACTTCGCGAACCAGGTTGGGGCAGGCGAAAATGGTGTTGCCGTTGTGCAGCCGCTCGGCATCGAAGCACTGATCGGGCGTGCCATGTTCCCACACCAGGTTGCCGCCTGAATCGGCTTCGACGACGCGGTTCCCGCCGAAATCGGCAATCAGCACGCGCCCCCCCGGCAGCGGCTTGGCTCGAATGGCATTCACGCCGCTGAGTTGCCAAACCACTTGGCCGCGATTGTCGAATTCACAGACTCGGTTCTCCCAATGAGAGGCGACCAGCACGTTGCCGCCAGGCAACTTTTCCGCGCTCCAGGCTTGCATGTTCAACTGCCAGGTGATGTTGCCATCGGTGTCCAACTCGCAAACTTTCCCCATCCCGCCGGTGGCAATCAGCGTGTGGCCATTCAAGCTGCCGCGGGCGTGAACCGCCAATCGCTGCGGCGGTTGCAACACAACCTGGGTGCCCGGACCAGCCAGCCACTCGCGCCAGCGCGCCATCGTTGCTTGCCGTTCGGCCGCCGCTGCATAGGGCGAATAGTCGAACTCCTGCCCAGTCAGCCCGCATAGCCATAGGGCAGCTTCACGGCGGACATCGACCTGGGGCGAATCGAGCAGGCGAATGAACGCAGACAGTGCGGCAATCTCGCCCCGCTGGGCGACACCTTGTGCGGTCAGCAGCGACACCTGGTCGTCGCGATCGGCCAGCAGTTGAGCGATCAGCGGACGGTCGACGACTTCAGTACTGCGGCTAATGACAATCGCCGCGGCCAGGCGCGACGACAAGCGTTCGGCAGTCGCTGCCGCCCGAAACTCCGGCAAGAGCGACGCCCGCATGTGGCGCTGCAAGAGAAACGAAAACTCGTCGCGCAAATCGGCGCGCTCCATCACAATCGCCACCACCAGCCAATCGTCGTCGCTCAAAGCCGCGGGCTCGCGGGCGATGAGCTGCAACGCAGCTCGATAGACTTGCGTCGATTCCGAATCATGCCGATCAAGGACGTGCCGCAAGCGCCAGCGCCCTTCCGGCAACTCGGTTGCCAATCGTTTGAGCCATTCTTCCCGCGGAATCGCCGGCAGCTGAATCAGCTGCTGCATGGCCGACTCGCGCAAGTGATACTCTTCCGCATCGAGATCCTTCAACCAGCGATCTCGATCGGCCGGCGTATGCTGCGAGAAGCGCTGCAGCAGTTCAACCGCGCCCGCTGCAGTCCCCGGCACCTTGCGGGCAATGAGCACCTCAGCCGGATCCCAGGTCTGCTGCTTGGGCGCATTGGGCTCGGTGATGACACCCGCCGGATCGCCACCACCCACACGAATGCGCAGCTGAGCGTGCAGCAGCTGTTGGCCGAAGAGTACGAACGCGAGCGCAGCAATCATCCGTTGGACAAACGAGCGGGCAGGCAGGCTCATGGTTCGTTCCTCTCCGTCGACTCGGCAGGTAGGGGGATGACTTCTTTGGTGGGAGAGGTTGGCTGTGGAATTTCGTCGGGCTCAAAAAAGCCATTCTGGTTGCGGTCGAGTGTCGCGAATTTCTCGGCACTCCCCAGAAACTCCTTCGCGCTGATGACGCCATCGCGGCTAGTATCCATGGCTGCGAACCAACTCGGCAGGTTTTCGCTTGGTGCACGCGTTTCGACCGGACCAACGGCGAACAATTGTTCCTGGTTCTCGATGCTGCCACGGGCGATAACAATCACAATCTCTTCGGGAAGTTCGTCGACCGTGATTGCCCCGTCGCTATTTGCATCTAGTTGCTGCAGCCGGGCAGCGGCACGCTCGAGTTCACGGGCATCGAGCCGATCATCGGCATTTTCATCGAGCGCGAGAAAGAGCGAATCTTCTTGGTCTTGCACCCGAGCATGTACTTGCACGCGCTGGGCACCTTGCCTTTGCCGCAGAAAATCGGTGATCTCCAGCAGATAGACCTTGCCATCCGCATCGGCATCGAGCGCTTCGAACCGACCAAACTGCTGTTGCACCGCAGCGCTGACCTCGCTCGATTCCAGGTAGCCATTCGCGTCGGCATCGTACATGGCCAGCCCTTGCTGGGCCTGGGCGGCGAAGTCCACAGTTGCGAGCGTATCGTTGCGCACAAACTTCAGCGAGACGCCCGGACTGCGAAAGGTGACCCGATTGGGCCACGAAATGACTGTGGGAAAGCTGCCTTCGCGGCTGGGCAGCAGGTTGCCGTAAGCGACGTCAATCATTGGCGAAGTTCGAGGAGAACCGGCCTGACTCACTGTGGGCTGGCCAAATTGGAGTCGCAGAAAAAGATTGGATCGCGCCGTATTGAGCCTCGGAAATTCCTTGCGGCCGATCTTGCCATCCTTGTCTTCGTCGAGATGAATAAACAGTTCGCGTTGTTCGCCAAAATCATCCGATCCCAGCGTGCCACCGAGCGCATACTGCTCTTCGAGCGCGGCGCGAATCGAATCCCAGTTCGCATGCTCGCCCAGCACGCGGGCAAAGTCGCCGCGAATGCCGCGTGTGCGGTTGCCGGGCATCAGTTCCACTTCGGTCGTGCGGCGCAATTCGCCGACCACCAGTGTTTCGTCATCGTCGCTATCGAGCAGCCTTAGTTGAGCGGCAGCAGCTTCGATTTCTGCCTTGGTCAATTGGCCATCGTTGTCGGTATCGAGCGCTCGCCAGGTGGGACTGCCGCGGCGATTGCGGCCGTGGAACTGCTCGATGCTGCGGACCGAAAAGGCTCGCGCGCCGCCGGCATTGCGAGTCAGAAAGCGGGGCAACTCCGCCAAATCGACGCGGCCATCGCCATCGAGATCGTATTGCTGAATGATTTGCTTCGGCGCGTTCTCGCGGTCAATCGGCAAATTGCCGAACTGGCCATAGCGAAACTTCGGGCTTGTAGTTACTTCTTTCCAGGTCGCGGTTCCATCAAGGTCGGTATCAGCCAGCTTAAGCACTTCCTGCAGCAGGCGATCGAACTCGTCCGCTTGCGGCTGGCCATCGATCCACAATTCGAACTCGACAATCAGCGGACCTTGCGGCGCGAGGAGCAACAGGCGCTCGGTCGCTAACGGCTTTTCGTCGGGTTTCTCGGTAGGGACTTCGGCGGCAACAACCGGTTCCGGCGGCGCTGGCTCCGGAGTTTCCACTACAGGCATCGGCGGCGGAATCGGGGGTGCTGCGACGACTGGCGGCTTCACCGCTGAAGGGACAACGGTCGGCGTCGAACTGCGAACACAACCAACGACCGCGCACAGCAGCAGAATGCTGACCAGGGACAGCGATCGAATGTTGGAAGTGAACATGGTGGCAGCTGCTGGGGGCAGAAACCAAGGCCTGACTATTCTACCCCTCCCTTGAGCGCGGATCATCCGTTTTCTGCGCAACGCGAGCGAGCGGGACTTGTGTTATCGCTCCATTCGTCACAACCGGACTGCACAAGCCTTAGCCAGATAAATGCCCCAGCCCGACGCGTGGCCCAGCTGAAACCTATAGTTGCCGGGCGAGGTTGTCGCCCGAATTTCCTCATTCAGATGTGCGAGTGGCTCCCATGGGTTTACCTGCTCGGCGAATCCGCCAACCAATTTCGTTCATGGGTTCCCTGTTTCGTCTCGTCGATTTCGCCTCGATTGTCGGCGGCCTTTGGCTGGCCTCGTGGCTGATTGGCCGTTTGCCGCAGCACGAAGTGGTGGCGGGTTGCCTGGCGATTGTCGGGCATCTGCTGATCGCCGAGTTCACCGGCCTCTATCGCAGTTGGCGTGGAGTCTCCAGCGAGCGCGAAGTCTTCTGCACGCTGCTCACTTGGGGTTTGTCGTTGGCATTGCTGGCCACTGTCAGTCTCACCTGGCTCGGCATATCTCCCGCACAGTGGCATGGCCAGGCTCGGCTGCTGATGCTCGTCTGGGCCTGTTCGACCGCCGGCTTCATGGTCATTTCGCATTCGCTCCTGCGCTCCGCCAAGCGGGCCTTATGGACGCGCGGGATGAATCGCCGCCCGGTGGCCATTGTGGGTGTGACGGAGTTGGGCTTTCAACTGGCACGCAATTTAGACGCCTCACCCGAACTGGGTCTGCAGTTGGCCGGTTACTACGACGATCGGCCGGCCGATCGCAATCCAGAAATGCCCGCTGGTCTCAAGCGGCAAATCGGGCGGATCGAAGATCTGGTTGCCGATGCCAAGGCGGGCTTCATCGAGACGATTTACATTACATTCCCGATGCGGGCCGAAGATCGCATTCGTGGCGTGCTGAGCAAACTGAGTGATACGACGGCGTCGGTTTATATCGTGCCCGACTTCTTCGTCTTCCAAATGCTTCACTCGCGCTGGACCGATATCGGCGGCTTGCCCGCGGTCAGCGTGTTCGAGAATCCGTTCTACGGCGTCGATGGCGTGGTCAAACGTGTCTTCGACCTGGTGGCCGGCTCGCTCATTTTGCTGGCCGCTGCCATCCCGATGCTGCTCACGGCCATCGCCATCAAACTCACCTCGCGCGGGCCGGTCTTCTTTCGGCAGCGCCGCTATGGGCTCGATGGGAACGAAATCCTGGTCTGGAAGTTCCGCTCGATGCGGGTGTGCGAGAACGGCGCGAAGGTAACACAAGCGACCAAGAACGACGCGCGGCTGACGCCGATCGGTGGTTTCCTCCGCAAGAGTTCGCTCGATGAACTGCCGCAGTTGTTCAACGTCCTCGGCGGCAGCATGTCGCTGGTCGGGCCGCGGCCCCATGCCACCGCCCACAACGAGCAGTACCGTCAGATGATCGAAGGGTACATGCTGCGGCACAAGATCAAGCCGGGCATCACCGGCCTCGCCCAAGTTCGCGGCTGGCGCGGCGAGACCGACACGCTCGAGAAGATGCAAAAGCGAATCGAATGCGACCACGAATACATTCGCGAATGGTCGCTCGGCCTCGATCTGAAGATCATGCTGCAGACCGTGCTCGTCGTCCTCAAGCGGAAGAACGCGTACTAAGCAGTGCGTGTGGGATGGGCAGCTTGCCAAGCCAGCAACGAGATTTTCGGTGACAGTTGCTTGACAACTAATCACTAAGTATAGATAATTCAGGTGGCTGTTTGGCAACCTGGTGGAAGGACCGTCCCTGCGCGACGAGAGCAATTCGCGCCGTCGCAAGGAGCCATTTCTTGGGGCTCCTCGTTAGGCACCGAGCGCTGCGAAAAGCTCTGCGGAGCTTCAACAACGGGGGTTTATCAACAAACAGGACGATTTCAGAACTTGCAATTTGGGCGCAATTCGTTGTCCCAGAACGACTTAATTGTGTTGCACGCAAAAGGGGGGTGTTGATAAACCTCGCGGCACTGCGTCGTCACTGACCCGAACCAGAGTGACCCTGAAGCGTGAACCGCCGCAGGGGGTGTTCAACAATCGGATTGATTGTTAGGTGCCGAATGGCATAACACTCGTGTTTCCGCGAAATTGACTACTAACAACAGGGCGGATTGTTGAACGTTTAGGGTTTTAAGAACTCTTCCGGCTTGAGGGCTGCGGGGGTGATGCGAATCTGGCGAATGGCCCCCTGATACCAGTGGACCTTGTTGAAGCGCACGCCGATTGAAGTCTGGCCCGCGGCCAAGGGAGTTAGTTCGATGTCAGCTGCCAGTTCTTCTTTGCCGTCGACATAGTGCTGCATCTTCTTCGGCTGGACGACGAGCGCCGCGTGGTACCAGGGGCCGAGCGGGTGCAACGAATCTTTGGCGAATAGAGTGTGTTTTCCTTCGCCCGTTTGCAGGTAGGTATCGAGGAACCATTGTCCATCGACTGGCAGGCGAGTTTCAAAGAGGACGCGGTCTTCGCTGCCGGTGGGCTGAAAGTGCAAGTACCGCTGCTCTTTGGGTCCGCCTGCTGCTGGGCGAAAAATGACTTCCACCGTGAATTCCTTCAATCCCGCGAGCGGATTGGTGTCGAGATACAGAGCGTCTCCTTTGCCATCGAACTCAATGGCCTTTCCTTTTTCCGTCTCAATGACCCGGGGTTTGCCGACGAGAGTTACCTTGTTTCCGCCGATCTTTTCCAAATTGTCGAGTTGCCAGACCACCGACTGCTTGGCCGGAGTTTCGGCTTGGAGCGAGAGGCTGCTAAGAGCGAGGGTCAACAAGAGGGAGAGACAAAGGTTTAGCTTCGGCATCGACGATTCTCCTGGCAGACGCGGATTTTAGCGGAGAGCAATTTACGACTTTGCCCGAATGTACCAACTCTGCGCAGCCCCTAGTATTGCCCGCGACTGCGCTGCCCCGCACAGCGTCGGGCTACTTTGATCGGCTGGTCAGGCGTATATTACCAGGCGCGCGGTTTGCATTACGAAGCGAACCAATTCAGTTCGCTAACGTGCGGAGTTTGCTGGCATGACCCAGAATCCTGAAATGCATTCCGAAATGAAGGTCGTCAGTACTGTCGATCTCGATACGGTCGCCCCGCCCCGCGATAACCCGCCGCTGGCCGTGCGTTGCTTTGGTGCGACCGACAAAGGTCAACACCGGGCCAATAACGAAGATCAGTTTCTGGTGGCGCAGTTGGCGAAGTCGCTCCGCGTCTTGCAGACCAGTTTGCCGCAACCCAAAACGCGGCACAGCAGCGACTGCAGCCATTTGTTTATCGTGGCCGATGGCATGGGGGGACATGCGGCTGGCGAACAAGCCAGCGCGCTGGCCATCGATTCGGTCGAGACCTACATCCTGGAAGCGCTCAAGTGGTTCACGCGCGACGAAGGCGAGTCCGACGATAAGTTGCTTTCCGACTTTCGCCAGGCCCTGGGGCATGCACACGAGCGAGTCCGTTACGAAGCGGTTGCTCACCCCGAGTTGCTCGGCATGGGAACCACGCTCACACTCGCTTACAGTTTGAACGAGGAGTTGTACGTGGCCCACGTGGGCGATAGCCGCTGCTATCTGTTTCGTGACCGCACTTTGTACAGTGTGACGCAGGATCACACACTGGTCGAAGACATGGTTCGCAAGGGTGCGTTATCGCCCGAAGAGGCCATTCATCATCGTTGGCGACATGTCATCACCAGCACTGTCGGAGGTGAATCGGCAAAGGTGCGAATCGATGTGCATCGCCTGCACTTGATGCCCGGCGACACCGTGCTGCTCTGTTCGGATGGCCTCACCGAAATGCAAACCGGCGATGAAGTGGCTGCCATTCTGCAGTCTGCACCCGATCCCGAAACTGCCTGCCGGGAATTGATCAATGCCGCCAATGCCGCGGGTGGGCGAGACAACATTACGACCATCGTCGCCCAATATGCCCGTGGCGAGTGTTAGCCAGGACAATGTTAGCTGGGCTTTAAGCTTTGCTGATCGACAATCCGCGGAGTTCTCGCGGCAGCGGAAAGTGAACATCTTCGAGGCGGAGCGTACGGACTTCGACCGTGGCCTGAAAGTGCTCGCGCAGATATTCGACGCACTCCTGCACGACCGACTCGGGCGCGCTGGCACCGGCCGTGATGACGACGTTTTCGACTCCTTCGAACCAGGCATCGTCCACGTCTGCTTGGCCGTCGATTAGGTAGGCCTTCACGCCATGCTCGGTTGCCAGTTCGCGCAGCCGCTGGCTGTTCGAGCTGTTCTGGCTGCCGAGAACCAGCACCAGGTCGGCTTCGGCGGCGAGCGTGCGTACTGCCTCTTGGCGATTGGTCGTGGCGTAGCAGATGTCTTCTTTCGGCGGGCCGATGATCTGCGGAAAGCGAGCTTTGAGGCAACGAATGATGCGATTGGCATCGTCGACCGAGAGCGTCGTTTGCGTCAGATAAGCGAGCTTGGCGTCATCCGGAAAGTTGAGGGCGTTGATGTCTTCTTCGGTCTCGACCAGGATGATCGCAGCTGGTGCTTCGCCCATGGTGCCGATGACTTCGTCGTGCCCTTCGTGGCCGATCAGAAAGATGGTGTATTCTTCTTTGGCAAAGCGGATTGCCTCCAGGTGGACCTTCGTCACTAATGGACAGGTGGCATCGATGGCCCGTAGCTGGCGGTCTTTCGCCAGTTGGCGAATGGCCGGCGAAACGCCGTGCGCCGAGAACAGCAGCGTGGAGCCGGTCGGCACGTCTTCCAGATGATTGACGAAGACGGCCCCTTTGTCTCGAAAGGTTTCGACGACGTACTTGTTGTGCACGATCTCGTGATAGACATACACGGGGGTGCCGAAGGCCTGAATCGCCAGATCCAGGCTTTCAATCGCCATGTTCACCCCCGCGCAAAATCCGCGCGGAGCAGCCAGAATTATTCTCATCGCAGTGCAAGGCTCCTTACCCGGCATCATAACACGCCTCGCTTGGAGTGGCAGGAGCAGTTTAAGCGGGGTGAAGTAGAGGCCAATCTAAGAACCGCAGAACGGGGCGAGAGAATCACAGGAAAACCGCGGAGGTGAATCTTCAGAAATCGCCTGCGAAAGGCCTCTACTTTACCTGCCGCGCTAGCAGGCACATCAATTCGGGTACGCTGGAGACAGCGAGTTTTTCGAAGATGTGGACGCGATGTTTCTCGACTGTCTTGGGGCTGATCCCCAGATGACGCGCGACTTCCTGCGTCGTCTTCGCGTCGATAAAGCCTTGCATCACTTGCCGCTCGCGATCGCTCAAGCGATGCAACCGGCGATGCAGATCGCCAGTCTCTGCCTTGCGACTCCGATCGGTGGCGAGGGCTTTTGTTACCTTGTCGATGAGCGCCACTTCCTCAATCGGCTTCTCGAGAAAGTCGATCGCGCCGTTGCGGATGGTTTCGACCACAGAGGGCGTTTCAGCAAAGGCCGAGATGACAATGACCGGCAGGTTGATGTGACGCTCGTTCATCTTACGCTGCAGTTCGAGTCCACCAATGCCCGGCATTCGCAGGTCGAGCAGTAGGCACTCGTTGTCTTGCGGCACATAAACCGACAGAAAGTGCTCGGCCGAATGATAGCCCTTGGTGTGGATGCCACTGGTCGACAGCAGCAGGCCGATGGCGATCCGAAAATGCTCGTCATCGTCGACCAGATGAACGCAAGGCTCCGTGGTTAATGGGGCGTGACGGGCTGTGCGGAGTACCAATGCGGGCATATTGATCACAACGGTTCTTCCTGAAGAATTTGCGGTAGGACCACGCGAACAACGGTGCCGCGATCCTGGGGAATAAAGTCGATGCGGCCGTGATGCTCGTGGACAATGCTGTGAACCACGCTTAGCCCAAGACCGGTTCCGCCTGCTTTGTGCCGCGTCGTAAAAAAGGGCTCGCCTAACCGCCAGGCTTGTTCGCGGGGTATGCCGCAGCCGTCGTCGGTCACGCAGGCTTCGATCTGTCCTTCGCACAGGCCGCAGCGAACGATCACTCGCTTAGCTCCGGCCTCGATGGCGTTCCGCAGTAAGTTGACGAAGACCAACTCCACTTCCAGGGCACTGCCGCGCGCCGGCAAGGGATGATCGGCCAGTTGCACATCAATCTGGCAATTTCGTTCCGACGCATAGCTGCGAGTGATGGTCTCTGCAGCGGCAAGCACATCGCGCAGATCGAACTCGTTGTGGCTGGCCGGTTCATCGCGGCAAAAACGGAGCAAGCTCCGTACGATCTGAGTGCAGCGGCGAATGCTGCTGAGGGAGTTATCGAGGCACGTGCGCAGTAAACCCGGAGAATCGCTGGGCAGTGATCGCAGACCCGCTTGAGTAGCAGCCAGTGCCGCGCCGAGTGGATTGTTGATCTCGTGGGCAATGCCGGCCACAAAGTTACCCAGTGTGGCCAGTCGCTCGCTGCGGCGTTCGCGATCTTCGTCTTCCTTGCGAACGGTGATGTCTTCGGCAATGCCCGCCACGCGCTCGACTTTGCCCGTCGCATCGCACACGGGAAAGGCCCGCGCGCGAACCCAACGAATCGCCCCATCAGGGCGACGAATACGAAAATCAGCTGTGGGAGAAGGACCATCGTGGTCGACATGCAGAAACGCCTGCACGCGGTGTCGATCATCTTCGTGCACTGATTTCCAGATGGCATGCTGTTCGGCACGCAGGGCATCCTCGACACGAAAGCCCCAAATGCTTTCGTAGCCTGGACTGAGATAGATCACTCGTCCTGGCGCGCTAGTGGTGCGATCTTCAATCCAGAAGGCGGAGTCTATACTTGCTGCCAATTGCACGAGCCGGTCATGGCTTTCGCGCAAGGCCTGCTCAGCCAGACGGCGATCTTCCACTTCGGAGCTCAAACGCTGATGGATTTGCCCGCGGCCAGAAGCATCGTCCACATCTTGAGGAGTTGGCCAGGTATTGTGTACGACGAAGTCGTGGCTCTTGCGCGGCGTGATGTCGATCGCCATTCCCACACAGCCCACAATGTCACCGTCGACCGAAAGTGGCTCGAGATACAAGCGGTACGCTTTGCGGCGAAAGATATGATCCAGTGACGAGGCCTGTCCCAACAAGGCCTTGGCATGCGCAACGATCAGTGGCGAGTCACTGGTCAGGTCTTCGCCCAAGCAAACGCTGATGGGGGAACCGACAAGAGTCTGCAGATCGCGGCCGAAATCGCCACCGCTACCGCCCGCCGAAGCCACGGTCAATTCGCGGTCAGTGGTCCAAACCAACGCCGGCAAACGCCGCAACATCAATTGCCAGGCGAGTTCGCCCCGCTGAGTGGCCGCTGAGTTCCCCACGGGAGCCGCTGGCTGACTTACTGCAGCATTCGGTGCCAGAGTTTGAGAGAACTGCTGCTCTGCGACAATTGCCGTGCGCTTGCGAGTAGACAAGGAACGCATTCCTGTGCAAAGGTGATCTGCGGACCACAGGGAAAGAAAGCCATTTGCTGCCAACGAACTCTAGGCTGCAGCGGTTCTTATGCGAGGGCCGAACCGAGGAGGAAATCCCTGCCAATGCGCGGGCATTGCCGCGTCTGTGTGCGGGCGGCGGGGATGGTGAGGAGGGAATGGACGGTGCGACCAGAACACCTCCCAGACCAATGGGGAATTCCTCCATCTTCGTTGGCAGAGCGAGAAGCCGGGGTAACGTGGATTCCAGTCGATAAAACGACCTCGCTTTCCAGTTCATCACTTGCGAACTCCCAGGGCCCCAACCGGAATCCTTTCCGGAATGGTGCTCTTGGAGGGGCGGCCTGGACTTCGGCGAAGAGACACGAATCTGCCCCAGTGTCACTCGCGCGTGCCAGGCTGCCCTTTACATATTGTCAGTGTCGTCATCGTCGTGCGGACATCCACATCAGCAAACGTCCGTGATGTCTGAGGAAATTCCCGCCCCTCGTACGCCGTTGCTGCATGTATTGGCAGATATGAGTCGCGGTCAATGGGATGACGGCCCATCGACCAACAATTCGTTGCGATACAAATCCAATGTGCATAACACAGAATGTGACAAACCGCTGACACTAGGGGATGACAGATTCAATGACAGATTCAATGACAGAACGCAGGAGCTATTGGCACGTGTTCGCCGATTTGCTGCTGATAGCAATGAAACCTAAAGAATTCCCTCAAAAGAGGCGTTTTTAGTAATAGGATATCGGGCGCACTTTGAACGTTTTTCCGGCAAAACCTCCAAAACCAGCAAGATATTCACTTTTGTTATCTTAGTTTCGGGATCCTTGGGCAGAAGGAGTCCGGTGGTGGACCATTTCGTCTGTTTGCATATCGTTGATGCGAATCCTCTCTCGCGAAACAGTCTGATCCAGATTGCGAGTCAGCTTCACTGGCGGCACCAGCTATATGAAAGTGCCGAAGCGTTTCTCGCGCGCTATCGTCCACAAGAACTGGAGTGCCTGCTGATCAGTCTAGATCAGCCTGGGATGAGTGGCCTGCAACTCATCCAGGAGGTGCGCCGGCGCTATTGGTCGGTCACCATTGTGGCAACACATCCCTGGCCTTCGACCGCAGTCGTAGTCGATGCCATGCAAGCCGGCGCGTGCGACTTTCTCGAGCAACCATTTGATTCAGCGAGCCTGAACGAGAAGGTGACGCGTGCCACTACCGGCGATGAACAGACCAAGCGACGTTTGCGCGAACGAACCACGCGCCTCACCACCCTCTCGGCGCGCGAGCGCGAGGTGCTCGATTTGCTGCTCGCAGCGGCGACGACGGTATGCATTGCGAACCGCTTGCAGATCAGTCCCAAAACCGTCGAAAAGCACCGCACGAACGTAATGACCAAGCTGAACGTTGGCAGTGTGCCCGAGCTGATGAAGCTCTGGCTGCAATGCACACCCGGTGCGCTGCCGGAACTACCTGCTGCAACCCGGCAGTACGTGGTGCCTATGAGCCATCTCGGTCAGATGTTCTCGTCCCCGGCCACCATTGGAACTACGTAGCGAATCTCAACGATTTACTTACCTGCCTTTCGATTCGGCCAGGTAGGATCTTTCGCGAGCGGCAATTGCACGGCTTTGCCCGTCGCCGCCGCCTTGTAGATCGCCAAAATCACTTCCACACTGCGGCGACCTTCGTGACCGTCGATGAGAGGCTTCGTCCCCTTCTTGATCGCCGACAAAAAGTCTTGGAACAGCTTTGTGTGGCCATGATGGCCAATCGCTTTGGGATCGGCGGCCCCACCACCGGTGTGCGTTTTGCCAGCCATGCGGGCCAGAAGTTCTTCATCGGCTTTGGTCTTTTTCGCGAACTCCCAGCGGATGATATCTTCTTCCCGCATGCAGGCGCTTCCTTGATCGCCGTGAAGTTCGATGCGTTTGAGCTCGCCCGGAAAGGCGGCAGTGCTCGCTTCGATCACGCCCAGCGCGCCACTTTTGAACTTGATCGTGGCGACTACAACATCTTCTACTTCGATCCGCTCGTGCGCAAGTGTAGCGGTGGCGGCGGTGACTTCCGCCACCGGGCCCATGAACCACAGCAGCAGATCGAGGCTGTGAATCGCTTGATTCATCAGCGCGCCGCCGCCGTCCAGTTTCCAGGTGCCGCGCCAAGCACCACTGTCGTAATACTGCTGCGTGCGAAACCACTTCACGTAGGCGTCGCCCAACGTCATGCGGCCGAAGCGTCCTTTGTCGATCGCCTGCTTCAGCAGCTGCGACGAATGGTGAAAGCGCGAGGGGAAAATCGTCGCCAGCGTAACGCCGGCTTGCTCGCAGGCTTTGATCATCGCATCGCAGCGTGCCAACGTAACATCCAGCGGCTTTTCGACGACCACATGCTTGCCCGCTTTGGCTGCGGCTACACAAGCTTCCATGTGCGCGCCACTGGGCGTGCAGATGCTGATGCCATCGACCCGCGGATCGGCAAGCATCGCGTCCAAGTCTTGATAGGGTTTGCAGCCGGGGATTTCAGAAGCGAACTTCTCGGCTGACTCTGCAGTCTGGCTGTAACAAGCCGTGACCGCAGCCCCTTTAATATCTGCAATGGCCCGCGCATGAAACCGGGAGATCATTCCGCAACCGACAATACCGAAACCGAATGGCATGGTGATACTCAGGGGGCTAGGGACTGGGAACTAGGGACTGGGGGAAATGCAGAACGCAGAAGTCAGAATGCAGAATAATACGAAAGGAGCAGCTTGGCACTTCCCTTCGTTCTGCATTCTGCATTCTCACTTCTTCATTCTTCGTCGACTTCCATTTCGAGTTGGCGCATTTTGCGGTATAGGTTCGAGCGGTGCAAACCGAGACGCTCGGCGGCGGCGGTCATGTTGCCACGGCAAGCTTCAATGTGTCGCTTGATGTACTCGATTTGAAACCGCTGGGTGGCATCGGTCAGCGGAGCATCGAGCGAAAGTGCATTCGCGGCGGTCGACGCCGGTGACAGGATGAATGCGAGATCTGGCGCGTCGAGTTTGTCCTGATCGTCCGGGGCCAGGTACGCGAGTCGTTCCATCAGGTTTCGCAGTTCGCGCACATTCCCCGGCCAGCGATGCGCCAGTAATCGCCGCTTCGCTGCGGTGGTGAATTTCACAATTCGACGACGGGCCTGCAGGCAAAAGTGCTTAAGAAAATGTTCTGCTAGAGTGACAATATCGTCGCCACGGTCGCGCAGCGGAGGCATATCGAGCGTGACGACGTTCAAGCGAAAGTACAAATCTTCGCGGAACCGCTTCTGACGCACCAAATCGGCCAGGTTCTGGTTCGTCGCGGCGAGGACGCGCGCGTTCGTTGCAATGTTCGTCGAACCGCCTACGCGGACGACGATCTTTTCCTCCAGCACGCGGAGCAACTTCGCCTGCCCGGCGAGGCTCATGTCGCCAATCTCATCGAGAAATAGGGTTCCCTTCGACGCAAGTTCGAATTTTCCCTGCCGCATTTCGCGGGCATCGGTGAAAGCTCCCTTTTCGTGGCCGAAGAGTTCGCTTTCGAGCAGAGTTTCGGTAATCGCGGCGCAATTGACGGCCACGAAAGGCTCTGCCCGACGCCGGCTGCCATAGTGAATCATCTGCGCGACGACTTCTTTGCCCGTGCCGTTCTCGCCGAGGATCAGTACTGCGAGATCAGTGTCGGCTACGCGGCGAACCGTCGAGCGCAGCGCCTGTACTGCCGGGCAATCACCGATCATTTGCACCCGCTGGGCAGCGTCGTCTGTGATCTGCTTGCGAGAATGGAGCAAGTCTTCGACTTGCTGCGTGTTTTCGAGCGCGACGGCTGCGTGCGCCGCAAGTTCGACGAGTGCCTCCTGATCGATATCGGTGAAGTTGCCGCCGATCTTATTGATGACTTCGAATGCGCCGAACAGTTCGCCGCTGCGACCCCGCAGCGGCACGCACAAGAGCGACTTGGTATGAAACTTCAACTGCCGATCGACGCGGCGGTCGACTTCCCCTTGCTCGGCCTCGACATCCACGTCGACTCGCCGCGGCTGTCCGCTGTGAATCACCTGTCCCACGATGCCGGTGGAATCTGGAATCCTCAGTTCGTTCCCTTGTACACCAAGAGCGGGACGACCAATCAATTGCTTGGCCGCGCGATCCCAGAGAAAGATCGTCGCTCGTTCGGAACCGAGGAGCCGCGTGGAAGTCGCCGCCATCTGTTCCAGCAGCGGAGCCATTTCGAGCGTCTGTTGCCAGCGAGCAGCGATCTCCAGAATTGCCTGCAGCCGCATCAAGCGTTGATCGAGCCGTTCTCGCTCGCGTACGGCCGCGAGCGCTGCATTGAGCCACCCCGCAGTCGTGACAAAGGCATCGCTCGGTTCGGGACGTTCCATCCAGGTTCGATAAGCGGCAAGTAGTTCTCCGGTGCCACTGTGGGGAGAAAGGGGTGTCACATACCACTGGCGCTTCAACTGGGCTTCGTCACTATCGAGCACTTCGGCTAGCAGGTCGGTCGGCAGTGGCCGCTCCGGCCCCGAAGCACCCAGCACGCGCCATTTCCCTTTTTCTCCCTTCACCAGCGCCAGGTAATCGCCACCCAAAGCCTGGCAAACGAGGGGAAGGGCCTGCTTGAGGAACGCGGCGGGTACATTCTCAAGCGCCGCGGCATAAAACAGATGCGAGGCGGTCTCGGCAAGGGCTGGGTGGGCATCGAGACTGGCCAGCGTAGGACGGGGAGTTTTGGCCATGAGTTGAAAATTCGTCCGCGCGGGCAGTTGCCAGTGTCGTCAAGGAGATAGCGCTATCCTACGGAAGTGTGGTCAAATCGAAAAGTCTGGCATAGGCGATTTCGGCAAGCTGCGGTATTCTGCGGGCATTGGAATTTAGGTAGCCCGAAGCGCAAGCGAGGGTTTTGGCAACGGAACGTACGCTCACAAGTCTCCCTCGCTGACGCGTCGGGCTACTTGGCAGCTAGAGGTAACTCACACATGGGCATGTTCGACGGAAAAAAGGGTCTGATTCTCGGCGTCGCCAATGATCGCTCGATTGCGTGGTACATCTCCAAGTTCATCATGGAACAGGGGGGCGTCTGCGGGTTCACTCACCTGCCCGATAAGGCCGACGACGAGCGCAAGAAAAACCGCATGCGGGTGCAGAAGTGCATCGACGATTTTCCGCAGCAGGCCAAGTTTCTCGTCCCGCTCAATGTGCAAAGCGATGAGAACATTGCGGAAGTCATGGCCCTCGCCCAGAGCGAGTTCGGCCAAATCGACTTCCTGCTCCACTCCATAGCCTTCGCTACGCTCGATGACCTGAAAAAGGACACCATCGAGACCAGTCGCGAAGGTTTTAAGCTGGCGATGGAAATTAGTGCCTATAGCTTGCTCGCCGTTTGTAACGCTGCCAAAGGAATCCTCAAGCCTGCCAAGCTTAGCGATAAACGCGAAGTGGTCGAAAGTGGTGCCGCAGTGCTCACGCTCACCTATTACGGCGGCGAGCGAATCGTTCCCGGATATAATGTCATGGGCATCTGCAAAGCGGCTCTCGACTCGTGCATGAAGTACGCTGCCTACGACCTCGGCCTGCATGGCATTCGTGTCAACGCACTTAGCGCCGGCCCGCTGAAGACCCTCGCCGGCTCGGCTGCTGGTGTCGGTGATATGCAAACGGTCTACGACCAGATGTCGCCACTGCAGCGCTGCGTCACGCACGAAGAAGTCGGTCGCACCGGCGCGTTTCTCCTGTCTGAGATGTCGGAAGGGATCACTGCCGAGACCATGCACGTCGACGGCGGCTTCTCCGAAATGGGCAGCCCCGGCCGCATGCTGGATAAGTATCGCAGCAAGTAGTTGCTACTGTTGATTGACCGATTTCAACGGACACGGGCTCTATCCACCCGTGTCTGCTGCGGCCATTGCAGCCAACATCTCCACGGCTCGATAGTTGCGCGCTGTGGCAGTTACTCCCAGCTTCTTTTCGACAATGCCAGCAAGCTTTGACTTGCCGAAGCCATCCGGCGTATGAAGATAGAAAACGCGACCAAGTAATTGAAATCGTTCGGTTGCAGTAGCTTGCTTCTGGAGTGTCGCCAAGTCGGGCGAATCTGGTTCGACTGCGAGAAAGAAGAAGTGCAGCGTTTTTGGATCGCTGATCGCCTGCGGAAACGGGTTATTCACGATCGCTGTCTGCAGTTCGCCTAGGGTCAACAGCAGTAGCGCCGGTCGAAAGCCGAACTCCGCTTCAACTTGGTCCCCGATTCGCTTGCCGAGTGCTGGTCCCTTCTTCACCGTAGTGGCGAACACCACATTGCCGCTCTGGATGTAAGTCTGCACGCGTACGCAGTCAAGCTCTTCCAGCATCGCTGAGAGTTTCTTCATCGGCAGGCTATGGTTGCCGCCAACATTGATGCCACGAAAGAGTGCGATCCAGGTATGCATAGGCCATTCTTACCCAGTGAATTGCGGAATGCCTAGTTCACCCGAAGGGTCAAGAAAAGACAAGGGCCGCCGCGGAGTGATATACACCCAGCAGCGGCCCTTGCGGAACAGTCGAGGCAGCAGTCTTCAGTCCGTTGAAGCGGCTTACTTCTGATCCTTCTTTTCATCCATGACTTCGCGCAGATGCTTGATGTGCTTCTCGGTCGTCGCGTGAGCATCGTCGATCTCACTGGCAAGTTCGCTCGACACATGATTGCGCAGCACCTTCAATTGCGTGGCAGCCATCATGTGGGCACCCAGCTGGTGACCAAGGAAGGCCTTGTCGAAATCGTTACCTTCGTAGCGCGACAATTCCTTCTTGCACGATTCCAAACCTTCGGCAGCCACTTCTTGGTGCACTTGGCTCCAATTCAGCTGACCGCTGACTGGACGCAAGGCAACCCGCGGCTGACCAGCATTGCCGGGTTGGGTGTTGGGCTGAATAGTGGTCCCTTGCACGGCCACGCGAGCGGCCGGGTTATTCGGCGTAGTGGCCGGATTGGCCCGGGCACCTTCGCGATTGTCGTTGCGATCGCTGTCACGACGTTCCTCGCGGCGATCGCCATCGTTACCGCGGCCCTCTTCACGCCCTTCGCTGCGAATACTGGTATTCGTAGTGCCAGCCCACTTCGCGAACTTTTCTGCCCCGGCAGTATGATCCTTGATCATCAGCGTAGCGACTTCTTTTGCTTCGTCCGATTTCAGCCTCGACATGGCGAACTTGGCGATTTCAACTTCATTTCGATTGCAAGCTGCAATCAATGCGGCAACTTCCTGATCGGCGTTTCGTTGAGATTGCTGACCTTGTTGCGATTGCTGAACTTGTTGATTGCCCCCGGCGACACCGGGACGAACTTGGTTTTGCTGATTCTGATTTTGCTGATTCTGAATCGGCTGCCCTTGACCAGGCTTGATCTGGTTGTTGGTACTGGGTTGTGTTCCCTGACCAACGGCCAAACCACCAAAAAGCACTACTCCCGCGACCGACCATCCGTAAACTTTGCGCATGTGCAACTCTCCTAAAAAGAACTTCGTGAAAACCGAAAAACCAGCGTGCTTGGGAGCAACACAGGGGATACATTCCGCCTCTGCGAATCCCGGTGCATCGGCCCAAAACACTACGACTGGCAAGACTCTCGCTCCGCCGCCCCACGCAGCGAGAGTTGTGAACTCCTAAAGAAGCACGCAACTGCGATCGCCTTAGCGAAGCGCAGTGGCGTGCGCAGTGACACCGTTATGTCGATGAATGATTTCGTACAGGTCAGCGGCATATTCTGGAGCCTGCACCGTGACAAGCGTTCGTCCCGATTTAAGTTCTCCTTCGTAATACACGGCATCTTCTTCCGAGATACCGAGCCCCACCAGCGCGCCTACTAATCCAGCCGTTGCAGCACCACCCGCTGCACTAGCCAATACTGCGGCCAGGATGCCGCCGGAAATGACTGGGCCAATCGCAGGCAAAATATTCGCTGCGATTCCGAGTGCCCAGAGCGCTCCAACACCAGCGCCCGTCGCCGCTCCGACCGCGGCACCTTCAACTGCCTTGGTGCCAGCATCTGCCGGCCGGGGATCAACGTATTCGCGTCCGTTGGCATGACGCAGCACCATACCGATGCGACTCTCCTGAATTCCAAATGCTTTCATTTCGCGAACTGCTTCTTCTGCTTCGCTGCGATTCTCGAACACGCCGACAATTGTTGTTTGTACGGTGACTGACATATCACTACCCCTTCACACCCATTGCTGTTTCCTTGGTGCCAGCGTCCTGCCTGCACTCGATTCTTGATCTGAGTCCTCGCACAATCTGCAAAGGCGATGCCCACTTCGCATTGGCATGAAAGTTCATTTCGCTTCTAGCGAGAATTCGCCTAGTCGGCCGCCAATTCGCGAGGAATTAACTTCGCGATCTTCGCCTCGACATCGACGAACAGAAATATTGCCAAAGAATCGGCGTTTAAGATTACGAGTGCACAAACGTCAGCGCGCAAAAATCATTCAACCTGTCCAAACAGAAACCAGCGCGGCGTGACTAAGCAAACAGCTCGCGAATGGGCAGACCGGACGATAACAGCGGAATCGGCCGGCCTTGAGAATCGGTCAGCGACTGCTGCGGATCGACGCCGAGCACTTGATAGATCGAGGCGAGCAGGTCACCCGGGCTTAATGGGCGGTCTTTTGGCTCGCTCCCATCAGCAACCGTTGAGCCGATGATCTGTCCTGACTTCACTCCACCGCCGGTGAGAACTGCCGACATCGCGGCGGGCCAGTGTCCGCGTCCTGCCCCCTTATCAATTCGCGGGCTGCGACCGAATTCGCCAAACGAAGCCACCAGCGTATTGTCGAGCAGTCCGCGCTCGGCCAGATCGGAGACGAGCGCGCAGAAGGCCTGATCATATCGCGGCAACCTGGCTCGCAAGTTTTTCTCAATCGTGGTGTGGTCGTCCCACCAGTCGACATCTTTCTCATACAGGTTGATAACGACCAACGAACTCCCCGCCTCAATCAGTCGCCGCGCCAACAGTGCCCCCTGACCATAGGCATGACGGCCGTAGCGGTCGCGGGTCTTGGGCTGTTCTTGTTCTAGATCGAAAGCCCGCCGCGCCTGCGGTCCACCCGCCAATTCCACGGCCTGGGTCAGGGCATCATCAGCATCTTGATAGCCAACGTTGGCATCCCGTTGCGCTGCCAGGCGATCAAGCGAGCGGAGCAGGTTCTGGCGATCTTCCAAGCGGGGGAGTGAAATCTCTTTCGGCAACATGAACTCCGGCGGGCGATAATTCCCCAAGCTCGGATCGCCGCCGGAGTTGAGTGCCTGATGGCGCGAACGAAGATAACTCGCCCCTAGATAAAAGCCCATATGCGTGCGGTAATCTTCGGGCACACACACATACGCGGGCATTCCCTCCTGGCGCGGACCCTGTAATTTCGAAACGACTGCCCCCATTGCCGGATGGCTCTGCCCGCGGGCCCGAGCGTTGAGGAGCGGATAGCCCGTCTGCAGCCAATGGGTAGCGTCGTCGTGTACGCTCAGGTGATGCGTCACTGACCGCACCACTGCCAACTCCTTAGCCAGCCCATGATGCGCCGGCATGATCTCGGGCAGCAACAGCCCCGGCAATGACGTCTCGCAAGCTTGAAACGGACCGCGAATTTCAGCCGTCTGCTCGGGCTTCATATCATACGTATCGATATGGCTTGGCCCGCCAGCAAGAAAGAACAGAATCGCCGATTTGGGGGCGCGGCGCTTCGTTGCAGCTTCGCTCAGCGCGGTCGGAAGCACACTCGCGGCGGCCAGCGACCCTGCGGCCAACGTCGAAACTTGCAAGAAGCCCCGTCGTCCTGCTAGCCGGTAGCGAACCGAACTTGCCGAGTCCTTTGCCATCGGAGCGTACGCCTTATCGCGGACTTGAAGAACCATCGACATCCGTTGATGCCGACTCATCGTAGGACATCTCCCTTGGCAATGCCAGCTTTCGTGTTGCCCCTCCTTAGGCGCGCACAACTTAGTCGCAAGCACCGCGCGATGCAAATCTTCCACAGCCAACGAGCGACGATAACTCGCACCCCCAAAAATGTAGTTGCATTTCGTCGCAAAACTCGCCACAGTTCACCGTTACCAACCGCCGAATTCTCCCCCGCTAACCCCCTCCCTTCAGTCACTCTGCTCGCAAGGTTGCTCCGCATGGCTGCGCCTCCCCTCCGCGAAGCTTACGATTGTGTCGTCATTGGCGGCGGCAACTCCGCCCATCTGCTGACCGCGGCGTTCAGCCAGGCCGGCTTGAGTTCGCTTCACTTGCTGCGCGAAACAACGCAGCCTCCGGCAGCTTGGTTGCATCCGCGGCTGCTTAATGTTGGCAATGACGAACAGCCTCGCAGGACTGCGCTCGCCGGCGTCCAAGTGCTCGATACGAGTGGCCGACTGCTGGCGTCACTGACTGCGAGCGCTGCGGGCGCTGCGGGCGAACAATCGGCCGCGAATCTGCCCAGCTGTCAGCATGAGCGCGCCAGCTTGGGCACGACGACAGTCTTTCAGCTTCCGAGCAGTTGCGATGTCAGTGCGAGTGAGTGCGACAAGCTCGAATTGTGCGGGACTCGCTGGCGCCACAGTATTCAGACACGTGCGGTGATTAACCTGGTTCCTGCACATAGCGAGCAGGCATGGACGGCAATTGGCGGACTCTATCGCGGCGTGACCTTTTTACCCGGTGAAGAGCGGCAAGGCTTGTTGTTTGCGACTTATCGTGGGTGCGAAGTTTTCTGGCTCATGCCTGGGCAGAATGGCTTGACCAGCCTGGGTTGGCTGCGTCCGAGCCCAGTTGGCACGAATATCGATTCGCTGGCAGGTTCGATGGAAGAAGCTCTGGTGGCCTGTCCCGCTCTAACGCAGCGGCTCATCGCCGCGCAACTGGTCGGCAACTGGCATCAGACTCACGAAGAACCAGCAATCGGCGGTACCCCGAACCACTGGCTTACACTCGCCGCCAGCGAGTCATGGATCGATCCCGTTTTTTCCGGTGGTCATTGGCTGCTGGAGTCATTCCTACCACAAATCGTTTCTCTGGTCTCGTCAGTTTGTATATCCGTGCGCGACCAACGAAGTGCCACGCAACAATTGCAGTTTGAATGGCTTCAGGCGGCGCGGTTACTCCGAGCGCGAACCAACTGCTGGTATCATCCGACCGACGCTACCGCCGATCTGGTGACGCGTGAAATATTCGCCCAATTGTTGGCCAGCGACTCTCACCACGGTCCCACCACTGGCCTACTACCTGCCAGCAGTTTTTCTTGGGAGGCCCGCGGCATTCTGGCCCCTCGCCGCGCGTTGTTAAGTTTGTGAAACATGTCTAACGCGGTCTCTACCTCGACTGGTAATTGGCGACATTAGTTAACCGCGGGCTGATTTCGCGTTTTTTTGTCGCGATTTGCCGAAAACTCGGGTTCTGGCGGCGCGCGCGGCCGCTTGACGGTTTGACCGGGGCGTGAATAGCATGAGAAGTTTGTTTCTGGCCCGAGTTGTTCGTTTTCATTGTGGATGCAGGCCGCATGCAGGTAACAAAAGTCGCCCTTGTAGGGATGGGCACAGTGGGTGCTGGAGTCGCCCGACTGCTAATCGATCATGGCGATCGAACCGGCAGGCATGCGGGACGCATACTGTGGGTCGAAGAGGTGGTCGTCGCCGACCCCAAGAAGGCCCGCGACTATGCGCTGCCCAAGACCGTCACGCTGTCGGACGATCTCTCCCGGATCACCAATAATCCGGAGATAAAGATTGTTGCGCACCTGGTCGGGGGACTCGAACCGGCCCGCACGATCATGCTCAAGTTGCTGGAAAGTGGCAAAGACGTCGTCACGGCGAATAAAGCGCTGCTGGCCGAACACGGTCCCGAGATTTTTGATCGCGCCCGCGAATTGGGCCGCGCAATCGCTTTCGACGCTGCAGTCGCCGGCGGCATTCCGATTATCACGAACATCAGCCAATGCTTTTCGGCGAACCAGATTCTCTCGCTCCGCGGCATTCTCAACGGCACAAGCAATTTTATCGTCTCGCAAATGGACGAGCAGGGTGAAACGTATGCCGAGGCGTTGAAAGAAGCTCAGCAGCGGGGCTATGCCGAAGCTGACCCAACAATGGACGTCAGTGGCGCAGACGCAGCACAAAAGTTGGCAATCCTCGCGCACCTCGCCTTCGGCGCGCAGGTCCACTGGAACGACATTCCGCGCGTCGGCATCGATACGCTCGATGCAGCCGACCTGCACTACGCCCGCGAACTAAACTATCGAATTAAGCTGATTGCAGTCGCCAAGCTGCGCGACAGCGGGCTTGAACTGCACGTCACGCCGAACTTGGTGAAGATTGGCACTCCGCTGGCCGAAGTTCGCTTGGCTTACAACGCCATCAGCGTGGTTGGTGATGCCGTTGGTTCCATCTTCTTCCACGGTCTCGGTGCTGGGCAAATGCCCACGGCTTCCGCCGTCGTCGCCGACATGATCGATATGGCCGTCGGCCGCACACCGATCACCTTTCGCACCGTCGAACTGTGGTCCAAGAGCGAAGCCCGCGTGCAGCAGTGCGATCACTCCGCACTCCCCAGTCGCTTTTACATTCGCCTCACCGTCGAAGATCGCCCCGGTGTGCTGGCCGAAGTTACCGGCGTGCTTGGCAAGCATCAAATCTCTATCGCTTCTGTCATTCAACACGAACCGAGCGAAGAAGACGGCGGCCAATCCATCGTTCCTCTCGTCATCATGACCGCCCAAGCCACCGAAGGCGCGACGCAGAAAGCCATGGCCGAAATCGGCAAGCTTACCTCCGTTCGACCCAACGCCGTTCGCATGCGCGTATTGGACTAAGGCTTATAAAATGAAGTACGCAATTGTGATTCCCGACGGCTGTGCCGATGAACCGCAGGAAAGCTTGGGTGGTAAAACGCCGCTGCAGGCTGCAAAGACGCCAGCCATGGATGCAATCGCGCGCGCGGGAGTTGTCGGTCGCGCGAACAATGTGCCGCTACATTTGCCCGCAGGGTCGGATGTCGCCAATCTCAGCTTGTTCGGCTACGACCCCAATGTGTACTTCACCGGTCGGGCACCACTCGAAGCCGCTGCGCAAGGCATTCAGTTAGGCCCCGAAGATTGGGCCATCCGCTGCAATTTAGTGACCGTGCAAGATCAGACAATGAAGTCGTTCACCGCGGGACACATCTCATCGGAAGAAGCGAAGGCGCTGCTGATCTCGGCCCAAAAAGAACTGGGAGCGGACAATCTGGAGTTTGTACCCGGCGTCAGCTATCGCAATCTGCTGCTATTTCGTGGCGCCAAGGTGAAAGCGCCGTTCAGCAAAGAGACCCGCGCCACGCCGCCGCACGATCTCACGGATAAATCCGTCGCGAATGATTTACCCAGCGGACCCGGTAGCGAAATCTTGAATTCGCTCATGGGCTTTAGCAGGCCCTTGTTTGCCAATCACCCAGTAAATCAACGGCGATTGGCGGCGGGCAAGTTGCCTGCGACCAATCTTTGGCTTTGGGGTCTCGGCAAAACACCGAGCCTGACTCCCTTTTTCGAATTGCATCAAAAACGCGGCAAGATGATTACTGCGGTCGATTTACTCCGAGGACTCGCGGCCCTGATTGGCTGGGACCGAATCGAAGTTCCCGGCGCGACCGGCTATCTCGATACCAACTACGCGGCCAAGGGTCAGTATGCGATCGACGCTTTGGATAGTACCGACGTGATCTGCGTTCATGTCGAAGCGACGGATGAGGCATCGCATGAAGGTCGCGTTGATGCGAAAATCGCCGCGCTCGAAGCCATCGATGAACAGATTGTCGCGCCACTCCATGCGGCGTTAAAGCAGTACGGCGACTACCGGATTCTGGTCTCGCCCGACCATCCAACGCCTTGCCGCACGAAGACTCACAGCCACGGCTTCGTTCCGCTGGCGATTTGCGGGACCGGCGTCACGGCCGACGCCGCCACCACCTACGACGAAGTTGCTGCGGCAGCCTCTCCTCTTTCCTTTGAGGAAGGGTGGAAGATGATGGCTCACTTTTTGGGGGCTAGGGACTAGGACCTGGGAACTGCAATGCAATTAGCTATCTTCCTTATCCTGACCTCCGACTCCTGACCTCCCTCTCACACTAACTCTCTCTAACTTATTAGCAGAACGTCCCATGCCAATCATTGTGCAGAAGTTCGGCGGCAGTAGCGTCGCCACTCCCGAAAAAATTCTCGCCGCTGCTCGCAAGGCAATTCGCGCGAAGCAAGAAGGTAACCAGGTAGTGATGGTCGTCTCGGCGATGGGCGACACGACCGACGACCTGATTGACCTGGCCAATCGCATTACCGATAAGCCCCCGGCGCGCGAAATGGACATGCTCCTCTCGACCGGCGAGCAACAAAGTTGCGCGCTGATGGCAATTGCCATCAGCTCGCTAGGGCACAAAGCCGTCAGCTTGACCGGCGCACAGATCGGCGTGAAGACGGACGCTACTTTCCGCAAAGCGCGCATCAAGAGCATCGAAACAGCCCGGCTGAAGAAGCTGCTTGACGAAGGGAATATCATTATCGCCGCAGGCTTTCAGGGGATCGATGACGACTTTAATATCACCACACTCGGTCGTGGCGGCAGCGATACCACGGCGGTCGCGCTGGCAGCTGTATTGCGTGCCGATGCCTGCGAAATCTACACCGACGTTGATGGCGTCTATACGACCGACCCGCGCGTGATTCCCGAAGCACGGCGCGTGAGCCGCATCAGCTACGACGAAATGCTGGAATTGGCCAGCCTTGGCGCGGGGGTGATGCACAGTCGCAGCATCGAATTCGGCAAGAAGTTTGATACGCCGATCCACGTCCGCAGCAGTTTCACAGATGTTCCCGGTACCATGATCGTCACCGAGCCGGAACGGCCCGATATGCCGGTCTGCGGCGCTGCCATCACCAAGGACGAAGCCCGCATCACCGTGCAAGGTATTCCCGATAAACCGGGAACCAGCCTCGAGATCTTCTCGAGAATCGCCGCGCGCAACATCTCGGTCGATATGATCGTGCAAAATGTGGGCGAAAGTGGCAAAGCCGATATCTCGTTCACCGTTCCCAAGAATGAACTCGATGCTTCGCTGGACGCCGTGCGCGAAGGTGTGAAGTTGGTCGGCGCCGGAACAATCACCTCGGACGACAACGTGGCCAAGGTTTCCGTCGTCGGTCTGGGAATGGCTCGGCAAACGGGCGTGGCCGAAAAGATGTTCCGCGCACTGGCAACGGCGGGCATCAACATCGGCATGATCACAACCAGCGAAATCAAAATCTCAGTTCTGGTTCCTCGCGACCAATCGCAACAAGCGCTGCGAGTCGTACACTCGTCGTTCGAACTCGAAAAAGCACCGACGACTCCCATCAAACCATGGATGCCCAAGCATATCGGCACCGATGCAGCTGCAGTTGTTGCCAGGCTGCAAGGTCTGAACATGGAAGACCTGACCATCGACGATGTTTCGCTTGATTCGACGCAGGCTCGCGTGACGATTCTCGGCGTACCGGACACCCCGGGCATCGCGGCCAAAGTTTTCGAAGAGGTTGCCGCTGCCGGAATCTTTGTCGACATGATCGTGCAGAGCTACCCAACGACTGAGGCACTGGCAACGCTCAGCTTCACGGTGCCGCAGGAACAACTGGAACACAGTGTTACCGTTGCCAAGAAAGTCGCGGCAAGTCTGGCTTGCCGTGGAGTGACGAACAGCCCTAAGATTGCCAAGCTTTCGGTTTCTGGCGTCGGTTTGCGGACGCATACGGGTGTCGCCATTCGCATGTTCCGCTCGCTGGCCGAAGCCGGCATCAATCTCGACTTGATCAACACGAGCGAAGTCCGTGTAAACGTCGTCGTCGATGGTGCGCAGGGAGAGAAGGGACTGAAGCAATTGCAAACTGCCTTTGCAGATGTGTTGCGCTAGTTCTCTCCCGTTCAAAAGCTTAGATCATGTCGCTGCACCTTTCTCGCAACTGGATGTGAGCGGGCGCGCTAGTCTTCACGCTGATTGAAGCTGCTGAATCTGCTCGTGCAAATCAACCAGTTTTTTAGAGATGCCGCTTTCGGCCTTGTCGTTAAAGCTTGTCTTCACGCAATCCAAGCCGCGACAAGGCCGAATCGCCCCAGTGCGACTTAAGCCGTCGCACGGCCAAAGATCATTCGACCAGCGCTGGTTTGCAGCACGCTGGTGACTGAGATCTTCACTTCTTTGCCGACGTGTTCGCGGCCCCCTTCAACGACAATCATAGTGCCGTCGTCAAGATAACCAACGCCCTGGCCAGCTTCTTCGCCCGGCTTCACAATTCGCACGGCCAGAGCTTCGCCCGGTAAGAAAACGGGCTTAAGCGAATTGGAGATGTCGTTCAGGTTGACGACTTGCACGTTGTGCAGCTTGGCAACCTTGTTCAAGTTGTAGTCGCCGGTGACAACCTTGCCACCGAGATGCTTGGCGAGCAGAACCAGCTTCATATCGACCGGCTGATTGACGAACTCAGGCATTTCGCGGTCGTATATCTTCAGGTCGATGTTCTCGTTGCTGCGCAAGCGATTGAGCACATCGAGCCCGCGACGCCCGCGCGCGCGGCGCAATTTGTCGCTGCTATCAGCGATGGCCTGCAGTTCGTTCAGCACGAAGCGCGGCATGATTAGCTGACTCTCGAGCACATTGGTTTCGGCAAAATCGGCGATGCGACCATCGATTACCACACTCGTATCGAGAATAAACGGCTTCAGGCCCTTTACTTCCTTGGCGAATTCCACGTAGGGAATAATGAAGCGAAAGTCGTCCTTGGTTTGCAACAGCACGCTGATACACGTGTAGCAAAGCACCATGCCGAGCATCAATTGCACGACGATGCGAGCAATGGGGACCTCGCGGTTATTGGGGTCTGCTTCGGGGAGCAGCGGTGCCAAGGCAAGCATCAAGATGTAGGTCAGCAGAACACCAATGAGTAGGCCAAAATAAACCCCCGAAATGACGTCGATCTGCTTGCGTGGAACAAAAATATCGGCGGCAATTACGGAGCCCGCAAGGAGCAAGATCCCAAAGAAGATCATCCACGGAATAGCCGGCGACCCCGTATAGTCGCGCAATAAGCCGACGAACAGGGTGGCCACACCGCTGGCGACAAGCATGAACACGCAACGAAGAACAAGCAGTGCCATCTGGCTGAAGAATCACAGGCAAAAGGGAGGGCCAGCCGCGGAAAAATATGAGTTACTACTGCGCGGCCGGGGAAAAAGGGCAGGCATTTCCCACACGAAGTATAGGCCACAGCTGCCCAATCAGCCACCGGATAACGGTCGCGGTCGCACGACTTAACGCGGTTTTCGCGCTATCGAAACTTGATTTGCCGTTAAAATCGCTCACTGCCCCGAACTCGATCAACAATTTCACCGAAGCCACCGTTCCGGACGAAAACGATTCAAGGCTACGCGAGTAGTGAATTATCGCGTACGACGGAAGTCGTCGCCTGACGAATGAACTGTCGCGTACGTAGCGTTTCAGTGACTTGAGAAAGGGTTGTACGGGCGGCCGCTTCCGTCGGGACGAGCCGGCCGGTGATGCTCCCTTTCGTGCTATTAATCGTCTCGGGCTTGAGGGCAGGGACAACGCCATGAGTTGTGTGTTGCATCACCTGGTTGCGACCACCGGCCTTGGCCGAATACAGCGCGGCATCGGTTCGCGAGAGAAGGCCAGCAACATCGTCTTGCGGCAAGACCTCGGCCACGCCACAACTGACCGTGACAGGTGAGAGCTTTTCGATCGTGGTCCGCATCCTCTCTGCAAAAGCCACGGCCCCGCGTAGACCAGTGCCAGGCAGCACGGCCACGAATTCTTCGCCACCATAACGGCAGATGACATCCGACTCGCGCGCATACTGATCGAGCATCTGGCCAACCTGCTTCAGGACTTCATCGCCCCGCGACAAGCCCTGCTCGGTGTTCAGATGTTTAAAGTGGTCGATGTCGAACATCGCGACGGAGCAGACCAATCCATACCGCCTATGCATATCGAGCTGCGAAGCCAGCATGGTTTCCAGCGACTTGCGATTCCCCAGCCCGGTCAGGTTATCGGTACGCACTTCACTGAACGACATCAGCTGATTGGCTTGTTGGCGGATCAACTCGTACGCTTGCGCTAACCGTTCGGTCAGGTGCTGCGTCGGTTCAAGGAGCTTTTCTGTTTCATTGGCCAGTTGGCCCATCGGTTCGTGCTCTTGAATTTCACCCGCTTCGGTCAAGTCGCGCAATCGGCTACGAAACTTCCCGAGGCTTCCTTGATGCGTCGCCAAATCGCGACGCACCTGCTGCGCAACCTTCTCCAAGTCGCGAATGATTCCCCGGGCCCGCTTCAGCTCGCGCCGCAGCTGCGCGTCATCGCTGAGAACGGGTTGCGTACGCTGGCCAAAGCAGTAGCCAATTACGGCAATGGCAGCCAAAGCGACCGAAGCCGGCAAACCCAAAGTCAAAATATCCATGGCGAATGTCTCAGTCGGGCAGTTGAAGGCAGGCGGGATGATTTCAGGCAGAGTCAGGCAGGGGGACCAACGGCGAACAGTTGCATCGACTACATGCGAGTGTTCATGCCGTGCATGCAGGCTACTCCAACCACCACTAGCACCACGGCAATGCCGATCCAGTGGGTTGTTTCCATTTGGTTGATCTGGCGAATGAGCAGATCCATGTATTTCGATACTTTGTCCATCTGACGGATGCTCCGCAAAAAGTTCGCGACCAGGCTGGACGTACGCGACTGGCGCGTACGCCCCCTAGTTCAAGCGTAGCTTATGGTTAAGTCGCGTCTCGGCGGGTTAAGATGTCGTCCTCGCAGCCGCCAGCAGACGGCCTGCGCGACATAATCGGAGCGACCGGACCATGCCAACAAAACACTCCCCCGCGAATCACTTCCTGGACTTGCGAGCCGGCGGTCGCATGCTAAAATTCATAGTCTCCCGTTAAGGGGCCGTAGCTCAATTGGTTAGAGTACCGGACTGTCGATCCGGTGGTTGCGGGTTCGAGCCCCGTCGGCCTCGCTTTAAAGGCTCGCTGTCTGTAATGGACAGCGGGCCTTTTTCTGTTGACAGGCAATGACTTACGCTAGTTGCTAGCCATTTCGGCCCGGGAGCCGTCAAGCTGCCCAGTTGGTCTCTGGTTGACTCCGCGGTGCTGGAACAGTCAGTAGTTGGTGCAAACCCTGGTGCAAACTGTGCCGGAGCTGATTCTTCACTGCCAGCGAAAGGTTCGCCACTGTTGGCTAATTCTGGCGCCGCCGCCAGTGACAGACTTGGCAGCGCGTTGAGCGCACCCTGGACATCCAGTAGCTTGGGATCGGTATAGACATTCATCGTTAGGTCGATATGAGAATGACGCATGGCCGCCTGAGCCGTTCGCGGCGACACACCTCCTTTGGAAAGGAGCGTTCCGAACGAATGCCGTAAGGCATGGACATCGACCGTGTGGCCCCGTTCATCCCTCTTGGCGATACCGGCCAGTTCCAAATCCCGATCCAGGATTTTGATCAGCTGCTGTGGTACGACAAACAGCAATTCATCCGCCGCTAGCTTCTTTGCCCCTGCTGCTGACAAAGCAATAGTAAGCTTCGTTTCGGCGTCAGCAATGCCCCGTTGGCGGTTCAAGCGATCAACGAGCCACCCACGCAAATCAGCAGCCAGATCAGCTCGCAGTGGAATCGAAGAGCCTTGCCGGTTCTTCTCATCAGCAGCATGGAGTTCTAGAAACGGAACCTGAGCGTCCAGACGGACTTGCCCGGCCGTCAGCGAAGCCAGTTCCCCCTTACGCAGCCCGGTCAGCACCAGGGTCTTGTAGATGAGTGCCCGTTCCCTGCCGAGCCATTCCAACTGCTGCACAAGCGCCGGATTCTTTGCCAGCTTTTCACGTGCTCGCTTCGTTGCTGACTCCAATGCCGAAAGCTCCAGGGGGAGGTACGACCAGCCTCGACGCTGACGTTTCTCGGCAGGTTTCTGCGAACGAATTGTCGCGCGACCATATTCTGCTAACGGGCGAAAGCGGGCCACATGCAGAAGTGTCTGCAGCTCGCTTTCTGTCAACGCTCGACGCTGCCTGGTACGACCGGCGTTTTCGTCGGCCCGCTTGACCTTGGCCAGCGGGTTTACGAGCAAGCGGCCGCGCTCAACGCACCATTTGCAAAACCCTCGCACGGCTTGCAGGTAGGAATTGCGGGTACGGGCAGCCATGCGCTTGCTAGCTTTCGACTTGGCAACGAGCCATTGTTCGACGGCCTCAGCGTTGATGTCCGCCAGTGACCGAATCTCAAGGTCGAGAAAGATCCGTTCAGCAAGCCGCTTCGTTCCGGAAACGTGAGTACTTGATGCTCCACCGACCTCCAGATGAGCCAGGTATGCGGCGAAGTGCTTAGCAATTGGGATGCCTTGGAAATCGACGACAGCATCTTCGGTTGCTGTGCGTAGGCCGCTACGGACCCGATCTGCCCGCTGTTCCAGTTCTTGCAAGACCGCCCTAGCTGCGGTTTCGTCCTTACATCCGGTTGGGACTTCGCGCACGACCCCTGAACCATCCCGGTACTTAGCGATGTAGGTACGCGAGGTGATAATGATCCGATCAGAGCCATCGCGCCCCTTTGTCAGTGGAGCAGTCTTATTCCTGCCCTGCGAATCTTTCCAGCGAGCGCACCGCTCTCCTTTACGCTGGAAGATTTCAACGGATTTCGGCAGCCGTTTGGTGACGGTCTTCTTGTAAACAGAGCCCATTTACGATTCTCCCCTAAAACTCTCGTGGTCGCAAAGACCGATGAATTTTCAACTGCTACTTTTGGACTGGCGAGCCGCCACTGAAGCGGATAGCCACGCTGTGGTTCATACCCGCTCTTCCATTGGCATAAGACAATGCGCCTGGCATCTAGTTCGTCAACATCCTCTTCGCTTGCCCCCGTTCATGATTGCAAAACTATGTTCAGTCCCGAAAAACCGTGGCGGGTAACGTTTAAGTGCCACGGAGTGAGGCAAGTGATTGCTCTGGCCACATACCGTGCGCAAATGACACCCTGGTTTTTCTTGATTTACGAGTTGAGATACTTGGTTGCAAGCTCCGGGTCAGTGCACCAGAGGTCCAGCGACTGATGCTTGCCATCCTTATTCCAGCTTTCTGGGCGCTCAATGTTGATGTCCACTTGCGGCTTCAAAACCGGAAAATACTCCTTTACGGCGTTGCGCATTACCGCGGCGGTCACTTTCGCGACGGCGGCCAATTGATGCCTGGGTGCCTCGAACACAAACGCATCGTGAAGTGGGAGCAGAAGTCTCGCACTGTACTGTGGATAAAGCCGATAGAGGCGATTCCCCGCCGCTTTAAAGACAACAGCTGCCGATCCCTGAACCGGCGTGTTGCGCATCCAGTTCGTCTCCCACTGGGTTAGCAGGCCTTCCCGCCCGCGATAGCGTCGGACGCCTGTGACTAACTCCACATAGCCGCGAATCTGACCATAATCGGCAGCCTGCTTCAGCGCACGCGCCAGTTCCGGGAACAGACCGAGGAACTCGTCCAGCTGTTGCTGGGCGGAGTGTTGGGCAATCCCTAGCTGGGTTGATAACCCACGAGCTGTAATGTTATAGATCGTGGCCAGCGTGAAGACTTTCATCCGGGACCGCTCAACTTTATACCACTTCTTGAATTCCCCATCAGGCAATTTGATTGCCTCGGATGGAAGTTGGCTGTGGTAGTACTTTTTCGCCATCCTGGAATACACATCGCCGGAATTGAACATCTCAACCAATCGCGGTTCGCTGTATAAAGCAGCTGCGATGCCAACCTCTATCTGCGACAGATCTACTTCTCCGATTCCCCTGGTCTGAGTGTTTTGGGGTACAACGAGCGGGCGCAGGGCCTTGCCAATGCCGCCAATGTTGGGCCAGCGCATGCTGTTACGGGTGGACTCAGCGCCCAGTTGCCGGTGGTCAGGATGACAACGACCGTCGGCGCCGATCAATTCACCACTGAACATCTTGTCGTTTAACAGCCGCCGAATTCGGCGGCACTGTCGCAGTTTAGCAATCGCCGGATCGCGGTCTTCAATTGCTTCCAGGCGGTTATCATCGAACGAGTATTCGTCCCCTTGGCGGAAATATTCGAGCAGTCCTTTCTTCTGCATGAACCGCTCGACCTGTCGCTGGTTGTTCGCGTTTTCCAATCCGTGGTCTTGCAACTCTGCGGAGAGCCGTTTGAAATTCGCCACGCAGGCTTGGTGAACCTGTGCCAGCCGTTTGGGGCAGAGGTAAATACCGTCATAGTGCATTCGGGCGTTGGTCACCGCCCATGGCATTTCTACTGTTTGCAGGTGAGTAAGTGCATTGGTTCGCATCGCTTCGTTGACCTGCAGCGAATAGAGAAGGCCCACGGCCACCGCATCTGCAGCGGAGTAGTCAATTTGTCGCTGGGAAAACGGTCGTCCTACCCTGTGCCCGAGGAACGACCTTCGGCGTTCTTCTTTGCTGCCGGCAAATGGGTGCTCAATACCATGCTGGCGGCAAACTGAAACTAGGTCGCACCGGTTCGCAATTTCTTGCTCTGAGCCATACTTGGTGTACACACTTCGCGTGCCATCGTCTTGGTTCCGCGGCTGATTGCGAACGTGGAACCGACCCAACAACTGGCAGCGTTGGGCCACCCAGGAATCCCAGAGTACTCGTGGCTCGCGCAGCCCCAGCTGCCATAGACATTGCAGGTTCGCAGACGCAAAATGGCAACAGAACGATAACGGCAGATCCAGCACAGCCTGCACGTACGGCAGCACGGCCGAGTTGTCCACGCCCGCTACAAACCGGAACAGTTGGACCTTTCCATCTTGGTGGGTCTCGATAAGCGCGAAACTGAAGAGCAACGGGACGACTGACCGCGGGTCATTCCAAAGTTGCGACTGGCCATCGAGAACCTTCACCACCACGCCGGGGCGAGAGTACTGTACCTCAGTAACAAATCCGACGTGCGTTACGGGCCGCTGGCGGACGAACTCGACCATCGCCTGCCCGCCAACCTCGTCCCCTACAAAATGAATATTCGACTCATAGTAGGCCGCTGAACGAAGCAGGACTGGTGTGGCTGGTGCTGCTTGGGGGTTAGCTTCTGACCGTTCCAGCCGCGCTTCCCAGCCGGGCAAAAGGAACTTTCTGAATATGTCACTTGTCATAAGTATGGGGTCCATCGTTTTGTTCGCAACTCTTTCAGGTGGGACACAATCCATAAGTACATTGCTTAATAAGGCTTTGTGTCTACCACTTCTGGGTGGTGCGGCGGGACACGGTTCGTCTGGAAAGGCCCAACTCAGTAGCAATTTGCTGGTTTGAGGCGCCCTGTGCTTTACGGCGCTGGATATGGGCTGCTTGGACCACTCGAAGGCTGCGATCGGCATCGCGACGGCTGAGAACCTCGAAATAAGCGCGGGCCTGGGCGAGAGAATCAAACTCCACATCGAAATCTACGTTGGGCAGCTTTCCAGTGTGGAAAGTAATGACCTCCCGCGGCTTCGTAAAAGGCCTAACGCGGCCAATTGCCTGCACGATAACGTCGCCCTCCTGTTGCACCAAAATGTCTTGGGCGAGCGCAGGAATAGCGGTGCTTCGGGAGGCAGGATTGCCGACCTCAGCGAGTCGGCCCCTTAGGGAATCGTAGCGAATCTCGACCCTCCATCCGCCGTCCACTGGGTCAAGATCTTGCAAAGTTCGCTCAATAGCCTCGGGATTTGCGTAGTAGCTCATCAAGCAATAGGCAGCGTCGAACTCCTCGAAACGATTGATGCCGGACACCCCATAGTTAATTAGCGGAACGTTCACGGGGTCGGCAAGGCAATGCGAGTCCCAGTTCTCGGTAATCACACGAGCATTGGAGATACCAAGCCGTACAAGACAAGCCTGAAGCCCATTGGAGCAGGTTGGGATAAACCGTTTGCGAGCAATTAGCAAAGTGCGTTTGCCGGCGCGAATGTTTCGAGCTATCTTTTCTGCGTAGAAGTCAAAGATCTGCGGCGCATTTCCGGGAAAGTACTTAGCGGCTCCACCGATCCAATTCAAATTGAAGAATCGAGTGTTTGGGTTTGAAAATCGATGGTCAGCGTAGGGCGACGTTGGTGATTTGCGGTTCGAGTCTGGATCTGTACGATAACCAACCAGATGTGACGCTGTCGAAGCGGAAAAGACAACGTACTCTTTGCCGAGCCGTACTGGCGCGGCGAAAGAAAGATTCCCTTCGCGCAGTCGGCGAGAGCGAACGTCCGATTTTCCAAATGCGCCGAGATCAAAGCCTAGAAACTGAAAGTCACGCCCTGCACGCTGACGACCGAGACGCTGAGTCGCAATCGCCCATTTGCGTGAACCGCGCGGTGCGGTCCAAGAATTCAACCTCAAATCACTTTCGCTGGCTGCGATCAGTGTCTCGGTCCAGCGAACCCATTCCTTGGGAAGCTCGCCTAACTTCGAGTCGGCTGATAATTGCCGCTGGATCGTGAGAAACTGTGACAGTCCCACGGCTGTGATTGAGCGGCGCCGATCGTGGAGCAAGATATTAGATTCGTCGACAAGAGTCAGCATCCGCTTAGCCCGAATGGTCTTCCGCATACGGCTGACGAATTCGGTGTCAAGGTTTAGGTGCTGTTGCGTCGCAACAATTACCTTCTGGCCATGCAAGGCGCTATACTGACGGGGCCAAGTGCAGGTAGCAAACAGTGGGCAAGTATGGCAAAGTTCCATACGCCCGAGCTAGGCGCATCCGCTCTTCTCAAAGCTTTGCCATTCACGGTTAAGGTCGCCACACCGTTGAAACGGGCGAGGCCGCAGTACACTGCGTTCAACCGATGCCGGCAGACGCTTCAATACTTCCTCAAGGATATCGTTGCGTGGTACCATAAGTAACACGGCATCAAATTTTGTGTCGTCTTTCGATATGTGCTGAATAATCCTTATAATCAACTCTGTCTTTCCGACACCAACGGGCAGATTGATCAGTAGCCGACCGTCAGCGTGGGTCAATTGCTGCAGGGCGTGCCGACCAGTAAGGCCCTGGCGAAAGTCCGCCAGGGCCATGAAACCATCAACTCGCACTGCCATGGTTAAATCTGCACCCCCAGCACGTTCATGGACGCGGCAATCTCAGGGTATGTTGCCAGCAGCTCGTTGGTGATCCGTTGGTACACACTAGCGATGTCCAGTTCACCCTTTTCGAAGCGCTCGCCAAAGATACGAATCGACGATGCCCCATCATCTGCTCCAGGTGGCAGAGGAACCCAGTTCAAGCTGTAGTCGTAGGCGGCCGTTTTTTGCACCGTGACGACAAGCGGATTCTTTCGCGACATAAAGTGCTTCAGCATTTCGCGCACCTGGGGCAAGAGTGCTCCGGGGCGACTATCCGGTCGGATTTCAAGGACCCCCACGTTCCTGACCGTCACGTCGTAAATGGGCAGCAAGGACTGCAGCGTGACTTTAATGCCCACTCGGCAGAGCAAGCAGCCTGACCCGTTGCACTGGACAGAGCCCCTCAGCTTTGCGATGTCAGGCCAATGCGTTTCGACCTGTACGACCCCGGCGGTGAAAGGGACCAACAGCCGCGTATTATCGCCAACCCGAATAAGACGCACTGCAGCGTTCGTAGTCTCCTCAGTCGCCACTGGCCATGCTTCGAACGCACTGACCATCTCCGACGACTTGCGATCGCGAGAGGTCGCTTCCTGCGTGGTTTGCACGTGCGATTGGTGGGAACGCCCGGTTTTGGTCGACCCGCCGTACGGCTGCTGACTTGCCGCGCTCGACAGTGGCGAGGATTTCGGGTTTGGCGGCAGCACAAGGTTTTTTTTCTCGGTGTTGCGCGAGCGGTTAATCGGACCCATTACATGGTCCCCTTTGCTGGCTGGGCCCGAACCGGCCGACAACCGTTCGCGATCCAGTACGCGATAACATCGCGGTCCCAACGCACTAGTGCGCCGATACGCACTGGCGGTGGCATCTTGCCGCCATCGACTAAGCGGTACACATGCCGTTGCGAACAAGCGAGAAGCTCAGACACGTGCGCAACAGTGATCAGTTGCACGTTTTCAGAATCAGCCATCCACACCCTCCTCCATTAGTAACAATCGCTGACCGCACCGTGCGGTTCGCAGCCCAATGATCGAGAAGGTGGGAGCAGCGGGCGAAGCGTTGATTCGATCGACTAAACCCCCGCACGCTAGATCCGAGCTCGGTCAACGCTTCATTAACGCTTGAGCAATGCTCGGTCTTGGCTTGTCGTCTGTTGAATGTCGCACGTCTGAACTGGACACTTGGTTCAGAACATGTTGCCAGCGGTAAGTCGGCGCGAAGTTGGCTCCAGCACTCAAGAGTACTGTCCGACGACTGTGGATATGGCCGGCGAAACCTTGCCAGCGACCTACATTCGCAGCAACGATGCGAAGCCAATGCCGAACGACAAGGCACTGAGGGAAGTGACTGCCGATATGGTCACACCAAGCCAACGAGAACAGCGGAAGTGGTGGCGGCAGTCGTAGAGACTGGCTGGCAGACCCAAATAGTCCCAATGGATTGAAAACTATCTTGCGTGGTGGGATCTGCCTTCCAAATGACCCGTCGCAGCTGTCCACTTCACCCGCCAAGAACTCGGCGATTCGGGGTAAGTCAGAACGCCGGCGCGGGTTCGGATTTCATATCCAACATGGTCGGACAGTACCCATTCAAAATAGCCAAGACATCTTTCATCTAACGTTGAGTTCATTCGCTGTCTTGACCCGAAACGCTGCGCGCGTCTCTGAGCGACATCCTTAAGTACCACTTATGCGAATTGGGGCCTTGCGATCTCCAAATTCGCCCGCGATTGTCACACCCAAAGCAGCCATCAGTGGACTTTTTTCCGGCATGACGATTGGTTCGCAACGTTGCAATCTTTACTCGCTCAACATTCGCTGCTTCCTTAGCGCTAACCCAGAGAGGCGAGGCTCTATCAAACGCTGGGACTGCCGTCATTAACTTATCCAGCTCGGCATTGGCATCAAAAACTGCTTCCGAACCATTTCGTGGAAATTGAGCCAAATTAGGTTTGTCGGTATCTTCGATAGTGATTGCCACCGGACAATTTCCTGCAGTGACAGCGGTTGCTGTGAGAAGGTTGCCCTCATTTTCGGCCAGCAAGTCCGCGTAATGGTATTTGGGCGACAAAACATCAAGTCGTAAAGCTCGCTTCCCTTCTTCTACAAGATTTCTCAGGCATTCTCGAACACGCTTCAAAGCTTCGCGCAGGTTAAGCGCTTCGTCAGTCGTCAACCGGATTCGCATCCGGGTTGAACGGGCCGAATCTTCTACTGCATACAACGATGGTTCGAACAGGGACCAGAGGTCGGCCATCCCATCGATATCTGGCGAGGAGTTCAGATAGCACAAGCTAGATTTCAGATCAGAGGCGTATTCCGCGCCAAGTGGCAAGTCGAACTTCCGTGTCGAATCAATCCTAGGCCGCTGCAATGCGGTACCAATGCGATCATAACACTGATCAATAATTTCTGAATTGCGAACAAGAGCGTCAAATATTATCTCGCGAATAGGCGAGACATTCGAGGCATTCGATCCCTCACTATGGACGACGACACCGGGGTTCAATGAAGCCTTCAGCCACGTCTCGAAAATGCAGTGCTCGGCTTCATGAGCTGCATCAACAATCAGCTGATATCTGTGCTCAGAATAAATCACAAAGTTCAAAAAATCTTTGCTCCAACTCTCGGCCTCCTGCACAGAAAATCATTCAGGCATTCCAAATATGTCAACCATGAGTTTTAAACGCTGCTCTTGGACAACTCCCTTTAGTGCCTGTGCTACGTTGAGCGACGCAGTCATAGCTGCAGGGGTGATGGAGGAGCGGTCGAGGTTGCGTTCAACGTCGATTCTTTGATTGGCGAGGGATTTGCGAATCTCCAGAATACACGAACCCCCCTTCCTCCCAAGTTCCTCAAACTGAGCCACAAGTTCTAGGATTCGCGTTAACTGCACCGCACTTCTGCGGCACTGTCTTACGTCTGCAAGGATGCGTCTGAATTGGCGAATTGTTTCAGCCAGCAGTGATAGTTCTTTGGGCAGAACGTGGTGGGTGGCTTGGTCCAGGCGGTAAAGCAGATCTTTTTGGCGAATTTCGCCCTGCGAGATCACTTCCCAACTTTCATCCTCACTGACCACAGGTCTTTGATTAGCAGTCGCGTCAGTTTTGCAACGCATATTCAAGGCAAAATCTATGGAGAAGCTAAACAGCCTTTCGGCGCGATCGAGTACGACTTTGAGCAATTCGGAGTTCATCTGCGTCGCCACCTGTATTCGCTTTCCTACCCAGCGGCGGCTGGGTCCCCTGCTCGACCAACTAAATTTCTGACGGAAACGCGTCACAATACATTGACGCCAGATTAGCATCTGAGCGATCGCATTGCTTCATTTGTCCGCAATTCTGGGTCTACACAGCGGTGGTTGACGGACGGGAAGAGGGCAGATGTGGTTTTCTCTTCAACCCGCATACGGCTCCTCTCGGCCTATCTTGCGATTGCGGTTTTCACCCCAGCTTCTTGAAAGGAGGTGCGCTTGCAGCTCACCACGTTGGTTGTCTGTTTTTCGTTGGCCTTGGCGGCTTTGGCGGTAGCTTTGGTGCGGCAAGTTCGGCTGCACCGAGCGACTCGAAGACTGCTGGGAAGGTTTGTTCAGCACAGGAGAACTTGTAAGCATGAAACACCTCGGTCTCGTGATCGTCGCCGTCGCAGGCTACGGCCTCGCCGGTTGCAGCACCGACGAACGCCTGGCGGACCTGGCTCAGCAGGTCACGCATGAACAGGCTGCTCAGAATGAACGGATGGCTGAAGCCTCCCGGACTGTAGCCCAGGGAAGCCAACAACTCGTCGAGGCCGATGCGCAGGCTCGCCGTGAACTAATCGACCTTCAGCACGAGCTGCGTCGCGACCAGGCAGGAATTGCTCAGCAGCGCGACGTATTGGAGGTCGAACGACGGGAGCTCGCCCAGGCTCGACACAAAGAAGCACTTATTACCAGCGGGCTTACCGCCGTGGGAATGCTACTCGCAGCCCTGGCTCCGCTGGTGATTGCTGCTATTTCACTCGTTGGTCTGTGGCGAGAGACAACGAAAGAAGAGGAGGGGCAGGTATTCATCGAAGAGCTTGCCCACTGCTTACTGGCTGAGCAACGGCCTTTGCTGCCGGAGCCCGCTCGTTCAAGACTCGAAACACCGGACGAGGATCAACAGCCTCCGCCCTTCTAGAACGCTCACCCATCGAATCACCTTCACCCAGAAAGGTCTGCATGTCACATATCGTTCAGATACAAACTCAGGTGCGTGATAGTGATGCCGTCCGCGCTGCCTGCTTGCGGCTGAAATTGCCAGCTCCCGTACATGGAACTGCACGCTTATTCACCACCTCCGTCACTGGCTTGGCCGTCCAGTTACCGGGCTGGAAATACCCGGCCGTCTGCCAGCTGGAAACCGGCCAGGTTCAAATCGACAACTTCAATGGTCACTGGGGACGGCAGCAAGAGCTAGACCGGTTCCTGCAGGCCTATGCGGTCGAGAAGGCCAAGCTCGAAGCTCGTCGCAAAGGTTTTGTCGTGCAAGAGCAGCCTCTTACTGATGGTTCGATCAAACTTGTCATTCAAGTAACAGGAGGTGTCGCTTGAACAGGATCATTGAAGTAACGATCTCTCCTACCGGCGAGACACGTTTGGAAACTCACGGCTTTGCGGGCGGAGCCTGTCGACAAGGTAGTCAGTTTCTCGAACAGGCATTGGGCGCAATGCTGCTGGAAAAGCTCACGCCCGAGTTCTACGCCAGCCAAGTCAACCAGGACCAGGTCGCTCGACAGCAGGGTTGCAGTCCTTAGGAACTCCCGAGAGCCCAGCTGCAGTCCCTCTTGGCTGCGACCTTGCCGGTTTAAGCCAGTCTCCAAGGTCGCTAGTTTCTGTGCGGTCTTGGTGTCTCGCAATCTCTTAATTATGCGAGAGCTAGTCCGCACCAAGCTCAAAACAGCAGAAAGCGACCTGGGTCAGGTTGCACGCCTCAAACGCCACGCTTGAGGGCTGCCTTCATTGTCGGCATTGGTTGCACCTTCTGACATACCGTTCCCGGCAGTTACGTCGGGAACGCGTGAACACGAGCCAAGCAATCCACTCGCCGGACAATTTGTCTGGCTTCGCCTAATTCTATCTCACCACCCTCGGAGTCACTCCATGCTTCAAGATCGTTTGTCGGAACTAATCCAGGCTTGCTTCACAGGCATCTGGGTCGAAAGTCATGAGCATGAAGATGCTCTGGCCGAAATCGGTACACTGTGCCAGCAGGAAGCCTGGCGATTAAATATCTGGGATCTGGAGCAGGGACTGCGCATCCCCGGCCAGGAGAGCCCTGCGGGAAGTGCAGCTAGTGCCGTTGATCCCCTCGCAGCCATCCGTTCGGCCAGCACGCTGGCCGCTGCCGGCAGCACCGGGATTCTGGTGCTCGTAAATTTCCATCGCTTCCTGCAGTCGGCGGAGATTGTGCAGGCTCTGAGTCGGCAGCTCATCGACGGCAAGCAATCGCGCACGTTCATTATTGTTTTGTCGCCCGTGGTTCAGGTGCCCACCGAACTCGACAAATTGTTCGTAGTGGTCGAGCATCCCCTCCCGTCACGCCCCCAATTGGCTGAGATTGCCGCCGGAGTTGCCACTGAAGCGGGTGAACTGCCAACCGGCACTGAATACCAGCGTTTACTGGATTCTGCGGCTGGCCTGACTCGCTATCAAGCCGAAAGTGCCTTCAGCCTCTCGCTGGTGCGGCACGGCAAGTTGCAGGTGGAAACCCTTTGGGAGCTTAAAGCTCAGACACTCAAGAAGAGCGGGCTGATGACGCTCCACCGCGGCCACGAGCGATTTGACGACCTCGGAGGGCTGGATGCGGTCAAAGCCTTCTGCCAGCGATCCTTGCGGCCCCAGGCCAACCGTAACTCCGCTGTGCAGGCCCGGGGAATCTTGCTCCTGTCCCCGCCTGGCTGTGGCAAGAGTGCGCTCTGCAAAGCGCTGGGCAACGAAGTGGGACGACCTACGTTGCAACTTGATGTAGGCAGCTTGCTGGGTTCGCTGGTGGGCCAATCGGAAGCAAACATCCGGCAAGCGCTGCGGATCATCGACGCGATGGCGCCAGCCATAGTCTACCTAGATGAATGTGACAAAGCGTTCAGTGGTGTCTCGGGAAGCGGTGATAGCGGTGTGTCGGCCCGGCTGTTCGGGTCATTCTTGAGCTGGTTAGTGCGCCGTTTCACGGCGTAATGGATCTCCGAGAAACTCGGAGTGGGTTGGATGCAAGTTTACCCACGGGTCACCAGACCCACCTCGGACCGAAAGGAAAGGGGGAAAGTAGCATGTCTGGAAAGCGATTGCTGCCTCGAAGCCGTTTAGGGCAGGCATCGCGAGACCCGGGCGATACGGTGAAACCTGGATTGGTTGAACCTCAGAGTCCACGCTGTAATGATCAGCAGGCCGGATACAACGGTTGTATTTCCGGTTGCCTCTCGCATACCACAAAGTTAAGCCAGTTGTGGCAACGCATCCGCGAGGGGACGGGTTGCAATGAGCAACCGCAAGGACTTGAACGAGGCACCTACCTCGCCCTGAATGTCCATTACGTTGGAAGACGGGATCGCCTAAGGGACGCGAGTCCTACGGCGACGGAGACCCCATAGTAGTCCGAGATAGGGAAAGCCTGTCACATGGCGAAGGGGGTCAGGTGTTTGATTCCAAATCATTTGGAGGTATGCGAAATGCAAGAAGCCGACATTTTAATTGGAATCTATCGTGAACGAGGAACTCAAGGGATGCCCCTTGAGCGCGTCTATCGACAGTTGTTTAACCCTGAACTCTACCTCCGAAGTTACGGCAAGATATACAGTAACAGCGGAGCACTGACGAAGGGGGCCACTGGTGAAACTGCAGACGGAATGTCCCTGGAGCGAATCCATGCGATCATTGATGCTTTAAGGCATGAACGATACGAATGGACGCCGGTGCGGCGGATCAACATTCCCAAGAAAGCGGGTGGTACTCGTCCCTTGGGATTGCCGACGTGGTCCGACAAGCTCTTGCAGGACGTAGTTCGCTCTCTTCTGGAGGCGTACTACGAACCGCAGTTTCGGGATTCATCCCATGGGTTTCGGGCTCAGCGGGGCTGCCATACGGCGCTCTTCCGAGTCAAACAGTGGAAGGCATGCCGTTGGTTCATTGAAGGCGACATCTCCAAATGCTTCGACAAAATAGACCATTCGGTCTTGTTGAAGATCTTGGGTGAACGCATTCAGGACAACCGCCTGCTGCGACTCGTCGCGAACATGCTGAAGGCCGGGTACTTGGAGGACTGGAAGTGGAATCGCACGCTCAGTGGTACGCCACAAGGCGGTGTGATCAGCCCACTTCTTTCCAACATCTACCTGGATCAGCTCGATCGCTACGTCGAAGACGTGCTGATTCCGCAGTACACGCGAGGGAAAATACGTGCCAGAAATAGTGACTACCGTCACTATGAATACCTGTCACGTGTGGCCAGGAAAGCTGGAGATCGGGAAGGTTGGCGAGCGGCACGACAAGCCATGCGCTTGTTGCCGTGCGGTGACCAGAGCGATCCGGAATTTCGGCGGCTAACCTACGTGCGTTATGCGGATGATTTTCTGTTGGGATTCATTGGACCGAAAGTTGAGGCCGACGAGATCAAAGCGAAGATCGCCTGCTTCCTGCAAGGACAACTTCAATTGGAGTTGTCACAAGCAAAGACGTTGGTGACGCACGCTAAGACCGAATCAGCCCGCTTTCTTGGTCACGAGATCAAGGTTAGTCATTGCGCCACGAAGGTTGCTGGATCACAGCGAACCAGAAGTGTGAATGGCAAGATTGCCTTACTCGTGCCCGCCGATGTTCAGCGGGCGAAAGTCCAGCGGTTTATGAAGGCTGGAAAGGTCATCCATCGTCCCGAACTGTTAAGCGATGACGATCTCTCGATCATCTCGCTTTATCAATCGGAATGGCGAGGGTTGGTCAATTACTACCTCATGGCCCACAATGTCTCGAAAAGGCTTTCCAAAGTCCGTCGAGCCATGGAGATTTCGCTCTGCAAAACGTTGGCGGCCAAGCATCAGATGACGCTTTCTCAGGTGTTCCGAAAATACCGGAGTGAAGCGATCACCGTGCATGGTCCTCTAAAAACCATCGGAGCTATTCAACCTCGGCCCGATAAGCGGCCGTTGGTAGCTGTCTTCGGTGGGATTCCTCTGCGGAAACAAGATCGTCCCTTCGGTCTTTCCGATTCGGCAACATCTCCTTCTTGGAACCGACGGTCTGAACTCGTCAAACGGTTGGTCGCGGATCACTGCGAACTGTGCGGAAGTACGAACCAAGTGGAGGTTCACCACATTCGCAAGCTCTCCGATCTCAACCAACCTGGTCGACGAGTGAAGGCACCGTGGAAAGAAGTGATGATTGCTCGCAGACGAAAGACACTAGTAGTCTGTCGTGCTTGCCATCTGCAAATTGACAATGGCCAGTACGACCGATCCTCGATTCATTGAAAGATAACACTGGAGAGCCGGATGCGATGAAAGTCGCAAGTCCGGTTCGGAGGGGGGCAGTTGGAAAAGTGCCCAACCGGGACGGTTGGGGAACTCGCTGGCTGCCTACCCTACAACGACCACGAGTCGGACGTCTTCGTGGTCGCAACGGCCAACGATATCTCGAAGCTACCACCCGAATTCTCCCGAGCGGAGCGCTTTGACGGTGTGTTCTTTCTGGACCTGCCGGAACTCCGCCAGCGGCAAGCCATTTGGCAGATCTACCTTGCCAAGTACCGACTCGATCCCAGTCAGTCACTCCCGCCGGATGACGATTGGACCGGCGCAGAAATCAAAGCCTGTTGCCGGTTGGCCGCTCTACTCGATGTGCCACTCGTGGCTGCTGCGCAGAACATCGTGCCGGTTGCCCGTACTTCAGCAGAGTCGGTTGAGAAGCTGCGCACCTGGGCCAGCGGTCGCTGCCTGAGTGCTGACCGGCCGGGAATCTATCAACCGGCAGCCAAGCAAGCCAGTTCACGTCGGCGTGTTGCTCGCGGCAGCTCAGATTCATCGCAGAATTAAGCCTTTGAAGTCAGACAACGACGCACAAGGGTTCAATGGGAACAGTGAATCAATGCCGGAAATACTTGAACCTTTAGCAGCGTAGCTCTGCTAACGAACCCACTTCAACCTTTCAGGAGACCTCCATGACCACATTGCTAGATCGCCCAACGGCGAACCAACATTCAACCGCAGCCGAGCGATTGCGCACGACAATGGCCGCCGTCCGGATCGCCTTTACCTGGCTAGGCGTCCGCAAGACGCTGAGCCCCGAACAGAAGTCACAAGCGGCGGACACGTTTGGGGCTGAACGCGAATACCTGTCGGCCGGCAAGAAAGTAATCGACACCTCGCATCCCGCGTTCAAGGCTGTCACCAGCGTTCGCAGTCGCATCATTTCGTACTGGAAGGGGATCAGCCTCCCGTACCCCGAGGCCGGTATCCGGCTCATTCGCCAGGAAGACATCGCATCGTTCACCTCTCAGCTCGAAGTCTGCAAGGTAGAACTGGAAGGCGCCGTGGCGAAGCTCGACGAGTGTTATGGCGAGCTGAGGCAGGCTGCCCGCGAGCGGCTGGGGTCGCTCTACAATTCGGGCGACTATCCAGCCACACTGCAAGGCTGGTTCGATGTGGCCTGGGACTTCCCTAGCGTGGAACCGCCCGAGTACCTGCGGCAGCTCAGCCCGCAGCTTTATCAGCAAGAGGCCTCTCGGATTGCGGCACGTTTTGATGAAGCGGTGCAGCTGGCCGAGCAGGCCTTTACGGAAGAGCTCTCGAAGCTGGTTTCGCACCTCACCGAGCGGCTCAGCGGCGCCGACGATGGCAAGCCTAAGGTCTTCCGCGATTCGGTCATCGAGAACCTGCGCGAATTCTTTGACCGGTTCCGGCACCTGAACATTCGCTCGGATGAACAACTGGATGACCTCGTGGTTCAGGCCCAGCGGGTGTTGCGAGGCGTAGAACCGCAGCAACTCCGCGACAACCAGGCCCTCCGGCAGCAAGTGGCATCGCAGCTCTCAGGCGTGCAGTCCGTACTCGACGGCCTGCTGGTCGACCGTCCCCGCCGTAACATCCTCCGCCGGGGGAAGTGAGGTTCAAACCGATGGAACTTGTCATCGAACCCACGGGCCTGACTCGCTGTATCTACGGCGAGGCGATTGACCTGGCGCTGCTCGGCCAATTGACCATTCGGAGAGGTTCGCATGTTGAACCGAACTCGCAGGGCCATTGGCTCTGCGATCTCTCGCCAGTCTCTGGTCCGACGCTCGGGCCCTTTGAGTCGCGCAGTGAAGCACTGTTGGCCGAAGTTGCCTGGCTCTCGGAGCATTGGCTCGCGCCAGCCGGCTGAGGCTGGCATTCTGTCTTGATCTGACTTCTCGTTCGTCCATTTGTCGGGCTCGCTTTGCGCGCATGCGGAGGGCGAGCCTTTTTTTGTTTGTCTTAATCCCAGGAGCTGTCCCATGACCCAAGCTGAACTGAATCAAGCCGTGGCTGACGCTACCGGTGAATCGTTACGCACGATCCGCCGCCGTGGCTTCAGCGTCGTCACACCGCTGCAAGTCTTTGACCCCGACCAGAACGATGACTATTCGCTCCCCAGCATTGTCGACTGGGACGTGCTCGAACGGCAGCAACGTTGCCGTGCGGCGTAATGCCTTTCGTCGCATTCAACAACTGGCGGCAGCCTGGCTGCCGCCCCCTGGTTTGCCCCTTCTTTCATTCGGAGTTATACGCCTTGATTCAAATTACTTGTCTGCTTGCCAAGCAGCTTCGTTCGATCATCAAGAGAACCTTTCGCCACCAAAGCTCGCAGGCCGTGTTAACGCTTCGCTCGGGTGACGATGGCCTGTTCATCGAGTTTCAAGGAAACAATCAGGCTCTGCAGTATCACGATCTTCGGCCCCAGGACCGCGAACAGCTGATCGTTCCGTTCAACCTGCTCACGGACGTGCAGGGGGCGAAAGCGGAACCCGTGTATATCAATACCCGTCGGCCTGGGGTGCTGAGTGCCAGCTGGCATGACAAGGGTGAGCTGCGCGATTTGGAATACGATGCCCCAGAGCCGGCTGCGGACGCGAAGTCGTTTCCGACACTGCCAACGACATTCACTGAAAACCCCTCGTCCTTGGTCACAGCCCTCCGCGCGGCATACGAGACCACCGATCTGGAGAGCAAGCGGTATGCTCTGGGCTGTGTCCAAGTTCGGGGCCAGGAAGGGGTGATCGCTGCCACCGATGGCCGGCAGCTGCTGAAGCAAGCTGGCTTCTCGTTCGGTTTCGAAGCCGAGATCTTGCTGCAGCCCACCCAGTTCTTTGCGCGCAAAAGACCTCCCCACTGATCAGGCGGTTCGAGCTGGCAAGTGCGATGACAAATTGTTCGCCTTCCAGATTGGACCGTGGACGCTTTGGCTCGGGATCGAGCTGGCAGGCCGCTTTCCGGATATCGACCGTATCATTCCCACCTCGTACAGCAAATCGACCCTGCAGCTGGCTCCCGCCGATGCCAGGTTCCTGGTCGACAATTTGCCCAGGCTTCCAAGCGGTGACACGAATCGCGAACTGACGCTCGATCTCAACGGGAGCGTGATTCTGCGGGCCTCATCGCCCAGCTCGCCGCGGCCTACTGAGCTGGTCCTGCGCAATTCAAGCAAGCAGGGAGTTGACGTTCGCATTTGCACTGACCGGAAGTTCCTGGCACGGGCTGCCGAGCAGGGCTTTGCCGAAATCTCCCTGCCAGACAATTTGTCACCGGCAGTAGCCCGGGACGCGACGCGCATTTACCTGTGGATGCTGCTCGACCCGAAGGAGGCGATCCAACCGACGCCAGACTGCCTCCGCATCGAATCGCCACTCAAATTCAGCTCTGGCGGTTCCTCACCACGACCAACCCAGAAGGCCAGAGTAATGCCCCTGACTCGAATTGCGACCAGAACCTGAACATCCGCATGGGCAATCGCCGCTTTACCCGCCTGACGAACGCGTTCAGCAAGAAGGCTGAAATGCTGGCTTACAGCATCGCCATCACATTCATGTACCATAATTTCGTGCGGGTTCACCAAACCCTGAAAACTACGCCAGCAATCGCCGCTGGGGTTGCTAAAATCAAATGGACGATTCAAGACATTGTGAATCTGCTGCCTGTCCAAGAATCGAAGAAGCGCGGCCCGCACAAGAAGCAGGCGAAGGAATAGAAGTGTGGAGCACGTAGACCTCACTCCAGATCAAGTCATTGGTCGAACGCTAATTGAGATTCGCCAAGTCTGTGAATCCAATGTGAACGGAATGGACTGGGCGACAATCTACTTCGTGCTTGACTCGAAACTGTCTTTCACGCTGCCAGGCGAATGGGGAGCTGGCCTGTGCCTCGATTTCGTACCAGATGAAGCTGTTCCGCTGAGCGGTGCGGATGTAATCCACGGTACGCGTATTTTGGCGTTACTGCGGCCAAAGGAAGGTGCCACTATTCCTAACGAATCTCTGTGCCTGTTATTCGAAAATGGGTACATCGCTTGTGATATTATGGGCGACTACCACGGCACTGGCTCGCCGGGTTTGTATCTCTTTCCGCCCGGCGAAGTCGATTTGGGACAACTTGAGCCAGTCTGGGGTGATATTTCAAACTGACCCACTACCCGCCGGCGCGTCGATAGTCACCAAAATGAGTGGCATCACCAATTTGCTGGTGCCTCTTACCGAGTATGACCTGTGGGAAGGAGCCCCCTTATGCGCACCGCACAAGTTCGAGTCTGGTTGATTGCCACGCTGCTGGCGAGCCTGTCGGTCGCCAGCGGGCAAGAGCCGATCGTTTATCAGGATGGAGACGCCTGTGCTGAATATGCGGCCGAGGATTGCTCTTGTTGCAAGGCGGCCCTGCTCGGCTTCATTCAGCCTACCGATCCCGCTTGGGCCGGCTTCATCAGCCCGATGACGAATCCTGTTTTCTTTGAAGATCCGCGGACGCTCACCGAAGCCCGCTTCATCTTCATCGATCATCAGGTTCCTTCGTTGGCGGGCGGCGCCATTCCCTCCAGCCGGTTGCAGGTTCTGGCCGTGCAGCTGCGTGCGGCGCTGACCCATGATCTCTCGCTGATCGCCACCAAGGATGGGTTCATCTTTCCGTCGGCCGGCGCACCGCTGGACGACGGCTGGGCCGATGTTTCGCTGGGACTCAAATACAATCTATGGAAGGATTGTTGCTGCCAGCGGATCCTGAGCGTGGGAGCGACTTACGAACTGCCAGTGGGAAGCACGCAGGCCCTGCAAGGAAACGGCGACGGCGAGTTCAATCTGTTCGCTTCGTACGGGGCACTGTTCGGCGACAGCAACCATTTCCTCACGACCCTCGGCCTGCGCCTGCCGACCGATCGCTCGGAGGAAAACCAGGTCTTCTACTGGTCTGCCCACGTCGACCGCCAGTTCTGCGGCACCTGCTGGTACGGGTTCCTGGAAGGGACCTGGTACCATTGGCTCAGTAATGGCGACAATGCGGCCTTCAACGGCATCCAAGGTGGAGACTTATTCAACTTCGGCTCGACCGGAGTCGCCGGCACGGACATCGTGACGGGGGCTGTGGGCCTCAAGTACAAGCCGTCCCTCCTCAACGAGATTGGCGTCGCCTACGAGGTGCCCCTCACCGATGAGCGAGGCGTCCTGCAACACCGGTTCACTGCCGATTACATTCTGCGATATTGATCCGAACGTGAATCGCCGAAGAGACGTATCTTCTTCCATTTACAACGAGCGCAGAGGTTGCTTTCAATTGTTCTTGGTTAGATTGGAGACCCGTACCATTCCTCTCAAACAACTGAACTGGCCTGAGAATAACCTCTCACGCTATGCTGCGAAAATAGCATTTTCAGACGGCCTCTAAGAGAAAAATGACATTACTTTTAAGCACTCCAACTACGGAGCAATGACTGTTAAGGTGAGAACTTTCGTCGGGCTCCAGCTGCCAAGTTGGTCCTTCGCGCGGGCCAGGTATCTCACAGTGCCGATGGGCAATCCCACAGTCGAAGAAACTAACTTCCAATTGCCCAGCGCAGTGCTGGTAGCGTTGCCGAGGAAAACATCAGTCTCAGAATCGATCACATTATTACCGTTGAGGTCGAGATACATTTCAACAGCAACTACTGAGCCATCCGTGTCGGCTACAGTATTCGCTGTGAGCGTCACGTTAGCCCCTTGCACGACAGACGTTGGTGAAGCCGTCAAGCTGCCAATTGTAGGCTTGCTGTTGACCCAGAGACTCTGGCTGACAATCGGGCTGTAGGCACTATTATTGTCTTTAGCCCGGGCGATAACCTGCACTGTGCCCAGCGGAAAGGCGGAAGTTGAGAGAACCTTGAACCAGCCATCTGCGGCCGTTGTGTCGGAACCCAGTGACACGTCGCCGGCATCGATAACGCCGTTGCTGTTGGCATCGCGATAAAACTCCACGGCGGTAACGGTTCCCGGTGCGGCATCGCTCACTCCGCTGGCCGTGATCGTCAAACTGTCACCCTTATGGAGCAGATTCGACGAGACACTAATCGAGGCCAGCGCGGGCGGCAGATTGACCAGTCCCGTTGTGTATCGAGTAGCGCTCCAGGCGTTATTGTTGTCGCGGGCTCGCGACAAGTACTTTACCGAGCCTACCGGGAAAGATACCGTTGAACCGGTCCATTTCCAGCCGTCGGTAACACTGTCGTCCGATCCCAGAAACTCATCCGTGGGATCGATTACGTTGTCATTGTCCAAGTCACGGTAAAACTCGACCAGCACAACGTAGCCATCCGTGTCGGCTACAGTATTCGCTGTGAGCGTCACGTTAGCCCCTTGCACGACAGACGTTGGTGAAGCCGTCAAGCTGCCAATTGTAGGCTTGCTGTTGACCCAGAGACTCTGGCTGACAATCGGGCTGTAGGCACTATTATTGTCTTTAGCCCGGGCGATAACCTGCACTGTGCCCAGCGGAAAGGCGGAAGTTGAGAGAACCTTGAACCAGCCATCTGCGGCCGTTGTGTCGGAACCCAGTGACACGTCGCCGGCATCGATAACGCCGTTGCTGTTGGCATCGCGATAAAACTCCACGGCGGTAACGGTTCCCGGTGCGGCATCGCTCACTCCGCTGGCCGTGATCGTCAAACTGTCACCCTTATGGAGCAGATTCGACGAGACACTAATCGAGGCCAGCGCGGGCGGCAGATTGACCAGTCCCGTTGTGTATCGAGTAGCGCTCCAGGCGTTATTGTTGTCGCGGGCTCGCGACAAGTACTTTACCGAGCCTACCGGGAAAGATACCGTTGAACCGGTCCATTTCCAGCCGTCGGTAACACTGTCGTCCGATCCCAGAAACTCATCCGTGGGATCGATTACGTTGTCATTGTCCAAGTCACGGTAAAACTCGACCAGCACAACGTTGCCATCCGTGTCGGCTACAGTATTCGCTGTCAAGGTCATTGTCCCGCCAAGAATTACTGGGTCCGGGCTGTCGGACAACGACGCGATGGATGGGAGGGCATTCTTGATAGTGCTCGTTTTGGTTGCCGGGTTGCCCCAGATGGCCGGCAAACTTTGAGCGCGGGCAAAATAGCGATTGACGCCAACGTCGAACCCTGCGGTTGAGCCTGTCCAGACCCACCCATCTGCTCCACTGGCATCTATACCCAGTAGTTGGTCCGTGCCGAGTTCCAACGATCCGTTGGCATTCAAATCACGGTAGAACTCTACGGCCGTAACGCCGTAACCTCCGGAGGCGCTCACCCCATTCGCGGTCAACGTGATTGCGGCTGGGCGGGTCACGATTGTCGGGCTGGCAGAGAGTGATCCCACCACCGGAACGATTTGCGGCTGAACTGTCCCGGTGGCTGTGGCCGCCGGACTCCACAATTCGCCATCCCAGGCCCTTGCCAGATAACGGTGATCACCTAAGTAGAAGCTTGCGGTGGAACCGGACCACGACCAGCCGTCGCTGCTGATCGTATCCCCACCGAGGAACAGGTCGCCCTCGCCAACCGCCCCGTCACCATTGATGTCTCTATAAAACTCCAGGGCGAGCACTTCATCGACGCCATCAGGATCTGACACACCATGTACCGTCAATGTCAACTGCAATCCTTGAGTTACGAGGTCGGGACTGTCGGTCAATAGCGCAATGATGGGCGCGTCATTGACTGCCGTGACAGCGATCGTTCCTGCTGCCAAGTTGCTTTGAGCAGCCACCGTCGTACCGTTCTGACTGGACTCCGCATGAAAGGCACCGACCGCGTTGATGTTCATGGACGGTAGGAACCTAACGCCCGCCTGACCTTCAGCAACAGTGATGAACGTGCCGTTGGCAATCACCGTCACACCGTCACTCTTGTACAGCGTTCCGCCCGTAATGCCGGTGATCTTGAAGTGTGTTACCTCCATACCATCGGCCGCGTGCCGATTGATAACGATCGCGCCGGAGAGTTTGTCTTCTAGCGTGCTGAGGCTTGTGATTTGCGGCGTGTCGCCGACCGGCGTTACCGACACCATGGCGATGGTCGGGCTCGTTCCGGCAGCTAAAGTCGAACCGTCCTGCGACAGTTCGACGGTGAAACGACCAGCATCGTTGCTGTTGGCAGACGGCAAGAATCTCACGCCGGATTGACCTTCGGCAACCGAGATAAGCTCGCCATTGTTTATGGCCGTTATACCGTCACTCTTATACAAACTGCCGCTCGTGATATCGCTAATCTTGTAGTGCGTGATCCCCTGTCCAATGGCAGGGCTAATCGTGACCGGCGGCGAGAGGGTATCTTCCTCAGTCGAGACATTAGCAACCAATGCCGCCGCTCGATTTCCAAAATTCTGACCAATGACTGGCTGTCCACCCGTGATAATCGCATCATGAAGTCCGCTGGCTGGTGATGTCCGCGCAAAACCAGGCTGCATGACTTCTCGCACATGATGGGTACCATTTCCAACGCCCAAAAAAACGTAGTTGCCGTTGGTATCCGTGACCACAGTGGGGTCCGTGTTGCCGTAGGCAATTTGCAGCGACCAACTCTGCAATGTACCCGTGTTCCCGCCGACAGCGTCGTCGAGCCGCAAGGTCCAAGTCCCATTCGGGTCTCGGCCTTCTAATTGCCTCAAATCGAAAAATGGTCGGAATGAGCCCGTGAAGGGCGCCGTTGCGGACGAGATGTAAGTCGCCGCCTCGTCGTCGAACGTCGTTTTCGTATAGTTGGCCCCACTTCCTCCCAGGTAATTGGCCAAGATAATCGGCGTGTTACCAGGTGAGATCAATGTGATATAGAGCTCGCCGTCACGTGGGTGTGTAATATCTACCGACACATTGATGTCAGTGATAACACCAGACAGCCCCGAAACGGTTTGGGTGGACAATGTCTTGGGACCATCGGGGATCGTTTTCGGGGTGTCGGTCGAATTGAAAGTCAGGGTCGTCGCGACGTCGGCAATGCCATTGTTATTCTTGTCGAGGTACACTGCCCAGTTGGCCAAGCCGGGTTCGTTGCCACTTTGGGTACCACTGGCATCATCGTCTCGGAAGACGGTGCCGCTGATCGAACCCGGCACATCAAAGGCCTCTGCCACCGTTGTAGCTGAGGCACTGCCACCGTCACTGGCACTGAAGCCCATGCCGCGACGTGCGAAGGCGGCCCAAATCTCAGTCTGATTCTGGCCGCCGGTCAGCGCCAAATCAGCAGCCAGGATGGCGTCTCTCCCCGCCAGGAACGACGGATTCGTTCCTTGTACTTTCAGCCCGTCCATGACCAGTTGTAATGCCAGGTTGTTCCCTGCATTGCCGTGCAGCAGATCTGCACTGAAGCCATGCTTCTGAATGAGCTGCCAGTTCATATCCCACAGCGTCGCCGCCCATATCGCTCCTGCATAGTGTGATTGGACTGCACTGTAGGAGTTATAGGAATTATAGGTCAACGGGTTGATCGTCATATCAAAGCTGTAGGGATATGGGCGAATCCCAGGACCGTTGCTGGGATAGCCAGCGGCATAGTTGCCGATCGGGTAAGCGTCGAATTTGGCGTCAGTGGCAACCTGCGTAAACATCAGTGCCCACCAATCGCCCCAACCTTCACCCATCGCGCGGCTCTGCTTGGCATTAAGCGCAGACACGTTGGCCGGACCGCCGGTCAAACGCTCAGAGATCCCATGTCCGTATTCGTGAACGAGGATATCGGTATCAAACGCGGAATCGCGAAATGGGTTGCTCCGGCGGTGCAGCGTCATCCGCGGGCTCTGCCCATCAGGAAGTGCCGCAAAGCCGTCACCGCCGCCGTCGCCGTCCTGGATATCGACGATCACTGGATCATTGCCGAGGCCCCCTCGACCATAGTTGTTGACCTGGAAGTTTCCCGCCGCCTCCGTAAACCCATACTGGTAATGAATGTCGTGCAGGAGGTTGATCCAGTAGAAAGCATTCGTGATCGCCGCCGACTGGTAGTTCGCTGGATCTTGACTGGCTTCGAAGGGGAAATTGAAGCCTAGGCTCGCTCCCCCAGACGGACGAGATCCCCCCGTGTTGTCCGCATTCAAGTCTTCTTGGGCCAAGACATTGTTGCCGCGAGTGTCGGTGAATTCGGAGCCTGCAGCGCCATTCGTGTCGTGCCAGCCAAACGGGGAGGCAAGGGTGTCGTGCGGGTCCGTCAGGACCGACCGGCTACCGTCGTAAGGCGATTGGACGGGCCTGGAATAAACGTTGTAGGTTGCGTGCCCGATTCGATCATCCGTGTAAAGAGACTCACCCGTTTCGGCATCGACAAATGCGTCAAACCAGCTCGTATAGTCACGGCTATGCACGTCGAGTCGCCAAGCGAGTTCCAGGCCCTTGGCCGTTGGCACGTAAACAAGCTTAGCTGCCACGTCATCGAGCATCTGGTCTTTAACCGACAGCGTGACCGCCGCGGCGGAGACATCCGAAGTCACCGAAGTCACTTGCGGTACAGTCAGCGAGCTGAGGCCAAAATCGTCGTTCCACGCCAGGAAAGCTTGCGGAGCACTGATCACGAATCGCGGACGAAGGTCTTCAACTACACGAACATCGCCGACGAAACTGCTTGTCGCATGAATGACTTCGCCGCGGTCAGAAACATGAATGCTTAGGTCCGCGCTCATGACCTCCAATCCGTTGAATATCTGTTGGAGGTAAATATGCGTTACGCCTGAGTGCTCGTCCGTGTACTGGTCTGAAACGAGGGAGCTTTCCAGGTCTGCTGCGTTCAAGCCGAGGTCCGCCGCATGTTCCTTCAGAAAGTCGACCGCGATTTGCAGTGGAGCGCCTTGCTTCGGTCCCGACAGAAATGTCGCATCGCCGCCAAGCCGATGTTGTGGCGGCAGATAGAAAGTATCGAGCGATTCGTCGCCGCCATGCAGCATCATCCGTGGCTCAAGCTTCTCGGCGAGCAGCCGTCGCCGTTTTACAGCATGACTGCGGCGGATTCGATTTGCACTGCGATTGGCCATGGTCGCACTCCAGGATGCGAAGCAGTTTCAGGAATCAGCAATCCGCAAGAGCACGGTTTGCCGCTCCCCAGTTGTGATCGGAACTCGAGAAACAAACACAGACGTTCGGTATTGATAGTTCGCGAAAGCTGCTGGGGCGTGATAAGCAATGAATGCAGAGCATCTAGGCAACCGCAATTGCCGTGGATGCCCAAGATCAGTGGGGAGGTGCCAAATCCGGTTTCCGCGCGCGGCGCTCCAGTAACGAATCCAACTTAACGGCCGCTGCCCGGTGCTCACGGTTGTCGAAAAATCCGGTAGTGGGCAAAAGGCTGCCGACGGCTGCTTCGCGGGTAATGCGGCGGATCGACAAGCCAAGCGACTCGAGCATCGGCAACGTCAACTTAGGCAGGGAGGCTGCCTGCGGATTCACGCTGATCTCGCGAATTTCAAACGCTAATCTCACCGATTCAGTCACGCTGTAGCTGCTGACGGGAGGCGAGCCAGGAGGGGCATTCGGCGCCAAGGAAATCCGCCCGCCCGCGTCAGGTGAACTCAGTCGGACCAGATTAAAGTTCTCATCATAACTGCGCCCCGTCGCATCCCGTTGCAGCTCCTCAATGAGAGAACCGATGTTGACATCAATCCTCTTTTGTGTCGAAACCGCGACGCTTAGCTCGGTCATAGGTCGCCGAGCGGATTCAGGAGCGCGAATCACGGCTTCGGGAGCAACCCCTTCAGCGACAACCAGCCCACCGGGTGTCTCAGGGTCGAGCTGGACCAGTAGGTTATCGATCACATAGGCATAGGGCCATCCGCCGTGCGTCGATCGTACCAGCATGGCTGCCGATTCTCCGTGCCGCTCAATTACAACTTCAGCGGGCACATGCCCATGACCTGGCACCGATAAAATGGGAACCGACAGGTGGAACCAGGCAAATGCTCCACCTTCGTGCGTGAACCGCAAAAGCTCTCGATCAAGCGTCCGCGCGAGGCCGGCGCCACCATCGAGAATAAACGACTCATCCGAGGAATCAGAGTGAGTGATTGGTGTGGACGCAGTGCCCAGTGAAGCAATCCGTTCGGAGGCAGTCATGGTCGATTTAGCATCGCGGAGCGCGTACACGACAGCCATAGGGGTTCCAACTGACCCGAGGACGATGGCTGCTGCTACCGCCGCGAATTTGACGTTAGCCCAGGCCATCATGTTCATTGCGCCTTGTGCAACAAGAAGAGCCCCGCCAGCCTGAGCTGCAGTGGTCGCCAGCAACACTTGAGCTTGAAGTCCCGATGGTGCCGCCTCGGCGGAAGCAGCTGTGAGTGCGGTTGTTACTGTCGTTACCGTAATCGCTCCCACTCGCCCGCGAAGCATTCCCCGGAGCTTCTCTAACCCGCGCGAAACCCGCTTCTTTGCGGCTTCTTCGCTCAGCCCCAGCGCTAGAGCCAGTTCGCCAAAACTCTTTTTTCCATAGAACCGAAGGCCGACGGCGTCCCGATAGGCAGTCGGCAGTCTGGTCATGGCCTCGTCAACCAAAGGTAAAAGTTCCTGTACCTCGCCTTGATCGGTCGGTGAGTTTGTGGTGCGGAGTCTCATTTCGGCTGCCTTTAGCTCATGCTGCCGCCGCCGTGATTGGGCCTTGCGCGCGTCAGCCGCCGCATAATGAATGACATTCATCAGCCACCCGATTAATACGGTGTTTTGCGGAAGGGACTTGGCTTTTTTGGCCAGCACGATAAACACTGCCTGGGTCACATCCTCGGCAGTTGCGGCGTCGCCCGCACGCCGCAGGCTAACCCCATAAACCCAGTCGATGTGCCGCGACACTAACTCCGAGAACGCCGCTTGCGAGCCCGTGGTTGCGTAGTCGTGCAGGAGTTTCATTTCATCCATGGCAATCTCTGTTCTCAGCAATTAATGGACGCCCAAGACGATCAGGGACAGAAAAACCGAGACTTTCGCCAGAATTCTTCTTTGGATTGATTGGGCCGCGACTCACTTCTGCCGCCAGAAGCGCTGCACAGATGGTCAATGGATGAGTGATCTTCAGTGGCACTTTGGTGCATTGTTTCCGCACGCCTCTGAATTAGGCGTCAGGCAATTCCAGAAGGCGGTGAGGTTTTCTCGCGAGCATCATCGCATGGAGGGCCTCTCGTTTGTTGTCGGCGACGCCGAGAATCTGCCATTTGAGGATGACACTTTCGATGCCGTGGTCAATGTCGAGTCTTCGCACTGTTATCGGTCAGACCCCGCATTCCTGGCTCAGGTGCGACGGGTATTACGAACAGGTGGCCACGTACTTTTCGCGGATCTCATTGGGATCTGGATTTCCTGGGTCCGTGGTCAGGGTCAATTCGGGCATTTTCATTGCTGCAAATCTCAACTCCTGCTTCGCGGTGGCCTGATTTTGGCTGTGGTCGCTTGCCTAATCACTTCTTGTACACGGGATTTTCGTGCGGCTGAGGCGGCAATCTCGTTCAGTTTCTGAGCAACTGCGAAGCCATCGGTCCGAGAAGCTTCGGTTGCAAGATCCAAAGCTGCTTGGGCAATCGTTCGTTGCTCATCTGGTTTGACCACCACTGACGCAGCCCGACCGAGTGCCACGGCTTTCAGGTCTAAGTGGTTGGCTTCGTACTTGGCTGACATCAGGTCAATTGCCCGCAAGGTAAGGGTCGCATCTCCCGCGTCAGATGCAATGTCACGAGCAATTCTCAGCAAGACGAAATTGCCTACAACATCGCGCTCATCTTTCGCAGCTTGGACAATAAGTTTGTGTGCGAGTTCAATCTGTTGCGTTGGAGACTTTGAATTCCGGTACTCATCTTTAAAGATTTCCCGTACCAATTGAGTCGCCTTCTTCTCGGCCTCTTCGTCTGGTTTGGGTAGCTTTACAGCTTCGCCCGTAGGGATGGCTTCGATGGTACCATCCGTCGAACGCTCCACTGCGGTTGAGCTGTCTTGTGGCTGAAACGGCAACTGCGAAGCGGCCGGATTTGAAACGTTTGTCGGGGGGATTAGCGGATACGGCGGCCAATACTTACTGCAACGGATGGAGTACGACTCAGCGTGGTGTCGATGTGCCAGATTTCGTTGGCGCACGAAGCTCGAATGCCGATTTTGGGCTTGGCTGGATAAACGCGTTGTCGGGGTCGGCGCCAGCTGTGAAGCCGGACCAAGCGGCGCCAGGTGTTCGCCGAAGCAAAGACCTTGCCGATTCGCTGGGCCAACCGGGCCAGCGTTCTGGTCGGCAAATGTCGGTACTCATCGGACGTGACCATGTCCCGGATCGCGTTGACTTCGTCCCGCGTGAATTGCTGCGGCGAGGATCGTGGACAGGACGCTTGGTCGGCCAGGCTGCAACGCGTCTCGTTGCTCCAGGCGTGGTACCTGGTGTGAGACAAGCCCACAATGCGGAGCACGGCACGCAGGGTGAAATGCGATCGGGAGCGGTCAATGGCTCTCAGCAGCCGTGTCTTAGCAATGCCTTACGGCAACCGCACGTTGGCCAGGGAAAAGCCCGCGACCTTAAGCAGCAGCGTAATCAGTCGCAGCAGCGAGACGAGGCAGTCAAGGCGACGACGGAGGGCCAGGACCTGTTGCTGCAGGTGAATGTGGTCTGGTTGGCGGCTGGCAACGTGACGACTGGCGCCGCCCTCGGCGCGAGCCAGCCTCGCGCCGTAGATCGGGGTACTCCGCGACGGACAGCCGCGTCGATGCTCTTGGTGTTGCAGACCATCTCTCGCAGGCGATGATCATAACGACGCTGGGTGCGGGTGGTTGAGGTCATGCCTCAATAATCACCCAAAACACGTTGGATTGAAATTCAATGGGGCAGTTAGAAGGGCAGTCCAAGTGGCGAGAACTCGCGCGAAAAGTCCCAAATGTCGTGACACGCAGCACGGAAGAGTGCCTAGTTGCTGTTCATTCCAGGAGACCGGCGAACAACTTGCAGAATCATCTTGTTCATAGCCGAAATAGCTCCTAGACTAGATCCATCAATGCCCGTTGATGCTTCCCGCCGGTTCGTAATCTCACCGCATTTGCCTGCCGAGGTCAACCATGCTCACGCTGTTCGGACGTCCCTTTAAATGTTGCGATAGAGTTTCCCGCCGTGACCTGATTCGCGTCGGCGGAATAGGCATGTGCGGGCTTTCCCTGGCTGGTTTGTTGCGAGCACGAGCCGCGGCCAAGGGAACCGAACGGCGAGCCACGTCGGTCATCTTTGTGGAGCTCGCGGGTGGCCCGACTCATATCGAAACCTACGATCCGAAGCCGAATGCGCCAATCGAATATCGCGGCCCGCTCGGCACGATCTCGACCAACCTGCCCGGTGTGCAGTTCAGCGAACTGATGGTTCAGCAGGCGCGAATCATGGCCAAACTGGCTGTCCTCCGCGCGGTGACCCACTCGTCGAGCAGCCACGGCACCTCGGCCCATCTGACGCAAACGGGCTACTATCTGCGCGATCCGCAGAGGCGAGAAAACGACATGCCGTGCGCCGGCTCGATCACCTCTCAGCTGCGCGGTCCAAATCAGATTGGTGTTCCAGCCTATGTTGCTATCCCGCAAGTCATGCGGTTCGGCGGCCCCGCTTATTTCGGCAAACGGTTCAGCCCGTTCGAAACCGGCGGCGATCCCGCCGCGAGCAAATTCGAGGTGAACAATCTGAGCCTCAACGCTTCGCTCAATCTGGAACGCTTGTCCGATCGTCGCTCGCTGCTCTCCGCGCTGGATGGACAGCGCCGCGCCGCCGACGCCCAAGGAACGGGTGCAGCCATCGATCATTTCAGTCGCGAAGCCTTCGACATGGTCACGGGCGATCGAGCCCGCCGGGCGTTCCAGATCGACGCGGAGAACGACACCACGCGCGACCGTTATGGCCGCCACACGACTGGACAGAGTTTGCTGCTGGCGCGGCGGCTCGTCGAAGCGGGAGTGACGTTTGTCACCGTTCGCGTGGGTGGCTGGGACGATCACGTGCAGATCGAACAGCGGATGAAGGACAAGGGCCCCGCCTACGACCAAGGGCTGGCCGCACTTATTGAGGACATCCACGAGCGGGGCCTCAATCGCGATGTGCTCGTTGTATCGATGGGCGAGTTCGGCCGCACGCCGCGAATCAACGCCAATGCAGGTCGCGATCACTGGGGCACTCTGATGAGCGTCGTGCTGGCCGGCGGCGGCTTGAAAGTCGGCCAGATTGTCGGCTCCTCGAACGACAAGGGAGAAACCCCGCAGGATCTTCCCTACCGCCCCGAAAACATCCTCGCCACGATCTATCGCCATCTGGGAATTGACCCGCAATCGACCTTCAACGATTTTTCCGGCCGGCCACGCTACATCCTGGAGAATCGCGCGTTCGTCAAAGAGTTGATTTGATTCACCGCGAGCAACCGTTCTGCCTGGAAAGGGACCACCGCGATGCTGAATCGTTCCCCATCGTCGGCCATAACCACCAGCCGCCGGCGACTGCTGCAGGGCGTGACCGCCGGCGTGCTGGGCTGCTCGTTGCCGAGTTTGCTGGCCGCCGAGTCTCAAGCAAAGTCCGTGCGACCGTCCGGCGCGCGGGCCCGCAACGTCCTCGTCATCTACGAGGAAGGTGGCATCAGCCAGATGGATTCGTGGGATCCCAAGCCGGATGCCCTGTTGGATCATCGCAGTCCGTTTGCGCCTATCGCCACCAAGGTTCCGGGTATTCATTATTCTTCGCTCCTGTCGCAGGTGTCCCAGCATGCGGACAAACTGGCCGTGGTCCGCTCGATGACCTCGACCACCGCTGCCGGGCACATCGAAGGCTGTCTGGAATTCTTCAAAGGGTATCGCTTCGACTCGCCCGCATTCCGCGGCGCCGATCTCCGCACGCATCGTTTTCCAGATATTGGTTCGGTCGTGACCGAGTCGCTGGGGACCGAGTGCCCGCAACTGCCCGGTTATGTGCTCTGCCCCGGCGCCAATCTGCCGAACCACGTGGGCAACCCGGGATTCCTCGGCTCGGGCCGAGCGCCGTGGAAATTGGGAACGAAAAGCCTGGGGGAAAATCTGGCGGACCGGGCCTGGCGAGTTCGTTCGCTCGATCCCCAGCCGGGAATGAATGCTGAGCGAATGTCACAGCGGCGAAACCTGCTGCAGAGCCTCGATCGCGCCGGCACGACCGTGCAAAGCCAAGGTGAATCGCAAGCCCGCTTCCACGAATACGCGTTCGATCTGCTGACCAGCCCTGAAGTGCAGGGAGCGTTCCAGTTGGAGCGAGAGTCCCCCGCGACGATCGAACGCTATGGCACGGACCACCGTGGCAGGTGCTATCTGCTGGGACGCAAACTGATCGAAGCTGGCGTGCGCTTCGTCACTGTCACGGTCATCCAGCCGCCGGAACTGGTGGGCCGTCCGGGGACCGGCGAATCGAACGGCGTCTTTTTGAACTGGGATCATCATGAGGGGATCTATCGCAACGGTCCCTGCGGCGGTCCCCAGGGAATGAGCAATCAAGAGCGGTACGGTCTGCCCCATGCGGTGATGATGCCCAGCCTCGATCGTTCGCTCAGTGCGCTGCTGGAAGACCTGCACCAGCGCGGCCTGCTGGAGGAAACGCTCGTCTGCTTCATCACCGAGATGGGGCGCACTCCCCGGCTAAACAAATGGCAGGGGCGCGATCACTGGTCGCGAGCGATGTCGATCGCCTTCGCCGGCGCGGGAGTGCCTGGCGGCCAGGTGATCGGCGTCACCGATCGCGAAGGAGGCGACGTGGTCGAACGCCGCTACACCCCCTACGACTACGCCGAAACGATCTACCGCAAACTGGGCATCAACACCGATCAGCGGCTGCGGATGGCCGATGGCCGCCCGGTGGAATTTTCCGACGGCGGCGTGCCGATTCGCGAGTTGTTTTGATTGTGTTCAGTTGCGACCTGGAATGGTAAGATGAAGGTTCCGCCTGACGAATCCCGCCCCAAGTCCCCGCCTCCACAAAGGACTCCCCATGCTTTCGCTTCTTGGTGCGCAGCAAGGGATTCTCCCGGCGCGAAGTGCTGACGATTGGCGCTTTGGGCTTGGGAGGCCTGGCCCTGCCCGATCTGCTGCGGGCGGAGTCAGCCAGCGGCGTTCGCTCGTCGAAGAAGGCGATCATCATGATCTACATGTGCGGCGCGCCGCCGCATCAGGACATGTACGATCTGAAGATGGACGCCCCGGCGGAAATCCGCGGCGAATTTCAGCCGATAGACACAAACGTGCCGGGCATTCGCATTTGTGAACACCTGCCCCGGCTGGCGCGGATTATGGACAAGCTGGTCCCCATCCGCACGGTGGTGGTTCGCCCAACGGCAGTCACGATTCGTTCATCTGTTACACCGGTCGCTCATTCCTACAGCCCCCCGGCGGCTGGCCGTCGGGGGGAGCGACGCTCTCGAAACTGCTGAGGAGCCGAGACGCTGGCACGCCGCCGTTCGTGGGGCTCGCGCCGGTCACCGGGCATCCGCCGTATGGCTCGCCCGGCCATCCAGGGTTCCTCGGCGCTTCGCACAGCGCCTTCCGGCCGAATGGCGAAGCCAGGGCTGATCTGACTCTGAATGGCATTGCGGTTGATCGCCTGCAGGACCGCCGGCAGTTGCTGTCGAGCTTCGATACGATTCGCCGCGAGGTCGAGAACTCCGGCAAGCTCGCGGGCTACGACGCCTTCACGCAGCAGGCCTTAGGTGTGCTCACCTGCAGCAAATTGGCCGAAGCGCTCGACGTGAGCCGCGAAGAACCACGGGTTCTGGAGCGGTATGGCAAAGGCGATCCGAAGAACTACGGCGACGGCGCTCCCCGCAAGCAGGAGCACTTCCTGATTGCTCGGCGGCTCGTGGAAGCCGGCGCGCGGTGCGTCACGCTCAATTTCGGCCGCTGGGATTTCCACTCCAACAACTTCTCCGAGTTCAAGAACACCCACGGCCCGCAGTTCGATCAAGGCCTGAGCGCGCTCGTCGAGGATCTGCACGAGCGCGGCCTGAGCGACGATGTTTCCGTCGTCGCCTGGGGCGAGTTCGGCCGGACGCCGGTCATCAACAAAGACGCTGGCCGCGATCACTGGCCGCAGGTCGGTTGCGCGCTCCTCGCCGGCGGCGGGCCATGTGATTGGCACGACCGATCGACTCGGCGGCGAGCCCGTCGATCGCCCGGTTCACTTCGGCGAAGTCCTAGCGACCCTCTATCACCAGCTGGGCCTCAATCCCAACAAGACGACCGTCCGCGATCTCGCGGGCCGGCCGCAATATCTCGTCGATCGGCACGAACCGATGCGGGAGCTGATCTAACTACAGCGGCCACAGCGTCAATACCGACCAGCTGGAAGGGGAATTACGGCACGACGATATCCCTTTTCGTGCTCGCGACAATCGCGAACAACTCCCGCTGCTCGGCTTGAGGAACCTGAAACTTGTCGAGCGAGTCCTGAAAGTCCTGAAGAAATACCTGCCATTCCGGCTCGGTAATGGCCAGGTGCTCGTGCGATTCGCGCATGCTCTTGCCGGTGTACTTCTGGGGTCCGCCGGTGGCCCAGCAGACCATTTCGGTAACCAGATATTTGAAGCCCGCCTTCGACACGCGGTGGTGAGCCTCGTCGACCTTCGCGTTCGCATTCAGCGCCGGGTTGACCATGATCCGGTCGATGAAGTCATCGACCACGGCTGCGATGCTGTAAACACCGCCTAACCGCTCGTAGATGGAAAGTGAATTTTGGGTCATTCGTGATCTCGTCAGATGCCGGACGGATGAATCGCCGCATCGTATCGACTACGATTAACATCCACAATCACTGATTCGTTTGTGCCTCGGCTGTTCTCAATCGATTGAATCTTCCATGCGTTACCGAATTGGTCTGTTTGGGCTCTGCGTCTTGGGGATCACTGCCGGATCACTCTGGGCCCAAGTCGCCCAGCCGGCTGCGCAGCAGCAGCAGGCCGCTGTGCAGCCTGGCGAGCCGCTGAGTCGCCTCGCCTTTGGTTCGTGCGCCAAGCAGGACAAACCGCAACTCATCTGGGACGCGGTGATCGAAACTAAGCCGCAGCTGTTCTTGTTGCTGGGAGACAACATTTACGGCGACACCCAGGACATGCAGGTGTTACGCGACAAGTGGAACCTGCTCGGCGCTCAGCCCGGCTATCAGCGGCTCAAGAAGTCCTGTCCGATTCTGGCCACCTGGGATGATCACGATTACGGTGCCAACGACGCCGGCGCGGAATATCCGGAGAAGCGCGAATCGCAGCAGATCTTTCACGATTTCTTCGGTGTCCCGCCCAACAGTCCGCGGCGCAAGTACGAAGGTGTGTATCACGCGCAGGTGTTTGGTCCGCCGGGCAAACGCGTGCAGATCATCCTGCTCGACGTCCGCTATTTTCGCAGTCCGCTCGTCAAGGGTTTCAAGCCCGGCGAACCGGGGGACGGTTACCGCGGCGTGTATCTTCCCAATGACGATCCTGCCGCGACCATCCTCGGCGAGGCGCAGTGGAAGTGGCTCGCGGAGCAACTGCGTGAGCCGGCCGAGTTGCGTTTGATTTGCTCCGGTACACAGATTCTGCCGGACGAGCATGGTTCGGAATGCTGGGGCAACTTCCCCCGAGAACGCAAGAAGCTGTTCGCGACCATTCGCGAGTCGCAGGCCAAGGGTGTGGTGCTCCTCAGCGGCGATCGGCATCTCGCGGAGTTGATGAAACTGGCCCCGGAGGAAGCCGGCATTGGCTATCCGCTGTACGAAGCGACCTCCAGCAGCCTGAATGCCCCCAGCGGCAATGTGACGAAGGCCGGCGTGCGCTTCGCCAACGAGATCAATCGCTATCGAGTGGGCCTGACGTTCTTCGACATTAACTTCGGTAACGTCCTGATTGATTGGAATCAGCCTGACCCGCTCGTGCGCGTGCAAGTCCGAGAAGAACAAGGCCAGGTGGTGCTCCAGCAGCAGATCTTGCTCAGTCAACTGCAAAAGTAGCTCCGGCCCGGAAAAATACATGCTTGGACTTTGATGCGTTTTCGGGTAGGCTTGAGGCATCATCGCCCGACTCTCCGAGGTGCCCCATGCAAACGCAGGTTGCTCTCCCTCCCCTTTTGAACGTCGGCCGCCGGCGCTGGCTCCTGCAGGCTGGGCTGGGTGCTCTGACGGGGCTATCCGTTCCGCAACTCCTGCGAGCGCGAGCAGTAGCGGCGGAGCGCGGCCGGGAAAAATCACAGGCGGCAGTCATTCAAATCTGGTTGTCCGGCGGCCCGAGCCAGATCGATACCTGGGACCCGAAGCCGGAGATGCCAGCGGAGATCCGTGGGCCGTATCAGCCGATCGCTACTTCGGTGCCCGGCATTTCGCTCTGCGAACACTTGCCGCTGCAGGCGGCGATGATGGAGAAGTTTGCCATCATCCGCTCGATGGATGCCAGCGCGAGTAATCATTCTCCGATCACGTTTCAAGCGGCGAATCCTCGCGCGCAGCGGACCGAAACCGGACGCCAAGGAGGTGGCTATCCCTCGATGGGTTCCGTCGCGGCGAAGTTCCACGGCGCCAACCAGCCAGGGATGCCGCCGTTCGTTGCGTTAGCGAAGAGCCTGGTCAGCGATATCTACGGCGCGGGCGACTTGGGGCAGGCGTTCGAGCCGCTCGACGGGCTCAATGTCAACGGCCGGTTCGCCATGCCGGAAGGCCTAAGCATCGATCGCTTGCAGGATCGGGCCGCCCTGCGACAGAAGATGGATCGGTTCGAGCAGCGAGTTGCCACAGCTCAGGGGTTTGGCGATCAAGACCGCAGTGTGCGTGAAGCGTTTGACCTCGTGCTCGGCGGAGCCGCTCAACGGGCTTTCGATTTGAGCCAGGAATCGGAGGCCACCCGCGATCGCTTCGGCCGGGACTCGCTCGGCGAGAAACTGCTGCTCGCGCGGCGGCTCGTAGAAGCCGGCGTGACCTACATCACGCTCAGTGATGCCTGGGGGCACTGGGATCATCACGGCGATGAAGTTCGCTGGGGCGGCATCGTGAAAGGCTTGACGCCGATGCTGCCAGTCCTCGATCGCGCGATCACGACGCTGATCAAAGATCTCGACGAGCGCGGCTTGCTGGACAACACCCTTGTGATCGTCGCGGGCGAGTTCGGCCGCAGTCCGATCATGACCAAAACAGCCGGCCGCGATCACTGGCCGGCGGTGATGTCGCTGCTGCTCGCCGGCGGCGGTATTCGGGGTGGACAGGTGATTGGCAGCACCGATCGTCGCGGCGGTGAAATCCGCGACCGTCCGCTCGGCCCCGGCGATCTGGCCGCCACCGTGTTCCACCACTTGGGCATCGACCCCTACGACCATTGGATCAGTACCTCTGGCCGGCCAACACCGCTGGTCGAAACGGGGAAGCCGATTGCCGAATTGTTTTGAGCAGGAGTCCATGTCGATTCGCATTCCCACGATTGCCGATGTCCGCGCTGCCGAACCGATCATCCGGCAGCATGTGTCGCCGACGCCGCTCACGCGCTCGAACGCGAACTGCAGTTGCCACCGACGCGGCGCGTCTGGCTCAAGGACTATGGCTGGACCCCCGCCGGCTCGTTCAAGCTCCTCGGCGCGCTGAACTGGATGGCGAATTCACTGGATCGGATCGGCGACCGCCCCGTGGCAGCGCATTCTTCCGGCAGCTTTGCCTCGGGGATTGCGTTTGCGGGCATGCGTTACCAGAAGCGCGTGATTGTCGTCATGCCGGAGACCGCGCCGCGGATCAAGTTTGAACGCACCCGCTCCTTCGCCGCGGAGATCTGCACCTACGACATTGCCCGCGATCACGAGACGGGCGAGCGCGACCGGATCACGCGCGAGATCGCCGAGCAAGAACAGGCCGTGCAGGCTTCGCCTTACGACGATCCCTTTGTGATTGCCGGCAACGGCGTGGGCGCTTTGGAGGTTGTTCAGGACCTGCAGCGCACGGGGCGCGGCGTTTCACATTTTTATTGCCCGATCAGCGGCGGCGGATTGATGGCGGGTCAGGCTCTTGCCATCGCCGACGGCTTTCCTGCAGCACAGATCATCGGCGTCGAACCCGCTGGGGCGGATGATTTTCGCCAGTCGCTCGCAGCGGGCTCGATCGTGCGGCTCGCGAAGCCGACCAGCATCTGCGATGGCCTGCTGTCCTACGATGTCGGCCACCATAACTGGCCGATCCTCCAGCAACTCGTTCGGCAGTCGCTGGCGATTCCGGACACAGCGACGCAGCAAGCGATGAAATGGCTCTACGACCAGCACGGTCTGCGAACCGAACCTTCCGGCGCCATTACCGTAGCTGGATTGCTGGGCGGCCAGATCGATCTGACGGGCGACGGCGACATCGTCGTCGTGATCAGCGGCCGCAACGTGGATGAGAGCGAGTTTCGGAGGTTTGTTGGCGATTAAGGCGGGAGAGGCATCGATGCGCCTTCGGTTCCGTAGTCGCAGGATGCAGTTACCCTTAACTCGCTCCAAGTCGTTATCTACATCGAGATTACCAATCGCGACAATAACTCGCAACTGGTCTCGGTTACTCTCGAACAGTACTGGTCCATAGTGGTCCCCACGAGTGCAAAAGGGTACAGAGTGGTACACATTAGGCTCGCATCAATTGCGTCTTCAGCCCGTACTAATCGCCGGCATGATTGACAACAAAAACAATTTACTTCCGAGCTGTGCTTCATGAACCCAGGATCTACGGAGTGCGCGGTCGGTCTCTCGGCTGTAGCCAATAACATATTGCTTTGGCACAAATTGGCCTGCGCTCATCTTGAAAACAGCGCAATCGCGGCTGCCGGGACAGATGTTGGCTCTTACTCAGGCTTCGGTCCCGCGTTTGGCTTCTTTACGGATTGATCAGTCGGACGTCAGGTCCTGTGGCGGGGTTGTTGAAGTCGTTGGGGCCGGGGGCGGTGAGGGATTCGTCGGCCATGTCGGCGGCGTCCCAGCTGAAGAGGTCGCTGCCGTTGCCGCCCCAGGCGTCGTCGTCCGAGCCGTCGGGCGCGATGATGGGGAGCAGGGCAAGCACTTCGGGCGGTGGTGCAGCGGCGTTGGAGTTCCCCTGCCAGGCCGTCAGGAGTGCGAGCAGGGCTGCGTCGTTATCCATTGGGTCGCTGTAGGTGTTCGCCGCATAGGTCATCGTGTTGGGAGCCGAAGTCCAGGTGCTGTTCTCTTCACCACCCAGCCCACCGGTGATCAGCAGGTCGTTGCCGTCCCCACCCGAGAGCGTGTCGCTCCCCGTGCCACCGATTAGCACGTTGTTCCCCGAGTGACCCAGCAGCCAATCGTTACCGTCGCCGCCCGACAGCAGGTCGTTGCCGCTGTTGCCTTGCAGCGTATCGTTGCCGCTGTAGCCATACACCCGGTCGTCTCCGGCCCCGGCATCGACGCTGTCGTTACCAGCCCCGGCATGGATGTAGTCGTTGCCCCCACCGGAGTTCACCACGTCGTGGCCACCACCGGCATAGATCACGTCGGCTCCGTTGCCCGAACTGATCGAGTCGTTACCGTCGTTCGGGCCTTGGAAGTCCTGCGGAGTCGGGTCGCCCGGATTCGTCGGCGCGTTATCCCCCCAGATCACGTTCTGGCCTTCGCCACCTGTGATCTGATCGTTCCCGTCGCCACCCACCAGCCAGTCGTTGTTCGAGCCCCCCGCCAGCGAATCGTTGCCCGCTTCGCCATAGAACACGGCCGGGATCTTGGCCGTGGTCTGCGACATCGTGTCGACTCCGTTGCCGCCGTACAGCACGGCCTTGCCCGGCACGTTGTAGTTCATGATCGCGCCGCCGATGCGCACCCGCACCTGATGCGGAAGCGCGGCCGTGGCATTGGCCGAGATCTGCATCAGGTCGTTCCCCGTGGTCCCGCGGCCGAACACGTCGCCGATCTGCACGCCCGTCAACTTGCCGTTGTCGACCAGGTTGAGGTCTTCGATGCTGACCCAACTGAAGGGAGCCGTGTTGGCGCTGAGGACGTTCCCCGACGAACCGGCTCCCACGATCATCGCCGTGTTCTTCGGCACGTCCGTGACATCCAGGTTCAGCACATCGCCCACCGTATCGCCGGCCTGATTGAGCGCCGGCACCGGATCGCCACCGTCGATGAAGATGGTGCTTCCCCCCGCAGTCGCGGCCGTGGTCGGACGAATCAGCCGCGTCGTGGCGGGGACGGCTAGGCCCACGTGCATGGCTCCCGTGTTCCCGATGACCGGGGCCGGAGTTTCGCCGAAGATATCTTCACCATCGTTGCCGTACAGACTGATCGTCCCCACGCCGCTGGCCACGCGGGTGAACGGTAGCTCCGTCACCGGGGTGACCCCGCCCCATTGGTTCGACGTGAAGAGGAGGAACTGATCGTCGCCGTCGAAACCACGCAGGGCCACCGTGTTCAGGTCGTGCGGCACATTGGTCGGGGTGAACCGGCCGTCGATCGTGTCGCCCCCTTGCGTGCCCGTGTAATCGAAGCTGTCGATGTTGCGGAACGTCACCCCGCTGGCGTTGATTCCCGTCACCGCATAGTCCGCATTCATCCCGCCGGCTGCAGCAATCAGCACGTTCGGGTCAGCGGTCGTGTCACCACTGTCGATGATGAACAACTGATCGTTATTGTTCGCTAGGTTGGCGTCTTCCCCGTCGACCACCACCGGGCCGGCGATGTTGTCGACCGTGTCGTTGGCGTCCAGGCCATCGCTGCCGGGGACGTTGGTGTAGTCGGTGGGAGGATCATTATCGACGACGATCGTCGTTTCGCCGTGCAGGCGGAAGGTGTCGCTCCCCAGGCCGCCCGTCAGCGTGGCCGTGACGCCGCTGGGGAGGCTTCGCAGTTGGATGGTATCGGCGGCCCCGCTGTCGGCACCCGGCCCCGCACCAGTCCCCAGCGCGCTACCGGCGTCGAGAGCCAGCGTGGTCAGGCCCAGGGGGTCGAGGCTGATGAGGTCCAGCGTTTCGCCCACGGACGCGCCGGTGTAGCCACCACTGCGGATCGTCACGTCGGCGAAGTTCGCGAAGCGAGTCGCGGCCACGCCACCGTTGCCGACCAGTTGCGAAGCGCCAGTGAAGGTGACGTTCGGGTTAACGACCAGCGAGTTGTTGACCGGATTGAGCGCGTCGTACTGCGACGTCGTCACCGGATCGAGGATGTCGACCACGCTGATTGTCGTCGTGGCCGACGTGCTGCTGGCATCGATCAGCAGCTTGCTGCCGACGGCCGTCTGCTCGCGCAGATGCACGCTATTGACGTTGGCGAACGAGGCCGCGAAGCCCCGCAGCGTACCGCCCGCTGCCTGCACGCTCAGGTCTCCCTGGTTCGCGCCGAAACCGGCCTGGCTGTCAGACAGGTAGGCCACGTCGCGGGCAGTGGTCACATCCAGCACGATCGAGTTCGTGCCGCCGCGGCCATCGAAGTACACGCCCGCCCGATTGTTGCTGAGACTGACCGGCGTGCGGGCGTTGGCGGCGAAGGCTCCGCTGACCGCCTTGCGCGTGGCATCCATCGAGGAGATGCCGGTGGGTGTGACACCCGGTAGCGTGTTCACGCCATCCAAACCGAAGTCGACGAGACCACCTTCGCTGGGGAGTTCGCCCGTGCCCGCCAGAGCGTGAATGCGAACGGCGTCGTTTCCCGCGTTCCCCGCGAAGGTCAGGCTGTTCACCGTGGAGTCGTCGCCGTTGTAGACGCTCGCCCCGTTCAGCGTCACTTTCAAATTCGAATCGCTGGTGAGTTGGACGTCGAATACGCCATCGGGGACTAGCGGGTAGTTGAGCAGGTCAAAGATGTGGTTCACCAGCGGCGAGCCCAAGCCGGTGGTCTGCCGAGTCTCGATCTCCCGATAGGTGATGTCAAGCTGCGAATTGGGTGGATTGGGAAACGAGATGGTCGTGTTCGGGTCGCCATGCGATTCGTTGACCGGACCCGACACGCCCGTCAGATCGACGAACAGCGTATCGCCGGGCAGAGTCGGTTCGGTCGGATCGTCGCCGTCGATGGTGAACGGCGTGGTCGTACTGGCCCGCACCTTGAAGGTGTCGCTGCCGTCGGGATTGTTCGTCCCGTTGTTGCCGTTGAGAATCGTGCTCGCAGCGCTGATCGTGGCCGCAAAGAACTGGTCCCCCAGCAGGATCGTATCGTTGCCATTCCCACCATTGATCGTGATCGTATTTAACGAGGCCGTCAGCACTGCTGTAGCCGTGGTCGCCGCGTTGAATTGATCCGTGCCGGCTCCCAAGCTGATCGTGATGTCGCCGGCCGCATTCGCGGTAATTGTACCGGTAAGTGTGACCGCATCGGCCTCGCTGCCGGTCGTAAGCGTGACGTCACCATTATTCGCAGTCAGCGAGCCGAACAGGTCGACCGTCGCACCATTAAGGGGATCGGCCCCACCGAGATCAACATTGAGCGTGAGGAACGTGCCAGCCGACGCGCTGCCGCCAGCCTGCACCTCCAACGCATCACCCGCATTCAACGTCACACTGCCACCCGTCGATTGCACCGTAACCCCGCTGTTCACCGTCAGGTTTTGAGTGAGGGCCAGCTGATCCACGGTGGAAAGCATCACATCCGCAGCTGCGCCGCTGGCGATTACGTCTTCGCTCACGTCCAGGTTGCCAATCGTGCTGATCGCAATGCCGGTTCCCGTGGCACTCACGCCTATCACCAGTGCGTCAATTCCACCGACCGTCAGGTCGCCCGAGTTGGCAATGAACACGCCACCGGTGCCGCCAACCGCCTCGAGATTTGAGCTAACTGTTTCCAGCGGATCGGCCAACGTACCGACACCTGTGGTACTGAGAAGGACCAAATCGTCAGCTGTGATATCCGGGTTCGTGGCATCGAGATCGGTAATCGCAGTGGCCGCTGTCAGGAACACATCACCGGCCACACCCGCCGCGATCGTTCCCACGCCAATCCCACCCGCAGTCGTCGTGAGAGTGATGTCGTTTGTGTCGGAGTCTGTATTCGACTGCACGTCCGTCGCCGTCATCGTCCCGCCGGATTGAATCGTGATCGAGCCGGCGGCCGTATCGATATCGAACAGGTCGATGCTGCTGACTTCCACGATCAGAATGTTGCCGGCTGCAGTAACGCTGGCATCGAGCGAAGCAACTTCCGTCTCAATCGCGTTAGTAGCTCCGATGCCGGTAGCAGCAATGATCGTGACGCGCGAGCCGGCAGCGTTCGCAGTAATTTCGGTATCGACGTCCGCACCGGCATCGACAACACCACCCGCAGTACTGGTGATGGTGACTGCCAAGAGCGTGGCATTGGTTGTCGTCAGATCGCCCAAAGTAATGTTGCCGGTCGCGGAAACGTGAATAGTTCCGGTACCCGAATCGATGGCCGTATCTGGATCCATCGTCACGGCACCTCCAACCGGTACGCCCGCGTCGCCGGTGATTGTGATGGCTCCGTTGTTGCTTGCCACGTCGCCGGTCGCATTGAACGACACGTCGTTGTCGGCTGTCAGGCTGATCGCACCACCCGCCGAGTTGACCGACGCATTCACGAGCAGATCGGCAGTGGCTCCATTGGCATCGAGCGTGACGCTGTTTGCTCCGCCGGCCGAGACCGCCTGGCTAATCGTGATATTGCCGCTCGTGTTGTTGATGACGCTGATGGTTCCGGCAGTCGTGCTCACGCCCGTCGTAGCGGTGAAGCAAGGCCCCGCGCCCACGGTGCCAATAATCACGCCACCGACGTTGACGACGCTGACGTTTCCGCTCGCAAATGCGGCGAGGTTATCGACATCATTGCTGTTGTCCAAGGTGACATTGCCACCACCTGCACGCACGCCCAGCGTCCCGGCCGTGATCGTCGCGGCCAAAGTCTCAACGACATTGCCGGCAGTTGCTTGCAGTCGAACTGAGTTGCCACCAGCGGCAATGTTATCGCTGATCGTGATATCGCCCGTCAGCACGCACAATTCTAGATCACCGCTGGTAATACCCGTAACCCCGGGCGTGAAACAACCGTCGATCCCGACAGTTCCAATCGTAAAGCCGTCAGCGTCCTGGAAGGTGAAGCTGCCGGTGGTAGTGCCAGCCAGTGTATCGACATCGTTGGTGGCGGTGGGCAAGTTGATGCCTCCCGTGCCAGAGCGGAGGCCCAACGCACTGGCCGTAATTGTGCCGGCCGATTGGCTAATCCCACTGCCGACGGCGTCGGTCTGAAGCCGGAGCGTGCCGCTTCCCAGGTTCACGTTGTCGCTGAGCGTCAGATTGCCAGCGATTACGCAGATCGTCGCATCGTCGTTCGAAGTAGTAATGCCATTCCCGCCGGTGCCCAAGGTTAAACTATTGGCATCGCGATACTCGACCTCTCCACCGACATTCGCAATCAGGTTGCTGACGTTGTTGGTTGTCGGCGCATCGAGGTCGAACACGCCGGTGCCACCACCTGTGGTTAGCAACGACAAGGTGACCGAAGTGATCGTGCTGGTGGCGGTCTGAGTAGCGTTGCTCGTGGGACCAGCTTCGGCGTTCAGGTCGAGCGTCACCGTGCCCGCAACGGCCGAGACACCACCGCTGAGGTCCATCAAGCCATCGTTGTCAGTATCAGAGAAGCCTGAATCAAACGTGACGTTGCCAAGAGTAGCAGTGACCAGGCCGGTGCTCTGAATCACGATCCGGTCACCAGCTTCAAACAGCACGTTGCCCGTCGTCGCGGTGACGGTAACGCCGCTGTTCACTGTAATGTTGTCCGTATTTGTCGCGGCTGATTCCAACGCCTGGGCCGTGATGTTGGTGGCCGAGGTGTTCACAGCGAACGTAATCGGACTACTCGCGATTAGAAAGGCTGCGCCACCGGTGTTCGCCGAGGTCGCTACTCCGACGACCGCATTCACCACGAATCCGCCGGTGCCTACCAACTCCGTCAGGCGCACATCCCCCGCAGTCGAGTTGTTGAAGCCGACATTCGTCAGATTCATCTCAATCGCATCGGCGGAACCAATTCCGCCGGACGCCAAGAGTGCCGCATCGCCGCCCGATAGGTTCAGAACACCAGCGTTGTTATCGATGATGGCCCCCCCGCTTCCGGCTGTCGAAGTAGTGTTCACCGTGATCTGACCGGGGGCAGCGCCCACTTCCAGCAAACCCAACGCCGCGCCCCCGGTGCCACCAGCAGCTGTATTCACCCGCACCACAAGTGCCGTTGCGGTCGCATTGGTAGTGACGATGCTCGTGCCACTCGCCTGAGTGAATCCCTCTGACCCGGCACCATCCTGGTTGGCACTGATAGAAATGGTGGACGCACCAGCATTCACATTGGCATTGAGCGACACGGTGTTGCGTGCCGTCATGCTCACGCTGCTCACGGTGGTAATGGGCGCGGCTGCACTCTGCGAAATTTCATCCGCGATCGCCACATTCAATCCACCCGCCAGGTTCACCGCAGCAGTGGTGAACGAGACGTCACCACGCGTACCGCTTGCGTCAGCAGTAATCGTCAGGTCGTTGACTAGATTGCCTCCAGCGCTGTTAAAACCTGCGAGCGTAACGTTACCGCCCACCGAAGTGGAGCCAGTATTCGAGGTATCAATCGCCAGATTCACATTCGCATTCGTCGCTGAAACGGCTGACGTGCCGAAGTTAACACCACCGACATCCGTCACATTGGCGGTGCTGCCGCTTTCCGTATCAATCGTCAACGTCGAAGCCGCAACAACTCCCAGGATGATGTTGCCGCCGCCGGTCACGGAGAACGATGCCGCATCATTCGTTGTATTGCCATTATCGAGTGAGATATCTCCAGTCAGCGTGATCGTTCCGTCGGTCGTAGTTCCATCGGTGTTAAGCGACAAATCGTTGATGGTAAAGTTCGCTATTCCGGCACCGTCCGTATCAAGGACAGCCGGGAGTGTGATTGCCCCCGCCGCGAACGCCATTGTTGTCCCGGTAGTAATCGCCAGATCTGCACCTTTGGTAGCACCTGAGGCGGTATCCACATCCACCGAGGTAATTCGGGTATTGGCAGCAGTCCCCAGGTTCACATTGCCGCCATTGCCGTTGTTTCCTTGCTCGGTATCGATCGTGAGGGTCGCTCCCCCCGAAGCTGCGGCAGGCGAAATCACGATCGTCGCCAAAGAGGTTGTGTTGCTATTAGCAACTACAAAATCGCCTGCGTCACCGGCAGCGAGGTCAAGACTAATGTTTGCCGTCAAAGTGATTGAACCGTCGGACGTACCGCCGTCAGAATTAAGGCTGACATCGTTGAAATACTGCCCCAGCAAATTGGTAAGGGCAGGGATCGAGATATTTCCCCCCGTAGTTGTCGCGGACGAATCGAGTGTCAAATCGACCCCTGCTACGTTCGACGACCAATTATTGATGAGGGAGATTGACCCGCCGACACCGTCTGCTTGATGAGAGTCAATGGTAATGGACGCGGTCGGACGCCCACGCCCCGACAAACTAATATTCCCTTCGACAAAGATGCTCTGGCTAAGCCGAAGCTCTCCAGAGGTCGATCCTTGTGCCACCTCTGTCAAACCTGCCAAAAAATAATCTGCTCCGCCGTTGTCATCCACCAAGCCGTGAGCAATGAAACCACCAGTTCCGCTAGCGACATTGGTATTGATCGTTAGCAACACATTCGCAGCCGTGGCGTAAATGTTAGCCAAACCAAGATTGACCTCGCCAGGTGCTGCTGTACCATTTTCCGTGTCAATGGTTAAGGTGCTGGCAATCGCTACCTTAGTACCGCTGTAAGTAAAGGCAGCCGTATCACCGCCATTGGACAACGTGACATTGCCATCTAGTATCAGCAGACCTGCAGTACCCGCGCCCGAGCCATTGGTGTTAATGGTAACGTCGTTCAAAAAAGCGCCGCCAGTTCCACCAAGCTGTTTGAGCGTCACTGCGCCGCCGTTGAATGCTCCGGCGGTCACATTGGCATTGATGACCAGGTCGCGACCCGCAACGTCGGCGCGGATTAATGTGGTACCAGTGAAATTGACGGCTCCGGCGTTACTATTGTTGCCAGATTCCGTATCAATGGTGACTGTGGCTCCGTCGAGCACAAATGCCGTCGCGGCGGCAATGGTGATTGCAGACCCATCGGTGCTCAGGTTTGAGCTCGTGCTGATTGTGCTTCCGCTCAGCGCGATGGTGCCTGTTGCGCCACCGGCTACGGAGTTGATCGCTTGGTTGATGTCGATCGTTTGTGCCGCCAGCGAAACGGCACCGGTCGAAGGTCCAACTCCACCTCCCAAAGTTAGCGCTGCGTTGATCGAGATACTGTCTGCACCACCCTGGCCGTCAATCGATACGGCAGCCGCAAAGCCTGTGGGCACCGATGTGATCGTCACACCGTCGTCACCGGTGATATCGCCCAGAATGTTTAAAGCGACCGTGGGAGTGACGAAGTTCAAGTCTTCTGCACCCACATCGAAGTCGGCCAGCATCATTCCACCGCCAGCATCCGTGATGATGGTGTTGATCGCACTGGCAAAGCCGTCCACGACGTCGTTGTCGATATCCAGCGTAACGCTACCCGCAGGCGAGGTCACCACCACCGGTTCCAGACCGGTGAAGTTCACGGTTCCCGTGCCTCCCGCTCCGCTGAGCGTAATCTTGCCTGCTCCAACACCAGTTACCTTATATTCGAGCAGATCGAACGTGCCACCCTGAAGTAGCAGGTCGTCGCCGGTCACGGTCGCTTGAGTGCCGCCGTTGAAATTGACGAGCTCGGCAAATACTCCTCCGGCGTAATCGATTATTGCGGAGTCATCATCCCCTTGGCCATTCAGTGTGATGCTATCAACATTTGCCAATAAGGCGGAGTACACCACGACACCGTTCAGGCTGACTTCGAGGTTGCCACCAACTTGAATGACAAGAAAGTCGTCACCATTGGCAGTGCCATTGATGCCGGGTGTTGCGCCCGCTTCCGTCAGCGTGACGTCGCCGCCGACATAGCTGATGGTGTAGTTCACACCGTCTTCGTGGAAGGTATCCCCTTCTTCCAACACGCGGCCATTGTGAGTGAAGCGACCAGTAATCGAGGTCGCGTCGAGAATGGTGAGAGTGCTGCCCGTAGTTGGGGCTGCTGTTGTATTGAGCACCAGCGGCGCGTTGGCCAGTGTTGCAACGCCATTGACGACCAGTTGATCGTAGTCTGTCCCGGCTATCCCCGAGCCATTGATATCGACCACGAAAACCGCGTCGCTATCAAAGGTAATGGTGCTTCCCAGCATCAATTTGCCCACACCATTGGCAGCGGGGGCAATCGTCGAGACGCCCGTTTCCGCCGCATCGACGCTGCCGCCTACGGTGCCGTTGTTGCCACCGAGCGTCGCGCCACCGGCCACCGTCACCGCACTCGCGGCATCCGTACTGCCATTGACCAGCAACGTGCCGTTACTGACTGTCGTCGAACCGGTGTAAGAGTTGGAACCAGAGAGCGTGAGTGTACCTGCTCCTTGCTTAACCAGACTGCCCGCTGAACTGCCGTCGCTAATCGAACCACTGAAATTCCCTGACAGGTCGTTGGTATTGCCAATGGAAAGTGTGTTGCCGTTGAGTGTCGCGCTCCCGGCACCGGCTAAGGCTCCGATGGTTTGAGACGCGCCAACATGGAAGAAAGCGCCCCCATCAATCTCGAAGTCGGCGAAGGCACCGAGTGCTGTCGCGTTGTTCGAGTGCAGGGTGCCAGCCTCAATGTCCACCGCCGTTCCGCTTACCAAACTCGTCGCCGGGCTCGACAGCACCAGATCGCCCAGACCTTGCTTGACAAGCGTCGTGGGAATGCCACTGTCATTCAAACCGCCCAGTTGCAAGGTGCCGACACCAGCACCGTTATTCGCAACAATCACCGTTGCTGCAGTGTTGACGGCTGCCGCTCCCAAGGTCAAACCATAAGCCTGACCTGCCGGAGTACCCGAAGTCGTGACATTCAAAGTTGCCCCGTCGCCGAGATTAAGGCCACCCAGGGTGACATTGGAGGCAAAACTGTTCCCCACGACAACCGTGTTGCCGGTGACACCTGCCGGCACATTCACTGCATTGACGTACGTCGCCGGCAGATTGGCAGCCGTGTCGGTGTACGCGTACGTGAAGTTGCTGATCGTTTGAGTCGAGGTCTCACCGCCGGTGCCACTCGTGAACCCGATGAAACTTGTGGGACCAACTGCGACGGGAATATTGATGGCCAAGGCCGGCAGCGTGAACGTGTTCGCACCTTGGGTGAGCGTCGCAGATAAGCTGGTTCCGTCGTACGATAAGCTAACCGAGATCGGGGTTCCGTTGCCAACCAGCACCGGGGCCGGACTGCCGCCAGGAAGGGTGTAGTTGAGGCCGACTACGCCGTTGGTGATCAGCTTTGCACCGCGAGGTCGGCCCTCCCAGATATCGAAGCCCAGCGCCACGCTGGGTGTGATTCCGGCGTACCCAAAACTGCCGCCGCTTCCGCCCAAGGCACCCACGCCCCGAGGGTCGTTATGCATGACAAACGTAAACCCATCAGAGCCAGTAGGTGTGGTATTAGGATTGTTATAAGTGAAGTTTACGGTGAACTTGCTGGTGGCGACCCGCTGATTGAAATAGGCGCTGCGGGCCTGATTGGCGGCACTTGAAATGGTCAGCACGTTAGTGGCTACTGTCGCCGCGCCATTCAACGTCCAGCCGGCTCCATTGGTGCCAAAGCCGGATAACGAACTGACCGCTGGGCTGACCGAAAGCGTGCCCCCGTTTTCTGTAACCGTTCCCGTGCCCAGTGCTCCTGGTGCTGTCGCGACAAAACTGCCCGCAGAAATAGTGGTGCCACCGCTGTAGGTATTGTTGCCATGCAGCGTGACTGTTCCTGTACCGACTTTGGCAATGGTCAGGGCATTCGCACCGTTAGTAACTCTGCCCGCAAAATTTGTTGAAGCGTCATTATTGCCGATGGTCAGAGTAGCCGCCGCCGCACCGCTGTTGGTGATGAGTGCATTTCCGCTGGTACCGGCACCATACGTGGCCGGCATCACAACGTTGTTGATCGTTTGATTGAATCCGTTCAGATTGAAGGTCGCTCCGGAGACGTTGGCGATTAAGATGGACGCCGAAGCGGGGAAGGCATCGGCAACACCCAGGCGAGCCTCACCTTGGTCGATGCGCAGCGTGGCCGGCGTGAAGGAAGTCGTAGCGTTCGAGAATTGAACGGTGCCAAGCCGCACCCCGACGCCGTTGGAAGCAGTCGAGGTGATGGGGCCAGTGAGATTGAGTACCCGATCCCCGGCATCGGACCCTAAATGGTTTCCACCAGCAACAGCATTTCCGGAGATGCTGATATCTCCGCTCCAGGTTGTCGTGGCCGCGGCACCATTGGCGAAATGCAGAACTCCTTGCCCAGAAATCCCGCCACCTTGAATGTTTAAGGTATTCGGGATGTTGAGGTTTGGCCCCACACGCAGTTGGTTGTTGGCGGTGTTGTCGACCGTCACCGCGCTGGTGCCGAACGCGCCGCTATTGCTCGCCAGAATGCGACCACCACCGGTGATGGTTGTGGAGCCTGAATAGGTATTTGCAGTGCTGAGTGTCAATACCGGGCTATTGTTGCTGCCGCGGGCCGTAATGCCACCAGTGGTACCGGTGATGGGGTTAGTGTTGACAGTGATCGGGCCGTTGTTTCCATTGGCGTTGGCAGTGTCGAAAGTAATGAAGTTAGTGCCAATGCCGATCCCGCCCGAAAGCGTGAGCGTGCCACTATCGGATTGAACTTCTGCGTTGCCCGCCAACGAGATCGGTCCCGCAAAACTACTCGTACCTGCACGATTGCGCAGCGCTCCGGTGCTTCCCACGCCAGTCCCATTCAGGCTGAGGCCCTCGAGCGAGGAATAGCCCACTGAACCTTGGAGTTGCAACTGGGCACCACTAGCGACAGTTGTCGAACCTGCCACTGCGCCAAGTGCATTGTTCCCACTGATGGCCAAAATGCCGGTGTTCACCAGGGTATTGCCAGCGTAGGTGTTGTTGCCGTTGAAAGTCAGCAGGTTGGCACCACCCTTAATCAGGTCGCCAGCGGTGGTCTGGGCAACGACACCCACGATCCGCGAGTTCGCCGTGTTCGTGTTGATCGTAACCGCATCGGCGAAGTTCGCGGAAGCAAAGGTAGCCGTACTGTTTGTACCGGCCTGGGTGCCGTTGATATTGAGCGTGCTGTTGGCGCTTGCCGCTAGTTCGCCAAACGAGACGCCACCGACTTGCAGTTCGAACGTCGCCGTGCCGGAGACAGATACCGGGTTGTTCGGCGCAAACGCCGAACCGGCTGCATTGGCGTAGGCAGCAAATGAACCGACGGTCGTCGGTCCACTGACCGTGGCGGGATTAATGTTGGCCCAGGCAACCGCCGTTCCAGTGGTGCGCCGAATGTTAGCAATTAACACGGAGCCGACACCTCCTTCGCGCGAGGCAATTGCAATCGGATAGGCAACGCCAGCCGTCAGTGTGATGGCAGCCCCCGCATCCGAACCACCTGATGTCGCCCGGTAAGCCACTCGTTCATTCAAACTGGCGGTGCCACTGGTCAAAAACCGTCCGTTTTGATCGCGGTCGAGATAAATGGCCGCTTCGTCATCAATATTGGTGGTTCCTACCTGGTTACCAACACCAAACTGGTAGTCGCCCGTAGCCGATGGGGTGAAATAACCTCGGAAGAGGAACATGTAGTTATCGGTATTCGACATCGCATAGCCCGAACCGGGCGAGGCCGTAGCCCCCGTAAACGCTGCATCGTTACCAAAATTGATCGTTCCGGAGCGGACGTTGGTACCTGCCGGGGTCGTTCCTAACAGACCGCCGGTGGCAGTATTGTTACCGATGTTGGTAATCAGTGCCGTTCCGGCCCCCGCATCGAACCAACTCATCGCCAAATTGCCGTTCGGCCCCCGCGGTGCAGAAAACTCCGTGGCCGGCGAGACAATTACCGTCGCCCCATTATTGGTAAGCGTGCCGGTGCCAATCGGATTGGTGTTCACGGTGCCATTAAAGGTAGTCTGGAGATTGAGCGTACCTGCGCTGACCGTCGTGCCACCGTTGTGCGTATTGTTACCGCTGACGACGAGTGTGCCGCTCCCTGACTTCGTCAGTCCTCCCGCCCCTGCGATAACGCCGGACAGCGTGCTGGTGAGGTCGGTGTTGGTGACATTCAAACCAGCGGTTGTGATGATCGCACCGGTCCCCGAGACATTCACGCCGCTTAGGCTAATTGCCCCGGCCGAAGCAGTGAGTGGGGAATTCACATTGATGTTGCCCGTCGCATCTGGATCACTCAGCGCGACGTTAATTCCAGCCGAGGTAATTAATCCCACGCCCGAAAATGTGACGCTGTTTGCACCGGCAGTAGTCAGGCTATTGTCGATTGCCAGTGAGGCGGCCAGGTCGGCGGTGGGGATGGCGATGGTATTGGTACCACTTCCGACTGCGGTATCGCCTCCAGTCTGAGTAAATACTCCGGTGCCTCCCGCCACGACAAACGAGACGGTTCCGGTGGCTTCCGAAATTGTCAGTGCCTCGTCGTTTTCGAGCGAAATGGCTAACGTGTTGGCAACTTCGAACCAGGTATAAACCGCCATCAGCGAGCGGTCTTCGAGGGCCTCTAGGAACGAACGGCGGCGACGTTTGAGCGCCTTCGCCTGTTGTTGCTTGCCAAGAAAACGAGACCACAACGACCGAGCTGTGCGGTTGAGCATGGGAGAGGTAAGGCTAGTGAGAGAGGTGTGTTTCGCCTAGGCTGAGCCGTTACTCTCAAGCTCGGCGTGTGTGTACTGGGTTGGCTGGGCTAAAATGCGCAGAGTATGCCTACGAATCCGACTATAAAGAGGGGCTCTATAAATTGCCAGCGGACAAAGTGACTTTTCTTTAGTTTGCGGCAATTCGTCCTACAGAGAGGGGGTTCGATCATCCCTTTTGGGCTATTGATTGCGTCGGCTGGTCGCGATCAGAGGTATTGTGCCGGCGGTCGAATAGTACCGCGACGGTCGGGATCGATGGTCGGCGAAAACCGACCGAGAAACTGGCCGGGCGCGCGATCCGCCATAAGTCGCCGCAATAAAGACGCCTGAACGCGGCCTCAACTTGGGCAATTCGGTCTTCGCGAAACACCCGGATAAACAACTGGTTGTCCACATCCACCACGACCAGCTGCACTTCGCGGCACCAGAACCGAACCCCGGTTCGAATTCCTAGCCGAGAGCATGCGGGATCTGGACCAACTCACGATAAGTATTTCCGCCTGCCGACCGAGAAACTGGCCGGGCGGGTGTTGGAGTGATCCGCCGTTCCGATGGTGGCATGAGTCACCAGCTTTACCTAAATATCTGCAATTTACGTGTCACAATAAGTTGCCACCGGCGTAGATATCGGAATCTCTCTTTCGAGTGTTCTACCGGCTCGATTCCTGCGGTGAATTGACAATCTCCGCAACTCCGGCTCGCGCTCTACTTCATTACTGCTTTGGCCTCTCGCCTAGCAGCGTTCTTCCCCCCCAGCTTCTCGAAAGGAGGTGCGCTTGCAGCTCACCACGTTGGTTGTCTGTTTTTCGTTGTCCTTGGCGGCTTTGGCGGTAGCTTTGGTGCGGCAAGTTCGGCTGTACCGAGCGACTCGAAGACTGCTGGGAAGGTTTGTTCAACACAGGAGAACTTGTAAGCATGAAACACCTCGGTCTCGTGATCGTCGCCGTCGCAGGCTACGTCCTCGCCGGTTGCAGCACCGACGAACGCCTGGCGGACCTGGCTCAGCAGGTCACGCATGAACAGGCCGCTCAGAATGAACGGATGGCTGAGGCCTCCCAGACTGTAGCCCAGGGAAGCCAACAACTCGTCGAGGCCGATGCGCAGGCTCGCCGTGAACTAATCGACCTTCAGCACGAGCTGCGTCGCGACCAGGCAGGAATTGCTCAGCAGCGCGACGTATTGGAGGTCGAACGACGGGAGCTCGCCCAGGCTCGACACAAAGAATCACTTATTACCAGCGGGCTTACCGCCGTGGGAATGCTACTCGCAGCCCTGGCTCCGCTGGTGCTTGCTGCTATTTCACTCGTTGGTCTGTGGCGAGAGACAACGAAAGAAGAGGAGGGGCAGGTATTCATCGAAGAGCTTGCCCACCACTTACTGGCTGAGCAACGGCCTTTGCTGCCGGAGCCCGCTCGTTCAAGACTCGAAACACCGGACGAGGATCAACAGCCTCCGCCCTTCTAGAACGCTCACCCATCGAATCACCTTCACCCAGAAAGGTCTGCATGTCACATATCGTTCAGATACAAACTCAGGTGCGTGATAGTGATGCCGTCCGCGCTGCCTGCTTGCGGCTGAAATTGCCAGCTCCCGTACATGGAACTGCACGCTTATTCACCACCTCCGTCACTGGCTTGGCCGTCCAGTTACCGGGCTGGAAATACCCGGCCGTCTGCCAGCTGGAAACCGGCCAGGTTCAAATCGACAACTTCAATGGTCACTGGGGACGGCAGCAAGAGCTAGACCGGTTCCTGCAGGCCTATGCGGTCGAGAAGGCCAAGCTCGAAGCTCGTCGCAAAGGTTTTGTCGTGCAAGAGCAGCCTCTTACTGATGGTTCGATCAAACTTGTCATTCAAGTAACAGGAGGTGTCGCTTGAACAGGATCATTGAAGTAACGATCTCTCCTACCGGCGAGACACGTTTGGAAACTCACGGCTTTGCGGGCGGAGCCTGTCGACAAGGTAGTCAGTTTCTCGAACAGGCATTGGGCGCAATGCTGCTGGAAAAGCTCACGCCCGAGTTCTACGCCAGCCAAGTCAACCAGGACCAGGTCGCTCGACAGCAGGGTTGCAGTCCTTAGGAACTCCCGAGAGCCCAGCTGCAGTCCCTCTTGGCTGCGACCTTGCCGGTTTAAGCCAGTCTCCAAGGTCGCTAGTTTCTGTGCGGTCTTGGTGTCTCGCAATCTCTTAATTATGCGAGAGCTAGTCCGCACCAAGCTCAAAACAGCAGAAAGCGACCTGGGTCAGGTTGCACGCCTCAAACGCCACGCTTGAGGGCTGCCTTCATTGTCGGCATTGGTTGCACCTTCTGACATACCGTTCCCGGCAGTTACGTCGGGAACGCGTGAACACGAGCCAAGCAATCCACTCGCCGGACAATTTGTCTGGCTTCGCCTAATTCTATCTCACCACCCTCGGAGTCACTCCATGCTTCAAGATCGTTTGTCGGAACTAATCCAGGCTTGCTTCACAGGCATCTGGGTCGAAAGTCATGAGCATGAAGATGCTCTGGCCGAAATCGGTACACTGTGCCAGCAGGAAGCCTGGCGATTAAATATCTGGGATCTGGAGCAGGGACTGCGCATCCCCGGCCAGGAGAGCCCTGCGGGAAGTGCAGCTAGTGCCGTTGATCCCCTCGCAGCCATCCGTTCGGCCAGCACGCTGGCCGCTGCCGGCAGCACCGGGATTCTGGTGCTCGTAAATTTCCATCGCTTCCTGCAGTCGGCGGAGATTGTGCAGGCTCTGAGTCGGCAGCTCATCGACGGCAAGCAATCGCGCACGTTCATTATTGTTTTGTCGCCCGTGGTTCAGGTGCCCACCGAACTCGACAAATTGTTCGTAGTGGTCGAGCATCCCCTCCCGTCACGCCCCCAATTGGCTGAGATTGCCGCCGGAGTTGCCACTGAAGCGGGTGAACTGCCAACCGGCACTGAATACCAGCGTTTACTGGATTCTGCGGCTGGCCTGACTCGCTATCAAGCCGAAAGTGCCTTCAGCCTCTCGCTGGTGCGGCACGGCAAGTTGCAGGTGGAAACCCTTTGGGAGCTTAAAGCTCAGACACTCAAGAAGAGCGGGCTGATGACGCTCCACCGCGGCCACGAGCGATTTGACGACCTCGGAGGGCTGGATGCGGTCAAAGCCTTCTGCCAGCGATCCTTGCGGCCCCAGGCCAACCGTAACTCCGCTGTGCAGGCCCGGGGAATCTTGCTCCTGTCCCCGCCTGGCTGTGGCAAGAGTGCGCTCTGCAAAGCGCTGGGCAACGAAGTGGGACGACCTACGTTGCAACTTGATGTAGGCAGCTTGCTGGGTTCGCTGGTGGGCCAATCGGAAGCAAACATCCGGCAAGCGCTGCGGATCATCGACGCGATGGCGCCAGCCATAGTCTACCTAGATGAATGTGACAAAGCGTTCAGTGGTGTCTCGGGAAGCGGTGATAGCGGTGTGTCGGCCCGGCTGTTCGGGTCATTCTTGAGCTGGTTAGTGCGCCGTTTCACGGCGTAATGGATCTCCGAGAAACTCGGAGTGGGTTGGATGCAAGTTTACCCACGGGTCACCAGACCCACCTCGGACCGAAAGGAAAGGGGGAAAGTAGCATGTCTGGAAAGCGATTGCTGCCTCGAAGCCGTTTAGGGCAGGCATCGCGAGACCCGGGCGATACGGTGAAACCTGGATTGGTTGAACCTTGTAAACGACGGTCGAATAGTGCAGCGCGCGGCGGTTGAAAAGTGTGGCGCTGAGGTGGGGAAGGGTCTCAGTCTAAATCAGGGTGTTGGGGCATTCCAGTAAGAATCCTTCCTCCTCCGGAGGAGGAAGGATTGCGACGGTTGTAACGACGGCTAGGATTCTGCCGTTTCATCGGCGGGTGACAAGGATGAGGTCGCCGGTTTCGGGCGCGATCCTTTGCGGCGGCGCCGCGCGTCTTGCAAGCGATAACTTTCGCCGGTCGATTCGAGGATGTGGCAGCGGTGTGTCAGCCGATCGAGCACGGCGCCGGTCAGGCGCTCGCTGCCCAGGACTTCGGTCCATTGCTCGAACGGCAGATTGGTGGTCACGATCAACGATTGGCGTTCGTAAGCGCTACTGATGACCTCGAAGAGCAACTCCGCGCCCAGCTTACTGGCGGGGACGTAACCCAGCTCATCGAGGATCAGCAGATCGAACTTGGCTAGTGACGACTTCATCCGCAGCAGCGTCCGTTCTTCTCGGGCTTCCATAAGTTGCGTGATCAGTTCCGTCACGCGGCAGAAGCGGACCCGTTTGCCCCGCTGACAGGCGGCAATGCCAAGCGCGATGGCCAGGTGCGTCTTCCCCGTGCCCGGATGCCCGAGAAAGATCACCGACTCGCGGCGTTCCACGAACTCGCACCGCAGTAGTTCTGCCACCAGCACGCGATTGAGCGAGGGCTGGGCGGCGAAGTCGAAATCACCAGGCGATTTCAGGTTGGGAAAGCGCGCTGACTTGAGCCGCCGCTCGCTGGCACGCTTCTCACGGTTGAGTAACTCCAGCTCACACAGTTGCAGCAGAAAGCCCAGATGATCGACGTTCTCCGTCGCACACCGCTGGGCCGTTTTCTCGCAGCCCTCCAGGAACGACGGCAACCGTAGGGCCTTCAAGTGATGCTTGAGCAGCACCGTGCTTTTGGTTTCGAGAGATTTCATAACACACCTCCCGTCGTCAGCGCGCAGGTCAGTTCACGGTAAGACAGGAGATTGGGAGGAGGGATCGAGTGCGACTGCAGATGCGGATGATTGTCCAGCCGAAACCACCGCGTCGGCTCTTCCAGTCCCTGCTGCACGAGCAGCCGAATCGCATCGACGGCCAGAACGTCGATCTCCAGTGCCCGCTCAATCGCCGCAGTTAATGCAGCCAGCGAGATAGTCTCCAGCAGCCGCAAGGTTTTGATGAACTCCCGGCGGCCGTGTGCGCCGCCATCTGCTTCCAGACGCCGCCGGAGGAGATCGAAACAGTCCGGCAAGCCCCAGTTTTCCAGGGGTTTCGCGAAGTCCAAGCCCCCTGGCTTCCGCTCCAAGAGTGCCAGGTAATGCAGCGGGTTGTAATGGACCTGCTCCTTCGACCAGTCGCGTGGATGCTGGGCAACCAACTTGTCGTTAACGACCAGCCGAACTTCCTCCAGGCCGCCAATTGCGGTCACTTTCTGATGAGCATACTGCGTCGGCACCGAGTAATCGTTGCCGTCGAAGCGAACCAAGGAAAGAGAGTTGGCCTGGGCCGGTTCGACTCGCCGCGCTTCAAAGCCCGACTTCGGCAGCGGCAACAACGCAGCCTGCTCCTCTGCCAACAACGTGGCTTTGTTCGCCGGTTGTCCGCGTAACTGGCGTTCCAGATCTTCACAGCACTGCCGCTCGAGTTCGGCATTCAGCACTTCCAGGCTGCCGGTCCGTGGTACCGGCACCAGGAAGTTCCGCCGCGCGAAACCGATGAGGTTCTCCGTATGCCCCTTCTCCATCGGCCGTCGCACCAGGCAGAAGTGATGCTCAAACAGATAATGACTCTGCAGCCGTAGGAACTCACGCGTCGGCGTGTCACCCCGTTTCCCCACGAACCGGGCCACAGCAATCCGGCTGTTGTCGTAGCTGATCCGGCGGGGCACGCCGCCGAAGAACTCAAAGGCCCGCTGATGGCCCGCTTGAAACGTCTCGGTGCATTCGCGAGGAAAGACCTGCACGAAGAACGCGTCGCTGTACGGCAACGACATGACGCAGTACGCGACTTTCGTCGGCATGCCTTGCAGCACCACCTCCGCTTCGCCGAAGTCGAACTGGGCTTCGCCCGGTTGATGCGACAAGGGTAAGAACACCTCCGCCGTGGTCGTTCGCCACTCCCGCACGACCTCGCCGACCACCGTGATCCCGCCGGTGTAGCCATGCTCGGCACGCAGGCGGTCGAAGATCCGTTTAGTGGTGTGGCGCTGCTTGCGGGGCGCCGTTTTGTCCTGCTCCAGGATCTCGTGGATGATCGGCAGGAACGGATCGAGTTTGGGCCGCTCCCGGGGCAGACGTTGTCGATAACCGGGCGGCTCAGGGTGCTGCAGGATCTTTTCGAGGGTCTGCCAGTGAAGGGAAAATTCCCTGCAAACCGCTCGTTTGGATTTCTTCTCGGTCAGGACAAGACGACGGATTTCGGTCCAGTTATGCATATCTCGCAGCATGGGCTACGCTCGCGGATCGTAAGGCTTGAGACGCTGGGAAGCCTCAAATCTGCCTTACGGATTCTCACGAGCAGGGCTAGCGCTGCACTTTTCGACCGACCATCGGCTCCGCCGCGCGCTGCACTATTCGACCGTCGTTTACACAATTTGCCCGGGCCGAAGCCTCGTTTGCTCAGGCCTTCAAGCTCAATCCCAAGTTGGCCACTGTTGAGGGGCACCTCGCCTTGGCCGAGACGCAGTTGGCGCTGGATGGTTTCGCCGAGGCTGAGACCTCGGCTGCTGCAGCGTTTCGCCTCGATGGCAATTCCGCCAAAGCTCAAGCCATCATGGGGCTCGCAAAGCTAGGGCAAATGCGGAACAAAATTGCATTAGGGCATCTCGACGTTAACGACCCAATATCCAAAGCTGTGCGCAGCGATCCCCAATTGACGGGGTGGATTCTTAACGAAATGAACCGCATTAAGCCGGGCTATAGAATCGCTGGACTGGGCAACAGTGAGCAAATGGGCCGAATCGAAGATCAAGTCGCCGCGGCAAACGCCATCGGTAAGGAAGCTGTGGCACTCGCCCAAAAAGGTGACTTCAAAGCCGCCGCCGACACCATGCTCCGCTGCGCCGATGCGTATCCTAACGTCACACCTGGCATCCCCTGCATGATTCGCCAACAGGCCGCGCAACTCCGTTTTCAATCGGGCGACAATCAGACCGCGCTTGCCGACGCCGACCGCACGATCCAACTCTTCCCCGATTTGCCGCCGGGGTACGTCGCGCGGTACATCGCGCTGAAGTTACTCAACCGTGACGCCGAGGCCGTGGCGGCCAAGCAAAAGCTAGTGGAAATGAAAGCCCCGGAAGCCGAACGACTCGAAACCGCCCTGCAAGCCATTCAAGCCATGCAAAGCAAGGCCAAGCCGTAGCGATAATTGCCCCCGCCCTGTGCCAAATTAAATGCACACTCAATGAAACTGGTGCATCGTAGTGGGATGCTGACTTTTGTCGGCAGCTAGTTGGAGAACTGAGGGGCCAAAAACGCGAATCGCGCGTTGGCACGCACGCCACCGCGACGAAATCACGATCTCCGGCCCGTCGTTGGTCGCGATCGATCTGCCGTCGGGCGAGATAGCTAACGCTCGAATTTCGCCCGCAATCGCGGCAAAACTTGCCAATGGCTTGCCATCTGTAGCATTGACGTATATCAGTAGGCCGTCGAGATGCGCCGTGACTAGCCAGTGGGAATGCCACGTCAGCGCCGAAGACTGCGGGCTTTGAAACACACCCACCATGTCGATTGCTAACCAGCTCAAGGCAGCGCTGATTACCTCCGGTAAGGCATATACCAAACTTGCGAAGGAGGCTGGCGTTTCGTATGTAAGACTACTGCGATATATAAGCGGTAGATGTCGACTAGGCCCCCAGCCATAGTTCGGACTGCTGGCGGGCCTTTTTCGCGCACAGGTAGAATGGCGGAATGAAACTCACACTGCGCGAACTATTCCTCGTAACTGTAGTCGTTGCTCTTGGGCTCGGATGGTGGCTAGACAATCGGCAAAGAGCTGCTCAAGTCGAATCACTCACAGCGTATCACCGCGCGCTGAAGGAAGTTGCAATGGTCGCACATCAGCAGCGGCCCATCGACAAATCCGATCAGCACCATCTTCGCCTTGTACTAGAGCAGCTTTCGGTTACGAGCAATTGGCAACATCCGGCAGATAAGCGGTAATCCACATAATGCCCACCAACCGCGCTCCCCTCATCGTCGCTATCGTCTTGCTGCTGCTTCTGCCGTCCGTCGGATAGTAACCGGTTCCGGCATCTGTTTTGACACGCCGACCAATTTGAGCCCCCTGAATCTTCGAAGTTACAAACCGCTTACAACATCGCAGCTCGGCTGGCGGTATCGTGATAGGCAAATTTGCCGAATCAGGAGCTGCGCGATGTTTCGATTTCTGCTGACTGTCGTTGTCCTCTGGCTGGCAATTCCGCTCGCTGCCTTTGCGCAAACAGGCGATGCCGCTCCCAAGAAGCCAGAGGCGCGAATGCCGATCGGCAGGACGCATGGAATGTCAGGTGGAACGTTGCAATCGAATCACGAAAAGAGTGATGGCACGCGCGTGCTGCATGGGCTGCAGGTGGTGTACGGGCCGCGGTTGCAGATCAAAGAGTACAGCGTATTCAATCTGGGACGCTGCGAGCAGCTTGTGCAGATCCATCCCAACGGCAATTCTTTCCGCATGCAATGGCGGGAGCACAATGGTGATGGCCACGAAGCGCTCTATGCCTCAGGGGCGGACACCATGATCGCCGAGAAAGTGATTGTCGACGGCGGGAAGGATATCGGCCCGATCAAGGTTCCGGAGCGAATCTGTCTTGGGTGGGTGCGAGCGGGGAAATGCTATTCAGGAACGTTCCTAATGCGCGAAGTGCAAGGCTTCCAGTTCGTGCTCCGACTGCACGAATACAAGGAAGGCAAACTCGTCAACAGCAAGCCCTTTCCTTTCGAGCGATTCGGGATCCCCGTGGCAGAAGCCACCGAAGAAAAGTGGCGCTGGTCCTTTCCCGAGTGGCCGCAAGCGGGGAAAGAATAGCACCACCAGGCAGTGGCGAGCCACGATTCCGCAGCCGAAGAATACTCTGCTCGCGCGAGTTAGCAAAGCTTCTTCACGTTGACGAAGCGCATGGCTGAGAGGTTGGACGCTTTGATCTCAAGCAGTGGATAGCAGCCATTGCCTGGGAGGGTGGGAATGAACCGCCGGATAACTTCGCACCGGCAGGTCTGAAAGCGACGGTGCCTTTCAGCAACTCCCTTAGATTCAGCACCTGGACGCACGCTGTTTTCTATCGAGTAGGGGGGCAAGAGGCAGCTCTCCACTTCACACACTAAAAATTCCGCACTTGGACAGAGGCGCTAGGCTGAGTTTTGAGGTGCCATCTTCAGAATAATGGCTTCGAGATCCTCGCGCGTCTTGATATTGCTTGCAATCTTTGTGTCGGGAGGAACGTCGTCGTTCCACGGCTTCATGTCCATTACATCGCCGAAGTAAAGCGTTCCGCTAGCCCAGCGCAGCCAGGTCGTATCGCTGATGAACCCTGCTAGCCCGGCATGGTGTCGCACTTGTCGAAGCCAATGTCGATGAGCGCTTCTGTTGTGATTGAGGTTGCCATATGTTCAGCCTGAAGCGGAACGTGTTCCTATCTACCGCTCTTGTTCGGATTTTGGCTTTTTCGGTGGCAAGGCAGGATTGAAGATCTTCGCCTCAGCTCCACACTCACACTTGAAAATAAAATCTGTGCCGCGGCCATAGGGCTCGATGCGAATCAGTGTCATGTGGTCAAAGCCGCAGACGGGGCATCTTCGTTCTTCGTGTGAATCCATGTGGCAATCTTACGAATTCACTTCGCCGCGGCTAGACGGAATCGTACAGCGCGGCCAAGCGGCGGCCAAATAGACAAAATATCCGCTACAACCCGAAAATATAGTATTACGTTTCGCCGATTGACATGCCCGTTCTGCAGGCAACAGTTTATCTGTGGTGGCAATCAGGCGGGATTGGCGCCATTACGCCTGATTGTGACGACGCTGGCAAGTGAGCATCGCAATCAGGCTTTTTCGTGCGCATAGAAAAGCCCAGTCAATAGGGACCGGGCATAGCGGGCGATTTCTGGGCAGTCGTCGCTTCGCTAGGGAATGACATCGGTTGTAACCGGAATAAGCTGCATGAGAAGCTTCTGCCTGGCGCACACTCGGCACGCAACTTGACGCCCGCTAACCGTGTGGAAGAATTGTTCGTGGTGCATTCGAGCAGGTTGCTACCACTACGCCTGATTGTGACGACGCTTGCAGGTGAGCGTTACAGTCAGGCTTTTTCGTGCGCGCAGGTAGGCATTTCCCCATTGCTAAGAGCGCGGGTGTCATCCGATGTCACCTGCAGGACTCAGCGACTGCCCAGAAGCCGAACTCCTGGCCCCGCAACTCTGGCGGGGCATTTTCGTGCGCGGGTAGAATGGGGCGATGGATCAGAACCCCTACGAGTCACCTAGCTCGCCATCAAAAGCTCATGCGGCACCAGCGCCGCGAAAGGCTGCTTGGAGAAGTGGTGCGATTATTGGTGCCGTCGTTGGGCTAATCACCGGCATCCTTTTTTCCCCGACTGACTATGAAGCGGCGTTTGTAGTGGCACTTATGTCTACGGTGATTGGGGCGGTAGTTGGCGGCTTCATAACGCGCAACACCCCAAGTTTAAACAGATGACCAACCGCGCACCTCTCATCGTCGCCATCGTCTTGCTGGTGCTTCCGCCATTGCTGTACGTGGGGAGTTATCTGGCGCTGGTGAAGCCCCAGGGCGACATCGTCTGGAGAAAGTCTCGGCCTTTTTACTGCCACTACCGAGTTGGCAGCGAGAGAGTCGTCCCCAATCTTTTCTGGCCGCTGGAACAACTTGACCGAAAACTGCGGCCAACCGAGTGGATCGGCCCAGCAGGCAAGGATGACTAGAGCCGGTTGCAAAACCGCGTCTCGCTAGCTGAACCGTTGTGTGTTGGTGATCGTAAGATTCACGAAAGGAGTTCGTCAATGTGCTCAAGGTCTCGCGAATTGGCGGGATCCAGGATGGAACCGACGGAGTTGGGGTATCGTCCGCAGCTGAATGATGAGCAATGGGCGTTGATTGCCGATTTTTTTGTCGAGCCGGATCCGGACCCACGTGGTGGTCGACCGCGGGCCGCTGCTCGGCATTGCCTCGAAGGCATTTTGTGGGTCTTGAAGAGCGGCTCACGCTGGAAAGATCTGCCGTCTTGCTTCCCGTCATACGCGACGTGCTGGCGACGCTTTGCCGCCTGGTCGGTCGACGGAATCTGGGAAGCGGCCTGGCGACGACTGGTGCTCGCGCTCGATCAACGCGGCGACATTGAGTGGGAAGAAGGCTTTGCCGATGGCACGTTTGCCTCGGCAAAAAAGGGGGCGATCTTGTCGGCCCCACCAAACGCGGCAAGGGAACCAAGCTCATGTTGCTGGTCGATGGCAACGGCTTGCCACTGGGAGTCGACGTCAACAGTGCCAGTCCTGCGGAAGTCGGCCTGATCGAGCCGCTGCTCGAAGAAGCCGTCACCGACTACGTTCCTGATCGCCTGATTTATGATCGCGCAGCCGACAGCGATCCTTTGCGCGAACACCTGGCAGATCGCGGCGTGGAATTGATCTGCCCCCATCGCCGTGGCCGAGTGCGGCCACCAACTCAAGACGGCCGCGCACTGCGTCGCTATCGCCGCCGCTGGATCATCGAACGCACCATCAGTTGGCTTCATTCCTTTCGCCGACTGGTCACACGCTACGAGTACTACTCGTTCCTCTTCCATAGCTTCGCCAAGCTGGCCTGTATGATGATAGTCCTCAGACGGTTTTGAAACCGCTTCTAGGCAACACCTTGCCAATCGACCGAAAGGCGAGGCCGGGAGCGTGGAGTATCCCGCGAGACCTACTGCAGTCGGCAATCACGATTGAGTGAAGTCCACTTCACCTCAAGCCGGCGGGATCGTCGGAAAGAGCGGCGGACTAGGTACCGTGCTCACTGCCCTTCTTAGGAGTATCGGCGTCACGGAGATGCCCGGCTGCAACTGCGGCGCACGTGCCGACCGGATGGATCGCTGGGGAGTCGAAGGTTGCTGGGGGAATATCGAAACGATTTATAGCTGGATGGAAGAGAGCCAGGCCGCGTTCGGTTGGCTGGAGAAAGCCAGGGCAGCAGCAGCGGCGTTTTCAACGGGGCTCGCCTTCGGGCTAGATCCTGCCCGACCGCTTACGAGTTTGGTCGATCTAGCGATTGAGTAGGCCCAGAAAAATAAGGACGTTGCGTAAGGTCCACGAGGTGCAACCGAATCAGAGGGCAAAGGAAGCTAGAAGCTGAACGAAAGACGCGAAGATGCCAATTCGGATCCATTCCGTTGCAGTGAGAGCTTCATGATCGTCGCGTTGGTTCATAAGTTCGGTACACCACGCCCCAGATCATGCAACTATTGATCAAACCCAGTGCGGTAGTACAATCGAGGGGATTGTGGCGTTCGCAAGCTGACGAGACTTTGAATGCATTCGACTTCGTTTACACTTCTTGAGCGGGTCAAAGTCGCGCGAAACGATGCGGACTGGGATCGATTCGTCAATCTCTACACGCCAATGCTCTTTGCTTGGGCGAAGCGGTTCGGGTTGGGAGATGCGGACGCATGCGATCTAGCGCAAGACGTCTTACTAATACTACTTAAAGAACTGCCAAACTTCGAACGAGGTCGCAAGTTTTCCTTCCGAAGTTGGCTTAGAACGATCGCGACTAACAAATGCCGCGAGCACTTGCGACGCAAGAAGCCGCAAGCGCTAGATCCGATGTCGGCGCTCCAGCTTTCTGATTTCGACGCCGAACCCTTCTGGGAACATGAGTACAGGCAACTCTTAGTCGCGCGCGCGCTCACTGTGATGAAGGCAGAGTTTGAAGCAACGACTTGGCAGGCGTGTTGGGAGCACGTTGTGTCAGGGCGTAAAGCCGCCGACATAGGGGCGGAGTTACGTCTCAGCGAAGGTGCCGTCTATGCCGCGAAATGTAGGGTCATGAAACGACTGCGTGAGGAACTCGAAGGACTACTTGAGTAACTAGCTACCACAGCATTCGGACAAGCACGAAATGTCACCCGAAAGTAATGACATGAATCCTGAGTCATGTCTGACAGACGAACTACTTAAGCGTCTTTATGAAGGCTTGCTGAGTGAAGCCGAGCTTAATGTGGTCGTGCCTCACCTCGAGTCGTGTGCTATTTGCGAACGACGTTTAGCTAACGTTTCTGTGGGCGGTGGAGAGGTTGCCCAATTCGTTCGACAAGATGCTGAGGGCCAATTACCTGAGGTCGTCGAAGATCTGATGCGAGCCCTGCGCAGTCGTCGATCGCCGTCGTTGAAACAGGATTTGCCCGCGCACTTCAACTGCCCCCACTGCCATAACCCGATTGAACTTGTTGCGGACGAGGATCTCAACGAAGTGGTCTGTCCCTCATGTGGAAGCTCATTGCAGCTTGACCATTCGGAAACAAAGACTTGGAATCCTACTCAGCTCCCGATGCTCGGTCGTTTCCAACTCATAGAACGCGTTGGTCAAGGCGCTTTCGGCACGGTGTATCGGGCCTACGACAAGGAACTGGACAGAACTGTCGCTGTCAAAGTACCACGCAGCGGCCGGCTCGCGACCCCGGAGGACGAAGATCGTTTTGTTCGCGAGGCCCGTAGTGCTGCAAAGCTACGTCACCCGGGAATCGTTGCCGTTTATTCCGTCGAACGCAGCGATCGCTTCCCCTACCTCGTTACCGAATTCGTGCAAGGAGTAACTCTTGCGGATGCGTTGACCGGGCGAAGATTCACGCATAGAGAGGCGGCCCGCCTGATCGTTCAAATTGCTCGATCGCTCGAACATGCTCACGATCAAGGTATAATCCATCGCGACCTAAAGCCCTCGAATATCATGCTCGGGGATGATAGCGGTCCCCGCGTCATGGACTTTGGTCTGGCAAAGCGCAGCGCCGACGAAATTACCATCACGTTAGAGGGCCAAGTACTCGGCACTCCAGCTTACATGAGCCCAGAGCAAGCCGTGGGTAGCGGACATCGTGCCGATAATCGTTCAGACGTCTACTCGCTAGGCGTTATCTTGTATGAGTTGCTTACCGGCGAACTCCCATTCCGTGGGAATGTTCGTATGCTACTCCACCAAGTTGTGCATGATGAAGCGCCGTCCCCCCGAAAGCTTGACCACCGCATTCCGCGGGATCTGGAAACGATCTCCCTTAAGTGCCTTTCGAAAGATCCCGCGAAGCGCGTTGCCAGTTGCGGCGAGTTGGCTGCGGAACTTGAACGCTGGCTGCGAGGGGAGCCAATTCTCGCACGACCCATCGGACGACTTTCCCGCTTCGTTAGCTGGTCACGGCGTCACCCCGATATAGCAGGTCTGCTCGCAACCGTCCTCACCGTGTTACTTATCGGAATTAGCGTTTCGACATTCTTTTGGATCAGATCTGCGCAGAATGCAGTTGTCGCCGAGGCAAACGCGCTGCAGGCAAAAGCGAACGAATTAAAATCGAACCTAAACGCAAAAATCGCGGACGAGCATCGGCATGCTGCTGAAACAAACGCGAAGCGCGCTAGCGCAAATGCCGAGAGAGCAGAAGAGCAGTCGCGGTTTGCGAAGCAAAAGGAAGAAGACGCGCGTTGGAGTGCCTACGTATCGGCGATGAATTTGGGATTTCAGGCTTGGCAAGATGGATATGTGGGAAGGGCGCAGCAACTACTTGAGGAGCAAATACCGCAGCCAGGACAACGTGACTTGCGTAGCCTGGAGTGGTTACTGTTATGGCAGCAATGCCATGAGCAGTCATTTGCCCTTCGCGGGCATCAGAAACGTGTCAACTGCGTAGCGTATTCTCCGAGTGGTGAAACTCTCGCCTCTGCAAGCGACGATGGGAGTGTAATCTTATGGAATACCTCGGATCGCACCATTCGGAATCGTATTCACCAGCCAAATGCCAAAGTGAAGGCACTTTCCTTCTCGCCAAACGGGAAATGGTTTGCCACAGCAGCAGACAATGGCAACGTGATCATTTGGAATGCGACCTCACTTAATAAAGAACGAGAGTTCCTCACTGGTCTAACTACGCTTGATGTGGTGAATTCGATACCTTTGACTTTGGTAATTTCGGATGACGGCAAACTTCTAGTTGTGGGAGGCGAAGCATCAATTCGCGTGTGGGAGACAAGATCTTGGTCTGAGGTTTTTCGCAGGAACATTGGGCATTCCGCTATCGCCATTTCTCCAGACAGTGAAGTGCTTGCCATTAGTGATCACAGCGGTCAAACCAGACTGTTGGCAATCAGCGATGGCCGCGAACTTGCAAGTCATGGAATATACACCTTCGCACTTGGATTTAGCCGGGACGGAGCGTTTCTCCATTCGGCCGTCACGAATGGAAGCGGCCTTTACAAGTACGATCGCAAACTTGGGCAAATCGCGCAGTCTGTATCCAAGGAAGCAGCGCCAACTAAAGACTTAGCAATTTCTAAATCTGGTGAAATTGGAATCTTAGTAGGAGGTGACGGATCGGCGTCAGGAACGATTGATGTGTGGGATCTGAAAACGTATTCTTGGATCAGGCGACTATCCGGGCATGATGGATCGGTGTGTAGTGTTGCCTTTGCGCCCGATGACCGCAAATTTGCCACAGGTGGTGCTGATGGAACGGTGCGGGTATGGGATAACGAATCATTGCTTCAAAATGGACGTTCGCAGGGACATCGCGAATACGTCCTCGCTTGCTGTTTCTCGCCGGACGGTTCTCTCGTGGCCACCGGCGGCGTTGATAAGACAGTTCGAGTGTGGGACTCGCGGACCGGCGAGCTCTTGCAGCTACTTCCACAACCCGAACGCGTTTTCGGAATTGCGCATTCGCCAACCGAAAAACTGCTCGCGATCGCAAGTGCCTCGCAAGCGGGTGACGGACTAAGAATTTGTTCAACGAGCGACTATCAGCAAGAGTCCGTTGCAGTAAATGGACTTGAACCGCTAAGTGTTTCGTTTTCGCCTGATGGAGAGCGCATCGCATGTGGAATGAGGTCCGGGGAGGTTTTGCTGCTCGATTCGACTGATCGCACTGTTCTGAACTCGTGCAAATATCACCTAGGGCCCGTTTATTCAGTGGCGTTTTCAGCCGACGGCACATTGTTAGCAACGGGAACTGGCGACAATCATTGCGCTGTAATAACATCCGACACGCTCGAACTGCGGTACTTCTTACGGGGTCATACCAATGCAATTCGTCAAGTTGCGTTTTCACGCGACATGCAACTTCTCTGTACGGCATCCTTAGATGGATCAGTTAAAGTCTGGGATCTGCATTCCGGTACGCTTAAGGCGACTCTGGCAAAATCACCTTTGTCCGCATTTTCTGATTCCTATGCAGTAGCGTTCACCCCCGACGGAAAGTCAATTGTCGGAGCATATTCCAATGATCAGTATGATGGTGAGCTGCGGTTGTTTCAGGTCTCGGATTTAACTCAACATGGCAAATTTGCTGTACCTTTGGCTCTCGTTTCCAGCATGGCGTTGAGCTGCGACGGAAAGCAGGCACTACTTGGGCTAAATGATGGTCGCGTATCAATTATTCGCCTCGATGATCCCACTGCTACTAAGACTCTAGGTGTCCGCTCCGATTGCTACGGAAGTGACTTCTCACCGGACGGGAGTAAGTTTGCCGTCGGCGGCTACCAGCATGTGTCTGTGTTTGACACATCTACTCGTAAGCAGCTGTTCACGAAGAGGGTAGGAACCCAAAACATTACTGGTGTTCGATTCGTGGAGAACGGCCGGCGGCTATTGACAAGTGAAAGTGAGCCGGCTCACGGGCCTCGCAGTCCAGGCGAGCTGTGTGTTTGGGATGCAGCCACCGGCGCTAAAGTGACCACCTGCTTGATTGACTCACAGAGCGGCCTCATAAGCTTAGCGCCCGATGAAAGGGAGCTGGCACTTGTCGGCGTTGCTTCGCAGACCGGAGCGCCGAACATCATATTTCTACCCGGGATTAGTACTGTTCAAAAGAATGCTCGAATTGTGCTTCCAAAAGGCGTTGGTGGTGCAGGCTTCGAAAACATCATGTTTTCACCCGACGGAAAGCTGCTCTTGCTAGCAGAGGGTTCCTATTTCGATAGTGAGCCGGGCACGGTGATCATTGTGGACCGGAAGACGAGTAGCGTTATTGGAAGCCTGCGTGGGCATGCAACTTCAGTGACAAGTATTGCGTTTTTAGACAACGGGTCCACCGTCGTCACCGGCGGAACAGATCGCACTCTCCGCGTCTGGAGCATGAAAACTGGTCAGTTGCTTCGAACTGTTAATACTCGTGAGGCTGTCCTGGCAATTGCGACGTCACCTAACAGCTCACGTTTAATAACATCGCATTCCGACAGAGTCTGCCGTATCTGGGAAACGGTCACGTGGAATGAGATCTGCTCGTTTCGAGCACCATCGGGCCTGTACGGTTCGATCAATGTATCGCCCGATGAGACCTCGTTGCTGGTCACAGGTTCTAACCGAACCTCGATTCGACCAGACTATGAGGTGTTAAGAATTGCCAAGCCGGCAGATGTAGAGACCTATCGCGTTAGGGAAGTGGAGTTTCACGAAGAAGTTCGACGGGCATCAGTGCAGCGGCGTGAGGACGCAGAGTCACTGCTTACGAGGTTGAAGACGGCACACGAAGATGGGCTGATCGGCGAATCTAGTCTATTCTTGGGACATCGTCTGTTTTCGGTCGATTCCGATGTTCTTGATGTCTCGGAGCATGAGGCTCGGGCGCTTTTTACCTCGGCATTCGAGGGAGCCCTAGCATGGGATAAATTGCCTATTCAATTGAGCAAGATTGAGCCTATTAAATTGCGAAAGAGTCGCGAGCAGGGTGCGGCAAATGCGAAGCGAAAAAAAGAGGGGCTCGAGTATATGGCGGGGCTCTTGCAAGACGCGAAGCAGAATGATTCCCAGGCCACCCAAAACAGCGCCCTTTCGTCGTTGGAACGAGTGCTAATATTCGATCCGGCCAACGTGGAGGCACAGCAAATGACGGCGAAGATCCGAGCCAGCGCGCCGGCTGCGTCAATTACGAATACCCTTGGGATGACGTTGATCAAGTTAGAGTCCGGTCGGTTTTGGATGGGAAGTCTAAATAACGAAGAAGGGCGACGACCTGATGAGGTAATCCACCCCGTTCGGTTTACAAAATCGTTGTTCTTGGCCGCGCACGAGGTGACGCGAGGTCAGTTTGCGGAGTTCATTGAAAAGTCAGGGTATGTGACAGAAGCGGAGTCGGCGGCATCCGACGCAACGCGTGACGTTCTGACTTGGCGCAGTCCGGGGTTCGAACAGGATGATCGCCATCCAGTTGTGTCTGTTAGTTGGCATGATGCAACGGCATTTTGCGAATGGTTATCAAAAGCAGAGAATAAGAAGTATCGCCTTCCTAGCGAGGCTGAATGGGAGTATGCGTGCCGCGCTTACTCGACAACCCCATTCCATTGGGGCGATCGTCTTGACCAGGGAGAAGGCTGGGGAAATCTTGCGGGTCGGGACGATGATGATCTGACGAAGCCAAGCGCTCGGGTTCCCTGGAGCGATAAGAGGGTGTTTACAGCGCCCGTGGGAACCTTCAAAGCGAACGCTTGGGGATTCTATGACCTTGTGGGCAATGTGAGTGAGTGGTGTCGAGATGACTATCAGTCATATCCTGTATTGCTGGTAACCGATCCGAAAAGTGACCGCTTCGGATCACTTCCTGTCGTGCGTGGCAGTTCATTCTCGAGCGAGCCGACGACATCCCGTAGTGCGTTTCGGCACCGCCTTCCTGCAAAAAGAGTTTCAACTAGCACTGGATTTCGCGTTGTTTTGGAAAGTGACGACGAAAAGTAACGGCGTGTTTTGTCGTTGAGGGTGTACCACGTTGCCAAGCAAGACGCGGCAACTTAAGTCGCCTTGCTGTCGCCAGCGATAGCTCGGCTACGAGCCAGTTCATCGGTCCATTCTACCGCTCGCTTCGCGGGTTCGGCGAAGGACCTCACGGTTAGCGGACTCGACTTTGGTGCTGCTGCCGCAACTGAAACACTTGGGTGGCTCCCGATACCTGGCGATGTCAATTTCGCTTTCAGCGAGAATTCTTTCGTTCCGGTGTAAGGTTTTCGCCCGGCGCGCATTTTATGGTTGTCTACCGTGAACTTGAGACAGTCAGTCAACCTAGGAATCACTTCAATGCCCCGTCATAAACACCGTAGCAGTAAGACGTTCCGTCGCCTCGGCAATGGTGTGGAATTGCTTGAGCGTCGCGAAGTCATGGCGTCGGCGATAAGCGCGGCGCTTACCCAGAGCGTATTAGTCATTGAAGGGACACCGGGAAATGACTCGATTCGCGTCCGCCAGATGAACGGTCAAATCAGCGTAGAAGGAGTTGCCGGATCGTGGTCCGCCGGACAGGTGACGGCAATTCGCGTTGCGGCCCTCGATGGCAACGATCTGGTCGACTTGTCATCGGGCCTCAGCGGTCAGCAGAAACTGAATGTTCCCGCCTATGTCGATGGCGGCTTGGGCGACGACAGCGTGGTAGGAACCAATGCCAAGGATGAATTGGTCGGAGGAGGCGGCAATGATTGGCTGCTTGGTGGTCTGGGAAGCGACATTCTTCGCGGCGGTGCTGGAACCGATCGTCTGTTCGGCCAAAACGCCGATGACACGCTCCTCGAAGGGGAGATGAGTGCTCAAGTCATTTCCACCGGCATCAGCGCGGACGGCAAGATTTATGTTCTGCGCGATGACGGCGTTGTTGAGCGAGTCGGGTTTGGCGCGATTGGCACTGGCATCAAGAGCCTCGGAGTTGCGCCGGACGGCGTGGTTTATGGCCTAATGCAAAATCAGATCGTTTACCGCTATGCAATCGGGACGAATTCCTGGAGCAGCATTTCTGGCGCGGAAGTCACCTCGTTGAGCGTAGCAGCCAATGGCGCCGTTTATTGCTTGACGAGCAGCAAGATTGTGTATCGCTACACCGGCATGAACAATCGCTGGGACGCCATCTCGGGTGCCGAGGTGACTTCACTGCAGGTTGCTGCGGATAACAACGTTTACTGCTTGACTACGGGCAAGATCGTTTACCGCTATTCGGGCACAGGCAACAGTTGGACTGCGATCACCGGCGCAGAAGTCACTTCGTTCAGTATTGCCGCGAACGGCACCGTCTACTGTCTCACGGCTGGTAAGGTTGTCTATCGCTACTCCGGCAGCGGGAACGCTTGGAGTGCGATTTCAGGTGCAGAGGTCATCTCACTCAGCACGACGCCCGACGGAGGCGTCTTTTGCCTGACTCAGGGAAAATTGGTCTATCGCTACAACGGCGCCGGCAATAGCTGGACGCCCATCTCCGGTGCGGAAGTCATTACCTTGACGACCACGGCCGACGGCAGCTTGTATTGCCTCACGACTGGCAAGATTGTCTACCGTTACACCGGCAACAGTAATATTTGGAATGCGATTTCTGGTGCCGAAGTCACCTCGCTAGGCGTATCGCCGGATGGCGGGCTCTATTGCCTAACCGTGAGCAAAGTGGCTTATCGCTACACGGGAATCTCCAACGCCTGGAATAGTTTGCCCTTGGCCACTACCGATGGTGGGAGACTCACCATTCGTGGGAGCGAAGGCAATGACACCATCACCGTCTCTCCACTGTCGGCGGGTCGTATTTTGGTTTCCGGAATCGCTGGCAGTCTGTCCGGCGAGTGGAGCACGGCTGGAATTACCAGCATTCAAATCGAAGGGCTTGGCGGCGATGACACGATCGTTAACCAAGGCGGAACCGTGCCGGTTGTAGCTCATGGTGGCGTGGGAAACGACCGCTTAGCGGGCTCCCACGCACTGGACGCGCTCTACGGTGATGAGGGAAGCGACTTGATCGAGGGGAGCAGCGGCGTCGATGGAATTTATGTCAGCAACAATGTGCTGTACGTGATTGGTACACCTGGTGACGACACACTCGAGTTTCACCGCAACAATGGCCGCGTAATCATCCGTGGTCACCGGCCCGACCTAGGGCTGCATACGGATCTAACACGCAACTGGCCGACGCCGACCCGTGTGGAGGTTTTGGGATTGAATGGCAATGACACGATCACGAATGTTTCGGTGCTTTCGCCGGTCATCATCAAAGGAGGCGACGGCAACGATTTTCTCCGCGGCCTGAACCCGACGGATGGTCTGTATGGCGAAGAGGGGAACGATACGCTCGACGGCAGTGCAGCCTTCGACATACTGGCTTCGAACGACGGCGTCCTATTCGCTGCCGGCACTCCCGGCAACGACATCCTCACTGTTGCTCAGAACGATGGCTATATCCTGCTCCGCGGGGCAGGGAAGGAAGTGACTCGTAAATGGGCTTATAAGCCATTGCCGGGAGTGACCGAGGTGTATCGCGTGGAAGTGAGTGGCCTCGGAGGCAATGACACGATCACCAGCATCGCAACGGAATTTGGAATTACTGCTCGCGGTGGCGCGGGAAATGACCGGCTTACGGGTGGAGATGGTGATGATCGACTGGCGGGCGGCGTCGGAAACGACCTATTGATTGGCCGCCTCGGTAATGACACTTATGTCTTCGAGGACGAAGCGACACCTTTCGAAGTTGACACTATCGTCGAACTTGTTGGCATTGCAAACGGCATAGACACGCTCGAGTTTAGTGACGTGTCGCGCGATCTGTTCGTCTCTCTGCGGGTGAACGGTACGATTTCGACCGAATCTCTGCGGATCATAAATGGTATTGGAGGAGCATTTGAGCGGGTCATTGGCGGTTCCGGGAATGATGTACTCCACGGGAGTGAACAGCCCGACTTTCTATACGGAGGCGACGGAAATGACACGATTTATGGATACGATAGTGATGACATCTTATTGGGTGGATTCGGAAGCGATTGTTTATATGGTGGGCAGCACAATGATGTTATAGACGGAGGCTTTGGCTACGACATCATCTGCGATACTGAAGGGGCAAACTTGTTCTTCGCTGATTTAGTCATCCAGGCCGCTCAAATCCGCAATGGCACCGCGATCGTCACTACCTCTGCCGACACCGTTATTACAGGAAGCTCAGACACGGCAAAGAATGTTATTGTGGCACGTTCCGAATCGGCGGTGGGAACGAGCTTCGAAGGGGGCTCTCCCAAGGTCGGTCCCAGCGATGGTGCAATTGTCGTAACAAAGACATTGAAATATGTTACGGCCGGCACGGTCATCGGTGGTATCATTGGCGGAGTCATCGGTACAATCGCTTGGGGGCCTGGCCCTGGTACGGCGGCTGGTGTCCTCGCCGGTGCCAAATGGGGTGCATTTACGGGGGCGGCGATAGGTATTGGAGAGGGAATCTGTGATTTGATCGCCAGCATATTTTAACTCATGATTTGCATTAAAATCATTACGTTACTCCCCAGGCACTCGTTTCAACTTGCTTGAGGCTAACTTACTGGCGGCCACCAGACGGCAGCATAATAGGCAACCGCTACTGGAATTTACTTCACTGCATTCCGGCTTCGATGTGCAATCTTAAGCGTTTAAACTCGCCCATCATCCCTGGTGCAGGTTCTCCTTGGCCGTGAGCAGGATGAGGTCGCGGATCTGCTCCGGTGTGTTCGGCCGGCCCCGCTTCCGCTTCTTCGGTTTCTGCTTCTTCTCGGCACGGATCCAGCCCAGGATGGTGGACGGCGCCACGATCGTCGTCAGCTGCCTCAGGACCTTGCCGCCGAGCTTCTGGGCAAACTTGACCAAGCGATTTCGTTCCTTGAGGGTGACCGTGATGCGTTTCGGCAACTTTGACCGGAGAATCTGGTTCTCGACCTTCAGATATTTGATCTGGCGGGCCAGTTCTTTCTGCGTGGAGCCGGCGATCACGAGCAGCAGGGACCGAAAGACGTTGGTCATCGAATTATACGCATCCCAGGTTGAAATAGCGCGCATCCTATTGCGCCAGCGCAGTCTACCCAGCATGATAGGGCAGCCCATTCAGTGTGGAGGTTGCCTTGGACGTGCATTTGCATTTGTCGCTCGAAGAGTTGGTTCGGCGGGAGCGAGTCGAGAAGGATGCGGCGCAGTCGAAGCGATTGCGGATTGTGATTCTGGCGATCGGTGGGTGGACGGCTCCGGCGATTGCGATGTCGGTGGGTCTGTCGCGGCGAGTTTGTCAGCGGTGGGTTTATCGCTTCAATGAATTCGGGCTCGCGGGTTTGGATGATCGTCGCGGAGCAGAACCCAAGCCGACGCTCACACCCGAGCAGCAAGTGCAAGTTTGCGAGCGGCTCGAAGCTGGGGCGACGCTCGCGGATGAGGTGTGTTCGCTGCGCGGCGTCGATGTGCAGCGGATTCTCGCCGAAGAGTTTGGCGTGCTCCGTTCGCTGGCCGCGGTTTATCATTTGTTGCATCGGCTGGGCTATTCCTATTTGACTCCGCGGCCTCGTCATCGGCGGTCGAATCCCGCAGCGCAAGAGCAATTTAAGCGGGAACTGCCGGCGCGTTTGCAAGCCCTGCGCACCGAGCATGTCGGCAAGAGCGTGCGGGTTTACTTTCAAGATGAGTCGCGTTTTGGCCAACATGGAACGACCACAAATGTGTGAGCTCGTCGCGGCTCACGACCGACGGCCGTGCGGCAGACCGAATACAAATATCTGTGGGTGCTCGGTGCCGTTTGTCCGGAGACGGGCCACTCCGATGGTCTGCTCAGTCCGCACCTGAACACGAAGATCGTCAACATCTTCTTGCAGCAGTTCTCGCAAACGCTGACCGCCAATGAACACGCCGCGCTGATCTGGGATGGTGCCGGCTTTCACACCAGCAGCGAGTTGAACGTGCCCGCAAACGTGACCATCATTCAACTGCCGGCCTACAGCCCGGAACTCAATCCGATCGAAAATCTCTGGCACTATTTGAAGAGCCACTACTGGTCAAATCGGGCCTACGCAGACTACGCCGACCTGGAAACCTCGGCGATCAAAGCCTGGCAACTCGCCGTCCTCGACCCGGATCTGATGAAAACCGTGTGCGCCGCACCCTACGCCGACGGCGCTACTTTGAAGTAGGATGCGTATTACAATGGATTTGACGCAGCGAAATGATGGGAGTGCTTTCTTTTTTGCACCCCGCCGGGACCGTCGGCCATTTGAAACGTATCGCGCGTTAGGTCGATGTGCTGGAGCGACGTTGCTCAATCGCATCCGAGAGCGCAGAGAATGCGCGCCGCTGTTAACCCGATGCCTAAAAAGTTCGAAGAGGGTTGCGACCGTTTCGGACACCGATCGGGACTCGGAATCAGCAATTACCGCTCTCACAACCACTTATGAAAATCGAAAAAGAGAGTACTGTCACGTAGAGGGTTGTGCACAGGGAGGTGGTTAACAGCCCATCTTCACAGACGGCTTTCGAATCATTCTCTCGGCTGTTAACCCGAGGCCAAAACTAGAGACTGGGGTATCCGGCCGAACTCTCCTCATTACCGCTTAACACAAAACCGCGTCCCTATCTGAGACGACAAACAGATATCGCGTTTAGTAGGAGAGTCCCGACCAGGGAGGTCGTGACGTTGGACCATGCGCAGAAGCTGCACGATCTGACGGGGACCGTGAACAGCACGCGGTTCTTCCGCTGGACGGCCGGTGCGCGATGCTGCCGAGGTCACGCGTATTTACTCGACGATTTGCCAGCTGTGCCCGTTACTGAAAAACGACGTCTGCGGAATGTGTGGCTGCAGATGCACTGGCGTGGTCAGCATCACGAACAAGATCGCAATGGCCACCGAGCATTGTCCGCTTGATTCACCGAAGTGGTGAACTTGTTCACGGAGAGATGCGACCGGATCGTCTCGCCGCGATCACTTCACCTACGGCCGCACTGTCCTCGAACCGCTTGGCTACGCCGGGTCTGCCACGGGATCTTCGCCATCGAGTCGAACGTGCAAGACTGGTTTCCGCGTGCATATGATCGGGGGAATGAACCAAGTTGCATCCTCGGCCTGTGTTACCCCCGACTTGAGGAGTACAATGCAGCGTTGGCTAATGAGTAAGCCGACGTAGTGGACGACCCCTGGGTGTTCCGCCACGTCGGCTTTTTTATCGTCGGTACCCAACACAACAGGGAGAATACCGGTGATAGACACAAACATCTTGTTGGTTGACGACGACTCGGACACCTGCGATTCGATGTCGGACGTGTTCTTAGATCTCGGCTACACGGTGGATACGGCCCACGATGGTGCAAGTGCCTTGGAATTGTCCGGGGGCCATCATTACCGTTTGGCGCTGCTTGACTACAACATGCCCGACATGGACGGCCTGGAACTCTGCCGACGCTTGAAGAACATGCAGCCAAACATCGTGGTTGCACTGATAACCGGCTTCACTTCCATCACCACCACGGGAGAGGCAGCCGAGGCGGGGATTAGGTGTTCGTTCCTAAAGCCAATCAATTTCTCATTGCTGATGCCGCTTGTGGAAAAAATTGTCGGAAACTTTGTTTTTCGGCGTTTGGGATCAGATGTCCCAACGTAACCTTGCGGCAAAAATGGCGAACTGAAGTCAGTAACCAATCTGGCTATTGCCCAAGGCGGTGGTGCTTTGTGAAGTCATCCGCAGCTGCCGAGGATGAACCTGCGAATTATACTCTGGCCCTCTTCTTAATTAGTCGCGCAGGCGATCAATCTGCCCGCTTTGGTTGACAGTTCTTTAAGTCAGCTTTGCACTTCCTAGCAATTCCCGAAGCTTTGCGAGCATATCGCAACGAATTTGGCATTCTTAGCTTGCAATCGATCACTTAGCCATTTAACGCCGCGGGCATCCGAAGTCTCCTCTAAAGTTTGGCAGATCTGAGGTTTTCGAGAGGCTGGATGACGCAGGGCGAGTAAGATTCAGACCATATACACGGCTCACTGCATGGGAGAGCTAATTATGACAATTGACCGAATCTGTTTACGAAGCATCGCTCTGTTTATCGCAGGTTTTCTCCCGCCACCCGGCTTGGCTGCCGATTGGCCGCAGTTCATGCGAAACAGTGAGCATACGGGGGACGCGGCAGAGGAAGCGTTGCAACTTCCTCTCGGCCTCGCGACCTGTGTGCGACTGGACGACGCGATTACCACTTCGCCGGCCGTCGTGAATGGTACGGTCTTTGTCGTCGATCAAATGGGAACCGCATATGCCATTGATCCAATTGAAAGCAAAATCCTGTGGCAATCTTCTCCCGACGGCAATCGTGCGATGGGTGGCAATACGTCATCTGTCTGCGTTGCACGCGGACGAGTTTACTATGGCACCACTGCCGGCCGGCTGCACGTGCTCGACGCCAAAGACGGAAGGCTGATTAAAAGCTTCGACGTTGGCTGGCCGATTCTGGGTGCAGCGGTGTTTGCGAACGATTCCATTTACCTGCAATCGGTCGGGGCGATAGTGCATTGCTTCGACCTCAATGGCACCGAACGCTGGCGCTGGGATCACTACAAGTCGTATCAAGACCCGAAGACCAACAAGCTCGCCTCGGGTTTTCCCGGAAGCTTTCACGATCCGCATTATGCCGGCGGAGAGGTGGCAGTCGCAGGGAACCGCGTCGTCGTGAACATGGGCTGGGATTTGTACTGCCTGAAGGACCAAGGGGAAAAGCCCGAGATGGTTTGGTGCAATCGCGCGCCGCTGGGTAAGGATCCCGGCATTGCGATGGGCCCCGCGATCAACGGTGAGTGGGTCTATGTAGGTCATCCAGGAACGGATCAGTTCGGCGGGTTCATGCGTGTTCGGCTTGCCGACGGCGGTTTTGATCCGAAAGTAGATTTCCGTTCAAGCGGGTATCCCGGTTCCGTGTGGGCGGTGTTCGCTACACCAGCTGTGCGCGAGGGGACTGCGTATGTGCCGACGCATTACATGGGCGTACACGCGTGGAACTTCGACAAGCACCAGGCACTTTGGGCGGCTCGGACGGATAATACGCTCGATCAGTCGAAATTTACATCGTGCATTTCGTCCCCGGCGCTGACTCGCGGGCATTGTGTGTTCGGCACGATCACCGGCGAACTGCACGTCATCGCTGTCGAATCGACTGGAGGTTGGCCGCAGTTCAGGCCGACCCCATTCACGTTCAAAACGCCACTCGGGCGGCCCATTGGCTCGTCGCCAATCGCATGCGGCGGCGCGGTCTATTTCGGCTGCGACGACGGCTATTTATATGGACTGAAAGCAGGCGGCAAGCTCCAATTGCCGCAACCCAGGAATGACCTACACGCGGTCCGCTCGCGCGCCGTTCCGGCGACCGGTAGTTCTTACGGCGCGCCGGTTGCCAGCATGGATCAGGCGAATACCGGCTGCGTTGACGACCCGCGATTGAAACCGCCGCTCCGCTTGCGGTGGGCAACGCGACCCTTCGATCTACGCGTGCAGATGAGCGCGGATGAGGACAGCCTCTATTTCATTTCCGAGGCTGGGACTTTCGCCGCCCTCGAACAAGCCACTGGTCGAATTCGCTGGCGCCAACGACTCAATAGCCCGATCGGCGGCTGGCAGCAATTGTTGCTCGACCGGGGCCAGTTATTCGTTACTCGCAGCACGTCTGCTCTCCGCGCGCGAAAGCCTGAAGAAGGAGGTTCCGCCTTCAACGCTTTCGACGCGAAAACTGGCCAACTCCTCTGGCAAGCCGAGTGGGGTTCACTGCAAGGTACTTGCCGCACTTCGCCGGTAATTGTCGGCGACGTCGTAGCAGGAATCACTTTGGAAGGGAGTCCGCCAAAACCGCGAGCCCGCGCCTTTCACGCGGAAACGGGCGCAGCACTCTGGTCGCTCGACTTGCCCGGCAACGCCAAGCTTATGGCCGGCGGCACCTGCGTGCTCGATGGCAAAATGATCTTTTCTTGCGGCCAGACTTGGGGCGCCGGACTTGGCGCCACAGTCGTGGTCGAGCCCGGGACGGGTAAGGTTCTCTGGGAAACTACCGAACACCATATTCACGGCTACGGCAGACCGGCGGGCCGCGATGGTTTGATCTATCTCGGCGGACAGTCGGGCGCTCCGATGGTATGTCTTTCGGTCTTCGATGGTAGCTTGAAGTGGAAGGTCGATATGGTGAGCTATTCTCACAGCCCGTCGCTCGGCCAAGATTTTTTCGTCACGCGCAGTTATGGCGGGCACGGAATCCTCCGCGAGTTAGCCAGCGGCAAGCCAATCATCCGCAATGGCCGCGAAGCCCTGGGCGGCTGCCCGGACCATTCTTGTTCACCGGTGTTGCTAACGACCGGGCGGATTTCGTATGCAGTCAGCTCCAGCGGCTTGTATGCCCGCAACGTCGATTCGGGCGAAATTATTTGGCAGAGCCTGGGCTTCGCTCCGCGGGCCTGCACCACACCGATCGCCGCCAACGGCCGGCTGTTTTTCAGCCCGAATGTAAACAATTCGATTTATTGCTTTGAACCGCTTGGCGTGCAGCGGGACCAGCCATAGCTCACTCGTCCCTCGCATTAAGTCGATAGTTTCTGTGCGGCTCGAATATGACCGAATCAGAAGCAAGGTATTCTCATGAGCGTGACGCAAATCCGGCGAGACTTTCATCATCACTTCGGATCGAGTCATGGGCGAACTCCCAAGCAAGCAGGCGCCGAATAAACCGCTGCTCGAAATGTTTCAAGTTTGGACTGACGATGACTGGTCACTTTCGATAGATGCCGCCACCATCTTTTCCGAACTCGATGCGGCCGACGACTACCTCAGGGCGAATTTTAATCGAGTGATGGGTTAATCAACTCGCACTTCTGGTTTTTCTTTCTTCACCTGACCTATTCTTCGGGCAGCAACGACGCTGGGAAGGCGGACCAGTTCTTTCTGCGTGGAACCGGCGATCATGAGCAGGAGTGACTGAAAACGTTGACCATCGAATTACACTGGATTTCAGGCAGTGAATGAGGGGAGTGCGTTCTTTTTTGCACCCCGGGGGCACCATCGGCCATCTGAAACGTATATCGCTTTCGGTGGAAGTGCCGGATCGATGTTGCTGAATCGCATCTGAGAGCGCGATGGGATCATGCGACGCTAGAAATTCTCTTGGTGCCACGGTTAACAGCCCATCTTCACAGACGGCTTTCGAATCATTCTCGAAGCTGTTAACCCGAGTTTAAATCTCACGACTGGGGTACCTGGCCGAACTCTCCTCATAACTGCTTAACACAAAACCGCGTCCCAATCTGAGACGAAAAACAGAGAGCGCAGTTAGTAGGAGAGTCCCGACCGGGGAGCTTCTATTTCGGCCCTAACTTGGGCCGACCCAACGGTTAACGCGAAACGCCGGCCAGAGAGTTCTGCCGGCTATTGTCGTTTACGCGTTGCTCTGCAGGGGTTTACGGCGAGTGCCGAACTCTCTCCGGTGTTCCTACCGCGCTCTCTATTTTTGCCCGGCGACCGATTTCTTCGCTACTCTCCCGCGAACTCTCTCCGCTCTCTGTTTTCGCCCGAAACTTGGTTAACAGTCTCGTTTGGTTTGGGGAACTAGTCGGGACGCAGATACTAACTGGAGAGCGCGGTGGCAGCTCCGGAGTGTCGGTCCGACGCACGCCAGATTTAATGATGAAGGTGTGAATGAGCGGCACTTTCAAGGCAAGCCATGCGGCTTTTTTTGGCCCCTGTTTAGCGGGCATGTAGGCTGAGCATTCACATTTCAGGCCAATTTCCGACCGAATCGATGCCCGCCCGGGTGAACCCGCGAACTTCGACGCGATTCTGCTGTTGAAGTTGCACCCCATGCGATATGATCACGCTGGGCGTAGCCAATTGAGGACTCTGGATCTGAGGTGCGCTCCCGCCACACAGAGACGTGGTGTTCAGTAGTCATGAGAACCTAATGGCCCTAGCCACCGAACTTCAAACGCCCGTTATGCGCGGCCTTGCCAAGGCCCCAACGGGCATCCAAGGGTTAGATGAAATCACAGGAGGAGGTCTGCCGCGCGGACGACCGACACTTGTGTGCGGAAGTGCCGGCTGTGGCAAGACGCTGCTAGCGATGGAATTCCTGGTTCGCGGCGCGACCGAATTCGATGAACCCGGCGTGTTCATGTGTTTTGAAGAGACCACTCAGGAACTGACGCAGAATTTGCGTTCGCTGGGCTTTGACTTGGACGAACTTGTCGAGCAAAAAAAGCTGGCGATGGATTTCGTGCGGGTCGAGCGAAATGAAATCGAAGAGACCGGCGAATATGACCTGGAAGGTCTGTTCGTGCGTCTTAATTACGCGATCGATGCGATCGGCGCCAAGCGGGTGGTGCTCGATACCGTGGAAGCGCTTTTCGGCGGTTTGTCCAATGTCGCCGTGCTGCGCGGCGAGCTTCGCCGCTTGTTTCGCTGGCTCAAGGACAAAGGAGTCACTGCTGTCATCACGGGCGAGCGCGGCGACGGGACACTCACTCGACACGGTCTGGAAGAGTATGTATCGGACTGTGTCATTCTTCTCGATCACCGGGTGACGGATCAGATGTCGACGCGGCGGTTGCGGATCATCAAGTATCGTGGCACCACGCATGAAACCAACGAATACCCGTTCCTGATCGACGAGGATGGTATCAGCGTTTTGCCCGTCACGTCGTTGGGATTGCTGCACAAAGCGAGCACCGAACGGATTTCGAGCGGCATTCCTCGGTTGGATGCGATGCTCGGCGGGGAGGGGTTTTACCGAGGCAGCACGGTTTTGATGTCCGGCACCGCGGGGAGCGGCAAGAGCAGCATCGCCGCCCACTTCGCCGCTGCTGCGTGCAAGCGTGAGGAACGCTGCTTGTACTTCGCGTTCGAGGAATCGCCCGGGCAAATCCTACGCAATATGCGGTCGATTGGCATCGACCTGGAGCCTTGGGTGGAAAAGGGGCTGTTGCACTTTCATGCCAGCCGCGCTGCGATCCACGGCCTGGAAATGCACCTGTCAACCATTCACAAATTAGTCCGCGAGTTTAGGCCCCGCGTCGTGATCATGGATCCGGTTGGCAGCCTGACTGCGGTCGGGACGCGTCAGGATGCCAGCGTGATGCTCACCCGCTTGATCGACTTCCTCAAGATGCAGGGAATCACGGCGCTCCTCACGAGTCTGACGAGCGGGGAAGAGGCACTGGAGCAAACCGATGTCAATGTTTCGACGCTCATTGACACCTGGCTGCTGCTCCGTGATCTGGAACTCGATGGCGAGAGGAATCGCGTGATGTATGTCCTCAAATCGCGTGGCATGGCCCACTCCAACCAACTCCGCGAATTCTTGCTGACCGATCAAGGAGTCGAGTTACAAAACGTCTATCTCGGCGCCGAGGGTGTACTCACCGGCTCCGCGCGACAGACTCGCGAAGCCATCGAAAAGGCCGACAGTTTGCTCAGGCATCAAGAAATCGAAGCCAAACAGCGCGAGCGCGTCTTGAAGCGCGAAGCCCTCGCAGCCCGGATCACTGCCTTGCAAAAGGAATTCGAGGCCGAAGAAGAAGTGGCGAAGCGGGACATCGAACAGGAAAATTCTCGCGAGGAAACCCATCGGCAGGATCGCGACCGAATGGGAATCAGCCGCCAAGGCGACAAGGTGCTCAAGGATGCCGAGCCCGCCGCTCGTTCCCACGAGACCCCACGGAGCCGCAAATGAAGACGACCACAAGCCAGGAAGGACCCGCCGGGGTTGGGGAAGAGACGGAAACTTGGGAACTGCGGCTGTACATCGCCGGACAAACTCCGAAGTCCGTGGCCGCCTTTCGCAATCTCAAGAAGCTGTGCGAAGAACATCTGCCGGGCCGATACCAGATCGAGGTCATCGACCTCATGCAGCATCCGCAATTGGCGGCCGGCGATCAGATCGTCGCGATCCCCACGCTAGTGCGCAGGTTGCCTGAACCGCTGCGGCGGATTGTCGGCGACCTGTCGAATACGGAACGTACACTGGTTGGATTACAGCTGCGACTCGCGAAACCGCTCACAACGACTGAGGAGGGCTCCGATGCCCGCTGAGTTGACGCCCAAGGAAATCGATTCGTCTGCGGCCTTCGAAAAGTTAGTGGCTGGACCTCCAGCGGACGCGCGCTATGTCTTACGGTTGTATGTCACGGGCATGACGGCCCGCAGCACGGAAGCGTTTGCCGCGATCAAAGCCATCTGCGAAGAGCGCCTGCAAGGACGATATGAGTTGGAAGTGGTCGATATCTATCAACATCCACAACTGGCCATCGATGAGCAGATTATTGCCGTCCCCACCTTGGTCAAAATGCTGCCGGCGCCACTCCGCCGGATGATCGGCGATCTATCCAACGTGGATCGGGTGCTGTTGGGTCTCGATCTGCGGCGCAAGCCAGAATGAGCGAGATCGCATGGCAGATGTGAAACAGTCGGAACTAGCCGAATTGCAACTTCGGCTCGAAGAAGCTGAAGAGACAATCCGGGCCATTCGCAGCGGTTCGGTCGACGCGTTTGTGGTCGAGGTGCCGAACGGAGCGCGGGTTTACACGCTGGAATCTGCAGACCGTCCTTACCGACTGCTGGTGGAAGAAATGCAGCAGGGGGCGATCACGTTGAGCCTTGATGGCACGATCGCCTACTGCAACCGACGCTTTGCCGATTTGGTGGGTAAACCTCTGGAACGGTTGTTGGGCGTGGCCTTTCATGAATTCATCCCGTTTGCCGCACGAACTTTTTACGAGAGTTTGTTACAGCAGGGGCGCGCTGGTTCCAGCGAGGGCGAAACGCATGTCCAGAAATTCAATGGCACCCTGGTTCCAGTATTTCTCACGATTAACGCCCTGCCGCCGGAGAGCGGCGTTGCCATCGGCCTTTTGGTCACTGACCTCACGTCGCAGCACCATCATGAAAAATTGAACTCGCTCTTAGGCGAACTCAAGGAGTCTGATCGTCGCAAGAATGAGTTCCTGGCGATGCTGGCTCACGAACTCCGTAATCCGTTGGCTCCCATTCGCAATGCCGTTCAACTGCTGCGCCTGACCAAGGGTGGCGATGGGGCGACGATTCATTCGATCGCCGAAATGATGGAGCGCCAGCTGGGCCAGATGGCGCGGCTGATCGACGACTTGCTGGACATCAGCCGCATCAGCCGGGGCACGATTGAACTGCGCCGGGCGCGGATTGAATTGACCTCGGCCGTCCAACATGCGGTCGACGCAGCCCGCACACTGGTTGACGAGAAGGTTCACACGTTGACGCTCACCTTACCGTCGCAGCCAGTCTACTTGAATGCCGACCCAACCCGGTTCGCGCAAGTGGTCGGCAACCTGCTCAGCAATGCCTGCAAGTTTACAGACAAAGGTGGTCAAATTTGGCTGACCGTTGCGGTGGATGAAGTCGGTGATGCGAAATCAGGAGCCCATCCGTCGAGCGAGAGTTCTTTGCTTCCTGCCATGGCGACGATCAGGGTGAGGGACAGCGGCTTGGGGATCGCCGCCGACCAGCTGATTCGAATCTTTGAAATGTTCGTGCAGGTGGATACCTCCCTGGGGCGACCCGTCAGCGGCTTAGGCATCGGCCTAGCGCTGGTAAAGAGTCTGGTGGAAATGCACGGCGGGAGCGCGGAAGTCAACAGTGCTGGTATCGGTCAGGGGAGCGAATTCGTGGTTCGGATTCCGATTCTGGTCGAGCGACTCACGCCTTTACTGCCCCCCGCTGACCAGCCCACGGCCATCAACTCACACCGCATCCTGGTCGTCGATGACAATCGTGACTCCGCTAGAAGTCTCGCGATGTTGTTGAAGTTCTTGGGCAACAAAACGCAAATGGCGTTCGACGGGCTGGAAGCCGTGGAAGTTGCTGCGACGTTCCTGCCGGAGATTGTCTTGCTCGACATTGGCATGCCCAGGCTCAACGGCTACGACGCTTGCCGAAAGATTCGCGACCAGCCGTGGGGGAAATCGATGGTGCTGGTTGCCTTAACCGGTTGGGGCGAGGACGAAGCCCGGCAAAAGTCCAAAGACGCTGGTTTCGACGGCCACATTGTCAAACCGGTGGATCACGCCATACTCGCCAAGCTGCTGGCTGAACTGTTGCCGATCCCAGCTTAATTTTCCCGACCTCAATTCGAGTGATTCTCTAAGACGAACTCGGTTCGGTCACATGGACCGAAGAGGAATGGCCTCGTTCGATCCGGGGTACTGGTCGGGACGCAGATACTAACTGGAGAGCGTGGTCACCATTACTGCAGGTTCCCAGCGCGGTAGGCACCCCACCGACGACATCCAATTTGGCCGAGCTAGCCCGAAGCAGTGGTTGCTGTCGTCCCGCTTGCCGAGCCGCGAATACTGGCCAAGGCACGCTAGATTCAGGCTAAACTCTGGTGCTCTCCTCTCCCTTCGCCAAGGACAATCCGTGTCTGACACTTTTGAATCTCACACGCCTCTGCGGATATTAGTCGTCGAGGACAACAAGGACGCCGCTGACAGCTTGGCAATGCTTCTGCGAATCCAGTGCGCACACTCCGTAGACGTGGCTTACACGGGGCTTCAGGCCTTGCAGATCGCCAACATTCGCCGCCCTGACGTGATCTTGCTCGATCTGGGCCTCCCCATCATGAATGGCTATCAGGTCGCTGAGGCTGTGCGAGCTATGCCGGATGCTGAAGAGATTGTGATCATCGCCATCACTGGGCACAGCCAGCCGGAAGCAGTTGATGCATCGGCCGCCGCCGGAATCGACCTTCACCTAGCCAAACCGGTCGACATTCGGCGCTTGCTCAGCTATTTAAGCGGTCGTGGCCTGAGCTGATCGCAGGATGCGTGTGGTTCGTTGGGTTGAGGTAACCAGAGAACGCCGAGTTGAAATCTCAGTTAATAGCGTGGATGCAGCCATTCAAGTTCTGCCCCATGCGGATGAGCTAACGCCAGAAATTCATCTCTTCGCTCACCGCGATGAAATGTTGTCCGGCCTAGCAAGAACGGACGTGGACCCGACGGCGGAGCTAACGCGGCAATTTCCGGAACGACGGATCTCGATTCATTCGAGATCCAGATGATGTCACGTGCTCGGGACGCATCGGCCATGTTACTGGCAAAGATATTTCGTTCTTGAGGGGATACGTAGCTGAGCACTGCCGAATGAAATACGACAAGTTGTGCGTGGTCGGGGGCAATGTCAATTAGTTGCCTTAGGTCAGTCACAAGATTGCCTTGATGCACCTTGACTTCGCGTCGTCTGCCCAAATCCATCGCCGCCTGAAGCCGCTGTTGTCTCTCGACATGATCAGCGAATACGCACGATGACATCCAGCGAGCATCAGTTTGGTCCCGTAAATTGACCGGCGCAAGATCTAACCCCGCTCGCCATACAACCTGCGGCAGTTTTTCGGGCAACGGAAGCACGCCCTGAGTCTGGCACCGTAGCCTTACGGGTGACTCTGGAATGCCAATCTTTGTGTCACCATAGTCGTAGTAGAACTCGTCTAGAAGCAGACAAAGCCCGGCACTTGCACCGACCTCCAGTAGTGCGAGAGGACCGTCAGGCAATGCTGGCAGTAGTACTGCACAGCGACCAACTTCGTTAGTTTGCGTGCGTCGCAATTTCATTAGCGTCGCTATTTCTACACCTCTCCGCTGCACAAAAACTTCTAACTCTTTAGCCGACTTTGGCATCCACTCCTGCCCGGCAAGGTATTGAATAGCAGCCAGAAAGAGATTGGGCTGAATGACGGGCAAGGGGGAAAGGAATGCAACAAGCTCCTCCTTGGCGGCAACCGCATGGGCCAAGTTGAAGTACAGGTCGGAGTAACCCTGGCATTCATTGTCAGCAAAACTCCGGTAAACGCCGCTCACGTGGTCAAAATCAAACATCCTCGTGTTTCCTCAGTAACCTGCTGACATGGCGAAGCAAGTAGCTGTGTTCACGCTGATCGACAACAATCTGGCCGATCCTGTTGTCGGTAACTTCGCCGGGCAACTTGGCGGTTCGCTGGTGAACGTAAATGGTTTCAACAAGCAGATTTCGTATATTCGCGCCGCCACCGAAACTACCTCAAAATCGCGAAGTCGTTGTTTAAAATTACTTTCGGTCTTCAGGAAGAGAGAGCTTTTGTTCGAAGAGGGTTGGGCACAGGGAGAATCAACGCGATCCAAGAGCTGGTGACGTCCGACGAGTACCGGCATGTGCCAACCGGGACACTGGCTCGGATCGGGTCTACCAAGCCGGGACCGGCATGGGCCAAAGTCCAAAGTGGCGAGAACTCGCGCACAAAAGTCCAGAATGTCGTGAAACACAGCGTAGCGGACATTCTCACTGCTCATTCTGGCCGTAAGTCAGCCCAGTGGTGAAATGGTCGTGGGCGCAGTGCTGACTATCGGCTTGCAGCGAAGGATGTTCTCATCGTGCTCGCAAAACCCGAGAACCTCGAACGATTTCGCAGGCATCACGGCCGCGGAGCCGAACCGATTTAGAACAACGGGCTTGGAGTTCGTAGGGGGGCTCGGCTGGTATCGCAAGCATCGAGCAATTGAAGAAAGCGTGATGCGGCTATGCGAACAGTTGGCTAAGGCGTGCAATTTGAGGGCTAGCGCCGATAGGGTCGTGTGCGATCAGAGCTATTTTCCAGCTCCGTGGTAGGTATCGGAATGACGCGTAGATCAGGACCCTTTTCAGAAATGTGAAGAACGTGTCGGCAGTGCTCGTGACAACTGATGCACGTGGTGAGCGAGTTCATGTAAGTGTACGACGAGCCATCAAGGTTCTTCTCCTCCGCTAGCAGGATTAGCTTCTTGGCGGTGCGTCGTAATTCCGCACGATAATGGGAGTAGACTTGGTCGTCGGTAGCGTGCCAGTTTGTTGCATCGCAGACCTTCGCCATTTCTTCGGCACCCTTGCGGATCAGGTCGAAGTCGCTGGCCATCAAACCTTCCACCACTTTCTGCGAGCTTGCCAACTTCGCTCGCATCAAGCCGGCCAGGGCGTCCTCGCTATGCGTTGGGACAGCGGGCTTGGGTTGCCCCCACGCCAACATCGCTAGGGCAGTTGATATTACGCCGACAATGCCCAGGAGTTTCAACTTCGACATCACCACACCTACCGTCTGTTAGTTCACGGACAAACCCCTTCGTCTTTTCGGCTAATGATAATCGTACAGTTTAGGGATTCTGCCGATTGTGAGGAGCGGATCCCCAAGTAATCATATTCGGCGCTCGAATAGTGCAGCGCGCGGGGGCTGATGGTCGGTCGAAAAGTGTAGTGTTAGCCCTGCTCGGGAGAATCCGTAAGGCAGATTTGAGACTTCCCAGCGTCTCAAGCCTTACGATCTGCACCATGCTGACAACCGTGCTTTGCGCCAGGAAAATTGGGACTTTCCGCACGAGTTCTCGCCACTCGGACGGCTACTCTCCTCGCTCCCGTTGAGTTTCACGCCGACGTGTTTTCGGTGATTATTGAGGGATGACCTCAACCACCCGGACCCAGCGCCGGTATGATCATCGCCTGCGAGAGATAGTCTGCAACAGCAAGAACATCGACGCGGCAGTCGGGTGCGGAGTACCCCGCTCTACAGCTCGTGGCTGGCTCGCGCCGAGGGCGATGTTCGAATCCTGGTGGCGCGTGCTCAAGCATCAGTGGCTGTTCCTGAACAGGCTCGATACCCTGGCAACGGTGCAGAAGCTCGTCGCGTTTTACGTGGACCAGCACAATTCTCATCTCCCACATGCCGCGTTTCATGGCCAGACACCCGACGAGATGTACTTCGGCACCGGCGCAGACATTCCCAAACAGTTGGCGGCTGCGAAAGTCGCGGCTCGGCAAGCGCGTCTGGCGGGCAATCGGGCCGTCCGCTGCCAGAGTTGTAGCGCGCCAGTGGCCATCAGCAACTGACGCCGGTCGAGCGAGGAATCGGGCGAAGTTGGGTGCCGGTGCGCGCGAACGGCATGAAAGGTGCTCCGGCCATCGGACAAGCCGTCGTTCCGAGGAGTGTAGCCGCGATTCTCTTGCCCGGACTCGGACATCTTTTGGCCTCCCGCACCCCAAGTGGCGAGAACTCGCGCAGAAAACTCCCCAATGTTGTGGTTCTCAGCACGGCTAAAATCGCCCCAAGCCGGCCGGGGCGATGAAATTTCAAACTGACGCACTACAGTCGATGGATGTACGCTTGGGCGAGCTTCACTAGGCCGAATCGGCACAGGGCGGCTGCCGCACCACGGGATTGAGTGGGCAGCCTGCGAGCGCTCGTCAAGTAAGTAGTTGCTTGATCACATGCGCCTCTTCCACGCCGGTCAGCTTTTGATCGAGCCCTTGCGACTTCACTGAGAATCGTTGGTGATCGAAGCCGAGGAGGTGCAGGATCGTGGCGTGCCAGTCGCGGAGGTGGACCGGATCTTTCGTGATGTTGTAAGAGAAATCGTCGGTTTCGCCATGCACGACGCCTCCTTTGATGCCACCGCCGGCCATCCAGATGGTGAAGCAACGCGGGTGATGATCGCGGCCGTAGTTGGTTTTCGATAAGCCGCCTTGCGAGTAGATGGTGCGGCCAAACTCGCCGCCCCAGATGATGAGCGTGTCATCGAGCAGGCCGATCCGCTTGAGATCCTGAACGAGGGCATAGCACGGCTGATCGACGTCGCGGCATTGATCGGGCAGGCGCCCCGCGACATTGGCGTGCGTGTCCCAGTTGTTGTGATAGACCTGCACGAACCGCACGCCGCGCTCGACGAGTCGCCGGGCGAGCAGCGCTGTGTTCGCGAAGCTCGCGGGCTTCTTGACGTCGGGGCCGTACAAGTCGAGCGTCTCTTGTGTTTCTTTGGAGAAGTCCGTCAGGTCCGGTACGCTGCTTTGCATCCGATACGCCATTTCGTACTGCCGAATGCGGGTCTGCGTTTCGGGATCGCCGAGTTCATTGAAATTCAACTCGTTCAACGCATTCAAGCCATCGAGCGTCTTGCGCCGGATTGCGCTCGGCACGCCGGGTGGGTTATTGATATAGAGAATGGGATCGCCGGCAGAGCGAAACGACACTCCCGCGTGCTCACCTGGCAGATAGCCGCTTTGCCAGAGCCGCGCCGAGATGGCTTGCACTTGCTCGGTGTTGCTGGGCTTAGCGACCATCACGACGAACGTCGGCAGATTCTCATTCGCCGAACCTAGGCCATAGCTGCTCCACGCGCCGAGGCACGGCCGACCGGTGACTTGGTTGCCGGTTTGAATGTAGGTGATCGCCGGTTCGTGGTTGATCGCCTCTGTGTTCATCGTGCGGATGAAGCAGAGGTCATTAGCCATCTTCGCCTTCCACGGCAGCAACTCGCAAAGCCACGCGCCGCCGGCGCCATGCTGGGCGAACTTGAACTTCGACGGCGAGATCGGAAACCGAGCCTGGCCGCTGGTCATCGTCGTCAGACGCTGCCCTTTGCGGATCGATTCAGGCAGATCCTTGTCGTACCAGTCGTTCATCACCGGCTTGTAATCAAACAAATCCATCTGCGGGGGCCCGCCGACCATGTGCAAATAGATTACATGCTTGGCTTTGCCCGCAAAATGCTGCAGCCCCGCGAGCTTGTTCTCGTTCGGCGCTGCTGCCGCGGATTGGCCAGCGAGCGTCGCGAGCGCGGCCGTGCCGAGCGCGTGGGAGCCGGTCTGGAAGAAATGACGCCGGGTGAGGTTGAGTTGGTATTGGTGGAGAGGGTGCATGAAAATCACCTTGAAAATCGTGGTTATTTGTTCAACACTTCATCCAAATTTAGCAGCTCGTTCACGATCATTGTCCAGGTCGCCAACTCTGCTGGTTTGATGAATGGGTCAGGCTTCGACTCACCGACGGTGATCAATTTGTTGGTATCGTCCGGTGAATTGGAATAATGCTCTCGAATCGTCTTGAGCGAATCCAGCACCACGGGTAGCTCGTTGGCGCGGAGCGAGCGAGCGAGAACATGCTGCGTGACGAAGTTCAACCTAGCAGCGTCATCCGCGCCACCTTCTTTGAGCGTGCGCTGAGCCAGGAATCGCGCCGCTTCCACGAACTGCGGGTCGTTCAGTGTGACGAGGGCCTGCAGCGGCGTGTTGGTGCGTTCGCGGCGAGTGGCGCAGCTCTCGCGGTTGGGGGCGTTGAAGATCTCCATGGAGGCCGGCGGGGCGGAGCGTTTCCAAAAGGTGTACATGCTGCGGCGGTAGAGATTTTCGCCAGTGTCACGCTTGTAGTCGCGAGTGTTGCTGCCGATCATGGCGACCGCCTCCCAGACTCCGTCGGGCTGATAGGGCTTGACACTGGGGCCACCCAGCTTTTGCACCAGAATGCCCGAGGATGACAGGGCATAGTCGCGAATCATTTCGGCATCCATCCGATACCGTGGGCCACGACTCAAGAAGCGATTTTCGCGATCTTTCTCTAGTTTTTCCGGCGTCGTGATGGCTGCCTGACGATAGGTGGCAGACATGAAGACTTGCTTAAAGAACCGCTTCACGTCCCAGTTTCCGTCCCGGAAATCGACGGCCAGCCAATCGAGCAGCGGCTGATTCGCAGGGAGATCGCCGGCAACGCCCAGATCGCCAGAGGTCTTCACGATGCCATTGCCGAATACTTCCTGCCAGAAGCGATTGACCGTGACCCTGGTCGTTAGCGGCTGATCTTCTCGCAATAGCCAGTTGGCTAAGCCGAGTCGATTGCGAGGCACGTCGTCGGCCATCTTGGGCAGGACTTCGGGTGTGTTTGGCTTCACCTGATCCTTACGGCGGTCGTATTCACCGCGCTGCAGAACGAACGCCATCGCGGGCGATTCCTTTTCCTGCATCACATAGGCCTTCGTTCCGCGGGCGATGATGTTCGCTTTCTCCTGCTGCAGCTCATTCAGGTTGGCGGTCGCCTCTTGAAACGTCTTGTCGTTCGTGCCGAGCCACCAGTTGTAGAGTTCGTCGTTTTCGCCCGGCGTTCGCTGATCGGCCGGCTTAGCGAGGAGCGCGGCGAAGCGCGTCGTCTTGGCGAGCGATTCCACTTCCGCCGCCGTGAGCGACTTTTGATAAATCCGCAGATCTTGCACGGTGACACCCGCGAGGATTTCGCCCGTATGTCGTTGTCCGAGCTTGAAGGGCACGCGCGTCTTGGTGGTCGCAGAGAGCTTGTCCGCTTCGACGTTCGTCTTCTGTTCTTTACCGTCGTAATAGAACTTCACGCCGCTGGCCTTCGACGAGCCATCGTAGGTGACGGCGACGTGCGTCCATTGGTTGCCGGGAACCTGGGTCTCGGCGACGACCTTGAGCGCGTTATCGGGCCAGGCGTTAACAATATGCGTGCCGACGCGACGGGCCTGGACCCAGAAATCCCAGCCGCGGTACTTGTTGGCGTTATCCATCCGGGCGGCGATCGCGCCGGCCGAATCGTTGGGGTTGAGCTTGATCCAAGCCGAAGTGGAGAACGGCTGATCGCGCTCGAAATTGGCGACGTCAGCGAGTTCCAAGGCCGCCCCGGTCGTTTGCAACGCCGGTCCCGAGTTGCCCGGCTGCCAGCTGCCCTTCTCCGTCAGCGGGACTTCGCGATCCTTGCCGTCCACCTGAATCTTCGTAGTCCGACCCTGGCCTTCGCTCAGCGCAGCCGAGAGATACAGTTTTTCCGTGGGAATCGTGGCGGCCGCCGAGTTCGTATCGCTGCCCGCGGTCGCTAGCCAGCGGTCGAACTCGCCGCGGGCCTGTTGTTTCCGCGCAGCCTGGGCGGCGGTCGCTCCGGCAATTTCACCGTCGAGCGTGAAATAACGGGCCTGATCTTCCGGCTTCGGCACCTGCATGATCGGGGGCGTATTGGGAATGTTCCCGTCCATCGCCGCTTGCGTCGTGTTATTGAAAAACGCGGCCAACTCATAGAACTCTTTTTGGCTGAGCGGATCGAACTTGTGATCGTGGCAGACGGCGCAGCCAGCGGTCATGCCGAGCCAGGTCTGGGCGACCGTTTCGGTCCGTTCGCGGTTGTACAGGACGAGATATTCCTCCGCGATCGCGCCCCCTTCGTTCGTCGTGATGTTGCAACGATTGAAGCCCGAGGCAATCTGCTGATCGAGCGTGCGATTGGGGAGCAGATCGCCGGCGAGCTGCTCGACCGTGAAGACATCGAACCGCTTGTTCTCGTTGAAGGCCTTGATGACCCAATCGCGATAGGACCAGATCTCGCGATAGTTATCGAAGTGAATGCCATGCGTATCGGCGTAACGCGCAACGTCCAGCCAATGCCGGCCGCGATGCTCGCCCCATTGTGGCGATTCGAGCAATTTGTCAATCAGTTTCTCATACGCATTTGGCGATTCATCTTTTATGTAGGTTTCCACGACGGCCGGATCGGGCGGCAGACCGGTGATGTCGAGGCTCAGCCGCCGCGCAATCGTGCGTTTATCGGCTTCCAGCGCTGGCTTCAGTCCAAGCGATTCCAGCTTCGCGAGCACGAACGCATCGATCGGGTTTTTCGCCCAGGCTTTGTCCTTCACTTCGGGCAACGGCGGACGCACGGGCGCGATGAATGACCAATGCTTCTGATATTCCGCTCCCTCTGCGATCCATTGCTTCAGCAGTTCCTGCTGAGCCGGCTTGAGGCTCTTCTTCGTGGCCGGCGGCGGCATGATCTCTTTCGGATCAGTCGACATGATCCGGGCGATGAGGGCGCTCTCCGAGATTTTCCCCGGCACGATCGCCGTGCTCTCGATCGCCGCCTCGCGCTGGTCAAGCCGCAAATCGGCCTTGCGGGCCGCGGAATCGGCTCCGTGGCAGGCGAAGCAGTTATCGACCAGGATTGGCCGGATGTCGCGGTTGAACTCGATCTTGCCATCCGCGGCGGCAGCCAGTGACAAGAACTGCACGAGGGGAGCAACGATCGCAAGTGTGAGTCGTGGCATGGCGTATTTCAATGACTATAGGACGATGCGAGGTGAGGAGGAAGCTCACGCATAGGGACCATCACACAGGGACGGTCGGCGGGAACGGACTTTCACTTTTCTCAGGCTCCAATGCACTTTGCGCCTAAGGGAACGCGCCTGAGAGGACGTTCTTTCTCCATAGTAACGACAGGCAAGCCCGGCGTCCATTTTGAGGAGTGGGGAACCATTTGGCGCTGGTTCGTCCGTGCGCGGACTTAGGAATAGAATATGGGAATTGGCTCGCGGATTCCGTTAGAGCGATACCGGTGGCAACTGGTCCTCTGTGGTATTCTGGCGTGCAGTGTGTCACGACCTTCTGGATTTTTCTGCGCGAGTTCTCGCCAGTTTAGTCCATGCCCGTCCTGACTTGGCAGACCCGAGCCGTGGTTTCTCCGCGAGTCCCGCGTTGTAGCTTCGCTTTTCACCTCGCCGTTCCCAAGCCGCGCATACTCCGACCACGGACGACTCGTTTTTTTACTGTACCAAGCTCAGTTGAGGCTCACGGTCACCGGCTCACGCGCTACAGGTCCGCCTCCGGTTGGCCTCCGCTCGCGTCTGGCGGGCAATCGGGCCGTCCGCTGCCAGAGTTGCAGCGAACCAGTGGCCATCAGCAACTGACGCCGGTCGAACGAAGGAATCGGGCGAAGTTGGGTGCCGGTGGGCACGGACGTTGTCGGAAGCGATCTGAATGCCGGAAAACACTCCCCGGTTCGGGTGGCGTGGTGGTAGCCGCTGCCCCATAATGTCGCCATTCCCGGGATTTCCGGTTCGTCGGTGGCGAAAACTCGCGCACGAAAGTCCCGAATGTCGCGGCTCGCAGCACGGCTCTAAGCAATCAACACACAGCTGCGTATTAGATTGAAACACACCATGCTGCAACGTTCCGAAAAGTCCTCGAAGGTGCCACTGAATCACCAGCCGACCATCGCTATCCTGGGCGCGGGCGCTGCTGGCTTATGCATGGGGATGCGACTAAAGCAACTCAGCATAGAATCATTTACCATTTACGAAAAATCTGATCGCGTGGGGGGCACCTGGCGGGAAAACACTTATCCCGGGGCAGGCTGCGATGTCCCTTCGCACCTGTATTCCTTTTCGTTCGAGCCCAAGTTTGATTGGAGCCGCGTCTACTCGCGCCAGCCGGAGATTCAGCGTTATCTCGAACATTGCGCCCAAAAGTACGACCTGCACCGCCATGTGCGGTTTGGTTTCGAAGTCGCTAACGCCAGCTTCGACGAGGCGGCGGGTATCTGGCGTTTGCGAACCACCAGCGGTGAGGAGTTTACCGCCCAGGTGCTGATCACCGGAACGGGACAACTCAACCGGCCACATACGCCCGAGATTCCGGGGCTCGAAGAGTTTGGTGGTGCTCAATTTCATTCTGCCCGTTGGAATCACCAACACGATTTGGCCGGGCGCAACGTGGCAGTGATTGGCAACGCCGCCAGCGCGATTCAGTTTATTCCCCCGGTCGCGGAAGTTGCGAAAAAAGTACACGTTTTCCAGCGGCATGCCAACTGGATCATCCCGCGCAATGATCGTGCGTACCGCACGTGGGAGCGATTCGCGTTTCAATATGCGCCCGGTTACGCGCGGCTGATGCGGGCGTTGATCTACTGGAAATGTGAAAGCCGCTTTTTTGTTCTGTTCCGGAAAAGCTGGGTCGCCTGGTATCTGAAGTGGTGTGCCACCCGTTATCTTGAGTCGCACATTCAGGATCCCGCGCTGCGTAAAACGCTGACGCCTGATTTTACTCCCGGTTGCAAGCGAACGTTAATCTCCGACGACTACTACCAAGCTTTGGCTCGGCCAAATGTCGAGGTCGTTACGAACGGCATCGCGCGGATCACGCGAGATGGCATCATCACCAATGACGGAACGTTGCATGCTGCCGATACGCTTGTCTTTGCCACTGGTTTCGAGGCCACTCGCTTCCTGGCACCGATCGAAATCACGGGGCGCGAGGGGCGTCAACTTGCTGACGTATGGAAGCATGGTGCGGAGGCCTATCTGGGCGTGGCGGTGTCGGGTTTTCCCAATTTATTTCTACTCTATGGTCCGAACACAAACCTTGGACACAACTCGATCATTTTCATGATCGAGTGTCAGGTGAACTACATCCTGCAATGCCTGTCCCGTCTTCAGTCGCAGCGTTTGGCGACGTTGGAGGTCAAACCCGAGGTGCAAGATTCGTATAACCGCGAGCTCCAGCGCGGTCTCGCAAAAACCGCTTGGTACGCCGGATGCAGCAGTTGGTATAAAACGAAGGCCGGCAAAGTCACCAACAACTGGTCCGGATTCGCATCGCAATATTGGTGGCGCATGCGGCGTCCAGACCCTAACGCTTTTCATGCCGCCCCTGAGGTAACCTAACGCCCCGAGGGTGGCATTATTTTCTTGTGGATCTCGGTTCAATCTAACTGCTTCGGTGGCGGCCTGGATCGAGATTCAGTTTGTATTTGGAGTCATCACGGCGTTTCATAAAATCTTCGGGCTTTTCCCTGGCCAACGTGCGGTTGCCGGATGGGACTGCTAAGACACTGCTGCTGCGGGCCATTGACCGTTCCCGATCGCATTTCAGCCTGCGTCCTGTCCTCCGCATCATCGGTTTATCCCAGACAAGATTCTACGCCTGGAGCAACGAGACGCGTTGCAGCCTGGCCAACCAAGCGTCGTGTCCGCGCAGTTCGCCGTAGCAACTCACGGCCGCCGAAGTCGGCGTGATCCGGGACATGGTCACGGCCGATGAGTACCGACATGTGCCGACCAGAACGCTGGCCCGGTTGGCCCAGCGAATCGGCAAGGTCTTTGCTTCGGCGAACACCTGGCGCCGCTTGGTCCGGCTTCACAGCTGGCGCCGACCCCGACAACGCGTTTATCCAGCCAAGCCCAAAATCGGCATTCGAGCTTCGTGCGCCAACGAAATCTGGCACATCGACACCACGCGGAGCAGCACAACAAGCATCTCCCGCATGCCGCGTTTCATGGCCAGACACCCGACGCGATGTACTTCGGCACGGGGGCCGAAGTTCCGAAACAGTTGGCGGCTGCGAAAGTCGCGGCTCGGCAAGCGCGTCTGGTGGGTAATCGGGCCCTGCGTTGCCAAAGCTGCAGCCAGTCCGTTGCCGCCATTAACTGAAGTCGGTCGAACGAAGGAATCGGGCGAAGGTGGGTGCCGGTGCGCGCGAACGGCTTGAAAGGTGCTCCGGCCAGCGGACAAGCCGTCGTTCCGAGGAGTTTAGCCGCGATTCTCTTGCCCGGGCTCGCACATCTTTTGGCCTCCCGCACCCCAAGTGGCGAGAACTCGCGCAGAAAGTCCCAAATGTTGTGGTTGTCAGCACGGCGAGAACTCGCGCGGAAAGTCCCAAATGTCGTGACACGCAGCACGCATAATTTTTTTCGCACGCCGGGCTGCGCCAGTCGAGAGAGAGAGAGAGAGAGAGAGAGAGGAACAGAGAACAGAATTACAGAGATCAGCAAATCAGAGATTCAGAGTACGACGACTGGAAGCCAAGCCCCTACCACACCCGCACGACACGAAAACCGCTGACGTTGTTACGGTGCGACGGCGAGTTGTTGCCGCGATACGCAGACCGACAGTAGGAAGCGTAGTAGTTCCAGTGGCCGCCACGGAGCACGCGATCGGAGCCGGAAAATGGGCCATTTGGGTCGTTGGCGAGGGTCTTCTCGTGCCACTTTTCGTCGTAGTAATCTTGGCACCACTCCCATACATTGCCATGCATGTCGGACAGGCCGAACGGGTTGGGCAGCTTGGTTCCCACCGCATGCGTTCGACCGCCATGGTTTTTGTTGTACCAACCATATTGCTCTAACTGCTGGTGGTCGTCGCCAAACGAATACTGCGTCGTCGTACCAGCCCGACAGGCGTATTCCCATTCGGCTTCGGTCGGCAAACGATAGCCATTCTTGTTCGGTTGCAACTGACTGGTGTTCCCGTTCAGCACATAACAGGGATCGAGTTTTTCTTGCACAGAAAGCCAATTGCAGTAGGCCACTGCATCGTTCCAGGTAATCACCGCCGCGGGTGAATCGTCCGCCACAACGTAGCCGGGTTTGAGGTAAGTCTGGATCGGTTTGGCCGGCTGACCAGGAACGACCGGCGGTGGAGACGCCTTAGCTTTGAGCTCTTCTTGCTCGGCTGCGGTGACGTAGCCAGAGGCAGAGAAGTTCTTGAACTGGCCCACCGTCACTTCCGTGGCACCCATGAGGAAGGGCTTGGTGATCACGACCTGATGCTGGGGGCGCTCCGCCTTTTCGATGCGGTCTTTTGTACCTTGATCGGCTTTGGTTTCCTCCGCTGCCTTGAGAGCAGCTGCAACTTGCTCATCCGTGCTGCCCATCATGAACTCGCCGGGCGGGATGAGAACCATTTTCATGCCGACGCTGTTGGTCGTCTCGACCTCGGTGCCGAGATGCTTGGCCCAGGCTTGTTGATGTTGCTTGGCTTGAGCGGCGTCGAAGGGGGCTTTAGCGAGTGGCGGGACGGGGCTAGTCGCCGTTAGGAAGGAAACGGCAGGCGATTTCGATGTCGAAGCGGTCGCAACTGCTCCCAGATTCGATGAGTCGGCCTTCACCCACTTCGCCCCGACGATCTTGGCGTGATGCTTATTGTCCGACGAATCAAAGGCCGTGTCGCCGCTGCCCTCGTCGAAGTGATAGAGGGCAATGGTATCGGCGTCGGGAGTGAAGCGAGGATCGGGTTTGAAGTCGCCGGTGTAGCGGGCGACCTTGGAGATGCGAACTTCGTCGATGATGCCGTCGAAGACGGCAGAAGGACTTACAGGTAGTTGCGGCCCTTTTTTTCCTGTTGGGTCGGCCCCAATGACGATTTGATACGGGCGACTAACGAATTCCTGGTCTGCCACCGATGCACCTTGTAATACTCCATCCTTGAATAACCGGATGCTCGTTCCATCAAACACTGCCGCAAGATGACTTTTCTCGCCTTCGACTTCCGCCAGCGATACTTGGGTCGTCGTTTGTGATTTTGTTAGGGAACTGGCGGCCCATTTCGACTTCACAATTTCGAGGCTAAAACCGGTGTCGCTTGCATTTGATATGACCGTGCCCACCTTTCTGTTGCGAGCCACTACAAATGCTTCGACCGTGAGTGGACCATCGTTCTTGTAAACCAGTGGCGTATAGACAAAGCTCGACTTTCCATCGAAATCCAGAGCGACTTCATTCGTAGTCGATTGCATCTTCACGGATACCAACTTCGCCGTAATCGCTTTCTTGCCGCCCGACTCCATCTCGAACTCTTGGCCGAATACAACGAATCCATTTTTCTCAACACGCAGACGATGCTTGCCTGGATCGACGCTGATCGTGACTTTGCCAGCCACGCCTTTCTGACTGACCTCGACTTTGCCTTCCGAGTCCAACACCTGCACCATCGCATCGGGCTGATCGACTTCGACGATGAGCGTGCCGTCCTTGGTTTGGAGTGAAACGATGATGCCCGCCAGGACCAACACGCCGAGGAACGCCGCACCGATCAGCACCTTGGTGTTCTTCCACGGTGGCTGCTTCCCATCGTTCGACTTGGCAGCGGCGATCTTCTTAGTGGCCTTCGACTTATGAAGCGTCTGCTGGATCGGCATGTCCTTGAGGAACGTCAACGCACTGTTTTCACAATTAGTGCTGGCCGCTTGCGAAGTCCCGAGTGATGTCTGCGAGCGGCCGCCAAGTCGCTCCAGGTCAGCGATCACTTCGCTCATCGACTGGTAGCGATCTTCGAGCTTCTTAGCCAGCATCTTGCTGAAGACGGATTCCAGTTCTGCCGAGGCTTCGCTACATGCCTTGCGAAGTTCTGGAATGGGATGAGCTTGATGAGCGACGAGCTTGGCCGTGATCGTCTCGCCCTCGAATGTCGGCTTGCCGGTCAACAGATAGAAGAGCGAACAGCCCAGGCTGTAGATGTCGGCCCGTGCGTCGGCACTCTTGGTACTCATGGCCTGCTCGGGGGCCATGTAGTCCACGGTTCCCATCACCGCCCCGGTGCCGGTCAGTTCGGCTTGGGTGGCCGTTTCGCCGTCCGACTCGATGCGAGCCAAGCCCATGTCGAGGATCTTAACGACGCCCTTTTTGTCCAAGAGCAGGTTGGCGGGCTTGATGTCTCGATGGACGACGCCTTCGCCGTGAGCGAACTCCAGTCCACGAGCGGCTTGCAAGATGTAGTTGGTCGCTTTGGCGACGGGGAACGCACCGTTCTTCTTCACCAACGCCGAGAGGTCTTGTCCTTCGACGTATTCCATAACCAGGAAGTGGACGCCATTGGCTTGGCCAGCATCGTGAGCGGCGACGATGTTGGGATGACTCAGCTTGGCAGCGGCTCTGACTTCACGTTCAAAGCGGGCAATCGCGGCTGCATCTTTCATCGTCGCACTTGGCAACATCTTGATCGCCACGGTGCGATCCATACGCCTGTGAAGTGCTTTCAGGACTTGCCCCATACCGCCAGCCCCGATGCGATCCAGGATGGTGTACTCACCGAGGATCAGTGACTTGGATTTCCCGGCGGCAACCTGAGCCGCCTGAAACTTGGTCAGGTGATGCTCTTTGACCAATTGAGCGACGAGTTCGTGGGCGTCCTTGGGAGCGGCTTTGGGCGGAATGAAGTTTTCGAGTTTGCCCTGGGCAACGATCCCGCTGTCTTCGAGCTGCTTGACGACGGTTTCGAGGGCGACGGCCATAATACTTCTTATCGTGCGGTTACTTGGTGCCGGATGCGGCGGGAGTCGGTGCGGCGGGTTTGGCCGGATCGTCCCACTCGATTTTGCAGTTGGGCAGGGCTTTTTGCAGAGCGGCGACTTGGGTCACGATTTCGCGACTACTTCCCGTCAATTTTTCTCCAAAAACTCTGTGGACGGCTTGAAGTTGATCCGCTCCAGCGTCTTGATGGAACGGAGTAGTTCCTTGTCCCGTTCGGGATTGTAGTTCAACTGGATATCTTTCAATGGCATGCCGGCCAACACCGACAGGTCCGAGACTTTCATCGCACCAAAAGAGCCGATAGCAAAGCTTTCCAGTTTCATCTCCTTGAGGGGCGATAGATCAACAAGTTGGCGGCAATCAAATAGATCTAGGTTCTTTAGGTTGATGCCCCTAAGCGGTGATAGATCGACAATCGGCGTTTCTCGAAGGTTGAGCGTCGTCAACGCCATATCCTGTAGCGGCGTCAGATCGGACACAGACTTACATCCTGAGCAATCCAAATCGTTCAAAGGCATGCTTTTGAGTGGGGTGAGGTCGGAGAGGAATTTCTGACCTCGGATGGAGAGACTTGTCAGTTGCATCCCTGTAAGTGGCGAGATGTCTCGGAGAATGCCATTCGCTGGTCCCTGTGGCACATGGCATGATAGTTTCTTCAATCCCGCAAAGGCTCTTAACGGCGAGATGTCGAGCAATTGGCTGCTAACAAGTGCTACTTGCGTGACCACGCCGTTCTCGACCTTGGGCTTTCCCTTTACAGCGGACGGCCCAGCGTCAGCCCCCATCGCTCCATCAAACCCCGGATTCAACTCCACCAGCTTCTTGCTCACCGCTTCGATCTGCTGCTCGGCACTCATCGCCTGCACGTCCTTCATCCACTGCGGGAAGGCGGGGTCGTGCATGAAGAGTTTGGCGGATGCAGCGGCGGGGACGGCGGGCTGCGGCGTGACGCTCGCCGTCGTTGATGGGGCGTTGAACACCCGCACGATGCGGAAACCGGCAGTACCTATTTGGTTAGTCGCCGGTTCATGGTTTCTAAACGCACTGCGGGTCGTAGGAGGGATGCTGTTCCATGCACCACCACGGAGCACACGCAATCTGCCGGTTAATGGACCAACTGGATTCTCTAGCGTTAACTTTTCATACGACTTTTCATCGTAGAAGTCTTGGCACCACTCGACCAAATTGCCGTGCGTATCAAACAAGCCGAAAGCGTTGGGTAGTTTCATGCCCACGGGCCGGGGATTGGTTTTCGCGTTCTGGTTATACCAAGCATAATTTTCTAACTCGGCGTGATCGTCGCCAAACGAATACTGCGTCGTCGTGCCCGCTCGACAGGCGTATTCCCACTCAGCTTCTGTTGGTAAGCGATATTGTGTCTTCTCTTCGTCAGAGAGCCACTTGCAATAAGCCAATGCCTCGTACGAGGAAATAGCTGCGGCCGGTGAGTCGTCTGTCACAGAGTAGCCGGGATTGAGATAAGTCAAGATTGGTGAGCCCGCGTCGGTCGGTGTTTGACCGGGTGATTGGATAGTTTTAGATGCTGCCCCTGCTCTTTGTTCCGCATCAGTTAGAAAACCCGTAGCGGAAAACTTCTTAAACTCGCCAACGGTGACTTCTGTGGCTCCAATCCAGTATGGCCTCGTAATTACGACTCGATGCCGTGGTCGCTCATCTTTTTGAATCCAGTCTTTATGAAATTGGACCGCATTGAATTTGTCTGCCACCTTCAACGCCGCCTCGACCTGCTCATCGGTCGAACCCATTTGGAACTCGCCGGGAGGAATCAGCACCATCTTCGCCCCGACTGAGTTCACCGTCTCGATCTGCGTGCCGAGATGCTTGGCCCAGGCTTGTTGATGGGCCTTGGCCTGAGCGGCGTCGAAGGGGGCTTTGGCGAGGGGCGGCGTGGCGCCAGCGGTTTTGATTGCGGGTGCGGGTGTGACGACCGGCGGAGTACTTGGCGGGCCGTTCGCCGTCGTCGCCGGGGCGTCGAGAACCGACACGCAGCGAAAACCGGGGCGGGGCGACGGCGTGTTGTTGGTGCGATAAGCACTGCGACAGTGGGAAGCGGGGAAGTTCCAGTTGCCGCCACGGATCACGCGATTGGAGCCGGCGGATGGGCCGTTTGGGTCGTTTAGCGGGGATGCCGCATACCATTTCTCGTCGAAATAATCGCCGCACCATTCGTACTGATTGCCGTGCATGTCGAACAGGCCGAATGGGTTCGGCAACAGCGTACCGACCGGATGCGATTTGCCACCGGCGTTCTTGTTGTGCCAACCGTACTTGGGCAATTCGTTGTAGTCGTCACCAAAACTGTATTGCATCGTCGTCCCGGCGCGGCAGGCATATTCCCACTCGGCTTCGGTCGGCAAGCGGTAGGTTCTTTTTTCTTGTGTTGAAAGCCACTGACAATAGGCCGTGGCGTCGTTCCAGGTGATGTAGGCGGCCGGCGAATCGTCGGTTAAGTCGGGGCGGTGATTAAGATAATTTGGGGTCGGCTTCGGCGATGGCTGGCCCGCCTCGACCGGCGGCGGAGACGCAGCATTGGCGGCGGCCTCGGCTTTCTCCGCTTCGGTTTGGTAGCCCGTGGCACTGAACTTCTTGAACTGTCCGATCGTTACTTCGGTTGCACTCATCAGCAGCGGCTTGGTAATGACTACCTTGTGTTGCGGACGTTCGGCCTTTTCGATGCGGCTGATGACTCCGCCATCGGCCTTGATTTCGTCGGCCGCTTTCAACGCCGCTTCAACTTGCTCGTCCGTGCTCCCCATCATGAACTCACCCGGCGGTATGAGGACCATCTTCGCGCCGACGCTATTGGTGGTTTCGATCTCCGTACCCAGATACTGGGCCCAGGCGGCTTGATGGGCCTTGGCTTGAGCGGCGTCGAAGGGAGCTTTAGCGAGGGGAGGAGGCTTGCCAACGGGTGTGCTTGGCGGGAGATCGTTCCCTTTGGTTTGGATCGTCGCCGATCCTCCGTCTGGCACCTCAATTCTGGCGACTTCTTTGCCATCTTTGTCGCGAATGATAACCCAGACGCCGAGGGCGAGCAGCAAGAACCCACCCAGCCCGCCTGCCATAACGACAAGCGGTTGCCGCCACCAAGGCCCCTGGGGCCGCTGCGGCGGGCGGCTGCCGGCCACCTGGATCGAACGATCGGAAATCGGCTCGGTTGTGACTTGAGCGCTGGCGACCGCGATCGTCGGGGATAGTTCGTCCATTGTCTTGGCCGCCGTGCGCGGCCTCTGTGCAGTTGCGACTCCGCCGGTGACTGGCATGGGCTTTTTTCCCATGAACGATTGCAGGAATGAACCAAGTTTGCTGTCGGCTTCGGGCTTCGCCGAGGAACTGGCGGCGGGCGGTGGACTGGCGAGCAGCGCGAGAGCCGCTTCCACCTCAGCCATCGTTTGGTAGCGGTCAGCGGGCTTCTTCGCGACCATGCGTTCGAAGATCGTCACCAGGGCCTTGGGAGTATCGGGCCGCTGAGTGGCCAGCGAGGGAATCGGTTTGCTCTGGTGCCCCATCAGCTTCTGCACCATCGTTTCGCCGTCGTACATGTTCTGGCCGGTGAGCAAGCGATAGAGCGTGCAACCGAGCGAGTAGGTGTCCGCCCGAGCGTCGGCGTGGCGAGTATCGAACGCCTGCTCCGGAGCCATGTAGTCAACGGTCCCCATCACGTCGCCCGATTTGGTGAGCCCTTCCTGGGCGGCCACGCCATCTTCGAAGCGGGCCAAGCCCATGTCGAGGATTTTGATCGTCCCCTTCTTATCCAGCAGCAAGTTGGCCGGCTTGATGTCGCGGTGGACGACGCCGTTTTCATGCGCGAAGGCGAGCCCCTTGGCTGATTGCCGGATGTAATCGATCGCGCGAGCCACCGGCAGCGGGCCTTCGTGAGCGACGACGCCCGACAAATCGCGCCCTTCGACGTACTCCATCACCAGGTACCAGACGCCGCGTTGTACGCCGGCGTCGTAGGTCTGCACGATGTTGGGATGCGTGAGCTTCGCTGCCGCTTCGACTTCCCGCTCAAATCGTTTGATGGCGGCTTCGTCTTTGGTCAGCGAAGTCGGTAGTAGCTTGATCGCCGCTAGGCGCTTCATCCGGCGATGGTGGGCCTTAAACACCTGCCCCATGCCGCCGGCCCCGATCTTGGCCAGCAGCACATAGTCGCCCAGCACCAGCGGCGTCTGCGAACCGGACAACAATTCCTCGGCCTGAAACTTGGTCAGCTTCTCACGTTCGATCAGCACCTTGGCGAAGGTCTCGCCGTCTTTGGGGCGAGAACCAGCTGGCAGCGAACTCCACAGCGACTTGATTTCATCGGCCGACGAAAGCCCCGCGGCGATCAGGGCTTTGGCGAATTGGTCGGCAGTCTGAGGCACAGCGAGTTCTCCCGAGGCCCGCCATTCTAACCAGGCCTGCGGTCATCCGCAGCAGAGAATCAGCGACTGAAGTTGCGATGGTGCGCGGCTGGCAATCGGCATCGCGGAAGCGCGCCGCTGTTAACGGGCTGCAGCAATAGTTCGAAGAGCGTCGCGACCGTTTTTGCCACCGCAACGGACTCGAACTCCACAAGTGCCGACTCAAAAGCACTTACGAAAATCGCAAAAGAGAGTACTGTTACGTAGAGGGTTATGCACAGGGAGCGGGCCCTCGTTCCATGATGGCAACGGGTCATCGGCGTGAGCGTTGGAAGTGAATGACGTCGCGATGATGGAAACAGCGACAACCATTGAAGCTATAAACATTCTGAGCTTCATGATGCTACATTCCGAGGTGGTTGAATGCGGAGCAAAGGGCAGCACCTGTGTTTCCACGGGTGCGCCCAAATGACAAGTCAATGTGTCGTGCGGCGTGGTATCATTTGCCGCCGGCCGTCATTCCCTTGATCTGTTTTTCCAGCGATTCGAGGCTCCAGTCGCCTGGCATCTGGCTCGGCGGGAATTCCTTCATGGTCATGAGGAACTTGCTGGCGACCATCTGCATGGGCCCAAGTACATAAGCCCGGTCGATCATCCAGTCGTGATAGGTGTTCGAATTCTCGTAGGCTTTCTCGAAGGGGTCGCGACGCAGGTTGAAGAGCAGGGGCATGCGCAGCTTCACGAGGGGTTCGCGCCAGACCTGGAGCTGACGGGCGCGATTCTCGAGGTAGGTCGCCTTCCAGTCACCCACGCGGATTGCCATCATGTCGCCGTCGTCGCCGACATAGAAGAACTCATTGCGGGGCGATTTCTTCACCTTGCCGCTGAGGTAATCGGTCAGGTTGTAGCCATCGACGTGGTTCTTATAGTGCCGGCCATTGAGGTCCGCGCCTTTGAGGAGCTGTTCCTTGATGTTGGGATTTCCGGCGGCGGCGGCGAAGGTGGGAAACCAATCTTCGTGCGACACGATGCCGTTGAGCGTCACGCCCGGCGGGAAGTGGCCGGGCCATTTGATGAGGCAGGGCACTCGGAAGGCACCTTCCCAGTTGGAGTTCTTCTCGCCATGAAAGGGCGTGGTGCCGGCGTCGGGCCAGGTGTTGTAGTGCGGACCATTATCGGTCGAGTATTGCACGATGGTGTTGTCGGCCAAGCCCAGTTCATCGATCAGTTCCAGCAGTTCGCCGACGTGCATGTCATGCTCGACCATGCCATCGCCATATTCATCCTGCCCTGAGATACCGATGTGTTCAGGCTTCACGTGCGTGCGGAAGTGCATCCGGGTGCCGTTCCACCAGCAAAAGAACGGCTGGCCAGCCTTAGCCTGACGGGTGATGAAGTTCTTGGCGGCGGCCATGGATTCATCATCGATGGTCTCCATCCGCTTCTTGGTAAGCGGGCCGAGGTTCTCGATGGTCTGGCCACCCTTGCCGTCAGCCTTGGATTTGATCACTCCGCGCGGACCGAACTGCTCGAGGAAGGTTTTGCCGTTGGCCAGTTTCATGTCCCGCGGGTAGTCGCGTTGCTCGGGTTCTTCCTCTGCGTTGAGGTGGTAGAGGCTGCCGAGGAACTCATCGAAGCCGTGCATGGTTGGCAGGTGCTCATCGCGATCGCCCTGGTGGTTCTTGCCGAACTGGCCTGTGGCGTAACCCTGGCTCTTTAGCACGGTGGCCATGGTACAGTCGGTCTTCTGCCAGCCTTGAGGGGCGTTGGGCATGCCGACCTTCGTCATGCCCGAGCGCACCGGCACGCTGCCGCTGATGAACGCAGCGCGGCCGGCGGTGCAGCTTTGCTGGCCGTAGTAATCGGTGAAGGCGACGCCTTCTTTAGCCAGGCGGTCGATGTGGGGCGTCTTGTAGCCCATCATGCCACGGTTGTTGTGGCTGATGTTCCAGGTGCCAATGTCATCGCCCCAGATGACGAGGATGTTGGGTTTCTTGCTTTGAGCCTGAGCCGAAGCCAGGGCGGTTAAGCAAGCCAGCCCGAAGACCAACGTAAAAGTGCCAAGTTTCATCGTGAGGATTCCTCTTGTCTGATTGATCTGTCCCAGCGACCGCCGCGGTTGATTACGAAATGCCACTATCGATAAGGCACATCCTATACCGCAATCAGCTCAGTTGATGGGGGCCTATGTGGACTCATTCCGGTCCAGTGAACGGTGGCGGCAAACCAAATGAGCACATGCCAGTGAGCGATTACTCACACTTTGGCTGGTGGTGAGTGACTCCTGCGCGCCACCAGGTCAGTTCCGGGCAACTCTTCGCTCGCTCGTGGTCGGGGCCATTCTGGCCTTGGGCGTCCTGCGCACAACGCGACTCGGTCATATCGGCCGAGGTTCCTCATCGTCTCAAAAAGTTACTGTGCGCTCAGATTGAGGCGATGCTTTGAACCTGCCACAATCACCTGCGGTCCGTAGGGTTTCCCTCGGGCTACGGGAGAAAGTTTTATGAATGCTGGCACACCCCATTCGCCGATGCGTCGCCGGCGATTCCTGCAAGCCACCGCCGCTGTTACAGCGACCGGGTTGATGCTTCCCGTCCCCAGACTGCATGCAGCGACCGCCACTCGGGAAACCGACCACTTCTGGTTTCGACTTGCCGCGGAGGGGCCTTACATCGATTCGCAGCGCGAACACAGAGCTTTTGGGTTCGGCGACGGCAAGATCTATTTGTCCGAGGATAACGCCAGAACCTGGGCGTACAGTGCTGACTTTCCGGACGCCGAAAACATCACCTTCAGTTGCCTGCTAAAAAACGGCAACGTCTTGTTCGCCACGCGCGAGAAGCTGTTCTTAAGCACTGACAACCTCGCCACGCATCGGCAGATCATCGTCAAGGACCGCGCGGGCCGAGATTACCTACCGCATACACCTCGCAACCCGGATTTGCCTGGCTGGTATTTCCACTCGCTCGACGGCATTCACACCTGGGACATCGACGGCTCTGAAATGCTGGTCTGGGGCAATTACTGCAATGTGCTCGGCGGGCCGGTGCCAGTGAATATCTACTACTCGACTGACAGCGGGCAGACGGTCAAGATCGCCTATGCTTTCGGCCGCAACCCTCACTTCCAGGAGAAGGGAGCTGAACCGGGATTGTTCCTTGGCGATCCAACCAACCCTGTCATTTGCCGGCACTTGCATGCCGTCGCCTACAATCCGGTCGAGAGAGCGTTCTACGCTTGCACCGGCGACGTCAATCGAGGTCATGGCAACGAATGCCACTGGTTGCGCGGCGTGTACGACGCGCGCTCGGACACGTGGGATTGGCGAGTCGTGGTCTCCGTGAACTCGAACTCGCGTTACAAGTCGGGTGGCATCAACTTCGTCGATGGTCAACTCTACTGGGCCGCCGATGCGAACGGCCGTAAGTCGCCGGAGGAATCTTACGACCGTGGCATCTTCCGCTGTGCGCCTGCCGATCTTGCCGATCCGAAGAAGCACACACGGTTGTTCGCTGCAGAATTTGAAATGGCCAACATGGTCATCGAAGACGGCGTGATCCTGGCAGGTCATTGCGCGCCGGCCTCCACCTACAAAACGGGCATCGCCATCTCGCTCGACATGGGCAAGACTTGGGCTGAATACGACTTGGCTGAGTTCGGGGCACGTTCTCCCGTCCGCTTTCATCCTAAAAACAGCGACGGCTGGTTTCGCGTGGACCTGCGAAAGGGATGGATTGAACGAGCAGAGGTTCTGTTGATCAAACCAAAGCGGTGACAACATGGAAATTCTGCCGTTCGTTCTGAAGTCCGCGGCACATGCGCACGTCACCGAGCAAACGCCGACTCGATTGTGAAGGTCGCAGGTCATTCACACTTGCCGACTGAGTCGGCGCCGGTACGGTGCGGGCGTAATTTCGTCGGTCAATTGATCGACTGATACGTTAACACCTCGTGTCACTGCGTCACTGGTACCGCTGACTTCGTCGCTGCAGCCAGGGACTACTGCCCAGCGACCTGCAAATCGATTGAGGAGATGTGGCGCAGGTCGCCGGACTGTGCTGAGTGGCTAATTCGGTTCGGCAACTCGCGTTCGAGAAGGATGGCGTGCTTTATGCAAAACAGCGAGGGTGTTCTCGATGGCCCGGTGGTTCACTTACTTGCGGCGGCCTGCCGCCACCGCCCGCCACAAAAACCTAGCAGCGGGCGGCGATCTCGATCCGGCGGAATCGCCACGTCTGCTCCCAGCCTTACGCAGCCGGGTTCTTAGGAAGAATCAGCGGCGGCAGTTTTTTCGCCGGCCGCAGGGAAGCCGGTTCCTCGATCTCGGCGTTCCGAGCAGCTTTGTGCGCTGCAGCCACCTTGGCAATCACATCAGTCAGCGACTGCTTGCCCAGCGTCGGACGGTATTCGCGATCCTCCGCATCAAGACGAGGCGACCGACTGATCAAACTCATCAGTAAGGGCACAACCAATTCGGCGTCCTTGCTCCTCCTGAACCAAGTGAACACCTTCAACCGATCGCCGATGTTTTCCTCGATGAACCGTTTGATCGGCTTGAAATACACGGCCACATCGAGGCTGGCCACCAGAAACCGATCTAGCGCTTCTTCGGGTGTGGGAGGCTGGCGTTGCTTTTCGGGAAGCCTCGCTTCAAGCAGCTCCCGAGCCCGCTTCTTCACATTGCCACCGCTGATAGCCAACTGCCGCAGTTCCTCAGTCTCTGCTTCGGTTGCGTGGTCCAGGATCGCCTGGCCCACCTGCTGCGAGAGCTTCTTGCGGTCGACCAGCCGCCGCAGTTCCAACGGCAACGCCATCAGATCCCAATAACGCTCCATGGTCACACGTTTCACGTTGCGGCGCTCGCCGACTTCCTTCAGCAGCTTATCTTTTTCAACCTCTTCGCCCCTCCCCCGTTGCGCCTCGATGGTCAAGCCAAGCTCCTCCAGAGGTGGCAGATGGCGCCGATTCAGGTTGGCCTCGATCAGCCGGACTTTGATTGCTGCGTCGCCCTGCGAGTCGAGGTCATACCGCACCTTTACCTCGATCGTTTCCCATTGCGGAAGATTACGGTCGATAACCAAGCGGCGCAGGGCTGACAGGCGACGATGGCCCGAGATTACCGTACCATCCGACGTAATCTCGACGACCTCAGTGAGGCCGTTAGCCAGAATCTGGTCGCAAAGCTTTTCCAGATCCGCACCGTTCTCGGGCGGAAAGAAGTGTTTCTGGTCAGGGTGATCTTTCAACGCGAAAATGTTTCGCAATTCATGCTGGGGAACCGAGACAGATGTGCTCGGCGAAATGGACTTCGGCTTCTTCTCCACCAGAGGCGGGAGTGGCTTCGCTGGGAGCTGACCTTTCGATCCCGCTGTGTTCCGCATCAGCGTTGGAAGTGGCTTGAGCATTCAATGGCCTTTCGACGGTTGCGACGACACGTTTGGTCGTTAAGAAATGGGTTGAAGCAGCAAGAACAGTTGTTGCTTCGAGCTATGGCAGGAAAATACGCGATCGCAGACTAATCCGAAGCCGCCGGAGAGAAGCGGCTTCGACAAATTATTAGGAGCAAACGCGAACAAGAACAGCGTGTCCAGGCATCAAAAAAGCAAACTTGTGCGACGAATGCCTTTCTTCCATTTACAACGAGCGCAGAGGTTGCTTTCAAATGTTCTTGGTTAGATTGGAGCCAAATCAACGGCGGTCTCCAGCAGGCGTGTCTGAGCATCTGTTGTCCAGTACAAAGGCAGTTGCTAGCTCGCCAGACTTTTTTGTTGACTCGGTTTCACCTGGAAGCTCGCCGGTAATGGTGGAGTAATGAGGTACACCACTTCGGTCGTTCTGGACATTTAGATCAGGTTACTTAACGGCCAACTGAACCATTTGGGCAATCACTTGGCGCGCCGTCACGGGCAGGTTGGGCCACAGGTCGATCACAATTTGTAATTCGGCATCGAGCGTCACAGCGCATTCATTGTCCCTGTTGTTGGTGCAAACCCTGGTGCAACTGCCAATTGCACCTTCCGTAAGTTGTTGGCTTATAATGCGTTGGAAATCTAGTCCGCGGGACTGTCGATCAGGTGGTTACGCGTTCGAGCCCCGTCGACCTCCCTCTGAATGCTGCCCTTGGTTTTCCAAGGGTTTTGTCGTTTCTTGACCAAGGTCTGGAGGAAGTGCTGCAGTCCACGCGAAAATCCAACAGGCAGGGAAACTACACGAGTCCAGCGTCGTATGGGGTGAAAAACAATCGTTCATCGGTATCAAACGTGGTTCCGAGTCGCTCGGCGGCAGATTTCGAGCTATTTCCCTGAGCGTTGCCGCGCGTCCTTCTTGGCAGGCTGGTCGTCGCCATTGAATAAGGCTGGGAGTGGCAGGTAATCGAAATCGAGAATCATTTTTTCCGCGAGCGCTTCTCGTAGTTCTCGCTCGATGGCAGCGACTTCCGGTTTGCCGCTGAGGTTTTGCAACTCGGATGGATCGGCCTGCAGATCGTACAGTTCGTAGACTGGTCGGGGGACAGTGAAATAGGTCGCTCGTAAACCAGCCGGCAACTTCCCAGCGGTGTTGGCCGCTTGCATCTCCTTCCAGCCCAAACCGCCGGCGGAGTCAACCGGCGAATAAGGCAGCCACGGCGTGCAGTTGTAGATGAATTTGTAGCGATCGCTGCGCACTGCGCGGCCAAGGTCATAACCGGCATTGGTCATGTTGACCGCGACCGGAGCCGAGCCGTGCGGTCCCCGTTCGATGAACACATGCTTGCGCGGTTCGTACTTTTCTCCTTTGAGTAGCGGCAAGAAACTGCAGCCGCTCATTTTGGTTCCGGGTGCCACCCAACGCCGTGAACCCTTTTTGGCGAGAGTGAAAAAGTCTTGATGCGATTGAGGTTAGTGGCGATGCTTTCGTTTCTCACCGCGAAAGGATCGTTCACCGCTCACCCGAAAGGATTCGGGAATGTCGCATCAAGACCCTAGTCGAAGTCAGCAAGGTCGAAGTCAGGTTGTCGTTGCCGAGTTCCAAGCGGATCAGCTCAAGCAGTCACTGGAGCGATTGCTCGGCGAGGGGGACTGGGGTGCGATTCGGTTTCGTGACGACTGCACGTGGGGCCCACGGCAATTGGCGGCCACGGCGTTGCTCTGGGCTTGGTCGGATGAACTCACGCTGGGGGACCGCTTCTTTGCTGCCCGCAGATTAGCTCAATTTCTGTTTGCGCCGCAACAGGAGTTTGCCAGTTCGGTGCAAGCCTTCATGAAGTTGCTGCTGCGTTGGACGGTGCTGCTGGTCGGCGTATTGCAGGTGACGTTTCGACGGCAGATGCAGCGTGCATTACCCACCCTTTGGCGAGTTCATGGCCTGGTCCTCTTCGGCATTGATGGCAGCCGAGTCGACGTGCCGCGAAGCAAGTCACACGAGGCGGCACATGCTCCGGTTCGCGATGGTAAGGGACGAAAACTCAAACGCAATCGTCGCCAGAAACCGCGCACCGCGATTCACTCGCGCAAGGCAAGCGTCCCGCAAATGTGGTTGACCCTGCTGTTTCACGTCGGCACAGGACTGCCTTGGTCGTGGCGAATCGGTCCGACCGGCAGTAGCGAGCGCGAGCATTGGTTGGCGATGCTCGACGAACTTCCGAGCAATGCCCTGATCACCGCCGATGCTGGCTTCGTGGGTTACGATTGTCTGCGCGCCGTTGTTAACAGTGGTCGCCATTTCCTGGTGCGAGTCGGTTCGAATGTGCGTCTGCTGTACAAGCTGGGCTTCTCCCGCGAAGTCGTTGGCACGGTGTATCTCTGGCCCGATCGTGCTGCCCGTCGCAGTCAGCCGCCGCTCGTGTTACGCCTCGTCGTGGCCACTGGTGGAAAGTATCCGGTCTACTTGCTCACCAGCGTCGGAGAAGAAGAATTATCGCGCGGACAAGTCCTCGACGTTTACCGTCGTCGCTGGGGCGTGGAACTCTTCTTTCGCCACTTGAAGCAAACGTATCAGCGCCGCAAACTTCGCAGCACCAATGCCGCGCATGCGCGTTTGGAGTTGGAGTGGTCGCTGCTGGGACTATGGAGCATGGCGCTCGATGCTCAGGTCCAAGCGACGCGCGTACAACTAGATCCTACTCAACTCAGCCTAGCGGGCGTCTGGCGCACGTATCGGCGGCTGATGCGCGACTATCGACATCCGCTGGCTCGGCAACAATCGCTCCCCCACCAACTCCCTCAAGCAGTGCGCGACACCTACGAGCGAGCCAACAAATCCAGCCGCAACTATCCTCGCAAAAAACGTCCCGACCCGCCCGCTGGCTCTCCCGAGTTCCTACTCGCTACCAAGTCCCAAATCCATCGCGCCCGCTACCTCACGACCGCTGCCTAAAAAGGGTTCACGGCGTTGCGTGCCACCCGACGCTGAGATAGCAAGCAACGACAACAGTAGAAGTGCGAGTCATGGAATGACTCGCCAACGAGGGGGACTAACCGGCCATCGGGACGGGCATGACAAAGTTGTTCGCCCAGTCGAGGCGCATGTTCTGGCAGCGGGCGAGATAGAACTGCCGGGGTTCTTCGCGACTGAGACAGAGAGCGAGAAAGCGGTCAGCAGCGAGAAAACGGACGGCGCTGACAACGCGGCGGGTCACCGCCCCTTTGGAATCCTGGTAGTCGAACACCAGCACCAGGTCGTCGCTTTGGCGGATCGCACGTTGGATGAGTTGTCGCATGGGGTAGTTCGCTCATGGGGTGGTGCTGGCTGCTGACTACCTCCATCTTCGCGAGGGCTGTGACTAGTCTGGTCACGGCGCGCGGGGACTTCGAATTTTTTTTACCGTTCACGCCAGCACCCTGTAGGTTCTGGCCGCTGGCCGGAACCTGAAGCGGCGAGACACCGAATTTGTAGTTTGCCGGTCGGATGCCGAATGCTGGCCCAACTGCCCACCAGGATCACATCCGGCGGATGTGACCTACATGCTGGTGTGAATGCTTTTTTTTGAAAATTGCGGACCAGACGTGTCACGCCCCATGCCTCTAATAGCTGGCAGTTGGTCTTTGGCAATTCGGTCGAACGCTGGGTAAAGGTGCGCGGAAATCGCCTGAGCGCTAGCAGCAATTTGGCGACGCGATTACGGAAATTGGAACAGGGCATTGCCAACGACGCGGTTCTATCTGGACTACCTGGATTGCCCATATTGAACTGAATAATGGAAACTTTCCGGAAATCGAATACCGGAAACTTCCGCCTTGAATCGAACTTAAAGTCAATATTATCAAAGCCTTGTGGTCTTTCGAAACGATGCGAATAGTGGAAATTGGAAAGTTGCCGGTAAGCGGAAGGAGCGGGCAGCAATCGAGTGGAATAATGGAAATTGAAACTGGTCGAAGGCCCCTCCGAATCGGCATTAACTTCTTGCAGATCAAAGAGTTGAGAGTGACTGCGAGTGTCACAATTCCGGAAATTGAATTTCCCTGGCCAAGATTGCCCTGCGATCCCATTCGGGATGGCTTTGGTCGTTCGAATGGCAATCCTCTGACTGCTGACTGAAAGTCCTTTGCTCCAGTTCCAAGTTCCCAGCCACTGACTCCCCCTTCGCGCCAAACTTAAAAAATTCTGTGCCGGCGGGCCCAATAACTTTCGGAAGCCGGCGAAGTAACCCTTACGTTCTGCCGGTGCCGGTCGTACTGGCGCTTGGGCAGCGCGAATTGGAGGAGATGTTTAGCTGGGTTGGAGTTGCCAAGGGGGCGATTCCCAGGCTGCATCGCATTGCGGAGGGCCTTGAGATGGTCAAGAAGGGTGTGTTTGCGGGTGGAGCGATTTTGTTGCTATTGGGGCTGTTGTTTGGCCGCGATGCGATCAGCTATTCCACGACGTCGCTCGGTTGGGTTCGTCAGTCGGTGCGCGACAGCGTGCCGGTGTCGTTCGAACTGGAACGGGCACGCAAGATGATTCGCGATCTGGATCCAGAAATTCAACGGAACATGCATCTGATCGCCAAGGAAGAAGTGGAAGTTCAAGGAATCAAAGAACAAGTGGCCGCTGGTGAGAAGAGCCTGGCGAAGAACCGGGCCGAAATCGAACGGCTGACGAATGACCTGAAGAAGGGTGACTCGACCTTTGTCTATCACGGCAGGTCGTACACCGGCAAACAGGTCGAAACCGATCTGACCCATCGGTTCGAATCGTACAAGGTCAAGCAAGTGACCGTCGAGAAGCTGGGGCAGATTCTCGCGGCTCGCGAGCGTGGCTTGGTTGCCGGACGCGAAAAGCTGAAGGCCATGCAAGCTGCCAAGACTCGGCTGGAAGTGGACGTTGCTAACCTCGACGCCCGCATGGAAATGGTTCGCGTCGCTCAGTCGACCAGCGAATTCAATTTCGACGACAGCCATCTGGCGCGGACCAAGGATCTGGTGAAGGGGATCGGCGCTCGCATCGACGTGGCTGAAAAGCTCGTCAATGCCGAGACGACTTACCCGGGCCAGATCAACCTCGATGAACCGACTTCGTCGGACATCACCGAGCAGATTACCAAGTACTTCGACAACGACGACAGCGTCGCTGTGAAGCTGGACTAAGCCTGCGACCAGCAGCCTGATTCGATCGCCAATTCAGTAGTTCGCAAGACTCCCTGATGAGCCTACCTCCAGCTCATGAGGGAGTCGCTGTTTCTTGAGCCGGCGAGGAAGGCAACTATTCTTGAAGAATTACTCGATTCTTGCCCGCGGTTTGACCAGACGTGTCACAAGGTCAGCATTTAATGAACGGCTGATTTGGTCTTTCACAACCTGGTGGAACAGTGAACTCCGGCTGTTGCATAGCCTGCCACAGTTTTTCGGTAAGCATTCACGCCAGCATGTAGGTCACATCCGCCGGATGTGATCCTGGTCGGCAGTTGGACCATCATTCGGCATCCGACCGGCAAACTACAAGTTCGGTGTCTCGCCGCTTCAGGTTCCGGCCAGCGGCCAGAACCTACCGGGTACTGGCGTGAACGGTTGCGTTTTTCGGGAGTAGTGCGAATGTAGGTGACGTAAGCAAATGTGGAATTGGCCATCACTCGTATCTCTGGGGACTTGCCAGCCGGCGAACCGAGTTACAACAGAGGGAGTGCTGGCCAATGATAATCGCTAACAAGAACGCAAAAAGCCCTGGCGTGAAGAGATGCCAGGGCCTTGCTTGCCGTCAATGCGGCCTACTTGCGATTGGTTGAACTAGCTGCTGAGGAGCTGGGCGAGCGCATTGATGGCCGAGCGGGCGGCATCGACGCCACCGAGTTGATCGACAAGCTTTTTGGCTTTGATCAGTTGATCGACGTTGCCGATGGAACTTGCCATCGCCGCTTTGCGACCGGGCTTTGGTCCGCGCTTGCCAATTTTGCCACCCTTCTTTTTGGCGTTCGAAAGAACCGTGCTCACAAATTGAGCCGAGACGACGATTCCTTGCTTGCCAAGAGCTTCGGCAATTTCCTTGGGACTGGCCGTGGGATTGGCGTCCTTGTAACCGCGGATTTCAGACGACTTGTTAGGACCACCCTTGGCTTTTTTGGCCATGCGACTCGACTCCGAGATGAATTTTATGGTGTGACAGCTTCTGTCACCGGTATTTTAATAATACCGTAAGCGCAATATTAACGGCCGTCAATCAGTTGTGGGGTCTGAAAAGGGTAATTTCCAAGATTTTGCGGGGCACCCTAACAGGAATGTTGGCTGGGGGGAATTTGAGCGCGGACGAGCCTTACGATGTTCACTAAAATCAACATGTGAACAGGGTGTGTACAATCGACCAGATAACAACAGCCGCGGAACCGGCCTGTAATGAAGAGCACCCCTATTATAGGGATGATAATGAGCGCAATCTGTTATCAGCCGACATGCCTGAGCTTGGTAACTCGACCAGTAGGAACCCATTCGACAACAAAGATATTGCCGGTGCGATCAAAACAAGCATCGTGGGGGTGAATAAATCGTCCAGCTTCCCACCGCTCGGGCTGGGTTCGCATCTTGAAGCCGGCGAGAACCTGCCTGGTCCACTCCACATCATGGCCCAAATGCGTCAGAACCTTATTATCGGGACCCAACAGCGTGACGCGTGCGTGTAGGTCGGGGACTAATAAGACGTCGCCGCGGATATCGAAATGGGCTGGAAAGCTGACCTCGTTCACCATGCTCAAAAACTTGCCATCAAGCGTGAAGTACTGGAGCCTGGCGTTGGCCCGATCGGCGACCACGAGAGCCGGTTCGCGGTCCGGGCGGTTATCGAGCCAGATGCCATGCGGCGTTTGTAGCTGCCCGGGATCCTTGCCGGCGCCGCCCCAGGTGCGGATCCACTGCGCATCGCGATTGTATTGGTGGATGTAGTGCGAGCCATAACCATCGGCAATATAGAAACCACCGTCGGGACCAAACGCAACATTGGTAGGGCTATATTTGGTTTTAGGATCCTTATAAACGTCGGTTTCATGAGGTCGCCCCTTGGCCCATACCAACTCACCCTTCAGGGTGGTTTTGGTAACGAGATTATGTGTGACGTCGCATAAATACAAGAACTCCTCGTTCCCTTCCTGGCGAATATCGATGCCATGCCCGCCGCCATGATACTCGTCGCCGAACGAGCGCACGAACCGACCTTCAGCGTCGAAAACCACAATCGCGTCCATCGGGTCGCCAATGCGATTCCGATGTTTGATGTAAATCAGCCCGGCCTGGTCGATCGCCACACCATGGGTATCGCCCCATTTGATGTGGCTCGGCAGTTGGCCCCAGTTGTGTTCGCACTCGTACTGAAATTCGTTCTCGCCAACAGTTTTGAGTTTGGTGCCAGTCTTGTCCGCCGCGCCCAGAATGACGGGGCCGCAGGCTGCGCCTGCCACGCCGGCAGCAGTGGACTGCAGAAACTTGCGACGAGAAACAGCCATAGGTTCTACTATCAGGCAAGAAGAACTGGGGGCGGAGCGCGAATCGCTCGATTCGCCGGAAAGTCGTGACCGCGCGATTATAGCGCTCGAAAACGGCAACAGCCAGCATTTGCCGCGGCGAGGCGACTTATTCAACCGCCAGACTTCAGCTGCTGGCTTTCAGATTTCGAGTGTTCAGATTTCGAGGAGTATCGCACCCTATTTGCCGAATTGCTGAAGACTCGTAAAATCGGGGCCTGTTCAGGGAATTTACCCGAGCGCTTTTGTGCCTCTCTCCGACCGTTTGCCGACTTCATTAGCAGGATTAGTTCATGCCCGCCGAACGTACCCTCATATTGCTGAAACCCGACTGTGTTCAACGCCGCCTCATGGGGCAGGTAATCAGCCGCCTGGAAGACAAAGGACTGAATCTGATCGCCATGAAGATGCTGAAGGTTACTTCGGCCCTGGCCAAGGAACATTACGCCGAACACGTGCAAAAGCCGTTCTTTCCAGCCCTTGAGAAGTTCATCACAGCTTCGCCCATTGTGGCGATTGTGGTCGAAGGTTTGGAAGCGATCAAAGTCGTGCGCGATATGCTGGGCGCGACGAGCGGACTCAAAGCGGCTGCGGGGACGATTCGCGGCGACTACAGCAGCAGCCGTCAGATGAATCTCGTGCATGCGTCGGATGGTCCTGAAGCTTCAGCCCGCGAGATTGGCTTGTACTTCAAGGCCGATGAACTGCACGCGTATGTGCCGACTCTCACCCCCTGGTTCAAGGCCGACGACGAGTAAGCGACGACGTGTTACTGGCACGTAATCGACCATTCAACACCATGGGCCCGGCGCGAGCTGGGCCCGGCGCGCATTCGGATAGCCGAGGTCAAAATGCCCAATGCGATGTTTGAAGCCCGCGGTCGCGAATTGTTGCAAGGACTGGTCGATACGCGGCAGCTCAAGCAGTTTCAATACTTGACTGGATCGCTCGGCGCTACTGCCACCATTGAAGGCCGCGGCGAAGTCATCGTCCTCTGCTCGAACAACTACTTGGGGCTGGCGAATCATCCCGAAGTCATCGAAGCAGGGCACGAGGGACTACGGAAATATGGTGCGGGGACCGCTTCCGTCCGCTTCATCTGTGGCACGCTCGCCTGTCATCGCGAACTCGAAGAAACGATTGCCCGGTTTGTCGGGACGCAGAGTTCGCTCAGCTATGTGGCCTGCTGGAATGCGAATGCGGCTGTCTTTCCGACGCTCGCCGGTCCAGATGATGCCATTCTGTCCGACGAACTAAATCACGCCAGCATCATCGATAGCATTCGCCTGGTAGGCAAAGCCACCGAACGTGCGGTGTATAAGCACAACGACCTGAACGACCTCGAGCAAAAGCTTAAGACCACGCAGCAGAAGGCTTGTCGGTGGGTCGTGACCGACGGCGTCTTCAGCATGGAAGGCGACGTTTGTCCTCTCCCCGAGATCATCGCGCTCTGCCGGCAATATGAGGCGATGTTAGTCGTTGACGATTCGCACGGCATTGGCGCTCTTGGCACCACGGGTCGCGGCACTCCCGAACATTTCAATTCGCTGGGGCAAATTGACATTCTCACCGGCACATTGGGCAAAGCGCTCGGCGGGGCAGCGGGGGGCTATGTGGCTGCTTCGCAGACGGTAATCGATTTGCTGCTGCAACGTTCGCGGCCAAGTTTGTTTTCGAACGCCGTGCCCGCTACGGTTGCCTGCAGTGCGCGGAAGGCGATTGAGATCATCGAGCGTGAACCGCAGCGAGTTGCCAAGCTAAATCGCAATGTGCAGCAGATTCGCGCGGGCTTCGATAAGCTAGGGTTCGACTGTCATCCATCGCCGACGGCTATTATTCCGATCATGATCGGCGACGAAGCAGAAGCCATTGCCAAGAGCCGCCGCTTGCTGGAATTGGGCGTGATGGTGATCGGCTTTGGCTTTCCCGTGGTACCCAAGGGACAAGCTCGCCTGCGAGTGCAAGTTTCGGCCGCTCTCGAGCCTCAGCACATCGAGCAAGCTCTCGATGCGTTTGCGAAACTATAAGCGATTCTGCCCGGAGACCTACTGCATCGGCACAATCGTCGTGTGGCCGCCGTGCACGACCATTGAAGCTTCGCCTTTGTACTTCGGCAGGTCCTTGGGCACATCGCGCACGATGCGTCCAATCACGACCGCAGTATCGCCCACTTTCGCCCCTTGATCTTGCAGGCTCTTGGGAGTGACAACGGCGACGGAGAGCGGCCCCGATTTGCGAGCGATCTCAATGGTTGTTTCGAACATGTCGCCGACGGACTTGAAGTCGGTAACGGTGCCGCCAAAGGCAATTCCGTCGTTCCCTTCGGTGGCGGCGAGCCGCTCTGCCGCAAAGAAATTGACGAACTGCAGCTTGCCGCTGAGCAGTAGCGAGAATTCTTTGATCTCCGAGGCTTTGTCCTGCAGTTCAGCTTCCGCCAGGTCTGCTTGCGAAGCAACCTTGCCAAGCTCAGCTGCGGACTCGAACATTTCGAGCCCCTTTTGCTTACGAGTGGCAGCATCGGCTCCAGCGGCCTGGTCAAATGCTTCGCGCTTGGCAACTGCCATGGCATAGGCCGTTGTGAGTTCGAACGAGCCGACAACTGGCTTGGCGTTTGGATCCTCGGGCTTGGGAGGTGGCGGTGTGAAGTCGACCGGCTTTTCAGTATCGACGACCAACGGTGGCTCCGCGGTCTTCGTGGGCTCCACCATCTTCAAGGGGTCTTCGATCTTCACATCGGTCTCGGGTGCGAGAACTGGCGCTGCACCCGGATCGAGAGGATCGATCACCGGCACAGCGGGGTTTTCTAATTGGCTGAACTTGCCATCGGGATCGAAGCTATTGCCGCCGTTCTTTTTCTTCCCTTTTACAACCGCGGGAACGGGTGGCGCGAACTTTTTGATATTGTTCGAACCGTTGGTATCGGCACTGTCGTCAGTCGGCTTGGTCTTTTTCGTGCCCCGATACTTTTCGGGGACGATCGCGGGGATGTACTTCGCAACGAGAGGCCCCGCTTCGAGCGGATCGCCCAGGCCAAGAGGTGTGTACCAGGCCAGTGCATGGAACAGGACGATCGCTCCGACACCGCCCATGACCACCTGAATGACCTGGCCAACCGGGCTGCCGCTTTTCTTTTTGGGCCGCGTAGTACCCTTCAGCGGGCGAGGTGCAGCAGCAGCGGCACCTTCACCGGGTGGAGTCGTGTCGAACATCCCGCCAGGCGCAGTGTCGCCAGCGACTTTGTACTCCGGTTCGTCGTAAGCGGTCCCGCTGCCATAGGTTGGCTCATCCAAACCGGGCCCCGGATCGAGCACGATCAGGGTCGGGGGCATCTTTGCCAACGCTTCGGAGAGGATGTACTCGTCGCGGCAGAGCGGGCAACGCACACGGGCTTGGGGCGAAACCTTGGCGGGCAGAGTAACTTCGTCGCGACAACGGGGGCAAGCGACAATCGACATGAGACAACTCCAATCGGCCGGTTCAATGCTGTACAGGGGCCGATGATAGGACGGCTAAGTGATGAGCGACCTCGGGATCTGCGCAAACTTTCGCGCTCGCCCTCGGCCAGCTACAATTTAAGCTCCAGCCGGGGGCTTCGGCTAGCATTTATGCGAGAAAGTCAGCCCGGCGGGCGAAAAACGAGCCGAGTTTCTGGCCAGAGGAGAATAATCACCTCAGTTCGCACTACAGGAGCGAACGGATGATCTTTCCGTCGTTGACGATCTTGATCGGCCGTCCTTCCTGCGTGAGGAACTCCTGCTGCGGATCGATCCCCAGCAAGTGAGTCATTGTGGCGAACAAGTCCTCGGGGCCGTGCGGCTGATCGGCCGGCCGTTCGGCTCGTTCGTCGCTGGCGCCAATCACGCGGCCACCTTGAATGCCGCCACCCCCCAAAATCACCGTGAAGCTTGGGCCCCAGTGATCTCGGCCGGCGTTTTTGTTGATACGCGGCGTGCGACCAAATTCGCCCGAGACGACTACCAGGGTCTTCTCGAGCATGCCCCGCTCGCTCAGGTCGCGAAAGAGGGTTGAAATCGCCGGATCCAATTGCGGCAGCAGGTCGCGCTTGAGCGTGGCGAAGTTGCCGTCGTGCGTGTCCCAATTCGCATGCTCGATGGTTACGCAGCGCACACCCGCTTCGACCAGGCGGCGCGACATCAAACACGATTGACCGAGCGTGTTGCGGCCGTATTCATCCCGCAACTTGTCATTTTCGGCATGCAAATTAAAGGCTTGCTTCGCTGCGGGCGAGACGATCAGGTCGAACGCCTTCTGTCGAAAGACGTCCACGGTTTTAGCTCGGCTATTGGCTTCGAGCTCTGCTGATTTCTGGTACTTGTCGACCTTGGCGAGTAGTGCCTGGCGCGAGCTGAGGCGATCGGCAGAGAGTGTAAGCGGTGGGACCAAATCAGGAACGGAAAAATCTGGAGCTGCTGGATCGGCCTCGACCGAGAGCGGAGCACAAGTTGCACCCAGATACGCAGCGCCCGCACTGTTGTGCATTTGCGGCAGACAAACATAAGTGGGTATGGGACTGGCCGCGCGGGCCGAGCCATTTTGCGGGCCAAGCTTCTTAGCGATGATCGAGCCAAGCGATGGGCGTTGGTTGTTCGGCGACAAGCTGGGGTTGAAACCAGCTTGGGGAAAATAACCCGTCAGCATGTAATGGTCAGCAGCGCCGTGGTCGCTGTTCTTGTGACCGAAGCCACGCAATAGCGCCATCTTATCCATCTGCAGGGCCATCTTGGGTAGCAGGTCGCAAATCTGCAGTCCCGGTACGTTCGTGGCACCTGGATTGAAGTCGCCGCGAAACTCGGCGGGTGCGGAGGGCTTCATATCGATGGTGTCGATGGTGCTCAAGCCTCCCTTCAAAAAGACATAGATCACACTCAGCCCGCGATCGTTCGCCGCCGCTCCGATGTTCTCGGCCCGCAGCATGCCATCGAGCGACAGTCCGCTGCCAAACAGCCCGGTTAGGCCGACCTTGAGCAGATCGCGCCGCTGCAGTCCATCACAGAATTTGCGGTTGGTCATGGCTTACTCGTTTTCCAAATGCGTGGTCGCGACCTGGCGGCTTGTAGCGAGTTTAGTGATTAAACACAAACTCCAATGAGTTTAACATCGTCCAGGCTAAGTCTTCGGCTGCAGTCCGGCGGGCAGCAGGGCCTGCTTTGCCGGCGGTTTGTAAGTAATTGACGGCGGTCTGGCTCTCTTCAGCTGTAGGCTGGCGAGAGAAGATGGTCAGATAAAGCTCTTCTGCCAGGCGGTCGTCTTGCGATTGCTCCTTCACCAGGCGCGCGACGGAACCGCCATCGTGCGACAGCTTCTCTTGCACGCGTTGCGAATTGAGCAGATGCAGCACTTGCGCGACGCTCGGTTCACTGACGCGTTCGCAATCGCAGGCAGTTACGCGAACGGGGCGACCGAACAGCTTGAGGAAGTAGTGATCGACCTGGCTATCCCAGAGTTCGATCGCCCGGGTATTGGCCTGCGCTCCTTCGTACCGCTCTTGGATGCCAGTGGCCTGGCAGAGCGCATCGAGTAGAACTTCGGCATCCATTCGCTTGAGAAGTGCGCGAGAATAATTTTGTTCGTCGCGCACGTTGGTGGCATTGGTCGTTGTCGACTGCTGATAAGTCCGCGAGAGGGCAATTGTCTTCAGGAGTGATTTCAAATCGAATTTCGAAGCCACTAAATGCTGAGCCAGCCCAGCGAGCAGTTCGGGATTGCTCGGCGGGTTTGTGGCGCGCACATCGTCGACCGGTTCGACCAGCCCGCGACCGAGCATATGAGCCCACACCCGGTTGGCCATATTCTTGGCGAAGAACGGATTGCCTGGCGATGTCATCCACGCAGCTAGCTCCACACGGCGATCGCCGGAGACATTCTCTGCCGGCATTGGTTCGCCCAGCGGATGTGCAGTGATGACTTCGCTGGTGCGAGGATGCTTCGTCACGGGGTCGCCAGTTGCCACCAGGACTTCGCCAAATGGCGTCGTCTTCCGCTGCAACTGTGCAAAGTAAGCCGTCATGCCGAAGTAATCGGTCTGGCTCCAGCGATCGTAAGGGTGGTGGTGGCATTGCGCGCATTCGATGCGCACACCCAAAAAGACTTGTGACACGGCGCTGGCAGCTGGTCCGGGCTGCGGCACGGCTTTAAACATGTAACCCTGCGGATTCTCACTCAGCGGCCCATCGGCGGTGACCACCGCGCGAGCAAATTGGTCGAGCGGCATCTCCTGGGCAATCGCCGACCGAATCCAACGATATTGTTCATAGGCACCCTTATGACCGAGGGCCAGACGGTCGACTCGCAACAAGTCGGACCATTTGAGGGCCCAATAAGCGGCAAATTCTGGCCTTTGCAGCAGCGAGTCAATCAGCAATTCGCGACGATTGGTGCGCGTGTCGCTGAGGAAGCGGCGAGCTTCGTCCGCAGTGGGAAGCGTGCCAATCAAGTCGAGATGCACGCGACGCAAAAAGTCGGCGTCGCTACAAAGTTCGGCAGGAACGATGTTGAGTTGCTTCAGCCGTCGGTAGACGTGGCCATCAATAAAGTTGTGCTCGGGGACGTGCGGATAGTCAGTCACGGCTTCAGGGCGCGGCACAATTACATGCAATACGTCGACCTGCCCCATGTAACTTGCCATTACCGCGACGACACCTGGGTTTTGTCCCGCGGTTACCAGGCCTTCTTCCGTTACGGAAGCAAGTACATCGTGATTCGATTGATAACGAGCCAGGCGGGTCACATCAATCCGCTGGCCGTCGGTCATCTCGGCGACAACTCGCAGTTGCTGTGTTTGACCGAGCCCCAACTGGCGCTCGCGCGGCGTCAGTTCAATCTTCTTCACGGTGGGATCACTGGTTGATCCAGCCGGCAGCCCTTCGGCAATCCAACGTCGCAGCGTTTCATATTCGGGGCGATCGGGCGTAATTCGGATGCCGCCACCGTGCGGAGCGCCGCCGCTCGCCTTGCGCAGCAGCAAGCTCCGCTCCGGAGCGGCTGGAAACACTCGTCGTCCACGAGCCTCTTGTGTCAGCGCGCGGTAATCGGCCGGAGGATCAAACCCAAATACCGACAACTTGAAACCGTTTTGTCCTTCCGCTTTACCATGGCAACCCGAGGCGTTGCAAGCGAACTTGCCCAGGATCGGCACAATGTCATTCTCGAAGTTCAAGGCACGATGCTCGTCTGCCAGAGTGACGGTCACCGTCACTTCTGTTTTCAATTCGCCTGCAGAGATCTCAATGGTCGTCTGACCGTTCCCCTTGGCGGACACAATTCCTTCTGCAGTCACTAAGGCAAGCTTTGGATCGCGCGATCGGTAAGTTGCGGCGTGCGTCAGATCGACCGTCCGGTTGTCGCTCGTCGTTCCGCTAATTAACAACTGCCAGGTCGCATTTGCACCCACCAAAGATACCTGCGCGGGATCAACCTTCACGGCGTTAACTGGCTCGGTGGCACTTACGAAGACTCCCAGCAGCAAAATGCTCGCGGTCGATAATAGCGCGGCAGCTGGTCGCATCACGAATGCCTCGGGAGGGAAAAAGGCGGGCAGGGAAAGGGCGGGACGCACTCGCGGCGAAATATTGCTTAGGTCGCCAGCATGCGTCCATCAATCGTAATCGACTGGTGAGCGGCAAAGCAAGCTGAATGAGGGGTGGCGATTACCCGGTCGCGACCGCTGCGGCATCAGCGAAAGTCGGGTGAAACGTTACAATGGCAACGCCTTTGCCGGACGGATTCCAGGGTGCAGCCCATGAACTTGAATCAACTGTTGTCGCTAATTGAGCTTAGTGAAGCGAGCGCAATCTATTTCCACCTCGCTGGTGAATCGAACACATTCAAGCTGACACTGCACTACCAGGATCGCGAACTCGTTCGCGACGGTCTGGAGTTTTCGCTTGATGTGCTCCGTGAATCCGATGACGTCGGCCAGGAAATTGCCGAATATGCGGAAGTGGCAGCCGCCAATCCAACCAGCCGCATCACGGTCGAGTTGCCCCTGGTGCCAATTGTGGATTACATAGCATCGTCCGGCGCGACAGACCTAACGATGCGGCGCGAAGGAGATTCTGTGGCAATCGTCAGGCTCGCCAGCAAAGTGGCTGGGCATGACGTCGCCTACTACTTCGCAATCAACCGCGATAGCGTGCTGGGCATCGACGAAGCGAGTGTTTCGCAGCAGGATCGCGCGTTGTATGCCCTGTCAGTGGCGTTTCGGAAGACCCTGTTCGAGGCGAAGCAGAATACGTTCAACCCAGTTGGATTCGAGGGGGAATTAATCTTAGAAAACAGCCCGATCTTGTGCTTGGGCGGGCCCAAAGATGGTGAACGAGTGACCGATGCTGGCCCGTTTCTTCGCCTGGCTACCCTCGGCCAGGTTTATGAAAAACGCTGGTTTCGATCGGCTGGCATCGAACGAGCGTTCTATGTTCATGCCGGCATCAGCGACGCAGCAGCTGCCGCACTTGCCCGAGCAGTGATGACCGCTGCGTCAAGGTAGGGCAGCGTCTAATCGATGTCATCGATTCGTTCCGGCAAATTTGCCGACTTCGGCCGCAAGCTGTTTGCTAACCTGCGGTCATCCCGAGCCACGGAACTTGCCTGGGAGTGTCCGCCGCACATTGCCGCTGCCTGGCTAGGGCACTCGACCCTGGTCGCCCAAAAGCACTGCTGGCAAATTACCGATGAGGACTACCGCCTCGCGCGTCGGTGAACCTCAAAAATCCCGGAAAAGTGTCGAATACACGGAATTTTTCGAAGCGAGAAATGGGCGGTACTGGACTCGAACCAGCGACCTCCACGATGTCAACGTGGCGCTCTAACCAACTGAGCTAACCGCCCGAAAAGTCGATTTTAGAGTAGCCCGCCAAGGCGAATTACGCAACGGGGGCTATCAGGTTTGGGACTGCGGATCGATCGGAGTGGAGGCGAACCAGCAACGGCCAAGGGAAAAATACTTAGGCCGTCGCAAGCAACTCTATCGGCGGCAACTGGCCGCCAGCTTTACTCGTAGACGAAAGTTGCCATGTACGCGCTGCGGCTGTTCGGGGTCGACCACGTGGTTCCCAAACCGCGGCCCTTATATTCGGCCTCAATCGAAACACCGGCGGCGAAGTTTTGCAGCTTGGCGAGTGGCGGGTAGTAGGCGACTTCGTTGGTGCAAATGCAATCGGTCGCGCGGGCTTTGCGGGTCGATAGCTTGACCATCTTCCCGGCAGCCAGATTGCCCGACAGGGTTGCCAGATCCAGCGACATCGTAATCGGCGCGTTATCGATCCGCACCACTTCCTTGCCAGCCCGCCCTGCATGTTCCTTGGCGAACAGTATCAACGCTTCGCGCTGTTCGGGCGAAGCCTTCTCATCGACGATCACCGTCGACTTGAGCGACTTGGGATCATTCACGCCACCAAAACCCAGCGTATCGGAACCGGTCATGCAGACCACGACACTCAGGCCGGCGAGATCGACACCCGCGTGTTTGCCGTCTTCGATGTTCCACGCCATCACCGCGTCTTTGCCAGCCAAAGCTGTCTCGGCATTGGCGAAGCAGGGCCCGGTATAAACCTGGCAAGTGCGAGTTTCCAAATAGGTGCCGGACACTTCATCGGCCCAGGCGGGCAAGGCCAGGCCAGCAGCAACCAGGGCGAGCATTGCGGAACGCAACATGCGGAACTCCTTCAGGCGAGAAACCATTCAGCGATTGACCAACGGAGGAAAGACCAGCAGGCCCCCCTCATTCTATGCGGTATTTGGCTGCGGAGCCAATAGATTGCTGGGCGCTCGCTTGATTGTCGAGCCTGGTCTTGAGGCAAGCTGACGGTCGAAGCAGGCAAGCGACTCTGGAATCAGCTACCCGCGAGTGAGAAAGGGCTCAGCGCGACTCAACCGCTCGCCGCGAAATCTTGCCAACCTAAACGTTCAACATGGAACCTCTTAATTGGACACCCATCGCTCGCAAACCCGAGAGTTACGCCGTTTCGTGTTCAATTAACGACCCCTTAATTGAACACCCCCCCCTCTTTGCGCGCCATGACGCCACTCAAAGAATGCTCGCTCAAGCGGCGAACTTCGCTACTGCTCTATTTGCTCTACTTATTCCAAATTGGCCGGCAGGAGCCCCAGCCAAAAGAGGATGGCGATTACAAGAGCCATGGCGAGGCAAAGACCTAGCCAACCCAATGCTTGATCGAACTTCACTGGTCGCCTCGGTGTAGCAACAGCCCTAGCAACAACAACTGGGAGTGCTGCACTCGCCCACGCCGCACTTGTCCTTGGCCAGGCAATCCGTCTGTTTGCCCACGAGCACGAACGTCAATGCGCTCGGGCCAACTTCGACATTGGAGAGCACATATTGGGCAGCGATTTGCGGCCCGTACTCGATTTCAATGGGCAGTTCGCCCGTACCAAGCACCGGCTTGGCAAGGTCGAGAATCTTGGCGAGCTTTCCCGATTCGAGCCGATGATCGAGATCATTGGCCGTCCAAGTCTGTAACAAGCACGAAGCTGTCTGCCGGCGCGTGCCGCCGCAATCGATGAAGGTTTTGTCGACCCGACCGACTTCGGTTACGTGAAAATGGTCGGGAATAAACTCGCCAGTCGGGAGCTGAAGCCGCAGCGACGATTCTGTGTGCTTTTCGAGCAAGCCTTGGAGTTCTTGTACGTTCATGGTTTGTTCCTTTCGGTTTCAAGCCAGGTGAGGATGTGTTGTTTGATCTCATCCCGCAAACGGCGGAATTCGCCAATACATTCGCTCAAGCGAATATATTGGCTAAATTTTTTAGCCCATCCAAATTACTCGCAGCACTTAAACCGGCTCTGCTTGAGTCGTTCGGCGTCTTTGGCGAGGCGCGGGATCGAGCCGCAGCTCACGATGCAACTTTTCAAGGCTGCGTCGAAGCCATCCGCCGCCAGCGCCAACTGGTAATAGCACCAGATGCCATCCTTACGAACAGTCACCAGGCCAGCCTTGCGCAAATAAGCAAGATGGCGCGAGACAGTCGGTTGCGGGCAACCCAAGGCCGAGACGATATCGCACACGCAAAGTTCACCAACCAGAAGTAGGGACAGAATGCGGAGTCGTGTCTTGTCTGACAAGGCTCGGAACACTCGGTCGGGCTTCAGTGTGGTGGTCTTCATATCTGCTTAAGCGAATATATAGCTGCGGCCGACAAAAAACAAGGCAGTTGCCTCGGCCAGCTACTTCTTCGCATCGACGGGAATCTGGTCGATCTTGGCGGCCAGAATGAAATCGTTCTCGCTCAAACCGCCGATAGCGTGCGTGAAGATTTCGATCCAGACGCGGCGATAACCTTCCAAATGCAGATCGGGATGATGCTGGTCGGCTTCGGCAATGCGGGCCACTTCGTCGAAGAATTTGATCCCGACCATGAAGTTCTTCACGTTCCAGTCTTTGCGAATTCGCTGCCCGTCGTGAGTCAGTCGCCAGCCCGGCAGCTGAGCCAACTGCTGTTCGGCGTCGCGGGCCGCATAGGGCTCGACGCCCCCTTCGCAGGGTTGGCACTTTTTCTTCGCTAGTTCGGTGGTTGATTGCGCGGCCATGTATTGTCTCCTGGAGAGTTCGGGCCTTTCATTATCGGTGCCGGAAGCAAACGAGGCAAAGGGGAGGAACTGGCGACGAATGGCGCACGCGCGGTCGCTGGCTATAATCAGCTGTCACCATTGGTAGCACTTTTTGAAATCGATTTGAACCTGCCTCATGTCGTGGTCTTTTGCTAACGCCTCCGCCAAGCACGCTCTCGTGACGGGGGCTTCGTCGGGACTGGGGCTGGCGATTGTGCGGCAACTGACGGCGGCGGGAACCAAAGTCGCGCTCGTCGCGCGCGATGCAGCGAAGCTGCAGCAGACTATTGCCGCCTTACAATTGCCGGCCGAGCAAACACTGGCGATTGCGGCAGACATCACGCAGCAAGCCGATGTCGACCGCCTGGCAGCGACCGTCGAACAAACCTGGGGCCAGCTCGACCTGCTGGTGAACTGCGCCGGCAAGAGCAGCCGCGGCAAGATCGAAGAGACGACGCCCGAGCAGTTTCAAGAACTGTGGGAATTGAATTTTCTCGCGGCGGTTCGCTGCACGCGCGCACTCTTGCCGCCCCTGCTCGCCAGCCAAGGGCACGTTGTGCAAATCGGCTCGTTGGCTTCCAAGAGCACTTCGAAGTTTCTCGGAGCCTATCCGGCTGGCAAGTTCGCTTTGGCCGCTTACTCGCAGCAGTTGCGGCTGGAACTTGGCGACCGCGGACTGCACGTGTTACTCGTCTGCCCGGGGCCCATCGCCCGCGACGATGCCGGCTCGCGCTACGACACTCAAGCGGCCGACCTGCCGGCAGAGGCCCGTCAGCCCGGCGGCGGTGTGAAGCTCAAGGGAATCCAGCCCGACGATCTCGCCCGGCGAATTCTCCGCGCTTGCGAACGTCGCCAGCCCGAGCTAATCGTCCCCGCCAAAGCTCGCCTGCTCTTCACCATCAGCCAACTCTGGCCCACCCTCGGCGATTGGCTCACCAACCGCCTGACAGGCAAATAATCGTCTTATCTGGGTCAGCTGAGAATATTCCGCAGGTGCCGGCGCAGGAATTAAGCCAACGCCTGCTTGAGCGATTCCGACATCACGCGCTGGCGCTCTTGAACGAAGGCGTGAGCCTTGGCAGCTTTGGCTTTCGCGCCAGCAGGGTCTTTGGCAATGCCGAGGACCGCGGCAGTCAGACCTTTGTGCGCCTCATCGAAGTCGTGATCGAACAGCCATTCTTTCAGGCCAATATCGTCCCACATCCAGCCTTTGGTCGTCTGCTCGGCGAAGCGGCAAACGATGGCCGGCACGCCGTTGCCGATGCACATGATCGGGCTGTGCATCTCGTTGCCGAAGAGACCGGCACTGCGCACAAAGACGCTCAATGCCTCGTCGGTGAGCCAATAGTTTTCGCGCCAGACAACGCGCTTCGCCACATCGGCCGGCAGCTTGTCCATGATGGTCTCTTTGCCGACGGCCATTTGCGACATGTCTTCTGGACAGACGAGGACCTTCATGTCGGTCTCGCGCACGAGCGCGATGACAGCGTCGCGGAGCGGTGCATTGTCGTGCTCCTTCATCTCTTCGTTGCGGGCGTGCTTCTTTTCATCGAACGGACGATCTTTCTTAATGAGCCAATAGGGTGTGTAGCGGAGTCGCGGAATGCAACACATGAACTTGCCTGTTTCCAGCCCACTCTCCTGCAAGTATTTGTCGGCGAGTGCATCGTTACGGAGATCAACCGCAAAGGCACCATCGGGGCCGAACTCCATGACGGGGCAAGTAACGCCCGCTTTCTTCATCGCGCTGACGGAGCGCCCATCGCGGAAATAACAAAACTTGGCCCCGCTGAGCAATTGCTTCGAGACGTCGCTAATTTCGGGCGCGTGCGAGATTCCCCAAATGCCATAGGGCTTGCCGGTCTCTTTCTGCCAGCGGCCGACGTCCTTCACTGCCACAAATCCCGAACCCGAACCGTGCAGCAGGAAATCGTTCTCTTTCACCGCAGCGTCGATCTCGGCTTTGCCCTTGGCGATTTTCAAGTTAGGAAACCGCTTCAGCAGCAAGGGTTCGACACCCTCGCCAATGCTGCTTGGCCAGAGCGTGACGTCGATCTCGGGAACGTGCTTTTCCAGGATGGTCAAGATGCCCGGCGTGTGTCCGATGTCGCCAATGTTCACCGTCTGCCAGGCATTGCGGAGCAACACTTTGGGTTTGCGCTTTTCCTGCGCGGGCAGAGAAGCGGTCACTGCCGCAGCCAAGGCGGAACCAAGGGATGTTTGCAGAAATTCGCGGCGTTGCATGATCGTTCTCGGCACTGGAAGAGGAAGTTGGCCCGGAGCATTCTTTGTAGAGTTCGTTGCCCGCAGCGGCAACCGCCCTAAGTCGTCGACTGCTCGTGCGACAACTCGGGGATCTTCCCAGTAGAATTCAGCGAGCCAGCTCAAGCAATTCTCGTCGCGAGCGAATACATCGGCGAAGGTTGATTGCGGCGGGCGTCACGCTTTCTTACAGGACAAACTCGATGGAAATGAAACCCGGCATTCCCGAGGGATATCAAGAACAGCAAGACCGCGAGCACTTGAAGCTCCTTTCGATCTTGTTCTATGTGATGGCTGGCCTGTCGGCCCTCAGCGGTTGCTTTCCGTTTCTCTACCTGGGCTTCGGACTGGTGATGCTCGGCGGCGCTGCAACTGGCATGAAGCCTGAGCATGAGGACCGAACCGGCATGCTCGTCGCTGGCGGCGTGATGGTGGGGTTCGCGATCTTTTTCGTTTTGTTCCTGCTCGTTCAGGCCTATTTGCTGTACCGCACGGGCAAGAATTTGACCGAACGACGCCATCACACGTTTTGCATGGTCATCGCCGCCATCTGTTGCCTCAACGCGCCGCTGGGTACCGCCCTCGGTATCTTCACGATCATCGTCCTCCAACGGCCGACAGTAAAACTCTCGTTCGATGCCGACTTCCACCGCCCCTTTGCCACACCGCCGCCGCGGTACTAACCGGACAGCTATTCAACGTTTGACGAGTCGTGTATCAGCCACGCCCCTGGTCTCACCTTCCGGTCTATCTGCTCCAGGGGCCAGTAGAACGTCTCTGCAATGTCATTTTGAAATCGGTAGCGATGAATGACCGCAGGAATAATCGGGCTATAGCCAAGATAGTACTCGGCATTTTGGTTGATCTCGGGCCGAATCACGATCCCCTGCGGTTCCACCAAAGCCAGATAACTCCCCACGTACAGCACCGGCAGGAGCAGCAAGACGATGGCGACGATGAGGGGCGCGCGGCTGGTCATGACCACATAATCCTGTATGCGAACGCTGCCACCGCTGCTCCTCCAAACCAATAAGGCTCAGTTCCTCCATCAATCGCCCCCATCGGTGCCGTGAGTACGAATGCGGCACAAAAACCGAGAATGGCGAACAGCACGTAGATCGCGAAGTAGCGCTTCCGCGTTTTTGGTGTCGGCGTGGGATTCTCTGTGCTCGGCGATTCGTAGGGATTTACGTCCATCGCCCCATTCTACCCGCGCACGAAAAAGCTCCGCTAGGTTCGCGGGGGGCGATTTGTCAGTTCAAGGTAACGAGGGTACTTCTCCAGAAAGAACTTCAATTCAAGTTCAATGCAATAAGATTGAAGTTCGCAAAACCTTGAGATCGGGCCGAGGATAAAGCCTTCGTTTTTAAGTGTTGATAGCCACGTCTCCTCGTCGGGCCTATCAAAACTTAGAGATTCGCTCTTGAAGAATCGCTCAAGCAGTCGACTTTCGCCATTGGACATAAGTCGCAGGCGTTTCTTGCGAACCCTCCACTGCCTAGCGTTGTCCACACAAAGTTTTGGCCAAGTCCCAGATTAAGTGCATGCCTTGAGCCAGCGCAAGAACACTGGATACAAACAGTACGAAAGCGCAAATCCACCGATGCTGCTCTATGCCAAGAGGCTTTGCTAGTGAGTCCCACATTGCAAGTGAAACAAGCGACAGAATTAGTGCTGCAAGCGGCATAAATGGGAGTTGTGGCAGCAGATTTAGAAATTGCGACAGGTCCATGTTGAGCCAGACAGGTTGACAGCAAAGCCGGTAGGCGTACCATGAACGCAACGACACGCATGGGCCATCGGCTCATAAAGAAAGCCGCGAGATTGCACCCTCGCGGCTTTTTTATTGTACTGATCTAGGCCGCTGCTTCCAGCAGTTCCTTGATCGTCCACACGCGGTCAGTCAGTCCGGCTACCATCGCTGGCGTTTGCTTTCGCTTACCGCACGATTGATGCTTGCGGCAGAAGTTGTAGAACGCAGCGAAGATGCTCAGCATCGCGCTGTGGTGGTCGGCGCTCTTGATGTGGACATTCGTGAGCCGAGTTAGGCGGCGATTGTGCATGCGAACCGAGAGGTTCAACCGCTCGCTGTGGCTCGTGCTGACGTGCGCTTCACCGGGATTGCCGAAGGGCTTTACCTATAATCGGATTTGTTATCGCATTTCGTAGGTTCCGCTGTGCGGACCATCGCAGCGGGTTGTGTTCCGCACAGCGGACCCTACTGTTTTTGGGCAAAGCCCCGAACTAGTCAACCAAAAGCACCCACTACCCCCACCCCGCGACTCTAGCGTGGCATTCTCGTCCGCGGATAGAATGTGGCGATGTTCTGGGAACTAATAATCATGGCGATGACCGATTGCTGGCAAGTAATCGATGGGCCGACCGATTACTGGCACGTAACTTACGTAGCGCTGCGCACAAACTCGCTGCACGTGGTTGCTGCTGAGTCACTTGCACGGCCTTTCTATGTGGCTATTTTAGCGCAATTTCCGAGCAAGGACTTGCAGAGAATTTACGAGACCCTCTGGATTAACATGCAGAATCCGAATGCAGCACTTTTCGCAATGGAGCTTGCATTTGACATTAATCGCACTTTGCGTTACCTGGCTTCGATGAAGTCCGGACCCAGGGAATTTTAATGGACGGGCGTGGCTTCTCTGGCCACTTCACTCGCCAAGAGTTCTGCACTTCGTCGCAAGTCAGTGGGCCGGCGCGGGTTCGGTTTTCATATCCACAATGTTCGGACAGTATTGAAGAATCTCGACAGCGCGCTCGAGGACGGCGATGGTATCTGAGAAGACAAACGCGATAGTCCCGGTTCGCAGCCCTCCGAATACTGCAGGTACTATAAGACTCTGCACTCTCATGCCTCGCTTACGCTATTCATTCCCAGAAGCTCAAGCGGAGGCCGTGCGGCTGGCAACGGAATACATCAGGCAGCAGCCCAAAATGGAGGGTGCTCGGCTGGGCGCTCAACCCAACAAGGTCGCGCCAAAAAGTGCGACGTCGAAGATTCCCGTGATGTGGGTGGTAGTCGTTGTCTTTCATCCACCCGACGTTGTGATGGACGGTGGCGATCTGGTGCTCGACGTCAACATCGAGACCAAGGAAGTGCGTCCCTGGCGCTAGGCAGCCCCTCAAGCCGGAGGGTGTTGAATAAGTCGCCGACTTATTCAACAGCAGTTGCCATAACTCTCGGGATTGGCGAGCCGGAGTGTTGAAAAATTCGACCACTTTTTCAACAAGTGCGCTGAAATCGGAGTTGTCCCAGGAGTGCTGGGGGCGCGCGACAGTTGCGGTGGGCAGGGCGTTCACCCCGGTTATGCCATTTCTTGCGTTCCGCTAGACTATTGGCAGAAGGAACGCCGTTTTGCGGACGAGCGGCAGCGTCTCGTGACTCATCAAGGGAGTTGTTGCCGATGCCTGGAGAGATCATTCAAATTGTCACCACGACTTCTGAGAAAGAGTCGGCCGAGAAAATCGGCGCTCAGATTCTGAATCGACGTCTGGGGGCCTGCGTCCAAATCAGCGGGCCGGTCGAAAGTAGCTATTGGTGGAACGGTCGGATCGAAACCGCCCGCGAGTACCTCTGCACCATCAAAACGGTGAAGGAAAAGTTCGCCCAAGTCGAGCGGACCATTCTTGAAACGCATCCCTACGATAAGCCGGAAATTCTGGCCACTGCCGTGGTCGAGATTTCGACCGATTACAAAGCCTGGCTGATGGAGCAACTCAAGCCCGTTAAAAAGGCCGCGCCGGTGAAAGAAGAAAATTCTTAGAGTTCGCCCTGCCTGCCCTGAACCTGCAGTCCAGTTCGGCCGTCTCTCCCCTATTTCAGACCATGCTCTATTACGCCGAACTCGAGGCACAACTGGCCACGGCGATGCAGCGCGATCGCCATCGCCTGCGCAATCAACTTCGCGCCATTTGCCAGGCCGAACAGCAGGGACGTCCCTTCGACCGCAACCTGGCCAAGCTGCAGGACGAACTGGAAAAGTCGCTCGCTGAAGCAGCTCGCCGCAAGTCGTTGGTCCCCAAGATTGAATACGACGAATCGCTACCGGTCGTCGAACAGCGCGAAGTGATTGCCGAAGCGATTCGCAATCATCCCGTCGTCGTCATCTGCGGCGAAACGGGCTCGGGCAAGAGTACGCAGTTGCCGAAGATCTGCCTGGAGATCGGTCGCGGTGTAACGGGCCTGATCGGGCACACGCAGCCGCGGCGAATCGCGGCCCGCTCGATTGCCGCCCGCGTGGCCGAAGAGTTGAACTCGACGGTCGGCAAACTTGTGGGCTACAAGATTCGCTTTGCCGATCAAACCACGCCGGAGACTTTAATCAAGGTCATGACCGACGGTGTGCTGCTTGCCGAGTCGCAGACCGATCGCTACTTCGAGCAATACGATACGCTCATCATCGACGAAGCTCACGAGCGGTCGCTGAATATCGACTTCCTCCTGGGTTACCTGCATCGGCTGATCGTCAAGCGTCCCGAGTTTCGCCTGATTATCACCAGCGCCACGCTCGACGCCCAACGCTTTGCCGAACACTTCGGCCACGCCGGCGAAAACGGCAAACTCATCCCCGCACCGATTGTCGAAGTCTCCGGCCGGACGTACCCCGTCGAGACGCTCTATCGTCCCTTATCACTGCTCGAAGACGAAATCGAGCTCGATCCAGTACAAGGCGTCCTCCGGGGCATCGATGAATTGTCTCGTCTGGGGCAGGGGGACATTCTCGTCTTCTTACCCACCGAGCGCGACATTCTCGAGGTCTCACACAAGCTCCGCGGTCGCATGCTCGGCGGCAATGCCGAAGTGTTGCCGCTGTATGCCCGACTTTCGACCGCCGAACAAAACAAGGTCTTTCGCTCCCATACGGGCCGGAGAATTGTATTGGCGACGAATGTCGCTGAGTCCTCGCTGACGGTGCCGGGCATTCACTACGTCGTCGATACCGGCACCGCGCGTGTTAGCCGATATTCGGCCCGCAGCAAGCTGCAACGCTTGCCCATTGAGGCCATTTCGCAAGCTTCGGCCGATCAACGCAAAGGGCGCTGCGGCCGCATTGGGCCGGGCGTTTGCATTCGATTATATAGCGAAGAAGATTACGCCCGCCGCGAGCGCTACACGCCGCCCGAAATCCAGCGAACAAATCTCGCTGCCGTCGTGTTGCAGACGTTAGCGCTCGATCTGGGAACCATCGAGGACTTCCCGTTTCTCGATCCACCGCGGGCCGAATCGATTCGCGATGGCTACAAAACCCTGTTCGAACTGGGTGCCATCGATGACTCCCGTCAACTCACGCCCGTTGGCCGCCAACTCGCCAAGCTCCCCGCCGATCCGCGCATCGGCCGCATCTTGCTCGCTGCCGATCGCGAAGGCTGCCTGGCCGATGTGCTCATCATCGCCGCTGCGCTCGAAACGCAAGACCCGCGCGAACGCCCCGCCGATCGCGCGGCAGCTGCCGACGAAGCGCACCGCAAGTTCCAATCGGGCGAGAGTGACTTCCTCTCCTTCATCAAGTTGTGGGACTTTTATGCCAGGTTGAAAGCCGACCTCAGCCGCAATCAACTGCGCCGCGCCTGCTCGCAGAACTTCCTCTCTGAACTGCGGATGCGCGAGTGGCACGATGTGCATCGCCAACTGCTCGACATGGTGACGCAGTTCGGCCTCCGTGCAGGACGCCGCCGTTGGCAAACGAGCGAAGACGACGCGCCCAAAGACAAGGACGCCTACGACTCGATTCATCGCTCCCTCTTGGCTGGCTTGCTCGCAAATATCGCCCTCCGCAGCGAAACGGCCGAGTACAACGGCGCCGGCGGCAACAAGCTGTTTCTCTGGCCGGGGAGCGGCGTCTTCCAAACGAAGCCCAAGTGGATCGTGGCCGCCGACCTGGTTGAGACGACAAAGAACTATGCCCGCACTGTGGCTCGCATCGATCCCGATTGGATCGAGCCGCTCGCTAGCCACCTGGTCAATTATCACTACACCAATCCGCAGTGGGATAAACGATCCGGCGCAACGATGGCCAATGAGCGGGTCTCGCTCTATGGCCTGACGATCATCGCGCGCCGCCGAGTTCGGTACGGCCCCATCGATCCTCTCGCTTCGCGCGAACTGATGATTCGCAGTGGGCTGGTCGAAGGAGAGTTCGAAACTCGCGCGCCGTTCTTTCGGCACAATCAACAACTGCGAGAGGAACTCGATCACCTGGCCGCCAAAGCGCGGCGGCGCGACTTGCTGGTCGAAGATCAAATGGTCTACGACTTTTATGCCGGTCGCATCCCGGCCGACGTTTACGATGCGCCACGTTTGGAAAAATGGCGGCGCTCGCTGGAAGAGAAGCAACCGCGCATCCTGCACATGGAGCCAGCGGACTTGCTTGGGCAGGAACTAAACCCACCTGAGCCTGAGGAGTTTCCCGAGCAGTTGCAACTCGACCGACTGCAATTGCCGCTCGACTATCACTTTGAACCTGGTGCCGAGAACGACGGCCTCACGGCCACGGTCCCGCGCGAAGCGATCTTTCAACTCTCCGCCGAGCGCCTCGGCTGGTTGATTCCCGGACTGCTCGCCGAAAAGGTCGAGCACTTGATTCGCTCGCTCCCCAAACAGCAGCGGCGGAACTTGATTCCCGCACCGGACGTAGCCAAGCGGACGGCCAAGAAGCTCCACTTCGCCAAGTCATCGTTTCTGCTCGAAGTGGCCCGCGCGTTGTCGCTTGAAGCGGGCGAGCCAATTTCGCCGGATGCTTTCGATCTTACTCGTTTGCCGCAGCATCTGGTGCTTAAAGTGCGCGTGGTCGACGAACAAGGAAAGGTGCTGGCCGAGGGTCGCGATATTGAGCAACTGCGCGAGCAAGTGGGAGCCAAACCAGCGACGGCGACTAGCGCCCCAGATAAAAGCCCCTGGCACCGCGACGGCGTGAAGAGTTGGGAATGGGACATTCTGCCCGAAGCAGTCGACATCAGTCGCGGCGGACTCACCTTCACGCGTTTTCCGGCCATCGTCGATACGCAAGAGAACGTTGCCCTGCGCTTGACCGAAACACTTCCCGAAGCCGAACAACTCACCTGGGCTGGCATTCGCCGGCTGATCGTTCTCGATCGCCCGCGCCGCTATCGCGAACAGGTCGAGAACCTGCCCAAGCTAAGCCAGATGCAAGTCCTCGCGGCCAAGCTGTGCCAGGATCGTACGCTCATTCAACAACTGGTCGATCTGCTGGCTCAGCGGTCAATCGATCTCGCATTGCCCAGTTGGAAGAAGCAAGCGGCGAATTCACTACCACGGTCGAAGGACGAGTTCAACAAACTTCTCAAGCTGGCGACCGATCAACTGCTGCCAGCTGTGCAGGAGGTCTCGCGCTTCGCGCTGCCCCTGTTCGAAGCCTATCACCAAGCGCGGCTAGCGCTCGAACAGGCCCGCCCCGAAACCTGGCAGCCCGCGCTCGACGACATGCGTGCCCAGTTCGGTGAACTGATCATTCCCAACTTTCTTGCCGAAACACCCTGGACGTGGCTGCAGCATTTTCCGCGCTATCTCAAGGGCATTTCGCTGCGGCTGCAAAAGATTGTCAGCACCGGCCTGCCGCGCGATCGCCAGGCGCTGGCGCAAGTGACTCCGCGGGTGAAGGCGTGGCACGAGCGCCGCGAAGTCCATCGCAAGCATCACGTCCTTGATGCCGAACTCGATACCTTCCGTTGGCAGTTGGAAGAGTTCCGCATCTCACTCTTCGCGCAGGAGCTTGGGACCAGCCAGGCCATTAGTGCCCCGCGCCTCGACAAGCAGTGGGAGAAGGTCCGGCTGATGTAGTGCCAGCATTGGGCAGAGCGAGGCTACTCACTTACTTTGCTGGTAATCCAGTGCTAAAACAACACGCAGTACGCCGCTCCGAACCTCACCCGCCGGAAACCCATCCATGACTTACACATCCACTCGCCTGCTCCTCGGCGTGCTTGCCGTGGCCTGTGCGGTGCCGTCGCCCCTGACCGCGCAAGACAAGCCCGCAGAACTGCCGATCGCAGTCCTCAACCTCGACAAGGTCTTTGCTGGCTACACAAAACACTCCGATCGCCTGCAACCACTCCGCGACAGTGCCAAAGAACTGGACGAAACGGTTCAGATTCGGCAAGTCGAGTTGGAGACAGCTGCCAACCAAATGCGCAAGTCCCCTCCCGGTTCGCCCGACCAGCAGCGGGCGCAAGGACAACTCATCAAACTGCAAAACGACCTGCGGCAGTTCGTCGAACAAGAACGCCAAAAACTGCAAAAGCGCGAAGTCGTCATTCTGATCACCACCCAGCGCGACATTGACGAACAGCTGAAAAAGATTTGCCAGGCCCGCGGGCTGAAACTCGTTCTGCGGCAGAACAGTCCGCCCGACGAAAACCAACCCTTGCAAGAACTGGTGAAGAACCTGGGTCGCGATGTGATCTATCAGGACGGGCTCGATATTACTGACGACGTACTCAAGGCGTTGAATGAAACGGAATCGAAGTAGTCGAAATCTCTCCCCTGCAATTCACGGAGGTTGAAATGGCCGGTAACTCTGCCTTTTCCCGTTACGGCTGGGCACTCACTCTGCTGGCAATCTTCGCGCTTTGGCTGCGCGTCGAAGGGATGCAATGGCCTGCCACGGCCAATGCAGCGCCGGAGGCAAGTAAGACGAACGGTGGAGCCGCGGTGGCAACTGTCGGAGTCGTTGACGTGTGGCAAGCCTTCGAAGGGCACAAAAAGTATATTGACTATGAAGTTGCAGGACGGAAGCGAGCGGAGGAATTTGCCCGCAATCGGGAAGGGATCTTTGCCGAATATGAAAGACTTCATAGATCGTACAAAGAGCTGAGCGAGGACAGTGACGAGGCAGTCCGCCTCAAAAGACAACTTGAACGAATGTACGTTGACATGACTGATTCAGACGAAAAACTCAAGCGAGAAGAATCACGGAACTGGAACAGACTCAAGGCCGATTGCTACGAAGACCTCCTGAGAGCGGTGGATCTCGTCAAGAAGGAGAAGCAACTCACATTAGTCCTAAGTGCCTTCGAATATAACTTCGATCCCAACAAGTCAAGTGATGTCTTCTATCGACAATACCGCGCTGTCGTTCGTTACGACGAGTCTCTCGATATCACCAAAGACGTCATTGCCTATCTCAACAAAGAAACGCTCTGACCGGATCTTGATTCCATCGCACTTTCCCACACCCTCCCGTGATTTACTGCTATGAAAACCTGTCACGTCTTTGCGGTCCTTGTCACCTGTGTGCTTGGCAGTCTCCAAGCTGCCGAGATTCCCTTCAAGGCTGAAGAACTGCCCACCAAACTCGGCGTGGGCTATGCCGTGCGGCTGATTGATATGAACAACGATCAGAAGCTCGATATCTGCATCGTCGATCAGACGCGCATTCTCTGGCTCGAGAATCCGACGTGGAAAGAACACACGCTCATCGACAAGCAAACTCGGCCCGATAATGTTTGCTTTGCCCCAGCTGATATCGATGGAGATGGGAAGATCGACTTCGCCGTCGGTGCGGATTGGAAGCCGTTCAACACCGAGAGTGGCGGCACCGTGCAGTGGATTCGCCGGAACCCCAACGAACACAAAAAAGACGTCAAAGCTCCGCTGCTGTGGGAAGTTCACCCCATCAGCGAAGTCCCCACGGTCCATCGCATCAACTTTGCCGATCTCGATGGGGACAAGAAGCCGGAACTGATCGTCTCGCCCCTCATGGGTCGTGGCACGACCAAGCCCAATTGGCAAGAGGCGACGTGCCAATTGCTCTCGTACAAGATTCCCGCCGATCCCGTGAAAGGCCCGTGGGAGCCGACCGTCATCGACGACAAGTTACACGTGACTCACAATTTTCAGGTGACCGACTTCGATCACGATGGCCAGCCCGACATTTTATACGTCGGCTTCGAAGGGGTTTCACTCCTCACCAAAGATGCCAGCGGCAAGTGGCAGAACAAGCGGATTGGCGAGGGGAACCAAAAGACGTCGCCCAATCGCGGTGCCAGCGAGATCAAGCACGGAATGTTGGGAAAATCGGGCGATTACATCGCCACCATCGAACCTTGGCACGGCCATCAGGTCGTTGTCTATACCAAGCCGACGACTGAACGCCCCTCGGCGGGCGAAGGCCTGTGGAATCGCCAGGTCGTCGACGAAGAACTGAAGTGGGGCCATGCCGTTTGGTGTGCCAACCTGGACGACGACGAAGCTGAGGAGCTCGTCATCGGCATACGTGATGACCTCGGCCCGACTCGCAAAGGAGGCGTGCGCATCTATGATCCGCAAGATGCTGCCGGCCAGAAGTGGGAACGGCAATTTGTCGATCAAGGTGGTGTAGCAGTCGAAGATCTCGCCGTGGGCGATTTGAACGGGGACGGCAAGGCGGAGATCGTGGCCGTCGGCCGTGCGACGCACAACGTCAAGATTTATTGGAACGGTAAGTAGGTTTAAGAGCGTTGCCGGGGTCGGGAGTCTTTGGCTAAGTACGACTTTCCACCTAGCTGAGTCGCTTCTCGCCAAAGACTCCCGACCCCCGTCGCGTCAGATCGCAGTCTCTTGCCAACCACTGAAAGGTTGATAGTCCGCTTCATGCTCGATAACGCTCCGGTACGTAGTAAGAAGTTTCAGGATTTAACGATCGAGGGCTACTCGCGCGCGGCGGTGCAGACGTACTGGCGAATTCCCGAGCTGAAGATCGGCTTCGACCTGGGCGCGCACCCTTGGGACTTCATGGGGACGCAGACCTGGCTCCTCTCGCACTTGCATCTCGATCACATGGCGGCAGTTCCTGTCTATGTCGCCCGGCGCCGGATGATGAAGATGGAACCCCCTACCATCTATCTGCCCGAGCATGCGGTCGAACTTGTCGATCATCTGCTGCGGGTTGTTTCGCGCCTCGATCGAGGGCGCTTGCCGTGCGAGCTGATTGCTGTGAAGCCCGGCGATGAGTTTGAACTGTCGCGCGAGCATGTCGTAACTGTCTCGGCGACAAAACACACGGTTCCTTCGGTCGGTTACGTGGTGTGGGAGCGGCGCAAAAAGCTGAAGAGCGAGTATCAAGGGCTGACGGGAGATCAGATTCGCGACCTGCGTATGAGCGGCAAAGACGTGACCGAGGAGAAGCGGATTCCGCTGGTCGCCTATACGGGCGATACTTCACCGCCGGGACTTGATGCCTGTCCTGCCATGTACGAAGCGAAGATTCTGATTGCCGAGATGACGTTTGTCGCCCCGAGCCATCGGAAAGAGAAGATTCACAAGCACGGGCATATGCACCTGGACGATTGGATCGAGCGCCGCGACCGCTTTCGCAACGAATTGATCATTGCCGGACATCTCAGCACGCGTTATCACGACAAGCAAGTAAAGCACTACGTGCAAAAAGCCTTCCCCGACATGCTCGGCGGCCGGCTCCACCTGTGGTTATGAGTTCGCAAATCGCAGAGCCGCGGGCCGCGTATGTGCATGTCCCGTTTTGCCGGCATCGTTGCGGCTATTGCAATTTCACGCTCATTGCCGGCCGCGATGATTTGATCGAACGGTACTTAGCTGCACTCGAACTGGAACTGCAGCTGCTCGGTTCGCCGCGAACGGTTGATACGCTCTTTTTTGGCGGTGGCACCCCGACCCATCTGCCTCCCGCGCAGTTGACGCGATTGTTGCAACTGGCCCGCAGCTGGTTCGTGCTCGCAAGTGGTGGTGAGTTCAGCGCCGAAGCGAATCCGCTTGATCTGACTCCCGAGCGGATGGGGGTGCTGCACGAAGCCGGCATCACGCGGATCAGCATCGGCGCTCAATCCTTTAGCCCGCGCAAGTTGAAGCTCCTCGAGCGGGATCATCAGCCGGCAGATATCGCCAGCGCGTTTCACGCAGCTGCTCAAGTCGCTTCGTCGGTATCGCTCGATTTGATCTTCGGCGTACCAGAGGAAACACCGGCCGAGTGGGAAGCCGATCTGCAGCAAGCGATCGCTCTGCAACCGCAGCATATTTCGACCTATGGCCTGACGATCGAAAAGGGAACGTCGTTCTTCCCGCGTGTGCAGCGGGGCGAACTGCAGCCGGCCAGCGACGATGCGTCGGCGGGTATGTATGAGCGAGCCATCGACCTGCTGACAGCTGCCGGTTACGAACACTATGAAGTCTCGAACTTTGCGTTGCCGAGCCACCGCTGCCGACACAACGAAACCTATTGGCTCGGTCGCGGCTACTTTGCCGCTGGTCCGGGTGCTGCCCGTTATGTGCAGGGCGTGCGCGAAATGAACCACCGCAGTACGACCACCTGGCTCCAGCGTTTGGAGCATCACGAGTCGCCGGTCGCGGAGCGAGAAGAGATCGCTGCGGAAGAGCGCGCGCGCGAACGACTCGTGTTTGGTTTGCGGCGACTGCAAGGAATCTCGCTGGACGATTTTCAAGCGGAGACCGGCTTTGCCGCTGAGTCGCTGGGGGGAGCAGCGCTGCAGCAGTTCATCGTCCAAGGTTTGCTGCAGGTGGAAGGGAACACGCTTCGCCTCACGCGCCGCGGCTTGTTGATTAGCGATAGCCTCTGGCCGTACTTTTTGCGCGACTAGCTTCTGACGTCGGATCTCTTCGGCTGCGATCGGAAAGATGGTGGGGAGAAATACGGTGAACGACGTTATCGGTTGCCCATGCGCCGTTTTCGCTGGGATCGCTGAGGCCAAACCAGCAAGAAAATCTCACAATCATGTTATTGACAAACATTCACTAAGTCGACATAAATAAATCAGCTGTTTGGCAACCTGGTGATCGGATCGCGCCTGCGCGGAGGGAAGATTTCGCGCTGCGGCGAAGAACCGTTTTTGTGGCTTGAGGAAATTCACGACGCGTGGCGAACTGGGCCGCGGGGACTCCTCAGATGGATTCAGCAGCGGAGTTTATCAACAAACAGGATGATTTTGGATTCGGCAATTTCGACGCAATTCGTTGCCGCGAAATGGCTTAACTGCGATGAACGCAAAAGGGGGGTGTTGATAAACCTTGCTCCCGCGAACGCCACGCGAAGCGGGCTTGAGCGGGCACCGCCAAGAGGAGCGATTTTAGCGGGGCGTCTTCGCTTGTTTTTTGACAAACTCGATCAGTTCGGTGCACTCGAAGAACGACGGGGTGGCTTGATGACCTTCGCCGGCGATGACTTTCACCGTGATGGGCCCCCCTGCTGCTTCGTAACGCTGCTTGAGAAGGCCCGTGTTGTCTGGGTAAGTGACCGCAGCATCGGCATCGCCATGCACGATGAACATGGGAACCTTCTGAGCGGCCAACTCTTTGAGGTTGTCGACGGGGTTGAGTTCCGCCAGCTTCGACCGAAAGTCAGCTTCGGTCATTTGATAGTCGGCCAGGGTGAGCTCTTTGTTCTTCAGCGGCCACTGGGTCAGGTTGCAGACGGGATAGATTCCCACAAACGCCTGCACGTGCTCGGGGTTTCGCATTGCCCAGGCGAGCATCATCAGACCGCCACGACTTTGGCCGAGCAGAATTGGCTTCTTCGACCAGCCGCGTTTGACCATCTCGTCGTAGAACTGCGAGAACCTGGCCGAACTTGCGGGGCCGCCCCGCACTTCGCCCAGATCGTAGCCGGCGATGCTGATTCCCTCGCGCAGAAAACCCTCGTAGTACGCTTTGCGCCCCACCAACGACAGTCCCTTAATCGTCGGTGCGTACCAAACCCAGGGCTTGCCTGCCGCGGGCTGCGGCGCGGCGTAGACGAATGCCTTGTGTCCCGCGACTTCGAATGTCTCTGGTGTTCTGGGGAGTGGTTCTTCCGCCAGAGCAAGTGTGGAAAGTCCCCAAAGGATCAGCATTGCGGCGGTAGATAACTTGACTCTCTCGACACCAAAACCGCCGCCCAATTGATGACGGCCTGAGGACCATGAATGAACCACTTGGATTTACCTCGCGCCCAGAGTGACTGTTCTTTACTTGTAAAGAATCAGCTTACCTTGCTTGGTGCAGCGGAGGCGATAGGTTTGGCCGCGGTGCATGATGAGGGCTTCGGCATCTTCGCCGAGCAGGTCGACCGACTGCCAGATGCGGCGGTGCTCTTCGGACGGTGATGGCGCGGAGGTGGCCTGCGGTTGAGTGAGCTCTGCGGCAGGGGCTTCTTCGTCGGTCGACATGAGTGTGTCTCGTACTACGGTCTCTCGCACCAGGCGACGCATCGTGAGCGGTGGAGCGGGGATCATGGGTTGGTTCGCAAGCAGTAGAGTTTGTCGCCGGTTCGAATGAGCAGGCTGCCACTGACAGCTGCCACGCCATACTGCGTGGGGCCGGAGAACATGGCGGCAGCTTCGCGTTTTTCTTCGGTGTCTTCAGCAGCCCCCTTGGCAGGGTCAACCTTGAGCTGGGCAGGATCCCAGAGTTGATTCTCGGCGAGGAGTTCGAACTTTGGCCCGGTTCGCAGGACGCTAGTGACGCCATCTTTGCCGAAGAAATAGAGGCGATCGCCCACGCCCAGCGGAGTGGCCCAGCACGACTGTTTCAAGCGTTCGGTGTAGCGAGCTTCACCGGTGGTGGCATCGAGGCAGAAGACCACACCCTGCGTGTTCACCCAGTAGGCATGCCCCGCATAAACGACGGGCGAGTTGAACGTTGGCGTAGCCTGTTCGGTGCGCCAGAGGACTTTGGGCTGCGGCTTGCCGTCGACCAGTTCGATGGTCATGGCGAAGTTGCTCTTCTTGGGATCGGTGCCGGGAGTGGCCTTGGCTTCACGACTGGCCGAAGCACCTACCAGGAACGAACCGGGAGCATACGGGCGCGGCGTCGATTTGTTGTTGCCGCCGACTTCGTCGTAACTCCACAGCAGTTTGCCCGTCGCGGCCTCGTAACCATCGACGGTTCCTGACGAACTGCAGACAACATGCTGAGCGCCCGCGACTTCGACCAGCGAGGGGGAACTCCAACTGGTGCGGCTGGTGCGATCGGTCTTCCACTTTGTTTTGCCATCGGTCTTGCTGAGCGCGATCAGATACGACGGGCCTTCGTCATCGACCAGGATGACGATCGAGTCGTCGGTCATGACGGGCGAAGCGGCCAACCCGAACTTGTTTTGAAACTTACCGAACTCGGACGAGAGGCTCTTGCGCCACTTCTCGGTGCCGGTGTGAGTGACGGCGACCACATCGCCACTTTCGAAAAACGCAAAGACATGCTTGTCGTCGGTGACCGGCGTGGGTGCCGCGCGGCTGACATACAAACTGTTCTTCACTTTGTCGGACGAGTCGAAGGAGTGTTTCCATTGCACCTTCCCATCGCTCAGATTGAGAGCCAGGAGATGGCAGATGTCTTTATCGGGCCCCTCAACAGCAGTGACGAAGACGCGCTCGCCATAGATGACGGGACTCGATTGACCGAAACCAGCGAGGTCGGTTTGCCAGGCGATGTTCGCAGCGGGCGACCAGGTGACCGGCAGCGAGTCGGGCTTAACTTCCGAAGCACCCTGACCCAGGAAGGCTGGCCAGGCGGGCTGACTTTCAGCAGTGCAGAGCGACAGAAGTACGCACAGTGTGGGGAGCATGGTGAGCCAGGAGTCAGAGGTCGGGAATTGGGGTTCAGAAGCAGTGGAGCAGGCTCCTCACCCCAACCCTTTCCCTGGCGCGGAGTACCAGGGAGAGGGCGGAGGAGAACTACATCTACGAACTTCAGCCTATTTAGTACCGGCGGCGAGCGGGCGGATGGTCTCGGTTTCGAGAACCTTGCCGCTGCGAGCGGTTCCGGCAACAGCAACCAGCGCGCCGTCGTCGGCAATGACCAAACGATGAAAGAACCGCGGATGTTTCAGTTCACCCGCTTTGACCCAGGATTTTCCATCGTCGGCCAGGCGATGCACGGTGCCGTTGCCAGTGGTGGCGAACAGGCCGTTCTCATCGCCGGACGCCGAAGGTCCAAACGTTTCCATTCCCTTGCCAGGGAGTGCAGGACCGTCCGACCAGGTCTTGGTTTCAGGATCGTAGACCGAGACTGCGCCGGTCATTTCATTGCCATCGGTCATGCCGCCGAGGATGTACAACTTGCCGCGATAGCCAGCCACCGCGAGCGCACGCCGCATGAACGGCGGCTTGGCGATTTCGGTCCACTCGGGTTCCGATTTCGACAAGTCGCAGACGAGGGCCGTGTTATGCCAATCGCCGTCTCCTTCGCCATTGAGCTCCCAACCGCCAGCAACGTAGAGGAGGTTGCCGATAACGGCTGCATCGTGGCTCGAACGACCGCGGGGCATTGGGGCCAGGTCGGTCCACTTGCCACTCTTGGGGTCGAAGCGGGCGAAGTCTTTGCTGGAGTAGAGAAGCCACTTATCGCCGTTGGCATTCTTCGATTCCCAGCCGCCGACGCGATAGATCTGATTGCGATAGCCAACGAGCGCCAGGCCGGTGCGCTTGGGTCCACCGGCGACTTCTTCCCACTCGGTGGGCTTGGACAGGTACACGCGCAGGAACTTGCTCGATTGTTGATCGGCCGAATAATCGTGCGGAGCCCCCATGTGGCCGCCATAGAGATACAGGTGGCCATCGGCGACGGCAGCACCTGCGCTGGTCACGCCGACCTTGAGAGGTGGCAGTTTGTCGCTGGTGGCAGTGGTGGTCGACACCGGAACTTCTCCTAGCAGCCGATGGTTGCTGAAGGTGATTTCTTCGACGGTGCGGCTGCCGTCATTTTTGTTGATGGCGGCGAGGATGCGGACCGGAAGGTCGACGCCTTGAATCCGCTGCCACTCTTGTTGTACTTGACGGGCGGTGACGATCGCGTTGGTCTTGGTGTTCCAAGTGGTCACGCTGAAGCTGCGGGGCAAGTGTTTGCCCTCGGCAGTGCGAGCGACGTCGCCCACGCTGATGACCATGTGGTTATCGCCATGAAAGCGATGCACTTCGGTCAGCACATCACCGTGCACGCGCCACAGGCTTTTTTCGCTGGCGTCTTGCGACTTGAGCAAACGACCGAAAGGGTGCTGGGTATCTTCATCGGCGAACTCGACGTTGGTGGCTCCTTGGTCGTCGGCCAGACGATGGCCGATGATCGAGTTGAGCGACCGCTGAGCCCAATCGAGACCGGCAGGGCTCTTCAATTGGAGATCGATCTTGCCGTCAGCCGAAACCGCCAGCGTGCCGGTCGAAGCGTGACCGGCCGACGAGACGGTGACGTCAGCGGTGAAGCCGGGAAACTTCTGCCAGGTTGCACGGCCGTGATGCGCGCGGTCCATCAATGCTTGGGCGGATTCAGCAGCGTCTGCAATCGGCAACACTGACCAGGCCAAGACCAGGCCGAGTAACGCGTGTAAGGGGAGTCGATAAGGGGCAAGCATGAACCACGTCTCCAAGAGTTAGCGAGCGAACTTTCGAATCAGCAGAAGACTGAATTAGCCAAGAACCCGGTTCGCGGTAGCGGAAAGGTGTTAAAACACCAAAAGGCGAGCGAGGTAAGCGGTTACGTGCGGGGCGACGCTGGCTGCCGAAGGCTTGAGTAGCTGGCGTAAACTAGTTGAGAGTGAGTCTCAGTAGCGTCTGAGTTTAAGCATTCCCGCCGCTATGTCAAGCTGTTGCCGGAGATTTATGCGTTTTCGTCATTGCGCGGCAGGTGCCCACCAGCTCGTTGAATTTCCGCGAGGGCGGTCCGCTCAAGTTGCTGCTGGATTTCGGGGAGCGGGTATTCGAGCAAAGAAAGTCCGTCGAGTTGTTGTCCCAGTTCACACAAGCGCAGCCAGCCGCGCGTGACAAGGTCCTCGCGCTGGCGGACGAAATTGGGATCAAGCAGGCGCTTGTCGAAGTCACCCTCAACGACGATTGGGGCGAACGCTTCGTGCACGATGAACTGGGCCAGTACCGGAGTGCAGCGAATGTGGCGCTCGGGCGTGGTATGCAAGGTCTCGGGGTCGAGTTGGCCGATGACGTAACGCAGATAGAGCTCGCTCTGCCAGATGTCGCCGACATCTTCACCACAGACATCGCACAGGTAGCCTTGTTCGCAGCGCGCCATCTTTATCAGGAATCCTTTCGACCGACTTGCGAGAATTTAATACGAGAGCGCTGCTTCATCGGCAGCTTTGACCTGGCGAAGGACCTTGTGCCACCGCGCACTAAGGCGTCCTGCGAAGAACGCGAGACATGCATAGGTGGCAGCCATGCAAACACACCAGGGGGGAGCTTTGCCGCTGGAGTACTGATAGTCGAGTTGCAAGGCGCCGATCAGCGGACTATCGCCGCTGGTGATGATCGTCAGACCTAAGACGGCCGCATAGATGGCCGCGAGTGCCAGAGACTGAATCGTAACAATCCACACGCTGCTCCAATCGGGAATTTGCATGAGAAGCGCGACGCAACCGATTTGAATCACACCCAGCATCAGCAGCAGGAACGCCCAGCGCGCCACCGATTGGCCGCCGTCGCTCTGCAGGTAGTCGCTGATCTCCCACACCGCGGGCCCCATGCTGAACAGTGCCGCAGCAATGAACACCGCACCCAGTTGCCAGGCCGTAGAGCGCTGGGCAGGCGTCGGTCGCACGCCGATCATCACGGCGATCGGTGGCGGCGCGGGTGCCGGTTCATGTGCCGATTCGTGTGCCTGAGGATGTGGTGCCGCAATTGGTGGTTCTACCACTTCGGCAATTGTTTCAGCAGTGAATGTTTCAGCGATGAACAGCGGCTCTGGCGGTGACGGCTCCGTAACCGGGAGCAGAGGTGGCTTGACTTCTTTGGGCGGAGCAAGAACTGTTCCGGTCAAGGTCGTTCGCGCCCGATTGGAAGTGCTTGGCTTGGCCGGTTCCGACTTGATTCGTTCGGACTTCGTCGGCTCGACAGGCTTCTGCTTCTTGACCGGCGGAGGCGGGACATCAACGGTCTCGATGAGTGCTGCGTCGACAGCCGCTGGTGCAATCTCCGGCTTCACTTCCGGCATAGGGGGTGCTGCGAAGACCGGCGCTGCCACCAGATCGATAACGGCCTCTGGCGCGGCTTCCGTCGGAGCTGGGGCGGCAATCTCTTCACTGGCGAAGACGACCGGTTCTTCAGTCGACTTGGCTGGAGCAGGCGCCTGCTTGGGACGTGACTTCGGAGGCGGTTTCATGCCGCCGGCGGGCAGACTGGTCGCAACTTTGCCAATCGTCGAATGCCCAGCCACTTGGGGCGACTGCCGCGCCGCTGGACCACCACTGACCCGTGTAACCAACTTGTTGATTGCCGGCGCTGCGGCATTTCCCGCGGCAGGTGGCACGTCCACATTGATGCCACAGTTCGGACAGCGCAGAACGGTTCCCGCCCGATGGTCCGGAACCATCATCAAGTGGCCAGCAGAACAGGCGACCCGCAGCGGCATGGGCGGGCAATCTCCAACGCAAAATGCAGCAGTTACTTCGCGAACCTTGAGTCTGGTTGGCTGGTCCCAGTTGGTCAAGTCAGCAACCAACGGAGCTGGGCTCATTTGTTGGAACTGGGGGGCGAGTTGTCCGAGGGCTTGCGCAGTTCCAAGACAAAAAAATCGGAAAACCAAGCGCTACCATCTTCGGTAATCAGCCGGAACTCGTGCTCGTCGCGACCTTCGCGGGCGAACGCAAAACCCACAATTTTATCGTCGACAAATGCGTACCAGCCATGCGTATGCCGCTCCAAGCTGAGCTCATGTTTGTTGTTGCGGGTCTTGTTCAGCTTCACCAGCGGGCTCAGGGGGTGCCAGCCTTGCTGGTCGCCGGTTTTCGTGCCGAGTTGTGAACCTTCGCGACTAACCCGCAGAACCACCCGACGATTCTCCTTCGACGCAGGTCGTCCCGAATCATCTTTGGGAGGAAAATCGAAATGCACTTCGATGGCCGAAGCATCATGCAATTCCACGACCATTTCCAAGCGATAATTCTGCAGCCCGCCGGGAGTCGCTTTAGCCAGATCTGAAAAATTGCGGACGACGGTCCCGTCACCCTCCAGCACTTCTTCGCCATCTTTGTTGCGCGCAGGAACCCAGAGACTCCCGAAGGGGCGCTTCCATTCTTGATAGCTGGAACCCTCAAACGATAACTCGCTGAACATGCCACCGGGAACCAGGTCTGGAGCACCAGGCAAGTTGAAATATCGTATTGCAGCAGCTCCGCTGGCTGCGAGCATAACAACGACAGCGATGGCCGCGTACCACCAGCGCCGGCTGAAGCGCGGGTGTGCGGCGGGAATCTCGAGCGTGGGGGAGTCGTGATCGACGGGCCGCACCGATTGCCGCGTGGTCCGGTTGGGATCGGGCTTGGAGGTGATGGGCACCGTCGAGATCTGCGTGCTCGCGAGGATGCGGCGCGAGCCCGTCAAACTTTGCTGGCCAATCAGTTCGTCGATCTCGTCGATCAGCGTGCCATAGTCCTGCGGCCGCTTTTTGGGATCGTATGCCATCAATCGATCGACGAGTTCGGCCGAAGTGGGCGAAATGTCGGGCCGCGTGGTGCGGAGCGATTCGGACTTGCCTTGCAACTTGAGCGAGAGGAGCCGCGTGAGTTCGATTCCCGAGAGCGGGGGCAGGCCAGAAAGCAAATGAAAGGCAGTGGCTCCGAGCGAATAAATATCCGCGCGAAAATCGACGGCTTCGCCGCTCAGTTGCTCGGGCGCCATGTAATGCGGGCTGCCGAGCGTGACATTCGTCGAGGTGAGTCGCGTCCGTTCATCGGCGGCTGTCGTTAACCAGGCCAAGCCGAAGTCTCCCAGCTTGGCCATGGGCACACCCGCGGGGAGCGGATAGCCGGCCGGCGGTTTGAGCAGCAAAATATTGGCGGGCTTCACATCGCGATGAACCACGCCCGCCTGCTGGGCATGCGACAACCCGGAAGCCGCTTGTCTCAAGATGTGCCACGCCGTCGATTCATCGAAGCAGCCGTTGCGCCGGATAAAGTGATCGGCATCTTCTCCTTCGACAACTTCCATCACGAAGTAGAGCCGACCTTCGTGCTTGCCAAAGTCGAACGCCGTGACGATGTGCGGATGAGCAAGCCGCGCGAGGACTTGGGCTTCGACTTCAAAGCGCTTCACCGCCACATCGCCGGACAATTGATGCAAGGGAACGAGTTTGATGGCCACATCGCGATCGAGGCTTAGTTGCCGAGCACGAAACACAACTCCCATCCCACCTTGGCCGATCACGCCGCGCACTTCGTAGCCCGGGACGATCTCGAACGGGCGGCACATCGTCTCGATAATATCCAGTTGCGTGGGCGTGATGAGAGCTTTTTGCAGCGCCAATTGAATCGGCGGAATGCCTTGTGAAGCCGATTGATCGCGGAGCATCGCGATGGTCGGCGCATTCAAAACAGAGAGTTCCTCGGCAACAGTGAGAAACTCACGCCGCTTCGGAATCGCGCTGCTCGAAGTGCCACTACTCATGCATTCATTCACGGGCTAACGAATTGTTTTTCGTTAGCGGCAGGCAACATGCGCAGGGCTACTAACTGCCACTCACCACGCATTTCCCAGAACTTAGCACACTGGCCCGCGAAAATGTAGACTCGAGCAGCGACCTGCTGCCTACTTCCCTTTCACTCGCTCGCTAAGCTTCACTGCCAACCGCACGAGCGCGTCACTTCCTTCGTTGCGGGGAATGTGGGCATGAATGAGGGTCATGGCGCTCCGATCTTCCCAGGCCTTGATGAGCGCTGCTTCGAACTCGCCTTCGGTGCGCACTTCGTACCCCGTGCCACCGCCCAGCAAGTTGGGGAGTTGGCTGTACTTCCAGGGATGAACGTTGTTGTATTCCCATTCCCCCTCGTGCAAAAACCGTTCGGTGCCATAGCCTTCATTATCGAGCACGATAATCAGCGGGCTAAGATGCCGGCGAACGATGGTCGAGAGTTCCATTCCCGTCATTTGAAAGGCACCGTCGCCAACGATGACGACGACTCGACTCTCGGGCCGCGCGGTCAGCGCGCCGAGTGCTGCGGGAACCGAGAACCCCATCGAGGTGTAATAGGCTGGGCTGATGAACTCGGTCTTGGCGTGAATGGTCAGTTCGGTCGCCGCGAAGAGCGAGTTCCCAATGTCGGCAATGACGATCGACTTGTCGTCGAGTTGTTCATCCAGGCGGCTAATCAATCGGCGCGTGGTCAGCGGCGCTTGAGGATCGAGCACAAAGGGTTTGCGCTCGGCGCGAATGTCGGCGGGAATTGCCCGCACGGGAGGCTCTGGTTTGCGCGCGGCGAGGCGATCGAGGAATTCCTTTAAACCGACGCCATGATAGTGATGATGGCGAATCCGCAGTGTTTCGCTCGTCGCATAAATGCACTTGGCCGGATCGAGATTGGCCGTGAAGATTCCCAGGTTCAAGTCGGTCATAAACGCGCCAAGCAGCAGCACGCAGTCGCTCTCTTCGACGAGCTTGGTAACTTCGGCTCGCCCCATCGCCCCTTCATACAAGCCGATGTAGAGCGGGTGCTTTTCGGGAATCACACTCTTGCCCAGCAGCGTGGCCGCCATGGGGACTTTCATTTGCTCGGCCAAGGCAACCACTTCGTCCTGCAAATTGAAGCGATGGATCTCGACCCCGGCGATCAAGACCGGCCGTTGCGCTTTGGTGAGCAGATTCGCCGCTTCTTCCGCAGCCTCGTCCGCAGCCTGCGGATCTTGATCGGAGCGGGCCCGATGATAGGCGTGCGAAATGTGCGGCACGACATCGACCATGTCGCGGGGAATCTCGATGTAGCCCGGGCGTTTGTAACGGGCCATGGCATCGAGCACGCGGTCGATTTCGCGAAACGCGACCACCGGGTCGGTTAATTCTGCGCAGGCGACACATAGTTTTTCGAATACTTCAATCTGGGTTCGGAAGTCGCGCACCTTGTGATGCAGCAGTGGATTATTCACCCGTTCTGCGAGGCCGGGGGAACCGCTGATGACAAGCACCGGCGACTTTTCGGCATAGGCCCCGGCAATGGAATTGCAAACGCTCAAGCCGCCCACACAGTAGGTAACGCAGACTGCTCCCATGCCATGCACGCGGGCATAAGCGTCGGCCGCAAATCCGGCACAGTCCTCGCGAGTGCAGCCCACAATATTAATGGGGCTTTTTTCGAGCATGCCGTAGAAGGTCAGGATGTAATCGCCGGGAATGCCGAAGACATCGTCGATTTTATACTGCCGCATGCGGGCAATTAGGTACTCGCCAATCGACATCCCGCGCGGGGGCGGGTCGTGTTGGCTGGAACCGTGTTGTCCTCCTGGCGGCGTCGCGTGCAGTTGCGTCATGGTGCGTATTCTCCTCGCCTGGCTTTCGAGTGATCCATCGCCAGTGCATTATACGCGCGCAGTGAACCCGGGGCGCGGGTCAGATAGGTCGTGACCGTGGCAGGTGCGAAGTTACGACGCACTCACTTCGGCCATTCGTTCGGCCCGTTGCGAACGGCGCTGGATGGCGGCGTTCACAAAACCCGCGAAGAGCGGATGAGCCTGAATCGGCTTCGATTTGAACTCGGGATGGAACTGCACGGCCAGGAACCATGGGTGGTCGGGAATCTCGACGATTTCGACCAGTTTGCCGTCGGGACTGGTGCCGGTGACATTCAGGCCGTGCGCCGCGAACTGCTGCCGGTAGGCGTTGTTGAATTCGTACCGGTGACGATGGCGTTCCTGCACCTGCTCGCTGCCGTAGCACTCGCGGGCATGACTGCCGTCGGTAAGTGCGGCCGGATGAGTGCCCAACCGCATTGTGCCACCCATGTCGACGATATTCTTCTGGTCGTCGAGCAGGCAGATGACCGGATGATGCGTGTCTTTGCTGAACTCGGTCGAGTGAGCGCCGTCGAGCTTGGCCACGTGCCGGGCGAACTCAATCACCGCGCATTGCATGCCGAGGCAGATGCCAAAGAACGGAATGCCCCGCTCGCGAGCAAACTTGATCGCTTCGATCTTCCCTTCAATGCCACGCTCGCCGAAGCCACCGGGAACGAGAATGCCGTCGTAACCTTGCAGCAGGGCAGCTGCTCCTTCGCGCTCGATGTCTTCGCTTTGAATGCGACCGACGCGAATCTGCGCGTGATGGCTCATCCCGGCGTGATCGATCGATTCGTAGATCGACTTGTAAGCGTCCTTGTGCTCGGCATATTTGCCCACCACAGCAATACTGATTTCGTGCTTGGGATTCCGCAGCACGTGCAACAAGTTGCGCCAGTCGTCGAGCACCAGGTTGCCCGCGGGCAGATGCAGCCGCTTAACAATGAACTTATCGAGACCGTTTTCGACCAGGCTCAGCGGCACTTCGTAGATCGAAAAATCCTTGTCCTTCTCTTCGATGACCGCTTCGATCGGCACATTGCAGAACAGGGCGATCTTTTCGCGGTCTTCCCGCTCAATCGTCCGCTCAGTGCGGCAAATGAGAATATCGGGCTGAATACCAATCTGCCGCAGCAGACCCACCGAATATTGCGTCGGCTTGGTTTTCAGTTCGCCAGCTGCCTTCAAGTAGGGGACCAGCGTCAGGTGAATGTAGAGGCAGTTCTCTTTGCCCACTTCGAGGGCGAACTGGCGAATCGCCTCCATGAAGGGCTGGCTTTCGATATCGCCGACCGTGCCACCGATTTCGGTAATCACGACGTCGACATCGGGCGTAGCCAGCTTCGAAATGCAGCTCTTGATTTCGTTGGTAATGTGCGGAATCACCTGGACGGTCTTGCCCAGAAACTCGCCGCGTCGTTCCTTGTTGATCACCGAGAGGTAAATCTGGCCGGTCGTATAATTCGAATCGCGCGTGAGCGGGCCGTTGGTGAACCGCTCGTAGTGCCCCAGGTCGAGATCGGTCTCGCTGCCGTCATCTAGCACGTAAACTTCGCCGTGCTGATAGGGGCTCATGGTTCCGGGATCGACGTTGATATAGGGATCGAGCTTTTGCATCCGCACGCGCAGGCCGCGACGTTCGAGCAGCATGCCGATCGATGCACTGGTCAGCCCTTTTCCCAAAGAACTCACCACGCCGCCGGTCACAAAAATATGCTTGGTCATTTGCAGCGAATTCCCTGCCGAAAGATACCGCCCACGAACCGTTTCTGAAGTCACCCACGCCTGGCCGCCTGCCAAGCTTGCATCTTACCAAATTCCCCCCGCCGACTTACAGGTGGCAGCTGGCCGCTCAGCGCGAGAACTCCCGCACCGAAACTTTCTTGACGCTGCGAGGATGCCTCTCCACAATCGGAACTCTCCTCCGCGATAAATTTCGACTTACGTTGCTCGCAAGTACGATCAACAACAAGGATCAACCAGTGTCTCTGACCTGTAACGTGCATCGACGGTCCGTCAAATGCCACTTGAGGGCGACTCTGACGCTGGTCGCTCTCCTGGTCGCGGTCGGCTGCGGCAAAACTCCTGCGCCCGTTGCATCAAAGCCGAATGTGACTCCGCCAGCGCCGACTACGATGCCCGCTCCTCCACCACCGGCCGTGACGAACGCACCCGCAACACCTTCGCCGACATTCATGCCCCCTAACGTGCCGGCGGCGCCCCAGCCAATCGCCAGCACGCCGGTTAATAAGCCGCCGTATACCATCGAGCCCATCGTCGTGGGCGAAGCGGTCTCCGCGGACGAAGCGTTTCAAAAGTTTGTCGCCCACTATGGCCAGAACCGCGTGATTCGGCTCGTGTTGCAATTCGCCGATGGCGACGCGCCGCCACAAACGGGCGATTGGCTGAAGGCCAGCTTAAGGCAACTCACGCCGCCGGGCATTCCGCAATCGGTACACGTCAGCCGGCAAGGTGCAAGAGCGACGGCCATTGTTGGGCCGGCTCGTCCACTTGCTTCGCTGCATGGCTCGTTCAAGTGGAATGCGAATGCGGTGCTCGATTATCCCAGCCGAACCGTAACGGTTCCGATGTAGGTCGCCGATATTCCGCCGCCTGCAGGAAGCGCCGAAGAATCGCAGCAAATCGCGGCCCTCGTCGAAACGTTGCAAACGTCGACCGACTATGCTGCTCGGCAAAAGACGATGGACCAGCTGAGCCAGTTTCGCAGTCCAGCGGGTGCCGCGGCCTACTTCGAACTGGGGCGCAACGCCCTGGACGAAGGCAAAACTACCGGCGGACTGATGGACTACGATTCCCGATTCAAACGTCACGGCCCGGCTGCGGAGCAAACGTTTCTCACCTGGCTCGCCACCGCGCCCGAAGACAACAAAGCGGGCGATCTGAAGGCAGCCATGATCGGCATGCAATTGAAAGAAATCGGCGGCGAAGCGGCTCTCGTCGAACTCGCTAAGCTGACATCGTCGGCCCATCCCAACGTGGCGAAAACGGCCCAAGAAATCAGCGACGAGATTCAACGGAAGATCGATCAAGAGAAAAAGAACGAAGCTCAGGCCCGCGCCGATGACGAAACGACGCCCACGCCCATTTCGCCCGACGTCAAGCTGGCCGTGATGGCCCGCACACTCGACGATGAATTTCGCCATGATCCGGAAGGGACGCGCAAAAAGTACAACGGCCAACTAATCGAGGTCGTGGGCGACCTCTCCTCAATTCGCTACACATTTCAAGGCAAGACCAGCTACACCTTGATGACCAATGCGGGTCCGATGAGCATGAGTTTTCTTTGCTATGGTACGCAGGCCCTTCACTCCAAGCAGTTCGTTCCTGGTCAGCGCGTCGTGATCAAGGGCCGCGCCGATCTCGAAGGAATGTTGTCTCTTAAAGAAGCGCAGATCATCGACGCCAAAGGCCCCGAGCCAATTGAAGTCACCAGCGAAGCACTCGTGCAAGAATTCGCCGACCCCGAGAAGATCGCAGCTGCTTCCAAAAAGTACGCTGGCCGCTGGTTGCTCGTCACCGGCAAGATCAAAGAACTGCAAGGGAACAACAATCACGCGTCGCTCGTTACCGGCGTCGACAGGGAAGTGCAGCTTTCCCTAATCGAAATTCCCGAGGCCCAACAAAAAGCACTTCAAGTGGGTCAGACCATCGTCTTCCTCGGCCGCTTCGACAAGTACGATCCCTATCAAGTCGAAGTCGAACTCGACAATTGCGTGCTCGTCGCCAGACCGGCAGGACCGTAAACACTCGACCTTTGCCATTCGTGGGAATGACAAATGGTTTGGTAATTCTGCTCGGGGAGAATTTTCTGGGCAGTGAAGAGTCGCTTCCACTACAATCGCGGCGACCTTCCTGTCTGCCCGCTCGGCTGGCAATCATCGGCCCGCCTAGTGTCCCCACCTTTCCCCGGATGACTCAGTAGGGAGCAATCCATGTTGCGGTCTGTCTCGCTTGTCAACGCCTGTTTCTTGTGTCTCGCGACACTGCTTACCGCTCACGCGGCGGAAATCCCGGTCATTCAATCGGCCGGTTCCGGCAATTGGTCGGCACCCGCTTCCTGGAAGGGAGGCAAGGTTCCCGGCGGAAACGTGAAGGTGCAAATCCTCCCCGGGCATATCGTCACCTATGACGTCGACGCAGCTGACGACCTGGTGATTCGCTCGGTTCACATTGCGGGCACGCTGCGGTTCGATCCGGCGAAAAAGACGCGGCTTAATGTCGGGCTAATTAAGGTCCAAGATAGCGACGATACCGACGAAGAAGGCTTCGATTGCGAAGGGCACGTCGCCGAACCCGAACCGGGCAAGGCTCGCCCCGCGCTCCTCGTCGGCACTCCCGACGAGCCGATTGCCACCAACGGCCGCGCATTGATTCGCCTGACGATGGTCGATGGGCTGAATAAAGAATCGTGCCCGGCGATTGTCTGCTGCGGCGGTCAGATGGATTTTCATGGTCTGCCGATGAACCGCACCTGGGTCAAACTGGGTGCCACTGCCGCCAAAGGCGACCTGCAAATCACACTCGCCGAGCCCGTCACGGGTTGGCGTGTGGGCGATCAACTCATTCTGACGCCAACGCAGAACGACTACGGCGACGATCCGGTCACCGAGAAGCGAGTCATCACCGCGATCGACGGCAACGTCATTAAGTTCGCTGAGGCACTCGAGCACAAGCACTTGGGCGAAGGGGACAATCGCGGCGAAGTCGGCAACCTCAGTCGCAATGTGGTGGTCGAGTCAGCTGATCCCGCCGGCGAACGTGGCCACACCATGTATCACCGCTACTCGAAGGGAAGCATCAGCTATGCAGAGTTTCGCCACCTGGGCAAAAAGAACGTCTTGGGCCGCTATGCGTTGCACTTCCACCTGATTGGCAACACGATGCGCGGCAGTTCCGTGATTGGTGCTTCGATCTGGGACAGCCACAACCGCTGGCTGACGATTCACGGCACCAACTACCTGGTCGTGCGCGATAACGTCGGTTTCGGCAGCGTTGGGCATGGCTTCTTTTTGGAGGATGGGACCGAAATCTTCAACGTCCTCGACCGCAACCTGGCCGTGGGCGCTGTCGCGGGCAAGCGACTGCCGAAGCAGGTTCTGCAGTTCGACCAAAACGAAGGGGCCGGTTTCTGGTGGGCCAACAGTCTCAATTCGTTCACCCGTAACGTCGCAGCTGGCAACGATCTCTACGGCTATCGTTACGAAGCCACGGCTTCGCGCTCGTCAAAGCTGGATTTGCCTGTAATGCAACCCGATGGGAGCGAGAAGGTCGTCGACATTCGCACCTTGCCGTTCGTTCGATTCGAAGACAACGAAGTCCACAGCAACAGCGGTTTGTACGGTATCAACCTGGGCGAAGGGGTCAACTTTGTCGGGCCCGATGCTCGTCACCCGTTCATTGTGCGCAACACCAAAATCTGGGACGTCCACTATGGCTTCCGCCCGCAAGTGCCGTCGCTGCTGGTCGAGAACATGACGATTCAGTCGCACTACGGCGTCTATCACCCCAACTTCGATCGCCACGTCTATCGCGACCTCACGATTCGCTCGACCAACACCGAGCCGTTCAATCGGGGCCACGATGATGCCAGCCGTCAGCACGGCATTGTGACTGTCGATGGCCTGACGTTCGACAACATGCGTTCGGGGGGCATGCCGCTGATTCAAATCTCTGACCACAACGTGACCGGCAATGCCGTTTCGCACTTTCGCCGAGTCAGCACGACGAACTGGAAAGACAATTCGCGTACGCGGGCACTGGTCAATCTCGGTGGCGGTCCGCGCCCTGTGCCGAGCACCGAAAAGGGGGTGCCGATCTATTTGCACGATCATTACGGCCCCGGTCGCCACGCGATGGTCGTCAGCACTCGTTCGCCCGAGTACAAGGCCGCGCCCGATTCGTTCCGCAAAGAGCCGCCACTCACGGGTGACGAGTCCGCGGTGAAGGAAGTCTCGAACATGGAGTTTCCCAAGGTCCTCGACCCGGTCGATGATCTGCCGCCGGCCACCGTCATTACGCATGTTGCCAGGAAGGACGGCAAGTTGCTCGTCCGCGGCACCTGCAGCGACAACGGCGAAGTGAAGCAGGTTGTGGTTAACGGCCAACAGGCCAAGGCCACGTCGGCCAATTTCGGCGAATGGGAAGTTTCACTCGCTGCTGCGAAGGACACGAAGCTCGCCGCCCACGCCATCGACGCTGCTGGCAATCAAGAAAAACTGACGCACGAAGTGGCCGTGCCGTAGTTTGGCAGTCCTTCGTATATATCAACTCGCACAACGGGCGCTATTGCAGGCTAGCGCTCGTATGTTAGCGTTTGCGTACTTTGTTCTTCGCACCGAAGGTGCTTAACAATTTAGCCCGGCCCACCGGGCCGGGTCAGAGAGTCGTGTGAAACTTACGCCCTGAAAGGGCACCCACACTTGCGATAGGTGAGACGATGCCACAGTCGTTCGTCAAAAACTACATTCACCTCATCTACAGCACCAAGTACCGAGAACGACGAATCAAGCCTCAGTTCGAGTCTCAACTCTGGGCGTACCAAGCCGGAATATTCAAAGCCTGGGATAGTCCGGCAATTGCCGTTGGCGGCGTGGAGGACCACGTGCACGCGCTGTTCATGCTTTCGAAGAATGAAAAGTTGACCAAAGTCATTGAGGAAGTGAAGAAGGCGAGCTCGAAGTGGATGAAATCGGATGGGCCGCGTGATCGCGCGTTTTACTGGCAAACTGGTTATGCCGCATTCTCGGTTAGTCAGTCCAATGTGGACGAAGTGAACCACTACATCGAGACGCAACGTTCACACCACGAGAAGTTGTCGTTTCAGGATGAACTCCGCGCAATCTGTGCCAAACATCACATTGAGTTGGATGAACGGTACGCCTGGGACTAAGCAGTCCCTTGTTGCGCCCTTTCAGGGCTAATCGCCTCATGCCTCTGCCTACCCGGCCCGTTGGGCCGGGCTAGGCTGTGAGGCACCTTCGGTGCAAAAAGCGAGTTAGTTGCTTCAACTGCCACCCTAACGGAGTTGTGCCAATTTCGCATTCTTTATCAAACGCCTTGCGGGCCCGTTAACGCCTGGGGCAACTGGTGCTGGCATTGGCTTCTTGGGTTCGCGGGTTCGCTTACCCCAAAAACCGACATTGCCAAAAATGGGCAGGGCGGAGATGATTGCCGCCACTAGAAAACGCGCGGGTTCGCTGATTGGCGAATCGAGCGCGATGCAAACCGCCGGGCAGGAGGCCGCTAGCATGCAGTCGAATTCTTTGAACCGTTCTCTTTCCGGGCTGCGATTAAGCATAAGTCTGCTCGCTAGCTTGATTTTGGCGCTCGTTTCGACCGGCTGTGGCGGCAGCAAACCGGCAGTCCCTGCGGCCAGCATTGAAGCGGCGCAGACCGCGGCCGTGCCAACGACCGAAGTTTCGAACACCAGCGCTTTCCCCGAGAAAGCACCCGTGCAGAAGCTGCCCGTGGCCGACCCGATTGTGCTCATTCACACGTCGCTGGGCGATATCAAGCTGCAACTGTTCATTCAGAAAGCTCCGCAGACAGTAGATAACTTCCTGCGTAACTATGTGAATCGCAACTTCTACGACCAGACGATTTTCCACCACGTCGACAAAGGCTCGCTGCTGGCAGCGGGTGGCTATTCGCCAGATTTGCAACCGAAACCGACGCGGGCTCCGGTTTTTAATGAAGCCGCCAACGGCCTGAAGAACAAGCGCGGCACGATTTCGCTCGCCCGCGACCCGGGTGTTGCCCACAGCGGCACGTCGCAGTTCTTCGTGAACGTGGCCGACAACGAAGGGCTCGATTACGTGGGCGATACCAGCGATGCCGACTTCGGCTACTGCGTGTTTGGTCAGGTGATCGAAGGACAAGACGTGATCGACAAGATCGCGCAAACGCCAGTCGCCGCGCAAGGCGATTTTCCTGCCATGCCCCAGCAAGCAGTTGTCATTCAAAGCATTCACCAGCTGAAATAGATCTGGCAAGCCATCACTTAAAAACAATCCGGGCAATGACTTAAGGCTTGGCCAGCTGCCAGTCCTTGCGATGCCGGCCGGCGATGTATAATAGCTGGCAACGAATTCTCCCTAACTTTGCCCGCAGTTGGCAGCGGTCTCGTGACCAATCTTAACTGCGGGAACTCGGTGATTACCTGTCGCGCCGCACGCGCGGGTTAATAACTGCGGGTTGACTATCGCACCAGGCTGAACGACACAAGTCCCTCCTTCGTCGTCAGCAATTCTTAACTGCCTCACCGCCCGGAAGTGATTCGCCGTGAGCTTGTGCTCCGGCCTCTACTCGCACCTTCCCCGCTGAAGTGTGAGCCGCCATTTTTGGGAGCGGCACCCAGCGATCCGCAGCGAGTTCCTACCGCCCTAAACTGGCATCCGCCAACCATGACAACCGACCCCGATCCGAATAAACCTGCTTCGCAACTAGAACTTGCCAACCTAGGCGCGGCGGCCAATCTCAATCCCGACGAGCCGGTGCAGGAAGTCGACGCCGACAAGGCCATCGAACCGCTCGATGAGCCGGGCATGACTCAAGCGGTCAAAACGCTGCTCGTCGGCAAGCCGCTCGACCTGGCCGACCACTCCATCCATCAGCACATTTCGCTGATCGCGTTCTTGGCCTGGGTGGGTCTCGGTGCCGACGGATTATCGTCCTCGTGTTATGGTCCCAGCGAAGCTTTCGAGCACTTGCGGGGGCACACCTATCTGGCTCTGTTCCTAGCGCTGGCGACGGTCTTTACGGTCGTGATTATCTCGGCCTGCTATAGCTACATCATCGAGGCGTTTCCTAGCGGCGGTGGCGGTTACCTCGTCGCCAGTAAGATGCTGGGGAAAGAGATCGGCGCACTGAGCGGTTGTGCGCTGGTGGTCGACTATATCTTGACTGTAACCGTGTCGATTGCTGCGGCTGGTGACGCCCTGTTTGGTCTCTTCGGCCCGTCGATCTTATCCCTCGTGCGTACGCTGCATCTGCCGTTTCAAGACGAGACCAGCGTCAAGCTGGGGCTGGAGATTGCCGCGATTCTATTTCTGATTGTCCTCAACCTCCGGGGTGTGAAAGAGTCGGTGACGATCCTCGCGCCGATCTTTGTGATCTTCTTAATCACGCACGCGATTCTGATTGTGGGTGTGCTCGGTTCGCACGTGGGCGATATCGGCGGCCTGGCGACCGATGTTTCCAGCCACATCCGCAGCGACGTGAGCAATCCCGCGATTGGCTGGTGGTTCCTGCTGAGCATGTTATTGAAGGCTTATTCGCTGGGTGCGGGTACCTATACGGGTATCGAGGCTGTTTCGAACAGCATGGCGGTGATGCGCGAACCGCGGGTTGCAACTGCCCAGCGGACGATGATCTACATGGGCGCATCACTGGCCATTACAGCAGGCGGCCTGATGCTCGCTTATCTGCTGTTTGAACTCGATTTGAAGAAGTACTACGGCACCGTGGGGAGCCACAACGCCGCGGTCAGCACTGCTGACTCCATCGAAGTTGGCCAGCCCGCACACAAGCAACTCGATAGCCTGGAAGCACTCAAGCACGACCGCAAGCAAACGATGAACGACTTGCTGGTGCAGTGGTATGTCAGCGGGACAGACAAGGTCATCAAGCAAGAGGACATCGGCTGGTTCGCGCGCACGTTTCGGTACATCACCATTCTGTCGGAAGCGGTGCTGCTGCTGGTGGCTGCGCAGGCGGGCTTCATTGGCGGGCCGAAGTGCCTGGCAAACATGGCCTACGATAGTTGGGTACCGCATTGGTTCGGCAGCTTGTCCGAACGATTGTCGTCGCACTACGGCATTGTGCTCATCGGCCTCAGTTCGATGGCCGCGCTCTGGGTGACCGGCGGCAACATTTCGAAACTGGTCATCATGTATTCGATCAACGTGTTCGTCACCTTCACGCTCTCGATGATCGGCATGTGCCTCTACTACTATCCCATGCGAGGCAAGCTGCCGAACTGGAACATGAGGATGACGCTCTTCACCTTCGGCGCGATTCTGTGCGGCAGCATTCTGGTCGTGACCGTGTCGTTCAAATTCCGCGAAGGTGGTTACATTACCGTTGTGGTTACTGGCGCACTGACGATCGTCGCTCTGCTCATTCGCCGCTACTACGTCGGCGTGACAGCCCGGCTCCGCGGGCTGGATGAATCGCTCGGCACCATCGAAGTGCAAGGCAAGCCGAACAAGACGCCGCCGAACCCGGAACATCCCACCGCGGTCATCCTGGTGGGTGGCTACAGCGGGCTGGGTGTCCACACGCTGCTGAACGCGCTCCGTTTTGTGCCGAATCACTTTAAGAACGTGATTTTCATCTCTGTGGGGGTGGTCGACTCCGGTAACTTCAAGGGGATTGAAGCGATGGAAGACTTGCGCAAACACACGGAAGATTCGCTGGAAAAATATGTCGACCTCGCGCGGCGACTCGGCCTGCCGTCGCGGGCCTACATGTCGATTGGCACCGACGTGGTCGACGAACTGGAACAACTGTGCCGCGTGGTTCACCGCGACTTTCCCGGCGCGGTCGTCTTTGCCGGGCAACTCGTTTTCCAGCGCGAAACCTGGTACGGCAAGCTCCTCCACAACCAAACGGCCTACTCACTCCAGCGCCGCTTGCAGTGGGACGGCGTGCCAATGGTGATTCTGCCAACCCGGGTTCGCGGGTAAGAATGGCGTATTTAAGCCCTAGGCGCAGGGGGGTAACCAGGTGATAGAATTGCCGGTTGCCTGAGTGCCGACCAATCGCAATTTCCCACCTTTCAGGTCAACTCGGGCTACTCACGGGAGTGCCCCCATGCCAACCGGTAAACTCGACGCGAGTGCGGGCGGTCAGAATCGATTGTCGACTGCCGAGCAGTTACGGCGCGAGGCGTTGCACGAATTCCTGGGAATCGCCGCGGACGAGGAGGTGACCAGTGCGCGCCTGCTCGGTTTGCGCGAAGACGAGCGGAACGTGACCGTCATTGAACGGGCCGCGGATCGTCAACTGCAGTACGTGCGGGGCTGCGCGACCAATCGCAAGTATGGCCCGATCCTCCAGCAACTGCTGAACGAAATTTCGGCTGCGAAGGATTCGCTCAGCAATGCTCCGCCGGTCTTGGAAAAGCATGTTACGGAGAAGCCGGTCCCCGCGCCAGTCACTGCTGCCCCAGCGCAATTACAAGTCGCCAAGCCGCTTCCGCAGGCACATCCCAAACCGCTCCCCCAGGCGGCGATTCTAACTCCGGAAGTTGTCACGCAGCCGATCGTCATTCAGCGGCATGCTGGTCAGCACGCTGCGCACGACACCAAACAACCAACGTTCCTCCAACAACGCTGGAAGGAACTGGCAGCGGGCGGAATAGTTCTCGGTAGCGGCTTGCTGGCTCTACTGATCGCTCTGTGGATCTCGAATTCAGGTAAACCAGCGACGACTGCCGAGAGAGCGCACACGGGGTCAGAGGCGACCGCTCCCCAGCCAACAGGCAAAAAGGATCGGAGCAAGCCGACCACGCAGATTCCCGCTTCGACTGGTCCCGATTTTCAGTTCAAGCCAATTCAAGAAGATACCAATCCGGCCCCGGCCAATACGTCGCCGCCAATGACGGAAGTTTCGTCGATCAATCAACCTGTGCGGTCCTTTCTGCCGCCGGGCGTTGTGCCGGCCGACCAGCCTCCGGTTGACCAGCCCACCACAGGTAATTCGCTCGTGCCTCAGGGTCCCGGCCCATTGCCAGCTGCGAACGTTCCGACTCTGAGCAAAGAACAAGTCGATGCCAAGCGAACCACGCTGCTCGAGCGAATCGGTCTGGAGAAGACCGCCAAGCCCACGGTGAAGCAGTATGAGCAGATTCGCGAATTCGCTAACGATCCAACGGTCAAGACCGACCCGGTCGCGCATAAGGCGACAATCATCGTGCTGTTTACCGCTGCCACGCAGTTGGACGATGGCGAGAAAATGCTGGATGCCCTGGGGCACATCCGCGGCCAGGCAGCTTTGTTCAACAAGCAAGAGTCGCTCGTCTGCGCGAAGATGACGATGCAAACCCTGGCCAAGTCGGGCAAGCATAACGGCGCTCTGAATCTGCTGCAGGAAATTGAGGCTGCCGACGAAATGCCCAGGGAGGAGGTTCCCGGCTTGCAAGCCAGCATTCTGCGCGCTGCGGTGACGGTCAAAGAAGTACGCACGAACGAAGTCGAACGGGGCCAGGTTGCCCGCAAAATGCTGGACGTAGCCCGCGCTATGGCCAAGGTCGATCCGGCGGCGGCCAGAATTCTCATCACCGATGCTTTGAAGGCTTTCGGCACGGTACAGGATCCTGTCCTGCGCAAGGCGTTTGTCGACCAATCGAAAGAGACTCGGGCCGACGTCGATGCCGCGCAGCGATTTCACGACGCGACTGCCGCCCTCAAAAGCGACCCAAGCAACGAATCGGCTCAGAACATCGTCGCCGAATATGAGTTCGCCAGCGGCGATGTTCGCAAGGGACTTACCTTGCTCGCCGCCCTTCCCGCCAGCTATCCGCTTTCGAGCCTAGCAAAAGAAACCAACGAGGTTCTCGCTCCGGCCGCAGCGAGCAATGGGAACCGTTGTCTTGAGTGCGCAGAAGACTGGTTGAAGATCGCCACGAGCGGCACCAGCGCTCGCAAACTAGCAGCCCAACGAGTTGCTGCCACGTTGTTGCAGCAGGCGGTTGACTCTAAGGAAATTGACGTCATCTCACTGGCGAGTGCCAAGAAGTTGCTGGCCGACTTGGGACCAATCGATTCGCTCCGCAGCCCTCAAATAGCAGAAGCTCCCCAACCGTTACAGCCAAGAACGATCGATGCGTTAGAGGGCCTGGACTTGGCCAAACATGTCGTCGATGGTGAGTGGTCACGAACCGACAAGGGTGATCTGGTCGTTAAGACGATAGAGTCTTCACATCTTGTGCTGCCCGGCTGGCAGGCACCTGCCGGGAGCGACTTCGAGATTCAACTCGATTTTGAAGTGGAGCGATTGCAGGGAAGAGAAGGAATCCACATTATCGTGCCGGTGGGACCGAGAACTTCAGTCACCCTCGGCGGTTGGCCCGATACGGGTTATTACTCTGGCATCGGCAATTTGGACGGCCAAAAACCAAACAACAACAGCTCGTCAGTGAAGGGAAACGTGCTCCCAGCGGGGAAGCATCACGTCACTGCGCAGGTTGCCCAACGAGGCGCGACAGCATCGATCGTCATCTTCGTCGACAGCAAGGAATGGATCCGCTGGAGTGGCGACTTACAGCGATTAACATCGTCATCGTCAAAGGGCCTGGCATTGGAACCCGGGCGTTTTTATCTGGGCTCTTACAAGAGCGAGTTTGCTTTCCGCTCGATCGTTTTTCATGCCAACGCATCGAGCGCTGGCCCTTCATCCGCCAGCCAATTACCGGTCGGGTCTTCGCCTCCGCTTGCAGTCCAGGAGGATCTAACGCAGGAGCCAACTCGTCCCAACTATGTTCCCAAAGAAGCTGTCTGGAACGCCGAGTTTGGCAGTTGGTACCAGATGCTGGACAAATCGATGAATTTTAACGAGGCGATCAAGGTCGCCGCAGCGCAGTCTGCGACTCCGGTAATTGTCGACTCGCTCGAAGAGAACAACTTCGTCTATCGCTTGTTGCCGAAGCAGCAAGATATCTGGCTGGGGCTAGTCAAGGGAGCCGACGGCAAACTGTATCGGCTTGATGGCCAGTTGGCTGCGTTCGAGAATTGGAATCCGGGAGAAGGAACTTTCAAGGGAGAGAAGCACGTCTTTATGATGTGGGGCGGCAAGCATGCCGATTCGTACCCGGACAATAAGCAAGCGCGGGTTTGTCTCGAATGGAAATATCAGCCCAGGACCGCTCCGCGCAAAAACTAAGACGCAAGTGTTGCTTCACGCCCCTACGCCGCGGTGGCGGAAAAGCATGTCAGCCCGTCTTCTCGTACGCTTCGCGTTCGAAGGGATTGTCCCAATAAGGGTGCTTGCCGCGGAGCCACAGCCAAAGGGACGAGAGCAGATAGGCCGGGATGAAGAAGAGCCCCCAGCGTTCGTACTGCTGCACGTGAATGAACTCGTGAGCGCGCGTGCGGTCGAGATCCGACTGTCCGCACGCGATGACGGTGTGCCCCAGCGTCATCGCTGCTGCGCCGCCGATGACCGGTGCCCGGTTAAGGAGCCAGGCGAGGAATCGCCCTTCGAATTCGAGGACTCGCCCCCGCAAGCGGCACGATCCGCCACTCGCCAGGCTGAGCAAGCCGAGCGACACTCCCACCAACGACCAGGGAGCTGCCCAGACAATGGCCAGGGCAATCAGAATTCGCCAACCGAGTTGCTTCATGGTTGAATTGAGGATCGTCAGGTGGGCGGTGGCCCCTTGCCATTGCCGTCATCCAAGGGGTAACGTGGTTGGTTCGACAGCTGTGCAAAACGGCTTGTCGAACATCTGATTTACTCCCACCTTACCCAATATACAGAGGATGACTTTATGGGCGTTCTGGTTCAACAAGCGGCTCCCGACTTCAAGGCTCAGGCCGCAATGCCCGACGGCTCGTTCAAGACCGTCGGCCTGTCCGATTACCAAGGCAAGTACGTATTGCTGTTCTTCTGGCCACTCGATTTTACCTTCGTCTGCCCCACCGAGATCATCGCCTTCTCGGATCGGAACGAAGATTTCGAAAAGTTGAACGTGCAAATCCTCGGCGTCTCGGTCGATAGCCACTTCACCCACCTGGCGTGGAAGAACACAGCCCGCACCGATGGCGGCCTCGGCCAGATCAACTATCCGCTCGTCGCCGACCTGAACAAAGAAATCTCGCGGGCCTACGACGTGCTGATCCCCAGCGGCATCGCCCTGCGTGGCTTGTTCCTGATCGACAAGGAAGGGAAGGTCCGTCACCAGGTCGTCAACGACCTGCCCCTCGGCCGCAGCGTCGACGAAGCCCTCCGCATGGTGCAAGCCCTGCAGTACTTCGAAAAGAATGGCGAAGTCTGCCCCGCCAACTGGAAGGAAGGGGCTCGCACCATCAAGCCCACCGTCGGCGACAGCAAGAAGTTCTTCGCCGCCGAATACACCAGCAAGGGATAATGCCCCGTAGCGCGTTTTCGTAGCGTGGGCTTTAGCCCACGATTTGATTGCCAGCAAAACAACGCTCAAAGGGGCGCGTGAATCACGTGCCCCTTGTTCGTTGGTGCGCAAATCTGATAGAGGACTAGTTTAAGTAACTAGTAAAGGTGACTCACCACTTGTGGGACTTCGATGAGTTTTACGAGACGGTGCTTCAGTACTGCTAGTCGGACTAGGGCCGGTCGCTCTGGCAGTTTTTCTTCCTGCGGTGGTAGAATTGGAGCATGGAGAAGTACTCCCTCAATAAGTCGCTTCGCGTTTACTGGCTAAATCTTTTGGCAATTCTTCTCGCACCAGCGGCAACGGTGGCCGCGCTGGTTTTCTTCAAGCCCCTTTTTCCGATCGTGTTCTTCTCGCTCGGGATTTTCGCCACTGTAGTGCCCTATCACATGGGGAAAGCACCGGTTTCCTACCTAATAGCTTGCCAACTTTTGTTCGTCCTCGGCGCCTTTTTCGTGCCTCTTGTTTTTTGCATGCTTTGGGCTGCGGGTGTCCCGGAAGAAATGCTCAACAAGTGGTGGACTGAGACCTGGAGCTAGACCGTGAGGAGACGACTCCCTCAAGTTAGCCCACTACCGTTAATCTGAGGCGTTTGTTTGCTCTCACGTTTCTCGATATCATAGAAGTGTGAGTACCTCGCTCTTCGAGCAGATTATCGAACCTTTTGCTGAATGCCTGACACCCGAGGCAGCGCAAAAAATAGTGGCGATTCGCGCGGATGCGGCGACGCAGGCTCGCATTGATGAACTGGCCGATAAAGCAAATCATGGCCTGCTGACAGAAGCGGAAAAGGCCGACTACGACCGCTACTTGGCGACGTCTCATTTTGTCAGCCTGCTACAGGCACGCGCACGAAAGATTGTAACCTAGCTCTATGAGCCATCTGCCATGCTCAAACGCTTGCTTGCATACCTATTCTCTCCACCAGATGACCCGGGGATTGTGCGGGCGACGCCGGCAGAGATTGCCAATGATCGGATCTTGCGAGGCGACATTCCCAAACTAACGACGCAGGAACTGACTCGAGTTTGCGAGGAGTATTGGGCGCAGTTTCCCGACCCGACGATTGAAGTAGACACTGCTGCGAAACCTCCTCTCCCCGTTTCGTCCGGCAGGTATTGGTCAGCAGTTGCAGAACTGCGTGGCCGCGGCCCCGAGATTATCAATTGGGTTTGCAGCTCGCTGAGTCACAGCAACTACGATGCTCGGGAACTCGCGGCGACCTTTATCGGCGACTTCGCCGAACGGAACGAATTGGGACCTGCCCGGCAAGAGGCAGAAGATGCCTTAGTGGCCTGCGCGATTCGAGTGCCGCAGTACGATGGCAAAGAAGCTCAGGCGAACGACGTCGCCCTTCGGGCGTTAAAATCCGTCGGGGGCAAGGCGATTTTTGGGGTGATTCGCTACATCTTAACCGCCGACGAATGGAAAGAAGATGATCTGCGCTGGTCGGCGGTCGAGGTACTTGGAGACTTGACCAGCCAACCGTTCCTGGAGGAACCGGAGCCTGAACTCGCAGCCCAACAGTGGCTGGCAGCTCATCCCGAAGGCTGATTTTTTCGCAGCGCGCTTTCGTATCAGGTTCCCAGGGCGTTGTCCTGGGCTGCCTAGTTCTGCGATGACATTTCCGCAGGAATGAGCAGGGAAGGTTAGGGTTGGACTTGACCACGCGGGCAAAATCTCAGGTTGAATCACGTCGATTCGACTGACTGGCTCTCTTGCCGGTCAAAAAAGACGGGGCCGCAACTGTTAGAGCAGCGGCGACCCCTGACACTCCAAGTCCTGAATTAGAGGAACTTGAAATGCTGGGTTCATTGTCTGTCGGTACGTCCGTTGGGTCTATCTGTGGTGGTGAAAAAGAAAGTTGGATTGAGGGCCGTCTTCTTAAAATGGCCGATGTTTGCCGCCTGACAAACTGTCATCCGAACACCATCCGTAGAAATAGTGAAGGTGAAAACCCCAAGTTGGTTTGTCTTAGGCTTCCTTCAGGAGCCAGAAGATTCACAATAGAATCTGTAAGGAGGTTCTTAGGAGAAACTAAAGAGACTGTCATTACGGACGAAGTACAGCAGGGGAAATCATCAGGGACGATTCCAGTTGCTGCAATAATTAGGGTCTCTTCTGCAAAACAAAATACCGCTAGAGGCGACTCAGACAAATCGAGTCTTGAGCATCAGGAGGAACGAGTTGCCACGTTCATTAAAGTGAAGTGGGGCAACCGGGCAGACGTGACGTGGTACAAGAGCGTTGGTGGCGGAATGGACTTCAATCGGCCTGCTCTAGTTCGCCTCATTGGCGACATCATTGCCGGGAAGTTCAGGGGTGGGTTCTTAGTCGCTCAGGACTTCACCAGAATCTGTAGGTTCGGGGTGAAGCTAATCGAACACTTGGCGAAAATCGGTGGCTGCAACCTCGTCTACACGATGGACGAGAGCGATGCTGAGGCGAAGGGCTTTGCGGAGGGCCTGCAATCTGAACTTCTCAGCATAATTACCCACTTTACGGCTCGCGAATCGGGCCGCAAGGCGAAGGCCATCTTAACTGTACGGGTATCGCCCGACGTAGTTCAGGAGATATGGCGGATGGGGCAAGCTGGCTACTCTCATCGGTTCATCGCCAAGGCACTTGCAGACGCAGGAAAGGGACGAGGGGAATGCGGGAGAGAGATAACCAAGCGCATCGTGGAGCGAATTCTAAAAGAGCACGGCGACGGATTGCGGGTGCTCGAATCGACTACGAACACTAACTCCCTTGCTGTTCAGAACTCGTTCCTAGAGTTCTTCCAAGCGAAGGTTCGGTTGACCGGCATCGACAACTGCCGCTGTCGTCGGACGGCACTTCTGGCCCACTATCGCGAGTGGTGCAAGGCTCAGGGAAAAACCCCGATGGGCGAAGTGAGCATCAGCCGCACGATGAAAAAACACTATCCCCAACTGTCCAGCAAATTAACCGACGACTCCTGCGTTCAGTACGTCGGCATGACCTTCGTCACATCGCAAACCTAGTGGGAGAAATGGTTAACTTCCACAAGGCTACCTCGCTCACCCCCCCAGGTCGATTGAAGCTGCGACGAATCGCAAACCTTGACCGACTTGGTACTTAAGGAGACACGCTGTAGCAGCAAACCTTGCCTGATGACCGCGTTCGACCCCTGTCAGTGAAAAATCACTAACGCTCTGCTGAGCTATTCAGCGGAGCGTATTTTGCTTTCTTGACTCCTGGGGAAACTATGGTTTAATCAGTGAACAAAAGTCGAGTTCTCAACAACCAGTCACCCATAGGCACCGCCATGCCATTCGATGTGTTCTCAAAACGAGGAAAGCCACTTCCGGATGTCTTTGTCTACGATGAGTTGCCCCTCAAGCTCCGGCAACAACTGGCGTACCTCTACGACGACACTCTAGGGAAATTGTCGTGCAATCATGGAATGGACCGCCCAATTGGTTTTTTCGACCAAATTCGTCATGTGGTGGTTCGCGAAAATGGCGTGCCGCATCTGCCACCAGCAGAATGTAATGACCCATTTGTCGAAATCAGGTACTGCCTTTTACAAGGAGGCGACGTTCCGCTGGTTCTTGATTTAGTTGAGAAGATTTTTCAAACAGTTTTACTACTTTCGCCGGGCGAGCATACACCATGCGATTTTGAGCTTGAGAACGCTGGACTAGAAGCACAAGAAGCTGTCAAAGAACTAAACCATCGTTTTCGTGAAAACGGAGTCGGCTATCAGTTTGATGTAAATTCGAAGACGCTCGTTCGCGTCGATAGCTTATTAGTTTACGCCACGGTCATTCAGCCCGTGTTGCTGCTCCTTTCTCAGGCTGAATACAAAGTGCCGAATGATGAATTTCTTTCTGCATTAGATGACTACAAAAAGGCAAAGTACTCCGAAGCAATCACAAAAGCCGGGTCCGCTTACGAAAGCGTGATGAAGGTCATTCTGGCCAAGAAGCAGTGGCCGCATGACCCGACAAGGCCCGCAAGTCATCTGGTGAAAGCCATCGTAGACAATGCCCCGCTCGACGGCGGATACAATCAAGTGCTGATGTCGGTGGCTAACGTCCGCAACCTTGCTAGTTCAGCCCACGGTGGCGGAACGACTGCCAGAGTAGCAGAGGAACATCACTGCCAACTCACGCTGAATCTTGCAGCTTCTGCGATGCTCTATCTGGTTGAGGAATTTGGCTAATTAAGCATGCATGTCAATTAACGCCAGGCGATGCTTGTCAAAAATAGCCCGAACATCTGAGGGGATTATTTCCATTCCGGTTTCGAAATGCGAAAAGTGCCTGATAAGCTTAATAAGTCCGTATCCTAGCTCCTCGCTTCTATATAGCACTGTGTAACTATCCTTTAGAAGGATATCGAAGCAGAACTCGGACATCTCGCTTTCGCTCAAATTGGTCCCGTCCTCGTTTGTTACCATTGCTTTTATATCAGGCGTAAAACTAGTCCGCGATTCCTCGTCAATTAAGGGAAGTTCGTACGCTCTAAACTGTGTCGGCAGCATCGGCTCATTCTCCTTTGAGGGCTTGAATGGAAAATGGTTCTTGGTTCCTCGCTTGAGCCGAATTCTATGGGGCGGTAGAGCATTAGAACTGCGATTCTCTATCACCATCATTATTGACACTTTGTTACCGCCGATAACAAACGGCGAGATAATAAAATTGAGGTCGGAGTGGCCGCTTTTGCAACCCAATCGTTTGACTTCCCGCTCAATGTCGGTACAGGCTGGTCCAAGTGCCGTTAGCCAATTGCCTTTTTGCGGCTTAGTGAACTTCGCAGGAGTGATTCCGGCAAGGTCGCTTGGCATTTTTGCATCAGCGTCGCGGTCAATGACCAAATACACTCGTTCTCGGCCCAGCTTTCCCATGAACAAGCCAAGTTCCAGAATGACGTTATCGCGTGGGGCTTTCTTCTCCTGCCCACGGCTGATGGTCAAATCGTCCGGTGTGAGGCAAAGTACTGCAAAGTCGAAAGAATCGAGATTATTAACCAGCGTCTCCAGCGTTCCGCCACTCAGGCCGAACAGACCCTGATGCCAGATATGCGACTCGCAGCAATACTGCAAGTTAGATTGAATCGCTTTGGCTGCGTCCAATCCTTCAACTGATGAACCGATGAAAACGTACGGGATTGTCGTCATAGAGCCAATGCTCGAAATTAGCAGGAGTGAGGCATTGTCCCTCATTCTAGCGGACGTGATAGCAGCGTGGCAAAGCTACGATGCTTTCAGGCTCGCCAAAATCGCCAGAACGCTATCCTTGCCCCCGTTAGCATCGATTAGCTGGCCGATGGGATTGGGTTCATAGTTTTTCACTGCCTCAATCGCAGAATCCACGCTACCGCCGTACTGGTTGATAACCATTTTGGCTAAAGCGAGTGCCTTTGATTCCTCGCTGACCTCGTTTGGGCTGGCCTTGGCTGCGGGAATAATCTGCGGTGCTGCTTGCTTCTTAGCCATCGAACTAGACCTCACTTCAGGGGTGGCGTAAAACCGTTTAGGGTAGTTTGCTTGGGGCTGAAGTCAATGGTTAACCTTCCCTGCTATCCAGTGCAACCGACTGGCATTGGCCAAGAGTAAAGCAAGGGAGAATCGTTCATCAGATTTCACACAGAACAAACCTTGCTCAGAAGTGGCGAGCTAATCCCACTGCGGTTAGATTGTTAATTGAACTGGGCGGGTTACTTTACAGAATAAGAAGTTGTGTGGTGCTATGGTTGGAGACGTGTTCATCCATGACGCCTACTTCGCAATTGGCTGGTCTGAGGTGTGCTCGTCTATAGCTGTTCTAATGGTTGCCGTTCTGCTTTATCTAGCATTCAGGCCGAGAAGTAAGAATTGAGTGGGCCAGGGGCTAATCTATAGAATAAGCACCTTGGAAAGAAATCTGGTCAAGCTCTTGAAGAAGTGGCTTTTGCTGCCAGAATATCAATAGAGGCACTCGAAGCAGAATGGATTTTAACGAATCCGGCAATTCTGTTTTTACCTCTTAGCTGAGACTAGAAGCGGTTTCAAAACCGTCTGAGGACTATCATCATACAGGCCAGCTTGGCGAAGCTATGGAAGAGGAACGAGTAGTACTCGTAGCGTGTGACCAGTCGGCGAAAGGAATGAAGCCAACTGATGGTGCGTTCGATGATCCAGCGGCGGCGATAGCGACGCAGTGCGCGGCCGTCTTGAGTTGGTGGCCGCACTCGGCCACGGCGATGGGGGCAGATCAATTCCACGCCGCGATCTGCCAGGTGTTCGCGCAAAGGATCGCTGTCGGCTGCGCGATCATAAATCAGGCGATCAGGAACGTAGTCGGTGACGGCTTCTTCGAGCAGCGGCTCGATCAGGCCGACTTCCGCAGGACTGGCACTGTTGACGTCGACTCCCAGTGGCAAGCCGTTGCCATCGACCAGCAACATGAGCTTGGTTCCCTTGCCGCGTTTGGTGGGGCCGACAAGATCGCCCCCTTTTTTGCCGAGGCAAACGTGCCATCGGCAAAGCCTTCTTCCCACTCAATGTCGCCGCGTTGATCGAGCGCGAGCACCAGTCGTCGCCAGGCCGCTTCCCAGATTCCGTCGACCGACCAGGCGGCAAAGCGTCGCCAGCACGTCGCGTATGACGGGAAGCAAGACGGCAGATCTTTCCAGCGTGAGCCGCTCTTCAAGACCCACAAAATGCCTTCGAGGCAATGCCGAGCAGCGGCCCGCGGTCGACCACCACGTGGGTCCGGATCCGGCTCGACAAAAAAATCGGCAATCAACGCCCATTGCTCATCATTCAGCTGCGGACGATACCCCAACTCCGTCGGTTCCATCCTGGATCCCGCCAATTCGCGAGACCTTGAGCACATTGACGAACTCCTTTCGTGAATCTTACGATCACCAACACACAACGGTTCAGCTAGCGAGACGCGGTTTTGCAACCGGCTCTAGGTAAAATGTAGTTAGCAAGCGATAGGACTGGTATGTCCTGTTTGTCTTGGCTTATTCTGGTGAATGAACGATGAAATATAGAACTGGCAGAAAGTGGTTACGCGTTACCGTGCCTCCACTTAAATAAAGGTTTAACACGGGCGAGAAGATTCCGCTTGGGATGGTCTCGCGAAAGTAAGCTTAGTCTATAGATTAACCGCTCAAGCCTGATTCCCGGCAATAGTCGGGGATGAGCTTAGAGAGTGCTGGCCACTGGCCGGTGCTCGACAAGGGGCAATCTCACAAATTGTAATGTTTACCTCACGCCGCAAAACCTGCACTGACTCAGATTGTCAACAGGTACTTGGAGCCGAGCAATCGGAAAAGGCGAACGGGAGTAAACAGGCTATTCAGTCCAACACAGCTGAGTAGGCAAGTAACTAGATAAAGCAAACCATCACCTTCCTTCGAGTATCCTTACTCCAAGGGAAGAATCGTGATTTAGATAGATAGCCCGTTATTTACCAGAATAACGAAACCACGCTAAACCCCTGAGATATCCTCGCAGGGGTTTTGTCGTATCTATAGTTGGATGGTCGTGTTTTCATTTCTACATAATTAGAGCAGGGAAACACCTCATTCGCTTTCATTCACTAGCTCTCTACTATCCACACAAAAAGACAATCACTCCACAGGAACAGACAGAGAGAGTGCTGCCTTAATCGTAGAAGTATGATTCTGGGGCACGAAACAACTGGCATTCTTCCCTGCTATTCCGGCAATGGAACGTCGAAATAGAGCCTCCCCGAAGCACAGGGGAATTAAAGAATGCAGTTAGCCAGTCAGATAGGCCACTGGTTAAAATCGCCAATTTGGCATTTCCAATCAATTGATTTGCAATTAAATCGCATTTCAATTCGACCAGTACACCTCGTTAAGCTGAACCGTCATTCGACTTACGGTTGCAAAAGCACTAGAAAACTTCCAACGCTCTCGAAGTCTCGCTTATTGCGTGGTGAACTGGCTAAAGTAGTTTGCTGTAGCGGGCACGTTATCGCCAGGCAGGATAATTTTGTGAAATATTTCGGCTATCCGCTCACTACCTTGCCGAATTCTTTCTGTTTGGTGTATTACTTAATGGCAAGAGAAATTGACATCTTGTATCACTCCCTAGTCCTGTATTCGCCTGTTCTGTATCTGTCAGCTATTGCGGGCGAATATGGGCAAGGGTGCTTTCAAAACAAGAGGAACATAAATGGATAAGAGAAAACTGCCTGTAAGGGCAACGGCAAGAGAGGTTAGGCGCTTTCGTTTGGCGATAATGAAGCAGTTCTTTAATCCTTCGGCTGGTTACGATTTGCGATTCTTTCAAAATGTATGGGGCCTTTCTGACCGCATGGTTAGATACGACTGGCATCAGGCTAAGCAAGAAATGACTGAGGTTAAAGTGAATGAGAATAACGGCTAAAGAGCTTTCAAGCTCGATTACATTGGCGAAGCAAGGCGAAGACGTTTTATTAACGGGGCGTTCAGAAGCTCACAAGTGAATCAGAGCCTTGGATTTGCGAGATAGAGGGAGAAGCGAGGACGAGATTTTAAGCACACTATTTGCTTTGCCTTCAGATTTAGAAATAGCTCTCCTGAGAAAAAGAGAAATAGCCAATCAGCCGCCTGCGGCTTTTAGCGTAGCAAACGCTTCACCGGCTCAAGTGTTGGAACTTAAGAGGCTTTCCGCGAAGAGATGGCTCAGAAAGGTATTTGGTGAAAATGGAGATAAAGCACATGGCAGATAATCTATTGGATAAGCTTTCAGAACATTTCAAAGAGAGAAGCGTGGTTATCCATAGAGAAAGTCACGTAGGGACACCGTGGGAAAGCTTGGCTTTATTGCTAGATGAAATTCCAGGTGGTGACGGTGCCTATACTTCGCTATTGTCGGTCAAGCGAATATCTAGTGTCGCTGATAGCTTGCTGATTAGCATGCTGGCCGTTAACGAGAGCCATAGAAAGCGTGGATTGGGCAAACAGCTCCTTCGCGAGGTCTGCGATTGGGCGGATAAAGAACGGGTTATTCTGTGTGCGGTTGCTCAGCTGTGCTCGCTCGACTTTAACTTCACGCCACTAGCCTATAAGAAGCTGACAAGGAATCAGACAATCGGCGAGCCATTGGCAAATTTTCACAAAAATTGGGTTTGGAATTCGCATCTCGTCTCAAGATATGGGTTCACTCGCGTTGGGAATGATGGCGAGATAGTTAGGGAGCCAAAACCACATGGATAAGGCACTATTTTTTCAATCGCTAGAATCGGTCATCGAGCAAACTGGCGAAACGTCATTTGCGGCCCACATGCAGGACAAGACAAGCAGCCGAAAGGCTGCACAGATTAGCCAAGCACTAAAAGAGTGTGACGAATGGAGCTGTCATCTTAAGAAAGTGGCGGGTGGCATCGTCGAACCGTTCAACGGCGAAGTTGACAAAGAATTCACTGATTTCTTACTCGCCAACAAAGACAAATAAGAGCTGACGATTCCTCCGATACTGTTCGTCAGTTCTGGCCGGGGCCGGTGCCTTACTTCACCTGCTCCGGTTTTTTTGTTTACTCGATTGGCTCACTATGGTGGATTAGCAGCGACCCGGTGAGTGGTGCCGCTGCTGATTTTTCTCGCTGACCCACTAAGCATGACCCCGCGGTTCTGAGGGGGGTGGGACCCCCCCGGTTTGGCAATGAATAAACCCGCCAAGCACTTCGCATTTATGGGGTTTTCTCAGCCTTTGAAATCCAACCTGCCTAGTTCTGCGATGACATTTCCGCAGGAATGAGCAGGGAAGGTTAGGGTTGGACTTGACCACGCGGGCAAAATCTCAGGTTGAATCACGTCGATTCGACTGACTGGCTCTCTTGCCGGTCAAAAAAGACAGGGCCGCAACTGTTAGAGCAGCGGCGACCCCTGACACTCCAAGTCCTGAATTAGAGGAACTTGAAATGCTGGGTTCATTGTCTGTCGGTACGTCCGTTGGGTCTATCTGTGGTGGTGAAAAAGAAAGTTGGATTGAGGGCCGTCTTCTTAAAATGGCCGATGTTTGCCGCCTGACAAACTGTCATCCGAACACCATCCGTAGAAATAGTGAAGGTGAAAACCCCAAGTTGGTTTGTCTTAGGCTTCCTTCAGGAGCCAGAAGATTCACAATAGAATCTGTAAGGAGGTTCTTAGGAGAAACTAAAGAGACTGTCATTACGGACGAAGTACAGCAGGGGAAATCATCAGGGACGATTCCAGTTGCTGCAATAATTAGGGTCTCTTCTGCAAAACAAAATACCGCTAGAGGCGACTCAGACAAATCGAGTCTTGAGCATCAGGAGGAACGAGTTGCCACGTTCATTAAAGTGAAGTGGGGCAACCGGGCAGACGTGACGTGGTACAAGAGCGTTGGTGGCGGAATGGACTTCAATCGGCCTGCTCTAGTTCGCCTCATTGGCGACATCATTGCCGGGAAGTTCAGGGGTGGGTTCTTAGTCGCTCAGGACTTCACCAGAATCTGTAGGTTCGGGGTGAAGCTAATCGAACACTTGGCGAAAATCGGTGGCTGCAACCTCGTCTACACGATGGACGAGAGCGATGCTGAGGCGAAGGGCTTTGCGGAGGGCCTGCAATCTGAACTTCTCAGCATAATTACCCACTTTACGGCTCGCGAATCGGGCCGCAAGGCGAAGGCCATCTTAACTGTACGGGTATCGCCCGACGTAGTTCAGGAGATATGGCGGATGGGGCAAGCTGGCTACTCTCATCGGTTCATCGCCAAGGCACTTGCAGACGCAGGAAAGGGACGAGGGGAATGCGGGAGAGAGATAACCAAGCGCATCGTGGAGCGAATTCTAAAAGAGCACGGCGACGGATTGCGGGTGCTCGAATCGACTACGAACACTAACTCCCTTGCTGTTCAGAACTCGTTCCTAGAGTTCTTCCAAGCGAAGGTTCGGTTGACCGGCATCGACAACTGCCGCTGTCGTCGGACGGCACTTCTGGCCCACTATCGCGAGTGGTGCAAGGCTCAGGGAAAAACCCCGATGGGCGAAGTGAGCATCAGCCGCACGATGAAAAAACACTATCCCCAACTGTCCAGCAAATTAACCGACGACTCCTGCGTTCAGTACGTCGGCATGACCTTCGTCACATCGCAAACCTAGTGGGAGAAATGGTTAACTTCCACAAGGCTGGCATGTCGCCGCACCTTCGGTGCTGAGAGCGGGTTACCTCAAAGGCTGCGGCATTCGCCCCGCAGCTTCATCTGGTCCAAATTGTCGTAATCCGCTACGATGAGCGGTTTTAGGGCATGTTGCGCACTGAGCCAGGGCGGGCTTCGCTTGGCACTGGGCGTTCGATCGTTCCTAAATTAATCGTTCCCACAGCAAGCAACGACGACCAACGGATCTGGCCATGAAGACTGACGAACTGCGCGAAAAGTATCTGGAGTTCTTCGAGAGCAAGGGGCACACCCGCCAGGCCAGCGATGTGCTGGTGCCACGCTGGGATCCTTCGGTGCTATTCACGCCGGCCGGCATGAATCCGTTCAAAGATCACTTTCTGGGCCGCGTGAAGCTCGAATTCACCCGCGCCACCACCTGCCAGAAGTGCCTCCGCACCGGCGATATCGATAACGTCGGCCGCACCGCCTATCACCATACGTTCTTCGAGATGCTGGGCAACTTCAGCTTCGGCGACTACTTCAAGAAGGAAGCGATTCACTGGGCCTGGGAGTTTCTCACCGATAAGAAATGGCTCGGCATCGAAAAAGACCGGCTGACGGTCACTGTCTACCTCGACGATGACGAAGCGGCCGGCATTTGGCACAACGAAATCGGCCTCCCCGTCAATCGCATCGAGCGGATGGGCGAAGACGACAACTTCTGGCCCGCGAGCGCTCCGAGCAAAGGCCCCGACGGTGTCTGCGGGCCGTGCAGCGAAATCTATTATCACGCGCCGGGTGCGACGAAGAGCGTCGAGATCTGGAACCTGGTGTTTACGCAGTTTAACCGTGTCGGCAATCCGCCGAACAACCTCCGGCCGTTGCCGAGCAAGAACATCGACACGGGCATGGGGCTCGAGCGGATCGCCAGCGTGCTGCAAGGGGTCGATACGAACTATCACATCGATATCCTACGCCCACTCGTCGAAGCAGCTGGCGAAGTGTGTGGCTTTAAGTACGACCCGAAGGAAGATCGCGGTCGCCGCTTGCGCCGGATTGCCGACCATGTGCGCGCGTGTACGTTCGCCATTCACGAAAACGTCCTCCCGGGCCCCAACAAGCAAAACTACGTCATTCGCCGCTTGATGCGCCGCGCGATTCTCGACGGCCATCAACTGGGCCTGCGCGAACCGTTCATGTACAAGCTGGTCGGCAAGGTCGCCGAACTGATGAAGGCTTCGTATCCCGAGATTTCGGATACGACCAGCCGCGTCGAGAAGGCCATGCAAGGTGAAGAGAGTGCGTTCCTCGGCACGCTCGATGCCGGCCTCGCGCGGATCGACAAGACCTTCAGCGACATGAAGAGCCACGGCCGCGTGACGGTCCCTGGTCAAGAAGCGTTCGACCTGTATCAGACGTACGGCATTCCGCCCGAGCTTGTCGAAAACATGGCAGCCGAGTTGAACTTTACGTTCGACTGGCCCGGCTTCAAAGACTCGATGGAATTGCACGGCGAAAAGTCGGGCAAGATCGCCCAAGACACGGGTATGGATGTCAACAATCCCATCGGTGCCTTGAAGAAGTCCCTCAAGAGTACCGAGTTCCTCGCCTACGACGGCATTGAAGCGACTGCCGAGATTAAGGGAATCGTGGCCCAGGATCACCTGTGCGATGAGTTGACCGAAGTGGGCCACAAGAGCCCGGTGACGGTGGTGCTCGATCGGAGCCCGTTCTACGGCGAGTCGGGTGGCCAGGTTGGCGACAAAGGTGAACTGACCGGCGCGGGCTTCACGTTCCAAGTGATCGATACGCAGAAAGACGGCGATCTGCTGCTGCATATTGGTCACCTGACGCAGGGCAAAATGACAGCTGGCGCGAAGGTGACCGCGAAGGTCGATACGGCTCGCCGGCAAGGAATTCGCCGCGCTCACTCGGCGACGCACATCATGCACTACGCCCTGCAGAAGTCGCTGGGCAAAGACGCGCACCAGATGGGTTCGAAGGTCGAAGAGGATTGGTTGCGATTCGACTTCGGCAATCCGGAACCCGTGAGCGCCGAGAAGTTGCAGGCCATCGAGCGCGACGTTGCCGAGCAAGTGGCGGCAGCACAAACGATCACCGCCAAGTTTGTTCCGCTCAGCGAAGCCCGCACAGCTGGCGCCATGATGCTGTTCGGCGAGAAATATCCCGACCCAGCGCGGATGGTGACGATGGGCGAGTTCAGCCGCGAATTGTGCGGCGGTACGCACCTCGATAATACGCAAGACGTTGGTTCGTTCGAGATTCTGGCCGAAGAAGGGGTCGCTGCTGGCGTGCGCCGCATCACCGCCCTGACTGGTGAAAAAGCCAAGGCCCACGAAGCACAAACCGATAGTTCGTTGCAAGCCATCGCGCACGCGCTCGGAACGGGAATCGGCGAAGTGAATCACGCGGTGCGACACCTGGTCCAGCAAGTGCGCGACCTCCGCAAGCAACTCACCACTGGTGCGAAACCAGCGACCGGCACCGAGCCTATCAGCCTGGCGAAGATTCCTTCGCCCACGACTGCCGAAAAGAAATCGCTGTTGCGCGACACGGCCCGCTTGCTGAATGTCGCCCTGTTTGATGCCCCCGCTCGCGTGCAAGCGTTGCTCGCAGAATCGACGGAACTCAAACAGCAGATTGCCTCGCGCAACGAAGCTGGCTCGATCTCGGCCGAAACATTGCTGGCGGGATCTGAACAGGTTGGCGGTGCGACCGTCGTCGTGGCCGAAGCGCCCGGTGCGAACTCGAACTTGATGCGGCAACTGATCGACCAGATTCGCCAGAAGATCAGCCCGAGCGCGATCTTCCTCGCCACTGCCGAAGGGGAAGGGAAAGTCGTGCTCGTCGCCGGAGTTTCGAAAGATCTGGTGACCAAGGGGGTCAGCGCCGGCAACTGGGTGCGCGATGTCGCTCCTGTCGTTGGTGGCGGTGGCGGCGGCAAGCCCGACCTGGCCCAGGCCGGCGGCAAGCAGCCCGAGAAGCTGGCCGAGGCGCTGGTGAAGGCGCGCGAGGTCGCCAAGCTGATGCTGAAGGCGTAGGGCCGGGCAACAGAAAGCCGTGTTACCGTTCACGCCAGTACCCGGTAGGTTCTGGCCGCTGGCCGGAACCTGAAGCGGCGAGACACCGAATTTGTAGTTTGCCGGTCGGATGCCGACCAGGATCACATCCGGCGGATGTGACCTACATGCTGGCGTGAACGGTCACAAAACCGTCCGCGCGGTGACCAGACTAGTCCGGGGAGGAGTGTCTAATTTCGGCGGCACGCTCTCTGAAAATTTGGTAGTAAGTATGTGTAAATTTGGACCGATGTCGCGACATATTGCGCATTAATCCGCAACACATTCTTCTGTTCTTGCGGAACATATTATTCCCTAGTTGGCAGCGGCGGCGTTTACCCGCGGGCTGCCCAAGACTGGGAATTCGCGCGAAATTCGTTCAAATCGGGAGTAAAATTCCGGAAATCGATTTTGGAAATTTCGGGGGCTTTTTCAGGGCTCCTCGCGCTGTAAGTGCCGTCTGGATCGTTCCTTGCGGCCGCTGGAGAAACTGATGAAAAACGCGAATTCCGGAAATTTCCGGGTGGCATTTGGAGGGTGAGAGCGCGTCGTTGGGACGGAGAGTCGCAAATGAGTAAGGGAGGTTTGTTTGCCGGTGGCGATTGCAAGGGAAAGCGGGTTCTCAGCGCACCCCTCTCCCCGGAGTACCGAGGAGAGGGAGTAAGAATTTGAATCTCAAGTTCCTAGTTCCCAGCTCCTAGCTCCCAGCTCCCATCCGCTAACTCACGCGCCGTTGCCTTGACACTCCAGGGCCCACTCCTAGAATCCACGAGGGGAGGCGGGAGATTGCCCTCCTTGGGAATCGCCGCCCTATGTTATGATGCGCAGGTTGCGTCGGCGGCGATGTGGGCTGCTGACAGTTTTGTGAGGGCGATTTGTTGGTCGTGACGTTATGAAGTGTCAACAGTGCGAAAAGCCGGCGACGTTTCATATCACGGAACTAACCGGTCCCGAGCCCCAAGAGCATCATTTGTGCGAGACGTGCGCCAAGACGTACCTCAGCCAAAACGATGCCGGTGCGCCACCCCCACCCACGTTGGCAGCGGTTTTGGCCAAGCAACTGAAGATTGGCCAGGCTGCCGACGAGTTGGCCAAGCTCGATCAGCGGAAGTGCCCGGTCTGCGGCATTACGTTCTTTGAGTTCCGCAGCCAGGGACGCCTGGGCTGCTCGCACGATTACGTCTTCTTCGAAAAAGAACTGACGCCACTCTTGCTCAATATTCATGGCGAAACGCGGCACACCGGCAAGCGCCCCGCGCACGCCGTGCAGGGGACCGATGCCAAGACGGAACTGATTCGGCTGCGGCGAGAAATGAAAGAAGCCGTCGAAAAAGAGAATTACGAGCTAGCAGCCAAATTGCGAAACCAGATTCGCGATTTAGAAAAGTAATCCTCGCCCCACGATTCAGATATTGCCCGTCCTGAGTTCAGCGGAATTCAGTTACAATGCGATTCGCATCCTTCCTTCTATTTCAATCACCTCTGCGGACTTTGACGTGAAATTCGACGAGTTCGCTGAGCGCTGTGGTGAATGGTTGCGTGGTTCCGGCCCGCAGTCCGATATTGTCATTAGCAGCCGCATTCGCCTGGCTCGCAACCTGGCTGAGTTTCCCTTCATCCGCCGCTGCAACGAGCAGGACCGGAAGGGAATCGAGCAGACCTTTCGTGCGGCCATTCAAAGCGTGACCGACTGGAAGGAACTGATCAACGTCGATGTGGCCGGCCTGCCGAGCATCGACCGGCAGTTCCTCGTCGAGCGGCAACTCATTAGCCGCGAATTGGCCGATGCCAGCGGTGCTCGCTGCGTCTTCATCGACGCGAACGAGACCTACAGCTTGATGATTAACGAGGAAGACCACTTGCGGATGCAGGTGATGCATAGCGGCCTCGATCTGGAATCGGCCTGGGAGCAGGCGAACAAGATCGACACCGAACTCGATAAGCGGGTGGCGTTCGCCTTTCACGAAAAGCTGGGTTACCTGACGGCGTGTCCCACGAATGTCGGCACTGGCTTGCGCGTGAGTGTGATGTTGCACTTGCCGGCACTCGTCATCACGCAGCAGATCGAAAAAGTCTTCCGCAGCTTGCAGAAGATGGGGCTGGCGGTCCGCGGCCTGTACGGCGAAGGCTCGCAGGCGATGGGTGACTTCTACCAGATCAGCAACCAGGTCACGCTCGGCAAGAGCGAGGAAGAACTGGTCAAGCAGGTCGGCGAAGTGATTCCGGTGATTATCGATTACGAACGTCAGGCCCGCGCCTTCCTGGTGAAAGAGAGCCGAAAAGATCTGCACGACCGCGTGAGCCGGGCGTATGGCATTCTCTGCACGGCCCAGCAAATCAGCAGCGAAGAAACCCTGCATCTGCTCAGCAGCGTGCGGATGGGAATCAACCTCGGGTTGATTCAAGACCTAGAAATCCCGACGATCAACAAGCTGTTCATTCACACCCAGCCTGCTCACTTGCAGAAGCTGCGTGGGCTAGAGCTTGAGACGCAGGACCGCAACGTCGAGCGGGCTCTTTACCTGCAGACTCACCTGCGCAAGCGCCCCGGCGAAGACCCGGCCGAGCATAATTAGCTTCGCATTGTTCGTTTTCGCCCGTCGCGATATAATCGCCGCACAAACTGTGCAGTTTGCCTGTTTTGAGACAGCACTTCGGAGAAGGATTTCCGCGGCATGCGCGTGGGCATTGGTCACGATACGCATCGACTTGGTCAGGGTGGGCCGCTTCGGCTCGGGGGTATTACCATCCCTCACGACCATCACTTGATCGGCCATAGCGACGCCGATGCGCTGCTGCATGCCATCACCGATGCCATTCTCGGGGCAGCTGCCCTCGGCGATATCGGCGAACTATTTCCCGATACAGCTGTCGAGAACAAAGGCCGCGATTCAGCCGACATGCTCCGCTTGGCTCATGACCGCGTGAAGGCGGCCGGCTATCGCATTGGTAATCTCGACTGCATTGTGTTTGCCCAAAGGCCCAAACTGCTACCGCACAAAACTGTCATGCGCGAAGCGATCAGCCAGATCTTGGAACTCCCCGTCGACCGCATCGGCCTGAAAGCCAAGACCGGCGAGAACGTCGGGCCGATTGGTCGCGAAGAGGCGATTAGTACCGAATGCATTGTGCTGCTGGAGGAGACGAAGTGAAATTGCACATCCGCCCCCGGGCCTGCCCCGGGGGTTTAACGGCCTTTGCGCTAGCACTCGCTCTTCAGGCCCAGCAGCTAGTGCACAAGCCAATGAACCACCGCCGCAGGGGCGGTGGCGTGAATGATTAAGTCAAAACTACGAACTTCAAACTACGAACTCTAAACTCCCCACACCCATGACCATCCGCGTTTACAACACTCTCAGCAAGAACAAAGAAACTTTCGAAACCGTGCAGCCCGGCAAGGTGGGCATCTACCTGTGCGGACCAACGGTCTACAAAGAGAGCCACATCGGCCACATGGTGGGGCCTGTGATTTTCGACACGATCAAGCGGTATCTCACGTACAACGGCTACGACGTGACCTGGGTCGTCAACATCACCGATGTCGACGACAAACTGATTCAGCAGCAGCACGAGCGGGGCATCCCCATGGCCGCGATCGCGGATGAGATGGTCATCGACTATCTCAACAACCTGGCGGGGCTCGGCGTCGATCAAATCGACAAGATGCCCAAAGCCACCGAGCACATGCAGGGGATCATCGATTTCAACGCCTCGCTGATTAAGAAGGGGCACGCGTATGTCTCCGATGGTGACGTGCTGTTCGATGTCGCCAAGGATCCGGCTTACGGCAAACTGAGCAATCGCTCGCCCGAAGATCAACAGGGCGAAGGTGGCGGGCATGCTTCGAAGAAGCGGAACCCGGGCGACTTTGCGCTGTGGAAGGCGGCTAAGCCGGGCGAACCCGCCTGGGACAGCCCGTGGGGCAAGGGGCGACCTGGCTGGCACATCGAGTGCTCGGCCATGTGCAAAGCGATTCTCGGCGAGACATTCGATATCCACGGCGGCGGGCTCGACCTGATGTTCCCGCACCATGAGAACGAACTGGCGCAAAGCCAATGCTGCCACGGCAAGCCGATGGTCAAATATTGGATGCACAACGGCCTGCTCCGCAAAGCAGCCTCGGCCGGCAAGATCGGTGGCAAGGGTGATCGCGAAGCAGCAGCCGATGACGGCGGCAAGGTCAGCCGCTCAAAGGGGGCCGGCGGTTTGGCTGACGATATCGCCCGGCTCGGCGGCGAGCGAATTCGCTTCTTCCTCCTGAGCACGCACTATCGCAGCACCGTGATGTTCGGCGAAGAAGGGCTGGCCGAAACAGCCAAGTCGCTTGACGGCTTCTATCGCTTCTTTGAGCGTTTTCAGAAAATCACCAAGCAGCGGTACTTCAATCTTCCCTTTGCCAAAACGCGCAAAGAGGGTGACGAGATCGATACCAAAGAGCCACTGCTCAAGACTCTGGCCGAGCAGCGCAAGAACTTCCTCGAGAAGATGGACGACGACTTCAATACCGGCGGCGCGATCGCCGAATTGTTCGACATGCTCCGCGAACTCAACAAGTTCGCCGATCAGAAGAATCTCGAGCGCTTCACCACCATGGCGCCGGAACCGGCCGTGTTCTCCGACCCCGATGTGCAAACGCTGGTGAAGGGTGCCCGCGTGCTGCGAGAGTTGACCGCAATTCTCGGCGTCTTCAAAACCGTGCAGCCCAAGCGAGGCGGTGGCGGCGATGGTGTCGTCGATAAGCTGATGCCGCTCTTGATCGAACTGCGAGCCAATGCCCGTGCGAACAAGGACTTCGCCACGGGCGACCTGATTCGCAACAAGCTGATCGAAAGTGGGATCACGCTGGAAGACAAAAAGGGCGGGCCGACGGAGTGGCGGATTGGTAGCAGCTCATGAGCACGCTTCCTACACTGCGCATCGTCGGCATCGACCCCGGCCTGAACATCACCGGCTATGCGGTGATCGAAAGCACCGGCCAACAAGTCAAACTGATCGAGGCGGGCGTGGTGCGCGGCAAGTCAACGGGAAGTCTGGCTGCTCGGCTGCAAGAGATCTTCGAAGGGGTTCGCGACGTCATCGCCAGCCTTTCGCCGGAAGTGATGGCCATCGAGCAGCTCTATTCGCATTACGAGCGGCCAACGACAGCCATCCTGATGGGGCACGCCCGCGGCGTGATCGTGCTCGCCGCCCAACTCGGTGGCATCGAAGTGCAAAGTTACGCCGCCACTAAAGTCAAAAAACTCCTCACCGGCAACGGCCGCGCACCGAAGGCGCAAGTGCAGCAAGCGGTGATTCAACCCTTTCGCCTTAGCAAAGCTCCCGAGCCTCCCGACGTGGCCGATGCGATGGCCATCGCCCTTTGCCATCATTTTCATCGCCGCGAGTCGAGCCCCATCGGCGGCCTGAATAGCAAGCGTGGCCGAGCGGCGAGTTAATTTCACATTTCCCAGTAACGTGGGCTGACGTCCACGCTACATCAATCAAAATCATCCGTTCCTCTCACCGCTATCCTGCTCATGCCTGCCAATCTCACGCCGCAGTATCACAAGGTCGAAGAAGAGTATCGTCGCGCTCAGACGCCAGAGGATGAACTCCGTTGCCTGGAACTGATGCTGCGGGAAATTCCCAAGCACAAGGGAACCGACAAGCTACAGGCCGAACTGAAGGCAAAGATCAGCAAGGCCAAGCAGGAAGTCGAAGTCGCCAAAAAGAGTGCTAAAAAGGGTGGCCCGAGTCTGAAGTTGCCGCGGCAAGGTGCTGGCCGGGTGATCCTGCTCGGCGGTCCGAACGCGGGGAAGAGCTCGCTGCTGAAGGCGGTGACGCGGGCCACTCCCGAAGTGGCTCCCTATCCGTTCACGACGCGCGAGCCCCAACTGGGCATGATGCCTTGGGAAGACATCAACATTCAGCTGATCGATACGCCCCCGATCTCGGCCGACGTCTTCGACCCCAACTTGCTTGGCCTCATTCGGGGCAGCGATCTCGTGCTGCTGATGGTCGATCTTGGTGCCGACGAAGGAACCGAACAACTGCAGGCGGTGCTTGATCAGTTGAAAGGAACCAAGACCAGGCTCGCGAACGAGTCGTATCTGGACGAAGACGACATCGGGGTTTCGTTCACCAAGACATTACTCGTCCTCAACAAGATCGATCTCCCCGAAGCGGCTGACCGTCTGGCCCTGATGCGCGAGTTCATCACCCTCGACTTCGACGAGCACCACATCTCAGCCGAAGCGGGCATGGGGCTCGACGAACTGAAAGCGGCGGTCGTCCAGGCGCTCGATATCGTCCGCGTTTACACCAAGCTGCCCAACAAGAAGGAGGCCGACTTTGATAAGCCCTTTACGTTGCGCCGGGGCGGCACGCTCATGGACGTCGCCGAACTCATTCACAAAGATGTGGCTGCTAGTTTCAAGCACGCCCGCGTCTGGGGGACCAACATCAACCCGGGCAGCACGGTGAAGGGCGACTACGTCGTCAGCGATAAGGACGTAGTCGAAATTCACTCGTAGAGCACTATTTGCTCCGGTATTCCTTCAGCAGTTGCTGGTACTGCCGGGCGAGGTTTTCGATTTTCTTCAAGTCGCCAGCAGCAACCAGCTTGGGATCGACCAGCGAAGTCCCAACGCCAAGCGCACAAGCGCCAGCCTTAAGAAAATCGGTCGCAGTTTCGAGATTCACGCCGCCGGTGGGCATCAGGCGAATGTGCGGCAGCGGCCCGTGCAAAGCTTTAAGGTATTTGGGGCCGGTGAGGTCCGAAGGGAAAATCTTCACGATATCGGCCCCCGCTTGCCAGGCGGTGACGACTTCGGTCGGCGTGAGCGCGCCGGGCATAACGAGCTTACTGTAGCGTTTGCACATCTCGATGACCTGCACGTTCACCGTCGGCGAAACAATGAACTGGGCACCGGCCAGGAACGCGGCGCGGCAGGTCTCGGGATCGAGCACGGTTCCCGCACCCAGCAGCACGCGGTCGCCCAGTTTATCGGCGACCCGTTCCAGCACTTGCACCGCTTTGGGGACCGTGAAGGTGACTTCCATCACATCGACGCCGCCGGCCAGCAGCGCCTCGGCCACATCCACGAGCTTCTCGCCACTTTCCGCGCGAATCACTGCCACAATGCAACTATCGAGAACACGGTCGAGGGGGGAGGGGGTCGTGGACATTAATTCGGCTCCTGGGATGGTTTTGGGTGCATTCTAATTCAGGCAGCGAAGTTACGCAGGCCTTCATTCCAGCCACTCAATTTCGACATCGCGATACAATTCTATGAACCATTCCGAGTCTTCCGGAACGTGTTCCTCGTGGCGTTTGTCGAGCACCTTCCGTACACCATGCAGGTCTGTGTAGTGAGTCCGATAGGGAAGGAGTTGGCCGTTCTCAAAAACCGCCAGGCAGTCAGTGTACGAATTGCAAATTCCTGCCGGTCCGCCGACCTCGTATGTCAATTCGTCGCGACTGATGTAATTTGAAAGCCGGAAAAACCCGTCGTGACTGTGCCATGACAGAGTCATGTACTGGCCGAATACTCGCGAGTCGGGAGAAAGAGGCGACGTCCGGGGTTCAACATAGCAAAAGAAACGGCCATGTCGCATGGTCAGATGATGATTCAGAGGACCGCTTGCGTGCAGTGTTTCGTAAATAAACTCTGCCGGAAAGCCAAAATCCATTGTCTCCCTGAAGCACGGCAAGGCTTGCTGGACTAACTCGCGCAGCGTGATCGATCCTTGATATTCTGCTGCCGCAGGATAGGCTTCCACAGCCAACAGATCGTCGATCCAAAGGTCTCCATAGTGCGCGAGAATCTCCTCGTGTGTATGGCCAGCTCGCAATAGCGAAAGCAACCACTCTACGGAGTAGTGACACACGCTCGGCTTACCATTGCAAATGGCAGGGTCTATCTTGATACATGCGAGTAGGCTCATGAGATCAATTTAATCCAGCCAACTGGATTTGTCAGCGGAATGACTGCCGACTCGAAGCAGCGCCGCGCCCTTGATTTTCCAATTGGCCCCAAATAGCTGCCAATTTTTTCGAACCGCCTAAGTCCAGCCTGCGTATGGTTTCCCGGCGAGGCAACGATTCCTCGCTCTTCTGTCGCCGATGATGGCAAGCAAATATCCAGCGCCCTGGTGAGAACCGAGCTTTTTTGGCGCTGTTACCGACGACTTATCCCAGGAGGAAGTCTGTCCAGAATTGCTGAAAAACGAGTCCCTAGGGGATGACGGTTTCGGTGAATCTGGGCAGATGGCAGGCGGTCGGAGTGTACCGGGAGTTCTCAGAGAATTCGCAGCGATTCTTCTGAGCCCCAGCGCTCGCCGATCGACCTCAGCCGCGGTGCGTGAATGGCCGCTTCCGGTCCCGGAAACTGGACTAGCTTCGCCGCATGTGCATAATACAGGTGGAGTTACCGGACACAGGGACTTTGACGCCGCGACACCTTGTCGCCGCGGAGTTGACGGCAGCAGAACGATGAAGCAGCTCACTCCCGAGACCATCACGAATCTGATTTATGGGCTCGCAGGACTCGTCGGGTTGGTAGTGATTGCGGTGGTCGTACTGGGAAAGTTGCGCGGTAACGCACAGCAGTCCGAAGATACTGCCAGCCAGTTGCTATCGAACTTGCAAGATTTGCGACAGGAGGGTGACATCAGCGACGCCGAATACCGAACTATAAAAGCGGTGCTAGGAGCAAAGCTCCAGCAGCGAGTAAAGGACGATCAGAACAAGGGTTAGATCAGACTTCAGCGGTCGCACCGGGGACAACACCCGGGGAAACTTTGCGGCCCACGAAGACTGTTCGCACCGTGCCAGCTGGTCCTGCTTTATCGCCTGTTCCGGCCTGGGAGGTCGGCAGCATCTGCAAGAGTTTTCCCCGAAGTTACCCGATACGCTCGAACTTTAAGCGGACAAGGATGCCCCCTACCCGGTTTGTGCGACCAGAGCACTGCCATCGAGCTTGCACCTGAGATTCTGTTGGCCTGGTTGACCCACCGCCAACTTAATTCCGCTGAAAGGAGTGTTGTTTTCTATGCCGACAGGTAAGGACATGAGTGGAGGGCGGCGAAGCGCCAGTACCACAAAGAAGAACGCCTTCTGCTCGTTTTGTCGCAAAAGCTATCGCGACGTCGGACCGCTCGTCGAAGGGCCCGGCGATGTGTACATCTGCGGCGAGTGTATCGAACTCTGCCAATCGATCCTCGATCAAGAACAACGCCGCCGCGGCGCGACTAAGCCTCTGTTCAATCGAATTCCGACGCCGCGTGAATTGGTTAGTTCTCTCGACCAGTACGTCGTCGGCCAGACCTTCCCTAAGAAGGTTCTGTCGGTCGCCGTTCACAACCATTACAAGCGGTTGCAACTGGGCTTCGAAGGTTCAGAAGTCGAAGTCGAGAAATCGAACATCCTGCTGCTGGGCCCCACCGGCTCGGGCAAGACGCTGCTCGCTCGCACTTTGGCTCGCGTGCTCAATGTCCCCTTCGCCATCGGCGATGCCACCACGCTGACCGAAGCGGGTTATGTGGGTGAAGACGTCGAGAACCTGCTTTTGAAGCTGCTGCACGCTGCCGACTTCGACCTGGAAGCCGCCCAGCGTGGCGTGCTCTACATCGACGAAATCGACAAGATCGGCAAGACGAGCCAGAACGTCTCGATCACTCGCGACGTCTCGGGCGAAGGGGTGCAACAGGCGTTGCTAAAAATGCTCGAAGGGACCGTCGCCAATGTTCCGCCGCAAGGGGGCCGCAAGCATCCCGAGCAGCAGTACATTCAGATGGACACGACCAACATTCTGTTCATCTGCGGCGGGACGTTTGTTGGCATCGAAGACATCGTTCGCAAGCGGCTCGGCAAGAAGTCACTCGGCTTCAGCCAGTCGACCACCAGCCATACGAACGAGATGGACACCGCCGAAGTGCTGTCGTTGGTGCAGACCGAAGACATCCTTGAGTTCGGCATGATTCCAGAACTCATCGGCCGCTTGCCAGTGATTGCCTCGCTCGCTCCGCTCGATCACTCGGGCCTGGTGAAAGTCCTTACCGAACCCAAGAACGCTTTGCTCCGTCAGTACCAAACCTTGTTCCAGATGGAAGACTGCCAGCTGGAGTTCAGCGACTCGGCTCTCAACGCCATCGCTCACAAGGCTGTGGTGAAGGGAACCGGAGCCCGCGGCCTGCGTTCGATTGTTGAACAAACCATGCTCGACGTGATGTTCGAACTCCCCGATCAACCGAAGGGAAGCAAGTTCATCATCGACGACGACATCGTCATGGGACGTCGCAAGATGTTCCCCGTCGAAGTGAAAGCCAAGAGCGCCTAAGCTCGCGGCGAACGACTTGCACAAATGGATCCAAACCTGGCCACGAGTTTCGTGGCCAGTGTTGTTTCTTGCGAGATACGTTGACCATGCTCGACACCGCACTCGATCTCGCTGCTGCAGCTATTCGCCAGGCTGATGCGCTGCTAATTGGTGCGGGCGCGGGTATGGGTGTCGATTCGGGACTGCCCGACTTTCGCGGCAGTGAAGGCTTTTGGAAGGCCTACCCGCCATTTCACGGCCGATCGTTTGCCGCGTTATCGACGCCTCACTGGTTCCGCACCGATTCGCAATTGGCCTGGGGCTTCTTTGGTCATCGCTATCAGCTGTATCGCGACACGCGGCCTCATGCGGGCTTCGAGATTCTGCGCCAGTGGTGCGAACGGCGGGAGCATCGCTACTTCGTGTTCACCAGCAATGTCGATGGCCACTTTCAGCGTGCAGGCTTTCCCGAAGAGCGAGTGCTTGAGCGGCATGGTTCGATTCAACACTTGCAATGCACCCAGCCCTGCGCGTCGGTCATCTGGCCGGCCGGCGACGCGCTGCATTTCGAGATCGACCCGGCCACCATTCGCACCGGTTCTGAACTGCCACGCTGCCCGCATTGCCACGAACTGGCCCGCCCCAACATTCTGATGTTCGACGACTACGACTGGCTTCCCGCGCGGTGCGAAGCACAATATCAGCGCTATGCTACTTGGCTGGAGCAAGTGGCCGGCCAACAACTGGTCGCGATCGAGTTCGGCGCGGGGCTCGCCATTCCAACGGTTCGGCGCGAGTGTGAGCGCTGGTGTACCACACTCATCCGCGTGAACCCGCGCGAAGCAGAAGTTCCGACAGGTGGAATCTCATTGCCGCTGGGCGCACTCGAGGCGATTCACGAGATTGATAGACGCCTTTAATGGGCGCTCACTGTTCATCTTGACCATGCGACGCGAGCGAGTGTCGACCTCGCTCATGCTCAGGTTCGCCAGGCGGCCTGCCGCAAGCACCCCTCGATGTTGGGTGACATCCAGTCACCCCCTCCCCACGTATGGGTCGGTTAGCATTTTTTGCGCGAATTACTGCGCACATTTCGCATAACAATTCGAACGGTTCGTCTATCAATATATATATCGCGACGCTTCTCTCTCCCGTGATCCGACCGTGGACCACAAGCAGTTGCGATGAGGTGATTTGATGCGGATGTGCCCTGATGAAAAATCCACGCTGGTGGAACTGCGGTGTTGTTGGTGCCGGGCGAATTCAAGCAGGACGCGCACGAGCGTTTACGCTGGTTGAACTCTTGGTGGTGATTGCCATTATTGGCGTGCTCGTAGCGCTGCTGCTCCCCGCAGTGCAAGCCGCTCGCGAAGCGGCCCGCCGCATGAGTTGCTCGAACAATCTCAAGCAGTACGGCCTTGCACTGCAAAACTATCACGACACGATGCTCGCGTTTCCCTACGGCGGTACCAACGGTATTTCGAAGAACCGCGACCTGTCGTGGCAACTCCGGATTCTGCCGTTCATGGAACAGAACAACATTTACACCCAAGTGGACTGGAACTCGAGCTACAACAGTGCGGCCAACTACTTGGTTGGTCACATGTTCGTGAAGGGAAGTGTTTGCCCGAGCCAAACGGCGTTGCGCTCCGGTTCATCGGGCGAAAAGAGTGCAACGGAGACCTTGCCTGGCTTCACCACGCATTACTACGGCATTAATGGACCGCAAGGGACGAATGTCAAGACGGGGCAGACCTACACGGACCATGCGCTCTCAACGGCTGGCCATGGTGACATTGCGGCGGATGGCGTTCTCAATCCGTACGAGTCGATTTCGATGGCCGCTGTCACGGATGGCACGTCGAACACGTTCCTCGTGGGCGAAATCTCGTTTCAGAAGGCTCTTCAACCGACTGGTTCGCACAGCTTGCGAATTTGGACCCGTGGCGGTGGTGCCGGCAACACGACCAGCAGCACCAAGAACATTGAATTTCCAATTAACTCCACGGTCTACACGAGCGCCACCCCAAACTTCAACGACATCAGCTTCGGCAGCAACCATCCGGGCGGAGCCCAGTTCGGCCTCACCGATGGTTCAGTTCGGCTGATCACCGCGAATATCGATATGTCGATCTACAAAGCCATGGCCAGTCGCAGCGGTGGTGAAGCACTCTATGCCGACTAGTGAATGCAAGGACTTTGAGAAGTGGTCTTGAGGATCAGACAACGTTAATTTGGAACGGAGTGAGTTGCAATGGATCGAGTGTTTCGCGCGTGGTTAGCTGTTGCTAGTCTAACCACGCTCTTTGGCTTCGCGGGTTGCTCTGGTGGTGGCGACGGCCCCGCGCGGTTTCGTTCGTCTGGCAGTGTGACGATCGACGGCCAGCCGGTCTCGCAAGGAATGGTCTACTTCATGCCGGCTGCCGGCAATGAAGGGCCGCAAGGTTACGCGACCATTCAAGGTGGTAAGTACGACACAAACCGTGACGGGGGCGGGACCGTCGGTGGCATGCATCGCATCAAGATTGTCGCACCCGACTTCGAATACGAATCAAGCGGAGATATCGATCTGCCCAAATCCGATGGCACGCAGAACTTTGAACTCAAAGCGATTGACGTTCGCCGCATCGTACCTGGCCCACCTGCTTAGTAAGTGGTCCGGGGTCGGGAGTCTTTGGCGAAGAGGGATTCAGCTAACTGGAGTGACTCCCTTCGCCAAAAACTCCCGACCCCTGCAAACATCAATTAAACAGGAAGTGGCAGATATCGCCGTCCTGCATGATGTAATTCTTACCCTCCACGCGCAGACGGCCCGCTGCGCGTAGTTCTTTTTCGCTGCCGTACTTTTCCAGGTCTTCCAGCGAGTAGACTTCGACGCGAATGAAGCCTTTTTCGAAATCGCTGTGAATGACCCCCGCAGCTTGCGGAGCGGTGGCACCGACGGGAATCGTCCAAGCGCGAACTTCTTTCTCGCCGGCAGTGAAGTAACTCTGCAGCCCGAGCGTGCGATAAGCTTCGCGCGCGAGGGCCGCGAGAGCGGGCTCTTTCAGCCCGACGCCCGCGAGCATTTCGCTCCGGTCGGGCTCTTCGAGTTCGGCAATTTCGGACTCGAGCTTGGCACAGACGGGCACGATGCCGGCCGAAATCTTGGTCGCAAACTCGCGGACTCGTTGTACCATTGGGCCCTGGCCGAGCAGGTCCGACTCGTCGACGTTGGCGACGAACAAAATCGGCTTGGCAGTCATCAGCCCAAAACTTTGAATCGCTTCGGCCTCGGGGGCCGCTAGTTTCAAACTGCGCAGCGGTAGCTCCTTCGTCAAATGAGCCAGGCAAGCTTCGATGGCCGCGACGCGCAGCTTGGCTTCTTTATCGCCGGTGCGCCCCGCCTTCTGCGCCTTTGGCAGCGCGATTTCCAATGCCTGAATATCAGCGAGCATCAACTCCATCTCGATCGTCTCGATATCGGAGAGGGGATCGACGTTGCCGGTCACGTGAATCACATCCGGATCGTTGAAGCAGCGGACAACCTGCAGAATCGCATCGACCTGGCGAATGTGGCTGAGGAACTTGTTCCCCAGGCCTTGCCCCTCGCTGGCACCTTTCACAATGCCAGCGATATCGACCAGCTTGAGAATGGCGGGGATGACTTTTTGCGGTGGAATGAACTTGGTGATTCGCCCGAGCCGATCGTCGGGCACGCTGACGATCCCCTCGTTGGGTTCGATTGTGCAAAACGGATAATTGGCCGCCTGCGCACCCTGCGTGCTGGTGAGGGCATTAAACAACGTGCTCTTGCCCACATTCGGCAGGCCAACAATCCCAGCTTCCATCGCAAGTACCTTCTATGAGCGACTCTTCGGGCGCGTGCAGTCAATAAGCATCTCAGTTTCCCGGGTCAGGCCAAAATCGGCAAGGGTAGTGAGCCGCTGCCATCAGAAACGTGTGATACCGGGAAAGTGAAGTAGTAGGCCTGGGGTCGGGAGTCTTTGGCGAGTTCGTCCTAACGACTTCGAAGCGTCCGGTTTCGCCAAAGACTCCCGACCCCGGCAAATTCAGACTCTTGCCCGAAACTCGCCGCTGGCACACACTTCAGGCATTCCCGATTCGCCCCAGCCTGCGGGCCCGTTGATGGACCTGACCACGCCCGCCGTACTGTTCCCGGCCATCAGCCTGCTATTGCTTGCCTATACGAACCGCTTTTTGGCCTTGGCCGCCCTGATTCGCAGCTTGCACGACCGCCATTCTGCCGAACCCAACGAACTGATCGTCGCCCAGATCGGTAACCTCCGCTATCGCGTGCAATTGATTCGCAACATGCAGGCCTGCGGGGTGCTGAGTTTACTCCTCTGCACCATTTGCATCTTCCTGCTGTTCATCAGCCAGGTGCTCATTGCCAAGATTACCTTCGGCGTCAGCCTGCTGCTGATGGTCGCCTCGCTGGGACTGTCACTGCGCGAGATCCAGGTTTCGGTGCAGGCCCTTAACTTGCAACTGCGCGACCTGGAAAAATGGGAAGCAGGCAACTCATCAACTCGCTAGTCGCCAAGTATTCCCAGGCAGGGGTATAATCGCCCGTTCTCGCGCGGCCGTGCTGGTCGTGGAGAATTCGCCATTACTCGGGAGTCTGCCATGAAGAGTTATTGGATGTCGTGTTGCCTGTCTTGCGCTTGCGTTGCTACTGCCTTGCTGGTTGGGTGCGAAGCCAAGGTTGCGGAAATGGAAAAGGCGGCAGAACAAGCGACCGCCGAGATGGAAAAGGCTGCTGCCGATGCTACGGCCGAAAAGGTTGGCGAATTAGAAAAGGCCGCAGAACAAGCGCCAGCCAAGATGGAAAAAGCTGCTGCCGATGCGAAAGCGGAAGTAGAAAAAGCCGGCGAACAGGCCAAGACTCAAGTCGAGACTGCAGGCGAGACTGCCAAGACTCAGGTGGAAGGTATCGGCGAGCAAGCGAAGGCCGCCGTTGAAGCTGCGGCCGAAGGGGCCGCCAGCTTGAAGATTGGCGAACTCGACCTGGGCAAGAATTTTCAAAGTGCCATCGACGCGCTGAAGGGAACCCTCGACGGCGTGACTAACGTGGAATCGGCCCAGGCCGCCCTCCCCAAGTTGGAAGAAGCCAATCTCAAGCTCGATAGCGTGCTGGTATTCGTCGATCAAATTCCCGAAGCTGCCCGGCCGGCCCTCGCCAAGCTGATTAAGAACAGCCAGGCTGGCATCACTCAGTCGATCGAAAAAGTAGTCGCCATCGAAGGTGTCGGCGCGGTGCTGAAACCCGTGCTCGATCAACTGGTCGCCAAGCTCGAAAAGGGTAGCGCAGCCCTGTCTGCCCCTGTTCCTACGCCCACGCCAGCACCAACTGTCGAGCCAGCGAAGTAGCTTGCTGTTCAATGCAAGTCAGAAATCAACCTGGAAATCGGCCCGGAATCGCCCCAGCCACGCCACGCAGCCCCGCTGAAGACGCCAGCTGCTCTTGACCTGAATGGCAGCTTCGCTATTCTCCGCGGCACTTGTCGTGATCCGGGCGTTGGCTTTCGCTGCGCCCGGCTGTTTTTGCCCCGTTACCTGGGCAAGCCAAATGCTTCGTCGGGCCGCCATGCTGTTGTGCCTCACGCTGCTGGTCGGGTGCCAAAACGCACCTGGGCAGTTCAGTCTGTACGCGCCGTTTGGGCCCGCCGTGGTGCCACAACCGGCTCTCTCCCGCGCGAATTCAACTCCCTACTACACGCCCCCTAGCACCCCGTTTGGCGCTGGCTCTACGCCCGCAACCGCTTCCGGGCCCAACGACAATAAACTCTCGCATTACGATCCCCATACGGGCATCCTGGTCCCTGGCAACTTCACACCCCCGGCGATTGCCGCCCGGTCGAGCGACGCCTGGAGCGACAGCACTTCACTGGCTGGTTCGCCACCTCGATTGCGCTCCAGCAACGAAGAAGCAATTCGAGTGGTCGATGCCGATACTTCGCCCCGCGGTTTGACCAGCGCGATTAGCTCTGGCTTTACAGAGGCGACGAACGGCCGCTCTTCAAGCGTGAAGTTTCAGGCCTCACCCCCGAGTGGCGTCGTCCGCACCGGCTCGGCCTTATTGCCGCCGCCGGAGAACCCCATTTCGATTGCTGCTGTGCCAAAGCCAGCTGCGACAACCACGACCGCGCCGACTGTGATTCCCACCACGCGTAGCCCGGCGAGTACGAACCCCATCTTCAGCACGCCAGTACCCGGCTTCCTCGCGCCGCCCCCTTCCGCGCTACCAGCCACGGGTCAGCCAGCGCAGCCCACGATCATTCCCGCTAAGCCCGCCGATGGGCGCAAGCTTTCGCTGTGGGATGATCCTGGTGATGGCTCGCGCGTGATGCCTGCGGCCCATGTCGAGAACGCTGAACCGGCTTCCGCAGCGGCCGGCAGTTGGCGTGCAAGGTAGTCCACACTGCTGAGTCTGTGCGGGAATGTCAATGAGAGACATTCCCGAAGCGCTTAGCGCTGGATTACGTCTTGCTCCAGTCGCGGCGTTGGCGACTGCTAGGAATCGACATCTTTTGGCGATACTTCGTGACGGTGCGGCGGGCCACTTCGAGCCCTTGCTTCTTTAGCTCGTTGACGATTTCGTCATCGCTGAGCGGGCTGGACTTATCTTCCTTGTCGATGATTTCCTGCAGACGAATGCGAATGATGTCCCAGGCGACGTCTTCGCCCCCATCGGTGTGCGTACCACCGACAAAGAACCGCCGCAGCGGGTAAATGCCGCGGGGTGTTTGAATGTATTTGTCGTCCACAGCCCGGCTGACCGTCGTCACGTGTACGCCAACCTTATCGGCAATCTGCTGCATCTTGAGCGGATGAATGTGCTCGGGCCCATCTTCGAGAAACGCCGTTTGGTGTTCGACGATGGCCTGCGCGACTTTCGTCAGCGTGTTGCGCCGCTGCTCGATCGATTCGATGAGCCACTGCGCGGCTTGCACCTTGCGCTTGATGTATTCGCGCTCTTCGGGAGTCGCCTCACCGCTGGCTAGTCGCTCGCGATAGTGCTTGCTGATGAACAACTGCGGAGTCCGGCTCTCTTCGACAATGACTTGCCACTTGCCACCTTCGCCCCGCTGTACCTCCACATCCGGCTCAACTGCCGGCGTATGGACTTCGGAGAACTGGGCGGCCGGCTTGGGGTTGAGCTTGCGCAGTTCTTCCCAGGCTTCTTTGATGCGGTCGATGCTGTAGCCAGTCGCTTTGGTGATCTGCGGCAGGCGATTATCTCGCAGGTCTTCCAAGTGATTGCTGATCAGTGTTTTTTGTTCGTCGTACAGATCCACTTCGGGCTTCAATTGCAGTAGCAAGCACTCGCGCAAGTCGCGGGCACCAACGCCGGGCGGATCGAGCGATTGAACCAGTGTCAGTGCTTGCTCGGCCAGTTGCAGATCGTCGGGTGAGGCATCGGCGGGAAGCAAATCTCGCAGGCTGCTGCGCAGATAGCCGCCATCTTTGGCATCGAGGGCAGAGATAATCCGCTCGGCCATCGCCATGGTCTTGGCGTCGATATCGAGCTCGCCCAGTTGATGCATCAAATAGTCTTGCAGCGATTCGGGCCGCTCGGCGACGTTCGAAATGGTGTCGTGGGCGCGGTCGGAGTCTTCGTCCATCCGATTCGCGCTGCGGCGAGTTGTTTCGTCGAAATAATCGGGCACATCGCGATCGAGTTGCAGCAAACGCTCGAAGTCGTCGGCATTGTTATGGGCTTCGTCGACGACCAGTGGCTTGTCTTCAATGCTCCGTTCGTTCGGCCCATCCAGGTCGGATTGTTCTTCCGGCAAAGTGGGGTCGCGTTCTTGCAGTTCAAGCAGTGGGTTTTCGCCCAGTTCCTGCTCGATCCGTTCTTGGAGCGCTTGCAGCGGCAACTGCAGAATCTCCATCGACTGGATCATCCGCGGCGCGAGAATCTGCTTTTGCAGCTGCCGAGCTTCTAGGCCAAATGAAAGTCGCATGATTGTTGGGTTTGCCTAACGGTTTGAACTCAATCTCGTCATCGAACTACAGACGCTGTCGGCCCGCGAGGGCATCGGCCAGAATCTCTTTGTTCGTGTATTCCAAAATGCTGCCCGTCGTAATACCCCGGGCCAGGCGGGTCATGCTCACCGGAAACTCGGCAAGCAAGTTCGAAATGTGCAAGGCCGTGCCGTCACCTTCCACGGTCGGGTTGGTCGCCATCACAATCTCTTGGAACTCACCCTGTCGCACGCGCTGCACCAATTGCTGCAGCGTGAGTTGATCGGGTCCGATGCCATCGAGCGGAGCGATCCGCCCAAGCAGCACGTGATAGAGGCCGCGAAAGACGCCGGCCTGCTCGAGCGCCATCAGGTCGCGCGGTTGTTCGACCACGCACAATTGAGTGCGATCGCGCCGCGGGTCCGCACAAATGCTGCACAACTCGGCTTCGGCCAGGTTGAAGCAACTGGAACAATAGTGGACGTTCTCGCGCACGTTGCGAATGGCGTCGGCCAGCCCCAGGGCTTCGGTCTTGGGAACTCGCAGAATGTGATACGCCAAGCGTTCAGCCGATTTGCGGCCGATGCCGGGGAGTTTCGCAAACTCCTCGATCACTTTGCTGACGGAATCCGAGACTTGAGCCATACGGGCAGTAACGCGCAATCAGGATGCTGAAGGTGGTAAGTGAACTCTCGTGGAGAAGACTGACATACTGCCGCTGTCAGGCTTCCCTCAGGTTGAGAGTTGCTATTCAGCGGTGGGAGCAACGACGACGTCGGTGGCTCCCTCGGTGGCGTCATCGGCCGAGACCGGCGGATCGATCACATTGACGATCTCAGCCTCGAACGAGACGATGGCCTGCTGCACGAGCAAGTTCCGTTCCACTTCTCGAATTCGCTGCCGGCGGCGAATGGCCGTCTGCGGCGGACGAGGAGCAGCCACAACGGTTTGCGGCTCATCAGGCAGGAGTTGGAACTCCACGCGGATCGGGCGGCCCATGAGTTCGGTAAGTCCTTGCTCAAGCCGCTGGCGACGCTCGGGGCGTTCGCAGGTCTCCTTGGCATGAGTATACGCTTTTCTAAAGCGGGCTACCAGCTGATTTGGCCCAGAAGTTGCAACCGACTCCGCCCGCGAGGCGTAATCAGACGTCATATCTTGAATCTGGCTAAGGACTTGTCGCCAAGCAGAAAGTGCCATTTGGTCATCCCAAGGAACCTCGTCCTGGGGTGCTGCGGGCTCATCATTTAGGGGCTCAGCGACGTCGGTCGTTTTTTTTTGATCGACGGCGGGCTGCGGAGGCGGAACTGGCGGCTGAGGAGCCGGAGTAGGCCGAGCTTGGTTCATTGGCGGTCCGCTTGGCTGCGAATCGCGCGCCACAGGAGCTAAACTTTGTGCCGGCCGAGCTACGGCCGGGGCCGTCGGCAGCGAAATTGGGCCACCACTTTGGAGCTGGGCAATTAAGGCCGGCAGCGACTGCAACTGCTGGAGATTGGCAATTCTTACCAAAGCCAATTCGACCAGCGTCCGCGTCTGCGTGCTCTGCTTCATGCGGACGAGGGCCTGATCCAAGACCTGTGCTGCGGCGAGCACGGTTTCCAGCCCCAATTGATCGCCCAATTGCCGCAGCTCGTCAGCATCCGTCGCTTCCGTCGACAGCAGCAAATCGGTGGAGCAGCCCAAATGCACGGCCATCGCGTCGCGCAAGTAGCCGAGCAACTGCTCCGCGAGTTGCCCCGCGTCGACACCTTGCCGCAGCGCTTCATCCAACAGGCCGAGTGCAGTGGCCGCATCATGATCGGCCAAAGCGCGACTAATTGCTGCTAGTCGACCGGACTGCGCCGTTCCGAGCAGGCGATGCACATCGGCTGCGAGCAACTGTTTGCCACTGAACGAGAGCAGTTGTTCGAGCAGCGACTGGCTATCGCGCATCGAACCATTCGCGCGGCGAGCCAGAATCTGGAGCGCTTGCGGCTCGACGGTCACCCCTTCCAGATTGCAAATATGCTGCAGCCGATCGACGATCGCCTGCGCTTGCAACGGCGCAAAATCAAACCGCTGACAACGCGACAAAACAGTGATGGGGATCTTGTCTGCTTCGGTCGTGCAGAAGATAAACTTCACGTGCTCGGGCGGCTCTTCCAACGTTTTCAGCAGGGCATTGAAGGCCTGCGTCGTGAGCATGTGGACTTCGTCGATGATGTAAATCTTGTATCGCGCCCGGCTAGGACGGACGTTCACGTTCGATCGGAGCTGACGGATTTCGTCGATACCGCGATTGCTCGCGCCGTCGATTTCGAGCACGTCGACATCGCTGCCCGCGGCAATTCCCTGGCAGATATCGCACTCGCCGCAAGGCTCCGTCGTGGGCCCGCGCACACAGTTCAGCGCCTTCGCAAAGATGCGCGCCGTGCTCGTCTTGCCCACTCCGCGAGCGCCGGTGAACAGGTAGGCATGCCCGACTCGATTCGTGTGGATGGCCGTGCCGAGCGCCTGCGAAACCTGGGGCTGACCGACCAGTTGTTGAAAGTCTTGCGGGCGATAACGGCGGGCCACGACAACATAATTGCCGGTGGTCATCGCTTCGGGTGCTGAATCATCCGCGGGATGATTGCCGGTAAGAAGGGCCATGAGTAGGGCGCAGGCGATTCGAAAAACCTGCCTCCGCCAGCGTTACGTGACCAGAGAATGCGGGCCGCTGCCAAAAAGAGGCCCCCGCACAAGAGTACATCGCTTATGGCTGCTCCGATTAAGGCCTGACCAGGTTCACGTTTCCCCCTCGCGAGGGCCACTTTCGAGCAGTGGCCGCGGTCGATTGCTCGACAGTTACGTTGTAGGTGATTCCCCGCCAGTCGTCAAACCGGGGAAGCTGGCCCGAATGGCAGCCTAGGCGAACGTTGTCAGCAGCCAGTAGGAACTGCCACCGATCAGGGCCGCGCAGGGGAGCGTGAGAACCCACGAGAGGAGAATGCCGGAGACAACCTTGTAGTCAGCTTGGCCGGTCGTCACGCCGATGCCGAACAGGGCACCGACGGAAACATGGGTCGTCGAAACAGGCAGGCCAAACAGGCTGGCGCAGATCACGAGCATCCCCGTTGCCAGGTTCGCCGAAAATCCCTGACCATGATTCATGGCGGTAATCTTGTGGCTCATTGTTTCGGCGATTCGCGCGGAGTGTATCAGCCCGCCGATAGCCATCGCGACTGCGACGACGATCATGCTGGTGTGACCGCCTAGGAAAGAAACGATCGCCAGCAGGGCTGCGATCTTCGGCGTGTCGTTCAATCCGCGGGCGAAGCTCACGACACCCGCACTGATAAAGTGAGCGGTGTCCATCAACTGCTGGCAATTCACCCCGCTGAAGGTGCCGGCATAGCGCTCGATGCAAACTCCCTGTTCTGCGACGGTGACGGTCAGCGAGCCCGCGGCCGGAGTTGACGTCATGCCGTCCGTAGCGGGCTGAATCACGTGCAATTCATTTCCCACGCAAACGCAGGTTTGCTTCGAGATTCGCAGTCCCAAGCGAGCCCAATGAAAGACGGCGTAGAGCAGGCCGCCCAGCACGCACGCCATGAGCGGACTGAGCAGCAGTGGCAACATGAAGGCGGTTCCCAGTACGCCTAGCTGCACCTGACTGCCAGCTGCGACTAGTCCGCTGCCAACCATCGCACCCGTCAGACCGTGGGTGGTGGAAATTGGAAAGCCAAACCGCGTCGCCAGAATCACGGTGCAGCCGGCGCCCAGTGCCACCGAGAGGAGGAAATACTCGGAGCCGACAAGTTCGTCCGGCACCAGTCCTTTGCCTTTGAACTTGCTCAGCAGGGCGCTCGCGAGAAAGATCGAGCAGAGCGAGCCAGCTGCGGTGGTGATCGTCGCCCAAGTGAGTGCCGTGCGATAGCTGGTCGTGCGGCTGCCGTAAAGCGATGCAACCCCTTTGAAGTTGTCGTTTGCGCCGTTCGAGTACGCCAGGAAGGCGACGGCAGCGATCAGCAGTAAGGTAATGAACATGGCAACGGGCCGGGCGAGAGGAATTCGAGGGCAGGAGAATAGTGTAAATCACTCGTTTGGCAATTGCGACCGCTTGCGAAGAAACTCGTTGTTGGGAACCATTAGAGCTTCTCCCGGTTTTTGCCCGTGCGAATTCTATACGACACTTCACTGAAAGCCCGTCATGCTCCCGCCGATCACCAGCTTGCAGAATCCGCGTGTGAAGCAAGCAGTACGGTTGCGCGATCGCTCGGGGCGCGACGATCAAGGACTGATCATCATCGACGGCCCGCGCGAGATCGAACGAGCTCTCGCCGCAGGTGTGCGACTGCGAGAACTATTCATCCAGGCCGACATACTGCCTCCCGATGTGGAGCAACAGTTGGCCCATCAGGCGCGGGCCTGCGATGCCGACGTGCTCGATGTGACCTCGGCCGTCATGGAAAAGATTTCGTTCGGCGATCGCAAGGCGGGCGTTGTCGCGACCGCAGAGCCGCCGACACCGACGATGGCCGACTTGCAAGCCAAGTTAGCCAAACTGAAGAAGCCGCCACTGATCCTGGTCCTCGAAGCGGTCGAAAAGCCCGGCAATCTTGGGGCGGTTCTGCGCACCGCCGATGCTGCCGGCATCAACGGGCTGATTGTTTGCGATGGCCGGACGGATTTGTATAACCCGAACGCGATTCGCGCAAGCCTGGGAGCGATCTTCACCGTGCCCCTCGCGACTGCCAGCGCGCCCGAGACGATTGCCTTTCTGCAGCAGCAGAAAATGTCGATCTTCACAGCGCGCGTCGACGGGGCGGTGAACTACACGGCCGTCGACTATCGACCGGCCTCAGCCATCGTCCTCGGCAGCGAAATGGCCGGCCTGACATCTGCCTGGCAAGCCACGAACATGCAGGCCATTCGCCTTCCCATGTTGGGCCAGGTCGATAGCCTCAACGTTTCCGTTACCGCCGCAATTGTCTGTTACGAAGCACTGCGGCAACGCAGTGCGTAACATTTCCTAAGACAGCAGTTGCACACCATTGCCTGGCACATTGGGATAGTGGCAGATGCCCCGTTCGACGCGCACGCCCGTGGCAATATCGCGCGCTAGGAGCACGGCCCCATCCATATCGACATAATCGAGCAGCGGCAGCAATTGGGCGATGGCAGAAATGCCGACCGTCGATTCGGTCATGCAACCCACCATCACCTTCAAGCCCAGCTCACGGGCTTTGGCGATCATTCTGCGCGCGGGAGTCAGCCCGCCGCACTTCACAAGTTTGATGTTGATGCCGTGAAACAACCCGGAGCACCGGGGCACATCACTTTCGACGATGCAACTTTCGTCAGCCATGATCGGCAAGGCGACGCTCGCTCGAACTCGGCGGATTTCTTCCCACTGATTTGCTGGCAGCGGCTGCTCGATGAATTCCACACCGAGTTCCCTTAGCTGCGGCGCATATTTCAGCGTTTGGTCAGCTGACCAGCCGCAATTGGCATCGACGCGGAACGCGGCGCTCGTGTGTGCCCGCAACTCGCGGACAATTTCCAAATCGCGATCGGTGCCGAGTTTGATTTTGTAAATCGGCCAGTCGGGAAACTCCGCCATCTTTTCCAGCATCTTTGGAATCGTATCGATGCCGATGGTGTAGTTCGAAGCGGGAATCTTCTCGGTCGTTAGTCCCCACAGTTCATACACAGGCTTGTTCAGGCGCTTGCCCCACAAATCGTGTGCTGCCTGATCGAGCGCGCAAAGGGCGAAAGGATCATCGGCCAGATGCGGCTGCATTTGCGCCCAGAACTCTTCCGGTGTTTGCCACTTCGCAGTTTCAATCTCCTGCCGCAGCAATTCGAGTCGTTGCGACATACTCTCGACAGTGAAGCCGTAGTAGCGATTCGACGTCGCTTCGCCGAAGCCGCTCACGCCATCGTCTTGCAACTCGACGATGAGAGTCGGCTGCGTGTCGATCGACTCGCGCGAAATGGTGAAGGTGTGACGAAGCGGCAGTTCGTAGGCATGAAGCTTGAGTTTCATAGCCAGCGATTATCGCCGCTTGGGCGCTCGGCTAACAGAGCGCGACGACTACAACTTCTTCTCTCGCAAAAGCTGTTCTCGGAAGGCTGCATGCTCGGCAGTCGCCAGCCCCAGTTGCAGCGTCGCATGAACTCCCTGTGGGTTACCTGCTACCATCGCAGTCACGTTCAACCACAGCCCGGGAAACCGCCGGCTCTTGAGAATTCCATCTTCGGCAACTAGCGGAATGTAGCGCCCGTCTTGCAACACGAACCAGTCGATAAGTCGTTCTTCGGTTCGCCAGACAATGTACTCGGGCACGCCGCTCGTTTGATACAGCTTTAGTTTGAGATGCAGATCGATACTAGCGCTCGAAGCAGCAATCTCGGCGATCAGATCGGGCGGCCCTTCCAAGTAGCCAGCGGAGTTCTCTCTCGCCCCGCTCCCCAGTTCAGGCGGCAGCAGCAAATAAGCATCGGGCTGCGGGACGGTAAACTCGTCGAGCCCCACGCTGCCGTTGTCGCCAAGGCCGATGCCAGGCGTTGCGAGTCGATAACTCCATAGCCAGCCCATGATGTCGCCATGCGGGGCGGAATGCTGACTATGGCGTACTGCGGCAGGCATATACACAATTCCTTCCAGCAATTCCGCCCGCTTGAGATTGGGACTGGCCTCCCAACGAAACAGGAATTCCTCGCGCGTCAAATGGTCGCCATTCTGGAGCGACAATTTCGGGTGCGGCACGGTGGGCAATGCTAAGGCCTGCATTGCAGGCAAGGATTTCGGTGAATTGGCTGTCGACACGGGCTGGTCTCCTTGCGACGATCGTTCCATTCAGTATAGAAGCAACGACTTGCTCAAACCATTCGCAGTGAGGCGATTCCAAGTGGTCTCTTTGGGCAGGGCCGATGGTACACTGGATGTGCTGGTGGGGGCCTCCACTTTCTTAGACGTGACCTGTGCTTTTTCAGCTCCGATTGACGCTTCTTTTCTTGCTGGCTGCCTGCTGCTGCGCGGGTAGGGTTTTCGCAGCCACTCCTGCTGAGTCACTGGAATCGCTCGATCGCCACTTTGCCCAGCAGTTGGCCGTGCTGGCCGAGAAGTGCGATTCGCTCAAGGTGCCGGAGCAGGCTGCCATTACGCGTGAGTGGCAAGTGCCGCGAACTGCGGGCCGACAAACACTGTTCGTACCGACGGTGGCCGATCTGCACCAACCGGCGAAGGCCGCGCCCGATCTCGTCAGCAAGTGGTACGGCAAGTTTCGCGAACTCCGCGCGGAGCAGGCCACCAGTCTGTTTGCGATTGCTGGCGAGTTTCTCAAGGCTGGCGACGCTGCCCGCTGTTATCAATTGCTGCACGAAGTGCTGCGTGAGAATCCAGATCACGAAACAGCGCGCCGAGCGCTCGGCTACGCGCGTGCGAAGGACAAAAAAGATTGGTCGCCGTACGTTCCCGCGCCGCAATCGACCGCCGCGCGAACCGATCATCCCAAGACGGGCTGGCAGGCGGGTAAATACTGGCGGATCGAAACGCCCCATTGGCGCGTCGTCACGAATCACTCAGCCACTGAAGGAATTGCCCTCGCCAAAAAGCTGGAGGATTTTCACCTCCTCTGGCGGCAGATGTTTTTCGACTACTGGTGCACTGCTGCCGATTTGCAAGCGGCGCTCGCTACCGGCGCGCGGCTCCCCGAACCCAAGCAGCCGATGAACGTCTACTTGTTTCGCAGACGCGAGGAGTACGTCACGTTTCTCCAACCGGGTCGGCCCAACATCGGCATTACTCAAGGACTTTACGCCGACGATCAACAGACCGCCGTCTTCTATGCAGGAGACGATACGATTCATGCCACCTGGTATCACGAGGCGGCCCATCAGTTGTTTCAGCAATGGCACGATAGTCCCGCAGGAGTTGGCGAGAAGCACAACTTCTGGATCGTCGAAGGTGCAGCGCTGTACGTCGAGTCCCTGGCCAATCAGGGTTCTTATTGGACTGTCGGCGGCTGGCAAGCAGATCGAGTTCAGTTCGCGCGGTATCGGGCGCTGGCCAACGATTTCAACTTGCCGCTGCAACAACTGGTGGCCCTCAACCGCGGGCAAGTGCAAGCCAACCCAGAGATTCGTCAGCTGTACGCTCAGTTTGCAGCTGTGTCGCATTTTCTGTTCGATCACCAGGATCCCGCGTTTCGTCAGGCCGGTTGCGCGCTGCTGCGCGAAGTCTATCGTCACGAAGACAAGCTCACTTCGCTGGCTGCCCTGACGGGAACCAGCTTGAGCGAACTCGATCAGGCCTATTTGAAATCGCTGCAAGTCACCGACGAAGATCTGCTGCACACGCCGGGTCTCGCGCGCTTGCGCAATCTTTCGCTCGGTCGCACGCAGGTAACCGATCGTGGTCTCGCCGCACTGGCGGAATGTCGCGAACTCCGCTGGCTCGATCTCACTCAGTTGCCGATTACCGACAACGGCTTTAGCGAACTAAAACAAGCGACCAAACTCGAGCAACTCTTTCTAGAAGGAACCAAAATCAGCGCTGCGTCGTTGCCCGGCATTTCACAGCTAAGCATGATCGAAGAGCTCGATCTTTCGAATTTGACGCTCAGCGACGACTCCCTGGCCCCCCTCGGCAAACTCCGCAAACTGAAGGTTTTGTATCTCACTGGCACCCCGATTGGCGATCCCGCGATCGCGCATCTCAAAACCCTCAGCGGACTCGAAACGCTCGATGTTTCCCGCACCAAACTCACTCCAGCGGGCTTTAATCGACTGCAGGCGACACTTCCCAAAACGGCCGTCACGCAGTAAGACAGGTCTAGTAAATCTTCAACTTGAAAACTACCTCTCAAATCCTTCCTTGCCATGCGCCCCTACATCCTCGCCGAAGCCAATTACGCCTATACAAAGGCCAATCCGTATGACGTGGCCGTGTTGCCGCTCGGCGCGACCGAACCGCACAATCTGCACCTCCCTTACGGCACCGACCTGTTCGAAGGAACGATCGTGGGCGAGCACATCTGTGCAGCCGCTCATGCCAAGGGTGCGAAGGTCGTCCTGCTGCCGACCATTCCCTTCGGCACGGAAACGAACATGCACGCCCTGCCGCTGGCGATCAACGTCAATCCGTCGACGCTGTTCCAGTTCGTCACCGATGTCGTCCACTCCTGCATTCGGAGCGGCGTGCGCAAGATCGTGCTGCTGAACAGCCACGGCGGCAACGAGATGAAACCCCTCCTGCGCGAGCTATGCGACAAAGTCGACGGCCACGTCTTCCTGTGCAACTGGTACCACGCACTGGGCGAAGACTACAACCGCCTGTTCGAGCATCGCGAAGACCACGCCGGCGAAATGGAAACTTCCTTCGGGCTGGCCTACTTCCCCACGCTCGTCGCCAAGAATGCCGACGGCACCCTCGCCGCCGACGATGGCAAAATCCAGCGATCGCGGTTTGACGCAATCAACAAAGGCTGGGTCAGCATCACGCGCCCCTGGCACTTGCTCACCAGCAACACGGGCTCGGGCTTTCCTCATGCAGCAACTGCCGAGAAAGGCCAGCAGATGATGCGTTTGCTGGAAGAACGGCTTGGCACGTTCCTCGCAGAATTGGCAGCGGCGAAATTGGACGACAACTTTCCTTTCGCCAGCAAGTAGTGCGCGCTAATGGAAGATGACAAACTAAGTGCAAGCACGACGGGACTCAGTTGGGCAACCAGGCTCACGCTCGGCTGCCTGCTGACTCCGGTGATACTTGGACTGCTAGTAATCATTGGCGGCGTGGTCTGGTATCGATCTTTCGTGGCCGAAGGTCAACGCGCCGTACAGGCAGAAGTCGCGAAAATCCGGGCGTCGGGAAGCCCTTTGACTTCGGTGGAATTGAATGCCTCCTATCAGCCGCATCCAGACCGTGAGGATGTCACCACTGAATTGCTCGCGGCCATCGCCAGCTTGGAACGGCCCGAGATCAAAGCTCAAGCCAAGGTGCTCCCGATTCTCGACAATGGCCCAGAGCCTCCAACACCTGGTCAAAGTTGGGCGCAGCTAGCCGAGGTCGAAGCCTATCTAACGGCAGCTGCCGATGTCGGTAAATTCTTTGAGAGCCTGCCGGCAAGAAATCCCACGGCCCGCTTTCCGGTAGATCTAACGGCCGCGATTGCTGCTAGGTTGGATCACGTCAGTACGATTCGTTCAGCAGCTAGGTTGAACTCACTGCAGTTTCACGCGGATTTGCACCGCACTAATTTTGATCAGGCAGCAGAACGACCTCTTCAGAGTTTTGCCCTGGCCCAATGCCTGGAGGCCGAGCCCACGACCCTATCGCAGTTGATTCGAATTGCAATCATTGGGATGGCGGTCAAAGACACCGAGGAATTACTCCGTCATACGTCGCCAACAGACGACCAATTACTCTCTCTGCAATTGGCTGCCCGCAAGGTTGATATGCTGTCAGGTCTGAAAACCGCGATCGAAGGGGAGCGGGCTTTCGGTTACACCGTTTCAGTCTGTCCGCTTTCGATGCTCAAGGGGGGCAAGTTTACTGCCGACGAGATCAACGAGTTTGCCAAAAGTATGCCGAATCGTCCTGCCGATGTAGCTCTGATTTTGAGTTGGTATCGACGATACCTCGAAGGTGCCAACGATTCCGTTCCGGCAGGGATGAAGGTAGCAGATGAAATCGAACTGGAAGTGAAGGAGTTGGAAAAGTCTCCACTAAAGATTATGTACGTTCAGTCTCTGTTGCTTCTACCGGCTCTGAAGGCTGCTTTCATCGCCGTTGCCCGCACCGAAGCTCAATGCAAATCTCTCGATGCAACCCTGGCTGCCCATCGCTATCGCCAGGCTAACGGCAACTGGCCAACGAAATTGGAAGAGCTTGTACCGAAATATCTTTCTGCGATTCCACTCGATCCGTTCAACGGGCAACCGCTGCTCGTTTCTCAATCCAATTCGGAATTCAAAGTCTACAGCGTCGGTGAAAACCAGATCGACGACGGTGGCAAATGGTCGAAGACCGATCGCTCCGATTACGGCTTTATTGCCACTTGGCACAACCAGGCATCTGAAAACAAAGAACCACAATGAATTCCGCCGAACGTGCTTCCCCGCTGCTGGCTCCGCGTCCCTTGTGGCCAGAACAGCCTGACCGAATTCCGACCATTGAAGTGAAGTCCGCTGGGCAGCATCCGCTGTTGTTTCGGAAACGGATCGAGTACGTCGGCCGCGAAGTGAAGCCTGGCGACTACGTCCGCGTGATCGACTCTGATCGCCGCGTGGTGGGTTATGGCCTTTACAATCCCAAGGCTGAGCTGGCCGTGCGCATGCTCACGTGGGGAGACAAAATTCCCGATAAATCCTTCTGGCAAGAAAAACTAGCGCGGGCCGTGCAATTGCGGCGCGATGTCTTGAAGCTGGATGAAGTGACCGACAGTTACCGCGTGATTCATGCCGAAGGTGACGGCCTGCCGGGGCTCGTCGTCGATAAACTCGGCGATGTCCTCTCGGCCGAAGTCTTTAGTCCGGGCATGTATCAGCGGGCTGAGGCAATTCTCAACTTGCTTGAACCGTTTTGCGGCACGAAGCATCGCTTGATTCGCTGCGGGCCGGCGACCATGCCCCAAGAGGGTTTCGAAGGCCCCGATATCAAGTCCGACGGAACTCCGCCCCGCGTGACGATTCAAGAATTCGGCACTCGCTTTCGGGTCGACTTTGGCGAGGGGCACAAGACCGGCTTCTTCTGCGACCAGCGCGACAACCGTCGTCAGCTTGCCGCCTATTGCAAGGATCGCACGGTCCTCGATGTCTGTTGCTATACCGGCGGCTTCGCCATTCAGGCTAAGAAGCTCGGTGGCGCGTCTGAAGTGACCGGCGTCGACCTGGACGAGCATCCCCTGGCGCTGGCCAAGGAAAATGCCAACCTCAATAACGTCCGCTGCAAATTTGTGCAGGCCGATGCGTTCATCTACATGCGCGATCTGCTCGCAGCCGGCAAGAAGTTCGATGTGGTCGTGCTCGATCCTCCCAAGCTGATTCGTACCCGTCTCGAATACGAAGAGGGCCGCCGCAAGCACCTGGATATGAATCGCCTTGCGATGCAACTGGTCGCTCCCGGCGGCCTGATGCTCACCTGCACCTGCGCGGGACTTCTTCCCGCCGACGACTTCATGACGCTGGTTTGCCTTGCCTCGCGTCAGGCGGGGCCGCAAGTCGAAGCAGCCACTGCCGAGCGTGGCGCGAGGAACAGCCCGCGCCCAATGCAGATTCTCAGCAAGTGCGGCGCTTCGCCCGATCATCCAGTCGCCAGCAACTGCCCTGAAGGAGAGTATCTCAACGGTGTCTGGATGCGCATGCTGTAAGGCAGGGTCCGCACGGCGTCCCTACGAGGACAGTTTCTTGAGTAACTCTGCCAGTTGTGCCCCCACTTGCTTCACGCTGGCCGCTTGCCTGGCGTCTTTCAGCGAACCATCGTCGGCAAAGGCGTCCATGGCTTTGCTAACGGCAACTTGCGTGGGAATCACCAGCACGTTGATGTTGCCGAGCAGCGACCGCAAGTGTACGAGCCCACGCAGGCCGCCGAGCGCACCGGGCGACGCGCTCACGAGGGCTGCGGCCTTGCCTTGAAAGGCAACGAGTCCAGTTTCGCCCGGCGAGCTTCGCGAAACCCAGTCGAGCGTGTTCTTGAGCAGTGGCGTGAACGAACTGTTGTATTCGGGCGAGGCAATCAACAGCCCCTGATGAGCCACGAACAGCTCTTTTAACTTGAGCGCTGCTGCTGGCAAGCCTTGCTCGGCTTCTAAGTCTTGATTGAATAGCGGCAACTCATAGTCGCTCAGTTCCACCACCGTCACTTCGGCCCCCGCTTCGCGCGCACCTGCGACTGCAGTGGTCAGCAATTTGCGGTTGAACGAATCTCGCCGCGTACTGCCAGCAAACGCCAAAATCTTCGGACTAACCATGTTTGCAGTTCCTTCTCGATTCGCAAGAAATGATATCCACCTCAACTGAGCCGCCGCCATGCTCCAGCAAGCGTCATCGTAGCATCACCGGCCACACCTCACGCTCGGAGGAACGACACCCGCGACCCCAAAATGCCATTCCGCAATCCTGCCCGCTCGTGATAATCTGACGCTGCGAACACTCGTGCCAGCAAGCCCAAGAGGTGGCTTGCCGATCGACAGAAGGACTCTCGCATGCATCAGCGCTCCACGAACCGGCTTCGTTGGCTACTTGCCTTGCTGATTCTCGCCTCGTGCATTGGCTGCGATCAGGCCACCAAGTTTGTCGCAACGAAAGCCTTGCAGCCGCAGGCTCGACATTCGTTCTGTGCCGACACGGTGCGATTCGAATACTCGCTCAACCCGGGCGGCTTCCTCAGCTTGGGTGCCGATTTGCCCGGTGAAGTGCGGCAAGGTCTCTTTCTCTGTTGCAATTCGCTGCTGACTCTGGCGCTCTGCACCTATCTGTGGCGCAACCACCAGATCTCGCTCACCTTCTTCGCCTCGCTGGTGCTCGTTGTCGCTGGCGGCTTGGGGAACATGATCGACCGCGCCTGCAACAACGGGCTAGTGACCGACTTTCTCAACATCGGCATCGGCCCGGTTCGGACCGGCATTTTCAATGTGGCCGATATCGCCATCACCGGCGGCGCGCTGGCAGCCATTGTCCTCTCGTGGCGCGATGCGAGACCTTCGCTCCACCACAGCCCGAACAACAACACGTCTACGCGATGATGTCTTTGAGCACGTGTCCGCCGATGAAAGTAGCGCGTTCATCGCGGCCGTCGTGCAGAAAGGTGAGGGCCTCTTCGTTCGCACCAAGCAAGTGCAAGATCGTGGCGTGCAGGTCACGGACGTGAGCGTGGCCGCTGGTGGCCCACAGGCCGATTTCATCGGTGCCGCCAAAGCGGAATCCGGGCTTCACGCCGCCGCCAGCCATGAAGCAAGTAAAGCCATAAGGATTGTGGTCGCGGCCGTTGCCACTTTCGCTCATGGGAGTGCGGCCGAATTCACCACCCCACACGACCAGCGTACTATCGAGCAGTCCGCGGCGCTTGAGATCGGCCAGCAGCGCGGCGATGGGCTGATCGGTTTCGGCACAGTTGGCTTCGTGATTCGAATCGAGATTCGCGTGGGCATCCCACTGGGTGCCGGAGCCCATGTAAAGCTGCACGAAGCGAACGCCCCGTTCGACCAACCGACGGGCGAGGAGGCAATTGCGGGCATTGCGCTGCGTGGTCTCATTGCCAAAGCCATACATCGCCAGGGTCTCGGCCGACTCGCGCGAGAAGTCGGCCACTTCGGGCGCGCTCGACTGCATGCGAAAGGCCAACTCGTACGAAGCAATGTGGGCGTCGAGTCGATCTTCGCCCGTTCGCTTCTGGGCAAACCGTCGGCTCAGGCCATTGATGAAGTCGATCTTCCCCCGCTGCTGCGGGTCGCTCACGCCAGGTGGCGGCTCAGCATAAAGGATTGGCGTTTTGCCGGTGGCCAGCCGGGTTCCTTGATAGGTGGCGGGCATGAAACCGGAGTTCCAGTTCTGATTGCCGCCAGGAGGATCGGTGGAGTAGTCGGTAAGAACGACGAAGCCGGGAAGATCGGCATTCTCGCTGCCGAGACCATACATGGCCCAGGCTCCGAGCGATGGTCGCCCCGCAATCTGGCTGCAGGTGTTCATCTGGCACACGGCATTCACGTGCGTCAGCCCTTCCGACTGGCAGCCTTGCAGCAGGCACAGTTCGTCGGCATGTTGGGCGATAGCCGGATAGAGATCGCTCACCCAGAGACCGCAATCGCCATGTTGTTTGAATTTGCGCGTCGAGGCGAGCAGCGGTGTATTCGCGGTGACGCCCATTGCCGTTTGCGGCTTTTTGAACGACGCGGGCAATGGCTTGCCGGCGTACTTCGTCAGTGCGGGCTTGGGGTCGAACAGGTCGATGTGACTAGGGCCGCCATCCATGAACAGCCAGATCACGCTTTTGGCTTGGGGGGCGTGATGAGGCTTTTTCGCAGCCTGCGAATGGATCACCTTGCTACCTGCTGCTACGGCCTGATCGGCCAGCAGGCTTGCCAGCGCGAGCGCGCCGAGACCACCGCCGGCCTGGCGGAGAAAATCACGACGGTTGGTGCTGAAGGTATTCATGAAAATGGTCAACGATGTTTTGATCTGAAGTAGCCCGACGCGTCAGCGAGGGAGCTATGTGATGTGACGTTCCGCTGCCATGAATCGTCGTTTTTGGAATCCCCTCGCTGACGCGTCGGGCTAAATTAGGAATTGAATGGCGATCAGTCACTAATCGACGTAGACGAACTCGGCGGAGTTCATCAGGGCCTGGCAAAAATCGACAAGGGCGGCTGCCTGGGCGGGTTGAAAACCGGCGGGCAGCGGATCGGGAAGCGAATCGGCATGCGGGCTGCCTGCCTGAGCAATCCGCTGACTTTGCGTGCGAAGGAACGTTAGCGCCGCTTGCAGTTCGTCCGGTTCGGGCGAGCGGTTGAAGGCGCGGTCATAAGCTTGCTGCACGAGTTCTGTTGGCAGGCCCTTCGTTTCGACGATCAAATCGCCCGCCATGCGCCGCGACGTGGTGCGGAGGAACTCGCCATTCAACAACAGTAGCGCCTGCGGCGCGCCGATGGTGGCGGGGCGCGCGGCGCACGTGGCAACCCGATTGGGATGATCGAAGGCCGTGAACAGGGGATACTGCAGGTTGCGTTTGACGAACAAATAAACGCTGCGCCGCACGTGTGCTTGCCTCTCCGGTGTGGGTTGCCAGGCGTAGCGATCTTCGTGCAAAGCGACTGGCAATACGGGCAGCACACTCGGGCCGAACATTTGCGTATTCAACTCTTCCGCGGCGATGAGGGCGGCGTCGCGGAGCGATTCAGCATCGCGGCGGCGAAGCGGCGCATGCCAGAGAAGTTCGTTCTCGGGATCGACATCTTCGGCCCGCTCGTGCAGCCGATTCTGATCGCTGATCGATGTCTGGCGATAGACGGCCGAACTGACGATCTCGCGATGGACTTCTTTCAGCCGCCAGCCTTCGCTGACCAATTCCACGGCCAGAAAATCGAGCAGCGAAGGATTTTGAGCTTCGTCACCCATGACACCGAAGTTGTTCGGCGTGCCGACAATCCCGCGGCCAAAATAATGTTGCCACAGGCGATTCACCATCACCCGCGCAGTGAGCGGATGCGTGGGCTGCGTAAGCCAACGAGCCAGCGCGGCGCGGCGACCGGTGCTGTGAGGATGTTCGGCCAGCGGAGTAATTCGTGGCTCCTCCTTGGAAAGAACGGCAAGGTAACCGGGCTGAACTTCCTCGCCGGGCTTTTGATAGTCGCCACCTTCCAGGCAATGCGTGGCCGGCGCTCGGGGGCCAATATCTGCAGCTGTCATGGCCGTGGGCAACGGCTGCGGGCGGACCTTGTCGAACTCGGCCAGCTTCTTGGCTAGTTCGTCGTACTGAGCACGCTTATCGTCGGGCAAGCGGCGGAACATGCGCACATAACTGCGTTGTAGTTGCTTACCGGCGAGCATTGCCAGTTGCGCGGCCCGCGGATCACGCCGCTCGGGGTCTTGCTTCAGCGCTGCTTGCGTTTCCTCGTCGAAGCCGGGGACCAACTCAGAAAACACGACTGGGCGAAGCGGATCGACCATCGCATCCATCGAACGGCGAACCGCTTCGGTCGCTGCTTCCCACTTTTCGAGTTGCTCTTCGTACTGCCGGTCTTGCTCGGTGCCGTCAGGCACAAGCGTCGTCTCGTGTTGCTTCAGCGGCGCAAAGAACGCCTGCAGCTGAAAATACTCACGCTGCGAAATGGGATCGAACTTGTGATCGTGGCACCGCGCGCAGCCGAACGTGAGCCCCAGAAAGCTCTGACCCACGACATCGGTAATATCGTCGAGCATTTCCTGGCGGATCTGCCGGTAGTCGCTGCCGTTGATCTCTTCGGGCGAAAGCCGCAAAAAGCCGGTGGCGATTTGAGCCTCGGGATTGCCGGGCTCAAGTTCGTCGCCGGCAATTTGCTGGCGGAGGAATTCGTCGTAAGGCAAATCGCTGTTGAACGAGCGGATGACGTAGTCACGATAGCGAAAGGCATCGCGCCGCGTCCGGTCGAGCTTGAAGCCGTCCGTCTCGGCATAGCGCACCACATCGAGCCAATGCTGGGCCCAACGCGCGCCAAACTCCGGGCTGTTGAGGAGCCGGTCGATCAGCTGTTCGTAAGCGTCCGGCGCGCTATCGGCGAGAAACTCGTCGCACTGCTCGGGAGTGGGCAGTAGTCCAGTCAGATCGAAGGTGGCGCGGCGAATGAGGGTCAGCCGATCTGCTTCGGGCGCGAGGTCGATTCCTTGCTTTAATTGTTCGGCCAGCACATAGCCATCGATGCCGGTGTCAGCTTCGGCATGCGAGAAGGCAGCTGGCCGCGCCGGCGATTGCAGCGGAGTGAAGGGCCAATCCCGAGCGGTGACCATACCGACCGCGCAGCAGCCGATCAGCCCAACCAGGGCGCACGACAACATCAGCCGGACTAGCCGACTGGAGAGAGAACTTGTTGACATGGCTAGGAGAGGAAAGGATCGCTAGCACTTCCCTGGCGGGTATGCCGAGCTAACGACCAGGTCCAGTTGCGTTCAAAATCAAGCGCGCACCCGTAACGCCCGTTGCGAGCAACGCTTGATCAATCCGACCAAAACCCAGCGAACACGATTTCCGTTGCATCGCGGCGCGCCAAACAATCGCAGGGATTGACCGGGAGGGACTAACCACAAGCGGGAGGTCTGGGTGGGATTCAGGCAGTGGGGAACTCGGCCCGAATTGGGAATTCGGGCCGGCAGGACTGCAACGGATTAGCCTACTGGGGGCCGGGGTGGTGTCAAGCAGATTTCGCCTGATTAACGCATTTGCAATGTGACTGCAGTTCTCCGCAACGGTTTCCTGGCCTGCGATTGACCAATTTCAGGTGTCCCGCTATCGTTCGCCCGGTTTTGGCCGGACTGCCGGCCAACAGCCTGCCCCGATTTCTTGGGAGAGAATTGCATGCCCATCGCCGGTCGACTTGCGCTCCTCGCAGGCGTTGCGCTCGCGCTGATCTCGGTCGCGGGGTGTGCTCCGCTGGGGCGACTATCTCCCACGCACTATTGGGAGCGGACGTCGCTCTTTCAACCGAACAAGTACCCGGCCGGCGAATGGAACCAGACCACGGTGCTGGTGGAAGATGCCTACTTTGGTGCCGCCGATGGAACCAAGTTGCATGGCTGGTACGTGCGCAACCCTCAGCCCAAGGCACATGCGCTGGTAATGCATGGCAATGCGGGTAACGTCACGCTGATGGCCGAGACCATCCGGACGCTCAATCATCGGCATCAACTTTCGGTGCTGGCTCTCGACTATCGAGGCTATGGCCGCAGCGAAGGAACGCCCAGTGAAGCCGGGATTTTGCAAGACGCGCGGGCTGCCCGCCGCTGGCTCGCGAAGAAAGAAGGAATCGCCGAGCAGGACGTGCTGTTAATGGGGCAGTCGCTCGGTGGCGGAGTCGCCGTCGACCTGGCTGCGAGCGACGGCGCACGCGGGCTGGTCTTGGCTGGCACGTTCACTTCCATTCCGGATGTCGCGCAGCATCACGTCAGCTGGCTGCCGATGAAGCGGCTCCTCACGACCAAAATGGATTCCATTTCCAAAATCAAAAACTACCGCGGCCCGCTGCTCCTCGCGCACGGCGATGCCGACGAAGTGATTCCGTATCAACAGGGGCTCGATCTGTTCAACGCCGCAGCCAGCACCGACAAACGGATGATCACCAACTTCGGCGGCAAGCATAACGATCCGCTCCCCGATGAATATCGTCAGGCGCTCGATCAATTCATCGCTAAACTGCCGCCGCTCAGTACGCAGCAAACGGCAGTCGCCACCGGCGAAGAGATCGTCACGGAGAGGTAGTCCAAGTCCACTCGACTGAGTTAGAATTCTCCGATGGCCACCGACGAACAACCAAACGAACCACCCATTCAAGACCTCGACAACATCGATATTATCGGCGTGCGCAAAGACGGCGGCGTCGATCTGGCAATCGTTGCTTCGTCCTACATGGACGGCTCCGCCGAACATCAACAGCTGCTGCTCGACAAACTGCAGAGTTATCTCGCGCAGCTGAACTCCGACGAGTTTCAAGAAGAGTTCGAGCGCCCGGCCCCCGAGAAAACCCGGATCATCGTCAGCTTTGTCGTCGAGCCCGATCCAATCATGATTGCCCTGCTCGATCGGGCCGTCGCCTGGGTCGAAGATAACAACGCCCGTCTGGTTTACGAGATTAAAAAGTAGAGCGTCCCTCGTCCCTCGTCCCTCGTCCCTCGTCTCCCGTCTCCCGTCTCCCGTCTCCCGTCTCCCGTCTCTCGTCCCTCGCCTCACACCGGCAGTGCAGCCAGTAGATCGCGAAGAGCGTCGAAACTAGCGGGTTTCACCAGGTGATAGTCGAAGCCAGCTTCGCGGGCTTGCAGCTTGTCGCTGTCCTGGCCATAGCCGGTGAGGGCGACGAGGACGACATGGCAAGCCTTGGGATGCTTGCGCAACTTGGCGGCCAATTCGTACCCATCCATCTCGGGCATGCCGATATCCGAGATGATCACGTCGAACGGTTCACGCTCGACGTGCAGCAGCGCTTCTTTCCCGCTGCTGGCCGTGCGCACATGCTGCCCCATCGTTTCGAGCAGGCGACCCATCGTATAGACGGCAGCGCGGGTGTCGTCGATGACCAGAATCCGCCGCCGTGGCAGCGCTTCGCGCAGTTCGTTGCTCACCACCGACGGTGAATGAATGACCGGCAACGACCGCAGCGCGAGCGGCAAACGCACCAGGAACTCGCTCCCTTGCCCCACGCCGGCGCTCGTCGCTTCGATGGTGCCGCCGTGCATTTGCACCAGGCTCTTCGCCAGCGTGAGTCCGATCCCCAGCCCGCCTTGCGCACGACGCGTGGTTCGATCGACCTGCGAGAACATATCGAAGATTTTCGGCAACATCTCGGCCGAAATGCCCAGCCCCGCATCGCGCACCGAGATAATCGCAGAATCCCCTTCGCGCCGCGCGGCAAGCCAGATCTGGCCACCTTCTTCGGTGTATTTGGCGGCGTTGTTGAGCAGATTGGTAATGACCTGCGACAGCCGCACGGCATCCCCTTCTACACACAGCGGATAGCCAGGCAAATCGATATGCAACTGATGGCGAGCCGCTTCGATCAGCGGGCGACTTGCTTCGACGGCGCTCCCCAGTGCGGTGAGTAGTTCGACCGGTTCTTTGCGGAGGACGATCTTGCCGCGCGTGATTCGTGAGACTTCGAGCAAGTCGTCGACTAGGCGGACCATGTGCTGCACCTGGCGCTCCATGATCTCGCGCACGTGATGCGCTGCCGGGCTCAGTTCCTCGCACAAGCGCAGAGTATGCAGCGAATTGCTGAGTGGCGCGAGAGGATTCCGCAGTTCGTGCGCGAGCATTGCCAGGAACTCGTCCTTGCGGCGATCGGCCTCGCGCAGTTGGGCATAAAGCTGAGCATTTTCGATGTAATCGACCGCCTGGCGCGTACACAGGTCGACGAGATGCATCTCGCGCGGCGTGGGCACATGGGGAGCGACGAAGTGGATTGATAAGACGCCAATGAACTTGCCACCACGCGTCAAGAGCGGAGTACTATGCACGCCGCGAAAGCCCGCCTCGCGCGCCAGGTGACGATGTTCGTCGAACAGCGGCGAGTCTTCCATGTCCTCGACAATCACACGCTCGCGCGTCCGCAGGCATTCACCACACGCACCGCTGCCCGGCGCAATCAGGTCAAACGAACGAATGAATTCTTCCGGGAAGCCGAGGCTTGCGCCAACGCGCAGGCAATTGGTTTCTTCATCGAACAGCCATACCACACCCCGGTCGGTCCCTTCGAACAAGATGGCTGTCTGCAACATCGCCAGCAGCGTGGGGCGCATCTCCAAAGTGCTGGAAAGATTCACACTCATGTCGTGCAGGCGACCGAGATCCGTCAGCTGGGCAGCCAACTCGTCCTTGATGAGGGCCATCGTCTTCGAGGCTTCGAGCCGTTCGGTAATATCGATGGCCATCCCCGCGACCCAGGCAGGCTTGCCATCGACGCCGGGAATCACGAACTTGCTGACGAGCGAATGATGCAAGCCGTCGGACTGCTGCAACGTCTCGATGGTTTCCAATCGCGTGGTGGCCGTAAGCGCCTGGCGGTCGTTCTCGCGAAACATGGCCGCCGTGGCCGGAGGAAAGAGTTCGTCGTCGGTGCGGCCGATAATCTCTTCGCGCGAGTGCTGAAAAGCTTGCGCGGCAGCATCGTTGACGAAGGCATATCGCCCCTTGGTGTCTTTAATCCAAGCGAGCCCGGGCAAGTGCTGCATGAATCGTGTGAAGCGCTGTTCGTGCTCGAGCCACGGTTCATCGTTCCACGGTTCGCCCGTGCGCGGCACCGCGCCCAAATCGGTCAGCGTGCAGAGGACACCGGTGATCAATTCCGCCGCGCCGGCGCGGGCACTTCCGTTCTGGCTGCCAGCAATCGGGCCACTATTTCCCCGCAGGGGATTCGCCTGGGCGAGAACTTCGCGGCAGGAGCCATCGCGCAAACTGAGGGTGACGAGTTGCCCTCGGCAAGCTTCCCCAAAGAAGACCGCGCGAGCTGCCCAACATTCGGTGCTGGGCATTGGAAAGCCGGTAGCCGAAAGGACTTGGCAAGGGCCGGTCCAGAAGTTGGTCGCTTCGTCGACCGGATCTTGTTGCCAAAGCTGCTCGGCCAGCTGATTCCAGGCGACGATCCGCCCATCGCGATCGCAGACATAGGCCGCACTCGGCAAGGCTTCGAGTAACGGGTGCCACACAGCGTCAGAGGCGGGGCTCTGCGCAGCAGGCATTGCGAGCATACCGGCCGATTCCTGTCCCATGAATCTTCCCGGGGTTCATCACTGGCCAGCGAAGAGATAAGCCGCCGTCCACGTCCCCTCAACTTAGCAAACGAAGGTTCCGCTAGGGAACCCGCTAAAGGAAGATCGGCACGAAAATGTCACGATTCTCGATGCATGCAGATATCAGCATCGGTGACCGTTTTGAGCACTCATCGCACCATCCGGGGGGAGTGAACGCCGCGCGTGGGACTTGGTAAGTTGAGGTGGTCGTCTCTTCTTGATTCATTCCGCTGGAAGGTTCCTCTCCATGAAGTCTCTCGCTATTGCCGCGTTAGCCTTGGTGCTTGGCTCGGCGTCGTTGCTACTCGCCGAAGATCAACGCTATGACCTGAAGGAGCGCGCAAGCACGATCGACGCGCGGGTCAAGGAGCATCCGGAGATTAACTTCGTCTTCACGAAAGAAGGGAAGCCGGCCGATCTGCAGCATGCCTGCGTCGATACCCGCGCGAAGTCGCAAGGCAAACTGGTGATCTGGTTGATGGGGCACAGCCAGCCGCTGGCCGAGCGCGTTTCAAGCTATGGCCTGCATTACATTCAGGTCCATTACGCGAATGGCTGGTTCGGCAAATTGAACAAAGAGCCCGCACCCGCCGATGAGCAGCACTTGGGTAAGATTCGCCTGGAAGCCGCCACCGGCGAGGACGTCAGCGAGCATATCGACATTCCCAAGCCCGATAGCATTGCCGAGCGTTCGCTGCAGTTTGTGAAGCACCTGGCGAAGGTCAATCCGCCAGGAAATTGGGAGCGCTTCCTAGCCGCCGATGGCCAGAGCCTGAAGTGGGACGACGTGATTCTGGCCGGCATCTCGCACGGCAGCACCACGGCTGCCCGCTTTGCCAAACAGCAAAAAGTGGCTCGCGTGGTGATGCTCTCGGGCCCGCGCGATCAATACGAAAACTGGCAGGCATTGCCTTCCGCCACGCCCAAGAACCGCTATTTCGGCTTCACCCATGTGCTCGACGGGGGCTGGACCGGCGACCACTACTGCCGCTCGTGGGAACTCCTCGGGCTGAACGAATTTGGCCCGCTCGTCGACGTCGATGCCGTAAAGCCGCCGTACGGCAACTCCCGCAGCCTGATCACCAACGCCGATGTGAAAAAAGATGCCGGCCGCGCTCACAACGCCAGCTTGCCCGGCGGCGCTGCCGCCAAAGGTGCCGACGGCAAGCTCATCCACGAAGAAGTCTGGCGCTACCTCTTCACTCATCCCGTCGACCAGGTCGGCGATGCCGTCCCCCCTTCGCCCGACTGCCGGAAAGATTTGCGCAAGAAGGGGTGAGCGGTTCTTCGAGCCTTCACGCTAATACGACCTGGGTCGTATTGGTTTTCGGGCGAGTTCGGGCAGCCTGTTGGCTATTAGTGGTTGGCCCGAAACACCAAACCTGAAGCGTGATTGCGGGATTCGCACGTTTGGGGTCAGGAGAATTTTCGGGGCGTCGCTGAGCGGCTGAAGACAGGGTCAACTCCCCCGAAAAACCTCCCGACCCCGGGGCAGATGGATTGCTAACGCGAATGACAACGAAACTCTTCGATTCGTGACCAACCTAGTCCTGGGCAAAGTGTCTAATGTCGGGGTGTGTTCCTTGGCAATTCGGTAGACTGTGTTGAATATGTGGCAAGTTATGTGCCACCTATCTGGCAATCGTTGTTTCACAACTCGTGAGTTGTTGGCAGGTTGTTTAAGGGGGATTACGGAGACGTTAGTTGGCGGGAGTCGCGGCGCAGTTAATGGCGAGGACTTGATCTGAACAGAGCAAATACCTGCGCAGTGGCTGATTCAAAAGTGAATTTATTCTGGAAACTCAATTTGGAAGGTTTCCAGAAAAAACGACGCTAAGTCGTTGGCCGGCAACAGGCTTTCGAATTCGCGAAACTTGGAATAATGGAAATTTCTGGCGGGGTCGCGCCGAGCCTGAGGCGCGATCGTAAGCAGGTCGATTCCCTTGGCCAGGCACGGCCAGCCAGAGATTAAGGGGGCAATCGCTTCCCTCGGAATAATCGGTAGATTCAGGCGGCTGGCCGTTGGTAGGGCAAAAGCAAATGAACCACCGCCGCGGGGGCGGTGGCGTTTGGGGAGGGATTTTGTTCTCCCACTCTCCCCCTCGCCTTGTCTCCCCCTCTTCCGCCCGCTGCGCCCGCAAATTTTACCTGGGCGGAATTGCGGCGCGCGGGGTGTGACCTACGTTTGCACGAACCGTAGTTATCGGCGGACTGCCAGGTGGTGAAGTGGCGGTAGTCGCTGGTTTCAATCGTTAAGTCCAGCAATGATTCGCTGGATGGAATAATTGATACGGCAAGAACATTTACGCAAACGCTCAAGAAAATTAAAGAAACGATTGACGAACTGTCGGGAATTCGGTCTAAAGAATTCTCGCCAGTGCGCCGCACGGTTCCCAGACAAAACCGTGAACGCCCGGGAGATTGCCCCCTATGACCAGCCGAAACCTGTACAACCCGCTTTGCTCGCTCATGGCCGGCATCATTTGCCTGGTGACGGTGGGGAGCGACGTCGCTGTCGCCCAAAATGTGATTCGGGGCACAGTTCCCGGCTGGCCCGGTAATACCGCTTATTACGCGCCGCAGAACGTGTATCAATTCGCGCCGGCGGCTCCGGTCGTGCAAGCTCAGTACGCTCCGCAGGCGGGTCAGCCCACTCGCGCTTACTATGCTCCGGCGTCTGCTTCGCGCATTGCCTACGCAGTTCCGGCCGTCGGCTCGTACCAGATTTCGTATGCCGGGGCCGCTCAGCCCGGCGTCTCGACCACTGCTTTCTACGGCGGCTACTCGGCTCCGGTTCAGCGAGTCGCTTACATGGCTCCGCAGGTTTATTACCGCCCGGTGCCCGTCCAAGTGCCGGTGACTTACTATCGCCCCGTGACGGTTTATCAGCCCGGCATGGCGGCACCGACCACGTGCCAATTTGCTACTAGTTGCACCACTACCACCTGCGGCACGAGCAGAAGCAGTTGCTGGCGTCCGTTTGCCTGGCTGTGGGGCGGCTCGAACAACAGTTGCTGCAAACCACAACAGACGTGCAATTCTAGTGGCTGTGCTTCGCAAGGCTGCGGAGCTGCTCCTTATTACACCGTGCCGCCGACAATTCCGATGGTGCCAGTGAATCCAGCTCCCGCGCCCGGTGGCTTCGGTTTGCCCAGCGGAGTTTCGCCCGGCACGATCATCACTTCGCCCCCCACACGTTCGCCAGGCACGATCATCAACTCCGGTCCAGCTGCCAATACACAGCCGCGGTTGGCACCCGGTACGGTCATCACGCCTGCCCCGAGCAACCCGAACTTCAACTCGGGTACGCCAGCTCCGTTCAATTCGGGATCGGGAAATTTCGGTGCCCCGGTGAATCCTCCTGCTCCCGTGGATCCAGGCTTTAATGATCGATTTCGTCCGACGCTGAGCGACCCTTATTCGCAACCAGCGCCGCTGCAATCGGCACCGAATAGCGTGACACCGCCCGTCATGATGACGCCCCCCGCCAGTTCGAGTCCGTCGATCATCGGCAGTGGCTATCGGAACGAAGCTCCCGCCACATTCAACGACCGCACCACGCTCACCCAGCCCGAGAATCACCGCATTGGCGAACCGGGTTTGACGCCGAGCAACACTCCGAGCCTGATTACTCCGCCCCCGAGCGTGCAACCATTGGCCGACCCACATGCCGACGAACGTCTGCAGCCGAATCGTGCTCCGCAGTTGATCACTCCTGGCGATCGGACTGCAAAGGCTGACGGCCGCTGGGCAGTGGTGCCTGCGGTGTGGCCAATGAATGCGAATCGCCTGCAGCCGGTTCGCTCGACGACTATCGAACCGACGCACCTGCAACCAGTGACTGCCACGACCGAAACACTCGTGCCTGTCAGCTCGCAGGTTGACGATGGTGGTTGGAAGTCGGCCCGGTAAGTTTGATGAGTCGGTCTTAGTCAATCAGACCAAGACTGCGACGAAGTGCCCGTTGTTGTGAATCAGCACCGCGAGTGGCCGTAATTTTCTGCCACTCGTCCCCAGCCGTGGTGAGCGCGTCAGTCGGTGAAGTCTCTTTCATCACCGCGGCCAACACAGCACGATCGAGCGCGGCCAGATATTCTTTTCGCCCGGGAATTCGGGGCGAAATCAAGCGCCGAGGCTGCGACTGTTCGGCCAAAAGGAGTTCGCCATATTGCGGCAAGAGCGCCACGGGCTGAGGTGGTTGCCAAGGGCCGGCATCACGAAAATGAGAAGTGCGGAAGGGAGTTGTCTCGGCACTATGCGCGGCAATCCGCCCGCTCATTCTTGGGCCGCTGAGCCAAAGCAGGAACTGGGTCGCTGCCCGCGGTTGTGGACTGGCGCGCGTGACCGAAGCGAGTTTGCCACTGCTACCCAAGACTGGCACGTGCAGCGACTCGCCATCGCGCAGTGACTCCCAGGCTTGAGACTCGGGGTTGAACATCTCGCGCGAGCCGGGCAAGAGTGCAAGGCCAATCTGCTCGGGCTTGAGCATGGAAGGAGGAGCCTCGGTGAGCAGCATGGGCCAGGTGATGGCGAGCGCACATTCGCCGGCTTGGAACTTGGCGTAGCAGTCGGCAGGGGTCAGCAGTGTGTCGCCTGCCTTGCTGTGCGCGGCGACCAGTTGTTCGCAAGCGCGAACCCAGGGCGGACCAGTGATGAGCGGGTCGCAGTTTTCTAAGGTGAAGAGGGGCGAGAGTTGATCGCGATGCACGGCTGCCGAGGCAGCGCGAGCCAGTAGTAACTCCGCGGCCCAACCCGCGGCCAGAGGCTCGGCGGTGGCTTGCCAGTTGTCATCTGCGGTGGTGACCTCGGCGGGCTTCGCTTGGAACTTGTCGACGAGCGCTTGATACTCTTCCCAGGTTTGCGGAGGCTCGAGCTTGTGCTGGGCCAGCAGATCGGCCCGATAGAAGAGAACCAGTTGAGGTGAGCCGAGGGGGACGGCGACGGTGCGGCGGCCCCAGGTGGTAAGCTGCGAACGAAGGAGGGGATCGATATCGTCGCGGGCGAATTCGGGCGTGCTGAGTTGCTGCTCATCGAGCGGCAAGATCAAGTCGCTGGCCGCGAACTGCCCGACGAGCCCAGGTGGATAGATCACCACATCGGCGGGCAACTGCTGAGCGGTGGCTGCTTGTTCGGCGGTGACGGAGGCCACCTCGAGTTGATTCTCGGTATGGGCCAGCCATTCGCGCTGCATGGTGGCGGCGAGTGGGGCATCGTCCACGACGATGACTCGCAGGGGCACTTGGGCGGTGCTATTGGGGGGCTGTACCGGGTCCGGTTTGCGGCAGCCCCAGATCGCTAAGAGCGAAAGCAAACCACAGGCTGCGAGCCGATAATGGTGAACGACGTTTTGCATGCTGCAACTACGCTAGGAGTGCCAGCATGGTTCGCGCGGCGGCAACGGCCCCGCGACTAATAACTGCTCCACTGGCGATACAGCCCATAGTAGCCGGATTGACGCTCTGCCTGGGGGCGGGGGGCGGCTCCAAACCAGCCGTAGGCATAGCCTTGCGGATGGAGGGGCTGCACGGCACCGGAGGGATGATGCCGGCCGATGGTCCAATAGCTGGGATGTCCCGCGTTGGCCACGTCGGCCACGAACAGGCCGAAGCTAAGACAGCACATGATGAATAGCAGGCGGTGCCAGCGGGCAATTGGTCGCTTCATTTTCAGTCCCCCTCGTTGGCTCATCGGCTGACGGCTTGTCGGGGAATGAGAAAAACAACGATTCAACTCGGCGGTAGCAAGTCGGGCAGGCGCTCGCGGACCTGACGGCGGGCACTAGGAAGGAGCGACAGGAAGGAATCGGGGAGTGCGGGCAAGGTGGCGCGACGCATAACCTGATTCAGGCGATGGAGAAGCCGGTCGTCGTGTTTGTAGTCGGCGAGGAAGTGCTCGGCCTGAAAGCGCGGCAGGAACTTGGTCAGCAAGTCGGATTGCTTTGTCGCCAGGCTGTTGATGTGCAGCGAGACCAGTTCGCAATCGATCTGCTGAATCGCTGCGTAATAGCTGGGGAGCAACTGCGGGTCGTCTTCGTCGAGACAGGAGTCAATCAGCAGTTCGACCAGGATGTGGCCGACAAAGCTGGGACGAAAGCCATCGTCCGGTTCAAGCAGGTCACGAATCTGCAGGGTGAACTGCAGGCTCAGTTCGACAAAGGCCCGCTGTTGATGGAACCAATCGTCGTCGGCATGGTGCTGCATCACCCCGCGGGCAAACGACGACCGAATGGGATCGGCCGAATCAATATGATGGACCACCGTCTTCGACCGGAGCCGCATGCGCCGGTCGATGACGCTTAGCCAATCGGGCGCAGCAGTTCCTGCGAGGTAGTACGGGTCGTGAATGAAGAGCCGGCCGTGGGCGAGATAGTTCATCGTACTTAAACTTGGAAAACGCCCAGGCGGTAGGGTTCGTCGCTGGCATGGCGGGTAACGACTTCGAGCGACTGAATAAGGACGTCGCGAGTTTCGCTCGGCTTGATGATGGCATCGACCCACAACCGGGCAGCGGCGTAGTGGACGTCCATTTGCCGCTCATAGTCGCCGGCAACCTTCGCGCGGAGCTGATCGAGTTCCTCACCGTCCGTCGCATGCCCTTGTTTCTTCAAGCTGGCGATCATGACATCGAGGAGTGTGTTCGTGGCCTGCGCGGCACCCATCACGGCGCAGCGAGAATTTGGCCAGGCAAAAATGAAGCGTGGATCGAAGGCTTTGCCACAGAGTGCATAGTTGCCGGCGCCAAACGAACCGCCGGTAATCAGAGTTAACTTGGGCGAACGGCTATTGCTGACGGCCGAGACCAGCTTGGCACCAGCCTTGATGATTCCTTCGCGCTCGCTGTCGCGGCCGACCATAAAGCCGTTGACGTCCTGCAGGAAGAGGAGCGGAATAAAGTCCTGATTGCAGTTCATTACAAAGCGGGCCGCTTTCTCGGCCGAGTCGACGTAGACGACGCCGCCGAACTGAAATTCGCCGCGAGCCGTTTTAATGCGATGGAGTTGATTCGCGACGATCCCCACGGGAAAGCCACCGATGCGGGCGGTGCCGCAGACGAGCGTTTGACCGTAGTCGGCTTTGTATTCGTCAAAGCTATCAGCATCGACCAGGGCTGCGAGCAGATCGCGCACGTCAGATTGGGCGCGATTCTCGCCAGCAGCAAAGGCGCTGAGTGTTTCCGCGGGCTGGGCTGGCTCTTGGCTTGGCTTGCGACCGAACGGCGGAGCAGGAATCGCCGGGTCGGCGGGCAACAAACCAACCAAGTCGCGCAGGCGCTGCAAGCAGGTGGGCTCGTCCTTCTCGCGATAGTCGATCGTGCCGCTGACTGCGGCATGCATTAGCGCGCCGCCTAGTTCTTCGCTGTTGACATCCTGCCCAATGGCAGATTTCACCAGCGCTGGCCCAGCCAGATAGAGCCCGGAGCCTTCGGTCATGAGTAACTTGTCGCAGAGGACGGGAAGGTACCCGCCCCCCGCGACGCAGTTGCCGAGGATGGCTGCGTACTGCGGAATGCCCGCGGCCGAGATCACCGCGTTGTTGCGAAAGATGCGACCGAAGTCGTCTTCATCGGGAAAGACATCTTCTTGCAGGGGCAGAAACACACCGGCGGAATCGACGAGGTAAATCAGAGGCAGGCGATTGAGAAAGGCAATCTTCTGCGCGCGGAGCACCTTCTTGGCTGTCATGGGAAAGAACGCGCCAGCTTTGACCGTGGCGTCGTTGGCAATGATCATGTGCCGCCGCCCGTTCACCTGGCCAATTCCGCACACCACGCCAGCGGCGGGCGCACCTCCCCAGTCGGCGTACATCTCGAAGGCGGCCCAGAGTCCAATCTCAAGCCACGGAGAAGCCTGGTCGAGCAGCTGAGCGATTCGCTCGCGGGCAGTCCCGCGGTTCTTGCTGTGTTGTCGCTCGATCGCTGCGGACCCTCCACCTTCTCGCAGGCGCGTCTCTTGCGCTTCCAGATGCTGTGGATCTGACGAGGCTGCGTTAGCAAGTGACATTCGATACCCAATCTATTTGCGGGGTGCTTTGCGGGCCCTTGTTTTTAGCAGCTGAGTTGGCCGCTTGGGCAGCTAGTTCGTCACGATGCTCGTTTGCCGGCCAGGCGTTCGCGTCCCCAGCAAGGCAAGAGCGAGTTTCAGCGGGCAAAATTGCCCCGCAGCTTACCAACATAGTTTAGCGGGATTTCGTACGAACGGCCCTAAGAGTAGTGCGCTGCAACGATTAACTGAATTGTGGCATCGAGCTTCGCCGGATTGCGGCATAGAGCTTGCATTACTTTGATTTAAGAAGATTTCAATAAATCTGCCGAACAATTTCACGGGGAATAGTCATGAAGTGTTGCTGGAAGTTCGCGGTTGCCATGTTGCTCGGAGTAGCCTCGCTATCTCCGATTTACGCCCAAGGGAATGCCCAAGGTAACAATGGCGGCCAAGGTAACAATGGCGGGCAAAATGTTGGTCAAGGCCAAGCCAACGTCGCGGCCCAAGGAGCTAACCGACAGCCTGCAAACACGGCTGGCCGGCGGCCCGACGTCGCGGCCCAAGGTCCAAACGCCCAGCCCGCTAATACCGCTGGGCGGCGGTTTGATGTCGAACCGCAAAATCCGCAGCCTGGCGACCAACAACAAGGTGTGTTGCAAGCACAGGGCGTGAACCGACAAGTCGGCCAGGGGCAGAATAACCAGAATGGCAACAATCAGGCCCAGGGTGTCAATCGTCAAGTCGGCCAAGATAGCGCTCAGCAACTGAATGGCAATCGGAATGGCAACAACCAAAACACCAGTGGCATGCTTGACCAACCGCTTGGGTCGGATCAGGTCTTCGACTCGGGCGGCGGTTATACTCCTGCTAACCTGTCTGGGTTCAGCAATGCCTCCAGCATCGACGAAAGCATTGCCAATGGCAGTGCGCGAATCTTGCAGGGGGCCGGCGAGTACAACCGTAATTCGGCCGACGCTGTGAAAGCCCTGCAACAAGCCCGCACGCTGGCAATTCATAATGAACGACTTGCACTGAAGACCTACTACGAGCTGAAGGAATTGAATGGGGGCAATCGGTCCGACACGCTAACTATTCCGAAGGAAAAGCTCGATCAATGGAATCGCGAAGATCAGCCGAACCGTTTGACGCAGCGGGAATACAACTCCGATGCTGGGACCTTGAAATGGCCAGCCATTCTGCGGGCCGAAATCTTCGACGCTCAGCGTCTGGCACTCGAGAACATGTTTGCTCGCCGCACCGCCAGCGAGTTCGGCGTGAGTTCTAACTTCTACCGCGAAGTAAATCACAACACCGTCCTCATCCAGGACCAGTTGAAGGCCTACTTGCGGAGTGAAGAGAAGTGGTTCACCGACCAGGAATACATCGCCGCCCAGAACTTTCTTAGCAGTCTTAGTCACGAAGCACGGTTAGCTCCGGATTTAGACGGACTGGCTGATAAATAGCCAACCCGACAATTCATCACAGCACCCGCTGGATGGGTGCGGCTCGCCTGGAAGGTTGGCCGCACCCTGTTTTGCTTTCTTGCAGGTGGTTCAGCTCGGCTCAAAATGAGATGAGTGACACCGGAATGAGACAGGTAGGAGCGTTGTGAGCTGATTCTAGATTTGCCCAAAAGATGCGGAACTTCCGCACTCAATGACACTTATGGCATTCCACTCCCGTCGCCACACGAGTTTGGCACGGTGATTGCAATTGATCTCTACCAGAGAAAGTCAAACTTACAACGAATGGACTCGAATTCGTTTACACGGGGAACATAGCCATGACTCGGTTCTGGAAATTTGCGTCAGCTGTTGTGTTGGGTCTTGTTTCCGTCTCGGCTGCCAGCGCTCAAACATATGGACCGATGGCCGGCGGATACAGCACGGGAACCTTTTTTGGCGGTGCTCCCATGCTCGCCAATCACCACTCGTCGACCATCGACGAAGGTTACATGACAGGTTACTCGCGCGTGCTGCAAGGGGCGGGAATTTACAACGCTTTGTCGGCCGAAGCATACAACCGCATGCAAGACGGTTATGCCAAGGAACTCGACAACAAGCAGCGATATGTGAAGACATACTTCGAAACGAAGCGGCTCAACGCCAGCTATCGGGCGGAGACGATGCCGGCTCCTTTGTCGAAAGAAAAGCTCGATCAATGGAACCTGCAGGATCAGCCCGAGCGTCTCAGCCGTCGGGAATACAACTCGGATACGGGTTCGGTGCAATGGCCGGCCGTGTTGCAAGCTCAGGTCTTCGATGGTAACCGCCTGTTGCTTGAGGACCTGTTTGCTCGCCGGACAGCCAATGAATTTGGTGTGAACAGCCCGTTCTATCGCCAGGTGAATGCCAGCACTGCTCAGATCAAAGATCAGCTGAAGAATTACCTTCGCAGCGAAGACCGGTTCTTCAGCCATCAAGAATATGTGGCCGCTCAGAACTTTTTGAACAGCCTGACGCAAGAAGCCCGTCTGGCTCCCGATCTTGATGGGCTGGCCGCGAACTAACGGTCGCCTTTAATCATACGGGTGGATACCCGCTGGGAGGGCACGGTAAGCCTGGAAGGTTTGCCGTGCCCTCATTTTTTTTCTTGACCGAGGAACTCTTCGACTGCGGTTAAGAGTTGATCGATCGTCTGATGCTGGATGTGGTGCGGCGGATTCCACTTCACCCATTCGTAGTCTGGGTGCTCGGTGGTCTTGATTTTCACCGGCTTGAGTAGCTTGGCCAGGTAAATGACGACGGTCTTGTGGCAGCGTTCGCGAAAGCGCTTGGAGTTCACTTCGTACTGCGTGATCCAGCGAAAGCCATCGATCAGCTGAATCTCTTTGGCCTTGATGCCCGTTTCTTCGCGCAGCTCGCGCAGGGCGCATTCTTCGTCGGTCTCGCCTTCGTCCAGGTGCCCCTTGGGCAAATCCCAGCGGTGAGCATGCTTCATTAATAGAAACGAGAGCTCGGGCTCATCTCGCATCACCAATACGCCGCAAGCGCGAATCTCTTTGAGCTTCATCGTTCCTTCGAATTTTGCCTGATGGCGTCTTGGCTAATTAGTTTGGGCTATTTGAATTGAGAAGATTCAAGGCGCGCGGGCTGAGCGAGGCGCATCCAGTCGATGACGCGGTCGAACGTGGGCTCGGCATAGCCGATTTGCAACACCGGCGGCACGCAGCGAAGTTCAAGTTCGCAGCGATTGAAACGGATGCTGGGGTCCCCCGCGCCGGGTGGAAGGACATCGTTAAGGACAATACCCGCCACGGGCAAGCCACTGCCGAAGGCTTGAGCCGCGATCAGGGTTTGCAGCGTGTGATTGATGGTCCCAATACGATTGGCAGCCACGACGACGAGCGGAAAGCCGAAATCGCGCGCCAGGTCGGCGACGTAGTCCTGTTCGCCCACCGGAGACATCAGCCCACCGGCACCTTCGACCACGACGACGTCGCTGCGCTTCAGCCAATATTGCAGACCGCGGCGCAAACGGGCGGAGTCAATTTCTTTGCGTTCTTCTTTGGCAGCCAGATGCGGGGCCAGCGGTGCGGCAAATCGCTGCGGGCAGACGGCGGATAATTTGCCCGGCCGCCCGGCAGCTTCCCACAGAGCAACGGCATCGTCCGAGACGAGATTTTTGCCCGACCGGCGGCAGCCACTGGCGGCCGGTTTATAAACGCCAACTCGCCAGCCCGTTTCGGCCAGAGCCTGGGCGATCTTGGCGGCCACGTAGGTTTTGCCCACGCCCGTATCGGTTCCCGCAATGAACAACCCGCGGCAGCGCGCGGCTTGACCGTGTGCCGCTTGAACCGCAGCTGGCTTGCGAACCGCGATGGTTGCACTCCGTCTCATCGTTGCGTCTCGCCCACAGTGTCCTGGTCGCTCGTCCCTCTGGCCGAAGTCGACTCTCCTGTCACCGTAGCAACTCTTGGCTGCGTGCAACAGCGGGTACGGAAAAGTGCCGACTGCGGGGGTCTTGACTCGCCGGGAGTTGTTTCTGCCCAGGGCGGTAATTAGTGTGAATTGAAGCAGAATTCGTTTCTCGTTTCGCACCTTGCTTGTCAGCTGAGCCGCACCATGATTCGCACTTTCACTTTTGTGTTCACCGTTCTCGCCCTGGCGACTCTCAGCAGTGGCGTTGCCCAGGCCCAGTACCCCTACGCCGGCGATGTGGCCACCTGGAACGGCTGGGGCGGTTATGGTTACGGCGGTGGCTGGGGCTATCTCGGCACTCGCGTGGGCTTTGCGCCGCAGCCGCCCTACTTCGCCATCCATCCTCCGGTGTATTACAGTTCGCAAATCATTCGCCGCCCTTACGGCACCAGCCCGTTTGCCTGGCCGGCTACTTACAATCCTTCGTTTGGCACCGCACCGGTTGCCAGCCAGGAAGTCGCTAAGTCAGATCCAGTGTTCGTGATTAACCCCTATGTGCAACAAGGCGAACCCGACAACGGTGGTGGTCAGCTGCCACCGCCGAAGTAACTTGACGCGATTGGGCGCTCGCCTTTGCTACTGACCAGCAACCTGCGACAATCCGCTCGTTGTGGGACGAGTTGCCGTTGCTCCTTTGGTCTGCCGTTGATTGCATGGATGTTTCGCTGCTGTTCTCGCCGCTGGCCCAGGCCACGCGGCGAATTGTGATTGAAGAACCACCTATCTCGCCCGAGACAATGTGGTGGATCGGGGCAGCGCTCTTCGGCCTCTGGATGTTTTCGGTTGGCGCTTCGGTCGGCAGCTTTCTGAACGTGGTGGTCTATCGCGTTCCGGCGAAACTGAACCTCGTCTCTCCCGGCTCGCGCTGCCCCCGTTGTTTGTCGCCCATTCGGCTGCGGCATAACATTCCAATCCTTGGCTGGCTGATGCTGCGGGGCCGTTGTGCCGATTGCCATCTGCCGATTGCCGCCCGCTATCCGTTTGTCGAAACCTGGCTGGCGCTCGTGTTCTTAGTCGTCGGCTGCGTAGAACTGCTTGGCAACGGAATGAACCTGCCCCTACCCTCGGTGGGCTCATCGCGACCGCCATTAACCCTGCAGGACACGCGATCCTTGGCGGTGGCCACATTGATGCACCTGTCGCTCCTCACCACGCTCGTGGGCGCCGCGCTCATCGACTATGACGGCCACCGAATCCCGCGCCGACTGTTCGTGCCGATCCTTCTTTACGCAATAATAGCTGCTCTCCTGTGGCCTGCGATTCACCCGATCGCAGCGGTCGACTCTCGGCTCTGGTTGCCGCCGCGCGATCCCAATTGGCGCTGGTTGGCGGGCCTGGTCGATGTCTCCATAGGTGCACTCGCGGGATTGATAACCAGCGGTTTGATTTACGCGGCCACTCCCTTTCGTCCGCTACTCGTGCAGCGTTACGCCGGCCCGGTGATGCTGATGTGGGTTATGGTCGGCGTAACCTTTGGTTGGCAATTTATTCCGCTGGCACTGGCAGGCTGGTCGATCACGTTGCTATTCAATGGTCAGCGCTCGGATGGGACCACGCGTTGGCTTCCGCCTGCCGGATCGCTCTTCGCGGTCTTGCTGGCTGCCCTACTTAGCTGGCGATGGTGGCATCCCTATTTACGCACGACGCCACCCGCCGCGGCCACCTCCATGATGTTGATGGGCATGCTTGTCCTGTTCAGCGGCATCGTACTCGCGATGGCGGCACGCTTGATACCCGCTGACTACCGTGGCCCCGAGCCACCGCGCTTGCCGCCTCCTGAACCTGAGCTAACACCTGCCGAGCAAACGCCAGCAGAACTTACTGCGCCCTCTGGCGACGAAACTCCTCTCCCCTCCGAGCCCCCGGAATCGCCATGACCGAATTGCCCCTCGATGCCATCCTGAGCAGTCCCAGTTATCGCCTGGCCAACGAAGATTTGGAGTTTCTCGAACGGCCCGAACTCCGGCCCGTCCGCATGCAGCTTGAACTCCTCAAGCCCGAGATGCTGCTCGGCGAGAACCACATCGACTCGACGGTGGTTGTCTTCGGCGGGACCGCCATCGTCGAACAGCATGAGGCCGACCGTCGCCTGCTGGAAGCTGAGAACGCGCTGAAAGAATCGCCGCACGACGCGCAGCGGCAGCGCGACGTGGTGCGGGCGAAAAGCGTTGTGGCGAAGGCGCGTTACTACGAACTAGCACGCGAGTTCGCCAGCCTGGTTTCGTCGACTTGTCAGCTGGGGGGTCGCTGCGACTATGTCGTCGTCACCGGTGGCGGGCCCGGCATCATGGAAGCTGCCAATCGAGGTGCGCACGATGTGGGCTGCAAGAGCGTGGGCCTCAACATCACGTTGCCGCAAGAGCAAGATCCCAATCCGTACATCACTCCCGAACTCTGTTTTCAGTTTCGCTATTTCGCGCTGCGAAAAATGCACTTTCTCATGCGGGCCAAAGCGCTCGTCGTGTTCCCTGGCGGCTTCGGCACGCTCGACGAAATGCTGGAAGTCCTCACGCTCAAGCAAACGGGCCGCATGCAGGATATTCCGGTTATTCTGTTTGGCCGCCAGTTCTGGGACCAGGTCATCAATTTTCAATTCCTGGCCGATGAAGGCGTGATTGCCGACCATCACCTCAAACTGATTCAATATGCAGAAACCCCGGCCGAAGCCTGGGAACTGATCATGCGGTTTCATCGGCTGCGAGAAGAAAGCCACATGGATTGACCCAGCGATAAGATTACTTCAGCGGCAGCGAATACCTAACACCATGAAACTCACCTGCCCCGACTGTCATCAGCACATCTCCGCGGCCGACGTGAATCTGAAGCTCGGCATCGGCAAGTGCCTCGCCTGCGATGCCGTCTTCAGTGTGCTCGACCAGGTCGGTAGCCCGCTGCAGATGTCGCGGCGCAACATGCCCGTCGCCCCGCCCAAGCATTATGTCGTCGATGACTTTGGTCCCGATCTGGCCATTCGTTGGCGCTGGTACACGCATGCCATTTGGATCCTCGTCTTCTTCGCCATCTTTTGGGATGGCTTTCTCCTCGTTTGGTATTCTATGGCCTTCGGCCATATGGCGGGTGCCAATCGGTGGGAATGGGGCAACTTGATTTTCTTGTTGTTCCCGCTGCTGCATGTGGCCGTGGGCGTGGGAATCACTTACGCCTGCCTCTGCTGCTTCGTCAATCGCACCGAGATCAAACTGGCCGGCGGCGAGTTGGCCGTCTGGCATGGTCCGCTCCCTTCGTTCGGCAAGCGCCGCGTCCCAACGATGGATGTTCGGCAACTCTTCTGCACCGAGCGCTTCCAGCGGAGCAAGCATGGCGGCTCGTATGTCTATACCCTCAGCGTGCTGCTACAGAACGGCGAACGGCTCGTGTTGATCGACAACATTCGCGAACCGCAAGAGACGCTCTATCTCGAACGTGCGTTGGAAGAACGCTTGAAGCTGGTCGACGAACGAGTCCCCGGCGATTGGATCGGCTAACGCCGTTTACTTGGCATCTTTCAGGACACGCACCCACTGTTCGACGGCCCGAATGTCTTCGTCGCTCAATTTGCCCGCGGGGGGCATTTGATAGTCGGCCTCCTCGTAACGAATGGCCCGCAGCAGAAAGCTGTTCTCCAGATCGCCCGGCACAATCGCCGGCCCATTCGGTCCACCCTTCAGCATCTCCTCGAGCGTATCGAGCTTAAGGCCCCCCTTCACTTCTTCGGCCTTTGCCGAATGACAGTCGTAGCACTTCCGCTCCAGCAGCGGGCGAATCTTCTTCGCGTACAACTGGCCCGCCTCATCGCCGCGCACATGGGCACCCATTGCCACCACGGCAAGTAAGGCGATCAACGCACGGGAAACAATTCGCGACATGGGGCCACTTGGAGAGCAAAGCAACAACAGGAGACCAACGGACTTAGCCATTAGAACCAGCACCCAGGACAATTGCAAAACCGCGAAGCTCTGCGCCGTCTACTTACTAATCACGACCGTATCGGTCGAAAGCTGTTCAGCATCGCCACGGCGGGGGCGGGTGATTTCGTCGAGGCGGGCGTTCAACTTCGACGCATGCTGAGGCTGTTCGGCGCGCATCCACGGAATGAGGACGCGGAAGGTGCTTCCCTTGCCGAGTTCGCTTTCGACGTGGACTTCGCCGCCGAGCAATTTGCACAACTCTTTGACGATCGAGAGCCCCAGCCCGGTGCCGCTGTACTCGCGCGTGAGAATGTCGCGGCCGAGAACAGCAGTCCCTTGGCGGAACTTCTCGAAGATGATTTCGCGATCCGATTCGGCAATCCCCACGCCAGTATCTTCGACAGACAGTTCGATGAAGCCGCGCGAGTTCCCTTTCGCGCCGACGGTAATGCGCCCCCCTTCGGGCGTGAACTTGATCGCGTTCGAGAGAAGGTTCGTGAGAATCTGCTGCACTTTGGCCTGATCCTGAAACAGCGTCGGCAGGTCGGGCTCGATTTCGATGGCGAGGTCGATGTTTTTGTCTTCGGCCAGCGGGCGAACGATATCGCACTGCGAGTGAATGATCGCGTCGATGCGGAATTCGCTCAGTCGCAGGTCCATCCGCCCCGCTTCGAGCTTCGACAGATCGAGAATGTCGTTGATCATTTCGAGCAGGTCGCGCCCGGATTTCTGAATGTTGTTCGCGTAACGCTTCTGCTTGTCGGAGAGGGAATCGATGCCGCCGAGGACTTCCGAAAAACCGATGATGCTGTTGAGCGGCGTGCGGAGTTCGTGGCTCATGTTGGCCAGAAATTCACCTTTCAGCCGGTTCATTTCGTGCAGTTGCATGTTGAGCTGGGCCAATTCGTCGACCTTGCCGTCCAGGTCTTTATTGGCGGTTTGCAATTGCCCCTGCGCTTCGATCAAGTGGCGCAACATCTTGTTGAACGACGCGGCCAGCTCTTCGAACTCGTCGTTGGTATTGATCTCGGCCCGTTGATCGAGATCGCCACGGGTCACCGAATCGCTCACTTCGCGCAAGTGGGCCAGCGGCTTTAGGACGACGTAGCGCACGACCATCCAGAGGGCGACCATCGAGAGGAACACGGTCAGAATACCGACGGTGAGGAGGACCGCGCGAATCCAGTTCACTGCGGAGCGCGTCTTGCCATAAGGAAGATCGACGCGAGTCACGAGAAACGGCAGTTGGCTGGTGCCGGTGGCGGCAGCATCGCTGGCCGAGATCGAGAACTTGCCGTAACTCCCCTCGTGACACGAGAGACATAATTGCCGGTCCCAATAGACGGGCTGGTAGTAGTAATATTTGTCGGCCTCGTGATCGATGCGGCGGGCAAAGACTGATTCAAACCGTTCATGCGCCAGGTTGCGCTGTTCGTCGTCGCCGGCATTCGGTGCGGGCTGGCTGGCCACCACTTGCTCGAAGTCGGCCTGCAACTGCCGGAGCAATTGCACTTCGTCCGCATTCTCGGGGGCCCACAGACGTTGTTGCTCGGCAGCGTTCTTGCCGCTCGGGCGCAAATTAAAGCCGCTATCGTTCAGGCGCTTCACCAGGTCGCGATCGGTCGAAATGGTCCGCGCGTTATAACCTTCGGGGAGAAGGCGCTTGCTGAACTCAGCGCGAAACGGCTTGCGATCGACGTCGGTTTCCCAGACTTCCCAGTGTTTATCGAAAATGTGATAGCGGACCCACTCGCGGCCGTTGCGGTGAATGTTGCGCATCACCAGGTCTTCGCCGATCCAGTCGACGAGCCAGAAAGCGATGAGCACGAGCCCGAATAGACAGACCCCGAACAGCCAGCGCAGCTTGCGCCCCAAATGCGTTTCGCCCAGCACGCGTTTCAGGGACTTGTAACCGCCCATACCTGCCGACTTTGTTGGGGACGAGATTGCTTAAACTAGACGAGAGCCCGCTATGCCCGATTTACTTAGCCCGACGTGATTTACTTAGCCCGACGCGTCAGCGAGGGAGAACTGTAAAATCACGTTCCGTTCAGTTCTCTCTCGCTGACCCGTCGGGCTATGTGGGATTGGCTGCGGGTGAAGGGAGTAAACGAGTCTCCCTATTTTACGCAGCCCGCGCGATTCGCAGCCAGGGCAATCGGGGCGGGGAAGCGGAGGATGCAGCGAGCCAACAGAAAAACAGTTGACTGTTATTTAACAATTACATACAATATAGAGCGAGTTCATTGACAACCTGGTGGCCGGTTCGCGTGGGCAGCACGCTACGTTTACAGCGGTGATTCTGCTGACCGCACGCAAAGGGGGGTGTTGAAAAACCCGGTGATTTTTCAACAGATTGGCTGATCTCAAAGATGCAAGATTGGGACGCAAGTGGTTGGCTGCGAAATACTTCCACGCATATCGCCAAGAGTGGACGAGTTGCAAAACTTTGGGATTAAATCAACAAATAGGGTGCTAATCGGGAGAACGCCCTGAGTTGCTGCCAGTGGCGCACTTCTGGAGGAGTGGGAACGCTGGCAAAAGTTGTAGGCAGAATCGAGTCGAGAACTCTACTCTCACTAGTGACGTATTCTTCCCAGTGAGGTGAATGCTTGCAGTTACGAGCCGAGATTGCCGACCTTGTATGGCACGGAAATTACGGCTTGACTGCGACTTTCGAACCGCGGGCACCGAGCACCCTCAAAGTTCACTCGACTTGACATTGCCTATCTTGCCGAGTTAACTACGTGTGCTGCCCCCTGGTTCCTACCTTCACAAATTTCGCTGCGAATGGTCGTAGCGGTTGGCTTTGTGCCTGCTGTGGCAGTTCCAAAATTCTGCGGAGAAAACGGATGAAGAAAGTTTGTCTGACGCTGCTCCTCGGCGCGTTTGTAGTCTCGCTGACCGCTGGCTCGGCTTTGGCCCTGCCTCCGTTCGCGAAGGAATGGACTGCAAAGTACGTCGAAGGCAACGAGAACAAGGCTTTTGTCGAAGCGGCTGGCACTGCCAAGTGCAATGTCTGCCACGAAGGCACAAGCAAGAAGATGAAGAACGAGTACGGCAAGGCTGTCGGCAAGTTCTTGACCAAGGCCGACTTCGAAGCTGTGAAGGCCGATGCCGCTGCTGCCAAGAAGTACATTGTCGACGGTTTGACCAAGGCCGAAGCTGAAAAGTCTTCGGGCGGCATGACCTTCGGCGAATTGATCAAGGCAGGCAAGCTCCCCGGCGGAGCCTAGTCCAGAGTTGGACCAGGTCACGCATTGAGCTGATGCTAGTGAACGATCGCCAGGGCTGAGGCACTAACCGGTGTTTTTCAGCCCTGCTCGTTTCTTGGTTTGCTGTTGCCCGATTCGTCAACTTGCGTGCTCTTCGCGCGAGTCCATTCTTCGTCGCTGGGTAGTTTGCTTGGTCCCAGCTTCTTCGGTCCGCCCATGTACCGCCGGGTCATACGAGCCCCGAGCCAGGCGAGCGTCATCAGCAGAAAGCCCAACAGGATGAGCGCGGCCAGGGCAGCCAAGACTCGGGCCCGCGTGGCGCCATCGAGCCGCATGAGCAGGGGCTGCGGTTGTTGGACTTGCTCCTGAGCGAGCAACCAGAACCCCACAGCGGCAGCGGCTAGCGGCGGCAACATCAAAACCGCAGCTCGGCGCGAGGAGCTTCGTCCAGTTCGTCCGACAATTGCTTCACCAACTCGGCAGCCTTGGTGCTCAGCTTCTTCGGCACGGTAATCATCATCTCGGCGTACAGGTCGCCTTGCTTGCCGTCCTTGGTATGCACCCCTTGTCCCTTGGCGCGAATTCGCTTGCCGCTCGAAGTGCCCGGCGGCACAGTGAGGGTGAGGGTGCCGTGCGGCGAAGGAACTTCGATCTTTCCACCCAGGCAAGCTTCGGCCACGGTGATGGGAACCCTGACGGTCAGGTCGAGACCCTGGCGCGAGAAGGCTTCGTGTTCTTTGGTGCGGACGGTGATTAGCAGGTCGCCAGCGGTGCCGCCCGATTGCGAAGGTTCGCCCAGGCCGCGAAGGCGAATGGTTTTGCCCGATTCGATCCCCTGCGGAATGCTGACGTCGACCGTGTCGATCTTGCCCGACGGGCGTTGCAGGCGAAGGCTCATCTTGCCGCCGAGAACAGCGGTCTGAAACGGGATGTCGAGTTCGTGACGGACGTCGTCGCCCGGGAGCTGTTGTTGCTTGCGCGACTTACGTTTCGGCGGGCCACCTTCAAAGCCACCACCCCCAAAGCCGCCGCCGAACTGTCGCATCAATTCTTCGAGCGAAATGCCCCCGGCACCGCCGAAAGGATTGCCGCCCCCACCAGCTCCACCGCCGCCGAACATCTGATCGAAACCCGGGGGAACTTGTCCGCCGCCGAATGGATTTCCACCACCGCCACCGGGCGGCGCACCACCCATCTGCTCGTAGGCGGAGCCGAACTGGTCGTACATCTGCCGCTTCTTCTCGTCGCTCAGCGTTTCGTAAGCGGTCTGCACTTCCTGAAACTTTTGCTTGGCCGTTTTATCGTCGGGGTTCAGGTCAGGATGATACTTGCGCGCGAGCTTGCGATAAGCCTTCTGAATCTCTTCGTTGCTCGCCCCTCGGGCGACACCCAGCGTCTCGTAATAATCTTTGCTCATGGGACAATTTTACGATGCCAGTTGCCGAGCGGACAGGGACGGTTCGCAGAAGATGCCGGCGGTACACCCGACGTACTTATTTAATCGCGCGGGTTGCCGATGCGGCGCAGGTATTCCGACAAGCGACCTTGTAGGTCGATCAGTCCTTGCCATTGGCGGAGGTCGAGCGAGATCTTGCTCGACTTGTTGTCGACCGTAGCGGACTGAATGAGGTTGCGCAGGCGGACGTACAGGAACTCCAGCATCTCGGCTAGCTGGGCCGCTTGTCCGGGCGTCAGACGGTCGGGCAGTTCGGGGGGCTCAAGCGCGTGTAGCGTGGCCTGCATATCGCACTCTTCGTTCCAGTTAAGTTCGAAGTCGAGCGACGAGAAGTTCGCGGCCTTTTGCACTTGCTCTTGATCGGCGGCGCTGGCGGCTTCGCCGTTATCGTCACGCAGGCGAGCCAAACGACCGGCGATCTGCTCGCGCGAGCCAAATAGGAGCACACTGCGACCCACGGCGATCATGTCGCCGAACTTCAGAATTCGGAGCTGGATGTCTTCGCCGTTGACCTTGGTACCGTTGGTACTATCGAGATCGGTAAGAACGAGCCGACTGTTGTCTTCCTGAATCTTGATGTGATACCGGCTGACGCGTTCGTCGTTCAGTTGGATCGTATTCCCCTCTTCACGACCAATGGTGATGGGGGGACCGACGTTTTGATAGATGCGCCCGCGGTCAGCGCCGTCAAGAACTCGGATGGTAATGCCGGACATCGCGTGCGTGCCAACGTACCCGAATCGGGCAGTGAGAGAAGTTCTGTTCCTATGTCGCTTATAGCATCCCGATAAAAGCGGGGTCAAGCGCCCGCCCCTCGCGACACCCCGCAAAAACGTGGTGGTTTACCGCTCGACGGGCGTGGGAGGGGTCGCAGCCGCCGGGGTCTCTGCCTCCTTCGGCTTAGGCTGAAATCGCTCTCGGAGCGAGCGAACCCAGTCGGATTTCAGGATCGGCAGCAGGCTGCTGTGGGTATCGGTCCAGAGGACTTCGTCCTCGCGGGCAATCGCCAACGGCGTCGAAAGATTGGCCACCAGGTCGGCATTCACAAACTGTTCGTTTTGGGTGAGGAGGATCCAGTCGCTGCCGGTGAAAGCGTCGGGCTCGTAAGGACTTTCGTCGGCCGAGACTTGGATCGCGAGCAGGTCATTGCGACGGGCCAGCGCAGCGACCACCGGAGCCAGGTCCAAGTGCTTGTTGCTGATATGCACGGCCAGCACGCCCATGATTTTGCCGTCGGCATCTTTGCGGAGGTGCCGCTTGTAGAGCTCGAGCGACTCGACGGTGAGGAGGTGCGCTGGAATCGCATCGCCACTGAAGGCGTCGAGGATTATTACGTCGTACTTCTGATCTGCTTCTTTTTCCATCCGGATGCGGGCATCGCCGAGAATCACCTCGGTCTTCGCTCCCCGTTCTTCAGCATCGCGACGGAAGGTAAAGAACCGGTCGGAAATGACGATCACCTTGGGATCGATTTCGTAAAAGCGATAAACGTCGCCCTGCTGGGCATGGGCTGCCATGGTGCCAGAACCGAGCCCCACCACGGCCACTCGCATCCCTTGTCCCGCCGTACGCGGGTATTGCAACACGGCGACGCCGGCCCCACTCTCGTTCACGTAGTAGGTAGTGGCTTCCAACCGGCGGATGGGATCGATGAATTGATAGCCGTGCAAAATGCCGCCATGCACGAGTCTGTGGGCAACGGTTTCGTCGTCGACTTCGTGTTTTTTTACTGTCAGTGTGCCGTAGAAGTTACGCATCACCGCTTCGGTCTCCGGCGACAGTGGCTCATAGGTGCTGGTGATGACAAACAACACACCCCCCATGATCATCACTGCGGCAATCCACTGCAGCCATTGCCGCCGTTCGAGCCACGACTCGCGGCCGTCGTTGACTAGGGCGATCCAGGCGACGACATATCCCAGCACAATGCCCAGCGATAATTCAAACTGCATTTTGAAGATGAACGGACAGATCAGTGCGACGAACAGACCACCGAGCGCACCACCGGCGGAGATCATTAAATAGTAGAGCGTTAGGTGCTGAGGCTGCGGCTTCTGCTTCACCAGTTCGCCGTGGCAAAGCATGCAGATGATGAACAGCAGCACGACATATACCAGGGCTTGAAAGGCGAGGTTCGATTCGAACTCGCTGGCCCAACTGTTCGATTGCAGCGTCGCCTGATGGAGCGCGTGCAGTGGCAAGTGCTTGATCGTTTGGAACAGCGATTCGGCTTTGCCCGGGTGCGGCCAATTCCCCCACTCGTCACCTTTCACCAGCACGCAGAGGACGAGAATTCCGATCACACCCAGCGGGCCCCAGAAGCGGCGCTGATACCAGAATTCGCTATCGAAGCAGAGGATGAAGGAGATTAAGTACAAGCTGAGCGGAACGATCCACATGAACGGGACGACCGCGATGTCCTGGCACAAGTGATTGGTCGTTGCCAGCAGCAGCATCGAGGCGAGCGCGGGGAGCGATATCCAGATGAGTAAGCTGCTGGTGGCTGGGGGGGCATCTCCCTTTCCATCTGCTGATTCGGCAGCATTTGCCGGTGAATCGGCCGTTGATGTGCTTTCTGGTTCCGGCGGCAATCGATTGATCATCCAGGCCAGCGAGCCAGCCAGCAAGGCGAAGCCGATGAACGCACCGGACCACATCAGCCCTTGATGATTGACCGCGAAGATCGGCTCGAAAACAACCGGGTAAGTCAGTAGGGCCAGGAGCGAACCGATATTTGAGAGTGCATACAGGCGGTAGGGCGAAGCTCCCGGATATGCGCGGCTGAACCAGGCTTGCACCAGCGGCCCGCTCGATGAGAGCAGGAAGTACGGCAGGCCCACCTTCACCAGCAGCAGCACCAGAATTCGCAGGGCCGGCAGCGAGCCGTCGTTAGGCTTCCAGAACTCTGTTGGCGTGATCGGTAGCGTCAATACCGACAGGACCAACAGCACGCCGTGGACGATTCCCTGCCGTCCCGGCGACACATAACGAATCAGGGCGTGAGCGTAGGCATATCCGCCGAGCAGTACGAGTTGGAAGAAAAGTACGCACGTCGTCCAGACAGCTGGGCTGCCACCGAACCACGGCAGAATCGTCTTGCTGATGACGGGTTGAACCTGAAACAGCAGAAACGCGCTCACCAGAATCGTCACTGCCGCCCACCAGCCAATTGCAGGGTTGCGGGCGGTAGTCATTGGGCGAATCCTTGGCGGGTCAGCGGGGGCGCATGTCAGAGCCATCAGCCTATCGGATATTCCCGGGGGCAGACCACTGGCTCGATCCAAATCATTCAGGCTAGATAGCAAACGTCCAGCAACCCTGGGCAAGAATAGGGCGAGAAAGCTGGCCGAGTTGCCACCGGTGCCCGAAGATGCGTGCCATGACGGTTGTGGCGGCAGAATGCTTCGTGCTCTTTTCGGCGCAAGTAGTGATTTTGCCCGCGCGAGCCAGTACACTGCCCGCTACCACGACTTTCCCGCCCAGGATCCCCGCCATGCGCAAGCTGATTGTTTTGTCTTGGAGTTTGCTGATTCTTTCGGCCGCAGCAGTCGCTCAAGAGACCGATCGCAACAGCCCGGTGCCACTCCCTGCTGACGTGCAGGAGAAGTGCCTACGCGTGCTACGGGCTGGCCTTGCCAGTGATGAATTTTGGCCGGCCATGCATTCCGCCGAGGCACTCACACTGGCCGGCAAAGGCGAGGAAGTTCGCGCCGCTCTCAAGCCTCGATTGCCCAAAGAAGAGGATGATCAAAAACGCTGCGGACTGGCCCGCGAAATTGCCCGTACCGGCGATCGCAGCACTCTCGGTGCTATGTGGAAGATCCTGGCCGACGAAAAATCGAACGGTCGCGTTCATGCCGCCGAAAGTTTGTACAAAGTCGCTGAACTGGGCGACGGGAAGGTGATGCGCAGCGCCTTCGCAAACAGTGATAATCCCAAACTGCAAATGATGGCCGCCGCTGCCTTGGCTCGCGGAGGTAGCCCTGCTGCCTATCAACTGCTCCGCGAACGGCTGCACGATCCCGATCGGGATATCCGCAAGATCTGTGGCTGGGTCTTGGGCCTGCTCGGCGACCAGCGCGACATTGCTCCGCTGCAGAAAGTGCTCGCGGCCGAAACCGATCCGCTGGCAAAAGCCTATTTCGTCAATGGACTCGCCTGCTTGCGCGACCCCGGCGGCCGTGCGGCAATCATCAAAAATCTCTCCGACAACGATCCCGCGATTCGAACCTACTCGGCCGACTTCGCCGGCTATGCCCGCGCTGTCGAAGCCCAGCCCCGTTTGATTGAAATGCTCGACGACACGACCCTCGATGTGCGCGTTCGTGCAGCCCAGTCGCTCATTGCGTTTTCGTTGCCGCCAGCTGCTTTGAAAGTGCCGATCGCGGTCGTTTCGGACGACATCAAGGTTGATGTCTATCAAGCGACGAAAGGCAAGCCGCGCTATAGCGAAGGCTCGATCATTCCGCTGCAGGACGATTCACTGCTTTACGCAACGACCGAATTCGTCGGCGGCGGAGCCGATCACACCTCGGCGACCATCGTGGGCCGGGTATCGAACGATGGCGGTCGCACCTGGGGCGAACAACGGACCCTGCAAGAGAACATCGGCAAGCAAAACGTGATGTCCGTCACGCTCCGTCGCTTGCCAGGCGAAGATCACCAACCCAGCGACCTGCTCGGCATGTTTGTGCTGGTGAAAAACAGTTCTGCGGACTTGTTTCCGATCCTGCGTATTTCGAACAACGACGGAAGTACGTTTGGGGAACCGATCCGCGTTACCTCGGAACAGCAGCCCGGCTATCACGTTATGAATAACGACCGGGTCACGATTACTTCCAAAGGACGCATGATTTGTCCCATCGCCACAACGGAAGATGTCTTCAAGAAAAGTGGGAGCCATTTCACCTGCTTCTGTCAACTCTCTGACGACGGCGGCAAGACGTGGCGACCGAGCGCGGATCGTGTCGATCAGCCCAAACGGGGCGCGATGGAACCCGAGGTGGTCGAACTTGCCGACGGCAAACTGCTGATGATTGTTCGCACTCAACTCGGCTACATCGGCACCAGCACTTCCACCGACGGTGGCGACCATTGGTCGGAACCCGCGAAGTTGTCGGTCCCCGCTCCCGAAGCTCCCGCGACCATTCGCACCATTCCCTCGACGGGAGATTTACTGCTGGTGTGGAATAACAACTTCGTCGCCGGTCAAGGTCACGGCGGCAAGCGCACGCCGCTATCGACGGCCATTTCGAGCGATGGTGGCAAGACCTGGACGAACACGCGCAATCTCGAATCCGATTCCGACCAGGGATTTGCCTATACTAGCGTGCTGTTTCACAAAGATCGCGTGCTGCTCAGTTATTATGTCGGCAAGATTGGCGCGGGGCCCCTGTCCTCACGCTTTCGTTCGTTGCCAGTGAGGTGGTTGTATGAGAAGCCTTAGTTTGTTGCTCGTTTCTCTGCTCTGCGCGACGGTCGCGACTGCCGAAGATTGGCCGCAGTTTCGCGGCGTCAACAGCAGCGGAGTATCAACGGCCGCTAAGCCGCTGCCGACGACGTTCTCGACAACCGAGAACCAACTTTGGTCCGCCAAGCTGGGTGATGGCATCGGGTCGCCAATCATCGTCGACGGCAAGTTGTACGTCACCGGCATGACTGGCGACCAAAAGCTCGGTGTCTTCTCGCTCGATGCCGTCACTGGCAAAGAGTTGTGGAAGCGCGAGTTCGACACTGGTAAGTTGCCGCGAATCACGCCGCCGAACAGCCACGCTTCGTCAACGCCAGCCTGCGATGGCAAACGAGTCTACGTTCACTTCAGCACGCTGGGCCTCTTCGCCCTCGATGCGGCGACCGGGGCCGATATCTGGAAGTATCCATTGCCCCTCCCGGCTTATCTCATGGACTGGGGTTCAGGAGCTTCGCCGATCGTTTATCAAGATTTGGTCATCTTCAATCAGGACGACGATCTTGCCTCCGCCCTCTTTGCCATCGACGCCAGCACCGGCAAGCTTCGCTGGAAAACCGACCGTTCCGAGATGCTGGCTGGCTATGCGGTCCCGGTAATCTGCCAGGCTGGTGGACGGGCCGATCTGGTTGTGGCTGGCAGCGGCAAATTGAAGGGATACGATCCGGCGACCGGCAAAGAGTTGTGGACCTGCAATACGCTGCTGCGGACGATCATGACGTCGCCCGTCGTACGCAATGACAAAATCTATATCGCCGTGCAAAGCTACGGCGACGAAACCCGCACGCTGAAGTACGCCCTGCTCGAATGGCTCGATACGAATCAAGACGGCCAGCTGGCCCGCAATGAAGTGCCGAAGGAGTTCCAAGAACGCTTCGACAAATCGGATAAGGATAAGAGCGGCCACCTCAACGGCGGTGAGCTCGATACCGCGTTTCAATCGGCCGAAAATCAGTCCGGTGGTGGCAACACCATTCAAGCGGTTCGTGGTGGCGGCACCGGCGACGTGACCGAAACGCACGTCGTCTTCAATTTGCACAACCGCTCCCCCTCGAATCTCTGTTCGCCCCTGGTCGTCGGCGAGCAGATTCTCGTCGTCAAGAAAGGTGGCCTCACCAGCTCGTTCGATGCGGAGACCGGCACCACGCATTGGGAACTGTCGCGCATTCGCAACATTGGCGACTATTACGGCTCGCCTGTCGCCGGCGACGGCAAAATCTATGTTCCCGGCGAGAACGGCTTTATTGTCGTCCTCGAACAAGGACCCAAGCTCAAGATTCTGAGCAAGAACGATATTGGCGAATCATGCCTCGCCACTCCTGCCATCGCCGATGGCCGGCTCTACATTCGCGGCCGCAATTCGCTCTTTTGTTTTGCTGCGGAAGGGAAGTAATCGATGCGCACGTTCCGGCACCTGCTACTGATTGGACTTGCCCTTTGCTTTGCTAGTTTTGCGGCAGCTGAGCAGAAAATCGAAGTCATCGTCGGCGAGTTGGCTCCTCCCTTGGAGCAGCAAGCAGCGGAGGAAGTTGCGGCTGGCCTCCGCCGAATCTACCAAGCTGACGTATCTGTTCTGCCCAAGCCAACCGGCAAATTACCGGTCATATTTGTCGGCAGCCCGGCTACGAATAAGTCACTCGAGTTCTTCGTCAAGAGTTGGCCCAAGCTGAACGCGCAAGGTCACCTTGTCAAAAGCACAACCTTTCGCGAACAGCCAGCCTTGGTGATCGGCGGCGACAACCCGCGAACAACTTACTGGGCAGCTGCCGAATATCTGCATGCGCTGGGGGTGCGCTCGCTGCTTTACGGCGATCTCGACCCCATCGCCCCGCCCGAGTTCAGTCTGGCTGGCTTCGATCTCAAACTGGAGCCGCCGCAGTCCTCCTGTCGCGGCTGGCAGCTGGGCGGCAATTCGCCATTCAGTTCCCTCAGCTGGGGAAAAAGCGACCTGCAACAGCTGATTGGTCAACTCGCGAAGTTGAAGTTCAACAAGATCATTTTTGACGTTCATCCGAATCAGCCGTTTGTTTCGGTGGACGTTGATGGTGTCCATCAGACCAAGGCTCAACTATGGGACGCTCCGCCACTGTCCGTAAGTGGCGACACGGCGGGCCGGGCAGCGTTTAAGGGAGCGAAGACTTTCGAGAATCCGGATTTTACCGGGAAAGAAAAGTACGAAGATCAATTGGCCGCCGGTAAAGCGCTGCTGCAAACCGTGATTGAGACAGCTCATCTGTATGGAATGACGGTTGGCTTGCGGAGCGATCGGGCACCAGCCCCCGCAGAATTCGCGCAGGCCTATCAGACCGCTTATCCTCAGCTCGACCAGATTTATCAAGGAATCGACAACCGGTTTTTCCCGAGAATGCGCGGCCCGAACATACAGCAGTCGGAGCAGGAAGCGCTGCGCGACTTGGGCGGCAGCATCCGCCAGCTCACGGACGACGCCAATAAAATTACGGTGGTAGCAAGCGACAAAGGGGCAACCTTCCTTCGGCTGAATGGTGATCCAGGCGGAATCCTCCCGCAGTTTTCCCCTGCCAGTTTGGCCGGTGCCTTGCAGAACCTTCCGCACTTGCGCACGGTGGGATTCATCGCCGAAAGCCCGGCCGTTGGCGACTTGGACTTTGCCGCGTATTTTCTCTCGCGCCAGGCCAGCAACGAAAATTTGACTTTGGCGGAAGCTTGCGAACAGTTGCTGACACCCGTCTGCGGCGAGGAAGTTCACACGCGGGTCACGACGGCGATGCAACTCGTGGAGCTTGCCGCCCTGAGCATCGATTTGAATGATCCTCAGTTCGCGATCGTCGAGCCCCAAATGATGCTGAAGCAGTACCAGTCAGCTGAGCCCGCCCCAGCCTGGTGGGGCAAAGTTCGCGAGTCCTATCTGAATGCCATGAACGAAATGTATCGGGCGAATACACGGGCCCGCGAAGGGAGCCGTTCATACACGCTGCATCTGGCGCGGCGTTATGAGTTCGGTTTCGAATACATGAACTGCGTGCAAGCGGTTCGTGCAGCGGGGCTGGCGAAGAAAAAGGGTGACAAGGAGATGCAAATCGCCGAACTCGAAAAGGCGATCGACTCGATTAACGGTGCCTGCAACGCGCTGGCGGCCGTCGCCCGCAACAATAGCGACCGCGGTACCATCGCGGTACTTAATGCCTACGTCTATCGCCCGCTGGTGAAAGAACTCGAAGCCGCGGATGCAGAGTAGTTATTTGATATTCCTCCCTCGCCTGAAGCCAAGATCATGAAGCTCTCTGCTGCGGTCGTTCTGACTCTCGTCTCACTAGCTTGCACGACCAACGTCCGCGCAGATGAAATCACTCTCACTGCCAAAGAAATGTTCAGCCGAGCAACTCCTCTCAATCTGAGGCTCTCAGCGGATGGCGAAGCGATTGGGCGGCTAACTGGTGAGTTGATCGAAACTGATGGAAATGCAGCCGGATATTCGTACAAACCCAACGAAGAAGTGCTGGCCGATGGAATCGTGATTGAAAAGGAATTGCGTGTCCGACTGACAATTCACAACAAGGCATTAGTCCAAGTTGCACCAACGGATGTTCGGCCATCTCGCGCGTATCTCCTTGTCGGGCATACGGGCAAATCTATGTCAGCAGAGATCAACGGTCAACAAGTTCCCTTGGGCGAACCTGCCAAGGCTGGTAACTACTGGAAGCGGTTCGAAGTGCCAGTCTCTGCCTTGAAAGACGGACTCAATAGCATCAAGCTGCGTGGAGACGGCAAGATCTGGATTGCCCGTAATGACGATCACGCTGCCGACGACGTATGGAAGCAGTTTGTTGAGCCGTCCAGCTTTAAGTTCAGCAGCGGCGGATCGCCAAGATCAACCAAGCTGGGAAAGAACAACGACATCGAGGGCGAATACTACGTTCGCCTTTACCTCGAAGGGACCGCGCATGTTTCGTCGGGACTTTTCCTGCTGCCGATGCTGGACGCAGCCAACTTGGCCGGGAAGCCGACGGCATCTCCGAATGCAAAGGTGAAGAGCATCCGTATCAAAGTTACAGGCGATTGGGGCGGCCTCGGATCGCCAGCAATCATCCTCAGGGCACCGCCGCAGACAGGACATAGTAAGGAGTTCGAGTTTCGAGCAGACGAGTCCGAAATGAATCTTTTGGCAACATCAAGTAAGCCGTTACCGCAGTACTTTCGAATCCAGTTGCAAATGCCGTCTGCCGATGCGACTCATCATCCTCAACTCAAGTCCATCACCATCGCGACCGAAATCGAAGCCGCAGGCAACTGGAGCGATAAGCTGACGCTCGCCGCGGCCCATAATCCTGAGTTGCCCGAGTCATTGCTGCCAGTGGCGCCGCATGAGTTTCAATTCGAACGCCTCGATCATCCCCGCCTTCAGCAGTTGCGAAAGGAATACCAACTCGACGAAGTCGTGAAGGGCTGCACGACCGATTTGCAGCGGATGGAAAAGCTGGCGGCGTGGAGTTCGCAGCTATGGGCGAAGGGGCACTTGAGCGAGATTTATCCCAAGTGGGACGCGCTGGAGATTTTGAAGAATCACAGCGATGGCACGCCAATCGGCGGGTTTTGTCAGCAGTACAACATCGTGTTTTTGCAGGCCTGCGAAAGCTTGGGAATGGTCGGCCGCTGCGTATCGATCGGGGCCGGCGATCACGGGCTGAAGATTCGTAGCGGGCACGAGGTCGTTGAAATCTGGTCAAACGAGTTGAGTAAGTGGATTTATGTCGATGGTCAGGCTGCGTGGTACCTGGTCGACAAAGAAACTCGCGAGCCTCTCGATCTGCTCGAACTACGTGCTCGGCAGGTCGCCCATTTTCAAGAGAAGCCTTATCGAGCAGCCGAGGTCGTCGTTCTGGCCAAGAGCCCGTACGAGTGGAAGGGCTTTGGCGAGTTCCCCGCGTTCACCGAACTTCGCATGATTCCGCACACGCAGTTCCTCGATGGCAAGTTGCCCATGCCGCTCAACCAAGGCATGCGAGGCTGGTTCTGGACGGGACATCGCGTGTGGACCGACGACCTGTATCCTGCCTCGGTCCTCTATTCCCATCGCATCACGAGTCCCCGCGATTGGAACTTCCCCATCAATCAAACGCACCTCTGGCTAGAGCAGAAAGAGAAGCCCGGCGAAGTGGATGTGCGGCTGACGCACAATATGCCCAGCTTTGAACACTTCGTGGTGCAGATCGATGGCGAGGCTGAGCGGTCGCTAAAGGGCAACGACCTGACCTGGTCGCTCAAGCCCGGCGAGAATCGCGTACAGGTGCGGGCCGTGAATAAGCTCGGCATCGCTGGCCCGCCCAGTTGGATCAAGGTGGCGTTTAAACCTGGAAGTTAGTTTTTTGTTGGCTGTGGGAGAGGTATTTGCCAAGCGGCCGCGCGAACCAAAGCTGATTGCTCCTTGTCACCCTTGTTTGCAGGTCGCCTGGCACCAGCCACAACCTGCCCTGGAAACATCGGCGCGGTCGGTCTACCATCAGAGGCTTCCCAAAATCGGGGAAATCTCCGGTCGCTGACGCTTCCGGCTCAGAATACGCTTTTCGATTCAAATACCTACCCCCTAATCCGCACCAGCCAGTCATGAGCAGCCCGCTTAACAAGATCAGCAGTCGCATCACGCAGCCCAAGAGCCAGGGAGCGTCGCAAGCGATGCTCTACGGCACCGGCATGACCCCCGAGGATATGAACAAGGCTCAGGTCGGCATCGGGGCGGTCTGGTACGAAGGGAATACCTGCAACATGCACCTGCACGAACTGGGCGGGCAGGTGAAGAAGGGTGTGCAAGCGGTCGGGCTGGTCGGCATGCAGTTCAACACCATCGGTGTCAGCGACGGCATCTCGATGGGGACCGAAGGGATGAGCTATTCGCTGCAGTCACGCGACCTCATCGCCGACAGCATGGAAACAATCATGGGCGCGCAGTGGTACGACGCACTGATCGCCATTCCGGGTTGCGATAAGAACATGCCGGGCTGCCTCATGGCGATGGGTCGGCTGAATCGCCCGTCGCTCATGGTCTATGGTGGCACCATTCGCGCGGGTTGCACTCCCCGCCATCCCAAGCTCGACGTGGTCTCGGCCTTCCAAGCGTATGGTGAATACATCAGCGGTCGCATCACCGAGGAAGAGCGGGCCGATATCATCCGCTGCAGCATTCCCGGCGCCGGCGCTTGCGGCGGTATGTACACGGCGAACACCATGTCGAGCGCTATCGAAGCCCTCGGCATGTCTCTGCCTTACAGCTCTTCAATCCCCGCTGTTGATCCGCTCAAAGCGGCCGAATGCCAGGCTGCAGGCAAAGCCATTTTGAAGCTGCTGGAAATGGATTTGAAGCCGCGCGACATCATGACCCGTGCTGCCTTCGAAAATGCCATGGTCGTTATCATGGCCACCGGTGGTTCCACGAATGCCGTGCTCCACCTGATTGCGATGGCCCGCGCGGTCGACGTGCCACTGACGATTGACGACTTCCAAACGGTCAGCGATCGCATTCCGTTCATCGCCGACCTGAAGCCCAGCGGTAAGTACGTAATGGAAGACCTGCATCACGTCGGCGGTACCCCCGGCCTGATGAAGTACCTGCTCGGCAAAGGCCTGCTCAACGGCGATTGCATGACGGTGACCGGCAAGACCATCGCCGAGAACCTAAAAGACCTGCCTGGCCTGGCCGAAGGTCAGCGCGTAATCGTGCAGGTCGAAACGCCGATCAAGGCGAGTGGCCACATTCAGATTCTTCGCGGCAATCTGGCCCCCGAAGGTTCCGTCGCCAAGATCACCGGCAAAGAAGGGATGGTCTTCACCGGACCAGCGCTCGTCTATGACAGTGAAGAAGACATGCTGCACGGGCTGGAGAAAAAAGAGATCACTGGTGGCGAAGTGATCGTCATTCGTTACGAAGGTCCGCAAGGTGGACCGGGCATGCCCGAAATGCTCACACCTACCAGTGCCATCATGGGCGCGGGGCTCGGCGACAAGGTGGCGCTGATGACCGACGGCCGCTTCTCGGGCGGTTCGCACGGCTTCATCATCGGCCACGTCACGCCTGAAGCTCAGCTGGGCGGACCCATCGCGCTCATCAAGAGTGGCGACATTGTCACGATCGATGCCAACAAGAAGCGGATCGACGTAGCCATCAGCGACGCCGAGATGACCGCTCGCAAAAAGGCCTGGAAAGCTCCGCCCTTCAAGGCCACCCGCGGCACGCTCTACAAGTACATCAAGAACGTGAAGACCGCCAGCGAAGGCTGCGTGACGGACGAGTAGGGGAAATGCAGAATCGAGAATGCAGAGCGCAGAATGAAAACAAAGCGCTTATGCATTTGTCCTGTATTCATTCTGCATTCTGCCTTGGAATCACTTCTTCGTTTCGGCGGCCGCTGGAGCCGGAAACACTTCCGAGCGATCAGCTGTTTTGAAAAGCCGCAGTTCGCTGTGGCCGCCGACGGCGAGCAGGGTGCCGTCAGGTGAGAAGGCGACGGCCCAGGCGGTGCTCTTGCCGGGGATTGAGTGGGCTTCTTTCTTTTCTTTCAGATCCCAGAGTTTGCAGCTCTTGTCGTGGCTGCAACTGGCAAGGGTGTTGCCGTCGGGCGAGAACGCGAGCGAAGTAATCCAGTCCTTGTGACCCTCGAGCGCAAATTGCTCTTTCCCTTCCTTGTCGCGAATCTTGATCTTGCGATCGGCACCCGCCGTCGCCAGTTGGTTCCCATCAGCTGACCAGGCGAGGGCCCAGACGGCGTCGTCGTGGCCATCTAGCTTGGCTTTTTCTTTTCCTTCGGCCGCATCCCAAAGCTTTGTGGCTTTGTCGGTCGATGCGCTGGCAAGTGTACCGTCGGGGGCGAAGGCCAGGGCATAGACGGCCTGCTCGTGGGCCTTGAACGATTTCACTTCCTTCGCGCCGTCGACTTCCCAAAGGACAACGGTCCCATCTTCGCCACCGGTGGCAAAGCGCTTTTCATCTTTGGTTAGTGCGATTGCACGGACCCAGCCTTTATGCTTATCGAGTGTGGTCTTCGGCTTTTTGGCGTCGACATCCCAGACGATTACCTTGCCGTCGTAGCCGGTCGTAATCAGCGTTTTGCCATCGTTCGACGCAGCCACAGCCCAGACGTTGGTGGGATGTCCTTCCAGCGAAGAGACCGACGCGCCGCTCGTCGCATCCCAGATTTTCACATCGCCTGGGCGATACTGCAGACTCTCGCCGCCGACGGTGACCAGCTGCTTACCACCATTGATGAACGATAGCGAAGTAATCCAGCGGGAATTTTTGCCAATGCTCGCGGGCTCTTGAGCAGGCGCAGTTGGAATCAAGAGGCTGCCGATTACGGTTACCAAGAGAGTAGTCAAAACCAGGTTGCGCGTCATGACGTGCTCCACAGAAGATTTACGGGGAAGTCGCTCGTAGCTGCAGCAGCATGATAACCGGAAACCGGATGACATTGCAGATTGGGGATTGCTGATTGCGAATTGAAATCGGCAACTCTATCAGCAATTAGCAATTCCCAGATGCCTTATGTCTTCGCCGCACTGATCGCACGGCGAACAACCTGCCGCATGAGTTCGAGCGGCGCTTTTTGGCCGGTGAAGAGTTGGAATTGCAGGGCGGCCTGACCGACGAACATCTCGATGCCGGTGATGGTGTGGGAGCCTGTTTCGCGGGCTTGCTTGATGAGCAGCGTTTGTTCGGGATTGTAGACGGTGTCGAAGATCGTCATGTCGTGCAGCAAATGACGATGGTCGTAAGGGGTTTCGTCGACCGATGGATGCATGCCGACAGGAGTGCCGTTGACGATCAGGATTGGGCGCACAGTATGCCGCGCATTCCACGACACTGCCCGCGCGCCGAACATCGTGGCCAGCTCTTCTGCTTTGGAATCGGTACGGGAAGCAATCACCACATCGGCTCCGCGCCGCCGCAGGCCATACACGAGTGCTCGTGAGACGCCGCCGGCACCCAGCACGAGGACTGTCTTGCCATCGAGCGCGCGATTATTTTCATCGCTTCCCAAGGCCTGGTCGATGCCCGCCATCGCAGCCTGGTAGTCGGTGTTGAAACCCTTCATGCCGTCGGGCTTAAAGACGACGGTGTTGCAGGCACCGATGCGCTGCGTGGCTTCATCGCACTTGCTGATGTGCTTGATGATTTCTTCTTTGTGCGGAATCGTAACGCTCAGCCCCTTCACGCCCAGTTCGGGGCAATCAGCCAGGAACGAGCCCAGCTGATCGCTCGAAACGCGAAAGGGGAGATAGACTTTGTTCATCTTCGCCTGGGCGAAGCCGGCGTTATGAATCAGCGGGCTCAGGCTCTGGGCAACCGGATCGGCAACGACGCCGTAGAATTCGGTTTCGGCATTGATCTGGTCGTAGTGATAGACCTCTTTCATTTGCTGAAAGCTCAGCTGGCCAGGAGCGAGTGCCCGCTCGGCCTGAAAGGTCGCATAGGTGAACGGCGCGCCAAATCGCTTGGCAAGTACGCGCGAGGGCGTACCGACTTCGCCCATGCCAATGGCGACAGTGGGAACTTTGCTATCGCGACAAAGCCGCAGCAGCCGCAGGTTATCGTGCGGGTGATTCACCATGGTGGCGATCTTCACCACATCGGGATCGTGCTTGGCCAGTCGCGCGTGCAGCCCCTCGAGATCTTCCGGGGTCTCTTGAAAATCGTGATAGCTGATGATCCGCTTGGTCTTGCCGAAGCGGGGAATCTTGGCGGCGACATCTTCTTCCAGGTCGACATAATCGCAGCCGGCGACGATGGCTTGCCGCAGTAGCAATTGCCGTTGCTCTTCGCTGCGCGCCCATTTACCACCGTCGCGTTCGCGGCGACACGTGATGACCACCGGGCAGGGTCGCTCGGGAAGTAGCCGATTCAGGTTCACGGCGCTCTGCACATAGTCGAGCCGCAGCTCGACCAGCTGGGCCCCCTGTTCAGCCAAGTGCTTGTGCTCGGCAATCAAATAGCGATGGCGACCGCGACCGATACTAACGCAAATCATGTGCTGGAATCACAACTGACGAGACGAGAGAAGAGACAATCCACCCGGTGTAAGTGTAGCATGCGAAATATCTTTCATCAGGGCGGGAAAAATCGCGAAATCAGCGCTCGGCGAAGTACCAAAAGTTCATCGGGTCGTGCGCCAAGGTTTCGACCCGCACCCGGCCGAGTCCCGCTTCGCCCAGCATTTGCAGGGCAAGTTCTTTACCCCACATGGCCCCCAGTCCGGGCCCATTCATCGCCAGCGAAACCGACATGCAGTGCATGCACGAGATGGTGTAGAGAAACGGGCCGACCGGATGACTGCAATCGGTGTGAACGTGCCCAGTGCCAGAAATATCCTGCATGAGGAACAGCCCTTCTGGCCGCAACGCCCGGGCGATGTTGCCGAGCACGGCCGCGGGACGAGCCTGGTCGTGAATGGCATCGAAGGCGGTGACCAAGTCGAATTGCTCTACAGCAGTCATCGCAGCAGCGTCTTGCACGCGGAAAGTGATGTTCGTCAGTCCACGCCGCCTGGCTTCGGCACGGGCGGTGGAGATTGCTTCTTCGGAGAAATCTTCGCCCACAAACCGACTGTGAGGAAACTTCTCGGCCAGGTGCATCATCGCCCGCCCACTGCCGCAGCCGATATCGAGCACGTCGATTCCCATGGTCAAACGCTCACTAAGGCCCGGTGCCAGGGGCAGAATTTGCTCGACCAGACCAGAGACCACACTCTGCTGACTCTCTTCAGCCATCACCTGGTGAAAGCGCGGATAAGAAGAGTAGGGAACCCCTTGGCCATGCTGGAAGGCCGCGACAATCTCGTCTTCGACGATTCCCAAAATCGCCACGAACTGCGTCGAGACGGCCAGGTTATTCGGGCTCGCCGCCCGAGTGAGCCAGGCTGCATGTTCGGCAGGGAGCCGATGCGTCTTATCCTGTTCGCGATACTCCACGATTCCGCCGGTGACCATTGCCCCCAGCCATTCTCGCACATATCGCTCATTCAGCCCGGCGGCCTCCGCCAACTGATGGCTGGTGACCCACTCCAGCCCTGCGAGAGTATCGAATAACTTCGTCCGATGCCCGATCGAGATCATCAGCGCAAGCCCCGCGTGATTGATCACCTCCAGCATCTTCCCCGCAAACACATCCGCTTTGTTCTGATCTAACTGCTGACCAATCGACGTACACATGTCTTGCCTGCACCTTGTTCTGTTCCGGCGATGGGCGCACAACTAGCGCCGCAAAGGTAGCTAAGCGCAGTTGGTGGTGAAATGTTACAAGCAGCGGAGCGTGTCTGACTCAATTCTGTCGATTTCTTCCGCCACCTGGAACAGTGCCCGACGGAGTCGAACAGGCGAGATCTCGTCGCCCAAATTCATCCTATCTGTTCAACCTTCACCCTCATTGTTGAACACCAATCGCTCGGAAACCCGAGAGTTACGCAGGTCACTGTTCAACTATTGACCCGATAGTTGAACACCCCCCGCTTTAGTGGCTTGCGCGTCAAACTAACATTCCGAGATCGTTTGTTTTCGATGCTGATACCAGTCCACTACCAGAATGCGGCGGTCGTTGTTCAATTTGCCCGTAGTTGATAGATTAGACTTGCTAGGATGTTCGTTTGTTTAGGTACCTGCAGCAGAAGGTTCCGGCGGTCAGCATCCGCTGATCGGGTTAGGCCGGTTCGTGGTGGCGGCCGCGAAGACGACGCCCAGTGCCGCGGAATCCAGAGGATCTAATGAGTCGCCCGAAGAAAAAGCACCCCGCCGTCGGCATCGACCTGGGGACGACGTTCTCTGTGATTTCGATGCTCGATGACCTGGGCCGTCCCACCACGCTCAGCAATAGCGAAGGGGACAAGATCACGCCCAGCGTGGTGTTCTTCGAAGGCGAGAACATCGTCGTGGGCAAAGAGGCCGCCAAGGCTTTGGCCACCGATGCCGAACTGGTGGCCGAATGTGCCAAGCGCGACCTGGGAAATCGCTTCTATCACAGGCTGATCGCCGGCCGGCATTATCCGCCCGAGGCGATGCAAGCGTGGGTGCTCAACAAGCTGCGGCTCGATGCCGTTCAGCAGATTGGCAACTTCAGCAAGGCCGTCGTCACCGTCCCGGCTTACTTCGACGAAGTCCGCCGCAAGGCCACGCAAGATGCGGGCTATATCGCCGGCCTCGAAGTGATCGACATCATTAACGAGCCAACCGCAGCCGCCGTGGCGTTTGGTTTTCAACAAGGGTTCATGAATCCCGATCGACCCGACCAGGAACGGAAGAAGATTCTGGTCTATGACCTGGGTGGCGGTACGTTCGACGTGACGGTAATGGAAATTGGTGGGCGCGAGTTCAATGCACTGGCCACCGACGGCGACGTACAACTCGGTGGTAAAGACTGGGATCAGCGAATTGTCGACTTCGTGGCCGAAGAGTTCATTCGCAAGTTCGGCATCGACCCGCGCGAAGATCCTAACGTGCTCGGTCGACTGGGGCGCGATTGCGAAGATGCGAAGCGAACCCTCTCGGCACGACAGAAGGCGAACATCGCTTGCGACTTCCAAGGCAAAGCCATGCGGCTGGAATTGACGCGGCAGACCTTTCAAGAGATTACGCAAGACTTGCTCGACAGGACCGCGTTCACGACGCGCCAAACGTTGCAAGCCGCGGGCCTGGGCTGGGAAGACATCGACCGCGTGTTGCTCGTCGGCGGCAGCAGCCGCATGCCCGCCGTCGTGCAAAAACTGAAGGAACTGAGTGGCAAAGAGCCCGACTGCAGCGTGTCGCCCGATGAGGCGATTGCTCACGGCGCTGCCCTGCACGCCGGCATCTTACTGGCCTATCACGATGGCAAGTCGCCTTCGTTCCATATTCGCAACGTCAACTCGCACAGCTTGGGTGTGGTGGCCATGGATGCCAAAACCAAGCGACCGCGGAATGCCATTCTCATTCCCCGCAACACGCCGCTGCCAGTGGTGGCCCGCCGCATCTTTAAGACGCAACGGGCCGCACAGAAGTCGATCCTGGTGCAAATAGTCGAAGGGGAAAGCCTGTCGCCCGACGACTGCTCACCGCTGGGCAAATGCTCGGTGCGTGACCTGCCCGTGAACCTTCCTGCGCAGACACCGATTGAAGTCCGCTTTCGCTACGAAGAAAACGGTCGTTTGACCGTGCTCGTCGGCGTCGAAGGAACCGGCAATAAACTGCGGCACGACCTGACTCGCGAAAACACGCTCACGCAGGAACAGCTCGATAGCTGGCGGAAGTATGTGTCTAGTCTCGATCCGGCTGCTGAGCCCGAGCCGGCGAATCTCTCGGGTGAAGCACTGCAAGTACAGCCGCAGGCCAAGCAGATCGCCGAGACGATCGATCTCAGCGAAGCTGACGAGAAAGTGACCGACAAGACCAGTTCCGCCGAGCGTCAGCCCGATGACAACTCGGCCTCTGGAATTCGCAAACGCTGGTCTTAGTAGGGCACTTCGGCCCGATGTGCCCAGAAGTGTGGATGCGACCTACTTCGCAGCACTTGATTGCATCTCGGCGCGCGATCGCTAAGCTACAGCAAACCCTGGGAGCCTGGCGATGAATGGTTACGCGCGTTTCGTCCCTTGTCTTTGCTTCTCGATCTTCTGCGGCGTCGCGCTGATTGGCACGAATCTGCTGCGCGCCGCAGAGCCCCCAGAAGAACCCATTGGCAAGCGGCGGCCGCCGAATATCCTGCTGATCTATACCGACGATCAATCGTACAAAACGGTGGGCTGCTACCCCGAGTCGTTCTCGTGGGTGCGCACTCCGCACATCGATAAGCTGGCCGCGAGCGGCATTCGCTTTTCGGGTTGTTACATCGGCTCGTGGTGCATGCCTTCGCGCGCGACCATGCTGACTGGTCGCCTGCCGCACGGCATCGAATCGATGCGAATGGAAGGGGCTTATCCCGGCGCGACTTACGATCCGCAGCAGACGCCCTTCTGGCCCAAGGTGTTTCGCGAGCGCGGCTATCAGACGGCCCAGATTGGCAAATGGCACACGGGCGTCGATGCGGGCTTTGGTCGCGACTGGGACTATCAGATTGTTTGGAACCGGCCAAAGTACACGGAGAATGCCGGTAACTACTACGAAGATCAGACGTTGGAGTTCAATGGCGAGAAGCGCCAGACCGCTGGATACTCGACCGACAATTACACGAAGTGGGCCTGCGACTACATTCGGGGCGACATTCGCGCGGCAGACAAGCCGTGGTACCTGTGGCTCTGCTATGGCGGCGTGCATGGGCCGTCGCATCCAGCCAAACGACACAAAGGTCAATACAAAGCAGCGGAAGTAAAGCAGCCCGCCGATATCTTCCCGCCAAGGCCGGGCAAGCCCGCCTATTTGGAGAAGACACAAGCTTGGGCCAAGGGACCGAACGGCCAGGCCGTGATGGGCAAGAGCGGTGAGAAGTTCGGCGACGAGAGCAAAAAGAACGCCAAGACGCACGCCGCCTGGGTGCAGCAAGTGAACGAGTGTGTGCTGTCGCTCGACGAAGGGGTCGGACAGGTGATCGACGCGCTGCGCGAATCGGGGCAACTCGAGAATACACTCGTCGTCTTCACCGCCGACCAAGGTTTCTCGATGGGCGAGCATGGCTTTCGTACCAAGCTGGCGCCTTACGACGCCAACTATCGTTCGCCACTCATCATCAGCCAGCCGGGCACAATTCCCGCGGGCAAGTCTTGCGAGCAACCGATCGGTGGACAGGACTTAGTCGTGACGTTTTTTCAACAGGCAGGAATGCAACTGCCGTGGAAGATGCATGGCCGCGACCTCTCGCCGCTGTTGAAGGATCCGCAGACCAAAGAGTGGAATCATCCGGTCCTGTACGAACACATGGGACACGACTTCGGCAGCGATACGACGAAAGTCCTCTCGACCGGTGGCGATGCCACGCACAGCAACGTGCCTTGGTACGTTGCCCTGCGCAGCGGCAAGTTGAAGTACGTCCGCACGCTGAAAGCGGGCGAGACCGAAGAGTTGTACGATCTGGCCACTGATCCGGAAGAACTGACGAACGTCATTGGCAGCGACAAGTATCAAACGCAGTTGAGCGAACTGCGCACACTAATGACGGCCGAGCTCAAGCGAACCGAAGCAGGGTTCATCGAGCACATGCCCAAGACGGCCAGCGGAAAGTAAGCAGCAATTACTTTCCCTGCTGACGGTTTTCCATTTCGTCGATGTAGCGGCGGAGGCGTTCCAGCTCATCGACGACGTCTTTGTGCTTGAGCATGAACTCGACACGTTTAAGAAGCTCAGTCTTATTGACCGGCTTCGAAACGAAGTCGTCGGTGCCCGCCTTCACTGCCCGCTCGATATCGCCGGCCTCGTTTAGGGCCGTGACCATCAGGATCATGATCTTCTTGGTCGCGCTATCGGCCCGCAGCTTGGCACAGACTTCAAACCCGTTGAGCTTGGGCATCATCACGTCGAGCAGGATCAAGTCGGGATTGAACGACTTGACCTTGGCGAGAGTGTCTTGGCCATCGACGGCGATTTCGGTATCGCAGTCGTAGGTGGCCAGATAGGCTTCCAGGAGTTCGCGGTTGGCCTGATTGTCGTCGGCAATCAGGATTCGACTTTTAGCTGGCATGACACCGCTGATCTATGGGGACTGTGAGACTTCGGGGAGTGACTTCGAGGACCGGTACTTCGCTGGGCAAGCCATCATTCTAGTGCGTGGCTTGCTGGGCGAAAACGGCCCCCAGCCCGCTCGATCGACATTGATGCCCCGGCGGAGGGTGACGCAAGATAGGTTGGTCGACCGATTCGACGCGTAGTTTAGCGAGACCAAGAGATGATTCAGCCAAGTCCAATCGAAACTACTCTGGCAAGTTCCGAACAATTGCGATTCCGCGTGCAACGACTGGAAGAGGAAGTTTCCGAGTTGAAAGAAAGAGGCAGCGGGCGAAATGAGTACATTTATCGCCTTGCCGACATCTTCACAATTGTCCAAGCGACCGAACTGGTTCGGAAGTTCACTGAGGAACTAATTCCAGGGAAAGTGACTGTCGATATCTACACTTTTCCCGACTACGGCGATCAACGAATCCAAATCCAAGTGGATGTCAGTGGCACTGTCGACGAAATCGTAAACTATAGCGAACTTTGGCAGCGAGGGATTACTAAAATCGTCCCCGAGCACTCTCTTTTCTTCGTGCTCATGATTAATCCAGACGAATGAACCCGCGCGACTTTTTAAGCTTAGCTGGCCGCCTGGCAACGGACACCGTCGAGGCCTCGCAGCGCACGGCAATCAGCCGAGCCAATTATGCGGCCTTTCATCAATCGAGAACCCTCGTTGAAGCATGTGGATTCAAGTTTGCAAACTCAGGCGAATGCCACACGAAACTTCCGTATTGCCTACAAGCATCCAACGACACTGAACAGATCGTAGTCGCGCAAAAACTGGATAGCCTGCGACGTGCCCGCAACGACGCAGACTACAACCTGACGACGGCAAGGTTTCTCCCGCCCGCGTCCGTCACTCGTTTTGTGCAGACGGCTCATGAAATCTCCGTTGCAGTGCAAGCTGCCCAATCTCGCCTTCTGACCTTCCGCCCGCTGGTTCGCCAATACGCGGCCAGCGTGCTGAAGAAAGTGCTGGAAGGGGATGAGTGAAAATACTGGCAACTGCCGCTGAGCTAAACCGCTTCGTCAACGACGGGGTTCGTCAGCTGGCCGATTTTCTCGATCTCGACCGTGATACTATCGCCATGTTTGAGGAAGACCTTGGGATCGCGAGCCACGCCGACACCGTGGGGAGTGCCAGTCATGATGACGGTGCCAGGCAATAGCGTGGTGCTGCCGCTGAGGAACTCGATGAGTGTCGGCACATCGAAAATCATGTCGTTGGTGCTCCAGTCCTGCATCGTCTCGCCATTGAGGATGGTCTTGATGTTAAGTGCGTTCGGATTGGGGATTTCGTCCTTCAGCACCAGCACCGGCCCGAGGGGGGCGAAGGTATCGAAGGTTTTGCCGCGGCACCATTGCGAGCCGCCGAAGTCTTTTTGCCAATCGCGGGCACTCACGTCGTTGCCGCAGGTATAGCCAAGCACATAGTCGAGTGCGTTGGCCTTTGCGACGTTCTTGCACTGCTTGCCAATGATCACGGCCAGTTCGCATTCGTAATCGACCTGCGTGCTCAGCAGTTTTTTGGGCAGGACGATTGGATCGCCCGGGTTTTGCACCGCACCCGGCGACTTCATAAAGAGCACCGGGAACTTCGGAATTGGTGCCTTCCCCTCTTCGGCATGCTTGCGGTAGTTGAGGCCGATGCAGAGGATGGCTCGCGGATCGACCGGAGCCAGCAGCTTGGCAACGTCGGCAACCTTATCCGTCACGCGATACTCGCCGTAAATATCTCCCTCAATCAGCAAGTCCTTCGTGCTACCCCCGGCCGTTTGGCGGGAAGCATAGTGAACAGCACCTTGCGAGTCGGCGAAGCGAATAATTTTCATGTTGGTAGAGTTGGGAGAAAGGATTTGGCAGAGTGATATTCCGACTTTACTTAGCCCGACGCGTCGGCGAGGGAGAAGCGTGAACCAATATCGACTGGCGCTTCTCGCTCGCTGACGCGTCGGGTTACGCGCAGCAGAAGGATGCGAAAACGGATTGTACTAAAGTCGCGCTGCGTTCACAGGCTGTTACAACCGCGACTTCCGCTTGGCCAACAGTTGCTTGATGAAGCGCATTTCGACCTGCGTGCTGAGGACGGCGAGCGTCGCTTCGCGCAGCAGTTGCAACACGCTAAAGAGAAACGCGATTGCGCCCGTGAAACCTGTGAGTAGCGGGATCCAACCCGCATCGCCGCGAAACAGAATCAACACGCCAATCAGCAGGCTAGTCATCACCAGCAGCGACATCGAGGTATAGAGCCCCGCGAGCGCCGACCGGAGCAGATACATCCGCTGCGAAAGATAGTCGAGCTGCTCCAAAATGAAGTCGTGCTGGGCCTTTTCGGCCGGGGTTTCTTCCTGGCCCGTTAACTTGTCGAGCCGCTGGGCATCTTGCAGCAGCCCGCGCGTCCGGTCGACCACTCGCCCCAGTCGATTGGAGGTCGACAGCACCACCGAACCGGCCGCTGCCATCAGCACCGCAGGACTGATCATCGCAGCGAGGATTTCGATAGCGTTGATATTGGGCAAGGGGCACTTGGCGGCAAAAACGGGGGGCGAAATTCGCGAACAGATGTTATCATGAAGGCTGGCCGCCTGATCGAAAAGGCGGCTTCGCCAGCCAACTACCTCGTCCAGGTTCTCTCCGATGCCCGTAAATCTCAATCGTCGTCAAGCCTTGGCCGCTGGTGCCCTCACCGCGGGCGCGTTGGCTGCTTCGTCGTTCGGTTCGTCACGACCGCTCTTTGCCAACGAAGGGGCCGCGATCAAGTTGCCCAAGGGCAAGGCCGAGCATTGCATCTTTCTGTGGCTTGGTGGCGGCGCGGGACAAATCGATACCTGGGATCCGAAAGCGCAGGGCGACCCCACGGCCAAGAAGGCCGGCAGCATGTACAAGGCCATCGATACTGCTGTGGCCGGCACGCAGGTGTGCGAATTTCTGTCACGCTCTGCGACCGTGCTCGACCGGATGAACATCGTCCGTTCGGTGCATCACGAAGTGATCGACGAACATGCTGCCGCGACCAATCGCGTGCACACGGGCCGCCCAACCGCGGGGACGGTCGTCTATCCGTCGATTGGCTCCATCGTCGCGCACGAGCGCGGTGCCGCTGGCGAAGGTGTGCCCGCGTATGTGCTGATCGGCTATCCGAACGTCACCCGCGGCCCAGGCTTCTTGGGAGCGAAGCACAGCTATATCTATTTGACCGATACCAAGAGCGGACCCGTCGGCCTGTCTCGTCCGCCAGAGATTACTTCCGAGCGACAAGCCCGACGCGAGAAGCTGCTGGCCGAAGTTCGGCAGCATTACTCGGCGGCTAAGACCGACGAAACAATCAAAAACTACGATGCCACCATCGAGGAAATGCTCAAGCTGGCGGGACCGAATTTCGGCAAGGTGTTCGCACTGGAAAACGAGGCCGATACGCTGCGAAATCGCTACGGCGGCGAGTTCGGTCAACGCTGCTTGCTCGCGCGACGCCTCTGTCAGTCGGGCGTGCGGTTCGTCGAAGTTTCTCACAATCTCAACTTTCTCAACGGCACCGGGTGGGACGTTCATAACGACGGCATGCTCAAGCAGCATGACCTGATTACCGAACTCGATCACGCCTTGGCGACTCTCGTCGAAGATCTCGAACAGCAGAAGATGCTCGACAAGACGCTGATCGTCGTAGCCACCGAATTTGGTCGTCCGGCCGGCTTCGATGGAGGCGGTGGTCGCGGCCATCACAGCAAGAGCTACAGCATGGTTCTCGCTGGCGGTGGTTTGAAAAACGGCCTCACCATCGGCAGCACCGACGAACTGGCAATGAAGATTGTCGATCGTCCGGTTTCGATTCCCGATTTTCACGCGACGATCTGCTGGTCGCTGGGGATCGATCCGCACAAAGAACTCTATGCGGGCGACCGTCCCGTGCCTATCACCGATGGCGGCCATCCCATCGCGGAATTGTTTGCCTAGAGTCTGCTCAAGAGTCGCTATTTGCTCGCTTCTTCAGCGGGCACAGCTTCCGCGGCCGCAGGTGCCGGCTTGACGCTCTCTGGTTTCGGCTTGGGATTGTACTTCGCTTCAGGCCGGCGTTCGTGCGGCTCCAGCACGCTGGCGAAGGAGCCGGTGTAATTCGCGCCGGAACTACTTTGCCCCGCGAATTCGTTCCCCGTCTCGGCAATCACAATGCGATCGCGGTTAGCCGATGTCGGGCGAACGATGTTCAGCAGCAAGGCATTGTTTTCAGTGGTCCACTTCGAGGGACCAACGACTTCGTTCAGTTGGCCGTTCGACCACAGGCGGAAAACGCCATTTTCGGCAGCCGCAGCAGCCCGATCGCGCATGATGCGTTCGACCACATCGGGTGGCAAGTTCGGGGGCAGCGGACCCATCGGGCCGGCGAAGCCAGGACGGGGCAACTCGCGACTGATCAGCCGGGCAATCATCAGCGGGACGAGCGTTTTTTGCTTGAGGACCAGCACACTGTTCGCAGTATCTTGCTGCTCGTGGTTGACGTAATAGTCGATGGCCCGGTCGAACGATTGCTCGGCCTGCAAGCGCGCTCGATTGACTGCGGCAAGATAGTCAGCTGTGGCGGGACGCATGGGCAATGACCATGGAACCAGCCCTTCTTTTTCGAAGCGGGCGTTTTCCTCTTCCAAAACCGCGACCACGGCGAGCCGCTCTTCGGCTTTGCCGATTCGTTTGCGATTCGAAGACATGGCCGATTCAAACCGGTCGATCAACGTCTTGCGGGCCTTGGTGAGGGCATCGTTGTACAAATCGCAATTGCGCTTTAAGGCAAACTGCTGCTGAGTGTCGAGTTCGACTTCGTCAATCGGCTTGGCCCAGCCTCCCTTGGCCACTTCGATGTACGTCACATAGGGGCTTTGCGAATACTCGACTCGATTGTCGTGCACGCGCAGACGGAAGCCCCCTGTTGTCCGCTCAAACTCCATAATGTCGCCACCCTGACTCAGCGGAGTCAGCGTGAAGTAGTCGCCGGTGGGTGCGAGTTCCTTCCACACTCCGTCTGCACTCAATTCGAAGAACCCACTCGCATGACGCCACAGGCGCTTGCCGGCCGGCGCAGTTGCAGTTGGTGGATTGCTCGTTGGGGTTGTGACAAGCGGATTCGTGAGGCCAGTGCCTGGCGGTGTTGTGGACGGATTGCTCGGCGTGGGCATTGGATCGGTGGCAGAGGCCATCACGTCGGGCGAGGAAGGAAACTGCACGACGAGCCTCGGTGTCAACGAGCGAGCCGACTTGGGTACGTCCCAATACCCCTCGTGATACGCGTACTGATAGTCGGCGATGTTCGCCGGGTTGCGAATCGAGATCTGCAGCCACGACAGGGCGAGGCGCACGAGATTGCCCGATTCCACTGGCATTAGTTCAACGATGGTCGACGTACGCCGACGTTCGGTATAGGCCACTGTGCCGCGCATCGGATGGGTTTCGATCCACCGACCATCGGCCTGGCGCTCGAAACTGCCACCATTTCCGCGAAACAACTTACGCGGGTCCGACTCAAAACTGTTCGACCGCATCGAATCGTGCAGGCCAATCGAACGAAACAGTTCGTCCTGCGCCCTGACCAGTTGCGCTTTGCGATCGTCACGATTGAATGTGCGCACGACTTCCAAGCCCAACCCCTCGACCAATTGGCAGGCGGGCAGTTGCTCGGCGTTGCCGCGCTGATAACTGAACTGCAACACTCGGCAGACAGCTGCCAGGTAGCAGAGCCGGTCATGTGCTTCGGGAACGTCCTGCATTTCGGCTGCCAGCAGGCAAACCGTCTCCAGGTAATCGTTCAGCGTGGTGACGAACAGTTCGGGACCACCGGGGCCGATGCTGGCTCGCGACGGAATGCCCATGCTGCACAGCAACTTGCCAGAAAGAGTTTGATGAACTCCCTTGGCAAAGTACGTACGGTCGATCGGCTCCAGCTGGCTGGCGAGCATTTCGCGCCGAAACTTCGCCAGTTGAGAGTCTTCGCTGGGAATGGCACCCGCTGGACTCGCTCCGGCGCGAACCTGTCGCAGTGCCACTTCCAGGTCGCGGGCCTGCTGGCGATGGACATCGCGGAGCATCACTTTTTGCAAATGCTGGGCGATATCGGCGGCATAGCCCAGCCCTTCGCGCATGGCTGCTGAGGCGACCTGCTTCGTGGTATTGTCGGGCAGGGGCGGCGCAGGTGGCACGAAAGGTGAGGACGCCGTGGCTTGCACCGTAGCCACCAGGGGAGCGCCAGTTGCAGACGCAGCAGTCGTTGATTCCGACGGGGTTATGGTGTCAGTCGTTGCCGGCGCGGTAGTCGAGGGAACACTCGGGTCGACTGCCGCTGGAGTGGTTTCGGTACCGGCGGTATCGGTGCCAGTGATCTTAGCGGGTGTTGTCGCGGAAGTGGTGGACGAAGTGACTGCGGATGTGCCGCTATCCGTTGCGTTGGTCGTGCTCTTCACCACCTTGGTGGTTGGTCGCACTTTGGTGGTTTGCACAACTTCTACTGGTGGCGATTGGCCAATCAGGCCGTAGATCAGGTCCATTCGGCCGATCATGGCCAGGCCAGCGAGAGCGATGCCGATACCCGCTGCTCCGCCGACTACGACTTTCACCATCTCAACAACGACGTTTCGCTCTTTCGCCCGCCCGCGGCCGCTGGAGTGCGACGAACCGGTCAGCACGGGAGTGGGATTCGTCGGCTCTGCGGGAGCCACTGGCGCGGAGACTGGCACCGGACGCAGCGGCTGCGGAGCCATTTGCTGCGGAGCCAGCTGCTGCATTGGTTGCGGCTGTTGATAGCCGTGCGAATAACCGGGCTGTTGCTGGTATTGAGGCTGCTGTTGTGGATGCAACTGTTGCGGATGTGGTTGTGAATAAGCACCGGGCTGCGAATAGCCGGGCTGCGGAGGTGGACCCTGCTGGTAGCCCGGGTTTTGGTAGTGCTGATTCTGATAAAGCGCTGGCTGCTGATATTGGGGCTGCTGGTACTGCGGCTGTTGAGCCTGTTGATAGCCGGGCGCAGGTGCCGGCGCCAGGGGAGCCGCTTGTGGCAGCGGTTTGGCAATCGGCTGGCGGGCAGCTTGCAGTTTGGCGCGCAGTTGATCGTCGTACTTCGCCTTGCCAGGCGGATCGAGCAAGCAACCTGCCGCAGCGGCCACTTGTTGCAACAACTGTTGCGAGAGCGCGACGTGCTTGCCGGTTTGCTTGGTCTTCAAATAACCAATTTGTCGATCCGCACCCTCTTGAATCACCTGCAAATCGGATTCAAACAGGCTGATCCCCAGCAGACGATAGTGGTTAGGGGGTTGTTCCGCCTTGGGAATGCTCAGCCAGACCCGGTAAGGATCAAACACCTCTTTTTCAGAGGTGCTGTTGTCGGCAGGGTTTCCAGCAGAACTCACAACGTCATTCCTAGGCGATCAGGCGGGACCAACGGGAGCAGGTACCCTCTAAATATAGTTCACACAAACACTTAGCGCTGAATTGCCCGCCATTTTGTCAACTGCGCAGGGACTAGCGCTCGGCCCTAAATCCCTTACTTTAGAACCCTTAAGACACCGAAAGGTTCCCTCGGGTACGAAGTTTTCTTTTCTCCTTGATTGGCTGACTAGCGACCGGAGCTCGGCGGTGCCCAGCGGGCTGTCCCGTCGCGACTCGAAAACGCAGAAGCAGCTCCCGGGGGACTGCGTTCTACAGTCTCAAATCGTTGCAGCCACAATCTTGTGCGAGTGTCGGCATTTTCCTGGAGCAGATCGATGTAGGCACCTTTGCGCAAGATTTCGTGATGCGTCACCACCCCTTGGGGATTTCTCTCGAGCCAGGTGCCGTCCGCCTGTTTTTCGAACAAGCGGGAAGTTGACCGGCTGAGCATCGTGACCTGTTGCCGGCGGTCTAAACTGACCTGGGGTGAATCGGAAGAGAAGCAGCCGATGGCTTCGTAGATCTGGTCGTTTTTTTTCAGCAATTCGTGATAGATCTCGGTGCTCACAGCAGAGCTTCTTAGCATGTGGACCATTCTTCCCGCCGACTCGTCGGCGGCGGCTAACTGATTAATCCGTTGCTGGCGATACTTCATCTCAATCAATCGCAGGTAAGCAGCAGCCAAATACAATTGATCGTGACCACGCGGATTCTCAATCTTTATCTTGCTCGCCGCGACGCAATAATCCTGCACCAATTGATCGAGGGCCGGTAGTGTCTGATCGCGTCCAGCGGAAGTGAATACGGCCAAATCGCTGGGATACATCATGCTCACAGCATTCGGGAAGAAGCCGTTATTCAGTGTGTTGATGATGTCTACATCAATGCCTGGGATATGGGCGGCATCGAAGTGGATCAGTTGCTTCTGCATATTTTCCATCAATTTGGACTCTTCGGCGGCGCTGGTGGGCCATTTGAAGCGCGGGTGTTGGCCAGCGAGTGCTGTGCGAAACTCGGCCGTGAGCTTGCCTGCAAACTGAATGGAACTAGGACTGGCGAACGTATCTCTCAAGAATTCAACCAGGTTGACCGTATACTCCAGCGACTCTCTCTTGCGATCGAGGGAGGGCGCTTCCTTACCGAGAAAATTCGCAGGCAGCGGCGGCGGCAAGCGCACGCCCTCTGGCAGCGGCGTAACATCGGCCGGCGTAACATCGGCTGGTGAAACAGCCGGTTTCACTTCCGGTGTGATCGGCGGTGGAGTGGGCATCGGAACCGGATTGGTTGCTACTTGCTCCGGCGGGGGCGTGGGGTTCGGCATGGGCGGCACTGGCAGGGCCGGCTTGATTTCGGGGGCGGGGGGAAGTGGGTCGAGCTTGGGCGGCACGACTGGCGGAGGAGTTGGTTTGGGGCTTTCCGTCTCGACCTTTGTTTCCGCGACGATTGGTTCCTTGGTCGCCGATGAACCGAGAAAACTGCGCGCTGTGATTAGCATTAATCCCAGCACGAGCACCAACCCGGCAACACCACCAACAATCAACATTGTTAGTTGCATTGGGTCACTGGGTAGCGATTTCAGCAGCTTGTTGAAATCGAAACCCGGTTTCGCCGCTGGCCGGGCCGCTGAATTAGTGGCTGTTCGCACCGGTTGAACCGGGGCCGTGCGAATCTGCAAAGGGGCTGGCTGAAAATTCGTTGGCTGCTGCGGCGTCTGATGCAACGGCCCGAACTGCGGCGTTGTTTGATGTGCTGGGGAGTGCAGCGGCTGGACCGGTGATTGCAGCGGAACCTGCTGGGGATAGGGCTGCCCACCGTAGGCCTGTGGATTGCCCTGCGGTTGCCCTGAGTAGTAGCCCGGCTGTTGACCGGGCTGGGGCTGGTACTGCTGCGGCACTGGCTGCGGTGGCTGAGCTGGCACATAGGGCCGCGCCTGAGGCAAACGTGGTTGGGCCGGCGGAGCCGGTTGCACGCTGGCTGCAGCCGCTTGGGGAGTCAGTTTGCCCCGGAGTTGATCGTCATACTTCGACTTCTGCTGACTGTTCAGCAAACAGCCAGCTGCGGTCGCGACCTCTTGCAGCAACTTTTGCGAGAGCGCAACATGCTTGCCGGTCTGCTTCGTTTTGAGGTGCGAAACCTGCCGATCAGCCGCTTCCTGAATCACCTGCAGGTCGGTCTCGAACACTTCGAGCCCCAAAATGCGGTAATGATTGGGCGGCTGCTGCGCTTTGGGAATACCCAACCAAACTCGGTAGGGATCAAACTCGGCTTCGATCGGCTCGCTCACAAAACACGCCTCAATATCATCGCAGGTAAACTCACTGGTTTAGTTTCCTGCCCCCAAGGCATAGCAGGGGTCGCTCCAAGGGCTGGGAACTCCAGCTTATTGCATTGAACCGCATTTTCCAAGCGATTCAGCACCGCACAAAAATTTCTAAAAAATCCTTATCGCCAATGTTTACTACAGCTAGCGAACTCCGCCCACCAAATCTCGATCCCACTCCCTTGTTTGAGCTGTTTCGCGGCTCTTACGCCACCGAACTCCTCACGGCAGCCGTCGCCCATTTTCAACTTTTCGAATTGCTAGGCAACGCGAGCCTGACGGCATCCGCCTTGCAACAGCGATTGCAACTCGAGCGGCGGCCGTTCCTGGTCCTCACCACTGCCTTGCGAGCGATGCAGTTATTAGAGGTGAACGAAGGGCAATATCAATTGACGCAGCTCGCCCGCGAGCACTTGCTGCGCGGTGGGGCGCATTACGTGGGGGACTACATTGGGCTGGCGGCGGCAAGTCCCGGAGTAAACGAAATGGTCGCGCGGCTGCGCACCAATCGCCCAGCGAATGCAGCTGCCGATGACGGCGGCGCTGCGTTCATTTATCGCGAGGGACTGGAATCGGCGATGGAGCGTGAAGCTTCCGCCCGCCATCTCACGCTGGCGCTCGCCGGCCGCGCTCACAATGTCGCCCCCCACCTGGCCCGTGTGTTGGACCTGTCGAAAGCGCGGTGCGTGCTTGATGTGGGTGGCGGCACTGGCCTTTATAGCATTGCTCTCTTACAGCAAAATCCGCACTTGCAAGCCATCGTCTTCGACCGGCCTGAAGTGCTGAAGATCGCAGCCGAATTCGCTACCCAATATGGCGTCATCGATCGACTCACTTGCACGCCCGGCGATATGTTCGCCGACGAACTTCCTGCCAGTGCCGATGTGATTCTCCTCTCCAACATTCTGCACGATTGGGACGAACCGCAATGTGCTCAACTCGTCGAGCGCTGCGCGAGTGTACTGCCTGCCGGTGGCCAACTGCTGATTCACGATGTCTTTTTGAACGATGATCTGGCCGGGCCGCTCCCCATCGCCCTTTATTCGGCTGCGCTGTTCACACTGACCGAAGGGCGAGCCTATAGTGCTGACGAATATTGTCAGTGGCTCAAAGCAGCTGGTCTCCACCCTGCAGCCGTGCAGCACACCCTCATTCACTGTGGTGTCATCGTCGGGTCGAAACTGGCCTGATTCGAGAATTTTGCCTTTACAAGTAATTCAAACTCGATCGACCCTTCAATAGCAGCTACTCTCCTGCTTTTCTCGAAGACGATCATTTGTTGCTGCGCACGCAGAACTCGCGGAATTGTATTGATGGTCGCAACTCGTGCTGGTAACTTTGCCAGCACACTTCTAATTTACTTTTTGGTCACGGTATCTAAAGGTGCCAGGCAGAGATCGATTGACCCCCTGGAGAGCGCAGTCGGCTTTATGGCTTGCGCACAGCGTGCCGCCTCTACCGCTTTCAGAATCGTCGTGATGCTGATTGTGGTTACCGTCATTTCTTTCATTACTAACTTCCCTCTGCGAAAGATTCAGGCCTCAACCAGAACGGAGAGTTTTATGTCCGCTCCCTTTCGAGTGAACAACCCTGGCGCTCAATTGGCCGCGCTTGCGGAGCCCAATCCCGACGAACAGTTTCGCTTGTACTTGGAGCGACTGATGAAAATGATGCCCGGCGATGCCGTGGGCATGTACCTGGTGGGGAGTGGCTTTATTCCCACCGACGAAAAAGTTTGGATTGTTATATGGGCGATCATTGGGCTGATTGCCGTGATCGTGCTCCGGATTTACGGGACGCGCAATCCAGCTGAAGGCCAGGGAGTTCAGTGGGCGACCGTCGTGATTAGTAGCATCGCCTTCGTCATTTGGGTTTACACACTCGGCGGCCCCTTCGTCGTCTTCGGTATCCATAAGCCGTTCATCGGGTCGCTCATGGTGCTCGCCTGGACGTTCTTCGTGCCAATTTTTTACAAAGGGGATTAGCCTAATCTTGGCGTGACTGTTGGCTTGACAACTGCTTCAAGGCCTGCTCGACATCCGCTCCTGATGGCTTGTTGCCGAGCAGTCGCTCCTGGTTGACCCCACTCCCCAACAGCAGTTTGCACATCACCAGTTGCACCGCTTCGACCTCGGCGATGGTCCAAGTGCGATCATGGAACAGCTTTTCCATGAATTGAGACCAACCGCGATACCAATTCTGCGACGCATAGCAGTGATCTAAGCACTGCAACACCGCCGACTTAATTCGCTCGACAGACATGAAATCACCCAGTTCTTAAACCCGCTGGGTGCTTGGGAGCCGTCCCCACGCCCTGCGGTGCATTTGTCGTGCCCCGGTGGCCTCGATGCCACTGGATCTTTCCAGCGATTGCTTTGCTCGCAGACCGCAAAAGGGGGGTGTCCAACTATCGGGTTCATAGTTGGACAGTAGGTAGCGCAACTCTCGGGTTTCCGGCAGATTGGTGTCCAAAAATCGAGGATATTGTTGGACGTTTAGGATTGGAAAATTGTCCGTCCGCTAGGGTTCACTGTTCGCTGCCAGCTACTCGCGAGGAAGAGCCTTTTTCGGTATTATCGACTGCTCTGTTAGGAAGATCGCATGAAGGACGAACGCGCTAACGACAAGCACGCCGAAGCTGGCAATCAGCCTGGGCCCCCGCTGCGCATTTTGGTCGTCGACAACGATCAGGCGCTGGCCTACGCCATGGAAGAAAGCCTGGCCAAAATCGGCCATCCGGTGACGGTTGCCACCTCCGGCGGCGAAGGTGCCCGCAAGATCGAAACGGACCAGTTCGATATCATCATTACCGACCTGGTCATGAATGACGTCGACGGGATGGAGATTCTCAACCGGGCCAAGCAACTGCTCCCCGACAGCCAGGTGATTATGGTCACCGGTCACGCCACGATCAGCAAAGCGGTCGAGGCGATGCAGCAGGGAGCGTTTAACTTCCTGGAGAAGCCGATCACTCCCAACCGCCTGCGGGCTGTGGTCGAAAAAGCGGTCGAGAACGTCCGCCTCAAGCAACAGAATCAAGAGTTGCAGGGCCGGCTCGATGAAAAGTTCGGCTTCGAGGGAATCATCTACGCCAGCGATAAGATGAAACAGGTCATCGATCGGCTGAAGCGGATCGCACCGACCGATGCCAGCGTCTTGATCACCGGCGAAAGCGGGACCGGCAAAGAAGTGATTGCCCAAGCCATTCATCAAAACAGTCCTCGCAAGGGAAAACGGATCGTGGCGCTCAACTGCGCCGCCGTGGCTGAGAATCTGGTCGAGAGCGAACTGTTTGGACACGTGAAAGGTGCTTACACCGACGCTGTCGCTGACCGGATGGGCGCGTTCGAATATGCCAACGGCGGTACGCTGTTTCTCGACGAAATCGGCGATATGCCCCTGCCGACGCAAATCAAACTGCTGCGCGTGCTGGAAGATAGTCAGATCACGCGGGTCGGCGACAATAAGACGACGCGGGTGAACGTGCGGATGGTTTCGGCCACGCATAAGAACCTGGACGAAGCGATCAAAACCGGCGCGTTCCGCAGCGACCTCTATTTCCGGCTGAAGGTCGTTACCATTCATTTACCCCCGCTCCGAGACCGTCGCGAAGACATCGTCCCCCTCACCGATCACTTTCGCCGCACGCTGGCCCGTCGCCATCACAAAACAGTGAAGGGAGTTTCGCCCGCGGTCGCCAAAAAGCTCTATACATACGATTGGCCGGGAAATGTTCGTCAATTGCGGAACGCCATTGATGCGATGGTCGTCCTCGATAACGACGGCCTGCTCGACCTCGACGATTTGCCGCCAGAGCTGATGGACGCCGACGACGCGCCGAACAGTTCGGGCGCGCTCTCGGGACCGATGGAACTGATCGGCAAGACGATGGACGACATCGAGCGCTGGGCCATCGAACAAACGCTGCAAGTGACCGGCGGCAATCGTGAAGAGGCCGCCCGTGTACTCGGGATTGGCGCTCGGACGCTCTATCGCAAGTTGGAGAAGTACCAGTCGGGCAACGATGAGGACGGGAAAGTGGAGTTGGCTTCGGAGGAGTGAGATCGGGAAGGGGCTGGGAACTAGGGGCTGGGGACTAGGGTAGGATGCAAGTTCGCTGAATCTCTCCTTCTCGCCTGAGTACAGGAGTGAAGGAATTAAGGGATTCAGGAGTCGCGAAACAGGATTCAGGAAGAAGATGGCAACGCACGAAGCAAATCACTTGGAGCCGGGGTATCGATCTCTGGCTTCCGACTTCCGACCTCCGACTTCTGCCGCGCCGGTCATTCGTCAATTACCGCAGAGCGTGGTGAACAAGATTGCCGCGGGTGAGGTAATCGAGCGCCCCGCGAGTGTCGTCAAGGAACTGCTCGAGAATGCACTCGATGCCGGCAGTACGCGGATTGATGTGTCGCTCGGGCAAGGTGGTCTCGATCTGATTCGCGTCACGGACAATGGCTGCGGGTTGTCGCCCGAGCAGATGCCGCTGGCTCTCGCCAGCCATGCGACCAGCAAGATTCACGATGCCGACGATCTGTTTCACGTCGCCACGTTCGGCTTTCGCGGCGAAGCACTCGCTTCAATCGCCGAAGTGAGCCACCTCCGCCTTCGCAGTCGGCCGCACGAGAGCGAACAAGCGTGCGAGTTGGAAGTCATTGGCGGCAAGAGTTCGCCGATTACTCCCTGCGGTGCAGCGCCGGGAACCATGCTGGAAATCCGGAACTTGTTTTTCAATACGCCGGTCCGTCGCAAGTTCATGCGGGCCTCGCAAACCGAAATCGGCCACTGCAGCGAAGCCTTCACACGGATCGCGCTTGCCCACGAACGGGTGCATTTCACGCTCCGCCATAACGAGAAGACCATCTTCGATTTGCCCCCGGTGGCCGATTGGCGGGAACGCATCGCCGCGCTTTGCGGTCGCGATCTTGAGCGGTCCTTGATTCCGATTGCCAGTGGCGATGGCGATGTACACCTGCAGGGCTATGTTTGCGACCCGCAGCAGAGCCGCTCCAACAACCGGATGCAGTATTTGTTTCTCAACGGCCGGCACATTCGCGACCGTTCGCTGCAGCATGCCCTGGGTGAGGCCTATCGCGGCCTGCTGTTGCACGGCCGCTTTCCGATCGGTTTTCTCCGGCTGCAGATGCCAGCCGAAGCGGTCGACGTGAACGTCCACCCGACGAAACTCGAAGTGCGGTTTCAAGACAGCGGACGGATCTATTCGCTGGTCTTAGGAACCATTCGCAAAAAGTTCCTGGCCACCGACCTGACCGCGAAAGTGCGGATGAATGGGGGCGACAACGATGCCGAGACGGCAGCTCTCGACCCAGCTGCCCTCGAACAGCATCGCCGCGATCTGGTCGATTGGGCCACCGGTGCACTCGCCGCCAGCAGTGCCGAAATGGGTGCGCAGGCCAGCTTGAATGTGGCCACCGCCGGAACCGCGGTACTCGACGAAGATGCCCAGGGTTCACTCGATCTGCAATTCGAGCGGGCCAGCGGCGAAGCGCTGCAACTTAACACGCTTGACCGGAGTTGGCCCGCGGCGGGGCGCGCGCCATCACCGCTGGCCGCGCAAATCGGCGCGCTGGCGCACCCACCGGCTCGCCCCACTCTGCCATCGATTTCACACCTGGGCTTTCAGATTCACAATCGCTATCTCGTAACTCAAACCGACGAGGGGATGGTCGTCATCGATCAGCACGCTCTACACGAGCGAATTCTGTACGAACAGGTCCGCGCGAAGGTGATGAGCGGCAAGATGGAAACGCAGCGATTGCTTGTTCCGGAGCCCGTGACCTTACCGCCGAACGAAGTGGCTGCTGCCCTCGAAAACAAGGCACTGCTGGCACAGCTGGGGATGGAAGTCGAGCCGTTTGGTGGCGACACGGTGCTGCTGAGCAGCTATCCCGCCATGCTGGCGAACCTCGGCCCCGCGGAAATGCTGCGGCAGGTGGTCGACCAGATTGTGGCAGGGGGCAAGAGCCCGGACCGGCGCGACCTGCTCAACGATTTGCTCAACATGATCGCTTGCAAAGCAGCCATCAAAGCGGGTGATCGACTGGCACCGGAAGAAATCACCGCCCTGCTCGAACAGCGGGAACACTATCAGGACGCCCACCATTGCCCTCATGGTCGTCCGACGGCTCTGGTCTTCACACGCGAAGAGCTCGACCGGCGGTTTAAGCGGACCTAAGTGTCCAGCGATATCGCTCCAGGCACACCAATTGCCTCTAGAGATTTACCGAGCAGTCGCCGTACTCTGCGAGCAACCCTCGCAGAGCGTGGCGGCTGTTCCTATACTTAAAGTACGTGGAGCCACTGCCGGAAATAGAGGAGCCTGTCGATGAAAACGATCTTCCTTAGTGCTGCGTTGCTATTGGGTGCCTGCGTCTCGAATGCCAGTGCCCAATATGTGGTTGGCCCGGTCACTTCGTACTACGCACCCGCCGCTGCGCCGGTTTACGCACCCGCTTACTATCCGCGGCGTGCGGCTTATTATGCACCCGTGGGGGTCGCACCGGTGGGAGTTGCCCAGTCGGCCTATTACGCTCCGGCGGCAACGTATTCGAGCTACTACGCCCCCGGTGCTGCAGCCCCGGTCTACTCCAGCTACTACGCACCGGCCTACGCTGCTCCAGCTTATGCAGCGCCGGTGGTGGTTGGTCGGCCCGTTGTGTACGGCCGCAGCATCTACGGTACCCGCCAGCTCTATGTCCCTGGCCGACCAGTCGCAAACACCTGGCGCGCGATTACACCGTAACTTGCTTCCGTAGTCTAATGCCGTAGCAGAAACTCGCTGCCATTGAGCAGCGCGTGCTGAATGTCTTGCAGGGCGCCCGCCATTGCTTTGGGCTCATCGCCGCCCGCCTCTTTGATATAGTTTTCTGCGATCGCGTGTTCACGCTCACTCGGTCGCCGGCTCAGGGTGGCGAGATAAATCTGCTCGACAATCTCACGGGCTGGCTGTTTGGCAGCCAAGGCTTTCGCCACGCGAGCTTCGGGCGCACCCAATCGCTTGATTAGATTTGGGTTGTTCAGCAGATGAATTGCGGCAGCGAGATCCGTTTCTTCTTCGCGAGCGCAGTCGCAGGCTGCATCGCGAATGGGTCGTGAAGTTGCCATCAGAAAATGATTCTCAACCGCTCCTTCGGCCAGTTCACCGGCCCGCGTGCCGAGGGGATAGCCCGGATAGGTATCGGGCACACCGATGGCCGAGCTAATCGCGTCGAGCAATTGCTCCGAGGTGATCGTCCGCACGTGGGCCTGCGTGAAGTAGCGAGCTGCGGCCGCAGCCTGCTCCGACTGTTTCGGCCCATCGGCTTGCAGATGGTAAGTGCGCGAGCGAAGAATCAGTTTCAGCACGGGCTTGATCTTGAACTCGCTGCGAACCAATTCGGCCGCCAGTGCGTCGAGAAGTTCCGGATGCGAGGGCGGATTGGTATCGCGGAAATCATCGACCGGTTCGACAATACCTCGGCCCAGCAGGTGGTACCACAGGCGATTCACGGTCGAGCGAGCGAAGTAGCGATTGCCCGGCGCAGTGAGCCAATCGGCCAAGGGTTGGCGGCGATCATCTTCGGGAGCCACTTTGTCGGGCGTGTATCCGAACGCCACCGGGTCGAGGTTCTTCTTGGTGAGCGGATGCTGAACTTCTCCTTGTCGCTGGAGATAGACGACTTCGTCGTCGAGCCCGAACTGCTTTCCCTTCAGTTTGACTCGCGAAAAGAACGCCGCGAGGCCATAGTAATCGGTTTGAGTGAGCGCTTCGAACGGATGGTTGTGGCACTTGGCACAACCAATGCGTATGCCAAGGAACAACTGGCCAAAGCCCTCAGCTGCTTCATCGGGCGTGCGAGCCACGCGATAGAAACTGGCGGCCGGATTCTCGAACGTGTTGCCCCGCGCAGTGAGAATTTCTTTCGCCAAATCGGTCATGGGGCGGTCAGCGGCAAAATGATCGACCAGGTATCGATGCAGGCCGTGCACACCGCGGAGAGAGATCGTCGTCCGATTGCCGCGCATCACATCGGCCCACTTCAGTGCCCAATAGGTAGCAAATTCATCCCGCTCCAGCAATTCATCAATCAGCTTGTCTCGCTTGTCGGGGGCCGGTGAATCCAGAAATCGCTTTGCTTCTTCCGGAGTGGGCAGAATGCCGAGCACGTCGAGATAAACTCGCCGCACGAAGGCTTCGTCAGTGCAGAGTCCCGCGGGCTGAAGTTGCAAGGCACGCTGCTTCGCGAAAATGTGTTCATCGACGATGTTCGCTGGCGCGGGCCCGCGAAACTGATACTGCGAGTCGTGTTCGACGTAGGTCAGTTGCACGCTGCGAACTTGCTCCAGGTAGCGGACCAAAACGCTGGCTTCGGCGGTGGCAGCGAACTCCACGAGGCCATCGTTTGATACGGATACGGCTGGATCGTGTGGAACTGTGAAGACGGCTTGCCCCGTGACATCGACGACGCTGCCATCTGCGAACCGGGCCAGGGCAATGAGTTGTTGCTGCGGACTGCTCGGATCGAGCACACGCGACGGCGGCAGCACTTCGAGGCTTAGCAACTTCCGGGGCTGCGTCGAATCGGGACAACCAGCGGCGATCCAATCGCGCAGCACATGATAGGCCACGTCGGTCGGCTGAAATCGCACCCCTCCCTGATGCGGCATGCGCCCCGAGCCCTTGCGCAGGATCAGACTTTGCTCCGGTTCGAGCGGATTAGTGCGGCGAAACGACGCTTCGCGCGTGAGCGTGAGCAGGTCGCCGGCCGGATCAAAGCCGCGCAGGCTGAGGCGGAAACCGCCTTTGCCCTGTGGAGAACCATGGCAGGCACCTTGGCTGCAGCCCGCCCGGCTAAGCGCGGCCATGACGTCGGTGCGGTAATCGATGGGAACAGGCAGGGTAAAATTGCTGACCGTTACATTCGCCGTCACTTTGCCCGCCACCGTCGTCGCTGTGATGACGGCCGTGCCGTCCCCCTTGGGATGCACGATTCCTGCCGCGGTCACTTCCGCAACTTTCAAGTCCGACGATTCATACTTGGCACTACGCGTGGCATCAGCCAATCGCGCAACACCGGGCGCGCTCTGCGTGCTAACTACCAATTGCTGCTGAGCGCGCGGACCAACCAGCGTGAAGTCGACAGGAACGATCGTCACCCTTGCGGGTTCAGCAGCGAACGTCGCACTGGCAGCGTGCAGCAAAGCGGTGACTAGCAGAAAGAAACTACGCATAGGGATCATCTCAATTGGCAACGTTGCAGGGGTCGGGAGTCTTTGGCGAACTAGGATTTTCCACGTAGCTGATTCGCTCTTCGCCAAAGACTCCCAGCCCCGGGCGCGTCAACAGGCTGAAGTTACTTCGTTGGATACTTATTTAGGCTTCTTTTCCGGTGGCGGAACCTTCACTTCCAGATCGAACTCTTTGGGCTTGGGCTCTTCCTGAAAAGTGCCGACTTGTCCCGTGGCGACAAAGCGGAAGCGAAAACGGCCGGGACGAAGGTCTTCCGGAACATTGACCTCGAACTCGGCAGAGTTATTCTCGGCAGCAATCACCAATTCCTCAGGTAATTGAATGCCCGAGAGTCGCTGGGGCTCGATCGTGACCGGGCCTTGGAACGTCGGTTGTCGCTGCACCGCCAGCCTGACGGTGAACTTGCTTCCTGGAGGTAACGTGGTTGGTGGTGGCGGATCGAGCGTGACTTCGAAGCCCGGCTTCACTGCGAGTTGAAAACTCCGATGCAGCCTGATCGTCCGGTCGCCATGCTTGGTCGTAGCATTGAGATCGATTCGCTCGGTAAGTTCATTCGCCAGACTGCGCGAAACGAAGAGAGCGGGCACGGAGAGTTGTTCGGCTGTCGCTTGCGGAATGCGGGCGAAAACTTGCTTCCGCCCTTGGCGCTCTTCACCCACTTGTCCGCCGGTGACGGTAAAGGAGATGGGTGCGGCAAAGTTATCGCTCCGCGTCGTGATGATCGTCGTCGTCGCCTGCAGATACCGCGGCAGCGTGAGTTGCGGTTCGGCCAGTTCGACGGTGAAGGGAACCGGCGGCGTGATTTGCAGGGCAATACTGCGGGTGACGCTGGCCGGCAGATAGCGCTGGTTCTCGCGCAGGGCGTGCTTGATCAGGTCTGGGTTCACCAGTTGGTGATCGACGAGAGGCTTCACTTCCATGTAGGCCACAACTTCGTTGTCACCGGTCATGGGACTGCTGACCGTTGTCTTCGCGACCACGTGCAAGGTGTGCAGGCCCAGTGGAGCATCGCCGCGGGCGATCAGCCGGCAATCGGCGGTGTTCGCTCCTTCGGGAATCGTGCTGGGCTCCAGCGTGACCCCCGCAGGCGCACCAACGAGCGAGAGTTCGACTGGTCCTGGGCAGTCGGTGCGAACCACGTTGAACGGCAGCCGTTGATAAGACTGCTGGGGAACAGTGATCGCCGAGATTTCCGACGTCAGTTGAAGTTTGGGTCGCTGGGGGGCAACTTCAATGCGGTAAGCGTGGGCTGGGCTGCCGCTGCCACTCAGGTCTCGCACTTGCAGCATAAAGAGCCCATCGTCGTTGGCACTAAAATTGAAAGACGCTTCTTCGAGTGCTCCGCCGGGCAACGTCACGTCATCCATGCGTTGCACTTCGCGGCCGGTTCGATCGATCAGCAACAACTCCAGGTCAGCAGCCGACTGCAATGGCATGGTCTCAGCGCGAAAGGTCAACTTTTGCCCCTTCGTCAGATAGAGCGAGAAGCAGTCGACATCGCCGCGCTGACTGAGCACTCCTTGGGCGCTCGCCGGCACTGCAGTGATGTGCGTGGGGGAATCTCGCGTATCGTTGGGCTCGCTTTCGATCGCGGCCGGGATGGTCGAACATAGCAGCGGGAGCCAAGTGGCCGTTTGATCGGGCTTACTTTTCAGTGTGACGAAAGTCCCCGCCGCTGGCTGGTCGGCTGGAAGTTGAACTTCGAACTGGCTGCCGGGCAGTTCGGGCAGTTCGAGTTTGGTCAGTATGCCGGGAAGCAATGTTGATGGCAGCGAAACTCGCCCGGCCGGGAAATTGCCGATCCGCAGCCAATAGCGCCAGTGAGGCGAGCCAAGATAACGGCTGTCGCGCACTTCCAGCGTATAGCGGCCCGCGGTCGCGAACGTGTGAGAAAACTGACAGTCGTAAAACAGGCCCGGGGAATTATCCCGCTGCAGCACGCGTTTGCCGTCAGCATTCACCAGCGTCAGCAGCGGATCGGCATCGGTGCCAAGACGACTGCCGAGGATATCGAACGACAGCGTCTGTCCCGCGACAACTTCCAGCGGAATACGATCTACTTCAGCAGCGACGAGATCTCCTTCAATGGCCGCGGGGAATTTTTTAAGTGGACTATCGCCGAGGCGAGTCGGGGTTAGTTCGTCGATCACGAACAGGTGCAGATTACTCAGGCCATCTTCGGTCGCGAGCCTGAGTCCATACAAACCGAGTGGGCAATCGGGCGAAATGACAACTTCGACGACTGTCTTGTCAGACGAGCTTTCCAGCGGCTTGATTTGAAAGAACTTCGCGGGGAGCGACATCCACAACTGCTGGGCCCGGTCCAATTCGCTGCCGACGAGGGTGAGCCGGTTCGTGCCGCCCCGAGTCAGGGCCGGCGGTTCCAAATGCTCGATGAACGGCTCAGCTTGGGAACTGCCAACTCTTAGAAACACAGTTCCCAGGAACCAGATCAGGCCAAGAAACAGGCTCGGGACGAGGCGAGTCGGCGACGGCTGCGGCTTGCGAGGCAGCATCGATTGCACCAGGAGGGAAAGGTTGTGAGGCGGGACGAAGTTTCCGGCTTCCTTGCAGATAAATCTTGCGGGTTGCCGATAGTTTCGTTACCGTCAATATATCAAGCGGTGGTAATAGATGTCACGTTGAATCTTGCTACCGTTTGTATCCCGCCCCATTGCCCGCCCACCTGCCCAGTTTTCCGACCCCAAGGACTCTCCTTATGCTTCGCCTGATCGGCCCTGCTGCGTACGCCGGAGAACACCCTAGTCGGCGCGAAATGCTCCGCATCGGCGGCATGCTTGCGGGCGGCATTGGCCTGCCGCAATTGCTAGGCGGCCAACCGTCGGCACGAGCCGCTGGCCAGCCCAAGTCGTTTGGTGCCGCCAAACGCTGCATCATGCTCTATCTGTCGGGTGGCCCGCCGCAGCACGACATGTTCGACCCAAAGCCCGATGCTCCCTCGGACATTCGAGGCGAGTTCAGCACGATCCAGTCGTCGAATGGCGGCTATCGCATTGGCGAGCATCTTCCCCTCACTTCGAAGTGGATGCACGAAGTGGCGCTTGTTCGCTCGATGCATCACACTCACAGCGATCATGCCCGTGGTTCGTATTGGATGTTCACGGGTTATCCGTTTTTAGGTGGCGTTCCCGAAGCAGACAACATGACCCGGCAAGACATGCCGCACCTGGGCTCGTGTATTGCCAAGATTGCACCGAACAAGTCGCTCCTCCCGTTCGCCCTGGTTCCACATCGGATGGATGTCGCCGGCGGCCGGCGCGTTGGCCAATTCGCGGGCATGCTCGGCTCCAAGTACGATCCGCTGCTCCCCGGCGGCGATCCCAATGCCGACGATTACAAGCTGGAGCAAATTCCACTCGCGCCCAACTTGCCCGCCGAGGTCGCCCGTCGCCGGCTGAAGCTCGTCGATCAGCTTGATACTCAACTGGAATCTCTCCACAACAGCGCACAGGCTCATGCTTTGCGAGCCAATCAGGCTCGCGCGCTGGATGTCGTGAGTTCGGACGCGGTACGCAAAGCTGTCGACCTCTCTTCTGCCGACGCTGCGGACCGCGAGCGTTACGGTCGCAATCTGTTTGGCCAGTCGGTGTTTCTCGGCCGCCGCCTGCTGCAGGCTGGCACTCGCCTGGTGCAATGCAACTGGCAACGGACGCAGGGTTCGAATGGCTTTGCCTGGGACACGCACTGGAACAACTTCTCCGCGCTGAAAGAAGAGTTGATTCCACCGTTCGATCTTGCGTTCCATGCGCTGATGACCGACCTGAAGAAGACGGGCGAACTCGACGAAACGCTGGTGATTGTCGCTGGCGAATTCGGCCGCTCGCCCAAGGTTACGCTGAAGAATGCCGGCCGCGAACATTGGCCTGACGTCTACACGGTGCTGTTCGCAGGCGCCGGCATCAAGCCCGGCATGGTCTACGGCAAGAGCGACAAGATTGGTGCCTACCCCGCTGAGTCTCCCACGACTCCCGCCGACTTCGTGGCCACCATTTATCACCTGCTCGGCATCGACCCGCACCGCGAAGAACACGACCAGGTCGGCCGCCCCTTCGCGCTCTCCAAGGGAGACGCGATCACGGGGATTATGGTCTAATTTGCCCATCCAGGTAGCCCGACGCGTCAGCGAGGGTGATGTGCAATTTTGGACTTCGTCGAGCAATTTCTCAGCTGACACCGCGGGCCCTTCTCTCGATTAGAGGAAGAGTTCATGACGTCTTCGTATTTCGCTCGGCTCGTTCTTAGTGCCTTGTTTGCGGTGGTCTCAGCACCGTTTCTCTCAGCCGCCGAACCCGGTTGGAAGCTCCACGCGATCGACGCGAAGGCCGAGTATCCGGCGTGTGCGGCCTTCGATGTGAATGGGGACGGGAAGATCGATCTGATTAACGGTGGATACTGGTTCGAAGCACCGACGTGGAAGAAGCACTTCTTGCGCGAGGTGGAAGTCATCCGCGGCCGTTTTGATGACTACTCGAACTTACCGCTTGATGTGAACGGCGATGGCTGGACCGACATAATCAGCGTGAACTACCGCAGCAAGAGCCTGTTCTGGGTCGAACATCCGGGCGAAGTGATTAAGACGAAGCCCGCAACATCCTGGACCAAGCGGCAGATCGATACTCCGGGGCCGATGGAAACCGGCAGGCTGGCTGATCTCGATGGGGACGGCGATCCGGACATTGTCCCCAACTGCATCGGCTTCGCTTGCTGGTATGAATTCGACGGCGGCAAGTTCCTGAAGCATGACTTGCCCATTGAATTGGCCGGTCATGGTATCGGCGTCGGAGATATCAACGGCGACAAGCGGCTCGATCTGGTCGGCCCCAATGGCTGGCTAGAAGCGCCCGCTGATCGCGTGAAAGATCGCTGGCTCTGGCATCCGGAGTTCACACTCACGCGCGATGCGAGCATTCCCGTCTTGGTTCACGACGTTGACGCCGATGGCGACGCTGACCTGATTTGGGCCCGCGGTCATCGCTTTGGTTTGTATTGGCACGAACAGCAGCTGATCGATGGCAAACGCGAATGGCAGAAGCATGCGATCGATACCGAGCATTCGCAGTTCCACAGTTTGCTGCTGGCCGACCTGGATGGTGACAAGCAAACCGAACTGATCGCCGGCAAACGCTACTTGGGGCACGAAGGGAAAGACCCCGGAGAATACGATGCGCGGGGGATTTACTCTTATCGGTTTCTGCCGAAGACACGTTCGTGGCAGCGAACAGTTATTCATGACGGAGATGACGTCGCCTTTGGACTCGATCCCAAGATTGTCGACATCGATGGCGATGGTGATTTGGATATCGTGACCGGTGATCGGAGTGGTTTTTATCTGTTGGAGAATTTGCCCGGCGAAGAAGCCTTGTTCAGTGTCGAGTTGTCCTCGCCCGAGTTCAATCATCAACAGCCACTTCAATGGAAAGACACGACGGGCCAATCTCAAGTTATCAAGACTCCGCAGGAATGGGCATCGCGGAAAGCTGAGATTCAAACCGGCATGGAAAAGGCGATGGGCCCCTTACCGACACCTGATCGCCGTATTCCCCTCGACGTAAAAATCATCAGTATGGAGGTGACGCCCGATTACACTCGCGTGAAACTGACTTACGCGTCTGAACCGGGCGACCGCACGCCGGCGTATCTGTTGGTGCCCAAAAGTGTAAAACTGAACGCCAATTCCCTTCACGGCAGCTTGGTCGATGGCCAAGGAAAGCCTCTGCCAGCGATGCTCTGCCTGCATCCCACCAACAAAGATGGCAAGCTGCAGACGGTTGGTTTCGTCGGGTTACCGACACGTCATTACGGTCATCAACTGGCCCAGCATGGCTTTGTCTGCGTGGTACCGGACTATCCCAGCTTTGGGGATTACGTGGATTACGATTTTCACCAGAAGCAGCCAGGGAGCGACAAGCCGCTCTATGTCAGCGGCACAATGAAGGCGATCTGGACGAACATCCGCGCGGTCGACTTGCTGGAGTCACTCGGCTATGTAGACGGCGAGCGAATCGGCGCAATCGGTCATTCATTGGGCGGGCATAACGCACTGTACACGGCGGTCTTCGAACCACGACTCAGAGCCGTCGTGACCAGTTGTGGATTTACGGGCTTTCACGACTACTACGGTGGCAAACTCGCGGGCTGGACGAGCGATCGCTACATGCCGCGAATTCGCGACGCATACGAAAACAATCCCGACAAAATGCCCTTCGACTTTCACGAGGTGCTAGCCGCGATCGCACCGCGGTCGGTCTTCGTCGCCGCCCCGCTGCACGATGCCAACTTCGACAATGCCGGGGTCCGCAAAGTGATGACGTCAGCTGGCCGTGTGTACGAATTGCTCGGCGCTAATTCCAAGCTGCAAGCCATCTATCCCGACTGCGCTCACGACTTTCCAGATGATGTGCGCAAGCAGGTGTACGACTGGCTCACCAAGGAACTGAAATAGACAGAGCGCTCTACAATTCCACAATCACGTCGGTCGCGGCAAAACGCACCTTGGGCGTGGCGGCATACTTGTCTTCGGCATGTCGATACCCGGCCACACAGGCCACTACGGTCTTGTAGCCGTGCTCGGCAATCCCGAGCAACTCGTCGTACCTGGCCGGCTGAATCCCTTCCATGGGGCACGCATCAATTCCCATTACTGCGGCGGTCGTCATGAAACTGCCAAGAGCAATGTAAGCCTGATTCGATGCCCAGTGATTGATATCGAAGCCCGCGGGAGGCGGCACCAGTGCGCCGATCATCGTTTTGCGAAAGCCCGCCAATTTCTCGACCGGCACGCCGCGAACTTCACTGATCCGCGCGAGATAGCGATCTATATCGCCAGCGTGCAGATCCTTCCGCGCGGTAAACACCACCACGTGCGAGCCGTCGACAATCTGCGACTGATTCCACGAAAGCGGCAGCAACTGGGCTTTAAGTTCAGGATTCGTCACCACCCAGAATTTCCAGGGCTGCAGGCCAAACGAAGAAGGTGTCAGCACCAGCGACTCGGCAAGGACTTGCCAATCTTCGGCACTGATCTTGCGATTTGGATCGAACTTCTTCGTCGCATAGCGCCACTTCAATTGTTCGAGCACCACTTCGCGAGAAACAGGCTGCATACTTCACCCTGACAGTCACTGGCTTCACAGAAATTACACCAACATTGCCGTTGATTGTAACGAAGCGGACCCGTGAAAGGGGCTAAGAAGGCCGGTCTTAATTTAAGCTGAACGGCGGCAAGAAGGGTGGGCCCACCAGGGGCGAAGCAAGTTGAATCGCCTTCAACTTCTCAATCAGCACCCTTGCGCGACGGTCGACATTCCAATCCGCAAGCAACTGTTGCTTGACCGCCAGCGAGAGGCTGAGTCCGAAGGCAAAGACATCGGTCATCAGCCCTAAAGAACCGGGACTAGCCAGCAGTTCATCGAATTGTTCGTTGAGCACATCCCGGTTCGGCAATAAATCGCGCGTCAAGTCGATCAGCGCTTGCTGCATTTGGTGCCTGCGGGCAGAACCAGACGACGGATAAAAGTCGTCGAGCAAATCGACCTCGGCTTGCCGGAAAGCGCGCGTCGCAGGCAGTTCGCGGCGAATGGCCGCCCGGCGCATACCTTGCAACAGCAGATTAATCCGACCGTCGGGCAAGCGATGATGCGAGATAATGCGTCCGAGGCAAGCTACTGGCGCGACGGGAGGCCGACCATCGTAGGATCGTTCCCAGCCTGGCTGCAGCCAGACGGGAGCCAGCAGTTGATCCCCGGCGAGCGACTCTTCGACCATCTCGACATAGCGAGGTTCGAAGATATGCAGCGACTGCACGGTATGCGGAAACAGAACGAGATTGGGGAGCGGGAATAAACGCACGCGACCAGAAAAGCTCTGGAGAAACGGCGTGCTAGAATCGATCTCCGCCATGATTGGCTTACCCGCTGTGGCAATCCGCTGCCATCTGAATATTTCTGACGGCGACTACACTCCATCCCGTTGCAGCAAATCTTCACTACAACTTCATCAAGACGTGGGGCATTCTAGTGGGGCGGTAAACAATCTGCCATACATCGAATCATAAATTTTCGTGTTTTTCCCGCACCGAGAGATTATCAGTCTTCTCAAAACGAAGTCTCTGGAATATCAGCCAGCATTTTCGCCAGTAATGCGAGGGGGAGACCCACCACATTCGATTCACTTCCCTCGACGATGTGCACCCAGTCGAGCCCGTCCTGATAGCCGAAGGCCCCAGCTTTTCCTTCCCAGGCGTCGGTCGCCAAATAAGCCTCTAAGTCGGCGGCGGAAATGGGATCCATCACCAGTCGAGTAACATCGACCTGCACGTGGTGCTCGGTTCCCGGGCGAGGCCAGACGCAAAGGCCGCTGTACACGCGGTGCTCGCGGCCGGACATCAATTGCAGCATTTCTCGGGCATGATCGCGATTTTTTGGCTTGCCGAGAATATGTCCGCAACACTCGGCGACTGTGTCGCAGGCTACAATCAAACCTTGCTGCGTGCGGATGGCGACGTCCAGGCCCTTCTGATAGGCCAGGCGGGCGACCATTTCCGGCGGCGTTTCACGACTGCAAATGCCGCACTCGGCGGAGTCGTGCGGGGCGATAACCTCAAACGCGTAACCGGCTTGCGTCAGCAGGTCACGGCGCCGTGGCGAGGTACTGGCGAGGATGAGCTTAGGCATAGCAAGTTGGATTATATGAGGATTTGTATCATCACGGCCGAGACTTAATTTCCAGCGTGTTTCAATTTCTTTACTGTTTCAATTCTTAAACATGCCATCGGGACCTGCACTACCAAAACTCGTCGTCCTGTACGAAGACAACCATCTACTGGTAGTCAACAAACGGGCTGGCATCGCGACGATGGGAGTCACCGAAGACGAACCCAGCGTCGCGCGGCAGGCCAAGGCCTACCTCAAGCAGAAGTATAACAAGCCGGGAAATGTCTATCTGGGCGTGGTCAGCCGGATCGATGCTACCGTTAGCGGGGTGCTCGTCTTCGCCCGCACCAGCAAGGCCGCAGCGCGGTTGTCGGAGCAATTCCGCGAACGCGAAACGAGCAAGCTCTATTGGGCAATTGTCGAGCGAACTCCACGGGGCAAGTCCGGTCAGCTAATTCACTGGGTCGCCAAGGACGAGCGCCAGCAGAAAATGGTCATCGCCGCCCCCCAGTCCCCCGGAGCGCAGGAAGCCAAAATGAACTTTCGCATGCTGGCAAAGCTACCTGCGGGAGAGCTACTGGAAATTGAGTTGCTCACCGGTCGCAAGCATCAGATTCGTTTGCAGCTGTCCGCGGTTGGTGCCCCCATTCTCGGCGATCGAAAATACGGCAGTGGTCAGCCCTTCGCCGATGGCATCGCCCTGCATGCTCGGGAACTGACGATCGCCCATCCTGTCACTAAGCAACCGCTGAAGTTCGTGGCTCCCCTTCCCGCAGCCTGGCAGCCATACGGCGTGACCGAATAATTGACTTACGAAAAATAGATCCGTTCGGCCGTCTTGCGGAAAAGGTGCTCTTTGTCCCCCGCCGATAGCCCCGCACGATCGCGCAGCAGTGCAATCGAAGCTCCGTAGGTGTGTCCCTTCACCACCTGGTATGGCGCATCGCTGGCCCACATACAGCGGTCGGGGCCAAAGGCCGTTAGGACCTGACGAATCATCGGCAGCAAGTCTTCGTATGGCTCCTGCTTCTTACCGAGCGCGTAGTAAGCCGAAAGCTTCACGTTCACTCGTTTATGTTTGGCGAGTGCGAGCAGGTTCTTCAAATCGGCCGAGCGGATTTCACCATCGACGCCAATCCGCGCAAAGTGATCGATGACCACAGTCGTGTCCGGATGTTTCGCGCATATGGCATCTACACCGGGCAAGTCTTCGGGATTAATCAAGCAGCACATGGCCTGACCGGTTTCGGCTCCGGTACGCCACATCGCCGCCATGCCATCGCCACTGAGCCATTTCTCTTTGCGAAGCCACGACGTAATCCGAAAGCCGCGCACGCGCTTCTCCAGCAATGGGCGCATCTGCTGTGCGGGATTGGCCTGCGTATCGTCCAGCATGCCGGTCACGGCAAATGTGCCGGGCATACGCGCGGCACAATCAATCAAGTAGCTATTGTCCCAGCTGTGATAGGTGTGATGCTGAATCAACACCACGCGGCCAACCCGTTCAGGGTGAGCCAGCTTGAGAAGTTCTTCGGGCGTGAAGCTCGGCGGATCGAGATCAGCCTTCGTTTTGCCACCTGCCAGCGGCCACTTGTCGGTATCGGGGGACCAGACGTGCGAGTGAGCATCAATCAGCGGATGCTCACTGAACTTCTCATCAGCGATAGCACTCACCGGCAACGAACCGAGCATCGCGGCGCCTCCCGCTGCGGCCAAGGTACCAACGGCTTCGCGACGCGAAATTCGGGCAGGAGTGAACATGTTCTATTCCGTCTTTAGTAGTTTGAGTTCGACTTTGCGGAACTCAATCGGGTGACTTTCCGATTGCAGCGAAATGCTGCCGCCGCTCAGTTGCTTGGTCCCTGCCTTCTCAGCGAGCATTTTCGCATGGGCGTCGCGCTCGTCGAGTTGCGGCTCGGTGTAGCTGAGCACCGTCTTATCATTGATCTTGTGCAGAATCGCTTTATTCCCCAACACTCTGATTTCGACCGTCACCCACTGATCACCGTGAAACGTCTCGGAGGTCGAGTTCGTGCAGTGCCGCGTTACAAGTTCCCCCTTCATCACTACGTTCGTTCCAGGCGTACAAAGGTTGGCGTTGGTCCGCGGATCTTTGCCGTTGCCGCCGAGCAATTGCACTTCGATCGACGCGGGAAAATCCTGATCCTTGCTCATGGTCTCCGGCATTTCGCCGTGAATCATCGCGCCGCTGTTCCGCACCGCCCACCCCGGTCCGCCGGCACATTGCTGGCCGACAAAACGATACTCCAGCCGCAACACATAGTTCGAAAACGGCGTTTTGTAAAACAAGTGACCGAACGTCTCGTTGAACTTGTCGTACTTGTCGTAGCTTACTTTCAGCAGGCCGTCTTCCACGCGAAACGTATCGTTCCAGTTCTCGCCCAATTCGTGGTAACGAATCTTCGGCGTCCACCCTTCCAGGTTCTTGCCGTTGAACAGCTGAATCCATTCGCCCGTCTCTTCGATCTTCTTTTCCTGCGCTAGTGCAGTGAACGTGCAGGCACACAACAGCAGAGCAACCAAGCTGAACAACGAACGCCGTACCAACATGCTTCACCTATCGCGAAAAACTAATTCAGGGGGAGAGACTTTGTCGCCAGCACTTCACCATAACTTGCCTCAGTAAGTTCCGTCTACTGCCGACCGCCCGCGCTCAAACCTCTTCCAGTGCCCGCAGCAGCCGGTCGACTTCGCCAGTCGTGTTGTAATGGACGAGCCCGATGCGGAGCATCCCTGCAGGTTCGCGGCCGAGCGTTTCGCTCAACTGCAGTGCGTAATAGTTGCCGTGCCACGAGAAGATACCGTAGCGACCCAACCGCTCGGCCAACTCCGCCGAGTTGTAGCGATCGTGCGTGATCGATACCGTCGCGACGCGCTTGTCGAATTGAGTCGGGTTGGTGATCCCCCAGACCTTGATCTCGCTGATCTGCGACAGCCCGTGCATTAACCGCTCGCACATCTTTCGTTCGTATTCTTCAATGGCTTCATAGGCTTCGCGCAAGGCCGCGCGGCGATCGAGCGTATCGCTGCCGGCCACCATGTGCCCCAGATCGGCCAGATAATCGATGCACCCAAGCACCCCCGCGAGCGATTCATGGCTCTGCGTCCCGGTCATCCATTTGCCGGGCAGCGTGTCGGGCGCGGGACGAACTTTATAAGCAGTCAGCTTCTGGAGCAATTCGCGCTTACCCCACATCAGTCCCGTGTGCGGACCAAAAAACTTGTAGGCGGAACAAGCGAGAAAATCACCCCCCAGCGCTTGCACGTCGATCAGCCGATGCGGCGCATAATGGACCGCATCGAGAAACACCAGCGCTCCAGCTTGATGAGCCCACGAGGAAATGTCCCGCACCGGGTTCACGCCACCGGTCGCGTTGCTGGCACACCCGACGGCAACGAGCTTCGTGCGCGAGTTAATCGTTTGGCGAAACTGTTCCAGGTCGAGCGTACAGTCGTCGTGCTTCAGCCCGATGTAGTGAACCGTCGCGCCGGCGTCTTTGGCCGCCAGCACCCACGGAGTGACGTTGGCATCGTGATCCAAACGCGTGACGATAATCTCGTCGCCGGGCTTCCACGTTTTCGCTAACGCCCGCGAGAGCGCGAACGTCAGCGAGGTCATGTTCTGACCAAAGTAGATCGTTTCGGGATCGTCGGCACCGAGAAAATCAGCAGCCGCCCGCTGGACTTCGTCGAGCAGGCGGTCACTATCGCGGGCCGTGGCAAACAGCCCGCCATGATTGGCGTTGTTGTGGGCCAGGTAATTGCCGATGGCATCGATCACGCGCTGCGGCACCTGCGTCCCCGCTGGGCCATCCAGAAACATTGCGGGCAAATCGCCCACCCGCCGCGAAAGGGCCGGAAACTGCCGCCGACAATGTTCTACGACTTCTGGATTGAATTTCATGGCTGCTCTCGCGGGGGGCCGTATTCGGTGGGAAGGTCCAGCGTCGCATATCGCGGCATCGTCGCCAACAATTTACCGGCAGATCGTCCGGCACGCGACGCGTTTTGAGCAACCAACCCGCTTGTCCCCGTTGCCAGCCACGACACTCGCCAGCGGTGGCACCATCGCAGCCACCGGTTTATCAACACCCCCCTTTTGCGTGCATCGCAGTTAAGCCATTTCGTGGCAACGAATTGCGTCTAACTTTGCGAACCTGAATTCATCCTATTTGTTGATAAACCTCCGCGGTGCGTTTCCCGGCGACTAGTGAATTCCCCAGACGGCCAAGAAACAGTTCCTAGCGACGGCGCGCACAATTCCCGCCGCGCACCCAAGACAGTCAAGACAGTCAAGACAGTCAAGACAGTCAAGACAGTCAAGACAGTCAAGACAGTCAAGACAGTCAAGACAGTCAAGACAGTCAAGACAGTCAAGACAGTCAAAGACAGTCAAGACAGTCAAGACAGTCAAGACAGTCAAGACAGTCAAGACAGTCAAGACAGTCAAGACAGTCAAGACAGTCAAGACAGTCAAGACAGTCAAGACAGTCAAGACAGTCAAGACAGTCAAGACAGTCAAGACAGTCAAGACAGTCAAGACAGTCAAGACAGTCAAGACAGTCAAGACAGTCAAGACAGTCAAGACAGTCAAGACAGTCAAGACAGTCAAGACAGTCAAGACAGTCAAGACAGTCAAGACAGTCAAGACAGTCAAGACAGTCAAGACAGTCAAGACAGTCAAGACAGTCAAGACAGTCCAAGACAGTCAAGACAGTCAAGACAGTCAAGACAGTCAAGACAGTCAAGACAGTCAAGACAGTCAAGACAGTCAAGACAGTCAAGACAGTCAAGACAGTCAAGACAGTCAAGACAGTCAAGACAGTCAAGACAGTCAAGACAGTCAAGACAGTCAAGACAGTCAAGACAGTCAAGACAGTCAAGACAGTCAAGACAGTCAAGACAGTCAAGACAGTCAAGACAGTCAAGACAGTCAAGACAGTCAAGACAGTCAAGACAGTCAAGACAGTCAAGACAGTCAAGACAGTCAAGACAGTCAAGACAGTCAAGACAGTCAAGACAGTCAAGACAGTCAAGACAGTCAAGACAGTCAAGACAGTCAAGACAGTCGACCAAGACAGTCAAGACAGTCAAGACAGTCAAGACAGTCAAGACAGTCAAGACAGTCAAGACAGTCAAGACAGTCAAGACAGTCAAGACAGTCAAGACAGTCAAGACAGTCAAGACAGTCAAGACAGTCAAGACAGTCAAGACAGTCAAGACAGTCAAGACAGTCAAGACAGTCAAGACAGTCAAGACAGTCAAGACAGTCAAGACAGTCAAGACAGTCAAGACAGTCAAGACAGTCAAGACAGTCAAGACAGTCAAGACAGTCAAGACAGTCAAGACAGTCAAGACAGTCAAGACAGTCAAGACAGTCAAGACAGTCAAGACAGTCAAGACAGTCAAGACAGTCAAGACAGTCAAGACAGTCAAGACAGTCAAGACAGTCAAGACAGTCAAGACAGTCAAGACAGTCAAGACAGTCAAGACAGTCAAGACAGTCAAGACAGTCAAGACAGTCAAGACAGTCAAGACAGTCAAGACAGTCAAGACAGTCAAGACAGTCAAGACAGTCAAGATAATTATGAACACTTACTGACTACTTGTCAAGTAAGTGCTGTGGAAATTTTGGCGTGCTGTTTTGGAACGTGCTGCCAACTTGCTACTTACCCTTCGTCCTCAATTGCACGCCTTCCAGCGCCAGCAGCTTTTGTTTCACATCAATTCCTTGCGGGCAAGAGAAGCCGCCGAGATTGCCGCCCGAAGCGACGACGCGATGGCAGGGAATAATGAGTGGGAAGCGATTGGTCCGCATCACGCTGCCGACTGCGCGGGCGGCACCCGGGGCACCCACGGCCGCGGCTAATTCACCATAGCTGCGAACCTGACCGCGTGGAATCTGGCGACATGCCTCTTGCACTTTCTGTTGAAACGCCGTGCGCGACGGCCACTGCAGCGGCACTTTGCCCCAGTCGACTTGCTTGCCTTGCGAGAAGCGCTGAATCTGCCCGCTCAGTTGTTTGATCCATTTGGGTGCTTCGTCCGCCTCGACGGGCTCCGTCGTGCCGCGCTGGGCTGCTGCTGCCGGCGACGCATGCCCAAACGAGATCAGTGTGAGCGCGTCCCCTTGCCAACTGACCAGAATCCAACCCAGTTCCGTCGAAAACACAGTGCAGCGTTCCGGCTCAACCGCGGGCTGTGCATTCCGCTTGATCTGCCTGGCATTCTGCTTGCTGCCTCTCGCCGGACGAGACTTCAACAACGTCATCGGAACCTCTCCTCGTGCCTCGAACGAACTTCGCTCACCAGCATTCAGCATAGCGAATCATTGGTCGGCTGCCTTACTCCGCCCGTCTCCGCTGCGAGCGATTCTCAAACTCCGTCCAGTAGGCAGCGGCTACGGCAAACAGGTCGTCGATCGTAATTGCGCGGCCGCTATCGAGCGCCAGCGAAAAACCTGATGCCTGCACTTGCAACGTACCGCCGTTGCAGACAACGGTCGTCGGTTCGTCGGCACTCAGAATCTCGGGCTCAGCGGCCGCTATAGCAACCAGGTCGGTGAGGACTTCGTTGGTTTCCCACACCAGATAACTCAGCGCTGTGCAGCCGTGCAGTGTTAGCAGAATGCACTCGCCCGGGTCAGGAAATCGCTTGCGCAGGTAGCCAATGGCGACAGCAAATCGAACGTCCCCAGGAATACTCCCCGTCAGGCTGACGATGGGACCATCGTGAAGGACGTTCCAGATGTCTGCATTCATGACTGTCTCTCAGGACGATTGGCAGACCACCAAGCCAGCAACTTCGGATTGATTTGTCGCCAGAACAGGCCATGGTACGAAGGCCTGCTCATTGCCCAAGCGATCACACCCGCGGTCACTACCAATGAGATTGCCGCCGTAATAACCCAGGAGGGACGGCCAAAAGTGATGGTGGCGTAGGTAAGCGAAGTAAACACGACTCCCCACATCAGCTCCAAGTTGCGAGCAATGCGAAAGGTGTTGCAGAACAGAAAAAAGTGCGCGACGACGAACGCGATTACAAATCCGATTTGCCAAACAATCGAACCCAGTAATATTGCGCCGAGCAGGCTGATGGCGATGACCAGCCCATCCGTCAGCGAAACCCGAAATCCGGGCCGGAATTGTGGTTCAGGCGTCACTGGCGGTGGCGGTTGAACTATCCCCGCTGGAAAGCAGAACACGCGAACCGCCGCGACTACGCAAGCAATCGAGCCGACGACCCACAGTACAAAGAACGTTTGCCAGTCTGCAACCCACTCGAGCACATCGGGGTCGGTCGACGAAACCGTCTGAAATGCGTTCCACGGGCTAAACAAGATTGCAATTACAACCAGCAGTACGAAAGCAATTCCCACCGCAATCCGTGAGTGCGCGAACCAGCCGGTCACCACCGCAACCGCAGCAATCAACAGGCCGCCATAGGCCAATGCGATCGCAATCAACTCGGCAGCTTCCGCCAACCCGGCCATTCCAAGGGGGAGTGCCATGTCAAGATTCGCCACGAAGGAACTGCATTAAATCACCGTGAACCTAGCTTGGATTTTTCGGTATAAACGGCATTCTTCCCGGACGAATCAGAAAATCGAAATGCTCCACCATTCGATCAGTTCGCGTCAGTAGCGAAAGCAGGAATCTAGTGCAGGGCTGCTCAAACTGAAAATACTCCGGAGTACGATCCAAAGCGTAGACCGTTGGCCATTGATCAGGGTGACCAGTCGTCTGCCAGCACATGTATCCGCCGTTCGTCTGACCACCCCATATTAGGAGACCATTGGGTTCGGGCCAAACGGGATACGGATTGTCTTCCGGATCGGTCCATGGCCATTCGCGAAGGGATTTCAAAAACAGATCCTGCTCGTCGAACCACCAAAGAGCATCCTCGGTAGAGTGCGGATTGAGAATCCAAAACTCTTCACTCCAGGTACCGCTGCCGTAGGTATCGATCAAGAGTTTGAAATCAGTTGGAAGCCTCATTCCAAGTCGTCCCTCGATGACTTCCAACTGATCGTGCGATCCACAGTTAACGGGTACTGCAGGAGGCTTTACCAAGGACAAGAGTTGCTCGTAGGCGTTAGACATATGCTACCGTCTTAGTTTGAAGTGGCGCTCCATCATTCCTCCCTGGCAGGACGTGCAAGTCTGGCTTGCTCACTACCTCGGGCGATGCCCAAGACGTGTTTATTGTCACTCCTTTGATGCTAATACGGCTAGTCTCTGATGATGCTAATACGGCTAGTCCCTGAAATCCGCCCCGCGAAATACTCCTCCCGGTTGTAACGAATCTATCTCTTGAGCGTTCTAACGTCACCTGCTGGTGTGCGGCATTGGAGCTGCGCAAGGGGCGAATGCAATCGCAATTTCGTTACCTTTTACAAAGTCGTTACGACCAATTCGAGCCTCTTAGAACAAATGGGTAACGTAGATCGTCTAACATATCGCCAGTGATGCGCGCGGGCCGGTTATACGGCCAGGCACATCGCGGGCGGTAGCAACGGCCCTTGGCTGGCGTAAGCTTGTCGGTCAGCTGGCAGGGGTCAATCTCGTCGCAAGTCATTCGTTCGCAGTCAGCCAGCAGTCGAATCGCCCGGGTCATCGGCTGCCTCAGCGGGTTCCCGCCGCGTACCGGTTCACCACACAGGAACTGATCTGATGAAGTCCCTCTCTCAACGCTTGTTTAGTGCAGGCTTATGCTGGGCAGCCCTCATCGGCTGCAGTCTGCTAGCCGCCGCCAGCTTTGCCCAAGCACCGATGCCGCCGGCCCCCACGCCCGACGACGTGGCAGCTGCCGAAGGAAAACCGGCCACACCGCTGCGCGAGCAGACGATCTACATTCCTTACGCCAAGTTGCGCAGCCTGTTCGAGAAGGAGGGGCGCGGCGTCTTCTTGCCGTACGACAAGTTCCAGCAACTGTGGAAGGCGGCGCAAGCAGCGGCCAAGAAGATCGACGAGATTAAGCCGCCGGTCGATGCGCTGATTAGCGAAATCGATAGCGTGGCAGTCATCAACGACAAGGCCGACGTGGTCGAGGTCACGGCCAAGCTCAAGCTGGAAGTGTTGCGGCAAGGTTGGAACGAAGTTCCGCTTCGACTCAAAGACGCCGCCATTCGCTCGGCCAAGCTCGGCGATAATCCGGCTCGCTTGCTGCACGATCCGGCCACCGGCTATCGCCTGCTGTTCGAGAAGAAGGGAAAAGATCCGGAGCAACTAACCCTCGAGCTGGTTTATGCCCGGGCCTATACCAAGTCCCCTGGTACTAACAGTGTGCAATTCGATGCTCCACTGGCCCCGGTCAATCGCTGGGAGATTCGAATCGCCCAGCCTGGCGTCAAAGTGAACGTCCATCCCAAGCTCTCCGCCACCGAGACGACGGCCGAAATGGAAGGGGATGCCAAGCCCGAAGACAAAAAAGAGACTCGCGTCGAAGCCTTTGTGGGTGCGGCTGAGCAGGTCCGCATCGATTGGACACCGAAGGCCGAAGGGGCCGCAGGCCTCACGGCGCTGGCCACCGTGCAAGTGCGGCAGGAAGTAACCATCGACGAGCGTGTCGTCCGCACGCGCGCGACGTTGGTCTATGACATCAGCCGCGCCGATCTGAATAAGTTGCAAGTCGCGCTCCCTGCCGATCACGACGTGGTGAACGTGTTCGACGATAACGTGAAAGGCTGGACGCAAAAGAACGACGCGCTGGGGCGGATCATCACGGTCGACTTGTTTCAGCCCGCACGGGGCACGCAGAACCTGGTGATCGAACTCGAAAAGTTCATCGGCGACAAAGAGATGCCCGCCGAAATGGCTCGCCAGCAAGTAAAGGTGCCGGTGATTCGGGCGATTGATGTCGGCCGTCAGCAAGGAGTGCTGGTGGTGCGACTGGCCGATTCACTGCGCAGCGAAGTCGACAGCCGGCTCGATCTATTGCAGATCGACGCAGCCGAGTTGCCGCAGCAATTGGCCGGTCAAACATGGGCTTATGCATTTCGCTATTCGCGGGCTGCCTACGATTTGACGCTGACCGTCGAATCGGTGAAGCCGCAAATCGAAGTCGATCAATTGGCCGAAGTGTTTCTCGAACCGCAACAGACCACACTCACACTCCTCGCCCTTTACAACATTCAGCGGGCCGGCGTCTTTCAACTCGAAGTCGATGTGCCCGAGGGATTCGACGTACGGCAAGTGGTGGGGCGCGACATCGCCGGGGCAGCTGCGGTGCAAGTCGATTCGCACCATCTGGCCGAGCGCGAAGTGAAGGTGATGGAAAACGGCCAGGAAGTGACTCGCAAGAGTAAGTCGCGGTTGAATGTGAACCTCAGCCGCAAGGCACTGGGCAAAGTGGCCCTGCTCGTCGAGTTGCAGAAGCGGTCGGAAGATCCCAACTTGCTGACGCCTACCGGTAAGAAGTCAGCCATTGAAGTGCCCATCGTGCGCGTCAATCCCCAGAGCGTCGCCCGCTCGCAAGGACGATTGCTTGTCTACACGCCCGAGAGCTTGAGCGTACATCCGACCGAGCAGTTAGGACTGCGGCCTGTTTCGCCAGCCGAAGCGGTGCAAGGACTCGAATCGCTCCGCGCGGGACGCTTTCCCCTCGTGCGCGAACTGCTGGCGTTTGCCTTCACGCAGGAACCCGCCAGTTTGAAGGTGGAAGCAGAACGCCGTCGACCTTACATCGAAGTGCAACAAACTCTGATCGCGCGGATTGAGCAGGGAGTCGTGAAATATGAATCGCAGTTTGCCTATGACGTGCGCTATAGCGGCGTGAAGTCACTGCGGCTCGACGTGCCCACGCCCCTGGTGAAAGAGCTGCGCAATCAAACGCCGGCCATTCGCGAACGCGCGTTCGATCCGCAGCCGACCGATGTTTCGCCCGGTTACACGGCGCTGGAACTTTCGGGCGAAGCGGAGCTGCTCGGCGGGGTGCAGGTTAAGTTCACCTGGGAACAAAAGCTGGCCGAATTGGCCGCGGGCAAGGGCGTGAAGATTCGCCTGCCGATCTTGAAGGCCAAGGGAGTCGATCGCTTCTGGGGACAAATTGCTGCGACCCGCGCCGAGACGATCGATATCGGCGTTGATGGCGAAGCGACCGGCCTGCGGCCGATTGATCCGCGTGTTGACCTGAAGGTGAGTGTGCCCGATGCAGCCCGCGCGTTTGAGTTTCACGATGCCGACGCCTGGTCTCTGACCTTGCTCGCCACTCGTTACGAACTCGAAGCTGTGAAAAAGACGAGCGTCGAACTGGGACTCGTGCGCATGGTGGCGACTCGCAGTGGACAAGTGACCGTGCAAGCTCTGTATCGCATGCGTAGCGCCAAGCAGCGGATTCAAGTCAAGCTGCCCGATAACGTGGATTTGAAAACCGCTTTCGACACTCAGCCACTACGGATCAACGGGCAGGCCGCGAATTTGGAAAGTGACACGCAGGGAAACCTCTTCATTCCACTGGTAGGGCACTCGCCCGAAACGCCGGTGGTGGTTGAGTTGCGTTACACATACGACGGCGTCCCGAGCAATTTGCAGGTGCCAACTTTCTTGGATGATGAAACGGCCGTGCAGCAGATCTATCTGGCCGCCTATCTGCCGGAAGAACAACGACTGCTCGGTTTGACTGGTCCCTGGACCGCCGAGAATCGCGCTGCCTGGCCGCCGAAGCAGGTGAACTCGAACGACGAGCACTTGCTGCAGCAGATCCGCGCGAGCGTGGCCGGCTGCGAAACGCTCGGCCGCGATTTCCGCACTGATGGCACACTCTATCTCTTCTCGGCCCTGCGACCGACGAAAGACGACTCGCTCCGTCTCGTCAACATGAACAACACCGGTTTGCAAGTGCTCGTCTTCGCGCTGATCGCGATTGTCGGCATTCTGCTCACCTCGCGGCCTCTGGGAGATCGCCTCTGGTATCTCGCCGCACTCGTGGTCGGAATTGTCCTCATCGCCGTGCTGCTGCCGACATTGGCTCGGTCACTCACCGGTGGACCAACGCTTTACCTGGCGATTGGCCTGGTAATTCTCGTTTGGCTCGTTCGCTTCCTTGTGTGGGCCTTGCCGGGAGTTGTGCAGTGGATCGCCACGCGGCCAGTTCGTACGGCTGCCACTGCTTCCGCAGTTGCGGCCGCTGCTGCGGCTTCGACGACAGCGCCCGCTGCGGGAGGGTCGTCTCCCTTCAGGCCGGGAGGGCCCGGAAGTGGAACGATGATCTCAACACCTGCGGAGCCTCCCACCACGCCCACCGCGACACTGCCCGAGCCACCAACATCGGAAGGGGGTGCTCGTCATGAGTAAGCACTTCTTGCTCTCCACTTTTGCCCTGTTGGTATTTGCCAGTACGGCATTTGCTCAACCCTCGGGCGAGAAACCGATTCGCGAAATCTTCGTCCCGTTCGAAGACTTGCCGGTCATTCTCGAAAATGACAAAGAACGAGTCTTTCTCACTCGCCAGGAATACGAAGACTTGCTCGCCGTGGTGCAAGCCAAGGCTGTCAAGCAAGGGCCCGTGAATATCGTGCAATTGCAGGCTGCGTATTCGGCCAAGATCGACGACGGCCGTGCGCAAATCACCGGCAAGTTGCAGTTCGAAGTTCTGCACGAAGGCTGGCAGATCGTGCCGTTGCAATTGGGTGGCGTCGGCGTGCAAAGTGCCACGCTCGATGGCCAGCCCGCGGCAATCGCGCGCTTGCCGCGAGGTCCGCTGCGCCTGTTTGTTAAGGGACAGGGCAAGCACGAATTGGTTTTGCAACTCACGGCTGCTGTTCCAGCCGCAGCTGCGCTGCAAACATTGCAACTGACTTTGCCCGTATCGCCGGCGGCCACGCTCGAGCTATCCGTGGCCGGTAATGTCGAAATTAAAGGTGGGGCCTCGGTCGTCAGTCGCAAGTACGACGAAGCGGCCAATCGGACCAAGCTCGATTTGCTGCTCAATAGCGGTTCGCTGAACATTGTGATGTCGCTGAACAACAAGCAGGCCCGCGAGCAGCGGCTCGTCGTGGCCCGCACGATTCAAGTCGACGAAATCACCCTGGGTTACGAACGACTGCACGTCAACGTCGCCCATCGCATCTTGCACGATCCGGTCGATCGGTTTCGCTTCGTTGTTCCAGCAGGTTTTGAAGTCACCAGCGTCACTTCGCAGCGCCTCTCGCGCTGGGAAGTGAAGCCTGACGACAAAGGCCGGCAGATTCTCGAAGCGATCCTGAGTGAAGCTACAACCGACGCCACGCTAATCGCCATTTCGGCGAATCGTTCGCCGGAACTGGGCCAGGACTGGCTCGCCAGTTTGCAAAAATGGAAGCTTCCTCGCCTGCAACCGCTCGATGTAGCCGGCGAAGTGGCCGTCGTCGGTCTGCTGGTCGATAACTTGCTCGAACCACAAGAATTGGCAACGAAGCAACTCCTCCCCATCGACGCTGCGATTCTCATTCAGGCGATGCCCGAGAGTATCTTTCGAGCCGAGCCCGGTGCGCCGGTCGTTCGCCACGTGGCCACGTACTATGTCCCGTCGTATATCGATGCCACGCAATACGACCTCAGTGCCAACTTCGTCCGTCCCGAGTCGGGACTCGTCGTTGCTACCAGCTTGCTTCTGTCGCTCAGCGACCAGGGGCATGAACTGCGCGGCGGCTTTGTCATTTCGCCGCAGGCCGAAGATCTGTTTCAAGTCCGTTTGCGGGCTCCCTTGGGCTGGCGCGTGAATGAAGTCCTGGGCGACAACAATCAGCCGCTCAGCCTGGAGCGGTACGAACTGGCCGATGGCAGCACGCGGATGGTCGTCAATCTCGCGCAGCGAATTCCTGCCGGCTCGCGCGGCAAGATCATCGTCCGCGCGTCGAGCAATCCCCCGGGTTGGCTCGCCGATTGGAAAGAACAGACCACGACGTTTCCTGAACTGATCCTGGAAGGCGCCACGCGCGAAACCGGCGCGATCGCGGTGCAAACGGTCGACGATTTGGCTGTTCAACCGCTGGAACTGACGGGCTTAGTCCCCTTGCTCGAAAATGAGAAAGCTGCGCAAGGCCTCGGTGGCGTCATCACCGCTGCGGCCTATCGCTTTGAATCGCGACCATTCGCTGCCAAGTTCCGCGTCGAGCGCAAGCAGCCCTCGGTAGCGGCAGAGGCCTTTTCCTTCCTGCATGTCCTGCCCGATGCGCTCAAGGCGCACTACGAACTGATCTATCAAGTGCGCGAAGCGCGCACGCGTCAACTAGCGTTTTCGCTGCCAGCCAGTACGCCGAAAGAGATCACAATTCTCGGGCTCGATGGCGTCAACGTAAAGGAATATCGGAGTGCCGACGATGGCGACCGCCGTCGCTGGACGGTGCAATTGGCCGAGCGCCAGGCGGGCGAGATTCGCCTCACGATCGACTTCCGCTTGCCGGTCAGCGAGAACCAGCTGAAAGCCTATCCACTGCCGCTGATTGAGGCAGAGGATGTGGAGTTTCAATCGGCCTTTGCCTGGCTCGAAGGTTCGCCCGAACTCGAAGTGCAGGCAACAACCGTCAATCGCACGGTCGATGAAGCGGAACTCTATCAAGCCCGCTATCTGCTGGAACAGTCGGTGGCTACGGCCGACCGCCGCGTGATCGGCGCGTATGGCTACCAAGGTAGCGACGGCCTCATCAAGATCGATGTCGTGCGCCGCGAGCAACACGCCTTGCCGAGCGCCATCGTGCAACTGGCCGAACTGGTGACCCGCGTTTCAGCTAACGGCCTGACGCAATCGGTGGCCCGCTACGACCTGGTGACGAAAGCAACCATGCTCGAAGTCTCGTTGCCCGGCGATGCCGTCCTCTGGACGATGCTCGTCGATGGCCTGCCGACCAAGCCGCAAAAGGAAGGGGCAGCCCTGCTCGTCAGCTTGCCGCCGCGCGAAGACTTGAAAGCGCGGCGCGTACAGATTGTCTATGAAACGAGTGGCCAGCCACTCCAGCTGACATCGACGATCAGCGCGTTCGCGCCGAAGTTACTTCTGCGCGGCACCGGCGATGAAGCGGGTCGCGAAGTTCCGCAGGCCGATCTCAAGTGGGATCTGATTCTCCCCAGTGGTTACCAACTGCGGAGCAGCAGCGGCACTGTGTCGCCCGACAAAAAGCAACGCCCACCGATGGCAGCCCTGCAAGTGGCGGCGGTGCTGTATGAACTGGGTGGAGGTGTGAATAGACGAATTGGACTGGAACGGCAGATCGGCAGCATCGCAATGATGTCCGATGAATCGCGCTCGATGGCAAAACGTGAAGCACCTGCGGGAGGCCTCGTGGAGAATGTTCACGACTCGTTTCGCGAAGATCTTGCCGCTCCCCAAGCTAACCTGGAACGTTACGAGCGGGCCGAAATAGTGCGAGGGCAACCACTTCCCACACCAAAGCCCGGCGAACCAGTTCCAGCGGCCGAAGCTCCCGCTCCACCGCCAACGGCGATGCCCACTGAATCACCACCCCCGGCCACTCCAGCTCTCCCAGCAGCTGATCCTTTCAGCGGGCCGATTGCCATGAATCAAGCTCCGCCAACGGACGGCGCGCAACAAGCCATTATTCTCGACGACGGGCTAGGACAACCACATCAGGCTGCCTTCGCCGCGCTCGAAGGGGTGAGCAGTTTGCCCATCGACTTTGCCCCGCTCCCCGGCGCAGATATCGAAACGTTTCGCAGTTTGGGTGTCGACCCGAAGTTGCAGGTAACGCTGGTCGATAGCACGCGCATCAAGTACGCAGCTGCTGGCGTTGGTCTGCTCGTCTTTCTGATGGGTGTGGCGCTCACGCGCCGGCCAGCCAAACAACAGGCCGGCTATGTGATAATCTTCCTGCTGATCAGTTCCATCCCGGTGCTCCTCACCAGTGCCCTCGATGAACTGGGCCCCGTGTTCGATGCCGCCTTCTTCGGCGCTGCGGCGCTAATTCCTTACTTCCTGCTTGCTTCGATCTGCCTGTCGCTGTGGCGGGCAATCGTCGCCCGTCTGCCAGCTGGCTGCTGCCAGGGCGAAACGACTACCACCAATGTGCCGCTCAACAGCAGCACCGGCACGATCATCGCCCCGCTGTTGCTCGCGGCAGTGCTGCTTGCCAGTGGGAACTCGGCAGTTGCTGCGGAACCCAAGCCAGATCAGGTGAAGGTCGTCGATCTGAAAGATCTGTTGCCGATTCTCGATCCCGGCGGTCCTGTTGCCATTCCAGTCGACGCGGTGATCATCCCTTACGATCCCGATTCGGAAGATGGCCTGGCTCAAGCCAAAAAGGTGTTGATTCCCTACGCGAAGTTCATCGAACTTTGGAATCGGGCGCATCCCGACAAGCCGAAAGATGTGAAACCTGCACCGGTCGATTTCGCCGTGCTCGCAGCCGACTATCAAGCCACGCTCGGCGCAACGGACGAACTACTCGTCACTGGCAAGTTGACGATCGATGTTCTCAGCGACAAAGCGGTCGTCATTCCGCTACCGTTTTCTGGCGGCGTACTGGTGAAGGCCACCATCGATGGCCAACCCGCGCGGCTGCAAGTGGTCCAACCCAAAGAGGCTGCACCCAATCCACCGGCACAGATGCAACAAGCAGCGGCCCTGCCCGTGCCCGAAGCGGGAGCAGTGATGGTGCTGCATACGCAAGGCGCTGGTCGCAAGACGGTCGACGTGGCGTTCCGCCTGGGGCTCACGCGCCGCGGTGGTTGGCGACAAGTGGCCGCTGCGCTCCCCCTCGGTGGCGCGAGCCAACTCGCACTCACCGTGCCGGATGCCGCGACCGAAGTCCGCATTGCGGGGACTGCCGATAAAGGAAGCTTCGATACCAAAGAGGCCAACGAAAAGATCGAAACCACTCTGCTCGGTTCGACCAGCGGGCGACTCGATTTGCAATGGCGGCCCAAAGTGGCCATCGGGCAGATCGATCAAAGTTTGACGTCGAAAGGAACCGGCGTTCTCGATGTGCGCGAAGACGCGCTCCGCCTGACTTGGGTCGCCGAGCTGAGCTTTGGCCGCGGTACGCGCGATCAATTCGAGTTCTCGTTGCCCCTTGGCTACTCGATCGAACAAGTCCTCAGCGAGAACCTCCGCGGTTGGCAAGTGAAGCCCGATGCTGCCCGGCAACTGGTCGAAGTAACGTTGCTGAAGCCCGCCACGGGCAGCGAAAAGTTCACGCTTGTCCTTTCCAAGCGGGGCCGCATTGGCACCGGCGAATTCGCCACCTTCGATGCGCCCGCGGTCTTCGTCAGTGGTGCTGCGCTGCAACAGGGAGAACTGATGGTTCGCCGCAGTCCGCGCTTGGAACTGCGAACCGAAACGGCCAATGGCCTGGTGCGGGCCGATAGCGATGCCAATCTGGCCCGCGCCATGCAAGCGGCCGATAGCGACGACCCGTCGATACTGAATTTGCGTCCCTATCAAACCTATCGCTTCGTCGCGTCGGGCACCGGCGATAAGTTTCAACTTCGATTAAATGCGAGCGAAACGGCGGTTACCACTTCGGCCGAAGTGCGCACAATTCTGCAGGTGGCCGAACGCGAAGCCACTCTCGAAGCCAGCATTCAATTTCGTCCGCAAGGTCAGCCCTTGTATCAGGCCGATGTGCTGCTCCCAGCTGGCTTCGAACTCGATCAACTTCTGCCCGACAACGTTCTGTGGTCGGTCGTTCCCGATGCGGCCAGTGGTCGCAAAAAGTTGAGCATTCATCTGCTCGATGGCCGCGAAGGAGAATTTACACTGACCTTGGTCGGTCGCTTTGCCGCGCGGGCCAAGTGGGACGAAGTGGCCGCGCCGGTCATCAGCGTGCTCGGCGTCGAACGTCAACAGGGCGAAGTCGTCGTCCTCTCCGATCCCGATACCGACGTGCAAGCGACTAACTTGAAAAACTGCGAAGCGGGACTGCTGCAGCAAACGCAGCGCTGGCTCAAGGCCGATCAGCAAAAGCTGGCCCGCGTGGTCCTCAACTATCGAGTTCCCGATTACTCGGCGACGTTCAAACTGACTCGCAAAACGCCGCGCGTCTCGGTACGCACCGTCAGCAATGTAAAAGTCACTCGTCGCGCGATTGAAGAGACCGTGCTGCTTGACTATCAAATTGCCGATGCGGGAATTCACGAGCTTCAGTTCCTGCTCCCCGAGTCGTTCAAGACCGCGCGGATTCGTATTCCGCAGGAAGAGAGTCTGCTGCAGCGGAAGAAGATCGAAGACAACAAGGCCGACAAGCAGATTCCCGCGGGTTGGATCAAGGTAACACTCTCGCTGCAGGATGACGTGACCTATCGCCTGGGCGTCATCATCGAGCACGATCGCCTGCTGACCGACAAGCCGCAGGACGTGGCAATTCCGCAGTCGTTAACTGGGGCAACTTCGCAAAGGCTGATCGTCATCGAAAATGCCGGCCGCGATGAAGTGGTGGAAGTAAAGCGAACCGGCCTCGAACCGATTTCTCGCCAGCAGCAAGCGTGGCAAGATATGATTCGCTTGCTGGGCGAAGGGTGGAGCAGTGGTCAGCACGTGACCCAGGCCTATCTGGGCGTTGGCGATGCACAGCCTCAACTCACTTTCAAGACGCAGCAGAACCAGCAGCTCGAAACGGCCAAAGCTCGCATCGAGTTCGCCCGCACATTGCTCGTAGTCGACGAAGAGGGTGGCTATCGCGCACGAGTCACCTTTCACGTCAGCAACAGCACTGAGCAGTATCTTGATATCATCCTGCCGCCCAACGCCCGACTCTGGACGGCAGTCGTCAAAGGCCAGCCCGTGAAGCCGGTCGAACATGCTCCCCCAGTTGCCGGCGAGATGCGGATTCCGCTCATCAAAACGCCGACCGGCAGCGGCGATTATCTCGTCGAGATCAAGTACGGCGGCTCGGTCGGCAAGCTATCGACGCTGAGGCCCATTAAGTTCCCGCTCATCAGCACGCGGGGAATCAACATCGAACAGAGCCAGGTGCAACTGCTGCTCCCCGAGTCGTTCAATTGGCCCTACTTCGGCGGCACCATGAAGCAGGTAGCCAGCGAGAACGAACTGGAAGAAGGTTTTCAATCGTATTTTCAGCGGAAGGTGAATGAAGCGAAACAGGCATTGCAAAGCGACGATTTGAACGTGCAGATTCGCGCTCAGGCGAATCTCACTGGCCTGATGCAGACCTGGCAATACAACACCTACTCGCGCAGCGCCAACAACCTGGGTCAGACCAAGTTGGCAATCGACAATTATCAGGAATTGCAGTCTGCCCAGGAAGAAGCGCAGGTTCAGGTGCAGGAGCAACTTGAGGGTCTCGACATTGCCGATAATCGCGGCCGGCTCAACGACGCCTGGATGGATAAGAAGGTTGCCCGCAGCAAAAACGTGGTCACGCAGCTGGGTCGAAATTTCGATCAGAGCCTGCGACCGCAAACAGAATCGTCCGGTCCTGCCGACAGCAAAAAGCAGAGCGAGCTCGCCTACAATCCGCAATTCCTCAAAGGGAACATGCTGGATACCGAAGAATCGAACGAAAAAGCATTGGAGGAAGAAGCGAAGAAGTTCGCCGCCGCCTTGCCAAAAATTCAAAACGGGAAAGAGACCGATCCAGCGACGAAAGCACCAGGCAAGCCCAGCAATGCCCCCGGTCAGCAGCAGCAAGGACGGGTTGTGCGTGGCGGCAAAGGCGTCCCTGCGCCAACCGAAGCCGCACCCGCACCAGTTGTCGTCGAGCTAAAAGACCTCGATGCTAACAAAGCGCTGAAGAATGACGCCGATCAGAACTTCAGCTATCGCTTTGGTAACACGCGCGAACTTGGGCGCCAGTCGGGAGTTCAACCTGGCGACCAGTCGGGTGGAGGCAGGCAAGGCCAGGGACAGTCCGGCAGTTTCAACAACAACGATCAGATGCGCCAGCGGGACAACGCCAATCGCTATCAACAAAAGCTGCAGCAAGATGTGCAAGAGCAAGCAGCCCAGCAGTTGCAATTGCCGAACCAATCCGGGGCTGGGCAGACCTATAACGGACAGCCAAGTCAGCTGGGATCGGTGCTAAATCCGGAAGCGGATCGCCGGAACCAACCAGGCTTTGGTGGTGCGATGCCAGGTGGCGGTGGAATGGGTGGCGGTGGAGTCATCGGCAACGCGATGGCCGGTGAACGCGGAACGATCAACCTGCCAGTGGTCGATGCGTTTGGTGCCAGCGCCGTTTCGGGGCTCGCCAGTTTGGAGATCAAACTTCCCGAGCGCGGCCAGGTGTTTCTCTTCACTACGCCGCGCGGAGCAATCGAAATCACTGCTCAGCCCGTGTCTTGGGACTTGATTCGTCGCTGGTCGAGCCTGGCGATCTTGGCTGCCGTGATTGCCGTGGGCCTGATCGTCTATCGCATCTGCCGGCAACTACCCGTTCGCCGCGCAACCGGAACAATGGCGTTCGCCATTCTGTTGATCCTCGGTGGCCTGCTGAGCATCATCCTGCAGGTCTTGCCCGTGGTCGGCCTGCTCCTGCTGATTGCCGGCATCGTGCTCGTCGTCCGCCGCGCGCTCGATCGGCGAGCTGCGGTGGCTGCTCAGTAAGGACTATTTGTTACCCGTTCTTCCCACCAGCGTGGCCACAGTCGCCATGAGTTCCCGTGGATCAACGGGCTTAGTGATGTGCGTTTGGAAGCCCGCAAGTAGTGCCTGCGTCCGATCTTCAGCCCGTGCGAAGGCCGTGAGCGCAGCTGCGGGCATGGTGATTCCTTGGGCCCGCACCCGGCGCATCAATTCGTAGCCATCGAGTTCGGGCATGCCGATGTCACTCACGATGACATCCGGCGTTGCTGTACCAAGCAATTGCAGGGCTGCTTCACCACTTGGGGCCAGCAGTACTTCGGCCTGGCAATCGGTGAGAATGCGGCGGGCGAGTTCGCGGGCATCGCGCTCGTCATCGACCAGCAGCACCTTCACCCCTTGCAAATTCGGCTGCACCCAAGCAGCCTGACTCTTGACCGCCGCACTCGGTGTTCGCGCGCGGTCTGCTGGCTGCAGCGGTTGCACATCGCGACTCAGCGTGAGCGAAACTGGGAGCAGCACGGTGAAAGTACTGCCGCGACCTTCTCCTTCGCTGGCGACGTGAATGGAACCGCCGTGCAACTCCACCAGTTGCTTGACAATGGCCAGGCCGAGCCCCAGTCCGCTAAAGCTTCGCGAGATCGAAGCATCTGCTTGCCGGAATCGTTCAAAGACGTGCGGCACAAACTCAGGCTGGATGCCAACGCCACTATCGGCCACGCTGATCTCGACATGGCTATCCACACGCCGCAAGATCACTTCGATCTTTCCCGCAGCGGGCGTAAACTTGATCGAGTTACTCAGCAGATTCCAGACGATCTGCTGCAAGCGGTGAGGATCGCCTGCGATTGGCCCCGCGTGACTATCGAGGATGGTGCGCACAACGATTCGTTTCGCCTCGGCACTGTGACGGACGGTATTGATGGCTGCCGTGATGACCGTCGGCAAGTCGACGGTCTGCACATCGAGCCTGATCTTGCCGGAGATAATGCGGCTCATATCGAGCAGGTCGTCGATCAGTTGAGCTTGAATGCGGGCGTTACGCTCGATGGTCGCGAGACCTTCCTTTGCTTCGCTGCCAGCGATATCGGCATGCTGCAAGAGTTGAGCCCAGCCGAGAATAGCGCTCAGTGGGGTTCGCAATTCGTGACTAAGCGTGGCGAGAAACTCGTCCTTCATGCGGCCGGTTCGTTCCGCTTCCGAGCGGGCGGCCCGTTCTGATTCGAGAAGTCGCTGGTTCTGCTCCACGAGCATCCGCTGGTCGTGATTGTCGGTGCAATTGCCGACCCACTCTTTCACCGTGCCATCGGCCAGTAGCACCGGCGCACCGCGAGCAATCACATAGCGATAAACGCCATCGTGCCGCCGCAACCGATATTCGCATTCGTACATCTGTCGAGTCACAATCGCCTCACGCCAAATCCTCGAGGTGCGCTGCTGATCGTCGGGGTGAATCGCGCTCAACCAACCAAAGCCACGGCACCCCTCCCAACTCTGCCCCGTGAAGCCGCACCAAGAGGGATTCTCTCCGACCATATTTCCGTCGGGATCGGTGAGCCAGACCACCGACGAGACCGTATCGACGAACGTGCGATACCGCTGTTCGCTATCGCGATAGTGCCGCGTGACGCGCGCCCGCTCGATCGACTCCCAACAGCGCGTCGCAACCGCCTGCACAATCTGGATTTCATCGTTCGTCCAAACCCGCGGCTGCGTTTGATGCACGGCCATCGCGGCCACGAACTTGCCCGCTTTATGCAGCGGAATGCAAATCACGGCCTGGATTTCCGCAGCGCGATAGGCCGCCACATCGACGGTCGGCACATGGCTATCGATGTCGTACACCACGTACGGCTGATTGCCCTGCATCAACCGGATCGCTTCGGCACCGAAGTCCGAAAACCGCATGCGGCCAACGAGACTTTTGGTGCCGCGGGTGAAATTGCCGGCCAGCAGCATGGCATCCTGGTCCGCCTCAATCTCCGCGTAGGCGCAGCGATCCACGTCGAGGAATTCGCCGAGTAGTTGCGCCGAGGTCGCCATGATCTCATCGGGATTAATCAGCGGACGAACGGTATCGCTCAAGTGCATCAAGAAGCGGAGGCGATCTTCCGCACTCTTTTGCTCGGAAATGTCTTCGACGATTCCCATCAAGCGCAGTAACTGACCGCTGGCATCGAACAGCGGCGACAGTGTCGCCCGCGCCCAGACGATGGTGCCATCGGAGCGGATGTAGCGCTTTTCGAACGAAGCGCGGTGAGCCGTCTTTTCTGCGATTTGCCGAATCGCTTCGATGCCGATTCGTACATCCTCTGGATGCGAGTAGTGCGCGGAAGTAACGCCGACAACTTCTGATGTGTTACGCCCGACGATGCGGCAAAACGTTTCGTTCGTGCGCGTGACCACGCCGAACGTATCGAACTCGACCATGCCGACTGCTGCCTGGTCGAAAATCGCGCGAAACCGGGCTTCGCTCGCGCGGAGAGGTTCCTCCGCTAGTTTTCGCTGCGTGATGTCGCGGGTCGATCCAGCAACCACCACCACTCGCCCGTCGAGATCGAACACCGGACGAAAAATGTATTCGAAGTAACCGGATTCTCCCGCTGCGCCGGTGAACGCGGTTTCGTCGGCGAGCCCTTCCCCAGTGGCAAAGACCTGCTCGATTTGCTGCTGTAGTTTGGCGGCGAGCTCGGGTGGATAATTGAGGTCAAAGAAGTTCTTGCCGACGATCTCTGCGGGGCGCATCGCCAGCAAATCGGCCAGCGGCTTGTTGGCATACAGAAATCGTCCCGCGCGATTGAACGTGTAGGCAAAATCACTGATCGACGAGAGGGTCGTCTCATAGACATTCGCTTGCTGGGCAATCTCGTTGACCAACTGCCGCCGCGATTGTTCGGCCAGATGATGTTGGGTGAGGTCAACGCCGTGGGCAAAGATGCCGGTTACTTGCCCACGCTCATCGCGCAGCGGCTGATAGACCAGGTCAAGCCGAATCTCAACGGGCTGCGCGTCGTCGCGCTGATGCAGAAATGCTTGCAGATTTGTTCCCGAAAAAACTTCTCCGGTGGCATAGACGCGGTCGAGTAGTTCGAAATAGCCTTGCCCGGCCAATTCAGGGAACGCGTCGCGCACCGCGCGGCCAATCAACTGCCGCTGCCCCACGAGCGACCGGTAAGCATCGTTGGCGAGTTCGAAAACATGATCGGGACCGCGCAGTACGGCCATGAACGAAGGGGAGCGGCGGAATACTTCGGCCAGGACTTGATCGTGGTCAACGGCCGTGGGTTGATCGGTACCCACCGCCGGCCACCGGGGAACCTGTGCAGAATCGGGATGCATTACCACCTCAATGACAATCACTGCCCGCAGCCGAATTAGCTCGTTGCTTCGCCTTGCGCCTCGCCACTCGCTAGACTAACAAAAACTCGCAGCCTACTGCAGTCATTGGCGCGAACGAGGGACCAGTTCTACGGCGATAACGGGTATCCGCATGCGTTTGATTCTGCTTTGTTCACTGCTGATAGCAAGTTGCGGGCTGGTAAACCTCAGTCCGAGTGTAACGCTGGCAGCCGAACCGCCGCACTGGATCTGGTCATCTGTTGATCAGCCAGACAAGCCTGTTTTCACACGTCGCCTGCACCTCACCAGTCCGTTTCAGACAGCCCAGCTCCAATTCGCTGCCGACTTTTGCCAGGCCACGGTCGAAATCAATGGCCAGGCGGTTCTGAGCGTCGCACCTTACTGCCAAACGCAATCGCTCGACGTTACGCGCTGGCTCCAGCGCGGCGAAAACGAACTTGTCATTCGCGCCCTGCCTGTCGAAGGCCCGTCAGCAGTCGCGCTATCGCTGGCGGTGCAGCAGCAGAACGAGACAACCTACCTCATTACCGACAAAGAGTGGCAAGCGACTGACCTGGGTGCTGTGTTGCCCGAATTGTGGGGAACGGGCCGCCGCAGCATCGCGCTCTCGCCATTCGAAAACTACGAACAGTGGCAACAAGCGAAGACCGATTCTCCCCACAAAGCGGCTCCCAAATTCTGGACGGTGCCGGGCTTCGAAATTCAGGAACTGCGCGCTGCCAGGCCGGACGAAGGCTCCTGGATCAGCTGCGTTTTCGACTCGCAGGGCAAGTTGCTCATTTCTCGCGAGGATCAAGGACTGTTGCGAATGACGCTGGCCGCTGATCGCCAGTCGATTGCCAACGTAGAGCCCATCCCTTCGACGCTGAAAGAAATTCGCGGACTGGTCCGCGTGGGCGATGACTTGGTTGCCAATGCCAACAACTCCAAAGGAATGTATCGCTTTCAAATCGCCGCTGATGAGACGGTGCAAGCGGAGACCGAACTGCGGCAATTTCCCGGCAACGTTGGCCACGGACGAAACGACCTGGTGGTTGCAACGTTGGACGGCAAGCAAGTCATCTATTCCATCCAAGGGGACTCGGTCGATGTGCCGCGCGAGAACATTCGCGACTACACCTCTCCCCTGACAGAATCGAAGCGGAAAGAACAAAAGCGCGAAGGATTCTTATTGCGCACCGCTCCGCCCGGCAAGAATTGGGAACTACTCTCCGCGGGCCTGCGCAATCCGTATGGCATCGACCTGGATCAAAAGGGTGAACCTTTTACGTTTGATGCCGACAACGAGTTCGACATGGGTATGCCCTGGTATCGTCCCACGCGCATCTTGCATTTGCTTACTGGGGGCGATCATGGCTACCGCGAATCGACCGGCAAGTTTCCGCCGCGCTTTCACGATCAGCCCGACCATACGCCGCCGGTCATCGATATTGGCCGCAGCTCACCGACCTCGGTCATGTTCGGCTATCAGCTGAAGTTTCCGCAGCCGTATCGTCAAGCGCTCTTCGCGCTCGACTGGACTTACGGCCGTGTGATCGTCGTGCATCTCGCCCCGCGCGGTGCAACTTGGCGCGCCGCGACCGAGCTCTTTTTGCAAGGGCGACCACTCAACGTCACCGATGTCACTGCGGGATCTGATGGCGATATGTACCTGATCACTGGCGGCCGCAAGACGCAGTCGGCCCTTTATCGAGTGCGGTTTGTTGGCAAGCAAGCGAATGCGGCGATCGAATTGGGTGCGCACGAAGAGGAAGCGAGAAAGTTCTCGCACGAGCAGCGCCAGAAGTTCGCTTCGCTACTGCATCCCGACAAGGCCTCGCCAGCGGGAGCGCCGCGCGACGTCGTCGCTCCGCCGGAAATGGCGAGTGCCGATCCCCTCGTCCGCCAGGCTGCTCGTCTGGCTTATGAAACACACTATTTTGACCCCAACGGCAAACCTATTCGAACGCCGGAGACTCTGCCCGATTTGCTCGCCGCCGCCCGCACAAGACGGCCGGATGACGTGCCGAGAATTCTCGAACGTGTGAAACTCTGGAAGTGGCAGGAGAGCGATCTCTCGTCGCAATTTATCTGGGTGCGGATCGTACAACTCTGCCACGAGACCAGCCCGGACGCAGTCGAATCTCGCAAAGTCGATCTACTCAGTCCGCTGCTTGTTCTCTGCCGGGAACTTGAGGCTTCAACCACCAAGGAGGTGGCTCCCGAAGGAACCAGCGACGAACTGCGCCGCCGCGTGGCACTCTTGATGGGGGAACTGGGGTCCAAGTCACTGCCCGCCTTCGCTGCCCGCACCTTACTCAACAGCAGCGTGCAGGAGGACCAACTGGCCGGCTTGCTAGCGCTGCGCAACGCGCGCGAGGGATGGACGCCGGAGACGCGGCGCAGCGAACTGGTCGCATTGAACAACGTCTCGCGGATGGTCGGCGGCGCAGGCTTACCTCCGTTCGAGAAATGGCTCCGGCCGCAGATTCTCGCCACCCTCAGCGAGGAAGAGAATAAGGCCTTTGCCGACTTGCTGGAGCCACAGCCCGTTACGGTGGAGCCTTTGCCACCACCGCGCAAGCATCTGCAGAAATGGACCCTGCCGGAACTAGTGAGTGTTTACGAAGACGATGCTTCGCTGGGAGATGCCAAGCTGGGCGCAGTGATTTTTCGCGATGCTCTCTGCGTTCGTTGCCATCGCGTTGGCCTGCGCGGTGCTGCCGTGGGCCCCGAGCTAACGCAAGTCAGCCGGCGATTCAGTCGCCGCGATATGCTCGAGTCGATTCTGTCGCCGAATCTCTCGGTGGCCGAGAACTATCGCATGGAAACCATTCTCACCGAAGATGGCAAGGTGCACAGCGGTCGTGTGGTTGCAGAAGGTGACTACCGCTCCGAGAAGCTGGTACTCAATACCGATCCGTTGCGGCCCGAGTTAATCATCGAGATCGACAAAAAGCAAATCACCGATCATCGTGCTACGCAAACCTCTCCCATGCCCAGCGGACTGCTCGACAGCTTTACCCGCGATGAGATTCGCCACCTGCTCGCATACTTGTTGGCTGGGCAATAGCGCCGACGCGATCGCTGAACATCGAAGAAGTCACGACTTGCTGATTCCAGGGTGAATCCAGGCCGAGAATCCCGCGATGCCGTAGTTGGGAAAGTCGTAGCGCCGGTGCAGCACGCGGACCATTCCCTGGCCGGTCGTTTGCAGGGCCGCTTCCACGCCCGGAAAGTGCTCATCGTGGTCGTCCATGATGAACAGCGCCGGCCCCGTTAGGCGTCGGCGAAAGTAGCGCAGTTCCATTTCGACTGCTTCCTGAGAATGGTCGCCATCGAGATGCACGATGCGAAATCGCCCGGGGTGCGTGAGCAAATCGGCCCGCACAAACGTCGCCGAGTCCATCAGGTAATGGCAAAAATTGATCTGCCTCTCTTCCGCCAGTTGCGTAAGCTTTGTCAGCGTGTGGCGGACAACAGGCCAGTTGCCGTAGTCCTGTACCACGTAGGACTGCGAGGGAAGTCCGTAGGGATCAATCGAGACGTGAAAACTTTCGGCAGCAGCCACGCACAGAAGTGGCCCGGCCGTTCCACCCTGATAGACGCCGGTCTCAATCGAACCGCCAGCCGGAAGTACGCGGGAGGTTGCCACGATCAAGCGAGCGAAGTCGTCTACTTTCGGGCAACCTTCCCAATCTGAAATCAAACTTCGCGCGCGGCATTCCTGCAACAACGAACTGGCCTCGCGCGCGACGTCTGGCAGTTCACTGGCGGCGAGAACTCGCTCCGCATATTCGGCGGGCTCAACCAAAGGTAGATTTTGCGAAGACGACATCTTAATCGGCTCCCACTCGGTGGCGCCAGGCTTCAAAACGGCGCGCCAGTTCGGTCACTCGCAACGGTTCTTGTGCGGCGCGGTCGACGGTTTCAGTTCCATCCGCCGCCAGGTCAAACAGCTCCCAAGGTCCGCCAGTCCGCGGCCTGATGGCCTTCCACGATCCGCTTCGAATCGCATGGTGCTGCGGCAGACTCCAGCACAGATCCTTGTACGTGGCGCGCTGGCGACCGGCGAAGATGGGCAACAGGCTCTGACCTTCGACCGGCAACGGCTTGCGGGCTTTGAACTCGGCCGGGTAACTGGCATTGGCGATGTCGAGGAATGTCGCCATGAAGTCGAACACGTGGCCTGGTTGGTCGGTAATTGAATCGTGCTTGCGCACGACTTTGGGCCAACGAACAACCAGCGGTGTGCGGATCCCTCCTTCGTAGCCTTGCAATTTTGTGCCACGCAGCGGCGTATTGCTGGCGTTGGCCCAAGCCAGTCCGTAACCAGCGAAGGTGTTGTGGGCGCCTGGAAGATTGCCGGGCCCGCTCCCCGGCAAAATCGCCACGCCGTCCTTTCGCCATTGATTGTTCGGCGAATTGGTGTTGAAACCGAAGCCAGCCTTGCTTGGAACGAGTCCGCCGTCCGGCGCGGCCCCGTTGTCAGATAAGAACATCACGAGCGTGTTGTCTTCTTTGCCGGCAGCTTTCAGTTTTTGCAGAATTCGGCCAACACCGCGATCGATGCCTGCGACCTGCGCTGCATAGACGGCCATTCGCTCTGCTTGCCAATCTGGGAGAGGTTCTGTCTCCCAGTCGCGAATGCCCGGTAGTCGCGCGGCCAGGTTCCAGCCGGCAGGAACCAAGCCTGCGCGTTGCTGAGCCTCGAATCGCTGGGCGCGGACCTGATCCCAACCCAACTTTCGGTAACGTTCGCGAAAGCGAGCAACTTCTGCTTTCCGCGCATGCAGCGGCCAGTGCGGAGCCAGGTGGGCAACGTACAAAAAGAACGGCTTGTCTTTTGCGAGTGCCTCGTCCAAGAATATGTCCGCATGATCGTTCAAGGCCTCGGTTAGATAGAAGTCCTTCGGCAGTTCCACACGCTGGCGATCGAGGTAGTAGGGATTCCCTTGCACTTCGTGAAAGTAGCTGATCTTTGCCTGGCACATGGGACCAAAGAAGCGATCGAAGCCACGATCGAGCGGTGAATCGAGGCTTTGCCATTTGCCCACCATCATCGTTTGATAGTCGGCCTGCTGCAGTACTTCGCCCAAGGTCAGGCACTTATTGAAGTCCATCGGTTCATTCCACCGATCGCCCCGATGCCCCAATTGCTGGCAATAGAGCCCCGTCAGCAGCGAAGCTCGCGTCGGTCCGCAGATGGCGTTGTTATAGAACTGCGTGAACCGCAGACCAGCGCGGGCCAAGGAGTCGATATGCGGAGTTTCCATCTCGCCGCCATAACAGCCGATGTCCGACCAGCCGAGATCATCGGCCAAAACCAAGATGATGTTGGGAGATGGTTCTGCGGCCGCTGCTGCAGCGACGAACCAGACCAATGTCAGCAGCAAGAAGGATGTTCGCATTGCGAGGCCCTTAAAGGATGAGTTTCGCGGGCGTCTCTTTGCTTTGGCTGGCGGTGTCATTCGCGCTCGCGGGTTTGTCGTTCTCGTCGGTCTCTTGAGGCTCAATAAAGATGGTCTGGGTCGGGTAGGCGAATTCGATTCCTTCGTCGGCGAATTTCTGAAACAGCCAGAGGTTAATCTTCTGCTGAATGTCCATGTACAGGTTGAAGTCGGGCGAGAGGACGAAGTAAACCACTTCGAAATCCAGCGATGACGGACCAAAGCCTTTGAAGTGTGCCCGGTCGAAACGTACGGGCTCTTGATCCTCGACTACTTTTCGGAGCAGACCAGAGATCGCGGCCAACTTGTCGGGGGGTGTTTGATAAGTGACGCCAATGGCGAACACGATGCGGCGCTCCTGCATCCGTTTGCAGTTGCGAATTCGGCTCTTGAGCAAGTCGGCATTGGAAATGATGATCTGCTCGCCGGCGAGGCTCCGCAGGTGCGTGGTCTTGATGCCGATCTTTTCGACCGTTCCCATCTGCTCGCCGACAATGATGAAGTCGCCGAGCACAAAGGGCTTGTCGAGCACGATCGCCAGCGAGCCGAAGAGGTCGCCCAGGATGTTCTGCGCGGCCAAGGCCACGGCAATGCCACCAATGCCCAGGCCGGTGACGAGCGCGCTGACGTCGATCCCCAAATTTTGCAGCACCAGCAAGCCAACGATCGTCCACAGGCCCAACCGGCCGAGAAAGCCGAGTGTGGTGACAGTCGTCACACTGGCGGCATCGGTTTGCAACCGCCGGTGCGAGTAGCCCTTGATCACCAACGTCAGCAAAGCATTGCCGGTTAGTGCCGCCTGCAGCAGTACGGCCACGATGGCGAGCGTATTAAGAATCGTCATCGTTTTGGGCGGCAGCGCCAGGAGCAGCGAGCCCACATACAACGAGATCTCCAGCAAGAACCAGAGCCTCACGCTCCGCACCGCCTCGACCAGCAGTTCGCCGGTGTCGGTGGCATATCGTTCGTTCAGTTGCTTTAGCCGACTCGCGAGAATGGCCTGGATCAACTTGAGCAAGACAAACAGTCCGAGCGCCACGGCTATTGCCAGCCCCCAGTGCTGCAAAGCATTGCCGTAGAACGGGCGTTCCATTAGCTGAAGCAGCTTCTCCCAACTGATCATCGCGATATCTTTCTAGATGCCCTGCTCCTGGCTCACTCCGCCGGCCAGCGATCCCTCACCGCGTTAATCCAACTTCAGCTTGCGGCGGAAGACCTTGTCGCCATTAGTGACGTAGAGGTACGAGTGCTTAGGTCCAGCCAACGTGCAACTGGTAAGGGGCTGTGTCTCGGTTGGTTTGGGAAGCACGCCGCATTGCCGGCCAGTGGGGTCGAACACTTGTACCCCCAGGGCTGATGTGACGTAATACCGGCCCGCTTTATCGACGGCCATGCCGTCGCCGCGCGAGGCAGCTTGATAGGGGGGCGGCTCATTGAACTTGAATTCACCCTTGGGATCGATTGGCAGACGCATCGTCATCGTGGGCATCTTGGCATCGAGCGTGCCATCGGCGTTAGTGCGGAACGTCCACGTATGCTCGCCCCCCGAGTCGGAAACGGCCAGCGTGCCGCCATCGTTCGAGAGAGCGATGCCATTGGGGCGAGTGATCCCTTCATCGACGGCCGTGACCTTGCCTGTCTTGAGGTTGATCTGCGTCACGCGCTGGAGCTTGGTTTCGGTGATGTAGACATAACCGTCAGCAGTGACCGCCAAATCATTCGGCACAACGTTGGTTGCCACTTCCTTGATGGCACCCGATTTCGGATCGAGCGAAATCACGCGGCTCTTGGCCCCTTGGCAGCCATACAGCAAACCATCGGGGCCGAACTTCAGGCCGCTGACGGCTTCTTTGGCGATTTCGACGCGCGTGCCATCCGCAGCGCTCACCTTATAGACAGCTGGCGCTTTCATATCGGAGAAGTAAAAGTTTCCTTCAGCGTCAGCACAGGGAGCATCGGCGAAGCCAAGACCCTCGGCGACAGGTTGCCAGGTTTCGCCGGGCACTAGCAGCTTAAGCAGAGTTAAGTCGCCACCCAGATCGCCGCGAGTATCGATGACTGGACTGGCCTTCTCTTTTCGCCATAGCCACTTGAGGGCCTCGGGAAAGAGCGCGCCGCCATGGTCAGAGTTATGGGCATAACCTTCGGCCCAATCGAAGCGGACGTCGTAGCCCATGTATTGCAACGACGAGGCCATCAGCCGGTTCGACCACGGCCAACTGCCGAAGGCGTTATCGACGTCGCCGCTGGTATCGGCGAGATAGACCCGCAGCGGTTTTGGATCGGTCTTGCGCACGAGGGATGGATAGACATTACCGCCGCGCAAATTCGTAAAGCTCCCCACTGTGGAGAGGACTTTGCGAAACGCGTGGGGTCGCTCCCAGGCAACGGTGAAGGAGCAAATGCCGCCCGAACTGGCACCCCCAATGGCCCGCAGTTCGGGATCTTTCGAAATGTTGTAGCGATTCTCGACTTCCGGCAAGATCTCTTCGAGCAAGAAGCGGGAATAGCGATCGCCGAGACTATCGTATTCGAAACTGCGGTTCGACGCCTTCCAGCGATTCTCCGGTTTTCCCTTCGATTCGTCGTGCCCTGGGTTGATGAAAACCGCAATGGTCGGCGGCATGTCTCCGCGCGCGATGAGGTTGTCGAACACGATGGGGACGCGCCAGCGGCCCTTCACATCGCGATAGGTATGGCCATCTTGAAACACCATCAACGCGGCCGGTTCGTCTTTCTTGTACTGCGCTGGAACATAGATGGCCCACTCCCGTTTCGTATTCGGGAAAACCTTCGATTCCCACGGGGTCATTTCTTCGACAACACCCTTCGGCACGTCGTCGCGCTCAATCGCGTCGGCATGCGGTTTCCAAGGATCAGGCTTAGTTGCTGGGGGCGGAGATGCCACGGCGACTTGCTTTTCTTCCGACCACAGCCAGCGCAGGGCTTCCGGGAGCAGTTCGCCACCGGGGCCGCCGCTATGGCCGCCGCCAGTCATGACAAAGCGATGCTCGTAACCTGCAAACCGCAGCGCGGCAGCAAGGTCTTCGTTGGCGAGAGGCCAATTGCCGAAGAGGTTATTCAGGTCGTCTTTGCCGTCTTGCAAGTAGATCTTGAGCGGCTTCGGCGCGCTCTTGGTTTTGCGAACCAGGCCGGGATAGGCCCAGCCACCGCGGATGTTCGTGAAACTGCCAATGTGGCTCAACACTTTGCCGAACTGATCGGGCTTCTCCCAAGCTGCGGTGAAGGCACAGATTCCGCCCGAAGAGATGCCGCACACCGCCCGCTGCTTGGGGTCGTTCGAGACATTCAGTCCCTTGAGTGCGACGGGCAAGAACTCGTCGACGAGAAATCGAGCATAGCGGTCGCCGAGCGAGTCGTATTCGAACGAGCGGTTGCTGCGATCCTTGGCTCCGGGCTTCAGCGCCGGGACGGTGCCGGGACTCACGAAGACGGCGATCGTTACAGGCATCGCCTTTTGATGAATCAAGTTGTCAAACACCACCGGCACGCGAAACGCCCCGTCTACTTTGGCGTAGCCGTTGCCATCCATGAACACCATCAGGCTTGCTGGCTTGTCGGCCGAGTATTGCGCGGGAACATACACGCTGTAATCGCGGCGCGTGCCGGGAAACAACTGGCTTTCGGCGAACGTGCCGGCAGTGACTTTGCCTTGCGGAACGCCCGGCTGCACCTGACGGTCAGCCTGGTTCGCGTTCGGCGCGTCTGCGGCATGCAGCGCGATCGAGAGCACAATCCACGAAACAAGAAACAGGAAAGAGGTTTTCATGGCGGCGGCTGAAGCTTTCAGGTTGGCGAATGGTAGGTAATTCGTGCCTGAATGATCCTTCAGCCGCCAGTGCATTGCAAGCTCCTGACGGGGACGCAAGCGGGTAACGAATGCCTGCACTCAGCCACCTACCTCATCCGTTGTGAACCGCCGTCGAAGCCCAATCGCTGTAGAGTGGATCGTTCTTGATGGCCGTTGTCAGACCGGCAACGTCTGCACCAGTCAGGTGGATGGTTTCGCAGCCGCTCCAGCGCTTGGCCATTACTGCTTCAAGCTTCGACTGAATGGACTCGACGGCCTGATAATCGGGCTTCGCCTGGTTGCTCGGCGAGTTCCCCTTGGCGGCGATGATGTAGATCGCCTGTGCGATGTAGGCGATCGTTTCGTCTTGCAGCACCGTGATGCCGCCAGCCTTGTTGTTGTTCATGTCGCGGCCGTTGTACAGGCAATCGAGCAGGGCATGCGTGCATTCGTGAATCAGCAGAGCCTTCTCATCGAAGTAGGTCTCGCCGTAACTGCCGTCGCTGGCCGTAATCGTGTTCGTGGCCGCGTTGTAGGTCGCGGTATTGCTCAAGTTCGAATCGACTGCACATTTGATTGTGTTGTTGTCCACCATGCTGGCCACGTAGTAGTAGCCGATCGGCGAGACCATCCGATTCGCGAAGGTAAAGTTGATCCATTTGACAGGTGAGGAAGCCAGCGCTTCGATCACGTTCTTCTTGAGCCCCATGGCAGGTTCTCCGGGTGAAAAGTGAGGAACTAGTTACGAAAAGAATCAGCTGCACCCGCGCGGACGGACTGTCACACCAGGAGTTGTTCCCAAGAACGAGTTCCCAGCGTAGGGCCGGTGCGAAGTGCGGTTACGAGATAAGACTTGACTGGAAAACTTGCCAGCCCCGCGAATGCGGCAGCTGTTTGGATGAGTCGTTCAAGTTCCAGTTTCATTTGGACCTAGTAGTCCGACCCGCGATCTTTGTCAGGCTGCCTCTGTTGGTTAACCGAGCCGCTTGTGGCCGCCGAACTTTTCGGCCGGCGATTTCGCAGCTCACCCGCGCAAGCGCGTGGGTTAACCAAATGCGGAAGCCTGAAACTGAGCGATAGATCAGCTACCAGTACTAACGGCGTACAAATTCGCAGGTTGTTACGCGTCCATTGAGAAAGACCGAGCGCCACCCGGTGAGAGTTGTGCGGGCTTTGGCCGCAGTCCGTGCCGAAGATAACGGTCTTAGCGGTTGAGCTTTTCCATCCTAAACGTTCAACAACACCGTCGATAGTTGAACACGAATCGCTCGGAAACCCGTGAATGGCGCTAGGTACTGTTCAACTATCGACCCCTTAGTTGAACACCCCTCTCTTTTGGGGTTCGCGACATGTCGGTACCGGAAGATCGCTGGTTGCCGAGGCTGCTTAGATCAACTGACGACCAGCAGGTGCGCTAACTGGAGCGCGCGGCAAGCGTTAGAAAGAGTATTCCCGACAGGGTTCGAACCTGTAACCTTCGCCTTCGGAGGGCGACGCTCTATCCAATTGCGCTACGGGAACTTGGGTAGCAAGAACGTGAGTATATCGTCTGCAACGGCCCGTCCTCAAGGTGACGGCTGTCGGTTGTGGCGGAATTGGCGGCAAGGTTCACAACCTTGCCGACTGCTATCTGCCACAGGAGGACACCGCCATCAGGCGAGAAGTTCGCGGATGACTTTGCCTTGGCTGAGGGCCATGGGGCGGCCGATGGGGGTTTCGAGTTCCTGCTTATAGTCGATGCCAAAGGCGTGCAGGATGGTGGCGTGTACGTCTTCGACGTGTCGTGGATCGCTTACGTCTTGCAGCCGATTCTTATCGTCCAGCTTGGGCTGCGGGGCGGTTTCGCCGATCACGCGCCCGCCGGCAATGCCGCCGCCGGCCAGAGCCATACTAAAGCCGTGCGGCCAGTGATCGCGACCGCCGAGCCCGTTCATTTTCGGTGTACGACCAAATTCGCCAGCCCACAGAATCATGGTGCGGTCGAACAGCTTGCGCTCGCGCAGGTGTTTGATGAGCGAGGCGAAGGCTGGGTCGAGCGTGGTGTTCAGCTGCTTGCAGAACTCATGATTATTCGCGTGCGAGTCCCAGCTATCCAAACGAATCTCGACGCAGCGGACACCAACTTCGACGAGTTGCAGCGCCGCAAGGCAGCAGCGGCCAAACGGCGTTTCGCCAAACTCCTGCCGCAATGCTTCGGGCGCTTTGCTCACATCGAACGCCGCCAATTGTTCGGACGACATCATCCGCCGCGCTGCTTCCACACTGCTCTGATGCAACGTGCGACCTTGATCGAGATTCTTCATTCGCCCGCGAGCGAACTGACCTTCGACCAGAGCCAGGTCTTTTAGACGCTGATCGAAGCGGGGCTGGGCAACGCGCGTCTTCACGTCCGGCACGGGCCCGAGTGGATCTTGCGACTTGAACGCATCGAATTGATCCCCCAGATAGCCGCCGCGGGCGGCCCAGATGTTCGGCAGCAGCGAGATGTGACGCGGAATCTCGATGTTGTCTTGCGTTTGATGACAAAGCACCGCGCCCAGCGACGGATGGACGAGTGTCGGGTCGGGACGATAGCCATTCTTTACGTAGTACGTGGCGCGCTCGTGGTCCCCTTCTTTGCTGACGACCGAACGGACGAGCGAAATCGATTCCATCTGCTCGGCAACCAGCGGCAGACCGTTGCCAATTTCAATTCCCTTTACCGCTGTGGGAATGCTCAAGCTGCCGGCCGCGATATCGGTCTTGGGATGCGGATCGAAGGTTTCCAGCTGACTCGGGCCACCTTGCATCCAGAGCACAATCAGCGAACGGGGCGTGCTGCCGCGCGGTTCACTTTCTGCCGCGCGGGCCAATTTCTCGGCCAGAGGCGTCAAGAATGAGATGCCCGATAGGCCCAGCGCCTGCAGCGCGCCGCGCCGCGAAAAGTGAGAGGCTGAGTTACAGAATCCCGGTGAGTTTTGCATGTTTAATTCCCGCTCGCTTTCCTTACTCCGCACTCGGCAATCCGCATTCCGCACGTCACTAGTGGTTCCACGAAAACTCAGTGCTATTCACCAGCACCCAGTACAGATCTTCCAGCACCCGCCGGCGGAAGTCGCCGCGGGCTGCTTCCAGGCGAGGGACAAACACCGCTTTCTCTTCCGCAGTCGCGCGGCGCGTGAGCACTGCCAGATAAGCCGCGTCGATGGCTGACTCCGCTCGCGGCGTGACCGTGACAATCCGCGTCGCAGCATTGGCAACGATGTTCTCGCTCGTCCGCTCATTGACGAGTTCCCCATTCATCAGCAGCAGGCGCTGGGGAATCGTGCCGCCTCGATCGCTGAATTCATCTTCGCCCAAGTCACCATAGCGACGGACAAATTCGCGGGTCTGATCGTTCTTGGCCAACAACCAAATGATGTGCGCATTCTGCTCGTCGAGCGTATTGAGCGACGACGATTGAATCATGGCCCCGGCCATTTGCTGCGGTTGCAAACGCGAGAGTGGAAAAGCAGCCCAGGCCGCTTCGTGATCGGCGGTGATCTCAAAATCGGCGTGGCTGGCTCGTTGAAAAGCATCGCTGGCCGCGATGAGGCGAATCAACCGCTGCAGATCGTGACCGTGCTGCACAAAATCGTCGGCCAATGTTTCAAGTGCTGGCGGATAAGTGCCGTGCAGCGGAATTTCGTCGATGGGTTCAACCAGTGGCCGACCACAAACGATGGCCCACATGCGGTTCACCATCGCGCGGGCAAATGGCTTGTTCTGCGGATGAGTCACCCACTGCGCCAGTTGCTCGCGACGAGTTCCCGAGCCCGTTAACAAATCTGCACCATAGGGGACAGCGACCGGAACGGTTTCTTCCTTCTCCGCTTTCAAATACTTGAAGCGATAGACATCCCCCGTGTCTTGCACGCCCGAGAGCCCCAGTTTGGCAGGAGCAAAAAAGGCGGCCAGCTGATGAAAGTCGGCTTGCTTGCTGGAGCGCGCAGCCCCTTCATCCCCCAGGAAATTAGTGCCGAGGTTATCGTCGTGGCATTGCAGGCAATCGATTCGCAAGGCGAGGAAGGCCCGCACCGTGCGCGCGGCCAGACGGACTTCGTCGGGCTGACCTTGATTATTTTCGGTGCACGTGTGGGTGATGAAGTTGAGTTCGGGCTTGCTGGTCCAGATGCCGTTGCCGCCGATCATCTTCTGGACGATTTCGTTATAAGGCTGGGCTTGCAGCAGTTGATCGCTGAGCCAGCTGACGAACCGCCGGCGGCGATAAAGCGCCACGGGACCGTCGTCGGTGCCGACATAAACCCGGGCCAGCCGTTCGCCGACATAATCGCCAAAGCGACGATCTTCGAGCAGGCGCGACGTCCACCATTCCAGCCGTTCATTCTCCGGCAAACGCTCCAACTCGCGAATTTCTTCCAGCGAAGGGATTGTCCCCGTCAAACCAAGCGATAGCCGCCGCGCGAGCGTCAAACTATCGGCTGGCGGGGTGACTTCCAGATTTTTCTGTTCCCAAGATTCCCGAAACTCGGCGTTGATCTTGCTCAGCGCCAGCTGCCAGTCGTTGGTTGCCTGTGTGTTTGCTGGTTCAGCAGAACTGCTGGCAGAGGCGGAAGCATTCCGGACGACGGGCTGGCCAAAGCGGTTGGGCTGAAAGGTACGGGGAGTAGCGATGCGATCTTGCAGCAGGATGTTCGCTGCCAGCGCGCCGAGCCCCAGCAGGCAGACGGCGGCAAATAGTAAATTGCGTGCCCACATGGCTGGCCTCGATCGCGGCAAAACAGTGAGGGTCAAAACCGGCCACGCTGGCAATTCGCCCCCGCATTTTCCCAACCGGTGAAACGAAAGGTGGTTTCGACTGGTATTTCTGGGTGGCTGTCACTTATCGTGACCATTACGAGCCCGCGTGACAACAGAGATTACCTGACAGCTGGCTGGTAAGTTTCGCCCGGCAATCGGCAGACATCAACTTTGGGCAATCCTTCTGGACGGCAGGCCGCGAGCACTGTGCATGTCGATTAAATCTCCACTTCCGCCTGAATCTCGCCCGGCGATAGCAAACCCGGTCAGCAGTACGCTCTTCGCAGCCGAAGCGGTCGACGCCCAGACCCCGGTCGTCCCCTTTCTGGCCGAAGATGCGAGCCAGCCGCGACTGCCGACGGACTTGGTAATGGCCGAAATGGTCGACGAATGGTCGACGTTACCCCCCGCCCAAAGCTGGCCGGTAAAAGCCTGGCGGCTATTGTGCTTTACGCTTGCCTGGCTGTTTGGGCTGGCCAGTTTGATCGGCTGCCTGGCTGCTGTCAGCGTCGTACCACTCCTGCAATTCGCGAGTCTCGGTTACCTGCTCGAAGCCAGCGGCCGCGTTACCCGCAGCGGTAAGCTGCGCGATGGCTTCATCGATATTCGCCGCTTCGCCCGAATCGGCAGCCTGGTCGCTGGCACCTGGATCATGCTGCTGCCGATTCGGTTTATCGCGGGCCTCACTCGCGATGCCGAAGCCATCCCTGGCAATCCCGCGGCACCCGTTTGGCGAATCGCCCTGACGATCTGCACCGTACTTATGGTCGGGCACATTCTGCTGGCCTGGTATAGCGGCGGCAAATTGCGGCACTTCTTCTGGCCGCTCCTGGCGCCGTTTCAACTCGGGCAACGTTTGCTCAACAGCGGGCTGGTCGCGCCGGCCATGCGCCGCCTGCTCAAACCGTGGTGGCCTACGCTATACGAAGATCTGTTCACGCCCCTGCCGTGGACGAGTTGGTTTCCGCCGGCCATTTTGTGGGCCGGGCTGTGGCGCGGACGAATGTATGTGGAAGCACGCGATGCGGTGTGGGACTTCGTCGTCGGCCTGCAACTGCCCCACTACTTCTGGCTCGGTCTGCGCGGCTTCATTGGGGCCCTGCTGTGGCTCGCCATTCCCATCACCATGCTGACGGCGGGAACCGCCCAGCCCAAGCCTGTGGCGATTCTCGTCGGTTGGGCAGGAGCGCTGCTACTGGCCGCTGTGCTCCTTTATCTCCCCTTTCTGCAGGCACATTTTGCGGCCGAGAATCGCTTCTCGGCCATGTTTGCTTGGCGTGAAGTTCGCCAGCAGTTTCGCCGCGCTCCACTCATCTTTTGGTTCTCGCTATTGGCAACGCTAGCCTTCGCGCTGCCACTCTATCTGCTCAAGATCGAGCCGCCGCCGCGCCCACTGCTTTGGACGCTCAGCGTGTTCTTCATTCTGTTCATCTACCCCGCGCGCTTGTTCACCGGTTGGGCGCTGGGCTATGCCCGTCGTCGCGAAAAGCCCAGCTGGTTCATCCTGCGACTCTGTTCGCGGTTCGCAGCCATTCCCGTGGTGCTGCTGTTCGTGCTGATCGTCTTCTTTACGCAGTACACCAGTTGGAACGGAGTCGCGAGCCTGTTCGAGCAACATGCCTTCTTGGTGCCGGTGCCGTTCCTGGGAATGTGACCCGCTTGCCGTTTGAACACCGCAGCAGACTTGAGCCTTGACGAGGGCCTATCTTTCTCGTCGGGGAGGTCTTAGGTACGAAGGTCAGGTCGTGTTTGCGCAGTTGCAGAGTTGATTGCCGCCGAGAACCTGGTGAAGACCAAAGTCTGGATCGTCAGCTGCATGGACGTGCTCGTGGCCATTGCTGCGGACGCAAGGGCCAGTGACTGACAGGCCGTCAGCTGCAATCTCAAATCTGCGATCTGCAATTCTTCCCGTTGCTTGTCACACCCGTGCAGGGTATCAAAGGGGCCGCTAATCGCATTCTCCTTTGTTCCTTCTTGCCGCGGAGTCGCGCGTGCCCGATTCGATCCTGCTGCTGGCGAATTTGAATTGGCTCGATTACGGCATGCTTGTCGCTTATTTCGCAGCCATGCTGGGGCTGGGGTTCTATTTCAGCGGCGAGCAGAAGACGACGGAAGACTACTTTCTCGGCGGTCGGGCATTCAGCTGGTTTCCGCTGGGCATCTCGCTGATGGCCACGCTGATCTCAGCCATGTCGTACACCGGACTCCCCGGCCAATCGTACGATCACGGCCTGCTGGTGCTGATTCATCCCCTCAGTATTTGGATCGGGCTGCCGATTATTGTTGGTGTGGTCGTTCCCATTTATCGTGGGCTGAAACTCGACAGCGTGTACGAATACTTGGAGATGCGTTTCGACTCCCGCGTCCGCTTGCTCGCTAGCGGACTGTTCGTGGTCTGGCGGCTGCTGTGGCTCGGCGGTGTGATCTATGCTCCCAGCAAGTTGCTGATTCTCGCCGCGGGCTGGAACATTCCCGATTGGCCGCTGCTGCTATTGCTGGGCTTCGTCACGACCATTTACACCGTGCTGGGTGGGATGAAGGCGGTCATCTGGAGCGACGTCATCCAAGGGCTGATGATGCTTGGCGGCGTCGTGATTGTGATTCTCGCCGTCTGGCTGCAAGTCGATGGTGGCCCGGCGCGCGTGACCGAAGTTTCTTACAGCCTCGGTCGACTCGACTTCGACGACTTCAAATTCAGCTGGGGCGATCAATGGTCGATCTGGGCCGCGTTGCCCCACTGGGTCCTGGCGATGCTCTCGTTTTATATCGCCGATCAGATCACCGCCCAGCGCTTTCTGAGCGCCAAGAGTGTGATCGCGGCCCGCAATTCGTTTTTGCTCAATACGCTCGCACTTTCGCTGTTGCTACCGGGCCTGGTTTACATCGGGCTCTGTCTGCTCACCTTCTATCACGACAATCCGCAACAACTGCGGCCCGAGTGGGTGGCGAATGTCGACGGCCAAACTCGCAAGTCGATCACTGCCGAAGCGACCCGCGATCCCGACAAACTGCGCACCAGCAGTGTAAGCGGCCAGCAGGAAGTCGACCCGACAGTTGGCAGGCCGCTCCTCAATTGGCGGAGCAAGGACGACGCCATTACGCCGGCCAACGTGCATCGCCTCGTCAAGCAGGGAAAGTTGCTCGAGCCGAATTCCAAAGAGCCGTTGACGGATGCCGACGAACTGCTCGATCCCGATACGGGTGAAGTACTGATCGAAAAGCTGGCGATGCGCAGAGCGCCGGCTGCGTCGGCCATCGGCACGAATGATCCCAAACTGCGCCCCGAAGTGGTTTTGAATAAGCGAGCCGCCGAAGAGATCTTGCCCCGCTTCATCTCCACACGACTCGGCTGGGGCGTGGCGGGCCTGATCGTTGCAGCACTCTTGGCGGCGTCCATGTCATCGATCGACTCCGGACTCAACTCGCTCTGTTCACTCCTGATTATCGATATGCATCGGCGCTACGGCGTCGGGCGACGATGGCTGGCCAATCGGCTGCAGAAGCCAGTCAGCCAGTTGAATGAAGAAGACGAACTGAAGCTCGCACAACCACTAACGCTCATCGTTGGTGTGGCGGCGACCCTCTTCTCGCTCATCATCGCGCAAATTGGCGATGTCTTCGCAATTATGGTCGCGGTGGTGAACACTTTCGGCGCGCCGCTGCTGGCCGTTTATCTGCTCGGCATGTTCACTCGCCGTTGCACCAGTGCTGCCGCATTCTGGTCACTCGCCATCGGCACCCTCTTTACCGTGACGCTGGTCGCCTTCAACCAGTTCGAGTTTCTCCGCCCGCTGTGGCCCCTAAGCGTGCGGTTCCACGACATTTGGACGGTTACGTTCGGTACCGTTTTCACGCTTGTGCTCGGCTATGTGCTGAGCTTCGTGCTGGGTCAACCCAAGTCGAAGACGGAACTGAAAGGTCTGGTCGCCGGCTGCGGCACACTGGGCGTGCGTGCCACCGACGAAGAGATGACCATCATCAGCGGACCGGAAGAAGCAGTCCGCTGGAAAGGAAAGCCGCGCCAGTGAGCCATTTTCTTCGTTTGCAGAAAACCGCGTTAACGGTCAACCGCTCGTAAGCCGCCCAGCAAACCGCCTGCATTGTGGTGCATCTCACCGGTGGCAGTGATCACCAGGCATTGGAGCGGTGCGAAATAGACAATCGTGCCCGGTCCGCCGTTGGTATCCCAAAAATCGGGATTGATCGTCCGCTCGATCAAATCGACCAACTCTTGCCCGTTGTCATCGATCTGCGCTCGCCCGCCCCGCGCCAGCAGCGCGCTCGGTCCGCCCAATGAACTATCCACCAGGTTCAACGTCAGCGCCAGGCTATCGCTGGCCGCAAGGAGATCGGGATCCGTTCCCACTTGCGGAGCTTTCACCTTCCGCTCGCGCGCAAGTTGATTCTTCAGATCGGCTTGTACCTTTTTCAGGCGAGCCCAAGCTTGCACGCGATAGCCCTTCATTGCCTCCGCATATTCGTGCCGCGGATCGCGCAGGATCTCGTGATGCAGCTGGCATAGCCGCCGCGTGAGCTTCGCCCGCTCGGCTGCGTCTTTGGTCAGCGCCTCGCTCTTGAGCAAGACACTCAGTTCATTCTGAATTTCGTGAAATGGGCGCTTCCCCGCCGCGGCGTCTTGCCCCGACGAACCATCCCCCGCGCAGGCAACCAGACAAAGAACAAAAGAAACCAGCATGGCCAAAGCCTCCTCGGCGAGCGCCCCAGATTGCCCGCCGGGTTCAAGATACCACGCTGGTGGGATCCGATCCAAGAGAAAGGCCGGATGCTCGCGGGGCCAATCTGAATGACCGGACTAATTCCTCAAATTGGCCCACTACCCGCATTCTCAAGGCAAATTGAGATCGGCCCCTGGTTCGACTATGTTGAGTCAACGTCTTCAGTTTACGTTGCCAGCACCAAGTCTCTTTGTCGGACCCATCCCGTGATTAGAATCCTGCCGTTGAACTGGTTGTTATCGACGTGTCTGACGACCTGTTTGCTTCTTGCTAACCTGGCCGGGGCTGCTGACGCAAACGATTCTGCCGCCAAACAACTGACGCCCGCCGGTACGCATCGCATTGAAACGATCGAAGGCTGGACTGTTCAGGTGGATACATCGTTCGACAAGGAAGACAATCGCGACCTGCGCGAGAACACGCTGCGGGTCGTGGCCAATCAGCTGTATCACTTAAAAACGCTGCTGGCTCCAGAGATGGTTGCCGAGTTGCAGAAGATTCCGATTCGCCTCGACGTGCATAACGAAAAACTTGTGCAGGCTCAGTACCATCCCTCGGCAGGCTGGCTCAAGGCCAATGGCCATCCGGCCGAGTGTACCAGGGTCGTCCATATTCCGCGGGCTAAGTATTTTCTCGATCGCAAACACCAATCGCACCAACCGTACGTGCTGCTGCACGAGTTGGCTCACGCCTATCACGACCAAGTTCTCACCTTCGAGCATCCGGCCATCATCGCGGCTTACGACCGGGCGAAAAAGGCAGAACTGTACGACAAAATTCTGCTCATCAACGGCAAAGAAACCAAGCACTATGCCATGACGAATCACAAGGAGTTCTTTGCCGAGATGACGGAATGCTATCTGGGCACGAACGACTTCTTTCCCTTTGTCAGCGGGGAATTGAAGAAGCACGACGAAGAAACCTTTCGCCTGCTCGAAGGAATTTGGGGGAAGTTGCCTTGATGTTCTTTTCGCGAATCGGTTGTCTCTTCTTCTTCAGCGCACTGGCGGGCTGTCAGCCGTCGCAGCCCGAAGTGGTCGTTTACTCCGCGCTCGATCGTGAATTCTCGGAGCCTGTCCTGAAAGAATTCACCAGGCAAACCAACATCAAAGCGCTCGCCAAATACGACCTGGAAAGTACCAAGACCGTTGGTTTGACGCAGGCCATCATCGGCGAAGTGCCGCGACCGCGGTGCGATATTTTTTGGAACAACGAAATCCTGAATACGCTGCGACTCGAAGAGCGCGGACTCCTCGACGCTTATCATTCGCCCCAAGCCTCGCATTATCCCGAGCAGTTTCGCTCGCTCAGTGGCACCTGGCATGGCTTTGCCGCGCGGGCGCGGGTCATCATCGTGAATATCGATCTGGTCGACGCTGTGGACTTTCCCACGTCGATCTACGACCTGACCAAGCCACAATACCGGGGGCGCACCGCCATCGCCAAGCCTCTCTTCGGCACCACCGCCACACATGCGGCCTGCCTGTTCGCTGTGCTGGGTGACGACAAAGCGAAGGCCTATTTCAATGCCCTGCGCGAAAACCAGGTGCAAGTCCTCGGCGGCAACAAGCAGGTTGCCGAAGCAGTGGCGGCGGGCAGCCTGGCCTTCGGGCTGACCGATACCGACGATGCCATCATCGAGATGGAAAAAGGGAGCCGCGTCGCGATCATCTATCCCGACCGCAACGACGATCAACTCGGCACCCTCTTCATTCCCAACACGCTCGCCATCATCAAGGGCGCGCCTCACCCGGCCGAAGCGAAGCGGTTGGTCGACTACCTGCTCAGTCCCGCTGTTGAAGAAGCCCTGGCCAATGGAGACAGCGCCCAAATCCCTTTGAACAGGCAAGTGAAGATCATCCCCCGCGTCGAAACTCCCGGAACAGTCAAAGCCATGCCCGTCGACTTCGCGGCAGCTGCCAAAAAATGGGATTCCACGGCCAAGTACATCCACGAGCAGTTTCTAGCGCCGTAAGGAATGTGTGCGGCCACTTTACGAACTCGGTTCGACCCAAGTCACTTCGCTCGGTTCCAGCTTCAGCCACTTCTTCTCAGCTGGTGGTACCGGTGGCGTGGCCGTTCGTTTGAAGACGGCGATCATCTGGTTGGTGTCGCCGCCGTAGCGGTTGAAACCGACGACGCTGACCAGTTCCCAGCCTTGGGCACCCCAGTGATTCAGGGCGGTAGTGAACGCCTCCTGCTTCAACTCGTGCGGGCTGAAGAAACCAACGGGGCAGTCGAAGGCAAGTGTCTGATACTCGTAGGTCTGCATCCGGGCACCTAGGTGATAGTTGATAAGTGCCAGTTATTCGCCATTCCGCTGCTCAAATTGGTCTATAGAAATTCCGGCAATCTTCTCTAATCGGAATTGCCAGTTGGCGAGTGACGGGCGGGCTCCTATAATCACGATAAGTAGGTTTGTGAAATTTCTCACAGTTGCCCGGCTGACGACTCGCGCGAGTCACCGCCTGGGCCGCTGCTGGCTAATAAATCATCGCACCCAAGGCCTTGCCCAGCAAGGACTTCCGCGAAGAGGACTGTTATGGCCAAACAAGGGCCCCGCAAGAAGCTTCCCAAAGAGCTCGCGGTCATCACCGCCGACAACTGCACCGGGTGCGAATCGTGCCTGGAGGTTTGTCCCGTCGACTGCATCACGCTTATTGAGCTCCATCACGGCGTGAAAGGGAACCAATCCTTCTGCCAGATCGATCTCGAGCGCTGCGTGGGTTGCGAGGTCTGCGTCCACATTCCCGGCAAGAAAACGAACCCCTACGAACTGAAAGTCTGCCCCTGGGACGCCATCGAGATGGTTCCCACCGAACAGGTCGCGCTCCACGTCGCCCAATCGGGCGGCCCCCCCGAGTACATCGTTTCCAACTGGGACCGCCTCGTCGGCACCGCGCAGCACCTGGCCGAACTGAAGGCCAGTTCTTAGGCGTTTTCACGTAGGCCAGTCATTCCATGACTCGCGCATCTTGTGCGGTCAAAACGTCTGGCCTATTAATCAGTTCACTCAGTCATGGAATGACTGAGCTACGATTAACTCGCCGCGTGAGATACCACGCGTAGATGGCGAGTCCCAGGCAACTTAGCCAGCCCAAGTGCCATTCTGACGAAACGCCAAGAAGTTCTACTTGCTCGCGAATAACTGGCATTCTGCTTCCAGGCCCCGCGAGCCAATGCGATTAGTACCGATCCTAATTCTGCCGCCTTTAGCACCGCGATTCACTGCGACAAGAACAATCCGCTCGGCACGCGACGAATTCGACTTGCCACGTCCGTGCAACGCCTTTCGGTCTATTGCTTGATTGGCGGTAGCTTCATTCTCGCGCTGCATTTCGCTGTGCAGCATGCGATGCCGCGACCGATGGCACCGGAAGCTCCCTATGTGTTCGTGGGACTGTTCGGCATTTGTCCCGCGCTGCTGTGGTTGTGGGTCACTTCCTATGTTCTGGTAATCGATGAACGAGGCGTCTCCCGCTTCAGGCTTTGGTGCTGGAAGTCTCTCTGGACCTGGGAAGCATTCCGCAGTGGAAAGATTGTCTTCGATGGCGTGCAAGGTCATTTCATCTGGCGCGAACGGCCCCTTTGGGATCGCTGGCTGCCACTTGCTTTTTCACAAGCAGACTCCGATCTCCTCCTGGAAACGACTCGGCAACTGATGCCCGAGGAAGCGTGGCTTCCTAACCTCGCCACCAGGATTACCCTTCCCCACCCGGAGAAGATCAAACTCCGTCTGTTTCTGACCGACGTTCAGGTGACACGCCTCGGTTACCAGGTCTTGGGAGGCAACCAATCTCCAAAATCGTGGAGCGATGTCACGGAGTTTCGTGTGGAGCGGACCAATCTCGGACGCGATAGCTCCTATCGAATTAAAATCACCTTACCGGTGGGGCGACCTCTCTCGGGGCTGATGACTGTCCTCTGGCTTGAAGCAGACAAGCCACTGTGTCCGTCGTCAGCGCCATCCGAGGAATGGCTGATTCATCTGCAGTCACTCGTTCCACCGCACCTATGGAAGTACTTTCGCACTGATGGGAAACTGCAAAGCCGCGAGGAAGGGGAGTTTCGACTAGCACGCGATTATCGGGAACTGCGTTCGTGTTGGCAAATGTTTCTTTTGGTTTTGGCCGCGTTCACTGCTATGGCAGTGACCTTTGTTCCGAAAATGATTGATTTGTGGAACACTCCCTACATGCCTTTGATTTGGAAATTGATTGGCGTTGCAGTCCCAGCCCTTTATCTGCTAACACTTCCGCTGCTGATGCTTGGACTAAGTTACTTCAGACGCCAGCAATTATTGCTGCAAATGGCGCAGACTCGGCAGGAAATGGCCGCCTTGCCTGCTAGTCACGAACCCTAATGAATTGCAACTCTCCCGTCACGGGATCCAAGATCGCGACCGTGTATTCATCCGCGCGATGCAATGCGCCGGGACAAATCCGGCGAACACCATCTTGTTGCCGAACGACTGGAAAGTGGAGATGGCCCGAGAGGAGATAGTCGGGCTTTGTGGCAAGGAGGCGGCGCACGTCGATGTGGGTATGACCGTGCGCGACAGCGATCCGTTTGCCATCCAGTTCGATTTCAGCACCCCAGCCCAACGAGATGCCTTGTGCCGCGGCGATTGCCCGCTCTAAATGGGGCACCATATCGGCGTCGTGATTGCCAAACGTGAAATAGCACGGCATGATCGCGATGCACGGAATCAACTCGGGCTCGGAAATATCGCCGCAGTGAATCAACACCTCCGCGCCGTGAGCTTGCAACAACTCTGCCGCCCGCCGCGCTCGCGCAAACTCGTTGTGCGTGTCTGAAAGGATGCCGATTTTCACGCAGCGTTCCTTGGGGCACTATCAATCGCTTACGAAGTCATCTTACTCCGCCGCGTGAGATACCACGCGTAGATGGCGACGATGGCGAGGCCGAACAGGCCGCCGACAACAAGTCCTTGGGTAGCGCCCATGACCATGGCAACCCGCAAAATCATCTCAGGAGACGCCGCGCTCAGACGGCTGATGACACTTCGATAATAGTCAGGAACAAAGACCGCGATCATCAGGCCGACGAGCGCCCCAAGCACCATTCCGCCGCCGGACGTGAGCAGCACGTATTGCGTGGCGATCCAGAGCGTGAGTTCGGGCTTGGTAGTTGTTGACGGTGCTGCTTCTTCGGTGGCGCGAGGTGATTCGTAGGGGTTATTGGCGTTCATGCAAGTTGAAGATCTTTTCAGCCTCGCCCCTCACCAAAACCTCTCCCCGAGAGTACACAAGGAGAGGGAGTGAAGATCGTGGATGACAGTAAGAAGACTACCCCACGCCATCGCGCTTGGCCAAGCGCCGGGCGAGGGAAGCGCCGCTGTTGAGGCCACCTTCCATGTAGCCGACGAATTTGTAGCAGGTGTGTTCGCCAGCGAAGTGCAGTCGGCCCAGCCCTTTGTAGTAGGTGGGGCCGATGGCGGTGACCTGGCCAGGAGCGGGGAACGAGTAGCCCGCTTTGGTCCATTGGTCTTTGGGCCAGGCCATCATGCGCGTCGAGGTGACGTTCTCGGGATAAGCGGGATAGATCTTGGTCAGTTCCGCTTTGTAAGCGGCCTCGCGCGCATCCCCTTCGCGGGCCAGCGAGCGGCGGGCTTGATTGGCGCCCGAGAAGGCGACGAACACTTCTCCCGGCGGTGGGTCGGGCTGGTTGTCGGTTCCCTCCCAGGTTTGGCTCACGTCGCCATCGGCCAGCGAGTACTGCGAATGCTTCGTTTCGAGCCAGAAGCGACTCTTCACAACCGAGAGGTGTTTGCAGGCGATCCCCATTTGCGTGCGGATGTTGCTGGGCAGTTCGGGCGAAAAGGTGATGCGGTCCCAGGTCGACGGCGGCGCGGCGAGCACGACATCGTCGCACTCGATGGTGCGGCCATCGGCGCAGGTGACGATCGCGCGGTCTTCTTTCAAGGCCACGTTTTCGACCGGCAGCTTGAGACGAATCCGATCGGCACCGACCATTTCGGCCAGGCGCAGTGCCAGCTGTTGATTACCACCTTGGCAGCGGTGCGTTTCGCTCTTATCCCAATAGTCTTGCCCGCCGCCACCCTTGATGGCCGTGAGCATGCCTAGCTTGCTGGCCTGAGCATTGTCGACGGCGTTGTCGGAAGCAAGTTGAATATCGATGGCTAAGCGCGACAGATCCGAGACTTCGAGCCCCTTGATCCAGTCGGCCAGATTCTGCTTATCGAGCGCGATCGCGTCGGGACTCTTCCAGGGCTCGTCGGCATCGATCTTGTCGGCCGCTTCATTGAGCGAAGTAAACGCAGCTTCCATTTCTTCGTAGATTTTTTCGACCTCTTCTTCGCTGCGAAGCTTGCCCATCAGGTGGACGGGATAAGCGAGCGTTTCGTCGTCGGTCATTTCGATCAGTTCGAGTTCGAACTGCTTGGCATAGCGGACCCACGTCGGATGATTCTCGCCAATCAGTTCGCCGCCCCCTTCGCACCACTTCTTGTCGACCATGTCTTTGAACGTCAGGACGCGGCCGCCGAGACGATCGCGCGCTTCGACAACAGTCACCTTGTAACCCGCAGCATGCAGTTCGTGCGCGCAGGCCAGCCCAGAATAACCAGCGCCGATCACCACCACTCGCTTGGCACCCACTGCTTGAGCAGCGCGCGATTGATTCGCAAAGCGCTCACTAAGGAAGAGACCCGCGGTGGAGGCGAGCGTGGCTTGCAAAAAGCGGCGACGCTCTTCCTGAGTAGGACGACCATGATAGCGGCGACGGAGACGAGCAAAGAAAGAGTTGGACATAGCAGGATTATTCCCGAGAGCTGTGTGAGCGAGAAAAGACGAAAATTCGGGAGGGCGAAGCTCCTGCTGAGCCGTAGTCTCATGGAGACTCCGCGGCTCGGCGGGAGCCTCGCCCTCCCATCGTTCGATGTGACGACGTAGCAAACTACTCGTCGTTGATCGGGCCGGTGCCAATCAGCCAGAGCTTAAAGAAGTTGACGATTTGCGTCTTGGTCAACTTGTTCGAGTTGAGAGCGTACGTGACCTTGCTCGACGCAGGCGTTTCTTCGCCCGAGATGAACTTGTCTTCGTAGCTGATCTTGCCCGTCAAGCACGGCAACGAATCGTCGACGGCGAAGAACGCGTCTTCGTCGCTCAGCTTGTCGAAGGCGGCAGCTTCGGTGGTGTCCTTGGCTTGCTTGGCTTCGTTCCAGCGCAGGTTGAATTGATACTCCCCCTTGCCGTTGGTCTTGCGGTTTTCGTCTTCGACCCACTTCACCGAGCCGGTGACGATGTCTTCCACTTCCTTGCCGTTGAAGTTGTAGCGGAAGCGAATGCCATCGGTCAGCCAGTTGCCCGTTTCGTAGTCGAAGTCCAAGCGGCCGTTGACCACGGTGCGCGGATAGTTGCCAGCTGGGCCCTTGGCCAGTTCCAAGTCGACAAACTTCATTGGATCGATCTTGGCGACCTTGATCTCAAACGTCTTGTTGCCGACGAGTCGCTTGTAGGTGTACGAAGCGAGCCCTTCGTCCTTCTTGCTCTTGCCGATCAACTTGCCACCGAACTTGTCGGTGAAGGCGGGCTGTTGGCCAATGGCGTCGATGGCAATGCGCAGCGGGCTTTCGAGCGAAGCGCCGCCGGAGATTTCGAACGCACCGGTGGCGGTGTTGATCGGCACGGTGCCGACCCACTTGCCGACGTTGCGACGCTCGTCAAGATTGCGCGGATTGCGCACGGCCAGGTTGATGTCGAAGCCAAGTTCCGCCTTTTGCTTTTGGCTGCGGATGATCTTGGTGAACAAGTCGGGCTGGCGCGTGATCTTGCCGCTGAACTCGGTCGTTTTGGCGACCGTCAGCTTGAGGATGTAAGTGTCTTTGGCCCCGAGCGCGGACGAACCGTCAGCATAGGTGCCGGCCGTATCAAGTTCAGTTCTGGTCTTGAAATCGATTTCCATCGTGCCGGCGATAACACCGGTTTCACTGAGGGTCTGCTCTTGTGCCTGCGCGGTAACGGCCAGCGCGAGTCCGGCGATCACAGCCCAGCAACGAGTGACGTGAAGCAGCTTCATGTTCCAGTTCCCTTCCAAAAAGTTGGTCTCAATCCAGCGCGCCGAATATAAGGCCCACCCTGATAGGGTGCAACGGCAGGCTGTGCAGCGGGTCGCGATGCGCAGCGAAGAAGGGATTCGTGGAATGGAGCGGTTGCTTGGAAAAAATCTGCACATCTTCTTATAAGAAACGCGACGCGTGAGCGAGGAGAGCGCGGTGGCGCAGATGAAGCGTGGTCGCCTGTTGGATCGTTTTGTGCGGTTCGAGTGGTCCTAGCGATAACAAACGCGCCACCGGAGAATTGGAGCGCTGGCAGCCGCGTCGCTCTCCTCGCTGACGCTTCGGGTTTCCTCAATACGAAGAACATCAGTCGACAATTTGCTCGTAGAGCGCGGCGTGACGGCCGACCATCTGTTCTACGGAGAACTGGTCGAGCACGCGCTGGCGGCCCGCTGCGCCCAGCTTGTGGGCGAGGTCGCGATCTTCGAGTAATTGCTGCGCACGCTGGGCGAAAGTGCCACGGTCGCCAACATCGACCAAAAAGCCCGTTTCTTCGTGTACGACCAGGTCGCGATTGCCGGGAATATCGCTGGCGACAATTGGCAAGCCGGCGCTCATCCCTTCCAGAATGGCGTTCGACTGTCCCTCGTATCCGCTGGCCAGCCAGAGCAAGTCGAGATGCGGCAGCAGTTGCGGCACGTCATTCCGCTCGCCGAGAAAATGAACTTTGTTCACAACATTCGCTTGCCGCGCGTAGCGTTCGAGTCGCCACCGCTGCGGACCATCGCCGATCACCAGCATGTGAACGTCGTCGCGAATACATTGCAGCAAGTCGGTGGCCCAGATCAAATCTTTCACGCGCTTTTGCGGCCACAGCCGACCAATCGCGCCGATCAGCCGGGTCTCGGGCGGTAGTTTGAGTTGCGCTAACAATGCTTCGCGCGGCATTGTCGCGGTGGGAGTGAACGGACGAATGCCATTGGGAATGACGACGAACTTCTCGATCGGCAGACCCTGCTCGGCGTAGAACTCCTGCACGCCGGTGCTATTGGTAATGATCCGCTCGGTTCGCTTGGCCAGAACGCGATCGATGGAGAGTTGCACTTTGCCCTTCCACGGATCGACGCACCGCTCGCTGGCGAGAATGTGCTTGATGTCGCACGAGATGGCCGCTTGCCGACCGTAGGCATTCGCGGCAAAGAGCCAGGTCTGCACAATATCGGGTTGGAGGCGTTTGATCTCTTTCCGCAGCCGCCAATAGGCGAACGGGTCAATCTTCCAGCGCTTATCGATGAACGAGAGGGGGATCTCAGCCTCGCGCAGTTTCTCTTCCAGTGGGCCGGTGTGTGTCAACACGCACACGTGTACGTCAAAGCGATCGCGCGGCAAGCCAGTGGCCAGCAGGGCCAGTTGCTTCTCGGCGCCGCCGCGGACAAGCGTGGGAATGATCTGCAGGATGCGAATAGTCACGCGCCAGTCCGTTACGCGAAGCTGTGAATCAAGAAGTCGTCATTCATTACTATAGTTACCTGATCGGGCGCTGCGGAGGATGATCGCGCCAGCTATGGCAGCGGTGCGGCGTAAAATTCTGCGGGACAATCGATTGGATTGCGGCCGTAACTGCGATGGCGATAACGGTCCACTTCTGAGCGTTCGAGCCCAGTAAGTTTTGGGTAGTCTTCCGCAATGCGGTACGCATGCCAAGCCCTCAGAGTCCTGCCTTCGTCGCGAGCGTGAAGGTCATACCAAATTGATTCAGTTTGCGGCCAGTGAACGGCATACGGGAACGAGGCATAGGGTTCGTAAGGGCTCATACACCATAGAGCCTGGCAATCGCTGCATCGCTGCAACGAAATCCAATTGCCATCCTGAACTGTAAGCAATTTTGGTTGCCGAGTGGATCCGAAAAGCACCCACAGATTTCGAATGGGAGCTTCGCAATTGGTACACAATGGGGAAATTGGACACGCCTTAAACTGCGAGGTTACTCAATGTCGTCACAATTCATCGACACTAAAAGGAACATAACTTCGCACGACGAAAGTTGTCGTATGTGCTATTTGGCGAGCAGTTTTTCCGCTTGGGGCGCGAGGGCGGCAATGTTGTGAGCCACGGCGACGACATTCCCTTGTTGATCGACGAGCATCATCGTCGGAATGCCGCGCACACCGTACTTGGTGGCGAGTTCGCCCGCTTCTTCGCCAGCCAATGTTTCCCAGGGGATTTCGTTCTCTTCGAGGTAAGTGGCGAGTGCTTCCTCATCTTTGTCGACGCTCACACCAACCACCTCGAAGCCTTTGTCCTTCAGCTTTTCACGCAAGGCTTTGACGTTGGGCATCTCTTTGCGACAGGGGCCGCACCAGGTGGCCCAGAAGTCGACGATCACCACTTTGCCGCGATACTTTTCCCAGGCGAAGGGAGTTCCATCCGCAAGATTCCCAACGAGTTCCAGCGGCTTGCCGACCAGGTCCGATTCCTTGGTCTCGGGCTTTTGCGCGAGCTTCTTGCCATAGCGGGCCAATTCTTTACTGCTGCTTTTGGCGAACAGGGTGCCGAACTCGGTGAAGTGCTTTTCGCGAGCATCGCCGTCGGCCAGTTTGTTGATTAGTTCCACGGTGCCCGAGGCCATCCGCAAATGCTTGGCGGCTAACTTCTCTTTTCCATAGTAGGCTTGCAACTCGGGAAGCAGCTTCGCGCACTCTTCGGGTGTTAGGGCAGCAGCATCGAGCACTTTTCGTTCTTGCAGATAGAAGGCCGTCTCGCGAGCGACGCGCGGGCGAGTATCGTCCTTCAGCGCGGCAACAAACTCCTTTAGCTGCTCATCGGCGATGGCGTCGTCGTTGCAGGCCGCGGTGTGCAGGATCGCGAGCTTGTTTTCGATGGCCAGGAGTTGTTCCGATTCTTTCGCCCCCTTGTCGGCGAGGATGCGATCGCAGGCATCGACGATGGCCGCCGTGAAGCCTGGTCGCGCTTGAATCGTCTTGGGCTTATCAAGCATTCGCAGCAGCCAATCGGTCAGCTGCGTGCTGGTGAGGTCCGGCTTCGCCAGGTAGGCATTCGGCTCGGGCGGCGTTGCGGCGGCATCCTTCACTTCGGCCGCTTCTTCCGCCAAGAACGAATGATTCGCCAGCGCTGACCAGGCGGTGGCCAATTGCCGATCGAGCTTACGGAGCCAAGAGCCCCCTTCGTTCTTCGCCGGGGTAGCTGGCTTCGCGGGTGTCTCTGCCGGTGGTTCTGGAGTTGTGGGGGGCGCTTCGAGCGGTGGAGTGGGGAACGCCCGCGGAATAGTTGGATTCTCGATGACGGCAGGCTTGATTGAGAAGTCGGGCACTTCTTTCAACCCGAGCAGTTCCTTCAAGCGACCACCCACCCGTTCAGGATCGAGCCGGAAGTGGAAGATCGAATCGATATTCCCTTCCTTGTTCACCAGGACATAGAAGGGAATCGATTGCAGCCCGAATTGCTGGGCCAGCGAGGTTGCATGCCAATCTTCGATCTTCTTCCCGGCGACCACTTCGGGCGAGAGGTAATTCGGGAACGGTACCATCTTCTTTTGATACTTGAAGAAGGCTTCGATTCGCGCGAGGTCGACATCCAGATCCAGGCCGATTACTTCCAGCCCTTGGGCCCGCAGATCCTCATGCAGTTTGCGGAGGACGGGCATTTCTTCCATGGAGGGGGGCGAGAAGGTGCCCCATAAATTGACGAGCAGGACCTTGCCTTTGTAATCGGCCAGGTCGAACTTCTTGCCTTCAACCGTAACAGCATCGGCCGCGAAGGGTTGGCCGACGAGTGCATATCGCTTGCGACCGCCGGTGATGATCTCTGCCAGTTGCTTGGTCACTTCGTCGTTCTCGTGCCCGCTGTAAGCGGTTTCGAGCATCGCGTACATCTTCTCGACCAATGCCGACTTGCCGAGCAATTCGAACCGCATGATTACGTCGAGGACCGGGGCGATGAAGATGGGGTTCGGGTTCTTGTCTTTGAACAGCCCCTGCAACTTGGCGAGCAGTTGGTCTTCGGCCCCTTCCTTTTTGTCGTACACATCGTTGAGCATGCTGGGCACATTCAACTCGGTGACGTTGGCCGAATCGAGCAGGCTCTTGGCGGCGTCGCTTAATTCCTTCATTTCGTTGTCTTGGTACGAAGCGGCAATCATCCGCATGCCCTTGGCAGCGGCATCGCTTTCGCCACGCTCGCTTAGGAATTGACAGACGCGCGTCGAGACCATGAACACCTGCTGATCGCCACCATCTTTCTCCAGCAGATCTTCGATCCCCTTGAGCACGACGGCCGTGTCTACTTTTTCGTTGGCCTGCAGCTTGGCGATCATGTCGGTATTGAAGAGCATCAAGCGGCCGGTGCGGGCCATTTCGGCATTCGGATGCTTGCTTAATTCTTCGGCGAACAGGGTCATCCGCGTGGGGGCCGAGGGGTCGCGCAATTCGGCCAGGGCGACGAGGGCCTGCGTGGCTTCGCTGAGAGCGAACTGATCGAGCTTGGGATGCTTGTTCAGCGTCAACAGTCTGCGGGAGAGTTCGACGATGATCTGCTGCGACTTCACCAGGTTGGCGAGTTGCTCTTCCTGCGTGTTGCCCGGCGGTTCGGTACTTTTCAACTGATTGATCGCTTCGACCAGCTGAGCAGCTTCGCCGCTGAGGGTGAGCGAACCGTCTTTATCTTCGGCGACGCCATTGGCGGGCAGGGCGGGAGGTGTTGTCGGGGGCTGGCCGACGGGCGGTGTTCCTTCGCCGGGGGGCGTCAGGGGTGGTTGCGTGATGGGTGCGGCGGGCTGTTCGGGCACGGCACCTTGCGGCGGTGTTGCCGGGGGCATGCCACCTTTTTCGCCCGAGTCGTCGCTGACCTTGAACTTCGAGTTTTTCGCGGTCACCGGGGCGTCGTCGGTGTTGCAGCCGGTCATGACGAGCCCAGCCCCGAACAGGCCCAGCGAGACCGCGACCGAGAGAAACCGGGCGAGAAGCGAAGAACGAATAACCATCACTGCACCTGAGCAAGCCAGCGGAATATGCCGCGACAAAGCGTCGCCACGCCGGAATTCTAGCGCAAGCGGGCGAAATAAGCATCCCCGAATCGGCTGCTAGCGGGGGATTGCGGCGAGCAGCGAAGGGCTGGGGTCGGCGGTCTGGCGCGAGCCAATCGCCACGATTTTTGTCGGCTCGCAATTCACCGAAGACGGTTGATTTCAATTCGAGTTACGTCACGAACCGCGGCGCGCACGCCAACGGGCGCCTGTTGATAAATGCCGGGAGTTTTTCAACACTGCCTGCGATATTCCCCGGGAACGGCACAAAGTAGTGTTGAAAAATTCGACCCTTAATCAACGTTGAGGATGATTTCGACGATTGCCTGGGCCGCGCGTCGTGAACGTAAGTCATCCAGGCGGGCTTCAGCGGTGAACCTCACCGTCGCGGCGTGCCTCCCTCATTTCCAGTGGCTCCGTTACAATGTTTCGCTTCTCCTAGGATCTGACTTTCGCCCGCGCAACTCCCGAAAGACCACTTGTGGCCGCTTCGAACTCCCCCAGCCCGAAACGCATCCTGGTCACGTCGGCCCTGCCGTACGCCAACGGGCCAATCCACATTGGCCACCTGGTCGAGTACATCCAGACCGATATCTGGGTCCGCTACCAGAAACTGCAAGGCCGCCGCTGCATCTACGTTTGCGCCGACGATACCCACGGCACGGCGATCATGATCAGTGCCCGCAAGGCCGGCATTTCCGAAGAGCAGTTCATTGCCAAGGTGAGTGAAGAACACCAGCGCGATTTTGCCGGCTTTCAAATCGAGTTCGATAACTACGGCAGCACCAACAGCCCCGAGAACCGCGAACTTTGCGGCATCTTTTGGACGAAGTTGCGAGCAGCGGGGCTGGTGAAAGAAAAGAGCGTCGATCAACTCTACGACACCACTGCTGGTACCTTCCTCGCCGATCGCTTTGTGAAGGGAACTTGCCCCGTCTGTAAATCGCCGAACCAGTACGGCGACAATTGCGATAAGTGCAGCTCGACCTATACTCCCGCGGACTTGATCGACCCCGTCAGCACGCTCAGCGGCACCAAGCCTGAAGTGCGCAGTGCTTCGCATTCGTTTGTGGAACTCGAAAAACTGCACGGCTTTTTGACGGAGTGGACGCAATCGGGCGAGCATCTGCAGACCGAAGTCGCGAACTATTTGAAGGGACACTTTCTCGGCGAAGAACTGCGCGATTGGGACGTCAGCCGTCCCTCGCCTTATTTCGGCTTCGAGATTCCCGATTCGCCGGGCAACTATTGGTACGTCTGGTTCGATGCTCCCATCGGTTACATCGCCAGCACCTGGCAATGGTGCAAGATTCATGGCGAGCAGTTGCCTGACTGGTGGCAATCGCCCGAAACCGAAGTCCATCACTTCATCGGCAAAGACATCACTTATTTCCATACGCTCTTTTGGCCCGGCATGCTCAAGACGGCGGGTTACAACCTGCCCGAGAAGGTTCACATTCACGGCTTCTTGACTGTGGGTGGCGAAAAGATGAGCAAGAGCAAAGGGACGTTCATCCGCGCGGCGACGTTTCTCAAGCATCTCGATCCCGCTGCGCTGCGGTACTACTACGCGAGCAAGCTCGGCCCCCGCTTGGACGATCTCGATCTCAATCCGGATGAGTTCGTCGACAAGGTCAACAGCGACCTCGTCGGCAAGGTGGTGAATCTGGCCAGCCGGACGGCGAAGTTCCTGCAAGCGACTGGGCTGTCGGAAAAATACCCCGACGACGGCGGGCTTCTCGCACAAGGTGCTGCAGCAGGGACTGCGATTGCCGACGCTTATCAAAATTGCGACTTCGCCCGCGCGACACGCTTGATCATGGAACTGGCCGATCGAGCGAATCCGTATATCGATGCCCAAGCGCCGTGGAAACTCGCCAAGGATCCTGCCAAGGCCAGCGAAGTTCGCGATGTCTGCACCGTCGGACTGAATCTGTTCCGGCAATTGGTTGTCTACCTCGCTCCGATCCTGCCCAAGCTGGCCGAAGAATCGGGCAAGCTATTGAACGATCCGATCACCAGTTGGCAGCAGGCGCAGCAGCCATTGGTGGGCACTCCCATTCAAACTTACGCACACCTCTTCAAACGAGTTGAGAAGAAAGACATCGACGCCATGATCGAAGAAGAAAAAGCCGCGGCTGCCGCTGCGGAACCAGCCCCCGTCCATACCGCCCCGACTGCGAACCCCGCTGACTCGGGCGCAGCGCTCGAAGCTGAGCCGCTGCTGACGGAGCAAATCTCGATCGACGACTTCACCAAGGTCGATCTCCGCGTGGCCCGCGTGCTCGAAGCGAGCGAAGTTCCCGAAGCGAAGAAGCTCCTCAAGCTCAAATTGAGCATGGGGGGCGGTGTTGAGCGGCAAGTCTTCGCCGGCATCAAGGCTGCCTACAAGCCCGAGCAACTCGTCGGCCGGCTGGTCATCATGGTCGCCAACCTGGCTCCCCGACAAATGAAGTTCGGCCTGAGCGAAGGGATGGTCACCGCTTGCGGACCCGGCGGTGCCGAAGTCTTCCTCCTCGCGCTCGATGAAGGTGCCGTCCCTGGCATGCGCGTGCATTAGAGCTCGCCGGCTAATGAGCGGGAGCCTAGCCCCGCTTCTCTAAGCGGCGGTAGGCTTCGGTGGCGAGATTTTGGACCTTGGTGCGGTCGGACTTAAGCTGTTCGAGCGGATCGGTGCTCAGGTCTTTGAGGGCCTGAATGAGCGGCTGCATGTCAGCCTGGGGGTTGTGTTCGGCGAGGGCCATCGTCCCTTGCACGCCGGCCACGAGCACCGCGATGCGCTTGCGATCTTTGTCGGCAGCTGTGGTTTCGTCCTTGGCGGCCTGCGGATTGTCGGCCGCGAGCATTTCCTTCAGCACGCGGGTGGCCGCTTCGTCCCCTTGGCGGCACAGGCCGGTGGCCGCGTTGTAGCGGGCCGATGAATAAGGATCGTTGAGCATCAGGGTGAGGCGATCGCGGGCTTTTTCGCCCCCGATGACGCCCAGCGTGAAGGCCGCCACGGCACGCACTTCGGAGCGGGGCTGGTACTCGCCGTCAGCTGACTTGGGCGTGGGAACGGCCGAGTCTTCGACCGCGCGAGAAGCTTCTAACACGGCTTGCACCACCTTGTCGTCCTTGCGCAGCTCTTCTGCACCCACGTTGCGGGCCAGCGTGGCGAGACCTTCGAGGGCACTCAAGCGAACGGAAACTTCGAGCGGGTCTTTTTCTTCGTTTGCTAGCCGGGCGAGGAGCGGGGCACCATCGAGCACATTGAACGAACCAATCGCGCGGCAGAGGAACATGCGGCGCTTGATGCGCAGGACGTCCCCTTTGTCGTTGCCGCCGTGCAACGGATGGGCGAGGTCGGACTCGACCAGGCTGACCAGTTCTTTCGCCAGGCTGCTATCGCGGCGGAGTTCGTCGTAGCGCGGGTCGGGACTGCGGAGAACTTCGGCCAGGGTGTAACCGCTCTGCCAGCTGACATCGGTACCACGGCGCAGTTCTTCGACCAGCTTTTTGGGGTCGTCGCGACCCGCCTGAGCGAGCCAACTGAACGACAGCCACAACAGGACAACGATCGAAACGATGGCCAGCGGAATGAGGAACAGCTGCATAATGAATGCAGCAGTGGGTGCTTCGACCGGGGGGAGGTGATCGGTGGGCCGCTTGGCTTCGACCGGCTGGGGGTCGGCGGCATCGGGCGAAGACATGCACAAAACTCCGGAAAACAAACGCGCTGGCACCTACTTCAGTGGAACAATTCAGTTTAGGCTCAGCGGCTAGGGGCTAATAGGGGGAGGTTTTGCTGCGGATGCTGTTGCTCGACCTGACATTGCCGACAGCGGCCGAGAATCTGGCACTCGACGAAGCGCTGCTGGACTCGGTCGACGAGCAGCCCGCTGCGCCCGAGTTACTCCGCCTGTGGGAATGCCCGCAAACGGCAGTCGTGCTCGGCAGGTCGTGCCGGGCAGCGGAGGAAGTCGACCTCGCTGCGTGCGAGCAGGCAGATATTCCGGTGCTGCGGCGAACTTCGGGCGGCGGAACGGTGCTCATCGGTCCTGGCTGCCTGATGTTCTCGCTGCGACTCAGCTATCTCGCGCGGCCCCACTTTCGCCTGCTCGACCAGGCCCATCACGAAGTGCTAACCACCGTCGCAGCTGCGGTGAACTCGGTAATCCCGAATGGGCGGATCGAACCGCGGGGCACAAGTGACCTGGCCATTGGCGAAACGAAGGTCTCGGGGAACAGTTTGCGCTGCAAGCGGAACTTCCTCCTCTATCACGGCACACTTCTCTACGATTTCGATCTGACCTTGGTTCAGCAATTGCTCCACCCACCACCACGACAGCCCGAATATCGCCACCAGCGCCCGCATCGCGACTTCGTCACCAACCTGTCTGCCGATCCGCTGCAATTACGCTCTGCACTTGCCCACCATTGGCAAGCCACCAAACCCACCAGCGATTGGCCCCAGGAACTGACCGCGCGATTAGAACGGCAGCGGTACGGTCGAGCGGAATGGAACTTGGAACGCTAATGGAAGGGACTGCACCCCGTACAAGGGACGAGAACGGTTGCGTATATTTGGGAAATCGCTATTCGGTTTATTTGAACCATCGACCTTCGCAGCAACGAACCAATCATGAACGCAGCAGCTGACCTGAAGAGCTACATCCGCGACATTCCCGACTTTCCCAAGCCGGGAATCATGTTTCGCGATATCACGCCGCTGCTGGCCTCAGCCGGTGCCTTTCGCTCGGCGATTGATCGGCTGGCAGATCAGTATCGAGACGCACGAATCGACGTGATTGTCGCCGCCGAAGCGCGGGGCTTTATCTTCGCCGCGCCATTGGCCTTGGCGCTGGGCGCGGGATTTGTGCCGATTCGCAAGCCCGGCAAATTGCCGTTCGATAAGCACTCGTTCAATTACGAATTGGAGTATGGTTCCGACACGCTCGAAATGCACGTCGACGGTTTGCAAGCGGGCCAGCGCGTGCTGGTGATCGATGACTTGCTGGCCACCGGTGGCACCGTTCGCGCGTGCGCTCAATTGGTCGAGCGCTGCGGCGGCACCATCGTGGGCTGTGCCTTCGCCATCGAACTGCTCGCACTCAATGGCCGGAAGATCATTGAGCCCTACGAAGTCTTCAGCCTGTTGCAGTACTAAGCGACGGTCGACGACTACTTCACCACAACGCGCGTGCTGACGATCGCACCGCGGTCGTCGGTGACGGTCAGAAACCAGACAGCGGCATCGCCGGGGAGTGCCGGAGCGATGATCTGATCGCCATCGATCTTGGCAGGAACGCTTTTCCAGGTCCGTTTGTTGATCGGCCCGCCGTCAGTCGAGTAATGCACCGCAGCCTCTTTAAGCCCGGTCGCGTGTTCGCAGTGGGCGGTTACCTGCTTGCCATCGAGCTTGGGATCGGCCAGCTTCGGCAGCGCTTTGCCGCCGATCAGGTGCTGGTCGATGAACAGGCCAATCTCCTGCGGCAGCCAGCCGGGGGGATGGCCGTGCGGCATGTTCACTGTCATGCGCATTTGCTTTTCGCCCGGCACCGCGTCGTAGCTCTTCATGTAGCTATCGATGGGGTAGGCGAAGTCGTTGGTGCCGTTGACGAACAGAATCGGCATGCTGACGGCGGGCAGATATTGCTTCGGATCCCACAACTGCGTCCAACGCGTGCTTTGCTCGTCGGTCATCTTTTTCATGCGATCGGTCCAGGCACTGTTCTCCTGCAAGAACCCGCAGCCATACACGGGCACGGCTGCCTTGAAGCGGTTGTCGACACCCGAGACGATGCACGTGAGATAGCCGCCCCAGCTAATACCGGTGACGCCGGTCTTCTCGGCATCGACTTCCGGAAAACTGCGAATCAGCGAGTGGGCACGAATGACCGCGGCCACCGCGTGATAGGGCCACTGCTCACCGGGCTCCTTTAGCACGCTGCCAAACTTCTCTTCATCACCCTGATTCGGCCCGCCATCCGCCAGGCGCGTGCGATTGGCCTGCTGATGAGCGTTCTTTCCTTCCATCGGTTGATGCCCGGCCAGGTCCATGGCAATCGCGGCATAGCCACGCTTGGCCCACAACTCGGCCCATTCGCGAAACGCCGTTCCGCCGCCGCCATGTACCAGCACCATTGCGGGAAACTTCTGGTCGCTCCGTGCATTCGTCAGCGTATTGGGCGAAGCATAGTAAGCGAACACCCGCGTCGGCTTCCCGCCGTATGGCTCGCTTTCATAAAAGAGCGACCGCACGGGCTCCGTTTCGCTCACCCACTCAAACTTCGGTGCTTCGTTCAGCTTTTTCAGATCCCACGGCGAAGTGGCCGGCAGCTTGCCGGGTTCTGCGAGTGCTGGAGAAACTGAAGCGACAAACAGGTAAAGGAAGCAGGCGGAGAGGACTTGTTTCATCGCAAAGTTCTCGGTGGGAACGGCAAATTTGGAAGAGCGAAGAAGCTTATCTGTAACGGAACATTCGGGCCGTTACAATCACTTGCTTCAGCCCACTCGCAATGTTTCCCTTGCAGACGAAGGAGATCAGCCATCGAGGACAACCCCCAGCCACTGCCGACTCCGAACTCGTCGGCTGAGCACGATTTGGGGCCGTTGTTTTTCGAACGCCGAATGACGCAAGCAGACTTGCAGCAGGCCCTCATTGCTTTGGCGATTGCTGCCGCCGGATGTGTGTTCGTGGTGGTGATGGCTGCTACCGATCCCAATACGATGCCGGGAGTCTCAAAGGCGGAGATTGCCCTCCACTCGAGTTGGATGTTGGGAGTTGCGTGGCTGGTTTTTGCCGCGATCGTCTATGGATCGTGGTTTACGGTGGTCCGTGTCTACACGGCCGGGATCGTCCGCACCACGTTGCTGGGCACCACATCGCTGCACGACCGCGATGTGGAACGGATGTCCTACAGTGCCGTCGACAAGTACACCCAAAATGGTATCTATCGTTACACAACCTACTCGCTGATGTTAAAGCCGTTTGCGGTAGCGAGGGGCAAACCGATCTCGTTCACTCTCACCTGCGATCTTCCTGGTGATCGACGCATGGAAGTGCTACGCGACCGAATCGCGGCGCGGATCGCAGCGAACATGATCGAAACACTGCAGGTAGCGGGCGAGGTTGAGTGGATCAAGGGGATCACCATTAAGTCGGCGGGGGTCGAATCTCGGCAAGTTGGAGTCACCCGATTCATTTCCTGGCCGGTGCTGGGCGTGCAGTCGGATAGCGTCTGGATGTATCTATTCGACATCAATCACTCGGTGGCTCTGATGCGATTGAACACGGTTAGTCTCAACTTCTTTCCTGGCTGGCAAGTCGTAGCCGAGAAAATACGGCAACAGCAGCCAGCGCAACCTGGACCACCGCCCACAGGCGGGGATAAGTTCTCACTGAACTGAAGTTGGCTACAGGAACTTCCAGACGAGTGAATGCGTTAGAATACGTTTCGTCTGGTTTGTTTGCTCTGCACTCTGCCCCGCGAACTATTTCGTCCGCCCGCGACATGCAAAACTATCTCGACCTCTTAAAGCTCATTCTCGATCGTGGTACGGCGAAGACCGATCGCACGGGGACCGGCACGCTGAGCATTTTTGGGCACCAGATGCGGTTCGATCTGGCTGCCGGCTTTCCGCTGGTGACGACGAAAAAGTTGCACTTGCGGTCGATCATCCACGAACTGCTTTGGTTCCTCAAAGGCGAGACAAACATCGCCTATCTGAAGGAAAACAAGGTCCGCATTTGGGACGAATGGGCCAGCGAGACTGGCGAACTCGGGCCCGTGTATGGCCATCAGTGGCGCAGCTGGCCGACGGCCGATGGTGGGCAGATCGATCAGATTTCGCAGGTCGTCGAGCAGATCAAAAAGAATCCCGATTCTCGCCGCTTGATTGTCAGCGCGTGGAACGTGGGGCAGATTCCGCAGATGGCGTTGCCGCCGTGCCATTTACTCTTTCAGTTTTACGTCGCCGACGGCCGCTTGAGTTGCCAGCTTTATCAGCGGTCGGCCGACGTCTTTCTCGGCGTGCCGTTCAACATCGCCTCGTATGCGCTGCTAACGATGATGGTCGCGCAGGTCACTGGCCTCGGTCTCGGCGATTTCGTTCACACCTTCGGTGACACGCACCTCTACAGCAATCACCTGGAGCAAGCCAGGCTGCAACTAACGCGCGAGCCACGCCCGCTGCCGACGATGACGTTGAATCCGGCGGTGAAGTCGATCTTCGATTTCAAGTACGATGATTTTCAGCTAGTAAATTACGAACCGCATCCGCATATTGCAGCGCCGGTGGCTGTTTAGGAAATGCAGAAGTAAGAACGCAGAATGAAAGGCAGAAAAAGAACGCCAGCACTCGAGCTTCATTCTGCATTTACAGAGTCGGCCCAATCTGCCAGGGCACGAACTCTTCATCGCCATAGCCCAGCAATTCACTCTTCGTCTTCTCACCACTCGCGACGCTGATGATCTTTTCGAAGATCTCGCGGCCAACTTCATCGACACTCTTGCCGTTGAGGATTTCGCCGGCGTTGATGTCCATGTCGTCGATCATTCGTTCGTACATCGGCGTGTTGCTGGCGACTTTGATCGAAGGGACCGGCTTGCAGCCGAAGCAACTACCGCGGCCGGTGGTGAAGACAATCATGTTGCAACCGCCAGCAACAAGGCCAGTGACACTGGGCGGGTCGAAGCCGGGTGTGTCCATCACGCAGAAGCCCTTGGCCGTAATGGGCTCCGCGTATTGATAGACCTCCGAGAGCGCGGTCGTGCCTGCTTTGGCCACCGCGCCGAGTGATTTCTCGGCGATGGTGGTGAGACCACCTTCCTTGTTGCCGACCGACGGATTGTTATCGATCTCCACTCCATACAAGCTGGTGTGCCAGAGCCACCACTTGATCCGTTCGAGCAGTTTGTCGGCCACTTCGACGGATTTCGCCCGCCGTGTGAGCAAGTGCTCGGCGCCGTAGATCTCGGTTGTTTCGGCCAACACACTGGTGCCACCCGCGGCGACGAGCATATCGGAAGCAACGCCAAGCGCCGGATTGCAAGTGACGCCGCTGTTGCCGTCACTGCCGCCGCAATTGGTGCCGAGAATGATCTCGCTGATGGGAATCGGCTCGCGGCGAACGTCGTTTCCTTGCGGCAGCAGTTCAGCCAGCGCTTTAATGCCCGCTTCGACGGTCTTCGCAGTCCCCCCCAGATCTTGCATCGAGAGAATCGGCGGCAACTTGCGGTTTCCTTTGCCGTCGAGCGAGATCAGTTTTTGCGAATCGAGCAAATAGCCAATTGGCGCGTTTTCGCAGCCCAGGCCGATGATTAAAAACCCACCGATGTTCGGATGCCGCGCGGCTCCGGCCAATGTGCGGGCCAGAATCTCGTGCTGCAGACCGCCGTACTGCAGCCCGCAGCCGCCGCCATGGCGAAAGGCAATCACGCCGTCGATGTTGGGGTAATCCTTGAGCACTTGCTTATCGAACTTCTCGGCGATGTAGCGCGAGACGGTCGACGAGCAATTGACCGACGAAATAATGCCGATGTAGTTGCGAGTTCCAGCGCGGCCATCTTTGCGGCGATAGCCTTGAAACGTCCGTCCCGTGATCGGCGGCAAGTCGGCAGGAATTTCCTGAGCCTTCGCATAGTCGCGAACGAAGTCGCCGTTGTGCAGATTGTGGCTGTGAATCCAATCGCCCGGTTCGGCGGCAGATGTTGTCGAGCCGATGATCTGGCCATACTTCAGCACGAGAGCGCCCTCAGCGATCGGCACCAAGGCGATCTTGTGGCCGATCTTGATCGACTGAGCGAGCGTGATCGTGCGCCCCGCAACTTGCAACTGTTCGCCGGCGTCCAGGTGCCGCGCGGCGACGACGATGTTGTCTTCGGGATGCAAATGCACGACATCGGCACGGCGGCCGGCGGTCACGATCATGATGTTCCTAACGACCAGTAGCTAGCGATTGGGTGGGCTGGCAAATCAAAGGCGGGTGCGTCTCAACGCTACCAACAGCCGGGTTATGCGTCAATTCGGCGGAGGGGAGAGTTGTTGATTTAGCCGCTGCCGGGGCGGATCATCGAACGTCGCCTGGCTCAGCAGCACGGCTTGCTGGGGGTGTTGAAAAAGTCGCGAACTTATTCAACACCAGCATGCGTAACTCTCGGGATTCCCGCGCGTGAGTGTTGATAAAGTCGGGGACTTTTTCAACGAGTACGATGAATTCGGAGTGCCGCTTTACGCGGAAGCAATTGCCGGGGCAGGTGCATCAGCAATGGGCAGGTCGAAAATTCGGTAGTTCTTGACGATCTTCGCGCCGCCGCGCTTGAGCGTCTTGTAGCTGAGATGGTTGCTTTCGAGTACCCAGCTGAACTCGGCGTCGGTCGCGCCCCACTCACGCACACTGGGGAGCAAGTGGGCCAGCACGACAAGACCGAGGCCCCATTTTTGATATTCGGGAAGCACGTTGGTGCTGATGACGCGGATTCGCTTGATCGCCCGCTTGTTGTACAGCAGCTTGATGAACCCAAAGGGAAACAGCCGGCCATCGATGGCCTTAATCCGCGGGTTGTAATCGAGCATGGCGAATGATGAGCCGACCGGCTTGCCGTCGACCTCGACAACAGCAGTCATCTCGGGAACGATCAGCATTTTGAGCGACTTGGCGGCATGAGTAACCTCGGCGTCGGACATGGGAGCAAAGCCCCAAGTTCCCACCAGTGACTGGTTATACAGTTGCAAGAACAGACGCACGTCCTCATCGAATTTCGCGGGGTTCAGCCGGCGCATTTTCACCTGGAAGCGCTCGCGTACTTCACGGGCGATGTAAGCCACCTTCTCGTCCATCGTGTCGACCATGCTGATGTGGCCCCAAAAGGCCGCCAGATCTTCGACCTTGGCAAAGCCATAGTTCTCGATCAGCCGCTGATAGTAGGGCGGGTTGTGCGTCATCATGAACGTCGGCGGCGTATCGAACCCTTCGATCAGCAGCCCGCATTCGTGATTGAGCGAAGGGTTTACCGGCCCGCGCATCACCGTCATTCCGCGCTGCGTGAGCCAGGTGCGGGCGGCATCGAAGAGGGCGCGCGAGACGTCCAAGTCGTCGATTGCTTCGAAGAAGCCGAAGAAGCCGACAGTGTCGCCTTGCGTGCGATTGTGCGCACGATTGACGATTGCGGCGACCCGCCCCACGGGCTGGTCACTTTGCCAGGCGACAAAGGTTTGGATTTCCGCATCGTTGTAAAAGGGATGATGAATGTAGTTCACCATCTCCTTCTGGTTTTGACGCAGCGGCGGAACCCAGTTGGGATAGGCCGAGTTAATGAGCCAAGGTAAGTGCAGGAACGCTTTACGCTCGCGACTGGTTTCGGCCGGCTTAACAACAATAGGTGCCATGATCGTCCGTGAGTTTAACCGGGTAGTGACGCGGCGTTGACCGGGTGGCGACCGCAACATCAAAAAGAGGGGGATCGCAACACGAGGAAACGTGAAAAGTGGAAATTCTGCTCTGGCCATTTTTGGCCAAATTGCAATGATACGAATTACAGCGAAGCTGCTGGCATGATACCCCATACCGCTCCGGTCAGGGACAGCAGTTTACGCCCCTTGCTGAGTCGCTTCTAAAGCACTCGTTCAGCAACAGTGGCGCTTGGGCTAGACTGCGTGAAAGCGCATGCTCTCACGACGAGATCAATGGAATGAAATACCTTATCACCGGCGCTACGGGCCTGATCGGGAACAACACCGTTCGACAGTTGCTCGCCCAAGGTGAGCAGGTTCGCGTTCTCACGCGCCAAAAAACACCGCTCGTGGAGTTGGACGGGCTGAATGTTGAAATCTGCCACGGCGATATTCGCGATGCCGCAAGCGTGCAAACTGCGGTTCGGAATGTCGACTGCGTGATTCATGCCGCCGCCCACGTCCAAGTGGGCTGGACGCAGCAGAAACTGCATCAACAGGTGAATGTGGAAGGGACGCGCAATGTGGCGGCTGCTGCATGCGGCCAAAAAGTGCGTCTCGTCCACATTTCGACCATCAACACACTCGGACTAGGTTCGTTGGCGAACCCCGCCAACGAAGAAACCGGTCAGCCCGGTCTGGTTCCCTGTCACTATGCCACGTCGAAGGCCGATGCCGAGAAGGTGGTGCAGCAATTCATCGACCGCGGCCTCGATGCCGTCATCGTCCATCCCTCGTTCTCATTAGGGCCCTGGGACTGGAAACCCTCTTCCGGGCGCATGTTCCTGGCTGTGAATCGCGGCACTGTGGTTGCCCCCTCCGGGGCCTATAACGTTTCTGACGTTCGTGACGTTTCTGCGGGGATTGCCGCAGCGGCAAAACTTGCCCCCACGGGCAGACGATACATTCTAGGTGGACATAACCTGTCTTACCTGGATGCCTGGCGAGCCTTTGCCCAAGCTTCGGGCAAGGTGGGGCCACGTTTTCGTCTCGGTCCCATCGCCCGCTGTGTTGCTAGCGTCGGGACTGACCTGTGGACTCGCTACACAGGAATCGAAGGGGGAGTAAACTCTGCTTCGCTAGGCATCGGTTCGCAAGAAACATGCTTCTCCAGTCAGCGGGCGGAGAAAGAATTGGGCTACCGAATTCGCAACTTAAAAGAAACAGTTACTGATGCCTGGAATTGGTTTTGCGAGCACGGTTACGTCGATCACCACCGTTCCCATGTGGGACGAGCGGCCGCTAGCTTTCTTCCCTAGTTTCCGCACAGTCGGGGCGGTTTAAGGTCGCTCCATGACTGAAGTGCTCGTTACCGGCGGCAATGGTTTCATTGGCCGCAACCTGATCGAAACGCTGCTGTTTCGTGGTCACCGAGTACGCTGCCTCGTGCGCAATCCACAGGCCAGCATTATCTTGAAGGACCTGGGGGCCGATTTGATCCAGGGGGATCTCAGCGACGCGGCTTCCATTCACGCGGCCGTCGCCGGCACCGAGGTGGTCTATCACCTGGCCGGGCTCACTGCTGCTGTCGATCCCGAAGATCTGCTGCGAGCTAATCGCGATGGAACCGGCATCGTCGCCGACGCTATCGCCGCGCAGCCCAATCCACCGACGCTGCTGCTGGTCTCTTCGGTGGCTGCTTCGGGTCCCGCCACGCGAGGTCAGGTCCGCATCGAGGCCGATCCACCCTCCCCCGTTTCAAATTACGGCAAAAGCAAACTTGCTGGCGAGCAGGCAGCCCTGGCCCGTGCAGCGAAGATACCGCTGACCATCGTCCGTCCTGGCGTGGTTTTCGGCCCGCACGACCGCGCGGTCCTGACGGCGCTCAAAACGATTCAGCGGTTCCGCATGCACCCGGTTCCCGGTTGGCACAATCCACCCTTGTCGTGGATTTATGTGGCCGACCTGGTGGAACTGCTGATGAAAGCCGTCGCCCACGGGGAGCGTGTCCCCGCCAGCGCGGCGCACGCGGACTACTCGCCACAAGGTTGTTACTTTGGCGTCGTCCAAGAGCATCCGACCTATGCCGAATTCGGCGACATGACGCGCTACGTCTTACATCGCCCCTACATGCCGATTATCCACTGCCCCGGCGCAATCTCCTGGTTCGCAGCTTCGGTAAACGAAACCCTCTCGCGCTTTAAGAAGAAGCCCGACGTCTTCAATCGCGATAAGATTCGCGAAGCCCTCGTCGATTCCTGGGCTTGCTCACACGAAAAGGCCCACCATCAATTGGGCTTTGTACCCGCGGCCACGTTGCAAGAACGCTTGAACGAAACCATTGCCTGGTACCGTTCCAAACGCTGGTTGTGGTAAACGCAGAATAAGAAAAACAAAGACCTCATTCTGCCTTCTGCAGTCTTCGTTCTGCATTCCCCTGCCCGCGGCTATGTTGACAGTATTCGTCTTCACGCGGCCACAGGTCGGCTTCGTTGACGGTCTTTTCGCCCGACTTGGCTTTGCTTTCGCCCGAGGCCAGAATCTTGCCAATGATGGCCGCCCGCAGTTGCTCATCGGTCTTACGTTGTGCGGCGTCTTGGGCGCGATCGAAATATTTGCGGCCGTCGATCCAGGTTTCCTCACAACGGGCGAGCGTCGATAAGGGGGGGCCATTCCAGACGACAAAGTCGGCGTCTTTGCCCACTTCGAGCGAGCCCACCTGCTTGTCGATTCGGAGTTGCTTGGCCGGATTGAGCGTGACGAACTTCAGCGCTTCGGTCTCGGGAATGCCGCCGTACTTCACGGCTTTGGCCGCTTCATGATTCAAGTGCCGCGCAAGTTCGCGATCGTCCGAGTTGAACGAAACGTTCACGCCTGCCTGGTACATCAGCAGGCCGTTGTAAGGAATGGCATCCAGCACTTCAAACTTATAGCCCCACCAGTCGGAGAACGACGAACCCGCGGCACCATGCCGCGCGATAGCATCGGCCACTTTGTAGCCTTCCAGAATGTGCTGCAGCGTGGCGATTTTCACCCCGTGCGTTTCGCACACGCGCAGCAGCGCCAGGATTTCATCCTGCCGATAGCTGTGGCAATGGACGAGTCGCGAACCTTCGAGCACTTCGACGAGCGCGTCGAGTTCCAAGTCGCGCCGCGGCGGCAGACCTTCGTGATTTAGTTTCCACTGCGCATGTTGCCGGCGATAATCGCGGGCCGAGACCATGGCGTCTTCCAAAATCTGTTCGACTCCCATCCGCGACTGCGGATATCGCTTCGTGTAGCGCTCGCCCCAGTTGCTTTGCTTCACGTTTTCGCCCAGCGCGAACTTGATGCCGAGCGCGGCACCTGCGAACTTCAGCCCCGCGCTGTCGCTCCCCCAGCGGAGCTTAATCACTTGGTTCTGGCCGCCGATCGGATTGGCACTGCCATGCAGAATGTTCGACGAAGTGACACCACCCGCCAGCTGTCGATAGATGTTAATGTCGTTGGCGTCGATGAAATCGCCGATCCGCACTTCAGCGGTGATTGCCTGCCCCGCTTCGTTGATGCCGCCGTCGGTCGCCATGTGCGAATGGCAGTCGATGATGCCGGGTGAAATGTGCTTCCCTTTGGCATCGATGACGAGCGCGTTTTGTGGAATCTCAAGATCGGTACCGACCGCGGCAATTTTCCCTGCGCGAATAAGCAGCATGCCATTCTCAATGACGGCAGGCTCGGCCGCGGTCCAGAGCTTGGCGTTCTTAATCACAACCACCGCGGGCTGGGGAGGTAATTCACTCCGTCCCAAGTCGCCAAGCGGAAAATTGACTTTCGAAATGGCGGCGAGATCCTTCTTCTCTTCCTTAACGCCCTTGTCTTCGGCGGTAGTTGGCTCTCCGGGAACATCGGTGGATGTTCGTTTGCCGGTCAGCTTCGAGCGCGAACCATCGGCCCAGATCACTTCGCCGGCAATCTCAAGTTCGTCTGTCTTCGCAGAAATCACTCCGGTGCCGCGCGCGGTGCCAGTTTGGTCGAGCAGTTTACCCTCAAATGAGAACTCGACGACCGAATCGCGCACACTCAGCGACTTTAGTTTTTCAGCCTTATCAAGTTTGTCCGCCCGCGCGAGCTCCTCGCTGAGGGACCAACGGCCCGTTGGCTTGGCAGCGGTTCCTTGCAGGGCGAGATGAATCCGCGCGAACTTGTCGGGCTGATCGCTGAATTCGAACTGCCACAGCCCGCGAACATCGGTACGAACCGGTTCGACCAGTTCGAACCGCTCGCCTTCGACCCAAGTTTCGAGCACTTTCGTTTTGCCCGCAAAAATGTCGCCATCAGTCACAATCAAGCAGGCTAGTTTGCCCGGCTCGATCGTTCCCAATGAACGCTCGAGTCCGAGCAATTGGGCTGGCGTGGTGGTGAGCGCTTTGAGCGCGCTCTCCGCAGAAAGTCCGCGTTCGACCGCGCGGCGCACTGCGGGGAGAAACTCGGTGACGTCTTTCAGTCCGAATGCCGTGAGCGCGAGAGGAACTCCGGCTGCATCGAGCCGGGCAGGATTTTCGGGCGCGAGATCCCAGTGCATCAATTGTTCGAGCGATACATCGAGCGCGGCAGCTACCGTCTCGACATTCGGCGGCGCTGGGAATGTCACAGGCACGATTACCGTGCGGCCACTCTGCTTGATGAGATCGACGCGGCGATATTCCCGCCCCACGCCGCGCACGGCTAACCGCAGCCCGAATTCACGGGCGAAGTCATCGGCCCGCAGCAAGAACTGTTCATCGCTGGCGTCGGCAATGACCAATTGTTCCCCCTCCACGACCGGCGCGAGGGCAGCGAAGCTGCGCGAGGCATCGATGCGCGGCAGCAAGGGATTCGCTGCGGAGGCAGCTGTCGCCTGGCGATGCCACTGGGCATCGAGCATCGTTTGCCGAGCGAGGGCCACGGCGCCCATCGGCGAGTTCGGGAATTCATCGCGATTCACACCATAGGGTACGGTCAGGCGCAGATGCTGCGCGGCCCGCGACTTGGCAATGGTGGGACGTTGGGCATCCCCTTGCAGGACGACCGTACTTTGTCCCTTGATGACGCCCCCTTCAGGCGCGACCAGCCGGGCGGTGATTCCCTGCCCGCGATACTTGGCATGCACCGCTTCATCAGCTGTGTAGTACGCGGCCATTTCGAGTTCAGGAGTAACGCGGCGGCTCCAATGCCGATTGGAGTTCGGCAACTTGTCGACCGGAATCGCCTGCTCGCTGAAAGCGTCAATGAAGCCAGCGTAGAGCGTTTTGCCTTTCAGATTCCAAATGTGGGCTTCGGGCGGGATCGTCACCTTTTCGCCGACGGCCACGATGACTCCATCGCGCACGAGGACTGTGCCAGCTTCCAGTACCGTGCCGGGTTGCGAGATAATCTTCGCACCGACGAGCGCGTGAACGCGCGGCGTGCGATCGCGGAGCCCGGCCACTGGTTCGATGTTGGGCGGGGCTGCCAGCACGGTCGTGACGGTCAAGCAGAGGGTGGCGAACCACGGGAGGCGCATGGTGTCATCTCGATGGAAGGGAATGCAGGCAGATTCTCTCTCTGCCGAGCCTAATCGGCGGCGCTGCGGATCGAAAGCCTGCGAGCCCGATTTTAGGCCCCCGACGAATCGCCCGGGCTGAGTTATCATGGGTGCTCTACTGTTCCCGACGATGTGAATTACAAAGGGTGTTCCGTTGAAGCAGCGACAAACGACTGGCGTGGATGGGCTCGACGAGTTGCTGGGGGGCGGGCTGCTGCCAGGAACATTAACGGTCGTCGTCGGGGCGACGGGCATCGGCAAGACGCAACTCGGGCTGCAGTTTGCCAATGCGGGCCTGACGCAAGAAAAGAAGCGCGGCGTGATCTTCGATTGCAGCTCGCGCGGCGATTCGCAGAACCACAGCGATTACACCGAGCGGATGTTCGATCATCGCTTGCCGGTGTTCGACGCCGATCAGCCCATCGATCTCGAGCATTTCTTTGCGGCGAATCAGAACTTTGGCGAATACCTGCACGTGTTCGATTACACGGGGCAGCGAGTGACCCGCAAGGATCTCGACTGGGACGACTGGCGCAACTGGCAAGCGCACTTGAATGCCCGTCTGCGGGCTGCAATCGCCTTTCTCTACGGCAACCTGGTGCAAGGTTCGCGACGGATTGTGGTCGATGGCATTGAGCCCGTCGATCGCCCCGGCGAGTCGATCCAGTTCCACTTGTTCGAATACGTCTATCACCAAGTGCTGCGGAAAGATCCCGAGTGGGTGGCTCGCGACCTGTTTCGCGAACACTATCGCCGCAATGCCGAAGCAGCGGCCCAGCACCTCTACAATCCGCAGGGGGTCGGCTGCTTGTTGCTGGTCACGTCGCACGAGACGATGCTCGACGACCTGATCAGCCGTCCGCTAGCCGAGGGCGACGTCCTCTCGAATGCCAATACGCTGATTTACATGGGCAAGACGCGCAACGGTGACCGCATGGGGCGGTCCATCTTTGTTGCCAAGCACCGCGGCAGCGCGTGCGACGAGCGAATTGTGCCGTACACAATCGACGACCGCGGCGTGCATGTTGGCTAGGTGAGTGTTCTAAGCTTTGACGGCCATGAACGACTTCGTCAGGCCGGCGACTCGCTCGTCGATCAATTGTGCGTCCGGGAACATGGCCGCGAATTCGCGCCGGCTGAGAAGTTGAATCTCGCGGGCGTAGCCGATGGCTTCTGCCTCGGTCTTGGCCTTGGGAAACCAGCCTAGCTGAAAGCGGCGCAGGAGAAACACCTTTGTCCGCTCGGGCAAGAACTGAAAGCCCGGGAAGAGGAAGTGGGGCTCGATGGGGAAATAGCGGTTGGGCGTTTGCACAAAGTAGCGCTGGCCAACGCGACGAATTTCGTCAGCCATCCGTTGTTGATCGGCGGGACCACCCACGTGTTCGATCACGCTGTTCGAAAAGACGAGATCGAATTCGCCAGTACCGAATTGCGACAGGTCGCGAGCATCGCCGACGATCCACTTGAATCTCTCATCGGGAGTCTCGGCGGGGAAAATATTGAGGACAGTGAACTGCAGATCGTCGCGCTCGGCCAGGTCCATCGTTTTCCAAAAGACATCGGTACCGCCGACATCCAGAATTCGCAGCGGCTTCGGCGCGGCATCGATCACCGCCATCAAGTGTGCGAGTCGTTTGCGGCGAGCCTTGTAGGCGAACGATTGCTTGTTCTGAAAATCAGCTTGCGCGGTGGTGGACATGATAGTTCGCTGCGGGCCAAGGATGGATGTCTGTTGCCGGAATCGACACCCTAAACCTAGCCCGCAATGGCCTCAGAGGCGGGTTCTGTGGCGGCGCACAAAGCACAGCAATTGACGCGATTGGCCGCACCGTGAGTGGCAGAATCGGCAACACCGTCACAAGCGGAAAGTGGGGACGACGTCACGGCGAAGCAGCAGGCCTGCGAGTGTCTCACGCCCCTTCCACGAGCGATTAACCAAGCGATTCGACGATCCGCCCATAGCTCCACATCACGACGAGCGCACAGGTCCCGATGAGGAGCGCGGTCCAAGCGAGAACTGCGAACGACAGCAAAATCTTGCTGCGAGTCGAGAATGCTTTGCTCTGCCAGAGCCAATGCAGCCCTAGCGCGCCGGTCACAAAAAAAAGAACGCTCAGCAGCAGCCAAGGGTTGTCGCGAATCTCGCGCCAGGAGGCACCGGGATTGGTTGCCGTGTGGTGATCCTCGCCAGCCGAAACGCTTTCCTCCGCGGGCAGAGCGGCGACGGCCTCTTCCCCCTCAGCCCCATTTTCGACAACAGCATCCAGCGGTTCATCGGGCATGTTGGCTTCGTCGCGGTGGCTGGGAAGTTCGGCGGGTACCTGGCAGCCACCAATATGTTCGACGGGCACCGTGGTGGGAACCCGGGGGCAGGCCGCCGACAGGAGGTTACAATAAGGCAAGTATGAGCCCACCGAATGACAAATCCTCGCGCCGCGACTTTTTGGCCGGCCGCAGTGCGCGCGAAGTGCTGGTGAAGTTAGCTGCCGAGACGAAGCCAGCTCCCAAGCAGGTGGCGGCAGCGCCGGTGGAACAGCGGCCAGCTCGTCCGCTGCTGCATGTCAGCCGCGAGGCGATGGCCTGCGAGTTCGAGATCTTCTTCGATCCGGTGCGATATCCCAGCGGCACCGATGTCTCAGTCGTCGCGCTCGACCTGATTACCGCGCTCGAGGATCAACTGACTATTTATCGCGAGACCAGCGAAGTCAGCAGACTCAATGCAATCGCGTCGTTCCGGCCCGTGGCAGTCGAAATTGGGTTGTTCGAACTGCTGCAGCGAGCCAAGGAATTGTCCCAGCAGACAGGCGGGGCGTTCGACGTTACCGCCGGACAGTTGAGCAAAACGTGGGGCTTCTTTCGTCGCGAGGGTCGCTTTCCGACACCAGCAGAAATCGCTGAGGCTCTGGCCTTGGTGGGAAGCGACAGTTTGGAACTGAACGCTGCCGGGCAGTCGGTTCAATTCATGAAGCCCGGGATGGAACTAAACTTCGGCGCGATCGGCAAGGGATATGCGCTCGATCGAGCGGCCGATCTGCTGGCCGAGAAAGGACTCTGCGATTGCATGTTGCACGGCGGCAACAGCAGCGTGCTCGCGCGCGGGTCGCGCGAAGAAGGTGCCGATCACTGGACCGTGGCCCTGAAACATCCACTCAAGCCCAACGAGCGACTCGGTGAGTTTTTCCTCCGCAATCAGGCGTTGGGAACTTCCGGCAGTGGCTCGCAGTATTTTCATCATGCCGGCAAACGCTACGGGCATATCATCGACCCGCGCACCGGCTGGCCCGCCGAAGCTGTGCTCTCCAGCACCGTCATCGCGCCGACGGCTGCCGAAGCCGATGCGCTGGCGACGGCCTTGTATGTGATGTCGCTCAGCGAAGCTGAAGCGTTTGCGAAAGTGCGGCCCGATGTCGCGGTGCTCTTGATCACGCACGGCAAACATCCGGGAGCAATCGAGCTCCATCCGTTCAATCTGCCGGCTGACGCGTGGCGCAACGTGGGATAGACTGCCAGGCTTGTCGAGTGCAAACACGAGGATGACAGGCTGGAAGCCTATCCCACGTATTCTTCAACGACGATGCGGCCGTAGCCGATTTCGACAACGCGAACGTCGACGTTCACACCGATGACATCGCCTGTGGAGACGACATCGACGCGCTCGCCGTCGATGATCGCGCGGCCGCTGGGGCGCAAGATGGTCGTCGTTCTGCCAATCGCGCCGACCGCCACCTTCTTGGCAGCGGGCACAACGGTGTCTGTCGCGTCGATCGATTCCGTGGCGTCGGCCATCGCGCCCCCTGGGGTCAGAATCAGCTGGCTGAGGAGCGGAATTCGCCCGAGGTACGAAGTCATGGCATAAGCAATTCCCGCGAAGATGAAACCGGCTGCCATGAGCGTGGCGATCGAGCCGATGGTGATTGTCAAATCGGCAGCAGTCTCCGGAATAATGAACCGCTGCGAGGCAAGGACCACCGAGACACCAAGCAGCAACAGGCCGGCCACGCCCGAGACACCAAAGCCGGGAAGGACGAAGAGTTCGATGGCGAGAAAGACGAGGCCGAGGCCAAACAGAATCACTTCGAGCCAACCCGATGTGCCCGAGAGAAAGCGACTCCAGAAGAACAGCGATGCGCAGGTGAGGGCGAGCAACCCGCCGATGCAAGTGCCCGGCGCGCAGCATTCGTACAGCACGCCGACAAGTCCCAACACAAACAGCAGCCCTGTGACCCACCAGAGGGTAAGGATGTAAACGGCGCGATCAATGTTATCGATGTCGTAGGTCTTCCATTTGCCGGCGACGTTATAGCGGGCCTTCAGTTCGTCCAGGTTGGCGACGGTTCCTTCGGCCAAAGTGAGCGCTTTCGCCCGCTCGCCCGAGACCGTGAGAAAGCTTCCTTTTTTGGACTCCAGAACCAATTCCCGCTTTTCCCAATCGGCACTATCAGCCTTGGAGCTGGCTTCTTTTTCGGTCAGGTATTCTTCGGCATTGGTCCGCTCGTTCACGTAGTGGAAGACTTCGCTGTCCATATCGACCATCGCTTCGGCCAAGGCTGGGGGCCGCTTGTGCTCGGCTGCGAGGACGCGCATTTCGGTGACCAGCGGGCTGCGGATTTTCTCCGGCGCGTGGCGGAACATAAAGTCCTGATCGAGAAAAATAACGCCGACGTCCCCCAGGCGGGCCGTGGGGCGCATGATGATTTCGTCGCAGCCCAGCGAAACGAGCGCGGCACCGCTGAGGGCTTCGCGGGGGATAAAGGCGACCGTGTGAACACCGCTAAGGCTGTTCAGCTTGTTGGCGATATCGAGGCTCTCTTGCAAATAACCGCCGGGGCTGTCGATTTCGAACACGATCAAATCGGCACCAGCCTGGCGCGCGGCGGCTAACTTGCGCTCGACGTATGCTTTCGTCCAGCCATCGATGGACCCGTTGAACTGAATGACCGCGGCCTTTTGGAATTTCGACTGCGGGCCAATCACTTCGGGCGCAGCCTCTTGCGCGAGCAACAGCGAAGCAAAAATCGCCAGCAGGAGTGCGCCGAGAGAGAATTGCCTCAGCCGGGACTGCGGGACGGAATGACGACGTCGCATAAGCAGTGTTGACAATGAAAAGTGGACACGAGCGGCAACCGACAGTTGCATTCTAGTGTGAGACGCAAGGAAATGCCCGTAACGATTCGAAAACCATATCACAGCACTCAGTGAAAGCGGGCCAATGACAAAAACTCAACGGGGAGCTTGGTTCGTTCCGTCAGCGCCCAATCGGCGAGGACTTCGCCCAGCACGCCAGTGAATTTGAAGCCGTGACCCGAGAGGCCAGCAGCGAAAAAAACGTGCTCGGCCTGTGGATGCCGGTCGAGGAGGAAATTCTCGTCGGGAGACATGGTGTAAAAACAAACGCTGCGGTGTGCGGGAGTAAGAGAGACGCCCGGCAAGTAATCGCGGGCGAAGGTGAGGACGCGATCTTGATCGGCAGGGTCGAGCAACCGAGCCTCGTGGAGCGGATCGGTCACGACCTGGCCGCCGCTATGTTCGCCGCACTTCAGGCCGCGCTCGTTGATGGCTGGCAGGCCGTAAAAGACGCCGTGGGGCAATTCGTATAAGTAGGCAGGCGCGCCATGGGCGGCTTGATACTCGGGCTGCGCAGTGGGGAGCCAATAAATGTGCTTGCGACGGACGATCAGTGGGACGTTGATCGCCCGGAGAAAATCGCCTGCCCAAGGGCCCGCGGTAACGATCAGCTTGGCCGCCGAGAACTCACCCTGATCGGTTCGCACAGTCACTCCCGCCGCCGAATCCTGCCAGCTAAGGACGTTGACGCCGCTGCGCAGTTCCGCGCCGCAATCAATCGCCGCGGCGCAATGGGCCTGCACGCAGCGTTCGACATACAGCAGCCCCGCCCGGCGCTCATAGACGGCGTGCATCTCGGCAGGAACACGAAAGCCAGAGAAACGCCGCTCCGATTCAGTGGCCGTCAGCAGTTCCACATCGAGGCTGTGCAACTCGGCGGCTTGCAGCACTCCACTCACGACCGCGCCTTCGCGGGGGCCAATTTGCAGCAGGCCGACTTGTGAAAAGAGTTTGTCGTCAACTTTTTCTTCGAGCTCGCCCCACAACTCATAAGCGCGGCGAAGGAGCGGCACATAATCGGCATGTTCGAAGTAAGCCTGGCGAATGATGCGGGTCTCGCCGTGGGAACTTCCCCGGTCGTGCCCGGCCGGAAAACGATCGAGCCCGAGGACGCGCGCCCCACGACGAGCCAATTGCCAGCAGGCAGCGCTCCCCACGCCGCCGGTCCCCAGAACGATCGCATCGTACGTACTCATAGTCGCCTATCATGCGAGCTGGCTGGTCTGCTGTCACCTGCCCGCACGGTTAACGGGCGAAACTAAACGCCGATTGGTCGGGTATTTATCTAGCGCTGTCGAGCATGGTTGAGGGCAATATCGCTGAGGCAACCAATACGGCAGAATGACGCTGTTCTTAGGAGAAGCGGGAAGTCGAGGGGACGAGTCATGGAATGACTCGACTACGGGGAAGAGAAAGGCGTGTGGCATGGGCGAAGCGGCCATCGAAGTCGAACAGCTATCGAAGACGTATGTCGAGGGAATGCTGCGGCGCAAAAAGCGCGAGGCGCTGCGGGAAGTCAGCTTTCAAGTTGAACGAGGGGAGATCTTCGGCCTGCTGGGGGGCAACGGCGCGGGGAAGACGACGTTCATCAAGATCCTGCTCGGCATTATTCGCCGCTCGCAAGGCAAGGCGACGCTGCTGGGCTATCCGGCCGGCGATATTCGCGGTCGCCGGCGAGTGGGCTATTTGCCCGAGAACTTGCGCGTGCCACGGCATTTGACCGCGATCACGGCGCTCGAATACTACGGCCACCTGAGCAACGTCCCCAGTAGCGTGATTCGGCAGCGGCGCGGCCCGCTGCTCGAGCGCGTCGGATTGGGCGCACGAGCGAACGACCCCGTCCGCAATTATTCCAAGGGCATGCTGCAGCGCTTAGGCCTCGCGCAGGCCATGCTGCACGATCCCGATATTTTCATTCTTGATGAACCGACCGATGGGCTCGATCCCCTCGCGCGGTCGCAAGTGCGCGGTTATTTGGCTGAACTGAAACAGCAGGGGAAGACGGTTTTTCTCAACAGCCACATTCTGCAAGAGGTCGAACTGATCTGCGATCGGGTGGCGATTCTCGACCGGGGAACGCTCCGCCGCGTGGCGAACGTCAAAGAAATCACGTCGGGCAAAATCGATGGGCTGGCAGGGGCGAATCAACTGCTGGAAGTGCAACTCGACCTGGTCGGCGACGAAGCCCGCCTGCGCGAGGTGCTGCCTGCCGATACGATCATCACCTGGCAGAAGTTAACAGCGGATTCGTTCCGCGTGGTGCTGCGGTTGCCCGATCAGGCAGCCGTCGACTTTTTTGTCGATGAGTTGCGCTTGCGCGGGGCGAGCATCATCGGCTTGGCACGGCGACGCATCAGCTTGGAAGAAGCGTACCTCGAAATTGTGGCTGCGGAATCGATCGACAACTAAGGCGTGCGTGCGAGAAGGCGATTGTTGAATGAGACCGTATCTGGCCATTGTCAAAGATTCGTTTCGCGAGGCGTTCGCTTCGCGCGTCTTGTGGATCGTGTTGATCATCATCACGCTTTTCCTGTTCGCCGTCTCGCCCCTTACTTATCGGCAAACGCTGACCACTGGCGTGCGAGAAGATGAGATTGCCTGGACCGATTTCATCGACCAGTTGCGCCAGGCTGACGAAGGGAAAGCGCGGCGCGGCGTGCAACGAATCTGGTCGCTACTGAGCACTGCTGGCCAGAAAGCAGTAGCCGATTACCAGCCCTTGCCTTCGTCTCCGCAACTGAAGGATTTCGCCCAGCATGCGGAGTATACGAAGCCGATTATGCGCGATTTGGAATCGATCCTGCAGAAGGACGATCTTTATCAATCGACCGCGTTCTCGACGGCCAACTTGCGGCTGGAAGGGAAAGAACTATTGCGGCGCGAGAGCGAACTAACATCCGAAGAGCGCCAGCGGCTCAATCGCCTGTTGTTTGAATCGGCCTTTGGCGATGCCATCGACGAGAGCAAGTCGACGTCGCTGCAGTTGCGATTTGGCTGGTTCGATATGCTGCCGCCACTCCCCATCAGCAAACCGCTGTTGGTGACTACGGTTCGCCGGCTCCTTCCCTTTCTCGTCGATAAGGGGTTGCTCGCCATCGGCCTGCTCGTGGCCATCGTCGTCACCGCGCCGGCCATACCGCACACGTTCGAAACCGGTTCGCTGCATTTGCTGCTAAGCAAGCCGGTTTCGCGATCGCTCCTCTACGTAAGCAAGTTCATTGGCTCGTGCGCGTTTGTGCTGCTATGTGCGACCTACCTGTTCATTGGCCTGTATGTGCTGCTGGGGCTGCGCTGGGCCGTGTGGGAACCGCGGCTGCTGTGGTGCATTCCGATCTATACTTTTGTGTTCGCCGTTTATTACTCGGTGGCCGCGCTCGCGGGACTGATCTGGCGGAATGTGATTGTCAGCATTCTGGTGGCGATCTTGTTTTGGGCCCTCTGCTTCACTGTGGGCTTTAGCAAGGTGACGATCGAAGCGTCGATGAACAAGTATCGCGTTCGCAAGATCGTGCCAGCTGGCCAAGACCTGCTCGTGATCGATGGCACGAACACTCCACTGGCTTGGAATGCTACGGAAAAGCGCTGGAACGTTGTTTTCCTCTCGAAAGAGCTGCGCGATGCTCAGCCCATTCTGTCGGTTGTGGCCGCGCTGCCGCCCATTCAGGGCCCGGTGTACGACCCCAAGGAAGATCGCCTGGTTGCGGTAATGATGTCGATTAACAACGGCCAGCAGACCGTGGTCACCGCCAGCGCTAAAGATAACTTCACGTTTCGCGATGGCCCCGCTGCGCCGCAACCAACGCTGGCGTTTTTGAACGAGCCCGATGGCCAGCCGCTGCTCTTTACGGGGCAAGGCTTGTTCCGGCCGCAAGGCGATCTGAGCACCAAGAAGGACGAACTGACGGTGCTGGGCTATAAGATTCCCTTCACCACGCGCGGGCCGCTGCGCGATGCGGGACCATCTCCCGCGCAGAGTTGGGACGAGCCGTTTTCGGCCACCTTCGGTCCCGATGGGACGCTCTATACCTTCTCGCGCGGCAAGCTGCAGAGTTATGCCAAGGGGGATAGCGGCAAGTATGTGCCGAAGGAGTCAGAAAAATTCGAGAAGCCTGGTCAGCGGCGCGGCTGGCTCGCGGCGAGCAAGAACACGCTACTTGTCGCCTTTCGCGATGGTTCGTTGCAACTGCGCGATCCGCAAACACTGAAGCTGCGAACGACCGTCACGCCCGCAAAGGATGAACGGCCGCGAGCGCTGGCTTCGTCTCCCGATGGCAAATGGCTGGCCGTGGTTGCCGAGAGTCGCCGGCTGTTCGTGCTCGAAGATGGCAAGGACGACTTCCAACTCGCGCGGGCGGGTGGCCAGGGTGATATTTCTGCGGTGCAGTTTGCGCCCGAGGGAAAAATGTTCGTGGTCGATCTGGTCGACCGCGTTACGGTGTACGAGACGGGAACCTGGAAGCAGACCGCGCGCTTTGCGCCGCCACTTCACTTGCAAACCATTTTTTATCACTACCTCATTCACCCGATCTATACCATCTGTCCCAAGCCGGGCGAGTTCTATCGCACCATCACCTATCTGCTGCTTGAAAAGGCAGAAGATAAAGGAACCGAAGATGGCGAGGAACCGCGCGAACCACAGGGGGATGCCCCGCCGCGCAAGGTCGAGAATCCCTGGCAGCCCGTTTACAGCAGCCTCGCCTTCATGCTGGTCATGCTCGCGCTGGGCTGCGTGTATATGGAGCGGCAAGAGTTCTAGCAGGGTTGAAGCGATGAAGGGAGGCAGGGATAAAGGATATCTTCCTCCCTTCGACCCTTTCCCCCTTCTACCCTCCCCCTCATGCTCAACCAACTCACCACAAGCTGGCCTGTTTCTGAGTGGCGCGATGTCACCGTGCTGGTGGCGGTCTCCGGCGGGGCCGATAGCGTGGCGCTCCTCTGCGGACTGCACGAACTGCGGTCGCACGAGCACGAAGCCAAGGGGAAGTTGATCGTCGGGCACTTTAATCATCGGCTGCGCGAGACGGCCGATCACGATGCCGACTTTGTGAAGGATCTGGCGGCCGATTTGCAACTGCCGTGCGAGATCGGCCGCGCTGAAGAGCCTCTATCGGCAACCGGTGGCGAAGGTTTGGAAGCGACTGCCCGCGCAGCGCGGTATGAGTTTTTGCTCCGGGCAGCGGAAAAGGTCGGCGCGCGGTATGTGGTCACCGCGCACACGTGCGACGATCAAGCTGAGACGATCTTGCACCGCGTCATTCGGGGCACGGGACTCGCCGGGCTCGCCGGCATTCAACGGGCTCGTCCCCTTAGCGAAGCAGTCACGGTCATTCGCCCACTGCTCGAAGTCTGTCGCGCGGAAGTGGTCGCGTATCTCTCCGACCGTTCGCAAACGTTCTGCCTGGACGAGAGCAACGAAGACCTCAGCTTCACGCGCAACCGGATTCGCCACGCGCTGCTGCCGCAAGTCGCCGCGCAATACAACCCGAATGTGCGCGAAGCCTTGCTCCGCCTCGCTCAGCTGGCCGGCGATGCTCAGCAGGTGATTGAATCGCGGGCCCGCGAACTGGTCGAACAGGCGGTGCACATCAAATCAACAGGCGAAGTTCGCCTCGACACTCGCCCGCTGCAAGGTCAACCCATGCACCTGGTGCGCGAACTGCTCATTCAAGTCTGGAAGCAACAAAACTGGCCGCTGCAGCAAATGGGTCTCGACGAGTGGAGCAACCTGGCTACGCTGGTTGTTGGTCCTGGCACCATGTCGAATTCTGCCACTAGCTCGCTCAATCTTCCCGGTTCCCTCCGCGCAAGCAAAGAGGCGGAGCAAGTGACCTTGCTCCGCCTCAAGAGTGTTTAATCGAATCGCTGAGTGAATAGCGACTACGCTTCGGCAATGCCAACCGGATCTTCGTGGATCTTCAGCGCCTTGTAGCCGCCAATCGACTTGAAGTAGATCAACAGGCCCAAGTAGATCACGGCCATCGTCGCTGGGATGGCGCTATCGGTTACCAGCGTGCGACGATCGCCACGAATGTCAGCTTCGACGACCTTCGTCTGCTCCGCGGTCCGCGGCTTCGCATCCTTGGCAGCTCCCAGCTTCTTGCCGTCGAGGCCGTAAGCATCAGGGAAGACGAGAAACTTGCTGGCCTGTTCGGCCTTGTACTCTTCAAACAGCGCCGGATCGGCCTTGGCAACTTCTTCACCCGCATAGCGATCCTTGAAGTAGCCGAGCCCCTTCGAACCAACAAGCCCAGCCGACATCATGCCGATGCCACCCATGATGCTGATGGCCACGGCACCTGACCGCGGAAAGCGATCGCTGGCTACCGCGAGCATCGTCGGCCAGAAGAAGGTCTTGCCGACGCCGTACACGGTTAGCGCCAACAGTGCCATCACAAAGGTCGATGCCATGCTCGTCAGGTTGAGGCCGATGAAGGCCAGCACGGCACAGGCGAGCAGAATCGCCACGGGCGACATGCCGAGCTTCTTTTCGATGAAGTGCGAACAGAAGCGGAGGCCGAACATAACTGCCGACGTGAATACGAACAGGAACTTCCCTTCGCTCGACGACAAGATGTTGCCCGTGATGTTCTGAATCCAGCCGTCCGTGCCCAGTTCCACCGCGCCGACCAGGGCGTGTGTGATGAATAGCACGAAGAGCAAAATCGAACCGATCGAAAACTTGGTGATGATGCCGATGCCGAGCAACAGCACACCGCCAATGGCATAACCGATGTATTGGGGAATTGGCGAACCGGGGGGAAACGCCGCTTTCGCGAGATCGCCAAAGAACAGCGCGAGCAGGAAGCAAACCACCGCTCCACCCAATAGACCGACGTCCTTGAACATTTCGCCGATGCTGAGGCCCTTCTCCGAAGCTTCCGACTTGGGAAACGACTGCCCCAGGAACATAATGCCGTACAGCACGGTCGGAATGAGATACAGTGCGAGCTGCATCTTCCAATGGATCTTGTAGATGTCGTCGAGCACCCAGCCGAGGGCGCTGCCGAGGATCAAACCGGCCGGCCAACTGGCGTGCAGAATGTTGAGGTAGTGGGTGCGGTTGTTCGGGAACAACGTCGCGACCAGCGGGTTGGCCACCGCTTCGAGCGTGCCGTTGGCAATCGCGAACAGGAACATGCCCACCGTCAGGTACATGTTGGCATTCGACTTGGCGAGGTCCAAAGCTTCTTTGGTCATGCTGGCGGCGTCTGCCGGTGCCATGGCCATGAACGTGACGATGGCCGAGGCAATGTGGAACAAGAAGGCAGCTGCCACCAGCCAACCATAGCCAACCTTATCGACGACGATTCCGCCGATAATGATGCCAAAGCAAAAGCCGGTGAAACCAGCAGCGCCGATGGCACCCAGTTCGGCACCGGTGAACCCGAATTCCCCGCCCCAGTTATCGAAGATACCGCCGCGAATCGCGAAACCGACGCCAGCGGCCAGGATTGCCATAAACCCTGCCCACAACAGGCGGTAGGCATTGGGCGCGATCGCGTCGCCCGCAAGGGACTTACTCATCGAACAGAACTCCGGGAGAGGACTCGGGAAGGTGGGCGGTTGACAAAGCTCGCGAGTATAGCCCGGTGGCCGCTAGCTGTAAATGAATTTCGCCACTAAGGGAGCCGAATTGCCCGGTAGCGGAAATTGCCGGTAGCTCACTGAGCGCTGCTTGGCGATCAAGTTCCTTTAGCCAACACCGCGCTGCGGCGCAAGCGACCCAGGAGTGCACTCCCCCGCTTTGCGGTAACCCGAAGACAAAACCCGCGAACCTTAGGGGGTTCAGAAACGTCGGAATAATACAGAGGGAGTTGTAGCGAATAACCCTGTAAGAAGTTCCCAAGCCCATTTCCCGTTTTCCCGTAGCTCAGTCACACCGTGACTGAGAACCGTCCGTCGGATTCGAGATTTCTCAGAGTTTGCCGCAGGGATGATCGCGGCCTTTCCCCTTGAAGGCATGCCATGCAAACCGGCCCCGGGCCTGATTTACAGTTGGTGCTCTGCCACAACCGAGCACACGGCAGGATTGCCGTCGATCTCAACGCCTTTGTCGAATTCGACTTGGTGCTTACCAAAGCCCTGCGCGCACTCGTCAGCAAATGGCCCGACCCTCGCCCCGCCAGTCCGGCCCACGGGCGAATGAGTCAGCCCCCCAAACGAAAGCCGAAGTAACACGTTGGTCAGTCACTCCGTGACTGACACCTTCTTCCGCCCTCTGACGCGGCCAATCGCAAACTCGTTGCTCAATCGCTGATCTTGTCAGCTGCAATTGCCTGTCAGGTATTCCGTACCTGACCTTCCGACGAGTTCGCTCTCCGCCCCCCTTCTCACGCCACCGCCCCTGCGGCGGTGGGTCATTGGCTTGTGCACTAGAGTTGCTGGGAACTATCTGAAAATGTTTTCAAAATGTGCTTGCGATGTGAGCAGCATGTCTTTAATGTTGTGAGTAGTTGCGCAGGATGTTCTGCGCAGTTCGTGAGAACGCCAGGCCGGGGTCGGGAGGTTTTTCGGGCTCGGGAGTGGTCGCATTGGCTGAGAGAGGTTGGCCCGAAAATCCTCCGGAACCCAATGGGGTGGAACGATCGCGCGAGGAGAGCGATCTCGCGAAGCTGCGCTTGTGGGTCAGGACAATGTTTCGGGTCGGCGCTGAGCGGCTGACGGCAACGTCTGCGCGCCCGAAAATTGCCCCGCCCCGGTTTGGGTTTGTTTGTTTTCATTTCGAAAGGAGCCGTTATGTCTCGCAAGCTACGCATCAGTGCCCAGGATATCGAGATTTTCAAGTTGGTTCGCGTCGAAGGGCGCAAGCAGAAGGATGTGGCGATCAGCTTTCAGCTGACGCCGAGCGCGATCTGCAAAATCGTGCAGAAGATGGAGCAGTGGCAAGGCTCGCTGGTGCCGCACATCACGCGGAAAACGGCGGAGTTTCGCGAGCTGAGCCGCGAGCAGCGGTTGTACAACTGCGTGCGATTGCGGCGACGGCAACTGCAAATGATGTACGAAGATTCGATGGAGGCGTGGCGCGAGTCGCGCAAGCCGCTCGTCTCGGCCAAGGTCGTGAAACGAAACGGCGTCATCGAGCGCGAGGAATCGTGGAGCCGGCAGTGCCGCGGCAATCCAAGCATGCTGCGCGAGGCCCGCGAGATCAGCCGCGAACTGGCCGAGCTCGACGGGCTCAAGCGCGACGGCACGGTGGACCTCAGCTGCGAGGGGAGACTGTTCGAGCCCGCCGCGCTGACGAAGGAAGAAATGATCGCCGAACTGCGCGCGGAGGTGGAACTGTCACTGCGGGAGTTGGCGAAGTGGGAGGGGGCGGGGAAAGAGGGGGAGAGTGGGAGTGAGGGAGAGGGGGAGAAGGAAGAAGAGAACAAGTTAGAAGGTAGAAGTCAGAATGCAGAAGTGAAGACGGAGGAAGAATTCTGGAAATTGAAAATGGAAAGTTTTGGGATTCAGGAGGAAGTGATTGTGGCGGAAGTCGTGGAGGAGTCAGTAGATAAGAGCGTAGCGAGTCATGTCGAAACAATTGAAGATTCCGGAAATTTCCAGACATCAATTCCCGCTCTTGTTTCTGTTCCTGTCTCCCCCTCTCCCTCACTCCCACTCTCCCCCTCTTCACCCGCCTCCTCAACTCCCAAGCTAGAGATTCCGCAGAACCTGACCGCAGAGGGGAGGAGCCGGTTAGCGCAGCAGTTGTCGCTGTCGTACAAGTTGCAGCATGCTCCGGAACTGCTCGAGCCCCACGAGCGGCCAGCGGAACTTCCAGTGCAGTCGCAGGGCGCGCCAACGCAGCCCGCACAGCCCGTGAAGAAGAGCAAGCTGCACGTCAACCAGCACGGCCGCATCTTTCGCGACGTGGGTGGCTACCTCATGCCGATCCCGGGCATGTGGGTCGAACCGGAGAAGCCGTGGAAGCGAGAGGAGCGGGAAAGGGCGGAGGAAAGGGAGAAGGCAGAACGCAGAATGCAGAATGAAGGAGAGCGGGGAGATTGCGAGCGAAGGAAAGGTCGTGCACAGTGCGGCCCCTCACCCCGGAGTACCGAGGCGAGGGAGTGAGGAAGGGAGGGTAATCGCGCGAGGAGAACGATCTCGCGGAATTGCGCTAGTGGGTCAGGACAATGTTTCGGGTCGGCGGTTGCCGGCTGAAGGTAACGTCAGCGAGCCCGAAAATTGCGCGGACCCGGGCTGGGACCTATTCTCTCGGCGGATAAATTGAACAAACACACGTTCGCTGGCGCTGCAGGAAATTTCACTTGTCACTCTCGTTCTCACTCTCCCCCTCTCCGGCTCGTATGCCCAGGCTGTCGTTGCTGGTAGCGGTGGCGCGAAATGGGGTAATAGGAAATCGCGGGGAGTTGCCGTGGCGGTTGAGCGCGGACTTGAAGCGGTTCAAGCAGTTGACGCTAGGCCAGACAGTGCTGATGGGACGCAAGACGTACGAGTCGATCGTGGCGGCCTTGGGCAAACCCCTGCCGGGCAGAGTGAGCCTGGTGCTATCGCGGCAAGCGGAGCCCGTTAGTGTGGAGGCGACGTTGCCCAGCGTGGCTATTGATGGCGCGGGGCAGGTCTTATTGGTGCGCGATGTGGCGGCGGCGCTGAGCCTCGCGCGCGAGCAGTCAGAACTGTTTGTGGTCGGGGGCGGCGAGATTTACGCCCTCACGCTGCCGCAGGCAGATCGGTTGTACTGGACATGGGTCGAGGCGGAGCCGGCGGGAGATACGTCGTTTCCGCGGGTCGAGTGGAATGAATGGAAATTGCAGCAGGAAACCCGCTACACAGCTGACGCCCGCAACCAGTACGATACGACGTTCGCGATTTACGAGCGTGCTCCCACTTAGCCCGACGCGTGAGCGAGGGTGAAGTGCAGCGAGTCCTGGGAAAATGGAGTGAGAGTTAAAGGTGCTCCCTCGCTGACGCGTCGGGCTAAGAAAGGCAAGACATCAGCAATACACGACAAAAAGACACGACAAACGAATTCACAACTCAAGTGAAGAAGGATCCATCATGGCTGCGAGTGTTACCGACGAACTGTTGCAACTGAACCAGACGCTGCTCAACGCGATCATCAGTGGCGATTGGGCGACGTACGAATCGCTCTGCGATCCGTCGATCACCTGCTTCGAGGCGGAGGCACGCGGGCAACTCGTCGCCGGAATGGCTTTTCACAAGTACTACTTCGATTTGCCTGGAACGCCGCAAAAGCCGGCGAAGGTGGTGACGATGAGTCAGCCCCATGTTCGCTTGCTCGGCGATAGCGGTGCGGTGCTGACCTACGTGCGACTGAATCAATCGCTCGACTCGGCTGGCGGTCCGCAGACTTCGCGTGTGGAAGAGACTCGCGTGTGGCAGAAGATGGGTGGCGCGTGGAAGCACGTACACTTCCATCGTTCGACACACACCTGACTGGTGGTGAGGCTGGGAATTGGATAGGAGCGCGGCAGAAGCAAGGAGATGGGCGTCATGGCAGAGCGTGCCGAGAACGTAGCTAGCGGCGATTGGCGGAGTGCGGCATTTTTTGGGGAATGAGAGGAAATTTGCAGGCGGGTCGGGTATGATTAACTCGACTTAGCAGGGAGCGCTCCGGCGGTTGGTCCCTCGCGCTGCGACCTTGCCTCTCGCTTGTTCAACAACTGGATGGCGGCCGATGACGGCAGGTAATACGTTCGGCAGGATGCACAGGATGCCCCAAATCGCGGGCATCTTGGTGGCGATCTTTCTCTCTCTCCCGTTTGCTCACGCCCAAGAGAGTAAGCCGGCGGCGAATCAGCCGGCACCCAATCAAGCTGCCGTCAAAGCACCGGATACGGCACCCTCTGTCGCGAAGACCACTTTGCCGGCATCTCCAGCAGCCTCGCCGGCGGCTGAAGAAACGATTGATCCGCGCCTGGCCAAGATTTTCGCCGGGGCCAATCCGAGCGGCATTGCCGACCTGCGACTGATGCAGGACCACGTTCGTAAGATCAGCGAAAAGCTGCAGAAGGCGACCGTGGGGGTGCAAGTTGGTGCTGCCCAGGGAAGCGGTGTCATTATTAATAAGGAAGGCTACGTGCTGACGGCCGCGCACGTTTCGGGACAGCCGAAGCGGCAAGTGTTGTTTCAGTTGTATGACGGTCGCAAGCTGTTCGGCGAGACGCTGGGGCTCGATCGGAGCGTTGACGGCGGCCTGATGAAGATCACCGAAGGGAAGGATTTCCCGCATTTGGAGATGGGGGATTCGTCGAAGCTGCGAGAAGGGCAATGGGTTCTCGCGACGGGGCATCCCGGTGGCTATCAATCGGACCGGAAGCCGGTTTTGCGGCTGGGGCGCTTGCTGCTGGTTGAGCGAACCGTGCTGACCACCGACTGCACGCTGGTGGGTGGCGATTCGGGCGGTCCGCTGTTCGATATGGAGGGGAAGGTCATCGGCATCAACAGCCGGATTGCGACGCCCCTAACGGCCAATATGCATGTGCCGGTGAATACGTTCAAAGATACCTGGGACCGGATGGTGAAGGCTGAGGCTTGGGGGCATTTTCCCGGCCAGGAGCCTTTTCTCGGTGTACGGGGTGAGAAAGATGCGAAGAATGCCAAGCTAGCTCACGTTTTCCCCGACTCCCCTGCGGAGAAGGCGGGGTTAAAGGTGGGGGATATTGTCGAGGCGTTCGACGGTGAGGTGATTACCGATTTTCCGTCTCTGTCGGCCCAAGTGCAGCAGCAGCAACCCGGAGATCGCATCAAATTGAAGGTAAAGCGAGGCGAAGAGACGTTGGAGTTGAAGCTCGTGCTCGGTAAGCGGGGAGAGTAGCAGCGAGACCGCTGTGCGCGTTGCCGCCGGCGGGAAGTGTTGCTGAGGTGAAGTGTCGCCGAAGTAATGTAAACGAGCTGTCAATAAATTCGTCTTTTGGCCACGAAGTCAGTATAGTTCAATGAGGAAGATCGTACGGAGTGAAACAAGAGCCAGAATTTCACGCCGTGCAGTAGTGATTCGAAGGACGTGATTAAATCGCGGTGAGGGATCATTTTCAGGGAGTGCTTGTTCCATGAATTTGTCTGCCGGCAGTTGGATGAAGTGGTCGCTGGTCCCCGTAGCTTTGCTCGCGCTGGCTCCGGTATCGTTACGGGCCACGGAACGTTCGCACTCGAAAGTGCTCGCCGCGTTTCGCGATGTGGTGAAAGACCCCGCTCAGAGTACGGTCCGCGTGTTTGCGGATGGTCGCAAGGCGGCTCTGGGCGCGGTGGTCGATTCGCAGGGCTTTGTGATTACGAAGGCCAGCGAACTCAAGGGAAAGCTCGAATGTCAATTGCTCGACGGTCGCCGCGTGACGGCGGACCTGGTCGGCAAAGACACCACGGTCGACTTGGCTCTACTGAAGATTAACGCGGGCAAACTGCACACGATTGCCTGGTCGGACAATATCGACGCCTCGGTCGGTAGTTGGTTGATTACTCCGGGTCTGGAGCTCGATCCTGTCGCCATTGGCGTGGTGAGCGTAGGGGCCCGCAAAATCGCCGCTCCCTCGGGTGCGCTCGGTGTGCAGTTGGATCAAAAAGACGATGTAGCCCGAATCGAAAAGATCATGCCCGATAGCGCCGCCTTGCGAGCTGGCATGGAAGCGGGCGATATCGTACTGAAAGTGAATACGAAGGATATCAAGGGTCGGCAGAACCTGATCGAGACGGTGCGCGGTTATATGCCGGGCGAGCGGATCGAACTGGTCGTAAAGCGCGGCGACAAAGAGATGTCGATTACCGTCACGCTCGGCAACCTCGCCACGCTGTTTCATGGCGGGGAACGGGCTGAGTTTCAGAACAACCTGGGCGGCCCGCTAAGTGAGCGTCGCGCAGGGTTTACGCTTGCCATTCAGCACGATACGGTCTTGCGTCCCGCCGATTGCGGCGGCCCCATTGTCGATCTCGATGGCAAGTGCCTGGGCATCAACATTGCCCGCGCCGGCCGCGTCGAAAGTTATGCCCTGCCAGCTTCGCTGGTTCGGGAAGTGATTGGCAAACTGAAGGCTGCGGCGGAAATTGCCCAGAAGAAAGTGACGGAAGTCTCGACTCCTGCCGAATCGGCAAAACCGCAATAGCGGCGAGCGAGAGACCCAAGTTGCACGTTCAACTGCTGCGGGCCCGGCGATTCTCCGTTAGAATTGACCGGGCCGCTTCGTTGAATGTGCTCACGAGTTTGTTTTGTAGATTCCTCTCCGAAAGTGATGCTGGCCATGACCGACAAAGCTGACCGCCTGCGCGCCGCCATTGCCGACTTGGAGCGGGAGCTTCACAACCTCGAAGCGTCAGACCCCGAGACCCGGGCCCTGTTGCAATCGGCCGCCGCGGATATTTCAACCGCTTTGCATCAAGCGACGGAAGAGGAGGGTAGTCTTCCCGATACCAGCGAGTCGAGGAACCTGATTGAGCAGAAGGTCCTGGAGTTTGAAGCTTCGCACCCGCAGATCTCGACGGCCCTGAGTCGCTTCATCGACATGCTGGGGCAGATTGGCATTTAACGACTTAGCAACGAGCAGAGTAAATCACTGGCAGACGAAAAAACACTTTTAAAACCGCGCTTCGCCCGATTCACCTTTTCGATTTGACGGGCTAAATTAACGCTCCCGCAACCGGGAGCCAGGCAAGGTACTCAACTTGCCAGCGGGACCGAAACCACCCGCTTCAGGGTGGTTGACAGAAGACGAGAACCGGCTAAAACTTAAACAAGCAGGGATTGTGAAAAATATCACAAGGTTTCCCGCCTGCCTGCTTGAGGGGTAAGTCATTTCCGGAAAACGACTTGCTGATCGCGCTGGTGAGGGTCGAAGGCGGACGATATATCCTGAAATTGTGCGCACGCCGCAGCTGAGGCGTCGTAATTGTGGGCAAAGGCTTGGCGTTATGGCCAAAAAAATGTCGGTTGAAGAGATTCTTGCGGCTGCCAAAGCTGGTGGCGCGAAAAAGCCAGCCGAACCTGCTGCGCCTGCTCCTGCCGCAGCAGCTCCTGATGTCGAGCCTGTGGCAGCTGAAGCTGCTCCTGCAGCGCCGGCACCGAAGGCTGCGGTGAAGGCGGGCTCAATGAGTGCTGCCGATATTCTGGCGATGGCCAAGGCTGGCAAAAAGCCCGCTGCACCTGCTGCTCCCGCACCAGTCGCCGCTGCCGCACCGGTTGCTGAAAAGCCCAAGCCAGCGCCACCCAAGACTGATGCCGCAGTTGCGGCTGCGGTCCCCAAAGATACCGCGAGTGTCCTTGCCGCCGCTCGCAAAGCAGCGAAGCCAGGGCCTGTTTCCAAAGCAGAGGCCGAGGCGAAGGGGATTGCTCCTGTCGTTCCTGCTGGCAAGAAGAAGCTCGAAGCGCCGCCAATGCCAGCCAAGCCTGCGTTTGCTCGGCCGGCCGCGGCAGCTGACCCCGACCGCCGGACGTTTATGGCAGCGGCCGCTGGTGCGCTGTTTGGTTCGTCGTTGGCCATCGGCTTTACTTCGTTGGCCGTCACTCACTTGATGTGGGTGCTGGGTTTGGCTCGCTACATGTTTCCGAATATTTTGATCGAGCCGCCGACTCGGTTTAAGGTTGGTCCGCCGACAAACTTTGGGCCCGGTCAGGTTGAGACTAAATTCATTCCCGAGTTCGGTGTCTGGATTGTCCGCTACGAGTTCGATGGCAAGCCAATGATCTTTGCCTTAAAGGCTGTCTGCACGCACCTTGGCTGCACGCCGAACTGGCTTGAGGCCGAGCAAAAGTTTAAGTGTCCTTGCCACGGTAGTGGTTTCTATAAGGACGGCATTAACTTCGAAGGTCCGGCTCCTCGTCCGTTGGAGCGCTATGCCATTAGTCTGGCCGACGACGGCCAGTTGGAAGTCGATAAGAGCCGCACGTTCAACCAGGAGCAGGGGCAGTGGAAAGATGCTGCTTCGTTCGTCTCGGTTTAGCTCTGGCTGCTTGTTGGTTCTGTCTGGCGCGAGTTGCTCGCTGGTTCCGCATTTTTTGGCGACTTGAATCACTGATATACCTATGGCCACGCTCGGCGAAATCATCCGCGAATCGCAGATTTGGAAGAGTGTCTTCCGTCATCCAGCTCCGTTGGATCGACGCAATCGCATCGTCGTGATGCTGACGAACTTCTTCCTGCACCTGCACCCCGTCTCCATCAAAAAGCAGGGCATTGCTCTCAGCTTTACGTGGTGCATGGGTGGTGTGACGTTCTTCCTGTTTCTGGTCGAAACCGTCACCGGCGTGCTGCTGATGTTTTATTATCGCCCCACGCTCGAGTGGGCGTACAACGATATCCTCGCGCTCCGCGATGTGACATCGCTCGGCATCTTGCGCGAGCTGCATCGCTGGGGTGCCCACGCGATGGTGATTACCGTTTGGCTGCATATGTACCGCGTGTTTCTCACGGGGTCGTACAAGCCGCCGCGTGAGTTCAACTGGGTGATCGGTGTCATCTTGCTCCTGCTCACGTTGCTCCTGTCCTTCACGGGCTACTTGCTCCCTTGGGATCAGCTGGCCATTTGGGCGATCACGGTGGGTTCGAACATGGCCCGTGCGACGCCGTTATTGGGCTACGAAGGTCCGGGTGCCATGTTCCTGCAGGTGGACGGCATCAACATGATTACGAACGCTTCCGACGCTCGCTTCGGTTTGCTCGGCGCGCGGTTCGTGGGCGAAGAAACGTTGAATCGTTTTTACGTGCTCCACTGTGTGGCGATTCCGCTGGCGGTTTCGCTGCTGCTGGCAATCCACTTCTGGCGAGTGCGTAAGGACGGCGGCATTAGCGGTCCGCTGTAGGTTGAAACTGGTCGCCGAGTAGTTGGCGGCTAAAGTGTGTTGGCGATTTTGTTCGGTCGGTTTTTGCCGCCGAACTTTTGATCAGGTGAATGGCAGGCTGCGATGCACGGACACGAACCACCAGAAATATTCGTCGCCAAGATTGCCGGCTTCTTGGGCTCGTATTACTTGCTCATGGCGGTAATGAATGCAGCCCTGGCGCTGATTGTCTGGCAGTCGGGGCGCGATCGCACGTTCTTCCGCCTGCCGGTCGTGAAGTTTCCGTTCACGGGTTCGGTCGTTTGGCTGCTGGTTTCCTTGGTCTTCCTGCTCATGGGCGCACTTGCCTATAGCGGCTCGGCTGAACTGGCTCCTTACATTTCGCTGCCGCTCTTCGTTCGCGAGGGGATCAACCGCGCAATGAACCCGACGGTCTACACCATCGGTTCGCTGGTGCTGCTTGGCTTTTTGTTTATCTTCCGTCGGTTCTTCGTGCAGCCCATCGTGGCTTGGGTGCTGCTGAATCTGTCGATGTTGCTGATGGGTATGTCGATGACCGATCAGAACTTCGCGCTGATCGTGATGAAGCCGGACAACGTGCCAATCGTTGGCTTGATGTTCCTCCTCGGCTTCTTCACCTGGCTGGGTGCCTATCAGGCCGTGCAAAACGACGATCGCGCCAAGTTAGGGCTGGAACCGCTCGAGAAGTTGGACAATGAGAAGGTGCTCGTCTGGCCCGATCTGGTCTACACCGAACTGATCTGCATGGTAGCTCTCACCGCCTTCCTGCTGGTGTGGGCGATTGCCCTGCAAGCTCCGCTGGAAGAGCCTGCGTCGGCAGTGAAAACCCCCAATCCGTCGAAGGCCCCTTGGTACTTTCTCGGTCTGCAAGAAATGCTCGTTTACTACGATCCGTGGATGGCGGGTGTGGTGCTGCCGAGCATGGTTGTCGCCGGCTTGATGGCGATTCCCTATATCGACTTCAACAAGCAGGGAAACGGCTACTACACCATCGACCAGCGGAAGTTTGCTTACGTCACCTTCCAGTTCGGCTTCCTCGTCCTCTGGATCACGCTGATTGTGATGGGTACGTTCCTGCGTGGTCCCAACTGGAACTTCTTCGGTCCGTACGAGATTTGGGACACGCACAAAGTCGAAGTGCTCAACAACGTCGACCTGTCGGAGTACTTCTGGGTGTGGGCGTTAGGCAGTAGTCGGCCAGCAGCGCCCGAAGGGTCGGCCGCCTTAGTCAAGTTCGGTTACATCATGCTCCGCGAATTGCCGGGCATCCTGCTGCTGATTGGTTACCTGACCGTCCTGCCACCATTCCTCGTGGTTGTAAGCAAGTTCTTTCAGCACCTGTTCGTCAAGATGGGTTTCATTCGCTACATGGTGATGACGAACCTGCTGCTGATGATGATGCTGTTGCCGCTGAAGATGGTGGCACGCTGGACTCTGAATTTGAAGTATTTCATTTCCTTGCCCGAATACATGATGAACTTTTAGCGCGCTCCGTTCCTGGGCTCCTTGAAAATTGCCGGTACGTAGTCCGTTAAGTCGAGTTTCGCAATAAAGGCCGCCGCGGCGGAGAGAAGTCATGCCCGCAACCGAATCGACCTGGCGTAGTATGACGCTCATGCATCGCATCTTTGCGGTGGGTGGCGTGGTGCTGACCCTGTGTACGGTCTGGATGTTTTATAAAGACCACTTTCGCTCTTGGAAGAAGTATCAAGAGACGAACGTCCTGGTCGATCGCCGCATGACCCAAATGCGGGAAGATCAGTACAAAACGGACGAAGCGAACAAGCAAGTTGCCAAGCTCGAAATTGCTTACAGCAAGGCCAAGGCTTCGCCCATTGATCCCGCCGCCATCGATGCATTCGGGGCTGAACTGAAGTCTTTCAAGGTCAACTTCAAAGACCTGCCGGCCGAGAGCGATCTGCCCGACCTGTCAGCTGAATTAAAGACGCTGCGCGAAGTATCGGACGCAGCAGTTGCCGATCGCGCGGCTGGCGATGCAGCCCGCGCGGCCGCTGAAGCGAAACTTGACGATGCGGAGTTGCAGCGAGCTGCCAAGGCGGCCGAAACCAAAGCGGCTGTGGTCGAAGCCGATGCGGCCAATCGCCGCGCAAGCATCGTCAAGCTGCTGCAGAGCAAGGTCGACAAAGCTTTCATTCACGAAACGCAAAAGCTTGGGGATCGCAAAGGACAATCGGCCCACGTCGATAAGGCCAAGGCCGATCTGGATATTGCCATTCGCGATAACCTGACCGGCGAAATGGCGGCTCTCCAAAAGGCCATCGATACCCAGGTCGACAAGCTCAATAAGATCAACGCCCAATATCAGGCCTTGAGCGCTCATCGCAAGACATTGGAAGCAATTGTCAAGCAGATCAACGCTCCCATCGAACTCGCTTTCAAGGACTTGGAAGACAGTCGTTCTGCTCTCAAGCGGCTCGCAACAACGGCCCGCGAGAAACGGGAAACGTTCATCGCCACCTACGATACCTTTCCGTACTTTGGCCCCGGCAAGCAGTTGCTGAACCTGCCGATTCTTGACGCCTTCGGTGCCACGCGCAAACCGGAGAATCGTTGGAGCGAAGGGCTGTTGCAGGACTATAACTTTGCCAAAGTTCGCCGCTTCGACCGCTGCACCACCTGCCACGGTTCGATGCAAAAATCGTTGCCCGGCGATCCCACCGCGCCTCTCTACACCAGCCAGGTGGCGTTCGAGGTAGTCGTCACTCCACGCACGCTCGAGGAGGTGAAGGCCAATCGTCTCGCTCTCAAATTGCCAGAAGTCGACGATCAAGGACAGCCGATTCCCTATAGCTTGGAAGAATGGCTAGGTCTGAAGTTGGCCGACCACGGCCTGGTCAACGTCGACGACGTTGTCATCAAGTACGTGCAACCGAAGTCGCCGGGTGCTGGTGCATTGCCAATCGACCCGAACGGCCCGGTTCAATTGCCAACCGGTGAAGAGATTCAGCAGCAGGCCGCCACTGGCATAACGCCGGTCGTGGAATCTCCAGTGCCGAAGAAGCCCGGCCTGCTGGTGGGCGACGTGATCGCCACCATCGCTGGCAGCGAACTTCGCGGGCAATATACCGGCGTTCAGCGCGCTGCAGTCTCGCTGATCGATCTCGCCGCTGCTGGCAAGCCATTCCGCATCGGTGTGTTACGAGGACTCAAGCACCCGTTTAACTCGCACCCTCGGTTGGACTTGTTCCTCAGCGATTCGAGTCCGCACAAGTTGTCGACTTTCGCCTGCACAATTTGCCACGAAGGGCAAGGAAGTGCGACCGATTTCAAGTGGGCTTCGCACACTCCGAACGATCCCACCCAAGCCGCCGAGTGGTCGAAGGAGCACGGTTGGTTTAATAACCATCACTGGATCTTTCCGATGTATCCGGCGCGCTTCACGGAAGCGACCTGTCTCAAGTGCCATCACGACGTCGTCGAGTTGGAACCGAGCCAGAAGTTCCCGGATCCTCCTGCTGAAAAGTTGATGCATGGCTATCGGTTGATTCGCATGTATGGCTGTTATGGCTGTCACGAAGTGAACGGCTACGATGGTCCAACACGTCGCGTCGGTCCCGACATGCGGCTCGAACCCAGCTTTTTTGCGGCAGCCCAGCAACTTGCCTGGGAGGTCAATCAGCGCGAGCAAGAACTGCGCACGATCAAGCCTGAGTCAGACGAAGACAAACAGGCTCTTGCCGCCCAGCTAAGCAAACTCGCAGCAATTACGAAGTTGGCCACTCAACTCACTGCCCATCCTGCTGAAGATGGGGTGCGACATACATTGCTTGGCATGATCGAAGAAGATCAAGCTGCCGCGCCTGGCAAATTTGGCCAAGTGCTTGCTCCGCAGAGCCATCGCCTGGCGGCAATGTTTCGCGATGTCGAGGCTCCGGGCACCCTTCGCAAGCCGGGTCCGAGTCTCCGCTCCGTGGCTCAAAAAGTTGATACTGCCTTTCTCTACGATTGGATTTGGAACCCGAAGAACTTCCGCGAAAGCACCCGCATGCCGCGCTTCTTCGGGCTGTGGGATCACCTGGCCGACGATGCGTCCCGGCACGTGGCAGAAGACTTGGAGCCAATCGAAGTTCGTGGCCTCGTCGCCTATCTAATGGACCGCTCGCAAAAGTTCGATCCAGTGCAACCGCCCGAAGGCGTCACTCCGTCAAGCGACGAAGAAAAACTGACCCGCGGTAAGCAGCAGTTCGAGACGCGCGGCTGTCTGGCGTGCCATACCCATCATGACTTCCCTGATACGAAGAAGTTCCGCAGAGAGAACGATATCGTCCAGGGGCCAGATCTGTCGAATATCGGAGCCAAGTTCAGCGCGGAGGCCAATCCGCAAGGTCCGACGTGGCTCTATAGCTGGATCAAGGAGCCGACCAAGTATCACGCCCGCACGGTGATGCCGAACCTGTTCCTCGAACCTCTGAAGCAGGTCGAAGTCGTCAAAGATGCCGAAGGCAATCCCGTCAAGGATGAAAACGGCATGGACAAAACCGAGACCAAGATCTTCGATCCTGCTGCCGACATTACGACTTACCTGCTCAGCGACAACAAGGGTGGTTGGAAACCGGTGAAGTCGGAGCAACAGCTAACCTCACCGATGTCGAAGGAAGAAGGAGAGGCGCTGAGGAAGTTGATGCTGGAGTACCTCAACGATGCCTTCTTCAAAGATGCAGCAGAGGAATACTTCACGACAGGCTTGCCGGAGGAAATGCGGTCGGAGTTGAAGGGTGCCGAGACCGAGTTGATTACTCCCAAGGGTGTCAACCTGACCGATGCTCAGCGGCTGCGCTACATTGGTTTGAAGACGGTTTCCAAGTATGGCTGCTTCGGCTGCCACGATATTCCCGGCTTTGAAGATGCCAAGCCCATCGGCACGCAGTTGCAAAACTGGGGTCGCAAAGATCCTTCCCGATTGGCCTTCGAACACATTTCGCATTACATCGGCGGTCACGGTGCTGCTCATGGTGCCCACGGAGCCACAGCCAAGGGACATGATCACGCGCCCGCGGCTGCAGCCAATCCGGGTGACGAGCGTGCGGGTGGTGGTGACGGCGCAGAGGCTGCGCCTGCCCACGACCATCAGCACGATCATATGGCGGAAGAGCACGAAAGCCTGCCGCCCGGCTCGGACGAGTATTATCACCATGAGTTGGAACATGGCAGCCGCATCGGCTTCATTTATCAAAAGCTGAAGGAGCCGCGCAGCTACGACTTCGACAAGACGCTGAACAAGCGCTTCAACGAACGCTTGCGAATGCCGCAGTTTCCGTTCACGGCCACCGATCGTGAAGCGATCATCACATTCGTGCTCGGGCTGGTTGCAGAGCCGCCGCGCGAGAAGTATTTGTATCGCGCCAACCCCCGGGACAAAGCCATTGCCGAGGGCAAGGTTGTGCTCGAGAAGTTCAACTGCGGCGGCTGCCATATCTTGGAAGCCGATAAGTGGAAGATCAGCTACCCGCCAGGTCAGTTTGGCGAACAATCACTCCCTGGCCCGGTGTTTCCGTTCCTCCAGGCTCATTTCTCACCAGCGGAGCTAAGCAAGCAAGCCACGCCCGATGCCAGCAATCGTCTGCACTCGACACTGCTCGGATTCCCAGCCCTCACCAAGGGGCAAGGGTTGCCGGAGTTGGTCGATCTGGAAGATGGCGAGTTGGTGCCGGAAGATCGCTACAACCCCAAGGACACCAAGCTGTCGGTTGAGATCATTGCTCCCACGATTGTCGATGGTTTTCCGTACTTGCCCGGCCAGGCCAAGATGTCGATTCCGGGCAGCACGGTCACGAGTGCGTACACCGACAACGGCGGTATGCTCACCCGGTACTTGTTGCCGCGTGTCACCCAGATCGAACAGCAGTCGAACCCGAATGCCAGTGGTAGCGAGGCCTATGGTTGGTTGCCTCCGCCACTGTTTGGCGAGGGGAGCAAAGTTCAGAACAATTGGCTCTACGAATTCTTGCTCCAGCCCTATCCGATTCGCCCGGCAGTGTTCTTGCGAATGCCGAAGTTCAATCTTTCGAGCGACGAAGCCACCAAGCTCGTCAATTACTTCGCCGCGATCGACAATGCGAACTACCCGTACGAATCGGCCGAAGTGAGACTCGATAGTCACCTGGCGGAAATGCAGGCTGCCTATGAGCGGCAGGCCATGCGCCCCGACGCCAATCGGCTGGATGACGCGATGAAGATCGTCGTCGATAAGAACTTCTGTGTGAAGTGTCATATCGTCGGCGACTATGATCCAGGTGGCAGCGTGCGAGCTAAGGCACCCGACCTGGCAGAGGTACACCGTCGTCTGCGCCCCGATTACCTGAAGCAATGGATCGGCAATCCGAAGATGGTCCTCCCCTATACGGCGATGCCCGTGAACATTCCGTACACACCGGGTGAGCCGCAAGGCAAAGCACCGGCGGAGTTGTTCGTCGGCGATAGCGTGCAGCAAGTGCAGGGGCTCGTCGATCTGCTCATGAACTTCGATCAATTTTCGAAGGGCAAGAACCAGATTACGCCGCTCGTGCCAGTGACTCCCCCCGCTGCGGCTGAGGGAACGACACCGGCTGCTGGCGCAACGAATTAAGTCCCGAGCAACAAAACCTCAATAGCAAAACTGAGTCCGCAAGATCTGCGGATTCCCGAACTGGCAGGCGAACACGGCGGTCCGCCATTGATAAGTTGATATGATGGTTCGATGGTCGAGATTCGTTTGTTTGTTTCCCGCCTGGCTCTGCTGCTACGTTCGAACGAGCGACCTGTAGTTGAGCCAACACCTTCACCAGGGAGTCCTCTCATGATCCGCATTACTCACCGCTTCGCCGCGATTGTCGCCGCGATCTTGTTGCCCACGTTCGCGCTGGCCGCCGACGGCAGCATCAAAATCAAGTTCAAGCTCGATGGCGAAGCCCCCAAGCCAGCCAAGCTGACGATCGATAAAGACCCGGCATTCTGCGGGCCTAAGATGCTCGTGGATGAGAGCATCAAAGTTGGCAAGGACAACGCCCTCCAGAACGTAGTGATGTACCTGTATCTTGCACCTGGCACCAAAGCTCCCGAGAGCGCTGCGGCCCTTGCTGCCCTGCCCAAGGAAGTAACGGTCGACAATCTGGGCTGCCGCTACGAACCTCGCGTGACCGCCATGTGCACCACGCAAACGTTGATCCTGGGCAACCCCGATCCCATCGGCCACAACGTGAAGGGGGACTTCTTCTCGAATCCTTCCTTCAACGATCTGATTCCTGCTGGCGGTTCGACGAAAAAGACGTTCGCCAAGAATGAGAACCGACCCATGCCTCTCGCGTGTGCGATTCACTCCTGGATGGGCGGTTACTTGTTGGTGCGCGACAACCCCTACTTCGGCGTCAGCAATGCGGAAGGTGTGCTCACCATTCCGAATGTCCCCGAAGGCAAGCGTACCTTTACCATTTGGCAAGAGAAGGCCGGTTTTGTGACCAAGGGCATTCAAGGCGGCAAAGAGACAGCCTGGAAACTCGGCCGCATGGAAGTCGATGTGAAGGGTGCTATGGATCTTGGCGAATTCGCCATCCCGCTGAGCCTGCTCAAGAAGTAATTGCCACTCACTCGGTTTAAGGAACGATAACCGTGCAACGGTTAGTTCAACTCAGTACGTTTTCACTCCTCGCCAGCGGCCTGCTGTTGGTCGCTGGTTGCGCGCGGTCGGTCGAACCCAACGCCTACACCCGGGCGGCGAATGTCGAATCGCTGCGGAAGGCCTTTGGCGCGGGTGGGACTGCCGAAGTTGGTCCTGCTGCTGCTGTTGCCGAGCCGACAGGTTGGGCGACGATCAAGGGTAAATTCGTGCTGCAAGGTCAGGATCCGGGGCGCACTCCGCTCAAGGTCGACAAAGACCAGGCCGTGTGTGCTCCGGGTGGCAAGCAGGTGTACGACGAGGCCTTGGTGGTCGACCCCAATACCAAGGGAATCAGGGATGTGGTGATCTATCTTTCGAAGAAGATTCCCAGCGACGAAAAGTGGGAACATGCCGACTACCTGGCCACGAAGACTGCCGAAGTGGAGCCACCCTTCGATCAAAAAAACTGCGTGTTCCTCAGTCACGTCTTCGTGATGCGTTCGACCCAGAAAGTACTAATTAAGAACAGCGATCCGATCGGTCACAATACGAGCATCAGCCCTTCGGCTGGCAGCAAGGCTGCGTCGATCAACGTGATTATCGGTGCCAATGACAGCACGATGTACGAACCCAAAGGGGAGTCTTCGATTCCCAATCCGGTGGCTTGCACCATTCACCCTTGGATGTCTGCCCGCCTGTTGACCCGCAGCAATCCCTACTTTGCCGTGACCGCTCCGGATGGCACGTTCGAAATCAAGAATGTTCCAGCAGGTGTTGAACTTGAGTTTGCCGTGTGGCAAGAGGCTGCAGGCTTCTTGAGCAAAGCATCAGTGAACGGTACGGAAGAGAAATGGACGAAGGGTCGCTTCAAGCGGACCTTGGCCAACGACGCAACGGAAGAAATGAACGTGACGCTCGACGTGTCGCAGTTTGTCAAATAAGTGAAGGCTGTGCCCTCTGAGATTTTGTCGAAAGCACTTGTAGCCTGCCCGCGGCCCAGCGAGTCGCGACCGGGATGAGATTTATGAACTTGCGTTGGATATTGTGCCTGCTTTTACTCGTCAGCGGTCTGCTGACTGCCGGCTGTGGTTCGCCACCGCCGCAGTTTCGCCGCTATTCCACTTTCATTCGCCAGGTCGAAGACCAGGTTCCCAAGGATGAAAATGGCAAGGCGTTTCGCTTTTCCGCTCAACAGCGGCAAGATCTGGACGAAATTCTGGCAGCCCTGTTTGGCACTCCAAACGATCCGCTGATTCCGGCCGTCAAAGACGTCGACATGACCCAGGTCATGACCAGCGGACCGTTGATGGTCGCTGCTGGTGCAGTCGGTAGCGACGCCCAGGGACGAGCCCGCGGCTTGTATCGCGAACATTGTGCACACTGCCACGGCATCACCGGTGACGGCGCTGGTCCGACCGCTGCTTTCTTGAATCCCTATCCTCGCGACTACCGCCGCGGCACATTCAAATTCAAATCGACTCCCGTTGGTGCGAAGCCAACGCACGCCGACCTCCGCAAGATCATCGTCGAAGGAATTCCTGGCACGGCGATGCCGTCCTTCCTGCTGCTGCCTGAAAGCGAAATTGACGCAGTCGTCGAATATGTCCGCTACCTGTCGGTTCGCGGCGAAGTCGAACGCAACCTTCTCAGCCAATGGGCCGAACAAAACCTGGGACCAGACGAACGCTTGATTAATGATCCGGCCAATCCCAGCCCCGAGAAAGTCGCTGTGATACAGGATGTCGTTGCCGGAGTCGTGGGAAGTTGGATCGCGGCCGAGTCAGAAGCCCTGGCAGTCGCTGGTCGTCCCGAAATGACCGGCAAAGAACTGGCCGAGTCGATCCAAACTGGCAAGCAATTGTTTCAGGGAACGCGAGCCAACTGTGCTTCTTGCCACGGTGTATCGGCCCTCGGCGACGGTCAAACAAATCTGTACGACAAGTGGACGGAAGAATTCATCACGGCCAAGGCCGATCCCAAACTAATACGCGAGTTTACTGGCCTGGGCATGCTGCAGCCGCGTAACCTCAAGCCCCGCAACCTCCGCATGGGAATCTTTCGCGGCGGTCGTCGTCCGCTCGATATCTTCTGGCGAATTCGCAATGGTATCGACGGTGCCCAGATGCCAGCTGCCAAGATCGACGCCCTGTCCGATCAAGAGATTTGGCACATTGTCAATTATGTCCAATCGTTGCCGTACGAACCCATCAGCGATCCGCGGCAAAACGTTCCCGAACCAGCTAATGCCCGCGAGATTAGATAGCGGCAATTCAGCGCCACCGGGTGACTGCCGTTGCCACCGTCTGCCAAGCAAGTCTGAGGAGAATTCATCGTGGGTCGATTTTGGAGTTTGTTGTTTTTGATGGTTCCGATTCTCGGCGTGCTCTGCTTTGTCTGGGCAATGGCCGGGTTTTGGCCCATGCAGAACCATTGGTTGCCCGAGAACATCGGCGGGGCTGACGCGCACGCCATCGATGGTCTGTTCCTCTTCATCCTCGGATTGACTGGCGTCATCTTTGTCGCGACTGGACTCGTTTTCTTCTGGTTTCTTTGGAAGTACGACGCAGCAGTCACGACCGAACCGGTGAAGTATTTTCACGGTAGCCATCAGTTGGAAGTGATCTGGTCGATCATTCCTGCTGCCGCGCTCTTGTTCATCGCCATCTTCCAGATGAGCGTGTGGGCGAATACCAAGATCAAGCGTCCCGAGCTTTCGCCTGGTGTGGCTCGGCCCGCTCTGGCTGAAATTACCGGGCGTCAGTTCGAATGGCGTATTCGCTACGCCGGCAAAGACGGCATCATTGGCACAGAAGACGATGTGTTCAAGGTGAACGACCTGCACCTCCCCATCAACGAAGACGTCGTGCTCCTCATCAAGAGCCAGGACGTATTGCATAGCTTCTTTTTGCCACACTTGCGCGTGAAGCAGGACGTGGTTCCTGGCATGCAGCAGTTTGTGTGGTTCCAGGCCAAGCGCCCCGGCACGTACGACATCGTATGTGCCGAGTTGTGCGGCTGGGGTCACTACAAAATGCGCGGCCGCTTCGTCGTGCAAAACCGGGCTGAATTCGACAAATGGCTGGAACAGGCGTGGCAGGAGCAAGAGGTTTCGTCCTTTGCTTTGCCCGCAGGAGAATAGGTTAACGCATGAGTACGACAGCAATTCAGCCGCATGGCTCGCATGGCCACAGCGGTTCGCACGGCATGGGCGTCGGCGAATTCGTTCGCACCTACGTCTTTTCGCTCGATCATAAGATCATCGGGCTGCAGTTTTTGTTTTCCACGCTGCTGTGGTTTCTCGTCGGCGGTCTGCTCGCCCTGGGCATTCGTTGGCAGCTGGCCTATCCGTGGCATGACATGCCGGTGATCGGCCGGATGTTGTTCTCGGCTGAGGGTGGCCAGATCTCGCCCGAGTTCTACACCACCCTATTCACGATGCATGCGACCGTGATGATCTTCTTTGTGATCATTCCGATTCTGGCGGGGGCCTTCGGTAACTACCTCATCCCACTGATGATCGGTGCCGACGATATGGCCTTCCCCACGCTAAACATGCTCAGTTACTGGTTCATGTGGCCAGCGTTTTTCTTCATCGGCATGAGCTTCCTTTGGCCACCTTATGGTGCCGGTGGTGGTTGGACTTCGTATCCACCGTTGTCGGTTGTGTGGGATGCCGCGCCGGGCAGTCACTGGCCGCAAACACTCTGGTTATTGGGTGTGACCTGCGTAGGTATTTCGTCGATGTTGGGTTCGGTCAATTACATGACCACCATCATTCAGATGCGGGCTCCCGGTCTCACCATGTTCCGCTTGCCCCTGACCATTTGGGCAATGTTCATCACCGCCATTCTGCAGGCCTTCGCGTTGCCGGTGCTCACAGCTGCTGGCTTCATGCAACTTACCGACCGCACCTTGGGCACGGGCTTCTTCCTGCCGGAAGGACTGGTGGTGAATAACAGCTTGCCGGCCACCGGCGGCGGTCAGCCAATCTTGTGGCAGCACTTGTTCTGGTTCTATTCGCACCCCGCCGTGTACATCATGATTCTGCCCGCGATGGGTATGGTCAGCGATATCATCGCCTGCTTCGCGCGCAAGCCCATCTTCGGCTACAAGCCAATGGTGTACTCAATCTCCGGTATCGCCGGGTTGGGCTTCATTGTGTGGGGGCACCATATGTTCGTCTCCGGAATGAATCCCTTCCTGGGCATGACGTTCATGGTCAGCACGATGATGATCGCGCTCCCGTCGGCCGTGAAAGTATTCAACTGGCTCGGCACCATCTGGGGTGGCAAGATTCAATTCACCACCCCCATGCTGTTCGCCCTCTCCTTCGTCTCGATGTTCATCATCGGCGGACTCTCGGGCATCTTCATGGCTGCCACGCCGGTCGACATTTTCATTCACGATACCTACTTCATCGTCGCCCACTTCCACTACGTGCTCTTCGCGGGCACGGCGATGGCCGTGTTCGGCTCGATCTACTTCTGGTTCCCGAAGATGTTCGGTCGCATGATGGACGAGAGCCTCGGTAAGGTTCACTTCTTCCTGACGTTCTTGTTCCTCAACGGCACGTTTTTCACGATGCACATTCTCGGTGCCGTCGGTTTTCCGCGCCGGCTGGCAGATCCCTATGACTACGAGACGTTCCGCCACCTCCTCCCCATGAATCAGTTCATGACCTGGTGCGCGATCGGCATGGTGGCGACGCAAGTGATCTTTGCGTTCAACTTCATCCGCAGCATTTTCTTTGGCCAGATCGTCGGTCGTAATCCTTGGGGTGCGAACAGCCTGGAATGGATGGCACCCAGCCCTCCTGGCCACGGCAACTTCGACTTCCAACCGATCGTCTATCGCGGGCCGTACGAGTATGGTTCGCCGGAAGTCGATACCGACTTTTATCCCCAGACTCAGCCGCCGCCCGCCGATCCGGCCAAGCGGTACAAAGATCCGCATCACTAACACTCGATTGGTTTTCAACGTCCCTTACGTCAACAAGCCTGAATAACCTTCTTCCGCTTTGCTGTTGTCTTTCCGAAACGTGCGCCGATGATTACTTCCTCACCGACAAGCTATCGCTGGCCTCATCGCCTGGCCCTGCTGTCGGCGGTGGTCACGTTTCCGTTGATTTGGGTCGGCGGGTTGGTGACGAGTTACGATGCAGGGATGGCAGTGCCCGATTGGCCGGGGACTTATGGCTATAACCTGTTCGCCTATCCCTGGACGACCTGGTTTTTTGGCCCCTGGGATATCTTTGTCGAACATGGCCATCGTCTACTGGGTGCAGCCATCGGCCTGCTGATGATTGCCTTAGTCGCGACGACTTTCGCCGTGCGAGCGCCGCGCTGGTTGATCCAATTCGCGTTCTTCTTGTTAGCCCTGGTCATCCTGCAAGGGATTCTCGGTGGTGCGCGGGTGAATCTCGATGAACGCCTGATCGCGCTCTTGCACGGCTGCACGGGGCCGGTGTTCTTTGTGTCACTTGTAGCCTTTGCTGTGGTCACATCTCCTCGGTTTCCGCTATCTCGCCCGCTGGAAAGTCAATCGACAGAAGACCGGCAGCCCGCGAATCGCTTGGCTACTGCCGCCTGGGGCTTTGCTGCAGTCTGCTATTTGCAATTGGTCCTCGGCGCTCTGGTGCGGCATGTGCCGGTCACCAGTACGGCGGGCTTCTTCCGCGCGGTGATGTTGCTGCACATTGTTCTGGCCGTAATGATTCTCGCTCAAGCCTTGTTGCTGGGCGTGACGATCATTCGCGCCAAGCAGGGAAATTCGGTCTCGCGCTGGGTAGGCTGGTCGCTGCTGCTGGTGGTGACGGTTCAGATCGGCCTGGGGATCATGACTTACGTTTCTAAGTATGCCTGGCCCGAATGGATGGGTTCGTTCCAGTTTGCCGCAGCACACGTGACACGCGAAAAATCGGTGCTTCAAGCGCTGCTGGCGACTGCTCACGTGGCCAACGGTTCGCTCATTTTGGCTGCTGCGGTCATCATGTCGCTGCAAGCCTCGCGTGTCTGGCGGCCTGCCGCTGTGATCGCCAGTAGTGCGCCATTCTTGCTCGTGAGGACCTCCGCATGAGCACTTCGACACTTCCCCTGGCCCGCCGCCGTAGCGAGTCTCTGACTCGCGCGCTCGATTACCTCGAACTTGCCAAGCCGCGCATTGGCCTGTTTGTTGCGCTGGTCGTCTTGGCCAGTTGCTATGTTGCGACTAATGGCTCGTCCAGCCTGCAAACGATGATTACGGCATCGCTGGGAACGCTCCTGGTTGGTGCCAGTGCCAGCGGCATGAATCATTGGCTCGAGCGCAAGCTCGATCAGCGGATGGTTCGCACAGCCTCGCGTCCGGTCGCCAGTGGGCGATTGTCTTCGTTCGAAGCCCTGAGCTTCGTCGCGGTGACGATGGCCGTTGGCAGCGCTCTCCTGCTATTCACCCAGAATCCTGCAGCACTCCTCTGGGGTGTGGGAACGTGGGCAGCATATGTCTTGATCTATACGCCGCTGAAGACCATCAGCAGTTGGAACACCTGGTTCGGCGCTGTGGCTGGTGCGATGCCTGTTCTGATTGGCTGGTCGGCAACTGGCGCCGAACTCAACGCACCGATTCTCGTGCTGTTTGCAATTCTGGTTGTCTGGCAGTTGCCCCACTTCATGGCCATTGCCTGGATCTATCGCCACGATTACGAGCAGGCCGGTCATCAGATGGCTACTGTGGTTGATAAAACAGGCCGACTCGCTGCCTGGCAAGCAATCTGCTTTGCGGTACTGCTAATCGTATTGCCACTCGGCCTATTCGCCGGGCCAAGCTCAACCACGGTGATAGTCGCGGCAGCACTCCTCGCGTTGCTGGCAGTAGCTCAGTGCTGGTTTGCCTGGCGGTTCTTCAACATTCAAAACGAACAAACGAGCCGGCGCTTGCTGCTCGCTTCGCTGATTTATTTACCCTCCACGTTGCCGCTCATTTGTTTGGCTGCGTGGCCTGTTGTTTAGTCCGCTCGCCTGAATATTTATCACCCGCTCAAACGGTAAGTCTGCTATGTCGGATCACTCCCACGCTCACGACGATCATGGTCACGGGCACATCAAGTTGCAGTACCAACGAAGCCTGCCGATTCCCAACGGCAAGCTCTGCTTGTGGCTGTTCCTGTCGACCGAAATCATGTTCTTCGCCGGTCTGATCGGTGCCTACATTGTGCTCCGCTTCGGCGCCCCTTCGGGCACTTGGCCATTGCCGCACGATGTGCACTTGGTCGAATGGATCGGGGCCATGAACACGTTCGTGCTCATCTGCTCCAGCGTGACGATCGTCCTTTCGTATGAAGCGGCCAAGTCGAATCAGTCCAGCATGTCGCGATTCTGGCTGGCCCTGACACTGATTCTGGGCACCGTGTTCATCGGCGTGAAGGGCTACGAATACAGCTCGAAGTTCGCCCACGGCATTTTTCCGTCGAGCCCGCGCAGCTTGATTCACGAACGGGCAGATATCTATTACGTCCAAGCGGTTCGGCAATCGCTGGCGGCACATAAAGCCGTTTTGGACGGCAAAGTTGCCGCCGAGCAAACGCTGACGGAAGAAGAGACGAAGCGTTTAGAAATCTGCAATCTGCTCGTCGACTATGTGAAGTGGACCGAGAACATTGCCTCGCTCGATAGCGACACCTTCAAGCGTCGCGCCGCGATGGAACGCCTGGCGATGGCCATATATCCGCTATTTCACGGTCACGATGCTCATCTTTCTCCGCAGCAGAAGCACGAACTCTTCACCAAGATGATGAAGACGGAACTCGCGGCGGTTGAGCGCGAAGGTTTCGATGTCAATCAAGCGATCAAGACCATTGCCGGCAACCGTGCCGGGGTAGCCAAGGAAGCTGAAGCGTTGACCGAGCAAATCAAGTTGCTCAATGAACAGAAAATGAAGCTCCAAGAGTCTGCCAAGCCGGCGGCAGCAGCCACGGGTGCAGTTGAATCAACGACCGCTACGACGTTCGTCGCGTTTCGAGATCAACCGAATCCCACCGCTCAGGTCGAAGCACAAATTGCCGAGGCAACCACCAAGCTGGGCGAAAAGACCAAAGAACTTGGCAAGTTCGACGAGCAGCTTGCTCCGCTCGATGCCCGGCTGAAGTCCATCACGGCTCGCACTCAGGTGCAAACAGTGCTGGAGGAAGCTCACGGCGGCTTGAATGAACATTTCTCCTGGCTCCGCCTGCCGATGAAGATTCCCAGCGGCAACATGTGGGCCAGCACCTACTTTTTGATGACGGGCTTTCACGCGATTCACGTGGCCGTTGGTCTGCTGGCGTTCGCTTTGATTCTGCCCATGCAGTTAGACTCGAAGAAGGCTGGAGTCATTGAGAACGTCGGTCTGTATTGGCACTTCGTCGATCTCGTCTGGATTTTCCTCTTCCCGCTGCTGTACTTGTTCTAAGCGATTTTTTCGAACGCCCGCCCGCTGGTATTGCCAGCTTGTAGATAGTGAGAGTTAACATGGATCACGACCACGGCATCGATAAAAAAGTGACGCGCCAACACCTGGGCGCCACCAAAGACGCCCATGCTTCGCACGGCGGGCTATCAGTTTATCTGGCAGTCTTTGCCTCGTTGTGTGTGCTGACGTTGCTCTCGTTCCTCGTTGGCAACTCCCAAGTCCTCCGCGAGAAAGCGCCGCAAGTAATGTGGGCCGCAATGATGGCCGTCTCCTGCGCCAAGGCGATGCTGGTGATGCTGTTTTTCATGCACTTGAAGTGGGAAGCCAATTGGAAGTATGTCCTCACCGTGCCGGCCAGCATGATGAGCCTCTTCCTGGTTCTCATGCTGGTTCCCGACGTAGGTCGCCGCACGCGGACCTACTCTGACGACCGCTGGCTGCACGCCGCCGAACCGCGCGAAACAACCGTTGAAGAGCACGATGCCGATCATCAGCATCCTCCAGCCAAGACTGGCGAAGGGCACTAAGCCCCGCGCCTTCTGCTTTGTGATTGTGAATGGTTATGAGTAAGGCGGTGTTGGGTTGGCTGGGCGTGTTGTTCATAGCGATGGGCGGCACCGTCCTCTGGTTGGGCTACAAGTACAGCCGTCCACCAATCGTCGTCTACACCTCCGATCCGGAGATTGATCGCGATTATCTGGTGAAGCCTGTTTCGGCTGGCGAGCCGATCCTGAAAGAGTTCACGCTCACCGAACGCGATGGCAGTAAGAAGGGCTCGGCCGATCTCGCGGGCCGGGTCAACGTGACGAACTTCTTCTTCTCGACCTGCCCGACGGAATGCAAGTATCAGAATCGCGAGTTTGAAATCATCCAGCGTGAGTATGGCCCAAGGGGAGTGCAGTTCCTCGGCATCACGTGTGACCCGGATACAGACACTCCGTCCCAATTGGCCAAGTACGCACAGCAATTTGAGATCGCCAACGACGGCGCTGCTTGGTGGTTTCTCACCGGCGATTTAACTTACATCCGGCGCGTGGCGGGTGAGATCTATCAAGTTCCGCTGAAGAAGTTTACGCACACCGAGAAGTTCGAAGTTCGCGATAAATGGGGCAATCCCCGTGGCAGTTTCTCGTGGAAGGATAGCGCCTCGCGCGCGGAAATGAAATTGCTGCTCGACCGCTTACTCACTGAAACGGAACCTCCTGCCGATGTGCAAGCGAAAGCGGCCGAACGGGCGGCGATGATCGAACGCGCCGATGCAAATGCGGCGGCAGAGAAAGCCAAGAACGAACAAGCATCTCCCCAGCCAGACGAAAAAGCTCCTCCTCCAGCCAAGACCAATTCTTAAGGAACGCTCGGTTGCAATCGGTGGTTCCTTATTTGCCGCATGTGAATGCCCTGCTGAATGGCCTGGCCACGGTCTTGCTTGTGGTGGGCTTTGTGCTCATCAAGCAGCGTCAGGAGCAGGCCCATAAAGTGACCATGCTCAGTTGCTTCGGCGTGTCGGTTGTTTTCTTGGTCTCTTATCTCACCCGCATCGTCTTTGCCGGCACCCATTTGTTCCCGCGCGACGAGTACCCTACCGCCGCCTTGTTCTACTATCCGCTGCTAGCCTCGCACGTCTTTCTGGCGGCAGGGGTTCCGTTTCTAGCGATTGCCACCATCTATTTCGGCCTGACCGATCAGCGCCGGCGGCACGTTCGTTTCGCCCGCTGGACGTTTCCCATTTGGCTCTACGTGTCGATTACCGGCGTGATTGTCTATTTGATGCTCTATCAGCTATTTCCCGAGACCGGCTTGCTACCTAAAATAAAGTAGTCTGGTTCAAGCAATCCGCTACCCATCGCGGGCGAACTGAACTCGAAAGTAGTTTTACCAGAATGACGCTTTCTCAATTCAAATCGATGTTCGCGGCAGTCGTCGTCCTGTTGCTGGTTGCTGGCCTCGCACAGGCTTGTCCAACGTGCAAGGACCAGATGGCGGCGGATCCAGCTGCGTACAACATCGCCCGCGGTTACTTTTGGAGCGTGCTGTTCATGCTGTCGATGCCCATCCTGATCATCACCGGACTGGGCAGTTACTTCTATTGGGAAGTTCGCCGCGCGTATGCCAGGCAGGCAATCGAAGAAGCACTCAATCCGCCCGAATCACAAGCGGTGTTGCCCAACTCTTAGGTGCCTACTCTTCGCCCGGCCGCGGATCCTGCCACTGATCGAACCCCAGCCATAGGCTGCGAGCATGTCGATGCAGCAGAATAGGCAGCAGGATGACGATGGCCACCAGCACGGCCATGTTTTGCGTGTCGGTCAGCACGTTGGCAAAGAACAGAATGAAGTACGTCACGAGCGAAGTAATCGCTGTGATGCCGTAGTTAATGTAGATCGAGCCGAGAAAGAAGCCGGGCTCACGCTCGAATTTCAGTCCGCAGTGCGAACAGGTTTCGTGCATGCGAAACAGCCCTTTGAAGAGTGGGCCGCGACCACAAACCGGACAAACAAGCCGCAGCGCACGACCGACAAGCTTAAGATAGCGAGACATTGGTTTCCTGGCGGCCGAACGAATGTGCGGGCGGCATCATGGAGCAACAGGCGAAGGTGTCAGCACCGATTATATCCCAATCGTCAGCTGCGGGATTTCGACGATTGAGAAACGCGGCCAAGCGCACTACGATAAAGCCATGCTAAGAAATGTTGGAAAAACGATGCAGGTTCTCGCGCTCCTTTTGCTGCCAGCCTCGATGCTGATGCAATTGACGGCCGAGATGCGGGCAAGTAGCGTCAGCGTGATGTTGCTGTTGATGCTGTTCGGCATCGCTCTGTTTGGCACCGGTCGCATGCTCGAAGGTTACGGCAGCAAAGCGGCGGAGTGAATCATGTCCCGCCGTGCCGCATTGTACTTCTTGCTTACCGTGGCCATTCTGGTCTGGCAGCAAAGCCCTGCGGCTAACGGCCAGATCTTTCCCGGCCCTACCAATCTGCCCGCTGCCGATTTGCAACTCCTCGATTCAGCCGGCGCGGCGCATCTCGAAAACGCCCGCCAACTCCTCGCGCAGCGGCAATGGGATGAAGCAGTGGAAGCGATTCGCCGCGTTCTCGAGAACGATGGCGGACGGCTGATTCGTGCCGATGTTCCCGCGCTCCAAGGATCACCATCGTTTGCCTGGTATGTGCCGGTGCGCGACTACTGCCATTGGCGGCTCGCGGCGCTGGCGTGGGAAGCTCCAGAAGCATTGGCCGCATATCGCAGACTCGTCGATCCCTTGGCCGAGCGCTGGCTCAGCGATGGCAAGCAACAACATCAGCCTGCGTTGTTCCGCCGCGTGATCGACGAAGCTTGGGCCAGCCGATCTGGCGACGATGCGGCGCTCGCGCTTGGCGACGATGCCTTCTCGAGCGGCAATCTCGTGCTCGCTCGCTATTGGTGGGAACGCACCGGTTTAGGCTTTGTTACGAGTGACGGCAAACCACTCTGGGTATTTGCGGAACCACGATCATCGGCAGTTGACCTCATCAAGTTACTTGCTCCCTCGCGCGCAATCGGTCCCAATTATCCGGATAGCGACCTGCCTGCCGCCGAGATTCGCGCCCGGTCGATTATCGCCGCGATTCTGCAAGGCGAAAGCGAGCGCGCACAACTGGAGCTTCGGTGGTTTCGTCTATTGCATGCCGCGGATGAAGGAACCATCGCCGGCCGCCACGGCAACTATGTCGAACTGCTAACCGCATTCAGTGAACAAGCCAAGACCTGGCCAGCTTTGCATCAGCCGTCGATCACGACAACTTGGGGTGGTACGCCCCTGCGCAACGGCGTGGTCGTTTCACCGCCCGATCCTGCCGGTCAGGCCTTGTGGAGCGTCAACTTGCCGCGCCTCACTTCCGATCGAGACATCATCGGTGCTGGCCGGCTGCGCGTGGCCGACGATATGAAAGCCCTTGCTGCCTACTATCCTGTGATTTGGAAGAATGACGTTCTCCTTCGCGCCGATGCGCGCGGCGATTCTTATCTGGCCGCCTACGATTTGACTTCCGGCAAACAGCGCTGGCGAATTGGCTATCAACGTCAAGCAAGTCGCACGGTGGAACCACCTGCAGACGACGGTTCCTTGGGCGAGATCAACGATGTGCATACCGACTTGCCGCGGCATGTTGGAGTTGCCCGCTTTACCTTAACGGTCGATGGCGACCGAGCCTTCGCTCGACTCGGTTCAGCCGTCACCTCTCCCCGCGCGCGCCGCTTGGAGCGATTGCTGGCGAAGGATCAGGGCTGGCTCATCGGCGTCGACCTGGCTGCTGAGGGCAAACCCCTCAATGGCTTTCCCATACGTCCCGAATCGGCCGAGTGGTCGTTCGAAGGAGCGCCAATCATTCACGACGGCGCGCTGTACGTCGCCATGCGCCATGTCGAAGGCTCGCGGTCGCAAGTTCACATTGCCTGTTATGAACTGGCGACCACGGCGGTCCCCACGAACGATGATGACGACGATTCGCGTCCCATCGGGCGGTTGCGATTTCGCACGCGAATCGCCTCGTCGGCCACATTAGGCGGGGGCAATCTCGACGAGGTCAGCCAATTACTGCTGACCGCCGCTCATGGGCAGATCTACTGCAACACCAACGCCGGCGCTGTCGGCGCGGTCGATGCTGCGTCAGGTCGGCTGAAGTGGGTTGTCACGTATCCGCGTGCCACTTTTGATGATGAATCTTCGGGTGGCAGCAGTTTCTTTCGCGATCTCAATCCGTGCCTCGCAGCCGACGATCTGGTGATCGTCGCGCCGCAGGATTGCGAGTTTCTCTTCGCGCTGGACGCAGTTTCTGGACGGCTGCGGTGGCGAACATTCGAGGGGGCTGCGGCCGACGCGAATTGCCTGTTGGGAGTGCGCAGTGGACGGCTCATTGCGGCGGGAGATCGGGTCTATTGGTTTGATACAAGAAATGGCAAGCAGCTCGCGCAGTATCCGGCGGGTCGTGCGCAAGGGCCACTTACCGCTTCTGCTTCGCCGCGCGGACTTGGCCAGGGAGTGCTGGCGGGGAATCAGATTTGGTGGCCAACTCGCGAAAGTATCTTGATCCTGCCGACAGAGCCGGCCGTTACCCCCTCCAACTTTTCGCCGGCCTTGCTGCGCGAGATCCCGCTGGTGCCGCGCGGAGTGCAGGGTGGCAATTTGCTGATTGTCGGCGATCGTTTGCTCATTTCGACTGGCACACAATTGACAGCGTTTGGACCACAGCCGCCAGGGACTCCCCAGCCTCAACTTGAAGCACGTTAAGACGGGCCGAATAAAGATTGGCTCGCGCTAAAATTAGTGGCCAATTGGCGTCACATGTGCAAATGGGTGGAGTTACCCAGTGCTCGTTGTCTTATTCACGTGAGTACGGCCAACAGCTGTCCTAGATGGTTCACTTGCCTACTTAAAAAGTACTCCTGCGCGTAGATGCTTCCCCGCGCTGCTGCTCTGATGCCTACCTGGGGAGAGCAAACTCTCCAGCTGTTCTTCGGCAGCAAGCGTGGTTGAAAGTTTGACATCGACCAGAGCGAGCCTAGCTTTGCGTGACCGTGCGGCTTTCCACCTTGGTGGTGTGTCAGCACATGAGGTTCAGCCGTCTTCCGACAGTCGAGCAAGAGAGGACGCGAGTTGCCTGGGCAACACGCGACAAGCGAATGCAGGCGTTGATTGCAGCCGATTTCGAGCATCGTGCCATCCCACTGCAAGCCATGCTGGCCGAGTTGGGGGTCGACTGCCCGCGCACCAACATCCTTAGCGCCAACGAGGCCGTCAACGTTCTGCGGAGCGGTAAGAGCTTCGACGTAGTGATTGCCAGTTGCAGCGACAAGTACAACGACGCGGTTCGGCTCGTGACTCAGCTGAATGCGACCACTCGCATTCCTTTAATCGCAGCGGGCATGACGGCGCACGTCAATGAGATCTTGAATCTGATTCGCGCGGGAGCCAATGACTATCTTGACCTGCACGGTAATGTGGCGGCCGACCTGGCCACCATTCTGGCGCGTTTGCGTAGCGATCATTCGACTCACGATGGCCATGCGACTTGCATTCTCTCGAGCAGTGGAGGCTGCGGCGCGAGTACGCTGGCTGTTAATCTGGCGGCGTCACTCGGCACGCCCGAGCAGCCAGCCTGCTTGATCGACTTGAATTTTCGGGGGGGCGATCTAGCCACGCTGCTCAATATTCGACCGCGGCATACGTTGGTCGATCTCTGTTGCCAAGGTCAGCGGCTCGACGAAGTGATGTTTCAGCAGTCGTTAGTGCAGCATTCGCCGGCGCTCAAACTGCTCGCTGCGCCGCCGCTCCTCACCCGCTTTACAGGCATCGATCTCGACTCCGTTGCCACCGTCCTGCGCATGGCCCGCGCTGCGTTTCGTCACTTAGTCATTGACCTGGAAGACAGCTCACATCCAGAACAAGCTCATGCGGTTCGTGCCTGCGACAAGCTCGTTGTTTTGTTGCGCATGGACTTCCCTTGTCTGCTGCGCGCGCGCCGCTTGCTCGATGATTTGCGCGAAGAGGGAATCGACCTGGCCAAAGTGCGCCTGGTCGCCAATCGCTTTGGCAATACGAAATCGCTCTCGCAGAAGCAGGCGACTGAAGCGCTGGGCATGCCAGTGTTTCATTGCCTGCCCGATGACGAAGGAGTGATGCTGGCCTCGGTGAATGTCGGCAACCCAGCGGTACTGGAAACGCCCACTGCCAAAATTTCGAAAGCTTATCGGAAACTAGCCGAACTGATCGCGATTTGAACTCGCAGCCTCCGTTGAACCTCTCCATCATGCAAACCAAACTTCCATCGTTGACCGACACACACCTGGACTTGCCTCCTGGCAAAGCGGATTCACGTCCCGATGTGGACGAGCGGTTGTTGCAACTGAAGCGAGATCTGCACCAACGACTCGTGCAGCGGATCGATCTGGCTGCGCTCCGTACGATGGACGAGCAGCAGTTGAGGTTGGAGTTTCGCAAAGGGGCCGAAGAGCTTTGTCGGCAACGTCCCGACTTGTTGGGTCTGGCCGAGCGCCGTCGAATTATCGACGAGTTGATCGATGAAACGCTCGGCTTCGGTCCACTCGAACCTCTGCTGCGTGATCCTACCATCTCCGACATTCTGATTAATGGTCCACGGCAAGTGTTTGTCGAGCGACATGGCAAACTGCAACCGGCAGGGGTTGTGTTCTATAGCGATGAACACCTGCTGCAAGTCGTGCAGCGCATCGCCGCCCGCGTGGGACGACGCATTGATGAATCGAGCCCGATGGTCGATGCTCGCTTGCCCGATGGGAGCCGCGTGAATGCCATCATTCGTCCCTTGGCACTCGATGGCGCGCTGGTTTCCATTCGGCGTTTTGGCGATAAGCCGCTGCAATCGGCCGATCTGGTGCAGAAGGGGACTCTCTCGGCCGAGATGCTCGCGTTTCTCGCGGCCTGCATTCAAGCCCGCTTGAACATCCTCATTTCCGGCGGCACGGGTAGCGGCAAAACCACGCTCCTAAACGTCCTCTCCGGATTCATTCCGCCCAATCAGCGAATCGTCACCATCGAGGACGCGGCCGAACTGCAACTGCAGCAACCGCATGTCGCCCGGTTGGAAACACGACCGGCGAACGTCGAGGGGAGCGGCGCGATCGTAGCTCGCGACTTGTTGCGCAATGCTCTCCGGATGCGACCGGACCGAATCATCATCGGCGAATGTCGTGGTGGAGAGACGCTCGACATGCTGCAAGCGATGAACACCGGGCACGATGGCAGCTTAACGACGATTCACGCGAATAGTTCGCAGGACGCGCTGTGTCGTCTGCAATTGCTGCTTGGACTCGCGGGGCTCGAGGTTCCCATGTGGTATATCGACCGGCAGATTGCTTCCGGTATTCAACTGGTCGTACATGTCGCTCGGCTCGCAGGTGGCGTGCGCAAGGTAGTGCAAATCACCGAGCTTCAAGAAATTCGAGAGGGTTCGCTGCAATCGGCCGACCTGTTCCGCTTCGAACAAACTGGCCTGAATGGCAAGGGTGAAGCCGAGGGGATGTTTCGCACCACGGGTGCGTCGCCCCGCTGCCTTGAACGATTGCATTCTTATGGGCTTAAGGTAAATCCCGCCTTCTTTCGTTCTCCCATCCCCGCGCCCACGAACTTCATTCCGGCAGTGTTAGCCGCTGCGGAGGCTCGCTCATGAACTCGCTCTTTGTCGCTGGCTTGACGTTTGTCAGTGTCGCCATGTGCGTCGTCGGTGTCGTCATGCTGGTAATCGACCTCTGCTTTCGCAACCAAAACCGCATTCGCCAACGAATGCAAGAAGAGTTTGGCGATGTGATGCAGCAGCGGGCGAAGAAATCGCCGCTGTTCAAAGACTTGCTGATGACAGAACCCGATGAGCAGTTGACCGTTGGCAACCTGATGACGCAATTGCAAACGCTGCTCGATCAGGCAGGCCTCCCCTGGACTGCACCGATGCTGCTACTCTCGATGTGCATCGGACCAGTAGTCGCCGCTCTGCTGACGGCAGCCATCACGCGCAATTGGTTACTCACCGCAATTGCTGCGGCCTGCATGCTGCCGCTTCCGTGGCTCTATGTCTGGCGAACGCGAGAATGTCGCCGCGCGAAACTCTGTGCTCAACTTCCCGATGCTTTTGACGTCATGAGCCGGGCACTAAGAGCCGGTCAATCGGTACCCGGGGCCTTTCAAGTCATTGTGAGCGACTTTCCGTCTCCCATCAAAGACGAGTTCGCCTTTTGTTACGAACAGCAGCACTTGGGAATTGCCCAGGAAGTTGCCTTGCGAGATTTAGCGCGGCGAACCGGCGTGATGGAACTGCAGATTTTCGTCGTGGCGATGGTCGTTCACCTGCGCGTCGGCGGCAACCTCAGCGAACTGCTGACGAAATTGTCGTCGATCCTTCGCAAGCGCGCTCAGATTCAGGGGCGCGTGAAAGCACTCACCGGTGAAGGCCGACTGCAGGCGGTGGTGCTCATCGCCTTGCCGGCCTTGGTATTCGCCGCGTTGTACTTGCTGAATCGTGAATATGCCCAGATTTTGCTGGATCGCCCGTGGATTCTGGCTGGCTGCGTGGGTTCGCAAAGCCTGGGCGCGATCTGTATTCAACGACTGTTACAGATCGATTTTTAACTCAATATAAATTTCGTCTGCCTGATCGAGGCTGAATCATGTTCGATGTTTTCAATCCCGTTGTGGTTCATTGCCTGGTCTACTTTATCGTGACCGGTGCTTTCCTGTCTGCAATCTACTTTCTCATCGATCACGATGGTCGCGTCCGCAATCGCTTGAGCGAACTGCGCGATCAAGAACGTGAACGGGCTGAAGCGCTCAGCAAGCAGCGCGGTATGCTTCGTTTGCTGATTCCGCTTGTTCCTCACGTGACCGAAGTGTTCCTACCCAACGACGAGCACACGCGCACTCGTTTGCAAGCGAAATTGACGCGCGCCGGAATCTATTCCACTTCGGCACTCTCGACCTACTTCACCATCAAGCTGGCTCTGATGGCCGGTCCGCCGCTGGTGGCGGTGGCACTGGGAGCTGTGGGAATCGCACCGTTTTGGCCCGCTTTGTTGGCAGGTGGAGTGCTCGGACTGTTCGGCATTGTGCTCCCCAGTGTGTGGCTTGCGCGGCGACAAGCAGCGCGACACGGCGTGTTACGCAAATCATTGCCCGACTTTCTCGATTTGATTATGGCCTGCCTCGAAGGAGGCCTGAGCATGCAAGCAGCCCTCAAGCAGGTTTCGGAAGAGTTGCGAACCGCACACCCAGTGCTGGCTAGCGAACTATTGATGGTCATCCGCGAAATGGAAATTGGTTGCACCCTCGAGCAGGCTTTGCAACATCTGGCCGAGCGAACCGCGCTCGATGAATTACGGACGCTCTGCACGTTTGTTTCTCAAGCCACCAAGTTCGGTACCACCATGGCCGATGCCGTCGCCCAACTCGCCATTGTGCTCCGCACCCAGCGCGAACATCGGGCTGAAGAAATGGCCCAACAAGCGGCGGTGAAAATCTTGTTTCCCACATTGCTCTTCATCTTTCCCACAATCTTTGTTGTGCTTGCCGGACCAGCTGCCATCAAGATTCGCGCGAGCTTAAGCCGCTCAGGCAACAGCGCTGCGCTCGCTGAAAACAGGAATCCCTAACCATGCGTCACCGATTCAAACAATTCAATCGCCGCGGCGCATCGGCAACCGAACTTGCGATTCTGCTGCCACTACTCATCACGCTGTGCCTGGTCTCCGTAGACCTTGGCCGTTTTGCCTTCGTCAGCATCGCCCTGGGAAATGCAACTCGCGTCGGTGCCGAATGGGGCGCTACGCATCGCTACGACACCGCCACTGCGGGCACCTGGAACGCCAACCTGGAAGCGGCCATTCTCGCTGAATTCACTGCAGAAGCTGATATCGACCCCGCTCAACTCGAAACCACCGTGACGACCGCAGAGGACGACTACGACCTGCTGCGCGTCACGGTCACGGCGACGTATCCGTGGAACACGATCATCACCTGGCCCATGATTCCGCGGCCACTCATGCTGGAACAGAGAGCCGTCATGCGGCGTTTTCGCTAAGGAGCCAATCATGCCACACACTACTCGCCGCAACCGCCGCGGAGCGGCCATGGTCGAAGGAGCTATCGTGCTGAGCGTATGCGCGCTGCTGCTCGGCATGCTGGAACTATCGCTCATGTTGGTGAACCACACCATGATGTCGGAAGGTGCCCGGCGCGTTGCGCGAGCAGCCATTGTGCGTGGCGATCGCTGCGGCAGCATGGGCGAGTGGGGACCGGCCCAGCTGACTATCAACGCCAACGATTCCCATGCAGCAGCAGCCGTACTTCGCGAAGTCCTGTTCACGCTTCCGCCTGCCGATGCCCAGATTCAGATCACGTGGCTCGATGCTGACAACAGTGCTGGCGATCGCGTGCGGGTGAACGTGAATCACACGCATCGACCAATCGTACCTGTCTGGGGCTGGAACACTGGCCTCGTTCTCAGTGGCACTTCGACCATGCAGATCATGCATTAGTAGGTCACATCGGCCTCGATGTGACCTGCAATTCGTAAGACCTTGAACCTCGCGCGTCGAAACTGCGATATCAATTCCAACAACAATCAGCCATTCATCTCAGTGTCAGGTCACATCCAGCGGATGTGACCTACCAATCGAGGTCTCGATGAAACCGACCACCTTCAAATCACAGCGCCGCGGCAAAGTCCTGGTGTTGGTCCTCATCACCCTGCCCGCACTTTGCGGGCTGATTGGCCTGGTCATCGACGGCGGACTCCTCACGTCCAATTCGCGGCAATTGCAGCATGCGGCCGATTCCGCAGCCACCGCAGCAGCCATGGAGAAACGCTGGGGAAAATCGAACACGGCGGCGCTAACCGTGGCGCAAGAGTTCGTCCAAACGCATCACCGCCTGACGTCGACAACCGTCACACTCAATTCGCCTCCGCTCAGCGGCCCGCATGTTGGTTCCGAGCGACACCTGGAGATCATCCTTACCACTCAGCAGCCGACGTTTTTCATGCGTGTCCTCAACGGACGCACTGCCGAAACGATTGCGGCCCGCGCCTGCGCGGGCTGGGAAGCGAGCACCATTCCTGCCGCCATCGTCGTGCTCGATCCGGGGCCTCCGCCGTTTCAAGTCTCTGCACTGCCGCCGTTCCTGCCACCACTTCCGGCGATCTTAGGAGGACTTGAAGTGCTCGGTGTTGGCAAGGTCGAAGTCGACGGCGCGGTGCACGTAAACACCGAGTGGGGAGGCAAGGACGAGAACAACCAGCAGATTGGCGAGCCAGCCGGGTTACTCGGCCTGTCGCACGCAGTTGCCGCTACACCGCTCCTTTCGCTCTCGAAGTTGAAGGCCCGAGAATTGCGCGTGGTTGGCGGCGTCGACAAAGTGACCAACTACGGCAAACTGCTCAGTAGCGATCCGCCGGTGTTGCAGGCGGGTCGGTTGCCGGTTCCCGATCCGTTTCGCCTCTTGCCGACACCCACTCTGGCCACCGATCCCACTAACGTAAGGGCCACGCAGTATGGCGGGCGGACGATCATCGGCATTCCGCTGATTGGTCCCACCATCACCCTGGAACCAGGCGTATACGACTACATCAATGTGATCTCGGGCAAGGTTGTTTTTAAGCCGGGAATCTACATACTGCGGCGGACGAATCCCGTTACCCAAATGGCGTTAAGCGTGCTGGCCGGTGAAGTGACGGCCGAGGGAGTCATGTTCTATATCACGGACACGACGAACTATGCACCCGCTTCGGGCGCGCCAGACAACACCGATGGTGAAACAACCGCACCCGCCGATCACATCGTCGGCACGCTTGTTCCCGTGGCGGCGATCAACGTCGGCTTGCTTGGCAGCAAGTTCACGGGGCTCAACGACCCGGGCAGCCCATTCCATGGCATGCTCGTCTATCAACGTCGCCACGATCGTCGGCCCATCGCGATCATCCAAGAGAATATTCTGGGTGCCGGCGCGATTCGAGGTGCCGTTTATTCCAAATGGGGACATACGATTCTAGTTGGCAAGGGGGATCTCGACCTCCGTTTCGTCAGCGGCACCATGCGCATCGTCGCGCTCCTCGACCTGGATATCGACCCCACAGTCACCCTGCCAGCCGCCGAAGACGTATACCTGGTGGAATAACCGTTGGGGAGAAGCCGTTGGCGAGTCATTTCATGACTCGCACTCTCAGTCACGGAGTGACTGAGTTACGGTGAGGGGATCGCGCAGCACATTCTCCAGAATTCTATATTGCGATTCGTAACTCGCTTCTCGTTCGACCGTTTCCTTTCCTCGACCTTCTGGCAACGCAGCAGCGGGGCTGAAGCCGACGTAAATGAGCGCACCCTTGCCGATCGGTTGTCGATAGAGAATCGCCTGCGTTTTGCCAGCGCCGATCAAGCGTTCGCCAGCTTCCGCCGAGAGTGGCAAGTGATTCGCGGCTTGCAGCCAGGCTTGCTCCGAACTTGCCGGCAGGTGAGCGAGCCACGGATGCTTCGGTTGGAGCACTTCGTAGCCGGCCGCCTTGGCGTTTTTCACCAGCTTGAGGTTCTCTCCCAACCAGAGTTTGCCTTCGAGGGCCGCGAACAAATCGAGCCGGTCGCGCATCAGCACGAGCACGCCGCCGCTGCGCAGGTACTCATCAACGAGCTTGAGATCGTCGGGCGAGAACGCCGTCGTCGCGACTTTCGCGCGCCCCAAACTACCGTCGTAAGCAACCAGATCATACTTTTTGAACTCCGTGGGCGAGATCCATTCTCGTTCGACGGCGGTTAAATCAGCACCTTGCTTGCGCAAGGCAAATTCAACCAGCGGAGCGTCGAAGGCGGGATAACCTTGCACGAGGAGAACTCTCTTGGCTTTGCTCTTCGGTTGCGACGACTCTGTCCGGACAAGACTCGAGACAGGAGCCTCCAGCCGCGTACTCACGGGTTGGCCGAGTACATTCCAGCGCCCCTGAATGCCAATCGACCAAGGTTCCATGCCCAGCGGAATTGCCCCGCGATCGGGCCCCCCTTCATCTTTCAGGCTGGCAAGCGCTGGCCAGGCCTTCGGCAACTCGACGCCACTGTTCACTGCGGGGCTATCAGCACTCAAGCGAACGTCAGCCACTTCGCGCCAATCGCTGGCATACTTCACAAAGCCCGGCGCTTGGTGCAGGTCATTGGCGGTCCAGCCTGGCGCGTAACGCTGCTGGCTAGCGGCGAAGGCCGGTGAGCGGCGGAACTTGTCGAACAGCGCGGGGAGCTTATCGCCGTCGGTCAAACTCCAAGCCAGGTTGCCATCGGCCACGAAGGAAGTCTCCGCCGGGGGCAACGTTCCACCCACCAAACCTTGCGACTGGCAAACGATGTTATTCAGCACCCAGCGCTCGGTGCCGTGGCTCATCGCGCGACCGAGGCCATCGGTCAGGTAGTCGTAGCGCGGCGGATCGACTACCAAAAACGTGTTGTGATAGATCTTCATCGACTCCCACGCGGGGCTGCCGTGATCGCCACCGAAGCGGCCGAATGAATTCAACTCTTGCACATCGTCCGGACCATTGGGCCAGCGATAATGCACAGGCTGGCGAAAATCAAACACGTTCCGCGCGATGGTCAGCCCCAGCCCAAGTTGCTTGCGGCTCTCGGGCAGCACTTTCTGCCGGCCATGACCGACGCCGAAGGCGAACGTGGTGAGAATGCGAGCAAAGCGGTTGAAGGTCACTTCCGTATTGCCGCCCCACACCGAGCCGTCGTAGGCCGTGGCCGAAGTGACAAAGATGCCGTCGTCGCTGATGTTCGCGACCAGGTTGTGGTGGAACTTCGTATTCCGCACACTGCCCAGAAAGATGCCGTCGACACTGTCGGTGAATTCGCAATTCGCGATCTCAAAATCCGAACTGTCGTCGCCGGTGGGAGACCAACGGCTGGCCGAGAAGAGCCGCGCTTCGACCGAGCGATACTTCAAGCTGCCGCGAAAAGTCCAGGGTGCCGCAATGCCGCGGACAGCGCTGTTGGTCATCAGCAGGCCCTGAGTATCGGTGGCCAGCATCGCCGTATTGCCGCCGTGAATGCTCAGCCCATCGAGGTGAATGTTCTGGCAATTGTGAATGTGCAGGGCCGATTGCACCGAGCCGCGCAAGGCCAAATCTTGCAGCACGATCCACGAGCAGCCCGTCAGTGAGAGGGGCGAATGTTCCCAGCCTGCGGTGACGACGAGCGGCAGTTTGCGAGGGTCACTTTCACCGCGATAGTTGTTCTCACCGAGGCCCGGCAATGTCGTCGGAGCCAGTCGGCAGTGAATGCGCTCCGTCTCTTCGTGAAAGAAGAGGCCGGGTCCGCAATAGACGAACGAATCTTTGCCGACTTTATTGTCGACGTTCCACCAAGGATTGTCCGTCTGCAAATCGCCGTGCAGGTTGTACCCATGCAGCGGAATCCACGAATCACCGAAATGCCCCATCGCATTCGTCGCCCCCGCCCGAATTTTGAAATCGGGATACGACTTCGTTGAACGATATTCGCCCGCGACGTTGCCGACCACCGGTTCCCAGGCAGTGGCTGGCGAATCATAAAACTCGCGCAGGCCGCCATCGATGACAACGAACTCGCCCGGGTAACTCCGAATGGTGATGGGCTGGCTTGCAGTCCCGCTGCGAGTGAGTTCAACGTGTTCGTAGTAGGTGCCAGCGCGGAGGACCAGCGTCTCGCCCGCCTGCAGCTGATTCACCGCATGCTGCACCGTCTGCCACGGAGCCTGCTCGGTTCCCGCTGCTGTATCCTTGCCCAGCTTGGCATCGACAAACTTCGCCGGACCTTTGCCGAGTGGACGAGCACTCGCCTGCGGCAAAGGACGAGCCGGCGGATGTGAAGCAAACCTGGCCGGCTCAGCTGCCGCGAGCAACTGACCCAGCGCGCAGCAAAGCAACAGGCTCAAACAGTTCGTAGCACGCATGGCGTGATCCTTCGGCGGGAGAACTTTTTAGGCGGGATTGGCCGCTTGCAGCAGACTGGCAAGCTGGCCGCATTCTAAGAAAGACGCACCGCCAGTGCCATTTATTTCTCGCCACCTTGCCGCGCTGCCTTTTCGGGTGCCACTGGCATCCTGCCAGTGCTTGTATCTCAGCTCGATCAAGCCCGGCTCGATGCGGCTCAAGAGCTATTTTGGCAGCGGGTGAGCTTGTCATTCAGTCGCCGCTCTGAGGTGACAATCACCAGGCCTCGTCACGAGCAATCAACCGGTGGCAATGCTTCACGCCTGTGGCAAAATGGATCTTGTTCCGCAAATGGCCTGGCTGAATCTGTTTACACTTCAGCACTGGCAGGATGCCAGTGGCACCCAAGGGGTCCCAGTGAATGAAGACGATCATTGAAACCGTGCTCGACGAAGTCCTTTCGGATGAGGGGTACCGCAAGCACGGCAAGACGTGGTATGCGATGTTGGCCGACGTAACGCATGTGATCAAACTCCAGCGATCTCGTTTTGGAAACCAGTACTACATCAATGTCTGTGTCTGGTTGGGGCCACAAGCGGAAGGCAAGCTGCCCAAAGAACACGAATGTCACTTGCGGAGTCGGGTAGAGGAGTTCAGCAAGGCGAGTCTGGACGCGATGCTGGATCTGGACAACCAGCGAGTCACGGACGAGAAGCGGTCGACCACGCTTCGCAGCACTTTACAGAAATCAGTATTGCCGGTCCTGGAAAAGATGGGCAGCATTGAGGCAGTTACCAAGCTTCATAAGAGAAAGCAATTGGGCGCCTTTGCGATCACGGCGGAGGCTTTTCCGCTGATCGGAAGTCCACATTAAAACTGTATTCGCAAGCGAATAAGCGAGCTTTTAGCGATGATTCTGCTCGATTTAGCTATCGGACATGTTGCCATCGACGGTCACGAGCCTGAGATAAGATCGCGTCGATTGCAGTTGAATTTTGTCTCGGCACCGATTGCGGCGCTCTTCCACCGCATGTTGCCGACGCCGTTCAAAATCAACTGCAACAAAATTGTTGTCGATCTCGTGTCATCGGCCTCTGGGGATTCTCGCCCAACGCATCAACTAAACGTCACCACGATCCCCTGGTCGTGGTCGCAGGCTGAATACGAGCATGCTTCTCCATTCGAACAGGAGCGGATGATCGCCAGGGGACTTCGTGACGCACTTGGCTGGGGAGCAAAATTTGAGAACTGGCCCGTGAGTGCGTTCGAAGCTGCCTACGTTGCCAGCGAACTACTCCATTTCGTGAATGAGTGGCATCTGTTTCGCGGCCAGTGGTTCACCGCTCCCGATCGAAATCGGAAGGCCAGAGTGTTCAGCCGCTACGACGAGCACGGCATTGCGCTCGAACTTGAAGTAGCCGAGAAGTCAACCAACTACACGCACGTCACGAGGTATCCTCTCACGCAGATTACCTCGGGCATGTACGGCTTGCACTGCGTGGCAAAATCGCTGAAGTGGATCTCGTCGAGCAAGATTCGGCTGGTGGGAATGACGCCATCTGAGTCGATCGATGTCGCAATCAAACTGAAAACGCCGCGAAAGTAGAATCGGACCTGACGTATGGGGCAGAGTATGTGCGCCAATGGCAGTCCAGTGGCAAGATAGCCCTTGCTCCGCGAATGGCCTGGCTGAATCTGGCTACACTTCAGCACTGGCAGGATGCCAGTGGCATCCAAAACAGTGCCAAGCCGATAGTGCTACCGACTGCTACTTGATCGATATGAATGCATCATGCTTGTAGAAGAACATAAACGCATCCAGGAGTTCGTCTAGTGTCAGAACTGGTTTCTGTTGCTTTGCGTTGGCAACGATATCCTGACCACTGCTCACCCCTAGGGCATATCTCAGACAATTAGTTCGTGCGATATCCGGCTCCTCACCTTCTTCGTAATCATCTGCACTCCATACGGCGAGCGTTGAGTTCAAAGACCACGGTTTGTTCGCTGGAAGGTAGATTGCTTCGTTCCACGGAAAGTCGTCCGGTGACTGAAGGAACTGCGACAAAGTAATCAATCTGTCCACGATCGTAGCCCTGGCTCTCGGCCTCCATCCCAGTTTTTACCCCCGGATCACGCGGGTGCCGCTGAGGGTGTCGTGCCAACCGCGGGGTTCTTGGGAGGTGAGGAACGAGAAGGCTTCGAACGGGATGTAGCGGGCGGCGGTGCGGCCGAGGAATTGACCGATAGAGGGGCGACCGCCATCCATCGAGATGACCTTGGTGCCGGTGAGCAACTTGCCGACCGTTTTCTGGCACAAAGCTTCGAGCAGAAAGAAATAGGAGAAGCCGACGATCAGTCCCAATAAGAAGCCCATGGCTTGTAAGGTGGCCTGGTCCTGCTCCGTAAACTGCCCACTACCCTTGGCGACCACGTAGACGATGCCCAGGACGACGCCAGCGCCGTAAGACAAGACGGTCAGTACGACGTTGTCGATGATGAGATTCAGAAATCGTCGTATTCCTGACGCGTTTGGCGCGCTCGCGTCGGTGGCGATGGCCTCGACCGCGAACGTCGGATCTGCGCTGGGGCTGGCGTAAGGATTGGGAACTTGCTCACGATAAACTCTCACGTCTAGCAAAAGTACGAATACAACCTTTGCCATACTGTAACACCTAAGAGCGGCGTTTGTAGTAGCACGCGCAGTTTGACTTACGTCGCAAAACCGCAAAAGGGGGGGGCAACAATGGGGTCGATTGTTGAACAGTGGATAGCGCAACTCTCGGGTTTGGCTGGGTGTTGGTGTCCAACTATCGAGTGATAGTTGGACAAGTTGGTTGAAATTGGTGCCACGCAAATCGGCGCAAGTGGAGTTTGGCTGGGATGACCACTGCGCAAACTAAAGGCCACATCGGGTGGATGTGGCCTGCTGGGTGCGCAGCAATCGCCTCTTCATCACGGCTAAAGATTCCGGCTAAAGCTACGGAGATGCCTGCAAGCGCATCGGTGGAGCGGCAGACGCGGTCGCGTTTGCCGCGGAGTTTATCTTTGAGAGACGTATCCCCTGGCAAGCCGGACACTGTCAAGCTTCGCAACGTGCTGAAGTCTGGGGCGCCTGTCGCTGGCGGGTTCTAAAAACGGCACCGTATTGATCGCTATTGCCTGACACGGGATGTGGGCAGAACTCGGCTAATCGTCGTCGTTGCTGTGCTTCTTATCTGGGTCGCGCCAAAGGGGGTAATTGTCTTTGTCTCGCAGAAGAATTTCGCGATCGCCGAGGTACAAGGTCTTGGCAAGCAGCAGTGGCCGACCATTCACGACGATTCGTGAACCGGTTACCATCAGCTTATCGGTGATTTGCAAATCGAAGTCCGAATTGAACATATACTTGGTTGTGCCGGCCAGCACGTCAATGAAATCGCCACCCGGCTGAAGTTTGACAATGACTCCGGTGTGGTCTCCGTCGAGCCTGACGTACCTCTTGCCCAGGACTACGTCGCGGATCGTAATTTCGGTCGCAGGATCGTAACGAAGGTCGAGATCCGGAGTGACTCGGTTAGCTGCGGTGACCGTTGGTCTGTCGGGGCCAGTGCGATCGACAATCGTGACCCGCTTGATGTCGCCTGGCTGCGGCGCGTTCACGACGACTCGTTGCGGTACGGGCCCCACCGCTGGTACGACGTCATTCTCGCGGAACACCTCGTGGTCGAACACGGCCTGAGGTTCGGGTGTCATTGGCCGGTCGCAACCTACGGATGCCAGAGAAATTGAAGCAATCAGCGTCGTAATTGCGGTTATGGATGCGCGCATATCAAAACCTCCTGCTGGCAGTGCTACTCGCGGTAGTGTGTAACTCACCTATCCCACGGGTAGCAACTGACGGAAAGGGTTAGCAACTCTCGTTCCGTTTTTCGCTGGGGTTCGCAAATGTTAAGTCGGAAGTGGAAGTTGGAAGGCACCTCTGCCGCGCGGACGCGGCGGCTGCCGTTGGGCAATTCCATCTTTATGCGTGAAGTGGACTCCGTTTTTCGGACCACGGGGATAGATGGTGAAAGGGAGTTGGATCGACGAGAACTGTAGGCAGCGCGTCGTCGCCTAAATGTTCAATTGCTTGGCTGCCGGAACTCTCGTTGGCCTCCTTCGTGAAATGCCGAATCACTATGAACTCGGTTAGTTATATATCCGACGCAACCAAGCGATTGATGACTTCACCATGCCTGCGGAACTGCGGTCGGCCTTTATTCAGATGGAACGAGCACCTGCTGAATCCAGGTAGGAAAGGCTTTGGAAAATGACGACAGATCGCACTTGGCCAAAGACCGACAGATCGTCGTCGCATGGGGCGGCTGCTCTCGATCGAAGCCCAGCGGTTCGCGAAGCTGTTCCCAATGCTCGGTCGCCCAGCGATTGAGAACCTCCATCTCTCGGATACGTGCGAGCAGTCCTAAAAGCACCAAAGCCAGGATGCTCTCGATCGGATGCCGAACACCATGCGGCTTCCGCGGATCTTTCACCTGTGCAATCACCCGAACCAATGACTCCATCGCAATCATGGGCGACCTCATTGCAGAATGTCTCCCTGCAATGAAACCCGCGCTACCGCAGACTCACCCACTACCCAACCATAGCCCGCAAAGTTCGCTTAGAAGACTTCGCAGGTCGCCTGCCAAAAGGTGCTGCCTGCACTTCTCCACCGCAGGACGATGCGCGCGAACGACGAAGCTATCCAGACTCATCGCAGTAGAGATTAGATCAGTCGGACGTCAGGTCCTGTGGCGGGGTTGTTGAAGTCGTTGGGGCCGGGGGCGGTGAGGGATTCGTCGGCCATGTCGGCGGCGTCCCAGCTGAAGAGGTCGCTGCCGTTGCCGCCCCAGGCGTCGTCGTCCGAGCCGTCGGGCGCGATGATGGGGAGCAGGGCAAGCACTTCGGGCGGTGGTGCAGCGGCGTTGGAGTTCAGCTGCCAGGCCGTCAGGAGTGCGAGCAGGGCTGCATCGTTATCCATTGGGTCGCTGTAGGTGTTCGCCGCATAGGTCATCGTGTTGGGAGCCGAAGTCCAGGTGCTGTTCTCTTCACCACCCAGCCCACCGGTGATCAGCAGGTCGTTGCCGTCCCCACCCGAGAGCGTGTCGCTCCCCGTGCCACCGATTAGCACGTTGTTCCCCGAGTGACCCAGCAGCCAATCGTTACCGTCGCCGCCCGACAGCAGGTCGTTGCCGCTGTTGCCTTGCAGCGTATCGTTGCCGCTGTAGCCATACACCCGGTCGTCTCCGGCCCCGGCATCGACGCTGTCGTTACCAGCCCCGGCATGGATGTAGTCGTTGCCCCCACCGGAGTTCACCACGTCGTGGCCACCACCGGCATAGATCACGTCGGCTCCGTTGCCCGAACTGATCGAGTCGTTACCGTCGTTCGGGCCTTGGAAGTCCTGCGGAGTCGGGTCGCCCGGATTCGTCGGCGCGTTATCCCCCCAGATCACGTTCTGGCCTTCGCCACCTGTGATCTGATCGTTCCCGTCGCCACCCACCAGCCAGTCGTTGTTCGAGCCCCCCGCCAGCGAATCGTTGCCCGCTTCGCCATAGAACACGGCCGGGATCTTGGCCGTGGTCTGCGACATCGTGTCGACTCCGTTGCCGCCGTACAGCACGGCCTTGCCCGGCACGTTGTAGTTCATGATCGCGCCGCCGATGCGCACCCGCACCTGATGCGGAAGCGCGGCCGTGGCATTGGCCGAGATCTGCATCAGGTCGTTCCCCGTGGTCCCGCGGCCGAACACGTCGCCGATCTGCACGCCCGTCAGCTTGCCGTTGTCGACCAGGTTGAGGTCTTCGATGCTGACCCAACTGAAGGGGGCCGTGTTGGCGCTGAGGACGTTCCCCGACGAACCGGCTCCCACGATCATCGCCGTGTTCTTCGGCACGTCCGTGACATCCAGGTTCAGCACATCGCCGACCGTATCGCCGGCCTGATTGAGCGCCGGTACCGGATCGCCACCGTCGATGAAGATGGTGCTTCCCCCCGCAGTCGCGGCCGTGGTCGGACGAATCAGCCGCGTCGTGGCGGGGACGGCTAGGCCCACGTGCATGGCTCCCGTGTTCCCGATGACCGGGGCCGGAGTTTCGCCGAAGATATCTTCACCATCGTTGCCGTACAGACTGATCGTCCCCACGCCGCTGGCCACGCGGGTGAACGGTAGCTCCGTCACCGGGGTGACCCCGCCCCATTGGTTCGACGTGAAGAGGAGGAACTGATCGTCGCCGTCGAAACCACGCAGGGCCACCGTGTTCAGGTCGTGCGGCACATTGGTCGGGGTGAACCGGCCGTCGATCGTGTCGCCCCCTTGCGTGCCCGTGTAATCGAAGCTGTCGATGTTGCGGAACGTCACCCCGCTGGCGTTGATTCCCGTCACCGCATAGTCCGCATTCATCCCGCCGGCTGCAGCAATCAGCACGTTCGGGTCAGCGGTCGTGTCACCACTGTCGATGATGAACAACTGATCGTTGTTGTTCGCTAGGTTGGCGTCTTCTCCGTCGACCACCACCGGGCCGGCAATGTCGTCGACCGTCAGGCCCGGACCCGCGAGGAAGAACTGATCGCTGCCCAGACCACCGAGCAGCGTGACCAGTCCGGTGTTCGAACTGGTGCTAAGGACGCGGAGCGTATCGGCGAGGCCGTCGTCCGTTGGACCACCGAAGCCGGTCGGATTGCTGCCGTCGAGCACGATGGTCGGGTTATTCGTCTGACCGCTGCCGAAGCTGGTCAGCGTCAGCGTGTCGCTGCCCCGCAGGCCGTAGACTTCGAAGCTGCTGAAGTTATCGCCGCTGAAGTCGAACGGCGTGTAACCGGTCGGCTGGACGCGGGTCTCACCACCACCGTTATCGGTCGTGTTGATCGTGTTGCCTGACAGGTCGCCCAAGATCTGCAGCCCACCGGCCGTGGCATTGAAGCCCGCCCGATTCACTTCGCTGACGCTGGTGAAGTAGGTGATCAGCGTGTTCGCCGGATTGGTCGTGCTGATCTCGCCGTCGTTCGCAGCAGTTCCCGAGCCACTGCCGATGCCGTACACCTGGGCGGTGCTGGCCAATCCCAGGTTGAACGTCAGCACATCGGTGCCTGCACCGCCGGTGAACAAGAACTCCGGCGTCCCCACCACGTTTGGATTATTCGTTACCCCAGGCACCGTGCCGACGAAGTCGGGCAGGCCCGTGCCGGTGTCGAACACTTCGACCGAGTCGTTCTGCCCGCCGCCGCGAATCTCCAGCGAGTTGATCGTGGCCAGGGTGCCGGTGTAGAAGTTGCCGGTGACCGGGCCCGTCCCCAGGCGATTGATCACCAGGTCGGCTCCGACCCGCTGCATCGTGAGTTGATTGTTGACCCCGTTATAGACCGGCGTGAGATCAATCAGCAGGTTCAGCGGACCGCCGGTCACGTCCTGCTCTTCGATGCTGACGTAGGTCACCGGGTCGAGCGCCGGATTGGCGGTCGGCGCGAACGAGAAGCCGCCGCTCCCCACGTCGCTGACCGTTTGCACGGTGAGTGCCGGGACCGTGATCACCAGGCGATCGCCGTCGGCCGTGCCGTGCGGCGCGTTGCCGTTCACGCTGAACGAGGTCGTTGTCTGCGGGTCGAAGTCGAACGTGTCGTAGTCGTCGCCGCCGTTTAAGAACGTCGTGCCAGCGCCGCCGTTGACAGTGATCACACCATTGATCGTCACCGTCCCACCGCTTCCCGGCGCAACTTCTCCGACTCCATTCGACTCCCCATCGCCCGCATCCACATTCACGGTCACCTGCGTCGCCGCCGTCACATCTCCATTCAACAACGCATCGTCACCCGCATTGAGCGTCACACTGCCACCGGAGGAGGTGATGTTGAAGGTAACGGGAAGCGTGAGATTGTCGGTAGCCCCTGCATCGCCGGTGCTGAGGACAATATCGCCGGTCGCATTGACGCTGCTGGTTCCCGAACCGGTGACCGTGCCGATGGTGAGCGCGTCCAGGTCCGTGTAGTTGAGCGTGCCCGTGACGTTGGCGGCCAGGGTGGCAACGTTGTTGGCCGCATTGGTCAACGTGACATTGCCAGTGACCAGTAGTTCCAAGCCGCCAGCGGTAATGTCATCGCCGGCAATCTGAGTGACTGTGCCGATCACCGCCAGAGTCAAGTCGCCAGCGCCCAGGGCCACATCGTCGTCGAGCAGCAAGTTGCCGCCGAGTGTGGAGAGTCGCACGTCGTTGCCGCTGCTGGTGATGCCGCTGACACTGTTACCGAGCACATCCACGGTGCCCACCGTCAGAGCGTTCACATCGGTATAGCTAATCGTCCCCGTGACATTGGCGGCAATCGTCGTTACATCATTGCTGGGGTTATTGAGCGTGAACGGCCCGGCCCCCGTCAGTTGCAAGCCGGTGGCGGTGATGGCCGCGGTCTGGGTTACGGCCGCACTCGAATCAATCCGGAAGTCACCTGCTCCGGTCGCTACCGGCTGGCTGATCGTCAGCCCTGCGCTATGCAGCGCCACATCTGCCGTGCTGGTGATGCCGACCGTGTTGACGGTGCCGACAATCAGACCGGTCGAGTCGGTGTAGTCGATAGTATCCGTGGTATTGGCGGCAAGCGTGCCGACATTGTTGGCGGCATTGTTCAAGGTAAACGAGCCCGCACCAAGCAGTTCCAAGCCGCCGGTGGTGGTGATGGCTCCGGTCTGGGTGACCGCGCCCCCCGCGCTGAGGCTGATGTTGCCACTGCCGCTAATGAGACCGCCGGCACTGATCTCTACGCCGTTGGTTTCAGTAATAAAGATGTTGCCCGTGGTAGTAACAACCGCGCTAAGGTTAGCCACGTTAGTCAGCAGTCGGTCAGCCAATGTGCCGATGCCGGCATTGGCGGTGGCAACGAGCGAGGTAGCGACGACATCGGTAGTGGCGGCACCTGGTGAAGTTATCGCGCCGAGGTTGGCATCCAGATCGACGGAGCCCGTCACGTCGGTGACGGTCAGCGTGCCGCCATTCAATATGATCGATTGGGAATCGATCTCGATATCGACAGTGGCAGCCAAAGCGTCGCCGGTGAATCTGACGTTGCCGTCTACTCGAACGAAGTCAGTCCCTGTGCCCGTCTCAATCTGCAAGCGGGCGTTCGCGTGCAGATTGTCAGCACTGGTAACAATGACTGAGTCGTCGCCGTCGTTGGCAGTCGTGTCAATGACCAGCAAGTCGTTGTTGAAGAAGTGACCGGACTCGATCAAGGTGGCGGTCAGGCCAGTGGTGCCAGTGACGACCAAGGCATCGATCGTTCCTGTGGCCGAGTCTTTGCCGTTGGTGATAGTCAGCGCGTCGTTGGTGCTGGCTGCCGGAGTGGCCAGCGTCGCGACCGCCATGCCGCTGATGTCGACAGGTTCCAGGTCGGCGAACGTGATTGTGCCACCTGTTGCGCCAGCGACGGTGACAACGCCACTTCCAAAAGTGGTGGCGCTCGGAGTGTAGGTGGTGCTCAGCGTGCGGACCAAGCGAGTGTCTTCGACCACGAGCACGTCGCCAAACGTCTGCGGGGGATTAAATGGAGGTTGGTTCGGTGTAACCAGCGGATCATTGGCTTGCGTTCCGCCGTCATAAACGATGCCGCCACTTGGAATCGGATCGGGTGATACATCGCTGTACTGGACAATTAATATGTCATCACCGCCCGCACCGAGGACATTGAGCGCGGGAATGGGGCTGACGAAGTTTGCGGTGATAGTGCCGTTGGTATTCGTGCGAGTGACAGTAAATGTGGTGCCGTCGCCAGTGACGACAAACGTATCGGCCAGATGCGTTCCAGCCAAGAGCGGCTGGCTGCTAAGCACTACGTCGTTTCCATCCCCACCGGCATAGCTGATGAACAGGCTTTGCCCATTCAGGGTTACGGCAGAACCTTCGGGCAGCTGATCGAAGGTGCCAACAACTGGATCTGCCCCGTTGTTTGTGATGAGTACAATTTGTTGCAGCGTTCCAGGATTCGGAACAAATGAGCCAATCACTTGCAACTCGGCTCCGCCCAAGTCGACCACGCCGGTCACTTGAGTTTGGTCGTGCTGTGTTCCTGGTGTGAGGCCGTTGATTTCAAACTGCGCAGTGTTCTGAACGACGCTGAACCAGGATGTCGTGTTGCTAAGTTCGTTGGCCACGACCACGCCCGGCAAACCGAATGGACTGGCCGCAGCAGGAATGAAGGTGATGCCTTCCGGAGCGAAGTCGGTTCCGCCAGCCATGTAGTCAACGTATACGGGCTTCAGCGGATCGGTGATATCGAAAACGGCTAATCCACCGGTTCGTTCTAAGCCAACGAAAGCCAGCGTGCGTCCTCCGACGACTCCCAGTGTGACGGCTTCCGGCTCAGGACCTTTGTTATCGCTACGGGTGTCAAACGAACCGGGGGAACTATCTTGGTTGCTGTTGAAGAGGGTTGGAATGAGCTGTGCGGTGATTCGCTCCAGCTGGTCGCCGCTGTCCCACACTAGCGCGCCGCTGGCATCCCAAATGCTGAACGAGCGGGCACCGAAGAGATCAATCCGTTCGTAGGCCGCATCGCCATCCAAATTGCCGGTGGCGCTACTTACCGTCAAACGCCCCAAGTTCTGATTCAGCTTGAGTGTGCTGGCGTTGGGAAACACCGCGGTATCGAGACCATATCCCCCATTGCCGACGCGAATCTCTTCCACGAAACCGCCGTAGTCGCGGGCATCGCCTTCATTCGCGGTCACATAATACGTTTGCCCAGCCACCGAATAGGCGCTAATGGCGTCAGGCTGATACATGCCAAAAACGGGCCAGTTGCGGATATTGATGGTGCCCGCGCTGAAGCCTGGGGCAAGATCGCGATCGCTTGCGTCGAAGCCGTTGCCAGGCAAGCTGTGATTCTTCAGGCCCAGCGAAACAATGTTGGTGAACGTGTTCGTAGTCAGGTTCAGTACCGCGAAGGCGTTATTTTCCTGCAGAGTTACAAATGCCTGCGTGCCATCTGGCGAGACGGCGATGTATTCCGGCTCGAAGTCGCGGCTCACACTGGTCGAGTCGGTTGGATCGGGAGTACTCGGGTCCGGTCCAAAGATGCGAACACCAGCGGCCTGCAGCGCGGCCTTCTGTCCATCGAACGCAGTGAAGTCGACAGTTATGGACGAACCTGAAGCAACGTTCGCAACCGTCAGCGGAGCGAAACCAGGGACACTAAAGATCGTGACCGAACCGAGGGGATCGTTGTTGCCCACAAGGTAGCTATCCGGCTCTCCTTCGTTGGCTGACAAAACGCGCGTGCCGTCAGGCGAGAAGGTGAGCATGTCGGGCAGCGCACCGGCCGGCGCGGTATGCAGCAGGGCGAGTGTCGCCGCATTGAAGAATCGAATCGTGCCGTTTTTCTGCTTAACGGTGTCTTCGACCGCTACCGCAACTAGGCCGTTACGTACTGCGACACTGTTTGGTGCGCCGCCGGTGATGGGAATGACACCGATTGGCGCGCCAGTCGTTCCATCGAAGACGGCGATGCCCGCGTTAGGATTGACTACGAAGACGCGATTGGTGACTGCATCGTAGGTGGGGATCTCCGCCCCAGTGCCGGCACTCGTCCATTGCTTGGTCAGACGGTCAAAGCGCAGGTCTCCCGTTTGCAAGATGCCGGGGCTCGCACCGGGCGCTAAGGTGCCGCCGGCAAGCGTTACCGAACCAATGATAATGCCGTTGCCGGGCTGCACGCCGCCGCCAAGTACGCCGCCTTTCACCAACACATTCCCGCCGAGCGTTCCATCGACGTTGAGCCTGCCTTCATTGATTGTGGTGAGGCCGGTGAACATTGAACTCGCAGCTGAAAGCGTGATCGTTCCCGCTCCCACCTTCGTCAGCGGACCAGCGCCCGAAAGAACTCCGCTGAGCGTATGTGAGGCGGCAGCCGACGGAACATCAATGACGCCACCGCCGGCATTAATGCTGAATGGCTTGGCATAGGTCAGAGCCCCGGTACTGGTCAGCCTAAGGGTGCCCGCGGTCGTTGCCGTGCCAAGTGAACCGGCACTGGTGGTGATAATCGCCGCGTTCGTGGAAAGCACGCCTTCTTGGATATTTAAGCCGCCGGTGTTGTTGAGGGGAACGCCAGTGATTGTCACCGTGCCAGCGGTGGTCTTGTTGATGACTGCGTCACCTTGGATTACTGTTCCACCGTTGAGGGTGATTGTGCCAGACTCGAAGACGCTGGGGATGGAGCCGGCAATGTCGATGTATCCACTGCGGAGTTCGAGGGAGCCGCCACGCAGATTTAGACCGCCGAACACTTCACTTTCTTCCCACAGAATCTGACCACCGGTGTTGGCGGTGATGTAGGTTGATTCCGGTAGATTTGGGTTTCCTACGCCATTGTTACCGAAAACGTATGTGCCACCATTGTTAGCGACGATGCTGGCAGCGTTGAAGTTGTGCGTGCCGCTGATGTTTTCGCTGCGCAGTGTGCCGCCGTCGTTGATGGTGGCAGTTCCCGTAAAGCCGCTGCTATTGCTGGACTGTCGAATGACGCCGCTGGTGACAAGAATGTCTCCAGCCCCGCTCAAGACATTTGTAACAACTACATTGTCGGTACGATTGAATTCCAAGGTGCCCAAGATCGAGACTGCGCCCGTACCCAGCGATCCGGTTGTGCCGTTGTTGCCAATTCGCAGAGTTCCGGCGCTAATTACCGTCGTATTGTAAGAATTGGCATTCGTGAGGATCGCGATGCCTCCTGCGCCCTTCATCGTGACCGATCCACTTCCCGAGATCTCGTTGGATACGGTGAAAGTGTTGGAGAGATTGAGCCATAAGCCATTCGGCGCGGCAACATTCACGACAACCGGTCCCGAACCGAGCGTGCCGGTAGTGCCTCCATTGCCAACTTCAATTGCGCCGCCGGTGATGGTCGTCGAGCCTTGATAGTCGTTGGCTTGAGTAAGCGACAACAGACCTGCACCAAGCTTAGTCAAGCCACCAGCGCCAGTAATCGGGCCAGTTTGAGTGACCGTGTCATCACTATTGAGCATCAGGCTCGTGGTAGTGCTCGCGCCCGTTAGCACGAAGCCCGTACTGTCGTCGCGCAGACTGACGGTTCCCGCAGCGGGAATACTTATGCTGCTAAAGTTGTTTGTTGCGTTGGTAAGGGTGACCGTGCCGGTGCCAGCGTTGAGCGTTGTCAGGCCAGCAACAGTTACAGGCTGTGTCTGGCCGATCGTTTCAGCAGTGAGTGTCAGCGCATCGGTAATCGATAAAGCTGCGGCATTGAGATTGATGGTGTCATCGCCGCCATCGCCAGCAATGATTAGGTCCGTGTTTGCATTCAGCACGAGGGAGTTGATCGTGAGTGTTTGATTATTCGCACCCAAGTTGATCGTCAGCGCGCCACCGGCAGTGGGAACGGCGAACGATGTGCTTTCAAAGGTCGAGGTTGCGCTTTGCAACTGTGCCTGACCGCCACCCAAATCGCTGAGCGTAATTCCTACATCGGCAGTGCCGGGCAAGTTAAAGGTAACGTTGGCTGCTGTGCCGGAATTCGAAATGGGCTCTAAGCCGGAGTATGTGATTGTGCCGAAGTTCTGCAAAACAATATTGCCCGAACTGGCAGTGGTGTGGTTGTAAACCACATCACCCTGATCTTCGCCAACAATCGCCAACTGGTCACCGGTACCCGTCGTCGGATCGCCACCGTCAAAGCTCAGGCCGGCAGCGGGGATGAAATCTCCGCCAGTCAAATCCAAAGTGACAAGATCGTTGCCGGCCTGCGTGGTGATTTGGATGCTACCGGTAATCGCACTCAGAGGAACACTGACCGAAAACGGGGTCAGCTGCGTCGCGCCGGCTCCCGCATCGAGCGAATTGTTCGGATCGCTAATGATGAGATCTGTGCCTGATACAACAAACGTCAGGTTGTCATTCGAGTTGGCACCATCAACGTCATTCACTAGCAAATTGCCCGAACCATCGATGGAGACATCGCCTGAGCCCGTGATTGGAATGAATACGAAGGAAGCGACTAGTTCGGTGGCGTTAATGTTTTGCAGGGCGGGCGGCGTCGTACTGTCATTCAAGTCACGGGTCTCAATAATCCATTTGTCCCCGCTCGCACCATACGACACGATGTTGTCAACGTTGCCTGCCCCTCCACCGGCACCTGTAAGAAGTAGCACTCCCTTATCGAAACTGAAACCTGGTATGGAGAGTTCATAGGTGCCCGCAGCGGCCAGTTTCGTGATGCTGAAGCCATTGCTGCTCACATCGGCCTCAACGGTGCCGTTGCCGGTAAATCGGCCAAAGAACATATTGTCCGTCAGTTGAGAATTCTTTGGAATGAAAACAAAGGCCAAACCGTCCCGCTCGTAGCTAGTGCCGTTTGTGCCATTGTCGTGCTGATAGATCGTGAACGATCCATCGGTATTGTTAGGTGCTGTTAGAACGAAATTGTCTTCGTTGACTCCGCTGACGGCGATCAAGACTCCGTCAGTTCGCGAATCCTTTCCGGGAATCGTTAATTTGTAAGTACCGTCTGCGTTGTCGACGAACTGCGTTCCGAAGTTGATCCCCGGAGAAGCTGTAAAGGTATCGATAGGACCATCATCTCCGTCTGCGAATCCAGCCGTCCAGCCCACAGAATAAGGGAAGTATCCAGCAGCTACATTGATGTTCCATTCTGTTCCACCAGGGGATTCCGCTACGGGGATAAAGTATCCTCCGGTCACACCATCGCGCGCGACTGCCGCCGTAGCAAACTCTGCCGCTTCCGGTGGTACAGACAGTGGATGAGCTCGATTCAGTTCCCGCACATTCGAGATTAAAACTCCACCAGAAATATCGTCTGCGAGGCTAGGGCCAATCTGCACGAAGTAGTCACCCCGGTTCGAGCCACTTCGGACGGCGAACCCGTTGGCGGCAAGTGGAGCAGTCACGGTAACCGCAGCCGTGGAATTAGCGGTAGTGTTCTGCACGACCTGCAAATTGGCCGCCGGAATGTCGGTAATCGCCATCACCCGGCGAGCTTCGAGCGGTTCGAAAAACATGCGGCGGGGAGAGGCGGTTTTCGATTTCAAGCTGCGGCGGCGCGGAGCGGTAGCTACGACAGGGTGCTTGTTTGGCATCGTATGGTTCGCAGTGGGGAGTTTGTGCGCAGCGGTAGCGCAGGGATACTAGGCCGCTGATGGAGGAGAGAGCCCGATCAGCGATAAAGAAGGAACAACTCAGTCAAGCGACCTGAGCGGTAAGGTTGTGCTAAACAGCCTAGTCGCGCTGGCTTATTTCACAATCCGCAACGCGCTAATCTTCTGTGAAGATTCCGCGAAGGCGTTTTCGGCCACAGAGATGCTACGCGAAAGACAAGTGACTGGATCATGTGCGCGAGAGTTCTACTTCTTTGGTGGTTGCACTTCCGCAGCCATTTTCAGCAGTTCTTCCGTGAGTTTGTCGGAGGCAGTTGGTTCAAGGCGGTTGGTACCAATCCAGGTTTCGTATCCACCAAGGCGATGTTGGCGAGGCGTAGGAAGGTAGCCGAGATAGCCATGGGCGAGTGAGACCAAAAATGAATTCGCAAATGGATTGCGTGCTTTGAACTCCAGGCCAATCTCGCAGAAGACTTCGCAAGGCATGGTGCCGATGCAGACATCTCCGATGCGAAACAGCTGAACTGGAACCGTGGTCGTTTCAGGATAGGCAGCCAAACGCATGGCTCGCTCGGCATAAATGAACGACAAATCAGATTTACTCTTCGGCCCTGCTGCGATGGTCTCCGTTGCCCATTTTTTCTGCTCGTCGGTCGGCTTGCGCCAGGTGATGGTAGGTTCGCGATAGGCGGCGGCCAGGCTGACGTGGTCCTGATACTTCAACTCCTTCATTGCCGTGTGAATCTTGGTCGCGACATCCTCAGCCACATAGCGAATTTGCTCATAGGGTTCTTTACGGCCGCGCGGTTTCACGAAGTTGTTGTTGTTAATGTCGCCGCTGGTTCCGTTGGCAAGAACGGCCACGAAGGGAGGAACATCAAGAGCCTGATTGCTCGTCTGCTCCGGCTTTTGATCGGCCGCGAGCAACTGCTTCAAGTGTTCGCAGCAGACTCCGTAGTAGTCGGCCGAAATGTGTTCCTTGCCGACACCCCCTACATAGTGCAGCGAGTACGTTGCGAAAACTGAAATCGGTCGACCATTTGGTTCACGAACCGAAACGAATGATACAGTCGGATCGGTGGGACCCGCGGGCTCGATTAAATTCGGACTTCCGCCGGGCGGATTCATCTTCACAGCTTCGACTTCGCCGAATGGATTTACCGGCGCAGTTCCTGGCTTCATGTGCCAGCGGCGATTAAAGACATGCTCAGGAACGTCGACTTTGCTAAAGGCAATCTGCGCTGGTCGGCAGTTGTTGAGCGCGCGAGCCACACCGTCGGCAATTCGCTGAGCGACAAACGCTTGATACTCATCGACGGTCTGATCGTGCTGCAAGCGATTCTTGCCGAGAGCACTGCTGGCCGAATGCGTGTGCGTCGCACTAATCAGAACCTGTTCGCGCGGAATCCCCGACTTCTCGGCGATCAACTTGCGAGCTTCATCGCTCACCACTCGATGGATGCCCAGCAAGTCGCAAACGACTATCGCCAACTTCGTCTTGCCGTCATCCAGTACCAGGCAGCGAGCATTCAGTTCGTCGTGAATGTGTTTCGACGGATACGGCACGAAGCCGCCGACAATTTCCAATCCCAGCGGAGGGGTAATGTTGCTGGTCGCAGCCCCCGCTTGAAAAACTTCAGCTCCCCATAGCGGGCTGCTAATGAGAGCGCAAATCAGACCGACTGCAAATGAAGCGGGCTTTAGGGCGGGCAGCATGGTGAGAATCTCGCAAGCGGAAGGGGCGATGCCGTGATACTCCCAAATCGTGCCGCAGATTGCCAGCGAAATTTGTGACGGTTACGATGCGCCCGTTTCCCCGCCTTCCCGCCTGCCAGGATGAACGCCATGCGCTGCACCCGCCGAGTTGCCCTTGGATCGATCGCTGCCACTCTTGCCTGCGGTTCTTTGCCCCTCAGCGCGATGAATACGCCGCGCAAGCGATTGGCCGTTATCACCACAGTCTGGCGCGATCGCTCGCACGCCTGGCATATGGCAGAGCGTTTTCTGCACGGCTATCCGCGGCAAGGAGCCTGGCATCGCCCACCCATTGATGTGGTCAGCGCCTATGTCGACCAGCAGCCGGCCGGTGATCTCAGTCCGCAACGAGCCAAGGAATTTGGCTTTCAGATCTACCCCACGATTGCGGATGCGCTGCAATGTGGTGGCAAGGATCTCGCTGTGGATGCCGTACTGATAATCGGTGAACACGGCACCTATGAAAAAAGTGAGTACGGCCAAACGAAGTACCCGCGCTACGAATTCTTCAAGCAGGTAGTCGAGGTGTTTCGACGATCGGGGCGAGTGGTACCGGTCTTCAATGACAAACACCTATCGTGGAACTGGGACTGGGCTAAGGAGATGTATGACGTGGCGAGCGAACTGAAGATTCCTTTCGCTGCCGGGTCTTCGCTGCCTGTTACCTGGCGAATGCCTGCAATCGACCTCCCGCACAACGCCGAGGCTGAAGAACTCTTGTGCGTGGCGATGGGAAGCGTCGACAGTTATGACTTTCACGCGTTGGAAGTCATTCAGTGCCTGGCAGAACGACGTCGCGGCGGTGAAACGGGAGTTGCTGCCGTACAAGCCCTGCGCGGGGAGGCTGTTTGGCAGGCAATGGCGGCCAAGGATTGGACAGCGGGAGGTTGGGATCCAAGACTGTTCGAAGCTTGTTTGTCGAGAAGTCAAACCCTCGCCCAGCCGCCCACCTTTAGCCATCGATATCCCACCCCAGCCCAAATTCGCGAGTGGGTCAAACAGCCGGTGGCTTATCGCATTGAGTATCGCGATGGCACGAAGGCCACGATGCTCCTGCTCAACGGTCTGGTTAATGACTTTACAGCAGCCGTGCGGCTCAAGGGCGAGAAGCAACCATTCTCAACCCTGTTCTATTTGCCGCCGACGCCGAACGTAACTTATTCTGCTTCGCTAATGTCCAAAGCAGAAGAAACATTCCTCACCGGCCAAGCGCCGTGTCCACTCGAGCGAACCCTGCTAACAACCGGCCTGGTCGAAGCTGGCGTTCGCTCACTGGGCAAAGATCAGGTTCGACTTGAGACGCCCCATCTCGCCATTCGCTATCAAAGCCCAACCCGAAGCTCGTTCTTAAGCGACTAGTTGGCCCGACGAAGCCAGCGATTCTGGTTGGATTGCGGGCGGGCGACCTGCTACAAGGTGGGTTACAAACTGCGATTGCGGCAGACCAAGCCTTGCTAGTTGTTTGAGCCGACATGAATCCCAACTTTCTCCGCAGCTGTCTCGTACTCTGCCTCGCAAGCTTAGCTTGCTATGGGCGAGTCGGTGCGGCCGAATCGCCCGACTTCGAGCGGCAGATCTTGCCTCTGCTGTACAATCGTTGCTTTAGTTGCCACAGCGAGAAGGTGGCCAAGCCTAAGGCCGAACTACGATTGGACTCGGCAGAGGGGATTCGCCAAAGCGGGGTGTTAAACACCGCCAGCCCCGACAAAAGCGAATTGCTGATTCGAGTCTCGTTGCCTCATTCGGATGAAGGTCTGATGCCGCCGTTGAAGGGGGGCGGGCAGCCGCTTAGTGAGGCCGAACGTGGGCTCGTGCGGCGTTGGATTGCCACGGGAGCGAACATGCAGGGGTGGCAGCGTTTCAATCATCGCGAGCCCGCGGTCGAGTTTCGCAACGCACCCTTATCGCGAGCCGATGTACCGGAGTTGGCTCGCAAGGTCGACGAACTTGTTCAGCAGTATCATCTGTCCAAAGGGACGGCGCTCAACGCCGCCGTGAGCGACGAGGGCTTTTTGCGCCGCGTCTATCTCGATGTTGCGGGCCGGATTCCCAGTTATGCCGAATCGCAAGAATATCTGGCCAGTAAAGTGCCAGACAAACGTGCCCGCTTGATCGACAAATTGCTCGACGGCGAGGGCTACGTTAGTCACACCTTCAATTGGAAGGCCGATCAACTGCGGCTAGTTACAAAGGGTTTTCCTGGCCAACCAGGATATATGTACGAAGACTGGGTCAAAGAATCGATTCAGTCGGGTATGGCCTACGACGAATTTGTGCGCCAGCTGGTCACTGCCCAAGGATACCTGTGGGAGAACGGCGCGGTTGGTTTCTATCTGCGCGATCTGGGAATGCCGTTCGACCATATGTCGAACATGGCCCGCATCTTCCTGGGAACTCGGCTCGAATGTGCTCAGTGCCACGATCATCCATTCGAGCCGATCACGCAAAAGGACTTCTATCAACTCACGGCCTATACCTATGGAGTTTCGAATCTTTATTCATCTGCTGGTTTCTCGCCAGACAACGTTAAGCAGTGGCCCGAACTGAAGTCGCTGTTGGACTCAAACAATGCTTCCAAAGCGCTTCGCGATGCGGCCAGCGGAACAATTGCTCCACTCAAGCGGCTGACCAAAGACACGGAACATAGCCTGACATTTCCCGAACATTATGCGTCCGAACCCGTGGCCCGCGGCAAGGTGGTCGAGGCGCGCACGATGTTTGGCGACGAAGCGCCGGCCACCGCCGAAAACCGCCGCGTGAAGTTTGCCGACTGGATAACTTCGCCGCGCAATCCGCGCTTTACGCGCAATATCGTTAATCGACTCTTCAAGCGAGTGATGGGGGTGGGATTGATCGAACCGGTGGATAGTCTGTCGCCGGTTAATCGGCCAGAGCAGCCGGAATTGCTTGAATTCTTGACGCAAACGATGGCTCAGCTTCGATACGACGAACGAGCGTTTCTCGCAGTGCTGCTTAACTCGCGAGTGTATCAAAGCGAGGCGGAACGAAAGGACTTGGAGCCGGGCGAGGTCTATATGCTGCGCGGCCCGCTGGCGCGGCGACTTTCGGCGGAGCAAGTTTGGGACTCACTCCTTGTCCTGCTGGTCGAAGATCTCGATTCTCGCAAGCCGCTCCCTCTCGATCGTGGACCGGCCGGTCGCGACCTGCTCGTCAAGCTGACCAACATGACTGCCGAAGAGTTGCTGAAGCGTTCGCACGAGATGGCTGAGTATCACGCGGTACGTCGACGCCACAACATCGAACTAGAAAACCAAAAAAGCTTGCTGAAGAAGGCCACTGAGTCCGGTGACGCTGAGAAAGTGCGGCAGTTGCGCGCTGAATATGCGACGACCAATGCCCAGTTCGAGCAGTTGCAACGTTCCATGCAGATGGGGGGCCTGGCGACTGCGAAGGAAACTGATCCTCGCTGGCAGAAGCTACCACCGTCGCTCGTGCGCGCCTCCGAGATTCCGACACCGATTTCCCTCGGCCATTTCCTGCGGCAATTCGGCCAGTCAGACCGCCGCGAAATCGATGCGTTTAACAAGAGTCCGAAAATCACTCACTCCTTGGCCCTGATGAACGGTGATCTGACCCAAACGGCGATCGAATCCGACTCGTATTTGCAGAAAGAACTCAATTCGATCCAGAATGCCGAGCAGCGAATTGACGCGATCTATCAGTCGATTCTCATCCGCCGCCCGAATGCTGAAGAAGCCGAACGCTGCCGAGAATTATTCGCCACCAGTCGCACGCCCGACGCTGACCTGATCTGGGCACTGCTGAACTCGCCTGAGTTTCTCTTTATTCAATAGAAGTCGTCCGATGCAAATCATACCCACCGAAACTTCGCGCCGCTCTTTCCTCGAAGCGTTTGCCAAGACCTTCTTCGGAGTCAACGTGCTCGGGCTGTCGATTAGTGCGTCGGCAATCGAGCGGCGAAAACCACCAGCTCAGAGTGTGGTCTATTTGTACTTACGTGGCGGCATTTCTCACATCGATACCTTTGATCCCAAGCCGGGCCGAGCCGAGATGGGCGGCGTGACGGCGATCGACACCAGCGCGGCGGGCGTTCAGGTCTCGGAGTGGTTTCCGAAGTTTGCGCGGCAGATGCACCATGTCTCGCTGGTTCGCTCGATGACTTCGACGCAAGGAGTTCACGATCGCGGCAACTATCTGGCCCACACCAGTTACTACCTCACGCCGACGATTGCTCATCCGGCCCTTGGCACTTGGGCCCTAAAGCAATTGGGGTCGGCCAATCCGCTGTTACCGGGCAATATCCTGATCAACGGCAGTCCCCAGCACCCTGGTAGTGGATACATGGAGTCGCACCTGGCTCCGCTGCCGATTGTCGATCCAGCTTCCGGTTTGCAGAACTCGGCGTTAAGACGCGGCGAAACCGCGCTCGATTTCGTGCGGCGTACGCAACTGGCGAAGTCGCTGGGACACAGCTTTCTCGAACGTACGCAACTGCGCTCGGTTGCAGCCTACGACAAGATTCACGCCAAGGCCGTCGACTTAATGAAGAGCAAGGATCTGAAGGCCTTCGACATTACGCAAGAAAGTGCCCAAACACAGGAAGCCTACGGATCGCATACTTTTGGAAAGGGTTGCCTGCTTGCGCGGCGACTTGTCGAACATGGAGTGCGGTTTATTGAGGTCGAGGACGATCAGAACTGGGACACGCACAACGATCAACTCGTCTCGATGCAGCGCATGACCCCCTCGGCAGATCAAACGTTGGCAGCACTGCTGAGTGATTTACATCAGCGCGGTCTGCTCGAAACGACGCTCGTCGTGATGGCGACGGAGTTTGGTCGTACGCCACAAATTAGCGAGGTCACCGCCGGGCGCGGGCATCATCCAGCCGTGTTCACGTGGTGGGTCGCTGGCGGCGGTATGAAAGGCGGCTATGTGTACGGCAAGTCCGATGCTGCTGGCGATCGCGTTGCTGAACATCCTGTCAACATGCCCGACTTCAATGCGACAATTGCCCACGCGATGGGAATCGACGTGGAGAAGATCGAGCATTCGCCTTCAGGGCGCCCCTTCACGGTCGCCGACAAGGGAAAGATCATCGAAGATCTGTTTGCATAATTCAGCTAGGGGGTTCGTTTGGTAACCGTGACGCTTTGGATGAGATACTTGTTGAACTTGTTGCCGTCCGATTCCAGGTTGAAGTTGAAGCCCCAATAATTGACGAACTGGGCATCGTCAATTTTCCACGTCACTGTGTGCCACTTCTTGTTATCGGGCACGGTGTACCAACCACCAGCCGTCTTGAAGCCGGTCTTCGATTCATAGACCAACTTGAAGCCAGAATTCTCGTTGGCCGGATTGCGGCGAACGACAGCAGTGATTTCGAGCGGGACCGTGGTGTAGTTCAAAAAGTTGGGATCGACCGTGAAGACGTTTCCACCGGGCACATCGCCGGCGCGGGCGGAGCCGCCGTAAGCGATGACCGCAGCGGCGACGTCAGCTCCAGCTGCCGTGTGGAGCCCCTTCTCGGCGGTTGTTTCGCCGAACGTGATCGAAACCGAGTTCGCGTCGGAGAAATCTCCGCCCCAGGGGAACGGCTTGGTCCGGTTGGCTTTTGCCTGCGAAACGAATGATTCCGGTACGTTGAGCACAAGCACCGGAGCAATGGTGAGCTCGTAGCTACGAGCTTCGACGACGTTGGTCGTGAGCGGGTTGGCGATTCTTACTTCGCGACCGAATTCGACGCGCTGAGGTTTGCCTGGTCGCGCCCAGGTGCAGAGCACAGTCCCTGCGGAGCCTTGGAAGACGAAGCCGTAGTGCTGGTCGTTGAGCAGCACCCAGCCGAGGTAAGTCGGACGCTGGCCAAGGTATTGAATCAGCTGTTGCATAGCGGTGTAGGCTGGCCGTGGTTTTCCCTTGGCATCGATCAACCCGAGTGGACCGCTGTCGCCATCGCGTCCCTCGAACCATTGAATGCAGGCGACCCCTTGGGCAATTCCCATCGTGTAAGCCTTCACCAAAGCATGCGCCTGGTTGTCGGCTCCCTTGCTGGAGTCGGAGCCCAATTCGGTAAATATGATCGGCACGTTCTCTTTGGCGGGATTTCTCACAGCCAGCATTCTGCGCACCGTGGGAACGATGTTCATGAACACCGCTTCCGAGCCTGTGTTATTTGCCACACCGTTCAGCACTTCGTAGGGATGCAGCACGATGTAGTCGAAATGGTCTTTCGCTCCCGCTTGAATAACCTGATCCAAATAATTCACATGCGCACTCTTGGCCGAAAGACCAACCAGACAATCGGGCTGGGCAGCCTTGGCTGCGTCATACGCGCTGACAACGATTTTGGCATAGTCCGCAGGCGTTTGATCCTTGCCCGTACCGTTTGGTGGCTCATTCCAGATTTCGAAATGACGCGACTTCCCCTTCACGTGAGTCGCAACTTGCGATACGTAGTTCGACCAGGCTGGCAAATTGTTGACAGGCAACGTGCCGGGGCGATCGAGTTGATTCCACTTGCCGCTTCCGTAAAGCAGTATTCCAAACTCAATCTTCTGTTCGGCGAGATACTCCAGCTGCCGATCCAGTTCGTCCCACTTCCATTTTCCTTCTTCGGGTTCGAGGCCTCCCCAGCCAGCCTGCGGCGAGCGAAAAACTCGCAGACCGATGGCGGACATTTGTGGAATCCAAGTGGCGTTGTCCGCCACCGAGCGATTTCTCACGTGGCTGGCACCGACGCCAAACGGACTCGGGAACGGATCGACGCTCGCCGGCTGAGCACCGGCAGGTGCTGCCGTCAGGAGTAGTGCGCAGGAGAGAATGAGAATTGATACGACCAGCTGCGCGGAAGTGCGCAGGCTACGCATCGAGTGAAAGTGGAGAGTCATCTCAGCTCACTTATTCGAAAGTTGGCTCAGGAAAGACGTGGAGCATCATTTTCGATGCTCCGCTATTGTCTGGCAATTGCGGCGAAGGTTGCAGCCGAGCCGAAGCTCAGAGCAAAACCACTAAGCTGGCTTGGCAGCCACTTTGCGCTTCGGCTTCTTGGGCTTCATCGGTTTCTCCTCGGCGCGAGGAGCGGACGGCGCTGCGGGTCGGCGCTCTTCGGCAAGTCGCGAAATGTTAAGTTCCTGGCCGGCCACACGGACCTTCTTCAATTCTTGAAACATGTCGCTGGGCATGCCCACGGGCAGGTCGACCGTGCTGTAGTCTTCGAAGATCGAAATGCGGCCAATGCTCGAGCCGTTGATGCCTGTCTCGTTCGCAATGGCACCGACGAGATTGCCCGGCTTCACTTGATTGACGTGTCCGACTTCAACTCGGAAGGTTTCCATCTCTTCGTCGAAACCGCGCGGGCCGGCGTGACGACTTGGGCGGGAATCGGGGCCCCGATCTCCATGCCGATCACGGCTGTTGCGATCGTGGCTGTGGCGAGGTCCGCCGTGGCTATCGCGCGAGGAGCCGTGCGTATCAAACGACTCGGAGGGCTTGAAAGCATCCTTCATGAGCAATGGCTTTTCGCCATTGGCGAGCAATGCCAGGGCGGCAGCAATCTGCTCCAGCGGAATCTCTTTTTCGCGGCGATACTGGTCGACAATGGAAGCGAGTGCTTCGATATCGGGATGAGTCAGTGCCGCCGTGATCTTGTCGTGAAAGCGAGCAACGCGCTGCTTGTTGATAGTGCGGTTCGAGGGGAGTTCCATCGGTTCGATCGCTTGACGCGTGGCCCGCTCGAGGTTGCGGAGCATGTGTCGATCGCGCGGATGGACGAACAGAATGGCTTCACCACTGCGGCCGGCTCGGCCCGTGCGACCAATGCGATGCACATAGGCTTCGCTGTCGAACGGCAGGTCGTAGTTAATGACGTGGCTGATGCGCTGCACATCGAGTCCGCGGGCAGCGACATCGGTCGCGACCACAATGTCGATCTTGCCCGAGCGTAGACTCTCGACGATTCGCTCTCGCTGTTTCTGGGCAACGTCGCCGTTGAGCGCAGCTGCACGATGGCCGTGCTGCGAGAGAAACTCGGCCAGCGGCTCGGTGGTGCTGCGCATCTTCACGAAAATAATCACGCCATCGATGGGCTCCGCCTCCAAAATGCGGGCGAGAGCGGCCTCTTTCAGATGAGGCGAGGCAACGATAAAGCGTTGACGAATCGTATCGGCAGTCGCGGTCTGTTGGCGAATGGTAACTTGAGCCGGGTTGCGCAAATGGCACTGCGCAATGCGGCGAATCGGCTCTGGCAATGTGGCCGAAAACAGCGCGATTTGACGCTCGGCCGGCAACTGCGTGAGCACCCATTCGACGTCTTCGGCAAAACCCATGCGCAGCATTTCGTCAGCTTCGTCGAGCACGAGCGTCTTCAGTCCATCGACCTTGAGCGAACCACGACGCATGTGATCCATAACGCGGCCAGGGGTGCCGACAATTACCTGCACGCCGCGATCGAGCGCACGGAGTTGGACCTGATAGTCCTGACCGCCGTAAATGGGAACGACGCGCAGCCCGCGCATTTCGCCAGCATACTTCTCAAAGGCTTCGGCAACCTGAATGGCCAATTCGCGGGTGGGAGTGAGTACCAGCACCTGCGGGCGGCGTTCCGCCAGATTGATTCGTTGTAACACCGGCAACGCGAAGGCAGCGGTTTTGCCAGTGCCCGTTTGTGCCTGGCCCAGAACATCGCGCCCTTCCAGAATGAGCGGAATCGTCTGCGCTTGAATGGGCGTTGGGGTGTGATAGCCCGAACGATCGAGAACGCGAACGAGGGCCTCGTTCAGCCCCAGCCCACGGAACATGTTTTCTGGAACCGAATCCTCGGCACCGGCCTCTTCAGGCAACAGCTCTTCAGCCGCTTCAAACTGCGAGGTTTCGGGGGACATCTCGGCGACTTCAACTTCGTCTTGGGCAAACTCAGACATGGAAACGAAACACCTTTGCCGAATTGAACGGCGATGCGAATGGCACCCCTGTCAGCACCAACTGGAGGGCGACAAGAACGACATCGTGAATAAAAGGACCGGGGGATGCACGTCAGTGCAAGCGTGAGTGAGGTAACCGCTTGCGGGCGAGATACCTTCAAAGTTCGTTTAAGCCGCCAGCCTGGCTTCCAACGGATGAAGGGCGGAGAATCCGCAGCCCAACGGGATGAGAAGTCTCGAGATCTGCCGAAAATGCATTTGTGACGGTAAGTTTACCCGAATGGTCCCTGGTAGTGAAGGGACTAAATGGTCAAAAAACGACTTGGTTTTCCGCATTCTACCAGCGTTGTTCCACGAGTCTGACGATCGCCCCAACTGTATTGCCAGTCATCTTGATACTTTGCCTCGCGCGCGCGGCCGCGGTCTTTGCACGCTTTTGATGCAATCCTGGCGATACTTCCAGCGGGCGACAGGTGGTGGCGATTCGTGCCTCGTAGTTTGGCGCAGTAGAATCGGCCTCATCGAGGTGATTCATGAATCTGGCACTTCTGCTCCTGCTCTGTACCCAGGTCGATCCGCCAACCAAGACCCAGGAAATTCCCCATGCAGGGCTGGCTCGCGCCTTTGTCGAGCGACTCGGTCGGGGCGAGTTCGACCAGGCGGTCGCGTCGTTCGACGACACAATGAAACGTGGGCTGCCCGCCAGCAAACTACGCGAAGTCTGGCAAGGCATTACTGGACAGTATGGCCCGCTGCAGAGCCTGGGCGAAAGCCGACGTGAAGTTGTTGACAAATATCAGGTTGTGTTCGTCACGCTGGAGTTTGCCCGTGGCAAACTGGAGGCGAAAGTCGTTTTTGATTCCCAGGATCGAATCGCCGGCCTGTTCTTTGTTCCCGCAGGAAAGTACAAGTCGCCTGCCTATGTTGATACAACAAAATTTTCGGAGGTGGAAGTGAAGGTTGGCAAGGGACTGTTTCCTTTGGCCGGTACCCTTTCGCTTCCCACTGGTGATGGTTTGTTTGCCGCGGTCGTACTTGTGCATGGCTCCGGTCCCCACGATCGAGACGAGACCATCGGGCCGAACAGACCGTTCCGGGATCTGGCTCAGGGACTAGCTTCGCAGGGTATCGCCGTGCTGCGCTACGAGAAGCGGACGAAACAACATCAACTGGTGATGGCGCTGACGACCAGTACCATTACGGTAAAAGAAGAAACAGTTAACGATGCGGCCGCAGCTGTCGAAACGCTCGCCGGCCAGGAAAAGATCGATCCCAATCGGATCTTTGTCCTCGGTCACAGTCTCGGCGGCATGCTCTTGCCGCGAATCGCGGCAGCCAATCCCAGGCCTGCCGGGTTCATCAGCCTTGCCGGTTCCACGCGTCCGCTCGAAGATCTGGTCTTGGAGCAAACGAAGTACATTCTGTTGTTGGACGGGCCACTGAATGCCGAAAAACAACAACAACTTAATGTCATCAAACAACAAGTAGACAAAGTAAAGTCCGCGGACCTGTCGATCGATACGCCAGCACGCGAATTACCCCTGGGAGTGGCCGCCAGGTACTGGCTGGACTTGCGCGACTATGACCCTGCCGCGGCAGCCCAGAGAATCGCAAGGCCGATGCTCATATTGCAAGGTGAGCGTGACTACCAAGTAACCATGGACGACTTTGCGCGATGGAAACAAGCGATAGGCTCACGAAATCAAGTAAAATTTGTTTCTTACCCAACGTTGAACCACTTATTCATGGTTGGCGCGGGGCCAAGCCGGCCCATCGAGTACCTTACCCCCGGAAACGTGGCAGAAAGTGTCATTCGCGACGTTGCGCAGTGGATCAAGTCGTCCCGCTAGCAAGTTGGCAACCTTTCGTTTAGGTAACAGTTTGTACTAATAAAGATGCCAAAAATAACAATAAGTTCAATTTGTCAACCCTTGCAACACCTTGTGCCCAGTTCTGGCGGCAGCTAGCCTAGATGGAGTCTTTACTCTTTCTTTTGAGGTGATGCATGGCCAAGAAGTCGTCGTCGAAGTCGGATCGTTCGGACCCCAAGCAAAACAAGAGCCTGGCGATTCGCCTGGTCGTCAAGAAGATGCCCGCCGCCAAGGCCACAGAAGTGGCCGAAGTGGTGAAGAAAGAATACGGCCACGAGATCAGCCAAAACATGGTCTACATGGTGAAAACCAAGGGGAACATGGCGACCGATGGCCGGGCTAAAAAGTCCAAGTCGGCCAGCGATAGCCCGCTGACTTCGCCAGCCCTCTGGGTAGACGCGATCAAGACGGCTCGCCAGCTGTTGAAGGCGACCGGCAGCCTGGCCAATGCAACAGCTTTGTTGAAAGCCATCGATGGCTAACTGGCACAACCGCTAGTTACGTTAAGAAAAAAGCAAACGGGGTGGGTTTTGCACCGGCTTACCCCATGTATTTACACTCTTTATCGAGTATATTGTTGGACACACACGGACGGCGACCAGTCGGCAACTTAGCCAAGCGGCGTTCATCCATGGCAACGCTCAGGGAATACGCAAATGGCTGAAGGCAGCATCAAGAAGCTTACCGACAAGGGTTTTGGTTTCATCACGGTTGGTCCCGGTAAGGACCTGTTCTTCCATTCTTCCGCAGTTCAAGGCGTCAGCTTTGACGACCTGCGCGAAGGCCAGAAGGTCACTTACACCGAAGGCCGCGGACAAAAAGGTCCTTGTGCCGAAAATGTAACCCCCGTCTAAATTGAATTGGCTTCTGCAGGTCAGAAGCTGAATCCAAGTGACACGGTCGAAAACAGAAGTAGCCCGCACACTGAACTGACTCCCATTCCACGGAAGGAAATGGGGCGGTATCAGGACGCACGACGTTGCGAGCGGGCCCCTCTTGCAGGCACGGTTACCAAAGGCTGGTTTCGCTACCAGAACGTAGTGTTTCCATGCCACGGAAAGTAGTTGGGTCGATTGCCGCCAAAGCGGAACTCGACGCCGACCATCAGCGAAAAATTGTGCATGGTATCCAGTCGCGACGTGCCAATCGCAAAGTTGTCGACAGCATCGAAGCGCAGCGAGAACCACGGCGAATAATAGTGCTTCAGGCCGATTCCCAGCGGAATCGTCAGCGCTGTATCGTCAATCCTCTGTCCCAAGTCATTCTCGAAGCGGAAATTAGCAAAACCTAAGCCCGCGAGAAAATAGGGTCGCCAACGCGAATCGCCCCAGGGATAATGGAGCAGCGCGACATCGACGTAATAGTTGCGTCCTTCTTCGGCAATGGGAGCACCGACTCCATTGAACAGTTCCGTGCGGGCAAAGGCATAACGACCTTCCCAGCCCCAAAAATGATCGAAGTCGTTGCCTAGCCGCAACCCGAGAAACGGCGCATTGTCCTGTTCGACGTGTCCCCCGACGATGCCGTCGTTAAGGATGCCCCCCATAAATATGCCCCAGTACCAAGGGCGATTTCGCCAGCTAGTGCCGACCAGCGGTTCGCCCCAGCCTGTGTGCCGAGCGATGTCGTTCGGATCGTCGTGGGCGAACCAGGCGTCGCGCGGCGGATGACCATGACTGCCATGTCCACCGCCGTGATGTTCGAGCTGATCGTAGGCGGGCGCATCAGCTGGCCAACCCTGGGCGGAGTTTTGTTCCAAGAGCAGGCGTTCGCCCGGCGCGGGAACGGGCTGCATTGGCCCGATCTGTGTGGGCGCGAGGCGCGGCTCGGTTGCGGAATCCGCGAAGGGATTATTGCCGGTTGGCGGGCCGCGCAGCGGCGAGGGTAGCGGCTCGGTGGCTTGAGCTTGTAGCACGCCGGCTGAAGTTGGCAATGCGCGAAGCGGATTGATCGGACCTCGTCCCACGGCCTGGCGAGCCGGTGTTTGAGAAAATGAAGTAGTCGCCAGCAGCGCACAGCAGCCCAGCACCACGAGGGTGATCGCGCATTTCGAGCTAGGTTCACAAGAGAACATGAAAAATGACCTGCTGGCAGAATCTGCTGCCGCAATTTCAGGAGGGCGGGATTCTGCGGATGCTTTGCTACCACGTCAAGAGAGAGTGGGCGGTCAGAGGCATAAACTTTTTGGTCGTCGCTGCTAGCAGATAGCGCTACTGCTCGAAGTATTCATCACCACAGCCCAGCTGCCGAACAGCTTCGTACATAGCGATGCCAGCGGTCACCGATAAATTCAAGCTACGAACCTGCGGCCGCATGGGAATACGCACCAGCTGATTGGGAAACTGCTCCATGATCTCTGCCGGTAGGCCACGCGTTTCACAGCCAAAGATCAGCACATCGCCGGCCTGATAGCGCGGCTGTAAATAACTTTGCTTGGCCGTTTTGGTGAAGAGCCACGTGCGACCGGCGCTGAACGGCTCGTGCAATTCGGTTGCCAGCGTTTGCCAATCAGGGACCACGCGCAGATCGAGCAGCGACCAATAATCGAGCCCCGCCCGGCGGACCGCTTTCTCGCTGATATCGAAACCGAGTGGCTCGACCAGCCACAAGCGGCAACCGGTGGCGACGCAGCTGCGGCCGATGTTGCCTGTGTTGGGCGGGATTTCCGGTTGATACAAAACAATATGCAGCAGGGGAGCAGTGTTCACGGGATGGCCGGTAAACAAAGGGCTGGGGAGGAGAGGCCGCTACGCGACGCTCGCTCATTGTACCTGACGGCTGCATTCGCTCACTGGCTCTTGTGGCCGACTCGCAGTTGGTGTTTATTGCGGGTGCAAAAATCACATTCCTACGGTCCATTTCCTTTCTAACGAATCATCTTCTTCCATGACTCAGACTGCCGTCCCACAGTATCCGGCTGCCTTGGAATTCGCCGAGAAGCAAGTCGCTGCCTTGACCTATCAACACCCTGATTTCTTTCCGATTTACACGGTGGGTGGCAAGTGGCACCACGGGGGCGAACTCTGGACCGATTGGACGGGCGGTTTTCTCGCCGGCATGATGTGGCAGTTCCACCTGCGCGAACGTAACGAACGCAAAGTTCGTGGGCTGAGTGACGACGCCTTGAAATCGTCCGCCTGGCGCAAGCGGGCCGAACACTATTCCCAGTTGCTTGAACATCGTCAGCACGATCGCGACGTCCACGACCTGGGCTTCATTTTCCTGAGCACCTATTTGCCCTGGTACGAAATCACCGGCGAGAAACAGTTGCACGACGTGCTGATTCAAGCTGGTCGTACGCTGGCGATGCGGTTCATGGAGAAGGGGCAATACCTGCGCTCGTTCGTTGCGCCGGAGTCGCTGTTCATCGACATCATGATGAACGTGCCCATCATTTTTTATGCAGCCATTGAGACCGGCGATCGCGACCTCGCGCGGATTGCCACGGCCCACTGCCGCACGACGGAGCAGACGCTGGTTCGCCCCGACGGCTCGACCGCTCACGAAGGGCTGTTTGACCTGAGCACCGGCAAGTTCCTCAAACAGACAACGCATCAAGGCCTGCGCGATGACAGTGCTTGGGCCCGCGGCCTGGCGTGGTCGCTGTACGGCTACAGCAAGTGCTATGCACTCACCGGCAATCAGGAGTTCCTTGAAATCGCCGAGAAGAACGCCGACTATTGGATTTCGCACCTCCCCGAGGACCGCATTCCCCTGTGGGATTTCGATGCGAACCCCAACGAACCGGCGCCGTTTGGCAATCAAAAGGAATCGAGCGCTGCTGCCATCGCGGCGAGTGGCTTGCTGGACCTGGCGCGCCAAACACAAGATGACGAGCGCGCAGAGCAATACGAAGCGGTTGCGTTGGCCACGCTCGATTCGCTCTGCCAACCCAAGTATTTGGCTCGCGAAACACCGGGCTGGGAAGGGATCCTTAAAGAGGGTGTTTATCACACGTCGAAGAACCTGGGGGTCAACGAATCGGTGATGTGGGGCGAGTACTTCTTTGTGGAAGCGCTGACGAAAGTCGTCTGCAGTCAATTCGATCGCGTCTCTGCCGAGACACTCGAACGCAACAGCGAGCGGTACGCAGCGTTTGGGCTCGATAAGAAATAGTTGTCCGGCACTGAAGTCGAGCACTCGCCGGCGGGTCGATACACTATCCACTTCCCCTGCCAGCGAACTACAATTGTGGCTCGGCACCTTTACCTTCGGACCTGCGAACTCTCTCGGCGCTGGCGGTTGGATGTGGTTGTGCTGCTGCCGAGAGCACTGGCAGCGAGGCCATTGGTGTGACAATCGTCCTTTTCCTTTGCGCCGCGATTATGAGCACAGCACCTCCCAAAATTAGCCAGTTGCGAGCGTCGATTCCTGAGACGTTTCGCCTGCGGTCGACGCTCAAAGGCGTTTCGCTCTTTTTGCTCACCGGCACGCTATACGTTCTCACGTTTATTGCTTGCCTGGCGGAACCACATCCCGGCCTTCAGTTTGCCTGGGGGTTCGCAAATTCGGTTTGCATCTCGGTTCTCTTTATCATTGGTCACGATGCTTGCCACGGCAGCTTGACCCCGTCCAACTTCCTCAACCAGGTTCTTGGCCGGCTCGCCTTTTTGCCTTCCTGGCATCCCTTCACCAGTTGGCACCTGGCCCACAATCAGTTGCATCATTGCTTTACCAACCTGCGCACCAAAGACTACGTGTGGGTTCCCCTGTCCAAAGCCGAGTACGACGCCTTGCCGGCCTACCGCCGTGCGTTGGAAAGGCACTATCGCACACTAGCGGGCGTGGGCAGCTATTACCTGATTGAAATTTGGTACCGGCACTTGATGTTTCCCCGCTCATCCGATCATCAAGTGCTGCCGCGGTTCACCTCGCTCTTCGACCGCGGGATTGTGGCCGTGTTTGCCCTGGGCCAAATCGCGATTGCCGCGGCAGTGGGCTGGCCGTCGACAGGTCAAATGCTCATCAACGTTGCGCTCGCCGTGATTGTGCCGCAACTGCTCTGGAATTGGTTCATGGGACTGGTGATTTTGCTGCACCACACGCACCCCAAGGTCCGCTGGTACGACGACCCCGAAGAGTGGTCGTTTTATGCTGGCCAGGTGCAGGGAACTGTGCACGTAAAGTTCCCTTGGCCGCTGGGGCCGATGTTACATCACATCATGGAGCACACGGCCCATCACATCGACCCGCGCGTGCCGCTGTACAACCTGCCCGCTGCCCAATTGGCCGTGGAGCAGTCGTATGCAGAAGATGTAATCGTCTCGCCATTCAAGATTCGCCAACTGCTCGGCATTTTGCGGCAGTGCAAACTGTACGACTATCGCCGCCAATGCTGGCTGGCTTTCGATGGCACTCCTACGACCGAGCCCGCGGCAGAGCTTGTTCGGTCGCAAATGTCTTGCGAAACGGCGAAGCTGAGTTAGTTGCCAAAAAAGGCGTTGCCTGCGACCCCCATTTCGCCGATGATATAAACGTCCGTCGATATTCCCTCGATAGCCCCCACCGCATTCATTGCAAGAGCCCGCCCTATGCTGACCCTCCTTGGCCAACAGCGGCGATTATGCGACGGTTTGCCCCGCCGCGACTTTTTGAAGATTGGCTCGCTCGGCCTTGGTGGTTTGGCGCTACCGCAGATGTTGCAGGCCGAGGCCGCTGCTGGCGTTGGTCGTTCGCACAAGTCGGTGATCATGATCTATCTGTCGGGTGGGCCGCCCCATCAAGACATGTTTGATCTCAAGCCCGATGCGCCCGTCGAAGTGCGCGGCGAGTTTCAGCCCATCAGTACGAACGTGCCGGGCATTCAGATTTGCGAACACATGCCGCGGATCGCGGCGATGATGGACAAGTTCGTTGCCATTCGCTCGCTGGTCGGCGCTCAGGGTGGGCACAGCTCGATTCAATGCGCGACGGGTCATGCTCCCCAAGGTGCGCCGCGAGGTGGTTGGCCTTCGATTGGAGCTGTGGTCTCGAAGGTGCAAGGCCCGCTCAACCCGACGATTCCGCCAGCGGTCGACGTCTCGCAGAAGATGGCGCACGACCCGTACAACATTCCCGGGCCCGGGTTCCTCGGTCTCGCTCATACGCCGTTTCGTCCCGATAACGAAACGCTGGCGAACATGAGTCTGCACCAAGACGTAACCATGGATCGGCTCGGCGATCGCAAGAATCTGCTCCTAGGTCTCGATCGTTTGCGACAACAGGCTGCAGCTGCCGACCAGCGCGGGCTCGATCCCTTTGTAGAACAAGCGATGGGCGTGCTGACGTCGAACTCGCTGATGCAGGCACTCGATCTGACTCGCGAAGATCCCAAGATTCGCGCCCGCTACGGCGAAGACGATCTGAATGCACTCGGCCCGGCACTAGGACGTTTGGGCTATGGTGCGCTGATGTCGCGGTTCCTTACCGCGCGCCGATTGGTCGAAGCTGGCGCAAGATTGGTGACTTGCTCCTTCGCCGACTTCGATTGGCACGGCAAGAATTTTGACCATGGGCGGAAGGTGCTGCCGCTGCTCGATCAAGGCGTCTCTGCCCTCGTGCAAGACTTGCACGAACGGGGCCTCGATCGCGATGTGACCGTCATCGTCTGGGGCGAATTCGGCCGCACACCCAAGATCAACGACAAAGGTGGCCGCGATCACTGGCCCGGCGTGGCCTGTGCCCTGCTGGCCGGTGGCGGCCTCCGAACTGGCCAGGTCATCGGTTCGACCGATGCCACCGCGTCCGAAGCTGTCGATCGGCCGGTTCAGTTCCAGGAAGTCTTCGCCACGCTCTATCACAATCTGGGCATCAATCTCGATGCCACGACCATGACCGACCTCTCCGGCCGGCCCCAATACCTGGTCGATCATACCGCTCCGCTGCGCGAGTTGATCTAACTCTCGGCACTCAACCCAGCAGCCGAAATCGCACCTGCGATTTCCACCTAAACGTCCAACTTCCGCACCATTGTTGGACACCAACCTGCAGCCAAACCCGAGAGTTACGCACACCACTGTCCAACTATCGACCCCATTGTTGGACGGAATGTTATACTTGACAAACCCACGGCGGATCGGTAAGATTCAGGCACACAAAGGAAACTTGCGATGCCTGCCAAACTGCCGAAGACAAACACCGACGCTGATCTTAACGCCATGAGCATGGCCGCCATCTTCGCAGATGAAGACAAAGCCCGCGAATTCATGGAAGCCAAGCGCTGGCCGAATGGTCCGGTTTGCCCACACTGCGGTAGCGAGAAAGCCTACCGTCTGACACCCAAGGCCGGATCGAAGAAGCCCGTTCGCAAGGGTGTCTGCAAGTGCAACAAGTGCCGCAAGCAGTTCACGGTGAAAGTCGGCACCATCTTTGAAGACAGCAAACTGCCGATTAGGTTCTGGCTGTTCGCTATCCACTTGATGACTTCCAGCAAGAAGGGCGTCAGCAGTCACCAACTTGCCCGCGAGCTTGGAATCACCGTCAAGTCGGCTTGGTTTATGACCCACCGCATCCGCGAGAGCATGAAGCTGGACCCAATGGCTGGGATGCTCAAGGGCGAAGTTGAGGCAGACGAGTGTTATGTCGGCGGTAAACCGCGTCGCGGTGGTCCGAAGGGCAAGCCTGGTCGTGGCACCAGCAAGAAGCCGGTTCTAGTGCTGGTTGAACGCAAGGGTGCTGCGGTTGCCACACCGATCAAGAACGTCACCAGCAAGAGACTTCGCCGCGCAATGGAAGCCGTAATCGCCAGCGAAGCAACCTTGATGACTGACGAAAGCCCGCTCTACACATCGACCGGGAAACTGTTCAAGGGACACCACACCACGAACCACCGCAGTGGCGAATACGCTCGCCGCGAGAACGATCTACGCATCCACAGCAACACCGCTGAATCATTCTTTAGTTTGTTGAAGCGTGGTCACTACGGCACGTTCCACCAACTCAGCGAAACCCACCTGCAACGATATTGCGTTGAATTCGCATTTCGCTGGACCCACATGAAGCTGACCGATGGCCAGCGGATGGTGAAGGCGATTCAGGCCGCTGGTGGCAAGCGGTTGATGTACAAGCAACCAAAGGATCGCAAGCCTGGAACTGGTCTGGTGGGTGAATAATCGCCACAACTGGTTGTGGCAGCACCGAGTGTCCAGACAAAATGCATGGGCAAGCTGCCCCGCAATTGACATTGTGCCAGTACTTACCGATACTTCAGACAGAGCGTCACTTTTTGCCGAAAACCGTGATGATGTCACGGAAACCCCTTTGCGGGTCGCATTCTTAACCGAATGCCTAGGCAACTAGGGCGCTTTTTTTATTGGAAACAGAAACGGCCATATCCCAAAATGCCGTGAGCCCTACGGCGTCTTTTGCTTCAGCGAAGTTAGCTTGTTAATCATCGCAATATGCGATGCTAGAGTTACCTTTGCTTGCTTTGCACCAGCCACCAAGTGACGGTCGTTTTGGTGGTATCCAACTGCTCCCATCAGGACATCGGCCATCTGAATCAGTTCGCTTTCGTGTGACCTTACAGGCTCCACCGTAGAAACGATGTCAACTGACCGGTTGAACCTCTTTCGCACTCCACGATTCAGGATATTGCGAAACTCTTCAAGTGAATGCTTTGACTGCCGCTGGTCAAAAAACACCTGAATTCTGTCTTCGTTATTGGCGGCGTATACAGCAAAGGAGTGCAGCAGGAACTGGTAGTAGAGCTTATAGAATCCGGTCTCTTTGCTTCCATCATGATAGGTGTCGTAGTCGATTTGCGTGGTATCAAATACGACAGATCGAAAGTGGAGCAGGTCGCGCCGGCACACTCGGAAAAACTCATTAACGTATTCGGCGTATTCGCCGATCTTCTGGTTGGAGACTTTCGTCCACTTCATTTCTGCGTGCATCGAGTGAAGATCGCGATAAGCAGCAATGCTCTCGGTGAACTTCAGTTCACACTCTGGGCTCGTGATGATTCCGCCGAAGACCATAAATCGGTCTTGAACGGTGCGGCTTTCGTCGCAGTACACCCGAAAAATTTTCCCGCCCGACATGCTCGCATCCAATGCTGTTGATTGCCGAAACGACTATCGCATTTTCATCGCCATCCGTATAATGAAAATGCGGCAGACGGGATTTGCACCCGCACGGACATTCCCGGTAAAGAGTGGTTCCACCAGCTTCCAAAGCTGACGCGTCTGCTAATTTCGCCACTGCCGCACTAAAGACCGACAGCCAATTGGCTGTCGGTCGGGATGATCGGCACCATTAGGTGCAAAATGTCGCACGGCAACTAGGGCGGCTGGGTCCGCAAAACACGTCCGCCCTAGTTGTCTTCTTTCACGCTGGCCGCCGTGCCGGCCTTCCTATTTGGCACTACTGCACTCCCTTCTGCATTGTTGAGAAATTACACAGCTCTTCCTGGCAGAGTATTGGTTACTTGGCAGCGTTATTAGCTTCCTGTTCCCGCGCTGCGAAGTCGAATTCGTCTTCTGAAATGTCGTCGATGCGCAACTGTGGCTGAGTTCCGCCTGCTGCCTTTGGAGCCTTTGCGGGCTTCGGTTCGCGTGCGCCCGGATACCACTCCAGCAGCCCGTAGAGACCGTTGGGAAGTTTGTGGAACGTGGCGGTGTTCTTCGAAAGGGCAGCGTAAAGGCCGCGCTTTGCATGCTCGTCGTTGGACGTGTTAAACTTGTAACCGCCCTCCAGCAACGAATCGTAAATTTCGTTTGCGGTGGTTGGACCAGCACCGTTCGCTTTGCGCCGTTCAAGGACCATGCGAACCGCGCTGGCAAGCGGTTGTCCATAGTACGCGTCAGGCTGCAAAGTCCCCGAAGCTTTGGTGGTGACGAGTTGCTCGTCGGTGTAGATCGGCTCTTGCTTGATGAGGCTGCGAAGGCTGTTGACCATGCGCTTCTTCTCAATCAAGTCCGCCTCAAGTTCTGCGATTTGTTGCTGAACTAGGGCAATGGTTTGCTGGACTGCATCAGACATAGTGATTCTCCCGGTAAAGAAGGTTGAACTAAATATGGGAACTTGGTACCCATCCGAAAAGCGGGCGCACCCCACCGATTGAAGCTAGCGAGCGGCGAAAGCACCATAAGTGCTAGGGCAACTGAGACTTGGGTTTTTCCAGATTTCTGGGCTGCGGCAACTGGACAGCAGTGATGATGACTGAACAGACGACGGAAAGTCGTTCAAGAAGGAGTTTGTTGATGACTGACAAGAGGAAACCACCAGTCCATATCCCGCTCGATTTCGAGACCGCGGTGGGCGGACTGCTGAAGGTCGATCCGAAGAAGCTGCCTGAGTCGGCGAAGAAGAAGCCAACGGCAAAGCCGGCCACGAACAAGTCCGCGAAGAAGTCCTCGCCGGAACGGGCGGCGAAGAAATAGCATGTTACAGGCGATTGGCGACTGGTTCTGGCAGTACGGGAAAAACACATTCGACGTGATCGTCGGCACAACCGGACTAATTCTCTCGATAATCGGCCTGTGGATAACGGTTGTAGTTTGGCGGCAAGTGAGCGGTATTAACGCGTACCTTCGATATCGAATCCTTGCCGAACAGTGCAGTGTCAAACTAAAGCCGGTCCTCAAGAACGCCAAGAACTACACAAGCATGTCACGATGGCAGCAGCTACATGCAGAGTTCAAAAAAGCTTCAGCAATTTGCGAGAGCCTAGAGGAAGTTGGGGGAAAACTGGGCAGCAGGTCAGTTGCTCTCGCGTCACAACTCCAGCGGGCAACAGCGAGCAACACAGCAATCGAGGATCTCGCAGAGACGTGTGTTGCTGATTTAGAGGCGCTCGCAGTCGCGGTTGAGTTGTATTCAAAAGGCAAGCAGTGGGAGGCGAAGAATGCTTGAAGAAGCGAAGGTGCGAAAATTTGTGTCAAAACTGGCCGAGGACACGGCCAGCGGTTCACTTAATTGGGAGGCGGCATCCTCGTTTCAGCTACAGACTGGATGGGGAAGGAACAATGCAATCGGTCCTATTTACATCACTCATATTGCCAATAATCAGATCATTGCCTACCGAATGACGTACAAGCATTGGCATGACGAAGAGAACTACGATGATGCCGAGGATGTGAGTGTCGAATTTGTGAATTCGAGCGGGACGAAAACATGGAGCGTTGCTGACGTTCCGCAGCGGCATAAATTACTCGATGCGATTGAATTTCGCGTGTCTGGAGCCGAATCTACCATCGACAGCTACCTTGGCGACGACGACGAAACAGAATAGGCAGGCTTTGAAATTGCCAGACATGCTTGGGTTGCACAAGTATAACATTCCGTTCCCGAACGACTCAGCGGAGGATCTAGCGACGACGGCGAAGCGACCACCACCGGCACGCAGGACCACTAAGAATAGGAGGGGTCATGCACATAGAACCGGAAATCGACGCCATGGAGCATGTGCCGCCATTTCCCCGACTTTGCCGGTATTTGTCGGAGCTGTCGCCTCAGCCGATAGTTGCCGTGGATGGGACGACGCATATCGTGTCGTATGTGAATCCGGCCTTTCTCCAACTGGTTAGGAAAGACGAAAAGGACCTCGTCGGTCGGCCTTTCGCCGATGCAGTGCCCGAGGGAACCGAGAACGGATGCCTGGCTCTACTTGGCCGCGTCTTTCGCACCGGAATCGCCGAAAATTTAGCGGAGCAGGAACACCGCCAATTGCAGTCGCGACCCGTTTATTGGTCGTACGCGATGTGGGCGATACTCGGCGCAAGCGAGAGGCCGGTAGGCGTTATGATCCAGGTAACGGACGTGACCGAGACCGCGCTTTTCCGCCAGAAGTCTGTTGCGATGAACGAGTCCCTGCTGATCTCCGCGACCCGGCAGCACGAACTCACGGAAGTGGCGGAAAAACTAAGTGAGAAGCTGCAGGCTGCTGTTCGCGGTCGAGACCACTTCCTCGCGGTATTGAGCCACGAGCTTCGCAATCCCCTCTCTGCATTCAGCAGCGGGCTACAACTCCTCAAGCTGAGTGTAGGGGATCAGGATCTGGCAGAAGATACCAGAGAAATGATGGAACGCCAGTTGAAGCAGCTGGTGCGATTAGTGGACGACTTGCTCGACATCAGCCGAATCACGACAGGCAAACTGAAACTCCACAAGGAAAGCGTGGATCTGGCGTCAGTCGTGCGTGATGCAGTGGAGGCAAGCCGCACGCAAATCGAGAATGGGCAACACCAATTGACGGTTGCTCTACCGCCGAGCCCGATCACGCTCGACGGCGATCGGACCCGGCTCGCCCAAATATTCCTGAACCTGCTGAACAACGCTGCCAAATACAGTGAGCCAGGGGGAAGTATCCGGCTGACCGCCAAGTTGGATGGAAGCGAAGTTGAGGTTAGCCTTCAGGACCAGGGAATCGGTATCCCCGCCGGGAAGCTCCCCCACATTTTTGAAGCGTTCGTGCAGGTGGACACGTCATGGCGACGCACGCAGGGCGGAATGGGAATTGGATTGTCCCTAGTCAAAGAATTCGTCGAACTGCACGGCGGACGAGTTGAGGTTCTCAGTGAGGGTCTCGGACAGGGCAGCGAGTTCATCGTCCGCTTGCCAGTATCTGTGGGTGCCTCCGTCGAGCCGACCAATCGTGCAGAGATCCCGAGCGGGCCGCGTCGACGCATCCTTGTAGTTGACGATAACAAAGACGCAGCGGCGACGCTGACGATGATGCTCAAGATTATGGGACACGATGTGCGAACAGCACACGGTGGGGAGGCGGCAGTGGCCACCGCGGAGGAATTCCGACCGAACCTAGTTTTGATGGATCTCGGGATGCCAAAGGTGGACGGTTATGAAGCTGCCCGCCGCATTCGAACTCACACGTGGGGCCAAAACATATTCCTAGTAGCCCTTACTGGATGGGGCGCTGAGCGTGACCGGCAGCGAACGCAGGAGGTCGGCTTCGATCGGCATCTAGTCAAGCCTGTGGACATGGACGTTCTTACGGGAATGCTCGCAGAAATGCCGGTTTCTTGACGTAACATTTGGATCTAAGGGGCTGTCTGAAAAACACGCTTTTGCCTTCCGTTTACTTGCTCTGTGGAGTATTAAGCGGATCATGTTGACGTAAATCATTGCTTCGCTAATCTCGGCAAGCCGTTCGTACTCGCGGCAGTGGCGGCGATACTGGCTCAGCCAAGCTAAGGTGCGTTCGACGATCCAGTCGACCAACTGGCCCGTATAAACGCCATCGGCGAACAAGGTTCGCAAGTGGGAGAGCGTGCATTTCATTCGCTCAACGAGCACCTTAGCGCCATCGCGATCTCGAATGTTGGCCGGATGCAAAAGCGCGGTGAGCTGCAGACCCTGCGTTCCGACCATCAAGTGCCTCTTGCGACCGCGGATCTTCTTGCCCGCGTCGTACCCGCGAGCTTGTTTTTCGCAGTCGTTTTCGCCGACTGACGGTCAATGAGGCCGAACGAAGGATATAATTTGCGGCCCTGCGATTTACGCTCCAGGCGCCGCAGCGCATCACTCACCCCCTGCCAGGGCCATCCATGCGCCACAGGCGAAAGTAGTGATAGTACAATTGCCACTTGCCAAACTCTTTCGGCAACGCCCGCCACTGACAACCTTCTTTGTTTCCGCAAAAGATGCCGTCCAGGATTCGCCGCCAGCCGATCTCCTTGTGGCCGCGCGGCTTTAATGCTGGCAGAAACCGCTTAATCACCTGCCACTCGGCATAGGTCAACTCCCAGGGACTCTAGGTGCCTTGCGAAGCCGAATCGCACCCTAGTCCCCATCGGCGAGCAATCGCTATCGTGACTGCCGAAGCTGATCCGCTTGGAATTCGGCAACGACAACCTGACTTCGACCTTGCTGACTGCGACCTTGATCTTGATGCGACATTCCGAAATCCTCTCGGGTGAGCGCAGAAAAATCCTTTCGCGGTGAGAAACAAAAGTAACGTCACTAAACTCAATCGCATCAAGGAATTTTCGATCCCACCAAAAAGGGTTCACGGCTTTGGGTAGCTCGCGTCAATGATCGTCTCAGCCCACTACCGCGATGACCCAACCGAAGCTTCACTGCCTGTGGAAATATCTTCTGCTTTTTCTTCGGTGAATATTGTCCTTACCCGGGCTGCTTCATCAGAATCGTCGGCATGCACTGAAAGGAGGATGTGACCCTGCTGCAATTTTCCCTCGTACCGCTGCGCTTCGTATTCCGGTATGCCCATGCCGATCAATGCCCCCGAAACTCCGCCCAATGTGCCGCCAGCAGCAGCACCAGATAGCGCCGCCATAATTGGCCCCGCAGCAATTAACGGTCCAACGCCAGGGATAGCAAGTAAACCAATTCCAGCGAGCCAACCCAAAGTTCCACCGACAACCGCGCCCGTGCTCGCGCCGATCGCCGTTCCCTCAGGTGCCTTTGTAGAATTGTCGACCGCGAAATCGCGAGTGCTTTCGTTATTTGAACACAAAACTGAAATGTCGTCGGAAGAGAAGCCGCCGGTCCGCAAACGATCAGCGATGCGAACCGCCTGGGCATTACTCGTTGCAAGACAATATACACTGGTCATAATTCATTCCCCTGATTTTGAACAATTCGAGTTTTAAAACTGATCCGTAATTCCTCAACTGCCTACGGTGCAATTTCGATTTGGTTATCGACATTGACAGCACCGGATGTATCCTTGGCAAACTTGTCGATTACATCCTTCTCCTCCTGAGAGCTAACGGGACCGCGTAGCGTAACCTTGCCATTCTCGGTGATGATTTTGACGTTGCGGCCATTAATCGACATGCCAGAGTGATTGACGATTTTCGTACGGATGTCTGCTGTCACTTTGATGTCATCAGCACCTTGACCTTGGTCAAACGGAGTTTTGGTGCTCGAACTTTGATCGCGAGTGTTGACAGCCGTGTTATCTCGACTTGTCGCCCCATCTGCCGGTAACCTCACCGACGAGTTGTCAGTTGAGGAGGAACCTGGCGGCGGTGCCGTCTTTGTTGTTGGGCCAAGTGAGTTTTCACAGCCAGCTAATAGGGCGAGTAAAAGGATTCCATAACAGCGCATTGGCAACCTCCTTCGAGAGAGAAAAAATGAAGTTAGAAGTAAGGCGGGCAAATCGCTTCAATTCGATTCGCACGATCAAATAGGCGAAGGTGCTTTGCAGCACGTCGTATGCCGCCAGTCAAAAACGCCCCGACAATGAAGCGGAGTTTTAAACCAGCATGCAAATCGATACAGAAGTGGGAATCGTGGATTGTTTCAGCAGCCCAGTTTGACGTAATTGCGGTCACAGTGCTCACGTAGCCGCCAGAGAGCGCTTCGAATCTAAGGCGCTCGCAGCGCGCGCATCTGAAAGTTTTGTCACTCAAGTCAATTTGCAACCGTGTGGTGTTGACGGCCCCGGGCAAACTCCGGTTAACCGCTGGGCCGGTCGAACTGCGGGAGGCTAAACGACCTGCTGCACTCGACTGGCACCGTAGACAACTCCGTGCTCGCGTAAAGCAGCGTGCCTTCGCTTTCGCGTGGAGTTAGTGCTACTTCAACGTCATGCCGGGACGATTCTAACTCCCTCAAAACTGACCTAATCGCTTCCAGGTTCGCCATGTGCTCTCTGTCGGCGATTCGGTGCCAATCGATCCTTCTTTGACACTGAGTACTGCGGGAATACCAGCAGTTAGCAGAGAAGTCGGTGGGACAGTTCGAGTCGAGTCCGTGCCGGCGGAAACGGTCACCGCTGGAGTTTTGGTCAGGCCCTTGTTCATAAACGCGCCGAACAGGAGTTTATCCGCCAACCCTGCGTAAGCGCCCGGAACCGAGATGGTGCCCCCCTTGCGGCAACACTTGATGGCTTCGTTGACTGCGTGCATCTGATCGGACGGCATCACCGCAGTCCTGATCTGATCGGCGACGACACCCAACGTACTCGCCGCATGAGCCTCGCGGCCAACGGCGTCGATGCAGCGATCGGGCCCACGTCCCTTAGTCAATTCTTGGAGCTTAGTGTAGGTATCAACCTTGCTGAAGTCGATCATCTCGGCTTTGCCATGCTCCTGCGCCATTTTCAGTCGTTCCGGAATGCGATCAAATGGCAATTATCAAGCAGCAAGTCGATCTTTTGCGTAGCACTGTTCGACTGAAAACACGTTGATTTGCTCAACAACCAAAATGCTCAGCAAATCAGTCGACAACAGATTTGACGTCCGAGCTGGTAAGAAAGGCTAGTAGCTCGTGGGTAAGCCGGCTCGACTCCTCTCTTTGGAGCCAATGTGCTGCCTCTTCAAACCATTTGATTCGACCATGATCGCAAAACGCGAGGCTAGCTTCTGCAAGTCCAGGTTCTTCAGTCGGGTCAGATCGACTCATCAGAATCAAAGCCGGCGGAACGATGCGGATCTGCATCGATCGTGTAGAACGACGAAAGAAGGCGCGATAGTAGTTCAGCATGGCGGTGGGCGCGCCAGACTGGGTCCAACCGTCGAGCAGATAGGTTCGATCGCTGTTATCAAACACGCCAGGTTGACTTGTCGCAACGACACTGCGGTACAGCAAATTGAAGTGGTTCGCTGAGAGGAGAAGTTCGGGCAAGTATGGCACCTGAAGCAATGCCACGTACCAGCTCCGCAATAGTTGAGTGGGACTACGCAGCAAGTACCTAAAGAACGCGCCTGGGTGGGGAGCGTTCAGAACTGCGAGCCTTTTCACCCGCTCGGGATATCGCGCAGCAACCCACCACGCAACAATGCCACCCCAGTCATGCCCGACTACATGGAATCTTAGCGCTCCTTCCGAATCAGCAAGTGCTACGACATCTTTCGCCAACTGGTCGATATCGTAGGCTGAAACTTCCGACGGCTTGTCGCTTCGTCCGTATCCCCGCTGGTTAGGAGCAAGCACTCGAAATTCGGCGGCGAGCGAGGGGAGTTGAAAGTGCCATCCTTGCCAGAGATCGGGGAATCCGTGGAGCAGAATCACGAGGGTATTAGAGCTATCGCCTGCCACGGCGCACTCGAAAGATACACCGTTAGCGAATCGTGACTCTACTAACGCGGGAATGTCGAGCGGTGTCAACCGTCTTTTCTCCGCCTTACGATCGTGAAAACTGCTCCTCACCGGCAATAACCGGTCGCCGGTGAAGTGACGCGACTGAATGCCTGTCCGGTGGGTGACAACTTGTGCGCTTTTGCGAGATTTGCTTTGAATAAATCCTGTTACTCGAGATGGCGGCGCGAGATGGCACTTTCACGTTCCACGCAAGCCCAAACCGCTCCAGTAACCGAATTACCCAAAAGCTCACGTCAATTTGCCACCAACGCAGCCCATGTCTGGCCGATGTCGGAAAGGCATGGTGCGTGTTGTGCCAGCCTTTACCCAGCCCAAGGATGCCAAAAAAGGCGTTGTTGCGACTTTCGTCGTTGCTTTTGAACGGTTGCTGCCCCCAAATGTGGCAGATGGAATTGATGCTCCAGGTGACATGATGCACGAACAGGATTGAGGGAGCAGAGGCAGCTACGTCACGCCCATCTTCACGACTTCGGCAACAGAGTCCTCGATCTACCCTTCCAGCTTCTCGACTGTGTTCGGGTCCGTCATCGTGCATTCGTTCCATCCTAATCCCTCTTGGCAGAGATGAACTCCACATCCACCGTCTCGCCGGGCCGTCCCGTTTCTACGGGGTCGAACCGTAGCCTTCTGATTGCCCCTCGATACGCCGCCGACGAGGACAGGTCCACTTCGTAGGTCCGCATTTTGCCATCCGGCACGATGGCGAACTTCACGCTCTGTTCCCCCCGAAACCCCGGCTTGTCGGCAGATTCCCAAAACAACTCGGCGGTCTTGTTCGTCGTCCGGTAAGCCGCTCGAACGAAGATTGTGGCGGCGTCCTTCGCCTGCCAGCATCCTTCAGGACCGAACATCTGCGGATCGTCCTGCTCGACTTTCAGCCGCCAGCTATCCTTCACCGGGATGCCCGTGTCGTTGGCGTTCACGAGCCACCAGTGCTGGCGGTCCTTCTTGAAGCGGTAATCCGGCACGGCGGATTTCGGGCGCTGCTTGTAGGCTTCTTTGCGAATGTTCGTCAGGGAGTCGAGGACGAGCGTGTAATGGTACTCGTAGACGATGTGGTGATCGAGGATTTCTTGCCGCACGGGTGCGACGTACCCGCTGGGATCATCGTCGGGACCGCCCGTGTTCGGCTTGCCGTAAAACCCGCCCACAAAACGGACGACATCGGGGTGAATCACGCCAAATCCCCAATCGTCGTCGTCCACGAGAGCGGCCCAATGTTCGGTGGCGAAGAACGTCGTCCAATGCGGCCTCGTGCCTTTCGCCGGTATCTTGGGAATCTCCTTGAGGGGCTTGTCGGCGAACGGACTGTCACCCGTGTAGGTCATCAACCGGTGCAGCTTGCCGGTGGTGTAGACGGCGGGCAATTCTTGATCCATCGCTCGGTATTGAGCGTGATCCTTACGATCATTGGTCAACCGATTGCGGACACGGACGGAGCGACCTTCCAGCGTGATCCACGTTTCAATTTGGCAATCCCCCGGCAAATTCTTCAACGCCCACTGCATCGGGACCGACTTGATGTAGAGGGTCTTGCCGTCATTTTTCTTCTCAATCAATTTCGACGGGTTGCCATAGACATCCCCGGCACTAACCGGGTTCCACGGCCAGTCCTTCCAGCCCGGATGCGGCGTGCCAAAGGGCATGGGGCCAGAATAGTATGATTGGCCGATCCACCTGCCGAGATCATGGACGTTGACGGCACTGTCAGTTTTCTTGGCATCGGCCAGAAACCCGATGCTACCGCCACGGTCGAGGTCCACTCCGATTTTGATGATCCCATTGTCCAGGTAAGCCATCTTCTCCGAGTCACGCACGACCGGGCGCTTCTCCTCGCCGACACAAAACGGCACGAGTCCGAGGATGGTCAGCAACAGTGCCCGAACAAAGATCATCGGTCGTCCCTCTTTGCGACAACACCCCATACGCCTTCAGCATCGCCATCAGTGGCTCCGGGTCAGCCAGCCGATGATCGGTGCCGACCTCAACCAACATGGCCCCGCTGTTCACCGCCAACTCTTACGAATCAGAAAGGGAATCACGTCGTCGGCCCGGCTGTGCAAGATCACGGTGTCTGGCCTCACCGTCTGAGCCTCAAAGTTCACATGTGCAACGCCTACCTTGGCAACTATTCAACTTGCCTCGGACGATGAAGCGGCGATTTTGTTTGCGGAATCTCCTGGTTCAGCCAACGACGTAGCTTGTCGTAATACTGGCGAGACGTTTCGTCCTCGATTCGCCGGCATTCGCCAAATGCTTTGGTCCTGCGTTGAAGCTCGGCGCTTCCTTCGGGCGTTTCTTTCAACTGTTCAACAGACGCCAGAAGTTGAGTCAGATTATCTTCGACCAGTTCCTCGATCAGGAAAGCCTCTTTGGGACTCATGTGTTGGAGCGTGATTTCGTTCCCCTCACGAGTCGCTTTTCGGGTACGGTCCATCTTGCTTCCTTCTCCTTCGATATTTCTTCGCTGCACCCATCTTAGCAGGCTCACTTCAATTCCCGATGAAGTCGTTGGCCGAGATGCTCAAATGGGCTGATCTATCTCCCCATGCCAGCAGCGTAGTGACTGCTGATTTGCTCAGGCGAAAGCACTTTCGGATAGATGGCAACTTCGTCCAATCCACCGCTGAGGAATCCCGTTCGATTGCGTGTCGCCAATTGCAATGGTGAATCGCCATTCTTGGGAATCACATGCCATCTGCCAGGATTCTCATAGAACGTGGTCTTGGTTCGATAACCTTTGCCCGTTGTCCCGTTGGTGTAGAGAATAACTCCCCGACTACGTGCCTGATTTTCATCGTAGGGTTCAAAACAGGCGACAAAGTGCAGCCACGGCGAGGGTATTTTAATTGGTTCCCGATAGTCGTCACCGGCTCCTTCATCACCGGCAAGATTCCAAGCGTAGGCGCAGATGCGATTCGGAAAGTTGGGATCATGTTTCGTGTAAAAGCGAAATCCCCACTCCCGTTCATTGGGTTCGCCCTTACCCAGCCAATGTACATATTGGCTGCCCGGTTCTGGAGTAAACTCAGTCTGATCGGGGCGCATCCACACTTCGACGGTCAGCCCGTCTCCGCTGGTGGAGATGCTGAAATCTGGCGAACTGGGGATTTCGATGTAGGATTTTGGAATGAATTTAATCGACTTATTCGAGTTGCCTTGAATCGCCCCTTCGATGCTCAATGTCGGAGTGCCGACGATCTTGCCATGCCGACAATGGCCGGATTCATCGACGACAACATCATCGAGCGATTGCTCGTTCAATCGCCAATAGCCAACAGGTTTGTCGGCCAAGATCGTTGCTGCGTAACAGTCGCTGGAGTTCGGTATCATTTCGGTGCGATCAAGCTCTGGAGGTCAGACCGTCTGCCAATTCCTGCGGCAGTCTAGCTTACGCCTTTAACGCAGATTCTCGCAACTTGAGTCCATCTCAAGAAGCCTCACCCATGAGCGAGTGATTTCACGAAGCCACGTAGAGCCTGGAAATACTCCGTCCGATTCCACTTGACGATTGAGTTGTGGTCACCCGTCGGCAATAGAATCAGTCGCTTTTGCTGACTGGCGGCCTCTTCTCTTCAAGGCTCGGCCTCGTGTGCCAATACGCCCACAGAAAAAAAACGGCCTGGAGAGGCAATCGAAGAAAGTGAACCACCGGCGAGGCGGAAAGCAATTCCTGGTGATGGTAGAGATAGATGTTTGAGGTAAAGACGGCGATCAACATGGCGATAATCCCCCATGCCGCCAGCCGTGAAGTTCGTGGAACTAGAGCAGTTGCATTTTAGGCCTGGCGGTATCCGCAGTGGTGGAAATAGTTTCGGCACTCGGGTTCGGTGAAGAGTTCGAGAACCTGGCCGCAGAGTTCCCAGAGCTTGTCGACGGTGGCGTACTACAACATGGTTCGATCACACTTGGAGCGAGACCATCTACCGCCCAGGGGATGAAGCTTGGGAGTCTGCAAGAAGTCAAGGCGAAATGCCTGCGATGCTGGCAATGTACCTAGGTACAGAACTCAAGAAGCAATACGAGCCGCTCGACGTAAGTCGTTGCGGCCCTAAGTACACCCAAGAGGGCTCGAACCTCTAACCTTCGGTTCCGTAGTTGGTCTTTTCGCACTTGCCAAAAAGCTCGAACTTCATTGCCAGAAAAGAGTTTAGCATTTTGACCGGGATGATCAATAGTTATCGCACGTGATCGAAAACAAGCGAAAGAACGCGGTAAATCATCGAGTTGCCGGTAATTACCGGCTGCTGTTTTCGGACGCAAATCATGGTCAATGGCCGGGGTCATTTTCCGATGAACAATCGTTGCGCCGCTAATCAACTCAAGGCCACGTCCAGTACCATCATCACGGCAAAACCGATCATTAAGCTGACCGTCGCCAAGTCCACGTTACCTTGCCGGTGGGATTCGGGGATTAGCTCTTCGACCACGACGTACACCATCGCGCCGGCTGCGAAACTCAGCGCATAGGGCAAAATCGGTGCGGCTGCCACAACGGCCGCGGCGCCGATTATAGCAGCAACCGGTTCGACGGCTGCGGAGAGTTGCCCATACCAGAAGCTCTTCCACCGACTCATGCCTTCACCGCGGAGTGGCATTGCTACTGCGATTCCCTCAGGAAAATTCTGCAGCCCTATCCCGATTGCCAGGGCCACCGCAGCCGAAAGACTAGTCGCCTGACTACCAGCGATCACCCCGCCGAAGGCAACACCAATTGCAAGCCCCTCGGGAATGTTGTGCAACGTAATTGCGATGACGAGCAGTACCGCGCGACGAAGGGAAGTCTTGGGTCCCTCTGCTTCTTCCAGTGGGAAGCCCAAATGCAAGTGCGGCAGCAATTTGTCCAACGACCACAGCGCGGCTCCTCCTAGCAGAAAGCCAACGAGCGGCGGAAACCAAGCCGGTAGCGGGCCGCGTTCCGAAATCTGAATCGCTGGAGCCAGCAACGACCAGTAGCTGGCCGCCAGCATGACTCCGCCTGAGAATCCGAGCATGGAGTCGAGCAGCTTGCGATTGACTTGCCCAGTCCAGAAAACCGCAGCCGCACCGAGGGCGGTTACTGCCCAAGTGAACAATCCGGCCAGCAGAGCCTGTAATGCCGGGTGGAGAGAGACAAACCAGGAATACATGTCGGCCACCTCAAGACCAGTTCGTCGACGAAGTCCAAGTAATGCGCGCGGAGGCAACCTTGCAAAATATCGGGAATAGAGTGAGCGCTGGATAGTTTCCGGCGGCTTCCCCGAAAAACAGGCTGTAGCCTATACCGAACAGAGTACGATCCAGTTCAGCCGATGAACAAGTTCGAGTTACCCGAGCAATAAGTTGTCACGCACTTCAGTTGGCATTTCTGGCGCTTCGAGCAATTTGTCGGTGGCGCCGCGAAGAATATTGCCGGTAACAAGATTGTGGCGACTCTGGCCGAGGATGCGAATCGCGTGGCGCATCGTTGGCTGCGCGCGGCGATCGACAACGGTATTATTTGCAACTCGACAACGGACGCAGTCTTCAAGTTCGATGCCCCGGTGCAGTGGGTCAAGGATTTGGCAGTCGGAGATGCCGCAGTCTTGGCAGCGCAAAAACGTCACCGCCGCGCCGCGTTCAGGCCTACCGGAACAGAATCGCTGCGTCGTCAGGCCGCTGAGTAGCACATTCTCGCAATCTTCGAACCGAAGCCCGTCTTTGGGAGGCTCGGAGTCAAGGCTTCGCCACCCAATCGCGTTGGCGCCAACGACGATGCCGGCACAATGGGTTGCAAACACCGACAGGTCCAGCGAGTCGTAGATCGAGTTACCGGTGATCGTAACCCGAGACGCATTGCGCAGCTCAACCGCGCGCCATTGGCTACCGAGCACGTTTCCGGTGATGTTGATGAGATGGGCTGTATCGGGCTTGAGTTTCTGCGGTGAATCGGCTGGCTGCGGTCGTGTTACTGGAGCGCCGACGATGCGAATATTGGCTCCGCCGGTTTGCACCGTTGCTTGGATCGTGTTGCCACTGATCGTGACCTCGCTTATCACGCCCTCGGTGGCATCGAACCAAATTTCGGAGCCTCCCGGATGTTGTGACAGGTCGGGACGCTCTGCCGGCGGTTTACTTGCAGAACCAGCCGTTGCGTTGTTGTATTCAATGTCATTGCCGACGATCTGCAGGTTATGGACGTCGCCGCCAACGGATTTGATCCCGGCAATCTTGTTCCAACTGATGTGACAGGCATGAACAATGGTCTGGTGCAGATTGCAGCGATCAAAGAACAAGCCGATTTCGAGGTTGTCGTACAAATGCGAGTCGGCCAGCACGAAGTCGCGGTTGCGCTCCACGAGATGCACGCCGATCTTGCAACGGCGAACTAGCACCTGGGAAATCACAGACTTCAACGTCTTCCGAAGTTCGATCCCGACGGCCTCGGGATGCTCACCGACGATTTCAATACCGCTGATTGTGAGAAACCGTTCGTGATTCCACGTGTGAGCCTGAACACTTGCCGGCGAAGCGGTTCCCTGATGATCGCCAATCACACGCAGGGCTGGACCAGGTCCCGTCATCACGATTCGCGAAGTCCCCGCTTCACCACGCACCGCACCGAATCCTCGCTGCTTCAGGTCGAGAACCAACGGTTTCGTGATGCGATACGTCCCTTTGTTGAGTCGCAACACGCCGTCGCCGTCGTTCAAGGCATGTTGCAAGGCGTCTGTATCATCGGCAACTCCATCGCCGATAGCGCCAAAACCAAACACGTTAGCCATCTTATTTTTCTCCGACCGAGTCGCAGCTGCGTTGGTGACAAGGTGGTGAAAGCACCCGTCTTCTTTAACTGGGCACGCTCATTCCGCTTTCACCAGATTGTTGGCCACGACACCAGCCGGCCCTTGAATCTCGACGACTTTTGCCTTCTCGTCTTTCGTGATCGCCGTGTTTCCAAAGACATGGGCGGGTTTGCTGCTGTCCTTGATAATGATCGCCGGGCCGGTGAAGCCCTGGACGGTGTTGCTCGTGACGATCACCGTGGCCTTGGTCGAATTGACCGCCGTTCGATAGCCGTTGAATGAATTAGCGTCGATGGTGGCGGTTGAACCTTCCCACACCCAGACGGCATTGCCCTGTTTCTCGCCGTGGCCGAGGAACTTGTTGTTGCTGATGGTTGCCGTTCCCTGCACCAAGACGGCAGCCACGCCACCCCCTTCGATCTGATTCTCCTGAATCAGGGCCGTGGAGCCTTTCACGGCGATGAGGGGCGGCACGCCACCAGTTCGGGAAAGTTGGTTGCCGCTGATCGTTGCCGTCGATCCATCGGTCACACCGATAGCAACCAGTTTGTTCTCATGGCACTTGTTGCCCTGGATCGTGGCGATTCCCTCTCCCCGCATCCCGATCCCGGCCATCTCATTTTCCCGGCACTCATTGCCCACGATCAGCGGGCTGGCCCCATCGCAGCCGATGCCCGCCATCTTGTTCTTGCTGCATCGGTTGTTGCGAATGATGGGTTCGGCTCCATCCCGGCAACCAATGCCAGCCATGTCGTTCTCGTAGCAGTCGTTATCCTCGACGACGGGAGCCGTTCCATCCATGCGAATCCCGATTCCCGCACGGCGGTTCTGGTAGCACTTATTGCCTCGCATGATGGGTCTTGCGCCTTCTCGGCAACCGATGCCTGCTCGGATGTTTTGGAAACACACGTTGTCGAGGATGATCGGGCTTGAGTTCCGGCAGCCGATCCCGGCACGCAGGTTCTCGTGGCAGGTGTTTTCTCGCACGACCGGCTCAGCCAGATCAGCCACGCCGATCCCACCGCCCAGGTTTCGATAAGATATATTGCTCGTGACGAGCGGCGTGACTTTGTGTTCCCTGCTGCCGACCACGGCGATGCCAACATCGCCGTTGTGGTGAACGATGTTGTTCGTTACCGAGGCGATAACACCCTTGATGCTGATCGCCGGGATCGTTCCTTCGGCCTGTACCGAGCCTTCGTCATCAGCCAGTTCTTCGCCGTGGGAATCGAAGTGCTTTTTCCAGAGTGCATCGTCATAGGCCCCGACGTTGGTGATCGTGAAACCGTCGAGCGTGCTGCCCTCGGCCATGACGACGCCGGGCTTGTCACCGATCTTGCCGCCACCGTCAATGATCGTGGCCTCGGCCCGCTTTAGCCCGGCCTTTCCCTTTGAGTCATCTCCTGCGCTGCGGACGATGATTCCGGCTCGCACCGAGATGCGCTCGGAGTAGCGCCCCGCAGCGACTTGCACCGTGTCACCGGGCTGGGCGGCGTCGATAGCGGCTTGAATGGTCTTGTGGTCTTCGGGAACACGAAGTGTCGCAGCCACGGCTGGGTGTGCCGTGGCAAGCAAGAGCAAAATCGTTGTCATTCGCAGCATGGTGAGTCCCTTTGTTTGGCTGATTCTAGCCCTTTCCCACCACGGGTAGAATCAAGGCAAGCGGCAGCCCCTTCTCCCACGCACAGGACGCACCAAATGGCAACTTTCATCACGAACATCAAGTTCTCTCAACAGGGCATCAAAGACGTCGACCACACCACCAAACGGGCAGCGATCTTCAAGGCCGAGGCTAAGAAGATGGGTGTGAAGGTGAAGGACATCTACTGGACGCTAGGCGACCATGACGGACTACTGATCTTGGAAGCCGCCGACGATGAAACTGCCACCGCCGCCATTCTGCATCTGGGAGCGATGGGCAACGTCCACACGACCACCTGCCGGGCATTCACCGCCGCCGAGATGGACAAGATCGTGAGTAAGGTGCATGGCGGCTGAGCTCACCACTTTTTTTGCCAATGGAGGTCCAATATGAGAACTACATTCTGCGGGTTCTGGATCGTTGGAGCGCTGCTCGTGGCGATCACGGCGATTGCCAGCGCTGACGACGCCAAAGACGAAGCAATCAAGAAGGACCGCAAGCTGATCGAAGGCACTTGGAGAATCGTGACGCTGGAAGTGAACGGCAACAAGTCAAATGACGAGGATGCAAAGAAGCTCTCGGTGGTCAACGGCCCGGATGGCGTGTGGAACCTGCTTTCCGAAGGCAAAGAAGTCGCCAAAGGGACGAATTCCTTTGATCCAACCAAGAAGCCCAAGACCATCGACTTCACGATCACCGAGGGCGGCGGCAAGGGGAGCGTGCATCTTGGCATTTACGAACTTGGGGAGAAGTCACGCAAGCTCTGCTTTGCTCCACCCGGCAAAGATCGGCCCTCCGAGTTCACGTCCACGCCCGGCAGCGAACATATTCTCGTGACGTTCGAGCGAGAGAAGTAGGAAGAAATGGGAGCAAACAAGACTCGCCGCCGCTTCCTCCAAGATGGCTCGGTCCTGCTTCTGGGAGCCGGGCTTGCTTCGACTTCCGTAGCGAGCTTTTGTCCGACGACTCGCAGCGCCGAGTTTGTCGAGTGGCTGCGAGGCGACCTCAACACTAGTTGCGGAAGATGCTGCGAAACTCGAATTAACCTGGGGAGCAGGCTATAGCCCGCAAACTACACGAAATCCCGTGTTCCCGGTGCGTCCGATGGGGGAGTAGTTGTTGCGGTAGGCACTGCGGCAGTGAAGGTCGAAGTAGTGCCAGCCCGCACCGCGCACGACTCGATTGAATCCAGTTGCCGGGCCTTGAGGATCTTCACACATACTCCTGGCGTACCAATCAAAGGCGTGATAGTCCTGGCAGCGTTCCCAGGCATTGCCGTGCATGTCGTAGAGGCCGAAGGGATTGGGGCGTTTGCTTGCCACCGGACGGGCGCCAATTTCTTGGCCATTCTTCTCGGCAGTGCGATTGAACCAGGCGTACTCATCCAGATCCGCAACAGCATCGCCGAACGAATATTGCGTTATGGTTCCCGCCCGACAGGCGAACTCCCACTCTGCCTCGGTCGGCAATCGGTATCCATTAGCGTTGGCGACTCGGGTCCACACCTTCTGTTCACTCAGCTCGTAACAACTATCTCGCTGCTCGTTCTGGCTGAGCCAGTTGCAAAAGGCGATCATGTCATTCCAGGTGAGCTGAGTCACGGGGGACTCATCAGTCACTTTGTAGCCAGGTGAGCTCCACAGGGCCTTTTGTTTGACCGGATCAGTTTCTGCGATCTTCGATGAGTTGCCCCCGCCAAAGCGTTCGGTCTCTGTCACATACTTCGCAGCTTCCACGAATTGGCGAAACTTGCCAACAGTCACTTCAGTACGCCCCAACCGGAATGGCTTCGGGAGAACCACTCGATGCTGCGGCTGTTCCTCATTCTGAATGCGATCAGCTTCCCCTGGGGCAGCACGCGGAACAGTCTTGAGCAACATCAATGCAGCTTCAACCTGTGCGGGAGTGCTTCCCATCGAGAACTCGCCCGGAGGAATCAAAACGAGCTTCATTCCGAGTGAGTTCTTCTGCACAATCGGCACGCCAAGGTGCTTTGACCAGGCTTCTTGATGGGACTTGGCTTGCTTCTCCGTGAATGGAGCAACGGCTGGCGAGCGAGGTTCCGCAGCGGTAACAATCCCGGTGGACAGGCAGCGGAGAACGATGAAAAATGCCCACGGTGGCATGGCTCTGTGTAGCAATTTCATTTCGCAAGTCCGATGTTCTGAAACCAAATGGATCCGCCCAGTCTAGACGTCTGCGTTGTCACGGATAACCTTGGCAGCTTTTGATTTGATGCAGCGATAGCTTGCACGGGCGGAGCCAGGCATAACGGCGAGGCTGAAGATCCCCTGTGGTTGACTGTTTCAAGGAGTATCCAGGTTGGATTCCGATCAAGGTTTCAGGTTCCGCAGCACGGGCCTTTCCGTGGAGGCTTCGATTTTCGCGATGGCTTCGCGCACGGCGGTGGCCTTTTTGAGGCTCAGTTGTTTCGGGAAATCGGGCTCGTGTTTCTCAAAGCATTCGGCCGTTTCACGCAGCTTCGGAACGGCGGTATGCGCGTGCGCGCCGTATTTTAGCAACTGCTCCAAAACCTTCGGCGTGCGCTCCTGGCTCGCCCATGGGTTTTGCGTGCGAATGTAGTCCGCGCAGGCAGGAATACCTTCCTCTATCTGGTGCGCGGCGAGGATCTTGAGGCCGTTGAGACGGACGCCGTCGGCGAACATCTCGCCGCTGGGTGCGGGCTTATCCACGGCGTCGAGGATGGCGGGGAGCAGCGGCTTGATTTCGTCGAAGGTCAACCGCTGGTAGATTTCACTCACTTTGCTCCGCGCGTGGCCGTCCTGGTTTTTAAGGCCCCGCGCGATCGCGGTGCAGAGCTGCTCTCGGTTCACGCCTTCGAGTCTTTGGGCGTCAGTGAGCATCTTGCCAAACACGGCGCTGCAAAGATAACGCTGCTCCATCGCGCGTGGATCGTTGTTTTCGGGGGTTAGCGCGATTCGATCGAGGATGTCGGGCAAGGCGGGCAGCGCGGGCTTGCCGATGGCGGCGAGCGCGTCGGCGGCTTTCACCCGGAGCCAGAGGTCGGAATGCTGAAGTGTTTTGCGAAGCTGTGGGACGGCGGGCGCCGCTGCGCCACTGAGTGCTTCTAACGCGTAGCAAGCGCCGAGACGTGCATCGAGCGACTGGGAATCAAGGAGCGAGATGATGGCGGAAACAGGCGCGGGTTTCCGCGCAGCGAGTTCAGCGGCGGCGCGCTCGCGCACGATTGGCGACCACGAGCCAAGGCGTGCGAGCAGTTCGGCCTCGGTGAGCTGTTGATAGGCGTTTTTGCGGTCCTTGTTCGTCCAGCCTCGCCCATCGGCGATGAGATTCTGCGTGGTGGCAGGGTTGAACTGCGACACCACGCCGGGTTTCTTTCCGGTAAGAGTGATTTTCTTCAAGGGCAGCGCGTAAGCGAGCAGGTAGGCGCCGGTGGCATCCCAGCCTTGGTAACTGTCATGGTCCGGCTCCGGTGGGCCTTGATGGGTGAAGGTGCCATCCCAACGCCGTGCGAGGTCGTGATACCACGAGCCGAATTCCAGCATCCAGGCGCCGGTTGCGTGCGGGCCGGCCTGGCCGATGGCAGGTAGCGACCAGGTCATGTTGAAGAAATTCCCTGTGTGTCCGCAGTCACGCTCGTTGCCGTGGGAAGCTACGGCCATGCGCGTGAAAAATTCCGCCGCCTCCGCTTCGCCAAGCCGCTGGAACAGCACCGCGGCCATACCACATTTGCCGTTGTCCTCGTGCGTCTCGGTCCAGGCAGGATGGTCGCCGTAGGGCACCGCGCCTTTGCCGACATAGAACCGCATGAGCCGCGCGCTCAGTTCGATGGCCTGCGCTACTTCCGGCTCTTTCACACCCGCGTCGCGCGCCATTACCAGGCCAATCGTGAGCGGTAGCCCCGGCGCATTCATCATCCCGTAGCCGCTCAGCCGCCCGTCTGGCAGCGCGAATTTGTGCCCCCACGAACCGACCGCGCTTTGGCCGTGCGCGGCTTCCAGTGCCAGCCTGCGCAATCCCGGCAACACAGATTCATCGCCAGTGGTCGAAATGTACTCGGAGAGCAGCATCATCACGTAGCCGTAATACCAGGTGCTGTAACCTTTCGTGGAAAAGTCCGCCGCCCACTGCGCCTCGCGTTTTACGAGCGGCAGATGCGCTGGGTCACCGCTGGCCAGCAACGCGAGGGCGTTGAGCGAACGCGGGATGCCGTCGGTTTGTCTTCCGTAGTCTGGCTGCGATACGCGCTCGGCGAGCGCCTGAGTGCCTTGCTCAAGAATGCGTTTTGACTTCAGGCAATCGAATGGCGCGGTCGCGCTGAACGAGCCCAGCACCGGCAGCTTCACCATGACCTCGCTCGTCTGTCCCCCGCGCCAGCGGGTGAGCATGAGTTTTCCGCCCCCCTCCACCGTTTCCGCCGCCGTGATGGCGCGGCCCAACTCCGTGCGCGGGTCGAACGAAAACAGCTTCCCGCCCGCGCCGAGCAGCACATCACCAACCTCGATCACACCCTGCGCGGGCGAGCCTCTGTCCACGGTAGTGATGGCGATTTGCCGCGCATCCGTGGTCACGAGCTTGTCACAGTACATCCACCCGCGCAGCCCGGTCGGACCGAGATTCCAGTCGTGTTTTGCGTTCGACGGAATCGTGTCCCCCTTTGTGAAGTCGGGCATCGTAATCTTTTCGGCACCCGCCGCGAGCGCGGAGCAAGCGAACGCGGAAAACGCCGCGCAGATGAGTGTGCTGAGAGTGGTTTTCATATTTTGCGAGAACTTCGTTGTGATTCGCGGCGTGTAGACTTCGTTGGGGCGGTTCAGCGAGGTTTCTGCTTTGTTGGCAGCAGCGGTTCGGCAAAGGCCCGGCCCATGAGCGCGAAGGTCTTTGCACAGCCGAGGTAATGATAGCCCGCGTTCGACGCGCCACGTTTCCACAGCGCGACTTCGGCTGGCGAGATGAGTTCCGCTTCGAACTTCTTCAGATGCTCACGTTTTTGCTCGTCGGTCATCGAACCGTCGGCATTGACGTAATCCTTGTGCTCCGAATCGAGGTAGTAACGCATCTGACGCACCTGCTCATACTTTCTGTCGATCTCGCCGAGTTCCTCCGACCAGAATGGCGCGGTCTGCACAGCGACGACGTTTCCTTTGAACTCCGGCCGCTCTGCCGGAGCCGCCATCGCCTGGCGAAACTCCAGGTTGTCCCGGCCCGCCTTTGCACCTTCCACCCCCATCACGCCGATGACGAACGGCATCTTGGGCGCGCCCAGATCGCGCCGCACGTCGCGGATGAAGTGCGATAGCAGCTCACTGTAAGCGTCAAAACGGCCAGGCTTGCCTTGAGACGGGTACGTGTGTCCATCCACCATATCGTTCCATCCTTGCAGCCAAACAAAACCGGCCAGCTCGTAGCCCTGCGACGGGTCGTAGTCCGGCACCACGCGTTTCGGGTCGGCGAGCACTTTTTTCACATGCTCCACCATCAGCCGGTAGTAGTGACCGGTTTCCCGCTTCTTGTCAGCGAGCCATTGGTCGATGTCTTTGGGAATGCCGTGGCCGGGAGGGCCGTAGTAGAGCTTCTTCTGGTAGTCATTCAGCTGATACGGACCCGCGCTTGGCGGCCGAAAGTCCGTGTGCAAGCTCTTTCCTCCCCACGCGGTCTTGATGATCAACACAGGTTCCTGGAACGCCCTGTCGAGCGTAAGGCCGAAAGTGAACTCTGGGCCGATTTTGCCGCCGTCTTGATCCGGCTTCTGCCGCGAGCCGTAACCGGCGGTGAGCTTGCCAAAGCCCTCCCCATTGTTTTCGCCGCTGCCGGTGAAGTAGGAGATCCAAACGTGATCGCACACGCGCGGTTTGCCGTCCGCTCCGCGCATTTGCTTCAAAAGTGGCGCCGTGGCCGGATCGTCGCCTATATAGTCAAAGGTTTCGATCTTGGCATGTCCCTCCATGTTCGACTGACCGGCAAGAATGAAGACCTTCAGAGGTTTTTTCTCAGCTGCGTGTAGATGGCCGCACGCGAGAGCAGAGAGTACCAGGAGAGTGGGGATAAGTTTCATGGTCTGAATGGGTAGAACTTGTTGGAAAACTAAGAATAAGTTTGGTTAAGGTGGAGAGCAGCCATGATTTCACTTCTTAGGCTCTTTCCTTCCGGCTTTCTTTTTCGAGATCTCGATCGGTACGTCGTTTTGACGCGTGGGGCCGGGAGTGCTGCGGCCATCAGCGATATAGCGCCGCATAAGGACGGTGAGCCGCTCGACGACCTCTGAGTTTGCCGCGGCGATATTGTTCGTCTCGCTCAAGTCGCTCTGCAGGTTGTATAGTTCGCGCTCTCCATTTTTGAAGAAGATGAGCTTCCAATCGCCTTTCCGGATGGCGAGGTCACCTTTCGGCGATTGGTGGATGGTGGCCTCGCGTACCGGGGCTTTCGCGGTGCCGAGCAGGTTGGGCAGGATGCTCACACTGTCCTCGGCCGCGTTGTCGGGAAGTTTCGCGCCGATGATTTCGGCGCAGGTGGCCATGAGGTCATTGAGGCAGATCGTGTCGTCGCATACCGTGCCCGGCTTCACTTTCCCGGGCCACTGCACCAGGAACGGCACACGATGCCCACCTTCGTAGATGCTGCTTTTGCTGGCCCGTAGCGGAGCATATACCCGGCCGGCAGCGCCGTTGTCACTGGTCGCGATGACCAGAGTGTTCGCGGTCAGACCGTGACGATCGAGCGCGTCGAGCACTTGCCCTGTGATCCAATCCCCTTGATAGAGCCAGTCGCCGTACTTATCGACACCGCTTTTGCCGTCAAATTCCGGGGGCGGAACGATGGGAGTATGCGGCGGGCAAAGAGGCAAATAGAGGAAAAACGGTCCACCGGCCTTGGCACGCCCGTCGATGTATTCGAGCGCTTTCTTGGTCAGCCAGGGTTGCGTTTCGACCTCGGTCACCTGGGCGACCACCTTGTCCTGCTCCACAATCATTCCGATGTTGCGAGCATGCGTGTAGCCGGCGAACACATCGAAGCCAAGCGCTGTCGGTCCGTCGGTTGCCCGCGCTCCAATGGGAGCTGCATCTCCCTTCTTGTCCACGCTGCCGTCCCAGTTCATCCCCAAATGCCACTTGCCGATGCAGGCGGTGTGATAACCGTGCTGCTTGAGGAATGAAGCTACGGTCAGCCGTTCGCGCGGAATGATCGGGCGTGAAAAGGTGGTGAGGACCCCGAATTGTCCGATTCGCGAGGGATAACGCCCCGTCAAAACACCGTAACGAGTCGGCGTGCAAACCGCCGCAGCGGAATGCGCATCAGTGAACCTCATCCCCGTGCGAGCCAGTCGATCGAGATCGGGAGTCTTGAATTCCGAATCGGCTCGATAGCAGGGAGGCTGCCCGTAGCCCATGTCGTCGAGCAGGATGAACACGATATTCGGTGGTGCTGCGGACTCCGCTGCCTGCAGCTGCACCCAGGGAACCAGCAGCAAAAGTCCGATCGCGCTTCTACATTTTGCGAGGTTGCTCATTTCTTCCCTTTTCTTTTCTTCTTGGGCGTCTCGCTCGCGGGCGAGTCGGTTTTGGTCGGGTCGTCCGGCCCTCCGCCGAATTGCTTCCAATACAGCTCTTTGTAAGGATTGACCTTGGGCCCAACGGCGTCTTCATTGACCAGTAGCGGCTGCACGTCGGTCCACCACTGGTCGTAGGCCGAGCGGAGCTTCGCAACCTCGTCAGGATGCTTGTCGATGACGTTGGTCGTTTCGCCCCTATCGGCTTGCAGATCGTATAGCTCCCGGTCTTCCACCAGCCGGAAGCGGCTATCGCGGATTGACGAGCTCTTGTGCTTCGACTGGGCCACTTGCCCTTTGGCCCAACGGCCGACATGGGTGACCAGCGTAAGATCCGCCCATTGGGCATTGGGATCTGCCAACAACGGCAGCAGACTTCGCCCCTCCACTTGTTTCTGCAGGTCGGCGCTTAGCTTAACGCCGGCGAGTTCAGCCAGCGTGGGGAGGATGTCGATGTGCGCGGTCAGTGCGGAGCAATCAACACCTGCTGCGAGCTTACTCGGCCAGCGCCAGAACGCCGGCGAGTGCGTGCCGCCGGAATACATCGAGCCTTTGCCGGCGCGATAACCGCCGCTATACAGTCGTGTGTGCGTGCCGCCATTGTCGCTCATAAAAATCACGAGCGTGTCGTTTTCGATGTCCAACTCCTTGAGCTGTGCCAGCACCTTGCCGATGTTGTCGTCGATGTTCGTGATCATTGAGTAGTAGGCAACATCGCCAGCGGCCAGTTGCTTGCCGCCGATTTCTTTTCCTTCATAGAGCTTGTCGTACTGCGCTCCGGGACTAACCAGCGGCCCGTGCGGAGCATTCGGCGTGATGTAGGCAAAAAACGGAGTGCTCTTGCTCTCGCTGCGATTCGCCTTGATCCACTTCATCGCTTGCGCGAAAAACAGATCAGTGCAATAGCCCTTCGTCTTCACAAAAGTGCCGTTGTGGCGAATAGCGGGATCAAAATACTTGTTGTTCGGCGCATCACCGCAACTGCCGGGATAAGACTGACCAATGCCGCCGGCGCCATGAATGAACACTTCGTCGAATCCGCGATTCTGCGGCTGATAAGGCTCTTCGTCGCCCAGATGCCATTTCCCGAAGATGCCGGTCGTGTAACCGGCCGACTTCAGAACCTGAGCTAGGGTGATGGTCGTGAGCGCCATCCGCTCGCGTTCGTTGATCGTGTGCGTGACACCATTCTTGAATTCATGCCTCCCGCTCAAGAGCGACGACCGCGTCGGAGCGCAGGTTGGGCTGACATGAAAATCCGTGAAGTGTGTGCCCTGGGCATACAGCCGGTCAAGGTTCGGTGTTTTGATCAGTGGATTGCCATGCGCGGCAATGTCTCCCCAGCCCATGTCGTCCGGCATGACCAAAACAATATTCGGCTTCGAACCCGCCATGGTCGCGCGATCGGCGGAGGCCGCGCGGTTATTCGCGCCGAGGACAACACTCCCTACGAGGCAAGCGAGGAGCAGATGAAATGACATTCCTTGCCGAAGCATAGTTGTCTCCCAAAGAGTTAAATGCGATTTCGGAATGGTCCCAGTTTAAGCAACGAAGATCGTCGACGGAGCGATGGACTTACGCCGGAGCGCTCACTTTGCTGCTTTCTTTTTGTTGCCTTTCTGGGGCGCTCCTTTGGCAGGTTCAGGTTCATCCTGCTTGCCAAACTTGGCGCGCCGATCGCGTTCGTAGCGGTCCGTCGCAGCAAAGGCACCTTCCTGAAGGCTAAAAGTCCCAGCGTTTTTTGCCGTTTTGGGTGTTCAGTTCAATCCAGTCGATCTCGACCAGCTTGCCATCGGCCGGTAGGTGAAGGCGCAAGATTCCGGATTCGCCACGCTGAGCGGGGATCTTCAGTTCGCGCTCCGTCCAGGTTTGTGCCTCGGCTGCAAAGGCTTCCGACTTCCGCGCAGATTTCACATCGCTACCAGTAAGCCATTCGATCCAACCTTTGCCACTTCCACCGCGCATGCGAACCACCAGTTTTGCCTCGCCATCGAGAGTGCCAGGGGCGAAACCGAAGAAAGGGGCTGCGCTCGTGCCCTGGACAATCGCAACACCTTCTTCTATCCGCACGCCGCAACCCCGCGCTTTCCAACCCTTCAATCCAGGGATCGCGCCTGGATCGTTGCGGTCGCTGGCTTTTTTGGGTGCAGGCCGCTGGTCGCGGGCTTTGGGTTTCCCAATGTCCTCCGGGCGATAATTCGCTGCATCAAAGTCGGTATTGGGAATCGGCCTTACGGTTTTCGTGCGATGGAGGAAGTCCTCGATCAGCGAGTCCAGTTCGCGGACCAACTCCTGTCTCTCGTCGGCGAGATTCTTGGTCTCTCCCAGGTCCTTGCGCAAATCGTAGAGCAGATACCGATGTGACTCTTTGTCACCACCATGGAAGATGCGAATCAGCTTCCAATCGCCGCGATGCACCGAAACCGAAGGCGGTAACCAGTCGGGCACGGGCGGTGAATGGGGAAAATACTGAAAGAGCGGGCGATCGGCGAACTTCTCACCTTTCAAAACCGGCAGGACGCTCATGCCATCGAACTGCTGCCCCTTCGCGGGCGGAATACCCAGGCCATCCAACAGCGTCGGATAGTAATCTTCACTCTGAAGCGGAACGTCGCTCTTCGTGTTGGGTTCAACCACACCGGGCCAGCACACGACACATGGCACTCGTGTCCCGCCCTCGAACATCGTCGCTTTCCCGCCTCGCAGCGGCGTGTTGCTCGTTGGCACCGTGCCGTCCACCACGCTATACATGTTGCCGCCGTTGTCCGACGTAAACACGATGATCGTGTTGTCGGCGAGTTTGAGACGATCGAGCGTATCAAGCAGCGTCCCCACGGCATCGTCCATGCTCTCCACCATCGCGGCATAGGTGGGACTACGCTGAGGATCTTTCGGATTCACTCGGCCACGATGTTTCTCAATCAAAGCCCGCTTGGCGTCAAAGGGGGCGTGAACACTGAACATCCAGTAATTGAGGAAGAACGGCTTGTCCTTGTGCTGTTCGATCCACGCCGTCGCCTCCTTGGCCATGCGGTCTTCGATGTGTTGCTGGGGCACATCGGGATCGTGGTCGAAATCTTTGAACTTCCACGGCGCTACATAGCTCCCAGCGGGCCCAGGGCCTGGATGATGAGGAACATCGACGTCAAATCCATGCACACGTGGCGAATAGGGCTCGTGGCCCAGATGCCACTTGCCGAAGTGACCCGTGGCATAGCCTACTGCCTTGAGTGACTTAGCCAGGGTGGGATAGTCCGTTTTCAGTCGCGTCACCGGTTCCGGCTGGACTGACTTGGCGGAGGGCGGCGCTGACACGCCGGGCGTGGCCTTCAAGACGACTTGGGGAAGGTGGCAGTTCGGCGTCGTGATGCCGGTCCTGGCCGGGCTCAATCCAGTCAGAATTGCCGAACGGGTCGGCGAGCAAAGCGGGCTGGCCGAATACGCGTGCGTGAACGTCATCCCACGCTTGGCAAGTCGTTCGAGGTTCGGCGTGTTGTAGAACTTTGTGTGGCCGTAGAGCGTGGTGTCTGCCCACCCGAGATCGTCGGCGAGAATGAAGACGACATTTGGCCGAGCAGGTTCCTCCGCCAGGCCTACGGCGGATTGAAACACACACAGGGCGACGGCAAACAGAACGTGTTTCATGGCAGGCTGCAAGGAACTGTGGCTAACTGGTTCGGAAGCGGGGCGTAGCACAATGAGTGCAGCACAAAGCGATTACTTCTTCTCCTGCTTCAGCAGTTCGAGCATCCCCTTACCTAACGCCTCACCCACAAGCATGTAGGTCTCGGCGTTTTGGTTGTAGTGGTAGCCTTGGCTCTTCGGCGATACGTCCGCTTCTCGCCAAAAGTCGCGCGACTCGACTGTCAGCACGTTCCCCATGAACTCCGGGTACTTCCCCTTGTCGCCGCTGACGGCAAGCTGGGCCTCTGCGACGATTTTATGTGGCCCCGCCAATTTCCAGCCGTCAAACCCGATTGTCGCGATGACGAAAGGCGCCTGTGGCGCTGCAAACTCTTTGCGCAGCGCTTTAATCAGGTGCACCAGGTTCTGTTCATACCGGCTCGCGTACGGTTCGCCCCCGTCCTTGTGCCCCTGCCACCACACGAAACCAGCGATCTCATAGCCGCGCCCCTTCCAGTGCGGAAACTCCTTGTCAAAGTTGTCCAGCACCCGGTGAACCTCGCCGAAGCAGTCGTCGTACTGCTTGCCTGCGTACCAGGTGATCGGTTGGGGCTTCGATCCTTTCTCCCACTTCGCAGGTGATTCCTTGTAACCCGCGTAGACATAGCCATCCTGCTCAAACTGCTTGCTGCCGGGCGGCAGATAGTCCCAGCCCAATGAGCGGTTCCCCTGTGAAGCCTTGAGGAGGAGAACCGGCTCTTCGTGATACTCGCCCACCATGTGCCCGAAGCCGAGTTCAGGGCCGATGTTGTTGTCACCGGCTCCGCATCCGATGCTGATCCACTTGTTCGCCGTCGCCGTCACCACGCCGTTGTACCAAACGTCATCGCGCTGAACCCAGTTACCCTTCTTGTCGACAAGGTAAGGAAACTTGCCATCTTGCTTCACGACAGTCGCCAGCGTGCCCGGAATATCCGTCCGCGCCAGCCAGCCGAGTCCGTTCGCGTGTTCAGTCAGGTACGTAATCTTGAAGGGGACTTTCTTACCCGCCGTCAGCTTGAGATGCGTATAGACGGCATCCTTGCCAGGTTCATGGCGGTGCACTTCCTTGCCCTCAACTTCCATGATGTTGTGGGTGGACTCCCCGTAGCCGGGGCGAAACTCGTAGACGCCGGTTGTCGTGCTCTGGATGGCCCCACGCACGATCTGCGTCCCGCCGCCTGGGTACGGCGTAGGATTGGTGCCGCCAAAGCTCTCCAGCTTGAGCGTCTTGACCGGTTCGATCTTTTCGTAGTCAGTATTCGGATCGTACTTACCGGGATACACCGACAGAATGGGGTCGATGAACTCCGCTCCCCAGCGACTGCCGCCGCCCGTCACCTGCCCGATGCCAACCATATTGGACTGCCCAGAGAGGATGTAGACCTTGACCGGCTTGTCAGCGGCGAAGACAGACGCTGCCGCCCAAGCCGAGGCCCAGAGGATTGTTTGCGTGATGACGAGACAGCAACGCTGCATGTTCATGGTGATAACTTTGCGAATAGTGTCGATCGAGGTGAATGAGCAATTCGACAAGCGATTTTAACATGATCGTGGTCAGAATTTGGTGAGTCGCTGGTGAGCTGGCATTTGGTTCAGCATTAAGCCGCCAAACCGTGAAGTTCAGCACAAACGAAGCTGTGCGGCTATTCTCGCGGCAAATCCGGTTCGAACTTGAGAAGTTCTGGATGCGAACAGAACGGCGCTGCGGGTAGTCCGTCGCGGTTATAGAGGCGGCATTGCTGCGGATTGATTGCGTAGGCGTAACGCACGGCTGCCGGGCGTGGCAGACGCTCGTTGCGGACGATGACTGTCGCGCCGCGAATCGTCGCGTCGGCCGGATGCCAATTTCCTTCCTGGTCCGCCAACTCGAAGTGCGCCAGCGCGACCGCACGATCTTCCTTGGGTTCCGCCAGACCGTCCTTGATCGCGGTCATTAGACCGCTATCTACCTGCGTGAAGAACACAACGGCCCGGCCGTCCGCGATTTCCACACGGTCAAATTGCGGTCCGCTTGAAGGGACTTTTCGGCCGTATTCATCGGCCAGAGCCAACCGGGCGAGTCACTTCCCGACATCGAACTTGTTTGGCGGATGAATGTCCTCGTGAAATAGATCAATGGTCACCGCCATTCCCGTGTGCGGCAGACCCATGCTCAGACGCTGCTGTTCGCGCAGATACGGCCAACCGGCCCGAGCGCCGCTGCCGGGAAGCTGGACGAAGTAGACGGGAAGAGCGTCGTTCCCCAATTCGGTTCGCCAGCCGGTGATCAGCGCCCGCATCTTGTGTCGGTAGTCGCGTGGATCTTCGCCATCGCCACAGTTCGATTCCCCCTGATACCAGATTGCGCCGCGCACCGCGAACCGATTGATCGGCGCCAGACGCGAATGAAACAGTCGTCCCGGCAGCCAATTCGCATCGCGGGCTCGAACGCCGCCCGGCAGTTTCCAGATGCCGAGCAGATCTTCTTGATCCCCCAATTCCAACTCTCGCAGCAGTGTGGGGTGGGACTTGAACGCGGCGCGGGGGATGAACGGTTCGATCGGAGTTCCTCCGCGCGACGTATCGACGATTCCGATCGGAACGGCCAGTTCCAACTGAAATTTTCTCGCGAAGTAGAACGCGGCCGCTGAGAACCCGCCGACCGTATTCGGCGAGCAAACAGACCAACCGGCTTTGACCGGAATATCTTTGGTTGGCACCACTGATTGCGGCTCGTCGATTCGCCGGAAGCGAATGGTGGGAAGTTTTGCGGCTGCGATGTCCGCTTCAGCCTGTGAGAAGTGCTTGGCCACTGCCTGGACGTTCATAGCCATATTGGATTGGCCGCTCGCGTGCCAAACATCCCCGACAACGACGTCGGCGACGACTACGGTCTCGCCATCACAAGCCGCAACAAGTTTCCGGGCCTCGTCACTCGCTGCCAACGGCTTGAGGATCGCCTGCCACGTGCCATCGTCGTTCACTTTCGCTGTGATAATTTGGTCAGCGAACTGAACCGTGACGACTCGGCCTTTGTCGGCCCATCCCCAAACCGGGACGGGGCGTTCTCGCTGCAACACCATGTGATCGCTGAAAATCCCGGCCAACTTCAGCTCCGCGCGCGCAACCGAGTAACCGCTGATCCACCCATGAATGAGCATTATCGCGAGGCAAATGCGAATAGCTCGGTGCCTGACTGCCTTCGAGACCGTGTGCATCGACGTTTCCTTCCGGTGTGCGTTCTCTGGAATCGAATACGAGTCGATGCCTCAAAGTCGCTTGACCCATGTCGAAACGTCTAGCACTTCACTCAACAGCATCTGCTGAGCGCAAAGGATGGATCGGTGTAGTTCCTCAGCCGTCACCTCACCCGCCGAGTTCGATAGCGCGAGCGTTCCCGTTGCGTCCCGTAAAAACTCCACCTTCAAGCCGAGGTGAACCGCTTGTCGGGCTGTCGTGTCGCAGCACATGTGCGTCATGTAACCTGCAACCGTGACAGTGTCGATTCCCTGTTCCCGTAGCCAACTTTCCAGTAGCGTGCCCGTGAAACTTCCCGGCATAGTCTTCTCAACCAGGAGTGCATGGGGGCGTCTTTTGACCTCTGGATGCAGTTCCCAGCCCGGCGTGCCCTTCTGGAAGAACGGCATGGCCGGATCCGGAAAGTGATGCTGCACGACGATCACGGGCACCCGGCCTGCCGCTGCATCCATCGCAGCCAGTATCTGTTCCAAGTGCCCTGCGGGGTGCGTGATCGGCAGCGCGCCGGTGAAGTATTCGTTCTGAACGTCGATCACGAGGAGAGCGCGACTCATTGGAGGTTCCCGGGCCGCTTCGATGGCGGCGAATAGGCGTTTGACGGAACGAACGTGTGTGCGATGGTGCGTCGAACCAGAGTTAATAGCAAGTCGCTGGATTGTAGCCTGCCAGCTCGCGGCCATTCCTTTTAGGAGTTAATTCGCCAAATCGTGTAGTTCAGCACGGCCGCAAAGCTAACCCAGGCTAGGTACGGCGTCAGCAGCCAACCGGCGATCAGCGAGCATCGAAAGAACGCCGCCGTCGTCGCCGCGATCGCCAGCCACGGGAGCACGATCTCCGCAAGTGCCCAGCCAGGCTGATGAAGTCCGAAGAAGATCCACGGCCAGGCGATGTTCAGCGCGAGTTGCAATGCGAACAGGGTTAGTGGCGTCGAGGCGGCCGCGAAACCTGCCGGTCTCCAGACGAGCCAGGCTGCAATCGCCATCAGGATGTAGAGCGTCGTCCAGACCGGCCCGAAGATCCAGTTGGGTGGGTTCCAGGACGGCTTCTCGATCGTCCGATACCAGCCGTCAATCTCAGGCGTGGTTGCGATGGCTCCGAGAGCAGCCGCACCGAGGCAGATGGCGATGAAGATGACGAGGCCTATCCAGCAGGTGCGGTCCGTCAATGCGTTCTCCTTTTGCTTGATTCGTCTCGGCTCAAGTAAGCTCTTCTTGCTTTCAGTATGATCGTGGGCAACGCCGAGTGGGCAGGTTGATAGTATCATTGGGCGGCACGACGGACTTTCCAAGACGGGTAAATTGCATGTCTCGACTCCTTGCCTTGCTCATTACGATTAGCCTCTCGATCAGCGCGGCAGCGGCAGCCAATAAGCCAAACATCCTCGTGATCGTCGCGGACGATCTGGGTTACGCAGACATCGGCGTGCACGGCGGCAAGTCCGTGCCGACGCCGAACATTGACGCCCTCGCTGCTTCGGGCGTCCGCTGCACGAGCGGTTACGTATCCAGTCCGTATTGCAGCCCGAGCCGCGCCGGGTTTCTTACCGGTCGGTATCAAACTCGTTTCGGTCACGAGTTCAATCCTCACGTCGGTGAGGGAGCCAAGCTCGGCTTGCCCCTCGACCAACGCACGATCGCAGATCATCTACGTGCAGTCGGTTACGCGACCAGCTTGATCGGAAAATGGCATCAGGGCTTCGACTACGCCCATCATCCGCAATCACGCGGTTTCGACGATTACTTCGGCTTCCTCGTCGGCGGGCATAACTTCCTGTTGCACAAAGACGCCAAGCCGGTGTTCGGCAGTGCTCATTCGCACGACTTGATCTATCGCGGTCGTGAGGTCCAGAAGCTCGATGGCTACACCACCGACTTGTTCACCGACGAGGCCCTTGGTTTCATGGATCGCCAGGCCGAGAAGCCCTGGTTCCTCTACCTAGCCTACAACGCAGTTCACACGCCGCTGGAGATCGTCGACAAGCACAAAAGCCGCATCCCCGCCGATGTCACCGATCCCGCTCGACGCGGTTATCTATCGCTGCTGCTGGGACTCGACGATGCCATCGGCCGCATCACCGCTCACCTTGAAAAAACAGGCCGGTCGAAGGACACGCTGGTCTTCTTCTTCAGTGATAACGGTGGCTCGGGCCGCAAGCCCTACTTCGCTTACAACACGGGTGTGAACAGTCCGCTGCGCGGCGACAAGGGGCAGACGCTCGAAGGAGGAATTCGAGTGCCGTTCTTTGTCTCCTGGCCCGGCAATGTGCCTGCAGGCAAGTTATATGATCATCCGGTGATCACGCTGGACGTTTTGCCGACAGCTCTAAAACTGGCCAGAGCGCCTTCTCCTGCCGACTTGGACGGCGTCAACTTGTTGCCGTTCCTGCGAAGCGAGGCCAAGGGCTTGCCACACGATTCACTCTACTGGCGATTCGGTCCTCAGAAAGCGGTTCGTCGTGGGCAATGGAAGTTGGTGGACTGGAGAGATCACGACGCCAAGAAGAATAGCGGCTGGCAGTTGTTTGATCTGAGCAGCGACATCGGTGAGCAACGTGATCAGGCGGAAAAAGAGCCTGAATTGGTTGCCCAGCTCAGCCGGGACTGGGAGCAATGGAATGCCAAGAACATTGCGCCCCGTTGGCATGGCAGTCCTGCCGAAGATCCGACCGCCCCGCCCAGACCGGCGACCAAGAAGAAGTAGCTCCGGGTTCCTCCTATGCCTGCGGTAATCATCATGGACCAAATGATCATTCGATGTCTGTTATCCCTGACGCTGTTTTTTGGAGTGCTGGGAGCCGCTCGGGCTCAATCGCCCAAGCCGGTTCGGGTGCTCGTGTGGGATGACCAACAGCCCGAACAAGCCAAAGCCTATGAGAATTTTCTCGGTAACGCGCTGGCCGATCACCTGGGCAAACGCCCCGGCATCCGGGCGTTATCGGTGAATCTCAATTCGCCCGAACAAGGACTCGATTCCGCCACGCTCGATGCAACGGATGTCATCGTGTGGTGGGGTCACCGCAAGCATGGCGAGATTAAGAACGAACGGGTCGAGGCGGTCGTGCAACGCGTGCTCGACGGCAAACTCGGCTTCATCGCACTACACTCGGCCCACTTTGCCGAGCCGTTCATGCGATTGATGTACGAACGAGCCAAGAAGGACGCACCCAAGCAGATTCCCGAGGCGGAACGCGCAACCGCTAAGTTTGACTTCTCCGCGCCGCTCAAGCGCAACCTGGTCAATCGCGATGCCAAGCTGACCCCCTCGCTGGAAAAAGTCGATGGCGTGTGGCGACTAACCCCGCCCGCTTGCGTTTTTCCCGCCTGGCGCGCAGATGGCGCGCCGAGTCACGTCACGACACTGTTGCCGGACCACCCGATCGCCAAGGGGCTGCCGGTGAAGTGGAACATTCCGCAAACGGAAATGTACGACGAGCCGTTTCACGTTCCCACGCCGGATGCTGTGATATTCGAGGAACGGTGGGATAAGGGAGAGAAGTTTCGCAGCGGTTGCGTTTGGCAGGTCAAGCAAGGTCGAGTCTTCTACTTTCGGCCCGGACACGAGACTTATCCGGTCTACCGGCAAGCGGAGAATCTGACCGTCATTGAAAACGCCGTCCGGTGGGTTGCGCCCTAGAGCTTTCAGCAGCTGCCGATCGCGCTGCTGCTGCTTGAGGAAGGCGAGAACCTCTTGCCGCGCAATGCGGTCGATGAGGTTGAGGAACGTGACCGCTCCGCCATCGTCCATGTCGGGCGGCAATGGATCCGACAACTGGCCCGGGACAACCACTGAATGACACCATTTCTGGTTTGGCTTTCTCACCGGACGTCGCCGAATTGGCCGTCGGCGCTGTGCGAGTTAAAGTGATGCTTTATCAAATGCCTGTCGGCGATCAAGTGCCGAATTCACAGTAGTCGTTACCCCGCTTTTCATTGGATGGTGAATGCCCATGCCTGACCGACCGATTTACTTGGCGGTGTTTCTGCTCGTTTCGGCCTGTTCAGCGCTTGCGTACGCTACCGATCGGCCGAACATCGTGATCGTGATGGCCGACGACATGGGGTGGCGCGATACCAACTACGCGGGCAGTCCACACGCGAAAACGCCGCACTTGGACGCGATGGCAGCAGCAGGATTGCGTTTCGATTACTTCTATCCCGGCGGCCAGATGTGTTCGCCAGGTCGTTTTGCCGCGATGACTGGCCGCACGCCAATTCGCACTGGTTTACATCACCTAGGCGCCATTCGCCCCCAGGAATTCACGCTGCCTCAAGCGCTCAAGACGGTCGGGTACAAAACCGCGCAATTCGGCAAATGGCATTTGGGAGGGAATGAAACCAGTCCGGCCAAGATGGGTTTTGACGAAGCGACTTGGGCGATCAACTACTTTGATCTCGGCGCGAAGCTACAGATCGGCGATACGAAGGAATTCGTCGCGCTGGACGGCGACACCTCCGTCGCCACGATGGACCTGGCGCTGAAGTACATTCGAAAACAGGCAGCAGAGCAGGTACCGTTCTTCACATATGTCTGCTTTGGTTCGCCGCACCGTCCACACCAGGCCAGCGAAGAATTCAAAGCGATCTATAAGGACTTGCCCGCCAAGCAACAGGATTTTTACGGCGAGATCTCCGGCCTCGATGCGGCAGTCGGCAACTTGCGGGCGGAATTGCATAAGCTGAAGATCGCCGACAACACCCTCGTTTGGTTCACCAGCGACAACGGCGGCATTACGCCTCTCTCACAAGATCCAGCTGGCAAGGGAAAGATGAACGTCGGCGTGCGGACGGTTTCAGTCCTCGAATGGCCCGCGAAGATCAAGCAGCCCCGCATCACCGAAGTGCCATGTGCTCATATGGACATTTATCCCACGCTCCTCGCGATCAACGACATCGAACGGCCAAACCAGCCGGTGTTGGATGGCCTGAACCTGGTGCCATTGTTCGATGGCAAGATGACCGCCCGCGACAAGCCGCTGGGCTTCTTACTTTGGAACGGTTCCGGGAAATTCGACAACGTCGATTTTGAAACTGAGTTGCAAGGCGTCTGGATTGACGGGAAGTACAAATTGATCGTGCCGCCGAGCAAAGTTGCTGAGACGGAACCTAAGGCGGGCAGGAAGAAAAATGGCAAGCGGGCAAATCAACCACAGGAAGTGCAGTTGTTCGATATATTTGCCGATCCTGCGCACAAGACGAACCTCGCCGACCAACATCCCGAGATCGTCACGAGCATGCGCGCAGCGCTCGTCGCCTGGCAGAAGTCGGTGCGGTCGAGCTTCGATGGAAACGATTTCTCGAAGAAGTGAACCCTTTTACTCACTTGTCGCCACAGCCCTTTCTGCCGAACACAGTTCGCGACACGAGTCGCTCCGCCATTCGGCGTTCGGCTCGTGCTCAGCAGTATCACCAATCACAAGAGGTGAGCCTAACACCATGAACCAGTACCTTTGTATGATCGTCGTGGCCCTGATCGCGATTGCTGGTAGCGGCGGTGCGTCTGCAGCGGAGACGAAGCGCCCTAACATCCTGCTGCTGTTGAGCGACGATCACAGCTATCCCTACTTGAGTACCTATGGCAGTCCGAATGTCAAAACGCCGATACTCGATCAACTGGCTGCAGAGGGGATGAAGTTCCATCGGTTTTTTACCGGCGCGCCGCAATGCGTTCCCTCGCGGGCGACCCTGATGACGGGCCGATCGGCAGTCGTCGCCCGCATGACACGGTTCTCGTCACCCTTGCCTCGGGACGAAGTCACGCTGCCCGAGTTACTGCGTGAGAAGGGTGGTTATTTCACGGGTGTCTGCGGCCGTAATTTTCATCTGGATGGCTCGGCTCGCACCGGCGCGGCGGTAGCCCAAGTTTTTGAAACGCACAACCTGAAGACATTCAAAGACCGGGTTGATTTTCTGAACACGTGCAGCGACGCGGACGTGGCCGCCAAGTTCACCGAGTTTCTGAATCAGAAACCTGCGGACAAGCCGTTTTTCCTCTGGGCGAATTTCAGCGATCCACATCACGTTTGGAATGCCCCAGCCAGGTTCCGTCCCGATCCGGCCACCCTCGTACTGCCTGACCATTGGCCTGATTTGCCGGGACTTCGTGAGGAGCTGGCGGATTATTTCGCTGAGATCAACCGCTTGGACGAGACAGTCGCGGGAGTGCTCGACGTCCTGAAAACGCGTGGGGAGATGGACAACACGATCATTGTTTTCTGCGGCGACAATGGCGCCGCTCTGCCGCATGGCAAGGGCTCGCTGTATGACCCGGGCTCCAACGTCCCATTTTTCGTACGGTGGCCCGGCGCGGTGAAAGCGGGCGGTGAGTCTCGCGCGTTAATCAGTGCCGAAGACCTTGCGCCCACCTTGCTCGCTGCCGCTGGGGTGGCACGCAACGCCGTGAACCCTTTTTAGGCAGCGGTCGTGAGGTAGCGGGCGCGATGGATTTGGGACTTGGTAGCGAGTAGGAACTCGGGAGAGCCAGCGGGCGGGTCGGGACGTTTTTTGCGAGGATAGTTGCGGCTGGATTTGTTGGCTCGCTCGTAGGTGTCGCGCACTGCTTGAGGGAGTTGGTGGGGGAGCGATTGTTGCCGAGCCAGCGGATGTCGATAGTCGCGCATCAGCCGCCGATACGTGCGCCAGACGCCCGCTAGGCTGAGTTGAGTAGGATCTAGTTGTACGCGCGTCGCTTGGACCTGAGCATCGAGCGCCATGCTCCATAGTCCCAGCAGCGACCACTCCAACTCCAAACGCGCATGCGCGGCATTGGTGCTGCGAAGTTTGCGGCGCTGATACGTTTGCTTCAAGTGGCGAAAGAAGAGTTCCACGCCCCAGCGACGACGGTAAACGTCGAGGACTTGTCCGCGCGATAATTCTTCTTCTCCGACGCTGGTGAGCAAGTAGACCGGATACTTTCCACCAGTGGCCACGACGAGGCGTAACACGAGCGGCGGCTGACTGCGACGGGCAGCACGATCGGGCCAGAGATACACCGTGCCAACGACTTCGCGGGAGAAGCCCAGCTTGTACAGCAGACGCACATTCGAACCGACTCGCACCAGGAAATGGCGACCACTGTTAACAACGGCGCGCAGACAATCGTAACCCACGAAGCCAGCATCGGCGGTGATCAGGGCATTGCTCGGAAGTTCGTCGAGCATCGCCAACCAATGCTCGCGCTCGCTACTGCCGGTCGGACCGATTCGCCACGACCAAGGCAGTCCTGTGCCGACGTGAAACAGCAGGGTCAACCACATTTGCGGGACGCTTGCCTTGCGCGAGTGAATCGCGGTGCGCGGTTTCTGGCGACGATTGCGTTTGAGTTTTCGTCCCTTACCATCGCGAACCGGAGCATGTGCCGCCTCGTGTGACTTGCTTCGCGGCACGTCGACTCGGCTGCCATCAATGCCGAAGAGGACCAGGCCATGAACTCGCCAAAGGGTGGGTAATGCACGCTGCATCTGCCGTCGAAACGTCACCTGCAATACGCCGACCAGCAGCACCGTCCAACGCAGCAGCAACTTCATGAAGGCTTGCACCGAACTGGCAAACTCCTGTTGCGGCGCAAACAGAAATTGAGCTAATCTGCGGGCAGCAAAGAAGCGGTCCCCCAGCGTGAGTTCATCCGACCAAGCCCAGAGCAACGCCGTGGCCGCCAATTGCCGTGGGCCCCACGTGCAGTCGTCACGAAACCGAATCGCACCCCAGTCCCCCTCGCCGAGCAATCGCTCCAGTGACTGCTTGAGCTGATCCGCTTGGAACTCGGCAACGACAACCTGACTTCGACCTTGCTGACTTCGACTAGGGTCTTGATGCGACATTCCCGAATCCTTTCGGGTGAGCGGTGAACGATCCTTTCGCGGTGAGAAACGAAAGCATCGCCACTAACCTCAATCGCATCAAGACTTTTTCACTCTCGCCAAAAAGGGTTCACGGCGTTGGGTGGCACGGGTGTACTCACCCGTGTGTCTTCCTTCGCCTTATGAGTTACGGCTCTTAAGGCAAACGGGAAGAAGCCAGCACATTCCCAATACTTCCGGCAGTGCAACCCTACTCAAAAATGGCCCGAAATCCACCAAACTACTTAGCTCACTCTTCACACGACAATGGCCAGCAAACACGGGTGAGTACACCCGTGCCACCAACCGGGCTGACCTGCCTGGTCCGCGGCTCGTCTTGGTAAACCGAAAGTCCAAGTCGACCTCCCAGGCCGCTGGTCGTAGCCTGCGATCAATTTGTTCGAGTGGCCAGAAAATAAACTCACAGTACTCCGCTCCCGCGCGGTAAGAATCGTTCGGCACAAATCCGAATTGCACTTTGACGCGTCCGGGCGTCACCATCGCGAAATAACTCCCCACGTACAACACCGGCAGCAGCAATAAGAGTGCTGCGATCATCGGCGCGGCGCTGGAACGTGGCTTATCCATCTGCGCATTCTAAGGGCGGCACTTCCGGGACGTCATGCTGGCAGGGCACTCTTTTGCACGAGTAGAATGCGCGTATGGATCCGAACCCCTATGAATCACCTGAACGACCCGACCAATCGACAAAGGTGCCAGCTCGTCGACAGGGGGTGGTGATTGCGTTGGGAGTCCTCGCCATTCCCGCTGGGGCTATCGCCTTCTTCACGACGTGCGTAGCAACTCTCGAAGTTGCTCCGGGTTCCGGGGACGAACTCCCACTACTCATGGGCGTCGTTGGAGGTGCTGCTACCATCGCCCTTATGATCTTTCTGATGGTTCTCGCCTCGAAGCGCTGACGACACGGCAGGTTACACTAGCTGCCAAAGGCCCCAGACAAAGGCAATCGCGTTCGTTGTTCGAACCCTTACGTCGCTCTGCGGCCAGCCAGAATTCGGGCATTTCCCCCGTCTCTCGTCTCTCGCCTCTCGTCCCGCTCCTCCCCACTCTTCTTCAACCTAACCACCGGCACTTCATCGAAAGACTCGGGTGACCGGCGCAGCCACTTCAAGCTGACGACAGCTGCCACCGTTTCGGGATAGACGAAGGCGAGGTTGCCGATGATCATCGCCAGCCCAAAGGTGGGCATGCCGAGGAACAGGGCGATACCGCCATGCACGCCCACGGCCAGGGCGAGGCAGATGGGTCGCGTCAGTTTGGGCCAGACCAGGAAGCAGTAAAAGACTTCCCAAAAGACGGTGATGTGCGTGAGGAGCGCGATGAACCAGCGATACTGCACGAGCCATGTCAGGTCGAACGATTGATATTCTAAATTGGCGATGGCATACCAGCAGGCACTGCCGTCCCACCAGAGTTCGCCGCGGGCTTTGCCGATGCCGCCGAACAGATAGATCACGCACATGTGCAATTGCAGCAGGCGAATGGCAATGGTTGTGCCTGCCGAAGGAACAACCGGCGTTGCCGTGCCGCGGCGTTCGGCCAGCCAGCGATCGACGGAGTAAACCGCACCGCTGGGACCAAGCATTAAGTAGGTCGCGAACATCGCGTTGACCTGGTCGAGCCCAAACAGGCTGCCGGTCAAGCGATGGCAATACGAAAGCGTGATAATGAACGCCAGGACCGACACGACGCGCGTGTAGAATCCGATGGTGAGCATCAGAAACACGATCACCGCGGCCAGGTTCAACAGCCCGAGCAGGATCGGCGAATCGACATAGTACAAATAGCTCCAGGCAAAGTTGCGGCCATCGACCGACGTATTCAGCAGTTCGGCGGTGGGACCGTTGATCCAACTATCGCGGCCCAAAAACATCTGCTGGTTGATTAGCCAAACCAGGTGCGTGTACAGCAGCATTGCGCCGGCGCAAATCCGCACCACAGCCAGCGTATGAGGCTGTTGCGGCTGGAACCAAAAGCGATTCCAAGCAGCCCATACTCCGCTGAACCAATCACCCGTCGCAACCACAAGCGTGTTCATCGGTTCACTCCACTCGGGGAGGCGGGAGGTGCTTCGAGCAGGTCGACATAGGTCGTCGGGTCGCTCGGTTTCATTCGCAGCTCGCCCGCTTCGAACGGGCTGAGGAGCCGATGCTCGACGCGGGTAATGGTTACCTTATCGCCGACTTCAGCATCGCCGCCGTGCGCTTTCAGCAAGTGCTGGGTAAGCGACTTCTGCAACTCTTCGTATTGCCGACGACGAAACTTCCACTCGCTCAGCTGAGCCTCGTGCGCGAGCACACGGTCGGCATGCAGGCGGCGCTGGCGCTCGGTTTGTTGGGTGTTCAGTGGCGGCGGCGAAGGCTCCGGCGGAGCTACCGGCGACGTGTATTGATTGTTGTAAGCCTCGGCGATCATGAAGTGACGGTGATACTTCAGCCGCGGCTGTTGTTGCTGAAGATCGGGAAAGCGCCCTTCGATCGGCGCGCGCTCGCCATCGGCAAATTCGACTTTGTACTTCACCAGGTGGCTCGGCCCCGGATTGGGCGCGAAGAAGAAGTAGCCGTGATCGAGATAGAGTGCACCAATGTACGGGCGAAACCAACCGACCAGCCCATCGGCAAATGGTGACGAAGAGCCATTGCCCACGCGGCAAGCAAATTGAAATGGCGGCAGAAAGACCGCCAGCAAATGCAATAGCAACAGCGCGCTGAGGCCGATTCTCCAGCCGAGCGGGATTGAAAAAGTGTCCGGCGCTAGCTTCCGTTCTGGCGACGACTCCTGCGAAGTGTTGATGCGCGTCGTCATGCAAACGAACATCGACCCGGCAGCAATTCGCCCCGCAAGTTTTCCGCTCCGGCAAGCAAGACCGGCAAAATCGATTGTAGGGGAATCACTCGATGAGTCGCTGCGCACGCTACATCTGGAAGGCCACATCCTGATCGGCCCGCAAACAGCACTTCTTATACTTCTTGCCCGAGCCGCAATGACAGGGATCGTTGCGGCCCACCCGTTCGCCGCGGTGAATGGTTCCCGCGGTTACTCGCTCGGGCTGAACCAGGACGTCGAGATCGGACCGATTGAAATGCCAGTCAGCTTCACCGAACTCTGCCGACTGCGGGCTGTCCAGCAGAAGCCCCGGAATGCTGGAGCCAAACTGGGGCTGTTCGCGATAGTACTGCTTGCGATATTCCCGATGGTTTGCCATGTCGGCCTGCCACTCGGCCAATTCGGGAAACGGTTGCTCAAGCACAATGCTCGCCACGACTAGGGCTTCGTGAACCTCCAATGTTTCCGGGGTTCTTTGGGCGGCGAGCAGAAGTTGCCGCGCGGGTTCCATCGCTTCACTAGCAAACTGCTGCAATGCGCCGCTAAGCAGGAAGCAGCGCATGTCGAGATCTTTCTCCGTCGAATAAAGTTCCAACAGCGCGGCCGGCGCTAGCTCGGAAGGGCTGCTCTCCAACACTCCGATGACGAGCAGGCGAGAACTTGAACTTTCGCGATACTTGGCCGTGACGCGTCGCGCGACATCGTCGGTGCCGATCTTTTTCAAGGCGGCCAGGGCCGCCTCCACGAGGCCATCGTCGAACGAATCGAGCATCTCCACGAGATAAGGGACTGTCTCTTCGAGTCGCAGCTCGCCAGCCAACTCGGCCATCATCGTTTGCAGAACGATGTTGTGGTCGAATTCAGAGTCTTCCGCGGGGCTAACTTCCAGACCCTCGGCAGGCTGACCGGCGAGGATCGCTAATGCGCGCGGGGCGAACTCAGCCGGACGACGAGCCTGTTCGTGCACGAGACACTCGATCTGCTGCCATTGCTCCTGCGAAAAGTCGCCCGTGGCGGCCAGCTTGCAAAGGTTCACTGTTGTTGCGAGCAACTCTGCGGTGGTTTGCTGGCTGTACGAAGAGCGCAACTCTAAAATTCGCTGCACATCTGCCCGAAGAGTCACCGGCAGCTCGTCGGCAACCGCGAAGTTCGCCTCCATCCCGGGCGCGATTGTGCGAACCACGGCTTTGACTGCCGCCAGTTCGAATCTGCCAAAATAAACTTCGTCTGAGAGCTGAGAAGCATACTTGTCGACGTTCTGTAACAGCCAGTTCATGGTCTCCGTGTTTTGCGGCAATTTGGCCCATTCATGCGTCACCACAAAAGCCTTGGGTCCATATTGCTCGTACGCCGAGATCACGATGGGCATGATCGATTCATCGTGGCTCCAATGGTTGGCGCAGTACTCAAGCGCGGAGTTGCGCACATCAAGTTCAGGATGCAAAAGTGCCGCTTTCACTCGTTCGATCGAAGCTCGCATTGCACTTCCTCCTTGCCGGAACTTTGCCGCTATCGTTGGTGACGCAACTCGTAATCTATGCGGTCTGCCGCGAGAGAACAGGCGTCGACGAGAAAATCTGCTGTCCCCTTGTCACAAACTTCGCCGCCCAGCCGTCCTTGTTGGCGTACCGGGGAAATAACTCAGCAGATGGGGCAAAATCATGGGCGCAACTACGATTACTGAAAATGCGGTGAACCAAGCGCGTCAACGAACCGAGATCGCCGTAGTGGGGGGCGGACTGGCCGGCTTGCTCGCAGCCGTCAAGCTGGCGCGCGCTGGCAAACAGGTGGTCTTGCTCGAGCAGGCGAAGGGACTCGGCGGTCGTGCGGCGACGACGGTGAAAGGCGACGTTCGCTTTAACCTGGGCCCCCGAGCGCTCTATTTGCACGGGGCCGCTCATCGGCTTCTCACGGAACTGGAGATTCCGTTCACCGGTGCCGTTCCCAACACCGGCAAAGGTATGGGCTACTACGGCGGCCGCGAGTATCTGCTGCCGCGGAATATGTCGCAGATACTCTCCACTTCGCTCCTCTCGTGGCGCGAGAAATGGCAGCTGTTTCGCTTCTTTCAGCAGATTCACTCGTTCGATCTGGAGCCACTCCAGCGGACCAGCATTCACGAGTGGGTAACGACCCGTTATGGGACCGGCGCGCTGGCCAATCTATTCTTCGGCCTCTTTCGTCTGTCGACCTACGCTGCCGATCTGGAACTTATTTCCGCAGGGGCGACTCTTGCACAGTTTCGCATCGGGCTGACGGGCAACGTCTGGTATATCGACGGCGGCTGGCAATCGATTGTCGATCGCTTGCGCGATCGAGCTGTTGGTCTAGGCGTGCAAATTCACACCGGCGCGCATGTCCACGCCGTTCGCAGCACTGCTGCAGGCGTGCTGGTGCAGGCGACGCATCAGCCCGACCTCCACGCTGCTGCGGCGATTCTCGCGGTCAGTCCGCAAGTGGCCAGTCTACTCCTGGCGTTGCCCGAGCCTCACGAACTAGTTCGCTGGTCTGTCGACTCAAGGCCCGTGCACGCCGCTTGTCTCGATATCGCCCTCAGCCGGCTCACGCGCCCCGAGCATCGGTTTGGTCTTGGCCTCGATGAACCGACGTATGCTTCGGTTCACTCAGCGGCGGCGAAGTTTGCCCCGCCGGGAGTCGCAGTGATCCACGTCATGAAGTACCTTCAATCGAATCAGGAGCAATCGGCGCGAGATAACGAACAGCAACTCGAAGGAGTGCTCGATCGTTTGCAGCCCGGCTGGCGCACGCATGTGCTCACGCGGCGTTATTTGCCTTCGATGGCGGTGACCCATGCGTTGCCTTTGGCCGCACAGGGTGGCCTAACGGGGCGACCGAACGTCGCGGTGGCGAATCGTCCGGGAGTGTTTCTGGCCGGTGATTGGGTCGGGCAACATGGTCAACTCGCCGACGCTGCAGCTGCCAGTGCAGCCACAGCGGCCGCATTGATCCTTGGGTCGGCCACTGCAACATCCGCAATGCGAGAACTCGAATATGCCTGACGCCATGACTGCCGCGCTCGCCGATTTCGAAACGCATCGGCCCGACCTCACTCGGCTCGCATATCGCATTCTCGGTTCCCGCGCCGATGCTGACGACGTACTGCAAGAGGCCTATCTTCGTTGGTCCAATGCAGACGTGAGCGCAGTTCGCACGCCGCGGGCGTTCCTCTCCACCATCGTCACTCGCTTAAGCATCGACCGCCGCCGCGAGATCGATGCTCGCAAAGAAACGTACATCGGCCCTTGGCTGCCGGAACCTGTCGTCGAGTCGGAAGTGAACCGTCAATCCACTGACCTGGCGGAATCGGTTTCGCTCGCGCTAATGCATGTTCTCGAAACGCTGTCCCCCGTCGAGCGCGCCGCCTACTTGCTGCGCAAAATCTTCGACTACGACTATGCGGAAATCGCCGAGACTCTCGAGAAGAGCGAAACCAACTGCCGCCAACTTGTCAGCCGGGCCGAAGCACACGTGCATGCCGAGCGGCCAAGGTTCACTGCCTCGCGCGAAGCAACTCGCCGCATGAGCGAGCGCTTCTTAGCAGCCTGCGCAACGGGCGAACTTACCGGCATTGTGCAGCTCTTGTCCGATGATATCGTCATCTTCTCTGATGGCGGCGGCAAAGCAACTGCCGCGGTTCGCCCGGTGGTTGGGGTCAATCACGTCTCGCGCTTTTTGCAAGGTATCAGCCGCAAAGCCCACGCCAATGCCAGCTATCGGCACGTGCTCGTGAACGGCGAACCGGGCATTGCCGTCTTTCACGATGCTGCGCTCGTCAACATCATCGGTTTCGACCTGGTCGACGAGCAGATCCGCCGCATCTATTTCATTCGCAACCCCGACAAGCTCGCGCGGGCTCAGGCGGAACTCCTTTCCCAGTGAGCTATTCTGCCGGCGTCTGCGAACTCGTCAGCAAGCGGCGGAGCAGAATCTCGTTCACCCGACCACGGAAGCGCTCTTTGCCGTCGATAATGACGACCGGCACGCACGTGGTATATCGCTGCCGCAATTGCGCGTCGGCATCGATGTCGACGAGCGCCAGCTGCAGTCCGTATCGCTCGAGCAGTTCTTTCGCCTCGTCGCACAGGTGGCAATGGGCGCGGGTGTAAATGGTGACCTGGTGATCGCTCATGTCGAGACGCCTGAACCAAAAATGTGGAGTCTATCCGCTCAATTCTACCACGCTGTCCAGCTATGATAGTCCGCATTCCCCAAAACCAGTCGTTCACGTTGTAGCATTGGCAGGTGACCGTTGTTCGATTTGATCATTCACAGCGGCGAAATTATCGATGGAAGCGGCGCGGCACGCGTGCGGGCCGATATTGGCATTCAAAACGGCCGAATCACGACAGTTGGCCAGCTGGCGGGCGCGACAGCTGCGAGCATGATTAATGCCTCCGGGTTGATCGTCGCCCCCGGCTTTATCGACGTCCACAATCACAGCGACGGCTGGCTCCTCTCGCACCCCAACTTCTGGCCGAAAACCAGTCAGGGCTTTACCACCGAAGTGCTGATGGCCGACGGCATTTCCTATGCCCCCGTCGATCGTCATACCTGGCGGCAATGGATCTTTTATCTGCGCCCCCTCAACGGTTTGCGCCTGCAGGACTATCGCGACTGGCAGTCGCTGGGCGAATACATGCAGCAATTCGAAGGGCGCACCGCGCAGAATGTCGCCGCGCACGTTCCCTATTCCAATTGCCGAACGATCCACGCGGGCTTCGGCCACCGCTGGCTCGACGATTATCAAAAGCGGCAAATCCGCCGCGAAATCGAAATCGCCATGGAACAAGGTGGCTGCGGGCTCTCGACGGGGCTCGACTACATGACTCAGTGCGCCTCGACGACAGAAGAACTGGTCGATGCTTGCCGCGCGATCGCCCCCTTTGATGGGCTGTACGTCACTCACATTCGTTATAAGGCGGGACTGTTCGTCGCGCTCGAAGAGGCGATTGAAATTGGCAAGCGGGCTGAGGTGAAGGTTCACATTTCGCACCTCAAGGGGACGACGCCGGAAGAAGTCGAGCAAGTGCTCGAGTTGCTAGAACGAGCGCGGCGCGAGGTCGATCTGTCGTTCGATGTCTATCCCTATCAACGCGGCAGCACGATGCTCAACTATCTGCTGCCGTACGAAGCGTGGACCGATGGCCCGCTCAATGTGCTGGCGAAAATGGGGAAGGACGACCTGCTCGCGCGGTTCCGCGCCGGACTAGCCAACCTGGGCGTTCCGCTGCACAAGATCCATATCGCCTGGACGAGCAGCTGGGATAACTCGACGCATCACGGCAAGCTGCTTTCCGACTACATCGTCGAAATGAATCGCCCGCCCGAAGAGGCTCTCTATCACCTGCTGGTCGAAGAAAATCTGGCGGTGCTGCTGGTGATTAATGCCGGCGATGACGAACTCGTCCGGCCACTGCTAGCGCACGACTTATACATGATGGGGAGCGACGGCATCTGGTTCCCGGATAGTGTCGTGCATCCGCGGGTCTATGGTTCTGCTGGTCGCTTGCTCGGGTCGTGCGTGCGCGATCACAAACTCTTCTCACTCGAAACGGCCGTCCAGAAAATGACGAGCATTCCCTGTGCGCGCTTCGGGCTGAAAGACCGCGGCGTGATTCGCGAAGGTGCTTGGGCCGATATCACAATCTTTAACGAGACCGACGTAGCCGACCAGGCAACCTACGAACAACCGCACCAGGTCTGCAGCGGCATCGAGCATGTTCTCGTCAACGGCCAGCCCATCGTTCTCAATGGCCGGCCGATCGACTTTCAAACCGAAGCCGCCCCGGGCAAATATTTGCGCTACCACAAATAGCTGTCAAAGTGCTCCTCACGCTCCGTCGTGAGGTTCTGCTGTCGCGCGGCGCATGAAGTGTACGAATAAGCGCGAACCTAGCGGGCACAAAAGTTTCTATCCCTTGTCAGGCCTTATGTTGTTTGTCCCGCGTGAGTTTGAATTTTGAAACCCCGTCGACCATCGAGCCGCGTCTTGCGTAGCCTGTGCGCTGATTTGTCAGCCGAAGACGGTGTGGATCCGCGGCTGCTAGCTCGCGGCGGCAATACTGACGACCGCCGCAAGACCTGGCAACTCTGCAGCCAGGTGCATGACTCACTTCGCTTAATCCTGGCCGAAGCAGCCGACGAGCGGTTGCAAGCGCTCGAAGTGCGCGAGGTGTTGCCAGTTCCCAACGCTGCGCAGTTGCTGGTCCTGCTCGTGCCGCTCGATCCGCTTGGCGACGAAGAGCGGCAAGCAACCGAAGCTGCGCTCAACTCAGCTGCGGGTTGGATTAGGAGCGAAGTCACCCGCGATATCACGCGCAAACGAGCCCCCCGTTTGCTTTTGCAGTTGTTGCCCGGTGTTCCCAAAACGGTCAGCTAAGTCCGCACGACTCGTGCCGGCTGCCAAGCCCTCCTGCTATCGCAAAGAGGCAGAAAATCCCGGCCGAGTTGACCATTTTCGGCAACGCATCAAAAAGCCTTGATTATTCCGCCAGGACTGCTAATATCCTCCATAGCTGCCCAGCCGAGGCCGATTTTCGCGTCATCTGCTGGCACTATCCCGCCTTCGTCTGCACACCACATTTTACCTCGGGTGATCGGAGACCTCGCCATGCTCAAGCTGCGCTTTGGGAATCGGGCTGGTTTTTGTGACGGCGTTTCGCGCCGCAACTTCTTGCAACTGGGCGCCCTAACGCTCGGTGGGACGCTGGGTGGTTTAACCCTCGGCCAATTGTATGCCGCCGAAGCTGCCAACGGCTTGGGTTCTTCGAACAAGGCGATCATCAACGTCCACCTGAGCGGCGGTCCCTCGCACCAGGATATGTTCGACCTGAAGCCCGAAGCAGCGAGCGAATTTCGGGGTGAGTTCCGCCCGATCTCGACGAACGTATCGGGTATGGATATTTGCGAGCACTTCCCGCAACTGGCAACCATGGCCGACAAGTTCGCGATCATCCGCTCGCTGATCGGCTCGACCGGCGCGCACAGCAACTATCAAACGCACAGCGCTTACGACCAGCGCGACCTGCGCAATGCCGGCGGTCGTCCCGCTATGGGAAGCGTAGTGAATAAGTTGCAGGGTGGCTCGGCCAACGGTGCTCCGGCGTTTGTCTCGTACAACGGCGGCAGCCCCGGCTACCTCGGTGCGGTGCATAAGCCCTACGAGCCGATGGGGGGTAGCTTGCGACTGAACGACAGTCTCACTTCGGCCCGGCTCGACGACCGGACCAATCTTCTTGGCCAGCTCGATACCATTCGCCGCAACATGGATACCAGCGGGCAGATGGCCGCGCTCGATTCCTTCACCCAGCGCGCCGTCGGCGTGGTCACATCGGGTGCGGTCGCCGATGCTCTCGATTCGAACAAGACCAGTCCGAAAGATCAGGATCGCTATGGCAAAGAAGGGACGAGCTTTTTGCGAGCTCGCCGCCTGGTCGAAGCGGGTGTACGAGTCGTCACCTTCGGCTGGGGTGGTTGGGACACACACTCCGGCAACTTCACCTCGCTGAAGCGGCAATTGCCGCGGCTCGATCAGGGCCTGAGTGCTCTGCTCACCGACTTGCACGATCGTGGGCTGGAAAAAGACGTGACCGTTGTCGTTTGGGGCGAATTCGGTCGGACGCCGCGCGTGAACATGAGCGCCGGTCGCGATCACTGGCCCCAAGTCATGGCTGCGTTCCTCGCGGGTGGTGGCATGAAAATGGGACAGGTTATTGGCTCGACGACGAAAAACGCGGAATATGCCAAGGACCGCCCGATTCAATTCCAGGAAGTGTTCGCCACGCTCTATCGTAACTTGGGCATCGATACAGGCCGGGCTCAACTGATTGACACTGCTGGTCGCCCGCAATACTTACTCGACCGTCGCGATCCAATCAGCGAACTGGTGTAGCACTCACCTGTCATTCTGCTGCCAATCACCCCCCGGCATTTTCTCGTAAGATGCCGGGGTTTTTGTTGCGCTATGCGCGAAACGCTTTGTTTGCTTCATTCCAGCGGATGCGCGCGACCCACACGCTGCCGTCGCTGCCGTACTTGTTATCGACGGCCATGATGTGATTCGGTCCCCAGGTCTGCATCCACTCGGCAACAGTCACCCAAGTTTCGCTGGGGCTGACCTGCGTAACGCCGAAGTTCCCCAGTCGTGCGCCCCGCTCGGGCACGAGGACCTGCTCCGTCGCGCGAATGACTTGTAATGTCTTGGGATCAACCTGCCCCATGAAGAGCGGCGCGCGATGCCGAAAGACGTGATCGTTATTGGCACCTTTGCGCGTGTATACCAGGTACATCGCGTCGGAATGAGTCACCCAATGCTGCTGCGTGTTGTAGTTCCCAAGGTCGCTGCCGTCGTCGAATTTCCAGGGCTGAATGGGGCCATATTGCAGGCCATCCTTACTGCGCGCGACGAAGCCCTGCTTATCGTTACGGAGAGTAAGAAAATACTCGCCGCCAAATCGCGTGATCGACGGCTCATGCAGGCCGCGCGTCTTGTCGTCGATCGATAGCTCGTTGCCGTGTTCTTGAAACTTGAGATCCTTCCCATCGAACTTGCACTTAGCGACGGAGACGCGCGAGTTCTTGCCGGTTGGCTTGTAGTAAAACGGCAGCAGGATGGAACCATCTTCTTCGTCGAACCGCTGCACGCAACCGGGGCCGGAGTTTTTGAACTGCTCGCCCTCGATCTTCATCCTTGTCCACGGCGTCCAAGTGTCTGACTGTGGATCATAAGTGGAGTATGTGGTGCTGCGCGGGCGCGGGTCCTTCACCTTCCAGTCAGGCGTATAGACCACGTCGTGCCCGGTGCCGAGCAGTGTTTTCGAAGCTGCGTGCCACGTCGGCCAGCAATCGCTGAGCGCCACGGGACGCTCTTGTCCGTCGTGAACCTCTGTTCGCGGCTTGAGCGGATCCTGCGCTGCGGGCTTGGTCCACGTCTTGCCGAGGTCATCTGTGTGGAGGGCGTAGACCGCTTTGAAGACGTCACTCCCGTTCACATCGAGCGTGTTCATCGTCATCACGACGCGCGGCGCTCCGTTCACGCCAACGCCCGGCACAATGCCCGCCCGTGGATGACACCAACAGGTCTTGCCGTCGTAAAACTTCGTTGGCACTTCGCGGCCGAGCTTGTAAGGCTGCGACGCACTCGTGGGCACATCTTCACCCAACAAGTGCCCGCTGCGCGCAAGCGACAGGAACGAAACACCGGCAATCAAACTGTTGCGAGTGAACTCTCGGCGTTGCATGGTCGCTAAGCTCCGTTAGTCAAAGAGAGGACTTCGAATTCAGTTAATGAGCGTTACCAGGCGGTCCAACCGCCATCGACGAGCAGATTCTGTCCGGTGACGTAGCTGCTGGCGTCACTGGCAAGGAACACTACCGCGCCCTTCAGTTCGTGTGGCTTTCCCATTCGCTGCATGGGGCTCTTCTGTTTCAAACGGTCGACCATTCCGGCCGGCGCGGTATCGCGGGGGAATGGCCCCGGACTGAGGCAGTTCACGCGGACGCGATCCGGTCCCCAGTACACAGCCAGGTGCCGCGTCATGTGGACGATGCCACCTTTAAGCGTGTGATAGGCGACCGGACTCGCGGGACAAACACCTTCATAGGCTTCGGGATATGAGCCGACCACGCCGTACATCGAGCCCAGCATAATCACGCTCGCCGGCTGCTGCTGTGCGACGGCGCGGTTCCGCACCAGGCGAGCCAATTCGAAGTAACCGGTTGCATTAGCCAGATGATGACTGAATTGCTCGGCAGTCACCGTCGTCCAGTCAGCTCCTAGCGCTTCGTGCCCATTATTCAGCAACACGTCGACTTTGCCCGCCAGCGCGATGGCGCGCTCGAACGCAGCCGGCAATGACTCGGGCTGCATGTGATCGAGCACCAGCGGAAAGTGTTCGGCCCCTTCGCTGACGGGCAGCGGCTTGATTGCTTCCCGCGCGCGGGCCTCATCGCGGCTGGAAAGAATCACCGACGCTCCGGCTTCAGCTAATCCGCGGGCCAGTGCCGAGCCCAAGTGCCCGCTGCCGCCGGTGACGAGCGCCACCTTGCCCCGCAAACTGAAGAGTTCCTGAACGGTTGGTTCTACCGCCATCAAGCACACTCATCTTTCAAATTTTGCCACGCGCGACTCTCACAACTGGCCAGCGCCGCCAGATTTGCCCGTAACGTCGCGGCACCGGCATCCAGCGAACAGGTTACCGGCCGTTTCCTTTCGACTGCATCCAAGAACAGCTTTGCTTGTTCGATAAACAGAGTATCGCGCTCCAGCGGCGGAAACGTTTCATCGTGCCAGGAATCACCCGGCGTGGTTTGCCACCGCCAACGAGACTCGTGCCCTTCGAATCGCACGGTCCCGCGCTCGCAAACAACAGTGACTATCGTCTCGTTCGGGGCCTGATGTTGATTGAGTGCATAACTGGCCAGCACGCGACCATGCCGGGCCAGCAGGTGGACCGTATCTTCCACTTCGACACCCGGCAGCAATTGATGCTCGGCATCGGCGACAAGCTGCGACATTGGTCCGACTAACCATTCGCCAGCATTCAGAATGTGCGTGAGCGCATCCTGAATGGCACCGCCCCCCGTCGCGCGATCCTTGTAATAGATTTCGCGATAGGCCGGGCGATACGTCGGAAAGTGTTGCCCGCAAACGGCGACAAGTTCCACGGGCTGACCGAAGCGTCCACTGGCAATCGCTTCGCGCATGGCCCCCAACACCGGATGACTCCGATAGACATAGGCCACGCCGCAGACGATCTGCTGTCGCGCAACGAGTTCGCTAAGTTCTTTCACACCCTGCGTGCTCGTGCTCAGTGGTTTCTCGATCAGCAGGTGAACACCTGCCTGCGCGAGTTGGCTGGCAATCTTCAAATGCAGATGTGCGGGAACTGCGACGACCGCTGCGGTGGGCTTCGTTGCCAACGCTTCTTCGAGCGAAGCATACCCGCGCACGTTGTAGCGCTCGGCGACTGCTTGCCGCAGAGCTGGGTTGATTTCGACGAGTGTGACCTCGCTTCGTCCCGTCCCTTGAAAGCAACGAAGATGGCGCTCGCCAATCGAACCGACGCCAACGACGAGTACGTGATGAGAAGGGGATTCGGACATCGGTGCTCGCTTGATGCGCGGGATTGCGGATCGGTTAACTAATTAGCAGCAGCCCCTCACCCCAACCCTCTCCCCGGCCGCATTTGATTAAATTCGGCGAGGAGAGGGAGTGAAGAAGCAGAAGATTAGACGCGACGGTCGAACGTCACGCCGAGCGGGGCGAACTTCTTGGCGATATCTTCCAGGCCGTTCTTGACCATCAGCAGGTCAGCGCCGTGACAGAGGAAGCGGCCGCCAAGTGCGAGGACTTCTTTCGCGTGTTCAACGGAGAAAATCGGCATGCCCCAGTGCTTGCCGGCCTTCTTCGCAGCAGCAGCCACTTGTTGCATCGCGTCCTTGATCTTCGGATGGTCGAACTGCCCTGGAATGCCGGCGAGAATGCTGAAGTCGCCAGGACCCAGGAAGAGAATATCGACGCCATCGACGGCGGCCATCGCTTCGGCATGCACGAGCGCCTTGGGATCTTCGATCTGAATGACGATGAATGTTTCGTCATTCGCGGCCTTGATGTATTCGCCAAGCGGCATCATGCAGTACGGGTTGTCGCAGTTGCCGCTATCGATGCCGCGCTCACCCATGGGCGCGAACTTCGACCAGCGGACGACCTGCTTCGCCTCTTCCGCGTTGTCGCAGCGGGGATACATGATGCCGGTCGCACCAATTTCGAGAATCCGCCCCATCCGCATGAACTCGCCCTTGGCCGGGCGAATCATGATGTCCGAAGCGCCGACGCGCGACGCGCGGGCCAAGTGAGCGGCTGTCTCGACGCTGTGGCCGTGGTGCTCCAGGTCGAGCCACAGACCATCCCAGCCCATCAAGCTGGCCATTTCAAACACCGAGGCATCGCCAAAGTGCATGGTCGTAAGAAGGACGGGTTGATTCTGTTTCAGCTTGGCTTTGATCGTACTCTTGCGCATGGTTCAGGTGAGCTTTCGAGCTAGGAAGGAAGTTATATCGAGGATGACGGCGACACTTGTCTCCGTCGCAATGCGTGGGAATGTATGCAGCACAATGACGACACCAGTGTAACGAGCACGGATGACGGCAACATGCTGCCCGAGGGGATCGGTGACCGTACCGAGCACGTCCCCCTCTTGCACGGTCTGACCGAGTTCGACATGGGCCTCGAAGAAGCCTTCGCAGGGTGCCGGATGATTGATTTGCATGTGCCCCGACCCAGGCCGGTCGTCTTCGATCATGAGGGGTTCACCACCGACGGCCGGGGAGGTCAAGCGAGGCAACAGACCAAACTCGCGCATCACACCCAAGCAGCCCGCGACATACGCGGCCGTGCCGGCCGGATCGAGCCGAGCGCCGCCGAGATACTCGGTATAAATTGCGGGGATATTGGCATCGCGGGCCACCGACAACGAGCGGCCACTGAGCGTGGGATCGGTGCCCCAAATGATCGGCAAGCCGAACGCGCGGGCCATGCGCCGCTGCTGATTGAGGACGTGCTCATCGCGATGGAGTACATAACCGGAAAGAGGTGCCACCATCAGCCGCGTCCCCCCGGTGTGCAGATCGATATACAAATTGGCCGTGCGAATGAGCGTCGACAGTGCGAAAGCAATTTGCTCGGTAACGCTGCCATCCGCGCGACCCGGGCAAGTGCGCGCCAGGTCGAGGCCATCTTCGGCCGTGCGCTGACCTAGCTTGAAAGCGGGCTCATTGACGATGGGGACGAGCGTGACACGGCCGGACAATTCGACGGGATTAATCGCGGTCATCAGCAGGCGAATCGCAGCCATCGGCTCGAACTCATCGCCATGCACTCCACCGGTGATGAGTAAGTGAGGACCGGGCGCATTGCCCACGATTTCGTGAGTCGATAGTTGCATGTCGTGCTCGCTTCGCGAATGATGCCGAGACGAATAGCATAGCAATCTCAGGGAACGAGCGGGTCATGGATCAGCAGCCGACAAATCTCACCAGCCAATCGCAGGCGCTGTACCGCGAAGCGCGCCAGCTGATGCCCGGCGGCACTCAGTTACTCAGCAAGCGGCCCGAGTTGTTTGCGCCCGAGCAGTGGCCCGCCTATTATTCCGCGGCGAAAGGGTGCGAAGTCACCGATCTCGATGGCCGGAAGTACCTCGACTTTTCGCACAACGGCGTCGGCGCTTGCTTGCTTGGCTATGCTCATCCGCGAGTGAATGAAGCGGTAATTCGCCGCGTGGAGCAAGGTTCGATCTGTTCGCTCAATAGTCCCGATGAAGTTCGACTAGCCCGCGAACTAGTACGCTTGCATCCCTGGTCTCAGCAAGTGCGATTCGCCCGCGGCGGCGGCGAAGCACTCGCGGTCGCGGCACGCTTTGCCCGGGCGGCGACGGGGCGCGACGTCATCGCCTTCTGCGGTTATCACGGTTGGTGCGATTGGTACCTGGCCGCGAATCTCAATGGCGATCGCGCGCTCGATGGCCACCTGCTGCCGGGATTGAGTCCGAGTGGCGTACCCCGTGGTTTGCAGGGGACCGCGCTGCCGTTTGCTTACAACAGGCTCGATCAACTGGCGGCCATTGTCCGCGAACAAGGTCTGCATCTGGCCGCGGTCATCATGGAGCCAACGCGCAACATGCCTCCGGCCGAAGGCTTCATCGCTGGTGTGCGTCAGCTATGTGACGACTGTGGAGCGAAGTTGATCTTCGACGAAGTGACTACGGGCTTTCGGCTGCGGCACGGCGGCGCGCATCTCGATTTCGCAATCGAGCCTGACGCAGCAGTCTTTGCAAAAGGGCTTGGCAGCGGACATCCGATTGCCGCGATCATCGGCAAGGCCACCATGCTGGAAGCCGCGCAGGAGACGTTTGTCTCAAGCACATATTGGACCGATGGCGTGGGTCCAGCGGCGGCGCTCGCCATGCTGGACGTATGTGCCGAGATCGATGTCCCCGGGCATTTGCGAAACATCGGTCTGCTCCTTCGCCGTGAGTGCGAGCAATTGGCCGCGCAGCACGGTGTACCGCTTACAGTTGGCGGTTATCCGGCGCTCACTTCGCTGGCGTTTCAACATCCAGAAGCTGCGGCCCTGCAAACACTCTTCACCGTGCGGATGCTGGAGCGCGGCTTTCTCACCGGCAGTGGGTTTTATCCCACACTGGCGCATGAGCCAGCGCATGTCACTGCGTTTGCCAAAGCTGCTGAGCCCGTGTTTGCAGAACTGGCGATTGTAATTCGCCAGCAAGACATTGCGGCACGCATCGGCGGGCCAGTAAGACACGCCGGCTTTCACCGGTTGACTTGACCCGTCATCGCCCGATGCGTATGCGAAGGTGATGTGCCACTCGGCTTTCGATTGCCGATCGACCTCGAGCCGCACCACCCACTGGCAAGCTGCCAGTGGCACTCCAAGAGTCGTGGGAAAATCGAGGCAGTGCGTTCGATTTTCTAATTCTTCACGCCGGTAACGGGCGGGCGAGTTGGCGCGGGAGCAGGTGTGGTAGCGATTAGTTGCAGTTCTTTCGCCACGCTGGCTTGCAAGTCTTGAGCAGCGCCGTGCATCACGCTGCGAATCTTGCCAGCGCGGTCGATGATGACCACGGCTGGTAATTCACCAATCCGAAACGCATGGCTCACCGTTCCCGATGGATCGCTGACCGCAGCGGAGGTGAAGTCGTGCTTCGTGGCGAAGCGACGCACCGCGCTAATGTCTTCGCCCACATTGACCGCGTAAAAGGCCACGCCTGTGGAGGCAGTGTTCTTCACGAAGCCGGTTACTTTTGGCATCTCGGCGGTGCTGGGCGTGCACCACGAGGCCCAGAAGATGAGAACGGTTGCAGCCTTGGCGTCTTCCGGATTTAGCTTGATACGGCTGCCGTCGAGTTGAATCAGTTCGACGGGCGGCATCTGCTGGCCGATAAGATCGGCCGATTCGTCGCAGGCGAGCGATTCGTAAATGCAATGCACGCGGCGCACTTCGCGCGGCAAGCTGATCTGGAACGCGTCTGCGGGAATTTGTCCGCCAATTTTCCAATTCAGCTTGGAAGTGGCGATCATTTGAAATTGATTGTCGGGGCCGATGTTCACTTCGGTGGTGCGGACGAATTGCCGTAGCATTGGTTCGCCTTGCGCAGCGATCCAGATATCGACCCGCTGTTGGCCCCATTGCATTTGAAAGTGATGGCAGCGGACGTTGTCGATGGGTTCGATGCCCGCGTACTTCACCGCCGAAACTTGAGCGTGGACAAATTCCAGCAAGTTGGGCTGCATGAGAATATCGATTCCCGAGCCCGACAAGCTCTGCGCGAGCATTACGTTCCGTTGCAGTTCCCCTTGTTCGCCCACCGGATGTTGCGAATAGAGAAGTTGTAAGTCGTAGAGCGTGGTTACTTGCTGGCCGTCGTTGACGCAGATCAGTTCCGGCGATTTGCTGAAGCCCGACTGGACTTCAATGCGAAACAGATTCGGCCGCTGATAAACCATCGTGTAATGGTTCTTCCCTTCGGCACCGCGCGAAGTCTTCCAGTTGTTGGTTACATCCAGCTTGTAGCTGGGAGTGGTTCGCAAAAAGCGAACAGCTTCGGTAAGCACTTCGTCGAACTTGTGCTGATCGGCCGAGGCCTGGGCATAAGCGGCGGGCTTGACCTGGTTGTCGTGAATGACGCCGCTCGATTGTGGCCGTGCCGGTTTTTGAACAGGTTGCTGCGCGGGGTTTTGACCTTGCGCAGTGACCGTGGCGGCAACCAACATGAGCGAACCGGTAAGCAGAGAAAAACGCATCGTTCGGACTCCTTCCCACAGCTGGCGAGCAGTCTGGGTTCTACTCGGCAGCGAACTAAACCAACGAACTGTGAACTCTCAAGAATTGATGGCAAGCAAACGAGCGCGAACCGTTATTGATTCACTTCGCGCTCGAGGTCGTTGAGCGCGCCGTTGATTCGTTCGAGCGAACGACGGAGTTCTGCACCCCGCAGTTGACCGTCGCGATCTCGCAAGGCCAGCGCCCGATCTTCGAGCCGGACGGTGTTAGCATCGATGTTTTGCGCTACCCGTTGCATCAGCGCGACGGTGCGGCGTTGATCGTCGTACGTGCGAATGCGATCGCGTTGCAAATTGGCGAGCGTCTGCGAATAGCTATCGAGTTGAGCCAGCGATTGCTGAATCGCCCGTTGCTCGGTGTAGCTCACCAACCCTTGCAGGGCCGTTTGTGCTGCTGCCGAATCCTGATTCAACGCTCGCAGCAGTTGCTCGACACGCGAACCGTACACGGGGCGAGCCACATCGACATACGTCTTATCCTGCTGCAACATCAGGTCGATCTGATCGATGCTGCGGCCCACAGGCGATAGCTTGGTGTAATTGATGAGCTTGTAGCCTTCGACAATCGTGCTCCAGCGAGTGTAGGCCGTATCGAAGTCGATCTTGATCAGCCGCATCTGTTCGCCGCTGGCCAGTTGAGCATCCCCCTGCACCACACTTTGCCGCACTTCGGCCAGGTGCCCTTTCAGGGTGCGGACGTCGCGTTGCAGGCGGGGGACTTCAGGAATGCCAAAGACGAACGGGGTGAGACCGGCAAGGAAGGCATCGCTTTGCGCCATGGCTTGATCGATGGCCAGCAGCAGGTCTTGATTGGGCCGATAGATCGGGCCGGGATTGGTCGGCGTACCACCGGGGAAGTTGCCGCCGGGAACTGTGCCACTCGGAATGCCCGTGCTCCGTGCGAGCGTGTCGCTCAATTGCAGCAAGCCACTCTCCACACTTTGCCAGTAGAGGCGAGTGAACACGGGTGGCTGACCTTGCATCAATTGCGGCGTGATCCGGGCCGCCTGTTGTTGCAACTGCTGTAATTCCCACTGCAAGCGTTGTCCCGACGAGGATCGTTGCACCGACAGGCGGAAGTTATCGAGCTGGCCGGCGAAAGTATCAAGATCACGCAGCGTGGTGTTGTAAGTGTAATCTTGATTGCCACGCGATTGATACATTTGAATGATCGACTGCGTGCCACGACTGATCGAGTCGATCTGGGCGAGCAGGCGTTGGGTTTCGATAGCACCAGTACCACCGGGATTGCCGGGCAACGGCTGCGGATAGCCACCGCCATAGATCGGATCGGTCGGTAGGCGAAGCGAAGCGCGCGTGTCGCTCAGCAGCGTGCTAACGCGGCGGGCGATCGACGCGGTCGAAGGTGCAGTGCCCGGCGGATTGCTGAGCGAAGTCTGCACAGCGTCAAACGAGCGTTCGACAACTCGCAGTTCTTGGTCGAGTGTTTCTGGGCGAAAGTTGCGCTGAGCAACTGCTCGGCGGAACGATTCCGTCGCATCGTACAAAGCCTGCGAACGGAGCGACACTTGTTGCCCTTGCAGCGTGCCGGTCAGTTCAAAGGCGGCAGTGTCGCCAAGCAACTTGGCCGCCGCGACCAGACGCGTCGAGAGATCGACAATCGTCCCCGCAGCGCCATTGGGCTGGCTGGCTGTGTTCGTCATCAGAATTTCGCGAACCAATGCGAAGCGATCGCCGCGCAGTTGTGTCAGGCGATCGGTCCATTGACGCAAGTCCGTCGCCGTAGGTTGATTCCATGTGACCGCCTGCAGCGTTTCGAGGACGAATGTTTGTTGATCGCGTCCCTTCGAGTTGAAGAACTCGTCGGAACCGAGAATGGTGGCTTGCACATCGACAGGGGACATCCCGCCACGCAGCAATTCAACCCAAGCGGTTAACTCGGGCCCCGGTTCGCGACCCAGATAATCGCGATACCAACCGCGCACTTGTTCCGCTTCGGCATTGCGCTGCGGCTGCGCGAGAATGGGCTGAGCATAGACCGGCTGGGCCAGCGGCTGAGCATTGAACGCCGGCACCACTTGGGCCAGAGCTTGCGAATGCGGGACCACTAAAGGGGCCCCAGCAACAAAGAAAAACAACACTGCGACCACCATGGCGATCCGTCTCATGGCAAGCATCCCCAATTCCAATGCGGGCAAAACCTATCCTGACCAGTCCGTTGGCAATCACTATAGCGCATCGCGGCAATTCATTACAATCGCAGCTTCGGCGTGCTAGCACGGGCAGCGTTCTGTTCCAAACTCACGCTGCCTGCGGTGCATCCTTGCGAACTGGTTATTGCACTGATGGGTACGAGAGCCCCAAGAAAATGGTTCGCTGCAGGGAACGCGTTGTTCATCTCGACTGCAGCGCCGATCCGCCTGGCAGCATAAGAATTGACTTTCCGCGATCGTCGCCACCAGCCTATTGTTGTCCGCGTTACCTGGCACTCGATGGAGTCGGGAAAGAACTGTGAGTGAGCGACCTAACTGATTGCCCCGTAATCACTTAGCGTAGTCCGTGGGTGATAAGGTATGCTTCACTTGTACACGGAGACTCAACCGAATCTTTATTTTCGAATTAGCTTGGCGCGGTAGACTCGCTGGTTCGGATACCGAGGCCAAGTTTGGCATTCGACTTCAGGCGCTGCCCGTTCCCGCAGTGCACAGCTCTTCTAGTGGCAAGTTATCCACCGTTGTCGATACCGTGAAAAGGTCCAAGGGAAGCCTGCGGCACACTGCGACAAGCTGGCTTAATGAAGTTTCGCTAATGCTAGGTCAGCGAAAATTCGGAATTGGTAATTGACCGCGAACCATTGGCCGAATATTCTGTCATATCTTTCACTGATTTAATGTCACCCTATTATCGCCGGGGGTGATCTCGTCGAACGTCAGTTTTCGCCATTCCAAATTCCCGTCGCCCGGCCAGCACCGTCATGCAACTTAAATCGCTGAAATTGTTCTGCGATATCGTCGGGCGGCGAAGCTTTTCGCGGGCAGCGGCTGAAAACGGCATTTCGCAGTCCGGTGCCAGCCAAGTGGTGAACACGCTGGAAGAAGAACTGGGTGTGAAGTTGCTGGACCGGACCCGCCGTCCGTTTCAGTTAACTCCCGAAGGGGAAGTCTATTACGACGGCTGCCGCAAGATGGTGCAGCAGTACTTTGCCTTGGAGGAAGAGGTCCGCACCCTGCACGCCGAAGTTGCCGGCCGCGTGAGCGTTGCGTCGATCTATTCCATCGGCCTGTCGCACATGAACCGCTTCGTGCAGAGCTTTTTGCGGCTCCACCCGAAGGCGAACGTCCGCGTGCAGTATCAGCATCCGCATCGCGTCTACGAACTGGTCGAGACCGACCAGGTCGATCTGGGCCTGGTCAGCTTTCCGCGTTCGACCCGCGCGATCAAAGCGACGTTGTGGCGCGAAGAACCGATGGTGCTCGTCTGCGCGCCATCGCATTCGCTCGCGCAAAAAGAACGAGTCACCCTGCACGACCTGCACGACCAGGTGATGGTTGCTTTCGAGAGCGATCTGGAAATTCGGGCTGAAATCGACCGCGCGCTGTCAGATGCCAATGTTGAAGTCCGCGTGTCGATGGAATTTGATAATACCGAGACGATCAAGCGGGCCGTGGAGATCGACGCGGGCATCAGCTTGCTGCCGGAGCCGACCGTCGATCGCGAAGTCGCCGCCGGCGCGCTCGTGGTTCGTCCGCTGGCTGGCACTGAACTCAAACGCCCCATTGGAATTATTCAGCGCCGCGGCAAAGAGCTTGGTCAAACAGCTCAGCGCTTTCGGCAACTCCTTCTAAAGCATCCGGCGAGCGCGACCTTAGACGGCGTGCTCGAAAATGCTGCGCACGAGATTGCAGCGCTCGATCAAGATGACGAGCAAGACGACACGGATGTAGCGACCACTGACCTTTCGTCAGCACGTCGGTCGCGCGGTAATGAGGTCGCAGCCGACGAGTCACGCGAGGCCACGGCTTCGCTCGTGGCAGTCGCGTCGCGGCCGAAAGTTTCGTAACTCCGCCGCTGCAACGAACTGCGCTCGGCAGAACGTCGCGGCGGCTCAGGCAGGTGAATGAGCCATGACGATCGAATTCGAAAACGGCTTGCCCAAAAAGCAAGGCTTGTACGACCCAGCCTTCGAAAAAGATAGCTGCGGCGTGGGCTTCATTGCACACTTGAAAGGGCAGCGCAGCCACAGCATCGTGCGCGATGCACTCGAAGCGCTCAAGAATATGGATCATCGCGGCGCTTGCGGCTGCGAAACCAACACGGGGGACGGCGCGGGCATTCTCACGGCCATTCCCGATGAGTTCTTCCGCGCCGAAGCGCAGCGGCTGTTCATGGCCACGTTGCCGGAAATTGGCCGTTACGCGATTGCGATGGTGTTCTTGCCCAAAGACGCCGGCGAGCGCGAAATCTGCAAAAAGACGCTGGAAAAGTACGTTAAGCGGCAGGGGCAGAACGTGATTGGCTGGCGGCCAGTGCCTACCAATCCCACGCTCGCCGACGTTGGTCCGACGGCGATGAAAGGCGAGCCAGTCATCGAGCAGTTGTTCGTCACGGCGAGCGACAAAGATGATCGCACGACCTTCTGTCGCCAACTGTATTTGATCCGCAAGCAAACGTATCATGCCGTGCGCAAAGAGAACCTCACGCAGCGGCACATGTATTACGTCTGCAGCTTTTCGTCGCGGATTCTCATCTACAAGGGTCAGCTCACCGCGCCGCAAGTTCCACTCTATTACCCCGACTTGCTCAACCCCGAGTACACCAGCCACCTGGCGATGGTTCACTCGCGGTTCAGCACGAACACGTTCCCTTCGTGGGAGCGCGCTCAGCCGATGCGGTTCATGTCGCACAACGGCGAAATCAACACGCTCCGCGGCAATGTGAACTGGATGACCGCGCGGCAAGGCCAGCTTGAGAGTGAGTTGTTTGGCGAAGACCTGAAGAAGCTGCTGCCGATTACCGACACCAACACCAGCGACTCGGGCGTCTTCGATAACGTGCTCGAACTGTTGCTGATGGCTGGCCGCAGTCTGCCTGAAGCCGTGATGATGATGATTCCCGAAGCGTGGCAGAATCACGAGTCGATGCCCGAGAACAAGCGGGCTTTCTACGAATACCACAGTTGTTTGATGGAGCCTTGGGACGGCCCAGCGTCCGTCGTGTTCTGCGACGGCCGCTACATCGGTGCCACGCTCGATCGCAATGGTCTCCGCCCCAGCCGCTATTACTACACGACCGACGATCGCGTCATCATGGCCAGCGAAGTGGGCGTGATTCCGATCGACCCGAAACTGGTGAAGGAAAAGGGGCGTCTGCAACCGGGCCGCATGTTCCTGGTCGACTTCGAGCAAGGCTGCATCATTCCCGATGACGAACTGAAGAAGAGCATCGCGAACGAAAGGCCTTATGCCGAATGGCTCCGCAATCAACGCATCGAGTTGCGCGAGTTGCCGAAGTGCGAAGAAGCTCACGGCTTCGATCCCGACACGCTCGAGCAGCGGATGCAATCGTTTGGCTATTCGGTCGAAACGATGCAGTTCATGCTGCTGCCGCTCGTGGCAGAAAAGCGCGATCCGCTCGGTTCGATGGGGAACGACGCCGCGCTGGCGGTCCTCAGCGACCAGCCTCGAATCATCTACGACTACTTCAAGCAGTTGTTCGCGCAGGTGACGAATCCGCCGATCGATTCGATTCGCGAAGAAGTCATCATGTCGCTGGAGTGCTACATTGGACCCGAGCAGAACTTGCTCGCGACGACCGAGAAGCACTGCCATCGCTTGATGCTGCCGCATCCGATTCTCAGCAACGAAGAATTGGCCTCGCTCAAGCACCTTGATCATCGTGGTTGGAAGACCAAGACGATCGACATCACTTGGGATCGCAAGGAAGGAACGGCGGGCCTGCTGCCGGCGCTCGACCGTATTTGCGCCGAAACCGAGCAGGCGATTAGCGACGGGTTCTCCCTGGTGATTTTGTCGGACCGCGCTTCGGGTCCAGATCGCGTGCCACTGAGTTCGCTGCTCGCTTGCGGTGCGGTGCATCATCACCTGGTGAAGCAGGCCAAGCGAACGCAGATTGGCATCATTCTGGAAACGGGCGAAGCCCGCGAAGTGCATCACTTCTGCCTGCTCGTGGGTTACGGTGCCGATGGTATCAACCCGTACCTCGCTTTCGAAGCACTGTGGAACGCCCAGCGCGAAGGCTTGCTCCCTGCCGAATACACGGACGAGAAGATCGTCCACGGCTATCAAAAGGCCGTTGCCAAAGGCATGCTCAAAGTCATGTCGAAGATGGGCATCTCGACGCTGCAGTCTTACAAGGGCGCGCAGATCTTCGAGGCCGTCGGGCTCGATAGCGAAATCATCGACCGTTGCCTGGTGGGTACTGCCAGCCGCATTAAAGGCATTGGCTTTGAAGTCCTGGCTCAAGAGGCCATTCGTCGTCATGAAATCGGCTATCCCAGCCGCGAACAGCAAAGCTTGCCGGTGCTGCCGAACTTCGGCGAATATCACTGGCGCGCGGATGGCGAGCGGCACATGTGGGATCCGCAATCGATTTCCGATCTGCAAACTGCAGCCCGCGAAAACAATGCCGACGCTTATTGGAAGTTCAGCAAGCACACAAACGAAGAAGCGACTCGCAAGAGCGCGCTGCGTGGCCTGCTGAAGTTCAAAGAGCGCGTCGGTCACGGCCCGATTCCCATTTCGCAAGTCGAGCCGGCGACGAGCATCGTCAAGCGATTCTGCACCGGCGCGATGAGCTTCGGCAGCATTTCGGCCGAATCGCACGAGTCCCTCGCGATCGCCATGAATCGCATCGGCGGCAAGAGCAACACGGGCGAAGGTGGCGAAGACCCCGAGCGTTTCCAGGCGTTGCCGAATGGCGACAGCAAGCGGTCGGCGATCAAGCAAGTAGCTTCGGGCCGCTTCGGCGTGTCGATCAACTACCTGACCAACGCTGACGAATTGCAGATCAAGATGGCCCAAGGCGCGAAGCCGGGCGAAGGTGGGGAACTGCCGGGCCACAAAGTGGACGAGAACATCGCGCGGATTCGTTATTCGACTCCGGGCGTGGGTCTCATCAGCCCGCCGCCGCACCACGACATCTATTCGATCGAAGATCTGTCGCAATTGATCTACGACCTGAAGAATTCGAATCCCGCCGCCCGCATCAGCGTTAAGCTGGTGAGCGAAGTGGGCGTGGGGACGATCGCTTCCGGTGTGGCCAAAGCGCATGCGGACCACATCCTCATCGCCGGCGATACGGGCGGCACCGGTGCTTCGCCGCTGACGAGCATCAAGCACGCGGGCCTGCCGTGGGAACTCGGCATTGCCGAGACTCACCAAACGCTGGTGATGAATGACCTGCGCAGCCGGGTGGTGTTGCAAACAGACGGTCAGATTAAGACCGGTCGCGATGTCGTGATGGCGGCCATGCTGGGGGCTGAAGAAATCGGGTTCTCGACCGCGCCGCTGGTCACGCTGGGCTGCATCATGATGCGCAAGTGTCACTTGAACACTTGCCCGGTCGGCATCGCCACGCAAGATCCCGTATTGCGACAGAAGTTCATGGGCAAGCCCGAACACGTGATCAACTACTTGTTCATGGTGGCCGAAGAGGCTCGCCAGATCATGTCGCAATTGGGCTTCCGAACCTTCAACGAATTGATCGGCCGCGTCGATTGCCTGGAAACAGACGGTGCGATCTCGCACTGGAAGGCCCGGGGCATCGACCTGACGCCACTCCTCACGATGGCTGCCAAGCCGCATCCAGACGTAGAGGTCTATTGCACGCGCAAGCAAGATCATCAACTCGATCTGTCGCTCGACAACGAACTGATTCGCAAGGCGCGCCGTGCGATCGATCGTCGCGAGAACGTGAAGTTCGAGAGCAAGGTAATTAATACCAACCGCACTGTCGGCACCACGCTCAGCCATGAAATTGCCAAGCGTTGGGGCGAAGATCTGCTGCCCGACGGAACGATTCACATCAAGTTCACCGGTTCTGCCGGTCAGAGCTTTGGCGCGTTCCTCGCGAAGGGCGTGTTCCTCGAACTCGAAGGGGATGCCAACGACTACGTCGGCAAGGGTCTGAGCGGTGGCCGGATCGTCATCTATCCGCCGAAGGTCAGCTCGTTCAAGCCCGAAGACAACATCGTCGTGGGCAACGTGCTGCTGTACGGTGCCACGAGTGGCCAGGCCTTCTTCCGCGGCCGCGCTGCCGAACGGTTTGCCGTTCGTAACAGCGGGGCTCAAACGGTGATCGAAGGCGTGGGGGACCATGGTTGCGAATACATGACCGGCGGTCGCGTCGTGGTGCTCGGTCCGACCGGGCGCAACTTCGCAGCGGGCATGAGTGGTGGCATCGCTTACATCTGGGATCCGAATGACGAGTTCACCGCCAAGTGCAACCTTGGTTTGGTCGAACTCGAAAAGGTCGAGACTCCCGACGACGTCGCGGAACTGCTCAACCTGATCGAACAGCACTTCAAGTACACCGGTTCAACCGTGGCCGAGAAGATTCTCGCCAGTTGGCCCGAAAGCACAGCCCAGTTCGTCAAGGTTATGCCGACCGATTACAAACGCGTGTTACGCGACCGTGCCCGTCACGACGAAGAAGTCGAGGCGGGCGTGCATGGCGTGCCGAATGGCCGCTAAATCAACTCGTCACTTCGTAGCATACGCAGTTCCCGCACACATTCCTTTTTGAACGAGCTCTGCCAAGAGCGCCAGACTGCCATGGGTAAACCAACCGGATTTAAAGAATTTCCTCGCAAAGCGGTGCCGTATCGTGAGCCGATGCAGCGACTGGGCGATTACGGCGAAATCTTCACGCTGCCGCCCGAAGAGCACCTGAAGACGCAGGGCGCGCGGTGCATGGACTGTGGCGTGCCGTTTTGTCAAAGCGACTCGGGCTGCCCGATCGATAACCTGATTCCGGAATGGAACGACCTGGTTTATCGCGGCCGCTGGCGCGAAGCGCTCGATCGTCTGCATAAGACCAACAACTTTCCGGAGTTCACTGGTCGCGCTTGTCCCGCGCCCTGCGAAGGGGCCTGCGTGCTCGGCATCACCGATCCGGCTGTCACGATCAAGAACATCGAGAATGCGATTATCGACCGCGGCTTCGCCGAAGGTTGGGTGAAGCCTGAACCGCCGCCAGTTCGCACCGGCAAGAAGGTAGCTGTCATCGGCAGCGGCCCTTCGGGGCTCGCTGCGGCCGCCCAGCTCAACAAGGCAGGGCATCTGGTCACTGTGTACGAACGGGCCGACCGCATTGGTGGTCTGCTGATGTATGGCATTCCGAATATGAAGCTCGATAAGGGTGTCGTCGAGCGACGCGTGCAACTGCTCCGCGACGAAGGGATCAACTTCCTCACCAAGCAGGACGTTGGCAACAAGGACTCTGCCAATTATGTCGATCCGCAAAAGTTGATGAAGGAGTACGACGCCGTTCTCCTCTCGACCGGCGCCACGAAGCCCAACGATCTGCCGATCAGCGGTCGCGGGCTGCACGGCATCCATTTCGCCATGGAGTTTCTGACTGCCAACACCAAGAGCCTGCTCGATAGCAAGCTCGCGGACGAGCAGTACATCAGCGCGAAGGATAAGAACGTCATCGTCATCGGCGGTGGCGATACCGGTACCGACTGCATTGGCACCTCGATGCGGCATGGCTGCAAGAGCATGGTCAACTTCGAACTTCTACCTCAACCACCGAAGGATCGCGCGCCGGATAATCCCTGGCCGCAGTGGCCGCGCATCTTCCGGACCGATTACGGCCATCAGGAAGTTGCCGCGAAGTTCGGTGCTGATCCACGCGCCTATTGCGTGATGAGCAAGGAGTTCGTCGGCGATGAAAATGGCCGCGTGGCCGGCATTCGGACTGTGCAGGTCGAATGGCACAAAGTCGAAGGCCAATGGAAGCTGAAGGAACTGCCCAACAGCGACAAGTTCTATCCGGCCGACCTCGTGTTGCTGGCGATGGGTTTCAAAGGTCCCGAGCAATATGCTGCGGAAATCCTCGGCATCGAGTACGATCCGCGGAGCAACTACAAAGCGGCTCACGGCAAGTTCGCGACGACCGTTCCCAAGGTCTTCGCCGCCGGCGACTGCCGTCGCGGTCAGTCGCTGGTCGTCTGGGCGATCAACGAAGGACGGGGCGCTGCCCGCGCTATCGACGAATTTCTGATGGGCAACAGCCAACTACCCGCGCCAGGCTTATCGCTGGGAATTGCGAAGTAGATTTGAGAAGGCGAACGATCCGGGTCACTTCAGTGCGAAGTGACCTGCTCTGGTTTCAAGTTTCGAGATCTTTGCTGACTAAAACCCTGCGCCGGTCAGTACTTGCTGCAATTCGGTCATCGCGGCCAGGTCGTCGTGCCGCCCTTCTTTGGCGAAGAGAGCTTGCAGGTTCGCCAGGATCCGCGAGAGCCACTGGCTGTGTGTCGCAGGGGCGAGGTAGTTTTCGTCTCGCACAATCTTGCGCCCAGCAACTTGCTCGATGCGACGAAAGGCTTCTTCGGTCGAAAGTGCCTGACCGCCGTAGAAGGGATCGATCAGCAGCCAGCCTTCGTTGGTCCGCACGCGAGCCAGAAAGTGAGCTGGCGAATTAACGCCTTCAATCTGTAGCCCCACTCGTTCGCCAACTGCTTTGTAAAGCAGGGCGAGAATGATCGGCAGACCGCGCCGCGTGTTGAGGACCACGGGCACGTAGCTGTTCAGGGCGAAGTAGTAATTGTCGAGATTGCCGACAAAACGTTCCTGGTCAAAGAAGACATCGTGCAGGTGGGCCAGGCGCGCGGTGGAACTGGAGTCGTGGCACTGTGCGCGAATCCGTTCGGCCAGGCAATGCACGGTCAATTCGACCCGCTCGGGTTGCACATCATCGAGTGCATGCAGCGAGACGGCAGTCGCTGCCCGCAATAGCCCGGCCGTGGTATTCAGGTCGGACATTTGATCGACGAACCAACGATAGGCTTCCGGCCGACAATAGAGGGGTTCAATCCCGGTCTCTTGGCGCATGGTGGACCTCTCTCTGGCAGAGAATGGATGCGAGGAAGACTGGCAGGCAAAACGGAGAACGTACGGATGCCGAACCGAGACAATGTTGACAAGTCGCAGAGTCTTATGGTTCGACAATCACCAAACCGACAAAAATTCTTTGTGTGCGACTCAGATTTTCGAGAATATGTTCGCGCTAACTATCGCCGCAGTTTTGCCTGAATCGATCGTTGCCACAGATAAGTTGTTGTGGCCTTCGACTTTCCGCTGCGAACGAATTTTTTTGCGAACTCACAATCCTTTTTGAGTCGCAGTGCGTTTAAGACTGCAACTCACTCGAATCACTGATCCCACTGACGCAAACGCGTCACGAGCGATTGAACTTGGGGGCGATTCTTCTCGAAGAAGGCCAGCATCGCGAGAATGCCGATCCCCATGCCGATTCCGAATGCCCACCAAGGCCACACGTGCTCGATTGCGCGAGCGGCGTGCCACACCATGCTCACCATCGCGAGCAGAGTGAACACAGCGCCTAGGTAGAGAAACGCACGGATTCTTAAAAGTACTCCTGCTAGTGCGCCAGAAAGTGATAAACAGGCCAGAATTATTGGTGGCCAAAGACTGGATTCCGCGCGATGCAGGAAGATCTCAAACGTTGAGCTTACATAAATCACGATCAACGATGCATAACGAATCGCCGATATCGATTCGTCACTCAATTTCTTCCGGTTGATATGAGCAGCAATCAACACAACAACTGCGGGTGGAATCAACCAGAACTGGGGATGTTGCAAAATGCTCCAGTTTGCTTCGTGCAAAAGTGACCACAGTGCGCCGTTCCCCGCGATGGCTGCAGCGACTGCAGCTGCCCACGATTTGCGGACCAGGCTCAGAATCAAATACATCATGCCTGCGGTGAAGAGCAAAATTGTGTAGTTGAACTCTTCACGGTCACTTACCACCCACAATCCCAAGATAGGTAGTAGTGGCAGGAATGAGCCAGTTCGCTGGAACGGCTCCGCGAGAACCGGCAATCGCAAACGCCAGAACATTTCACCAAGACCCACTCCGCCAAACGCGATCGCCATAATGACAAACGGCCAATATGGCTTTAGCACTCCGTCGAACCACGCAGGCTCGCAAAGATAGAGATGTGCGAAGAGGAGACCACCGACGAGCTGAGCGCCATAGACAAAATAGGTACGCCGCTGTTGTTCCGCCGGGGTCGCTGCGCCCGGTGCGAGGGCCAGCGAAATCAGCCCGACGATGAACAGCACTAGCAGCACGGCGACCGCAGCCACCTGCACTCCCTCGATGCCAGCTCCTACGCCGGGCTCGAACAGGGCGATCTCCATGCCAAGCAGGCCCAGCAGCGTAATAATCGCCAACGTCGAAGAAACATAGCCGGCGTGCAGGGAACTCTGCAGCCACGACTCCTGGCGGAACACCAAGCGCGGCAGAACCAGGCCATATCCGAGCGTCACGACGGACAGCACCATCAGCAGCCGAAAGGCACGCGTCATCCAGTCCATGAGCATCCAGCCCGGACTTAAATCGGACCAGCCGAGATAAATACACGCCAGTCCACCAAGTAGTAGCGCGGTTAGTTGAAATGAATACTGCCGCCGTTGCTGCGCGAGGCACGCCAGGGCATATCCGATGAGAGCCGGGGCCAGCGCGATCGCCACTCGTTGTTCGCGCAATGGCAAATTCAACATGCCGGCCAACTCGAGCCCGCAGATCAGCAGTCCAACCACGAGCGTCAGATTCGGCAGCCAGCGCTCGATGCGCGTGAGCCCGCCAATGGTATCACTGATGCCCAGCTTCTCGCCCCAGGCTGCGAGGTTCGCACCAAAGCTCCACAAGTGCCCGGCGAGTGCAAATACGCCGGCAGTGGCTAATGCGTGCAGGCAGAACATCGGCAGCGGCTGGAGTCGCAGCGGAGCAAGTCCCAACGCGCAGGCAATCCAGAGCCAGGTGAATAGGATCGGAAATATCTTCGTCGCCCGGCGATCCCACAGCGTGCCGATGCTGACGGCACCGAGCAACAGCCAGGTGACCAGTGACGCAAACAGACCATAGTCATAAGCTTGACTCCCGCGCCAATACCAGTCTGTGCTGACGAAAACTAAGTGAGCGGCGCTAATGACCGCGAGGGTGATCGTGACTGCCGCAATTGCGATCATTCCCGCCCGCGGACCAATCCAGCCCGGCGAAAACGTTTGTTGCAGTTGGCTCTGAAAGCGAATCTCGATCCACTGCCACCAACCGCCGACGATGACCGCCGCAAGCAAGCAACCGTTGAGGGCAACTAAGAATTGCGAGTTCCCCAGCCAGCCGAAGATCGGAGTGCCACAAAGCCAAGGGAGCAAAGCTGCCAGGGGAGCGACGATGACGGTTGCGATGGCATAAGGCTGACTCCGCCGAGCAAGTCCCAGAACGAGTAACGTAAAGCAGACTCCGGCGACGATTAACGCCGACGTTGAGGGATCCCAATTGACATACATCGCCAGCGGCACAATCAGACCACACAAGATCGCAGCGATGGCATGATGAGGCGCAATACCCCGCCGAGAACGTGGCGAATGGATATCGCCCCGCAGTTCGCTGGGGGCACGCCATTCGTTCCAAGCATTGAATCCTGCAACGGAGGCAGCGATGAACAGCCAGCCGAGTTCCAGCAAGTGGTAGGCAAGGCTGGGGCTGCCGACAACGAGCGCTTGAGTGCGCAGCGCCATCATTGGAACTGCACCCGCAAGTAGGATCGCCAGCACACTCGCACCCTTCGACCAGGTTCGCCGTGCGCGCGAAACACCAACCGCGATGAGGAGGGGGACGGTGAGCAAGGCGAGGGCAAGCAATGTCGACCAATGTGCGACATGCTGCGCTTCGGCGGCAGTTCCTAGGGGTAAGTAGACGATGCAGCCGATCGACCACAGAATCGCGCCGGCCAGCATCAAACCACCAAGGCCCACAAACGATTGAAAGCAGGGTTCGTGTTGGAGGCGTTCGCCAAAACGTTCCGGTGAGCGTGGCAGCAACCAGTGGGCCAGTCCCAGCCAAAGAACGGCGTAGATGCTCGCGGCCAGGATGTTCCATTGCAGGCACTCGGCGGCGACCATGCTTTCGGGAATGGTCCTGCCGGCGATGTGCAGAATGAACGCCAGGTTGGCGGCGAGCTGAAACAACAGTCCGCCACCAAAGGCAAATGCTGGTTGGCGCTGGTTGATCGCCAGGCCGAGAAACACGACCACGCCGAGCAAGATCGGACCGGCATACGAGGCAGTCGGCCCCATCCACTCAAAAATCGAACCAGCCTTCGGCGGATGCATCGGAATGCCAGACGCATTCTGGGCGACAGCGAAGATGGTAAGTGCGAGCAGTGGCAACACGCCGAGAAATAATGATTGAAAGCGAAACCATTCGTGCGCGTAGGTTTCCGAAGGCTTCCAGCGAAGCCAGCCTAGGGTCTGCAACAGCTTAGAGAGGTGGTTGCGAGCGATATACAGACTCAGCAACACGATGCCATAGATGCCAAACAGCCAGCGGGCAGCGGAGGCGGTCGCCTGTTCGGCCTGCCAGACTTGAGCCAGCAAGAACAGGCTCGCCCAACCGGCCAATGACAGGCCGATCAATTTGAGTGAAGTAATGCGATCGACGAGGGCGATGATCAGGGCGCTAATTACCACCAATAAACCGACGGCCAGACGTCCCCGGTGGGCTTGATCGAGCCAAGGGATGTCGGCCGAGGTTAAGTCTTTGGCGATGGCTCCTAGCTCCCAGGCCATTCCCGACCAGGCCGACGAAATGGTGAGCAACAGCAGCAGCGCCACGCTCAAGCCCAGGAGCATGTGATCGCAAGCGGGAAACTTCGGATGGAGAAGTTCATATAGAGCAGTTTTAGGGACCGTCAGGCGGCGGACCAGGCTCCAGGCGCCTGCCGAGGCAGCAATCGCCAGCAGTTGGGCTTGCAAGTGTTCGCCGCGCAGGAACCACAGTTGATCGGTCGAGACAGGCGGCCAATAGGCGGCAATCGCAAAGGCAATGGTGACGGCGACCATTGCTTGGGCAGCCGCCAGTGCTTCGGGCCAACGCCTCGCGAGGCAGACGATGGCCCAGATGCTGAGCGACAGTCCGGCGTAAATCGCATGAACGGCGAACTGCCCCGGCAATACCCACAGCACAAACGGCGAAGCAGCCATTACTGCTATCGCCGCTCCATGCGTTAGCGGCATGATTAACTTCGAGAAGGTTGCGTCATTCTCCCCAGCAAGAAACTCGGTCGGTGACAGTCGCCAACTGGGTCTGCTGAGCACGAGCGCGATGATGCTGAGGATTTCGGCCGTGAGTAAAGTCGCCATCAAGATTCTTCGCTCGGGCAACAGCTGAAGTTGCGCGAGAATGGCTTGCAGCGTGCCGTTCACTTCCAACAATTGCACGAGCGCGATCCAGAGCAGGGCCATTGCCGCCGAGACGACAAAGTCGTTCTTGAAGCGGATCGCAATAACGAACAGTGCCACCGCATAGGCCAGGAATAACGGCCCGGTAAGATCGCCGTCGCCAGTCCAATCGGCGATGGGTACAAAGCCCGACCAACCGGCAACGAGCAGACTCAGGCTGCTCATCGCTGCTGCGGTCAACAAATAGGCGAGCCCAATCGAACGGTCTTTGCGCAGATAGAGCCAGGCTCCCCAGGCACCCACGAGCAAGGCAAGAATGGTCAGCAACAGACTGGTGCGGCCAAGCAGGGAGGCTTGCACCCAGTTCATCCCGAGCGGGTTATCACTGCTAACCAGTTGTTGCCACCAGATAAAGCCCATCACGGCTGCCAGCGAAAGCGAAGCGGCGGCGGCAGCATGGAGAGCCGGCATTCGCGTTCGAATCGCAATGACCAGCAGACCCGCGCCGGTCAGCAGCGCGACATCGAGCATTAACTCTGGGCGCGGCCAGACCACGACCCACATCAGAATTTGCGCCGCACCGCCCAAGAGCGCGATGGCCGTGCCAGCAGTGCGTTGCGTCGCCAGCGACTTCGCGGTCGCGCGGCGATGTACCACCAGACCGAGCGCTAGGATCGAACCCGCGACCAGACTCAAGAGTGGAGCCAGCCGTGCGAAGGTGAACCAATGGGGTTCGCTCTTGAAGATCAACAGTCCCAGGGGCGGCAGAATCGCAAACAGGCTGATGCCGAGTACGAGAAACGTTTGCTCAATCCGCGGCAGCGACATCCTGCGCCAAGCCTGCGCGCGCCAGATTTGTCCGATTGTGGCAGCCAGAAACGATGCCACCGGCAGCAAGCCGAGCGCCGTGATGACCGCGCGCGAGCTATCGACGGCAGCGCCGCGATTGATGACGACTTGCGCCAGGCAGCAGCCCATGATGGCCGTCGTCAAGCGCAACGAGCCTTCGCCCGTCAGTACGCGACTACCGGAATAGGCAACCCAGCCGAACAGACTCAGGCCAATCGCGAGTGCCAACATCAACAGTGGATCACCGAGCGGACGCTGAGCTTCACCTTGCCCAGAGAGAACCACGCCGGCACTAAAACTGAGCGGCACCAGAAGCTGAGCGATGATCAAAATTGCTCGACTGACGGCTGACAAGTTCCAGCGGCGCAGCGTATAGAGCCCCGCACTGTGAAACGAGACTGTGAAGAGCAGAAAGAGAAGTGCAGGAAAATATGGAATGTGCTGCAATGTCGCCCGCAGGCTGATGACCAGCCCAATGGCGCTGATCACAATCACCAGCCCGGCGATCACTTCGCCCCAGCGGATGTTGCTCTCCTCCATGAAGCCTTGCAGCATGTCGGCCAGCGTGCGCGAAGGAGTAGTCTTCTCCGGCGGCAACGTGAGTGGCGTCGGCGAAGAGGCTATTGCGGACTTTTGACCGAGCAAGGCGAACGGATTATCGACTGCTGCTGGCTCGGCGGCGAGCGCGCGGGTTACTGGTTCGTCGACAATCGTCGCCTCAATTACCGTGGCTTCGAGTGGTGTCTCGGCTGCGATATCGCGCGCCGTAGTTTGCGCAACGAACGGAGCAACAATGTCCGGCGCAGTCTCCGGGCCAATCACCAGCAGATCGGCGTCTTTCGATTTTTCAACCGGGTTAGAATCGGGCTGCTTTGAATATTCGGGCCAGCAATCTTCGGGAACCTGGCTGCCAAAGCGGGCCAGGTCTTGATTCAAAACCTTCAGCAGTGCGAAGCATTGCTCGTAGGTCAAATGCCCGCTGTTCTGCAGGCGGTGTAATTGCCGCGCGGTGGCCAGCAGTTCGTCGCGAGTTTTATTTTCGACCGAGACCAGCGGCACGCTGCCACAATAAGCACAGCGGCCATTCTGCACAGAAGTCCGGCCGCAGCGGTTGCAGCGCACGGCTTTGCCGGCAAGCTTAGCGCCGGGCTTGGCGTCTTGCTGTTCGCCAAAGATGGCCTGAAAGATGGCAGCGAAGAATAGCCAACTGACATGGCCGACGATGGTGACAATCGCGAGCAGGAACGCCAGCCCGCAGAGGAGTCCCGCGATTTCGCTGTTCATCGAATCACCACCCGTGAAGCGGCACTGCTGCGCGTGGTCGGGACCAAGCGGAACCGGCGGGCAACATAGCACACGGTTTCGTCAGGCAAATCTACCCACCAGATTCGGTGCAAGTTGCCGAATATTCGTCAGAAAGGTTACTATTTCGCGCTCCCTGCCTGGTATTGCACCGTCTTTACCCGTGTGAGGCGAAACTTTTACGACTGACACAAGTTGCGTCACGATTCGGGCTGTGAAACGTAACCCGCTTGTAACGAATATCCACCGCGGTGCTTGCTCAAGGCACCAGCAGGGTGAAAAGATGGTTAGCTGCGGGCAGCAACACTCACTGCGGAGATGAAACGATGACGAAATCAACCTGGCTGGTGCTGAGTCTGGCGATGCTCGCGGTCGTCATGGGGGCGAATGCCCAGGACCGAAGCTCCAGCGACACGCGGGCTGTCAGCGATCCCCGAAGTGTCAGCCTGGCTTTCACCGACGGCAGTCATTTGAAAGCGCTGCTCGCTGAAGAACAGATCGAACTGCAGACTCCGCACGGTAAGCTGGTGTTTCCGATTGCCGACATTCAGCGAATTGAGTTCGCCCAGCGCACTTCCGTTGAGTTGACCTTGGCCATCGATAAAGACATCAGCGATCTCGGCAGCGACGAGTATCGCGTGCGCGAGAAGGCAATGGCCAACTTACTCGAACGCAAAGAAAAGAGTTTCGCCCCGTTAGCACGAGCTGCTCGGCAACAGAACGATTTGGAAATGCGCCAGCGGATCGAACACCTGCTCGAGAAGCTGCGCGCGGCAGTGCCGGAAGAACAGCTCAACGTGCGCTTAAACGACATCGTGCATACGGCCGAGTCGAAGATTGCCGGCAAGCTGCTGGCATCGAGCTTTAAGATCAGTTCGTCGCAGTTCGGTCCGCTGCAGGTGAAACTGGCCGATATTCGTGAACTGAAGTCGCAAGCGGCTGGCCCGCCGCTCGACGAAATCGATCCGAAAAATATCCTGGCCGATCCCGGCAATATGCGCGGGCACGAAGCCGAAATTGGTAAGTCGTTTGCCTTTCGCGTGACTGGCGCACAGCACGGCAGCTGCTACGGCACCGATGTCTATACGACCGATTCCACGATTGCGACTGCCGCGGTCCACATGGGTTTGCTCAAGCCGGGCGAGACTGGCGTGCTAGTTGCCACGATCATTGGTTCGCCCGCGGGCTTTGTCAGTTCAACGCGCCACGGCATCACCAGCAGTCAATGGAGTTCCTATCCGGCTGGCTTTACATTGCGGAAGGCAAAATTGGCTGCCGATGTGAATGGACCGTAGGCATGACCGCGAAAGGCTTGCCATAACCGCCAGCCAGCCGCTGCAGACGCAAAGCGTGCACGGACTTGACTGAAGAAGTTGTAATCTGCGTGCTCAGGGCAAAAACAATTTGTTTTGCCCTGCCAACTATCGGTTGAAGAACCGCGTACTACAGGTGAGCGAAGCTTAGCTGACCTTGGCAGCCAGCTTGGCCTTGGGTTTGGCCTTTGCCTTCGCTTTGGTCGCCTTGGCGGGAATCAAGCTCGGGTCGCTGATCTTGCGGAGTTCGTCGAGCTCGACGCTCAGCCGATGGCGGAGCGGGCTCTCGGCACGCAGTTCATCGAGCAGGTTCTCGGCCTTGTCAAAGTTCTCTGGAGGAAAATCCTTGGTCTTGAACAGATTGCGAAAGCTGCGTTGAACTTGATCTTCGGTAAGCAAGGGAGCCTCCCCGCCAGCGACACGCGATGCGAGCGCGCTGTACAGGCAATAAAGTAAAACAACACGGCCGACACCTCGTCGATTGCGTCAGCCCACATCTCTAATTTTAGTGACCGCGTGAGCTGTTGCAAGATCAGCCGACCGCTGCGGCGCATCTTCAGTGCAAACTCGTCACACTATTTTCTGTGCAAATTTCTCGCAATTTCAGGGCTCGCTGCTATTGCGTTCCGCAGCTTCACTGGTTTGAGCACCCGCGTCGAGCAAACGCACAACCTCGGCGACGGCTGCAGTCAGTGACAGCAATGCCATTTGAAAATTCGTGTGCTGCGAGATCTCGGGCTGAATTCGGGCGAACGATTCGCGGGCCCGTTTCAAGCGGGCCAGCTTCTTCCGAGCCAGGCGCAGGTAATCGTCCGCATTGTTTTCCTTGAGCGGACCCCCGAGCGCGAGCATGTAGTCGTACAACTCGCGGTGGACTTCGGCCAGCTCGTCGTCGTCGGCCGCTTCTTCGCTGTGTTTGAGAAAAGCGCGCACCATCCACACATGCGCTAGTTGCGTGTCGATAGCCTGCATAAGATGGGCGGGTGTCATAAGGTTAGTTTAGTTGGTGATCTTCCTCCCCAGTAGCCCGACGCGTCAGCGAGGGGACTTCCCCGTTTGATGCTCTAGCTCAACTGAACGCCCGACTCCTTAGCTCCCTCGCTAACGCGTCGGGCTACTTTGTGAAGACAGCGGAGAATTTGACGATGCAACGGTGGTGCCTGCCTGCTCTCCTGTGGTTGTGCGTTGTTTCGCCCCTGCTCGCTGCGGATCCCTTTGCCGAAGGGGTGCGCACCACGCCGTGGCTCTCGCCCGCGGACGAGCAAAAGGCCTTCAAGCTGCCCGAAGGGTTCGCGATTAACCTCGTGGCGGCCGAGCCGGATATTCAAAAGCCGCTCAACATGCAGTTCGACGAACGGGGCCGCATCTGGCTCACCTGCTCGGTCGAATATCCCTACGCCGCGCCCAACGATCGGCCCGGCAAGGACAGCATCCGCGTTTTGGAAGATACCGATGGCGATGGCCGTTTCGAGAAGATGACGATCTTCGCCGATGGGCTGAATATTCCCATCGGCATCTATCCCTGGAAGGGAGGCTGCATCGCCTTCAGCATTCCAGACATCATTCACTTCGAAGATACCGACGGCGACGGCCTGTGCGATAAGCGCACCAAGCTCTACGGCCCGTTCGATACCTCGCGCGATACCCACGGCATGTGCAATGCCTTTCGCCGCGGCTTCGATGGCTGGCTGTATGCCTGCCACGGCTTCAACAACCAAAGCAAGGTGAAAGGAGCCGACGGCAACGAAGTGACGATGAACTCGGGGAACACATTCCGGTTCAAACTCGATGGCTCGCGGATCGAGCATTTTACCTATGGCCAGGTGAATCCTTTCGGCATGTGCATGGACGAGCGGTTTAACATTTTTACCGCCGATTGCCACAGCAAACCGATTTACCAATTGCTCCGTGGCGGCTACTACCCCAGCTTTGGCAGGCCCCACGATGGCCTCGGCTTTGTGCCCCCAATGATGGATCACTTGCACGGCAGCACGGCCATCTGCGGGCTGACGACCTACACCGGCGAGAACTTTCCCGAAAAGTATCGCGGGCTCTTCTTCAGCGGCAATGTGATGACTAGCCGCATCAACTGCAACGCCGCCGAGTATCACGGCAGCACCATCCGCGCGAAAGAACAGCCCGATTTTCTCAGCACGAGCGACCCGTGGTTCCGCCCAGTCGATATCCACATCGGCCCCGACGGCGCGATGTACGTCCTCGACTTCTACAACCGCATCATCGGCCACTACGAAGTGCCCCTCCCTCACCCCGGCCGCGATCGGACCAGCGGACGCATCTGGCGAATCGCTTACACGGGGAACGATCCGAAAACCAAACCGGCGAAGATGCCGCGCGATTTAAAAGGACTATCGACGAAAGAACTGCTCGTTGAGCTAGAAAATCCCAACCTGCAGCGGCGCTTAACGGTGCAGCACTATCTCAGTGATGTGGTAGGAGAGAAATGCAAGGAGGAAGTCGTCGCGTTTCTGAAAGCCGCGAAACCGCAGTCGTCTGCGTTCGTACATACGCTTTGGATGTTGGAGCGATTTCGTAGCAACGACTCGGACGAAGCTCTTATGCGGTCGCGGTCGACAACGGAGCTGAGTCAGATTCATCACGCGAAGATTGTCGCGAATCGCCCTGAGGCGGAATTTCTTCCCGAAGCGATTACTTTGAGTTTCACTGAAACGCCACCCTTCGTTCGCCGCGCCGATGCCGAGGCGATTGGCGCCCACCCGAACCCCGATGCAATCAAAATTCTGCTGGAGTCGCTGGGAACGGTTGCGAAGGATGACACTCACCTCTCGTACACCATTCGAATCGCCCTGCGGAATCAACTATCAGCGACGCAATCACTGCAACGACTCGATGCGTTGGAGTTGACTCCTGCAGAGTCAGCGGAACTCGCGTCCATCTGCCTCGCCGTCAATTCGCCAGCTGCAGCGACGATCTTGCTCCGTCAGATCGAAGCGGGCAAAGTCAGCGGCGATCAACTGGCGATCTACATTCAGCATGCGGCCAAGAATGCATCGGGCGATGTCGTCGCGCGAATGGTTCCGCTGGCAAAGAAGCAATTCGCTGACGATCTGCCCCTGCAAGCGCGGATGGTGCTCGGCATTCAAGCTGGACTGGCGACGCGCAATGAACAGCCTGGCGAACAATTGCAAACGTGGGCGCAGGAGTTATGTCAGCAACTACTGGCGGCAGCGAAGACCGAATCGCTGCCGTGGGAAGCAGTTTCTGTCGAGGGACTGCCACCATCGCAGCAGCCTTGGGTCATGCAAGAGCGGGCGAGCAAGGACGGCGATAAGGAATCAAAATTCTTCAGCAGTTTGCCGCGCGGTGAAACGCTCACCGGCATCTATCGCAGCAAGCCGTTCGAGCTTCCCGTGAAGTTCAGCTTTTGGGCAGCTGGTCACAACGGTGTGTCGAATCAGCCCGCCACCGACAAGAACAAGATCGTGCTGCGTCATGCGGAGACCAAAGAGATCCTGGCGGAAAGTGTTCCTCCGCGCAACGACGTCGCCCAGCGGATTGAATGGGACCTGCAGAAATTCGCTGGCCAGCGCGGTTACTTGGAACTCATCGATGGCGATACTCGCACCGGCTATGCCTGGCTGGCTGTTGGCCGCTTCTCGGTGAGCGCCCTGAATCCTGTGCAACAAGTGGCTCAGCAAACCGCAGGCTGCGAATTGGCCACCAAGTTCAAGCTGGCCGATCTTCGCCCTCGCTTGGGTGAGTTGCTCGCCGGCGACAACACCGACGCGGCCGTTCGCGCGGCAGCAGGGCTCGCCTTTGTCGCGCTCGAATCGCAGGCCGCGAACCGCGCGGTAGCGACCGCGCTGGGCAGCAGTGAACTCGCCGGTGTCGATCGCGCCAAACTCCTGAACGATCTGTCATCGGGCGACGAGGCTCGCGTGGCCGAAGCACTCAAGCTTTCGTTGAAAGCCAGCCCCCTGCGCCTGCAAACCCTCATCGCCGATACGCTCACCAGTGATAAGCCCGGCGCGGAAGTCTTGTTCAGCCTGGTGAAAGCGGGTCAGGCATCGCCGCGGCTCCTGATGATTCCCGCCATCGCGACTCGGCTGAATGCCATGGGGGGCCAGCCGTGGAAAGACCGCATCGCGGAACTGACCGCCGGGCTGCCGACCGATGCTGAAGCTCGCGACAAACTGATCGCCGAACGAAAAATCGCGCTCGATAAGAACTTGGCCAGCGGCACGCGCGGTGCGGAACTCTTCACCAAGAACTGCGCCAACTGCCACCAAATTGCCGGCAAAGGTGCGCTCGTCGGCCCGCAACTCGATGGCATCGGCCTCCGCGGCCGCGATCGCATTCTGGAAGACGTTCTCGATCCGAATCGCAATGTCGATGTCGCCTTCCGCACCACCACCTTGCAACTCGCGGACGGCCGCGTCGTCAGCGGGCTAGTCCGCCGCGAAGAAGGAGCGCTACTCGTGCTGGTCGATGCGCTGGGCAAAGAATTCACCATTCCCAAGAACGACATCGAAGAGCGGAAGCAAACCCAGCTTTCCCTGATGCCCGCCAATGTCGGCGAAACCGTCTCGCCGGCCGACTTTGCTGATCTGGCGACTTACTTGCTCGAACAAAAGAAGCCGCAAGAGAAGTGAGGTGGCGCGAGGCGAGAAAAAAGACGATTCCGTAAATCAGGTAGCCAAGAAATGAAACAAGGGAGCTGATTGGCTCCCTTGATCGTTGTAGCGTGGGCTTTAGCCCACGTATTTTTTCGTGGATGAGTGACGTGGGCTAACGCCCACGCTACATCGATAACGCAGTTAGCAACTACCCGGCCTTTGTCGACTTCTTGCTGCCGGCAGCTGAGCCTTGGGGATTGCGGAGAATGCGGGTCAGTTCGTCGACACCGTCTTGTTCTTCCTTGAGGATGTCTTCGAGGAAGACAACCAGGGCGCGGTCCCCTTCGGCGACAACCAGGGCTTCGTTGTACATCTTGACGGCCTTCGATTCGAACTCGAGGGCATGGCCGAGAATTTCCATCAGGTCGTCACTCTGCTTGATGGGGTTCCGTTCGACAGTGGGAACGCCACCGAGGGCAACGATCTTCTCGCCGACCTTTTTGGCATGTCCAAACGACTCTTTGGCGCTGTCGTAAAACATGTCGGCGTAAACGTCTCGCCACAGGCCAGAGACCACAAAGCCGGCCTGAGCATATTGGGCGACGCCGGTCCACTCGTGACGCAGGCAGTCGTTCAGTTTGTCGATGATGGCGGAATTATCCATGTTGAGTACCCCTCATTATTTGGTGAAATCTCGGCCAGAAGTTTGGCCAGTGCTGCAACCATTTCAAACGACCCATGACAGATCAGCAAAAGACGAGGAAATGGCTGGCGAGCGAAAAATCGATTAGCTGGCTGAAAGGCCTCGTCTGCTGGTGAATCTTATCGACCATCGGCGGCCTGTCCAGTGTCGCGGTAACTCTTTTTGCCAGAATGTTTTAGGTTTCTTCGCTAACGAGATTTCATCTCAAAAAAACGGCCTGCCGGCAGCGATACCGAGTGTCAGGAGGATGGTTTTTGAAGTCTGAAGAAGTCGTCAGCGGGTCGGGCAGGCCATTTCCAATGCGCCCGTTGATGGCAGGAGTTGTCACCTGAGGAGGCATTTGGTGAGAAACTGCGGCAATCGCAAAGTCACTAATACCAAGTGATTTGGTTGACAACGTCCCTGCGCCCGGTAAACTTGGCTTCGCTTCTTGACGAAATGTTCACAGTTTTGAACATGGGAGGGGTGCAGATCGTGCGGTTTGCTTCCCTATAAGACCGATGTTGAGCCCTGCCAGCTCGCTGGTTCCAGACACATTGCAGCCGCTGCTAACAACGCCGCCGCAGCCAAGATGGACTGCCCATGAAACTATCACGAACCGTCGCCTACGCGGTGAGAGCCACGTTGCAACTGGCCCAGTTGCAATCGGAAGGCCCCGTGCCGTGTAGTCACTTGGCGTCGACAGGCAAGATGCCTGAGCGTTTTCTGCTGCAAATCCTCCGCAACCTCGTGACGCACGGCATCCTCCGTTCGACCCGCGGTGTGGATGGTGGCTACGCGCTGGTGCGGCCAGCCGACCAGATTTCACTGCTCGAAGTGATCGAAGCCATCGAAGGCCCCTACGATCAGTCGCTCGAACTGGGCGATGGCCTGACCGACGACGCTCAGAATCAACTGCGCGAAGCCTTCCTGCAAGTGACCAGCAACACGCGCACCCAGCTCGAAGCGATCAAGCTCTCGCAGTTGCTCACCCCGCCAGCGATGTAGTCTCTACTCGGCACGGCGGTTCGGCAATTTGGGAATCAGGAGTCGGGAGTCAGCTTGTTTGTCTTTATCCTACTTCTGCGTTCTTATTTCTAATTTCTGCATTCCATGAAGCTCGCAGTGATCATCGGCGTCGAAGAGTACGCTGATTCGAACATTGCCCGGCGAGCTTTCGCAGCCACCGATACCACCGCCTTTGGTCTGGTTATTCGCGCGCTCGGATTCGAAGAAGCCGATCAACTACTGCTCGTCGATGCGCAGGCGACGAAGACCACCATCGAGTCGAAGTTGCGGCGGACATTTCGCTCGCTGGCAGTTGAAGATGAACTGCTGCTGTATTACGCGGGGCATGGCTTTGCCGAAGCGGGGCGCGGTTATTTGACTTGTCACGACACGCAAGCAACAGACCTGGCGGCTACGAGCATTGCCTGGCGAACCGTGCTCAAGCAGTTGAGCGAATCCGATTGCCGGCATGTGGCACTGCTGATCGACAGTTGCCGCGGCGCGAAAGGGAGTTCACTTGGCGACGATCCGCTTGTTTACGACGAGTTCGAGGCCTTTTGTGCCGCCGAGGAAGGGCGGGCTTGCTTCGTTGCGTGCCAGGCGGGCGAAACCAGTTGGCCCGCAGCGCAGGTGAAGCACAGCGCGTGGGGCGCGAACGTGGTGACAGCCTTCGCGGGCCAGGACAAAAGCGCACTCAATAGCGCGAACCTACTGACTTCGACTTCGCTGCAAACTTATCTCGTCGAGGCGGTACCGCGGACGTTGCAGCGGGCCTATAGCGATCAGAAACAGCAAACGCCGGTCAGTTATGGTCCGGTCAGTGGCAATTTTGTGCTGGCCGATCTCGGCGAGATACTTGCCAAACGCAAGGACTCTGCCACCGCGCACCTGAGCGACGTCCACCGCGTGACGCTCTGGCGCGAGAACATCGAAGGAATTCGAAGTCTCGCTGGCTTTAAGAAAACTCAGGCCGTACCGGATGCGGTGAATAGTTACGCGCGAGCCCTGGTGACTCAACTGGCCGCCAGCGAGATCGAGCAGGACATTGGCGAGATTCGCGATAAGTTGCGACAAGAGTTTTCGTTCAAGCGGCGCGATCTGGAAGCGACCATTCCAGGCGATGGAACGGGGAGCATTCTCACCCCTTACTTTTGCTACAGCGTGACGGTGTCGCTCAATCCGGCGAATCCCGCGGAAGTCATCTGGCGGCGGCAGGTAGCGGAAATCAAAGAGCCCGAGCAGATCCTTTCGCCCGCGTTCGAGTTGGTCTTTCCCAAGAAGTTCAGCGCCGTCGAGTTCTCACCACCTGTACCTATCAACCTGGCCGATTTCATCGACCAACTCGAAGAGACCGGCGACCAGCGCGTGAAACTGGACTACGACTCGGCAGCAACCTGGTGCAAACTCACGATCAAAGGGATTCCCGGCCAGATCGCCATCTCGCCGACGAACTTTGCCATCGTCCATCCGCGGGCCGAATCACCCCGCCTGCTGCTCGACGCCTTCTTCAAAATCCAAGCGATGCTCGTCGATACCTACGACGTGCGCGCAGTGGGTTTCCGCCGCGACTAGCCCTCATCGAGGGGCTGCGTTTCGCTCGCTGTGCAGTTAGCGCTAAATCCTTTTGGACCTTCTCCATGCTCGCCTGAAGACGTAAAACGGCCCGCGCGCCGGCGAAGAAGACTTTCGAGAGCTTGCGATCCGCGGACCAAACTAGTCACGGCCCCAGCGTCTAATGATGGCGGAATGTTGTCGAAGACATCGGTAGTAAACGCATATAATTTATGAAGTTAGTCACAAGGAATAACGAATGTTGGCGTCGCAAGTTACCGTTTGTTAACGGCGTACGATTGTTCTTAGCTATCGACGGCGGTACTCACCGTGGAAGCGAAGCTGGTGGTTACGTAGGGGCGAATTCAATCCGGAAATTGAGGAAATCGATTTTGGAACTTTCCGCTACCGAAACGGGAGTTACGGCGTGTGAGGAGGGCGCAAACACCTGTTAGGAAAGCTGTTGAGCGATCGTGAACCGTCGCGGATGCGAATCGCGAACGTTGTGAATAGTGGAAATTTCCACGGCGGGCGAAGGCAAGATGGGCGGTGCTGCTGCTAGGGCCGACGACGTGGCCAGGGGAGGATTCATCGCCGCAGTCGAACTTCGGGGCAACTGCCGAATGAGGAAATTTCCACCTGCAACTGCTTTGGTCAACTGAAAGGCAGCAGCCCCCAGTTGGGGGATAATGAAGCGCAGAGGGTCGTTGCGCTAGGATTGATGCGGACTATTCTGACCTTAATTTGCCTTGGTAGTATGGCAGGTGGTATCGTAGCGGACCTTGAGATGTCGGTTCCGTAAGCTGGCGCAGTGGTTGGTGAAAGGGAGGGGTGATGCCTACGGTCTTGGTGGTGGACGATTCGGCCGTTGATCGCAGACTGGCGGGCGGACTGCTTGCGCGCTCGGGCGAGTGGAAAGTGATCTATGCCGTGGATGGTCCGTCTGCCCTCGAGCAGTTGGCCACCGCCGCACCTGATATCGTCCTGACCGACCTCATCATGCCGGGTATGAATGGTCTGGAGTTGGTGGCGGCCGTCGTGCAGCAGTTTCCGCATGTGCCTGTCATTTTAATGACCGGCAAAGGAACCGAGGAAACCGCGCTGCAGGCTTTGAATGCCGGTGCGTCCAGTTATGTGCCGAAGATGGCCCTCAATCAATTGCTGTTGCAGACCGTGCGCGATGTGTTCGCGCTGCGAACTTCGCAGGCCTATCAGGTGAAGTTGATGGGCTGCATGGAGCAAGGCGAAGTTCAATTCACGCTCGGCAACGATGCCGAGTTCATTCCGGCGCTGATTAACTATGTGCAGACGCTGCTGTGCAATGTCGGGCTCTGTGATGACTCGAGCGTGATTCGGGTTTGCATCGCCTTTGAAGAAGCCTTGCGGAATGCGCTCTTTCACGGCAACTTGGAACTGACCAGCGAACAGCGCGATGGCGATAGCCAGGTTTATCAACAACTGGTCGACGAGCGATTACAGTCAGCGCCGTACAAACAGCGGCGGTTGCACATCACCTTATCGGTGACACAACACAGCGGCAAATTCGTGGTCCGCGATGAAGGGCCGGGCTTCGATCCTGGTGCCTTGCCCGATCCGACCGACCCCGCCAATCTCGATCGCGTGAGTGGCCGCGGCCTGCTGCTGATGAAGACGTTTATGGACGAGGTCAGCTATAACTCGGCCGGGAACGAAGTGACGATGATTAAGCGGAATCCCGTGGAATCTGCCGTAGCCGCCAACTGAGTTGTTAGCGTGAAATCTTGCCGCTTGCTTCCTGCAACAGCGGGGCAAGGTCGAGGGTCGTAGCAGGCATTCCTTTCTCGAAGTCGAGAAGCAGCAGCCGGCCAGCATCTGCGGCGAGGCCGATGCGTTTTGCATCGGCAGAAACGCCCACCAACTGGCGATAGTTATCAACCCAGGGAATGGTGAGATGGACTTTGCCGGTGACGCCATCGACAAACTCGAGCACCTTGGCAAAACCTCGTTCCCGGGCAATTAACGGCGTATCTTCGGCATGGAACAAGACGCGTATGGATTTGTCGTCGTCGGTTTCAATGATGTTGTCTCGCACCTTGTTGCCAGTTTTGGTGTCCCAGACTTCGATCAGGTTGTGCTTGTGGGCGAGCAAGAACTTTTCGTCCTTCGTAATCCAGGTGGAACTGGCAGCATAGTTGGAGCCTCCCGGCGGGGGTGGATTGAAGTCGAACCGCTTTCTGGTAGCCACATGAATGCCAATCATCGAGCCACCTGGCAACGAGATGGGAATGACGCCATTGCGAATACTGCCGCCGTACATTTCAAAGTTGGCACTCGGCATCAGGTGATCGATTTGGCCAGTCTTCACGTTAATTAAGTCCAACGAGACGCCCGGTTTGTTAAAGGTTTTGGTGGCCACCGTCACATTGTCTACAAAGAAGAAAGTGTGAGGATGGTGATTGCCGGTCGACAACGTGCGCGTGAGTTTACCGCTACTCAGGTCCCACACCAGCTGCTGTTCATTATGGGCACCCGGCGGCTGAGTGGGTCCGACCAGTTGCACGAGTGCCACGATCAGTTTTTCGTCGCGAGAGAAAATAATGCGACTGATACGCATGCCAGAAAAGTTCGTTTCCGCGCCGTGATCGGCTTCGTCCATGCCGCCATAGGGCTTCGTCCCCTCCCCTTCGGAAGCCGACAAGTACCGTAGCAGTTTGCCGGCCTCGAAGTCCCACAGGGCCAGCTTGAATATTTCGCGATTCGTGGTCTCAATCACTACGCCATAGCGGCCCGATTCGCTCCACAAGCATTTCTCGAAATGAAAGTATCCCGGGTTCGTCCGTATATCGAGCAGCCTGGCCGTAATCTTGCCCGGAGCGCCCGGATTGGTGGAGGTACCTTTGGTGCCCGGGCTGGTGGCGACACTCGAGCTGCCGTTCGTCGGTGGTGTAGGCATGCGTGGCGTGGGCGATGAAGACCCACCCGTCGAAGGCACGCCCGTGGCAGCACTCATTTCGGTTGTCAGTCGCAAAAACTTGGCCTGGCGAACTTCGTGGTCCGTAGCCTTGCCTTGCTCCTGCCGCTTGTTCACGAGCTCTTCGAGCGATTTAGCAAACTCGAAGTGCCGCTGGGCAAACTCGCTGCGCGCAGGGGCATCCAAGTAAATGCCGCGAAGACTTTCGTCAATGAGCATGCCAGCGGCGAGAACGTCGCTGAACTTGCCCTTCTCAGCTAAGTATTGTTCGTAAGCAGTTTTTAGTTCTCGAAGGGAATCATTGAACTGAGTGACACGCGATGGTCCCGACCTGGAAGCAGTCACGGAGACTGGCTGCAGAGGAAACTCCTGTGCAGCGGCAATGGCAGTAGTCGAGAGGGCGGCAATCAGTAGAGTGACTTGCAAATACCAACGCATGCCTTCATTCCTTGCCGGGAGAGTTACCAACGATTGTCTTGATCGTAGAGATAATTATGACAAGAAGCGAGATGCAAGACGACGCGATTTAGCCGAGCTAAAGCGGGCTATAAACGACTATTGAGGCAATCGCAGCGCAAAACGAGCCCCATGCGAAGGCTGACTATCGACGGTGAGTTGCCCGCCGTGCATTTCGGCAATGCGATAGGCCTTCGAGAGCCCCAAGCCGAGACCGCGGCCCGCTTCGCGACCGGAGAAGAAGGGATCGAAGAGATGGCGGCGAACTTCGGGGGTAATGCCGGGGCCATTGTCGGCCACGACCAGCTCAATCCCCTGTTGATCGGTGGTCTGATAGCTGGCTGCGGTGACCAGAATCTCGCCGCCGGTTTTTAAGGCTTCGAGCGCGTTTTTGATGAGCGCGCTGAGGGCGGCGGCCAGTTGGGTTCGGTCGGCAGTGATTGAGTCGACGTCGCTGGGAAGTTCGGCGAACTGAAGATCGGTTCGCTGGGCTTCGGCAATGGCAGCCTGTTCGTCGTTGAGCTGAGACAGGAGTTCGCACAGGCTGAAGGTCGTCGGCACGAGGGCCGGCGGATGCGCAAAAAGCATCAAATCGGCCAGCATCTCGAAAGCTCGAAATGCTTGGGCGTTGATGGTGGCCAAGGCTTTGCGCCGCGCGGGATCATGCTCATCGACTAGGAGCATCTGCGCGCGGGTGGCGATGTTGGTCAGCGGATTGTTGATCTCGTGGCTCAGGCCATAAGCAAACTGCTTGAGCGCCGCGAGTTTCTCGCGCTCGAGATCTTGGGGAGTATAGAGCAGTTCCGAGTCGGATTGCGCCACAGCTCCTCACCCCAACCCTCTCCCTGAGTGTAGGGGCGAGGGAGTAACACGTTGGAGTTCCGGCTGTAGCCGGTCCTCCTCATAAACCAGAACCGGCTGAAGCCGGGACTTCAACACTAGGCGTTCGCTGCGCGTTCCATTTCGAGCATGTCGCACACGCGGTCGAGCAACTTCTCGACGGTGAACGGCTTCTGCATGAAATCGTCGGCACCGGCTGCACGCAAGTCGGACACCTTGTCCTGCTCGATCATGCCGGAGATGCAAATGACCTTCACCGATTCGAGGGTATTGTCGCTCCGAATGCGCTGGCAAACTTCTTTGCCGTTGATATCGGGGAGCATGATGTCGAGCACGACGACGTCAGGAACGAATTCCTTGACCATCATGCCAGCATCGAAGCCGTTGTTGGCGACCTTCACTTCGAACCGGCCATCGCGAACAAACGAGTCGCGGAGGAGTTCGCTCAGTTCGACGTCGTCGTCGACAATCAGCAGCTTGCGCTTGCCGCTTTCGAGCGCGTCGGTCGGAATCCCATTATCCCGCATGAAGTTGTACAACTCATTACGCGGAATGCGGCGAAATCGACTCCCCGGCACGCGGAAGCCCTTGAGGGCTCCGTTGTCGAAGCAGCGGATAATGGTCTGTTGGCTCACCTTACAGATTTTGGCGGCCTCGCCCGTGGTAAACACCGTCTTCATTGACATGGCTGCGAACCATCCTTCCCTTACGATGGTTAGACCGACTGTTGAAGCCAGCAACCTTCCGTGCTTCAACTATCGTGGAATGCCCCAAAAGAACTAGCCACGACGCTGCCGATCACTAAACTCCGTCTATCACAGACTACGCCCTAAGCGTAGCCGACACAGTTAACTTGCTTGCTGTAAAGCCCAGGAACGGCGAACCTTTCCTGCCTTACCAAACTTTCCTGACGTGGGCATTATAGCGGGGTGCCCTAGCCAGTCAAGATTGATTCAAACGACACAAAGTCAATCGTGAGTAAACCTTACGTCCTGTCTTCTGATTCAGGCTCGAATTTTCTAAGGGAGCCGAATTACCCATCTTTAAGGGCAAGTATCGCAAAAGTGTTCTGCGCTGGGGCCACTTTCTTCCTCTCCTGAGCGCCCATTCCCCCTCTCCCTCGAATGCCCTCTCCATCCGCCCAGCCCGCAAGGTCCGTTTTTTCGGAACATTCCTCACGTTCGGAACATCCGGCTGCCGATAGGTCTGGCAAGCTGGATTGTCGATTACCCCCGGTCGGTTGTTAGAGGGATTTGCCATGCTCGTCATCGTCAGCGACCTGCACTTAAACGACGGAACTGCTGGAGCGTTGCTGGATAGCGGTGCTGCGGAGCTCTTCACCGACCGCATTTGCGAGCTGGCCTATCGGGCCTGTTGGCGGGCCGATGGAAGCTATCAGCCGATTCAACGACTCGACCTCGTCCTGCTGGGCGATGTACTCGATATCATCCGTTCGCAGCGCTGGCTAACGAGCGATGTCCGACCATGGAGCGATCTGCACTCGCCCGCTGGCGTTGAAATGGTCAGCGGCATTACGAACGAAATCCTCCGCAAGAACGTCGAGATCATTCGTCAACTGCGGGCCTTGGCTACCGAAGGCCTGGTGACCGTGCCACTCGCTGGCAGCGACGGCAAGCCGCTGGCCCATCACGACGAAATGCCCGTCGCGGTTCGCACTCACTATATGGTGGGCAATCACGATTGGCCGCTTCACTTGCCGGGTGCAAGCTACGACTTGCTCCGCCACAAAGTGGCTCACCACTTGGGGCTCGCCAGCCCGCACAACAAGCCATTTCCTCACGAAGCGGTCGAAAGCGAAGAACTGGCCGATGCACTCCGCCGCCATCGCGTGCTGGCTCGTCACGGCGACATCTTCGACCCGCTCAGCTTTGCCGACGATCGCGATGCCAGCAGCATCGGCGATGCCCTGGCCATTGAACTTCTCGCCCGTTTCCTGCAACGGATTGAAGGGGAACTCAGCGGCGATCTCACACCCGCCGCGATGTCCGCAATTCGCGAAATCGATCAAATTCGCCCCACGCTGCTCGCTGCTCCGTGGATCGAATGCACGCTCGAACGCCACGTGCCGCAACTGGCAATTCGCAACATCATCAAGCGACTCTGGGATAACCTGGTCGACGATCTGCTCGAACTCGAAATCATCCGTCAGCGAAGCCGCTGGACTCCAGCCGACGTCATTGATGGCCTGGCTGGCGCGCTGAAGTTCAGCAAGCGGGACTCGGCCCAGTGGATGCACCGGACCATGCGTTGGCAAGAAAGCCTGCGGGGCGCTGCCAGCGAATCCTACGTCGCTCACGCCTTGGCCGAAGCGGACCTGCGCAATCGCCGTGCTCGGCACATCGTCTATGGCCACACGCATCATCACGAGGCGATTCCCCTCGACGCCAGCCATGCCGATGGCTACGTCCTGAATCAGACCTATGTGAATGCCGGCACCTGGCGTCGGACCTACAGCGCCACTCAGGTCGCAGCTGCCACACAAGAGTTCGTCGCCAGCGAAAGCTTCTCGCTCCTCGCCTTTTATCAGGCCGACGAGCGAAACGGTCGCAGCTACGAAACCTATAGCGGGACCCTTGCTCCCAAGAGCGCGTATGTCAGTCCACCAGCCGCTCACGCCGAACCAACTCTCGGTTCGCATGGCCAGCTCCGAGCGCCGCACTTTGCCAAGCAAAGCTCGCGCAGCCGAGTCTAAGGTTCAAAGCTAATAGTTAAACCCGAAAAGGCAGTGAAGCAGTTCGCTTCGCTGCCTTTCGCCGTTTTCTCGCTTGGCCTTCAGACCTGAACCTCGGACGACGTGCCCCGCCTCGCGGAAAACGCCGCCAATTGCTAATCTTTTTAGTCAGCGGGCCACAGCACGTCCGTTGCCTCTCCTGCCTCAGAACGCAAACTTCCAACTCAGAACTTCGACCCGGGAGCTCCCGCATGGCCGTCACCGCCGAACGTGCTTTCCGCCTTTGTCAGTTACTTAAAGGCGTTGCCACACGAGAACAACTGAGCCTCGCCGACTACTTGCAATCCATCCCCAAGCTCGATTCGCTCGAGGACCTGCCGGCAGGCACAACGGTGCTCATTCGTGGCGATGTCGATGCCAAAGTGGGTGCCGAAGTGGGCCAGGGCGATATCCGCCTGCGCTCGATGGTCGAAACCATCAAGTTTGGCCAAGAGAAGGGCTTTAAGCAGGTGATCTTCGGTCACCTCGGCCGCAAAGAGAAGGACAAGCCGATTGGTTCGCTTGCCAAGGTGGCCACGCGCCTCGGCAAACTGCTCGGCAGCGAAGTGCCCCTCATCGAAGACTGGCTGGACGAAAGCACCAACACCGTGAAGGACCACGTGCAGCAGACGATTGGTGCCGCTCCGAACGGCAGCGTCTTCGTCCTGCAAAATGTGCGTGGTTACGACATTGAAACGGCGCTGTGGAAAGCCAAGCCCGATGCGCTCGCCGCAGTGGCCGCCAAACAAGCGACGTTCGCCGATTCGCTGGCCGAGAAAGTGGCCCAGGTCTACGTCAACGAAGCCCTCTCGGCCGGCAGTCTCGATGCTTCGAGCACGATCGTCCCGTTGGCGATGAACCGCGTCGCATTGGGCAAATACACCGCCCGCGAGTTCGAAGGGCCGATGATGGAGTGCATGCAGGCCCAGTTCGTGGTTTTCAGCGGCATCAAGATCGATAAGCTTGACGACCTCGAAGCGATGATTAATCGCGGCAAGATCAAGACGATCATCTCGGCCGGTTCGCTGGCGATGGCGCTGAAAAAGGCCGAAGCCCTGGTAGCCGGCAAAGAGTTCAATCTCGGTGTGACCGAAGACCCCGCTCATGCCGACAAGCCTTACTACATTCCGCCCGACCGCATCGAACAAGCCCGCCGCATGTTGCTGGCCGGCAAGAAGCAGGGCATTGAGTTTGTCTTGCCGTGCGACTTCGTCCTGGCTGATGCCAGTGTGGTCGAAACTCTGAAACCCGGCGATCAACAATTCGACATCGGCCCCAAGACCATCGCTCTCTTTAGTCAGAAGATTGGCGACTTCCTCACCAAGCACAAGGGGCAAGAGTCGACGACAGTTGCCTTCCACAACGGCGTCTTCGGCATGTTCGAAGATCCTCGTTTCGAAGCTGGTACGAAGGCTTTCATTGGCCAACTCAAGCGGCTGACCGATGCGGGCATTAAGGTCTACGTCGGTGGCGGCGAAGGTGGTACCGCTCTCGAACGCTACGGCCAGCCGAATTGGGTCACCCACTGCTTTACGGCAGGTGGCACAGTGCTCAATGCCCTGGGTAGCGAGCCAGTTCCTTATCTCGTGGCTTTGCGCATGGCTGCTCAAGACGCCTAAGGAGCACCCGTTCCTCAAAGGAAAATCAACAAACACCGGTGCGAAAGAGTAACTTCCGCACCGGTGTTTTCTTGAATGAAGGAAAGCCTTGTTTAGTAGGCTGCTTCTAGTTCGCGCGTCGAAGTGTTTCCCTTGGCGAGTTCGCCGGCCACCTGCTTGATGATCTTGGCAGCCTGGCGACAGAGGGCTTCGGTCACATCCAAGTGAGTGACGAGGCGCACCTGCGTGCCGCTAATCGGCAGAGACAGCACGCCCTGCTGCTTGAGTTCCGCAGCGAACTGAGCAGAAGAGCCGAGGGCGGGCTCGACGGCGAAGATGATGATGTTGGTATCGACATCTTTGGGCGAGAGCGAAATCCCTTCGGTCTGGCGAATCGCTTCGGCCAGCAGTTGGGCATTGGCATGATCTTCGACCAGTCGCGCGCGGTGATGTTCGAGAGCATAGAGTGCGCCGGCCGCGATGATCCCGCATTGACGCATACCGCCGCCAAACAGCTTGCGATGACGACGGGCTTCTTGGATCATCTCTTTGGGGCCAGCGAGCGCAGAGCCGACAGGTGCGCCCAGCCCCTTGCTAAAACAAACGCTCACCGTGTCGAAGTGCCGGCTCCATTGCTCGGCTGAAATTCCGGTGGCGGCGACGGCATTGAACAAGCGAGCGCCATCCAGGTGCGTCCGCAGCCCGCTCTCGTGAGCCCAGGTGCAAATTTCTTCGACATGGTCGTAAGGCTGCACTTTGCCAGCCCCGCGATTGTGCGTGTTCTCGAGGCAGACAAGCTTGGTCCGCACGAGGTGGTCATTGAAGGGACGAATCAGCCCTTTCAGTTGGCTGGCGCTCAGCACGCCAGCGGGGCCTTCGACAGTGCGGGCGACCACGCCGCTCAATTGGGCGAAAGCACCTTGCTCGTAGTTGTAGATGTGGCAGCCCGCTTCGCAAATGAACTCGTCGCCCGGTTTGCAATGAATCCGGACGGCTACCTGGTTCGTCATAGTTCCCGAGGGCATGAAGATGGCAGCTTCTTTGCCCAGCAATTCGGCGGTACGTCGTTCCAGGCGGTCGCAGGTGGGATCGACGTCAATCACGTCGTCTCCCACTTCGCAAGCGGCAATGGCTGCCCGCATCGAGGCCGTGGGCTTGGTGACGGTGTCGCTCCGCAGGTCGATCACGTTCATAACGGTTCCGCCGGTTGGAAGGTGGGGCAAACGAACCCACATAATGTAACTCAGCGGTGTAACACCGGGCCACTTGGGACGTTAATCTTTCGGAGGCGGTCATCAGCGGGGGTTGCAAAGTAGCTGGACTCGCCAGAATTCAGTCGTCCGCGGGGCCTGGATTCTGGCGACTTCAGCTATCAAACCTCATCCGGCAATTTCCGGTGACACAAAGACTGCCCATAGGGACACAGCGATGCAAGCAAACGCGCGGCGAGCATGGGTGTTGGCGGCTCTGGAGCGGCACGAGGGCGAATTGGTGCGCTATGCACAGCGTTTTGTCGGCGATTTACACGCCGCCCGAGATGTGGTGCAGCATGCCTTTTTGCGACTCTGCGATCAGGACCCGGACGAATTGCAAGGACGAGAAACAGCCTGGCTGTATCGCGTCTGCCGCAACCGGGCTCTCGATTGGCTCCGGCAAGCAGGCAGGCTGCAAGCGATGGACGAAAGCGATGATCTGTCGCTCCAGCGATGTGCGGCCGAGTCGTCAGACCCGGCGGAACTGGCCGAACGCGGGGAACTGAGCGACGTGCTCCGGTCGCTGGTCGACCGCTTGCCCATCTTGTATCGCGAACCCCTGCAACTTTGGTCGCAAGGCTGGTCGTATCGCGAAATTGCCGAAGTCGTGGAGCGAACCGAAGGCAATGTCCGCGTGCTCGTCCACCGAGCGGTCAAAGCATTGAAAGAAAATCCGCAGGTCGCTGCCTGGACAACGGAGACAGCGGGCTCGAAATAGCCTCCTCCTTACTCCCTCTCCTCGCCATGTTTTTGAAAATACGGCCGGAGAGAGGGTTGGGGTGAAGGGCTGCCTTGCGAACTGCGGATTGCTAACGCCAACTTCCTCAACACACATTCCCTCTTGAAGGGTCATACGATGAAATCAACTTCCCATCTCGACGACGCCGCCAACAACGGTGCCCCTGATCCGTTCCTGAATTCGCTGCGGCAAGCGATTGCCAGCGAATCACTTCCTCCGGCCAGTGCGGACCTGCGAGCAGCGCTCCTGGCCCGGCTCGATCAACCCGCAGTCGCGCCGGCAGTCCTCACGCCGGCCGTTGCTGCCCGGCGCAGAACGTTTTTCCAGCGGGCCGCGATTGCCCTCGTCTCGACCGCTGCTGCCGGGGCCGCGCTCGTCCTGCTGCAAACTGGTCGAGTCAGTGACTGGCAACTGAGCCAGGTCGATAGCCAACCATCGGCGGTGAAACGAACTCAAGCTCCCGGCGCGACGGCACCAACATCGTCTTATGACCGCTTTGCGGAAGCCAATCCTTCTTCCGCCGGATTGCCTGTGGAAGGATGGGAACATGCCCCGGGTTATGAGAACCGAGGGAAGGTCGCAGGAAACGATCCGTTTGACGATGACTCCAAGAGCTTCTCCATCGGCCTAACACCTCCATATGCTCCCGCCCCTACCACTCCGCTATCCGCAGGCACTGGGGTTGTTGGTCGCAACCCCGGAGCCCAGCCTCACCCCTACGTTGAGAGCAGCAGCGCAGCCCCCAGCCCCGGTTTACAGACTGGTGGGAAATACGGTGATGGCGGTGAAGGATACGCACTCGCGCCTACGTTGCAAGGAAGACAATCAGCACCAGCGACGAGCACGCCAAGCTACTCAACCCGTGGGCCACGGGACTATTCTGGGAACGCCGGCGGTCAACCGGCGGGCGCTGGTACTCGGCAGCCCGATCTTGGCAGTGGCGGTGGTGGTGGACCGCGACCGGGCGGTGTTGCGAGCGCTCCTGGCGACGACTACGGCCGCCCTGCTCCGCAAGGGCTGCTCCCTTCGCCCGGGGCTGGCAAGCCTGCTGATCCGGCAGTCACCAGTAGTCCCGCACCGAACAAGAAAATGCCGCTTGTCGGAGGGCCAGCGCCGAGTGATCCGCGGCCGACCAGTGGTGCGGCTCCCACACCGTTTGACCTCGCTCCCGGTAGCAACGAAGGCAAGCCCGCGCAACCAATTAGCGGAGTGACAAGCCCTGGTGTCGAGGCAAATACACCGCGTCGCTCGGCGATCTTGCCCGATTTAATGGAAGGCAAGTTGGGCGAGAAAGGCGAGCGCGAGCTTCCCAAGGCTCAGCCAGAAGTGTTAGCCAAGATCACCGATCAGTCGAAACAGTGGCACGATAAGGACGAAGCCACTTCCGACAATCACTTCCGCCACGTCGCTCCCCAGGCTCAACCTGGCGAGCAATACGCCAAGATCGTCGAGAACGAATTTCGCGACCCTCGCACTGTCGAGCATGCTCTTTCGACCTTCTCGATCGATGTCGATACGGCCTCGTACGCCAACGTCCGTCGGTTCCTCAATAACGGCCAACTTCCGCCGCCCGATGCGGTGCGGCTCGAAGAGCTGGTGAATTACTTCCCCTACAAGTATCCGCAGCCCAAGGGTGACGATCCCTTCTCGGTGAATATGGAAATGGCCGATTGCCCCTGGCAGCCTGGCCACAAGCTGCTGCGGGTCGGTTTGAAAGGAAAGGAAGTCCATCGCTCCGAACGCCCCGCGAGCAACCTCGTGCTGCTCGTCGATACTTCGGGCTCGATGACCGACGCCAACAAGCTCACACTCCTCAAGCAGGCCTTCACACTGATGGTGGGGGAATTGAACGAGAACGATAAGGTGACCATCGTCACCTACGCCGGCAACGCGGGCATGCGGTTGCCGCCAACCCGTGGCGATCAGAAGGAAACGATCATCGCGGCCATCGACGGCATGCAATCGGGCGGCTCGACGCACGGCAGTGCGGGCATCGAACTGGCCTACGAACATGCCGCGGCCCAGTTCATCAAGGGTGGCACGAACAAGGTCATCCTCGCCACCGACGGCGACCTGAACGTCGGCATCACCGACGACACCGCCCTGGTGAACCTCATCACCAAGAAGGCTGAGACCGGCGTCTTCCTCACCGTCCTCGGCGTCGGCACCGGCAATTTGAAAGATGCCAAGATGGAACGCCTCGCCGACAATGGCAACGGCATTTATGCCTATCTTGATAGCGTGCGTGAAGCCCGCAAAGTCTTGGTCGAAGAGATGTCCGGCAGCCTGGTAACCATTGCCAAGGACGTGAAGATTCAGATCGAGTTCAACCCGGCCCACATTCAAGCGTATCGCTTGCTTGGTTATGAGAACCGAATTCTCGCCCACAAAGACTTCGACGACGACAAGAAAGATGCCGGCGAAATCGGAGCCGGGCATAGCGTGACCGCTCTGTACGAAGTGGCCCTGGTCGGTGGTCCTGCGGTTAAGGCTCAAGACGGCGAGCCGCTGAAGTATCAGCGAGTTCCTGCCGCTGAGAAGCCTGCCAAGGAACTGACCGAAGCCGCCAAGACGGGCGAACTTCTCAATCTCAAGTTGCGTTACAAGCAGCCTGAAGGCAAAGAAAGCAAGCTGCTCGAGTATCCGCTGACCGATAAGGGTGGCACCTTCAACTCGGCCTCATCCGAGTTTCAGTTCGCCTCGTCCGTAGTCGCCTTCGGTCTGGTGCTACGACAATCGGAGTATCGCGGCAGTGCGAACCTCTCGGCAGTCTCTGAAATCGCGGGCGCAGTCACGGGCGAAGACGCCGGCGGCCATCGCGCCGAGTTCCTCGACCTCGTCCGCCGGGCGAAGTCGCTCCGCGGCAACTAACCCCGTCGTCGACCAGCTATCTCGAAGAACCTACAAGGCCACATCCACCGATGTGGCCTTCATCTTGCGCAGTGGCCCCCATGCCAATCTCCACTTGCGACGATTTGCGGGGCACCAATTTCAACCAACTTGTCCAACTTTCATTCGATAGTTGGACACCAACCTGCAGCCAAACCCGAGAACTGCGCTATCCACTGTCCAACAATTGACCCCATTGTTGGACACCCCTCTTTTGCGGTTTTGCGACGCAACTCGGACTTCCCGCTCATGCTGCGGAGCATTCCTTCGCGCGCATTGATAGAGAGGCAGGCGCAGTAGCGCCTGCCTCGCAGATTCTCTCTGCGGGCAGTGTCCACTCGCCAGCTGGACACTGCCAATCGTCACACCGAGGAACGGAAAACAGCTCGCATGTTGAGCGCGCGATCGAACGCTAGTTCTGCCGCACGAAGGTCAAGCCCATATCGTCGGGAGGGCCACCCGGCACGATGAACTGGAACTTATCGTCACCGCCGGACTTCACGCGACCCATCATGGTGCCTTGGCCTTCCGTTTCCAGGGCAATCATGTTCCCTTCCGCCGCCAGCGAACCGGCCAGTTCGACTGGTGGCTTGCCGGTCGGTTTGGCCACCCAGGTAAACTGAGAATCGTCGGTTATCTTGAGCTCGATGTTGACGTCGTCTGCTTTCGCCAGCCACCGACCAACGAGATCCGTCGTCTGACCATCGTCTTTCGTCTCCGCCCGAGCCGAAGCATCGCGCTGCAGTGCGCCGAGCATTCGCTGGGCGGTGACATCCTTGGGTTGCAGTTTCACGACGGTTTGCAGCTTTTCAATCGCGGCATCGGTGTGACCAACAACCAGGTAGTGATAGGCCAGAACGAACGCCGCAGCGGCATTGTTCGGATTGGCATCCACATATTGCTCGAGGGCCCGCAACTGCGTCGTGTAGAGATCAATATCTCCATACACGCTGCTCATCGTCGTCCAATCCATCCCCGGTGCCGACGCCAGCAACGAATTGAGAATCTCGGCCGACTGCGGATACTTGCCCAGGGCAAAATACGTGAGGGCCAACATTTCGTGAACCACCGGATCACCGGGCAACAGCTTGAGCGAAGCGTTGAAGCTATTGAGCGCCGTGGGAAATTGCGCCTCGTAAAAGGCTGTCATTCCCGCATCGAACTGCTTCATGGCTGCTTCATTCTGAGCCGTGGCCTCCGCGGTTGCAGTGGCTGTCGCGCTGGAGTCAGAACTGACGATGTTGTTAATTACAACGGGCTGCGAGTAGTTAAACGACGGAGTCGTTGACTGGATCACGTAGGGATTGGAATAAACCACGCGACTATTCCACGAACCGAGTCCCCAGCCAATAAAGAACGCCGGCGCTGGTCGGTACCAAGGGCTTCGCCAGTGATTATTCCAGGGGCCGTGATACCAGCGGTGATTGTTCCAATGACCGCCCCAACCTGGATTCCAACCCCAACCCCAGCCCCAGCCCCAGTTGGGGTTGTTAGGCCGATTGATGATGATGTTGTTATTATTATTATTGTTGTTGTTGTTATTCCCGCCTCCGATGATCGGACCATCAGGGCGATTGGGCCAGTTCGGCCGGTCGACGATTGGGCGATCGATCACTGGTCGATCGGGGAAGACGGGGCGATCGGGACGAATCGGTCGATCACCGATGCCGGGACGATCCGGAAAAACCGGTCGATCGCCGCCCCCCGGCCGTTCTGGCCAGCCAGGCCGGTCGCCGCCGGGTCGATTGGGGAACGTGGGACGATCGCCACCACCGAGTCCTGGACGGTCAGGAAATATCGGGCGATCACCCCCGCCAACTCCCGGTCGGTCGGGTAACGTTGGCCGATTACCACCACCGATTCCTGGGCGGTCAGGGAGTGTCGGACGATTGCCGCCGCCGATACCCGGACGATCGGGCACGATTGGGCGGTCGCCGCCAATTCCTGGTCGATCGGGCAATGTCGGCCGGTTGCCACCACCGATTCCAGGTCGGTCTGGAAGTGTCGGTCGATTGCCGCCACCGATACCCGGACGATCGGGCAGCGTTGGGCGATTGCCGCCACCACCAATTATTCCAGGTCGATCAGGCAATGTCGGCCGGTTGCCGCCACCTATCTGACCCGGTAGGTTTGGACGCACTGCAGGCAACGTGGCCGGAGGCTGCAAACTCGGACGCGATAGATCTGGGCGCCCAATATTGCCCGGTGCGATCGGACGGTTCACTCCCGTGGTCGGACGATTGGCGCCGACATTGGGTCGGGAAGGTGCCGTCACATTCGGCCGGCTAATTCCGCTGAGGGACGGATTCGAGCCGCCACCGGGTCGAGCGATGGGTTGAGTGGGACGTGCGTTGAGTCCAGGATTCGACAAACTGGGCCGTGAGATATTGCCCGGATTGGGGCGGGCAGCAGCGCCACCTCCTCCCAAATTCGGTCGTCCACCACCTCCACCTCCCAGGTTCGGTCGCGCACCTCCACCACCACCCAAATTCGGTCGCGCACCACCGCCGCCGCCACCAATGTTGCCGCGCGCGCCGCTGAGACCGCCCCGTTGAGCCTGCGACTGCATGGGGAGCAGAAGCGCCGTCAACGCAACTACGCCGGCCACCGCGCACTTGCGATACCAATGTTTCACGTTCATGGTCATTCCCCTTTCGCGTTAGCGCGTTGGTGCGATGGAGTTGCGAATGGCAGGCGGCGCTGAGGCACCGTTCGGAACTGCGGCGCTCTTGGGAGCAGGCGGGGCACGGACAACGGTAATGTCGAAATCGTCACCGCGACCGTCGCCAATTAGCCGGTCGGTGCCACGCATGGTGAACTGGTTCTTACCTTTGGGAAGGATCGTGATCGTAGCGCTGCCGGTCGTGCCATCGGGCATCGTGGCTTGCGACTTGATCACCCAAGCGTCTTCGAGATTGGTCCAGCTACCTTCCGAGAATCCACCGTCGGCATCGAAGAGCCACGACCGTACTTTGCCGGCCACGGGATCCCAACCGATGCGTTGGGTGCTCTTCATTACTTCTTCGCCGCCGCGCGTCGCGCGAAAGCTTCCTTCGATAAAGTTCTTGTCGTCGGTCCAGCGATAGGACATTTTTACGACCACGTCGGAGTCTTCGCTGGCCCAGTCGCCCACCAACCAATCGAGCGCTGCCAGCCGCTGGCTGTTGGTGGGGGCCGGTTCGTCGTAGAACTCGCGAACGGAAGCGATTCGCCACTTGCCATCTTTCTTGGTGCGAACCGTGGCGTATCTCACTTGCGCTTTCCCCTCGTCTTTGCTCGACAAGTAACGGGTGCCGTCCTCCATCGACAGGTCGCTGCCGATCAGACGAATCGATTCGACATCGAGCACCAGAGTTGCCCCGGGAAACTTGGCGAAATAGCCCGAAAAGAGCTTCTGTAGCTCTTCTTTCCCTTTGTAAAGATTGCCGTTTTCATCGATCAGTTCGGCCTCGGGCGCGAAGAGTTCAACGACTGCTTCGGCCTTTCCTTGATTGAAAGCTTTCACGAAGGCCTCGGCCTCGCTTTTGACTTCGGCATCCGCTTCGGCGGCCAGTGAGAGGCAGACGGAACCCGCCAGGCACCAGCACAATGTGAAACAACTAAGCAGCGCAGAAAAGAAACGCGCCATGTGAGTTACCCCTTGAAGAAAAGACAGGATAAAGGGAGCGATCGCGGTTCGCGGGACGTGGAAAAGTCCTGGAGCCGAGGAACGTATTATCGATGAAGTTCGGCGATTCAGAAACTACCAACTTGTTAATTCTGAGCGACTGCAAGAAGCAACGCTAAGGCGTGGAGTCTATGCGCCGCACCGTTTTCTTACTGGGACGCCTTCAGTAGCGTTTCGGCTTGAGCGGGATCAATCTTTTCAAGTTTGATTACAGGTCGTTCGGGACTGGATACGCCCTTGCTGGTCACATAGTCGTGATTCCAACTGAGCAAAACAAAGTCGCCGGCCTTCAGCCCTTGGATCGTTTTCAACAAGGCCGGATCGCCGAGTGGCCGCTTATCGAAGTCGCTGACCTGAATCAAAAAGTTCTCTTGCTTGGGATCGCCAAACTCGCCGAGCTTCTCGTACTTCAGATACTTCTTGATCGTGAAGTCGGCGAAATTCCCCGAATGTCCGCACTCTTTGGGGCAAAGGGAAGTCAGTCCGCGACACAAGCGATATTCGACTTTGTTCAAAACGGCGAGCGTCTGATGAACTGCCAACCGCTCCCGCTTCTCTTTGGCCTGCTCCGTGGGTTCAGCGCCCAGCAAACCGTTCGTGCTGACCAATCCCAACAGAACGACAACCAGCCAAGAACAGCCGCCTAGTCGCAACATAGCTTGATCCTAGTAGAAGAGAGTTTGTGACGAGCTGCGATACGCCAGCATAGGGCCAGTTCAGCGGCGAAGCGAGTGGGTTCCGCAGCGGTGAGTGGGCTAGCTTGAGAAATGACAGGCACCCAAATTAGCCCGCTACTTCGCAGCGCTCGAGTGCGACTGGTGGGCCTGAGCCTACCAAGTTACATTCGAATGCTCGTTTGCGCAATTCCTGCTCAGCTTGTGGTGAATTATGAATGAAGTTTCGCGGCCTGGCACTTTTGGCCCGGCGGTTGCCACGGTACCGACAGCACCTCACTTGCCCTTGCCGCCTCAAGGTTTTAAGGCTCGCATTCTGGGCGGGCTGATTATGGTGTTGCCGGTTTTGATCACGCTGTGGGTCGTGGGCTGGCTCTTCTTTGCGCTGCGAAGTTACGTGATCGATCCACTTGCCATGTTGGTGCTGTGGACAATCCGCAAGGGGCGGTTTTCCTCGGACTTGCCCGATTGGTTCGAAATCTATGCTGCCCCGCCCATCGCGATTTTGCTCGCCCTGTTGTTGCTGTACGTGCTGGGCTTTTTTGTGCACTCCAGACTGCGGCGCGGCTTTGATGCCATCTTGCTGCGGGTTCCCATCATTTCGACCGTCTACGACGGCGTGCAGAAGATTTTTCAAACGCTCGATAAGCAGCGTACCAATCAAGGCCCGCAGCGCGTGGTGTTAATCGAGTTTCCGCATCCAGGAATGAAGGTGCCGGGATTTGTCACGGCCACTTGCCGCGATATTGAGACCCAGAAGACGTTGCTCTGCATCTATGTGCCGACCACGCCCGTGCCGACTTCGGGCTATTTTCTGTTGGTGCCCGAAGAAGATGTGACCGAGCTCAACTGGACTTCCGAACAAGCCTTGCAGACGATTGTCTCCGGCGGGCTCACCGTGCCCCCGGAAGTTCGTTACTACAAGTCAGCCCCCAAGAAGAATTTGGAACCCAGCGCCATGACAGAGTAGCCGCTACTGCGACACCACTTGCACGGAGACCTCCATCCCTGCAAAGGCATCACTGGCTCCTTCCCAGAAACCAGAGAGTGGTGAAGCCTTGTCCTGATCGCGAGCCACGGCCACCGAAACGTGCTCATTGCCGGCCAGCTTGTGATTCGTCGGGTCGTAGCCGCGCCAGCCGGCACCGGGAATGTAGATTTCGGTCCAGGCATGCGTGGCGCCATGCTGCCCTTCGCTCATCTGAATGTACCCAGTGACGAACCTCGCACCAAAACCCCAGTGACGGGCTGCTTCCATCATGAACACCGCGTAATCGCGGCAAGAACCCGTTCCCATCGCCAGCGTCTGGCAGGGGAGCTGCACTCCTGGCTCGTCGCGATGGCGGTACTGGAACGATTCGAAGATGCGCGTATTCAAGCTGTTCAGCAATTCTGCCGTGCCGATCAACTGCCCCGGACGATACAACTGCAGCAACCATTGCTGAATCGCGGGGCCGTCGTGCGGATAACTCGGCAAGCGATACTGCACCAGTTCGATCTGTTCTTCTGCGCCGTATTGAAACGGATACTGCTGGGCGCTCGGCTCGACCAGGCACTCAATGGGCCCCTCGTCATGCAATTCGACATCCACCTCGCTGAAGACTCGTAACGTCTGCCCAGGCTCAGTGAAGGTGATGATGGCAATCGAATTGCCGTAGATATCGCGGACCCAGCGCACGTTCGCTGCTGGTTCGATTTCGAGTCGCGACGCGGCAATATGCACGTCGTGCCCTTCGCGCGGACGGAGGATCGCGCGATGCGGACCGAATGTAACAGGCGTTTTGTAATGATAGGCAGTATTGTGGATGATCCGAATACGTTTCATAGTGACCCTGCCTGATGGCGCAAATAACAGGCCTCGCATCTGGCAAAATACCCGCTGCGAGGCCAAACGTGTTACTAGAATACCAGCGCCGAAACTACGCGCTCGGTGCGCTCAGTGCGGCTTGCAGCTTCGCCTCGACCTCGTGCGTGAGTGACGACTTCAGCACTTTGCCGCCGCTGCCCGCGAGTTCTTCGAGCACTTTGTCTGGCGTCATCTTGCGCACCAGCACAAACAGCGCCGAACTGCCTGGCTTGAGCGTAGCAGCCAGTTCTTTCATGAAGTTGTCGTCGATGCCTACATCGGTGAGCGCGCCGGAAACTGCGCCGGCTGTAGCCCCCACAGCCAGGCCCAGCAAAGGATTCATAAACATCAAGCCGATCAAACTGCCCCAAAAGCCGCCACTCATGGCTCCAGCAGCGGTCAGATTTACTGCCTGGTGCAATACTACTTTGCCTTGGTCGTTCTTGACGGCTACCACGGCGTCTTCCAGGTCGATCAGATAGTCCTGCTGCATCTTATGCAACTTCAAGCGGACTTCTTCGGCCTTAAACTGATCATCAAAACCGACAACAATTAATGTGCTCATCACGTTTGCTCCTAGACACTTCTACGCAGGAAAAGAAGAGAGGCGGAATTCGCCGTTGGTGTTACCCGACAGATTGGCACTGCAATGCAGCACCCATACATTGATTGCAGGGTTCACAAGAACTTTCTCCACCACAATCTAGCGATCGCTTGCTGCAACCGTCAAGCCGCGGCTATTGATCGCGACAGCCATCAAATTCCCAGCAGTACACGCGAAGACTGCAGCAGTTGTTCGGCACTTCCTAACTCAGACCACTCGCGGCGCACCTCAATCGCCAGGTCTGGATCGGAGGTAATCAGATTGTCGACATCGCGTTGAATCCATTGCGTCATCGCAGTGCGATCGTTCACCGTCCACACGTGGACCTCGCGTTTGAGGCGACGGGCCGAACGGAGCATCGCGTCGTTCAAATGGTCCGCGCGCACACTCAGCGCATCGACCTCCAAGCGACTAACATCTCCCAGTGAGTGCGCCACGATCAAACCCACGCGCTGCGCGGGGTTATGGCGTTTGTTCTCCAGCAAGGCTTCGTAATTGAACGAGGTGACGAGTGCGTCCTTTGTGAAGCCCTGGTCGGCAACAACCTCGGCGACTCGCCGCGCGAGACCATCATCGGGGCCATAGTATTTGAGTTCGATGTTGAGCTTGATGCGCCCCTTGGCCAGTGCAATTACTTCTTCCAGCGTCGGCACTCGTTCGCCTGCGAAGGAAGAGGCAAACCAACTGCCAACATCGAGTTGGCGCAACTCCGCGAGATTGAGATCTGCCAGTCGGCGCGAGTCGCGCGCCACACGCTTCAGGTCTCGATCGTGCAGCAGGATGACGTGGCCGTCGGCAGTCAGCTGAACATCGATTTCTGCGTAGTCTGCGCCACTTTCAATCGCTTTGCGAATGGCGGCCAGGGTGTTCTCCGGCGCAGCGCGAGCGTGACCGCGATGAGCGGTAACCTTCACCCACGGTTTTGCATCACCCGCCTGCAGCAGTCCGATCCAGATGAGGATGGGGGACAGCAGCACAGCTGACAGCGATACATAGACCAGCCGCGTGACGAGGATCGAGCGCGGTTCGCTAGTCGCAGCTTCTTCAGTAGTAAGCCTGCCCACATCAACACCAAGCTGCTCGGCGCGGGACAGGTAGAGTCTTCGCATCAACGCCCCTTGGCCCACGGCAGCCACGAACGAGACCGCTGCCAAGAGGAGTGCTTGAACGAGCAAAAGAAGCAGCACCAACCAGCCAGGGCGCTCTGTGGCAGCACCGATCAAGAGCAGGGCGAGTTGACGATAGGCGATGCCGACCAAGGCTGCCATTAACAGCGCCAGAAATTGCCAACCCAAGAGAAAGGCTGCGACCCGCCAGCCAATGCCGCGCACGCGTTGGGCACTGGTTCGCAAGGCAACGTGGGCCAGCTTCTGCTCGAACAAGGCAATGGGGAGCGCAAACGCCCAGCGCACATAGAGCCAGCAGCCTACACTGGCCGCACCAAGCAGAATCACCAGGCCGATTCCCGCGGCCAGCCAAAAAACAGGGGGCCGATTGATCCAATAGAAGTAAATGTCGTGCTGCGTTAAGAGCAGTCCATAAGTGATCACCGCCAGCGCGACAAAGGGCGCAAATACCACCGTCAGCAACACAACCTTGACCGCGCCGAGTTTGGTGATGTTCAACGATTTGAAGAACAGCTTCTTCAACCAGGCCATCAGCGTCGGACGCTCACCGCGGGTGGCCAAAGAAACCACCAGCATAATCCCGGCTTGCTCGATCAGCCGTGAAGTCACCGCGACAGTTCCGAAGATTGCCGCATAGAGGATGCCCAGCGGCGTGAACAGAAAATCGAGAATCTCGTGATTGGTAACGGTGAACCGCCCGGCATGTGCGAGCACTGTTCGCAGCAACAGCGCCACCGCCGGAACCAGCAGCCAGGCATCGACCAGTTTGAACAGCAACTCGTAGATCACGAGCCCGCGCCACGCGCGGGTGAAATCGGACCACGCCGCGCGGAGAACGGTCGGTGCGCTCAGGGAGTGATTATCGACAACAGCCATGAGCGCTAGCTTTGCCGAACGGATGGCTGGTGCTACAGGGCATCGCCGACAGGCTCCTTCGCAGGGGTATTCTCGTTAATATTGAAGAAGATCGCGTACAGAACGGGTACGACGAACATCGTCAACACGCAGGCGAACATCAGGCCGAACATCACCGTCACCGCGAGACCGGAGAAGAACGGATCGGACAGCAGCGGAATCATGCCGAGCACGGTGGTAATGGCCACCATCATTACCGGCCGCAACTTGGCGGTGCAGCCATCGAGAATCGCCTTGTGAGGAGCTTTGCCGGCCGCGATGTCGACGGCCACCTTGTTCAACACGACGATCGAGTTCTTAATCTGCTCGCCACCGAGCGCTAGTGCGCCCAAGAGGGCCATGAAACCGAACGGCACTCCGGTCAGCAGCAAACCGCCGGTGATGCCAATGATGGCCAGGGGGACCGTCAGCCAGATCACCGCGGTCGTCCGGATGGAATTGAACAAGCAAATGACGATAAATACCATTAGCACCAGGGCTGCCGGCAACTGACGCGCAAGTGCCGCGCGAGCGTTGCTTGAATCTTCATACTCGCCGCCCCATTCCAGTGAATAGCCCGGCGGCAACTCGATCTTTTCGATCTTTTCGCGTACGCGGCGAAACAGCACACTGGGCAAGCCCGTGCGCGGATCGGCATGCACCGTGATGGTAGGAAACCGATCGCGCCGCATGACGACCGGATTCTCCCACTCCATTTGCGGCGTGGTGGCTACCTGGCTGAACGGAATCATCCGCCCCGCGGCAGGACTCCAAATCTGCATGCTCTGGATAGCGCTCACATCGCTCCGTTCGTCCAGCGGAGGACGGGCGATGATGGGCAGAAGCCGAGTCTCTTGGGGATAGATGCCCGCCCCAGCGGCACCGGGTTCACGATAAAAGCCGACCACGCGCCCTTCCAGTCCGGTTTCGAGCGCCTGGGCCACTTCCACGCGCGTCAGTCCATTGCGGCGAGCTTGCATTTCGAGCAGGTCGGGACGCAGTACTTTTTCGCGTTCTCGCCAATCGTGGCGGACACAAACCGCGCCCCCGTCGTTATCGATGATCTCGCGCGCCTCGGCCGCCAGGGTGCGCAACTTCTCGGGATCCGGGCCGCGAAACCGCGCTTGAACTCGACCACCAGCACCCGGGCCGAGCAGAAACTTCTTCGCCACGGAGTTGGCGTTCGGGTACTTCGTATCGAGCTGATTCTGGATCTTCTCGATCAGACCATCGATTTTCTGATCGTCGTCAACGTCGACCAGAAATTGCACGTAAGCGCGGTTCTCGCGCTCGACCGAGTAGACCAACACGAACCGCAACCCGCCGCCACCGATAAAGGTCGTTAAGTGCGAAACGTCGGGCAAATCGCGAATGAACTTGCCCATGTCATCTGCGAAGGCTTCGGACTCGCGGATGTGAGTACCCGCGGGGAGAAACGTGTCGACCATGAACTGCGGACGAGTGGCCGGCGGAAAGAAACTCTGCTTGACGAGTGTGAAGCCGTACAGCGAGGCAATAAAGAGCAAAATCGAGGCAATCACCACGATCCAGCGATTCTGCAGACACCAGATCAACATCGCGCGATACGTGGTAAAGACAATCCCGCCGTAGGGATCACTGTTGTTCGCTGTTTGCGGTACGGGATTAAAGGCCAGATAGCTGAGCAGAGGCGTGATCGTAATGGCCGAGATCCAACTCAAGGTCAGCGAAATCAAAATCACCCAGAACAGCGAATTGCAATATTCGCCCGTCGAGTCGTCGGAGAGGCCGATGGCGGCGAAGGCGACGACCGCAATCGCGGTCGCTCCAAACAGGGGAACCTGGTTCTCGGCGACGGCGTCACGCACCACCGCCAGCTTGTTTTCGCCGGCTTCAATGCGAATGCGAATTCCCTCGATGATGATGATGGCGTTATCGGTCAACATGCAGAGGGCGATGATGAGGGCACCCAGCGAGATGCGTTCCATCAGGATGTCGCCATCGATGAACATGACCAGGAACGTGGCCATGATCGTCAGGAATAGCACCATCCCGATAATCAAGCCAGTCTTACGCCCCATGGCGAACAGCAGCACCACGACCACAATCGCGACTGCCTTGAACAAATTGAAGATGAACTCGTTGGTCGCAGCGGTAACTGCTTCAGGCTGAAAATTGATCTCGCCAATTTCGATGCCGATGGGCTGATGTTTCTTCAATTCGGCCAGCTTCGCGCGCACTCCGTGCCCCACGGTGACCACATTGCCACCTTGGACCGTCGAGATGCCGATGCCGATCGCAGGCTGACCATCGTAGCGCAGCAGTCGCCGCGGCGGATCGGGATCACCACGCTCGAGTGTCGCCACATCGCGCAGGAACAGTTGCCGCCCGCTATTGTCCGACCCAATCACCAGGTCGAGCATTTCGTCCGCGGTGTTAAAGCTTCCCTTGGGATCGAGAGCGATGTGTTCGTCGCCGATCCGCACGCGACCGCCGTCGGCTGCCACGTTGCGCGCCTGGAGCTGCCGATAGATCTGATCTTCGTTGATTCCCAGCCGGGCGAGACGATGGCGCGAGATCTCCAGAAAGACCAGTTCCTGTTGTTCGCCGAACAATTCAACTTTCTTGACGTCGCTGACCGCTTGCAGTTCGCGTCGCAAGAACTCGGTATAGCGGCGCAGTTCGGGATAGGAATAACCCTCGCCCGTGACTGCCAGAAAAATGCCGTACACGTCGCCGAAATCGTCCACCACCCGCGAGTTGCCGCGCACCGAGGGGGGCAGTTGCGGTTGGGCATCGGCGATCTTGCGACGGAGTTCGTCCCAAACCTGCGGGATGGAGTGCTTGTCGTATTGGTCCTTGATGACGACCGACACGACCGAGCGCCCGCGCGACGATTCAGACTCCACTCGGTCCAATTGACCCAGTTGCTGACAGGCGCTTTCGATCGGGGTGGTAACTTCCTTGGCTACTTCCTCGGCACTGGCACCCGGGTAGGGTGTGATGATGAGTGCTTCTTTGATCGTGAATTCTGGATCTTCAAGTCGCCCCATGCGATTGTAGGCCACGAAGCCGCCAATCACGATCAGCGCCATCGCCATGTACAAGACGCGGTCGTTGCGAACCGATATTACACCAAGGTTCATTGTTAGCCGCCTCCCAATTCGTCGCCAAGATCACGAACCTTGACGCCTTCGCGGAGAAAGCTGACGCCTGCCCGTGCGATTCGCTCACCGGGCTTAAGCCCGTCAACAATTTCTACCTGACCCGCCATCACCGAGCCCAGTTTGACCGGACGCCGCGAGACGACGTTATCGGAGTTAAGCACCCACACGATCTGTTCGCCGCTGCTGTCTTTGTACACAGCTGAAATGGGGACCAGCGTGCGGCTGCCGAGAATGCTCGCCCGGCGATACGTAAGCAGCACCGTGGCAGTCATTCCGGGGAGCACGTTCTGCTCTTTCGGTGCTTGCATGGCCACGCGCACGGCGAAGGTCTGCGTGGTGGGATCGGCCCGCTGGGCAATCTCTTTGACGTGCACCGGAAAACGCAGCCCCGGCACGCCGCTGAACTCCGCTTCCAATTGCAGAATATCGGCAGATTGCAGATTGGCCGCCATCACCGACTCGGGAACATCGACCACCACTTCCAACTCGTCGACATCCTGAAACTTCACAATCGGAGCTTTGGCGGCGACGTTCTGCCCCTCTTCGACAAAGCGCTGCGCGATGACACCGTCGTACGGGGCACGCAGCGTGGAATCGGTCAGGTGCAAGTTTGCTTCTACCACGCGCGCTTCGAGGCCGCGAACTTCGGCAGTTCTGGCATCGATGTCTTCCTCGCGAGCGATGGTGCCAATCTCGAGCAGTTGGCGGGCTCCCTGCAGATCTTCCTGCGCAACGCGATACTGAGTTTCTGCCCGTTCGAAGTCTTGTTGCGAGGCGGCTCTGGATCGGACCAATCTTTCCAGCCGATCGAACTCAGAGCGGGCGTTGGCCAGTCGCGCCTCGGCAGCTCGCACGTCTGCTTCGCGCCGCAGTCGTTCCTCGGGACGATCACCGGCCAGCAATGCTCGGAGTGCTGCCCGCGACTGATCGAGTTGGCTTTGCAGCGTCTTCAGCCGAGCTTCGAATTCGTCCTGCCGCAGCTGGGCAATGACCTCGCCTTTGGCAACCTTCTGGCCTTCCTTGACCGGCAGCTTGACCAGCAAACCCGGCACTTGAAAGGCAAGTTGCACGCGATTCGCGGCGTCCACTTTGCCGGGGAAGGCGCGCGTGTTGGTCGCCTCGCCCGCGACCACGACCAGAGTCTTCACGGGGCGAACTTGCTCTGGCGAACTCGTCTTGGCTCCTGAACAGCCGGCCGCTGCCAGCAATAGCACGAGTCCGATCCGCCAATCTGGACCGTAATTGGGGAGGTTGCGTCGTCGATAGGTCATAACGGTTTATTCAACTCCTGCCTGAGAATATCGCAGCCCGCATAAATCGTTTCGCGCGTGGCCTTAGAAATCCAACGTTGCCAGCAGAATCGCCAGGCGACATCCCTGGGCGAACTCCGGCAAATCGATGTATTCCTTGATGGTGTGAATCTCGTATTGCCCAGCCCCGATGGTGACAGTCGGCACGCCATGCTTGACGAGCCAGTTGGCGTCGAGGCCACCATTGGAAAAAATAGTGATCGGTTTCAATCCCAACGACTCGACGGCTTTGATCGCTCGCGCCGCGGCGGGCGAGTCGGCTGGCAAGTTGAAGGGAGGATAGGAAGGTTTGCTGGTGAACTTGACATCAGCCTTCGCACCGCCAGCGTCCGTTACTTCGGCTTGGGCTTTCGCAAAGGCTGCGCGATAGGCCTGGCAAATTTCGGTGGCAAACGTTAGCTCCGGACTGCGGGCCTCGCCCACGATGTGGACATAGTCGGTTACTACGTTGGTGGCGTCGCCGGCCGGCTTCCCTGGCTTGCCGCCGAAAATGCCCGGATTACTGGTTCCCTTGCCGTGCGGTTTGGTGACTTTGCCAAACCAGCCGCCGCGGTGCGCTTCGGTGAGTGCGATGGACGCCACGAGCGTAGCCGAGATCCCTTTTTCGGGTGCGACGCCAGCGTGAGCGGCCTTGCCGGTAATTTCCACATCCCAGTTTTCTTGCCCCACGGCACCGATGATCAGCTCCGAGGCCAACTTGCCATCGACGTTGAAGCACATGGCGGCATCTTTGAGATCCTCCGGCTTCAGCTCGCGTGCGCCGTGCAAACCACTTTCTTCGCGCACGGTGAAGAGCAGTGTGATCGGCGGATGTGGCAAGTTGTGCTTCAGCAGCGTTTCGACCAGCGAAACGAGCACGGCACAGCCCGTGCGATTGTCGCCGCCCAAAGCGGTCGTGCCATCCGAGACGATCTTATCTCCCTCGCGCTTCGCCTTGGCGCCGGCACAGAGCGGAACGGTATCGAGATGGGTCGAAAACAGCAGACGCGGCCCAGGGCGATTACCCGGGATATCGACGTAGAGATTGCCGGTTTGAGTTGGCAGCGGAATGCGCTCGTGGACCGTATCGAAACGGATAGCCGAGGCAGGGACGCCGATTTTCTTCAACTCTTCGACAACCGCCTGGCCAATGGCCGCTTCTTCGCCAGTCACGCCTTCGACCGCGAGAAAACGCATCAAGTGCTCTTCGGCGGCTTGAACATCCAGGGGAATGGAATTCATACGTTTGCTCCTCTGCTTCACTTCGTGCAAAAAACCAAGCTGCGAAACTCGACGGCAATTACAGGCCCCAGGGAAGTCCCAGTTGTTGCCAGCCGGCGAAGAGCGCGGTCCAGACAACGAACATGATTACGACATAGGGCAGCATCATTGATACCACCGTGCCCACCCCCGCTCGGCTATCGTAGCGCTGGGCAAATCCGACCACGAGAGCAAAGTAAGCATTCAACGGAGTGATGGAGTTCATGGGGGAATCGGCCACGCGATAGGCTGCGAGCACCGCCTCTGGGGAGACAGCCAGATTGATCAGAAGTGGAACGAAAACCGGAGCAAAGAGTGCCCATTTGGCGATGGCACCAGTAATCAGCAAGTCGATGAGGGCCACCACGACAATGAAGCCGATCAACAGCAGGAGTGGCGGAAAGTTCGCCGACTTCAAAAGATCGGTCATGGTTAGGGCCAGCAGTGTGCCCATGTTGGTGTAATTGAAGTAGGCCACAAACTGGCTGAGAACGAGGAACAGCAGAATCAATCCACCCAGTCCGGCCATCGCCTTTTCCATGGCCTTGATGATGGCAGTCAAGCTGGTGAGCGTTTTCGCACCATAGCCGTAGGCAGCGCCCGTGGCGAGGAACAAAATCATGATCAGAGCGATCAGACCGTTCATGAACGGTGAATTGCCGATGAGCGCCCCCGTCTCGACATCGCGGAGCGGCGCTTTTTCCGGCAACGACAGAAACGCGAACAGGCCGAGCGTCACCACCAGCGCGCCGATGGCATACCAGAGTCCCCGTGTTTCGTCGGCCGAAAGCCCGCTGGCGGTTTGATTCTTCACTTCATCCGCAGCATGTTCCGGATTGTACTTGCCCAAGCGCGGTTCGACGAAGCGATCGGTAATGAACGCCACTAAGAAGGTGAGGACTGCGACCGAGGCGATCGAAAACCAGAGATTGGAGGCGAGGCCGATCGACTTCGTGGGATCGACAAGATGAATGGCGTCATTCGTGAACTCGACGAGAACCGCATCGAGCGGCTTGATGAGCACATTGACGGTGAATGCGCCAGCCACACCAGCAAAGCCCAAGGCCAGACCCGCATGGGGATGCCTGCCGACGCTGATATAGGCAGTTGCCGCCAAGGGAATCAAAACCAGGTAGCCCGCATCGGCGGCAATGCTGGAGAGGATGCCGACGAACGCCAGAATGTAGGTTAAAGCCCAGGCGGGTGAGAGCATCACCAGCTTGCGAATGAGGGCATTCACCAGCCCCGATTCCTCGGCCACACCTACGCCGGCCATGGCCACAATCATCAGTCCGACCGCCGTGAAGCCCATGAAATTCGGGATTAAAGAGACATAGACAAAACGAATCCCTTCCGTGGTCAACAGGCTGCGGGCCGCGATCGTCCGAGTTTCGATGTCGTAACTTTTCTCGGCGTAGCTGTGATAGTTGATCGAAGAGCCCGAGTCGTAAATCGGTGGCTCATACGCCGCATCGACCTCGGCCTTCGCCTCTTTCTCGCGCGGCACAATGATTTCGGTCGTGAACTTCGCGCCGGTCATGTAGAGGATGTGCGACAAGACAACGACGATCCCGATCAGGATCAAAAAGATAATGACCGGATGCGGTACTTTGTTGCCGACCTTCTCGACGACATCGAGAAATCGTTGCATCATCGATTTCGGCGCTTCGATTGTTGTACTCATGGCAGGTATTCCAAGGAGTTATGTATCGCGCGAGATCGGCCAGTCAACTATTTAAGCGGTAGCAGCCAGGGAACCATAAAGACACAAACAATCATCACCAGAATGCTGAACGGCACCCCGACTTTGATAAAGTCACCAAAGGAGTAGTTACCTGGTGTTACCACCAGAGTGTTCACCGGCGACGAGACGGGCGTCATAAATGCCGTGGAGGCAGCCAGCGCCACAATCATGGCAAACGGATAGGGGGAGAAGCCCAGGTCGCTGGCTACGGCAATCGCCACGGGGGCCATCAACACGGCAGTCGCCGTATTCGAAATGAAGAGGCCCAGAATCGCAGTAATGGCGAAGAGTGCCCCGAGTATCACATAGATGCCCGCCCCCTCAGTAATCGTCATCAAACCATCGGCGGCCAGATCGACACCGCCTGTTCGCTGCAGGGCTGTTGAAAACGGCAACATGCCGACGATCAGCACAATCGTCTTCCAGTCGATCGATTTATAAGCACTCGTCAGATTGACGATGCCGAGACCGCCCATCAAGAGGCAACCGATCAGTGCTGCCTGAACGTTGGGCACCAGGCCACTGACCATTAAGCCCACGACGAGCCCCAGGCAACCCAAGGCGAGGAGTGCCTTGCCGGGAACCGGCAGCACGTCGTCCAACTCGGCGGGCAAGTTCAACACGACCAGATTCTTGCTTTGCGAACGCAAGGTCTCAATTCGCTGCCAAGGACCAATCAGCAGTAAGGTATCGCCGACCTGCAGTTTTTCTTCACTCAAACCACGTTCCACGGCCTCTTTGCCGCGCCGCAGACCGATGAGCGACAAGCCGTATTTCTCTCGCAATTCGATGCCAATCGCGGATTTGCCGACGAGCTCCGACAGGGCCGGCACGATTACTTCGGCCATGCCGATGTCCTGCGTCACATCGCTGAAATAGGCACCCGAAAGAGACATCAACTGCAGGCCGAAACGGTCGAGCAGCGTCTCTAAGGGAGCAGTTTCTGCAAAGCGATTGAGGAACAGAATGTCTCCCGCTTGCAGGCGGGTTTGCGGCGTCGGCTGAATGAGCGATCGCTCCCGTTCGATGGCCACCAACTGAGCATCAGGCTGATAGTTTAGCCGGATTTCTTCGATCGACTTACCAATCAAGATCGAGTCGCGCTTAACGCCTGCGCGATATTCGCGCCCCTCGAGCTTGTACATCAAAATCCAGTCGGCGAGGGTGACGCGCTGTTTGTTCGTGGTGCTGTTGGGGTCGCCCGCCGATAACCAATGCCGGGCGAAGAGCATATACACAATACCCATGATGAGTACCGGCACGCCGAACGGAGCAAAGCTGAAAAACTGAAAGCCACTGGTCCCAGTCCGCTGAAGTTCGGCATTCACCACCAGGTTCGGAGCCGTGGCAACCAGGGTCATCATGCCACTGATGAGGGCTGCCATACTGAGTGGCATCATCAGGCGACTGGGCGAGGTGCCGGTACTGCGCGAGATGCGGAGCACGACCGGAATGAAGATCGCGGTGACGGCGGTCGAACTCATGGTCGCCCCCAGGCCGCACACCACCACCATCAGCAGCACCAGCAAATTGGTTTCGCTGCCGGCGGCTCGCGCGGTGAGCCAATCGCCCAACAAACGGGCCACACCGGTGCGTACCAGTCCATCGCCAATCACAAACAGAGCCGCAATCAGCACGATGTTGGCATCGGCAAAGCCAGCGAGCGCTTCGTTCATGGTGACGACTTTCTCGCCGGTCACCACGCCCACAAACGGGAGCAACGTCAACACAATCAGCGCTACCGCGTCCATTCGCGGTCGATTGATCGCGAACATCACCACGGCTGCCACGAGCAGGCCTAGAACTAAGCCGAGAGCTACGCTCATTCGTACGAAAAGTAGTTAGTGAAACCATTGAGGCAAGTCGCGATCCGAATTAGATCGCGTCGGACGGTTTCAGCACCGTGTGTTGTAGACCACGCCGCGCGCACTGTCTAGGAGCGTAAGACGAGACACGGGACGGACTTTGGCGAGCAAGAACGGAGAAGCAAATGCCGTCTCCAGCGCGCTTAGAAGTTGTATTGAAACAGGCCGTTAATTCGGTTCACTTCGGCCGACTGCCCGTCGAAGTTGTCACGCTGGCCACGCAGATACTCGATGCCGAACGACATGCGAGGAATCGGAATCCACCACAAGTTCGCGGCCATGTATTCGCCCTGGCTATACGTCGTGCCCGGCATCCCCACATTGTTCTCGACCGAGGCGACAGAATACGTGAATACCGAAAGCCAATGCTCGTTGTACCAATGCTCGTAGCTGGCATTCCAGGCCGTCGACTTGACGATGTTGAACTCGCCCGTGACCGGATCCACCTGTGCGTCCAGTCCTTGCCCAACAAGGTCTTGCACGTAGCGCGCCGCGCCTGGGCCCCAAGTCCCTTGTAGGATGATGCGACTGCGAGTTAGGCCCGAGGGATTGTCCTCGTGAACCGGATCGGTCCCTAACAAGAGTGCCCAGGGATGAAACACAGTGCTGCCGCTGATGGCCGCCGCGGTATGCCGCTCGACATCGCCGCCGCCCGTGGGTTGATAGGCGATCGAACGGAGCAAACCCGAAATCTGCACGTGGCCTCGATCTGCCTCAAACCGCCAGTGCGTCGTCAGGTCGGGCGAGTCTTGCACACCCGTCCCCAGGCCGCTGGTGGTGATATCCGAAAACGGTCGTTCGATGGCCATGGCCCACAACGTCCGTTCGGTCACCGGCAAGGTAATGCGCGCCGACGGTTGGCGTTGATTGATCCAACCATTGGGGCCTTGAAAATCGACCACGCTGGGCCAGGCATTGCCGTTCATGAACACCGAGTTCTGCTGTCCGAAGCGGAAGAAGCCGAAGTCGAAGAAGGCATGCCGCAAACGGAACGGGTTGCCACCGCCCCCTGCAGCCTGATCGGTGCCATTAAAAAAGTCACCTTCGATCATCGTGTGTACATTCCAGTCGCAGAAGTCGGTGGGCGTCCACGACTCGAACGCAATGCGACTCATGCGGGCGCTCATGTTGAAGTTGCGCCCCGTGGTCTGTGGGACAGGAATGGTGTTGGGAACAAATGAATCGCGCGAGCCAATCGGATTGAAGTCACCGAGGGCCTGCAAACGGACGAAGCCGCGGATGCGAAACGATGTATCGGTGCCCGGCGCGAGAAACGACCCGGGAAACATACCGCCGACCACCAGCCCTTCGCGGGCTGCTTGGGGAACAACGACGGGAGGCGAGATGCGACTGAACTCTGGTATGCCCGGCGCGCTTTGGTAGTCGCGGGCTTCGTAGCCCGGTGGCGCATAGTCAGGCAGTTGGCGCGCCCCAATTCCAATTTCGTCGTAATAGTTGCGATCGTAAACATAAGAGGGAACAGGATCGGACTCGCGGTCGTAGTCCGACGGATACCCACCCATCCCCGGCGCGTTTTGCACATCGCTCGAGGGAAAATAGCCATAGGGAATGGCATTCGCCAGCGGAGGCTGCGCGAACGTGCTGACAGGTTCGATGACTGGTTCGACAACTGGCGCTGCGGAATCGTCCGAGAGACTGGCAGTGGCTGGATTGATGTTATCCGGCCCGTAGTCGGGCGGCGCGGGGACTTGAGCAAAGGCGCAGACCGGCAGCAGGACGAGTGCCGTCCAAGTTGCAATCAGGTTTCGTTTTGCTGGCCGAAGCAAATGCATGAGCCGCCTCCTGTGGGGCACCTGCTTGCTAGCGGCGAGTGGTCAGAGTTCGCGCTCGCGCAGCGGGTGTCACAATCCCTACAATCGGCAAAATTTAACACCGACTGAATTGCTAACTGGGCAATTCGAGGGAGTTCTGCGAAGTGCTAGCGTTTGCGGCGCTGCTTTAACGACGAATTGGTGCGCCCGATCAGCAATCGCCAGCCGCCAAAGCGTTCGCTCAGCCACTTATAGAGCGAAGCTCCCATCAACGAGCCCAAGGCGAGTGAAATGAAAATGAAGAGCGTCGACACCAGGCCATCGACACCCGCAGCCCGGTCGCTCAGCATCCGCGTCACGCTTAGTAGTCCCAGCGACCCCGGCACCAAGAGCCAGAAACAGGGCAAGAAGGTGACCATCGCCGGCGGGCCTTTGAACCGCAGCTGAATCAAATAACCCAGCGGCGTTGCGACCAGCATGCCGAAGAAACCGCTGATCTCTTTACCGAGCAGGGCCGCGCCCAGTTGCTGGGCGGCAAAGGCGAGGACTAAGACCAGCTGCATCCACCAGAAGGAATTGCGCGGCGCTGAAAAGTGGAAAAACACACCGACGCCAAACACAACGACTCCCAGCCACTGCACCCAAGGAATTTGAATTTGATCGGAGGCTTCAATCAGGCTATCGGAACTCACGCCGACAAGTGCCGCGCCGGCCACCAATCCAAAAGCCAAGAGCATCAATTGCACGAACCCGGTCGTCAGCCGGCTGCTGCCGCTCACCATGTCGCCATACACCAATTCCACCATCCCCAGCGACAGCATCGCGCCGGGCAGGAACGAAACGAGGGGCGGAACCAGCGCATGAATGGGGACGACCGGAAGTTCATACTTCACCGCCAGATAGACAACGGCCGAGACGATGGCGGCCGCAATCACCGGCAACGGCACCGCCAGCACGGGACGGTCCTTGTTGAGCAACTTCAGGGCGCCAATAAAAGCACCGAGCACGGCGGCGACAATCAAGTTGGTGAATGCGGAAGCCAGGATCATGGCGACACCAACGGCCAGAATCGTATGCCCGAGCACTTCGCCCACAGCCCCGAAGCGTGGCGCGGTGCGCAAGATCGCCGTGAGCCGCTCGATTCCTTCGCGGGGCGTGATCTCAGCTGCCAGCGCGAGTTCGCCCAAGTCGTAAATATCGGCGATTTGATCCAGTCGCAAGTTTTGCGTCGGACCATCGGCGACCGCAATCCGGTCGTCGACACCATCGTTTACCGAAATGAAGATGGCCGTGGGAAAGACCACCACGCGTGACCTGCGCGCTTTGTAAGCGGAGGCCACACGCCGCAGTTGCAACTCGACTTGCGGGGTCTGTTCGCCGCAGGCCAGGTAAGCCTGCCCCAGCCGAAACATGAACTCTAACAGAGCCTTGGTTTCGACAGTGGCAGGAGCTTGGGCCATTAGGTTCTCAGAGGGGTGGAGTGGGGCAGACTATTTCTGCTTGTCGCTGTTGGGTGCGGCGTTGCCCGGCACATTGCCGGGCGTGTAACCGGGCAACCAACTGCACGGAAAGATCGACAGCAACGATAAACCGGCGAGAACCACAAAGCCGATCTTCAAAGCCCGCAGGCGCGACTCAGAATTAATTCGCACGACCTCGTCAACTTGCTCGGGACTGGCGGCCGTCTGCCCCAGGCGCTCTTTCAGCTGATCGTTGCGAATGAAGTTGATGTTGTTCAAATCAAACTGGCTGGCAAGTTCCGTCTGTTTGAACTCTGGCGAGATCTTCGGATTGTCGATCACGTTCGAGTGAATCATCGACGCCAGCAGTCCGACGAGCAGTGTGCCCATCAGAGCGGTCCCAACGGCAGCGGCCAGATTCTGCGTCACACCGCGCAGCGAGCCCACGTCGGCTGCGAGGGTCTTCGGTGCCGAAGTAACCAGCACATTAAACAGCAGTGTGACGAGAGCACCCTGGCCCAGACCGACCGTGATGAGACCGATAATCACGGGGACGACGTTCCAGTCGTTGCTGACGACGAAGGCCAGCCACAACGTACCCGCTGCGACCAGCACAAACGCGGTGCGCGCGATGGTGCGAGGTGAGAAGCGATCGTAGAACCGGACAATCAGAATGGCCGTGAAGAAGACGGTCAACATGAAAGGCATCATGGCAATGGAAGTTGCCATGCTGGAACTACCTTGCACAATCTGAATGTAGAGCGGTACGGAGAAGTTGATGGCCGCTTCGGTGCCGACGATGACAAACAGCGTGGCCGCCGCAGCCCATTCGCGCGGGGCGTCGATGACTTCAAGCGACAAGAGGGGCGTGCCACCACCGAAGGCATGGCGATGGGTCCAAACGAGGAAGCCAGTGCCAATCACCAGGCCGATGACGATCAAAATTGGAGCTGGCGAGACGCCGAGCAGATCGAACGGGGCCGCATCGCGGGCGAGCAAGAGACCCCAGTTCCGTAAGTTGTTGAAGCCGAACGTGATGCAGATGATTGCCGTGGCAGAGAGCAACACTCCGAGGAAATCGATTTTGACATCAGGATTACCCGCGGATGGCTTCAGCTTGAAACTGAGGAGCAAGATGGCCGCCGCATGGACAATGAGCAGACCGAAACCGAGTCGCCAGTTGATGGCGGCAAGAAAGCCGACGGTGACAAAGGCGAGCACACCGGCAATAGCTCGGGCTGAACCCAACCAGCCCACTGCTTGGGCTTGTTGCTTGCCGCGGTAGTGATTGGCAATGAGCACAACGAGTGTTGGCACTAATGCAGCACCGGCAAAGCCCGCCAGGCCTTGAGCGGCCAGCATGATGACCGCCGTAGGACTGGCCACCATCATGATCATCGCGGCGAGGAACATCGCCACCGCGATTTGAAAGAAGGTCTTCGAGCCAAATCGCTGCCCCAACTTGCCGCCGAGCATGATAAATCCCGAGACGCCCAGCGAGTACATGACGATGGCAGTACCGACCGTCGTGGGGGGCGTATCGAAACTTGCGACCATGCCACCCATCGAGACGGGGAGGGCCGCGACGTTGAACGACATGAGCATCTGGCCCATGGCGATGACGATCATCGGTACCCACGACTCTTTGGCTTCGTCGTCGTCCAAGTGCGATGCTTGGGAAACAGACGCTTTGGAATTCGATTTTTTTGACATGACCGCCTACTAAATAGAAGAGTCGTGATCGTCGAGTGAAGGGACGCAGCGGGTCAAACCTCGGGCTGCGAAACAAACAAGTCCATGCCAAGTCCCTCGCTGAGATATTTGGCGACTAGTTGCCCCTTGATGCTGTTGCCGGCCTGATCGAGAGGTGGGGCAAACGTGCCGACGCCTGCTTTGCCTGGTGACACCGTGACAATGCCGCCACCGATGCCGCTCTTGCCGGGCAGACCGATATCGTAAAGCCACTCGCCCGATGTTTCGTACAGCCCGGCAGTTGTCATGACGACAAGTGCATAGTGGCAAATGGACGCGTCGACGACGCGCTCTTTAGTGACCGGATTCACGCCACCATCGGCCAGCGTCGCGCCCATCACGGCCAGATCTTTCGCGCTGACATTCAGCGAGCATTGGCGGGTATAAAGGTCGACCGCTTCGGCCGGGTCAAGGTAGACGCGACCATAGCTTTGCAAGAGCCGGGCGATCCCCTGATTGCGGAAGTTCGTTTCCGAAGCGCACTGAAACACTTCTTCGTTGAGCGACAACGTCCGTCCGGCAAACCGCGACAAGCCCGTGTGAATGAAGTTCCACTTCTCATCGAGCGTCTTACCGGGAACCAGACTGGTGGTGGCGATCGCCCCCGAGTTGACCATCGGATTGGTCCGGCCATTGTCTCCCTGCTCGATCGCGCCGAGAGAATTGAAGGCCAGTCCGGTGGCGTTGACCCCAATCTTCGCCCGCACCTCTTGGGCGCCGAGCACTTCGCAGACGAGGGCAAAAATGAACGGCTTCGAGACGCTCATGATGGTGAACTCGTGGTCCACATCACCGGCCGAAAACACCTTGCCGCGCGTATTGACGACGCACACGCCCAGCGAGTCCCGCGGAGCTCGCGCCAGGGCGGGATAGACTTGGGAGTTTTGTCCGTCCTGATTGGTTTTGAACTGTTCGTAGGCTTCGGTGACCAGAGTGGTCACTAGTTCATCGGGGGGCAGATGCCCCGTGGAGACATAGGGCTTGCGGGCAGTCGACTTAGAGTTCATGGCAGGTACCTCTATTTGCTTCCGTTGGTGCGCAGCACGGTTTGGAATGTGAAACTGGATTAGCTCGGTGTCCTACCTCTCGATTTCATTCCACGCTGTTGGGTCGAAACGGGGCCGTTGACTCGGTGTTGAACCGTCACCCAAGTGCCACGCGAGTGCTGCGATGATGAGATATTAGAATTCAGATGAGTCAATCGTGATGAAGCTGGCCAACTCGCCACGACAGCATCACGCGGCAGAAGAAACTGCCGACAAAACGGACAGCTTGCTAGCCGCAGCGCTGGCCACCCGCGAGTGCTGCGCAGCAAGCGCCGTTGAGTTTAGCCACGCCTTCTGGGGAGCACAAGCGTGTCCCATTGCACCCACAAACGCGTTCATGGAGCAGTGTTTTTTTGATTAACTGGCTAACTGTTTAGCCGGTGATAAATCCCAGATCGCTAACGACAACCACGTTGTTAAGCACACGGTTATCGGCCCAGTCGTTCAGCAGGGCGAGCATGGCGATGTCGGCGGCATCTCCCTTGCGTTTGCTATCGTCGGTGCCGACTGAGCCGGGCGGGGTAACGGTGGCGCTGAGGATGAGCCCTTGATACACGCGGTCGTTGCCGTTGCCGCCCGTGAGAACATCGTTTTCTGCGCCGCCCACGAGCACGTCGTTGCCGTCACCACCGGTCAGCGTATCGATGCCTGCGCCGCCACCCAGGAAGTCGTTCCCCGCCAGGCCAGTCAGCGTATCATTGCCAGCGCCGCCGTAGCCTTGATCGTTCCCTGCTCCCAGGTTGATGAAGTCGTTGCCGTCGCCGCCGTGAACATAGTCGTTGCCGCCGCCGGCATTGATGAACTTGGTGACGTCGGCCGCGCTCACTCCCTTCACCCCATCGTTGCCGGGGCCGCAGTAGATTTCGTCGGCTCCGCCGCCGGTAGTGATCTTATCGATATACGCGAGATTGGCCGGGTGAACATCCACTCCGCCAATCAGCACTCCGGGCACGCTCGTCGCTAGGGCTTCGCGGTTGGCAGCTGTGTCTGCGAGACCAGCAGCCACCGGGTCGTTGTCGCCCCACACGACATTGGCTCCTTCGCCGCCAGTGATGATGTCGTTGCCACTGCCGCCAACGAGCTTATCGGCAGCTGCCCCGCCAGCGAGCGTGTCGTTACCGTCGCCGCCGTAAAACTCGACGCCGTGGCCAGTAAAGCTGGTGGTGAAGTTATCGTTGCCGCCGCGGCCAACGAAAATCGCCTTGCCAGGAATTTGATAATTGCCGAGCGGGATGGCAATGCGGTTGGTGTAGGTGAAGGTGGCCTGGTTGGGAACAGCTTTGTTCTTGACCTTCACGTCCTTCAGGTCGAAGCGGTCGGCATTGTCGCCACCGCGGGCGTAGAAGTCGCCGTTTACGAACGTGGTGGGCTGGTTGTTATCGCGCAGGCTGGCTGTCTCGACCCCGGCATAGCTGAAGCCTTGAAACAACGAAGCGAAGAGCGAGGTCGAAGTCGAGCCGACGCGCTGACCGAGCGTGACGGGCAGAATCGTGGGGACGAGCGACAGATCGACGAACACCGCGTCGCCCGTTGTGCCCTGAGCGCCACCGTCGATGACAATGTTGGTCAGGGGCTGCGGATTAATGCCCAAGAGCGCGCTGCCGAAAGTGTCGTCGCCGGCCCCACCGTTAAGGTTGAGTCGCGGCAGCCCAAGCACCACGGCAATATTGAACGTATCGTTTCCGCCATTCCCATTGATGGTCACGGTGTTGATGCCCGACAGCGGGATGGTTAGCACTTTGTTGCTGAGCGACAGTGTGCCGCCCGTTGCTGTGGCCGAAGCGGTGGTGAAGCTGATGAACGGGCTGAGTGAAAGCGACGCTTCGCTAATGAGCAAATCGGTGCCAACCACGCTGAGGACGAAGGTATTGTTATAGCCCGCGATGTCGTTGACAGTGAGCGTGCTGCCGCTTCGCGCGGCAGTGATAGTCCCCACAATGCCCGTACCGGTGATGGCGAAGTTGTAGGGGTTTTCGTTGGTGTCGTTACTGGCAACATTAACAATGGCGGCCCGGATGCCTTCGACCGTGGGATCGAAGGTGACGTTGAATGTCGTCGATTCGCCGGGAGCAAGTGTTAGCAAGGCGGGCTGTGTGACCGTGAAGTCGCCAGAGCTGAGGATATTCGTGATTGAAACCGGGTTAGGGGGCAGGATCAGCGTGTTGTCGCCCGTATTCTCAATTGTGTAGGTGCGAGTCAGCGAATTGCCGTCGAGATCTTGTGCCCCGAAGTCGGCGGGGCCGGCCAACTCGGGAATCAGCGTGTCGTCCGCGATCGAAATGGTTCCCAGCTTGACGTTGATGTCGGGAAAGCCGCCGATACCTGTAATGGCGAAGGTATAGGGGCTTTCGTTCGGATCATCGCTGGCGATGCTGACGCTGGCATTTCGCACGCCTGATGCACTGGGGTCGAACGTAATCTCGAACGTGGCGCTAGTGTTGAAGGGGTCGAGAATATTGAAGATCGGCACCGTGGCAATCGGCTGTACGGTGACGATGAAATCGTCGGGATGATCGCCTGTGATGATGACGCGGTTGGGCGAACCGGTGAGACTCAGCACGTCGCCGCCATCATTCAGGATCGTAAAGGTGCTGACCACCGTTCCACCCGTGATCGCAGCACCGCCGAAATCGGTGCCGTCCCCAGTACCGGGGCTCGTATCGCCATTGGGAATGGTGACGACCAGACTTCCCAACACGCTGATATCCGGCGGGCTATAGCCGGAACCTTGGATGGTGAAGGTATAGGGGCTCTCGTTGGTATCGTTGCTGACGATGTTGACGCGCGCCGCGCGAGTGCCGGAGGCGCTCGGCGAGAAGGTCACATCAAATGTGAAGCTGTCATTCGGTGCAACATCGATGGGAAGTGTCGGCAAATTCGCGAGGCCGAAATCTGACGGTGCCGAATTGAATAAAGAGGCCACGAGACTGATATTGCCCGATCCGATGGTCAACGTGTCATCACCGGTATTCTGCACCGTGAAAGTATGGGTCACCGTGTTGCCGATAATGGCAGTGCCAAATGCTGTGCCGTTCGTCGTCGAGGGAGTATCAAAACCTGGGTCGTTGTCGGCGATATCAATCGCATTGCCTTGCACATTGATGTCGCCCGCGCCGGCCTGACCCTTGATGTCAAACGTATAGACACCTTCGGCGTCGGGATCGTCGCTCAAAATAGTGACGGTCGCCGTCTTCGCACCACCGGTCAAAGGATCGAACGTAATTGAGAACGTAGTAAAACCGATAAGGGCCGACAACGATGACGGACTCGGTTGGACAACGGTGAAGTCGCCGGCATTCGCGCCGGTGATAGCCACTTTTGGGCTGCCAAAATTCAAGGCCACGGTGCCAATGTTCGCAATCCGGAACGTACTGGTTGCCGAACCACCAACAACTGCAACCCCGCCGAAATCCGTGCTCTTGCCTGCAGTGGGCGATACGTCGCCATCCGGAATTTCTGTCAGGTCGCTATCGGAAACAAAGATATCGGGCGAGTTGTTCCCCTGGATTCGGAAGTTGTAAGGGGATTCACCTCCGGTGGCGTCATTATTGACGATGTTGATTTGGGCGTATCTTGCGCCGGAAGTGCTCGGGTCGAATTTGACTTGGAAGGTGAAACTGCTGCCACCTGCGATCGTTGGTAGTCCGGGCGCTGTGACAAACGTGAAGTCGCCAGAACCGAACAATATTCCCCCTGCGCTAATGATGTTGAAGGTCGAAATCGTCAAGTCTGTATCGCCAGAGTTTTCAATCGTGTAAGTGCGGACAACATTGCTGGTGCCAGAGACAGTCACCACTCCAAAGTCGGTGTGATCGGCCACCGACGGAGTTGTGTCACCGTCAACAATCGAAATACCATTGCCGACTAGATTGATCTCCGCCGCTAACATCGCCCGGCCTTCGAGTTGCTCCAACTGTAAGAAACACTGGCGGGCGGTGAGTTGTCGGACTCCGCTCACGCGACGCACTTGGGATCGGCTAACGCGGCGAATCAGGGTGCTCAGCGACATAGGAAGATCTCCGAAACTCAGGGGGGCGGTATGGCCGAAAAAAGCGTGAAATTTAGAGCAAATGGCGAAGCATGTTGCCCCCCAAAGGTGCTACGACATATCGCCGCATTGTAGGGCTGCCACTACGTTTGTCCATCCCGGAGACTGGCGTTTGGCAGAGTTATGCCGGGCGTTGCTAAGTGCCAGATTGCCAAGGCGTTCGAGCTTCATTTTTCTCGCCGGGAATCAAAAGCGGCTAACAACGAAGTGACATTTAATGTCACACCCCGACGAGGCTGGCCAACGATTGGCCGGGCGAGACGATGAAGATTTGCGAGAAGATCTGCTCGCTGAGGAACGGACGCAGGCGTGCTTCGTCGCTGAGCGCGGCTGAGCAAGTTGCCGGCTGTGAAGCGGGCGATGGCTGAACCGCAGCTGATTGCCACGCTTGTTTGGCCGAGGCAGGCCAAGCGGCTTCGCCGTCGTCGTACCAGAAGTGTTTGCCGAGTGATGCGGGCTCGCCACAGTCGGCGAGTACGAGCCCGGCAGTCTGCGCGTGACGAGCGGCGTAAACGACAATCGCGTCGACGACTTTTTCGTGCAGTGCGGCATCGACATCGCCGGCCGTGTACGCCCCGTATCGCAGTAGTTGAAAGTTGTTGCTGACCGTAATCAACATGCGGGCCAGGGCCACGCGCTTGCCATTCTTCTGGCCATAAGCATAGACCACCTGCTTGTTGGCATCGCAGGCGTTGGCGAGGACCGACATTTGGTTGCAATCGCCCAAGCTCAAGCAAGTATGAAAGTAGCTCCCCATCAAGAAGATTTCGCGCGGATCAGCGGCCAGGCAAATCTCGACCGGACGGCCGTCGATCTCCAAGGATTGCGATTCGCCATGAAGCCAACGCGTGAGATCGATCCCCTGGGCGGCGGCCCGCGCGAGCCAATCTTGATTGAGTTGCAAGTGCCGCCGATAGTCGCTGCCGTGGTCGCGCCAGGCGGCCATCAGTTCGGTGTGCAACGCGCGCGATTCACTCGGCATCTTCCGCAACCACTGAGCAAATGTCATCAAGCGCGAAAAGGGAACGTCGCTCCGCTGCCAGCACGAGTGCTCGTTCCAGATCGACTCCACGGCACGATGAACGAGCGAGCGCAAAGTCTCTACGGCGAGGATGACAAAGGCTTCTTCCGCCGCGCGAGCCACGCGGGTGTCGCTGGTCGTCCACTGTGGCAGCATCGTTTGCAGGTGATAGTACCGGATCAGTTGCCCCGGAGTGGCCGCCTGCTGAGCAGCCAGGCTGTGAAGGTGAGCCAGTTCCTGCTCCGCTTGGGCGCGTTGGTCCAGCAGTTTTCGCACTGACTTCGGTACCTTCACCGCCTGGCCCCCCAACTGCTGCAAGTGCTGGATGCGCTGCAGCCAGGCAGCAGTAGGATCGTCTGATTGGGGAACAGCAGCAGCGCGGGTCCAGGCTTTCAGTTCGTCGTGCAGGCCCAAATCGAACGCCGGGTTCACCAATTCTTTCAGGGCCGAGTGCAACAGCTGGCCGATGCGCGGCGTCACCGTGGCGGGCGTAAGGCGTTCGAGCCAGGCAATCCATTGCTGCAGGCTCAACTTGTTGGCGTCGTCGCAGCGCGCAAGGACAGAGTAGAGCGCACTGCCGGCGTTCATGTGCCGACGTTCGAACAGAGCATGGGTGCGGCGCAGCCACGGCACACTCGCATTCGATTCGTCAAAGAAGTTGAGCCAGACTTCTTCCTGCGCAAGCCAGCGAATATCGTCTTCGCGAGTGCCGCGCGCCAGCAGACGCCGAATGTTGAACAACTGCCGTTCGATGACGGCGTCGCTTCCCTTGCTTAGAAACGTCAGCAGCCGTTCGTAGCCCGGCAAGCGGCTTTGATGGTTCAGAATGATGGCCAGTTTGTTGATTTGCTGCGGCGAGCGGCGGTTAGCCTGCATTTGGAACAGTTGGGCCGGCAACGGAGCCAGGCCACCATCGCAGGCGGCCAGCGTAGCGATGGCAGCGGGCGAATAGTGCTGCGCCAGTTGCAAGTCGCCGGCGAGTAGACGCTCGCAACGGGCCAGCAATTTGTCGCACAATTCGGGGAAGGTGCCGCGCCGCTTCAGTTTCTCGCCCGGTGTGCTGATCAGGCCGGAAGGTAGCTGATTGAGTCGTTCGGCCAACTCCACATGCAACCAGCCCGCGTACTCCGTGCCGCTGCGGCGCTTGAGCGCCTGCAGATAATCGCGCAGCCGCTCGAGGGCAGCCGTCTTGGCCAGCAGTTGCGGCGCATCGATGACGCTCGTCACCGCGGCCAGAAACCGCGCCGCAGCGCGCGGACCACTCAGCCACATCACCAGCCGCGCGAGCCAGCGTTCGAATTCGGGCAGAGCATACGGCGATTGACTGGCCCGCAACAGTTGCGCCAGCTCGCGCTCTTCGTCGGCATCCAGCACGTAGGGGAGTCCAGCACGGCGCTCGGTGGTTTGAAACTCGCGCAGCAACCGATAGCAGCCGAGCAAGCGGCGCTGCAATCGCTCGACTTCGCGTCGTTCCTGCGCGCGACGTTCGCCGCTGCGCCGGTCGCGCGGGCCAGTTTCCTCGGCTTGCCGCAGCGCGCGTTCCCAAAACAACAGCGACTGCTGAAACGAAGCGAGCAGCGTCGCGGTTAGTTCGCCGTCGCTGCTGCAATCGAGTCCTAGCAGTTCCGGTGCGAGCCCTTCGCCGGGGGGTGGAATTCGCGGCAAGTTGGTCAATTTTGGCAGCAAGCGATGCGCCGTGGGAGTTCCGCGGATGATCCACAAGCGGCCATCGGCAGTGGCGAGCAGGCGACCATGCAAGGTCCGCGCGAGAGTCCGGTGACGCCGAATTCCCACGGCCCAATCGTGTTTCTGTTCAAGGTGTTTGTTCATAGCGGAGTCAAGGCACAGAGCCAGTGCGCGCGCAGCAGCTTGCGACGGCTAGCCAAGGTGGAGGAAAGCGAATCCGAATCAGCGGGCAGAGAGCCGGTCGGCTCAGATGCGCTGAGTAGCAAGGAACGGGGGCGTTAGTCAGGACGGCCCGCGCAGCATCGGCGCGGACCAATAGATTCATTCACAGGGGCGCGGCCAGCATCAGGCCGCGTGTAACGGAACAGGGAATGAGTGACTCGTTCGCATGGTTGCTACGCTTGGCCTCTGGCCGGTGTAGTGCGTGCAGAAGTGAGTTGCGCGCGAGGAACGACGGCGCAACTTGCCTGAAGCAAGGACAGGCTTCTGCGGGCGAGGTTCGCAGCGAATTTCAACCAGCGGCTGAATTCTGGTGAATCCAGCTACTTTGCCATTGTCCTGCTGACTACGATAATCGCTGCCTACCGATTCCACCTCGCCTCCATCGCCGAGCCAATCCCAAATGACGTTTCCGATCTCTCGCCGCCGCGCGTTGCAGTTTGCCAGCTTGAGTGCAGCGGGGGTGCTCAGTCCCGAGCTGTTTGCGCAAGAAGGAAGTGCTCGCGATCCGATTCGCTCGATCGAACGCGAGACGATCTTTCGCGGTCGCGATGGGGGCACGACCTGGTTCAGCACGCGGGCTTGCGCGGTGCCCAACAAAAACGGGGCAAGCATGGTGTTCATGATGCTCGCCGAGATTACGGGCTCCGATTACTTCGGCCCAGTCCATTCGACGCAAACGACCGACCTGGGAAAGACATGGTCAGAGCCTGTCGCCGTGCCGATGCTTGGCCGCACGCCGCGCGAGGGGGGCGTTCAAGAGGGAAGTTGCGACTGGGTTCCCGAGTTTCATGCCAAGACAAATACCGTGCTCGCGATGGGACACAACGTCTTTTACAAAGGGGGCCGCTTTTACAATGAGCAGCCGCCGCGGCACACCGTGTTTGCCGTTCGCCGGGCCAGCGGCGAATGGGGACCACCCACCAAGCTGGAGTGGAATGACCCGCGCGGCAAGTTCATCTACACCACCAACTGCTCGCAGCGCGTGACGTTGCCAGATGGCGATGTGCTGGTGCCGCTGTCGTTTGGAGCCGGCAGCAATGCCCGCAGCGTGGCCGTCGTCCGCTGCTCGTTCGATGGCGAGCAACTCATTGCTAAACAAACGGGGGACGAATTGAAAATGAAGGTGGGCCGCGGCTTTCTCGAACCCTCGCTGGCCACCTTCGATGGACAGATTTATCTGACGCTGCGGGCCGAAGATGGCCACGGTCACGTTGCCGTGAGTGACGACGGGCTGAAGTTCAGCCCGCCGCAACCGTGGACATGGGACGACGGCAGCCCGATTGCCATGTCGACCACGCAGCAGCGCTGGCTGCCACATCGTGGCGGACTGTCACTCGTTTACACCCGCAAAGATGCCAGCAACGAAAAGGTGATGCGTTGGCGGGCCCCGCTGTTCGTCGCTAATGTCGATCTGAAGACACGCCGCCTCATTCGCGAGACGGAACGGATCGCGCTGCCCCTCACCGGCGACGCCGTCAAAGACCCGAATGGCGTGGGACATCTCGGCAACTTCCACACGACCGCCGTCAACGACCAAGAATCGTGGATCACCGTCGGCGAGTTTGCGCTAAAGAACTGGCGCGGCGATACGCTCCTCGCCCGCGTGAACTGGAAGTAACCACCTGTGGACGAAAAGGCCGAGATCAACAACCTGCCCTGCTGCGGCCCGACCGAGACGGCCAAGCTGAAAGAGTTGCCGCACCTGTACGGCTTCGATTTCGATTTGCACTGCTGCCTGAGTTGCGGACGGACCTGGGTCTATGCCTTGAGCACCGGCTTTGGCAGCGGGCGGTGGGAGTGGGTCGCGGAATCCGACGCCGAAGAAATGCTGAACTCCGACGGTGAGGAACTGCAGCAGCTCATGCGCACCTGGGGGCAGCGGCTGGATTGAGTGGCGAATCTTAAGTAGCCCGACGCGTCAGCGAGGGAGCTATTCTGTTCTCGCGCTCTGTTGTAGCGAATCGGTGTTCTTGATGTCCCCTCGCTGACGCGTCGGGCTACCTGAAAAGCCTTTGGCTTCTCGCCCCTCACTCCAAAATGCGCGCGTGAACGAGTGCTCTTTCGAGCAGATTGAGGTGTTGGAGCTTGGCGAGCAAGAGAGTCGCCACTACGACTCTGGGCAGGGCTGGCAGTCGAGTAGGCATTTTTCATTGACCTTGGGCCGCAACACGAGGTTTTGTCGCCTCAGTGGAAGATTGTTGAGCGCGCAGAAGCGATTCGCAAGTAATTTGCCAGAAACTGGCTCAGCGACTTGATTTGCCGCAAACGGGACTAAAATTGAAGGTGGCTGCTTTACTCGCCTCGCGCAGGGGTGTAACTTTTTTTCAAGCAGAAAATATTTCCTTGTCTACATTTGCGCTTTTGGCGGGGCGACGGAATGTTGCTGGCGCGTTGAGAGTGCAGATTTTGCTGCTGACCATCGGGAACATGGTCGAATAGGAGGAGAAGAGCGGAACGCGCAGAGAGATTGCGTGAGCGTCACGGCTATGTCGTCGCAGCCTGGGCATGATTGCCTGCCAGCTGTGATAGTTGCTTTGCCTGGCAGCGCGCGTGCACAATCTCTCCCCAGGAGCTAACACCGGCGAGTGGTCACCGGTTCCGCCTCACCTGTATGGCAAAACTGAGCGTCGATAACTTTTTGGATTTCGTCGAGCGAAGCAAGCTGGCAGATGCCGACCAGCTGGCGAAGTCGCTGGAGACGCTCCGCGCTCAGAACTCGGGTTCGCTCCCCGATGATGCCGACCGTGTGGCCGAGTCGCTGATTGCGGCCGGTCTGATCACCAAGTGGCACGTCGATAAGCTGATGGACAAGAAGTACAAAGGCTTCATCCTCGGCAAATACAAACTGCTCCGTCTGCTGGGCAGTGGCGGCATGAGCACCGTCTATCTGGGCGAACATACGCTCATGCACCGGCTGCGGGCGATCAAAGTGTTGCCCAAAGGCCGCGTGAACGATTCTTCTTACCTGGCGCGTTTTGTGCGTGAAGCCCAGGCCACGGCTTCGCTCGACCATCCGAACATCGTGAAGGCGTACGACATCGATAACGATGGCGACACGCACTACCTGGTCATGGAGTACATCGAAGGGCGCGACCTGCAGAATATCGTCAAGCAGGAAGGGCCGTTGCCGCTCGAAGTGGCCTGCAATTACATCGCTCAGGCGGCCGACGGTTTTCAGTACGCCCACGAGAATGGCCTGATTCATCGCGACGTGAAGCCTGCAAATTTGCTCATCGATACCAAGGGGCAAGTCAAGATTCTGGATCTGGGCCTGGCACTTTTAGCCGACGAAGACCGCTCATCGCTGACGGTGGCTCATAACGAGAATGTGCTCGGCACAGCGGACTATCTGTCGCCCGAGCAGGCGGTGAATAGCCACAAGGTCGATTCGCGGGCCGATATTTATAGTCTCGGCTGCACGCTGTATTACGCCCTCAGCGGGCATGCACCCTTCACCGATGGTTCGCTCGCTCAGCGCATTGCCAAGCATCAAACGCAGATGCCCGAAGATATTCGCAAGGAGCGGGCTGAAGTGCCGCGCGACCTGGCCGATATCTGCTGGAAGATGATCCAGAAGCGGCCCGAGCGGCGCTATGGCCGGATGAGAGATGTATCCGATGCGCTGAAAGGTTGGCTCACGAGTCGCGGGTTTGAGTTCACGCCGGCCAATTCTGGCAACGCCAGCATGAAGTCGATGAACGGCGGCACCGGAGGGGGCGGCGGCGGTTCATCGAAGTTGATCAAGCGCCCGGGTACCGGCAGCAGCGTCCGGCGAGTTCCCGGTGTGGGCGAAGATACGGTCTCGGACAAGTTGCGGCAGGAGACGATGAAAGGTCTCGGCACCGGCAGCAGCGTCGGTAAGACCGACAGCAGCAAGGCGCTCCCTAAAGCGACGCAGCGTTTGCCAATGGCCAAGTCGCTCGATGCTCCCACAGCTGCCAAGCCCGTCGGTGAAGCCAAAACTGGGAGTGATACAAAGTCCGGCAGCGATGCCAAGCTGAGCGGCGAAATGCGGGCCGTGCGCGAAACGAAAACTGGCAGCGATCTCAAATTCCCAGCCGCCGCCAGGCCGGCAACGCCCGCCGACAAGAAACCAAGCTCGCCATTTAATTTCAACGTCGGTGGTCCCGCCAAATCGACATCGAGCCCCGCGTTCCCCGCCATCTCGCTTTCGAAGACTCCCAGTGGCCCGATCCCGACGAATCCCAAAGCGGCCCTTGGGCCCAAGGGTGCCGCGCCCGCGCCACCGAAGGTGAACACGACCGCCACTACCGCAATACCGGTGGGCTCGGCGAAGCCCGCCATGCAACCGCTGATGATGTGGATCATCGCTGGGGCTGTTGGCTTTCTCGTGTTCGTTGGTATTACCGTGGGCGTAATCCTGGTGATGTCTTCAGGCAAGGAGGAAAAGAAGCCACCTGCCACTGAGCAGCAAGCAACAGAGCAGCCAGCAACCGAGAAATCGGCCACGGACAAGAAGTCAGAGAAGAGTTCCAAGTCGCCTGCAAAAACAACGAAGCCACCACAGCGGAAGACAATTCCTGGTAAGCCTGCGAAGCCCGGCGAACTGGATACCGGCAATCTGTTTCCTACGCACGAGTCCCCGCGCAGGCTGATTGCGTGGGTGGGGCCCAATTTGTTTGTCAGCAACTTCTCGCCAATTGGTTAATAATCGCCGAGTTCCGAACTGCCAAAAAGCCCCATTGGACATGTCAATAGGCAGTTTTTGGATTTCGCAAGTGCTTGCCAAATAGCCACTTGCGCATCTTGCTTGAATCTGGCCCAGCTTGGGTCGTAGGATAGGGGTGTGGGAATCGCCCGCAGCATTTGAGCCAGAGGCCTGTGTGACAGGCTAGGAACGGCACTTCGGAACCCGCCAGCAGGAAGCGACTGAGCGGCAAATGCGTGTAGAGATCCCGTTTCAACTGAGTAGGTTGCTTCCATGTCTCGCCGCGTTGAACTCAATCTGAAAGCCCCGGCCCCCGCCAAGAACAACACGGGGCGCGTTGCGTCACGCCGCGTCGCTGGTGCTGGCAAAGGCGCGCGGATTGCCGGTTCCCCCGTGCGCGGTCCCTACATGCCGCCCGAAAACTGGTACGAACCCAGCGAGAACCACAACGGCCAATTCAATGTCATCGAGCAGGCAGCTGGCCTCGGCTATCGCCACATTCTGGGCGAAGACGAAATCCGCGAGCGGCTGTCGCTGTTGCCAGCTTGGATGGTCAAGCCCTTGCAGATTGTGCAGCTAAGCCAGATGACGCGCAAGAAGCGGCGCGCTCCTTGCTATGGCATGCAGTGGGGCAACACGATCTATCTGTATCCCATCGAGCAGAACCTGATCGAGAACTTCCGCCGCGCGCCGAAGCCCGCCCAGCTGATCGAAGCCAAGATGTTCGGTGCCCGCTGGGAACGGATCTCGTCCACCTCGTGGAACCTGATCTGGTCCGAGAGCACCATTCGCGACTTCTACCTGAACAACGTGCTGATCCACGAACTGGGTCACATTCTCGACGAGCGCAACACCCGCTCGATCGATCGCGAACGGTACGCCGAGTGGTTCGCCCTCGAGTACGGCTACAAGCCCTCGCGCCGCAAGGTGTACGCCGAACGGGCTGCCGCCCTCTACAGCGGCGAAGCATCGTAGCACTCCGCGGGGTCGGGAAGTTTTTCGGGCTCGCGCGCTTTTGCTTAGGCCGAATGATGTCGGCCCGAAAATCTCCCTAAACCCGCTGGGGTGGAACCATCGCGCGAGCAGAGCGATCTCGCGAAGCTGCGTTATTGGATCAGGACAATGTTTCGGGTCGGCGCTTGGCGGCTGAAGGCAACGTTAACCAGCCCGAAAATTGCCCCGACCCGGTTTGGGGTCGGGAAGTTTTTCGGGCTCGAGCGATATTGCTTGAGCCGAGAGATGTCGGCCCGAAAATCTTCCTGAACCCGCTGGGGTGGAACACTCGCGTGAGCAAGGCGATCTCGCGAAGCTGCGTTATTGGGTCAGGACAATGTTTCGGGTCGGCGCTTGGCGGCTGAAGGCAGCGTTACTCAGCCCGAAAATTGCCCCGACCCAAGGGCGCTCAAGTTTACTCTTCCAGATGAATCTCCGGAATCAGGTCGGCGTTGACTTCGACCTGCGGAAACTCTTCGGTGCTGGTGAGAAATTCGTGGCAGCAGATTTCGAGTTGGGCGAGCAGTTGCTCGATGTTCAGCCCTTCGAACACCGGCCCGTAAGGCTGCAGATAGCCGCGGCTGCTGTTGTAAAGCTTCTTCGCGCCCCGAATGTTGCCGTTGCCGAAGTGATGCAGGCAGACGGCAACATGAATCAGCCCTTTGTAGAATAGCCGCGACGTCCCGCCGACGTCTTTCCACAAGTCTTCCCACACTTCGTGGGCCTCGAAGAAATCGCACTGGTTGAAGTGTTCGATTCCTTCGAGATAGCGCTGGTCGTATGCCATTGGCTCTCCCACTAGTCGCGTCGATTGAATGCCATCAACAGCCGCAGGATGTTATAGAACAGCATGGTGATCGAAGCGAACAGGGCCAGCGAAGCGGCCACGTATTGATCGGTGCGATAGCGGTGCAGGATGTTCGAGGTATCGTACAGAATGTACACGCTGGCCAGCCCGACCATCGCGGCCGCAAACCAGACGCCGAGTTGAAAGTTGAAGAAGATCGCGGCGACCACTACGCCAATGGACGCAATGCCGGCCCACCACAGGTACTGGCCCCAGCCCGAGAAATCGGCCTTCGTCAGCACGACGAACATCGTCAAGCCACCAAAAATCAGCAGCGTGAGCAGGCCAGCTGCGGGAATCGTCCCCGGGGCTGTGCGCTGGGCGATGTATAGGAGCGGCACAAAGATTAACGCTTGCGCCACGATGTAGAGCATCAGGCCGGCGTACTGCATGCCTTTCGACGATTCCGAATTGGCCAGCGACTGCGCCAGCCAACTGGCGGCCATGAAGGCCCCAATCACCATCAGCCAGCCGAAGCGACCGCCCAGCAGCATCCCCATCGTCCCCCGCAGCGTTTCTTCGGGAACGAGGGTGAAGATTGCCGCTTCGATGCCGGTGAACAGCAGCACCGCGGCAAAGACGTGCACATACACACGCCGAATGAAAGTCGTCCGGGCCGAAGTTTCCGCGAGAGCGGCTGGCAACGTCCCAATATCGACCGGAGATTCGTACGGATTGGGCTGCGAATAGTAGTTCATAACCGAGCCACGCGTCAAAAAAGGAAAGAACGGTGCGAACAGACACAGTCGCCCTCGCCGGTAATTCTACCACGCAGACCGCCGTTTGGCAGGAATAGGCGGGGGGGGAAGGAGAGAGTGGAAGAGAGGGAGAGTGGGTGAGCGTGCGAGTTCTGCCTTCTCACGCCACCGCCCCTGCGGCGGTCGTTCATTGGCTTGTGCACTAGAGATGCTGGGAACTATCTAAAAATGTTCTCAGAATGTGCTTGCGATGTGAGCAGCAGGTCCTTAATGTTGTGAGTAGTTGCGTAGGATGTTATGCGCAGTTCGTGATAACAACAGGCCGGGGTCGGGAGGTTTTTCGGGCTCGGGAGTGGTTGCTTGGGCCGAGAGAGGTTGGCCCGAAAATCCTCCGGAACCCGATGGGGCGGAATCATCGCGCGAGGAGAGTGACATCGCGAAGCTGCGCTTGTGGGTCAGGACAATGTTTCGGGGCGGCGTTTGGCGGCTGAAGGCAACGTCTGCGCGCCCGAAAATTGCCCCGCCCCGGTTTGGGTTTGTTTGTTTTCATTTCGAAAGGAGCCGTTATGTCTCGCAAGCTACGCATCAGTGCCCAGGATATCGAGATTTTCAAGTTGGTTCGCGTCGAAGGGCGCAAGCAGAAGGATGTGGCGATCAGCTTTCAGCTGACGCCGAGCGCGATCTGCAAAATCGTGCAGAAGATGGAGCAGTGGCAAGGCTCGCTGGTGCCGCACATCACGCGGAAAACGGCGGAGTTTCGCGAGCTGAGCCGCGAGCAGCGGTTGTACAACTGCGTGCGATTGCGGCGACGGCAACTGCAAATGATGTACGAAGATTCGATGGAGGCGTGGCGCGAGTCGCGCAAGCCGCTCGTCTCGGCCAAGGTCGTGAAACGAAACGGCGTCATCGAGCGCGAGGAATCGTGGAGCCGGCAGTGCCGCGGCAATCCACGGATGCTGCGCGAGGCCCGCGAGATCAGCCGCGAGTTGGCGGAACTCGACGGGCTCAAGCGCGACGGCACGGTCGATCTCAGCTGCGAGGGGCGACTGTTCGAGCCCGCCGCGCTGACGAAGGAAGAAATGATCGCCGAGCTGCGCGCGGAGGTGGACCTGTCGCTGCGGGAACTGGCGAAGTGGGAGCGGGCGGGGAAAGAGGGGGAGAGTGGGAGTGAGGGAGAGGGGGAGAAGGAAGCAGAGAACAAGTCAGAAGGTAGAAGTCAGAATGCAGAAGTGAAGACGGAGGAAGAATTCTGGAAATTGAAAATGGAAAGTTGTGCGAGTCAGGAGGAAGTTATTGTGGCGGAAGTCGTGGAGGAGTCAGTAGATAAGAGCGTAGCGAGTCATGTCGAAACAATTGAAGATTCCGGAAATTTCCAGACGTCAATTCCTGTTCCTGTCTCCCCCTCTGCTTCTACTCCCAAGCTAGAGATCCCGCAGAACCTGACCGCAGAGGGGAGGAGCCGGTTAGCGCAGCAGTTGTCGCTGTCGTACAAGTTGCAGCATGCGCCGGAACTGCTGGAGCCGCACGAGCGCCCCGCGGAACTTCCAGTGCAGTCAAAGAGCGCGTCAAGGCAGCCCGTGAAGAAGAGCAAGCTGCACGTCAACCAGCACGGCCGCATCTTTCGCGACGTGGGTGGCTACCTCATGCCGATTCCGGGCATGTGGGTCGAACCGGAGAAACCGTGGAAGCGTGAGGAACGGGAAAGGGCGGAGGAAAGGGAGAAGGAAGAACGCAGAATGCAGAAGGCAGAATGAAGACGAGCGGGGAGATTGCGAGCGAAGGAAAGGTCGTGCACAGTGCTGCCCCTCTCCCCGGAGTACCGAGGCGAGGGAGTGAGGAGTGGTAGCCACTCGTCTCTTCGTCCCTTTGTCCCTTCGTCCCTTCGTCCCTTCAGCTCAGCCCTGACTCGTCGCGTTAGCGGTGATAGTGCGAGGCGGGAGCGCGGCTGGTGGAGACGGCGCGAGCTTGTGTCATGGGACCAGCGGGCATGGGGCGTTGAGTGGTGCGAATTTGGGCGGGCGTTGGTTGGCCAGCCTGGTGAATGTTTTTGCCGGGAACGGCGGGAGTCGGTTGATGATCCCAATTTTCGTGCATGAGGCTGCCATGTTCGCCGCCGTAGTAGGCACTGCTACCACCGCCGCACGAATCACAGCCCGCACCACCGCAACTGTTACAGCTGTTGCACGGAGTGCCGCAAACTATGCTCTGCCACAGAAAGAGGAGAGGTCGTGGGCCTGGTCCGCAGCAGCGGGGGCCGACGAAGTTACCGCATTTGTTGCAGGGGTCGCAGCAGTCGGGGCCATCGCTGACCCACTCGCCGACGTAGCGCTCGCCGCAACTGCGGCCGGCATAGCAGCGTCCGTTGAGCCAGTATTTGAGTCCGCCGCCACAGGGGCTGCAGGTCAAGCTGCGAGGTCCGCAGGTGTTGCACGAAGGGCCACACGAAGGTCCGCAACTGGGACCGCAGGTCGGTCCACAAGTGGGACCGCACGTTGGGCCGCAGGCGGGTCCGCAGCCGGCAAACAGTGCCGGACGTGGGCCGCAAGGTCCGCAACAGCATCCGCTGGCAGAGAGAAGGGCAAGGACAATCGTCGGCAAAGCCCATTTGATCATGGCTGTAGCTTCCGTGCGCGGCCAATCGCAGAACATTCCACAACCGCAGGGCCAACGATCGGCACTACGGCGGTTCCACAAAACGACTCCCTGTGTGGGTGTCAGAAGGAGATATCGGCCCGCAGAATCGGCAGAATCGAGAAAATCTCTGCAATCGGCAAATCTTGCCGCGGCAAGAAAAAATGCTGTCAGCGGGTCGCTAGCGAGGCTAGACCAGATAAAAAGGGTGAATCGGGTGTTCTGGGTATGACGATCCGGCAGCTTCGACAGGTATCAGCGTCTGTGATGCAAACGCCGATGATTACAAAGCTTCTGAGCGGGCAAAATTCAAGCGGAATTGAACTTCTCGTCAATTCGCCCGTCATGCTCTACTGAGTCCACTATGAACGCCGCACCCACGGAAGCTCGCACTTTCATCGATCCTGTCTCGGCCAGCCGCGATTTTATTCGCCGCTCGCGGGCGTGGATTTCGCTCTTGCTGCTCTGTCCCGTCATTGTGTTGGCGGTCTTTTCGCGGACCCACTTTGCCGACGATAGCCTGGCCGAACTGGGCGTCGAGATCGCTGCCTGGGCGTTCTTTTTGTGCGGGGCGTTACTGCGCTGGTGGGCCACGTTGTACATCGGTGGCCGCAAGTTGAACGAGTTGATCGTCGACGGTCCCTATTCGATTTGCCGCAATCCTCTGTACCTGGGTTCGCTGCTGATGTGCCTATCGGTGGGCATCTTCATGCAAAGCCTGCTGCTGATCGGCGCGATGCTGCTGGTCTCGATCATTTATCTGACAATCACGGTGCCCGTTGAAGAAGAACGGCTGGCCGTCTGCTATGGCGACGAGTTTCGCGACTATTGCCGCCGCGTGCCGCGGATCATTCCGAACTTCAGCACTTATCAATCGCGCGAAGAAATCACCGTCCGCCTGATTGGCCTGCGGGCCGAACTGCTGCGAATGATGCACTGGGGTGCGATTCCCGTGTTGTGGTACTTTCTGGAGCACGTGCGGATGTTGTCGTGGTGGCCGGCGTGGTTCAACCTGCCGTAAGGAAAGTGGAAGCGAATTCCGGCCGGTGCAGGAAAGTACGGTGAAGGAATGACAGGCAAGGTGCCTGTCCCACGGAATGACGGGCAAGATGCCTGTCACACGGGGAAGAGCGGACAGGCAACGAGGCCTGTCCTCATGGATGGCTGGCAAGGGAAGCCGCAAAAATAGTTGCATGCGGCATGTTGGGCGTGATATCACAACAGGCCCTGTGTTGACTCAACCCTGCCCTGCATTGACCCAAGCTGGCCCCGCGCGCAAGCCGCTGCCTGGCTGGGCCGAAAGATTCCCGCCACCTTTCCCCCCCGGAGCATCTCCATGCGTCTCTGTCGTTATCAACAGCGTGACTCGGTTCAGGTTGGCTTTTACGACGAAAAGTCGATCATCTCGCTGGCCGCCGCAGCAACCGCTTACGGACAAGGGACGCACGAACGGCTGCCAATTCCGGTGGGCGATTCGCTCATCGACTTGCTCCCCAATGGCAAACACGCCGAGGCCGCGCAGAAGCTCTTCGATTGGGTGGCCAAGAACGAATCGATGTTGCCCGCCAATGCGCGAGTGGAAACCGACAAGGTCCAACTGCTCGTCCCGATTGCGCGGCCCAACAAGCTGCTGCTCTTGGCCGGCAATTACAACTCGCACATTCAAGAAGGTGGTGGCATCGCCACCGAGCGGGCCGAGACATTTCCTTACGTCTTTATGAAGCCGCCAAGCACCACGCTCGCCGATCCCGGCAAGCCGGTGTTTGTGCCCAAGGTTTCGGCCAACAACGTCGACTGGGAATGCGAACTGGCCATTGTGATCGGCAAGGGTGGCAAGCACATCACTGAAGCCAACGCCCTGCAGCACGTCGCGGGCTATACGGTGGTCAACGACATCTCGGACCGCAAGTTCAAACCGAACCCCGGCCGCAAGGAGCGGAAGAACGATAGCTTCTTCGATTGGTTGCACGGCAAATGGCACGATAGCTTCTGCCCCTGCGGTCCGTGCGTGGTTTCGGCGGCCACTGTGCCCGATCCACAAAAGTTGAAGATGAAGCTGACCGTCAACGGCAAAGTGTGGCAGGACGCATCCACCGCGCAGCAGATTTTCTCGGTCGCGGCGACCATCGCCTTCATCAGCGACATCGTCACGCTGGAACCCGGCGACATCATTGCCACGGGCACACCCGCCGGCGTGGGCAACACGAGCCAGACCTATTTGCACGCTGGTGATAAGGTCGAAGCCTGGATCGAAAACATCGGCACGCTTGTCTCGCCCATTAAGGATGAAGCTTAAGAGAGTTCTTCGCTGGCGAAGCAACGAGAATAGGTTGTAGGAATCAATAATCCCGAATGCTTTTTTGTTTGCGCATTTGGGTGAGTAAACTTCTCGTCGAAATCCTTGCGGACAAGCGCACAGCGGTTGATAATATCAACTCCGAAACCACCAACTCTCGCCGGCTATGCTGCTGCGCGGTTAGTAGCTTTCGGCTGGTGATCTCGTCGACCTGCTTGCTTGTCCAACTCCTCTCGCCACGATTCGGATTCCAGACATGTCGGAAGTACTTTGCCGCTGCACTGCTTGTTCGGCCAAGTTCAAAGTCGACGCCAAGTACGCTGGCCGGAAGGCTCGCTGCCCGAAGTGTTCGCAGGTGGTCGAAGTCCCTGCCGCGGGGAGTGCGCCCGTCTCGAGCAGCACCACGATTGTTCCCACGCTGACGACGGTGGCACCCCCCAAATCGTCGCCGGCACCTGCCGCGCCTGGGGCGCATCCCGATCAGTTTCCGCCGAGCCATCCTGCTTCCAAACTGGCTCCCCCCGCACATGCGAGCAGTAGTTCGATCCCCGTTAGCAAACCGGTGCCAAGTCGTACGTTGCCCGCCCATCGTCCGCCGCCCCCCGTGGCAGTGCCGGTGCACGAACAGCCCATGAACGCATTGGTCGAAGAACCAGTGCCAGTTCCTCAGCACACTCCGTATGCCAATCAGTATGCCGACCCCTATGCTCAGCCTCATGGTGCCCAGCCCCATGGTGCCCCCGTCAATCCGGCGCTGAGCGCGCCGCAGGCCCCCGCCAATCCGGCGGACAGCTTGGGCTTTCAATTGAATGTTAGCCGTCCCAAGGTGAGTTCCGCTTCGGCCATTCACGCCGCACCGAGCGATCCTCACGCTGCACCCGGCCTGCCAAGCAAGCCAATCAAAGCCAGTGGCAACTCGGCCCTGCCGCTCATCATCGCCGGCGTTGTCGGCCTGATGTTGATTGTCGGCGGCGCGGGTGCCGGTTTCGTACTGCTGAATTCAGGTGGCAAAACCGTTGCGAAGGGAACCAAGAACGGCGGCAAGAGTGCCATCGTCAAAGGGACCGGCAAACTGGTGATCGATTGGGCGGAGGAAGATCGCAAGGAAACCTTCCAGGTCTTCATCGACACCAAGCCCGAAATCACTCTCAGCAAGGGCGAGTTGTATTACGACCTGAGTCCCGGCGAACATGCCCTGATTCTGCGAAGGCGAGGCTATGCCCGCGTCGATACCAAGGTGACGATCGTTGCCGGCCAGACAACCACATATAAACCTGAATGGACGAAGGACGTCTTCGGCACGGGTGGGTCAACCATCGCCAGCAAGGGCCCCGGTGGTGCCACTAAGTCGGACGGCACCGACTTCTCGGTTGGCCTTGGTGCCGGTTCGCCTGTCACGGGCTTTGAAGGTTTCACGCAGAACTTTCATCTGGCCAAAGAAGCGGCGCTCAAGTCGCAAAAGGGAATCCTGATTATCTTCGGTTCGAGCGATACCGATTCGCAGACCCAGTCCCTCGCTCGGCTCGTGCAAGAGCAGGCGCTGAAGGACCAAATCACGGCTGCCTATGTGCCCGTGATTATCGATCTGCCCCGCACGCGCGAAGGGCATAACAACTTATTCGATTCGGCGCAGAACTTTGCGATGCTGCGGGAGTTCGGCCTGCGGCAGATCCCGGCGCTGGCATTGCTCGATTACAAGGGAAAGACTTACTACCTGCAAACCGAATGGAAGAACGGCACGAAGGATCTCAAGGGTTACCTGAGTGAAGGGGAAGCTGACCGCACCGAGCGTGACCGGATGTGGGCCGAGGTCAAAGGCGAATCGCTCGACCCCGCCGTGAAACTCGTCGAATGGCTGCTCGAAAAGAAGCTCGTCTCGCGCTATAAGGAAGAGATCGATAATTGGTCGCGCGTGGCCACTCGCTTGGATCCCAACAACGAGAAGGGACAACTCGAAAGCTTTGTCGAAGCGGGGTTGATGGTCAAAGCAGTCGATACGGATGCGGACGACGAAATTGAAGTCACCCAGTTTGTCGAGCCGCTGAAAGACTGGCTTACCAATAAAAAGTTCGTCAACGACGATCGCGGCGCGCGGATGCACATCCTTGCCGCCAGCTTGCTGGGCCGGGCCGATCGACGCGACGAAGCGCTCAAGCATCTCTCGCGGGCGGCGACTTACAGCCCCAAAGATGCCAAGCTGAAAGAGGCCATCGCCTCGGCCAAGGAATTGATCGAGCGCGGCAGCATTCTCTCGTCGGGCACGGGCTTTCTGGTTTCCGACGCGGGCTACATCATGACCAACCACCACGTGATCGATGGTCCCGGCAAAGTCGTGGTCCGCTTGCCCGGCGGCAAAGACACCATCGATGCCACGGTAATCGCCAAAGACGCCGATCGCGATATGGCGATTCTCAAAGTCACCCTGCCCGCCGGGAGCACCATCAAACCGATCTCGGTCAGTCCCGCTGCTGTCGGCCGTGGGTTGAATGTCGCGGCCTTTGGTTATCCGCTGGGCGATGCCTTGGGTTCGAACCTGAAGCTGACAACCGGGGGCGTGATGGCCCTGCCCGACGAGTCGAACGAGAACATGATTACGCTCGACCTGCGCGTAAATCCCGGCAATAGCGGTGGTCCATTGTGCGACCAGAAGGGAAACGTTGTCGGCATGGTCACAGCCAAAACAGGCGGCAACATTTTCGCCGGCGTCGATAGTTATGGTCTCGCCATTCCCTCAAACGACCTCGTCAAGTTTCTCGATATGCACCTGCCCGGCGGAACACCGCGGCCCGAAGTTAAGGCCGGTGCTGACCTTGGCAATTGGAGCGCCGTCGATGGCATCGTCAGTCCCGGCGTGCTGATGATTCTTAAAGTCGAGTGAAAGGGAGGCAGATGTTAGAAGGCAGAAGTAAGAGTGACTACGACTGACCTGCCGATCTCTGACCGCCGACTCCTGACTTCCCGCGCGTCGGTGCTATAATGGTGGTAGTTAACCAACCGCCACCAAGAATACTCCCTTAACGCCATGCCCCTCTACGTTTACGAAGTGATCACCGACGACGACTCGGGCGAGCAGTTCGAAATTTTTCAAAGCATGGCCGAGGAACCGCTCAAGCAGCATCCTGAGACGGGCCTGCCCATTCGCCGTGTGTTTCAAGCGCCGAACATCGGCGGCAAGTGGTCCGACTCGGCGATGGGCAAGAGTGCAGCCGACGATAAGAAGCTCGGCCGCCTCGGCTTCACCAAGTACGTAAAATCGGGCGACGGCACCTACGAGAAGACCGTGGGCAAAGGGCCCGATACGATCTCGCGCGATGCCCCGGTTTCTCCCGGCGACCTGTAACGCCGGGAGCCTGTTGCCGCTGCCGCATTACTGGCGATACTCGTAACCGAAGATCGCATTGAAGCCCGTGCCATCGACACCGCTGCCATGCACGCGGTAGTACTGGTCGGTAATATTTTCCAACGACAAGCTCACGCGATGCTGGTCGAACTCGCCCCACGTGGTCCCGGTCCGCAAGTTCAGCGTGGCAAACCCGGGAGTCGCGAATTGGCCATTCACATAGAAGCGGCTATCGCCGACCGTGTTGGGATTGTTACTGTTCCGATCTTGCCGGTTCACCATCCACGCAAAGACCTCGAAATAGCTGCGGCGGTCGAGTTCGCGCCAGCGCAAGCCGAGTACACCTTGGGTCGGCGGAATTCGATTAATCGGGTCCTGAATGGTCAGGTCCTGACCGAAGGTATAGGCGAAGTTGCCGAAGAGGGACCAGGTCGGATCGAGCAAGTACTCGCCGGCCAGTTCGGTGCCGTTCAAAAAGGCATCGTGATTGGCAAGGACCGTATTGCCCATGACGGTGTCGCGGGCCAGGTAGTCGTTGATCGAGTTCCACCATTCGAAGATCTGCAACTGCAACCGTTCGCCGCTGTACTTGGCGCCGATCTCATAGGTGACGCTATGTTCGGGCTGTACGTTCAGCGCCGCCAACTGAGGTGACTGGACGGCGTTCTGAGCAAACGTGGTATTCACGACCAGGTCGTCCACCGTCGGCGCTCGATAGCCTTCATACACGCCACCGACGATGTTGATCTCGTCGGTCAGGTTGTAAGTCAGGCCGATGCTGCCGATCCAATCCTGGTAGGTTCGTGAATAGAAGACGTCTTCCGGCACACCTGCGAATGAGAACCGCGGCGTCCCTTGCTGATCGGAGTTTTCGTACCGCACCCCGATCACTGCATTCAAGCGACTCGTCAGCAGCACGTCCCAATTCAAATAGCAGCCCACGCGATCGGCAATCGAATCGTCAGGATACTGCGGACCAATGGCCTGTTGATTGGGCGGCAGCGGCGCACCGGTCTGCACGCTGAAGCGCTGCCGGCTGGCGTCGATATCTTCGTAGTAGTAGTCAGTTCCATAGGTGATGATGCCGAACCCTTCAGCGGTCAAGTCCTTCGACAGCGAAGCTTGAAAGCCCAGCATTTCGTCGTCGAATTCACCTTCTTGCCGGCGCGTGTAGTCGTTCAGCGGCACACTGAAGTTGGTGAACTCACGCGAACCCTCCTTCGTGCGTTGATACGAGAAGGTCGTCGTGAACGTATCGAAGAGCGGGTTGATGTTGTAGGCCATCCCTTGCCAACGAATGTAGGCCAGGTCCCGCTGCTGCGGATCGAAGAAGGTCGGTCGCGCGGTGTTGCCGGGCCGATTGAACACGAACGGCGGAAAGCGGTCGCTCCGCGGCAGGTTCGACTGCTCGAAGTGCGAGAGGGCAACTGTCACTACCTGGTCGTCGTTGACCATCAGATTGTATTTGATGTCCCCCGCATATTGTTCGTAGTTGGTGAACGGCTGCCGTCCGCGACCGCCGCCGATATCGATGTCGTTCACGTCCATAAAGCTGGCCCCAGCAAAGAGGCCGCCACCGCCGACCCAGCCTTCGATATTTGCCCGGCTATAGGGCGAGTTATCGGCCGTGCTGAAAAACTGGCGAAACGAACCGGCCGTGTAATTGGCCCGCGTCGGATCGGCCGACCGCGTGACAATGTTGATCGTGCCGCCGATGGCATCGCTGCCGTACAGCACCGAACCGCTGCTCCGCAGCACTTCGATCCGCTCGACTTGCCCAGGATCGAACGTATTGAAGTATTGATTGGGACCGGCCCGCAGCACACTGTTGTTCACACGAATGCCATCGACCAGAATCAGCAACTGCTGCCCCGTTACACCGCGAATGAACGGCGATGCCTGGCCCCGCCCTGTTTGCTGCATCAGCACACCCGGCTCGAATTGCAAGGCGCGGAACATATCCGTTGCTTGTTTCTCGCGAATCGTTTCCTGGTCGATGATGGTGCCAAAGTTCGATTGCTCGAAGAGGGACTTCTCGCCCTTGATCACATTATTCAGCCCGCCGAAATCCAGCGGCGATGCCCCACCATAGAACTGCTCGGTCAGTGCCGGAAAAGCAAAATTCCCGGCCGGTAGATCTTGGTTACCCGGATCAAACGGAGTGGCCGAGGGTGTTGGTTGACCGACGACATCCGTATCGGGCAGCGTTTGCGGCTGACCCGTTACTGGTTGCAGAGTGCTGGTCGAAGTTGTCTCTTGAGCGCCAACCAATGCGGGAAACGCCGCCATCGCCAAGAGCGCGGCAATCCATCTCGGTGGGTAGAACATCACACAAAACTCCGTCCCCTGCCGCGCGCAAGTTGGCCCAGAGCTGGTCGCGCGTGAGCAGGTGCCTGCTGCTCTAACCTTTCGTCTTTGCAAGGTTTGTTCGCTAAATAATGTTTGTAGCGGTCGTACCGTTTAACACGGTTGCATAATTTGGATGGCGAGGACTTCGACAGACGGGTCGAATTCACCGACAGCTAGCGCTTGGTTGCTGCTAGCAATGTACAAATTATGGCTGTTTTCCGTGGCTGGTAAGTTCTCGCAATTGGTGGCGCGCGAATTGCCAGCAGCTAGCGGACATGAACGATCCCAACTTGTTGCCCCCTCACGATTCGCCCGATTCTTCTGCGCCGCGCGAGGCAGAACCGTCGAAAAGTCCACGCATCTATACTTCCGCGGAACTCTTCGGCAACCAGCGCGAAGTGTGGATCGAACATGGCGATCAGCAATATAAGTTGCGCATCACCAGCACCAACAAACTGGTGCTGAACAAGTAACGCCGTCTCGTATTCGTTTACTTGGGTCCCGCAGCTCGCACTTCGGCCGAGACGTTCGCCGCGTACTTCTCGAAATTCTCCTGGAACTGAGCGCTCAGGCGTTGTGCGCCCGAGTCATAGGCACTCTTATCAGCCCACGTATTGCGCGGTTGCAAGATCTCGCTTGGCACGGCCGGGCAGGTCTTCGGCACGGCGAAGCCGAACACAGGATCGGTCGTCGTTTCGACTTTGGCCAGGCTGCCATTGTGAATGGCGTCGATGATCGCCCGCGTCAGCTTGAGCTTCATGCGCGAGCCGGTGCCAAACGCGCCACCGGTCCAGCCGGTATTCACCAGCCACACGTTGGCCTTGTGCTCCTTCATCTTCGCGGCCAGCAGTTCCGCATAGTACGAAGGATGCCAGACGAGAAACGGCCCACCGAAGCAAGGCGAAAACGTCAGCTGCGGCTCGGTCACGCCCATCTCGGTGCCGGCGACCTTGGCCGTGTAACCGCTGATGTAGTGATACATGGCCTGCTCGGGCGTGAGTTTGCTGACCGGCGGCAGCACGCCGTAAGCATCGCAGGTCAGAAAGATCACGTCGGTCGGATGGCCCGCCACGCAGGGAATTTTGGCGTTGCTAATGAACTCAATCGGATACGCCCCGCGCGTGTTCTCGGTAATACTGCGGTCGTCAAAATCGACGTGGTGCGTTTGCCGGTCGTACACCACGTTCTCGAGCAGCGCACCGAATCGCAGGGCTTGAAAGATCTCGGGCTCTGCCGTCGCCGACAGGTTGATGGCCTTGGCGTAACAGCCACCTTCGATGTTGAAGATGCCATCGTTCGACCAGCAATGCTCGTCGTCGCCGATCAACAGCCGATTCGGATCAGCCGATAATGTCGTCTTCCCCGTACCCGACAAACCGAACAACAGCGAAGACCGGCCGGTCTGTTTGTCCGCTGTCGCCGAGCAATGCATCGACACAATCCCCTGCTTCGGCATGTAATAGTTCATGAGCGTGAAGACGCCCTTCTTCATCTCGCCCGCGTATTCGGTGCCGAGAATCACCATCTCGCGTGTCGCGAGATTCAGGTCGATGCTGGTCTTCGAAGTCATGCCCGGGGTATGCCGGTTCGCCGGAAACTGCCCCGAGTTATAAATCACGGCATCGGGCTCGCCGAAGTTCGCCAACTCGTCAGCCGTTGGACGAATCAGCATGATGTGCATGAACAGGGCGTGATAAGGTCGCGAACAGACCACGCGGATCTTCATGCGCGTCGCCGGATCCCAGCCTGCAAAAGCATCGACGATGTACAGCTTCTTCCGCGTGTTGAGATAGTCCTTGGCCCGCTCCAGGTTGATCTGAAAGATCTCGTCCGTGATGCCGATGTTGACGTTTCCCCACCACACGTCCTGCTCGGTCGCCGGCTCGCGCACAATCCGCTTATCTTTGGGCGATCGTCCCGTCTTCGCGCCGGAGTAGGCAATCAGCGCCCCGGTATCGGCAATGTTGCACTGCGGATCTTCGCGAATGCCCAGCGCGTACAGCTCCGCAGGGGCCAGATTGCGGCGGATGTCTTCCACCGTGATGCCGATGCTCTTGAGATCGAAAGCTGGGGCGACACCCGGGCTGGGATCGGCAAACGAACTATCCGGAACATGAGGCATGAGTGCGAAATCCTGCTCGCGCTATGGAATCGAAGACAGCTGGCAACAAGAGCCTCGGCAAAAACCCGCTAACGCCCGCCTCTGACGCTGGCCGATTCCGCCTTGCTCGTCGGCATCTTCGCACGTCACGCCGGTAGTCGACAAGGTGAGGACCAAGGCTACTTCAGCGGGCGGAAGGTTTCGACTTGAATCCCCGCGGCAGAAATGAAGAAGCAAATCGAGCCAGTTTCAGCTGTATGAAAGACCTGCGAGCCAAGTTGGCCATACGAAAATTTCACCGCGTTAATATCGGCGATGTCTTCGACATCGAAGCCGCCGCTGATCACTGCGAACTCCGGACGGCTCCAATTGGCGAAGCCACGCGGGTGGTACTGTCCGACCAAACCCACACACACGATTATAACCTTGCCTGCCGATTGCTCACCCGTAGCATTCCGGCATGAATGAATTCGCAGCACTGCGCAAACGCGCGCGAGACAAACGGGACAAGGCAATCGCCATCGTGCGGCGTGAATACGAACTAGCGCTCACTCAGATCGCCACGCTGGAGCAAGACTTGCTCGGACTTGAATCGTCGCGGCATCAGAAAATCAGCGCGTGCATCGAGCGCGTAATTCCTCGCGACGAACCGTTCAACTCGGTTGACATCATGGCGGCACTTGAAGCGCTCGACCCTACGCGGCCTTGGCGGATGCACTCCATTCACAACCACATCGCCCGCCTGCGAGAGCGCGGCATCATTCGCCGGATTAAGCGGTCGACTATCCACGAGCCGGCGAGCTATGTCCGCTATGAGGTTCCGGTCCCTGAGAACGCGTCGTCGGTGCTCGATATGAGCATGAGCCAAGTTATCGACTTGGTACTGACTCGCCCCATGACAAGCACGGAAGTTGTCGTAGCGGTTAGAGAAGCGGGCTACGTTTCCACGATGACGAAAACGGGGTTCCGCAATCACGTTGTCGACCTGTTGAACCGTGGCAAGTACCGGCAGGACGGAGGGAAGTGGCTGCGGGGGTAGAAAATCCAGACTAGGGCTACACTAGGGCTAGTGCCAGCAACTAGGGCTAGTTCGCAAATTGCGGCCGCTTTGCCAAAGAACCGTTTGACATCCGGATGGCAGCGGTTACATTTCCAAAGGTTACGAGGTTATGGTTTACTAAGGTATTGACTGGCAATCTGCGGTCGTGCCATTTAAGCTGGAATTAAACGAGAAAGGCCCGCCTCGGGTTCGAGCCGAGACGAGCCAGTTACTGCGAAAGCAGTTTTCTCGCTTCACTGAAGAAGGGGCTGGTGACTGTAAAAGGTTATCAGCCTTTTTTCGTCGCCATAGACAATCCTACCGGCAGTTGCAGCAACCAGGGTAGCATCGCACGTGTTCGATAACGAACTCCGTCTTTGCACCATTGGTCCCGCGGGGTCGACGCCAGTAGTAACGGACTCTCACTTTGGGCGGCATAACTTGCCTCCAACTGCCCGCTTGAGATTTCCAGCGCCGCCCGGACAGGCAGCAAGCGACTGGCCAGCTTGATTAAGGCTGGTGTGATTTGTGGGCCATCTCGTGATTGAGTAAACATTCGTGCAATCCTTGGTAGTGAAAGGGAAACGAAAAAAGCCGCGACCAAATTGGTTGCGGCTTGAAAAGACACTGTTAGACAGTCGCCATTTTTGTGGCGATACTGTGCCGAATCGGGATTATCTCCCGCCACGATCATCTAACTACCCACTGTAAATACATCCATGACAAATCAACTCGCGATCATGCGGTTGATGAAATTACTTCATGTGTGACGACCGGCCAGTAGGGCCAAGAGTGGAGTTGTGCTGAACCACTGGAATGGCTTGTGGGTGTCGTCTTCGCTATTAGACCGCAGACTCGACCCAAACGGAATAGTTTTTGTGAAGAAATATCAAGAAAAGAGTGAGGGCAGGAGTCGAAACTCCTGCCCTCGGTGGTTCAGCACAGGCAACTATTATTGCGATAGGCTATGCCTTCTGTCAACTAATTCACCGTCGCTTTCAATAATTCCTTGATCGACCACACGTGGTCAGTCAGCCCCGCAGCCATCGCGGGAGTCTGCTTGCCCTTGCCGCACGATTCGTGCTTGCGGCAGTAGTTGTAGAACGCCACAAATAGGCTGACCGCTGCCGAGTGGTGTTCGGCGCTTTTGCTGTGGGCATTCGTCAACCGCGTGAACCGGCGATTGTGCATACGCACCGACAAGTTGAGCCGTTCGCTGTAGCTAGTGCTGATGTGGGCCTCGTCAGGATTGCCGAAGCGTGGCACCTTCTCGATGTTGCTTATCGTGGCTGGGCTGTAGCGGGTTTCCGATTGGCTGCTGCTGTAGCTCTTGATGATCTGGGCGAAGTCTACCCGCGAACCCATGTGCATGGGTACGCCGTGGGTGTAGGTGCTGAAACCATCGCTGGTCACTTGAGTGCGGCCAACGGTAGCGCGGTTGAGTTGCGAGAGGAAAGCATCGCAGGTATTCACGTCACGCTTGCCGACAGCGTGCGAGAGAATCAGTTTGCTGTCGGCATCAATCGCGAGCCAAGTCCAAGAGTCGCCCATTTCTTCGCTGTTCTCTTTGCCAACTGCTGCCTTGGCTTTGCAACCGACAAAGCTCCAGATTTCGTCCAGCTCGATGTACTTAGCTTTCACGCCGCGAATGCCATCCTTCAGAAAGCGGTCGCAGTTCTGGCCAACGTGGAGAACCAGGTCGCAGATAGTGTCGCGGTTAACGCCAGTGATTCGCTCACAAGCGCGGATGCTCATACCTTCCAGCAGCATCTTCAGGACAGCGACGGCCTTGTCCATTTCCAATCGCATGTTGCCGAGAGGGCGTTCCATTTCGCGAACGACAGTGACATTGCAGCGGCAGCACTTCCAGCGTTGATTGCCCTTGCGATCCTTACCGTGCTTGGCGAGTTTTTCGTGGGTGCAGGCAGAAGCGATCATCGAAGCGTTTCCCTTGTGGGACGCTTCCGCTAGAATGGAGTTACTAGGTCTCAGTCTGGCGGAAACGTCGGGTTGTGATTCGGCCCCAGTCATTCCGGCAAGTTTGACTGGGGCTTTTTCGTTGAGTCATTCGTCCTCAACTTCAGACTATTGTAATTACAAAAGTAGCTTTGGCAAGAGGGGAGCGGGATTGATTCTCGGAATTTTGTCATTACAATTCCCGCATGGAAAAGAAAATGGGCAGGCCACCTAAAGCCCCAGGTGGATTAGGCAGCGTATTTCAAATCCGGCTCTCTGATGCTGAGCGTGCCGAGTATCAGGCGGCAGCTGAGCGCGCAGAGGTTCCCTTGGCTGAGTGGATGCGGGACCGGCTTTCAAAAGCCGCCAAACGCGAATCCAAGAGGGACTAGCGGAGAGAAGGGGAATCGAACCCAGCCGCGCGCAGCGGCACCCTGACATCGTTTATAAAGCGATTGCGCCACCAAGACGCGGGCCACTCTCCGACACCGCGTGATTGGCCCACTAACAACAAGACTCCTATCTTGCTTTGTGGTTCGTTCTATTCCCGAACAAGAGGCACCCTAATGTCAAACACGGAATTCGACCCCAAAGATGTGTTTGTGCAGGCGCTGCGATTCGACATTACAGTCGATGTTTTGGCTAGGCACATGGTTGCAACCTGGAGTTCTGGGCATGGGGTAACAAGATCGCTCAACAACGGACTGCTGGTCACTCAGTTTCCGCCAACAAAGCACGCCCCCACGTTGATTCCGTCTTTCGTGTGTGAATCATTCGCAATCGAGCTGTACTTCAAATCAATTATGTATTTAGAGAAAATCGCCGTACCCCAAAAGCATCTTCTTACGATCCTTTTCGATCATCTTCCGCAGGTCTGGCAGGGCCGAATATCGGATGCCTTTGACAAACAGATGCAACGGGCTGTTAACGCAACGTCTACCGCAAAAACACTCGCTGAGATAATTGCGGAGTCGTCGCGGGCATTTGAAATGTGGCGATATACCTATCAGGGTCAGCCACGATGCAGTTACCTCAGCATCGTCCGCTTTGCGGCCCATGACGCGATCGTTGCGTTTAAGCCAGATTGGGCCGACTTGCGCATGGACCTATGTATTCCACCCAAGCACCCAACTCCGTTGATCCCAGCACAAGTCGACGAACTTCAGTGGACTCTCGTAGTTGATAATCAACAACCAGACCCCCACCCTCCACCAAGTCCCGATCAACCAGAGAACCAATCCGAATAATTACAGCACCGATCAGCTCGCGCGGGAACGCCTCGCTTTTCTCATGGATCGCCGGTAACTTGTCGTCTACTTCTGCTTTCGATAAGTCATTCACTTTCAGTTCCCCACGTTGGGGCACTGTCCAGTTAGTCACACTTCGGAAATCTGAAGTCAGCCCATAACCCGGCAACTTCAGGAGTTAGATTCCGTGTGTGGTTCTAGTCGGACAGTACCACGCGGGTCGCTCCGTTTCGAGCCATGATGGGGAGTCATCACGATATCGCAATCGATGGGCAGCTCTGCCAGGACGTGATCGAGACCGGGAGATTCGAGGTCGCCCGGGAGAAGCACTTTTCGCCCCGCATATTGCAGCAGCACCACCAGGCTATGAGCGTTGTCGCTGCCGATCACACCTTGCGGTGTGGGATGCAAAATCTCTACATCGACGTCGTCACCCAGCTGCAGACGATCGCTCGAAGTGATCGTGCGCACCGGAACCTGAGATTTGTCGATCACGTCTTTCAGGGTGCGCACCGCAGGCTGGTCGAGCCTTTCGAACATGAATGGCGAGACGAGGATTTCGCCAACTTGATACCGCTGCAGCAAGTCGGGAACGGCGTTAAAGTGATCGGCGTCGGCATGCGAGATGACGATGCTATCGAGCCGCGTGATCCCGCGCGACCAAAGAAGTGCCGAGATCGGCCGGGCGGCTCCCACGGGCGAGCCCAGCTTGCCAGCGTCGTAGAGCAAATTGCGCCCGTCGCTCGTTTCGACCAAAACGCTCGTGCCGTGCCCCACGGCGACAAACGTGCAGCGAAGTCCAGCCTGCTCGTTCGTCCCCAGGTTTGGCAACGGCGACGTCGACAGAAACAGGCCCGCGGCAAACCAGCTAATCAACAGGGTCATTCCCCAGAAGCGTCTCGATTTCCATTGCGGCAGGAAGGCCCAGGCCAGAAAAACCGTATAGAAAACAGCTACCCACCACCAAGGCGGCGGTGGCGACCAGACATGGTTTCCCCACGGTCGCTGCCCCTGGGCGATGCAGTACTCGATCGCCCAAAGATTCGCGTCGCACACGCTGCCCAGAAGTTGCCCCAGGGGAGGAACGAGTGGCCCCACAATCAGCACCGCGAAGCCGGTGTACATCGCCAGCGTGATGGGAATCCATACGACGATGCTGAGCAATAGAGCGATTGGCGAAATGAGGCTGTATGGTACTGTCCGACGACTGTGGATATAGCCGGCGAAATCTTGCCAGCCTGATTCTACGCGCTAGCGTTGGAGTATGCCAAAACCAACCAGCCCTTCCGAATTCGTCCAACTTCGCAACCGCGCACGCGAGCGCCGAGACAATGCCATCGCGCAGATTCGCAGCGAGTACGAAGAGACCCTAGCCACGATTGCCGACCTAGAGCAGCGACTACTAGGCCGCGCGATCCCCGATAAAGCCACGCTCACGAGTGCCGTGGAAAGCGTCATCCCACGCGACGAGCAGTTCACCATTGCCGACGTGATGCGTGCGCTGGAGTCGCAAGACCCTGGGCGAGTCTGGCCGAAGGCGAGCGTACATCGGCACATCACGAAGCTACGCGAGCTTGGATTGATTCGCCGCGTGCGCCGGCACAACGTCAACCAGCCGGCTATCTACATTCGCAGCGACGACGCGAAGCCAACACCGAACGATAAGGCACTGCGGGAAGTGATTGCGGAAGTTGTTAACAAGCCCATGCGCACGGCGGAAGTGGTAGCGGCAGTGCTAGAGACTGGTTGGCAGACCCAGATGATTCCGGCCCACTTCCGCACGCACGTTAAGGCGAAGCTGCGGCAGGCGGGGTTCAGGGAGGTGAGTGGGAAGTGGGGGAAAGGCTAAAGACGAAAAGCCAGTGTACGGACTGTACATTAGGGCGAGAACGCGATTGTGGCGTTCTTGGCTTGTGGCGTTTAACCGCTTTTCTTTTCTAGGACAACTCCCTACACTAGGTATAGTGCTTGCATCTTCGCGCGAGCACTGTGGATTCTTCAGCAGGCAGGGAGCCAAATATGCAGTTCGAAGCTCTCGAAAAACTAGACGCCGAAATTGAAAAGGTAGCGGCACGGTTAGAGACGCTAAAGCAGTTACGCGACACTCTTCGCAACCCCGATGCACTTGAGGCGTTGACGTGGTTGTTCAATCCAGCTGAAGCTGCGTTCGCCGCGGATCAGGACAGGATTCCAGGCACGATAACCACACCGCAAAAACAAAAGCGACGTCGCCGCTCTGGGCTACTCGAACAGATCAAAGCCTTGATCTTGGATGGGGGCAATGAATGGGCGTCGGTGCAGGAGATCGCCGCCAAGGCAGACTTGCCGCAAATCACCGTTCGCGACGTTATCTACAAGCGAGCGTCGGACCAGTTTGAGAAGAAGACTGGTCCTGGGCGTTCAGTGGCGTTTCGCGTGAAGCCAGCGGAGCAAAGTGCATGAAGCACAAAAACTCCTTGGATACGCGAGGTAAGCCAAGGAGTTTTTTCAGTTTCCCCTCGCAAGCTGTCGTCACGCCCACGTTACGCCCTGGAAAGTTTGGCGTGGAGTGATGACCCATCAGGTGAGGAAAAACCTGAATGTGTACGTTTCTGTTGAACGGAATGTTGGAATCGTGGGAAGGCTGGAAAGTTCGGTTGGGCCGGAAACGGCTCACTCGGCTTTTTGGTCTTGGCCAGTGCATTAAGCACTAGCCGATTCCTGGTTCGGCTGTCGTTGTCGCGGCAGCCGAACTTTTCTTTACACTGGAAATCCTAGGGAATGTTTTCGTCTTGTCTAGGGTTCCTAGATAACCATTTTCACCAAAAGTTAGCCACCACAATGGAAATCACCCACTCTCACCTGGAGAGCAGCCCGCGCATTGGCCGCGCAGTCGCCTTATAAACGACCCTAGGGTGCCGTTATCGGCTGGGTTCGATTCCCCTTCTCTCCGCTAGGACTTCTTGCCTAGCAACCAGCGAATAGCCTCTGCGAATGCCTGAGAGCGGTTCCAGCCCTCTTTCTCACGCAACTCGTCCAGTTGGACTACCAGCTCGTTCGGCACAGTCACCGTTACAGCCACCGATTTCTCGCTGGGGTCTTTTTCCTTGCGCCCAGCGCCAGCACGTTTTCCGCCGTGGGTTTTCTTTTTCCCCATCCCTGAATCCTTGAAAAAAATAAGAGTGAAATCATGTTGACAGCCATCTTGATTTTAATATAATCAGATTCAACGAGGCCTGCAAGCCCAAGAAAAAAGCCCAGCAACGGACTGCAATCCGAAGCTGGGCCGAATCACAACCCGACGTTTCCGCCGAATCGCGACCTAGTAACTCAGATTCTAGCGGAAGTGTCCCAAAGACGGAACACTTCGATGATCGCCATAACCTGCAAGCACGAACAACTAGTCAAGCGTGGTAAAGATGCTCGCGGCAATCAACGCTTCAAGTGCTGCAGCTGCGGCGCTTCAGTTGTTCGCCACGAAGGTGGCAAGCCTCTCGGCAACATGCGTCTTGAAATGGCGAAAGCAATCATCGTTCTCAAGTTGCTGCTGGAAGGCATGAGCATTCGCGCTTGCGAACGTATCACCAGCGTGAATCGCGATACGATCTGCGACCTGGTTCTAACGCTCGGCCAGAAGTGCGATACGTTCCTTGAGAACACCGTTCAAGGCGTGCAAGCCAAGTACATCGAGCTTGATGAAATCTGGGCATTCTCTGGATGCAAGGCGAAGACCGCGAAGGAAAAAAACTACGGTCCTGAAATGGGAGACGTGTGGACGTGGTTCGCGATTGATGCCCAATCGAAAATGATTCTCTCGCACAAGACTGGCAAACGCGATCAAGTTACTGGCGATGAATTCCTTCGCCGCCTGAACAATGCGACCGTTGGCCGCACGCAAGTTACGAGCGATGGCTTCAGCGCCTACACCTACGGCGTGCCGAGTGCGATGGGTTCGCGGGTAGACTTCGCTCAGCTGATTAAGCACTACGCTGGCTCGCAGAACGAAACCCGCTACAGCCCGGCTCAGATAGTGGGGACCGAAGTTGTGCCACGTTTCGGCAACCCCGATGAAGCGCACGTCAGCACGAGCTACAGCGAACGATTGAACCTCTCGGTGCGCATGCACAATCGTCGCCTGACTCGCTTGACGAATGCCCACAGCAAGAGCGCCGAACACCACAGCGCGATGCTGAGTATCTTCACCGCGTTCTACAACTACTGCCGCAAGCACGAATCGTGCGGCAAGGGAAAGCAAACGCCAGCGATGGCTGCAGGGCTGACCGACCATGTGTGGTCGGTCAAGGAGTTGCTGGAAGCAGCGGCTTAGATCAGTACAATGAAAAAGCCGCGAGGGGCAAACTCGCGGCTTTCTTTGCTGAGCCGATGGCCCAACGTGTCGTTACGTTCATGGTACACCCCTCGGCTGCACTGTCAACCGAGAGAGTAACATGGAAATCGTCACCGCAATTCTTCACTGGCTACCACAGGTGCCATTCGTGCCACTCGCAACCCTACTCGCTTCGATTGTTGCGATTGCAATTTGGGATAGCCTTGCAAAGCCACTTGGCATCGAGCAGCAGCGATGGATTCCGGCTGCTGTCGGCTTCGTGTCGTCTATACTTGTGATCGCACAGGCGATGCACCTTGTTTGGGAAATAACTAAGGCGCAGTGGAATAAGTTGTGCGAGAAAAAGGCGTTTCGCGAGCGATTCGCTGACCTGTCGTATGTAGAGAAACGATTGCTTTTTGAACACTTCGTAAGGCCGGGCCGCAGGCATACATGTGCGGGATTGGATCTCGAAATGCTGCAGCAGTACATCAAGGAGGGCTGGATTATTGCCGCCATTGGGAATCCTCACGAAGACTACATCAACTGCTCACTGAGGCGCGATGTTTTCGAATATCTCTGCAAGAACCGCAACCTTGTTGAGATACCAGCCTCCACTTAGGGAAAGTACCGACAAGAAAACTGTTCACTTCACCCCCCAAGAATTCCGCGATTCGCCGCAAGTGACTAAGCCGGCGCGGGTTCGGTTTTCATATCCACAGTGTTCGGACAGTACCGGCTGTATTGCAGCCACACCAGCGGCATGGTCACCGTCCAAACGATCACACCTGTCAGCCAGACGCGCCAGACTTCGCCGGTGAATGCACGAGTCAATCGAATCGGCCAAGGACGCGAGCTGGCGATGAGTTGATCGAGGGGATCGCCAATGACGGGCTTCGACAGCCACGACGAAAACAGAATCATGGCGGCCACAGAGAGAAACGACAATTGCGACCCAGCTTGAAAAAGCGATGCCGGATTCAGCGCCAGAACGACGAGCCCCGCAAAGGCCAGCGCGTTGTAGCCCAGTGCTTGTCGTCCGCGGAGGGCGGCCAGGCAAGCTGTCACCACCAGGATGGTAGAGCGAACAATCGGCGGCTGCGAATCGGTAAGCAAGCAGTAGAGGCTAACGAGCACAATCGCCGCGTAGAGCATGAACTGACGACCAAAGAGGCCGGTGCGAAACAGTAGCCAAAAACCATAAGCGAGAATGCCTACATGCAAACCCGAAATAGAAAGTACGTGGATCGTCCCCGTGACGAGAAAGCCTTCGTTACGTTCCGGGTCGAGTTGTTCGCGCGCACCCAGGAGTAATGCGGCGGCCAGCGTCGAACGTTGATAGCTGATGTGTTGGCGGAGGATGCCGTTGCCCGATTCGCGCAGGCGCGAGAGCCACATTCGCCAGGACCAAATCGAGCCGCGTTCGACTACGGTCACACTTTCGGGAAAAAGTCCGCGCAGGCGGCAAAAGACTCGGCGGCTCCGCTCGTAGGCTGCATAGTCAAACTCGCCCGGATTGAGCGGTTCCATCGGTTGGCTGGAAAGGACCAGCATGCGGACGCGATCGCCGGCCCGCACACCGAGCAGATGGCCGTCGACGTCGAGCATGGCATAGCCACTGGCAGGCCGCCAGGTCGCTCCTTCCCGCACGCTCGTTAACCACACGAGAAGTTCCGTTTCGTCTCCTTTGGGAATAGATCGCATCGCATGCAGCGGCGGCGCCGGTGACCAGCGAGGCGAAGTGATCGCTACTCCTTCGCAGGCCAGCGGGCGAATCTCTTCGGTCACGCACAGGCCCACTTCGTCGTGCTGTACGAGTCGCCAATAGTCGTGATGCCACGCGCCACCCGCTGCGGCGACGGCCAGCAGCAAAACATAAGTCGCGATCAACTGCCGCCTACGAAACCACAGCGCACACCAAGTGGCGAGCGCCAGACAGGCAGTGAGGTACCAGACCGTTGGCGCAAGTGGCCAGTAGCGATCGCTGACCATGCCCGTTCCGCAGGCAACTAAGAGCAAGAGGCACGGGTGATAGACTGCCCGGCGCGGGTCGGCATTCGTGAAGGCTGCAACTTCGCTTGTCATTTGCCGCGGGTCACAGCGGGTGCAGGAAGATCCTTAGTGCCCCATTTTTAACCCGAGGATTCACTAGCTGCAAAGACTTTTAGCGCGCTATCGAATTGTCCGCAGAAGGCGTCGCCATCAGGAAGTTGGCGCAGTCGCTGCTTGCACCGTTCGAGTTCATCGGTCGCGGTTTGTCGATCTGCCGAGGCCTTATCAGCGGCCACGACCCTGACCACAATCGCAAAACCCTGGGCGAGGAGCGCTTCAGCAGGAGTGTTCGCAACGGTTGCATACCTTTCGGCAGCAGCAAATGAATCGCGGGCTGCAGCGAGCTGCTTCGCTGCCAGTTGCTGGGCTCCGAGCATCCAGTGCGCTCGACTGAGCGGGAGATCTCCCTTTTTCAGTTCCAAGGCCAATCGCAGGTTCGCTTTCGCAGCATCAAGTCCCATCAGCATATCGGCGGCACCGATCTCGATCCCCGGTTCATCCCAGCCGCGCCAGGTGAAGGAGGCGAGATTGTAGGTCAGTGCTTTGGCCGAACTGCGGAGGTCACTCGCCACTGCTTCATTCGTCTCGGCGGCAGTCAGGGCGAACTGGGCTCCGGCGCGACCAAAGGCGAGTGCCAGGGGCAAATCTTTTTCCTGCCAATACAAGTGCAGCATCGTCTCGCTGAAGAGCTTAGCGGCGGCAATGGGATCGGCCTGCCGCGAAAGATATGCGAGGGCGGCGAAGGTATCCTGCTCGCGGGCCACGCGAATAGCTTCGTCTTTGGTGAGGGCGATCATGGCAGGTGTCGCTAGGAATGAAGTGAAGGCTAGGCAGCCCACTTCTCCCGGCGGGCAACCTGCGCCAGCGGGTCGGCGAAGCCGAGGGCTGCATAAAAACTGGCGATTTCATTCAGCGGTAAGCGTACTTGATGTTCGCGGCCGAGTGAACCATCAGCGGAGAGGACCACATCGGCCCCCTTATTCGCCGCGTTCACCTGTCCCGCCGCATCGCCGGCAATCAGCACCCGGCAATCGCAGTGGCGGGTGAATCGCCCCTCGCGCGCCAGAGCCATTTCCAGATCCACGCGCTGGCTACTATCGCGCACGATGGCGAACTCCGCTGCTTGTACCCAGCGGCGAGCGTCGGCGAAGTCTGCTGCGGTGCCATTCAATCGCACCGTCACTTGGTTCGCACTGCGGTCACTCAGACCGGCGAGGCATTTCGTCAGCCGAATCTTGCGCGTGAAGTATCTGTAATTCTCACCCTCTTTGTACTTTTGCTGCTTGCCGTCAGCTGGCGGATGCCACAGGTGGTAGGTCCGCGTGCGGTGCAGAATGTAATCGACTTTCATGCCTAGCGCGCGGAGTCGCATGCCCAGATCGTCGTCTTCTTTGCCCCACGCTTTGAAGCGCTGGTCGTAGCCATTCACGCGCAGGTAGTCAGCCTTCGCGATGCCCATATTACCGCCCCGTAGCGCCGGCTTGCGCGAGTTGCCGAGGGCCCGATGAAACCAGGCCTTCCATTGCATCATGGTCAATTTGCGCAGCTCACTTTTCGGCACCCACTTTAGATACTCTTTGCTGCGAATTGCATCGACGGTCACTTGCTGCGAGGTGGGTTCGTCCAGCCGCACACAGTAGGTGTTCGTCACGCAGTTCTGCCGCCAGCTTTTGAGATGCTGCTCGACGTGATCGGGCTCGACCAGGCAGTCGCCGTCAAGAAAAACAATGTGGGGAGCAGTGGCCAATCGCACGCCTTGATTTCGGGTGCGCGAAAGTTGAAAGCCATCGTGAGGGAGTGTGGTGTATTTGACGGGAAACGATCCCCGCGCAGCGAACCGGGCAACGACTTCCGGCGTCTCATCGGTCGAACCGTCATCGGAGACGACCACTTCCATTTGACTAGCCACGGTCTGCATTTCGACAGCAGCTAGCACCCGCCGCAAGTGCTCGGGCATTTGATAGGTGGTGACGACAACCGTAACAGCGGGCGAAGACATGGCACTTCCTTGTGCGTGCGTCCAGACATTGCAGGCGCGCAAACCTGCGGCCAGTATGTGTTAGCCCGCCATTGATTTTGGGTCAATGTCAGTCGCCAGCGGGCCGAGCAAAAACAGCATCCTGAGTCAGCCATGAGCCTTGAAATTCGCGATTTTCGACCGGCAGACCTCGAACCGCTCCGCTGGATCTATCTGCGCTCGCGGGCTGAAGCGTTTGTGTGGCTCGAACCGAATTCGCTGCTACTACAGGACTTCGACGTGGCCACCCAAGAGGAGCCGATTCTGGTTGCCGAACAGGCTGGGACGATTGCCGGGTTCGTCTCGTGGTGGCCGCCGGAGAATTTCATCCACAACCTGTTTATCGATCCAGCCTTCACCCGGCAGGGTATCGGTCGGGCACTGCTAGTCGAATGCTTAACCCGAATTGGCCGGCCCGCGACGCTGAAATGCGTGCAGCAGAACGCGAATGCCTGCGCGTTCTATCGCGCGCTAGGTTGGACGATTGCCGCCGAAGGAACCGGCGACCACGGAGCGTACTTCCTGATGCGGAAGGACGCGGAAAAATGAGTGGCTCCTCAGTCACGGAGTGACTGAACTACGGTGAGCAACGGGCTACCACTTCAGCGATTCGGTGTTCACCCGCACGCCGTAGCTTTTCAGTTCATCGAGTTGCTTCGTTTTGGCGGCATCGCTCAGTGGGTTGTCACCCAGGTACAACTTCCAGAAGGGAGCGAACCGCTTCTGCCCTTCGAAGTCCTTCTTGGCCATGCCGACCAGGACAGAAAGATCGCTCACCTTGTTGTAGTTGAGAAACAGGAACTTCCACTCGGTCAGCCCGGCCAGCGGCGAAAGGTCCGAAATGTTCGTGTTCCGCAGGTCGAGTCGTTCGAGGTCCTTCAGTTCAGCCAGCGGCTTGAAATCGGTGATTGGGTTGCCATCGAGATAGAGCGAGTAGATCTTCTTGCACTCGACCAGCGGCGAAATGTCTTTGATCTTATTGTTCGAGGCGTACAGGTTCCGCAGGGCACCGATCTTCTTCAGCGGGGCGAGGTCTTCGATCTGGTTGTTGGCGATCTTCAGGAATTGAATGCCGGTCAGATCGGCCAAGGGTTCGATGCTGACGATCTTGTTCTTGTCCAGATTCAGTGACTGAATATTCTTCAGTTCCTTGAGCGGGGTCAGGTCGACGATCGCGTTATTCTCCAGCAGCACTTCGGCTAGGCTGCGGCACTTTTCAAGGCCGGCGAGATTCTCGATCTTCTTGCCGGTTCCATCGAGCCGCGCGATGTTCTGCACGTCAGCTTCGACGAGCGGCATCGTGTTGTTCCGCTTCTCGAACACCTGCTCGCGCACGGCCGCTTCCAGGTTCTTATCGGGAAATAGATCGGCAGCGAGCGAAAAAGTGGGCAATGCCAGGCAGCAAACGGCGCAGATCGCAGAAATGAATCGCGGCATGGTAACGACCTTGGAGAGGCGGGTGGGACAACTTGCAGGACGAATCGGAAGCTCACAGCATACTTAGCGGCGAGCCTCTCTTCCACCCTGCCGTGGCATCGGCTGCCAGCCTGTGAATCACCGCAAGCATGACAGGCTAGTGTGCCTGTCCCACGGTTAGATCAATTCTTTGATCGGCTTGACGCTGGGGTCGACGAGGTATTGCGGCCGGCCGCGGAAGTCGAAGAGGCGCGGGGCAGTGGCGAGGTTGATCCCCAGATTGCGATAGAGCGTCGCATGCACTTCTTCGAAGGTCACTGGGCGCGAAGCTGGTTCGCCACCGAGCCGGTCGGTCTCGCCGATTACCTGGCCGGTCTTCATGCCGCCGCCCGCGAGCAGGGCACAGCTGACGCGGGGCCAGTGATCGCGACCGACATCTTTGTTGATCTTGGGAGTGCGACCAAATTCGCCCCAGGCCACGACGGAGCAATTATCGGCCAGGCCCCGTTCGTGCAAGTCTTCGACGAGGGCCGATACCGCTTGATCGAAGATTGGCAGTTCCCCCTTGGCGTTCTTGAAGTTGCCGCCGTGCCAATCCCAAAAGCTGTAATTGATGGTCACCACGCGCACACCGGCTTCGACCAGGCGGCGAGCGAGCAGCAGATTCTGCGGTACGCGCGGGGCACCATCACCCTTGGCGCGGGTCGGATCGTAATAGCCGTAGCGAGCGCGGGTCTTCTCATCTTCCTTGGTGATATCGAGGGCATCGAACAGCTGCGAGGACGTGAGAATGCCCATCGCCCGCTGCGTGAAGACATCGAGCCCGTCCATCGAACGCGAGTTGTCCCACTGGCGACGGAAGTTATCGACATTGGTCAGCAGATTGCGGCGGTCGTCGAGCCGCGAAGCGTCGATTCCCTGCAGCACCAGATCGTCGCGACCTTCACCCATCGGGCGGAACGCCGAGTGACCGAGACCGAGGAAGCCGCCGTGCGGTTCGTTATACGGTTTGTGTTGAGTCTGATAACAGAGGCTGACGAACGGCGGCACGCCGGGTTGCGTTGGTCCTTGCAGGCGCGAAACGGACGAACCGACATGCGGCCAGCCACCAGCTGCTGGATTCGAGCTTAAGTGACCCGTATAGCATTGATAGCCGGCGTGCTCGTCGCGGGCACCAACGATGGTCCGAATCGGCACCAACTTGTCCATGATGCGAGCCATGTTCGGCATCAGCTCGCAGATTTCGATGCCGGGGACATTGGTCTTGATGGGATCGAACTCGCCCCGAACCTCGGCGGGGGCATCGATCTTGATGTCGTACATGTCTTGATGCGGCGGCCCACCGCAGCAGTAGATCATGATGACCGACTTATGACCTGACTTGGTCTGACCAGCTTGGGACTGCCCCGCTTGAGCTTCAAGCTCCAGCAGATTCGCCAACGACAAACCACCGAGCCCGAGCGCGCCGATTTGCAGAAAGCTGCGCCGCGATTGGCCGTTGCAAAGTTTGGCCTGACGAGGGCCGGCGAGATTCAGCATGGCAAACATCCTAGGCAGCAGCGGGCGTGCGGGCGGCGGGAACACGAACAGGCGGGAAATTTGGGGGTCTACTTCATCTATCGTCGTCTTTGGCCTGTTTCGTTGCAAGTGCGACGCATTTTGACAGAATGACAAATCATCGGGCATTCAGTCGGCGAATGAACCCAAGTCTTGCCGGCATTCTCCGAATACTCCGTTAAGAAATGCTGTGTAAGATCGATACCTGTGTCCTGATCAGCGTAGTTTTCCGAGGCTTGAATGCCCAAAATTGGTTGCGGCGGCATCTTCTCCATTCTGTTCGCAACTTACTGGTGCGGAATTACATTCCTCGCCGATGGCCTTTTTATCTCAATCGCGGTTCAACAACTGCATAGGGAGCGGTACTCTGTTACGCAGGGTACGGTCACCTACTCCAACGTGAAGGTCGAAAGCGATGGCGAAGTGACCTCCTATCGTCCTGAAGTCCGCTTTCGGTTCCAGGTCGCAGACAAGGAATACGAGGGGAGGCAGATTCGCTACGACTACTCAGTAACTCGCAAGGATCGTGCTTACGAAGTAATCAGCAATTATCCGATCCTGAAGACCGTCACTGTCTACTACTATCCTGACGCCCCTGCAGACGCGGTGCTGGAGAAAGACCTGGAAATTGCTGGTTTCTATGGTTTGCTGTTCTTAACCCCATTTAACGCTATCTCACTTGGATTCATCGGCAGCGCCATCGGCGGATGGCGCGCCCAGCGCCTCGGTCAACCGTTAACCGGAGTTTCGGTCCAAAGTAACGGCCTGAATACGGTTATTCGCATCTACAAACACAGTCCCATCTTGTCCGCGTTCGCAGCTTGGGGTGGGGTCGGTTTTCTGATGATCTTCGGCGTGAACCTGCTGGACTTAGTCATCTCACTTGAATCGGCGGTCATTTTGGGCTGGCTTGTCACACTGGCAGCACCGCTGATTGCCTGGTGGCAAGCGTCAAAGCACTACTTGCAAATTCGCCATGATATGTTGCGCGGCATGATCGAAATCCGCGAAACGGATGGCAGAGTCTCGCTGCTCGTCGACAAAGACCTGCAACCCGCACGCTATTCTCGCAGCCTGACGACTGATAACGATGGCGAAAAAAGTGGATGGTTTACCGTGGAACTGCCGTTTTGCGATCCGGCAACCAACGACGTCCGCACGTTAACTTTGCCGGAACAAACAAGCCAGGAAGATGCCGAACGCTTTGTCCGCTGGCTTAATGGCCAATTGAGAATTGGCGACACACTAACGTAAGCCCGCTCCCCGCATGAGGCGGTCGGTAGCTTGATACGCCTCCGTCACCCATTCCGTGATCTTCTCCGGCTCCGGGGAATATTCGAGTTCAATGCTAATGGCCCCGTCGATGTTCAGGTCTTTAATTTCACGCAGGTAGGGCTCGAATGGCACCACACCGCGGCCGGGAGGGAGGTCGCCGTGCTTTTTGCCGTCGCAATCGCTGATGTGGACGTGAATCGCCCGCCCTTTGAGTCGCCGCAGTTCTTCCGGCGCGACATTGGCCAAGACCAGGTGTGAAATATCGATGTTCGCCTGCACCGCCGGATGCCCGCAGTCGTCAAGAAAGCGGACCATGTTCTCGACGTTGTTCAGCAGGGACAAGTGAAACGGCTCCAGTTCGAGCGCGATTTGCAAATCGAGATCGGCCGCATAATCCCCCAACTGCTGGCAAGTCTCGACGGCAAACTTCCATTGCTCGGCGGGCGGAATCACTTCCTGATTCCAAATGTATTCTCCCAGCACCAGCAGCACGTTGCGGGCTTCGTACTCGTAAGCGAGGTCGAGATACTCCTGCACGCGGTCGATGTGAAACCGCCGCACGCTGGGGTTGAAGTCGATCAGTCCCACAGCCACACAGGCTATCGACACGATCGGCAACTGCAGGCGGTCACACTCGCGCTTGATGAGGAGCCGCTCGCGAATATCGATATCGAGCGGGTCGACGAAAATATCGACGCTGTCGAAGCCCAGTTCCTTCGTCTTCCGCAGGCCATACTCCGTAGGCTGATTCGCCTGCACCCACGCCGAATTGATCAAGCCCAGCTTCATGGTTTGTTCGCCGTTTTAGACATTGGAAAGAACGTTCGCGACGGCTGATGATAGTGGCAACTTTTAACTGTCGCTATCACGACACCCGCCAACATGACCGAGAATCGATATACTTACTACTTCACGATTCAAGCCACTCGCTGAAAGCCCTCCGTTGCCAGACGCTACTCCACTCCTGCCCGAACCAGCGCTGCTGGACTACGCCTGGCTTTGTGTGACTGCTGCCCTTGCCGGGGGAGTGAACGCGCTGGCCGGTGGTGGCACGCTGCTGACGTTTCCTGCCCTGTTCGCTGCGCTCGGGCCGGCGAATGCCGTGATGGCGAATGGCACTAGCACGGTGGCTCTGGCTCCAGCTTCGTTCAGTAGTGCCTGGGCCTATCGCAACGAACTGGCCAAGGAGGCCCGTTGGCTCAAACTGCTCATTCTGCCGAGTCTTATCGGCGGCGTGATCGGCACGTTGCTCGTCACGCGTTTGCCCGATCACTACTTCAAAACGCTCGTTCCCTGGCTCATCCTGCTGGCCTCCATACTCTTTGCCCTGCAACCACTGCTGGCGAAAAAGAAGGTTAACCTTGCTCCCGACGAAATCGAACCGCAGCCGAAACCGGAGTCGTTCCTGCAGCTGGCGGCGATTGTCTTTTTCCAACTGCTGATTGCCATTTATGGCGGCTATTTCGGCGCTGGCATTGGCATCCTTATGCTCACCGGACTGGGCATGATGGGGCTGAAGAACATGCACGAGATGAACGCCATCAAGACCGTGCTTGCGGGCTGCATTAACGGCACGTCGGTCGTGATCTTCGTCTCGGAGGGCAAAGTGAACTGGCCCATCGCGCTAATCATGATGGTCGCGGCGATTCTCGGTGGCTATTTCGCTGCCAGTTATGGCCGCCGCCTGAAGCCCATCTACATTCGCTGGTTCGTCATCACCATGGGCTTTGTCCTCTCTGCCTATTTCTTCTACGGCCAGTGGCAGAAGGCAAAAGAACCAGCCGAAGTGCCCGCCAAGCAGGAAGCTCGCAGCGACGCTCCAGTGAGGGCGTCGGCTTGCCTCGAAAAACCTTGGCTGTTGCTCCATGATCGGGCCACGACGTAAGTCGCGCGGCAGTCACAACGGGGGGTGTCCAACAATGGTTCGATAGTTGGACACTAATGCGCGCCATTCCCGAGAGATATGGCAGGTACTGTCCAACAATTCCATCCAAATATGGACACTTTGGCTGGAATCAGAACTGGCATTCACAATGTTACGTCGCGCGCGGTACCGCTTGCAGGAGGGCCGTGCGAACGGCCTGGCGAACTGCAGCGAGCGCGGTTCGAACGGTCGGATCGGGGTGTTCGAACCAGCGGCTGCGGAGCATGAAATAGCGATGGCGCGCACCGGGGACGATTTGTAGGTGACCGCTGGGGGCGGCCAGCAAGGGGGCGTCGGTGGCATTCACCACGCGGTCGAGTTCGCCCAGGATTTGGAAGATGGCGGGTCGCGGTTGTGAGGGGTTCGGCATGGTGGGCGAGGACTGTTGCAACTCAACGAGCCACGGCGACGGCTTCAACCCTGCCAATGCCAGCCGACCAATGCGCAGCCAACCGAGCGAGCACCGATCGAGAAACGACCAGTCTCCCATTTGCCGCCCCGCGGAGGTGGCTAAACGTTGCAGTCGCGTGGCTGGCAACAGACCGCGGTCGTCGCTGGCCAGCAGCAGGGCTCGTTCGAGTTTCGCGAACCAAGGCTTCTCCCGCGCGAGTTGCAATAGTCGTAGTGCCAGGAGCCCGCCGAAGCTATGACTGACCAGTTGGAGTGAGTCGTATTCACTTTGCCGAGTCAGTTCGTCGATCTGGCCGATGATCTCGCGGACGATGGCATCTGGATCGCGCGGCGACCAGAATGTGGCCAGATACCAGACTGGAAGTAAGTCGCGCGCAGCAAAGCGAGGAGAAAGCGTGTCATCGATCAGCGTGAGAAGGTCTTGGTATTGCTCCAGACGGGGCCAACCGCTGAAGAGCCCCGGCACAAACACCACGAGGCACCTGGGAACGGTGTCAGCCGTATCGCCACGCCGATTCAGGCGGCCAAATTGCCAGGGCGCGGCGGTCGTCATGAGGGGCGGCTGGCAAAGATTGTTTTCATCGGTTGCAACGCATGGCGTTTAGTCGAGATGAACGCTCTCGCCACCTGCCCGCGAACCAAGTCCCCAATAGACAACCAGATCGACGTTGGGTTTGACGCCGCGCACGCTGCCATCTCCAAAGGCGAACTGCACCACCTGCGGATGCAAACTCTTAAAGCCATTGAAGCGATTGGCGGGGTTTGCGGTGTGCATGGCACTATCGCTCATCCCCGCTGTCGGACGTTGCGCGGGACTGGCCATAAAGTTCAAGGGTATGTTGACGCTGCACAGCGACAGGTTGGAAGTAAACGCCGCCAAGTGCCCCGAATGAGTAGGCAGGCTTTCGCCGATCAAAATTGTATTGGAAAGTCCATCGGTCACTTCTGCCGCGCGCACACCCGTTGGCCACCGATGAAACATGCCAGGCGCAGAACCTTTTTCGCCGTACTTCACGCCCTGGCAACAGGGGTTGCCGTCACCGGCGGTGGGGTTCGGGCAAAACGGACAGCCATCGCAATCGACGGGTCCCATCGAACCGGCATACCACAAGCCCGCGGCGACCGAAGAATTTCCTAAATTGCAACACGAGCAGCGCGCGGGCAACGGACCAGCGTGACCGGCGCCATCGCTGGGGCAACGATAAGTAGGGACGGTTCTGGTGACGGCGATCTTGTTCGCAGCATCGTCCATCGGCAGCTTGAAGTCGAACTTGTCAAAATGGGCCTGCTGCTCGATCTGAGGCAAGATGCAGGTTGACCAGCTATGGGGAGCGGCAACGGCCGTCGAAGGCAAATAAGAGTTGCCCCAGGGGAAAGTGCGGTTCGTCGATTCGTAGTTGATTAGTCCCAACGCGATCTGCTTGAGGTTGTTGCTGCACTGAGTTCGTCGAGCCGCTTCGCGAGCGGCCTGCACCGCGGGCAAGAGCAATGCGATCAACACACCAATGATGGCGATGACGACCAGCAATTCCACAAGTGTGAAGGCGCGGGCAATCTGCAATCGCCTGGTGGATAACATGCGAGGAACTTGGAGCGGAGAGGAACGAAGCAGGTAGCACTGCTATGCTCCGTTACTTTAGCTGGACAATCACCGTCTTTCCAAGGGTATTTTCGGCGGTTTCCAACGAACTGGTTTACTTGCGAAACCAGACGCGGGCCAGTTCGTCGGTCTTAAAGAAGTCGAGCAGTTGCTGCGCGACTTTACGGCGGCCTTGCTCCGAAGGGTGCGTGCCATCGTTGGCCAAATCCTCGCGCAGGTAAACGAGTTTGTCGGTTGCTCTGGGCGTTGTGCCGTCAGCCCAAAGATAGGGCCCCCAGAGCAGAACTGGCGCTTTGGCGGTTGCGTCGTTGCCGGCAGTCAGAGTGTCGCTACCCTTAATCTGGTCCTGAATCAACCAGCGCACAACGAATGCCGATTCGTAGGCATAGGGCTCTGGATTGAGAGGGGTGGTCGCATAGCCGGCGTAAATGCGGCTCGAGAGATACGCGACTCGCAGGTTGGGAAACTTGGCCTTGGCATTCTGTATGACTGCCAACGTATCTTGCTGCAACGTCTTGCCATGTTCGGGCAAATTGCCCCGTGGACCTTTATTGGCCAACTTGATCCAAGCGACCTGCACTTGCTGCGGGCTGACCTTGGCGGCGGACAGCAGATTGCTGGCGGTGGTCCAAGGCCGAGCAGCGGGGCTGGCCCACTCGGCCATTGCCTGGCCACCTTGAGCGCAGTCAACAATCTTCACCAATGATGACTTTTCCGGGTCGCGGTCGGCGATCTGCTTGAACATCGAGAACTCTTGCGTGGCATTCGACATGCTGATCGAAATAAGCCCAATCAGGCCATCGCTGGCCGGCTTGCCGTCGGCACCGAGCGGCTGAATCTGCTTCGACTCCGCAGTTGCCAATTGCAGATGCTTGGCAGGGGGCGTATTCGATCCCGCGCCATACAGGCCGCCATCTTCTCCCTGGTAGCGATCTTCGGCCTTCATTTCCGAGAGCGGTTTCAGACCGACCGATTCTTTACCCGACATTGCCGGAGAAACTGAGGCACGACGCGGTGCCGCGGCATCACCGCCGCTGAGACGCTCGAGAGCTTGCCAGGCCTGATAGGCGTCCGTGGCCCGCTGGAGAAATGCTTCGTCGGCAGCTGAAAGTGATTCGCCCGCCGCGCGCTTGCGCAACAACTCTCGCGCCCGGGCAAAATCGATGGCCTCTGCTGCAGCGGGCTTCGTCGCAGGATTCGCGGGTGCCTGCGCAAATGTCGACGTGAGGTTTACAGCCAGACAACTGACCACTAGCGAGAAAGCAAGCTTGCGAAACATAGTCGCCTCTTCCATTCAGTCGGTTTAGCGTGAAGGTGATTTCTTCGCGCGCAGTTTTTCAATCAGCCAGGCCGCAGCAGTTCTCGGATCGTTGTCTTCACCTGGCCGCACCGAAGTGGGGACTGCGCGATTCCAGCAGTCGACGAGTTGATCTTGCCGGAGGCGCAGTTGCGGCGACTCTGTAGCAACATCCGTCCGCACCATGAGCGGCAGTGGAACTGCGTCATGCGGTAGCAGTACTAACTGATTGCGGAGGGCGGTTTCCAGCGAGTCGATATTCCCCCGCGTATAGATCGCCGGTAAATCCATTTCGACCATCGCTTGAGCGACCATGTGCGGCAAAGGATCGGGGCCGGGGGGCAAGCGGCCGTCGTCGTCGCGGGGAACCTGAAAGTTGGTATCGTCTGGATTAGGCGGGATCAGGCTATCGCTCCAGACGGCAACGCGGTCCGGATCCCAACCTTGCCGCGTGGAAAGGTCGCCAAAAGTCGACAGCGCATCCTGAAGTTGTTCGTCCCGCAAATGATTGCCAAACATGGCCAGGGTCGAGGAGCGACTGGTGTTTCCGCTTCGGCGACCAGTGTCGGTGCCAGAACCGGTTAGCCCGGAGTTGTAAAGGTCGGGCAAGGCGACGCTGACGCCAGCATCGAGAAGCTGTGCAATGAGCGCAGCTCGCTGGCGGATGAAGTCCTGCTTCAGGCCGCGGTTGATGACGAGTACTCCAGGTTTGTTCTTGGCCGGAGCTGATGGAGGCTCGAGCACCAACAGAGGAATCAAGCGGTTTGGCTGGGCGCGCAGCACGATTTGGCGACCCTTCAAACCGTTGATCAGCATTTCTCCACTCTGCCAATCAACTGTTGGATTTGGTGAATCTTCGAATTCACTCGGCGCGCTGAGCGCCATCTTTTTCCATTGGGCCTGCAAGGGAACTAGCAACGGAACCGGCTGAAGCTTCGCATGCAGCTCGTCCGTGCAGCAGCGAAGTTCCGCCGAGTCATGGCGATCGGTCGACTCTTCGCCGTTGGGTAATTTAATCTCGAACCACTTCGCCAAGGCTTCGTGAATCTGTTTGCGATGCGTCTTGCCAATGTGCGTGCAATGACTACCCGGCGGATCCTTCGCCGTGATGGTGCCGTAGCCCGTGGCAAAAGAAAGTTGGTCGGGCTTGTCGTACCAGCCATAGATTTTCTCGAAGCGCCGCCAGACAGGATCGCGCTCGCGATCCCAGGCAAACTCGTGGCCATAGATTAGACGTCGCGGTGCGATGCTGCCGACAATGACCCATGGCAAAGTGCCATCCTTCAAAGAGCTGGCCAGATTGCGGGTCGATTCCCAGCCGCCACTACCACCGTAGTTGAACGACGTTTCAGCATCCTCGGGAAGCGGATACTTCGACTCGGGTTGCGGTCCACCGAAGTTAAACGGAGCCGCGCAGCTAATTCGCTCATCGAGCGCTGCTGCCACTGCGGCAGGATCGCCACCGCCGGCAACTGCGCCAAGCAAGATGATCTTCTCGCGATCAATGCCCGGCAAATCCCGCAGCAAGCTGACGCCACTCATCAAGTCGAGCGCCAGGCAGCCCATGAGACTTTCGCCAATAATGTTGAGCTGTAAATTCAAATCGTAGCGATGGTAATAGTCCTGGCGACTTACCTGAAACGGCTTCGCATAGTCGGCAGCTGATCGAAACGGATGCTGCTTGCGTTCCCCATGCCCCAGATGATCGGGCACGAGCACATAGCAACCGGCTCGCGCCCAGAGGACGCCCATGTCTTGTAACTCGCCGTTTTCCTTCGGCGTATGGTGAGCGTGGCTGACGATGAAGCCGGGCATCTTCTCGCGCGGTGGTTCGGGTGCGTATAGGTTCGCCGTGATCCATTGGCCGTAGGCGCTGGTATACAGCAGCTTCTCGATTCGATACCCGTCCCCCTTGATCTCTCCCGCCTTCTCCAGCGGCGCGTACTTGCTGGGTGGTTGCCAATCGTCTTTGGCAAACGAGCGACCGAGCGATTTCCGCAGTAGCTTGAGCTTTTCTCTGCGGAAGGCTTCCCACTCCTCACGAGACTTGATGGCGTGCCAATCTGCCGAGCTTTTTGCATTGGCTGCCTCACGCCGCTGACGCAAATCGTTGGGAACGTAGTCCCGTAACTTTTGCTTCACTTCGTCCGGCATATCGGGAGCGGTGAACTTGCTCAAAGTCTCCGTCAGCGACTGCCGATTCGCTTCATCGGCAAACGAGGTCACGGAGATCGCGAGCAAAGCAGTGAAGAGGAGCAAGCGGAAGGTAGAGGCAAGCATGACGACCTCGGCGAGAGAAGCAGGCACACGCATGGCAGGACAAGGCACAATCACTATAGTGAATAGCTGCGGCGTTATCGCTATTCTTTCCAGACGCCTGGTTTGCCAAACGATTTGTCATTCCCCTGAGTTCGCCCGCATGACTAACGCTCAAATCGCAGATGCTTTCGACATGATCGCCGACCTGCTGGAGTTTCAGGCGGCGAACCCATTCCGCGTGCGAGCCTATCGAAACAGCGCCCGCACGCTGCGCGATTACTCGGAGTCGCTGGCGTGGATCGCGACTCAGGAGAAGCAGAAACTGACGGAGATCGATGGCATTGGAAAGGATCTGGCGGAGAAGATCGTGCAACTCGTCATGACCGGCGACCTTCCTTTCCTGCAAGAACTGCGAGAGCAGGTGCCGCAAAGCGTCCTGGCATTGTTGCGCATTCCCGGTGTCGGCCCAAAGAAGGCCGCTGCCTTGCACAAGCAACTCGGCATTGCGACGCTCGACCAACTGCGCGCGGCTTGCGAGGAGCACAAGGTGCGCGATTTGAAAGGCTTTGGAGAGAAGACCGAACAGCTGATTCTCGCGGGCATCACGCTGGCCGCCACGGCCAGTTTGCGGTTGCTGTGGGCCGAAGCAGATACGCTGGCCAACTCGCTGCGGGAACACTTTAAGGATTGCCCCGGAGTCGAGCAGTTCGAGTTCGGCGGCAGCTATCGCCGTGGCAAAGAGACAGTCGGTGATCTCGATATTCTCGTCGTCGCTGCTGACCCGACCGCTGCCATGGATCGCCTCGGTGCCTTCGAGCAAACGAAAGACGTCATTGCCCGTGGCGAGACGAAAATGAGCATCCGCACGCACTCAGGGTTTCAAATCGACCTGCGTGTCGTGGCGGCAGAATCGTTCGGTGCGGCGCTGCAATATTTCACGGGCAGCAAAGAGCACAACGTAATCGTCCGTGGCATGGCAAAAGCCAAGGGGCTAAAGATCAACGAATATGGCGTGTTCAAAGTGACGGGAGATAAGGAAACGTATGTTGCCGGTACAAGCGAAGCCGATGTGTATGCCACCCTCGGGCTTCCTGAGTTCCCGCCCGAGATGCGCGAAGCTCGCAAAGAGTTCGATTGGGCAGCTGCGGGTGAATTGCCGGAGCTAATTACTGTCGACGACATTCGCGGCGATCTGCACATGCACACGCACGCCACAGATGGTACCGCTTCGATCGAGGAAATGGCCGCGGCTGCCCGCGCGCGAGGTTTGTCTTACATCGCGATCACCGACCATTCGCAGCGAGTCTCGATGGCCAACGGCCTAACTCCCGCGCGCTGCCTGGAGCAGTGGAAGGAGATCGACCGGATCAACAAGGATCAGCCCGCAGGATTTCGAATTCTTAAGGGAATCGAGTGCGACATTCTCGAGAAGGGTGGCATGGACTTACCCGACGATATACTCGCCGAAGCCGATTGGGTCATCGCGAGTGTGCATTACGGGCAGAAGCAACCGCGGGCGCAAATCACCGAACGCATTCTCGGCGCGATCGCTAACCCATACGTCTCGATGGTCGCCCATCCCACCGGCCGACTGCTCAATCGTCGCGAAGCTTACGAAGTCGATCTCGATGCCGTTTATGCAGCAGCCAAGGAACACGGCAAGTTGCTCGAACTCAATGCCAACCCCATGCGCCTCGACTTGAACGACGTACACCTGGCCGCCGCGAAGCAACATGGCATTCCCATCGTTATCAACACCGATGCCCACAGTACGGAAGGCTTGAATGTCCTGCGATACGGCATTCTGCAAGCCCGCCGCGCGGGCCTCACCAAGACAGATGTGGCCAACACTCGCACCTGGTTGCAGCTGAAAAAGCTGATTGGGAAGAAGTAATCCGTGCGCGGACTGTAACGACCGGCAACCTCAACGGCACACCGCTTGCACTCTATCGGCTGTTCACAACTGCTCGGACCCGAGCCTGTGAAAACGCCCTGTTTTCGCAGGTAAAGGTAAATCTCTGGCCTGTCAGCAGCCAATGTGGCTGAATTCGGAGCCCGAGCATCCTCGATAAAGGAGGCTGCAACATGATGACCCAAAATCCACAAGAGGCGCAACTGAAAGAAGTTGTCGAAAAGTTGGAGCGGTCGTTACTCACGCCAGTAATCTCAGGGGAACTCGTCAGCTGGGTGACAACGGTGCAGGATGGCGCGGATGAACTGGATGAACAGATCCGGCCATTCCTCGAAGTACTGCACGCGGAGTACAAGCAAATCGTCAAGGCAGACAGCGAACTGATGTCACGAGTTGAACAACTCGTCGCAGAAGAGAAGAAGATGCTACTCGCGCTCGAAGCATTTCGTTGCGACCTGCACCAACTAGCCGAGCGGGCACCGACTGTCTTCAGCGACGAAGCAAAGGTCGCTGACGAACGGAAGAAGGTTGAGAAACAGGGGACCGATATCCTCATTCAGATCAAGCGGCAACAGACTGCTGTTGCCACCTGGCTCAGCGAAGCTGACTATCGCGATCGTGGTCCCGTAGATTAGTTCTTTGCTGAGTTGCCGCTAGGCCTTGGCATCCGTTACAGGCTTGAACGTGGTGACTGGCAAGATGAGAATCTTGCCATCACCCAGGCGACCGGTGGATGCCTTCTCTTGAATCAGCTGGACAACTTCTTCCAGCCGGGAATCGTCGACCCACACTTCGATTTCGAGTTTGGGCAGAAATGCGAGGGCGTACTCCGTCTCGCCGTATTGATTCAAATAGTCCTTTTGCCGGCCATAGCCGCGAACTTCGCGCACGGTCAATGCTTCGACCGGTGCTCGCAACAACGCTTCGACCAGCCCCTCGGCCAGATGCGGCTTAACGATGGCCACCACTTGTTTCATGGCTCGTGCTGCGCCCAGTAGCCCGACGCGTCAGCGAGGGAGCTAGTTCGTTACGGGTTCGTCTTCAACGCGACGAGTTTCGCATCTTCGTTTGAGCCTGTTCAAGAACAGCTTGGCACGAATACCCGGCCGTGATCGTCGTCTTGAACCATCCCCTCGCTGACGCTTCGGGCTACTTCAAGATGGCCACTTCCAGCCGGCTTAGCTAAAAAAGTTCTCGCCGAACAGATTCATTTCCGGTCCGCTGGCGACCGTGATGTCGCCTTGAACGACCGTGCAGCACGCCAGCCGCATTTCATCCTCGTGACCTACATAAGCGAGCGTTGGAATTGGATCCGGAATCAGGACCGTCTTGAACCGGACCCATTCGGACATCGTCAGCTTGTTTGTGTTTTCGATTCCCTCGGTGATCAGCACGCGACACGTGCCGCAAACACCCTTTCCCGCACAGTTAAGAATACGGTTCACGCCAGCACCAACGCCATTCAAACCTTGATTCAGGTTGACGCCGGCCTTGATGGCCTCGTTGCGCAAGTTCGCGCCCATCGGTACTTCGATCTCTTTCTTCTCTTTGACAAACTTGACAATCGGCATGGCTGGAAAGGGGTTGGAGATCAGGGACTAGAAGCTAGGGAAATCATGGCTCCCTCTCCTCAGTGCCCCGAGGAGAGGTTGCGGGTAAAGGGCCGGCCTTTAACAAATCGTAGCTTACGCACACAATTGGGTTAAGACAGCTTTTACCTCTTCTCGATTGGTTGGAACTTTCGCTGCGTAGGACCGGTGTAGATTTGACGCGGGCGATAGATCCGCTTGGTTGGGCTGCGGTGCATTTCGACCCAGTGAGCGATCCAGCCCGGCAAGCGGCCCATCGCAAACAAGACCGTGAACATCTGCACCGGAATGCCCAGCGCGCGATAGATCACGCCAGAGTAAAAATCCACGTTGGGATAAAGCTTGCGTTCGATGAAATATTCGTCGCTAAGAGCGACCTGCTCGAGTTGTTGAGCCACATCGAACAGCGGATCGCTCACCGACAATTTGGCCAGCAGCTTGTCGCAAGCCTGCTTGATGATTTTGCAGCGTGGGTCGAAGTTTTTGTAAACGCGATGGCCGAAGCCCATCAGGCGGAAATTGCTCTTCTTGTCTTTCGCCATGTTCACAAACTTGCTGACGTCGCCACCTTCTTGAATGATTCGCTCGAGCATCAGCACGACGGCTTCGTTGGCACCGCCATGCAGCGGGCCCCAGAGGGCGCTGATGCCGGCCGAAATCGAGGCGAACAGGTTGGCGTTCGACGAGCCGACCATGCGGACGGTCGACGTGCTGCAGTTTTGTTCGTGGTCGGCATGCACGATCAGCAGCAAGTTGAGCGCGGCGACCGCATCGGCATCGATCTCATAGGGCTCGCAAGGAACCGCAAACATCATCTGCAAGAAGTTCTCGCAGTAACTTAAATCGTTCTGCGGATAGATGAACGGTTGGCCGGCAGACTTTTTGTAGCTGTAGGCAGCAATCGTTGGCAGCTTAGCGAGCAGGCGATGAATCGAAACTTCCACCTGGCGGGGATCGATCGGGTCGAGCGAATCCTGGTAGAAGGTCGAGAGGGCACTCACCACCGACGACAGAATCGCCATCGGATGAGCGTCACGCGGGAAGCCGTTGTAAAAGGCCCGCATTTCTTCGTGGATCATCGTGTGCCGGCGAATGGAATTCTTAAAATCTTCCAGTTGCTTGGCATTCGGCAATTCGCCGTAAATGAGCAGGTGAGCGACTTCGATAAAGTCGCAACCGGCGGCGAGTTCTTCGATCGGATAACCGCGGTAGCGGAGAATTCCGTTGTCGCCATCCAAAAACGTGACCGACGACGTGCAAGAGCCAGTATTGGCGTAGCCATCATCTAGCGTGATATGTCCGGTCGTTGCCAGCAGCTTCGAGACGTCAACGCCTCGCTCGTCTTCGCTGCCGACTACTACTGGTAATTCGTATTCTTTTCCAGCTAACTGGAGACGGGCCGATTCGGCTGACGTTGTCCCCTCAATCCCCTTGGCACCTTCTGCCATGCGATTTCCTTTCGTCCCCTCACTCTGGTTGCGCGTGCTTACTCGAAGACTGCCTACGGAGGACAGCTTGCCGGGTGCCCAGGTCGCGGGCCCTACTTCGCGACCAGGTCGCCCAGATTTGTGCGATGCTGGCAGTATAGCGGGGGAATCGGGTGCGGGTGAAGCGGCAGAGCCCACGGAAAAGTGGGCACTGCGGCAGAATGTCGCGACTTGAGGGTTCATCATCACGTAAAAACCTCGCTTCAATATTGGCATTCGTCGCTGGCAGGCGTTACCATGCAGGACCCCCTACCAATTCACTCGCCGCCTGTCTCGCCCGCCGTCAAAGCACTGTTCTCAAGGAACCGGCGTCAAAACACCGCCGTACCCTGCCTGCGGAGTACCTATGTTTCGCCTGCCACTGCCAACCCTCGGCCTGTTGTTATTGCTGGGCCAGGTGGCGCAAGCTGCCGACTCGCAATCGCCGTCGTTTGCTTACGACGTTGTGCCGACGTTCTATAAACTGGGGTGCAGTGCGGGGGAATGTCACGGCTCGTTCTCAGGCAAGGGAAATTTTCGCTTATCCCTCTTCGCAGCTGTGCCGGAGGATGACTTTCTCGAAGTGCGCGGCGCATTCGGCCGCCGACTCGATCTCAACCATCCGCGGCAGAGTCTGCTCCTCCAAAAGCCGACGGGCAAGGTTCCGCATGGCGGTGGTGTTCGCCTGGCCGTCGACAGCCCAGAATATGCCCTGCTCGAAGCCTGGATCAAAGCTGGCGCGAATCACGACGCAGCAGACTCGCCACAACTGAAGAGCATCCGCATCGAACCCGCGCAACTTGTCGCCAAGAAGAGCGTGCCCTCGGAACCCTTGAAGGTCTTCGCCCGCTTTAGTGACAACAGCGAGCGCGATGTCTCTGCTTATGCCCGGTACGAAACGCTCGACAGCGGCACCGCGAATGTCGCCAGCGATGGTCGCGTGACCACCCTGCGTGTCGGCGATACCAATATTCTGGCGCACTTCGCTGGGCAGATCGCCTTTGTGCCGGTCCTCTCGCCGGGCGAATTGCCAAAAAATGCAACGTTTCCCGATGAACCGCTGAGCGATGCGGTCGATCAACTCGTCGCGGGCAAGTTGCGGCAGCTGAATATCCTCCCTGCCGAACTGTGCAGCGACAACGACTTTCTGCGGCGAGTCTATCTCGATGTCGTGGGCCGCTTGCCGACCCCCGCTGAAGTGCGCGAATTCGTTGCCGACGCAGCACCCGACAAGCGAGCCCGCGTGATCGACCAGCTCTTGCTCGACCCGCTCTATTCGGCTGTCTGGGCGAACAAGTTGTGCGACGCGATGGGGGCCGACAATCGTACGATGTACGATGAATCGGTCTATCGCATTTACGACTGGATGCGGAATCGCTTCGATCGCAATGTTCCCTGGGATCAAATTGTGCGTGGCGCCATCACAGGGACCGTGGCCGATGGTCGCAGTGACGCCGAATTGATTGCCGATAACAATCGCCGCACCGAAGCGCGCAAGAAACAGGCAGAAGCTCAGAAAGCAGGAATAAAGGTCGAGCCAGTGCTGGCTGAACTCACCGACCTTCCGTTTCGTTGTGGTCCCGCCACACGTAACACGCTTGAAGACTTTACTTTTAACCTGAAGTTCCGCGTGCAAGCCGGCGAGCGGAAGGGGCAAATGGATGCCCGACCTCTCGCCCAGCATGTGGCGACCGCTTTTCTGGGCGTCAGGCTTGAATGTGCCGAGTGCCACAAGCATCCGCACGATCGCTGGTCGCAACAAGACTTCCTCAGTTTTACGGCAGCGTTCTCGTACGTCGGCCGCGGCGTTTCGCAGGAAATGCGCGACAAGAAGTTGAACTACATCAACGGCGTGTTTGTGAGCGAGAAACCGCTGGAAGAATTTCTCGATCCCCGCACCGGAGAAGTGTTGCCGCCGCGCCCCCTGGATGGTCCTGTCATTGAAATCAAGCCGGGCATCGATCCCCGCGCGGAAGTTTGGAAGTGGATGGTCTCGCCAGAGAATCCGTACTTCGCCAAGGCAATGGTTAATCGCGTCTGGGCTCATTATTTTGGCCGCGGCCTGATCGAACCTGCCGATGCGCTGGCTGCTGCCAATCCCCCGTCGCATCCTGCGGTGATGGACGAACTGACCCGCGAGTTTGTCAGCAGCGGTTATGACCTGCGCAAACTCCATCGCCGCATTCTAAACACTCGCACCTATCAGCGCGATTGGGCGACCAACACGACCAACCACGATGACGAACGAAACTTCTCGCATCGCGTACTGCGGCGCATGTCAGCCGAAACTGTGCTCGACGCGCTCGCAGATATCACGGCAACTCCCCTGAAGATGGACCTGCTGGTGTATGGCGGGCCCAAAGACAATCGCACGGTTACCCGCGCGATCGAGATGCCCCTCAGCCGTCCACGTGGTGACGATACTTACGTGCTGCGAATCTTCGACAAGCCCCAGCGGACCCAAAGTTGCGATTGCGAACGCTCGTCGATGCCGAACTTGAGCCAGTCGATGTACTTCTATAACGACACGGCGCTAATCGAAAAAATCACCGCTCCCGAAGGGCGCTTGAGCAAACTGCTGAAAGACGTGAGCGACAACAACGCTCTGCTCGACGAGTTGTACTTGCTCACGCTCGCGCGCGTGGCGACCTCCCTAGAGCGCGAGCAAGCGACGAAGTACCTCTCGGGCGTCAGCTCGCGAGCCGAAGGTTTCGAAGATTTGTTTTGGTCGCTGCTGAATCGGCAAGAATTTCTGGTCACGCACTAACTGCGGAACATACGATGTCACTCCTCAAGGGCTGCCGAAACTTCACCCGCCGCGATGTGCTGCAACTGGGCGCATTGGGTCTCTCGGGACTCACATTGCCTAACTTGCTGCGGGCGGAACAAGACGCGGGCAAGGCAGCCCCCAAGGCCAAGAACGTAATCTTCATCTGGCAACAGGGTGGGCCGCCGCATCAAGACATGTGGGACATGAAGCCCGATTCGCCCGCCGAAATCCGGGGTGAGTTCAAACCGATTGCCACGAATCTGCCGGGCTACCAGGTCTGCGAACTGATGCCGCTCCTGTCGCAACAGATTCATCGCCTCTGCATTCTGCGCGGCGTGAATCATCACATTCCCGATCACAATCCCGCCAGCATGTTTATGCTTGGCAGCGGCAATGCCCCGAGCAGTGCCCACAAGTTTCCCACCTGGTCGGCTGTCGCGAAGCGCGAACTGGCCGAAGTGGTCGGCACTCCCACGTCGGTCGCCATTCCCGTCGAACCGAGCGAAGGGCCCGGCGCTGGCTTTCTCGGTTCGGCCTGGCAATCGTTCGCCCTGCAAGCCGACCCGAATGACAGCGAATTCAAAGCCCGGTCGATGTCGATGCCGCCGGGCATCGATGCGGCACGCTTTGAACGTCGTCGCCAGTTGCTGAAAGACACGGAGCACTCGTTCGAGCGGCTGGTCGAGCGCCCCGATCTACTCCGCGCGCAGAGTAAATTCTATGAAGACGCGCACCAGATCATCCTCTCGCCCAAGACCAGCGGCGCGTTCCGCATGGACGAAGAGTCGGCCGAGAAACGTGATCGCTTTGGCCGCAATAAGCTCGGCCAGCGGCTGCTCCTCGCGCGGCGGCTGATTCAATCGGGTGTCCGGTTTGTCACCATTAACGAGCCTGTCGGTTGGGACACACATGCCGACAACTTCAAACGCCTGCGAACCAATTTGCCGGTAGTGGACCAGGCCGTAAGTGCTTTGCTCGATGATCTGGCCGAGCACGAACTGCTCGACGATACGCTGGTGATGATGTTTGGCGAATTCGGTCGCACACCGACCATCAACAAGCAAGCCGGTCGCGATCACTGGGCCAAGGCGATGAGCATAGTCCTCGCCGGCGGCGGCGTACCTGCTGGTCTCATTTACGGTGCCACCGACCGCGACGGAGCTCACGTCATCGACAAGAGCCATTCCCCTGCTGACTTTGCCTGCACCATCTACACACTCTTGGGGATTAATCCCCACAAGATCTATCAAACGCCTGCCGGCCAACCCGTACCGCTCGTCCTCGGCGGCAACCCCATCGCTGCCGTTTGTGGCTGAGGACTGAGTAGCAGTCGGGGCCACGCCTGACATGACCCAGCGAGCCGAGTTACAGTAATCCTCCTCGCTCGATTGTGTCCGCCGGCAGTCCCAGACGTTTGCTCCTCGCATGACTCCTGCAGCCCGCTTTTTATTTTTGCGCATTCTAGCAACGCTGATTTTCTTGGCGTCGGGCGCTGCGGGCATGATCTATGAGATTTCGTGGTCCCGGCAATTCGGCAACGTGTTCGGGCATACGGTCTATACATCGGCGCTGGTGCTCTCGAGTTTTCTGGGCGGCATGGCCATCGGCTATTGGCTTGCGGGCAGGTATCGCGGACAGTGGCAGCCATTGATGGCCTACGGCATTCTGGAAATTGTGGCCGGAACTTGGACACTAATCGTTCCGTTCCTGCTGCACGCCGCGGCGACCACGGTGATCGGCTCGCTGGAGCCGGGGCCGCTGAGTAGCTACGTAGCGCTGCGGGTGATTTTTAGTTTCCTCGTTCTCCTGCCGGCCACTGTTTCGCTGGGAGCGACCTGGCCTTTGATGGCTGCGTTCTTATCGCCGCGCAACGCGCCCGCGCCGCAGTGGCTTAGTTGGGGCTACGCGACGAACACTGCTGGAGCCATGCTCGGCTCTGTACTGGCGACGGCCTTTCTGCTCGTGAATGTGGGTGTCACTTTGTCCAGCTATCTCGCCGCGGGGGTTTCGATCGCGTGCGGACTCCTTGCGATTCTGGTGGGGTTCGCTGGGCAAACCGAAAGCGGTAGGGAGAATATCGACTCGCAGGATTTGGTGGGCGATCCTGGCAAAGTGATGATCCGCACGGCAGATCTGTCGGAAACGATTCCGCTACGGTGGTGGCTGTTGGTGGGCTTCTCGGGATTTTCGATTCTCGCGCTCGAAGTCCTCTACATGCGACTTTTTTCGCTCGTGTTTCACAACAGCACGTATACATTCGGTGCGGTTGTCACTGTGTTCTTGTTAGCCCTGGCATTGGGGTCCACAATCATCGGCTTCCTAGGGAACCGTCTTGCGCCGGCGACGTTGGCTGCCTGGTCGTGCGGACTCGGTGCGGTTGGCATCATGCTGTCGATTGCCATCTTCAAGCGCTGGACTAATTTTCAATACTTCAGTGAAGGCACCTCGTTCGAAACTTACCTACTCGCCGCTTTCAAGCTGGTGTTTTGGGTCGTACTGCCGCCGATTACCGCACTGGGCATGATCTTGCCGTTGGCCTGGCGGGCCATCGAGCCAAAGGTCGCACGTGAATCGCAAATTGCCGGACTCACTGCTGTGAGCACTATTGCCGGCGCACTCGGTTCGCTTACTGCGAGTTTTTTATTGCCGCTGCTGGGATTGTGGGGCAGTTTCATTGCGCTGACGGCGCTCTATCTGCTCCTCTGCTTCGGCATGCTAATCGGTCGCGGTGCGATTTCGCAGGCGCTGGCCTTCGCCATCGTGGCGACAGTGGCGCTGGAGTTCAATTGGAGCACGATGCGCAAAGTGAACACCTTGGAACCGGGCGAAACACTACTGCAGCGGTGGGAAAGCGCTTATGGCTGGATCGATGCGATTGAGTTCACCGACAGCCGTGGGTTCTCATCGCGCACGACTCGGCAAAATCTGCATTATGGCTTTGGTAACAGCCGGACGAGTGTGCAGCGGGACTATCGTCAGGGACATTTGCCGCTGCTGCTGCATGGCAAAGCCCAAGATGTAGCCTTTCTCGGCCTGGGAACGGGACAAACGGCTGCGGCGGCGGTTCCACATGAGGAACTCAAAAGCATCGTCGTGGTGGAACTGATTCCCGAAGCGGTGCTCGCCGCGCGGTATTTGAGCGAGACGAATCGAGGCCTCATTGATGCGCCGCGCGTCGAAATTCAAGTGAACGATGCCCGCCGCTTTCTCAGTGGCAGTGGCCGGCAGTTCGATGTGATTGTGTCAGATCTGTTCGTACCGTGGGAGAGTCACACCGGCTATCTCTATACCGTCGAGCACTATCGCGCAAGCCAGCGGTCACTTCGGCCCGGCGGGCTGTTTTGCCAATGGCTGGCGCTGTATCAAATGGGCCCCGCCGACTTCGAAGCGATTGCCAACAGCATGGCGAGCGTCTTTCCCAACGTCACGCTTTGGTGGGTCAGGCCGAACACCAATAGCCCGGTGCTCGGTTTGATCGGCACCGAGAAACCAATTGTGTTTGCTCAGACAGCTGCCGCCCAAGGCTGGCTGGAACACAATCCGCATACGGGCGAACACGATACGCTGCTGGCTGACGAGCAAGCGATCCTCTCCTACTACATTGGCGATTGGCACCCGGTGCGCGGCGCAAAGCTCAACACCGACGAGCATCCGATTGTGGAATTCTCTGCACCCATCGCGCACGGCAACAATCGCAAATTGCGCGGCCCACCCATGCAGGACTACTTCGAGCGCGTCCTCGCCTCACTGCCGCAGCGCGGAGTGGATGTAACGGGCGTCACCGGCCCCGCAAGAGATCATGCCTGGCGTCTCACCCAGCAGCGGCAATTGCTAGGGATTGAAGTCGCCTCGCCGCCGACGAAACCGTAACTACGGTTTCAACACATCCGCCATCTGCTCGACGATTCGCGGCGTCGCCAGATTCGGGATGCGTTGAATGAGGTGGACAAAGTTATCGGCCAGAATCTCGTCGGGGTGAATGATGTAGTTGGTATTCTTGCCGATCTGGTCATGAAAACTTGTGACCTTTGCGGGATCGAGCACTACGGGCTGATCGCCTCTCAGGCGTGGTTGCCATTTGCCGTCGACCTTGTCGACCACAAGCAGTTTGAAGGTCACGTAGCGAAAAAAGGTGCCTCCGATCTTGGCGTCGTAGTCTTTTGGCGTCGCATAGATGATGGGGACCGCAGTCACTTGTTGCTCGTCGTTTTTGAGTTCAATGAACGAGTCGAGGCGCGGCGCATCGGGATTTGTGATGCGGCGTTCTTCAAGCGAAGCGGGGATCTCGATTTCGTCGCGCACCGTGAAGCCGACAATTTTGTAGAGCGCGTGACGAGTGGCTGCATCATGCCGGCTGAGGACATGAAACAACTCGTGCAGAATTAAGGCGTCGAACTGGGGCGACGGATAACGCAACACCTTCGAAGGCAAGATGATGGAATTGCCACGCGTATAGGCGGCTTCTCCTTCTTCTTTGCCGGTCGTGCGGATGAGGAGTACTTCCTTCGGCAGGCGCAAGCGATAGGGGGCCAACTTAGGCCGCAGCGACTCGACTACCTTGCTGATTTTTTCGCGTTCGACGGGCGTCCAATCCACGACTTGCTCAGTGACCAGTTTTTTCCAATCGTCCTTGGTTACCGCGCGGTCGGTCTGCAGACGAGCTTGGAGGTCGAAGCGGCTGAGTCGGCGGGAATAGTCGTCGTCGGCCAACAGGACTTCGCGCGCGGCTGCTGGTTCGGCAAAGACCAGGCTGGTGCCCGCCGTGAGCTCCAGCGACGCCAGCGGTGCCTCGACCGCAGGCCTTTCGTCGGCGATCAGTTTCGTGGGCGCGAGTGAGACGAGCGTGGCCAGCAATACCAAGAGTGGCAGTTTCATGGGGTTTACTTCGCAGCGAAAAGAGCAGCGCGGCACAGTGTACAAGCGGGATACCTCTAATTTAGCGGAACCTTTATGATTGCTGGGGAGCGGACTGACAGCATGACAGGACCGCATCCGAAGCTGGGATTTGAGGCAAGTGAACTGATATGGCACGTTGGCCGCGACATTTTTGGACGACCGTGTTCACGTATGGCGCGATTTTTGTACTGTTCCCGCTGTTGAGTTGGCTGGCGTATGCCTGGGTTCAAGGTTGGCTGTTTCGAGGGGACTGATGACGAGCGACGCGAAGCGAGATCTGCTGCTGGATAAGTTACGGCCTGCCGGCCAAGAACATTTATTGCAATTCTGGTCTCAATTGCCCCCCTCTGAGCAAGCGAAGTTGGCCGAGCAGATCGCCGCGCTCGATCTAGCAACCTTCACCCAGCTCAAAAAAAAGTATGGCGGCGTTAGCGCGGCCGAACGCGAGAAAACGGACGATCCTCGCGCACATTGGGCGGCCCTCGCTGCTCGCGCTACATCCCCCCCGGCAATGCGACTCGATGGGAGCGGAGTACCCTTCACGAAAGAGGCGGCGATTGAGCGCGGCCAGCAGTTGCTCCGTGACGGCCAGGTCGGCATGATTCTCGTCGCGGGCGGCCTCGGAACCAGATTGGGCTTTGATGAGCCCAAGGGGATGTTTCCCATTGGCCCACTCTCTCAGCGGCCGATGTTTCAAGTGCTGATTGAACAGCTGTTAGCAGTTCGCGAGCGGTACGAGGCCAAGATCCCACTGTATGTGATGACTAGTCCCGCGACGGACCGAAAGACACGCGAGTTTCTCGCCGCGCACGATAACTTTGGCCTGCCCGCCGACGATTTGCATTACTTCTGCCAGGCCACGATGTGGGCCGTCGATGACCAGTGGCAACGGATTCTGCTGGCCTCTCCCAGTGAACTGGTCCTTGCCCCGGACGGTCACGGTGGAATGCTCAAGGCCTTTGAGAAGAGTGGTGCCCTGGCCGATTGCCAGCAGCGGGGCTTGAGCGTCCTCTTCTACGGACAAATCGACAATCCACTGTTGCAGGTCTGCGACCCACTCTTGCTCGGCAGCCACCGGCTCGCTGGTTCGGAAATGACGACGCAGGTGGTGAAGAAGCGGCATGCACTCGAGCGCGTTGGGAATCTTGTGGCGGCCGATAATCGCGTGCTGATGATCGAATATAGCGATCTGCCCGATGAATTCGCCAAGCAAACGTTGCCGGATGGTTCGCTGAAGTTCTGGGCAGGCAACCTGGCCGTGCATGTGCTCGATGTCGCCTTCCTGCAGCGCTCGGCAGTTGCCGACGATGCTTTGCCGTTTCATGTGGCTCACAAAAAGACGCCGCATATCGACGAAAGCGGCAAGCGCATCGAGCCCGACAAACCAAATGCCTATCGCTTCGAGCGGTTCATTTTCGACTTGCTCAATTCGGCAAACAATGCCCTGGTGGTCGAAGCAGATCCGGCCGATGCCTTTGCGCCCGTGAAGAACGCAGATCGTGAACCGACTGACAATGCGCCGCTGGCCAGGCAAGCGATGATGGCCCTGCATCGGCGCTGGCTGCGGGCGGCCGGGGTGCAGATTGCCGATGATGTGCCGGTCGAAATTAATCCGCTGTTTGCAGCTTCGCCTGCGGAGATTGCCGCGAAGCTGCCGCCAGGAACAAGCATCGAACAGCCAACCTACTTTTCTCCAGCGGGCCCGACAGTGGTTCGCGAACCATCGCGTTAAGGACTGACGCTCATGCTTCATGCGGTCATCATGGCGGGCGGCGCGGGAACTCGCTTCTGGCCTCTCAGCCGGACGACGACTCCCAAGCAATTACTGGCGCTCGTCGGCGCGCAAACGATGATTCAACAAACCGTCGCGCGCTTGGACGGCCTCGTTTCACCCGAGCGACTGCTCATCGTTACGAACCAACGACTCGTGCAGCCGATGGGCGAACAATTGCCGCAACTGGCGAGTTCGCGCATTCTCGGTGAACCCTGCAAGCGCGATACCGCTCCCTGCGTGGGTCTCGCGGCCTTGCTGGTGAGTCAGAACGACCCCAACGCCACAATGGCTGTGATGCCCGCCGATCATCTCATCCAGCCCACGGCGGCATTTCAGGCTGCGCTGAAACAAGCCGTGGAGTTGGTCGAGCAAGAACCGGCGCGGATCGTAACCTTTGGCATCCGTCCCACCTACGCTGCTGAAATCTTTGGGTACATCGAGTGTGGCGATCCGCTGCCACTTGGCACGGGCAAAGGTGCTGTGGTCGATAGTGCCAGCGCCTATCGCGCGACGCGTTTCCGCGAGAAGCCGGCTCGCAGCGTGGCCGAACAATATCTGGCAGCTGGCAACTTCTTTTGGAACAGCGGCATCTTTGTGTGGAAAGCAAAGACGATTGTCGACGCGCTGACGAAGTTTGAGCCGCAGATGATGGCACACTTGCAAACAATTGCTTCGGCCTGGGGTCAGCCCAACTTTAACGCGGTGTTCGATCGCGAGTTCACCGAGATTCGCGGCAAGAGCATCGACTTTGCCGTGATGGAGCACTATCCGAACATCGTGGTGCTGAAGGCGTCCTTCACTTGGGACGATGTCGGCAGTTGGCAGGCGATTGCCCGCACTTCCGGCAGCGACGCCCAGGGAAACACGATTCAAGCCAGGCACGTAGGCATTCGCACCACGGGCTCGATCGTGCGGGGAACGGACGATCACTTGCTCGTTACATTGGGGATGCAAGACTGCGTCGTCGTGCATACTCCCGATGCGACGTTGGTCGCCCATAAGAGCGAGGAAGAAGCCATTCGCGAAGTCGTGAAAGAACTCGAGCAGCGGGGCTGGCGCGAGTATCTTTAGGCCGATCGTACCTGGTTTATAGCTTGAAGTGCATGGCTTCCAGCTTGGTCAGATCGACGACGGCAATCTGGTGTGGATTGGCGCGATACAGCGCGCCGGGATTGAGGACCAGCGTGCGCCCGTCGAGATGCTGCTCGGCGATGTGCGAGTGACCATAGCAAACCAGGTCGTACTCGTTGCCGGTCGTCACCCGGCGAAAGCGCCGGGCATCGTCGCTGTGCAACAGGGCGATTCGACGCCCGTTCAGCATGAAGTCGGCAAACGCGCCGTGAAACCTTCCCCCAGCAGCCGTCACAGCTGCCGACAGCGCGTCCTCCTCACCGTGGTCAACGTTCCCCACGACATAGTGCGTGGGCCAGAGCGAGAAGGCCCCCGGAATGGCCGGCGAACCAATATCACCGCAATGCAAAACGGCTTCCACTTCCAGCGATTGCAGCATTCGCGCCGCGGCCTGAGCATTCTGCAAATGAGCATGGGTATCGCTGACAATTCCAATCCGCATGTTTGGTCACTCGTTCCTTCGTTTGAATCGCCCGACAATCTGTCCCACGCTCGTTCGAGTGTAGCAGCGAAAGGTCGGACGTTGCAAAAAGGCAACATGTTCCCGGCGTGCGAAATCGATCCGAATTTGTCTAATTCACGTCTGCGTAAGCGTTTGCCTGCTGATTCGGTGAACAACAATTGTCGCGGCATTCCGATTGCAATGGCTATTGAAATGACTTCTGCCCATGCAGAGCCCACGTCCCCTCGGGCTCCACATCGGCAGAAGCTCCTCGCACCGCGCCTGCCCGCGGTGAGTTTTTCTGGTGACCTGCCGGCGGGGTCGTTACTGAAAGTTCGGCATGAATCTGGGCGATCTTCTCGAAATCGGCGCTGTTGCGGCGACTCATGCGCCCGTTTTCATCGAGTGCCGAGCCTGGATTCCGCACGGAGCCATCGAGCAATACTGGTCGGCCTCGAAGTCCCGTCAGGAACGCTGGTATCGGCTGTTCCGCGGTTCGACTTCGGGAGTGCGTTCGACCACACGACTGTCGGAAGTCGTCTACGAAGTGCTGGCCAGCGAGTTGCTCACGCGCGTGTTCACGGCGATGTGCGCCGGACACGATCGAGCCTCGGGACACGTCGAGCTGGAACCGATTGCCCATAGTATTCTGCTCGGGCACTTGGAAGCCCGAAACTGCGCCCTGCAATGGATGGTGACCGGGGAAGGCATCGACTTGAAACGGGCCGTCGATTGCAATCGCTTTCGCCGCCGCATCGAACGCTGGACCGACATGCTGCTGGGGCGGATGGCCGCCTATTGCGATCCCACTCCGCTCGCGTTCGAACCTGAACGAGCCATCGACTTTTCGGAAGACTTCGATTGCTCGCAGTCGTCGAACGAATTTGCTTGGAGCTTGGCGCTAGCGGCGACGCGCGCTTCGTTTCAAACGCTCACGCAGCCCACGTTTCACGCCGATCTGAACCGGGAAGTGGCTTCCTCGGTGCTGGGCTGCTTAGGAACGGATGTGTTCGATAGTCTAGGACTCGGCAGATCGCTATGGCTGGAGCGACTCTCGCGAACCGCCAGCGATACACAGGGAATGATCGATCAGCTCATTCGCCTCGATGCGGGCTTGCCTACGACCGAACCGCATCGTTTGCGCGGCACCCCCAAGCGACGACGAAAGTCGTAACGCCCTCGCAGTTACTTGACTCGCTTCGAGAGTCCCGCTTCGCGCGACGCTTGTCGCTGGCGAATGTTATCGAGCGAGTCGTTCGGAGTCGCCCGAATCAGATCCTTGGTGTACTCTTCCTTGGGCCGCGCGTAGATGTTCTCGGAAGGCCCGAATTCGAGAATCTGTCCCTTCCGCATCACGGCCATCATGTCGGCCATGAACTTGACCACGCTCAGATCGTGGCTGATGAAGATGTACGTCAGCCCGCGTTTATCCTGTAGTCGCTTAAGCAGGTTCAAGACCTGAGCTTGCACGGAAACATCGAGCGCAGAAACCGATTCGTCGCAGACGATGAACTCGGGCTCAACGGCCAGGCAGCGGGCGATGCAGATGCGCTGCCGTTGACCGCCGGAGAATTCGTGCGGATAGCGGCCCAGATGCTCGGCCTTCATACCCACTTCTTCGAGCAGGGCCACGGCGCGGTCGCGGCGATCTTTGCTGCCACTGCCGATCTGCTGAATGATCATCGGCTCGGTGATGGCAGCTTCGATGGTAAGCCGCGGGTTCATGCTGCCGTAAGGATCTTGAAAAATGATCTGCATCTTGCGACGCATTTTTCGCAGTTCGCTGCCGCCGAGCGATTTTAGATCGACACCGTCATAGGTAACCTGCCCGGCATCGGGTTCGATCAGCCGCAGGATCGCGCGGCCGGCAGTTGTCTTGCCGCAACCCGATTCACCGACAAGCCCCAGCGTTTGACCACGGTAGATATCGAAGCTGATGCCGTCGACAGCTTTCACGTGATCGACCACGCGCAGCAACAGCCCCTTGCGAACGGGAAAGTGAACCTTCAAGCCTTTGACCGAAAGTAACGGCTGTTGACCTTCGGTCACGGCCTTGGTATCGGGCGCGTGCTGGCTCTCTTCCCACGGATGGCCGATGGCTTGGAGGACCGAGCGCGGGTGCAGCAGCCGGCCGCGACCTTGCGTGGTGAGGTGCTGCAAGCGATCGGGCGAGAGTTGCTTCTCGATGACGACAGCATCCGGCCCTTCGCCACGAATTTCCATGAAGTCGGCAACGGTGGGAAGAATTTTGTACGGCGTGTCGAGCCGCGGCTTACAAGCGAGCAGCCCTTTCGTATAGGGATGCTTGGGATTTGAAAAAATGTCGATCACCTTGCCGTACTCGACGATCTTTCCTTGCAACATCACCGCTACGTCGTCGGCAATCTCGGCGATCACCCCCAGATCGTGCGTGATGAACAGCACGCTCATGCCACGTTCATCGCGCAGCCGGCGGAGGATATCGAGAATCTGCGCCTGAATCGTTACGTCGAGGGCAGTGGTCGGTTCATCGGCAATGAGCAGCTTGGGATTGCACGAAAGGGCCATCGCGATCATCACGCGTTGCTTCTGCCCGCCCGACATCTGGTGCGGATAGGAGTCGACTCGCTTTTCGGGATCGGGCATGCCAACCTCGCGAAACAATTCGATGGTCCGCGTGCGAGCTTCCTGCTTGCTGACGTCTTGATGCAGCCGGATGGCTTCCATCACTTGCGCGCCGACGGTGAAAACCGGATTGAGCGACGTCATCGGCTCTTGAAAGATCATGCTGATCTCTTTGCCGCGAATCTTGCGCATTTCCGGTTCGGGCAGCTTCACCAAATCGCGGCCGAGAAACGAAATCCGGCTGTGCGGCTCAATCTGCCCAGCACCGGCCAGCAGTCGCATGATCGAATACGAAGTGACGCTCTTGCCCGAACCCGACTCGCCGACAATCCCCAGCGTCTTCCCTTCTTCCAATCTCAACGAGACATGATCGACCGCGCGAACGATGCCCGACTCGGTGTAAAAATACGTCGCCAGATTGTCCACCTCGAGCAGTGGTTGATCGGCGGCGGGTTTGGTTGCGGTCGCGGTGGTCATGGGGATTCGTAAATTCTGTTCTGCAACGGCGACTCTATTTCTTCGACCCTATTTCTTCGACTCAACCAGACGCGGATCCGTCGCTTCTTGCAGTCCCTCGCCGATCAAGTTGTAAGCCAGCACCGTGAGAAAAATTGCGGCACCGGGGAAGGTCGTCATCCACCACATGGTTTGCAAATTGCTGCGGCCGAGATTGAGCACCGTGCCCCAACTGGGCGTATCCGGCGGGGCACCGATACCGAGAATGCTCAGTCCCGCTTCGAGCAAGATGGCCGAGGCAATGCCGAACGAAATCGGCACGAGGACCGGAGCCATCGCATTTGGCAAAATATGCAAAAAGATGATACGCGGGGTGCTCGCTCCGAGAGCTCGGGCAGCTGTGACGTATTCGACTGCACGGAGTTTCAAAAACTCAGCGCGCGTGAGGCGGCAGATCGATGGCCAACTCGTGAGCCCGATGATGATCATCGTGTACCAGATGGACGGTTGGTCAACGATGGCCAGCAGCGCGAGAATCACAATGAGCGACGGAACGCACATCACAATTTCGGTGAAACGACTGATGACAAAATCAACCCCTCCACCGATGTAGCCCGCCAGGCCGCCAAGCGTGATGCCGATCGCAGCAGCTACCCCAGTGGCAACGAACCCGACCAGCAACGCGATCTTGGTGCCGTGGACCATTTGCGCGAAGACATCGATGCCGAGCTCGGTCGTGCCCATCAAATTGAATCTGCTTGGTTTCCCGTTGTCGCCGGTTGGATTGGCGGGGACACCGGGGAATTCATTCGCATCGACCCAGCGGAGCGGATCTTGATAGACGAGCGGCCAAACGGCCCAGCTGTTGGGATCCTTCTCTTTCAAGTTGTAGTAATAGCGGCCGTAGAACTGATCGCGAAAGAAGACGGGGTTCTCGAACTTGCGATTAAAATAGTACAGCGCCGGGAAGTAGATCTTCCCCTTGTACTGACAGATGACTGGCCGCGTGCCAGCGATGGCTGGCGAAAAGACGGCGATGAGGGAAAGGAGAATAACGTAAACAACCGCGATCATGGCAAGCGGACGACGGGAGAAGCGATGCCAGGCGTCGGCTGCAAAGCCACGCGAGCGCTGCCGGCGCGTCGGCTGAGGCGTAGCGACGGGCTGGCCGGGCAGGTTTGAGGCGGGAGTTGATTTCAGGTCACTGGCCATGAAGCGAGGTGCTGATTCTGAGGTGCTACTTGTAGGTAATGCGCGGATCGAGGAAGGCGTAAGCGATGTCGGCAATCAATTGACCCGCCAAGGTAAGCAACGTGAACATCAGCACGAGCCCCATGATGAGCGGATAATCGCGGCGGGAAATGGACTCGTAAAAGAGCTGGCCCATGCCCGGCCAACTAAAGATGCTTTCGAGAATCACCGCGCCGCCGACCAGCGCTGGCAACGACAGGCCAAGCAGTGTGACAAGCGGAATCAGCGTATTGCGGAAGCCGTGGTTAACGATGATCCACAGGGGGCTCACTCCCTTGGCCCGGGCCGTGCGAATGTAGTCCTGCCGCATCACTTCTTCCATGTTGGCCTTGGTGAAGCGACTGTCGTAAGCCAGCGAACCATACGTCAGGCACGTCAGCGGCAGAATCATATGCGTCCAAACGTCCCAGACCTTGCCGAGTGGCGACAACGACGCGTAGTCGTTGCTCACCATGCCGGTAGCCGGCAACGAGAACATGGTGTTTTGTAGTCGCAGGTAGAAGAAGACCAGCAACCATAGCGCGGCCACATAGGACGGCAGCGAATAAAGGAAGTACAGGAGCAGACTGATGGTGCGCTCCTGCAGGGTGCCACTGCGAGCCACGGAGTAAAGCCCGATGGGAATCGAGATTGTGTAGGCCAGCAGAATGGAAGGAATCGAGAGGAGTAAAGTAGGGCCCAGGCGCGAGGCAATCGACTTGCTGACGGGTTGCTTCTCGAAAAACGAAACGCCCAAGTCGCCGCGGGCCAGGTTCGTGACCCACCTGAAGTAAGCGATGTACCACGGCTTATCGAGCCCAAAGGTCTTGTTGAGCCGGGCCAGATCCTCTTTGCTGATTTTCTTGCTGGGATCAACGGCTGCAGCTTCGTTGGTGAGGGGCGTTCCCGGCATGTGCCGCACGAGTGCATAGACAAAGAACGTAATAAACAGCAGCGTGAACGCCGCGAAGACGAGCCTGCGAATCAGATAGTTGAGCATGTGGTTCTAACAACGCTGTTCTGGCAAAACTCTACGTCGGCGGCACGAAACGGCATCCTGGCTTGTTGATGGGCCACGGCGGCAGACTATTCTGCCGCGCGATAAACGCTGCTGAACCCCGGGCTGTAATGGTACGGACCACGCGGGCTGAACATGTAACCTCGCAGCTCTTTGTTGAAGCCGTAGTAGGCATTCTGGAAGAAAAGCCAGGTGTAGGGCTGATCGTCCCACAACATGTTGTGCAACTTGCCATACAGGGCGGCCCGCTTATCTTCGTCGAATTCCTTGCGGGCTTCGGCAAAGATCTTATCCACTTCGGGATTGATATAGCCGGCGTAGTTGCGCTCTTCGGTGCTCCCCCAAATGTTGTAACTGGTATCGGGATCGGCACCGGTTCCCCAACCGCCGAAGGCAGCTTGAAATTCCTTCTTTTGCATCTTGTCTTGCAGAACAGAGAACTCGAGCGGACGGACCGTGCAGATGACACCGATCTTTTCGAGGTTCTGCTTTAAGAGGTTGCAAATGGCAATCCGGTCGGGGCGATCGGCGACAATCATACCGAACTCGAACTTCACCTTCTTGCCACCAATTTCCTTATCGAGCACCGCATCGTTGTCGGTGTCGGCCCAACCCGCTTCTTTGAGCAGTTCCGCAGCCTTGGTCAGATCTTGATCGATAGGCTTCGGGGGATCTTTCGGTGCCCAACGCGAGCTGGGGTGAAAAATGCCGTTGCAGGGTTCATCGAGACCGAACCGCAACTTTTCGAGCAGCTGTTTGTGATCCATGGCATAGGTCATGGCCCAGCGAGTTTTCTTATCGGCAAACAGAGGATTCTGGCAGTTCCACAGAAAGTGAAAGCTGGTCCATTCCAGTCCGTAGGCCTTCGTGCATTTGTTGTAGAAGTCGTCCTGCGTCGTTTCATTCAGCCACTGCGGCGGCGTGAGGATCATTTCGTCCAGATCGCCACCCTTCAGTTGCAGCAGCGAGGCCGTGGGATCCTTCACCATCTTGAAGCGAATGGTTTTGAAGTACGGCTTATCGCGAACTTGCTTCCCATCGTGCATGTAGTAGCTATCGCGCCGTTCTAGCAGTGCCTCTTGCCCCAGCGAGCGACTGGCGAAAACGTAGGCACCACCCGAGATCGGTGCCTTCTCGTATTTCACCCAATAGTCGCTGTGCTGCAGCGTGGGGTCGTTGGCCAGTTCCTTGACGTTGTCATAAATATGCTTGGGCACCACCGAGAAATTGACGTTCCACACGTTGGTGGCGAGCGCGTCTTTGTGAAAGAAAATCAGGGTGTGATCGTCATAGGCTTTGATGTACTTGATCTTGTCGGTACCCGAACGCTGAGCGGGGACGGGGACCGCTTCGGTCATGATCAGGCGATAGCTGAATTCGACATCGTGGGCCGTGATTGGTTTGCCATCGGACCAGGTGAGATCCTTCCGCAGCACAACCTTGTCGTACAGCAGGTCTTTGCTCGATTGCCACGAAACGACCGCGTCTTTGCTGGCAAACGGCTTAAAGTTCCAATCGAAGCCAAAGAGGCCGAACCCTGTTAAGCCGCTTACGTCGGACTCGGTAACCGAACTGCTCAGGAGCGGATTCGTCGACTTTACATCGAAGGCCGAGTGGCGAACGATTTCGGCGTCCCAGTTGACTGCTTTGTCATCGACGGGAAGGCGGCCGAGAGCGCTCAAGATTTGCTCATTCGTCTCGGTGGTGGTGTTCTTCATCGCCAAGGCTTCTTCGACCGTCACCTTGGGCATTTCGCCAGCTTGTTTCTCGCGCAGCAGGACCATGCCATCGAGCACCGGGCGATCGATCCACTCGGCCTTGGCCTCGAGTTCCGCCAGCGGAGGGGGGGTGAAATCGGCCACCAGGTCGCCGAGTTTGAATTCCTTAACCTCTTCGTCCACCCCAAAGTCGCAGCCCGCAAGCCCCGAGACTAGGACCACACAGCACAAAGCCAAAGCTCGCTGGCGAAGGAGCATCATCGTGAATTCTCACTTGGTAGCTGAAATCGTTGCCTGGAGTCACCAGCCCGGCCGGCTGGCAATTTGCTGGTCAATCTAGCCCTTCTCGCGCAAGGCGGCAACCTTAGCAAGCTGGGCGGAACTGGGGACGGGCGAAAGCCTCACATGGAATCGATCGAAGTACTGACGGTCACTGAGGGGTCACCAGCGCGGATCACGGCCAGGAGAACCTTCAGGTCTTCTTGAATCTGTTGGTACAGGAAGAACGACCCCAAAATCGTGATGATCGCGGCAACAATTGTTACGACTAACCAAGGGATTTGGTTGGACCAAGGATCGCCCTTATATTCAGTTGGCGGATAACCCGAGGCCAGAATGAGCAGCGCAACGAGGGAAACGATCACGGTACTGACCAAAAACCAGGCCGATTGGCGGCGAATCCGGCCCAACTGTTGCTGTTCCCATTCGTCCGGGGTGCCCGCCCCAAGCAACGCGGGATAATGGGCGCGCAAGACGACCCAAGTCGTCGCCAGCCAAGGGAGCCCGAGAGACATAAGGCCGCACAAGGTCTGTGAGATCACGAAGTGAATGTAGAACTTCGCCGGGACCGGCCCGAATTCCGCTGGCAGAAAGAGGTGAATGGACGTGGGAAAGACGATTCCCGCAATCACCCACTCGATGGCCGCCACCCAACACAAGCACGAGCCCCACCACAGGACACGCCTGCGCGCCATATTCACGGCACTGGGATCCATCGTTCCGCCGCGCTCGCGATACTGCCGAATCGCGTGACTGACCGGCATCATATAAAGCAGAACCAGCGCGACCCCGAGTGGATAGAAAATGGAGTTCACAAAGATCGAAGTGCTTTGAAACACGGCCTTGATCGCCACCTGAGCCGCCTCATAGCCTGCCGTATCGCCCCCGATTTGCAGTTCGCGGCGAAAGTTGTGAATCATCTCATCTTGGTTGTAGAAGAAATTAATGGCACCCCAGATCGCCAACGGCGGAATGTTGATCGGAATCAACGACAACAGCGGATACTTCAGCGCCAACCCGCGCCAACCACTTTGTGCCCGTTCGAGAAATGAAGCGGCCCCGGGAATGAGGCAGAGGCGTAATTGCCGAGCGAGTTCGATGCCGTTGGCGGGGCGGTCTTCGGGGTTCGGCGAGAGGAGCTGGCGGAGGACTTTTTCCAAGCGATGCCCGACACTGTCGGTGGGAGTTGCGCCGCGATAGGGGCGTTCGTCGTTGCGGCGACGAATCATCTCGACCAGCTTGGTGCTCCATTCGTTGTCGAGTGAGCCGTCGTCGAACGGTCGCTCGCCGAAGTAGAGTTCCCACAGCAGCACGCCGAGCGAAAAGAGATCGCTCCGTTGATCGAGTTCTTCGGGCTGGCGCGTATGTTGCGGGCTGCAAGCTTCAAGTTGCTCGGGCGACATGTAGGCGAGGCTGCCACCAAAATAGGCGGCTGGCGACGCCCCTTCGATCTTCGAACAAAAGCTGATGTTAAAGTCGGCCAGCTTGGGCCAGCCATCGGCCCCAATCAGCACGTTCGCGGGCTTGATATCGCGATGCAAAATGCCGCGGCCATGCGCATATTCCAACGCTTCGGCCAGCTTGGCCCCAATGCGGCAGACAACCTGGCTCCACGGGGCCGAGGCAATTTCTTTGGGCCAGCCAGCGACCGACAGGGGCGGCACCCCCGCTTTAATCATGGCCTGGGTCGCGGCGAGCACTAGGATTTGTCCGCTGCGCGCCGAGGCTGGATTCTGCTGCACCAGTTTGACCACTTCGAGCAACGTACCGCTGGGAGCGAACTCCATATACAGCAGCCGCAGTTTGCGTTCGATCATTTGCCGCTGATCGAACACCCGCACGATACCCGGATGATCGAGCTGGGCCAGCGTTTGTGGCTCGTTCCCTTTATCGGCAGAGATCTTCAGCGCCACTTGCCGCTGCATCGAGACTTGCCGGGCGAGATAGACTCGTCCGAAGGCTCCCTTGCCTAGTTCGAACAGCAGTTCAAAATCGTCGAGTCGCTGCCCTGCGTGCAAATCGGCCATGAGTTCGGTGCGGCAGATCGCGGTGGATGTGGTAGCCGTATTGGGATCGCCAATCACGCGCCGCAAAGCGGCCGACGAGCGAGGAAACCGCTCACAGTATTGATCGAGCGAAACCACCTGCGACGCCGCCCGCCGAACGTGATACTCTTCGCAGATCAACTCCAGCGGAATATGCCCATCGTCGAGCATTTCGGGCAATTCCGCTGCATAGCTTTCGAGCGACTTGAAGTCATGCAAGTGCGACCGCTGTTCCAGGTCGGCCTTGATTAACTCAATCAGCGTCAGCTTGCGGAGCGAATACGGGTGAGCGGGAAGATAGTCGACCAGCTTTGGAAAATGCTGAGCCTGCCAGGCCGCAAGAAACCGCGTGACCCATTGCTCGATCTCGCTCCAGGCTTCGGTGCCGGCATTGATCGTCAGGTCCATGATCGGCTGCAACGACGGGTTCAGGTGGCGACAAGGCTCGGTTGGCCAGTCTCGAACGCTGTGTCTAACACAGCGTCGAACACGGTAGAGAGCCCCTAAGGGTGATGGTACACTATCGGCGACGAATTGAGGGGAGCCAATCGACTTAGATCGATGGGCTTGGATAGGTCCAAGTTTATGAATGAATCGCCCGACGATCCACTCGTACAGCGTTTGCGGCAACGCGAACCGGCGGCGCTGGCCGAGTTCCTGCAGCAGAGACGCGCCCCGTTAATGGCCTTCATCGAACGGCAATTGGGAACCGCCCTGCGCCGCAAAGTCGAGCCGGACGACGTTTTTCAAGAAGCGTCAGCCGAAGCAGTGAGGGCTCTGCCGAATGCAGAACTGTCGGAACGCGATCCGTTCTCGTGGCTTTGCCAAATCGCCGAGCGCCGAATTGTCGACTTGCATCGCCGCTATTTTGACGCTCAAAAGCGCGATGCTGGCCGAGAAGTTCCGCTGGGGGCCGGCAGCACCGATACCGCTGCCCCGAATCTCGCGCAGATGCTTGCTGCCAGCATTACCTCGCCGAGCGCTGCCTTCTCGCGCAACGTGCGCGAAGCACGGCTGGAAAGCGCCCTGCAAGCGTTGCCAGACGATCAGCGCGAAGCACTTCGCCTGCGCTACCAGTTCGATATGCCGTCGAAAGAAATCGCCGAGAAGCTCGGCAAGACCGACGCCGCAGTCCGCGTCATGCTCACCCGCTCGCTGAAGAAGCTGCAGCAACTGCTGGGGGAAGAGATCAGCCCGAAAGATATTTCGTAGGTCTCTCGTTACGCGCAATCATCGAAGTCGTCGCTGCCACCGCGAGAGGGACTGCTAAAGAGTAGCGACCTTCTCGCGGCGGAGCGTTCCAGCCGGACGTCATATTCTCGCGAATGAGCCGGCCAGATAATGATTTGTCAGGCAGTTGTTGTTTCTGCCTGCTGATTGCTTGCTGTTGCGGGCCACTTACTGGATTGGCGCGCCGTAGACGGGGGCAGGACCCGATTCGACCGGGCCGAGCATCACCGGCGAGCCAGCCTGGAAGGGCATGCCAGCGCTGGTATTACACGGGGGTGGTCCACAATTATCGGAACTGCGATTGAACCAACTCATAAACGGGCGGTTGCAACCGCAGCCGCTCATGCTGAGCGCGGCCAGCGCCAGCAACGTCAACGTCCAGATTTTTTTCATGACAATTCCCTGTTCCTGCAAGCTTCCTGTGTTCGGCCGCCGCCCGACCTGCCATTCCATGTGGCACTCGTTGCAGCCAGGCAACTCTAGCTCACGGCTAATGAGGTGCAAATTCAACTGCTGCTTTTTTGCCTCACTCTGCCAAAGTAGGTGAGGACGCGCGACGATTGTGCGGCGCATAACGCGCTGGAAAACCTTGACGCGCGATTTGAGGCGTTTTGGCACCCAGCCAGTTGATTCAGTGCTACATTCTGTTAGGTGAGTACGTAGCCTTTACGCAACCGGTGTTTCTTTCCCACGCCTTAATACCGCGTACTCAAACACTCGTAGTCTCGCATCGCGGCTGATCATCATGAAGCTTCGCATTTCTTCCACGCTCAGCAACTTACTCGTCAGTTTGTTGGCTGCCGCGCTGTGGCTACCCGCTGTCGCCAAAGCTCACGACCTGTCGCTGCTCGATGCCGAGTTCGCGCAACTGGCGATTGAAGAGACGCCGGTCTCGACAAGTGCGGTCACTACGACTACCGCGAAACATACGCAGCCTTGCCCGGAACTGAAGACCTGCTGCCAGAACTTCCGCGTTCGTGCGCAGGACCAGGTTTGGGTCATCAGCTCGCGACATCTTGGCTGCGCCACGAACACGTCGGCCAATTCGCTGCAGGCCTTTCTCTATGAAAAGGGAATGTGGCAGCCGAAACCAATCGCCGAGTTCTATGCCACCGATAGCGTGGATGTGGTGACCACCTTTTATATTCACGGCAACCGCATCGACGCCGGCCTCGCTCGCGCCGATGGGCTGGCGGTCTATTTTCAGCTAGTCGGCAAATTCGAACATCAACGGGCCGTGCGATTTGTCATTTACTCGTGGCCCAGCGACCAGATCAAAGGTCCGCTGAAAGATGTCCGTGCCAAAGCCTATCGCGCCGATGAAGAGGCCTTTCTCGTTTCCCGCTTTGTCGGACGCATTCAAAAGGATGTGCCGATTGGGTTGATCGGCTACAGCTATGGTGCTCGCATCATTCTCGGCAGCATGCACTTGCTGGGGGGCGGTTCGTTCGGCGGACGCGCAACCGAACCGAGTCCTGGCCAGCCGATTCGCGTGGCTTTGTGGGCTGCGGCCGAACATAACTGCTGGCCGCTCCCCGGCCACGCTCATGGTCAGGCGCTGGGCATGGCCGACCATTGGTTCATCACCATCAATGGTTGCGATCCCGCACTGCAGCGGTATGCGATGGTCGATAAGTGCGAATCGCCAACCGCGCTCGGCTATGCCGGCTTCGGCGGCGGTTTGCCCACTCACCTGGCTGAGCGTGTCGAACTGATAAACGTCTCGAACATTGTCGGCGGCTCGCACGATATGCGACTCTATCTATACGCCCCAAGCATTGCCCAGCCCACGGCCAAGACGGTGCTGTGGTACGACCTGAAAGAGTAAGTGCCAGCGACTACTTGTGCGCAACCAGGTCGCTCTCTTCGAGGGCGGCCAGGTAGGGCAAGTTGCGATACATGTCTTGATAGTCGAGGCCATAGCCGACGACGAACTCGTCGGGGATTTCAAAGCCGACGTAGTCGGGACGCATCTCGACTTCCTGTCGCCCCTTCTTCAGCAGCAAGACCGCCGAACGCACCGACCGCGGACCAAGTTCGTCGATCATGGCGATGACTTCCTTGAGCGTGTGGCCGGTATCGAAAATGTCGTCGACCAGCAGGACGTCTCGCCCTTTGACATCGAGCATCATGTCGCTATTAATCGAGAGCGACCCGCGCGTGGTGCCGCCCCGATAGCTGCTGGTCTGTACGACGCCGACTCTCATCGGCAGTTCGAGTTTGCGCATCAGGTCGGCCAGGAAGACGATGGCACCGGTCATGATGGCGATTACGGTGAGGGGCTTGCCCGCTTCGCGCTCGCGGATGTCCTGAGCCAGCCGGGTGATGGAATCCTGAATCTGCTGCTCGGTGACCAACGTTTTCACGACAAATGCTTCCCGTAAGTGGGCGGAAGGAAAGGAGCGAGCATTGTAGGGGGCGCGGGCAGAAGCGAAAAGTCGGACGATTGCTCGCCAGTTGGTGATCTGACATTTGGGAAGGCCTTCGCTGTTTCCTCGCCACTGGGGCTGAGTTAGATTAACGGCTAATCAGCCGACAGATCCCTTTCTTGATTGAGAGTCTCTCATGTCCCGAGCGAATCGTTCGTCCCGTCGTCAGTTTCTGCATGCCGCCGCCGGTGCCACCGCTGGCGCGATGGTCGCGCCTTATTTTCTGAGCGAGCGACCCGTTATCGCCCAGGATGCAACAACCAAGAGTGCCAACGACCGTCCAATTCTGGGCTGCATTGGCGTCGGCGATCGCTGGAATGCCGTCGGGCCGCAAGCGATGAATTTTGGTGACTGCGTGGCTGTGTGCGATGTCGACACCGCCATGACCGATAAGGCGAAGGCCAAGGTCAGCGACATTCAAAGCAAAGCGGGCCGCAACCGCGATGTGGCCGTTTACGGTGATTATCGCAAGCTGCTCGACGACAAGAACATTCAAGTGGTAACCATCGTCACGCCCGATCACTGGCACAGCAAGATCGCCATCGAAGCGATGAAGGCGGGCAAAGATGTCTACTGCGAAAAGCCGCTGACCCTCACCATCGACGAAGGGAAGCAGATCATCAAGGTGCTGAAGGAAACCGGCCGCGTCTTTCAGGTGGGCACGCAGCAGCGGAGCGAAATGAGCGCGAACAAGGGTGAGTTCAAGTCGCAGTTCCTCACCGCCGTTGCCCTTTGTCGCCAAGGCCGCCTGGGGGAGATCAAGAAGGTGCAGTGTGCCATCGGCGCTTCGATCGCCAGCCCCGTGTTGCCCAAAGCTCCAGTTCCCAGCACGCTCAATTGGGAAATGTGGCTGGGCCAGGCACCGATGACGGAATACGTGATGTCGCCGACCGGCAGCTCGAATAAGAATTATCCGGCCAGCCGCGTGCATTACGAGTTCCGTTGGTGGTACGAATACTCGGGGGGCAAAATGACCGACTGGGGTGCGCACCATGTCGACATCGCCCAATGGGCCATCGGCATGGAAAACAGCGGGCCGAACAGCGTGGAAGGGACCGCCAAGCATCCGGTGCCGTTCAAAGACGGCTGGCCGACCGTCGACAACATGTACAACGCAGCCACCGAGTTCATGGTGAAGGCCAATTTCCCGAATGGTGTCGAAATGACCATCCGTCACGACACCGAAAACGGCATCACCATCGAGGGAACCAAGGGGACGATCTTCGTCAGCCGTGGTGCCCTCCGCGATGTGACTGGCACCGTGATCGCCGACCTGAAGCAAGAAAACCCGCTGCCGGAAGAAGTGATCACCAAATTGTATAAGGGCAAAAAGCCCGGCAATCACATGGCCAACTTCTTCGAGTGTGTCACCTCGCGCGATCAGCCGATCAGCGATGTCTATACGCATCACCGCTCGATGTCGACCTGCCACCTGGCCAACATCGCCATCCGCCTCGACCGCAAGTTGAAATGGAATCCCGAGACCGAACAAATCGAGGGAGACGATATGGCCAACTCGTTCGTCAAGCGCGAACAGCGCAAGGGATATGAAGTGACGGCGTAAACTTGAGTAAAGCAGGTGCTCCGTGTTGGGCAGATTTTCGGGTCAGTGGCAATTCGGCGCCGCACTTGCGCGCTGATAGCTAAAGCGGGGGGTGTTCAATTAGGGGATCCTTAATTGAACAGCAGATAGCGCAACGCTCGGGTTTCCGAGCGATCGGTGTTCAACAATGCGGGTAAATGTTGAACATGTTGGCTGAATTTGGGTAGGGACACTTCCCGACGAAGAGCTTCGTTTTGCCGAACCTACTTAATCTCGACGGTAGAGATTGCCTGGGATGCTTGCCTGACTCGACCGCATGCTAACTCATGACCAGACTGGACAATCCAATCAGTCCACTACCTACAAGTCGTTTTATTTGACCCCTCCGGCGGGGCGAGTTCTAATGAGGTGGTTCGCGACCTAGCCCGCCTGAATCGCGCCCACCTTTCCCCCGCTTGGCCATTTCGGTCCCTCTGAGGTATTTGCTTATGCCTAGGTTCGTTTGGCAAGCAGCAAGCAGCTTGGCTCTGTTGGCTACGGTCGTCGTTGCCTGGGTGGAATCTGTAGCGGCGAAAGAGCCTGAGCTCCCCGCGGCGGTCGCGCGGCCGGTCGACTTCGTCGACGATGTGCTCCCGGTGCTTCAGAAGCATTGCTTCTCGTGTCACGGTGCCGACGAACAAGAGAGCGGCCTGCGGCTGGATCTAAAGAAGTCGGCGTTGGCCGGCGGCGATAGCGGGGCAGTGATCGTGCCAGGCAAAAGTGCCGAGAGCCGACTTATACAGCTTGTTGCAGGCTTGGATGGCGAACTGATGCCCCCGGCCGATAAGGGCGAGCGACTAACCGCGGCTCAGGTTTCGCTGCTGCGAGGCTGGATCGATCAGGGGGCGAAGTGGCCCGATCAATCGTTGGCGCAGTTACAGGCCGCGCGACATTGGTCTCTGCAGCCGATCAAAGCGATCGCTCCACCAACGGTGGCCAACGCGAATCGCTTGCAACAGCCCATCGATGCGTTTGTGCTGGCGCGGTTAGCAAAAGAAAAGCTCGAGCCTTCGCCGCTGACCGATCGCGCTACACTGATTCGCCGCCTGTCGCTCGACCTGCAAGGCTTGCCGCCGACCCCGGACGAAGTCGACGCGTTCGTGAACGATGCGCGACCCGATGCAACCGAGCATCTCGTCGATCGACTTCTCGCCTCGCCCCGCTATGGTGAACGTTGGGGCCGCCACTGGCTCGACCAGGCGCGCTACGCCGACAGCGACGGCTACGAAAAAGATCGTCCGCGGCCGTTTGCCTATCGCTATCGCGATTGGGTCATTGCCGCGCTTAATGCCGACATGCCCTTCGACCAGTTCACCGTCGAACAGCTGGCCGGCGACCTGCTCCCCGGTGCGACGACAGAGCAGAAAATTGCGACCGGCTTGCATCGCAATACGCTGCACAACACCGAAGGTGGGATCGATCCCGAGGAAGACCGCGTGAAGAAAACGGTCGATCGCACAAACACGCTCGGCGCGGTTTGGCTGGGACTCACGTTGGGTTGTGCGCAGTGCCATTCGCACAAGTACGACCCCATTTCGCAGCGCGAGTATTTTGCCCTGTATGCCGTGTTCAACAGCATCACCGAGCACGACCTGGAAGCGCCGACCGCTGACGAGGCAACTAAGTTGGCAGCCTCGCGCGAGCAGCATACGAAAGAAACGGAATCCCTCAAGGCTGCCCTCACTGCCTATGAAACGAACATTCATCCCGGCGTCATGGCGTCGTGGGAAGAATCGATCCGCACCGCTGAAAAGCCACCCGCGGGCGTTCCGCCAAAGTTTGTGAAGACGATCAAGAAGCCAGCGGAAGAACGGACGCCAGCGGAAGTGAAAGAACTAACGCAGCATCATCGGCTGCTTGATCCTGAATGGGCCAAGTTGAATAAGGCGCTCACCGATCATCAGGCGAAGATGCCAAAGCTCCCTCCGGAACGAATGGCCCAAACGGTGGTCGAAATGCCGAAGCCGCGCGAGACTCGCTTGCATCTGCGGGGCGATTTTTTGAGTCCCGGCGATGTTGTCGCCGCCGGCACGCCTGAGATTCTTCCGCAATTAGCTTTGGAAAAGTCACAACAACTGAATCGCCTGGAACTGGCGAAGTGGGTTACGTCGGATCAAAATCCGCTCACCGCGCGAGTGACCGCCAATCGCGTTTGGCAGCAGTTGTTCGGCCGCGGCATTGTGGCCACCAGCGATGACTTTGGTCGCCAAGGCGATAAGCCCACGCATCCGCAACTGCTCGATTGGCTGGCCGATGATTTTCGCCGCCGGGACTGGAGCCTGAAGCAACTGCAGCGCCGCATTGTCACTTCGTCCACCTATCAACAGTCGTCGGCCGTCCGCAGCGACTTGCGCACCGTTGATCCGGACAATGAACTTCTCGCCCGCCAAATCCGCAAGCGCGTCGAAGCGGAGATTCTGCGCGATGTTTCCCTCTCGGCCGCCGGCCTGCTGTGCGAAAAGATCGGCGGCCCCAGTGTGCGACCGCCGCAGCCTGCCGATTATGCGAACCTGACCTATGCTGGCAGTGCCAAGTGGGTCGAAAGCAAAGGTGGCGACCGGTATCGTCGCGGCTTCTATACCTTCTTCCAACGTACCTCGCCCTATCCGATGCTCAGCACATTCGATGCGCCGGATGCGACCGAATGTACCGTTCGGCGGCAAACGAGCAACACGCCGATTCAGTCCCTCACGCTCTGGAACGATCTCGTTTTCTTCGAAGCGGCCCAACAGCTGGCTCGCCGCGTTGTGACCGAAGTCCCCACGGGCATGAACGCCGAGCAAGTGACTCGGGCCCGGGCTTCGCAGGCCATGCGGCATTGCCTCGGTCGCACTCCCAGTCAGGAAGAAGTCGACGAAGTGGTTTCGCTCTTTCAAGATCAACTCCGCCTGGCCGACAACAATGCAGCTGCCGCCCAGGCTGCTGTTGGCCCCGGAACATCGCCGGATGGTGTAACTCGCGGTGAATTGGCCGCATGGGTCAATGTCAGCCGGACGCTAATGAACCTCGACGAATTTGTGACGCGGGAGTAAAGACATGGATCCTCAAGAAGCCGCCTTTCTGTCCGCCCGTCGCAAGTTCATGACCTCGACTGCTTCGGGGCTTGGGCTCGCTGCGCTCACTTCTTTATTGCAGCGCGATGGCTTGCTCGCGGCGGAAGGAGAAAAACCGGACGAAGTGAATCCCCTCGCACCGAAGCAGCCTCATCACGCACCCAAAGCGAAGAGTTGCATCTTTATCCTGCCAGAAGGAGCGCCGAGTCATCTCGACCTATTCGATCAAAAACCAAAGCTGCAAGAATTGCACGGCCAGCAGTTGCCTGCTTCGCTGACCGAAAAAGTCCGCTTTGCTTTCATTAAGAAAGAGACAGCCGTTCTGTGGGGCAGTCGGCGCAAGTTCACCAAGCATGGCAACTGTGGGATGGAGCTGTCTGACTTTCTGCCGCACCTGGGTAAATGTGCGGATGATATTCAGCTGATTCGTTCGATGCACACCGATGCCTTTAATCATCACCCGGCACAACTCATGCTGATGAGTGGTGTGCCGCGCTTTGGTCGGCCGAGCATAGGTTCGTGGCTCACGTATGGCCTCGGTAGCGAGAGTGAAAACCTGCCCGGGTATGTGGTGCTGACCGCCGGTCGCGGCGGCAGTGGTGGTGTCTCGAACTGGTCGAGTGGATTTCTGCCGTCTACCTATCAGGGTGTGCTTTTCCGCGGTCAAGGCGATCCTGTACTCAACCTGGGCAATCCGCCGGGCATTACGCGCGAGATGCAGGACCGCGGACTCGAATCGCTGGGCAATCTCAACCGTCGGCATCTACAAGAGGTGCACGATCCCGAGATTGAAAGCCGCATCGCCAGTTATGAGTTGGCGTTCCGCATGCAATCTGCCGCGCCAGAACTAGTGGACTTAAGTCAAGAAACGCAGGCGACCCTCGATCGCTACGGTTGCGATCGCCCAGAGCCCTCGAAGACCAACTATCGCGGCGGCGGCCCCAATGTCTACAAGACGTTCGCCCGCAATTGCCTGCTCGCCCGTCGGTTGGTTGAACGAGGTGTGCGCTTCGTCACGCTGGTGCATGCGTCGTGGGATCATCACAGCAATCTCGATGAAGAATTGGGCTACAACGCGGGCATGGCCGATCAGCCCCTTGCCGCGCTGGTGCAAGATCTGAAAGAGCGCGGACTGCTCGACAGTACGCTGCTGGTTTTTGCCGGCGAGTTCGGTCGCACACCGCTGGCCGAGAATCGCGGCGGCAAATTACCCGAGAAAGTCGGCCGCGATCACCATCCCAGCGCGTTTAGCGTGTGGTTGACCGGCGGTGGCTTCAAGCCAGGGCTCACTTATGGTGCGACGGACGACATCGGCTGGTCGGTCGTCGAAAATCCCGTTCATATCAACGATTTTCACGCTACGATTTTGCATCAATTCGGCTTCGACCATCGCAAGCTGGCGCTCCCCTTCAAGGGGCTCAACGTTCGCCTTACCGATCAAGGGGGCAAGGTCGTGAAGGACTTGTTGAGTTAGAATGTCGGACTAGGAATGAAGGGTGGAAGCGATGAAGGGATGAAGAGAACAAACCGTCTTTGATCTTCCAGCTTCGTCCCTTCATCGCTTTCTCCCCCTCAACCCTTCCTCAAGGTTCCCGCGATGGATTTGCCGGTTCTCGGTTATTGCACGAACGTTCATGCCGGCGCGAGCTTGCAACAGACCCGCGACAATTTGCAGCGGCACGCGGTGCAGGTGAAGCGGCTCTTCTCGCCGAACGAGCCGATGGGCATTGGCCTCTGGCTATCGGCCGTTAGCGCGCGGGAACTCGTGCAAACGCGGCAAGTGGAATCATTCGCCGGCTGGTTGCAAGACGAGGGACTGCTGCCGTACACATTTAACGGCTTTCCTTACGGCGACTTTCATCAGCAGGTCGTCAAGCATCGCGTTTATGAGCCTACCTGGTGGGAGCCTGCGCGGCTCGAATACACGCTGCAACTCGTCGAAATCCTGCATGCCTTATTGCCCCCTGGCGAGGAAGGGAGCATTTCGACGTTGCCGATTGCCTGGGGACTGCCATGCCCGGATCGCGATCAAACCTTGCAGGCGGCCAATCAACTCCGGCAGTTGGCTCAGTCGCTGCACGCGCTTGAGGAGCGAACCGGCCGCCTGATTTATTTGTGCATTGAACCGGAGCCGGGCTGCGTGTTTTCGCTGGCCGACGACGCGATTCATTTCTTCGAATGGCAACTGTTTCGTGATGACGATGCCAACATCGTGCGCCGGCACATTCGACTGTGTCACGACGTCTGCCATGCAGCCGTCATGTTCGAAGATCAGGCTGATGTCCTCAAACGCTACTCAGAAGCCGGAATTGAGATCGGCAAGATTCAAGTCTCCGCTGCGCTGCGGATGAATCTCGATTTACTCGAGCGCCCGTCGTCACAGACGATTCACGAACATCTCATGCAAGTAGCCAGCTTTAACGAGCCGCGGTACTTGCACCAAACTTCGGTTCGCCGCCCCGATGCCGAAGGCTACATCGAGGAGATCTTCTACGAGGATCTGCACCTCGCCTTAGCTGCCGAGCGAGAACTGATTGCAACCAACATCGCCGCAGGTCGCCGCTGCGGCGAATGGCGGGTTCACTTTCACGTACCCATTTATCAACAAGAACTGGGACTTCTCTCTTCCACCCAAGAGCAAATCGCCCAGTGCCTTGCCGCGGCTCCCAAATACTCCAATTGCCGGCACTACGAAGTCGAGACTTACGCCTGGACCGTGCTCCCTCCGGAACTTCGTCCAACCGAACTAGCGACAGGTATTGCCGAAGAACTGAAGTGGTTTAAGGAGTTGTGGAAGGGGCAGAACTAGACAACCTTGCGGCTCAATCTGATCCCTACGCATCTGCCGGATGTTTCCACGGCGCCCGATAAGGCCGCTGGAGGAGCTTGTTGGCAGCGTCGTCGTTGACCACGAGTTGCCTCCCGGCGTCCCAAGTGAGAGACCGGCCGAGTTGCATAGAGTGGTTGGCAAGGATGCAGGCGGCAGTGGTGATATGCCCTTGTTCGATATCGCTAACGGGCTTGCCGCGCGATTCAATATTGGCGAGGAAGTCTTTCATGTGCCCACGAATGGCAGGGGCCACGTGCTTCTCGAGGTCCTTCTCGGTTTTGTCTTCCGGGAATTCTTCGAGTTCCATTTTCACATCGGCATGCACCGGCTGGCCACCGCCCATCGGTGTGAAATCGTAACTGTTCACGCTGGCTTTGAGCGTGCCTTTGTCGCCGTAAAATGTCGCGCCCCAGGGATACTTGGGATCGGGGGGCGCGCCCCAAGAACGATGCTGCCAGACAACTTGCAGATTGCCGAAATCGAACGTGGCTTGCTGCGTATCGCTGATGTTCGCCTTGCTCGCTTTATCGACGAGAATGCCGCCAGCTGAACCAATTCGCTGCGGCCAGCCCAGGTCGAGCATCCAGCGAACCATATCAAGCATGTGGATGCACATGTCGCCGACAATGCCGTTGCCATACTCGTTGAACGCGCGCCACCTGCGGGGATGGACCAGCGAGTTGTACGGCCGCATGGAAGCCGGGCCGGTCCACATTTCGTAATCGAGATTGTCTGGGGGCGACGAATCGGGCGGATTGTCCTTCGCCCGCATGTGGTAGTAACAGTAGATTTCGACAAGCGCAATTTTGCCGAGCTTTCCTTCGTTGATGATACGATCGCGAGCTTCAATCAAGTGCGGCGTGCTGCGACGCTGCGTTCCGACTTGCACAACCCGCTTGTGCTTGCGTGCCGCGGCGACCATCGCCTGACCTTCGGCAATGTCCAAGCTGATCGGCTTTTGCACCCAAACATCGGCCCCCGCTTCGCAAGCGGCAATCATCGGCAGCGCGTGCCAATGATCGGGTGTGTCGACTAGCACGATGTCGACGTCTTTCTCCTTGAGCAGTTCGCGATAATCGCCATAGGTCCGCGGCTTCTTCTTCGAGACCTGCCTGGCGGCTACTTCATCGGCACAAGCGGCGACCATGTTCTTGTCGACGTCGCACAGCGATACGACTTCGACTGGCGATACTTGCAGCAGCCGATATAAGTCGCACTTGCCGTACCAGCCGCAACCGATCAAGGCCACGCGCTTCGGCCTATTGCCGGCAGCAGCAAATGCCTGAGCGTGCAGGTTTGTCAGGGTCACGCCGGCCGCTGAGGCAGCCAGGCTATTCGCGAGAAACCGTCGCCGATTGGTTCTGGGGGAGGTCATGGAGAGTGCCTTGCATTCAGTGAAGAGGAGTGTCGAGCAACCGACGGGAACCTTTCGCCTACTGTACCGAGCGAAAATGCGCTAGGCGAGTATGGAGGTCGGTCGCAAGCTGCAGGGGCAAATCCACCGAAAAACTGTCTAGTGCTGGCAGTTGTCGAGCGTAGACCTGTCGAATTGGCCTTTTCCCCGCAGTGGACCGGTCGGCGCTGGGCAGGAAGCGCTTCAGCAGCCATGCGGGATGCACAAACTGGCCCGGCCAGCTAGAATGCAGGGAAATTGTCTGCCTGCTGGCCACGATCTCGCGGCGGTTGCGGAAACCGCTCGAAGTCGCTCGCTGAGCGATCCTGCCGCGAAAGTCTGCCAGCTAAAGCCTCTGAGGATGGGTGCTCGATGGAGAAGTATGAAAACGATGAGGGTGACGGCGAGAATCGCCGGGCAGCACCTCGCGCTGCGGGCCTTGGCATTGTGATGCTACTGGGCATCCTGTTGATGGTGGGGACAATGTTCTTCATCCAGCAGGATCGCGATGTCACCCAAATCCCGCTCAGCTTTTTCGAAGAGCAGCTGGAAGCCAAAAACATTCAAGCGGTGACGATTGGCCAAACCACCGCCAGCGGCTTCTTCAAAGCAAAGCCGCCCCTGCCGCCGCGACTGAACGCCAAGGGCGAATTGGAACCGCAGAAAGATTCAAAAACCGGCAAGCCGCTACAAAGTTCGATCAAGTTCACGGTGAATCTTGATCCCGCGCGCAAAACCAACCCCGCGTTTGAAGAGCTGCTGCGGCGGAGCGGGGCAATCGTCGAGAACGCGCCGTATAGCGACCCGTCGGTGTCGCTGTTTGTAGTCACAATCGTTGTCTCCATCGGTCTATTCTTCCTGGTTTTGTGGTTCATGCGGCGGTCGCAGGCCCAAATGATGGGGGGCGGCTTCTTCTCCGGCTTCGGTCGCAGCCCGGCCAAGCGCTACGAAGCTTCGCGCCAGGCCGTTACGTTTAAAGATGTGGCCGGTGTCGAAGGCGTGAAAGCCGACCTGCAGGAAATCGTCGAGTTTTTGAAGACACCCAAAAAGTTTCAGCGCCTGGGTGGCCGCGTGCCGAAGGGCGTATTGCTCAATGGTCCACCCGGCACCGGCAAGACATTGCTGGCGCGGGCAGTGGCTGGCGAAGCGGGCGTGCCGTTCTACTCGGTCAACGGCAGCGAATTCATTCAGATGTTCGTGGGCGTGGGTGCCAGTCGCGTGCGCGATCTGTTTAAGAACGCGAAAGAGAATTCACCCGCCATCATCTTCATCGACGAAATCGACGCTGTCGGTCGTCAGCGCGGTGCTGGTCTCGGTGGCGGTCACGACGAACGAGAACAAACGCTCAACCAAATTTTGAGCGAGATGGACGGCTTCAATCAGACCGACTTCGTCATTGTCATGGGCGCTACCAATCGCCCCGACGTACTCGACCCAGCCCTGCTTCGTCCCGGTCGTTTCGACCGTCACGTTACCGTTGGCAAACCCACGCAACGCGCGCGTGTCGAGATATTCAAGGTGCACACCCGCGACGTTCCGCTGGGCGACGATGTCGACCTGAACGTGCTCGCCTCGCTGACCATTGGCCTGACCGGTGCCGATATCCGCAACATCGTCAACGAAGCGGCACTGTGGGCCGCCCGCTACGACAAAAACAAGGTCGAAATGGCAGATTTCGACTACGCCCGCGATAAGACCCTCATCGGGCCCAAGCGTGAGGAAGTACTGCAAGCCAAAGAAAAGGAAAAGACCGCCTATCACGAGGCGGGGCACACCATCCTGGCCTGGGTTCTTCCCGGTGCGAACCGCGTGCATAAAGTGACTATCGTCCCGCGCGGCATGACGCTCGGTACCACGCAAATGCTCCCCTCCGAAGATCGCATGAGCATGGCCGAAAGCGAACTGCGCGATCAACTGGTCGTGTTACTCGCCGGCCGCGCTGCCGAAATGCTGATCTACGGCGAAGGGACCATCGGTGCCCAGAACGATCTGGAACGCGCCACAGCCATCGCGCGGCACATGGTCACCAGCTGGGGCATGAGCGAGCAGATGGGGCCCGTCAGCTTTAAGATGAGTGATGACGATCCGTTCCTCGGTCGCGAGATCCATCAGCAGCGCCAATTCAGCGAAGCAACGATGGAGCGAATCGACGAAGAAATCGGTCGCATTCTGCGCGAAGCGGCCGATCGCGCAAACAAGGTTCTTTCGGACAATCGCGAGAAACTCGAACAGTTAACGCGCCGCTTGATTGAGAAGGAAGAACTTGACGACGAAGACATCACGCTCGTCCTCGGTCCCTCGATTCAATCCCGCAGCGGCAGCCCGGAGCGGGGCGAACCGGCGGAAGTTCCCCGGTCAGCGACTTGAGCCTGGGGCCGCAATTTGGAAGTTAGGAGCTGTGGTTCTCCCAACTTCGGACTTCTCGTTCGAAGACGCGCTCGACGTCTTACAGTGCGCCTGATAGTAGGGGGCGCAGTGCCAAGGTTTATCAACACCCCCTTTTGCGCACATCACCTGCAAGCCGTTCCGTGGCAACGAATTGCGTCCAATTTTGCAATCGCGAATTCATCCTCTTTGTTGAAAAACGGTAACTCTTGACGCTGGTATCGCCAGTCATCATTTCGTGGTTAGAGTGGGTCGAATCGCGCTATCGGCTTTCCGATTTCGCAGGAAACTCGATTGCCACAGCCGAGACCACCGACGAGAAATTGGCCGCACCCTGCTTTCGCCCTTGCGAACGGTTACGAAAAAGACTCGACGGCGCAGCTTTTCGCCGCTGGGTGAATTCCCATTCATGCCAAGTAACGGTTCCTCGCGGCGGCGAGACCTTTTCTCCCACTGCGCACGCGCGCTTCTTCCACCAGGTTGCCAAAGTAGCTGGATAGATTATTGACAAATGATTTCCATTTGTCAATCAAATAAACAGTACATGTTGACAAGTTTTTGGGTCAAGTGATCGATCTCACTCGAATCTAGGTCTTCGCGGGCATTTGCCAGGTCGCGCGAACCACTTGCTGCCAACGGCTGGCGCGGTCGCAGGCTTGTTCGATAACGTGCACGAGATCGCGCCGTTCAAGTGGCTTGAGCAAGTAATCGGTCGCCCCACATTCAATGGCGGCGGAGATGTAGTCCCAGGTGGAATGGGCCGTCATGAAAATGACTTGTGTCCAGCTGTTCCGTTGCTTGGCGTAGTGCAGCATTTCCAAGCCATTGACGCTGGGCATTTGAATATCGGAGAGGAGGATATCGCAACTCGTCGAATCGATCGATTCTTGCGCGAGCCGCGCATTGTTAAACGCTCGCACCACGACTCGGGCGCTAAAATCAGCCAGGTAGCGTTCGGCCAGTCGTGTGATCGCAGCATCGTCGTCAACCAACACCAGGTTCAACTTGCGGCTAAGTGGCATGTTTGACTTTCTTGATCGCTATTCACGAAGGTGTAACCGGCGGGTACTCACACCTTCGTGTGTCTCGCGCTTGTTTTTTGCTACGCAAGCGCGCGCAGCCTTCCAACCGTAGCACGCACCTACAAACATGCGACTCGAAACGCGCACGAATCGTCGCAACACGTTTCGCAGTATTCACTTGCGGAAATCCGCAATCGATCATTCTGCAGCCAACTCTTCGCCAACAGGTTGAGCGGTTACCAGTTCCGGACCGTGCCTAATGAAACGATTTGCCGCCGCCGTTCATACCCAGACGTTCGTTACATTGATTGCAGGATGCTGATTCTTTACCTCGGAGAGCCTCACATGCCCGCCCAGACTCTCGCGCGATTCGTCCTTGCTATGGCGGTCGTTCTGTCGCCCGCGGCTTTGGGCGCTGAGGGGGATTTGCAAGATTCGGTGCTGGGAAAATTGGCGACTCAGTTGCAGCCTGGTCGGTGGGAGGAACTGCAGACCGAGAACTGGAATACCGAAGTTTTTAAAGCACCCCAGCCAAGCAAAGGTCTCGACTTAATGGGCTGGACCGACGATGCCCACTGGGATCCGAAAACGGGGCAACTGCTGTTCATGGGTCTGCGGCAGACACGGCAGTTCATCGCCTATCATGCGCCCTCAAACCGCTGGCGAGTGATTCCGCTCCCTGCAGATCACTTGGCCGCTGGCAGCCCACCGCAGCTGAGCAAGTTCGGGCATATCTACTCGCGCAATGCCCACGATGCTGAGCGCGGTCACTTTTATCACATGGATCACAACGCCGGTGGAGGCATCTATCGCTTCGATCTGACGACGGAAAAGTGGACGAAACTTCCGGAGGGAGGTTCGTACTTGATGACGGGCGTGATCGAATTTTTCCCCCCCCAGAACTGGCTGGTGAATCTGGGTGAAAAGCGGGACGGTCTTCGAGTCTTCGATGTTGAGCTCCAAAAGTGGCAGAATCTCGGTCCGATCAACGTGCATGGCTATCACAGCTTGGGGCGACACAATCCGCTGCGGCACGAAGTGCTGTTCGCCGGGGGGAATGAATCGAAACGCGCGCTAACGCGGCTCACCAAGGCGGGCAAGCTGGAAAATTTGAAGGAGTTTCCTGAGGACCTAAATATCCGTTTCGATAAACTGACCGTCGATCCGCTGTCGGGAAAATACTTAATACTGCGGACGAACGAAAAGCGCCTGCTCGAATACGATAGCGATTCGCAGCAGACGCGGCTTGTTGACGATTTCACCACCACGCCTTGGCCCTTCGGCCGCTACGATCAGCCCATTGCCACGTTTGTGCCGGAGCTGGGAATCACCATTTGGCCGGCAAATTCCAAGATGCAACTCTACAAGCATGCCGCGAAGCCCGCAGCTGCCGAGTAAGCACCTATGCGGTGCTAGCCATGCTTGCCGCCAGACCGGGCAATTCAGCTAGGCCCCTTTTGGCAAACCAGTTACAATCGCCTCGCGCGGCAGCAAGGCGGCTGCCGGTGCCCACAAGAAGGGGGCCGCATGTTGGCAAGGAAGGGATACCTGGCGACTCGACGAGCGCGATTCTGCGCGCTGGTAGCACTCTGCGCACTGTTGATCCCCAGCCTGACCATCGCCGCCGATGCAGTGGCCGATGCCTTTCTCTCCGACGCCGAATTGACGAGTGTTTGCTTTGCCAATGCCGACCGGGGCTGGGCCGTCGGCGATCGCGGTACCATCTGGCAAACCCGCGATGGCGGTCGCACTTGGAAGTTGCAACCTTCGCCCGTTCCCTGCCGCTGGGAAGCGGTTCAATTTCTCGACGAGACAACCGGCTTCATCGTTGGTGCCAGTACACAGCCGCACTCGCACCTGACGAAGGCTGTGATGTTGAAAACTCGCGATGGCGGCAACAGTTGGAGCCTGGTGCGAACCGATCTGCTGCCCGGTCTGCGTGGCGTGAAGTTCTTTGACGGCAACAACGGCTGGGTCTGGGGCGATTCGTCGTCGCTTTACCCGAGCGGCGTTTTTCGCACGAACGACGGCGGCCAAAGCTGGACACCAGTCACCAAGGGCACAACCACCAGTTGGATCGCCGGCGACTTTCGCGATCAACGAACCGGCGCTGTCGTCGGACTCACTGGGGAACTAGGACTCGTCGCGGGAGTAGAAATCCGCCCGACGCGGACCAGTGATCTCGGCCTCCGTTACTTACGACGCATGCAATTCACTGCCGGCCTCGGCGGCTGGTTGATTGGCGATGGCGGCCTCGTGCTGGCAACCAAGGATAGCGGCTTCACCTGGACGACATCCCCTGGTGAACTGCCGGCGGGCCATTCGCAGTTCGATTTTCGAGCGCTGGCCATTCATGGTTCGCACTGCTGGATTGCGGGTTCGCCGGGAACTGCCGTTTTTCATTCGGCCGACAACGGTCAAACCTGGCGCGAATATTCCACAGGACAGTTCGCACCGCTCCATTCGCTCACGTTCATCGACGAAAATCGCGGCTGGGCCGTCGGCTCGTTCGGCACCATTTTGCACACTCGCGACGGCGGCAAGAGCTGGCGGCCGCAACACAGCGGCGGAACGCGCGCGGCAATGTTGGCAGTCTTCAGCCAGCCCGAACGAATTCCCTGGGAAGTAATCGCTTCGAGCGGAGGGAACGACGGCTATCTAACCGTCTGCGAAATCATCGGCCGGCAAGACCGCGATGGACAATCCGCCGCTAGTGCTACGGTGCCTCGCCGGACGCACGAAGCGGTTGTTGCCGTTGGTGGTTCAGCGGCCAATACTTCCTGGCAGTTTCCGCTTCGTTCGAACGGCAGCACGCAAACGACCGCTTCGGTTCTCGCGTATTGGAATGAGTTCAGCGACGGTCGCGCAGCGCGACTGGCTACCGAGCACCTCGTGCGCCGAATCCGCACGTGGCGCCCCGAAGTGATCGTGACTGAAGACGTCAGTCCGCGCGGCGATGATCCACTCGGGCACGTGACGAATCAACTCGTCTTGTCGGCTGTGCAACTTGCCGCCGATGCCACCTTCGCCTCCGAGCAGATCAGCCATGCTGGGCTGCAAGCGTGGAAGGTGAAGAAGGTCTACAGCGTGCAAACCAACAGCCGCTCGGGGGTGATTACCCTTTCGCCCGCGCAGTGGGCGCCGCGGTTGGGCGGCTCGATTGGCGAGCAAGCGCAGCGAGGGAGCAGTTTGATTCATTCCGACTACGAGCGCGGGCCGTCGCAGATTGGGCTCTCGTTGCTTGTCGATAACTTGCCGCAACAGACGGGGCGGCGCGATCTGTTCAGTGGCATTTCGCTGATTCCCGGCGGCGATGCCCGCCGCGAACTGCCCGAAGTCGTGCAGGACAATCTCGAAACGCTCAGTCGCGCGGCCCAAAAACGACACAACGTCCAGCAGTTGCTCTCGCAGGCCGATCAGAACGATCCCGCCAGCGTCGGTTGGTTGGGCCAGGCCGAGGATTTGACCAAAGGACTCTCGAAGCAGAGTGGCGGCGAGGTTCTCTTTCAGCTGGCACAGAAATATCAGCAGTCGGGCCGCACGCAGTCGGCCCTCGATGCCCTGCAGTTGCTGCTCGATAAGTATCCGCAACATCCCCTAGCCGATCGGGCTGCGGTCATGTTGCTGCAGCATGCCGTGAGCGGCGAAGTGGCCTGGCGCGAGCGGAAGAGTACGAATTTCGAAGTGAAACTGACCACGGCCACTACAGCGCTGGAAGATCCCGACCAGCAACCGGTGATCAAAGCCGGCGCACCATTGCCGCGAGCACTTGGTCCGCTGATCTCGCGGGCCACCGGCGACTCGCAACAGACGACCGCTGCACCGCAGGTCTCCGGTGACGAACGTTCCGCGCGAGCAATCGCAATTGGCAAACAGCTTGAGCAATCGCGTCCGGCGCTGCAGGCCGAACCCAGTGTGCGCTTTCCGCTGGCGGTGGCTCATCGTCTGGCTGGTAACGATCGCCAGGCGGAGCGACTGATTGATCCATTTACCAACTTGGGTGAGCAGAACCCCTGGGCGCAAGCGGTGGCGGCGGAACATTGGCGCCGGCACACCAACGGACTGCCACCCAAAAAGCTCCTCACGTGCGTGACCGCAGCTGGTCCTCCGCAACTCGACGGCCGGCTCGACGATCCGCTCTGGCGAACTGCCAAGCCCATCACGCTCCGCACAGCGGCACAAACTGACGAAGCCTGGCCGGCAGCGGTTGTCGCCGCCTGGGACAGAGAGTTTCTCTACCTGGCCATGAGCTGTGCGAAAGCGCCAGGCGTGAAGTACGCGACCGATGATCGTCCTCGTCCGCGCGACAGCGACCTGGCACCCCACGACCACGTGCAGATTTATCTCGATATCGACCGCGACTATGCAACCAGCTACCAGTTGTCAGTCGACAGCCGCGGCTTCACGGCCGAATCGTGCGTCGGCGATTCCACTTGGAACCCGAGTTGGTTCGTCGCCGCAGCTGGCGACGAGCGTTACTGGACCGCGGAAATCGCCATTCCTTGGCGCGAACTCTGCTCCGCAACACCGCAGCCCAAAGATCTGTGGGCTGTTGGCATCCAGCGCCTCGTACCTGGCCAACCAGTTCAGTCGTTCACTCACCCAGCCACCGCCAAGGTCCGCCCCGAAGGCTTCGGCCTGTGGTTGTTTGAGTAATTCAAAGAAAAAGACCCCGCGAAATCTAGTTTCAGCAGGGTCTTTGAATTGAAGAGCGAGTGATGGGGATCGAACCCACGACAGGTACGTTGGGAACGTACTACTCTACCACTGAGTTACACTCGCCTGAATGGTTTCGCAGCGGCAATTATGCCACGCCGATGGCTTTCCTGCAACGAACGGCGGCGAAGAACTCTGCACGCGTAGGGACGTTAGTGTAAAACAGCAAGGAGCGAATTCCTTCCTCTCTGAGTTGTAACCCTGCATGTCTGCTTCGAAACACATTCTGGTCGTCGAAGACGAACGCCATCTGGCGGTGGGGATCAAGTTCAATCTGGAGGCCGAGGGCTTTCAAGTGACGACGGTCGGCGATGGACCGTCGGCGTTACGGGTAATCGACGAAGGGGAAAACGATTTCGACCTGATCGTGCTCGATCTGATGCTGCCCGGCATGAGCGGCTACGCGGTGTGCGAAACCATTCGCAGCTCGGGGAACGATGTCCCCATTTTGATTCTGAGTGCGCGCACATTGACCGAAGATCGCACCCGGGGCTTCAATGTCGGCGCCAGCCAATACCTGACGAAGCCATTCGATCTGGACGAGTTGCTCAGCCGCGTGAAGAACCTGCTGACGCATTTTCCCCGGCGGCGTTTCACCGAACGGGTGATGCCGACCAAGATCACGTCGTTCGAGTTCAGCAACGCCAAGATCGACTTTCCGCGGTTTCATTTGCAAATCGACGGGAAGGAAGTGCAACTCACCAAGCGGGAGTGGGAACTGCTCCATTACTTTGTCGAGCACGAAGGGCGGCTGATTCCGCGACAAGAGCTGCTGCAAAATGTCTGGCAAATGCCGGGGCATATCCAAACGCGGGCCGTCGACCAGTTCATCCTGCGGCTGCGAAAGATCTTCGAGAAGGAAGATGCCCCGCCGCGACACTTTCTCACCGTGCGCGATATGGGCTACCGCTTTGTGAAACAGCCGGATGAGAGCGCGACAGAGGGCGAGGGAGAGAATGGAATCGAAGCGGAACGCACTTGATGTGCAGCTGAGTGAACAAGTTATCCACAAATGGATTCGCACTTACCTATGCAAACAGTTCCCGCAATTCGGGTAGAGACTTGCCAGGCATTCGCAGTTGTCTAAGCGTAGCTAGCGGCGGAATAAACCCCGAATTTGGCCCAGATTAACTACGCGGATTCTTTTCTTTGCGCTTACCCGTAACATTCGGCCCTAGTCGTGCCATTCTCATTCGGCCCGTGGAATTGCCCTGAACGGCCATTGCCTGGCTGGTCGAGAAAAGTTTGACATCAGCCTGCATTTATGGTTATGATCCGCTGGACTGCCCGCCCGCACGTCAGGTGTGCGTGCCCTACCTGCCTCGGGGAAGAAAACTGCCCGCCTCAGAAATCGCATCCCCTGCTCACCGCTCAACAACCAAGACAACACAGCTCAACGGTTCGGAAAAAGAGGAGCCTCACGTGAAGCGTATCGGCCTGATTTGCCTGGCACTCGTTGCCATGGGTTCACTCACTTCACTGTCGGCTCACGCAGCTGGTCGCGTTGACGAGTTGATTGCTCAGGCCAATAAGACGGCCGGTCTGAAGTTACCGATGCAGCCGCTGGTCGATGACCCGACCTTCCTTCGTCGCATCTATGTCGACATGATCGGCCGCATTCCGACCGAGGCCGAAGTCCGCGAATTCGCCAGTTGGCCCGTGCAAACCCGCCGTGAACAGTTGGTCGACAAACTGCTGAAAGATAGTCGCTTTACCGATCGCTGGACGGTCTTCTACGCTGATATGCTCCGCCTGCGCTCGAACGCCAGCGGTGGCAACGCCCTGATTGCCTACGTCCATCAAGCGGTCGAACAAGGCATGCCTTACGACGAAATGACTCGTCGCATGATTTCGATCAACGGCAAGGCTGGCAAGATTCCCGAAGCAGGCTTCGTCCTTTCGGACAATGCCGACCCGCTCGCCATGGCCAGCATCACGTCGCAAGTGTTCATGGGTATTCGCATCGGCTGTGCTCAATGCCACGATCATCCATTCGATGTTTGGACTCGCAAAGACTTCTACGACATGGCCGCCTATTTCGGCAAGACTCGCCGTTATGAGAGCCAGTTGACGAACGTCGTCTACTCGACCGAAATGGAACAGACCGCGATTCTCTGGCCGCCAGAAGGGGAAGTTCCTGCCAAGGAACGAAAGCCTTTGAATCCGCGGTTCCCGTTCGAAGTCGTCTCGTATGCTCAAAAGCCTGAGTACATCACCCGCTTGGAGAAAGTCCGCAAGGCCAAGGCCGATGCGATTCTCGCCGCCCGCAAGGGTCCTTCTATCGATGACTTGCTTGCCGAGTCCTCCCAGAATGCCAATCAAGTTGCCAGCGGACGCTCGGGCGAAGGAGCCACGACCAAGGAAGCCAAGAAGGACATTCGCGGCATCGATATCCAGGCCAGTTTGTATCGCAAAAGCGAATATCGCGAACAATTGGCCGACGCGATTACCGATCCTCGCAACCGCTACTTCTCCCGCGCTTTCGTCAATCGCGTGTGGAAGAACCTGATTGGTCGCGGCTTTGTTGAGCCAGTCGATGACTTCCGCGAAGACAACGAGCCAGTTCATCCTGCTGCGATGGATTACCTGGCCGACGAATTCGTCGCCAGCGATTACGACCTGCGAACTTTGGTCCGCCTGGTAGTGACCAGTGATGCCTATCAACGGGCTCATGCACCTCGCGATGCCGACGAATTGACTCGCGGTGAAATGGAAACCAACCTGCTTGCCACTCCCATGCGTCGCATGATTGCCGAAGCTCTGTTCGACAGCGTAGTGACTGCCGGTCACTTGTTCGAAGTGAAGCACAGCGCTGGCAAGAACGAAAAGACCATCGTCGAGAAGGTCCGAGTTCCCAAGGGTGCAAAGCCCGGTGAACTGGTGAAGGCCAGCTCGCTGATTGCTCCTGCTGGCGGTGGGGCCATGGCCGGAATGGCTGGCATGTCTGCACCAATGGCAATGGCCGGTGGCAGCTACTCGCTGGAGAGCGGCATCGAAGTCGACTTTGGTGCAGTACTTAAGGAAGCAGCCAAGGAAGAAGTCGAAGTGGAATCGATGCAAGCCATGTCGCGCGAAGAAATCGAAGCGATGCGGATGCAGCAAGAACGTGGCGGCCGGATGCAGTACGAAGAAAAGACTGTTACCCGCGTCGTTGACGACAACCCGGTCTACAACACTTCGCTGCGAATGCAATCTCCCGCCCCGAACGGCCACTTCCTGCAAGTGTTCGGTCAGCCGAACCGCAGCGATCTGGGCGACCTGCGTGAAGACAACGCCTCGATGCGGCAAGCCCTGATGATGCTCAACGGCCGGTTGTCGCACGAAGCGGCCCGCGTCGGTGACCTGGAGCCAATGTACAAGTTGGTTGCCGGCAAGTCACCGGATGTGGAAGCTGCCGTGAAACTGGCCTACCTCGAAATTCTCACCCGTCGCCCTTCGGCGGAAGAGATTTCCGAAGCCAAGCAAATCGTCGCCGATGCCACCAGCCCGCTGGAAGGGATCGCCGACCTCCGCTGGGTTTTGATCAACTGCAACGAATTCCGTTTTCTCCCCTAACCCGTAGCTCAGTCACTCCGTGACTGAGTTGCCCAATAACTAGTAACATCCGCGAGCCATCGCATAACTCGCTAAGTTAAAAACTTTCTCTGTCGTAATTTCAATTCACCCCTGATTGCCTGTTTGCTCTCCGGAAACGAAGGAGTTTTGTGTATGACTGGTTGCCTGGACTATCGCCTGTCACGCCGCGCCATGTTGGCTGCGAGCGGAGCTTCGATTCTTGGGATGAGCGTTCCCAACCTGCTGGCTGCTGCCGGTAAGGATCACGCGGCCAAGGCCGAGCACGTGATTCTGTTCTGGAACGGCGGCGGTATGTCGCACATCGATACGTGGGATCCGAAGCCAGGTCGTCCGACCGCTGGCGAATTGGCACCAATCAACACGAGCGCGAGCGGCGTGCAGATCTCGGAAATCTTCCCCCAGCTCGCGAAGCAGATGCACCACTGCTCGCTCATCCGCTCGATCGCTGGCACCCAAGGCGATCACGGTCGCGCTTCGCACCACGTGCAGACCAGCTATCTGCCCTTCCCGAACCTGATCTATCCCGGTCTCGGCTCGGTGGTTTCGCACGAAATGCCCAACCTGGGCGATCTCCCTGCGTTCATCAGCATCAGCGGCCAGGCTCACCGCGCTGGCTATCTCGGCCAAAAGTGCGAAGCCTACTTCGTGCCCCAACCGGGCGACAAGGATCCTTACCTGGCCTTCCCCGCTGGCATTGCCGAAGTTCGCGGCAACAAGCGGTTGGAAACCCTGGAACGGTTCAATACACGCTTCACCGGCACCACCAAGGATGAACGCCTGTCGTCGACCAAGACCAGCATCGACGAAGCCGTCAAGCTGATGCGCAGCCCTGCTCTCGAAGCCTTCGAGTTCAGCAAGGTGCCGACCGAAGAAGTCGAACGCTACGGCAACAGCGCTTTCGGTCGTGGTTGCTTGCTCGCTAAGCGACTGGTCGACAAGGGCGTTCGCTTTGTGCAGATCAACCGTGGCGGCTACGACGTCCACAGCAACGCCTTCCCCGCCATGCGGAACCACGGCGAAGCAATGGACTCGGGTATGGCCTCGCTGGTCAAGGACTTGGCCGATTCGGGCATGCTCTCGAAGACGCTCATTCTCATGGTCAGCGAATTCGGACGTACTCCGGTCATCAACAAGGATGCCGGTCGCGATCACTGGGCCTCGGTGTTCAGCTGCTTCATGGCAGGTGGCGGCATCAAGGGTGGCAATGTCATCGGCTCGTCGGACGAAGACGGTGCTCATCCGAAAGACAACCCGGTCAAGGTTCAAGACATCCACGCTTCGGTTTGCCATGCCCTCGGCATCGACCCGAACAAGGAAGTCATGACCCCACTCCGTCGCCCGATGAAGCTGGTCGACAACGGCACGCCCATCAACGGCCTGTTTGCCTAGTTCCCATCAGCTGGCATTTCGCGCTGGACAGCGTTTCCCACTGGACACAGCAACCAGCGCGAAGCAAGCTAGTACTTCGAAACTGAAAAGCCCGCGACGCCGCTCCCCTCTGGCGACCGCGGGCTTTTTGCTGCGCGGTGGTAGAGTCGCCGTTGAAGTCGCGTCAGCGATTGGAAGTCGAACTTGCCTAGCGAATATGCGGTTGGATGTGATCGCGAGAGTTCAGCGATCCGAGAAACTTCCGGAAAGTTGCAAGAATGCGAGTAGACCTCGCTTGCAGAAAGCTAAGTTGGCGATTTTGTTGCACAGACCCGAAATCCGGTCATCAAGTCATACCAAGTTCGGTGAACGATTGCCCTGTTTTGCGTCGTGTTCCAATCCCGCTTGCGCACGTAATAAGATCCTGATCGAACAATTGCTTTGCCCGGTGTGTCGTCACTTGCAACAAACTCACTGTGCAAGTGTTCTAGGGCGTTGGGAAAACGAGTGATGTCAAATCTCCCCTCATCGCCAAACATGAAAGTTTCGTGTTCTGAGCGGCTGAGAATTCGTTGGTCAACAAGAGCGGCGGCGAGCAGTTCGGCTTCTGTGGGGAGCCGAACGCCGGCCCATTGACAGTAGGCCTCTACATCGACGTAGCTGACATTGTGAACCGGCACGTTGCCGCGATCTGCAGGCCGAAGGGGCTCCAGTGTGGCGTCGAGGCGAAATGAGCCGTCGTTGTTTTTCTCAGAAGTGGTGACGTAGCCGGTCGTCTGCGTAAAGACATCGAACTCAGCCGTGGTGACAGGAGCACGGTAGATTGCAAACGGAGGTACGCCCATCGAATTGCCGTTTTCAAAGTGAGCAATGGCACCGATGAATGACATCAAACGCTGCTCAGGCAATGGGAACTCGCCTAGATCGCTGCCGACGGTCACACTGGTTATATGGGGTAATCTCTCGGCGATCAGATTCCCCAGCACCGGCAAGCACCTATCGCAAAACCAGCCCGCAAAGATAGTGACGAAGCGATCGTCGCTCGACGACTCAATGCTGTAGTGTTTAGGAAAGCAGTCGCAGAGTTTTTGTACATTACGAACACGCATCCATTCGTCGAACAATATCGTCAGCGTGCTCTCGATGCCTCGAATCGGGCGACTTGCTTGGATTTCGAATTGATCGACTTCCCCATCGATATTGGCGCGTTTGATGAACTTCATAAGCGGATCATGCTACACATACCCGCGGGACTGTAGCAGTTCGAGGATCTTGTCGACGCACTGTTCGGCGTTGAGCTTGTCGGTGCTGAGCTTGAGGTCGGGCTTGGCGGGTGCTTCGTAGGTGGCCGAGACGCCCGGGAACTCGGTGAGCTCGCCCTTCTCGGCGAGAGCATAGTGACCTTCGGTGTCGCGGCTGCGGCAGACTTCGACGGCGGCGTCGAGGTGGACGATCAGGAACCGCTCTTGGCCGATGGCTTCGGCGACCTTTTGACGCACGGCCTCTTCGGGGGCGACAAACGCGCCGAGCACGATGAGCCCGGCGTCGTTGAAGAGCTTGGCGACTTCGCTGCTGCGACGCAGGTTCTCGCTCCGCTCGCTGGCGGTGAAGCCGAGATCCTTGCTGATGCCGCGGCGCATGTTCTGGCCATCGAGCACCACGACCGAGCGGCCATCCTGAAAAAGACGGCGTTCGAGGGCGTAAGCGATGGTCGTTTTGCCCGCGCCGGTAAGACCGGTGAGCAATACCGTTGCTGGTTTTTGCCCAAAGCGGTTCGAGCGTTCTTCTACGCTGACCTTGCTGGTCTCGCCGTGCAAGTGAGCGGATGCTGGTTCGTCGTCCCAGTGATCTTTCGGGCCATCGCCGGTCGCGCGATCGAGAATCATCCCGGCCGCGACAGTCGCATTCGTCAAGCGATCGATGACGATGAACGAACCGGTGCCGCGATTTCGCTTGTAGGCATCAAAGCAGATCGGCTGTGTGAGCGTGATTTGGCAGCGGCCAATTTCGTTGAGCGCCAGGGTCGGCGCATCTTGCCGGTGCATCGTGTTCACATCAACGCGATACCGCAGCGTGGTGACCATGCCGGGGGCGACGCGCGAGGTCTGCTTAAAGAGGTACTGCTTGCCGGGCAACATCGCTTCTTCGGCCATCCAGACCATCATGGCTTCGAACTTGTTGTCGACGCGCGGCACATTGCCGGGGCGGACGAGCATGTCGCCGCGGCTGCTGTCGATTTCATCTTCCAGCGTGACGGTGATCGACTGCGGAGCGAACGCTTCTTCCAGTTCGCCATCGAAGGTGACGATGCTCTTCACGCGGCTGGTCTTGCGCGAAGGGAGCGTCATGATTTCGTCACCCTTGCGGAGGATGCCCGAGGCAATCGTCCCGCTGAAGCCACGAAAATCGAGATTCGGCCGCAGTACGAGTTGCACCGGCAGGCGGAAATCTTCCAGGTTGCGATCGGAGCCGATGTAGAGCGTTTCGAGCAGCGGCATCAGGGCTGGGCCTTGATACCAGGTCATGTACTGGCTGGGGGCGACGACGTTTTCGCCCTTGAGTGCCGAGATGGGCATGAAGTGGACGTCGGGCAAGTCGAGCCGCGAGGCGAAGGAAATGTAGTCGGCTTTGATTTGCTCGAAGACTTCCTGCTTGTAGTCGACAATGTCCATCTTGTTGACGGCGACAATGATGTGCTTGATGCCGAGCAGCGAAACGATGAACGAATGCCGCTTGGTCTGCTCGAGCACGCCGTGCCGCGCATCGATGAGAATGATCGCCAGGTCCGCCGTCGAGGCACCGGTGGCCATATTGCGGGTGTACTGCTTGTGCCCCGGGGTATCGGCGATAATGAACTTTCGCTTGTCGGTCGAGAAATACCGATAAGCCACGTCGATCGTAATGCCCTGCTCGCGTTCTTCCTGCAGACCATCCGTAAAGAGCGCCAAGTCAGGCTCGCCGCCGGTCGTGCCGTACCGCGCCGAGTCCTTCGTAATCGCGGAGAGTTGATCCTCGTAGATCATCTTGGCTTCGTAGAACAACCGCCCAATCAGCGTGCTCTTGCCGTCATCGACCGATCCGCACGTGATGAAGCGCAGAATCTCCTTGCGCTCGTGCTGCGAGAGGTATTCGTTGATGTCGGAAGCGATGAGGGAGGATTGATGACTCATAGGAATTGCAGATTGTAGATGTCAGATTGAAATGCGAATGTCGCACGCGCTGGCGTGAGGCGATTGAATTGGGCTAGGGATTGTTTCTTTTGGACGTGTTTAATGAGGCAACCATCATCGCTGTGATCTCACTCGCTTCTTGAAGTAAAGGGACAAGGCGTGTTGGCGGCAAAATACCCGAGTCGCGTACGAGTTCGATCCAGTAAGCGGTCTCATCGCACTCTTCGAGAACGATTCCGATCTTGGCTCGAAATTCAGCTGCTGACCGCCCCCGACTCGCGGCGCGGTAGTTAGCACCTACGGAGGTAGCCGACCGCAAAACTTGCTTGCCAATCGTTTGAGCAGCAAAGTCTTTTGGCAAACTACGGACCATCTTGATCACTCTCAAGGCGAACTCCTTAGTTCGCAACTTCATCGCCTCGGCACTCTTGGTCATTTGCAATTCTCCAGATTTCGATTGCCTTTCAATCTGCAATCTAAAATCTGAAATCTGCAATTGAAACCTAGAAATAACCCTCTTTCTTCTTCTTCTCCATCGACCCTGCTTCGTCGCTGTCGATCAGGCGGCCTTGGCGTTCGCTGAAGGTGGTGAGGAGCATTTCCTGAATGATTTCGGGGAGCGTGGTGGCGTTGCTATCGACGGCGCCGCTGAGCGGATAGCAGCCGAGTGTGCGGAAGCGGACGCGGCGCATCTCGGGTTGCTCGCCGGGCTTGAGGGGCAAGCGGTGGTCGTCGACCATGATCATCGTGCCATCGCGATAGACGATCGGGCGTTCTTTCGCGAAGTAGAGCGGGACAATCGGGATGTTCTCGAGGTGGATATATTGCCACACGTCGAGTTCGGTCCAGTTCGAGATTGGGAAGACGCGAATCGATTCGCCTTTGTTGACCTTGGTGTTGTACAAGCTCCAAAGTTCCGGCCGCTGATTCTTTGGGTCCCAGCGATGGAACTCGTCGCGGAATGAGAAGACCCGTTCTTTCGCGCGGGACTTTTCTTCGTCGCGGCGGGCGCCGCCGAAGGCGGCGTCGAAGCGATACTTGTTGAGGGCTTGCTTGAGCCCTTCGGTCTTCATCACGTCGGTGTGTTTCTTGCTGCCGTGCGTGATGGGGTTGATCCCTTGTCGAACACCATCTTCGTTCACGTGTACGATCAGCTTGAGCCCCAGTTCCTTGGCGACGTAGTTGTCGCGCAGGTCGTACATATCCTTGAATTTCCACGTCGTATCGACGTGCATCAGCGGAAACGGCGGCTTGGCAGGGTAGAACGCCTTTTGGGCCAGGCGGACCATGCACGCCGAGTCTTTGCCAATCGAGTAAAGCATCACCGGGTTTTCAAACTCGGCGGCCACTTCGCGAATGATGTGGATGCTCTCAGCTTCAAGCTGTTTCAGGTGAGTCAGCGAATATCCGGTCATGCCAGGCTTGCTCGGGCGATCGAAGAGGGTCAATTGGTTCGCAGACCGGAATTTTACCAGGGAATCGCAGATTGGGTAAGCTGCAACGACTCTGGCGAATATCACGGCCACGAAGTTGGCGTTCATAGAAAATCTCTGCCAGCAGGGCAACAGCAGTTCCTGCCGGTCAGCCGAGAGCACGCTGGACGCTGGCATCGTGCCTGCGAATCGCGCTGGGCGAAGTTTCTCCTATAATGGCCCCTTGTTGGTTTTGACCGAAAACACAGGAAGTTGCCCGTCGTGATGGTTGCTCTTGAGATTGTGCTGCTGGCATTTCATTTAGCCTGCATGAACGTCGCCGCTGGGGGGCCGCTCGTCGGGCTGTGGCTCGAATGGAAAGATCGACGTGGCGATGGCGTAGCTGGAGAAACGGCAAAGTATCTCGGGGCGGCGACTATCCTCGCGCTCTTCGTCGGCGCGCTCCTAGGATTGATCATCGGTTGGCTAAGGTGGACTCCCGACTATCAGCACATCTGGCAGGTGCAGCTTTCGCGTAAGTTAAACAATGCGATCTTGGAATTGGGTGTGACGACGGTCTTACTCATCGTCTACTGGGCCTGGCGACGACGAGTCCTCATTCCGACGAGGACCGGTTTCGTCGTCCGGGGCTTCTTGCTCCTCTTCGCGAGCACAAATCTGCTCTATCACTTTCCGCCGCTGTTGATCGTCGCGGGCAAATTGCAGGAAGGTGCGTTTGTCGACAAAGAGGTCGACCCAAACAAAATACTAACGCCCGCTACCTTTCGCGAATTGCTCATCGAGCAAGAAACGCCGGCGATGACCGTCCACTTCGCCCTCGCTTCCGTCGCCATGGCGGGACTGATGCTCATTGGCTATGCGCTGCGGCGCATGAAGCAGGACGATGAGCCGCGAAATGCCAAGCGCATCGCCACTTGGGGAGGCTGGGCCGCGCTCGGCGCGACGGGACTGCAACTGATCGTTGGTCTCTGGCTCCTCGCCACGACGCCCACGGAATCACAGGCTCAACTAACGGGTTCATCGCTGCTTCCTTCTGTCTGTTTGGGGCTGTCGCTGGCACTGGTCGTGTGGCTCCTGCGCGAATTAGCCGACGTGACGATGGGCGATTGCAGCCGTAAGTCGCTCGTCCGCTCGATGATCGCCATGACCGCGGTGATCTTGCTGATGACGGCTGCCCGGCAACTCTCTCGGCCACAGATTCCCGTCCGCGATTCATCGAAGCTGGTCCGCCTTCACGCGACCGAAGCTGTCACGAACACCAACCTCTCCTCTCTTGTGAACACACCATGGAAAACGTCGTTCTGAATGACCCGGCGAGTGGCGCGTCCGCCGAAGTCCTCGTCAGCCTCGGTTTCAATTGCCATCGCTTCACCGTGCCGCATCGCGGGCGGCACGTCGACTTGATCTGGCGCTCGCCCGCCTTTTTGACGGGCACCGATCGCCCGTCGCGTAGCGGCATTCCGATTCTCTTCCCGTTCCCCGGCCGCATTCGCGGGACGGAGTTCGTGTGGGAAGGGAAGACGTATCACATTCCGGCCAGCGATGCTTATGGAAATGCGATTCACGGCTTTGTTCACACGCGCCCCTGGCGGGTGATCGAGCGCGATCGCCGCAGCCTGGTCGGGCAGTTTCAGGCCAGTGTCGATGACCCCGCTCTTAGGGATCAATGGCCGGCCGATTTTCGCATCACCGCCAGCTACGATCTTTCCGGCGGCATGTTGCGGATGGTTTATCTGATTGAGAACCCCAGCGACGCGCCGCTCCCCTGTGGACTGGGGACGCATCCTTATTTTCACGTGCCGTTTCTCGATGGTCCGGCGAAGAACTGCCTGATTCTGCTCCCCGGCAACGAGCGTTGGGAACTCGAGCAGATGCTTCCCACTGGCAACCGCAACCGAATCGATAACGTGGTCGAGTATCGCGCGGGAACACCCTTCGGCGGCTTGCAACTCGACGATGTCTTCACCGATCTCGATTTCGAAGACGGCTGGTGCCGCAGTCATATCTACGATCCCGCTGCCAAGCTCGCGCTGCATATCAGTTTTTCCTCCACGTTCCGCGAGTGCGTCGTCTTCACGCCGCCGCATCGCGAAGCAATTTGCATCGAGCCTTACACCTGCGTCCCCAACGCAGCGGAACTGCTCGGCAAGGGAATCGACACCGGCCTGCGCGTGTTGCCTCCCGGCGAATCATTTATCGCCCGCGTCGAACTGGCAGTCAGTGAGATCGATCTGAGTGCCTAAGAAATACCCCACAAACTGCGGAAAACGCGGATTAACTCCCGCAGGACACGAAGTTATACTGAGCGGTTTCCCGCCTTCCGTTTGGCCTTTCACTCGCCCGTCAGAAAGGATCTGTCATGGCTCGGTCTCAAGTTTCTCGTCGTCAGTTTTTAGGAGCATCGGCAGCTGTCGCGGCGTCGACGATCGCAATTCCTTACTTTGTGCCCAAGAGCGCATTCGGCGCTGCCGACAAGATTGTGACCGGGCACATCGGCGTCGGTGGGCAGGGGATGAGCAATCTCAATGGCTTCATTGCGAATGCCGCCGCGGTCTGCGATGTCGACAAGACTCGCGCTGCCGCCGCTGCGAAGAAGGTGCAAGACAAGGGGAACGATTGCGAAGTCTATACCGACTATCGCAAGATGCTCGAGCGGAAAGATATCGACGCCATCGTCATTTCCACTCCCGACCATTGGCATGCCTTGGCCACCATTCACGCTTGCCAGGCTGGCAAAGATGTCTACTGCGAAAAGCCCCTCACGCTCACCGTGACCGAAGGGCGAAAGATGGTTGAAGCAGCCCGCGCGAACAAGCGCGTCGTGCAGACCGGCTCGCAGCAGCGGAGCAGCAAGGAATTTCGCCAGGCCTGCGAACTCGTTCGCAACGGCTACATCGGCAAGATTCACACCGTTCTTGTCGGACTGCCAAAGTCGAATCATCCGGGCGAACCAGTAGCTGACAGCGATCCACCTGCGGAACTCGACTACGACATGTGGCTCGGACCAGCGCCGGCTCGGCCCTACAACAAGAAGCGGGTGCATTACAATTTCCGCTTCTTCTGGGATTACTCCGGCGGCCAGATGACCAACTGGGGCGCTCACCACATCGATATCGCCCAATGGGGCCTCGGCATGGATAACAGCGGACCGGTCGAGATCGAAGGGACGGCCACCTTTCACCCCATGAAGTGGCACGAAGTGAGCGAGACCTGCAAAGTGACTTGCACTTACGCCAACGGCGTGAAGATGATCGTCACGCAGGGAGATAGCAGCGTTCCTGGCGGCACTACCTTCATTGGCGACAAGGGACAGGTGTGGGTCAACCGCGGCAGAATCTCGTCGACGATCGACGGGCTGTTGCAGACAAAGCTCAAGGACAGCGACACCAAGCTTTATGTCAGCCCGGGTCATCACAAGGACTTCCTGGCCTGCGTTGCCTCGCGTCAGAACCCGATCTGCGATGTCGAAATTGGGCACCGCAGTGCAACCGTTTGTCACTTGGCCAATGCAGCCACGCGGTTGGGCAAAAAGTTGAAATGGGATCCGGTCACCGAAACAGTCGACGACGCCGATGCCGCCAAACTGCTCGACCGGCCCTACCGAGCCCCCTGGAAGCTTGGTTAAGTGCTGGTCCCTGCTAACTCGATTTCCGCGAAACCGTTGGTATTAAGCCTTTTAGTGCCAACGGTTTGTTGTCTTGGAGTAAAATCTCGGTAACGCCCTTTTTTCGCCCGAACATCTAATTGAACAGTTGGGCAAGGTAACGATGGAACGATCTTGCCAGCCTTGCCCACTTTCGCTGCTTTCGTGCAGGTTACAGGTTCACCACCTTCACGGTCAGTAACATCCAAGACCTGAGTGCGCCTCGTTCTGGTTCCGGACTGCTAGCCGGGCCTTTTCATTTGTCCGGCCATCACCGATAAACGAAGGACCAACTGTGAAGGATTATTGCCCGGTCGCTATTCGCGACAGGCAGAGGAGTTTGTTCATGGCTGTTTTGGAGACTCGCCAAGTGACGAAAGTCTATGGCGAAGGGGATGCCAAGGTCGAAGCATTGCGGGGCGTAGACCTGCAAGTGGCCGAAGGCGAAATGCTGGCAATCATGGGTCGCAGCGGCAGCGGCAAGAGCACGTTGTTGACGTTGCTTGGCGGTGTCGACGTACCCACCGGCGGCCAGGTGCTGCTGGAAGGGAAAGACCTGTCGGCCATGACCGACGACCAGCGGACGCTCATTCGCCGGCAACGGATCGGCTTCGTCTTCCAAGCCTTTAACTTGCTACCGATCTTCACGGCCGAAGAAAACGTTTCACTGCCGCTCGAGCTCGACGGCATGCCAGCTGCCAAAGCCCGTGCGAAGGCTGCGGAAAAGTTGGAACTCGTCGGCATGGGCAAGCGCCGCGATCACATCCCAGGCAAGCTTTCGGGTGGTGAACAGCAGCGTGTGGCCATCGCCCGCGCCTTAGCCATTGAACCGGCCATCCTGCTCGCCGACGAACCGACCGGCAATCTCGACTCGGCCAATGGCGAAAAAGTCACCGCCATGCTGCGCCGCCTCGTCGAAGAACATCATCAAACCATCGTCATCGTCACCCACGATCCGCTCGTCGCCGCCCAGGCCGACCGCGTAATTTACCTGGCTGACGGCCTGGTTGACCGGGAGGAAATAAACCGCCCTAAGCAGCCGGCCGCTCTCCCACGGATGGAGGCGAGCCGGCGATGAGCTTGCGATCCTTTTCGACACGCTCGCTCACGTCGCGTCTGGGACGAACCCTGCTGACGATCCTGAGCATCGTGATCGGAGTCTCGGCGGTTGTGTCGGTGAGTGTGATCACGGCCACCACCCGCAACGCCTATAAAATCATGTTCGCGACCGTCACCGGCAACGCGACCTTGGAAGTAACCGTTCCTGGCAATGCCGGTTTCGATATCGCCCCGCTGGCCAAAGTGAAAGCGACCCCCGGCGTCGATGTCGCAGTTCCGTTGCTCGAACGTCCTACCGCCATGATGTTCGGCGAAAAGCGGATCAAGCTCTCAATCCTTGGGATTGACCCCAAGCTCGATCCACAGGTCCGCGACTATGCCATCACCCAAGGGCGGATGGCCTCGGCCATTACTGCGCCCGGCAGACCACGCGAACTGGTGCTCGATGAAGGCTTTGCAACTCAGCTAGGCATGAAACTGGGGGACTTGGTTTCGATCCGTACCACCAACGCCAAGTACGAACTCGAAATCGTCGGCCTGGTGAAGCCTAAGGGTGGCTCTGCCATGCGGCAGATGGCGCTCGCCTTGCTGCCGCTGGAACGGGCGCAAGCCATGTACAACCGCCGCGGCTACAAGGGTCATATCGACTCGATCCAAATCGTCACCAAGCCCGAAGCCGACGTCAATCAAGTGATGGCTGCCATCGCACCGCAGCTGCCTGAAGGACTAACCATTCATCCGCCGTCCGGCAATACCCAGCTGATGAAGAAGACGCTGGTCTCGACCGAACAGAGCCTGCTCGTGTCGACCATTTTCTCGCTAGTCTTGTCGGTGTTCATCATTCTCAACACGTTCTTTATGAATGTGGGGGAACGACGCCGACAAATGGCGATCATGCGTGCGATTGGCGCGACCGGTAAACAACTGATGTTCACGCTGCTGGCCGAAGCCTTCGTGCTGGGTGCCATCGGCACCGCGATCGGCATTCCCATGGGCCTGGGAATCGCCTGGGTTCTTAATCGCTCCATGGCTCGCGGTTTCGATGTCATCATGCCTGATCCGCAAATTAGTTGGCTGCCGATTGTCCTGGCCGGTTTGCTGGGCATCGGCGTTTCCCTCGTGGGAGCCTTCGTTCCTGCCTGGCGCGCGAGCAAAGTCTCGCCGCTGGAAGGAATGAGTCGCGTCTCGCGCCAAGATATCGAAGGGACGGGTTGGGGCTACCTTGTTCTCGGCGTCGTGCTGATGATTGCTGGTTCCGTTACGATCTATATGGGCATCACCGAACAAATCAACATCTACGCGGGCCCCTTCGGTTCGGTCGCGCTGCTGGTCGGCGTGGTCTTCCTGTCGCCACTTGTCCTGGAACCACTCATCAAGGTTTTTGGTTGGCTGTTGAGTCCCATCACCCGTGTCGAAGGAGTAATGGCTCAGCGCCAGATCCTTCGCCATCGCGTCCGAACTCAACTCACCATTGGCGTGCTGTTTGTCGCGGCTTGCATCGGCATTGGCATGACGAATTCGATCAAGGATAACCTCCGTGATCTGGCCGACTGGAAGGACGCTGCGCTCACCAGCGACTTCTTCGTCCGCTCGATGATGCCCGATATGGCCAGCGGTCTCGCCCCGGATATCCCGGACGAGGTCGGAGCCGAAATTGAAGCCCTCCCATCTCTAGGTCGCGGCTTGCTTGAGCGAATCGTGTTCACCGAAGGGCAAGTGAACGACAAGAAGGGAGTAGCGCACTCCGTCCGCGTTGTCGCCCGCGATTTCATCGACCCGAAGCCCCCGTCGTTCGACTTGATCGAGGGGAGCGTCGAATCACTGCGTGAAAAACTGTTCGATGGCCAGGCGGTCATCGGTTCCGTGCTCGCGCACGATCTGAAGGTAAAACTTGGCGACGACATCGAACTGGCCACCCTCAAGGGACCGGAAAAGATTCGCGTCGCTGCGATCGCCAACGATTATCTGGTGGCAGGTCTCTCGGTCCACTTGGAACGCAAGACTGCTGAGCGCTTGCTGGGGATTCAAGGGGTCGATGGATACGCGGTTCGTGTGCCGGACCAGCAGGATCTGGAGAATGTTCGCCGCGATCTGGAAGCCATCACCAAGAAGCACAGCCTGCTGCTGCAATCGAACGCCGAAATCAGTTGGGCCATTAGTGCGATGGTGGCTGGTGTGGAAGTCGGACTGTGGGGGCTCGTCTATGTGGCGTTTCTCGTCGCCATGATTGGCGTCGTGAATACGCTCACCATGAACGTGCTGGAGCAGACGCGCGAATTGAGCATGCTACGAATCGTTGCTATGACCAAATCGCAAGTCCGCAAAACCATTCTGACGCAGGCCCTGTTGATTGGCATGTCGGGCTTGTCGCCGGGTATTGTGGCCGGCGTCTTGGTGGCCTTCATCATGAACCTCGCGTTCGAACCATCATTCGGTCGCCGGATCGATTTCCACATCTATCCCGGCTTGCTGGGGGGTGCGCTCGTCGGCGCCATTGCCATTACTTTGCTCGCGGCCTGGCTCCCCGCCCGTCGCGCCGCCAATGTCGATGTCGCCCAGGCGTTGCATTACGACTGATGTTTTGCGTCCTCTTCTTCGTTGTCGGGTGAGCATTACCTCCCCGGTACAATCGGTGTAATAAACAACACCTCGTTGTAGACCTTCGCGCGCAGGCCGTGCGATTGCGTCGAGAACACTCCGATTTTGCGACAAGCAGACGCTCCGCCATTGGTGGGGATTGCTTAAAACTTGCTGGCGAATAACGCAATACTGTGTTAAGGTCAAAGCAGTTCCCAGCGAACTCCCACCTCACATCTCACCTAACGGCGGCACCTCCATGCAACGGCGGCATCACGGCGGCTTCACGCTTGTCGAACTTCTGGTTGTCATCGCGATTATCGGCGTCCTCGTCGCCCTGCTCTTGCCCGCCGTACAAGCTGCTCGCGAATCAGCGCGGCGCATGCAATGCCAGAACAATCTCAAGCAGTTGGCGCTCGCCTCGCATAACTTTCACGACACGTACTTTCATTTTCCACCCGCCTATAAAGTGAACTACGGCGGCAACGGCAACTGGGGAGCGAATGTTCGCTTGTTGAATTTTTACGAACAGCGTTCGATCTACGATGCACTAAACCCGGGCGATTTCACCAGCTACATTCCGCCGGTGAATACGCTCACGCAAACACCCATTGCCACCCTGAGATGCCCTAGCGACCCTACCGGCAAGATCAACACGGTTCATGGCAAGGGTTATGCGAAGAGCAACTACCCCCCAAGTGCCATGGTGTTTTTAGCGCACAACCCGAACACGATGACCCAGTACTTTCCCGCCAAGATGGCCGACATTACCGACGGCACCAGCAACACCTTCATTTGTGGCGAGCGGGACATGAAGAAAAACATCGCCGCCGTTTACATTGGTCGCCTGGAGTCCTACTCCGACGCCCTCACCTATGGCCGGGCCGATGTCCCGATGAACACCAAGTGTGCCGATCAGTTCAGCGATCCGCCTTGCCATCGACACGCGTGGACGAGCCTGCATCCGGGGGGCTGCAACTTTGCCATGTGCGACGGAGCCGTCAAGTTTGTGTCGGACACCATTGAAACCCACAAAGGTTACACCACGGGTTGTACAATTACTCCGAACACGGCCAATTTTCTCTATCAAAACTTGTTTCGCATCAACGACGGCGAAACATCTCAGCTGCCGTAACTGGCAGGTCTGATCATGCTTCATCTCACGTTTTGGCACTTAGGACGATTTCATGCGCGGTACTAGTTCTTGGGTCGCGTTGCTTTTTTTGACCGGAACCTGCCTGCTGGGCTGCGGCGGTAGTGGCCAGAAAGCAATTCGCGGCGAGGTTTCGCTGGATGGCGAGCCCGTCGATGGCGGCAGCATCATGTTCGTGCCGGCAGCAGCAGGAAAGTCTGGCTCAGCTGCCATCGTGGCGGGCAAATATTCGGTTCCTGCAGAGGATGACCTGCTGCCGGGAACCTATCGCGTCGAGATTGTTTGGAATAAGCCCACGGGCAAGCAGATTCCGGCTAATGATCCCGGCATGCTGACGGACGAGCGGCTGCAAGTGATTCCGGACAAGTACAACACGCAATCGACACTGTCCGTCGAAATCACTCCCGGCGAGAACGAGCACAACTTTCTACTCACGAAGTGAGCTGAAAGAATTACACTCGCGCCGCGATAACTTCAGCCAGGCGAACTGGCGACTTACCGAAGAGTTGCACGTATTCTTCATGCGTCGATTGCAGGCGCACGCGCACTTTATCGGCGTGGTTGAGTGCAATATCGGCCAGCTTGTGCTGCTGATGGGGATTGCGCAAACGATCGAACGTGTCGTCGGCAAAGGCGGCGACACCGGGCACGCGGTAGGCAATTGCCGGCACAATTTCCTCGTACAGCAAGTCGCGAATCCAGCGGGTGGCCTGGGCATCGCGCAGCACGTCCTGCACCGTCACAAAGCCCTGGTGCCTGAACTTCGCGACCATAGCGCTATGCAGACCGTTGAGAATGCGAACCTTGCGCAAGTAGCACACTGACAGATCATCGACCAGTTGAATCGCCGGATGAGCGAACAGCAGCGCTTCGCGATTGGCGGGCTTCTCGATGGCCCAGAGCGCGTAGGGCTCGGCGCACGTGAGGAGCGAATCCTTGGTCGCGAGCGGATGATCGGCGGGGGGACCAGTGACGATGCAATCGACCAGATTGTTCAGCCACAGGCATTCGGTGGTTACCCACTCGGTGAATTCGGCTGGCAAGGCCCAAATGCTGGCTTGTTCGAGGACCAGGGCCCGCAACTTGTCGGCGTTCCGCTCGATCAGTTCGCAGGGGAGGATGGTCACGCCGCGTAGGCTGTGATTGAAGCGGACCCACAAGACTTGGGTCAGCTTGCCGGGCAACGAGACAGGGGGATGACTCGTCAAACGATCGGTTGGGTCGATTTGATAACCGGCTTCCGTCGCGTTCGAGACGATGTACTTCAGTTCGCTGGCGACCGCGACGCGCAGCACTTCGCGCCAATCGTCAGCAGCCACAATCGAACGGCTGATGCTATGTACCTTTTCGCGACGCTCGATAAGTTCGCCCTGCTCGTAACCGCGGACCAGGACCGTGAAGCCATCGTCCTGAGCGTGCAACGAATCGGCGCGACTATCGGCACTGCGTTGCACAACGACGATTCGACCGACACCTTGCCCGCTGTCGTTGGCCTGCTGAATAAAGCGGTCGACGAACGAGCGGAGGAAGCGACCGGCACCAAACTGCAGCACGGTCTCCGGCAATTCACCCTTGCTCATTCTCCCACCTCAACCACCGCTTTGATGACGCCAGTCTCCGGCCTGGTATACGACGGAAATACTTCAATCAATTGTTCGAACGGCGAGCGGTGAGTGATCCAGGGCGTGGTGTTGATTTGCCCAGACTCCATCAGCCCGATGATGCGGGTGAAGTCGCGCGGCAACGCGTTGCGCGAGCAGAGGAGCGTTCCTTCCGGGCGATGAAACACGGGATGCTTGAACTTCACCTCGTCGGTCGTGATGCCGACGTAAACCAAGCGACCACCCGGAGCCACGAGTCCAAAGGCGTTTGACATCGAGACAGCCGAGCCCGTCGCGTCGATGACCACTTCGGGCAAGTGGCCTTCGGTCAAGTCGCGCAGTTCCTTTTCCAGGCTGTCGCTGAGCAGCACCGTATGATCGGCACCCATTACGTCGCGGCAAAATTGCAGCCGCTGCGCATTCATATCGAGGACGATGATCTTCGCGCCGGTGAGCTTGGCGAAGACGAGCGTGGCCAGACCGATCGGTCCCGCGCCGATGATCAGGCAGTATTCGTCGGACTTCAGTTCGCTGCGATCGACCGCGTGGCAGCCGATGGCCAGCGTTTCGACGAGAGCCAATTGCTCGAATTGTAGCTTGGTCGACACATGCAGTTTGCGAGCGGGCAGGATGAAATAGGGGCGCAAGCCGCCATCGCGATGCACACCGAGGACTTGGAGCTTCTCGCAACAGTTAGGCTTGCCGCGTTGGCTCGAATAGCTGTTGGGGTCGTTGATGTAAGGTTCGACCGAGCAGCGATCGCCTGCCTTCACGTTGGCGACATCGGCACCGACCTTGATCACTTCTACACCCAGTTCATGCCCAGGAATGCGCGGATAACTGAAGAAGGGCATCTTGCCGAGATAGCCGCTGAGATCCGTTCCGCAGATTCCCACGCGATGAACGCGCACCAGCGCTTCGCCGGGACCGGGCTTCTCCGGCGCGGGAATCTCAATCTGTTTCCAGTGTTTCGGAGCCTCGAGTTGGAGAGCTTTCATGGCGGGAGGGGGGCTTGGGGATGAAGGGTGGAGGGGTTGAAGGGACGAAGAGAAAAATAGAGGACGTGGTTCGAGGCCTGTGGAGAAAGATACCTTGTGTAGTGTCTCTTCCTCGCTTCATCCCTTTCACCCTTCCTCCCTATCCGAGTTCAGCGAGGATACCGTTCAGCGTCGCACTGGGTCGCAGGGCTGCAGATGCCTTGGCGTCGTCGGGCTGATAGTAACCGCCGACGTCGACAGGCTTGCCTTGGACGGCGAGCAGTTCGGCGACGATCTGCGACTCGCTGACGGTGAGCTTCTCGGCGATGGGGGTGAAGATCTTTTTCAGTTCCGCATCGTCGTTCTGAGCAGCCAGTGCTTGGGCCCAGTAAAGCGCAAGGTAGAAGTGCGAACCGCGGTTGTCGATGGTGCCGAGCTTGCGACCGGGAGACTTGTCGAACTCTAAGAACTTGCCGTTGGCAGTGTCCAGTGTGTCGGCGAGCACTTTGGCCTTGGCATGCTTTTCGACGATGCTCAAGTGTTCCAGCGAAGCGGCCAGCGCGAAGAACTCGCCCAGCGAATCCCAACGCAGATAGTTCTCTTGCAGGAACTGTTCGACATGCTTGGGCGCGGAACCGCCAGCACCCGTTTCAAACAGCCCGCCGCCATTCATGAGCGGCACAATCGAGAGCATCTTGGCACTGGTGCCGACTTCGAGAATCGGGAACAGGTCGGTGTTGTAATCTCGCAGCACGTTGCCGGTAACCGAAATCGTATCGAGACCCTGCTTGATTCGTTCCAAGCTGAACTTGCAAGCTTCGGCAGGCGGAAGGACGCGAATATCGAGCCCCTTGGTATCGTGGTTCAACAGATACTTGTCGACCTTGGCCAGAATCTGCGCGTCGTGCGCACGATTCTTATCGAGCCAGAAAACCGCAGGCGTATTCGAGAGACGAGCGCGATTGACCGCCAACTTCACCCAGTCTTGCACCGGGGCATCTTTGGTTTGACAAGCGCGCCAGATATCACCGGGCTCTACGCTATGTTCTAGCAGCGTCTTGCCGGCGGAATCGACAATCCGAATGGACCCTTCGCCGGGAGCTTCGAACGTCTTGTTGTGCGAACCATATTCTTCGGCCGCTTGGGCCATGAGTCCCACGTTGGGCACCGAGCCCATCGTCTTGGGGTCGAGCGCGCCGTGCTCACGGCAAAAGTCGACCGTGGCTTGATAGATGCCGGCATACGAACTGTCGGGAATGACGGCGAGAGTATCTTGCAGCTTCCCTTGCTGGTCGTACATCTTGCCGCCCGCGCGAACCATCGCGGGCATCGAAGCATCGACAATCACATCGCTGGGAACATGAAAGTTGGTGATCCCCTGATCGGAATTGACCATCGCCACCGCGGGCCCCGCTGCGTAGGCCGCTTGAATGTCCGCTTCGATGGCAGCCTTCTCGCTGGCGGGGAGCGTTTCAATCTTCGCGAGCAAGTCGCCAAAGCCATTGCGCAAATCGACGCCCAACTTGGTGAACGTCGCTTCGTGCTTGGCATAAACCGACTTGAAGAACTCGCGAACCACGTGGCCGAAGATGATCGGGTCTGAGACCTTCATCATGGTGGCCTTCAGGTGGAGCGAAAACAGCACACCCTCAGCTTTTGCGCGGGCGATCTGCGAGCCGACAAAGGCGACCAGGGCCTTCTTGCTGAGCGCCGTGGCATCCAGAATTTCACCAGCGAGCAAGGGAGTCTTGTCCTTGAGCACATTGACCGTGCCATCTTTGGCGACGAACTCGATTCGAACCGTCGTAGCCTCGGGAACCGTCACCGACTTCTCGTTCGAGAAGAAATCGTTCTTCCCCATCGTCGCCACGTTGGTCTTCGATTGCGGCGACCACGCACCCATCGAGTGTGGATGTTTGCGGGCGTATTCTTTCACCGCCTTGGGTGCGCGGCGATCGGAGTTCCCTTCGCGGAGCACGGGATTAACGGCCGAGCCCTGAACCTTGTCGTAGCGGGCCTTGGCGTCTTTCTCGGCATCGGTCTGGGGGGTCGCCGGATAGTTTGGCACGGCATAGCCATGCTTCTGAAGTTCGGCAATCGCTTCCTTCAACTGGGGCACCGAGGCCGAGATGTTCGGCAACTTGATGATGTTCGCATCGGGCTTGAGCGTGAGAGCGCCCAGTTCGGCCAGGGCATTGGCGGTGCGCTGTGGAGCGGGGAGTTGGTCGGCGAAAGCAGCCAGGATGCGACCGGCGAGCGAAATGTCGCGCGTCTCGACCCGAATGCCAGCCTGGCTGGTGAACGCCTGCACAATCGGCAACAGCGAATAGGTGGCCAGGGCGGGAGCTTCGTCGGTCTTGGTATAGATAATGGTAGGCGACATAGTTGTAAGCAGAGGGTTGTGAGCAAAGGGCAAAGAACGAAGGAAGCGCCGGAGATCGATAACCGAGCCACAAGAAATCGCGAACAATTCAGCATTCGCGGCAGAAGGAAGCACGCACCGGCATCTGGCCAGCATGACTGCAGGTTCGGCACGGCCAGAGTGAGAGATAGCCAACCGCTTCGCTGCAGCGACAACCGGCCGATCCGGCTTGAACCGAAAAACTAACACAGCCCCTACAGGCCGTCAACGCGGTGACTTCGGCGGCGACTTCAAGCCAAATCGGTCCCTGCTGCGTACAATCCATTGCCGGACCCCGATTGGCGTTCTACGCTTCCCGAGCGGAAGCAACTGCCAGGATGACTTTGGTTATCTGCGGATACTCCACGACCGTGAACCGAACCGAACAAAAGCGCGATTGGCTTCAAGTTGCCTTTGAACAGGCAGCTCAGGCTGAGCGTTTGCACGCACTGGTCGCGGCCGATGTGATGACGCTCCAGCCCCGTACCGTCACTACCCGCACCACCGCCGCAGACCTCGTCAAACAGTTTCACGATTGCCGCTTCCGCCACTTCCTGGTGGTCGAGAACGAACGCCTGGTCGGCGTCATCAGCGATCGCGACGTCATCCGCCTGTTCGGCCTCGACGACTTCCCCGAACGGAACGAACTCGAGGCCCTCACCGCCGGCGAACTGATGAGCACCGACCTGGTGACGGTCGAACGGGACACACCGCTCATCCAGGTTGTCGAACTGATCGTCGAGAATGGCATCAACTGCTTGCCTGTCATCGACGACGCTCGCCCCATCGGCATCGTCACCACGACCGATCTCTATCTCACGCTCGAAACCCTGCTGCGGCAGTTTGCCCGGCGGCGGTAGTTTCACGCAACTCTGCTGTGTATCTTTCGCGAACGCGCGCTTCGCATTACAACGATGGCCGGGCGATTCTTCCGCACCGCTGCATCAGAGAGCTCGCAACATGATTCGCGTTGGCATTGTCGGCATCGGCTTTATGGGTTGGATTCACTACCTGGCCTATCAAAAGACCAAGGGCGTGAAACTCGCGGCCATCTGCACGCGGGACGATAAGAAGCTGGCCGGCGATTGGACGGACATCAAAGGGAACTTCGGTCCTCCCGGCAAGCAGGTCGATCTTAAGGGGATCGGCGCGTATGCCGAATACAATCAGCTGCTGGCCGATCCCGAGATCGACCTGGTCGATCTCTGCTTGCCGCCACACTTGCACGCTTCAGCGGCCATTGCCGCGTTCAAAGCGGGCAAGCATGTGTTCGTCGAAAAGCCGATGGCACTCACGGCTGCCGATTGCGACAAGATGGTGAAAGCGGCCCAGCAAGCTGGCAAGCAGATTTTCGTCGGCCACGTCCTGCCGTTACTTCCCGAGTATGCCGTCGCCCGCAAACTGATCGATAGCGGCAAGTATGGCAAGTTGCTCGGCGGACATTTTCAACGCGTCATTTCCGATCCGCTCTGGCTGAAAGATTTCTTCGATCCCAATAAGGCCGGTGGGCCTGCGGTCGATCTGCACGTACACGATGCCCACTTCATTCGCCTGCTGTTCGGCATGCCGACAACCGTCACCAGCCAGGGACGGATGCGGGGCGAAGTGGCCGAGTACTTCAACACGCAGTTCACGTTCAGCGATCCCGATCTGGCGGTCACCGCGACCAGTGGCATTGTGCGGCAGCAAGGTCGCTCGTTCACGCACGGCTTCGAGATTCATCTCGAAAAAGCCACGCTCTATTTCAATCTCGCGGTACTGGCCGATAAGCCCCTGCAAATCACGCCGCTGACGTTGCTCGATAGCAAGGGAGCCGTCGAGCATCCCGCTTTGCCCGCTGGCGATCCCATGCTCACGGCCTTCGAAGCCGAGATCAAGGAAGTAGCCACCTGCCTTAAGAACAACAAACCTTCCGCCATTCTCGGCGGCGAACTCGCCCGCGACGCCATCGTCCTGGCCCTCAAGCAGCAAGAGTCGGTGAAGAAGCGGAAACCGGTGAAGGTTTAATTCGCTCTTTCGGTGCGACCTACAGGCTCAACTGCTGCTGCAAGCGATCGAGCGCGACGAGGAGTCGGCTCCACTCGGCCACAATCGGCAGCGTGGTGAGCTCCTGCTTGTCGTCACTGCCAAAGCCTCGCTCGCTGACGTTGATCGTCTCGCCCAGCTTGCGCTGCGGCTCGGCCGATTCGTAAGACAGCGATTCGCTTCCCGCCAACTGACCAGCAACCGTATTGTCGTCTTCGCCATCGAACGAAGTGACCTGGCTCAAGCAACGATGCACGGCCCAGATGGCAGCCGCCCGAGCATGATCGGCTTCGACAATGAGATTCAAGTTTCCCGAACTGACATAAAACTTAGGCATGGTATTGATTCCGTGAAGATTGGTTTCTGAAAAGATGTAGGAGATGACCAGCATGAACAGGCTCCGCAGCGAACAACGATCTAGTTGATGCTCACGCGGCCGCTCAGCACCCGTTGCCAGGCCGTGGCCGGACTTTCCTGATGCGAGTAGGCGAGCAAGTTGAACGTCGGATAGCGGCGCTCGGCTCCGCGGCGATTCGCGCGGCGGACAATCGTCAGCGGGTCGAGGTTAGCCCGGTGAGTAGCGTCCATTTTCGCGGGCTTGGTTTCTTTGAGCGAAGATTCTTCCAGCGAAACGGCTTCCCACACTTGTACCGCTTCCATTGCGGCATCGAGAGCCGACTCGGCGAGAATGGTGATCTTCAGGTTGCCGGTCTGCACAGTGAATTCGTTCATGACATCAATCCTTGATTTGCTTGGGAGGCCCAGCGGGCGGCAGCTGTTAGCCACTCGTTCGCCCCTGGTACCAGAATTATCGCGACCCCCGTGACTAGTCTGGTCACAGCTCGGCGGAATCCGAGTTTTCCGGCTAGAGAGCCTGTGCCGGCGGCCGCTAGCAGGGCCGTCCCGCGCAGCTGATTTTGCCCGCCCCTCGCCTCCCGCCTCCCGCCTCTTTAAGATTGACAGCCCACAACTGACTCCCCACCGACTCACACACGCGAGTTCTCTCATGGCACAGCGATTGGCAGGCAAGACGGCATTGGTCACTGGCGGCGGCACCGGCATTGGCTGGGGAATCGCCCAGGCGTTGGCCGAAGAGGGCGTGCGTGTCGCCATCGCCGGTCGGCGACTCAACGTGGTGCAAGAGGCGGCCGCTTCGTGGAAAGGCCAACCCGCAATGCTCGCCCACGATTGCGATGTGGCCGAGCGGGCCAGCGTGAATCGCCTCTTCGCCTGGGCTCACGAGCAACTCGGCAAGATCGACATTCTCGTCAACGCAGCTGGGGTGAATATCAAGACCCGCTCGATGACCGAGATGACGCCCGAGCAATGGGACCAGGTAATGAACATCAACGCGACCGGCGTTTACAACTGCCTGTACGCCGCGTTGCCGCCGATGCGCGAACGGAAAGACGGGCTAATCATTAACGTCTCGTCGATCTCCGGCAAACGGGCCGCTCCGCTGGGAGGCATCGCCTACAACGCCTCGAAGTTCGCCGTCTCTGCCCTGGGCACCGGCGTGGGGAATGAAGTGGCTCCGCAAGGCGTGCGCATCACGACCATCTTCCCTGGCGAAGTCGATACGCCGATTCTCGAACATCGCCCGCAAGCTGTTTCGGCCGAACGCCGCGCCAAGATGCTCCTGCCCGAAGACTTCGGCCCCATCGTCGTCGCCCTGGCCATGCTTCCGCCCCGGGCCCATGTGCCCGAACTGGTTATCAAGCCAACCGCTGCGGATTACGTTTAGGCGCATGCTTCGCGCGGCGCTCATCATCGGCACGCTGGTCAGCTGCTGGCTCTGGGTGCAGATCGTCCACGAGCTGGGGCACGTGCTCGGTGCCTGGATGGCGGGCGCACAAGTCGACCGCGTCGTCCTGCATCCACTGCTGATCTCGCGCACCGATATCAGCGAGGCTGCGCATCCACTCGTCGTCATTTGGGCGGGACCAATTCTCGGCTCGCTGTTGCCACTGCTGCTGTGGCTGCTCGCCTGGCGGCTCAAACGACCCGAGACTTTTCTCTTTCGCTTCTTCGCCGGCTTCTGCTTGCTGGCCAGCGGAACCTATCTGGCGGTGGGCTCGTTCGATGGCATTGGAGATTGCGGCGACCTACTCCGCCACGGCACGCCGATTTGGCTTCTCTGGCTCTTCGGTCTGCTGACCATCCCGGCGGGACTTTACCTATGGCACGATCAGGGCCGCCATTTCGGCCTCCCTCCCCGCGCCCAGCCTATTCAGCCTTGGCTCGCCTGGTCTGTCGTCAGCCTTGCGGTGCTTACCATCGTTGCTGAACTGGTGGCCTACGCGACGTAAGTTCCCTTGCGCGCGGCTCGAAAAACATCGTACTTGTCCAACTATGGTCCGCATTGTTGGACAGCACCTGACGTATCTCTCGGGTTTGGCGCGCTTCGGTGTCCAACAATTCACCCATTGTTGGACACCCCCTGTTTACTCGCTTGCTTCACTTACGTCAAAAGCGACGATTGGCGGGAACGGCTATTCCAGGCGGTTTTTAAAGTCTATTTCGGTGGACTTTACCTCGGCTGCTCGGGATAATCAGCAACCGCCGATCGGTCCACCACAGCACCCGCACCGCGACGTCTTTAAGTTGGCGGAAAAATCGTGACAGACTCTCACGTTTCTCTTCATGACGAAGGTGTTGAACCGACCACGAGTCGGACTTCCCTCAGCCTGTTGGAACGTGCGCGGTCGTGCGACCAACAGGCCTGGGTACGAATCGTGCGGCTCTATTGTCCCTTGGTTTATCGCTGGTGCCGCAGTCGAGGACTGCAAGAGGCCGATGCCGCTGATGTGGGGCAGGATGTTTTTCGGGCGGTGTCGGCTGGCCTGCCGAACTTTCGCCATGACTCGGAAGGTTGCAGTTTTCGCGGCTGGTTAAAGAAGATCACTCAGAACAAGGTTACCGACTTCGTGCGGGACAAACGGCGCTCGCCCGATGGTCGCGGCGGCAGCGATGCCTATCAAAGCTTGCAGGAAATTCAGGGGGAAGAGTCCGTCGACAGCGAAGCACTCGCGCAAGAAACGCGCCTGCTTTACGAACGAGCCTTAGAAATCATTCAAACGGAGTTTAATCAAGTCCATTGGCAGGCCTTCTATCGCACCACCATCGATCATCAGAGTGCCGGCGACGTTGCCCAAGAGCTCGGCTTGTCGCGGCAAGTCGTCTACAACGCGCGCTCGCGCATCTTGCGCCGCCTGCGCGAGGAGTTTGCCGAGTTGATTGGCGAGGAAGACCTCACTCCCTCAGCAACAGAGACAGCCTGAGACCACCTATGGAATCGCTGTCGGTCGAAAACAGCTGCGTGCAGTCAACTTCGCTAGAGGAGTATCTGCAGGGCACACTCGCACCTGACGTGTGGAACAGCATCGACGAACATCTGGCCAACTGTGATAGTTGCCAATTGCAGCTTCGCTCGTTCGAACAGCAGTACTCCCCTCCGTTCGCAATCGATCGGCCTCCGGCCCACTTTCCATTTCTGCAGGAAGCGGCCTTGGGACAGCTGGAAGCGCAAGCTTGCCGAATCCCGATTGGCGCTGGCGCTCCACTCCCAAAGGACAAGAACCTCGCGAGTCGAGATTTTCCGGCTCATATCGGACAGTACACCCTGTTGGAGAAGCTGGGCGAAGGAGGCATGGGAGCCGTCTATCGCGCTCGGCATCACAACCTGAAATGCGAAGTAGCACTCAAGCTCCTTCCGGCGCACTTTCGCAGCGATCGAGATCACCTGGCGCGCTTCTATCGCGAGATGGAAGCAGTGGGCAGGGTTCGAAGTGAACACGTCGTTCGCGCCACGGATGCCGGAGAGTCTGACGGTTGGCACTATCTGGTCATGGAATACGTTCCCGGGATCGACGTCCGTCGCTTGATTCGAGCGAAAGGACCGCTGCGGATCGCCGATGCCTGCGAAATCATTCGTCAGGCAGCCTTGGGTTTAGTCGCGCTCGAAGAGCATGGGTTAGTGCATCGCGATATCAAGCCTTCAAACTTACTGTTAACGCAACTTGGGCAGGTGAAGATCCTCGATCTCGGTTTGGCGCGTTTGTTATCGGCATCGGTCGAAAGCAGCGAGTTGACCTCCAGCCAGCAGATCTTGGGAACTCTGGAATACATGGCCCCGGAACAGTGCGGTAGCAGCCACACGGTCGATATCCGAGCCGACATCTACTCCTTAGGTTGCACGTTTTACAAACTGCTCACTGCCCAATCTCCGTTCTCTGGCGGGCAGTACCAAACACCTCAAGCGAAACTGGTCGGGCACTTAAGAGATCAGCCAGCTTCCGTTTGTTCCCTGCGCGCTGACATCCCCGCTGAAATCGCTGCGATCCTGGAGCGGATGATTGCGAAAGACGCCCGCCAGAGATTCGCTTCGCCGGCAGCTGTGGTGCAATGCTTGCGCGTTCCGGCAAAAGGGAGCGATCTGTCGTTCCTGTTTGGACTATCCAAACAGGACGAGCCTGAAAATGCAGACGATACGGCCAGCGGCGATCGTTTGCCCAGCTCAACCATTACCCTGCCGCGGGCAGTGCAGCCGAGTGTCACGAAATCGCGGGCTTTGCGTACCGGACACTGGTTCGCTTGGGGTATCACGTTGTCGATTGGGATCGCCCTTGCCATTGCCTTGTTTCGGAACTATCCATCCGCGGCCACCTCAGACGAGCAGTCGCCGCTCAACCATCCAACGACAACCGCAGGCAAACCTGAGTTTGAAGTTGAGGAAGACCTGCCGTTTGACATCTCACAGCTGCAACCGCTCGTCTGGCACAATCTCTTCACTCGCGCGCCGCAGTTGCCGAGTTGGCAACCGCCAGCGCTCGACACGCTCGTACAGCACCTGAAGGATCGGCGTCAGGTCTATATCAGCAGCCGACCATACTGCTTCGCCCAAGTTGGCACGATCGATCATCCCAAATATCGCTTTCAAGTCCGCATCGATCAGACCCATTGGAAGGGTGGCTGCGGCATTTTTCTGGGAATGCGGAACGACGTTGGCAACCAACAGCAGCGCCAAGCGCGCTTTCAACTTCTCGAGCTGCGTCCGGCATTTCCCAAAGATCCACTTCGTGCCTACGCCTGGCATCGACTCAAGGGATTCGTCAGGTTCTCGGCGGCCGACACGCCGGAGGTCAGTTTTGAGTCTTGCGTTTCGATCCCCATTCCCCGCCCCACCGATAGCGAGCAAATGTTGGAAGTCGCCGTGCAACGCGATGGCTTAACCGAGTTCAGTTGGGGGGGGATCGCAGTTCCCAAAATTTGCGAAGGGGCCGTGGATGCGAAATTTGGTGCCGAAGACTACAGCGGAGGATTCGGCATTTCGATTGGCAACAGTGATGGCATGTTTCGTGACGCTAGTATCATTTTGCAATGAAAGGTGAGTCATGGCTAAGAAGAAGGCTAAGACAAAGTTAAAGGTGACAACAATGCGCCCCTATTCGCCAGGAATTCAAGTTCCCCTCGACGAGGCCAAGGTGAAGGTAACAACCGCAAAGGATCCCGCTCCAAACGACTTCAACCTCCTTTGCAAGAAGGGGGTCATCTGCGCCCGGGGCTCCGCAGTTCCGCCAGCGATGGGCATTACGCTAGTCCGCTTGCATGCTCGCATTTACCGCTTCAACCAAACCGTTCCGCCACCCGATCAACCCCCAAGTCCCGCACGAGGCGCGCCGGGGCACGATAAGTTGGCGGTCGTCATCGATGCCAATGGCAATCTGGATTGGCAATTCGATGCCATTCCGAATGCACAGTGCGAGAACGCTCCTCCAGGCAACTCGAACAACCGACTTGCGGTCTGGGCCGTTTGGTCGCAGGGATCGCCAACGCAAGAGTTGAAAGAGTTTCGGGGAGTGTGCGCGACCAAAACGGACTGCGAATAGCAGCCCGATCGTTGCCTGAATCGCAGTCCCCGGTTACCTGCGGGGACTGCTACCGATTCCCTTGAAAGCGATAGCTCCAGGTGCCGAATTCATCGCGGAAGAATTCATAGTCCTGGTGGATGTCGGTTTTTCGCGTTTCGTTGTTATCGTAGGCCTTGATCATTTCGAGTTGCACGCGGACAGGTGTGACGATTCGCTTTTTGCCACTGGCGATATCGCCGAGAGTCGTCCCTTGTCGCGGTTCGGCGATCTTCAGCGACTTATAGTTGAACGTGAAGCGGCGAGTATCTTTGCCGGCCCACATTTCGGTTTCGAGCAAGTGCTTGATGATTTCCTCGGTCAGTTTTTCGCCATCGAGCTTCGGCGCTAGGCGCACCCCGGGTGCCGACTCACTGGGTGGCGAGGTTGAGGGAGCAGTGCGCGGCGCAGAAATTGGTGCCGGGACAGTTGGTATGGTGCTGGGAGTCTCAGGCTGATCTTCGCCGGCAACTTCGCTCATTACGGCGCCGCTGGCGGCCACATCAAAGCCCTTGGGCCAGCGCGTGCTCTTGTCGTACTTGGCCCCCTTCAGCTTGACTCCTTCCATGTAGTACAGCGTGCAAGTGAAGACCGCGCCGCGCAAGTCAGACTCGCGCAGATCAGCCTTCAGCACATCGCCGATGCCTTGGCACCCGCGCAGATTCGCGCCGCGCAACTTGCTGCTTTGGAACGAAATATTGCCGAGGTCGGTTCCTGCAAAAATCGCCCCACTCAGATCAGCACTCTGCATCGAGACGGCTTTGAACGTCGCATCGCGAAAGTCAGCGCCGGCGGCCTCAGCGCCGTTGAAGGTGCTGCTGGTCAGATCGGCGTTTTGAAAATTCGCCTTGGCGACCACGGCATTGGCAAAGCGCGTGAGGAACAAATTGGCATCTTCAAAGTTTGCACCTGCGAGGTTCTTGTTCGAGAAGTCCCGCATCCGCAGGTCTTTTCCCTGGTAGTCCTCAGCCACTAGCAGCCCACTCATAACCACGCCCAGCGCAACGATCGCCGCAGGGCAGGAATAAAGAAAACGGCGCACGCTCATGGGGCTTCCCTTTCGCAAAGAAGTTCCAGCCGGAGTAGAGTCTCCGCCGGATCAGCCCCCCATCGTACTGGCGTAGGCCGGTCAAACGTCTAGTGCAGGTGAAAGATTCACGGCGCGAACGTGCCACGCAGACGGTTAGTTCTTCGTCTTCAGCAGCGCTGCAAGGTGGTCTTCCACATCGCGCACCGGTTGCCAATCGGCTTGGTACGTCGCGGGGACAAAGCGCGATTGCTGGGCTGCTGCATAAGCTTTTTCCAGCGAAGTACCCGGCCATGGGAAATCGAGGAAAGCGGTTTTTACTTTTTGCACCAATTCGGGATGCAACTGATGGGCATGGGCGAAACAGGCGGGCGGGAATGTCTTCGATTGATAGACCGAGCGAATCGAGTCCTTGGCAAAATCGTCGCGGCTGATGATTCGCTGCAGCAGGTCGCTGGCCACGGGCGCGGCGTCACCACGATTCGCGGCAATGTCTTTGATCGCCCGTTCCTGGCCGTTCACGAATACGGCCGTGTAATCTCGCTCGGGCTGCAGCTGAAACTCCTTCCACAACAGCGTCAGCGGGGCCTTGAAGCCCGAGTGTGAATAAGTCGACGTGAACAGAATCTTCTGGCTTCCTTTGAGCTGCGCCACTTCCTGCACGCGGCTCTTGGCGGGGACGATGATCTCCATCTGATAGCCAAACTTGCCATCGTCATCGGCCATCACGCAAAAAGGCACCGCGCCCCCTTCGTTCACGCCGATAGTGACCGCACCCGTGTTGAGGCACGCCAGGTGAACCTTCCCTTCACGCAAATCGCGAGCTTGCTGCACCGGTGGCGGCACTGCCTGGCCAGGCGCAACCCCCAGTTGCTCGGGGCGCAACATCAGGTGCACCCGCTTGCCTGTGACCTGCTGCAAGTGCGTTACGAAGTCGGCCCACTGCTCCTGCTCTCGAGCTAGATCATTCCCCAGCACTTCGAACTCGATCGTCTCGGGATCGAGCCAGTGCTGAGCGTCGGTGGGAGCATCGGCAACCAGGTCCCCGTCCTTATCGACCAAGCCCGCTGCCAGGCCAGTCGGCGCGAGGAGGGCTTGCTGCACACTGCCGAGAAAATTCACCGGCTGCGGCTCGCGCTGAGCTTGCACATAGAGCGTGCCAAACACTGCGATTACCAGCGCTGCCAGTGGTACCACCACCAGCAGCACATTCTTCGGCGAGAAGCCCGTCGTACGATCACCCTGCGATCCAGTCGCGACATCCGTGTTCATACAGACACCTCGCTCAGCGGCCGACATGCGTGCAGCAGAAACTCCCGACCCTCCTATGATACGAGACAGGGTGATGTCGATGCTACGGCAGCCACTCAATGCCGCGTGAAGTGGTGATATTGCACGCTCGGTTCAAAGTTATCGCCGGGCTTCAGTTTCACCTTCCAGACGATTGTCGAGCTGTTGTTCACGGCCGGCTGGCCGCGATATTGCACCCAGTCGGCCGGGTTGAAGTCGCCGAGCGTGATGCTGCCATCGTGCGTGGCCTTGGTCGCCTTGCCGCCAACTCGCAACGTGATCTCGGCTTCGATGTCGAGCGCCTTGTTGTTACACAGGTCGAGCTTCATCTCGCGATCGATGCGCGCGTAGTTATAGCCGTCCCACGTCAGGCTTTTCAGTTCGCGCGAGGTCTCTTTCTCGGTCAAACTGCCGCGAGTATCGACCGAAACCGTCACCGGCACACGCACCTCGTCCTTCGGCGGCGTATAGGTCAGCAGCTCTTGCGCAAGCGGCTGATTCCCTTGCATGATCATCACCGCGCCGGTCGTCCACGGCACACTGGTGTTGTTGGTGAGCATGATCTGATGCCAGACTTCGTTCTTCGATAGCGTGAGCGGAGAAGCAGCACCCGATCCGCTCGGAGCAGCTGCATTGTCGGTCTTGGTCGCATGCACTTCCCAGGTGTAGATATCGCGGTAGGTCGTTTCAGCGGTGAAGATGGGGACCGCGATCCGTTCGCCATGGCCCAGCGTCAGCTTTGGCAAGCTATAGACGAACAGATCTTGCGCGCCGGTGCCGGTTAATTCTCCCGGCAAGTTGATCGTCCCTTGCGCGCCTGCATTCGCACCCGCCTGCTCGCGGCGGAATTCACCCGACCGCTGCGAGTACATCGCGTTCGAAAATTGCTGACTGCCGTTTCCCATCAGGTCTGGCGCGGCCTCGGCCAGTGCATTGCGCAAGGTTGCTTCGAGCACCAATGGACTGGGCGTGCCGCGAAAGCGAAAGTTCGGCACACCGACGACGATATCGACCGGCACGTCCTCCAGGTCTTCCGCTTCGTTAAGCAGCTCGGCCTGCAACGAGATCGTGGCTTTCTTGTCTTGCTTGTCGCTGAGCGAAACGCGATAGGTGGGAATCCAGCGAATGCCGGGGCGAAAGTACATGATCGCAAGCGATTGCTTCTTCTCGGCACCTTCCAACTTAAAGCTCAGTCGCTTGGTGCGCTTCGTCGTCGTCAGCGTCTTGGCCAGCGTGGTTTGCATGTCCTTCACCGAGATGGTGCGAACTTGCGTAACCGGCAGCAATACATCTCCTTCGTCGGTGCGCAGCACAAAGTTGGAACCACTGACGGTCGTCAGGGTATGCACTGCGGTCGAAGGTTCGGGGACCAGGCGGCTGACTCGGCTCGGGAGAATCGCCGGGCTCGGTTTGGTCGCGGTGGGACTCGCCAGATCGAGCAGTTCGAACTGCGCTGCCGGCACGGCAGCTTCGCTCTTGTCGACGAGGACTTCGCGAATCACACCCGAGAAAATCGCCTTATCGTGTAGTTCGATCTTGGCCGACTTCCCTTTATTGGCCAGCAGAATCTCAAGCAGTTGCGTGCAGGGAAGTTGTTTTTCGGCTGAGTCCTTGGTCGTCTTCCAGCCGGCGACCATCGAGATCAGCCGCCCTTGATCGGGCGTGGCCCAGAACGACCCAAGCACCGCCGCATCGGGAACTTCATCGGTAAAGACCTCACCCGCTTTGTCGCTGGTGGCAGTCCCGCGCTTGATAATCAGCGAGTAACCATCCTTGAAGATAATGACGCGTTCGGTCTTCAGTTCCAATTCGCTGGCACGCTTCTCGGCCGCACAGGCGGGGAACAAAGCAGCCAAAACCAACACGGGCACAATCGAAGTAGCACGATAAAACATAACAGCCTCCGGAGAGCGGCGCGAGCATGAGGAATGCCCGTATGCTACTCGGAGAAACGCGATTCCCCGGTAACTCGTCGGTAACAACGAGTGCTGTCACTTGAACAGGGTCGCTCAGGGTTGGGGCAATTTTCGGGCAGTTGGATGAGGTCGCGGTTATAGATAAAATTCCTAACGCGCCGATTCCACGCCGTCATTGAAGGGATTGCAAGCGAGAATCTTGTGCTGGTCTTGCCTTAGTCGCGTTACCCAGTCGGCATCAACGCTGCCGAGCAGTTCAAGCTGACGGCGAAACAGGATTCGCCGTGAATCTTGACCGGGAATGCGATGCTTCAATTCATAGTCGCCAGCCATCGAGAATGTCACAGCTTCAAACACGATGTACAAGAGGTCGTTCAAATCGTGTGTAGTCTTACGTTCCAACTCGACGCCACGCTCGACGACCACATAATGCAATCCGCTTGCATTGACTTCAATATGCGGACAGCCGAAGTCTTCCGAGAATCCAAATGTCGGCAGGCAGTTTCGAGGACAACCGAGCCTCCGGCCAATCTGTTCAATTTCCCGTTTGATCTCACTCAGTGAGTGACTGTTCATACCATTCCCATCGTCACGCGTTCCGGTTGGCGACCAATTGCAGCAGGCTTTGCCGATCCAACCCATACCTGCGCAGAACAGAGGGCTTCTCTGCAACTACGTTCCGCAGTTCCTGAGTGTACTACTGCTCTGAATCTGGTTGTTTCCGCTGAAACGGCGGAAAAAAGCTACCTACGGCCGACGTGATGAGGTACTGACAAGACAAATGAACCCCGATTAGGCAGACGATACCAACAATCGATTGCCAGACCGTTAGCTCATCAAGCAAGACCATTAGTGTCAGTCCCACGGCGTAAAAGATTACGCCTAGAACCGGAAAACCCGAAGGGCCGTAACCACGGAATCGATTATGAAGATCAGCCCCGAGACTCAACAAATCAATCTCGAATCCCAACAGAATCACGATGATGCCAGGACTCACTCCCAGATTCGCCGACAAGCATGTCAACACAAAGATCGCCGCGATCAGTTTTTCGGGCCATGTTTCATGCTGCGGTGCTTTGATTGGCACGGGTCACCCCCGGAACGCATGCTCCAACTCATCGAGCGCGAATTGCTCCATGAGCGAGACTTTCTGCCCCAGGCCGAGAATGCCACCCGAAGTGGCAGCGATCGAGCGAGCGCGGCCGAGGATCTCGTCGCACAAGTTTTTAGCCCGCTCGGGCGGGAGCTTCTTGCAGAGAATGGCGATGTATTCTTTCCAGGCTTGCACCACGCGCACTTCCGGCCGCACGGTGAGCCAATGTTCGAGCAGGGCGCGGGAAGCGCTCCCCGATTCAATGCCGTGATTCGTGGCTGCCGCCACGACGGCGTCGCGCTCTTTGTTCGAAACATCGCCATCGGACCAGGCGATTTCGACCAGCGGCAGCAGCGACAAGCAGGCGAATGTTTCGGGCCGAATGCCGGCGGCGATCAGTTCCTGTAGCAACACTTCGTCCTGAATGCCCGAGACAGCTGAGAGGGCTGAAGTTGGACTCTGCTGGCCGATCGTCTGCCGCACGTGAGCTTGCAGTTGCGGGTCTTGCTGCGCGAAGTATTCATCGAGCGCGGCGAGCGACACACTGTTTTCATCGGCCATCAGCGACTCTCAATCAGAGGTGAAGTTGGGTCTCGTCAACCGCGCCTTAGCGGCCACCAAAAATGCCGGTGGCATACCACACGCCATTCGATCCCCGCTTCATATCGTAACCGAAGTAGCCATGCGCGGCACTCACGGCCGACCAATGCCCCGATGATTGACTCCAGCTGTGGACGCATTCCTCAGCTGCATCGAGCAGCGTTTGCCCGGGCCAACTTTCGGCACAAACTTCTTTCGACGAAAAACTGCTGCCGCCGACCCGAGTCGCCAGTCCCTGATTGATCTGGTGAAAGCGTGCTTCCCAGTTGTGATGCCCTTGCAAGTTGATGCTCGCCTGATGCGTCGAGTGTTTTTCGGCTTCTTGCGTGAGATAACCGCTATAGGGCGACCACGCGCTCTTGGGTGCGGCTGGGTGCGTGCGTACGGCGAACATCAGGGCCCGTTGCGTGAGCGAGCCGGCCGGCAGATCGCACATCACCTGCAATCGACTGGCAGTGATTGCCCCGCGGCGAAATGGATAGACCGAAACGACAAAGCCATACTCCTTGCGCTCGGCATCGCGAAAATCGATCATCGCGATTCCCGGGCCCTTCAGCATCTCGCTGAACGCCGCATGTTCGAGCAGCTTGGTTTCTAGGTCAGCGGTTTTGATCGCCGCCGAAACGGGCAACTTCACCAACGTCATTTCGCGCAGCGACGGCCGCAGCTGTTCTGCCCCCAGCACGCTGGCCGCGAACTTTTCGTTCTCGTCCGCCTTGGCAGGATCGAAGAACCACAGCATCAGCAACTGCTTGGCATCGGCGGCCTGCTTGGTTGCCGCGCGATAATCTTCCAGCCAGTTCACGGGCGGCGAATCGGCAACAGCCTCTTCGTGCGAGGCGGCAGGCTCTTTTTCTGCGGCAATTACCGCCCCCGTCCCGACCAAGATCGCGCCCCAAACCAAACACCAGCGAGCAAACAGCCGCATGTAACATCTCTCCTGAAGGTGCGCCCAACTGAGGGTGCAGCGAAGTGCACCAAACGGGGCAGCTGGAACAAGAACCAGTCGTGCGATGCAGATTTGACGGATTCAATCCATGAAGGGGCCGCTTGTGCCCGTGGTTCCGCCGGCAGGAGTTGCAGAAGATAGGCCGATTTGGCACAAAGCGTCAAGTGGGCGATGTTTGCCCGATACATGATTTACAGGGACTCAGAAGTTTGCAGAATATAGAGTCGAGTATGCGGGCAGGCTCTGGTTTCCCCACCGGTGGAACCGATGGTTTCTAGTCCAGACTGCAGCCGCGGCACGGATCTACAAAGGCAAGGTGGCGATACTATGCGGAAAATCGTAATTAGTGGTCTCATCGTTTTGGCAGGGGTGGTTATCTCCGCCATTCATGGAGTGGAAGCGCAAGGCCAGGACGATTCGCCCAGCGCACTCGAAAAGTCGGCCAAGGGGCTCGACGAATGGCTGGGGATTGATGCCAACGGCAAGAAATGGAGCGACTATCTCCTGCTGAAGCCGCTACTGGCCGAGATCAGCGGCGATGATGAAGTCGACCTGCAGGTTCTCGCGAACGTCTGGCGTCGATTCACCAGTGGCGAAGCTGGTCTCGAAGGGGAGCGATTCCAAGCGGTTCGCAAGGACCTCGAAGCTTTCCTGAATAAGCAACTGGAACAATCACGGTCCCAAGTTGCCGCCGCTGCGAAGGCGGCCGATGAAGGCTACGCCGCACCCGGCGCAGATGCCGTGACGAAAGCCCAAGCCGAAGTGAAGACGGCTGCTGCCGAACTGAACACGGCCTTGCTCACGTTGCCGCGGGCCCGCGCCGCGGCCGAAGGCTATTTTGGCAAGCAAACACTTACCGATCTGGCCGCCGGCACCGACCTGAGTGTCGAGCAACTCGATGCTCTGACCAGCAAGCTCGGCAAATATCGTTGGCGCGTCTATGACAAGCAGTATGTCGACGTCGTCCCTGGTCTGAAGTATCGCAACGAAGAAGAAGTCGGCGGCTTCGGCGGTCAAACCTACGGCAAGTTGCGGACAGCCCTCGTGCGACTGCGCAACGCTCGTGCTCTGGCCGACGATGCAGATGGCAAGGGAACCTATCAAGCGACGGCCAAGGCTTTGGCCGAAAATCTGGCCGCTGCCAACAAGCTTGTCGGTGCGAATCCCAAGCCCGTGGCCATTGATATCGAAACTCAGACTCCGCTGCCGCTGCCCGCCATCGCTCAGGCCGCAGCTGCCCTTAAGAAACTGCAGACTCGGGGCGAGGCCACCGAACTCTCGGAAACGGCTGTTGCCGGCTACAAGTTTCCGAATCTCGTTGCTTTCGCGTCGAGCCAGTTCCTGGCCAGTGGGCTCGATCAAAAGCTCGATCGCGTCACACCAGTGAACGACAACATCCTGGGGACCAGCATCAACGGTACGGCTCGCCTGCTCGGTCAAACGAACTTGAAGATGCTCACCAATCCCGAACAAGCGGGTTACTCGGTAGTTCTCTCCGGCGTCGCCAATTCGAATAGCGTCGGCTACAACGGCCCGGTCACGATCCATAGCACGGGCGTTACGAATCTGCATGGCGAAAAGCGGATTCACTTCGACGACGAAATTGGTGGTATGCGTCCTTCGCCAGCAACGGCCACCGCCGCCACCTCGACTTCGGTCAACGGCATCGGTGCTCGCGGTCCGCTCGTCGAAAAGATCGCTTGGAAGCGAGTGATGGAAAGCAAGGGGCAGGCCGAAGCGATCGCTTCGCAGCACGCGGCCGATCGTCTGCGCGCACAGATGGATTCGGAAGCACTCACCACGACCAGCAAGCTCAACAAAAACTTCGAAGAGAAGTATCGCAAGCCGCTGATCATTCGTAACGAATACCCACGCGAATTCGTCACCCAAAGCAGCACTGGCTTGTTGCAAGTGGTGATCTCGCAACTCGGTCTCGGTCAACTTGGTTCTCCCGATGTTCCTCCCACCGCCCCAGAAACGGATGTGGCCGTGCAAGTGCATGAATCGTACGTGGCGAATTTCGCCCGCGCAATGCTCGGCGGCCAAGAGTACACCTCGCTCGAATTGCGGCAGATGCAGGAAGATATGGGGGGCAAGGTGAAGTCACTCGAAGAACTGGCCAAGGAACGAACCGCCGAAGGGGAAGAGCCCAACATTCCCGAAACGGTGCAACGCCTGGCCGATACCATCATCACCTTCGATGAAGAGATGCCCGTCCGCGTCGAGTTCCGTGGCGATCACGTGCTGATCGTCATTCGCACCAAGAAGCTCGAGACTCGCAAGTTGAACGACGATCCGGCCGCTCCCGAAGAGCGCGACTTCGTCGTTGGCCGGCTGGAAATCACCACCCTCTACAAGCTGGAGAAAGACGGCGACAATTACGCGCTCGTGCGCGTCGGCCCTTCGGCTTCGGCTTATCTCGACCTTCCCAAGGGTCAGCGCCCCAGCCCGAAGGAATCGACCGGCAAGCGCCGCATCGACAAGCGGTTCTCGGAAGATGTGTTCGCCGACGAGAAGATCGCGCTCGGCCCGCTCGACTTTAAGAAGCGTGCCGGCACCGCCAAGGGGTTTGGCAACTGGGCTGAAATGCCCCCGCTGCCAGCCACCGACGCTCGCTCGTCGAGCGGTTGGTTCTCCATCGGTTGGAGCATGCCCGCTGCCGAGAAAAAGGTGGCTACGAAGTAGTCCCCTGGCCAGTCGCTCGGGCTGTAGCGTTTATGCTACATCAGGCTGAATTTCGAGGTTCGCGGGGCCCTGCAAACCCCCGCGAACCCCTTGCGACGATCCGGTGTCGTGTCCTATAACCTAGTAAGCATCTGCGGGCATGGCGGAATTGGCAGACGCGCAAGATTCAGGTTCTTGTGTCCGTAAGGACGTGGAGGTTCAACTCCTCTTGCCCGCACTCAACGATGGCTACCGAAAAGCCTGCGAGATTCTTCTCGCAGGCTTTTTTCGTAGCGTGGCATAGGCTTCCAGCCTGTGGAATTGCCGCTCCGGGGTATCAGGCTGGATGCCTATCCCACGCTCACCATTTCAGTCCCGCCGCCGGCATCACCAGGGTGCTGAATTGCACCGGCCCGGGCTGATGGCGCGCGCTCACAATCGCCGCATACGCCGCAGCGTCAATCTGATCGGCCGGTTCGTAAGGGTCGCCGGTCCAGGCCAACCATTCACTTTCGAGTTGCGGCCGCCAGGTCACTTCATGCTGCGGCAAAAAGATCTCGCCTCGTTCCAGCTTGTCGATTAGCACCGCGGCCCGCGCCACCTTATCGCGCGACTGTGTGGCAATGCACCGCAGCGGCAACTCCTTCCCCAGCACATCGACAGCTGCCTGTCCGAGCTTTTCATTCTCAATCCACAGTTCTCGCGGTCGCCACACGCGGTGAATATCGCGCAGCAACCGGCACAGGCCATCGAAGCCGACCCGCTCCCGCGCCTGATATCGCAGCATTAATACCGGCGCCAGCCCTCCCCGCGGCTGATCCCACACTTGGGCCACCGTCCAACTGGCTTCCCGACCTTGCCGCTCGCGCGCTCGATCCGCGCTCGTTCCCGCTGGATCGACAGTTACGAATCGCCGGCAATCGCTGGCTGCCACCGAACCGACCACTATTCTCTGCGGCGAATGCAAGTTCAACGTTTCGTTCGCCTGGTCAGTTTCCGCTGCCGAAAAGTATCGCAGCCAATCTGCTTTCAACAATCCTTGTGCTTGAATCGTCCAGTCGCCATTCATCAGCCGCTCGCGCGCCAGCGGCGGCAGGTGCAACAAGCTCTGACGATACTCCTGTTCATCGAGCGCCGGGTTATCGCCGATCCGCGCGGGGACATAGGCGATACCCTGCTGCCAGAACGTGGTACTCGCGTCGCTCGGTGCGGGTTGCCTGGCTGCCTGCAGCGCTGCGGGACTGATGAACCGCGACCGAACCCACAGATGGCCGATGTTACCGGGATTGCTCGCCGACCGAACTCGCAGCGGTGCGCTAATTCCTTTCGTGCGCCGCAAGCGACTGAAGAGAAACAAATAATCCTCTTCGGGAAATTCCGTTAACTCGTCGAACGCAATGAACTGGAACTCGCTGCTGCCGTAACGATACTTATCGTGCCGATCGCGCAGATAGCCAAACGTCAGCGTGGCGGGCCCGGCACCGGTGGGAAACGACCACCGCTTCTGCGCACCATTCCAGGTCGCTCCCTTGCCCGCCAGCCATTCATGCGATCGCGGAATTAAACCACCGGCCAGGTTCAGCCGCTGCGTATCGCGCCGCAAGATGAGCGCCGCATAGCCGGGAACGTGCACGTACTCCAAAGCCGCCATCAGTAGCGCTTCGCTTTTGCCTCCGCCGGCCGCGCCGCCATAGAGCGCCTCGAGGCAAGCCAAATTGAGAAACTCCCGCTGCTTGGGCCAAGGCTCGTGGGGAATCCACTGCGATGAGTGGACACTCTCTGCTGCCGCTGCTGGGTCTGCAACGACTTCCGTCACGCGCGCAGGTGCGCCAATTGTGTCTGGTTGTGATACTTGAGTGCGGCCGGCGAACGATTCACGATTGCACCTCATCCAGGGAACTGCCGAAGTACTCGAATGTGGCGACACCGCGGCCAGCCGAGTTCGGAATCGAGCGCGACTGAAATCGCTGCCGAGTCCGATTGCCAAGTGGCCGGTACGAAACCAATCGCCAGGTGTTCGATTGGCGACAGGCACCGATGACTGCCGGATGACTGGCCGTAATGCTCACGCGAAACCCCGTGGTGAGCGCGTCGTCGGCCACACGCTCGGCCAGCCGCAGCCCGATGCCGAGCCCTTGATAGTCTGGGAGCGTGACAATGCGGCTGATCCGTTTGTGCTTACGGTGGCCAAGGATCGCCAGCAGCGCGCAAAACGCAATCGGGCGGCCGTCGAGCCACGCCGCATAACAGGTGGCAGCTCGGGAAAGCCCGCCGACTAGATAATGATGTCGCGCAAAGAGGTGCCAGAGCCGCTGCGGACAGCGGGTAACTTGCAGCTGAAGTCGCGGTCGCCGAAGACGCACCCGCGAAAGCGTCGGGCCCGCTTCGTTCGCACCCAAATCGAGCACCCAATCGGGCTCGAGCCAAGGCGCGATATCGGCATGACAGCTAACGGCGACAAACCGGCAGTTCAAACGCCCGCTACGAATGGCCTTGCTGATGGCCGCACTTGCCACTTTCGCCACAGTGCGATCGACGAGCGAAGTGAATTCGTCGAATACGAGCAACTTTTCCGAGTTGTTGCTTTCAGCAGCAGACAGCAGGGCGCGGGCCAGTTCGCAGCGGAACTTTTCGCCATTGCTCAGGACTGCAAACGGCTTGAGCCAGGCGGGTGGACTTCCCAAGCCCACGGCAGTGAGTGTTTGCGTGATCTGCTGAATCGATGCATTGCCCAGCGAGTCGATCATCGCGCTTCCAGCCGGCCAAGGTTGAGCCTGATAGATTGCGGCGCCATACGCCGCGCGGGCCAGCGTGCTCTTGCCGCTGCCCGAAGGGCCAATGATGCAGCCGATTGACCAGTTCTCAGAAATTGCCGGAATCTCGGCGGCGAATGTCTCGCTCCACTCGGTCTGCTCGGGCAAGTCAAACATGCCCATTACCTGGCGAACGCGAAAACTACTGTGTACCGGCGTTTGCACGGTGACCTGGCAGCGGGACATGAGGGGCTCCTTTTCAAGCAGGAATTGGGTTCAAAACAGCCTCAGTTCACATCGTCAGCACGCGACACGAGAGTCCTTCGGCCGAAAGCCGCTCGAAGAGTTCTCGCTGTTCGGCTTCGTCGGCGCATTGCACCACCAGCTGATAGTTGGCGATCAGTTCATCAACCTCGGCTGGCAACCGTTTCGCCGCAGACGATTCACGCGACAGATCAGTGAGCAGCGCGCAGAGGGCGGGACTATCCGTCTCGATCAGGGCGACAAGTTCTTCGATTCGCTGTTGATCGCGACCAGCAAGCGCGCTGAGCGGATCCCAGCAGGCCAACAACTTGTTAGCTTCGTCTTCTGTCACATCCAGCACGAGCACCGGCACAAGTTGCTCGGGCGTTGTTTCTGCGCGCAAGTGACCATCGATGAGTTGCAACGAGCCATCGTCTTGCTCCCGGGCCAGCAAAGCCCCCGCATAACCAACTTCAGCCAGCAGCGCGCGAAGGGCATCCTGTTGCGGCTGAGGATGCGTGCGCCAGTTACGCGGATTGGGCTGCAAGTCTCTAGCAAGAACGCGGCGAAGAGATTGAATCCGATCTCGAATGAACATTTCGAGCCTCCTAAGAATGCGGGTGAGTAACGTCAGGGGAGTTGCTTTCGCTCAGGCAGCAAGCCAGGCAGGGCCAAAGATAGACCAGGGACCCGCAGCTGCGACAGCGACGAAGATTGGCCGGGTCGTAACCTGGGGGACGATACTCGGCGGCCTCGGCTTCTCTCTGCTGTTGGGCTAATTCGTCCGCAATTTGCTGCAGGCGCAGATCGATCGCGCCCGGCGATACGCCCAGCCGCCGCGCAATCCAACGACTGGAGAAACCTTGCTCGTGCAGCTGCAGTAGCCGCTGCGGATTGAGAGCAATCACCGATGAAATCATGGCAACATCCTAGAAACATCTGCACCACCTGCGAACGAATGCGCCGGCTTCACCGGAGGCAAATACTATACACCTGTACACTTATTGTCAATACTTTATCACGACTTTTTGATGAGACAGACTTGACGGCCTAACAAACACCCCGCATAAATTAAGTGGGAATAATTCACTATTCGCAGCGGATATGCTGCAGTCACTTGCAGGAGGTTTTCAGGTGGGAAAGAAGAAAGCAGCCAAGAAGCCAGATGTGATGGACGACCGCGTGCCACGCAAAGAGCCCTACACCAGCGCCCGGATGACGGGTGTGCTGGAACGGATTCGCGAACAGGCGACCCGCATGTCGGCGCTGGCGCGTTCGCTGGACGATGCCAAGATTGATTCGATCGTCGTCGATGGTCACGCGATGTTGATTCGCGGGCTCAACCAGATCGAAAACTTCCTCGATAATGCCTCGCGCGCCGTACGCGAAGCGAAGAGCTCGCGCGAGACTCTCTAGGTTTCCCGTCGCGCGAACTAGCAGCCGGCCACCAACGGGCCCACAGCAAACAATCGAGAACGACGTGTGTCATGTCCATGTCCGGAGTCAAACGCTCGGCATGGACATGCTCACGCGAGGCAGCGAAGGCGAGGCTTACGTGCTCGCGGCTTCTAGCCGCTGGAGTGCTTCTTCTGCCCAGGGGCTATCGGGGGCAAGTTCGACAAACCGCTGCCAGTGCGTTTCGGCCTGAGAACCATCGCCCGTTTCATCCAGCAGGCGTGCCAGATGGTAGTGGGCGTCGGCATAACCCGGGTGATGCATGATCGCCCCTTCGAGCGCCGCGACCGCCAGTTCTCGCTGACCCAGTTCGGCCAGCACACAGCCCAGATTTGCGCGAGCCTCGACAAAGTCCTCGTCCAGCTCGATCGCCACATAATAGCGCTCGCGCGCGGCGGGCAAATCGCCCTGGCGATAGAGCATCTCGGCCAATTGAAACGACCATTCTGCTGAGGGACCATTGGCAGCGAGCGCGGCGCGCAACATTTCCATCGCGCCGACCAGGTCCCCCTCTTCGTCGAGTTCTAACGACCAGGCCAAGAGCGCCGACGCGGGAGTCGAGTTTGCATTGCCGGCTGCTAAAAACTGCGCTGGCGAAAGGATTGTCTGCGGCGCTTCGTCGTCGGCTCGATCCGACTCGAATTCGAACCGCTTCTGGCCGCTCGGTTCAATCAGGTCGGCATCGCGGCGGAGCAAAATCTTACGCCCATCCAGCACAATTCCCAGTTCGGCAATCGGGCGCGATACATTGGGAGCCGCGCGCTCGAGCCCTGCTAGTTGTTCTTGAATCTGCCGGGGCGATGCGCCGGCGCGATGCAGTTGAGCCAGTTGCCGGGCGACGGCCACTTCGGCAAATTCGAAATACGAAACGCGATGCTGCTGCTCGCTGGCTCGCAACCAACCGCGGCGATGCCAATTGCGCACACGCCAAACATCGACGCTGGCCAATTCGGCGAGCATGGCAGAGGTGTAAAGTCGGCAAGTGATATCGGGCGCACTCATTGCAAACAGGCCTGCTCCAAAAAACGATCTACTTGGCTCGGTGCACCATTTCACAAATGCGACCGAGATCGCTACCGATCCGCTTCGAGTCGACTCCCTCGCGCGAGTGAACGCCATTCACAAAGGCAGCAAACACCACGCGCTGGCCGCTTGCGGTGGTCAAGTAGCCGGCGAGTGCTTTACTGGCGATCAGCCCACGGTCGTTAAGTACGTTCTCCCACACAAGTGTGCCAGTCTTAGCGTGAACCTTGCCACGCACCACACTATCGGGCTTCACCGTTTTCGCCAACGTCCCATCGACACCCATGATCGGCAGCGCTCGTTCCAAGACCGCGAAATCGGCGCGAGTCGACAAGTATTGCAGCAATTGCACGGTGGCGTGAGGGGTGACGTAGTCGGCTCGCGCTCCCCCCGCACCACCGCCGAAAGAGATTGAATCTGCATCGAGTCCGGCGCGCAGCAAAAACTCTCGCTGCAATTGCATACCCTGAGCGAGAGTTCGCTTGCCTTTACTGGCGGCCAGCAGCAGCGGTAGCTCGCTGGCATGCAGATTGTGACTGACTTTCAAGATCAGTTTTGCGTTCTCGGCAAACGGCAACGAAACAAGCTCCGCAACTTGTTGGTGCTCGGCATAGCTGCTGGCTGTGGGAAGCGAGCAGGCGGGGTGCTTGAGCGCCGGCTTGCTGGCGACTGTGACACCCGCCCGTTCGAGCGCTTCGATAAACAGCGAACGAGCCCAGCCCGCCGCTTCGGTCACTTCGTGGATCTTCACCAGCGGTGCCTTATCGGCTGGGACCTTGCCAGTCACCGTAATCAGTCCATCTGCCTGTTCACGCACAAAGGTTTCCAACTTGCCTCCCGCCGCAATCGTTTCCACCCGCGCTTCGACGCGCACCACACTGCACTGTGGTCGCCACGTAATTTCGGCCGGCTTGCCCACTTCGCCCGGCTTAAGAATCAGGTCGATCACGTTATCGTTGATCACGATGGGCGAAACTTGCTTCGGCCCGCTGCCGGAAGCTTCGGCAATCTCGAACAGGCGGTCATCGACAAAGACATCTCCTTCGACGTGCTTTACTCCGGCCGCGGAGACCTGCCGCGCAAGGTCATTCAATCCGTTGAGCGGATCCTGGGGAGTGATGCCGGCATCGCCACTCCAATTCGCGTAGGTGTGATCGGAATCTGTGAAGGCAATTTCGCCTTTGTCGTTCGTCCGACCACCCAGAGTCGGATCGCCGCTGGCACGGAGAATGAGATCCCCTTTTAACTTGCCGTCGGCACCGAGTTCTCCCCGCGCGAAGACGGGCGTGCGAAAGCGGTAATCGGCTCCTAAGCCATCGAGGGCAGCAGCTACCGAATAGAGCTTGGTTGCAGACGCTGGAGCGAAGAGTTTGTGGCGATTGTGTTCGAAAACCACTTCGCCCGATTTCAGCTCAACAAACAGCAGGCCCCAATGCGAATGGCGATACGGAGCTTCGTCCAGAACGGCGGCTAGTTGCTTGTCGAGCGGTTCTTCTGCCCGTAATGGCAGCCCGCCAATGAACAAGAAGCAGCACGCCGCAAGTGAAATGACAGAGCCGGCAATGAAGGGCAAGCGCATGGCGGTCGTTCGTGAAGGAATGCAGAAATAAGTTGCAGCTAAGCCGCCTACCTGGCTGCGCACCATTCTAAGTTCTGCCAACGGCGGGAGCGAGTGGCGAAAAACTTTGCCGTCGCAAACACTGGCGGCGACGGCGGTTACTTCGCCGATGATAAGCAAGTCGTAAAAATAACTTAATCAACTATTGACACATAGTCACCAACTCCTAAAGATTCGTTCATCACTTCGCCAGTCAGTCCGCAGCGGGCTGCTGAGTTAAAGAAGTTGCCAAGCGTCTCTTTTGAGGAGTTTTAGGTATGTCCGAGTCATCTCAGCTCGCGGTCGAGCTGCCGGAAAGTAAGCCAGCCGCTGTGCAGGCAGAAGTTCCGCCGGAGGCTACTGAAGTGGCGCAGGTTGCCGCTGAAGATCCAACGGTCGAACCAGCGCCCCCGCAGCAGTCAGCTGCACTGGCGGCCGTGCAAGCCGCACACGATCTGCCTCCAGGCGTTCGTCAGCGATTCACAACGCTGGTCGAGCAATCAGCCAATCTCAGTCAGGATGGCGAGCCATTATTGCCCGCGCACCAGGTTCTCGAACTGCTGGCCCAAGGCTTACCGCCGGTGTTGCGGCGCGAGTCGACATCAACCGTCAGTCGGCCGGATCATCCTGCCGGCGATGCGTTCTTCCAACTGCAGAGTGACGAGTTCTCCGATCAACAAGCAGAACAGATTGCTCGAACCCAACTGCAACGGGCCGGGCTGCTGCGAAAGTCTTAGGGCCGGTCACGAGCGATTGGAACAGTTTCCCCCAGTCCGTTTTTTCGTTTCATTCTTCAGAGGAGTTTTGCAATGTCCCAGTTCACCACCGGAAATGTGCCCGGTTTCGAAGCCGCGGTTGAATCCGAACAATCTCAAATCACCTGGTCGGGCCGCCACGGCCAAGACCTGGTCGTTACCCAGCGGGTAATGATCGACGCCGAGGTAGAGGATAGTGCCAACACACCCGTGACCACCTTGCGGGCTGGAGTGGTGCTGGCCCGGCGCGATAGCGACGGAAAGGGAGTGCTGTACGATCCAGACGGCAATGATGGCTCGCAGATTGCGATCGGAATCCTGGAGCAGCATCAAGACATGCTGGTGAAGGGTGTGCCCACCGATCGCTTCACGCAGATGATCGTGCATGGCCTGGTGCGCGAGGGCCAGCTGAAAGATCTGGATGCGCGAGCCCGTCAGCAATTGGCCCCGCGCGTGCAATTCGATCGCCAGCCAATTTCTTCCGCACCCATGCTGAGTCCGCGCGGCGTGTATCGCAAGAACACGAGTTACTCACTCACGGCAGCCGATAGCGGACTGCTGTTTCTGGCCAGTGCGGCAGCCACGTTCACCTTGCCGACGAAGGCGAACGGACTGCAGTTTCGCATTGCGCAAACAGCCGACAACGACCTGATCATCAGCGGCAGCGGCGACCTGATCCACAAAGGGAATGCGTCCGCCAGCTCCGTGACCTTCTCCACTTCGAGTCAAAAGATCGGCAGCCAGGTGCTGATCGAATGCCTCTACACCGCTCCCGGCACTCTGAAGTGGTTGGTGACCAACCTTGGCGGCACAACGGCCACGGTGGCCTAAGTCGTTGAGCGTTTGAATTTCACAGTTTGTTTTTTGGTGTTTTGTTTTCTGTCCTTTGCAATCTCTAGGAGTTTCCATCATGGGCCTTTCCGTTTCTCAAGTCCTCGCGCCGAAGACCATCGTCAAAGCCGTCAATCAACTCAATTTACCGGGTACAACCCTGCAACGGCTGTTCGGCTGGCACTTTGGCGGCACGAATAAGGTGCAACAGTCGGGACGCAATTTTGCGTACGACGTGATTCCCAGCACGCGAACTGTCGCCACGGGGCGAAATCCTGGCCAGGCCTCCAGTTCGCAACAGCCGCAGAGTGTTCGCGCGGTCACCGGCACGTTTCCACGAGCTGCCGAGTCGATCTCGCTGCTCGACGAAGATTTGCTCAATCGTCGCGCCATCGGAGGACCGAGCGATGAACTCGATGTCCGGGGCGAGACCTTCGTTACCCGGCAGGAAGCATTCTTGTCGCAGCGTTTTGCCAATCTCATCGAGTTTCAAACCGCGGCCATGCTGCGGGGAAGTTACTCGTATCAGGAAGATGGCGATGATCTGCGTCATGGCTTCGCTGGTGGGCTGGCCGATGTCCCGTTTCAGATTCCGGCCGGCAACCTGGATCAGCTCAACATGTTAGGTGGAGGGAATATTCTCAACGCTGACTGGGCGACCAGCAGCACCGATATTCCCAAGCATTTGCACCAGATCAATGCCGCAATGGTGCAACTGACGGGACTGGGGCTCGCGCACGTCGTACTCACCAGCGTGGGCTGGCAGTACATCGTGAACAACGCGAAGGTTCAGGCCCAAGGTGGCTCGGCTAACGTGGTCTTCGAATCGCTCGAGCGCGTGGGCGCGGGCGAGTTCTCGGCCATCCTGCGGGCAATTCCCTGGGTCACGTTTCACGTGATCGATTACGGCTTGGACGTTTGGAACGGTTCGAGCGAAGTGTTCAGCAAGCTGATCGATGATACGCATGCGGCGTTCTTTCCCGATCCTTCGCGCCGCTGGACGCAGTTTCTCGAAGGTTCGGAAATTGTGACCGAAGGTCCCAACGGACCCAAGCATGAGCGGTACGGCTTCTACCCGTTTGCGTTCCCCACGCACGACCCGAGCGGCTGGCAATTGAGCGCTGTCTACAACGGCATTCCCGCGCTCTACATGCCTGCCGCCGTCGCTTATGGACGCCTCACGGGTGGCTCGTACTAAGGGGGCTAGGAACTGGGAGCTAGGGACTGGGGAGGACAACTTCCTTCCCTGGCTCCTTCTTCCGAATCCTGACTCCCGGCCCCTGTTTTTCCCCAGTCCCCAGTCCCCAGTCCCCAGTCCCCAGTCCCCAGTCCCCAGTCCCCAGTCCCCAGTCCCTAGCCCCTAGCAAAACCATGACTACCTACTGCACTGCTGCCGACCTCGAAGCTGTTTGGGCACCCGATCAAATCCTGGCGAGTGTCGACGATGACGAAAGCGGCACGCTGTCGTCAGCCGAGTCGGCCCACCTTGACCGCGCGATCGAACGGGCCGCCGGGCGCATGAACGCCTGCCTGGAGCTTCGCTACTCGCTGGCCACCTTAAGCGGCAATGCCTGGTGCCGCGATGCGAATGCTGCCATCGCCGTTTATCTGCTCGCCATTCGTCGGGGCGAAGCAGCACCAGCCGCGCTCCAAGAACAACACGACGCCTACTTCGCCGAACTGCTCGAAATCGCAGCGGGACGACGGAATGTGCCGCAAGCTGTTATCACGCTCGACTCCCGACCGAGCGTGATGAATTTCAATGTCGACTTTACCCAAGCCCGCGCCGTGAAAAGGGGCTAGGGACTGGGGGAAATGCGAATGCAAAAGCACAAGCGAGTTTCTTTCCGGCTCCCCTTTTTCCCTACCCCAGAGCTCTGAGGGAGGTAACCAGACGCGCCAAACCTCCCGTCTCCCGTCTCCCCTAGTTCCTAGCTCCCAACCCCCAACGCCCGAGGACCCCCATGACCATCTTCACCAAACTTCGCGATGCTTTGCTTCGCCGCACCGCACCCAAGCGCGCGGCAGCTCCTGTGGCGGCAGTGCCAATCACAACGCGGGTCGACGACCTGCCCCCCTTTACTTTGCAAACAGCTGACCTGATGCGCTACGACCCGCAAGTGCGCATCGCTCTGGGTGCGCGAAATGGACTGCTGATGGCAGCGCAAGTCGATGTCGCGGGACCACAACCCGCCATGAATCGTTGGGTGCAACAGCAGTGGGATCGGCTGTGGACGCAATACGCCCACCAACTGTTGAAAGCCAAGCTGTATGGTTTTATGCCGTTCGAAGTGATGTATCGCGAGTCGCAGTCGGGCGAGTTTCGCGGCCTGATCGAAGTCGCTGCGCTGAAGGACCGTCACCCGCGCGATTGCCGCTTGCTGATGCGGGGCGACGAACCGATTGGTTACGTGATGCGCGAGAAAGAACGCGAGACGGAAGTCTTCGCGCCGCTGGCGTTAAATGCCACGTTCGATTCCGAATGCACCAATCCCTATGGCTGTGCGCTCCTCGCGCGGGCTTATCCCGCCTGGTACGAAAAGTGGATGGAAGGAGGAGCCAAGCGCACCATTCGACTGCGGATGATTAAAGACGCGTATCTGGGGGACATATTTTGGTATCCGCCGGATCGGAAAGTTCAACTTGCCGATGGTCAGGAGATTACCTGGCAAGCGATTGCCCGCGAAGTGGTCGAGGCGCGACAAGCAGGGGGCGCGATGACACTGCCACTGCTGTACGACCAGGATGGTCGCAAGTTGGTGGACTATACGCCGCCACAAGGTGTCAGCGGTTACACGGCCATTTTTCACTGGAAGAAAGATCTCGACTTGGAGATCTGGAAAGCGCTCGAAGTGCCTCCCGAGATTATTCAGGCCTCGACGAGCGGCAGCGGATTCTCAGGCCGCTGGATTCCGTTCGTGGTTGCTCTGAGTGCTGTTCAGACCGAACTGGCGGAACTGATTCGCTGCCTCGATCGCGACATCCTCCGCCCCATCTCGCAACTGAATTTCGGCGAGCAGCCGCAGTACGAGATCAAGCCGCGCCCGCTGACAGAGATCTATGCGGAGCGATTTGGTAGGGGCTAGGAACGAGGTGCGAAAGGCCAGAACTAAACAAAAGAAATCGAGGTTTTCGTAAGCCCTTATGCCTTTTGCGGTTCTAGTTTCCAAGGCCGAGCCACTGGCATTTTTTTCGCTAGCTCGTGACCAGACGTGTCAAACAGATCTGCATACTAATCACCTGTACACTATTATTCACGATTAGGAGTTTGGTCATGTCGCAATTGCCTGCTTTGTATTCTGTGGTGTTGCTGCCGAGTCGCGAAACGGTAGCTCGGGGGCTCAGTTTGCGCGATGCTTCGGCCTGGATTCGCACGTATAACGAAGTGATGCAAGGCCGACCCGCGCAGGCCGTCATTGCCGAAGAAGTGGCAGCGGTTTCGGCAAGGCCGCTGCGGAAAGCTCCGTAAAAGATGATCGCACCGGGATAAGAAATGACAGGCAGGATGCCTGTCCCACGTGAGGTCGAGCGCCGAGGGTGCGCTCGCGGAATGTGGAAATTAAAACTTGTACGTGATCACTTCGCCATCCATTCGATTGCCCAGATAACGATAGTTGTCTTCGTCAATCGTATATTGAATCAAGCGTACCGAGCCATCGCACATGACTGCATTGAAGCCCGACGCGTGCGCGCTGCCGAAACTGTAATTCGACAGGCCTTTTCGATCTTGCAATGGCGGAAAGAAACCCGCATTTGTCGAGCGAGAGTTATCGTTGTTCAAACCGACATACAAGTTTTCGTTATCTGCTTGGTCGGTGCCCGTCGTATAAAAAACGGGATTCAGATACTTTTCTCCAACCATAAGCGTATTCGAGGTGCCATCGAGCACTTGTGACATTCTGACTTTGCTTTTGCGGAAGGAAATTCCGGTCCAGACATTGGGATCATGGGCCGCAACCCCACTCGAGCCACCACCATCCTGATTGATAGAGCCATCGCCGCAGTTGACGCCATAGTCGACCTTCGCACCGGCCGTGATGGGCGATGAATTGACCGGTTGATGCGTGGAGTCGATGACGTAGGGACGTGCCGGCCGCCGCGAGGGACAATGAAAGAACTTCACCGGAGTTTCGACCATGCGCGCCAGGGCATCCAACTTTGCCATTCCGGCTGGTCCCAAGCCAAGGTCGTGCAACGCATTCTGCTCGATAAAGGGGAGGATGTTATAGGCCCAGCCGCCCGGTTGATTCTCGGCAAATCCGCCATCGGGATCTCCCACGTAACTCCAGCCCCAGCCATTCGACGGAAAATAGCCGTGGGTATCGGCATGGTTGTGAAAGGCCAGGCCGATTTGTTTGAGATGGTTGTTGCACTGGGTGCGACGGGCTGACTCGCGCGCGGCCTGGACTGCGGGGAGGAGCAATGCCACGAGGACGCCGATGATGGCAATCACCACGAGCAATTCAACAAGTGTGAAGCCGGCCAACAATCGCACTCGTGCGCAGTGGCGCGGTGTGCGATGGAAATGCCACGATCGAATGCCGCGAGCAGGGAGAGGCGACATGCAGAAGTTCCTGACGAGAGAAGAGGGGAAACTGCGAATGATGAGAAATGGTTACTTGCTGGATAAATCAAATGTCAATCCGCTCTCGACATTGGGGTTGTCGGTGGCCACTTCGGCACCGAGCGTCGTTTGGGCATTGAACTGAGACGGAATTGTTTCCTGGCCAGAGTCGTTGGGAGCGGTTATTTCAACTCGATACAAGCCCAACTGCATCGCCCGCGTGTCGCTTCCAGCGACCTTCATCCAGGCAACGCCTTGGGAGTCGGTTTTGCCGCTCGCTGGTTGAATGGCATGTTTAAGAAACGCTTCCGGGACAAACTGCACGTGTGCATTCGCCACGGGTTGCCCGCCGCGACTGATGGTGCATTGCAGCGGCATCAAGCCAATCTGCTGTCCACCATATTGCTGCAAGCGGGCCTCGATTTCGGCAGCTGTTAGGTTGCCGTTGCCATCCCGATCGATCATCGGCAGCGCTGCCTGCAAGCTGGGACAGGCAGCCAGTTCGCCCCCTTCGATGGACCCGTTTTGATTGGAATCGAATAGTCTCACCGCTTCAGCGCTCGACTCAGCGGGATCGTAAGAGGGTATCGAAACCGCCGTCGGGCCGGCGTTACACCCAGCAAACAGGCCAGCGGTGAAAAGGAAACTAACCCGCCAACGAAGTAAATTTCGCTGCCGCATTCGATTTACCCAGACCCTGCGACGGAACCGCCGCGAGCAATTGTCAAAAGAAGAGGGGGAAGAGGCTGACGAGAAAAGCCAACTGAACCTCGCTTACGAAGCAACGTCAGCAGGAAGCCCTAGGATATTGGTGGGGGTAAAGCTGCGGAAAGATGAAAAGAGTCATAATTTTCATTTTGCGCAAACCCGCTGACGCAACTTGGAACCGCTCGCACTGGAACTATTGTGCCGCAGCTTTGCGGGCCTTCTCGCCCATGTCTTCAAGCTGTGGCGGGGTGAGAAGCGAAACGACAATCAGCACCAAAAAGCCAAGCGGGACGGTCACCAGTGCAGGCTGGCTGAAGGGGACGAGAGCGTTTTCAGCTTTCAGGCCGTAGAGGTCTTTGAAGGCCTCGCCGCTGAGGAGCACCCAGGCCAGCGAACTGAACATGCCGACCAGAATCGAGGCGGTAATGCCCTGCTTAGTGGTGCGCTGCCAGAACAACAGCATGATGAGGGCGGGCAAGTTGGCCGACGCGGCGATGTTGAAGGCCCAACCCACGAGGAACGTAACGTTGAAGTTCTCAAACAGAATGCCGAGGACCATCGCGATCGCGCCGACGACCACTGCTGCCAGTTTGCCGGCCCGCACTTTTTCGTGATCGGTCATCTTCACGCCAAAGAAGTTCTCCAGCAGGTCGTGAGCAACAGCTCCGCTGGCCGCGAGAATCAGCCCGCTGACCGTGCCGAGCACCGTGGTGAAGGCAATTGCCGAGATGATCGCAAACGACAACTCGCCAAAGTGCTTGGCCAGTAGCGGTGCCGCCATGTTGGTGTTCGTGGGATCGAGCACCCCGCTGGTCATTGCCCCCAGGCCCAGATAGAGCGTGAGGATGTAGAAGAAACCGATGCTGCCAATGCCGACCACCGTACTCTTGCGGGCAGCTGATTCGTCTTTCACCGTGTAGTAGCGAATCAAGATGTGCGGCAGCGAGGCGGTACCGCAAAAGAGCGCGAGCATCAGCGAATAGAAGTTTAATTTATCGACCAGATAAGGACTGCGAACGCCTTTGAAGGTGGGACTCGCGCCGGGCAACATCAGGTCGTTGCCGGTTTTCACGGTGGGATAATAAATGGCTGTTTCGAAGCCGTCTCCATCCTTTAACTTGAGCGTCGACCAGGTTTCAATTTCACTTTGCTGAAAAGTGGAGAGGTACTGGAGCGGACCCAACGGGGCGCCTGGTTTCGCACCGGAGGGCAAACTGACAACTCGACCCACGGGAATGAAGTCGGTCTCGGGCTTTCCTTTTTCGCGCATCACTCCGTTTACGAAAAACTTACCGTTGATGGTCTGGGCCGATTGCACTTCGCGAACTTGTTCAGAATTCAGCCCCTTCGATTTGTGCCAGACGCGGACGCGACCATCAGGATTTTCGACAAGAAAGAAGTTCTTTGCGGCGTCGCCGGCCCAGTCCCCCGTGCGTGGCAACAGTTTGAATTCAGCACCAGTTGCTTTTTCGAAATCGTCGAATGACAGGCTGCGGAAGAAGTCCTGCTGGGGCTTGCCCAGATGCTTGACTTCGGTCGTCAACCCGCGCTGCAAAATCATCACTGTCAGCATTGTGCAGAAGACAACGAGCAGGCCACCCTTGATGAACTGCACCCAGGTGGTCGAGACCATGCCCGCCGTGACCACGATCATCACCACCACGACGCCGACCGAAATCACGCCCGCGTAGTGCGGCAGTCCGAGCAGCGGCTTGATGAGCGTGCCAGCGCCGACCATTTGAGGAATGAGATAGAACAGGCTGACGACCAGCGTGCTGATGGCGGCGGCCAGTTTGATTCCCTTGCTGTGAAAGCGGCTATCGAGAGCGTCGGCAAAGGTGAATCGGCCGAGTCGTTTCAAGGGCTCGGCAATCACCAACAGGGCGACAATCCAGCCCGCGAGGAAACCAATCGAGTAGAGAAAGCCGTCATATCCATAGAACGCAATCATGCCGCAAATGCCCAGGAACGAGGCAGCGGAAAGATAATCGCCGGCAAAGGCCACGCCGTTCACCAGCCAGGGAATTTCGCCGTGAGCGGCGTAGTAGCCCTGTGCCGATTTCGCCTTAGAGCCGAGATAAAAACTAATCCCCAGCACGATCGAAACAAAAAAGGCAAAGACCGCGATGGCCGAGAAGGTGGGAGCGTAGTCCATAAAGATCGATTATCGAAAAGAGAGGAGCAGGAAGGCGAGCAGCGGCCAGTTACCCGGTTACCCAGTTGCTGGCTACGAAGTGCTGCGGGGCGTGCGGCAGAGAAGCATGTAGACAATCGAGACGACGAACGCCCCGAGAATCAGCCCAAAGCCGTAAAGAATGGCGACGTTCACACCACCCCAAGCAGGCCGGCCCATGATCTCGGGGGAGGTGGCGGCCAGCACCACAAACCCGACGTAAGCAATGAGGTAAAACGCGAACAGCCACAACCCCATGTGGGCGTTGTAAGACCGGACTGCATCGATGTCGGCGGGGATTTTCGGCTCGGGAGAGGATTTATTCATAGGGGGCCAGAATAGCAACGCCTGCGGCGATTGTCACGCGCCGCAGCGAGCTACTGGGGCGAATTCCGCCGACTGGACTGGGAACCAGCCCGCCAGCGGGCCTAAGATGGGGTGGTGGAATAGAGGTGAAGGAACCAGGAACCAGGAACCAGGAACCAGGGGCAGGAGTCAGAGTCAGGAAGTGGTTCCTCTCACGTGTGTTTCTGTTGATCGTGCCAAATTTAAACGTTGAATGAATAGGTAGCGGTGAAAGCGAATCTTCAAGAGCGAGTCAGTGCCATCCACCAGCAGGCGGTTCAGGTACAAACCTGGACGGCTTGGAGTTGGACCGTAGGCGTGTCGCTAGCCGCGGCCATCACGGCTGAGTTGATCGATTTTCTGTTGCGCTTGCGAAGTTGGCCGCTCCGTATCTTGCTGACTGCGAGCGTCGTGGCAGTTGTTGTGTGGGCAGTTCGCCGCTGGCTGGTGCCGTGGTGGCACAGTTCGTTCAGCAATGTCCAAGTCGCGCGCCGGCTGGAACAACTCCATCCGCGCTTGGGCGAGCGGCTGTCATCGGCCATTGCCTTCTTGCAACAAGCGACCGATGACCCCCGCGAAGGTTCGCTGGAACTCCGCTATGCCGTCGTCGCCGATGCCGAGTCCATCGCTGCCGATCTACCGCTCGAAAGCTCGATTGATCGCCGACCTGCCCGCCGGGCACTCGCCTTCGCGGTCGCGCTGGCGATTGCCGCTCTCGCAATTGGTCTTTGGCAACCAACCAATTTTGGTCGCGCTCTGGCGCGCCTGGTGTGGCCCGTGGGCGGTCCCATGTGGCCGCCACGCAACCAGCTTGAACTGGTCACAGCCCCCACTGCCGTCGCGCTGGGCGAAAGCTTTGAAGTACAGCTGATCGACCGCAATGGCCACCTACCCGACGATGCAACGATCACGTTGCAATTCGATGAGCCCGCGCGACGCACCGAACGGCATCTGCTGCAACAACGGGGCGAGAAACTGGTCTTTCGAATCGAGCAAGTCCTCACCGGTTTTCGCTATCGCGTGACCGGCGGGGACGACGACTCACTGCCGTGGCACGAGTTGCAGGTTGTGCAGCCACCGAAGCTGACCGACTTAGTCTCTGCCACTGAGCCCCCTGCCTACTCGGGGCTGAAGCCCGAGCGCGGTGGCCGGCTGGTCAAAATGCTCGCCGGTTCGCAGTTGATGATCGAAGGGCGACTCGATCGCGCGGCCAGCGCGGTTCGCTTGCAAACGGCGACGAAAGAACCGCTCCCTGAAGTGCAGCTAGCCGCTGACCGACTATCCTTTCACTCACCTGCCAATAGCCCATGGCAGCCGACAAAGTCGCAGCACGTCTGGATCGAACTGGTCGATGAAACGGGCTCCGTCACCGGCCGCGATGGTCCCCTCGAACTTCAAGTCATCCCCGATTCGCCGCCGTCGCTGGCCTGGGATCAGCCCGGCGATCATGGGGCGTTTACCAGTCAGGCACTCATTCCCATCAGTGCCGTGGCGAAAGACGACCTGGCCGTGCAGCGGGTGGAACTGCACTATGCCTCCATCGGCAGTGAGCCACAGCAGCCGCAAGTCGTGGTTTTGTTTGAGCAAGCCAAGCCGCCAGCCAGAAACTTTGGCGAAGGAGATTCTCGCCCAATCACGCATGTTTGGGACGTGTCGCAGGCGGTTAAAGCGGCGGAAGGTGCTTCGTTTTCGTTGCAGCTGGTGGCCTACGACTTTCACGGTCAGCAAACATCGACGCCGCCGCGCCGCATCAGCCTGATTTCAACCCAGGACATGCAGCATCGGCTGGTGCAACGACAAGGTGTGGTGCTCGAACAGTTGGGCGAAATTCTGCGGCTGCAGCGCCAGGCGCGCACGCTGGTCAACGATGTGGCCGCGCGGCAGCAGGACGAAGGCAAATGGCAAACACGCGATCTCGATGCCCTGCAAAGCGCCGATTTGCAACAGCGGCAGGTTCAACGACTGCTGAAGAATCCCGATGATGGCCTGACGAAACAGATCGACCTGATGCTGGCAGAACTGAAAGCCAATCGTCTGCAAGATGAAGGCATCGCCAGCCGGATGGAGTCGCTGCAAAAGCAAGTCGCGCGATTATGCGACGACGTGCTGCCGACCCTCGAAGAGCAATTAGCCGCGGCGCTGAAGACTGCGCGTCTTAAGTCGGAGGCGACTGGCGACTGCGCGGACGATTCCCCGCTGTCACTCGATGGCGTCACCGAGCAACAAAATCTGGCCGTGGCCGCGCTCGAAGCGATGCTCGGAGAATTGGCACAGTGGGATAACTTCAGCCGGATTAGCCGAGAAGTGGCATTGCTGAAGCAGGAACAACAGAAGCTGCGCGAGCAGACCGAGAACGTGCGTGTCACGCTGGCCTTAGCCGAGCGCGATGCCGAGCCGCTGAACCTGGCGAGACAGACGGCGCAGCGGCAACTGGAAGCTGCTCGGCTATATGACAAACTGCAAGGGCGGATGGAGTCGCTCCTCGCCAAGCTGCGCGATAGCGATCCGCTGGCTGCGGGTAGCCTGGCCGATGCACTCGACGCCGCCACGCGGCTGGCAATCGGCGGGCAAATGCGTTCGGCCGCTCGGCAATTGCAGGAGGCCCGCGCGGGGCAAGCCGTGCAATCGCAAGATCAGGTTCTCGCCGGTTTGAGCGAAGTTCTCGATCGCCTTGCTAGCCGGCGCGATCAAGATGCCAAGCGGCAGCTCGCTTCGCTCACTGCTGCTGCCGCTGAACTAAATAACCTCACCCAGCGGAGCGAGAATCTGGCACGCGAAGCAGCTGCCGCGGCACAGGCCAACGATCCGCAGAAGCGGCAACTGCAGCGACTTACCAAAGACGCTCAGCGCTTGGCCGAGGAAGTGGCCGAGTTAGCCCGCAAACTGGAACGACTCAAAGCCAAGAAGCCTGGTGACAGCTTAAAGAAGGCCGGGCAAGCGCTGGGCGGCACTAGTCAATCGGCAGCAGGGGGCAATGGAGGGGAAGCAGAGCAACAAGCTCGCTCGGCGCTCGAGGATCTGCAAAAAGCCAAGCAGGAATTGCAGCAGGACATTCAACAAGCGCAAGAAGATCTGGTTCGCGAGCAGCTAGCGCGGCTGGAAGCGGAACTTGCTGGGTTACTCAAGCGCCAACAGAACCTGGTCACTGAAACGGAGCGGCTCGATGGCTTCAAGCAAGCGAACAACGGCGCGTTAGGCCGCGCGCAGCAAGCTTCGCTCCGCAGCCTGGCCCAAGAACAACGTCAATTGGCCGATGCCGTGCAGCAAAGCAGCGAAGCGTTTTCGTCCGGTGAGACTTTTCAGTTGGCACTTGATGGTGTGCGGCAGCAGATGCAGCGGGCTCATCGCGGGCTCGTGCGCTCGCAAACCGATGACAGCGTCATCGCGCCGCAGCAGCAGGCCGTCGCTCGGTTGAAGCAACTCATCACAGCTGCCCGCTCGCAAGATTCTGCCCCCGAGAACGAAGAGCCAGCCGAACAAGGTCCACAGCAGCAGACCGGCGGCCAGCCCGAAGTTCGCAGCATTGGCGAACTGCAACTCCTCGCCCAATTGCAAACCGAGATCAATCGCCGCACGACGGAACTCGAAACTGCCCGCGTTGCCAGCGGCGATTTTACTGCCGAACAGCAGACGGAACTGCAGGAACTGGCCGCAGAGCAAGGCAAACTCGCGGAGATCATTCTCAAACTGGTCGAGCAACCGACAGCTGATGCCGCCGAAGACAACAATTCTCCCGCGCCACAACCGCCCGCAGACACACCACCTCCACCGCAGAAGAAATCCGGTAATCCGCTCGACGAGGAACTTTTAAAGGATCTGAAGTAATGGCAGATCGTAGAATGCAGATTGCAAAACGAGGGGAGCCAGGTGAACGATGAATAGGAAACAACAACTTGCCTCGTGGCTGCTATTCGCCATTCTTGCTCCCGTCCTTTTTGCGCAGCAGAAATCGCTCGACGAGCAATTGCTGGACGATCTCAAGCCGCCAGCGGCAAAAGTGAAAGCGCCGGCTGAGAAGAAGGCTGTCGACGAGAAGCCGGCCAGCAAGCTCGATGATGCATTGCGGCGGGAGTTGGAAGGAGAGGATATCGGCCAGGAGAAGAAGGAAGAGCATCCGATGGTAAAGCTGGGGCGCGAGATGCGGCAGGTGCAGCAGCGGATTGGGGCTCGTGATACGGCCGAGGGAACCCAGCAGATGCAGCGGGCCATTTCCGCCCAGCTGGCGGGGCTGATCGAACAGGCCAAGAATAAGCCGCAGGGAAATAAGTCCGAAGATGGCAAGCCGGGCAGTGGTTCGAGCCAATCGGGCACCGAGAGTGGCTCGGTCAGTTCGCCCCCCGGGCAACAGAGCACGCAACGGCTGGAGCAGGCCGATCAGACTCAGCAAGCACAAATGAACGAGGTGAAGGACGCCTTGCGGCGGATTTGGGGTCACTTGCCTGAAAAAGAGCGAGACGAGATGATCGGTGCTTTGGGCGAGCAGTTTTTGCCCAAGTACGAACGGCTGATCGAAGCTTTTTATAAAAGACTGGCGGAAAGTCCGCCCCCTGGGCAATAATGGCGGCTGCTTCGAATGGGTGGTTACAAGGACGCTCGCATGAATGATTCTCGCCGCCAATTTCTCGCCGCCGCCAGCAGCTTGCTCGGTGCCGGTTTTGCGAGCCAGTTCTCTGCGCCGCAGTTGCTGGCTCAACAGCCCCCCTTCGATATCGAACGTCTCGCTGCCCAACTCATCAAGCCTTCCACCCAGCAAGCCATTGACCGCGCACTGGCCTGGCTCGGTCGCCGGCAGAATGACGATGGCTCGTTCGGCGGTTCGGGTTACAGCCGCAACGTCGCGGTGGTCAGCCTGGCCGGCATGGCATTTCTGGCCGCGGGGAACACGCCAGGTCGCGGTGAATATGGCGGCAATCTGAATCGCTGCATCAGTTATGTCCTGAGTGCGGCCGACGAGAGTGGCTTCATTTCCATTCCCGCGACCGCCTCGCATGGGCCGATGTACGACCACGGCTTTGCGACGCTCTTCCTGGCCGAAGTCTACGGCATGACACCTGACTCTGACGTGCGCGAGAAGCTACATCGCGCCGTGCGCTTGATCGTCACCACGCAAAACAACGAAGGGGGCTGGCGCTATCAGCCCAAGCCGCTCGAAGCGGATATCTCGGTCACCATCTGCCAGGTGATGGCACTGCGTGCCGCGCGGAATGCCGGCCTGTTTGTGCCCAACGAGACCATCGACCGCTGCATCGACTATGTGAAGCGAAGCCAGAATGCAGATGGCGGTTTCATGTACATGCTCTCGGGCGGGCCGAGCAAGTTCCCGCGCTCGGCGGCAGGCATTGTCGCGCTCTATAGCGCGGGCATCTACGAAGGGGACGAGATTCGCAAAGGGCTCGAGTATATCTCGCAGCAGATTCCGCGGCCCGAGGACTTCAGTCGCGATACGCACGCCATGTATGGCCACTACTACGCGACCCAGGCCATGTGGCAAGCAGGGGGCGAACATTGGCAGAAGTGGTATCCGGCCATTCACGATGTCTTGCTGAAAGCGCAACAGGCCGATGGATCGTGGATGGATCTGATCTGTGCCGAATACGGCACGGCCATGGCATGCATCATTTTGCAGATGCCAAATAACTATCTGCCGATCTTCCAGCGCTGATGGTTGCCCCGCGATTGCAATTCTCGATGTTGGCGGCACTTTTACTGACTGCCCGCGTTCTGTTCGCGCAGCCGGTGGTCGTTCCCTTGGCAGTTCCCATTGAGGGGGCCCCCTTTGCTGCCACGCTGGCGGGGCTCGACTCGCAGCAGAACTTGAAGTGGAAAGTCGGTAACAAACTGCGGGTCATGCCTGCGGCCGAACTGATCCGCTGGGGGAGTTGGCGCGATGTCGAAACGGGTCCGCAAATTCTGCTGGCAACCGGCGGAGTACTGCGGGCCGACGTGCTGAAGCTAGAGGCCAACCAGTTGATCATTGGCGATGCGGCCGATCTCGGCGGCCTGCTATGGGACGAGTCATCACTGCCCATAGAAGCCGTCGCCGGTATTCTCTGGCAGCCGCCGGCCGATACTCTCACCCGCGATCGATTGCGGGCGAAGCTGCTGCAACTCCCGCCGGGTGACGATCAACTGCTGCTTATCGGCGGCGAAACGCTGAGTGGCACGCTCTTGGAAGTTCCGCTGGCGGGTCGCTTTGTCGATAACACCCGTCCCATCGCACTGCTGGGCGAAGTCTTTCAACTGCAAACTCCGCGCGCCGAGAAGCCACTGATCGTGGCTGCCAACAAAGTGCTCGCCATTCGCCTGGGCGCAGCAACCGTTTCGCAGCCGGGCGCCAGGCAAGCCTTCGCCCGCATCGGTTTTCGCGATGGCTCGTTGGTGGTTGCCAAGTCGATTGTGACGCGCGGCGAGAGCACTCACGTTCAGTTGCCGGGCGGGGGACAGCTCGTGGCCAACAATGCCTTTGGTGATGGCACTGCCGATTGGTTCTGGCAACAGGTTTCGCTGCTGCAACCGCTGAGTGAGCGCGTCGAATACGTTTCCGATCTGCAGCCGCTCGGTTACAAGCACTTGCCGTTTCTTTCAGGCCAATGGCAATATGGCACCGACCAGAACGTGCTCGGCGGGCAATTGCGCACGCGCGACCAGGTCTTCGCCAAAGGGCTTGGCATGTTTCCCGCTTCGCGATTGGCCTACGCGCTTGAGGGGAAATATCGGCGACTGCAAGGCTCGCTAGCCATTGATGCCCACGCCCGACTGAAGGGGAGCGTGGTGTTGCGCGTTCTGCTCGAAAACGACCAAGGAGTCTGGAGCGCGGGCTATGAAAGTCCGGTCATTCGGGGCGAGGAAGCACCGGTGGAGTTTTCGCTCGACGTGCGACAGGCACAGCGAATGGCCCTGCTGGTCGATTTCGCCGAGCGGGGGGATGAATGTGATTACGCCAACTGGCTCGATTTGCGGCTGATCAAATGAGCCGGCCTGCCGAGAAACGGGCAAATTCTTTGCAAAATCGGCCATTCCTGTGAATCTGGCGAAGAATGCTCCCGTTTGGCAGCGAACTTGCAAACCTGAACAAACGATGGCTTTTTCCTTCAGATTCGTATTAGAATAATTAGTGCCCGCTCGGCAAACCGTCTCATCTGGCCGCAGCAGGTAGGAGTTCGCTGTATGGACTCGGCACAAACAGCAACCACAGCTATCCCACTCACCGCGCCGAACTTGCGCGCGAGTGTCGCGGCTCGTCGTGCTGCCCGCGCCGCGTTGCCCGCTGTGCTACCGCCACCGTTGCCATCGACCAACGGAATGGAGCCCCTTCCCAAAGTGGATGGAGAAGTTCCGCGTCGGTTCGAACCGTCAGAGTCCGTAGAATCTTCCACCGATTGGCTCCATCGCAACACTAGCTTTGCGGTCAGCATGGTCGTTCACTTACTCCTCTTGATCGGCCTCGCACTCTGGGGTTTGAACGATACACCCAAGCGCGGCCACGTCGAGTTGTCCGCTGCTCCCACCGATGCCGAGCCCGAACCATTCGTGCAAATGCTTGCTCCCGCGGAGCCGGTTGCCGATCTCGACGAGATCCTCTCGCAGATGTCGGGCGATATGACCGACCTGCCCGACGCCGATAAGCTGGCGCTCGAAAACTTTTCGACCACTGCCGATGCTCCCGGCTCGTTCGACTTCAGTCGCGATGTAATTCCCAACGGCCAACTGATGCAAGAGTTAGGTGGCGGCGTAGGGAATGGCGAAGCGGGCGGCGGAACCGGTGGTTTGGGTGCCGGCCTGGAGATCGGCAACATGCTGCAGTTTGTCGAGCGGTTACAACGTGCCGGTGCGAAGTCAGGCGACGTGCAAATCTCGCTGATCTGGGACAACTACAACGATCTCGATTTGCATGTGATTACACCCCGCAACGAAAACATTTTTTTCGGGCATCGGCGGTCGCGTTGCAAAGGCGAACTTGATGTCGATATGAACGCCGGTGCCGGCACCACGCGCGAACCGGTCGAAAACGTCTACTGGGGAAAGGGGAAAGCTCCACTCGGCAAGTTCCGAGTCGGGGTGCATCACTTCCGCAATCATGGCGATGCCGACCCCACGCCGTTCGAATTACGAATCGTCGTCGATGGCAAAACGGAAATCGTCACCGGTGAAATCTCGGCGGGTAGCCCACGCTTAATCATGTACGAGTTCGAACGAAAAGCCAGCGACCGAATATTGAACCAGGGACCGGCGAGCCAGGCTTCTCCTTCGCCCAACGATGAATCTCCACTCCTCAGCAGACGCCGATTCTCGCCAGCCAATGCGCTGGAAAACATCCTGAAAAACGATTGACACTGCGGCGGCAGTCACTAAGTTGACAGGCACTTATCGTTGGCGCTCTAGCGCAGGGAATCTAGTCATTTACTGCAGATTTCGAGGGCCGAATCATGCTCGTTCGTGAAATTCTGGCGCACAAGGGTCATGCTGTTCACACCTGTCACGCCGACGACACTCTAGCCGACGTCGTCGCTTGCCTGATGCACCATAACTGTGGCTCGCTGGTCGTAATGGACGGCGACGAGATGGTGGGAATCGTGACCGAGCGCGACGTTTTGCGCAGCTGTGCCGAAGCCCGCGGCCCGCTCGATTTCGTCCAGGTCAGCGAACGGATGACCACTGAACCCATCACTGCCCGCCTCGACGACGAAGCTGCCGGACTGATGGGCGTGATGACTGAGCGCCGCATTCGCCATCTCCCCGTGCTCGAACACGGCAAGCTCTGCGGCATGGTCTCCATCGGCGACGTAGTGAAAGCTCATCACCACGAACTGTGCCAGGAGAACCACTACCTCAAGAGTTACATCTTGAGCTAGGGCTCCGGTGGACGGCAGCTTAGCTGGCCACTTGCTCGCCCAGTTCGCGAAGCAGTTCCAGCGTGAAGATGCCGGTATCGTGACCGTCGCTGAAGGCGATGTTGTAGGCGTAATTGCCCAGCGGCTGCATTTTGACAATGCGCAGCGGCTGCAGTTCCTCGTTCGTCAAAATTTTTAACGAACGGAGGTCGGCTGGCTTCGCGGGCTGAGAGTGTTTCTCGCGACAGGTGGCACACGGGCATGCTTCGCGCAACTGCTTGATCGGATACTGCCGACGCATGCCGTCGCTCCAATCGATCTGCAAGCGATCGGGGGAGGGGAGGCTGAGGCCAGCTGGTTGAGGAGACATAGCAGAAAGCAACGAAGGAAAGAACAGTCAAACCCAATGCAGCAGAACATAACCGCCAGAGTCCGATTCGGCCAGTGTCGCAACGGGCAAGCAAGCGCGACGGACACTTACCCGCTGAGCTACTACGGCACAATTCGCTCGGGCTTGTTCTCGCGAAAGAACTGCTGCATTTTCTCGATCTGCTCAAGGTCGATCCCTTCGGGCTTGTGCTCGAAGAACCAATCGAGATCGGCGATGGCCCCCTGCTTGCGCCCACTCTCGAAGCGAAGCATGGCCCGTAGGCCGCGCTCGCGCGCAGAGACAGGATCGAGCGTGATAATTGCTTGCAGATAGCGGAGCATCGCCTCGCGATCTTTTTTCTGCTGGGCGACACTGAGCAAGTTCTGCAACATCCGCAGCAGGATTTGCCGCTCGCTCACGGTGCGCAAATGCTCGGGCTGGATCGGTTCGCCCGTGTTGTCCTGCACCAGCTGGCCAGCTTCTTCTTGCGATAGCGCCTTGCCGCCATCGAACACATCGATCAATTGCGCGTCTCCTTTGGCCGGTTCGTGACGCACGACGAAATGCCCCGGCAGGCCGACGCCGACAACGTTCACATCGAGCCGACGGGCCAGTTCCAGATAGACGAGCGACAGCGTGATCGGCAGCCCTTCGCGATCGTCGAGCACCCGATTCAGGTAGCTGTTGGCTGCGTTGTAGTAGTCGCTGCGACTGCCGTGAAATCCCAGTTCGTCGAACAGCAACTTGTTCATCGCCGCGAGCTTGGCAGCATCGCTGATGGGCTTGTCCTTGTGCTCTTTGGCGAGTGAAGACTTGACTTCGCTGGCCAATCGATCGAGTTGGCGGACGTAAGCTTCGACTTCGATATCTTCTTCATCGAGCGTGGCAATCAGGAGCGCTGCCCGCAGCAGATCGACTTGCTTCACCTCGGGGGCAGCGATTTTTGCCAGTCGCTGGCACACGCTCGCGGCACGCACATCACCGGCCAACCGGCGCAGTTCCGTTGCTCGCTCGTCCAGTTCGCGGGCCCGTTGGCGCAACAGCTCGCTGCTGAGCGTGGCTTCGGTTTCAAGCTTGGCAAGTTGCTCGGGGCGAATGTCCTTCAGGTCCGGCAGGGATTCGATGGTCGTCGTCAGTGAATCGACCAAGTTGTTGTCGGTCTTGGCCGCGGAGACTTCTTTGCCAACTTCGAAACGGCGAAACTGCGCCACCGTTTGCCGAAACTTGGCGAGGCCGACCTGGCCTTTGGTGAACGCGCTATCGGTCGACTCCACCACCAGTTCGTCGTTGACGTAGCAGAGAAACTTATCTTTCTCGATCCGTACCTTGAGCCGATTCCACTCCCCCGCGCGATAAGCGGCGACCGGCTTTTCGAGCAGCACTCGCCAACTGAAGACATCGGAGCCTTCGAAGCGGCTGAGTCGCAGCTTGCCGTTGCTGGGATAAAAGCCGTAATGCTTATCGCCGCCATCGGCTTGAAACACCAGGCCAGCAGCGCCGGCTTCGTCTTCCATCAGCACGCTCACTGCCAATTCGTACGGCAACTCGGGGACCGCCGCATTCGACAAGCAGAGCGAGCGGCCACCAAAACCTTGCCCGAGGCCGGAGACGAGCAAGCGGCCACCCCGTTGTTGCCAGGTACTGCCGAACAGCGTGGTCCACTCTTTGGCATCGAGCGTGCCGATCGTCAGCCAGCGCTCAATGGGAACCGGATTGGGTTTTTCGAGCAGCGGGCGCAGGTCGTTCACACTCACCGCAAAACCGAGGTTGTCGGTGACGGCCGACTTCATCGTCATCACGCCCTGCACGCGACCGAGCATGTCGAGCACCGGGCCGCCGCTGTTGCCGGGCTCGACAGGAACCGCGAGTTGAATCAGCTTGCGATCTTCGACATCGCGCGTGCCGGAGACGACGCCCGCCACCACGCTGTGCTTGAGTCCGTGGGGATTGCCGAGCACGACAATCGCTTCGCCTTGCGCAAGCTTGTCGGCATCGCCCAGCGGCAGTGCGGGAAGATCTTTTTCGGCGACACGCAGAATCGCCAGGTCGCGATTGCGGTCGGTCGCGTGAATGGCTGTCACCCGCAAGTTCTTACCATCGGCCGTTTGCACGCTGATCGGTCGCGCTTCGCCAATCACGTGCAAGTTCGTGGCAATCAGCCCGCCGGCATCGACGACAAAGCCGGTGCCGAGACCTTGCTGGCCACCGTCGCGTCCGGAAATCGAAACGACGACGATCGATTGCCGCGCGCTCTTAGCGATTTCTTCAACGGTCTTTTTGTTGTTCCCTTTGTCTTCACCCAGCGCGAACGTACCCAAGAGCAGGCACGCGATGACAAGTGGGGTCTGCTGGACGGACCATGAGCGGCGCAGTGGTGCGGGCATGAGCATTCACTTCTCAAGTTGCAAGAGAGCCTGGGTCGCCAGCCGTAGGACGCGTTCGCCCCCCTGCTGCTGGGCTGGCAACAGTTTACTCCGCGCGGGAGCCGCCTGCTTGCGTTCCTCAAGCCAAGGTCGCTGCCGCGGATGGGATCTTCGAGCAGCTTCGTCAATTTCTTGACGAGCCGCGGTTCGACTTCACTTTAACCGGCGGGACTCACACGGAGCGGGCTTACTCGGTGGGTGGAGTTGCGGGCAATGTATCCGCAGCCGAGACGTCATCCGTGGGCAATTCGCCCGGCAACGGTTCAATCGGGCGAATCTCGGGCAAGGGCTTGGGCATTTCCTGCCCGACTTCGATCTTCCGCTTCCAAGTCGCTTTGCGCCCCTTCGACTTGGGATGATGTTTGGCGCGCATGGTATCGGGCAGCGGGGGCAATTCGCCGCCGGGGATCTTGTCGATCAAGACGACGATCGTGGCCCTAGGACCGCGCGAAGGGGTCTTACGCGCTTCGCGATCTTCGATCGAGACTCGTTCGAGTTCGTACTTTACCGGCTGTTCGGGCTGGATAAAGTCGAACCGCCCGTCTTGCACAGCCACTGCAGGAAAGAAGATATCGGGCCCGCGATCCGGCCGAATGAAGCCGAAACCCTTTTCAAATACCACGTGATGGATAATGCCGTAATTCATCGAGCCCAAATGTCTGCCAAACGAGGTGTGTAGCCAAACATCCAGAATATCGCGACGGCGCGTCTTCATCCAGGGCCAAAAACGGCCATTTGCCGCAGAGTGAAGTGATCCTTTCGCTCGCTGCGCGCAGGACGGGAGCTAAACTACTCGATCTTGTTGGCCTTCAGGTGGTAATAGACGGTCCCCACACCCAAACTCTGGTCGGGCACCTCCGAGGCAGTGAACTCGCCTGCCAGCTTCAAGCGGCGTAGTGCGTACTTCACTTTGTAGCGCGGATCGGTCACTTTCACTTCGATCATGTGCGTCGGCTTGGTCTGCTTATCGCCGAAGCAGCATTCTCCCAGGTCCGGCACCAGGATGAAATGATCGACCTTACCCATCTGGGCGATGAACTTGTGCGTGTAGCCTTTGACGAAGACTTTCTTGCCGTTCAATTCCAGCGCACTGGCCGGAAAAGCGCGTTCAGGCTCGTTGATGTAATCGGGCTGAAGTTTGCTAAAGCTGAGGCGGATGTGATCTTCGGGAAGTTCGGTGAAGTAGATGTAAGTGTGCATCGCCGCGCCGGAGACGAAGATCAATCCGCTGAGCACCGCGCCAAAGAGTGCCACGCCGCGCCCCGTGTATTCCAGCGGATAGCGGCGAATCGCCTGCAAGGCGATCAAGCCCATCACTAAGCCGGCCAAGGCAACCACCAGCATGGGTTCGAACAAGTAGCCCAAGAGCGATACGACTGCCAAGACAACCGACACCACAGCGCTGCGACTGAGCGCGCGGTAGGGCATCATCTCGGCTTCGTCGCCATAGAGAGGCGAAAGCGCTGGGGAATTCGGCTTGGCTGAATTTGCTGCATTCGCAGCTGTCTGTTCAGTCGATACGTTCGAAATCACGGCACTCGTACTCATGATCGGTCCCAAACCAACTACTAACCCAAACCGCGCAGCACCCACCATTGCACCACGAACATGACCAGACCGATACCCCACGGTACGCTGATCAACAGCCAACGGTTCGGCGAGGCGAGCGGAATTGCCCGAATTGCTGCGGCCGGCGGTGCACCCTTGTTCACCACGGCGGCTGTTTCTGCCGATTGCACGGCCTTGGCCACTTCCTGCGCGTTGATTTCCTGGTCGTCGGCCGGGGGAACCGGCACTTCGTAAGACGCGGTGGCCGTTTCGCCATTGGTTTTCGCATCGAGCGCGGGGATCATGGCCGCTTTCTTCGGATCGGGAACCGCGGGGGCGGGATCGCCGGGGAAGAACGTATTGGCCCGCTTCACCGAAGCGGGATCGATCTTCTCGCATTCTTTGAGCAGATCCTTCGCCTTGGCCAGCGGACACTTGCGCAGGTAATTAATCACCGGCACGCGGACCCAGGTGCTCTTCTCGTCGGCATTCTTGAACAGCTCGAACAGCTGGTCGACGGCTGACCAATCTTCCCAGCCCGCGAGGTCGGGAATCACCAGGTCGGCCAGTTCGGGCCGATCGAGCATGTACTTAAGCCCGACGAGCAAGCGCTCTTTCTTAATCACGCCACCTTCGGTGCCATGAAAGCGAAGGGCCATGATGGCGGAATAGGTATCGGCATAGTCCGACTTTTTGTTCTTCAGATACAGGTCTTCGACCAGTTCCATGCCAGTCTCGCCCTTGAGCGTGAGGTAGCAGGCGATGAGCGCGTCGAGCCCCGAACGGGATTTGCGATCGGTCGACTTCATCGCCGCTTCGAGCATGGGGAGATCGTCTTTGGTGCCGCAGACGCCGAGCATCACCAGGTACAACCGGCGACGACTTGCGGGGATATCGGCATTTTGAATCCACGAGACAAGCTGCTCGTGATTCATGTGGGGCTTAAGATCCTTGATGGTCGTGTAGGGTGCCTTGGCGAATTCGTCGTAGGCATCGCGAGCCAGCATGTCGTCTTTGTCTTCCAAGTAATTTTGGAAGAACATGTATCGCTCGTTGCCGTCTTTGGGCAACTTGGTGATCTTGCCGATGTAATCTTGTGCGCGGGGCGAGAGGAGCAGCGGGGTCGACCACATGGTCTTGGGCGGATCGATGCCCATGACCAGGAAGACGCTGCCGGGTTTGCCATCGCCGAAGTAGATCGTGTCGATCTTGTCGCCCACGCGGGCAGACTTTTCGCCTTTCACGATTTCCGTGATTTCGAACTTGGCTTTCGCCAGCTCTTCGCTCGAGTTGTCACTCGGCGGCGGTAGGTGAACCAGCTTGGCGATGGCGACAACGTCCATCGAGGCCATTTCTTCCGAGAATGTTTGCGCGGTGGCGCTACAGAACGGGCAAGCGACCGCTGCTGACGAAGTCAGAGGGAGTAGCCAGCTGGCGAGCAAACCAAACGCGACCAGCGGGCCGAAGGGGCGTGCCTTCAGGTCATTCATAGCGACATTCCTCACCGCGAAAACAGGGCATCCCCGCATGCCGCAGCTCGCGGCCCGAGAATTCATCCACTCTACCTGATTCTAGGCGAAACCCAAGATCGAAGCTACTGAAAGCGGGCCAACCGCCAGCTAGCAATTGCCGGATTTTGCGGGTTATGCACCGGGCGAAAATGGTTGAAGCGACTAAAGAGGTTCGCGCATGGGCTCATTTTCCGAATCGGGTCTTGCGGGTGCAGGAGTTTCGAAGGGAGCGATTTCGGTTAGCGGTATTTGAGAGTTGACTGGATCAGGCTCGGGCGGTCGGGAACTGTTGCGAAGGGCTCGGAACGAGCACAGGGTTGGCATAAATAACAGAAAAACCAAAACGGCCGAGATTGCGAACGTGGAGACCGGCCCCAGAGACCTTCGTTGTGGAGTCGCGTTCTCGCTCGGTTCCGCGGGCGACTCATAGGGATTTAGATCCATTCGCCTACCCAGCATCGCTACTTCGTCGGCAAAACCCGTTTGCCTAGCGAGGTGCCAACAACACGCCCGGCGAAGGTGACGAATTCCTGAGGATCCATCTCAATCAAACACCACACTTAGTCTGGGATAGTTGAATGGGCCAGCAAACATGGGCTCAACTCGTCGATGCCATTCCAGTCGCTTCTCCAGTAACTCCGCAGTTGTTCCCGCACCCTTCACGGTTACCACGAGGAATGGAAACTCAGGCATTTCGGGATCGACGAGGACTTCAATCGAAGGTTCGTTGCCGAACATCTCGCGCGCGACGCGCAGCGATTCGGCAATGGCCTCTTCGCTCACCAAATCGAGCTGCGACTCGTTCCCGGCATGTTTCTTCAACTGCTCGCGCAGCTGCACAAGTTCCAGCTCGAGCGCGGCGGTCTTGGCCTTTTGCACGGCCAGTTCGTGCGCGAACTCTGCGGGCCAATTGGAAGTGTTGGGAGATTGCGCACTGCTCATGAGATTGGTCCTGGCAGATTGTTTCGGCCAATTCCAGCTTATCTAGGGTACTGAGCGGGATCAAATCCGCGAGTTTGCACGACGGGTGGTGCACCAGCTCCGTTCACTCTTTCCAATGTTGGTCGCGAGGTTCGACGCCGTCGCCTCATCCGCTCTTCAGGTGATGGAACTATCCATTGGAGCAGCATCGCAAGCATCAACATTCCAATCAACACTTCGACGATCGTAAACGTCGGCCATCTCCAAATAATCCATGCACGCTTTGCGCATGGAATTGAACTCGGTGATTCATACGGATTGAAATCCATAGGCCGCTCGGCGTTTACTTCTTCCGCGAAACTCGCTTGCCCAGCGCGGCGGCAACAGCTTGGAATTCTTTACGGAGCTTGTCGTATTCGCCCATATTCTTCGGGCCGGGGGCTTTGGTGTAGTTCATCACAATGTCTTCGGCAGCGAGGAATTCGGTCGCGACATCGGCAATCTCGCCCGCGATCTCCAGCGGAATGCTGGTCACGCCGTTGGCGTCACCGTGCAGCAGATCCCCTTGATTCACCATCAATCCGCCGACTCGCACCGGCAAACCCAGGTGCAGCATGTGGCAGTAACCGTGCGAGCAAATCGACGAGCCGGTGAAGACGGAGTACTTGAGCGCCTTCACTTGCTCCAGGTCGCGTCCCGCGCCATTGGTGATGAGGCCGGCCGAACCGAAGGCCTGATAGGTCGAGCACATCACTTCGCCGAACACGGCGGCTGCCGGTGGATCGTCGAGATCTTGAAACACGACCATCGCTGGCCCGGGCAACGCGGCGAACTGTTCCAGCTGCTTTTGCAAACTGCCGTAGGCATCGCCACCCTTGGGTGGAGCATCGCTGCGAAATGCGGCGGTGCAGGCGTAGCCGATGACCGGCGGAAACTCCGGAAAATTGCACTTCACGCGGCCATCCATGTAACCCAGATTGCGCGGAATCACATCGAACAGCTCAATCACGTTGCAGATGGTCGGGGTATCAAATTTCGTCAGCTTCTGCAGGGCTTCAACAGATAACATGGTGGGCTCGCGGGGTGGGGATGTTTAGATTTCGAAGTCTTGAGTTCCGAGACAGAAGTAAAGGTACCATGCCTTTACTTTTGCATTCTGCGTTCTTACTTCTGGGTTTATTCTGGGTACAACTGCGTCGACAAGTATCGCTCGCCCAGGTCGGGGAGGACAACGACGATTAGCTTGCCGGTGTTTTCGGGGCGCTTGGCCACTTGAATCGCAGCCCAGGCGGCAGCACCGCAACTGATGCCGCAGAAGATGCCTTCTTGTGTCGACATCTTGCGCGCGGTCTCGGCGGCGTCTTCGTCTTTCACCTGCACGACTTCGTCGATAATGTTCACGTTCAGCACGCCGGGAATGAAGCCCGCGCCGATCCCTTGAATCGTGTGGCGGCCGGGCTGCAGTGGCTTCCCTTCGCGCTTTTGGGTGATCACCGGGCTGTTGGCCGGCTCGACCGCGATCGCCTTAAAGCTGGGCTTGCGCGACTTGAGCACTTCCGAGACGCCAGTAATGGTGCCGCCGGTCCCCACGCCCGAAACGAGAATGTCGACCTGGCCGTCGGTATCGCGCCAGATCTCTTCGGCGGTCGTCTTGCGGTGAACTTCGGGATTGGCCGGATTGTTGAACTGCTGTGGCACGAAGTACTTGTTGGGATCACTCTTGGCGATCTCCTCCGCACGACGCACGGCGCCGGGCATTCCTTCGGCCGCCGGAGTGAGAATGATTTCGGCCCCCAGCGCCTTCAGCAGGCGGCGACGTTCGACCGTCATGCTTTCGGGCATCGTAACCGCCAGCTTGTAGCCCCGGGCTGCGCAGACATAAGCGAGTCCAATGCCCGTGTTACCGCTGGTCGGTTCGATGATGACGGTGTGCGGCTTGATTTTGCCGTCGCGTTCGGCCGCTTCGATCATGGCCCGGGCAATCCGGTCTTTCACGCTCCAGAGCGGGTTCATGTTCTCGATCTTGCCGACCACGGTCGCCACGCAACCCTCGGTCACGCGCCGCAGCTGCACAAGGGGCGTGTTGCCGATGCACTGGGTGATATCGGTCTTAATGCCTGCGGGAAGAGTTGCCGATGCCATCCTCGTGCCTCCGTAAATTCATCGCTCGTGCCGCCCATGCGGCGCGCGTGAAGCCTGCTGCCTGAACACATCCGAAGCGGGCGAGTATAGCAAAGCTGGCGAAATAGGGTCAACGCGACGGGTTTGGAGGTGGTGTCCGGTTTTGGATGACTATTCTGGTCATCACCGAAAATGATGAAACGAAAAATCCTCTTGCGGCCAAGCTGCCGGTCTCACTTTCCTGTCGATCTGCTCAATGGGCCAAAATAGTGTGGGAAGCACAATGTCACTGTCGAGACGATAGTGGCACCTGAATCCCATCAGCCCGCTTCCAGGTGCGGGCATAGTGAGCCTGCCATCGGGAACGACCAGTGCCAAATAGCTGCCCACGTACAGCACTGGCAGCAGCAACAAGATGGCTGCGAAAATCGGCGCGGCGGTAGAGCGCGGTTTGTCCATCACAGGTATCTACCGAGTTCCACCAACGCTAGAAGGTCGCGCCACGATCCCAAGGACGAAACAGCGTCAACCACAGGGCAATGCCGGTCAGCAGAATCAGCAGCGACAAAAGTGAACATCGCCCGTTGCTAACGAAGAGTCGCTGCCAAACGTAAATTGCCGCCAGGGGAGCAAACACTTCGAGGTAATTGGGTCCGAGTCCGAACATACGCCCGATTCTACCCGCGCGAAACAGCCCTGCGAGCACTAATTCCGCCTTACATCCTGGTCGCGAAATAGGCCGCTTGCCCGGCGATGAGCGCGGTCCAGGCGAAGTACATCCAGCTGGCAAAGCGATAGCGATACCAGGGGCCGATGGCGAGCGGCAGCAACGCGGTGAGTACCCAGCAAATGGGAATAGCGGTGACCAACCAGGGATGCCGTTGATATTGGAAATAGCCCAAACTGCGGCGGAGATTAATCGGCCCGGGCAAACGCTGTGCGACCAGCCCGCCATCCTGCGGAATCAACTCCAGGTAAGGATAGATCGAGTACACGAGGGAACCGCGGGCGAAGCCGAGATAACCGCGCACCCGCGGCCCGTGACGAAGCGTCCGATGAAAGTAGCCAACCTCGGCGACCAGGCTCACGCACCACAAAATCAGCAACAAACAACTGACGATGGCCGGCACATACTTCAGCGGGTAGAGCAATCTCATCGTCCCATTCTAGCTGGACTGGCTCCGCCTGGTACTCAAGACACGGCGCGCTGCAAGTGAGTTAACCAGCGTGGCGAGTTGGGTGGGGGGCGACTATCATCCGACGTGTTGTTGCTGATTTGAAAATGTTGAGGTGCCTGTGCCCCCACCCCTGGTCTTGATTCTGGCTGTCGGTCTGACGAAGAAGCTGCTGGGGGGCGCGCGCCGGTTGAATGAGCTGGCGGCGAAAGGTTGGACGCGCGAACTGCGAGAGATTGTGCCGGCGGTGACGTGCTCCGCTCAGGCGACGATTCTCACAGGAGTGCAGCCCGAACAGCATGGCGTGGTGGGAAATGGCTGGCTCTATCGCGAAACACAAGAGGTGCGGTTTTGGCAGCAGTCGAATAGCCTCATCCAAGCAGAGCCCTTGTACGCCACCGCGCGCAAGGCAGCCGAGGCGCGGGGCGAGAAGTTTCGCGCCGCGAAGTTGTTCTGGCAGTTCAATCAGGGATCGGACTGCGAACTGAGTGTCACGCCGAAACCGTATTACGGCGCGGATGGGAGTAAAGCGTTTGGTATCACCGGCACCCCGGACGGGCTCTCGGCGAGATTGGAAAAGAAGCTCGGAGCGTTCCCGTTTCCCGCCTTCTGGGGACCGATGGCGGGTTTGCCGAGTAGTGCCTGGATTGCCCAGGCGGCAGCTGAAGTCCTGACGAGCGAGCGACCCGATTTATCGCTCGTCTATTTGCCACATCTCGATTACGACCCGCAGCGGTTCGGCCCTTCAGGAAGCGATATGCCGCGGCTGGTGCGCGAACTGGACGATGCTTGTGAGCCGCTGCTCGACGCGGCGAAACGGGCCGGGGCCCGCGTGTGGGTCGTCAGTGAGTACGGCCTGGTCGATGTGCAGCAGCCCTTGCTCATCAACCGCAAATTGCGCGAGGCCGGTTTGCTTGCCGTTCGACCTGGGCCCTTCGGCGAAATTCTCGAAACGTTTCTCAGCCGGGCGTTTGCCGTGGTCGATCATCAAGTCGCACACATTTACGTCAAACATGCCGCCGACCTGACACGCACGCGCGAACTTGTCGCCGCGCTGCCCGGTGTGGCCAAGGTATATGCCGGCGAAGAGCGGGCAGCGATTGGGCTGAATCATCCTCGCGCCGGTGAACTTGTCGCGATGGCCAATTCAGATAGTTGGTTCGCGTATCCGTTCTGGCTCGACGAGCGCCACGAGCCCGATTATGCCCGCACGATCGATATCCACCGCAAGCCGGGCTACGACCCGTGCGAAATGTTGTTCGATCCGAAGCTCATCTGGCCCAAGGGGCGCGCTGCGTTTCGTCTGGCCCAGAAGAAACTCGGCTTTCGTGCGCTGTTCGATATCGTCCCCGTCGATCCGGGACTCATTCGCGGCAGTCATGGCTTGCCCACGGCCGACCATCGCCCCATTCTCATTGGCGATGGACCGGATCCTGGCCAGGACTTGGCACTGACGGCAGTGAGGGACCTGGTGCTGCGGGAGCTAGGAGCTAGGGGCTAGGGGCTAGGGGCTAGGGGCTAGGGGCTAGGGGCTAGGGGCTAGGGAAATACGGAGTAAATACAGAACGAGTTCGCGCCTGATGAATGTTCTTCTCTCCCGAACCCCCAATTCCCAATTCCCAGCCTCTGGTCCCTTCCCACCTTCACTCTTCCGCCCGCGCTGGCTTTCAGTGATAATGCGACTGCCGCTCGGCGAGGGCTCGTCTTATGGGAACGCCGCTCCTGTCCGCTCTTGCCCGCTGCGGTTGTCATGCAAGGTGCCAGACCATGCAAGTCGCTAGTCGTCGTCGATTTCTTGCTACCGGGTCTGCTTCAGCGCTCGCGCTTGTCGCCGCTCGGGCCGCGCAGGCTCAAGCACCCGCCACCGAACGAGCCAGCGAAACGCTCACGCCCGAAACGCAGCGAGCGGTCGATCGCGCGCTCACCTGGCTGGCCAAACGGCAAGTCGGTTCCGGCACGCACAAGGGTGCGTTCGGGCAGTCTGGCTATCAAGGTGGCGTCGCGGTTTGCAGTCTCGGCGGACTGGCGATGATGTGCAGCGGCAGTGCTCCTGGGCAGGGGCCGTTTGGCAAGAATATTGATCGCTGTGCCGAGTTCCTCTGCACGTGCGTTTCCGACGTGGGCTACATCTCGCAGCCCAACCATGGCCAGGACAATATGTACGGCCACGGCTTCGGCACGCTCTTTCTGTCCGAATACTACGGCATGTCCGATCGCCCCGACCTCGATGCCACCGTCGGCGAAAAGCTGCGCAAGGCGGTCAAGCTAACCTGCGAATGCCAAAACGATGCGGGGGGCTGGCGCTACGAGCCGCGCAAGAGCGACGCCGATCTGTCGATCACCATCTGCAACATCATGGGGCTACGAGCGGCCCGCGATGCTGGCATTCACGTCCCCGATCCGGTGCGCAATAAGTGCATCGAGTATGTCAAGAAAAGCCAGAACAGCGACGGCGGCTTCCGCTATCAAATCAGTCATGGCGGCGGCAGCACTTTCCCGCTAACGGCAGCTGGCGTGGTCTCGCTCTATAGCGCGGGCATCTACGATGGCGACCAGGTCGAGAAGGCGCTCAAGTACTTGTTGAGGTACATGCCCGGCAGCAGCGCGAGCGCGAGTGGCTATTTCTTCTACGGCCATTACTACGCCGTGCAAGCGATGTGGCATGCCGGCGGCGACTACTGGACCAAGTGGTATCCAGCCATTCGCGACCTGCTTCTCAAGCGTCAATCGGGCGACGGCAGCTGGGCCGATAGTGAAGTCTGCCCCGAATTCGGCACCGCTATGGCCTGCATCATCCTGCAGATGCCGAATAACTTTTTACCAATCTTCACGCCATAGAGGCGAGGCCGGACCTGCGGGCATTATTCCGCTTCAGCCAGTAGCTCGGCGAGGGCGATGTCAGCTGCTTCGCTGTGCGAGACTTCGATGTCTTCGCCACTGCTGTTCGAGGCTACATAGGAATTCAGGAGCAGGAGTTCTGCTGCTGGATCGAGTGGCAGGAAAACCTGGTTCGCGCTGGTTTCTTCACCAGCGGAGCCGCTGTTTGTCGACGAGTTGCTGAGCAGCCCTGGGGCCACATCGAACGAACTAGTATCTTCGCCTGCGGACGGGACAAACTCTGGCGCGACGACCGAGCCAACCGGATTCGCGTTTAAGTAATTGATGATGGGGAGCGCGTCGAAAGCGGTGACGCGGCCATCGGCAAAGACGTCGAGATAAGGTGGCGGCCCGCTGGGGCCCGGTGCTGGCAAGAGCTTGGTAATGGGATCGGCAATCCGCGGGGAATTCAGTTCGTTGATGATTTCCAGGGCATCGAAGGCGGTGATGACATTGTTGCCGGTGCTGTTGTTAACGTTTAACGCATTGGTGGGATTTTGCCAGGGAAACGCGTTGTTAAGGGTGGCGCCCAGCAGCAGGTCGTAGGTGCCCGTGGCGCCGGATTTGGCCGTCACTTCGACGTAATAGTCACCGGCCGTCGCGACGACGAAGTTGGTCACGAACGAATCATCGTCGACCTTGGTCGTGCCGTTCTGGCCGATCGAGTTATTGCCCAGTAGCGTGTTATCGCTTTCGTACAGCAGCGTGGTGCCATCGGCGGCGAAAATCTTGATGACCGTATCGATGGCTAGCGGGACAGTCTCTCCATACACCTCGGTAGCAAACGTTTGCGCGGTGATTTTGTCGTTGGCCGCCAAGGTCAGTTTGTACAGATCCTTCTGGCCGCCGACGCCAATCGTGGCTCCCTGGACCACACCGACCTTGAAGCTCGCGCTGCCGCTGGTTGTTGTCAAAGGGACTACCTGAGCGGTGGCAGTCGTGGCGTGAGCTGTGCCTACTTCAGGAACCGTGGCAATGGTCGAGGTATTAAGCCAATGCCCCATTTGCAACTTGGCGAGTGCCAAAGGAGAGAACTTGAACGTGGGAGTTCCGTTAAACGTCGACATGCTAAACCCCAACGCGGGGTCGCCAGACATGAAGTCCTGATACTGAACGCCCCCAGTGTTGGCATAATTTGCACTGGTGATTTGCGAATAGCCGTAAGCATCGCTGCTGCTCAAGCCCAGGCCGCGGCCGGCTTCTTGAGCGATATAGAACGTGAGGATGTTCTCCAAAAAGCGGAGCTGATTGGCGCGGGTCAAGGTGCTGAGATTCAGGCCGTCGAGGCTTTGCTTGATTAAGTCCGGAAAAACGTGCCCGATGCTGGCTTCGTTAATGTTCAACCAGTCGAATTCGCCTTGACCCAAGGGGCTCGTCAGGGCACCCGGCACGCTGGCTGAGATCTTGCCGACCTTGATCGTCTCGAAGCGAGTATCGCCGGGTGCGACGCTGGTGAAATTGATCGTCACGCCCGGAAAGGCGTTCTGCAGCCGCGTCAAAATGTTGGCCTTGAGCGTGGCCAACTCGCCGCCAGTCGTAGACGAGAGCTGGGGGATGCCGCGCGCGGTAGCCACTTCGCGCATCCGCTCGTTGAAGTCATCGCTCGGACTCGAATCTTTACCGAAGTCGACGAACACCGTCACCGGCGGCAGCGTCACCAGGCTCCGATAATTGACGGGGAACGTGTTGGTGCCGCCGTACGTTTGGCCGGCCATGGTGACGATTTCTTGCTCGGTGAACTTCGTCAGGTTTTCGCCATAGCCGACGTTCAGGCCTTCCATAATCGCGTTGGCGATGTAGGCCTGATAAACCGTGTGCGGAAGGTTGGCCTCGTTTGTGGTGCCCACCTCGTTCACAAAGAGATTCGTTTTGGCGTTGCCCGCGGCGTTATCGAAGATGCGACCGCCGATGTTGCGAGTCGTGATGGGGGCGAGACTGGTGCCGAATATGGTTTCGGACAGTTTTGCCAGATCGACCACCGGCACGTGATATTTCGCGCCGATCTGCTTGATCCGAGTGTTGATGGTGTTGATGACGGCTGTCACCAGACCGCGCTTGGAAGCATCAGGAAATTCTGCGCGGGCGTGAGGAGTGACGCCGGGATCGGGAATAGTCGTGAGGATGGTTTTGGTCGCTACCGAAGTGAGCGTCGACAGAGCACCTTCGATGTTCGAGGTAATCGCCTGAATGACGTACTGATCGATTTCGCTGGCGTTCTGATATTCACCGAGATAAATCTTGGCGTACGCGTCCTTGAAGTCGTCGTTGCTGAGGGTGGTTCGCGAATTGGGCTGCAGATCGATATTGCCGACCATCAGCACCGCGTGACTGAGATCGCCCTCGGCATACTGATCGATGATGCCGATATCCTGCGATTGCAGCAGAAGTTCGAGGGTCGTGGAAACACTCGAGGCCCAATTGAACGCAGTTCCTTGGCCACGATGCTCGAATGGGTTCTCGGTAGTAGGAAGGAAGGGTCCGGGAGAGCCTACATCGACCCCCTTTTTCAAGCGGAGCAAGTCGACCCAGTTCTGTGCGAAATTCACAGTCCCATTAGGATCGTAATTCTGCCCAGCGTACTGGTCATCACTCCAAGAGTCTCCTGCCACTCCCAGCCCCAAGATGGCCATGAGTTGACGCAATTCGAGGTCTTCAAACAGCAGCCGACGGGCCTTCTGTCGAGTGGACTTGAGGGCTTTGGGCGAGCGTTCTGAGTGGATGAATTCAGGCATGGTGCAAAGAACTTGAACAGAAGAGATGGTTGCCTGGACGAGCAAAGCGAAGGGCTGCGACCAACGTCCAGCTTATCTGTCGCCTGAAAAAGATGCGAGCAACTGGTAACGAAACTTCATGAAAAGGGTGGCATTTGAGGTCGCTGCAACCGGAATTTTCCGCACCGGCCCGGGGAATAATTCGCAGGGTGAGTACCGAATGGGTTTTGGAACGTTATGGGTATGGCAAGAAAAGCGACAAACCTGTCGATTTTTCTTCCTTGCGTTTGCCGGAAAAGCGGATAGCTTAGTAGCTGATGCTGCATGGTTTACGCACTTCGGGTCGCCGTAAAGTGTGACCAGGCAAGCGGTAAGTCCCCCTGAATACATTCACAAACCGAACTTTCTCCCTGCTTTTTTCCTTGAATTTCGGTTCGGTGGACGGAGTTAAGAAGAATGAGCACGACATCGCCCAGCTCTCCCGCTCCTGGCAATGCTCCGCGCGCTCGCGCTTTGGCCTCGGCACCAGTCTCCCAAGCGATGCCAGCTCAACCGGCCCCTGCCCAGCCCGCTGCTGAAGAAGAGGCCGCCGAAGAGGAAGTTGCCAGTAGTGGCCTAGGGTCTGGCTTTTTCAACAAGATGACCAGCTCGTTGGTGAGCTTTGTGGTTCACTTTGTGGTGCTCGTGATCATGGCACTCATGGTCGTCCCACCACCGCCAGATAACAGCAAATCGATCGCGGTGAACTCGGCCCCGACCCCCAAAGAAGAAAAGGTCGAGGAGTTTGAAGAAGAGAAGGTTGAACTCAATCTGGACCAGACTGTATCTACCGAACAGACGAACATCGTGGCGCAAGTTGCCACCGAAATGACCGAAGCGGTCGAAACTCCTTCGCCAGCGATGGACGTCGACGCGGCCCCAATCTCGGTCGAATTGAGCGACTTCGGCGAGCAAACCGCTCCTAAGAACGACTTGATGGCCACGATTGGTTCCTTCACCGGCACCGGCGTCGCTGGTCGTGGTGAAGCAGCCCGTGGTGCCATGGTGGCCAAAGCCGGCGGCAACGACGCCAGCGAAGCAGCCGTCGCTGCTGCTCTGGAATGGCTGGCTAATCATCAAATGCCGGATGGCGGCTGGAACTACGATCACCGCGTTGGACCCTGCAATGCTCGTTGCAATCACGCTGGCACCCTGACCGATTGCCGCACCGGTGCGACCGCTCAAGCGCTGTTGCCATTTCTCGGTGCCGGTCAAACCCACAAAACGGGTAAGTACAAGAAGAACGTCGAAGCTGGCCTGTACTTCCTTACCCAGCAGATGAAGGTCAAGACCCAGATGGGTCTGCAGTGCGGCGACCTCGCTCAAGGTGGCGGCAGCATGTATTCGCACGGTATGGCCGCGATCGTGCTGTGCGAAGCCTACGCGATGACGCACGACAAGGGGCTGATGATGCCGGCCCAGTTGTCGCTCAATCACATCGTCTACGCTCAAGACCCCGTTGGTGGCGGTTGGCGGTATGGTGTCCGCACCCCGGGCGATACCTCGGTCGTAGGTTGGCAGTTGATGGCTCTCAAGAGCGGTCACATGGCTTACCTGCAAGTGCCGCCGGGAACGATCGTCGGCGCGAACAAGTTCCTCGACTCGGTGATGAGCGACTACGCTTACTACGGCTACACCGATCCAGGTCGCGGGCAAGCCACCACGGCCATCGGCATGCTTTGCCGCATGTACCTGGGCTGGAAGAAAGATCACCCGGGCATCGAAAAGGGGATCGAATACCTCAGCAAAACCGGCCCTTCTCCGGGCAACATGTACTACAACTACTACGCCACCCAGTGCATGCGTCACTACGAAGGGGAACATTGGGACAAGTGGAACGTCAAGATGCGCGACTCGCTCGTGAAGTCGCAAGAGAAGGACGGCCACATGAAGGGTAGCTGGGCCATGAAGGGCGATCACGGCACCGAACGTGGCGGCCGACTCTACTGCACGTCGATGGCCACCATGATTCTCGAAGTCTACTACCGCCACATGCCCATCTACGGCAAGAACGCTGCCGAAGACGAATTCCCACTCTAGTCTTCCCTATCTCTACTCCCTCGCCTCGGTACTCCAGGGAGAGGGGCTGCAGCTCAATCAACTAAGTCACCTCTACAATCCAAAACCTCTAAGCCCCGCCCACCACGCGGGGCTTGCTCGTTTCTTGCCCGACCTCCGCGCGAACACTCCACCCGCCACCGCGTCTTCCCTTCCTAACCCCAATCCCGCCGAAATGATCGTCTGCTAAGATATTTTCCATGCACAACTCGCCTCATCTGCCCGAAATGCCTACGGCCGAAAAGTTGGCTGCCGGCAAGAAACTGGTTCCCGTTTATCGCCGGCTGTTAAGCGATTCCCTCACACCCGTGAGCGCGTTTCATTTGCTCGACGACGGCGGCTATGCCTCGTTGTTCGAAAGTGTGATCGGCGGCGAAAAGGTCGGCCGCTATACCTTCCTGGCGATGGCTCCCTTCTTGTCGCTGACTGCTCGTGGCCAGCAAGTGAAGATCACGAGCGAGCAGGGGGAAGAGACGCTCACGCTCGAAGATCCACTGCTGGAACTGCGTCGCCGCCTGGCTGAGTTTCCCGCTGCACACTTGCCAGAGTTGCCGCCATTCACTGGCGGGGCGATTGGCTACTGCGCGTACGACGTGGTGCGCTACGTCGAGAAGACGCTTAAGCATCCGCCGCAAGACGATCGGCACCTGCCCGACCTCTGTTTTGGCCTGGTCGACCGGATGGTCGTGTTCGACAACGTCAACAAGACGCTCTATGTCATTGCGATGGCCCGCGTCGATAAGTTTGCCGGCAACTTTGCCGCCGCTTATGAGGACGCCCAGTCGCGTGTCGATGAATGGGTTGCCAAGCTATCGCAGCCCGCGCCATTGCCCCCCGCCGATATTCACCCGCTCAAAAAGCTGAGCTTGCAATTTCGTTCGAACACCACGCAGCAGGGCTTTGAAGATGCCGTGCGAAAGTGTGTCGAGTACATTCGCGCGGGCGATATCTTTCAAGTCGTGCTTAGCCAGCGATTGCAGCTGGAATTGAACTGCGAGCCGTTCGAAGTCTATCGCACGTTGCGGGTCGTGAACCCCAGCCCGTTCATGTTTTTCCTGCGTACACCGGAGACGACTCTCGTCGGTAGTTCGCCCGAGATCATGTGCCGCGTCTACGACGGCCGCGTGACGGTTCGCCCCTTGGCAGGTACTCGTCCGCGTGGCGAAACTGATGAAGCCGATAAACGGCTGGCCGAAGAATTGATGGCCGATCCCAAAGAGCGGGCCGAGCATGTGATGCTCGTCGACCTGGGGCGCAACGACGTGGGCCGCGTCGCGCAGTTCGGCAGCGTGAAGTTGTCGGACGTCATGGTCATCGAGCGGTACAGCCACGTGATGCACATTACCTCGAATGTGACCGGCGAATTGCGCCCAGAACTCGATGCCTTCGATGCGCTCAAGGCGTGTCTGCCGGCAGGAACTGTTTCCGGCGCGCCAAAGGTGCGAGCGATGGAAATCATCGACGAACTCGAACCGCATCGCCGCGGGCCTTATGCCGGCGCGGTGGGGTACATCGACTATGCCGGCAACATGGATACCTGCATCGCGCTCCGCACGCTCGTCGTGCAAGGGAACCAGGCTTACGTCCAAGCAGGGGCGGGCATCGTGGCCGATAGTAATCCCACCAGCGAGTATCAAGAGACGCTCAACAAAGCCCGCGGCCTGCTCTTTGCAATTGAATCGACCCAGCAGCGAGCAGCCGATTAGAGGTCTTCACTTCACTTGCGAGAAGCCGGTGCTGAAGACGAAGTATGCCGCCGCCACCATGCAACCGGCAGCGGCCAGATAGTTCCACTTGAGCGGTTCGCCGAGCATCCAAAACGAGACCGGCACGAACACGCCCAGCGTGATGATTTCCTGCAGAATCTTCAGCTGGCCGAAGTTCATCCCCGCCGCATGGCCGTAGCGATTGCCGGGAACTTGCAGGATGTATTCGAACAGGGCGATGCCCCAGCTGATGAGGATGATCACCACCAGCGTCTTGCTCTTGAGGAAGTCCCACTTCAGGTGCAGGTACCAAGCGCTGAGCATGAAGAAATTCGAAGCAACCAGCAGCGCGATCGACCAGGTGAGCGACCAGGTCTGCGTTTTTCCAGCGTCCATGCGGCGAACGATCCTAATGAATGAACAAGAACTGTTTGCTGTTGATAATCGCCCAGAGCAAATCCTGGTAGACCTCTTCGGCGTTATCGTGCTCGGTGAGGAACTCCTCCGCTTGCGTGCGTTCCGCAGCTGAGGGGAGGCGATTGAGCGTGGCGAGATAAATCTCTTCGACAATTTCAGCCGGCGACTTCTTCGCCTTAATCAGCTTGGCAATTCGTCCCTGCTTGTCCGAAATCTTGCTCGCCAGCGTATCGCCATTGAGCGTATGTAAGGCTTGCGCCAGGCTGGGGTCGAGGGGCCGTTCGCATTCGCACACGCTGACCCGCTTTGGCTTGCCGAAGGTGGCCAGGAAGTAATCGGCGTATTCGGCATCGGGAAGTTCAATGGCCCGCGTGCCGAGCGGCAGGTTCTTGTACTTCGTTTGCACCAGCGTCACGCGGTCGAGGGCATCCACCAGCGGCTCAGCCGTAAGACGCTTCACTGCAAAGTGGCTGTAGAAAACGGTATCGGCGGCATTGCTCTTGGTGGGCTGCGAGTCGAGTTGATACAGCCGCGAGTTCATGATCTCGCGCATGAGATGCTTTAGGTTGAAGTTACTCTCGACGAACTTCTTCGAGAGAGCTTCCATCAGCGCGGGATTGCTGGGTGGGTTCGTCGAGCGGAGATCATCGACGGGCTCAACCAGCCCGCGGCCGAGCAGATAGGCGACGTAGCGATTCACCACGTTATTGGCGAAGTAGGCGTTGTCTTTGCTTGTTAGCCAATCGGCCAGCGGCATGCGGCGATCGAGCGGATGTTCCATCTCGGCCGCTTCGAGGGCCTTGGGCTTCATCAGGGCGTTGGTGCGAGGATGCTTCACATCACCCGTATCGCGCACGACGACGACTTGCTCACCGCCAAAGAGGCCGAATTCTTCGCTGGTCTTCGTGCCTACGCGCGAGAAGAAGGCTGCGAGCCCGTAGTAATCTTCCTGGCTGTATTTCTCGAACGGATGGTGATGGCACTTGGCACATTCCATTCGCACGCCGAGAAACAACTGCGCCGTCGATTCGGCGAGGGCTGAGGAATCGCGATGAATGCGGAAGTAGTTGGCTGGCCCCACGCTATAGAGCGAACCGCGGGCCGTGATCAATTCGCGGACGAAACCATCGAACGGTTTGTTCGTGCGGAACGATTCGCGAATCCAGTTGTGCATCGACCACATCCCCTGCTCACCGAGACTGGCACTCGTGTTGCGCAGCAGGTCGGACCACTTGAGCGACCAATAGGCCGCGTAAGCATCGTTGTAGATGTCTTGGGCCGGATCGCCCGTTAGTCCCAGCAGTCGGTCGACGAGCTTCTTTCGCTTGTCCGGATCCTGCGAATCGATGAAGGCCCGCGTTTCTTCCGGCGAGGGAAGCGTGCCGATGGAGTCCAGCGATGCGCGGCGAAGGAACGTGGCATCGTCGCACAGCGGCGACGGTTCGATGCCTAACTCACGGAACTTGGTGACGGCAAGCTTGTCGATGTCGTTGTTGTCTTTCCAGTCGGCCAGTTCGACCGTCTCGGCATACGGAATGACAAAGAGGGTGGTATCGGCCTGCCCTTCGAAGCGGACCATCACGCCACCCTGGCCCTTGCCAATCGTGGTCACAAGTCCGTCGCGGGTGACACTGGCAACGCCATCGTCGAGCGAATCGAACTTGGCCCAATGCGTCACGTCGTGCCGCTGGCCGTCGGCATATTCGGCTTCCACGCGCAACTGCTGCGACATGCCAACCTGGCCGAGTCGTTCTTTGGGGAAGACGTGCAACTTGGTGACGGCATTTTCGGTCTTAGCGGGCTTGGCAGCACCACCTTGAATCCAGGCGACGAGCATTTGGTAATCGACAGAGTCCTTCTCCAGCCGGCGGCCACCGCCGTGGGGCGTTTGCATCGTCGGCTTGAGAAGCATCAGGCTTTGTTCGGGGTCGACGAGGCTGACGCGGCGACCAATCGAGTCGCGAACCATGGCTTCGCGGTCTTTGTCGGGCTCGAAGCCAAAGACCGACAGCTTGAAGCCACCCTGACCGTGCTGGGCCGCATGGCAGGCCGCCATGGCGCAGCCGTTCTTGGCAAGGATGGGGCGAATCTGTTCGAGGTATTGCACGTCGGGCTGCTCGACGATGCCAGCCACCGTTACCGGGACCTCAATCGTGCGCGAGCCCTGAGAAACCTTGATCTTCGCCTTGCCATCTTTCATAGCTCGCAATTGCCCAGCAGCGGACACGGTGACGACTGCCGGATCGGACGATTCGTACTTGGCCAGCGACGAGATGTCGTTGCTCTTGCGCGTGACCTGTGCGCCGCTGCTACTATCCGCTTCGACGACGACCAGCTGGGCGCGGGCGAAGTTCCCCTGCAACTTCACTTCCGCCGGGTGGGCGATCAGAGCAGCATCGGCCGCGAACGAACGTGCGGGCTGAAGTGCCACCAGCAGCAGGAGCATGGCGATAGGCAGGCGCGATACGGGCATGAGAGGCACCCTCAGTCAGCAGTTGCGGGAGCAATACGAAGGAACGTAGTGCGGGGCGGGAGCCGCGGCGACGAAAAGTCGAGCGCCGGAGCCAGCTCTGATTATGGTCGATTGTCCGCCGCAATACCAGAGAAAGCTGGGGCTAGACCAAAGCCTGCCAGCAAACGGAAAGGCCCGGGCGGACTTACTCCCCGGCCGTTTTCTTCGTATGGGTCTGCTCATAGACGGCCAGCAGCACGGCTTCGACGTCGGCGAACTTGCGTTTGGTCTTCAGGAGACCATCGAGGCTCTTGCGGGCGTCTTGTTCGGAGTGACCCAGCGCACGAAGGGCTTCGAAGGCCTCTTCGACGACGTCGCGCTTGACTTCGGCTTCGTACTTTACGTCCTTGGCAATGAGCAGGGCGAACTTCGACATTTTGCGGCGGAGCTTGGCGATGACGCGTTCGCCCGTGGCGGCACCGATGCCCGGCAGTGAAGAGAGCCCCTTCGCGTCCTGTTCTTCGATCATTTCGGCAATATCTTGCACGGGGCGGACCATGGCGCGGAGGGCTTTCTTCGCGCCGAGGCCGTCGACCGAGCAGAACATTTCGAAGAACTCGCGTTCAACTTCGCTCATGAAGCCGACCAGCCGCGGCGTAACACGGCCGCGCGAGGGGTCGCCATCGATGTAATAGATCGTCTGCAGCGAAACGTTCTGACCCACCAGTTGGCTGAGCGAGCGGCGCGTCGACTCGGCAATAAACACCTGATACTCGAAGTGATCGAGTTCCAGCAGCACGGAGTCTTCTTGAACCTTCAGCAGCTTGCCGGTGATGCGGGTGATCAAAGGGGAGTCTCAGCGCGGTTGAGAGAGAAACGAACGGCCCGCCGCGCGCAACAGGCACGGCGGAACCTGCCGTTAATCTACCAACACAACGGCCTGCAAGTGCAGCCCAGTTTCACGCTACTCCTCCAGCGGTGCTCTGTCGTAGCCATATCTTCTCTGTACGCCGCCGCATGTCACGTCAATGCGAATCTGCTTGGCGGAACTGGTTGACCGCAATTTGTCGTACAGCGCGTCATTTAGCCGCTCGTAAGCCACGAACTGTCGATGGTAGATGTTCTTGTCCAGAACCCAGCCCAAAGCCAGAGCGACAGCCAAAACGACCAGAAACATTTCTCGCATGGAAAATTTCATTCGCTCATCCTATCGAGCCACAAATAGGTCACCAACTCCTTTGGAATTCGTCCAACTTTACAACCGGCGCGACTGGTCAATGCCATCGTGCAAAGTCGGGCGGCACAAATCACCCAAACATACTTGACAGTTGTTCACTAACTCGCAATAATTTAACCGGCTGTTTGGCAACCTGGTGGAAGAGCGTGCGCGGAGGGTGCAGTTCGCGCTGGTGCGAGGAACTGTGTTGTTGGCATTTTTGGAAATTCACCGGCGGTAGGAGTGCTGCAGGGGGTTTATCAACAAACAGGATGATTTCGGAATTGCAACTTGGGCGCAATTCGTTGCCGCTAAACAGTTTGCAGTGATGCACGCAAAAGGGGGGTGTTGATAAACCTCGGCGATAACGCTGACACTGGAGCCAACTGCGAAGCCCAAGCGTGGCCAAGATCAAGCGAGTTGCGAGCGATGACAGGACGATTGCAATGTAGCTGAATTCGCCAGAATTCAGTCTTCACAAACGTCTGAATTCTGGCGAATTCAGCTACTTCAGAAGACTTCGCAATCCGCTTGCGAGAGACAAAAGCGTGCGTGAACGGCAAAGGGGGTGTTCAACAATCGGGCTGATTGCTGGGAACAAAATGGCGCAACTCTCGTGTTTCCGTGAGATTGGCTACTAACAATGAAGCGAATTGTTGAACGTTTAGGCCGAGAATTTACGTCGCAGCGGGGAGTTCGTCACTACGATCTCCTTCGTTCTTGCGCAGGTCGAGCAGCATGTCTTGTTGAGCAACGGCGGCATAGAACCAATCGGCACCGGAGCCACCAAAGAGCAGATCGCGACTTGTCCCGTCCTTGGTAATCTCGCTCCGCTCGGTCGCCAGTTGCGACGGCAGCGTGGTCATGTTGGCAACCCAGGAGGTGAGCGCCGCCGAGAGGCTAGTCAATGTCGCTTGCACGTCCGTGCCCCATGGTTGGCTAGCCACGGCGGTGGGAGTGAACGCGGGGATGAGCGAATCGGGATACAAGCTGAGCAGGCCGCCAATCAACAGATCGTTGCCGGCATCGCCGTACAAGTAATCGGCACCATTGCCGCCGAGGATCACATCGTGCCCCCCGTTGCCGCGGATTTGATCGGCTCCGTTGCCACCCACGATTAGATCGCTGGCCGACCCACCATACAGGTAATCGTTCCCATCGCCACCATACATTTCGAGCGGAACTTTCAAGGTGTTCGCCGAGATCGTGTCGTTGCCAGCCTGGCCGAAGACGATGACGCGTTCGACATTGCTGAATGGACCTGCCTTCGTGCCCGAATTAATCTGCACCGAGATTCGTCCGGTGCTGTCTTGCGAAAACATGATTCGATCGGCACCGGAGCCGCCAGCCACCGTCAGGATGCGTGTTTCGGCGTCGTAGACGACCGGCGTTGCAGCAGCGGGAGGCGTGGTGGGCGGCGTTGTCGGCGGGGTCGTGGGAGGAGTGACCGGCGCGCCGAGGGTGTAACTGCGCGTGATACTCGAGCCCTGATAGGGGGACGCCGGAAGCGCGAAGCTGATGCGCGACGTTTGCGTAGCCGCGTTCCAAGTGACGCCGGTGCCCGTGAGCTGGCGATTCACATTAATGACAATCGCGGCTGTTCCCTGGCGAGGATCGGCACCCGTGATCGTGAACTGATCGCCGTCCTGCTTGATGATCAGAGCGCAGGGCTGCGTGACGGTGAGCTTGGTATCGGCATCGAGCCAGATCGAACCAGCTGCAAAGAAGGCGACTTGCGTTTGACCGAGCCCACGATGCCGCACAGCCTGGACAGTGGCTGTGTTGGCCAGAATGTCGAAGGGAAGATTGTTGGCGTAGGTATCGAGTTGATCGGCCGAAACGTCGGGAACGACGGCATAGGCATAGGTCGAGTTCTGGACCTTCTTGCCGTGATCGACCCAGGCACTGAACACCGGCAGACTGATGCTCCCCGAGGTCTGCGTTTGTGCCTGAACGGTGAGCTTGCTGGTGGCATCGAGCGACACATAACCGAGGCCGTCGTGCTCGATCCACGACTTGCCGGTGAGAGTGTCGGTGGTGCCAAGGCCCCAGGTGCGGCGACCGCCCGCGGCATCGGAGACGGTCACGTCCCCATCGAGCAGGACTTGGTTGAGGGTGGTGAAGACCGACGAGTTCGCTGCTGCATCATCAATATCGGCCCCTAGCGCGACGATTTCATCGTCGAAGAAAAACCACGATTTGCGCGCGGTCAGCGTAACGCCGGCGCGTTTGTAGTCCATCATTGCCACGCCATACTTCTCGTCCGAAGTGCTGCCGACAAGGCTGCTGGAGCCCGCGGTGCGCGAGCCGCCGCTGAACATGTTTTCGTAAGGAATGACGCCGTTTTGCTGAATGGTCGTGCCGGGGATTCGCTGCCAATTCCAGGTCGGAATGATCTCCTGCTCGCCCCGCGCGCCGAACTCATCACCATCCTGCAAGAACATGGTGAAGCCATCGCCCAGGAAGAACCCCTTGGTGTTTTCGTTGTTGGCCGTTTCGGGCCGCAGGGTGCGATTCGACAACAGCTTGACCGTGGCGGTAATGTCTTGCCGGCTGTGGAGCATGGCATCGCCGCGATAGAGCGAGCGATTGCCGGAAAGGTAGTTGGTTTCGTCGATGCCATTCAAATAGCGATCGATGGCGTCTTCGAGTTCCGGCAGTCGGCGGCCTTGCGATTGCATGTCGACGGCCGCTTCGTGAATTTCGATCGGCCAATAGGTGATGCTGCCGGGTCGCGTGATCGAACGTCCGCCCGAGGCGATGTCCATGGTGTCGCCGCGGGTCAGAAACTCCATGTGGTCGAGCAGCAGGCGCAGTTCGAGGTCGACAGCAGCAGGGCTGAAGTTGTACATCGAGTTGGAAGTCCAACGCATCAGCTTGGCGGTGTCGTTCAGATAGTTCACGCCGTAGCTGCCGCTATAGAAATTCAACTTGCAGCCACTGCCGTGATGCATCACGGAAAGGTCGCGGGCGATTCCTTCGCCCGAGTAGCTGAACATTTCGTTCGTGACGCTCGTCACGACCGTGTTGATGCGACTGGGATTGTTCTGCAGCACCGCTTGAATCAGGGCAGGCCCGGCCTGCGAAAGCATATTCGCGCCTTGGTTTTTGCCGGGATTCCAGGCCGAGCCAAAGTACTTGGTAAGGACCGAATTGCGGGTGGCCAGGGGAATCATGTCGTCGGCCAGCAGCAGCGGTTCGGCCAGGCCAGTGGGAACGCCAATTTGTCCCCACCACCAATTGGGCGCACTGACGCGCGGCATCGAATTGGCCGTATAGGTCCAAGAGGTGATGATCTGGTTCCGCAGCGAGGCATCGTTGTAGTAGCCGTTGCTTGGGTCGGGCCACTTGTTCGCAACGGTCAAGACTTCCAGTCGTCGCCCGTGTTCTTGAATGGCTGCTGCTCCTGCATCGCCGCCGTTGTAGTTCAAATCGGTGAAGGTACCGTTGGTCCGCATCTTCGCCAGGAGTGCCGGAACCTAGGAGACCACTTGCGGCGCTTGCTCCAGAATCTCGGCGATCATGTTGTCGCGCATGATGCCGACCGTCGGCGTGGCGCGAATCTCGAGGGTCTCGAACAAGAGACGCCGCCCCTGCTTCAAGCTGCGTGTGGCGGCTCCGACGAGACTTGGCGACGGACACGACAAAGGCGAACAAACAGACCGGCTCATGCAGCACACTCAAGAGGTAAATCAACTAGCGCGGGCCTGCCTGGTGCGAGACCCAAACCACCTGGGTTAGTGGCGATGGCACCAGACTAATTGGCCTGGGGAAGCTGTGCTAGCAAATGGCAATTGTCGCGGGTCTTAGTCAGCGGCTAAGCCCGCTCAATCGGAAAGGCCAGCACTTGCTGAATGCTCGTCGCATTCGCTGCGATCAGCAGCAGCCGATCGACCCCGAGTGCACATCCCGAGCACGCGGGGAGGCCGTGCTGCATGGCCGCAACCAGTCGGCTCTGCTCCGGAAGTTGATACTTGCCCGCTCCTGCCCGCCGAGCGTTGTTCTGCCGATTGCGTTCAATCAGCACGGCGGGGTCGAGCAGTTCGTGATAGCCGTTGGCCAGTTCGACGCCCCGAATGTACAGCTCGAACCGTTCGGCCACGGCGGGGTTTCCCTGGTCGTCGGCGGGGCGGACTTGCGCTAGCGCCGATTGATTGGCTGGGTAGTCGTACAAAATCGTCGGCCGCTCCTGACCAAGTTTTGGCTCGACACATTCGGTCAGGAGCCGATCGAGCAGGACTGCGCGGTCTTGCTCATTGGCTGCAACCTCTTTGCCGTTGGCCTGAAGTGCCGCACCCAACTGCGGCACATCAGCGGTAAATGGGTCGACCTGTGCGTGCCGCTGAAAGGCTTCGCGAAACGTGATCTGCTCCGCATCGTCGCAACCAATGGCCGCACTGGCCAAATTGCTGAGCAATCTTCGACCGTCCTCGTAATCATCTCCCACGCGATACCACTCCAGCATCGTGAACTCGGGATTGTGCAGCGGGCCCGCTTCGCCGCCGCGATAGGCGCGCGTGATTTGATAGATGGCCGTAGCTCCCGCCACAAGCAAGCGCTTCATGCCAAACTCCGGCGAGGTCTGCAGATAGAACGGCTCGCCCTGATCAGGCTCGCGGGCGTCTTGGAACAACGTCACGCGGAGTGGATCGAGATGCTCGTCGATCACCGAATCGCGCGAGAGGGTTGGCGTTTCGACTTCAACGAAGCCGTGAGAATCGAAGAAGCGCCGCAGGCGGCGGAGCAGTTCTGCTCGTTGATGGAGCATGTCGAGCGAGCAGGAGGGGAGAAAATCGCTCGACATCGTTTGACCCGACGCCCCTGACTTGAGCCGGGGGCGAGCATGAGAAAAACTAGACGCTAGTTCGAGACGCGTTCGATGTACTCGCCAGTACGGGTATCGATCCGCAGCACGTTACCGATGTTGATGAACAGCGGCGCGGCGATTTCGGCACCCGTCTCCAGCTTGACGGGTTTGGTGACGTTGGTCGCGGTATCGCCACGGGCACCTGGATCGCAGTATTCGACCTTTAGTTCGACGTGAGCAGGCGGGGTAAGGCTGACCGGCTTTTCGTTGAACAGCATCATCTGGCAGGCCATGCCGTCCTTCAGATACTTCCAGGCGTCGTCGACCTTATCCTTGTCGAGCTCATATTGTTCGAACGATTCGGCATGCATGAAGACCCAGGTGTCTCCCTGGCGGTAGAGGTACTGCACTTCGACCTCTTCGACGTCGGCCGCTTCCAGCGTGTCGCCACCCTTGAAGACGCGTTGCAGCGTAGTGCCGCGGATGAGGTTCTTCAGTTTGCATTCGTACAGCGCGTTCCCCTTGCCTGGCTTGCGGAAGTTCATTTCCGCCATCAGGTAAGGCTCGCCGTCGATCTGAACCTTGATGCCTTTTTTGAAATCGCTGGTTTTGTACGTCGCCACGTTCGTGACCCTGCTACGCTAACTAGAAGACTGGGATTATGGTGTGAGAATGAGAATTGTAGCGGTTGACGAAACAGTTGCCTGCGCCACTTCCCCCCGCCCAATGCGTGGGCTGAAGGTGTCCTCTGCCGACTGGCATGCCGAACTTAAATCGGCCGTCCGCGACCCCGCGCAACTACTTACCGCCCTTGATCTTCCAGATTCTCTGCTGCCGGCTGCCCGCGCGGCCGCCAAAGCCTTTCCGCTGTTCGCTCCAGGGGGTTACATCGGGCGAATGACACCTGGGCGATTGGACGACCCACTGTTGCGGCAGGTGTTGCCCCTGGGCGAAGAGCTGGACGAAGTCCCGGGCTTTGCTGCCGATGCCGTGGGGGATGCTGCCGCCACGAAATCGGCTGGGCTGATTCAGAAGTACCAAAGCCGGGCACTCCTCATTACTACCGGGGCCTGCGCGGTCCACTGTCGCTATTGTTTTCGCCGACACTTCCCGTATTCAACTGCGCCGAAGTCAGTCGATGACTGGGAGCCCGCTCTCGACCTGATTCGCGCCGACGACTCTCTCGACGAAGTCCTGCTCTCCGGCGGCGATCCGCTCACGCTGGTCGATACCACGCTGGCTGAACTGGCCGAACGTCTCGCCGCCATTCCTCACTTGAAGCGACTTCGCATTCACACGCGCTTGCCAATCATCATTCCCGCTAGGGTGACCAGCGAGCTCCTAGCCTGGCTCTGCGGCACGCGGCTAACTCCACTCGTGGTCATTCACGCCAATCATGCCCAGGAAATTGACGACAACGTGGCCAACTCACTTGCCCGCCTCGTCGATGCGGGCGTGCCGCTGCTCAATCAGTCGGTGCTGCTCCGCGGAGTGAATGATTCCACAACGGCGCTCGTCGATCTTTCCCGCCGGCTGACCGACCTGCGCGTGATGCCCTACTACCTGCATCAACTCGACCGCGTGGCCGGCGCTGCCCACTTCGAAGTTCCCATCAGCCGCGGCCTGCAACTGATCGCCGAAATGCGCACTCAGCTTCCCGGCTATGCCGTCCCCCGCTACGTGCAAGAGATCGCCGGCGAAGCGCACAAGCGGGTTTTGGCGTAGCTGGCTTCTCCCATGTTAAGCCCGACGCGTCAGCGAGGGAGACACTCGCTCACTCGTTAACTCCGAACTGACGTAAGCAACACGATTGAAAAGCACATGCCTCGCTGAATTCATTTATTCAGCCAGTGAACCCATGATGATGTAGCTCCCTCGCTGACGCGTCGGGCTATGTAGGTCGGGGCAACTTCGTGCGAACTACTTCGCTCTCCTCTTCACGGCATAGCCATAGGGAATAGGCCAGGCCGGTTCGCCTCCCAGTTCGTGCTGGGCTTTGAGTGCCCAGTAGGGGTCGCGAAGCAATTCGCGGCCAATGAAGACGAGGTCAGCTGAACCGCCAGTGATGATCTCGTTGGCGTATTGCGGTTCGGTGATCATGCCGACCGCGCCGGTGAGAATGCCGGTCTGCTCTTTGATCTGGCGGGCGAAAGGGACTTGATAGCCGCGGCCGACGGGAATCTTGGCAGTAGGAACGAGCGCGCCAGAAGAGACGTCGATCAGGTCGACCCCCAGCTCTTTCAATTCGCGCGAAAGGACGACCGATTGCTCGATGTCCCAGCCGCCGTCGACCCAGTCGGTGGCGGAGATGCGGACGAACAGCGGCAGTCCTTGGGGAATGATCTTACGCATTCGCTCGGCAACTTGCAGTGTCAAGCGCAGCCGGTTTTCGAGCGAGCCGCCGTATTCATCGGTGCGCTGATTGCTAAGGGGCGAGAGGAATTCGTGCAGCAAGTAGCCATGTGCGGCGTGCAGTTCAATCACTTGAAAACCCGCGGTGAGCGCACGCTGAGTGGCCGCGGCGAAGGCCTCGATGGTGGCATCGATTCCCTGTCGATCGAGCGCAAGCGGAGCAGGATCGCCCTCATGGAACGGAATCGCACTGGGGGCAATTACGGGCCAGCCCCCTTCGGCAGCGGTCTTGATTGGGGCACCACCTAGCCATGGCTGCTGGCAACTGGCTTTGCGACCGGCATGAGCCAGTTGAATCGCCGGCACCGCTCCTTGAGAGGCAACGAACCGCGCGATCCGCGCGAGGGGCTCGATATGTTGATCGCCCCAAATCCCCATATCGCCGGGCGAGATGCGCCCCTCGGCAGTTACCGCCGTCGCTTCGACAAAGACCAGCGACACACCTCCCGCAGCCCGACTGCCGAGATGGACCAGGTGCCAATCGTCGGCCAGACCATCCTGCGAACTGTACTGGCACATGGGAGACATCACGATTCGATTCCGCAGCGTCACGTCCCGAATTTTAAGGGGTGTGAGCAAATCGGTGGCGGGAATTTCGCGGTCGTGGTCGCTGTTGGCTGGGCAACCAGACTGACTGCTAGGCGCAGGGGATTGAGATGGCGCCATAGCGGAAGCTCCATTCAGACGGGCGAATAACCGGGTTGTGACACATTGTAGGGCAGCTGCTGGCAAAGCTACTACCGGTTATCTCGGCACCAAATTTGCGGTTGGAGGTTTGACCAATGTCTACACTCACCAATACCGCCGAGAAGCCCGTCTCCTTACACAGGTTTGCCTGGCTACCTGTTGTACTGCTGCCGCTTGCTGTTTTTGCGCTCGCCGGACAGTGGCCGGTGTGGTTTACTGCGTGGGTGTTAGCAGCCGCTGTTTATGCAGGCTTCAAGTGGCTGACATTTGCCGAATCCGAGGCAGCTCGTAATGCCAGTTTCGCCGATGCGCTCAACTATTTGTTCTTGTGGCCCGGCATGGACGCGGACGCATTCTTGGGCAACGAGCCCGCTGTGAAACCCACTCGGCGAGAGGTTGTGCTTGCGCTATTGAAGACCGCAGCAGGACTGACTCTTCTCTTCGGTGTTGCCCGCTTCACCACTTCACTGCCGCTGCTCGTCACCGGCTGGGTGGGAATTGTGGGAATCGCGCTGACCCTGCTCTTCGGCGTCGCTCATTTGCTTTCGATCGCCTGGCGCCTGCTGGGCGTAAATGCGCAACCCATTATGAATCGCCCCCTCTGGGCCACGTCGCTGAGCGACTTTTGGGGCCAGCGCTGGAATCTCGCGTTTCACGATGTGGGTCGCGAGTTCGTCTTTCGGCCTCTGCTGCGCCGCGTTGGCGTCATCTGGTCGACGCTGGCCGTGTTTCTCTTCTCGGGAGTCGTACACGATCTGGTAATGTCGGTCCCCTTGCGCCAAGGAATCGGGCTGCCGACGATCTATTTCCTGCTGCAAGGATGTGCGGTTCTTTTCGAACGCAGCCGAGTGGGTAAACGCCTCGGCCTGAGTCGCGGCCTGATCGGTCGGGCCTTCACTGCGGCAATCGTCTTGCTACCCATCGGCCTGCTTTTTCACTTTGCCTTTTTGCAGCAAGTGATTCTGCCCACGTTGGAGTTCATCGGCGCGATCGGGTAATGACCATTCGCCAAGCGAAGGCGAACCTAATTCAGCAGCGCGTCGAGTCGATCGTCGAGTAGCCAATTGGTGGGCAGGGTTTCGAACGACGGGCTCTCAACATTCAAAGATGAAGACGAGTTAGAACTGCTTGATGTTAGCTTGCTAGATGAAGGGCTGTTGCTGACACGAAGCAGATCGAGCGCGCTCTCAAGTAGCTGCAGTTCCGGACGGGCATCAGCTGTGGCGGCGAACACTTCATCGACCGAATTGGGGGTCAGCTGCGATTGACCGGCCATCACCGTTGCTCCGGAACCAAAAAATGAAGTGGGTGCCCAGAAGAAATTGTTCGCCGTGCTCTCAAACGAACTGTGGAATGAGGTTGTAGCCGAAGAGTCGACGACCGGAAGGCCGTGGAGTTCGCTCGCGGCCGCAGCAGCACCCTCAGCTTCGGGAAGATCACCGATCCGTTCGATCCGAACGGCGTCGGCCAACACGCGATCGTTGGCTGCATTAGTGAGCGTGACGCGGACCGTATCGCCCGTGATCGTGAACGTGCCGAGATTGCTCCAGGCAGTGCCGCCCCACGTGAGCCCACTTGAAGCCCGCTCTTGATTCACGCGGACGGTGCTGAGTTCAGTGGCACCATCGAAAATCGTGAACGGAGCGTTCGTCGCATAAGCCGAACTCTGAGTCCAACTGGCATGCACACGATAAATGCCGGGTGGCATGTTCGTGAAGGTCCAGGTCGCGGTGGTCGTGCCGGTTCCTTTGAGCGCCGTTTGAATGTCTTTTTCGCGTCCGACGGTCGTCGAGCGCGTCCACGTGCCTGTACTTGTGAAGCCGGTGGCACCGTTGTCGATGGCACGAATCACCGGGGCGGGCGTTGCAGTGCCATTGAGATTGATGACAAATGAACTTTCGTCAGCGTCATTCGAGAAGAGTGTGATCGACTCACTAACACTGCCGACGGCTGAAGGTGTGAAGCGAACGGTGAAGGTCGTCGACTGATTTTTCGCCAACACGGTCTTCGCCAGATTCGTGACGATGGTAAATCCGGGTGGCATCTCGGCCGCGACCAGTTTTTGCAGCGTGAGGCTCGCCGGCCCCGTGTTTTTGATCGTGATCGTCTTATTGACGTACTGACCAACTTGCAGGCTGCCGAAATTGATCGTGCCGCCCGTTTGCACAGCGGTCGTGCCGATGGCCACATTGATTTCAGGCTGTGGGGCAGGTGTGGCGGTGCCAACGAGTTGTAGCGAAAACGCACTTTCGTCAGCATCGTTCGAACCGATGTTGAGCGTTTGACTCACCGCGCCGGCAGTGGTCGGCGCAAAGCGAATGGTAAAGCTCGTCGACTGATTCGATGCCAACGTCAGGCTGCCAAAGTTACTCACCAACGTAAAGCCCGGTGGCAGGGTGCCAACGAGCGATTCGAGATTGAGCACTCCAGGTCCGGTGTTCTTGACCGTAATGACCTTGTTGACAAACTTGCCCACCTGCAAACTGCCGAAACTGATTGTGCCGCCCGATTGCACGGCGACTGTTCCGTTGAGGACGTTAATTTCGGGCTGTGGGCCGGAAGTATCTTCGCCGCCGCTCCCACCACCGCCGCCGACCGAACCACTCACGGGAACAGAGCCGGCCAGCGTGTATTGTCCCACGTTGCCATAGCCACCGGTGCTGCGAACCACGACGAAGTACGTGCCGGAGGCCAGCGTCGAAGTAAGAGTCGCGCTGAGAGAATTCGTCGGATTAGCTGTGACAAGCAGCGTGCCCGTCGCGTCGCGCAGCTCGAGGACACTATCGAGGTTCGCGCCGAACTGCGCGACGTTCAGGGTCAGGTTGAGTGCGCCCCCGGTCGTCGTGAACGAGAACCAGTCCTGGTCGGTGTTGGAGCCAATTCGCCCGGCAAAGTTTACGCTTCCCGCATTCGAGGCGAGTGCCGAGGCCTGCGCCAGCGTGCTGCCAAAATCATCGGCCCGGTAACCAAACCCGTTCGACGCATTGGCGAGAATCGCCATGTCGTCCTGATAGGCAGTTGGGCTGCTATCGGTCGCTCCGTTGTGCCAGGTCGTTCGCTGCGAGTAATAGCCCACGCCCATAATGGGAGCCCAGGCGGCATTCCCTTGCGAATACGAACTGACCAGCGTGTTGCCGTTCCACTCGCTCTGATGATAAAGGCCGAACAAGTGTCCCGCTTCGTGCGAAGCTGCTTCAGCAACAAACCGCGGCGCACCATTGCCCAGCGCATCTTCAAAGACATAGCCCACGTTGGGCGCGCCGTTATAGAAGCCACCGATGTAGGCCACACCACCGGCCGAGTGGCCGAACCAATCGGAGTAGTTACCGCCGATGGCAACCCGTGCGACGACGCGATCAGCTGAACTGCCAGGATCGATCGTGGTGACATCGATATTGAACGCGGCATAGTCTTCAGCGACACGGGCCCAGATCTCTTGAATGGAATTCAACTCGCCCGCGCTGAACGTGGTGCGATCGCCATCCTGATCGTATACGGGGGTAATGACATTCGTGTAACTTCCCCACGATGCTTGCGTATGGCCGTTGAAATCGAGAAACAACTTGGCCGTCGCGCCGGAATTGCTGCTCAGCAGCGGAATCGAACTGAGCGGACTTGTAGTGGCCAGCGTGCCGGTACCGGTGGTCGTTGTGGTGGCCGTACCAGCAAAGATTTGATTCAGCCCCTGACCGGTGCAAACGGAGCAACTGCAACCGCCGTGGCTGAGCAGGTCTTGCCAATCGCCAGTGGGCGTGGCGGTCATCAAGTATCGTGGTTCAAGGCATTCAAGGTGCGGCTTGCGGCGTTCACTCTCACCGTTGCGACGGTCCTCCGCGCGGCGAGTATGCTGCGATAACGCCTGAACCAGACTAGTGGTTCGGCGACAGGGGAATGGGCCGTCGTGATTGGCGCGCAGCATGACACAACCTTGCAGCAAGACGCTGAACCGGCGCGAACGAACTGTTCGCCACGAATGTGTTCGCCGGTAACTGGCAGAATCCGCCCCCGAGAGGCCGGTGCCATCTGAAATCTAGGTCAGGAATCGGCCAAGTCAAATCTTGCCCCAAGCTTCGCTCGTTGCGCATCAGAATGGCATCCAGCTATTCGCCGCATTACACTGACGGCGCAGCGGAGTTTGTTTTCTGCGGAATATTCCGCGGAAGCAGGGCGGCAATCACATTCGACTGGTCAATCAGCTGGCAACAGCTGCGGAGTTTTGCGATGAATATGTCAGTTGGAAGTGCACGGTTGGTGGCCTGCGGAATGATGCTCGCATGCGCGGCAATTGTCACAGCTGCCGATGAGGAAAAGTTCACGCCCCTCTTCAACGGCAAAGATCTGACGGGCTGGAAGATCGTGAACGTCGCTCCCGATACGTTCACGGTGAAGGACGGCATCATCGTCAGCACTGGCAAACCCACGGGAACGATCCGAACCGACCGGATGTACGAGAACTTCATTCTGGAACTGGAATGGCGGCATCTGAAAGCGGGCGGCAACGCCGGCGTATTCGTGTGGGGCGATCCGCTGACTGCAGTCGGAACTCCCTTCTCGCGCGGCATCGAAGTGCAAGTGCTCGATGGTCGCGAAACCGAAAGCTACACCAGTCACGGCGACGTCTTCAGCATTTGGGGGGCGAGTATGAAGCCCGATCGGCCCCATCCGAAGGGTTCACAGCGCTGCTTGCCGAGCGAGAAGCGATGCAAGCCATCGCCCGAGTGGAATCACTATCGTGTCGTTTGCAACGACGGCATCATCAAGTTGCACGTCAACGGCAAAGAGGTTTCCGGCGGCACGGAGTGCAATCCGCGCAAGGGCTATATCTGCCTGGAGTCAGAAGGTTCGGAATGTCACTTCCGCAATATTCAGATTCGCGAACTCCCTTCCACCAACGCACCACCTTCAGCAACTGCGAATGCCGCGCAAGGATTCGTCCCGCTGCTGGCCGATCCTGAACTAAGCGCTTGGCGCAAAGTCGAGGGCAACGAAGGGCATTGGAAATGGAACGACGGCCGGCTCGATTACGACGGCAAGAGCGAAGCCAAAACTCCCTACGATCAACATCTGTGGACCAAGCAAGAATTTGGCGACTTCGAACTCGTGGTTGATTGGAGATTGCCGAACAAGCCGCAGAAAAAAGAGTGGCCACTCGTGCTTCCTAGTGGCGAGGACGCCGTCGATGAAAATGGCAAGCCCAAACTGGTGGCGGTGGACGATGCTGGCAACAGCGGCATCTTGATGCGCGGCTACGAACACGCGCAGGCCAACATCTGCTGCCGCCCGGTGGGCAGTGGTGAAATCACCGAGTTCCGCACGAACAAAAAGTATTCCGCCGAAGTGCGTGCAGGAGTGACACCCAAGAAGCGGGCCGATAAGCCCAACGGGCAGTGGAATCGCTTCATCATTACGATGCAGGGGGACCGCGTGAGCGTGGTCCTCAACGGTGAACTGATTATCGACAAAGCCCAACTCCCCGATGTGCCGCAGCGCGGACCCATCGGGTTGCAGCATCATGGCGAAGCCATGCAGTTTGGGAACATCTTTGTGCGGGAACTGTAGTCGCGTGGGAAGCGAACGATAAACTAGGCCCGCGGATGATACTGCTGATGAACTTTCTTCAGGCGCGTTTGGTCGACATGGGTGTAGATCTGGGTCGTGGCAATGCTGGCGTGGCCGAGCAATTCTTGCACCTGACGCAGGTCCGCGCCGCCCGAGAGCAGGTGAGTCGCGAATGAGTGCCGCATTGTGTGCGGGCTGGCGGACGCAGGGCCGCCGACGCGCGCGACGTACCGCTTAATTAGTTCCCAGATGGCTTCGCGGCGAAGTTGTTTGCCCCGCCGCGAGAGCAATACCCAGTTCGGCGGCGTGCGAGCGGCGGCTACGAACAGGGGCCGCTCGGTTGCGAGATAGTCGCGCAGCGTATTGAGCGCACCTTCGCCGAGTGGAACAAGGCGCTGCTTGCTCCCTTTGCCATGGACCAGGCAATGACGCTCTTCCAGATGGAGGTCGCGCATTTGCAGCGACGAGACTTCGGACACGCGGCAGCCTGTGGCATATAGCAGTTCGAGCAGCGCGCGGTCGCGGCGCGGAAACGGATCGTAAGGCTGCGGCGCGCCGACCAATTCCTTCACCAGCTTGGCGGAGAGGACATCGGGCACTCGTTGCCACTGCTTTTGCGTGGCGAGTAACTCGGCCGGGTTCTCCTTCAGCACTCCTTCGACTTGCAAGAAGCGGAAGAACACCTTGAGTGCTGCCATGTGCCGGCTGATGCTCGTCGGTGCTAACTTTTTCTGCTGCAGCCAAGCCAGGTAATTGCTCAGATCGCGGACAGTCAAATTCGGCACCGCGCGATCGCCGAGCCATTCTTGCAGCCGCTTCAGGTCGCGGGTGTAGGCCGAGATGCTATTGGCCGCGAGGTGGCACTCCGTCCGCAGATAGTCGAGGCAAAGCGTGACCCAGCGCGCCGTTTGTCCCCCGGCAGCGGGTGCAGCTTGAACGACCTTGAGTGTCTTCCGCGGCGGCATGATAACAGTCGTAGCGAGTATGCGGTGCCAAAGTGAAGTTTGTGTACGGCCAGCCGCACTTGGGCCGAGTGCGGTGTATCTTTGTTGTCGGCGCTGGCTACCCGAGTTCTGCGACATTCGGGCAGCCGGCAGATTGTTCGCTACAACCGCGCGAGGGGTCAGCTCGGCGGCCGCTTTGCGGAAAAGTATCCCTTTCCGTTCAGGACTGCCGCGCTAAGATGTCAGCGAACGTCTCTGCGTGATGACACACTGACTACTTTGAAGATGGGCCGGGCATGAGAATTCTGGTAACTGGCGGTGCAGGCTACGTTGGTTCGCATGCCGTGCGTCACTTGCGGCACGCGGGACATCAGGTCTGGATCTACGACAATCTCTCCTGCGGGCATGCAGCGGCCGCGCTCGATACGCCGCTGATTCTGGGTGAACTCAGCGATACGCAAAAGTTGGTCGACTTGCTGCGCTCGCAGCAAGTCGAAGCGGTCATGCACTTCGCCGCGTTTGCGCTGGTCGGTGAATCGGTCACTAATCCCAGTAAGTACTACGAGAACAATGTCGTCGGCAGCTTGCGGTTGTTGCAGGCGATGCATGGGGCCGACGTGCGCAAGATCGTCTTCTCGAGTACGACGGCCACCTATGGCGAACCTGCGAAGTCGCCGATTGCTGAAACGACACTGCAGCAGCCCATCAATCCCTACGGCTTCAGCAAGTTGATGGTCGAACAGATCCTCGACGATTTTGCCGCAGCCTATGGCTTTGGCTTTGCCGCGCTCCGTTATTTCAACGCCTCGGGGGCAGCCGCCGATGGTCTTATTGGCGAGGATCATCGTCCTGAGTCCCACTTGATTCCGATCGTTCTGCAAGTCGCTCTGGGTCAGCGCGACCGAGTGACGATTTTCGGCGACGACTATCCCACACCCGATGGCACCTGCATTCGCGACTACATTCACGTCGACGATCTGGCGGAGGCACACCTGCGGGCGCTCGATCGGTTGCAGCCGGGTAAGGGTCTCAAACTGAATCTTGGCAGCGGCACGGGCTATAGCGTGCAGCAAGTGATTGACGTCTGCCGCCAAGTGACCGGCCATCCCATTCCCGCGATGATGGGGGCTCGACGCGCTGGTGATCCGCCGGCGCTGGTGGCCGATTCGTCCCTGGCCCAACGCACGCTCGACTGGCAATGCCGCTATTCGGACCTGCCAACCATTGTCGCCTCAGCCTGGAACTGGCATCAGGCTCATCCGCGGGGATATGCCTAGGACCTCTGTCGCATCACATGAGGATTCAGCCAGCCGTCAACGACGAACTGCTGCTGTGCTATAACTGCTGGCCATGCAGAAGATCATTGTCGAAAAACCCTACCGCTTTACCCCCGCTTTTCACAGCTGGGTGTTTCCCTGGTTCTTTCAGCTTATTCGCCTGCCGTACAACTACCTGCGGTGGAAAGAAGGGGTAGTGGAGCACGAGATTCGCGGCGTCGAATTCCTGCAGGCATCACTGGCCGCGAAGCATGCAATTTTGATCACGCCCAACCATCCGCGCACTGCCGATCCGGTGGCGATGGGCTTTTTATCAAAAGCCGCCCATTGCGAACTGTATGCGATGGCCAGCTGGCATTTGTTCCAGCACGGGTGGTTGAACTCGACGATCATCCGGATGATGGGCGCGTTCAGCGTCAATCGCGAAGGAGTCGACCGACAAGCGATCAATACCGCCATCGACTTACTAAGCAGCGGCAGAAGGCCGCTGGTGATCTTTCCCGAAGGGGCAACCAGCCGGACTGCCGATTATCTGCATGCTCTGCTCGACGGCGTGGCGTTCATCGCGCGGGCAGCGGCAAAGAAGCGTTCGAAGATGACTCCGCCCGGTAAAGTCGTGGTTCATCCGGTGGCGGTAAAGTATTTGTTTCGCGGCAATCTGGCCAGCGCTGCCGACCAGGTGCTGACGCGCATCGAGCAGCGACTCTCGTGGCAACCGCAGCGGCAACTCGACTTGATGTCGCGAGTTTCCAAGACCGGACTGGCGCTGTTGAGCTTGAAAGAGATCGAGTATTTCGGACAGACGCAAACGGGCACATTGGCCGAACGACTGCAAAAGTTGATCGATCGGCTTCTTCGACCCTTAGAAGAACATTGGCTGGGAAGTGCCCAGGAAGGAACCACCGTGCCGCGCGTACGAACGCTGCGGACCAAGATCTTGCCGGAGATGGTGGCGAATACCATTGCAGCGGATGAACGCGCGCGGCGCTGGCGCGATCTGGCCGATTTGTATCTTGCTCAACAACTGTCGAGCTATCCGCCCGAGTACCTAACTACGCGCCCGAGTGTCGATCGCATCTTAGAAACGATCGAAAAGCTGGAAGAAGACCTGACCGATAAGTGTCAGATTCATGGCCACTTGAAAGTGATCTTGGAAGTCGGTCCCGCCATTGAAGTGACTGCCGAGCGCGATCGCAAAGCCACCATCGACCCGCTGATGCTCGCTATTCAGCAGAACTTGCAAGGAATGCTCGACAAGCTTGCGCTCGAATCGCCAGTTCTCGATGAGCAGACTGCCGCTGCGATTCTGCCCAACGTACGTGCGTCAGTCGGGGTGCAGTAGGCCATGAACATGCAATGCTCGCTTCCGGCTACTTCGAGTTAGGTGGCTGGTTCGGAGCTGCCATCGGGTTTGACGAGCCACGGTTGCCAAACGAGCAGAACCTGATTCACGGCGATGTCGGTCTTTTTGGGCGTGATCTGAATTTCGCTCAAGTCGAGCGCTTGCTCCGAGAATTGCTCGGCGACTTTGTCGCTCTCGGTTTTGAACTCCGCTTCCAGATCGGCGAGTCGCTGCGCGAGCGCTTCGACCGATTCATTCGCCTGGCCGATATCTTGCCGCTCTTTGGAGATCCGCGTTGCCGCCCGCACGCTGCTGGCGGCGCGGGTCATGTTGGCGGTACTGGCCAGTTTGCGGCCGAAAATCGCGCCGAGCAGCGAAGTGCCAATGGAAATGGCAGCGTTCATGGTCTGTTGCGAGGCCTGCGCTTTTTCTTTCTCGACCCGCTGTTCCGCCTTGCGGATTTGCTCTTGAATGCTGGCGATCTTCGGTGCGTACTTGGTGCGTAACTTCTCCACCAATAAGTCCCGTTGCTCGCGGGCTCCTTGCGACAAGCGGACGCGAAAGTCAGCTTCCGTTTCGCCGGGCTGCGAACATTGCTTGAGCGCCGCGCATTTCCAAATCGATAGTTTGCGATTGCGGTAGATGAAGTCTTTGAGCGCGGTCGTGAGTGACGTGTATTGCTTGGCCCGCGTCAGTTCGGCCGGGAGCGCGTTGAACTGCGCTTTGTCCTCGGGCGTCGATTCCAGCTCGAGCGATTCGTCTTCGAGCGGTTCGCATTCGGCCCACGGTTCGGCCGGCAGTGCTTCGTCGAGCGGCACGACAAAGGTGAGTCCCTGCGCATGATCGACACCAGACGCCGACTGCACAAAATGGACCTTGGCAATGCCGACCAACTGCGGGCGATAGGTGAGTCCCACATTGGGACCGCGACTCAACCGCCGCGGCTGAAAACGCTCGATGATCTCTGGCGGCAAGACCGACCGCTGCTCGCTGGCGTTGCCCAGCAGCGCGGTGGCCCGGGCAGCACCACCAGTATCGACATGTGCAGCCTTCTTTTCCGCCATCAGCTGAGACATTTGCTCGCGCGTGAGTGGCCCGCGAAGGAAAGACAAGGCCCAACGCGATTGAAAGACAACCGGCGCGTCGTCGTGGACGTTATTCATCAAGAAGACGCGGCTGCCGAGGCCCGAGAGGATCCTTTCCATCTGGCCGCGGTCGAACGATTGACCCACCGTGGCCGAAGCACCTTCCAGGCCATCGAGCACGCGCAGCTTGTCGCGCTCGGTTTGCAGGCGACCGAGGAACCAGGTGCCGCAGTTAGATAGGCCCTTGTAATCGAGATCGACCGGATTTTGTGTTGCCAGGACCACACCCAGGCCGAACGCGCGGGCCTGCTTGAGCAGCGTGAGCATCGGCGTCTTCGAGGGTGGGTTGGCGCTGGGCGGAAAGTAGCCGAACACTTCGTCCATGTAGAGGAGAGCGCGCAAGCTCGACGTGCCCGATTGATTGCGCATCCAGGCGATCGTTTCACTGAGCAGAATGGTGACGAAGAACATCCGCTCGGCATCGGAGAGGTGCGAGATGGAGAGGATCGAGAGTCGCGGCTTCCCTTCTGGCGTGTAGAGCAGCCGCTGAATATCAAGCGGTTCGCCGGTCATCCACGCGCTGAAGCCAGGAGATGCAAGGAGGTTGTTCAACTGCATCGAGAGGGCGAAGCGCTCTTTCGCGGGAAAGAAGCTTTCGAGATCCATGACGCCGATCTTGTCGAATGGCGGCTGCTGTAAGTAACGAATGAGCGCGGGCATATCGACGCTTTGGCCGTCGCGCCAGGCGCGGTCGAGAATGTTGGCGAGCAAGATATGTTCGCGGCTGCGGAGCGGATCACCTTCGAGCCCCATCAGGCCCAGCAAGCTAGCTGCGGCTGCGGAGATGGCATCGCGAAAAGCCTCGGCATTCTGCACCGTCGACTGCGGCGGCGCTGCGAGTGAGCGGAGCACCGTCAGCGGAATACCCGCACTGCTGCCGGGTGTGTAGACGGCGATATCGACCGCGTCGCGAAACTTCGCAATCCGGTCGGGCGTTTGTCCCCACTCGGCGAGGCCGGCCTTCCATTGTTCGGCTGTTTTGGCGGCCAGTTCCTCCGGCTTCTGTCCCTTGCGCAGCGCTTCGGCCGGATCGATCCACGGGGCAAAGTCGCTAGCCTTCAAATCGGGAAACGTGAGCAGCAGGTTGCCGAGATCCCCCTTGGGATCGATGACGATCGCAGGGATGCCGTCGATGGCTGCTTCTTCCAGGAGTGAGATTGCGAGACCCGTTTTGCCGCTGCCCGTCATGCCCACAATCACGCCGTGTGTGGTCAGATCCTTCGAGTCATACAGTAGCAGTTCGTCCGTGTGCTGCTTGCGCTCGAGGTCGTATTGTTTGCCTAAATAGAAGACGCCTAAACGCTCGAAGTCTTGCATGGCAGCGGGTCCACTTCACGTTCGTGGTGATTCGACAAGGTGCGCGATAAGAGTGACCATTCTACGAATTGAAGTGGCCCGTGAGAAATGGGCGCACGAAAAAGCGGGGCCATGCTTTTAATCATTGCCCCGCTAGTTTTTTGTAGCGTGGGCTTTAGCCCACGACGAGTCGTACGATGGCTGCAACGTGGGCTAAAGCCCACGCTACGGGAGCGACTACTTGGCGGCTGCGGCAAAACGGCGGGCGACTTCATTCCAGTTCACCACGTTCCAAAACGCAGTGATGTAGTCCGGGCGACGATTCTGATAATTGAGATAATACGCGTGTTCCCACACGTCGCAGCCGAGGATGGGCGTCTTCCCTTCCATCAGCGGGCTGTCTTGATTGGCAGTGCTTTCGACCACCAACTTGCCGCCGACGACGTTCAACCAGGCCCAACCGCTGCCAAAGCGCGTGGCACCGGCCTTCGCAAAAGCTTCTTTGAACTGAGCAAAGCTGCCGCACGCGGCATTGATGGCTGCGGCCAGTTCGCCGGTCGGTTCGCCACCAGCACCGGGGCCCATCACGGTCCAGAACAAGCTATGGTTGGCATGACCGCCGCCATTGTTGCGGACGGTGGCGCGAATGTTTTCGGGAATCTTGTTCATGTCGGCAATCAGCTGTTCGACGGGGAGTTTTTCCCATTCGGTGCCGGCGATGGCCGTGTTGACGTTGTTGATATATGCCTGGTGATGCTTGGTGTGATGGATTTCCATCGTGCGGGCATCGATGTGCGGCTCAAGCGCGTTATTAGCATAAGGAAGAGCCGGAAGTGTGTAAGCCATGTGTGTTCTCCTACGATGAATTTGCCCAGTGAGACGCGAAAGAGCATCCTGAGCGCGTGAAACGTGGTGTCAGCCAGACTTGCCAGGTTTGATCGCCAAACTCCGTTGCCAACCCCCGTCGGACAACGCCGCAAGTCGTTCCGCTGACCTGAATTCTGAGATTCAATTCTGCCAATGAAGCACTGAGCGCAGCATACCGAACAGGGCCAGAGTCAGCAATTAGGGCAACTGGCCGGCATCACGCCAGCGCGTGATGCTTTGCGGGGAGTAAGACCTTGCGGCGGAGCGTGAGGAGCACTACCGGTTAAGTACTCTGCGGAGCTGCGGGACCGTTGCCGGAGTCTTGGCGCACACTCCACCAATACTTTAGTGGAATAAGGCCAATGGTGATGATGATTAGCTGCGACAGAACGAACGTCGCCAGCGTTTCCATCACGCCGAACTTCTGACCGTACGAGTGCAGGCCGACGTCCAGGCCGTTTACGCCAAACCAAGACCAGCTGGTCATGATGTTGCCGCCAATGGCCAGCAAGGCGAGACCACGATCGCCGACTAACTTGTCCCAGCGGGCATGCAGCACGAGGGCATTCCACAGCACGATGATTAGAGCGCCGTTTTCCTTGGGATCCCAGCCCCAGAACCGGCCCCAGGAATCGTCAGCCCACAAGCCGCCGAGCACGGTGCCGAAGAAGCTGAAGAAAATAGCAAAACAGGTGGTGCCATAAATCATCCGCGCGAGAATCTTGCGACTGCCGCCATCTAAGCGCGGCGTGGCAACGCCGAGAATCACATAGAGCAGGCCCATGAAGCCCGCGAAGTACGTGGCGCCATAGCCGAGCGTAATGCAGACCACGTGCGTGGCAAGCCAGAACTGCGTATCGAGCACGGCTTGCATCACGCCAATTGTGTCGCCGTCGATCCCCAGGAAGTAAGCAATGATGAGCGTCGAAAAACCGCAGAGCGTGGCCACCAGATTGCCGAGGCCAATGCGGAAGACCAGCTCGGCGACGATGCCAAAAAAGACACAAGCCCAGCCAATGAAGATCGCCGACGAATAGAGGTTCGTTACCGGCGGCCGACCCGAAATGTAAATTCGCAGCCCGAGCGCGGCCGTGTGCATGATGAACGTGAGAACCACCAGCGTGAATGCCGTCCAACTCATCGTGCGCGAAGGAATCAGCCAACCGATCATCGCAATCAGAAACGCGACGACATACAAAATCATGCCGACGTAAAACGGCGAGAAGTGGTTAAACCACGTTTCGAGTTCCAACTTATAGGCGTGATATTCCGGCGGATCGGCCTTTTGCACCAGCGCTTCGTAACGGGCGACAGCGGCGTTGAATTCGGACGGATTATCGGCGACATAGGCATCGATAATGGTGTTGAACGCAGCGAGGCGGCGATCGGGTTCGTTATTCGGATTCAGCGAGGAAATGAAGCTATCGAGCGAAGCTTCGGGGAGTAGGAGCCAATCGATCTTGTCGGTTCGCTGGCCGGTCTTCTCGTCGACCACCTGGCCCGGAATGAGCCGCGGCGGATGCTCGGTCTTGAGCATTTCGGTTTCCGACTTCCACATGCGAAACGCCGCGATCGTCCGCTCGGCCAGTTGTTGATTGGCCTTGAGTTGCTCGGGCGAGGGCAATGGCAGCGGCGTGAGCGCTTTTTTCAGCTTGATGTAATTCTGCATCCCTTGCGCGATCTTGATCAGCCCGCGCTGCTGCGCCGTCTGCTTGTCTTTGGCGGTCTTACTCGCCGCTTCGACTTGCGATTGCAACTCTTGCAACTTGGGAATGAGATCGTTGAAGGCAAAGACATGCCCCTTGGTGTCCTTCAAGCTGAGCATTTTGCGAATGTCGGGATCATCGATTTTGATCACGCGATGTTCGTTGGCCGCGTCAGCGCCGGAGATGGCATCGAGCAGCCAGCGATTCGCGGCGATCTTTTCGTACTTCTTGCCATAGGCCCATTCACGCTGGCGCATGAGAAGGAGCGCGTTGCGAGCGACAGTATCGAGCGGCTTCACGCGGCCCGATTCAGCAACTGGCAAGCGGCCGAAGGCTTCGAAGTCGAACTGGTTCGCAGCGACTCTGGGAGTTCGCAGGCCTGAGCCCACAAACATCAAAAAGATCACACTGGCGGCAATGACGCCGATGATCTTATCTCGCGATAACAAGGGCTGCTTCGGGCGCAGCACCTTGAGCTCTGCCTTCGCCGCCTTCTTGCCAGGCTTGCCCGAACTGGTTACCGGCTCGGCCAACTCAGCTGTCACAATATCGCCACTTTGCAGATCTTCCGACTCGCGCCGCCGCAAGAAGCGCACGAGTGTTTGCAGGAAGTGAGCGATCATGCCGACGGTGATAATCATCACCGCGACATAGGGAATCAAAAATCCGTTATTGCGCACAACGGCCAGGCTGGTTTGTTCGAGTCCGCCGGGCAGCGGCACGTAACCACTTTGATACAGAGTCAGCCCACTATAGCGGAGCGGGTCGTTCATCTTGATGTGGACGTCGGAGTGAATGCCGCTGCTCGTATCGGTGAGCTTGATGTCGGACGAATAGTTTTTGGGCGTCGCCGTGCCGACGTAGTCGTCCTTGCGGACGTCGATCAACTGCACGGTGAACGGCACGTACTGCCGCTTAAAGCGGAGGGCAGTCAGATAAGACTTATCACCGTCGGCAACCGCCTCTAATTTTGATAAATCATCTTGCTCGGTAATGACCTGGGCGAGGAGAAAAGTCCCGAGGTCTTTGCCCGACTTCTTGTCCTTGAATTGAACGTAGGCCGCCGCGAGATCGACGGCGCTATCTGAGTCGGTTCCCTTCGCCGCTTCTAAAACCTTGATGGTCTCTTTCAACCCGATGCCCGCCGTGGCTGGCGATTTCTCGTCCTTCGTCAGTTTGCGAGTATCGGCATTGCGTGCGTATTGCAGAACCGTGACCGAAACGGGCAGCAGACCCTGCGGGTCTTCAATCGCTTGCGGGGGCTTATTCTCTTTTGCCAGCTTCTCGTTGAGCGTGGCATTCGCCATTAGCACATCGACCGGAACCACGAAATGCTCGTCCTTTTCAGGATTCGAGCGGTCGATCAGGGCCAGTTCGGTCGAGCGAATATCGCGCAGGTAGTTGGTCGTTTGCCCTTCCACCAGTGACATGTTGAATTCGGCCACGTAGTGGGCCACGAACAATTCATTGAACATCAGCAACAGCAGGCCCTGGTGGAGTAGCACCACGCCGCCGCGCTTTTGATACACCAGCCAACAGCCCACCAACAGTACGACGCCGGCGAGCGTGCCTTGCAGCAGTTGCCACATGATGCGGAGCGCTTCGGCACCGGGGAATTCCAGCTGAAAGAGCAAGAACCACACGAGGGTCGAGTACGCCAGCAGCAGACCGCCGAACAGCCCCAGCATCGAGATGCGGACGATGGTGAGCTTGGTTTGTTGAAAGGCGGGCTGAACGCCGAGCCAGATGTACGCAAACACTGCTCCGACCCACGTGGCAATCATGGCCAGCTGAAAGCCGGTCCAGAACTGTTCCCAACTGAACGGGGGCTGAGCCTGGAAGCCGCCGCGATTATGACCATTCAAAATAATCAGCAGTGTAAACAGCCAGCCGAAAGCGACCAACCCGATGCCGGCGAGAAGCGGCGTCATCTTCGTCTTGAGCTGCAACACCCAGCGAATATGTGCAAAGGCAATGTTGAGAATCATCACCACGCCGACGACCATACCGCCCGGCATGGGAATCAGCGGAACCTTGAGGGTCTTCCACCCCGGGTAAAAGACCGAGGGAATCAGGTTGAGATCGACCCACATGATCACGGCGCGAAAATAGGCTGGCATGACTTGCCAGATATCCATTTCGGTTTGCGCGAGCGTGCCGATGAAGATCACAAAGATGCCATAGGCAAACATGGCCACGGCAATCTTCTGGGAAGCAAGCGGCGCGAGGACTCGGTCGACTTGTTCGAGCAGCGTGAGTTCGCGAGCCGATTTGCTGGTGCGAGCGGGAGCTTCCGCAAAGGCGTCGGAGGGAGAAACAGCGGACATGCGAAAAACTCCGCGGCAAACTTAGGGAGAGGGCTGAGGGGGAAGTAGCTGATATCGTCAGTAGTCAGCTACGGATCAATTCGCGGCGCGAGACTCACTACCACTTTAGGGACTTGGCAAACGCTTCGAAGTTGGCTCGTTCGCGTTCGGCCAGGGCCGTGTTGCCCCGCAGTTTGACGAACCAAGTGCGGTCTCCGTCGACCACGACCACACCTAAGATCGATTGCTTCTGCGGGGCATCTGCTGCGGAGTGCATTTCGATGAACTGACCTTCCTGGCCGTTCACTTCGATGGGTTTGTAGGCTTTGGCTAAATCCTCGGCCGTAGCTTCGGGCAAATTCACCTGGCCACGCCAACGATTCATGTTCGCGGTCAAATCACCGCCGGCAGCACTGACCGTAATGTCGATCTTTTCGTCACCGTCTTTGACTTCGAACGCTTTCAGACTGAACTGGTTGCCGGCGGTCTCGGTCCACCCTTCGGGCATTTCAAATTTCAAATCCTCGCTGCCACCACCGGCCGGTGGGCGATTCACTCCGCCCCCCATGCCAAACGGCATGGCGGGCGCGCCGGCGGGACGCTTGATCTCGGTATGAATGGTTTCGGGCTTCGGAACCGAGTAATGGGCGATTTGATCCTGCTGCGAACAGCCCGTAAAGCTAGCGAGGGCAACGAGGCCTGTCAGCGCGGCAAGGAGAATGATCGGGGAACGAAAAACCAACGTCATGAACAACCTCAAACGATTAGCTGGCAAAGACTTGCGATCATACGGGCCAGCTGGCGTGGATCTTGAGCCAGCACACGCGATGTGCTGTTCCGGCAGTGGCGACAGGTTATGCCGGAACCGCGCGAAAACGCTTGTTCCGGCCTAAGCATTCAGGCGGGCAGTCCCCGGAGGGCTGACAATCCATTATAGCGCCGCCGCGCAGCAATCGTACAGGCAAAAGCGAGTGCTCAAGCGATTTCGGCGGGGAGATTGCCGGTCGGGCGGCCAGTTATTGGGCAGGGCGGCGGACCATCAGCTCGGCCTTTTCAGGATCGTAAAGATACTCCTGACCAGCCGGGAGTTGCGGGAGCTTGATCTGGTTTTCCTGAATGATCTTCTGCATGAACTCTTCGTGCGAGTTCGGAAATCGCCCTTCGGTCCCTTGGAACAGATTCATGGCCGACGGAATGGCGATCTGAAACACGACCTTCTCGCGGACCGCAAAGTAGGTCTTGGCAGGCTGCACGAGCAGGCCGTTCTCGTTGTCCAAACTGCGACCCTTAATCCCCACGCCCACGTCGGCCTTCACCGTTTCTGTTGTGTCGGCCGCTGGATTAGTTGGCGCTGGGGCATCCGGCGGTGGTGGTGGCTCAAATCCCACACCGGGGGGCGGAACAGGCAGCGACGGCACCGGTGGCATCGGCAACGTCGGCGCAGGTGGCCCCGGCATGATCTCGGGCGCGGTGTCCGCAGGTTGAGGAGCCTGATTGTTGGAAGCAACGGGCGCGGCAGGGCCACAGCCCGCGATCAACAACAGACCAAGGCCGCAGAACCAATGCTTGCTCATGAGAGAATCCCCGCCCTGTTTAGTTTGAACTCATCACGCTCCGCGTGAGGAATACCTTCACTACACCGTTGGCACCGACAGCGTCCACTTTTCCATTTCGGCAAGCGTGGTCTGCCGAGTCATATTGTATTGCAACGGAGTGAGCGTCAGATAGCCTTTGGCAATTTCCGTGAGATCGGTCGGGTACCCTTCCGGCCGCGGCGGCGGGTCATTCGTCGCCCAATAATAGGTTCGCCCTTTGGGGTCGACCCCCTTCACATAGTCTTCGCCATAGCGCGAAACACCCATCGGCACGATCTTGAGTTCGTTGTGGTCGCGATTGGTCGCAGCCGTGGGAATGTTCAGGTTGTACAGAACCGGCTCGGGGCCTTTGCGCTCGAGAATCTGCTCGATGATGCTGCGGCACATTTTGGCCGCTTTGCGAAACTGCGCATGCTCGTGATATTCGAGCGAGCAAGCGATGCTGGTGATGCCGAAGAAGGCTCCTTCGATGGCGGCGGCCACGGTGCCCGAATAGAGAACGTTGATCCCCGCGTTCAGTCCGCCATTAATTCCGCTGACGACGATATCGGGCGGGCGCTGGCAGAATTCAAAGATGCCAAGCTTCACGCAGTCAGCTGGGCTGCCGTCAACGGCCCAGCCGCGTAGGCGATCGTTGGCGTCGTAGACTTCCTTGGGGACCAGAGGTCGCAAGAACGTGATCGAATGGCCGACGCCGCTCTGCTCGGTCGCCGGCGCAACCACGCGGACCTCGGCAATTTGCCGCAACTCTTCTTCTAAGGCCCGTAAGCCGGGGGCGTAAATTCCATCGTCATTTGTCAGCAAGATCAACACGTTCAGTCAGCTCCTGCGTTGCCCTGTTCGATTCCGTTATTCGTAATTGATCCAACCCAAGTGCTGCCAGTACTCGAACAGCCACGGCTGCGACCAGGGATTGAGCGTGGCGTAGTTGGCCGAGAAGACGCTGATGGTAAACAGCACCAGCGCGATGTTCCGCTGCCAACGCGAATTGGCAATCGCATCGGCCGCGGGAATCATCGCCAGTAGCCAGAGCGGAATCAGCCAGAAGAGCCACCGCAGCCCGCTGGTTACACCACCATAGTTGCGGTCGATCAAGGGACGGCTGAGATAAAAGGCGAGCACGACCACCGTCAATAGCGTGACAGTTGTCGCAAACCACCACTGCGCGTTGCGCGCTCCACGCAGCCAGAGGTAAAGGCCCCAGGCACTTAGCAGCCACACGGGAGTGAGCGAGAACAGTCCGTGATGGCCGACGAGCACATGCAGCGCGTAGACGGCGACGGAAGGCTCTCCTTTATCCACTCCCTGCAAGCGGTCTGCGGTCCAATAGGTCCCTTCGTAGTCGTACCAATCGTCCCACTGGCGAATTTCGAGTCGGTCGTTATCGACCAACTGCACCGCGAGTCGGTCATGACCATCGGCGTCCCAAATCACCCAGCGTTCCCCTTTGGTACGCGGCTCGATGACAGTTTGCGGCGACAGGTCGATTGCTTTGTTCTTTAGTTCCACTCGCGCGACTGGCGGCAACTGGCCATCGTCAAAAGCTCGCGCCAGATGCGGCGCGAGCGTCATCAGCATGGGGCCGTCCTGATAGCGATGGGCATAAGCGGGCCGTAGACTCTCGTGCGCTAGCCAGTTCGTACCGAGCGCGGCAGCAAACACCAGGGCGGCTGCAGGCACAAACGCAACAACGGTTTTGGCCGGCGATTTCCAGAGCGAAGCTAAGCCTACGAGACCAAAGAAGGCCAAGGCGGGCAATTCGCAAGTGACTGCGAACGCGCTGGCCAGACCACCGACAGCCAATCGCCACCAGCTTTGCTTGTCGCTATTCCAAATCGGCCAGAGCACGATCAGCGTGACGACAACGGCGACAGCTGCGATCACATGATTGTTGAGCGTGATCGCGAACGTACTGAGAAAGGTCGCCTGAGTGGCGCAGGCGACAACAAAGATTCTTCCCCAGTTACTCTGGCCCAACTGCTCGACCAGATAAGTCAGCAGCCACATCGCCCCGGCCAAAGGCAGAACCTGGCTGAGGAGGAGCATGATGCGCGCGAGATAGAAGGCTTTGTACTTGTCGGCGAAGGTGGTGCCGGTGACTTGCTTGAGCACCCAGTATTCGCCGGCGAGGAGCGTCGGCAGCAATGTCGGCTTGCTGGAGTAGTAGTGTTCTTGGCCATCGGCGCCGCGATGCTTCACCAGATCGATGGTGTGCCAGGCGCGCGCGCGATTTCCTTTTTCATCGAAGATGACGTCGTCGATGGCATAAGTGCCATGATCGACCAGCGAACGGATGGTGCACCAGCGGCTCCGATCGTTCGCACTCAGAAATGGCGACGGATCTTTCAAACTCGAAGAACGTACCTGCATCAACCGCGCGGTCATCGACGCCAGCGAAATCGCAATCAGCAGCGCATAAACGCTCCAGCGGAGAGTTCGTCCTTCGTCGGATGGCGTCATCGACTCCATTGCGCTTTGCTCAAGTTCAGTCAATTAGGTTTTGTCGGTCGCACGCGGCCCAATTCGCTCTTTCACCGAGTACTGCATTACGTTTTTGCCGTAGTAGGCGGTGATTAGTTCGGCCAGAAAGCCCATCGAAATCAGCTGTGCGCCGAGGAGCAACAGACCCATCGAATAAATGACAGCGGGCCGATTGTGCAGGTCTTCGAGTTGCCAACCCGGAACCAATTCCTTCACCACCCAATAGACGGCCAGATACGTAAGTCCAAGGCCACCGAGAAAAAATGATAGAATCCCCAGCGTGCCCAGCAGGTGCTGCGGGCGCTCTTTGAAGCCGGTGAGAAAATAAACTGTCAAGAGATCGAGGAACCCCTTGATGATTCGCGAGACACCGTACTTGCTGCGGCCGAATTGCCGGGCGCGGTGATTGACGATCACTTCGCTGACGCCCCAACCCTTCGAGGCAGCCAGGACCGGAATGAAGCGATGCAGTTCGCCGTAGATACGAACTTCTTCCAGCACTTCGCGGCGGTAACACTTGAAGCCGCAGTTGTGATCGTGCAACTTTACGCCGGTTAGTTGTCCGACCAGCCAGTTGAACACGCGCGACGGGCCGACCTTGTGCCACGGATCGTGCCGCACTTGTTTCCAGCCGCTGACGACGTCGAACCCTTTGTCCATCTCGGCGAGAAAGCGCGGGATCTCGTGCGGGTCGTCTTGCAGGTCAGCATCGAGCGTAAAGACGTAGTCGCCTTGCGCCGCTTCGAAGCCGGCGCTCAGGGCTGCTGCTTTGCCGAAGTTGCGGCGAAATCGAATGCCGCGCACCCGCGGGTCGGCAGCTGCGAGCCGTTTGATCTCGTCCCACGAGCCGTCTTTGGAGCCGTCGTCGATCAGGATGAGTTCCATCTCATACTGATTGGCTGCCGAGACTTCGCAGATCTCTTGATGCAAAGCCTGCAAGCTTTCGACTTCGTTGTAAACCGGAATAACAAACGTCAGCATGGCGGCGCCGGTGTTGCGAACGGGGTGAAATCAGTTGTCAGTGTGTCGCTGCAGATACCATAATCCAAAACCGCCCCGTTCGTCAGGGCGAATGCCCGCCCGACGCCTGCCTGCCGTCTCCTTTCTGCTGCGGAGAATCTCGAATGCTTGAGTATGTCTCGCCCGGTTCAATCGGCATGGATGCCGCACAGTTGCAGCGAGCGTACGACCTGGCGACCGCTTGGACGACTGCCGAGGGAGCCGAGCCGGCAATCATGCCCGCCGCCGCGATCATGGTGGGGCGCAACGGAAAGGCCGTGGAGCCGAAGTTCTTCGGCAGGCAAGGGACTGGCAAGGACGCGCCGCCGATTCGCCGCGATGCGCTCTTTTTGATTGCCTCGCTGACGAAGCCAATCACGTACCTCGGCGCGATGATCCTCGTAGAGCGCGGGCTGTTAGGTTTGAGCGACCCCGTGACGAAGTATATTCCCGACTTTGCCGCGCATCACAAAGAGAATACGCTCGTCCAGCATCTGTTCACGCATACCTCGGGCCTGCCCGACATGCTCGAGAACAACACCGAACTCCGCCGGCAACACGCTCCGCTCAGCAAGTTCATCGACGGCGCGATTCGCGATACGGTTCCCAAGTTCCCGGCCGGCACCGACTACAGCTATCAAAGCATGGGCACACTGGTGGTCGCCGAGATTGTGCAACGAATCAGCGGGCTGTCGATCAGCGATTTTCTGCAGAAGGAAATCTTCACACCGCTGGGGCTCAAGTCGAGCGCGCTGGGGGTGAGAGACCTCAATCGTGAACGGCTGACGCAGTTGCAAACGCCCGAGTTCGCTGGAGTCGAACAGTTTGGCTGGAACAGCCCTTATTGGCGTGAACTGGGCGCGCCGTGGGGCGGCATGTTCAGCACGCCCGACGATTACGCCGTGCTGTGCCAGTTGATGCTCAATGGCGGCAGCTATGGCAACGTGCGAATCGTCTCGTCGGCCACGGTGGAAAAAATGACCACTAATCGGCTGAATGACTTTCCGGATTTGCCGGAACCGATTCGCCGTACCAAGCCCTGGGGACTCGGTTGGCAGTTGAATCATCCGGCCACCGAAGGAACGCTGGGCGATCTGCTGCCGAGTGCGGCATATGGCCACCTCGGCGCGACGGGCACTCTGTTTTGGATTGATCCTCAGCGGCAAGCCTTCTGCATCATTTTCACCACGATGGAGCGCGACCGCGCACCGTGGCGACTGGTGCATTTATCGAACGCGGTGGCCGCGGCGATGGAGTAAATGTCGGCTAAGCAACTGTAAATAAACCGATAATCACTTCGCGATGTTCATCGGCCCTTGCGCCGGTGCATACCAGGTCTGACCATCACCACTGTGTTTGATCTCAATCGTCGGCCACTGATTGCGGCTGACGAGGCGAAAGCTGAAGGGAATTGCCCGGGAGGTCAGTTCCTGACCATTGCTACTGTTCGAACGCCCAACCTCGACCAGTTTGCCAGCGACCAAACGCAGCAGTGTTAGTTCCCAGGGATCACGGTCGATGATGAGCAGTTCTCGCGTCTGCACCTTGGCATAAAACTCCAACTTATCCCAAGTACGATCATTCGAGCTGACAACTTCAATCGCAAAGTCGGGGCCCCCTTCCCAGTGCGTGCCGTGAAACTTGGCAGTCGTGCCGTTGAGATAGACCACAACATCGGGACAGCGGTAGTTCTTCGTCCAATCATCTTTCCGGTCGCTGACGTTGCAACCAGGAACCACTCGCCCTAGCCCCTGCAGCCGCAACACCAGCGCCAGACAGGTTTGCAAATCGCCAACGATCTCTTGATGGTAATACTCGGGCAACGGCGACATCACGTAAACTCCATCCCACACTTCGTCGAACCGATCCAGACCTTTCGCGCGACGATCGGCGATCATTGCCTCTTCGGTGAAGGCGTCGAGAACGATTAGTGTCATGTGAGTTCCTCTCCCCAGGCAGTTGCCTTCGAGTAGTTGCGTACCCGATTATACCTCACTCGATGCAATAACCGCAGCAGCAACTACTGCGCAAGGATTGCCAAGAGTTCGCGATTGCCGGCGGGAAACTCGAAGTTGCTTAGCTCCTGACGAGCAATCCAGCGAAACGGCGCGAGTGGGACGGCGCTGGGGTCCGACGGTTCGCAGGCAACAAAGTGGAGTTGAACGGCGTCGTGCGCATAAACGTGCGCGCGGTCAGGATAGCGAAACTTCGCGGCGACAACGAGCCCGGTTTCTTCCAGGCATTCGCGCACGGCCGCCTGCTCGGGCGTTTCGGTGGCGTGCATTTTGCCGCCGGGAAATTCCCATAGCCCGGCAAGCGCAACACCGGCAGGCCGCTGGCCGATGAGGAAGCGGTCTTGATGTTCGACCACCGCAATCGCGATCTGCTTCATCGAAGGCAAGTTTTCCAACTCAAGGCTGCAATAGCAGCGTCAGCAGTGCTTCGGCCACCACCGGCTTGCCGTTCCGCTCACTGGTGGTGCGAATGGTGACCGGCATGTTCAGCGGGCCGGGATTGTCGCCGCAGCGCAGCACCAGCTGGGCCGCTTTGTCGTGCGGCTTCACTTCGACGGGCTGAGCCGAGAGCCCTTGCATGTGCTCGGGAACGATCAGTTCGATCTTCAGATTCTGCCGCACCGTCTGATCGCAGGTCACTTGCAGCGGAATCGTAATCTCGGCCCCCTTGCTGATCAGCAGGCTGCTCCGCTCTGGTTGCACGCGAATCGGCCCTGGCGAAACGATGGCTATTAGCTGATCGTTCTGGCCATTGGCGGTGAAGACGACCTTGTGCAATTTGCCGGCGGCATCTGGCACCTCGCCCACAATCATCAGCTGGCTGCGACTGGTGCGACCCAGCTCCATCCACGGCGGCAACATCACTTCAAACTCAAACTCGTTCACGCCGGGCGGAATGTTCTGCCGCTCGGCAACCACTCCTTGCAAATGTCGACCTTGCTTATCGGCCAGTTCGACCCACAAGGGTCCTTCGAAGCCGCCGCGCTCCACTTCAAATCGCTTGCGCATGGTCGAGCCGCGGGCGATGAACTGCGTATCGAACGGCGCGATGAATTTGAATGGCGTGGGGAGCGAAGTGACGAGCAATAGATGATCGACCTCGACCAGCCCGAGCGCGACGGGCTGATTCTGATTGGGATTCTGCGGCGCTACGATGCTGGCGACATGCTCTTTTGTGGCACCATCGATTTCAGCTTTACCAAGAATGCGAATCGGCGTGCGGGTCACGGGGACGGTTGCGTCAACGGTGAAGACCAGGTCCGCCTTGCTCTGGTTCCCCTTCACTTCGACAGCTGGCGCGGTGACTCCGCTAGGCAGCCCTTCGGCCGCAAGGGTGATGACGCCATTGAAACCGCCGATGCGAGTAATCACGACGGGCAGCTTTTTGGTGCCAGCGATATCAGCCGCCAGCGAGTCGACATTAATCTCCAGGGCAAAATCGGCGGCCGCTTTCATGCAGCGCAGGCGATAAGCAAAACTTGGTCCGCCGCGCGAAGTGAACTTTTCGCTAAGAATGACCTGGTAGCTACCATCCGCTGGGGCGATGAATTTCAGTTCGCAATCGGGCGAGCCACTGGGCAAGTCTTCGCCGCGGGCCAACTCTTTGCTGGTGTCGTCTTGTACGCTCAGCACCGCATCGAGGGGCGAGCCTAACCGCGCGGCGCGGACTTCAAATTGCACCGCGTCACCCTTCTTCAGTTCGAGCGACCAGTGGTCTTTATCGCCCGCTTGCTGAATGCGGCCATTGGCGACCGTGCCAAGCGAAACGCTCTGTGCCTGCTCGGGCGTGTCGTTGGGCTCTTGTTCGCGCAGTTCGGGCAGATCGTCGAGTTCCAGTTGCACGGCATTCAAGGGCTCGCCTTGGCGCGTGAAGTGATGCGTGATAACTCGCGCTGCGGAGGTGGGGAGTGTCTCTTCAATCGCCTCGACCCCTTGACCCAGCAGAGAGAACTTCGTCGAACTGCCGCGCTGACCGCCGAGCGGGTAGATCGCGTCGATCCACGGCCCAGTTGTGATGGTCAGGCGATAGACATAGTTCTGCAGTCCTTCGGCGCGGGTGTCGGTGATTCGCACCGAATACTGTCCGCTGGTGGGAACCTTGAACCGCAGCTGCGGGTCGCGGTTGAGCGTGCCGGTACTTTCGGCCAGGACTTCGCCGGTGGGTGAGCGGACTTCGATTAACGCTTCAAGCGGCGAACCAATCTGCTTGGCCACAACGGCCACGGTGAGCGACTCCCCAGCTTCGGCCGCAAAGCTCCACTGGTCGAGGTCTTCGCGGGGGAAGATGCGGCCGTTGATGGTCACTGGCAACGTCACGGCCACCGGCAGCGGATCGCCGTCGGTTTCGTTCTCGACCACTTCGGGCAACATGCCGACGATGAAGGGGCGAATCGGCGTGGCTCCTTGGCCACCCCACGAACGCCAGCCATGCGCGCCGAGCGGAGCATCGGGGGCAATGGTCAGTTCGGCGGCATAGTCCTTGGGATAGTCTTCTTTTCGCTGACTGGCGGGCTGCTTGATCAACGGTCCTTCAAACCAACGGACGGCGGTTCGCTCGATTTCGGCCGGGCCCGAGATTCCCTGACCGAGCCATTCGAGCGGCGCTCGTTCGTGCAAATAAAAGCCGCCAATGCGGGCTTGGACTTTGGTTCCGCGCTGGGCACCGGCCGGAAAGATGTACGACGTATCTGGCGGCTCAGCCTCCGTTCGTGCGGGCTGGCTCAGTGCGATCACGACACAAGCCCAAAGCGAGATCGGGAGCAGGCGCGGCATGGCAACGTTCGCAGGTGGGTAAGGGAGGGAACCAACTCAGGCGGGAATACGTTTTAGAATGGCGCTCCGCCCCGCCGGATGCAAGGGGAAATTGGTGCTGTCCCGCGACACCAGAGACTTTTTCAGCCGGCTACTGGTCCAGACGAAATAGCGATGGCCACTACTGGCCTCGCAGTTCACGCTCACGAAACGCCCGCTGAAGTTTGATATCAATCCAATCGTCTAGGCGTACGGTTCGATGCGCCTGCTCTATTGGCCAAAAGAACTGCTGGCCCCAGCGAATCTCAAAACGTTAGTAGTCAGTCCTTCCCAAGGATTTCGTGACAATCCAGCCCGGCTCCTCGGGGCTAAAAATGTCAATACCGCTCGGCACAACCAGCGCGAAGTAGCTGGCAACATACAGCACTGGGAGCAGCAGCAAACAGGCTGCGATAATTGGCAGGGCTGGGCGGTTAGTCATGGCTTGTTTCATTGACCAAATCGACACGCCATCGGCCGGGCATATTGACTGCGAAATTCCCTGCGAACGTGATTTTGCTCCGACGCAATATGCTCGTTCAGTTGGTGGAGCCACCAAGTTACGACAGTTGCGAATAGCAGCATCAGCCACATCGCGTGCAATGCGAGTATCTTCATACAGTCCATTCTATCCACGTACAAGAAATCCCCACCAGTGTGACGGCGATGGCTTATCAGCGGCCAATCATAGAGAGGCCCAGTTCAGCCAGACGAGCGATTTGAACGGGCGGTAATGTTCGACTAGAACCACACGCGGAATCTAACTCCTGAAATTGTCGGGTTATGGGCTAACTTCAGATTTCCGAAGCGTGACTAGCTGGGCAGTGCCCCAACGTGGAGAACTGAAAGTGAACGAGATTAAGATAGAAGATTCGCTACCTGCCTTGGAAGGAACGCGCGAGCGATGTAGAGGTCGAGGCACCCACCTTTATGACGAGCGTCTCGGCTGCGACGGAACCGGGTTAGCTCCGACTGAACTAGGATGGCGCGTTTTCGCGTTAGTTAAGCGACACCTTTCTCGTCGTCGCGACGAGCCGTAATCAGCCAGTCATTTACAGCTGCCAAGAGTCTATTTCCGCATTCAAGTGGAGGGGCGACAAGCGACTCAACCAATTCACCGTCTATTGGGATACGAATGCCAAAGTACAGAGCTGGTGCATTGGGGGCGTCCGGTTGCTTGTCGATGTAGTCAACATCCGCAATCCCAGATTTGTGAACAAGCAAATTGCGAACAAGCGAAAGCGAGTTTAGGGATTTGTTTGCGAGGCAGTCGTCGATTGCAGAGGAATTTCGATCAAACGCCTTGCTGTAAGCTTCGCGAATACCAGTAAGCGTCGAGAACTTAAAAGAATGCTTTAGAAGCGTGCCCCACTTGTTGTCGAGGTCAAAGCTCCCTTGAGTGACCCGATGAATGTCTCCAAGCTGCACGGCCTTGCTTGGGCCATCGTTACCGAATGAACCCGTATCAACATCGCTTGTCTTTGCTCCGCCAAGCATCTTGTTGATTCGTTTTCCATTGCCGCGCAAATCTGCAAGGTGGCGTGGGTTGGCGTTAATTGCGGCTTCCCATAAATCTGAAGCTAGAACCTCAAACGCAGTCCAGCCAGCCGTTATTATTGCCTCCATCACCGCGGTTAGGCCGTTTTCAATTTCCTTCCTTTCTCTGGCAAGCAGGTCAATGTGAGTAGCTGATGTTTCAATGGCATTGCTGTTCCCGAGGTGACTGTAATTCCGTTGCGCCCTAACTTTTGCCATTTCCGCTTTTATCTTGGCATTTGCCAATTCCATTTCTTCGCTGGAAACATCCATCGTTCCGTACAAATTCACCAGCGCAATATCGCCAACATGCTGCATCATTCGAGTTATTGATTCGATGCGTATTCCGAAGCCTGCAAGATTATGGAGTTGAGAAATGTTTTCAAAATACGCAAGTTTTGTTTCCGCAAGTTCGCTGATAACGTGGGACGGGAAAGTTTGAACCGGGCCGTTGTTTGTTAGCCAACGAATCAATTGGAGGTACTTTAGATCAGCCATTTCGCGCTAGCCGTGAACCGAGGGTTGTGGAATGTTGTCTCATCTGAATACGCCCACCATACATTCAACCCCGCCAGCTGCAATCTCTTGAATCGGAGAGCAGCCCGCGCATTGGCCGCGCAGCCGACTTATAACCCACGATCTGGTACGGTTTGCCCGTTGGGTTCTATTCCCCTCCTCTCCGAATAGGCCTTTTTGCGTGCTAACGCCCTTAGCAGCTGTTACGTGTGAGCAATCGGCAGGCAAGGTTATGATGGGCTGTGTGGGTTTGGTTGGGCAGTACCGAGCGGGCGGGGATTCATCAAGGGGAATGGGTCTATTTTCGCGTTGGCAGCCTGGGATGGATTTATTGGCCACTCGAACGGGTTGACCGGAAATTACGGCCGGGTGCGTGGGCTGTTGGGCCAGCAGACCGGGAGAGCTAGTGATTAGATCAGAATTGGGGCATGGCAAGGCAAATTGTTATTTACAACTACAAAACATGTTGTTATAAATTACTGGATTGTGTCTGACGAATGGGCCGCGCGTAGGCGAGTGTCTGGCGATTCAGACGGCGGTCGCGAGGGTGGAAGGTGGTTTGAAAACGGAATGGTGCTGGTTGGAAGTCGGGGGTTTATCAACAAACAGGATGATTTCGAAGTTGTACATTTGGGCGCAAGTTGTTGGTAAAGAGAGACTTCAAGCAATGACGGCAAAAGGGGGGTGTTGATAAACTCAGCCGATTTGGACGGGGCCGGCCGGCAAGCGAGAGATGTGAATACTGGTGAGTTGCGCGGGGACCGGGGGAAGTTGGTGGGGTGGTTGGGCTGCTGGTCACCGCCCTGCTCAAGGCTGGGGGCCCAAGTTAGAATGGGCGAGACCACGACCTCACTCTCACCCGCCTCGGCCGAAGGATATTTGTTATGGGAACGTCCGCCTCGAACACGCAGTACTACCCTGTTCTCGCTGGGGTGTTCGCCATTGTGACCGCTCTCTTCTGGGGCTGTTATGGTCCGGTGCTGCACAAGGGTGCGGTGTACATGGGGGAGATTGGGCCCAACATGGGTTCCGGTCGGTTGCGGCCGTTTCTGTGCGTCGGGCTGGCTTACTTTCTGATTTCGATCGTCGGCCCGATTGTGATGATGCAAGTTGCCGGCATGGAAAAAGGAAACGGCTTGCTGCACGGCTGGACGTTCTCGGGAATCGTCTGGAGCGTCGGTGGTGGTGCAGCTGGTGCGCTGGGTGCTTTCGCGCTGATCATGGCGCTGAACTATGGCGGACCGACGAGCCCGACGTTTGTGATGCCGATGGTGTTTGGAGCGGCACCGGTGGTGAGTACCTGCGTGGCGATGTACTTCAACAAGACGTATAGTCAGGTCAGCCCGTTCTTTTTGGTGGGGCTGCTGCTGGTGATTCTCGGGGCGGTCACGATTCTGGTCACGGCACCCAAGCCGGGCAAACCGAAAGCAGCTGTCGAGAAGACGAATTCGGAAACTTCCACCAAGGCCGAACTGGAAAAAGCCAAGTAGCGGCACTTTCCTGGAAATTGACTGCCGAAGTTACGAATCGCTTATGCACTTTGTGCGGTTCGTAGCGGCCGATGCCAAGTGTTGCCCGCGGGCCGAACGGGCGGGTTTTACGGCCGAGAGCAGCCTGCCGCTGTTGGCGCTGGTGAATTTGCCATGCGGCGCGTGAGAATTGCTTGACTCAAACCGCAGCAGTGCCCATGATCGGGATTCCCAAGCCGAGTTAGGGCAAGGGTTTGCACTCTGGTTTGCCGCAGTCCGCCCGTTACTTTTCTTAGCGGCTACTGCCACCGCTTCTGCGTCCAGCTGGTTGCAATTGACGTTTGAGTTCAGCATTTGCCTTCCACAAGCAATTATTCAATTGCCGGGAGCCATCGGTCTATGTTGTTCGATCGGGATCGCGCCCAGCCAGCACGTGCTGCCGCTTCGTCGGCACGGCGCGGTCGCGCGCGGCGCAAGACCGAGCGACTGGAGACAGCGAGGCGGTACTTTCGGGCAAGCCTCGAGTCGCTGGAAGAGCGGCGATTGATGGCGATCGACTTTCTCGCCGACTTCAATACCTATCAAGGTTTGGGGTTTCAACCCGAACCAACCGCCGGGCAACTGGACTCGGACAACTGGTCGATCGGCCCCTTTAGCGAGGGAAGCCTTGCCTTTGGTGACACGCGGACTAGTGGCGACTTTGCCCGCGGGCTGGCAACCAACAATGTGACTACATCCGGTTTGTATGCCTTTCAAACCAGCCCCGAAAATCGAATTTTTGGGATCCAGCCCAACGATACGGAGTGGGCCAATGGGTATGCGACGTTGCGGATCCCAACCGGGCCGTCCATTGTTACCGATCCGGTAATCTCCTTTGAGTACTGGGTGCGTAACAACATGGATGCCAGTACGCAACTCAGTTTTTCCTATTCAGTCGACAGGGCACCATTCATTCCCGTCCCTGCGCTCGATTACACGACACCGGCCACGAGTACTTCGATCGACTTCGTCCTTGCCGAAACGAAGACCATTACTTTGACCGGAGTGACGCTGCCCGCCGGCACAACCTTTGAGCTTCGCTGGCGCGGGTCTGAAGTTGAAGTGAGCGGTGGGGGCGGTCGCGATGAGATCGGCCTCGATAACATTCGCGTCGTGGCGGGAGTGCCGAACACTGCGCCGACCATCTCGCTGATGGCGGATCAAGCGACCACGCTGCTCACACCGAAGACGGTGAACTTTGCTGTGGGGGATGGCCAGACGTTGGCAGGCTTGCTGAATGTGAGTGCGACCTCGAGCAATCAGGCGGTGCTACCGAACGCAAACATCTCGCTAGGCGGCAGCGGAGCCAATCGGACGTTGACGGCCCTGCCAACGGCGACCACTGGTTCGACCATCGTGACGGTCACAGTAACCGACCCCGCTGGCTTGACGCACACGGAAGATTTCACGCTGAACGTCGCGCAGGGCTGGACCATCAGCATTCCGCAGAACCTGTCGGCCGCGCAAGGGCAGTACGACCTGGTCGAGATTCCGGTGCGAATCAATTCGAACGGAACACCTGCCAGTCCACTTTTTTCGCTTGATGTGGTGCTCACGTACGATTCAGCCGTGCTGGAAATTGAAGGGGTCACGCTGGGTGGCCTACTCACTCCCCCCGCGATGATGTCGTCCCTGTTTGCCAACTTTAGCGAGCAGGGGAAGCTGTTCATCGGGCTGCTGACACCAGTGGGACTATCGACAGCCGTCAATGGCGATGTGGCAATCGTCCGAGCGCGCATCAAGCCGACCGCGGCCGTGGGCAATACTTGGCTCAATTTGCGGAACTCGCTCGCGGCCGATTCAGGCCTGACCATTCCGACCGCGATTAATGAAGGTTCAGCACCGCTGGCTCCGCCGCCCACTGCTGCGAGCAACGATTCGACTGATGGCCTGTTGAACATCCTGGCCAATAGCCCGCCTACACTGAATCAAACTCCGACGACCACCATTGATGAAGATGCAGCCCTGCAAACGGTGACACTCACTGGCATCACTACTGGCGGCGAAAGCCAGAGCATTTCGGTAACTGCAGTCACCACCAATGGGCTCGGTGTTCCCGATACCTCGCTCATTCCGAATCCGATCGTCAGTTACGCTTCGCCGAACAACACAGCCACGCTACAGTTCCAGCCAACGGCAAGTTCCAGCGGCACCGCTGTGGTTCACGTGCTGGTGCGCGATGCGGGACCAGACGGTGTTTTGCTGACGGGTGATGACGGCTATGTGCGGCAACAGTTCACGGTGAACGTAACTCCGGTCAATGACGCACCGACGCTCAACGCGCTTGATCCGCGTACGATCATTGAAGACGCCGCTCAGCAAACAGTCAGCCTCTCGGGCATCACTGCCGGTGATGGAGAAACGCAGACACTGAGTGTGACGGCGGCTAGTAGCAACCCAGCATTGATCCCGAATCCACTCGTAAGTTACTCGCCCAATAGTCCAACTGGCTCGCTGCAATTCACACCAGCAACCGATCGGTTTGGGACGGCGACAATTACTGTAACGGTGCGCGATGCGGGTTTCGATGGCATTCCGGGCAACGCGGACGATGCTTCGTTCAATCAGCAATTCCAAGTGACGGTCGATCCTGCGAATGACCTTCCCACCCTCGCCGTGATTGATCCCGTGTCAGCGGCAGAAGATGCCGGCACCCAGACGGTGAACCTGAGCGGCATCACGGCTGGCATGTTCGAAACGCAAGTATTACTACTGACAGCTGTCAGTAGTAATTCGGCGCTGATTCCGAACCCGGCCGTTTCCTACACTTCGCCCAGCAGTACCGCGACGCTGCACTACTCGCCGAATGCCAACCAATCGGGCATCTCCACCATCACCGTAACGGTGCGCGACGCGGGACTCGATGGCGCACTCGACACGCCGGACGATGCCACCTTCGAGCGCGCGTTCGTCATTACGGTCACTGCGGTCAACGACGTTCCCACGCTCGACGCACTCAGCCCAATAACCATCGACGAAGATGCCGGGTCACAGATGATCGGTTTGGCGGGAATCACCACTGGTGGCGGCGAGTCACAAACATTGAGCGTGACGGCCACCAGCAGTAATCCCGCGCTGATTCCGACACCTAATGCGACGTACACTTCGCCCAACACCACGGCCTCGCTGCAGTTCTCACCTGTCGCGAACCAATCGGGAACAGCGACGATCACGGTCACCGTGCGGGATGCCGGTTTCGACGGAATTCTGAATACTGGCGATGATGAAACGGTCGCGCGGCAGTTCGTCGTCACGGTGAATCCTGTCAACGACCTGCCCACTCTGGATCCACTGAGTGGACTCGTCATTGATGAAGACGCATTGCAGCAGACCATCAACCTCAGTGGCATTACGGCGGGCCCAAGCGAATCGCAAACACTCAGTGTGACGGCCGTCAGCAGCGACCCCACACTGATTCCAACGCCGGGCATTTCTTATTCGTCGCCCAACAGTTCGGCAGTGTTAACGTTCACGCCGGTGGCAAATCGCAGCGGCACAGCCACAATTACGGTAACGGTGCGCGACGCGGGACTCGACTTGATCGCCGGCAATGCTGACGATGCAACCTTCGACCGGCAGTTCACGGTGACGGTAAACTCCGTGAACGACGCACCGACCCTCGGTGCAATTAGTCCGGTAACGGTTGACGAAGACGCTTTGCAGCAGACCATCAGCCTCAGTGGTATCAGCGCCGGAGGTGGTGAGACCCAAACACTGAGTATTACGGCCGTCAGCAGTAACCCAAGCCTGATTCCGACTCCTACGATTCCTTACTCTTCACCAAGCAGTACGGCGACCCTGCAGTTCACACCAGCCGCGAACCAAGCGGGGACATCGACGATTACCGTCACCCTGCGCGATGCCGGTTTCGATGGCGTGCTAAACACCAGCGATGATGCCACTTCGTTTCAGCAATTTGTCATTACCGTGAACCCGGTGAACGACGCGCCAACGCTCGATGAGTTGATCCCGTTAACAATTATCGAAGATGCTTTGCCGCTGACAGTGAACTTGAGTGACATCACCGCAGGCCCGAATGAAACGCAACTGCTGAGCGTAACCGCTGTCAGCAGTGATCCAACCCTGATCGCGAATCCGACCATTCCCTACAGTTCGCCGAGCAGCACCGCGTCCTTCCAATTCGCACCAATCGCCAATCGATCCGGTAGTGCCACAATCACCGTCACCGTGCGCGATGCGGGACTCGATGGGATCGCTGGCAATGGCGACGATGCGTCGTTCAGCCGGCAGTATCTGGTAACGGTGAATCCGGTCAATGACTTGCCGACACTGGACGCGATCAGCCCGCTGACTATTAACGAAGATGCCGGACTGCAAACCATTAACCTAACCGGCATTTCTGCGGGGGGCGGCGAGAATCAGCCGCTGCGAGTCACCGCCGTCAGCCTCGATCCCGCGGTCGTGCCGACTCCCACTATCAACTACACACAGGGAGCCAGCACGGCAACGCTCAGCTTTACGCCAGGGACCAATCTCAACGGCAGCATCACGGACGTGATCGTTTCGGTGCGCGACCCCGGCAGCGATGGAGTATTCGATACCGCCGACGACGGCGTCATCGTGCGACCACTATCGGTCAGCATCCTGCCAGTGAACGATGCGCCGACATTCGTCCCCGGAACAAATGTGACAGTGCTGGAAGATTCGGGGGCTACCACCATCGGCAACTGGGCGACAACGATTTCGCCGGGGCCATTGGAGTCCGGAAGCGTAACCTTCAACATCCGCTCGAATTCACGACCCGACCTGTTTGCGTCCGGACCGGTCATTCTGACCAATGGCAGCTTGACCTTCACACCTGCTGCCAACGCGCACGGTACGGCGACGATCACATATGACCTGTCGGATGACGGCGGGACCGATAGGGGTGGCGTTGATACAAGTCCGCTCCAGTCGTTCACCATCACCATCACACCGGTCAACGATGCACCAACCTTTGGCATCAGCGCCAGTCCCGTTGTTCCCTATAACTCGGGCGCTCAAAGCTTGAGCAGTTGGGCAACGTCGATTTCGCCAGGCGCAACGAATGAATCAGGGCAGGTACTGAACTTCACCGTAGCGGTCCTGTCGAATGCCGGCTTGTTCGCCGTCGCCCCGGCGATCTCGAACACCGGCGCGCTGACTTTCACTCCTTTGAACGGCCAAAGTGGCGTAGCGACGTTGAGTGTAGTCTTGCGGGACGATGCAGGCACAGACGCTGGCGGCAGCGATACCAGCGCGACTCAGACCTTTACCATCACCGTGAATCCGCAGGCGCCCAATGCACCGCCAACGATCAACGACCTTGCTCCACTTACTATCAACGAAGACGCGAGTCTGCAAACCGTCGGCTTTAGTGGCGTTACCGCAGGGGGCGAAACACAACTGCTCCGCGTGACGGCCAGCAGCAGCAATCCTACGCTCATTGCCGATCCAGTCGTTGCTTACACTTCGGCGAATACCTCTGGCAGCTTGAGTTTCATACCGACCGCGAACCAGAGTGGCACGAGCACCATCATTGTCACCCTTCGCGATGCCGGACACGACGGCGTCCTCGATACTGCCGATGACGGCTTGAAGTCCACTAGCTTTCTAGTGACGGTGAATCCGGTTAATGATGCACCGAGCTTCACCATCGGCGCGGATCGTACCGTACTGGAAGATTCCGGATCGCAGTCGTTTAGCAATTGGGCGACGTCGATCTCTTCCGGGCCCAATGAAACCGATGACCTAACGTTCAATATTCGGACGAACTCGCGCCCCGACCTGTTTGCCGCAGGACCGACGATTTCGAACAGCGGGACGTTAGCCTTCACGCCAGCTGCCAACGCCTATGGCACGGCAACGATCACGGTCGATCTGTCTGACAATGGCGGCACGGCCAACAGTGGCGTAAACACCAGCAACACGCAGTCGTTCACAATCACGATCACGTCTGTCAACGATGCCCCCAGCTTTGCAGTGGGAGCAAATCCGACTGTGCTGGAAGACGCCGGGCCGCAAACGCTGACAGGCTGGGCGACCGCAGTTTCTCCGGGCCCTAACGAAGGCGACGTGATCGCGTTTGTCATTATAGGCAATACACGCACTGACTTGTTTTCTGCCCAGCCCACGATTGCAGCCAATGGCACGCTCACTTTCACACCTGCTGCGAACGCCCATGGCAGCGCGACCATCAGCGTCAAGCTCACCGACCTCGGCGGCACGACCGATGGCGGTGTTAATGAAAGCGCCGTACAGACCTTTGTCATTCAAGTGACGAGTGTGAACGACGCCCCCAGTTTTGCGAAGGGGGCCGATCAAACAATTGACGAAGATGCCGGCGCGCAGTCGATCACCAACTGGGCGACCAGCATTTCCCCCGGAAACGGTGAAGCAGGCACGGTGGCCTTCATCATCGATAGCAACAGCAACCCGGCTCTCTTTGCCGTACAGCCATCAATCAATGCAACTGGCACACTGTCGTATGCACCCGCCGCCCAGGCCCACGGCAGTGCGACGATTGTCATTCGCCTGGTCGATGACGGCGGCACCGCCAGTGGGGGCAGCGATACGAGCGCGACGCAAGCGTTCATCATTACCGTCACTCCCGAGAATGACTCGCCAACCATCGCAACTCCCGCCGATCTATCGATCGTAGAGAACTCCGGGCCGCAGTTCGTCGAGCTCGGCGGCATCACCGCCGGTGGAGGAGAGACTCAAGCGCTGCGAGTGACTGCCACCAGTAGCAATCCAACATTAGTCGCCGCACCCATCGTTTCGTATGTTTCTCCGGCCAGCACTGGCACTCTGCAATTTGCTTCTGCGGTCGACCAGATCGGCAGCAGCACGATCAGCGTGACGGTGCGCGACGCTGGGCTCAATGGCGTCTTCGACGATGCCGACGACGGCCTGACGACTACCACCTTCACGGTGGCAGTGACTCGTTTCAACCATGCACCGGTTGCCCTCAATGGCAGCGTCACAGCACGCTATAACTCTCCCGTGAGCGGGCAACTTCAAGCCACCGACCCCGATGGTCCGGCACTAACTTTTGCGATTATCGCGGCTCCCTTTAACGGTACGCTCACGTCGTTCAATGCAGCGACCGGCGAGTTTACCTATCAGCCGCAAACGGGCTCCGCAGGAGTCGATCTATTCCGGTTCCGCGTCTCAGATGGAGCAAAGAGCGATACCGGCACCATGCGCGTTGTAACGAGCGGAGCAGCGGCGATTGTACAGATGACGCTCGAGCATCTCTCGATTGAAGGAACGCCCGGTGATGACCTGGTGATCGTAACGCCCATCAATGCCGGCTCGGTGCGCGTCCGCACCGGGGCAGTTGTGGGCATTTATCCCTTGGCTGCTGGTGACGGCACCATTCCCATCGAGACCGGCGACGGTAACGACTACATCGTTGTTCGTAACGTAACCAACCGCGCAATCATCTCGGCTGGCAACGGCGACGATGTTGTTTTCACCGGCAGTGCCGACGATCACATCTACGGCGGCTTGGGCAACGACTCGATCGCTGCGGGTGACGGGAACAACATTGTCTGGGGCGATGACCAGGCGGGAGGCGTCGATTCTGCCAGCGGTGGCAACGACATCATCAGCACAGGCAGCGGCGACGATACCATCTATGCCGGGGCCGGCAATGACAAGTTAATGGGTGGCGCAGGTAGCGATGTCCTTCATGCAGGTGTGGGCAACGATTCCGTCTTCGGCGGCGACGGCAATGATCTGCTCTATGGCAGTCTGGGCGACGATACACTTGATGGCGAAGCTGGAGATGACATCGTTGTCGGCAACTCGGGGAACGATTACCTCGTTGGCAGTACCGGCAATGATATCGTCATTGGCGGCGCTGGCAGTGACAAACTTAACGGCGACGAAGATCACGACTTGCTGATTGGCGGTGAGTCCAATACTTCTGCCACACTGAACGACAATGCACTGTTTCAAATGCTTAGTCGCTGGGTCAACGAACATCGCCTCGACGTGACCATCGATCCACTCAGTTCGGATGACAACGCAGTCGATACGATGTTCGGCCTGTCTGGCGACGATGACTTCTATCTCGGCAGCGGCGATCTGATTCCCGACTATTTGGCGAGCCCGCAACACGGGAACGATCGTCGATTCCCTTAGTCGCTAAGGCGCCTAATCGCGTCGTCGCTTTCCTTTGGGCTTTGGCTTTCCAGCGCCACCTCCCTTGCTGCGGAAGGGTCGACGTTGGTCTTTGATTGCGTCATCGTGTTTCGGTCGGCGACCGCCACCGAGTGACGGACCACCGCGCCGCGGCACATCGCTCTCGACTCGCTTGGCCACGCGGAAGTCAAGTTCACGGCGATCAACATCGACATGCGCCACTTGCACCTCAATGCGATCACCCAAGCGGAAACGATTCCCCGCGCGATAGCCGACCAGGCTATGCGTGGCAGCGTCGTAACGATAGAAGTCGTCTCCCAACGTTTCCAGGCGAATCATCCCTTCGGCGGGCATGTCGATCCCTTGGGCGAAGAGTCCATACTCTTCGACGCCAGTGATCACCGCTGGCATTCGCATGCCGATCTTCTTGGCCAGGAACGTGAGTAACTTCATCTTGGTCAGTTCGCGCTCGGCCTTCTCGGCCCGCTGTTCGCGCTCACTGCAATGTTCGCCCAGCAACATCTGCCGGTCGAAATCGGCGAGTGGCTTTTTGCCCAGGCAAATCGCCTCGATCATGCGATGGATGGTCAAGTCGGGATAGCGCCGAATGGGCGAAGTGAAGTGGCAATAGTGATCGCTGTTCAGCGCGTAGTGCCCTTCTTCCACCGGACTATAAACGGCCTTCTGCATGCTTCGCAGCACAGCATAGTTCACGGCGTGTTCTTCGGCATGGCCGGCAACTTCGCCGATCACGCGCTTGATCTCGAACCGGCTGTGCAAGTCTTCGCACTCAATTCCTAGCTCCTTGATGAAGCCGTTGAGCGCTTGCAATTTGCGCAGGTCGGGTTGTTCGTGAATGCGGCGGAGGAACGGCAACTCGCGATCGAAGAGCAATCGCGCGGTCGCTTCGTTTGCGGCGAGCATGAACTCTTCGATGATTTGATGGCTGACCGTGTTCACCACCTTGTGCGCACCAACCACTTCGCCGCGTCGATCCAAATCGATCTTCACTTCAGGCAGGGTGAGTTCGATAGCTCCGGCGTCGAGGCGTCGCTTGCGCAGGATCATCGCCAGTTCGTGCATGCGTCCGAGCAGTTCGAACACGGCAGGCGTCAACTTGGTCCGCCATGGTTCGGGGTTGGCGAGATACTCGTCGACCTCTTCATAGGCAAACCGCCGACAACTCTTAATCGCACTGCGGTGGAACTCCGCATGCACGGGCACGCCCACCGCATTGAACTCAATCATGGCAGTTTGCGTGTAGCGGACTTTGTTCGGCTGCAAGCTGGCCAGATTGTTGCTGATGACTTCGGGCAGCATAGGAATGACGCGATCAGGCAAGTACACGCTCGTTGCTCGTTCGCGGGCTTCGCGATCAAGTGGCGAGCGCGGCTGCACGAAGTGCGACACATCGGCGATGTGCACGCCCAGTTGCCAATGATCGTTGTCGAGCTTGGTGAGCGAAATTGCGTCGTCGAAGTCGCGGGCATCGACCGGGTCGATAGTGACAATCGTGGTCTCGGTCAGGTCGAGGCGATCCCCGATTGCTTCGTCGAATTTCTCGGCCTCTTCACGGGCCGCCACAATCACTTCCTCGGGAAATGCTTCCGGCAGGGCGAACTCACGGAGGATCGAGAGGGTATCGATGCCGGGATCGCCGCGCTTGCCGAGGACTTCGGTAATCACCGCTTCGCCATCGTCGTAGTGCGACGGGAACTGCACCATCTCGATGACGACCTTGTCGCCAGGAGCAGCGCCTTTCGCGCCGGGATCACCGACGGGAACTGCATTCGCAAAGATCTTCGCGTCGACATCGACCAGCGCGACATCACCGTCTTCTTTATAAACGCCGACGAACTGATGCGTGCTTCGTTCGGCGACCTTGATGATTTCGCCGCTGATCTTCGGTTGCTTTTCTTCTTCGTAGCTATCGCGATTTCGACTGATCCGCACAATCACCGTGTCACCGGTGGCTGCGTCAGCTGTGTTCTTCAGCGGTATGAAAATGTCGTGAGTTCGCTCGGCACTGCGTGGCGTACCCAGGGGCCGGACAAAGCCGAATCCTTTGGCTGCCCGGCGAAACTTGCCGGTGACCAGCCCGCGCTCGGGCTGCTTCGCCTTTTCGTGTTTTGGTTTCGCCTTTAACTCGCGCGTTTGCGTCGCGATCTCGTCGATCGACTTGACCACCACCGGCGCGGGGCCAGTCTTGGTCTGGCTCACTGGCGGGCGAACGATATGCCCCGAACCATACGACAACTTGCCAGCCTTCACGAGCCGGCGAATGCAAATCTTGAGCGCCTGGTGCTGTTCGGTGGGCAACTTGAGTTGCTTCGCAATCACGCGCGGCTTGACCGGTTGATACTGCGGCCGCAGTACATGCGCGAGCACAAGTGGCTCTAACTTGCGGGCGGCCGGCGAGGCCTTCTCGCGAACCGGCTCCCCGGCCTGGTCGGCATCCTCGTCGGACTCGGTCTCGTCGAGATTCGTCTCTTCAAGATCCGCTGTGTGCGCGGACAACTCCTCAGCCTCTTCATGCTGATCGGCTGGAGTGGGGAGGGTAACATCTTCTTCTTCTGGATTCATCATTTCTACAGTCTACAAAACCATCCTGCTAATTGTGCAAATAACATCCGGCAGCCGCGGGCAGGATAACGTCGCGGTGGGGAAGGTCGCCGTGACTTCAGCAACGGCAAAGGGGGGCCAGCGATACAACGCGTCCAGGCTTTGACTGGATTTGGGCCCAAAACAAGCGAGACAGAACTCGCTTTCGTCCAACCACTGTTGGACGGGTGATTGAGAACAGGGACAGAAGTGGGGCGGAAAAAGTTCGAGCCGGCACCTATCATTTTTTCGATCACTGCTTGAAGTATAGCACGCTCTGGAGAAAAACAAGGGGGTTCCGCTCCCAAAGTCCGCCCCCCAATTCCACGGAGCGGCACTCTGACTTGAAACAGGAAATTTCCGTTATTCGCATTCGCTCGCATTTTCTTCATCACCTTATAACGAGTTGCACGCCAACGACTTCCGCCGTTTGTCATAGTCGCAAGTCCTTGCCGCGTGCAAAAAAGTTCCAAAATCGATTTCCGGAATTTCCATCTCCTTCGAATCTGCTCTCCGGCCAACCGCGAAACAGGAAATTTCCGTTATTCACATGCACACGCAAAGTTTCCGCTATCGCCGAACGGCTTGAACGGCAGGCACTTAGGTGCCAACGATGCGTCTCAAGTCCTTACCACAGTGAAATAACTTCCTGATTCACTTTCCATTATTCGTTCCGATCTATGTGAACACTCACCGCGCAGTTACGTCGTCCAATCGGCCGCCAAATCACCATCAACGGTCGCCAATATTTTCATCGTTGATTTGCAACAAGTCGCATATTTCATGCGCACTTACTGCCAACTTACGAGAGACCGCACAGCCACCATTAGACGCTCAGCCTGTGACACGTCTGGTCACGGCGGGCAAGATTTGTAGCCGTTCACCCTAGCAGCCGCCTTGGGAGGGCGAGGCTCCTGCCGAGCCGTGGTAGCGATGAACTCGCCGTCGACGAAAAGATCCCATTCCCAAAATCGATTGACTTGGCCGATGCGAAGCGACGGCCAACGGTTAGCGGCTCGGCAGGAGCCTCGCCCTCCCGAATTGCAGAAGCCAGGGCTATTCCAGACCCAAGGCACCGGCAGGAGGTATCTGCACGCCGCCAACACGGCCCAGGCGGCTGCTGGGGAGGAACCGCGGCTCGAGCCCAAAGTTCACGCTGAAGTTGTCGCGGCTGGCATCGAAGCTCATGCCGACCTTAATCAGGAACGATTCGCCGACCCGCGTGAATGCAAGGTTCTGCCCCAGGTTGCCCGCCTGCGAAAAGTCGATGCTCGTGCCAGCCGTGGCGATCCACTTTTCGCTCATCCGATAGCTGGTCGAAGCGGCCAGCACATTACTGCTGATCGGCCCTTCGGTCGAACGCAGACCAATGTACAGGTTCCCCGCTTCCGGCCGGCTGAGGAGCGCGCCCACGGTCACTTGCCGCAAACCCTGATCGAAGATGTCGAAGAAGCCGTCGGAGAGGAACGTCAGGCGATCCCCCACGTGCCACTGGAAGTCGTAATCGACCAACCCCAAGTTCTCGCCGAAGTTATCACGATCGGCCTGCGGGAACAACACTGCATCGACGTCGAGCACGATCCAATCGACGATCCGCTCTTGTCCCGGCAAGCCCCGCTTCGTTTGCCAACGTTGCTTGATGCCGAGTCGCACTTCGGTCAGGTCGTCGGCAATTTCGGCCGAGGGAGACGCGACGTTGCTCTGCAGCGCTTGCCGCAACGCGAAATAGCGGGCATCGAACTGCTTGGGAATCTGGTCGCCAAACGTCAGTCCGAACGTGTTGAAGAGCATGCGGCGGCGAAACGCTTCGGTCGAATCGTCGTCGATGGCATCGTAGAGGGGCAACTGATCGAGGTTCTGACTCGCTTGGGCAAAAAAGTACTCGGCTTCAAACGTCACTTTGTGGGCCAGGCCGTTCAAGTTGAATAGTTCACTCTGCACGTTCGGGTCGGCGGTCCACATTGGCAAGCTCGCCCGCACACCACCTTGACCATAGACGCGACTCAGCTCTTGCTGGTTGATATCGCTTCCCCAATAGGCCGCTTCGCCCAGCAGATAGGGCACGACCTTCAACGCACCAAGTTCGACAGGCAGATCGATCTCCTGACGCGAGAACGCCTTCAAGCCGCCTCCTTGCACTTCCCACGGCAGCAATTGGAACTTCGCCAGGTCGACAGGGTTGGTCGGCGTGCTGGCGACTTGCATATCGGCATAGCCCACGCTGGAGTGTTCGTACCAGGTTAGGCGATCGAACAGGAGCGACTGACCCATCGTGAAGTGATCGAGCCGGGCACCCTGCGTCTGCGTGAAGAAGGCATTCAAGCGAACATCGGCGGCGATGCTCCATGAGGCATTATCCAGGTATTGCTTCAGTTCAAAGCCAGTGTCTTGATCCTTAAGCGTGTCCCATTCCAACTCGTAGTACTGCTCCAGGAAGTTTCGGTCGCTAATCACGCCGAACTCAGCCGTCAGCTGAAAATCGTTGGGGAGGAACTGCCGATGGTTGGCCAGCGCGCGGCCGCGCCAAGTGGTCTCGGGTTCGATGACGCGGCGATCGCGCCCCAGGTTGTCGGTGCCATCGTCCTTCAAGCCCCAAGCATCAAAGAAGCCGCGATACGCGCCAGGCACGCCGAACAAGTTCTCATTGTCATAGCGATAGTTCGTCCCCAGCGCGAACCCGCGCTGGCTGAGGTAGTCGGTCGAAAGGGACCACTTCGAGTTTTCGGGCGCGTTTTGAATGCCCAGCAGTTGATACAGATCCCAATCGATCAGCAGTTGCTGGCCGAAGACCTGGTCGCTCTTCACGCGAATGTTTTCGAAGTAATACGTGGGACTGGTCAGATCGGTCGAGATGGTGGGCCAATAGAAAACCGGGGTCTCGAACAGGTAGATGTAGTTATCGCGCGCCGTCGCCAGCATGCGATGCTCGACCGCGGGCTGTCCGTTGGCCGGATTCACGGCGGGCAGGCCAGTCACCGGATCGATGGCCTGGCTCTGCATATCGATGACGTTGACGTTTTGCGATTGGAGCCAGTACCGCGGCACACCGAGGCGACTGCTGGTGAGGGCTGCGTTATAGGCCTGGAACTGCTGGCGATTCACTTGCTGCAATACGTCGGCCTTGATTCGCAGCAGTCCTTGAAACTGCGGCACCGGTGTGAGCATTTCGGCTTCGAGCACGATGCCCGACTCTTGCCGCACGTTGTAGAAGAGGCGATCGGCATAGATCACCCGGTCTCCTTGGCGGAAGACAATGTTCCCTTCCAGATACAACTCGAGCGGGCCGTCGTTCAAGTCCATCTGTTGCCCGGCGGGATTGGTCAGCCCCGTGTTGGCACTCCAGACGACGAAGCGATCGGTTTCAATCGAGACCGAACCGAGTTGATCGAGACCATCAATCAGAATCTGCACGCCGGAGGTGCCGGTGGTGATCCGTTCGTTCGTGTTCGGATCGGCAGCCGAGTTCAAATTCCAACGGCCACCGCTGCGGGGCACAAACCGCACGCGTCGACCTTGGGGTGCCACAGCTTGACCGACGGGCGCAGCCAATTCTTCCTGGCGGATCAACTGCGCGGGCTGCACGCCAAAGCGAGCCGGGTCGCGCGCTTCGAGACCGCGCTCAAAGATCGCCGGTTTGACGTTCGGGTCTTCGGCCGGCACGGGCACACTCAGTTCGATGCCCGACTGCGTGTAGAACCAGCCGAGCCAGGTGCGATCGACGAGTGTTTGCGATTTGCTGCCGGTGAGTGCATGAGGATCGCCACCGCGACCGAAGTCGACACGCACGCTATTGCGCGGACCTTCGAGGTAGGCAATGACTTTGCTCGAGCGGCCCGTGTAAGGCTCCGCGCGATCGAGCCAGAGAACACCTTCGGGCGCGCGAGCGACGGTTTCGCCTTGGCGAATCTCGACATCACCGCGCAGCACGTACACATCGTAGGAGCCTTGCTTCCAGTGTGCAGCTTCACCCGCGCGAATGCTCACGGGATGATTCACGTCCTCCTGCGGCAGTTCAATTCCCGCACCCCAAGCTTGAACGGCGAGCGCGATCAAGACGAGCGGCGCAAGGAGCGCTGGAATAGCGCGGCGCAGAAGTGCGCAACTTTGACTCAAGAACCGGTTCGCGTTCTGCCGAAATCCGAGCGCAGCGTGTGCGCTGCCACGCGCGATCGAGAGCGCGTTGCCTAACGGACAACGTCGTGGGGCATGAACGGTTTTCAGCGCTCGGCTTCCTTGCCAGGCACAAAGGACACCCCGCGAAGCGAAAACTTCGCGGTCAATTCGGAATAAGCTCCGCTTTCAAAAGACCTTACGACAAGCGGGCGGGATTCTAGTAAGCCTTCGCAGAGAGGGCAAGGCATGTCTTCATGAAGGTCTAAATGACTGCTAGCTTGCAGTTCTTTGACCCAGCCAGACGGTTTTTGAGCCGGAAGCGTCAGCGCCCGGAGCGCATTTCGAGTTTTCTTCCGGCGTGTTCTCCGGGCGCTGACGCTTCCGGCTCCTCGGCAATTCAGGGCTCGATCTGCCAGCGAACCATCTGCCGGCTGGTTGCGTAGCGAAGCTACCAACACGAATTGGCAAGCTAGGCGAAGCGGGAGAGTTTATCCCTCTGTGCCGGTTGAGTGGCCACAGCAAGCCGTTATACTGTGGGGCTTTACCGCCAAGCGCAGGGACTGCGACAGGGCCGATTCTTCGGCCCGGATAGTTGCCTCGGCAGCTAGCCGCGTCGCTTCCTCCAGCCAGTGCTGGCTGCTTGCCAAGTTCGATTCTGAAATTTCCCTCCCAGGATTGCCAGGTAAAGGTCTATGACTGACCCCCAACCCAGAAGCGAAAAACCGAGTCGCACCTCCGAGCCTGCGATGATCGAGGCCATTGGACTGTGCAAGTTCTACGGCGCGTTCGCTGCGGTCAACGATGTTTCGTTCCGCGTGAACAAAGGTGAACTGGTCGCTTTTCTCGGGCCCAACGGCGCCGGCAAAAGCACGACCATGAAACTGCTGACCGGCTATCTTTCGCCCTCGGCAGGTGTCGCCCGCGTGGCCGGGCACGATATGGCCACCGACCGTCTGGCCGGCAGCGAGAAGCTTGGCTATTTGCCAGAAAACGGCCCGCTCTACCCGGACATGACGCCCCATTCGCTGCTCGAATTCTTTGCCGATGCCCGCGGGCTGACCGGCAGTAAGAAAAAAGAGCGTATCGAAACCGTCATCGACCTCTGCATTCTGTCGAGCGTGGTCTACAAGCCGATCAGCAAGTTGTCGAAGGGGTTTCGCCAGCGCGTGGGCATGGCCCAGGCCCTGCTGCACGAGCCCGATGTGCTGATTATGGACGAACCGACCGCCGGTCTCGATCCGAATCAAATTGCCGAGGTTCGGCGGACCCTGCGGCGCATCAGCGAAGAGAAGACGATTCTCCTCTCGACGCACATCTTGCAGGAAGTCGAAGCGATCGCCAGTCGCGTGGTCATGATCAACGAAGGCCGGCTGGTCTACGACGGCTCGGTCAAAAATCTGGATGCCGATGGCCAGGGGCTCGATGCTGCCTTCCATCGTCTCACGCGGGCCTCGGTCGCCGAAACCTAATTCGTTTCTGCCTTGCGATCGACGCCACCAACCTACCAACGCACAAATCAACGCACGGTTTGAGAACGGGAAGAGACAATGGGCGAAATACTCGGGCAACTGCTCAAGCTGCTGGTCATCGATGTCTTATTTATTGGCGTGCTCGGTGCGCTCCTCGTACCGCTCGCGCTCTATAAGCCGGCCTCGTTCGCGCTGGTCAAGCGAAACGTCATCGGCTACTTCAGCAATCCCACGGGCTACGTCTTTCTCTGCGTGTTCGTGCTCCTCACTTCGCTGGCCGCGGTTTGGCCGCCGCAATTTTTCACAGCGAACCTGGCCAATCTCGATCAGCTTAGCTTCTGGATGCCCCTCATCCTCTTGCTGTTCGTTCCCGCCATTACCATGAGCCTGTGGTCGGAAGAGCGTCGTCAGGGAACAGACGAACTCCTCCTCACGCTGCCTGCGACCGACTTCGATATCGTGGTCGGCAAGTACCTGGCAGCGGCGGCCATTTTCACGTTTTCGCTCTTGTTTTCGCAGTTTGCCAGCTTCACCGTCCTGACGCTGCTATCGCTTGGCGACCTGGACGTCGGGCTGATTTTCTCGACTTATCTCGGCTACTGGCTGATGGGCCTGGCGATGCTGTCGCTCGGCATGGTGGCCTCGTTCCTCACCAACAACGGCACTGTCAGCTTTGTGCTCGGCATGATTCTGAACCTGTTCCTCGTCAGCTTGGGTTACGCCGATCAGTTCCTGGCGATGTCGACCATTTCGAGCCAGGTGATGCAATGGAGCCTCGCGGCCCAGTTCGACGATTTCGGTCGCGGCGTCATCAGCTTGTCGTCGGTGCTCTACTTTCTCGCCATCATCACAGCTGGCATTTACATCAGCATTGTGCTGATCGGGCGGCGACACTGGTCGGGTCGTGGCAAGGACCAGGTTCAGTCGGAACTAACGACGCTCACGATCGGCGTCTCGCTGTTTTTGTTGGTCTTGGCATTGATCTGCTTCCTGATGACGGCCCTGACGAGTCACCCGCGGTTCCTGCTCGCCCTGCAATGGTCGGGGGGCGTGTTGCTGATTTTGGCGCTCATCGCGATTAACTTCAGTGCCATCGTCAATGCCATGCAAGGCGGCATGCTCGGGCATTACATGCTGCGGGTCGAGTGTCTGCTGATTGCGATGCTCGGGGCTTGCTTCTTTCTGTCGCGGCACGAACTGTTCCGCCAGGACCTGACCGCCGGCGGCGTCAGCTCGCTCGCGCCGGCGTCCATCGAACTGGTGTCGGGGCTCGATCCGAAGCGGCCGGTGACCATCGACGCCTTCATCAGCGCGGAGGTGCCGAAGGAGTTCATCAAGACCAAGTACAACTTGATCTCGAGCCTGAAGGAACTTTCGCAGCGGAGCGGCGGCAAGATCACCGTCCGCATGCACGACAATCTCGAACCCTTCTCCGAAGAGGCGGCCCGGGCCGAAAGTCGCTTCGGCATTCGGAAGCAAACGGTGCTCAGCCGGGCCAACGACAAGATGCGGCAAGAAGAACTGATCATGGGTGCCGCCTTTACCTCCGGTCTCGAAAAAGTGGTCGTTCCCTTCTTCGGCAACGGCATTCCAGTCGAATACGAACTGGTCCGCTCGATTGCGACAGTCGCCAAAGGAGAGCGCAAAAAGTTGGGTGTGGTCACCACCGATGCTCAGATGTTTGGCGGCTTCAGCATGCAAGGAATGCAGCCCCGGCAAATTCCGAAGCAGGCCATCATCGAAGAACTCGAAAAGCAATATCGGGTAGAACAAGTCGATCCCGAAGCGCCCATCGAACTCGGCAAGTACGACGTCCTGCTGGTCGTTCAGCCCTCGAGCCTCGGCCCACAGGCTTTATCGAACGTGGTCGAAGCCATCAAGGCTGGCCAGCCAGCTGCGATCTTCGAAGATCCCGCCCCCATCGTCCTCGGTGGCGGCTCAGTGGTCGGCACCAATCAAGAGAAGCCGCCGCAAGGTGGTTTTATGGGCATGGGTGGTGGACCGCCGCCCCCCAAGGGTGACATTCGCGCCCTCTGGAGCGCCCTGGGCATCAAGCCACTCGGCGACGCCGGCCCGGCCTCACCAGCGCCCGGCGTGATCGTCTGGCAGAAGTACAATCCTTACCCGCGCTTTCAAATGCCGGGCATCGGACCCGAGTTGGTCTTCATTCGCGAAGAAGCTCCTGGCGCCAAGAACGTCTTCAACTCTTCGGAAAAGGCCGTTGCTGGCTTCGAGGAACTGCTGCTGCCGTTCCCGGGGGGCATCGAGCAGGCCATCGGTTCGAAGATGAAGTTCAACGAACTGGTAACCACTGCTTCACAAGGAACCGGTACGCTCGACGTGAACAAGTGGATGATGAACCGCGGCAACCTGCGCGAGATGCAAAAGGAATACTCGACCGGCGAAACCGGCCGGCGTTATGTCCTCGCCGCCGAGATCATCGGGCCACCTCCTGCCGGTACGGAAGGGGACGCGAAGAAAAGCGACGACACCAAGTCAGCTGACAAGAAGGATGACGAAGCGAAGAAGCCGCAAGGAATTCACGTCGTCTATGTTGCCGATATCGACCTGCTCGATAGCCAGTTCCTGCAACTCCGCAACATGCCCGACGCCGAGAACAACTTCCGCTTCGATAACGTCGCCTTCGCGCTGAATGTCATCGACCAGGTCGCTGGCGACGAGCGCTTCCTACCGATTCGCTCGCGCAAACCGCGGCACAGCACCCTGCGTCTGATCGAAGACAAAGTTGCTCAAACTCGCAGTGAAGAAGTGCTGTCGCTCAAAAAGCATCAAGACGCTTTCGCCAAGGCCATTGAAGAAAACGAAGAGAACGTCCGCAAAGCCACGGCCGAAATGCAGAAGAAGACTGAAGAACTGCAAAAGCTGAGCGACGAAGGCAAGCTCGATCCGGCTCAGGTAGCCGAGTTCCAAGAACAGAAGGAACAGTTCGAACGGCTCAAGGCCATCGAAGAGCAGCGGGCCAAAGTAAAGAAAGAACAGGCAGAGAAGAACCTGGAATCGGAACAGGCCAAGATCCGCCGCGAAGGAGATCGCAAGATCGAATCGACGCAAAACTCGATCAAGATTGCCGCGACCACGCTGCCGCTCATCTTCCCGCTGATCATCGGCCTGATCGTCCTCGCCCAGCGGCGCGTCCGCGAACGCGAAGGTGTGTCGAAGTCGCGGTTACGTTACTAACGCCGGGTGTTGCTCGTTTGGTCCTCCACGATTTGCCTTAGCCCTTCCACTCCCCTCGGGAGATTGAACGTATGAACGAAAAGACTCGCACTCTGATCCATGTGGCCATCGCTGGTTTCATTGCCGTGGTGGTCGGCATCGAGATCGCCCGCACGCGGCCAGTCGATACCACCGGCGATCCGACCAAGACGGCTTTCTTCCCCGACTTTAAAGATCCCCTCACGGCCAAAAGCCTGGAGATTTTGAAGTTCGACGAGAAGTTGGCGCAGATGACCCCCTTCAAAGTGGCCGATGTGAAAGGCCGCTGGGCGATTCCTTCGCGCGACAATTATCCCGCCGATGCTCAGGATCGCCTCCGCGATGCTTCGTTGGCGCTGATCGATCTGAAGCCCCTCGATGTTGCCAGCGAGATTCCTGAAGATCATCAGGAATATGGTGTCATCGAGCCGGTGAAGGGCAAAACGAAAGCGGGCGACGAAGGTGTGGGTACGCTCATCACCGTGCAAGACACCAAGGGGAACGACCTGTTCCGTTTGATCGTCGGCAAAGCAGCCAGCGCCGAAGGGGATAATCTTGGCGGCCTGCGCTTCGTGCGCAAACCGGGCGAAGACATTGTCTACGTCGCCAAGATCGATCTGACTAAACTGCCGACCGAGTTCGATCAATGGATCGAGAAGGATCTGCTCAAGCTCAACGCGCTCGATGTGGCCAAGGTCACACTCAAGGATTACAACGTGCTGCCCAGCGGCAACGGCCGGTATAGCCGCTTCCCGCGAATGGACGCTGTCGTCTCTTGGAACACCGAGAAGGGCGAATGGAAGCTCGACGAGCTCACTCGCTTCTCGCGCAATCAACCCGTGGCCGATGGCCTGGGCGAACAAGAAGAACTGAACAAGCAAAAGCTCGACGATCTGAAGACCGCGCTCGACGACCTGAAGATTGTCGATGTGCAACGAAAGCCTGCCGGTCTCGATGCTGAACTAAAACTCAGCCCCGAGTTGATGGCCAATCGCGAAGGGCTCGTCTCGCTGCAAGAGTTGGGCTTTTATCCGGTCGGTCGCAATGCCGAAGAAAACACGCTCGAACTCGCTTCGGCCAATGGCGAAGTCATCATCGACATGAAGGATGGCGTGCAATACAAGCTGCGGTTCGGTAACGTCGCCAGCGAAGTCGCCACGGCCGACGGCACGATGAATCGTCACCTGTTCGTCTCGGCTCAGGTCGCGCCGGACGTGCTGACTCCTCCCAAGCTCGAAGCTGAACCCGCTGGTCCCGAACCGGCCCCGGCCGAGAAGCCTGCCCCAACTGATAAGCCAGCTGACCCCAAGGGTGACGAGAAGAAGTCAGGTGGTGGCGGCGACGATCCGTCCAGCTGCCAGGAAGAGCCCAAGGTCGATGACAAGCCAGCGGCCAAAGACCCCGCAGCTGCCGACGATGCAGGCAAGCCCGGCCCAGCACCGGTGGTCGATCCGAACAAGGCCGAGATCGAGCGAATTCGCAAAGAGAATCGCCGCAAGATGGAAGATTGGGAAGAGCGGAAGAAGAAGGCCACGGGCCGCGTCGCCGAACTGAACGCCCGTTTTTCTGATTGGTATTATGTTATCTCGGAAGACGTCTATAAGAAGATCCATCTCAGCCGGGCCGACATCGTGAAAGAAACGACCGGCTCGAAGGACGAAGGTTTCGGCATCGAATCGTTCCGCAAGCTCGAGACCGAAGGCATCAAGACGATCCAGCCCAGCCCGCCTCCCGGTGGTCCAGGCGGCCCTGGTGGTTTCCCCGGCGGCGGATTCAATCCCGGTGGCTTCAACCCTTAATCGCTTCCCTGCGAAGTGACTCGCCTCGTCAACCTCTGCCAGCTCGCGCAAAACGCGAGCTGGTTTTGTTTTGTCCGCAAGACTTACTCCGGCAGGACCGCGACCGCTTCAATTTCGATTAGCCACTCGGTGCCGACCAGCGCACTCACGCCCACGAGCGTGCTGGTGGGTGGAGTCGTGGCGGAGACATAGCGGGCCCGAACTTCGCGAATGGCGGGGACGTGTTCGGGCTTGAGTCCAACGACGAACAGACTGGTCTTTACCACGTCCGCGAATGTCGCTCCAGCTGCGGTGAGGGCAATCTGCACATTGCGAAAGGCCTGCTCGGCCTGGGCTCGCATGTCTCCTTTGCCCACGACCTGCCCCTGGGCATCGACGGCCACCTGGCCCGAAATGTAGATCGTCCGCTGCCCGCTCGTCACCGCCACATGAGTCCAGCCAAACGTGGGGCAGAGCTCTTTGGGATTGAGATAGTTCGTCGTCATAAGAGTGCCGAAACGCCTTCCGCCAGTTGGAGTGGATTGCTACGCGATGCCCGTGAGCCTCCAACTGTAGCAATCCCAGCAAGGCAATTCGATAGTGCGCAGCTGGGGTCACTCAGAACGACAACTGCAGAGCTTCGCCGGCTGGCAAGTGCAAAATGGCGTCGGTAAAGCGAGCGGGCCGGTCGTGGCCGTCGTCGACTTCACCGCTGATGAGAGCGCTCCCTTTGCTCCCCTTAATGTCGAAGACGATCGTCTTCTTGCCGACTTTGCCTTCGTTAAGCGCCGCCGACTCCCCCAGGTTCATCCCCAAGCTGCTGATCGTCCCAATATGCTCTTGAATCAGCGGGTGGGGCTGCAACTGTTCGATCAATTCCACTTTCGATTGCTGCAGCCCATTCCAGACGTACATCGAGGCAACGCCGCCGCATCCAAGGCAAAGGAGCACCAGGAGTGCCCCCACTCCGCCGAGCACACAGAGCAGCGTGTTCGACTTTTTCTTGGGCGGCGCACGATAGGCGTGCTGCTGCGGAGCCTGCCCCGGCAAATCGCGCCAGTTCGGATCGTGGGGATCAAACGACATGGCAGCGGGCTCGAACTGGCTACGGAGTCAACGGGAACGATTGGCCATCGGCCATACGCAGTTCCCCCTCGGCCAAGCGTGCTTGCTGCGGATTCGTCTGATCGACGCGACCCATGACAATGCCGCTTCCCTTTTCACCCTTGATGTCGAACACCAGGAAACCTTGCTTTTTGTTTTGCTCCGCCTCGGAGACAGACTTTGTCATGTTCATCGAGAGGGTATCGATCGTGCCGATATGTTCCTGAATGACTGGATCGGTCTGCAGCTGGGGCTTAATCTGCTGGGCCACCATTCCGAGTGCTTGGTTAAAGCCAAAATAGCCAATGCCACCGCAACTGCAGCAAACCAGCAGAGCGACACCGCCGATACCCAGCAGGACGTACAGCAGCACGTTCGACTTTTTGGGAGCGACGGGTTGGGTCGAGGCTGGGGCGTACGGATTGGTAGATTTCGGATCAAACGACATACGAGGAATCCTTTACTGTGCGTGCGATTGTGCCGCCTGAGAGAAGCCTGGCTCGCTGCTAATGATAGCCGCTCCACTGTAATGTTCGCCAGCGGACGAGGGAGATTGGGCGGCGAGGATTAGAAGTCGGGAATCGAGGGTCGGGTGTCAGGAGCCGAGGGTCGGGGAGGGTCAGAGGTCAGAGGTCAGATAGACACGCACTTACGCCCCAGCGGTTCAATGGCTTTTGCAAATGCTCCGTTGAGACGCCCGTTGCTTTAAGCACTTCGGGTGCGTTCGGTACACGCCACTGAACAAGGCGGATTTCCCAGCACGAAGAGCTCCGGTTAACAACTCGTGCAGACTGTGCGGCACGAGTGGAGCGCCCAAGTTTGACACCGCCTTGCACGCAGGCCTAGAATTCGCGCTTCCTCGGCTGCGCGGCGGGCACAAGGAGGAGAACTGCATGACGGGCGATACGACGGTTAAGACGCCTTGGCGCTACCGCCTCATACTAACAGCGGCAATTTTAGTTGCCGTAACGGCTGTCGTCTCCAGTTGGTGGATCGCACGACCGCGAAGGGCGGCTGACCAGTTTATTGAGTTGGTTTCCCAGGGACGTTGGCAAGCAGCCGACGCATTACTTACTGGCTTGTCCTCCATCCGTGCAGACTCCGCTGGCGGAGTTGTGATTACCGACAACGGTGGCACTGCGTCGGCCCTTAGCCCCACAGAACTGCCGCTCAAAGGAATGGAACGCTTCTACTTTCAGCCCCGGCCTACCAGCTTCGACTATCTGGCGGGGCGCTATCATTTTCCGCTAGTCACCTCCGGGCCGGACACACGCGGCGAACTGAAGGAACCGGTCCATGTCTCGGCTGTCGCCACAAGTCGTGGGATTATCATCATCTCCGTTCAATGATGCCCGGCTGCGGCGCTTGGCAAATTGGATACGGCAGCGCAGTAGTTCATCGCCACCCATTCTGAAGGATGAGTTCATCATGTACGTGCAATTCAAGGTCTTTCGTTCGGATTGGCATTCCTGGGAAGTATTGTTTCAACAAGCGGCCGACTTTCTCACGGAGATTGGGCCAGAGCGAACCATCAGTGTTTCCCATTCGCAAGAGGGTTCGGTTGGTGTGGTCTCGGCCTGGTACTGGACTGACCAGCCACCCAGCAAACCGGCCGCGTAATCAGAACACCGTTCGAAACCGCAAAACCGAAGGCGACCACGTCTCGCTCCACCCTAAGTTTGACATCGCAAGGCACGCGAGCCTAGAATTTGCGATTCGTTTGGAGTCGCGGTGCGCGGACGATTACGGCGCCAGAACCACCTTAACGACGGCGGAACGCAGGATCGCGAACCGCAAAAAAGCCTCTTCACGGACTTGTTCGGAATTTTTCAGCAACAGCTAGGGCGGTTGGCGATGAGTGGTGGTCAGATCGATTCGGTAATGCAGGAAGATCGGCAGTTTCCTCCTAGTGCAGAGTTTCAGGCCCAGGCCAGCATCGGCTCGCTCGCCGCGTACGAAAAGCTCTATGACGAGTCCATCCAGAATCCCGAGAAGTTCTGGGGCGATTTCGCCGAGAAGGAACTTCACTGGTTCAAGCCCTATGACAAGGTGCTCGATTGGCAGCCGCCGTTTGCCCAGTGGTTCGTCGGCGGGCAAACCAACATCAGCTACAACTGCCTCGATAAGCACCTGACCACCTGGCGCAAAAACAAAGCTGCCATCATTTGGGAAGGTGAACCAGGCGAACAGAGGACAATCACCTATTCGCAGCTGCATCGCGAAGTCTGCAAGTTCGCCAGCGCGCTCAAGGGGCTGGGGCTGAACAAGGGGGACGTTGCGACCATCTACATGCCGATGGTTCCCGAACTGGCAATCGCCATGCTCGCCTGCGCACGGATTGGCGTGGTCCATAGCGTCGTGTTCGGCGGCTTCTCGGCCGAAGCGATTGCCGATCGTAACAACGACGCGAAAGCCAAGGTCGTCATCACCGCCGATGGCGGCTGGCGGCGCGGCAAGTTGCTGCCGCTGAAGGAGACGGTCGACGTCGCACTCGATAAATCACCCACGGTCGAACACTGTGTGGTCCTCAAGCGAGCCGGCAACAATCCACCAATGAAGTCGTGGCGCGATCGCTGGTGGCACGACCTGGTCGAAACAGCTTCGGCCGACTGCCCCGCCGAGCCTCTTGATAGTGAACATCCGCTGTTCATCCTCTACACCAGCGGCTCGACCGGCAAACCCAAGGGGATTCGCCACACCACGGCCGGTTACAACCTGTATGTGAAAAAGACCTTCGAATGGGTCTTCGATCATCGCGACGAAGACGTCTATTGGTGTACGGCCGACTGCGGCTGGGTGACCGGTCACAGCTACATCGTGTATGGTCCGCTGGCCGCTGGTGCGACCACGGTCATGTATGAAGGGGCTCCGAACTGGCCCCAAGAAGATCGCTTTTGGGACATCATCGAGCGCCATCGTGTGACGATTCTCTACACCGCGCCAACGGCGATTCGCGCTTTCATCAAGTGGGGCGATCACCACGTCGATAAGCACGACCTGAGCAGCCTGCGATTGCTCGGCAGCGTGGGCGAAGGGATCAATCCCGAAGCGTGGATGTGGTACTACAACAAGATTGGTGGCGGCCGCTGCCCGATTGTCGATACGTGGTGGCAGACCGAAACGGGCGGCATCATGATGTCTCCCCTGCCCGGCGCCATCGCCACGAAGCCTGGCAGTTGCACCAAACCAATGCCGGGCATTGTCCCAGCCATACTCGACGAGAATCTGCACGAGGTCGGCAAGAACCAGGGTGGCATGCTTTGCATCAGTCAGCCTTGGCCGGGCATGCTTCGCGGCCTGTGGGGCGACGACGATCGCTACGTGCAGCAATACTGGACGAAGGTGCCCGGCAAATATCTGACTGGCGACAACAGCCGGCAAGATAGCGACGGCTACTACTGGATCATGGGCCGTATCGACGACGTGATTAACGTCAGCGGGCACCGCCTCAGCACCATCGAGGTCGAGAGCGCGCTCGTCAGTCACCCTAACGTGGCTGAAGCAGCGGCTGTCGGTCGCCCCGATGAACTGAAGGGGCAATCGGTCGTCGTGTTCGTCACGCTCAAGAGTGGCGAGGCCAACGACGCCCTGAAGCAGGCCATGAAGCAGCACGTGCGCAAAGAAATCGGCGCGCTGGCTGTCCCGGACGATATTCGCTTCACCAATTCGTTGCCAAAGACTCGCAGCGGCAAGATCATGCGCCGCCTGCTTCGCGACATTGCCGCCGGCAAAGAATCGGTGCAAGACACCAGCACGCTTGAAGATTACACCGTGCTGGCGAAGATCCGCGGGGATGAGGAGTAATCCGTCGCCAGGAAAGTGAGCGAGGCAACCTGTGACCGAAGCTGTATCCAGTCCACACCCAAACGCGTGGACGAAACTGCCTCGGTGGCAATTGCTCACCATCATGGTGGGCTTCCCATTGGCGTACTGGATCAATGGCCTGATGCCATGGTGCTACGGTCTGTTTGTGAAGCGCGACCACAGCTTCTTCATTCCGTTTGGCTTGTCGGTGTGCCTGCTTCACTGGGCTTCGCTACTGGCGGCATTGTATTTTCTCAGGCAGGCCGGCGGCCGACCGAGTGATCTCGGCTTCCACATGCGGGTGGGGGGCATGGTGGCGCTGGTCGTGACGGTAGTTGTCGTCGGTGGCTTGCTGATTGCCGTGCGTCGCGCCTGGCCGATTTTCGAAGCGCCGCCGAACGATGTCAGGTTCTACTATCCGTTCACGCTGGCCGAGCGATGTTTCTTCATTTTCATGGCCTTGTCGGCGGGAATCTGCGAAGAGATCGTCTACCGCGGCTTCGCCATCTCAGCCCTCCAAGGGCGCGGTTGGCGAACTTGGCAAGCGGTCGTTCTGTCCACGCTCTCGTTCGTTTTCATTCATGGCATTGCTTCCATTTTCATGTTTCCGTTTTTGTTCCTAGCGGGACTGCTGTATGCCGGCATCTTTCTCTGGCGAAAAGATTTGACCTTGGCCATCTGGCTGCACGCCCTGTTTGACGTAATGGCAGTCATGGCCATCTAGTCGACTATACTCAAAGTAAGGTGAGGAGATGGTCCATCGATCATTGGCTCGCCGGATTCATTAACATCTCTCTGCACTTCGTTTGGAACCGATATGAGACTTCGACTTTTGGCTGCTGCGTTCTTCGCTTCCTTCACCCTCGCTGCCGGTGCCATGTGGATCGACGAATACAAGAGTGGCATCATTTGGCCGATGCCGCCGATTGTCGATGCGCAGCCCGATAAAGCGCCCAGCGACGCCATCGTGCTGTTCGATGGCACGAATCTCGACGCGTTCAATGGCGGCGATAAGTGGGAAATCGCCGATGGTGCTGCGACGGCGAAAGGTGGCGGCCTAACCACCAAGGAGAAGTTCGGCGACTGCCAGATTCACGTCGAGTTTGCCACGCCGGCCGAAGTGAAGGGCAAGGGGCAAGGCCGCGGCAACAGCGGCATTTATCTGATGGGCCGCTACGAAGTGCAAGTGCTCGATTCGTACGAAAACGAAACCTATTTCGACGGCCAGTGCGGCAGCGTCTACAAGCAACAACCGCCGATGGTCAACGCCAGTCGCAAGCCAGGTGAATGGCAGACGATGGACATCATCTTCACCGCTCCCAAGTTCAACGACGACGGCAGCGTCGCTTCGCCCGCCTATGTGACCGTGCTGCATAACGGCGTCTTGTTGCACAACCATTTCGAACTTCACGGCGGGACGTCCTACGTCGAAGCGCCCAAGTATAAGAAACACGCCGACAAGGAAGCGCTGAACATTCAATTCCACGGCAACCCTGTCCGCTTCCGCAATATCTGGCTGCGCGAAAACATTCACCCGCTCGTCGGCCAGCCACCAACGGCGAAGGAAGAAAAGAAGGACGACGAACCCAAGGGGGAAGAGAAGAAGCCGGAAGACAAAAAATCGGAAGACAAGAAGTAATTAGGGGAAGCACGCTCGGCGGGTATAATGGAACGAATGAAAGGAGTTCAATTCATGGAAACAATCTCCCCGTTCGTTCAGAGCGATCCGGAGCTCCTTGGTGGCACACCAGTTTTCCGTGGCACTCGTGTTCCTGTGCGCGCGCTGCTCGATTACCTGGCCGCTGGCTCCACCGTGGACGAGTTTCTCGATCATTTCCCAACCGTAACTCGCGAGCAGGCAAACGGCTCGCTGGGTCAAGCTATGGATTTGCTGGTGTCGCATGCGCATTCTGGTTGACGAGTGTGTGCCCAGACCGTTCGCGCGACAGTTTCCGGAGCATGTGGTCAGCACCATTGTCGAACAGGGATGGGCCGGGAAGAAGAACGGTGAGTTACTCGGGCTGATGGCCGCAGCTGGCTGGGAAGCACTGATAACTGTCGATCAGAATCTGCGCTATCAACAGAATTTGACCGGAACACCAGTCGCGGTCTTAGTATTGCTGGCCCTTAGTAATCGCTTAACTGACTTGTTGCCACTGGTAGGATCAGCAAAGGGTGTGCTGCAAGTGATTCAGCCGGGACAAGTCATCGAAGTCATCGCCCCCACTGGATAAAGTAGCAGCTACCGCTTCTCTTTCACCGCTGGGGTTTGCGCAACCACATTGGCCTTTTGCCGCCCGAGGACGACGAGCTTTTTGTCCTTGAGGAACAGCGGCTGTTCGGCAATGACAGTCACGTCGGCAGGCAGGTGAGGCTGCAACACTTCAAACTGCTCACGCGTGGTGATCATATACGCAGCGGGATCCTTGCTGAGGAATCGCACGGCCTGCTTATTGTCGTTCATCTTCGCGAAAACTTGATTCTGCTTGGTGGCCTGGTTCGCAGCTGGGTCGACCTTGGGCAATTCCAGAATCGGCTGCTTCGCATAATAGACCCAGCTGGGCTCGAGAATGCGGAACGAGGCCAGCTTGGGCTTGGCTTCACGGGCGAAGATCGCCGTGACGAGTTGCTGATCTTGGCGATGGGCATCCACTCGCTGAGCGGCGAGGGCAAAGACGAGCGTCGTCATCGCCACGCAGCAAACAGTAACGAAGCCCGCCGTCCAGCGGCGATCGAAGTTGAACAGGTTTCGCCCAATGGCAATCAATCCCGCAGCAATCGGCAAAATGCCAATGAGCCCCAGCTGTTGTTCGCCTGGAAGCAATTTATCGCCAACGGCGTAGCCGCCGATCAGCATTCCTACGCCAACCAGCGCGAGCGCTGCAAAAGCCACAGCGGGCCACCAGCGAGCGACGAGCAACTTATCGGCCAGCCAACGATCGATAAAGGCACCGACCAACAGCGCTGCCGCAGGGAAGCAGGGGGCGATGTAATTGACAAGCTTGGTTCGGGCGATGCTGAAGATGCCGATGTAAACGCAGATCCAGCAAACGGCCAATAGATAACCCGGCTGCCAGGGATCTTTGCGGGCGATGCGATGCCAGGTTTCCACCACCACAGGCAACGCGAACACCGAGAAGGGAAAGAACCCGGCGATCAACATTACTGGATAAAAGCCTGGAAAGCCTTTGTGTCCCTCGAGGGCCGTGGTTGCCCGTTTGAGATAGTGTGTGCCGAAAAACTCGCTGATGAAATTGCCTTCGGTTTGCAACCCGACGGCCGCATACCAAGGTCCAGCGATCAGCAGCGTCATCACAATCGCCGTGATCGGCCACATGTACCAGCAGGTGCGCAGGAAGTGGAACGGGCCGAAGGGGCGCGCGGCATTCTGTAGCCAGAGGGGGACCATCATTTGGCGGATTTCGCCCGCTTCGTCATCCTGGTCGACGTCTTCTTTCATCGGCGCCAAGCGCTGAATGAGCAGGAACATGCCGATGACTGCAGTGGGTAGCACCAAGCCGACCGGACCCTTGGCGAGCACGGCCAAACCCATAGCGGCGTATAACATCACCACCAGGATGGTCCGCTGAGGAAACCAATGTCCTTTGTAGCGTTGCAGCGGCCCTAGTTGATCGTCGATCTCGCCCGTCTCCGTGTTCGTCACCGTGCGTCGTGCAAAGGTGCCAAACACAAACAGCGCAATCGCCAACGTGCAAGTGAAGACCAAAATGCTATCGGGCGTCGCGGCCCGGCCTGTCATGCAAAACGTAATACTGCAACCGAGCGCAATGGCCGACCAAAGACCCGTGCGCGCATTGAACAAGCGGCGACCAATGCAGTAGGTCAGAATCAGCGTCCCCATGGCCGCAATTGCCGATGGCAGCCGCGCCGTGAATTCGTTTACGCCGCCCAGCTTGTAGGCGACGATCATGCACCAATAGGTGAGTACGGGCTTATGCGCGCGCAGTTCGGCATTGAAGATCGGTACGATCCAATCGCCGCGCAGCAACATTTCGACCGCGCAACCGGCGTTACGAGACTCGTCGTCGTCCCACAGTCGCGGCCCGCCCAGGTTGGTGAGCAACAGTATCGCAGCCAGGCTGACCACTACAGTCAGGTGCCACGTGAATGTCGAAGGCGCCTTCAATCGATCCTCCTTGATCGAATCATGCCTGAAACAGCTGCGGCCAGGTTCGGCGCAGCCAGTTTGCACGTCGGGCCGAAGTCTACGCAGGCTTACCGTTCTTCACAAGTTCAGTTCCGGCACCTCGATTCAAGCACTTCGGCCTCATTTCAGTTCTCGAACCTGAAACCTTCAGCAGGGAACTTCCCTCCTTTCGCCGGCAAACGCTTTACCCTGACAGCTGCATGAGTTACGGTGTTCGTGCCCGGCCGCTAGCAGCCGGACGACGGTTTTTTCTCTGCTCCCGGATTGTTCCCACCTATGTCTTCTCCCATTTCGCCCGACGACCATCGTTCCACGATGTTCGAGAATCCGCCGCAGACCATCACGGGCATCCTCAGCCGGTTGGGCCCCGGGTTAATCATCGCCGGCTCGATCGTAGGTTCCGGCGAACTGATTGCCACGACCAAAACCGGAGCCGAGGCGGGCTTCTGGCTTCTTTGGCTCATTCTCATTGGCTGTGTCATCAAGGTCTTTGTGCAGGTCGAACTTGGTCGCGATACGATCATTCGCGGCAAGAGCACGATGGATGCCCTGGGCGAAGTCCCCGGTCCCCGTATAGCCGGCCGCGGCAATTGGCTCATCTGGTACTACCTGATCATGTTCCTCGCCTCCGCCGCTCAGTTGGGCGGAATTGCCGGCGCGGTGGGTCAGGCCTTGGCCATTAGCATGCCGCTGACAGAACAAGGACAAAAGTTCAATCAAATCGCGAATGCCGAAACCGAATTCAAGACCGCGTCTGCCGAGCTGGCGGCCCTCACCAAGCCGGGCTCTACGTTTGTCGCTGATCCCGCGCGGGTCGACGCGCTGGACACTCGAATCGCCTCGCTAACCGAGACGCTCACCAAGTTGGGACCGAAGCCCCCGACAAACTACGACCCGCAGTATTGGGCGACCGTGATCGCTGTCGTGACCTCCATTTTGCTCGTAGTTGGCAAGTACAAACTGATCGAATGGTCGACGACTACAATGGTTGCCGCCTTCACGCTCACGACGGTTGGCACCGTCATCGCCCTGCAGTTCACCGACTTCTGGGCGATTCGCTTCAGCGATATTGTCGACGGCCTGTCGTTCCGCCTGCCGCCAGCCACTCAGAGCGGCAGTCAACATGCCCTCGCCACCGCCTTGGCCACATTCGGCATCATCGGTGTCGGTGCGTCGGAATTGGTCTCCTATCCTTACTGGTGTTTAGAGAAGGGCTACGCCCGCTACACCGGCCCGCGCGACAACAGCCCCGAATGGGCCGAACGGGCCCGTGGCTGGCTCACCGTGCTTCGCTGGGACTGCTGGTGCTCGATGGTCATCTATACGTTGGCCACGGTGGCCTTTTATCTGCTGGGCGCGGCAATTCTCGGCCGCGTCGGTTTGAATCCCGGTGGCTTCGAACTTGTCCGCACGCTCACGGCAATGTACGAACCGGTCTTCGGCAGATTCGCCCAGTCGCTCTTTCTGGTCGGTGCCTTTGCGGTGTTGTTTTCGACATTCTTTGTCGCCAATGCCGGCCATGCACGCGTGTTGACCGATGTCGCTCGCGTGATGAGCTTTGGCATCAAAAGCGAAGCTGACGCCAAGCGCTCGATCCGCATCATGAGCGGAATTCTGCCCTTCGTCTGCCTGGCGATCTATCTGTGCGTTCCCGAAGAGCCGCAGCAGTTGGTGCTCTTGAGCGGCATGGTACAGGCGTTCATGCTCCCCATGCTCGCCTTTGCCGCACTCTACTTCCGCTATGCTCGTGGCGACGACCGCCTCCGTCCCGGCAAGGTCTGGGATGCTTTCCTCTGGATCTCGACAGCGGGCATGTTCGTCGCTGCCGGCTGTCTCGTCTTCAAGTCGACGAACGACTTCATCAAGAAGCAACAAGCGAAGCCGGCCATAGAAAAAGTCGAAGCAGTGGATCTCGATTCGAGGGCGACATGACCCGCTATGTCTCGCACTTGGAAGGTGCCATCGACGGAGCCCGCTTGCCCGCCGATGAACTGCAAACACTCCACCAAGATCGTCCGATTCTGGTTCGCTACGATCTCGCTGCCGTTTGCCAAGCGCTGACCAAAGCGAAGCTGCGCGAGCGACCCGAGACGATGTGGCGCTATCGCGAACTGCTCCCCTACGCCGATGAGCACAACATTGTCTCGCTGGGCGAGCGGATGTCGCCCCTCCTCGCTTGCCCGCGACTCGGCAAGCAACTGGGACTTGCGAATCTCTGGGTCAAAGACGAGTCGCAATTACCGACCGGTAGTTTCAAAAGCCGCGGACTGGCGATGGCGATCACCATGGCCAGGCAGTTCGGCGTCACGCGAGTTGCCCTGCCAACGGCCGGCAATGCTGGCGGAGCAGCGGCCGCGTACGCCGCCCGCGCGGGAATGGAATGCTACGTCTTCATGCCCGAGGATACACCCGTCATCAACCAGTACGAATGCGCCCTGGCCGGCGCGAAGACTTATCTGGTGAACGGGCTGATCAACGATTGCGGCCGGCTGGTGCGTGAAGGGAAGACTGCCATGAACTGGTTCGATCTCTCGACCCTTAAGGAGCCGTACCGCATCGAAGGGAAGAAGACGATGGGGCTCGAACTGGCTGAGCAACTCGACTGGCAACTACCCGACGTCATCTTGTATCCCACCGGCGGCGGTACCGGCCTCATCGGCATGTGGAAAGCCTTTCAAGAACTGCAAACGCTCGGCTGGCTCGCCAGTTCGAAAATGCCCCGCATGGTCAGTGTGCAATCCACGGGCTGTGCGCCGATCGTCCGCGCATTTGACAAGGGAGAACGGTTCGCCGACGCATTCCCCAACGCCCAAACGGCTGCCAGTGGCATTCGCGTGCCCGTCGCCGTCGGCGACTTCCTGATTCTTGACGCCGTGCGGCAAAGCCAGGGCACCGCCATCGCGGTCGACGAAGCTCAGATCAACGGCTGGATGCGGCGGGCTGTTGCGGCTGAAGGAATCGCCATCTGTCCCGAAGCGGCTGCCTGCGTAGGTGCGGCAGAACTACTCCGTGCTTCCGGTTGGCTTCGCGAAGATGAACGGGCCGTGATCTTCAATACCGGCGCGGCGCAAAAATACGTTGAAGCAATCGCCACTCAGTTGCCCAGGCTCGACAAAAATCAGCCTGTCGATTGGACCGCGATCTAACCTTCTCGCGCCTTACTCGCGATCTTCTTCCACATACATCTCGGGCGATTCCCAAGTGAATCGCTGGCGGCGCTGCGGTTGTGGCTTCACGACCGGCGGTGGAGGCGGTTCGGGCTGAGCAACAACCACCGGCGGCGGCGGCGGCGGCGCGACGATGACTGGCGGAGCCACGAACGCCGGCTTGATGAGAACCGGTTCGGGGCGCGGCGGCAACTCGATCTTTGGTGGCTTGGGTCGCACAATCTCGAATACGCCGGAAATCACCTCGGGCTTGGGTGGCGGAGGAGGAGCCGGTGTCGGAATCGGCGCAGGAGCGGCAACCGGTTCGGGAATGTGGCGGAACGAAACCACTTCGTACGATGGCACGGGAGGCGGTGGTGGCTTGGGAGCCGGAGGTGCGGCAATCGCCCAGCTATCTGGCAGGGGACTGTTGCCGAACTGATAACCGCTTGGACGTGGCTGCGGAATCGGTTCCGGCTGCTTTACTTCGATGGGACGCGAAGCAGGCGGCGCGATGGCGACCGGCCAGTAATCGGGCAGTTTGACGACCGGCACAACCACCGGGGGAGGAGGCGGCAGCTTCTTCCACTGCCATCCATTGTTGACATCGTACCATTGCTCTTCGACCGACGCTTTCTCCAGCAGTTCGTTCGGATCGACGACAAATCGCGCGGGCTTAGGCTCTTCGACGGGCGGTGGTGGTGGAGGCGGCGGCAGTTCGATCTTGGGCGGCTCGACCTTCTTCTTTTTCTTCTTTGGCGCTTCGACCGCAACGCTCTCAATAGTAGTCCCGCGGGCCGGCAAGTTGCGAGCAATGAAGTTCGCTTCTTCGCAGATCTGTTTGATGTGTTCGTGGCACGTGAACAGGATTACCTGGTGACCCTCGCGAGCGAACTCGTACATCACTTCGGCCGTGGCCTTCACACGACCAGCATCAAAGTTGACAAGGACATCGTCGAGCACCAGCGGCAGGCGAGCACCCTTACGACCGAACGAAGCGGCCAGGGCCAAACGCAAGCTGATGTAGACCGCTTCGCGCGTGCCGCGACTGAGGACTTCGAGCGGCAGCGATTGATGCTTGTGATCTTCGATCAGCAGAGCGCGGCGATCGAGGGGCATCCACACGCGGGTGTATTGCCCTTGGGTGATCTTCGCCAAATAGATCGACGCTTCGCGGAGCGTTTCGGGTTGACGGTCGGTTTCGTACGCCTTGCGCACTGAATCGAGCACGCGGCTGACGGTGGCCAGTTGTTGCCAACGACGTGTCGCTTGCCGCAATTGCTGTTCGACCATCCCCACTTCGAGCGACGCTTCGCTCAGACGGCGATCGCTGGCCAGCGATTGCATTTCGGCATTGATCGTGCCTCGGCGTTCGTGAATCTTGGCCAGTTTCAGGCGAACTTCTTGGGCATTCGCGACCCGTTCGTCCCAGCGAGTTTGCAGGTCGCGACCTTCGCGAGCAAAGACGCCCGAAATGGTTTCTTCGGCGAACTCGTCGTGCAGTTGATGCTTGATCTTGAGCGAGATCTCGTCCCGCTGCTTGCGCAGGTCGAGCAGCTTGGCATAATCGGCGGCAGCCGCTTTGAAGCCGGCGGCATCGACCACACCGGCCACGCCATACATCGAATGGCGACGGCGAATCGCGTTGCGAATGCCGTTCGAGATAGTCTGCTTGTGCTTCTTCAGCGAGCGGATCTTGCGCGCCATGCTGTCGCGCAGTTCGAGCGTTTCTTTCTCGGTGGCCAAGGCCTGCGAGAGCTGACGAATTTGTTCCTGTGGCCGGTCGCTTTTGGGTGTGACGCGGCAGTCGGCCAACAGTTGTTGCACGCGACTGCTGAAGACGAGCAATTCGCGTTCGCGCTGTTCGAGTTCATCCTTGCGGGCTTCGCGGCGACGACGAGTCTCGGACAGATGATCGGTGCTCTTGGCGACCGTGCGCACTTTGTGCGGTTGAAAATCTTCGGGCAGGCCGGCATTTCGCAGGGCATTCTTCCAGCGATTGCGGGCTTCTTTCAGCGACTCGCCAGCTGCGATGAAACGGCGCTGGGCAGCTTCGTTGCGGGCGTTGCAGGCATCGAACTCGGTCTTTTGCGGCAGCAGCCGCTCCATCTCGCGCAGTTCGTTTTCGGCATCGCGGAGGCGAGCATCGAGGGCTCCGCCGCCGCCCGGCAATTCAGCGTCGAGATCATCTCGCTCTTGCTTCAGATCGGCCAACTGCGTGCGGGCATGATCGAGATGACGACGGGCGTCGAGTGCCGGGTCTTCACCGTTCCGTTCGAACCAGGCCTTCGAGAAGAACGAAATGCCCGAGGCGGCCAGGCCGACGAAAAAGACTGGTGGAATCTTATCTTTTGGCAGCAGATTCGGCATCATGTCGAAATAGCTGACGACAGACAGCATCAGCAGCATGAAGCCCATCGAGAAACCCATGCCGAGCAGAATCGTCTGCCGGAGTGGGGTTTCGTTGTGGGTGCTCGCTTCGTCGGTATCGAATTCGAGTTCCGACCGGCGATTGCTGAGAGAGTCGATCCGCTCTTCGACTTGAATCCGCTTGCGAAGCAGAGCAACTTTGTTGCCAGCAGCTGTGATGGCTTTGTTCAGGTCAGTCGCGCGAAGGCGGGTAACTCCTTCGAGTTGAATCGACAGTTGTTCGAAGTCGCGCTTGGTCGCTTCGGCTTCGACGCGGGCCTTGTCGAGCGCTTCGGTTTCTTCACGCAGTTGCTGCGCGGGACGCTTAAGCATCGCGACGGTATCGCGCGGCAAATCTTCAAGATTCTGTGCTCCGCCTTGCTTGGCAAGGCCACCAAGTTGACCATCGATTTCCTGATCGATCCGCTTCAGCTCTTCTTTGAGTTTGTTGATTTGCCCTTCGAGTGTGACGAGCCACTGTGAATGTTCGCCGAGCGCTTCGATGCGCGGAATGGCCGATATCAGGCTGCGGTTGACCTCGATGCTATCGAGATCCTTATTGAGTTGTTCGTTGCGGCGCGCCAGTTTCTTTAGCTGGAGTTTGCCTTTGCGAATCTTCCGCTTAAGAAGTTCCAATCGTTCGACGGCTTTTTCGGGGAGCGCTTTCACCGCGGCCATCGACTGGATCTGGCGATCGAGATCAACGCGCACATACCAGGGCTGTTGAATTTCGAGCGCGACTTCCATCAAGCGCGAACTGGCATCGTTGCCGTCGATGGAGTGTTCGAGTTCGCTGGCTTCTTCGGCCAGCAGTGCTTTCTCGGAGGCGAGTTCCGCCCACCGACGCGACGACGAACTGAGGTCGGCGATCTCGGCCCGCAACGTGTCGCGCTGCTGCATCAGGTTCGGAATTTGCGACGGAGTTTCGTCGGGCGAGAGCAAACGGTCGCGCGAAGCGCCCAGTTCGCGCATTACGTCGATGATCGAAACGCGATCGAGACCGGTGGACAATTTGTAGAGCAGGTCGGCAGCTGACGTATCGTCGAGAACCGCCAGTTCTTGAATCTCGCGCAGGCCGATGGCAAACACGTTGTTGAACGTTGCTTCATCAACACCGGCGAGTAGAGCATCGAGGTGCGACAAATCGCGCGGCAAGCCTTGGGCATCGACCAGTGTGAGATGACCTCGCTCATCGGGCAGGTCGTCGAGCTTCGCAGAACGCTGGACGCAGAACTGGCCGACGTTACTCCCCAGCTTCAATCGGCCGCCGATTTTGCCGCCGAACACTGGGGGCAAATAGCGTTGCCGGCGCGCGACGGAGAAGCCGTACAACACGGTCCGGACGAACTGCATCAGCGTGGTTTTGCCGGCTTCGTTCGGACCATAGATGACGGTGGCTTCGTCGGAAAGATCCTGCAAGCGCAGTCCCGTCCAAGCTCCAAAGCCTTCGATATCGATCTCTTTAATCTTCATGCCGGCGACTCCCTGCCGCTGAAGCCTGCGAACCCGTAATGCGTACTCATGTTAAAATCTTCGCCGTGGCCCGTTCATCGGCCCCGAGCAATTGTGCGCCCAGCAAGGCAGCTTCGCGCAGCAGAGTTTGCTTCTCGATGCCCATCCCAATCTGAGCCACGCCAGCCAGCGACGACTGCTGATGGCGCTGTGGGATGAACGAGCTCAAGTCCAGCGGCACATCGTCCTGATGGCACGCCTGCTCGACCGCTCGCAAAAACTCGCCGAGCATCGTGTCTTCTGCCAGCCAGGCTGGAGAGAGCACGCCACTCGCACATTCGACACTGATGGACCACAACGGAACGCGGCTGGTGCCGAACTCGTTCCGCAGCCAGGTGAGCATCTCTGCCGATAGCTTCTCGCGCTCAGCCAGCGTGGGAGTTCCCATCACCCGCAATTCCCAATTGACGAGCAGCGGACGATCGTCACTTTCGAGCCGCAACGACTTGATGCGGTCTAAAAACGGACGGCGTTGATCGGCGACCGGCCCGGTCGGATCGAGCACGACATCTTCGGTTTGAAAGCGAACGGCATCGGTAGGCACAAGCTGCACGCGGGTCTTGCCGTCAGCTTCGACATGCACCAGCGAGCAGCCATGCGGACCTGCTTGCTGCGGTTTGCGACCTTGCGGCGAACCGGGGTAATGCACCGTGCGAATCGAGTCGCCGTGCGTCAGCCGGTGAGGCGAACCCCCCAGAGCCCAGTAATTGACGGGCTTATGCAGAAGCGGGCTCACTTCGTACTGACCGTAGCTTACCGCGACCGTGAACATGCGGTCGAAGTCGGGCGCGAGCGGATCGATGGAAACTGTTGGCCCTTGCCAGCTGCGACCGCGGACGCACGCGATGGGCTTGTCGACGCGAAAGTGCGAGAACTCTTCCACTTGATAAGCGGGAAACAGTTGCACATTCTTCGGCATGCGGGCCGCGCCGGGCCACTGCTGCGGCGGATCGGTCACGCCTCCCGCCCAATACACGCCGATGTCTTCTTCGTTCAGCCGTTCGAATTGTTCGAGTAGAAAAGAGACAGCCCGGGGACCAGCCTGATCGATATCGAGCAGATTGCCCGAGAGGACGATGAAGTCGACCTTCTCGCGAATCGCGACATCGAACACGCGCTGGGCGGCGGTGAAGGGAGCATCGACACAGAAGGGGCGCAGAGCAGCTGGAATATCGGCGAGCCCCGTCAGCGGTTGCTGCAGGTCGAAATCGCCCGAGTGTAGAAAGCGAAAGGCGTGGCCCATGTGTGTCGTCCTCCCTGCGACGTTGCCGGCTGCGATTCTGCTCCTTCCATCTTTGCGAAGCGCACAATCTGCCGGCAATAATTTCCGTTCACGCAGCAAAGTAGCAGAATCTGCCGAAATTGCCTACTCCGTTTTGTCTTGCGCAAACAACTTCCGCGGAGCGGGTGCTAGCAGAGTTTCTTTGATCTTCCGATTTCCTTTGGTTAACCGAGCCGCTTGCGGCCGCTTCCCCCTTTTCACTTTCCTCACTGGGTGAAAGAAGACCTAGAGTGAGTCCCCCGGCCGCAAGCGGCTCGGTTAACCAAAGACCGATGAAAGCATTCCAGCGCGACCGGCCAGGAGTTAGAATAGGCTGTGATGACCGAGCCCGCTCCAATTGCCGATGGCCCGCTGATTGCCGCTGCTTTGGCAGGGGACGATAGTGCGTTTGCGCAAATCGCTCAGCGCTATCAGGGGCCGCTGCTGCACGCGGCTCAAAGTCGGCTCAGCGACCGGCAACTGGCAGAGGATGCTGTGCAGGAGGCTCTGCTGTGCGCCTATCGCTGGCTTCACACCTACGATTCGCAGTACAGCTTTCGAACCTGGCTCTGGACCATCCTGCTGAACCAATGTTCGCGGATTGCCCAGCGGCGGAGCAAACAGCCCGCTGCATCCATGCCGGGCGAGCGGACGACGGAGCAAGCGCAAACGCTTTGCCTCCACTCGCATGAGCCGCGCACCGAAGCTTCGCCGTTCGAACAACTGCTGGCCCGCGAAAGCGCCGAACGGCTGCATCAACTGCTGGCCCGTTTGCCGGAACCACAGGCCGATGCGCTGCGGCTGCGGTTCTTCGGCGGCCTGAAGTTCGAAGAAATTGCTCAAGCAATGGAGTGCAGCGTGAGTGGGGCGAAAAACCGCGTTCGCCTGGGACTGACGCAACTCGCGACGTGGCTAAAACGGACAAATTTGCAACACCCGACTAACCAAGCGACTGCTCCGCAGTCGGCAAGTCATGCTGGAGATTCTCGATGAAACTCCTGATTCATTGCGATGAAGTTTTCGATATTTTGACTCGCGGGCCTTTCCCCTCGGGACAAGATCACGACGCAGCCGTCGAACATCATTTGCGCTGCTGTCACGATTGTCGTCAGCTGGCCGAGGCGCTCCGGCCCGCCGTCGAATTATTTCATGAATGCCTGTCAGCCGAGGAAGTGGATTCGCTCCCTGAGTATCACGGCAATGCGACACCACTGACGCAACCCACTGCCCGCCGCTTGCCGCGCGAGATCGCAGAAGTTCGCCTGACCGACGAAATGCCGATTCTGTTGAATTGGGACAATCGTGGGCACCGGCCGCGCGCCTCGCGCTGGGCGATGATTTTGTCCGGTTCGATAGGACTTGCCATCACGGCCGCAGTCGTGGTGGTGATGGTCAGCCTGGGAAGCAGCATGCGCGAGTTGCAGCGGCCTACGCAGGCTGGAAGGGGCGGCGATGATCCAATCGCTGCTCGTCCGGCCGCGAACCCACAGGAAGGTGCTCAGCGACTGCTGGCGCTCAAGTTGCCCGCGGCCTGTTGGTTGGCCAATGATTTTCAGGCCACCGGGCAGGTGTCGCTCGAACAGCAACTGGCCCAAGCGCTCGATCGTCACGAAATTGCCTGTTGCACACGTTGTCACAGCGAATCTCAGCCTCATTCTCCGCCGATTCAACAGGTCGCCACGCTGCAGAAAAGTTGCCTGGCGTGCCACAAGGGATAGCCGGCTTTGAATCAGCACGCTGCGGCGACGATCTATCTCGACAACAATGCGACCACGCCGCTCGATCCGCGCGTGCTCGCCGCGATGAACCGCGCGTGGCAAGATTACGGCGCAAATCCGGCCAGCCAACATGCCCCGGGGCGTCGTGCCCGGCGAGCCATTGAAGAAGCCCGCGAAGCGCTCATCGCGATGCTAGGGGGCCGCACCACGGGCATGGCGGCCGATCGCTTGATCTTCACCAGTGGCGGGACGGAGGCCAATCACTTGGCCCTCAACGGCTTGCTTAGTCCGCAGCAACCGGCTCGTGGGTTGGCAATTTCCGCGCTTGAGCATCCGAGTATTCAAGGGACCGCGGAGTATCTTCGCCAGCAGGGCATTCCTATCGAACGATTGCCGGTGCGAACGAATGGGATGCTCGACCTCGCTACGCTTCCCGCGCTTTTCGATCGTCCACTCGAACAGCGGCCGCAACTCATCAGCCTGATGTTGGCGAGCAACGAAACGGGCGTACTACAGCCAGTGGCTGAAGTAGCCACGCTGGCCCGAACTGCAGACGTGCTCGTCCATACCGATGCGGTGCAAGCGATTGGCAAAGTGCCGGTATCCTTCGGCGAACTTGGCGTCGCGGCGATGACGCTAGCCGCTCATAAATTTCACGGGCCGATTGGCATCGGTGGCCTGCTCGTGCGACACGAAGTGCAACTTCAGCCGCAGATGTTCGGCGGGTTTCAACAGGGTTCGTTGCGCCCCGGAACTGAGAGTGCGGCACTCGCGATTGGCTTTCAGTGTGCGCTCGAACTGTGGCAGCAAGAGCGAACCGAACGTGCTCAGCGAATGCAGCAATTGCGCGATCAGTTGCAATCCACTTTGCAATCAGAGCTGCCGACTTCAGTAGTCATTGGCCAGGAGGTACTTCGCACTCCGCATACACTCTGCATCAGTTTTCCCCCCCTCGAACGGCAGGCTCTGGTAATGGCGCTCGATCTGGCTGGCATCGCCTGTTCGACCGGTTCGGCCTGCGCGAGTGGGTCGAGCGAAACCTCGCCGACTCTCGTCGCCATGGGACTGCCAGCAGAGGTCGTCGGCAGTGCGATTCGGTTCAGCTTGGGGGCGTTTGCGACAGCCCCGGAAGTGAGCGAGGCGGCAAATCGCATCATCAAGACTGTCAAGCAGTTACAACGAGCCAATTAATCGCCGAATTGAGCCCTTGCCGACTCGTGTTGACGTTCGAAATCCGCTACAATTCGGGGAGCAAAT